>JACKEY010000009.1 GCA_020632755.1 Alphaproteobacteria bacterium | reverse complement strand
TCAACCACTCCGCCGAGACGCCGGTGGGGCTGGCGACCTGGATCGTGGCCTACACCGCCGACCCGGCGACCCTGGAGCTGTCCGCGCCGGTCCGCCTGCTGGAGGTGCGTCAGCCCTACGCCAACCACGATGCCGGCCAGCTGGCCTTCGGCACGGACGGCATGCTGTACATCGGGCTGGGCGACGGCGGCGCGGCCGACGACCCCAAGGGCAACGGCCAGGACGCGTCGACCATGCTGGGCAGCATGCTGCGCATCGACGTGGACCACCAGGACGATGGCCGGCACTATGCCGTGCCCACCGACAACCCCTTCGTCGGCGGGGGAACGCCCACGGAGCGGACGCGTGGTCCGGTCCCCCCGGAAGTCTGGGCCATCGGCCTGCGCAACCCCTGGCGCTACTCGTTCCACCCCGACGGGCGGCTGATCGTCGCCGATGTGGGCCAGAGCTCTTGGGAAGAGGTCACGATCCTGGGCGCCGGCGAGAACGCCGGCTGGAACGTGATGGAAGCCAACCACTGCTTCAACGGCGTGCCCTGCGACCCGACGGTGCTGCGCGGCGCGGTCTGGGAGTACTCGCACAAGGTCGGGCAGTCGATCACCGGCGGCTACGTGCACACGTCGGCCGACGTGCCCGGGCTGCAGGGGCGCTACGTCGTCGGCGACTTCGCCACCGGCCGCATCTGGGCGCTCGATCTGCCCGACGACCCGGGGGGCCGGGCCACCCCGGTCAGCCTGGGCAAGTGGCCCGTGCTGATCAGCACCTTCGGCCGGGACGGCGCCGGCCGGGTCTACGTCGGCGACTTCCAGGAAGGCCGGGTGCTGCGCATCGACCCGCCCCAGGGCTGACCCGCGCTCAGCGGCCCGCCGCGATCTCGTCGCGCAGGGCCAGGGCTTCGGCGTGGCCCGGGACCAGCGCCAGCGCGCGGTCGACCGCGGCGTCGGCGGACGGCAGGGCGGCGCGGGCCAGGCGCGCCCGGGCGTGCAGGCACCAGCCGGCGGCCTGGACCGCGGGGGAGGGGTCGGAGAGGAAGCGCTGGTCGAGCCACAGGTCGAGCTCGGCCCCCATGCCGCGGGCGAGGAGCCGGCGACCGAGGGCGATGGAGAGGGCCAGGTCGTCGGGGAAGGCGACGGCGTGGCGGGCGAAGGCGTCGATGCCCGCGGGTTCGTCAGCGAGGGACAGCCAGGCGTCGGCGATGGCGTGCAGCAGGTCGGCCCGGTGCGGCCAGCGGTCCAGCGCGGCGTGCAGCCGGAACAGGTCGGCTTCGGGGTCGGCGCCGAGGTCGGCGAGCAGCGCGTCCGCGTCGTCGGGGAGGTCCACGGGGGGCGGCGAGGCGGCGTCGAGCTCGGCCTGGAGGCGGTCGAGGGCGGCTTCCGCGAGCTTGCGGCGGCGCTTGCTGAGCCGGGGCGCGCCGGGGTCCGGCGGATCGACGACGGCCTGGGCCAGCTCGATGCCACGGCGGGCGACGGGCAGGGCGCCGCGACCCAGGGCGGCGTGCACGTGGCGCTCGAGGATGTCGAGGGCGTCGGCGGGCTCGCCGCGTTCGGCCTGGGCTTCGCCCATGAGGCCCAGGGTGCGGCCCAGCCGCCAGTCGTTGGGGATGGCCCCGCGACCGGCCAGATCGGTGGCGGCGGCGGCCCAGGCGCGGTGCAGGTCGGGGTGGTCGAGGGCGTCGTCGGCGTCGGGCAGCGCCTTCCGGGCGGCGTCGAGGTCGCCCAGCGCGGCCTGGGCGCGGGCCCGCACCAGCTCGACCGGGAGGTCGGAGCCCGGCGGGGGCGCGATCGACATGAGCACCCGCAGGAAGCCCGTGTCGACGGCGTCTCCGTCGGTGTCGAGGGTGGCTTCGAGCTGTTCGGTCCAGGCCCGGCGATCCATGGCGTCCCCGCACGATGCGCCGGCGTCATGACGACACCCGGCGAAGAGGCGGGCGCGTATCGCGGTCCCCGGCACGCTGCTGGTCCGGGCGCTGCGGGTCCGCGCGCTGCGGGTCCGCGCCCGACGGGTCGGACTCCGGCTGTTCGTCGAGGGCGGCGCCGTCGTCGGTCCGTCCGTCCCAGGCCGCACTCAGTCCGCAGGTACAGGACGCGGCGCGCCCGATGCGGATGGCCTGGCGGCAGCCCGGCGAGTGGCGCACATAGGGCATCACGCGCAGGCAGCGGTGCACGTAGTGCACGAGCGCCAGCACGTCGGTGCGCCGGATCCGCCCCTGGCCGGGCGGCTTGGCGAGCTCGGCCTGCAGGCGGGCGAGGAGCAGGCGCGGGTGGGTGAGGGGAGGCACCGGGAGACGATATCTGAACGCTTGTTCAGATCAAGTGATCGAAACGGGCAGAAACTGACCGGCGGACCGGCGAGCCCCGGCATAGGCTGCGCACATGCCCACGACCGCCATCGTCGTCGCCCTCTCGCTGCTGGCCTGCTTCGACGAAGACCCGACCGAGCTGTCCGACGAAGTCGTCGCCCAGGCGATCCAGGACGTCGAGGCCGCGCGGCGCTTCGCCCTCGCCCGCGACGCAGAGCGGGATCGACCCCTGGCCGATCAGGTCGGCGCCGACACCCTCGCCCGGGTGCAGGCGCTGTCGGGCGACGCCACGACGCCGCTGACCGCCGACCTCTCGGGGACGTGGACCGGGACCTTGTCCCGCCCTGGCTGGACCGCCGACGAGTCGGTGGAACGCGTGGCCGTGGGGCCCGGCCTGTACGCCGTGCGCAGCGTGCTCGAGATGCATGGCGACGGTGCCCCGGGCCACACCCTGGCGGTGGTCCAGCAGCGCGGGGCCGAGCGGTGGTCCGACGGGCAGCTCTGCCGGTGGTTCGACTGGCACCAGACGGCCGCCCGCGACCCCGAGCTGGAGTGGACGCTGTTCTCCTCCTTCGCAGAGGACCGGGTCAACGGCCGCCCCTGCTTCCCGGCGACGGTCGCCTCGGACGGCACATTGTCTTTCGTCGATGGGGACGATCGCTGGCAGCAGCGGCGGGCCGGGGACCCCTCGCCATGAGCCTCCTCCCCCTCCTCCTGCCCGATCAGTCCGCGGCAGCCTGCGGCGGCTGAGCGTCGGCCGAGGTCGACCGCCGGGCACGCCCTCCGGTCAGCCGGGCCCACAGCGCGGCGTACTCGTCGTGGTGGTACGCGCACAGGTAGAAGCTCATGGTCACCAGCGAGAAGGGCCCCAGGTTCATCATCAGCCACAGGCTGATGTGGAAGAAGGCGCCGATGGCCAGGTAGATGCTGCGCAGGTCGATGCGGTTGGACAGGCGCCGCAGGAACCCCGGCCGGTCGCGGGTCGCGCGGTACCAGAAGGCCAGCAGCAGCAGCGGCGCGCCGACCTCCCACAGCCAGGTGACGGCCGTGCCCACCTGGGTCAGGGGGTACAGATCGGCGACCCAGTCGGTCGGGTAGCGCTGCCAGGACGGCGCCAGGATCGCGTAGTACAGCGCCCGGAAGTCGCCCCAGGGCATCCACTCCTGGCCGAGCTTCTGCAGGCCGGTCGTGCCGTAGACCAGCACCAGCTGGAACACGGCGACGTAGCGGGGCCAGGCGGCCACCGGGCGCGTCGACAGGAAGCTGCGCGTGGTCGCGTCCTTGCGGTCGGAGCGGGCCAGGATGCCCTTGCTGGTGATCCAGCAGTCCAGCGACAGGGTCGCGGTGGACGGCGCCAGGACCAGCAGCCACAGGCCGTTGGTGTGCAGGCGGTCGTGGCCGCCGCCGCTGCCCGAGTTGATCTCGAACAGGGCGATCATCAGCTGCAGGGCGGCGAAGGCGGTGACCCGCCCGCCCAGGCCGATGATCAGCAGCACGCCGGTGACGACGGCCGCGCCGACCAGCACGGTGACCGACGCGTCCGAGGCCCCGCCGACCGCGTCGAGCAGCCAGTGATGCGGGGTCAGCGTGCGGAAGCCGCCGTAGGCCCGGTCCATCCACACCAGCCGCACCACGTCGTCGCGCAGCATGGGCAGCAGCGTGTAGAGCACCGACAGGCCCATGGCGATGCGGAACAGGGCCAGCGGAGTGGCCGGCTCCTTGTGGGCGATGCGGGCGACGATGCGCGCCCACGGGCCCGGTCGCGCCGCGCTCATCGGTGCTTGTCCAGGCTGTACTCGGTCTCCCAGAGCACGGTGCCCTCGGGCATGCCGTGGGCCCGCAGCTCGTCGGGAGGCGGCAGGGCGCGCCGCACCATGCTGGTGCGCAGGTGGGTGGCGTCGGGGAAGTCCTCGGCCGCGCGGCGGGCCAGCCACAGGCCGAAGTCTTCGTAGGTGCGCTTGGAGTGCAGCCAGCTGAAGTTGTTGACCACGGCGCGCACCCGCTCCTGGTCGAGCTGCTGGCGGCGCCAGGTGTACTCGTCGCTGCGCATCTCGTAGATGGTGCGCCAGGCGCCGTCCTGCTTCAGCTCGACCCGCAGCCAGGCCGGGCGGCGGTTGACCGAGCCGAACATGCGCCAGCCCTGTTCGGTGCCCGTCAGCGCGACGTAGGGCTGCATCGGCGCGACGACCTTGCGCCGCACCGAGATGAAGGCGGTACCGGCGTCCCACAACAGCTGCTGGAACTCGTCCTTGTCGATGTCGACGCCGACCGCGTTGAGCGCGTCGGTGTAGCTCTGGAAGGACGCCTGGGTGTCGGGGTGCGAGAAGGCGCGCTCGGTCATCATGCCGACCGGAGCGGGGAAGGAGAGCACCGAGATCACGAGCACGTGCAGGAGCACGAGGATGGCGCGGAGGTGGTCCACGCCATCCCGGCTAATCGACCGGAACCCGCCGGGCTGCCCGGGCCGGCGCCGGACGCGACGCCCGGGCGGCCGCTACTCGCGCGGCGCGGGCAGGACGACGAGCTGCTCGGTGCCGTCGCGGTCGACGACCAGCATGGCGCCGCCGTTGGCGCGGCCGAGTGCCGCAGCGACGTCGCCTTCGCTCTTGATGGGCCGCCGGTTGATCTCCAGGATCCGGTCGCCGGCCTGCAGCCGACCGTCGGCGGGGCTGTCGCCGACGACCGCGGAGACCACGATGCCGCCGGGCTCCTTGCCGACGCCTGGCCGCTTCTCGACCCGGAAGCCCCAGGCGTCGAGCCCGGTGTCGGCGCCCGGGTCGGGGCTGGTGTTGCCGAACCGCCGCGCCTTCAGGCTGTCTTCCTCGGGGCGCTCGCCCAGGGTGACCTTCACGATGCGGTCCTTGCCCTCGCGCAGCACGCCGAGCTTGATGGCCTCGCCGGGCTTCTTCATGCCGATGGCCCGCACCAGCGCGGCGCTCTCGGTGACCTTGGCGCCGTCGATGGTGGTGACGACGTCGCCGGCCTGCAGCCCCGCGTCGGCCGCCGGGTTGCCCGGGTAGACGGCGCTGACGACGACGCCTTCGCTGGCGCCCAGCTGCTCGACCAGCGGGCCCTCGAGCTCCTGCAGGCCGACGCCGATCCAGCCACGGGCGACCTTGCCGTCGGCGCGCAGCTCGTCGAGGATCTCCTCGACCTGGTCGATGGGGACGGCGAAGCCGATGCCCTGGCCCATCGCGCTGATCGCGGTGTTGATGCCGACCACGCGGCCGCTCAGGTCGAACAGCGGGCCGCCGCTGTTGCCGGGGTTGATGCTGGCGTCGGTCTGGATGAAGTCGTCGTAGGGGCCGGCGCCGATGACGCGGCCCTTGGCCGACACGATGCCGGTGGTGACCGTGTGGGTCAGGCCGAAGGGGTTGCCGATGGCCACCACCCAGTCGCCGACCCGCAGGCCGTCGCTGTCGCCGAGGGGCACGGTGGGCAGCGGCTCGTCGGTGTCGATGTGGACCAGGGCCACGTCGGTCCGGGGGTCGGTGCCGACCACGGTGGCGGTGAACTCGCGCTCGTCGGCCAGCGTGACGGTGACGGTGTCCGCGTCGTCGACGACGTGGTTGTTGGTCAGGACGTAGCCGTCCTCGCCGATGATGAAGCCGCTGCCGGAGCCCTGGCGGGTGCGGTACCGCGACGACCCGCCGTCGCCCTGCCCGCCGCCCTGCTGGCCGGAGTCGGGCAGCCCGAAGAAGGGTCCCCAGCCGTCGGGGAGCTGCGAGGTCGGCACCTCGACCTTGGACTCGACCTGGATGTAGACCACGGCCGGGGAGAGCTGCTCGATGAGCGGGGCGAGGCTGCGGGCGGGGTTGTAGTCGGCGGGGAGCTGCACGGCGCCCGCCACGGGGGCGGCGGCGGGCGGGGAGGTCTCGTGTCCGGCGGCGTTGCTGGGACTGCCTCCGACCACCTGGCTGCCCAGACAGGCGGTCAGGGAGAGGAGGGTGACAGAGGCGAGGGCGGACGTGCGCAGGGACGTGCGAGACATCGGAGAGTGGCTCCTGGCCGATGGGTTGGCGACGAGGGAGTGCCTGTCGCAGGACCCTCCTGCAGGCAGCAGCGTTCCCTCGGGCGCACAGGGGGGTGCGTCGGCGAATTGCTGTGTTCACGGCTCGCGCGACGACAAGGGGGGCGGCGCGACGAGGCGTCCCCCCCTGCTGCGCAGGCGCCGCTGCTCGGGAGCCGCTGCTCAGGCGCCGCTGCCGCTCCGAGGCAGGGCCAGCGCGTTCCCCAGGGTCGCGATGTCCACCACGCGGGTGAAGCCGGCGGCCTTGAGCTCGCGCACCGCCATCATGCTGCGGGTTCCGCTCGCGCAGTGCACGACCAGCGGCGTGTCCTTGGACGGCAGCGCCGCCAGGTGCTGCTTCACGCTGCCGGCGGGCACGTTGATGGCGCCCGGCGCGTGGCTGCCGGCGAACTCGGCCGGGGTGCGCACGTCGACCAGCACGCCGCCTTCTTCGTCCAGCAGGCGCGCGGCGTCGGCCAGGGCGCCGGGGCCCCGGCGGGTGCTGGCGATCTTCCAGGCCACCAGCGCCACGGCGGCGCCGATGAAGACGTAGGACAGGTCCATCAGCGCCGCCGACGCCGGAACAGGGCCAGCAGCGGCAGGGCCAGCCAGGCCAGTCCGACGCCACGGCTGCCGGCCGCGCTGCTGCAGCCGCCGCAGCCGCCGAGCACCTTGCCCGGCGTGCCGTCGACGGGATCGCCGTCGGTGCCGCCGTTCCCGCCGGTGTCCCCGGTCGGCTCGCCGGTGTCGTCGGTGGGCGCGCCGCTGTCGGTCGGCGGCTCGGTCTCGTCGTCCTCGCCGTCGCAGTCCTGGTCGATGCCGTCGTCGGGCACCTCTTCGGCGCCCGGGTGGATGCTGGCGTCGCCGTCGTCGCAGTCGGTGTCGTCGGACACGGTGTCGTCGGGCTGGTCGCAGTCCTCGACCGGGGCCAGGGCGTCGCCGTAGCCGTCCCCGTCGGCGTCCGCGTACCAGGTGCCGGTCACGTCCTCGTCGATGTCGCCGTCGCAGTCGTCGTCGATGTCGTTGCAGACCTCGGTCGCGCCGGGGTTCACCGCGGCATCGCCGTCGTTGCACTCCTCGCAGGCCGCGTAGCCGTCGGCGTCCGCGTCGGCGTAGGCCACCGATCCGTCGCAGTTGTAGTCGTTGGGGTCGCTGCAGTCGGACTCGTCGGCGCCCGGGTGGTAGGCGCTGTCCGCGTCGTCGCAGTCGCCGCCGATCGCCACGTAGCCGTCGGGCTCGTCGCAGCTGGTCCGGGTGTCGCTGTCGTCGCCCCAGCCGTCGCTGTCCCCGTCGCCGTACCAGGTGGCCGCGTCGGTGGCGTCGTCTTCGTCGACCTCGCCGTCGCAGTCGTTGTCGATGTCGTCGCAGACCTCGGGCTCGTCGGGGTTGGCGCGGGCTTCCTCGTCGTCGCAGTCGCCGCCGCGGTCGGTGTAGCCGTCGGGTTCTTCGCAGGCGCGCGTCGTGCTGCTGTCGTCGCCCCAGCCGTCGTCGTCGTCGTCCGCGTACCAGGTTCCGGCATCGGTCGCGTCCGGCTCGTCCACGTCGCCGTCGCAGTCGTTGTCGACGCCGTCGCAGACCTCGGCCGCGTCGGGGTTGATGTCGCCGTCGTCGTCGTCGCAGTCGCCGGCCCGCTCGACCGTGCCGTCGGGCTCTTCGCAGGCGGTGGCCGCGGTGGCCGCGTCGCCGTAGCCGTCGCCGTCCCCGTCGCTGTACCAGGTGCCGGCGTCGACGGCGTCGTCTTCGTCGACGTCCCCGTCGCAGTCGTTGTCGATGCCGTCGCAGACCTCGTCGGCGTCGGGGTTCACGTCGGCGTCGGTGTCGTCGCAGTCGTCGCCGTCGTAGCGCTCGGCCCAGGCCCCGTCGCCGTCGGCGTCGGGCTCGAACTGCAGCACGGCCACGCCGGCCGGGCCCATGACGTCGCTGTCGTCGTCGACCAGGGTCAGCAGGTAGGTGCCGGCGTCGTCCAGGTAGCTGTAGAGCGTGGCGCCGCCGTCTTCGGCCAGGGACAGCTCGGCGACGGTGCCGCCGGTGGCGTCGGTGATCACCAGGGTCACGCTGCCGCTCGACGCGATCTGCACGTCGGTGTCGTCGATCTCGGTGAAGGCCGGGCCCTGCCAGGTGGTGGCGGTCTCGCCGGTCGGGCCGCTGTCGAGGGCGGGCGGGACGGCGCCGTCGACCCGCAGCCGGCCCTCGCCGCCGTCGCCGCTGTAGTAGCCGTAGTACTCGTGGCCGCCGTAGCCGCCGTGCAGGTCGAGCAGGTCGGCGCTCAGTCCCGACAGGCTCCACGCCGCCAGGTGCACGCCGCCGCCGGCGCCGCCGCCGCCGCCGACCGAGGATCCGGGGTTGGTGCCGTAGGTGTCGCCGCCGTTGCCGCCCCAGGCTTCGATGCTGGCCCCGCTGCCCAGGCTGATGCTGCGCGCCGACAGCAGCAGGGCGCCGCCGCCGCCGCCGCCGCCCGCACCGTCCGCCGAGCCGGACCCGGAGTCGCCGCCGGCGCCGCCGGACCCGCCGGCCAGCGGGACCAGGCTGTCGTGCCCGTTCTCGAGTCCCGCCCCGCCGATCCGGTAGCTGCTGGTCGCCCCGCCACCGAGCACGCCGATGCCGTTCTCGCCGTCCGTGCCGAAGGCGCCGCCGCCGGCGCCCCAGCCGCTGGCTTCGCTGTGGCCGTTGCCGCCGCCGCCGCCGAAGCCGCCGTCGCCGGCGGTCCCGCAGCAGTAGCCGCCGCCGCCGCCGGTGCCCCAGAACATGCCGGTGCCGCCGCCGGTGCCGCCGGCGTAGCCGAGCGCCCCGTTCGCCACGTCGGTGAACACGCCCTCGCCGCCGTCTTCCAGGTCGGGGCCCTCGCCGGCGCCGGTGCCGCCGTAGCCGAAGTCGATGCAGGTGCCCGACGCCGTGCCGCCGCCGCCGGTGAAGCCGTCGCCCGCGAAGTAGGTCGCACTGCTGATGCAGTTGCTGCCGACGCCGCCGCCGCCGCCGCCCGGGGCCGCGTCGCCGCCGTCGCTGGCCAGGTAGGCCGCCGCATAGCCGCCGTCCTCGCCGTACACGGCCACCTCGCCGTCGATGCGCGCCGCGCCCTCGACGAGCAGCAGCACGGGCAGGAAGGCCTCGTTGCCGTCGGTGCCGCCGTCGGGGTCCGAGGTGTCGAACCACAGGGTCTCGTCGGCGTCCACGGCCAGCGACGACAGCACCACCGTGCCGCCGTCCGAGCGCAGGTCCGCGCCGATCGTGATGACGCCGTCTTCGGTCCCGTCCGCATCGCCGGCCCCACCGTCGACCGGGGCCGGCGCGGCGTCCACGATCGAGAAGCGGTTGTCGATGCCGTCGTTGAACGGGTCCAGGGCCACGCCGTCGACCGACAGCGTGCACTCGACGCCCGTGGTCGCGCCGTCGGCCACGTAGAGCACGGCGCTCAGCACCCCGCCTACCACCGGGGCGTCGGGGTCGGCGCCGCGATCCAGCGCCCGCACCGGGCCGACCAGCAGGTCGTCGCAGTCGGTCGTCAGGGTCTCGGTGCCGTCGAAGCCGCCCGCGTCGCGCAGCACGTGCACCACCACCGCCATGCCGGGGGCGCCGGCGTCTCCCTGCAGGAAGTCGGCAGCGAGGACGGGCGAGGGAGCCAGCAGGGCGAGAAGCAACACGGGACCTCCATGGGTGGAGGCATGGTAGCGCCGGTCCCGCCCGCGCGGGGCCTCAGGGCAGCGCGGCGCGGCCGTCGCGCGCGGCGTCGCCCACCGCGGACTTCAGCGGGCCGTCGGGGAGCCCGGCCTGGAGCGCGTCCAGCCGTCGCAGGGTCTCCTGCTGGGTCGTGGCGTCGAGTCGCGGCAGCAGCACAGGGGTGACCTCCGCCATGATCCGCGCGAAGCCGAGCATGGCGCCCGGCTCGAAGGACGCGTGGTTCTCGAGCTGGGTCATGCCGCCCGAGATCATCGTGGCCGTACCGGTGCGGGTCTGCACGAGCGCTTGCTTCGTGCCCTCGTCCTCGCGGAACTCCGGCGGCTGGGCGGCGAGGAAGGCGTCCATGGTCTCCCACTGGGCGACGGCCCAGCGCATCTGGAAGCCGGTCAGCCCCAGGATCTCGGGGCCCATGTCGACGCCCTTCATCACGCCGGCGATGTACTGCTTGAGCACCTCGACGCTGGCCCCGCCGAGCTCGAGGACCCGGGAGAGGTCCAGCATCGGGTCGATGCGCATGGCCACGTTCTCGGCAGCGCAGAGCCGGTCGAACAGGGGCGACCCGGCGCGCGGCCACTCGTCCAGCGGGACCGCGGCCATGCGGGCGGCGACGGCCTGGTAGTCGGCGGCGTTCCAGACGCGGTTGGGCGAGGGCCACTCGGGCACGGCCGGCTGGGCGGCTGCGGCGACTTCCGGTCCACCCGCGCGGGTAGCGGGGGAGAGGGAGAGCAGGCCGAGGAGGAGGAGGGCACGCATCTGGGCTCCGGGGAGGCGCCCGCGAGTCTACCCGGCGTGCCCGTCCGCGATGCCGCCCGCGCCCTGGCCGGCGGTGTCGCCGGGGTCGGCCGCGGGCACGAGCTCGACGATGACGACCTCGGGCGGGCACAGGAAGCGCAGCCGCGGTGCGTCCTGCCGCTCCATGCCGATGCCGCGGGTGACGACCAGGTCGGCGCCCCAGGGCAGCTTCGTGTGCCCGCTGGCCCAGGCCCGTGGCACGGCGCTGAAGGTGATGAGCGGGCCGATGCCGGGCAGGGCGACCTGGCCTCCGTGCACGTGGCCGGCCAGCAGCACGTCGCCGTCGGGCTGCGCCAGGGCGAAGTCGGGGGCGTGGCCGATGACCAGGTGGGGCCCGTCGACGTCGGGCACCGGGGGGGCCATCGAGCGGCTGTGGACCGGCCGGAGGGCGGTCAGGGTCAGCGGGCCCAGGTCGACGACGGCGCTGTCTTCGAAGACGACGACGCCGGTGTCGGCGAAAGACGCAGGCCAGCCGGGCGGATCGACGTCGCCTCGCACGGCGTACATGCCGAGCGGCGCGGACAGACCGCTGTCGCGGATGGCGGCGGCCAGCGCGGCGGTCTCGCGGTCGAAGGCGGGACCGGGCAGCAGCTGGACGTAGTCGCCGGTGAACACGACCAGGTCGGGCTCGGCGGCGGCCGCGGCGGCCAGGGCCCGGGCCTCGTGGTGGCCGACGTGGTCGGTCTGGATGTCGCTGAGCAGCGCCACCCGCACCGGCTGGTTCAGGCCGTCGACCTCGATGCGCACGGTGTTCGTCTGCAGCTGGCGCGGCCCCAGCACGAAGGCGTGCACGCCGGCCCCGACGACCAGGGCGGCCCCAACGACCGGCGCGAAGCCCCGGCGGCCTCCGAGCCCCGGCCCCATGGCCAGGAGCATGATCGGCAGGCCGATGAACAGGGCCACGCAGGACAGCGACATCAGGCCGAAGCCTGTCAGGTGCCCCAGCGCCACGGCGACGAACCAGCTGCCGATGGTGCTCAGGCAGAGGCCGGACAGGGCGACCGTGACCCGCCAGGGGTCCGTGAACAGGTAGAGCCGCCGGGCCGACCAGAGCGACCAGGCGACGATGGGCAGGGTGTAGGGCCAGAGCGTCATGCCCCCACAGACTGGCACGCGGTCCCGCCGGTTCGTGCAGCGTGCGTGCAGCCTGTGCGCAGCGCGCCGGGCGGGCCGCGGGAAGGTCCGTGGCGCCTAGGCCCCGGATCCCTGGCTCTGGGGCCCCTGGCCCTCGGGCCCCGGGTCCACCGCCCGCGTCTGGTGGAAGGGCCCGAAGTCGATGATCATCCGGCCGTCGTCCAGGTTCGTGATGACGTCCACGAACTGGTGCCCGAACCGCAGGTCTTCCGGGTAGTACAGCTTCCGCGCGTGGGTCTGCTGGGCGTAGGTCGCGTCGAAGCCGACCAGGGTCACGATGATGCGGTCGAGCCTCTGCTCGACGTTCTCGGCGGTCAGCCCGTGCAGGGGGCTGTCTGCGTCGAGGGGGTGCATCACCATCCACGACATGGTGAAGATGGGCGAGGTGCTGCGGACCAGCTTGAGGTCGACCGACTTGCGCATGGTCATGCCCTCGGGGCTGATGTCCTCGATGAGGGCGGCCACGTTCACGCTGGCCTCGACCACCTCGTTGCCGCGGGCGTTGCCGGCCCGGAAGATGAGCGTCGGCACCCCGTGGTGCTCGTGCACGGTGCAGACCTTGCTGAACAGCACCGAGCTGCGCGGGCGGCTGGCCTTCGCGAACATCAGGCCGGTGGCGATGGCGGTGAACATCAGGGCCACGCCGGCCTCGACGATGCTGATCGCGTGGGCCCAGGCCGTGTCGGGCGACATCGCGCCGTAGCCGATGGTCGCGAAGGTCTGGACCGAGAAGCTGAACGCCTCCAGGAAGCCGCCCTGCTCGAGCCCGGTGACCGACCAGGGCTCGACCATGTACAGGGCCGCGAAGACCAGGTTGATCAGCACGAAGAGGGCGCCGATGCCGAGCAGGGCCTGGGTCCAGGAGCCCTCGATGAACAGGAAGTACAGGTCCTTGCGCAGCTCGTTGGGGGCGCCCCGCCGCACGACGTCCTTGATGTCCCAGCGCTTGCGCACGCCCTGGTCGAGGGACTCGGGGTCGAAGGCGTCGGCCTCGTCGAGCATCGCGTGGCTGTCGTGCATCGCCTCGTGGTGGTGGTCCACCACGTCCGGGGCCATCGAGATGTCGAAGACGACCTGGGCGCCGAGCACCAGGGTGATGCCGCCCAGCCACAGGGCGGCGGGCACGAACTGGCCGATGAATGCGACCAGCAGCACGACACCGGCCGTGATGACCCGCGCCTTCACCCGCGTCCGGTCGGACAGGTGGGCGGCCCGGCGCTCGGTCACGGCGTCGATGAGCCCGACGCTCAGCAGCACGATGACCAGCGTGCCCGTCAGGAGCAGCCGGTACTTGAGGTAGGCCGTGTCCCCCGGGTCCATCAGCACGGCCTTCTTGATGGCCACGCCGACGGCGGTGATGCCGATGGTCAGCGGCAGGTGGGTGTAGATCCAGGTGAACACGCTCAGCCGCTCGCGGCGGATCCGGCTGCCGGCCACGTCGTCGAAGTAGATCCACCACAGGGCGCAGGTGATGAGCAGCCCGAAGGTGCCCATCAGCACGACGTCGGCGCTGATGCCCCGGTCGGCGACCTCGGACAGCACCTTCACGAAGCTCTCGCCGAGCACGATGATCGTGAGCAGCCCGTAGCGCTCGGTGGTGTGCATGCCGTCGGGGGGGAACCGGGCGGCCAGGTCCTGGGCCGGGCGGGACAGGGTGGCGGTGCTGTCCAGCACGATGCCCAGCGCCCACAGCGCGTAGCACCACGGCGCCGGCACGAAGATGCTGATGCCCCAGGCCAGGGCGCCGAGCCCGAAGCCGATGACCGAGCGCCGCGACAGATCGCGGCTGATCGGCTCCTGGACCCACATGCGCGCGTAGAGCACGACCAGCACCACCCGGGCCGCCGTGTAGAAGGCGGCGAACCGCGCCGGCTCGCCCTCCATCACGTCGGGCACGCTGACCGCCATGCCGCCGATGGCGAACATCTGCAGGAACACCAGCGAGCGGTGCGGCGCGTCGTCGATGACGAAGCGGTTGCTGTAGAAGGTGAAGTCCGTCCAGGTCGCCCACAGCGGGACCATCAGCCCGGCGAACACCAGGAAGCCGCCCACGCCGACGTGCTCCGACAGGGCGTTGCCCAGCTGGATGATCGTCGCCACGTAGATCAGGTCGTAGAACAGCTCGAGCCAGCCCACGCGCCGTTCCTTGCCGGTGAGCGGGCTGTGCAGGCGGGGGGCGTGGATCCAGCGGCTGGCCATCTTCGGCGTCTACCCGGGAAGCTGGGGCCGTCGAGTCAGCCGGCGGTCGGCGCGGGCAGGGTCAGGAGGCCACCGGGCCGCGCCTCGCCCTGCTCGTCGCGGATGGTGATGGTGAGCCCGCCGTCGGCGTCGATGTCCAGGTGCGCGAAGGTGAAGCGCTCGCCTTCGGCGTAGAGCTCCTGGGGGGCGAAGGTCGGGTCGAGGGGCCAGGGGGCGCCCGACCAGGCGCGCAGCGGGCCGGAGACGACCTCGTGGACCGGGACGCCGCCGTTGTCGTAGCGGAGGAGCCGGCTGTGGTGCACGTCGGTGGTCACGAAGACCACGCCCGTGATGCGCCGGTCGTGGATGGCGCCCAGCAGCTCGCCCAGCTCGCGCTCGAAGCCGGTCTGCGCGCTGATGTCGGTCTCGCCTTCCGGCGTGTCGGGCGCGCCCGTGCCGCTGGCCCAGCCGTCGCGACCGTTCTTCCACGCCGCCGAGCCCGTGGGGATCGACATCGGCACGTCGACGCTCACGATCTTCCAGGTGGCGTCGCTGGCGGCCAGGTCCTCGATCAGGCGCCCGAGCTGCTCGCGGCCCAGCATGGTCTTGTCGGGGCCGTCGGGCAGGCGGTTGTCGGACCGGTGGCTGCGGGCGTCGGCGACGAACAGCTCGGCGTGGTGGCCCCAGCGCAGCCGCCGCTCGATGCGGCGGGCCGGGTCGGCGGGGGCGACCGGGTTCCAGGCCAGGAAGGCGGCGTGCGCTTCTTCGACCAGCACCCGGTAGCCGGGGCGATCGGGGTCGCCGGTGTGCCAGGTGTCCCAGCCGCCGCCGAAGTCGTTGACGGCTTCGTGGTCGTCCCACTGGGCGACGATCGAGGTGCTGGCGAGCAGCTCCTGCAGCGCGGGGTCGGACCGGTTGTAGCGCCACCAGCCGTCGAGGACCGCGCGCACGGCGGTGCGGTCGGTCCAGTCGACGTCCATGACGCTGCCGGGGTGGCCGTCGGTCAGGTTCGCGCCGCCGCCGGGGTCCTGGGTCGGGCAGCTGTTGTCGGCGTAGATCATGTCGCCGTTGAACACGACCACGTCGACGCCCGCGTGCTGGATCCCGTCGAAGATCGCGTAGCGACCGGGGTCGGCGGGGCGGCACCAGCCCTGGCCGGCCAGGTCGCCGGCGACCGCCAGCCGCACCGGCGCGGGCGTGTCGGGCAGCGGCGGGGTGCGGAAGCGGCCCGTGGCTTCTCGCCCGTCGCCGGTGCGGACCCGCCAGCCGATGGCCGACCCGGGGGGCAGTCCCTCGATGGTGGTCTGCACGGTGGGGGCCTTGGGGGGCGGCGTCGGCTCGAGGGGGCCGATCCGCCAGGGGTCTTCGTCGCTGCCTTCGATCCAGGCTTCGACCATGACGCGGCTGAGGTCCCCGGCGTCGACCTGCAGGATCGCCTGCTGGGGCCGCACATCACCGACGGCCACCAGCGGCGGCGCCGAGGTGGTCTGGCGAGGGGCCGAGGCCTTCGGCGGAGGGGCCGGAGGCGTGGCGGGCTCGGAGCGGCAGCCGCCCAGGACGAGGGAGGCGAGGAACGGCAGGGAGGTGGGGACCATGGAGTCCCGCTCTAAGTCGCCTCCTCGTCGTCCGCGACCGGGGGATCGGCCGGTCCGACCTCCCCCGTGACGCCCCGATGGCGGTGGCGCGACAGGGTGGCTCCACCTCGGTCCTGCGCTTGCGCCGGCCAGGCGAGCGTGCCACCGTCGGCCGCCACCGAGCGCGGACCCCTGCCCCCGAGGCCCCATGACGGCGAGCTCCTCCACCCACCCCGTCACCCGGTTCCTGTCGCAGACCTCGGGCGTGCTGTTCTCGGTCTACGCGATCGCTGCGGCCTTCTCGACCTACTTCTGCATGTACGCCTTCCGGAAGCCGTTCTCCGCGGCGACCTTCGACGGCAGCATCACGCTCCCGGTGGTCGGCGAGATCGACCTCAAGATCCTGTTCATCATCAGCCAGGTGCTCGGCTACTGCCTGTCCAAGTTCCTGGGCATCAAGGTCGTCAGCGAGATGACCGGCGACAAGCGGGCCCAGGCCATCGTGGGCGTCATCGGCGCGGCCTGGGCGGCGCTCCTGCTGTTCGCGGTGCTGCCGGTGTCGCTCAAGCCCATCGCGCTGTTCCTCAACGGCCTGCCGCTCGGCATGGTCTGGGGCCTGGTGTTCGGCTTCCTGGAGGGCCGCAAGCTGACCGAGGTGCTCGGGGCCGGCCTGTCGGCCAGCTACATCGTGGCCAGCGGGGCGGTGAAGACGGTCGGCAAGTACCTGCTCGACGCCGGCGTCACCGACTACTGGATGCCCTTCGCCGTCGGCGCGATGTTCTTCCTGCCGCTGTGCACGGCGGTGTGGCTGCTGTCCCGCCTGCCGCCCCCGAGTGCCGAAGACGAGGCGCTGCGCACCAAGCGGGTGCCCATGGACAGCCAGGCCCGCTGGCGCTTCGTGTTCGCCTTCGCACCGGGCCTGTTCTTCCTGACGGTCCTCTACGTGCTGCTGACCGCCTACCGGGACTTCCGGGACAACTTCGCCCGCGAGATCTGGGACGCGCTCGGCTACTCCGAGTCGCCCGAGATCATGACGACCTCCGAGCTGCCCATCGCCGCCGGCGTGCTGCTGGTGCTGGCCGTGCTGATGGTCATCAAGAACAACCGCACGGCGCTGATGGTGGTGCACGCCATCATGCTGGCCGGCACCGTGCTCATCGGCGCGAGCACCTGGGCCTGGTCGCACGGCATGCTCGACCCGGCGGCCTGGATGGTGCTGGTCGGGCTCGGCCTGTACGTCGGCTACGTGCCCTACGGCTGCGTGCTGTTCGACCGGCTCATCGCGGCGGTCGGCTTCGCGGGCACCGCCGGCTTCATGATCTACGTCACGGACGCCTTCGGCTACCTGGGCTCGGTCGCGCTGCTGCTCTACAAGAACTTCGGCCAGGGCTCGCTGTCCTGGCTCGACTTCTTCGTCGGCTTCTCGTGGGCGACCTTCGCCGTGTGCAGCTTCTCCTTCGTGGCGTCGATGCTGTACTTCGCCTGGAAGACGCGCTGACGCGGGGGGAATGCAGCCCCATGCCCGTCGGTTAGGCCGCTGCTCCTCTCGCATGGCCTGGAGGCCCCGTGGCGCACCCCGCTTCCCTGTTGCTCGCCGTCCTGCTCGGCGCGCCCGCGCACGCCGACGATGCCCCGGCCGCGGGCGACCTCGACACCCTCCTCAACAGCATCCCGACCATCGAGAACCCCGATGCGCCGGTGCAGCAGGACGAGCCCGAGCCCGACCCGGACGTGCCCCTCGACGTCTACGGCGGCCAGGTCCGCGCCCAGGTCCTCGCGGCCTGGAAGCCCTCCAAGGGCCTCATCAAGAAGAACCCCTCCATCGAGACCCGACTGGTCGTGTCGATCGCCGACGACGGCAGCTTCACCGGGCTCAAGCCCCTGAAGCTGTCGGGCGACAAGGCCTACGACGACAAGTGCGTCAAGGCGATCAACGCGGTGGGCACGGTCGCTCCGCCGCCGCCGAACCTGCGCCCGATCGTCAGCCAGGGCCTGGAGATCCGCTTCTCCGGCGCCGAGTGGCTCCGGGCGCACTGAGCGCACCCGGGGGGCATCCGCTTCCGCGCTGCGGGAGGCCCGTCAGCCGACGCGCCGCCAGGTGGCCGGCGACAGGGCCAGCCCCAGGTTGCGGCCGCTGGCCCGTGCCCGCAGGACCTGGCTGAGGGTCAGCGGGCCGTCGCTCGGGATCTCCTCGATGAGCGGCGTGACGGGCTGGCGCAGGGCGATGCGCAGGTTGCGGCCCTTGGCCCGCGCGTGGGCGATCTCGGTCCAGGTCGGCAGGCGGTCGGCGGGCAGGTCCTCGATGAGCGGCGTGACCGGCTGGGTCAGCGCGTCCTGGATCCGGGTCCAGGCGCTGGGCGGGAGCGGGGCGCGGGTGTCGTCGACGGGCGCGGGGGCGTGGGCGTCGAGGGTCTGGCGCGCCCGGCTGACCATGCCGAGCGCCGGCAGCGGGCGTCGGGTCTTCGCGGGCGCCGCGGGCCGGGCCGAGTAGTAGGCGATGCCGTTCTTGATGTCGGCGTCGATGTCGATCGGGGGCGGCACGTAGCGCTCCAGCTCGACCGCGCCCTTCAGCCGGCGGGCCATCACGCGCAGCAGCTGCTGCGGGGTCAGGTCCTGGCCGATGACGATGTCGGCCAGCTTGCCGATCCGTACGCTGGCGACGGCTTCTTCGGTCGGCTGGCCGTAGACGATGGTCACGGGCCGGTGGTCGGGACAGGCCGCGACGGCGTTGTTGGCCAGGTCCAGGCCGTCTCCCAGCGCCTGTTCCATGGTGGCCACGATGATGTGGGCATGCATGGTCGAGACCATCGAGATCGCCAGATCCGGGCTCGCGCAGGCGTAGAGCTCGAAGTGCTTCCCGAGCTCGCGCTCGAAGACGGCCAGGCGGCCGGGGTTGGGATCGACCAGGACGAGCTTGCGGCGCTGCATGCGGACTCCGTGGCGGGGCACGGGATCAGTGTCGCGTGCCCGCAGGGCCTGGTCCGGTCATGGCTTGTCACGCCCGGGGCGGTCCGAGGGGCGCCGTCAGTACCGCCCGGCCATTCGCTCGCGGGGAGGCAGGATCTCCAGGCAGGTGGTCCACCAGCCGGTCTCGATGGTCTCGACGAACTCCGCGGGCAGCCCCTCGTCCCGCATCTCGCGGGCCAGCCCTTCGTGGTCGTAGGACAGCGGCACCAGCTCGGCCCGCAGCCCGGCGGGCGTGCTGTGCAGCAGGGCGTACCAGACGCAGGTCCGGCCGTCGTTGGCCGGGCGCCCGATCGCCCCGACGTTCACCACGCCCCGACCGTCGGCCAGCCGACGCTCCCAGTGCATGCCCGTGTGGGTGCAGCAGACCAGGTCGGCCTGCTGTTCGCGGCAGAGCACGTCGATGTAGGCCGCGGGGGTCGTGCTGTGCCACAGGAACTCGTTCTGCTTGCGGGGGCTGCCGTGGCACAGGAGCACCCGCTGCCCGCCGAGCTCGAACCGCGCGCTGTGGGGCAGGGCCGCGAGCCAGCCCTTGTGCTCGGCGGCGGTGTTCGCCAGCGTGTAGTCGTAGGAGATCTGCGCGAAGTGGTTGTCGCGCGGGTCGGTGTAGCCGCAGGCGCAGTCGGCGGCGTCGCTGCCGATGCTGTGGTCGTAGTTGCCCGCGATGCTGTGCACCGGCAGGCTGCGCAGGCCCTCGACGCTGCGGTCGGGGTGGGGCCCGAAGCCGCCGGTGTCGCCCAGGAAGAACACGGCGGCGGCGCCACGTCGGCGGGCGTCCGCCACGGTCGCGTGCAGGGCCAGGTGGTTGTTGTAGATGCCGCCGAACAAGGCGACCGTGCTGCCGACCGGCAGCTGGCCGAGGTCCACGCAGGCCGCGGGGGCGCTCAGGTCCGACACGAGAAGCCCTCGACGTGGCAGGTGTGGCAGGCCGGCGACCCCAGGGTGCAGGGGCGCAGCGCGTCGTCCAGGCGGTCGCCCATCCGCGCCCCGTCGTCGTTGACCAGGATCGGGCAGGGCCAGGCCCCGCGGTTCGTGACCATGCGGCTGGTCCCGCACTGCAGGACCCACGGGCTGTCGTCGTCGATCATCGCCGCGGTGAGCCGCTCGAGGGGCCCGTAGCCGCCGCTGCGGCGGGCCTCGCGCCCGATCCGGAAGGGCGGGATCAGCTTCACGCGAGGGTGGGCGACCCCGAGCCCGCGCAGCAGCTCGTAGAAGGCCTGCCGCCCCTGGGCCGACTCGTGGTCGGCGTGCACGGTGGTCACCGCCACCACGGGCTCCATGCCCGCCGCCACCAGGTTCCGGATGCCCTGCACGGTGGCGTCGAACACACCCCGGCCGCGCACCGGGTCATTCTCTTCTGCCGACAGCCCGTCCAGGCTGATGCGTACGTCGAAGCCGTGCGGCGCCTCGCGGAAGCGCCGGGCCAGCGCCTGGGCCAGCGGCTCGTCGATCAGCATGCCGTTGGACAGGATGTCCAGCGGGCCTCGGGCCAGCGCCAGGTCGACGAGGGCCAGGATGTCGGGGTGCAGGAAGGGCTCGCCGCCGGTGAAGGCGTAGGCCCGGCAGCCGTGGGCGGCCGCGGCGTCGATGGCCGCGCGGCACTGGTCCACGGTCATCAGGTCGTGGATGCGCACCTTGGGGCCGCAGCTGATGAAGCAGTGGCGGCAGGCGATGTTGCAGACCGTGCCGGTCACCTGGAGCCACAGGGTGTCCAGGTGGAGGAAGGGCAGGGTCGGGTCGGAGGAGGCGGTCACGGGCGGGTCGGGAGGAGGATGCCGTCAGGTGGCGGGCGGTCGCAGGCCGTCGAGCAGCGCGCGCACGGCGTCGCGCTCGGCGGTCTGGCCGAGCCGGTCGTAGACGAAGGCGGAGAGCTTCCAGGCAGCGGTCGCGGTGGCAGGGCGGCGCCCCCGGGCGTGCTCGCCGGCGAGCCGCAGACACAGGGCCAGGTCGGGGTCGGCGATGCCGTGCTGCTCGACGGCGGTCTGCAGCTCGGCCAGGTCCTCGGCCAGCAGCACCCACTGGCCGGCCGCGGCGGCGGGCACGGCCCGGACCGCTCGGGCGTAGGTGCCGATGATCGCCCGGGCCGACTCGCGGGACAGCCGCAGGCTCCACTCCGCGGCCTGACGCGCGGCCTCGAGCTCGCCGCGCAGCACGTGCACCATGCCCAGGTTGAGCCGCGTGACCATGTCGCCGCGGGTGCCGGCCAGCAGGAAGCAGCGGCTGGCCTGTTCATAGGCCTGGGCGGCGCCGTCGAGGTCCTGGCGGGCGCGGCGGATCTCGCCGATCAGGTTCCAGTCGGTGGCCTCGCGGAACAGATCTCCCGACTCGGCGTGGCTGTCCTGGGCCAGCAGGGCGTGTTCCTCGGCCACCGCCAGGTTGCCGCGCAGCTGCTCGATGCGCCCGACCAGCGACGACAGCGAGCCCCGGTTCCACGGAAGCTCGGCCGCGCCGCCCATGGCCCGGGCGGACCGGGCGATCTCCAGCGCTTCGTCGAGCTGGCCGGCCGCGCACAGCATGTCGCCCAGCAGGCGGCGGCTGCCGACGTGCAGCTCGTCGTCCGCCTCCGTGACGGTCGCACCGTCCATCACGGCCACCGCCTCGCGCAGCAGGCCGACTCCCTCGTCCACCCGGCCGATCGCCCGGGCCGAGTTGGCGTGCGCCATCAGCGTCTCGCCCAGGGTCACCGGGTCCCCCAGGCGGCGGGCCGCCTCGATCATCGCGCGCCCGCGGGCGTAGGCGACCTCGGCGTCCTGGTAGAGCTGCAGCGCCTCGCAGCGCATGGCCTCGGCCGACAGCCGCCGGCGGTCCAGGACGGGCACGCCCATGCGGTCGAGCACGGCCTCGCGCTGGTCGAGCAGGGCCAGGCTGCGCTCGAAGTCGCCTTCGCGGAACCGCAGCCGGGCGTGGTCGAACAGGGCCCGGGCCGACAGGACGTCCAGGCCGCCGGCCACGGCGTGGTGGGCCAGCCGGGCCGCGGCGGGCACGGGGCCGCGCACGTGGGGCGCCAGCGCCCGGGCGCAGGACGCGTGCAGGCCGACCAGGCGCTCCTGCTCGGCGGCGGCGCGCAGCAGGCTCTCGACCAGCAGGGCGTGGGACAGGGTGACCGACGACAGGCCGCCTTCGCTGCGGCGCTCGGCCAGGCCAGCGCGCACCAGGGTGTCCAGCAGGTCGCGACCGGGCAGCAGGCCGCGGTCCGTGCAGGCCCGGATCCACTCCAGCGGGGCGAAGGTGCGGCCCAGCACGGCGGCGAGCTCGAGCGACTCCCGGTCGTCGGGGCCGGCCTGGCGCAGGAGCTCGTGCAGGCGGTCCTCCCACAGGGCGTGGATGTCGTCCGGCAGCGGCGCGTGGGCGTCGGGGCGAAGGTCCCAGCCCTGGTCCGCGGGCTGAAGCACGGCGCGCGCCACCCAGTCGCCGACCAGCTGCACCGCGAACAGCGGGTTGCCGTCGGCCCGCCGCACGACCGTGTCCGCCAGGGCCGGGGCGAGGGGGAGGAGCCCGGTGACGAGGGCGCCGGCATCGGTGCGGTCGAGGGGGTCGATGGGCAGGTGCTGCACGCCCGGTCGGGCCAGCAGCGCGGGCACGTGGGGGGCCGAGGCGGGCAGCCGCGAGGTGCACAGGAACAGGATGCGCGGCCCGTGGGCCTGCCAGCGGTCCAGGCAGCCCTGGACCAGGGCCGCGGCGTCCGGCGCGTGGTGCAGGTCGTCGAGGACCACGACCACCGGCCGGCTGCGGGCCTCGCGGGCCAGCAGCTCCATGGTCACGCCGCGGCGCTCGGCCGGCCCCTGGCGGCTGCCGGTCGGGTCGATCAGGCCGGCGACGGCGCCCACCAGCGCCTCGTCCCCCCGCAGCACCCGTGCCACGCGGCGACGGAGCTCCTCGCTCTGCAGCCCGACCGTCGCCAGGTGCCGGGCCAGCATCGGGGCGATGCCGTCGCCTTCGCCCTCGATGGTCCCGTGGAAGGCACGCAGCACCACGGCGGCGCCGACCTCGTCCAGGCGGGTGGCCACCGCTTCCGCCAGGCGGGACTTGCCGTGGCCGGCCTCGCCGGTGATCACCACGCAGCCGGTGCGCGACTGCTCGGCCACCTGGGCGAAGGCCTCCCACAGCAGGTCCCGCTCGGCCTCGCGACCGACCAGCGGGACCGTGCGCAGGCCGAACAGGCCCAGGCCGACCCGCGCCGCGACCGGTGGGCGCGGGCGGTCCGGTCCCCGCCAGGTGCCGGGCAGGGGCGGCGCCCGGTGCCCCGTCGCGGTGCTGGTCTGCGGCGCGGGCAGTCCGGCGACCGCGTCCAGCACGACGGTCTCGGTGCCGGTGAGGGCGGGTGGGGGGCTGCCGCTGCTGAAGGTCGCCCAGGTCGGCAGCGCCTCGAGGGGAGCGGGAGGCAGCGCCGGGCCGACGGGCTGGTCGAGCAGCTGCACCAGGGCCCAGGCGGCGTCGGCCGCCCGCGGGAAGCGCACCCGGGGGTCCTTGTCGAGCAGCACCCGCAGCCAGGCCTCGAAGCCTTCCGGCACGGGGAAGAGGGGCCGGAAGGCGCCGGGCACGGACAGGCAGTGCTGGCGGAGCACCTCGCGGGGCTCGCCCAGGAAGGGCGGTGCGCCCGTGCAGAGCCGCCACGCGACCGCGCCCAGGGCGTAGAGGTCGGTCCAGGGGCCCTGATCCCGCCAGTCGCCGCGCACCTGCTCGGGCGGCATGTAGGCGACCGTGCCGAACACGGCGTCGGGGGCCTCGCCGCGGCCGACCCGCAGCTGCAGCCAGTCGCGGTCCTGGACCGCGCCGAAGTCGGTCAGCCGCAGGCCGTCGGGGCTGCACAGCACGTTGGCGGGCTTGAGGTCCCGGTGGACCAGGCCGCGGGCGTGGGCGTGGGCCAGGGCGTCGAGCAGCTGCAGCAGGACGCGGCGCAGGCCCGCCCAGTCCGTCGGGGGCTGCTGGCCCAGGGTGCCGCCCTCGACGAGCTCCATGGCCAGCCAGGGCGAGCCGGCGGCCAGCTGGCCGTCGCTGTGGCGGGCCGCGGCGGGCTCGACCTCGCCGTGGTCGTGGATGCGGATGATGGCCGGGTGGTCCAGGCGGGCGACCGCGCGGACCTCCTCCCGGAACGACCCCAGGAACCGGCGGTCCCCCACGCGGCGCGCGGTCAGGACCTTGACCGCCACCGGGGCCCCGTCCTCCTCGCCCCGGATGCGCGCCCGCCACACCTCGGCCATGCCGCCCTGGCCGATGCGCTCGGCCAGGACGAAGGGACCCAGGGTCAGCGGGGCATCGGCGGACAACGGCGGGCTCGCGGAGGGAGGGCGAGGCCGTACGGTAGCGTGCGGGCTACAGCAGCGCCGCTTCCCCCGCGGTCCCTCGTGAACGAACTCGAGCACGGTCCCAGCCACCCTGCGGCGTCCCCCGGCGACGCCCGGGCCCGGGTGCGCGTGGGCATGGTCTCGGTGGTCGCCGGCGTCGCCATCTTCGCGGCCAAGCTCGGCGCCTGGTGGGTCACCGGGTCGGCCGCGGTGCTCAGCGACGCCCTCGAGAGCATCGTCAACGTCGTGGCGGCCAGCTTCGCCCTGTTCGCCCTGCGCTTCGCGGCGGATCCGGCGGACGAGGAGCACCCCTACGGCCACGGCAAGATCGAGCACATGAGCGCCGCCTTCGAGGGCGGGCTGGTCACCTTCGCGGCCGCCGCGATCCTGTTCCAGGGCGTGCGGGCGCTGATCGTCGGCGTCGAGCTGCAGCAGCTCGACGTGGGCCTGTGGGTGACCGGTGCAGCCGGGCTGGCCAACCTGGCCCTGGGCGCCTTCCTGGTGTCGCGCGGCAAGGCGCTGGGCAGCCCCGCGATCATCGCGGACGGCCGCCACGTGCTGTCGGACGTCTGGACCACCGTCGGCGTGCTGATCGGCCTGCTCCTGGTGCGGCTGACCGGCATCCTGTGGCTCGACCCGGTCGCGGCCGTCCTCGTCGGCCTGCTGCTGGCCCGCACGGGCCTGAAGCTGGTGCGCGAGGCCGCCGGCGGGCTGCTGGACGAGACCGACCCCGAGCTCATCGGACGGCTGTGTCGGACCTTCGACGAAGAGCCCGTGCCCGGCATCATCGTCCTGCACCACCTGCGGGTGCTGCACCACGGCGACATCGTGCACGTCGACGCCCACGCCTATGCGCCGGAACACTGGACCGTGAAGCAGGCCCACGTGGCCCTGGGCCAGCTCGAGGACCGCTTCCTGGCCGCGCTGGACGCCGACGGGGACGTCGCCCTGCACTTCGATCCCTGCAAGCAGGCCCGCTGCCCGGAGTGCGACCTGCCGGAGTGCCCGGTCCGCCGGGCCCCCTTCGTGCAGCGGCGGGCCAGCGAGCCCCACCGGGTCGGCGGGCCGCCCCCGGCCATCGGGGGCGAGGAGCCGCCGGAAGCGCCGCTGGAGCCGGTGGGCTGAGCTACAGCTTCCCGCGGACCCGCATCAGCTCGACCACCGCCAGGGCGTGATCGGCGTGGGCCTGGGCGACGGCGACCTTGGCGTCATCCACGGCGCGGATGGCGGCCAGCACGTCCTTCTGCAAGGCGCGGCCGGCGTCCTGGAGCGCGCGCTCGGCGCCCAGGGTCTCTTCGGCCAGGCGCTGGTTGGCGATGGCGAGCTCGAGCTTGAGCCCGGCCTGCTCGACCTGGCGGGCCTGGGAGCGCACGGTCTGGCTGATGGTGCGCTCCATCGCCTCGCGGGTGATCCGGGCCTGGGCCAGGGCGGCCTGGGACTGGATCACGCTGCCGCGGTCGGCGCGGTTGCCGAGCGGCACGGACAGGTTGCCGCCGACGTAGATGTCGCGCAGGTCGCCGCTGAACACCTCGCCATAGGACTGGCCGAGCGCGGTCTCGTAGCCCTTGAGGGTGTAGCTGGCGGTGGCCGACAGCTCGGGCAGGCGGCCGTGGCGGGCGTCGGCCAGGTCGAGCTCGGCGGTCTGCTCGCTGTTGCGGGCGGACTGCAGCTCGGGGTTGTTGGCGAGCGCCTCGGCCACCAGGGCGTCCAGGTCCAGGGACACCGACGTCGGCTCGGCCGGGGCGGTGGTCGCCTCGATGGCGCCGTCCGGGGGCACGCCCACCAGCAGCTGCAGCGCCTCGGCGGCGGCGTCGCGGTTGTTGCGGGCCTCGAGCTGCCCGCTGCGGGCCTGGACCACGGCGGCGGCGACGCGGCTGCGCTCGACGGGGGCCAGGTCGCCGGCTTCGACCTTGGCCAGGACGATGCGTTCCTCCTCCTGGGCCACTTCGAGGGCCTGGTCGGAGATCATGACCAGCTGCTGCGCCTGGTAGAGCGCCCAGTAGGCCCGGGCGGTGTCGGCCAGCACCCGCTGGCGGGTCTGCTCGGCGGCCAGGGCCGCGCTGTCCAGGGCCCGCTGTGCGGAGCGCACGCCCTGCTGGTTGTAGGAGGGCTTGAGGCCCTGCAGCAGGTTCTGGGTGATGGACAGGCCCAGATCGGTGCTGAACTCGGGGTCCTCGCTCTCGACGATGAAGCCCGTGTCGCGCAGCTCGTAGCGGAAGGTGGACCGACTGCCGCCGGTCGACAGGCTGACGCTGGTGCCGGTCTGGAAGTACTGCGAGACCCCGGCTTCCCAGTTGTAGTTGCGGAAGTCGGACAGCACCTCGCCGAACTCGCGGGTGCTCTCGCCCACGCTGCTGGTCCAGCCGGTGCTGGCGGTCAGCGTCGGGTCGAAGGTGGCCTTGGCGGCCATCAGCGCGCCTTCGGCGCTCTGGCGGCTCTCGCTCGCCCCGAGCAGCTCGGGGTTGCGGTCCAGGGCGCGCTGGAGCGCGTCTTCGTAGGACATGGGGGCCGCCTGGGCAGGGGCGGCGGCCAGCAGGATCAGGGCGGGAATCACTTGCCCTCCGCGGGGCTCTGGGGGCTCGACGGGCGCCGGGGGCGCAGGATCCAGGCGACCTGGCGCTTCGCGCTGTCGCGCATGTCGTCGAGCACGCTGTACAGGTAGGGCAGGAAGAAGAGGGTCAGCAGGGTGCCGGCCACCATACCGCCGGCGACGACCCGACCCATCGGCGCGTAGGGGATGCCGATGAAGGTGGCGGTGCCCATCGCCATGGGCAGCAGGCCGAAGATGGTGGTCAGCGCGGTCATCAGGATGGGCCGCAGGCGCCGCCGGCCGGCTTCGACCAGGGCGTGGGTGCGGTCGTGGCCGTCGTCCCGCAGGCGCGTGACCAGGTCGATGAGCACGATGCCGTTGTTGACCACGACGCCGATCAGCACGACGACGCCGACGCCGCCCATCGGATCCAGGCTGCCGCCGGTCAGGTACAGGGTCCAGTAGGCGCCGAACAGGGCCATCGGCACGGTCGTGATGATGGCGACGGGCAGCAGGAAGCTCTCGAAGAGCACGCCCATGATCAGGAAGACGAACACCACCGACAGGCCGACGGCCAGCAGGATGGCTTCGTTGTCCTCTTCCTGGGAGTCGAAGCTCTGGCCCTTGTCCCAGCGGTAGCCGCGGGGCATCTCCATGCCGGCCAGGGCGGCGTCCACGCTGCCCCAGGCGGCGGTCATGTCGACGCCCTGGTCCAGGTCGATGGTCAGCGGCCAGGACGTGATGCGGTCTTCGCGGTTGATGCTGCCCAGGCCCGGGGCGACTTCCGTGTCCACCAGCGCGCGCAGCGGCGTGATGCTCTGGGTGACCGGGCTCCACATCGGGAAGTCCAGCAGCCGGTCGATGTCCTGGCGGTCCTCGTACTGGAAGCGCGTGACGACGTCGACCTCCTTGCTGCCGCCGCCGATCGACTGGTCCTGGTAGTCGGGCAGCTGGGTGCCGCGCAGGGCGAAGCCGACGGTCTGGCCGATGGACATGGCGCTCACGCCGGCCCGGCTGGCGGCGTCGCGGTCGACCACCAGCCGCATCTCGCGGCCGCCGCCTTCCTCCATCTCGTCGCGCACGGCCAGCACGCCCTCGGCCGCCCGCAGGCGGCGGGTCGCCTCTTCGGCCAGGGTGGCCAGGGTCGCCGTGTCCTCGCCCCGCAGCACGATGCGGATGCTGCGGTTGTCGCCGGCTCCCATGTTCTGCCAGCCGATGCTGGCGTCGACGCCGGGGATCTGCGGCAGGCTGGCCTTGGCCGCCTCGACCACGTCCTCGCGGCTCATCGCGCCCTCGGGGCGCTCCTCCTCCAGGTAGACATAGGTGCTGCCGCGGCCGCTGCTGCTGCCCAGGCGGCTCCGGTGCACGCGGACGCCCCACTCCTCGCGGTGCTCCTCGACCCAGTCCTCGAAGGTCTCGACGATGTCGAGCCGCTCGTAGTAGCCGTAGTCGCCGGGGACCTCGTAGCGGACGACGAAGTCGTTCATGTTGCCGTCGGCGTTGGGGGTGCACTGGACCCCCTGCACCGGCAGCACGAAGGTGATGACCAGCATGCCGACGACGCCGACCAGGCTGTCGGTGCGGTGGGCCAGCACCCACGACAGGGTCCGGCCGTAGCGGTCGACCAGCCAGGACACCCAGCGCGGCTCGGGGCGCACGGTCTCGCGGCCGGTGACCGGGTCGGGCACGCCCTTGAGCAGGGTCGTGGTCAGCGGCGTGAACAGCAGCGCGACCAGCAGGCTGGTGGCCAGGGCGAACACGACGGGGAAGCCGATCTGGCCCAGGAAGAAGCTGAAGTCGGCGTCGCCGGTCATCAGGATGACGGGCAGGAAGACGACCATGGTCGTCAGCGTCGACATCGTGATCGCCAGCCCGACCTCGGCGGCGCCTTCGACCGCGGCGTGCTTGCGGTCCTCGCCCACCTGGCGGCGGGCGTAGATGGACTCGACCACGACGATGGCGTTGTCCACGACCATGCCGACGGCCAGCATCAGGCCCATCAGCGACAGCAGGTTCAGGCTGCCGCCGGTGAAGTACAGGATGGTCACCGTGAACAGCAGGGTGACCGGGATGCAGGCCGCGATGAGCAGCGTCATCCGCCAGTCCCGCAGGAAGGCGAACAGCACGACCACGGCGCACAGACCGCCGGTCAGCGCGGTGTTGACCAGGGTGTCGATGCTGCCCTGGATGAGCTTGCCCTGGTCGAAGAAGGTGAAGATGCCGGCGCCCTGCAGGCGCGGGTCGGCCTCGAGCTCGGTGATCGCGTCGCGCACGGCGGCGGCGGCGGAGACCGTGTTGGCGCCGGACTCCTTGTTGATCGCCAGGGCCGCGCCTTCGTCGCCGTTGATGTGGGCGATGTCGGCGCTCGGGTCCAGCCGGTAGGTGATGTCGCTGATGTCGCCCAGGGTGACGCCCGGGGCCACCGGGTACTGCTCCAGGGTCTCCAGGTCCTCCCAGCGGGCCAGGCTGCGCACGTAGCGGACCTGGCCGCGATCCACGATGCGACCGCTGGCCAGCTGGAAGTTGTCGCTGCCGAGCTCGCGCACGATGTCGCCCAGCGACAGGCCGTGGGTGAGCAGGGCGTCGAGCTTGATGTCGATGAACACGCGCTTGGGGTCCACGCCCCAGACGTCGACCTTGCCGACGCCGGACACACGCTCCAGCCGCCGCGCGATGACCTCGTTGGACAGGTGGTAGGGGTCCTCGACCGCCTCGGGGAAGGACATGCCGGCCCAGACGATGGGCTCGTCGCTGGGGTTCCAGCGGTAGACCCAGTAGCGGTCGACGTCGTCGGGCACCTCGGCCATCGCCCGTTCCATGCGGTCGACGGTGGCGTTGTAGGCAGCCGCCATGCTGATCGACCGGTGGAACTCGAGCTCGAACTGGGCGCTGCCGCTGCTGGCGCGGGACTCCAGCGTCTTGAGCCCCTCGACCGTGGCGAGCTGTTCCTCCATCGGTCGCACCAGCGCGTTCTCGTTCTCCTGGGGCGTGCTGTCCCGGTAGGGCACCCACACCCACAGCCGGTTCAGCTCGAAGCCGCCGGGCATCATCTCCAGCGGGATCCGGCTCCAGGCGATGCCGCCCAGCACCATGAGCGCGGTGAAGATCATCACCACGGTCACGGGCCGATGGACGGACAGCCAGGGGAGCCAGCGCTGCACGGCCTACTTCCCGGGCTTCAGGGAGGGGGTGTCGGAGGAGGAGGAGCCCGCGGTACCGGAGGCCCCAGCGGCATCGGAGGCCCCAGCGGCATCGGAGGCCGCCGTGGCGTCATCGGCCGCGTCGTCGGCCGCCGACCGCTCCAGGAGGCGGGTGAGCGACAGGTAGACCACCGGGATGACGCCCAGGGTCAGCACCGTGGCGCTGCTCAGGCCCGCGATGACCGTGATCGCCAGCGGCTGCTGGATCTCGGCGCCTTCGCCCAGGCCGAGGCCGAGCGGCAGCAGGCCGAGCACCGTGGTCGTGGTCGTGATCAGGATGGGCCGCAGCCGCAGCACGCTGGCCTTGTGCACCGCGTCGCGGCGGGTCAGCCCGTCGGCGCGGTGGCGGTTGATCGTGTCGACCATGACGATGGCGTTGTTGACGACCACGCCGGCCAGCACGATGGCGCCGATGAGCACGACCACCGAGATGGGCGTCTGCGTCAGGACCAGCGCGGCGACGACGCCGACCAGGGCCAGCGGCACGCTGAACAGGATCACGAAGGGGTGCAGCACGCTCTCGAAGGTGCTGGCCATGATGACGTAGACCAGGAACACCGCCAGCCCGAGCGCCAGCTGCAGGCTGCCCAGGCTGCGCTGCATCTCGCGGTTCTGGCCCGCGATCTCCCAGCTGCCGGCGGGCAGATCCAGGTCGGCCAGCAGGCCGCCGATCGTGGCGGCCTGGCCGGACAGGTCGAAGCCGTCCAGGTTGGCGGTCACGACCGCGGCGCGGCGCTGGTCGATGCGGCGGATCTCGCTCGGGCCTTCGGCTTCTTCGAAGCTGGCGACGGCCTCGAGCGGGATCGGCGGCACGACGGCCGGGTTCACGTTGATCCGCCGCAGGTCGTCGACGCTGCGGCGCTCGTCCTCGGCCAGGCGCACGGTCAGGTCGATGCGGCCGGTGCCCCGGGACAGGGTGGTGGCCTGTTCGCCCTGGACCTTCTCGCGCACGCGGCGCGCGACGGTGCCGGTGTCCAGGCCGTAGCGCTCGAGCAGGGCCCGGTCGTAGCGGATCCGGACTTCCGGGTAGCCCTCGGTCAGGCTGGACCGCACGTCGGTCAGGCCCGGGAGTGCCGTCAGGCTGGCCGTGACCTCGTCGCTGAGCCGCTTGAGGGCGGGCAGATCGCGGTCGTAGACCACGACCTCGATCGGGGTGCGGAAGGAGAAGAGGGAGGGGCGGACCAGGCGGAGGTCGATGTCGGCGGCGGCCAGCACGGTGCCGGGCCGCTCGTCGGGGAGGGCGGCCCGGGCGTCGCCGGACAGGGTGCCCGCGGCCACGTCGGCGATGACGTGGCGGGCCTGGTCCATCAAGGCGTCTTCACGGGCCTCGACGTCGCCGCCCGGGGTCAGCTCGACGGTGATCCGGGCGCTGTGCTCGCCCTGGTCGCCGCTGGCGTCGGCCCGGCGCTCGCTGCCGACGACCGCGGCCACGTGGGCCACGCCGTCGAGCTCGGCGAGGCGGCTCTCGACCGCCTGAGAGAAGGACGAGGTGCGCGGCAGGGGCGTGCCGACCGGCATCGACAGCTCGGCGGTGAACCGGCCCTGGTGCACTTCCGGGATCAGGCTCTGGCCGACGGTGGTGGCGATGGGCACGCTGACCGCGACGGCCAGGGCCGCCAGCCCGAGCACGGTGCCCGGCCGGGACAGCACGCCGCCCATGGCGCCGTCGTAGCGGTCGGAGATGCGGCCGTAGCCCCGCTGGAAGCGATCGGCGGCCGCCAGCGCGACGCCCGACAGCCGCGGCAGGAACACGCTCGCCACGCCCGCGGCGATGCGGGCCATGAAGGCCGTCGGCACCACCACGCAGAAGGCCATCAGCTCGAAGGACAGGCGCAGCAGGAAGCGCCCCAGCAGGTAGGGCGCCCACAGCACCTTCTTGATGCCGGCCTGGGCGGCCAGGCCTTCCTTGAGCTGGGGCCAGGACCGGAACCGCGTCGCCTGGCCCGACCGCAGCAGCCGCCCGAAGGCCCCGCCGTCGGTCTCGGCACCCTGCTGCAGGGTCTTCAGGTCGAAGTCGCTGGCGGCCAGCACCGGCACGAAGAACAGGGCCACCACCAGGCTGGCCAGCAGGCTGAACACGACGGCCAGCGACAGGTCGCCGAACACCTGGCCGGCGATGCCCTCGACGAAGGCGATGGGCAGGAAGACGCTGACGGTGGTGAGCGTGCTGGCCGTGACGGCGGCGGCGACTTCCTGGGCGCCGCGCACGGCCGCGATGCGCCGGGGCACGCCGCGGTCCAGGTGCACCTGGATGTTCTCCAGCACGACGACGGCGTTGTCGACCAGCATGCCGATGCCGAGCGCCAGGCCGCCGAGCGACATCAGGTTGAGCGACACGCTGCCCAGGTACATCGGCGCGAAGGTCACGATGACGGACAGGGGGATGGCCGCGCCGATGATGGCGGTGGCCCGGAAGTCGCGCAGGAACAGGAACAGCACGCCGACGGCCAGGAAGGCGCCCAGGAAGGCGGTGCTGCGCAGGTTGTCCAGGCTGGCTTCGATGAACTCGGCCTGGTTGTCCAGCACGGCCATGCGCACACCGGTCGGCAGCGTGTCGGACAGGCGCGGCGGGCCCATCATCTCCGGGGGCAGGCCCGGCGGCAGCGGGGTCAGCCCCAGCCGATCCTCGACCGCATCGGCGATGCGCACGATGTTGGCGTCGGCGGCCTTGAAGACCTCCAGCGTGACCGAGGGGGCCGCGTCCAGCCGGCTCTCGACCTCGCGGTCCTTGTGGGTCTCGCGCACCACCGCGACGTCCGAGACCGGCACCGCCACGCCGTCGGTGCGGCGGATCTCGAGCTTCGCGATCTCCTCGGCGGTGCGGACCTCGTTGAGGGTCCGGACCAGGAACTCCTGGTCGCCGTCGCGGATGGCGCCGCCCGGCAGGTTCACGTTCTCGGCGCCGATGGCGGTGACCAGCTGCTGCAGGGTCACGCCGCGGGCCGCCAGCCAGGGCTCGCGGGCCTCGACCAGCACCTCGCGCTCCAGGCCGCCGCGCACCCGCACGGCCGCCACGCCGTCCATCGCTTCGAGCTCGCGCTTGAGCTCGCGCTCGGCGATCTCCCGCAGCTGCAGCAGGGCCGCGTCGCCGCCCTCGCGCAGGGCCGGGCTGACATCGGAGCCGGCGTCCGCGATCACGTCGGGATCGACGCTCAGGCTGATGCGCATGATCGGGTCGAGGGACGGGTCGTAGCGCAGGATCAACGGCCGCCCGACGTCGTCGGGCAGGAAGGTCGTCTGCAGGCGCTCGCGCACGTCCTGGGCGGCGCGATCCATGTCGCTGCCCCAGGTGAACTCGAGCACCACGTCGCTGGTGCCCGCGCGGGAGCGGCTCTCGAGCTCGACCAGGCCCTCGGTCGTGGCCAGCGCTTCTTCGACCGGGCGGCTGATCTGCTGCTCGACCTCTTCGGGGGCGTAGCCCTCGGCCTCCGTCCGCACCGTGATGGACGGGTAGGCCAGGTCCGGCATCAGGTCCAGGGGCAGCCGCTGGTAGGACACGAAGCCGAACACGGCGGTCGCGATCGCCACCATCCAGACGGCGACCGGCCGGTGCACGACCAGGGCGAAGATGCCCGCCAGGGTGTCGCGGTCTTCGACACCCGGCTGGTGGGGGTCGGTGCTCACCCGGCTTCGCCCTCGTCGGTGGTCTCGGTGTCGGCGTCGGCCTTGTCGGCGTCGGCCTTGTCGGCGTCCTCGGCCTTGCCGTCTTCGCCGTCCTCGCCGCCGTCCTTCTTGCGGGCGGCCTCGGGGCCGGGGTCGTCGGGCAGGCGCAGGGGCGTGCCGCCGCGCAGGTTGCCGTTGCCGATGGTCACGACCAGATCGCCCTCGTCCAGGCCCGAGATCACCTCGACCAGCTGGGGATCCTGGAAGCCGATCTCCAGGTCGGCGCGCTCGGCCTCGCGCAGGGGCCACGGGGGCGGCTCGTCCTTCTGGTCGTCCTCGCCGTCCTCGCCGGCCTTCTCCTCGTCGCCGAACAGTCCGGCGAACAGGCCGCCTTCCTCCTTCTTCTCCTCCGCGCCGTCGGCGGGAGCGTCCTCGCCCTCCTCCTCGTCCGCCTTGGCCTTGCCCTCGACCACCTTCCAGGCGACCGGGTCGCCATCGATCCAGACCAGGGCGCGGCGGGGGATGGTCAGCACGTCGTCGTGGCGATCGACCTCGACCCGGACCTTCACGAACTGGCCGGGGCGCAGGTCGGTGGTGTCGGCGTCCACGTCGATGGTCACGCGCACGGTGCCGGACTGGGGGTCGACGACGGGGCTGATGCGGCGCACCACGCCGGTGCCGCGGGCGTCTTCGTCGTAGGCGCCCTGCAGGACCACCGGCTGGCCCTCGCGCACGCGGGCCAGGTCCTTCTCGGGCAGCTGGACCATGACGCGCAGGCGGCTCAGGTCGACGATCTGGAAGGCCATCGTGCCGCCCGCGACTTCGCCGACGCGCAGGTTGCGCACGCTGACGGTGCCGGCGATCGGGGCGTCGATGCGGGTGAAGCCGGCGGTGGCGGCGGCTTCGGAGAAGGCCGTGCGCGCGGTGGCCAGCGCCTGCTCGGCCGTGCGCAGGTCGGTGTCGGAGATGGCGCCCCGGCCGTGCAGATCGCGGGCGGTCTGCGCGTCGGTCTCGGCCCGCTCGAGCTCGAGCTTCGCGCGCTGGGCGCCGGCCTCCAGGCTGGGGTTCGACAGCACGGCGAGCAGCTGGCCCTTCTTGACCTGGTCGCCTTCTTCGACCAGCAGCTGGGTCACGACGCCGGTGGCTTCGGGCACGATGTCGGCCTGGGCTTCGGACTCCAGGCTGCCGGTGGTGACCAGGTGGTCCGAGACCTCGCCCCGGGCGACGGGGGCGGCTTCGACCAGCACGCGGCGATCGGGCTCCTGGCCTTCTTCCATGCCGCCCTTGCCGCCCTTGCCCCCCTTTCCGCCAGGGCCACCGCCGGGGCCGCCGCCGCCGCCGCTGCAGGCCAGCAGGGTCGCGAGGAAGAGGGGGAATGCCCGGGAGGCCGCCCGGGTCAGCGTGCTGGAGGAGGTCATCGTCGGCCTCTGCGGGCGGGAGCGATTCGGCAGGGGAGGGGCCTACGCTGCCCGGTGGAGCGGCATTGCCCCGGGTCAACGGGTCGGGCGCGATCGGTCGGGAGCGGCGGCGCGCGCACGCGGGGGACACGCGCGCGGTATGCGGACCGGGTCTTAGGCACCGGAGCCCACCATGACCAGCACCGCGCTCACCCGCTACTCCGATCGTTACGTCGCCAAGAAGGCGCTGTTCGCCTTCCTGGGCGCGGCCTTCCGCATCTATGGCCCCGAAGGCAACCTGCGCTTCTTCATCAAGCAGAAGGCCTTCAAGCTCAAGGAGGAGATCACCGTCTTCTCCGACGAAGCGCAGACCGACCCCGTGCTGGGCATCCAGGCGCGCGGCATCGGCGACTTCATGGGGACCTACGACGTCACCGACAAGAAGACCGGCGAGACCCTGGGCGCGATGCGCCGCGAGGGCCTGAAGTCCATGCTGCGGGACGAGTGGACCATCATCGGCGCCGACGGCATCGACATCGGCAAGGTCAAGGAGGACGGCAGCGCCCTGGCCCTGCTGCGGCGCTTCTTCCCGATCATCCCGCAGTCCTTCCACGTGAGCCTGGGCGACAAGCACGCCGGCGTCATCAAGCAGCGCTTCAACCCCTTCCAGCTGGCCTACGACGTCGACTACAGCGCCGCGAGCGCCGACGAGCTCGACCCGCGCATGGGCGTGGCCGCCGTGGTGCTGCTGCTCGCGATCGAGGGGCGGCAGCAGTAGCGGGGGGGCCCCAGCCGGAGCGCAGGGGCGGCCCTACTCGACGATCTGGAACTCGACGCGGCGGTTCTGGGCCTTGCCGTCCGGCGTGTAGTTGTCGGCGATGGGCACGGACTCGCCGTAGCCGCGGGCGCTCAGCCGCGAGGGATCGACGCCCTGCTGGATGAGGTAGGCGACGACGGCTTCGGCGCGGCGCTGGGACAGGTCGAGGTTGGCGGCGTCGCTGCCGTCGCTGTCGGTGTGGCCCTGGACCTCGACCCGGGCGATGTCCGGGTAGGTGTTCAGCACGCCGGCGACCTCGTTGAGGATGGCGTGGCTGATGCGCTTGATCGAGGCGCGGCCGGTGTCGAAGTAGACCTTGTCGAGGATGACGACCTGTTCGCGGGTGACGACGACCCGGGCCGGGCAGCCGTCGCTGCGGCTGGGGTCGACCCGGGGGTCGGCGGGCTCGTCGGGGCAGCGGTCGCGGTCGTCGGGCACGCCGTCGTTGTCGCGGTCGGCGATGCGCGCCGGGCAGCCGTTGTTGCTGGCGGGGCCGGCTTCGTCGGGGCACAGGTCGGCGCTGTCGACCACGCCGTCGGCGTCGCGGTCGGGGCAGCCGGCGGTCTTGGCGCTGCCGTAGACCAGCGGGCAGTCGTCGTAGCGGTCGGAGACGCCGTCGCTGTCGTTGTCGGGGTCGGGGCAGCCGTCTTCGTCCTGCCAGGAGTCGAAGTCTTCGGCCTCGTCGGGGCAGCGGTCGACGGTGTCGGCCAGGCCGTCGCGGTCGTTGTCGCGATCGGGGCAGCCGTCCTCGTCCTTGTAGTCGTCGAAGTCCTCGGGATCGTCGATGCAGTCGTCGACGTCGTCCATGTAGCCGTCGCCGTCCGTGTCGCGGACGCGGGGGCCCAGCGAGAAGGCCAGCGCGCCGGTCCACTCCCAGTTGCTGTAGCGATCGGGCTCGAAGGTGGCGGGGTTGCCGTCCTTGTCGGCCGGCGTGTCGCCCATGCTGTACATGAACCGGAAGTCGGTCCGCAGGGCGACGGGGCTCTTGCCGAGGGCGATCTTCAGGCCGGGGCCCGCGTTGAGCAGGAAGTCGGTGTCGGGGTTCTTGTACTGGCCCCAGCCCGACAGCTCGCTGGGCGCCTTGTCGCCGGTGCCGATCTCGTCGTCGGGGGAGCGCTCGACCTTCTTCCAGTAGATGCCGGGGCCGGCGGCCACGAAGAAGGTGAGGGGACCGGCCTTCGGCAGGTGCAGCAGCAGGTTCAGGCGCGGCGTGACGACGTGGTAGAGCCGGTCGACGCTGCGCGTGACGCCCTGGGAGTAGCCGACGTCGGCTTCCAGCCACACGGTGTGGTTGAAGGCGTAGCCGACGCGCGGGACGATGGTCCACGAGCCATCGATGATGGTCTCGTTCTCGCCGGCCTGGAACCAGCCGGCGCCGATGCCCAGCCGCATGCCGGGCTCCTCGGACGGCGCGTCCTTGCGGTCGGTCCGCCCCTTGGTCGTGCGCTCGGACGGCCTGTCGAGGTCGTCGAGGTCGTCGAGGCCCTGGGCCGCCGCCGGGGAGGGGAGGACCAGGAGGAGGAGCGCCAGCACGGCGAGGAGGAGGGGGTTCCGTCGCATGGCGCGGACGGTAGCCAGCCCCCCTCGAAGTGCCCGTGAACATCGGGTTACGACCGCCCTCGGCCCCGCGTGCACGGGCGCCTTCGGCAGGAGAGCCGCATGATCCTGGGACTCGACCACATCGCGATCGCCGTGCCCGATCTGCACGCCGCCATCGCCCGGTTCTGCGAAGACCTGGGCATGCCGCTGGCGGGCCGCGAGGACGTGCCGACCCAGCAGACGACCACGGCCTTCGTCCCGGTCGGCGACACGCGCATCGAGCTCATCCACCCGATCGACGGGCAGGGCCCGGTCCAGGGCTTCCTGGACAAGCGCGGCGGCGGGCTGCACCACCTGTGCTTCCGCACCGACGACATCGACGCCGACATGCAGCGGCTGACCGACAAGGGCTACCGCTTCCTGACCGCAGCGCCGGTGCCGGGCGCGCACGGCACGCGCGTGGTGTTCATCCACCCGAAGTCGGCGGGCGGCGTGCTCATCGAGCTCGCCGAGCACCCGGCGGACGCGGGGCACGCGTGAAGCGGGGCAAGGCCGCCGGTCACCGGCCGCCCGTGACCGCCATCGGCGACACGACCACCCTGGCCGACCGCAAGCGCCGGGCGGCCCAGCGCATGATCTGCGGCTTCGAGGGGCTCGGCCCCCACGACGAGCTCAGGCGGCTCGCCCGGCAGGGCCCGCTCGGCGGGTTCATCCTGTTCGCCCGCAACGTCGAAGAGCCGGGCCAGGTGCTCGAGCTGAACCGCGAGCTGCGCGACCTGGTGCCCGACACGCACCCGCCGATCCTGTCGGTCGACCAGGAAGGCGGGCGGGTCCAGCGCGTCAAGGCCACCGAGTGGCCGCGCGCCCGCTGGGTCGGCAACGTCGACGACGTCGCCCAGACCCGCCAGCTCGGGCGGGCGATGGCCGACGAGCTGCGGGCCATGGGCTTCAACGTGAACTGGGCCCCGGTCGCGGACGTGGACAGCAACCCGGACAACCCGGTCATCGGCGACCGGTCCTTCTCGCGGGACCCTCGCGCGGTCGCCCGGCACGTGATCGCGACCCTGCAGGGGCTGGAGGCCGGCGGCGTGGTCGGCTGCGTGAAGCACTTCCCCGGCCACGGCGACACCAGCGTGGACAGCCACCTGGACCTGCCGGTGGTCGAGAAGGAGCCGCCCGACCTCGAGCACTGCGAGCTGGTGCCCTTCCGCCACGCCCTGGGTCGCGCGGCCCGGATGGTGATGACGGCCCACGTGATGTTCCCGGCCTGGGACGAGGAGCACCCGGCGACCATGTCGGAGCGCATCCTGCGCGGCGTCCTGCGAGAGAAGCTGGGCTTCCAGGGCGTCGTGGTCAGCGACGACATGGAGATGAAGGCGGTGCGCGGACGCTTCCCGGTCGACCACCAGCTCGACCTGGCCAGCCGGGCGACCGTCGATCTGTTCCTGTGCTGCAAGGAACCCGCCCTGCAGTGGGAGGTCTTCGAGACCCTGGTCCGCCTCCAGGAGCAGGATCAGCGCCATGACGACCTCGCCACCGACGCGGTGCGCCGTCTCGTGGCCCTGCGGCACCACCTCGACCGACCGGTCGCGCCTCCTTCGGGGCTTGCGGTCGTCGGCTCGCTGGACCATCGAGTGCTCGCCACCGAGCTGACCGCCCGGGGCCGGGCCTGAGCCCCTCCCCCCCTCCTTCCTCCTCCCGTCTTCTCCCTCCCCGTGGCCCGTCACGCGACGGCACGGGCCCCCCGGGCCTCATCACGCTACGTGAGCGGCGGTCCCACCCCTCATCCCGTCGCGTCCGACGCGGCGCAACTGCCCTGGAGGCACCTGTGAAGATGCTGAAGTCCCTCTCCCTGGTCCTGGGCCTCGTGGCCGTGGCTCCCCTCGCTGCTTCGCAGGTCGGCTGCGCCAAGAAGAACAAGACCGAAGAGCCCGCCGCCGCCGAGCCGATCACCCTCGACATCGGCAAGCTCGAGGTCATCCGTCGCCCCGGCGCCGACGGCCAGGAGAAGAACCAGCTGCGCGCCACCCTGCGCGTGACCAATGGCCAGCCCAAGGCCATCACCATCGACAAGGTCGAGTACAGCTACGGCATCGGCAGCAAGGAGCTCGGCACCGACACCGACGAGTTCGGTGAGAGCGTGGCGCCCGGCGAGATGGGCAAGGTCACCCTGGTCGGCGACTGGAACTGGCGCGAGGACAGCAACCTCCCCGGCGACACCGGCTACGTGAAGGGCACGATCCACTGGACCGGCGGCTCGGGCAACGCCCGCACCACTCCCTTCGACTTCAGCAAGGCCTTCGTCCTCGGCGAGTGAGCGCCCTGCTGCTGATGCTCCCCGCCATGATCCTGGCGGGGAGCCCGGCTGCCCGGGCCGCGTCCTGTCAGGACGTGGCCGCCGTAGACGAGCGCCTGCAGGTGGCGTGGGTGGCGCCGCGTGGGAAGCGCGTGGGCGCCAGCGCCTCGCTGGAGGTGGTGCGCGTCGCGGACCTGCGCGCCGCCGCGCGGGACACGGACACGACCGAGGGCTTCCTGCAGCGGCTCGGCCTCGTCGGTCGCAAGCCGTCCCAGCAGCGCGTGGATCGCGGCTGGCAGGTCGTGATCTTCGACGTCGAGCGGGACTGGCTGTGTCGCCCGGTCGAAGACGGGACCCCCGGCGATGACATCGGCGGGGTCGCGGTCTGCGAGGACCCCGACCTGAAGCCGCGCGCGGGCCACCGCAAGGGGTGGACCGGCTGCGGGTACACCCTGGACACCGGCGCGTCGACCCGCGGGCTGGACGTGTTCCGCGTGGACTGGGAGACTGCAGCCACCTGGGGCTTCTGCCTCATGCCCCTCGAGCGCTTCCTCGCCGGCGCCTGAGCGCGGGCGCCCCTCCTCCTCCTCCAGGCTCCCGGCGTGCCGCCCCTCAGCTCGAACACCCGCTACTGCGCGCGCTGCCTGTCGACCTTCGAGGACGACCACGAGCACTGCCCGAACCTGTCCTGTCGCCGCCCGCGACCCGGGGCCGGCTGGGGGCGGATGTACGGGCCCGGCGATCTGTTCGACCGGCACTACCGGATCCACCAGCTCCTGGCGCTGGGCGGAGCCGGCGTGACCTACCTGGCCCGCGAGGTCGGCCTGGACGGCCAGGAGTACGGCCCGCGTTTGGCGCTCAAGGTGCTGTTCGCGACCCGGGACGAGGGTCCGTACCTGCGCCGCCTGGCGACGGAAGCGCAGCTGCTGCAGCAGCTCGACCACCCGAACATCGTCATGTACCTGGGCTTCGTGCACCGGGCGGGCCACAGCCCCTACCTGGTGACGCGCTTCGAGCCCGGCGGCAGCCTGCTCGACCACGTCAAGCGGGTCGGCGCGCTGCCGGTCAAGCAGGCGGCGGGCATCTGCCGGCAGATCTGCTGGGCGCTGGAGAAGGCCCACGACAAGAACGTGGTGCACCGGGACCTGAAGCCCGAGAACGTGCTGCTGTCCAAGCCCGTCGCTGCCGACGAAGACCCGATCTGCCGGGTCGCCGACTTCGGCATCGCCAAGGTCCAGGGCAGCCTGTCGGGGCACACCCGGGTCGGCGCCTTCGTCGGCACGCCGATGTACGCCGCGCCCGAGCAGTTCATCGGGGCGCCGCCGACGTCGGCGACCGACGTCTACGCCATCGGGGCGCTCCTGTACTTCTGCACCATGGTGATGCCCGTCGTGCGCTTCGCCGACCGGCTCGATCCGGAAGAGTCCTACAAGCTGCTGGTCGACGCGCTGCCGCCGACCGTGCGGCGGGCCGGCGAGCCCGAAGACGACGTCCGGCGCCTGAACGAGGTGCTGAAGATCTGCATGGCCGAAGACCCGCGCAACCGCTGCCGGGTCACCCAGCTCGAGGCGCTGCTGGGCGCCATCGTCGACGGCCGCGACCCCGACTGCGAGGCCGCGCGCCCCAAGCGGGCGGCGCCCACCCTGTCGACGGACCCGGACACGGGCGAGGTGGTCCGCAACGAACCCACGAAGCTGTCCGATCACAAGGACGACGACGGCAGCGGCGCGCTCGGCGTGCTGGCCGGCGTGGCGGCGGGAGCGGCGCTGGGCGCGGCCGGGGCGTGGCTGGCCCGCAAGGACGACACCCAGGACGACGCGGGAGACGACACCCACGACGCCGCCGCGGCCGTCGCGGAGACCGTGCGGCACGCCCGGCCGTCGGGCCCCGGCGACCCGGCCCTGCTCGGTCCCGGCCAGCCCACCAAGACGGGCAAGCAGGCGCAGCCGGTGACCCGGCTGACGACCGAGCGCGGCGACGACGACACGACGGCCGCCGCGACCCCCGGGGCCGACTCTGCGCCGACCTCCGCCGCCACGCCGGCCGAACCGCCCGTGGCGACACCGGCCGAGGCACTCGCCGAAGCGCCGACGCCGGACCCGACCCCCGAGCCCCCCGCTGCCCCCGAGCCCGGTGCGGCGCCTGAGCCCACTGTCGCCCCCGCGCCCGCCAAGGGCGGCGGCTGCGGCAAGGCCCTGTTCGGCCTGGTCTTCCTGGGCGGGCTGCTGGCCGTCGGTGGCTACGTCGGCGCCCTGGTCGCGTCGCCGGGCCTGCTGCCGAGCGCCATCAAGCCCCCGGTGGTCGTGCTGGACCCGGGCCGACCGGCGGATCTGGCCCACATCACCCAGCTGCGCGCGGCCCTGCAGCCGACCCTGGCCAAGGCCAAGGCCGAGTGCGGCAGCGGCAAGGTCACCGCCGAGCTGATCATCGAGCCCCGCGGCCAGGTGCGCAGCGTGAAGCTGTCCGGCGTGAAGGGCGACGTCGACGCCGAGTGCGTGGGCGGCCTGCTGGCCGACACGACCCTGCCGCCGCAGGGGCTGCAGCCGGTCAAGGTGGGGCTGGCGCTCGACCTCTGAGGCGGTCCAGCATGAGGGGGCGCGACCCGCGCGGTCCGGTCAGTCCGGGACCAGCGTGTCGTCGCTGTCGGGGCCGCTGGGGTCGAGGGTGGTCGCCCGGGAGCGGCCCCACGGCACCTTGCGCACGTCGATGACCAGCGCGGTCAGGTTGTCGTCGCTGTCGGCGTCCATGGCGGCTTCGACCAGGTCGTCGGCGGCCTTCTGGGCGTTGGGCGCGCGGGCCAGGCGCCGGGTGATCTCGGCGTCCCCCAGGAAGTTGCTGAGCCCATCGCTGCACAGCAGCACCCGCTCGCCCCGGGTCAGCGCGTGCACGCCGCCGTCCAGCCCGGGGTCCAGCCGCAGCTGGCCGTCCATGCCCAGGCCGCGGCTGCCGTAGATGAAGGACTGGGCAGGCCACGCGGCGTTGGCCCCGGGCACGCGGCGGTCCCGGCGGGCGAACTCGGCGTGGGTCTGGTCCAGGCTGACCTGGCGCAGCTGGGTGTGGCGCAGGATGTAGAGCCGGCTGTCGCCGACGTGCACCCAGGCCAGCTGATCGCCGAGGAACCATGCCACCGTCAGGGTGGTGCCCATGTTGATCGGGCTGTCGCCGCCCAGCGCCTTGCGGATGCCGTCGTGGGCCAGCGGCACCCACTCCATCAGGGTGCGCTCGGGGTCGGTCGGCCGGGCGTTGCTCCACAGCTTCGCCAGGGCCTGCACGGCGGCGGCGCTGGCGACCTCGCCCTGGTCGTGGCCGCCCATGCCGTCGGCGACGGCGACCATCACGCCGTGGCCGTCGGTCTCGCGCACGACCTCTTCGCCGTCGGGGCCGAGCCAGCGGGTCGTGCCGTCCAGGGCCACCAGGTAGTTGTCCTGGTTGGACTCGCGGCCTCCCAGCGCGGGGCCGACCCCTCCACTGCAGCGGACTCCGATGACGACTGTGGCGTCCATGCGACCTCGGTATCACCCCGAGCATGCCACGTCGCCTTGCGACCCCACGCCCGCGCCCGGCATCCTCGCGACATCCCCGCCTGCTCCGGAGCGTCCATGTTTCCCATCATCGCGCCGTCGTGGGCCATCCCGGAGGTCCGGGCGACGAGCGAGAAGACCTTCCTGTCGCGGCGGCAGCTGGTGGCCGGCATGGGCGCAGCGGGGCTGGTGGCGGGTGCGCTGGGGGCTGCGGGCTGCCGGAGCGACGCTGCCGCGCCCCTGGCCGAGCCCCTGCCCGAGCCCGGGCCGGACGAGATCCCGAACCCCTCGCCCTACACCCTGCCCGGCTTCACCGAGCGCGCCGACTTCCAGGTGGACCGCCCGGTCACGCCGCGGGCCCTGGCGGCCCGGTACAACAACTACTACGAGTTCACCACCCGCAAGGACCGCGTCTGGCGCAAGTGCGCGGGGTTCCCGGTGCGGCCCTGGACCGTCGAGGTCACGGGCGAGGTGGGTGCCGGACGCACCTGGGACGTCGACGAGCTGCTGACCCGGTTTCCGCTGGAGCAGCGGGTCTACCGGTTCCGCTGCGTCGAAGCGTGGTCGATGGTGGTGCCGTGGGTCGGCTTCTCGCTGCGCGAGCTGTTGAAGGCCAGCGACCCCACGGGCCAGGCGAAGTACGTGCGCTTCGAGAGCTTCGACCAGCCCAGCCGGGCCATCGGGCAGCTGACCCAGCCCTGGTACCCGTGGCCCTACCACGAGGGCCTGCGCATGGACGAAGCCATGCACGAGCTGACGATGCTGGTGGTCGGCGCCTACGGCCAGGCCCTGCCGACCCAGCACGGCGCGCCGCTGCGGCTCGTCGTGCCGTGGAAGTACGGCTTCAAGAACATCAAGGCGATCACGCGCATCGAGCTGGTGCGCGAGCAGCCGGACACCCTGTGGAACACGGTCGCGCCGCTCGAGTACGGCTTCCTGGGCAACGTCGACCCGCGGGTGCCCCACCCCCGCTGGTCCCAGGCCCGCGAGCGGGACCTGGAGACCCAGGCCGAGCTGCCGACGCTGCCGTACAACGGCTACGGCGAGCAGGTCAGCCGGCTCTACACCGGCTGACGCGGGGGCTCGGGTCAGCCGGCGCTCCACCGGCTGACGCGGGGGCTCAGGTCAGCTCGAACAGTGCGTTGTCGACCAGGACGCGATCGCCGGGGGCCAGCAGGATCTCGCTGCCGTCTTCGGGCGCGGTCTGCCAGCCGCCGCCGGCGCGCTCGACGAAGAAGGGCCGGAAGCTGCCGTCGGGGCGTCGGTAGTCGCTCAGGTAGCGGGTCAGCCGCACCCGATCGCCGTCGTAGTGGGCGTCGCAGGACAGGGTCGACAGGGTCAGGCGATGGTCCTGCCGCAGCGGCAGGCCGCGGGTGAACAGCGCCTCGACCATCGGGTCGTCGTCGTCGAGCTTCAGCAGCTGGGCGCGGGGATCGGGCAGGCCGCGCACCCGGTCGATGGCCAGCACGACCCGGAAGTCCTCTTCGCCGTCGGGGGCCCGGCGCACGATCTCCATGCGGGCCGTGGCCAGGTCCTCGGTGCGCTCGGTCTCGTCGCCGGCTTCGGTCAGGCGGGCTTCGTCGGGGGTGAGCAGGGCGACGTGGCCGCGCCGGCCACGCACGAACAGCTCGAAGTAGTCGCAGGCCGCGAACAGCTGGCCCTCGATGCCGCGGTTCTCGGGGATGACCACGTCGGCGCCCGTGTGGTTGCCGATGACGAGCTCGCCGGTGACCATGAAGCCCTGCAGCCGGAAGCTGACCGGGCGGGCCAGCTCGAGCTGCCAGGCGTCTTCGTCGACGCAGACGACGTCGCTGTCGCCGGTCGGCTCGGGCCGGTCCACGGGCTCGATGGCGCGGGCGGGCTCCTCGGCCGGCACCTCGCTCGGCGTCGAGGCCTCGGTCCGCAGGACGCCGAGGCGCGGATCCGCAACCAGACCGAGCTCCTTCTGGAAGTCGGAGAAGCTGTCCTGGTCGAGGGTCTTGAAGCTGACCGGAGGAGGCGTGCGGCTGGGGTCGGGCAGGTCCAGGGGCGAGGTGGCGTCTTCGTAGGAGCCGACGGCCGGGGTGTCGGCCTTGGGCTGTTCTTCGGTCGCTGGATCGGGGTCCATGCCGGCCGCGCCCAGGCGGGCCACGCCGGGCTCGGCCGGGTCGATGCCCTGGAAGGAGTCGGGGCCGTCCCGCGTGAACTGCGGCAGCATCGGCGGCTTGCCGCCTTCGCCCAGGCCGGCGGCGGGGGGCAGCTCGGCCCCCTGGAGCGGGCTCCCGGCCGGCTTGTCGACGCTGACGGCGGCTTCGGCCAGCTGCTCGGGCGAGATGCTGGGCGCGCGGCTGGCGTAGCCGTCGTCGCTCGGCAGCATGCGCGGGCCGTCGGCGGGCGGGTAGTCGACGGCGAACACCTGGTTGCCGACCAGCACCTCGTCGCCGGGCTGCAGATCCAGGTTGCGCGGCCCGGGCCGGCCCTCGGTCGGGTGCAGGCTGAAGATGTCGGTGCCGCGCCGCACGAAGGTGTAGCAGTGGCGCGCCAGGGACCGGATCACGGGCTCGGTGTCCAGCCGGATCTCGGCGTGCTCGGACGCGACCATGATGCTGTCGGTGTAGAAGCGGCTCTTGGGGATCTCGCCGTTGCGGCTGCGGATGCTGCCGCCCTGGGACATCTCGGGGCGCCACACGATGTTGGCGTTGCTGGGTTCGTCCGGCAGGCGCACCTTGCAGCGGCGGTCGCGGCCGACCTTGTACGCGCCGCCGAAGACCATGTGGGCGGCGCCGCCCGTCCGGCGGATCTCGCCCAGGTAGGGCCAGCCTTCGGCGTCGGTGCCGCGCATGTCGCGGAACTCCAGCTGCTGGCGGCCGATCTCCAGCATGCGGCGGCCCACCAGCTCGATGCGCTGGCTGGGTGCGGCGCGGCGGCCGTCGACGGTGATGCCGTCGACGTGGGGCACGAAGGTGACGTCCAGGCCGCGGATCTCGAAGGTGCCCGCGCGGTCGCGGATGGTGGTGCCGACCTCGCCTTCGTGGCCCAGGTAGACGTCGTAGCCGTCCATGAACTTGGCGAAGTGCACGCGCTGGAACAGCACGCCGCGCTCGCGCAGGGTCAGGATGCGCTCGTCGACCTCGGCCGGGATGACGGTGCGGTTGCCGCCGTGGTGGAAGGTGCGGGTGCTGCTGGCCTTGATGCCGTCGAGCCGGATGCCGGGCCGCGAGATCTCGCCCAGCGGGCCGTCGTCGATGCCCGGCGGAGGCGGCGGCCGGACCGGAGCCGGCGGCGGGTCCTGCTTCGCCGCCGCGTCGTGCTTCGCTGGCGGGGGCGGCAGGTACATCGGCTCCGAGGTCGACACCGCTTCCGTCGCTTCGTCGTCCGGGTTCGCCGGCGGCGGCGGCATGTGGATCTCGGTGGCCCGGTGGTCGTCGTCGTCTTCGACGTCGACGGACTCCATGATGTCGCCCACCGACTCCTTGGGCATCAGCTCGGTCTCGTCCCCGCCCGCGTCGGGGCGCAGCTCCATCTGCGTGAGGGCGCTGGGCTCCTCGACGATGGCCAGCACCATGTAGGCGATGGGCTCGCCGGAGTCGGCGGCCAGGGTCAGGACGGCGGGGCCCTCGTTCGTCTCCTGGCTGGAGATCCGGTAGCGCTGTTCCGCGTCGGGATTGACGATGTGCACGAAGCTGCCGTCGGCGTACTGCTGCAGGCGGTACAGCGCGGGCACCTTGAAGCCGGGGTGGCAGAAGTTGTCCAGCCAGTGGCTGCCGAGCGTGAACTGGACCTGGTCCGAGTACAGCCGGCCGACCTCCTGGTAGCCCTCCCACGCGCCGGGGATGTTGACCAGCACGGAGATCACGGCCTTGCTGGCCGGGCCGGGGCGCAGGTACAGGTTGGGCAGCAGGCCGGTGACGACCTGGCCCGGCTGCAGGCCCAGGCGGGCGCCCTGCATCTCGTGGCCGCCGTCTTCGATGAGCTTCACGGCGAAGTCGCGCTGTGGGAAGACCTGGTGCAGGTCGTTCTCTTCGCAGTGTTCCCACAGCCGGGCCTTGAGCAGGCTGCCGGCGCGCGTGACCCAGTTCTCGCGCACGTTGGCGATGTGGCGGTGCCAGTCGTCGCTGTTGACGACCACCAGCACGTCGGTGAACCCGATGTTGTCGGCGTACTCGGAGTTCTTGAGGTGCGCCTGCAGGCCGGCGCCGCCCTGTTCACCGCCGTCCCAGAGCACGTCGGGGTCTTCGATGAAGTCGTCGGCGAAGGCGTGGCGGCGGAGCCGGGCGTTGAAGTACTCGAGGGCGGGCTCGTCGTGCAGCACGCGGTCCGCGTCGCCGGAGAGGCCGCGGGTGCCGCCGCCGCCGAACAGGCGGGCGATGAAGTCGCCGAACTGGGCCATCTGTGCTCCAGGGGAGGGAGGTCGGGGGTCCCTGGCAGACCCCCGGCACCGGGGTCGCATCCTAACGCGCGCGGGCTCCGGCAAGGCGGGGGCCGCTGGAGGGGGAGGAGAGGCCGCGGTGCACCCGCGCCGGGCCATCGCGAGGACGCTCCGGGCCGGCGCCGCGCGTTACATCCGTGGGCCCCGAGGAGCCCGACCATGAGCGACATCCGACCCTTCCGCGGCATCCGTCCGGCCGACGCCCTGGCCGGCGAGATCGTCGCCCCGCCCTACGACACGGTGGACGAGGCCGAAGCCCGCGCCATCGTCGCAGAACAGCCCCGGTCCTTCCTGCGTGTGACCCGGTCCGAGGTCGAGCTCCCCCTGGGCAGCGACCCCCACGGGCCCGCTGCCTACGCCAAGGCCCGCGAGAACCTGGACCTGTACCTGCGCGAGGGCTGGCTGGTCCAGGACGAGCGCCCCTGCTTCTACGTCTACGCCCAGACCTGGCGCGGCCGCACCCAGACCGGCCTGATGGCGGCCTGCAGCGTCGACGAGTACGACCGCGGCGCCATCAAGAAGCACGAGCTCACCCGGCCGGACAAGGAACAGGACCGCGTCGACCACGTCAGCGCCCTGGACGCGCAGTCCGGCCTGGTCTTCCTGGCCTTCCGCGACCGCTTCACCGCCGCGCGCCAGGTGCTGGACGAAGCCGCCGCCCTGCCCGCCGCCTGGCGCGTCACGACCCCGGACGGCGTGACCCACGCCCTGCACGTGGTCGACGAGCCCGGCCTGGTCGCCCGCATCCGCGCCGCCTTCGCCGAGGTCCCCGCGCTGTACGTCGCCGACGGGCACCACCGCAGCGCCGCCGCCAGCCGCGTCAGCGCGGCCCGCGACGCCGCCGCCAGCAGCGGCTGGTTCCTGTGCGGGATCTTCCCCGACAGCCAGCTGCAGGTGATGGCCTACAACCGGCTGGTGGCCGACCTGAACGGCCACGACGCCGCTGGCCTGCGCGCCGCGATCGGCCAGCACTTCGAGCTGACCCCCGGGGTCGACCCCGTCCCGACCGGCCGCGGCCACTGGACGATGTACCTGGACGGGCAGTGGTGGGGCCTGACCGCGAAGCCCGGCGTGGTGCCCGACGACCCGGTCGGCAGCCTGGACGTGGCCGTGCTCCAGGATCGCGTGCTGGGGCCGCTGCTGGGCATCGAGAACCCCCGCACGGACGAGCGGATCCGGTTCGTCGGCGGCATCCGCGGGCACCAGGCCCTGTCCGCCGCGGTCGATGGGGGACAGGCGGCCGTCGCCTTCCACCTGCACCCGACCGGCATGGACCAGCTGTTCGCCGTCGCCGACGCCGACCAGCTGATGCCCCCCAAGAGCACCTGGTTCGAGCCCAAGCTTCGCGGCGGCGTGCTGCTGCACCGCATCACCGACCCGCCCGTCCCGGAGTGAGCCCATGGCCGTGACCGCCACCGACCTCTCCGACGACCGCGGCATCCCCGTCGAAGTGGACGCCCTGGCGCGCGGCCTGCGCCTGGGCATCGCGGCGGTGCGGGATCCCGGCGCCGACGCGATCGACCTGGCGGCGCTGCTCGAGGTCTACGTGCGGGTGGGCGCCTGGCGCGAGGCCGACCGCGCGGCCGTCGGCCTGTCCGAGCTGTTCCGGACGGCCAGCCAGGCCTGGGTGGATGCCGGCGAGGACGCCCGCAGCAAGGTGCACGAGGGCCTGTCCATCGCCGTCGTGGTCGACAGCGCCTACGAGCTGTCCGACGAGGGCGAGCCCGACGAAGACGACGTCGTCCGCTGGGCCGCCGCGGCGCTGCGCATCGCGCTCCTGGCCCGGCTGCTGGAACCCGAAGACCGGCTCGAGGCCCTCGAGGCGGTCGCCGAGTGCACCAGCGTGGCCGACAGCCACCCGACGGCCTTCATGCCCGCCGCCATGCTCGCCGCCATCGCGCGCCAGCACGAGCCGGTCGACCGCTGGCCGCCCGAAGCCGCCGAGCTGCTCGACCTGTTCAGCCGCCTGCCGCTCCTGGCCGAGGTCGACGGCGAGCTGTAGGCCGCCGGCGGCTCTTGTCCCGGATCGCCTCAGCCGCAGTCCCAGACCTCGGCGCACTCGGGCGGCATGCCGACGTCGTGCTCGAACAGGTCGCCGTCGTTGGGGCAGTCCAGGCGCTTGAGCCCCTTCACGCACTGCTTCGCGGCGTGGCGGTCGTAGTCGCACTGAGACGGCGGCTCGTAGCCGGCGGCCGCCTCTTCCATGCACACGTCGTAGTCCTCGCCGAAGCAGCCCTGCTTCCACAGGCAGACCTCGCGGTCGGCGCGCTTCTGGAACTGGGCCTCGGTCGGGCCACAGCCGACGAGCAGCAGCAGGAGCGGGATCATCGGCGCCTCCGCAGCAGGCCGAGCGGCAGGATCAGCAGCAGCAGGCCGGCGTAGTGGTGCTTGCAGCCGTCGGGTTCTTCGTAGAGCACCCGGCCGGTCTCGCCCTGGGCGTGCTTGGCCCAGTAGGCGGCCGTGTAGCAGGTGCCCGGGTCGATGGGCTGCGGGTCGTAGCAGTTCGGCAGCTCGCTCTCGAGCTCCCAGAGGTGCTTGATGTAGCGCTGCTGGTGCTGTTCCTGGATGCCGCTCGCGTAGAAGACCGGGTCGACCAGCAGGCCGTCGGCGGTGTAGCGCATGCGGATCCGCGTCAGATCCCAGCCATAGGCGGCGTTCGGGAAGCCGAGGGCCGTGACCTGGTCCGCGCTCAGCGGGCCGTCGGGCGGACAGGGGTCGCACTTGCCGGAGTCCCAGGAGAACTCGACCGTCCAGGCCACCCCGGGGCCCGCGGTCTCGCTGGCGTCGAGCGGGATGCCGGAGGCTTCTTCCCACAGGCCGCTGTAGGTCGTGCCGAACTCGCTGCCGTCGGCCACGTCGAGCAGGCACTCGTCGCGGACCCGGCTGGCCGGCCCCAGGTTGCTCGGCTCCATCACGCCGCTGCCGGGGTCGGCGATGAAGGTGGCGACGACGTCCTGGACGCCGTCACTGCTCAGGGTGCCGAGCCGCAGCGGCAGGCTGAGCACGTCGGCGACGTAGCCGACCTGGACCGGCGGCAGCCAGACGGGCGCGTCGGCGGGCTCGTCGAGCTCGACCCGCAGCGCCAGGAAGCGCGCGTCGTGGCCGACGTATTCGTCGAGCAGCGCGTCGGCGCCGGGCGGGAGCGCGAAGCCCTGGCCGTCCAGCCAGTCGGACAGCCCCTGGCCGGTCTCGGCCTGGAGCACGAAGGCCTCGTACACGCCGACGGTGAACCACTCGTCGACGATGACGCCGGTGCCGGTGTCGATCCACTCGTACTCGTCGTCGACCTCGGTGTCGTGGATCGGGTCGGAGCCGCCCCCGCCGCAGCCGAAGCTCGGGTAGCCAGCGCCCCCTTCTTCGGGCTGGCGCTCGCTGCCGGTGTCGTCGCCGTCGTCGCCTCCGCCGTCACCGCTGCCGCCGTCGCCTCCACCGCCGTCACCGCTGCCGGCGTCGCCCGGCGTGAAGCCACTGTCGGTGCCGCCGTCGGCGCCGCCGTCAGCGTCCCCCGGGCCCGTGTCGTGCGGCCCCGTGTCGCCGCCGCCGGTGTCGCCGCCGCCCGTGTCGCCGCCGCCGGGGGGCGGGGGCACCGTGACCCGGGCGGTGGGGATGCCGCTGCCACCGCCGTCGACGCCGTACCAGCTGTCGCAGGTGTACGCGACCAGCCGGGGGCTGGTGTAGCCCTCGAGGTCGGCCATCACGTCGGCGCGCAGCAGCCGCACGTTGTCGCCGTCGATGGGCCGCGGGATCGGGATCACCAGGCCGAAGACCGTGTCCCCGACGGCCACGTCGTTGAACATGGTCAAGGTCGTGGCGTCGCCGGAGCGCGCGACCACGACGCGCGACTCCTTGTTGCGCGGCTCGGCCCCGGGGCCGGCGACGTAGGTTCCACAGAAGGCCTGGGCCACCGAGGGCAGGACCAGCCCCAGTGCCCCGGCCGCCAGCAGGCGGCGGATGAGCGTCTCCATGGGGCCACGGTAGCCGCGGTCGAGGCGGTCCGTCTCTCCCTCCCTCTCCTCCGGCGCGACGAATGGTCCGGTGGCGCTACGATCGGGCCGTCCCCGGAGCGCCCATGCCGTCCCTCCTCCCCGCCCTCCTCCTCGGCCTCTTCCTCTCCCCGGCACGAGCCGGCAGCCCCGACACCGAGGTCACGACCGGCGTCGTCGCGTTCAACGGGCAGGACTACCGCGGGGCGATCGAGGCCCTCGAGACCGCGCTGCAGAAGCAGGGCGAGCTGAAGCCCGCGAACGTCGCCAAGGCGCAGCTCTACCTGGGCATGGCCTACACCCGCGTCGAGCCGGACGGCAGCAGCGCGGTGCTGGCCCTGGTGCCCCTCGCGGCCTGCCGCAAGGCGGGGGACCGCACGGCCGAGCGCTGTGTCGAGGCGCTGGAGTCGGCGGCGCGGTCCGCCCAGAACCACGTCATCGAGCAGGCCAGCGCGGGCGACATCGACGGCGCCCGGCGCGGGGCGGGGCTGATCCAGTCGGCGCTCGCGGGCGAGTGGTTCGGGGCCTTCACGCTGGGCACCGTCGAGCTGCTGGCCGGCCACAACGCGGCGGCCCTGCCCCTGCTCGATGCCGCATGGAACCAGGTGGTCGACGGCCCGGGGACCGACGTGGTGCACCCGGTCAGCCTGCTGCAGCTGCGGGCGGCGACCATCGGGCGGCTGCGCGGGCTGGACGCGGGGCTCGACGCGCTCGCCGAGGGGCAGGCCCTGCTGGTGTCGCGTGCCGACGCGGAGCTCGGCGAGATCGAGATGATCGAGCACGCCACCGAGTCCGTGCGCGAGGAGCTGCGCGAGCTCGACGCGACGCTGGCCCCCCACCGCGCCGCAGCGGCCGCCCCGGACGCCACCGCCGAGCAGCTGCGGATCTGGGCCCAGCTGCAGGCCCAGCTCGGTCGTGACGCCGCCGCCGAGGCCACCTACCGGACCGCCACCGAGCGCTTCCCCACCGACCACGCCGCCTGGCACGACCTGGGCGCCCAGCTGTTCAACCGTGCGGTCGGCGTCGACGACCCGGCCGTGATCATCGGCCACATGAAGGCCGCCCGCGGGCCCTTCGAGCGGGCCCTGGCCCTGGACCCGCAGAGCGCGAGCGCCCTGCAGGCGCTGGTGCAGATCACCAGCGTGCTGGGCGACGATCCGGCCTTCGAGACCTACTCGGCGCAGCTGCAGGCGCTGACGGCGCCGTAGGGGCGGCGGCCGACGGAGTAGGCTGCACCGGCGGAGGCTGCATGAACCCCAAGGTCACCCGCTTCCTGATCTTCCTGTGCGGCAGCATGGTGTTCAGCGCGATGGCCCGCTGGATGATCCACAGCACCACCGCCGCCGACCCGTGCCAGCAGCGCTGCAATTCGGGGGAGGAGTCGTGCATGCGGGCGCTCGAGCTCGACGGCGCCCACCCGGTCGGCGCGCCGGGGGCGCGGGAGGGCGAGTGCAACGGGGTCTGCCTGGTCGTCGGCCGCGTCCAGCACGAGCTCAGGCAGGAAGCCGAGATGGAGGGCCTGCCTGCGCCGCCGCTGCATGCTTGCCTGGTGCCGGTGGAGTGATCGGGGAGGGCGTCCCGGGAGCTACTGCACGTACCCGATCTCCCGCATCAGGTCTTCGGTCTCGTGCCGCGTGAAGCCGGTGTCGTCTTCGACGTCGGTGGGGTCCGGCTCGGGCTCGGGTTCCGGCCAGGCCAGCCAGGCGACGCCGCCGCCGACGGCGAGCAGGGCGACCAGGCCGGCAGCCAGGATGGGCAGGCGCTTGCGGTTCATGGCCGCAAGGTAGCGCGTCCCCAGGTAGGCTGACGCATGCCCGACGACCGCGAGACGCTGGACCTGGACGCGGCCATCGCCGACGCCCTGGCGGCGGTCGAGGCGGTGGTCGAGGCCGCGGTCGCCGCCGGCGAGGACGAGGCGCTGGCACCGCCGCCCGAGCCGCCTCCGCCGGAACCGGACGAGGAGGAGGACGATCCCGACGACCCGGTCGTGCCCCGGGTGCGGCTGCTCGAGCGGCGCATCCACTCGCTGCCCGAGCGCGCCATGCGCCGCGCGGTGCTGCGCGAGGTGATGCTCGAGCTGGACGTGGACGCGCTGGTCTCGACCCTGCGCCACGCGGTCGCCCGCGGCAACAACGGCCGGGGCCACGCCCGCGAGCTGCTGCAGGAGCTGGCGCTCGAGCCGACCGTGTTCCGCGAGATGTCCTACGACACGGTCCAGGCGGCCTACTCGCGGTCCCGCGCCCAGGACCTGCCGGAGGTCGCCAGCATGTTCCTGTCGGCCCGCCACGAGCACAACCCGACGGTGGACGAGGCCTTCCAGGGCAACGACTACATCGACCATCCCGTCGGCGTGCGCCGCGAGTGGGCCCGCGGCCGCGACCGCGACCGGCTGGATCGCCTGCTGCACGACCGGGATCACCGGGTGGTGGCCCACCTGCTGGACAACCCGCGGATCATCGAGCGCGACGTGGTCAAGGTCGCCGCCATGCGGCCGACCCGGCCCGAGGTGCTGCTGCTCATCGCCCGGCACGGCCGGTGGTCCAGCCGCTACCCGGTGCGCAAGGCGCTCGCGCTCAACCCCTACACGCCCGATCCGATCAAGCGGCGGCTGCTGCCGACGCTGATGCGCCAGGACCTTCGCCAGGGCCTGGAGGCCGGCGTGCTGTCGGACGAGCTGCGGGAAGAAGCGCTGCGGCTGCTGCGGTCCCGTCGGACGCGCTGAGCCGTCGGGGTCGGCTCAGCGGGCCGAGCGCACTTCTTCGGCGTCGGAGACCGCTTCCTTGGACGTCGGGGTGACGTCGATCTCCTTGGGGTCGTCCTTGTCTTCCTTGTTGGCTTCGTTGACGCCGTCCTTGAAGGCCTTGACGCCCTTGCCCATCTGGCCGAGCACGGCGGGGAGCTTTCCGACGCCGAAGAAGATGAGCACGATCACCAGGATGATGATCCACTCGGTGGGGCCGGGCATGCCGATTGCGACGAACATGATGTCCTCGTAGCCGGTTCACGACGAAGCGTCGACAGACGCGGGGGTCCCGGCGGTCGCGCTGATCATTGCGCACCGTTTGGCGCGCGTCCACTCCGCACGACGGTGTGAACGTCGATTCCACCGAGCTGCTGCACCAATGCGGCGGGGTGCAGCGGTTCGCCGGGGGGCGGTCGGACCAGCACCAGGTCCCCGGGGGACCCGACCTGCAGCCGGCCGCGATCCGGGCAGCCCAGGGCGTCCGCGGCGTGCGCGGTGATGCCGAGCAGCGCCTCGGGCACGGTCAGGCCCTGCAGCAGGCAGGCGAGGGTGGCGCAGGCCCAGAGGTCGTGCACGGGGGAGGAGCCCGGGTTCAGGTCGCTGCCGACGGCCATGCGGACGCCGGCCTCGCGCAGGGCGGCGACCGGGGGCGCGCTGTCGTGGAGGTAGAGCTGGGCGCCGGGGAGCAGGCCGGCGACGGTGCCGTGGTCGGCCAGGGCGCCGACGTCGGACGCGGGGAGGCGCTCGAGGTGGTCGACGCAGGTGGCCCCGAGCGCGGCGGCGGCGGCGGCGATGCCGGTGTAGGCGACCTGCTCGGCGTGGGCCCGGACCCGCAGGCCGGCGTCGCGGCCGGCGGTGAGGATCTCCAGGCTCTCGTCCAGGTCGAAGGCGCCGCGGTCGCAGTAGACGTCGACGGCCCAGGCCAGGGGGGCGCAGGCGGGCAGCTGCCGATCGACGACCTGGCGCACGTAGGCGCTGCGGTCGCCGCGGTGCTCGGCGGGCACGGCGTGGGCGCCCAGGAAGGTGGGCAGCACGTGCACATCGGCGGTGGCCCCGGCGCGGGCGGCGGCGGTCAGCAGCGCGACCTCGGCGGCGACCGACAGGCCGTAGCCCCCCTTGATCTCGACGGTGGTGACGCCGCGGGCGCGCATCCGGCGCAGTCGGGCGGCGGCGAGGGCGGCCAGGCCGTCGACCGGCGTCGCCCGGGTGGCCGCGACGGTGCTCAGGATGCCGCCGCCGGCTTCGAGGATCTCGGTGTAGGTGGCGCCGGCCAGGCGCCGCTGGAACTCGTCGGCGCGCGACCCGGCCCACACGGTGTGGGTGTGGAAGTCGACCAGCCCCGGCAGGCCGATGCAGCCCGCGCCGTCCAGGCGCCGGTCCGCATCGGGGGCGTCGGCGCTCGGGCCGACCCAGGCCACGCGTCCGTCCGCGAAGGCCACGGCGGCGTCGGTGCGCGCGCCCAGGTCGTCCGCACGGGTCATGGGCAGCAGCAGCGGGATGTCGGTCACGACCAGTTCGAAGGACACAAGCGCTCCGGGCGGCAGACCCCCTAAGATGCGGGCTCCTCGTCGTCCCGGGAGCCCCGTGCAGCCGTCCCCGCGCGCCGCCCTGCTGGCTGCCTTCGTCGCGCTCGGCGTGCTGGCGGCGGTGTCGGTGGCGCACCCGGAGCTGCGGCTGGTCGACGTGGTGGCTTTCTCGGGCCGGGCCGAGCGGCTGGTGACAGGGGCGGCCGGGCGCACCGACCTGCTGAGCCCGCGCTACCCGGTCGGCTACCCGGCCCTGCTGGGGGCGCTGACGCAAGCGCTGGGCGACGTCCGGCTGGCGGGGCGGGTGCTGTCGGTGGGGGCCGGGGTGCTGGCGGTCACGGCGGTCGGTCGCTGGCTGGGGCTGCTGCCTGCCCTGTTCCTGCTGGCCCAGGGGGTCTTCCTGGACTGGAGCGCCGCCGAGGGCACGGACCTGCCGGCGCTGGCGCTCGCGCTGGTCGCGCTGTCGACGGTGCTCACGGAGCGGCCGGGGCCGCGGGCGCCGTCGGCGCCGCTGGTGGCGGCCATGGTCGCCGGGCTGTGGGTCGGGGCGGCCGCGATGATGCGCTACCCGGCCGCGCTGGCCCTGCCGGTGGTGGGCGTGGCGGCGGTGGTCCAGAGCCCGCGGCGGGCCCCGGCGGCGCTGCTGTGGATCGCGGGCGTGTTGCTGGCGACCGGGCCGCACTGGGGGCTGGCCGCGGCCGGGGTGGGACCGCTGTGGCCCGATGCGACCGAGAACGCCGCGATCGGCGCCGCCAGTGCGGCGGGGCCGGGGGTGGGGGACTGGGCCCGGGCCTGTGGCCGGGCGCTGCAGACGGCGTTCTCGGCGTGGCCGACCTGGATCGGGGCGGCCGGGCTGCTGTTCGGCGCGATCCGCCGCGATCGGCGGGCGGTGGCCCTGCTGGCCCTGTTGCTGCTGCACGTCGGCCTGCTGGGCTTCTTCTTCGCGAACCCCCGGCTGTGCCTGCCGATCACGGCCATCGCGGCGCTGGGCGTGGCCTTCCTGCCGCTGCCGACCGGCGACGGGGCGCGCCGGCTGGTCCAGGGAGCCACCCTGATCGGCGCGGTCGTGCTGCTGGTGGGGGCGGTCGGCCGGGCCCGCGAGACGGACCTGGAGACCCGCGCCCGGATCGAGTGGAACCTGGCCGTCATCGGCGAGCCCGGGCCGCTGGCGGCGACGTCGCCGTGGGTGCACGGCCACGGAACCGACGGCTGGCTCGCGCCCGCGGTCCTGGTCAAGGAAGCGGGCCCCGCGCTGCAACTCACCCCGCCCGCCCTGGTCGCGTGGGCCCGGCGCGAGGGCATCGCGCGCCTGTTCCTGGACAACGGGCGGGTGCAGCGCAGCTACCCTGGGCTGCGGCCGCTGATGCAGGGCCCGGTCGAGGGGCTGCGCCTGGTCGAGCGAGGCCAGGGCTGGCGGCTGTATGCGGTCGAGGCGGCCTCCTCCGCACCTCCGTCCTCCTCCGCACCTCCGTCCTCCTCGGCATCTCCTCCCTCCTCCACTCCTCCTTCCTCCTCGGCACCTCCCCCCGAATCGGACCCTCTCCCGTGACTGCTCCCCGCGTGCTCCTCGTCTACGCCAACCCGGCGATCACCGCGACGCCGGTGGCGCCCTACGGCATGGAGCGCGTCGCCCAGGCCTTCCGGATGGCCGGCTGCGAGACCCGCATGCTCACGCCGTTCATCGAGGCCGACGCCGTGGCGGCGCTGCAGGCGGCCCTGGCCTGGCAGCCCGACCTGGTGGGTTTCTCGGTCCGCAACGTCGACGACGCGCTGGTCGTGCGGACGGCCGAGCAGCCCGACGTGGCCGGTCCCTGGGGGCCCGAGCTGGACACGACCTTCTACCTGGACGAGGTGGAGCCGCTGGTCGCCGCCGCGATCGCGGCCGTGGGCGAGGCGCGGGTCGTGCTGGGCGGCGCCGCCGTCTCCAGCGCGCCCGAGGCGGTGACCCGCTACCTGGGCGCGTCCTGGGCGATCGCCGGCCCCGCCGACGACCTGTGCTGGCGGCTGGGGCGCGCCCTGGCCACCGGCGGGCGGCTGGAGCCCGATCCCCGCATCGTCCAGGTCGGCGCCGCCGGGCCCCTGGACGGCCCGCGGCCCGCGCCCGGCCCGCCCCACGACCCCGTGGTGCGCCCGCGCCGGTTCGCCGACGCCTGGCGCCCGGTGCCCGGCCCGACGCCGCGGCTGGGCCCCTGGCTCGGGCTGGCGCTGACCCGCGGCGGGCGCGTGCCCGTGCAGATCGCCGCCGGCTGCGACCGTCGCTGCCACTTCTGCGTCGAGGCCCGGTTCACCGGCCACATGGTCCGCGCCCGGCCCGTCGACGAGATCATGGCCGAGCTCGACAGCCTGGTCGCCGTCGGCCTGCGCCGGTTCTGGCTGGCCACCAGCGAGCTCAACGTGCCCGACGAGCGCCACGCCCTGGCCGTGCTCGACGCCATCGCCCGCCGCTACGGCGACCAGCTGGACCTGTCGGCCTTCCTGCAGGCCGCCCCGGTCAGCGACGACCTGCTCGATGCCCTGGAAGCCGTCGGCATCGACCCGACGACCCTGTCCTTCGAGCTCGGCCACCTGCACCCGGCCCTGCTGCGGGCCGGCGCCGGCCCCGCCAACCGCGCCCAGATCGACGCCCTGGTCGAGCGCTTCCTGCGGCGGGGCTACGGCACCCTGGGCGGCTCGGTGCTGCTGGGCGCGCACCCCCTCGAGACCTGGGAGACCCTGGACTCGGCGCTGGACACCGCGCTGGAGCTCGACGACGCCTTCCCCGACGGGCTCGGCCTGGCCTACGCGACCGGCGCGCGGGTCTACCCGCGGACCTGGCTGGCGGACTGGATCGCCGCCCACCGCGACGAAGCCGCGCCCTGGCTGCACGGCGCCGACGACCCGAGCTTCGTGCGCCCGGTCGTCTACAGCCGGCCGGCCCCCCCGCGGGCGCTGCTGGCCCACGTCTTCCAGCACCTGGCCGAGGCCCGCGGCCAGATGGGCCCGATGAACTCGGAAGCGCCCGAGGGCCCCGACGAGCTGGCCGCCGAGGCGCTGGTCAACCGCGGCATCCACCGGCTGCAGGAGGACCGCGCCCCCGAAGCCGCCGCGGCCTTCACCGACGCGCTGGCCCTGGCGCCGGCCCACCTCGAGGCCCTGGCGCAGCTGGCCCAGGTCCAGGCGAACGCGCTCGGCGACGCCCAGGGCGCCATCGGCACCCTGCAGCGGCTGCTCGCGGCCCTGCCTGCGGGGGACCCGCGGCGCGGCGAGATCGTCGGCGCGCTGCAGGCCCTGTCGGCCTGAGCTTCAGATGCCTTCGAGGGCGTAGCGCGTGCCGTCCCACCGCAGGATCGACATGGCCGGGCGCGGCGGCGAGCCTTCGGGCTGAGGCGGCACATGCGCCAGGTAGGGGGCGCCTTCGATGGTGAAGGCGAAGGGCGACACCGCGCCCAGGCGCATGCCGGTCAGGCCGTGGTAGCGCCGCTCGCCGTCGATCTGGTCGTAGACGTAGCAGTCGTCGTCGGCCTCGCCGCCCGTCACGCAGACGACCGCCTCGGCCGCGCCGTCACGGTCCAGGTCCAGGACCTGGGACCAGGCGATCTTCACGGGCGCGCCCCGCTGATCGGCCAGGTCGGCGGTCCAGGTCGCGGTCTGTTCGGCCGTGCCGGTGTCGGCGGCCACCGCTTCGGCCCCGGTCGGCGGGCTGGCGGCCCAGCTGCCGTCGTCGGCCTTCTGGAAGCCGCTGGTGCGGCTGAGGCGGGCGGCGGCGGTGGTGCCGCCCTGGACCGGCACCTTGGGCTGCAGGAACAGGGTGGACGTCGGGGCGCTGTCGGAGATGCCCAGGCGCTCCTTGCGGCCGTCCAGGTTCACGTGGATGCGCTGCGCGCCCTGGGTGCCGACGGGCTGGGTCTCCACCCAGTCGTCGACGCTGCCCTTCTCGGCCAGCATGTCGGCCAGCGTGCTGGCGTCGGCGCTGAAGTCGCCGGGCCGCCACCACTGGGTCTCGGTGACGCCGACCACCTTGATGCCCTTGCCCTGGCGCCGCTCGAGGGCCCAGCCGTTCCAGCGGGTGTCCGCCGCGGGCACGCGCAGGGTGGCCTGCCGGCCCTTGCTCACGAGGACGGCCTGGTCGCCGAGGCCGACGATGCCGACGGCGGTGGCGCCGTCGTCGACGCGGTCGACGGCGGCGGGGATCGGCGCGGGGGGCGGTTCTTCGACGGCGGGATCGCGCTCGAGGGCGGCCGCGTTGCCGCCGGCCTTGGAGGCGGTGGCGCTGGACTTCCGGGCCGCGTCCTGGTCGGCGCAGCCACCGCAGGCGGCGAGCATCGTGACGAAGGCGAGGGAGGGGATCATGGAGACTCCGGGGGCGCGGCGCCGCAGGGCGGGGGCCGGGAAGGGGGACTCGGGAAGCCCTGATATCGCGCCGGGACCTCCGCACGCCCCTCGACCCGTCCCAGCGCCGGCCGGCCCGCCTGGGGCCTCGCGGCCACCCGGGCCCTCGCGCGTCCGCTACCGTGGGGCCCGATGGACGCGTGGAACAACAGCTCCGAGCTCGTGCTGTCGCTCGTGACGTCCGGCTTCGCGGCCGCCGTGGCGGTCCACCAGCTGTTCGCCTGGCTGGCCCGCCAGCCGGTCGTCGCCCGGCGCTGGGCCTTCCTGCTGTGCCTGTCGGTGTCGCTGTGGTGCCTGGTGCGCATCCTGATGATCGCCCGGGGCAGCGGCGATCCCATCGCCGCGACCACCCTCGCCTCGGTCCAGTCCGGCGTGCTGGTGTTCACGGTGCTGGGGCTGCTCGGCGTCGCCGGGACCCTGCAGCAGACGCTGCTGGCGCCCCGGTTGATCTGGCTGGGGGCGGCCACCCTGGGTGCGGTGATGCTGGGCCTGCTGGGCGCGGCCGGCATGGACGCCGACTCGGTGGTGCTGCGGCCCGGCGCCAACGGCAGCCGGTGGCTGATGGTCGACCCGACCGTCCCCGGCTTCGTCGGGCTGGCCTGCATCGTGGTGGCCACCCTCGTCGGGGTGACGCTGCTGCTGCGCCGCCAGCCGCGCGACGGCGGGCTGCGCGTGCTGGTCGGCGTCGGCGTCGCCGCCTGGGGCCTGACCCTGGTGCACGACACGGCGCTGGCCGCCGGCCTGCTGCGCAGCATGCCGATCCACGCCTACGGGCTCATCCTGATGGTGCTCGCCGTGTCCGCCGCCGTCGACCTGGCCGCGGAGGGCCGCCCGAACGCCCTGCTCAAGGCCCTGGACCGCCAGCGCGCCCACCTCGAGGAGCGCAACGCCCTGCTGGCCTCGGCGCTGGACGAAGCCCGCGAGGCCCACGCCGCCCGCAAGGGCCTGCTGGCTCGCCTCAGCCACGAGCTGCGCACGCCGCTCAACGCGGTCGTCGGCATGAGCGAGCTGGCCCTGGAGACCGCCGTCGATCCCGCCCAGCGGCGCTACCTCGAGCAGGTCCAGCTGGCCGGCGGGCAGCTGTCGGCGCTGGTCGAGCAGGCGCTGGATCTGCGGCGGCTGGAGACCGGCGACCACGCCCTGGTCCCCCAGCCGCTGAAGCTGCGCAGCTTCCTGGAGGAGACCGTCGCCCTGGTCGCGGCCCAGGCCACCGCCAAGGGCATCGAGCTCGTGCTGGACGCGCCCGAGGACCTGCCCCCCCGGCTGGTCGCCGACCCGATCCGGCTGCGCCAGGTGCTCGGGAACCTGCTGACCAACAGCATCCAGGCCACCGACCAGGGCGAGGTCACGCTGTGGGTCCGCGCCACGGCGTCCCGGCGGGACCGGGTGCGCATCGCCTTCGAGGTCCGCGACACCGGGCGCGGCATCCCGGCCGCCGATCTGGCCCGCGTGCTCGATCCCTTCGAGCAGGGCGCCGACTCGACCGGGGGCGCCGGCCTGGGCCTGTCGATCTGCCGCGAGCTGGTGCAGCGCATGGGAGGGCGGCTCGAGCTGCGCAGCCACCTGTCGGAGGGCACGACGGCCGCCTTCGAGCTGGACCTGGGCCTGCCCGATGCCGACGAGGAGATCACGCTCATCGACCCCCTGGGGCTGCAGGGCATGCGGGTGCTGCTGGGCTGCCAGAGCGACGCCGCCGGCACCCTGCTGGCCCGCGAGCTCGCCGGCTGGCGCATGCAGCCCACGGTCCGTCCGGTCGAGGAGGTCGAGGCCTGCCTGGAGGAGGCGCTCGGGCGCCGCGAGCCCTTCGGCGTGCTGCTGCTGGACCTGGAGGTCGAGGCGGGCCCGGGCTGGGCGCTGCTGGAGCGCATCGCGGCCCGCCCGCAGCTGGCGCCGCTGATCATCGGGCTGCTGCCGCTGGGCGCGTCCCCGGGCGCCTTCGTGGCGGTCCAGCACAAGGGCGCCGCCGCCGTGCTCGGGCGCCCGGTGCGGCTCAAGGAGCTGCACCTGACCCTGCTCGAGCTGGCCGAGCGGTCCCTGCCGCCCTTCGAGGACCCGACGGACCCGGGCCACGACGACGGCGGCGTGCTGCGGGTGCTGGTCGCCGACGATCACCCGGTCAACCGCGAGCTGCTGCGCGCCATCCTGGAGCGCCACGACTGCGTGGTCGACGAAGCCGGCGACGGCGACGAGGCGCTGGACGCCATCGAGGTCGCCCGCGTGGACCGCCCCTACGACGTCGTGTTCATGGACGTCCGCATGCCGCGGGTGGACGGTGACGTCGCCATTCGCCGCCTGCGCGAGCGCGAGGCCGCCGGCTTCGGTCCCCGCACCACGGTCGTCGCGCTGACCGCCCACGTGGTGCCCGGCGCCCGCGAGGCCCTGCTGGACGCCGGCATGGACGCCGTCCTGGCCAAGCCCCTCGACAAGCAGGCCCTGCTCGAGCTCCTGGACCGCCACCGCCCCGCCTCGGGCACGGTGGGTCCCGTCCGGGTCGAGGATCAGCCCGGGCCCTACGACGTCTCCGGCGCCTACGACGCCTCCGCCCTCGACGACCCCTCCACCGCGCCTTCCGCCCTGGCCATGCCCGTGACCGAGCCCACCCGCCCGCCGGCCCCTCCCGTGCCCACCGCCCCGGTCGAAGGCGCCGTCGACGTGCAGCGGCTGCTGTCCCTGGTCGACGGGGACCCCGACCTGCTGCGCGAGCTGGTGGCCGTCTTCCTGGAGGAACTGCCGACCCACGAGCACGCCCTGATCGACGCCTTCGACCAGGGCGACGTGGCCGGCGTCAGCCGGGCCGCCCACACCCTCGGCGGGTCGGCCGGGAACCTGGCGCTGATGCGGCTGCACGAGTGCGCCCGCAGCATCGAGCGGGCCGCGCGGTCCGGCGATCTGCCCCTGGCCCGCCTGTCCTTCCCCCGCCTGCGCGGGGAGCTCGCGGCGGCGCGCCTCGGGCTCTCGCAGCTGGTCACCTCGCTGGGATAGGCCCCTCGCCCTTCCTCCTCCCCTGGAGCGCCCGTGTCCGCTGGCGATGCCGACCTCCGCGAAGCCTTCGCTTCGGCGCACTTCGACGAGGGCATGACCCTCGACCGGTTCATCTTCGAGACCACGCGGGCCCGGCCCGAGGCGACCGGCCAGTTCGCGACCCTGCTGCAGCAGGTCAGCCTGGCGGCGCGCATGGTCAGCAGCCGGGTCAACCGCGCCGGGCTGGCCGGCATGCTGGGCCGCACGGGTGAGGTGAACGTCCAGGGCGAGCTCGTCATGAAGCTCGACGAGTACGCCAACGACACCTTCAAGAAGGCGCTCGAGCACCCCGGCGTCGTCGCCGCCGTCGCCAGCGAGGAGGACGAGGACCTGTTCCTGCCGCCCGCCCGGTTCCGCAGCGGCCGCTACGTCTTCTGCATGGACCCCCTCGACGGGTCCAGCAACATCGACGTCAACGCCACCATCGGCACCATCTTCGCCATCTTCCGCCGCAAGAGCGAAGAAGGCACGGTCGCCACCATGGACGACGTGCTGCGGCCGGGCACCGACCTGGTCGCCGCCGGCTACGTCATCTACGGCAGCGGCACGGTGCTGGTCATCAGCACCGGCGACGGCGTGCACGGCTTCACCCTCGACCCGGTGGTCGGCGAGTTCTTCCTGTCGCACCCCGACCTGCGCCTGAAGCCCAGCGCGAAGCTCTACAGCGTCAACGAAGGCTACGCCGCCAGCTGGGACCCGCGCATCCGCGCCTGGGTCGAGAGCCGCAAGGCCCCCGGCATGGGCTGGAAGCAGCGCTACATCGGCAGCCTGGTCGCCGACTTCCACCGCAACCTGGTCAAGGGCGGCGTGTTCCTGTACCCGGCCACCGACAGCAGCCCCCAGGGCAAGCTGCGCGTCCTGTACGAAGCCTTCCCGCTGGCCTTCCTGGTCGAGGCGGCCGGCGGCGCGGCCACCGACGGGCGCCGGCGCATCCTGGACATCACGCCCAAGGGGCTGCACGACCGCACGCCGCTGTTCATCGGCAACAAGGTCCAGGTGGACGAGATCACGGCGGCCCTGGCCGCGCCGGCGGGGACGGCCGGGTGAAGGACGAGGCACGGGCCCTCGAGCTCGTCGAGGAGTCCCCGGTCGAGCAGCGCACCGACGGCGACGACGTCGTGGCCCTGCACAAGCAGGTCTGGCGGCTGCCCGGCGACGTGCCGCTGACGCTGGTCCGCAAGCACCGGCCCGGGGGCCCGACCCGCGCGCCGGTGCTGCTGGTGCACGGCTTCGCCCAGAACCGCTACTCGTGGCACACCTCGCGGCGGTCGGTGTCGGCGTGGCTCGCGGGCCAGGGCTGGGACGTGTGGAACCTGGAGCTGCGGGGCCACGGGCGCTCGCGGCGGGACGGCCAGCTGGGGGCGGAGCGGTTCGCCGACTATGTCGCCGACGTGCAGGCGGTGGCCGAAGCCCTGCCCGGGCCGGCCTTCCAGGTGGGCCACAGCCTGGGGGGCGCTGCGGTCTACGCGGCGGCGGCCCACGCCTGGGAGCTGCGCGAGCAGGGTCGGTCCGCCCGGCTGCCACGCGGGGTGATCGGCATCGGCGCGCTCTATGTCTTCGGCCAGGCGAATCCCTGGCTGGGGCTCCTGGGGCGCATCACCCACCAGCTGCGCGACCAGCCGTTCATGGCGGCCTTCCAGGTGCGGACCCGGCTGTTCGGGCACGCCCTGGGGCGGCTGTACGGGGTGTCCGACATCGCCGGCTACGGCTTCCCGATCTCGGGCTGGTGGCCCGGCAGCATGGAGCCCGAGCTGCTGCAGGAGCGGCTGACCCGTGGCTTCGACTGGACCAGCGTCCGGGTCTGGCAGGAGATGAGCCGCTGGGCGGCCGAGGGGCTGCCGGAGTGGGACGAGGTCTGGCAGCGCACCGACGTGCCGCTGTTCGTGCTGGCCGGGGACCAGGACCACCTGATGCCCCCCGACGACGCGCGCGTCGCCTACGACCGCAGCGGCAGCCACGACAAGGAGCTCTGCGTGCTCGACGACTGGTCCGCCGAGGTGCACTGGGGGCACCTGGATCTGGTGCTGGGCCGGCTGGCGCCCCGCCACGTCTGGCCGCGGCTGCACGGGTGGATGCAGGCGCGCTGACGCGACGGGGCCGGCGGCTGGTAGGATTCCCGGACGGTGGGAGAACACGTGGACCGACTCGACGACTGGGTCATCGAGGAGCGCATCGGCGCGGGAGGCCTCGCGGACGTGTTCCGCGCGCTGCCCGTCGGCGCCGCCGACGCCCGGCCCGTCGCGCTCAAGGTGCTGCGCGAGCCCGACCGATCCGTCGCCCACACCAAGCGCTTCCTGCGCGAGGGCCGGCTGCTGTCGCGCATGAGCCACCCGGGCCTGCCGCGCTGCCAGGGCGCGGTCGACGGCGAGCGCCCGTACATCGTCATGGAGCTGCTGCGCGGGCTGACCCTGTCCGAGCGCATCAAGTCCCAGGGCCCGCTGGACCCCGGCCAGGTCAGCCTGATCGCCGAGAACGTGCTGCGTGTGCTGGCCTTCCTGCACGAGCAGGGCATCGTCCACCGCGACGTGAAGAGCAGCAACATCTACCTGGCCGACGATCGGCGGGTGATGCTGCTGGACCTGGGACTGGCCGCGGACCCCAACGATCCGCTGACCACCACCCTCGGCGACGTCATGGGCACCTACGCCTACATGGCGCCCGAGCAGCTGTCCGGGGCCGAGGTCGACCACCGCTGCGACCTGTACAGCCTGGGCATCACCCTGTACGAGGCGCTCGCCGGGGTCCGGCCCTACCAGGCCCGCGGCGCCGCCGGCTACCTGCAGGCCGGCCGCGAGAGCGAGCCGCCGCCCCTCGGCGAGCTCTGCCCCGACGCGCCCACCCGGCTCATCGACACCATCTCGCGGCTGATGGCCCGCGACCCGGCCGCGCGGCCGTCCTCCGCCGGCATCGCGCTGGCGATGCTCACCGGCGCCGGCGGCGTGAAGCGGGGCCTGGAGCCGCCGCCCATGGTCGGCCGGGCCGCGGCGATGGGGGCCATCCAGGCCGCCATGGACGTCGGCGGCGTGGTGCTGGTGACCGGCGAGATCGGCAGCGGCACCAGCCGGATGGCCAGCTGGGCGCTGGACGTGGCCCGCAAGGAGAGCTTCGACACGGTCGCGCTGCGCTGCACCAACCGCGGGCCGCCGCACGACGTGGTGGACCAGCTGGCCCGCGACCTGGGCCGCTTCGTCGGGCCGCTCGAGCCCGACCCGCGCATCCTGGGCCAGGCGCTGGCCGACCAGGTGGCCGAGGGCCCGCTGCTGGTCGTCATCGAGGGCGCCGAGCAGTGCCGCACGGCCACTGGCGAGGCGCTGGCGCGGATCATCGCCCAGGCCCCCGGCGCGGCCGTGGTCATCACCGGCGTGCGCGCGCCGCCCCACGTGACCGGCCACGAGGTCAAGCTGCGGCCGCTCACCCTGCCCGAGAGCACCCAGCTGCTGCGCGGCATGCTGGGCACCCACTCGCCGCCGGCCGGGCTCGCCGCCCAGCTGCACCACATGAGCGCGGGTCTGCCGGCGATCGAGGTGCTGGCCGTCAAGGAGCTCGTCGCCCGCGGGGCCCTGTGGTGCGAGGGGGTCGGCGACGACGGCACCAGCCTGTGGCGCCTGGATCGCACCGTGCCGCTCACGCCCACGACGGGGCTGGTGCGGTTGTTCGGCGAGGTGCTGGCGGGTCTGCCCGACGGGGCGCGGGCCCTGCTGGAGCTGCTGGCGGTCGCCGGCGAGGCGCTCCCGCTCGAGCTCGCCCTCGAGGTCGCGGACCTGGACCCGTCGGGCCACGATCAGGGCCCGCTGCTGCGCACCGGGCTGTGCCGGCTCGAGCAGCGCGACGACGGGGAGTGGCTGGTGCTGCGCCGCCCGGCCGTCGGCACCCTGGTGTTCCGGCAGGTGCCCCCGGCCCGCCAGCAGGCCATCCACCGCGGGCTGGGCGCCGCCCTGGCGCGCCTGCCCGACAGCGACTGGAAGGCCCAGCGGGTGGCCTGGCACCAGGCCCACGGCACCGCCGGCGCCGATGCCCCCGCCGCCCTGCTGGCCCTGGCCGAGCAGCTCGCCGTCCAGGGCCACGAAGCCACCGCGCTGAGCGTGCTGCAGCGCGCCGGCGCCCACGCCCGGGTCAGCCCCGGCGTGACCGCCCGCCTGGCCACCCTGCGCGGCGAGGTGCTCGAAGGCCTGGGCCGTCGCGAGGACGCCGCCGAAGCCCTCAACGCCGCCCGCCGCCCGGCCGAGGACCTCGCCGACGACACCCTCCTCGCCCGCATCCTGGTCGACCTCGCCGTCACCTACCGCGGCATGGGCGACGAGCGGCGCGCCGCCACCCTCGCCGACGAGGCCCTCGACATCCTCGACCAGCGGCCCGACGACCCCAGCCTGCCCCGCGCCCTGCTGCTGTCGGCCGACGATCTGTACGCCGGCGCCCGGCCCGACCAGGCCGCCGAGCTGTACCACCGCTGCATCGAGGTCGCGATCCACCAGGACCGGCCGCGGTTCGCCGCGCGGGCCCACGGCGCGCTGGGCGTGATGCTGGCCGAGGAAGGCCACCTGGCCGACGCCGTCGTGCACCTGCAGCAGGAGGCGTCCTTCCTGCGGCTGCGGTCCATGCCCCGCGAGCTCTGCAGCTGCCTGTACCGCATCGCCATCTGCCGGCGGCGGCTGGGCGAGTTCGACGGGGCCTTCGAGGCCCTGGACGAGGCCGAGGGCCTGGACTCGACCGGCGAGCTGCCCTACCACCGCGCCCTGCTGCGCATCGGCCGGGCCAGCGTGCTGCTGGTGCTGGGCGACCGCGACCAGGCGCGTCGGGTGCTGCGCGAGGCCCGGCACGCGCTGGATCCCGACGCCCGCGCCAGCGTCCGGCTGGCCTACCGCGAGATCCAGCTCGAGGCGCGGCTGCTGGCCGGCGACCACCAGGCGGCGCTGGCCACCTGCCAGTCGGCCGAGGTCGAGGCGGCGCGCTCGGGCTTCCTGGCCGTCGGCGCCTACTTCCTGGGCATCATGGGCGTGCTCACCGCCGACGCCGAGGCGCTGACCGAGGCGATGGAGATCCTGGGCCGCGGCGGCGACCGGCGGCTGGCGGCGCGCCTGCTGTTGCTGGGGGCCGAGGTCGGCGGTGACGCCGAGGTGCTGGCCAGCGCCGAGGAAGAAGCGCGGGCGAGTGGCGACCAGCTGCTGCTGCTGGAGGTGCTGCACGCCAGCGGCAGCGAGGCCCAGCGCGCCGAGGCCGCGTCCATCGTCGAGCGGGTCTCGCCCCATGTGCCCAGCGAGTTCCAGGACACCTTCGGCGAGATCCCCGCCGTGCGCTGGGCCACGGGCGTCCGCTAGCGCCACCGCGGGCCGGGCCACGATCTCCCGGACCGGTGCGCCGACTCGCGTTCGCTATGCTGCGCCGTCCCGACTGCCCGCGCGCCCCGTCCCCGGCGCGTCGGCTCGCGTCGGAGGAGGTGGGAGACCTACATCATCGACGTCCCCACGGCGTTCATCGCCGGGTCCCTGATGGCCTTCGTCGCGCGGCGCCTGCTGGTGTCGCGCCGGCCCGATCCCTTCGGCCCCAGCTTCTGGGCGGCCAACCTGTTCGGTGTCACCTACGCGCTCGGCGTCGGCTGGGCCGCGTGGCAGGCGCCGGACTGGATGCTCAACTACTTCATCCCGGTCGAGCGGCTGCCCGTGCCGCTCTTCGTGGTGCACCTGCTGTTCGTCCTGTGCTGCAGCATGGGCGCCAGCGCGGGCCACGTGCTGACGGCGGTCTGCCTGCAGCGCGGCTGGACCGCCCGGGCCGTCGGCGTCTTCCTGACCGGCATCACCAGCCTGCTCGGGCTGTGGTTCATCACCCTGGACAGCTACCTGCACGTCGGGACCTACCAGGAGTACTGGGCGGGCGCGGCGACGCTGCTGCCCGAGAGCCACATCGCGATGGGCTTCAACCTGCTCGGCATCGTGTTCGGCTTCGTGTTCGTGGTGCCGGCGGTGCTCCTCTTCCGCGCCGGACGGCGCCTGCGAGTGGCCTGATGGGTGGACGACTCGACCTGGGAGCGGACGGCGCCGCCGTCATCCGCTGCTTCGACCCGCGCGATCTCTCCGACACCGGCACGGTGGCCGTCACCCCGGTGGCCGACGTGCCGGCCGTCATCGCCCGGGCCCGGGCCGCGCAGCTGCTGTGGCAGGACCAGGGCCTCAAGCGCCGCAAGTGGGCCATCGCCGACCTGCACCAGGCCTTCCTGGCCGCGGGCGAGGAGCTGGTCGGACTCTTGGCCGAGGAGGTCGGGCGGCCGTCGGGCGAGGCGTGGACCGGCGAGATCGTCGCCAACCACGACCTGTTCGGGTGGTGGCTGTCGCAGATCGACGACCTGCTGACGGCCTTCCCGCTGGACCTGAACCCGGTCAACTACCCGCGCAAGCGGGGCCGGGTGCAGCTGGACCCCGTCGGCGTGGTCGGGCTCGTGACCCCGTGGAACCTGCCGGTCGCCATCCCGCTGCGCTGCCTGGTGCCCGCGCTGCTGGCCGGCAACGCGGTGGTGTGGAAGGCGAGCGAGCACACCCCGCGGGTGTCGGCGCGGCTGTTCGAGATCATCCGCGCGACCCTGCCCGAGGGCGTGGTCGAGCTGGTCCAGGGCGGCGGCGATCAGGGCGCGGCCGTGGTCGGTGGCGCTGTCGATGCCGTGTTCTTCACCGGCAGCGTGCGCACCGGCCGCCGGATCGCGGCCGCTTGCGCGGAGCGCTTCGTGCCCTGCAGCCTGGAGCTGGGCGGCAAGGACGCGGCCGTCGTGCTGCACGACGCCGAGCTCGAGCGCACGGTCGAGGGCATCGTCTGGGCCGCCAACGGCCTGGCCGGCCAGAACTGCGCGGCCGTCGAGCGCTGCTACGTCGACGCGCGCATCCACGACGCCTTCGTGGACAAGGTCGTCGCCCGGGTCGAGAAGCTGCGGCCCATCCTGGACGTCGGCCCGCTCTGCAATCCTGCCCAGCTCGACATCGTCAAGGACCACGTGGCCGACGCCGTCGCCCGCGGCGCCACCGTGCGCACCGGAGGCGAGGCCCCTGGACCCGGGCTGTTCCACCAGCCCACCGTGCTCACCGGCGTGACCGACGACATGAAGGTCATGGCCGAGGAGACCTTCGGCCCGGTGCTGCCCATCGCGCCCTTCGACGACCTGCAGGACGCGCTGCGCCGGGTCGACGGCACGCCCTACGGCCTGACCACGTCGATCTGGACCCGCGACCTGGAGCTCGGCGAGACCCTGGGCACCCAGCTGCACTGCGGCGTGGTCACGGTCAACAACCACGCCTTCACGGGCGCCCTGCCGATGGGCACCTGGGGCGGCCCCAAGGAGACCGGCCACGGCGTGACCAACAGCCGATTCGCGCTCTACCACCTGACCCGGCCGCGCACGGTCCTGGTCGACGCCCTGGCCATGCCCCACGAGATGTGGTGGTTCCCCTACAACGACGCCCTCGACCGCGTCGGGAAGGGCCTGATCGAGCTCCAGCGCAAGGGCGGCTCCAAGTTGCCGGGGGCGCGTGCCGCGCTATCAGGCTTCATCAATCGCTGGAAGGACTGATGCCCGCTGACAAGTTCCGATCGCCCCGCTACCTCGGCCTCGACCTCGCCTGGGCCCCGCGCCAGAGCTCTGGCGGCGCCGTGATGGAGACCGATGAGAACGGGGTGCTGCGGCTGAAGTCCAGCTCGTCGCTGCGGGCCCACGAGGACATCCTGTCCTGGCTGGCCCGCAACCGCGGGCGGCACGGCTGCATCCTGGCCGTGAACGCGCCGATCATCGTCGAGAACACCGGCGGCCAGCGGCCCTGCGATCAGGCCCTGCACGAGCACTTCGCGACCAACTTCGTCGACGAGTACCACGTCAACATCACCAACGCCTCGCACCCCCGGACCATCGGGCGGGCGCTCCAGCGCATGGGCTTCGACGCCGACCCCACCGGCGAAGGCGACCGGGTGGTCGAGACCTACAACCAGCCCACCCAGGTCCTGCTGTTCGACCTGGAGCGGCCGATCCGCCTCAAGTCGGGCCCGGTCGGCGCCCGCAAGGACGCCGTGGCCCGGTTCCGCGAGGTGCTGGTCGAGAAGCTCGACGACGCCTACCCGCCGCTCGAGATGAGCCCGGCGCTGGACGCGCTGGTCTCCGCGGACCTGCCCAGCAGCAACGGCAGCCGCGTCGGCGAACAGGAAGAGCAGCTCGAAGCCGTGCTGTGCGCCTACACGGCGGCCTACCTCGACATCCGCGGGCCCCAGGCCTGCGCCTTCTTCGGAGACCTGCGCGACGGCTACGTGCTCATGCCGACCTCGCGCCACCCGGAAGGCCAGCCCGGCTGAGCCTTCCGCAGGCCTCTCCCTCCCCCCTGGCTGGAGGACGCCGTGGCCGGCTCCCAGACCGAGGCACTCCTCTCCGAGGCCCGCTGCGGCGGGCTCGTGCTCCACTCCGCCCTGCTCGCCGACGGCGCCGCTCCCGGCGCCAAGGGACAGCCCTTCGCCGAGCCCGGGGCCCTGCCGCGCTACGCGCCGGATCGGGGCTTCGACATCGGCGAGATCCGCCTGCAGCTCACCGTGGCCCCGGCCCGCGGGACCCTGTCCGGCGTGGCCGAGATCGACGTGCGGCCGCTGCCCGCGGGACTCGGGGACGTCGTGCTCGACCTGGACGACGTCGACGTGGACGGCGTCACCGACGCGGACGGCGCCGAGCTGTCCTGGCGGCACGGCGACGGCCGGCTGACCGTGCGGGGGCTCCCGGCCGGCGGCGGCACCGTGGTCGTGCGGTACCACGGTCGCCCGGTGCGCGGCATGTACTTCACCGGGCCGACGGCGGCGCACCCCCGGCGCGAGCCGATGGCCTGGACCCAGTGCCAGGACGAAGACGGCCACTTCGTGTTCCCGTGCCTGGACCACCCGGGCGTGCGGCACCCCTGGCGCCTGTCGATCACCGTCGACGCCGACGGCAGCGACCTGCCCGCCGAAGACTGGACCGTGGTCAGCACCGGGGCCTTCCAGGGCCGCGACGGCGCGACCTGGCGCTGGTCCCAGCCCGAGCCCATCCCGGCCTACCTGATCAACGTGATCGTGGGCCGGCTGGCCGTGTTCGACGACCGCTCCGTGCGCCTGGCCGACGGCCGGGACCTGCCGGTCCGCTACCTGGTGCCGGCGGTCGACAACGACGGCGTGCCCGCCGACGAAGCCCAGGTGCGGCGCGCCTTCGGGCAGACCCCCGCGATGATCGAGTTCCTGAGCCAGCGGCTCGGCGTGCCCTTCCCGTGGGCCCGCTACGACCAGATCATCGTGCACGACTTCATCTTCGGCGGCATGGAGAACGTGGCGGCCACCACCATGACCGACATCATGCTGCTGACCGACCGTGCGGCCCTGGACAAGGACTTCGACGACCTGGTCGTGCACGAGCTGATGCACCAGTGGTTCGGGGACCTGGTCACCTGCCAGGACTGGAGCCAGGGCTGGCTGAACGAAGGGTGGGCCACCTACAGCGAGCACCTGTGGAAGGAGTTCGGCGAAGACGCGCCGGCCGCCGACTTCCACAACTGGGAGAACTTCACGGCCTACCTGGCCGAGGACGGCGGGCGCTACCGCCGCGCCATCGTCAGCTACCGGTTCGTCGAGCCCATCGACGTCTTCGACCGGCACCTGTACCAGAAGGCCAGCCTGGTCATCCACGGCCTGCGCCACGAGCTGGGCGACGCCGCGTTCTTCGCGGGGGTCAAGGCCTACCTGGATGGCTGCGCGCTGTCGGCCGTGCACACCCGCGACTTCCAGCGGGCGCTCGAGTCGGCGAGCGGGCGCAACCTGGACCGCACCTTCCGCGAGCGCATCTGGGGGGCCGGCCACCCCGAGCTCACGGTGGCGCTGTCGCACGAAGACGGGCTCTTGAAGGTCCAGGTCTCGCAGAACCAGGCCCACGGGCCGGTGGCAGGCGATCCCGAGCACGTCGTGGCCGAGGCCTTCGCCATGGTGCTGCCGGTGACGGTGGTGCACGGGGACGAGGAGCAGACCGTGCGGCTGCGCCTGACCGAGCGCAGCCACGGCTTCGCGCTGCCGATGGCCGAGGCGCCCGATCGGGTCGAGGTCGATCCGCGGTTCCGCGTGCTGGCCGACCTGACGGTGAAGGCCCCGCGGGACTGGCTCATCGCCAGCCTGCGCCACGACCGAGGCGTGGTCGGACGCATCCGCGCGGCCCGGGCCCTGGCCGAAGACGGCAGCCCCCAGGCCATCGGCGCCCTGTGCGCGGCCCTGGCCGCCGAGTCCTTCTGGGGGGTTCGCGCCGAGCTGGCCGCCCTGCTGGGCAAGCACGGAGGTGAGGCGGCCCGCAAGGCCTTGCTGGCCGCGCTGGACGACGTCGAGGGGCGCGTCCGGCGGTCGGTCGTCGAGGCGCTGTCCACGTTGCGCCACCCCGACGTGGCCCGGGCCCTGCTGGGGCGGGCCCGCGATGGCGACCCCCACCTGTTCGCGGAAGCGGCGGCCCTGTCGGCGCTGGGCGGCATGGTGGCAGGGGGCGCGGTCGGTGTGGTCACGCCCGATGCCGCCCTGGCGGCGCTGCGGGACGGCCTGGGTCGGACCAGCTGGGGGCAGCTGCTGCAGACCAGCGCCCTGGCCGGCCTCGCGGCCACGCGCGACGAAGGCGTGCTGGGCGATCTGCTCGCCCACACCGACGACAGCTACCCCGAGCGCGTGCGCGCGGCGGCGGCGGCCGGGCTCGGCAGCCTGGCCGGCCAGCTGGACAGCGTCCGGCGTCCGGCGGTCGATCGCCTGATGGAGCTGGCCCGCGAGGACAACTGGCGGGTGCGGTTCACCGCGCTCTCGGCCCTGGGTGGGGCACGGGATCCCCGGGCCCGCGGTGTCCTGCACCACGTGCACGCCACGGCCCTGGAAGGCCGCCTGCGCCGCACCGCCTGGGAAGCCGACGCCCGGCTGGCCGGGTCGGTCAAGGACCCCGCCGCCGAGCTGCGTCGCCAGGTCGAGACCCTGCGAAAGCAGGAACAGAAGCTGCGGGATCGCGTCGACGCCCTGGAAGCCCGCGCTACGCTCCCCGAGTGACGCCCGGCCTGCTCCTGCTGCTGTCCTGCGCTGCCTGCCAGCCGGCGACACGACGGGACGGCACGGGGGTCGATGGCGGCGACAGCGCCGTGGGCGATGGCGGCCACCCGGAGAGCGGCCTGACCGACAGCGGCCGGTCGGACAGCGGCCCGGCGGACAGCGGCCTGACCGACAGCGGCCTGACCGACAGCGGCCTCTCGGACAGCGGCGGCGCCGACTCCGGGGCCGCGCCGGCCCGACTGCTGGGGGATCAGTCCCTCGACGACGTGCTGATCCTCCCCGGGGACCTGGCCGCCGGCTTCGGCGCGAGCCTGGCGTCGGGAGGGATCGGGCCCGGTCATATGCCGGCGCTCCTGGTCGGCGCCCCCGACGAAGGCCCGGGCGAGGTCGTCCTGTTCGATCTCGACGGCGCCGAGCTCGCCGTGCTGGTGGGCCAGACCGAGGGGGAAGCCGCTGGCTCGTCGGTCCGCGTGGCGGACATCGACGACGACGGCTTCGCCGATCTGGTGGTGGGCGCGCGGCAGAGCCACGTGGGCGGCGAGGGCGCCGGGGCGCTCTACGTGATCGCAGGGCCCGTCGGCGGCGACGACGACCTCGCGCTGCTCGGCCAGCGCTTCCTGGGGGCCTCGGGCGACAGCATCGGGGGGGCCCTGGTGGTCGGGGACGTCGACGGCGACGAGACCTCCGACCTGGTGGTCGGAGCCGGTCGCAGCGGGCTCGGTGGAGCCCAGGCGGGGGCGGTGTTCGTGCTCCGCCAGGGTGCGGCGGCCCGGGACTGCGGGGACGCCGACTGCGACGTGCGCGACCTGGCCGACCGCGTGGTCGACGGCATCGACGGCGAGCTCGCGGGGACGGCGCTGGCGCTGGGTGATCTGGACGGCGACGGCATCGACGACCTGCTGGTCGGCGCCTTCGGTGCGTCGGGCGCGGCCGGGGCGGCCTACGCGCTGATGGGGCCGCTGCTGGGCGACCGGGACCTGCCGGCGGACGCGGAGCGCTCGGTGCTGGGCGAAGCGTCCTTCGACCTGCTCGGCTACGCCGTCGGCGCCGCGGATGTCGACGGGGACGGGCAGGCCGAGATGGTGGTCGGCGTGCCCGGCGACGACGACTTCGGGCCGGAAGCGGGGCGGGTGCTGGTGTTCTCGGGAGGCGGCACCGGCATGCGGCCCGACGACGCCGTCGGCAGCATCGGCGGCAGCGACTACGCCAAGCTCGGGTGGGTGCTCGAGGCCGGCGAAGACATCGACGGCGACGGCCGGGCGGACCTGTTCGCCGGTGCGCCCGGCTATGACGGCGACACCGGCGCGGCCTACCTGATCTACGGCCCGGTGGTGGGCTACCGGGCGGTCGCCCCCGAGCACGACGCGCGCTGGACCGCCGACACGGGCGGTTCCCTGCTGGGCGGGGCGCTGCACCTGGGCAGCGCGGGCCTGCTGGTCGGGGCCGAGCGCGGCGGCTTCGCGATGCTGGCCGATCCCTGGGTGGAGCCACAGTGAACACCGGACTCGCAGATCGTGTCGTCTTGATCACCGGCGCCTCGGGCGGCATCGGCCGCGCTCTGGCCCGCACCTTCGCCGACGAAGGCGCCCTGCTGGTCCTGCACGGGCACGCCCGCAGCGATGCGCTGGCCGCCTGGGTCGCGGCCCAGGACTGGCGCGACCGCGCGGTGGCGGTCACCGCCGACCTACGCGACCCGGACGCGGTGTCCGCCGCCTTCCTCCAGGGCGAAGCCCGCTTCGGCCGGGTCGACGTGGCCGTGGCCAACGCCGGCGCCTACCCGGGCCGCTCCCTCCCCCTCGACCGGATCCCCACCGACCGGATCCGCGACACGGTCGAGGTCAACCTGCTCGGTGCGGCCTGGACCGCGCGCTCCTTCATGGACGGCCTGCGCCGCCATGGGCCCCGTCCCGGCGAGGGCGCCTCGCTGTGCTTCATCGGCAGCACGGCGGGGCGGTTCGGCGAGGCGGGGCACGCCGACTACAGCCTGGCCAAGGCCGGCCTGCACGGGCTGGTGCGCAGCCTGAAGAACGAGGTCGTGCGCATCGATCCGCTGGCCCGCGTGAACATGGTCGAGCCGGGCTGGACCGTGACCGAGATGGCCCGCGCCTCGCTCGAAGCGCCCGGGGCGGTGGCCGGCGCCCTGCGGACCATGCCCGTCCGACAGCTGGCCCGGGCCGTCGACATCGCTCGCGCGGTCGCCGTGCTCAGCAGCCCGACCCTGTCGCGCCACACCTCGGGCGAGGTGCTCACCATCGCCGGTGGCATGGAGGGGCGGGTGCAGTGGGACCCGGCGGACATCGACGAAGACGCGGTCCGGCAGCGGGCGAAGGACCCGGGGTAGGCTGGCGGCAGGCAGGAGGGCCCATGAGCAAGGAACGACCGGTGCGGGTGGCGCTCGACGCCATGGGCGGCGACCACGGGCCCGAGGCGGTGGTCGAAGGCGCGGCGCGGCTGTCGATCGAGGAGCGCCCGGTCCAGGTCTTCCTGGTCGGCGATCCCGAGCGGATCGGGACCGAGCTCGCGAAGCACCGCTACGACCCGAGCTGGATCCAGGTCGTGCCGGCGGCGGGGTCGGTCGCCATGGACGCCAAGCCTGCCGCGGCGCTCGACGACAACCCCGACTGCAGCGTGCTGGTCGCGGCGCGGCTCGTGGCCGACGGCGAAGCCGATGCCCTGGTCAGCGCGGGCTCCACCGGGGCGACCATCCTGGCGTCCAGCCGCACCTTCCAGCGCCTGCCGGGCATCCGTCGCTGCGCCCTGGCCAGCGTGTACCCGACCGAGCAGCGCCACGGCGACCGCGGCGACCCCTTCGCGCTGATGCTCGACGTCGGCGCGACGCTGAACGCCACGGCGGAAGACCTGGTCGGCTTCGCCGTCATGGGCAGCGCCTACGCCCGCATCATCTCCGACAACCAGGACCCCAAGGTCGCGCTCTTGTCCAACGGCACCGAGCCCAACAAGGGCACCGAGGCCATCGTGCACGCCCACGAGCTGCTGAGCCGCATGGACACGCTGCACTTCGCCGGCAACGTCGAGGGGCTCGACATCCCGCGCGGCACGGTCGACGTCATCGTGACCGAGGGCTTCCTGGGCAACGTCGTGCTCAAGATGCTCGAGGGTGTGTCCGAGGTCGTCGTGGACCTCGCCCGCGACGCCTACGCCCGCAAGTTCCTGTACCGCATGGGCCTGACCATGCTGTCCCAGGGCCTGCGCCAGCTGCGGACCATGACCGACTGGAAGCAGTACGGCGGCGCCCCGCTGCTCGGCTTCGACAAGGTGGTCATCAAGGCCCACGGGCGCAGCAACGCGCGGGCCGTGCGCAACGCCGTCAAGGTCGCGGCCAAGGCCGTCGATCGCGATCTGGCCGGGCAGATCCGGGCCGGCATGAAGCGCTGACCGGGCCGGTGCTACCGTGGGCCTGCCCCCCGCGGGCGCGCGAGGTGCCGCTGTGACCCTGGCCGTGGACCGCTACCGGAGCTTCCACACGCAGGGCGACCCCCTGGCGGACGACGTCGCCGCCGGCATCGTCGCGGGGCGCATCGCCTGGCCGGCGCTCGAAGCGATGCTGGCCGGCCGGCCGCAGGGTCCGGACGCTCCCGCGCCCCTGCGCGCCCTGGCGGATCGGCTGTGGGCCACGCCCCTGTGGGTCGATCCCGCCCGGCTGGCCCTGGCCAGCGAGGTGGTGCAGCGCACGGGCGTGCTGGGCGGGGTGGTGCTGGCCCTGTACGCCCTGCCGCTCGGCTACCTGAGCGGCGCCGGCGTGAAGCCGCTGGTGTCCACCGGGCGGCTGGTGGACCGCGCGCCGCGGCGGCTGGCTGAGACCAACCGCTTCCTGGTCGAGGTCACCCGACCGGGCGGCATGGCGCCGGGGGCCGAGGGCTGGCGCATCTGCGGTCGGGTGCGGGTCGTGCACGCCCTGGTCCGCCAGCGCCTGCAGCGCGACCCGGACTGGCGGCACGACGCGTGGGGCCTGCCGGTGAACCAGGCCCACATGGCCGGCACCAACCTGCTGTTCTCGCTGCACGGCCTCGACGGGCTGCGGACCCTGGGGGTGCGCTTCTCGCCCGAGGAGGTCGATGCCCTGCTGCACCTGTGGCGCGCCGTCGGCCACCAGGTCGGGGTCGTCGACGAGCTGTCCTGCGCCACCGAGGCCGACAGTCGCCGCCTGTGGGCCACCATCCGGGCCGCCGAGGCGCCGCCGGACCAGGACAGCCGCGCCCTGGCCCGCTCCCTGATCGAGCAGGCCGTGCCGGCGGTCCTGGGTCACCTGCTGCCGGCCGGCGCCCGCGCGCCGGGCCTGGTGCCCCTGCTCTACCGCCTCTCGACGGCGCTGCTGGGCCGAGAGACGGCGGCGGCCTTGGGCTACCCGCCGGTGCCCGGCCCACTGCTCGCGGCACCCCTGCTGCGCACCCTGGTCGGCGGGGTCGAGAGCCTGCGCGGGGAGTCGCCGCGCGCGCGCGCCCTGCTGGTCGGCCTGGGAGGGCGCGTCAACGCCGCGCTGGCCGACGCCGCGCTGCAGGCCGAGGGCCCGGCCCGGTTCGATCAGGTGGCCTGACGGTTCAACCGGGTCTTTGCGGGCCACACTGTTCCACCGGGCGCCCATCGACCCCGCCGGCGGCGGACCTAAGCAGGGCGGGCACCTTGGAGGTCCCTGTGTCCCTGCTCTTCTCCTCTGCCGACGTCGGCGCCCTCTCCCTCAAGAACCGCGTCGTCATGGCGCCGATGACCCGCAGCCGCTCGATCGGCAACGTGCCCGGCGAGCTCGTCGCGACCTACTACGGGCAGCGCGCCGGCGCCGGGCTCATCATCACCGAGGGCACCTCGCCCTCCCCCGACGGCCTGGGCTACGCCCGCATCCCCGGCATCTACAGCGACGCCCAGGTCGACGGCTGGCGCGCCGTCGCCGACGCCGTGCACGCCGAGGGCGCGCGGATCTTCGTGCAGCTCATGCACACCGGCCGGGTCGCCCACCCGGCGAACATGCCCGAAGGCGCCCGCGTGGTGGGCCCGTCGGCCGTCGCCGCCCCCGGCGAGATGTGGACCGACAGCCAGGGCATGCAGCCGCACCCGGTGCCCCATGCCCTGACCGAGACCGAGATCGAAGCCACCATCGACGGCTACGTGCTGGCCGCCCGGCAGGCGCGCCGCGCCGGCATCGACGGGGTCGAGCTGCACGGGGCCAACGGCTACCTCATCGACCAGTTCCTGAACGTGGCCAGCAACCAGCGCACCGACGGCTGGGGCGGCACGATCCAGGGCCGCGCCCGCTTCGCCGTCGAGGTCGCCCGCCGCGTCGCGGACGCCATCGGGGCCGATCGCGTCGGCATCCGGCTGTCGCCCTACGGCGTGTTCAACGGCATGACGCCCTCCGCCGACGAGCACGAGCTGTTCGCGCACCTCGCCGCCGCCCTGGGCGACCTGGGCCTGGCCTACGTGCACATCGTCGACCACAGCGCCATGGGCGCCCCGCCCGTGTCCGATGCCGTCAAGGACGCCATCCGCGACGGCTTCGACGGGCCGGTCATCCTGTCCGGTGGCTACGACGCCGCCCGGGCCGAGGCCGACCTCGCCGCCGGCAAGGGCGCGCTGGTCGCCTTCGGCCGGCCGTTCATCTCGAACCCCGACCTGGTCGAGAAGCTCGCGTCGGGCGCCGCGCTGACCGCGCCGGACCCGTCGACCTTCTACACCCCGGGGCCCCAGGGCTACACGGACTACTGACCCGCAGGCCGCGGAGCCTGCCGCCTACTGGTCGAGCAGGCTCCGCAGCACCGCGCCGGTGAAGTCGACGCCGCAGAAGGCCTCGGCGTCGACGAAGCCGCCGGGGGCCGCGACGTTCGCCTCGACGATGACGTCGCCGACGATGTCCAGGCCCACCAGCCACAGCCCGTCGGCCCGCAGCTGGGGGCCGACGGCGTCGACGATGCGGCGCCAGTGCGGCCGGACCTCGCCGGGGACGGCGTGCCCGCCTTGGGCCACGTTGCTGCGGAACTCGCCCGCACCCGGCACGCGGCGCACGGCCGCCGGCTGCCCCTCGACCTCGAGCAGCACGCCGTCGAGCAGGATCAGCCGCACATCGCCTTCGTGGGCCTGCTTCACGAAGGCCTGGGCGACGCCGTAGCCAGTGCGGCAGACGACCTGGCAGATCTGGCGCAGGTTGCCGTCGCCCTGGGGGGTGACCCGGAACACGTCGGTGCCCTGGGTGCCGGCGAGGGGCTTGAGCACCGACGGCTCGTCCCGCCCGCGCACCCACTCGGCCAGCGCGTCCGGGTCGGCGCTGACGAAGGTCTCGGGCCGGGTCCAGGCCGGGAACCGCGCCAGGTACAGCTTGCTGTTGGCCCGCCGCATGCCGTCGGGGTCGTTCTTGACGACCGCGCCCTGGTCGCGGGCCAGGGCCAGGATGCCGCTGGCGGCGTCGTGCACGGCGGCGCGGCCCGGATCGCGTCCGGGGTTCGTGCGCACCAGCACCCGGCCGGCGAGGGGGGCGACGGTCGGCTGGCTGGCGCGGGCCTGCGTCATCCACGTGCCGGCGTCGGGGGCGGTCGAGGGCGCGGCCCAGGTCCGGGCGAGGGGGGTGCCGTCGACGTCGACCCGCAGCGAGGTCACGTCGGTCAGGCGGACCTGCAGGCCGGCCTGGGAGGCGCGCAGGGCCAGCGCGGTCGTGCTCTGCTCGGCCTTGATGTCGGCCACGCGGTTCACCACGACGGTGAGCGTGTCGAGGTGCGGGCTGGGCGCGGCCATCAGGGGGTCTCCCACAGCGGGCGCGGCTCGAGCTCGGGCGCCTGGGCCGGGATCTCGTGGGGCCAGTTCAGCAGGCGCTGGTCGTCCCCGTCGGCCAGGGCGCCCAGGTGCAGGATCCGGGCGCCGCTCTCGGCCACCGGATCGACGGAGTGGCCGATCACCACGCCGTCGAAGGGCGCCTTGTACTCGATGATCGGATCCCCGAAGATGTCGCGCATCCGCGCCACGACCTCGCCCTTCTCCACGCGGTCCGTCGTGCCGGGCAGCACCTCGAGCAGCCCGCCGCGGTCGGTGTACATCCACTTCGAGCTCTTGCAGATGATCGGGGGCCGGCCCTCGCCCGGCTTGCGCTTCGGCACGATGTCGTGGGCCGCCAGCACCCGGCGGATGCCGGTGACCGCGTGGCGGATGTACTCGGGGTGGAAGCGCTGGGGGTTGCCGATCTCGACCGTGATCGCGGGGATCCCGCGGCCCATCGACGTGCCGCGCAGCGTCTTGTCGTTGGCCGGGTTGTGCAGCACGATGTCGGGCCGGATGCGCCAGGCCATGTCGGCCGTGCGGGCATCGGTCAGATCGGCGCGCACGTACAGGCAGTTCACCCGCCCCACGCTCGCCGTGTGCAGGTCGATGAGCAGGTCGAACCGGTCGATGACGCGGTGGACCAGGTTCCAGGCGTAGGCCTGGCCGCCATTGCCGGCCTTCTTGCCGGGGAAGTGGTGGTTCAGGTCCAGCCCGTCCATGTACGTGCGCTGGCGGCGCTTGAAGCCGGGCACGTTGGCGACCACGACCGCGGCCACGGTGCCCCGCAGGTTGGCCACGTCCAGCCCCTCGAACAGCCGGTGGATGACCGGGATGCCGTTGAGCTCGTTGCCGTGCAGGGCGGCGGTCAGACCGACCACGGGGCCGGGGCGCTCGCCGCGGGCGACCAGCACGGGCACCCGGATGCGGCCGCCGACCTGGTCGTCGACCAGCCCGATGAGCAGCCGGTGCACGATGCCCGGCGGAAGGCTGTCCAGGTCGAGATCGTCGACGCGCGCGGCGTCGGGGAGGGAGCGGGTGCTCATCCGGTGATCTCGTCGAGCAGGGCGGGGTCGGGGTCCAGGCTGGCGAACAGCTTGCGGCGGAACTTGCCCTTGCTGTTGATGAGCCGCTGGCACATGTGGTCGATGGCCGTGACCGCCATGACGGTCTGCAGGTAGCCCTCGATCAGGTCGTCCAGGCCCAGCCCCAGGCGGTTGAAGTCACGCTGGTCCATCAGCACCAGCCGGTCGGTCTCGCTGGCCCAGCTGCCGTCGGCTTCCTTGATGCTCAGGTTGGTGCCGAGCACGTCCCAGGACGACTCGCCGGGCTCGAGCCGGCGGGGGAGGGGCTTGCGGGCCCGCCGGGCGTAGACCGCGACCGGGAAGAAACCTTCGTTGCCGCCGCCGACCATCATCCGCAGGTCGGCCACGAAGATCTTGTGCTGCCGGTTGGGCATCGTGCCGATGTGGTACAGCCGGCCGTCCCGGCTCCGGCTGGACCAGCCGACGTTGCCGATCAGCGCCTGCACGATGAACTTGCCGTAGCGGTGCTCGCGCTCCATGAACGCTTCGAGCTCGGCCGCGTTCGTGATCGTGAACACCCCCTGTCCGGCGTTGCTGTAGGGGTCCTTGACCACCGCGATGCCGCCCATCCGGCGGACCCACAGCGGCACCTCGTCCAGGCTCACGTCCCAGATGGTCTCGGGCACGCGGATCTTCAGGCCGTCCTGCTCGAGCTCGGCGTTGAGCAGCTCGTAGGCCTTGGCGGCGACCAGCTTGTTGCGGCCGCCGGCCAGGCAGGCCAGCACCGGGTTGAAGATCGCGGTGCGCGTGATCGGCGGGATCCGGTTCCACGGCCGCTGCGTCACGTAGCGGAGGGCGGCCCGGATGGGGTGCCACTCGCCCTGGGCGTCCCGCACCTCGAGCACCCGCTCTTCGGTGAACCGCACGCTGGGGTCGGGGTCTTCGTCGTAGCAGCCGACCAGGTGCACCGGCTCGTCGGCGAGCTCGGCCAGCGCCGCCGCGTAGCCCGACGCCTCCATCGGGTTCTTGTCGTAGAGCACGGCGAGCCCGCCGGGTGGCAGGGCGCGCCGCCGCAGCACCGGCAGGAAGGCGTGCTCGAGCAGGACCCGGTAGCCGGCCTGCTCGGTCACCTCGTCCGTGCGAGGGAAGGACTTCTGTCCGCTCGGGCAGGAGTTGGTCTCGATGACCGTGATGCGACGCACGCCCTGGTCGGTCGTGACCGGGAACAGGTCGGCGCCGCCCCACAGGAACTGCTTGGGCGTGTCGGCCAGCAGCGCGTGCACCGCCTCGGGCCGCGCTTCCGGGTGCAGGTGACAGTAGCGCTCCGCCAACCGCTCGTTGCCCAGGCTCAGGAAGAACCGCAGGATCGGATGCAGGTTGGCGTTGAGCACCTTGGGGTAGAAGTGCCGCACCTCGTCGAAGGTGCCCGGCAGGACCAGCGCTGGGGCCTCGTGCTCGGCTGCCATGGCGGGTCCCTCCGGCGACTCAGTCGTCGTCGTCGTCGAGTTCCTCGTCCTCGTCTTCGTCGTCGTCCTCGCCGTCTTCGTCGTCGTCGTCGTCGTCGTCGAGGTCGTCGTCACCCAGGTCGAGGTCGTCGCCGTTCTGGGCTTCCTCCTCTTCCTCTTCCGACTCCTCGTACCAGTCCTCTTCCTCCTCTTCCTCCTCGTCGTCGAACTCGGCGGAGCCGTCCCAGCCCACGGCTTCGCGCAGATCGGCCTTCAGGTCGATCCAGTCGATGCCTTCGGTGCGGCAGAGCACGGAGAGGGTCTTGTCCATCAGCTCGTCGGTGATCTCGACGTCGTGGCTCTCGAAGACCTCGTCGACCTCGGGGAACTCCTCGAGCAGGTCGGCGACACGGAGGCGGCCGGAAATCTTCATGGTGTCCTCACTGTCCGGTGGTCCGGGTGGGGGGGATGGGGGTTGGCGCCGAGCATGCCCCGCCGCGCGCGATCGGTCCAGCCCCTACCGAAAAACACGACGAGGAGCTACTGGTAGCCGGCGGCCTGCAGGCGGAACAGGTGGGCATAGCGCCCGTCGGCGGCCATCAATTGCTCGTGGCTTCCCTGCTCCACGACGGCCCCTGCCGCCAGCACCACGATCTCGTCCGCCATGCGCACGGTGCTGAACCGGTGGCTGATCAGGATGGCCATCTGCTGGGCGGTGGCTTCGCGGAAGTGGTCGAAGATGCGGGCCTCGGCTTCTGCGTCCATGGCGGCCGTCGGCTCGTCGAGGACCACGATGTCCGCGCCGTCCCGCATGAAGGCCCGGGACAGCGCGATCTTCTGCCACTGCCCGCCGGACAGCTCCTGGCCGTCCTGGAACCAGCGGCCGAGCTGGGTGTGGAAGCCGGCGGGCAGTCCCTCGATGAAGTCCGTGGCCAGGCCCTTGTCGGCGGCGTCCCGCCAGCCGGTCTCGTCGTCCAGGCGGTCGACGTCGCCGGTGCCGATGTTCTCGCCGACCAGCATCTGGTAGCGGACGAAGTCCTGGAAGATGACGCCGATCCGCCGGCGCAGCGTGGCTTCGTCCCAGGACTGCAGGTCCAGCCCGTCCAGGGTGATGCGTCCGCTGTCGGGCACGTAGAGCCCGCAGAGCAGCTTGATGAGGGTGGTCTTGCCGCTGCCGTTCTCGCCGACCAGCGCGAGCTTGCGGCCGGGCCGCAGGTGCATGCTGACGTCGTGCAGCGCCGGGCGGGTGGCCCCCGGGTAGGAGAACCGCACGTCGTCGAACCGGATGCCGTCGCCGGGGGCGGGGCCTTCGGTGGCGCCCGTCCGCAGCGGCTGGCCGGGGGTCTCGAGGTAGTCGTAGAGGTTGCTCAGGTAGAGGTTGTCCTCGTACATGCCGCCGATGCTCGACAGCATGCTGCTGAACGCCGCCTGGCCCTGCTTGAAGACCATGACGTACATCGTCATCTCGCCCAGGCTGATGGTGCCGCGCACCGCGGCCACCGCGATCCACCCATAGGTCCCGTAGAAGGCGAGGGTCGACAGCAGCGACAGCCCGTAGCCCCAGGCGCCGCGCCGCAGGGTCAGGTCGCGGTCCTCGCCGAACACCTTGTCGAAGATCGCCCGGTAGCGGTCGAGCAGCATCGGCCCCAGGCCGAACAGCTGGACCTCCTTGGCGTAGTCCTCCCGGGCCAGCACGGTCTCGAGGTACATCTGCTGGCGGGTCTCCGGCGAGCGCCAGCGGAACAGCCGGAAGGCCTCTCCCGCGAACACGGTCTCGGCCACGAAGGCCGGCACGGCGGCCACCACCAGGATGAGCACGGCCGCCGGCGAGAAGGCGACCAGCAGCGCGCCGTAGGTCATCAGGCTGATGGCGTTCTGGGCGATGCCGAAGGTCTTGCGCACGAGCGCGAGGGGCCGGCTGCTGGCCTCGCGCCGGGCCTGGGTCATCCGGTCGTAGAGCTCGCTGTTCTCGAACTGGCGCAGGGACAGGGTCAGCGCCTTGTCCAGGATCATCACGTTGACCCGATGGCCCAGCAGCGCGCGCAGCAGGTACTGCACGACCTCGATGCCCTTCTGGCTGGCGGCCATCAGCACGACCAGCCCGGCTTCGGCGGCCACCAGCCACAGCACGGGGGCCAGGTCCTCTCCGGCGACCAGGCGCTGGACGCTGGCCACCGGGCCGCGCTGGGCGACCACGGTGTCGACGATGAGCTTGCCGACCCACGCGATGCCGCCCGGCAGCAGGCCTGCGATCAGGGTGAGCACGCCGAAGGCGACGCTCAGCCCCGCACTGGTCTGCCAGACCAGCGACAGCGCGCGGCGGCTGTAGCGGAACACGCCGAGCATCTCGCGGATGCGCAGCTTGCGGCCGGTGGGTCGGGAGGGGGGAGGGGACACGTGGCGGGGAGCGTAGCCACGCCGCCGGGCGGGTCAAACGAGGGGCCGAGACGCAGCGCGGGCCCCGAGGAGGTCTCCCCGGGGCCCGCGCGTCAGGTCCGACGGACGCTCAGGTCTCGTCCTTCTTCTTGGCGTCCTCGGCTTCCTTCTTGGCCTTGGCCTTGCGGTAGGACTTGACCTCCTTCGGGGTCAGCTGGGACTCGTAGAGCGCTTCCCAGTCCACGACCTCGTAGGGGATCTTGGCTTCGTCGAACTGCGGCTTGAGCTTGTCGACCGGGCCGACGACCGTGACCAGCTCGTGGCCCTTGCAGGTCTGCATCAGGCGACCGATCTGCTTGGCGTCCACGTCGCCCAGGTGCTGGGCGTAGCTGTCGAAGTAGTCCATGTTGTCCCGCCCCGGGGACAGCAGGGTGGACAGCATCTGGTCACCGGACTGCTGGCTGCTGACCATGGTGCGGGCCACGTTCCACTTGTTGGTGGCGATGAACCCGTCGTCCAGCTCGCCGTCGGCGGCTTCCCGCACCAGGTCGAACATGGTCTGCACACCGTAGGCGGCGCCGTTGTTCTGGATGACGCTGGCGATGATCAGCTCGGTCGTGTCGCCGCGGTATCGACGCGGGAAGGCGTAGGCGCCGTAGGTCAGGCCCTTCTCTTCGCGCAGCCGCTCGAAGGCCAGGAAGGACAGGGCCTCGCCGATGACCGAGATGCCCGGGTCATCGGGGTCGCCCTGCTTGTCGAGCTGGCAGGACAGCTGGACCTTGGACTGCGTGGCGATGGGCTTGTCGAACAGCAGGACCTGGCGGTCGGGCTGGGCGGTCGGCCTGGCCGGGTCGCCGATCGGGCCCGGCGTGCCGTTGCCCTTGTACTTCCAGTCCTCGAAGAACTTGCGGACCAGCTTCTCGGCGTTGTCCACGCCTTCTTCACCGCCGAGCTTGCCGACGACGACCAGGGTCGCGTTGGCGGGCTGCCACTTGGTGAACAGCCAGCCCTTGATGTCGTCGAGGCCCCAGTCCTTCATGGCCTGGTAGTCGGCCGGCGACATCCAGTTGCCGTAGGGCGAGCCGGGGAACAGGCGCTCGGTGCGCAGGCGGCTGGCCCAGGTCTCGGGTTCCTTGCCGTCGCTCTTGGCGGTGTTGGTCCAGCTCTTGATCTGCTGGGCCTTGTCGGCCATCTCCCAGTCGTAGTCCTCGACGTGCCAGCGCATCTTGTGCAGCAGGGCGTCGAGGTTGCCGGCCGAGCCGCTGGCGTAGACCTCGTTGCTGTCCTTGCCGACGTAGCCGGCGATGGCGAGGGGGTTGGTGCTGGGGTCCTGGCGGCTGCGGACGGCGGTGGAGTGCAGGGCGTTCGCGAAGCTGTCCAGGCCGTAGGCCGGGGCGTCCGCGTTGCCGCCGTAGACCTGCAGGCCGACCTTGACCAGCGGCGCCTCGCCGTGGTCCATGATCACGACCTGCAGCCCGTTGTCGAGGGTCAGCTCGCGCATCTTGGCCCGGTCGGGGACCACGGTCACGGCGCGGATCGCTTCCGGCGTCAGCGCGTCGGTGTCGAAGAGCTGGCGGCTCTTGTCGTCCTTGGCGCGGTGCTCGCCGCTGACCTCGTTCTCCTGGTCGGCCTCCGACGAGCCGGCCTCGAGGCGCTCGCGCTCCTCTTCGTCCATCGGCTCGATGATCATCGCGGCCATGCGGTCGCGGGTGATGTACTTCTTGGCGAGCTCGCGCACGGGCTCGAGCTGCACGGTGTTGTACGACTGGATGGTGTCCGAGAAGAAGCTCGCACTGCCGGTGTAGTGGGCGTGCTGGCTGACGAAGAAGGACCGACCGTACAGGCTGGCGACGTTGTCGGTCTGGCTCAGCACGCTGCTCATGTACGACAGCCGCGCCTGGGCGAAGTTGTTGTCGTAGAACCGCTTGACGATGGGCTCGATGGGCGCCCACTGCAGGTAGAGGGCGTCGGCGACCTTGTCCACCAGGCGATCGGCCGGGTACTTCGCAAGCCCGCCCTTCTCGACCATGCACATGACGACGGTGGCCCGCTTGTCGACGTCGGCGAAGCAGCCGATGTTCTCGATCTCCTGTTCCTGGGAGAGCGGGTCGTACTCGGGATCCAGCGTGTAGATGATGTAGTTGGTGAGCAGGCGGGCGGCGATCTCCTTCTGGGGATCGTCGTCGCAGTAGCCGCCGGGCAGGGACCAGGCGACGATGGCGGTGGGGTGGTCCACCATGCCCTGCACCTTGATGATCTCCTTGCTGTAGAGCGGCGGAGGCTCGGCCCGGTCGTCGCAGTTCACGCGCGGCGTGGGCGGCGTCTCGTAGGTCATCTTCAGGAATTCGGTGAGCTTCGGGATCCAGTTCTGCAGGAACTGCTGCTGCTCGTCGAAGGTCGTGAGCTTCTGGTAGGCGGCGGCGTCTTCGGGCGCCATCAGCAGGTCCTCGACCCCCTCGAAGGCCTGGAAGATCATCGCCATGCCCTTGCCGCCCTGCAGGTCGAAGTCGCCGACGACCGCGATGGTGCTGTACTCGGGGCGGTAGTTCTCGCGCACGAAGCGCTGCACGGTCGGCAGGTCGATGTGCGACACGGTCTCGTGGCTGCCGATGGTGCTGTTCTGGTAGGGGTGGTCCGGGGGGAACAGCAGCTTGGGGATGTGCAGCAGGGCGGTCCGGATCGCCGGCGAGCCGTTGGCGCCCATCTCGTAGCCCATGCGCAGCTCGTTGCGGACGATGGACTTCTCGGCTTCGACGTCGGCGGCGGTGACGCCGGCCACGCCGTCGTGCATGCGCAGCGCTTCCAGCCGGATGAGCGGGATCGCGGCGTCGACCGGCGCGACCGTCATGTAGTTCGTCCACTCCTTGCTGGTGGACGCGTTGAGCACGCCGCCGAGCTGGTTGATGACGTCCCAGTTCTTGGGCAGGTCGCCGTGCTTGGCGCGGAAGGCCAGGTGTTCGACGGCGTGGGCCACACCCTCGGTGCTCTCGCCGGCGGCGTTCTCGCCGTCGTAGATGCTGCCGCGGTCGAACCAGTTGGTGATCGACACGATGGGCTGGGTGTGGTCTTCCTGGAAGAGGATGCGCAGCCCGCTGGGGAACCGGTAGTCCTCGGTCTGGATGGCGTAGTCCTCGAGCTTGAGCTCGAAGGGGGCGGCCGGCACGCCGGCGGCCGTGGCGGCCGGGGCCAGGGCGAGCGACAGGAGAAGGCTCGGAATCATCAGCGGGTTCCTCCCAGGCGCCCCGGTGGGGGCGTCGGTTGATCTCGATGCGGGCGAGGACGCCGTCCCCGGCCGTGCGTGCAGCACGGATGGGTGGGGTCGTGGACGGGCAAGGTTAACGCAACGGCCGGGCGGATGGATTCCCCGCGTGCCGCGCGGCGCTCCGCGAGGTCGAGGGGGCCCGCGGAGCGGGGTCTGGTGGCCCGTCACGGACGTGTCGCCGGGAGGTCACGGGCTCCCCCGCGGTGCGCCGTGCAGCCGCGTGGCGAAGGCTCCGTCGTTGCGATACCGGGGCGCACCACACACCGGGGAAGGTACCGCCATGAGCGACAGCAAGGTCCTGTTCGAAGTCACCGAGGAGCATCTCAACACCGGCCTGCGGGGCTTCCCCGTCGGCACCGTGCGCACGTCCAAGGTCGACCCCATCAAGGGTGTGTCCTACGTCGGCTTCCCGGTGGCCGAGCTCGCCGAGATGGACCCCGAAGCGGTCGTCTACCTGCTGCTCAACAAGGTCCTCCCCACCCCCCAGCAGCTCGCCGACTTCAAGGCCGACCTGGCCGCTCGCGCCACCGTCGACCCCCGCGTCACGGACTTCATGGCCGGCCTGCCCAAGGACGGCCACCCGATGGAGTGGCTGCTCGCCGGCCTCAACCTGCTCGGCATGACCGGCAAGACCGGGGACTGGAAGGAAGACGCGCTGAACTGCATCGCGCGCTCCAGCACCATCGTCGCCAACGTCTTCCGCCTGCGCAGCGGCTGGGGTCCGGCGATCCCCGGCAAGCCCGAGCTCGGCCTGGTCGAGAACATGGTCCACCAGATGGGCGTGCCCGGCGCCGACGCCGACCGCCTGCGTGAGCTGCTCCGCATCTTCTACGTGCTGCACATGGACCACGGCGGCGGCAACCTGTCGACCTTCGCGGGCAAGGCCGTGGCCAGCGGGCACGCCGACATCTACGCCAGCCTGGGCGCCGCCATGGCCGGCCTGTACGGCCCCCTGCACGGCCGCGCCAACCAGGAGTGCCTGAACTTCGTCCGCACCGTCGGCACCACCGACGCCGGCGAGATCGAGCAGTTCGTCCGCGACACCCTGGCCGGTGGCGGCAAGATCTTCGGCTTCGGCCACGCCGTCCTGCGGGCCGAAGACCCGCGCGCCACGGTCCAGTACGCCCTGGGCCAGAAGCTCTGCCCCGACGACGAGCTGTTCCAGACCGCCCTGACCATGCGCTCCGTCGCGGTCAAGGTGCTCCAGGAGAACCCCAAGATCTCCAACCCCTACCCGAACGTCGACGCCGTCAGCGGCACCCTGCTCAACGCCAGCGGCCTGACCGACAGCGACTACTACACCGTCCTGTTCGGCTTCAGCCGCATCGCCGGCATCGCCGCCCAGATCGTCGACGAGCGCACCGTCCTGCGCAGCGGCAAGGGCGTGCCCATCTACCGCTGCAAGTACATCGCCGAGAACCAGGAGCCCCGCAGCCTGGGCTGAGCCCGGCGCGTCGACCCTGGCCCGCCCGGCCACCGCCTCGACGGCTCCTCCGGAGCGACGCGCCCCTCCCCCGCGAGGGGCGCTCCTCTATGGGCCCCACGGCTCCCCCCTCCTCCCTTGCGGGCGCCCCTTCCCGCTCCTCCCTCCACTCTTCCATCCACGAGGAAGCGACATGAAGCTTCACGAGTACCAGGCGAAGGAGATCCTGCGCCGTCACGGTGTCCCGGTTCCGCCGGGCAAGGAAGCCCACACGGTGGCCGACGCCATCGCCGCGGCCAAGGAACTCGGCGGCGACTTCTTCGTCGTCAAGGCCATGGTCCACGCGGGCGGTCGCGGCAAGGGCCGGTTCAAGGAGGTCGTGTCCCACGACGTGCTGGAGCAGGTCCTGGCCGGCGCCCCCGACGTCCCCGGCAAGGGCGGCGTGCAGCTCTGCGGCGGCGCCACCCACGACGAAGCCGTCGCCAAGGTCCAGGCCGCGGCCGAGTGCATGCTCGGCAACACGCTGGTCACCAAGCAGACCGGCATCGAAGGCGTGCCCGTCAAGACCATCTTCGTGACCACCGGCGCCGACATCGAGACCGAGCTCTACGCGGCCATCCTGCTCGACCGGCAGACCAGCCGGCTGCTGCTCATGGCCAGCACCGAAGGCGGCACCGAGATCGAAGAGGTCGCGGAAGAGCACCCCGACGCCATCCACAAGGTCTGGGCCGATCCGGTCACCGGGCTCGGCGCCTGGCAGTGCCGCGAGATGGCCAGCAAGCTCGGGCTCCAGGGCAAGGCCTTCAAGGGCGCGGTCAAGATGTTCCGTGGCCTGTACGACGCCTACCTGGCCGCCGACGCCAGCATGGTCGAGATCAACCCCCTGGTCATCACGCCCGACCAGGACGTGGTCGCGCTCGACGCCAAGGTCACCATCGACGACAACGCGGTCTTCCGGCAGAAGGAGATCGCGAGCTGGTACGACAGCAGCGAAGACGACCCGGCCGAGGTCGAAGCCGCCGCCTACCACCTGTCCTTCATCAAGCTCGACGGCAACATCGGCTGCATGGTGAACGGCGCGGGCCTGGCGATGGCCACCATGGACATCATCAAGTTCTACGGCGGCGAGCCGGCCAACTTCCTGGACGTCGGTGGCGGCGCCAAGAAGGACCAGGTCAAGGCCGCCCTGACGATCATCACCAAGGATCCCGCCGTGAAGTGCATCCTGGTGAACATCTTCGGCGGGATCATGCGCTGCGACGTCATCGCCGAGGGCGTGGTGGCCGCGGTCGCGGAAGCCGGCCTGGAAGTCCCCCTGGTCGTCCGCCTCGCCGGCACCAACGCCGAGCAGGGCAAGCAGATCCTGGCCTCGTCCGGCCTCGCCATCATCCCCGCCGACACGCTGGCAGACGCCGCCGAGAAGGCCGTCGCCGCCGTCGGCAGCAAGTAGGAGCGCCCCATGTCCGTTCTGGTCAACAAGGACACCCGGCTGATCACCCAGGGCATCACGGGCTCGGCCGGCCTGTTCCACAGCAAGATGTGCAAGGAGTACGGCACGAAGCTCGTCGGTGGCGTCACCCCCGGCAAGGGCGGGACCACCGTGCTCGACGGCGTGCCGGTCTACGACACCGTGGCCGAAGCCGTCGCCCAGACCGGCGCCGACGCGTCCATGATCTTCGTGCCGCCCCCGTTCGCGGCCGACGCCATCATGGAAGCCGCCGACGCCGGCATCAAGGTCATCTGCGCCATCACCGAGGGCATCCCCGCCAACGACATGGTCACCGCCTGGCGGTACCTGCAGGGCAAGGACGTCACGCTGGTCGGCCCCAACTGCCCCGGCGTCATCACCCCCGGCGAGTGCAAGATCGGCATCATGCCCGGTCACATCCACAAGCCCGGTCGCATCGGCGTCGTCAGCCGCTCCGGCACCCTGACCTACGAAGCCGTCGGCCAGCTGTCGGCCGCCGGCCTGGGCCAGAGCACCTGCCTGGGCATCGGCGGTGACCCGATCATCGGCACGAAGCACATCGACGCCCTGCGCCTGTTCAACGACGACGACGACACCGACGCCGTCATCATGATCGGCGAGATCGGCGGCTCGGCCGAGGAAGAGGCCTGCGCCTGGGCCAAGGTCCACATGAAGAAGCCCGTCGTCGGCTTCATCGCCGGCGCCACGGCGCCTCCGGGCCGTCGCATGGGCCACGCCGGCGCCATCATCAGCGGTGGCCAGGGCACCGCCGAAGCCAAGTACGCGGCGATGGAGGACGCCGGCGTCCACATCGTGCGCAGCCCGGCCGAGATGGGCAGCAAGATGGTGGAGATCCTCAAGCTGTGACCGCAGCGTGAGCCCCGCCCGGCCAGACCGATCCTGGCCCGAGGACGCCTGGGAGCGGCGCACCCCGCTCCCGGCACCCCCCACGACGCCCGACGTCGTCCGCATGCTGGACGGGGTCGGGCGTCCTGCGTCCTGGCTGCGGCTGGACGGCGGGCTGGCCAACGACAACCTGGTGGTCGCCCTGGAGCGGGGTCCCCGGGTGGTGCTGCGGCGCTTCGTGCGCGAGCCCGGGGCGGCCCGCCGCGAGGCGCTGTTGCTGCAGCGGCTGGCCGGTCGCGTGCCCGTGCCCGAGGTGCTGGGGGGAGGGGAGGACTGGCTGGTGCTGTCCTGGTGCGAGGGCCGGCGGCTGGCCGAGGTCGTCGGCGGACTGTCGGAGGAGGAGGCCGAGGCGCTCGGCCTGCAGGTCGGGGCCGCGATGGCGGCCATCCACGAGGAGGTGCTGGGCGAGGAGGGGCACCTTCGGGTCGTGGGCGACCGGCTGGTCGTGCGGCCGTGGGAGGAGGGGACGTGGGCCGGCTACCTGGACGGCCTGCTGGCCGGGGTCGCTGGCGCGCGGCTGGGGCCCGAGCGCAGCACGCGGCTCCGCGAGGTCGAGCCCCCGGTCGCGCCGGCGGCCGCGCTGTGCCACGCCGACTTCAAGCCGACGAACCTGCTGGTCGAGGGCGGCCGGCTGACGGCGGTCCTGGACTGGGAGTTCGCGTTCAGCGGTGACCCGGCCTTCGACCTGGGCCAGGTGCTGCGCTGGGAGGACCACGCGCCGCCGGCCTTCTCGGCGGGCATCTGGCGCGGCTGCGGTCTGCCGGGGTCCGCCTGGACGCGCGCGCTGCGCTGGGATCTGCTCAACCTGGTCGGCTTCCTGGATGGTCCCGATGCGCCGGTGCGGCACCGCGACGTGCTCGCGCGCATCGACCGGACGCTGTCGCGGCTGGGCTGAGCGGTCGCGGGTCGGTGGTGCGATACACCGCGACCGTGCCCTCCGCCATGCTCGCTGCCGCCTTGTGGATCGCGCCCGGTCATGCCCAGGACGCCGCCCCGCGCGACGTGCACATCGTCTACACCGGTGCGCTGGGCGGGCCGGACGCCGGGCTGTACCCGATGGAGATCGTGCGGTCCCTGCGCGCGGTCGAGGCGGACCTGGACCCGGGCCTGACCCGGCTGCGCACGGTGCACGGGGCCGCGGCCCAGGGGCCGGTGCTGCTCATCGCCGACGACGGGCTGGCCGACACCCTGGTCCGGGCGCTGAAGGGGCCGCCGCTGCGCTGCGCGGCGGGCGTCGCCGTGCCGGCCCGCCGCACGGACACCGAGTCGCTGGTGATGGATCGCCCTGGCAGCAGCGCGCTACTCGATGCCCTGGGCGCCGAGGGCCTGCCGGCCGAGGCCTGGATCTCGCACCCCTGCACCAACGACGACGGCTACGCCATGCACGTGCTGCGGCCGCCCGCGTCCGACCTGCCGACCGACTGGGGGCTCGGGTCCTGGGAGCTGCGGCGGGCGCTGGTCGGAGTCGTCGGACGAGGGCCCGATGCCCAGCCGTTCACCGTCGTCGCCCGGCCGATCCAGGAGAGCAGCCGCCTGCTGGCGAGGGCCCTGGCCCTGAAGGCTGCGGACCCCGACGCGCTCTACGTCGACGCCGGGAGCTTCCTGGCCGGGGTGAGCAGCGTGCGCAACGACGCCCTGTCGCTGCACCGACCGACCTCGTGGAAGATGCTCGAGCGGCTCGCGCCGTCGGCGCTGGTGCCGGGACAGACCGAGCTCGTCGCCGGGGCGGTCGCCTTCCACGAGGAGCTCGCGCAGCACGAGCTGCCCTACCTGGCGACCAACTGGACCGCGCCGGGGGCCCTCGAGCTGCCCGACCACCGCATCGTCACGGTGGACACCGCGGGCGGACCGGCCCGCATCGCCTTCGTCGGTGTGCTGGATCCGGCGCTCCTGACCGCCGTGCCGCGCCTGCGGGACGAAGGCGTGGTGATCGACGACCCCGTCGATGCGGTGCAGGCCGTGGTCGACCGCCTGCACGCCCTGGACGAGCCGCCGGACGCCGTCATCGCCCTGACCACCGCCCGGAGCGAGGTGCAGACCGAGCTGCGGCGGCGGCTGCGCGGGGTCGAGCTGCTGGTCGGCGACCCGACCATGGCCACGCTGCGGGTGGCCGAGCGGGACGTGCGGCTGCGGCCCCTCGATGCCCGCCAGGAAGCCGCCCCGCTCACGTTGCCGATGGACGGCCTGGCGACGGCGGCCCTGTCCTTCGACGAGCAGCGGCTGACCGACGTGCGGGCGGTCCCCCAGCTGATCCGGCCCGAGCTGCCGGTGGACCCGATCACCACCGCCGCCATCACGTCGGTGCGGGCCGCGACCTACCCGCGGCTGGACGTGCCGCTGGTCCCGGCCCGGGACCCCGCCGATCCGCTGTCCACCTGGGACGACGCGGCCTGGGACCAGGTCGTCTGCGAGTCCGTGCGCCGCGTCACCAACGCCGACAGCGTGCTGATGCGGCCGATCCCCCACCCCCGCGACACCGCGGGGCCGCTGACCGAGCTGCTGGTCGTCGACCACGTGTCGCTGCTCGACCGGCTGGTGCTGCACCGGGTGCCCGGCGACAAGCTGCCCGGGGTGCTCGACAAGGCCTACGCCACCGACCTGGTGCGCTGCGGCGCGGCGCCGGGCAACGCCAAGGTCTGGGGCCGCAGCATCGAGGGCGGCCGCACCTACCGGCTGGTCACCACCGACCTGACCCTGTCCGCGACGCCGCTCGGCGAGATCCTGGACGGGGTGCCCGCGGCGGGCCCGCTGGATCCCGCCGGGGTCGAGGTGCTGCGCGGCCCCAAGGGCAACGAGTGGACGGTGCGCATGGCGGTGCTGCAGGCGCTGCGCGCGGTCCGCGAGGACGCCGGCGAGGACCGGTCGCGGCCCGACCTGGACCGGATGGACGTGGTCGAGGGCGACGCCGCCGTGCGCAGCTTTCTGGCCCAGGCGCCGACGGCCCGACCGCCGGAGTGGCGGGTCCGGCTGCGGGGCCTGGCGGTCGCCGTCGACCGGTTCCGCGGCACCGACGAGCCGGCCTTCGCCGAGGTGCCCGAGACCCTGGCCACCAGCGAGTCCAGCCTGACCCTGACCGGCGAGGCCGACCTGGCGCTGGAGCACGACGCCCGCGATCTGACCTGGGACCTGCGCTACCGCCAGGCCTACGCCACCGTGTCGACCGCGGGAGCCGAGGCCAGCGAGACCGCCGACGACTGGCGGCTGTCCACCTCGCTGGAGGCGCCGGTCGCGGCCTTCGACGCGGGGCTGTCGTGGTCGCCCTTCGCCGAGGTGCTCTACGACAGCGAGCTCACCGCGACCGAGGACGACGCCGGCGTGGCCAACCCCCAGCAGCGCGACCTGTCGCTGACCGTCGGCCTGGCGGCGGGGGCCCGCGGGCCGCTCGACACCCTGCGGATCGGTGTGTTCGGCAACGAGGACCTGTCCCAGGGCGCGGGCCGCGCGCCAGAGTGGGGCGGTCGCGCCGAGGTCGCCACGGCCACGGCGCTCGGCTTCGCGAAGTGGAAGGTCGGCACGTCGGGCCACGTCTGGGCCAGTACCCCCGACGACGACGCCAGCGATCTGCGCTTCGATCTGCTGGGCGAGACCTCGCTCGGCCTGCCCCTGGCGCGCTGGCTGGCGCTGCAGACCTACGCCAAGGGCTACCTGCTGCAGGGTCGCGTGCCCGAGAACGACGTGGTCGGCGGGGCCTGGACCCTGGGCGCACGGCTGGACGCCAGCGGGATCTGGGGGCTGTGAGCCGCCAGCGGTCCGCCCGGCTTCAGTCGGCGGAGCCAGGCAGGGACTCCCTCCACCCGACCAACGCCTCCGCCCACGCGTCCGGGTGGCTCCACATCGCGTAGTGCCGCCCCGGGACCGTCCTCCACTGCGCGGCGAGCGTGCTGGCCAGCGCCTCCCCGCGCCGCCGCGGCCAGCCGCGGTCCTCCTCCCCCCACAGGCACAGGGTCGGCACCCCGCGCAGTGCGGGCGCCGCGGTGGGCAGCGTGCGCGCGATGGTGCGCATCCTCCGCCCGAGCCCCGGCTCGTCCAGCGGAAAGGCCCGCCGGAACGCGGCCCGCTGTGGCTTCGGCACGCCCTGGTCCCGCCACAGCCGGCCCGCGAACAGCCCGTAGAACAGGTGGTGCACGCCCGGCAGGGCCGTCCAGCGCACGGGGCGCCAGCCGGCCCCGAGCGTCGTCCCGCCCAGCACCAGCCCGGCCGCACCGCGTCGGGCCGCCAGGTCCGCGGCGAGCAGCCCCCCGTAGTCGTGCCCGACCACGACGAGCGAGGCGGGATCGAGGTCTTCGACGATCCCGGCGAGCCACTGGCGGTGGGACGCGACGTCGCCACCCGGCGGGAGATCGGGCGCCCGGCTGGCGATGCCCCGGGCGGCCAGTCGCTGCTGGAGCGGCGCCCAGATCCGCCCGTCGACGGGCAGGCCGTGCAGCAGCAGGATCACTCGTCTTCGGGCGCCGGCGGGTGGGCCCGCAGCCACTGCAGGTAGCGGTAGACCGCGACCAGGTGGTGATCGGGCAGCCCCCGCCCGAAGGCCGGCATCCCGGTGCCCGGGCTGCCCTCGCGGATCACCTGCAGCTCGCCGGCGTCCGACAGCTGCTGGCCCACCAGGAAGTTCGTGGGCCGCGGCTTCATGCGCACCGCGCGGGGCCCGTCGCCCTGCCCGTGCGCGCCGTGGCAGGCGTCGCAGTTCTTGTACCAGACCTCCTTGCCCAGGGCGAGGTCGGCGGCGTCCAGCCCCGGGACCGGCTGGTCGTAGGTCGCGCCGAGCTCGGTCCGCAGGGACGTCTCCAGCGTCGCCCGCCGCTCGGGCTCCTTGGCCTCGTCGTAGGGAGCGATGGAGCCGGCGCAGGCGAGGACCAGGAGGAGGGGGAGCATGCGCGGCTCCTATCCGCGGACGGGCAAGGCGCCCCCCGCCACCGCGCCCACCAGCCACTCCCGGAAGGCCCGGACCGGCGCCCGCAGCACGCCGCCGCGCGGGGTGAGCACCCAGTAGGCCAGGCCGCTCTCGACGTGCAGATCGAAGGGTGCGACCAGCCGGCCGGAGGCGAGGTCGGCAGCGACCAGGATGCCGCGGGCCAGGGCGACGCCTTGGCCGGCGATGGCGGCCTCGACCGCCATGTGGGCGTGGCTGAATCGCACGCCGTGGTCGGGGTCGACGCCCTGCACGCCGGCTTCGTCCAGCCAGCGGCGCCAGCCGACCCGGCCGGGGTGGCCATGCAGCACCTCGTCGTGCAGCAGCGTGTGGCGGGCCAGGTCGGCGGGCGTGCGCAGGCGCTCGCGCAGGGCGGGGCTGCAGACGGGGGTGACCTCTTCGACGGACAGGCGCAGCTCGTCGACGCCGACCGCGCCGCCGGGGCCGTAGCGGATGCAGACGTCGATGCCGTCGCGACCGGGGCGCACGCGGCGGTCGTCGGCCGAGATGCGCACGTCCAGGCCCGGGTGGGCGGCCTGGAGCTCGGGCAGGTGGGGGACCAGCCAGCGGATGGCGAAGGACGGGGAGCAGGACACGACCAGCCGCGCGGTGTCGGAGAGGAGGATCAGCTGGCGCAGCGCGTCTTCGAGCTGGTCGAGGGCGCCTTCGCAGGCGTCGGCCAGCAGGCGGCCCGCATCGGTGAGCTCCACGCGTCGGCTGGTGCGGTGGAGGAGGGGCTGGCCCAGGTGCGCCTCCAGGCCCTTGATGCGGTGGGAGACCGCCCCCTGGGTCACCGACAAGGCCCGTGCCGCCTTGGTGAACGACTTGCGCCGGGCGACCTCGTGGAAGGTCAGGAGGGCGTCCAGGGACGGCAGGCGGTGCAGCTCTTCCATCAATCGGCCTCATGGATGGATGAGAAACTATCGCTGGTGTCGCCTGCGGCAATCTGTCAGGTTCCATGTGCGGCCCGGCCTGGGGCTGCGTCCCGCCTCCGGCACCCCCTCCTCCCCTCCCGACCGCCCGCCGGTCAAGAGCGCGCGAAGGGCGTTTGCTGCGATCCGGGCGCTGCCATAGACGGCCACCTTCCTCGCCCCCGCGCGACGCTGTCGTGCTCGCGCCCGGGCCCTCGCTCTCGACCCCTCGAGCCCCCCCTCCCGCGGAGAAGCCATGAGCTGGTTGCTGCGCTTCACCAAGAGCACCATCGGACTGAAGGTGATCATGGCCCTCTCGGGCCTGGCCCTCTTCGGCTTCGTCATCGGCCACATGCTGGGCAACCTGCAGATCTACCTGGGTGAGACCACCCTGGATCACTACGGCGAGAGCCTGAAGTCGAACGCCGGCCTGCTGTGGATCATCCGCGCGACCCTGCTCGGCATCCTGACCGCCCACGTGGTCAGCTCGGTCAAGCTGGTGCTGCGGTCCAAGGCCGCGCGGCCCCAGGGCTACAAGCAGTGGAAGAGCAAGGTCAGCACCTACGCCAGCCGCACCATGAAGATGAGCGGCCCCATCGTGCTGGCCTTCCTCGTCTACCACCTGCTGCACTTCACGGTCGGCTTCGACAGCCTGGGCCTGGGAGACACCGCCGTCAGCACGACCATCGAGCACTGCTCCCACGTCGCCGCCGGCGAGCTGGACTGCCCGGTCTACGCCAACGTGATCAAGGGCTTCTCGGCGCCGGCCATCGTGGCCTTCTACATCTTCGCGCAGCTTCTGCTGGGCATGCACCTGGGCCATGGCGCCTACAGCATGTTCCGCACGCTGGGCCTGAACAACCCCCGCTACGACCGGCTCGCCCGTGCCTTCGCCACCGGCGTCGCCGTCGTGATCGTGGTCGGCAACTGCTCCATCCCCCTCGCCGTGCTGACCGGCGTGGTGGGCGGCTAGGAGGACGAACCCATGACGACGCTCCAGAGCAACGCTCCGACCGGCGACATCGAGACCGCCTGGGACCGGCACAAGTTCGACATCAAGGTGGTGAACCCCGCCAACAAGCGGAAGTACACCGTCATCGTGGTCGGCACCGGCCTGGCCGGCGCGTCCGCCGCCGCCAGCCTGGGTGAGCTCGGCTACAACGTCCTGAACTTCTGCTTCCAGGACAGCGCCCGCCGCGCCCACAGCATCGCCGCCCAGGGCGGCATCAACGCCGCCAAGAACTACCAGGGCGACGGCGACAGCGTGTACCGGCTGTTCTACGACACGGTCAAGGGCGGCGACTTCCGGTCCCGCGAAGAGAACGTGTACCGGCTGGCCCAGGTGTCGGTGAACATCATCGACCAGGCCGTGGCCCAGGGCGTGCCCTTCGCCCGCGAGTACGGCGGCCTGCTGGCCAACCGGTCCTTCGGCGGCGCGCTGGTCAGCCGGACCTTCTACGCCGCCGGCCAGACCGGCCAGCAGCTGCTGCTCGGCGCCTACCAGGCGCTCGCCCGCCAGGTGCACGACGGCAAGGTCAAGCTGTACACCCGCACCGAGATGCTCGACGTCGTCGTCCACGACGGCCACGCCCGCGGCATCATCACGCGCAACCTGGTGACCGGGAAGGTCGAGCGCTGGGCCGCCGACGCGGTGGTCCTGGCCACCGGCGGCTACGCCAACGTCTTCTTCCTGTCGACCAACGCGATGGGCTGCAACGTCACCGCCGCCTGGCGGGCCAGCAAGCGCGGCGCCTTCTTCGCGAACCCCTGCTACACGCAGATCCACCCGACCTGCATCCCGGTCAGCGGCGGCTACCAGAGCAAGCTCACCCTGATGAGCGAGTCGCTGCGCAACGACGGTCGCGTCTGGGCCCCCAAGGCCGAGGCCGACTGCTGGGACAGCGACAAGGGCCGCGTCGGCCGCAAGCCGACCGACATCCCCGAAGCCGAGCGCGACTACTTCCTGGAGCGCCGCTACCCGACCTTCGGCAACCTGGTCCCGCGCGACGTGGCCAGCCGGGCCGCCAAGCACGCCTGCGACGAAGGCCGCGGCGTGTCCTACGAAGGCCGCGGCGTCTACCTGGACTTCAGCGAGGCCATCGGCCGGCTGGGCCGGGACGAGGTCGGCGAGCGCTACGGCAACCTGTTCGAGATGTACGAGCGCATCACCGGCGACTCGCCCTACGAGACGCCGATGCGCATCTACCCGGCCCCCCACTACACGATGGGCGGGCTGTGGGTCGACTACAACCTGATGAGCAACGTCCCCGGCCTGTTCGTCATCGGCGAGGCGAACTTCAGCGACCACGGCGCCAACCGCCTGGGCGCCAGCGCCCTGATGCAGGGCCTGTCCGACGGCTACTTCGTGCTGCCGTCCACCATCGGCCACTACCTGGCGAAGGTCGGGGTGCGGGCCAAGTCGACCGACTGGGCCGAGTTCACCGAAGCCGAAGAGCAGGTCCGCGCCCGCATCGACAAGCTCTTGTCCATCAAGGGCAAGCGCAGCGTCGACAGCTTCCACCGCGAGCTGGGCCTGGAGATGTGGCAGCACTGCGGCATGGCCCGCAACAAGGAAGGCCTGGCCGGGCTGCTCGAGCGCATCCCGCAGATCCGCGAGGAGTTCTGGGAGAACGTGTCGGTCCCCGGCACCTCGGGCGAGCTCAACCAGGTGCTCGAGCGCGCCGGTCGCGTGGCGGACTTCCTGGAGTTCGCCGAGTGCATGGCGCTCGACGCCTACACCCGCGACGAGTCCTGCGGTGGTCACTTCCGCGAGGAGTACCAGCGCGACGACGGCGAAGCGCAGCGCGACGACGAGAACTTCCAGTACGTGGCGGCCTGGGAGTTCACCGGGGTCGGCAACAAGCCGAACCTGCACAAGGAAGCCCTCGAGTTCCGCTACGTCAAGCCCTCCCAGCGCTCCTACAAGTAGACGAACGGAGAGACCATGAACCTCACCCTGCACGTCTGGCGCCAGAAGGGCCCCAACGACAGCGGCGCCTTCGAGACCATCCAGGCGTCCGGCATCTCCGAGCACATGAGCTTCCTGGAGATGCTCGACTTCGTGAACGAGAAGCTCGAGAGCGACGGCAAGCAGCCGATCGTCTTCGAGCACGACTGCCGCGAGGGCATCTGCGGCTGCTGCGGCTTCATGATCAACGGCCAGCCCCACGGTGGCCGGCCGCGCACCACCGTCTGCCAGCTGCACATGCGCGAGTTCAGCGACGGCGAGGAGCTGACGCTCGAGCCCTGGCGCGCCGCGGCCTTCCCGGTGGTCAAGGACCTGATGGTCGACCGCAACGCCTTCGACCGCATCATCGAGGCCGGTGGCTACGTGTCGGTCCGCACCGGCTCCCCCCAGGACGCCAACGCCCTGCCCATCGAGAAGGACCACGCCAGCCGCGCCTTCGACGCCGCCACCTGCATCGGCTGCGGCGCCTGCGTGGCGGCCTGCCCCAACGCCGCGGGCATGCTGTTCACCGGCGCCAAGGTGACCCACCTGGGCCTGCTGCCGCAGGGCGAGCCCGAGCGCTACACCCGGGTCGTCGCCATGACCGAGCAGCACGACGCCGAGGGCTTCGGCCACTGCACGAACCACGGCGAGTGCAGCGCCTACTGCCCCAAGGGCATCAGCCTGGACGTCATCGCCCGCATGAACGCCGACCTGCTCAAGGCCCAGTTCAAGAACCGGGACTGAGCGCATGCGCCATCGCCGGCGGGGCCGCGGCCTGCTGCTGACGATGTCCGTCATCTTCCTGAGCTGTGCGGGATGCTGCTGTGGCGGCATCCCGCTGTTCGGTCTGGGACCCGACCTCGACCCGATGGAGGTCGAGTGGGCGCTCATGGACGCGCCCTTCGTGGTGGACCACACCTGCAGCTACGCGGCGTCCTGCGACGAGGTCGACGACGTCGAGGTCGACCTCGTCCCCGTGAGCTACCACCCGCTCACCGGCAAGCTGGTGGTGGTGGCCGACATCCGGGCGACCTGCAAGGGGTCCCTGGACTACACGCGCCGCCCCGGGCGGACCTTCGCCTGTGTCGGGCTCGTCGCGGCGGTCTTCGTGGCCGCCGACGGCGCCTGGGAGCTGCGGTACGTGACCGAGAGCCCCTACGGGGATCTGCCGTCCGGCGAGCCCGACGTGCACGAGTGGAGCCCCAGCACCGGGGGCGGGGGCTGGCCGGGCTGAGCCGGAGGGCCCCGCCGCTACATCTCGCGCCGATTCTCGAGGGCGCGGGCGACGCTGCTGCGGTCGGCGTACTCGATCTCGGTGCCGACGGCGATGCCGTGGGCCAGCCGGGTCACGCGCACGCCGAGCGGCTTGAGCACCTGGGCCAGGTAGAGCGCGGTGGCGTCGCCTTCGACGTCGGGGTCGGTGGCGACGACGATCTCCTGGATCTCGCCGCTGCCGACGCGGGCCAGCAGCTCGCGGATGCGCAGCTCGTCGGGGCCCACCCCGTCCAGGGGCGAGATGGCGCCGTCGAGCACGTGGTAGCGGCCGCGGTGGGCGCCGCTGTTCTCGATGGCGCCGACGTCCTGGGGGCGCTCGACCACGCAGACCAGCCCGGTGTCGCGGTCGGGGTCCCGGCAGATGGGGCAGGGGTCGCTGCCGCTGACGTTGCAGCAGGTGGCGCAGTGGCCCATGTCGACCCGCAGCTGCTGGATGCCGTCGGCGATCTCGGCGGCGACTTCCGGCGGCTGTCGCAGCAGCCAGTAGGCCAGCCGGGTGGCGGTGCGCTCGCCGATGCCGGGGAAGCGCGACAGCTGGGTCACGGCGTGGCGCAGGGGATCCCGGCTCCGGAAGTCGCTCACGGCTCCTCCTCGCCGGCGTCGGCGGCGTCATGGGCCAGCGGGTCGGCGCTCAGGCCGTCGTCCTCGGCGCCTTCGTCGTCCAGCAGCGGCGGCGGCGGTGCCCGCACCACGGTGTCGGGCACGACACCGGTCACCTCGGCCCCCAGGCGGTCGCGCAGGGCGGCGATCAGCGGGTGGACCGCCATGTCGCGCTCGAGCTCCGCCACGCGGGCTTCGTAGGCGGCGCGATCGGCCTCGCGCTGGCTCTGGCTGCCCGCACCCGGACCCGCCGGCTCGACGCTGACGGCGGAGCAGCCGGGGAAGCAGTCTTCGACCCCCCGCTTGATGCGCTTGCTGTGCGCCTTGCGGGCGGCCTGGCGTTCCTGGAACTCGTGGCGGAAGCCGACGCGCAGCACCGGTGGCTCGACACTCAGCAGCACCGCGTCCTGGGCCCAGAGATCCCACTCCATGCCGCCGTGGGCCAGCCACTGGGTGAACGCGCGGAACCGGTGTTCCTCGGTCGCGCCGGGCGCGAGCAGCGGCGGGCGGTCATCGGCGCCGTCCAGCCCGGAGTCGCCCAGGCCGGGATCGTCGAAGCCGCCGTCGTCGAAGCCTCGGTCGTCGAAGCTGCGGTCGTCGAAGCCCCGGTCGTCGAAGCTGCGGTCGTCCGGCCGGCTCCTGCCCAGCGGGGCCGGGTCGGACTCTGGCGGGAGGGAGGCATGCCCGGCGGTCGGCAGCTCGTCGTCGAGGGGCGGCGGCACCTCGCGCAGGGGAGGGGCGCTGCGCCGGACCTCGGCGGAGGGCGCCGCCCGGGTCACGCCGGCCGGCGCGCTGTCGCGGACGAGGGCGAGGCCCCCGTGGGAGGCGCCCCCGTGGGAGGACGCCATGGGGGTCCCGCGCGGCGGAGGGCCGCCGTGGTTCCCGCCCTGATCCCCGCCGCCCTGCGGGGGGCCGCGTCGGCCCGGCTCGGGGTCGGCGTCGTCGCGACCGCCGCCGGGCGCGCCGCTCCGGCCGCCGCTGCGGTGATCCCGTGGGCGCGCCGCGGCGCCGCCCTGGCGCATCCGGCGCTCGAGGTCGTGCAGCTGCCGCACGACCTGGTCGAGGGGGCGGGCCGGCCGGATGCTGACCAGCCGGGCCACCGCCATCTCGAGCACCAGCCGCGGGCGCGGGGCGCGGGCGACCTGCTCGTGCACGTCCAGCATCACGTCGAAGGACCGCACGAAGACCTCGGGCGGCACGTCCTTGGCCAGGCCCGTCAGGCGCTCGACCTCTTCGCCCGGCACGTCCAGCCAGCGGTGGCTCTGCTGGGACAGGGTCACCAGCGTGGCGTTGCGCAGCAGCTCGAGCAGCTCGGCCGTGAACTCGGACAGGTCGTAGCCGTAGCCGTAGACCTGGTCGATGGCCGACAGGCAGCGGTCGGCCTGGCCGCGCACCATGCCCTCGAGCATCTCGTAGAGCAGCTTGCGGTCGACCAGGCCCAGGATCTCGGCGACCTGTTCGGTGGTGGCGTCGTCGCCGGCGAAGCTGATGACCTGGTCGAGCAGGGACTGGCTGTCCCGCATCGAGCCTTCGCCGGCCCGCGCGATGAGCCGCAGCCCGTCTTCGGGGATCTTCACGCCTTCGGCGGCGCAGATCTTCGACAGGTAGTCGACGACGACCTGCTGGGGGATGCGCTTGAAGTCGAAGCGCTGCACCCGCGACAGGATGGTGTCGGGGATCTTCTGCGGTTCCGTGGTCGCGAAGATGAACACGACGTGGGCGGGCGGCTCTTCCAGCGTCTTGAGCAGGGCGTTGAAGGCGCCGCGGCTCAGCATGTGGACCTCGTCCACGATGTAGACCTTGAACCGCCCCCGCTGGGGCATGTACCGGACGCTCTCGCGCAGGTCGCGCACGTCTTCGACGCTGTTGTTGCTGGCGCCGTCGATCTCGATGACGTCGGGGCTGTTGCCGGCCAGGATGGCCTGGCAGCAGCCGCACTCGCCGCAGGGGTCGGGCCGGGGGCCGTCCTGCTCGCAGTTCAGGCAGCGCGCCAGCGTGCGCGCAGCGGTCGTCTTGCCGACCCCCCGGGCCCCCGTGAACAGGAAGGCGTGGTGGATGCGGTCGAGCTTGATCGCGTTGGCCAGCGTGCGCGTGACGTGCGTCTGGCCGGCGATCTCCTCGAAGGTCCGGGGGCGCCACTTGCGCGCGATCGCGACGTAGCTCAAGGGCGGCTCCAGGAGATGGCGAGGGGACACGCGCCGGTGGAGGGCCGGCGAGGCTCGCGGTCAGTGGAGATGGCCGGGGTGTCCGATGCCCCGCGGGGACCGACACCGTTGCTTCCTTCCGGACCTGGCGGGGTTCACGGACCCGCAGTCACCGGGCCCCGACCATCACCGCTGGCCGCGAGCTGCCTCTGGCAAGAGAGGCGGCGCCCCACGGGAGCATGAGCTCCCGTGGGGCATATGGCGGAGAGGGAGGGATTCGAACCCTCGGTGCAAGTTACCTCACACACAGGATTTCCAGTCCTGCACCTTCAACCACTCGGTCACCTCTCCAGCAGGGGGCGGGCATGGAATGTGGCGGAGAGGGAGGGATTCGAACCCTCGGTAGGTTTGCACCTACAGTGGATTTCGAATCCACCGCCTTCGTCCACTCGGCCACCTCTCCGCATCGACGACCCGGAGGCCCCATCCCTGAGGCGTGGCCGCCGAGTCGACGCTCATTCCTTCCGTGATGCACGCAGCGCGCGGAAGAACTGCCGGAGCAGCTCCGCCGCGTCTTCGCCGAGGACACCGGGCGTCACCGGAAACCGGTGGTTGAGCCTGGGGTCTTCGTGCAGTGCTCCGAGTGTGCCCATGAAACCGCCCTTCGGGTCGGTGCATCCGTAGACGCACCGATCGATACGGGCGAGCACCATCGCGCCTGCGCACATGGCGCAGGGTTCCAGCGTCACGTAGAGCGTGCAGCCCTCGAGTCGCCAGTCGCCGATATGCTGGGCAGCCTGGCGGATGGCCAGGAGCTCGGCGTGTGCCGTGGGGTCTTGATCGACCTCACGACGGTTGTGCGCGGCCCCCACGACCTCGCCATCGCGAACGATGACGGCGCCGACAGGGACCTCTCCGATGGCTGCCGCGTCTCTCGCCTGAGCGAGAGCGAGGGCCATGAAGAGCGTGTCCTCGGAAGGAGTCATTCCAGCCCGGTCAAAGAGCTGCTCCGCGAAGTTGCTCCGCCGGCGAACCGGCAGTGCTTCCCCTGGCTGCGAAGCCCTTCGACCCTAAGCATGCGCCTGTCCCTTGTCAAACCCCGACGAGACCCTGATCCTGCCCCCGGCCACGACATCGACGGGCGGGCTATCGTGGCCTCGATGACGGCTTCTCCTCCCCCCCTGGTGCGGCTGCTGCAGGCGGTCCCCGGTGCGCACGACCAGCTGGCGCCGCCGGTGCTGGCCGACCTCGAGCGCCGCGTGCGCGCGCTGCTCGCTCCGCGGGCCGCCGACCTCGGCGCCGCCCGCTCGGCCCGCGATCGGGCCCGCGCCGACCTGCGCCAGCTGGGCCAGCAGCTCGCTGCCACCGCCCGCGTCCTGGACACGGCGGGTGACGACCTGACGCTGCTCGGCCGGCCCTTCTCGGCCGACATGACCATCGACCAGGCCTGGCGCCGACATCCCGGTGTCGCCGCCGTGTTCGCCCGGCACCACCTGCCCGCCTGCGACGGCTGCTCCGTGCGCTTCGACGAGACCGTGGAAGAAGCCTGTGCCGCCTACGGGTTGGACCTGCCCGGACTCCTCTCCGAGCTGTCCGCCCTCCTCGGCCCGACCGCCGATTAGGTTGCCGCCGCCTGCGTGCCCGCCGCGCGCTCCTCCTCCTCCGCCCCCTCCCGGACCTGCCCCATGCTCGCCCTGCTCGTCCTCGGCACCGCCCTCGCCGCCACCGACGTCACCCTCAAGGCCGAAGACGGCGCCAAGGTGCACGCCCGCGTGTCCAAGAGCGACGGCGCCAAGAAGGGCATCGTGCTGGTCCACATGCTGGGCCGCGACGCCACCGACTGGGACATGGTCGGCGAGAAGCTCGCCGCCCGCGGCATGACGGCCATCGCGCCCGACCTGCGCGGCCACGGCAGCTCGGCCAAGGCCGGCACCGACCTGACCGACGCCGACTACCGCGACATGCTGCTGGACGTGCGGGCGGCCAAGTCCTGGCTCAAGGCCCAGGGCGTGACCGAGGTCTCGTGCATGGGCGCCAGCATCGGCGCGAACCTGTGCCTGCAGGCCGGGGCCGAGGACCCCTCGATCGTCAACGAGGTGCTGCTGTCCGCCGGCCTCAACTACAAGGGGGTGGTCACGCCGCCCGCCCTGAGCGAGTACGGCAACCGGCCCCTGCTCATCGTGGCCAGCGACGACGATCGCCCGGCCCTGCAGGCCGCCAACCTGCTGCACGACAAGGCCAAGGGCCAGGTGCACCTCGAGCTCCTGTCCCAGGCGGGCCACGGCACGAAGATGCTCAACCGCGCCGGGCACCTCGAGAACATGGTGATCAGCTGGCTGATGGGCACCTACGAGCTCACCAGCGGCGAGGTCGTGGTGCCCAAGCCCGGCATGGGCGTAGGCGAAGGCCAGATCGAGACCGAGGGCAAGAAGCTGGGCGAGGGGCAGTAGCGCCCCCCGCCGATCGGTCCGCCGGCGCTCCCGGCCGCGGCCCGCGGCTCAGCCCAGGTCCGCCGCCAGCTCGAGCAGCAGGCCGACGCCGAAGCCCGTGCCGCGCTCACCCAGGGCGGGACCGGCGATGTCGACGTGCAGGAACTTCGGCGCGTCCGCGGGCAGGTGGTTTGCGATGAACTGGCCGGCGCAGGACGACTGGGCGTTCATGCGGTCCTGGACGCTGTTCTTCATGTCGGCGACCTTGCTCTTGAACTCCTTGCGGAACAGCTCGGGCGCGTAGACGAAGGGGTGCACGGGCTCGCCGGCGCGCTTGCCGGCGGCGATGGCCATGGCCTCGAGCGCGTCGTCGCTGCAGTAGATGCCGGCGTGCACCTTGCCGGTGGCGATGAGGGCCGCGCCCGTCAGGGTGGCGAGGTCGACCAGGATCTCCGGCTGGTGGTGCTTGCAGGTCCAGGCCACGCCGTCGCCCAGGACCAGCCGGCCCTCGGCGTCGGTGTTGTTGATCTCGACGGTCTTGCCCGAGTACAGGGTCAGGATGTCGTCGGGGCGGAAGGCGTCGCGACCGATGGCGTTCTCGGCCAGGCACAGCACGGCGACGAGCTTGTGGGGGAAGCCGCTCTGCACGGCGGCCTGGAAGCCGGCCAGCACGGCGGCGGCGCCGCCCATGTCGCCCTTCATGCCGGGCATGTGGTCCTTGCCCTTGAGCGACAGGCCGCCGGTGTCGTAGACGATGCCCTTGCCGACCCAGGCGATGGTCTTCTTCGCGCCGGCCGGCTCGTGCACCAGGCAGACCAGCGCGGGCGGGCGGGCCGCGGCCTTGCCGACTCCCCACAGGCCGCCGAAGCCGCCGTCGCGGAGCTCGTCGCCCCGGATGACCTGGACGCTGGCGCCGACGGTCTTCGCGACGGCGCGGGCTTCTTCGACGAAGGCGTCGGTGTGCAGCTCGGCGGTGGGCATGTCGACCAGCCGGCAGGCCAGGCGCACGGCTTCCACCGCTGCGGGGCCGCGCATCTCCTCGGCGGGGCCGCCGCCGGGGGTGAAGGCCGCCAGGGTGACGGTGCGCTCGTGGGCCTCGCCGCTGGTGCGGTCGAACAGGGGCAGGGACCGGGCGGCAGCCAGGGCGCTGGCCAGGGCGTCGGCGCCGTCGGACAGGGCCAGGATGATGCCGGCGTCGTCCTTGCCGGCGGCGTTGGCGGCCAGCGCGGGGATGGCCCAGCTGCGCGAGGGGCTGTTGTGGCGCGAGCAGGCTTCGGGCAGGACGCCCAGGATCACGCGGCGACCGCCCTCGACCCAGGTGCCGGCCGAGGCGCCGCCGTCGCCCGGGTCCGTCTTGTCGAGCATCGCGGCCCAGGTGTCCGCGGGCACGCCCAGGGCCTGGGAGAGGCTGTCGTCGGCGAGCCGCTGCTTGCGGCCGATGACGACCACCACGGGCAGGGCGGCGAAGTCTGAGAGGTCCGCGGTGAAGCGGAGGGCGGTGTGCACGGGCATGGCGCAGTCCTTTGCGGGGGAAGGCTTCCCGCTATCCCGCGGCGGGGCCCGTCCCCAGGACGCGTCAGGCCACTGACAGACGGCCCGGTCCCCGTCGGCCCAGGATCGCTGCCGCGGTCCGCCGGCCGCCCAGCGTGGTCGCCAGCGTGCTCTGCCCCGGGAACACGCTGTCGCCGACCAGGTACAGCCCGGGCGCCGCCGGCGCGGGCCACAGATCATGCTGCAGCAGGGCCGTCACGGCGTCGGCGCCGGCCACCCGCGGCGGTCCCCCGACCAGGCCGAGAGACCGCCGCGTGAACCGCGCGAAGGTGCGTGGGCTGGCGGGCAGCTCGACCCGGCGGGCCTGCCACAGCTCGGGGGCCAGGCGGGCCAGGGTGGCGCGCATCCGGTCCTGGACCGCGGCGACCCGCGCCCCCCGCTCGGCGTCTGGCGTGGCCCGCAGCACCTCGGCGGACAGGTGGGTGGACACGGTGACCGTGCGCTGGCCCGGCGGGGCCCGGCCGGTCTCGCGGGCGTCGCTGACGCTGGCGAAGACGTGGTTGCCTTCGACGAAGGCCGCGTCGGGGTCGTCGACGAGCTCGAGGTGGTGGGCGTGTTCGGGCAGGTCGGTCCCGTCGACCGCCAGGTAGAGCATGCAGGCCCCCCAGCCTCCCTCGACCCGACGGGCCAGGCGGTCGAGGGCCGGCGCGTCGCCGGGGGCCAGGCCCGCCAGCGCCCGGGCGTCCTGGGGCAGCTGGTTGCAGACCAGCACGTCCGCGTGCAGGGTCCGGCCCCGGGCGTCGACCCGCCAGCCGGTCCCGTCGCGCGCCACCCGTCGCACGCGGTGGGCCAGCAGCACGGTGCCGCCGGCCCGCTCGATGGCGCCGCACAGGGCGTCGGCCAGCACGCCGATGCCGCCGCGCACGTGCCCGGTGCCGCGGAAGAAGTAGTCCATGGCGCCCAGCGCGAAGGCCGCGTCCACCGACGCGCTGTCGGTCTGCAGCGTGATCTGGCAGACGGCGTCGAGCCAGGTGCGCAGGGGCGCGAAGTCCGCCAGGCCGTGCCGCGCGACGATCCGGGCCAGCGGGCGGCCGACCAGCCCGACCAGCGGCAGGTAGCGAGGGCTGCGCTGCAGGTGGGTCCCGACGGCGGCGGCCGACAGCGGCGGCAGCAGGGCTTCGTCGTCGAACAGCGCCCACAGCGTGTCCGCGGTGCGCTGCTGCAGGGCGAAGAACCGGGCGAGGGCGTCGACGGGGGCGCCGGGCAGGGCCTGGAAGGTGCGGAGGAGGGCACCGCGGTCCGCGGGGGTGTCGAGGGAGAGGGTCGGCGTGCGCAGCTGCACCAGGGGGTCGAGGAGGTCGATCTGCACGTCGAGCCCGTGGCGATCGACGAGCTGCGCCATCAGCTGGCCGGGGCCGAAGCCGCTGAACAGGGTGGCCCCGGCCTCGAAGCGGTAGCGGGCGGGGCCGGCGTCGGTCGCCACGGTCTTCTCGAAGGTGCTGGCGCAGCCGCCCGGGTAGGCGAGCGCCTCGCACAGCGCGACGCGTGCCCCCGCCTCGGCCAGCGCCAGGGCCGCGCCCATGCCGCCGAAGCCCGCGCCGACCACGACCGCGTCGTAGTGATCGACCTCTTCTGGCGAAGCCTGCTCCATGGTCCCGGCTATCGGCGCCGCGCCGTCGCGCACGCCGGGGGTGGAATAGGGGCCCGTCCCTCCCTCCTCCTGGAGCCCCCGTGACCGCATCCCGCCCCGGCCGCATGAACGGCCGCACCGCGCTCGTGACCGGCGCCAGCCGCGGCATCGGCGAAGCCATCGCCACGGCCCTGGCCCGCGAAGGCGCCACCGTGCTGCTGAGCAGCCGCAAGCTGGACGGACTCGAAGCGGCCCGCGACCGGATCCTGGCGGATGTCCCCGACGCCCTGCTGCAGGTCCGGCCCTGCCACACCGGTGACCCGGCCGCCATCGCCGCCCTGTTCGAGCAGCTCGACGCCGACGGTGTGGTGGTCGACGCCCTGGTCAACAACGCGGCCACCAACCCCTACTTCGGGCCCCTGCTGGGTGGCGACCACCGCGCCTTCGACAAGACCATCGACGTCAACGTCAAGGGGCCCTTCGAGCTGTCGCGGCAGGTGGCCCAGCGGCTGATCGACGCCGGCAAGCCCGGCGCCATCGTGAACATCAGCTCGATCTTCGGCATGGTCGGCGCGCCCTTCCAGGGCTTCTACGCCATGACCAAGGCCGCGCTGCTGTCGCTGACCAAGACCGCGGCCGTCGAGTGGGGCGGCGCCGGCATCCGCGTGAACGCCATCGCGCCCGGGCTGGTCGAGACGCGCTTCGCCGGCGCGCTGCTGGGCAACGACGCGATCGTCGACCAGTACAACCAGCGCTCGGCCCTGGGCCGCTACGGCCAGCCCGACGAGATCGCCGGCGCGGTCGTGTTCCTGTTGTCCGACGAGGGCCGCTACTGCACCGGGCAGACGCTGGCCCTCGACGGCGGCTGGACGATCAACAGCTGAGCGGGGGCGCGTACCTGGGCGCGCGACCCGTCAGCCGACCAGCCCGTCGGCGACCGCCTGCATGCGCTTGCCGACCTCGGCCGCGATGGCGTCCATGTCGCCGTCGCCCGAGTCGGTGGTGTCGACCAGGCTGAACATGCCCTCGACCCGGGTCAGGAAGACGCGGGTATGGGCGTCGTCGATGCCCTTGAGCACGACGTTGCAGGGCAGCAGCACGCCGATCGACTCGACGGCCTGGACGGCCTGGTGGGCGAAGCCCGGGTTGCAGGCGCCCAGGATGGTGTAGGGCGCGATGTCCTGGTCGAGCTTCTTCTTGAGGGTGGCCTTCACGTCGATGGTGGTCAGCACGCCGAAGCCCTGGGTGGCGAGCAGGGCGGTGACCTTGTCGATGGCCTGGTCGAAGGGCAGCGGGACGTCGACGGTGATGGCGTAGCGGGGGTCGCTCACGGGGTCTCCGAGGAAGGGGGTGTCCCCTTGTAGCCGGCGCGGAGCACCGACCCGGCTGCGACTTGTGACCGCGCTGTCGCAGGTCGTCACCCGGGGGCGGTGGCGATGGGTCCTCGCACCGCATAGCCCTCGACAGTCCCAGCGATCACGACGGTCCCTCGGCCTCTTCCGCTGGCTCTCCCCTCCCCGCGACCCGGAGTGCTCCGTGGGCTTCTTCGACTTCCTCTCCTCGCTGTTCGGCGGCGGCGCCAAGATGGCGCTCACCCTGGTCTCCGACCGGGTGCCCGAAGGCGGCATCCTCTCCGGCACCGCCACCCTGACCGGCGCGCCCAAGGACGTCACCGTCACCGACGTCAAGGTCAAGCTGCTCTACGTGCACGTCGAGAAGCAGGACGACTCGCCGATGCCGAAGATCGACACGCGGGTGCTCATCGACCAGACCATCGCCACGAACGTGGACCTGCCGTCGGGCGCCGAGAAGACCTTCGACTTCACGCTGACCATCCCGCCGGGGACCGAAGCGACCGCCCACAACGTGTCCTACACGGTGATGGTCACGGCCGACATCCCCAGCATGAAGGACCCCAGCGCCAAGAAGGACCTGACCGTGGTCGAGGGCAGCGGCGACGGCGACAACCCGGGCCTGACCGCCGACAAGCTGTTCGCCCGCTGGCCGGCCCTGCGCGGCACCGAAGCGCAGCCCCTGCGCGACGCCCTGCGCGACATGCGCTGGAAGCACAGCGAAGGCGACGCCGAGAACGACCTGACCGTCGCCGAGCCCGTGCTGCTCAAGCTGATGAAGTCCCACGACAGCGCCGAGGTCCGCCAGGCCGCCTTCGAGGTGTGGGCCGGCATCGTCAGCGAGCACCTGCGCACCGAGCACGTCACCGTGATGGGCGAGATGCTCCAGACCGCCGGCGACGACTCCGAAGTGCTCAAGGCCATCATCGGCGCCATGGGCCCGACCATGGACCTGGGCGGCGACAAGCTGGTCATCCCCTTCCTGCAGCACGAGTCGCCCAAGGTGCGGCTGGCCGCGGTCAACACCCTGGACTGGGGTCGCGGCAACACCGTGCGCCGGGACGCCCTGCTGGCCGCCGCCGACGGCGAGGCCGACCGCGAGGTCCGCGGCAAGCTGGTCAACGCGCTCGGGGACTACAAGGACCACCCGCCCGTGCTCGAGAAGATCATCGAGATCGTCAGCAACGAGGACACGGCCGAGGTCGTCAAGGAGTCCCTGTCGGCCCTGGCCCTGGTCTGGACCCAGGACGGCGACGCCTGGGAACGGGTGGCCCCGCTCTACGCCAAGGCCCGCAACCACAAGGACCCCGAGGTCCGGAAGGCCTACGTCAACTGGATCCGCTGGCCCGCGATGAAGACCGACCAGTCGGCCGCCATCCAGGAGCTGCTCCAGGACGGCGACGACAGCGTGGCCGAGTCCATGGCCTTCGAGTTCTGCAACCTGCTGCGCGACAAGAAGCTGCCCCAGCACGCCGCCTACGCCGAGCTCTGCAAGGCCACCATCACCGGCGGGCGCAGCGACAAGATCAAGAGCCGCGCGCTCGGCGCCCTGGACGAGTTCATGACGCCCGTCGAAGTCGCGGCCATCTACCGGGAGATCCTGGCGGGCGGCGACACCAGCCAGGACCTGCAGTGGGGCATGGTCCAGGGCATCAAGTTCACGACCAGCCCCGAGCTCAAGCAGGTGCTGCTCGAGATGAGCGAGAGCGAGTACAGCCGGGTCGCCCGCGCGGCCAAGGACGCCTACGAGGCCGACTACTCCTGAGGACTGCTCGCGAGCCCGCCCGCAAGGGTGGGCTCGTGACCGGCGATCACGCGCAGGTCGGGGCACTCCGCCTTCAGCCAGCGGGCCCACTCCAGGCTCTCGGCGACCTCGTGCACGTCGGCGTCGAGCAGGGTGCGCGTGAGCCACGGGCGGCGCGCGCCCTCCAGGTGCTTGTCGACCCAGGCCGTGTCGCCGATGAACAGCCAGGGGCCGTCCTCGGCGCGGACCAGCACGGCCGCGGCGCCGGGGGTGTGGCCGGGCAGGGACAGGTACCAGATCCGGCCGTCGCCCAGCACGTCCACCGCCGGTCGGCCCAGCACCTGGCTGGCCTGACCGGCGCGCAGGGCCACGGGGCGCCAGTCGACGGCCCGCTTCAACCGCTTGGGGAAGCCGACGGTGGTCTTGCCGTAGGCGCGCCAGTCGGCTTCGGTGATCCACACGGGCACGTCGGGCAGGTCGAACAGGCCGCCGACGTGGTCGTAGTGGGGATGCGTCAGCAGCACGAGATCGGGCGGCGCGTCCAGCTGGTCGGCGATGGGGGCGACGACCTCGAGCTCGGACAGGGCGGTGATCGGGAAGCCCGGGTACTCGCCGGCCGCCGAGCTGCGGCCCAGGCCGGCGTCGATGAGCAGGGTCGTGTCGGGGGTGCGCACGATGCCGACCATCACGGCCATCGCGACGGGTCCGGTGGTGCCGTCGTCGACCACGCGCTTCCAGTCGTCGTGCACGTAGGCCGTGGTGACGACCTCGACGTGCACGGCCGGGTCGGCGGTCGGGGGAGGGCAGGCGAGGTCGACGGGGAGGGGAGGGAGGGGCATCAGTCGATCCCGAGGCGCTGCATCTTGTAGTGGAGGGTGGACCGCGCGATGCCGAGGGCGCGCGCCGCGGCGCTGCGGTTGCCGCCGACGTCGTCGAGGATCTGGCGGATGTAGCCGCGCTCGGCTTCGTCCAGGCTGTTCGGCGGCCCGTCGCTGTCCGCGGCCAGCATGCCGAGGTCGTGGAAGGTCAGGTCCTGGGCGTCGATGACGGGGCCGGCCATGACGAAGGCGCGGGTCAGCACGTTGCGCAGCTCGCGCACGTTCCCGGGCCAGCGATGCCGCGAGAGCATCGCCAGGGCGTCGTCGGTGACGTGGCACTCGGGGTGCAGCCGGCGGCAGAGGTGCGCGGTGAGCGAGGGCAGGTCCTCGATGCGGGCCCGCAGCGGCGGCAGCTGCACGCTGAGCACGGCCAGCCGGAAGAACAGGTCTTCGCGGAACACGCCGGCCCGCACGGCTTCCGGCAGGTCGCGGTTGGTCGCCGCGACGATGCGCACGTCGGGGTACTCGACGTCCGTGCTGCCGACCCGGCGGACCTCGCCGGACTCGAGCGCCCGCAGCAGCTTGGCCTGGGCCGGCTCGGGCAGCTCGCCGATCTCGTCCAGGAACAGGGTGCCGCCGTGGGCCCGGTGGAAGGCGCCGTCCTTCTTCTTGTCGGCGCCGGTGAAGGCGCCCTTCTCGTGGCCGAACAGCTCGCTCTCGAACAGGTTCTCGGCGATGGCGCCGCAGTTGACCGCGACCCAGGCGCCGCCGGCCCGGGCGCTGACGTCGTGCAGACCGCGGGCGGCCAGTTCCTTGCCGGTGCCGCTCTCGCCGGTGATCAGGACCGGGAAGTGGTGGCCCGCGAAGCGCCGCAGGGTGCCGAAGACCCGCAGCATGGCGGCGCTGTCGGCCACCATGTCCCCGAGCTGGCGGGCGCTGGGCTGCTCGTCGAGGGGTTCCTGCGCGACCTTGAGCACCGTGCTGCCGAGCACCAGCTCCTCGTCCAGGTACAGCGGCATGATCTCGCGGACCCGCGCGCCGTCCACCCAGGCCGCGCCTTCGCCCGGCTCGACCAGCACCCGGCCGCGCACGAAGCGCAGGCGCACGTGGTCGCGCTGCAGGCCGTCGTCGCGCAGCGCGATGCTGCTGCCGGCGCTGCCGATGCCGATCCGCCCGCTCTTGACGGGCAGCCGGCGGCCGGCGTCGGGGCCGGCGACCACGTGCACGACGGCGCGCTGCACGTGCAGGCCGGCGTCGTCGGTGGCCAGGATGATCTCGTGGTTGCGCTCGCCGACGACCTCGTCGGTGGGGCGGGCCGGCTGCTCGCGGGCCTTGAATTCGACCTCGTAGGGGCCGAGGCCGATCCGGGCGCCGTCCGCCAACAGGGCGCGCTTGACGGGCTCGCCGTCGACGGTGACCCCGTGCCTGGACCGGTCGACCAGCTCCCAGCCGTCGTCGCGGGACTGCACGATGCAGTGGGTGCGGCTGATCTCGCCGCCCGGCAGCGCCACGTCGCAGGAGTCTGCCCGGCCGATGGTCGTGGGACCGGGGCGCAGGCGGTAGTCGACGATGCGCGTGTCGCCGCGCCGGAAGATGAGGTGGGCCACGTCGGCGTCCCTCCTGCTGGACAAGGGCGAATCGAGGCGCGGAGCGTAGCACCGGGGGCCTGCGACGTGGACGTGGGGGGCTCGGCGGGGCATGCTGGGCCCTGCATGCACACGGCTGAGCCCGCTCCCGCGACCGGGTGGGTGCTCGAGGGCTACCTCGAGGGCACCCGCAATCTCGTGGTGACGCCGATCTCCGCCTTTCCCTTCCGGATCGGTCGCAAGGCGACCGGGGGCCTGCGGCTGCCCAGCAGCGGCGTGTCCAGCCGCCACGCCGAGCTGGACCACGACGGCCAGCAGCTGTGGCTGCGCGACCTCAACAGCACCAACGGGACCTACGTGAACCGGCAGCGGGTGCGCGGCAAGGTGTCGGTCAAGGACGGCGACGTGCTGCACTTCGCCACGACCGAGTTCGTGCTGCGGCTGCAGGGCGACGAGGACCTGGACGAGCAGACGGTGCACCGCACCATCGAAGACCTGCCCCACCGGATCGGCTACCGCGAGCTGGTCGGCCGCATGATCCAGCAGCGGGCCGTGCGGGCGGTGTTCCAGCCCATCGTGAAGCTCAACCGCACCCGCGACGTGCACGGCTGGGAAGCGCTGGGCCGCGGGGCGCTGGAAGGCCTGCCGGCGTCCCCCGCGGTGCTGCTCGACGAAGCCGCCCGCTGCGGCCAGGCCACGGCCCTGTCGGACCTGTTCCGTCAGCAGGCGATGGCCGACGCCAACGCCTTCGGCACGCACCCGGTCATCTTCCTGAACTGCCACCCCGACGAGCTCGCGGCGGCGGACCGGCTGATCGGGCGGCTGGCGGGCCTGCGGGCGCTCGCGCCCCGGGCGCGCATGGTGCTCGAGATCCACGAGAAGGCGGTCACGGACGTGGGCCGCATGCGCAGCCTGGTCCAGGCCCTCGAAGAGCTCGGCATCGCCGCGGCCTACGACGACTTCGGCGCCGGCCAGGCCCGGCTGCTCGAGCTGGTGGACGCGACGCCGGCCTACGTGAAGTTCGACAAGGCCTGGACCCGCGGGCTGGGTGGCTCGGACACGGCCCGGCACGCCCGCATGCTGCGCACCCTGGTCGATGTCGTCCTGGAGATGGGCATCGCGCCGCTGTGCGAGGGCATCGAGACCGAAGACCAGGTCACGGCCTGCACGGACCTCGGGTTCATCTACGGCCAGGGCTGGGCCTTCGGCCGGCCGGAGCCCGCACCGACCCGGCGGTTCTGAGGGTGGCCGAGCGCACTCCGGCCCGCGGCCCGGCGGTCGACGGACCGGTGGACGAGGTCGGCATCGACCTGGGGCCGGACGAGGCCGGGCACGGGCTGCTCGACACCTGGTCGGGGCGCACCCAGCCTGCCGCGGAGACCAGCGGCGAGGTCACGGGCGTGCTCCAGGAGCAGGGGCCCGGGCAGGCTGCGATGTCGTCGTGGCTGGCCGCCGGCTACGCGCGGGGGGCCGATCCGGAGCGGCTGGCTCCGCTGCGGGGCGTCCCGTCGCGGGCGGTCCGGGCGCGCATCGCCGACGAGCCGCTGGATCCGCTCCCCCGTGCCGACCCGCCACAGCCCGCGCCGCTCCCGGAGCAACCGCCCGCTCCGGCGATCCCCGCACCGCCGCCTGGCGAGGGTGAGATCGGCGCCCCCCTGCTGTTCGTCGCGGTGGCCGTGGCCCTGTGCGCGGGAGCGGCCGGGGCCTGGCTGGTGCTGGGCGGCTGGTAGTCAGCGCCCGCCGCGCCCGCTTCGTCCGGGGCCGCCTCGTCCGGAGCCGCCTCGTCCGGAGCCGCCTCGCCCGGGACCTCCTCCCCGGGGACCTCCTCCCCGGGGCCCGCCTCGTCCGGGACCTCCTCCTCCCCCGCTCCCCCGGGACGGACCGGCGCCGCCCGGCCGCTTGGGTCCGGCAGGGGCGGGCACGGCTTCTTCGTCCTCGTCGCCGGCCTGCATGGGGAACAGCTCGTGCACGAGCTTGCGGAAGGACGCGAAGGCTTCGGGGCCCTCGATGATGCTCTGGCGCATCCGATCCATGAACTCGGCGAAGAAGTACAGGTTGTGGATGACGGCCAGGGTGCTGCCGACGACCTCGCCGACGCGGAACAGGTGGTGGAGGTAGGACCGCGTGTGCTTGCGGCAGACCAGGCAGCTGCAGGCGGTGTCCGGCGGGTACATGTCGGTGCGGTAGCGCTTGTCGGTCAGGCGCAGCCGGCCCTGCCAGGTCCAGAAGATGCCGCTGCGGCTGTGCCGTGTCTGGATCACGCAGTCGAACATGTCGATGCCGCGGGCCACGCCTTCGACCAGGTCCTGGGGACGGCCGACGCCCATCAGGTACCGGGGCCGGTCGTGGGGCATGTGCGGCGTGGTCCAGTCCAGCACCTCGATCATCTTGTCGTGGCCTTCGCCGACGGACAGGCCGCCGACCGCGTAGCCGTCGAAGTCCAGGTCGCGGATCTGGGCGGCGGAGCGCTCGCGCAGGTGGGGCCAGAAGCCGCCCTGGACGATGCCGAACAGGCTCTGGTCCTCGCGGGTGTGGGCCTTGCGGCTGCGCTCCTCCCAGCGGGCGGTGCGGTCGACGCTCTCGACGGCGCAGGCCTCGGTCGTGCCGAAGCCCAGGCACTCGTCGAACACCATGGCGATGTCCGCGCCCAGCGCCTGCTGGATCTCCATGCTGCGCTCGGGGGACAGGAAGGTCCGCTTGCCGTCGACTTCGTAGGCGAATTCCACGCCGTCTTCGGTGACGCTGGACTTCTTGAGGGAGAAGACCTGGAAGCCGCCGGAGTCGGTCAGGATCGGCAGGTCGATGCCCATGAAGTCGTGCAGGCCGCCGTGCTTGGCGACGATGCGCTCGCCGGGCCGCTGGGACAGGTGGTAGGTGTTCGCCAGGACGATCTGGCTGTGGGTCTCGGGGACGAGGGAGGGCGCCAGCGCCCGGAGCGCGCCCTGGGTGCCGACCGGCATGAAGACGGGGGTCTTCACGTCGCCCCGCCGCAGGTGCAGGGTGGTGGCGCGCGCGGCGCCCGCGGTGGCATCGACGGTGAAGGGGAAGCGGTACATGGCGCGGGCTCGGGGGAGAGGGCGTGAGCGCAGGTATCCGCACCATGCTCGCGCGTCAGGCGAGGGCGCGCGCGCGGGCCTGCCACGGGGCGGTGCGGCCGGTCCGGGCAGGGCTTCCGTCGGCGTTCGTCTCGGTGCGTTGCTTCGGTGGGGGAGGGGGGTTTAGGATGCGACGGCTCGGCGGGCTCTACGGGATAGGGGTCGGCGGGCACTTCACGGTCGCCCCTTCCTCCTCGACGAGCCAGCCCGCGGAAGGCCCCCCTGACGCCCCGACCGCCGCCCTTTCCCCCCGGGACGCACCTCTCCGAGCACTACTCGGTCGAGGGCCTGGTGCGGCTGTCCGAAGGCCGCATGTTCTACCTGGCGAACGACGACCGGTCGGACCGGCCGCGCAAGTTCTGCTGGGAGTGCGGCTGTGACGACACGCCCCGCAACGGCACCTCCTGCGTGCGCTGCGGGGCGGATCTCAGCCCGCGGCGGTTCCTGATCTCCGTCCGGTGGGAGACCAGCGGCTACGAACCCTACGCCGCCTTCTTCGACAAGCAGCTCGACCACCCGGGGCTCGTGTCCCCGGTCGACCTGTTCTTCCAGGACGGCGTGCTGTGCTCGGTCACGCCGTGGTCGGGCGAAGGCCTGATGCTGGACGAAGGCTCGCCCCTGTCGACCCAGGCCATCCTCGAGCTGTCCCAGCGCGCGACCGGCATGCTGGCCTTCCTGCAGGCCAACGGCATCCGGCTGGCGCACCTGTCGCGGGCCAACTTCCTGGTGCGCCGCGACGGGCAGTTCCTGCTGTTCGACCCCGAAGTGGCCCAGGTCTACGACGGCCCCGTGCCCGACGCGCACCGCAGCATCGAGGTCGCGCACCTCGGCGCCATCCTGCGGCGCTACACCCCCGTGAAGTCCGGCGAGATCCACGACTTCTTCCTGGGGGCCGAAGAAGGCGCCTACAGCAGCCCCTTCGATTTCGGCCGCGCGCTCGAGGAATTGCTCGCGTCGGACCTGCCCGAACACCGCGTGCACGCCGGCGCGATGAGCGACGTCGGCCTGTGCCGGGTCCTCAACGAGGACAACTGGGGCTGGGTCTGCCTGAAGGAAGGCACCTACCTGTACGTGGTGGCCGACGGCATGGGCGGGCACGAGTCGGGCGAGGTCGCCAGCGAGATGGCGGTCGCCACGATCTGCCGGGTGGCCCGCGAGCGCCTGCTGGAGTCGGACGACCCGAGCGACGACTTCCTGGAGAACCTGCTCGACGAGGCGTTCCAGACCGCGAACAACACGGTCAAGGACCACTCGGTGCGCATGGGCAACGACATGGGCACCACCCTGGTCGCGGCCCTGGTGCACGAAGAGCGGCTGGCGCTGGTCGCCAACGTCGGCGACTCGCGCGGCTACCTGCTGCGCCAGGGCGTGCTGCACCAGGTGACTCGCGACCACAGCCTGGTCGCCCGCATGGTCGAGCAGAACCGGCTGACCCCCGAAGAAGCGCGCAACCACCCGCACAGCAACATCCTGCTGCGCACGGTGGGCACCGAGCGCAATGTGGACATCGACATCTTCCGGGTCGAGCTCGAGCGCGGCGATCGCATCCTGCTCAACAGCGACGGGCTGTGGGGCGAGGTCGAAGACGTCGACCTCGAAGCGATCATGAACGACCACGACGACCCGCGGGTCATGTGTCGCGAGCTGGTGCGCGCCGCCCACCACGGCGGTGGCCGCGACAACATCACGGTGCTCATCGTCCACACCGGGGACTGAGTCCCGGTCGTGCACGGGATGAGGCCCGCGCGGCGGTCCGTCGGCAGCCCGCGCCCGGTGGGCCGCCGGCTACTTGTCGGCGGTCAGCCCGGCCAGCGCTTCTTCGATGCCCTGGGCCAGGGCGTCGGGATCGCTCTCGGCGCCGATCGACGCGATGTCGCCGTCGGCGTCGATGACCAGGGTCAGGGGGCCGTCGGTGACGGCGTAGCGCTCGAAGACGACGCCGTGTTCGTCGAACAGCACGGGGAAGGTGACGCCCTTGCGCGCGACCTCGCTGGCGACGGCACCGACGCCGCGGCGGTCGCGGGTCACGGCGATCACCTGGACGTCGTTGCTGGCGCGGGCGATCTTGCCGAGCGCCAGCAGGGTCTGGGCGCCGGCGCTGCCCGTGTAGAAGTGCAGGACCACGGCCGAGCGGGGCTCGGGCGCGCGCAGGCCGACGTAGTCGTGCAGCACCACCTTCTCGCCGTCGAGGTTGGCGGCGGGCAGGGAGAGGGCCCGGGCGGGACCCCCCAGGGCGACGGGCTCTGCGGCGCTGGCGGGGCCCATCAGGACCGCGCCGAGGGCCAGGATCGGGTACAGCATGCACTCCTCCTCGCGCCCAGCATATAGCCGATGCCCTTCCCGCCTGTCGTGCACCAGCTCGCCGCCGCCTGTCGGGACGCCGGCGGTCGGGCCTACGTGGTGGGCGGCATCGTGCGGGATCGCGTGCTGGCCGAGCTGCAGGGCCGCGAGCCGCCGCCGCCCAAGGACCTGGACATCGAGGTGCACGGCATCGAAGCCGACGACCTGCAGGCGCTGCTGCGCCGGCTGGGCCGGGTCAGCGAGGTGGGCCGCAGCTTCGGGGTCTACAAGCTGTCGGCGGGGCCGCTGGGGCTGGACGTCAGCCTGCCGCGGCGCGACAGCAAGGCGGGCCCGGGGCACCGCGGCATCGACGTGCAGGGGGATCCCCACATGGGCGTCGTCGAGGCGGCCCGACGGCGCGACCTGACCATCAACGCGATGCTGCTCGACCCCCTGACGGGCGAGGTGCTGGACCCGCACGGAGGGCGCGCCGACCTGGCGGCCGGCAAGCTGCGCGCGGTCGATGACGACTGCTTCCTGGAGGATCCGCTGCGGGCGGTCCGTGTGGTGCAGTTCGCCGGGCGGCTCGGCTTCTCGGTGGACGCGGGGCTGGTCGCGCTGTGCCGGAAGGCCGATCTGCACGAGCTGCCCGCCGAGCGCATCTGGATGGAGCTCGAGAAGCTCCTGCTGCGCAGCGAGCGACCGAGCGTCGGCCTGCGGGTCGGCCGCGAGACGGCGGTGCTGCCCCGGGTGCTGCCGCAGGTCCGCGGCTGGGAGCGCGACGCGGCCGAGGTCGACGCGGCGGTGGACCGGGCCGCGGCCTGGCAGCCCCAGGTGGGCCGCGCGCCCCGGTCGCTGGCGCTGATGCTGGGGGCCCTGCTGCACCGCGAGGCCGTCGAGGACGCGGAAGCCGCGCTGCTGCACCTGCGCGTCCACCGCAGCGGGCGCTATCCCCTGCGGGACCGGGTGCTGCACGCGGTCGCCCACTGGCGGGAGCTCGTGGGCGCCGACGTCGACGACACGCTGCTGCGGCGACTCGCCGAGGACGGCGAGGTCGCGGTGGTGGGCGGTGTGGCGCTGGCGGCGTCGGGGGCCGTCTCCGTCGAGCACGTGCTGCGGCGGGCGGGCATGCTGGGTGTGCTGCACGAACCCCTCCCGGCCCTGGTCCAGGGGCGGGACCTGATGGACCTCGGCACGCCCCCCGGTCCGACCATGGGCCGGATCCTCGCGGATGTGCGCCACGCGCAGCTCGCGGGGAGGGTAGGCAACCGGGAAGAGGCCCTCGCGCTGGTCCGTTCCCTCCTCGACGGCTGAGACCCCCTCGGAGCTTGCATGGCCGCCCCTCCTCCCGCCCTCCTCCTGCCCCTGGCCGCCCTGTTGCTGGCCCAGGCGCCCGCGTGGGCCCAGGACGAAGGCGCTGCCACCGCGGACGCCGCGGCCAGCCCGCCGGAAGCCGAGCCCGCCGGACCCCGATGGTCCGCCGAGCTGCGCGCCGAGTACGTCCAGGGCGAGCAGGTCATCATCCCGATCAGCGTCCGCAATCCCGGCACCGACACGCTCGCCGTGCCCGACGTGGGCGAGCGGCCGTGGTTGGTCCGCTTCGACATGATCCTGCCGGACGGCCGCACCATCTCCCGGTACAACACGCCGCCCGAGTGGGATCCCAGCACCACCTGGCGGCTGAGCCCCCGCGGCAGCCGGCGGGCCCTGCTCGAGGTGCCCGGCGGCTTCGGCGACTTCCCCCGCTTCGAGCTGGTGGTGCGGCTGGTCGAGGGGGACCGCTCGACCGAGATCGCGCGACAGGCGGTGCGCCGCACGGCGCCGGTGGTGGCGGCCGTCGATCTGGGCCCCGACCGCAGCACCGGTGCACGCGGGGGCCCGGTGGCGGCCTGGGTGCACCGCTCTGCCGAGGGCGCCGAGCTCATGCTGCACAGCGCGGTCGGCGCCGACCCCCGGGGTCCGACCACGATCCGGCACCTGGCCCACCTGGACGGTCCCGTGACGCCGCTGTTGGCGGCCCAGGCGCCGGCCGACGCCAGCAGCGCCACCGTCGTGTGGGCGACCGGCAGCCGGGGGCTGCACGTGCTGCGCGTGGAGGGCGTCGGCGGTGCGGCCACCGACGTCCAGGTCGACGCCCCGTGGCCCGCGGCCGAGCCCATCGGGCGCCCCGCGGCCGTGGCGGGCGGCACGCTGGTGCCCCTGTGGGTGCCGGCGCCCAAGGGGGACGGCGGCGAGCTGCGGCTGGTCAGCATCGACCACCGCGGAAAGCCCGGCTTTCCCCGCGTCGACCGCTACGACCACCGCCCCCTGGACGTGCGCGCGCTGGTGGACAGCTCCGGCGCGGCCCACTTCCTGGTGCGCCACGACGAAGGCGTCGACCTCTACACCGTCCGACCCGACACGCCCTTCGGGGCCGATGCGCTGCCCCCGCCGGGCCTGCGCATCTGGAAGCCGGCGCCGGGCCTGACCCTGCACGGCGCGCAGTTCGGCAGCCTGCCGCGGACCGACGACGATCCGGGCGGCCTCGCGGTGCTGTTGATGGTCGAGCAGCCCGGCGGCCTGGTCGGCCGCTGGCGCGACCTGCAGGGCCGGCGCATCACGGACGTGCCTCCAGTCGCCGTCCCCGACGGCGCGGCGCTGGTCGGCGTGGCGCCCGATGGCGCGACCTCGCTGGGCCTGCTGTTCGTCGCCGCCGGCAAGGGTCTGTGGCTCGAAGGCCGCACCACCCGGGTGGAGCTGGGGGCCCTGCCCGACCGCGCCCAGGCCGTGCGCCTGCCGGACGGCACGCCCGCGCTGCGCGTCCCCGGCACGCGCGAGCCGGTGGCCATCATCCCCGTGTCGCTGCCTGCGCCGGTCCCGGCTACCACGCCGTAGTCGGCCGGTGCGCCGGGCCGGCGCGATCGTCCGCAGCCGAGACGGCGAGCGCCCCGGCCGCTCGGTGGCGATCGGGGCGCGTCGGCAGGGGAGGGGAGGACCGAAGGACCCGGCCCTGCCCGAGCGGGCTCAGGTGCCGCAGTTGCAGAGGCTCGGGTTGTCGTCGCAGAAAGCTCCGACATCGATCTCGCTGCAGATGCCGTCCGGCGGGTCGTCGCCGCACACGCCGGGGTTCGCGCAGCAGAAGCCGGTCAGGTACTGCTTGCTCGGCTGGTTCGTGTTCAGGCAGTAGGCGAACTCGAGCTGCCGGGAGCACTCGCGCAGCTCGCCGCTCTCGGTCCGGGCCTCGCCGGTCATCGTGCACTCGGTGATGCCCGCCAGGCCGATCGAGTCGGTCTGGTTGGTGCAGCGACCCTCGAACACGGCCGCGCTGAACGCCAGGAGACCGTCGTCGCGGGGCACGCTGAAGGTCTCGAGCACCACGGTGTAGTCGATGCCTTCGCGGCCCGCCGTGTTGATGGTGCAGAACTCGGGGGCGCCGCGGCCGGCGTGGGCTTCACCACCGGTGTACGGGCTCTCGTTGTAGCACTCGACGTAGTCGATCTCGATCTCGCGACCCAGGCTGTCGGTGTAGAAGCCCGAGAAGTCGCCGATCTCGATGCCGGGCGAGCCGGTGTAGTAGCTGGTCAGGCCGCCGAACAGGTCCATGTCGCCGTCGTCGGCGTTGTTGTCCGGGTAGCCCCACGTGACCGTGGAGCTGCCCGCGCCGATGTACTGGTTCCAGGTCAACGACTCGGGATCGACCACCACGCAGACGGGGGAGCCGGTGCCCTTGAAGGTGAAGGTCGCGCCGCCCACGGTCGTGCCGTCGGTGGCCCGAACCTGGCCGTAGTAGCAGTTGGGCGCGTCGCCTTCGCTGTCGCAGTAGGTGGCGCTGATCTCGTCGGTGGCGGACTGGGGCAGGACCGGCAGCTCGCCGATCTCGATGATCTGGGGCGCTGCTTCGTTGGCCTGCGGCAGCAGGTCGTCGGCGGCGCGGTCGCAGCCCACGAGACCCACGGCGAGCGCGGCGGCAGCCAGCATCTCAGTCTTCATACTTGAACCCGAATTCGATGGTGAAGGGCTGCTCGGGATCATCGACCACGGCGGCGGTGTCGGACACCAGGTCGCCGTTGCGGATGTACTCGCCGGGGAAGTTGAGCACTTCCTCGAAGTTGGTGCCCTTGTAGTAGCGCTCGTCGTAGTAGGCGTTGTAGTCGCCGTCACTGTCGTCGCAGGTCGAGAACGAGAAGGTCTCGTCGGGCTGGTCGATGAAGCCCCAGACGGTGACGCCTGGCTCGAAGCGGGTGCCCAGGATCTGGATCTCGGCTTCGTAGTAGTCGCCGTTCTCGACGAAGTCGGTGTCGCCGACGATGTCGAGCTCGCCGTCGCTGGTGACGTACTCGGCCTGGAAGCACTTCTCCTGGAACTCGATCGCCGAGGTGATCTCGTTGCCCTCGGCGTCGGTCAGGGGGCTGCGCAGCTCGTCCTTGAAGAAGTCGAGCACCGACTGGTAGCTGTCGTAGCGGCCGCTGACGGTCTTGCAGACCGTGGCTTCGTAGCAGCCCCAGGCGAAGCGCCCGACGGTGCCGCCGCCATAGGGGAAGGCGTCGCCGGCGCCGTCGCCGAGCACCGGACCCCACTCGGGGTGCGGGTACTCGTACAGGCTGTCGTCCAGCCCGGCGTACACGCCCACGTAGACCGGCCCGATCGCGCGGGGGTCGGTGACCTCCCAGATCTCGCCGGCGAGGTTGGTGAGGGTGATGGTGGCGTCTTCCTTCTTGACGCGCACCGTGCCCCGCAGATCGGCCATGCCGAGGTCTTCGGTGTAGGTGCAGGCGGCGCTGAGGGAGAGGCTGCCGACGATCGCGGCGAGCGCGACGCGCTGCAGGCGATCAGAACTCATACCGGCCTCCGATGCTGATTTCGAGGGGGTCCTGGCGGCCAGCGATGATCCACCGGTTGTCGAAGCTGACGTAGGCGCCGTCGCCCTGGCGCAGGTTCGCCAGGTTCTGGAGCTCGAGCACGCCGTAGAGCTTGCCCTTGCGGATCGGGATGCCCTGCTGCACCAGGATGCTGGCGGTGAAGTAGGCCTCTTCCCGGGCGTAGGTGCCGACGGTCTGCCGCAGGATGCTGTTGAAGCCGATCGACGAGCCGTTGTCGTAGTACCGGGTGACCGGGTTGCCGCTCTCGTAGAAGAACGTCATGCCGACCTTGGTGGTCCACGGGTCGTTGGGGATGTCCCAGGCGAAGCCGGCGGACACGTCGTGGCGGACGTCGGTGTAGAGCAGGCCGTTGACGTAGTACTGGACCTGCTGGGGCACGCTCAGGAAGCCCGAGGGGCTGGTCTGCACCGTGCCGCGGCTGACGGTGTAGCTGTAGGTCGCCTGGACCTCCCAGCGGTTGCTCCACACCTTGTTCAGCTGCAGGTCGCCGCGGAAGTAGTCACGGCGCGCGATGTTGGGGGTGCGCATCCGCTGGTAGATGTTCTGCGTGCCGTCGCTGCTGCCCAGGACGTTGTAGCCGTCTTCGTCCCAGACCAGGTTGGTCTCGTCGAAGGCGTACAGGTTCCGGGTGTACTTGCCGGTGAAGTAGACCGCCGCGGCCAGGTCGCGGATGAGCTCGCGCTCGGCGCCGACGCTGAACTCGTCGCTGTGGGGGGCGATGGTCCCGTCGAGGACCGTGCGGGTCTGCTCGTTCGGCGCGTAGTCGTAGGCGTTGTCCAGGCCGCTGCTGTAGCCCTCGTAGCCGAACTGGCTGAAGTACTCGCCCAGGAACAGCTTGTAGCCGAAGCCGGACTGCGACAGGTAGCTCGGCACCGCCAGGCGGCCGGAGTCGTTGAACCGACCCAGCGAGCCGACCAGCTTGCTCTTGTTGTTGCCCCAGGGGTCCCAGATGACGCTGAACCGCGGGCCCCACAGGCCGACGTTGATGATGGACTCGCCGACGTCGTTGCGGATGATCGCCCGGTCGTAGCGGGTGCCGAACCGGAAGGTCAGGTTGTCGATCGGCTTGTAGACGTCCTGGACGAAGGCGCCGATGTTCTCGGCCCGCGCGGTGAAGTCGACCGGACCGGTGGTCTCGATCCAGTAGTAGTTCTTCAGCGTGTCGGGGTTGTAGGCGAGCTCGTTGAGGTCGTAGAAGTACGTGTCGCCGGTGTAGCCGAAGGTCCGGTTCCAGCGGGTCACGTCCAGGGACACGCCGGCCTTGAGGTCGTGGCTGCCCAGGGCTTCGACCTGCAGCAGGCTGAACTTGCTGCTGACGCTGTACCGCCAGCGATCGTCGAAGTCGAAGCTCGGGTAGTTGCCGCTGTCGAAGGCGTTGTTGAAGCCCAGGCGACCCGGCGTCGTGAAGTCGATGTTGTTCTCGAGCTCGGTCGCGTCACAGGGGTTGTACCCGGTCTTCGGATCGTGGGTACAGGGGACCTGGGTGTTCTCCAGGTAGAGCTTCTGCAGGGTGACGTCGGTCTCGAGGAAGGTCTCGGGGCTGATGAACCAGTCCCACTGCAGGCTGCTGACGAAGCCGCCCTGGGCCTGGCGACCCTGGGCTTCGGCCGACACGAACCGGTCGTACTGGTTCGTGTTGTCGATGCTGGTCGGGTTCGTCTGCATCAGCAGGGTGAACCGGTGCTCGCTGGACGGCTGGAAGGTCAGCTTGCCGAGCACGTAGTGGCCGTCGAAGTCGCGCGGCAGGTCGATACCCACGTTCGCGATGAGCGAGCGGCTGTGCTGGTAGCTGGCGATGAACCAGGCCCGGTCGCGAATGATCGGGCCGGAGATCTTCACACCGGCCTGGAACAGCTCGAAGCGGCTGTCGAAGTCGGTCGGGGCCAGCTGGGTGCCGTCGGCGGCGTAGCGGGCGTCGAGCTTCGGGGCCCAGTTGCCGTTCGTGTAGTAGGCGTTGGTCTCGAACTCGAGGACGTTGGTGCCGGTCTCGGTGACGACGTTGATGGCGCCGCCGAGGTTGTAGCCGTACTCGGGGTCGAAGGCGTTGGTGAGGACCTCGACCTGCTCGATCGCGTCGAAGTTGAAGTTCAGCGAGAAGGTACCGGTGACGGGGTCGGTGATGTTGACGCCGTCGAGCAGGTAGGTGTTCTCGTTGTAGGCCGCGCCGCCCACGTTGGGGTTGCTGCCGCCGGTGACGCCCGCCGCCATCTGCACGGCGCTCTGGTAGGAGCGGCCGGCGGGGATGCGCTCGAGGAATTCCTTCGTGAGCACGCTGCCGCGCTGCGCCGACTCGGTGTCGACGACGGGCCGCGACTCCTCGATCACGATCTCCTCGCCCGCCTCGTCCAGCGTCATCTCGATGGTCAGGATGACGTTGCGGCCGATGTTGACCTGGAGGTTGGGCCGCACGACCGTGGCGAAGCCGGGGCCTTCGGCCCGCAGCTCGTAGCTGCCGGGGGGCAGCTCGGGGAAGAAGAACCGACCTTCCATGTCGGTCTCGTTCTGCCGCACGCCCATCAGGTTCTCGGACTGGATCGTCACGAGAACGCCGGGAACGGGCAGGCCGCCTTCATCGACGGCGGTACCCTTGATGGTACCGGTCGTGACCGAGGCGTGCGCGAGGCCCGGAAGCACCAGCAGCAACAGCAGCAGCATCCGCGCGAAGTGGAGGATTCGGGGCATCGGGGCCTTCCTGAGGGGTCCAGTCCGAGGGCGCGCCCAGGCGCGCAGAACGCAGGGGATAGGCGACCCGCCCGGGAAAGTCAACCCCGATGGATGCGTCCTCACGGAGTTGTCGACGATAGATCCGGCCACGGGCTGGAATTCCGTGAAACGCGCCGATCGGCGGGCACCGTTCCACGGCCTGGGGGAGCGGCTCACCGACGGGAGCGTTCCATACACACGACGGCGTCCCCCGGCGCGGACCGGATGCCGCAGACGCGCTGGTTGACGGTGTCGCCGGGCGGGCTGTAGGTTCCGGAAGTTGACGGCCTGCCCATCGTGGGTGAGGCTTCGGCCTTCCTGCGTCCGCGCCTCTCCACGTGCGCGCGCGGCGCTCATCTCTGGAGGACACTGCCATGTCCACGTCTCCCCTCCGTCGTGCGCTCCTCGGCGCCGCCCTGCTGGTCGGGCTCGCGGCCCCGCTGGCTCCGCGGGACGCCTCCGCGACGACCGTCGCGAAGCTGTCGACCGAGCAGCTGACCGATGCCGCCGAGTACATCGTCGTCGGCACCATCGTCGATGTCTGGACCGAGCTCGACGACCGCGGCATGGTGTGGACCCACGGCACCCTCGAGGTCGAGCGCCAGCTCAAGGGCGCGCCCGTCCAGACCATCGTGGTCAGCCACGCCGGCGGCGTGCACGGCTCGACCGCCATGAAGGTGTTCGGCACCGCGCGGTTCAGCGAAGGCGAAGAAGGCGTCTTCTTCCTGAGCACCCGCGGCCACGGCGAGCGGGTTCAGGTCGTGGGCATGGCCCAGGGCAAGTACACGGTCCGGATGGACCCCTACTCCCGGCAGCCCATCGTGCAGCGCGTCGTGCTCGAGCCCCTGGTCGCCTACGACCACCGGTTCCTGCCCCTCCCGGCCGAAGCCGACCGCCTCTCCCTCGACAGCTTCCTCGACACCATCCAGGACCGCCTGGACAGCGGCTGGGACGGCCAGGCCATCCCCGGCATCGACCCCGTCGAGCTCCAGCGTCGCAACGCGGTCGCCCTGCCCACCGCCCCTGCGGAGGTGAAGTGATGACCTCGCTCCTCGCCCTCGTCGCCCTCGCCTCGAACCCCGCCCACGCCTGGCGCCACACCACCTTCGTGTGGAACCGCGAGGACTTCCCCGTCCAGTGGTACATGGCCGGTGGCGGTGAGACCGACCTCGGCTTCGACTACGCCGAACAGGCCATGCAGGAATCGGTCGCCAACTGGCCGGTCGCCGCGCCCTGTGCCCAGCTCGAGAGCGAGTACATGGGCGTCCGCGAGGGTGTCTGGGCCGGCGGTGTCGCCTCGGAAGGCATCCCGACCATGTACATGGACGACCCGGCCGAGCAGAACGGCGACTCCGCCCTGGGCGTGACCTACTCGGTCAGCACCGGCGAGTACGCCTTCGACCTGGCCGATCCCGTCGATGAAGGCGTCACCAACGTCTACACCTTCACCCGCGACTCGGACATCGTCCTGAGCGAGTGGGTGAACTGGGTCTCGCCCGAAGACGTCGAAGCCGGCGCCTGCTCGAACGGGTACACGATCCAGTCGGTCGCCACCCACGAGTTCGGTCACTGGTGGGGCCTGGGCCACTCCTGCGAAGAAGATGAAGTCGCGGACGGCAACTGCTCGGCCACCGACCTGCTCGAAGCCACGATGTTCTGGTCGGGCTCGCCCTGCGACAACGCTCCCTCGACGCCCAAGACCGACGACATCACGTCGATCAACTTCCTGTACGGGCCCTACGCCACCTTCTCGCTGGACCCCGACACGGACAGCTACGGCGGCGTGCCCCTCGAGGTCTGCTTCGACCTCGAGACCAAGGGCGTGAACGACGACGAGCTCGTCGTGACCTGGAACTTCGGCGACGGCGAGACCAGCAACGAGTTCAGCCCCTGCCACACCTACACGACCAAGGGCCAGTACACCGTGTTCATCACGGTCTCCGGCGACTCGGCCGAGTGCGGCGACTTCTCGTACGACTTCCGCGAGCCCGCCCTGGTGCTGGCCTGCGAGGCCCCCCAGGCCGCCGAAGGCTTCGAGGGCATGTTCACCGTCGACTACGTGGACGGCACGACCTACCAGATGGTCAACCAGGCCGACACGTCGGTGTACGGCTGCATCGATCGGGTCCAGTGGGACGTGTTCAAGGGCGGCGAGCTGGTGCAGAGCATCGGCGCCTGGTCGCCCAAGATCGACTTCGGCGCCGAGGGCACCTACGACATCGTCCTGAACCTGGGTGGTCCGGGCGGCATCGCGGCCGAGACCCTCACGGTCGATGTCGGCTCCGAGAAGGGTGGCTGCAGCGCCGTTCCCGCGGCCGCCGGCCTGCTGGGCATGTTCGCCGGGCTGGGCGCTGCCCTGGGGCGCCGCCGCCGGCGCGCCTGAGGTGCGGAGCGCGCTGCGCTGGGTGCTGACAGGCTGCTTCCTCTTCGGGGGGGGCGGCCTGTCCGCCGTCGGGGCCCCGGTCGACGCGGCCGACGCGCGGGTGGCGGGCCTCCAGGCGATCTCCCTGGATCGTCGCCCCGAGCTGCTGTCCGAGCTGACCCTTCCGCAGGAGTCGCGCGGCGAGGTGCCCGAGTACGTCGAGATCCCGGCGTCCGCCTGGAAGCTCGTGTCGACGGTCGGCAAGGCCCGCATGTGGGAGGCGCCACTGCCGGTGCGCCCGCGGACCCTGTTCTTCCACCGGCCGCCCGACGACATGGCGCTCCACCAGCGCGAGGACGTCGCGGCGCCCTGGTCCAAGGCCCGGCAGCTGGCCCACAAGGCCGGCATCGAAGACGCCGACGACGTGGCCACCTGGGAGTTCTCGACCCACGCCGTGCGCGTGCGGCGACTGGCCAGCAACGGTCGCCCCCGGGACGGCGAGTACGCGGTCACCTACAGCAAGGCGGTCGAGCGCGAGCACGATCTGCACCCCGACCTGTTCGAGGGCGAGGAGGAGGAGTTCGTCTTCCGCAGCGCCCAGGTCGACGACACGACCCGCCACGGGCTCTACCTGCCGGCTCCCGCACGGGCCGTGTTCGAGGTCGAGGTGCCCGAAGGCGCCGTCTTCGACCTGAGCCCCGGCATCCTGCCGCCCGAGGCGACCCCGCCCGGCGCCCGCAGCGACGGGGCCGAGCTGATCGTGGCGATCGACGGCCAGGAGGTCGCGCGCCAGCCCGTCCACGTCGGGTGGTTCGACGACCTGCGCGTGGACCTGTCCGCCTGGGCCGGCCAGCAGGTGCAGCTGTCGCTCCAGGTCGATCCGGGCGACAGCGCCGAGCTCGACTACGTCTTCGTGGCGACGCCGACGGTCCATCGGCCGATGGCCGCCCCGCCGCGCGTCGTCATCGTGTTCATCGACACGATGCGCCAGGACGGCATGTCGCTCTACGGCTACGAGCGCCCGACCTCGCCGCACCTCGACGCCTGGGCCGAAGACGCCGCCGTCTTCGAGACCGCGCGGTCGGTGGCCCCGTGGACCCTGCCGAGCACCCGGGCGATGTTCCTGGGCGACCAGCCCGAGCGCTGGGACGCGCAGACGACCCTGCAGGAACGAGCCGCGCAGGCCGGCTGGGCCACGGCCTTCATGTCCGGCAACGTCTACCTGTCGAGCAACTTCGCCATGGATCGCGGCTGGGGCACCCACCGCTGCATCAACTGGCCGACCGCGGACATCCAGGTCGACCGGGCGCTCGAGTGGCTCGACGCACACCCCGACCGCGCCGCGCTCCTGACCCTGCACTTCATGGACATGCACCTGCCCTACACCGAGCCCCGGGCCTACCGGCGGATCTGGGCGGGGGACCGGCCCGCGGTCCTGTCCAGCGACGACTTCCAGCGCAAGGAAGTCGTGGCCGACGTGCGCAAGCTCGGCGACGACGGCAAGCAGTACGTCCGCGACCGCTACGACCAGAACCTGCGGTTCATCGACGACGAGCTGCACCGGTTCATGCAGGCGCTCGGTCCCGACGACACCGTGGTCATCATGGCCGACCACGGCGAGGAATTCTGGGACCACAACGGCTTCGAGCACGGCCACACCCTCTACGAGGAGCTCCTGCGGGTGCCGCTGGTCGTCAAGGGCCCCGGTCTTGCCGCCGGCCGCTACGACGCGCCGGTCAGCCTGATGGACATCGCGCCGACCCTGGCCCGGGTCATGGGGCTCGACGACGACGGCATGTTCGGCATGCCGCTCCAGGGTGTCGCCGACGGCACGGCCGCGGCCGCCTTCGCCGCGCGCCCCGTCGGCATCGGCCGGCCGCTCTACGGGAACCGCGCCTGGGGCGTCATCTCCCGCGATCACAAGTACTGGGCGGAAGACGGACGCGAGCGGCTCTACGACCTGGCGACCGATCCGGGGGAAGGCCGCGATCTGGTCGCCCGCTCCGGCGCGTCCACGGAACCCTGGCGCCATGACCTGGGCCCCGGCGTCGATCGCCCGGCCGCGGTCGCCCTGCGCATCGAAGGCATGCGCGAGCAGTCCGACCGGCCCCTGTCCGTGCGGGTGGTCGTGCCCGGCGGCATCGCCGAGGCCTGGGCCGGCGACGACCCCCTGGACTACTCGACCCTGTCCGTCGAGAAGCGCGGCGAGGACGAGGTCGTGTTCACCTGGGGCGGCAAGTCGCGGGGCTCGCGCGAGGCCTATGTCCTGCCGCGCGCCCCGATCGAAGAAGTCGCCGGCAGCGTGCAGGTCTTCGGCCGCACCACCGGCGCCGAGGCCGCCGTGGCCCCCTCGGCCGACCTGGCGGCGCTGGGCCCCTACGTCGGCCGGCGCGACGTGCTCTGGCGCGGCAGCGTCGGCGGGCGTCGCTTCGAGATCGATCGCACCGTCGCCCCGGTGGCCGACACCTCGCGCACCGCACTGTCGGGCGTGGACAGCGAGCTGGCCGAGGACCTGAAGGCGCTGGGCTACTGGGACGAGTGAGCGCTGCGCCTGTGGCAAGCTCCGGGCATGTCGACCGGCCGCCACCACCTGCCCACCGTGCTCGCCGTCGCGATGGTCGCCTACCTGGTGGCCAAGCTCGCCCATGAGGGGCTGGGGCACGGCGTGGCCTGCCTGGGCGTCGGCGGCGACCTGCAGGGTTTCTCGACGTCCTGGTGCATGTGCGAGCACGGCGTGGACGAGGCGGTCGGCGCCCTGCGCATCCGCAAGGCGGCCGGCACCGGCGTGAACCTGCTGCTCGGTGCGGCCGCGCTGTTGGCCGTGCGCCGGGGACCGGGTGGAGCCACCGGCTACTTCCTGTGGGTGCTCGCCGCGGTCAACCTGCTGCTGGGCGCGGGCTACCTGCTCACCGATCCCCTGTTCGGCTTCGGCGACTGGACCGCCTTCCTGCAGGGCCTCGAGCCCGCGGCCGCCTGGCGCTACGGGCTGGCCGGCGTGGGCGGTGTCCTGTACTTCGCCAGCATGAAGCTCCTGGTCGCCGCGGGCTCGCCCTGGTTCGGGGCCGATCCGGATGCTCGACGCCCGCGGGCCCGGCAGCTCAGCCTGGTGCCCTACCTGGTGGTCGGAGGCGCGGCGATGACCACGGCCGCGGCCTTCAACCGGCTCGGGCTGGACTACGCAGCGTCTTCGGCCCTGGCGACGCTCGGCGGCACGTCGGGCATGGCCTGGCTGGCGACCCTGGTCGATCCGCCCACGTCAGCCGTCCCCAGCACGGACGTGCAGGCCAGCCGCGGCTGGATGGCCGCGGGCCTCGTCGCGCTGGTGCTGGCGATCGGCGTGTTCGGCCGAGGGCTCATGCTGGGCTGAGGCGGCCGGCGTCGTCCACGCCCTAGATCTCCGCCCCCCTGATTCCCGCCCCCCCTGATCGCCGCCCCCGAGGTCGGACTTCAGCTGGGGACCGGCTCGTCCGGTCCCCCAGCTGCAAGTCCGACCCGCTTCTGCAGCGCGCTTCGCGCGTCTGCCTATGCCCTACTTGTGACGGTAGTCGGTACTATTCAGTAATCACCACCGCTTAGCGGCATGTGTACGGGTGGAGTGTACGGGTCGGGGGTCCACCTTCACGCTCACGCGGAAGGATCTGGAACGTTCCCGGACGGCCGCGGCGTCCTTCCCAGACACCGATGGCCTTTTGGCCGACGATGACGAAGAACAGGGCCGGCGCAGCCACACCTGGGCGCATCAACTGGTAGGCCCACCCGGAGCGATCCACCATCGACGGCGATGGCACAGGCTCGGGATGCGTGTGCCATTCGCCCAGGTAGTTCGCTGTGCCCTTGGATGCCCTCCATAGGCGGTTGAGAACAGCCTGATGGGGGCGGCGACTCCTGTGAAACGAAGCCCTCGATCTGCGGTCGCCCGAGAGTGGGCACGTCGCCGTATCCACGACGACGTCGTCGGAATCCAGGATCCACCGACCGACAAGAATGCCGCCGGACTCCGCCGCGGAGGGCGAGAGCTGGCGTTTGGCGAGGAACTCTCGGACCACGGACTCGGTGAACTTCACCCGCCCAGCTTCCGCTCGGCGCATCGTCAGGGCGGTGACGTCAGCTTGAGCACTGGGGGCAGCGGGCGTTGACGAATCGGGGAGCGGCAAGATCAAGCTCAGCCTGCGACATGGAGTAGCGGTCGGACGTAGCGTACCCCGCGGCCTGGAACTCGCGCGCATCGCCCTTCCAGCTTCGCAAGGTCGCCTCAGTAGCTCTGCCGAGCAGGACGTCCACCGCCGCACGGGCCGCAATCACCGCGGTCTGGCTCGCGTCCAGCGTCCCGAACGGCGTGAACCGGTTGCCACAGCCACCGAGGTCAGCTTCGACCTTCTCCCCTTCTGCGACGAACGACGCCCGGTTGTGTGTGAAGAGCCCGCGGCCCGTGGTGGGCTTGGTGAAGAGGCACCGTAGGCAACCCGAGGAGCCGGGGATCGTCGTGAGCACGTGTCCACCCAATCCCATTGGGTCCACCCACGCATTCACCGCCCCTTGTCGCGGGGGCTTCGACTGGAGCGCTTGTCCGAGATGCAGGGCAGCTGTCATGTCATCGACGGCGATGACGAAGAGATCAAACCGCCCGGGGGCGACCTTGCCGCCGGCGATGAGCGCCTCAGCGCGTCCTGGCTCCTGGCGGATCTTGGTGTAGGGGTAGCGCACCTCCAGGTCGGCAGCGACGGAGGCGGCCTTGCCGTGGCCGAGCCCGACCCTGCCAAGCGCGTGTCGGTAGGTGTTCTCGTCCTGCATGATGTCGGGATCGACCAGCGTGAGGTTCCGCACTCCGGCCCGAACGAGTTCGGCGGCAATGAGCCCGCCAACGGACCCGCAGCCCACAAGGCACACCTCCTTGTCTTCGAGGCCCTCGATCCCTCCCCCACGTGGGAGCAGGAAGGACCTGTCTTTCCGAACAAGGTGAAGGGGTACACAGCGCTTCGCATTGCCCTCTGCAGACAGCGGGTGCCCGCCGAAGGCGTGCTGGAACCACACACCGAAGAGCGCGGTCGAACCACCGCGGAGGGGGAGCCCGAACACGACGAGCTCCTGCCGCTTCCAGCGGGTGATCTGGTCGCTCAGCCAGGAGATGGTCTCCTCCGAGCACCAGTCGCGAACCAAGCGTCGATAGTCCACTGGAGCCCACTTCTTCCCCCAGCCGGGCGGCTCCGGCAGGCTTCCGGGGCGGAGGGGCACGTAGATGGCGCGGCCGTGGATGTCTCCGCACCAAGGCTGTACCGCGTAGTACGACGTGAAGGCGGCGACGTTGTCGGCGATCATGAACGGCTTGTCGGAGTTCTTGGTGCTCTTCCGAGCCACCAGACGCCTGGGTTGCCCCGATGGCGTCACGAAGCCCCTGACCTCGACACATTCAGGCGTCTGACGCCAGAATGCCACGAACTCCTGCGCGACCGCCTCGCGGCGCGGCCCCTCGAGGCTTTCCCTGACGACGTTCAGGGCCAGCTCCGTGCAGCCAAGCAGGGCCCCCTCGGCGTCCAAGGGGTCGAGGACCAAGCGTCCCTCTCGCGCGTAGCAGACGAAGCCGTCTGGTTCGACGTGCGGCAGCAGGACCGGGCTGCCAATCTGCTCGATCAGGAAGATCTCCGGGCGGGCGGCAGGGAAACTGGCGGGCACGGCCACCCTGACACGCACCGACCGGCCCTCCACGTCAACGGTCCCTTCAACAACCCACTTCGGGTTGGCAAGACGGCGGCTGACCACGGCGGGCGGTACCAGCTTGAGACCGTCCAAGAGTGCCGCCAGCGCTCGCCAGTCGACCTCCGACGTGGCGGCGCCCATGTCGTCGTCCTCGGTCACCTCAGCTCAGGCCGACGAACTGGTGGACAGGACAGACACCCTGCTCGACTTGGCGGTCTCATCCTTCTTCGGGACCGGGAAGTCGTCACCGAAGACCTTCGCAAGCGTCGCACAGGCATCCTCGGGGGCCACCTCTTCGTCTGCCTCCTTCAGCGCGGCGGCCAGCTCCCCGAGCTTCGTCTTGAAGTCGCCCATCTGCTTGTTGGTCATCCGCTGGAATGGGTCGTCCCTAGGCTCGATCGGGAGCTTTGCCTCCAGCCGCTCTGCCCAGCCGTCCTCGGTCCACTTGAGGGAGAACTGCGCCAGCATCCGATCCACGAGCGCACGCAGTGCGGCGAGGTCGACGTGGTCGGTCTTGCCAGCGAACGGGTCCTCCTGCTTCGGCGTGAACCAGTGGTACGCGGCCATCGTCAGCCCGATCCCCACAGGAGCACCATTGCCGTTGGAGTTGAAGCGGTGGTCCTTCCAGCGCTTGAGGTACCGGATGACGCGGCGGAACTGCGCTGCATCGTCGCCGTTGAACTTGTCTCCGACGGCCTTGCAGAGAGCGACAGGATCCGAGGGCTGCCACTCCTTGTTCTCATCCGAAGAGTTGAGCTTGCCCATCGCGATCCGGGTGTTGCCGTCAGGGTTCTCCTTGCCCGACGAGTAGATCGCCAGATCGACGTGGTAGACCGGCTCACCGGACTTCTGGTACTGAACCGTGACGCAGGGGCGCTTCATCCTCACGTCCTTGGTGTGCCCGTCGAGCGCGTCCAGCACCCACTTCTTCACCTCGACAGGGTCGGGGTGGTCTGCGACGGCGACGTTGAAGATGATCGCGACGTCAATGTCGAAGTCGCCATCCAGGGGCACGACGCCCGTGCCCATTTCGTAGCTCCCCTGGTTGCGGGGCTCGAACGTCGGCACCGCTTCGTCCTTCTCCTCCCAGGCCTTCTTCAAGTTGTTTCGGAGCTTTTCAAGGACGATGTCGCGCTTTTCCCGGAGGGTCGCGTTCTCGTCGAAGCGGTCGAGCTTGATCTTCTCGTGGAAGGTGATGAAGTGGCGCTGGAGCGGATGAGCCATGAAAACCTCGCGGACAAGCGGCCGGCTGGGGAAGCGCCGGCGCGAAGGACCGCAATGTGGTCACCGGAGCGGCAGCGTCAAGCCCTCGTCAAGACAGGTCCCCTGATCAGGGCCGTCAGAGGCGGACCAAGGCCATCACCCGTGGCCGGAGGTTCAGGCCGGCTGCTGCACAAGGGTCAGCGCCTCGACCCATCCCCCGAGATCTCCGTTCCAGTCGTAGACGATGAGATCGGGGTCCGCCTTCGGCAGGAGGAGGCGCCCAAACTCGACGCAGAGCGAGTTCGGAGCCGCGGGAAGAACGTGGACTTTGGTGCCGGCGGGGTAGTTGCCTGCGATCTCGGTCATCACTTCCCGAGCGATGGCCCGGAAGGCTCCCACGTCCTCCGCCGTGCGCACTGCATGTACCGACTGCGGATGCGCACGCAGATGGAACCACTGGGAGGTGTCCACTGGGGCCGTGTCAAGCCGTTCTGGAGCAATCTCGGCGCTTATGGAGAGGACGAGCACAACGTCCTCGTCAGGCTGGTGCTCTTCGGGGCGCTCCAAACCGAACTGCACTGGAGGCGAAACCGGCTCGCGCCACTGCCAGTCTTCGGTCTCGCGGTGGCGCTGGAATGCCGTCCCGCCGACTATGTCGCCGAGGCAGCGGCCCAGCCACATGAGGAGAGGCATCGGAGCCAGAGCGAAGACTGACACGTGCTTGGCGTCGGTTCTCACCAGGGCCTTTTGAAGGTCCTCCAGGCGAGAAGAGATCTGTTCGACGCATGCCGCCCACGTGATCCGCTTGCCATCGCGCAAGTCCCAGTGAGCCAGGTCGATTGCGATGTGCTCCGCAGGGTACCTCGGGAGAACCGCCTGGAACGCTTGGTTCTGGTCAACGACTCCCTTGCGGCCCCCGATGTTGGCCTCCATGGAAAGGACCACGGTCCTGTGCGTGTCATCTATCGCTGTCAGCCGCTCGATTCGCGCTTCATGCTCCTTCTTCATCTCGCACAACCGGTCCTCGGAGTGTCCGTCAACATCATCCACGTCGATGAGTTTGTGGTGCCGGAGGCAGAGCAACATGATGTTGTCGATGTCCGTCTTCAGCTCCTCGGAGCGCGTCTCGTGACCACGGGGCCCGTCAGCACTGTCTGCGACGATGTGGGCAAAGGCGGAGAACTTCCCGGGCTTCCGAGTCAGGTGGTCCACCGTCAACAACTCGTTGCAGCCCCGGTACTCGCACCGCCCCCCCGCCTTGCCGAACAGCGTCTCACGAACCTTGGCCTTGATGCTCGACTTCGACATTGCGTTGCTCCTGCCCCAGGGGCGTACATCACCTGGACGCCTGTCGCCTATGACCTCTGGCGGAAGGGCACCACGACGCCCGCGCTTGCCTTGCCAAGCCCCGACCGCTCCACCGCATCCCGCAGGTCCGCCTCGGTCGCCTGCCGGTAGTGATTGAGCATGACCTTCGGCGAGTGGCCGAGGTACGCCGCCGCCGTGCCGATGTCCACGCCGTTGCGGGCGAAGCGGTCCACCGCGGCCCGGCGCAGCGCGTGCGGCGTGAACCGCTTGACGCCGGCCTGCTCGCAGGCGCGGGGGAGGTAGCGCACCCGCATCTGGCCCATGACCGTCTCAGGCAGGACACCGAACAGGCCGGCTTCGGGGCGACCGGGGCCGTGCCTCCAAAGCTCGGCCATCACGTCCTCGGCGACCGGGATGGTGCGCGGCCGGGTCTTCGACTCCCGGATGCGGATGGTGCCGGCGTCGAAGTTCACGTCAGCCCACCGGAGCGTCGCGATCTCGCGGATCCGGGCGCCGGTTCCCATCATCAACACCGCCGCCAAACGGGGCCAGCGGTCGAGTTTGTCGATGACGGCGAGGACGTCCCGCAGCGGGGGCGTGTACTTCTCCCGCGCCGGCTTCACCTTGAGGTGAACCTTCGGGAGCTGCCGGTCAGGGCACGCGCCCATCTGTCGGCCCCAGTTCCAGGCCATGTGGAGCACCCCCATCTCGGCCTTGACCGTGCTCGACGCGTAGCCGGCCCTCAGCCGCTCATCGCGGTACCGCTCGACGGTCGTGGTGTCCGCGCGGTCGAGCCGCGTCTCATCCAACACCGCCGCGACGTGGCGGGCGTTGTTGCGGTAGCCGACAACGGTGCGGGGCGAGAGGTCAGCGCGCGCCTCCTGGACGGCCACCCAGCACTCCATGAGGTCCCGCACGGTCTCGATCTCGGAGACCGAGGCGGCGCGGGGCGTCTCCACCCCGCCCTCCGCAACGAGCTTGGCGAGGATCCGCTCGACGTCCGTGGGCGTCGCCCACCCCGTCCAGACGGTGCGCTCCTTGCTGTCCTCGTAGACCACGGCCTGCCAGTACCACTCCCCGGCGTTCCTGGGTCCGCGGCGGGGGCGGGCGCGGACCTTGCCGACGACGACCTTCCTGGGGCGCTTCGTCACGCGACGGCGGCTCATCGGGACCTCCCCGGGGCGGAGCCCCCTTCGGGGTCCATGAGGCCGTGGTCAGCCTCCAGGGCGCTCAGGCCGCGCTCCAGGGCGAGGCGCAGCACCAGCGTGCGGGTCACGCGGGTCACCCCGGGCGGCGGGGATACCCGCATCGCCTCGACGAGCGCCTCGGCCCGGGCGACGAGCGAGGTGGGGAGCCGCAGCGAGAGCTGCGTGGTGCCGCCGCTATCGGGGCCGGGGCTGGCCGGCGTCGGCGGGGTGTTTCGGTGGATCGGTCTGCGTGGCATCAGGCTGCCTCCTTGGCGTTGATCAGGGAACGGACGGTCTTGGCGTGCCAGCCGCCGCCGGAGCGGGGCCGCACGCCGCGGGCTTCGAGCCGGGCGCCGATCTTGCGGAGCGACAGGCCCTCATCCCGGAGGCGGGAGGCCAGCGCGATGGCCTCCTGCTCCGCCTCGACGGGGACGAGGGTGCGGCCGTCGTCGGCCAGCGCCCAGCCGTAGGGCGGGTGTCCGCCGGTGTACTCGTTCTGGCGCCGCTTGTGGGCCAGGGCCGCCGCGGTGCGCTCACCCGTGGCCTCCCGCTCCCACTGGGCGACGGAGGCGAGGACGTTCAGGACAAGCCGGCCGGCGGCGCTGCGCGTGTCGATCTGCTCCGAGACGGACAGGAGCGCCCAGCGCTCCCGCGCGAAGTACGCATCGACGAGCTCGCCGAGGTCCCGTACGGAGCGGGTCAGGCGGTCGAGCTTGACGACGAGCAGGGCGTCGGCCTCACCGGACCGGAGGCGGCCGAGGGCGGTGTCCAGCGCGGGGCGGTCGAGGGACTTGGCGGACACCCCCGCGTCCACGTCCACCGCCACGAGTTCGAGGTCGTAAAGGGCGGCGTACGCCTCGACCTTCGCCCGCTGGGCTTCGAGGGAGATCCCGCCCTCGGCCTGCTTGTCCGTGGAGACGCGGAGGTAGGCGACGGCTCGGGTCGGCTTGGACGTGCTCATCTTGACTCCCGCTTGACACGTCAATAGTATCCCGAACGGGATTCTAATGGGATGCAAATGGGATGCGTTACCGCAGGTCCGGGCGGTAACGGGGTCGGGCGCCGCCGAGACACCTCCTGCCCACGCTCGACTCGCCCCCTTGGTCCATCTGGGCCGGGGAGGGGGACCCCCATGAAACGAGGTCCCGCATTCGGGCCAGAGGCCGCCCCAATGGACCCGCCGCTCGCCGCGAGAGCCCTCACGGGGGCCGAGGGGCGGAGAGGATCCACCGGCCGCCGGCTGAGCGGCCAGAGGACCCCTGGCGGCCCGCCGGGGACGGTCATCCGGTCGGGCGCGTCCCTCGGGGCCGCGGCTGCTCGCCGATCTCCCGCGTCCGCGCGTCATGGTGTAGTTCCCGAGGTATTAGCGCACCGCTTGGCGGAGCGCTCATTCCACGCCTGTCCTCTGCGCGTGGGGATGAGGTGGTCATTGAGGACCCGGGCGACCTCGGACCACGGCGGGTGCGGGCCCGCGTCCACGCCAGGGCAAAGCACCGTGCGGCCGCACTCCCGAAGCTCGAAGGCCCCCCGGGCGATGGCCGCCTCATCCGGCCGCTCCACGGGTCGTAGGTCCGCTCGGGAGGGCCCCCAGGTGCCCCAGGGCTCAGAGACCGCCGCTCGGATGAGCCCCCACGCGGGAGCCCCGCTCTCGGGAGTGCCCTGTCCGGGATCGCCCTCCCGCGGGCAGGCGTGTGCAGCCGCCTGGACCTGCTCTGCGGCTACGGCCTCTCCCTGCCTGTGTCGATGGGAAGAGGAACCATAGAAAGGTCCCAGGATGGACGGCCAAGCCCGCGCGCCTGCCGGGTCCGCGAGCCGGACGTAGTGACCGCGCGAGGCTGCCCCCGGAGCATTGAGGACCTCGACGAGATCGAGCTGCGCGCACTCCTGCAGCAGGCGGGTCATGCTCGGCTCTGAGACGTCGAGAGCCACCCGGAGGTCGGCGCGAGCGTGGAGCAGCGGCAGCGGCGCCCCATCGTCGCGGAGAGCGAGCTCATGGAGCAGGCGAACCCGTAAGCAGCCCCTCCGTCGATGAGGGCCGAGCGGGATCCCCTTCCAATGGGCGGGCTTGTCGACCTCGACGAGGTGCCCGTCCCGGATCGCCGCCCGCAGAACCCGCAGGGCCGCTCTGTGGAGATCAGCCGCACCCACCAACGGCGCCTTGCCGGTGGCATCGAGTTTCTTGGCATCGCGCCCGCGAGGGCCGACCCGGACTTCAAGTTTGTAGCCGCCCGCCCGAACCCGGTAGCACCGCACCGAGAAGTCCAGCGGCACGTGGGCACCCGTCGCCCATCCCTTCCAGGAGGCCAGCACGGTTCCGAAGATGGACCGCCTTCGTGAGCAGCGGGTCCATGGGCACCCGGCGGCACGCGCGGCCGTGACTGAGGCTTCCGTGAAGACGGCGTAGACTTCACTGGAGGCGACACGGGTGCGCTCCAGCCGCAGGCATGGCTCTCCGAGCAGCCATGCGACGCCGTCCCGCAGGCCGCCTGTCGGATCCAGCGGCCCGGCCTTCGTGTGGATGGACAGCCTGAGTTGTCGGGACCCGCCGCCGTGGAAGCGCAACCAGGTCGTGTCGGGGAGGCCCGCCGCCTTCAGGTCAACGGGCGGCCGTGGGCGCTCGGTCTTCGCCAACGTGAGGGCGAGGCGAACGGCACCCTGCGGCGGGGTGCCGTCGAAGTGCAGGCGAAGCTTGCTGCCCTTGCGCCGCAGACGGCGCCGGAGTTTGACCCGGAGCCGCTTGTGGATGACGTCGAGGTCGAGGTCCCCGCAGCCTGCCACGATGTAGTGAAGCCGCTCGACGTGGCGGTAGACCGGGAGCCGGGGGACTGGCGAGTAGGGGCGCATGAGCCCCCTATCCCCGCGAGTTCATCTCCAATCCGCGCACCGTGCTGGGATTCAGATGGGAGGCAGCGGCGTGCGTGCGATGCCCTTGCATCCCGACCGGCGTTGTTCACGCCGGGATAGCCCCGGATCCGGCTCCAAGGCATCCAGCACATCGCCCCAGACCACGAGGGGCTTGCCCCCGATGCGCCTCACGAGCCCCTTGCCTCGGATCCAGTCGCGTGCGTCGTTGTCGGACAACGGCAGCAGCTCCGCCGCTTCCGTCACGGAGAACACCCCAGCCCGGCCCAGTAGAAGCCGCCGGTCGCGGCGACTCAAGCGGAGCGGTAGCCGGCGCTCAGGCGCCGCGGGTTGAGGCGGCGGGGAGCGTAGAAGCGTGATGGCGGAGCGTCGTCCCATGCGCGGCCTATCCCGCCATGCGCGCCCTACTTGGCGTCCAGCCAGCGGTCCCCCATCCAGCACGTGTCCGACTTCAAGGCCCAGCCGACCGGCCCGCCCCGATTCGCCGTGCAGGTCCAGTCCCGGCGCCACGTGGCGGTCCGGCCGCCCCCGGTCCGGGTCCACCGGAGGTCGATCACCACGCCCGCGCGCTCGTCGCCCGTGAAGAGCTGCACGGCGCAGCGGTCCGTGCTGATGTTCATGTCCTGGGCGCGGTCCTGCTCCCCGTAGACCTCCGCGTAGGCACCGCGGGCGGCGCGGCACAGCGCATCCTCGTGCGCCTTGGTCATCGGCGGATCCTCGCCGCAGGCGGTCAACAGGAGCGCGAAGACGAGTAGCCGCATGGTCCCTCCGTCGCGGCCCTGCTCGCCCCATCACGGCGCAAGGGATAGCCGCATAACGGCTCATAGATAGGCCGCCATGCGGCCTTGTGTCCAGCCGTGACGAGGCCAATTCTGCTGCTCCCCCCGGAGCAGAGCAGGATGAGCACCATCGTCAGCAAGGTCGGCGCGCGGGTCCGGGAGCTTCGGACCGCCCGGCACCTGACGCAGGCTCAACTCGCCGAGGCCGCGGACCTCGCGCCCCACACGCTCAGCCGCATCGAGCGCGGGCAGCAGGGGCCGTCGCTCGAAGCCATCGAGCGGCTCTCGTCGGCCCTGGGCGTGCGGGAGTCCGCCCTGTTCGAGTTCGACGCCGGCCCCCCGCCTGCGGAGACAGCCGTGGCCGCTCTGCTCGACCGGCAGCCGGCGGATCCGGTCGAGGCCCGGGAGCGCCTGCGGGCCGCGTTGCTCGCTCTCGCAGGAGCACCGCCGTAGCCAACCTGGCAATTTCGGCGGAAGGCCCCCCGACCGATCGCCGTGGATCTACTCGGTGAAAGCCCTGTCGGCGCCCGAGGCCGCCTCCAAGACCCAGACCGTGGCCCTCTTCGGCTTCACGGCCTTCACCACGGCGTCGAGGACCGCCTGGGCTGTGCTGCCAGAGTCCTTCAGCCACCGGGACGAGCCCTGTCGGGCCTGAATGGTTCCGTGCTTCTCAAGCGCCTCGTCAATTGCTGAGTAGTCGTCAGACTCTCCGTCTTTGACATCGTAGGTCACAAGGTACTTCTTGCTCATAGTCCTCTCCCAAGTTCAACCGTGTTCAGCCCCACGGCCCGCTGCGGTAGCGCCCGTCCTTGCCGCGCCAGCGCCCGTTGGAGTCCTTCGAGTTCATCGTTCCCAGGGCGAGGGCGGTGAGCCCCGCCGCCGCCGCCAGCCAGCCCCATCCGCCACCGCCAGACGACGGCGGCTGCGGCCGAGGGGCAGGGCGCGCCTGCACCTTCGGCCTGGGCGGGTTGAGGATCTGGCGAAGGCGCGCGCTGACCTCGGACATGCTCGGCCGCTGGGTCCAGTCAGGGGAGACCATCTGCCGGAGGAGCTGGTGCAGCGCGGTGGGGCCCAGCGCGCCGAGGAGTGCCGCCGGCTCCTTCCTACCGGTCAACAGCTCGATGCCGGTGACGCCAAGGGAGTAGATGTCCGCGGGCCGATGGTACATGCCCGTCACCAGCTCCGGTGCCGTGTAGCCGGGGGTTCCCGCCGGAGACCAGGTCATGCCCGGACCGACCGTCTCCGGGGTGCGCGCCATGCCGAAGTCGCAGACCTTGACGACCCACTGGCTCTTGTCGGGAGTCAGGTACTTCAGCAGGAGGTTCGCGGGCTTGATGTCCCGATGGAACCCGTCGGACAGACCATGGAGGTAGTCCAGCCCGGCGCTCGCATGGGCCAGCGCGAACGTCACCGCCTTCCACTCCCGCCTATGGGTCACCCACGCGTCGAGGGATCCGCCTTCGCAGTACTCAAGGAGGAGGTAGGGCGTGTACCCCTGCTGGAAGAAGCTGCCCTCGATGTTGACGACGTAGGGGTTGCTCTGGTTGCGCTGGAGCATCCGCGCCTCCCGCGCGAAGCGGTCGAACGCGTCCTGCGTGTACTGGTGGAGCACCTTCACGGCGAAGTGCATCCCGTCCGAATCCCGCCGGAGGAGCCAAGTCTGCCCGAAGCCGCCGCGGCCCAGGGATCGAATCGTGGTGAAGCCGGGCAACGTGAACACAAGTCCTCCTCGAAGCGGACTTGCCCCTCATGCTCACCAAGTGGCAGCCGTCAAGGCCGGCGCCCACATTGAAGGGTCGACGCCCCATCCCGGCGACACCGCCGTGTACGGGTTGCTGTACGGGTATCGGGCCGGAAATGGCCCCAAATAGCCGTACAGCGGGACTGCCGCCCTCGCTAAGGGCCCGTAATCACGGGCTTTCTGCGAGACTCTCTACTTGTGGCGGTAGGTGATCCGCCCCTTGCTCAGATCATACGGGCTCACCTCGACGGTGACCTTGTCGCCGAGCACGACACGGATGCGGAACCGGCGGAGCTTGCCGGAGAGATGGGCGTGCACCTGCGTGCCCGCTTCGGTCTCGACGAGGAAGGCGCCACCGGGAAAGACCTCGGTGATGACCCCCTCGACAGGAATCAGATCGTCTGCAGCCAAGATGGCCTCCATGCGAAGGTGCACCGGCTAACGGGGTCGGCAGACGCCCACAACCGCGCCCCTGGAGGAGCCCGTGGCCGCTTCCCCTCCGCCTCCCTCCCTCGACCGCAGCATCGGCGGCCTGCAGCGCGACATCGACCGCTGGATCGCCGAGAACGGCGGCTACTGGGACGAGCTCTCCCTCCTCGCCCGGCTGACCGAGGAGGTGGGCGAGCTGGCCCGCGAGTACAACCACCGGTTCGGGGCGAAGAGGAAGAAGGCGTCCGAAGGAGACGCCGCGCTCCAGGAGGAGCTCGCCGACGTGCTGTGGATCGTGCTCTGCATGGCCAACCAGCAGGGCATCGATCTGGACGCCGCCTTCGAGGCGACCATGACCAAGCTGCGCGTGCGTGACGCCGGCCGGTTCACCTCGCCGGACTGACGCGCCCCTGCGGCTTCGTCAGCCGCCGCCGAGCTCGGCCCGCAGGGCGCGCTCGTCCAGGGCCCGGTTCCACAGCGGACCGCCGGGGTCCAGCAGCACGGCCCGCTCTGGCCCGCCGACGACGACCGGCACCAGCCCTGCGTCCCGGACCAGCCGCTCGACCACGGGGCACCCGTCGGGGTGACCGGCCAGCGGCAGCGCCAGCGGCGGGTCGGTCGCTTGCAGGCGGCTGCGCAGCGTCGCCACGAACACCGTGTTGAAGCCCTTCACCACCCGGGCCTGCGGAAAGCAGGCCGCCGTGTGGCCGAACGACCCCAGCGGCGATCGCAGCGCCCGCTCGGCCGCCGCCCCGTCCCGCTTGGGGAAGGGGTTGGTGGCGTCCAGCACCACCCGGTCCGATACGGGCTCCGCGAGCTCCTCTGCCAGCGCCGCCACCGCCCCGAGTGGCACCGCCAGCACCACGACCTCGCCGAAAGCGGCGGCTTCGGCGGGGGTGCCCGACACTGCGAGCGGACCGAGCTCCTCGATCAGCTCCTCGACCGGCTCGCGTCGGCGCGCCGACAGCAGCAGCTCGTGACCCGCACGCACCCAGTACCGGGCCAGGGTGCTCCCCAGCCGTCCGGCTCCGATGAGCCCGATTCGCATCGCGTATGACTCCAGGACCTTGTCGTGTGCAGGGTACCGCAGGTTCGCGAGCCACGAGCATCCGCGAAGGGGGGATCAGTCTCCCGTCAGCAGGAGCGTCAGCGGCTGTCGTCGGGCCGCCGCCAGCTCTTCGGGCGTGCGCATGCCGGCCCGCCCCATGTTCGCCAGGATGTCGTCGACGCGGGCCTGGTTGGCGCGGCCCTGCAGGGCGCGCGCGTGTCCCCGCGACGGCGACGGCAGCAGGGTCGCCAGGAAGGCGGCCTCGCGGTCGGTGAGCCCGCCCGGCCGCTTGGCGAAGTAGGCCTCGGACGCCGCGCCGACGCCGTACAGGTCGGGCCCGAGCTCGACGATGTTGATGTAGAGCTGCAGGATGTGGCGCTTGCCGAGCTGCCGCTCGAGCGCCAGCGCGTAGACCAGCTCGCGCAGCTTGCGCGCCAGGGTCCGCTCGCCCGACAGGTACAGGTTCTTGGCCAGCTGCTGGGTCAGCGTGCTGCCGCCGCGCGGGCGGGTGTCGCCGGCGGCGGCTTCGGCCATGGCGGCCTCGATGGCGCGCAGATCGTAGCCGGGGTGCTCGGGGAAGCCGATGTCCTCGCTGGCCATGATGGCGTCGGCCAGCCGACGGCCCTCCTGCCAGCTGGTCCAGCCGCGCTCGCCGGGGCCGGTGCGGCGTAGCACCGGGTTGCCTTCTTCGTCCGTGGTGCGCCAGGTCACCTCGCCGCTCTTCAGGCCGTCGACGTCGGTGAGCACGCCCTCGCAGGTCAGGTCCGTCGCGCGGGGCGTGCCCGTCCAGCTGCGGTCGGGCAGCGCGACGGCCAGGTGCAGGCCGAGCTCGCCGCTGCAGGTCGCCCGGCGGGCCTCGGGCACCTGGTCCCCGAACAGGGCCAGCACGGCCGGCAGCTCGCCGGACAGGTCCAGCTCGACGGCGCCGCTCCGGTCGCTCGGGTCCAGCCGGCCCTCGATCCGCAGGGCCACGTCGCCCACGGTGCCCGTCGCGTCGACGCCGTGCGTGGTGGGGTCGAACCGGCCGGCCAGCTGCAGCGCGCTCGGCGGCAGGGCCCCACGGGCCAGCAGCGGGTGCTCCAGCACCAGGTCTGGCGCCGACAGCGTGAACTGCACGGCCCCCGCCTCGGTCCGCAGATCCAGCGTCGTCGTCGCCGTCGCCGGCCCGACCGCCAGCGGGCGCTCCACGCGGGCGGTCCAGGCCCCCGCCTCGCGGCCGACCGACACGCCCTCTCCGTGCAGCGACAGCGTCGGTGCCAGGCTCCCCGACAGCCCCTCGGCCAGCACCTCCTCGCCCCAGCGGACCGTCAGGCCCTCGACCCGCACCGGAGCACCGGCGGCCCAGCCCGGGGCGCCGCCTCCGCCCGCCGCGCTCCCGCCTCCCCCGGGTGACCAGCCGCCCGCCGACAGATCGACGTCGACCCCGTCGGCCAGCAGGGCGGGGGAGGGGAGGAGGGTGAGCCGCGCCCGCTCGACGCGCACCGGCCCGCGCTGCAGCCCGCGCCACTCGCTGTGGAGGAGCCCGTGCGAGGCGCTGTCCCACCGGGCCCCGAGCCCGGTCAGCGCGTCGTCCGCCAGCTTCACCGCCGCCAGTCGGGCGCCGCCGGCCAGCACCACCAGGGTCGCCCCCAGGGCGACCGCAGCCCCCACCAGCCGTCGCGAGGACACCGTGCTCAGTGCGCCACGAGCACGGTGATCGGACAGCGCTCGACCAGGTCCTCGGCCACGCTGCCCAGCACCAGGCGCGCCAGCCCCCGCCGGCCGGCGGTGCCGATGACCAGCAGATCCGCGTGGTGCGAAGCTTCGGCCACGCCGTCGGAGATGGCCTGCGAGATGATCACGCGCACGCCGTGGTCCAGGTCGGACGGGTCGCCCAGCACCCGCGCGACCTTGCGCTCCAGGCGGTGGCCGACCTCGAGCCGGTCCTCGGGCACGAAGCCGGTGGCCAGGGCCACGCTCAGGAAGGTGACGCGCGCGCCGGCGGCCCGGCCCAGGGCAGCGGCGACCCGGATGCCCGCGTCGCTGGCGTCGGCGGCCTTCGTGTCGGTCGGGTCCACCGGGCAGGCGATGCGCTGGGGCACGCCGAAGCCGTCGTGGGCCACGGCCAGCACGGCCCGGCCGGCTTCGCGCACGATCCGGCGGGCGGTGCTGCCCAGCAGGACCCGGTCGATGCCGGACACGCCGGTGCGGCCGATGACGACCAGGTCGACGTCGTGTTCGTCGGCCAGGGTGCGGGTGACCTCGGACGCGCGGCCGCGGGACACCACCGCCTGGGACGAGATGCCGACGCTCTCGAGATCGCCGGCCAGGGCGGCGAGGTGGGCCTTGGCTTCGGCCTTGCGGGCCTCGTGCCGCTCGGGCGACTCGCCGGCTTCGACCCCCAGGGCGTGGGCGACGATCACCTGGGCGGGGTCGTCGCCGCGGGCGGTGGCCAGGGCCGCGAACCAGCGCACGGCGGCTTCGCAGGCGGCGGCGCGCTCGCTCAGGTCGGTCATCCACAGGATGCGATGGACCTCGCCGCGCTGCAGGCGGGAGTCGGGGATGGCCATCACTCAGCCCTTGGGTCGGGAGGAGGGAGTCGGGGGGACGGAGTCGGAGGGAGGAGGGTCGGGCACCGCGGACAGCAGGGGGCGGGCGTCGTCGGGCCCAGGTATCCGAACCGTGCCGGGGATCCATGCGCCGGGAGCCGAGAGGTGGCGGCGGGCCGCGCGGGCGGTGTGCTCGACGATCTCGGACGCGGTGCTGGTCGGGAGGGGGGCGGCGGCCGTGTCCCGCCAGCGCTCGATGATGTCGGATGCCGACAGCTCGGTCGGCGGCCGGGCGGGCACGAAGCGCTTGTCCTGGGTCTCGACCAGCAGCCCGGCGTCCTGGAGCACCTCCAGGCAGGTCTGCACGTGCTGCGGGTCGGCGCCGCTCGCCTGCACGAGCTCGTCGGGCGCCAGGGCGCCCTTTCCATCCAGCCAGCTGCGGGCGATCACCCCCATGATGCCGATGGCGAACAGGGCGTCGGGGTGGCGGTGGTGGCTGAAGGGGTCCGTCGCCTCGCGGCGCTGCTGGCCGACCAGCACGTCGTAGTGCTCGGTCAGGTAGGCCATCTCGACGCCGACCAGCACAGTCATCCACAGCACGTAGAGCCAGATGAGGAAGGCCGGCAGGAAGGCCAGCGACCCGTAGATGCCCGCCATGCTGTCGGCGGTGCCCATCAGGTCGGTGTACGCGCCGAAGCCGACCTTGGCGGCTTCGAACAGCACGGCGCTGAACAGGCCGCCCAGGATGCTGCTGCGCCAACGGACCGGGCGGTAGGGCAGCACGCGGATGGCGCCGATCATCGCGACCGAGGTCAGCAGCACCGGCACGGCACGGGCGAAGACGTTGACCTGGTCGGGCAGCCAGGCCGTCGCCACGAAGCCCGCGGCGACCAGCACGGGCGCGATGGTCAGGCCCACGTAGAACAGCGAGAAACGCAGCAGCAGGCTGCGTCGCACGCGGGTGCGGAAGATGTCGTTGTAGGCCAGCTCTGCGTTGAAGTAGAGCTGCGCGCCGATCGCCATGGTGGCGCCGATGCCGACGATGCCGAGCGCCTTGAAGTTGGCCGTGTCCAGCAGCACGTCGAGCGCCTTGCCGACGTCTTCCACGCTCTCGGCCAGGATCGTGTTCCACAGCAGGCTGCGCACGGCCTCGCGGCTGGTCTCTCCGAGCCCCAGCGGCCCGGCCACCGAGAAGGCGACCAGCAAGATCGGCACGATGGCGACGGCGGTCCAGTAGGCCAGCATGGCGGCGCGCACGTGCAGCCGGTCGCGCCGGACCTCTCTGGCGAGCACCACGGCGACGTGCATGGCCTCGAGGACCCACGCCATCAGGGGGTGGTCCACCGCCCGTCGCCCGGTGGCGAGGTCGTGGTACAGCCGCTCGAGCCAGTCCAGCATGGGGCGCAGGGTACCAGCCCCGCGGGCCCGGGTGGGAGCCGGCGCGACGGGGTAGGGTGCGACGCATGGTACGTGTCACCAGCGAGATCGGCCGCCTGCGCCGCGTCGTGGTCCAAGCCCCGGGCCCCGCGCACGAGCGCATGCTCCCCCGCCACATCGAACCCGGCAGCCCCGACTACCTGCTGTTCGACGACCTGGTGCACGTGCCCACCGCACGGGACGAGCACGCCCAGCTCCAGGCCGTGCTCGCCGCCTTCGCCGAGGTGCTGCAGTTCGACGATCTGCTGCGCGAGGTGCTCGAAGACGCCGCCGTCCGCGGCAAGGTCATCGATCGCGTCCGCCGGCTGCACGACCTGCACGCCCCCCAGGTCGCCCGGCTCGAAGCCCTGGACGCCGAAGCGCTGGCCGCCACGCTCATCGTCGGCACCGAGGGCGGCGACCTGGACGCCCCCGAGTTCTTCCCGCCGGTCCCCAACCTGATCTTCACCCGCGACCTGGCCGCGGTGCTGGGCGACGTCGTCGTCGTCGGCAACGCCCGCAAGGTCGCCCGCCAGCGCGAGGCCGTGCTGGCCTGGGCCGTCTTCGACGACCACCCGGCCTTCGACGGCAACCACCTGGCCGAGATCAGCCGCTGGATCCGCGCCCGCGGCGGCTCGGCGCCGCTGACCATCGAAGGTGGCGACGTGCTCTGCGTGTCGCCCACCCTGGCCATGATCGGCGCCAGCGAGCGCACCAGCTGGTCGATGGTCACCCAGCTGGCCGAAGAGCTCGGCGACCACGGCTTCACGCGCGTGCTGGTCGTCGAGATGCCCAAGCAGCGCAGCGCGATGCACCTGGACACGGTGTTCACGCTGCTCGATCAGGGGCGCTGCGCCGTCTACAAGGGCCTGCTCGGCCCCGGCGGCCCCGAAGAAGCCGAGATCGTCCGCCTGGAGCTCGGCCCCGGCGGGGTGGTCGTGCGCCACCTCGACGGCGACCTGCTCACCGCCCTCGCCGACGAAGGCCACCCGGTCGAGCCCGTCTTCTGCGGCGGCGGCCACCCCGTGCACGGCCCCCGCGAGCAGTGGACCGACGGCGCCAACTACGTCGCCCTCGCCCCCGGGATCGTCGTCGGCTACGCACGCAACGCCTACACCGCCCGGGCGATGTCCGAGGCCGGCTTCCGCGTCGTGGCCCCTGGCGTCTTCCTCGAAGAGCTGTCCCGGGACTTCGGCGGCGATCCCGACGCGCTGGTCGCCAGCGGCCGGCGCTACGCCATCCACATCGTCGGGCACGAGCTGTCGCGGGGCCGCGGCGGCCCGCGCTGCCTGACCCTGCCCCTGCTGCGGGACTGAGCGATGGGCGACCCCACTCGCGGCGATCCGGCGCCCGGTGTCGGCGGGCTCACCCACCTCGACGCCGACGGGAACCCGCGCATGGTCGATGTCGGCGCCAAGGCCGACAGCGATCGTATGGCCCGGGCCGAAGGCTTCGTGCGCCTGTCCCCCGACGCCCTGGCCACCATCCTCGAAGGCCGCAGCAAGAAGGGCGACGTGCTGCAGATCGCCCGCCTCGCCGGCATCCAGGCCGCCAAGCGCACGGCCGACCTCATCCCCCTCTGCCACCCCCTGCCCATCGACGGGGTCGAGGTCGACGTGGCCCCCCTCGACGGCCGCATCCGGGTGGTCGCCACCGTGCGCACCCGGTGGAGGACCGGGGTCGAGATGGAAGCGCTCACCTGCGTCACCGCGGCCTGCCTGACCGTCTACGACATGGTCAAGGCCATCGACCGCGGCATGCAGATCCAGGACATCCGGCTGCTCGAGAAGCACGGCGGACGCAGCGGTTCCTTCGTCGCCGCCGCCGTCCCTGCACGCTCCTGACATCGCGTTGACAATCGGCCCCGGGGCCGCCTACCGTGCAGCGGCACGGTTTCGTCTTGCCCGGAGGCCCCCCATGCGCTCGCTCGCTCTCCTGCCCGTCCTGCTCCTCGCCTGCACCCCAGAGTACGGCCTCGACAAGGACCCGCCCGCCCCGGCCGCAGCGGCGGACGGCCAGATCGAAGGCCGCGTCTGCTCGGCCGACGGCCGCACCTGGCAGCAGGACGCGCTGGTCTACACGAACATCCTCAACGACGACGGGCGGGTGGTCGAGACCCGGCAGGTCTACACCGATCCCGATGGCCGCTACGTCCTCGACGAGCTCCCCGGCGAGCAGGCCTACGACGTGTACGTCCAGGTCGGCGGCCTGCACCTCGACGACCAGGAACACGGCGGGCTGTGGCTCGAAGGCGGCGGGCTCCTGATCCTGGACGAGCCCGACTGTTTCGACCCGCTGCAGATCGACGTGGCCATCGTCCAGGGCGCCTACGACGACTTCGAGGCCGTGCTGCGGGCGATGGGCTTCGCCAACTACGACGTCATCGACGGGCTGGACGAGGCGGAGCTGACCAGCTTCCTGACCAGCGATCTGTCCCGCTACGACGTGGTCTTCTTCAACGGCGGCCACCTGGAGGAGGGCATCATCTACCCGGCGGCCGACGGCACCGGCGAAGACGTGGCCCTGGCCGTCGCCGACAACATCGCCGCCTACGTCGAGGCGGGCGGCATGCTCTACGCCAGCGACTGGTCCTACGACGTCGTCGAGCAGGTGTTCCCCGCACGGCTCGACTTCGTCGGCGACGACGACGTGCCCGACGCCGCCCAGACCGGCGAGTACGATCTGATCAACGCCGCCGTCTCCGACGTGGCGCTGTCCGAGTACCTCGACCGCCTGCACGTCGAGGTCGAGTTCGACCTGCCCGTCTGGCCGCCCGTAATCGCCGTCGACGACGGCGTGTCCGTGCACATCTCCGGCGACGTGCGCTGGCGCCAGGGCACGGTCGTGCAGACGTTGCCGTCCGCCCCGCTGCTGGTCAGCTTCAGCCAGGGCGAGGGCCGCGTCATCTACAGCTCGTTCCGGGTCGCCCGCAACGCCAGCGCCGACCTGCAGAGCAGCCTGCAGTACCTGCTCTACACGCTGTGATCGCCTTGTTCCTGGCCTGCGCCGCGGGCTCGGAGCCGCTGGACTCGGGCGCGGAGCCCCACGACACGGGCGGGGGGCAGCAGGTCGTCGACCTCGACACCCTGCTCGTCCACGGCGACGGCGGGGTCGACACCTTCGACGGCATGGCCGCGCTCGGGCTCAGCGCCTTCGCCATCGTCGACGGCGGCGACCCGGTCGCGACCGCGGGGGCGCTGGAGGGTTCCCTCGACGCCTTCGAGCTGGTGGTCCTGGACGAGGGGCTGTCGGAGGAGGGCGTCTTGTGGGGCGAGGCCAGCGGGCCCGGGCTGGCGGCGCTGGCGGCATGGGTGGAGGGAGGCGGCATCCTGCTGTCGACCGGCCGCAGCTACGAGGTCGTGCACGGCGTCGCGCCCGACGTGCTGGACTTCGTCGGCGAGGAGTCCGTCGCCGGGGCCGCCGAGGTCGCGCCGGCGCAGACGGTGGACGCCACGATCGCGGACGCCAGCCTGTCGGCGCTGCTCGGCGCCAACGACATCGAGGCCCTGTCGCTGGGTGCTGGCAGCGCGCCGATCGAGCGCGCCGGCGATGCGGTCGGCGTGCACCTGGTGGCCCGCGTCGTGCTGCCCGCGGGCGAGCTGCCCGCCGCCCCGCTGCTGACCTCGGCCCGGCTGGGCGAGGGCCGGATCGTGCACAGCGTTCCACGGCTCTCGGGCGATGCCCCCGCCGACTTCCTCCAGGCCGTCCAGTACGTGGTCTCCGCCCTGTGACACGCAGTTGACCATCCCGGTCTGGCGCGACTACAATGCATCCGTTCCGCACCCCTCTCGGAGGCCAACGTGCGCACTCGCTTCCTTCTGGCCGCCGGCCTCGCCACCCTGGCCGCCGGCTGCACCCAGGACAAGACCTTCACCCGCATCGACGACAGCAACCCTGTCATCAGCCCGGGACAGATCTCCGGCCGCGTCTGCGATGCGTCGGGCAAGACCTGGCTCCAGGACGCGACGGTCTACACCCACGTCAAGGAACGGGGCGGCGACCGCGTCATCGAGACCCGCATCGCCTACACCGACCGCGACGGCTACTTCCTGCTGGAAGAGCTGCCCGGTGAAGCCGAGTACGACGTGCTGATCCAGTTCGGCGGCGACACGCTGGGCGACCAGCAGAAGTACGGCCTGTGGCTGGGCGACGGCGAAGACAAGGTCCTGGCCGAGCCGGACTGCTTCGACCCGCTGACCATCGACGTGGCCATCATCTCCGGCAGCTACGACAGCTTCGAGCTGGTGCTGTCGAACATGGGCTTCGCCAACTACACCGAGATCGACGGGCTGGACCGCAGCGAGGTCGAGGGCTTCCTGACCGACCTGACGGCCATGCAGTCCTACGACATCATCTTCTTCAACGGCGGCCATGTCGAAGAGGGCCTGATCTACGAGGTCCAGGACGACGAGGACGAGCCCGGCCTGGGCGGTGGCGAAGAAGTGGACACCGGCACCATCCCCGTGTCCGAAGAGGTGATGGACAACATCCGCGCCTACGTCGAGGGCGGCGGCAGCATCTACGCCAGCGACTGGGCCTACGACGTGGTCGAGCAGGCCTACCCCGACCGCCTGGACTTCGTCGGCGACGACAACGTCCCCGACGCCGCCCAGCTCGGCGAGTACGACCTGGTCAGCGCCGCCGTCAGCGACGCGTCCATGGGCGCCTGGCTCGACAAGGACTACATCGAGGTCGAGTACGACCTGCCGGTCTGGCCGCCCATCGAGACCGCCAGCGACTCCGTCAGCGTGCACCTGCGCGGCGACGTGACCTACCGCCAGGGCACCGTCACCCGGAACATCCCCACCGCCCCCATGCTGGTCAGCTTCGGCGCCGGCGAAGGCAAGGTGGTCTACAGCACCTTCCGCGTCGCCAAGAACGCCAACAGCGACGTGCTGCAGGTGCTGCAGTACATGATGTACAACCTCTGAATCGCAGGCGGCGGAGCCGCTGCGATTCAGCGCGACCTTGCAGCTGATGAGCGCTCTCTCGGCTCGAAGCCCGCTCCGGCGGGCTTCGTTGCGTCTCGAGTGGGTTGGGGAGGGGAGTGGTTGGCGGTCGGACGCATGAACCTCCACTGTTTGCGGCCTCAGCGCCAGTGCTACGCTGTTCTTGGTGGAGACCGAATCGAACCAGTTGCCTGCCGGAGGCAGCGCCGGTGTCAGACGTCGCTGTGTTCACGCGGCGGGCGCCCTGATCGCGCTGTCGGTGGCGCTGGGAGGGAGCGCCAAGGCGTTCTGTGATTGGTTCTCGGACCCGTGGCGAGCGGTGGACTCGACCTGGACCGAGGCGGATTCGGGGAGCGTCGCGCGGGAGCTCGACCTGGAGGAGGTGGTCATCTCCTACCGGGGGGATGGGATCATGTGGATCGAGGTCCGGGGTATCGACGACCGAGACATCACCCTGTTCCCCGCCGATGCAGAATGAGCCATCGAACCTGCATGGCTGGTCTCGTTCTCCTGGTGTCGGTTTCGTGTGAACCGCATCGCGAATGTGCCGAGAATCGGCTCCCGACATCCGGCACGTACTCCTTCAAGACATCGGCCGATACAGTCTTGAAGTCTGCGACCGTGCGCGCCGGGCCCGAGACCTACACCATCGTCTTCGAGCTCTACGACGGGCGCACAGTCGAGCAGGAGTACTATCCGCTCAGGTAGGGCTCACCTGACCGTGTTCTCCGAGCGAGCCCTCTCGCCGTCGACCATACCCGCGTCGAGCAGCGCAAGGACAGCTGGGAGCTCGTGCGCACCCTTGCCCGGTCACCGGTCGCGCACGCGGTGGCGGTGGCGATCCTGGGGGCCGTGCTCAACCTGTTGGGGCTGAGCTGGGTGCTGGAGGGGAGGGGGTTGGTGGGTCACTGATGGCGCGCCGAATCTCGCTACACAGGAGGCGGGGGAGGCTGTTGGTCAGGTGCCCGCCTCCCCGGCGATTTCGCGGCCAACGGCTGCTCTACTCGCTCGCAATGGCCTTCGATCGAACCTCAAGGACCAGCCCACCACAGAGTTCGGACTTGTAGTAGAGCTCGTAGCCGACGTCTGGAATTCCGCGGGTCACGAACTCCTTGCCGTCGGCGGCAGTGGTCTTGTACAGGTCGACCACCAGCATGTACCGCTGATCGTCACCGCTTGGGGCCATCGGCCGGATCTCGGCTTTGAGACTGAGCTCGACCCCCTCCTCGCAAGGGAGGGGGCTGGTCAGCCGCCGCTACGAGCGCGGCAGCACGCTGGTCACCAGCAACCGCAACGTCGCCGAGTCGGGCACCGTTTTCGGCGACAGCGTCGTCGCCACCGCGATCCTCGATCGCCTGCTCCACCACAGCCACGACGTCACCATCCGCGGCGACAGCTACCGCCTTCGCGAGAAGCGGTGGTCCGGGCTTCTCCGGGCTGCCGACACCACCCACCACCAGTGAAGAGGGGGGGGGCAGTTCTTGGTGTCGTCGGTGGGTCAGTTTCTGATGTCGCTTGACACGCGCGCCAGCGATGCAGCGACTCGGCGCCGATCCCATCCCCTGTTGTTGAGCGAACGCACGGACCGTCAGGCCGGACGCCGCCTGCGCCGCGACTTGGCTGCGTCATCGTTCACGGACTGCGGGATCGGTGCCGGGACCTCAAGGCATGCCGACTCCTTCCGGGGAGGGGCGGATAGGCGGGTCACCGTTCGCGGGCCGGATGGGTTCGTCGAGGGCTTGCTCGCCGGCTGACCGTAGGTGGGCCTACTGGTGTGGGCGCCGGACGGCGCGCGTCGGCTGTCAGCTGGCGGTGGACGCCGCGAGCCGCTTCCAAACCCCCCAGGCCCCCACCACATCCAGCGCCCGGCCGGCGTAGTCCCGGCACAGCAACTCGTGCGGCACGAACTCGTCGTACTTCTCGACGGCCTTGTTCTCGACGCCACGCGCCAGCTCGACTGCGTCTGCGGGACCCCTGGCGGCGAGGGTACGGGCAACTGCGGTGAGGTCTTCCGGCGAGGTCTTCGCAACCCAGACTGCGATGCCATGCCTGGCGGCGTCGATGCCTTCGGCCTTGAGTTGGACCGCCATTGTGTCCAGCGCTCGGTCGCCCACCCAGCAGATGATCGTCGCATCCGAGCCATCTCGCAGGATGTCGTTGCCGGTGAGTCCCAACTGGCTGAACTCGGCGCGGGCTTCCTCCAACAGGTCCAGCCCTGTCGGGTCGACGAAGCGGTTCACCGAGCCATCCGTCAAGACGCGGAGCATTTCTCGGCGCACCTCGTCGTCCACCAGTGCCCCCGAGCCACCACCGAACTTGGGTGGGCGGCCAGCACTGGAAGGCAACAGATGGATCACCCGCCGCTCCTGATCGACGGACTCCACCTTCCAGCGTCGGCCCCCGAACACGACATAGGCGCCTTCATAGAGGGGGGAGTCGATGGGAAGCGACCCCAGCGTTCGGCCCCTGCAAACCAGGCGGTACTCTTCGGGGCTCCGAAAGGCAGCGTAGAAGGAGTAGTGGTTGACGACTCGCTCTCCGACGCGACCGTGAAGCAGCAGCCCAGTGGAGTCCTGCTCGATCAGCTCCGCCGCACCAAGCCCTCGGAGGAAGAGCATGAAGTCTGCCTGGTCGACCGCCTCGAAGGGACCCTCAACGCATAGGGCGCGGAACGCTGCGGCTGCCCGAACACCCCCGTGCTGTGCAATGAGCGAGAGCAGCTGCTGCACCATGGTCGACAGGTGCAGGGCACCCGTCCTCGGTGCCTCGCAGAACCTGTCTCGGACCATGAGGCGGACCATTGCCACGGCCTGAACAAGCTCCGGTCGAAGGCGGTCCGCCGGGGCGCTCCGTTCCGTGATCTCGGCCTCTTGCACGTAGATGCGGAGAATTGACGGGTCTCCGCGGCGGCCCGACCGGCCGAGTCTCTGACGCATCGCTGCAACCGAGGGCGGGCAGCCTACCTGCGCCACGCTGTGCACCGTGCCGATGTCGATCCCCATTTCGAGCGTCGATGTGCACACGGCCGTGGCTACCCCCAATTCCTTGAGCGCTCGCTCCGCGTCTTCTCGGAGCTCGCGCGACAGACTCCCGTGGTGGGCCCAGAACTCGTTCGGGACCCGTTGCCGCTCCGAGGTACGCCTGAGCAGGTCGGCGAACAGCTCGACCTCGGCCCTTCGGTTCGCGAACACCAAGTTGTCCTTGCCTCGCAGGGCGCCGTACATGTGGTCTGCGATGTCCAGCACGTCGCCGTCCACGGCATCCTCAAGGACTGCTTCCCTACCGTGCTCATCGAGCTCGCGAAGCTCGGCCTTCGACAGCCGCGGAGCCCGGTGGCGATAGCCTCGCACTTGAAGCCGAAGCTCGTGGGTCGCCGCACCTCCCTCGATGATCTCTACCCCCAATGCCTGTCCCGGTCGAAGGAATGTGGCCGCAAGGGTCGCATCACCCAAGGTGGCGCTGAGGCCGACGCGCGGAACGCGTCGACCTGCAGCCAGCTCCACGCGGTGCAGGAGGCTCTGCAGTTGCCTGCCGCGTTCCGTGCCGAAGAACGAGTGGAGTTCGTCGATGACGACATGAGAGAGGCCCGCGAAGAGCTGAGCCACTCGAGTGCCATGGTTGACGAAGATGGCCTCCAGTGACTCTGGAGTGATGAGCAAGACGCCGCTGGGAGTCTGGGTCACCTTCCGCTTTCGAGCACTTGGCACATCGCCGTGCCATTTGTGCACAGGAACTTCCAGCGCCTCGGTCATCGCCTCCAGGCGCCGATGCTGATCGTTGATAAGCGCTTTGAGCGGGGCGACATACAAGGCGCGCAACCCGGGCTCGGAAGCATTGAGGATCCTCGTCAGCAGAGGAAGGTAGGCCGCCTCGGTCTTGCCTCCGCCGGTAGGGGCGGCGATGACCACGTCCTGTTCGCCAGCCAGGATCGGCGCCACGGCGCGCTCCTGGGCATCGTTGAGCTCTCGCCACTCCCACCGCCAGAGGAGGCGCTGGATGTCCGGGTGCAGGCGCTCGAATGCCGAGGACGTTCCCGCGCTCATGGCCTACAGCCGAAACGAGGAGAGCTCGTCGTCTCCTTGGGCGTCGTCGTCGAGCGCGAGGTCATCAGCGCCGCCTTCGTCAGCGGAGATGTCCACGTTGCCGAGGAGGTCTTGCCACGAGGTGCCAGGGTTCTGCTCCAGGACGGCCAACATCTGCACGAAGGCCTTGATGGTGTTGCGCGGTGTGCGGAAGTACGCCTCCCCGATGCGCTCGTGGCAATGGACCATGAACGCCTTGAGGGCCTCGTCCGGAACAAGGTCGGTCCCGGTCTCCCTGTCCGCGGAGACACTTCGGAGCTTGGTCAGCAAGACGAAGAGATCCTCTGGTGACAGGCTCGCGAGCCGAATCACGGGACCACTCATGTCCACGAGCTCGCCGGTGGCGAACCGATTCTCGGAGAGTCGGGTCTGGAGCGCCTCGTAGCTGTAAAGCCCCCGACGCGTGTCCATCAGGAACTCCGGGGTGCCGCCCATCACGAACCCCAGCCCGGCGGCCGACCCTTGAAGGCTGTCATTCAAGACGCGGAGGATCTGTTCGTAGTTGGCATTGCGCGATGCGGTGTGGGAGAGCTTGAAGAGGTTGACCATCTCATCGAGTCCGACGAGCAGGCCGGAGTACCCTGCCAGCCGAACGAAGACTGCCATCAGCTTCAACTGGTCGTAGACGTTGTTGTCGTCCACGATGGTCCGCACGCCCAGCGCCTTGCGGGCGTCCGTCTTCGTTGTGAATTCGCCTCGAAGCCAGCGGACTGCATCCGCCTTCATCCTGTCGTTGCCGGTGTCGTGGCCTGTCCAGTACCGCTCGACGACGTGGGCGAAGTCGTATCCCCCGACGAGCTCCGACAAGGCTTCGAGCCGACGATGGAGCACCGCCGTGGGCGGGACACCCTCCGCCCGCGCCTCCTGGAGGGCACTCGACACGAAACGCTCGACGACACTCGGGAGGGCCCCACCGTCCGGCTTCGAGCGCGTCGACACATTGCGCATCAGCTCCGCGAAGAGGTTGCGCGCCTGGCCTCCCGACGCCTGCAGGCGTCGGTCGGGAGTCAGGTCGGCGTGTGCGGCGACCAGCTTCTTCTCCATGGCGATCGACCGCACGAGCTGCAGGAAGAAGGTCTTGCCGGAGCCGTACGCACCGATGACGAAGCGAATCGCCGAGCCCCCGTCGGCGATGCGATCGATGTCACGCACCACAGCCTCGACTTCTCGGGCGCGGCCCACCTGGATGTGCTGTTGGCCGACACGCGGCACGACTCCGGCGCGCAAGGACTGCAGGATGGCGTCCCGCTCTCGGGGACGAAGCTGTCGGGTCTTCATGGGCACAACTCCGCAGCGACCTGAGGGTCGATCTCGAGTTCTTCGTCGCCCTCGACGAGTGGGGCGTCACAGTGATCGTAGGTGGCATCGTTGATGGTCTCGATCGCGCCGCCGAGGAACAACCCCAGGGCATCGGCTCTTGCTTCTGCATCTTCGCGCTGCCAGGTCGGCTGCGTCACCAGGATCCGAACGAGCGCAGAATGTGCCTCGTCCAATCCGGCGACGCCTTCCACGGCGGGCTCGTCCGGCGAGGTGCGCTCGGGTTCCCCGTGCAGGTCGTCGCTGTCGAAGATGTCCCCGAGTATCCTGGCGACCTGCTCGGTTTCTTTGACGCGGTGGGCCACGCGTTCGAGGTCGAGCTCGAATCCCGGCTTGGCTCTGGGAGGGCTGCTGGTCTGAGGTGGGCCTGGGATGCTGTGGCCGACAGGGCCCTGGCGTCCTTCGCGGACGGTGATGGGCCCCTGGTCCGATGCCGGGGCCGCGGCGGCCTGATGGACATGCTCATACAGCTGAGTCGGGTCCTGGCCGAGGTGCTTGTAGATCTTCTCGAGGAGCTTGAGTTCGGAAGGCCCCGCGCCACCGCCTGCCGTTGCCATGGCGGCCATTGTCTTGGCGAGTGCGGTCCGGTCGCTCGGAGCCAGGGCCTTGAGTCGCGTGCTCAGGCCCCCCATCCCGGGGTGGTCGAGGAGTAGCCAGCGCAGGTGTGCTCGGAGGCGGGTTCGTTCGGGTGAGGAAAGGTGGAGGTTCCGTTCCAGCAATCGTTCGAGCCCCTCCTCCTCCTGGGTGTCGATCACTCCGTCGGCATGCACAACCGCGGTAGCGAGGTGGAGCGCCAGTGTGGCTGACTGGTAGGCGTTCGAGGGCGTGTCCGGCGCACCGGATTCGAGGCGGAACAGAACCAGGCGGTTCGCATTGTCCAGGCGGGCGCCCCCGAATCGGGCATCCGGCTCGACCCCGACACCATGGCCATCGAGCAGTTGGCAGAGCTGGACCGAGTCCTTCTTGCTCCACTTTCCCGACGCTGGCTGCCAGACACCCAGCAGTTCCTGGGCTCCGACATCTCCTCCATTCAAGTCCAGACCAGCCAACCACGACCGAAGCCCGGAGAGCGATGGTGTGTCCAAGGTGGCGATCAAGATTGGAGGGAGCAGGGCCGCTGCCTGCAGGCTGCCCACCTGGTCGGGGTTCCTTCCAACCCAACGGCTGTACGAAGCCAACTCATCGCAACAGGCGTCAAGCACGGCGTGGACCTTCTCGAGAGGCGCCGAGAGCGCCCCCACATCCGGGAGGTCGATCTCCAGCGAGGACGCGGACTGGAGCAACGACGGGCTGGCGGAGCGGTACTCCACCTTGATCCGACGCTTCGGAGCCTTGACCTTCATCCCCCCGGGGTAGCGCTCCTCGAACCGGATCCTGAACAAGGCGATGACCTCGTCCCGACACCGATCCACGGGAGTGCGCTTGCCGACCGAGAAGTGGTGCAGGCCCCAGGCGAGTGCCCAGTCAGCGGTCAGGGGTTGCCCGCTGGACAACTGCTTGCCCAGCGCAACGCGAAGGCCGAGAGGGAGGTCCCAGTGAGAGCTGTGCAGAGGGGGGCGAAGCTGAGTCGGGTCCTGCCGCGCGTGGTCACCCGCCTGGACGAAGTCGAGCAACCCTCCCGAGTAGCTCGCGAACGAGGCGTTCTCCTTGTAGAGCTCACGCAGCCGGCGCACTTCCGCCAGGAGACGCACCACCTCTGGTTGTTCGTGGCCCTTGGGGAGGAGGTCGACCAACAACCGCCGCTCGATGCCGTAGAAGTACAGGAACACGTAGCCGATGTTGGCGTGTGGGCCCTGGCGACCGTCGGCAAGCCACTGGAGGTAAGCCGCTCGACACTGGGGGCTGATGTCGGCGTATCGAGGCCAGTAGCCCATGCCTTCGCCCCGGGAATCGGGCGCCGCGAAGTCGACAGGCAAGCGAGGATTCACGAGGGCCGCCTCGGTCCCGTACCGGTCGCCTGCTGCTTTCAGCTCGGTTCCGAACCACACCCAGGGGGCGTCGAAGGTGCGGCCGGCCACGCTGATGGACTCTCCGGCGCCCGTCCACCGGGCGTTGGCGGTCTGCGGGCTGCGGGTGACGGATGCTGGTCGCGTCCTGGGCCGGGCTGGAGCAGCCTGCTGCTTCGTCGGGAAGCTGGGAGGAGGACCCGGGGAGTCGGCCAACTCGTCCCAGGTCTCTTCCTGCTTGCGGCTGCGAGCGCCCAAGAAGATCGCGACCCCAAACACCGCTGCCAGGAAGACAGCAGTGAAGACGCATCCAAAGGTGCCAGCCAAGTCCATGGGGCCTCCCTCGGGCCGAGCATACGGGCTGGCAGTCGTGTTTGCAGCTGATGAGCGCTCTCTCGGCTCGAAGCCCGCTCCGGCGGGCTTCGTTGCGTCTCGGGTAGAGCGGCCAGGGGCCTTCTCTTCATCCGCTGAGCGTAGACCCATGCGGCGGGCGGGCCTGGGGCCGACTTGCCAGGTCTGGACGGCGAGAGCGCGGCCCCGATAGGGGCGGAGACCAACGTCCACCTCTGGCGGGCCCGTGAGTGAGCTCCCTCCACAGCTCGAGACCCTGCTCGTGCAGCAGGTCGTCGACCGCAAGCGAAGCTACCGGAAGACGGCCATCGTCGTGCCGGTCCTGTTCCTGTCGCTGGCGGCGGCGTCGTTCTTCGCGCTGTCCCCGCCGGAACGGAACCTCTGGGTGCTGTGTGCCGGTGCCGGCCTGCTGGGGCTGCTGTTCTTCATCCCTGCACTCGGCGATCCGCGCAAGGCCAGGCCCCTGCAGCTGCTGCGGGAGCGGCCCCAGGAGATCGTGTGGATCTACGCCTTCGTCGTGCGCAACAAGGCCACCTCGTGGATCCTGCTGCGGATGGCCGACGGCAAGCACCTGCGCCTCCCGGTCCAGTTCGGCGGCGAAGATGCCGTGCTCCAGGCCCTCGGCGCCTACCTGCCCCACGCCACCTCAGGCTTCTCCGACGAGCGGGATGCGCAGTATCGGCGCGATCCGGCCTCGCTGCGGCGTCCGGTCGGCCCCTGACCCACCGGTCGGCCCCCGTCGCCCCTCCCACCGCTACTTCACCCCGTCCGGCGTCAGCAGCTTCACCGTCTGGTCCTGCGTCGCGGCCCAGCGCATGAGCGTGCCAGCGCTCGGGGCGGCCACGCGCGCCGGGCTGTCGGGCGCGACGCCCTTGGCCAGGACGACGGAGCCCAGCAGCCACAGCAGCCCGCTCACCAGGTCGGGCTCGCGAAGGCGTAGACCCGGCCGCGCCCGGTGCTCCACGACCAGGCGCCGACGGCCAGATCGGCCACGCCGTCACCGGTCAGATCGCGGTTGCTGATCATGGACACGCCGAAGTCGGTGCCGGCCGCGCCGCTGAAGGTGGCGAGCAGCCCGTCGTCGTCGACGCCGAGCAGGCCGGTCAGGCCGCCGGGGACCAGGTGGACCCGGCCCGACGCGGTCCCGGCGACCTCTTCCCAGATCCCGCTGGCGTAGAAGTCGTCGTGGCCGTCGTGATCGACGTCGCCGGCGGGCACGATCTCGAAGCCGAGCCGCCCGCCCGAGCGGCCCGACTCCTGGCCCTGCAGGCGGAAGTCGGCGTCGCCGGCGGTCAGCGCGCCGCTCGCCGGCAGCCCGCCGGTGTGGAAGACCAGCACCTCGCCGGCGTCGGGCTGGCCGTAGATGCTGCCGTCGGCGCCGATGGCGATGTCCTCGCGGCCGTCGCCGTCCACGTCGCCGACGTCGGCCACCGTGAAGCCCAGCCGGTCGGTGGCGCCGCTGGCTTCGATGGTCAGATCGGCGATATCGTCGATGGACACGATGTTGCCGTCGCCTTCGTAGTCGGACGCGTCGACCACGTAGACGGTGCCGTGGGACGAGCTGTCGGCGCCGCCGGCCCCGTGTCCGCCCACCACGATGTCGTCGATACCGTCCCCATCGACGTCGACGGTGGCCAGGCCCGCACCCAGGCCGTCCCCCAGCGACTCGCCTTCGATGCGCAGGTCGGCGTCGGTCTCGAGATCGAGCTCGCCGGCCGGTCGGTCGGCCAGCACGGCCAGCCCGCCCCGGTTGACCGGGGCGTTGGTGCCGGCGGCATCCGAGAAGGTGTGGAAGCTCAGGATCACGTCGGCCCGGCGGAGGCCCATGACGTCGGCCACGTCGAGCTCGATGTGGCCGTAGGTCGCGGTCGCGGTGGTGCCGCCGGTGATGCGCACATCGGCCGCGGTGTACAGGTCGTCGGCCGACGAGGGGATCGGGCCGTGGACGATGTGCACGATGGGGCCGGTGGTCCGCGTCGTGGCGATGGACCCGAGCAGCGTGCTGGCGTAGCCGCCGACGAGCAGGTCGGGGTGGCCGTCGCCGTCGACATCGGCGACGGCCATGGCCCGGCCGCTCTGATCGCCGGTGGCTTCGCCGCGCAGGGACAGGGTCGCGTCGGCCGTCGTGAGGTCCGCCGAGCCGTCGGACGGCGAGAAGTCCTGGAAGAACCACACGACGCCCTGGTTGTCCCACCCGGCGCCCACGGCGACGGCCGGGCCGGTGTCCATGACGACGACCGCGAGCGACGAGCCGACGTAGCCGTTGGTCGTCTGGCCGCTGACGGTGCCGACGGCGTCGTCCACGCCGTAGTCGCCGTCGAACTGGCAGGGCGTGGCCCGGCCGTCGCAGTTGTCGTCGATGCCGTTGTCGCAGATCTCGGTGGCGTCGGGGTTCACGTCCGGGTCGGTGTCGTCGCAGTCGTCCGGCACGGAGAAGCCGTCGCCGTCGGCGTCGTCGGCACCGGTGTCGGTGTCGGTGTCGGTGTCCGAGTCTGCGTCGGTGTCCGCGTCGGTGTCCCCACCGTCGGAGATGCCGCTGTCGGAGACGTCGGTGTCGCCGTCGCCGGCCCCGGGGCCCGCGGGCAGGGGAGGGAGGCAGCCGGTCACCAGGAGGAGGAGGATCACCAGGGCACCTCGGCGCGCAGGCCCGCCATGCCCGGACCGAGCAGCGGAGCGAGGGTGGGGCCGTCGTGGTCCAGCGCGATGCCGGTGACCAGCAGCGCTCCGCCGACCCCGGCAGCCGCGTAGCCGATGGGGAGCAGCAGCTCGGCCGTGTCGTAGCGGGAGGCGGCCTGGCTCCAGGCGGTGCCGTCGCCGTCGGTGGTGGCGGTCTGGGCGTCGGACACTGCGGACCGACCGACGACCTGTCCGGCGGCGATGACCCCGCCACCGGCCACGGCCAGCCCGACGCCAGACCACCCGAGCGCGCCCGGACCGCTGCGGCGGCGGGACGGCGGGTCGTCCGCCGGCGGCGGGTCGGCGGGCGGCGCCACCGGGTCGGGCTGCACGGTCGCGGTCGTCGCCGGGGCCGAGGCTCCGGCGGGGCTCCAGGCCCCATCCGGTGACCGCACCCACACCGTCTGGCCGGCCACGACGATCAGCCGATCGTCGGACGCCAGCGCCGGGCCCAGCGCAGCGTCGATCCGCGCCCGCCCGCGGCTGCCGTCGACCTGGTGCACGACGGCGTCGTCGACCAGGTTCGGGACCAGCAGGCGGTCGGCGCCGGCCCCGGCGTCCACCGCCAGGGTCAGCATCGGGATCGTGGACACCTGCAGCAGGTGCTCGCCGGGGGCCATGGACAGGGGCGTGCTGGGGTCGACCTGACGGCCGTCCAGCCAGACGGTCGCGCCGTCGGCGGCGGGCAGCAGGGTCAGGGGCTGCTGATCGGTCAGCGCCTGGCGCGCGTCTTCGAGCAGGGGGCGGCCGCTGTCGGGGTAGTCGCCGTCCCACGGCATCTCCGGCGAGAACAGCAGGGCCTGGCGGAAGGCCCGACGGGCGACGTCGTCCTGGCCTTGTTCGTGGGCGATGTAGCCGCGCAGGAACCAGGTGCGGCCGGCTTCCTGGGGGTCGACCGCGTGGTCCAGGCAGACCAGCCGCGGCAGCACGCCGTCCAGGATGCCCGCGGCCTGGTCGAACTCGAAGTAGGCGACGTGGCCGGCGGCTTCGCGGCCGGCGGCGGTCAGCGCGGCGGCGGTGAGCGGCGGGCCGTCGCACAGACGCAGCTGGCCGGGGCCGGGCAGGGCGGGACGCAGCGTGGCGGTCAGGCCGGTCGGGGTCACCAGGGTGGCGGAGGCCGACAGGTCGGGCACGGCAGCCAGGGCCACGCGGGCCGCGTCGGGCTGCACGCCGTCGTGCAGCACCACGTCCGCGGCATGGGCCGCGCCGGACCCCAGCACCAGGGTCAGCAGGAAGGGAAGGACAGGTCGCACCCGGTCAGTCTATCGGGCGCAGGCGGCGTCGGCCTCGATGTCCCAGCAGACCACCTGGGCCTTGCCGGCCTGGATGGTCACGGAGGTGGTGCGCTCGGTGCCCCACGCATCGACGAACCGCAGGCGGTGCGTCCCCGGGCGCAGCGACACGCCGTCCCGGATCGGCGTGTCGCGCAGCGGGCCGCCATCGATGGACACCTGGGCGGGCGGCAGGCTGTTGATCCGCAGCAGGCCCGGCTCGGGCTCCGGCGCGGCCGGCTCCCGCGGGGCCGTCTCGCGCGGCGCGGCGGCAGGAGCCGTCTCCCGAGGCACGGCCGCAGGGGCCGCCTCGGCGGGCACCGTCGCATCGGGCGCCTCGCTGGCAGCCGCGTCTCCCGCAGCCGCCTCTCCCGCAGCCGCCTCTCCCGCAGCCGCCTCCTCCCCCGCGATTCCCGCCAACGGCGGGTCCTTCCGGCGCACGCCCTCGGCCGTCACGGTGGCCGGCGCCTCGACCGGCGCGGCTCCCTCCTCCCCTGGGGTCGAGCGGCTGTTCCACCAGATGCCGCCGACCCCTCCGACCAGCAGCAGGGCGGCCAGGGCCGGGACCCACATGCGGCGCCCGCCGGCCGTGGGCGCGGGCAGCTCGTCGTCCAGGTCTGCCGACAGGAAGGTGTCACGGCTCGGCGGGGGCGCGAGCGAGCTCGCCGAAGGCAGCGGCTCGGCCAGGCCTTCGGGCGGGACCATGGTGTGCGACGGCTCGTCGACCGCGAGGAGGCCATCCGCCGGCGAGGGCGGCGGCTGGAGCGGGGCCGCGCCTCGTTCGTCCGCGGGCGCCTCGGCCGAGCTCTCGTCGTCGTCGCTGTCGGGCGGCAGATCGCTGTCCCCGAGCAGCGTGGTCGGGTGATCGGGCACGGGCGCGGAGTCGGGCCCGAAGTCGGGAGCAGGTTCCACCTCGGGGGCCGGCAGGTCGGCCAGGGTCGTGACGAGGGGCAGCAGGTCGGCGGCCATCTCGCGGGCCGAGCCGTAGCGGTCCTGGGGCAGGTACTCGGTGGAGCGCTCGATGACGGTGCGCAGGGCCGGCGGCAGATCGCCCAGGATGTGGTCCCGGACGTTGCTGGCCTGCAGGTCCAGCGGCTGGCGGCCCGTCGCGATCATGTAGAGGGTCGCGCCCATCGCGTACAGGTCGGACTGCACGTCGGCCTGCTTGGCGTTGCTGCGGATCTCGGGGGCCATGAAGGCCCAGGTGCCCATCACCGCGCCCGTGCGGGTCAGCGAGATGTTGCGGTTGTTGGCCCGCGCGATGCCGAAGTCGGTGATCTTGGGCGTGCCGTCGCCGGCCAGCAGGATGTTGTGGGGCTTGATGTCCCGGTGCACGACGCCGGCGTCGTGGGCGACCTGCAGCGCCAGCAGCACGTCGTGGCAGACCTGGCAGGCCCGCGACGGGGCCATCGGGCCGTCGGTGAGCAGCCGGTCGGCCAGGCTGCCGCCGGTGAGCAGCTCCATCACCATCCAGGCGCGATCGCCCTCGGCGCCGCCGGGGTCGTGGCCGACGTCGTGCACGGTCACCATGTTGTGGTGGTGCAGCCGGGCCATCAGGCGGGCCTCGCTCTCGAAGCGCTCGCGCGTCCGGGGGCTGCGGGCCAGGGCCGGTGCCAGCAGCTTGACCGCGCGGGCCACCTGCAGCCGGCTGTCCCACACCTTGTAGACGGTGGCCATGCCGCCCGCGCCCAGGACCCCGATCAGCCGGTAGCGACCGTCTGCCAGCGGCGGCGCCACGTCATCGTGGACGGGGGTGACGTGCACGGAGGCTCGGTGGAGGGCGGTGGGGAGTGCGGAGGAGGACGGGCGAGGTCGCCAGTGTAGCGCCGGGAGGCACGGGGAGCAGACGGCTGGTTAGCCGAGGAGACCGTCGATGACCGCACCCCCTCCGCCCACCCCCCAGCAGCGCGCCGTGCTCCAGCCCATGGAGCGGGCGGCCTTCTCGCTGGCCGACCTGTTCGTGCGCCACCTGGGCTTCTGGGCCAAGGCGTGGAACTCCACGTTCATGATCTTCATGACCTGGGCGGCCAGCAGCCGCCGCATGCGGATCACGGGGCTCCACCACGTCGCGGACCTGCCGGCCGACAGCCGCGTGGTGCTGGTCGCCAACCACCGCAGCTTCTTCGACTTCTTCCAGGTGATGGCGGTCACCTTCCGGCACACGCGCCTGTCGCGCCGGGTGCTGTTCCCGGTCCGCTCGACCTTCTTCTACGACCACCCGCTCGGCCCGCCGCTCAACCTGCTGATGTCGGGCATGTCGATGTTCCCGCCCATCCTGCGCAGCCGCGAGGGCATGGCCTTCAACGAATACGCGCTCGAGCGGCTGGTGGCCGAGCTGCAGCTGCCCGGCACGGTGGTCGGCATCCACCCCGAAGGCACCCGGAACAAGACGGGCGATCCCTACCGGCTCACGCGCCTGACCCGGGGGGTCGGCCTGGTGGCGCTCCAGTGCCCCGACGTGCTGGTGATCCCGATCTTCGTGCTGGGCGCCAGCAACGATCTGTTCGCCGAGATGCGCAAGAACTTCGGGGACCCGGCCAACCACCCCCTCGACGTGGTCTTCGGGCCACCGGTGGACTTCGGCGAGCTGCGCGACCGTCCGGAGGATCCCAAGGCCTGGAAGGCCGCCGCCCGGCGCTGCGCGGACGCCATCGAGGCGCTGGGAGCCCAGCAGCGAGCGCTCTCTCCGGCAGAACCTTCAGGTGATTTCGAACACCAGGCTTGACAGGCGCCAGTGAGCTTGCGAAGGTCTGCGGACCTCCCTCGCGCGCGCCCGCGCGACCCCGCACCGGGGCCTGCTGGGCGCGCCCATCGTCCGCCGCCCGCTCCTCCCGTCGCTCCTGCCTCGGCCGCGTCTCCTCGTCGCGAGCCGGTTCCTGGTGTTCCCATGCTGCAGCCCCCCCTCGGCAAGCCCTGGCTCCTCTACGTCCTGCTGGGCAGCTCCCTGGCCCTGAACCTGGTCATGGTCCTCGACCGCCCGTCGGGCGACGACGCGGACTGCGACGCGCCGGACGTCGAGCTGACGCTCACGACCTCGGCCACCGCCGACAGCGACGGGCTGGCCGCCGCGCCCGCCATGGCGGACGGCGCCCTGGCGGATGCGGCTGGCGTCCCCGTCGCCGCGGTGCCCGCCGTCGACGTGCCCGCCAACTGGCGCCTGACCGCCGCCGATGTGTCGCACTCGCTGGCCCGCACCTTCCAGAGCGCCGAAGGCGAAGACGGCGACGCCCTGTCCGCCGCCTACGCCCGCCTGTTCGTGTGGGACCTGGACCTGCGCCGCGACCTGCAGCAGGGCGACCGGGTCGAGGTCGCCTGGTACGTCAACACCCAGGGCCACCCGGAAGTCGCCGCCGCACGGTTCCACAGCAACAAGCTGGGCCGCACCCTGAACGCCTACCGCTTCCAGGTCCCCGGCGAGTCCTTCGCCCGCTACTTCGACGCCGACGGCCGCGAGGTCAGCGAGCACCTGGTCGACGGGCCCCTGGAGTCCTACGAGCAGATCACCTCGCTGCTCAAGGACCGGCCCACCCACAAGGGCATGGACTTCAAGGCGCCCGAAGGCACCCCGGTCAAGTCGCCGCGCAACGCGACCGTGCTGCGCACCGACTGGAACTGGCACGCCAACGGCAACTGCGTCGAGCTGCAGTACGACGACGGCACCATCGCCAAGATGCTGCACCTGTCGGAGACCCAGGTGAAGGCCGGCCAGCGCGTCTCGGCCGGCCAGGTCGTGGCCCTGTCGGGCAACACCGGGCGCAGCACGGCGCCGCACCTGCACTACGAGCTGCACCAGGGCGACAAGGTCGTGGACCCGCTGGACTACCACCAGACCACGCACCGGACCCTGGCGCCCGAGCACCTCGCCACCTTCCAGGCCGAGGTCGCCCGGCTGTCGGCGACGCTGGACAGCGCGGTCGCGCAGCGCTGAACGGGGCGCTCAGCGGTCGACCCGCCACAGGACGGCGGCGTCGCCGGGCAGCCGTCCGACCGCGGTGAGCGACAGCCCCGCGGCTGCGGCGGCGGTCTCGAGCTGGGCGGGCGAGCGGCGCAGGTTGTAGGCCATCGGCTGGCTGGCCTGGACGGTCAGCAGCAGGCGGTCCTGATCGGCGGCGTAGGCCAGCAGCGCCGGCAGCGGATCGCGTCGCTCGCGCGCGGCCGTCGCCATGGCGGGCCAGGCGTGCACGGCGTCGACGTCGGGGGCCCGCAGCTCGAGCATGCCGTAGCTCTCGTAGTCGGCGACCAGCAGCCGGCGGGCGTCGTGGTCGTGCAGCAGGTCGACGATGGCCTGCTGGCCTGCCTCGGTGAAGGTGGGGACGGTCACCTGGCGCACGACGGCGTCGGTGCGCCCCAGGCTGATGGCGCCGGCCAGGCACAGCGGGGCGGCGAGCAGCAGCGCGGAGCGGGCCCGCGCGGGGGAGCGCGGCGGTGTGAACCGCCCGGCCAGCCGGTCCAGCGAGAGCCCGACGACGATGGCGGCGGTGGGGGCGGCCTGGGCCAGGTGGTGCAGATCGCGGGCCACGGCCCACAACAGCAGCAGCTGCAGCGCCAGGTAGACGCTGCTGAACCGCAGCAGCGCGTCCGCCGGGCTGCGGTCGCGCCAGGAGCGCCAGCCCAGCGCCACGCCGCCCAGCGCCAGCAGGCAGCCCAGCAGGCGCAGCGGGTCGGCGCCAGGGGCGTCGGCGACGCCGTAGGCCGGCCCGAAGAAGCCCAACGGCTCCGACACCATCAGCCACAGGTTGGCCAGGCCTTCGCGGGCCGGACCGGCTCCGCCGCGCAGCGCGCCCTCGACCCGCGACAGCTGCAGGGCCGGGAAGTCGTGGCTCGGCACATGCGCGGGCACGGCGGTCATGTGGTGCACCGCGGCCACCAGCAGCGGCACGAGCGGCAGGACCAGGGCCAGGGCCGGCTTCCACAGTCCCTTGGGGGGCGGAGGCGCCATCGCCGGACGGTCCCAGCGCATCAGCAGCGCGGTGAACAGCAGCGCCACCAGCGACAGGGCGAAGGTGGCCTTGGCGGCCAGGCCGAGGCCCGCGCCCAGGCCGAACAGCAGGAGCCCGTGGCGCCCGCCGCCCCAGCGCCGGCTCCACAGGGCGGTCAGGCACAAGAGCCCGCCCGCCAGCAGTCCGAGCTCGGTGCCGCCCAGCACCTTCCGGTAGAAGACGAAGCCCCAGTCCGTCGCCAGCACCAGCCCGCCGACCGCCGCGGCGATGTCGGTGCCGCGTCGCCGCAGGAACCGGTGCAGTCCGGCCAGCAGCAGCGCGCCCAGCAGCACGTGCAGCGCGGTGACGGCCCGTCGGCTGCCCGTCGCCAGGAACAGCAACCGGGCCGGCCAGTCCAGCAGCCCGCCCGTGTAGCTGTTCACCATCAGCGGCAGCCGCAGCGGCCCCAGCGCCAGGCCCTCGATCGGCCGCACCTGGCTGGCGACCAGCGGCCCGGCGCGGTCGCCGCTGGTCGGCTCGGCCGCGCCGTCGGCCCAGGTCGGCGGGTCCAGGGACGTCAGCACCGCCGGGGGGGCGCCTCGTCCCCACGACAGGTCGACCTCGCCGACGGTCCCGACTTGTCTCACCGTCGCGGTCGCCAGCGCCAGGTAGACCGCCAGCGCGAGCACCAGGGAGAGCGGAAACCTGCGCGGGAGCGGGAACAACGGGGGGCTGTCCGGGGCGGGGGGACGGAGCGCCAGCGGGCGGCGGCCAGGAAGGACTCGCCAGTCCCGCTCCAGTGTCTATACTGTGAACAGGGAAGCCACCCCTGCGCCCGGGAGGAGCGAGTGACGGACCGCAAGCAGCATGACCGAGGGTCTCTGCCCGAGCTGGCCGATCGCCTGCGGGAGTGGCTCGAGGACGTGCTGCGGGGCCCGGAACCCGAGCCGGTCCCCGTGCCCGTGCCGGTGCACCGGCCGCAGCACCCTGGTGCCCAGCGCCAGCGTCGTCGTCGCCGCCGCTGAGCCAGCGCCGCCGCTGAGCCGGCGCGCCGAGCGGTCGCCGTCGAGCCTGATCAGAGCGGGATCGTCTGCTCCCACAGCGTGTAGCGCGAGTCCACGCTCGCCTGCATCGCCTCGCGCAGCTGCGCCTCGCCCCGGGGATGGTTCTCCGGCTTCTTGAGCTTGATCTCATAGAAGCGGCGGTAGGCCTCGTCCGGCCAGACCTCGACCCGGGCGACGAGCGCGTGGGCCTGCAGGTGACGGCGGGCGCCATAGGGCAGGGTGCTCTGCTCGCCCGGCAGGAGCCGCGTGTCGTAGAGCTCTTTCTGCAGGTTCGGCGTGATCCGGCGGCCCACCGAGCCCTCGCGCCGGGTGTCGGCCAGCTCGGCGCCGTCTTCGTCCACCTGCCAGATGAACAGCTTGATCTCGGGGGTCGTGTAGGTGGGCAGCCGGTGGCCCGTGCCGCTGTTCGTCAGCGTCAGCGTCGCCTGGATGGGCTTCAGCAGGCTGCCGGGCTCGGTGAGCGCGGCCTGGACGTCGACGCCCTGCAGCACCGTGTCGCGATCGTGGATGCCGCGGAACAGGTGGCGGCCTTCCGGCATGTGGCAGGACTGACAGGTCACGCCGTCGGCGGCGTAGGACGTGCGCGCCCACTCGGCCGTGGTCTCCTGCAGCAGCTTGTCGTTGAGCGCCAGCTGCTGCTGCTCGAAGTCGTGGCAGTCCATGCAGAAGCTGCTGTCGCGGTACTCGTCCCGCGGCACGAAGCCGTCGTGCGGCCCGTCGACCAGCGCGCGGCCGGTCTCGTCGGCAGGGCGGCCGTCCTTGGGCGGGCCGTGTCGCACGTGCTGGCGGACGTGGCAGCCCGCACAGGTCAGCCCGTCGTCGCGCAGGTCGGCCACGTAGAGCGGGTTGTCGCCGTAGACGGCCTTGCCGTCGGCGTCCTGGCCGGTCTTCAGGCGTGGAAGCTGCTCGGTCAGGGGCGCGTGGCAGCGCTGGCACTGCAGCACCGTGCGATCGTCGCTGCCGTCCCAGTCGACCAGCTGTCCCATCACGCCCGGGCCCATGCCGATGGCGTGCCAGCTGTCCTTCCAGTCGGCGTACTGCGCGGGGTGGCAGGTGCCGCATGCCGTCGGGTCCAGCGACGCTTCGATGGGCGCCCAGTCGGCCGGCGCGTCCCCCTGGGCCGGCACCGGGAAGGTCCAGTGGTCCTGCAGCCACTCGCTCTCGGTCACGGGCTCGACGGTGGCCGGGATCTTCGACAGGGCGACGGCGTGGTGCTGGTCCTGGGCGGGCTCGTCGCAGGCCAGGAGCAGGGGGAGGAGCAGGAGCACGGTGGAGGGTCCGGGGTGGCGTTCGAGGAGTCGGTCTAGCGCACCGCTGCTGGGGAGGGGACCCCGAGACGCAGCGCGCCCCGGCGTCGCGAGGACGCCGGGGCGCGAGCTGGTGAGCCGGGAAGGCTCAGCCACCGCAAGCGTTGCAGGCGTTGCAGGCGTTGCAGGCGTTGCAGGCGTTGCAGGCGTTGCAGGCGTTGCAGGCGTTGTCGCCGGTGCCGCTGTCGTCATCCTTGTCGCCGCAGGCGGCGAGGGTGGTGGCGCCCAGGGCCAGGGTGGTCGCGCCGGCGGCCAGCATCAGCAGGTTCTTCTTCATGGGGATCTCCTCGTGGGGTTGCGGTGAGTGTCCGGCGAGCCGGACCGACTGGGGGCACACACCCCAGGCGGAGGCAGTGTGACAACTCGATCTGGGCGTGTCAACACCGGCGCCCGCCGTGGGCATGTGCCGCTTCGGATGCCGGGGTGCCGAAGGCGTCGCAATCCGGACGCGAGACAGGCTGCGGGCGGGGGCCTATGCTCTCCCGGTCCGCGCCCGCCCCCGCCCTCCGGAGCCCCGTGATCGAGCGCCTGCACCGAGCGACCTCCTGGATCGGCGGGCCCGCCTGGCTCCTCGTCGTGCTGGTCGTCGAGCTCGTGCTGATCAGTACCCTCGCCTTCGACCCCCGCGTCACCATCGCGGCCGTGATCGGCACGGCCGGGGCCCTGGCCGTGCTCGAGTACCCGCTGCTGGGCGTCTGCGTGCTCATCGCCGCGCGGCTGCTGTCCACGGGCGCCACGGTCTTCTTCCGGATCGGCCGGATGGGCATCGGCCCCTTCGAGCCTGCGCTGCTGCTCTGCCTGGCCGCGCTGGTCTTCCACGTCGTCTTCCACCGCGAGCGGCTGTGGCGCGCCTGGCCGTGGAAGACCCCCTTCCTGGCGCTCTGCAGCTGGGTCGCGCTGACGGTGCTGTGGAGCGTGTCCCTCAAGGAGACCCTGGGCGAGGTCATCCCCCTCGGCCTGGTGCTGGCCAACACGCTGGTGATCCTGGCCTTCGTGCGCACGTGGGCCCACTTCCGCTGGGTGGTGCTGGCGTGGATCGGCGCCTGTGTGGCCATCGGCCTGGTCGCTGCGCTGACCGATGGCTCGTCGCTGGTGTCGGGCAACGCCTTCCAGGCGGCGGCCGGCGGTGGCCGCGAGACCGGCCTCGGCCAGCAGCCGAACTGGTTCGCGATGAACCTGATGTTCATCATCCCGACCTGCTTCGGGCTGGCGCTGGTCGAGCGGCGGACCTGGCTGCGGGTGGCCCTGGCCGGCGCCGGGGCGTTCATCTTCTACTCGATGCTGCAGTCCGGCTCGCGCGGTGGCGCCTACGCCACGCTGATCGGCGGCATGCTCGTGTCGCTGGCCCACCCGGTGTTCCGCCGCTGGTTCATCCGCCTGGCCGCCGCCAGCGCCGCCGTCGGCGTGCTCATCGTTGCGTCGAACCTGTCGGGCGCGGCCGCGCTGACCCGCATCACGACCAACGCCCTGACGCTGCGGCAGAGCTACCGGCAGTGGAACTGGGAGGTCTGCGTCCAGATGTTCCAGGACACGTGGGGCCGCGGCATCGGCGCCGGCGGCTACACCGACCTGCTGCCCCAGTACCACTACTACCTGTCCCAGAGCCTGTACGACTATCCCCACGGCATCTTCTGGGAGTTCCTCGCGCACTACGGCGTGCCGGGGCTGGTGCTGCTCGGCTGGCTGGTGGTCGCCATCATCGGCATGGCGGGCCGCTTGATCGCGGCGACGCGCGGTACGGTGGCCGAGGTGGTGGCCTGGACCATGCCGGCGGCCATGCTCGGCTACCTGGCGTGGTCCTTCGTGGAGTTCACCATCACCGAGAAGCCGTTCTGGGAGTTCCTGGCCGTGTACACCTCGCTCTACCTGATCGCGGAGCGGGCCCGGAGCGGCGAAGGCCCGCCCCTGCCGCGCTGGGACAACCGCCCACGGCTGCCGTGGCGCCAGCAGGCCGCCAAGGCGCGGGCCGCGGCGGGGGAGACATGACGGTCGAGCTGTGGGTCGAGGTCGTCGCGGCGGGGCTGGCCCTGTGGGCTGTCGCCCTGTCCATCCCGCGCCCGCCTGCGCTGCAGTGGGAGCGCCTGTTCAAGGTCGGCCTGTCGGTGGTCACCGCCGGTCGGGTCGAGGAGGAACGGGGCAGCACCGACAAGCAGGCGCAGCAGGAGTGGGCGGACCGCGTGCTGGGCCATGTGTTGTGGCACCCGGCCGGGCGGGACGCCGAGGCGAAGCTGTCCCACGCCCGGCTCGACGAGATCCCGGTGCCCGCCCTGTCCGGCGAGCGGGTCCTGGTCGAGGCACTGGCCACCATCGACGGCCCGGGGCCGCGGCTGGCCCGCATGTACGTCGACGACGAACACGCCCGGAACGAGCTCCTGGGCGACCCGGCGGTGCTCGGTCAGGACCACGATCCCGCCGTGATCCTGGGCCCCGACGCGGGTTGGGACCACGTCGCCTCCTGGGACGCGGCACTCCAGACCGTCCTCTCTCGCCGCATGGACGGCGTGGTCCTCGTCCTCGACGGGCTCCCTCCCGCCCTGGCCGACGCCGTGTCCGGTGCGGTGGACGGCCTGCGCTGCGTGGTCGCGCCGCGCCTCCCGGACCCCTCCACCCCCACCGACGAGACCCACGTCGAGGCCTTCTTCGAGGTGGTCGAGGCCGCGCTCACCGCCGACTCCGACCGCGTCGTCATCGTCGCCGCTGGCCGCTCCGTGCAGCGCACCCTGGCGACGCTGGTGGCCGGCGCCGGGCTCCGGGACCGGACCCTGGCGGTGCTGTCGGTCGGCGGGCGCATCCAGACGCCCGAGTTCCAGCCCTGGCTGGACGAACACTTCGACGCCAACGCCCTGGACACCGAGCTCCGCCGCACCGTGCCCTACCTGCACATCGTCGATGTGGACCCGGCCGACCCCCTGGCCGAGCCCTGGCGGGTCCAGCGCTTCCCCCAGCCGCCGGCCCACCCCTCGGGTCGCCAGCCGGTCGAGGTCGTCGACCTGGGGCCGCTGCACCTCGCGGGCGTGGAACCGCTCGTCCTGGCTCGGGGTCTGGTGCTGTTGCTGGCCCTCCGCCTCACCTCGCAGGGCTGAACCCCCATGAACGTCGTCTTCTACGGCCTGGTGCTGGCCGCCTTCGTGTCCGCCATCCTGTTCGGCACTCCCGGCGAGGTCGGCACCGCCGCGCTCGACAGCGCCAAGGCCAGCGTCGAGCTGGCCATCGGTCTGGTCGGCTACATCGCCCTGTTCCTGGGGCTGATGAAGGTGGTCGAAGAAGCCGGCGGGCTCCGGTTCATGGCCCGGCTCATCCGTCCGGTGCTGGTGCTCCTGTTCCCCGACGTGCCGCCCGATCACCCGGCGATGGGCGCGATGGTGATGAACATCGCCGCCAACGCGCTGGGGCTCGGCAACGCCGCGACCCCCTTCGGGCTCAAGGCCATGAAGGAGCTCGACGAGCTCAACGCCGAGAAGGGCACCGCCACCAACGCCATGGTGCTGTTCCTGGCCATCAACACCAGCGGCCTGGCGCTGCTGCCGACCGGCATCATCGGCCTGCGCGCGCTCAAGGGCTCGGTCGATCCCGCGGCGATCTTCCCGACGACCCTGATGGCGACCAGCATCTCGACGCTGTGCGGCATCGCCGCGGCCATCCTCTACAGCCGGCTGCCCTTCTTCCGCGCCCCCGAAGCCCAGCGCCGCGCGGCGGCCGAGGTGCGGGCGAAGCGCAACGTGGACCTGTCCAGCCTGGCCGTGGATCTGTTGCTGCTCGGCCTGTTCATCGCCGGCCTGCTGGCCCTGGTGGTGACGGTCTACGCGCTCGGCGAGAAGGCCAGCGTCTGGATCATCCCCTCGCTCATCCTGCTGATGCTCACCGTCGGCGTCGTGCGCGGGGTCAAGGTCTACGAGGTGTTCGTGGCCGGCGCGAAGGAGGGCTTCTCCCTAGCGGTCACCATCATCCCGTACCTGGTCGCCATCCTGTCCAGCGTCGGCATGCTGCGGAAGAGCGGCGGGCTCGAGGTCATCACCCGGTACCTGGGCGAGATCACCGGCCCCCTGGGGCTGCCGCCCGAGGCCCTGCCCCTGGCGCTCCTGCGGCCCCTGTCCGGCAGCGGCGCCTTCGGCATCACCGCCGAGCTGGTCGAGACCCACGGGCCCGACAGCTACATCGGCAACCTGGTCACCACCATGAACGGCAGCACCGAGACCACCTTCTACGTGCTGGCCGTCTACTTCGGCAGTGTCGGCGTCAGCCGGCTGCGCCACGCCGTGCCGGCCGGGCTCACCGCCGACCTGATGGGGGTCGTCGGCAGCGTGCTGGCCGTCAAGCTGCTGCTGGGCGGCTGAGGGCTCGGGCGACAGCACCAGCATCAGCCGCAGGCACAGGTCGCGGCCCAGGTCGGGCAGCTCGACGTCGCTGCCGGCCGCCCGCACCACCACCGAGCCCAGCCCGTGCCAGCGCATGAAGGGTGACTGGCCGACGTGCACGCTCTGGATCTTGTCGCGGGCGACGACCCAGGTCCGCCGCGTGAACCAGCCGCGCCGCGAGATCACGGCACTGTCCGTCACCAGCCAGCCCTGCCAGCGCCAGTCCAGCCAGGCCACCAGCAGGCCCGCCGGCATCAGGAAGGCCGCCGACAGTGCGCCCCACGGGAAGTAGAGCGCCGTGAAGCCCGCGGACAGCAGGGTCGCCAGCACCATCCGGCGCACGGCGCCGCGGTACAGGGCGCGGGGGTGCGGCGGCTGCAGCTCGGCCTGCCAGGGGTCGGTGTCCAGGTGGGGGATCGCGCGCCGGCACAGGGCCGGCAGCTCGTCGCGGTCGACCATCGGGACGACACCCTCGGCCTGGCGCAGCTGCCCGTCGGTGACGCCCAGGCCGGCGGTCTCGATGAGCACGGTGCCGTAGCCCATGGCCCGGCGCAGCAGCGGCTCGTCGGCGCGGACGATCTGCACCTTGCGCAGCGGGATCTCGACGCGGCGGCGGGTGGTCAGGCCCTCTTCCTGGACCAGGCGCGTGCCGGCCGCCAGCAGCCGGTAGCGGAAGTGCTTGAGCACGGCCTGGCCCGCGCTGATCGCCCAGCTGGCCGCGAAGGCCAGCAGCACCATGGCGCCCAGCGTGGTCAGGCCCAGGTTCTGGAACAGGTCTTCGGCCTGGTCGGGGTCGGAGACCTCGACGAACTGGAAGAAGACGGCGGTGAGCAGGGCGACGGTGCCGACCGTGCGGCGGGAGAAGCCGTAGGCGACGAGCTCGAGCACGCCGTTGTCGACGATGACTTGTGCGTGGGAGAGATCGACGGCTGGCTGCGCCGCGTCGCGGCCGCTCGCGGCGGTCGGCTGGGCCCGGTCTTCGGCCTGCCGCTGCAGGCGGCGCAGGGCGTCGCGCAGGGCCTCGGCGTCGTCGGTGCGCAGGGCGGAGAGCAGCCCTTCCGTGCTGGCGTCGCCGGCGGTCTCGACCCGCAGCTCGACCAGCCCGCTGGCCCGGTGGAACAGGTTCTGGACCAGCTCGACGTTCTGGATGCGCTTGGGGTCGATGATCCGCGCCTGCCGGTTGAGCAGGCCGCTCTTGATCTCCAGCCGTCCGCGGTGCAGCCGGAAGCGCAGCGTCAGGAAGTGCACCACCGTGCGCGCGATGGCGATGGCGAAGAAGGCGAACAGGATCGACAGGTCGAGCAGCCGCACGCCGAGCTGCGAGGCGTCGCGGTCCTGGCCGCCGAAGAACAGGGCCAGCAGGATGAACCACGAGCCGCGCAGGGTCCGCCAGGCCTGCGGGATCAGGTTGACCACCAGGCTGGCGGGGTGCACCCGGCGCCAGGGGGTCTCGTCTGGACCGGCCGTCGGCTCGTCGGGCGGCTCAGACCCCGTCATCACCGCCCCGTCGGGACAGCGCGTCGCGCAGCCGCTCGGCTTCTTCGGCGGCCAGGCCGGGGATGCTGCCGTCCGCGCTCATCCCGGCGGCGGTGTACACGGCCAGCCGGGACAGGCCGAGCATCCGCTCCAGCGGCCCCTGCCGCGTGTCCACGTGCTGGATGCGGCTGTGCGGCACGCTCGACCAGCGGCGGAACAGCACGCCGCTCTGCACCAGCAGGTCGTGCTCGCGCACGCTGTAGCGGAAGTGGCGGTACATCAGGGCCGGCCACAGCATGGCCATGGTCAGTCGGAAGGCCACGAACAGGCCGCCCGCGACGACCCCGACGGTGGGCGAGGACACCATCGACAGGCCAACCCCGATGCCGGCGCCCAGCGGCAGCCCGACCAGCGCCACGCGGATGAGCCGGGAGAGGCGCCACAAGGTGACGACCCGCGGATCGAGCTCCTGCTCGACCAGGGTGTCGGCGGTGGGGAGCTCGGCGAGGGACCGCCCGACGGCGGAGGAGAGGGGCTCGGACATGGTCGCTCCCTAGCCCGGTGGGAGGCGGGGAGCGCGCCGACTGGCCTGCCCGCCAGTGTCCGGAGGAGGCCAGTGTCCGGAGGAGGTCCAGAGCGGGCCGGGACCCGCGTTAGACGCGGCGGTGATGTCGACCCCGCTGCCGCCTGCCCTGCCGCCTCCCGATCCCGCCCTCGGGCGCCCCGTGCTGGCCCTCGACCGCGTCGACAGCACCAACCGCATCGGTCGGCAGCTGGCCCGCGCCTGGCTCGACGCCGGCGGGCTCGGTCCGCTGCCCGTCGTCGTGGCCGACCACCAGACCGCCGGCCGCGGCCGCCAGGGCCGCAGCTGGCAGGCCGAGCCGGGCCAGAACCTGCTGTTCACCGTGCTGCTGGCGCCGGACCTGCCGCTCGCCCGCGCGCCCCGCGCGGTCCTGGAGTGGGCCGCGGCGATGGCCGAGGCGCTGGACCTGGGCCTGAAGTGGCCCAACGACCTGGTCGACGACCACGACCGCAAGGTCGCCGGGGTCCTGGCCGAGCACGAGCCCGGGGCCCGCGGGGACCGGGTCGGCGTGATCGTGCTCGGTGTCGGCCTGAACGTGCGCCAGCGCGACTTCCCGGGGCTGCCGGGCGCCACCAGCCTGGCCCTCCTGGGGCGACCGGAGCTCGACCGCGACGCCCTGCTGCACGCCCTGGTGCGGGCGGTCGACGGTGTCGCGGTCGGAACCGACGGTGCGCTCGACCGCTGGCGCACCCGCAGCCGGACCCTGGGGCGGCGCGTGCGGGTCGCAGGTCGCGAGGGCCTGGCCACCGGCCTGCGCGACGACGGCGCGCTGCTGGTGGACGGCGCCCCCGTGCTGGCCGGCGACGTCGAGCTCGTCGCCGGGCCGGACGCCACGGGGTAGGCTCTGCGCCGCCTTCTTCGTGAGTCGATCGTGGCCGTGAACTTCCAGTGGCGCCTGCGCGTGTGGACCCGCTTCCACGAGACCCCGGACCGGGTCTGGGCCATGAAGGTCGATCCGGAGCGGATCCGCGACGAGTTCCGGCCCTGGCTGCGGTTCTCGCTGCCCGACGACGTGCTCGACCGCGGTCTGCGGGGCGAGCTGCCGGTGTCCTTCGACGCCCGACTGACCCCGCCCGGCCTGGCCTGGCCGGGGCGGCTGGTCGCGATCCAGGACGGCGTGTCCTTCGTCGACGAGTCCGAGAACCGGCTGATGGCCGCCTGGCGCCACGAGCACACGGTCGAGCCCACCGGCGACGGCTGCCGCTACATCGACGACGTGCAGTTCAGCCCCCGCGGGCCGCTGCCGGCCCTGCATGTCGCCCACGCCACGGCCCTCCTGTTCCGGCACCGGCACCTGCGCTTCGCGCGCGGCCTGGACCACGATGCGCGCGCGACGGCCGTCATCGTCCTGCGCGAGGTCCTCGACGAAGAGCAGGGCGCGGCCTGAGCCCTCCTCCTCCTCCTCCCGCCGGAGCCCCCCCTCCTCCCGGAGACCCCGCAGTGCTCCTCGTCATCGACGTCGGCAACACGAACACGGTCATCGGCGCCCTCGACGGCGAGCGGCTGGCCCACCGGTGGCGCATCTCGACCGTCATGCGCACCACCGACGAGTTCGGCCTGCTGGTGCTGCAGCTGCTCGAGCGCAGCGGCCTGAAGGCCGACGACGTCGTCGGCGCCTCGGTCAGCTGCGTGGTGCCGAGCCTGCTCTACAGCATCGAGAAGGCCTGCCGCCGCTACCTGGACGTCGACGCGATGATCGTCGGCCGCGGCATCAAGACCGGCATGAAGGTGCGCACCGACAACCCGCGCGAGGTCGGCGCCGACCGCATCGTCAACGCGGTGGCCGCCCTGGAGCGCTTCTCGGGGCCCTTGGTCGTGGTCGACTTCGGCACCGCCACCACCTTCGACTGCGTGAGCGCTGATGGCGCCTACGTCGGCGGGGCCATCGCCCCGGGCTTCCGGATCTCCGCCGACGCCCTGTTCGAGCGTACCGCCAAGCTGCCGCGGGTCGAGGTCGAGCGCCCGGCGCGGGCCATCGGCACCAACACCGTGCACAGCATGCAGTCGGGGCTGTACTGGGGCTACGTCGGGCTGGTCGACGAGCTGGCCCGCCGCTGCAAGGCCGAGCTGGCCGCCACGGTGGACCCGGGCGTGCACATCCCCTGCCTGGCGACCGGCGGGCTGGCCAACCTGATCGGCACGGCCTGTTCCGAAGTCGAAGAGGTGGACGGCAACCTGACCCTGCAGGGACTGCGGCTGCTGTGGGAGCGCAACCGTCCCAGGCCCCGCTCCGGGCGCTGAGGATCCGCGCCCTGCGCGCCTGCGGACGGGGTGCGGCCGCCCTGTGGTCGGGCGCCCTGCGACGGGCCGGCGCAGGCCGGTTGACCCGGCTGTCGGGCGACCATTACGCTCGAAGACCCGCCCTCCGCGAGTCGGAGCGCGTCCCACAGCCGGAGTGATCGACGATGGCCCACCCCTCCTTCTCCTCGCAGGACCTCCGCAACATCTGCCTGGTCGGCCACGGCCACTCCGGAAAGACCAGCCTGGCGGAAGCCATGCTCTTCGTGGGCGGCGTGACCTCCCGCCTGGGCAGCGTCAACGACCAGACCTCGCTCCTGGACTTCGAGCCCGAAGAGCACAAGCGCGGCAGCTCGATCGCGACCGCCTTCGCCTGGCTCGAGCACGACGGGCACAAGATCAACCTGCTCGACACGCCGGGAGATGCCAGCTTCCTGCACGACGCGCTCACCAGCATGCGGGCGGCCGACGCCGCCGTCGTCGTGATCAGCGCACCCGACGGGGTCGAGGTCGGCACCGAGCGGGTGTTCGCCGAGGCCGGCGAGCTGGGTCTGCCGCGCATCATCTTCATCAACAAGATGGACCGCGAGCGGGCCGACGCCGCCGCCTGCCTGGCCGAGATCGAAGAGGTGCTGGGCGTCACCCCGATCCCGATCCAGCTGCCGGTCGGATCCGAGGCGGGCTTCCAGGGCGTCGTCAGCCTGTTCCAGGAAGAAGCGTTCATCTACGCATCCGGCCAGCCCGGCCAGTACACGAAGCGACCCATCCCCGCCGACATGGCCGACCAGGTCCAGGAAGCCCGCGAGGCGCTGATCGACGCGGTCGCCAGCACCGACGACCAGCTGCTGGAGCACTACCTCGAGACCTTCGACCTGCCGGCCGACGAGCTGCGCGAGGGCTTCCGCAACGCGCTCAAGGCCGGGCGCATCGTGCCCGTGCTGTTCGGCTCGGCCACGGGTGCGGTGGGCGCCCTGTCCTGCCTGGAGCTCGTGAAGTGGGCCTGCCCCTCGCCGCTCGAGCGCGAGCCCGTCGACCTCGCCGACGGCACCGCCCTCGACCCGACCGACGACGGCCCCTTCGCCGCCCAGGTCGTGCACACCTTCGTCGACGAGTTCTCGGGCAAGCTGTCCATCTTCCGCATCTTCCGCGGCATCCCGCCCGAAGACCACACCGTCCTCAGCTCGGCCGGCGGCTCCGAGCGTCTGGGGGCGCTGTACGCCCTGCGCGGCAAGGACCGCGAGACCGTCGCGATCCCCTGCACCGGCGACATCCTGGCCGTGGCCAAGCTCAAGCAGACCCACACGGGCCACAGCCTGTCGGATCCCGAGCGTCCGGTCGCCTTCGAGGTCGTGACCCACCCCGCGCCGATGATGGCCTACGTCATCGAGCCCGCCAGCAAGGGCGACGCCGACAAGATCAAGACGGCGCTCGAGCGGCTGCTCGAAGAAGACCCCACCCTGTCGACGACGATCGACGGCCTGACGGGCCACATGGTGCTGGAAGGCATGGGCCAGGTGCACCTGGACATGGCGGTCGAGCGCATGGCCCGCAAGTACAAGGTCAGCGTGGAGACCAGCCTGCCGCCGGTGCCCTACCGCGAGACCCTGGCGCGTCCGGTCGCCAACGTCGAGGGCAAGCACAAGAAGCAGACGGGCGGCGCCGGGCAGTTCGGTGTGGCCTTCCTCGACGTCGCCCCCCGGGACCGCGACGCCGGCTTCGAGTTCGTCGACCGCATCAAGGGCGGCGCCATCCCGAACACGCTCATCCCCAGCGTCGAGAAGGGCATCCGCGAACGCATGAAGCACGGCTTCCTGGCGGGGTACCCGATCGTCGACATCCAGGTCGCGCTGGTCGACGGCAAGTACCACCCGGTCGACAGCAAGGACGTCGCCTTCCAGATGGCCGGGTCCAAGGGCCTGCGGGCCGCCTTCGACCAGGGCGGCACCGTGCTGCTCGAGCCGATCATGGAGCTCGAGATCTCGGTACCCACCGCGAACATGGGCGATGTCATGGGCGACATCACCAGTCGTCGGGGCCGCGTGCTCGGCATGGAGCCCCGCGGCAAGCACACGGTGATCCAGGCCCACGCGCCCCTGGCCTCCGTCCAGCGCTACGCCCCCGAGCTCAAGGGCATGACCGGTGGCAAGGGCGCCTTCACCATGCAGCTGTCGGGCTACGAGGCGGTGCCCAAGCACCTGGTCGACGGCATCGTGTCGGCCTCTCCCTTCCACAAGGACGACGACGAGTAGTCCTCGCCCGGAGCACCCATGGCCGCCGCCGCGATCCCCTTCAACCGGCTGGGCATCCCGCCGGAGCTCCAGGCAGCGTTCGGGCCGGACGCGCCGCGGGCCGCGCAGCTCGCCATGGCCCGGGGGCTGGTCCCCACGACCAACGACGTGCAGCTGGCCATCTGCTACATCCTGGCCGGCTCGGACGACCAGGAGATCGCCGACCACGCGACGGACACCATCGTGGCCATGCCCGCGGCCAAGGTGATCAACAGCATCCACCGCCGCACGCACCCCAAGCTGCTGGAGTTCCTGGCCGAGGTCCGCAGCGAGCCGGCCCTCGACGATCGGCTGGCGATGCACAAGCTGGCCAACGACCGCACGGTGCGCCGCATCGCCCGGCGGGCCGGCAAGGACCTGTGCGAGAAGCTGGCGCTCAACCACGAGCGGCTGCTGATGACCCCGTCGGTCGTGATCGATCTGCACGCCAACCCGCACTGCAGCGACCGCGACCTGGAGCGGGCGACCAGCTTCCTGCGCATGCAGAAGGAGCTGCCGGACCTGCCCGAGCAGCGGCCCTTCCAGCGGGTGTCCGAGGGCGAGCAGCCCGCGCCAGCCGCCGAGATGGACCTGGAAGCCGAGATCATGGCGGCCATCGCCGGCCAGCAGTCGCCGGCCCTGCTCCAGGCGCAGAGCGAGAAGCTCGACATGTTCCAGATCGACGACGTCGACGTCGACCTGGGCGGCTTCGAGTTCGACTTCAGCGACGACACGGCGGCGCTGTCCTTCATCCTGACCGAGGAGCGGGACGACGGGTCCCGGGCCACGGCCGAGGAGAAGGCGTCGATGGAGGCGATCCTCCGCGACATGTCCCCCGGTCAGAAGATCAAGCTCGCCTACCTGGGCAACCAGGAGGCGCGCGGCATCCTGCTGCGGGACAGCAACAAGCTGGTCGCCGCGGCGGTCGTGAAGTCGGGCCGCATGTCCGACTCGGAAGGGCTGGCCGCCGCCGCCAACCGCAACCTGGCCGAAGACGTCATCCGCGAGATCGCCGGCAACCGCGAGTGGACCCGCAAGTACCCCTTCCAGGTCGCGCTCGTGAACAACCCGAAGTGCCCGCCGAGCACGGCGATGGCCTTCGTGCGCGTGCTCAACCGGCGCGACCTGCAGGCGCTCAGCCGCAACCGCAACGTGCCCAGCGCGCTGACCGCGGCCGCCACCCGGCTCTTCCGCACGAAGTTCCGGAAGTGACGGCCGCAGCGCGCTGCCCCCGGTCCTGACGCGCCTCCGAGTGCGCTAAGGGACCGGTCCGGCCTCGCGCCCGCCCCCGGCTCGGCCCTCGCCCGGCCCTGGCCCGGCCCTCGCCCACGGGGCGCCCGGCCCTCCCTTCGCTCCGGAGATCCCGATGAAGCTCGCCACCCTCCACGACGGCAGCCGCGACGGCACCCTGGTGGTGGTCCGCCGCGACGGCGCCATCTACATCCCCGTGCCCCGCATCGCGCGCACCCTGCAGGAAGCGCTGGACCGCTGGGACCAGGTCGAGCCGGCCCTGCAGGACGTGTACGCCCGCCTGAACGGCGGCGAGCTGCAGGGCGCCCCGGTCGACGCGGCCAACCTGATGAGCCCGCTGCCCCGCGCCTACGAGTGGGTGGACGGCAGCGCCTACATCACCCACGTCGTGCTGGTGCGGAAGGCGCGCAACGCCGAGCCGCCCCCCACGCTGGAGACCGACCCGCTCGTCTACCAGGGGGGCAGCGGCGTGTTCCTGTCGCCGCGCCAGGACATCGTGCTGCACGACGAAGCCTGGGGCCTGGACTACGAAGCCGAGCTCTGCGTCGTGCTGGGCGACACGCCGCTCGGCACGACCGCCGACACCGCGGCGCCGCACATCAAGCTCCTGATGCTCTGCAACGACGTCACCCTGCGCAACCTCATCCCGACCGAGCTCCAGAAGGGCTTCGGTTTCTTCCAGGGCAAGCCCGCCACGGCCTTCTCGCCCTTCGCCGTCACCCCCGACGAGCTCGGCGACGCCTGGCGCGACGGCCGCGTGCACCTGCACATGAAGAGCACGCTGAACGGCGAGCGGGCCGGCGACGTGCACGCCGGACCCGAGATGCACTTCTCCTTCTTCGACCTCGTGCAGCACATCTGCAAGACCCGGGACTTCACCGCCGGCACCATCCTGGGCAGCGGGACCATCGCCAACGAAGACCCGGCCACTGGCTCGTCCTGCCTGTCCGAGATGCGCATGCGCGAGATCATCGCGACCGGCCAGGCGCAGACCCGGTACATGAAGGCCGGCGACGTCATCCGCATCGAGATGCAGGATGCCGACGGCAACGACATCTTCGGCGTCATCGAGCAGCGCGTCGTCGCCGCCGGCTGACCGCCACGGAGCCCCCGATGAAGCTCTACAGCTACTGGCGGTCGTCGTCTGCGTGGCGGGTCCGCATCGTCCTGCACCTCAAGGCCCTGCCCTTCGACATCGTGCCCGTGCACCTGGTGCGGGACGGCGGCGAGCAGTACGCGCCGGCCCACCTCGCCCGCAACCCGATGGCCCAGGTGCCCGTGCTGCAGCTCGACGACGGCGCGACCCTGTCGCAGAGCGTGGCGATCGCCGAGTACCTCGACGAGATCGCGCCCGCCCCCCCGCTCATGCCCCGCGGCGCCGCCGACCGGGCCCACGTCCGGCAGCTCGTCGAGATCGTCAACAGCGGCGTGCAGCCGCTGCAGAACCTCAAGGTCATCCGCGCCATGCAGACGGCGGGCGGCGACCCGAACGCCTGGGGCCGGCAGGTCATCGAAGACGGCCTGGCCGCCCTGCAGTCCGTGGCGACGCCCCGGGCAGGGGCCTTCCTGTTCGGCGATGCGCCGGGGCTGGCCGACGCCTTCCTGGTGCCCCAGCTCTACAACGCGCGGCGCTTCGGCTGCGACCTGTCGGCGCTGACCCTGCTCACCGATGTCGAAGCTGCCTGCACGGCCCTGCCGGCCTTCCAGCGGGCCCACCCCGACGCCCAGCCGGACGCGCCTCCGGCCGACCAGCGCACGCCCTGAACCTCTTCCCCAGCACCCGGACCTCCCCGTCCCCGGACCTCCCCGTCCTCGGAGCCCCCGTGTCCCGACTCGAGCCCATCGGCATCAAGCGCCTCGAAGCCATCGTCTACTACGTGCACGACCTCGAACGCAGCCACGCCTTCTACGTCGACAAGCTCGACTTCGCCGTGGTCGGCCGCTCCGGAGGCGATCTGACGGGGCGCGGCAAGCAGCGATCGGTCGTGTACCAGGCCGGCGACTGCCGGGTCGTCTGCATCCAGCCCCAGGGCGAGGGCGGGCGCGCGTGGCGGTGGCTGCAGCGGCACCCCGACGGCGTCGGCACGCTGGTCTTCGAGGTCGAGGACATCGACCGCTGCCTGCAGCTGGTCGAGGAGCGCGGCGGCACGCCGATCACCGACGTCGAGACGCTGGAGGACGAGCACGGTGTGTTCCGCACCTTCTCGATCACCACCCCCTTCGGCAGCAGCACCTTCCGCTTCGTCCAGCGCGACGGCTATCGGGGGCTGTACCCGGGCTTCGACCGGGTCGAGGGCGAGGGCGGCCACAACGGCTTCGGCTTCGGCCACTTCGACCACATCACCAGCAACTTCGAGACCATGAAGCCCGCCCTGCTCTGGATGGAGCACGTGCTCGGCTTCGAGGAGTACTGGGACATCCGGTTCCACACCCACGACGTCTCGCCCGACGCCGACGAAGGCAGCGGCCTGAAGTCGGTGGTCATGTGGGATCCCCACAGCGGCGTGAAGTTCGCGAACAACGAGCCCTGGCGGCCCTTCTTCAAGCGCAGCCAGATCAACCTGTTCGCCGAGGACCAGCGCGGCGACGGCATCCAGCACGCCGCCATCACGGTCGGTGACATCATCCCCGCGGTCCGCGGCCTGCGCAGCGCCGGCGTGTCCTTCATGCCGACCCCGGGCGCCTACTACGACTACATGCCCCAGCGGCTGGTCGACTCCGGCATCCAGTACATCGACGAGGACATCGACGTCCTGCGCGAGCTGGAGATCCTGGTCGACGGCCAGGCCGAGCACGCCTACCTGCTGCAGATCTTCCTGCAGGAGAGTGCCGGGCTCTACGCGGACGCCCAGGCCGGGCCCTTCTTCTTCGAGATCATCCAGCGCAAGGGCGACCGCGGCTTCGGCGGCGGCAACTTCCGCGCCCTGTTCGAGAGCATCGAGCGCAAGCAGCGGGAGCAGGGGAGGATCTGATGCTGGACCGGATGCAGCTGGGAGAGGTGCCCGCCAAGCACCACATCGCCTTCCGCAAGGCCACGCCGGACCAGGGCGGCGCGCTGTTCTGGGAGGAGTGCCTCACCCGCGACGGCTTCGACGGCGCCTACACGATCCTGTACCACCGGTACCGGCCCCACGAGCACCGCGCGGCCCCGACGCCGCACGGCTGGCCCGCCCCGGTCGCCGTGGACGCGCCGCTGGCCAAGCGCCACTTCAAGAGCCAGGACATGGCGCCGTCCGGCGGTGCGCCCATCGACGCCCGCCGCCCGCTGCTGTTCAACGAAGACGTGGTGCTGTCGGTGCTGCACCCCGACCGCCCCGACCCGGTGTACTTCAACAACGGCGACGCCGACGACCTGTACTTCATCTACCGGGGCAGCGGCGTGCTGCGCACCGTGCTCGGCGACCTGCGGTTCGAACAGGACGACTACGTCTGCGTGCCGCGTGGCCTGGTCCATCGGCTGATCCCCGACGAAGGCGTCGAGCAGTACTGGCTGGCCATGGAGTGCCTGGGCGGCATGGGCCTGCTGCGGCAGTGGCGCAACGCCAGCGGCCAGCTCACGATGGACGCGCCCTACTGCCACCGCGACTTCCGCCGGCCGGTGCTGTCGGGCGAGCGGGACGAAGGCATCCGCGACGTCGTCGTGAAGCGGGGTGGGCGGTTCCACGGCTTCACGGTGCCGCACAGCCCGCTGGACTGCGTCGGCTGGGACGGCACGGTCTACCCCTGGGCCTTCCCGATCCTGAACTTCCAGCCGCGGGCCGGGCTGGTGCACCTGCCGCCGACCTGGCACGGCACCTTCCAGTGCCGCGGCGGGCTGATCTGTTCCTTCGTGCCCCGCGCGGTGGACTTCCACGAAGACGCCATCCCCTGTCCGTACCCCCACAGCAGCGTCGACGTGGACGAGTTCCTGTTCTACGTGCGCGGCAACTTCACCAGCCGACGCGGCGTCGGGCCGGGCAGCATCAGCTTCCACCCGGCGGGCATCCCCCACGGCCCGCACCCCGGCGCCTACGAAGGCAGCATCGGCCACCGCGAGACCACCGAGCTCGCCGTGATGCTCGACACGGCCCGTCCGCTGCACGCGACCGCCCAGGCCGTCGCGGTCGAAGACGCCGGCTACATGGACAGCTTCATCGAGTAGGGCCCGGCGGTCCGCGGGTGTCTGGTCGTTGTCAGAGGCGGTCGACACGCCCCCTGTGTCGGCGCCCGGGCGGGTGGACGGGTGCCACCATGCGGCCGTGCTCGCCGTCCTCCGTGCTCCCCTGTCTCGCCTGCTGCCTGCGGTTGCCGCCCTGGGCGCGTGCAGCGAGCCCGACGACCCCAAGTACGGCACCGAAGGCGGTGACACCCTGTTCGCCTGCGATATCGGCCTGCTGCCCCACGACGACGGCGTCATCGAGCTGCTGGGCGACGTCCCGGTCGGCGCCGAGCTGACCTGGGGCTACGACGATCGCAAGGCCAGCCGCACCCTGGGCCGGGTCACCGTGGGCCTCGTCGACGAGCCTCGCGTGCTGATGGGCTTCCCCGACGAGAGCACGGCCTGGGTCGAGGTCCGGCACGACGACTGCGGCGCCCGCGTGACGACCCCCATCGCCTGGGCCGAGCCCGCCGTGCTGCCGGACTGGGAGGAGACGACGGGGGCCGGGCCGACCACGACGGCCTGGGCCCACCTGCTCGGCGTGCTCGTGGACTCGGGCATCTACGCGGTGCTGATCGACCAGGACGGGCAGCTGGTCTGGCAGCGCAAGCTGTCCGGGCTGGACGCCGACGGCATGCCCACCCTGGGCGTGCTGCGGCGGGTGCGGCTGCGCGATGGTCGGCTCTGGTTCATGGCCGAGTCCGAGACCAAGGACGACCGCTGCGGCTTCGGCTGGACGGACGTGCTCGACCCTCCGGGCGACGGCCCGGCGCTGATCCCGATGGACGTGTCCTGCCACCACGACTGGGACTTCACGCCGTCGGGCGGCGTGGTCTTCGGCAGCTGGAACGACACGGCCTTCGCCGAGCGGGACCTGCTGATCGACACGGTGATCGAGGGCGATCCCGCGACCGGCGACACCCGCACCCTCGCCGACATGGCCGACCTGATCACGCCGACCGAGGGCGAGCTGGCCCTGATGGAGGCCATCGCCACGGTCGCCGGCGCCGGGCCCCACGGCCGCGACCTGACCTACGCCAACGGCGGCACCGTGACCCCCGACTTCGACGGGGACGGGGGCTTCACGGCATCCTGGCTGCTCAACATCACGGTCGAAGGCTTCGTGCGGGTGCACGTCGCCGGGGACGGCCGCGTGGACGATGTCGCGCTGCTGACCGAGGACCCCGCGCGCTCGGACTGGCTGGTGGATCCCGCCGGTCCCATCGACGAGCTGTTCGAGGCGCCGCACGGGCTGCACTGCTGGCAGGACGAAGCTGGCGACCACTGCGCCGTCCAGCAGCGCGGCTTCACCTTCCCCTCGCTGTCGCCCGAGCCGTCCTGCACGGGCCTGACCCGCATGGACCTCTACGACGAAGACGCCACCGTGCGGTGGAAGACCGACGTCATCGGCGCCGATGGGGCCTGCGTCCCCAGCCTGTACCACGGCAACGTCGGCAGGATCATCGTCGACGATCAGCGCCAGCACGCGGTGTTCGCGACCGGCGACTACGACCTCGGCGGACTGCCCCCGACCGCGCACTCGGTCTTCGCCCTCTACGACGACGACGGCCTGCTGCTGCGCCGCATCGAGAACGTGGTCGGGCGTGACGAGATCACGATGGTCGCCTTCGCGTCGGGCCCCCACGACTTCGTCGAGCTCAGCCAACAGGCGACGACCGACGGTCGCTGACCGCGCGTCCCGGCCCCCGGGCAGGGGACGGGCGTGCGGGGGCTCGCGCTCAGCGGCAGCCGTCGCGGGCGATGTCCTGGGCGTGCTCGCGGCCCACGCTGCCGTCGCCGGACAGCCAGGCACGGGCGGCGCCGCGGGCGGGCTCTTCCCAGCCCAGGTCGCACATGGCGTCGACCCGGGCCAGCTCGAGGCTGACGCGCAGCTCGTCGTCTTCGAGGCCCTGGTCGAGCATGACCTCGGCCGTGACCAGGAAGCGCCGGGCGTCCTTGCGGGCCAGCAGGCCGGTCAGGAAGTCGTAGTGTTCCGCCGCGCCCAGGGCGTCTTCGCCGGGGCGATCGACGGCCTGGATGTTGGCGAGCACGCTGGGGTCCGCCTGCGGGGTGCAGGTGGCCGACTGGCCCTTGGCGACCCGCAGGGTGCGGCCGTCGGTGCAGCGGACTTCGACCAGGCCGCGCTCGGTGTGCACGGTCGTGCGGCCGCCGGCGCTGGTCACCTCGTAGCGGGTGCCGAGCACCTCGACCTGGGCCGACAGGGTCTGGATCACGAAGGACTCGAACTCGGCGTCGACCTTGCTGCGGTCGATGTCGACGGCGACCCGCGAGTCGGCGGCGAGCACCAGCCGGGGGGCGGCGCGGGTGCCTTCGATGCGGGCCTGGCCCTGTTCCACCGCCAGCTGCAGGCCGGGGACGAGCTCGCCCTGCCACTGGCTGCCGCTTGCGATGACATCGCGCTCGGACAGGGCCGGACTGGCCACCGGGGCCGCGGCGACGGCCGGGGCAGGCGACTTGGGCGCGATCTTGTGGGGCGCGGCGTCGTGCGGGGGAGCGGGAGCGGGTTCCGGCGCCGGCGTGGTCTCGGCCAGCACGGGTTCGGGGGCCGGCGTCGGCGCCACGACGGGCGCCGGCGTCGCGGCGGGCTCGTGCACATCGGCCACGGCGGGCGTCGGGGCGATGTCGCCCTGGGGCGCGTCGTCCAGGCTGGCCACGAACAGGGCGGCAGCCGCAGCGGCCGCCAGGCCGAGCACGGCGACGGTCGCGACCCGCCAGCGCCCGGGATGCAGCTGCACGACGTCGTCGTCGTCGCTGTGGTCCTGGGGGACGGACAGGTCGGGATCGGGGACCAGACTGTCGGCCCAGGCGCGCAGCCGGGCGTCCATGTGCGGATCCTCGGTCGTGGCGTCGAACCACTCCTGGAGCGCCAGCGGCGCTTCCTTGAGGCGTTCCTCGCTGGCGCGCTCGCGTCCCAGGTCTTCGGGCAGGGGCACGATGGACAGGCGGTCGGTGGGCGGGGTCGGGGGGCGGCTCATGGGGACTCCTCTCCGGCCAGGGTCCCGGCGGGACGCAGGCCGTGGCGGACCGTCGCTTCAGCGATGTGGCGCTTGGCGCGACGCATGCGGCTGGCGACGGTGCCGCGGGGCACATCGGTCAGACCGGCGATCTCGGTCTGGGACCAGCCTTCCAGGTGCAGGACGTACGCCTCGCGGGCGTCGTCATCGAGCTCGTCGAGGATCATCTCGCCGATGCGCACGGCTTCGCGGCGCCAGGCGTCGGCTTCCGGCGACCGGCGCTCGGTCATGGGCATCGGCAGGTCGGGCGAGAGCGCTGCGACCAGCTCGACGTCTTCGACCGGGATGCGCGGGCGCCGGCGGCGCTTCTTGAGGTGATCGGCCGCGACACGACGCAGGATGCCCAGCACCCAGCTGTCGAGCTTGCGCGGATCCGACAAGCTGTCGATGCGCCGGACCACGACGGTGAGCGCGTCTTGCGACAGCTCTTCGGGGTCCAGGTTGCCGCCGTACATGCGCCGTGCGGTCGCGGGCAGCCACGACAGCAGGTGGGCGAGGACGGCACGCTGGGCTCGGGGGTCGCCGGCAGTGGCCTGCGCGACGACATCCGGAGTGACGGGCTCTGTGGGGATGGGCAGCATGGTGTTCGGGGAGTGGCCCCCTCCCACGGATCGGATCACGCCACCCGGCAGATCCCTCAGATCGCGTGGAAGGGCAGACCGTGCGCGTCGGCGACGGCCTTGTAGGTCACCTTGCCACGGCACACGTTCAGGCCCAGCTTCAGGCTGGGGTCACGCGCGATCGCGGCTTCCCAGCCCATGTCGGCCAGCATGACGCCGTAGCGCAGGGTCGCGTTGTTCAGGGCGAAGGTGCTGGTCCGGGCCACGGCGCCCGGCATGTTGGCCACGCCGTAGTGCACGACGCCGTCGACGACGTAGGTGGGGTCGGCGTGGGTCGTGGGGTGGGTGGTCTCGACACAGCCGCCCTGGTCGACCGCGACGTCCACGATCGCGGCGCCGTCCTTCATCATGGCCAGGTGCTCGCGGCGGACCAGGTGGGGGGCCTTGGCGCCGGGGACCAGCACCGCGCCGACCAGCAGGTCGGCTTCCTGGCAGGCGACCTCGATGTTGTGCTGGGACGAGAACAGGGTGTTGACCCGGCCCCGGTAGGTGTCGTCGAACCAGCGCAGCACGTCCAGGTTGATGTCCAGGATGGTGACGTCGGCGCCCAGGCCGACGGCCATGGCCACCGCGTTCTTGCCGACGATGCCGCCGCCGATGACCATCACCTTGCCGCTCGGCACGCCGGGGACGCCGCCCAGCAGCACGCCGCGGCCGCCCTGGTGCTTCTCGAGGCAGTGGGCGCCGGCCTGGACGGACAGCCGACCCGCGACCTCCGACATCGGGGTCAACAGCGGCAGGCTGCGGCCCACCTCGACCGTCTCGTAGGCGAAGGCGACGCAGCCGCTGTCGATCAGGGCGTCGGTCTGGGGCCGATCGGGGGCGAGGTGCAGGTAGGTGTAGAGGATCTGGCCTTCGCGGATCATCGGGTACTCGACCGCGATGGGCTCCTTGACCTTCCAGATCATGTCGGCCTGGCCCCACACCTCGGCCGCGGTGGCGACCATGGTCGCGCCGGCGTCGATGTACTCCTGATCGGGGATGCCCGAGCCCTCGCCCGCGCTCTGCTGCACCAGCACGGTGTGCCCGTGGTGCACCAGCTGCTTGACGTTGCTGGGGATGCAGCCGACGCGGTTCTCCTGCGGCTTGATCTCCTTGGGAATGCCGATGATCACTGGGCCTCCGAGGTGCCGCGCGACCGCGGCGAGAGGGGGGTGAGGAAGGGACGGGGACCTTACCGCGGGCGCTCCTCCGCGACCCCTGCGTACTGTGTTTCGCACCGGCGATCGTGCTGCCAGCAAGGCGATCGTCGGCGACGCAGGCCCCCCGGCCTCCTCGCCAGTTCGGACCCCGGTGGATACGGTAGGCTGTCGCCCTGCGCCGGGACGCCTGCGCGCAGCGGTGTGACATCCCCTCCCGAGGTGGCTCATCGCCTCCACCCACGACATGGACCCGGCTCCCCTCTCGGGCGAGCGCGCCGCCGTCGTGCTCGGCGCCGTCGAAGACGCCGGGGACGGACAGGTGCGCCTGTCGCTGGAGGTCCTCGACGAAGCGGCGCTGCGCGAGATCACCGGTGAAGTCGGCCAGAACCTCAAGGTCCTGGCCCGGGGGCACGGCGTCACCGTCGGCCAGCGCGGCAGCCGGCTGAACCTGGCGGGGGCCGCCGACGCCGTCGCCGCGGCGGCCGAGACCATCACCCAGCTCGCCGAGGTCGCGCGGGCGGGCTTCCCCCTGTCCGGCGCCGACGTGGACCAGGCCTGCCGCCAGCGCGCGGCCGGCAGCACCGCGCGGCTCATCGAGCTGTACCGGGACGCCATCGTCATCGGCACCGGCCGCAAGCAGGTGCACCCCCGCAGCGAGACCCAGCGGGCCTACCTGGCCGCGATCCGCGACAACGACATGGTGTTCGGCGTCGGGCCTGCCGGCACGGGCAAGACCTACCTGGCCATGGCGATGGCGCTGCAGGCCCTGTTCAAGCAGCAGGTCCGCCGCATCATCCTGTGCCGCCCGGCGGTGGAAGCCGGCGAGAAGCTCGGCTTCCTGCCCGGCGACATGGTCGAGAAGATCAACCCCTACCTGCGCCCGCTGTTCGACGCCCTGCACGACCTGCTCGGCTACGACCGCGCCCAGCGCCTGATGGCCAAGGACGTGATCGAGGTCGCGCCGCTGGCCTTCATGCGCGGCCGCACCCTGTCCGATGCCTTCGTCATCCTGGACGAAGCGCAGAACACGACCCCCCAGCAGATGAAGATGCTGCTGACCCGGACCGGCCTGAACTCGCGGGTCGTCATCACCGGCGACCCGTCGCAGGTCGACCTCGGGGTCGGCAACGTCAGCGGACTGGCCGACGCCCTGCGCACCCTGTCGCGGGTCGAGGGCATCGGCGTCGTGCGCTTCTCCGATGTGGACGTCGTGCGCCACCCGCTGGTGGGCGCGATCATCCGGGCCTACGACCGGGCGGACAAGGAACGCGCCGCTCGCGAGGGCTCGGACGACCGCCGGGCGCCTCGTCGGCCCCGCTCCGGCGCTCCTCCGGCCCGGGACGGCTGATGGGGGCTCGCTTCGCCCGCCTCCGCCAGGTGCTCGGCACGGGACCGGTCCGCCGGCTGCTCGCGCTGCTCGCCCTGGCGGTGGGGACGTCGCTGCTGGTCGTGGACTACGCCCGCGTGCCGACGCGTACCTTCCAGGTCGGCGACGTGGCCGACCGGGACATCCGCGCCAGCACCGCCTACTCCTACGTCGACTGGGCCAGCACCCAGAAGGCGCAGCGCCAGGCGGAAGCCGCCGTGGCCCCGGTGTTCGACTTCGACGCCACGCTGGCCGGTCGCCTGCAGGCCCGCGTGCACGGCGCCTTCGAAGAAGCGCGCCAGGCCCACGCAGAGCTCTTGATGTCCGCGCGCGCCGAAGGCCGGGCCGAGCTGTCCGAGGCCGAGCTCGCCGGCATCGCCCGCGACTTCCTCAAGGCGCTGGAGCTGTCCCTCGCCCAGGACGACGTGCAGCGCATCATCGACGCACGCTGGGACCGCCGCATCGAAGAGCTCGCCGTCGAGTACATCGGCGTCACCCACCAGCGGTTCATCGTGTCCGACCGGTCCGTGCTGCCGCCGGACGAGCGGGCCCTGCAGGTGGTGCGGATCCTGCCCAACGCCCAGGAAGAAGGCGGGCTCGACGACTACTCGGCCGTGCGCACGCCAGAGGAGGCGCGGCAGTCCATCAGCCTGTACGCCCTGGACAGCGGCGACGGGAACCAGGACGACGCCGGTCAGCGCCGGGCGGCCGTGGCCATCGCCCGCGCGGCGGTGCGGCCGAACTTCTCGTACAACCAGCTGCTGACCGAGGAGCGCCGCCGGGCGGCCCGCGACGCCGTGTCGGTGTCCACCGTCTACGTGCCCCAGGGCAAGACCCTGGCCCGCCAGGGCGACACCCTCGACCGCGCCGCCATCGACGCCATCGAAGGCCTGAAGGCCACCCGCAGCGGCGGCCCCGGCATGCTGGGCGTCATCCTGGCGCTGGTCGCCCTCTGCGCGCTGGTGTTCGGCGTGGTCTACGTCTACGGCAGCACCCAGGTCCGGCGGTTCAGCACCCGCGACCGCGACGTCGAAGCCACCGCGCTGATCGGCATCATCGTCCTGGTCGCCACCCGCGGCCTGTACGAGGTGGCCGAGCCGCTGTCGGCGGCGGCGGGCATGGGCATGGCGCCCAGCAGCCTGTGGTACATGGCGCCGGTGGCCGGCGGGGCGATGATCGTCCGCATCCTGGTCAACAGCGAGTCCGCGCTGCTGTTCACCCTGGCGGTGGCCGTGGCCGGCGGCATGATGATGGACCAGCAGGTGCTGATGACCTGCTTCTTCGCCGTGAGCGCCCTGGTGGGCGCCGCCGCGGCGGTCCAGAGCACCGAGCGCATCGGCTCGCTGCGGGCGGGCCTGCTGACGGGCCTGGTCAACGCCGGCGCCGCCTTGCTCATCAACCTGGTGCAGGTCCACCTGGGCGGCGGCGGCGTCGCGGGTGTGGCCACGGCCAGCCAGCCCCTGTGGGACGTGGGCTTCGCCTTCCTGGGCGGCCTGCTGTCCGGCGGCATGGTGCTGGTGCTGGTGCCCATCTTCGAGCTGATGGGCTTCGTCACCGACTACAAGCTCATCGAGCTCGCGAACCTCAACCACCCGCTGCTGCGCCAGCTGATGCTGCGCGCGCCGGGCACCTACCACCACAGCGTGATCATGGGCTCGCTCTGCGAGTCCGCGGCCGAAGCGATCGGCGCGAACCCGCTGCTGACGCGGGTCGCCTGCTACTTCCACGACATCGGCAAGGCGCTGCAGCCGCAGTTCTTCATCGAGAACCAGCGCGGCGGACCGAACCCCCACGACCGCCTCGCACCCCTGCAGTCGGCCCGCGCCATCCGCGCCCACGTGGTCGACGGCCAGGCCGTGGCCGAGCAGTACAAGCTGCCGCGACCCGTCGTCGACGGCATCGCGATGCACCACGGCACCAGCCTCATCAAGTACTTCTACGTGAAGGCCATCGAGCAGGCCGAGCCCGGCGTGCCGATCGACGACAGCGAGTTCCGCTACCCGGGCCCGATCCCCGACACCAAGGAAGCCGGCATCATGCTGCTGGCCGACCGGTGCGAGGCCGCCTGCCGCACGCTCAAGGAACCGAGCGCCGGCAACATCCGCGCGATGGTCCAGAAGCTCGTCAACGACGCCGTCACCGACGGGCAGCTCGAGAACTGCCCGCTCACGGTGCAGGAGCTCTACAAGATCGTCGACAGCTTCACCGAGACCCTGCTCGGCATCTACCACCACCGCATCGAGTACCCGGGGCTGCCGGTGCACGCTGTTCCCCGGCCCGCGGTCGACGCGTCGCCGATCATCACCCTCGACATCGACAACCCGCTGCGGCGCGGCGAAGAAGACGACACCACCGGCGGCCACAAGGCCCCTCCGGCCATCGATCTGGTCCCCGAAGACCCGAGCGCCGAGCACAGCACCCCCGAGCCGGCGGACCCGGCGGGCAGTGCGGGATGAACGACGTCGACGTGGCGCTCGAGGGTGCTGTGCCCGAAGCCCTCGCCGATGTGGTCGCCGAGCTGGCCGAGCAGGCCCTCGCCGCCTTGGAGCTGTCGGACTGCGAGCTCTCGGTGCTGCTGTGCGACGACGCGGTCATCCGGCCGCTCAACGAGCAGTGGCGCGGCAAGGACGCCGCCACCGACGTGCTGTCCTTCCCCCTCGAAGGCGACGCCGCCGACGGCGACGACGTCGTCGCGATCCTGGACGCCGACGGGCCCCGGATGCTGGGCGATCTCGTCGTCAGCGTCGACACCGCGGCCCGCCAGGCCGCCGAGCTCGGCCACGGGCTGCACGACGAGCTGCGCGTGCTGCTGGTCCACGGCCTGCTGCACCTGCTCGGGCACGACCACGAAGACCCCGACGATGCCGCCGAGATGCGCGCCGCCGAGGCCCGTGTGCTCGCCGCCATGGGCGGGGGCGTCGGGCTGGTCGATCGCGCGGGCGGCTGAACCCTCGAAGCAGGGGGATGAGCCGGCGAAGCCGGGGGCTGGGCCGTCGGCCCCGAGGCTCAGGTCCCGTCGGGGCGCTCGACCACGTCGGCGAAGGCGGCATCGGGGGACAGCGACGTGGCGTCGGTGGCGTCGGCCCAGGCGATGCGACCCAGCGCGTGGCCGTCGGAAAGCGCCGCGCCGGCGTCGTCCAGCCGGTCCTGCCAGGCCGCCGGCGCGCCCAGCAGCACGTCGGCGTGGCCGCCGGTCAGGGTGAACACCGAGACGACCGGGTCGCCGCCGCCCTGCACGTCGATGCGTGCCAGCCGGGGGGCGTGGTGGGCCGACGGCGCCGCTTCGAAGCGCAGTCCCCGCCGGCCGACCCGCGCCCGGTAGGGGCCGCTGCCGACGGGATCGCGGTGGGCGTCGATCGGCGTGGCGCCGTCGATGCCGTCGATGTGGGCCGGCAGCAGGGGCGCCGCCAGGGCGAGCCGCCAGTCCGCGCCCAGGTCGGGGATGTCGACCTCGGCGTGCAGATCGTCCCGCCGGAAGCAGCGCGAAGGCGCGGGCAGCGGGCTGTGCAGGGCCCTCGCCGACAGGGACGTGCACAGGTCCAGAGCGGTCACGGGCTGGCCGTCGTGCCACTGCAGGTCGTCGCGCAGGGTGAGCAGCACCTGGTCGCCTTCGCGCGCCCAGTCCTCGATCACGCGGCTCTGCCAGTGCCCGTCGGCGTCCCGGTAGTAGACCCAGTCGTAGACCAGGCTGAGCAGCGCGGCTTCGGCGGGGGACGCCGGGGCCAGCGGCCGCAGGGCCGTGGGCGCGTCGCCCGGGACGATCCAGGTCTGCCGGTCGGGGGAGGAGGAGGCGCCGGCCTCGACCAGGTCCGAGTCCGCGGCGGGAGCCGGAGGAGCCGGGGGTGCGGGGGAGGACGCGCTCCCGCGGCCGAGGAAGAAGCCGGCCGTGCAGCCGACGAGCAAGGAAGCGGGCAGGGTGATGCGCTGGTCCATGGCCCGCAGCCTACCGGCTACGCTGGGCGGGATGCTCGCTTTGCTCGCCATGATCCTGTCCCTGCCCGCCGCGGCCGTCGACTGCGGCGACGCCCAGGGGCGGTACTACGGCGTGGCCCGGCAGACCCGCCTCTCCCCGGCCGACGTGGCCTGGCTCGTCGCGCAGCTCGACGGGCCCTGCGCGGACAGCCCGGTGGTCGACGATCTCCTCGGGCTGCACGATCCCGACGGCATCGGCGGCGACCCGGAGCTGCCGCTGCAGGTCCTCGCCCTCCGCACGCTGGCCTCCTCCCCCGACGGCGCCGACGCCATGGTCTCCCTCCTCCTCGACCCGGGGCGGGCCGCCTGGCACACCCAGGCCCTCGCCGTCCTCCCCTGGAGCGACCACCCCCTCGACCCGCGCCTGCAGCCCGTGCTCCTCGACCGGATCCGGGCCCGGCCCCTCGATCCCGATGCAGCGATGTTCGCCGCCATCGCGCTCTGCCGCACTCCGGATGGACCCGAACAGGACGACGCCATGGTCGCCGCCCTGCGGCACCTCGCAGACCTGCCGCCGGCCGACGCGACGACGGAGGGGCACCGTGCGGCCGCCATCGGTCGGCTCGGGGCGTGCCTGTTCCAGCGCACCGGTCGGCTCGACGCGGCGGTGCGGGCGCTGCGCAGTCGCCCGGCGCTCGCGGGGGTGTCCCGGGTGGACGCGGCCATCGTGCTGGCCGGGGTCGATCCGGACCCTCGCCTGCTCCCCGTGGCGGTCGACGCCCTGGGCGGCCGGGACGTCGAGCAGCGGCGCGCCGTCGAGCTGCTCGGGCTGTTGGGCCCGGCCGGACGGAGCACCCTGGTGGCGCTGCGCCCGACCACCCCGTACCTGCACACGGCACGCTGGGTGGCCCTGTTCCAGCACCCGGCCGACCTGGATCCGCGGGACCCGGCCCTGGCCGAGCTGCTGGCCTGGCAGGACCTCCTGCCTGAAGCCTCGGACCGCAGCCATGCGGCGGCCCAGCTGCGCAAGCACGCCGAGACCGTGGGGCACCCTGCCGCCTGGCAGCCCTTCCTGGCGCATGGCCTGGACGACCCCGACGAGAGCGTGCGGTGGTGGACCCTGCGGGCCTGGGTGGCGCTGCTGCCCCGCCTGCCCGTCGCGGATCGCGCGGCGCTGCTCGACCGGCTGGACACGATGCTCGCCGGTGACGCCGACGCCCGCGACCTGGCCCGGTCGGCGGTGGCGGACGCGCGCAACGAAGCCACCTCCGTCGACGACGCCCGCGCCTGGGTCCGTGCCCGACGCTGAGCACGTGCGCACAGGCGGGGACCCGCGTTACCCCGCCGGCGACCCCTTCTCCCGGATGGACCCCATGGCCGTCGATCAGTACGAGCTGAAGCGAGACCTCACCGAGCGCATCGATGCGCTCCGGGGGCATCTTTGACCTGGTTGGCATGAAGCGGAAGGTCGCGGAGCTCGATGCCCGCGCGGCCGACCCCGAGTTCTGGAGCGACCAGGACCGCGCCAAGGCCACGCTCAAGGAGAAGGCCGGCTACGAGCACTGGATCGACATGCTCGAGGCCCTGTCCACCAAGCTCGAGGAAGGCCTGCTGCTCATCGAGCTGGGCGACGCCGAGGGCGACCAGGACACGGTCGACGAAGGCATCACCCAGCTCCAGGCCCTCGAAGACGACGTGCGCGCGGCCGAGGTGCGCCGCATGCTGGGCGACGAGGCGGACGAGAACGACGCCGTGCTCGAGATCAACTCGGGGGCCGGCGGCACCGACGCCAGCGACTGGGCCGAGATGCTCAAGCGCATGTACGTGCAGTGGGCCACCAAGAACGGCTTCAAGGTCGAGATCGCCGACGAGCAGCCCCACGAAGAGGCCGGCCTCAAGTCGGTCACCCTCAACATCCGCGGGCCCTTCGCCTACGGCTACCTCAAGGCCGAGATCGGCGTGCACCGCCTGGTGCGCATCTCGCCCTTCGACTCGGCCGCGCGGCGGCACACGGCCTTCGCCAGCGTGGGCGCCTACCCCGACGTGTCCGACGAGATCACGGTCGAGGTCAAGGAGTCCGACCTGCGCATCGACACCTACCGGTCCAGCGGCGCCGGCGGTCAGCACGTCAACACGACCGACTCGGCCGTGCGGCTGACCCACCTGCCCACGGGCCTCGTCGTCGCCTGCCAGGCCGAGCGCAGCCAGCACAAGAACAAGGCCAAGGCCATGAAGCTGCTGCAGGCCAAGATCTACCAGCACGAGCTGCAGAAGCGGCAGGCCGAGCGCGACGAGGCCAACAAGCAGAAGAAGGCCATCGAGTGGGGCAGCCAGATCCGCAGCTACGTCATGCAGCCCTACCGGCTGGTCAAGGACCTGCGCACCGGCGTCGAGGTCGGGGACACCGACCGCGTGCTCAACGGCGACCTCAACGGCTTCATGGAAGCCTGGCTGGCCCAGCGCGCCAACGAGAGCGACGCCGAGACCGAAGCCTAGGCGCCGCTACAGGTCGCACTCGCCGGCGTGGACCAGCCAGCGGGTGTCGCCGGTGGTGGCGTCGTCGCAGCGGTTGGTGACGACGAGGTCCAGGACGCTGTCACCGTCGATATCCATGGTGACGAAGGCGGGGTAGTCGCCGCTGCAGGACGCCGACGCGCGGGCGGTCGTGTAGAAGGGCGTGTAGTCGCTGCCGCCGTAGTCGGCGGGCAGGCTCCACGCGTCGGCGGTCTCGGCGAAGCCGCTGGCCCCGCCGCGGTGGACCAGCCAGCGGGTGTCGCCGGTGGTGGCGTCGTCGCAGCGGTTGGTGACGACCAGGTCGAGGACGCCGTCGCCGTCGATATCCATGGTGACGAAGGCGGGGTAGTCGCCGCTGCAGGACGCCGACGCGCGGGAGGTCGTGTAGAAGGGCGTGTAGTCGCTGTCGCCGTAGGCGGCGGGCAGGCTCCAGTCGTCGGCGGTCTCGGCGAAGCCGCTGGCCCCGCCGCGGTGGACCAGCCAGCGGGTGTCGCCGGTGGTGGCGTCGTCGCAGCGGTTGGTGACGACGAGGTCGAGGAAGCCGTCGCCGTCGATATCCATGGTGACGAAGGCGGGGTAGTCGCCGCTGCAGGACGCGGACGCGCGGGAGGTCGTGTAGAAGGGCGTGTAGTCGCTGGCGCCATAGTCGGCGGGCAGGCTCCAGGCGTCGGCGCTGCCGGCGAAGCCGTCGCCGATGCAGGTGCCTTCGTCGCAGTCGTCGTCCTTGCCGTTGCCGGCGATCTCGGTGGCGCCCGGGTGCACGTCCGGATCGCGGTCGTCGCAGTCGACGTCCTCGGGGTAGCCGTCGCCGTCGGCGTCCACCGGGCCGGTGCTGCCGTCGGTGTCGGCATCGGTGTCGCCGCCGTCGGTGTCACTGCCGTCGGTGTCCGTGTCGCCGCCGTCGGTTCCGGTGCCCCCGTCGGTGCCCCCGTCGGCGCCCCCATCGGTGTCCGTGTCCGTGTCGACGTCCCAGCCGCCGCCGTCGCCGACGTCGTCGTCTCCGTCGGCGCCGCCGTCCTTGTCGCCGCAGGCGAGCAGGGGGAGGAAGAAGAGCAGGGAGAGGGAGGAGCGGGTCACAGGTCGCACTCCGTCGGGTGGTGCAGCCAGCGGCTGTCGCCGGTGGTGCTCTCGCTGCAGTTGTCGGTGACGGCCAGGTCGAGCAGCCCGTCGCCGTCGAGGTCGATGGTCGTGTACCGCAGGTAGTCGGGGCCGCAGTCCCAGGTGCCGGCGGTCAGCAGGAAGGCGGAGCTGCCGTAGTCGGTCGGGACGCTCCACACGTCGGGGCTGCCGGCGAAGCCACTGCCGTCGCCCGGGTGCACGAGCCAGCGGCTGTCGCCGGTGGTGCTCTCGCTGCAGTTGTCGGTGACGACCAGGTCCAGGAAGCCGTCGCCGGTCAGGTCGAAGGTCGTGTACCGCAGGTAGTCGGGCCCGCAGTCCCAGGTCCCGCCCGTCAGCAGGAAGGCGGAGCTGCCGTAGTCGGTCGGCAGGCTCCACACGTCGGGGCTGTCGGCGAAGCCGCTGCCGTCGCCCGGGTGGACCAGCCAGCGGCTGTCGCCGGTGGTGCTCTCGCTGCAGTTGTCGGTGACGACCAGGTCCAGGAAGCCGTCGCCGGTCAGATCGGCGGTGGTGTAGCGCAGGTAGTCGGGGCCGCAGTCGTAGGTGCCGGCCGTCAGCAGGAAGGGGGTGTCGCCGCTGTCGCCGTAGTCGGGCAGGTCCCAGACCTCGGCGCTGTCGGCGAAGCCGCTGCCGTCGCCCGGGTGGACCAGCCAGCGGCTGTCGCCGGTGGCGGTCTCGCTGCAGTTGTCCGTGACGACCAGGTCCAGCCAGCCGTCGCCGGTCAGGTCGGCGGTGGTGTAGCGCAGGTAGTCGGGGCCGCAGTCGTAGGTGCCGCCGGTCAGCAGGAAGGGGGTGTCGCCGCTGTCGCCGTAGTCGGGCAGGTCCCAGACGTCGGCGGTGCTCGAGAAGCCGCTGCCGGTGTTCTCGTGGACCAGCCAGCGGCTGTCGCCGGTGGTGGTCTCGCTGCAGTTGTCGGTGACGACCAGGTCCGGCAGCCCGTCGCCGGTCAGGTCCATGGTGGTGTAGCGCAGGTAGTCGGGACCGCAGTCGTAGGTGCCGGCCGTCAGCAGGAAGGGGGTGTCGCCGCTGTCGCCGTAGTCGGGCAGGCTCCAGACGTCGGCGCTGTCGGAGAAGCCCGCCCCGTCGCCCTTGTGGACCAGCCAGCGGCTGTCGCCGGTGGTGGTCTCGCTGCAGTTGTCGGTGACGACCAGATCCAGCTGCCCGTCGCCGTCGATGTCCATGGTGGTGTAGCGCAGGTAGTCGGGGCCGCAGTCCCAGGTGCCACCGGTCAGCAGGAAGGGCGCGTCGCCGCCGTCGCCGTAGTCCTCGGGCAGGCTCCAGACCTCGGCGCTGTCCTGGAAGCCGCTGCCGATGCAGGTGCCCTCGTCGCAGTCGTCGTCCTTGCCGTTGCCGGCGATCTCGGTGGCGCCCGGGTGGACATCGGGGTCGCTGTCGTCGCAGTCGACGTCCTCGGCGTAGCCGTCGCCGTCGGCGTCCACCGGGCCGGTGCTGCCGTCGGTGTCGGTGTCCCCAGCGTCGGTGTCCCCGGCGTCGGTGTCGCCGCCATCGGTGTCGCCGGCGTCGGTGTCGCCGCCATCGGTGTCGCCGCCGTCCGTGCCGCCGTCGGTGCCCCCGTCCGTGTCGACGTCCCAGCCGCCGCCGTCACCGACGCCGTCGTCGTCCTCGTCGGCGCCGGCGTCTTTGTCGCCGCATGCCAGCAGGGGGAGGATGAGCAGCAGGGGGAGGAGTCGGCTCACAGATCACACTCCAAGGGGTACATCAGCCAGCGGGTGTCGCCGGTCGCGGTCTCGCCGCAGCGCTCGGTGAGGACGAGGTCCAGGCGGTCGTCGCCGTCCAGATCCCGCAGCTGGGCCCGGGGCCGGCCCTTGGTGCAGTCGACCGACGTGTCGATCGTCGGAAGGGAATCGATGGGCACATCGGCGGGCATGCCCCACAGGACCGGCGCGTCGGCGAAGCCGGCAGTCTGTCCGGCGTGCACCCGCCAGCCAGGCTCGCCGTCGTCGCAGGTGCCGGTCACCACCATGTCCAGCTGCCCGTCGCCGGTCAGGTCGCGGAGCGCCATCGGCGGCCGGCCGTCGCTGCAGTCGTCTGGATCCCAGAACCGTGAGAACGGCTTGTCCCCTGCGCCGCCGTAGCCCGAGGGCAGCACCCACTCGATGGCGGTCGCTGCGAAGCCGGTGGACTCCCCCACGTGCACCCGCCAGACGGTCGCGCCCACCGCATCGTCGGCCTCGTCCTCGACCACGACGAGGTCGACCTGCCCATCGCCGGTCAGGTCGAGCAGGGCGTGACCGGGGGCGCCGTCGTCGGCCACCCCGTTGTAGTTGGGCTCGTCGAAGGGCGGCCGGGTGCCGTCGCCGTAGCCGGGCGGCAGCGCCCACCGCAGCGGCGTGGTGCGGTCGAAGCCGCCCTCCTCGCCGGCGTAGACCCACCAGTGGTCGGTCCCCACCGTCGTGTCGTCGCAGGCGTCGGTGATCACCAGGTCCAGGACCCCGTCGCCGGTCAGATCCCCGGTGGAGAAGCCCGGGGCTTCCGGCGGGTGCGAGCACTCCTCGTCGCCGGAGACGCAGGCGAAGGGCATGTCCAGGTCGCCGGAGTAGTCATCCGGTAGCACCCAGGTGCCGGTCGCCGCGGCAGGGAAGCCGTCGGCCGTGGCTTCGTAGACCAGCCAGAACAGGTCACCGACCGAGCTTCGTTCGTCGAGCCCCGTCACCACCAGGTCGGGGTGGGCATCTCCCACCAGATCGAAGACGAACTCCCGCTGGTCGTAGGCGTAGCAGGCGCCGACCGTGTCGTTGATCCCGGGGTGACCGCCCGCGTCGATGTGGGACTCCAGGATCGGAAGCGTCCAGTCCGCAGCGTCGTCCGCGAAGCCTCCCGCCTCGCCCTTGTGGACCCGCCACAGCGTCTCCCCGACCTCGTCGTCGTAGCAGAGCGCCGAGATCACCAGATCCGGCCGACCGTCGCCGTCGAGATCCCGGACGAGGTGCTCCGGGCGGTCGATCGAGCAGTCGCTGTCCTTGGACAGCTGGTTGAAGGGCAGCGTGCCGTCGTTGCCGTAGGCCGCGGGGAGGCGCCACTCCGTCGCCTCGTGGGCGAAGCCGGTGGCGCTGCACGTGGCGGGGTCGCAGTCGTCGTCCTTGCCGTTGCCGGCGATCTCGGTCGCGCCCGGGTGGACGTCGGGATCGCTGTCGTCGCAGTCGACGTCTTCGCTGTAGCCGTCGCCGTCGGCGTCCACCGGGCCGGTGCTGCCGTCGGTGTCGTCGTCCGTGTCCGCCGTGTCCGCCGTGTCGCTGTCCGCGTCCGCCTCGTCCGGCGCTTCCGTGCCGTCGGTGTCCGCCTCGTCGGTCCCCCCGTCGCTGTCGGCGCGACCCGTCTCCCCTTGGCCGCCGTCCTTGTCACCGCAGCCTGCCGTCGCCACGGTGAGCAGCAGGGCCCTGAGAATCCACCGGGTGCGCACGTCGCCTCCTCTTCCTCCCGAACGATGCCGTCCACCCCCGGGCAACGCAAGGGTCGAACGGGTCGGCGGGGCCGGTTACGGCGGCCCGTCCTCCTCCCGTGCCTCCTCCCGCTCCTCCTCCTGGCAGGCCCCCGCATGTACGAGTTCGACGATCGGCGCCTCGAGAAGCTCCAGCTGCTGCGCGACTCCGGCATCGCCCCCTACCCGCACGGGCTGTCGGTCCAGCACAGCGCGGCCCAGGTGCTCGAGCTCATCGGCGAGCGTGACAATGACGCGCTGGCCGCCGACGAGACCCTGGTCACCCTGGCCGGACGGCTGCTGTTCAAGCGCGAGATGGGCAAGGCGGGCTTCGGTCAGATCCAGGACCCCACCGGCCGGCTGCAGATCTTCGTCCGCAAGAACGACCTGGGCGACGACGGCTTCGCCGTCTGGCGCAAGCTCGACATGGGCGACCACGTGCACATCGTCGGCCGGCTGATGCGCACCCGGACCGGCGAAGCCAGCGTGCACGTCCAGCAGCTGTCGCTGGCCGCCAAGTGCATCGCGTCGATGCCCGACAAGCACAAGGGCATCGAAGACGCCGAGTTCCGCAACCGGCACCGCTACGTCGACCTGTTCATGAACCCCGACAGCCGCGAGACCTTCGCGCGGCGCAGCGAGGTCATCAGGCGCACCCGGCGCTTCTTCGAGGATCGCGGCTTCATGGAGGTCGAGACCCCCATGCTGCAGGTGATCCCCGGCGGCGCCACGGCGCGGCCCTTCGTCACCCACCACAACGCGCTCGACATCGACATGTACCTGCGCATCGCGCCCGAGCTGTACCTCAAGCGCCTGGTGGTCGGTGGCTTCGAGCGGGTGTTCGAGGTCAACCGCAACTTCCGCAACGAGGGGGTGAGCACCAAGCACAACCCCGAGTTCACCATGCTCGAGTTCTACCAGGCCTACGCCACCTGGCACGACCTGATGGACCTGACCGAAGAGCTGGTGTCGGAGCTCGCCCAGGCCGTCTGCGGCACCACCGTCGTGCCCTTCGGCGACCACCAGCTGGACTTCTCGCGGCCCTGGCGCCGGGCCAGCATGGCCGAGCTCATCTCGGAAGCGACGGGCCTGTCGGCGGACGACGTCACCGACCCGGCCGCCCTGCGCGCCCGCTGGCTGGTCGACCACCCCCGCGACGCCGACCGCGACCTGCCGTCGACCATGGGACGCTGGTTCGAGTGGTACTTCGACGCCTATGTCGAAGACCGGCTGATCCAGCCGACCTTCGTCACCGGCTTCCCCGCCGAGATCAGCCCGCTGGCCCGCCGCACCGACGGCGACCCGGACTTCACCGACCGCTTCGAGCTCATCATCGCCGGCAACGAGATCGCCAACGGCTTCAACGAGCTCAACGACCCGGTGGACCAGGCCGCGCGCTTCGCGGCCCAGGTCGATGCGCGGGCGGCCGGCGACGACGAAGCCATGTACTTCGACGCCGACTACATCCACGCCCTGTCCTTCGGCATGCCGCCGACGGCTGGCGAGGGCATCGGCATCGACCGGCTGGTCATGCTGCTGACGAACCACACCAGCATCCGGGACATCATCCTGTTCCCGGCGCTGCGGCCCGACCGGTCGGCCGGCGACGGCAAGCCGGACGCGGCGGCCCCGCCCCCGGGTCCCGACGACTCCCAGGGCTCCGGGACCTGATGCGCTTCGCCTTCCTCGTCGCGATCTCGCACCTCCGCGCCCGTCGGCAGGAGGCCGGGATCTCCGTCATCACCGCGGTGTCCATCATGGGCGTGACCGTCGGGGTGACGGCCCTCATCATGGTCCTGGCCGTGATGGAGGGCTTCGAGGTCGATCTGCGCGACAAGATCCTGGGCAGCAACGCCCACGTGGTCGTGCTCAACCAGCGCGGCGAGATCCACGACTACCAGGAAGCGACCAAGGCCACGGCCGACGTCGACGGTGTCGTCGCCGCCGCACCCTTCATCTACTACCAGGCGATGGTGCGCAGCGAGTGGGGCACCAGCGGCGTCGTGCTCAAGGGCATCGACCCCGAGCTGTCCCCCACCGTGACCGACGTGACGAAGAACATCACGACGGGTCCCGAGGGTCCGACGACCGAGACCGACGAACAGCAGGACGTCCTGGACCACCTGAGCCACCCGCCGCGGGCCCTGGCCCAGCGGCTCGACGACACCGAAGAGCTGCCCGGCCTGCTGATGGGCCAGGAGCTCGCCACGGGCCTGGCCGTCACGGTCGGCGACAAGGTGCACGTCATCAACCCGATCGGCGGCGGCACGGGCCCGATGGGCGCGCCGGTGCCGCGGGTGAAGGCGTTCCGGGTCGCGGGGTTGTTCAACTCGGGCATGTACGAGTACGACACGACCTGGATCTACATGGACATCCGGGACGCCCAGGCCTTCCTGGATCTGGACGACGCGGTCACCGGCATCGAAGCCCGGGTCGACGATCTCGACGGCGTCGAGCCGATCTCCCGCGCGGTGGGCGAGGCGCTGCCCTACCCCTTCTACGTGCGGCACTGGAAGAACCTCAACCGGTCCCTGTTCGCCGCGCTCAAGCTCGAGAAGATCGTGATGGGGCTCATCCTGGGGCTCATCGTGGCGGTGGCGAGCCTCAACATCGTCGGCACGCTCATCCTGATCGTCGTGACGCGGGCCCGCGAGATCTCGATCCTGCGGGCGATGGGCGCCAGCAAGGGCACCATCCGCACCATCTTCATGCTGCAGGGGCTGATCGTCGGGCTGGTCGGCACCACGGTGGGTACGGTGCTCGGCCTGCTCGGCTGCAAGCTGCTCGAGCAGATCCAGTTCCCCCTGGACACCGATGTCTACTACCTCGACACCCTGCCGGTGATCATCCAGTACGACAGCGTCGTCGTCGTCGCGATAGCCGCCGTGCTCATCTGCTTCCTCGCGACGCTGTACCCCGCCTCCGTGGCGTCCAGCATCGACCCCGTCGAAGGCCTCCGGTACGAATGACCTCCTCCTCCGCCAACCACGGCACCGGCGTGGCCGTGCACGTGACCGGGCTGCACAAGCGCTTCGAGAAGGGCGGCCAGGTCCTGCACGTGCTGCGCGGGGTCGACCTGACCCTGGACCCCGGTGAGATGGTCAGCGTCGTGGGCCAGAGCGGCAGCGGCAAGAGCACCTTCCTGCACGTGCTCGGCACCCTCGACCGCCCGACCGAGGGCACCGTCGCGTTCGACGGCGCCGACGTCTTCCAGCGCAAGGGCGCCGAGCTCGACGCCCTGCGCAACCGCCGGATCGGCTTCATCTTCCAGTTCCACCACCTGCTGCCCGACCAGGACGCGCTGCACAACGTGATGATCCCCGCGTTGATCGGCGGCATGCCCACCGCGGAAGCCCGCGAGCGTGCGTCCGCCCTGCTGACCAAGGTCGGGCTGGCCGCGCGGCTGGGCCACCGCCCCGGCGAGCTGTCCGGCGGCGAGCAGCAGCGCGTGGCCATCGCCCGGGCCATGGTCCGCAGCCCCGACCTGCTGCTGGCCGACGAGCCGACGGGCAACCTGGACCCCGGCACCGCGGCCGAGGTCTTCGAGCTGCTGGTCGGCCTGAACCGTGAGCACGGCGCCACCATGATGGTCGTCACGCACAGCCACGAGCTGGCCGCCCGCTTCCCCCGCACGCTGAAGCTGGTCCAGGGCCGCTTCGAGGAGGCGGCGTGAAGCTCGGCCTGCTGCTGTCGCTGATGCTGTCCTCGTCTGCCTGGGCGCAGGAGCAGGACGATCCGTGGGGTGTCGGAGGAGGAGAAGCCGCCGGCGAGGACGAGGCGCCCACCGCCGAGCCCGCGCCGACCCCGCTGCCCCGGCCCGATGCGGCCGCGCCGACCCCGCTGCCCCGCCCCGATGATGCGGCCGAGGACGATGCGGCCGAGGACGACGCCGCTGACCCTGCGCCCGCCGAGCCCACCCCCGGGCCGGTGCCGCTGCCGGTGCCCGAGACCGCCGCCCCGGCGGTGCTCACGAAGCCCGTGGACCCCGAAGCCGCCGCCATCGAAGCCGGCGCGCCGATGACCCCCATGGGCCAGATCACCGAAGTGAAGGTCACCGGCCTGCGGCGGCTCGAAGAAGCCGCGATCCTGCAGGCCGTCGCCATGCGCTCCGGCGAAGCGGTCGAGGCCTGGAAGGTCCGCCGCGACATCCGCGGCGTGTGGGAGACCGGCTTCGTCGACGACGTGCGCGTCGACGTGTCGCCGGCCGACTCGGGGCCCGGCGTGGTCGTCACCTTCAAGGTGCGCGAGAAGCCGGCTGTCCGCGAGGTCCGGCTCAAGGGCAACAAGAAGCTCGACGAAGATGCGATCAACGAGGTGATCGACATCACGCCCTTCAGCGTGCTCAACCAGGCCGAGGTCGCCCGCAACGTGCGGCGGATCCGCGAGAAGTACCTGGAGAAGGGCTACTACCTGGTCGAAGTCGAGCCCGTCGTCCGCGACCTGGGCAACGACCTGGTCGAGCTGACCTTCGACATCACCGAGAACAAGAAGGTCATCGTCCAGCGCATCGACATCGTCGGCAACGAGAACCTGGCCGACCGCAAGATCAAGCGCTTCCTGCAGACCCGGGCCGGCGGCATCCTGCCGTGGCTGACCAACTCGGGCACCTTCATCGAAGAGAACCTCGACGCCGACGCGCAGATCATCCGGTCGGTCTACCTCGAGGAAGGCTACGTCAACGTCCAGGTCGAGAAGCCCCAGGCCTTCCTGTCGCCGGACAAGCGCAGCATCTACGTGACCTACACGGTCAAGGAAGGCCCGCGCTTCAAGCTGGGCAAGATCAAGATCCAGGGCGACTTCGTGGCCGAGGAAGGCCTGACCGAAGACGCCGTGCAGCAGGTGCTCGACGGCGACGTCGCCAGCACCGTGCGCGAGCGCTGGGACCGCGCGAAGAAGCGGGCCGGCGACGACGCGCTGCCGCCGGACACCTGGGACGACCACGCCCGGCGGCGGCCCTTCGAGTTCAACGAGCGCACCGAGGGGCTCGACACCGGCGACTGGTTCAAGCTCTCGGTGTTCAACCAGGTCCGCCAGGAGATCACCGACCTCTACGGCGACCAGGGCTACGCCTTCGCCAACGTCACGCCGCTGACGGACCCCGACGCCGAAGCGCGGGTGGTCGACCTGACCTTCGACATCCAGCGCGGCGAGAAGGTGCGCATCGGCCGCATCGACATCAGCGGCAACGACCCGACCTTCGACAAGGTGGTCCGGCGCGAGATCCCGATCAACGAAGGCGAGATCTACTCGGGCACCTCGATCAAGGAAGCCCGCCAGCGCCTGGAGCGGCTGGGCTTCTTCGAAGAGGTCAAGATCAGCACCCCGCGCGGCGCGAAGTCCGACGAGCTCGACATGAAGGTCGATGTCGTCGAGCAGCCGACCGGCTCGTTCAGCGTGGGTGCGGGCTTCAGCAACCTCGAGAACTTCGTCTTCACGCTGAACGTCAGCAAGAACAACTTCCTGGGCCGCGGCTACATCATGAGCGCCGCGGTGAACCTGTCGGGCAGCCGCCAGCAGGGCAACCTGCAGCTGTTCGACCCCTACTTCCTGGACAGCCGCTGGACCCTGCGGGTCAACGCCTTCTCGATCAGCCGGCAGTTCATCGAAGACGAGTACCAGCGCGGGTTCAGCTTCGCGGTCGGCCGCTACCTGGATCGCCGCGACGACCTGCGCCTCGAGCTGGACTACACCTACGAAGACACCGGCCTGGTCAGCATCGACGCCTACAAGGAGAAGCTCCTGGGCGGCGCGCTCTACCGCAACGGCCAGACCAGCACGACCGGCCTGTCCTTCGTCATGGACAAGCGGAACAACCGGATCAACGCGACGCGCGGCGTCTACCTGAGCGCGACCACCAGCCTGTCCGGCGGCTTCCGCGTCAACGACGACAAGGTGCTGTCGCTGTTCGGCGGCGACTTCAACTTCGTCGAAGCCAAGATGAACCTGCGGGCCTACCGCCCGGTCGTCCCCAAGGGCGAGTGGCTCATCTTCAAGTACAACGGCACGCTGGGCAGCATCTGGTCGACCGACGGCACGGTCATCCCCTACATCCACCGGTACCGCGCCGGCGGCATCAACAGCGTGCGCGGCTACGACTGGTACCGGCTGGGTCCCAGCATCCGGGCCAGCGGCTACCGCAACGGCCAGAGCAGCTTCGCGGGATCGGAAGATCCGCAGGGCGCCGACGACAAGCTGATCGTCGGCGGCACCGAGACCTGGATCAACAACTTCGAGCTCGAGATGCCCATCGTGCGCCAGGCCGGCATCAGCACGGTGCTGTTCTTCGACGCGGGCAACGCCTTCGGCGACCCGTGGGGCGAAGGGCACATCAACCCGCTGAACCTGCGGGCCGCCTATGGCGCGGGCATCCGCTGGTTCTCGCCGATGGGTCCCCTGCGCTTCGAGTACGGCATCCCGATCGACCCGCGCGAAGACGAGCGGCGCAGCGTGTTCGACTTCAGCATCGGTTCGCTGTTCTGAGCGCGCTGGCGGCTGCGGTCCAGGCGGCCCTGCAGGCCGCCGCCGTGCCTGCCGATGCCGAGCCCATGCGGGCCTATATGAAGTCGGAGATGCCCTTCTGGGGCGTCAAGAAGCCGGCGCGGTCCGCCGCCCAGCGGCCGGTCTTCGCCACGTGGAAGCCGGCCGATGCCGCGGCCTGGCGGGCCGGCGTGGCGGACGTCTGGGATGCCGCCACCCACCGCGAGCAGCGCTACGCCGCCATCGACCTGCTGCTCGAACGGCGGTTTCGGGCTCTGCGCGACGCGGACAGCCTGGCGCTGATGCGCCGCATGGTGGTCGAGGGCGCGTGGTGGGACGTCGTCGATCCCATCGCCGTGCACGGGGTCGGTGGGCTGTTGGCGGCCTTCCCCGCGGCGGTCCGGCCGACCCTGTGGGCCTGGGCCACGGATGCGGATCCCTGGCTGCGGCGGACCGCGATCCTGTGCCAGAACCGGCACCGGCAGCCGGACTGGGTCCTGTTCGACCATGCGGTCGAAGCCAGCCTGGACGATCCCGACTTCTTCCTGCGCAAGGCCATCGGCTGGGCGCTGCGCGAGCACGGGGATCGGCACCCGCAGGCCGTCGTGGACCGGGTGGCCCGCTGGTCGGGGCGGATCAGCCCGCTCAGCCGGCGCGAGGCGCTGCGCAAGCAGTGGGCGAGGGGCGAGGCGCTGGCGCTGCGGGAGTGATCCAAGCGTTCCCGCATGAGCGGGCTCCCGGCTCACCCGGCAGCAGGCTCCAGCCCGGCCCGCAGGGCGGCTTCGGTCCGGCGCAGGTCCGCCGCCAGCTGACGGGCGGCCAGCAGCTGCAGGCCGAAGGCCAGGTCGTCGTGGCCCCCGACCAGCCGCTGCCAGCGATCGCGGGGCAGGTGCAGCAGCTGGCAGGCGGTCACCGCGGTCAGCGTGCCTGCGCGCCGGGGCTCGGCCCGCACCAGGGCGAGCAGGCCGATGGCCTGGACGGGGTCGAGCCGCTGATCGACGCCGACGGTGCCATCAGCGCGCTCGACCCGCAGCCGGAGCTGCCCCTCGGCCAGCAGGAACAGCCCGGCCCCGCCGGCGCGCACGGCCTCGCCCTGCGTCAGCAGCACGGCGCCGGGCGCGACCTGTAGCGGCTCGAGCTCGCGGGCCAGGGACGCCAGCTCGCCGTAGCCGAAGGCCTGGAACAGCGCCGAGCGCCGCAGCAGGTCGACGGCGTTCATGCGCGGCCTCCCATCAGGGTCGCCAGGGTCCGGCGCAGCCAGCCCGGCGAGGCGGGCCGGACCAGCCGGAAGCCGCCGTCGGCGGTGGGCTCGAGCGTGCTGGCGCCCGTGTGCTCCAGCCGCTCGGCCAGCTCGCGGCCGATGTTGCGGATCAGCACCGACGCGGCCCGGGGGTGGGTCTTGCGGAGCTCGTGCAGGGCGTCCGCGCGCCACTGGACCAGGGCGCAGGTCTCCTCGGCGACCAGGGTGGCGGTGGCCGGGCCCCCGTCGACGAAGCCGACCTCCCCGACCCAGTGACCGCTGTCGATCTCGCCCAGGCGCACCTCCTCGCCCCCCAGCCTCGCCCGCACCGACAAGCGCCCGTGGGCCACGAAGTACAGCGCGCTGGACGGCTCGCCCTGCGCGATCAGCACCTCGCCCTCCGGCAGCCCGCAGGCGCGGCCGCAGGCGATGAGCGCCTCGAGCTCGTCGTCGCGCAGGTCCGCCGCCAGCGTGGCGCGGCAGGCCGCTCGGGCGGCCGGGGCCAGGACCGGTCTCAGTCGGCCACCTTCACGCAGAGCTTGGTCTGCCACTTGCTGGAGTCGGGCTCCTGGCGGGGATCCGTCAGGTACTCCTCCCAGCTGGCCTCGGGCGCCAGGCCCTCGGCCTGGACCCAGCCGAACAGGGCCTTCCAGCTGCCGGGCATCTGGTCGAAGGGGCCGACGTGCACCAGCACGGCGCAGCGGCCGCCGGGCAGCTCCTCGACCGCGAAGGGGGCGCTGATCGACCCCGTGTCGCCGGCCACCGGGATGCCGACGGCCATGTCGATGGGGTCGTCCATCCCGTACCAGCGGGCGAAGGGCGGACCGGCGGGGGCGAGGCCGTGGGGGGCCAGGGCGCCGAACACCGCGGGCAGCAGCTCGTGCATCTTGGAGGGGATGGCGGACATGGACACGCGCTCGCGGCGCACGACCGTCGTGCGGCGGGGCAGATCGACCAGGGTGGGCGTGGGCATGGGCCTCTCAGGGGTTGTCGTGGCGGTCCTGGACGTAGGGCGCGGCGAGCGCCTCGACCAGCTCGCGCAGGTGTTCGTCGGTCAGGGCGTCCCCGTCCAGGGCGGCGACGTCGACGCAGCGGGTGGCCCAGCCGGGCATGGTCCACAGGATGCGCCGCCCGCCGCGCACCACGACGACGTCGCCGGACGCGAAGCCGCCGTCTTCGGCGTCGCCGCCATCCGGCGAAGGAGCGAGCGCCCGGTGGGCGTCGTCGCAGCGGAAGGCGCGGTCGGGCGTGAAGACGCCGCGCTCGACGGCGGCGCGCTGGGCGTCCGTGAGGCCGTCGATGCGGGCGTTGCGGCAGTCCTGCCCATGCAGCGCCTGGACCGCGCCCAGGAAGACCGGGTCGGCGGCGCCGCGCTCGATGGTGAGCGTCTGCTCTGCTCCCTCCCGGCGGATGCCCAGGGCCACGGTGCGGGCGGCGGCGTCGAGCAGCCGGCCCACGTCGGTGGAGTCCGCGATCGGCTGGCCGTCGACGGACTCCAGGAGATCGCCGCGGGTCAGCCCGGCGCGCCCCGCCGGGCCGTCCGGGGCCACGGCCGTCACCCGGACCGGGCTGCCGCTCCCGTAGCTGACGCCCAGCCACCAGGACCGCGACCGGAGCGCGGCCAGGTCGGCCTCGCGGTCCCGCCAGGACGGCGTCGCCTCGTGGAAGACCAGGTCGATGGGGCAGGGGTCGCCGGCCAGCGCGGGACCGGCCAGCAGCAGCAGGGGCAGCACGGGACCTCCAGGGCGTCGAGCATAGACCCTCGGGCCGGCGCGCGGCGGCCGGCCGCCCCGCACCGGGCTTCGTCCGAACGCTTCGGTGGCCCCCCTGGGTTCTGGCGAGGTATAGGCCCCCGTTCCGCACCCGCTTGCATGGGTGCGCCCTGCCCTGGAGTCCCCATGCGCATCCTCCGCGTGACCCTCGCTGCCTGCGCCCTCGCCCTCGCCCCCGCCGCCGTCCCGGCCCTGACGCCCGCCGCCCACGCCGCCGAGCTGAAGGTCGCGGTCGTCGACTTCCAGTCGGCCATCAACCAGGTCAAGGACGGCGCCACCGCCAAGGCCCGGCTCGAGGGCATGTTCGCCGAGAAGAAGAAGCAGCTCGAGAACATGGAGTCCAAGCTCATGACCCTGCAGGGCGAGTACGAGAAGCAGGCCATGGTGCTCTCCGACGCCGCCCGGCAGCAGAAGGAGAAGGAGCTCTACGAGCTGCAGATGCAGTACCAGCAGATGTACATGGGCTCCGAGCAGGAGATGCAGATGGCCTACGCGGAAGCGATGGAAGGCCTGATCGGCAAGATGCGCGGCATCTCCGAGTCCGTGGCCAAGGAGAAGGGCTTCACCCTGGTGCTGGAAGCGACCGAGGGCGGCGTCGTCTACTGGTCCGACACGGTCGACATCACGGCCGAGGTCGTGAAGCGCTACGACGCCAAGTATGGCGGCTGAGACCGCGGGTCCGTTCACCGTCGCGGACCTGGCCCGGGCCCTGGACGGCGTCGTCCGCGGGGACGGCGGCCGGGTGCTGGTCGGTGTGCGCGGCCTGGACGACGCCGGGCCGGGGCACCTGTCCTTCCTGAGCAACCGCCGGTACGTGCGCAAGCTGGCCGACAGCGCGGCCGGCTGCGTGCTGGTGCGCCCGGGCGACCCGGTCGGGGACCGGACCGCCATCGTCGTGGACGATCCCTACGCCGCCTTCGCGCGGGCGCTGGCGCTGTTCCACCCGGCGCCCGCCGTCGAGCCCGGGGTCGATCCCGGCGCCTTCGTCGCGCCCGACGCCGTCGTCGACGGTGCCCGGGTCGAGGCCTTCGCGTGGATCGGTCCGGGCGCGCGGGTCGGGCCCGGCAGCCACGTCCAGGCCGGCGCCGTCGTGGGCGCGGGCGCCGTCGTCGGCCGCGACTGCCGGCTGATGCCGCACAGCGTCGTCATGGACGGCTGCGTGCTGGGCGACCGGGTGTGGCTCAACCCCGGCGCGGTCGTCGGCGGCGAGGGCTTCGGCTTCGCGCCCACCGCCCGCGGCCACGTCAAGATCCCCCAGGTCGGGCGGGCCGTCGTCGGCGACGACGTCGAGCTCGGGGCCAACAGCTGCGTCGACCGGGCCGCCATGGGCGACACCGTGGTCGGCGCCGGGGCCAAGCTCGACAACCTCGTGCAGGTCGGCCACGCCGCGCGGGTGGGCGACCACAGCCTGATGGTCGCCTTCTCGGGCATCGCCGGCAGCGCGACCCTGGGGCCGGGCAGCGTGCTGGCCGCCAAGGCCGCCGTGCTCGGCCACATCGACGTCGGTGCCGGCACCCGGGTGGGCGTCGCCAGCGTCGTGCACGACGACCAGCCCCCGGGGGCCCGCGTGTCCGGCGTGCCCGCCATCGAGCACCGCCAGTGGCTGCGGGCCGCGACCACCTTCCGTCACCTCCCCGAGCTCCGCCACGGGCTACGGGACGTGGTCCGCCGGCTGGAGTCCGTCGAGCAGCAGGCCGCCTCGGCCCGCGCCTCCTCCTCGGCCCGCGCCACCTCCCCGGCTCCTTCCTCCTCTCCCGCCCCGGATGCTGCCATGGCCGCCGCCCCTGTCGGTCCCCTGGAGATCCAGCACATCCTCGACCTGCTCCCCCACCGCTTCCCCTTCCTGATGATCGACCGCGTGCTGTCGGTGGACCCGGGCGAGCGCGGGACGGCCGTCAAGTGTGTGACCGCCAACGAGCCCCAGTTCCAGGGCCACTTCCCGGGCCGGCCCATCATGCCTGGCGTGCTGCTGGCCGAAGCCTTCGCGCAGCTGGCCTGCATCGTGGCGCTGGCCGCCCACCCCGACGCCGCCGGCCGCAACGTCTACCTGCTGGGCGTCGACAAGATGCGGTTCCGCAAGCCCGTCGTGCCGGGCGACCGCGTCGAGCTGACGGTCGAGAAGATCTTCAGCAAGCGCGGCATCTGGAAGCTGCGCGGCGTGGCCACCGTCGACGGCGAGCGCGTGGCGGACGGCGAGGTGATGGCGACGATGGAAGGCGAGGCGCTGGCGTAGTCGGGCCAGGGCGGTCGCTCAGCGGGCCAGGCCTTCCACCAGCGGGACCTCGAGCACCTTGTCGTGGGGGATCGGCCCGTGGCCGAACCAGCCGCCTTCGCCGAACAGCTCGCCGTGGTCGCTGGTGACGGTGACCCAGGTGCCGGCGGGCACGACGTCGAGCAGCTTCTCGATGACGGCGTCGCAGTGGCGGGCGGCGTCGACCTGGCGGGCGCGCAGGGCGTCGAGCTTGTCCTGGTCGAAGAAGGCGCCGCCTTCGTCGCGGTGCAGGGGCTGGCCGGCGGCGACGCGCTTGAAGACGCCGTTGACGCCGTGGATGACGGGCCACTCGTTCTCGGGCTCGGACGGCAGGGCGTAGGGGTAGTGGGTCTCGCCAGTGTTCAGCAGCCAGAAGGTCGGCCGGTCGGCGTCGAACTCGAGCGCGTCGACCATGGCCGACAGGTCGTTGTGGCGGTCGGCCAGGGTCCAGCTGTCGAAGCTGTCGTTGAGCGGCGTGTGGCCGTTGAGCACCGGCATGCTGACGCAGGCGCGGGTGTGGTAGCCGAGCGTGTCGCGCAGGTGGTGGGGCAGCCACAGGCGGGGGACCATCCCGCCGAAGTCCAGCTCGGGCACGCCCAGCCGGTGGGCGTAGCGGGACAGGTCCTGCTTGTACCAGGTGCTCGCGAAGACGTGGGTCGGGGCGGGGTGGGGCAGGAGCCCCATGAGCAGGTTGTAGTGGCTGGGCGCCGTCCAGGTCGCGTACGACCAGCGCCGCTCGACCTCGCCCAGGCGCGGCAGGACCGTCGGGCGCGCCGCCATCAGGCTGTCGAAGCGCAGGCTGTCGAGCACGACCAGCACCATGTTGCGCGCGCCGGCGGGGGGCTCCGGGCGGGCATGCACCGGGGCAGGGGAGGGCCGTCCGGGGCGCTCCGCGGCGACCTGCTCGGCGAGCTCGTCGGCGGGCCGGCCGCGGACCTCGGCGGCTCTCTTCTTCACGCGATCGGCGAGCTTCGAGAAGCGGGACATGGCGGGGGGCTATCTTCTCCGTGTCGGTCCCGGCCGTGCAGAAGCGCTGCAGGGTCCGGCGGACCGTCGGACGAGGAGGATGCCGTGGGCCTGCGTGATCGCATCAAGGGGCGGGTGAAGAAGATCATCGGGGGTGGTGGGAGCGAGCCGGCCGTCGATAAGGGCTCGCCGGCGGGCTGGATGCCCAGCACCGCGGCGACGCCGTCCTTCGACGCGCCGACGGCGCCGGTCGAGAAGGCGGTGCCGGTGAAGTCGGCCGTGGCGGTCGAGGAGGCGGCGCCGGTGGAGAAGGCGAAGGCGGTCGAGAAGGCGGCGCCGGCGAAGAAGCGCGCGGTGGGCGGCGACGTGCTGGGTCCCGACGACGGGCCGGGGGCCAGCAAGGAGCGCATGGCCAGGCTCAAGGCGAAGAAGGCCGTGCTGCAGCAGCTCGACAAGCTGGGCGGCGAGGCCGGGATGAAGGACCTGCACGACTTCAGCGAGCGGCGCTACTTCGTCGCCCACAAGGCCTTCTCCGACCTGATGGAGGAGTACACGGGCCAGGGGCTGATCGACTTCGACGGCAGCACCTACCAGTGCGTGCTGACGGACCGCGGGCGGGCCTGGGTCGAGGCGGCGGGGCACATCAAGACCCGGGAGAAGTAGCGCTTCGTAGATCGCTGCTTGGGGCGGCGACTGGGTCGCTTGCCCACCATGGAACCCGGGGGTGCCTTGGTCCGGGGGTGGCTTGGGGCGGGGCGTTCGCGAGCGTGCAGCGATGGCCGAACGCTGCTGGTTCGTGAACCGATCTCGTTGGCGGGCGTTCACGAGCGTGCAGCGATGACCTGTCGCTGCCGGCTCGTGAACCGATCTCGGTGGCGGGCGTTCACGAGCGTGCAGCGATGACCTATCGCTGCCGGTTCGTGAACCGATTTCGTTGGCGGGCGTTCACGAGCGTGCAGCAGTCGTCCATCGCTGCCGGCTCGTGAACCGATTTCGTTGGCGGGCGTTCACGAGCGTGCAGCGGTCGTCTATCGCTGCCGGCTCGTGAACCGATCTCACCGCCCGGCGTTCACCAGCACGCAGCGATCGTCTATCGCTGCCGGCTCGTGAACCGATCTCACCGTCCGCCGTTCACGAGCGCGCAACGATGGTCGATCGCTGCACGCTCAGCGACTTCCTCCACCGCTCCACTACACTGTGCCCATGACCTTGCTCACCGACCGGCTGCGCGACGACGTCACGGTCGTCCGGCTCGGGCTCCGCGCATGACCCCCACCGACATCCCCGGCTGCCTCGCCGGCCACTGGACCCACCCGGCCGGCACGACCGGGGTGACGGTGCTGCGGTTTCCCGGCGGAGCGACGGCGGGTCTGGCGGTGCCGGGGCACGCGCCGGGCAGCCGCGAGCATGGGGTGCTCGACCCGCTGCACCTGGCGGGCAAGGTGCACGCGGTGGTGCTGAGCGGAGGCAGCGCCTTCGGGCTGTCCGCCGCCGACGGGGTGATGGCGGTGCTGGCCGCGGACGGCGAGGGCTTCGACACCGGCGCGGGGCGGGTGCCGATCGTGCCCGCGGCCATCCTGTTCGACCTGCCGTCGGGGCCGCATCGGCCGGACGCGGCGGCCGGCGCGGCGGCGGCGCGGGCCTGCTCGACGGCCCCGCTGGCGGAGGGTCGCGTCGGCGCCGCGGCCGGGGCGCGGGTCGGCAAGGCCCACGGCAACGTAGAGCCCGGCGGCATCGGCTGCGCGGGAGAGGCGGTGGCGGCCGGCACGGTCACGGCCGTCGCGGCGGTGAACGCCTTCGGCGGCATCCGCGATCCAGACGGCGGCGCCTGGCTCGCGGGCGGCCCCACCGACGCGCAGGCCGACCTGGGGCTGACCGGCGACTGGCGCGGGAACACGACCCTGGTCGCCGTGGTGACGGACGCGCCGCTGACTCGCGTGCAGTGCACGGTGGTGGCGCGCATGGCCAGCGCCGGCCTGGCGCGGACCATCGACCCGGCCTTCACGCCCTTCGACGGGGACACGATCTTCGTGGTGGCCACCGGAGATGGCCCCGCCCCCGACGCCGTCGACGTGGCGACGCTCGGCGCGGCGGCGGCCCGCGTGGTGGCCACGGCCGTCCTGCGGGGCGTGCGGGGATAGGCTGCTCCGGTCCCCCCGGAGTCCCCATGGCCTTGTCCCTGAAGCCCTGCTTCTGGCTGCACGATGGTGCCGCCGAAGCCGTCGCCACCTACACCTCCATCTTCCCGAACAGCCGCGTGCGCTCGGCCGGCCCGCTGGTCTGGGACCTCGAGATCCAGGGCCAGCCCGTGATGCTGCTGCAGGCCGGGCCGATGTACCGCGCCGGTCCCGCGCTCTCGCTGCACGTGCGGCTGTCGGACGCGGACACCCTGCGCCGGGCCTGGGACGCCCTCTGCGAGGGCGGCAAGGTGTTCATGCCGCTCCAGGAGTGGCCCTGGAGCCCGCTCTACGGCTGGGTCGAGGACGCCCGCGGCATCGGCTTCCAGCTGGCCCTGGTCGACGCAGAGGACGACGGCCCGCGCGTCATCCCCGGCCTGCTCTTCGTCAACGAGCGCTGCGGCCGTGCCCGTGACGCCCTGGCCCACTACACCGACCTGTTCGCCCAGGTCGGCGGTCCCGACGCGGCCGCGGTCGTCGTGCCGCCGCCCCCCGGCGATGTCGTGCCCTTCGCGATGATGCGCCTGGCCGGCACTCCCGTCGCCGTCGGCGACGGCCCCGGCCAGCACGCCTTCGGCTTCGACGAAGGCGGCAGCCTGTTCGTCGGCTGCCAGACCCAGGCCGAGGTCGACGGCTTGTGGGAGGGGCTGATCGCCGACGGGGGCCGCGAGAGCCGCTGCGGCTGGCTGGTCGATCGGTTCGGCGTGTCCTGGCAGATCGTGCCCACCGCCCTGCTGCGCCTGCTGGGGGACCCGCAGGTCGCCGGGCCCGTGCACGAGGCGATGATGGGGCTGAACAAGCTCGACATCGCCGTGCTCGAGGCCGCCGCCGCCGCGGCCCGCTGATCGAGCTTCGACCAGGACACTGATCCATCTTGGAACAGTGCCCCTGCCGGCCGGACGCGATTTCAGCTGCTTACGGCTGGCACGTGGCCTGCAACTCCTCTGGGCGACCCGCTCACCGGAGGCAAGCATGCAGGTCCACTTCTGGGGTGTCCGCGGCAGCATCGCCGTCAGCGGCCCCGACTTCCAGCGCACCGGAGGCAGCACCGCCTGCCTCGAGCTCCGCTGCGGCGACCCCGACGCCGCAGCCGCCGGCACGCCCGGCAGCCGCGACCAGGGGCACCGCATCGTCCTGGACGCGGGCACCGGGCTGCGCGCCCTGGGCGACCACCTGGGCTACCGCCCGGTCGAGCTGACCATCGTGTTCAGCCACGTGCACTGGGATCACATCCAGGGCTTCCCCTTCTTCCAGCCGGCCTTCCACCCGGACAGCCGGCTGACCCTGGTCGGCGCGCGCCGGCCCGCGGGGGGTGTGGCCGAGGCGCTGCGGGCCCAGATGCAGCCGCCGCGCTTCCCGGTCACCCTCGACCGCATCCCGGCGCGGCTGGAGTTCCGCGATCTGGCCCCCGGCGAGGTGCTGCGCGACGGCCCCTTCGAGGTCCGCGCCGCCGAGCTGTCCCACCCCGACGGCGTGCTGGGCATCCGGGTGACGGCCGGGGGCCGCTCGGTCGTCTACGCCACCGACCACGAACACGGCGCCAGCGCCGATCGCCGCGACGGGCTGCACCGACCGCTGGTCGCCCTGGCCCGGGACGTGGACCTGCTGGTGCACGACGCCCAGTACACCCCCGCCGAGTACGCGGGCGAGGGCGGCCCGCCCCGCAAGGGCTGGGGTCACAGCACCTGGCAGGAAGCCGTCGCCGCCGCCCGGGCTGCCGGAGCCGGTCGCCTGGCCCTGTTCCACCACGACCCCCGGCGCAGCGACGACCAGGTCGCAGTCATCGAAGCCCAGGCCCGCCACGAGCTGCCCGGCGCCTTCGCAGCCCGGGAAGGCCTGCCCGTGGCGGTCTGAGCCCATGGGACCCCACCGCGTCGCCACCGTGGCATCGCCCCGGATCGCCCGCTACGCTCGCACCCTGGTGCGCCGTGCGCGGCACGCCGGCGCCACCCCCGCCTCGGGTCCCATGGACGACGACCAGCTCCAGTCCCTGCTGCTCGGCCACGAGGTCGACCTGGACGAGGTGCTGTCGTCCGTGGTGCACGAGCTGCGGCGGTCGGTGGGGGCGGATCGCGCGACCCTCTACCTGGTCGATCACGCCCGCCAGGAGCTGGTCAGCCACATCCTGCAGGCCGACGAGATCAGCGAGATCCGCCTGAAGCTGGGCGAAGGCGTCGCCGGCTGGGTCGCCCGCAACGGCGAGAGCCTCAACGTGCCGCTGGGCCGCCTGGACCCGCGGTTCAGCCGCCGGGTCGACGCCAGCAGCGGCTACCGCACACGCTCCATCCTGGCAGCACCCCTGCGCTTCGAGCGCGCCGTGGTCGGCGTCGTGCAGCTGCTCAACCACGTCGAGGGTTCGTTCTCGGCCGACGACGAGGCGCTGCTGACCCGCGTCTGCACCGAGCTGTCCAGCGTGCTGTCGCGCAGCAGCCTGGCCAGCCAGCTGCAGCCCGACCAGCAGCAGCCGCTGTCCTGGCGGTTCAACCACATCATCGGCGAGTCGCCGGCGATGCAGGCCGCCTACGACCGCACCGCCCGGGCCGCGCGCACCGACGCCACCGTGCTCATCCGCGGCGAGTCCGGCACCGGCAAGGAGCTGTTCGCCCGCGCGGTCCACTACAACAGCCCGCGCCGCGGCGGCCCCTTCGTGACCGTCGACTGCGCCAGCCTGCCCGACGAGCTCATCGAGAACGAGCTGTTCGGCCACGAGAAGGGCGCCTACACCAGCGCCGACCGCGCCACCGACGGCAAGGTCCAGGCCGCCCAGGGCGGCACCTTGTTCCTGGACGAGGTCGGCGAGCTGCCCCAGCCCGTCCAGGCCAAGCTGCTTCGGCTGGTCCAGGAGCGCACCTTCTTCCGGGTGGGCGGCAACCGCGCCCAGCAGGCCGACGTGCGCTTCGTCTGCGCCACCCACCGCGACCTGTCGGCCATGGTCGCCACCGGCGGCTTCCGCGAGGACCTGTTCTACCGCCTGCGCGTGGTCGAGGTGCTGCTGCCGCCCCTGCGCGAGCGCGGCCACGCCGACCTGGACCGGCTCATCGACCACTTCCTCTACGAGCTGTCGCGCCAGCACGGCCGGCCGGGCATGCGGCTGTCCAGCGACGCGCGGGCCCTGCTGCACGGCCAGACCTGGCCCGGAAACGTGCGCGAGCTGCACCACTGCCTGGAGTCGGCGGTGGTGCTGGCCAACGGCCCCGTCATCCACCCCGACGAGCTCTGCACCCCCAGCACCCGCCCCGGCCAGGACGACTTCCGCTCGTCGATCCTGCCGCTGCGCGACCTCGAGCGCGCCTACCTGCAGCACGTGCTGGGCCTGTGCGACGGCAACAAGTCCGAAGCCGCCCGGCGGCTCGGCATCGGCCGCAACACCCTGCTGCGCAAGCTTCGGGACGAAGACGACTGACGGCGTCCCGCGCCCTCAGCCCATCCAGGCGCCGCCGTTGACGTCGATGCCCTGGCCGGTGACGCCGCGCCCGTCGGGCCCGACCAGCCACGCCACCACGCCGGCGATCTCGGTCGGCTGGCCCATGCGGCCGAGCGGCACGGCCTTCATGGCCTCGGCGAAGGCCTGCTCGCGGGTGGTGCCCATGGCGGCCGCCATGCCGTCGATGCCTTCCCAGGCCATCTCGGTCTCGACCCAGCCCGGGCAGATGGCGTTGACCTGGACGTGGTCGCCGGCCAGCTCCATCGCCAGGGCGCGCACCAGCCCCAGCAGGGCGGACTTGCTGGCGCAGTAGCCGGTGTAGCCGGGCACGCCGAACCTCCCGAGGATGCTGGAGATCACGACCATGTGGCGCGGGTCGGGGCCCGGCGCCAGGTGGCGCTGCACGGCCCGCAGGGTGCTGTAGGTGCCGACCAGGTTCGTCTGGACCAGGTCGTCGAAGCGGTCGTCTGGGCCCGGGTCGTTGGGCCCGCCGACGCCGGCGTTGGCGACGACGCCGAAGAAGGGCCCCTGGGCGGCGGCGGCGGCGTCGACGGCCCGGTCCACCAGGTCGCGATCGCGCACGTCGCAGGCGGTGACCAGCACCGACGCGGCCCCGGCTTCCGCCGCCTGGTCGGCGGTGTCCCGCAGCCGGTCGGGGTTGCGGGCGAGGAGCGACAGCGCGGCGCCCTCGGCGGCCAGGCGCAGGGCGATCGCCCGGCCGATGCCGGTGCCCGCGCCGGTGACGAGGAAGTGGTGGCCAGCGTGGCGAGAGTCGGTCATGTCGGCTCCGGGGAGAGCGCAGGAGCTATCCCGCGGGGCTCAGACCGAACCGCGCAGATCACTCCGTCGGACGCCGGAGCCGAGTGCACCGACGCAGTCGGTGTCGAGGCGGAGGCGAACGGTCGGAGTGATCGAAGCGTTCCAGTATCAGTCCGGGCGCAGCCAGCGGTCGACCAGCGGCGCCAGGTGCCGGCGCGACAGGCGCAGCGCCCGTGCCTTGAACACCGCCACGTCGACGGGGCCCGGCCGCGCCTGGGCCCGCCGTGCCGCGGGGATCGCGGGATCGTCCTCGCCGCCGGCCTTGTCGCTCACGACCTTGGCGATGTGGGCCCGGACCCCGGCCAGCTCGCTGGCGCGCAGGACGCCCTGCGCCTCCATCTCGCACACGGCCGCACCCTCCGCAGCCAGCGCCTCCCGGGTCAGCGGGTCCCACACGCCGGCCCGCACGGTCACCAGCGCCACGGCCGGCGCGCCCAGCGCCTCGACCGGACCGTGGCCGATCACCTCGCCCACGTGCACCACGTCGCCGATCCGGTGCGCGTCCGTCAGCGCCCCGCAGGTGCCCAGGTTCACCACCCGGTCCGGCCGCCACCGCGCGAGCGCCGCCGCCGTGCGCGCCTGCGCCTTGTCGGGCCCGACTCCGCAGGTCAGCACGCCGACCTCGCGGCCGTGCAGGCGACCCACCACCAGCCGTGGGCTCACCGGCCGCGGCCGCTCCAGCAACTCCAGCAGGGGCGCGGTCTCGACGCCCAGCGCGCCGACCAGCAGCCAGCGCCGATCCGTGCCGCTCACGTCGCGGGCAGCACCGTCACCCAGGTCTCGGCCCACTCGGTGCCGGTCTGCACCTTGAGCCAGACCTCGCCCGCCTGGTCCCAGGTCAGCACGTTCTCGTCGACGTAGGCCGCCTCGACCGGGTCCAGCCGGATGACGGTGGGCCCCGTCAGGATGGCGCCGTCGCAGCGCAGCCACACGGTCCAGTCGTCGCCGACGTGGGGCTCCTCGTCGCCGACGAAGTCGACCCAGGTCTCGACGCAGGGCTCCCAGCCGTCGTCGTCGTCCTCGTCGACGTCGGTGCTGCTGCCATCGCCGTCGTCCGTGGTGTCGTCGACCTTGCCCGAGCCGCCCAGGCCCGGCACGTCGCAGCCCACCAGCAGCATCAGCAGGGGAAGGGAGAGTCGGCGCATGGGAGTCCTCCAGGGGTCGGCAGGGTAGCCGGCGGCTGTCCGCCTACTCGTCACCGTCTTGTGAGGAGTCATTTCCCTGTGTCTCTTCGCCGCCCCCGATGACGACGTCCACGGGATCGTCGCCGGGGAGCACGACCTGCTGCGGGCCACCGAAGTCGACCTGGGTCGGGCCGGTCGGGGCGGCGTCGGGCCCGGGGGTGGCCGGCGCATCGGGCGCCTCGTCGTCCGGCCGGGGCAGCTCGACCGCGCCCGGGGTGGGCTCGCCGTCGGGCCGGGGCAGCTCGACCGCGCCGGGCGTCACCGCCTCGCCCGCCGGGACCTCGCCCGCCGGCACTTCGCTCGCCGGCTGCTCGGTCGGGGGCGGGTCGGTCGGGGCAGCGCCTTCGTAGGGGCGACCCAGCGGATCGACGCCGTCGGTGCGGAACTGGCTGCGGTCCTCGGGCTTGCCGCGGTAGCGCTTCGGCTTCTCGCGCTCGTGGAACAGGATCGACACGCCCAGCGTCGGCAGCACCGACCAGGCCCGCAGGCTGGGACGCCGCCAGGTGCTGGCGTTGGTCAGGCTCGCGCCGGCCGACAGCCGCAGCTTGTCCTTGCGCCAGTCCAGGCCGGCCATCAGGCCGCGGGGCAGGAACAGGCGGCTGTGCACGCCGCCGTACCAGCCGAAGTCGCCGCCGGCGAGGTCGACGTTGAACGACTTCTCCAGCGCGATGGACTGCGACTCCAGGCTGGTGCCGACCACGAGCCCGTCCACGGGCAGGTACCAGGTGGCCTGGACCTGGGTCAGGAACCGCACGCCGGTGGCGGCCGGGCGGGCCGCGACCATCGGCAACTCGTAGTTGAGCCAGGCGCCGCTGTCCTCGGACAGGATCTCCAGCCGGTCCAGGCCGAAGCCGCCGGCCTGCGCTGCGGTCGGCGCCAGGGCGGCCAGGGCGGCCAGGGCGGCCATCGTCATCGTGCAGAGGGCGCGCTTCACGGGGCCGGCTCCGGGGTCGCGGTCAGCAGGGCGTCGATGGGCCACTTCTCGAAGGCGTTCTGCTCGAAGCTGGTGTCGGCGACCTGGACCGTGACGGTCAGGCCGGCGGCCCGCGCCTTGCGGGCCAGCTGCCGGTCGGCGAAGGCCTCGGGCAGCACGATGCCGTCGACGCCCCATCCGGCGGCCGTGCCGACGGGGTCGAGCACGCCGAAGGTGTAGCCGATGTCGGCTCCCAGGGGGTAGCCCTGGACCGCGCCGTCTTCGGGCGGAGCCGGCCACTCGACCGCGAGATCGAAGCGGTCGGCGTAGCCGCTGGCGGTCGCGTGCTCCTGCATGGCCTGGATCAGCGCCTTCTCGCTGGTGGACACGGTCAGCGGGTTGCCGGGGTCGGTCGCGAAGAAGGGGTCCAGGACCTGTCGGGCGATGACGTCGGGCTCGGGCGTCTCGCCTTCGACATAGGCGACGTGCACGTGCACCCGACCGCCGCCGTTGCCGGCCTTCAGCGCGTCGAGGGTGTACTGCCAGGGCGCCACGCCGTCGCGGGCGATCAGCTGGTCGGGGAAGGCCGGGTCCGCGGCGATGCCGCACTCGTAGCCGTCGTTGAGCTCCTCGAAGGTCAGGTCCTTGATCCGGACCTGGCGCTCGGTGATGGCCCCGCCGTCCCGCGTCTGGCAGGTCTCGTGGGGCAGCCACGGCCCGCGCACCTGCACGGCCTGCTCGTCGCTGGTCAGCGTCAGGTCGACGTGGATGCCGTCGTAGGACTGGGCCAGGGCGTTGTCGACGGCGACCCGGCTGTTCTCGGGCCAGTACCCGGCGCCGGCGCGCCACGCGAGCACGGCGGGGCCGTCGCCGGCCGCCAGGAAGCCACAGCCCGGCAGACCCAGGGCGAGGACCAGGAGGGCGGGGGAGGGAGGAGTTCGCATGCACGGCTCCGGGGGAGGAGAGGCCCGGGGAGGGCGTCCCGAGAGGAGAGGCGAGGGCTCAGGCGACCCGCAGGGTGACGGAGAGGCCGTCGCCGACGGGGAGGATCAGGCTCTGCAGGCGGGGGTCGGCGTGGATGCGCTCGTTGAAGGCGCGCAGGGCGTCGGTCCCGCTATCGTCGTCGGGCGCGGCGGGCTTCGTCGCCCGGCCACCCCACAGGGTGTTGTCGGCCAGGAACAGCCCGCCGACACGCAGCCGCGGCAGGGCCAGGTCCAGGGCGCGCGGGTAGTCGGCCTTGCCGATGTCGCAGAACACGACGTCGAAGGCCCCCGTCGTGGCGGCCAGCGCCTCGAAGGCGCCGTCGTGGGCGATGGACACCCGGCCGCGCAGCGCGTGGTCGCCCCACAGCCGGTCGAAGTGCTCGTGCTCCCAGGCGTCCTTCTCGCTGCCCAGCACCTGCCCGCCCTCGCCCACGGCCCGCGCGAACCAGAAGGCGCTGTAGCCGAAGCCGCTCCCGAGCTCGAAGACGCGGCGGCCGCCGATCATCCGGGTCAGCAGCTCCAGCCAGCGGCCGCTGTGCGCGCCGACCCACGGGAAGCCGCGCTCCAGCGCGCTGTGCATCAGCGCGTCGTGCAGGGCGGCGTCGGTGGGCGGCAGGTCGGCGGGCAGGGACCGCAGGTAGCGCTCGACGTCGTCGACGACGTAGCGGGACAGGGGGGCGTTGGTGGGCGGCGACACTCAGGGCTCCGGGCGCAGGTCGACCCGGTCCTGCAGCAGCGCGTGCAGCGCCTTGGGCTTGAGCAGGGTCGGGTGCAGGGCCAGCGTACCCGCGCGGTAGTCCTTCACCGAGCCGGCGACGGTGTCGTAGGTGCGGACGCGCACGCTGGTGTCGGCGGTGCCGGCCAGCCGGACCCAGCTGCCGAGCAGCTCGTGGGCCAGGGCCCGCGCCTCGTCGATGGTCCGGTTGCCCTGCAGCACCAGCGGGGCCGTGCGCCCGCGGCCGCGCCAGCCGACCTCCAGCCGGCTGCGCACCGGCTCGGGCAGCCCCTTGACCGCCTTGCGGGCCTTCGCCTCGCCCCACTGCGGCGGCTGCACCGCGTCGGTCCAGGGCGCGACCCGGACGCGGACCGCGCAGGACCCCTCCTCGGCCACCAGGCGGTGCAGCCCGGCCTCGTCGGCCAGCAGGCCCGCGAAGCTCGGCCCGCGCAGGGCCAGCAGGGCGGGCTCCTCGGGCTCGGTCGGCACGCGCAGCCAGTCGACCCCGTGCCCCTTCTTGCGGCCCCACCTCACGTAGATGCCGGCGACCAGATCGCGGGCGGCGGGTCCGCCGACCGGCGCGAGCTCGACCAGGGCGTCCCAGGCGCCCGCCCGGCCCAGCACCACCAGGTCGCGGCGGGCGCTGGCCAGGTGCTGCTCGAGCTGCTGCAGCTGGGGCGCCAGCCGCTGGCGCTCGTCCCGGCTGGCCGCGTCGCGCAGCGCGTCCACCAGCCCGTTCGCCCGCTGTTCCAGCCGGCCCAGCCGGTCCAGGGCGCGCTCGATGCGGTCCAGGTCGCGCAGATCGCGGGCGGCCTCGCGCGGGGCCTTCCAGAAGTCGGGCTCCTGGCGCAGGACCCGCAGGCGGTCGCGCTCCTCGACCAGCGCGGGGCGGTGGGCGTCGTGGGACAGGGCCTCGGCGGCCTGGACCATCGCGGCGGCGCGCTCGACCAGGTCCGCGTGGGTCAGGGCGCGGCCGTCGACCCGCACCGGGCGGGCCTCGCGGGCCCGGGCGCGGACCTCGGGCGTGGACAGCAGGTCGACGCCGACCCGCGCGCCGCGGCGCTGCACCCGAACCAGCTGGCCGCGGTCGGGGCCGCCCTCCATGATCGCCATCGCCAGCGGCAGCACGATGGTGCGCTGCAGCTCGCGGGTCAGGGCCCGGGCGCCGTAGCGCTCGTCGAAGCCTTCTTCGATGGCCAGGTCGATGGCCCCGTCGTCCACCTCGACCACCAGGCCCCGGTCGGTGATGCCCTGGCGGCGCAGCACCCGGGACAGCTCCTGGCGGGCGACCCCGCGCACCTGCTCGCGGCTCAGGGCGTGGAAGACCACGACCTGCTGGAAGCGGTTGAGGAACTCCGGCCGGAACTGCTGCTCCAGGGCGGTGCGGATGGCGGCTTCCCGCGCGGCGTTGTCGGGGCCCTCGCCGAAGCCCAGCCGGCGGTCGCTGCCCAGCGCGCCGACGTTGCTGGTGCAGATGACGATGGTGCTGCGGAAGTCGACCGGCTCGCCGGCCGGCGGCGTGAGCCGGCCTTCGTCGAGCAGCCCCAGCAGCACGTCCCAGACGTTGGGGTGCGCCTTCTCCAGCTCGTCGAGCAGGATCACCTGGAAGGGCTGGGCCCGCACCGGATCCACCAGGGCGGCGGGCCGGCCGGGATCGCGCGGGTCGCCCAGCAGCAGCTGGAAGGAGTGGTAGTCCTTGTACTCGCCCAGGTCGAAGCGCAGCAGCCGGTCGCGGCTGCCGAACAGGAACTCGGCCAGGGTGCGCGCCAGCTCGGTCTTGCCGACGCCCGTGGGCCCGACGAACAGGAATGTGCCGAGCGGCTTGCGCGGGTCCTGCAGCCCGGCCTTGAACAAGGCGATGCACTCGACGACCGCTTCGATGGCGGCCTGCTGGCCGACCAGCCGCTCGCTGAAGAAGGTCCGGATGTCGGCGGCCTTCATCACCGCGTCGCGGCGCACGATGAAGTCCGGCAGCCCGCTGTGCTCGGCGAAGACGCGGGCCACGAAGGCCTTGGGCACCGCCGTGTGCGGCGGCAGCTCGGTCACGCGCTCGGCCACGTGGGCCAGCAGGTCGAGCGCCGGTCCGGGCTGCGGGCGCGCCGGCAGGAAGCGACCCGTCAGGTCGAGCAGCGTGGGCACCACGTCGTCGTCGAGCTTCAGGCCCCGGTGCTCGGCCGCCGCCTGCACCGTCGCCGCGGCGTGGTCGTCGGACAGCGGGCGCAGCTCGATCTTCTCGAACAGATCGGCGAAGCGGGGCGTGCGCTCCATCTGGCGCAGCACGGCCGGGGTCGCCTCGGCCACCAGCACCAGCCGGCCCTGCTCCAAGTAGGGCCGCAGCGCGTCGAGCACGTTGGTGTCGCTGTTGCTGGTCCGCCCGGCGCTCGGCAGGTTCCAGGCGTCCGGCACGAACAGCGCGGCATTCTCGCGCACGGCGGCCTCGGCCACGGCCCGCACCTTGGTCTGCCACTCGCCCAGGTAGCGGGTGCCGGCCATCAAGGTCGCCGTCGACAGCTCGATCACGCGGGCGACCCGCCCGCCGGCGCGCGCGTCGCTGCGCCCGCCGCTGCGTTCTGCGACCGCGTGCACCAGCCCGTGGATCACGGCCGTCTTGCCGACCCCCGCCTCGCCGACCAGCAGCACGCTGCGGCCCTGGTCGAGCAGCGAGAGCACGCGGGCCACCTCCTCGTCCCGGAACCGCGGGCGGGTCAGCGTGCCCGCGCCGGCTTCCCGGCTGAGGTCCCGCCCGTCGGCGGTCAAGGCGTCGGCGTAGTCGGAGTCCATGGTGCTGCGGTCGGGCTTCGTCGGAGGAGGGCGAGGGGAGGAGCGGAGGAGGCGGGAGCATAGCGCTCGGGCGGGACCCATGAGCAGCCGCTACGTTCCCCCCACTCCAGGCCTCCATGTCCCCCTCGCTCCTCCTCCCCCTGCTGCTGACCGGCTGCCACCCGCTGGCGGATCTGGCCGAGCTCGACGTGGACCACGACGGCTGGATCGCGCCGTGGGACTGCGACGACACCGACCCGACCATCTCGCCGGACGCGGTCGAGCTCTGCGACGGCATCGACCAGGACTGCGACGGGGAGATCGACGGCGAGGCGTCCGCGGATGCGCTCGTCTACTACGTGGACGTCGACGGGGACGGCTTCGGCGACCCGAAGCTGGCCGTGCGGGCCTGCAGCCGGCCCTTCGACCACGCCGACAACGGCGACGACTGCGACGACGCCGACCCGGCGACGAACCCCGCCGCCGACGAGACCTGCGACGGCGACGACGACGACTGCGACGGGCTGGTCGACGAAGCCGACGCCGTCGACACGACCACCTGGTACCTGGACGCGGACGGCGACGGCTACGGCGTGCCCGGCGTGACCCAGAACGCCTGCGATCCGCCCGGGGGCTACGTCGCCGAGCCGACCGACTGCGACGACAGCGACGCCGACCGCAGCCCCGGGCTGCCCGAGCGCTGCGACCCCGACGACCTGGACGAAGACTGCGATGGGCGGGCGGACGACGCCGACGACGACGCCCTGGGGCGCTCGGCCTGGTACCTGGACGAAGACGGCGACGGCTACGGCGACGACGCCACCGCCATCGACGCCTGCGAGGGCCTGGAGGACCGCGTGCCCGACGGCGGCGACTGCGACGACGCCGATCCCGACGTGTCGCCCGGCGCCGACGAGCGCTGCGCCACCGGCGTCGACGAGGACTGCGACGGGCTGGTCGACGGCGACGATCCCGACGTCGCGGGGCGGACGGCGCCGATCTTCGCCGACGGGGACGGCGACGGCTTCGGCGCGGGCGCGGCCATCGGCGCGGCCTGCGACCTGGAGCCCGGGTGGTCCGGCAGCGGCAGCGACTGCGACGACGCCGACCCGGGCGTGTTCCCCGGCGCGCTCGACGACTGGTACGACGGGCTGGACGCCGACTGCGGCGGGGACGACGACTTCGACGCCGACGGCGACGGGTGGGCGTCCCTGGCCGAGGGGGCGGGCGACGACTGCGACGACGCCGATGCCCGCGTCGCGCCCGGCGCGCTGGAGGTCTGCGACGACGGCATCGACAGCGACTGCGACGGCGTGGCCGACCCCTGCGCGCCCGTCCGGCTGGCCGACGAGGCGCTGGGCGTCGACGGGGGGCTGGCCCTGGCGGTCCTGGGCGACATCGACGGGGACGGCGTCGTAGACGTGGCCGCCGCGGCGCCGGGCGCCGACGCTGGCGCAGGCAGCCTGGCCTGGTGGTCGGTGGACGGGGTCGTGGCGGGCCCCGGCTGGCCCGACAGCCCCGGCCGTCTGGGCACGAGCCTGGCTTCCCTGGGCGACACCGACGGGGACGGGCGGTTCGAGCTGGCGGTGGGCGGGCCGCGGGCAGGCGACGGTGGCGTGGTCGTCGTGATCGACGCCGACCCCGCTGGGGGCGTCGACGACCTGCGCTCCGACGCGCGGCAGCTCCTGTGGGGCGCCGACGACGCCGAGCTCGGCAGCTCCCTGGCGGCGGGCGACGTCGACGGGGATCTACTGCCCGAGCTGATCATCGGGGCGCCCGAGGCCGGCGCCCGGGCCGGGGCGGTGCACCTGGCGTGGCTCGAGGACGAGGAGCGCACGCCGACGGGAGGCTGGACGGGCGAGGACGGGGACGCCGCCGGCGAGGCGGTGGCCGCCGGAGACGTCGACGGGGATGGGGTCGACGACGTGGCCGTGGGCGCGCCCGGCGCCGGTCGGGTCGACGTGCTGGACGGGGTCCTGTTCGCCGGAGGGGACGGCGTCCTGGCCGACGCCGACGCCCGCTGGACCGCGTCCTACGCGGGGGCGGTGCTGGCCTTCGCGGATGTCGACGGGGACGGCCGCGCCGACCTGCTGGTGGGCGCTCCGGACGCGGCGTCCAGCGCCGGCGCCGCCTGGCTGCTGACGGACCCGCTGGACGGCGGGGTGCTGACCGGCGCGACGCTATCTCTGGCGGCGGCCACCGGCGGGGACGGGCTCGGCAGCGCGCTCGGCGCTGGAGACGTCGACGGAGACGGGCGCGTCGACCTGGTCCTGGGGGCGAGCGAAGACGACGCGGCGGGGAGCGACGCCGGCGCGGTCTACGTGCTGCTGGGGGCGGCGGGGCGCACGGGCACGCTGTCGGTGGCCGACGCCGAGCTGCGGCTCGATGGGCACGACGCGGGCGCCCGGCTCGGGCGGGCGCTCGTCGTGGCCGATCTGGACGGGGATGGCCAGGACGACGTGTTGGTGGGGGTGCCGGGGCTCGCGACGTTGGCGTGGGTGCCGGGCTGGTAGGGCGGCGTGATCCGGATCCGGAACACCGTCCACTCCTCCTTTGCACCTGTGCCCGGAGGGTCCCCATGACCACGCCCACGCTGCCGCCGCCCGAGCGCGCCGCCGAAGACGAGTTCGTCCAGGCGCAGGCCCGGCGGGACGACGTGGACGCGCTCGTGGCCCTCATCACGGCGGCGGTGGACGGCAAGCGGCCCCAGCTGGCTGCGCGGCTGGTCGGCCTGCTCGACGGGCGGGTGGAGATCGAAGCCGGCAGCGCCCTCGCCCGTGCGCAGTCGGCGGCGCGCATGCTGCTCATCGCCCGCGAGCCGGTGACCGTGCCAGAACATCCGGCCTTCCAGGACCTGGACGAAGCCTGGCGCATCGCCCGGCGCGGCCGCATGCAGCGCATCACCCAGCGCATGCGCGACCGCTCCCACGCCGACGGACCGGTCAGCACCGGCCCCTCGCCCCGACGCCGCCCGCGCCTGACCGGTCGCTACCGGCGGGGTTGACCCTTGGGTCCGCCCGCGGGGGGCAGGCCGCTCTTGATGTGCAGGTCCCGCTGCGGGAAGGGGATCTCGTAGCCGTTCTGCGTGAGTGCCGTGTAGACCGCGGTCGTGACGCGATCGAGCACGTCCCAGCGGTGCTCCGGCCGGCGGATCCAGACCAGCACGGCGAAGTCCAGGCTGCTCTCTCCCATCGCGCGGAACTGGACCTCGGGCCGCACGCCGGCTTCGTCGTCGATGACCCCCTCGCAGCCGCGGGCCGCCTCCAGCATGGTCCGCCGGGCGCCCTCGACGTCGGTGCCGTAGGCCACGCTGGCGTTGATGGTCAGCCGCTCGCGCTCGTCCTTGCCGCCGGACTCGTTGATGATGGTGGCCTTCACCATCACCGAGTTCGGCACGATGATCTCGACCCCGTCGAAGGTCAACATGCGGGTGCTGCGCAGGCCGATGTCGGTGACGCGGCCACGCTGCCCGGTGTCCAGGACCAGGTAGTCGCCGAGCTTGTAGGGGGCGTCGGCGATGATCACGACGCCGGCGAGCAGGTTGGACAGGGTCTCCTGGGCGGCGAAGCCGACCGCGATGCCCAGCACGCCGGCGCTGGCCAGCCAGGCCGTCACGTCGACGTGCCAGGCCAGCAGCAGGCCGTAGGTGCTGGACCCCAGGATCAGCGCCCGCACGGCCATCTCGAAGAGCGGCAGGGTGCGTGGGCGGACCAGCCGGTTCTCGGCGCGGCCCGTCGCCTCCAGGCCGCGTGCCTGGTCGGACAGGCCCCGCAGGATGATCTTGCCGACCTGCATGAAGGCGAAGGTCCAGACCAGCACGCCGATCGACGCCAGCACGGCGCGAACGACGAACCGGGGCCCGTCGCCGAGCGGCAAGGGCGCGAGCGCCCACCAGGCGCCCAGCAGCACGACGGTCTGCGAGATCGGGCGGCGCAGGTACTGCACCGCGATGTCGTCGCTCTTGAACGGGGTGCGGGCCGCGATGGCGCCCAGCACGCGGCGGGCCATGATGTCGATGAACGCGGCGAACAGCAGCGCCAGGCCGAAGATGAACAGCGCCCGCAGCTCGATGCGGTCGGCGTGCTCGGCCAGGCCGACCAGCTCCATCAGGCGGGTGATCGGGTCCTTGCCGCTCGGGCTGCTGGCGGCGGCGACGGCGGCCTCGACCGCGGCCTCGGCGGTCAGCTCGGCGGTGCTCGCCTCGTCCATCAGGCCCCCCAGAACCGCAGCACGTCCTCGATCGTCTCCCGCGGCTTGAGCAGGGTCAGGTCGGGCGGCTCGCCCGCGGCGCCGACGACGGCGGGGGCGCGGCGGCTGTTGTAGCGGCTGTACATGGCCAGAGTGTACGAGCCGCTGTCGTGCACCACGATGAGATCGCCGGGCTCGACGGGCGGCAGGGGACGGCCCTTGGCCAGCCGGTCGCCCGAGAAGCACAGCGGCCCGACGACGTCCCAGGGGCGCAGCGGGCCCTGCTTCTCGCGGCCGTCCGGGCCGTGCACGGTGATGCGGTGGCGCCACTGGATGGGCCGGTAGACGGGGCGCACGAACAGATCGCCGCCCAGGTGGCAGACGGCGATGCGGCGGCCGCCGCTGTGCTTGGTGGCTTCCACCCGCGCGACGGCCAGGCCGGCGGCGGTGTGCACGCGGCGGCCGTACTCGGTGACGATGCGCCAGGGGCCGTCGAGCAGGCCGGGCACGCGGGCGCGCAGGGCGTCGGTCAGCTCGGCGAACTCGGGGCCGCGCGCGTCGCTGTCGCCGTACTCGGCGGGCAGGCCGCCGCCGATGTCGATGGTGTCGATGCGGCCCCCCGCGGCGACGATCTCGCGGGCCAGGACCAGGGCGCGCTCGGCGCCGGCGACCAGCAGGTCGATGTCGATGCCCTGCGAGCCGACGTGCACGTGCAGGCCGGTCAGCCAGGGGTGGCGGCAGAACGCAGCGACCACGGCCGGGCGGTGGGCGGTCAGATCGACGCCGAACTTGGATCCGGCGACGGCGGTGCTGGTGGCCAGGATGCTGCCTGCGCCGACGTCGGGGTTGACCCGCAGGCCGATCGGGCCCGGCGCCGGGCCGTCGCCCAGCATCGCTGCGACGCGGTCGATCTCCTGCAGGCTGTCCAGGTTCGTGTACACCCCGGCGGCGAAGGCGGCGCGCAGATCGTCGTCGGTCTTGCACGGCGAGTCGAAGACCACGCGGCCGCCCGGGCAGCGCCGCAGGGCCAGCTCCAGCTCGACGCGGCTGGCGCACTCCAGGCCGACGCCCTGGGCGACGACGTGGTCGAGGACCGCGGCGACGGGCATCGCCTTGACCGCGACGGCGTGCAGCGTGTCCGCGGGGAAGGCGGCGCGCAGGGCGGCTACGTGTTCGTCGACGATGTCGAGGTCGTGCACCACCAGGCTGGCGCCGTCGTCGCCGGCGGCGAGCGAGGGGCGCAGCCAGCCGCCCGCGATGGCGGCCGAGAGGATGGCTTCGACGCGGGAGAGGCGCATGCGGCGGCCGAGGTCGGGGGAGGGTCAGCGGCTCCGCGCCTTGAAGCGCAGCAGCTCGGGGGACAGGCCCACTACCAGCCCGAGCCCGGGCCGGTAGGCGGACGAGGTCGGCAGCGTGGCGCCCTCGGCCGCGAGATCTCCCACCTCCCAGCCGCCGGCGAGGCGATCGACGCGCCGCAGGGTGAGCGCGCCGGCGATGGACACCATCGGCGCCAGCTCGATCTCCATCCCCAGGTACATGCTGCGCAGCACGGTCAGGCGCAGGTTGCTGGCGTCGGCGCCGATGACACCCAGGCCGACGTAGGGGGCCCAGCGGACCGGCTCGGGCTCGAGGTAGTCGCGACCGCCGGGGTCCAGGAAGGTCGCCCAGCCGACCACGACCTCGCCCTCGACCAGACCGCTGGCCCGCGTGATCTCCGCGAAGCCGTTGGCGTCGGCGGGGCCGAGCTCGTAGCGGCCGTCGGCCGGGGTGGCGGCGCCCAGGCCCAGGCGCAGGGCGCCCACGTAGCGGGGCAGGACCGTCAGCTCCTCGTCGGCGACGACGGCGCCGTCGGCGGTCACCTCCAGCCGCAGCAGGCCGTGGGGGCGCGGGGCGTAGCGGCGGCGGGTGATCCGGCGGGTGGCGGCGACCAGGGCCTCCTCCCCCGTCGGCGCGCTGGTCTCGGCCATGGCCCAGGGCGGGCTGCCCTGGCGGCTGCTCAGGGTCTCGAGCCGGGTCGCGACGGAGACCCAGGCGGGGTGGCGCACCACCAGCTCGAGGGCGTGGTCGCTCGGCAGGTGGCGCTCGCCGACCTCGGCCACCCGCCCGTCGCGGTCGTAGCGCCGGGTCTTGAGCTCGGCGGACTCGGTGTCCAGGCAGACCAGCAGCGTGCGGGCGACGTGCTCGCCGGCGTCGGGCTGGCACCAGCTGTCGATGGACTCGGGGACCAGCACGTGGCTGCTCTGCAGGGCAGGCACTGCGTCGACGGTCAGCCGCCACTCCGACTCGAGCCGCGTGCCGGTCTCTTCGGTGCGGATGATCAGCGCGCCGGCGGGGGACTCGAGCCAGGCCCGCAGGGCGGCGCGGCCGGCGTCGGTCTCGGCGGTGAGCTGCCGGCTGCGCGGGTCGACCGTGGCGGGCCACCAGCGGCCGTCCGTCCAGAAGCTCGCCTGCGGGAACAGGTCGTCCTGGCCGTCCAGGAAGACCGCGCCGTCGTCGGCCACGAGCACCTGACCACCGGCAGGGGCGTCGGTCAGCTGCAGGCGGATCGCCACCGGGCGGCCGGGGGGCGCCTGCAGCTGCAGGTCGGCGTGGCCGGTGCCGCCCAGGCTCTGCGGGGCGATGTCGTAGAGGTCCTCGCAGGCGTCGTAGCTGCTGGAGAGCACGCCGCTGCCCGTGCCCAGCGACACCTGGCAGGCGATGCCCTGGGCGCGCACCACGCCGCCGCGGGGGCCCAGCAGCCGCAGGCTCTCGCGGTCGGCCAGCACCCGCGTGGGCACCGGGTGTGCGCGGATCTCCAGGCCCTCGGCGGTGCGGCCGGCGCTCGCCCCCTCGTGCTCCAGGTCCAGCACCCAGGCGTGGGCCGGGGCAGCGGCGAACAGGGCCACCAGGGTGGCGGGCAGGGTGCGGGCGATGGACCGTCGCAGGGGGCCGTCTCCGTGCGGGACCGTGCGACGGTACCGGCTGCCGCGCGGCGGGGCAATGGGGCTGGCAGGGACGGACCCGGTGCGACCATCCGTGCCGCTGCGAGCCGGGCCCGGCCCCTTAGGTTGGGGGCTCCCGCGAGGTCTCCATGGCCATCCCCGACCTGGGCAAGCGCCTGTTCCCCCCGCTGCTGGCCAGCCTGCTGCTCGGCACCGCGCCCTTCGGCAGCGAGCCCCACCTGCTCGGCAAGCTGCGCTGGGTCGCCGGCGGCGCCGTCGGCATGCAGCCCATCGACTGGTTCGACCTCGTGATGCACGGGGCGCCGGTCGTGTGGCTGCTGGTCACCCTGGTCCAGGTGGGGCTGCAGGCGGCGCGACCTCAGTCGGACGCGGCTGCCGCCACGGACCAGGACGGCGGCGGCTCGTAGGTCGTCAGGGCGCCGCGGATCGTGCCGAAGTTCGTGCGCACCTCCATCTTCACGGGGATGCGGCGCGCGTCGTCGGTCAGCCACAGCCGGAACCGGCCCTTCTGCTCGAGCATGCCTTCGTGGCGGGTGTGCAGGGCCAGCACGCGGGTGGGGACGGGCCCCAGCAGCTCGGTGTCGATGACCTCGCGGGTCACCAGCGTGACCGCGATGGTCCAGGTCTCCGCGCCGCTGAACACGTCGTAGCTCCAGCCGCGGCCGACCGGGGTCTGGCCCTGGTCGCGGTCCTCGAGCAGCCGCAGCCGCTGCATCGCGCTGGCGGGGTCCTCTGCGCCGGGGGCCCCTGGGTACGGGGTCGTCCACTCCTTCCAGGCTCCGTCGATGAGCTGGCGGCGCAGCACGGACACCGCGTCGGCGGCGATCGCCATGTCCTGGTCCTGCGAGAAGCCGCCCTCGCGGAACCGCGTGCGGTAGCGGCGGCTGCCCTGGCCCGGGACGGACTCGCTCCAGACCTGGTCGTCGATCTGGAACAGGTTGCGGTACCAGGGGGCCGACACCGCGTGGCCCTCGAGCAGCAGCGCACCGTCCGGGGCCCGGTCGACCGCCATCGTGGCGGTGCCGGCGTCGAGCGCGCCGTACTGCACGGACCACTCGATGCGCTCGCCCTCGAACCGGCGGGCCGGGTCCATGTGGGCGATGCGCTGGTCGGCGGCGCGTTCTTCGGGGGACATCAACGTGTCGCCGCGCGCGGCGTCCGTGGCCGTCAGCAGGCCGGCGGACAGCAGCAGGCCCGCTCCCCACCAGGAGGAGCGGGCCCGTCGGCGCGGCGCGTCCGTCACCCGGCGTCGTCCGGCGGCGCTTCGCCGTAGAGCGCGCGGTACAGCCAGCGCGGCATGCGGCGACGGCCGTCGTCGTCGTCGCGCGCGCGCCAACCGTCGGGGTCGTCGTCGGCCTGCGGGGCTTCGGCCCGATCGCGCGGGGCGTCGTCGGTGGCGCCGGCCGCGCTGACCGGCTCGTCGATGCGCGGGGCCGGGTGAGGCTGCGCGGCGGCGGGCGGGGCCT
>JACKEY010000008.1 GCA_020632755.1 Alphaproteobacteria bacterium | reverse complement strand
GACAACGTGTCCATCGACGTCGCGGCCGGGCCGGGCATCGAGCTCCTGTCCCCGACCAGCGGGTCGCTGTTCCAGGAGTCCGACCGCATCACCATCCAGGCGACCGTCACCGATCCCGAAGACAGTCCCGACACCATCACGGTGACGCTGGCCAGCGATCGGGACGGCGACCTGGGCAGCGCCAGCCCGGACAGCGACGGCGACGTGTCCTTCTCGCCGGACCTGTCCGTCGGCAGCCACGTGCTGACCCTGACCGCGACGGATGGCGACGGTCTGTCCGGGACCGAGCGCTTCACGCTGGTCGTGAACGGTGCGCCCTCGGCCCCGACCATCTCGCTGTCGCCGGCGTCTCCGGTGACGACGGACGGGCTCTCCGTGGCGATCGTCACTGCGTCGGTCGACCCCGAAGGCGACACGCCGACCTACACCTACAGCTGGACGCGCGATGGCGCGTCGGCCGGCAGCGGCACCGCGTCCATCGCCGCGTCGTCGACGGCCAAGGGCCAGGAGTGGACCGTCCAGGTCGTGGCGCGCGACGGCGACGGAGGCGTGAGCGCGGCCGCGACGGCCAGCGTCACGATCGTGAACAGTGCACCGGTGCTGACCAGCCTGGTGCTGACCCCGGCCGACGCCTATGTGGACTCGACCCTGGAAGCCGCGGTCGGCACCAGCGACGCGGACGGTGACACGGTCACGGTGACCTACGACTGGTACGTGGACGGCGCGCGGGTGCGCTCGGGAACTGCGAACAGTCTGTCCGGTCTGTTCGAGAAGGATCAGACGGTCGAGGTCGTGGTCACCCCCGAGGACGACGAGGACGAAGGCGACTCCGACGACGCGTCCGTGGACATCCTGAACAGTCCTCCGGGCGCGCCGACGGTCGTGGTCACGCCGGAAGACCCCTACGCCTACGACGACATGCTGACCTGCACGGTCACCGACAGCAGCGACGATGCTGATGACGACAGCGTCACCTACACCTATGCCTGGTGGGTGGACGGTGCCGACAGCGGACGGACCGGCCGCACGGTCGCCGGCTCGGCCACGGCCCCCGGCGAGGAGTGGGAGTGCCGGGTCACGCCGGACGACGGCGACGAAGCCGGCGACATCGGCACGGCCCGGGTCGTCGTGCTGGGCGACCCCGTCGACTACGCCCACCTGCAGTACCCGTGCAGCGCGACGGTGGCGACGGGGGACGAGCTCGACGTCTACGGCTGGGTCTACGAGCTCGGCGTCACCGACAGCACCGGCGAAGGGGCCGGCATCGACGCCCAGGTCGGCTACGGCGCCTGGGGGGACGATCCGAGCATCGACGACAGCGACTGGGAGTGGTTCGACGCGGCGTACTTCGCCGACAAGGACGGACTGTCCACGAACGACAACGACGAGTACCTGGGCACCCTGACGGCCCCCGACACCGCGGGCGCCTACGCCTATGTGTTCCGGTTCACCACGGACTTCGGCGCCAGCTGGATCTACGCGGACCTGGGCCCCGAGAGCGGCTGCGGCGGGCTCGGCACCACCGACGGCTTCGACATCGACGACGCGGCGCCCCTGACGGTCACGGACTGACGTGGAGCTGTCGGCCTGGGCGGAGCGGCTGCTGCTGGGGGAGACCCTGGCGGACAAGCTGCTCGATCCGGGCGCCCTGACCGACGACGCCCCCGGCCCGGTGCGTCCGGTGCCCGCCGGGCCCGGTCGGCCGGACGCCCTGCGGCTGGGCGACGAGCGGGTGCCCTTCCCGACCGCCCTCGCGGACCCCGCGCAGCGCGGCCTGATGCTGCACTTCTTCGCCAACCACGAGCTGCTGGCGATCGAGCTGTTCGCCCTGGGCCTGCTGCGCTTCCCCGACGCGCCGCCCGCCTTCCGCCGCGGGCTGGCGCGCACGATCCGCGAAGAGCAGCGCCACCTGACCCGCTACCTGGACCGCATGGACCAGCTGGGGGTGCAGCCGGGCGAAGCGCCGGTGAACCGCTTCTTCTGGGACTGCGTGGCGGACGTACCGACGCCGCTGGATCTGTGCGTGCGCATGGGGCTCACCCTCGAGCAGGCCAACCTGGACTTCTGCGTCCAGTACGGGCGCGCGCTCCGGCAGGTCGGGGACGAGGAGAGCGCGCAGCTGCTGGACGAGGTGCTCGAGGACGAGATCGGCCACGTCAAGCAGGGTCTGTACTGGTTCCGCCGGTGGAAGGAGGAGGACCGGTCGGACTGGGAGGCCTTCCAGGCGCGCCTGCAGCTGCCGCTGAGCCCCTCGCGGGCCAAGGGAGGCGAGCTGCACCGGGACCTGCGCGACCGGGTGGGCTTCGATCGCGACTTCGTCGATCGGCTCGCGGTGTACGGCCGCAGCAAGGGGCGGCGGCCCGATGTCTGGCTGTGGACGCCGGACTGTGAAGCCGGCCTGGCCGACCCCCACCACCGCAGCTCGCCGGCGGTCGCGGCGCTGACCCGCGATCTCGCGGCGCTGCCGTGGGTCCTGGCGGCGCGGGACGATCTGGTGCTGGTGGACCGTCCGCCGCGCACCGAGTGGCTCGCCCACCTCGCGGCGGCGGGCTTCGAGCTGCCCGAGCTGGCCGTCGACCTGGGCGGGCGCCCCGCGGGCGCCGCCCGGCCATGGGGTTGGTGCCCCGTCGCCGAGGCGCGCCTGGGGCCCAAGGGCACGCGCGCGCCGGCCGCGACCCACTTCCGCAAGGACCTCGCGGCGGAGCTGCTGCGGCGGCTGTCCCCCGATCACGCCGTGCTGGCGGGCACTTGCTGTTCCACGTGGAACCAGGTCCGCGACGCGGCGGACGCGCTCACGGCCGCTGGCTACGCCCCGGCGGTCAAGCCGGTGCTGTCCACCGCCGGCCAGGGCATCCTGCGGCGGGTCGAGGAAGCCGCCGTGCAGCGGCTGCTCGTGACGCAGCCGGCGGTGCTGGTGGTGCCCTGGCTGGACCGCGTGGCCGACCTGTCCCTGCACCTGGACCTGGACGGCGGGCGGGCGCGGGTGCGCGGCTGGACGGCCTTCCAGGCCACCGCGGGCGGCAGCTGGCGGCGCACCCAGGCCGGCGCGCTGCAGCACGGCCTCGACGGCCCGCTGCTGCGCTTCCTGCACGGCGACGCCTGGCCGGGCGGCCTGCGCTCGCTCGCCGCCGACCTCGCCGCCCTGCTCGCCGACGCCCTCCCCTTCGACGGCCCGATCGGCGTCGATCTGCTCGTCGGGCGGCACGATGACCGCCTCGTCCTGCACCCCCTCGTCGAGCTCAACCCTCGCTACACCATGGGGCGGCTGGCCCTGGCCCTGCGACCGCGCATCGCGCCGGCGTCGTCGGCCTGGCTGTCCCTCGTCCGCGACCCCGGCGATGCCCCGCTCGAGGTCCCCGCCCGGGATGAGCTCGGTCGCCTCGCCGCCGGCCGCCTGTGGCTCACGGACCCCCGGGGTGCGAAGGTGGCCGCCGTCCTCGACCTCGCCCCTCCCTCCCCCGAGCCCCGATGAGCCCGGACAACGGCCCCAAGTCCGCGGACCTGCCGCTCTACACGCGGCACGCCCGCGAGTACGCCCGCAAGAGCGCCGCCGGGCTCTACAACGCGGCCTACGAGCGGCCGGCCCTGCTGTCGCTGCTCCCGGACGTGCGGGGCAAGGCCGTGCTGGACCTGGGCTGCGGCGCCGGACCGCTCGGGATCGAGCTGGAGCGCCGGGGCGCCCGCGTGACCGGCCTCGATCGCAGCGCCGAGCTGCTGGCCCTGGCGCGGCGCGAGCTGTCGGCCGGCGCGCGCCTGATCCAGCACGACTTCGCCGCGCCCCTGCCCCTGGCCGACGGCTGCTGTGACGGCGTCACCGCCTCGCTCTGTCTGCACTACCTGCGGGACTGGGGCCCGACCATGGCCGAGCTGTTCCGGGTGCTGCGTCCCGGCGGCTTCGTGGCACTGTCCACGCACCACCCGATGGACACCTTCCACCACCACCCGGACGACAGCTACTTCGCCCACCGGGAGATCCACGAACAGTGGAAGGTGCCCGGGGTGAAGGAGGGGCTGGTCGCCGTCCGGTTCTGGCACCAGAGCCTGGAAGGTCTGTTCACCGTGTTCCGGGACAGTGGCTTCCAGGTCGATCGCCTGCACGAGCCCCTGCCGCTGGACGTGGGCGAACACATCGACCCCGAGGGAGTGCGGCGGCTGCGGCGCATGCCTTCGTTCATCCTGTTCCGGCTGATCAAGCCGGCCTGAACAGACGCGGCCGAGAGGGCCGGTCAGGCCGGCGGCAGGGGCACCGGCCGGGCCTCGGCGTCGAAGGCGAACGGTCCCGCGGGAACGATGGTCTTGGCCAGCAGTCCGACGGCCTCGTGCAGGTGGACCGGCGGCAGCCCCAGGCAGGGCAGGATCGCCGCCCAGACCCGGTCGGGGGTCCAGCCGCGGTCGCGCAGCGCCCGGATCTCGTCGCTGCCGTGGGACTTGGACAGCTTGCGCCCGTCCGCGCCCAGCAGCATGGGCACGTGGCGGTACCGGGGGGTGGGCAGCCCCAGCGCCTGCTGGATGCGGATCTGGACCACCGTGGCCTGCAGCAGATCCGCACCGCGCACGACCTGGGTGACGCCGTCCCGGTGGTCGTCGACCACGACCGCGTGGGGGTAGGCGGCCTCGCCGTCGCGCCGGCGGACCACCGGGTCGTCGCCGCAGTCCCAGGTCTGTTCCCCCTGCCACTCGTCGGTGTAGGTCACCGGGCCCGGCGGGCAGGCGAAGCGCCAGACTCCGGCCGTGCCCCCGTCGTGCCGGCAGGTGCACAGACCCTCGCGTCGCCGCTTTCGTGAACAGTCGCAGCGATAGGTCGGCAGGCCGTCCAGGGGGTATACGCGCGTCGACTGCGCGGGCACCTCCTCGTCCCACTCGATGCCCAGCCAGCGCAGGTCGTGGCGCTGGCCCTCGGCCACCTCCTCCCGCGCCCGGCCCCGGTCCAGGTCCTCGACCCGCAGCAGCAGCCGACCGCCTTCGTCGCGCACCGACAGCCAGGCCGCCCCGAATGCCAGCGCATTGCCCAGGTGCAGGTGCCCCGAGGGGGTCGGAGCCAGGCGGCCGATGGTCGAGGGAGGCATGCTGCTGGCCTATCCGGGCTACATGCCCGCCATGCACCAGGTCGTCCTCTCCCTGCCGCCCGCCCGCCGGGGCCTCTCCGAGATCACTGGTCGGATCGCCGCCGCGGTGTCCTCCGCCGGCCTCCGCACCGGCCTCTGCCACGTCTTCCTGCACCACACCTCGGCCAGCCTGACCATCCAGGAGAACGCCGATCGCGACGTGCAGGTCGACCTCGAGGCCTTCCTCTCGCGGCTGGTCCGCGACGGCGACCCGCTGTTCACCCACACCGCCGAGGGCCCCGACGACATGTCGGCCCACGTCAAGGCGGCGCTGACCGGCTGCAGCCTGACCATTCCGGTCACCGACGGCCGCCTGGCGCTCGGGACCTGGCAGGGTGTCTACCTGTGGGAACACCGCGACCACGCCGGGGGCCGGCGGGTGACAGTGACGGTGTGGGCGTGAGCGGGGCGGAGCTGCTCCAGAAGGTGCGGGCCAGCGCCGCCTTCGAAGCCATGGCGGTGGGCCTGCAGGTGGGCCTGGACGATGCGACCGAGCTCGAGCCCGACGGGGTCTCCGCCGAAGGCTGGTGTTGGGGCGACGGCCCGGTCTGGCTCTCGCTCTCCTGGGACCGGCTGGCCGACGGTCGGCTGAGCCTGGACCTCAGCGTCGCCTTGCATCCGGGCGAGGGGCGCTCGCTCCCGGCGGCGCACCAGCGGGCCGTCGGCGCGTGGGAGCAGGCCGGCCGGCCAGGCGCCGCGCTCGACGGCGATCCGGGTGAGGGTGCTCCCGCGGGCCTGCGGCTGTGGCCCCTTCGGGTCGGGCGCGGCTGGAACCCGGAGGCGGTCTGGGTGAGCGTGCGCTCGGGGCCGGTCGCCGCACCCGTCGCGACGGGACGCGCTGGTCGGCTTCGCCGGCGAGTGGGTGGTCCAGCGCGCGCTCGGCGTGCCCTGGGGCCCCGGCTGGTTCGCGCCGTTCGATCTGGGCACCGCCCTGTCACCGATCGAGGTGAAGACCACGGCGGCTCGGCAGGGAGGGCGCCTGCACCTGAGCAGCGCAGAGCTGCGTGCGGCCTGTCAGCCGGACTGGCGCCTCTCTCGGGTGCGCCTGCCGGCCGATGCTGTCGGTCGCCTCGACGATGCGCTGCGGTCTCCCTCCCCCGGCTCGGGGGGCGCCTCGCTGGAGGCTTCGGCGGCCCGTCGTCTCGAACAGGCCCTCGCCTCGCCCCTCGCCCCGGTCACCCGGCGGGCCCTCGCCCAGGTGCTGGAAGCCCTCGCGCCGGTGGCCCGCATCCTGCCGGCGGTCCGCCTGCCGGCCGCCTGGCTCGATGCCCTGACCGATCCGGCGCTGGACGCCGGGCTGTCCCTGGCCTTCGACGCTCCGCTGCCCCCGACCGGGTAGTCTGCGCCTCTCCCCGGAGGCCCCGCTGTCCTCGTCCCCCCTCGTCCGGTTCGGTCCCGTGGGCGTGGCCCTGCTGGCCGCGGTGCTGCTGGTGGGCGCGGCCGAGTGGAACCACCGGGGCGTGGTCGAGCGGGCCCGCGAGCTGACCCAGGCCCAGGGCGAGCTGCTGGGCCGCCAGGTGCACCAGTCGCTGGGCAGCGGCGGGCTGGACCAGGTGGTCGAGGATCGCGCCGAGGACGGGCTCGTGTGGGTCGGCGTGCTGGGCCCCGGCGGGGCGCTCTCGGACCAGGCCGGCACGCCCGGCGACGAGCGGCTGCCGGACCCCGACCACCGGGTGCTGCCGCTGCAGGACACGGTCCGGTTCTTCGTGCCCCCCGGCGAGCCGGGCCGGGTCACCGCGGGGCCCCCGACCCCGGGCGGCATGCCCCGCAGCAGCCAGGATCGCGCCCGGCCCGCCCTGGTGATCGAGTACCACCCCGTCGCCGCCCTGGACCTGCGCACCCGCTCGCAGCGGTCGCGGCTGGCATCCGGCGCCGCGGCGCTGCTGCTGGTGTTGGTCGCGGCACTCGCGAGCCGCAGCCAGCACCGCGCGGCGGCCGCCGAGCGCGACCTGGAGCAGGCCCGGCACCTCGCGGCCCTGGGCCAGATGTCGGCGGTCCTCGCCCACGAGATCCGGAACCCCCTCGCCTCGCTCAAGGGGCACGCCCAGCTGCTCGGCGAGCTGGTCGAGGGCCAGGCCCCGCTGGAGCGGCGCGCGGCCCGCGTGGTGTCCGAGGCCGAGCGGCTCGAGGCGCTCACCAACAGCCTGCTGGACTTCGCCCGCAGCACCCAGGTCGATCGCCAGCCGACCGCGCTGGCCGAGCTGCTGGCCCAGGTCGCCGAGGGGCGCGACCGGGTCGAGGTGCGCTGCGCGGAGCTGCGGGCCTCGGTCGATCCGCTGCGGCTGCGGCAGGTGCTGGACAACCTGGTCGACAACGCGCTGCAGGCCGATCCGGACGGGACCGTCGAGCTCGCCGCCGACCGCGTCGCCGGCGCCCTGCGGCTGACCGTGCGGGACCACGGCCCCGGCGTGCCGGCCGACCAGCGCGAGACCATCTTCGCCCCCTTCCACACCGGCCGCACCCGCGGCACGGGCCTCGGCCTGGCCGTCGCCCGCCGCATCGTGCAGCTGCACGGTGGCACCCTGACCGTGGACGACGCGCCCGGTGGGGGCGCCTGCTTCACCGCCACCATCCCGGAGTCCTGATGGCCCGCATCCTGGTCGTCGACGACGAAGAAGGCATCCGCGAGTTCCTGGCCGACGTGCTCGAGCTGGCCGGCCACGACGTGGCCCGCGCCGAGGACGGCCAGGCCGCGCTGGACCTGCTCGACAAGCGCGCCTTCCAGCTGCTGATCACCGACCTGACCATGCCGCGGCTCGACGGCATGGGGCTGCTGGCCCGGGCCCGCGCCGAGCACCCCGACATGGAGTGCGTGGTGCTCACCGCGCACGGCACGGTGGACACGGCGGTGGACGCCATGAAGGCCGGCGCCTTCGACTACCTGCAGAAGCCCCTGCGCAGCCCGGCCGAGCTGCGGGCCCTGGTCGACCGCGCGCTGGAGCGGCACCGGCTCTGCGCCCGCCAGGAAGCGCAGGCCCCGTCCGACGGCGGCGTCCGACTGACCTGGGGGGCGCCGTCGATGGAGCGGGCCGTGGGCCAGCTGCGGAAGGTCGCCGCCACCGACAGCACCGTGCTGTTGCTGGGTGAGAGCGGCGTCGGCAAGGAAGTCACCGCCCGGGCCGTGCACCGCTGGTCGCGCCGCGCCGACGGTCCCTTCGTGGTGGTCAACTGCGCCGCCCTGTCGGACAGCCTGCTGGAGAGCGAGCTGTTCGGCCACGAGAAGGGCGCCTTCACCGGCGCGGCCGTCCGCAAGCGCGGCAAGCTCGAGCTGGCCGACGGGGGCACCTTCTTCCTGGACGAGGTGGGCGAGCTCAAGCCCGAGCTCCAGGCCCGGCTGCTGCGGGCCATCCAGGAGCGCTGCTTCGAGCGGGTCGGCGGCACCCAGACGGTGTCCGTCGACGTGCGCTGGATCGCCGCCACCAACCGCGATCTCGCCCAGCGCGTGGCCGAGGGCGCCTTCCGCGAGGACCTGTACTTCCGGCTGGCGGTCTTCCCGGTCCAGCTGCCGCCCCTGCGCGAGCGGACCGAGGACATCGTGCCGCTGGCCCGCCAGCTGCTGCGGAGCCGCGCTGCCGACGTCGGGCGGCCGGGCCTGACCCTGTCCGCGGCGGCCGAGGCCCAGCTGATGCGGATGCCGTGGAAGGGCAACGTGCGCGAGCTGGCCAACTGCCTGGAGCGCGCGGCCATCCTGGCCGAGGGCGAGGAGATCGGCACCGACGACCTGTCGCCGGCCTTCCCCGGTGCTGCGCAGGCCGCCGGTCCGGTCGTCCAGGGCGTGCCGACCCTGGACGAGGTCGAGCGCGAGGCCATCCGTCGGGCGCTGACCCACTTCGATGGCAACCGCCGCCTGGCGGCCGAGCACCTGGGCATCGGCGAGCGCACGCTCTACGACCGGCTCAAGAAGTACGACCTGAGCTGAAGCGCCGGCACGATCCCAGCGACCTAGCAACGCTAGGCAATGGTTTCTCCACGGATGCAGCGACGAAATGCCGGGCGGCATAGGGTCGTCTCGTGGTCCGTTCCCCGGGAGACCGCATGTCCACCGAGACCCCCTCGACCCCGGCCGCCGCGGGTGGCTGCAGCAAGCCCCTGCTGATCGGCGCGGGCATCGTCCTCGCCCTGGTCGCGGCGGGGGCTGGCTGGAGCCAGTACAGCGAGCTCCGCGCACTGGAGCGCCAGCGCCAGAAGGCGGAAGAGGAATTCGCCCCGGTCTACGAGAAGCTCGACGAGGCCGCCCGCGCGCCGGCCTACGACATCGACGAGACCATCAAGGTCATCCACGAGGTCGACCTGGCCCTGGACCGCTCGGACGACCTCGGCGACTACCTGCGGGTCATGGCGCGGCGCGACTACCAGGGTGTCGCGCCCGAGGTGCTCCAGGCCCGCAAGAAGCTGATGGACGTCCTGTTCGAGATCTACTCCAAGCAGGCGGAGATCGAGGACCAGGAGGAGATGTGGTCGCTGACCAGCGAGCTGCTCCTGATGACCCTGTCGGTGGTCGGCGGCGAAGCCGACATGGGCCCGCTCGGGCCGACCGGCAACCTGGAGATCGACAAGGAACAGGCGCAGCAGCTGCTCGACGAGCTGCGGGAGCGGCAGGAGGCCCGCATGGAGCTCGGCCGCGAGGAGCGCGAGCTCGAGGATCGCCTCATCGACAGCCTGGTCGACTACGCCGAGGTCTACCACCGCTACGTCGACGAGTGGGATCGACTGTGCACGGTGCGCGACCGGGCCTACCTGGCCGCCTGGAACGGGGACTGGGAGACCACCCTCGCCGCGTCCGAAGAGGCGATCGCGATGGCCCCCGACGAACGCGAGGCCCACCTGCTCAAGGCGCTGGCGCTCATCGAGACCGGTCGGGTCGGCGACGCCGAGGGCGCGGTCGAGGTCGACACCCTGCTCGCCCAGTACATCCAGGACCACCCCGACAGCAGCGCACCCGCCTTCCTGCTGATGGGTGTGGCCAAGGCCCGACGTGGACAGACCGACGCCGCCCGGCTCGATCTGCAGCAGGCCGCCGCCTACTACCCCAAGCAGGCCGACGCCCTGGGCGACATGCTCGATCCCTACAAGATGCGCAGCTACCTGCGGAAGACCCGCGAGGGCAGCTACGTCATCGAGCTGTACAAGAGCACCATGCTCGGCGCCGGCTACTTCAGCCCCGACCTGCAGCTGGCGCGGCTGGCCTTCGAGAACGGTGACTTCGAGGCCGGCCGCCAGAAGGTCATGGATCACTTCAGCCGGCGCCGGACCCAGGAACAGTGGGACTTCCTGCTGTCGGACATCGAGTTCTGCCAGGCCCTGCTCGGCGAGGACTTCCGTCGCATCTTCCCCGAAGACCACTACCTGGACCTGATCGTCAAGCCGACCATGATGGGCGGAAAGCTCGACGTGTCCGTCCACAACCGCAGCAGCCGCACCCTGCACAACGCGACCCTGGTGCTGGCGCTGCACTTCACCGACATGCACGCCGACGACTACGAGACCTTTGTCGCCGGTGACACCCAGCCCGCCGTGATGCCCCACGACATCACCGCCTACGGCGCGGTCCCCGTCGAGCTGGACCTGCACGGCAAGGTGAAGTCCGTCGACGACATCGTCACGCACCGGGCGATCCTGGTGGCCGACGAAGCGGTCCTGTGGATCGACACCGACGCCTACAAGATCGCCGAGGCCGAGGAGTTCCGCCAGGGACGCGTCGACGCCACCGCCGCAGCCGAAGCCCAGGCCCGCGGCGCCGTCGCCACCGGCGGGCGCCGGACCAACCTGGTCCAGCGCATCGTCCAGGACGCGCGCACCGGCTCGCAGCTGAAGATCGACGAGAAGACCCTGGTCAAGGACGGGGTGACCATCACCCTGCCCAAGGAGCTCGCGGTCCTGCGGCCGCTGTTCCGGCTGCAGTACGGCGACGAGGTGTTCAGCGCCGACGAGAACCTGATCGTCGGCGACCAGATCGAGCTGCGCTTCGACAGCGTGCAGAACTTCGACGGGGCCACCGGCGGCGAGCAGCTCGAGCTCGTCGCCAGCACCGTGCTCGGTGACCTGGTCTGGACCTGGGGCCCCGAAGGCGGCAGCCGCTTCCGGCTCATCAACGTGGTCGGCAACGAAGGCACGGTGTTCGGCGGGCGCTGAGGCGGCCGCGCGGTCTAGCAGCGCTAGGCGCCGCCGCGCCGCTAAGCTCCGGCCGTGCTCCCCCTGCTGCTGCTGCTGGCCTGCAAGGACCCCGGGGCCGCGGATCCCGCGGCGGCGGCGGCCGTGATCTCCGTGCACCCCGACGAGGTCGGCCAGGGCACCCAGGTCGAGCTCGACCTGTCGGCCACGGCCTCGGCCTTCTCCTTCGGCGACACCCTGCTGGACGCGGGCGAGGGCATCGACGTCCGGCAGGTGGACGTGGACGACGTGTTCGGGGCCCGCGCCTTCGTGGACGTGGCCGAGGATGCCGCCCTCGGCCCCCGCGACCTGGTGCTGACCATCGAGGGCCGCGAGGTGGTGCTCGAGGACGCGGTGACGGTCATCGCCGAGAGCATGAGCGTCGCGCCCGAACGCGGGCGGATCGGCGAGACCGTCGAGCTCTCGCTGCTGGGCCGGCGCACGGCCTGGGACGAAGGCAGCTGGTTTCCGTCCTTCGGCGACGAGATCGAGGTGCTGGAGTTCACGGTGCTCGGCGCCGAAGCGGCGGTGGCCCTGGTGTCCATCTCCCCGGATGCCGCGCCCGGACGCCGCGACGTGCGCATGGTGGGCCCGGGCGGCGACACGCTTCTCGCGGCCGACGCCTTCCTGGTCGACCGGCTGTCCCTGGCCGCCGAGTTCAGCCCGGCCGAGGTCGCCCAGGGCGATGTCGTCAGCATCAAGGTCGAGGCCCGGGGCACGGACTTCACGGCGGAGCTGCCGACGCTGCGGTTCTCCGATGCCTTCGGCGAGTCCAACGACATCGTGCTGGACAGCGTCACCGTCATCGACGCCGACACCCTGGTCGGCCAGATCAGCGTGAGCAATGCGGCCCTGCCGGGGCCACGCGACGTGCTGGTGCTGACCGGCACCGAGGGCGTGACCATCGTCGACGCCACCACGGTGACCACCGGCCCCTGGTCCATCGAAGATGTCGCCATCGACCTGCGCTTCCACGTCGACCGGGACATCGACAACGAGACCGGCGCCGTCGACGAGAGCGTGACCGCCTACTGCATGTTCTACATCCCCCTCGACCCGTCCTGTCCCGCCCCGGACACCGAGTCGCTCGAAGAGCTCGGCAGCCCGGGGCCCTACGATCGGCCCGAGTCCTGGTCCATCCCCGGCAGCGACGATGTGGCCGACGACTGCCCGTGGCCGCGCACCTTCCCGGCCGGCGACGTGGTGACGCTGGAGAGTGCGAGCAACACGGTCACCCTGCAGAAGGTCGAAGACGCCGGCAGCGGCGCGGTCTACTACATCGCCCGCGAGCTCTCGCTGTCCGAGTACGTCGTGGACGAGGTCTACGACCTCGTCACCCCCGGCGAGCCGCTGGGCATCGGGGCCTACCGGCTCGAGGGTGTGCAGCCGACGGTGCCGAGCGACTGGGCGCTGCTGGCGCCCGACCTGTGGGGCAACGACCGGGTCAACCGCGCCGGCGAGCTGTGCCTTCAGTGGACGCCAGCGCGGACCTACCCCGACGCCTACTTCTACACGCTGTTGTGGACGAAGAGCCAGCCCGGGCCGATGGTCGAAGACGGCATGGTCGGGTACGTCGGCGCGATCCCCTGGGACGACGGGCTGCACTGCTTCCAGGCCGGCGAGCTGTCGACCCTGGCCGCGGGAACGGTGCCCGTCAGCATGTACAGTCTCGCCGAGGGCCGCGAGTTCGGCCTGCCGGGCAGCCAGTACCAGGACAACCAGGCCCGGACCTGGATCCGCCTCCAGGGCACCGTCGTCCTCGAGTAGCCCGCGGGATCGTCCATGTTCAGCCTGCTCCTCCTCCTCTCCTGCAAGCCCGAGGGCCTGGTCTCCGCCCAGGGCATCGCGCTCACGGTCCCGACCGAGGCCGACACCGTCGTGGCCTCCTTCCTCGCCCCGATCGACGACGAGCGACTGTTCGTGGGCGCCGCGGCCGAGGGGGACACGGCGGTCAGCCTCGCCCTGGGGCTCGACGGCTGCACCGAGTGCTACACGATCTCCGGCGAGCAGGGTCTGTGGACGGTGCAGGCCAGCGACGTGCTGGGCCTGCAGTACGGCCTGGCCGACATGCTGGAGCGCCACGGCTACCGCTTCCCGCACCCCTTCCACACGGTGATCCCCGAGACCCTGCCGCTCGAGATCCCGACCGATCGGGTGGGCGAGGTCATCGCTCCCGAGAAGGCGCTGCGCGGCCTGCACCTGCACACGCTGCACCCCATCGAGGGGTTGTGGTCGACCTGGGACCAGGTGCCGGACCGGGTCCTGGACACCGGGCCCTACACGGACGTCGAGAGCCGCTTCGCCGCGGTCGTCGACTGGACGGTGAAGAACCGCGGCAACCGCCTGCAGTGGGTGGCCCTGGACGACATCACGGACGGTCCCGCCACCCTGGCCGAGTGGCGGGAGCGGACGGCGCGCCTGAACGCGGTCGCCGCCGAGCGCGGCGTGTCGACCAGCCTGGGCATCCAGCTGTTCGGGTCGGGCAACCTGCAGCAGGCCTTCGATCTGCTCGACGACGCCGGAGACCGGGACGGCTGGCGGGATCAGCTCGACACCCGGCTGGCCCAGGTCACGGGCGTCGGCTTCGCTGCCTTCGACCTGTCCTTCGGCGAGTTCTTCGGCGAGGACCCCGAGACCTTCATCGCGGCGGTGGAACAGACCCACGCGGCCCTGGTGGCGCTGCAGCCCGACGCCGGCCTGTCGGCCGTGATCCATGTCGGCGACAGCGAAGACCAGCGCGTCGTCTACGAAGGCGTCGACCAGATCTACTACTTCCTGGTCCAGTACGCCGACGCCCCGGTGATCCCGCGGGTGCACACGGTCATGTACTACGACCTGTACGAAGACGCGGGCGGCGCCTACCACCACCAGGACTTCGGCGAGCACCGCGACTTCCTGCTGGAGCGCCTGGAGCAGGGGCAGCCGGTCCAGTACTTCCCCGAGAGCGCCTACTGGGTGGCCTTCGACAACCCGGTGCCGCTGTACCTGCCGCTGTACGTGCGCAGCCGGTGGCTCGACCAGGCCGAGCTGCGCGCCGACGCGGCGGCCGGAGGCTTCGCGGATCTGGACGCCCACATGCTGTTCAGCAGCGGCTGGGAGTGGGGCTACTGGCAGGGCGACGCCATGACCCTGCGCATGAACCACACCCTGCCGGACGACTGGGCGGATCTGTACACGTGGTGGTTCGCGCCCCTGGGGGCCGAGGGCGAGGCCGCCGCCGCCGCCGCGGTGGCGCTGGGAGAGCGCCAGCAACAGGACCTGATCGAGCGCCGGCTGGCGCCCTACCTGGCGGGCCGGGACGCGGCGATGGACGTCGGCTTCTCGGCGGGCATCGTCGCGGCGCCGGATCGGGTGACGCTGACCGAGGCGGCGGCGCTGTCTTCCGACGAGGCGGCGGCCTTCCGCTCCGCGGTCGTCGACCCCCTGTCCGCCCACGCCGACGCACTGGAGGCCATCCTGGCCGGGCTGCCGTCTGCGCCGCAGGACCGCTACGTCGCCGAGATCCGCGACGGGGTCGCCGTGGACGCCCTGCGCGCCCGGTTCGCCGCGGACCTGTACACGGCCGTGCTCGACGCGGACGCCGGGGGCCTGTCCGCCGCCGACCAGGCCCTGGCCCAGGCACGGACGGTGGTCGACCGACGGCACGCGGACCTGCACGATCCGATCGGCGCGGTGCTGGTCGACGACAGCGTGTCCAACCCCACCATCTACGACTACGGCTACCTGGTGCGCGCCGAGCAGCTGTGCTTCTGGGAGCGCGAGCGCGTCGAGGCGGCGCGGATCCTGGAGGGCAGCACCGAGGCCGTGCCGGGTTGCTTCTAGCGCTGCTAGGCCAGCTGCCGGATACACTGCCGTCCCCCCCTGGAGGCGCCATGACCCGGATCCTGCCCCTGATGCTGCTGCTGGCCTGCGGCGACAAGGACACCAGCGACAGCGGGGCCGCCGACGACGACGGCGCCACCGACGGCGACGAGACCACCGACGCGGGCACCACGACGGACGACGGCACGGACAGCGGCGGCGCCGACAGCGGCACCACCGAGCCCCTCGACCTGCGCTGGGAGATCGTCGACAGCGGTGGCTGCCTGGACGCCTATGTGTGGGGGCTGAACACCGACGCCACCCTGGTGCTGTGGGTGCGGCACTTGCACGGCATCGCGCAGACGGCCCACGAGAGCAAGGGCGAGGTCATCGAGCACTGGGACCTCGCCGCGGACAACACCGACGGGCCGACCGTCGGCGTGTGGTCGGGCACGCGGCTGGACGAGGCCTTCTGCCAGGCCGAGAAGGGCGGGCACACCATCGAGCAGGAGTGGTTCGCCAGCAGCGGCACCCTGGACATCGAGGTGATCCCGCTCGGCGTGCCCCAGGACGGCGAGTACCCGGCCCAGGCCACCCTGACCTTCACCGACGTCGTGCTCGAAGCCCCCCTCGACGTTCCGCTCGCCATCAGCGAGCTCACGCTCATCGTCAACGTCGGCTACCTGCCGAACTGATCCCGCAGCCGGGCGGCGTCGGCCCGCAGCCGCCGCCGGGCCTCGGCCAGGAACAGCGGCATGCCGAGCCAGGCGACGGCCGTGCACGGTCTCAGCTCGAGGGTCAGGCGGACCCGCGTGCCCGTCGGGGTCGACGACAGCTCGGTCGTGCGCTGCACGTCGAGCTGGTCCTGCAGCACGGCCCAGGTCCAGCGGTGGTCGGGCTCCCAGGCCACGACATCGGCCGGGTGGCGGCTGCGCTGGCCGCCGACCGTGTGGTCCAGCACGAAGCTCCGCCCGGCCTCGACCGGGGGCAGGCGTCCGTACCGCACGGCGTGCAGGCCCCCGATCCAGTCGGTGAGCCGGTCCGGGTCGGACACCAGCGGCCAGGCCTGGGCCGGGGGGCAGGGCAGCTCGATCTCGGCGGCGACGGTGGGCATCCCGGCCTCGGCTAACGCCGGTCCGCGAGCGAGGGTCCGATCAGGTGCCGCAGGGCGTCGGGTTGGTCGACATGCACCCAGTGGCCGCTGTCGGCGAGCAGGTGCAGCCGGCTGGGACCGTCGTCGGGCAGGGCGGCGAACCGGGCCAGCTCCGCGTCGCTCCAGCGGTCGCTGCGCTCGGCGCGCACCACGTCCACCCGCAGGCCGTCGGCGGGGTCCTCGACCACGTCCCACAGGTCCTGGGCGAAGTAGTCGGCGATCATCTCCCGGGCTGCGTCCAGGTCGAAGCGCCAGACGTAGCCGTCGGCGTCCCGGCGCAGGTTGGTGGTCATCCAGTGGGCCAGGTCTGCCGAGAAGCCTTGCCCGGTCAGGATGCCGACCACCTGCTCGCGTCGGTCGAGGGGCAGCGGGATCGCCGCCAGCGCGCCGATGACGGACACGACCTCGGGGTCGTCATCGGGATCGTGGGGCCAGGCGCTGGGGAAGGCGTCGAGGACCCACAGCTGCTGCAGGGCGCCTGGACCGGCCTGGCCCAGCACGGCGGCGCTGCGGGCGAAGGTGAGCGCGACCTTGCCGCCGAAGCTGTGGCCCACCACGACCTGCGGGGTGTGGCCCAGCTCGGCGGACAGGGCCCACAGGTCCTCGGCGCAGGCGGCCAGCGTGTGGGGCCCGGGCAGGCCCTGGCTGTCGCCGTGGTTGCGCAGGTCGATCAAGACGGCGCGCCAGTCCGGGTGGTCGTCCAGCAGCCGCCGCGCGAAGCTGCGCCAGTTGTTGCCGGAGCCCAGGATGCCGTGCAGGAACCACACGGTGTGCGGTGCGTCGTCGGGACCCAGGGTGCGGAAGGCCAGCAGCGGGGCGCTCACGCGCTCCTCCGGTCGGCGGTGTCGTCCATGGCGGCGAGGGCTTCGGTCAGCACCTCGGCGCCCGCCCGCTCGACCGCCCGCTGGTCGGACAGGACGCGGCGGAAGGCCCGGGCGCCGGGCTCGCCGTTGAACAGCGAGAGCAGGTGCCGGATGACCCGCCACGGCCGCTCGCCGGTCGTCGCTTCGCGTCGGGCGCGTTCCTGGACCCGGGCGACCAGCTCGCGCCGGTCGGCCACCAGGGTCGGGTCGGCCGGCAAGGCGGCGAAGAAGCGGGCGTCGGCGTCGCGGAAGATCCAGGGGTCGTCGGTGGCAGCGCGGCCGATCATCACGGCGTCGACGTGGTCGAGCTGTCCCCCGGCCTGGTCCAGGGTCCGGATGCCGCCGTTGATCTCGATGGGCAGGTGCGGGCGCTCGGCCTTGAGCCGCCACACGTCGGGGTAGCGCAGCGGCGGGATCGTGCGGTTCTCCTTGGGGGACAGCCCCTGCAGCCAGGCCTTGCGGGCGTGCACCGTGAACCGGTCGGCCCCGGCGGCCGCGACCCCGTCGACGAAGCGCAGCATGTCCTCGTAGCGGTCGAGCTCGTCCACGCCGATGCGATGCTTGACGGTGACCGGCAGGTCGACGGCCCCGCGCATCGCCTCGACCACACGGGCGACCTGGTCCGGGTCGCGCATCAGCACGGCGCCGAAGCAGCCGGACTTCACCCGGTCGCTGGGACAGCCGACGTTGATGTTGACCTCGTCGTAGCCGTGGTCGGCGGCGATGCGGGCGCACTCGGCCATCGCCACCGGGTCGTCCCCACCGAGCTGCAGGGACACCGGGTGCTCGACCGGGTCGTAGGCCAGGAACCGGTCGCGGTCGCCGTGGATCAGCGCGTGGCTGACCACCATCTCGGTGTACAGCAGCGTGTGCCGCGTCAGCTGCCGCATCATCCAGCGGTAGTGCCGGTCCGTGTGGTCCATCATCGGGGCGATGGACAGGGGGGCGGTGCGACCCCGGATGGCGGGCGAGACGGTCATGGCGCCGTCCTAGCCGGCTCCGGCCCCGGGTGGGGTCAGAATGCGATGCCCAGGGCCATGGCGGTGAGCCCGGCGCCGAAGGCGGCGGCGATGGGGATCGACAGGTTGTCGTCGATCCGCAGGCTGAACAGCTCGGCGACGGCCGAAAGGGCGCTGGCCGCGGCCGAGATCGCCAGCACCTCGGTCGGGTGCAGCTCGGGACGCGTCCAGGCGATGGTGGGCGCGGCGACGGCGACGCCGGTCAGGAAGAAGGTCAGGCTGCCCTGCAGCGAGCGTCCGTTGACCAGCTTGACGGTGCCGAAGCGACGGCCGATGACCGCGGCCATCGGGTCGGCGAAGCCCAGCACCCCGATGGCGACCAGCACCAGCAGCTTGCTGCCGAACAGGGCCAGCAGGAACAGGGCCGTGCAGTACCAGGTCGCGGAGTTGACCCGGTAGCTCTCGTGGGGATGGGCGAAGGGCCCGAGCACCCACATCAGGAACCGGTTGACCGCCGGGTGCACGCGGCGGCCCGCTTCCATCGACCACGCCCAGGTGGCCAGGGCCCCGCCGACGACCAGCATCGCGGTCGGCGACAGCAGCCAGTGCACGATCGCCATGGCCAGCAGGGCCGAGCCGAAGTGCAGCACGTTGCGGGCGTAGTTGGTGGGCCGGCGGGTCGGCACGACGATCGACTGCTCGGCCAGCGCGTTGCAGATGCCTTCGTAGGCGGGCTGCAGGTGGTGGCGGAAGTCGTCCCAGGCCCGGTAGAGCTGCTCGCGCGGCAGGTCCCGGGCGGGCAGGCAGGCACGGATCACCTCGACCAGCTCGTCCAGGCTCTGGCGCAGGGTGTCGGCCAGCAGGTCCGCCTTGCGCAGGCGATCGGTGCGCAGCTGGATGCGGGCGACGTGGTCGCGCACGGCCAGCTCGAGCTCGCTGCGCCAGCGGGCGGAGTCCAGCTCGCCCAGCAACGCCAGGAGGTCCAGGGCCAGCTCCCTGCATTCTTCGGCGACACCGGTGTCGGCGTCGGCTGGCACTGCGACCGGCAGCTCTTCCTGCATCGGTCCCTCCTTCGTCCCGGACCGCAACCGCGCGGCCTCGCCGCGGGTAACCCCCACTTCCGGCCGGTCGGCCGGGGTGACCGAACGGTGACCGAAGGCGGCTGGCTCCGTGACCGACGGGCAGTCGGCGGGGTCGTCAGGGGGGCGGGCTAGCGATGCTAGGCGCGCACCCGGCGCAGGATCGCCTGCAACAGCTGGGTGCCCCGCAGGAAGGCGACGCTGGCGAACCCGTGGGCCACGACGGCGACCGGGGGCGGGATCTCGGCGGTGTAGTAGGTCCAGCACCGCCGGCTGGTCCCCCAGTACTCCAGGAAGATGCCCAGCAGGCTGCCGGCGACGAACAGCACGACCTCCTGGCGGTGGTCGCGGACGGTCAGCGCCACCCCGAGCATCAGCACGACGACGACCCGGCTCATCGACAGGTCGATGGTCGGCCACAAGAAGGCGACCATCGCCGCGATGAACGCCGTCACCATCGGCCAGTACAGCCAGCGGGCGCCCGTGCGGGGCCCCAGGGGGTCGATCACCCGGGCGATGCGGTCGATGGCCAGCGCGGCCACGGGCCAGGCCGGCAGGATCCACACCGGCGGCCGCTCCACCGTGAAGTAGGACCACAGCCGGGTCTGCGTGCCCCAGCCCTCGATGACCAGCCCGCCGACGGCGGCGACCAGGACCAGCGGCAGGTCGCGGGCGCCCTTCAGGTCCCAGCAGAGCACGGCGGTCATGAACAGCCAGATGCCGGCCAGCAGCCAGTCCATGCCGCGGGACCAGTCCAGCAGGTGCCACCAGTTCACGCCGACGGCGGTGTAGACGGCGACCAGCACGCCCAGCGCGACCAGGCTGCGGCGGTCGTAGCCCCGGCGCAGGGTCGCCAGCATGGTCGCCACCCGGGGCGGCGCTGCCGGGGGGCTCGGGGCGTGCTCGGACATCGGCGGACCGTAGCGGGCCGACCGGAGCCCGGCACCCTGCGCCTTGCGCGTCGGGACCGGGCGGGGCATGCTCCGCGTCCACCCCGAGACCTGGAGGCCCCATGGATCCCATTGCATTCGCCGGACCCGTCCCCCGTCTCGGTCCCGTCACCGCCTCCCTGTAGGCCGACGAACCGCCCGAGACCCCGGGACCGGTCCCCCGACCGGCGCACGACGCGCCGCGTCCTGTCGCGCTCCCCGTGAGCGCTGCCGACCGACCTCCCCCCCTCGGACCGATCCGATGCATCACCTGTTCTCCCTGGGCTTCTCCCAGTCCTTCCTCGCCCAGCTGCGCGCCGAAGAGCTCGACGCCGTGCTGGCGGGCGACCCCTCCACCGCCGTCGGCCGCGTCGTCTTCGCGGCCCATGGCCAGGCCCGGCTGCTCCTGCCGCGGCCCGACGACCCGCCCCGCTCCTGCCTCGCCCTCCTCCCCGGCCCGCTGCGCGCGGCCGGCGAGGTCGTGGTCGGCGACTGGGTGCTGGTCGACGCCACCGCCGATCCTCCCCTGGTCCTCCACCGGCTGGAGCGCTCCACGCTGCTCCGCCGTCGGGATCCCGACGGGGGCGCGCAGCCCGTCGCAGCCAACGTGGACGTGGGCCTGGTCTGCACCGCCGTCGGGCACGACCTGAACCCCCGGCGGGTCGAGCGCTGGCTCGGGCTGGTGGCCGAAGCCGGCATGGACCCGGTGGTGGTCCTGACCAAGTCCGACCGCGGGCACGACCCCGCCCCGGACCTGGCCCGGCTGCAGGCCGTCACCGACGCCCCCGTGGTCGCGCTCAGCGCCCTGGACGGCGTCGGGCTCGAGGCCCTGCTGGTCCACCTGGGGCCCGGCCGCACGGCCAGCCTGGTGGGCAGCTCGGGCGTCGGCAAGTCGACCCTGCTCAACGCCCTGCGTGCCCTGTCGCCGGACGACGCCGACGCCCAGGCCACCGGGGCGGTGCGCGCCGCCGACGACAAGGGCCGCCACACGACGACCTCGCGCGAGCTCTTCGTGCTGCCGGGCGGAGGCTGCGTCATCGACAACCCGGGCGTGCGCGAGGTCGGCCTGCTGTCCGAGGACGGCCTGGACGCGGTCTTCCCCGAGATCGAGGCCCTGCTGTCGGGCTGCCGCTACCGGGACTGCGGCCACGACGGCGACGAAGGCTGCGCGGTCGAAGCGGCCATCGACGACGGTCGCCTGGACCCCGACCGGGTGGCCGCCTGGCGCAAGCTGCACCGGGAAGCCGCCTACGAAGCCCGCAAGCACGATGTCGGCGCCCAGGCCGCCGAGCGGCAGAAGTGGAAGAAGATCTTCGTGGCCAACCGGCAACGCACGAAGTGGCGCAGCAAGCAGCGCGGCAGCTGACGGCTCGTGCCCGCAAGAGGGGCTTCCGGGACCGGCGGACTGCAAGCAATCCGTCAGCCCCGGAACCCCGCCGATGGCCTACGGTCGCAGCCCGCGTCCCGGAGGTCCCATGCCCGCCTCGCTGCTCACCCTGCTCGTCCTGGCCACCGCCGCCCCCGCGTCGGCAGCTCCTCCCCACCCGGGCGAGGCCGCCGGCGACGAGGCGCTGGCCGAGCTGGCCGAGGGCCGGCCCCAGGCCGCCGTGCGCCGCATCCGGCGGCAGCTGGCCCGCACCGAGGACCCGGAACAGGCGGTGGCCCTGCGGTGCCTGCTGGGCCGTGCCCAGCGCCTGTCGGGCGACGAGGCCGGCGCGGTCGAGACGCTGGCCGCCGTGCCCCTGGATGCCCACTGCGGCCGTCGGGCGGCCTTCGATCGCGCCGATGCGCTCATCGCCCTGGGGCGTGATGCCGACGCCGCGGCGCTCTACGCCCAGGCCGGCGAGCTGGCCCTGGGAGACGACCGCGATCGCATGCTCGCCGAGCGCATCGACGAGCTGGCCATGCGCCTGCGGGAGGGCCGGGAGGGGCGGGTTCGCTCGGCCGCCGAGCAGGCCGCCGCGCGGGCCCAGGCCCGGCGGCTGTGGCTGGAGGCCCTCGGCCTGAAGCTGTCGGACGAGGCGCGCCTGGCCCGCGCCATGGCGCTCGGCGAGGGGCTGCTGGCCGACGAGGAGACCTTCGGCGAGTGGGACAACCGCGCGGCCGGCGACACGGCGCGCGTGCTGGTGGAGGCCGCCGGTGACGCGCCTGCGCCCGCCGTGGTGCGGCTGGCGGCGGCCCTGGACCGGAACATCCTGGCCTGGCACGCCCTGGAGGGGCTGCCCGACGACGCCGAGACCCGCCGCGTGCGGGCCATCGTGGCGATGCACATCGACACACGCGTGGGGCTCGTGCTGGTCGAGGAGGTGCTCCGCGAGCGGCCCGACGACCTGTGGCTGCACCGCAAGGCGATGCAGGGCCACCTGACCGACCAGCGCCACGCGGACGCCCTGCCCCACGTCGAGGCGCTGCTCGCAGCCCACCCCGACGACGAGGTCGACCTTGCGCTGCAGCACGCGCGGTCCACGTCCTGGCTGATCGCCGATCCCGGGGCCCGCGCCGCCCACCTGGCCGAGGCCCTGGGCGCATGGCTGGAGCGCTGGCCCGACGCGCAGCAGCGCGCGGTCGTGCAGGAGGAGATCGACGCCGCCCGCATCGAGGCCGCCCTGCGCCAGGCCGACCCCGGCGCCGCCGTCGCCGGATTGCTGGCCATGGCGGACGATCGCGAAGGCACCGAGGCCGGCGAGCGGGCCCGCTACCTGGCGGGTGTGCTGCGGGCCAGCGCCGGCGAGCTCGACGCCGCCCAGGAGATCTGGGAGCTGGGGCTCCGGCGCGGCAGCCGGACGGGCGTGGTCGAGCAGACCCTGTGGGCCCTGGCGCTGCGCCGCGTGTTCGCCGGCGAGCGTCCCGAAGAAGCGCTGGCCTGGCTGCAGGGCCAGGCCGAGACCGGGCCGGCCCCGATGGTCGCGGACGAGCTGCGCGAGCGCCTGTCCGCCCCCGCGCTGACCGTCGAGGTGCCGGAGCGGCTGGCCGCGCGGGGCACGCCCACCGTGCGCGTGCACAGCCGCAACGTCGATCGGGTCCAGGTGCGCCTGCACCGCATCGACGCCGAGGGCTTCCTGCGCGCGAGCGGCGGGGGCAGCCTGGACGCGCTGGACGTGGCCGTCGTCGCCCCGGACCGCGAGTGGTCGGTCGACGTGCCCGAGGGCAAGGCGCTGGCCCGCGAGAGCTGGGACCTGCCGCTGCGCGGCGTCGGCCCGGGCTTCTGGTCGGTGACCGTCGCGTCCGGCGAGATCGAGGCGCGCGCCGTGGCGCTGGTCAGCGACAGCCACCTGGTGCTGCGGGCCCGTGGCACGGACCTGGTCGCGGCCGTGACCGACGGCGAGCGCGGGCTGTCCGGCGTGCGCGTGCTGGCCAGTCATGGCGATCGGGTCGACGAGGCCCGCACCGACCGCGAGGGCATCGCCCGGCTGAAGGTCGAGGAGGGGGCGGCCACCGTCGTCGCCGTCGGTCCACGCGGACCGGCCCTGGCCACCGTGCAGTGGGAGGCGGTCACCGACGAGCCGCAGCCGCTGCAGCTGGTGGCCGAGCTCGACCAGCCGGCCTGGCACCCCGGCGAGCTCGCCCGGTTCCGGGTCGTCGGCCGCGAGGACGGCGCTCCGATCCGCGGCGCCTGGGAGCTGTGGCTGCAGTCCGGCAGCGCGGTGCACCCCCCGCTCCGCCTGACCGCCGACCGCGAGGGCGCGCTCAGCGGCGCGGTGACGGTGCCGGCCTGGCACGACCGCGGGCCCGGCGTCGCCGCCGAGGACCTGCAGCTGTGGGCCCGGCCGGCGGGCAGCCAGGACGCCACGCTGGTGGCGACCCTGCCCGTGGTCCAGGACCCGGCCCCCGGGCGCGAGCTGTGGGCCGAGTGGACCGATGCCGGCGCCGTCGTGCACGTCGTCGAGCCCGACGGACGCCCGGCCGTGGACGCCGCGGTCGACCTGGCCTTCGGCTACCCGGCCGAGCACCGCGTGGCCCGCACCGACGCCCGCGGTCTGGTCGAGGTGCCGGCGCCACGGCCCGGCGAGACCTTCTCGCTGGGCGCCTCGCTGGTCGGTGGGCTGCCCGCCTCGGTGTCGCCCCGCTGGCGCCTCGGCCAGGTCCCGCAGCGCGAGAAGCTGTCGGCGTGGTTGCCCGCCGATCGCGTCGGCGGCGCCGCCGTGCCGCTCGAGGTGCACGGCCGGCCGGGCGCGCAGGTGACGCTCTGGGTGGCCGCCGAGATCGACCTGGACGTGTCGGTCGACGAGCCCGACCTGCCCTGGGAGCCCGCGCTCGACCCCGAAGCCCGCGGCGCCCGGTCGTGGCGGGACGTCCGCCCCTACGAACAGCAGGTCGTCGTGCTCGGACAGGGCCGCCGCCTGGAGCTGGCGCTGGACGCGGACGGACACGGCGTGGCGGACCTGGGGGTGTTGCCCGAGGGTGCGCACCAGGTGCTGGTCTACGGCGACGACCCCCGCGAGGGCAGCGCCAAGGTCCGCGTGGTCCGGGGCGCGGAGGGGCCCGTGATCGGCCCCGTGGCCGACGAAGCCGCTGCCGGCACGTCGCTGGCCGTGCCCGTGTCCGGTCCGGCCCTGGTGACCGCCGAAGGACCCGGCATCGCGTGGGCGTCGCTGGTGCCGGCGGGCGAGCGCACCCTGTCCGTGGCTGTGCCCTGGGCCGACGGTCCGCTGCAGCTGGTCGCCACCGGCGTCGAGGGCGCCGTGCACAGCCGCAGCTTGAAGCTGGGCGCCGACCTGGACGTGAGCCTGGAGCTGTCCGACGACGGCCGCACCGCGATCGTGCGGGTGCACGGGCCGGATGGCGCGCCCGTCGACGCCCAGGTGCTGCTGGCCGGGGGCCACCGCGCCGATCCCCTGCCGTGGGCCCGGCCGAAGTCGCTGGTCCAGCGGGCGCCCCACCTGATGCAGAGCGGCGGGGCCGTGCACGCCGAGCACCATCGCCTGGGGCTGCACCAGCGCATCGCCGCGGCCCTGCTCGACGAGGTCGCTCGCCAGGCCGAGGCCGACAAGGCGCGGTCCCTGGGCAGCGGCTTCCTGGGGGCCAGCGGCCTGGACGAGGTGCTCGCCGAAGCCGAGCCGATGATCGGCGGGCTCGGCATGTCGGGCTCGGGGCTCGGCGGCGGCGGGTCCAGCTACGGACGCGGCTCGGGGGCCAGCGGCTACGGGCGCGGTGGCGGGAGCTTCGCGCCGCCCCGCGAGCTGCGGGCGCCGCAGCGGGACGGCTGGCTGTGGACCGTCGAGCGCACCGGGTCGGACGGAGAGCTGCGCGTGCCGCTGCCGGCCCTGTCCGGTGGGCGGCTGGAGCTGCGGGCGTCGGCGGTCACCGCGAACGCCAGCGGCTCGGAGCGCATCGAGATCGACCCGGCCCGGCGGCCCTGGCTGGCGGAAGGCCCCGGCACGGTGGCGCTCGGACCGGACGATGTCGCTCGGCCGGTGGTGTACGTGGTGGGCGGCGAGCAGGACGAGACCGTCACCCTGGTGGTCGGGGACCGGCCGCAGACGGTGGCGGTGCCGGCCTTCACCTCGGTGGCAGTGCCCCTCGGCGAGGTGCGCCTGGCCCAGGGGGCGGTGGCGGTGCTGCGCGACGCCCAGGGGGTCGAGCTCGGCCGCCGGGTCGTGGCCCCGCGTGTGCTGCCGGGCACGCCCGATGCCCAGGGCGAGCGCGTGGTCGTGCGGTTCGCGGCCGGTGGCGGGCTGCCGCTGGTCGAGCTGGCGACCGCGGTGGATCCGGGCGCCAGCGCCGACCTGGACCGCACCGTGGCGGCAGGTCGGGTCGCGCTGGTGGCGGCCGGCGGCCTGCGGGGCGGCGACCGGGACCGTGCGCTGGCGGCGGTCGCCGGCGCGGTGGCGGCGGCCCGGGCGGCGGGCCTGTCCTCCCCGACGACCCGCGGACGGGCCGAGCTGCTGGTGCTCCTCTCCCAGGCGCGGACCGCGCTCCCCTCCCTCGCGATCACCCGCGGCGAGCTCGATCGGGTGGCCGAGGGCCTCGAGCAGCAGGCCCAGCACACCGACGACGCCTTGATCGTGTCCTGGGCCCTGGCGGTCGCGGGGCGCGAGGTGGATCCCTCCCGCGTCGGCCGGCTGCTGCGCGACGTCGACGATCTCGACGGCCGCCAGCGCGGGCTGCTGGCCCGGGTCCTGGTCGCCCTGGACCGCGCGGACGAGGCGGCGGCGATCGCCCTCGACGACGACATCCAGGGGGCGCTGGCGCGCGCTGACCTGGGCCAGGACCCCCTGTGGCCGTCGGACTGGGTCGACGCCATGCCGGCGGTCGGCGACCCCGAGCGGGCCCACTACCTGGGCGCCCGCCTGACCCTGCCCCGCGGCCGTGCAGGCAGCGCGGCCGTGCTGAAGGTCGACGGCGTGGTCGTCGACCAGGTCGCCCTCGATCGCGACGGCGGCATCGAGCGCTTCGTGCCCCACGGCGCCGTGGTGACGGTCGAGGGGGCCCCGGGGGCCATCGTCGCGCGGTCCACCCTGGTCGGCGGCGAGCGGCCGATGCCGGCCGTCGTGGTGCCCGACGGCAACGACGGGCGGCCACTGCACATCGCCGCGGCCGCCGTGCTGGGCGATGGCGAGGCCCGCTGCGGTGTGGCCTCTCCCTGCGTGCTGGGCGTCGGCGACGCGCTGCTGGTCGACAGCGGCCGCTTCGCCCGGACCGATCCGCTGCCGGCGGGCCTGGCCTGGGACGACCACGATCGCCTGCGGGCGGTGCTGCCCGGCGAGTGGACGCTCACCGGCGTCACCGCGCGCATCGACGGGGTCGACGTGCCCCTGGCCCCGCTGCGGGTCCAGGTCGAGGCCGAGCGCTCCCCGGACCCCGCGGCCCTGCACCGCCGCGTGGCCCTGGCCGGCGCCCGCGAGGCTGCGGCGGGCGAGGCCGATCCGCTGCCCTGGCTGGCCCCCTGGCCGGCCTTCGACCAGTGGACCGGAGGCGACCGGGCGCAGGTGATGGCGCTGCGCTTCGACGCCGCCCGCACGTTGGACGATCCCGCCGCCCTGGTGGCCGCCTTCGAGTCCCTGCGCGACGCCCAGCCCACCGCCAGCCTGGATCTGGACGACGTCGCCGCCGTGGCGCGGGCCTACGACGCCGTCGGGCGCCCGCGGCGGGCGGTGGACGGCTGGCGCGCGGGCCTGGGCGCGGCCTTCCTGGGCGAGATCGCCGGCGCGCGGGCCCTCGACACCACCGCCGGGCCGCTCGTCGCCCTGCGCGCCCAGCGGGACCTGGGCCTGCGCTACCCGGGCGTCGCTGTCGTGGACGAGGCCGCGTTCCACCTGCCCGAGCAGCTCGCCGCCATGGTCGACCAGGGGCTGTCGAGCCAGCTGATCGGCGAAGGCGTCACCAACACCGACGTGCGGCTGCTGGCGGCCGCGTGGGACCGCGAGTTCCTGGCCCTGCACCCCGACTCCGAGCTCGTGCCCCAGGCGGGCTTCCACCTGGCCCAGGGCCTGTTGCGCCTGCGGGCCTGGGAAGAAGCGGCCGAGTGGGCCGATCGGGTCGCGGAGGCCTCGCCCGACGCGCCCGTCCTGGATGGCCTGCGCTACGTCGAGGGCCTCGCCCGGGCCGAGCAGGGACAGCGTGCGGCGGCCCGGGGCATCTTCCAGGCCCTGGCCACCGGCGCCTGGCCGCAGGAGGACGGCAGCACCGGACCGGCCGGGCTCCAGGTCGACGCTCGCTACGCCCTGGCCCGCATCGCCGAGGCGGAGGGCGATCTAGACGCCGCCGCCGAGGGCTACGAAGAGGTCGCGCCGGCCTTCCCCGACGCCCAGCGCTCGCTGGTCGCGCTGCAGGCCGTGGCCCTGTCTCCCGAGCCGCTGCTGCTGCTCGACGGCAGCGCGCCCGCCACCCTGCCCCTGACGGCCCGCAACGTCGACGAGCTGCACCTGCGGGCCTACGCCGTCGACCTGCGGACCATCTTCCTGCGGGACGGCGGTCTGGACGGCATCGACGCCATCCAGGTGGCGGGCGTCTCGCCGGTGTGGACCGGCCAACGACGCATCGCGGCCGGGCCCTTCCCCAAGGACGCCGAGGTCGCCCTGCCCCTGGCCGGCACCGGGGCCTGGATGGTCGAGCTCGACGCCGCCGGGGTCGAGGCCCGCACCCTGGTCGTGCGCAGCCCCCTGTCCCTCGACAGTACCGACCAGGACGGCGCCCGCCGGGTGGTCGTGCAGCGCGGCGAGACCCCGGCCGCCGGCATCGAGGTGCGCGCCCTGGACAACAGCGGCGGGGTGGTGGCGACCCGGACGGACCTGCGCGGCGTGGCCACCGTGCCCGGCGGCGCCCCCGTGCTGGCTTTCGACGGCCCGGCGGTGGCCTTCACCCTGCCCCGCGACCCCAGCGCGCCGCCGGTGCCGGCCTATGGCTTCGACGACGTCAGCATCGAGGGCCAGCTGATGCAGAACCTCGACCAGCGCGTGTTCGAGCAGCGCGCCCGCAACTTCGACGGCTACAACGAGAAGTACCAGCGGAACGCTGCGGACGCGCTCGAGGCGAGCGCGTTCTAGCAACGCTAGGGAGCGTCAGCCCCCCGACTGCAGCATGCCCTCGCAGCGAGTCTTGTCGTCGCCGGGTTCCAGGCTGGTGCAGAGGTCGGTGAGGGCCTGTTGGGTGGCGTCGGGACCCGCGCGCTCCTGGTCGAGGAGGATGAGGTTCCAGCGGTCGGTCATGCTGTAGGGGGCCTGCGGGTGGGCCGCGACCAGCGCGCGGGCGTCGTCGAGGCGGCGCAGGCCGACCAGGCAGTGCAGGCGGATCCGAGCGATGTGCTGATGGTGGGTCGAGACCCCCTTCGCCAGGTCCTGGTCGGGGGGGAGATCCAGTCCTTCGCCCGCGGTGGTGTCGATCTGGTCGAGCAGGGCCGTGCTCTCGTCGAGCGAGCCGAGGCAGGCCTCCAGCGCATTCGTTCGGGTGGACTCCGCGGCCGCGTTGAGCGCGGCGTTGGCGCGGCCCATGGACTCGATCTGGACGTTGAAGTGGTCGATCCGCGCGTTGCGCGCCTCGACGCGGGCCTTCTCGGCGGCGTTGTGTCGTGCGATCTCCTCCTTCCTGCGGGCGACCTCCTCGTTGTGGCGATCGACCTCCTCGTTGTGGCGGGCGATCTCCTCGTTCTGGCGGGCGATCTCCGCGCGCTCGCGCTCGACCTCTGCGTTGTGGGCGGCGACCCGGGCGACCTCGGCCTGCCAGCGGTCCACCGACGCCTTCACGCCGGGCGACAGGGCCGCGTAGACGTCGGGCGGCACCTGGGCCTCGCTCTCCAGGGCCAGCCGCTCGACGAACCACTCCCCCACGTCGCTCTGCAGCCACTCGGTCTCGGATGCCACGAGCTTCCAGGCCCCATCGGCGTCACCGGCCCGCATCCGCAGCCAGGCCTTGCTCGCCGGGGTCGCCTGGGGCACGCCGGAGACGCGACCGGCCGACGCCGCCGCGGCCTGTGCTTCGTCGGGCCGCCCCACCGCGTCGAGCAGGATCACGCGCCAGATGGCGACCTGGCCCTTGATGGCCTGGAAGGTCCGCAGCGTTCGGGCGGTCAGGATGCCGCCCATCGCTCCCTGCTCGGACACCCTGACCCAGTCGTCGGCCGCGAGCAGCTCGGTGGCCTTGGCGAGCGCCGCTTCGTGCCGCTCCAGGCGCTCGAGCACCTGGACCCGGAACAGGTCCATGTCGAAGTCCGCCTTCCCGTCGGCTTCGATCTGGTCGAGGATGGCCAGGGCTTCTTCGGGCTGACCGTCGCTGAACCGCTGCCGCGCCCGCTCGAAGCCCGCCGAGCCATGGCGGTCGAGCTCCGCGGCCAGCTTCTCGGCGAGCACCGGGTCGTTGCCGCGGTGCGACAGCGCCGTGTAGAGCAGGGCCCGGCTCTCCTGCGGGTCGCCGCAGTGGTCGGCGAACAGGACGACGTCGTCCCAGCGCTCTTCTTCGGTGGCCAGGCGACCGTGCAGGCAGGCGAGGTCGTCCGCCTTCAGGTCGCGCTCGGCGCGGGCGAGCAGCAGGCGGGCGCCATCGGTGTCGCCCAGGCGCATGTTCGCCAGCAGCAGGGCGCCCCAGCCCCCCGGCTCCCGCGGCGACTGCGTGATGGCCTGGAGCCCCAGGTTGCGGGCGTCTTCGAAGTGTCGCGCGCCGAAGGCCGCGCTGCTGGCGAAGCTCGCCAGGCCTTCGACGTCCGGGTGATCGACCAGTACCGGCAGGATCAGGTCGTAGGCTTCCTGGGACCGGTTCTGGAGCAGCAGGGCCTGGGCCAGCGTCGCGGTGCACGGCGCGCAGTCGCCGTCGGAGCGGTCGAGCGCCTTCTGGGCGAGCTTCTCGGCCAGCACCGGGTCCGAGGCGTCGAGGGCCCGACCGGCTCGGCGGTAGGTCTCGACGGCGCGCTCGTCGACGACCCAGTCGTCCTGGGCACGGGCGGGAGAGACGGACAGCAGCAGCATCCACAACGGCGACATCGACGGACCCGGGTCTCGGGGGACCGCGCGATCCTACCAGTGCTCAGCCGTCGAAGGCGCCGACCTGGACGTGCGGCGGGTGGGCGAACAGTTCCAGGGTGCCTTCGTCCACGGGCAGGGCGTCGGTGCCCAGCAGCAGCCGGTAGGACACGGTCGCGCCGGTCCAGTCGGGCGCGGCGGGCCGGAACTGGCTGCCGATGATCTCGGTCACCACGTCGGCCATGCCGTGTCCGCCGGTCAGGCGGTTGTCGTGCGGCGGGGCCGAGCCCCACAGGGTGCCGAGCGGCGCGAGCACCGCGTCCTGGCCCAGGGTGCGCATCGGCAGCATGGCCAGGCTGGTGCGCTCGGCCACCCGGTGCGACAGCTGGCGGACGCTGCCGTCGCCACACTGCACCTCGGCCCAGCTGGCGACGACCTGGCCGTTCCAGCTGGGCGTGTCCTGGCGCACGGCGCGCTCGTGCACCGCACCCCCCATGGTGCGCCAGCGCAGGGTGTCGGCGCCGTCGTCGCACAGGATGGGCGACAGGGCGACGCTCTCGGCGTCCAGCCGGGCGTCCGTGTCGGCGAAGGCCGCGTCGACCTGGACGACCACGCCGGGCAGTCCGTCGAAGGTGGACAGGGTCCACTGGACCCCGCCCGCGGCATCGCACAAGGACAGATCCCAGGCTTCCGTGCGCGTGGCGACGACGTCGCGGGCATCGGGCCAGGCGAAGTCCCCGGTGTCGGTCGCGCTGCCGGTGGCGCCGACGCCCAGGCACTCGGTGAACGGCGTGTCCAGCGACAGGTCCTCGGTCAGGACGGTGTTGTCGACGGCCCCGTTCACGGCCGCGGCTTCGTCCAGGCCCCAGGTGAACCGTCGCTGCTCGCCGGCGGTGAGCGCCACCACCAGCGCCAGATCGACCAGGACCGGGTCCCCGGCGTCGTCCACGCCGGTCACGGCCACGGGCAGGGGGGCGTCGGCTTCGTCCCACAGGGCGACGGCCTGGGGGCCGGTCCACGCGCTGGCCGGCACCTCGACCGTCAGCTCGACCAGGGCGGTGCCGGGGGTCTGGGTCACGTTGGTGACCAGCACCTGCGCGTCGGCCGCGGGGCGCTTGGACTCGGCCAGTGCCAGGGCCGACCAGGCCGCGTCCAGGGCGCCGCCGGCGTAGGCACGGGCCGACGCCATGCGGTCTTCGTGCAGGTCCGGTGCCGCCAGGCCGAAGTTGGTCGTGGACAGTGCCAGCAGCCGGTCGGGCAGTCCCGCTTCCAGCAGGGCGTCGACGTCCAGGTCCTCGGGCGCGATGGCGCGGGCGGCGGCCTCGACCTCGCGGCCCTGGGCGATGGTGGTCGCGATCTCGTGGTTGAACGTCTTCTCGGCCCAGGACTGGTAGCCGTCGCCGCTGCCGTCGGCCATGTCGTAGGGCAGCGGACTGTCCACGGTCGCCGGGTGATCGTCCAGGTAGTCCTGGATGGTCGTGTAGGCGACGAAGTCCAGTCCGTCCAGGGCGTCGAGCTCGCCGCCGAAGGCCTCCCAGCTCTCGGCGTCGGCGTCGAAGTGGATCACCAGCAGCTGGTCTTCGCTGTGGGCCTGGTGCAGCTTGCGGACCCAGCCGCGCAGGCCACCGTGATCCAGCAGATCGGCGTGGTGGTAGACCGGGACCACCGCCATGGACGCGCCGTCGTAGGTGATGGTGGACGGGTTCGTCCACGCGTCGTCGGGAAGCGCCAGCTCGGGCCGCAGCGCGGTGAAGCCGGTGGCCGAGTTGAACAGGGTGATCCACTCGACGCCCTGGCCGACGTACCAGGGGATGTGTTCCGGCGTGAACATGCACTCCTGGGGCTGCACGCCGGGCACGACTTCGGAGAACCAGGTCCGGTTGCTGTCCCAGGCGCGGCCGATGGCCACGTCGAACTCGTCGCGGGTGTGGGCCGACATCGCGCCGTTGTTCCACGACATCAGCCGCACGTCGTCGGCGCCACTGTCCACGCGGGCGGCGACGCCCTCGATGATGTCCGCACCGTGTTCCTGCATCCAGGTGTCGGTGGACCAGTAGTTGTCGAAGTCCCAGTCGGCGTGCACTTCCGGCCGCTCGGACAGCCAGGTCAGCGTGTCCCGCATCACGTCCAGGTCCAGGCCGAAGCCGTCGTCGTCGACGGTGTCGCCCCGGTAGGAGTGGTACAGGTTGCCGTGCATGGACACAGCCACGTAGACCGTGGCGCCGCCCGCCGCCGGGGGGGCTGTGCCCGCACCGTCCTGGAGCGCGTACAGGGTGCCGTCCAGGCCGAGGGCGTGGTCCCCGGCCACGGCGACCATCGGTCCCGTGCCCGCCTGCGTCCACTCCCCGTCGGCCAGCCGCCAGATGCCCTGGGTGCCGGACAGCACGGACAGTCCGCCGTCGTCGTCGAAGGACAGTCCGAGCGCGTCCACCGGCCCGCCGGCGGAGATCCAGGCGTCGCCGTCCCGCCGCAGCAGGCCTTCGTCCTGGGTCGCCAGCCACAGGCCCCCGTCGGCGTCGAAGGCGACGTCCACCGGGTAGCGGGTGGCCAGGTCGGGGTCGGCTTCGGACCAGCTGTCGCCGCCGTCGTCGGACCAGAAGACCCCAGCCGTCAGCAGCCCGGCGTAGGCGTTCGGCAGCACGCCCGCCGGCCGGAAGGCCGTGGCCGCGACCTGGCCGTCGCGGGCGTCCACGCCGGCGAACAGGATGTTGAAGCCCGCGTCCGACAGCGCGTTCACCGGGCCCCAGCTGGCGCCGCCGTCGGTGGACCGGAACAGGCCGGCCGCCGCCGCCAGCCACAGGGAGTCGTCGTCGCCGACCGCCAGATCGAAGGGCACCGGCGCCGCCCGGGGGTTCAGCCCGCTGATCAGCGCGCTGGCCGGGGGACTCGCCACGTCCGCCCAGCGCGTGCCGTCGAAGCGCACCATGCCGTGGCCGTGCACGTGGGCCAGCAGGCTGCCGTCGCCGCCGGGGACGGCGCCGAGCCAGGTGAGCTCGCCGTCGGGGAGCCCCGTCGAGGGCACGGCCAGCCAGGACGTGCCGTCCGGCGACTCCCAGACCTCGTTGTCGACGATGGCCAGCAGCCGATCCCCGTCGACGAGCAGGGAGCGGGCTTCCTCCCCCAGGTCGGTGACCACCTGCCAGGACCGCTCGCCGTCCTCGGGCGCGCCCGTGTCGTCGGCCGGGGTCGGCTTCTCGCCCCCCGTGCAGGCGGTCAGGGCGAGGGGGAGGAGGAGCGAGGGGAGCAGCGGCATCAGAGGTCGTCCGGGAGGAGCTTGGGTCGCATCGCGCCGACGAGGCGCCAGCCCTGCTCGAGGGCGGCTTCCCAGGAGGGCGCGGTGGCTTCGAGGAGGACGCAGGCCGCGGTGGCCATGCCGATGGACTGGCCGGAGAGGCGGCTGGCCGCGTCTTCCCAGCCGGAGTTGTGGCCGAGGGCGAGCACGGTGGTCCAGTCCGGGTCCCAGTCGCGGGAGGAGTCCTGCAGGGCGCCCAGGCCGGCCAGGTAGAGGCGGTCCTGGAAGCGCACCGGGATGCCGGCCCCGAGGTGCGGCGCGGCGAGGGCCCAGGTCTGGCGGGTCCGGGTGGCGGTGCTGCACAGCACGGCGTCCGGGGCCCAGCCCTGGTCGGCCAGCCAGCGGGCCATGCGCGGTGCGTCCTGGCGCCCGCGCTCGTTCAGCGGCCGTCCGTGATCGCCGTCCGCCGCGCTGTCCCAGGAGCTCTTGGCGTGCCGCATGAGCACCAGTCGTCGTCGCATCCGACCCTCCGACGGACACCTATCCAGTCCCGGCGCTATGGTGGCCGCCAACTCCGGGGGACCCGTGCACCTGTCACTCCTGCTGCTCCTCGCCTGCGCATCGACCGACCCGCCGGGCGGCGACGGGGCCACCGACGCCGGCACGGACGGCGCCGACAGCGGCGCCGGCGCCTCCTCCTTCCGCGCCGTCTTCATCGCCGACACCCACGTCATCTCGCCCCAGTACGAGTGCTGCAGCGAGAGCGACGGCGTCGACAACGAGAGCATCATGAAGACCCCCGACCGGCTGCGCTCGGTGGTCGACAAGATCAACGCCCTCGACCCCGCCCCCGACATGGTCTTCATCCTGGGCGACGTCATGCACGCGCCCTACTGGTCGAGCGAGCTGTCCTGGTACCAGGACCACGACACCGTGTTCAGCCGCACCCAGGAGATCCTCGGCGAGCTGCAGCCGCCGCTCTACCTGGCCTGGGGCAACCACGACTACGACGTCGACTGCGGGCACGCCCCGGAGGTCGTGAAGACCCAGTCCGACCACAGCATCGCCGTCGACCGCGAGCTGTCGAACACCCTGTTCGACGCCTTCTTCGCCCAGCCGCCCTACCAGGTCGTCGATCACGGCGGCTGGCGGTTCATCTTGGGCAACGGCATGCTGGGGCCCACCTGGGACGCCCTGGGTGATGGCTGCGCGACCGGCCTGTCCAGCTACGGCGCCGAGCAGCTGGCGTGGATCGACGGGCTCCTGTCCGACGGCAAGCCGACCTTCTTCATGACCCACCACCCGATCTACAGCACGAAGATCGACGAGCAGCCCGGCGACGGCAACCCCGACCTGGGCACCGTCCTGGCCCGCCACGACAACGTCGAGATGATGATGGCCGGCCACACCCACCGCTGGATCGACGCCGGCGACGCCAACCCCTTCCCGCACATCGTCATCGCCGCCACCCGCTACGACGACGACAACTTCTGGGTGGTCGAATTCCAGCCCGGCGAGACCGTCGACACCAGCCAGTACGGCGCCGGCTACGAGATCCTGGACTACGACAAGCCCGTCTGGTCGACCACCTGCGCGGACACCTGGGTGTACGACGGTGAGATCGGCCCGGATCCGAGCGATCCGGCGGAGCTGGGGGACTGTTCGTTCTGATGCGCTGGCCCGTCCCGGGTTCGCCTCAGCGGTACTCGCCCAGGTACAGCGACATCGTCCCGCGGTGGTTGTCGACCAAGGCGAAGTCGAGGGGGCCGCGGCCGTCGAGCTGGGCAACGACGATGTCTGCCGCGAGGCTGGCTTCCGCAACCTGCTCGGCCTCGGTGAAGGTGCCGTCACCCAGGGACTGCATCAGGGAGACGTCTCCGTCCCAGCCGGCGACGAGCAGGTCGTCGAAGCCGTCGCCATCCAGATCGCCGGACTCGAAGCCCCAGGCGTCCAGCTCCTGGCGGAACAGCTCGTGCACGCTGCTGTCTTCCGGGTCGAGCAAGACGAGGGTGCGCGGACCCTGGCGCATGAGGTCGAGGCCCTGGGTGCCGCCAGCAGCGATCTCCAGGTCCCCATCGCCGTCGATGTCGAGGAGGGTGTGGCCGGTCAAGAGGAGATCGACGTTCGCGATGAGTGCTTCTCCGAAGACGCCCGGCCCGCTGGCGCGCGCCACGGCGACGCCTCCAGTCGACCAGGTGATGCCGGTGAGGTCGAGCCATCCGTCTCCGTCCACGTCTGCAGCGGCCACCTCGCGGAACTCGCCATCATCTGTCTCCACCCTCTGGCTTGCTCCGAACGGGCCCTCGACCATGCTCTGGATCCAGGTCCATGCCCCCGGAACTCCGAGGTCGTATCCGACGATGTCGTCTCTGCCGTCTTCGTCGATGTCCGCACTGTGCATCGCGTTGAGGTTGACGGCGGTCGGGCTCGCCGTCGATGACGGCCCGAGCAGACCCGCTTCGTTGCGGAACCACTCCAGATTGTCGAAGTCCCCCGGGGCGACGACCAGATCGACCGCTCCGTCTCCGTCGAAGTCCCCGAGCGCCACTCGGTCCGGCCAAGCGACGAGGTCGAGCTCTGTGATCGGGCCCAGCCCGTCGCCGCATCGCCCCGCCACGACGGCGGCGATGGGAGCAGACCCGACCGCCACGGCGAAGTCGAGGCATCCGTCTTCGTCGATGTCCGCCACCGAGATCGACCGAGGGTTGGGGCCGATCACCACTTCGCTGAGCTTCGAGAACTCGATGGTCGGCCTGGCCCCGCTGTTGCACGCCCAGATCCCAGGGAGCGCGATGAACGCCGCGGCATGGAGGCGATTGCTCATAGCCAGTCGGGTGGTGACTCGGGGAAGGTGTCCCACAGGAGGTACTCTACCCTGGAGGGACTGGTTGATCGGTTCGGTCGTGCCCGGACGCAATGCGCGGAGGAGGGGTGCGGCGACGAGGTCACGCACCTGTCGGCAAGGCCCGGGAACAGGGGACTACGCCGCCACCCGCCCCCGCTCCTCGACCTGCCGGAAGAACCACGCGAAGGCGTCGACCAGCGACAGCGCGTGCGTCGCCGAGCGCAGGCCCCAGGTCTGGTCCCCGTGGCTGATGAGCGGGGTGAGCTCGAGGCGACTCGGCACGCCCGCGGCGCCCAGCGCGTCGTGCAGCCGACGGCTGTGGTCGGCCGGGATGACGTCGTCGTCGGCCCCGTGCACCAGGGCCACCGGGGTCTGGAGGCGGTCCACGACGGGCAGCACATCGAGCGCCTCGACTAGGTCCGGGGACGCATCCAGGATGCGCGCGCAGGTCTCGCGGCACCAGTCCAGGTCGTGCAGCACGGCGTGCACGATGGCCTCGTCCGCTCGCGACAGCGCTTCGCGGACCTGGGGCAGCTGCGGCACCTCGCGCGACAGGCTGTCGTCGGCGATGGCTGTGAACAGGGCGTGCCGGACCGCAGGGCGCTCGCCGATGGCCCGCTCGACCAGGTTCGCGAACACCACCAGCCGCCCGTAGGGGTCGGCGGTCGGATCCTCCATGACGAATCGGAGACAAGCGTGGAGATCTGCGTACGGACCCAAGGCGCAGGTGGCGGACACGTGGCGTGCGATCCGCGGGTCGGCGGTGGCCAGCAGGCACATCGACGCCGAGAAGGATGCACTGAACAGGCCGAGCTGGCCGTCCGGACAGAGCTCGGGGCGATCGGCCACGGCGGTGATGGCGTGTCGGATGCGGGTCACGGTGGTCGGGTCGATCTCGGCGCGCGCCACGGCCGGCAGGTGGGGACTGACCACGCGGTAGCCGGCCCCGGCCAGGGCGCGGCAGGCCTGGACCTGGCGCGGGTCGCGGTGGCCGCGCAGGGTCATGCCGTGCACGAACAGCAGGGTGCCGCGCACACGGGTGCCGGCATCGGCGGGTGCGTAGACGTGGGCGGGCAGCAGCTCGTCGCCGACCGGCAGGGGGGCGTCGTGGCACCGGGTGGCGCCGGCGCGCTGCAGGCTGGATCCGATGATGAAGCGGGCGGCGCGGCTCCAGGTGCGCATTCGTCCTCCGGTCTCTGTCGCACGGTCGAGGACAGTCCCTCGTTCGTGTGACGGATCGGCGTCGTCCAGGCACCGTTCTCGCGCTGTCGTCCCGCAGGGCGGGATCGGGTCCGTCACGCCGGATTCTCCCCCTTTCTCCTCCATGGTCGACGGGTCGTCACCTCGGCGGACGACGGTGTGCGCCTGCGGAGACCCCGCGGGATCCCCCTCCCCCGGAGTCCCCCATGGAGCCCTCCTCCGCCATCCTGGACATCCCGGCACCGCTCCCCCCGGTCGCCGCGCCGATGCCCTCGGCCCTCCTCGCCCACGAGATCGCCCAGCTGCCCGACGATCAGCTGCTGGCGGTGCACCGGGACTTCGAGGTCTGGTGCGTGCAGGCCCACCAGGCGCCGGGGATCCTGTGGGAGCTCGGCCGCCTGCGGGAGCACACCTTCCGTGCGGTGGGCGAGGGGTCCGGCAAGGAGCTCGATCTGGACCGCTACGACGAGTGGTATGACCACCTGGTGCTGTGGCACGCGACCGCGCAGACGGTGGTCGGCGCCTACCGGCTGGGGCCCACCGATCGCATCGCGGCGGCCCGCGGGGTGCACGGTCTGTACACGCGCACCCTCTGGCGCTTCGACGACGCCTTCCTGGACGCCATGGGCCCCGCCGTCGAGCTCGGCCGGTCCTTCGTCCGCGTCGAGTCCTGGCGGGATCCGGTCGCCCTGTCGGTGCTGTGGAAGGGCATCGGCGCCTGGCTGGTGCAGCAGCCGCAGTACCGCAAGCTCATCGGCCCCGTCAGCATCGACCGCCGCTACAGCGACGAGAGCATCGGCCTGATGGCCGGACACCTGCTGGCCCACCACGCCCGCGAGGACCTCGCGCCCTTCGTGCAGCCGGTCACGCCGCTGCGCCTGGACCCCGCCCACCTGCTGGCGGGGCGCTGCATCCAGGACGAGCGTGCGCTCTCGGCGGCCGTCGCCGAGCGCGAGGACCGCGGCATCCCCGTGCTGCTGAAGCAGTACCTGCGCATGGGCGCCGAGGTGCTCTCGCTCAACGTGGACCCCGACTTCATGGACGTGGTCGACGCGCTCATCGTGGTCGATCTGGATCGGGCCGAGCCGAAGCGGCTGCGGCGGTTCATGGGCGACGACGGACTCGCGTCGTTCATGGCCGGTCGCCCCCTGGCTCCGAAGCCCGCCCTGCGCCTGCTGGCCTGAGGTGGCGCTCCGACCGGCGAACCCCCGCTGGGGCCGCGACGAGACGACCTGGCTGCGCGCGCTGGCGGAGCGCGCCGGGTCGCTCTGTACACTGTCCACCCTGGCCGAGGTCCCGGTCGGGCGCGGCGAGACCCTGCCCGTGCTGGGGCTGGTGCTGGGTTGCCGGGACCCGACGGCGCCGACGCTCGGTCTGTTCGGAGGGGTGCACGGCCTGGAGCGCGTCGGCACGCACACAGTGCTGTCCTACCTGGACCAGCTGGTGGAGAAGCTGTCCTGGGACCGCGACGCCCGCGCCCGCCTGGAAGACGCCCGCATCGTCGCCGTGCCGCTGGTGAACCCCGGCGGCATGGCCCAGGGGCGACGCAGCAACCCACGGGGCGTGGACCTGATGCGCAACGCCCCGGTCGACGCGACCCTGCCGCCGCCCTTCCTGCTGGGTGGGCATCGGCTGGGCCCCTGGCTGCCCTGGTACCGGGGGCGCAAGGGCGTGCAGGAGCTCGAGGCCCGGGCCGTCGAGGACTTCGTGCGCGTCGAGCTGTTCCCGGCGCGTGCGGCCCTGTCCCTCGACGTGCACAGTGGCTTCGGCTTCCGCGACCGGCTGTGGTACCCCTACGCCCGGCAGGTGGGCGGCTTTCCGCGCATGGCCGAGGTGCGGCGGCTGGCGGGGCTGCTGGAGCGCACGGCACCGCATCACATCTACGTGGTCGAGCCGCAGTCGAACTCGTACACGACCCACGGCGACCTGTGGGATCATCTGTTCGATCAGCACGTCGCCGAGCGGGGCGAGGGAACGCCCTGGGTGCCCTGGACGCTGGAGATGGGCAGCTGGCAGTGGGTGCGCAAGAACCCCCGCCAGGCGCTGCAGCGCTTCGGGGCCTTCAACCCGGTCCTGCCCCACCGGTACGCCCGCGTCATGCGGCGGCACGTGGGGCTCATCGACCTGATGCTGTCCTGGGTGCGCAATCCGGAGGCGTGGGCGCGGTGAGCGCGGCCGCCCGAAGCGCTGCCACCCGGCCCGCTACCACCCCGCCCCCTTCACCACCCACAGCTGGCCGGGCAGCGGGGACTTGCTGTCCTCGCGGGTCTCGCCGACGACGACCTCGTCGGCGCCGTCGCCGTCGAGATCGCCCATGTCCAGGCTGAAGCCCAGGAAGCCGCCGCCGGTCAGGCCGGTCCACTGCCGGTCGGCGTCGGAGGTGGCGAGCGTGCCCGTGCCCGGGGCCAGGAAGACGTGCAGGGCGCCGGGGATGGTGCTGCCGCCGGCGCCTGCGGCGACCAGGTCGCCGACGCCGTCGCCGTCGACGTCACCGATGTCCACGTCCAGCCCGATGAAGTCCAGCCCGGTGCCGCGGACGACCAGGTCGGCGCCGCTGCTGTCCACGGCGCCGGCGGGAGGCGTGCCGTGGAAGACCAGCACGACGCCGCCCCCGGCGTCGGCGATCGGGCCGCCGGCGGCGATGTCGTCCTTGCCGTCCCCGTCCAGGTCGCCGATGCCCAGGCCCCAGCCCAGGAAGTTGTCGACGGTGCTGTCCGACAGGGTGCTGTCCGCGTCGCTCAGATCGCTGTCGCCGGTGATCGGGCCCAGCACCACGCGGATCTCGCCGCTCTGGTAGGTCTCGCCGTCGTCGTCGGGGGCCGCGACGACCGCGTCGCCGATGCCGTCGCCGTCGACGTCGCCGAGCTCGATGTGCCAGCCGTCGTTGCGGCCGTCGGGCACGCGGAACAGGGTGTGGCCCACGGCATCGGCCGCGCCGCCGGCGGTGATCGGGCCGGGGATGACGTAGACGTCGCCGTCATCGCCCTGGGTGCCGGCGATGAGGTCGGTCAGGCCGTCGCCGGTCAGGTCCAGGCCGGTCCGGAAGCTGCCGCCGAAGTTCACGCTGCCGCTGCCGGCGGTGATCACCACGCCGACGTCGTCTGCGGCGATGGCCCCGCTGACCGGGCCGGACACGACGTAGAGCTCGCCGTCGTCGACGTTGTGGGCTCCGACCACCAGGTCGGGCAGGCCGTCTCCGTCCAGATCGGCGCCGTCCACGTCGTTGCCGACCCGGCCGAAGCTGGTGGCTTCCAGGCTGGACAGGACGGCGTCCGCGGCGGCCAGCGTGCCGTCGCCCGTGAACGGTCCCTGGACCAGGTAGGCCTTGCCGGTGCTGGACAGGGCCTGGGGCGCGCCGACCATCACATCGGGCAGGCCGTCTCCGTCCATGTCGGGCACGATCCGCACGGCTGCGCCGGCTTGGTCGTCGGTCGCCTCGCCGGGGAAGACCCAGGCCACGCTGTCGATGTCGCCGCTGGGCGCGAGGGTGACGGCGCAGGCCTGGGCGGTGCCGTCGCAGTCCTCGTCGACCGTGTTGCCGCAGATCTCGGAGGCGCCGGGCCGGACGGTGGGATCGATGTCGTCGCAGTCGCCGACCTGGTCGACGTAGCCGCGGGGCTGCTCGCAGGCGTCGGTGGACAGGGCGTCGTCGCCATAGCCGTCGCCGTCGGCGTCGTAGTACCAGGTGACCGGATCGGGGCAGTCGGTGGAGCCGCTGTCCGTCCCGCCGCTGTCCGTCCCGCCGCTGTCCGTCCCGCCGCTGTCCGTGTCGCCGCCGTCCGTCCCGCCACTGTCGGTGGCGCCACCGTCTGTGTCGTCACCGTCCGTGGTGTCCGCATCCGTCGTGTCGGTCGCGCCGACCCCGGTGTCACCGGCGTCCTTGTCGCCGCAGGCCAGCACGATCAGCAGGAGGGGGAGCATGCCGGGAGCTTAGCCGCCGGTCAGCGTGTCCGCGGCCTCGCGCAGCGACATGCCCCGGTGCGGGCGATCGCGCTCCGCGTCGGGGAGTCCCTCGAGCAGGCGCTGGCCCAGCTCCTGCCAGGCCGGCGACCCGGTCGAGCGGAACAGCAGGGCGGCCGCCAGGATGCCGTCGAGGCGCTCGGTCTCGCCCTGCAGCTCGACGAAGTGCTCGCGGGCCCACCACAGCGACGCCGCGTCTCCGGCCTCGGCCCCGATGGCCGCTGCCAGCACCGCGCCGGGCAGGTCGCCGCCAGCGTGCAGGGCGGCGCGGGCCCGCTGGGCCAGGGCCTGGGCGTCGGTCACGTAGGCCTGGCTCCGGGCGATGCGCGCTTCGGTCAGGGCGGCCGCGCCGAGCATGGCGGGGTGGGCCAGGGTCGCGATCGTGTCGACCAGGTCGATGTCCGGTGGCGTCTTGACCCCGCGCAGCTCGCTGACCCGGCGGGCGATCATCCAGGCCCGTGCCTCGACCATGGCATCGCGCGACGCGGCGGCCAGCTCGCGGGCCTGCTCGGCGCGGGCGGCGGCCACCCCGACCTCGCCCAGGTCGAGCCGACACTCGGCCTCGTCGAGCAGGGCCGCCAGGCGCAGGTGCTGCGAGACGGTCTCCTCGGCGGCGCGCTGGTGGCAGGCCGCGGCCGCCGCGAAGGCGCCCCTCCGCTGCTGCAGCCGCCCCTCCCAGGCATCCAGGAAGGCCGGCGCCCCCGGCAGGCGCGGGTCGAGCCGGGCGCGGATCTGTTCGAGGATGAAGGCGTGTGCGTCGACGGGCAGCGCGGCGGCGGCCAGGGCCATGCTGCTCGCGGCCTGCAGCTCGAGGGTGATGACCGGAGGCGGCCCCAGGCTGGCCAGCACCTCGATCGCCGCCTCGGCGCGGCCGGAGAGGGCGTCCCGGGTCGCCTGGAGCACGGCGGCCAGCCAGTTCCTGCCGTGCACCCGCGGCAGCCGCGACAGCTCCCAGGACGCGCGCGCGAGCTGCCCCGGCGACCGCGTGGCCAGGGCGGCGATGCTGTAGGCCCGCAGCAGCGGTCCGGCGCTGGCCGCCGCGTAGGGATCGTCGCGCAGGACCTGCATGCCGAGCTCGCCCAGCGCCAGGGCCTGGGTGTGGCGACCGGCGTCCAGTGCCTCCTCGACCGCGTCGGCGGCGCTGTACAGCACGCCCACCGCGTCGCCGCCGGTCTCCAGCAGCCGGCGCAGGTCTCCGGCGGACGAGTCGGGCCCGCCCGTGCCGGCCAGGCGGTCCAGCGCGACCCGCTCGGCCCGCAGCCCTCCGTCGTCGGGGCGGCAGACGCCCATGTCCACCCAGTGCTGCAGCACGATGCGCACACCGTCGCGGTGGCCGCCGGTCAGCGCGTGCAGCAGGCGCGCCGCGTCGCTGCGCAGGTGCAGGATGCGCTCCGCGCCCCGGAAGGCGGCGAACAGCTCGTCCTGGGACAGGGGCGGGCCCACGTCCAGCCAGGGGAGCTCGAGCATGGTGGCCGTGGCCAGCATGTCGAGGGCCTCGAGGGCCGCTGCGGCGCTGTCGGGGCGGTCGCGCGGGTCGCGCTGCAGCAGGGCATCGACCAGGGCCGTCACCGACGGGGGCACGGGCAGCTGGGCATCGGCCAGCGACGGCGCCGGACCCTCGGCCCGGACCCGGCGCAGCTCGCCCAGGTCGGTCGCCGGCCACGGCACCCGGCCGGCCAGGGTGCGGTACAGCATGACCCCGACCGCGAACAGATCGGACCGCACGGACGGCCGCGCGCCGCCGAGTACTTCGGGCGAGATGAAGTGCAGCGTGCCGCCGGGCGTGCGGTCTTCCAGGGACAAGACGCGGTCGCCGGCGTGGGCCAGGCCGAAGTCCAGCAGCCATGCCCGTCGCTGGGCGTCGATGAGCACGTTGGCCGGCTTCAGGTCGCCGTGGATCACACCGGCTGAGTGCACGTTCATCAGCGCGCGCAGCAGGTTGCGGGTCTGGCGGGACACGGCGGCCCAGGGGGCGGGGGTGCCCAGCCCGGGGAAGGGCGTGCCGTGGATGCGCTCGGTCACCAGGTAGTGCAGGTCGTCTTCGTCGCCTTCGTCGAGCAGCCTCGCGACCCCGGGCAGCGCCAGGACCCGCAGCACGGCCGCCTCGCGCCGCGCCTCGGCGGTGCGGCGCCCGCGCTGGACCAGCTTCACGGCGACCTGCTGTCCGGTGAGCTCGTCGACGCACCCGTAGACCGCTCCCTGACCGCCTCGGCCGAGCAGCTTCTCGGCCCGGTAGCGGCGGGCGATGGGGGCCTTCGGCCACGGGATGGAGTGGGGCATCGCCAGGGCCCTATCCGGCCGGGACCGGGGTTCGGAGCCGCGAACGCGGGATCGCCCGCCGGGCGCCTCGGCCGTGCCATAGTCGCCTTGCGACGATGCAAGACGCCCGGCCCGGTCCCGCTCTGCTCCCCGACCCGCGCCGCGTCGCCACCCGGACCTTCGTCCTGGTGGCGGTGCTGCTGGCGGGCGCCTGGGCGTTCACCACGCTCTACCTGCAGGACCGCGCCGCCGCCGAGCGACAGGCGGCCGCCACCCACACCGCCCTGCGCCTGCAGGACTGGGTGGGCGGTCGGCTGCTGGTCCTGGAGTCCTGCCGCGCGATGCGCACGGAGGGCCTGCTGGCCGAGGAGTCGGACTGGCGGGACTGGGTCGCCCTCGAGCTCGGTGTGGTCGAGGGGCTGCAGGCCATCAACTGGATCGAGCCCGGCGGCGAGATCTCCATCGTCGCGCCGGCCAGCGGCAACGAAGGCGCCCAGGGCAAGTCGGTGCGGAACCACGCCCAGGCCGGGCCGGTCTTCGCGCGGGCGACCGAAGAGCGCAGGCTGGCCGCGTCTCCACCCCTGACCCTGTTCCAGGGCGGCCAGGGGTTCACGACCTACCTGCCGGTGCCGTCACGGCATGGCGAGCTGCTGGGCTTCGTCAACGGCGTGTTCCGGCTCGACGTGATGGCCGCGCAGGCCCTCGACCACGTCGATCCGCATGCCCACCACGTCGTCGTCGAGGACGACGGGCTGACGGTCTGGGACACGGACCCCGACGATCCGGATCGGTCCGGCGCCCGCCGGGCGGCCGTGCCCATCGCGGACCGCCAGTGGCTGGTCACGGTGCTGCCGGCCGCTCCGATCGTGCCGCTCTGGTGGCACCTGTGGGCCGTGGGCGGTGTGGCCCTCGCGGCGGGGGTGGCGGCCCTCACCACCCACCGCAGCGCGGCGAACGCCCGGCGCGTGGCCGAGGCCCGTGCCGAGCGGGAGCGCATCTCGCGTCGGCTGGTCGAGCTCGAGCGGCTCGAGTCCCTGGGTCGGGTCGCCGGCGGCATCGCCCACGACTTCAACAACGTGCTGGCGGTGGTGATCGGGCGGGCCTCGGAGCTCGAGGCGCGGCTCGGAGACAGCCGCCCCGATCTGGACGAGGGCGTGCAGGGCATCCTCGACGCCGGCGATCGGGGCGCCCAGCTGGTGCGCTCGCTGCTGGCCTTCGCCCGCCGCGGCGACGACGAGGGCGGGCTGGTCGACGCCGCGGCGCAGCTCCGCGACCTGTCGGCGATGCTGCGGCACCTGGGCGGGCGCTACGTCCGGGTGACCGTCGAGGTGGACGTCGAAGAGGCCCGGGTGGGACTGGCGCCGGTGGCCTTCGATCGGCTGGTGATCAACCTGGTGTCGAACGCCGTGCACGCGATCCCCGAGCGGGGGCGGGTGCAGGTCAGCCTGGTGGCGCGGGGGAGCCACGCCGTGCTCACCGTCCAGGACGACGGGGTCGGCATGGCCGAGCAGACCCGGGCCCGCGTGTTCGAACCATTCTTCACCACCCGCGACGAAGGCACGGGGCTCGGCCTGTCCAACGTGCGGGGACTGGTAGAAGACGCCGGCGGTCGGGTCGAGCTGCAGTCCGAGCCGGGGGCGGGCAGCCGGTTCGAGATCTGGCTGCCGCTCCTGCCGCCGGGCGAACCGTCCAGCGCGGGCCGGTACGTGGGCTAGCCCGTCGGCTCCGGCCCGCCGTCGTCTCCTCCCCGGACGAACCGCATGCGGAAGGAGTGCCGGGCGATGAGCAGCCGGCTCGGTCGGTTCCTGGACGACCGTGGTCTCACCGGGGGGGCGCCCGCGCCGTGGCTCAGCCCCGAGGACCCTTCGGATCGATCCAGGACCGCAGGTCGCGCAGCCAGCGGTCGTCGGCATCGTCGCCCTCGAGGGCCGACCCGGTGCGCACGGCGTCCATCAGCCGCTGGCCGTCCTCGGACAGGCCGCCGGCATCGCGCAGCACCAGCCCGAGCACCGCGTGTTCCTCGGTGCCGCCGTGCGCCTCGCGCCACGCGGCGACCTCGTCGGCGAACCAGTCGTCGCCTTCGTGGGGGACCTCGTCGGCGTTGTCCGGTCCCAGGCCGTTGATCGCGGCGATGACGGCCTTCTTGCGCTCGCCATAGGGCATGCCGCGCAGCTCCTCGGGCAGCAGCGGGCGACCGAACCAGATGTCCTGGGTGCCCATGCCCACGGGGAACTCGATGCGCTGGTCGAGGGGCGCGACGGGCAGCCCGCCGACGAAGCGCACCGGCACGATGGGGGTGCCGGTCTCGAGCGCCATGTCGATGAAGGCGCCCGACATCTTCAGCACCGGCGTGCGGCACTCCAGGCTGCGGGTGCCCTCGACATGGACCATCACCGACTGGCCGGGAGCGGTGGCGCCGCCCTTGCCGACCTGCTCGGTGACCAGGCCCTGGGCCAGCTCGCGGATGATGCCGACCAGCGACGCCTTGTCGTCCCGGTCGAAGTAGGTGATCACCTTCGGGTCGACGACCCCGGGGTAGCGGAAGCACAGCCGGATCAGGTCCCCGAGCCAGGTGTCCTGGTGCTCCATCTTCGCGACGGTGCAGGTGGGCACGCCGTTGAGGCCGCTCGCCAGGATGCTGAACAGCAGGCTCTCGACGCCGACCTGGTGGTTGGCCAGGTACATCATCGGCCGGCCGTGCACGGCGGCGGTGGCGGCCGGATCGGCGAACACGACCCGGCGCAGGAAGCGCCGCATCAGGCCGTAGTACAGGTCCTCGACGGGCCAGCGGCGGCCCATGCCGAACCACCAGGTCCAGAAGTCCTGGACGGGCCCCAGGTCCAGGCGCTCGATGCCCTCGTCGCGGACGAACTGATCGTCGCCCTCTCGGGTGGAGGAGAGGAGGATCTCGTTGAGGGGGAGGGCGTCGTCCACGGCGCCCGGGAAGACGCCGACCTTGGCAGCGAGGTGTTCCTTGCGGGCGATCTCGGCGGCGTCGGTCGTGCCGTAGAGGTCGGCGACCGTGCCGGGCAGCCAGTCCGTCGCGGCGACCTCGGCCGGGGAGAGGCGGGTGGCGCCGTCGGCCACGCGGCTCAGGCGCAGCCCGGGCACGAAGCGACGGTCGCGGAGGAAGGCCAGTCGGTCGGCCGGGGAGGCGCTGCCGAGCGGCCCCTTGGGGAAGCAGGCCTCGACGAGCTCGGCCTCGGCCCACACGGACCGACCCACGATGAGCTGCATGCGGAACACCGGCAGCTCGGGCACGCCGGCGTTGCCCTGCGGGCGGACCTCGCAGCGCACGCGGGCGCCGTCGGCGGGCGGCGGGCCGTACAGGTCGAAGCGGCGTAGCACGGCGGGGTAGGCGACGACGCCGTCGCCGATCTCCGCGAACCAGCGGTGCAGCTGGTCGTGGGGGATCGGGTGGGTCGCGCCGTCGAGCAGGGCGGGGTGCAGGACACCGACCGGCGGGGCGCCCGGCGGCACGGTGAGCACGGCGCTGGCGCCTTCCTGGCCGATCACCAGCTTCTCGAGCAGGTGGAAGGCCGGGCCGTGGAACAGGCGGCCCTGGGCGTACAGGTCACCCTCGGCGCGGCCGGACAGCTCGGACAGCGCCTTGGGGGCCGCGGGGTAGGCGCCGAAGTGGACCCGGCCGGTCGCGACGACCGTGTCGCCGTCGCAGCGCTCGTCGTGCAGGTGCACGGTGGCTTCGCCGTCGCGACAGGCGACGACCTCGGCGACCAGGGTCACCGGGTGGTCGACCACGATCCAGCGCTTGACCTTGACCTCGCGCACCCCGGTCACCGTGCGGCCGGCCTTCGCGACGGGCCGCGTCAGCAGATCGGCCACGGTGGCCATCGGGAGGGCGGGCACGGTCCAGGTGGGGCGGTGATCGCCGATCCAGCGGTCCAGGGCGGGGTCCAGGGTGACGGCCGCGCGCGTGCCGGTCGCGACCGGGGCATCGGGTGCGGCGGCCGGCTGCTGGTGGTCGCCGGCCAGCGCGATCTCGGCGCCGGGGTCGGCGTAGTCGCGGCGCTGGCGGGCGTCCTCCTCGGTCGGAGCGGGGCTGCCGACGATGCGCATGCCCATGCCCTGCACCTCGTAGATGCGCTTGCCGTCGACCCACAGGCTGCCGTCGCCGATGACGAAGGGCCCGTGCTCGTCCTCGCCGACCTCGGTGATCTCCATGGTGCTGGAGATGACCTTGTTGCTCGGCACGACCTGGCCCCGGTACTTCCAGACCAGCTCCCGGTGCTGCATCAGGGGCTCGAAGCGGGCGTTCTCGATGCCCTCTCCCATGCCCTTCTCGATCATCGCCCACTGCAGCAGCTGGACCAGCGCTTCCAGGCCCAGGCTGCCGGGCTGGACGGGATCCTGGAAGAAGTGGGCCTTGAAGAACCACTCGCCCGGATCGACGTCCTTCTGGCCGCGGATCCGGCCCAGGCCGGCCTCGCCGCCCTCGGGCCACCAGCCGTCGATGCGATCGACCATCAGCAGCATGGGGTTGGCCAGCCGCGGGTGGCCCGCGCAGTACCTCGCGGGACGCGCCGTCAGGTCGACCAGGAAGTCGCTCTCTGCTTCCAGGAAGGCCCGCTGTGCGGCGGTCGTGGGCAGGCCGACCTGGTTCTCCAGCGCTTCCTTGGGGAAGAAGCCGAAGACCGTGTTCATCTCGTAGACCACCCGCTCGGTGCCGTCGGGATCGGTCAGGAAACACTGGACGTCGAAGCCCTCGATGATCATTCCGGCGGTCTTGCTGATCTGGATGATCTTGACCCGGGTCCGCAGGGTGCCGGCGTCGCGCAGCAGCTCGCCGGTCCAGGTGGCCTTGCCGTCGAGGTTGCGGAAGGACAGGTCGCGATCGACCGTCAGCGCGCTGCCGACGTAGCTGGCCAGCCAGCCGCAGGGCTGGAGCGCCGCTTCGAGGAAGACGCAGAAGGGCATCGTCGCGCAGCCGTTCTCGTCGAAGTACCAGGCGGCCGGGTCCACATCGAACTCGAGCTCGATGACGTGGCCGGGGACCAGCTTGCCGTCGACGACCGTCTGGGGCGGCGGGCCCTCGACGTGCGTGACGCGGGACATGAAGTGGTAGGGCGGGCCGGGCAGGCGGGCCACCCGGCGGTCGCCGTCGAAGCGGGCGTACATCGGCCCGAAGGCCTCGCTCGGGCGGCCCCAGGCGCAGGCCAGCAGGCTCGCGTAGTCGAAGGGGAAACCCTCGAGGTCGGCGATGTTGCGCGAGGCGTGGTCGGCGGGGGCGCCCGGCGGCACCGGCTTGCCCCACAGCTCGGGCTTGCTGGTGATCGGCCAGTCGGGGACCAGCTGCAGGCCCACGCGGCGGGCGTGGAAGGCCTTGAGCCCGTCGATGGTGCACAGCAGGTCGGCGTACAGGGTCGGCGTGGGGCCCGCGACGAACTCCTCGACGAAGATCTCGTAGATGAGCTCGCGGTTGCCGGGGATGGCCTGGCCGCGGCAGCGCAGGTCGAACATCTCGCCCTTGACCGGCTGGAAGCGCCAGCCGTCGCGCTTGATGGTGACGCCCTGGGCGGCCATGTAGAAGCTCATCGCCTGCAGGCAGCCCTCGAACATCAGCGTGCCGGGCATGCAGGGATCGTTCTTGAAGTGGCCGTCGTAGAACCAGTCCTCGTCGGCGAGGTGCTGGACGGCGCGCAGGTAGCCGCGACCCCACGGGCCGCCGCGGTGGGACAGCTCGGTCACCTCGTCCAGGAACAGCATGTCGCCTTCCTGGATCTTCGGGGTGCGGTTGTGGGTGCGGGTGAAGTCGTAGACCGGGCCGAAGCAGTCCCAGGGCCGGCCGGCGGCGAAGGCAGCGATCTGCTCGCCGGTGAACGCGGTGCGGCCGGAGTCGAGCTCGGGGGCGTCCAGGCGCGGCGGGTCGACCAGTTCCTGTTCTTCGGGGGTCCACAGGATGCCGGCGCTGTCGGCCAGCTCCTCGTCGGTGAAGAAGCCGGCCTGGCCCTGGCGCACGGTCAGGGCGGGCTCGCCGTCGATGACGCAGTCGTAGTGGAAGAAGAACAGGCGCACGGCGCCGTGGTTGGCGTGGCCGTCGACGTGGATGTCGTACTGCAGGGTCTCGCCGGGCCGCGGCAGGTCGCGGTGGTAGGTCAGCTGGCAGCCCAGCAGCCGGTAGACCCGCTCGCCCTTGTTGAGCAGATCGACGCCCAGGTAGGAGATGAGCATCAGGTCGGCCTGGCCCGACTCGATCATGACGCCGGCCGGCATGCGGCCTTCGTTGAGGTACCAGCTGTCGGTCTCGACGTCGGTCTCGGTCCAGATGGTGCCCTTGCCCATGCTGCCGGGCACGGCGTCCAGGCCGGTCATGCGGGTCGCGAGCAACAGCGGCGGCTCGGGCATGCGGCAGACGCGGGCGTAGGCGTCCTGGGGCTTGAAGATCTCGCCGTAGATCTCGGAGATGTTGCCGCTGCTGTGCACCATCAGGCCGTCGCGGTCGAGGGTCGGGCCGGTGGGGGCGGGCTTGAGGTGGGCGGGCACCGGCCCGACGGGGATGCCGCCGACGGTGGGGACCGGGGCTTCGGCGGCCTTGGGCGCCGGGGGAGGCGTCGGGGGCGTCGCGGCGACCGGCGGCGGCGAGGGATTGGCCCCCCTCCGCCTCGCTGCGCTCGGCACCTCCCCCCGCTGGGCGGGGGGAGGGGGAGTCGCAAGAGGCGTGGAGGAATCCCTCCCCCCGCTCTGCGGGGGGAGGTGGCCGGCCGAAGGCCGGACGGAGGGGGGCACCGCCGGCGCCACCTGGAACGCCGCCTCCTGCACGGCTCCGCTCCCCTGCCCGAGCAGCGAGAACATGGCGTGCTGGCGCACCTGCAGGAAGCGCTGGTGCAGCGCGGCCTGGTTGGCCAGGAAGTCCTGGTGGATGGCCCGCAGGTCCTGGCTGTACTGCTGCAGCAGGGCGGCGGGATGGCCGGCGGGGGCGGGCGCGAGCGCCGGAGCGGCCGGGACCGCGGGCGCCGCCGCGACGGGGGATGCGGCCGGCGCGGTGCCGTGCAGCGGCGGGCGGCGGTCGACCACGACGGCGTCCATCACCCGGGGGAGGGCCGGCGCGGGCGCCATGGTCTGGGGGAGGGCCGTCGGCACGGGGGCGGAGTCGTTGCGGGAGGTCGACACGGGGGCCTTCTGCGCGGGAGGAGGAGTCGGGTTCGGGCGGGCGAGGGCCACTGCCGGCAGGGGCGGCAGGGCCACGGGCGGCAGGTGCCCGGGGAGGTCGAGGGTCGGGCCGGCCGGGCGCACCGGCTGCAGGCGCGGGCGTCCCGGAGGAGCGGTCAGGGTCAGGTCGTGGCCGGCGATCGCCACGCGGGCGCTGCGGGCCGCGGTGGTGCCGCCGTCCGGACGGGCGCCGGTGGCCAGGGACAGCACGGCCGCGCCGACGTGCACCATGCCGCGGGCCGCGTGGGCGACGCCGTGGCTGCCGTCCAGCGACAGGCCGCCGTGGCCCAGGCGCAGCTCGCCGGAGCCCTGGCCCAGCAGCGCCAGGATGGTCTCGCCGGCCGCCTCGGCGTCGGCCCGGCGCTTCAGCACCAGCACCACGGCGGCGTCCGCGGGTGCGCCGGTCTGCGGGTCCAGCGCGGCCATGGCCATCAGGTGGGCCGGCTGCACGGACATGTCCACCGCGCCGACCACGGCGGCATCGAGCTCGCCGCTGCGCAGGGCCCGCGCGGCGACGTCCAGCGCGACCAGCCCGCTGGCCTCGCCGTCGGCGACCACGAAGCTGGGGCCGGCCACGTCGAGCTGGCTGTTGAGCCGGTTGGCCGGGATGTTGGGCATGGTGCCCAGCACGCCGGCGCTCTCGAGCTCGGGCACGACACCGTCGCGGGCGGCGCCCAGCCAGTCGCCGCCGGCGCCCCACTGCGGGGCCCAGGTCGCGAGCCGCCAGCGCAGGCCGTAGCGAGCGACCTCGGGGTCGGTCTCCATCCCGATGTACACGCCGGTGGTGTCGCGGGGCAGCTCGACGCCGCGCACGGCCTCGCGGGTGGCCTGCAGCACGGCGACCTGCTGGGGCAGGGTCTGCCGCAGGTCGTTGGGCGGGAAGCGCAGGCCCTTCATGTCGACGCGGATGCGGTCGACGCGGGCGCTGCCGCCTTCGATCAGGCTGCCGCCGGTGCGCAGCAGCTCGGCCCAGGTCGCGGCGTCGGGGGCGGGACCGACCACTGCGCCGATGCCCACGACGGCCAGCTCGGGCTCGGCGCGCAGGGTGTCGGGGGCCGGGGCCCAGCCGGGAGCGGGCGCCTCATCGACCACGACGTGGGCGTTGTTGCCGCCGAAGCCGAAGGCGCTCACGGACGCGCGGCGCGGGCCGGCCCAGGCCTCGACCTCCTCGACCACCCGGAAGGGGCTGCCGGCCAGGTCCGGGTGCTGGTCCTCGACGTGCAGGGTCGGCGGACGGGCGCCGCGGCGCATCGCCTCGGTCACCTTGATGAGCCCGGCCACGCCGGCTGCGGTGATCAGGTGGCCCATGTTGGACTTGAGCGAGCCGATGGGCAGGCGCTCTCCTCCTCTCCCGCCCTGGCTCCCGAACACCGCGCCCATGCTCTCCAGCTCGGTGCCGTCGCCGACCGGGGTGCCCGTCGCGTGGCACTCGATGAGCCCGACCGTCCGGGGATCGAGCCCGGCGACCCGCCAGGCGGCCTCCATCGCGCGCTGCTGCCCGGCGGCGGCCGGCGCCAGCAGGCCCCGTCCTCGCCCGTCGTTGGACAGGCCGACCCCGCGGATCAGGCCGAAGATCTCGTCGCCGTCGCGCTGGGCGTCGTCGAGTCGCTTGAGCGCGACGAAGCCGGCGCCCTCGGCGGGCACGAGCCCGTCGGCCCCCGCGTGGAAGGGGCGGCTGCGGCCGGTCTTGGACAGGGCCGACAGGGCGCAGAAGCCGACGTGGATGAACAGGTCGTCGGCCCGGTTGACCGCGCCGGCCAGGACCACGTCCGCCCGCCCGTCGTGCAGGCGGTCGCAGGCGAGCTTCACCGCGTAGAGGCTGCTCGCGCAGGCAGCGTCGAGCGCGAAGGCGTCGTCGAGCTCCAGCGCCGCCCGCAGCAGGGCCGCGGGGCCGCCCATCATGAAGCGGTTGCGCGGGTCGACCGGCGCGATGCCGGCGGCCGCGAGGTGGTCGGGCGTCACGGCCGGCTGCATCGACAGCCAGGTGGCCTCGGCCTGGCGGGCCATCAGGCCGGCGGGAAAGCCCAGGTTGCCGAAGATCGCCTGCACCCGGCCGCTGGCGGAGGTCTGGGCCAGGGCCTGGCGGGCGGTGTGCAGGGTCCACAGGAACAGCGGATCCAGGCCGTCGAGGGCCTGGGCCGGCACCGCGAAGCCCGTCGGGTCCCAGCCGGTCTCCCAGCCGCGGACGTAGCCGCCGCGGTCGGCCCAGCAGCGGTCGCCGGTGTGGGCTTGCTGTTCGCCCCCGCTCGCCACGGACGGGGTCCCCGGGGGGGCGCACATGACGTCGGCCGGGCGCATGCCCCAGCGGTCGGCCGGCGTGGACGTGACCAGGTCACGGGCCGCGAAGACAGCGTCGCCGAGGGCCTGGGGGGAGTCGGCGCCGGGCAGCAGGCAGGAGCGCCCGACGATGGCGATGGGCGGAAAGCCGGACACGCGGTCTCCGAGAGGAAGGGGGGCGAGGAGCGCCGCCGCGACGGCGACGCTCCCGGCGCTCGTCGCTCAGGCCGACGGCAGCAGGTGGGTCTCGACCCGGTCCAGGGCCGCGACGGTCGTGCCGGCTTCGTCCACCAGGACCAGGTCGGACACGGCCTTGCCACCCTGGGCCGAGCGGGCCTGCAGCACGGCGCGCACCGACCCGTGGGGCACGGCCCCCAGCCGGATGCGGCCGACGCCGGTGGGCAGGCTGTGGCCCCCCAGCGCCTTCTCGGTCCACAAGAGCGCCAGCTGCAGCGCTCCGTCCATGGCGGCGACGTCCGTCTGCCAGCCTTCGTCGGTCCAGCCCTTGGCGTGCACGCCGGACAGCTTCGCGGCGATGCCGGCCTCGCTCACGCCTTCGACGTGGTCGATGACCTGGAAGGCGGGCCCGTGGAAGAGCACGCCGCCGTAGACGTCGCCGTCGAAGGCCGACAGGGCCGGGCGACCGGGGGCGGCCACGGCGGGCTGCGGATCCTCGGTCATGCGGGCGACGGCGCTGTAGTGCCGCCGGCCTCCCTGGCCCAGCAGGGCCAGACCCAGCAGGGCGCCGGTGCCGTTCTCGAGCTGGCGGACCTCGACGGACAGCTGCGCGCCGCCCTCCCAGTCCACGAGCTTGATGCCGGAGAGCACCTTCACGTCTTCGATGCTGGCCAGGTGCAGGTCGCTGCGGAAGGCGCGGGCCGCCCGGGCGAACCACTCCACGGCCAGGACCACGGGCACCACGGGCACGCCCTGGATGCTGTGGTCGGTCAGCCACGGCTGGCGGTCGGGCCCGACGTGCACGTCCAGGACGAGCGTGTCGTTGCCCTCGCTGGCCAGGGGCCGGCCGACCCGGGGCTTGCCGCCCAGGACCAGCCCGACCTCGCCGCTCTGGTCGGCCAGCTCGTCGGTCATCATGCGCGCGCCGACGTCCAGCGGGATGAGCGGCACGCCCAGGCTCTCGAACCGGGCCTTGAGCGCGGGGGTGACCATGCCGCCTTCCCAGGGGCCCCAGCCGAGCGACTTGACCACGCAGTCGGGGTGGTCGGCGGCGTAGGCGCTGGCGACCTTGTTGAGCACCTCGTTGGCCATGGCGTAGTCGACCTGCCCGTTGTTGCCGCAGCGCGCCGCGACCGAGCTGAAGGTGACCAGCGCCTTGAGGGAGTCCCCGGCGGTGGCGTCCAGCAGGGCGCGCAGGCCGGTGATCTTCGTGTCCCAGACCCGCGTGAAGTCGTCGTCGGTCTTGTCGGCGATGAACTTGTCGCGCAGCACGCCGGCGCCGTGCACCAGGCCGGTGATCGGGCCCCAGTCGGCGCGCACGGCGTCGAGCGCGGCGTCGAGGGCCTCGGTGTCGGTGACGTCGACGCTCGCGTACCGGGCCTTGCCGCCGGCCGCGCTGATGGCGTCGAGGGTGGCCTGGATCTCCCGGTTGCCCTGGATGCGCCAGACCTGGTCGCCGAGCGCCCGGGGGTTCGGCTTCTCGCCGCGGGCGATGGCGTCCTGGAGCAGGGCCTTCTTGAGCGCCGCGTCGCCCTCGACCCCGGCCACGCAGGCGGGCTCGTCGGTCAGCGCGGTGCGGCCGAGCAGCAGGAAGCCGGCGCCGGTGGCCCGGGCCAGATCGACGATGCAGGCCGCGGTGACGCCCTTGGCGCCGCCGCTGACCACGATCACGTCGGAGCCGCCCAGGCGCTGCCGCACCGGGGCCACGTCGACGCGGGCGTCGACCAGCACGCGACGCTTGCCCTCGCCGTCCAGGCCGACCTCGAGCTCGGGGCCGCCGGCCACGATCTCCTCGGCCAGCCACTGCCCGACGACATCGGCGGGACCGGCGTCGATGGACAGATCGATCGCCTTGACCACGGCGGCGGGCCACTCCTGGGCCGCGGTGCGGGCCAGACCGGCCATGCCCGACAGCCAGGCGAACTCGCCTGCGCCGGCCAGGCCGAAGTCGCCGCCGGTGTGCTGGACGGTGACCAGCATGCCGCCGCGGGTGGCCAGGGTCGCCGCCACCTGCCGCGCAGCCTGGAAGGCCTGCAGGGACAGGGCGTCGGCCTGATCGGGGTGGCCGAGGCCATGCAGCAGCACGACCAGCCCGGCGTCGGCCGGCACGGCGGCGGGGTCGTCGGTGTGGGCGACCTCGCGACCGAGCAGGGTGGCCAGGGCTCCGGCCGTGGCGTGCACGACCTCGTCCGCGCCCGCCACCAGCACGCTGGGAGCGACCAGGACGACGGGGCCCGCCAGCGCCAGCCGGCGGCTCAGGCCCGGGCGGGGCTGCTCGACTGCGCGGAGGACGAACCGACCGAGACGGGGGTCAGACGCACGTGGGTCGCCCTCCGGGGAGTCGTCGCTGCCGCGGGCGCTGCCGTCGGCAGAGGCCAGCCGCGCGACGATCTCGCCCAGCGTGCGGAGCTTGCCGAGCTCGGCGGGGTCGACCTCGGGCAGGCCGGGGACGCGCTCCTTCATGGCGGAGAGGATCTCGACGCGCTTGATGCTGTCGACGCCCAGGTCGCCCTCGAGGTCCATCTCCATGGCCAGCATCTCGGCGGGGTAGCCGGTCTTGTCGGCCACGACGTCGAGCATCACGCCGGTCAGGTCGACGCCGGCGGCCGGCGCGGCGGCGGGGGCGCTCGCGGTGGCGGAACCGCCGTCGTAGCGAGCGACGATCTCGCCGAGCGTGCGGAGCTTGCCGAGCTCGGAGGGATCGACCTCGGGCAGGCCGGGGACCTGCTCCTTCATGGCGGAGAGGATCTCGACGCGCTTGATGCTGTCGACGCCCAGGTCTCCCTCGAGGTCCATCTCCATGGACAGCATCTCGGCGGGGTAGCCGGTCTTGTCGGCCACGACGGACAGCATGACGGCCTTGAGGTCGACGCCGGCGGCGGGGGCGGCAGCGGCAGCGGGGGCGGCGGCAGCGGGCGCAGCGGCGGCGGCCGGGGCGCTCGCGGTGGAGGAACCGCCGTCGTAGCGGGCGACGATCTCGCCGAGCGTGCGGAGCTTGCCGAGCTCGGCGGGGTCGACGTCGGGCAGGCCGGGGACCTGCTCCTTCATGGCGGAGAGGATCTCGACGCGCTTGATGCTGTCGACGCCCAGGTCGCCCTCGAGGTCCATGTCGAGCGTCAGCATCTCGGCGGGGTAGCCGGTCTTGTCGGCGACGACGCCGAGCATGACGGCCTTGAGGTCCACGCCTGCGGCGGCGACGGGGGCCGGAGCGGCGGCGACGGGGGCCGGGGCCGCGGCGACGGGGGCCGGGGCCGCGACCACCGGGGCGGGGGCCGGAGCGACCTGGACCGGGGGTGCTGTGTAGACCGGCGCCGGCGCGACGGGCTGCGGGACCGCGACGGGCTGGGGGGCCGCGACGGGCGCAGCCACCGCCACCGGGGCGGCGACGGGCACCTGCTGCCACTGCGGCGCGGGCATGCCGCCGGCCATGCTGGCCAGGCCCATGATGCTGGTCTCGCTGGCCTTGAGGAAGGCGGCGTGGGACTCGGCCATGGCCTGCTGGAAGGACGCGTGGGCCTCGGCGGTCTGGCGCTGCATGTCCTGGAAGGCGGCGAGCCAGGCGGCGTTGGGGGTCTGGTTGCTCATGGTGCGGTCCTGGGAGGCGGCGCGCGGAGCGGCCGAAGGAGAGGGAGTACGAGAGAAGGAGGGGGTCGGCAGGGACCAGGCCGAGGGCCGGGCTGCCGGCAGCGCGACCGGGGAGGCGGCCACCGGGGAGGCGACCGGGGCCGAGACCGCCGGGGAGGCGACCGGGGCCGCAGCGGGGCGCACCGGGTCGGGCGAGGCGATCTGCTTCGCGGCGGCCTTGGGCGCGGGCTTGGCGGTGGCCAGCGCCTCGGGCTCGGAGCGCTTCGGGTTGGGCTTGGGCACGCCCGCGGCGCCGTCGGGCGGCGGGTAGGGCTTGCCCACGTTGGTGCCGTTGATCGGCACGGCCAGCTTGGGCGCGACCAGGCCCGCCGGGTCGGTCGGGGCCTTGTAGCCCTGCCACAGCGCGCCGAGGTCCAGGGCGTGGCCGGCGACCCACAGCCGCGCGACGCCGTCGAGCAGGCTCTGGATGCCGCCGCGGCCCTTGCGGTCCAGGTCGACGGCGAGGTGGTCCTGCTTCTTGAGGATGCGGTCGGCGAGCTTGGTCAGCACGTTGCCGGGGCCGACCTCGACGAAGGTGCGCACGCCGGCGGCGTACATCGCCTCGATCATCTCGACGAAACGCACCGGCTCGGCGATGGCGCCGCCCAGCACGTCGCGGGCGCTGTCCAGGGCGTAGGGCGCGGCCTGGCTGTTCGACCACGCGGTCAGCGTCGGAGCCTGGAAGGCGACCTCGCCCAGGAAGGCGGTGAACGGCGCGGCGCTCGCACTGACGACCGGGCTGTGGAAGGCCGTCGCCACCTGCAGGCGCTTGGCCGTCAGCTCGGCAGCGGTGAACTTCTGCTCGGCGGCGACGATGGCGTCGGTGGTGCCGGAGAGCACGACCTGGGTCGGGTGGTTGTGGTTGGCCACGACCACGTCCAGGCCCCACTCGGCCAGCTTCTCGCGCACGGTCTCGACCGGCGCGGCCACGGCCAGCATGCTGCCGGGCAGCTGGGCCGCCTCGGCCATCAGCTCGCCGCGCTTGCGGGCGACCTTCAGCATGTCGTCCGCACCCAGCATGCCGGCGGCGTGCAGGGCGGTGACCTCGCCGTAGCTGTGGCCGGCGACGTGGGTGGCCCGCAGCCCCAGGCTGTCGACCACGCCGAGCAGCGCCTGGCTGGCGGCGCCGATCGCCGGCTGGGCCCACTCGGTGCGGGTCAGCTCCTCGAGCTGGGCGGCCTCCTCCTCCTCCGAGAACACGGGGATCGGGAACACGACCTGGTGCAGGGGCTTCTCGCCCATCGCGACGTCGGCCGAGGCATCCCAGGCCGCGCGGGCGGCGTCGAGGTGGATGGCGGCCTCGGCCCCCATGTCGACGTACTGGCTGCCCTGGCCGGGGAACAGGAAGGCGACCTCGCCTTGGACCGTGCCGCTGTCGTAGTGGCAGCCGTCGGGGGTGTGGAAGGCCTTGCCCTGGTCGATGCGCTCGGCGGACTTCGAGAGCTTGGTCTTCAGATCGGCCAGGTCGGTGGCGAGCACCGCCAGCCGGTGGGCGCCGGCGGGCTGCTGCGTGCCCTGCCAGGCGGCGAACCGCAGGTCGCGGGCGGACGCGGCCAGCTCGCGGGCGGCGTCGGCCAGGGCCGGGGCACTCTCCGCGCTGATCGTCACCAGCTCGTGTCGCCAGGTGCGCAGGCGGCCGGCCTTGTGGGCGCCGGTGTACTCCTGCAGGGCGACGTGGAAGTTGCTGCCACCGAAGCCGAAGCTGGACACGCCGGCGCGGCGGGGGTGATCGCTGCCGCGCACCCACGGGCGGGCCCGGGTGTTCAGGTAGAACGAGGTCTGCTCGATCTCCATCTTGGGGTTCGGCTTGTCGATCTTGGCGGTGGGGGCCAGCACCTTGTGGTGCAGGGCCATGACGGCCTTGAACAGACCCGCGGCGCCCGCGGCGGCCTTGGTGTGGCCGATCTGGGACTTCACGGTGCCGAGCGCACACCACTGGCGGTCCCCGCCCGCGGCCCGCTCGGTGTGGTCGAAGACCAGCCGCAGGCCGCCGAACTCGGCGACGTCGCCGGCCTTGGTGCCGGTGCCGTGGGCCTCGACCAGCTCGACGGTGCCGGGGTCGGCGCAAGCACCCTCCCAGGCGCGGCGGATGGCCTGGGACTGACCCTGGCTGACCGGCGCGTAGACCGACTTGCTGCGGCCGTCGCTGCTGCTGCCGACCGCCTCGATCACCGCGTAGATGCGGTCGCCGTCGCGCTCGGCGTCCTCGAGCCGCTTCAGCGCGACCATGCCCATGCCCTCGCCCAGCATGGTGCCGTCGGCCTGGTCGGAGAACGGCCGGCAGTCGCCCTTGGCCGACAGGGCCGGGGTCTTGCTGAAGCACATGTACATGAAGATGTCGTTCATGGTGTCGACGCCGCCGGCGATGACCACGTCGCTGTCGCCCAGGTACAGCTCGTTGACCGCCATGTGCAGGGCCGAGAAGGTGCTCGCGCAGGCCGCGTCGGTGACGCAGTTGGTGCCGCCCAGGTCCAGGCGGTTGGCGATGCGGCCGGCGACGACGTTGCCGAGCAGGCCGGGGAAGGTCGCCTCCTGCCAGGGCACGTAGTGATCGCCGATGCGCTGCGCGACCTCTTGGACCTTCTCCTCGTCCAGACCGGCCTCGCGCAGGCTCTTCACCCACACCGGCTTCTGCAGCCGGGCGACCATCGCGTTGAGCAGCTCCTGCGCGCTCGTGACGCCCAGGATGCAGCTCATCCGCGACTTGTCCATCTCCATGAACTGCTCGCCCCAGGCGTCCTCGAGCACCTGCTTCGCCACGATGAGCGCCAGCAGCTGGGCCGTGTCGGTGGCGGGCATGATGGACGGCGGGATGCCGAAGCCCAGCGCGTCGAAGTCGACCTTGTCCAGGAAGCCGCCGCGCTTGGCGTAGGTCATGTCCGGCGCCTTGGGGTCGGCGTCGTAGTAGTCCTCGACCAGCCAGTGGCTGGCCGGCACGTCGGTCAGCAGGTCCTCCGCGGCCAGAATGTCGCGCCAGAAGCCGGCGGCGTCGGTGCTGCCGGGGAACAGGGCGGACACGCCGACGACGGCGATGCTCTGGCGACCGGGGGCGAAGCTCTTCTCGGTGTTCTTCTTGTCGGTGCTCATGGCAAGGACCTCAAGCCAGGGGGCGGGGACGGAAGTCGAAGGCGGCGGTCGGGACCGGCACGCCGAAGGTGCGGAGCTGCTGGGCGCGGGTCACGACCGCGGCGCCCTCGAGCAGGTTGCGGGCGATCTGGACGGCGCGGCGGTTCTCGGGGGCTTCCAGGAAGCTGCCCCGGGCCCACTCGTTGAAGGCGCCCATCGCGGGGCCGCACCAGATCTGGTAGTCGGGACGCCGATCCTCGACGCCGCCGATGGCCCAGCGGCTGGACTGGCCCAGGTAGGCGCGGAAGACCAGCGCCATCTTGTGGTGCGGGTCGGCCTCGGCAGCGGCGACTTCCTTCGGGTCGCGGGCCTGCCAGTAGGCGCGGGTGCCCTGCCAGGCGTCTTCGATGGACGACCGCAGGATCTCCTTCTCGAGGCGGGCCTTCTCGGCGGCGGGGATGCTCTCGAGGCTGTCGTGGCGCCGGTAGAGCTCGTAGAGCCGCTTGGCCCGCACGCCGAACATGGTGCCACGGCGCAGGACCTGGACTTCCACCCCGAGCTCGAACATGTCGGCGGCGGGGGCCATCACCACGTCGGCGATGCCGGCCTGGGCCAGCAGCTGCCGGCCGAAGGGCGACAGGCCGGACTCGACCGCGCCCTGGTTGACCGAGCCCGTGAGCACGTAGGCGGCGCCGAGCCCGAAGGCGGCGGCGACCGCGCTCGGCGTGCCCAGGCCGCCGGCGGCGCCGACGCGGATCGGGCGGGCGAAGCCGTGCTGGTCGGCCAGCTGGTCGCGCAGGCCCAGGATGACCGGAAACAGCGCGGTGAGCGGCCGGTTGTCCGTGTGGCCGCCGCTGTCGGACTCGACGGTGATGTCCTCGGCCACCGGCAGGTAGCGAGCGAGCCGCGCCTCGTCGGCGGTGAGCTGGCCCTTCTGGACCAGCGCATCGAGCATGTCGCCGGGCGGCGGCGACAGGAAGCGGCGGGCGACCTCGGGCCGGCTGATCTTGGCGAAGACCTGGTGGCGGCGGCCGATGGTGCCGTCGGGCAGCTGGTGCACGCCGGTGTAGGCGTAGCGGACCAGCATGGGGGTCAGGCCCATGTAGGCGGCGGCGCTCACGCGGGGCACGCCGTGGCGGATGTACAGGTCGGCGACCTTCGCTTCCAGCGCCGGCTCGTTGGGGCTGTGGATGAGGTTGCTGCCCCAGGCGGGGCCGTGGCCGGCCTGGCCGCTGCCGAGCTCGGCACGGATGTGGGCGATCTCGCCTTCGACCCGGTCTGCATCGAGGCCGGCGGCGCCGAAGAAGCCCAGCATGCCGGCGCGGCCGATCTCGATGACCAGCTCGGCGGTGGCGATGCCGTTGGCCATCGCGCCGGTCACGTAGGGGAAGCGGACGCCGTGGACCTCGTTGAAGCTGCGGTCGCCCAGCCACTCGGGGTACAGCGGCGGCAGGGTGGCGACCAGGGGCCAGCCCGCGCCGTCCAGCTGCGTGGCCGCGGCCCCGCCCAGCCCGACGCCGACCGCCCCGGTGCGGGGGTCGTGCACGACGTGGGCGGGCTCGCGCACCCGCGGGATGGCGGTGGCGAGGAGCTCGGCCGCGCCGAATGCAGGGGCCTGTTCGCCGGGGGTCCAGTAGCCGATGGGCTGCATGGGAGGAGGTCTCGGGAGAGGAGGGGAGGCGCTGCGCGGAGGTGCGGGTCACCGACCGGCGCGGGCCGAAGAGCCCGCGACCTAAGACCCGGCCCGAGGGGCTGTGTCACAGGTGCGTCATCGGTTCTTCCCCTCTCCATCCTGGCTCCGTGGTCAGGAGGACACCGATCCACAGGGCATCGTGGGCGTCGGGATCCTCGGGCCCGGCGGGGCTCGGGGGCCGCGGGACGGGGCCGGCATGCTGGCCGACCGGTCAGGGCCTCGCCTGCGGTAGCCTGTCGGCATGTCGGTCTTGGGTCCGCTCCCGCCTGCACGCGCCCGTCGCCGGCCACTGCGCCGAGGCCTCGGCTTGGTCGAGCTGATGGTGGCCGTCATCCTGGTCGGGCTGCTCGCGGTCGCGGCGATCCCCCAGTACCTGGACATGCGGCGCAAGGCCCTGCGCGCCGAGCCCCTCCCCCACCTGCGGGCCATCGCCATCGCCGAGCAGGCCCACTACGCCGCGTCCGGCGACTGGGTCGAGCTGCCGCCGAGCCCCATGCCTCCGGTCGGCAGCGACCTCCGGTCCCTCGCGGCCACCGGCGGCTGGAGCCAGCTCGCCTGGCACCCCGAAGGCGAGGTGCGCTGCAGCTACAGCGCGGTCACCCTGGACGGTGGGGCCCACGTACGGGCGCAGGCCGTCTGTGACCTCGACCGCGACCAGAACATCGCCATCCTGCGCCTGGACGTGCCGTCCGGCGACCAGCCGGGCGTGCTCACCGACGTCTTCCCCGAGCGGTACTGACGCGGCTCCCGAGCGCGCGCATGAACGACCGCGCCGTCAGTCGAACCGCGTCCCGCACTCGGCCAGGGGCACACCGGACCGGCTGACGAGCGTGATCGAGTGGGACGGCGCCAGCTCGGTCACCTCGGCCAGCGCCTGGCAGTCGTTCCAGGCGTCGTCGGGCTCGGGCGTCTGCTCGGCCGGGTAGACGCCGAACCAGTCGGAGTCGACCAGGTACAGCTCGTCGAGCATGACGGTCTGGCTGTAGGACCGGGCATGGTTCACCCGGGGCGGGTCGATCGCCGGCCGGGTCAGCTGCCAGACGACCGCGGCCGCCACCAGGATCGCGACGCCGATCAGCAACAGGGCGATCCGCACGCCGCTGGGCCGGCTGCGCCGCTGTCGCAGGGCCTCGGCCTCGGCCTCGGCCTTCTTCAGCCTCGCGTCGAGGTCCATGGCCTCGGGGTCGTCTGATTCGCGGTCCAGGGCCGTGTCCAGCACGCTGCGGGCCTGCAGCAGGTCCCCGCGCTCGAACTGGGCGCGCGCCATGAGCACCCAGGGCTGCGTCGGCTGTTCGGCGCCCCCGCCGGTCCGGTACATCACGTCGCGCAGCATCGCGAGACCCTGGCGGGCCGCCTCCGGGTTGCTCTCGCGGAGCGCGGTGAAGCGCGTGTAGCCGAGCCACTCCTCGAGCCCGGGCCGCTCGGGATCCTCTTCCCAGGCGGCCTCCAGCAGCGCGAGCGCCCGCGGGGCGTCACCCGCCCGCGCCAGCGCCACGCCCGCCACGAAGGGATCGGGCAGGACCGCGGTGATGATGCTGCTCGAGGGTTCCTTGTCCACGGCCTTCGCGAGCTTCTCGGCGAAGCTCTGCGTGAGCGCCGTGACGTCGGTGTGGGCGGTCAGGGCGGTGTGTGCGGTCTGCGCGGTGGCTTCGTCGCCGTCGACTTCGTCGGCGTGCGGCTCGCCGCCCACCGCACCGAAGGCGCCCGACCGGGTCCCCTCGGGAGCGAGCGGCGACTCTTCTTCGGTGGTGTTGCCCACGGCCACGGCCTCGGGCTCGTCGTCGATCAGCTGATCGTCGTGCAGGTCCAGGTCACCGAGCTTCCACGCCACCCACAGCGCGGCCATGGAGCGGCTGGCCGGTGGCGGCGCGCTCCGGATCCGGTCGATGCCCGGCGCCAGGCCGTCCATCGTGGCCAGCCAGCGCTGCACGGCCACGTCCGGACTGAGCGTGTCGGCGTCGGCGCGGAGCTCGGGCCAGGCGTCGAGCACCGGCTCCAGCGCGCGCAAGAGCTCGTCGACACTGCGGGTGTCGCCCATCGCCAGGCCCAAGGCGTGGCGGACGTCGAACAGCCCGAAGCTGTCGGGCCCCGACCCCTCCTCGAAGGAGAACAGGGGCGTCTTGAGCTCCATCACCTCGGTCATGCACCGGGCGGCGAGCTCGCTTCCCTCCAGGTCCTCGGGCAGGGGCGGTGCCCGCTGCACACCGACCAGGATCCCTCCCTGGACGTGGAACACCCACTCCCGCCCTTCGTCGGTGACCCGGAGCGCGCCCGTGTCGCCGTAGTGGACGAGGTCGATGAGGGTGTCGGCGAGGCTCGGGAGGAAGGAGGTCAAGGAGGGTCAGCGGTCCATGGCGGGTGCGGCAGAGCCTACCCCGCCCCGACGCCGGCGAGGCGTTCAGCGTCGCCGACGCAGCCCGACGAGCCCGAGCAGGCCGAGCAGGCCGCCCAGCGCGAGACCGGGCGAGGCGCCCGCGCCGGCCAGGGAGCAGCCGCCCTTCTTGCCGCCCGACTCGCCGTCGATGGACCCGTCGGAGCCCCCGTCGCCGTCGGAGCCGCCGTCGGTGCCGCCGCTGTCCTTGCCGCCGTCGGTGCCGCCGTCGGTACCGCCGTCGGTGCCCCCATCGGTGCCGCCGCTGTCGGCGCCGCCGTCGTCGGTCCCGGTGCCTTCGCCGTCCGATCCGTCACAGTCGCTGTCGACGCCATCGCCGTCGGTGTCGGGCGCGCCGTCGTAGATGGTGGCGTCGGTGTCGTCGCAGTCCGTGCCGCCGTAGTCGGCCGCGGTCTGCCCGTCGCCGTCGGCGTCGTAGTCGTCGTCCCGGCCGCAGTCGCTGTCGACGCCGTCGTACCAGGTGTCGTCGGCCCCGAACCAGATGTCGGCGTCGGTGTCGTCGCAGTCGGTGCCGCCGTAGTCTTCGGCCGCCTGGCCGTCGCCGTCGGCGTCGTAGTCGTCGTTGCCCGCGCAGTCGCTGTCGACGCCGTCGTACCAGGTGTCGCTCGCGCCGTCGTACACGCCGTCGTCGGTGTCGTCACAGTCGTCGCCGCCGTAGGCATCGCTGTCGTGGCCGTCACCGTCTGCGTCGTAGTCCGAGCCGCCGCTGCAGTCGGTGTCGACGCCGTCGTACCAGGTGTCGGCCGCGCCGGTGTAGACGCCGTCGTCGGTGTCGTCGCAGTCGTCGCCGCCGTAGGCATCGCTGTCGTGGCCGTCGCCGTCGGCGTCGTAGTCGCTGTCGCCGGCACAGTCGCTGTCGACGCCGTCGTACCAGGTCTCGGTCGCGCCGGTGTACACGCTGTCGTCGGCGTCGTCGCAGTCGTCGCCGCCGACCACGGTGCTGTCGTGGCCGTCGCCGTCGACGTCGGTCAGGTCGGCGCCGCTGCAGTCCTGGTCGATGCCGTCGTAGGCGATCTCCTCGGCGTCGGGGTTGCTGCCCGCGTCGTCGTCGTCGCAGTCACCGGCCACGGCCACGTGGTCGTCGGGGGCGTCACAGGCGGTGGTGGCGCCATCCGGGTCGCCGTAGCCGTCGCCGTCGGCGTCCGGGTACCAGGTGGACGCGCCCGTGGCGTCGGCTTCGTCCACGACGCCGTCGCAGTCGTTGTCCACGCCGTCGCAGGTCTCTTCCGCCCCCGGGTACACGTCGGCATCGTCGTCGTCACAGTCCGTCGGCCGGAAGCTGCCGTCGCCGTCTTCGTCGTAGGCCTCGGCGCCGAAGCCGCCGTAGGCGCCGATGTCGGCGCGGCTTCCATCCGGATCGGCGTAGGCCGGATTGCCGGCGTCGATGATGTCCGAGTCCGACCGCAGCGTGAGCTCGTCGTTGCCGCAGTTTCCGTCCAGGGTGTAGGCGACGAAGCCCGGCGCCACCGATGTGTTCCCGGTGCCCGACGTGGCGGCCGACACGGTGCCCGTCGCGTCGCCTCCCGAGTTGCTGTACCAGTCGTTGTAGGTGAACTCGCTGTAGGCCGCCGAGCTCGAGTCGTAGCCGTAGACGCCGCCGCCATCGGCCGTGTACGCCACGATGTTGTTCATGAAGGTCGTGTACGTGGAGTACAGGTACAGCGCGCCGCCGTAGTAGTTGGCGTCGTTGCCCACGAAGGTGTTGTTGATCAGCTCGTTGTAGTAGAGCGAGTTCAGGTAGAGCGCGCCGCCGTACTGGGCTTCGTTCTCGACGAAGACGTTGTTCGTCCACACGTCGTCGTCGGAGTAGGTGTAGTAGGCCCAGGCTGCGCCGCCGTAGTAGGCCTTGTTGTGGCAGAACCAGCTCGAGCTGATGTCGAGCGACTCGCTGGCGTACAGATACAGGCCGCCGCCGGCGTAGGTCGACGATGCGCGGTTCGCTTCGTTGTTCGAGAAGGTCGTGCCGTCGACGACCACGTCCCGCGGGTACTGCGTGTACAGACCGCCGCCGTCGTACCAGGCGCTGTTGTCGTCGAACTCGGTGTCGACGACGCTCAGGTCGAAGGTCCGCCCGGTGTACGGGTAGAAGTAGACGCCGCCGCCGTAGCCGTAGGTCGCGGTGTTGCGGGTGAAGGTCGAGCCCGAGATGTCCAGCGCCTGGTAGTAGTAGCTGTACAGTCCACCGCCGTAGTAGTAGGCGGTGTTGTCGGCGAAGTCGCTGTCGGCGATCGCCAGTCCGGTGCTGTGGTAGGCGTAGATCGCGCCGCCGCTGCTGTTGCGGCTGGTGTTGCCTTCGAAGCGGCTGCCGTCGACCTCGGCCGTCGTGTACAGCTGCTGCAGGTACAGGGCGCCGCCGGCGCTGTAGGCCGTGTTGTCCTGGAAGTCGCTCGCCTCGATGGACAGCTCGCCGTAGTAGTACTGGTACAGGGCGCCGCCGTAGCCGTTGCTGGCGGTGTTCTCGTCGAAGGTGGTGCCCGACAGCGTCAGCTCGGTCTCGCTGTTCCCGTAGATCGCGCCGCCGTGGTGGTAGGCGTCGTTGGTCTCGAAGCGCGTGTCCGTGATGCTGACGTCGTTGGCCGAGTAGGCGTAGATGGCGCCGCCGACGTAGCCGATGTTGTCGACGAAGTGGCCGTCGGTCACCGTAAGGTCGGCGTACGTGTACAGATAGATCGCGCCGCCGTTGTAGCCCGACGTCCGGTAGTAGGCGTAGCCGTCCCGCCACTCGTCGCCGGACGAGTCCAGGCTGGCGTAGGTGTACAGATAGGCGTGGCCACCGTGGGCGTAGTAGCCCCAGTTGGCGTCGTAGACGTTGCCCTCGGAGTCGACCGTCGCGCTGTTGCCCAGGTACAGGGCGCCGCCGTAGTAGTAGGTGTAGTTGCTGACGAAGTCGTTGCCGCTCAGGTGGGCGTAGGTCGGCGTGACGCCGTCCCAGTCCAGGTACATGGCGCCGCCGTAGTAGGCGTAGTTCATGTAGAACCGGGTGCCCGAGACCTCGGCGTCAGCCCCGGTCAGGTAGACGGTCCCGAGGTACGACGAGTTGTGCGACAGCAGCACGTCGGTCATCGTGAGCGACCCGCCGTCCAGGTAGACCGCCGACCCGTTGTAGGACGTGGTGCCGCTCTCGGTGATGGTGACCGAGTCCAGCGTGATGTCGGCCTCGACGCCGTAGATCACGCGGTAGCTGTTGCGCAGCTGCAGATCCCGCAGCACGACGGTCTCGCCGCTGTCGACCACCACGGAGTTGGTGCAGGCGCCCGCCGCGTTCACGGTGGTGCTGGTCTCGCCCGCGCCCGCCAGGGTCAGGTCCTTGCCGCCGAAGTCCAGGCACTCGGCGAAGGACCCGGCGGAGATCTCGATGCTGTCGCCGCTCGTGGCGGCATCGATGGCCGCCTGGATGGTGGTGAAGTCGCCGCTGCCCGAGGGATCGACGGTCAGCGTGGCGGCGAGGGAAGGGCTTGCGAGGGCGAGCAGGGTCAGCACGGGGGGCTCCGAGGCGACGCGGGTCCAGGTGGGATCGGAGGGGCATCGTACCAGCGCGGCGAGGGTAGGATGGCGCCCTCCCGTGCCCCTGGCCCCCATGTCCGACAGCGCCGACCTCCCCGCCGCCCTGGCCGCGTGGGCTCCGCTCCTTCCCGTCGGCGTGCACTGGTCCGACGTGGTGGAGGAGCTGGCGGCCGGCGAAGGCGCCGACTGGACCGACGTCGACGTGCTCGCGGACCCGGTCGTCGTGGTCGACGGCGAGGTGGCGCTGACCGTGGACGGGCCTCTGACCTCGCTTCGGCGGCTTCGGCTGGTCGACGGCGACGTGCTGGGTGCGGCCGACCTCATCGGCGAGCTGGCCGCCGCCTCGGCCCCGGAGCTCCAGGGCCTCCGCCTCATCGCGCGAGCGGCGCCGGGCACGCGCGTGCTCGTGCTCCCGCAGCGCCGGGCGATGTTCGAGGGCGACCTCGCTCCACTGATGGACGCGCTGCGCGACGCGTCGCTGGTCACCGTCGAGCGTCCGGCCCTCGCCCGCCTCCTCGCGCGCCAGCCGCAGCTCTCGGCCGCCCCGCCCGAGGCCCGCCACGAGCTGGTGCGCACCGCGCGCATGGTCGTGCTCGAGGCCGAGCAGCCCCTGGATCCCGACGTGCTGGGCGCCGGCGACATGGCCGTGGTCGTCGCCGGGCGCATGGTGGACGACACCGGGCACGCCGACGCGGTGGGGCGGCACGGGGTGCTGACGCGCGACGGCGGCGAGCGCTGGGCCGCGATCGAGCACACCCTCCTGCTCGTGCTCCCGGCCGACGGGCTGGCCCGACTGCGGGACATCGCGGCCCGTGCGACGGCCGAGGACTCGGCCTTCGGCATCCTGCACGGCACCTCGCTGTGGCGACGGATCCCCGCCGACGTCGACGCCCGCGCCCTGTTCGTCCGCCGAGAGGTGGCCGCTGGCGAGGTGCTTGGCACGCTCAGTCCGGGCGGCTGGGTGGCGGGCAGCGGCGGCATGTCCCTGTTCCTGGTCATCAGCGGCGAGATCGAGCTGGAGCGCAGCCACCTGGGAGAAGCCCAGGGCAGCCGCGTCGTACGGCGCGGGGGCTTCGTCGGCGGTGCGGGCTGGTTGGTGCCGGCCATCGAGCTGATCCGTGCCCCGGAGCTGCTCGAGGTCGGGCTGCGCCTGCGGGCCGTCGGCCCTGCCGTGGTGCTCGAGGCGCCGGCGCCCGCCGAGCTGCGCGGGCCGACCTACCTTGCGGTCGAGCGGCTGGTGCGCGAGCTGCTGGTGCGCGAGGCCTGTCGCGAAGAGGTCGGCCTGGCGCTGGTCCGCACCGGGCTCTTCGAGGGGGTGATCCCCGCGGTGGTGGACCAGCTGGTCGACCGCGGGGCCCTGGTCCGGGTGCCCCGCGGGACCCGGCTGTCGCCGCCCCGCGACGAGTTCTTCGTGTTCCTGCGCGGTGAGCTGGTGCGCCACCCGGGCCCCGAGGATCGCCGGCGCCTGTACTCGCCGGTGCCGATGGACGTGCTCGGCCTGACCGAGTTCGCCGAGGGCTGGGACCCGGTCGGCACCTGGGAAGCCGAGAGCACCTGCTGGATGCTGCGGTTCCGGCGGGCGGAGCTCGAGGATCTGCGTCCGGTCCGGCAGCTGCTGGAGCACCGCGCCCGCCGCGACGGGGTCGGCTTCGACAAGGCCGGTGGCGCCGAGATCGTGCTGCTGCACGGCCCCGAGTACCGGGTCGGCGTCCAGGCGGCCTTCGCCGACCTGCTCGCGCAGGCGGTGGCCGAGGACTTCCGAGATCCCGTGCTCGTCGTGCAGCTGCCCGTCGGCCCGACCCCGGACCAGGTCGTGGTCGAGGAGCAGACCGCCGACCAGCCGGCCCGGGTGCGCCTGCCGGTCCCCGACGACGACCCGGTGGCCGCGCTGACCCCGCACCTGCGGCGCTGGAACCAGGCCTTCGCCTGGATCGTGCTCGTGCCGGTCGAGCGCGAAGCCGTCGCCCTGTCCCGGGCCCTGGCGCCGCTGGTCGAGCGCCTCGTCATGCTCACGCGGGACCCTGCACGGCCGGTCGACCTGCCGGTCACCGTCGACACGACCGTCCTGGTCAGCGCGGTGCTGCCGGACAACCCCTGGGTCGATCGGCTGCTGTCCGACGCCCCGAGCCCGGTGCATCCCGGCTTCCCCGACGGTGCGGTGCGGCTGCGCCTGAGCGAGCTGGCGGCGGGCCTGGAGCTGCTGGGCGGGGCGCGCATGCGACTGCAGGACCTCGAGCCCGACGACCGCGAGCGCATCCGCCGCTGGTCCCGCGCGCTCACCGACCGCCGGGTCGGCCTGGCCCTGGGGGGCGGCGGCGCCTGGGGCTTCGTGCACGTCGCGATCATCCAGGAGCTGCACCGCCGCGGCATCCCCATCGACATGATCAGCGGCTGCAGCTTCGGCGCCGTGGTGGGTGCGCTCTACGCCTGCGGTGGGCTCAAGGGGCTGGAGCTGCTGACCGCGGCGGGCCCGATGATGAGCCGCACGATGCCGCTCAACTACGTGTCGACCCGGGCGCTGGAGTGGGTGATCGAGGGGCTGGTGCAGGCCGCCGTCCCCCTGCGGGGCAACGATCCCATCGACGTCCCGTGGGAGAAACGGGCGATGAACATGGACGAGGCCGGGCGGGTGATGCTGCAGGCCTGGGTCGCGGCGAAACACAGCGTCCGCCGGGGGATCAAGGCCGGCGCGCCGCTGCGGGTCCACCTCGAGGACCTCGAGGTGCCCTTCTTCCCGGTGGCCACCGACCTCGACACCGGCAGCGAGGTGGTCCTGGAGTTCGGCCCCGTCGCCCAGGGTGTGCGGGCCAGCGGGTCGTTTCCCGGCATCTTCTCGGCGACGCCGCACCCCCGCGACGGCCGGCCCCTGGTCGACGGCGGCATCGCCAGCAACGTGCCGGACCGGGTGCTCGGGCGCGAAGGCGCCGCGCTGGTCGTCGCCAGCAACCCCGTGCCGCCCCCGCAGCGCAGCGCCCACCGCCGGTCGGTCGTCGACCGCCTGCCCGTCGTGCGCCGGCTGCCCCAGGGGGTGCGCAGCATCTACATCATGATGCACTCGATGGGCCTGAAGGATCACCGCGTGGTCGGGGCCGTCTACAACAGCCCGCCGGTCGAGCACGGCATCACCGACGTCAGTCGCGCCCGCGAGATCGTGGCCCACACCTACCGCCAGGACGAGTTCCGCGACGCCATCCACCAGGCCCAGCAGAGCTGGCGCCGGCTGTCCCGACCCCGCGAGAGCACGGGCGTGGTCGCGCCGGTCGTGCGGGACGCGCGGCAGGCCGACGTGTCGACCAGCGGCTTCGCGCTGCTCATGCCCCAGGGGCTGGACCGCCGCTCGGCGATCTACAAGGCACTGGCGCCGCTGCTGGAGCTGCGGCGGGCCGAGGCCGAGCGCCGGGGCACGGGCCGCTACGTCGAGCTGCTGGGCAGCAAGGACGGGCTCCGGCCCGGCGAGTCCGCCGCGGCCTTCCTGGCCCGGATCGGCGCCACCCTGGGCGAGGTCGATCCCCAGAAGCTCCCGTACCATGTGCTGCTGGTGGCCAGCCCCGACGACGTGCCACTGGACTTCCAGGTTGCGCTGGACGGTGACTACGCGGTCGGCCGGGTCTGGTTCGAGCAGCCCGACGACTTCGCCCGCTACGCCCGGGCCGTCGTGCGGTCCGAGCAGGCGTCGGTCCGGCATCGGCCGCGGCTGGCCCTCGCCAGCTGCGACGGCGGGACCCCGTGGGATCGTGCGGTCGACGAGCACCTCCTGTCCCCCATCCAGACCCGGCTGCCCTCGGCCGCAGGCAGCTGGACGGTGACCCGGGAGCGGGTCGAGGTCGATGGGAACCCGGAAGCCGCGGTCGCCCGGATGCAGCGGCTGTTCCAGGGCCCCGAAGCCCCCGACATGCTCCTGCTCGGCTCGCAGACCCACGGCTTCCCGCGGCCGGCGCCGGGCGCGCCGCCACCGGGCTTCGAGCGGGTCGGCCGCATCCGCGTCGGGCGCGAGCTCGCCCTGGGCCCCGAGCGGCTCGACCCTGCCGAGCGCGTGGGACCGTCCATCGTCGTCCACTACGGCGGCTTCACCGGGGGCTGGTCGGAGCGCGGCAGCTACGCCTTCAGCGACCTGGCGCCGGGCTGGACCCGTCCGCCGGGGGACCACCTCTGCCCGGACAGCCAGGCCCTGCTCAGCTGGCAGGCCGGCGGTGCGCTGGCCGTCCTGGGCAAGCTCGACCTGGCGTGGATCGCCCGGACCCTCCGGCCCGAGAGCGGCGAGCCGCAGGCCATCGCCGGCCTGCTCGCGCGGCTGATGGAGGGGCGGACCATCGGCGCGGCGGGCCACGCCCTGGCCGAGTACGCCCGGGTCGAGAGCGGCCTGCTGCGGAACCTCGAGGAGGCGTCGCAGCCGGTCGACGCCGACGCCCTCGAGGTCCAGCGCATCACCGCGCTGAACGCCCGGGGCTGGGTGCTGCTCGGCGACCCTGCCGTCCGGCTCCGTACGCGCTGAGCGTGCGACGGCGGACCGCCGCCGCTCAGGACACGGGCTGGCTCACGGGTCGGTGCAGTCCGGGTATGCGACCACGTCTCCTGCGCCGTGGTTGGCGAGGATGCTCGAGTCCTGCCAGCTCACGTCAACGCTCACGCCGCGGTCGACCACGTCGATCGCCGTGCCCAAGCCCAGCGGCGTGCACGGGAAGCCGGGCTCGGCCAGGGCGGTCGTCGCCGTCCAGCTGATGGCCTCGCTGTCGGGGTTGCCGGTGATGAGCTTGCACAGGATGTCGGCGTCGGCATCGTCGCAGCCGCCTCCGCCGGCCCAGGAACAGCCGCCGTTGCAGTACAGCTGGTTCACGTCGCTGAAGTCCCAGCGGCAGGTGTGCTCGTCGACGAACACCGCGCTGAACGGTCCGGGGGCGGGGTCGTACTCCTCGTCCAGCTCGATGGTGCCGTCGCCGCAGGTCGAGGGGCACTCGTCTTCGTTGCTGGCGCCGGGCGTCCCGTGGTCCCCACTGCCGAAGGTCGAGGCGCCCAGGCACCACGCCGCCGGGTCGTCGTTGTCCTCGGCGTCGAGCCAGAAGTCGTTGAGCGTCGCGCTGTACCCGGCGGCGTCCATGTCCGACCAGTCGCCGTCGAAGTCGTACCAGACCTCGTCGATCAGGTAGCCGTCGAAGGACAGGATGATCTCGTCGTTGCCGTTGGCCAGCGGGTAGGCGCTGCCGTAGGCGTAGTCGACCGTGACCCCGCCGTTGACGGCGGAGTCGGCGTTTCGGCCGAAGACCGCGGCCTCGCCGTCCGCCAGGATGATGGCTTCGTCCGGGGCGATGTCGATGTCGTGGTCATCGGCGCCGTCATCCGACAGGTTCCACCCGCCGCAGATGGCGATCTCGGCGCCGCTGACGTTGGTGATCTCGAGCCACTCGCCCTCGCTGTCGCTGACGGCCGCGGGATCGGCCAGGAACTCGCTGATCACCAGGTCGCCCTCGGCGATGAAGCCCTCGTCGCACAGCGAGTCGCAGTCGTTGTCGTACAGGTCGTCGATCTCGTCGGCGCCCGGGTAGCTGTACTCGTCGTCGTCGTTGCAGTCGCTGTGGTCCGTCGTCTCGTAGGCCTCCGCGTCGCAGGCCAGCCAGCCTTCGTCGTGGATGTCGCCGAAGCCGTCGTCGTCGACGTCCGGGTAGACGGTGATCATCGTGCTCTCGTCGGCGCCGTCGTCGGCGTTGTCCGCGAGCTCGTTGCAGTCCTCGTCGACGTCGGCGTCGTCGCAGACCTCGGTGGCGTCGGGGTTGATGTCGCCGTCACCGTCGTTGCAGTCGCTGTGGTCGGTGGTCTCGCCTTCGTCGGCGTCGCACTCGGTCCAGCCGGCATCGTCCATGTCGCCGAAGCCGTCGCCGTCGGCGTCCGGGTAGACGGTGATCATGGTGCTGGTGTCGACGCCTGCGTCGTCGTCGTCGGCCAGCTCGTTGCAGTCCTCGTCGACGTCTGCGTCGTCGCAGATCTCGGTGGCGTCGGGGTTGATCGCGTCGTCGTCGTCGTTGCAGTCGAGCGCGTTGTCGACGGCGCCGTCGGGCACGGCACAGGCCCCGATGGCATCGGATGCGGCGTCGCCGAAGCCGTCACCGTCCGCGTCGATCCAGAACTCGGAGAAGGTCGTACCGTCGACCGAGTCGTCCGCGTCGTCGATCAGGTCGTCGCAGTCGTTGTCGATCTCGTCGCAGACCTCGGTGGCGTCGGGGTTGATCGCCGCGTCGCCGTCGTCACAGTCCCCACCCACGGTCGCACTGCCTTCGGGCTGGACGCAGGCCTGGATCTCGGCGTCGTCGGCGCCGAAGCCGTCGGCGTCGGCATCGCCGTAGAACACCGAGCCGGTGGCGAGGTCGAGATCGTCGTCCTGATCGTCGACCAGGTCGTCGCAGTCGTCGTCGATGTCGTTGCAGACCTCGGTGGCGCCGGGATTCACCGCGGGGTTCGTGTCGTCGCAGTCCTCGTCGGCCGGGTAGCCGTCGCCGTCCTCGTCCACCGGTCCGGTGGTGTCGGTGTCGGTGCCATCGGTGTCCGTGTCCGTACCGTCGGTGTCCGTGTCGGTGTCGGTGCCGTCGGTGTCGGTCGTGTCCGTGCCGTCGTCACCGATCGAGCCGGAGTCGGTGTTCCCGTCCTTGTCGCCGCAGGCCATGAACAGACCCGTGGTCAACGCGAGGGGGAGAAGGATGGAGGGGATGCGCATGCCGGCCTCGGGGCGGTCGGGGGTCGGGGGGAGGAGGTCGAGGGTAGCCCACGCGACGCGTGCCATGACCCTGGTGGAGGATGCCGGAGGTCCACCTCTGCCAAGTGTCCAGTGTTGCTTGACGCTCGACGCTTGTGGGGCCACACTGCCACCATGGCCCTCCCTCTTCGCCTGCTCCGTCCACTCCAGACCCTGCGCCGGGACCTGGGGGCGGCCACCGCGATGCTGCGGGGCCAGGCGCCAGCCCCCTTCGCCGACCGCGACGGCGGGGCGTGGCCGCCCGTCCGGGCTCCCCGGTCCGGCCGATCGCTGCGCGTCACCGCGGTCGACCGTCTGACCGACGACGCCGTCCGGCTGCGGCTGCAGCCGGAAGACAGCCAGCCCCTGCCCTTCCGCGCCGGCCAGTTCCTGGTGGTCTCCGTCGACGGCCCCGACGGCCCGGCGCGGCGGGCCTACAGCCTGTGCTCCGACCCCCGGGACCCGACCGGCGTCGCCGTGGCCGTCAAGGCGGTGGCCAACGGCAGGGTCAGTCCCCAGCTGGTCCACCAGACCGTCGTCGGCGACCTGCTGTCGGTGAGCGGCCCCTCCGGGGCCTTCGGGCACCCGCTCTCCCCCGGTCAGGCACGGCTGCACGTGCTGGTCGCCGGGGGCAGCGGCATCACCCCGATGGTCGCGCTGCTGCACGACATCCTGGCGACCGAGCCCGGCAGCCGCGCGGTGCTGGTCGTGGGCAACGTCCGGAAGCGCGACCGCATGCTGGTGGACGACCTGGACGCCCTCGTGACCCGCTACGGCCCCCGGCTCGTCGTGCGGGACGTGCTGGAGCGACCGCCGCCGGGGTGGAAGGCGGGCCGTGGTCGGCTCGACGGCCCGGGCCTGGCCGCCCAGCTCGACGCGCTGGAGCTCGCCGTCGCACCGTCGCAGTGCTGGTACCTGTGCGGCCCTGGCGGCATGCTGGACGCCTGCGAGCGCTGGCTCCTGGACGCCGGCCTCGCGCCCGACCAGCTGGCGATCGAGCGGTTCACTTCGGGCACGCCCGATGCCGAGCCCGCCTCCTTCCCGGCCACGGCCTGCCCGGTCACCCTGCGGGGCCGGCGCGGCGAGCGGACCTTCTCCGTGGCGCCCGGGCAGACCATCCTGACGGCGGCTCGCGATGCCGGTGTGGCGCTGCCCTTCTCCTGCACCCTGGGCGGCTGCGGGGCCTGCACCCAGACCCTGGTCTCTGGCCAGGTGCACCTGCCCGCCCCGCACTGCCTGAGCCAGGCCGAGCAGGCCGCGGGGGCGGTGCTGACCTGCATCGGCCGACCGCTCGGCCCCGTCGTGCTCGCGCTGCGGGAGCCGACGTGAGCGTGGCGGCGCCAGCGGCCCCGCCGGCGAGCGGCGCCGACGCCGTGCGCCTGCGCATGAAGGACCTCTGCGAAGCCACCGGGCTCACCCGCCAGGCCATCCACTTCTACGTCCGCGAAGGGCTGATGCCGCCGGGCGAGAAGACCTCGCGCAACATGGCCTGGTACACCCCCGCGCACCTCGAGCGCATCCGGCTCATCAAGCGGCTCCAGCACGAGCGCTTCCTCCCGCTGGACGCGATCAAGGCGCTGCTCGACGAGCGCGAGGAGCGCTTCGACGACCGCCAGCGGGCCTTCTTGCGCCAGGTGCGGGCCCGGCTGCGCATGGACGAGGTCCCGGCCGACGACAGCGTCGACGGCGCAGAGCTCGTCGCCCGAGGGCCCGCCCGGGCCGAGGATCTCGAGGCGCTGGCCGACGCAGGCACACCGGGCATCGGGCGGGACGCCGGCGGCCGGGTCCGCGTCCGCGGCGAGGCGGTGCCCGTGGTCGAGGTGCTCGGCAGGCTGCGGGCGCTCGGCTTCACCGACGCCGCCGGCTTCCGGGCGACCGACATCCTGGTCTATCACCAGGCCGTGGCCGATCTGCTCCGACAAGAGGCGACCCTCATCGCCGGCCCCCTGGCCACCCTCCCGCCCGACCAGGCGGCAGAGCAGGTGGCCCAGGCCCTGCCGTTGGTCCACGAGCTCCTCACCCACCTCCACCGCGTCCGCATCGAGGAGTTCCTCGACGGCATCTAGCATCGCTAGGCATCTAGCGCTGCTAGCTCCTCCTCCAGGAGATCCCATGTCCCGCCTCGACCTGCTCGGCCGCCTCTCCCGGCGCCTCCCGACCCACGTCCGCGGTCAGCTCGACGCCTGGCGCGAGGCCGGCGAGGTCATCTCCCATGTGCGCGACCCCAAGGTGGCGGCGGCCCTCGGTCCCAGCGGCGTGCGGGGCCTGCTGCTGCACCGGGGCAAGCAGGGCCGGCCCACCCACGTGCCGGCCAGCCACAGCGCCCACTTCGACTGGACCTACCCCCACGACCACCCCGAGATGGCGGATCTGTACCGCCGGGCCAAGGCCGGACAGTGGGACGGCGACGACCTGCCCTGGCACATCGACGTCGATCCCGAGAACCCCGAGGTGCTGCTGCTGCCCGAGGACTTCGTCGACAAGGCGCACGCCGAGGCAGTGGGCATCCGCCTGACCGACCAGGAGTGGCTGCGCTTCTCGCACAGCATGACGGCCTGGATGCTCAGCCAGTTCCTGCACGGCGAGCAGGGCGCCCTGTTCGCGGCGGCCCAGGTCACCGAGGCCGTGCAGTTCTTCGACGGCAAGCTGTACGGCGGCACCCAGGTCATGGACGAGGCCCGCCACGTCGAGGTCTTCCTGCGCTACCTCGAGAGCAAGATGGGTCGGCTGTACCAGGTCAACGACAACCTGTTCGTCATCATCGATGCGCTGATGGCGGACGGCCGCTGGGACATGAAGTTCCTGGGCATGCAGATCATGGTCGAGGGGCTCGCGCTGGGCGCCTTCGGCATGCTCTACAAGGTCACCGAGGAGCCGCTGCTGCGGACCATGCTCGGCCAGATCATCCAGGACGAGGCGCGGCACGTGCACTACGGCGTCGTCGCCCTGCGCGACCACATCCGCGACGAGCTGAGCGAGGCCGAGCGGCGCGAGCGCGAGGACTGGTCCTTCGAGGTCGCGCTGCTGATGCGCAACCGGTTCATGGCCTACGAGGTCTACGAGGAGTGGTTCGAGCACAAGCTGACCCGCGCCCAGTGGCGGGAGATGATCCAGGCCGCTCCGGGCATGGAGCAGTTCCGCACCGTCATGTTCAGCCGGCTCGTCCCGAACCTGCGGGAGATCGGCCTGCTGACGGACCGCATCCAGCCGGCCTACCGCGACGCCGGGCTGATGCGGTACTTCGACGGGGCTGCGGCGGACGCGCTGAGCGGGGACCAGATGCTCGCCGAGCTCGACGCCGAGCGGGCGAGCGAGGTGGCCCGTGGCGGCTTCCGCGGCGGCGCCGGGCAGTTCGCGGCGAAGTGAAGGGGGGCGGCGTGCGGGTGCGATAGCAACGCGCGACAACCCGGAGCGAACGATGGCGCGGCGATTCGACGACCTGATCTGCTGGATCACCGGCGGTGGCAGCGGGCTGGGGGCGGCCCTGGCGTGCGAGCTGGCCGCACGGGGCGGCGTGGTCGTGGTCTCGGGGCGGCGCGAGGGACCGCTGCAGGAGGTGGTCGGTCGCATCGAGGCTGCCGGAGGCCGGGCCGAGGCCCTGCCGCTCGACGTCACCGACGAAGACGCGGTGCGAGAGGCGGCGGCGGCCATCGTCGCCCGGCACGGGCGGCTGGACGTGGCTGTGGCCAACGCCGGCTACGCCGTGTCCGGGCGGGTCGAGAAGCTCTGCGCGGCGGATCTGCGGCGGCAGCTGGACGTCAACGTCATCGGGGTGCTGAACACGGCCACCGCGGCGCTTCCGCACCTGCGCGAGAGCCGCGGGCGCCTGGGGTTGGTCGGCAGCGTCATCGTCTACGCGCCGGCCCCGGGCAACGGCGCCTACGCCGCCAGCAAGGCGGCGGTACATGCGCTCGGCCAGACCCTGTCCGTCGAGCTGAAGGGCAGCGGCGTCAGCTGCACGACCATCCACCCGGGCTTCGTCGAGAGCGACATCGCCCGCGTCGACAACCAGGGCGTCTACCACCCCGATCGCAAGGACCCACGGCCCGCGCAGCTGATGTGGACGGCCGACGCGGCGGCCCGGTCGATGGCCGACGGACTGCACAAGCGCAAGCGCGAGCACGTGTTCACCGGGCACGGCAAGGTCGCCGCCTTCCTGGGCCGGCACTTCCCCGGGCTGATGGCATTGCTGCTGTCCCAGGGGAAGCGCTGAGTCGGTTGGCGCGCCGCGGGAGCCGGGTACAGTGAGGGACGTCCTCCGGCCGGCATCCATCGGCCGGTGCACCCGGGAGAGCCCCATGCTCCGCACCCTCGCCCTCGGCGCCGCCCTGTTCGTGTCCACCCCCGCGCTGGCCTGCCCCATGGCCGACGCCGCCGCCTTCGCCAAGGCCGCCGAGCAGGTCCAGACCGCCGACGGCACCAAGGTCAGCCTGACCGTGGCCGGCATGCACTGCGGCGACTGCAGCACCAAGGTCACCGCCGCCCTGCAGGGCGTCGACGGCGTCATCGCGGTCGCCGTCGACTACCAGACCGGCGCCGCCGAGATCGCCTACGACGCAGCCAAGGTCGACGTCGCCGCGCTGGTCAGCGCCGTCGAGGGCACCGGCTTCCAGGCGACGAAGAAGCAGGACGCCTGAGCCGCGCTCGGGCCGCTCCGACCCACCCACCCCGCTCCGAGCCGACGCTCCGGGCGGGGTGGCGTCGTCTCAGGCCTCGGCTCAGGCCTCGTCGTCCTGGAGCGCCTGCCAGGCGTCCGTGGCGTCGCGGCGCAGGCGCTCCGCGTGGGCCTGCAGCTCGGGCGACAGCTCGGCCACCCGCTCGGGCGCGTTGTCCTTCATGATCTGGCGGAAGGCGCGCTCGACCTCGAAGGGGGATGCGCCCTCGGGCAGTCCGAGCACGGCGTAGGGGCTGCGCTCGATCGCCAGCAGCCGGGGCCCCTTCTCGGGACCCGCGTCGCGCGCGTCGGGCTCGTCGTCCAGCCACGCGCCGACCCGCTTGAGCACGTCGCGGAACAGCCACGCGACGGCGAGCAGGACGGCGATGAACAGCAGGATGCGGAGGATGCCCATGGTTCCCTTCGGCACAGGACCGCTAACGCCTCGGGAGCCGGCGGACGCGTCGGCCGCTCTCCGCCCGAGGCGATCTCCTCCGGGTGACGATGCCCGCCGGGGCGCATGTGTTGCCGGTTACGTGTGTCAGCCACCCAGAGCCTCCTCTCCCCGTGTCGACCTCCACCCTCCCTGCCCCGGCCAAGGCCCAGGTCACCGTCAGCCGGACGTCCTACCGTCCGGTGGTGCGCGCCATCGACCTGCTGGCGGGCGTGGCGGGGCTGCTGCCGACCGTGGCGGAGATAGCACCGGACAGCATCCTGGCGTCGGCCCGCCGGCGGACCGGCCTGTCGGACTTCGGCAGCGACGAGTGGCGCGAGCCCTTCGAGCGCATCTGCGACGTCGCGTCGAACATGCCGCTGTCGAACCTGGCCCGGATCATCACGCGCCAGACCTTCATCATGGCGGCCGTCAACCGGCTCAAGATCGAGGACTACTTCCGGCGTCACCCCGACGCCGCCGACGTCGAGATCGAGCGTCCCGTGTTCGTGCTGGGCTTTCCGCGGACCGGCACCACCCTGCTCCAGAACCTGCTGTCCCTCGAGCCCGGCACCCGCAGCCTGAAGTTCTGGGAGCTCCAGAACCCGGTCCCGGCCAGCGACGACCCCCGGATCGACCGCGACAAGCGCCTGGCCAAGGCCCGCGCGACCCTGCGGGCGGCCTACTTCATGGCCCCCGAGATGGACTCGGTGCACGAGGTCGGCCCCGAGACCGCCGAAGAGTGCTGGCCGCTCTTCTTCAACGCCTACTCGGTGCTGAACTACGACATCGCCGCCGGCTTCCGCACCTACGGCGACTGGCTGGCCGACTTCGACATGCGGCCGGCCTATCGCTACTACAAGCGCCAGCTGCAGATGATGGCCCATGCCCGCCCGACGCGGCAGTTCGTGCTCAAGTGCCCCGAGCACCTGTGGTTCGTCGATGCGCTGGTCGATGTCTTCCCCGACGCGCACCTGGTCTGGACCCACCGCGATCCCTTCGACGTGGTCGCGTCCTACTGCAGCCTCATCTCGATGAACCGCCGCATGCTCTACGGCGCCTTCGACCCGCAGGAGCTCGGTCCCTACATCCAGGAACGGTTCGCCATCGGGGTGCGCCGGGCCATGGCCGTGCGCGACGCGCGGCCCGACATCACGGTCATCGACGTGGGCTTCCGGCAGCTGGTCGCCGACACGCCGGGCATGGTCCGCCGCATCCGCGAGACCTTCGATCTGCCCCACGAAGCCGGCGCCGATGCCCGCATCCAGAGCTGGCTGACCAACGGGCGCAAGGACAAGCGCGGCGCCCACCGCTACAGCGCCGGCATGTACGGACTGGACTCCGACGCGCTGTACGCAGCCTTCCAGCCCTACATCGACCGGTTCGACGTCCCGCTGCGCCAGCGACGCTGAGGGGCGGACGCGGTCAGCCCTGGGGCAGCACCCCGATCGTGGTCATGCGCGGGAAGTAGTACTGGGTCCACGCCGACCGGAACGCGGACGCCATGCTGGCCGGGATGTGCGCGTGCACGACCCGCAGTCGGCAGCCGTTGACCCGCTCTTCGAAGGTCAGCTCGAGCCGCGTGTCGGGCATGTCGGCGCTGAAGTCCACCGTCCGCCAGGTCTGCGCGATGACCCGCGGCCGGTCGATGTGCACGAACTCGCCGGTGACCGAGCCACCCCACAGGCTGTACTGCCCGCCGACCCGCGGGTCGATGAGGGCGGGCGCCTGGGTCAGCAGGCTGTGGCGGGTGCTGTCGAGCCAGGTGTCGAACACCTCGACGGGCTTGATGAACAGGTCGGTGGCCAGCTCGAAGGAACGCAGCTGCACAGGAGCTCCGGGAGGAGGTGCATCTACCCGGCTCCGGGCCCCGGTGGTGGTGGAGGGCGCACGAGCGCCTCGAGCCACGGCCCCAGGTGGGTGTCCCGGAACAGCGCCTGGGCGGCGTGGTCGGCGGGCATGCCGTCCGCCGGCGGCAGGTAGACCGACAGGCCGCCGAGCGCGGTCGGATCGGCGAAGCCGTCGGTCGGCAGCGGGGGCGCCGCGGGGTTCGCCACCCGGCCGCAGGACAGGGCGTCCAGGGTGCGCTCGAGCGGAGCGGCCCCGGCGATTCGGGCCAGCGCGGACAGGTCCGTCCAGGCATCCCCGGCGTAGGTCCACGTCAGCGGCGCGAGGGGGCCGTCGAGCCACGCCGGATCCGGGGGGATGTCGGTGAGCGAGGCGAGGGCGCCGGGGAGCGCGTCCAGGGCGCGGTTGTCGACGCAGGACCAGGTGGCGTACATCGACGGGGCCTCGGCCGTCGTCAGGACGCCGAGCAGATCGGCGCCGTCCCAGTCGTCGGGGAGCGTGGCCAGGGCTGGGTAATAGGTGTTCGGAGCGCCGAGCGGGAGCTGGCTGGCCAGGGTGCTCCGGGCGGCGTGGCGGACCTCCCAGGCAGCGGCGACGCTGGCCTTGCCGCAGACCTGCATGACCAGGGCCTCGACCTCGCCGGGCTCCTGGGCGCGGAAGGCAGCGACGGCGGCGGCGAGCTCGGTGGTCGAGAGCCAGGTCGCCGACGGGCCGGGCTGTTGCAGGAAGGTCGGCCGGTCGTCGCGGGCCAGCCGCGGCAGATCGCCGCCATGGTCCAGGACGAAGACGGCGTAGTGGCGCGCCTCGTAGCGCACGGCCGCCCAGTCCAGGAACGCCTGCAGGGTGGCCAGGCCGGCGCTGTCTTCGGCGTCCGGCACCGGCTCCTCCAGTCCCCGGCCGTCGCGGAAGGCGACGCGCTGCATGCCGACGGTCCCCGGCGTGTCGACCTGGGCGGCGATCTGCACCCGGCCGTCCTGGGTGGCCTGTCGCAGCCCCTCGAGCACGGGGCCCGCGGCGTGGCCGAGGTCGTTGTCGTAGGGCAGCCAGTACAGCAGCACCGTGTCCTCGCGGAAGGCGGCGCTGGTCGGCGGAGGAGGCGGCATCTCCGGCGGGGTGCCGGAGCAGGCGGCGAGGACGAGGGCGAGCATGACCATTGGAGTGTCGCAGCTGCGGGCGGGTTCGCCGCCGCCCACGGGGACGGGTAGGGTGGGGCTCCAGCCCGGGGACAGCCATGGCCCGCGTTCCGACAGGACGCCTCAAGCGCCTCGCACGCCTTGCGAAGACCAGCGCCACCACCGGCGTCGCCCTGCTGCGTCAGGCCGACGACGTGGCCACCAAGGTCGAGCGCACGACGGAAGTGCTCAGCAACATGCGCGGCATGGCCACCAAGGTCGGCCAGATGGCCAGCTACGTGGACGGCGTGGTGCCCGACCAGCACCGCATGGTCTTCGAGAAGTCCATGCAGAAGCTGCAGAGCAAGGCGCAGACGTCCACCCCCTCGGACATCCGGCGGGTCGTCGAAGAAGACCTGGGCGGGTCCATCGACGAGCTCTTCCTGGAGTGGGACGACGAGCCGCTGGCCAGCGCCAGCATCGGCCAGGTGCACCGGGCGCGGCTGCCCGACGAGCGCGAGGTCGCGGTCAAGGTGCAGCACCCCGGCATCGGCGAGGCGCTCGAAGCCGACCTGGACAACGGCGTCGTGGTCAAGATGGCCATCGACATGTTCGGCATGCGCCGGCTGGAAGCCGACCGCTTCCACGCCGAGATCAAGCAGCGCTTCCTCGAAGAGCTGGACTACACGCTGGAAGCCCGCCGACAGGCGGAGTTCGCCGCCCTGCACGCGTCCGAGCCCACCATCCACATCCCCGCCGTGCACCAGAGCCACACCAGCGAGCGGGTGATCACCAGCGAGCTGGTGAGCGGCAAGCCGTTCACCGTGGCGATGCACGCCAAGGAACCGCAGCGGGCCCTGTGGGCCGAGACCCTGTGGCGCTTCGTCTACGGGTCGATGGTGCTCGGCGGTGTGTTCAACGCCGATCCCCACCCCGGCAACTACCTGTTCCAGCCCGACGGCCGCATCACCTTCCTGGACTTCGGCTGTGTCCAGGACATCCCGCTGGAGCGCCGCCGCACCGTGGTGAAGCTGCACCGGGCCTGCGCCGCCCACGACTGGGAGACCGCCCGGGACGCCGGGCGAGCCATGCTGCACACCCAGGGCGGCCCCTACGAGGAGCGGGCCCTGGCCTACCTCATGGAGATCCTGCGGCCGGTCAGCGAGTCGCCGTTCCGGTTCACCCCCGACTACGTCAAGGGCGTGGTCCGGAACTTCAAGGACAACTTCAAGGACTTCGGCAAGGGCGAGTCCGACGACGGCTTCGTGCCCCTGCCGGAAGGCATGATCTTCCTCAACCGGCTGCAGTTCGGCTTCTACAGCATCCTCGCCCGGCTCAACGCCGAGGTCGACTACCGCCGGGTCGAGGCCGAGTGGCTGTCCCGGTGGGAGGAGATCGAGGCCGCGCAGGCTTGATCCGAGCCGGCGCTGCGCGCGGCGCACGGTCGCGGCGGGTCGCGTGCGACCGGCGTAGGATCGTCGCCGTGAGAGCTGCCGCTTCCGCCCTCGCCGTGGTCCTCTCCGCCTGCACCGTGCAGGCGGCCCAGGGGCCCGTGCCGGCGGCCGTGGCGCCCGCCGCGTCGCTGGTCCTGCCCGGCCCGGCCCCGACCCTGTCGGCCCCCGTGGATGCGGCGGCCCGGCTGTCGGTGCGGACGCACGCCGACCTTCCGTCCGACGCGCCCTCGGTCGTCGTGCACGCGCCCGCAGGCGTCGATCTGGAGCGCCTGCGCGTGGTCGTCTTCCTGCACGGCTGGGAGAGCGACGCGACGTCGATCGCGGCCCGGCTCGCGCCCGTCGCCGGGGATGACGCAGTGCTGGTCGTGCCGCAGCTCGCCTGGCGGGCCCGCAGCGGCAACCCCGGCGCCTTCTCGCGGCCCGGCGTCGCGGATGCCTGGCTGTCGGCCCTGGTCGACGAGGTGCTGGTGCCCGAGCTCGGCATCGCGGGCCCTGACGCCATCGACGAGATCGTCCTGGTCGCCCACAGCGGCGGCTATGTCACCCTCATCGAGCTGCTCGAGAACGGCCACTGGCCGGTGCGCAGCGTCGCCCTGCTCGACGCGCTCTACGGCGGCGCCGACAAGGTGGCGGCGTGGACCCTGGAAGCGCCGGGCCGGCGGGCGCTGAGCCTGCACACGACACACCCCGGGACCACCGGCCAGAGCCGGCGGCTCGCGGCGGCGGTGGCGGCCGGCCTGGGTGCCGACGCGGTGGCGGTCGAGCCCGACGGCTGGGAGCGGGCGCTGGCCGCCCATCGCGTCGTCGTCGCCGAGACGCCGGTCGCCCACGGGGCGATCCCACAGGCGCAGCTCGGCGAGGTCCTGGCGAACCTGTGATGGCCGCCGGGTCCACCCGCCCGGTCTGCTCGCCGGTCTACTCGACGATGGCCATCGGCAGCTCGCTGACGATCTGCGCGAACAGCTCGGCCAGCTCGTCGGGATCGTTCGTCCGCACGTAGTACCCGTCGCCCTGGGGCATCTGGTACATCATCCAGTCGTCGGCGATGAACGACACGACCCACACGTGCACGCCCTGCTCTTCCCACAGGCGCTGGGCCTCTTCGATGGCGGCGTTGCGGATGTCGTTGGTGTTCCGGCACTTCGGGCCGACGTACTCGTCCCAGCGATCCTCGGTGTAGCCGTCGCTGTTCCGGTCGTCGCCCTGGTCGCAGTAGACCTGGTTCGGGCGACCGTCGGTGAGCAGCACGACGGCGCGGTAGCTGGCGTTGCTGCCCGACGAAGCGATCATCTGCCGGGCCATCGTCAGGCCGGAGCTCTGGTCGGTGGTGAGCTCGTCGTAGTAGGCCCGCGGCATGTTCGGGTAGCAGCCGCCCTCGGTCGGCTGGGCGAAGTCGTTCTTGTCGTAGCCATCGACCCACACCTGGCGCTTCTTCAGGCGCCCGCGCCGGTCGTAGTAGTACTCGTACTCGTAGTGGCCGCTGTTGTTGTAGTTGTACTCGCAGTCGCGGTTGTCGAAGTGGTCGCGGTCGTAGCCGGCCACGCTCGCCATCTGCAGCTGGCTCCAGTCGTCGAAGACGCCGTCGATGGCAGTGCTGTTCGTCAGGTTCACGGCCGGCGTGAAGGCGTTGGCACGGTTGCCGTTGAACACGGACATCGCGATCGTGTCCGACGTGCTGGCGGTCTCTTCGAGCATCTCCAAGGCCAGCAGCGACGCCTCGCGGGCGTCGGCGAAGTCCGCCTCGCCCCACGACAGCGTGATGTCCATGACCAGGGTCAGCTCGACGCTGCGGGTGGCGCTGGTGCTGGAGGCCGACACGTCGAACTGCTGGTGGCCCAGCGTCCGCGCCAGCAGGTGCGGCACCGGGTTTCCGGCGTCGTCGCTGCGGGCGACCTCGACGTGCACGGCGTTCGGGAACACGCCGGACGGCCGGAAGGTCGGGTCGTCATCCCGCTCGTTGAAGTTGCCGAAGTCGATCTCGGTGACGACGGCGGGCTGGCCGACGACCTTGTTGGCGGCCACGACCGCGCGGGCGGCAGCCTCGGCCTGTTCGACGTCGCCGCTCGCGCGGAGCACCACCAGGGCGGCCTGGCTGGCGGCATCGGCGACGTCCTGGGCCTCGGCGTGGGCCAGGCGCATGTAGGCCGTGTCGACGGCCAGCGCGCCGAAGCCCACCAGGCCGATGAGGGTCAGGGCGAACAGGATGCTGTAGTTGCCTCGGCGTTCTTCTCGCCGGTGCAGGCGCGGAACCATTGGGGCCTCCCTTGCGTCAGGGCCGCCTCAATTGGTGACACATCCAGGTTACGCGCGGGTTGCAGTGCGCGCATGTGTGACGGTCTGCGACAGGGGCCGACATCGATCGACAGATGTTCGCAGCCGTTCTCACGGACCCCAGTGCGACGCCTCGACGCTCACCAGCAGCTTTCCGGACTCCGACAGGGTGACGGTCTGCCTGCGTCCCCCGAGCACGATCACCTCGGCTTCCAGCGGGGGGGTCTGGTCCTCGATGACCATGTGGGTGAGCTCTCCGGCGCCGTCGACAGCGAACCAGATCCGCAGGTCGGTCGCCCAGTCGTGGGGCATCGCCACGGTGGACCAGCGCCGGCCCTGCACCTCGAGCCCCATCGGGGGGTGGTCTGCCGCCACCCAGCGGCTGTCGGAGAAGCCCGCCCGCAGGCTGCCGGCCACGTCGTCGGCGTAGGGCACCAGACTGGGCACCGGGACGTCGCCTTCGTCGAAAGACGCCGTCATCAGGTTGTCCTCCCAGACCACCACGACCCCGCGGTCGGGCGCCTCGAGCCGACCGCCGCGGCCCGGGCCCAGGGTCAGCGTGCCGCGCTCGGTCATGCCCCGCGAGGGGTCGTGCCAGGACAGGTCCCAGCGGGCCTTGTCGGCGGCGGCGAAGTGGGCCGCCAGGTCGCGGAAGCCGTCGGGGACGGGGTCGCTGCAGGCCGCACAGCCGGAGAGGGCGAGCGCGGGGAGGAGGGCGAAGCGAGCAGGCTGCATGTCCGACACCGGAGCAGAGGGGGCGAGGACGGTTCTACTGCAGCGGCAGCTTGCCCGACTCGTCGATCGACAGGGGCAGTGGGCCGACGGTTCGGTGGAGGGGCGGGCTTCAGGCTGCGGACTTCAGGCCCGTGTGCGCTGCGCCTTGGCGATGGGGGAGGTCCTCCCTGGCCTGGCGCGGTGGCTTGGACGTGGCTGCTCCCCGGGGCCCTCCATCGACCTGCTGGAGCCCGCAGCCCGGAGCCCCGCCCGGATGGTGCCGCCTCGCCCTTCCGCTACTCGTCCTCCCAGACGTCCTCGTACACGTAGGCCGGCACGGCCGTGAACAGGAAGGTGATGCTGATCTGCTGGCACTGGCCGTCCTCGTCGGGCGCCAGGTCGGCGGCCGAGGCCAGCAGGGTGCGCAGCAGGTCCTCGACCTCGTCGTTGATGCCGGTGTTCGCTGCGAGGTCGATGAGCACCTGGATCTCGAGGCCGCCGGCGAAGGCGCCCTTCACGCTGCCGTCTTCCTGGATGTCGAAGCGCAGGGCGCCGTCGATCAGGTCGAAGGTCAGGTCGGCGTCGAGGAACTGGATGGGCAGGGCCACATCGAAGGGCCGGCCGGTGATGCTGCGGTCGACGATGGCCATGTCCGGGATCTCGACGTCGCCGAAGGTCGGGTCCAGGTCGAAGGTCTGGCTGGCCAGGATGTTGCCCTGCGTGTCGAGCATGGGCGTGCCGATGCCGCGCCGCAGGGCCATGTCGACGCAGTCGTCGTCGGTCAGATCGTCGGCGCCGGCCAGCTCGCCGATGAGCAGCACCTCGCCGCTGACGATGGTGCTGTTGATGATCGCCTCGGCGCCCACGAACTCGGTGGTGTCCAGGACGGGCAGCAGGCGGGCGAAGGCGTTGTCGACCCCTTCGCTGCCGTCGGGGCCGGTGAAGTCGGCGATGCCGCAGCCGCCGCTGCCGCCGGTGGTGCTGACGTCGTCGTCCAGGTCGAAGCCGTCGCTGACGTCGCCGTCGGCCCTCGACCAGGCCAGGCTGTCGACGACCCAGTGCATCCGGCCGCCGCTGGCGTCACAGGTCCACTCCTGGTCGTCGCCGGTGTCGCGCACCGCACCCGAGTCGCCGCTGTCCGGCGCCGTGCAGCCCAGCATCAGGATCAACAGCGGGGTCATGCTTCGATGTCCGTCAGGCCTTCGTCGGCCTGGGCGCTGTCGATGCCGAAGCTCGACACGTTGATGTCCATGGCGCGCTGCAGGCTGATGAGCAGCTTGGTGGCGTTCTCGCCGGACAGGGACCGGTAGTGCTGGTCCTGCTTGAAGAAGCCGCAGGCGCTGCCGGCGATGATGGTCGGCATCTCGTCGATGTTGTGGGTCTGCGCCAGGCTGACCTCGCTCGTGCAGAGCACTGCGCAGTTGTCGAGCAGGGTGCCGTCGCCTTCGGGGATGCTGTCCAGGATGGCGATGCTGTCCGCCAGCCGCTCCATGATGGCCACGGTGATGGCGTTGACCTGGGGCTGGGGCTCGCCCTCGTTGTGGGTCAGGTCGTGGTGGCCCGCGGTGGCCCCGGCGAACAGCACGTCGCTGACGGGGTCGGTCAGGTAGTGGCCGAAGACCCGGGTCTGGTCGCAGGCCAGCGCCATCGCCGTGAGCTGCATCATGATGGCGTTGCGCTCGGTGATCTGCGGGCGGCCGTCGATGTCGGCGTAGTCGGCCGTCAGGGCGTCGGGCTTGGTGCAGGCTTCGAGGTTGGGTGGGTTCTCTTCGAGGATGGCCAGCCGCTGCTCGAGCTCGCGCACGCCGTCGAGGTGCTGCTCCAGCCGCACGCGGTCTTCGGAGCCCAGCCGGGCGTCCAGCCGCGCGATGTCGTCCATGACGGCGTCGAGCACGCTGCGGCGCAGGCCCAGGCGCGGGTCGACCTCGCCGTCTTCGCCGGGCTCGATGAAGGTGTCGCCGAACAGCCGCTCGTAGAAGGCGTAGGGGTCCTGTTCCGCGGTGTTCCGGCTGTTGGGGCCGTTCCAGCTCTGGCCGCTGCTGGACGTCGCCGTGGTCTGGATCGACTTGTAGATGCTGTAGCCGCCGATCTGGTCGGCGATGACCTGGTCGATGCTCGGGGCGGCCACGGTCTCGTCGCTGCCCGTCTCGATCTGGGCGGCGGCCGTCAGGATGGCGGCCATGCCGCTGCCGTGCGGGATGGTGTTGTCGACCTTGCAGGACAGGCCGGTGACCAGGCAGAGCTTGTGCTTGACCGCAGCCAGCGGGGCGAGCTGCTCGGAGAGCGCCCAGGCGTCGCCCGACCCGGTGGTCTCGGGGGTCCACAGATCCGGCAGCATGCCGTTGCCCCAGAACCACAGGCCGAAGCGCTTGGGCAGCACGCCGTCGCAGGCGTAGGCGGTGCCGCCGGCGTCGAACATGGCGACCAGGGGCGGCAGGGCGATGGTCACGGCGGCCCCGCGGGCGAAGCCGCCCAGCACGGCCCGCCGGGACAAGGCGCCGGACAGGCCGGGCACACCGGGGCGCCAGTCGACGGCGCGCTCGGTGGCCACGGCGCGCCGGGGACGGCGGGTCCAGGGCAGCAGGTCGGACAGGTGCTTCACTGGATCTCCCCCACTTCGCGGAAGGCGGGCGACAAGGCCACATCGCGCATCAGCCACAGGATGCGGTGGGCGTTGGCGCTGAAGCCGTCGGTGTGCCAGTCGACCAGCGTCTCGTCGAGGTCGTCGGCCACGTTGCCGGTGGCGTACTGCAGCATCGTCTGGGTCATGCACGGACCCGTCTGCGGGTGGTCGGCCACGACCTGGCCCAGGGTCCAGGCATCGGTGAAGGCCCCGCCGTCCAGCTCGCCGCTGGGGTCGATGGTGGCGCCGTTCTCGGCCAGCCGCCAGCGGCCCAGGCCGTCGAAGTTCTCGAAGCCGAGCCCGATGGGGTCGGTCAGCTCGTGGCAGGTGGCGCACTCGGGGTTCTCGAGGTGCACGGCGATGCGCTCGCGCATCGTGGGGGCGTCTTCGGCGACCTCCGGGATGGCCGTGTTGGCGTTGGCCGGCGGGTCCGGGATGGGCTGGCAGAGCACCACCTCGCGGATGAAGATGCCGCGCCGGGTCACCGAGGTGCTGGTCGCGTGTGCGTTGAGCGCCAGGAAGCTCGCCTGGCCCAGGAAGCCGCGGCGGCCGCCGTCGTCGGCCAGCCAGACCTCGCCGAAGCCCTCGCGCTCGGGGGCGGGTACGTCGTAGACGGCGGCCAGGGTGCGGTCGAGGAAGGTGCGCTGGGTCGTGTACAGGTCGAGGTAGGACGCGTCGTCGTCGAACACGAGCGCCTCGATGCCGAGCAGGGTCTCCTCGCGGGCGGACTCGGCCAGGTCGTCGCTCATGTACGTGAAGATCGTCGGGTCCTTGTTCAGGTCGTCGAGCTCGTCGAGGTGCAGCATCTCGGTGAACAGGTTCCGCACGCCGTCGACCACCCGGTCGTCGGCCAGCATGCGGTCGACCTGGGCCAGCAGCCCGGCGTCGTTCGTGAGCTCGCCGGCGGCGGCCGCGTCGAGCAGCTCGGCGTCGGGGATGCTGTCCCACAGGAAGAAGGACAGCCGGCTGGCCATCTCGTAGTCGTCGTAGGCGCCGGTGTAGCTGCCGCCGCCGCCGGTCAGGCCGTCGCCCAGCTCGACCCGGTACAGGAAGTTCGGGCTCATCAGCAGGGCCGCGAAGCCGAACTCCAGCCCGTCGTGGAAGTCGTCGAGCACCACGGCCGCCTCGGCGCTCACGAGCACCAGCACCTCGAGCTCGTCGGCCGACAGGGGGCGGCGCCAGGCCAGCCGGCCCAGGGTCTCCAGGCTCTCGGCTGCGCAGTCGTCGTCCTGGACGTCGACCGGGGTGCAGGGCACCCAGCGGGCGCGCAGCTCGTCGTCGTCCATCACCTGCTCGGCGATGTCGTAGGCGGCCTTCTCGTACTTCTCGACGCCGTAGCTGCTGATGGTCGTGTAGGCGCTGCCCACCGCGAACAGGCCCTCGATGCGCTCGTCGGCCTCGACGCTGTTGGGCAGCAACACGCCCTCTCCGAACAGCGCGTGCATCGAGTTCCGGTACTGTGCGCCCGTCAGGCGCTTGAGGCTGGGAGGTGCGGGCGAGGAGGCCGGCGCCTCTCCCCGATCGGAGACGCCGCTGTCCGCCGCCGGCGTGGCCGGCTCCTGGCAGGCGAGGGCGAAGGCGAGGAGGAACATCGAGACCCCGGTGCGTGGGGGCGCGGCGTGGCGACACGCGGCGCGGGAGGGCTGCAGGCCGGAGATTTTAGAGCAGTTCCAGCCGGCCTGCAGGGTCCTTCCCACGTAATGCTGACGAATGTCAGCGCACGATGGTCGCCAACGTGCTGACCTCGACCTCGCCGTCCAGGATCGGGTCCATGGCCGTGTCGCCCAGGGCGTAGCGGCGTGCCCAGGCGGCGGTGAGCACCCGCGCGATGCGCCAGCCTTCTTCGTCGTCGATGGGCATGGCCGGCTCGACGGCCCAGGTCAGGTCGGTGCAGAAGTTGTGGCCGGCGCCCTCGACCACCGCCCGGCGGTGCAGCCCCGCCCCGTCTGGCCCGCCCTGCAGCAGGGTCCACGCGGCCTCGTTCTCGGCGTGGTGGTAGCCCTGGTCGCCGGTCACCCAGAAGCCCGGCACGTCGATGCCGTCGAGCCCGGCGTCACCGAACAGGTTCCAGTCGCCCGAGCCCATGCTGATGACCGCCTGCATGCGGTCGTCCTCGAAGCCGGCGGCGAAGATCGCGGCGTAGTCGTCGGTCATGCCGTTGCAGAAGTCGCCGTCGAAGCTGCCGTCCTCGCACTGCGGCAACAGGGTGTCCAGGTCGTAGGTCGCGCCCATCACGGCGTGCATGCCGTAGCCGCCGAAGCTGTGGCCGCCGCCGACCAGGTGGTCCAGGTCGGCGTGGTCCGCCCAGTCCGACGCCAGGTGGTCGATGACCGCGGAGATGTCGGCGGGGCGCTGGTAGTAGATGGGCGTGGCCCGCTCGGCACCGTCGGCGATGGTGTTGGTCGTGTGCTCGGGGCTCGCGACCAGCCAGCCGTGGCTGGCCAGGTTCTCCAGGATGACCGCGCTGGCGCCGGCGTAGGCCTGGCTGCCGTGGCTCCAGACCAGGGTCGGGTGGCGGCCGTCGCGGATGGTCGCGCCGCCCAGCACGCCGTCCGCCTCGTGCACCCCGTCCAGGTAGACGACGGCGTCCCCGTCGGTGTCGTCGGTCGGGTACCACAGCGACAGGGCCAGGGTCCGCGGGTCGCCGGCCGGGTCGGTGTAGGTCACCTCCTGCACGGTGAACCCGACGGCGTAGGGGCCCGGTCCTCCCAGGTACGCCACCCACTCCTCGGCCGTGCGCTCGACCTCGCCGCTGTCTCCAGCGTCGGTGCCGGTCGCACCCCCGCCGCCGCTGTCGGTCGCCTTCTCGCCGGTGCAGGCCAGCAGCGACGGTGCCAGCAGCGACAGGGCCAGCAGGGGCCCCGTCGCCAGGAGCCCGGCGCTCACTGCTGCACCACGGCGTCGATGGCGGCGCGGTCGGGGTCGACGCCGATCCGGTCCTCGACGTCGGTGAGCCGCCGCACGCCGGTCGCCGTGCAGTCCAGGACCATCGGCGTCCGCGTCGGGATGGCGCCCTGCGGGCCCATGCCGGTCATGACGGGCACGACCGCGATGAGCTCGGGATCGGGCTCGTCGTCGACGTTGGCGGTCGTGAGCTCGACCGTGCCGGACGCCAGCCAGGACGAAGGCAGCGACAGGGTCGAGGTGCGCCCGCCCATGCTGCACCGCGCGGTCATCGGCTGGCCCTCCTGGGCCAGGAAGCCGAAGGACACCTCGCCGTCGGCGCCCTGGAAGGTGGCCGTCGACCACTCGGTCTGGGCGGCGGGCGCGGGCCGTGGGGGCGGCGGCGTGGGGGCATCGCCGCAGCCCTGGAGGAGACTGCCGGCGGCGACGAGGAGCAGGACGGGGAGGGACACGGGGACTCCGGGGGAGGGGGCCTTCGCGGCGGAGAGGACCTGCCCCGCTGGCTCGAAGGGGCGTGACTATACTCCCGGCCGATGCCCGCCCTCCCGCTGCTGCTGGCCGTCGTCGCCTGCAAGGGCGGCGACGTCGACCCCGTCGGGTCCTCCGCGCCGGACCCCGCCGACTGGACGCCCGTGGTCTTCGACGGCGGCTGGCCCACCGACGACACCCCGGCGATCCCCGTCGGCGATGCGCTGGCGAGTCTCGACTGGCTCGCGGACGTCAGCCACTACCGGCTGGTGGGGGTGTCCGGCTCGCGCCGCGAGGGCGGCACCCTGGGCCTGGGCAACGGCCGGGTCTTCGGGCTGGTCGGCCTGGACAGCCCCTGGAACACGCTGACCAACGCCGTCGGCCCCGGCTACCAGCGCGACGCAGGCTTCTTCGGCGACAGCGCCGTGCTGCTGGTGGACGCCGACGGCGCCGAGATCGCCTGGACCACCGAGCAGCTCGAGCGCCCCCGCGGCACGGCCATGGCGCGGACGCTGGGCGAGGGCGATGGCCTGCGGCTCGTGACCACCGACGCCGCCGACCCGGACGCCGACGTGCTCATGCGGCACATCGTCGTCGAGAACGTGGGCGACCAGCCGGCCGCTCCCTCGGTCCGGATCACCCTCGCCCGGGCCGACGACGAGGTGCCGCCCACCGCGGCCGCGGCGCTCCTCCAGGTCCGCGGCGACCGGGCCCTGCGCATCGCCTGCCTCGCCGACGCCGTGACGACGGACGCCGGGGACCTCGAGCTGGCCGTCGGTGAGCTGGCGCCGGGCCAGGCGTGGAGCACGACATGCACCTGGGCCTTCACGACCGGCGACCCGGACGACCCCGCCAGCTGGCCCGCCGCCGTGACCGACCCCGTCGATCTGCTCGAGCGCAGCCGCGCCGCCGTCGCCACCGACCTCGACGCCGCCGTCGCCCTCGACCTGCCCGACGCCAAGGTCGAGGACCTGGTCGAGGGCATGCTGGTGACCCTGTGGACCCAGACCGACGCCGGCGGACAGGTCTCGCCCATGAACCGGTACACGACCGCCTGGCTGCGGGACGCCGAGGGCCCGGTCCGCCTGTGGCTGCGGGCCGGCCTGCACGAGCGGGTGCGCGCGGTGCTCGAGGGCCAGTACCGGGCCGCCGTCGTCGACGGGGCCATCCGCAACTCCTGGCCCCTCGACCTGGACCTCTCGGGCTTCGCCGACCCCACCGACCCCGATGCCTTCTGGGCCGCCGCGGACTTCATGCCGGGCCGCGAGCCGGCCGAGGCGCCCTCCTACCCCCCCATCCACGCCGCCCGGTACGTCGCCGCCAGCGGGGACGCCGCCTGGCTCGACGCGCCGCGGCTGGCCTTCCTGGAGGCCTGCGTGCGGGGCCAGGACCCCGACCTGCACGACCTGGCCGGCGACACCTGGCCGGAGTCCGCCCTCCTCCCGTTCAGCGGCGACGAGACCTGGCGCTACATGCTGGCCTTCGCCACCACCGGCCAGGAGCCCGAGACCTGGGGCTGGTCGGCCCACAGCAGCCTGCTGCTGGTCGCGGCGGTCGATGCGCTGGCCCCCTTCGGCGCCGACCCGGCCCTGGCCGAGCTCGGCGAGCGGGTCGGTGACGCCATGCGCGCGGCCTACCTGGTCGAGGACGACGGCCTGCGCTTCCTCTCCCCCATCCACGGCTTCGACGGCGAGACCTGGCCCGCCCCCTTCGAGGACGTCAGCACCCAGCCCGAGTGGCTCGACGCCGGCGCAGCCGACTGGCGGGCCGACAACGCCGCCGCCCTGGTCGCGCTGCTGCAGCGGGACGACGGCAGCCTGCTGACCCAGGACGCCGTCACCGGGGGCGACAACGTCGGCTACACCGGCCTGGTGCCGGGCCTGGCCCTGGTCGCCCTGGCCGAGGCGGGCCGGCCCGAGGCCACCCTCGCCTTCGACGCCGTGGACCTGTCGGCGACGGGCACCGGCCACTTCGAGGAGGGCCACGGCGCCGACCACCTGCCCCTGCCCTCGACCCACACCCGCGACGGCCTGGGCTCGGACGTCCCGGCCCGCTACCGCCCCTGGGAGGGCGGCGTCAGCGTGGCCGGCGTGCTGCGCTACCTGTTGGGCGATCACCCGGACGCGACGATGCAGCAGCTGCGCCTGTCGCCCCACCTGCCGGCCGGGTGGCCGTCGGTCCGGGGCGAGGGGCTGCGCATGGGCGAGGAGCGCTACGACCTGGCGCTCTGGGGCTTCGAGGAGGGGCAGGTGCTGCAGGTCTCCCGGCCGGACAGCCCGGCCGGCGCCGAGGCGTGGACCCTGGAGATCCGGCTCGGGTCCCTCGACGAGGTCGCGACGCTCTGGGTCGACGGCGTCGCCACCGAGGTGCCCGCTGGCGGAGTCGCGACCGTCGACGGGGTCGCGCTGGCGCCCGGTGGGCAGGTCGAGATCGTCGCCGCGTACCGGTAGGGCGGCTCAAGCGTCGAGCCGCTCGCCCAGGCGGGTGGCCAGGGCCTCGAGCCGGCCGACCTCGCGGCGCAGCGTGCGCTGGTGGTTGCGGGCGCGGACCTGCTCGTCGAGACCCAGCAGGCGGAAGGCCTCGTCCGCGCTGCCCAGGCGTCGGACCAGCGCGCGCAGCACGGCGCCCCGGAAGACGCCCAGCGCCTTGAGGTCCCGCAGGTCGGGTCGCTTCACCAGGGCGGCCGCCACGGCGTCCGCGGCGCTGAGCAGCGGGCCCAGGGCGCCTGGCCCGCCGGTGCTCGGGGTGGGGCCGGCGGGTGCGGCGCGGACCCGCATGTCGGTGATCTGCCCGTCGGTGGACAGCAGCGCCGCCCGGTCCAGGGTGTTCTCGAGCTCGCGCACGTTGCCGGGCCAGTCGTGGGCGACCAGCTGGGCCTCGGCCTCGGGGGAGAGGTGCAGCGGCGGCAGGTCGTAGCGCTCGCGGGTGCGGTCCAGGAAGTGGCGGGCCAGCAGGGCGACGTCTTCTGGGCGCTCGCGCAGCGGCGGCAGGTGGGCGACGAAGACGGCCAGCCGGTAGTACAGGTCCTCGCGCAGGGCCCCGGCGCGGATGGCCTCGGCCGGATCGCGGCTGGTGGCGGCGACGACCCGCACATCGACGGGGATGGGCTGGTTGCTGCCGAGCCGGGTGATCTGCCGCTCCTGCAGCGCGACGAGCAGCTTGGCCTGGCAGGCGATCGGCATGCTGTCGAGCTCGTCGAGGAAGAGGGTGCCTCCCGAAGCGGCCTCGAAGCGGCCGATGCGCTGGACCTGGGCGCCGGTGTAGGCGCCGGGCTCGCTGCCGAAGAGCTCGCCCTCGATCAGGGCCTCGGGGATGGCGCCGCAGTTGATGTGGACGAAGGGCCCGCCGGCCCGGGGACTCGCCCGGTGCACGCCGCGGGCGATCAGGCTCTTGCCGGTGCCGGTCTCTCCGGTCAGCAGGATCGACGCGTCGAAGCGGGCGATGCGCGCGAGCTCGGCCAGGCTGGCCTGCAACGTGCTGGAGCGGCTGAGGACCCCGGGCAGGCCCCGGGCGCCGTCGTCGGCGTCGGCCCGGGCGACGCTGCGGGCCACGGTCGGCAGCCAGCCGCGCAGGGTCTCGAGGGCCGCGTCGTTGAACAGGCCGCGGGCGCGGGTGTGGTCCAGGTAGATGAAGCCGAGCACGCGGTCGTCGACGACCAGCGGCAGGCAGACGACGCTGCGCAGCGCCAGGCGGTTCACGCTCTCGGCGGTCAGCTCGCGGACCGCGTCGTGGGCGACGAAGGGCTCGCCGCTCTGGAGCACGCGGCCGATGATGCTGGTGGAGAAGGACTGGGAGGGGTCCTCGACGTCGGCGCGGGCGAGGTCGCGGGCCACCAGCAGCGTCCAGCCGTCGGCGGTGACCTTGCCGATGAGCCCGCGGCGGGCGCCGATGGTCTCCATGACGGCGTCGAGGGCTTCCTGGGCGACGGTGCCCAGTCCGCGGGCGGCCGTGATGCGGGAGGTGCGCTCGAGCAGGCGGTGGCAGCGCTCGACCTCGTCGCGGGCGTCGGTGAGGTCGGCCTGCAGCGGGCTGAGGGCGGCCCTGGCCAGGGCGACGCTGAGGGAGGCCTGGGAGAGGTCGCCGGAGCGCAGCGCCGCTTCGGCCTGGTCGAGGTGGTCGAGGAGTCCGGGGGGCATGGAGGGAGGGTATCTGAGAATGACGCGCGCGTCAGTAAGTGAGCATCACGCGTCGTGTGATGACGCAAGCGGGTGGGCTGGGGGGAGGTCGCCTCGACGCTGCGTGCTTCGATGACGTCGTCGTGGAAGGTGTTCTCGCGGGTCGTGGGTGGGTCCGGCCCGATCCGGCACGCCCCGTGCTCCTCCACCGGGCACAGACGCCGGGGGCTCCTCCCCGGTGCTGTCCTCCCCCCCCCCCCGACAGGAGCCAGCTGCCATGCGGACCTCTCCCTTCCTCTTCCTGACCACCATCGGCTTCCTGGCCTCGACCGTCGTCGCGTGCGGCGACAAGGACGGCGGCGACTCTGGCGCGAGTGCCGACACCGACGGCGACACCGACGCCGACACGGACGCCGACACCGACACGGACGCCGACACCGACGCGGACGCCGACACCGACGCGGACACGGACGCCGACACCGACACGGACTCGGGCACCGCCGCCGATGTCGTCGGCAGCCTGACCATCATGGACTTCGCCGACGGCGCGGCCCTGTCCGGCGTCGCGGCGAGCGCGGCTGGCGACACGGCGTCCACCGACAGCAGCGGCTACGTGCAGCTGATGGTGCCGGCCAACGGCGACGTCGAGGCGATGGCGACCGTCGACGGCTACATCGACAGCTACTTCACCTTCGCCGTCGACGAGGCGGACTTCGGGCTGGGGACCTTCCTGGTCGGGGACGCCACCGCCGACGCCGTCTACGGCGCGCTGGGCCTGTCCCGCGACCCGGCCAAGGGCATCCTGGTCGTCACGGCCTTCGGCGGCTCGTCGGGCTTCCAGCCCGGCGCCACCGTGGACGTCGGCCTGGACTACGACGCCGTGATGGTGCGGGACACCGCCAGCCCGCTGGGCTTCTCCCTGGGCAACACCACCCTCGAGGGCAATTCGGCCTGGGTCGTGTTCCTCAACGTCGAGCCCGGCGCCGTGGCTCCGAGCCTGGAGGTCGCCGACAGCTCCGTGACCTGCACCGTCTGGCCGAGCGAGAGCGCCGTGGACACCGAGGTCACCGTGCACGCCGACGGCGCGTCCCACCTGCACTACAACTGCCGCTGAGCCGGACGCCGGCTATCGGACGAGGAGGGGCGGGCCTGTTGTAGGCTCGCCCTTCCAGGATCCCGCATGTCCGACACCTTCCTGCCCCTCTCGGAGCTCGGCCTGGCCGAGTCCGAGTCGGCGGCCCCCGCTGGCGAGCCCGGTGAACTGCGCATCGACGAGCCGGTCGATCGCTACGTCGTCGAGGCGTCCATCGGCGACGGCGCGACAGCGCGGGTCTACCGGGTGCGACACGGCTTGCTCGGCACCCGCCACGCCTTGAAGGTGCTCCGCTCCCGCAGTCCCGAGCTGCGGGAGCGGCTCGTGCAGGAGGGCCGCATCCAGGCGGGGCTGGGGCACCCCAACGTGGTCCCGGTCACCGACGTGCTCGACGTGCACGGCCACCTCGGCCTGCTGATGGACTACGTCGACGGTGGCGCCCTGGACGACTGGCTGGCGAAGGGCCGCCGCCCCCTCGACCAGGCGCTCGAGGTCTTCCGCGGCATCCTCGACGGTGTGTCCGCGGCCCACCGCATGGGCATCGTGCACCGCGATCTCAAGCCGGCGAACGTGCTGCTGCGCACCGACGACCTGGTGCCCCGGGTCACGGACTTCGGCCTGGCCCGGCACCTGCAGCAGGACGACGGTCGCAAGACGCGGGTCGGCCAGATCATGGGCACGCCCGCCTACATGGCGCCCGAGCAGGTCGACTCCGCGCGGGACGTGACGGCGAGGGCCGACGTCTTCGCCCTGGGCGCGATCCTCTACGAGCTCTGTTGCGGCCAGCGGGCCTTCGTGGGCGACACGGTCTACCAGGTGCTGCACAAGGTCGGCCGGGGCGAGTTCCTGCCTCCTGCCCAGCATGTGCCGGACCTGCCGGTGTCCGTGCAGCAGGCGATCCTGGGCTGCCTGGTGGTGGATCCGGAGCGCCGCCTTCCGTCCTGTGAGGCGGTGGGCGCCCTGCTGGCGCCGTCGACCGCACGGCCAGCCGCACCCGTCCCGCGCCCGGCGACCCCGCCGCCTGCGGTGGCCGCACCGCGGCCCGGCGATGGGGAGTGGGTGCAGGTCCAGCTGTCGACCGATGGCAGCGGCGCCCTGGTCGTGCGCCGGCTGGACAGCTCGCGGGGCACGTCCGGTCCGGAACGTCCCGTCGCCCTGGGCACCGCCGAGAGCTTGACCGAGCTGCGGGAGCAGGTGCGGCTGCGGCCGTCCCGCGATCCAGCTCCCGCCAGCGAGCTGCGGGGGGCGCTCGTCCGCGCCATCTACGAGGCCGCGGAGCTGCCTGCGGGTGGCCCGGACGCCCCGCCCGTCCTGCTGCGGCTGCGCGCGCTGGATCCGGTGACCGCCGCCTTCCCGTGGGAGGGCCTGGGGGGCTCCGAGCGCCACCATGTGGTCTGGTCCCGGGCGGTCCCGTCGTCGCGCCCGGTCGTGCCCCGGGAGCTGAGCGGCGCCCTGCGCGTCCTCGAGCTGGGGGGCGTCGGGGCCGAGGACGACCCGGTGCGGCAGGGCCTGGAGCCCCTGGTGCGCTCCGGTCACGTGGAGTGGCTGCCCCCCTGTCCCATCGTGGGCATGGACGTCGATGCCCTTCGCGCCCGCCTCGAGGCGCCACCTCGGCCGCACGTGCTGCTGGTGCGTGCGCCGCTGTCGGTCGACACCGACGGGCAGCTGCGGCTGGGGCGGTCCGGCGGGCGGGTGCCGGCGCTCGGGCTGCGGGACCTGTCGGCGGTGCTCGACCGGCGTGCCTGCCCGGATCTGCGGGTGGTGGTGGTCGAGCCCCGGTATCGGGGGGAGCTGCCCGGGCTGATCGACGGGCTGCTGTCGCTGGCCGGCGATGCCGCCACGGCTGGGCTGTGCTGGCCCTGGCCCGTCGAGGACGGCGACGCCGAGCGGAGCACCGTGGCCTTCCTCGAGGAGCTGGCCGGCAGCGGGGACGTGATCGCGGCCGCCTCGGCGGCACGGCGGGCGTCGCTCGGACTCGCGAGCACCGCGATGCTCGTCATGCGGGGCACCTCACCGCGGGTCTTCGACCTCTCCCGCCGCCAGCTGCGCCCGGTGTCCCAGGCCTCGGCGGCCCGGCTCAGCGCGGGGCAGAGCCAGCTGCGTGAACACCTCGCCCGCGTGATGAGCCAGGCGGGCGGCTACAGCCTGTTCCTGGGAGACGGCCTCGACATCGCCAGCAAGGCGCCGGCCCAGGTCGCGCTCTACCAGGTGCTGCGCAGCCGCCTGGACGCCCGGGACCACGACTCCCTCGCCCAGCTCATGCAGCGCTTCGAGCTGCTCGAGGATCGCGAGGAGCTCCGTGCCCTCGTACAGGACACCCTCGACGACTTCGCCGACGACGCGTCGCTGGGCACCGTCGAGAGCCTCGCCCAGCTCTGTGCGCCCGGTCTGCACGTGTCGCTGACCCTGCTGCCGGTCCTGGCCGACGCCCTCGCCCTGTGCCATCCCGATCGCGACGTGCTGGTCCTCCAGCCGCTCCGCCCTGGCGACCTCGAGCGCATGCGCACCTTCCTGCGACCGGCCGGCGAGAAGCGCTGGCGCCGCGGCGAGCGCAACGCGGCAGAGCGGCTGGACTTCAGCCGGCAGCACGTCGTCCTGCGCCTGCGGGGCGGCGTGCCCGCGCCGGGCCGCAGCATGCTGGGCGACCCGGTCCTGACCGAGACCGACCAGCTCGAGCACCTCGGCGCCCTGGACACCATGCCCAGCCAGGTGCTGGCCCACTTCCGCCGCAACCCGGTGGTCTTCCTCGGCTTCTCCCCGGACGACTGGGGGCACCGCGCCATCGTCCGGGGCCTGGCCGGCGGCCAGCCGCTGACCGAGGGCAGCCTGGCGGTCCTGCAGCCGCAGGCCGACGCCCTGCACCGCCGCTACTGGACCTGGGAGCGGGGGCCGGCTGGCGCCCGCGGCGTCCGGCTGGTGCAGTACACCGATCTGACCGCGGTCACCCAGACCCTGGGCGTCTGACCGCGCTGCCCGGTCAGGGCCCGCCGTCGCGGCAGGCCTGGACCAGCAGGGTCGCCTCGTCGGGGCGCTCGCCGAAGAAGCGGACCCGGTCGCGCACGGTCGGGCAGCCGACGGGCAGGGCTTCCAGGGCCTCGAAGAGCGCCGGGTCGGAGGAGAGGGTCCACAGCCGGACCGAGCCGTCCGTCGCGGCGACGGCCACCCGGTCGCCCGCCGGGGCGACCGCCACGACGCGTCCGGGGGCTGGCGCCTCGGTCAGCAGGAGCTCGTCGACCTCATCGACGAGCACCCGCACGATGCCGTCGCCCTGCAGGGTCGCCTGGGTCCTGCCGTCGGTGGACGCGGCGGTGGTCGTGGCGGCGGGGGCACCGCGCTCGCCGGCGGTGCCCCACAGGCGGTCCCAGCCGGCATCGGTCTGGGCCCACAGGGCGGCGCCGTCCGGTGAGAAGGCCAGGGCGTCGACGGTCGTGCCGCCGGGGGACCGGACCAGCGCCGCCACACCGTCGGCCCGGCCGGGCCAGCGAATCGCCCGCCCGCCGTCGTCGAGGGTCGTCAGCGTGCGGGCCCCGGGCGAGAAGGCCGCCGCGCGGACCCGGGTCGACAGGCCGTGCGCCAGCAGCGGGAAGCGGCGCAGCGGGAGTCCAGCGTCGTCGATCTCCCACAGGTCGGCCCGGCCCTGGCGACCGACCGTGGCCAGCCAGCGGCCGTCGGCGGACCAGGCGGCGGCGTCGATGCCGGTGGCGAGCCCGGGGGGCTGTGTCGACCGCGACCCGCTGGCGTCGAAGCGCACGAGCTGCACGGCGCCACCCTGGTCCCGGCTGAGCAGCTGATCGGGGTGGCCGGGGCGGGCGAGCAGCTGGACGACGTAGCGGTCGTGCAGCACAGGGCTGCTGGCGAGCGCGCCGCCCGGGGTCCAGCGGTGCAGGGCGCCGTCTGCGCCGGCCGCGACGAGGGTGTCGCCGAGCCAGGCCACGGCGAGGGCGCTGCGCGGCAGCTTCGTCTTCGCCACCACCCGGCCCTGCGCGTCGCGCAGCTGCACGGAGCCGTCGGTGGCCGTGGTGGCGAAGCGCCCGCCCGCGGGGTGGGGGGCGACCGCGCTCAGCGCGGCGTCGTGGTGGGCGGTGGCCAGCGGGCGGCCGTCGCGGGCCACCTGGTGGATGGTGCCGTCCATGCCGACCAGGACCAGGCCGCCCTCGCCGGGCAGCCACGCCGCGGCGGTGATGGCCTGGGTGCCCAGGTCCACGCGGGCGGTGACGCCGCCGCCGTCGCGGGCGCGCAGCTCCAGGCGACGCACGCCGTCGGCGCCGACGACCACCGCCGCCACCGTGGGGCCGTCGGCGGCCAGGGCCTCGACCGGGCCCGAGGGCCAGGGGTCCCCGCCGCCCACCGGGGCCAGGCCCCCTCCGTCGAGGGCCACCCGCAGGCCGTCTCCGATGGCGACCAGGTGCACGGGGGCCGCGGGGGCGCCGACGTCGCCGAGGGGCTGCGCCAGGGGGTGCTGCAGCAGGTGCCATGCGGCGCCACGCCAGCCGCTCACGCCGCTCTCGGGCGCGATGTCGACCAGGAAGGGGGCGGCGCGGTGGGGCTGGTCGAGCAGCTCTCGGACCGCGAGCATGCGCTGTCCATCGCGGGCTTCGCGGGCACGCTGGGCCTGCAGGCGCTCGGACTCCTCGGCGGCGACGCGGGCGGCCTCGGCCGCCACACGGGCCTCGTCGGCGACCCCCAGGGCGTCGAGGGCCTCCTGCTTGGCCTCGGCCTCGAGGGCCTTGGCCTCGAGGGTGAGCTGCTGCGCGGTCTCGGCGTTCTGGCGGGCGCTGTCCGCCTCTCGCCGCGCCGCATCGGCGGCCTCCCGCTCGGAGACCGCGCGGTCCCGCTCCCGGGCCGCGTCCTCCTCCGCCGCCTGGGCCAGGGCCGTCTGTCGCTCGGCCTCGGCCAGGGCCAGCTGCGCCCGCACGAAGAGGGCGCCGAAGGCCAGCGCCAGGGCTGCCGTGCCGGCGATGGCCAGGCCGACCAGCAGCCGGCGACGACGGCGCTCTCGCTGCTCCTGCAGGGCCCGCTGGCGTGCGACCTCCTCGCGGACGGGCTTCGCCAGCCAGTCGTGCCCCAGCTCGAAGAGCTGCTGCCCCTGGTGCTGGCGGGCGCGCAGGATCCGGGCCTGCTCCAGGGTGCCCAGGATGCGCTCGGTCGCGTCGGGCGAGCCGACCTCGGCCTGGACCTCCTCGCGCGAGACCTGGATGCGGCGCCCGGACTCGCCGTGCACGAAGCGGGTCGCCAGCAGGTTGCGGGCCGGCTCCTGCAGGTCGCCCAGGTCGGCCAGGGTGTCGCCCAGGTAGTGCTCGAGGATGGCTGCGGCGCCGGAGCCGACGCGGTCGGGCCCGCCCGCCCCGAAGAGCTGGCGGCAGACGATCTGCACGTAGGCGGTCTCGACCTCAGCACCGTCGGCCCGCCACTCGCCCGGCAGCTCCATCTCGGCGATGTACGGGGCGAGATCGACCGGCCGCCACGCCTGGGGCGGGTCCGCGGCCGCGGCCGTTCGGATCACGGCCTCCGTGATCTCGGGGGCGGTGAGGCGCTTCACCCGGAAGCTGTGGCGGATCAGCCGAGGTCGGCGGGCGAGCAGCGCGGCCCAGCGACCCAGGTAGTCCTCTCGCAGGGTGATGAGCACGTGGAGGCTGCCGCCGCGCCAGGCCTCGAGCTCGGCCAGCCGCAGGACCAGGGACTCCAGGACCTCGGGCTCGTGGGGGACCAGGAGCTGCTCGATCTGGTCGAGGAGGATGAGCAGGGGCCGATCGGACACCAGGAAGGCGAGCTCGACGGCCGCCGCCAGGTCGTCCTCGCGCACGGGGCCCAGGTCGAGGGTGCGGCTCAGCGCCTCGGTCAGGCGCGACACGGGCCCGGAGCGCGCGACGATGCCGGGCGGCCAGGAGTCGACGGTGACGCAGCGCACGCCCTCGTCGTCGGTGAGCGTGGGCAGCACGGCGGCCTGGAGCAGCGAGGACTTGCCGGCGCCGGAGGGGCCGAAGACGGTGAGCACCCGGTGGCTGAGGACCTCGTCGACCAGGTCGAGGGCGGTGGCGTCGCGTCCGAAGAAGCGGCCGCGGTCCCCCGCGCTGTAGGGTTGCGGCCCCGGGAAGGGGTTGCGGTCCGTCACGCCGCTCACCAGAGGTAGCTCAGGCCGAGCACGCCGAAGCTCACGCCGGTGAGGGCCCCGGTGGCGGTGGCGCCGATGAGCAGCCCGTGGTTGCGGGCCTGCACGGCGTCCAGCTCGTCCTGGGTGTAGGGGACGGCGCGGTCCCGGGTGAGCTGGCGACGTTCCTGGTCGGCGGCGACGAGCAGACCAGCGGTCAGGCCGACGCCGACGGAGCCGGCGACCACCAGGCGTCGGCGGAGCCGCGGGTAGCGGGGCGGGCGCTCGCCGGGGTGCACGTAGGCGGTGGTCGTGACGCGGTCGCCGACGAGGCGCTGGAAGAGGTAGGGCTCCGCGGGGGAGGGGCGCAGGTCGACGGACTGTCCGTCGAGGAGCATCCGGCCGCGCACAGGGGGAGGCAGGGAGGCGCCCGAGGAGGGCGCCCAGTCGTGCACGGCCTTGGCGAGCGGGCCGTCGTCGTCCTCGGCGGGCTGCCACTCACCGGCCGCCAGGTAGGGCACCGCGTCGGTGCTCTGGCCGGCCGCCTGCCGCTTCCACCCCTGCAGTCGGTGCAGGTCGAGGGCCAGCTCCGGGCCGACGGGCTCCACGACGCAGTCCAGCATGGACTCGACGTCGCGCATGGCGGCTTCGAAGGCCGCGGGCTCTCCCGACGACCGGATGTCCTCGGCGAGGTCCATCGCGGCCTGCAGGTCGCCCTGGTAGAGCGGCTCGGGGCACGCGCCCAGGGCGGAGGGGATCAGGAGCAGCAGCAGCACGGGACCGGGTCTCGGGCGAGCTCGTGGGCGGGGACGGGAGAGGAGGATCCACGCTCGCGCGGTCACCATACCGCGCGGCCCCCGGCACGACGGATGGTGGCGCCACCGCGCCGTTCCCCCGTCCGGCGGTGAGACCGGGCCGGCGGGGGCGATGTGGTACACCTCGGTCGCGACGACCCCGACCACGTCACCGGTCGGGATGTCCCCTTCGAACGGAGCTGTCCATGTCCCTGCGCACGTCTTCCCTCTTCTTCATCGGCTTCGCTGGCCTGGTCCCCCTCGCCCTGTTCGCCGGCTGCGGTGACAAGGACGGTGACACCGGCGGTGTCGCCACCGACACCGACGCCGACGCGGACGCCGACGCCGACGCCGACGCCGACGCGGACGCCGACGCCGACGCCGACGCGGACACCGACGCCGACACCGATGCGGACGCGGACGCCGATGCGGACACCGACGCCGACGCCGATGCGGACGCCGACGCCGACACGGACACGGACACGGACACCGACACCGACACGGACACCGACGCGGACACCGACACCGACACGGACACCGGGCCGGAGCCCGTCGAGCTCGAGCTCGGCCTGGACGAGTTCCTGAGCGGCACGGCGCTCGAAGGCGCCACCATGACCCTGGGCAAGGACGCGACCACCAGCGACTCCCTCGGTCGCGGCAGCTTCATGGTCGAGCCGGGGTCGAGCTTCGACATCGACATCAGCGCCAAGGGCTACCGCCCCCACCGGTCCCTGGGCACCGTGGGCGACATCGACCTGTCGTTCACCCAGGCCGTCGTCAGCGAGGACACCCTGGCGCTGCTGGGCAGCGTGCTCGGCATCACGGTCGACGACGCCGACGCCATCCTGTCCGTGAGCGTGCGCGGCGGCACCCCCGGGGACTCGACGCTGCTGGGCGGCGCCACCGTCGACATCGGCACCGCCTACGACGTGGCGCTGACCCGCGACGCCGGCACGTCCTCGGGCCTCGCCGTGGGCAACGAGACGCGCGGCTCCGCGGGCGCGTCCGTCATCTTCGTCAACGCCGCGGCCACCGCGACGCTGCCGGAGATCGTCCCCCCCAAGGGCATGACCTGCGACATGGTCCCGTCGAGCATCACGCTCGAGGCCGGCTCGTTCAACGAGGTCTACTACTACTGCAACTGACCCCGCGGGTCAGAGCGGGACGGTGGGCGGCGGCGGCTCGGTCTGGCCTTCCAGGCCGCGCCCCCAGCACCAGGCGAAGCCGTCGAGCTTCACGCCGCAGCTGTGCTCGGCGCCGGCCGCGACCTCGGTGAACAGGTAGGGCGGCGTGTCGCTGACCTGGCCCTGGGCGTCGTCGCCCCAGCAGCGGATCTGGCCGGTCGTCGCCAGGGCGCAGCTGTGCCAGTCCCCGGCGGCGATGGCGGTGTAGGCACCGCCCGGCGGCGATGCCTGGCCGTGGCTGTCGTCGCCCCAGCACGTGATGCCGTCCCCGACCAGCGCGCAGGCATGACTGCGGCCGCTGGCCACGGCGGTCGCTCCCGTCAGGCCCGGCGCCTCGAGGTCGCCCCAGCAGACCACGCCGCCGTCACGGTCGACGCCACAGCTGTGGGCCCCGCCGGCCGAGATCGCCGCGAAGCGCTCGTCGGGTGGCGTGGCCTGACCCTGGCGGTCGTCCCCCCAACAGTGCACGCTGCCGTCGGCGGAGAGCGCGCAGGCGTGGCCCAGGCCCGCGGCCACCGACACGACGTCCGTCGCCGCTGCGGTCTGCTGACCGGGGGCGCTGGTCTCCCAGCACTGGGCGCGGCCGAAGCGCACGGCGCAGACCTCGCGGCCACCGACAGCGAGGCCCGTCGCGTGCTGCGGGACCGACTGCTCGGGGGTGCCCTCCAGGTCGCCCTCTCCGTCCGCCGTCAGGCAGGTCAGGGCGCCCTGGTCGTCCGTGACGCAGAGCCCCGCGTAGCCGTAGGCGATCGCGGTGACGTCCTGCAGGGCGTCGACGGCGTCCGGGTCGATGCCGCGGGCATCGCCCCAGCAGGTGACGCCGCCGGCGTCGGTGATGGCACAGGCCTTGTCGTGGGCCACGGTGATGGCGACCAGGTCGGTCCGGGACGGCGTCTCGGCGACGACGTCGGAGTCGGCGGCGCCCCAGCAGGAGACACCGCCGTCGCGGTGCAGGGCGCACGTGGCCGGGTCGCTCGCGGCGACCGCACGGAAGTCGTCGTCTGTGGGCATGTTGCTGATGGCGCCTTCATCGTCCAGGCCCCAGCACGCCAGCTCGCCGTCGCCGTGCACGGCGCAGTTGTGCAGCCCGCTGGCCGACAGCTGCACCCAGCCGTCGTCGGTGGGCGCCCCCGCGATGCGCTCGGGGACCAACCCGTAGGCCCAGCAGTGCACCGCGCCATCGCCGTCCAGGGCGCAGCCGTGCAGGCCGCCGGGGGCCACGTCGATGAAGCCATCGCCGTCGGGCAGATCCACGAAGGCGTCCGCGTTCACGTCGGCCGTCCAGCAGTGCAGGGCGCCGTCCATGTCGATGGCGCAGGCAGCTTCGTCGAGCCCGCTCTCGCTGCTGTGGATGCGCACCTGCTTCCAGGGCCGCTCCGCCAGGTAGCGCGGCAGGGCGAAGGGGTCCACGCCCCACAACGACAGCTCGCCCACCGACGTGATGGACGCGGCCCGCACGTGGCCCACGGCCAGGATGCGGTGGTCGTGGGCCACCGTCGGCGTCTCGCCCCAGCACTCGACCCGTCCGTCGGCCCGCAGGGCACACGAGCTGTGGCCGCCCAGGGCCACGGAGTGCTGCTCGAAGCCGGGCACCGACGCCTGCCTCAGGTCGTCGTCGCCCCAGCACTGCAGGTCGCCCGACGTGGTGACGGCGCAGCCGTGGGCGCTGCTGACGTCCACGCGGGCCAGCGGCTCCCCGAAGTCGGGGGGCAGGTCCGCCTCGTCTTCGCCGCCCCAGCAGATCAGCGCGCCGTCGTCGCGCAGGCCGCAGATCTGTTCGTGGCTGCCGACGAGATCGACGAAGTGCCCGGTGGTCGGCGCCCCTGCGAAGTCCTCGTCCCAGGGGTCGTCGCCCCAGCACTGCACGCCGCCGGCTTCCAGGGCGGCACAGGCCTGGTGGTACCCGGCCTGCACGGCCGTGAACCCGTCGCCCCCGGGCGGTGCGAAGTCGAACTCCGTGCGATCGCCCCAGCAGTGCAGGCGCGTGTCGGGGAGCACGGCGCAGGCGAAGTCGTGTCCCAGCGACAGATCGACGACCGCGCCCGTCGGCGCGTCGGTGTCGATCCAGTCCGCCCAGCCCGGGTAGCCGAAGCAGGTCCAGTCGCCGGCCTGGTTCCAGGCACAGGTCGCGGCGAAGCCGCTCTCCAGGAAGTCGTTGCCCGGCGCCTCGAACTCCCAGGCCGTGCGCGAGCACCGGACCGTGTCGCCGTACTGCGCGCAGCCGACCCAGTAGCCCCCGGCCAGGCGGTCCACGCCCTCGGTGGGCAGGGTGTCGGTGTAGCTGGTCTCGGTGTCGCCCCAGCAGGTCAGGGTGCCGTCGGTGCGGGCGCCGCAGGACCAGTCCTCGCCCACCGCCACGTCGCTCCACGGGCAGATCACGCTGAACGCGGGGTTGCTGTCGTCGCAGTCGTCGGGGGTCGGGGCGCCGTAGCCCTCGGGCGCGGTGCAGCCGAGCGCGGTGTCGCCCGGCACGCCGGCGCCGTCGTTGTCGTCGTCCCGGTACCAGAGCGTGACGCCGGGGACCTCGCCCATGTCCTCGACGTTGGTCAGGGACGGGTCGCTGTCGTCGCAGTCGTCGGCGTTGTCGACGAGCCCCTCGCGGGCCAGGCAGATGCCGGCGGCCTCCGGGTCCCCGAAGCCGTCCCCGTCGGCGTCGGGGTACCAGCGCACCCGGTCGACGTCGTCGCCGCACAGGTCGTCGTCGGTGACCCAGATGCCGCAGGCGAGCAGGAGGAGGGGAAGCAAGAGGAGACTCCGGGGAAGGGGCCGGTCAGTCGCGGAACAGCGCCTGGATGCTGTCGGGATCGGGGTCCTGGCCCAGGCGGGCCTCGACCAGGGGCAGGCGGCGCAGGCCGTCGTCGCTGCAGTCCAGGACGACGGAGACGGTGAAGGGGGTGGACCCGGCGGGCCCGGCGCCGGTGATGAAGCTCACGATCATGACGGTCTCGAGCTCGTCGTCGTCGTCGAGGTTGCCGCTGTGCGTCGAGTGCACCTCGTAGACCAGCCAGGGGGGCACGTCGGCGAGCACGTGCTCGGTGCCGCCGCGGGTGCAGCGCGCGTCCAGTGCCTGGGTGCTCGGGGCCTGCACGTCCAGGACGACCTTCTCGCCGTCGGCCTCCCACTCGACGGTGACGGCGTGCTCGGTCGACTGCAGCACCGGGGGCGAGTCGGCGCGATCGCCACACCCACCGCAGGCCAGCAGCATCGCGACGAGGTTCATGTCGACTCCCGGGCTGGCGCAAGGCTAATGCGTCGGGATGGTGCAGGACCTGACGGACGACGAGGTCCGGACCCTGGGAGAGGACGGCGTGGTGGTGCGCGACGACGCGCTCGCCCTGGACGTGCTCGATCGGATCCGGGCCGCGGTGGTGGCCCTCGACGAGGCCGATGCGCTGCATCCGGCGGGCATCGGGCGCGACGGAAGGCTGCAGCCGCGGGTGCGCAGCGACCGCATCACCTGGCTCGAGGATGCAGGCGGGACCGATGCCTTCGTGACCCTCTTCGGGTTCTTCGAGGCGCTGCGGGGCGTGCTGATCCAGGGCACCTGGCAGTCCCTGCCGCGGTTCTCGGTGCAGCTCGCGTCCTACCGGGGCGGAGGCGTCGGCTACGCCCGCCACATCGACGCCCTGCCGGGAGATCCGAACCGCCGCTTCACGGCGATCCTGTACCTGAACCCCGGCTGGCAGCCAGCCGACGGCGGCCTGCTGCGGGCCTGGACGGGAGCGGGAACCGTCGAGCTCGCGCCGGTCGCCGGTCGGCTCGTGCTGTTCCGCAGCGAGGGGGTGCCCCACCAGGTGCTCCCGGCAGTGGCGCCCCGCTACGCCGCGACGGCCTGGTTCCGGGGACCGGAGCCGCTGCCCCTGCTCCCCGATCCCCAGGCCGTGCGCCGCGGGCTGGGCTGAGCGCCCGCCCGGGGGGGGGGGGGATGGCCCCGGCCGGGGCCGAGCGCGCGGGCCAGGGAACGAAGCGTCTTCCGGTCGTCGACTCGGACCGGGGACCTCCCCGGGGTGGGGGAACAGTCCATCCATGGCCGTCCGGCCTGCGGATCCGAATGCCGGCGCTATCCTCGGTCTCTGGTTGGAGGGGTCGTGCTGTTGTGGTGGGGACTCGCCTGCGGTCTGTCCGGAGGGCCCGGCGCCGACTGCGCCGACCTGGACTGCCGACGCGCGGCCGTGGCGAAGGCCTGGCCGGAGGACCCCGCCGCCGTGCGGGCCGAGGTGCAGGCCGAGGGAGATGCGCTGGTCCGCGCGTCCCTGGTCGAGGCGGTCTTCGAGGCGCACCCCGGCGCCGGGCTGTGCACCGAGCTGCCCGCGGGCATCGTGCGGCGGCGCTGCGAGCGCGTCGACGCCGACGCGGCCCGCTGGACCCTCGACGAGCTCGACCCGACCGCGCAGGCGGCCGCCATCGGGCCGGCCTTCCGATCGCTGGCGGCGGGACCCACCGCCCGCCTGCCCGGTCTGTCGACGGCCACCCCGGCGCGCGACTGCGGCAACGAGGTGCCTGAGCACTCCTGCCTGGTCGAGCGGGCCCGCGAGGCCGCCCGGACCGGCGATCTGCACGGCGCCGCCGCGGCCTGCCAGGCCGTGGGCGACGTGCGCTGGCAGCCCGCGTGCATGGTCGAAGCCGCCGAGCTGGGCTGCCGGACCCAGACCGTCGAGCACTGCGGCATCGCGGCCGAGCTCTGCCTGGGCGCGGGAGCGTGGCAGGTGCCGTGCCTGGAGCACGTGGCCGAGACCGTCGCGACCCTGGCGGATCCGGCGACCCAGGCGCCGTCGACCGCTGCAGCGACCGGAGCCTCCGCCCGCGGCTGGGCCGCGCTGCGGCAGCGGACGACCGAGCTCGAGCTGCGGCTCGGGCCCCTCGACCTGCTGCGGGCCCACCGGCTGGTGGACCGCGTCTGGGCGGAGTCGGCCCGGCTGTCCTACGGGCGCGCCTCGGTGCTGGTCGGCGACCCCCTCGACCAGCTGCCCGCCGACGCCCGCCCCCACGTCCGCGCGGCCGTCGCCTGGCGCATCGTCGACGCGGAGCCTCCCGCGTCGCTGTCGGACGGCGCCGCCGCCGTCGTCGAGGCCCTGGGGCAGCGGGGCGCCCGCGGGCGGGACCGCCTCCTCGAGCGGAACCACCCCTCCCCCGTCGACCTGTGGACGGACGATCTCCCCGGCGAAGACGAGCTGCCCTGGGTCGCCTACCTGGGCCCCGCCCGCCGGGCGGTGTCGAGCGACCCGGAGATCGACGCGCGGGTCGTGGTGCTCGAAGCCGCCGCGCGGACGTCGCCTCCTGCGGACTGGATGCTGGTCGAGGGGCTGCACGACCCGGCCCGCATCGTGCGCTGGACCGCCGCCCGGCTGCTGGCCGCCATCGAACCCGGGCACCCGGCGCTGGCGACGGCGCGCGCGGATCCGGATGCGTTGGTGGCGCGGCGTGCAGCAGCACCCTAGCGCTGCTAGGCGAACACCGCTAGCCGAACACCGCTAGACCGGCACCGCCAGCACCGGCGTCGTCGTCCACCGGACGACCTGCTCGGTCTTGCTGCCGGCCAGGTCGTCCAGCCAGCTGTCGTGGCCGTGGCTGCACATCAGGATCAGGTCGGCCTGCTCGAGCTCGACCTCGGCCTGGACCCCTGCGACGATGTCGCCGACGTTGTGGGCCACCGCGCGCACGGTGCCCTCGAAGCCGGCCGCGGGCGGCGGCTCGGGCGCCTCGGCGCCGACGTGCACCAGGGTCAGGTCGAACCGGCCCGCGCCCAGATCGGGCAGCCAGCGACTGGCCAGGCGGACGACCGTGTCGGCGTCGACATCGCCGCCGACCGGCGCCACCACTCGCCGCAGGTGGCCCTTGCCGGTGGCCGGGTCGATCCAGCCGGGGTCCTTGTGGCCCAGGAACAGCGCCGGCACGCGGTTGATGCGGGCGATGCGCTCGGCGACGCTGGGGTGCAGCAGCTGCGCCAGGCCGCGGCGCCGGTGGGTGCCCAGCACCAGCAGGTCGGGCGACAGGCTGGCCACCTCGATGGCGGCGGCGTGCGCCACCTGGCTGTCGTCGGAGATGACGATGTCGTCGAGCTCGACGCGGATGCCCAGGCCCAGGATGTCGGCGGTCGTGGCGTCGGATGCCAGCAGGCCCCAGTCGACCAGGGCCTGCTTCACGCCCGGCAGGCGCTGGTCGTAGGGGGCGGTGGTGCCGCGCGGGTGCACGTGCACGACGTGCAGCCCGGCCCCGCAGTGCAGGGCGATGGCGAGGGCGTGGACGAAGGGCTGCTCGCTGCCGCGCTCCAGGTCGAGGGGCAGGGCGATGCGGCGCAGGCGGGCGACGTTGCTCATGGTGGGATCCCGGGTCGGGAGAATCCTACTCCGCGGCTTCCGGCTGGTTGCGCATGTGGTCGGCCACGTTCCCGAAGGCGATGGTCAGCTGCATGCGCAGCCCCGGATCGTCGATGAGCTCTTCCATGGCCAGGCCCATGCAGCGCATCCACTGGGCCGCTGCGGAGCGGTCGATGGCGAAGGGGAAGTGCCGGCGGCGCAGCATCGGGTGGCCGCGGCGCTCCCAGTACAGCGGCGGGCCGCCGAGCCAGCCGGACAGGAACTCGTAGAGCTTGTCCCGCGACTCGGTGAGGTCGGCAGGGTGCATCTCGCGGATGACCCGGGCCTCGGGGAGGGTGTCCATCAGCTCGTAGAAGCGGTCGACGAGGCGTCGCACGGCCGGGTCGCCGCCCATGCGCTCGTAGGGGCTCGGGAGGAGCTCGTCGCCGGCGTTCGGGTCGGAGGAGGCGTCGTCGCTCACGGGGGCTCCGGTCGCAGGGGGGACCTTCGAGGAGGGAGAACGTAGTCCCCCTGCCGTCCTCGGTCAGGCGCGCCTTTGTCGCGGGCCTGACATCAGCGGCCCGCGATGGCGGGGGTGCTGGGATACACGGCCGCCCTGTCCGGGAGGGTGGCATGTGCGGGTTCGTCGGGATGGTGTCGAGCGGTCCGGTGACCCAGTCGTTGCTGGCGTCGCTCCAGGCGATCCAGCACCGCGGCCAGGACGCCGCCGGCGTCGGGACGCGCGACGGGGACCGGTTCCACCTGGTCAAGGACCTGGGCATGATCAACCAGGCGCTGCCCCCGCGGGCGGTGGCGCCGGTGGGCGGCACGGCCGGCATCGCGCACGTGCGCTACCCGACGGCGGGCGCCGTCAGCACGGCCGAAGACGCCCAGCCCTTCCTGACGCGGCGGCCCGGCATCCTGCTGGCCCACAACGGCAACGTGACCAACGTGCCCGAGCTCGCGGCCGGCCTGCGGAAGGAAGGCCTGCACATCCTCTCCGAGTGTGACGCCGAGCCGATCCTGCTGGTGCTGGCCCAGGCCCTGACCGAGCGCCGGCCCTCGGGCCACGATGTCGACGACGTCATCGCCGCAGTGCGGGCCGTCTACCGCCGGGTGCGCGGCGCCTACTCGGTGGTCGCCGTGCTGGAGGTGGACGGCCAGGAGACCCTCATCGCCTTCCGCGACCCCCACGGCATCCGGCCCGGGGTCTACGGCACCGACGGACAGGGCAACTGGATGGCGGCCAGCGAGTCGGTGGCGCTCGACGTGCTGGGCTTCAAGAAGATCGACGACCTGCCCACCGGCAAGCTCCTGGTGATGCGACAGGGCCAGGAACCCCTGGTCCACGACATCGTCGATGCGGCTCCGCGGCGCTGCGTGTTCGAGCGCATCTACTTCGCCCGGCCCGACAGCCGGATGGAGGACGGCCGCGTCAACCGCAACCGCTGGCTGATGGGCCGCCAGCTGGCCCGCGAGTGGGCGGCCAAGGGCTTCGAGGCCGACGTGGTCATCGCCGTGCCCGACACCAGCCGCCCCGCCGCCCAGGCGATGGCCGAGGAGCTCGGCATCAAGAACCGCGAGGGGTTCATCAAGAACCGCTACTCGGGCCGGACCTTCATCATGCCGGACCAGGCCACCCGCATGGCGGCCCTGCGGCTCAAGCTCAACCCCATCGCCGAGATGTTCGAGGGGCAGCGGGTCATCCTGGTCGACGACAGCATCGTGCGTGGATCCACCATGCGCCGCATCGTCGAGATGCTGCGCGAGCTGCGCCCCGCCGCCCTGCACGTGGCCATCTTCTCGCCGCCGGTCCGGCACCCCTGCTTCTACGGCATCGACATGCCGAGCCAGGACGAGCTCGCCGCCGCCCAGATGCCCCAGGACCGGGTCGAGAGCGAGCTCGGCGCCTACTTCGGCGCCGACAGCCTGACCTTCCTGTCGGTGGACGGCATGCGGGCGGTCGCCGGGCCGGAAGCCTGCGACGCCTGCTTCACCGGCGACTACGTCGTCCCGGTCAGCAGCGCCGAGCGGGCCGCGATCATGGCGGACCGCCGGGGCCGCTGAAGGCGCGGGGCGGGCTCAGGCGGCGCCCAGCGCGCGGATCCCCTCGTCCCGGCCGATGACCGGCGCGTAGCCCAGCAGCGCCCGGGCCCGACCGTCGTCGACGGTGACGGTCCGGCTCATCATGTGCACCGCGAAGGCCGTCATCGGCGGCGGGCCCGACAGCCCGAGCGCGCTCCAGGCCCCCTCGACCAGGGTCGACAGGGGGCGGGCGAGGGCGCCCGGCACGCTGCGCGACGGCAGCTGCACGCCCCGGGTGGCCGCCAGGGCTGTGAGGAACTCCCGCACGGTGGTCTGGCCGTCGTCGGCCACGAACAGCGCCACTCCGCCGACGTCGCCGTCCAGCGCCAGGCCGATGGCGTGCACCAGGTTGGCGACGTGGGTCGTCGACGTGGGCTGCCGCCCGCCGTCCAGCCACGAGAAGCGCCCCTGGGCCGCCATCTCGAGCACGGCGGGCAGCACCGAGCTGTCGCGGGGCCCCCAGATGAGCCGGGGGCGGAGGGAGAGGGCCCGCAGCCCGTCGCCGTGGGCCGCCAGGACGCGGCGCTCGGCCTCGGCCTTGGTCTCGCTGTAGAGGAAGCGCTGGCGGGTCGGGTAGGGCGCGGCTTCGTCGATGTCGACCAGGTCGTGGCCGTCGAAGACGGCGGCTTCGGTGCCGATGTGGACGAGGGTCGGCACGCCCGCGGCGCGCACCGCGTCGATGACGCGCTGGGTGCCGTGCACGTTGGCGGCCTCGAACGCGGCCCGGGTGCCGTGCTCCTGGACGAAGGCGGCGGCGTGCACCACGGCATCGACGCCGACGAGGTGCTCGGCGGCCAGGTCGTCCAGGCTGCAGCGCACGGGCGTCGCGCCGAAGGCGGCCACGGCGTCGGCCGAGCGCTGGCTGCGGGCCATGGCGGACACGGTGTCGCCGCGCCCGACCAGGAACTCGATGAGGTGGCCTCCGACGAAGCCGCTGCCACCGGTGACGAAGACGTGCACGGGACCTCCAGGGTGCATGGGCAACATGCCTCCTCCAGAACCATCGTTCCAATGCATGAACGACATGGAAGCATCGATCGCAGACATACTGTACCCATGACCGCGGACCTCTCCTCCCTCGACCTCAACCTGCTCCTCGTCCTGGACGCCCTGCTGCGCGAGCGGAGCGTGACCCGCGCCGGCCGCCGCCTGGGCCTCGCCCAGTCCAGCACCAGCCACGCCCTCGCCCGGCTGCGGGACGCGCTCGGCGATCCGCTGCTGGTCCGCAGCGGGCGCGGCATGCGGCTGACGCCTCGCGCCGAGGCCCTGCACGGCCCCCTGGCCCGCCTGCTCGGCGAGCTGTCGACCCTGCTGTCGGATGGCGGCGCCTTCTCGCCCGAGACCTCCGGGCGGCGGTTCGTGCTGTCGGCGCCCGATCTGCTGGCGCCGCTCCTCCCCGACCTGCTCCGCCACCTCGCCGCGCGCGCGCCGGCCGTGCAGCTCGAGGTGCGCGGACCGCTGGGACCCGGGCTGGTCGAGGGCCTGGATCAGGGCGTGGATCTGGCGCTGGCGACGGTGGCGGCCGGGCACGACAGCCTGCGCATGCGGGGCCTGTCGCGGCTGCCCTGGGCGGTGGCCCTGCGCGCCGGACACCCCGCGCTGGAGCGCGAGTGGACCGTGCAGACCTGGACCGGCTGGCCCCACGTCGAGATCCGGGCCGGAGGCGCCGGCCCCAACCTGGTCGCCGCGGCCCTGGCCGCCGCCGGCCACGAGCGCCGCGTCGGGCTGGTGCTGCCCACCTTCCTGTCGGCGCCGCTGGTGGTCGCCGGCACCGACCTGATGCTCAACGCTCCCGCGCCGCTGCTCGCCCCGCTGGTGGACCGACTCGGGCTGGTGCTGCGGGCCCCGCCGCTGCCGCTGCCCGACGTACCCGTGGCCGCCCTGTGGCACCCGCGGCTGCAGGCGGATCCTGGCCACCAGTGGTTTCGCGCCCAGGTCGTCGCCGCGCTCGAGCCGCAGCTCGCGCACCCCCGACCCGGCGGTCAGGGGTAGGCGATGGTGACCTCGGTCACGTCCTGGCGGGTGACGCCGTCTTCGCGACCCGGCCGCCACTTCGCCCGGGCCAGCCGCTTCTCGGCGTCGGCGCGCAGCGGCTCGGGACATGCCAGGGGCGCCTGCTCGAGCAGGGTGCCGCTCGCGCTGATCCGGACCTCGTAGACGCAGTCGCCGGGCTCGGCCCCGGCCTTGCGCAGGGCGCCCGACCGCTTGCCGACCAGGGGCTTCTTCGGGCGGGCCGGCGAGACCAGCTTGAGCCCCGGACGGCCGACTCCGTCGGCGTGATCGGGCCCGGGATCGACCTCGGCGAACAAGGAGAGCGACCCGATCGTCTCGCTGTGGCGCAGGACGAAGGACACGGTCAGGGTGGTGCCTTCGGGGCCCACCGGGCCGGCGAAGCTCCAGCCGGCGATGGCGTCGAGCGCCGCGTCCCGCATGGTCTCGGGGCAGGCCGGCGCGCTGGCGGACAAGGCGCCGTCGGGGGCGACGCGCAGGCTGACCGGGCAGCGCAGCTCCGCGACGGGCTCGGTCATGTACTCGGCGCGCTGCGGCGGCAGGTCCCAGGTGGTCGCGAACAGGCCGTGGGGCGCGCCGTGCACGGGCACCGGCGGGTCCAGCGTCAGCGGGGCCGCGGCCCGGGCTTCGGGCAGGGCGAGGGGCAGGGCGAGCAGGAGGGGCGGCAGCATGGGCGCACCCTACCGTGCCAGCATGGGCCCATGGACCCTGCGAACCTCGTTCCCCTCGCCACCGTCGGGCTGGGCCTGTTCGGCTGGTTCGTGCTGACCCGTGTGGGTCGGCAGCACGAGGCGCAGCGGCGCATGGCCGAGGCGGTCGATCCGCTCGGCCTGCAGGTCGTGCGCGAGGTGATCGGCAGCGGGGTGACGGCGACCGGCGTGGTCGACGGCTTCGGCTTCGACGCCCGCTACGTCGAGCCCGGGTCGGACTGGCGCAGCGACGAGCACCCCGATCCCGTGGCCACCCTGCGGGTGCGGCTGGACCTGCCCTTCGCCCTGCCGCGCGGGATCGTGGTCAAGCGCATGGGCGTCGGGTCCCACGTCGCGGACCTGCTCGGGACCATCGAGGACCACCCGCTGGTCGACCCGCTGCTGGACCAGGCGCTGCACGTGAAGGGCGAGGACCCCGACGCCATCGCCGAGCTGCTGGACCACCCGACCGTCGTCGAGGTGCTGTCCGCGCTGCTGCGCCAGCGCATCGAGCCGACCATCGAGGAGCGCCGGATCACCGTGCGCGAGGCGACCCCGGTCGCGATCTACCCGAAGCCCGCGGTGGACCTGGCGCTGGCGCTGGCCCAGGCGCTGCGCGAGGCCCGGCAGGCGCCGGTGCAGTCGGCGGCGGCCGAGCTCGGGCTGCGCTGCGAGCGGGTCGGGGCCGATGGCAGCCGGACCTTTCTGGGCACGGTGCAGGGCGTCGACGTGAAGGTGGTGCTGGACCAGCCGCGGGAGTCCGACGGCGCCTTGCAGTGCGTGATCCAGGCGCCGATCCGCCCCCACCTGCCGGCCGGCATGCGGCTGCGACCGCGGGTCGGCGGTGCCCCTGGGCGCAGCGGCGGCATCGGCACGGGCAACCCCGTGCTCGACACCGTGGTCGAGCTGCAGGCCAGCGAGCCGGAGTCGGCCCGGGCCCTGCTGATGCGCGACGAGCTGACCGGGCCGCTGCTGGAGGTGCTGCATGCCTGGCCCGGCGCCTACGTGCACCCGCGCGCGGTGGTGATCGTGCACCCGGGCTCGCTGCGGCGGCAGCTGGCCGACGCGGTGCGGGCCGCGGCGGAGCTGGCGGCAGTCCTCTCGGGTCGTTGAACCCCCCTCCGCCTCGCTACCGCTCGGCACCTCCCCCCGCGGAGCGGGGGGAGGGGGTCGTTGAACCCCCTCCACCTGGCTGCCGCTCGTCACCGCCCGTCACGGCTGCCGAATGACCCGGGCGCCGCCTCGTCGGTCGGGCGTGGGGTCTCCTCCCCACGGCCCCCTCCTCCCCCGGAGCTTCCGATGACGCAGCGCCTCGACGCCCTCCTCGTCCTCCTCCCCCTGGTCGCCACCGGCTGCACCGTCGTCGAGGACCCCTTCCACAGCTCGCTGCCGGCCGCCGGCGTGCAGCGCGTCGTCGCCGACATCGAAGAAGGCGACATGGCCATCCGCGGCAGCCCCGGGACGGCGACCATCGAGCTGTCCGGGCGCACCTACGGCGTGGCCGGCAAGCAGGACAAGGCCGCCGCCAACGAAGCCGCGGCCGGGCTGGACGTGGACACGGTCGGCGCCGACCTGCGCATCGACGCGTGGAGCGGGGGCGGCACGGGCTCGGGCGTCGACGTCGACCTGGTGGTGCCCGATCACGTGGCCACCGACCTGTTCCTGGAGAACGGCACGGCCAGCCTGGCGTCGCTGTACGGCGTGCACCGGGTCCACGCCTCGCGCATCGAGGCCGACGACCTGGGCGGCGACCTGGAGCTGGTCGCCGATGGCGGCGGCATGCGGCTCGGGCTGACCCCGCGGCCCGGCGACCGCATCGTGGTGCGCGCCCGGGGCGACGTCGACCTGACCCTTCCGTGGGGCATGGACTACGACCTGCAGGTGTGGGGCGATCCCGCGCACGAGCTGATGGTCGAGGACCTGGGCTTCGACGCCGTCGCGGCCGACGTCGCCTACTTCGCCGGCATCCGTGGCAGCGGCAGCATCCGCGTCGACCTGGTGGTCGAGGGCGGCGACGTCACCATCCAGGACGGCGGCTGGTTCTAGAACTGGAAGTAGATGAACTGCCGCCCGTAGCTGGCGCCCAGCACCAGCACGGCGGCGATCATCGCGACGGAGAACACGGCCTGGACCGGGCGCGGCAGGCGCACCAGCAGGTCCAGGTCGTCCCCCCGCAGGTGCATGGCCAGCTCGATCAGCAGCGGCACGGTGACCAGCAGGCCGAGCTGGATGACCGACACCGTGTCCCCCGGGGCGGGCACCAGCCCGGACAGCACCCGCCGGGCCAGGTCGACCACCTGCCCGAGGTCGTGGGCCCGGAACACCACGAAGCCCAGGCAGGTCAGGTGGAAGGTCGCGATGACGGCGGCGACCCGGCCTGGCCAGCCGAGCTTCGGGACGGGCAGGGCCCGCTGCAGGGCCAGGGCGGCGCCGTGCCAGGCGCCCCAGGCGATGAAGGTCCAGTTGGCCCCGTGCCACAGGCCGCCCAGCAGCATCGTCAGCATCAGGTTGAGCTGGGTGCGCAGGCGCCCGCGGCGGTTGCCGCCCAGCGGCACATACAGGTAGTCGCGCAGCCACTGGCTCAGGCTGATGTGCCACCGGCGCCACAGGTCGCTCGGGCCGGACGCGAAGAAGGGCAGCCGGAAGTTCACCGACAGCTCGATGCCCATCAGCTTCGACAGCCCCCGGGCGATGTCGGTGTAGCCGCTGAAGTCGCAGTAGATCTGCCAGGTGAAGGCGTAGGCGCCGACGAGCACCAGGAAGCCCGACGGGTCGCCCTCGAAGACGCGGCTGACGACGACGGCCAGGTTGTCGGCCACCACCAGCTTCTTGAAGTAGCCCCACAGGATCAGGTGCCCGCCCAGGGCCAGCTGCTGGGCCGTCGGGCTGCGTGGGGACTGCAGCTGCGGCAGGAGACGGCTGCTGCGCTCGATGGGCCCGGCGACCAGCTGGGGGAAGTAGGCCACGTAGGTCGCGAAGTCGATGAACGAGCGCGTGGCCGGCGTCTCGCGGCGGTACACGTCGATGGTGTAGGCCATCGACTGGAAGGTGTAGAAGGACAGGCCGACCGGCAGGATGAGCTCGAGCACCGGCAGCGGCGCGCCCAGGCCCAGCATGGTCAAGGCGGCGTCGAGCTCGGTGGTGAGCCAGCCCAGGTACTTGAAGGTGCCCAGGATCGACAGGTTGGTCACGACGCTCAGCAGCAGCCACGCGCGTCGGGCCCGGCCGCGCGCGTCGGGCAGCCGGTCCAGCATGCGGCCGCAGCCGTAGTCGACCAGGGTCGAGACCACGATGAGGCCCAGGAAGCGCCAGTCCCAGTAGGCATAGAAGGCGTAGCTGGCCAGCAACAGCCAGCTGTTCTGCAGCGGCACGCGCGCCTTGCCGAGCGCCTGCAGGCCCATCAGCCGGTACAGGCCGTAGACCACGACGAAGAACAGCAGGAAGACGGGCGAGTTGAACAGCATCGGGTCCGGCTCGCGCTTCGGCCCCGTCCGTGCGGGGCGGTGGGGCGTCGGGGCGACGGGCCGACGTTAGCAGCGGCGTCGCACCCCGCGTCGGGGAGGACCCGTGAACCGCACCGAGCTGGGCCAGGGCTGCTGGTACGACCTGGACCAGGAGTGGCTGTCCGAGGCAGAGGCCGACGGGCTGATGCAGGCGCTGCTGGCCGAGCTGACCTGGGAGGAGCGGCCCGTCGTCGCTTTCGGCCAGGAGATCCTGCAGCCGCGGCTGGTCGGCTGGGCCGGCGAGCTGCCCTATCGCTACAGCGGGCAGACCCTGCCGCCGCGTGCGCCCACCCCGACGCTGTCCGCCCTGTGGGAGCGGGTGCAGGAGGCCGTCGGCGAGCCGCTCAACCACGCGGTCGTCAACCGGTACCGGGACGGCCGCGACCACATGGCGATGCACGCCGACAACGAGCCCGAGCTCGGCCAGTTCCCCGTGATCGCCGCCGTGTCGCTGGGGGCGCCCCGCAAGTTCATGCTGGAGTGGAAGGTCAAGCGCAAGCGCCGGCGCACGCTGCGCCTGCGGCCCGGCAGCCTGCTGGTGATGGGCGGCGCCATGCAGCGCAAGTGGCGCCACAGCGTGCCGAAGATGGCCGAGGTCACCGACGAGCGCATCAACGTGACCTTCCGCTTCCTGCACGGTCCGCCGGGCTGGCGGGACCCGCGCTGGAAGCCGTCAGCGCCGCCGCAGGCCGACGAGGGCGGCGGGGAGCAGGACGAGGATCAGCCCGCCGCCGGGGACTGAAGCCGCGGACACCAGCGCACAGCCGGCCTTGTCTTCGGGCGGTGTGCCGCTGCTGCCGCCGTCGCTCCCGCTGTCGTCGTCGCCGGGCAGCGGAGGGTCGTCGCAGACGTCGTCGGGGTCTTCGGGGCAGGGGTCGTCGCTGTCGCAGGTGCCGTCGCCGTCCCGGTCGTCGAGCTCGTCGAGGGGGCAGGGGTCGTCGCTGTCGCAGACGCCGTCGCTGTCGGTGTCGTCCGGCGCGTCGAGGGGACAGGGGTCGACGTCCGCGCACAGGCCGTCGCCGTCGATGTCGTCGTCGGGGTCCAGCGGGCAGGGGTCGTCCCCGTCGCAGGCGCCGTCCCCGTCCTGGTCGTCGAGCGGGTCCAGCGGGCAGGGGTCGTCGCTGTCGCAGACGCCGTCCGCGTCGCTGTCGTCGGGATCGTCGAGGGGGCAGGGGTCGCCGCAGAGCCCGGTGAGCCCGTCGCCGTCGGGGTCTGCGAGGTCGGCGAAGACCAGCTCCTGGTGGGCGGCGTAGGCGGTGCTCAGGCCCGGCAGATCGCCCGTCGCGCGGCCGTACAGGAAGCCGCGCTCCTCGACGGGACCCCCGGCGCGGAGCTCTGGCGCGGACGCGAACCAGCCGATCATCTCGCTGCCCATGGCGCCCAGGCTGATGCCGTACAGCCGCCCGGACTGCAGGGGCACGCCCCACGCGCCGGTCTCCTCCCACTCCTCGCCCGTCGCCAGGGCGTAGCGGGACTCGACGGTCGTCCAGGTCGCGCCGTCGTCGTCGCTGACGACCACCGACCAGACCAGCCGCGTGCCCTCGGCCACCATCATGTGCTGCCGCGCGGACACGAGCGACGTGTCGGCGGTGATGTCGAAGGCGTTGCCCCAGCTGGCCCAGGCGTCGTCGCCGTGGCCCTCGTCGCTGCCTGCCGTCCAGGTCAGGCGATCGGTCTGGTCGACGACCCCGTCGCAGTCGTCGTCGATGCCGTTGCAGAGCTCGGCCGCGCCGGGGAAGACGGCGGGGTCGGTGTCGTCGCAGTCCAGGGCGCAGGTGGTCAGGCCGTCGCCGTCGGCGTCGGCGCAGCCTTCGCCGTAGAGTGCGGCGAGCCCGGCGCGGTCGTCGTCGCTGAGCGCCGCCGTCGACTGGTAGTAGGGCCACATGATCGCGCTGTCCGAGGCGCTGTGGGCCAGGCCCAGGCAGTGGCCGAGCTCGTGCACCGCCACGATCTCGACGCCGAACCGACCGCCGCTGGGGCCGTCGGGCGACGCGTCCCAGCTGACCGTGCCGTAGTCGTTCTTCGACAGGAAGATCAGGTCGCAGTCGACGCCGATGTAGTCGTCCCAGGCCCAGGTGGACGCGAAGGCCAGGGTCCCGCCCCAGCCGCTCTCGCCCGCGCTGTCGTACCACTGCACGTGCCACAGGCCGTCGGTCGCGTAGGTGGCATCGACGTCGCCGCCGATCTCCAGCCGCAGGTCGCGCCCGACGGCGGTCCAGCGCTCGGCCGCGGCGTCGAAGGCGTCCAGCGTCTCGCCCGTGTCGACGTCGGCCTCGGCGAAGGACGACAGGTCGATCCACACGGGGTCCTCGACCGCGTGCCGCTGCCACGGGCGGGTGATGCCGGTGAGCTCCCAGGCGCCGGCCACGGCGGGCGCCAGGAGCAGCACGACGGCGAGCGCGGAGCGGCGGCTCATCCGCGACACCCGGCCAGCAGGGCGACGGCCGCGTCGCGCGACAGGCCCGGCGTGGCGGGTCCCGTCGCGATGGGCACCATGCCGTCGGGGCCGCCGACCACCTGCAGCAGGCCCTGCTCGGTCGAGACCAGCAGCAACAGGTAGCGCTGGTCGACCTGCAGCTCCGGCTGGTCCTCGACCTGCTGCACCAGGCCGTCGAGCCGTCCGCCCCGGCTGCGCACCCGCGGGTCGGCGGGCAGCTGGCCATACAGCGTCTCGATCACCGCGAGATCCGACAGGGTCTCGATGCCGCCGAGCGGGCCGTCGCTCCACTGCGCCTCCTGGCCGCTGACCTCGGCGATCACGACCAGCTCGGCGGCCCGGCAGAGCGTCTCGGGCTGGGCGGGAGCCCGCAGGGCGGCTGCGGGATGGCTCAGCGCGGCAGCGATCAGCACGGACGACAGGGGCAAGCTTCCTCCCGGTCCCCCGAGGGTAGCGGAGCCGCCCGCGGCGCGGCGCGGGGTGCGACAGGCTGCGACAGGGAATGGCCACGGCCCTTCTGGCATCATCGGGGCATGCGCTCGATCTTCCCGCTTGTTTCCTGCCTGCTCGTTGGCTGTGCCCCGGCGTCCTTCTTCGACACCGGGCCGTGCGCCGCCGCACCGGGCGCCGGCGACCAGGTCACCTGCGACGTGCCCGGCTTCGAGCACCGGCCCTACGACCTGCTGCTGCCCGACGACTACGACGGCGAGACCCCCGTGCCCGTGCTGGTCGCCCTGCACGGCGGCGGCGGCAACAAGCGCAACGCGGCCCAGACCACCTGCGCCACCGGCCAGCGGGACGACCCCGGCTGCCTGCACGCCGTCGCCCTGGCCCGCGGCTACGCCCTGGTCCTGCCGAGCGGCACCGGCAGCAAGCTCGCGCCGGATGTGCGCACCTGGAACGCCGGCGGCGGCGTCGGCCAGTGGCGCTGCGCGTCGGGCCGCGCCTGCGAAGAAGGCATCGACGACGTCGCCTACTTCGACGGATTGCTCGACGACCTCGAGGGCCGGGTGGCCGTGGGCGACGTCTTCCTGACCGGCCTGTCCAACGGTGGCGCGATGACCCACCGGCTGGCCTGCGAGCGGTCCGAGCGGCTCACCGCGGTCGCGCCGATCGCCGGCGCCATGCAGCTCACCACCAGCGACAGCTGCGCCCCGACCGACCCGGTCCCCCTGCTGCACATCCACGGCACCGAAGACCCCTGCTGGCGCTACGACGGCGGCGCCCCCGACTGCCCGACCGGCCAGAAGGGGCTCGAGCATGTCTCGGTCGAGCGCACCCTCGACGAGTGGGCGGCCCTGCTGGGCTGCAGCAGCGGCCACAGCGTGTCCTCGCTCCCCGACACCGAGGGCGACGGCACCAAGACCGAGCGCTGGGACTTCGACGACTGCGCCGTCGAGCTCTCGCACCTGCGCATCGTGGGCGGCGGCCACGCCTGGCCCGACGGCTACCAGTACCTGCGCGAGCGCACCATCGGCCGCGTCCCCCGCGACTGGGGCAACGACGTGCTGCTGGACTGGTTCGACGCCCACCGCAGCGATTGACCCCGCGGCCGGCGCTCAGCGCTTGCGCTGTCCGCGGGGCTTGAGCTTCTCGCCCGGCAGCTTCTGCACCTTGGGCTCGTCTTCGTTGCGCCGCCAGAGCACGACCATGTGGCCGATGGTCTGCACGTGTTCCGCCGAGACGGCCTCGAGCAGCTGGTCGAGGGCTTCGGTGACCTCTTCCTTGTCGCTGTCGATGAGCTTGATCTTGACCAGCTCGTGGTGGTGCAGGGCGCGCGCGACCTCGCGGATGATGCCGGGGGTCACGCGGTCCTGGCCGACGAGGACGACCGGGTCGAGGTGGTGGGCCAGGCCGCGCAGCATGCGCTTCTGGGGGCCGGTGAGGGACATGGTGGGGTCCGGGGGAGGAGGAGGGATGCGGAGGAGGAGGAGGGCGGCGGCTGGAGCGAGGCGCTCAGAGCGCGGCCGCCACGCGGGTGCCCTGGGCGATGGCCCGCTTGGCGTCGAGCTCGGAGGCTTCTGCGGCGCCGCCGATGACCGAGTGGGCGACGCCGGCGGCTTCGAGCGGGGCGACCAGGCGGTCGTCGGAGAGCTGGCCGGCGCAGAGCACCACGTGGTCGACCGGCAGGCACTGGCGCGCCCCGTCGACCTCGATGTGCAGGCCCTCGTCGTCGATGCGCAGGTAGGTCACGCCGCCGAGCATGTGCACGCCGCGCTTCTTCAGGCTCGCGCGGTGGATCCAGCCGGTGGTCTTGCCGAGGCCCCGGCCGTGCTTGGACCGGCTGCGCTGGCAGAGCCACAGCTCGCGGATGCTGTGCGGGTCGGACGCTTCGGTCAGGCCGCCGCGGGCGCCGCCGTCGCGGTCGGCGCCCCAGCCGCCCAGGTCGACGCCCCACTCGGCCATGAACTGCGCCAGGTCGGGGTGTACGCTGGGGTCCTTCTTGGGCTCGGCCAGGAACTCGGCCACGTCGAAGCCGATGCCGCCGGCCCCGATGAGCGCGACCTTGTCGCCGACCGGCACGTCGCCGGCCAGCACGTCGACGTAGGACAGGACCTTGGGGTGCTCGATGCCGGGGATCTGCGGCGTGCGCGGCACGACGCCGGTCGCGACGACGACGTGGTCGAAGCCCTGGGCGTCGGCGGCCTCGAAGCGGGTGCCCAGGCGCAGCTCGACCCCGGCGGCCCGCAGGCGCTGGTCGAAGTAGCGCAGGGTCTCGACGAACTCTTCTTTGCCGGGGATGCGCTTGGCCATGTTGAACTGGCCGCCCAGCCGCTCGGCCTGGTCGAACAGCACGACGCGGTGGCCGCGCTCGGCGGCGGTCGCGGCGGCGGCCATGCCCCCCGGTCCCGCGCCGACCACGGCGACGCGCTTGTGGGCCGTGGCGGGCTTCACCGTCAGCTCGGTCTCGTGGCAGGCCATCGGGTTGACCAGGCAGCTGGCGCGCTTGTTCTCGAAGACGTGGTCCAGGCAGGCCTGGTTGCAGGCGATGCAGGTGTTGATGTCGGCCGCGCGACCGGCGGCCGCCTTGTTCACGAAGTCGGGGTCGGCCAGCAGGGGGCGGGCCATGCTGACCATGTCGGCGGCGCCGCTCGCCAGCACCTCTTCGGCCACTTCCGGCGTGTTGATCCGGTTGCTGGTGCACAGCGGGATGGTCACCACGCCGCTGTCGCGCAGGCGCTTCGTGACCCACGTGAAGGCCGCCCGCGGCACGCTGGTCGCGATGGTCGGCACCCGGGCCTCGTGCCAGCCGATGCCCGTGTTGATGATGCTGGCGCCGGCCTGCTCGATGGCCTGGGCCAGCTGCAGCACCTCGGGCCAGCTGCTGCCGTCGGGGACCAGGTCCAGCATCGACAGGCGGTAGACGATGATGAAGTCCGGGCCGCACTCCTTGCGGATGCCCTCGACGATGGCCGTCGGGAACCGGATGCGGTGCTCGTAGCTGCCGCCCCACTCGTCGCTGCGCTGGTTGGTGTGGCGCACGATGAACTGGTTGATCAGGTAGCCCTCGCTGCCCATCACCTCGACGCCGTCGTAGCCGCCCTCGCGGGCCAGGGCCGCGCAGCGCACGAAGTCGTCGATGGTGCTGCGCACGCCGCGCTTCGTCAGCGGCCAGGGCTTGAAGGGGTTGATCGGCGCCTGGACCCGGCTCGGCGCGACCTGCCAGGGGGTGTAGCCGTAGCGGCCGGCGTGCAGGATCTGCAGGGCGATCTTGCCGTCGTGGGCGTGCACGGCGTCGGTGATGTGCCGGTGGCGACGGGCCTCGCGCGACGACTTCAGGGTCGCGGCGAAGGGCTTGAGCTGCCCCGCCCGGTTCGGCGCGATGCCGCCCGTGACGATGAGCCCCACGCCGCCTTCGGCCCGGCGGGCGAAGTAGGCGGACAGCTTCTCGAAGGGTCCCCGCTCCTCTTCCAGCCCCACGTGCATCGAGCCCATGAGCACGCGGTTCTTGAGGGTCGTGTGGCCCAGGTCGAGGGGGGACAGCAGGTGCTTGTACGGGGACATGGCGGGGGTCTAAGCCGATCCACCCGTCCTCACCCGCGCCAGCTGCGCCCCCATCAGCCAGAAGGCCGGCAGCATGATCAGGTGGGCCAGGTCGTTGTGGTTGAACCACGGGTGGGGGGCCGCCTTCGTGGCGAACAGGACCGCGCAGACCAGCCCGAGCCCGATGGACCCCAGGAACCAGCGGTAGTCCTGCGCCCGGCCCGTGGCGACCACCACCGCGACCGCAGCCAGCTGCGCGATGCTCTGGTGGGCGATGGTCAGCCAGAAGGCCCCCGACACCAGGTGCGCGACCACGAAGCCCGCCGCCAGCAGGCCCCAGGCAACCGCCACGACCCGTCGCTCCCGTCCGTCCCGCCCGAGCGCCAGGACCGGCCCGAGCAGCCCGAGCGACAGCGAGCTCGCCACGTTCTGCACGCGACTCAGCGCCGGCACGAGCGCGAGCAGCTCGTGGTGCAGCAGGTGGCGCAGGCCGCCGACCAAGAAGGCCACGGAGAGCAGCGCGAAGTAGGCCCGGCCGCCCCCGTTCCCGTCCGGGCGCGCGCGGGCCGCGAGCACGGCCAGCAGCAAGGCGAGGAGCAGGTCGGTGGCGAAGGTCGTCGGCTCGCACCACACGCGGCCGAGGGCGTGGACGTAGACGTCGGGGGAGAGGCAGTGGGTGGGGATGGGGGGACTCGGTGCGGGGCTGTGATCTGCATCGCGTAGTATGGCCACCTCGGCGGAGTCCCACCCGCCGTCTGCCGGTACCCATGCGTTGCACTCTCGTCATGTTGCTGACCCTCATCGCTTGCGGGGACAAGGACGGTGGCGGTGTGGTCGAGGACGGCGACACCGACGGCGGCGACGACACCGGCACGAGCGAGACGGACACCGGCCCGAGCGACTCGGGCTCGACCGACTCTGGCGGTGGCGACTCCGGTGAGACCGGGACCACGTCCTTCCCACCGTACGACTGCGGCGACACCGTGCCCTGGGATCCCGGCAGCGGCTCGGAGCCGTCGGCACTGACTCCTTCGATCGGCGATCTCCGCATCAGCACCTCGTCTCAGCTCGACGCCTTCTGCGACGACTACGACGCAGTGTTCGGCTCGTTGATCGTCGGGGTGCCACAGGTCGGGGATCTCGATGGTTTGTCATGCCTGAAGGTGGTGCAGGGCAGCCTTCGGATCGATTCCCCCGCCCTCGCCAGGCTTTCGCTCCCGTCGTTGCGTGTGGTGGATGGCGACCTGTCCATCGTCGGCGCGGACCAGCTCACCGAGCTGGAACTCCCAGCGCTCGAACAGATCGGTGGACACCTGGAGCTCGACGGACTGCCGAGCCTGACGAGGGTGGACACTGCTCTCCCGCGCCTGCTCCGGGTCGGCGGTCGCGTCGATCTGTCTGGCCTGTCCGGCCTCGAACTGGCGGCGGGACCTCCAACGCTCGCCTATGTCGGAGCTTCGGTGGTGGTGACGGGCCCGGCCTCCACGGACACACTGTCGTTTCCGGCCCTGCGTACGGTCGTCGGGCCCTTTCAGGTGTCCGGCCTGTCGGCGCTCTCGACCCTCGAGCTGGACGCACTGGAATGGGTGGGGGGCCTCGAGATCGAGGACGGTGAGCTGGCTTCGCTTCGTCTGCCTGCCCTCCAGATGGTCGACGGCACCCTCCGCCTCGAGGCGCTCGACGACCTGGTCGACCTGGACGGGCTCGCCGATCTTCGATGCTGGCGTGGGGTTCAGCTGATCGACTTGCAGCGCCTCGCCAGTGCTTCCGCCTTGCGGGGGCGTACCGACCATCCGACCGACGTCGCGGTCGAGCGATGCCGAGAACTGGCCGACCTCGACTGGCTCGAAGATGTCGAGACGGTCGACGGTTCCGTGTCCCTGGTCGCGTTGCCCCGACTGTCCAGCCTGGGGGCGCTCGCCGAGCTTCGATCGGTTGCTGGGCCGGTCCGCTTGGACACCTGTCGGGTCGTGGCCGATCTGACGGGGCTGGCATCGTTGGAGTCCGTCGGCGGGCTGACGATCGAGGACATGGACGTGCTGGTCGACCTGTCCGGGCTCGAGGCGTTGCGCCACGTCGAGGGCGATCTGAACATCGTCGAGAACGATGAACTGTTCGACGTCGTCGAGCTGGCTTCGCTCGAGCGTGTCACCGGCGATCTGACCATCACGGACAACCGTGCGCTCACGCCCTACGGCGTCGACCTCCTGCTGGAAGCACTCGGCGAGGATGTGGTCGAGGGTTCCATCACGGCAGAGGACAACGCGGAATGACTGCCCTCACCCCCTTCGCGTTGTTGGCCGCCTGTGCTGCGGGTGGTCCAGGCGTCGACCCCACATTGCCTGCGGTGCCGACGTCAGGAACCGACGACATCGGCGCGGCCGGGACGGTGCTCCCCGGCGACCTGACGCTGGTCTCTGCCGAGGGGGCCGCAGCCTTCTGCGAGAGCTACTCCGAGGTGGGAGGACGCCTCGAGCTGGCCGGCACCCAGCTGGGCGTGCTCGAAGAGCTGGCCTGCCTGGACGCTGTGCACGGCGATCTGGTCATCAGCTCACCGACGCTCGAAGTCGTCGCGCTGGACCAGCTGAGCTGGATCGGGGGTGCCCTGGAGCTCGACGGGGCCACCGCGCTCACCACCCTCTCCGCTCCGGCGCTCAGAGAAGTGGGGGGGGTGGTGGAGCTGTCCGACGGGGACGCGCTGTTCGGGCTGGAGCTGCCTTCCTTGGAGGAGGCGGGGGGGCTGTGGCTTCCGGTGGGAAACGACGCGGACACCGTCGACGGCTTCGACGCGCTTGCTCACGTGCACGGCGATCTGTCGTTGGTCGGCCCCACCAGCATCGGCACGGTTTCGTTCCCTGCGCTCGTGGAGGTCGAGGGTACGCTCGAAGTTGCGGAGCTGCCCCGGCTCGGTGATCTGACGGGCTTCGGCGCCGTACAGGGTGTCGGCGAGCTTCGTCTCTCTGGCCTCCAGGACCTGGACTCACTCGACGGGCTGTCGTCGCTGCGATCCATCGATCGGACCCTGGCCATCTCTGGTCTCGACCGCGTCACGAGCCTGGACGGGTTGTCGGCCCTGGAAGGCTACGGCGGTGTCGAGCTCGTCGGGAACCAGGCACTGACCGACATCAGCAGACTCCATGGCCTGGCCTCGACCCTCGACACCGTGGTCCTCGACGATCTTCCGCTGCTTGCGTCGATCGAGGCCTTTGGCGGGCTCGAGACCGTCGACGGCCCGGTCTACCTCGGACACCTGGACATCCTGCAGTCGCTCGAGGGGCTGGAGACCCTGGTCGACATCAGCGGGACCCTGCACCTCGTCTCGCTTGTCGTGAACGATCTGGACCGTCTGTCGGGGCTGTCGCATGTCGGCGGATTGGAGATCGATGACATGTACCAGATCACCCGACTGGACTTCCTCGCGGGGATCGACCCGGTCTTCGACGAGGGGCTCCGGCTCAGCGATCTGTGGACGCTGGACGATCTGAGCCTGCTCGAGACCATCGAGGAGATCGGCGGCGATCTGGAGCTGGATGGCCAGCTGGACGCGGACATCGAGTTCTCGCGTCTGCGGGAGGTCGGGGGGACCTTCGAAGTGACGACGAGCAGCCAGCCCGACGGGGTCGCTGCCCCGGCGCTCACCCGGATTGGTGGCGACCTGCAGGTTCCGTCGCTCTACCTCGGTTGGGCGGAGTTTCCGGCCCTGGTCGACGTGGCCGGCTCTGTGGGGTTCACCGGCGCGTTCATGGCCGACCTCGATCTGGGGGCCATGCAGGCCGTCGGTGGCGATCTGACGATTCAGGGGGATCGGCTGGTCGAGCTCAGGATGGACGCGCTCACCTCGGTGTCCGGGACCCTCAACCTCGCCATGGACGATGTGGAGAGCCTGTCGATGGCTCACCTGGAGTACGTTGGCGGGAGCGTCGAGGTGGCGTCCTGTGACGAACTCAGGGAGCTCGACCTGACCTCGCTGAGGTCTGTCGATGGCAGCGTGAGGGTACGGAACAACGAGTCCCTGGAGGCACTCGGTGGCCTCTCGGGACTGAGGGAGATCGGGGACTCGCTCGTGCTCGAGGGCAACGACACGGTCCCGAGCTTGTCTGCGCTGTGGGACATCGAGTGGATTGGCGGTGACGTCACGATCAAGTGGAACGACGGGTTCTCGAACGATCAGGCCTGGGCATTGATCGACATGATTGGACTCGAGAACATCGTCGGGAACCCGACGATCTCGGGGAACGGCTGATGCGCGCGCTCGTTGCCTTGCCGCTCGGGCTCGCAGCAGTGGGCTGCACCGGCACCGGACAGCCTCTGGGCGGCGGCCTGCCGGTGGCCTTCGCGGACGCTGACGACGCGAGCACGGTGTTCATCGGAGACATCAGCTTTGCGTCGGAGAGCTCTGCCCTCTGGTTCTGCGAGCGCTATCGGTCTGTCGTCGGGAGGGTCTCGATCACGGGGGGAGGCTTGCTCGAGCTGCGGGAGCTGGCCTGCCTGGAGGGGGTAGAGGGCGAGCTGGTGGTGGACGCATCGCGCCTGGAGACTCTCGAGCTGGCCGGCCTGGTCGAGGTGTCTGGAGACCTGCGTGTGGAGGGTGTGGACGCGCTCGAGTCGCTCGAGCTGCCGGCCTTGGAGTGGGTCGGCGGGTCTCTGGATCTGACCGACTGGCAGACGCCGTCCCGGCTCGCGCTCCCGTCGCTGACACAGGTCGGCGCTCTCTACCTGCCACGGACAGCTGGCTATGTGTCGCTGGAGGGCTTCGAGTCCCTGGCCGTAGTGCACGGTGACTTCGTCGTCGAAGGAGCCGCCGACCTCGAGCGCTTGGATCTCCCTGCGCTGACCACCGTCGACGGGACCCTCCGGCTATCGCAACTCGATGCACTCGCTGGGCTGGACAGCTTCTCGCGACTGGAGCACATCGGCTCGCTGGAACTCGAGAGCCTCACGCGAGTGGAGAACCTGTCCGGGCTCGCTTCGTTGGCCCGATGGACCGACCTGCGTGCCGTGAGCTGTCCCGAGCTCGCCGATCTCGAAGCTCTCACGGGGCGCGGGCTCGATCCCGGTTCCATCGAGCTCGACGGGCTCGATTCCTTGTCGGAGCTCGGGTTCGTCGAGGGGGTCGCCAGCCTCTCCGGGGACCTGACCCTGCGAGAGCTGCCCGGCGTCGACGATCTCCGTCCGCTCTCGACACTTGGTTCGGTTGGTGGCGCCCTGACGATCGAGAACCTTCCGGCCCTCGTCACCCTCTCTGAACTGAGCGAGCTCTCGCGAGTGTCGACCTTGACCATTCGGGAGGTCGGCCTGACCTCCCTCGACGGTCTGGGGGGGCTGGCTGGCACCCTCGATGGAGACCTGACCCTCGAGATCCTGGTCGAGTTGGTGGATCTGAGCGCACTGTCCGGACTGCAGCAGGTCGAGGGATCGGTCACCCTTGGGGCAATCGCTGTCGACGGTCTCGACGATCTGGGTGGCCTGGAGCGAATCGGCGGGGACCTGCACTTCACTCGGGCCACCCTTGGCCCTGCGGTGCTCGAGTTGCCGGCGCTGGTCGAGGTAGGGGGAGACCTGTCGATCGAGGAGAACAGTGCCGCGACCGAGCTTGCGCTTCCAGCGCTCGTCTCGCTGGGTGGAGACCTGCGCCTCGTGGACTGCTACGCCCTTCGGACCGTGACGCTGAGTGGTCTGCAGACCGTGGGGGGCGAAATCTACTCCGAGAACTACTACCCCGGCTCGGACGCATTCCTGTACGGGCCCCGCACGCTCGATCTGGCCTCACTCGAGGCCGTGACCGGAGATGTCACCTTGTATGCGGGGTACGCGCTCCAGAGTGTCGACCTGCCGAGCCTGCAGACCGTGGGTGGGTCTGTCTCGGTGCGCGAAGGCAGTGCGCTTCGCAGCATCGAGCTTCCGGCGCTGGCGACATTGGGCGGAAGCATGGAGCTGGAGGATCTCGAGATCCTCGCGACAATCGAGCTGGGCGGACTGGAGGCGGTTCCTGGGGACCTGTCGCTCGTGCAGGTCGATGGTCTGGCGACGCTCGACGGATTGTCCGACCTGCGCTGGGTCGGTCGGAGCGTGAAGGTCCGACTCAACGACCTCCTGACCGACATCAGTGGACTGTCCGGCCTCGAGGGAGTGGGCACGAGCATGAACATCAGCTCGAACGAGTCGCTCGATCCGAGTCATGTGGAGTCGGTCGTGGAGCTGATCGGACTCGATCACATCGGGGGTCTGGTGTACATCGATGGAGCCATCTACACCGGCGAGTGAGCCGGGCCGTCAGCCCAACATCCCCGCGATCTCCAGCAGCCCGCCGACGCTCTCGTCGATCCACGGCACGTCCCGCTCGCGGTCGGACTTGACCCGGTACAGGAAGCCCTGGGACAGCTCGGCGTCGAAGGCCACGATGCGGCGCACGGCGTCCTGGTTGCGGCGCAGCCAGCGGGCGCCGTCGCTGCCGTCCATGCACTCGATGTAGGCGGAGCCGCGCAGCTCGGGGTCGTCGGGGGTGACGCGGTCCCACAGGGGGGCTTCGCGGGCCTGCAGGGCGCGCACGGTCAGGTCGTCGGGCAGGCGGGCCTCGACCTGGACGGAGACCTCGCGGACCCACACGCCCTTGCGCTCTTCGACCCGGATGGTGACCCAGGCGCCATCGACGTGGCCGACGATGGGCGGGTAGCGCGGCGGGTCGCGCACGTCGGCCGCGCGGATCTTGGGGGCCAGGCCGTACTTCTGCAGCACCGGCGTGAGCTCGGCGCTGATGCGTACCGCACCGCTCTTGCGCTCCCAGGGAGCGCCGGCGTCGTCGGGGTCGGGTCCGAAGAAGGGCATGGCGGGAGTGTAGCGCCCAGGGCCCGGGGCCCGGTTCAGCCGAGCTGGCGCAGGGTCTCGATGACGCGCCGCACGCCGTCGCGATCGACGTCGGGCTCGGCGGCGCGGGCGCCGGGCAGGCGGACGGACGAGATGATCCGCGCAGTGGTGCTGGACTGCCGATCGAGGGCGCGCAGGGCGGTGGGCCGCGCGGCGCCGGGCAGGGTGACCAGCACGCGGGCCTGGGTCCACGCCGCGTCCCGGGCGCGGGCGAGCGAGAAGGAGAACAGCCGCTCGTCCCAGCTGCCGCCGGCCTCGTCCAGACGCGACAGCGCCGGCGAGTGCGCGTTGAGCGCGTCCTGGACCTGGTCGAGCTGCTCGGCCAGGATGTCGTTGATGGTGTCGAAGTCCTGGCGCAGGCCGTCCAGCCCGTCGCCGGCGACCGCGACGGCGGCCTGGGCCAGGTCCAGGTTGATGTGGGCGTTCATGCCGAGCAGCAGGTGCTGCAGGATGAGCAGCTGCGGGTCGCGGGCCGATTGAAAGGCGTGGTGCCACGGCCCGCTGCAGGCCTGCGCGACGCCGTGCCGGCGCCAGGCGTCCAGGTAGAAGTCGGCGAAGACCACGTCCAGCCGCTCCATGCGCTCGGCGTCGACGAAGCGCCCTTCGGACAGGCCGCGGGCGACCCGCAGGGTGGTCGCCCGGTACATGCACGGGAAGTAGCCGGCGCGGCTGCCGCGCTGGTGCTCGATGTCGATGATGCGGTCGAGGGCGGCGACCACGCCGTCGATGTCTTCCACGGGCGCTCCGTCGGGCCCGTCGCCGGGCCGGGGGCGCTGGTGTAGCCCACGCCGGTCGGGCCCGCGGGGCTCAGCGACTCACCACGATCTCGCTGTGGGCGAGCAGGGCGGCCTGGACGGCCTGGCCGAGCGCCTCCTCGGACAGCGACCAGTCGACCGATGCGAGCGCCGCGGCGCGGTCGGTGCGGACGACGAGCACGGCCTCGGACTGGCCCTCCTCGACCTCGAGGGCCACGTCCTGGCCGGCCTCGCCGACGAAGCCCAGGGTCGCGCCGGCGGCACTGTCGGTCCACGCCTCCACCGGCACTCCGTCCACGGAGCCCTGAAGCCACAGGGCGAGCCCTTCCTCCTCCAGCAGCTCGCCGCCCGCTGCAACGTCCACGGCGGGGGTCGCTTCGTTCGTCCACGACAGCAGCACCCAGGCGCCGCAGTACTGCGCGGGCCACGGGTGGGCGTGGTCCATCCAAGCGGTGGTGGCCGACGAGAGATCCTGCACCACGGGCGCACGCACGGTGCGGGCCTCCTCCTCGCCCTCGAGCCCGTGGCCGACGACCATGATGCCAGACTCCGCGAGCCCCATCGTGTCGCAGTCCAGCAGCGTCACCGACCAGGTCATCGCGAAGGCGCGGTCGATCACCAGGGTCTGTCCACCGTCCAGGCCGACCTCGTCCACGGCATCGCCGGCCGCGCCGACGAGCACCTGGGTGTCGTAGGCGACGCCGGTGTCGCCACTGTCCATGGATCCACTGTCCGGAGACCCACTGTCCACGGATCCGCTGTCCACGGATCCGCTGTCCACGCCCGCACACGCGATGGCCAGGAGCCAGATCACTGCGGTGGCCCGCCGCTGTTGTCGCACTCGCCGTCCGCTGCGCCGCTGCTGATGGCGGTGAACCGGTCCTGGCCGGCCAGGCAGCCGATGGTGTACGGATAGTCGTCGGTCATGTGGTAGTGGTAGCCACGATCTGCGTCCTGGTGACCGTTGCAGTCGTCGAGCTCTGCGCCGTCGGGGTCGTCGGGATCGACCCCATGCACGGGGAAGCCGTCGGCGGCGAAAGCGACGACGGGGGGATGGCCGTCGTCGCCGGCGCGATCCATGATGTCCGTGGACGTGCCGAAGACGCAGACCGGCTCGTTGTGGTGGTGGTAGCTGCAGCGGTTGTCGGAGTGTCCGTTGCAGTCGTCCAGGGTGGGGCCTTCGTAGACGATGGCGTCCCGGCCCTGGCCGTCTTCGGGCCCGTAGAAGGGGATGCCGTTGACGGTCATGCCGATCTCGCCGCGGCTGCTGGTGACGTCTTCGACGCCGTCGGCACAGGTGGCGGTGAGCGACCAGGTGACCTGCCAGCCCTGGTCGGCGATGCCGTTGGGGGTGGTCTGGTTGCTGTCGTAGAGCGGCACGCCGCTGCTGTAGACGGTGAACAGACCCGCGTCTTCGTCGCAGTCCAGCTCGAAGTCGCCGGCCCCGTCGGCGAAGGCGGCGCGGATCTCGGCACAGGTGCGGGTGCGGTCCTGGCAGCCTTCCTGGGACATGCCGTTGCTCTCGCCGCTGCCGGTCCAGGTGCCGGTGCCAGACCCGTCACCGTAGGTGGCGCTGTCTTCGAAGCAGCCGGTCAGCAGCAGGGGGAGGAGCAGGGTGCGAGGGGTCATGGAGCCTCCGGGGGGGATGTGCGGAGGAGGAGCAAGCCCCGTGCCATCGTGGAGGACGCCCGCGCCGTGCGGATCCTGGGGTCGGACGGTGCAGATCCCGCAGGAGGGCTCTGCGGGATCCGCGGGCGGGGCCGTCCGCCTATACTCGCGGGATGACGACCACCCTCCTGCTGCCGTGGAGCCGGGCCGCCCGACGCGGGGCTGCGACCGGGCTGCTGCTCGCGCTCATGGGCTGCAGTGCCGGCTTCGGGGACGGCACCCGCCAGGGGCCCGGGGGGGACGGGGCCGGCGACGGCGGACAGGATGGCGGCAACGACGGCAGCGACGGCGGTTCCGATGGGGGAACGGACGGCGGCGCAGACGGCGGCGGCACCGACGGCGGCACCGACGGCGGCACCGACTCGGGCGGCAGCACCGACGGCGGCAGCAGCATCGACAGCGACCTGGTCTTCGACCCCTCGGCGCCCTACGCCGACGAGGACCCCTACCTGGTGAAGGGGATCCAGCCCGACTTCTGGGCCGATCCAGACGCCATCTCCGGCAACATGGCCGGCTCGGTGGCGATGAACCTGGTGTGGGCCCACTGGCAGCCGACCCGCGCGGCCGCGCCCTGCGGCGACGGGCAGGTGGCCTACGATGGCTGGTGCTTCACCCCGCAGGCCAGCGTGGACGCGGCGATCACCGAGTGGACCGCGCGGGGACTGTCCATCACGGCGGTGGTCTACGGCGTGCCGGAGTGGGCGCGGACGGGGCGGGACTGTTCACCCGCCGCCCCCGGCTTCGAGATCTTCTGCGCTCCCGACGATCCCGACGACTACGCAACCTTCGCCGGCATGATCGCTCGGCGCTACAACGGCGCGAACGGTCTGGGCCGCGTGTCGGACTTCGTCGTGCACAACGAGGTGAACAGCAACACCTGGTACGACGTGGGCTGCGGCCAGGGCACGGCCTGCGACGCCGATCTGTGGCTGGACACCTACGCGGCCGACTACGTCGCCGCCTTCGACGCGATCCGGGCCGAGCAGGACCACGCCAAGGTCTTCCTGTCCCTGGATCATCACTTCGGCAGCCCCGACTACGACCAGCCGAGCGCCTACGACGCGCTGCTGGCCGGCCAGACCGTCATCGAAGCCGTGGCCGCCGCCGCCGGGACGCGGGACTGGCGCGTCGCCTACCACCCCTACCCGCCGAACCTGCTGTCCCCGGACTTCTCGCCCGACGACTGGCCGCTCGTGACCTACGGCAACCTGGGCGCGCTGGTCGGCTGGCTGCACGCGACCTTCCCGGGCAGCGCGGCGGCCAGCGACGTGCACCTGACCGAGAGCGGCATCAACTCGCTGTCGGGCAGCAGCCAGAGCGCGCAGGCCGCCGGTGTGTGCGACTCCTTCCGGAGCGTGCTGGGGACGCCCGGGATCCGCCGCTACATCTACCACCGCATGCAGGACCACCCCGACGAGACGGCCACGGGCCTGGGTGTCGGGTTGTGGGGCAGCGACGGGGTCGCGAAGGCGGCGTGGTCCACCTGGGCGCTGGCCAACCGCTTCGACCTGGACCCGCCGCAGCTGTCCTGCGGCTTCGAGGACCTGCCCTACACGACCCTGACCCGCAGCTACGCCAGCAGCCGTGGGCACTGGGCGTCCAGCCGCCCGGCCCCCGACGGGTTCAGCACCGAGCAGCAGTGGCGGCTGTGGCGCGAGGAGCAGCCCGGGACCTCGCTGCTCTACGAGTGCGCGGTGGGCGCCCACAACCTGCTGACCCCGGCGTCGGACTGCGAGGGGCTGCTGCCGATGGGCCCGGTCGGCTGGATCCACGACGCGCCGACGTCGGGCGCGGTGGCGCTCTACCGCTGCATCGTCGACCGCAGCGGGGACCACTTCGTCAGCCCGGATCCGGGCTGTGAGGGCCAGACGACGGAGCGGCTGCTGGGCTACGCGCTGGAGTAGGCGGCGGCCTTCGAGAGCGGCGTCAGGTCGCTCCCCGGCGCTGGAGCGCGACGTCGAGCCCGGCGCCCATCGCCATCAGGATCATGGTCACGTTGTACAGACTCGAGCCGTGGTCCGGCCAGACCCAGACGCCCAGCGCCCCCAGGGCGCCGACGATGGTCAGCGGCTTGTTGTACCGGAACAGATCCCCGGCGCCCAGGAAGAGCCCGGCCGAGATCCACAGCTCGCCGGCCAGCATGGTCGCGAAGTCCGGCCGGGCGAGCAGGCCGACGACGCGCACGATGGTGGCGACGAGCAGCAGGCCCGGGAGGATCCGCAGGGCCCGGCCGACCGCGCCGCCCGCCCCCATCTTGGTGCGGAAGCGCCAGGCGACGACGGCGAAGACGGCGTCGATGGCCAGCACCATCGCCAGGTTCCGGGCCTCGCGATCGACGCTGATCCCGACGGCGTCGAGCACGTAGGGCACCATCAGCACCAGCACCAGCACGATGGTGAAGCTGGCCATCAGCACCACGCGCTCGCCGCGCACCTGGGACAGATCGTAGCGGCGGCCCAGTCGCTCGAGGCGTTCCGACTCGGCGTTGGCGCTGGCCCGGGCGTCGAAGGCGGCCTGGACCTCGGCGCGCAGCTCGTCGGGCGGGTCTTCGATGGCGCCCAGGAAGGCCAGGGCGGCGTCCGGGTCCTGGCGGGCCAGGTCCAGCCGGACGCCGGCGATCAGGATGTCGCGCACCCCGGCCAGGGCGTCGGGGTGGTCGGGCTGGTGGGCCAGCACCCGGTCGAAGCCGAAGTGGGCGCCGGCCAGTCGCTCGCGGGCCACGACCAGCTGCTCGCCGTCGTCGGGGTCGTCGCGCAGGGCGGCGATCGCGGCCACCGCCTGGTGCAGCCGGACCCGGGCGGCGTCGACCAGTTCGTCCACGCCGCGGTTGCGCAGCCAGGCGGCCAGGGCGTCGCCGACCTCGCCGGCGTCGGCCAGCCGGTCGGCCGGGTCCTCGGCGCAGCAGCGGCGCACCAGCTCTTCGAGGGCCTGGGGCGCGGTCATCATGGCGGGGAAGCCGGCGGCGCGGACCTCGGCGTTGGCCGGGAAGCCCGCCCACAGCTCGTGCAGCACGCTGCCCAGCAGGTAGACGTCCATGCGCTTGGACGCGCCCGTGGCCTGGAACATCTCCGGCGCCATGTAGGCGGGGGTGCCGGCCGGGCCGCGGGTGTCCTCGCCCTCGTGGCAGGCCAGGCCCCAGTCGACCAGGTAGACCTCGCCGAACTCGCCCAGGCGCACGTTGCTGGGCTTGATGTCGCGATGCACGATGCCGCGACTGTGCGCGAAGTGGGCCGCCTGGCAGACGCGGATCAGGATCTCGATGTGCTCGACCAGCGCTTCGCCGCGACGGTCGGGGGTCTGCCGCAGCATGCGGTCCCAGGGCTCGCCGCGGAGCTCCTTCATCACCACGACCGCTTCGCCGTCGGGGGTCTCGCCGACCAGGTGCACCGGCACGATGCCCGGGTGCTCGAGCTGACCGGCGACCCACGCCTCGCGCAGCAGGGCGCGGCGCTGGTTGGCGCGGCTCGGGTCCTTGGCGCGCTTGATGGCGACCCGCCGGCCCAGGGCCAGCTGGGCGGCGGCGCGCACCTCGGCCATGCCGCCGCGGCCGAGCAGATCGCGCACGACCAGGTCGACCTCGCCGCCCTCGGTCTCTCGGCCGAGCACGATGACCGGCAGCCGGGCCTGCTTCTCGGCCGGCTTCTCCGGCGCTTCGGGGGCGAGGGTGTCCAGGTAGAGCTGGAGGGTCTCGCGGCCGGTCTGCGGTTCGCCCCACTGCGACGGCTGTGCAGGGGTCAGGGTGGGAGGTGGGTCGGGGACGGCCATGCAGTCCGCCTATCCCCCGTGGCGGGACCGCGGCGTCGCGGTTGCCGCACGCCGACGGCCCGCGCTCCGCGGGCCCGACGCACCCTGGCAGGCAGCCGCGTCAGTACAGGAAGACCGTCTGGAAGTCGGTCGTCTGGATCGAGAGGCGGGTCACGGTGCCCGACGCCTCGGACCAATTGACCGCACAGTTGCTGTAGTCGGCCTCGGCGATGACGATGTTCAGGTCGGTGCTCCCCGCGGTGCCGTACACCGTGTCGAAGTCGGCGCCGTCCCAGCAGCAGCTCTCCTCTCCGTCGTCGGTCTCGTAGCGGATGCGCCCGCCAGCCTCGACCTCGACCTCGTAGGTCGTGCCCTCGGTCCAGGGGCTCTCGACCCCGTCGCCCGCGGAGACGCTGCTGAAGCTGTAGGTGCCGGCCGCGTGTTCGAAGGCCGACGCGCTGTCGCCCAGGTTGGACGGCGAGCAGGCCCCCGCGCCGCCGTCGGTGTCCGTGTCGGCGTCGGTGTCGGCGTCGGCGCCGCCGTCGGTGTCGGCGCCGCCGTCGGTGTCGGTGTCCGCGTCGGCGTCGGTGTCCGCGTCGGCGTCGGCGTCGGTGTCGGTGTCGGTGTCGGCGTCGGTGCTGCCGTCGGTGTCCGCGCTGCTTCCGCTGTCATCCTTGTCGCCGCATGCGGTCAGCGCGGTAGCCAGTAGCAGGACGGGAGCGAACAGTAGGGTCGACTTCATCGGTTCCTCCTCGGTTCTGGCCCACCGTACCAGATCTGCCCTCGCCGGCCCGAGGCGGAGGCGGGTCCGGGGCCGCCTGGGGCCCGCTGCCGCATTAGGGGCACCCGCCCGCAAGGAGCCCCCATGCTCGTGCTGCCCGGTGGTCCCGCTCGCTCCCCCTTCCGCCTGACCAAGCTGCTCGAGGAGCTGCAGGGACGCGCCCCCGACCTGACGGGCATCGTGGCGCACCACGTGCACCTGGTCCGCACGGCGGGCGCCCTGGGCGCTGCCGATCGGGAGCGGCTGGCGGCGCTGCTCGACTACAGCGAGACGGCCGTGCCGGACGCCCTGCCCCGGGTGGACGCCCTGGTCACGCCGCGGCCGGGGACCATCTCGCCCTGGTCCAGCAAGGCCACGGAGATCGCGCGCAACTGTGGTCTGACGGCGGTCGACCGCATCGAGCGGGGCACCATCTGGACCATCGCGGGCCGCTGGACGGCCGCCGAGCGCCGGGCCTGCCTGCCCCTGCTGCACGACCGGATGACCGAAGCGGTCCTCGATGACGTCGATGCCGCGCAGGTCCTGTTCCACGAGGAACACCCTCGACCGCTGGCCCGGGTGCCGGTGCTGGCCGAGGGCCGCGCGGCGCTGGTGGCCGCCGACGCCCGGCTGGGCCTGGCGCTGGCCGAAGACGAGATCGACTACCTGGTCGATGCCTTCCGCACCCTCGCCCGCGACCCGACGGACGTCGAGCTGATGATGTTCGCGCAGGCCAACAGCGAGCACTGCCGGCACAAGATCTTCAACGCGACGTGGACCATCGACGGCCAGGACCAGGACCTGTCCCTGTTCCAGATGATCCGGAACACCTACTTCGCCCACGAGAACCACACGATCTCGGCCTACGCCGACAACGCCGCGGTGGTCGAGGGCTACCCGGTCCAGCGCTGGCTGTCGGACCCCCGGGACCGCGTCTACCGGGCGTCGGCCGAGAAGGCCCACGTGCTGATGAAGGTCGAGACCCACAACCACCCGACCGGCATCTCTCCCCATCCGGGCGCGGGCACCGGCAGCGGCGGCGAGATCCGCGACGAAGGCGCGACCGGCCGGGGCGGCAAGCCCAAGGCCGGCCTGACCGGCTTCTCGGTGAGCGATCTGGAGATCCCGGGCTTCCCGCGGCCCTGGGAAAGCGGTGTCGGCACCTCGCCGCGCATGGCCAGCGCGCTCGAGATCATGCGGGACGGTCCCATCGGCGGGGCCGCCTTCAACAACGAGTTCGGGCGCCCCAACCTGGCCGGCTACTTCCGCAGCTTCTGCCTGCCGGTGGCCCCGACGGCCGGCCATGTCGGCGCCGAGCTGCGCGGCTACCACAAGCCGATCATGCTGGCCGGCGGCTACGGTAACGTGCGCCCGGGCCACGTGCAGAAGGACCCGGTGCCCACCGGGGCGGCGTTGGTCGTGCTGGGTGGGCCGGCGATGCTCATCGGGCTCGGCGGCGGCGCGGCCAGCTCGGTGTCCACCGGCCAGCTCGACGCCGAGCTGGACTTCGCCAGCGTGCAGCGCGCCAACCCCGAGGTGCAGCGGCGCTGCCAGGAGGTCATCGACCGCTGCATCGCGTTGGGCGCGGACAATCCCATCGCCAGCATCCACGACGTGGGCGCGGGGGGACTGTCCAACGCCTTCCCGGAGATCGTCCACGATGCCGGCAAGGGCGGACACTTCCAGCTGCGCGACGTGCCCAGCGCCGAGCCGGGACTGTCTCCGATGGAGATCTGGTGCAACGAGGCGCAGGAGCGCTACGTGCTGGCCATCCCCCAGGACCGGCTGGACGACTTCCGCGCCCTCTGTTCACGCGAGCGGGCGCCCTTCGCGGTGGTCGGTCGTGCGACGGACGACGGGCTGCTGAAGCTGGGCGACACGCTGCTGGACGACACCCCGATCGAGCTGCCGCTGTCGGTGCTGCTGGGCAAGCCGCCGCGCATGCACCGCGACGTGTCGCGCGCCATCGCCCCCCGCACGGCCATCGACACCCGCGGCGTCGACATCGAGGCGGCCGCCCGGCTGGTGCTGTCCCTGCCCACGGTCGCCAGCAAGGAATTCCTCATCACCATCGGCGACCGGTCGATCACCGGCACGGTGGTCCGTGACCAGATGGTCGGCCCCTGGCAGGTGCCCGTCGCCGACGTGGCGGTGACCACCACCGACTACGTGGGCTTCACCGGAGAAGCCATGGCCATGGGCGAGCGCACTCCCGTCGCGCTGCTGTCCGGTCCGGCCAGCGGCAGGCTGGCCGTCGCCGAGGCGCTCACCAACCTGATGGCCGCCGACATCGGCGAGCTGTCCCGGGTGGTGCTCTCGGCCAACTGGATGGCCCCGGCCGGCCACCCGGGCGAAGACGCGAACCTGTACGCCACGGTGCGCGCCGTCGGCATGGAGCTGTGTCCGGCGCTCGGCATCAACATCCCCGTCGGCAAGGACAGCATGTCCATGCGGGCGAAGTGGACGGACGATCGCGGCGATCACACCGTGACCGCCCCCCTGTCGCTCATCGTCAGCGCCTTCGCCCCGGTGCGCGACGTGCGGCTCACCCTGACGCCGCAGCTGCGCACCGACCAGGGCGACACCCGGCTGGTGCACGTCGATCTGTCCGCGGGCGCCGGCCGGCTGGGCGGGTCCGCCTTCGCCCAGGTGCACGGCCGGATCGGCGCGACCCCGCCCGACCTGGACCGCCCGGAGCGCCTGGTCGGGCTGTGGCACGCGCTGCACCGCCTGCGCATCGAGGGCCGCGTGCTGGCCTGGCACGACATCAGCGACGGCGGCCTGCTGGCCACCCTGTGCGAGATGGCCTTCGCCGGGCACACGGGCCTGTCCATCCAGCTGCCCGCCGGCGATCCCGTGCGGCAGCTGTTCGCCGAGGAACCCGGCGGCGTGCTGCAGGTCCGCGTGGCCGACCTGGATCGGGTGCTGGACGTGCTGCATGCCGACGGGCTGCTGGCCGAGTGTGTGCACGTCCTGGGTGCGCCTGCGGCCGATGACCACATCACGGTCACCGGCCCCGAGCACCGGCAGGTGCTGTGGCTCGATCGCGTCGGCGCCCAGCGCACCTGGGCCGAGGTCAGCTACCGGATGCAGGCGCTGCGCGACGACCCGGACTGCGCGAAGGAAGCCTACGACGCCCTGCTCGACCGCGACGATCCCGGCATCTCGCCGTCGCTGACCTTCGACCCCGCCCAGGATGTGGCGGCGCCCTTCGTGGCGACCGGGGTGCGCCCGCGGGTGGCGATCCTGCGCGAGCAGGGCGTGAACGGTCAGCTGGAGATGGCGGCGGCCTTCGATCGGGCCGGCTTCACCGCCGTCGACGTGCACATGAGCGACGTGCTCGAGGGGCGGGACGATCTGACTGGCTACGCCGGCCTGGTCGCCTGCGGCGGCTTCTCCTACGGCGACGTGCTGGGCGCGGGCGGCGGCTGGGCCAAGAGCGTGCGCTTCCACGGGGTGGCGCGCGACGCCTTCCAGGCCTTCTTCCACCGCGACGACACCTTCACCCTGGGCATCTGCAACGGCTGCCAGATGCTGTCGCAGCTCAAGGACCTGATCCCCGGCGCCGACCACTGGCCGCGCTTCCTGCGCAACCGCAGTGAACAGTTCGAGGCCCGCGTGGCGACGCTGGGCATCGAGAACAGTCCCGCGATCATGCTCGCCGGCATGCACGGCAGCCGCATCCCGGTGGCCGTCGCCCACGGCGAGGGGCGGGCGTCCTTCGCCGACGGCGGGCTGGACGCCGCGGCGGGGTCTGGCACCATCGCGGTGCGCTATCTGGACCATCGCGGCCGCATCGCGTCGCACTACCCCGCGAACCCGAACGGTTCCCCCGCGGGCATCGCGGGTCTGTGCAGCACGGACGGTCGGGCGCTCATCATGATGCCGCACCCCGAGCGGGTGTTCCGGACGGTGGCCAACAGCTGGACCCCGGACGACTGGGGCGCCGACGGGCCCTGGCTGCGGATGTTCCGCAACGCCCGCGCCTGGGTGGGCTGATGCCCTGGTGGCTGGTCTCCGGTGTCGCCCTGGGCGGGGGCTTCCGCTTCCCGGCCAGCGACGCCGATCACCACCACTTCTATCCGACGGCCTATGTCGATCACGGTGGCGTGGACTGGGCCTGCGGCGGCATCCGCTACAGCGGCCACGGCGGCAGCGACTTCGGGGTCGGCGGCTTCGACGGCATGTACGCCGGCCGCGAGGTGGTCGCGGCCGCCATGGGAACCGTGCTGTACACGAACGACGGCGAGTTCGACGAGTGCACCACAGGGGACTGTTCGGGTGGGGGCGGCTTCGGCAACTACGTCTGGCTGCAGCATCCCGACGGCAACCAGACCATCTACGGGCACCTGCGGCAGTGGACGGTGGCCGTGTCCCCGGGCGACACGGTTGCATGTGGACAGTTCCTGGGCGAGGTCGGGAGCTCCGGCTACTCGACCGGACCCCACCTGCACTTCGAGGTGCGGGACGGTGGCGGCAACAAGCTGGATCCCTTCCACGGCGACTGCGGCAGCGCGAGCAGCCTGTGGGTCGACCAGGGGGTCTACGACGGGCTGCCGGCGCCCGTCTGCGAGGACGTACCGGCCTGCGCGCCCATCGCCACCCTGACCTGCGGCGATGTGGTGGACAGTGCCAACGACGCCGATGGCGCCACGTCCGAGCACGGCTTCTACGGCTGCGCGGAGTGGGCCTACAGCGGCCCCGAGGTCGTCTACCAGGTCATCAGCAGTCGCGACGAGACCGTGTCGGTGACCCTGACGGGACTGTCCGCGGATCTGGATCTGTACGCACTGGCCGACACGGCCTGCGACGGGACCGGCTGTGTGGCGGGCAGCGACGAAGGCGACGCCAGCGACGAAGCGCTCAGCTACACGGCGACCGCAGGCCAGCCGACGGTGCTGGTGGTCGATGGCTACGAAGGGGCGGTCAGCGCCTTCCGGCTGACGGTGAGCTGCGAGGGGGTCTGGGAGGAGGAGGGGCCGGGCGAGTCGGGTGCGCCGGGCGACACGGGAGAGGACGGCGCGTCGGACGGGACGACGGACGGGACCCCGGGGGAGGAGGATCCGGCCGAGGGCGGCCCCCGCCCCGGGAAGAAGGGCTTCCGGCTGGGCGAGGAGGTCGCGGGCTGCGGCTGCCAGGCGGGCGCCGGGCTGACCGGCGGCTGGTGGGTCGTGCTGCTGGTCTGGGGGCGTCGCCGGCGGGCCTGATCGGTCTGCCTACCCGTTGCGCACCGCGGCCAGGCCCTTCCAGTCCTCGAGATCCAGGTCGGGGTGGGCGTCCTGGTACCGCTCGTACAGGGCGACCCCCTCCTCGTCCTCGAGCACCTCCACCTCGACCCCCTGCGCCCGCAGGATGGCCAGGTTCTGGTCGGCGCTGGCCTGGACCGAGCGCACGTTGCCGACGACCACCCGCCGCACGCCGCGCATGTGCAGCAGGGCGGTGCACACGTCGCAGGGGCTCAGCGTCGTGTACAGGGTGGTCCGGCTGTAGTCGACGCGCCCGGCGTCCCGCATCGCGGACGTCTCGCCGTGGTTGTAGGGGTGGCCTTCCTGCACCAGGGTGTTGTGGCCCTTGCCCACGATGACGCCGTCGGCGTCCCGCCGCACGACGGCGCCGATCGGACAGCCGCCCTCGGACCGGCTCTTGGCGGCCAGGTGCACGGCGATGCGCATGACGGCGGCGTCGCTCAGGGCCGCCTGCAGCTCGGTGCTGACCAGCACGGGCAGGCTGGTGGTCGGCATGTGGGCGATCGCCTCGAGCAGGCCGGGGGAGATGGACGCCGGGTCGGAGAACAGGGGGGCCATGGGCACTCCGGGGGGTGCCCCTCCCTAATCGCCCTGCAGGGCCTCCCCCAGGTCGACCACCAGGTCCCGCAGGGAGGCGAAGTCGGTGTCCCTCCCCGCCCGCCCGCGTGTCTGGCGCACGACGACCAGCTCGGCCTCCGGCAGCACGAACAGGTACTGGCCCAGGTAGCCCTGGGCCTCTGCCCCGACCTGGCGGCGCCGCTGGATGGGGTGCACGTGGGGGCCGATCGCGAAGCCGAGCCGCGCGACCGCGTCGTCGCCCACGCGGGCCTTCAGCGCCTGTCGGAAGGCGGCGGCGCTCTCGAAGCGTTCGTGCTCCAGGCCATCCAGCCGGGCAGCGTCTGCGCCCTCGTCGGCCCACAGGGCCAGCAGGGCGGGCGTGGCGGCGTAGTGCACCTCGCCCCACACGGGCCACCACAGCCAGCCGGTCCAGGGACTGTCCTCGCTGGCGACGGTGCTGGACCGGAGCCAGTCGGGAGACAGCAGGGCGGTGTCGCCGACCCGTCCCTCGTCCAGCACCAGCTGACCGAGCCGCGCCAGATCGACGGCCCGCAGCCGCAGCCCGGACATGCCGTGGGGCTGGCCACCGCGGTCGACGTACCACCACCAGTCGTCGATCCCGAGCGCCGTGAACAGTTCGGTCGCGATGTACTCGTCCATCCGGGTCCCCGCCGCCTGCTGGAAGACGGCGGCCAGGGCGTTGGTCGCGTTGTTGTTGTACTCGAAGGTCGTGCCCGGCGCGGCTTCCAGCGGACTGTCCACGGCGTGACCGAAGGCATCGTGGCTCTTGTAGATCGACACGGTCGTGTCGTCGTTCTGCAGTCCCGAGCGGTGCTCGAGGACCTGGCGCAGCGTGATCTCCCGTCGCTCGTCCTGGCCCCAGGTGGGGATCCAGGTCGACATCGGGGCATCGACATCGTCCAGGAGACCCCGCGTGAACAGTCGGCCGATGCCCCGGCTGACGATGGACTTGGTCACGGACATGGTCTCGATGGGCACCTGCTCGTCGACCGGGGGCCAGGCGAGCAGGACCTCGCCGTGGTGCAGGACGACGATCGCGTCGGTGGATCCTTCCTCCACCACGGCCTGCCACAGCGTCTCCACCTCCGGCGGCGGCGCGTCCATGGGCGGCGAAGCGGGCAGGTGGTGTGCGCAGCCGAGACCGACCAGGGTGAACAGAGCGGGGCTCACCACCCGAACTCCTCGGCTTCGACGAGCGTGCCGGTGAAGGTCCCAGACCACGTGCACTTGTCGGTGATCTCCCCGTCTGCGTCCCGCAGCTCGACCTCTCCGTACAGGGTGCCGTCGGTCAGCAGGTGGACGGCGTTGCCCAATGTGTCGTCGAGGGGGGTGATGGTGGCGCTGAGCGTCGTGGCGGCTGGACCGGGTCCGGGCTGCCAGTCGGTGCCGGTCAGGGTGGCGTCGAAGAGCAGCAGCTCGTCGTCGATGTGGCCGCTCAGGCCGTGGCTGCTCTCGGCGTCGCCCTCGGTGAGCTTGCCGCTGCCGGAGATCGTGCCACTGTCTTCGGTCAGGGTGAAGGTCAGGCACTCGACGTCCATGCGGCTGCCGATGGTCTCGCCGGTCGACAGCGCGCTGCAGCTCGCGGAGAAGGTGGCCGACTGGATGGACAGGACGTGGGTGCCCCCCAGGCGGTCGACCGTCGCGGCCGCCACGGAGCGCGTGGCGCTCAGGCTGTTGCCGCCGGTTCCGGAGCCGAGCGACTCGGCGCTGCCGATGAGCAGGTCCTTGAGCCCAGCCGCGGAGAGGTCGGGGTGAACCGCGTGCACCAAGCCGGCCACGCCGGTGACCAGCGGTGCGCTGTAGCTGGTGCCGACCTGCCAGTTGTGGCGGTGCGCCTTGGTGTAGGTGGCGCTGTAGCTGTCGCTGCCCTCGGGGGTGCTGACATACAGGTTGGGCACCCAGGTGAGCACCGAGCCCGGGGCCCACAGGGCGACCGCGCCGTCGTAGTTGCTGTAGCCGGCCTGCACGACGTCGAAGGTGGACGGTCCCGGCGACTGCGCGCCGACCAACAGCAGGTTGGCTTCGGTGCCGTCGAAGCGCGACCACGCCGAGCGGCCGTCGTCCAGGTCGTCGCACTGGTTGCCGGCGGACACCACGAACAGTGTGTCTGGGTGGGCCGCGGCGATGCGCTTCATGGCGTCGCCGTAGTCGGGCACGGAGGGGGCGTAGTCGCCCGTGACCTGGCCACACTGCTTGTCGGGGACCTGCATGCCACCGCAGAAGCAGCCTCCTTCGCCGCCGTGGACCCACTCGCAGCCTTCCTTCAGGCAGTACCGTCCCCGCGCGTAGGACCCCCAGCTGGCGTTGACGATGTCGGGGTCGGTCGACAGCGCCTCGCGGGTCACCGCCAGGTGGCTGCGCTTGTGCTTGCTGGCGAAGTCCCGGGGCCACAGGTGCAGGTCGAGGGGGAACTCGAAGGCCGGGTCGACGCCCCCGAAGGCCAGCACGCCGCTGCTGCGGTCGCCGATGTAGCGGTCGGACTCGCGGTGGTACGAGACCACCGGCACGGTCGGCAGGCCGTCCTCCTCGGCCACGCTGGCGCCGGCGATGACCGCGGCGGTGCGCAGGCCGTGCGTGCTCACCTCGCCGCTGGTCCCCGCTTCTTCGATGTCGGCCCAGGACTCGTGCAGGCTGACGTCCCCTGCGAACCAGTCGTCCAGGCTCCGGCCGCCGACGCTGGCCGTGCCGCGGGCCATGTTGCTGTCGACGTGTGCGATGCGGACCGGCGCCAGATCGGTTCGGGCCTGGCAGTCCACCACCAGCTGCTGCGCCCACTGCACCTGGGCGGTGGTGTAGGCCAGCGCCCCGATCTCGCCGGCGGTGCCACGGTAGGCGAGCAGGTCTTCGTTGCCCTCGACCAGCGCCTCGTCGTCGCCGGCGTCGGCCGGGATCCAGCCCTCGACCCGCGCGTCGGCCCGCCACGCGGCCACGAGCTCGTCCAGCCGCGCGATCGCCTCGACCCGGTCCTCCCAGGTCTCCGCCTCGGCCAGCGAGAGCCCGACCTCTGCCATGGCCGTCTCCTCGTCCCACTCCAGCAGCTCGGCTTCCGGAGTGGCGTCCAGCACGGCGCGGGCGTCGCTCTCGGATGCTCCCTCGGCCAGCACCAGCACGCCGCCGGCCAGCGAACGCGGGGTGCCGTCGGTGTCGGCGGCATCGCCTGCGCCCAGCTGCACGAAGGCCGTCTCGTCGTCGCCGCCCTCGGTGACGACGGCGCGCATGCGGTAGCCCTGGGGATGGCCCAGGTAGCCGCGGGGAACCTGGAACTCGATGCCCTCTCCGACGAAGGCGTCGACGAAGCCGACCGTCTCGGCATCGCCGGTCGGGTCGGCGACGATGGCCACGCTCCAGCCGGTGCCGTCGTGGCGGGCGGTCAGGGCCAGCTCGCCTGCGCCGAAGGCCTCCTCGCGCTGGCGCAGGAAGACGGTCACGGCCTGGCCGGACACCGGCGGCGTGTCCGTGGCGATGGCGAAGGTGGTGCCGTCTTCCTGGTCCCACCCGAGGTGGATCGCACGCAGGTCGAGGCCGGTGGGCACGCCACAGTCATCGCTGCCGTGGGACGGGTCGTCCAGTGTGGGATCTCGGTCGGCCCACTCGTCGAGGCTCCCGTCCAGGGCGCCCTCGGGGGCCGAGGCGACGGGGGCCATCGCCACGACGGTGTCGAGGGCATGGGCATCGCAGTCGGGCAGGTCGGTGTACGGCAGGCTGCGGGAGAGGGTGAGGGCCACGTCGTCGACGTCGGTCGACAGCGCGATGACGTCGCTGAGATCGTGGGGCTCGTCGAGGTCCGGGACGTGGTCGCCGTCGTCGTCGCCCCAGGCGAGCACCTGGTAGCGGCCGGCGGCGAGGTCGAAGGAGAACGGCCCGGGCGCGGTCAGGGTGGTGTCGGCGGTGGGCGCGCCTTCCAGGCTGTCCGGGTCGAGGTCGCCCTCGGCGAAGACCACGATCACGAGCTGGGGGGCGCAGTCGTCGCAGTCCACGGTGCCGGAGAGCGAGGAGACGCCCTCGTCCGTGGTGTCGGTGTCGGTAGCGGTGTCGGTGTCGGTGTCGGTGTCGCTGTCGGCGTCGCCGTCGGCGTCTGCGTCAGCGATGTCCGTGGCGTCGGTGTCGCCGTCCGGTCCGGTGTCGGCGCCTTTGTCTCCGGCGCAGGCGAACAGGAGCGCGAGCAGGGCGAACATCGGTACCTCTCGGGGATGGGACGAGGAGAGGGTACTCGGGAGGCCTGCTTTTCCGGTGAGGCGCGCGTGACGATTGCCCGGCCTCAGACCGGACGCCCGTCCTCGAACCACGGCCACCACGGCTGCAGCGGCTGGCCGATGAGCGAGTCCAGGCCCGCGTTGTCGTCGCCGAGGACGCCCTGCAGCAGGGCCATGGTCTCCGGATGCATGTCCGGGGTGCCCTGCCGGACCTCGCGGCCGGCGAGGGCCTCGAGCAGCCGCACGGCGGGCCCCCGGGGGCCCCGGCGGGTCGGATCGGCGATCAGGGGCAGCGGGCGCCAGGGGGCGGGCAGGCGGCGCAGGAAGCTGGCGGCCTGCTGCAGGGCGGGCCGCGCGGGCAGGCGGGCCTGGTGGCGGTGCCGGGTGTCGGCGGGCAGGGCGGCGTGGCGCAGTGGCGGGTCCAGGCCCAGAAAGGCTGACAGCCGGTCGAGCTCGGCCTGGGGATCTGCGACGAAGGACTCGAAGATCAGGACGTGCAGCCGCTCGCGGGGGACGTGCTTCAGCCAGCGGCGCAGGGCCGGGGCGTAGCGGCTGCGGTGCAGCAGGGTGCCGCGCTGGGACAGCAGCGCGTCTTCGAACCGCAGCAGCATGCGGCCGCTGCGGACCATGTGCCAGTAGTGGGACCAGGCGCGGGCGACGGGGTCGCGCAGGCTGACGACGATGCGCGCGTCGGGCAGCTCGGCGGCGATCCGGGCCGGAGCCTTGGTGCTGGTCAGGTAGGTGGTCGAGTCCTCGCCGACCACCCGGGCGTCGCCGGCGCCGTCGAAGGCGGCATGCCAGCGGGTGCGTCGGGCGGGGTCGTCGAAGCGCACGGGGCGCCAGCGGCCGTCGGGGCCGCGGAAGTCCTCGGCGTGCTCGACGAAGTCGTCGCCGTCGAAGAAGAACTGCTCGGCGTCGGGCAGGAAGACGTCGGGGTGGCTGCCGAGCGTGTGGTGCAGCGTGGTCGTGCCCGCGCGCATGGCGCCGATCAGGAAGAAGTCGGGGGCACGGGTCATGGGCGGAGCCTACCGTCGAGACGCAGCCGGGGCGGACCGGCTCCCGACTGGGAGGGGTCCGCCCCGGAGGGCTCCCCCCGCAAGCGCGGGGGAAGGAGGGGTCAGCCGGGTCGGCCTACCACTCGCCGCCGCCGTAGCCGTAGCCACCGCCGCCACCACCATCACGACCGCCGCCGCCGCCGCGGCTGCCGCCACGACCACCGCCGCCGCCACCGCGACCGCCACGGCTGCCGCCGCGACCACCGCCGCCGCCGCCGAAGCCGCCACGACCGCCACCGCGACCACCACGGCCGCCGCCGCCGCCGCCGCCGCCGCCGCCACCGCGCCGGTCTTCGGCTTCGTTGACGCGGATGGTGCGGCCGTCGAGCTCGGCGCCGTCCATCTCGGTGCGGGCCTTCTCGGCGTCTTCGTCGTTGGCGAAGCCGATGAACCCGAAGCCGCGGCTGCGGCCCGTGTCGCGCTCGCGGATGACCTTGGCTTCGGTCAGCTCGCCGAAGGTCTCGAAGGCGGCGCGCAGGCCCTCGTCGTCAGTGGCCCAGGCGAGTCCGCCCACGAAAAGCTTGTTTCCCATGTCTCTGTCTCTCGAAGTTGGGAACGAGGGGACGTTCCCGGTGGTGTGCAGCCGAGGGGGGCTGCGGCCCAGCCGGCCCTGTGGCCGACATGAATGGAAGTATGGATCAGTGCGAGTAGCGATCGACCTTTACGGTGGGCCGCCGGCCGCGAATCGTCGTGTTCTGGAGCGCGGCGATCACGGCCTGCGCTGCATTGGTGGGCACATCGACCAGCGAGAAGCTGCTCTTGATGTCGATGTAGCCGATGGCCTTGCCGGGGAGGTGCGTCTCCCCGGCGATGGCGCCGACGAGATCCCCGGGGCGCAAGCCGGCGTTGCGGCCGATGCTGACGAACAGCCGGGTCCAGCCCGGTCCGCCGCCGCGCGAGTCGCCGGGCTTGCCGCCGCCGCGGGCGTCGCCGCCGCGCGTGTCGCCGGGCCTGCCGCCGCCCTGGTTCCGACCGCCGTCGTGTTCCTTGTGCCACGGGGGCGGGCGCCGGCCGTCGGGGATCTCCTGCTCGTTGCCGACGGCTTCGCCGGTGGCTTCGGCCAGGGCGTGCAGGGCGGCGGCGAGCAGGTCGACCGCTTCGCCTTCGTCGAGCAGGTCCTCGGCCAGGGACCGGTAGGGCGCCATCGCGGCGTCCGCGGCGTCGTCTTCTTCGTCCACCATGCGACCGACGCCTTCGGCGATGCGGTCGGCCAGTCGGCCCAGGCGCGCGGCCTGCAGGTCGTCCACGCCGGGCAGGTCGGCCACGGGGATGCGGCGCTTGATGGTGCGCTCGATGTTGCGGACCTTGTTCCGGTCCCGCGGCTCGGCCAGCATGATGGCCACGCCCTGGCGGCCGGCGCGGCCGGTGCGGCCGATGCGGTGCACGTAGGGTTCCGGGCTGTCGGGCACGTCGTAGTTGATGACGTGGGACAGGTGGTCCACGTCCAGGCCGCGGGCGGCGACGTCGGTGGCCACGACCAGGTCGGCGATGCCTTCGCGCAGGCGCTTCATGACGCGGTCGCGCTCACCCTGGGACAGGCCGCCGTGCAGGGCTTCGACCCGGGTGCCGGCTTCGTCGAGCTCTTCGGCCAGCCGGTCGACGTCGACGCGGGTGCGGCAGAAGATGAGCGCGGCGGTGGGGGCTTCGACCGCGAGCACGCGGGCCAGGGCGGCGGCCTTGTGGGCGCGGCGCACGACGTGCACCCGCTCGGTGATGCGCGGCCGCTCGGCTTCCTGGGTGCGGGGGATCTCGACCCGGGCCGGACCGGTCTGGTGGCGCTTGGCCAGGCCGCGCAGGCGGTCGGGGAAGGTGGCCGAGAACAGGGCCGTCTGGCGCCCGTCCGGGGTGGCGCCCAGGATCGCTTCCAGGTCTTCCTGGAAGCCCATGTCGAGCATCTCGTCGGCTTCGTCGAGGACGACCTGGGTCAGGGCGGACAGGTCGAGGCTGCCGCGCTGCAGGTGGTCCAGCGCGCGGCCGGGGGTGGCGACCACGACGTCCACGCCCTTGTCGAGCATGCGCAGCTGGTGGCGCATGCTGGCGCCGCCGTAGACTTCGAGCACCTGGACGTCCTGCTCGCGGGCGTAGCCCTTGAGCGCGCGGGCGACCTGGCGGGCCAGCTCGCGGGTCGGCACCAGCACCAGCGCCCGGGGGCGCCCGTCGCGGCTGCCGGTCTGCAGGGCGTGCAGCAGCGGCAGCGCGAAGGCGGCCGTCTTGCCGGTGCCGGTGGCGGCCAGGCCGAGCAGATCGCGGCCGTCGACCAGGATCGGGATGGCCTGGGCCTGGATCGGGGTGGGCTCGTCGTAGCCCAGGGCCGCCACCGCCTCGACCAGGGTCGGGTGCAGGCCCAGGTCGGCGAAGGTCGGACCCTGGGGGTCGCCGTCGGAACCACCCTCGGGGGTGGCCTCTGCAGGCTCGGGCTCGGTGCTCATCTCTTCCTCTCCGGACGCGTCGCTGGCCGGGAGGGGGCACACGATCACGGGCTTGGGTCTGGCCCATGTACCCCGTCCGGCGACGGGCGGGGGTGACGAGCAGGCGACGATCCGTCACGCCGGGCGCGCTCCACCCGCCGCTGCTACGCTGCCGGAATGGGCGCAGAGACCATCGAGACGATCACCCTCCCCATGGACGCGGACAGCGCGAAGGCGCTCGTCCTCAACGCCATCGGGGACATGCAGAAGTACAAGCTCGTCGACGACGACGAGGCCCTCGGCCTGGTGCGCTGGCGCAAGGGCTTCGGGTGGACCAACCCGGTCACCATCGAGGCCCGGTTCAAGCCCGGTGGCGGCGGGACCGAGGTCGAGCTCAAGGCCATGGTCATGGCGCTGTTCGATCCCTTCGGCTTCACGAAGGAAGCGATGGAGATCGCCACCGGCCAGATCCGGGCCCACATGGACGCGCGCAGCTCGGGCGGGCCGATCCCGGAACCGCCGGCCGAGCGCCGCGGCATGTACATCAACGCCGTCGTCATCCTGGTGCTGTTCCTGGCCATGTTCTGCATGTGCTGCGGCGGGCTGATCGCCGGCGGCGGCTGATGCCCGCCCCCTTCCACCTGGCCATCCCGGTCGACGATCTGTCGGCGGCGCGGGCGTTCTACGGCGGCCTGCTGGGCTGTCCGGAAGGCCGCAGCGCCGACCGCTGGATCGACTTCGACCTGTTCGGGCACCAGCTGGTCGCCCACCTGGCCGAGGGTGCGGGCGATCGCGGCGACAACCCGGTCGATGGGCACGACGTGCCCGTGCCGCACTTCGGTGTGGTGCTGCCCTGGGAGCAGTGGGAAGCCCTGGCTGCCCGCCTGCAGGACGCCGGCGTGGCCTTCGTCATCGCGCCGGGCATCCGCTTCCGCGGGCAGGTCGGCGAGCAGGCCACCATGTTCTTCCGCGACCCCGCCGGAAACGCGCTCGAGTTCAAGGCGTTTCGGGACCTGGGGCAGCTGTTCGCCACATGACCCGGGCGGTCGCCGCTGCTGCGGGCCAGGCCGTGTGCGGCGTCGGCTGCGCCGTCCTGCTGGTCGGCTGCAGCGACTACACCATCAAGGCCCCGGGCGAGGAAGCGGGTCGCGCCGTCCCGCAGATCGAGGTCGTGCCCGACACGGTGGACTTCGGCACCCTGGAGCTGGGCTGCGAGGCGCGGCGCACCCTGACCGTGCGCAACGTCGGCGAGGCGCCGCTGACCGTCGACGACCTGAGCTGGTCGACCGACGGGGCCATCACCGGGGACGCCTGGTCGGGCGTGCTGGCCGCCGGGGCCGAGCGCGAGGTCTTCGCGTGGTTCCTCCCGGTGGGCGAGGGGCGGGACGAAGCCACGCTGCAGGTGGTCAGCGACGACCCGGACCGGCCAGTGCTGGACGTGCCGCTCGGCGGACTGGCCATCCAGGCCACGGCCACCGACACCTTCATCCAGCCCGACGCCGCCATCGACGTACTGTGGGTCGTCGACAACTCGGGCTCGATGGGCGAGGAGCAGGCCCGTGTCATCGCCGACATCGAGGCCTTCTTCACACACTTCTCCACGCTGGCGCTGGACTACCAGGTCGGCGTCGTCACGACCGACATCGTGACGCCCACCATGGCGGGGCGCCTGCAGGGCGAGCCGCCCTTCATCACCCCGGCGACCACCGACCCGGTCGCTGTACTCGCCGCAGCGCTGGACGTCGGCACCGACGACATGGGGGACGAGAGCGGCCTGGCGGCCATCGAGCTCGCGCTGAGCGAGCCGCTGGCGTCCGCCGAGAACGCCGGCTTCCACCGCCCCGACGCCTGGCTGGAGATCGTCATCCTGAGCGACGAGCCCGAACAGTCCGGGCTGGACGCCGCGTACTACATCGACTTCCTGGAAGACCTGAAGCCCGATCGCGACAAGGTCCACGTGTCGACCATCGTCGGCGACCGCGAGACCGGCTGCACCACGACCTGCGACGGCGCCGAGTCGTCGGCGCAGCCGGGCGACGCCTACCTCGACGTCGCCCTGGCCTTCGACGGCGTGACCGCCAGCATCTGCACCTGCGACCTGGGACCCGAGCTCGACGAGATCGGAAACCAGGCCACCCTGTTCTTCCGCAGCTGTCCGCTGTCGACCGTGCCCGTCGAGAGCGACGCCTTCGACATCACCGTCGACGGAGCGCCGATCGAGGGCGGCTATGTCTACGACGCCGATGCCAACATGGTCGTCTTCGAGACCCCGCCCGCGCCGGGGGCCGAGATCGTGATCACCTACCCGGTGCCGCCGACCTGTCCCTGACGGGGGCGCGGCCTCGGCGGTGGCTGCATCGCCGACGGCATGGGATCATCGCTTCTCGTCCTCCGTTGAACTTGCTGGCGCGAGCGCCTGCCTCGTCGTCTATGCTGGCGCGGTCCCAGTCCGGTGGTGTCGCACCACCCTCCCGAACCGCTCGCCGGAGGTGCCATGTCTGCGCCACGTGTCGTGTTGTCCTTCGTCCTCTGTTGTTCCTCTCTCGCCATCGGCTGTGGCGACAAGGACGGTGACTCCGGAGGGGCTGGGGACGCGGATCCCGTCGACGCGGACGGCGACGGCTACTCGGTCGACGAGGACTGCGACGACACCGACCCCGACATCAACCCGTTCGCCGACGAGCGCTGTGACGGGGTCGACAACGACTGCGACGGGTACATCGACGAGGCGGGCGCCGTCGACGAGACGGAGTGGTACCCCGACCTGGACGGTGACGGCTACGGCGACCGGGACGGCGCGGTCGAGGGCTGTGACGAGCCCGAGACCGGCGGGCCGTGGCTGACCCAGGGCGGTGACTGTGATGACGGCGAGGAGCGCGTCCACCCCGGAAGGGACGAGTACTGCGACGGGTACGACAACGACTGCGACGATCTGATCGACGAGTCCGACGCTGTCGACGCCGAGCCCTGGTTCCAGGACAAGGACGGGGATGGCTTCGGGGGAGACACCAGCACCTTGGCCTGCGACGACCCGGCCCTGGGCGACGAGGTCTGGACGCAGGTGGACGGCGACTGTGACGACACCGATGACGCGGTCTCGCCGGGGGCGGACGAGGTGTGCAACGGGGCGGACGACGACTGCGACGGGCTGGTCGATGACGAGGACGACGACGTGCTGCCGCTCGGCTTCTCGGAGTGGTTCGCAGACGGGGACGGGGACGGGTTCGGGGACGATCTCGAAGCGGTCGATGCCTGCGACGCGCCCGAAGGCTTCGTCGACGTCGGCGGTGACTGCGACGATGGCCGAGCGGACGTGCATCCCGGGGCGACGGAGCAGTGTGACGACGAGAACACCGACGAAGACTGCAACGGTCTGGCGGACAATGCGGACCCGGACGCCTCGGACGACGCGAAGACGGACTGGTACGTCGACAACGATCGCGACGGCTACGGCAGCGCCGATGCCGAGCCCGTGCGCGTCTGCGACGACCCCACGACCAGCAGTCGGACCTACCGTGTGTCGGCGGACGACTGCAATGACGGCAACCCGAACATCCACCCGGGGGCGACGGAGCGATGCGACGGCGCCGACAACGACTGCGACGATCTGATCGACGACGCCGACACCGACACGGACGAGACGACCATGGTCACCTGGTATCTCGACGAGGACGGTGACGGGTTCGGTGTCGAAGACGAGACGGCGCTGCAGTGTGACGACCCCTCGACCGACGACGAGTCGTGGGCGCGCCAGGCCCGAGACTGTGACGACGGCGACGCGGCCATCAACCCGACGGCCGCCGAGGTCTGCGACGATGCCGACGTCGACGAGAACTGCAACGGCACGGCCGACGACGATGACAGCACCACCAGCTCGTCGTCGAAGACGACCTGGTATCGGGACCAGGACGAGGACGGCTATGGGGACCGTTCGACCGGGCAGTCCACCTGTGAGGGAGCGCCCGACGACGACTCCGCCTGGGTCACCACCGAGCGCGACTGCAACGACGATGATGCCGCGGTGAACCCCGACGCCGAGGAGATCTGCGACGACATCGACAACGACTGCAACGGCGGCACACGGTCGGATGGTCTGGTGACCTGGGTCGACCGCAGCGGGCACGTCAGCGATCTGACCGCGTCCTTCACCGGGACGTCGTCGTCGCCGGTGTCCGTGCTGCTCGACGAGCCCGGCGTCGCGCACCTCTGCAACGCACGCTTCTACACGATGCTCGAGATCTCCGCCGACGTGGACCTGGTCGGCCACGGTTCGGTCATCCTGGACGCGAGCTACGACGGAACCGTGGTGTCGATCGTGGACGGTGCCGAGGATGTCTCGCTGCGCGACATCGACATCCGCAACGGCAACGGCAGCCGCACCGACACCTGGATCGGCTCGGACTACGACAACGCAGGGGGCCTGTACTGTTCGGGCGCGTCGGTCGAGCTCGCGTCGGTGGACTTCGCCGACAACCAGGCCGACTACGGAGGCGGACTGCTCCTCGAGGGTTGCGCGCTGCGCTCCACCGGCGGCTCGATCACGGGGGGCTACGCCAGCGAACACGGTGGTGCGGTGTTCATGCGAGACAGCTCCTGGACGATGGAGGACGGCAACGTGAACGGCAACACGGGCTACCGCGGGGCCGGCGCCTTCGATGTACGTGCGGGCAGCTTCCTCTCGCTGGTGGACACGCCGGTCACCGACAACGACACCTCTGGCGTCGCCGCCGCCATCAACATCGACGCGAGCGAGGTCGAGTGCGAAGGCACCAGCACCTCCTCCCCGGCCAGGATCTGGCGCAACGAGTCGGACAGTGCGTCCGGGGCCGCCATCCGGGGCGGCGTGTCCGGGAGTGATGTATTCACCGCCAGCCGCTGCGATCTGGGCGAGACCTCAAACGACAACGCACCCACCGACATCCGCTGGGGGGACTCGGTCTACACCTTCGGCGACGACGTCAGCATCTCCTGCGAGGGCGATCTGTGCGAGTGATCGCCTTCGATCCCGCTGGGCGGTGACGACGACGTCGGGCGGCCCCTAGCTCACCCCCAAGACCAGCCGCTCCAGCCCCTCCGGAAGTGTGATCCGGCAGCCGAGCCGCGCTCGGGGTCGGTCGGGGGCCTGTCGCGCCAGCAGCTCGGCCTCGTCGGCCTGGACCGGGGGCAGCGACGCGCCGCCTTCGAGCACGTCGACGTGGCACAGCCCGCAGATGGTGCTGCCCCGACAGGTGGTGGGCAGGGGCTGGCCCGCGCGCTCGCAGGCTTCGTAGACGGTCATGCCGGGGGGCGCGGCGACCCAGGCGCGGCGCTCGCCGGTGGCGCGGTCCAGCAGCAGGTAGTGGCGCATGGGGGCCTCGGGCTGGGGAGAGGCTACCCCGCCTGCCGTCCGGTGCGCGGCTTGCCGGGGCGCGCTCGTCGGCCCTACGATCCGGGGGCACGGACGAAGGAGCGAGGATGCGTGGATTCATGTGGGCGATCGCCCTGCTGGCCGGCTGCGGCGACAAGGGCGAGGACTCGGGCGACGAAGGCGCCGCGACGGGGGCAGGGACGCTGACCCTGTCGGATCTGGACGACAGCACCGGGGTGCTGGTCGAGGAGACCGCCCTGACGGCGGTGCTCTACAACCACCAGACCGACCCCTTCCAGATCTGGCTGCTGTCCCGGTCCGAGGGCACGCTCCAGCACGTCGGCGACGCGGTGCTGGACACGATGACCCTGTCGAACGGCACGGGGGGCTGCGAGGGCATCGACGAGCTGGCCGCCCGGTCGGACGCGCTGGTGGCGGGCCTGTCCGAAGACGGGCCGATCCCGGTGGCCGACATCTGCGGGCCGCTGTCGACCTGGTTCGACGGCGAGCGGGCGAGCGTGGACAGCGGCGAGCGCATGACGCTGATGCTCACGGCCGAGGAGCTGTGGTTCGACGCACCGCGCACGACCTCGGTCGAGGCCGAAGGCGGCGTGGTCTGGCGGGACGGCCCGGACGCCTGGTACCGGGGCTGGGACGCCGATGCCTGCGCCTTCACCGACCTGGACGAGCCCACGGTGCACCGGTTCGGCGTGCGCGACGGCGTGCTGTCGCTCGATGCCGACGCCAACACCGGCGACTTCCACGGGCAGCTCGACGAGCCTGGGATGGCGGCCGCGACGGTGGACGCGACCTTCACCTTCGCGACCTGTACCTACGGCGGCGCGGCCGTGGTGCTCGTGTCCGACTGAGCCGCAGCCACGGTCGCGATGTGGCCCAGGACGCGGCCGTGGATCCGGTGGATGATCGCGTCGGACCAGGCGCCCCAGTACCACTCGGGGCCCATGTCGACGGTGTACCAGGTGCGGCCCTCCAGCCGGGTGCGGCCGTCGGGCAGGGCGATGAGCTGGAACTCGCCGCGGCGGCTCTGCAGGAAGCCGTCGAGGTGGGGCGGCTCGACCTGCCAGGGCGACAGCTCGTCCATGGGGTGCGGGTTGTCGATGACATCGAAGGCCAGGCGGGTCGGCGGCTCCCAGGCGGTGATCGGCTCGACGAAGGCGCCCGTGCTGAACTCGCAGTGCCGCACCGCGCCGACGCCTTCGCCCTCGATGCGGGCGCGCTGGGGCCAGGCGATGCCGGCCTGGAAGTACCAGGGCAGGCCGTCGTCGGGGATGTCGGGGAAGGCGATGACGACGGGCCACACCGCTTCCGGCGGGGCGTCGACTTCCACCACCGAGAGCACCTGGCGCACGACCGGCGGCGCGGCGAGGGGCTCGGCGAAGCCCAGGACCGGCAGCAGGGCCAGGGGGCCGGCCAGGGCCCGGCGGTTGCGCACGGCGGCGAGCTCGCGGCCCAGGAGCGCGCCCAGCATGCCGAGCACGAAGGCCGGCGGCGCCGCCATGGCCAGGCAGAGCAGACCTTCGATGCCGAACAGCAGCAACAGCCCGCCCGTGATGCCGACGGACAGCACCCCGACCGCGATGGTGCGGCCCGCGCCGTGGCGCTCGCCCAGGTTGTGCAGCCAGCCGGCCACGACGCCCATCACGAAGGGGGTGCCGAAGAACAGGGCCATGCCGTAGGCGCCGGCGCCGAACACCAGGGCCGGCGTCAGGGCCAGCCCCAGCACGCTGCCGGCCGCGACGCCGGTCAGGGCGCTGGCCACCGATCGCTCCTCGCGGACCAGGGGCAGGGCCGGGCCGCGGCCCTCGGACTTCGACGGAAGCACCGCCAGCATCGCCATCATCAGGTAGTTGACCAGCGGGATGAAGAAGGCCAGCCCGGCGAAGCCCGACAGCCCGGCGTCGCGGGCCCGGCGCACCGACATGCTCACGCCGACCCACACGAAGGGCAGGGTCCAGACCACGGCGAGCACCTGGGCCCACTCGGGCATGCCGCCCGCCAGCAGGCCGCGCAGCTGCAGGCTGGGCAGCAGGTAGGCCAGCGGCGACAGCAAGGCCCCGGTGGTGCCGTAGAGCAGGGCGGCGTCCATCGCGTACTTCAGCAGCATCAGCGCGGCGCCGGTGGCGACATAGGCCTGGCGCGAGACCGGCGCGTAGAGGCCGCCGACGACGGCGAGGGGCGAGGAGCGGGCGGGCAGCGAGGGAGGCGACATGCGCGGAATCTACAGCGCGGCAGCGGCTTCCGATGGCTGCACCGCTCGCCGTGCGGGCTCGCCGAGCCACTGGAAGGGCAGGGCCGCGTGGCCGTCGGGGAGGGTCGCTTCGAAGGAGCGCTCGGCCGTCCGCAGCTGGAGCCGCCGGGTCAGGAAGACGTTGATGACGCGCAGGTCGGACAGGGAGACGGCGAAGTCCGTGCCCGCCAGGCGCAGCGTCGAGGGGGTGAGCTCCAGGCGGCCCTGACCCAGCGGGACCGAGGTCGCGTCGGTGATGTCGTCCAGGCGCACGTCGTCACATGCCCACAGCAGGCCGTCGGCGGGCGCCTGTCGGAAGGCGTCGGCGCCCTGGGCGCGCAGCGCGGACAGCAGGGTCGGCACCGACAGGACGGGGCCGCCCCCGTCGGGGTGCAGCTGGTGCTCGAGGTCCAGGCGCCACGCCGCCGCACAGGAGGTGCACCGCAGCTGGTCGCCTCGGGCCCGCAGGCGGTCGGCCGCGTCGCATGCAGGGCAGCGGTAGAGCGCGTCGGGCAGCCCCTCCGCCAGGCGGCGTCCGCGCAGGCGTCCCGCCGGCCGCACGGTCGGGTCGACCGCCAGGGCGGCGCGCAGGGTCGCCTCCACCTCTTCCGGATCGGCCCGCCGGTCGAAGTGCAGCGGCGGATCCAGCTCGACCCGCACCGGTCCACGCCGGTTCTTCGCCGCCCAGCGCGGGTGCTGGTGGTAGCCGCCGACCAGCCGCGCCACGACGACGGGGGCCTTCAGGCTGGCGACCAGTCGCCCGATGCCCGGCACGAGCGTCAGCCCCTGACCGTCCCAGGTGCGCTCGCCCTCGGGGAAGATGCCGGTGACGCCGCCGACGCGGGTCCACTTCACGAGCCGGCGGATGCTCAGCGGGTCGGCCACCCGCTTCTTGCGGGGCACCGCGCCCGACCACCGCGCCAGGTGCCCCAGGACGGGATCGTCGAACAGCCCCTCGCCCGCCATGAAGTGCACGGGCCGACCGACCGCGACCATCAGGGTGAAGGGATCGAAGAAGGTCACGTGGTTGGCCAGCAGCAGGGCCGGGCCGCTGGCGGGCACGTGCTCCCGGCCGACGACCTCGAGGTCCTGCCAGTACCGCAGCACCCAGGACAGCGGCGGGGCCAGCCAGCGGTGGATGCGCTCCACCGTGGCCAGGCTGGCTGGCGAGGGGTCGAGGGGAGGGCGACGGACGAGGGAGGTCACGCCGAGGCCCTACCCCGCGCCAGGGCTCAGGCCTTGAGCTCGAGGGCGATCTCCTGGCCGCGCGGGCGCAGGGTCTGCCAGATGAACTCGCGCACATCGAGCAGGTCGCGAGGCTCCAGGCCGGCGTCCGCGAGGCGTCGTCCGGTCTCGACCGCCAGATCCCGGGCCCGCAGGTAGCCGCCGGGCGTGGGCACCTGCCGGACGAAGACGTGGGGGTCCACGATCTGCGCCTGGGCCCGGAACACGCGCCACTTCACCGGCACGTGCCGATCCGGCGCGAACAGGGCGGGCAGCACCGTCGCCATCGGCCACGACACCCGCACGTGGCCCTCGGCATCGAGCGCCAGGATCCACTCGCGGAACCGCGCCTGCAGATCGCCCGGGTCGCCGCCGTGCAGCAGCGCGAACAGGGCGCGCCCGAACCGCTCCTTGAACGCGTCGGGCATCTCGCGCAGCGGCTCGACCACCTTGCTCGGGCTGGCCAGGCTGGTGCGCGAGAGCACCTTGATGGCGGCGCTGTGCAGCTTGCCCCACAGCCCCTTGTCCACGAGGTCGGCCAGGCGGTCGGCGGCCAGCAGGTCCTGGGCGACGGCGATGGCCGGATCGCGCAGGCGCTTGCGCCCGCGGCCGTCCGCGGCCGTGCGGAAGCTCTCGACGTAGTCGCTGCCGTGGAAGCCCCCGGCGAACAGGGACGCGAAGACCCGCACCTGGGTGTCGAAGGACATCGGCGGCTGGGCGCCGTGGCCGCGGCGGTCGGCTTCGTCCTGCAGGGCCTTGCGGTACTTGAACAGGAGCTCCTCGGCCAGGGTGGCCGACGCGGCCGGGCCTTCGTCCAGGGGCTCCAGCAGGTGGTAGAAGCCGTCCTTGAACTTGCGCACCCGTCCGTCCTCGAACTGCAGGGTGCGGCGGTGCTCGGCTTCTCCGGTGAGCAGTCCGGTGCCCCACTCGGGGCGCTTCTTGTGGGTGTAGAGCTGGGGATCGTTCTCGTCGATCTCGAAGGTCGCGAAGGTCAATGGGACTCCGGGGAGGGGGAGGAGACGGATGCGGGCGGCGACGGACGCTTCAGCGCAGCGGCGTCACGGCGTGGCGGCGGTCGCGGGTCACGAAGGTGGCCCGGGACAGGCTTCCGTCCTCGAAGAACATCCGCTCCCAGCCGTCGTCGCGGAGAACCTTGACGGGGTCCCGGCGGCTCTCGCTGGCTTCCTTGGCCAGGCGGATCGCCGTCTTGCGGCTGTCGATGCTCTGCTTTCTGTTCGGGGAGAGACTGACGATGTACATGGGGCTCCGTGGTGAGGGGGATCACACACGCGCGGAGCCGCCAACGGTGCGGCACACGCGTGCAGCCGCTCGGGTCGATTCATGCCGAGCGGGACCGTTCGTCTACCGCGTCACATCACACGTCGAGCCGCACCCTTCCGGGGGCGCGACGGAGTGCCCGCAGTGCCGAACTACAATGAGTATAGGCACTTGCGGGCTGACCGTCAACCGGGGCTCAGAGCGTGGTCACGTCCCACCGCATGTAGAACGACGTGTCGTCGGTGTTGATCCCGAACTCGCTGTCGGCGTCGAGCAGCTCGTAGGTCTCGGTGTAGATCGTGCCCTCGTAGGTGCCGAAGCCCACGTCCGTGACGCCCGCCTCGATGCCGTCGTCGTAGAAGTAGGTGGCCGCACCGGCGCAGTCCGTGGCGAAGCCGACCGCGTAGTAGGTGCCCGGAGTGGTGACCATCCCGACGTCGCCGTCGGTCCAGCCGGTCGTGTCGCCGACATGGTCCGATCCGATGGAGCTCCACTCGATCTCCCAGCCCGTGGCGCTCAAGCTGTCGTTGCTGAGCACGTACAGATCGAGCACACAGTCGCTGACGGGTGAGGTGCCGTAGAATCCGAAGGACTCGAGGGTCCGCCAGTCGTCCGCCAGCACCACGCTGGCGCCGAACAGGTCCACGGCGGCGCTGCTGGCGTCCGAGCCGATGGTCGTGGTCTCGGCGGTGCCGCAGTACTCGTCGTCACACTCGACGGTGGCGTCGGACGGCGCCATGTAGGTGCCCCGACGCGTGCCCGTCAGGATGTCCCACGGCGCGTTGTCCGTGCCGTCGGTGTCGTTGCCGAAGTCCACCCCCTCGGCGGACAGGGTCGAGAGGGGGTTGACCAGCACACCGCCGACCTCGTCGTCGATGTTGTTCGTACAGGTGCTCTCGCCGTCGTCTTCGGTCCAGGTCGCGTCGTACTGGGTCCAGCCGACGCCGGCGACGGTCAGCGCCTCGTTGCCCTCGACCCGGACGTCCACCATGGTGAGCTCGTGCTGGGTGCCCCACAGCGACAGCCAGAAGGCGCCGCCGATCTCGAAGCCCGAGAAGTTGTCCAGGAAGTCGACGTTCTCGAGGTCGGCATCGCCGCCGTAGCCGAGCCAGCCGCCGGACGCGCTGCCCGCTTCGTTGCCCTGGAAGACCACGTCGGTCATGGTGGTGGCGCAGGCCAGGCCGATGCCGCCTGCACCGTAGAGCGCGGCGTAGTTGCCCTCGATGACGACGTCGGTCAGCGTCAGATCGGCCTCGGCGTCGGGGTTCTTCGGGTCGTAGCCGACACAGGCCACGCCGCCGCCGAAGCCTTCTGCGGCGAAGGCGTCAAGGTAGCCGCCGCTGCCGTTGGTCAGGGTCAGGCCCTGGACGATGGCCGGGCGCTGGCCGATGACGGTGACGACCGTGCCGCTCGCCGCACCATCGAGGATGGTGGACGCCGGGTCGCCGCTCGACGACTTCAGCGTCGCGTCCGCCGCGATCGTGATGTTGGCGTACCAGGTGCCGTCGCAGACCTCCATGATGCCGGGCGCGTCGATCAGCACCTCGGCGGGCGCATCGCTGGTGCCGGTCAGGTCGGCCGTGGCATCCGCGACGGTGCCGTCGTCGCCCCACCAGGTGGCCGTGCCGGCTTCGCCGGTGGCGCTGTCGCAGTCGTCGTCGATGCCGTTGCAGCGCTCGGTGGCGCCGGGGAAGACGCTGCCATCGGAGTCGTCGCAGTCCGAGCCGTCTGCGATCATGCCCTCGGGGGTGGTGCAGGCCATGGTGGCGGTGGCCGCGTCGCCGAAGCCGTCGCCGTCGGCATCGGCGTACCAGGTGCTGGCGTCGATGGCGTCTTCGTCCACGTCGCCGTCGCAGTCGTCGTCGACCTCGTTGCAGACCTCGTCGGCGCCGGGGTGGATCGACGCGTCGCCGTCGTCGCAGTCCTCCGTCTCGTCGTAGCCGTCGCCATCGGCATCGACCGCGCCGGTGGTGTCGGTGTCGGTGTCGGTGTCGGTGTCCGTGTCCGTGCCGGTGGTGTCGGTGTCGGTGGACCCGTCGGTGTCGGTGTCGGTGTCGGTGGACCCGTCGGTGTCGGTGTCGGTGTCGGTGTCGGCGTCTTCGTCGTCGCCCTTGTCGCCGCAGGCGGCGAGGGTCATGGCGAGAGACGAGACGAACAGCATGGAGAGCGCGCGGCGCATGGGGACCATCCGGGGATCAGGGACGGTCCATCGTACCGGAAGTCTCTGCCCGGAAGTCTCCGCGCGGCCCTGTCGACCGCCAGGCCCGGGTCTCAGTGCGCGATCACCGCCCAGCTCGCGCAGGCGCCGACCGGACAGCCCGACTCGGCCGTGGACGCCCGGAACACGACGGCGCCGGGGTTGCCGAAGCCGAAGCCGGCCAGGCCCTCTTCGTCGCCCAGCACGGCGGTGCCTTCGACATCGAAGGTGCCGAGCTGCTGGTGGGGCAGACCGTCGACCTCGGCCCACACGCGCACCCGGGCCGGTTCTTCGACGGTCACCTGGAACACGACCTGGTCGCCGACCTGGACGTCCTGGCCGGGATCGAGGGCGGACGCCTCGCCGCCGGTCGCCAGGATGACCTGGAGCTCGACCGGCGGGCCTGCGGGGACGTCGGCCGATGCGGTGCGGGCCGCGGCCTTGGGCTGCGCGTCGCCCTTGGGCTGGGCCGCCGGATCGGCGCTGCCCACCATCACGATGGCCACCGCGGCCGCCACCAGCGCGGCCATCAGGCCCAGCGCCAGCACGATCGACGACTTCGAGCTGGTCGGGCGATCGTCGGGGGGCAGGACGCCACCGCCGGGACGTGGGCTGTCGGGGGTGGGGCTCGGGCTGGACCCGGACGCGCTGGCATCGGGCGGCGGGGTGTCGGACACGGGACCTCCAGGGAGGTCGACGATACCGCGTGCGCGGCGGTCGCCGGTGCGGCACCCGCGCGCGGCTCAGGGATCGAAGCGCCAGGTGACGCCGGCGCCGTCGTACACGTAGAGGGCGTCGCCGACCGCGGTGGGCACGCTGCTGGCCCGGCCCTCGGCGCGGTGCTCCCACAGGGGCAGGCCGGTGAGGCGGTCGAGGAGGGCGACCTCGCCGGAGTCCGAGCCGATCAGCACGGTGTCGTCGCCCGGCAGCACGGTGGCCGAGGAGAGGATGCGCTGCTCGGCCTGCCAGTGCCACAGCTCGCGGTCCTGATCGTCGTCGAAGTCCTGATCGCCGTCGGCGAGGGCGTAGAGCCGCCCGTCGTGGCTGCCGACGTAGACCACGTCCCCGTAGACGCTGGGCGAGGACATGCTGCTCGCGCCGGTCTCGAAGGACCACAGCTCGCTGCCGTCGTCGATGTCGTAGACGTGCAGCCGCTTGTCCCATGACGTGATGTAGACCCGGTCGCCCGACACCGCGGCCGTGCTCTTGATCTCGTCGCCGACGCCGTCCTCGTCGACGTCCTCCATCCAGACCTCCCACACCAGATCGCCCTCGACGAAGTCGAAGGCCGCGAAGCGCCCGTTGTTGGCGCCCACGAACAGGGTCCCGGTGTCGGGGTCGATGGTGGTCGAGGAGTGGGGGTGGTTGCCGAGGTACTCGCTCTCCCAGACCACGCAGCCGTCGGCCTGGTCGACCATGAACACCTTGCCGTCGGGGTCGGGGAACTCGACCGAGACGAAGACCATGCCCTGGTAGAGGACCGGCGAGGCGCCGATCGACCCGCCGAGGTCGATCTCCCAGAGCAGCGCGCCGTCCTTGGCGTCGAGGGCGTACAGCCAGCCGCTGTAGTCGCCGATGAACACGCGACCGTCGGCCACGGCGGCGGTGCCGTGGATGCCGCGATGATCCGGGTCGTCGTCGGCCCGGTCGTCCTCGACCTTCACCTGGTGCGTCTCGAAGGACCACAGGACGTCGCCGTCGTCCTGGTCCAGGGCGTACAGCCGCCCGTCGTCCACGCCGACGTAGACCTGCCCGCCGGCCACGGTGGGCGACGACTTCGACGCCGTGTAGCTGCCGATCGCCATCGCTTCGGTGCGCCAGGTCTCGGTCAGGTCGCTGGAGAGGTGCACGTCGGGGTGCGCGACGCCGCGGTGGCGCACCTCGCGTCGGTACTGCGGCCAGCTGTCGGCGGCGGGCTCTTCGTACTCGGCGAACCAGTCGGTGCTGTCGAGCTTCTCGCTGCAGGTCGGCGGGCCGCAGGCCACCAGGGTCAGGAGGAGGGCGAGCATCGGAGGTCTCCAGGTTGTTTCTGAACGGTACGTGTTCCGGAATGAACCGGCGCCGAGTTCCAGATTGAATCTGATTTCGGCGAAGAGGCCCCCGCGATGGGGATCGGGGCGCCTGGCATGCCCCCTGCATCTACTCCGAGCGACCCCGGCAGTCCCGCCCCGGTCCGCTCCCCGGAGACCCCCATGCATGCCGCTCGTTCCATCGTCTTCGCCCTGTCCGCCGCCGGTTCCCTGGTCGCCTGCGACGCCGCCGCCCCCGCGGACCAGGCCGCTGCCGACCGCGCCGCCCTGGAAGACGCCGCCATGGACGGCCGGGTGATCTTCGACGGCATGGCGGCCCTGCGGGACCTGCCCGACGGCCTGCAGCCCCGCGTCGAGCCCGACGAAGCCCGCGGCAGCTGTGCGACGCGCTTCGAGCTGGACCAGGTCCGCCCCCGCCACGACGACGAGCTGGAGATCTCCGGCTGGATCGAGCTGCGCTCCGCCGCCTGTGACGCCGCCGGCCCCGGCGACGCCGCCCGCCAGCGGGTCATCCTGCCCGAGCCCGACCCCCGCATCCGCGTCGAGCTGGCGCTGGACGTGAGCCACGGCCTGGCCGACATGCAGGTGGACGCGTCCCTGGACTGCGCCCCGGGCGCCGCGGGAGCGATGATCTGCGTGGTGGCGGACGACTCCATGGCCGTCGTGCTGGACCGCAGCGGGGACCTGGAGTTCGAGCTGGCCCGCATCGAGCTGCCCATCGAGGAGCCCGGCCAGCTGCGCCATCCCTCCGCGCTGATGGGCTGCGTGCGGCACGACACGCCCTACGGCGAGGTCATGGCCTGCCCCGTGGAAGACTGAGCCCCGGGCGGCCCGCCCTGCAAAGGCGGGTCGCCTCCCCCGCGCTCGCCCCCGCCCTGCAAAGGCGGGGGCGTCGCTCGTCCTCTCCCTGCGGGCGCCGAAGGCCCTCGGCTTCGACCGGGTCCAGACGGCCGACCCCTTCGGCGGCAGCTGTCGGCACCGTGACCCCGCCGGTCAGTCGAGCCCGAGCGCCTTGAGCTTGCGCCACAGGGTGGTGCGGCCGATGCCGGCGATCTCGGCGACGACGGCCTTCTGGCCGTCGTGGTGGTCCATCAGCCACTCCAGGTAGCGGGACTCCAGCTCGGCCATGGTCGGCTCGTCGGCGAAGACGCCGAAGGGGTCGCCGGTGCGCGCGCCGTCGACGGCGACGACGGACTCGAGCTCGAGCAGCTCCCGCCGCAGCACGCCGTCGCGGGACAGCACCACGGCGGCTTCGAGCACATGGGACAGCTCGCGCACGTTGCCCGGCCAGGCCCACGCCAGCAGGGCGTCCTGGGTGTCGGCCGGGATGCGCCGCACGGTGCGACCGTGGCGGCGGGCGTGCTCGGCGGTGAAGTGTTCGACCAGCCGCAGGATGTCGTCGTGGCCACGCTCGCGCAGCGCGGGCAGGCGGATGCGGACGACCTGCAGGCGGTGGAACAGGTCGGCGCGGAACCGGCCCTCGCGGACCATCGCGGCCAGGTCGCGGTGGGTCGCGGCGACGATGCGGATGTCGACGGGGCGGGGCTTGCCGCCGCCCAGGCGCTGGACCTCGCGGTCCTGGAGCACACGCAGCAGCCGGGTCTGGCTGGTCAGCGACAGCTCGCCGACCTCGTCGAGGAACAGGGTGCCGCCGTGGGCCTGCTCCAGCCGGCCGGCCGCGGCGCTGTCGGCGCCGGTGAAGGCGCCCTTCTCGTGGCCGAACAGCTCGTTCTCGAGGATCTCTTCGGGCAGGGCGCCGCAGTCGACCTTCACCAGGGGGCCGGATGCCCGCTTGCTGTGGGCGTGGATGGCGCGGGCGAACAGCTCCTTGCCGGTGCCGGTCTCGCCGGTGATCAGCACGCCGGCTTCGGTGTCGGCGACCTGCTCGACGCGCTGGAAGGCGGCCTGGATGGCGGGGCTCGCGCCGATGATGCCCTCGGCCAGGTAATCCAGCCGGGCCGTGCGCTCGCCGCGGGGGACCAGCTGGACGTGCAGGGACGACGCGTCGATGCGGTGGGACAGGCGCTGGCCCATGCGCTCGGCGAGCACGCGGGTGTCGGCGTCGTCGGGCGCGTCGAGCAGCTCGAGCACCCCGACGGGACTGCCGTCGACCCGCAGCGGCACGGCGAGCACCGAGGTCGGCACGTAGCCGGCGCTCGCCAGGGACTCTGCGTCCGGCGCCGGCGCGTCGCCGGGCCAGCGCATGGTGCGGTCCTGGGCCAGGACGGCGCCGACGATGCCGCGGCCGGCAGGCACCCGGATCTCGTCGCGGCCTTCGAGGTGGGCGACGCGGGTGACGGCTTCGTGGGTGACCGGGTCGCGCAGGAAGAGCGACGCCCGCGACGCGCCGACCTGGCGGCAGACGCGGTCGAGCAGGCGCATCAGGGTGCGGTCGAGGTCTTCGAGCGGAGCCAGCGCGTCGTCGCTGCTGTCCCGGCCGTCGGGAGAGGCGGTGGTCACGGAGGGCCCCGGGGGAGAGGCCCGAGCATAGCGCCCACGCCTCGTCCGGAGGCGATGCCACGTCGACCGGGCAATTTCCTATCCAAAGGTGGATATACTACCCGCCAGCGCTTCCCTGGGGCCGCATGCACACCTCCTCCTCCGACGACGACCTGCGCGGCGCCGACCCGGGCGCCTCCTCGGCCCGCCAGCGCGCCCTCGACGCCCTGCCTCCGCCGCTCCAGGCCGATCTCGACGATCCGGCCGTGCTGCGCGTGCGCCAGGACGGGCTGGACGACACGGTCATCACCCTGCTGCGCGTGGAGCCCCAGGCCGACTTCGTGTACCTGCAGCGGGTCGTGTGGTGCTTCGACGAGCAGCTGACCTGCTGGCGGGTCGACAGCAACGAGCTGTGGGAGCTGCCGGATCAGCTGGCCACACAGCTCGCGGCCCAGCTGGCGGGCCCGGGCGGCGGAGACCGGGGCGATACGGGACAACGGCGCGCGGACCATTAGGGGGGCCCATGGCGAGACCCCCCGGCCGGCGCAGCCACGACTACGACGAGAAGCGCGCCGCGCTGGCTCGCCAGGTGTTCGAGTGCGTCCTGGCCGACGCTTCCACCAGCCTCAAGGCGATGGCGGACCACGCCGGGGTCAGCCGCCCGACGCTGCGGCACTACTTCGGGGATCGCGACGGCGCGGTGCAGGCCGCGCTCGAAGCCGCCGCCACCGTGGGCGCCCCCCACGTCGAGGCGCTGCGGGCCCTGCCGGTCGACGACCCGCGGTCCACCCTGGAAGAAGCGCTGCGGCGCGTGGTCGTGGGCTGGCGCGTCGGCGTCGGCAATGTGCACGCCGTCGGCATCAAGGTCGGGCTGGACCACCCGGGGACCACCGGCCGGACCTATGTCGGGCGCATCCTCGAGCCGCTGCTGCAGGGCGTCGAGCACCTGCTGGGCCGGATGGTCACCGCCGGCACCCTGGCGGCGCTGGATCCGCGGCTGAGCGCGCTGTCGCTGGTGTCGCCGGTGGTGCTGGCCCTGCTGCACCAGGACGGGCTCGGCGGGGCGCTGTGCCGCCCGCTGGACGTGGACGCGCTGCCGGCCCGGATCGCCGGCGACTTCTGCCGGCTGCACGCCCCCGACGGCGGCCGCGCGGGCTAGAGCGCCCCGATGTCCGTGTCCCTGCCCGACAAGGCCGCCGTGGTGGCCGCGCTGCGTGCCGCCCTGGCCGAAGAGCTCGCCGGCGTCGAAGCCATGGCCGCCCTGGCCCGCGACGAGGCCAGCAGCGACGAGACCCGCCAGGAAGGCAAGTACGACACCCGCGCGACCGAGGCGTCCTACCTGGCCCGCGGCCAGGCCTGGCGCATCGCCGAGCTGCGCCAGCTGTCCGCGTGGTTCGAGGTGCTGCAGCCCGCGCCGGTCGAGGCCGTCGGGCTCGGCGCGCTGGTGGCGCTGGACGGGCCGCGGGCCCAGCTGGTCTTCGTCGCGCCGGTCGGCGGGCTGTCGGCCATCGTCGGCGGGCAGCGGGTGCAGGTGATCTCGCTGACCTCGCCGCTCGGGGTGGCGGGGGAGGGGCTCGAAGAAGGCGACGCCTTCGAGGTCGAGTCCCCCGCGGGCCGCCAGGAGTGGGAGATCGTCGGGGTCGCCTGAGGCGCCGCCGTCCGCCGCCCAGCCGCCCGCCGCTCAGCCGGCCGAGATGACCCAGGCGTCCGGCGGGGAGATGGCCGGCTGCTGCGTCTCGCCGGGCAGCCAGGCCTGGACGGCGCCGCGCCACAGCTCGCCCGCCAGGGTGGGCACGACCGGCAGGCGGACCTCGCGGCGGGCGGTGCGCGAGGTGGGCAGGCGCAGGCGCAGGCTGTGGTCGTCGCTGTGCTCGACGACGGCGCCTTCGACCTCGTCGGGCAGCAGGCGCACGCCGGCGGGCAGCTCGAGCGAGACCTGCACGACCTCGCTTCCCGGCCCGTCCACGGTGAGCGTCAGCGCGCTCTTGCGGCCGACGGCCAGGTCGGGGGCGTCGAGCTGCACGGCCAGGCCGGCGCTGTGGGGGCGGACCTGCCAGGGGCGCCAGTGCTCGACGACCAGGTGCCAGCGCACGGGGGCGGGGTCCTCGGCCTCGACGACCAGGGCCGGCAGGCCCCCGTCGAGCGGCAGGTCGAGGGTCACGCTGTCGGCGGCGCCGGAGGGGTCCTGACGCAGCTCGACGCCGGGGCCGTCGCCGGCGCGCAGGCTGACGACGCGGGGGCGGCCGGGCTCGGCGTAGCCGACGGTGTCGGGGCTGTCGGGCCGGGCGTCGGGCGGGGCGAGGCGCTCCAGGGTGCGCAGGACCAGCAGGGTGCGCAGGCCATCGCCGAAGCCGCGGGTCGGGGTCCAGGCGTCGAAGACGGCGGCGGAGCGGTCGCTGCCGGCGTCGGCCAGGGTGGCGGCCAGGGCAGCGTCGGCCAGGGTCAGGGCGCTGCCGTCGGGGCGGCGCAGCCCGGCCAGGCCGGTGGGGTCGGCCACGGCGGCGGACAGCCCCTGCAGCAGGTCGTCGCGCAGGCGGGCGCGGGTGCGGCCCTGGGGGATGCCGGCGGCCAGGGCCAGCCCGGCGGTGAACGGGTCGTCGCGCTGCCGGCCCAGGGCGTTGGGGGCGTGGCGCTCGAACACGGCGCCGGCGCGGACCCGGGCGGGGGCTTCGTCGAGGGCGAGGGCGCAGAGGGCGGTCGTGGCCAGCAGCTGCTGCAGCGGCGCGCCGTCGGGGACGGCCCAGCTGCCGTCGGCGGCCTGCAGCCGGCGCAGGCGGGTGCGGAGGAGGGGGAGCACCTCGTCGACGAGGGGATCGCCCTGCACCTGGGAGAGGGCGAGGAGGGACAGCGAGAGCGCGACGGGGTCGGAGCCCAGGTCGGCGCGCAGGAGCCGCTGCTGGGACGAGAGGCGCAGGCTGCGCAGGGCCTCGCGCTCGGCCGGGGTCGCGGGCGCGCCCATCGCGTCGAGCAGCTCGGCGCCGCTGGCGCCCAGGGCCACGGCGGCGGCCAGATCGGCGACGGCGCCGCTGCGGGCCCCGGCGGCCAGCTCCTGGCGCAGCAGGCCGGCGGGGCCGGGCTGCAGGGTCAGGGTGGCGCGGGCGAAGCTGACGTCGTCGGGCAGGGCGAGGGGGATGGTCGAGACGCCGGTCAGCAGCCCGTCGTGGGCCTGCTGGCCGCGGTCGCCGCGGGGCTCGACGGGGAAGCTGCGCACGACGCGGTCGTCGCCTTCCAGGGACGCACCGACCCGGGCCTGGCCGGGGCGCTCGGCGCGCAGCTGGACCGGGGCCACGGTGGCGCTGCCGGGAGCCAGGCTGCGCACGGCCTCGGCCGCGCCGGAGACGGCGCCGGCCCCGACGATGCGCACGTGGGCCTCGGCGCGGTCGCTGCCGCGGTTGCCGATGCGCACGGGCAGGGTCACGCGGTCGCCCTGGTAGAGCCGCTCGGGGACGACGGGCTCGACGAAGCGGTCCAGCCGGCTGTCGAAGTGCAGGGTCGCGCCGGACGTGCTGCCGTCGGCCGCCGCGCTCAGCCCGAGCACCCGCCAGGTGCCCAGGCGGTCGGGCACGGTGACCTCGACGGCGGCGTGGCCGTCGGCGTCGGTGACGACCTCGGGCGCCCACAGGAAGGTCTCGGGGAACCACTGGCGCAGGGGGGGCGGGGGCTTGCGGGCGGAGCGGCCGACCTTGCCGTCTTCGCGGCGGGCTCGGGCGCCTTCGCCGGCGTCGGGGTTGCGGGCGGCGGCCTTGCCGGCGATGGCCATGCCTCCGGCGCCCTGCAGCGCCTTGTCCAGGTCCCCGAACGGGACGTCGCCGGCAGCGAACAGGTCTTCGACCATGTCGCCGTTGTTGTTCTCGCCGCGGGTGCCGATGAGCCCGGTCAGCAGGCTGCCGCGCTCCTTGGTGGCGGGTCCGTCGACCGGCGCCGGCGGGCCGATCGCCGGCAGGGTCGCGATCCGCTCGGGCTCGGGCGGCTCGAGCAGCAGCTTCGTGAACCGGTCGGGGATCTCGCGCAGCGTCACCTCGGGCGGGGGCTCGCGCAGCCGGCCGACCAGCATGCCGCCGACGGTCAGCCCGAGGGATGCCAGCGCCAGCACGGCCAGCCAGGTGGAGGGACGGACGGCATCGCGGAGCTCGACGCTCATGGGATCACCTGCGCCATGGCGGGGCGGTCGGGGTTGCGGCGGATCCAGGGCAGCCAGGGCTCGACGTCTTCGGGCAGCAGGGCGCCGCTGGCGACGACCTTGCGCGGGTCGGCGGCGTCGAGGTGCTCGGGGTCCAGCCGGTCGAGGGTGAGCGGCGCGCCGAAGGGATCGGGGTGGTCCTGGGCCAGCCGGTCCCACAGGGCGGCGTAGGCCGGCAGGGTGATGGGGCGCGGCAGGCTGGGGGCGGCCCGGCGCACGTCCTCGGTCAGCGCCCAGAAGGCGGCGGCCAGCTCGCTCTCGAGGGGCAGCTCCTGGCGGGCGTCGACGCGCTGCGGCCGCGGCGTCGGCGGTGTCGCCGGGCGCAGGGACAGCCGGTGCAGGGCGGCCAGGGCCGCGGCTTCGCCCTGCACGGCGCCGCTGGCCAGGGCGAAGGCGTCGATGCCACCGAAGGCCCGTTCCTCGCCCCCGGCGATCGGCAGGGTGGCCCGGGTCAGGCTGTCGGCCGTGGGCAGCGGCGCCAGCTGGCCAAGCGCCAGGTCGACGCCGGTCAGGCTGACCACGGCCGGGCGGCCGGTCTCGACCTGCACCGTGGCGGTGTGTCCGGGGGCGTAGCTCGAGGCGTCGGCCGTCAGGTCCAGCCGGTGGCCGTCGGGGGACCGGACCAGCACGACCACCCGGGCGCCGCCGGCGTCGAGCGACAGGAAGCCGCCGCGGCCCTCGGGCGCCCGCAGGCTGAAGCCGGGCGCGTCGTCGGGGGCGGGACAGGCCGGGTCCAGCGGGCGCTCGGCGGCCTTCCACGCCGCGGCCAGGGCGGCCGTCCGCGGGCAGGTCACCGGCGGAGCGTCGCCGGAGTGCAGGGTGATCTCGTCGGGCAGCGCACCTTCGTGGGTCGGGCCACGCAGGGCCGCGACGGTGAAGGTCTCGCCGGGCTCCACGATGCTGCGGTCGGGCCGCAGGCGCAGCCGGGGCACGGCTCCCGGGTCGGCGCGCCAGGTGGTGTGGCCGACGCCGTCGACCTCGATCTCCAGCTCGAAGCCGGTGCGCACGGTGGGGCCGTCCGGGGTCGCCTCGTCGGCGGACGGGCGGAGCATGGTGGCCTGCAGCGCGACCAGCCCCTGCAGGGTGCGCGGCGCGACCTCCTCCTCCTCGCCCGCGGGCCACACCGGGTGCTCCCGCGCGGCACGGGCGAAGGCGCGGCCGATGCAGTCCTCCTCCGCCCAGCGCCGGCCGTCGGAGGGCAGCAGCGACGTCTGCAGCACCCGCCCGCCTTCGGGCAGGGTCCAGTGCACGGCCACGGGCACCTCGACCGGGCCCACGGGATCCCGATTCGCGCGCGCCTGCAGGCAGACCAGCGCTTCGTGGCGGCCCTGCTCCAGCGCGGCTTCGATGCCTGGGGTGCGCTCGTGGGCCTGCAGGCTGTCGGCCTTCGTGCGCAGCGTCAGCGTCGCCCGGGTCTCGGGCGGCGCCAGGTCCAGGGCGACCTCGTAGAGCCCCGAAGGGAGCGAAGCGGACGCCAGCTCCTCGGCCAGGCAGCGCTCCACCGGCGAGCCGTCGGGCGTGACGGTCCGCACGCGGCCCCCGACGGCGTGCACCAGCAGGTGGGCCATGTCGTCGGTCTCGACGCGCCAGCCGCAGCGGGCGCTCGCCCGGGCGGCGACGGGCTGCAGGGCGGCCACGGGGGCCTGCGGGCCGGTCCCCCCGCCGAACAGGGTCTTCACCTCGTGCACGACGACGGGATCGACGGGACGGCGGTGCGTCGGCTGCCGCTCGGGGCGCTCGGGCACGACCAGGGACACCGGGGTCCCGGGATCGATGAGCACGCTGGCGACGCCGTCGGCGTCGGTGGTCGCGGCGACCGAGGCGCCGAGCTCGTCCCATGGGTTCGACACGGTCAGGTCGCGGTGGGGCAGCGGGCGACCGTCGGGGGTGGTCAGGCGCAGCCAGACGCGGTTCGGCTCCGCGGGGACCAGGCCGCCGCCGAGCTCGGTCAGGCCGTCGGCGACGACCGGATCGGGGGAGAGGGAGAGGGGGAGGGCGGTGGACACACGCTCGCCGGAGGGCGCGACCGCGTCGACGCGGGCGAGGAGGGTCGCCGCCGAGGAGAGGTCGTCGGGGACCGGACCCAGGTCGATCTCCCAGGCGCCGTCGGCGTCCGTGGTCGCCGGCAGGCCCTCGCTCCACGCCGTGGGAGGCGGCCAGGCGGCGCCGCCGGGGTCGGGCACGGTCACCGTCACGTCGGCGCCGGTCAGCGGCACGCCCGACCAGGCGCGCACGGAGCCGTTGAGCACCAGGTGCTGTCCGGGCGCGAACCAGGTGCGGGCGGCGTGGGCGTCGACGGTGACCGTGGGCAGCTCGTAGCGGCGCACGTCGAAGCTGGCCTCGGCGGTCTCGTCGCCGGTCTGCAGGCGGACGGTCCAGGTGCCGACCGGCGCGTCGGCGGGCAGCGGCACGGTGGCGGCGGCGACGCCCCAGTCGCTGCCGATCAGCGTCTCGAGGTGCACGCGGCGGTTGTCCGCGTCGCGGAGCTCGAGCCGGGCCTCGCGGGCGGGCAGGGGCACGCCGGTGAACCGGTCCAGGCTCAGGCTGCGAAGGCGCACGACGTCGCCGGGCTCGTAGAGGGGGCGGTCGGTGAGCAGGTGGGTGGTCGAGGGGCGGAAGAAGGCGACCGGCGCCGACAGCTCGGCGGGCTCCGGCAGGCGGGAGACGGCCCGGGCGACCAGGGCGTAGCGGCCGTCGGGGAGGTCGGCGGGCACGGTGAAGGTGCAGGCGTGGCGGGCGTCGCCCAGGTCCTGCCAGGCGCAGGCCAGGTCCAGGCGGGCGCCGTCCTGGGGCTCCAGCGAGAGCGACAGGGTGTCGACGTCGTAGGGCAGGACGGGCACGCCGACATCGTCGACGTCGTCGGGCCAGGCCCAGTCCTCTGGCAGCAGGGCGGCGCGGACCGTCACCACGGCGTCGACCTCCTCGCCGCGCTGCAGGTCGCCGGTGTCCAGCCGCAGCTGCAGGCGCGGCGTGCCGGCCGGGCAGGTCGGTGTGTGCAGGCCCCACTGCCACCAGGCCGACAGGCAGCGACCCTGGCTCCAGACCAGCCCCGACCCGACGACCGCCAGGCCGAGCGCGCACAGACCCCACCAGCGCCGCTGCATGCCGCCTCCCTCCGCTCCCGCGGGTCCAGACGCGGGGGCAAGGTCCCGCGTTGGGATCTGCGACCGGGGACCCCTGTCCGCGGTTCGTCAACTTCCCGTGTGGACACCCGGGTGACACCCTCCCCGAGACGCGGAAATGGTCCGGCGGCCACGTCGTAGGATTGCCACCATGTCCGACCCGACCCCTCCGCCCGACCTCCCCGACGACGAGCTCCTCGACCAGGAACTCGATCCCGACGGCGTCTCCGACGCTCCCTCCCCCGACCCCGTCGACCCCCTCGTCCTCCTCGCCCTGCGCCTCCCCCAGGCCGCCGACGAAGCCGCCGCCCTGTCCCGGCTGGACCTGTCGCGGCTGGTGGCCCTGACCGCCTCGGCCGCCCGCGAGGAACCCGACGCCGCCTGGCTCGAGCGCCTGGCCTCCCTGCGTAAGACGACCCTGCTGGCCAACCACAAGGACGCGCTGGCGCTCGTGCTCGCCGCGACCGGAGACGTCGCCGCCGCGCTGGGCAGCGCCACCGATCCCGTGCTGGCCCACATCCGCGTCGACGCCCTGGACGCCCTGGTCGGCGTGCGCGCCATGCAGGACAAGCCCGGCGGCTGCCACGACGCCATGCTGCTGCTGGCCGGCGCCCAGGCCGAAGCGGGCGAGCCCGCCGCGGCCGAGGCCACGCTCATGCGCGCCCTGACCCACGCCCGCGGCATGGCGCCCGGCGGCCACGTCAAGGAAGCCGGCGCCCGCATGTCCCGGACCCTGGTCCACCTGGGCGAGCTGCTGGTCGCCCAGGGCCGCGGCGACGAAGGCCGCAGCTGGCTGGAAGGGGCGATCGACATGGCGACCGACGACGAAGGCCGCGCCGCCGCCCAGGCCGCGCTCGCGTTCGCGCGGACCTGATCAGGCCGGCTCGCCCACCACGTCTTCGCGCGCCTGCCACTCGATGACCAGGGCGCCGAAGGGCACGGTCGACAGGAACAGGAACCACAGGGCCCGCAGCCAGCCCCAGCCGGACTCGCGCGTGGCGGCGTAGAGCGCCGCGGCGAACACCAGGAAGAGCATGCCGTGCAGGCTGCCGGCGATCCGCACGGCCAGCGGCAGATCGGCCATGTACTTCAGCGGCATCGCCACGAACATCAACAGCACGAAGGACGTGCCTTCGGCCATCGACACGACGCGGAACCGGCCGACGGCGGTCTGCAGCAGGGGGTGATCGAGCAGGGACACGGAGCGCTCCGGGGAAGGGGGCCGGCTACCCTCGTGGGCCGCTGCGGGCAGGGGGTGTGGCGGGGTGACTCAGCAGGGACCCGGCTGGCCGTGGAGGCGGGGATCTACAGGATCCCACCCGGCGCATAGGCCGCCGCCGCCGGGAACCTCGCGGCCAGCGTCCCGACCCGGGCGACGAAGGCGTCGACCTGGCCCGGCGCGGTGCCGACGAAGGACAGGGGCTCGGCCAGCAGGGCGCCCAGGGCGGCCCGGTCCAGCGGCACGCGCGGGTCGGCGGCCAGCCGGTCGAGCAGGTCGTTGTCGGTGCGGCCGGTCTCGCGCATCTCGAGCGCGACCGCGACGGCGTGTTCCTTGATGGCCTCGTGGCTCTCCTCGCGGCCGGCGCCGGCCTTCACGCAGGCCATCAGCACCTTGGTGGTGGCCAGGAAGGGCAGGTAGCGGTCGAGCTCGCGGGCGATGACGGCGGGGTAGGCGCCGAGTTCGTCGAGCACGGTCAGGAAGGTCTCGAACAGGCCGTCGATGGCGAAGAAGGCGTCGGGCAGGGCCACGCGGCGCACGACCGAGCACGACACGTCGCCCTCGTTCCACTGGTCGCCGACCAGCCCGCCGACCATGGCCAGGTGGCCGCGCAGGATGGCGACGAAGCCGCCCACGCGCTCGCAGCTACGCGCATTCATCTTGTGGGGCATCGCCGACGAGCCGACCTGGCCCTTCTTGAAGCCCTCGGTCGCGAGCTCCTGGCCGGCCATCAGCCGCAGGGTCTTGGCCAGGTTGGCCGGGCCGCTGGCGACCTGGACCAGGGCACTGACGACGTCCAGGTCCAGGCTGCGCGGGTAGACCTGGCCGACGTTGTCGAGGCGGGCCGTGAAGCCCAGGTGGGCGGCGACCTTGGCTTCGAGCGCGTCGACGGCGTCGGCGCTGCCGAGCAGATCGAGCATGTCCTGCTGGGTGCCGACCGGGCCCTTGATGCCGCGCAGGGGGTAGCGGTCGATGAGCTCCTGCAGCCGCAGGGTGGCCTGCAGCAGCTCCTCGCCGGCGTTGGCGAAGCGCTTGCCCAGGGTGGTGGCCTGGGCGGCGACGTTGTGGGAGCGGCCGGCCATGACCAGGGTGCGGAACTGCACCGCGCGGGTGGCCAGGCGCGCCAGGGTGGCGATGCAGCGGTCGCGTACCAGGACCAGGCCCGAGCGGATCTGCAGCTGCTCGACGTTCTCGGTCAGGTCGCGGCTGGTCATGCCCTTGTGGATCTGCTCGAAGCCGGCCAGGGCGCAGAACTCCTCGATCCGGGCCTTCACGTCGTGGCGGGTCACGCGCTCGCGGGCGGCGATGCTGGCCAGGTCGACCTGATCGATGACGGCTTCGTAGGCCGCAACGGCGCCCTCCGGCACGTCGACGCCGAGCTCCTGCTGGGCCCTGAGCACCGCCAGCCACAGCCGGCGCTCCTGGACCACCTTGGCTTCGGGCGACCAGATGGCCTGCATGTCGGCGCTGGCGTAGCGACCGGCCAGCACGTTGGGGATGGACGAGGACGACACGGGCGCTCCGGGGAGGCCGGCCGGCTAACGCGGCGGGGGGGCCGGGGAGGCCGCTCGTCGGGCCGCACGCAGCAGGCGCTGGGCGCGGGCGGAGGGGAAGGCCTCGGCCAGACGGGTCGCGAGCGCGAGGGCTTCCGCGGCGTGGGGGGACGGGAGGGCGGGGGAGGCGCTGCGGTGCCGGAGGAGGAGGCTGCGGACCAGGAGGGCGGTGCGCGTGGGGTGGGGGGTCGCGTCCGGGCGGCGCAGCGCGAGGACCTCGTCGAGGAGCGGCAGGGGATCCTGTCCACGGGCGATCCGCAGCGCGGCGAGGCGCTCGAGGGTGGCGGCGCGGCCCAGGCGGGCGGTGTCGGCGTGCTGACCGTCGGCCCACGCGTCGGCGGCCTCGCGCAGGGCGACCTCGGCGCCGGCCAGGTCGCCCTGCAGCTCGCGCAGGCGGCCCACGCGCTGCAGGTCCTGGGCGCGGGTGCTGGAGGTCGCGGGCGGCAGGGCACGCAGCGCGTCGAGGAGCGGGGCGGCCGCCTCGGCCCGGCCGGCGTGCAGGTGGTCGTCCACCCGCTCGCCCAGGGCGACCGAGAGCAGGCGCCCGGCGCGGTCCGCGGCGTCGGGCTGCCCCCAGCGGCGCAGGCGCTCGTGGGCGTCGTGTGCCAGGCCGCAGGCCTCGTCCAGGAGCGGGCCGCAGCGGGCTCGTGGACCCACCCGCTTCCGAGCGGCGGCCAGCTCGATCAGCGCGGCGGCCAGCGCCAGCCCGAAGGCGATGTCGGCGGGCGCCTCGGCAAGGCGGTCCCGGCGCAGGGCGACCGCCTGCTCGAAGGTCGTCACCGCCACCCGGTCGTGTCCGCGGGCAAGCTGCGTGCGGCCGAGGCGGGCGAGGGCGGCGGGATCCTGGGCCATCGGGGATGAGGGTAGCGCCCCGCGCGGCCGAGGGCGGTGGCACACTGGAGGGACAGGAGGCGTCGATGTCGTGGCTGCTCGTCGTCGCCGCCCTCGTCCGGGGGGCCGCCGCACAGTCTTCCGCAGGGCCTGGGGCGGTCGGGCAGAGGCAAGGCTGCGACGTCGAGATCGTCGATCGGACCGGCAAGCAGGCCCGGGCGGCGGACCGGGCGCTGGCGCGGACCCGCGGCTGGCTCGGCGACGGGGCCCCCTGCGTGCGGAAGGTCGTCATCGATCCGGAGCGCCCACTGCGGCTGCGGGACCGACGACGCGGCGCCAGCGTGCGGGTGCCCTCTGCCGCCCACCTGCTCGTCGCCATGTGCCGTCTCGCCGACGACGACCACGGCTGGAGCCGCGAGGCCGCCGACCTCTGGCTGTCGGTGAACCCCCGGGGCAAGCCCTGGGACGACGAACCCCTGCGCCAGGATGCCTTCGTCCAGCACTGTGTTCGTGGGCCCATCTTCGACGACCGGCCCGTGCGAGCCGCGCGGCTGCGGCGCTGCCCTGCCGAGCGCCTCGGTGAGGACACCCCGTCCGGCTGGCTCTTCGCCCACGTCTTCAGCGACTTCCCGGGCACCGCCGGGCTCGGGGATCTGCGGGCCCCCGACGACGTGCGCTTCCGGTCAGCCGCCGACGTCGTCTCCCACCACACCGCCGGACGGCGCCAGCTCGCCATGCTCGACGGCGCGGCCGTCGTCGTCGCCCGCGACGCCTCCCAGGGCCCGAAGAACGCCTGGTGGCTCCGCCGCGTCGAGGACGGCGAGAGCCTGCTGCTGGTCAACCCCGAGAACATGCCGCCGACCCTCGTCCAGGGCGTCGACCGCGTGCACCTCGTCGTCGGCGGCAGCGGGCGGATCCTCAGCTTCGACGGCGCCGACCAGACCGTGCGGAAGCTCGGTCCCGACGTCGCCCCCAAGGGCGTCGTCGACGGCGTCGAGCTCGATGACACGCTCTTCCTGCTGCGGTCCATCACCGGTCGTGAGCGGCAGGTCGTCGCTGTCGACCTCGCCACCGATGCCGTGCGGGTGCTGCCGACCCCGCCCGAGGTCGCCGCCTTCGAGGGCTGGCTGCCCATCCTGGCGGACCTCTGGGTCACGCCGGCCGGGCGCCTGCGCCTGACCATCGCCGCCGACGCCAGCCCCATGCCCATGGAGCGCAGCTGGCCCTCCCACGAGACCTGGGTCTACGAGTGGCAGGACGAAGGCTGGCTGCAGGTCGCCACCCTGCCGTCCGTCGGCGGGCGCTTCGGCGTCGACGCCACGCAGGTTCGCCTGTGGGTCGGCGAGGACCGGGCCTTCGACTTCGACACCTCCAACCGCGTGCTCATCCGCTGGGAGGGCGACGCCTGGAGCCTGCCGGCCGACCTGTGCGACAGCCGCAACCGGGCGGTCGGGCCCGGGCTGTATGGCATCCAGCACATCTACGCCGCCGGCGAGTACGACGGCGTGCTGCGCCTGTTCGCGCGGCACCACGACGACGGGCTGGTGCTGATCGAGATTCGCGCAGAGGGCGGGGCCTGAGCAGCCGAGGCCGCGGCGGTGTGCCCTGCCGGGTCCCGGCCGCGGCGCGGGCGTCGGCTGCCGATGTCACCGCGCGGCGCTCAGCTGCCGATGCCGCGGGCCATGGCGGCGGCGACGAAGGGGATGAGCACGTACAGCCCCACCTCGATCCGGCTCAGGGTCGCCATGCGGCGGGCCACGGCAGCGTCGCGCAGCTGCGGCTTCAGCCGCCAGCGGATGAGGGTGATCATCGGCCACAGCTCGACCAGCAGCAGCAGGGCGACCAGCCCCAGCTTGGCGTGGAAGGCCGCGCTGCCCAGGTAGAAGTCGCTGCCCTTCTCGAGGCCCGCGAAGGCCCGCGCCAGGCCCGTCCCGACCAGCAGCAGGAAGGAGATGCCCCAGGCGTTGTCCGCCCGCAGGGCCGCGGGCATGTCGAAGGCGGCGAGGGCCCGCGCCCGGTTGACGATGCCTAGCAGGCCGAGCGCGACCCCCAGGATGTGCAGGGCGGAGACGGCGGCGGGGAGGAGGACGGGGGACATGGCGGCTCCTTGCGAGGTAGACAGTGTCTACCGGTGTTGACAGCGTCTACCTTGGCGAGGTAGACACTGTCAACCCCCTCTCGCGATCGCCTCCCCGTCCCCCCGAGCGTGCCGATGTCCGCTGCTCCTCCTCACGACCCCACCCTCCCCGCGGAACGCTCCGACGGGGACGCCTCGGCCGCTGCCGATCCCCTCCGCCGCCGGGTCCTGGACGCGAGCCTCGTGGTGGTCGAGCGCGACGGCGTCGCGGGGCTCTCGATCCGCGCCGTGGCGCGTGCCGCCGGCGTCAGCCACCAGGCGCCCTACAAGCACTTCGAGAACCGCGAGGAGATCCTGGCCACCCTGGTGGCCGAGGGCTTCGACGGCCTGGCCGACGCCCTCGAGGGGGCGGCGACCGCGGGGGACGGCGTGGCCCGGCTGGGCGCTGCCGGGCGGGCCTATGTGCAGTGGGCCGTCGCCCACCCGGGCAGCTACCGGCTGCTGTTCCGGCCCGATCTGGTCTCCGCGACCCATCCCGAGGTGCAGCGGGCCGGTGGGCGCGCGCTGGACGTGCTCCGCACGGTCGTCGCGGCCATGGTCGACGACGGCGTGCTCTACGGCGACTACGCCGAGCCGGTGCTCGTGCTGGCCTGGAGCACCGTGCACGGCCTCGCTTCGCTGCTCATCGATGGCCCGCTCCCACTCCGCGGCGGGGCGCTGGACGCCGATGCGCTCATCGCGGACGTGCCCGCCCGGCTCGCCGCTGGGATTGCGGCCCGGGGGTGGACGACGGGGTGAGCGGGCGCCGGCGGGACGTACGCGGCGGCTACCGGGGCAGAGCGTGACGTCGGCGTTGGATACCCGGGCCGAGCGTGACGTCGGCGTTGGATACCGGGGCCGAGCGTGACGGAGGCGTTGGATACCCGGGCCGAGCGTGACGGAGGCGTTGGATACCGGGGCCGAGCGTGACGGGACCCCGGGATACCGCGGCGCAGCGTGACCGCCCGTCACGGACGCGCCGGGTATCCCCACCGCCCGTCACGGACGCACCGGGTATCCCCACCGCCCGTCACGGACGCGCCGGGTATCCCCACCGACCGTCACGGACGCGCCGGGTATCCCCACCGACCGTCACGGACGCGCCGGGTATCCCCACCGACCGTCCCGACGCCGACCCGCGGTGCCGGCCGTCCCGACGCCCACCCGCGACGACCGGATCCGACGGCCACCCCCTCTCGCACCCCACCGTTCCATCGCGTGCCCCTCGCCGGCGACGCCCTCGCGGATACTTCTCTGGCGTCCCCCGCTTCGGAGCTTCCGATGTCCGATCCCGTGCTGGCCACGGTGCCCCTGGGCTTCCAGTGGCCGACCCTCGACCCCTTCCTGTTCTGCGTGCACCACGACGACGCCTACCCGCGCGGTGACGGGGCGCTGGCGCCGGCGGCCTCGCTGGCAGGCCGCGACCTGGGCAGCGACTTCCAGGTCCGCGACGGCTGGCGGATGTACCACGGGCGCACGATCCCGGGCTTTCCCTCGCACCCGCACCGCGGCTTCGAGACGGTGACGGTGGTGCGCCGCGGGCTGGTCGACCACGCCGACTCGCTGGGTGCGGCCGCCCGCTACGGCCGCGGCGACGTGCAGTGGATGACGGCCGGTCGCGGCATCCAGCACGCGGAGATGTTCCCGCTGGTGCACCAGGACCGCGACAACCCGCTGGAGCTGTTCCAGATCTGGCTGAACCTGCCGGCGGCCGACAAGATGGTCGACCCGTCCTACACGATGCTGTGGGCCCCGGACGTGCCGACGCTGCGGCTGGCGGACGCCCAGGGCCGCGAGACCGAGCTCGAGGTGATCGCCGGCGCCTTCGGCGGCGCCCGGCCGCCCGCGCCGCCGCCGGACTCGTGGGCCAGCAAGCCCGACAGCGACGTGGCGATCTGGACCCTGCGCATGGCCCCCGACGCGACCTTCACCCTGCCTCCCGCCGGCAAGGAGACGGGCCGGGTGCTGTACCTGTTCGACGGGGACGGGGTGCGGGTCGCGGACCGGCACGGGGCGCCGAAGACGGCCTTCCAGCTCCGCGGCGACGCGGCGGTGACGCTGCAGAACGGCCCGGCCGAGTCCCAGCTGCTGCTGCTGCAGGGGCGACCGATCGGCGAGCCGGTGGCCCAGCAGGGTCCCTTCGTGATGAACACCCGTGCGGAGCTGCAGCAGGCCTACACGGACTACCAGCGCACCCGCTTCGGCGGCTGGCCCTGGGACCGCTCCGACCCGACGCACGGCGACGAAGACACGCGCTTCGCCCGCCACGCAGACGGTCGGGTGGAGCGCCCGAAGGCCAGCTGAACCGCGCTGCGGCTCGCTGTTCCGCGCCGGCGCGGCCGCCTGTGGGCCCGCCGCACCGTGGGCAGCCCGGTCAGTCGGCGACGCTGATGTCGACGCCGTGCTCGTCGTCCAGGAACACGTCCAGGGAGACGGGCTTGCCCTTCTCGACCCGGATGGGGTGGGGCCAGGTCACGGTGAAGATGCCCCAGTGGCCGGGCTCCTGGGGCTCGTTGGCCAGGACGAGCTCGTCGTCGTAGGGCGCGGCGAACCACAGGGCTGCGCCGGAGACGCGGCCGCTGCCGGTGGGGGTGACGGTCACGCGGGTGCAGGCGGCGGGCGGCCGGTAGAGCGCGAGGTCCCCGGACCACGCGAGCGCGGCGGTCGACCGGAGCTCGACCCAGCTGGCGGTGTTGCGGGACCGCGGCGACTGGTTGATGGCGTCGAGGATGGCGGCGACGGGCAGGTCGTACTTCTCGCCCAGCCGCCGGACGGCGCGGCGGCCCTCGGCCAACTCGGCGTCGGCATCGGCCGCGGCGATGAGCGCGACGTGCAGGTCGATGCGGTGGGGGGCCAGGATGCCGCCGGGGCGCACCCAGCGGGCCGCGGCGTTCATGGCGTCCAGGATGCCCTCGGCGAAGGGATCGGCGTTGAGCAGCTCGCTGAACACGAGGTCCATGGGCTCGGGCTCGAGCAGCTCGATGTCGGACTGGACGACCTCGACGATGTCCTGCAGGCCGGCAGCCTTGACCAGCTGGCGGGCGTGCTCGACGACGGCGGTGCGCTCGACGGCCAGCACCTTGCGGGCCCCCAGGCGCGCTGCGACACAGGACAGCATGCCGGTCCCGCAGCCGACCTCGAGCACGTCCTTGCCGGGGGCGTGGCGGCCCAGGAAGGCGATGAGCCCGTCGGTCCGCGCATGGTCGCCGAGCAGCCGGGCGTGCTCGCGGATGTCGGACCAGACCTCTTCGGTCACTTCGGAGTGCAGCACGGTGCCCTCGTCGCCAGGCATGGGGGGGGAGGAGCCGCGGCGCCGCGCCCCTTCACCCGTCGGGCCGGGGCTGGCGAGGAGATAGTGGCCGGCCGCCGGATCGCCGGTCCGCACGTGCCTCGAGGGCGCGGCCGGTGCGGAGATGACGTGCATTGACGGGTGAGGGCCGCTGCGCCCCGCACTATGCTGGGCCCATGCGTCCTCTCCCCGCCGCCTTCCTGCTGTCCCTGCCCTTGTTGTGCGCTGCCTGCGCGCCGCCTCCCCTGCCCGGTGGCGACACCGGCAGCAGCGGGTCCGGCGACAACGGCGAGCCCTCGGTCCGGATCGTCTTCCCCTTCACCAGCAGCTCGGTGACCATCTGCCCCGAGTTCGTGATGGTGCTCGACATCGACAACTTCGACGTCGTGGACTTCAACGGCACGACCGACGTGCCGGCGGACGAGGGCCACTGGCACCTGTTCGACGGGTCGGACTACCTGACCAACTTCGTCGAGGAGTGGGGCCTGGTGCAGCTCGACCACGAAGGCGCCGGCGCGGAGCCCCACATCCTGACCGTACAGCTCGCGCTCAACGACCACAGCCTCCTCGACTACGAGAGCACCATCGAGATCGAGGTCGACAACACCGAAGACTGCCTCGGCGGCGATCACGGTCCTCCCCCGTCCTCGGACGGTGGGGACGACACCGGCGCTCGATGAGCGGCGGTCGGCGCTTCGAGCTGCGGCAGCACCTCGGCGAGGGGACCTTCGGCACGGTCTACCTGGCCGACATGGTGTCGCTCGGCGGCTTCCGCACCCGGGTGGCGCTCAAGGTGCTCAACATCCAGTGGTCGGGCGAGTCCGACGCGGGCCGGCGCCTGCGGGACGAAGCGCGGCTGCTGGGGCACCTCGACCACCGCAACATCGTGCGGGTGTTCGACCTGGTGCGCGTCGACGGGCGCTGGGCCGTCGTGATGGAGGCGCTCAAGGGCGCCGACCTCGAGAACGTGCTGGTCGTGATGGCCGAGCAGCGGCAGACCATGGCGCCGCGGGCCGCGCTCGAGCTGGTCCGCCAGATGGCGATGGGGCTCGATGCCGCCCTGCACGGCGAGGGCCACGACGGCCAGCCGCTACACGTGGTCCACCGCGACATCAAGCCGAGCAACGTCATCCTGACGACCCACGGCGACGTGAAGCTGCTCGACTTCGGCATCGCAGGCAGCAACGTCGCGGGGCGCGAGGCCGCCACCAGCCGCATCGGCTACGGCTCGGTGCCCTACATGTCGCCCGAGCGGTTGCGCGGCCTGGAAGCCGAAGAACCCGGCGACGTCTACTCGGTCGGCGCGATGTTCTGGGAGCTGCTGGTCGGCGAGCCCTTCGGCCGCGCCGAGCCCGGGCGCCTCGAGAACGCCGAGCAGGCGCGCGACCGCGACTCGGTGCTGCGCCGCGCCCTGGGCGACGACCCCCAGGCCGACGACCTCGTCGAGCTGGTCACCTCGATGATGGCCTTCCGGCCCGAGGACCGCCCCGCCATCACCGAGGTGCTGCGCCGCGTCCGCGAGCTGCTGCCCCAGGCCCGGGGCGGCAGCCTGCTCGCCGTGGCCGAGGCCTTCGTGCCGCCGGCCCGCGCCCGGGTCGAGACCCGCGACGCCGACGGCGTGCTGTCGGAACAGGCCAGCGGGGACGGCACCGGCGCCGGCCCCATCCCGGCCCCGAAGAACGAGACCATCACGGTCGACGACTTCGAGCCCGACGATCCGCCGTCCAACAACACCATCGTCGCGCCCGAGATGTTCGGCGGCACCGACGAGCCCGAAGCGGCTCCCGTGACGCCCCCGGCCCCCGCCCCGTCGGTGGCGCCGTCGGTCGCGCCGTCGGTCGCGCCGGTCCCGACCTACGACCCTCCGCCGAAGTCCGGCCCGCCGATGGGCGCCATCGCCGCGGTCGTCGCCCTGCTCGTGCTGGTCGGCGGCGGCGCCTGGTGGATGGCGGGACGGGGCGGCGATCCGGCCCCTGTCCCGGCGCCTGCCCCGGTGGCGACGGTGTCCGCCGCGCCGGTCGAGACCCCGCCGGCCGAGCCGGCCGCGGGTGAGGATGCGTCTGGGGAGGATGGGTCCGGCGAGGAGACCTCTGGCGAGGCTGCTTCTGCCGAGGAGCCCTCGCGCGAGGACGCGCCCTCCGAGCCTCCTCCCGCCGAAGCTCCCGCGGCGGCCGCAGCGGCTTCCTCCTCCCGCCCCGCTGCCGCCGAGCCGGCGACGCGCCCGACGACGACCAAGCCTGCCGCCGAGCCTGCCGCCGAGACGGCCGCGCCGCCCGAGGCCGCCGGCCCTGTCGAGCGCGTGCGCATGATCAAGGTCGTGTCGCCCGATGCGTCGGACCTGCGCGCCGTCTGTGGCGATCGCGACGGCGCCGGCAGCTCGTCGCTGGTCGTCCGCGACGCCCCGCTGGGGCCCTGCTCGGTCACCGCCACCGTGGGCGGCGCCACCCTGCGCGGCAAGCTGACCGTGTCGGGCCCCGCCGCCTTCACCTGCACCGCTTCCGGATCGGAGCTCTCGTGTCGCTGAGCCTGCTGCCCCTGCTCGCCCTGGCCGCGCCCGCGCTCGCGGACGGCTCCGCCGTCTGGCTGATGGGCGCGCCCATGCCGGCCGCCACCCCCGACCGCGGCGTCGTGGCGCTGGCCGAGCTCGCCCCCAGCCAGCAGTGGACCGACGACGATGCCGCCGCCGTGCAGCGGCTCTCCGACGAGCTGCAGGCCGTGCTGCCGCTCAAGGACGAGTTCGACGGCGAGCTGCAGATCATGCGGCGCCTCGAAGCGGCGATCGCCGCCGTCGACGTGATCCGCCCCGAAGACCGCGCGCTGGTGCACCGCGCCCGCCTGTTCCAGGGCTACGCCGTGCACCGCTACTTCCAGGACACGCTGGCCACCGATCCGGCCGCCGCGTCCTGGCGGATCGAGCTCGGCGGCCGCACCGAGGTGCGCGCCTGGGTCGACGCCGTCGCGATCGACCCCGACCGCAGCCCCGAGATGGCGGATCTGCCCGATGAGCCGCAGCGCCTGGCCTATCAGGAGACCCGCGCTCGCCTGCTGCTGCAGCCGCTGGCCTCGCTTCGCCTGGACGGCCTGCCCGCCGGTGCGGTGGTGCGGGTCGACGGCCGCGATGTGGCCGGCAGCCCGATGAAGCTCGCCGCCGGGCGGCACGACGTGGCCGTCCTCGTCGACGACCGCGTCACCGGCCGCTGGGACCTCGAGCTCACCCCCGGCCAGACGCAGTCGGCGCCCTACCTGGCGTCGGCCGACGAGCTTCGCCAGGTCGGCGCGGTCCTGCTGGGCGGTCCCGAGTCCGTGCTGCTCTCGCCCTCGGTCGCGGCGCGGCTGGCCACCATCGACGGGCCGGTCAGCCTGCTGGTCCCCGGCAAGCGCGAGCCGCTGCGCTACGAAGTCGACGGCAACGCCGCCGTGCGCTTCCAGGGCGACGGTCCGGCCGACGAAGGCGACCGCCGGGGCCTGGCCTTCGCCGGCCAGGTCGCCGTGGGCGCGGGCTGGACCTACGACGGCGAGTTCCTGATCCAGAACGTCGACGACGGCGCGCTCAGCGAGAACGCGACGGTCAACGCGATCTCGCCGACCGCGACGCTCGGGGCCGGGCTCGAGTGGCGCGCCCTGGCCGTCGGGCTCGGCGCGGACCTGGCCCTGCCGGTCGGCGACTTCCACGACCTGCCGGTGGGCGACACCCGCTACCGCGTGCGGGCCTACCCGCACGTCGCGGTGGGCCACCGGCTGCTGCAGGTCACGGCCGGCCCGATGTTCCCGTGGCGGCTCGGCCTGGGCGCGCGGGCCAACGTGCCGCTGCCCGACCTGGTCGGCGGCCCGCTGTACCTGGTCGCCGCCTACGTCGAGGGCCTGCCGCTGGACGGCACCTACGGCGACGGCGCGACCCCCTTCGAGCCGACCTCGGCGCGGACCGCCTGGCTCGGCATCGGCGGGCGGCTGCGCATCGGGGACTGACGACCCCGCCCGCTCCGGTCAGCCCTGGTCGGCGGCGGCCCGCAGCTCGGCGGCGACGTCGTCCACGATGGGCGTGCCGTGGCCGACGACCACGGCGGCGAGCCCCGGACGATCCGCCTGGGCCCGCAGCCAGCCCGCCAGCGCCCGCTGGTCCCGCACCAGCATCATGCGCGACAGCCGCGTGGTGCCGAAGTGGCCGGTGGACCCGGTCAGGTGGCGCATCACGAAGCCGCCGACGCCCGGGAAGTGCTCGCGGCAGTTGAACAGCAGGTCGGTGCAGACGAGCGCGTGCCGGTCGCCCGCCAGCGGCAGCTCCAGCCAGTGCTCGTCTGGCTTGGCGCCGTCCGGCACGTGCAGCCGGATGCCCAGGGGCGGCAGCGCTTCTTCGCTGGTGGCGTCGAGCGGGACGACCTTCTCGATGATCGCCCGCACGGCGGCGGGGCCCACGACCCGGATCTCCGGGTAGCGGGCCTTCCACGCGGGGGCGTCCATGCGGTGGAAGCGGTTGGGCACGACCAGCACCCGCGGCGTGCCCAGCGCCTCGAGGGCCTGCATGCCGTCGGGATCCAGGTTCACCGCGCTGTGGATCAAGAGGCCGCCGTCGGCCAGCTGGTAGACGACCATGTTCCGGGGGAGGGGGTTGCCGCCGGGGAGGGTGCCGCTCACGCACCAGAGGCCGGGGGCCAGGGGCTCGATCGCGCCGTGGGGGAGGTGGCGCCAAGGGGCCGGGGAGGCGGTCATCCGGGACTCCGGGAGGGGGCCTCGAGAGGGTATCGCTTGCGTTCCATCGGTGCTGTGTGTATATGTGTATACACACCGAAGGATGACCCGTGCCCCTCCCCCGGATCGAGCTCAGCCAGGCGTCCGGCGTGCCGTTCTACCGGCAGCTGCACGACCAGCTCGCGGCGAGCATCCAGTCCGGGGCCCTGCCGCCGGGCACCCTGCTGCCGAGCGTCCGCGCGCTGGCCCAGGACACGCTGGTCAGCCTGATCACCGTGCGCCGCGCCTACGCCGACCTCGAAGCGGCCGGGCTCATCGAGCGCCGCCAGGGCCAGGGCACCTTCGTGACCGAGCCCCCCGCGGACGCCCGCCAGGGCGCCCTCGACGACGCCCGCACCCTGCTGACCGACGCCGTGCACCACGCCCGCCTGCTCGGCCTGGACGACGCGGCCCAGGCCGCCCTGCTGCGCACCCTCCTGCCCGGAGCCTTCGATGTCCCCGACCGCGACTGAGCCCGTCCTCGTCCACCTCGACGGCCTGCGCATCCGCCGCGGCCCGTTCACGCTCGAGATCCCCGCCTGGGATCTGCGGCCCGGGCGCGTCGTGGGCCTGGTCGGCGGCAACGGCGCCGGCAAGACGACCCTGCTGCGCCACCTGGCGGGCCTGTCCCCGCGCGACGCGGGCACGGTGTCGGTGCTCGGACGGGACCCGGTCCGCGATCCGGGCGGTGTGCGCTCGGTGCTGGGCTTCATGGCCGACGACCTGCCGGTCTTCGACCTGCGCGTCGACCGGCTGCTGCGCACGCTCTCCGGCTACTACCCCGGCTGGGACCCGGCCCTGGTCGAGCACCTGCTGGGCCGCTTCGAGCTGGATCCCCGCCAGCGGGCCCGCGACCTGTCGAAGGGCCAGGCCGTCCGTCTGCGGCTGATCTGCGTGCTGGCCTGGCGGCCCGAGGTGGTGGTCCTGGACGAGCCCGCCGCCGGGCTGGACCTGACGGGGCGGCGTCGGCTGCTCGAGGCGGTCCTGGACGTGGTCCAGGACGAGCGGCGCAGCGTCGTCGTCAGCAGCCACATCCTGACCGACGTGGAGCGCATCGCCGACGAGCTGCTGGTGCTGCGCCGGGGCCGCGTGGTGGCCCAGGGACCGACGCCGCAGGTGGTGGGCGAGGACCGCACGCTCGAAGAGGCGCTGCTGTCGTGGGAGGCCGCGTGAGCCCCCCGTCACGAGGCAGCCTGCGAGGCAGCCTGCGAGGCAGCCTGCGCCACGCCGGCCAGCTGCTGGCGATGCTGCGCTGGCGGCCGCTGGCGCTGCCGGTCGCCCTGTGCGCGCCGCTCGTGATGCTGCCCTGGCTGGCCGTGGCGAATCGGATGCCGCTGCCCATCCTGCTGGTCGGCGGCGTGTTCATCGGCGGCGCCGGCCAGCTGGTCATCGAGCTCTGCTACAGCCGCAGCGAGGGGTGGCCCAACCCCGGCCGCCGCGAGCTGGCGGTGGCCATGCCGATCCTGCCGCTGTCGCCCCGGGCGCGGGCGCTGGGCGAGACCCTGGCGGCGCTGCCGGTGTTGGTCGTGGGCCTTGGCCTGTCCGTCGCGGCCGTCGGCGCTGCACCGATCCTGGCTCCCGACCTGGTCGCCGAGCTCGAGCAGCGCTTCATGCCGACCTCACCGCTGCTGCTCGCGCCTTTCGTGCTGCCCGCCACGCTCGGCGCGGCGATGCAGCTGGGGCGCCACCCCCTCTCGCACGCGCTCGGGCTGGGCCTGCCCGGCACCCTGGGCGTGCTGGCGTGGCGGGCGGGCTGGCTGCACGATCCGTTCGTGGCCATCACCCTGGTCGGCGTGCTCACCGTGGCCGTGTTCGCCGTCGGGCCCCTGCCCGAGCCCGCCGCGCTGGGCCCGCTGTTGCCGCGGGTGTCGCTCGTCCGGGCCGGCCGCCCGCCGACGCAGGCCTTCCTCCGCGATCTCCTGTGGGGCCTGCCGCTCGCCCACCTGCGATCCCTGCCGATGGCGGCGGTCGGGCTGCTGCCGTGGCTGTTGCTGTCGGACACGCACGACAGCCTGTGGCCCGTGGGTGTCGTCGTCGCTGTCGTCGCCGTGGCGCTGTCGGCGGCCTTCCAGCCGCTCGGCCGCACCCCCTACGGTCTCGGCGCCCGTCCTGGCGACACGCCCTGGGATCACCTGCCCGTCCCCCCGCCCTGGGTGCGGTGGGGGCTGCTCGCTCACGCCTTGATCTGCGTGGTGGCCCTCCCGTGGCTGGCGCACCTGGCGTGGTTCGGGGGAGACGGCGTGCTGCCGCGCTTCCTGGCCATCAGCGCGCCCGGCATCGCCGGTACGCTGGTGGCCGTGTGGCTGGCCCGCTGGCGCCGGGCCGGGATCGCCGGTGCGCTCGTGCTGGTGCTGGTCGTGGGTGCTGCGGTGTGGGGAGAGGGGGATCCCTCCTGGCCGACCTCGGCGGCGCTCGGCCTGGTCGGACTGCTGCCCGTCGCCGACCTCCTCCGCCCGCCCGCCCGCCGGGTCGTCCCGGGATAGCCGGCCCTCCTCCCCCGGGACGCCCGTGCAGCCGAACCTCCTCCTCGACCGCGACGGCCACCGCATCGTGCACGGCGACAGCCGGCTGGCCGCCAGCTACCGCGTCGCCCTCGACGGCCAGCCTGCCGCCCTGCTGCACGCAGACCCGCCCTACTGCCTGCTGGTCCGGCGCAACGCGCGCGGCCAGGAACGCTCGGCCAAGGGCGCGAAGATCGAGCACGAAGCCGTCACCCGGTTCGAAGACGTCGGCCGCTACCGCCTGTTCACCCGCGCCTGGCTGACCCCGGCGGTGGACGCGCTCGCGCCGGACGGCCACGCGCTGGTGTGGACCAACTTCCTGGGTCGGGCGCCGATCCGCGAGACCGCCGAAGCCCTGGGCCTGTGCTTCCACGGCGAGGTCCAGTGGGCCAAGCTCGGCAAGCAGGGCCAGGGCAACGAGCGCCTGGCCCGCATCTACGAGGTCGCCCTGGTGTTCGGCCGGGCCCCGGCCGCGGACCTGGGGCCCGCCGACCAGAGCCCGCCGCGCGCGCTCATCGGCGGCTACGACCCCGACGGCGAGGGCCGCACCTGGCAGGACCACCCCAACCACAAGGCCTGGTCCGTGCTCGAGCCGCTGCTGCGCTGGTACAGCCGCCCCGGCGACCGTGTGCTCGAACCCTTCTCGGGCTCGGGCAGCACCGCCGCGGCCTGCGTGCGGCTGGACCGCCGGGTCAGCGCCATCGAGCGGCGCGAGCACTGGGCCGCGACCTCGACGGACCGGGTGTCCGCGGCGCTGGACGCCTCCCGCGGCTGATCCCCCTCCGCCGGGCGCTATCCTGGCCCGATGCTGCTCCTCCTCCTCCTGTCCTGCCGGCCCGCCGCTTCGCCCGCGGACACCTCGGCCGCCGACCCTCCCCCGACCTACGGGCTGTCGGCCGAGCCCTACACGACCCTGCAGGCGCTGTGGGCGCCGCTCGTGCCGGGGACCGCCACCGTGGAGGCGATCGCGTCCGGGGCGCTGTCGCTGTGGGACACAGAGGCCATCGCCGAGACCCCCGATCTGGGGGTGGAGCGGGTCGAGGGCGTCGAGTGGATCGAGTACGCCGAGCTGGCCCCGGACTTCGTCGAGGGCACCGAGCGGCGCAGCATCGTGTGGCTGTGGCAGGCCGCGGACCCGCAGCTCATCGACGAGGAGTCCCCGGTCCGGCTGGAGGCGCTGGACTACCTGTACCGGCCGGGCGGGCACGTCACGACCCAGGTCTTCGAGGCCCATGTGCGCTCGGCCCGGCGGATCTCCGACCTGGCGGGCCGGCCCTTCGACTTCGCCATCTTCGCCGGCGACCTGACCGACGGCAGCCAGCAGAACGAGCTCGACTGGTTCCTGACCGCGCTCAACGGCGGCGCCATCGACCCCGACAGCGGCGACGACGACGACCCCGTGCCCGGCCCCGGCAACGACCCCGCCGACCCCTTCTGGTCCGACGGCCTGGACGTGCCCTGGTACGCCACCATCGGGAACCACGAGACCCACTACAACGGCGGCGTGGGCGAGGTCACCGACGAGGTCCGCGACGCCAGCGTCGGCGGCGAGGTCTTCGACGGGCCGATCGGCTTCAACGGCTACCGCGACGGGGCCACCGAGTGGGGGGATCTGGTCACCGAGGGCAGCACGCCGGCCGATGCGCGGCGGCTGGTCCTGCGCACCGAAGAGGTGCTCACCGTGCTGCAGCAGGCCGAGGGCGAGCCCGCCGGGCACGGCATGACCGCCGAAGACGCCGCCGCCGGCGTCGGCTGGTACAGCGTGCACCCCGTGCCCGACCGCCCGGTGCGGCTCGTGGTGCTGGACACGGTCACCCACGACGGGCCCATCCCCATCCTGTCCGCCGGCTCGATGACGGCCGAGCAGGGCGCCTGGCTCGAAGCCGAGCTGGCCGCCGCCGATGCCGCCCACGAGCTGGTCATCGTCATGTCCCACCACCGGGCCGACGACTTCACGAGCTACAGCGAGTACAGCGCCGACCAGCTCACGCGGGCCCTGGCCGCCAGCGAAGGCGTCGTGCTGCACGTCACCGGCCACGGGCACCGCAACCGCATCGACCTGTGGCGGCCGCTGGCGACCGACCAGGGCGGCGCCGGCGACGGCTACTGGGAGCTCATGCTGGCCAGCACCGTCGACTTCCCGATGCACAGCCGGATGATCGAGCTGGTCGACGAAGGCAACGGCTACCTGAGCATCTACGCGACCAACCTGGGCCACAACAGCGAGCCCGGCAGCCTGGCCCACCTGGGCCGCCAGCTGCAGGCCGCGAGCCTGGCCTTCCCCAAGCTCGGCAGCGACGAGCCCGACATCGCGCACACCTGGGAGGTCGACGTGCCCAACCAGGACCTGCTGCTGCGGGTGCCGCTGCCGGCCTCGGTGGCCGAGGAGCTCGCCCGCCACGACTTCCCGACGCGCATCGAGTCGGTCGAGACCCTGGCTGCCCTACCGGATCCCTGACGGGCCTGCCGGGTCGCCGACCCGGGCGCCGGCGCCGCGGGCCATGATAGGAAGCCGGCTCCACGGAGGCGCCATGACCCCGCTCGTGCTGCTGCTCGCCTGCAAGGCGGGCCCCCCCGACTCGGTCCCCCTCGACATCTCGCTCGAGGACGTGAACCCCAACTCGGTCACCTACGGCGACCAGGTGACCCTGGGCCAGGTCGGCGACGCCGCCACCGCCTGGTACTTCACACACGCGACGTGAGGGTACTGCCGTAGCCAGTTCGGCTACCTCGACACCCTGCAGGCCGAGTACGACACCGCCGAGCTCGTGATCTTCGCCGTCAACGGCGCGGGCTACGAAGCGGGCATCCCGGCGATCGCCGCCGAAGGAGACCTGGGCGTGCTCCAGGACACCACCGACATCGACGCATGGGGCGCCTGGCAGGCGGAGTGGCGCGACCTGTTCGTGCTGACCCCCGAAGGCGACATCGTCGACGTCATCAACCTCACCGAGCACGACCTGGCCGATCCGGACAACCAGGACCTGGCCCGGTCCCTGTTCGACCAGGCGCTCCCCTGATCGGCCCGGGCGGCCTGTCGCGGGTCGCGCTCTGGGCGGTGCTGTCGGGCTGTGGGGGAGGAGGAGGCCCGGCGCCGGCCTCGGGAGAGGCGTCCTCGGGCGAGGCCCTCTCCGACGAGGCGCCGGCGGCCGGGACCCGGCCCTTCGCCTCCCCCATCCGGGTGCGCGAGGTGGACACCGCCCCCCGCTGGAGCTGTCGCAGCGGCGAGCCCCTCCCCCGCGACTGCAACGACGCCTACCTGGACCTGGCGCGTGCCCGCTCCCGCCGCGACCCTGCCGCCTACGAGACCTGCGTGGCCACCGGCGCCGAGGAGCTGCTCGCCGCGCGGGACCGCATCCTGGGCGCCGGCATCAGGCCGCCGGCTGCCATCGACGCGGTCTCCCTGTCCGAGCAGGTGCGGACCGCCCTACGGCTGGACGTGCTCGCCCAGCTGCCCCTGGTGCTCGAGCCCGGAACCGCTGTCCGGGACCCGGTCGCCGAGCTCGGCCCCGTCATCGAGCGCGCAGCCGACCCCGTGACCCGCGGTGGCGCCGTGCTGGAGCGGGAGATCGTGTTCGACGACCCGGCCGTCGGGCGCTTCCCGGCGCGGCTCCTCCTCCCCCGCGACCGCCCCTCGCCCCCCGCCGTCCTGTTCCTGGGCGGACACCTGCCGGACCGCGGCGGGCAGATCGACGACGCCATCGAGCTGCGCGGTGGCCGGGAGCTGGCCGCCGCCGGCTACGCGGTGCTGGTGCCGGGCTTCCGGGCCTACAGCGCCAGCGTCCAGGAAGCCGACGCCGTCGTGGCCCTGCGCTGCGCCGGGCTGTCCCTGGCGGGCGTGCACCAGCACGAGGCGGCGCTGGCCCTGTCCCTGCTCGACCTGTTGCGAGCCGACGGCACGGTCGGGCCCGGGACCGCCGTCGTCGGGCACTCCGGGGGGGCGGTGCACGCCGTGCTGCTGTCGGCCTGGCAGGACGTCGATGCCGTCGTGGTCGACGCCGTGGCCGACCGCTTCCTGAACGTGCAGCGGGTCGGCCCCGAAGAGGTGCAGATCATCGACGAGACCGTGCCCGAGCTCGCGCCCCTGTGGCCCTGCCTGTACGCCTTTCCGGAGGGGCTTGGTCCCGGCGATCCGGTCTGCGAGCGGACGGGCGGCGTGCCGCCCACCCTGCGGATCCCCTACGGCTTCGACGCCGAGGGCCGCGCGCGGACCCGCGCCTTCGTGGGCGAGTGGCTCTGAGCCGGTGGGGTGCGCGCCCACGCGGGGCGGCTGCCGTCAGGGTGTGGGAAAGCGGGAGCAGACCTGGTCGCGGTGGCGCTTGCCCATGCTGAGCAGCTCGACCAGGCTGGCCCGGTCGCGCACGCGCATCCACCGCGGGCCGAAGTCCGGGTCGTAGGCGATCTGGGCCAGGCAGGTCAGGACCCGCAGCCGCTGGTGGCGGCGGTCCTTGCTGGTGGCCAGCACGGCGATGGCGTGCACGGGGTCGTGCTCGCCGGGCCAGTCGATGCCCTCGCGGCAGCGCAGCAGCAGCATCTGCGACCGGCCCTCGCCCGGCGCCTTGAGCAGGATGGCGGCCATGCCGGGCACCAGGATCGAGCTGGCCTTGTGCTCGCGGCGCAGGATGAAGTCGCGCACCTCGGCGGTGTCCATGCCCACGGCGGGGCCGACGGCGTCGCCGACCACCGCGGCCAGGCACGGCAGGCTCAGCTGGTCGTGGTCCTCGACCAGGGCGTCGTGGACCAGCTCGTCGAACTCGTCGGCTTCGAGCCCGTCGCGATCCCGCAGCACGCCGCGCAGCTCGGCCTCGAGCCCGACGATGTCGTCGTCGGCCTCGTTGGCCACCTGGCCGACGATGTGCAGCATGGCGCTCTCCCGCTGGACCCGGACCCGGGCGTAGAGCAGGTACCAGACGAAGCCCGCCAGCAGGAAGCCGCCCGCCAGCAGCATCGGCTGCAGCCCCAGCTTGAAGGACAAGGCGGCGTAGGCGACGATCCCGACGATCGGCGTGAGCGGGTACAGTGGCACGCGGATGGTCGGCCGGTAGAACTCGACCTTGCTCTCGCGCATCACGATGACGGCGACGTTCACGGCCAGGAACAGCAGGATCATCATGACCGAGGCCGTCTTGACCAGGGTCTCCAGGTCCAGGAAGGCGATGGCGCCCACCATCAGCATGCCGGTGAAGGCCACCGCCCAGGTGGGAGTGCCGAGCCGCGGGTGCACCCGGGCCAGCCGGCGCGGCAGCAGGTCGTCCCGGCTCATCGCCATGGGCATGCGGCTGGCGGCCATCACGCCGGCGTTGCCGGTCGTCAGGTAGGCCGTGAGCGCCGCGGCGGACAGGATCACCAGCCCGGGCGTGCCGACGGCCTGCTGCGCGGCGTGGGCGACGGGGTTCAGGTCACCGCCCATGGCGGGCCCCAGCACGCCGATGGTGACGGCCACGACCAGCACGTAGAGCAGGGTCACGACGCCGAAGGCCAGGAACATGGCGCGGGGCAGCACCTTTCCGGGGTCGGCCATCTCTTCGGCCAGGGCGGCGGCCTTGGTCACGCCGCCGAAGGACACGAAGGCCGTGCCCGTGGCCAGGGCCAGGCCGCCGAGCCCGTGGGGCAGCGGCTGTCGCAGGTGATCGGGCTCGACGTGGGGCAGGGCCACCAGCACGAAGCCGGTCAGGATCACCAACAGCGCCAGCACCATGGCGTTCTGCACCCGGGCGGCCGACTTCACGCCGACCATGTTGAGCAGGGTCGCGCCGATGGTCACGGCGATGGCGATGCCCTTGACGGTCCGGTCGTCGGCCAGCGGCTGCAGCAGCAGGAAGAAGGCGCCCACCCCGAACAGGGCGAAGGCGGTCTTCAGCGACAGGCTGAACCATGCCGCGAAGCCGCCCAGGGTGCCCATGGCCGGACCGAGGGCCCGGTCCACGAAGTAGTAGGTCCCGCCGGCCTTGGGCATGGCGGTGCCGAGCTCTGCCTTGCCCACCACCGCCGGTCCAACCAGCACCGCCGCGACCAGGTAGGCGATCCACGCGGACGGTCCGGTCATCTCGTACAACACGCCCGGAAGTACGAACAGACCCGACGAGATCATCGCACCCGCAGCGATGCTGAAGACCTCTCGACTGCCCAGGTCCTTCTTCAAGACCGGGCTATGACCGGTGTTGTTCACCACCGGGACCCCCGGGGCTGGGATCAGCCTACCGGGGGTCGAGGTGTCACCGCAAGTCACGCAGGGCGTGTGTTCACTTCACACAGACCTCGTAGCCGCTGACCATGTCGTAGCTGCTGTAGGGGAACTCGGTGACGCCCTCGAAGCAGCTGCCCGACACGCCGTTGCCCTCGAAGACGGCCACCACGACGCTGTCGAAGGTGTACTCGAACCACAGGTGGTCGTCGCTGTCCTGTTCCCAGCGGCCGCTGTAGCCGGGGGGCAGGAAGGGGGGGAAGGTGATGCTGCCGTCGGCTTCGAAGGTGACGAAGTGGCTGGACAGGGACGAGGGGTACAGCGTGCACTCGTAGAACGAGATGAGGTCGGTCCCGGTGCAGTGCCACATCTCCATGTCGTGGGGGCCCGACAGGGGGGCGTCGATGTACACCTGGCTGGCGGCGTCGGCGTCGGCGTTGTTGCCGAGCGCCCGCTCGCGGCTGCGGGTCGACGCGGTGGCCTCGAACTCCAGCGGCTCGGCGGACCACGGCAGGGCGATGTCGAAGGACACGGTGGTGCTGGCCCCGCGGGTCAGCCGGCCCAGGTCGCACTCCAGGCTCGTCCCGGCCAGCGCGCAGCGGCTGTCGACCGCGGACAGCTCGCCCATGACGTGCACCGTGGGGCTGGTGTGGGTCTCGGGCAGGTCGATGACCAGCGCGACGCCGTCGGCGGTCTTGCGGCCGATGTTCTCGACGGTGACCTGGACCGTGGTGTCGTCGTAGACGACGGTGCCGGCGGGCACCGACAGGGTGGTGGCCAGGTCCGCGTTGGCCTGGGCGGTGGTCACGAAGGCCAGGGAGGTGATCAGGCTGAGGGTCATGGCTGTCTCCAGTCCGGTCGATGCCGGGAGGGGTGCCGGGGGGAGCCGCCTCCCCGTGCACAGACAGACCAAGGGGCCGTCCGGCCCGCCGTTACCGCCGCGCCCTCAATTTCCTGGAGATGTAGTGCCGGTCGATGTTCTCGCGTCGACACAGCAGCGGAAGCCGTCGTCGCCGTGGGTCGGCCCGTCCTGGTTGTGGGCGTGCCGCGCCATGCAGCCGCGCCCGTAGACCGCGATCCACATGGTGCCGCCCCGCAGCACGCGCAGGTGCTCGGGGTCGGCGTCGTGCACCGCGTCGACGAACTCGCTGACGTTGCCGTCCATGTCCCAGGCGCCGTAGGGGCTCACGCAGCCGTGGTCCTCGCCGATCGGCCAGACCTGGCGGCTGTCGCCCATCGGCTCGACCGCGTCGTTGCACCGGCCCTCGACGCGCTCGTCGCCGTAGGGGAAGCGCCAGCCCTCGTCCCCACCGCAGGCCCGCGCCCACTCGTCCTCGGTGCACAGCCGCCGGCCCCGCAGCCGGCAGGCCTCCTTGGCCTGCAGCCAGCCCACCCACACCGTCGGCGGCTGCCCCGCGACGTTGGGGAACTCGTGGCGGTCGATGCAGTAGGCCCCGGTGCGTCGCGCCTCGCGGGCCCGCGGATACATCTCGGGATCGGGCCAGCCGGGGGCCATCTCGACCTGCTCGGGGGTGGCGCCGGACAGGAAGGCGCCGGCCGGCACCGCGACCATGTCGGCGGGGCAGGGGTCGTCCTGCGCCGCGAAGCCGGGGTCGGACCAGCCGCCGTGGTCGGCCAGGGGCTGGAAGGGGCCGTCGGAGGGAGGAGGGGCGTGCGGGTCGCCGACGTCCATCGCGTTGGGGTCGTCGGCGCCTTCCGAGGGCGCCTCGTCGGGGGCCGCCTCGTCCGGAGGCGCCTCGCCCGGAGCTGCCTCGCCCGGAGGCGAGCCTCCTCCACAGGACAGCAGCAGCAGCAGCAGGGGGGCCATGGCCCGGACCTTAGCGCTCGCTCCGCATCCGGTGGGCGATGAGCAGGGACATCTCGAGCGCCTGCTCGTAGTTCAGCCGCGGATCCACGTCGCTGTCGTAGCAGCGGTGCAGGTCCTTCTCGGACAGGCCGCGGGCGCCGCCGACGACCTCGGTCACGTCCTGGCCGGTCATCTCGAAGTGCACGCCGCCCAGGTGGCTGCCGCAGTCGGCGTGGATCTCGAAGGTCTGCTCGAGCTCGCGCAGGATGGCGTCGAAGTGCCGGGTCTTCACGCCGTCGGCGGTCGCGTAGGTGTTGCCGTGCATCGGGTCGCTGCACCAGACGGGCGTGCGGTCGGCGCGCATCACCGCGTCGACCAGCGGCGGCAGGCCGTCGGCCACGCGGTCGGCGCCCATGCGCACGATGAGCACCAGCTTGCCGGGCTCGCGCTCGGGGTCCAGCCGGTCCATCAGGGCGACGAGCTCCTGGGGGTCCATGCCGGGGCCGAGCTTGATGCCGACGGGGTTGGCGATGCCGCGGAAGAACTCGATGTGGGCGCCGCCGGGGTCGCGGGTCCGGTTGCCGATCCACGGCAGGTGGCAGGACAGGTCGTACCAGCGGTCCCGCAGGGGGGGCAGCTCGGTGCAGGCCTGCTCGAACTCCAGGTGCAGCCCTTCGTGGCTGGTGAAGAAGTCCGGCGACCGCAGCTCGCCCAGGGTCCGACCGACGCTGGCGTCCAGGAAGCGCACGGCGGACCGGATGCCGTCGATGATGCGCTCGTATTCCTGGGGCTGGTCCGCGTGCTCGATGAAGGACAGGTCCCAGGCGTCGGTGTTGTGGATGTCGCCGAAGCCGCCGGACAGCAGGCTGCGGATGAAGTTGAGGGTCAGGCTGGCCCGCGAGTAGCCCTCGACCAGGCGCCTGGGGTCCGGGCGGCGGGCTTCCGGGGTGAACTCGGTCCGGTTGATCAGGTCGCCGCGGAAGCTGCACAGGGTCTGGCCGTCGCGGGTCTCGGTCGGCGAGGAGCGCGGCTTGGCGTACTGACCGGCGATGCGGCCGACGCGCACGACCTGCTTGCCGCCGCCGTACATCAGGACCGCGCTCATCGTGAGCAGGATCTTGAGCTTGGCGTCGACCAGCCGGCTCTGGCAGTCGCTGAACCGCTCGCTGCAGTCGCCTCCCTGCAGCAGGAAGCGCTCGCCGCGGGCGACCTCGGCCAGCTGGCTCTTCAGCCGCTCGACCTCCCAGCTGGTCACGATGGGCGGGAAGACGCGGATCTGGTCCAGCGCGGCGTGCAGCTCGGCGTCGTCGTCGTACTCGACCTGCTGCTCGGCCGGCTTGCTGCGCCAGGAGTCGGGGCTCCAGTCGGACAGGGCGTTCTGCTTGTTCATCGAGGTCCTCGGGGGTCCGGCCCTAGCGCGCTGGCTCGTTCCGGTACAGGGGCGGCGCCACCGGACCGGAGGGGCGTACTGTAGACTCCCCGCGTGGCAGTCGACGTCCGGACCTCGCGCGCCCAGGCCGTCCCGCGACAGAACGTGGCGGTCGGGTCGCTCAGGCCAGCGGCAGCGCCACCCGGAACCGGGTGCCGTGCCCGGGCGCGCTGTCCAGGCTGATCGTGCCGCCCAGCTCTTCGACGATCTGGCGGGTGATCGCCAGGCCGAGCCCGGTCCCGCCGCTGGTCTTGGTCGTGAAGAACGGGTCGAAGATGCGCTGCTGCACGTCGGCGGGAATGCCTGGACCCGTGTCGGCCACTTCCAGCAAGGCGTGGTCGCCTTCCCGACGCACCGTGATCGAGACCCGGTGGTCGGCGGAGGGGCCCGGGTCCTCGGGCAGGGCCTGCAGGGCGTTGACCAGCAGGTTGAGCACCACCTGGCCCAGCTGCGTGCTGGAGCCGCGCACCGGCGGAAGGGCCGCCAGCGACTGCTCGGTCCGGGCCCGGTGGGTCAGGCTGGACTGCAGGCTGCGCACCGTCAGGCGCACGACCTCGGTCAGGTCGGCCTGCTGCTCGGCGTCGCGGCGGCGGTGGGCCATGCTCATGCCCTCGACGATCTCGCGCACCCTCACCAGGTTGTCGTGGATGGCCTCGAGTCGATGCAGGACGCGGCTGCGCTCGACCGGGGGCAGGTCCGAGATGTCGCCGCGGGCCAGCTCGACCTGGCCCATCAGCACCATCAGCGGGTTGCGGAGCTCGTGGGCGACGCCGGCGGAGACCACCCCCAGGGCGTAGACCCGCTCGGCCTGGCGCATGTGCTGCTCGAGCGTCGCGAGCCGCTTGCGGACCGTGTAGACCTCGATGGCGTCGAGCAGGGTGGCCTGCAGCTCGTCGTGGTTCCAGGGCTTGTGCAGGTAGCGCCGGATGTGGCCTTCGTTGATGGCGTCGATGGCTTCCGGCAGGTTGCTGTAGGCCGTGACCAGGATGCGGACCGGGTCGGGGAACTCCTCGCGGGCGCGGGCCAGCAGCTCGACGCCGGACATGCCGGGCATGCGCTGATCGACCAGCAGCACGGCGACCTCGTGGGCACGCAGCAGCTCGATGGCGTCGTGGCCGTTGCTGGCCGTCAGCACGGGGAAGCGGTCCATGAACGCCGCCTCGAACACCGTCAGGTTGCTCTGCTCGTCGTCGACGTAGAGGACCGCGGGGCTCATGCGCCGCCCCCGGGCTTGCGGATCAGCAGGTACCAGTAGGCCTCGCCCGGCTCGAGGGTGACCTCGGCCTGGGCGCCTTCGGGCAGGTCGCGGGCCAGCCCGGTCATCTCTTCGCGGGTCCGGTAGACCATCGACCAGTCCAGCACGAACTCCGGGGACCACATGTCCTCGTTGGGGGCGATGGCGTTGCCGACCGCCAGCAGGCCGCCCGGGGCCAGTCGCTCGTACATCACGCCCAGCAGCTCGCGGGCCGCGCTGGCCCGCAGGTAGTCGAACAGCCCGGAGCAGCCGATGAAGTGCTGCTGGTCGGTCAGGCGCAGCAGGGTGGGATCCTGCGCGAGCTGGGTGAAGGACAGGTTCAGGCAGCGCAGGGACGACTCGCCGCGGGCTTCCGACAGCGCGGGCTGGGCGTTCTGGAAGGCGACGGACAGCGCCTCTTCGTCCTGGTCGATGAGCGTCCACACGACCCGGCCCGACCAGCGCGGGCGCCGCTCGACGAAGCTCGGCACCTCGAGGGCCGGGCCGCAGCCCAGGCTGGTGACGCGGAACTCGGGGGCGTCGCGGTCGGCCGCGGCCAGGTGGCTGTGCTCGCGGACCGCCAGGTCCACGACGAAGTCGCGCCGGGTGCGCACGCCGCTGGGCATCGGGTGCTGCAGCCACAGCCGGTGGAAGACCCGGCCGAAGACCGTGTCGCCTTCCCAGGCGTCGTTGTAGCAGTACAGCATCACCTGGTAGTCGCCCGGGTAGTCCAGCGGCTTCTCGTAGGACCGGCGGACGCAGGGGGCGTCGAGCAGCAGGGGCGTGAGGACGGTCTCGGTCAGGGCCTTCGCCGTGAACCGGACGCCGCGGTCCTCCCAGACGGTGCGGGCCGCGTAGGCGGCGGCCAGCCGGACCTCGCGCCAGGGCTCGGACAGGGCGTCGAGGGCCTTGGCCTGAAGCTCGGCGATGGCCTCGCGCCCGGCCTGACCGCCCTGCAGCTTGTAGCGCGCCTCGTGGCGCCCCAGGACCTCTCGGTAGAACTGCACGAAGTGCACGGCGCGCTGCAGGGCCTGGCGGTACTCGTCGCTGATCAGGTCGCCATAGGGGTCCGCCCCCAGCGACAGCTCGAGCTGCAGGCGGGCTTCCTGGTCCTGGCGGGCCATCGCCGGCAGGTCGATGAAGCCGCGGGTCAGGGCCAGGCCGATGCGCGACGCGCGGCCGCCGTCTTCGACCCGGGCGACGCGGGCGGCGCCCTGGAACACCACCCGCCCGTGCACGTAGAGCGACAGTTCGACCACGTGGCCGAGCTCGAGGGGGGCGGCGTCGGGCGGCGTGAGCACGGACAGACCGTTCATGCTCAGGTCGTGGACCGGGAAGGCCGCGTCACCGACCCGCACGGTCGGACGGGCGTGGCGGGACAGGAAGTCCCGGGCTCGCGCGCGCTCGGGGCGGAAGAACACCGCCCGTCCGAGCGCCCCGGAGAGCTCGTCGTAGTTGGCCATGGCTCGTGGTCGTGTTGGGAGGGGTGCGCCGCTGACGAAGGGGTCATTGTCACACGTTGGGACGCTCGATGCGAGCCTTCGTCAGCCGTCGGCGGGCGATCCGTCCACGCGAGGCGGGGCCGGCAGCTCCACGATGAACCGTGCGCCGCCATCATCGCGGTTCTCGGCCTGGATCCGGCCGCCCTGCTGCTCGATGATCTGGCGGCTCAGGTACAGGCCCAGGCCCGAGCCTTCGCCGGGCGCCTTGGTCGTGAAGAAGGCGTCGAACAGCCGATCCAGGGCCCCGGGGGGGATGCCGGGGCCGTCGTCCTCGATCACGATGCGCGCGCGATCCTGAGCGGCAAACGCCGTGATCCACAGGGTCTTCGCGCCGGCCATCAGCGCGTTGTCGATCAGGTTGAGCAAGACCTGGTTGACGGGGCCGGGCGCGGCGCGCGCGGTGACACCTTCTTTCAGCTTCCGGTGCACCGTGACCCCGCTCATGCGGTGCTCGAGCAGCCGCAGGGTCGCGTCGATGCCCGCGCCCAGATCGCACAGACCCACCGCCTCGCCCTCGGCGGGGCGCACGTGGGCGTCCAGCGTCGTGGTCAGGCCGTGGATCCGGTCGGCCCCGTCCTGGATGACCGCCAGCAGCCGGGTGCGGACCGGGTCGGGCAGGTCGGGGCGGCCCAGGGTGCGCGTGGCGGACAGCACGGCGTTCAGCGGGTTGCGGACCTCGTGCAGGATTCCTGCGGCCAGGGTGCCCACAGCGGCCAGCCGCTCGCGCTGGGCCAGCTCGGCCGACAGCGCCCGCAGCTTCAGCTGGGCCTGCACGCGGGCGACCAGGACCCGGTGGTGGAAGGGCTTGGCGACGAAGTCGTCGGCGCCGACCGCGTAGGCGCGCAGGGTGGCGTCCGTGCCGGCCCGGGCCGTCAGCAGGATCACCGGGGTCGTGTGCAGGGCCGGGTCGCTCTTGATCGCGCGGCAGAGCTCCGACCCGGACATGCCGGGCATCATCACGTCCGTCAGCACCAGGTCGGGCCGCAGCTCGCGGGCCCGCTCCCAGGCCTCCGAGCCGTCGGGCGCCTCGATCACCTCGAACTCGCCGGCCAGCAGCTCGGCGATGTAGCGGCGCAGCTCGTCCTCGTCCTCGGCCAGCAGCACCCTCGGCCGGCGGCCTCGCTCCAGCACCAGCGGCGCGTCATCGGCCAGCTCCGTCGCCAGCGAGCCCGGCTCGGCATCGGCCGGCAGCACCGGCGGCGGCAGGTCCGTCGCGCGGCGGCCGGCGCTCTGGCCCGGGCGCTGGGTCGTGCGGCGCTCGGCCACGCCTCCGCGGCGGTCGATCACCTCGGGGCGGATGTGGTCGCGGCCCTCCCGCAGCACGAAGGAGAAGCAGGACCCCTCGCCGACCGTGCTCTCGACCTCCATCCGGCCCTCGTGCAGCTCCACCAGCTCCTTGGCCAGGGCGAGGCCGATGCCCACGCCGCCGACGCGGTTCCGGTCCGCCCGCTCCGACTGGAAGAACCGATCGAAGACCTGCTCCAGGTCGTCCGGGGCGATGCCGGGGCCCGTGTCGTGCACGGCGAAGCGGACCCCGTCGTCGCACCGGGACACGACCACGGTCACCGAGCCGTCGTCGGGGGTGTACTTGATGGCGTTGCCGACCAGGTTCGTGAGCACGATGTCCAGGCGGTGCTCGTCGCCCCACATGCGCGGCAGGTCGTCGTCGATCGCGAGCGCCAGCTTCAGCCCCTTGGCCGACAGCGCCGGCCGGGCGCGCTCCACGTTGTCGCGGGCGAGCTCTCCCGGGTCGAACTGCCCGAGCTTCAGGCGGGTGAAGCCCGCGTCCAGGCGCGACAGCTCCAGCAGATCGTCGATGAGCCGCAGCAGCCGCTCGGCGTTGTCCGCCACCGTCTGCAGCGACCGCCGGTCCGTGCCGGGGGACGCCCGGTCGAGCAGCGTCTGCACCGGCGACAGGATCAGCGTCAGCGGCGTGCGCAGCTCGTGGCTGATGTTCGCGAAGAACCGGTTCTTCATGCGGTCCTGCGCCTCGAGCCGCTGCAGCGCCCGGGCCAGCTCGCGGCTGGTCGAGCGGGCCTCGTCCCGGCTCTTGAACTCCTGCTCCAGCAGCCAGTACTTGTAGAGCGCCATCATCACGCTGGCGCCGGCGGCCGTCAGCACCGCGAAGATCGTGCCGACCAGCTCCTTGTCCAGGGCGTCCGTCGGCCACACCACGAAGGCCAGCACCGACGACGCCAGGATGGCTGCCACGTTGCTGAGCGCGAACTTCGGCCGCCAGAACGGCAGCAGCCCGCCGCCGAACAGGATGAGCGAGTAGCCCAGCACGTACCAGGCCATCGCGCCGGCGACGTGCGGCAGCATCACCGAGATGCCGGCGCCGCAGGCGAACAGCCAGATCCAGAACGCCTCCCAGGCGTAGCGGTCGTTGCCGGGCCGCCGGGCCCAGATCGCCACGCCCGTGCCGAACACCGCCACGCCCACGCGGATCCACAGGAACTCCGTCGCGTGTTCGGGCGCGAGCGCCCGGTCGAAGAAGGTCCACAGCACGTAGAACAGGTCGAAGACCGTCGTCGCCCACAACAGCGCGCTCGCGTTGTTGCGGCGGAGCTCCTCGTGGAAGCGGTCGCGGAGCGGTGGGAGTTCGGGTTCCGGCGTGGCCACGCGGAGCGTCCGGTGCAGGGGGGCGGGGGCCGACTCTACTCCGGAGGGGGTGGGGCGCCCGGGTCACTGCGCGACCCCGCTCCTCGGTCGCCCCGGACCCACGCCTGGCCGATCGCCCGATCTGCCGACGCCAGCACCGACCTCTCGCCTTCCGCCGCCCCGATGCGGGCCCGGCGTGACCGCAGCCGCGCCATGCGATCCGCGGCGTGCCGCGGGGTCTTGCCCGGTCCGAGCGGGCCCCCCTCGTTCCCCCTCCGGCCCAGCAGGCGCCTGTCGACCCGGGGACATCCCGCCCGGCAGCGCAGTCGGTCGGAAGCGGCCCCCCCGGGGCGAGACCGTTCAGTCCAACATCCACGTCAGCAACCACCACTGTCCAGGCGCCGTGGACGGTCCCTCCACCAGCATGCGCCGATGGCCCGTGCCCCCGATCGCATCCAGCAGCTCCACTCCACGACCCAGCCCGATCGGCGCCACCCCGCAGCCCAGCGCCCGGGCCGCCTCTGTCCACGCAGGCTCGTCCACCCGCGGCGCCAGCAGCAGGATCCGCGTCACCTCCTCCCCATGGAACGGGTCGCCGTCGCGCTCCAGCGTCGGCATCCCGTGCCCGTCCAGCCGGTAGGCCGTGAGCCCCAGGGTCTCGTGCCAGTCGTCCGGACTGCGGGGACCCGGCTTCAGCTGCAGTCGCACCCAGTCGGCAACCTGAACAGACTCCGCATGATCGGCCGTGGCGACCAGGGCCGCCAGCGCACCATCGCGCGCGGGTGAAGGAGGAGCGGCGCACAGCGAAGCGAGGGTCGGGACGGAGGACATGCCCCCAGTGTGCATCGACGCGGCGGCGCGGAGGGCCCGAACTGGGGGTCGATAGGCCATCGCGGCGAGTTCGGGCGCGTGGGAGGGCCCGAAGTGGGGGTCGATAGGTCGTCGCGGCGGGTTGGGGCGCGTGGGAGGGCCCGAAGCGGGGGTCGATAGGTCATCGCGGCGAGTTGGGGCGCGCCGGCCACACGCCTGACGGACGCCGACACTCGAAGACACAGCCCGCCGGCTCCACTGCGGTACCGTCGGCGGAGTCGCCATGGTTGGAGTGTCGATGCGTGCGCTGATGACGATGATCCCCCTGATCTCAGGATGCCTGGTCAACCAGGAGCTGTACGAGCAGCGCCGCGCGGCCCTGACCGATGCCGACGGTGACGGCGTGTCGGCGGCGGATGACTGCGACGACACGGACCCCGGCAGATTCCCCGGTGCCGACGAGGTCTGTGACGACGTGGACCAGGACTGCGACGGCGTGGCGGACGAGGGCGCGATCGACCAGACGGTCTGGTTCGAGGACCGCGACGGTGATGGCTACGGAAACGAAGCGGTGTCCGAGGTGGCCTGCGACCGTCCGGCGGGCTTCGTGGCGCAGGGTGGGGACTGCGACGATGGCGAGCCGGCCGCGTGGCTCGGGGCAGAGGAGGTTGCGTATGATGGGGTGGACAACGACTGTATCGGGGGCGATCTGACCGACATGGACGGAGACGGGTATGACGGCGCGGCGGCAGGCGGGGAGGACTGCAACGACACCCGGGCAGATGTCAGTCCAGGAGCGGCTGAGACGTGGAGCAACGGGGTGACCGACAACGACTGCGATGGAGAGCGAGACCTGTTGAGCGAGTCGTTCGCGGGTTCCGCAGTAGTCGGAGAGGCAGCAGGGGATGAGCTCGGTCGGCGCCTGTCGATACTCGGTGATGTTGATGGCGACGGCGTGGACGAGTTCATGGTCGGCGCGATCTATGAGAGCAGCCATGCTGTGTATGGAGGTGCTGTCTACCTCCTCGAGGGCGAATCATCGGGCACGGTGAGGGGCAGCCCGAAGCTCTTCGGAGATTCCGACTACGCCTTCCTCAGCTCGATGGCGGGTGGGGTGGACTTCGACGGGGACACGATCCCGGACGCGCTCTTGGCAGCATCCAACTGGCACGACGGAAGAGGAGCTGCCTACTTCGTCTCCGGTGCGACGTTGGCCACAGTCGATGCCGCGGCAGTGGCGGACGTGGCGGCCTACGTGGTCGAGGGGACAGAGAGCGGAGCCTTCCTGGGAGGGGCGGTCGGCTTCATCGGCGATGTCGACGGCGACGGCGTGCAGGATGCGGCGGTCGGGGAGCCGTTTGCCACCGTGGCCTCCATGGAGAGTGCCGGACGATACGGAGTGTGGCCGGTCGACGAGCTCGACGACGGAGTGTTGAGCGACGCGCCGACCGTCGTGTCCGGTTGGTTCGAGGGGGGCACCTTCGGAGGGGCCTTCCAGGCGTCCGGTGACGTGGATGGCGATGGCTACGCCGACTACCTGGTCGGCGGCACCGGGGTGCTCGGGCAGATCGTCCCCGGTGGCGTCACCGAGCCTGAAAGCGAGACCGACTCCTTGTTCCGGCTGTTGGCATTGGAGAGCGGTGAGCGCTGCGATGTCCGGATGGTCGGTGATGTCGATGCCGACGGTGCTCGCGATCTCGCGTGTCTGCATCCCGACGGCGCCTTCCTCTTCTTCACCGGGCTGGCGTCATCGGGAGATCGTGTCACGGACGCTGAGTCCTTCTCCGTGTCGGTCCCCGAAGGTTCTCAGATCCTCGATGTGATCGATCTGGGAGACCTGGACGATGGCGGGGCATCCGAGACCCTCCTCCCCGTCACCGAGCATGGCAGCGTTGGAACATCCGTCGTTGCCGTACTGTTCGGCGAGTCGACCCTGGTCGGCGACGACACCGCCTTCGACGACCTGCCGCTACAGGTGCGAAGCTCTCGCGCGTCTGCTGGCTATGGGCACCGGGCCATCGTAGTGGAACGTGCGAACAGTCTCGGGGAGAGCCTCATCGCGCTTGGTGGGCCAGGGGACAGTGCTGCAGGAGCCGACGCCGGTGGGGTCACCTTCCTCCCTGTCCCTCGGTAGCACCCCTGCTACCCTCCCCCCCCCCCCCCCCACCACCCCCCCCCCCGCCGCCATCCCGCCGCCATCCCCCCCCCCACCCCCCCCCCCCACCCCCCCCCCCCCCCCCCCCACCACCCCCCCCGCCATCCCGCCCGCCCTCCGCGACTACCTCGCCGCCCTCCGCGACGCGTTCGGCACGGCGTGGACGGCGCCATCCCCCCGCCGGTGGCGGCGGCTGGCCTATGGGGTGGTGTTCCTGACGGTGCTGCCGCCGGCGTGGGTCGCCGGGCAGCTGGGGCTGCTGGCGGACCGGCTGTTGTACCCGGACGCTGGGCGGCAGCCGCTGGAGGCGCCGGTGTTCGTGGTGGGCAACCACCGGACGGGGTCGACCTTCCTGCACCGCCTGTTGGCCGAGGACGACGCCAGCTTCGCGACCTTCCGGCTGTTCGAGCTGGCGCTGCCGTCGGTGACGCAGAAGCGGCTGGTGCGGACGCTCGGGCGGGTGGACGCGGTGATCGGTGGCCCGGGGGCGGCCCTGGTGCGCTGGCTCGATGCGCGCTGGGCCACGGACTACCGGCAGGTGCATCCGATGGGCATCCAGCTGCCGGAAGAGGACGAGTACGTGCTGTTCTTCCGCTGCGCGAGCGGCGCGATGTGGGAGACCTTCCCGGACGTGCCCCGCCTGCGGCGGCACTTCTGGTCGGACACGGAGATGGATCCGGCCGAGCAGGACGCGCTGCTGGGCTTCTACCGCGACCTGGCCGGTCGCCAGCGGCACCACCTGGGGCGCGGCACCTGGCTGTCGAAGAACCCGCTGTTCAGCACCCGGGTGCGGGGCCTGCGCCGGGCCTTCCCCGATGCCCGGTTCGTCTACCTGGTGCGCGATCCCCGGAAGGTGGTGGCGAGCACGGCCAGCCTGCTGCACGCAGCACTGGACGGCGTCGGTGCGCTGCGCTCGCAGGCGCAGCTGATGGAGATGGTCCACGAGATCTGCACGCGCATGTACGACGAGACGCTGCGGCACCTGGAGGACCTGCCGCCGGAGCGCCTGGTGGTGGTGCGCCAGGAGGACCTGGTCGCCGACCTGGAGGGCACGGTCCGGTCGATGCTCGCGCAGCTCGGCCTGCCCTGGACCCCTGCCCTGCAGGCCGCCGTGGACCGCGCGGGCCGCCGGCAGCGCGGGGCCGGCCACCGCTACGCCCTCGAGGACTTCGGCCTGACGGAGTCCGACCTGCGCGCCCGCTACGGCGATGTGATGGCGCGCTTCGGCTACGCGCAGTCCGTCGCCCGCGGCGCCTGAGCCTGCCGCTGCGGTGGGCGCTGCGGCGCCGCCCGTCGACTACTTGGCCGCCCGCTCGCCCGGGTCCTGGGCCGCGGCCGCGATGAGCCGCCAGGCGTCGCCCGGGGCGTCCGAGGCGGCGTGCAGGATGGCGACGAGCTCGCGGTGGTCGATGCGCGGGTCGGCGACGGGCCGCGCTCGGGCGAAACGCGCGACGAGCACGGCGGGATCGTCGGGCTGCCGCTGGATGCAGGCCCACAGCTCGCAGGCGTAGGCCAGGGTCTCGCAGCGCTCACCGGGCAGGGAGAGGAGGGGCGGGGCGCCCGGACCGAGCACGCCGGGCTCGTGCAGCAGGTGCACGCACTCGTGCACCAGGGGGTCGGCCCAGTCGCCGCCCTGCTGGAAGGCCCGCGCGGTCAGCCAGGCGCGGCCGTCCTCGCAGAAGCCGTCGAGCTGGGGCGCGTCGTCGGCGAGGGGCGGCGCGCCCATGTCGTCGAGGAGCATGTTGGCGAGGGTCCAGCGCAGCTCGAGGGAGGCGCCGTCGATGCCGGCGAGGAAGGCGTCGACGGTGACGACCTGGACGCGGTCGGGGAGGACGTCGAGGAAGGCGGCGGCTGCCCGTGGGGAGAGGAGGCCGTGGGCGATGGGGCCCAGCCGCTCCCGCAGGGCGGTGGCCACATCGGCGGGGGCAGGCGTCGGCCGCAGGGGCGCGCGCCGGGCCCGCCAGCGCACGACGCGGCGCAGCACCTGGTCCAGGACCTCCGTGCCCCGGGCCCGTCGCTCGCGCAGGCTGCCGTCCCACGCCCGGAAGGACGGGTCGACCTGCCCGGTGGCCAGGAAGTGTTCGATGGTCTCGGAGGTGGACACGGGACCCCGGTAACGGAATCTGCGACGATGTCGCCTGCATGACGCGGTTCGCCCCCTTCGATCCCGCCGCCCACGGCGCCCCGGCAGGGGATCTCCGGCTGCGCGACGCCACGGCCGACGACGTCGACGCGATCGCCCGCATCTGGCACGACCGCCACGGGGGCGACCGCCGCGCGGCCGCAGACGGCATCGCCCGCCACCTGCAGGCCGTCGCCACCGGCGACGCACCCGACGCCGTCCGGGTCGCCGTGCTGGAGGGGGCCGTCGTCGCCTATGGCCGCTGCGGGTTTCGGGACTGGCAGTCCGACGGCGCGGTGGACGGCTGGTACCTGCTGGGGCTTGTGGTCGACCCGGCCGCCCGGCGCCGCGGGGTCGGCGCCGCGCTGACCCGCGCCCGCATGGACTGGATGCGCGACCAGGGCGCCGATCGCGCCTGGTACTTCGTGTCGGACCAGAACCCCGCGAGCATCGCGATGCACGCGGCCTTCGGCTTCCGGGTGGTGGCGCGCACCCCGGCCTTCTCGATCCCGGGCGTGCCGTTCACCGGCACGGGGCTGCTGCTCGCGGCCCCGCTCTGAGGCGGGAACGCGCGGGCCCCGCCCGACTCAGTTCGCCGCCAGCGCGACCTCGACCGGCTGGGCGTTGAACCCGCCCACGTCGGCGGCCAGCGGGGCGTCCGTGGACCCGCGCAGCTCGACGGTGGCGCCGGCCGCGACCGGCCCGCCCTCGAGCATCAGGTGGCCCTCCTCGCCGCCGGCGACGTAGCTGAGGTCCATGACCAGGCGCTCGACGTCCTTGTCGCCGGCGTTCTGGACCTGGAGTGCCAGGGTCTCGGGATCCAGCGCGCCTGCGCCGACCGGCACCAGCTGCTGCCGGTAGGTCCAGCCGCTGTCCAGGTGCTCGGCGGCGGCCACGTCGACGGTCAGCACGGGGTCGGGGAAGGACTGCACGATGCCGCGCCAGCCGGCGGCCAGCCGCATGTAGTCGTGCTCCTCGGCGGCGGTGGCCAGCAGGTGCCGCTTGGTGCTGGCCTCGCGGATGCCGGTCTCGGCGAAGATGCCGCCCTGGCCTTCGGCCACCTGCCACTCGAGCTTGACGTCGTGGGGCTCGCCGATGGTGCCGTCGGCGGCCACCTGCAGCTGGGTGCGGGTCAGCGAGACGGCCCAGCGGCCGCTGCCGGCGGGCTCGACCAGGTCGAGGGTGCACTGCACGGCGCTGCGCAGGGTGGCCAGGCCGTCGCTGCCGACCTTCTGCATGCCCAGGGTGGGCTCGCCCGCCTCGAGCAGGGCGATCTCGCGCGGGTCGATGTGCGGGCGCAGGGCCTCGATGCCGGCCGCGTCGGTCGACAGCTGGGGCAGGGCCTGGCAGGCGGCCAGGGCGACGGGCTTGGGATCGCTGCAGCCCAGCAGCGTGAAGACGATGAGCGCGCCAGTCATGGGGGCCTCCGGGAAGGGCGGTGCAGCATGTCACGTCTGGGGGCGCCCGTGGGGATCGGGGCCGCCGGGACGGGCCCTCCCCTGGCGTCCCGGGGCCCCGCACCGGTAGAGTCTCGCCGATGCGCGCCTCCTTCCTCGCCTTCTCGCTCCTCCTCCCCCTGCTGGGCTGCGCGGAGTCGACCTACTGGCCCGAGCCGGGCATGCCGGCCTACGGCTACGAAGGGGGCGGCTGGCAGGAGTGCAGCCGCTCGATCAACGCGAGCGTCGCGGGCACCAGCACCCTCACCATCCGCAACTCCCTGTCCGAGCCGGTCGACCTGAACTGGATCGACTTCGACTGCAACGAGCAGCCCTACACCGAGCTCGCGTCCGGCGGCACCTTCGCCCAGGACATCGACTACGGCTACGCCTTCGTGATCCGCAACCAGGACAACGGCTTCATCTACGCCCACTTCACCTGGCTCGGCGACGTGGCCGAGGTGGTGGTCCCGTGATCGCCTGGCTCCTCGTGCTGTCCTGCAGCAACCTGAAGCAGATGCCGCCGGACCTGCCCTGCCGCGAGGCGGCCTTCGCCATCGCATCGCGCACCGAGGAGTGCACCGGCGACATCGCGCTCGCCGAGCAACGGGTCGAGCAGTTCGAGGCGACCTACACCTGCATCGCCGTCGACACCACCGACCCGGACTTCAACGGCCCCGCCATCTCGGTCGAGGACCTGTTCGACTGCGCCTTCTCGATCCGCGAGCTGCCCTGCGAGGTGGTCGAGGACTACGGCGACGACATCGAGCTCTTCCTGCTCAACAGCGACGCCTGCACCTGGATCATCGCCCGCAACGACGGCGAGCCCCTGGGGAACCCCCGGTGAGCGCGCTGCTCGCCATCGCGCTGGCCGCGACCACCGCCCAGGCCCAGTTCGTGGACTGTGGCAACAGCGGCGGCGGCTTCCCGGCGATCGGCGGCACCAGCGGCCTGGCCAACGCCCGCGCCGCGCTGACGACGAACCGCGTGACCTACAGCGCGTCCACCTTCGCCGAGCGCATGGTGTTCGAGGAGATCGCGCGGGGCGAAGAAGGCAACGTCGCCCGCGTCGCCTGGGAACAGAACGTCACCTACGGCGTGGCCTGGGTCCCGGTCATCGTCGATCAGGACAGTCTCTTCCACCCCGAAGACTGTCCCGACGAGCTGCACAACGTCGCGATGTCGCCGCTCGACCTGCAGGCGCAGAACATGGGCTTCGGCTTCCGCCACGGGCACTTCGGCGGCTTCTACAGTGCGAGCCTGACCTTCGGCCAGACGGCGATCCCCAACCAGATGAACCGGATCATGATCTGGTCGGGCGGCATGCTGGTCTACGGACCCGCCCTGCTGCTCGCGGCGCCGCTGTCCGGCAGCTGGATCCAGGACTCGGGCGCCTCGGCCTTCGCCATCGACTGGATCGGCGGTGTGTTCTACGACGGCGAGCCCGTGTGGATCCGCGCCGGCTACGCGGGGGGCAGCAACGGCTTCTACGCGTCCGCGGTCGAGCCGCGCAGCGCCGCCTTCGCGTCGATCATCGCGCGCCCGGGCGACCGCCCGCTCGACACGCTGCGGGTCGGCATCGATCGGTTCGATGTGAGGAGGTTCGGGGCCGACAAGGTCAGCGATCGCATCGGCATGACCACGGCCTACTACCGCGAGCTGCCCTACGGTCGCACAGAAGCGTCGGCCGAGGAAGGCGGCCAGCGACCGCTCAGCGAGCGCCTGCGGTCCGGCCACGTGGAACAGGACAACATCGCGAAGTTCGTCGATCTGCGGTTCGCCTACACGATCCAGCCCATCGTGTCGGTCAGCGAGGTGCTGGTCGGTGTGCACACCCCCGGGTACGTCATCCGACGGGACGATCCGATCGAAGAACAGGCGGGCGGTGCACGGCTGATGGTCGGCCAGGTGGTGATCCCCGACATGTACACACTCGGCACCGCCGGCGGCCGCTTCTGGATGGTCGAGCTCGAAGCCAGCATGGTCGGGCAGGTCGAGAGCGCCCAGCTGGGCGGCTACTTCGGCATCCAGGTCAACCACCCCGACCAGCTCGCGCTCTACCCCTTCGCCCGCAACGCCTTGTCCTACCGACTGTCCATGCAGGGGAGGTTCTGATGATCGTCCTGCTGCTGGCGGGCTGCTCCACGAACTGGATCGGCACCTGGGACATCAGCCACTTCGAGCTGCAGGCGGACGGCGCCAGCCTGGTGCACGAGGACATGGGCTGGGTGAGCTGCGACGACGACGATCTGTGCATCCAGCTGCGCCGCTACGACATCGACTACAGCACGCTCGAGCCGCTGCCCCTCGAGCGCGTCTGGACCGAGTACGGTCCCAACATCGACTTCGATCCCGAGGTCGTGATGGCCTGGGGCGAGGGCATGCAGCTGCAGCTGGAGGTGACCCGGTCGACCCAGCAGCGCATCGTGCTTCAGGGCCAGGGGGTCGTGACGGCGGCGAACAGTCCCTGGCAGTACGTCGACGCCACGCTGGAGCTGACCCGATGATCGCGATGGTGCTGGTGCTGGCGGCCTGCGGGGGGAGGGTGAGCGATCCCATCTTCGCCACGGTCGAGCGGTCGGGCGTGGTGCCGGGCGAGGTGATCGAGACCACCGGCGACGACGGCGGCGAGGACTCGGGCACCGACACGGACACCGACGGCGGTGCCGACAGCGGCGGACCGTTCACCGGAGGCTGCCTGGAGCTGCACGGCGACCCCGATGTGTTCACCGGCACGGACGCGGCGCTGCCGATGGACGGCAACGATCGCACCGTCGAGTTCTGGTTCAAGCACGAGAACAACGCCGGCAAGGACGTCGTCGTCGCCTGGGGCGCGAGCGGCAGCGTGTTCGGCGTCGGCTTCTACAACGGCTTCCCGGCGGGTTTCTCGGGCAGCACCGCAATCTACGGCAGCAGCGGCGAGTGGGCCGACGGCAGCTGGCACCACCTGGCCTTCGTCTGGAGCGACGACATCAGCGAAGCCAGCATCTGGATCGACGGCGTGCTCGACACGGCCACGACGGCGAGCGTCGCCACCTACCCCGGGGGCGTGTTCGGCCTGGGCGACGACCCGACCTCGCCCTACGCGGGCGACTCCTACGAAGGCGTCGTGGATGAGCTGCACATCTGGGACCGGGCGCTGGGCGACGGCGAATTCGGCGGGCTCTACGACAGCGCGCCGGCCGGCATGGTCGCCTGGTACGACATGAACCGCGAGGGCTCGGGCGCGGGCCTGACCCTGGACGATCGGGCGGGCAGCAACGACCTGACCTCGATCGGCGCGCCGGCCTTCGTGCCCTGCGAGTACTGACCCCGCGGCCGCCGTCCGCTACAGTGGCGCCATGAAGCTCCTCTTCCTCACCCTCGTGCTGGCCTGCGGCGACAAGGCCGACGACAGCGGCGCCGACGGCGGGATCACCGACGGTGGCACGACCGACGGCGGCACGACCGACGGTGGCACGACCGACGGTGGCACGACCGACGGGGGGACCACCGACAGCGGCACGGACAGCGGGACCACCGACGGGGGCGCCGACAGCGGGTCCACCGACGGGGGCGCCGACAGCGGGTCCACCGACGGGGGCAGCACCGACGGCGGCACGGACAGCGGCTCGATCTCGGATGCGATGCCCGACTTCACCCTGCCGGACCTGAACCCCGGCTCGATCCGGTTCGAAGAGCCGGTCTCCCCCCGCGACTACCTGGAGCAGGCGTCCGGGTGGTACTTCATCCACGCGACGTGAAGCTACTGTCGTAGCCAGGCTGGCTACCTCACGACCCTGCAGGACGAGCTCGCGATCGACCATCCCGAGCTGCCGATCCGGATCCTGATCGTGAACCAGGACGGCTACGAGTCCGGCCTGGAAGACCTGTTCGCCGTGACGGACCTGCCGGTGCTGCAGGACGACGACGTGGCGCTGGTCTGGGACCGGTGGGATGCCACCTGGCGGGACGTCTACGTGCTCGACGGCGCCAACGAGACCCACGCCATCTTCAACCTGACCGAGCACAACCTGGCGGACAGCGCCAACTACGCCGCGCTCTACGACCTGCTGGTCGAAGCCGCCGGCGGCGCGGAGTAGCCGTGGCCTATGACGAAGCCCTGGCCGAGCGGGTCCGCGACCTGCTGGCCGACGCGGCCCTGCTGACCGAGAAGAAGATGTTCGGCGGCATCGGCTGGATGATCGGCGGTCACATGGCCTGCGGGGTCGCCAGCAGCGGCGGGCTCATCGTGCGCTGCAGCCGCGAGGACTTCGATCCCCTGCGGTCGCGGCCGGGCGCCGACGCCATGAAGCGCGGCGACACGCCCATGACCGGCTGGCTCATCGTCGACGGCGACACGGTGATCGACGACGCGGCGCTGGCCTGGTGGGTCGGCGTCGGCCGGGCCCACGCCAGCGGCATGCCGCCGAAGTAGGCCGCGCCGATCGGGGCTCAGGCCTTGCCGATGAGCATGCCCTCGAGCAGGCCGGGCGCCAGTCGATGCAGCCACAGCGCCTGCTTCGCGGCGCCCACCGCGATGCGCGGCCGGCGGCCCTGCAGCCCCGCGACGAGCGCGTCGGCGACGAGCTGGGGCGGGACCTTCGCCTGGTCGCGGCCCTCGGTCATCGCGGTGTCCACGACAGGCGGGATCAGCTCGACCACGTCGATGCCCAGCGGGGAGAGCTGCGCCCGCAGGCTGCCGCAGGCGGACCGCAGCCCGGCCTTGCTCGCGCAGTAGGCGGGGGCGACCGCCTTGGGCGCGACGGCCAGCACCGACGTGACGAACACGATGGACGCGGGCCCCGGCGCGGCCGACAGCGCCGGGACCGCCAGACCGGCCAGGTGCAGGGGCGCCACCAGGTCGACCTCGATCTCGCGGGCCAGCTGACGACCGAAGTCCTGGGCCGGCCGGGTCCAGTCGACGGCGTGCTGGACCGCCGCGTTGGCGACCAGCAGGTCCAGCCCGCCGAGCTCGTCGACAGTGTCCTGGATCAGGCGCCGCCGCTGGTCGGCGTGGCCGAGATCGGCGGTGAAGCCGCGCAGTCCGGGCACAGCGTCCAGCGCCTGCTGCAGTCGGTCGGGGTCGCGGCCACACACGACGACCTCCAGGCCGGCGGCGCGGAGCTGGCGGGCGATGGCGAGTCCGATGCCGCTGGTGCCTCCGGTGACGAGGGCGCGGCGGTGGGCGAGCTGTGTCATGGTTCCTCCGGGATGACGAAGGGAACCTGACCCCCTGGGCCGTCCGGTCCTTGTCGCTCCGCGCCAGTCCGTTGGATCCTGGCGCCCATGCCCCGGAGGCTCCTTGCCCGTCCTGCTGCATGGCCAGCTCAGCGCCTTCGCCCGGGACTGGCTGCGGGCCCACGGGGTCGACGAGCCGGATGGGTCGGAGCCCGGAGGCAGTGCTGCCCCCGTGGGACGGGACGAGCAGCGCCGGTTGCTTCAGGCCGTGGCGCGTCTCGGCGGCCCCGAAGCCCTGCTGGGCCTGGCGCGCGGGCGGCTGGCGCACGTCGACGAGCCCCTGGTCTACTCCCTGTTGAACTCGGCCAGCGTGCCGGCGCTCATCGACAAGGAGCAGCGGCTGAACCGCTTCTTCCACTCCCACCACCACGTGCGGGTGCTCGAGTCGGGGGAGGGAGTGCTGGAGCTTCGCCACGAGAGCCGGGCAGGGCCGGGACCGGCGCGGGTGGAGAGCCTGTTCGTGCTGGGGCTGCACCTGGAGCTGCTGGAGGAGGTCGGCTGCATCGGGCTGGAGGCCACGCTGCCGGGCAGCGATGCTCCCACCGCTCCCGTGTTCCGGGAGGGCATGCTGCGGAGTCCCGTGCCCGTCGGAGACGCGAGCCGGTGGCGGTTCACCTGGCGCCGCTTCCAGCCCCGCCGCGCGTGGGCGCCCGGGCTGGACGAGGTCCTGGCCGAGGCGTCGAAGGCGCCGGATCTCGCGCGGGGGCTCGGGGTCGCCGAGCGCGTGGTGCGGGAGGTCGGGCGTGACCTCGCGCATCGCTGGTCGATCGACGAGGTGGCGCGGCGCCTGGGGCACTCCCGCCGGGCGCTGCAGCGTGCGCTGGCGCTCGAGGGCACCACCTTCTCCCGCTCGGTCGAGGAGGCGCGGCTGCTCCGGGCCGAGGCGATGCTCCTCGATCCCGACTGCTCGATCACCGAGATCGGCTACGCCTGTGGCTTCTCGGACACGGCCCACTTCAGCCGGCGGTTCAAGGCCGTGCGCGGCCTTCCGCCGACCGCCTGGCGTTCCGCCCGCACCGAGCCCGGCTGAGCGGCCCTCCCTCGCCTCAGGACAACCCCTCCGCCAGCGCGTCGAACACGATGCGCAGCCGGCGGCTGGTCCGCAGCTCGCGGTGGCAGACCAGCCACATCTGCACGGGGACCGCGAACTCCGGGACGACGCGCACGACGGCGGGGTCGGCGTCGCCCACGTCGTGCATCATCACGCACAGGCCGAGGCCCTGGCGGCACAGCTGCCACTGGACCAGGTGGTTGCCGCACGCGATGGGGAAGTGGGCGGGGGTGACGTCCGCACCGGCGCCGCGCAGCATGTCGACGAAGACGGGGGTGCGGTCGAAGGCCAGGATCTCGGCGCGGGAGAGGTCGGCGAGGCGGTCGAGGGGACCGACCCGGTCGAGGTAGGCAGCGCTGGCGTAGAAGCCGCCGGTGCGGTCGGGGAGGCGACGGGCCGTCAGGTCCGGCGAGGTGGGCCGGGCGTTGCGCACGGCGATGTCGGCCTCGCGGCGGTGCAGGTCGCGCACGACGTTGCTGGCGACCAGCTCGACCTGGATGCCGGGGTGGGTCCTGCGCAGGCCCGCCAGGACGGGCGGCAGCAGGAAGGCGCTGATCGCCTCGCTGGCGGTGAGCGAGACCTCGCCGGCGATCACCTCGGACCGACCGGCGGCCGCGAGCGACACCTGCAGGGCGGCCTGGCCCATCGGGCGGGCGTGCTCCAGCAGCTCGAAGCCGCTCTCGGTCAGCTCCAGCCGGGCGCCCACCCGCTCGAAGAGCGTGACGCCGAGCTCCTCCTCGAGCGCTGCCACCTGCCGGCCCATCGTCGGCTGGGTCGAGCCCAGGGCCCGCGCGGCCGCGCTCAGCGACCCCTCCTCCGCCGTCACCAGGAAGGCCCGCAGGCGGTTCCAGTCGAATTGCGCGCTGTTCCAGTCCATGCGTTTCTGTATAGCAATGTTGCCGATTTGGGCAATTTCCCAGACGCGAACGTTTGCGTAGGTTCTCGACACCCACCCCGGAGAACCCCATGCACGCCGCCTTCACCCCCACCTACGGTCCCGCCCACGTCCTCGAGCTGCGCGAGCTGCCCGAGCCGGTCCTCGCCGACGATCAGGTCCTGATCGAAGTGCACGCCGCCCACGTCCACCAGGGGGACCTGCGGCTGCGGGCCGCCGACTTCCCGGGTGTCTCGGCGCCCTTCGGCCGGCTGATGATGGGCGTCACCCGCCCCAAGCGGTCCGTCCAGGGCACCATGTTCGCCGGCCGCGTCGTCGCCGTCGGCGCTTCCGTCACCCGCTTCGAGGTCGGTGACGACGTGTTCGGCGCCGCCCCGGCCGGCGCCTGGGCCGAGCGCATCGCCGTCGCCGAGGACAGCGGCCTGGCCCACCGTCCCGAGGGCATCTCCGCCGCCCAGGCCGCCGCCAGCCAGTACGGCGCCGGCACCGCCCTGCACTTCCTGCGCACCGTCGCCGACGTGCAGCCCGGCGAGCGCGTGCTCATCCTGGGCGGCTCCGGCGGCGTCGGCCGGTTCGCCATCCAGGTCGCCCGCCACCTGGGCGCCCACGTCACCGCCGCCGGCAGCGCCGACACCCTGGGCCTGATGCAGCGGCTCGGCGCCCACGAGGTCGTCGACTACAAGGCCCAGGACCCGCTGGACGGCACCTTCGACGTCATCCTCGACATCGCCGACGCCACCGGCTTCGGCCGGGCCCGCCACTCGCTGGCCGACGGCGGCCGCTACCTGACCCTGTTCATCAGCCTGGGCGTGTTCGCCTGGATGACCGCCGCCCGCCTGCTGGGCAGCCAGCGCGCCCTGTTCGGCATCGCGCCCGATGGCCGCGAGGCGGTCGAGGCGGTGCGCGACGGCCTGGCCGAGGGCTGGCTGTCGCCCGTGCTCACCGCGCGGTTCCCCCTCGACGAGATCGTCGCCGCCCACCTGCAGGCCGCGGCCGCCCGCCACGGCGACGTGGTGGTCGAACCCGTCGCGCAGCCGGCCGTGCGCGTCGTCGCCTGATCGCACAGCAGGGGGTGCGGATTTTTTAGCAGCATGCTAAGAAACCAGCATGAACGACACCGACCTCCTGCAGCTGAGCCGTCGCGAGCGGCAGATCATGCACATCGTCTACCGCCTGGGCCGCGCCACAGCGGCCCAGGTGCGCGACGAGATGGACGACGCGCCGGGCTACTCGGCGGTCCGCGCACACCTGGCCACCCTCGAGCGCAAGGGCCACCTGGCCCACATCGCCGACGGTCCCCGCTACGTCTTCCACCCGACGGTGCCGCGGGAAGACGCCCGGACCTCGGCACTCGGCAAGGTGGTCTCGTCCTTCTTCCGAGGGTCGCCGGCCAAGGCCGCCGTCGCGCTCATCGAGATGTCGGACCTGGGCGAGGACGAGCTCGACGAGCTCGAGGCGCTCATCCGCAAGGCCCGGCAGGAGGGCCGATGAGCATCGTCGTCGATGCCTCGGCGGTCGCCCTGGGGGTGATCGCCGACGCCGGGCTGAAGGCCACGGTCGTGCTGGCGGCCGCGGCCCTCGCCGCCCGCGCGCTGCAGCCGGCAAGCGCCTCGGCCCGCCATGCCCTGTGGGCCTGCGCGCTGGCCAGCCTGCCGGCGGTTGCGGGCCTTTCGTGGGCCTCGCGCGGGTCCGGCCTGGCCCTGTCCCTGTCGCCCGCGGCCTGCTGGACGGCGCTCGGCATCTGGGCCGTCGGGGTCCTCGCCGTGCTGGCGCCGCTCGGGCGCGGCATCTTCCTGCTGCTGCGGGCCCGGCACGCGGGGCGCGTCGAAGGAGACGTGGTCTGGACCGATGCCGTCGACGTGCCGCTCACCTTCGCCGGTACCGTGCTGATGCCCGCCGCCGCGCTCGCCTGGGACCCCGCGGACCGCCGGGCCGCCCTGCTGCACGAGCGGGCCCACCGCGCCCGCGGGGACTGGTGGGTGCACGTCGGCGCCTGGGGGGTCTGCGCCCTGTTCTGGTTCCACCCGCTCTGCTGGTGGGGGCGCCGGGCGCTGGCCCTGGAAGCCGAGCGCGCCGCCGACGACCGCGTGCTCGCCGCGGGGGTCGTGCCCAGCACCTACGCCCGCCAGCTGCTCTCCCTGGCCCGGGGTCCGGCGGCCGGCCTGGCGCTGGGCGCCTCGGTCACGGCCCTGCGGGTGCGGGCCATCCTGGGACCGGCCCGCCGCGGCGCCCGCCGCTGGCCGGCGGTCCTGGCTGCCGGCGTCCTCGCCATCGCCTCCCTGCCCACCCTGTCTGCCTGGGCCGCCTGGGCCCCTCCTCCCCCCAGCGAGGGCTGCCTGCCCCTGGAGCTGCTGCCATGACATTCCGCCTCCTCGCACTGGCCGTCGTGGGCCTCCTCGCTGGCTGCCACCCTGCCGCCGCCACAGTGGACGTCGCTGCCACGGCGGACGCCTGGCCCTCTCCCCCGCCCGATGCCCTTGCGGCGTGGTCCCACGCCCTCGCCCACGAAGGAGCCGAGCCGGCGACGGGCTCACTCCAGCGCATCCACGGGGACTTCGCGCAGCTGACCCCCGACCAGCAGCGACAGGCCCGCGATGCCGCGGCGTCGATCATCTCGGACTGCCCCTACAACCGCAGCATGGTCCAGGTCCCGCTGGTCCTGCAGCAGGTGCTGGCCCGGCACGACGACCCCGCCCTGTCCGCCGTGAAGGCTGGAGTCGACGCCCACGTCGCCGTGCTCCGCGACCTGGGGGTCGATGCCCTGCCGCTGCCCGCCGCCGGGCGGAACCTCGACCGCCCGCTGGTCGGACTGACCACGGCCGCGGCGCTGCGCGACAGCGCCGACCCGATCGGCGAGACCCGCGTGCTGGTCGACCAGATCGAGGGCCTGGTCGCGGCCTACGACGCCGACACCGTGGCCCGCATCACGACCGCCGCCGACACGCTCGCCAAGGCGACCGGGGGCCAGTGGGCGCTCGAGGGGCAGCTGGTCGGTCTGCAGAAGGAGCTCCAGCGCGTGCTGCTGGTGGTCGAGGACCCCGCCCTGCGGGTCGAGCTCATCGCCCTCGACGGGCTGCTGGCGGAGCTGGTCCGGCAGGCCTGCTGACGCGGTGAGGAATCCCGGCGGAGCCGCGTCTCCGGGCGTGGGCGAGGCGCGGACGGGTCGGCTCCGGTAGGCTGCGCGCTCCCCTCTTCGCGTGGCCCGGCCGTGCTCGACGACCTCCTCGACGACCTCTGCACCCGCTACGAGCTGGACGGAGAGGTGCGCGAGGCGGTCGGCGCGCTGGTGAGCCGGGCGGCCTTCGGGGCGCCGGCGACCTGGCTGCAGACGGGCCAGACCTCGGACGGGTCCTTCGGCGGGTCCTTCGACGCCCTCTCGCCTTCGCCCACCCTGGCCTATGCGCCCTCGGCCAGCGGCGACAGCCCGACCCTCGCCCCGCCCCCCGCCGTCGGGGATCGCGTCGGCGGCGCCCACCCGCCCGAGCACCCGCGGTACGAAGCCCGGCGGCTCCTGGGCCGCGGCGCCACCTCGGTCGTCTTCGCCGTGCACGACCGCGAGCTCGATCGCGAGCTGGCCATGAAGGTGCTGGTCCACGACCCGGCCGAGAAGCTGCTGCTGGCGCACCGCTTCGTCGCCGAGGCCCGCGTCATGGCCCGGCTGGAGCACCCGGGCCTGGTGCCCGTGCACGATCTGGGGCGGCTGGCCGACGGGCGGCTGTTCTACACCATGACCAAGGTCCAGGGTCGCACCCTGGGGCGCGTCATCCGCGAGTTCCACGGGGACGGCCCGGCCAGCGAAGACGGCACGCTGCGGCGGCTGGTCGACGCCTTCCGGCGGGTCTGCGAAGCCGTCGCCCAGGCCCATGCCCAGGGCGTCATCCACCGCGATCTGAAGCCCGACAACATCATGGTCGGCCCCTTCGGCCAGGTGCTGGTGCTGGACTGGGGCCTGATGAAGCGCGTCGGCAGCGTCGACGACGAGCCCGCCCCGGCGCCGGCGACCGGCCAGCGGCTGCTGCCCGAGGGCGACCCCGGCCGCACGCGTCAGGGCGCCATCGCCGGCACCCCGGCCTACATGTCGCCCGAACAGGCCCGCGGCGAGGTCGACCGGCTGGGTCCGGCCGCCGACGTCTACGCCCTGGGGCGCGTGCTCGAGCACCTGCTCACCGGGCGGGCCCGCATGGTCGGCGCCGACGGGGCCGAGGGCCTGCTGCGGCGCCTGGCGCTGGGTCCCGCGCCCGACGTGCCGGCCATGGACGATCGCGGTCGCCCGCTGCCCGATGCGCTGCAGGACGTCGCGATCTGCTGCCTGCAGCCCGAGCCCGCCGGGCGCTACCCGGACGCGGCGGCGCTGGCCGCGGCGGTGGGCGACTGGCTCGACGGCGTGCGGGCCCAGGAGGAGGCGCTGGCCAAGGTGGCCGAGGCGCGTGCCCGCTACCCGGCGATCGGCGCCCTGCGCGCACAGGCCGAGCGGCTGCGGGCCGAGGCGGACGACCTTCTCGCCGGCGTCGATCCCTGGGAGCCCGAGGAGGCGAAGGCGCCGGCCTGGCGGCTGCAGGACGAGGCCTCCGAGAAGGAGCGGCGGGCCGAGGTCGAGACCGTTCACGTGCTGCGGATCGTGCAGACGGCGCTGGAGCTGTGCCCCGATCTGCCAGAAGCCAACGCCCTGCTGGCCGATCACTACCAGGGCCTGCACGCGGCGGCCGAGGAGGCCCGTCGCACCGAGGAGGCGGCCCGGTTCGAGGCCCTGCTGCGCATCCACGACACCGGTGCCCACGCGGCCTGGCTGCAGGGCACGGGCGCGCTGACCCTGGTCACCGAGCCGGCCGGCGCCCGGGTGCACCTGTTCCGCTACGTCGCCCACAACCGCCGGTTGGTGGCCGAGCCCGTGCGCGCGCTCGGCACGACACCGCTGGTCGAGGTGCCGCTGCCGATGGGCAGCTACCTGCTGCGGATCGAAGCCGAGGGCATGGCGCCGGTGTCCTACCCGGTCGAGATCCGCCGCGGTGCCCACTGGGACGGCGTGCCGCCCGGCGGCTCCGCACCGGCCCCGGTGCGCCTGCTGCCGGCCGACCGGGTCGGCCCCGACGACTGCTACGTGCCGGCCGGCTGGACGCGGATCGGCGGCGATCCGGCGGCCCAGGGGCCCTTCCCCACGGCCCGGGTGTGGCTCGACGGCTTCGTCGCCCGGCGCTTCCACGTGACCAACGCCGACTACATCGCGTTCCTGGACGATCTCGTCGCCCAGGGGCACGAAGCGCTCGCCCTGCGCCACGCGCCCAAGGAACACCTGTCGAAGGACAAGGCCGGCGGCGGCGCCGTGGTCTACCACCGCACGCCGACGGGCGGCTTCCGGGTCGGCCCCGACGCCGACGGCGACGAGTGGCTGCCCGACTCGCCGGTCATCATGATCGACCTCGAGGGAGCGCAGGCCTGCGCGGCCTGGCTCGCGGCACGCACCGGCCTGCCGTGGCGGCTGCCCTGGGAGATCGAACACGAGAAGGCCGCCCGCGGTGTCGACGGCCGGTTCTTCCCCTGGGGCGACGTGTTCGACGCCAGCTGGTGCATGACGCGGCAGTCCGTGGCGGGCGAGCTGCTGCCCCAGCCGGTCACCACCTTCCCCGTCGACGAGAGCCCCTACGGAGTGCGTGGCCTGTCGGGCCACGCGATGGTCTGGTGCCTCGATCACCCCCACCCGTCCGGCCCCGTCGTCGTGGACGGGCGCTTCGGCTACACCCAGCACCCCGACGGCTCGCCCGACATGTGCGGCATCCGCGGGGGCTCGTGGAACAGCCACAGCGACCACTCCCGGGCCGCCCGGCGCGATGCCACGGGCACCAACGTGCGCGGGTACTACCTGGGCCTGCGGCTGGTGCGCGGCGTGTAGGCGCGCGTCGACGCCGGGATCGTCGTCGCCCTGCCCGTGCTACGGTCTCCCCCTGCAGAGGGTGGGCCTGCTCCCTCCGGCGCCCCGGCGAGGCACCGGTGGGCCCGGCAGGCGAGGGAAGGCATGGCATTCCAGGGCTTCTCCGGCGTCGAGCTGCTGCACCAGGGCGGCCAGGCGCTCGTGTTCCGCGCGCGGCGAGAGGCCGACGGGCGTGCCGTCGTGCTCAAGGCCCTGCGCGGGCCCTACCCGGCGGCCGACGCGCTGCAGCGCTTCCGGCGAGAAGCCGAGATCACGGCCCGCGTCCAGGGCCCCGGCGTGGCCGTGCTGCTCGAGTCCCACGTCGACGGCGCCGAGCCCTTCCTGGTGCTCGAGGACTTCGGCGCGCGCTCCGTCGCCGACCACCTGCGCGACCGCGGCCCGCTGCCCCCCGAGCTCGCCCTGCACCTCGCGCTCCAGGCCCTCGCCGCCCTCGCCCGCGTGCACGACCTGCTCGTCGTGCACAAGGACATCAACCCCTCGAACATGGTCTGGAACCCCGACGCAGACCGCCTCGAGCTCATCGACTTCGGCATCGCCTCGACCGTCAGCCGGCAGCGCCCCTCCCTCGCCAGCCCCTCGATCCTGCGCGGCACGCTGCCCTACATCGCACCCGAACAGACCGGCCGCATGAACCGGAGCGTCGACTACCGCTCCGACTACTACGCGCTCGGCGCCTCGCTCTTCGAGCTGCTCACCGGGCGGCCGCCCTTCGTGGGCGACGACCCCCTCGAGCTCGTGCACGCCCACGTCACCCGCCCGCCGCCCGACCCGCGCGCCCTGGTCCCCAGCCTGCCCGAAGACCTCTCGGCCGTCGTCGTCGAGCTGCTCCAGAAGAGCGCGGACCAGCGCTACCAGAGCGCCTTCGGCCTGCGCCACGACCTGGAGCGCTGCCGGGCCTCGCTGCGCGGCGAGCGGGCCGGCCGGTCCTTCCTGCTGCGGCGCCAGGACCGTCCGTCCCGCGTCCAGCAGCCCGGGCAGCTCTACGGTCGCGCGGGTGAGATCGCCGCGCTGGAGGGCGCGCTGCGGCGGGTGGCCGGGGGCACCCGCGAGCTCGTGCTGGTCGAAGGCGCCGCCGGCGTCGGCAAGACCGCGCTCATCCACGAGCTGCACCGCCCGATGGTCGAGACCGGCGGCGTGTTCGTGTCGGGCAAGTTCGACCAGTTCCGCCGGGGCCTGCCCTACGCGTCGCTGGCCGACGCCTTCGGGCAGCTCTGCATGGGCCTGATGACCGCCAGCCCCGTCGAGATCGCCGGCTGGCGACAGCGCCTGCAGGGAGCGCTCGGCGACTCGGCCCAGGCGCTCGTCGATCTGGTCCCCGAGCTCGGGCTGCTGCTGGGCCCCCAGCCCCCTGCGCCCGAAGTCCCCCCGGCCGAAGCCGAGCAGCGCCTGCACCTGCTGTTCCGCCGCTTCGCCCGCACCCTGGCCAGTGACGGCCAGGCCCTGGTGCTGTTCGTGGACGATCTGCAGTGGGCCGACCTGCCGACGATCCGACTGTTCACGCACCTGGCCACCGATCCGGCCACGTCCCACCTGCTGCTGGTCGGCGCCTGGCGCAGTGAAGAAGTCGGGCCGGCCCACCCGCTCACCCACGCCCTGGCGCAGCTGCGCGAAGGCGGCGTGCCCATCACGTCCCTGGCGCCGGCGCCGCTCGGCATCGATCACGTGCGCGCCTACCTGGTCGACGCCCTGCACCAGCGCGACGAGGCCCTCGACGAGCTCGCGGCGACCTGCCTGGCGCGCACCGGCGGCAATCCCTTCTTCCTGGCCCAGTACGTCGGTCTGCTCGAGCGCAGCGGCGCCCTGCGCTTCGACCAGGCGGAGGGTCGCTGGCGGTGGGACCCGGCCGCCATCGCCGCGCTGGGCTTCACCGACAACGTGCTCTCGCTCATGGCCGAGGCGATCCGCGGCCTGCCCGAGGACAGTCGCCGTGCCGTCCGGGTCGCGTCGCTGCTCGGCGCCGAGGTCACGCTGCCCGGACTGGCCGAGGTGGTCGGCACGGACGAGGCGGCCCTGCGCGCGGCGCTGCGACCGGCCCAGGAAGCCGGGCTCGTCATCCAGGTGGGAGAGGCGGCGGACGCGGAGGTCGGAGGAGGCGAGGGCGAGCGCTACGCCTTCGTGCACGACCGCGTGCAGCAGGCGGCCTACGGCATGCTGGAGGAGGAGGAGCGCGCGGCCCTGCACCTGGTCGCCGGGCAGGCCCTGCGCGCGCGGCACCCCGATCTCGAAGACCGCGAGGAGCTGTTCGAGGTCGTCGGCCACCTGCTCGGCGCCCGCGCCCTGCACGACGCCGCGGCCCGCCTGGACCTGGCCCGGCTGTCCGCCGCCGCCGGCCGCCGCGCCCGCGAGCAGGCCGCCTGGGACGCCGCGCGGCACTTCCTGTCCGCCGCCCTGGACCTGCTGGGGCCCGACCCCTTCGCCGTCGACGCCGAGCTCGCCCACCAGGTGCACCGGGACGCCGGCGTCGCGGCCTACCTGGCCCAGGACTACGACGGCTCGGACCGGCACGTCGACGCCCTGCTGGCGCACGCCGAGCGGGTGCTCGACCGCGTCGCCGCCCTCGAGATCCGCATGGCCGCGCAGCTCGCCCGCAACCAGTCGGCCGAGGCCATCACCACCGGCCTGCAGGCCCTGGCCCTGCTGGGCATCGAGCTGCCCGAGCACCCCGACCTGCCGCGCATCCAGGAGAGCATGCAGACCTGCGGCGCCCTGGTCGCGGCCGCCGATCTGGCCGCCCTGCCCGACGCCGCCGTGATCGAGGACCCCGAGCGCCGGGCCGCGATGCGGCTGCTCAACGCGCTCACCCCTCCGGCCTACCTGGTGCGCCCGCTGCTGATGCCGGTGCTCGCCGCCGCCATCGTCACCGCCTCGCTGCAGGACGGGCTCGGCCCCGAGAGCGCCTATGGCTTCGCCGTGTACGGACTCGTGTTGTGCGACGCCGGCTTCATCGACGCCGGCTACGCGATGGGCCGGCTGGCGATGGCCCTCACCCAGCGCTTCCCCGACGCCCGTCGGGTCGCCGTGCGCACCGGGCATGTGTGGAACGGCTTCGTCCGCCACCGGAAGGAGCCGCTTCACGACACGCTGGACGAATACGCCGCGCTCTACGCCGAGGGCATCGACATCGGCGACTTCGAGTACGCCCACTTCGTGGCCATGCTGACCGCCATGTGCGGGGTGGAAGCCGGCCTGCCCCTCGACCGCTTCGAGCCCCAGGTCGACCGCTACACCCGGTCCCACCAGGCCCTGGCCCAGGACGCGTCCCTCGCCCTGCACGGCGTCGTCCACCAGCTGATGCTCAACCTGATGGGGCGGGCCGAGGACGACACCGTCCTGGTCGGGTCCGTCTACGACGAGCGCACCATGCTGCCCCTGTTCGAGCAGCTGCAGCACCCGACGGGACTGTTCGTCGTCCACCACTATCGCTGCTTCCTGCTGTACATGCTGGGTGAGTACGACCAGGCCCGGCAGTCCGCCGACCAGGCCCGCCAGCACGTCCAGGCCGGCGGCACGGCGACCTTCCACCTGCCCGTCTTCTTCACCCTGGACGCCTTGCTCGCCCTGCGGGAGTACGAGCGCACCGGCGATCCTGCCGAGCTCGCCCGGGCCGAAGACGGACAGTCCCGGGTGGACGGCTGGGCGGCCCATGCGCCCGGCAACCTGGCGCACAAGTCCGCGCTCCTGCGGGCCGAGCGGGCCCGTGTCGACGGAGATCCCGCGGCGCTCGATGCCTTCGTCCAGGCCGTGCGCGCGGCCCGCGGCAGCCGCTTCCTGTACGACGAGGCGATCGCCAACCGCCTGGCCGCCGGCTTCTACGAGCAGCGCGGGGACGACACCGCCGCCCGGGCCCACCTGGCCGAGGCCCGCTATGCGCTGCTGCGCTGGGGGGCGGTCGCCGCGGTCCGCCGGTTGGATCGCGAGCACCCCCAGCTGGCCAGCCGCCTGCACCACGACTCGGCCATGACCGGCACCTGGACGGTGTCCGAGGGCGCCGATCTCGACGCCGAGGCGGTCATCCAGGCCAGCCAGGCCATCTCCCAGGAGATCCGCCTGGACGGACTGGTCTGTCTGCTGCTGAAGATCGCGCTGGAGTCGTCCAGCGCCCGCCGGGCGGCGCTGCTGCTGGCCCGGTCGGGCAGCTTCGTCGTCGCCGCCGTCGGTCGGGCCGAGCCCGACATCCAGACCGAGCTGCTCGACCCCTGGCGACCCTTCGAGCAGTCCGACCACGTGCCGGTCTCTGTCATCAACTACGTGGTGAACACCGGCCGCGAGATCCTGGTCGACGACGCCCGCTCCAAGGGACTGTTCACGTCCGACCCTCACGTCCAGCGGCACGACGTGCGGGCGCTGCTCGCCCTCCCCGTCGTCCACCAGGGCCAGCTCGAGGCCATCCTCTACCTGGACAACGACCAGACCGCGGGGGTGTTCACCAGCGCCCGCCTCGCCCTCGCCCGCGTGCTCCTCGCCCAGGCTGCCATCAGCATCGAGAACGCCACCCACTACCAGCAGCTCGAGCAGCGCGTCGCCGAGCGCACCGCCCAGCTCGAGCAGGCCCGGGCCGAGGCCGAGCAGGCCCATCGCGAAGCCGATGCCCTGCTCAAGAACGCCCTGCCCGAGAAGATCGCCGAAGAGCTCAAGGCCACCGGCCGCGCCCGGCCGGTCTTCGTGCCGCAGGCCACCGTCCTGTTCACCGACTTCCGCGGCTTCACCGCGGTCGCCGAGTCCCTGTCCCCCGAAGAGCTGGTCGACGAGCTCGAGGAGTGCTTCACCTTCTTCGACGGCATCGTCGCCCGCTGGGGGGTCGAGAAGCTCAAGACCATCGGCGACGCCTACATGGCCGTCGGCGGCGTGCCCGAGCGCAGCGCCACCCACGTCGTGGACAGTGTGATGGTCGCGCTCGAGATGATCGCCAGCATGCAGCGCCCGCGCGGCGATGGTGCGCCGCCGCCGTTCCGCGTCCGCATCGGCCTGCACACGGGCCCCCTGGTCGCCGGCGTCATCGGTCGGCGGCGCTTCGCCTACGACGTCTGGGGCGACACCGTCAACGTCGCCGCCCGCATGGAGAACACCAGCGAGCCCGGCCGCGTCAACGTCTCCGCCGCCACCTGGGCCCAGGCCGCCCCCTTCTTCGTCGGCCAGCCCCGCGGCCTGGTCGCCGCCAAGGGCAAGGGCGAGATCGAGATGTTCTACATCGACGGACTGCGACCCGAGTACTCGGTGGACGGAGACGGCATCACGCCGAACCAGGCGTTCTGGGATGCGCGGGATGCGCTGCTGGCCGAGCGGGGCTAGCGGGCGGCCGCTTCTCCAGCGCGCTCGAAGATCACGTCCTGTGGCGCCGCGTCCGCAGGGAACCACGCCCGCACCGCGGACCAGCGTCCGTCGGTGTCCGTACAGGTCGCGGTGAGCGTGCGCTCGGTGGTCGGATCCCCCGCCAGGTCCACGAAGCGCTGCTGCAATGTGGTGGGGTCGAACCACAGGGGTCCGTCGTCGATCGCTCCGTCCACCTGGATGCCCACACCGTCCAGGTCCCGAGCGTGGACCTCGACCAGGACGCCGCCGTCGGGTCCGAAGTGGGCGGTCAGGTCACAGTCCGGCGGCCCATCGTTGCCCTGGACCGCAGCATGCCAGCGATCGATCTCTCGGTTGCAGACCGGACAGAACGGTCCCCCCCGATCCGACTGCAGCATGCGACAGGAAGCGGTCGGGTGGTAGATCCCCGCGTCGTAGGCCCAGCCGCCCGGCTCGGGGGGCAGCGCGAGCCCGGGCCACTTCCGGCCCAGGGGGTCGGACGTCAGGTTCGCGATGTGGGTCAGCGCCCAGTGTTCCAGCCACGGGCGCGAGGTCACGGCGTCCTGGACCGGATCTTCGTCGAAGGCGCCTTCGCCCTTCGAGTATTCGTCCGCCAGCGAGACCAGGGCGTGGCCGAGCTCGTGGTCCAGGGTCCAGGCGTTCTCGGCCACACTGGTCAGGATCGCCTCGCCGTCGAACGGGGCGTCGAAGCTGTTCAGCGTGTTGGCACGGGCGTTGGCGTCGGCGAACACCACGACCCACGCGTCCACCGGGTCCAGGCCCGACTCGCGCTCCAGCAGCGCCAGGGCGTCCTTGTCGATCGAGTACAGCCGGCCCTGCCAGCCCTCGGCCTCGCAGATCCGACCCCCCAGGGCGGTGTCGTCCACGTCGTTGTCGACCGTCCGTCCGCGCTGCCCGTGGGGGAACACGGTCCACGCCTCGTACAGCTGCGGCGCGCGGCCGGGGATGGTCTCCGGGTCCGCCCACAGCTGGTCCAGCCAGCCCCTGACCCCCGCCTGGAAGGCGCCCTGGTGTTCGTCGGCGAAGCCCTCCGCCACGAAGGCCAGCCGGATGGGTGCGTCGCCGGCGGTGAGCAACGCTTGCGAGGCGCTGCAGAGCTCCGGCCGGTCGTCGCAGGTGTACGGTCGCGCGGCCGGCCGCTCGTCGTCGCAAGCTGGCGGGTCGCCGGGCGAGGGCGAGGGCGAGGCGCAGCCGAGCGCCAGCAGGGCACCGGCGGTGGCGACGAAGGGCAGGAGGGAGAGCGTGAGAGGTTCCAGAGAGAGGAGGGCGCTCCGGGACTATCACGCGATCGGGGGTGCGATCAGTCGTAGGTCGACACGATCATCAGATCCCAGCCCAGGATCTCCCCTTCGACGCCGGACACCGTGTCCGTGACGCGCACGTGGTACGCGCCGTTGACCGCGTCGTCGCTCGGGAAGGCACGGACCACCATCTCGAGCGCCGGGTCGTCGTCGCCGTCCGTCCACAGGGTCTGTCCGTAGTCGTTGAAGTTGTCGATCGACAGCACCAGGTCGGACGGCCGCGGGTGGTCGATGCGCACCGTCAGCACCACGTCAACCGGGACGGACGCGAGGCCTGCGACGTCGACCGTCGTGACCAGCTCGCTGCCGTTGTCGGGGATGGTGGCCGGACCCTCCCACGAGAACACCCCCCAGGTGTCCACGCACATGATGCCCTCGCCATAGGCGATGGCCCCCATGCAGCGCAGATCCGACCGGCAGTCCGCGTCGGTGGAGCAGTCGTCGCCGACATCGCCCAGGTCTTCGGTCTCGCCGGTCTCGCCGGGGTCCTCGGTCTCGACGGGGGCGGTGTAGACCTGCAGCTTCGTGAGGGCTGACGCGCCCACATAGGGCACGTCCGCCAGCTGCTGGATGCCGGTGAAGGGGCGCTCTTCGACGATGCCAGCGGCCGCGCGGCGATCCAGGCCGACGTCGTCGTCCAGCTCGGCTTCGCTGGCCGTGTTCACCAGCGCCAGCACCGCGGTCACCTGGTCGGCCGTGAAGCTCACGCCTTCCCACACGCCGACCACGTCGTCGGGGCCGGGCACCCAGCCGTTCGCGGCCGCGTAGGTCAACAGCGCGGCCAGGGCCGAGTCACCGACGTAGTACTGGTCGTCCACCTCGGCGATGGTCTCGTACAGATCGTCGTCTCGCGTGCCCAGCGCGCCGTCGGGACCGTCGCGGTGCTCGATCAGGGCCGTCGCCGCGCGCTTGTCCAGCCCCACATCGTCGTCGAGCAGCGCAAGCGTCGTGCCGGCGTCGTTGAGCAGGCCCATCACGCCGAAGGCTTCGGCCGAACCTTCCACGATCCGGGTCTGCGGCCCGTTGTCGTTCAGGTCGGACACGGTCGCGGGCTCGGGAGCACAGGCGGCCAGCAGGAAGAGCAGGGTCGAAGCCATCGTTGCCTCGGGCAGGGAGGGGGGACGCCGCCACCGTAGCGAGGCCGACCACGCCGCTCGGGGACGATCCGGTGACGGCTTCGGGCCCGCGCCCGATAGGGTCGGCCGGCCAGCTTCGCCTCGCCGCCATCCCCGAGCCCGCCATGGCCCGCCGCCGCCCCCTCGCCCTCGCCACCCTGCTGCGCACCGGCCGCTGGGGCCACCTGCGCCCAGGCGTCTCCCGCCAGGTCCTGGTCGCCCACCTGGGCCAGCCCGACCGCTGGCAGCGCTCCCTGGCCGAAGACCGCGCCGAACAGGCCGGGCTGTCCATCGCCGGCTGGGCCCTGTCCGAGGTGCTCTTCTTCGGCGGCATGGAGTTCCACTTCCCCGAAGACCCCGCCGCCGGCTGCTTCATGTTCTTCTGCGACGACCTCGACCGCCTGGCCGCTCCCTTCGAGCGCGGCTGGCTGGCCGAGGGTCTGCCCACCGCCCAGGTCACCGCGCAGCTCGACCGCATGGGCCTGTCCTGGACCATCGAGCCCTTCTCCCGGGCCGAGGGGCAGCGGCGAGTCGTGCTCGATCACGGCGTGCGGCTGGGGGTCGTCGACGACCCGGCCTTCTTCGGGGGCGAGGGAGAGGGGGAGCGGTTGTTCTGTGTGGAGATCGGCTAGCCTTCACCGGCGGGCGGGGAGGAGGGGCAGCGCCGACGCCGTGCAGGAGGCCGCTCCGCTACAGCGCTCCCTCGCCCCCAAGATGTCACCGGATGTCTCTTGCAGTCTTGCCCGCGCGTTGGCATCCTGCCGCGGACAGCAGACGACGTCGGCGGCCCAGCGTCCCTGCTCCCTTGCACGCAGACGAGCCCCGCTCGCGCTGCCCGGAGTCCGTCATGACCCGCTCGACCCTCCTCTCCCTCGGCGTCATCGCTGCTGCCCTCTCCGCCTGCGGCGCCGAAGCCCGCGAGCTCGGCGCCCCCGACGGCGATCTGACCGCCCGCGGCTGTGACCGCGACGACCGTGGCGGCCATGACGACGACGACGATGACGACGACGGCGGTCGCGGCCACGGCCACAGCGACCGGGACGACCACGGCCGCAGCGACAAGGTCGAGGTCTGCCACGTCGATGACGACACCGGCGAGTGGGCCCCCATCGAGGTCAGCGAGCGCGCCGTCGACAAGCACCTCGACCGCCACGGCGACTGGCTGGTCGGCGACGAGGTCTGCGGCGACGGCATCGACAACGACTGCGACGGCGACATCGACGAAGACTGCTGCCCGCTGTTCGACGACTTCGGCGGCCTGCCCGCCTCGGGTGAGTTCGACGGCTACGAGTACGGCTACACCTTCGCGTCCGACAACGACCCGTCCGTCCTGTACACCTACACCGACGTCTACTTCTACGGCTGGGCCACCGACGGCTCCGAGCTGCGGTTCAGCGTCGACTTCTACGACTTCGGCACCTGGTACGAGCCGACCTACGGCGACGGCTACCAGTACACGACCTGGACCTACACGGACGCCGACGGCGTGACCTCGAGCGACAGCTTCGATGGCGAGATCAGCGCCGACGAGTACGCCACCTGCACCGACGCCGCCTTTGCGTGGTCGGATGCCGGGCCGGCGTTCTACAGCTGGGACAACCGCGACGGCATCTGAGCGCGGCCGGCCCGCCGGTGCCCCCTGAAGGCATCGGCTGGGGCCGGTGCCCGTTCAGTCGTCCAGGACGACGAGCTGGATCTTCAGCTCGCGCTTGAACCACTTCAGTTCGTCGCCGTCCCGGTACGGAACCATCGCGCCGATGGTCGACGTCGCGGGCACGCCCTCGCGCAGCAGGAACGACGGTTCCGACTCCAGCGACGGGCGCAGGCGGCCCTTCCGGTCCTCGACCAGTCGTTGCACGGTCAGGTCGACGGTGAAGAAGCCTTCGTTCGTCGGCTGCACCGCCAGGCCGACCACGTGGGTCTGGCCGTCGGTGTCTTCGACCATCAGCCGCGGCAGCCCCGGGGCCGTCGCGTCTTCGATGAGCAGGTGGACGGGGTCCTGGTCGTCGAAGCCGATCGTCAGATCCAGGTCCACGGCGTGGGCAGTCGAGATCGACAGGGCGAGGGCGAGCAGCGGCATCGTGAGTCCCGGGACGCTCCCACGGTAGCAGCGACTCGGGAACCCGGTGCGATGGCGGGGGAGTGTGCCCCGTGACCACCGCCGTCCCGGAGACGGAGGCATCAGCGCCCGTGCGGGTCCCGTCGGGGCGAGCGTGTCACGGCCGCGGGAGCGCGTCGGCCTGTGCGGCCGCTCCCGACGCGTCTTGCCTCGGCCGCCGGCCCAGCCACGGCGCCGCTTGCTCGAGCTGCCGACAGACCGCCAGCAGCTGCGCATCCTCGCCCACCCGGCCGATCAGCTGGGCGCCCCACGGCAGGGCATCCGGGCCCCCGTGGCCCGCCCGGCAGGCTCGCCGCCGGCTGGCCCGAGAGGTTGCAGGGCGCGGTGAAGGCGCCCAGCGCGGCCGCCGCTTCGAACACCGCCGCCGGGTCGTCGCCGACGAACTCGCCGACGCGGGGCGCGAACCGAGGCGCCGTCGGGGTCAACAGCAGATCGAAGCCGCCGTGCCAGACCTGGATCCGGCGGGCCAGGGCATCGACCTGGGCCTGCACCGCGGCCAGCTTCCGTCCCCGTCCGTGCCCGCGCAGCCAGCGGGTGACCGGCTGCAGGCTGGTCTCGGACAGCACCGGCGCCCGGTTCGCCTGGAAGCCGTAGATCGGCAGGAATTCGTCCAGGTCGCCCGGCAGCGCCTCCAGCGGCTCGACGTGGTGACCCAGCTCCTGCAGCGTGCGCGCCAGACCCTCCAGACCGGCGACGATGTCGGGGTGGACAGTCGTGAGCGGGGTCGTCGTACACAGTCCGATGCGCAGGCCCGTCGGCGCCCTCGACAGGGCGCCCGACAGCCCGTCGCGCCGTCCGGCGAGCACGTCGGCCACCGCTGCACTGTCGGCCACCGTGTGGGACACACAGCCCACCACCGACAGCCGGAACCGGTCCATGGCGGCGTAGAAGTCCGGCATCTGTCCACGCGACGCCTTGTACCCGAACAGATGGCACAGGGCCGCGGGCACCCGGATCGATCCCGCGCCGTCCGCCGCATGGGCGACCGGCAGCAGGCCCGCCGCCACCGCCGTCGCCGCCCCGCCGCTCGACCCCCCCGAGCTGAAGGCCGGGTTCCACGGGTTGCGGGCCGGCGGCCCCAGGTCCGTCTCGACCACCGGCATCAGGGCCAGCTCGGACGTCGCCGTCTTGCCCAGGATCACCACCCCCGCGCGGCGCAGCCGGGCCACCTGGTCCGCGTCGAAGGGCGACCACACATAGCGATAGGCCCGCGAGCCCGCGCGATTCCACGCGAAGCGCACCGGGTCCGTGTCCTTGATGGCGAAGGGCACGCCCAGCAGCGGCGCGCTGCGGTCCGTCGCCCGGTCGACCGCCAGCGCCTCGCGCCGGGCCGCCGCCGGCAGCCGCTGCACGAAGGCGCCCAGGTCCCCGTCCAGCGCGTCGATCCGACCCTCGAAGTGCGCAAGCAGCTCCACCGCCGACACCGCCCGGTCGCGAACGAGCGTGGCGAGGTCCAGCGCGGAGTGGGTCGGCAGGTCGGACATGGGGCAGCGGGTAGCCCGGTGGGGGGCGGGTGGCAGGGGTAGGCCGACGGCGACAGGGCAGGCGAGGCGGCGCGGGAGGGCGTGCTACACCCACGGGATGAACCCCTTGTCGTCCGAGTCCCCCTTGCATCGCGCCGGCGTTCGTTGGGCGCTGGCCGTGCTGCTGCTGCTGTGGCTGGCGGGGCCGTACTGGCCGGGCACCGTCGACGACGTCTACATCAGCGTCGGCTACGCGCGGCAGTGGGTCGAGACCGGCGCGCTCACCTGGACCGACGGCGTGCGGGTCGAGGGCTACTCGAACTTCCTGATGGTGGCGCTGCTGGCGGCTGGCATGGCGCTCGGAGCGGACGGTGGCCTGTGGGCCCAGTGGATCGCGCTCCTGTCGGCCCTGGGGGTCCTGGCCGGCCTGTCGGTCTGGCTGCCCCGCAGCCGCGAAGGCACCCTCGCGCTGCTCGGCGTGGCCGTCTGGACGTCCTTCTGCCGCTGGTCCGTGGTCGGCATGGAGACCACCCTGTTCGCGCTGCTGCTGGCCGGCGGGACCGTGGGGGTGCTGCGAGGAGGGCGGTCGTGGGGCGTCGGCATCGCCCTGCTCGTGCTGGCCAGCATGACGCGGCTCGAGGGGGCTGCCCACCTCGCGCTGGGGCTCTTGCTGCGGGGAAGGGACGGGCCGCGCTGGCGGGCGGGCGACGGCATCGCACTCGCTGCCCTGCTCGGCCTGGTCGGCTACCACGCCGTCCGCGTCGGCTGGTACGGCCACTTCTGGCCCACGCCCTACCTGGTCAAGGTCGGCGGCGTGCCTTGGACCTTCCACGGCGTCGCGCAGGGGGCGGCCGACCTGTTGACGGCGGCCGGCATCCTGGGCGCAGCCTGGGCGGCGACCCGACCGCGGACTCGACTGTTGGCGCTGGCCCTGGCGCCGCTGGCGCTCCAGCTCCTCGTGTTGGCCCGGGCGAGCGGCGACTGGATGGCGCACGGGCGGCTGGTGCTGCCGGGCGTCGTGGCGGCGGTGGCCGGGATGGCGGTGGTGGGGCGAGGGGCGGCGGAAGGGCGAGAGGCGCCGGTCGTGGCGGGGCGGATGGGGTGGTTGGGGTTCGCGGTGTTGGTGGGGATGGTGGGGGTTGGGGGTGGGGTCGATTCCGTCGGCTTCGGCGGCCCCCAGTTCGAGCGTCGAGCGGTGGGCGCGCTCGTTCGGTCGCCGATGGCCTGGTCGCGAGGCCTGGACACCCCCCTGGCCGAGGACGTCGTCTGGGCGACGAATCACCTCGCCGAAGGGGACGAGTTCCTGGCCATCGACGCCGGCATGCTGGGCAGTGTGCCGGAGAGTCGCCTGGTCGACATGCGCGGGCTGGTCAACCGTCCCATTGCCGCAGGCATCGCGCGGGGCGAGGTCGAGCAGGTCTTGGGCGACTTGCTGGTCTCAGCCCGAGCGCCGCAACGCCTCCGCGTCGCGTCTTGGGGATCCGGGCCGTTTCCTGAATTGCCGGCTTGGATGACCGCGCGGTTCCCCAGCTACGACGAAGTGCACTATGCCGAAGGCCTGAGCCGGTGGTACCCGCAGGACTCGGGTCCAGCCGCGCCGGAGCTCCGAGTCGCCCGATGGACCCGGCTGCTTTCGGACTTTCGTTCCCAGCCCTTTCTGCACTGGCACGCTGCACTCGCGTTCGCCGATCTGGGGCTGGACGACCGTGCCGAGGCGGTTCGTGCTGCCGCCCACCACAGGTGGCCACGCGACGATCGGTTTCGGGGGACCGCGACCTGCGGGGGGTTCACCCGATCGGACGCTCCCATTGGGTGTGATCCCCTCCACGGCACGCCGTTGTTCTCTGGAAGCTCGCTCGTGAGCCGTCCGGTCGACCTCGGATCCGTCGGTGTCCTCGAGCTGGCCTGCGAAGACCCGGGCGATCCCTGGTCCATCCGTGCGTGGGAAGAGGGCCCGGAATGCATCCGTCCGGGCGTGGAGGTGCACCTGACCTGCGGGGAGGCCGAAGAAGTTCCTTCGTCCGATTGTCCCACCGGCCGGCGGGTGTTCGTACAGGTGTCGGATGGGTCTGCCGCCGGACGAGCCTGGCTGTCCGTCGAGACACGAGTCGAGTAGCGTCGCCCCCGGGGAGTCCCGAGCCGGGGGCTATGCCTCACCGCGGAATGGGAAGCACCACCACGCCGCCTGCCTCGACGCCGCCCTCATCGTCCGCGTACCCGGCCAGCACGAGATCCGGGTGGCCATCCCCGTCAGTGTCCCCGGGACTGATCGCGCGGTAGCCATAGGCGCCGTACGGTCGGACCGAGTGCACGCGCAGCGGCAGGTCGTCGAACGGCACCGAACCGCCGTATGTGATTCCCTCGCCGAACAACACCGCCGCGACAGCGGTGTCCAGCGTTCCATGAGTCTGGACTGGCAGGAGTGTCTCGGCGCGTCCATCGCCATCCAGGTCGCCCAGATCGAGGAGGTCGAAGATGTACGACTCGTCAGGCAGTTCGACTCTCCATGTTGGAGCGTTGGTCGTTCGTAGCGGTGTGGCCGTCAGAGCAGTGAACAGAAGAATGTCTCCACCGAGCATCGGGCAGCCCACGTCTGCTTCGCCATCCCCATCCACATCCCCCAACATCCGCGCCGCACAGCGCACCCCGTCCTCGTGGCCCACCAGCTGGAACAGCGCGTCGTCCCGCACGGTCGGCGCCTCGGTTCCCCCCGGCAGGATCGTCGCGAGCTCGCCCACCCCGCCGAGCATGAAGTCCGCGTAGCCGTCCCCGTCCAGGTCGCCGGCCGCCTGCAGGTCCCCGCCCAGGTTGGCCCCCTCGAAGTCGCCGTGGATCAACCAGTCTGCGTCGTCGAGCTCGCCATCCGACACCGTGGCGCCGCTCCAGACCCCGACCGTCCCGGCCTGCGGGATGCCGCCCGGAGACGAGTAGGCGGCGCTGCCCGAGACCTCTTGCATGCCGTCACCGTCCAGATCGCCCAGGAAGGCCACCGCACTGCCGAAGTAGCCGGTCGTGTCGCTGCCGATCAGCGTGATCGACGCGACGTCTTCGATCGGTGCGTCGTCCGTGGCCGCGAACGCAGCCCCCGACACCACCCAGACCGAACCGCGGCCGTCGCCCACGTTCGAGCCCGCAGCGAGCAGGTCGGGAACCGTGTCCCCGTCCACGTCCGCGCCCCCCGCCACCGTGCCCAGCACACCGTTCTCGTGGGCTCCGCCCAGGCGCGGGAAGTCGGCAGAGGTCGAGCCGCCCGCGCCGTCGACCAGGTACACGGCGCCCCCGTAGGGCGCATCTGCCGACGCGAAGACCGCACCGACGACGAACTCGTCGATTCCGTCACCGTCCACGTCGCCCAGGGGCGCGAGCCGCCGGCCGAACTGCGCGCCGGCCTCGGCGCCGGTGATCGCCGCTGCGCCATAGCTCTCGGACAACGCTTCGCGCTCGCCGTCGCAGTCGTTGTCGGTGATGCCGTTCTCCCAGGTCTCGGCGGCGCCAGCATGAACGTCCGGGTCTTCGTCGTCGCAGTCGTCGCCTCCTGCGATCGATGCGTCGTGTCCGTCCCCGTCGACATCGACCAGATCCCCACCCTGGCAGTCGTTGTCGACGCCGTCCCACGGCACCTCCTCGGCCCCATCCCAAGCCAGCGCCGAGGTGTCGTCGCAGTCATCGGCATTCGCCACGTGGCCATCTGGCGCCTCGCAGGCCAACGTCGTCGCGCTCGGGTCGCCGTAGCCATCGCCGTCGGCGTCGGCGTAGAAGACCGTGGCGTCGGTGGGCTCCTCGTCCAGGACCCCGTCACAGTCCTGGTCCACCCCGTCGCAGACCTCCGGCGCGCCCGGGTGCACCGCCGCATCTCCGTCGGCACAGTCGCCGTCCTCGACCGTCCATCCGTCGTCGTCGGCATCGACCAGCGCGACGCGGCGGGACTCGTAGAGGTCGGCGTTGATCAAGCAGCCAGCGGCCAGCAAGAGGCTCCACATCGGGGCTCCTTCAAGAGGGGGGATGGTACTGCGAGGTCGCGGAGGGGCCTTCTCCGGCGGACCGCCCGTCGTCGGCCGGGCGCAAGCGGGAGGTGCATCGAGGCACCGTGGGAACGGGCTCGGCGACCGGTCCGTCAGAAAGGGTCAAGCGCTGCCCAACCGGTCGCAGCTCGTGGGGCGGCGAGGGACGAGGGCGGTCCAACCGGGGCCGAGGTTGCGCGGGCCAGGCGCGTGTCTTGGGCCGCGGGGACGCTGGCGTTGCGGAACCGGGCGACTGGTAGGCATGGATAAGAATCGCTATACTTAATAAGAAGTGAGGCAACAACGAACCCGACCTGCATCCGACGTGCTCCGCGTGGTCACCGACCTCGGGGGCACCGCGCGGACCCATGAGATTCTTGCTGCTGACGTTCACCCGCGGGACCTCTACGCGGCACGGGACACGGGCGCCCTGGTCGAGGTCAGCCGCGGTGTCTTCCGCCTCGCCGCCCTTCCCCTCACCGAGCCGGACCTCGTCGCTGTGGCCACGCGCATGCCGCGGGCGGTGCTGTGCCTGGTGACCGCGCTCGACCTGGATGGGCTCACCCAGGAGATCCCGCGGGCCGTTCACATCGCGCTGCCTCGCGGAGTCCACCCGGCCCGGCTCGACCACCCGCCGCTCGAGGTCTACCACTTCTCCTCCGCCAGCTACGCCGCCGGGGTCGAGGAGCGCGAGGTCGACGGCGTGCCGGTGAGGGCGACGACGCCTGCCAAGTCGGTGGCCGACGCGTTCAAGTTCCGCAGCCGGGTGGGCCTGGAGACCGCGATCGACGCGCTCAAGCAGGCGCTCGCAGCCAAGGCCACCACACCCGCGGAGATCGACCGGATGGCGCGGGTGTGCAGAGTCCAGGCCGTCGTCCGGCCCTACCTGGAGGCGCTGTCGTGACCGACCGCCGGCTCACCAACGTCGCGGCCTCGGTCCGTCAGCGGCTGCTCAACCGGGCGAAGGCCGAGGGGCGCGTCTTCCAGGAGCTCGCCACGCTCTACGTCATGGAGCGGTTCCTCTACCGCCTCGGGCGCTCGCCCCACGCCGAGCACTTCGTGCTCAAGGGCGGCCTGATGACGCTGACCTGGGCCGGCGAGCACGCCCGCCTCACCCGCGACATCGACCTGCTCGGCCGCGGGGCGAGCACAGTGGACGCCGTGGTGAAGCGGGTCCGCGATGTGTTGTCCGTCGAGGCCGACGACGGGGTGCGCTTCGACGTCGGCTCCGCGAGCGGCAGCGAGATCACCGTCGATGCCGCCTACGTCGGCGTGCGCGTCGTCTTCCGCGCCGACCTGGCCGGCATGGTCATCAAGATGCAGGTCGACGTGGGCTTCGGCGACGCGGTCGTGCCGGAGCCGGGGTGGGTGGAGTACCCCCAGCTCCTCGACCTCGGAGCACCGCGGCTGCTCGGTTACCCGGCGGAGGCCACGCTGGCCGAGAAGCTGCATGCTGTCGTCGTGCTCGGCCTCGCGAACAGCCGGATGAAGGACTACTACGACTTCTGGACCGCCGCCCGGCTGGGCGTGGTGACGGCGGAGGGGCTCGGCGAGGCGGTCCGGCACACCTTCGAGCGGCGGGAAACGCCGCTACCGGAGGGCCTGCCCGAGGGGCTGACGGCAGCCTTCGCCGAGGACCCGACGAAGCGGGCGCAGTGGGCCGGGTTCGTGCGGAAGTCGCGGCTGGAGGCGCCGTCGCTGGCGGAGGTGGTCGAGGTGGCGGCGGGGCTGGCGGAGGGAGGGTTCGAGGAGGCGCGGCGGGGGCGGTGAGGCCATACCTGCAACTCCACCGCTTCACCGCGCGGAACGCACTGATCGGCCGACATCGCGCCTCCCGCGAGAACGGCGAGTTTGTCCTGGTCGAGCGCCCTCTCCCCGAGTCGCCCGCCGCGGAGCCGCGTGCTCCGGGGGGCCGCAAGAAGGGCATCTTGGCCCGACAAGCGTAGGCCACGGCCCCCGAATCGACGACGAGGGATTGCTCGTCGACCTGACCGCGCGGCAGGACCCTCGGGTCCGGGAGTTCATCATCGAGCCTCCCGGCACGCTCGAGCTCCACGTCACCGGGGTGGCCGGGTCCTGGGGCCAGCGTGGCTCACGCCCGAGGCGGAGAGGACCGAAGAGGGCGTCACCGGCGCCTACGCAGTGGCCACACCCGTCATTCTGCTTCAGTTGGCTGCATGATGGGTTGAGGTTGGGGCTTCTGAATTCTGACGCGACGAGGACCACACTGCTTCGCCGGCCGGACCGTCGGTGCTGTCCGAAGGCGTGCTACACCCACGGGATGAACCCCTTGTCGTCCGAGTCCCCCTTGCATCGCGCCGGCGTTCGTTGGGCGCTGGCCGTGCTGCTGCTGCTGTGGCTGGCGGGGCCGTACTGGCCGGGCACCGTCGACGACGTCTACATCAGCGTCGGCTACGCGCGGCAGTGGGTG
>JACKEY010000007.1 GCA_020632755.1 Alphaproteobacteria bacterium | reverse complement strand
CGGACCTTGCTGGTGGTCTTGGGTCCGATCGACACCGTCTGGTCCATCATGCTGGGCTTGAGCTCGATCTGCTGGCTGCTGCCGTCGCTGAAGCTGACGGTCGCCTTGGTCGCACTGTTCGCGTTCATGAAGCTGCTGAAGCCGCCGGCGTTGCCGTTGTTGAACAGGATGGCGCTGACCTTGGTGCTGCCGCCCAGGTCGAACTCGATCCACTCGCCGGTGCCGTCGCCGTCCTTGCTGCCTTCGCACCACATGGTGTCCTTCATGCCGTCCATGACGTTGTCGGTCCCGTAGGTGCCGTCGGAGTCGTCGGGGTAGGCGCTGCTGCTCTTGGACGCGGTGGGGGTGACGAAGCCGGACGGGCTGTCGTCGAAGGGCATGATCTCGCTGATGGCGGTGTCGTTGAAGGTCGACCCGTTGTGGATGCCCTTGATCCGGAACTTCATGGTGCTGGCGGCCACCTTCTCGGGCAGGCGGATCTCCTGCGGGCCGAAGGTGTCCTCCAGCACGAAGGTGAACTCCTTGCCGCCGACCTCGACCTCGAGATCCTTGACCCGGTTGTTCCGCTGGAACATGTCCCAGGTCAGCTGGTAGCCGTTCCAGATCTTGAAGCCGGTGATGGTCGGGTTCCCCTCGAGGCTGAGCTCGACCCACGCGCCCAGGCCGCTGCCGTCGTCGCCCTCGAACCAGGCCAGGCTCTGCTTCTGGTCCACGAGCTGCTTGGCTTCGTACTTCACGCCGTCCTGGGCCGGGTAGGTCGAGGAGGCGGTGACGTTGCCCACGGTCAGGGGCGCGGCGGAGGCGGCGCTGGACAGGAGCAGCAGGGAGACAGGGGCGAGGATGCGCATGGGGAGGGCTCCGTAGGGCGACGGATGAAGGGGGGGAGGGCTAACCGGGGAGAGGCGCTGCCGGGGACCCGTCGGCGCGACGGGGGCTTCCCCGGCGCCGGCGCCCGTGCCGGCACTCCGAGCGCTCGGCTCAGAAGGTCGAGTTGAAGGCCAGGCGCGCGCCCTCGAAGCCGGGCAGGCTGCGGCACTGCCCGCCCGAGCAGCGGATGCCGGCCTTGTAGGCGCCGTAGAAGGCCCGCAACGACGTGTTGGAGTTCGGCTCCCAGGCCAGCTCCACCGCGCCGTACAGGTCTTCGGACAGGTTGCCTTCGGTGTTCACCAGGGGGTTGTTGGACCAGTCCTGGTAGAGCGTGAGCGCCCACTGGTCGGTCGGGTGCCAGACCAGGGCGTTCTCCATCTCCAGGAAGTCCTCCTGGCCGATGCCGTTGTCGCCCCACCAGAACTGCTTGGCCTGCAGCAGCAGCTCCAGGTGGCCGACCCCCGACGGCACGCTGATGTCGCCGTCGAAGTGCACCATCCGGTCGGCGCCTTCGGCGGCGTCGTCGCGCATGTCCATGCGGTAGCCGACGTTGGCCTGGCTCACGATGTCGCCGCCGGTCAGCTGGAAGCCGCCGATGGGGTGCACGATGGTCTCCGGGCTGCGGTTGAAGTGCAGCACGTCGACGTCGCTGTCGCGCAGGCCGGTGAACGCCAGGTAGGGGATGAAGCCCCCGTCGCCCGGCGTGTAGTCGATGCGGACACGGCCGCCGTAGATGTCGTTGCTGTTGACCGCGGCGGCGCTGTCTTCAGTGATGACGCGCTCGTAGTCCAGGGTGGGGACGGTCGCGACCTCCCAGCCGTCGGCGCTCACGAAGGTGTTGATGCGCTCGGTGTCCTGGGTGTGCTTGGCCTCGACCAGCACGACGGCGCGGCCGGGGTAGGCGCTGGCCGAGGCGTAGACGGCGTGGCCGAGCTCGGCCTGGTAGTCGGGCTCGTCGGCGGGCAGCGCCACCATCTCGGGCGAGAGGTATCCGAACATGTCGCCTTCGACGTACCAGTCGATGCCTCCGACCCCCAGGAGCTCGAGGTTCGCGCCGCTGACGACCGCGTCGAGCCCTTCCGCGTAGCGGTAGGTCGGATCCAGGTCGGCGTCCGCGGCCCGGCCGAACCGGTAGACGACGCCGTGCAGGCCCAGGTTGGCCGGGCCGAGGCCGTAGCGGTCCACCCGCAGGCCCGAGACCATGTGGCTCACGTCCTTGAAGATGGCCAGGTTCGGCTGGTCCTGGCTGACCTGCTGGCGGTTGGACACGCCGCTGATCGCGGTGAAGTCCAGGTCACCGGCGCGCACCAGGATCTTGGCGCCGCGCACCGAGGTGTCGATGTCGATGTCGGTGTTCTTCTTGATGTTCAGCGCGATGCCGCGGCCGAAGCTGCCGTAGTTGTCGCCCAGCCCGAGCTCGCCGCCGCGCCAGCCGTAGCGCAGGAAGGCCTTCTCGAAGACGACCAGCGCATCGCCGAAGGGCGACGCCACCGACGTGTCCAGCAGATCCACGGAGCGCTGCAGCTCGCCGTCGAGGATGTAGCGGTTGCTGAACAGCGCGACCTCGTCGACCTGCACGCCGATGGTCAGGCTGCGACCGTCGTCGTAGCGCTGCGAGATCAAGCCGTTGATGCGGTTGACCTGCTCGACGTAGTCGTGGATCCGGCGGTCCTCGAAGCCCGGCAGCCGACGATCCGTCGTGTGGTAGCGCAGCTCGAAGTCGTCGGTGAGCTGGACCGTGGCGCCGCCCAGGGCGCCGGTCCCGATGAGCTCGGAGGCGCTCGCGGTCACGGGCAGGCAGAGCATCGACAGCGCCACCGCCCCGGTCGGGAGACCGAGGCGGCGGAGGGCGGCAGCAGTGAGGGGCACCTACTCTCCAGCGGGAGGGGCGGGGAGGTCCGGATCCCCGTCGGACGGCAGCTCGCCTTCGCCGCTGAGCAGGGCCTCGACCTCGGCGCGGATGTTGACCTCGTCGCCGGGGTTGTAGCCCTGGTGCCGGGCGGCGATGCGGCCCTCGCGGTCGATGAGGACCGTGTACGGCAGGATCTTGTTGGGGTTGTACTGGCTGACGACGGCGGTGTCCTTGTCGAGCACCACCGGGAAGGTGAGCCGCTTGGCCTTGACCAGGGGCTTGACCTTGCTGGCGTCGCGCGCGTCGTCGGTGCTGACCGACAGGACCACGAAGCCCTGGTCCTTCAGGTCGTCGTACATCTTCTGCAGGTGGGGCAGCTCGAGCATGCAGGGCCCGCACCAGGTCGCCCAGAAGTTCAGCAGGACCACCTTGCCCTTGAGGTCGGCCAGGGTCACCAGCTGGTTGTCGGTGTCCCGCAGCTCGATGCCGGGCGCCACTTCGCGCGCGGCGGCCGCGTCGCCGCCGTACAGGGCGAGCCCCGTCAGCGAGCCGGCGAAGAGGAAGGCGGTGGCGAGGCGGCGGAAGGAGCGGGTCATGGACGTGCTCGGGGCAGGAGGTCGTGGCGGGGAGGATAGCCGGTCGGGAAGGCCCCGACACCCGATGGTCCGCTCCCCGACAGGGCTCTCACAGCCTCGAGGGGACCGGTACCGGGGGCGCCGCGGCGGCGCAGCGGTCGCCTCGCCCGGATACACCGGGTCTTCGCCGACACGCTGGAGGCCCTGGACCCTCCAGCCAGCCTTCGGCATCCCTCTCCCCTCCCCCCGGACCCGCCCTCCATGACCCGTGATGTGCCCGCGAAGCGACGGCTGCTGGTGGTTGACGACGAAGCCAGCATCCGCAAGGTGCTGCAGGCCATGCTCACCCGCGAGGGCCACCTGGCCGACACCGCGGAGAGCGGCCAGGACGCCGTCGCGAAGCTGGAGGAAGAAGCCTACGACCTGGTCGTCACCGACCTGAAGATGCCCGGCATGGGCGGCATGGAGCTGTTGTCCTGGTGCGGCCGCACGCTGCCCGGCCTGCCGGTCATCGTCATCACGGCCCACGGCACGGTCGACACGGCGGTCGAAGCCCTCAAGCTCGGCGCCTACGACTACATCACCAAGCCCTTCGAGCAGGAAGAGCTGCGCATGGTCATCGCCAAGGCCCTGCGCAGCGAGGAGGCCAGCCGCGGGGCCCTGCACGAGGACCGCGACGGGCGCTACGCCATCATCGGTCGCACCCAGGGCATGCGGCAGGTCTACGGGCTCATCGAGAAGGTCGCGGACTCGCCGACCACCGTGCTGGTCAGCGGCGAGAGCGGCACCGGCAAGGAGCTCGTGGCCCGGGCCCTGCACGACAGCAGCAGCCGGGTCGACGCCCCCTTCGTCCAGGTCAACTGCGGCGCGATCCCCGAGAACCTCTTCGAGAGCGAGCTGTTCGGCTACGAGAAGGGCGCGTTCACCGGCGCGGTCAGCAGCAAGCCCGGCCGGTTCGAGCTGGCCCACGGCGGCACGCTGTTCCTGGACGAGGTCGGCGAGCTGCCCCTGGACCTGCAGGTCAAGCTCCTGCGCGTCCTCCAGGACGGCACCTTCGAGCGGGTCGGCGGCGTCAAGCAGCTCAAGACCGACGTGCGCGTGGTCGCGGCCACCAACCGCGACCTGCTCAAGGAGGTCAAGCGCGGCAGCTTCCGCGAGGACCTGTACTACCGGCTCAACGTCATCCCGATCCGGCTGCCGCCGCTGCGCGAGCGGGCCGAGGACATCCCCCTGCTGGTCGACCACTTCCTGGCCAAGTTCAACGGGCGGCTCTGCAAGGAGGTCGAGGGCATCGCCCCCGAGGCGATGGCCGCGCTGATGGCGCACCGCTGGCCGGGCAACATCCGTGAGCTCGAGAACCTGATGGAGCGGTCCGTCCTGCTGGCCGACGCCACCCTGCTGGGCGTCAAGGACCTGCCGGGCCTGGGCACGCCGGGGCTGGTGGACGAGGACGAAGAGGACCTGGAGGAGCTCGGGCTCAAGGACTACGTCCGGGTCTACACGGCCCGCCTGGAGCGCGCGCGCATCCAGCGGGCGCTGGAGCTCGAGGACGGCAACGTCACCCGCGCCGCCCGGCGCCTGGGCATCAGCCGCAAGAGCCTCCAGACCAAGATGAAGGACTACGGCCTGCGCGACGAGCGCTGACCGCGCTTGACCCCGCCCCGGGGCCCTCGTAGGCTGCCCCACGCTCCCCTCGCCCACCGGTTCGCCGATGCACCTCGTCGCCCTGCTCTCCATCGGGACCGCCGTCGCCGCGCCCAAGGCCCCGACGCCGACCGCCACGGCCGCCGAGACCATCGAGCTGCCGGGCGCCGACGTCACCGCCATGCCGTCCCGCCTGCGGGGCACGGCCGCGCTCGGCTGGGACGGCAGCGGCGACATCGCCCGGCTCGAAGAAGCCGGGACCATCGTCGGTCGACGCCACGCCATGCGCCACGACCTGTCGCTGGACCTGGCCTTCGCCCCGCTGCCGGGTGTCGCCGTCGCGATCGAGCTGCCGATGGTGCTGTCGCAGACGGTGCGCTGGAACGACGCCCAGGCGATGGCCTTCGATCCCACGGGCAGCGAAGGCTCCTTCCTGGGTGGCGAGACCCTGGCCGAGCCCCCCCGCTGGACCGGCTCGGGCTTCGGCCAGACCCTGTTCGCCGTGCGACTGGCGCCCTTCCACATCCACCGGCTGGGCGTGCGTCCCGACCGCACCAGCTGGGTGCTCGAGGTCGGCTACCGGATGCAGGACAAGTCCAGCTTCTGGCAGCAGCAGGCCGGCACCGCCGAGAACCCGGACAAGCGCGGCGGTGGCGACGGCGCAGACGCCCTGCACGTGCGCAGCGCATGGTCGACCGTGCGCGACAGCAGCCGCCCCTACCTGGAAGCCACCTTCGACCGGTCCTTCACCGTCCCGACCGCGCTGTGGGACGAAGACGGCGCGGTGACCGGCACCGTCGAGGTCCGGCCGCCCAGCCGCTTCCAGCTGCGTGCTGGCGCCGAGGTGCCCGCGAAGCGCACCGAGGACATGGAGCTCGCGGTCGACCTGGGCATCGACGCCGGCTACCGCAGCTGGTCCGACGTCGTCAGCGGCGTGTACCTGCCCGATGTGCTGGCGGCCTCGCGCAGCGTGCTGGTGACCCAGGACGACGCCCTGTGGCTGGACGGCCGCGTGGGCATGCAGATCCGCGCCCTCGACAAGGTCGACGTGATGCTGGGCGGACGGTTCGGCACCGAGACCCCCTACCAGGTCGAGCACCCGTACACGGCGCACACGGCCTTCGGCACCCTGCGCTGGGGCGGCGAGGCCCGCGTGCGTGTGTGGCTGCACGAGCCCCTGTGGGACAAGGGCGAAGCGAGCGCCGCCTCGGCGCCAGCGCCCGAGCTGGCTCCCGCGCCGGTGATCACGCCCCTGCCGCCGACGCCCTGAGCCGTCAGGGCAGCTCGCGCTCCAGGGCCAGCAGCCGCTGGTAGGCGTCGCGCTTGGGGATGCCCCAGCGCTCCGCCAGGGCCGCGGCCACCGCCTTGAGCGAGCCGTCCGCCGGGTCGGCGGGGCCATCGACGGCGACCGGATCGCCGGGTCCCACCACGACCACGGCTTCGCCCAGGCGGGGTTCGGTGGAGAGCGCGTCCGCCCGATCCCGCTCGACCCGCTCGTGCAGCTTCGACAGCTCCAGGCACAGCGCGACCTGGCGGGCCGGCATCAGTGAGGCGAGGTCGGCGACCAGGTCCCCCACCCGACGGCCGGACTCCAGCCAGACCAGGGTGCCCGGCAGCTGGCTGGCATCCACCAGGGCGCGGCGGCGCGGGCCGGCCTTGCGCGGCGGAAATCCCAGGAAGTGCACGGGCGCGGCGGGCAGACCGGCCACCGACAGCGCCGCGGCGAGCGAGGACGGGCCGGGCACCGCCACGACCGGCAGGCCGGCCGCGAGCACCGCTTCGACCACGACGCCGCCGGGGTCGCTGACGCCGGGGGTGCCGGCGTCGCTGACCAGCACGACCGCACGGCCCTGGCGCAGCCGGTCGATGACCGCGCCGGCCTGGCCGGCCTCGCGCCAGGCGTCGCAGCGCCACAGCTCGGGCGTGGGCAGGCCGATCGCGCTGAGCAGCTTGCGGGTGCTGCGCGTGTCCTCGCACAACACGAGATCCGCGGATGCCAGCGCGTCGCGGGCCCGTGGGCTCAGGTCACCCAGGTTGCCGATCGGGGTGGCGACGACCTGGAGCGGAGCGGCGCCCGCGCGACCGGCCGGCTCGGGGGCCGAAGCCTCAGGCGTCGAAGGCATCGTCGATCCACTCGATGTGGCCCGGCTCGCCCTCACGCAGGTCCACCCAGGCCACGGTGAAGCAGGCTTCGTCCCACAGGTCGTCGTACTCGGCCAGGAAGGCGCGCGCGGCGCGCACCAGCTTGCGCTGCTTGCTGTCCGAGATGGCGTCCAGCCCGACGGGATCGTCCGGGGACCGGGCCTTCACCTCGACGAAACGCAGCCGGCCCCGCTTCTCGGCCACGACGTCGAGCTCGCCGCCGCGGCCGTGCCAGTTGCGCGCCAGGATGCGCCAGCCGGCCTGCTCGAGACGCACAGCGGCCAGGGCCTCCGCAGCGGCCCCGGCCTGCAGTGCTTCGCGACGCCGCCGGACGTCTTCGTCGGCGGGGTCCCGCGGGTGGTCCTGCTCGCCGTCCAGGCTCACAGGGCGCCGCGGATCTCCTTGAGGCGGGCGCTCTTGCCGCGGCGATCGCGGAGGTAGTACAGCTTGGCGCGGCGGACTTCGTGCCGGCTCTTGATCTCGATGTGGTCGATCGAGGGGCTGAACAGCGGGAAGATGCGCTCGACGCCGACGTTGTAGGACACCTTGCGCACGGTGAAGGTGGTGCGCGGGCCGCCCTGCTGGATCTTGATGACCGTGCCTTCGAAGACCTGGATGCGGGTCTTCTCGCCTTCGGTGATCTTGACGTGGACCCGGACCTTGTCGCCGGGCTTCATGTCGCGGCCGCGGTCCGGCAGCTCCAGGTTCTTCTCGATGGTCGCGATGTCCATGGGGATCCCTCAGGGTCGAGACACCTTCGCGCCGGGCGCGAGCTCCGGCAGGCGGAGCGGGTGTCGGGTTCGTTGCCGGCCGCGGCACGGAGCGCGGCGTGGAAGCTGCGGCGAAGGTGTGCGGCACGCACGGAGGCCTTCACGGCGAACCGGCGGCAGGTATCCCCGCAGAGGCGGGTGCGCAAGCATCGCCTGCGGCGTCGTCGGAGGCCGGCCGACGGCGGGTCGGCGCGGTGCGGTCAGTCCGGGTCTTCGGGGGGCAGGAGATCGGGCCGCCACCGGCGGGTCAGCGCGACCGCCCGCTCGTGGCGCCACGCGTCGATGAGCGCGTGGTGGCCGGAGAGCAGCACGTCAGGCACCTCCCATCCGCGGTACTCGCGCGGCCGCGTGTACTGCGGCGCCTCGAGCAGCACCTGGCCGTCGTCGCGCGGCGTGAAGCTCTCGACCCCGAGACTGTCGGGATTGCCGAGCACCCCCGGGACCTGCCGCGCGACCGCATCGAGCACGACCAGGGCGGCCAGCTCGCCGCCGGTGAGCACGTAGTCGCCGATGCTGAGCGCCTCGTCGACCAGGTGCTCGCGAACCCGGGCGTCGACGCCTTCGTAGTGGCCACAGACCAAGACCAGCTGCGGCACCTGCGCCAGCCGCAGCGCGTCGGCCTGACGGAAGGTCGGCGCCACCGGGTCCATCAGGACCACGTGGCCGCCGGCCTGCCGCACGGCCTGGATGCCGCGGTCCACCACGTCGACCTTCATCACCATGCCGGAGCCCCCGCCATAGGGTGCGTCATCAGCCTGGCGGTGGCGGCCCTCGGCGTGATCGCGCAGATCGTGGATGCCCACGTCGATGAGGCCCGCTTCCTGCGCCCGCCCCAGGATCGATCCGGACACGGGCCCGCGGCACAGCTCGGGGTGCAGGGTCAGGATGTCGAAACGCACGAGGGTCCCCGGGAGTGGAGGGGGTCAGAGCGGCGGCTGCTCGTCCACCGCGTCGTCCGTCACGACCACCCGGCCCGGCGCGCCGTCGGCGGCGAGGGTGACCGAGAGGATGTGGGCGCGCAGGGCGGGCAGCACCCGCTCCCGGCCTTCGCCGCGCAGCATCCACACGTCGACCTCGCCGGCGTCATGGATCTCGGCGATGCGACCCAGGGGCCGTCCCGAGGCGGTCTCGACCGGCAGCCCGATCAGATCGCGCTGGTACCAGGTGAACTCGTCCAGGGTCGGCAGCTCGGTCTCGTCGACGATGAACTCGTGGCCCATCAGCGCGTGCGCGGCTTCGCGATCTTCGACGCCTTCGATGCGGCCCAGGATGCGCCGGCCGGCCCCGTCCCGCAGGGTCAGGTGGACGGTGCGACGGGTGCCGTCGGGCCCCACCAACACGACAGCCCCGGGCCTGTCGAGCAGATCCGAGGCTTCGTTGTACAGGAAGACCTTCACCTCGCCGCGCAGGCCGTGCACGCCGGACACGTAGCCCAGGCGCACGTCGCGGGAGGTGAAGCGGGGGTCGGGGGGCCGTCGGGCCACGCCCTACTCCTCCGAGAAGGAGGCCCCAGGCTCGAGGAGGTCGAGGACGGCCTTCTTGCGGCCCGCCGACGCGCCGAGCACGGCCTGCATGGCCTGCAGCAGCGCGCGGTCGTCCGCGAGGAACCGCTCGCGGTCGGCGTCGGCGACGTCCACCTCGAACAGGATGCTGGCGCGGCCGTCGACCATGTTCACGCGGACGTCGTCCGGCTGGGTCGCGACGGAGCGGAGCAGGAAGTCGACGAGCTGCTCCACGATCAGCTCTCCGCGCCGGTCTCGGCCCGGGCCTTCTTGATCAGGCCGACCACGGTGTCGGAGGGCTGGGCGCCGACGCCGAGCCAGTAGTCGACGCGGTCCAGGTCGAGCTTGACCACGTGCGGGGTCTGCATCGGGTCGTAGTAGCCCAGCGTCTCGATGCTGCGGCCGTCGCGCGGGCTGCGGGAGTCGGCGGCGACGACGCGGTAGAAGGGGCGCTTCTTGCGACCCATGCGGGTCAGGCGGAGGCGAACGGCCATGGGATGGCTCCGGGGCGCCGAAGGGTGGCGCGGGGATGAGGTGTGCAAGCGCGTTGCGAGAGCGTTTCGCGGGTGTGGGCGAGGTCGGAGCCCGCTGCAGCGGCGCGTCCGTCCCGGGGTCACACCCGGAGGCCGAGGGGCAGGCCCCCCGGTCAACCCGCCGCGTCTATTGGCTTGGGCCCTCTCCGTCAACCGACGCAGGGGCAACTACAGCGGGGCGGGCAGGCGCAGGCCTTCGCCATCCTCCAGCAGACCGGCCTGCAGGAGCACGGGCGCGGCCTGGGCGTGGGCCGCCGGGCCGCCGTCCAGGCGCTCGATCCGCAGGCTGGCCTGCCGTCGGCGCCCCAGATCCTCGCGGAGCACATCCACCGCCGCCTGCGCCCGCTCCCGCTCGAGCACGCCGGCGAAGCTGACGGCCGAGCGGCCACCGGCCTCGACGAACAGCACGGGCTCGCCGGACACCGCCACGACCAGCGCTCCCGCCACCCGCCGGGCCTGGGCGTCGCCGAGGCCCGGCGGCCACGGCAGGGACAGTCCCCAGGGCGCGGCCGGGTCGGTGGCCGCCAGCACCAGGGGCCCTGCGCCGGTGGCGCGCGGGTCGTCGCCGGGCTGGGGCTCGGCGCGGCAGGCCCGCAGCCGATCGACGGCGCCCACCAGCGCGAACTGGGCCCCGTCCAGGCCCGTCACGAAGTGCCCGCGTCGGACCCGGCCGGACTCCTCCATCGAGCGGAGCACGTCGTAGACGGCCGAGAAGCCCCCCGGCAGGTCCTCTCCCCGGGCATGGCCGGCGCCGACCACGCCGTAGCGCTCGAGCAGCATGACCGCTCGGGCGTGGGCCGTGCGCGTCGGGTCGCTCCCCTCCCCCACCAGCCACGACACCGCGCTCCAGCGACCGCCGGCTCCCCCCAGGCCACCGCCCAGCCGCCCGCGCCGCCGACCGTCGTCCAGCGCCCGCACCGCGCTGCGCCCGCCCAGCGAACGCTGGGACCGGCTGGTTCCCCGCCGGGGCCCCCCGAGCCCGCGCAGCGGATGGAAGGTGTCGTTGGTGACCAACCCCGCGAAGACGAGGTCCCACAGCGCCTGCTGCAGCTCGGTGGCGCCGACCCGCCCGTCCAGGCGCTCCGCGGCAGCCACGACGGCCTGCTGCAGCTCGACGCTGAAGCTGGCGCCCCGGTGCTCGAGGTGGTCGAGCAGGACGCCGTGCAGCGGGGTCCAGCTGCCGACGAGCGCGCTGCGGGCATCGAGATCAGCGGGAGGCACCGCAACCAGCTGCGGGGCCAGCTCGCGCCGGACCAGGGCGATGCGTCCGTCGCGGGCGCCGAGCCGGCCGCAGCCCACCCAGACGATGGCACCACTGGCGCCGAGCCGATCGAGCATCTCCGGACGGTAGCCGGGGACCCGCGCCGGCAGGATGCGTTCTTCGAGGACCGAGAACGGGAGGGCGGCGCCCTCGAGCTGCAGCACCGCGTCTTCGAGCAGGGCGGCCGGGTCGCCGCGACGGGACCCCTGGAGGGGGACCACCCCCTGCCAGGTCGAGGAGAAGCGGGCCAGGGCCGCGCCGTCCACCGGGGCGACCTCGCCCCGCAGGCGCGCCAGGGTCCGGCGCTTGATGCGGCGGAGGATCTCGGCGTCGCACCAGTCCTGTTCGCCACGCCCACCGGGCCGCAGTGCGCCGCGCACCAGCGCCCCATGGGCCAGGAGCAGCTGCAGCACGGGGGCGAGCTGCCCGGGTGCCAGCCCCAGGCGCGTCGCCAGGTCGGGGGCCCGGAACGGTCCGTGGGTGGCCGCGTAGCGCCGCACCAGCGCGGTCAGCGCGTCGTCGACCGGCAGCAGCAGCGCCGAGGGGACGCCGGCGGGAGGCACGACGCCCAGCCCGTCGCGGTAGCGGGCCACGTCCTGGACGGCGACGTAGCGCTCGTCCCCGGCGATCCGCAGGCGGACGACCCGCCGCTCGCCGACCAGCTCGTCCAGCCAGCGGGCGGCGACGTCGTCGGCCGGTTCGTCGTCGGCGCGGACCCGGGCCGCGAGCTCGGCGAGCGACAGCCCACCGACCCGCCGCAGCAGGTCGTGCAGGGCATCGACCGACCGGGCCCGGCGCGCCTCGTCGGTGCCCTGGAGCTCGGCCTCGACCTGGGCGATGACGTCGGCGTCGAGCAGATCCCGCAGCTCGTCCTCGCCGAGCAGCTCGCGCAGCAGGCCCCGATCCAGCGCGAGTGCCTGGGCCCGGCGCTCGGCCAGGGGCGCGTCGCCCTCGTACAGGAACTCGGCGACATAGGCGAAGACCAGGTCGCGCGCGAAGGGACTGGGGACGTCGGTCTCGACCTCATCCACCCGGACCCTGCGGGCGTGGATCTCGCGCAGCACCTCGACGAGCGCGGGCAGATCGAAGACGTCCTGCAGGCACTCCCGATAGGTCTCGAGCACGATGGGGAAGCCCGGGTGCCGGCTGGCAGCAGCCAGCAGGCGCTGGGCCGACAGGCGCTGGGCCCACAGCGGCGAGCGCTGCCCGGGTCGCCGGCGGTTCATCAGCAGGGCCCGGACGGCGGCTTCGCGGAACCGCGCCGCGAACACCGCCGAGTGGCGCAGCTGCTCGGTGACCAGGTCCTCGACCAGGTCGGGATCGGGCAGCAGCAGAGCCTGATCGGGGAGCCGCCCGCCTTCCCCGTCCAGCGAGAGCAGGTCCACGTCCGGAAAGCGCAGCACGATGCCGTCGTCGGTCCACATGGCCTGCACGCCCGTGTCGGCGCCGTCGTCGCCCGTGCGGTCGCCCAGGGTGGCTTCGAGGGCCAGGGCCCAGGGCGCGTGCACGCGCGCGCCGAACGGCGTCAGGATGCAGACCCGCCAGTCCCCCAGCTCGTCGCGGAACCGCTCGATGGTGATGGCGCGGTCACTGGGCAGGGCGCCGGTCGCTTCGCGTTGGTCCGCCAGGTAGGCCAGCAGGTTGCTGGCTGCGCGGTCGTCGAGCCGGCAGTGGCCGGTGAGCCACGCCACCGCGTCGTCGCGCTCCATCGCGTCGACCTTGCGGACGAAGGCCCCCAGCGCGCGCCCCAGACCGATGGGGCGGCCAGGGCCTTCTCCCCGCCAGAAGGGCATGCGCCCCGGCTCGCCGGGGGCCGGCTGGACCAGCACCCGGTCCCGCTGGATGTCGACGATGCGCCAGGTCGTGGCGCCCAGGATGATGGTGTCGCCCTTGCGCGACTCGTAGACCATCTCCTCGTCGAGCTCGCCCAGCCGCCGCCCGCGGGCCTGGCGACGCTCGCCCTCTCCCCCGCCGGCGTCGGCAAGGTACACGCCGTAGAGCCCGCGGTCGGGGATGGTCCCCGGTGTGCTGAACACCGCCAGGCGTGCGTCTCCTCGCGCCCGGAGCACGTCGCGGGAGCGGTCCCAGACGACCCGTGGCCGGATCTCACCCAGGTCGTCGCCCGGAAAGCTGCCGGCCAGCATGTCCAGGGTCGCCGTCCAGGCGCCCTCGCCCAGGTCGCGGAAGGGCCAAGCCGACCGCACCATGGCGAGCAGGGCGTCGACCTCCCGCTCGCCTTCCAGACAGGCGCTGACCACGTGCTGGGCGAGCACGTCCAGGCAGTTGCGGGGGACCTGGGTCTCCTCGATCTCGCCGTCTTCCATCATCTGCACGACCACGGCGGTCTCGAGCAGATCGCCCCGGTACTTGGGGAAGATCCGCCCGCGGCTGGTCGCACCCACCTGGTGGCCCGCACGCCCGACCCGCTGCAGGCCACGACTGGCGGCGCCCGGGCTCTCGATGAGCACCACCAGGTCGATGGCCCCCATGTCGATGCCGAGCTCGAGGGAGGAGGTGGCCACGATGCAGGGAAGCTGCCCCGCCTTCATCTGCTCTTCGATCTCGGTGCGCTCGGCGTGGCTGACGCTGCCGTGGTGGGCGCGGACCAGGGGCACCGGCAGCCCGGCTTCGGCCGCGAGCTCGTTGAGTCGCTGCGACAGCCGCTCGCACATGCGGCGCGAGTTCGTGAACACGATCGACGCGCGGTGGCTGGTGATGAGCTCGAGCAGGCGCGGGTGGATGGCCGGCCAGATGCCGGTCTTGTCGTTGCTCAGGCTGCTGTCGGCAGGGACCGCGGGCAGGTCGTCGGCCACCGGGTCGATGCCCGCCCAGGGCGGCGCCGGGGCCCCCGAGTGCGGCGTCGGGTCGACCACGGGGTGTTCCATGTCGTCGACCGGGACCACGACCTGCAGGTCCACATCGGGGCGCGCCGAGCAGTCGACGAGGGCCACCGGACGGGGCTGGCCGGACGGGTCGGCCCCGCCCAGGAAGGCCGCGATCTCCGACAGGGGCCGCTGGGTCGCGGAGAGGCCGATGCGCTGTGGTGCGGGCCGCCGGACGCCGGTGACCGGGTCCGGCCGGGTCACGAGCTCCTGCAGGCGCTCGAGGGACAGGGCCAGGTGCACACCGCGCTTGCTGCCGGCCACCGCATGGATCTCGTCGACGATGACGGTGTCCACGGCGGCGAGGCAGCCGCGCGCGCGGCTGGACAGCAGCAGGTACAGGCTCTCCGGCGTCGTGACGAGCACGTCGCCCGGCTGACGCTGGAACCGTCGGCGATCCTGGGACGGCGTGTCGCCCGTGCGAACGTCCACGGACACGGCCGACAGCGGCAGATCCAGCCGCCGTCCCGCCGCCGAGATGCCCGCCAGCGGCGTGCGCAGGTTGCGCTCGACGTCGTAGACCAGCGCCTTCATCGGCGAGACGTAGAGCACCCGCACCCCAGCGCCGCGGTCGGGCTCGACCGGACGGTGGGCCAGCCGGTCCAGGCAGTACAGGAAGGCCGCCAGCGTCTTGCCGCTGCCCGTCGGCGCCAGCATCAGCGTGTGGGCGCCGCTGGCGATGCAATCCCAGCCCTGGCGCTGGACCGGCGTCGGCTCCGGGAAGGCGCGGGCGAACCAGTCCCGGGTGGCAGGACCGAATGCAGCGAGGGTGGGGTCGGGGGTCACCGGTCCCTGGTATCGAGGCGCTCGCCCGTGTCCCGGACAGAATCCGTCCGCTGCTGCCAGGAGGGTGGCAGGAGGGTGGTCGGGTGCGTCACTCCGCCAGCACCTTCCGCAGCCGCGCCACCTGGGCGGCATCGCCCATCACCACCATGTGCGCGCCGGCCGGCACCACCGTGTCCGAGCCGGGTCGCGAGAGCCACTCCCCGCCGGGCGGCCGGACGCCGATGACCAGCACGTCGGCCCGCTCGCGTAGCCGCAGGGCGCCCAGCGAGCAGCCGGCCGCCGCGGAGCCGCCGGGCACCTCGACCTCGTGCAGGCCGACGCTGGCGCTGTCTCCGCGCAGCAGCCGGCCGAAGAAGTCGACGACGCCCGGGCGCACGAGGTGGCTGGCCAGCTGGGCCCCACCGAGGGCCGTCGGGCTGACGACGTCGTCGGCCCCGGCGCGGCGGAGCTTGCCCTCCGAGCCCGGCTCGACGGCCTTGGCGACGATGTGCAGGCGCGGGGCCAGGGCCCGGGCGGTGACCGCGCCGTACACGTTGTCGCGGTCCTCGGTCAGGGCCAGCACCAGCCCGGCGGCGCGCGAGATGCCCGCCCTGAGCAACACGTCGTCTTCGGTGGCGTCGCCGACCACCTGGTAGAGCGTGCGGGCGAAGTCCCGCCGGGCCTGGTCCAGGCGCTCCTGGTCCTTGTCGATGATGACCACCGCGTGGTCGTCGGCTTCCAGCTCCTCGAGCACGTGTCGCCCGGTCGAGCCCGCGCCGCAGACGATCAGGTGACCGCTGAGCCCGTCGATGGTTCGCTGCATCCTGCGCCTCCGGACCGCGCCGCCCAGGTCCCCTTCGACGATGAACGCCGTCACCGCCGACGCGAAGTAGAGCATGCTGCCGCTGCCCAGGATGATGAGCCCGGTGGTCCAGGCCACCGCCCCCGGCACGTCGTGCAGCCCCGCCAGGGTCTCGCCGTAGCCGACGGTCGAGACCGTGATCACCGCCATGTAGATGCACTCGGCCGCGGTCCAGCGCTCCTGGCCGAGCACGTCGTAGCCTCCGGCCCCGACCATCAGGACCGCGAACAGCAGGCCGGCGGCGCCCACCAGGCGCTGTGCTCGCGGGTCCTGCAGGGCGGTCCGAACCATGGGCTTCCCGGTCGGTGGCTCTGCCGGGATGGTACCGCGGGGGCCCTACAGCGGGATGTTGCCGTGCTTCTTGGGCGGGTTGCGATCGCGCTTGCCGGCCAGGCTGTCGAAGGCTTCCACCAGCCGGGCCCGGGTGGTCCGAGGGGCGATCACGTCGTCGAGGAAGCCGAGCTCGGCCGCCCGGTAGGGGTTGGCGAACTTCTCGCGGTACTCGGCGACCAGCTCGGCCTTCTTGGCGACCGGGTCGGCGGCGTCGGCCAGCTCGCGGCGGAAGATGATGTTGACGGCGCCTTCGGGGCCCATGACCGCGATCTCGGCGGTCGGCCAGGCGAAGTTGAGGTCGGCGCGGATGTGCTTGCTGTTCATCACGCAGTAGGCGCCGCCGTAGGCCTTGCGGGTGACGAGGGTGACCTTGGGGACGGTCGCCTCGCAGAAGGCATAGAGCAGCTTGGCCCCGTGCTTGATGATGCCGCCGTGCTCCTGCTGGACCCCGGGGAGGAAGCCGGGCACGTCCTCGATCACCCACAGGGGGATGTTGAAGGCGTCGCAGAACCGCACGAAGCGGGCGCCCTTCAGGGAGGAGTCGACGTCGAGCACGCCGGCGAGGTGGGCGGGCTGGTTGGCCACGACACCCACGCTGCGGCCACCCAGGCGGCAGAAGCCGACCACGATGTTGCCGGCGTAGCCGGGCTGCACTTCCAGGAAGCGCCCCTCGTCGGCCACGGCGGTGATGACGTCCTTGACGTCGTAGGGCTTGTTCGGGTTCGTCGGCACGATGGTGTCGAGCGCGGGGCAGTCGCGGTCGGACACGTCGTTCGTCTCGCGACGCGGAGGCTCGGACAGGTTGTTGTCCGGCATGTAGGACAGCAGCTCACGCAGCAGGGCCAGGCAGGCGAGCTCGTCGGGGACGTGGAAGTGGGCCACGCCGCTCTTCTCGGTGTGGGTGACGGCCCCGCCCAGCTCTTCCTTGGTCACGTCTTCGTGGGTGACGGTCTTGATGACCTCCGGCCCGGTCACGAACATGAAGCTCGTCTTCTCGACCATCACGATGAAGTCGGTGATCGCGGGGCTGTAGACCGCACCGCCGGCGCAGGGGCCCATGATGGCCGACAGCTGGGGCACCACGCCGCTGGCCAGGGTGTTCCGCAGGAAGATGTCGGCGTAGCCGCCCAGGCTGGCCACGCCTTCCTGGATGCGGGCGCCGCCCGAGTCGTTCAGGCCGATGACCGGCGCCCCGTTGTTGGTCGCGAGGTCCATCACCTTGCAGATCTTGCGGGCGTAGGCGGCCGACAGCGACCCGCCGAACACCGTGAAGTCCTGGGCGAAGACGTAGACCAGCCGGCCCTCGATGCGCCCGTAGCCGGTGACCACGCCGTCGCCCGGGACCCGCTTGTCCGCCATGCCGAAGTCGGTGCAGTCGTGCACCACGTGGCGGTCCAGCTCGCGGAAGGAGCCGGTGTCCAGCAAGGCGTCGAGGCGCTCGCGAGCGGTCAGCTTGCCTCGCTGGTGCTGCTTGTCGATGGCGGCCTCGCCGCCGCCCAGCCGGGCCCGCTCGTCGCGCGCGGCGAGCTCGGCGAGGATCTGGTCGTGGGTGCGGGCGGTGGGGTCGGTGGCCATGATCGACCTCGGGGAACGGGTGGTCGTCGGGCCTATCACGCTTGTGGACGGGCCCGCCGCCGAGTACACCATGCGGGATGCGCCGCGCCCCGCGGCCCCACCCCTCGTCCCCGGCGCGCTGTCCCGCGACGCCCGGAGAACCTGATGAAGCGCCTGATCCTGATCTCCCTGATGACCGTCTCGCCGCTCCTCGCCTGCGGGGACAAGGACGACGACACCGGCGGAGGCGGGGACGGCCCGGACTCCGGCAGCACGGGGGACGGCGGCGCCAGCTGGGACACGGGCTGCGTGACCAGCGACGACGCCCCCCAGGACAGCTTCGCCACGGTCTCCGACGCGATCGAGGCCAGCAACGGCGGCGCCACCATCTCGCTGTCGGACTGCTCGGGTCCCTGGACCGAGGCGATCACCATCGACAAGGACGTGACCGTCGACTTCGGCGGCCTGACGCTGGAAGAGGCGATCGCCATCACCGGCGACAACGCCGGCCTCCAGAACGTCACCATCGACACCAACGCCGAAGCGGTGACCGTCACCGGGGCGACCGGGGTGCAGATCGCCGACCTGACCGTTCCCTCCCCCAAGAACTTCGCCGTGATGGTCGAAGGAGGCGCCGCCGTGGTGGCGCGGCTCAGCACCACCGACGGAGACGGCGGCGCGGCCGTCATCGACGGCAGCCTGACCCTGCAGGCCGCCAGCATCGTCGACGGCTCGGGCTACGGCGTGTACGCCGAGAACAGCGACCTCACCATCACCGCCTCGGCCGTCACGGGCATCGGCAGCTCCGGCCCGGGCGCCGGTGACGGGCTCGCGGTCGTGCTGGTGGACAGCACCCTCACCTCCTCCGACAGCAGCTACGAGGCCGTGCTCTACACGGTCTACGCCGAAGGTGGCGCCGTCACCCTCGACGGCGACACCGTCACCGGCGGCCAGTTCGGCGTGCTGGTCAGCGACGGTGCGCTCACCGCGACCGAGGTGCAGGTCGGCGGCGCCAGCGTCTGCGGCGTCTACGGCTACGCCACCGGGACCAAGGTCCTCGACCTGTCCGGGATCACGGTGGTCGGCGAAGAAGGCGAGGTCGTCGAGCCGACCATCGAGGAGTGGTACGAGGGTGCCTATCAGAGCACCGGCATGTTCCTGATCGGCGACGACATCACGCTGCGCGACAGCTCGGTCGACGGCTTCGCCGGCGCCGGTGTGGTGGCTGCCGCGAACACCTCTGGCGCCATCATCCTGGACCAGCTGACGCTGACCAACCAGGCCAACCACGGCCTGTACGTGGCCGCCGACGACGTGACGCTGTCCGACATCGTCATCCGCGACACCCGCAGCGCCCAGGACCTGAGCAGCGAGGCCGAGCGCTGCTTCACCGTCGACAGCGACACCGCCGCCGTGATCGTGGCGTCCAACGTCGACTGGTCGGGCGGCGAGATCTCGGGCTCGGCCGGCTACGGCGTCAGCAGCCTGAACAGCGACGTCGTGCTCGACGACGTGACCTTCCAGGGCAACCGCTGCGCGGGCCTGATGAACTTCGGTGGCGACGCCACGGTCACGGGCAGCGTGTTCGAAGACGCCTACGGCGGTGCGCTGAGCGCGGCGGCGGTGACCTACGACGTCGGCACGATGTCGATCAGCGGCAGCACCTTCCAGAACAGCCAGACCGAGCGGCTGTACGACAGCCAGGACCTGGGCACCATCCGCTACGACTACTACTCGCCGCAGGGCACCGACGTGCAGGTCTACTACGGCTCGAACGCCGTCCTGTCGGGCAACACGCACAGCACCGGGTCCTACGCCTTCGAGGTCTACTCGGACACGCTCGAGGGGGACTCCTCCCTCGAGGTGAGGGACTCGACCCTGACCGACTACGCCGGGTTCATCGCCTACGTCAGCGACGGCTCGACCGTCGACCTCGACGGGCTCAGCGTCGACGGCTTCGGCGGCTACGGCGTGTACTGCGCCGGCGACGCCGAGGTGTCGCTCAAGGACGTGACGCTCGAGAACGGCCAGGGCCTGTCGTCCCGCTACGAGATCTGGCAGGACGGCTCCGTGCTCGGCGGCGAGAGCTTCATCGAGTACGTCGAGAGCGTCTACCTGTACGGCTGCGACGTCGAGATCGACGGCCTGGAGATCGCGACGAACCAGGGCCCCGGCGCGCTGTTCGCCGACACCACGGCCGAGATCGACGGCCTGGACATCTCCAGCGTCGGCCAGGTCGAAGGCGACGCGCTGGCCGTCTACGCCGCGAGCGGCGCCACCACCCTGCTGGTCCAGGGTGGCTCGATCACCGACTCCGGCGGCGTCGGCCTGTCCGGCACGGTCTACAGCTCGGCCACGGCGAACGTGAACATGATCGGCACCAGCTTCGCGGGCGCCGGCGACGACGGCATCTCGCTGCAGAACCTGGGCTTCTCTCCGGCTGCGGCCAGCTTCAGCTTCGACGGCGTGGGCATCAGCGGCTCGGCGGGCCACGGCCTGTGGGCCGACACGGTCGACCTCCGCCTGAACAACACCACCCTGGTCGACAACGACGGCGACGGCCTGCACCTGGTCGGCGGCCAGGCCACGCTGACCGCGACGAGCGCGGTCGCCAACGGCGGCTACGGCATCGGCTGCGAAGAGTCGCCCGTGATCAGCAGCTGCGACATCGAGCTGCTGGAGAACACGACCGGCAGCAACGACAGCTGCGGCAGCCCCTGCCCGGCGGACGAAGGCGACGGCGGCGGCGACACCGGCGGCAGCGACACCGGCGCCTGAGCCCGGTCAGGGGGCTCCGACCAGCAGCTCGCTGCCGGCCTGCAGGATGCGGGCCGAGGCGACCCGGTCGCGCTCGAACAGCTCGACCTCCCAGACGGTCCGATCGCGCTCGCGCAGCTCCCAGTGCTCTTCGGAGCGCAGGGCCGCGCCCGAGGCGTCACGGGCGTCGACGGTGGCCCCAGGGGGGAGAAGGACCGCGAACCGGCCGTCCAGCTCGCCCATCCAGGGCGGTCGGTGGGCCCCGACATGCTGCGACGGCAGGACCGCCGCTTCCCGAGCCGCCCCCGGCTCGGTCCCGTCGCGGCCGCCGACGCTGACGCACCGCACCGGCAGCGGCTCGGTCAGGGTGGATGCGCCCCCGGCCAGGACCAGCCATGGCCCCAGCAGGCCCTCGCCGGCCTGGACGCAGCGCCAGCGCAGGTCCAGGCGCACGCCGCGCCGCCCGTCTTCTTCGCCCATGTGGTGCTCGACCACCCGCTCTCGCGTCAGCAGTCCGCTGGCCTGCCCCATCGACTCCAGCCCCAGCGACAGCTCCGCGCCGTGGGCGACGAGCAGCTCGACCTCGTAGGGCTCGCCCAGCAGCACGCTGCCTTCTTCACCGCGGGCCATCACCACCGGTCCGGGCGGAAGGACGAGCCCGGCGTGTCGGGGGTCCGCGCGCAGCAGGGCCAGATCCGGGTCGGCACCGGCGACCTCGGGCAGCAGGCCGCAGCACTCACGGGCCGCTTCCAGATCCCGCGCCGCCCCGTCGAGATCGCCGTCCCGGGCCCGCAGCGCCGCGCGGTTGAACCGCAGGTCGAGGTCGTCCGGGAAGCGCTCCACGCCTTCGTCCAGCACCGCGAGCGCCCCGAGCAGGTCGCCCGCTCGCTCGAGCGCCCGGGCCCGCCAGGCGAGCAGCGAGGGGCTGGCGGGATCGAGCGCGGCGGCGCGTGCGAAGGCGTCCGCGGCGGCGGCGGCGTCCCCCGCTTCGAGCAGCGCCTGGCCCTGGTCCCAGGCCGCGGCGGCCGCCACCTGGTCGTCCAGGACCGCGTCGCTCCCGAGCGGCCCGCCGGCGCAGCCGCCGTCACAGGCAAGCCCCCACCACAACAGCCACAGCGCGCTCACGAGGCGTCCGCGGGTCGCAGGCCGATCACTCCGGCCAGCCGGCCACTGGCCTCGGCGTCGCGCCGGTGGCTGTGCAGGGCGGGATCCGACAGGGTGCAGCCCGGCAGCACGTCGGTCCGGGCGGCCCCCGCCCGGGCCAGCTGGAAGGCCGCCGCTGCCTTGAGGTCGGCGTGCCAGCGGTCGCCCCGGCCGGGCGTGGCGAACAGGGCCCGCGGAACGTCCGCAGTGGCGATGCCTTCGATGACCTCGGGCCCGACCTCATAGGCGGTGCGCCCGATGCAGGGCCCCACGGCTGCCAGCCGGGCGCCGCCGGTGGCCCCTGCGGCGTCCAGGGTCGCCAGCGCCGCGCCGATCACGTCGGCGGCGAGTCCCCGCCAGCCGGCGTGCACCGCGGCGACGCGCACCGCCCGCCCCCGGCGGTCCGTGTCGACCACCAGCACCGGCACGCAGTCCGCGGTCCGTACGGCCACCAGCAGCCCTTCGGCGTCGGTCCACACGGCATCCCCCGTACCGGCCTCTCCGCCGCCGACGGCGTGCACCACATCGACGCCGTGCACCTGGCGGACGCGGGCGACCGCGGCGCCGGCCATGCCCAGGGCCTCGGCGACGGCGGTCCACCGCGCGGCGGTGGCGTGCGTCCCCAGGTCGAAGCCTCGCTCGCCACACAGCTCACCCGGGCCGTCGCGGGTCGTGAAGCCGTGCACCAGGCCCGGCACCGTCGCCAGCAACGACGAGCGCCGCAGGGCGAGCGGGGTCGGGCGAGGGCCCGGCAGCGGGCGGGGCGGAGCCTGCGGCGGGCACGGCAGTCGGGTCCCGTCGGACACGATCTCTCCAGGAGCTCCGTCACCTTGCCTCGCAGCGCGGACCCGGGCAAGCTGTGCCACGCGCCGTGCGCTCCGGCGTCCGATAGGATGCGCTGCTCCCTCCCCCGCGCCGCCTCGCTCCCAGGCCTGACATGCTGAGCCCCCTGCTGGTCCTGACGCACCTGCTCGCCTGCACCGGCACGGGATCAGGCCCCGGCTCGTCGGACTACGCGCTGACCATCACGCCCGTGCTCCCCCGCAACCAGGGCGCCCTGCTCGACGAGCTCGACAGCATGGACCTGGTCATCACCCAGGCCGACGGCACCGAGACCGTGCTGGCGCTGTCGGGGCTGGCCGAGGGCGACACCTCCACCTTCGAAGAGCTGCCGCCCCTCGACGGCGCGGTGCTCGAGCTCAAGGGCTACGTCGGCAACGACCTGGCCGCGATCGGCCGCAGCGAAGCCCAGACCTGGAGCACCGGCGAAGACGAGATCCGGATCCTGGTCGCGGCCATCGACGACATCGCGGAGCTGCAGCCGCTGGGCGACGGCATCGCCATGGGGGCCCTGGCCGGCGACGGCAGCGGCGGCTTCTTCCTGTTCGGCGGCAACGGCGACGGGGTGTACAGCAGCGAGCCCAGCAACGCCATCTGGGAGATCGACATCGCCCCGCCCAGCGACGGCCTGAGCTTCGAGCAGGTGGCCGACGCGCAGCTGCCCCCCCTGGACAACGGCGACACGGGTCGCATCTGCCACGCCGCCACCCTGCTGACCCAGGGCGACCACGACAAGGTGGGCCGCATCCTGGTGACCGGCGGCGCCAGCTACTTCATGTACAAGGAAGGCAGCAGCTACACGCCGCAGATGGACACGGTGACGTGGTCCGCCTTCCTGTTCGATCCCGACTCCCGCACGGTCAGCGCCCTGCCCGAGTCCCAGGCCCTGGTCCAGCCGCGCTGCGGCCACACCAGCACCGAGCTGCCCAGCGGCGACGTCGTCGTCGCGGGCGGCCTGGGCGTGGGCGGCCAGGGCAGCTGGCCCGCCCAGGACACGGCCGAGATCTTCAACCCCGTCATCGGCGGCTTCGAGAAGGTCGAGGGGGACCCCACCGGCCCGCTGCTCTTCCACGGCGCGGCGGCCCTGGGCGACGACGGCGTCCTGGTCTGCGGCGGTCTCGAGGAAGGCACGTCGGGCTTCAAGGCGTCCGACGCCTGCGACCTGATCACGTCGAGCGGCGCGTTCACGCCCGCCGCCAGCCTGCCCGAGCCCCTGATCCATCCGGCGATGGCGTCGCTCCCCGACGGCAAGGTGCTGCTGTCCGGCGGCGTGGCGTCGGGGACCTCCAGCTACAGCCTGTTCGACTTCCCCGCCGAGGTCAGCAACGCGACCTGGATCTACGACGGAAGCTCCTGGTCGGCCGGCGACGACATGGCCGTCCCCCGGGCGATGCACGAGCTGGTGGCGCTGCCCGGCGGTGACGTGCTGATCGTCGGCGGCACCCGCGAGATCGGCAACTTCTGGAACATCGTCTGGGGCAGCGCCGACGCCGTGGCCTGCGTCGAGCTCTACGACGCCGGGACCGGCCGCATCAAGGTGGTCGGCGGCGACTGCGATCCCGACGCGGGGCTCGGCGCCCTGCCCGACGCGGTCGCACGCCCCATGGTCGCGCTGGACCCGCGGGGCGTGCTGATCGTCGGCGGGCTGGCCCAGGACGAAGAAGGCGCCAAGGGCGTGTCGCTGTACGTCCCGGCCGAGTAGCGCTCAGCCGGGGTCCTGCGGTCCGAAGCACCGGGCGACGGTGTCGGGATCCAGCCGGTCGGCGACCCCGCCGGGGAGCAGGTGGCGCGCATCCTGGCCCTGCCGCAGGCGGGCGCGGATGTCGGAGCTGCTGACCTGGGGGAAGACCACGGCGTCGTCGGGGAGGGGGTAGCCGGCCCGCCCGACGATGAGCGGCGGGAAGTCGGCCTGGAGGGCGGCCTGGTCCCGCCAGCGCGGCAGCTGGGGGAGGACGTCGGCGCCGACCACCGGACGCAGCTGGCGGCCGGGGAAGCGGGCGGCGAGGTGGCGGAGGGTGTCGATGGTGTAGGAGGGCACCGGCAGGTGCGCTTCCACGTCGAGCACGTCGACCGGAGGACGCCCGTCGTCGGCCCCGCCGACCACGTCGTCGACCATCGCGCGGCACCAGTCCAGTCGGTCGGCGAAGGGGGCGAGGCGCTTGTCGTGCACACCCTCGAAGGCGTGCCGGTAGACCGGCACGACCAGCACCCGCTCGACCCGCCGGGTCCAGCGCAGCCAGGCGATGACCATCGCGTGAGCCACGTGGGGCGGGTTGAAGCTGCCCCCGTAGAACGCGATCACGGGCCTGTCTTCGCCGGGCTCGGGCGCGGACGGGGGGGCGGGCTGACGGACGGGGTCCACGGCATCGACCTCCTGGGAGGGCCTTACCGCGACGACGCCCGGGCGGCCGCTTCGCATGGCCGGGCGCGTGTTACCGGGCACGACGGCGCCCTCCCGGCGCTCCGGAGCGACGCGCGTGTTTCCCAGCGAGCTGCCCATCGGTGTGTTCGACAGCGGCGTGGGCGGCCTGACCGTCCTGGCGGCGCTGCGTCGGGTGCTTCCCGAAGAACACCTGCTCTACCTGGGCGACACCGCGCGCGTCCCCTACGGCACCCGCGCCCCCGAGACGGTGCTGCGCTACGCCGAAGGCGTGGCCGGCCACCTGCTGGGCCACGGCATCAAGGCGCTGGTCGTCGCCTGCAACACCGCCACCACCTGGGCCCTCCCGGCGCTGGAGCGCACCGGCCGCGACCGCGGCGTGCCCGTCGTCGGCGTCATCCGCCCGGGCGTCGACACGGCGCTGCGGGTCACGCAGGGCCGCGTCGCCGTCATCGGCACCGAGGGCACCGTACAGGGCGGGCGCTACGCAGCCCTGCTCGACGCCATGGCCCCGCAGGTCACCCACCAGAGCGTGGCCTGTCCGCTGTTCGTCGCCCTGGCGGAGGAAGGCTGGACGGAAGGCCCGGTCGCCCGGCTCGTGGCCCAGGAGTACCTGGGCGGACTGCGCGACCAGGTCGACACGGTGATCCTGGGCTGCACCCACTACCCGCTGCTGCGCGACACCATCGCGGACGTGCTGCCCGGGGTGACCCTGGTCGACTCGGCCGAGTCGACGGCCCACGCCACCGCCGCGATGCTCACCGAGCACGGCCTGCTGCGCCGGGGGGGGCCACGCGCCACCGAGCAGTTCCTGGTGACCGACAACCTCGCCCGGTTCGAGCGGGTCGGAGAGCGGTTCCTGGGGCGCGTCCCCTCGCCTGCCCGGGTGGTCGACCTGGCCGAGGCCGACCACGCGCTGTGGCACGCTGCGTCCCCGGAGGTGGCGACTTGATCCGCATGTACCACGTGCAGAAGAAGTACGGCGAGATCGCCGCGCTGCGCGACATCAACCTGCGGGTCGAGAAGGGCGAGTTCTGCTACGTGACCGGACCGTCGGGCGCCGGCAAGAGCACCATGCTCAAGCTGCTCTACGGCGCGGAGCTCCCCACCGACGGCAAGCTGCTGGTCGGCGGCGTCGACGTCAGCAAGCTGTCGGACCGCAAGCTGCCCGGACTGCGCCGCAACATGGGCATCGTCTTCCAGGACTTCAAGCTCATCCAGTCGCGCACCGTCGGCGAGAACGTCGGCCTGGCGCTGGAGGTCATCGGCACCCCCCGCGCCGACATCGAGCGCCGGGTCCAGGCCGTGCTCGGCATCGTCGGCCTGCGCGGCCGCGGCGCCGAGTACCCCCGCATGCTGTCGGGCGGCGAGCAGCAGCGCGTGGCGGTCGCCCGCGCCATCGTCAACGACCCCTCCATCCTGCTGGCGGACGAGCCCACCGGCAACCTGGACGGTGCCATGGCCATCGAGGTCATGGAGATCCTCCAGGCCATCAACCTGCGGGGCACGACCGTGCTGGTCGCCACCCACGACGCGGGCCTGATGGAGCGCTTCCCCTACCGCCGGCTCCGGTTCGAGCACGGCAAGCTCGTCCAGTCCTGAGGTCCCGTGCACTCCCTGCAGCACATCCTGCGCCGCGCGCTGCGCTCCTTGTGGGAGCACCTGTACCTCAACGCCATGGCCGCCCTGGTCATCGGCGCGGCCCTGTTGCTGATGGGCGTCTACCTGACGGTCCAGTACAACCTCAACGCCATCGTCGACACATGGGACCGGGACGTGCACATCAGCGCGTACTTCCACGACGACGTGCCCGAGGAGCGGCGGTTCGCCGTGCGCGACCAGGTGGCCGCCCGGGCCGAGGTCCTGCAGGTCCGCTACGTCAGCAGCGCCGACGCCCGCGAGTGGCTGCGGGACGAGGTCGAGGACATCGGCCCGGTCCTGGAGGAGCTCGGCGACGACGCGCTGCCGGCCAGCCTGGAGATCTCCCTCGCGCCGGAAGCCAGCAGCACGCCCGAGGCGATCAGCGCCTTCGCGAAGAGCCTGGAAGGACCGGACTTCGAGGACCTGGACTACGGCCAGGAGTGGATCGAGCGGTTCAACGCCTTCCTGTCGCTGCTGCAGCTGCTCGGGGCGGTGCTGGGGGCGCTGATCGGCGTCGCCGCCCTGTTCCTGGTGGCGAACACCGTGCACCTCATCGTCTACAACCGCCGCGACGAGCTCGAGGTCCAGAAGCTGGTCGGCGCGACGGGCACCTACATCACGGCCCCCTTCCTGGTCGAAGGCGCTGCCCAGGGGCTGGTCGGCGCGATCCTGTCGCTGGTCGGCCTGTGGGGCGTGCACCGGCTGCTGGTCGTCCGGCTGCAGGAAGCGCTGCAGCTCGGCCTGGCCGGCGAGCTGGCCTTCCTGCCCTGGCCCTACCGGATCGCCCTGTTCGCCGCCGGCCTGCTGCTGGGCGTCACCGCCGCCTTCGTGAGCGTGCGTCGCTTCCTGGCGACGGCCCCCTGAGCCTCCTCCTCGAGAACCCGACCGGCCGCGCGCGGTCGGAAGCGACGTCCCCTCCCCTCTCCCTCGACCGCATGCCCCTCGTCCTCGCCCTCGCACTGCTCCTCGGCTCGCCCGGCGCCCTCGGCCAGGACGACTACCGCGCCGTGCGCACGGACGAATACGGCGTCCTCGACCAGCTCAACGACCTCGACCGCGAGCTCGCCGCCACCCAGCTGCGGCGCCGCGAGATCGAGGCCCGCATGGCCGAGCTCGAAGAGAGCCTGCGCCGGCACGAAGACGACGCCGCGGTCGCCGAAGCGCGCCTCGAGAAGCGCCGTCCCCAGGTCAAGCAGCGGGTGCGCGCGCTGTACCGACTGCATCGCCGCGGGCTGGCCCGCATGATCTTCGGGGCCGAGGACCCCGCCGAGCTGCGCCGTCGCTCGGCCTACCTGGTCTCGATCCTGCAGGCCGACCTGGAGCGCATGCGGGACTACAGCGCCGCGATCGTCGACCGCAGCGCCGCCCGCGAGGCGCTCGAGAAAGATGCGGTGTCGCTCAAGGGGCTCAAGGCCGACTACCAGCTGCACGAAGCCGAGCTGCGCGAGCAACGGGCCCGGCGGTACCAGCGGCTGCAGGACATCCGGCGCAGCGACGCACAGTCCCGGCAGGCCTTTGGCGAGTACGATTCGGCCGGTGTCCGGCTGATCAACCAGCTGGACTCCCTGGGCGGCAGCCGGGCGTCGATCGAGCAGCAGGCCACGATGATCAACCCCGAGCGCGGGTTTCGCGACGCCCACGGGCTGATGCCCTGGCCGACCTCCGGCACGCTGCGGCGGCGGTTCGGGCCCTACCGGGACAACCTGACCGGGGCGCAGGGCAACAGCCTGGGCATCCTGATCCAGGCCGACTTCGGCACGCCGATCCGGGCGGTCTACAACGGCCAGGTCAAGCTGGTCAGCTTCGTCGCCGGCTATGGGCAGACGGTCGCTGTCGAGCACGGGTCGTACACGACGGTCTACTACCACGCAGGCGCCATCGAGGTGCAGGTGGGGGACACCGTCCGCCAGGGCGACGTGCTCGGAGTCGTCGGCAGCTCCGGCTACACCGACGGCGACGTCAGCGTGCTCGGCTTCGAGCTGCGCTACAACGGCGAGCCCCAGGACCCGCTACCCTGGCTGAGCAGCCGCTGATCCGGGAGCGCCCGTGCGCCGCATCCTGCAGAGCTTCGTCGTCGTCGGGGCCGCCTTCGCGGGCGGGCTGCTGGCCGGCGTCACGGTCGCGAACGGGGCCTGGGCCCAGGGCCGGCAGGTGTACCCGGCGCTCGACACGCTGGCGCGGGCCATGGCGACCATCGAGAGCCGCCACGTCGAGCCGGTGACCAGCGACGAGCTGGTGCACGACGCGATCCGCGGCATGGTCGACGGCCTGGATCCGCACAGCCGGTTCCTGTCGCCGCGCGAGTACGAGGAGATGCAGGGCCGGACCGAAGGCCGCTGGTTCGGCGTCGGGCTGGAGATGGTGGGCCACGCCGACGGCGTGCTGGTGCAGCGGGTGATCCCCGGTAGCCCGGCCGCGCTGGCGGGGGTGCTGGACGGCGACATCGTGCGCGCCGTGGACGGCACGGACGTCGGTGGCATGTCCCTGTCCGAGATCGGCGAGCTGCTGCGCGGCGATCGCGGCACGCCGGTGGTCCTGGGGCTGACCCGCGACGGGGGGGCCACCGAGCTCACGGTGGTGCGGGACCAGGTGATCGCGCCGACCGTCACCGCTGCGCTGTTCTCGCCGGGCCGAGGCTACGCCCGCATCGAGCACTTCCGGCAGCGCACCGGCGCCGAGCTCGCCCAGGCGCTGTCGACGCTGGAGGCCGAGGGAGGGCAGCCGCTGACCGGCCTGGTGCTGGACCTGCGGGAGAACCCCGGCGGCCTGCTGGACGAGGCGGTCGCGGTGGTCGATCTGTTCGTCGGCGAGCAGCTGGTGGTCGAGACCCACATGCGGGGGGGCGAGGTCGAGGATCGGCTGTCCGCGACCACGGATGCTGGTGATCGGGACCTGAAGCTGGTGGTTCTGATCGACGGCCGCTCGGCCAGCGCGTCGGAGATCGTCGCCGGCGCCCTGCAGGTGATGGACCGCGCCACCATCGTCGGCACCCGGTCCTATGGCAAGGGCTCGGTCCAGCAGGTCTGGGAGTTCGAGGACGGCTCGGCCCTGAAGCTGACCATCGCCAACTACCACCTGCCCGACGGGCGCACGATCACCCACGACGTCGGCGTCGTGCCCGACGTGGTCGTCCCCCGCCCCGACGACCAGAGCTTCGACGCCGTGCTCGACGGCGTCGAGGGGCTGTCCGATGCCCAGCGTGCGGCCCTGCGCAGCGGCCTGGAGCCGCTGCTGATCCCACCGGACCCGCTCGAGGGACCGACCGTCGACTGGACGGGCAGCCTGGACGAGCGGCGCGCCCGGGACCCCCAGCTGGAGCGCGCGTGGCGGATCCTGGCCGGAAGCTGAGGGGCCTCGTCGTCCCGATGCTCGTCGCCGGGGGGCTGGCGCTGCTCGCCGTCCAGCTGGCCCCGATGCTCGCCCGCAAGGTGGTGGGCAGCGACCGTGGCGGCGGCGAGGCCCCCGTGGCCCGCACGGCGTCCGTGACCGAGGTCGATCGCTTCGTCGCCGAGACCCTGCCCGCCAGCGGCGCGGGCACCCGGCTGGATCAGCGCATCGACGGCGAGGTGCAGCGGGCGACCTGGCAGCTCCCCCCCGGGCGCGACGCCGCCGAGGTCGCCGAGGCGCTCCGCGAGGCGGCACGACGAGAGGGGGTCGAGGTGCACGTCGTCGCCCAGGACCTCCTCGATCAGCGCGTGCGCGTCTACGCCGGGGCCGAGCTGCGGCACGACCTGCTGCTGATCCCCTCGCTGCCCCCGGCCTCCTCCCTCCCCCGCCCCGTGAACCGCCGGGAGCGGCCACTGGTCGCGCTGATCATCCGGGGGCTGGGCGCCACCCAGGCCGAGGCGGTGGTCGAGGCCCCGATCCCGCTCACCATCGCCGTCCGGCCCTACACTCCCTACGCCCTGCCGACCGCCCGCGACGCCGCGCTGCATTGGCAGGAGGTGCTGGTCGATCTGTCGGATGTCGACGTCCCCGATGCGGGCGCCGTGCGCGCCGCGATGGAGGCCGTGCCCCACGCCACCGGGCTGGTCATGGGCGAGCGAGGAGCGGGCCAGGCCGCCGGAATCGCTGGCGCCCAGGTGGTCGTCGCCCCCCGGCCGCCGACCCTGGTGCCAGAGGCGCTGGAGCCTCGGCTGCTGGTGCCCTGGCAGGCCCGCGACCGGAGGGCCGAAGACCTCGAAGCCCGCCTGCACCACCTGGCGCAGACCCAGGGCCACACCACCCTGATGGTGGACATCGACGACGTGGGCCTGCCCGGCCTGATGGAGTGGGCCGGCCGCGCCAACGAGCTCGGCATCCGGCTGGTGCACGCCAGCGAGGCGCTGCGGCCGATCGACATGATCGGCATGCTGGATGTGGACAACCCGCGCGCGCAGTAGCCGTGCGCTCGGGCGCGGGCAGTCGCCGTGCGCTCCGGCGCGCGGCCGGAGCTCAGCGAGCGGCGAGGGCCGCGTCGTCCACGGCGCCGGGGCGCCGGCGGTGCGGCAGGCCGCGGAGCTCGCTGTAGAGGTGGGCGAGCTCGCGGAAGGCGCGCACGACCACGTCGGGGCGAGCACCGGTCTGCTGACCCGCGACCCGCGGGAAGTGGGTGACCGGCACTTCCGTCACGCTGAAGCCCGCGGCGCGGGCCCGGACCAGGATCTCGGTGTTCACGAAGGCGCCGCCGCTGTGCACGTGCACGTGGTCGAAGACCCGGCGATCGATGAGCTTGAAGGCGCAGTTCACATCCCGCACCGGCACGTCGAACAGGCGGCCCACCAGCCGGCCCCATGCCCAGGCGTTCAGCCGACGGTGCACGGGGTCGCGGCGCGGCGATCGGTAGCCGGCGACGATGTCGTAGGCGTCGGCACGGGCGACCAGTCGGGGCAGCTCGGCCAGGTCGAACTGCAGGTCGGCGTCGGTGAAGAAGATGCGCTCGCCGGTGGCGGTCTGAAAGCCCGTGCGCAGGGCGGCGCCATAGCCCCGGTTCTGGGGGTGGCGGACCGGCACGATGCGGTCGTCGGCGAGCGCTTCGGCCTGCAGGATGTCCCAGGTGGCGTCGCTCGACCCGTCGTCGACCACCACGATCTCCCAGCCGCCGCCCAGCTCGTCGAGCACCCGCCGGCCACGGGCGATGCTCTCGCCGATGTTGTCGGCTTCGTTGAAGGCGGGCAGGACCAGGGACCAGGAGCGCACGTCGAAACCCTCGCAGTGGCCGCCCCTAACGACTGGCGGACCGGTCGGCCCCGCACCGTCGTGCAGGCGCCGTGCCGATCCGCCGTCGCTCAGCTCGCGGTCACCCGGAAGTGCCAGGCGTCGTCTTCACCGTCGGTCGGCAGGGTGCAGTCGTTCTGGGCCGCGTCGACGGCGCGCAGGTAGTAGTCCATGCCGCCGGAGCCCACGTCGGCCGCCGGGATCTGGGTGACGTAGTTGCCCCCACCCTGGTCGACCATGGTCAGGTGCTTCCAGGTCGTCGTGGTCTCCTGCTTGTAGTACAGCTCGACCAGGAAGACGCCCGAGGCGTCGGTCACGGTGGCCTGGATGTCGATGGGCACGCCGATGAGCTGTGCGTTCTCGATCGGGTCGTGATCGATCTCGGCGCACTCTTCGTCGACGGGCACGCCGGTGTCACCGGAGTCGACACCGCCGTCGTCGTTGTTGATCTTGTTGCTGTCCTTGTCGCCGCAGGCGAGCAGGCTCAGGGTCAGAAGCATCGACAGCATCGGTCTCCTCCACGCCGTCCGTGAGGCCCGCAGGGTACGCGGCGCAGGACGGACCGACAAGTAGCTGACATGGGACCGTCGCTCAAGGCGACGGCGGAAGACACGGCCGCAGCGCTCATCCGGGCAGCACGCGACCCACGAGATCGTGGTCAGCGGCCTGGGTGATGCGCACGTCCACGAAGCGCCCGGGCACCACGTCGGCGCCGGGGCCGTCCAGGAACACGACGCCGTCGACCTCGGGCGCCTGGGTCGCCGTGCGGGCCGTGAGCACGTCCGGGTGCTCGGCGTCCGGTCCGTCGACGAGCACACGCAGGGTGCGCCCGACCTGGGCCGTCAGCGCGGCGCGGCTGATGTCCGCCTGGGCCGCCATCAGCGCGGCCTGGCGCTCGGCCTTGACGTCGTCGGGCACCTGGCCGGGCAGCTCGGCCGCCGGCGTGCCTTCTTCCTGGCAGTAGGTGAACACGCCCACGCGGTCGAAGCGCTGGGCCTGGACGAAGTCGAGCAGCTCGGCGAAGTCGGCGTCGGTCTCGCCCGGGAAGCCCACGATGAAGGTCGTGCGGATGGCGACGTCCGGGACGAAGCGCCGCACACGGTCCAGGATGCGCTCCTGGCCCGCGCGGGTGACGCCGCGGCGCATCGCCTTGAGCATCGGCCCGCTGGCGTGCTGCAGGGGCATGTCCAGGTAGGAGCAGACCTTGTCTTCTTCGGCGATGGCGCGCAGCAGGCTCTCGGGTAGGCCGATCGGGTAGGCGTAGTGCAGCCGGATCCACTCGATGCCGTCGACGCGGGCCAGGCCCCGCAGCAGTCCGCCCAGGTCGGTGCCGTCCGCGAGATCGCGGCCGAAGGCGGTGCTGTCCTGGCTGACCAGGTTGAGCTCGACGACGCCCTGCGACGCCAGGCGGCCGGCTTCGGCGACCAGGCTCGGGATGGTGCGGCTGCGCATCTTGCCGCGCAGCTGCGGGATGATGCAGAAGGCGCAGCGGTGGTCGCAGCCTTCGCTGATCTTGAGGTAGGCGCTGTGCGGCTTCCAGGAGTTCAGCCGCGGCGCCAGCTCGTCGTGGATGTACAGCGGCGTGTCGACGTAGGACCGCGGGGCGGCGCCCTCGCGCGCGGCCAGCACGTCGGTGATCCGGTGGTACTCGCCGGTCCCCAGGAAGTGATCGACCTCGGGCAGCTCGTCTTCGAGCGCGGTGCCGAAGCGCTGCACCATGCAGCCGGTGACCACCAGCTTGCGGCAGCTGCCGGACTGCTTGTAGCCGGCCATCTCGAGCACGGTGTCGATGGACTCTTCGGTCGCCGGCTGGATGAAGGAACAGGTGTTCACGACGATGACGTCGGCCTGTTCGGGATCGTCCACCAGCTCGAAGCCGCCGCCGACCAGCTTGCCGACCATGACTTCGCTGTCCACCCGGTTCTTGGGGCAGCCCAGGCTGACGAGGTGGACGCGCTCGGCCATGTCAGATGCCGCCGGTGTTCACGACGGTGGCGCCGTCGGGGATCTGGAAGGTGAAGTGCCCGTCGGGGAAGGTGGCGTTCTTCTGCACGTCGGCGAAGGTCAGCTCGGTGCGGTTGTCGAAGGGGTCGACCACGACGAGCTTCTGGAGGGTGTAGTCCTTGCGGTCGACGGTCAGTTCGAGGCGCTTGAACTGGCCAGCGCCGGCCTTGGGGGCCAGCGACAGCGCGGCGCTGCCTTCCGGCGCGTCCAGGGTGCTGATGTCGAAGTGCTTGCTGAGGCTGTCCAGGCTCTCGAGCAGCTGGTCCATGCCGTCGCCACCACCGCCACCGCCCAGATCCGGGGTGACCAGGACCTGGTTGTCGGCGGGGGTGTAGACCCACATGCTGGCGCCGTCGGTGACGAACTGGCTGGCCATGTCGCCGGTGAACTCCCAGCGCATCTTGCGGGGGCGCGCCAGGGCGACGGTGCCGGTCTGCGTGATGCGGTCGCCCATGGCAACGTTCACCGCCACCTGGGTGAAGCTCGCCTGGAGGGACTGCACGTCCTTGTAGGCCGCCTCGATGCCGGCCACGACCGCGTCCGCCTCGGCGGCGGCCGGGGGTGCTCCCTGCGCGAAGGCAGGCGCCGCCGACAGGGCCGGCGCCACCAGGGCGGCGGCGAGGATCAGGCGGGCCAGCGAGGGGAAGCGGGAACGGGACAACGGTCCTCCTTGCGCACAGCAGCGGCGTGTAGCGTTCACGGGGTGGGGTCGCAAGGACCCGCGGGAGGTCGCATCCCCTCCCCCGCCCTCTCTCAGGACGCGTGGGACTGGGCCAGGACCTCACGCGGCCGGGCGCCGTCCGCCGGGCCCACCACGCCGTCGCGCTCCATGAACTCCAGGATGCGGGCCGCCCGGTTGTAGCCGATGCGGAATTCGCGCTGGATCATCGAGGCGCTGGCCTTGCCCTGGCGGCAGACGTAGGCCACCGCCAGGTCGTAGAGGTCGTCGTAGTCCTCGTCGCTGTCGGGAAGGTCGGCGTTGTCCTCGTCCGCCGTGATCTGGGCCTCGTAGTCGGGGCTCGCCTGGTCCCGCAGGAAGTCGGTGACCTTCTTGACCTCGTCGTCGCTGACGAACGGGCCGTGCAGGCGGACCAGGGCGCTGACGCCGGGCGGCAGGAACAGCATGTCGCCCTTGCCCAGCAGGTTCTCGGCGCCGTTCTGGTCGAGGATGGTGCGGCCGTCGACCCGCGTCCGGACCTGGAAGGCGATGCGGCTCGGCATGTTGGCCTTGATGAGGCCCGTGATGACGTTGACCGAGGGACGCTGGGTCGCGACGATGAGGTGGATGCCAGCCGCCCGCGCCTTCTGGGCGATGCGGATGATGCTCTCCTCGACGTCCTTGGCCGCGACCATCATCAGGTCGGCGAGCTCGTCGATGACGATGACGATGTGCGGCATCTTCTGCGGGACCGGGGGCGCCTCGTCCCCCGGCCAGTCGGCGGGGGCGTAGCGCCAGGCCTTCTCGACCGACCAGTCCTCCAGCTCTCGCTCGACGGCCTTGTTGTAGCCGGCGATGTTGCGCACGCCCCAGCGCGACAGGGTGCGGTACCGCTCGTCCATCTCGATGCAGGCCCACTTGAGCGCCGCGCTGGCGAGCTTGGGCTCGGTGATGACCGGGTGCAGCAGGTGCGGGATGTCCCGGTAGAGCTCGAACTCCAGCATCTTGGGGTCGATCAGGATCAGCTTGAGCTCTTCGGGCGTGCGGGCGTAGAGCATGGTCAGCAGCATGCTGTTGACGCCGACCGACTTGCCGGAGCCCGTGGTGCCGCCGACCAGCAGGTGCGGCATGCTCGAGAGGTCACCGAAGTAGACCTTGCCTTCCGACGTCTTGCCGAGCGCCATGGGCAGCGGCCCCTTGTGCTTGCGGAAGACCTCGCCGGCCATCAGGTCGCGGTACCAGACGGTCATGCGCTTCTTGTTGGGGATCTCGATGCCGACGACGCCCTTGCCGGGGATCGGCGCGACGATGCGCACGCGGGTGGCCTTGAGCGCCATCGCGATGTCGTCCGAGAGGTTGGCGATCTTGCTGATCTTGATGCCCGGCGCCGGCAGGTACTCGAAGGTGGTGACGACCGGGCCGGGGCGGATCGCGACGACCTCGCCTTCGACCTTGAAGTCGCCGAGCTTCTCCTCGAGGGTCTGGGCGAGGGACTGCAGCTCGATCTCGTCGAACTTCGCGATGTCCCGCTCGTGGGTGTCGAGCAGGCCCAGGTGGGGCAGCTCGAAGGTCGAGGGGGTGGGATCGGCGATGAGCTCGGCGCGGTCTTCGTCGCCGCCGGAGATGAGGTTGCCCGGGGTCACCTCGACCCGGCGGCCGGGCGTCTTCTCGTCGCGCTTGGGCGGCACGTAGGGGGCTTCTTCGGCGGGAGCCGGAGGCTCGGTCTGCCGGCGAGGCTCGACCAGACCGTGCAGCGAGGCAGGCTCGGGCAGGTCGGCGGCCGAGGCGAGGGCCGCGGCCGAGGCGCGGACCGACGGGACCGGGGCAACGGAACCGCGCGGCCCGAGGGAGGGCTCGGGCGGCAGGGCCACCGACACCCGGCCGCCGAAGGGACTCGAGGCGGCGGGCTCGGAGGTGTCGGCAGCGGTGCCGGCGTCGGAGAGCCCGGCTTCGGACGGGGCCGCGTGCATCGGCCGGGCCGCCCGGCGCGAGGCCGCGACGAGGTCGTGCGGCTTGCGATCCAGGGGCAGATCGGCCGCCAGCGCCGCGGCGGGGATGGTGTCCCGCACCATGTCGCTGTCGTCGATGGGCGGCGGCAGGGTCGGCTCCCACTCCGCCTCGACCAGGGCGCGACCGCTGGCCTGGGTCGGGGTCGCGGGCGTCTCGAGCGCGGGCGTCGAGAAGGCGCGCGACGACGAAGCAGCGGGCTCGACGCTCTCGAGTCCCACGGCGGGGCGACCGGTCGGGACCGGGTCCACAGGGGGCGCGGCGGCTGGCCCGCTGTGCCACGCGGTGCCGGGAGCGGCGTCGTCCTGCCAGCTCGTCGGGGGCGGCGCGCCGTCCCAGCCCGTGCCGGTGGGCACCGCGCCTTCCTCCTGACCCCAGGCGGTGGCGTCGTCCCAGCCTTCTTCTTCGTCGAGGGCCTGTGCCTGGGCCCGCGCGTCGCGCACCCGCTCGGCCACGGCCGCGCCAGCGGCGGCGACACCACCGACCGCGCGCTTGCCCAGGCCGACGCCCGCCTGGCCGACCTTGGGGGCCGCCGTCTCGACGCCGCCGACGAAGCGCTCGGCGAGGTCTTCCAGGCGGATGCGGGCAGCGAAGGGCAGCGACGCGAGGACCGTCCCGACCAGGACGATCCAGGTGCCGGCGGGACCGACCAGGCCCCGGATGTTCTCGACCGAGATCTCGCCGACCAGGCCGCCAGCGGGGAAGTCCGCACCGGGCAGCGCCGGCCAGACCAGCGCGACCATGCCGAGGGTCGCCCAGCAGAAAGCCGCGACACCGAGGACGCGCCCGAGTCCACCGAGCGGGCGACGGGCCAGGGTCCAGCCGAGGGCAAAACCCACCAGCAGGACGGACCACGCCCCGTAGCCGAGCACCTGGTACAGGAGATCGGCCAGCACGGCGCCGACAGGGCCCCCGGCGTTGGTGACCTGGGTGCCGCTGGCGTGCGTCCAGGACGGGTCGAGGGGGTTCCAGGTGGCCAGGGCCACGGCGGAGTAGATCGAGCCGAGCAGCCCGCCCAGCAGCACGACCGGACGCAGGCGGGACAGGGTCCGACGGACGCCGCCCGGTCCCTGCGACGCGGCGCCTCCGCTCGTGCGGCGAGGCGATGCCTTGCCAGAGACCGGAGAGGCCGACGTCTTGGAGGACGCGTCCCTCGACGACGCCGTCTTGGACGCTGCCGTCTTGTCGACGGAGGTTCGTCCCCGCGTCTTGTCGCTCTTCCGGCTGGCGGCCGCTCGGGTCTTCGCCACGACTCCTCCGAGATCAAGTCAGCATGCACCTTAGCAAAGGAGTCTTGACGCGTCACGTCATGGGTTGATGTGGATTCCAGGTTCCTCGGCCGCTGGCCCGGCCCGGCCGGACACGGCAGGTTGCCCTTCCTCCCCTACGCGGAATGCAGCCGACGGCTTGCGTCCACCACCCGGGTCCTCCCCTCCCCCCTCCCGGAGCCCCCCATGTCCTCCCCGCGCATCCTCGTCGTCGGTGGCGCCGGCTACATCGGCAGCTGCACCGCAGCCTCGCTGCGAGAGCGCGGCTGGCACACCGCCGCCTACGACGACCTGTCGACCGGCCACCGCGAGGCCGTCCAGGGCGAGCTCTACGAGGGCGACATCCGCGACCGGGCCACCCTCGCCGACGTCCTGCGCCGGGGCCGGTTCGACGGCGTGATGCACTTCGCAGCGAAGAGCCTGGTCGGCGAGAGCGTGGCCCGTCCGCTGCGGTACTACGACGTCAACGTCGGGGGCACCGCGGCCCTGCTCGAGGCGATGGCCGACGCCGGCGTGAAGAACCTGGTGTTCTCGTCCACCTGCGCCATCTACGGCGACCCCGCCTACCTGCCCCTGGACGAGCACCACCCAAGGGCGCCGGTCAGCCCCTACGGGGACAGCAAGGACATGGTCGAGCGCATCCTCGCCCAGGTCCGCGAGCGCGAGGGCTTCCGCGTGACCACGCTGCGCTACTTCAACGCGGCGGGCGCGATGCCGGAGCATGGGCTCGGCGAGTCCCACCAGCCGGAGTCCCACCTGATCCCCCTCTGCCTGCAGGCGGCGCTCGGCCAGCGACCGCCGCTCGCCCTGTTCGGCCGGGACTACGAGACCCGCGACGGCACCTGCGTCCGCGACTACATCCACGTCCGCGACCTGGCGAGCGCCCACCTGCTCGCGATGGAGCGGCTCCTGGCCGGCGACCCTGGCGACGCCTACAACGTCGGCACCGGATTGGGGACGACCGTCCTCGAGGTGATCGAGAGCGTCGGTCGTGTGCTGGGCGCCCCGGTCCCCTACGCGGACGCGGACCGCCGCCCGGGCGACGCGGCCGGGCTCTACGCCGATCCGTCCAAGATCCGCGCAGCCCTGGGCTGGGAGCCCGAGCACACCGACATCGACGGCATCGTCACGACCGCAGCCGCGTGGGCGAAGGCGCCCCGCTACTGAGCGGTGGGGTCGAGGTTCGGGGAGCGCCCTGCGAAGGGCGCAGCGCCGTCAGTAGACGAAGCGCAGTCCGCCGAACACCTTGACGTCGTCGTATTCGACTTCCGGATGCGAGCCGTCGGTCGACCGGCGGCCATGCCAGCCGGAGCCCGCGCGGATGCTCAGGTAGTCCTTGACGTAGTAGGCGAGCTCGCCGCCGACCTTCATCAGGCCGTCGTTCCGCGTGACCTCACCGACGTACCGCTCCGAACGGTAGGTGCCGGACAGCTCGAGGCCGACGCGCTCGGCGAACCGGCCCTCGTAGTTCAGCAGCAGCCGGTCGTAGCCCACGTAGTTCGTGAAGTACGTGTCCTGGAAGTCGCGGCGGTAGCCCACGGTGAAGGTGTGGGCCTTCGCCGGCGAGTAGTCGGCCGACACTTCCGCCAGGAAGCCGTCAGGGAAGGACTTCAGGTCGGTCGCGAAGCCGGTCGTGTCGCTGAATTCGGCGCTGTCACCGATGCCGAGTTCGTCCGCCGCGGTGGTCACGGAGTCTTCGCTGTAGAGCGCCTGTCCGAAGCCGACCAGGGCGGTCACGACCAGCTTGTCGGTGACGCGACCCCGCAGGCCCGTGCGGGCACGCCAGATGCTGGAGTCGGGAACAGCGAGGTAGTCCCCCACTTCTTCCCGCGAGACGCCGTCACCCTGCGCATCGAGCACGTTGTCGGCCCAGTTGTTGCGCGTGTAGTCCACGTCCAGCACGACGGCCGTCTTGGGGAAGAACCGCCACTTGGCGCGCAGCAGGCCACCGTAGGACAGCCGGCTGTTCAGGCCCGGGCCGGTCAGGCCCGACGTGGTGGACAGGTCCGTTGCCCGGTCGTCGGCGGAGCTCTTGAACTCTTCGGGCACCGACCAGTTGTCGATGCCGAGCCGCCCACCCGCGTCCACTTCCAGGGGACCGCCCGGGTGCACGGCGATGAGCCCCGTCAGGTCGTTGGCGAAGTGCGACTGGTAGGCCGACTTGCTGACCTGGGCGTCGTCTTCGGCTTCGTAGCCGGAGAGCGCCATGCGGTCGTTTATCTTGAAGCCCACCGGGCTGCGCGGCAGCAGATTCAGCCGCAAGCCGCCGTCGAGGATGTTGAACCGGTCGAGGTTCTGCACATCCGACTGGAAGAACTTGCGGGCCGTGTACGAGAAGTCGAGGTCGAAGGTGGCCGCATCGCTCTTCGCGTTGAGGGCGATGGCCGGGTTCACGTACAGGGCGGTGCCGTCCGAGACCGGCACTCCGCCGCCTGCTTCGCCTTCCTGGAGGTAGACGTTCGTCCGGTGCTGAACGCCCACGTCGAGCGAAGGCACCAGCGTGGCGTTCTCCCCGCCGATGTGATCACCGGGCGCAGCAACGGCCACGCTCGACGCGCCAAGGGCGGCGAGCAGGACGAAGGCCCGGGCCTGGGAGGGAGTCCGCATCTACTTCCGGAGGGTCAGGGTCAGCTGGGGCAAGTGCAGGGGTAAGCGGTGGCGCCGCGAGAAGCTACTCGAAAGGGGTCGTGCTGGGCGGGTCCCAGCCGACATCGCCTTCGCCGTCCCCGTTGTCGTCGGTCTCGTCTTCCGCCACGAAGTCTTCGGCGTTGACGATGTTCTCGTCAGAAGCGACTTCCTGATCCGGGAAGCACTCGTAGCTCTCGGTCGTGAACTGCGAGACCCGGCTGCTGGCGACGAGGATCTTGCGAAGCTCGTGGTCGGCGCGGGCTTCCTGGGCCGCGGCGAGCGCCTTCTTCAGGTCGTCCATGGCGATGTTGGACACACCGATCAGCGCGTCGATCGCGTTCTCCTTCTTGAGAACGCAGACGATCAGGTCGTCGTCGCCGTTGCGGTTCGCCTTGTCCGACAGCTGCTTGACCGTGGCCTGGTTGTCGGTCATCTCGCCCATCTTCTCCTGGGCGGTGGCGAGCTTGTCGCCGCCCCCTTCCTGGGCGAGCGCCGGAACCGCCAGCGCCGCTGCGAACAGCGCAAGGGCCATGGGCCGTAGGGTTGGCTTCACCGCGAACTCCTGGGACGTTCGTGTTCGGAAGTTACTGGCTCCCCGACGCGTCGTCAAGGACGACGTCAGGAGCGTTCAGGCAAGTAGTGGACGCTCCAGTCCATGTGGATCATCCACACCTTCACAACGACGAAGGCCGCCCTGGATGGGGCGGCCTTCGCGCTGGGTCGAACGCCCGGACTCAGCCCGAGGGCGCCAGGACGAAGGTCGGGTAGACCGTGCCGTCGACCGAGCCGTCGAAGCGCCAGGAGCGCACCGCCCGCTTCACGCAGTCTTCGACCGCGCTGTTCCGGGTGCCGTTCTCTTCGACCACGACGTTGGTCACCTTGCCCGCCGACACGTCGATGGCCAGCGCCAGACGACCGCGGATGGTCGGGTCCTTGGACAGCTCACGCTCGTAGCAGGCCTGGACGCTGCCGCGGTAGCGACGGATGGCCTTGGTGGCTTCGTCGGCGTTGCCGGCGTCACCCGCATCGATGGGGCCGATGTCGGTCTTGCCGGACACCTTGGTGCCGGGGCCTTCACCGACGCCGCCGCCCGCGCCGACCTTGCCGCCCGACATGGTGCCGATGCCGGCGTCTTCGCCACCGCGACCACCGCCGTTCTCGCCGTTGCGCTGGGCCGCCAGGTTGCCGCTGCCCGCGATGTCCAGACCGCCCACTTCCTGCAGGGCCTTGTCCAGGTCGCCGAACTGGGCGTCGCCGTCCGCGAACAGGTCTTCGACCATGTCGCCGGAGTTGTTCTCGCCCCGGGTGCCGATGAGACCGGCCAGCAGCTTCGAGCTCTGCAGCACGTTCTCGCGCTTCTTCTGCGCGTCGGCAGCCTTCTTGGCCTGGGCTTCAGCCTCGTCGCGCGGCTTCTTGTCGCCGGCGTCCTTGGGCTCGGTCTCCTTCTTGACCAGCTCGCCCTCGAGGGTCTCGTCGATCTCGGGCTCGATCTCGTCCGGAGCGTCCTTGGGGTCGCTGTCCGGGACGATCATGTCGACGAAGCGGTCGGGAATCTCGCCGGCGGTGACCAGCTCGGGCGGCTCGGTGTTGTAGACGTAGACCAGCAGCACCGCGGCCAGGGCGGTGAACAGGGCCAGGAAGCCCAGGAAGACCGGATCGTCGTCGTCGAGCAGCTTCGGACGGAAGTCCGTGGCCGTGACCAGGCGGGCCGACTCGGGAGGAGCGGGCACGAACTGGAAGAGGATGGTCAGCTCGCCGAAGCCGATCTTGCCGCGGCTCTTCTCCGAGATCGGCACGGTCCAGGTGTCGCCCTTCTTGGCGGTCTGGTCCGACTTCCGCAGATCGTCGAAGGTCGCGAGCCCGGAGTCCAGGGCGACCTTGCCGTCCATCTGCTCGGTGAAGGCGAGCTGGTACTTGTTGCCCTTGGCGTGGAAGAGGACGTACCGCTTGGGCACGCCTTCCGCCGTCACGACGAAGGTGTTGCGCGGCGACTCGCCGATGGTGACGTCGCTGCCCGGACGAACCAGACGCTCCTGCACCACCTTGCCGCCGTGGAGCACGCCGATCCGAAGGACCTTCGCCTGCTCCTGCTGCTGCTGTGCCCGTTCAGCCATGCGTCAACATCCCTGTGTCCCGATCGTGGCAGAGCGAATGCTCTGGCGCAAGCCCTCGGCGGCCGGGGTTCCCGAAGTGGGGCTCGCATTCCCTACGACCACGTGCGACTGCAGCGGTTCGCCGAAATGCGGGCCGATCTTCCTGCTCGTCACCACGGTGAAACCCGCGGCGGGAGAGGTCGAGAGCGGAGCCGGGGCCCCGCGTTGGGAAGTGCACGCCCACGTCACCACCATAGACGCTCCACCCGGAACGCCGCAAGGGTCGTTCCGGGTGGGAATGCATCATGAGACCGACGCGGGCGGGCATGGGGGTGATCGACCTCAGCCCTGCTTGTAGACGACGAACTTGAACTCGCCGAACTGCGCCTGGCCGGCCGTGTACATGACCTCGCGCAGCACGTTGAACGGAAGCTCGCGGTCGCACTGGATGAGCACGCGCCCCTTGAAGGCGTGCTCGTCCGAGCCGGACTGCTCGGCCAGGGTCTTGGCGGCTTCCGCCTTCTCGAGCAGGCGGTCGTAGAGCTTGGTGATGACCTGGCCGCGCTTCTCGTCTTCCGGGACGACGATCAGCTGCTGACCCGGGTTCTCTTCGTCGGGCACCTTGGTCAGGTCGAGGACGGGGACACCGTCGACGACGATCTGGTCCTTGGCGACGACGAGGTTCACCGCGAGCTCCGGCGCCTTCTGCGAGGTCGACGTCGGAAGCTGGAGGTTGTCGCTCGGAGCGACGGACACGTCGCTGGTCGAGTAGCTCTTGAGGAGGAAGACCAGGATGATGGTCATCATGTCCATCATGGACGTGATGTTCAGCCCTGCCTCCGCGCTCTGGCGTCGAGCCTTCTTCATGGACATGGGAGGATCCTGCGAAGTGGAGATTCGGTCGGGTGACCGGGGCGCCTAGTTGACGGCGCCGCCGGCGATGACGACGAAGGGGAAGAGCGTACGGGGGGAACCGTTGACGGGGTTGTCCGCGTCTTCACGGCTCGAGTCCATCGCCTTGACCACGATCTCGTACTGGGTCCGGGAACCGGGCACGAGGATCACGTTCTCGTCGTCGGGGTACTCGTCCTTGATCATCCCGAGGATGCGGGTGAGCTCGGGCCAGTCGTAGTCATCGACACCCTGGCAGGAACCACCGCTCTTGCAGGGGACCGTGGGGGGCCGCTCCTCGCCCTCGGCGACCGGAGCGGCGCCTTCGGGGTTGAGGACGGCATCGGCGCCGAGCACCGTGATCCCCTTCTCCGTGAGCGCGAGGCTCAGGTTGAGGGGCGGCTTCTCGGGCTCTTCCTCGACCGGCTGCGGGGGGCCGATGGCCGGCAGGGTCGAGTCGATGACCGCGAGGCTGACGAATTCGGCCGCCATGAGGAGGAACGGGATGAGGATGGTCACCAGGTTCATGACAGGAACCAGGTTGAGCTCCTCGGCCTCCGGCAGCTCGCGCCGTCTGGACATGGGTGTCTCCGAAAGGGGACGGGGGGATTCGGTTGGGGCTTACAGACCACCCCGGAGCCGCTAGGCCCCGGGGTGGAAGACGCTCCCGGGAAGCTGATCAGCCGTTGGCGGCGTCAGCACCCTCGTCCTTGAGGGACCCACGGCGGCGGGCGGCCAGCAGGTTCACGGTCTTGAGCGCGTACTGGTCGATCTCGTCCTGGATCTTCACGGTCCGGGACTGCACCAGGGAGTGCAGGACCAGCGTCGGGATGGCGACGACCAGGCCGGCGGCCGTGGTGAACATGGCGGTCGAGATACCGGCGGCCAGCATGGTCTGCTTGGTCTCGGCGGAGGCGTGGGCGACCGCTTCGAAGGCCAGGATCAGACCCTGGATGGTGCCGAGCAGACCGGTCAGCGTGGCGACGTTGGCCAGCATGGTCAGGAACGGGGTCCGCTTGTTGAGCTTGGGGAACACCTCGAGGATGGCCTCGTCGACGGCGTTCTGGATCTCCTGCTCGGAGCGGTTGGCGCGGGTCAGGCCGGCCTTGAGCACGCGGGGGAGGGCCGCGTTGGGCTCCGCGTTGCACAGCTTGATGGCGCGGTCGATGTTGTTGGCCATGATCAGCTTCTGGATCTGGGCCATGAACGCCGTGCCGTTGATGTTGGCGCGGAAGATGATGTAGAAGAGCCGCTCGAAGGCAATGGCGAGCGCGAAGATCGCGGCCACCAGAATGCCCCACATGAAGGGGCCGCCCTTGTGCATTGCGTTGACGAGGAAGTCCATCGGGTGCCTCCGGAAGGAGCTTTCGGGAGCTTGGTTGGGGGTCTCAGCGGTCGATTGCGCGATGACGATCCGGTCGCCCTGGCCGATGAAGGCCAGCTTGATGTGTTCGTCCTGACGCGGTCTTCCGTGACCGCAGGACTCTACACAAGTGGGACAACCGTGTCACCGAGGGGTTGTGAAGAGGCTGTCAGGGGGCCGCAAACATCCTGTCTTGCAGTCTGCAGGCGGCTCTTCGACGGCCTCGGGTGCATCTCAGAACGGCTTCTTCTCGACGCTCTTGACGATGCGGGGGACGAAGGACTTGCGCAGTTCCAACTGGTAGTCCGTGTCCAGGTTCTGGCGGGCGATGAAGAGGGTGACCTCCGGCTTTCGGATCTTGCCGGTGATGACCTCTTCTTCGATGACGATGCGCCGGCCCTGGGCCTGCGCGGGGGACGAGAGGCTGCCGAGGGCGATGGCGCCCAGGGCGAGGAGGACGAGGATGCGGTGCTTCACTGGTTCCCCCAGGGGTCGCCGGCGGGTGCCGAGCCATCGCTCTTGCAGGCTGCGTCGCTGCACGACAGGCCCTTCCCGCAGTCGGCATCGTACTCGCAGGGCGAGCCGGACGGCCACGTGCCGGGGGCGCCCTGCTCGACGCAGAGGTCGTCACGGCTGCACAGCAGCGGGCTCGGGCAGCCATCGGTCGGACAAGCGCCATAGAGCGCTTCGTCCGCGGACATCGCGGCCTTCAGCTCGGCCGGCTTGGGAGGCACCGCGGCGGGGGCGAGCGCGGGAGCCGGCGCCGGGGCGGGTGCGGGAGCAGGCTCGGCGGCCCCGGTCGGCTGCGGAGCCGGTGCGGGCTTCTCGAGAGTGGCCGGCCCGCCCCCGGAGCTGCCGGACGGCGCCGGCGCGGGAGCGGCGGACGACACGTCACAGACGCCCTCGACGCACGACAGGCCCTTGGTGCAGTCGGTCTCGACCTTGCACTGCTCGCCCTGGGTGAAGGTGCCCGGGGAGTCGGCCCACAAGCAGGTGTTGTCGCGGCCGCACTCGGTGTCGGCCGGGCAGCCCTTGTCGCAGGACTTGCCGATGGCCGCCTCGGCGGTCTTCTTCCGCTCTTCCTGCATCTTGTCGTACTCGGCCGCCAGGCGCTCTTCCTCGGCGCGCTTCTTGGCCCGCTCGTCCCGCTTCTTCTGGCGGGCGAGCTCCTTCTCGTACTTGTCCTTGCCCTCGGCGAGCGAGGCCCGCCATTCCTGGGCGAGCTGCGTGTTCTTGCCGCCGGCGACCAGGTAGCGGTCGATGCTGGCCAGTGCGGCATCGTAGGCGCGCATGTGGTCGCCCTGGAGCACGGCCAGGTTCAGGTAGGGGTCGGGATTGCCCGGGTCGAGATCGAGGGCCTTCTCGTAGGCCGCCTGCGCTTCTTCGAACCGACCGAGCCCGCGGTAGGCGATGCCCAGGTTCATCTGGATGGCAGCGTTGTCGGGCTCGCGCTCGCGCGCCTTCTCGAGGTGCTCGGACGCGCTCTTGTAGTCGTGGTCGTCGAGCTCGAGCGTCGCCAGGAACATCATCGCCGCGACCAGATCGGGGTCGAGCTGGAGCGCGGTCTCGAGCTCCTTGCGGGCCATGTAGTCGTTGTCCTTGGCCAGCAGGACGCGGCCGAGGTTGGCGTGCAGGAGCGCGTTGTCCTTGGCCCCGTCGATCGAGTTCAGCGCCTTCTGGTAGACGAAGTTCGCCAGATCGACCTTGCCCTGATCGAGGTAGACCAGGCCGAGGTTGTTGTAGGCGTCGATGTTGTTGGCGTTCTGGCCGAGGGCCTTCTTCGCCTCGATCACCGCCTGATCGTAGCGCCCCTGCTTGCGGAGCACGCCGATGATGCCGACCACCAGGTCGGTGTTGTCGGGATCGTAGCGGAGCCCCGCCGTGTAGCTCTGGTAGGCGCGGTCGTACTCGCCTTCTTCTTCGGCCATCGCGCCCAGGTTCAGCCACGCTGCGCCCAGGGTCGGATCGACGTCCGTGGCCCGCAGGTACGACTTCCGGGCGTTCGTCGGATCTCCGACCAGCTCGTAGGCCACGCCGATGTTGTAGGGGATCTCGGCGCGATCCGGAGCCTTCTCGGTCAGGGCCTTGAGGGACTCGATCACGTCCCGCGCCCGCGTCGCGTCGCCAGAAGCCAGGGTCTCCACCGCCCGGGCGATGGCCTTCTCGACATGCTTCTCGGGGTTGGCCTCGATGTCGGCCGGGGACGCCGGCACCCCGCCCTCGCCATCGGCGGTCGCCGCGGGGTCGGGCTGGGCCGTTGCGGCCGGCTCAGGAGGGGTCTTGGGCCCGCAGGCCGCGAGTGCGAGCGCAGCGACCAGCACGATGGAACGGTGCATGCTCACTTCTCCCCTCCGGCCTCGGTGCCTTCCGACTTCGCCTGCGGGCGCAGCTCCAGCGGCCCCGCACGAGGCACGATCGCGCTCTCGCCCTCGGCCCGGATCTCCTGCTTCTCGGGCGAGAAGTCGCTCGGATACCGATCGGCCAGGAAGTCGATGGTCTTGCTGACCCACTCGTTCCACTGACCGGCCTCCTTGGCCTTGGTCACACCCGCCTCGAGGCGGGCGCGGCCCTTGTCCTCGACCGGCAGGCGCCGCTTGTCGATCTCTTCGTAGTAGATGGCCTTGCCTTCTTCGTCCAGACCCTTGGGAGGCGGCGCCTCGTAGAGCATGTCCGAGTAGCGGAGGTAGGCCCGGCCCAGGAAGTAGAGGGCGGCCGAGGACCCGTCGAAGTCGGCGTAGACGTTGACGATGCGGGTCGCCTCTTCGTCGATGTCCTTGAGCTGCTTCGGCTTGGTCTCGAGGAGGAGCTCGACGTTCTTCTCTTCCTTGCGGGAGAACTCGATCTTCGCGAACTCGTCGAACTGGACCTGCAGGTCCCGCACGGCGGCCATCGCGGCGTAGTGCCGGCCACGCGGTCCGATCGGCCCGGCCTCGGTCAGGTCGCGGAAGCCCTGGGCCAGGTCCTTCCAGGCCTTGTCCGTCGCGGCCTTCTTGCCCTGCTTCTCGGTCAGGTCGGCGATGCGGTACCAGGCTTCCATCGCGCGGTCGCTGCTGGCGCTGGGGTAGCGACGCAGGTACCGGCGGTAGAACTCGGTGGCCGAGTCGTCGGACACCAGCTCCCACTGGGCGCCCGCGGCGAACATGACCTGCTCGGCGTCGTCCGGGGTCGGGCTCAGGCCGGCGTAGTTCTCGAAGTTCTCGGCCGCACCGCGATGATCCTGGAGGCCGATGCGCAGGAAGGCGGCGTTGTAGAGCGCATCCTTGGCACCGTCGGCACCGGGGAAGCGGCGGTACAGCGACTCGTAGTACTTGATCGCCTTCTCGAGCTCGAGCACGTCTGCGTAGTTGTTCGCGATGCGGAAGTAGAGCGCCCGCGCGCGATCGTCCTGGGCGTACCGACCGGACTCGATGTTGTCGATGTACTCCTGGAAGAGCCGGTTCGCGTCGTCGATGCGACCGGCGATCTCGTAGGAGTTGGCGGCGTTGTAGTGGGCGTCGGCGATGTACTTGGACCGCGGGAACTCGCGGCGGAAGGCCTCGAAGGCTTCTGCCGCCTGGATCCGATCGACCTTGATGAGGGCCTCGGCCTGCTTGAAGGCAGCCTGCTCCGCGATGTTCTCGAAGTCGGTCAGGTCCTTCTTGCCGCCGCCGAGCGCCAGCCCGCGGTACCGAAGCGCGAGCTCCTTGACCTGCTGGAGGTCCTGCTCGGCCTGGTAGCTGTTGATCATCATCGTCGCGGCGTAGGACGCCTCATCCCACTCCGGGTGGTTCTGGATGAGGTCCTCGAGCCGCGGACGTGCCTTGTCGAACTGACCGTGGTGGAAGTACAGCTGGGCGATGAGGTACTTGAGCGGAACCTCGTTCTGCTCCAGCGCTTCGCGGTAGTCGGGGTTCTTGAGGTCCGCGTCGAGCAGCTGGGTCGTCGTGTCGATGAACGCCAGGTGGTCGTCGGAGAGCGCGTAGACGATGCGCTCGTCACCGGACTCCAGCGGGATCCGCTCCTTGACCGGCGCGTCGTCGGGCCGCTTGTCGAAGCTGCCGTAGCGCTCGACCAGGCGGTTGCGGCGCACCTGCATCAGGTTCCACAGCGAGCCGTCGCGGAACTCGTGGCCGTCGGCCTTGAGCAGCTGGACGTACTCTTCTTCCGCCTTGTCGTACTGCTCCGTCTGCATCAGCGTGTCGGCGCGGTACCACTGGATCTCGTAGTAGTCCTCGGCGAAGGGGAAGCGCTTGAGGTAGTCGCCGTAGAGCTCGGCGGCCCGGGCGAAGGCTTCCTTGTCGCCAGTCTCGATGCCTTCGTTGTGGTAGCCGGTGGCGACCGCGGCGAGGGACTTCTCGATGTAGGACCGCGCGACGGCCTGGGCATCCGGGTCGTTGCGGTTGGCGACCCACCAGGTCGACTCGTCGTTGTACTTCTCGGTCAGCTCGGCGATCGCCTGGTTCGCGAGCTCGGGCTGGTCGACGTAGTAGTGGATCTGGGCGATCCGCCACTGGTGGTTCGGGTTCTCCGGATCGTCGGGCCACCGGTCCTGCAGGTAGGTGTACACGTCGATGGCATCTTCGAACCGGGCCTGGTCCTGCAGCACGCTGGCCAGCCGGGCGTAGACGTCCTTCTCGTGATCCCGGGCGCCGACTCGCTGGTAGAAGCCCTGGGCTTCGGCCAGGGGCGACTCGAAGGTGTTGTCCGAGACGTCGCTGAACGAGATGGCGATGTACTCGATGGCTTCGGGCTTGGTCGGCGCCTCGAAGCCCGTCTTGAGGAAGCTCTGCTCGGACCAGTCGAGCAGCTGGGTGAACAGCCGCAACGCCTCGTCGTAGTGGTTGAGCTTGTAGTGCGACCACGCGAGCTTGTAGAGGCCGTCGTCGTAGAGCTCGCCGTCTTCGCCCGCCAGCTCGAGCACCTTCTCGTAGTGGGGGATCGCCATGGCGATCTCGGCTTCGTTCGTGGCGTAGTCGAAGTAGTACTCGCCGAGCCGCAGGTGGGCCGCGGCCGCGAACTGCGAGTCGGGGTGCTTCTCGACCAGCTGCGTGAAGGTCTCGTGGCTCCGGACCTCGTCGAACTGCAGCGACTGGTCCCGCGCCAGGCAGAAGCCCAGCATGTAGTAGGCGCCGTCGGCGTAGCGGTAGTCCGGGTGCTGCGCGATGATCCGCTCGTAGAGCGCGATGGACTTGCTGTAGTCCTTCATCGGCGCTTCGGGGAATTCCGTGGCCGTCTCGAAGTCGAAGTCGGCCATGACGCGCTCGTACTCGTCCTGGGCGACGAGGTACTCGGCTTCGGTGCGCTCGTAGTACAGGTCGCCCAGGCGGAACATGGCGTGGGCGGAGTGCTCGCTGTTCGGGTACTTCCGCAGGAAGGCCTCGAAGCGATCGATGGCTTCCACGCGAAGTGCGTCCTGCTGGGACTCGAGCTCGGCGATGGCTTCGTCGTAGCCCGAGGTCAGGCGCTCGCGTTCCTGCTGAGCGAGCTCGGCAGCGTACGCGCGGGCGTCGTCCTCGAAGGAGGACATGCGCGCTTCGTAGCGACCACGGGTGGCGTTGAAGGCCGCCCACTCGTCGGCATCCACCGACGGCGGCAGGCCCGAGTCGTCCGTGTCCGCCTGCGCGGTGGCGCCGGTGGTGGGCTCGTCCTGGGCCAGGGCGAGGGTCGGGCTGCCGGCGAGGGCCAGCAGGGCGAGCAGGCGAAGGCTGCGGGGCGAGGTCATCTCACTGGCCTCCCTTCCGGCTGGTGCCCTCGAGCTTCTGCTCGATGATGCGGAAGCGATCCTCCATCTCCTGCATGCTCTTGGCCCGCTCCTTGCTGAGCCGCTCGATCTCGTCACTGCTCTCGGTCTTGTCGAGCCAGGACACGTCGACGATGCCGAGGTCGGCTTCCATGACCGTGTCCTCGATGTCGGCTTCGAGCGTCGAGAAGCCCACCTGGGCGATCTCGGTGGCGATCTCCTCGGCCTCGGTCTGGACCTCGACCAGATCTCGACGGGCACCCTCGACCCGGTCGTTCTCCTCGCCCAGCCGGCGCCGGAGGACTCCGAGCTCGGAGCGCTCGGCGCTGTCGAGCCGGGCCAGGACGGAGGCCGCCCTGTCGTCCAGGGCGTCCGCACGGGACCACAGGTCGTCCAGCGCGTCGAACACCTTGCGATCGTCGCTGCCAGCCGCACCCGACCGGTACCGCCGCACGTCGTCACGCAGCGCACCGTAGTCGCGGCCCATCATCCGCCGCTGGGCGGCCAGCGGGTCGCTGCTCTTGCCTTCGACCGCCGCCAGGATGGACGTGCGCGTGCTGGGGGACACGATGCGCTCGAGTCCCTTCTGCACCCGCGAGAGCTCGCCGGCGGTGCGGGCCAGCTGCGACCGGACCTCGGCGCGGGTCCCGTCCGACAGGCCGGTCTCGTTGCCGTCCAGCCCGGCGCGCACGCCACGCAGTCGGGCCTGCTCGTCGCGTGCTGCTTCCAGCACGCGGGAAGCGACCTGCTGCACCGCGTCGATCTGATCCGCCTGGGCCTGCCGCCGACCGGTGTCGGTGGTCTGCTCTTCGGCGACCTCGACCTCGCGGCCCTGGAGCACCTGGTAGCGGCTCTGGAGGGACTCGAGCCCGGCGCGATCCGCGCTGGATCCACGGGCGAGGAGGTAGTCGATCTCGAACTGCACCAGGGCGGCCTGCATGTTCAGCGCATCTTCGCGGACACCCCGCACGCGGGCGCGGCCACGGGCGAAGGTGCCGATGTTGCGATCGGCGCGCGAGAGGGCGGCGGAGACCTGCTCGGCGAGCTCTTCGGAGCGCTGCAGGTCGGCTTCCTGGGACGCCATGCCCCGATAGACATCGACCGCGCGGCCCATGTACTCGTCGTCGGTCAGGATCTCGACCGCGTAGTCGGGGAGCGGCTGTTCGATCTCGGGGTCGCCTTCGGCTTCGGCCAGCAGGCGGAAGTAGGCGGCAGGCCCGGCTTCGTCGGTCTTGAGCCGCGCCAGCGTCTGCACGACCGGCTCGTACTCCTCGACGACCTTCTGGTAGGCCTCGAGCGCCTTGTCGCGGTTGACCTCGCGCAGGCCGGGGATCTCCTCGGCCTCGGCTTCCTTCATGTAGACCTGGGCCTGGGTCAGGCGCAGGTTCACCGCTTCGCGGTGCGCCGGGAAGCCGAGCAGGAAGATGTCCAGGTGGGCCAGGGCCGAGGCCCAGTCTTCCTGACGGACGTAGGTCCAGACCTGCTCGTAGAGCTGGTCGGCGAACTGGTCCGACTCGTTGTTGATGTGCGAGTAGGCCGCCGAAGCCGCGTTGTAGTCCCCCGTCTCGTAGGCGATCCGCCCGAGGGCCATCCACGAGAGCTCGCGCACGGTGGCGTCGCTCTCGTGGGCCGGGGACTGGGCATCGACCACACGCTGGAACTCGACCTTCGCGGCGTCGAGGTCGCCCTCTTCGACCAGCACGGCGCCCAGGAAGTAGCGGGCGCGCATGTAGACGGAGGAGTCGGCGGCGACGTCGGCGAACATGCCCTTGGCCCGCGTGGCCTGGCCCTGGCGCCAGAAGCTCTTGCCGACCGTGTACTTCACGAAGTCCGTCGCCTGGACGCGGCCCGTGACGATGAACTCCTTGTACACCTGATCGAACCGGGCCTGATCCCGCTGCAGGCCGTAGACCTCGAGCAGGCGACGCACGGCGTCCGGGAAGAAGGGGTGGACCTCTCCTTCGTCGATGACCCGCTGGTAGGCTTCCGCCGCCGTGGCGAGGTTCCCCAGGTTGAACAGGCACTCCGCCAGGTACCACTCACTGTCCTGGTGGAGCGGCGCGCTGTCGAGCGCCTGCGCGTCGACCAGGATGTAGAACGACAGCGCCGCGTCGTCGTACTCGCCGATCAGGAACAGGTAGACGGCTTCCTCGAACCGCTCACGCGCTTCCAGGCTGCCGATGAGCCCCCGGCGCTTGCCGAAGTCCAGCGCCAGCTCGTCGGTGGTCTGCTCCAGCCCCGCCACCCGGTCCGACATGTCGTCGAGACGGTTCTGCAGCGGACCGGCAGCGCCAGCCACCCCCGGCAGCAAGGCCAGGGCCAGGGTCAGCGGCAGGAGCGCCCCGCCGCCCTTGCGGGTCCTACTGGGCACCCTCGGACTCCATGCTCTGAGAGCAGCGCACGTCGAAGACGAAGCGGGGGCGCTCGGTGAAGGACCGGCTCAGCCCGCGCTTCTCCTCGGCGGTGACCTTGATGCGGCAGTCGTCGCCGGGCTCGACCTCGAAGGTGTGCTCGCCCGGCACCTGCACGCTGATCTGATCGACGTAGTTGAAGACGCCGCCGCTACCGCGCAGCCGCATGTTCACGCTGAGCTTGTGGGTACCCGGCGACAGCGCGCCTTCGAACACCTTGAGCTCGTCGACGCCCTTCATGTCGCCTTCGGCGCCGGTCCGCGTGAACTTGCTCTGGCCGTCGAGGTAGTAGGTCAGGCTCTCGACCTCGTAGGACCGGCCGAGCTCGTGCACGTGCACGATCGAGCCGCGGGCGCCGGTGCCCGAGCCCTGGGCCACGATCTCGCTGAGCAGCTGCAGCGTGGCCTTGGACCGGAACACCCGCTCCTTGAGCGAGTTCACCTCTTCTTCGACCGTCAGCAGCTCGCGGTCGAACTCGGCCTCGCGGTTGCCGAGGTCGTCGCCGCCGGCGGGCTGGTCGAGATCGACCGTGTCCCCGGCGTCGTCCCGCTCGAGGGCGACGGGGCCGGAGCCCTCGTCCTGGGCGAAGGCGATGGGGCTGACGAGCAGCGCGCCGAGGGTCAGCGCGGGCGTCCACATCCGAAAAGGGCTCACGGGCTACTCCTGCATCTCGCCGGCTCGCGGCTCGGTCGGCGGGGGCGCACGATGCTCGACAGCAACGCACACCGCGCCGTTCCCCGCCATTACACCGCGAGACGTGGGCCTGCAACGGACAGGACCCAGGGCTTGACGGGGTCCTGTCTCGCGCGAACTCGCGCGCGACGGCGAGGGGCGGTGTCTGGGGGAGGGGTCGATGATGCCCACGACAGGTGGGACACCGACGGGGTGGAGGGGCCGAACCATCAGCCCTCTCCGGGCCGGGCGGCCGTGGCCTCGGGCAGGGTGCCGTCCCAGCGCAGCAGGGCTTCCGCGAAGCGGTCCTGCAGCGCGCGGACGGGGCGCGAGCTGCCCGAGAAGTCGTTGACCAGGAAGGAGAAGGCGTAGGTCCGCCCGTCGCCCCCCTGGAGGTAGCCGGCCAGGCAGAACACGCTGTTCAAGGAGCCGGTCTTGCCGCGCACCATGCCGGCGTCTTCGGCGGAGAGGCGGCGCCGCAGGGTGCCGTCCACGCCGGCGACGGCCAGGCTGGCCTGGAATTCGGGGCCGTTGCGGCGGTCGTGCCACTGATCGACAAGCACGGCCGTGATGTGGCTGGGCCGCAGGCGGATCTCGCGGGACAGGCCCGAGCCGTTGACCAGCACGTACTCGTCGCGGGGGATGCCCAGCTCGTCGAGGTAGTCGCGCACGGCGGCCAGGCCGGCTTCGGTGCTGGCGGGGCCGCCCGAGGCCTTGGCGCCGACGGTGCGCAGCACCTGTTCCGCCATGATGTTGCTGCTGCGCTTGTTCATGGTGGCCAGCACGAGACCCAGCGGGTCGCTGCTGTGACGGACCAGCACGCGCGCATCCGGGGGCGTGACGCCCTTCTTGATCCGTCCGGTCCACTTGATGCCGCGCTCCTCCATCAAAGCGCGGAACACGGCCATGAAGTGGCGCGTCGGATCGGCCACCGACCGGTACAGCTGGGTCGTGTCGGCCCCGAGCGGCACCGAGCCGGTCAGCTTGAAGGTGACCGTGCCGCCGTCGTCGCCGACCTCGCGCTCGACCTTGAGCCACGCGCGGGACCCGGCCGAGCCCGTCGTGACCTCGCTCTCGACGACGATGTTGTCCGCGGGGGTCTCGACCTCGACCCGCGCGCTGGCGCCGCGCTCGGCCCCGGGTGCGACCAGCAGGCAGGTCGTGTTGTAGTTGACCGACAGCGCCCCGAGCGGCGCGAAGTAGGCGGGGCCGTTGGCCTCGTCCACCGACTTGTCCCACCCGGGGACGAGCCCGTTGTCGACGAAGAAGCTGTCGTCGAACACCAGATCGCCGTCGATCTCGGCCACGCCGGCGCTCGCCAGGTCGCGGATCATCTTCCAGACCTGCTCGACCACCAGGGTGGGGTCACCGCCGCCGACCACGTACAGGTCTCCGGCGAGCACGCCGTCGGCGCCGAGCTCGCCTTCGCTGCGCAGGTCCGTGGCGAAGCTGTGTCCCGCGCCCAGGGTGCGCAGGGCGACCGCCGTCGTCAGGGTCTTGGTGACCGACGCGGGGACCATCGGGTGGTCGGCCTGGAAGGCGAAGACCTCTTCGCCGGTGCCGACGTCGACCACCTGCAGCCCGATGTCCGCGCGCGTGAACAGCGCGTCTTCGAGCAGCGGGGCGAGGACCGGATCGAGCAGGCGGCCAGCGGCCGTCTCGGCGGACACGGTCGCCGGGTCGTCGGCGTGCACGACGCCGGTGGAGAGCAGGAGGGGGCCGGCCGTCAGGAGCGCGACGAGGGCGGTGCGGATGCGCATGGGAGGCGCCTTCGGGGGCGGGAGCGCGAAGAGGAGGAGCGAGGCGGGGGACGCGCCGAGGGACCGCTCGAGGACGGCCCCGGATGGCTCCGGGGGGAAGGGATGGGAGCCGGTCGAGGCGGGAGCCCACGACCATCAGCGCGTGGGCAGCAGGATATCATCCCCGCCGCCCGCGTGCGCCTCGGAGAAACATGACGCCCCGCCGCTACGCCCCCAGGCTGCCGCTCCACCTCCTCGTCCCCGGCCTCGGCCTGCTGTCGGCGCCCGCCCTGGGGGCCGACGAGACGCCCGAGCGCCCCGTGCTCCCCGCCTTCTCGTCGGCCGGAGAAGATGGCGCGGCCACCATCTGGTCCAACCCCGCCAGCCTGGGACTGGACCCCGACCCGTCCGCCTGGCTGTCCTGGGAGCAGGAGCTCCCCGTCCGGCCCGCCAGCCTGTCGGGCGCCTTCCAGGCCGGCCCCTTCGCCACCGGCGTCTACTACGACATCGGCGGCGGGGATCGCACCTGGCTCGGGCTGACCAGCGGCCTCGGGCTGCGGCTCAGCCGCCGGGTCGCGCTGGGCGTCGGCGTCGGCTGGCAGATCCCCGAGGGACCGGAGAACAACTTCCTGACCTGGGACCTGGGCCTGACCTGGCGCCCCGCACACTGGCTCGGGCTGTCCCTGCTGGCCGAGAACCTCAACGACCCCGCGCCCGAGCTCGGCGTCACCCAGCGGTTCGGAGGCGGCCTGGCCTGGCGCCCGTTCCAGGGCCGCCTGCTCGTCGGCGTGGACTACCGGCAGGCCGACATCGTCAACGGCAGTGCCGGCTCCTTCCGGGGCTCCGTTCGCCTGGAGGCCACCGATGGCCTGGTCCTGCGCGGCTACGGTGACGACGACGGAGAGATCGGCGCTGGACTGGAGCTGTTCTGGGGGCGGACGGGCGCAGGCGCCTACGGGCTGGCCGACATCAACGGCGCGGCGCCGGGGCGCAACCCGGTCGGCATGGCCTACCTGACCACCGCCGAGGGCGACCGCAGCTTCTTCGGTCAGGGCCGCAAGGTCCCGGAATTCGTGCTCGACGAGTCCTTCCCCTACCAGCCCGCCCGAGGCCTGCTGGCGCCCCCCTCCGAGTCCTGGCTGCACCTGCTGGAGCGCATGCGCGACGCCATCGACGATCCGCGGGTCAAGGGCATGGTGCTGCACATCGATCGACCGCCGGCCAGCTGGGCGCGGGTCGAGGAGCTGCGGCGACTCGTCTCCGAGGCCCAGAGCCGCGGCAAGGTCGTGGTCGCCTACCTGGACAAGGAATCGGGCAACGCCGCCTACCTGCTGGCGAGCGCCGCCGACCGCGTCTACCTGCACCCTGCCGCCAGCCTGGACCTGGTCGGCCTGTCGATGGGGCTGACCTACCTGCGCGGCACGCTGGATCTGGTCGGGGTCGAGCCGCAGTACGCCAAGCGCTCCGAGTACAAGTCCGCACCCGAGCAGTACACCCGGAGCGGCCCCAGCGAGCCGGCGCGAGAGCAGCTCGACGCCCTGCTGGACACGATGGCCGGCACCCTGGTCGCCGGCGTCGCCCAGGGCCGCGGCCGCACCGAGGACCAGGTCACCCGGCTGGTCGATCAAGGGCCGTTCACGGCCGCCGAGGCCGAAGCCCGCGGGCTGGTCGACGGGCTCGTGTACCCCGACGCCCTGGAAGAGACGATGGAGGAAGCGTTCCGGCGCCGCTTCCAGCTGGTGCCGGACTACCACCTGGACGACCGGGTCACCGGCTGGCCCGCGTCGCGCGAGCTCGCCGTCATCTACATCGACGGCGTGATCACCACCGGTCCGAGCGTGCGGGGCGGCCTGCTGGGCGGTCGCACGGCCGGCAGCGACACCATCGCCCGCCAGCTCGACCAGGCCCGCCGCGACGAGGCCGTCGAGGCCGTGGTCCTGCGGGTCGACAGCCCCGGCGGCAGCGCCTTCGCCAGCGACGAGATCTGGCGGGCGGCCCAGCGCCTGGAAGAGAGCGGCAAGCCCTTCATCGTGAGCATGGGCGGCGTCGCGGCCAGCGGCGGCTACTACGTCTCCGCTGGCGCCGACACCATCTTCGCCGAGCCCACGACCATCACCGGCAGCATCGGCGTCTACGGCGGCAAGTTCAGCCTGGGCGGGCTGTACGACAAGCTCGGCGTCGAGACCGAGATCCTGACCCGCGGCCGCCACGCCGCCATGTACAGCCTGTCGCGCCCGATGGACGACGGCGAGCTGTCCGCGCTGGACCGGCTGATCGGCGCCACCTACGACCAGTTCAAGGACCGCGTCGCCGAGGGTCGGGGCATGACGAAGGAACAGGTCGAGGAGGTCGCGCGCGGCCGGGTGTGGTCCGGACGAGACGCCAAGGAGGTCGGCCTGGTGGACGAGCTCGGCGGGCTCGAGGACGCCATCGCGCACGCCCGGGCCGAGGCCGGCATCCCCGAGGGCGCCGTGGTCGAGCTCGTGACCTACGACGATCGGTTCTTCGGTCCCCTCCCCCGCCGCTCGGTCCGGGTCGGCGCCGGCAGCGCAGCCCTCTCCTCGGCCCTGGCGCGCCTCCCCCTCCCCTCGCCCGCCGCGGCACTGCCCGCCGTGCCGGTGCCCCAGGAGCTGTCGACCCTGCTGCTGCTGGCCGAGGATCCGGTGTTGGCCATGCTGCCCTGGCAGCTCGAGGTCGAGTGATGACCGACGCCCCCGACCGCGACGCGGCACCCGACCGGGACGACGTGCCCCGCAAGGGCCGGATCCTGGTCGTCGACGACGACAAGGCCGTCCGCGTCGCGCTGCGCGTGAACCTGAAGAAGGCCGGCTGGGAGGTCGGGCTGGCCACCGACGGCGAAGAAGCGGTCGAGATGCTGCGGGTGCACCCCGTCGACATCGTGCTCAGCGACGTCATGATGCCGAACCTGCCGGGCATGCAGCTGCTGTCCATCGTGCGCGAGCGCTGGCCCGAGACCCGCGTGATCATGATGACCGGCCACGGCAGCGTGGGCGACGCGGTGACGGCCATGAAGGCGGGCGCCGACGACTACGTGATCAAGCCCGTCGAGAAAGAGGAGCTGCTGATCATCCTGGACAAGGCCCTGGCCGAGAAGGCCCTGCGGGCCGAGGTCGTCCAGCTCCGCGCCGAGGTCCGGGACCGCTATGGCTTCGAGAACCTGGTCGGCGTGGCCCCCGCCATGCAGGACGTCTACGAGCTGGTCGCCGCCGTCGCGGAGAGCGACGCGCTGGTGCTCATCACGGGCCCGACCGGCACCGGCAAGGAGCTCCTCGCCCACGCCATCCACCACAACAGCCCGCGCAAGAACGCCCCCTTCGTGAAGGTCAACTGCGCCGCGCTGCCGGAGGGGCTGCTGGAGAGCGAGCTGTTCGGCCACGAGAAGGGCGCGTTCACCGGCGCGGTGCGCCAGCACCTGGGGCGGTTCGAGCAGGCCGAGGGCGGCACCATCCTGCTCGACGAGATCGGCGAGATCCCGCTGTCGACCCAGGTCAAGCTGCTGCGCGTGCTCCAGAACGGCGAGATCCAGCGGCTCGGCAGCACGAAGACCCGGCGGGTCGACGTGCGGGTCGTCGCCGCCACCAACCGCGACCTGCGCGCCGAGGTCAAGGCCGGCGCCTTCCGCGAGGACCTGTACTACCGGCTCAACGTCTTCCACATCCCGGTCCCGCCCCTCGCCGGCCGTCGCGAGGACATCCCGCTGCTGGTCGACTTCTTCATCGCGCGCTTCGCCGAGCGCTACAAGCGCCCCGTGGCCCGGGCCAGCGCCGAGGTGCTGGACCAGCTGGCGGCCCACCCGTGGCCCGGCAACGTGCGCGAGCTCGAGCACGTCATCGAGCGCGCGGTGCTGCTCTGCCGCGGCGAGGAGCTGACCCGCGTGCAGCTGCCCCAGCTCGACGGGGACGAGGAGATCGACGACGGCCTGCTGCCGCCGGGGACGAACCTGCCCGACGCCCTGGCCGACGCCGAGCGGCGGTTCATCGTCGAGGCGCTCAAGATCGAGAAGGGTGTGCAGGCACGGGCGGCGCGGCGGCTGGGCATCAGTCGCAGCAACCTGAACTACCGGATCAGCAAGCTCGACATCGCCATCAAGGACGTGGTCTACGAGTAGGCCGAAGCGCGCTGCCTATTCCAGGTAGAGCGCGCGCAGCTCGTCGCAGGTGGTGCCGGCCCGGCGCATCGCCGTCAGCGCAGCGCTGGCCTCGTCGCACTGTTCGAGCACGTCTTCGAGCTCGCGAGGCTCCAGACCGGCGCGCTCGTCGCCCCAGTCCACCTTGCAGGCACGCACGAAGGCCGCGCGACTGTCCGCGTCGAGGTCCTCCCAGGTGGCGGGCCACTCGGACAGGCACTCCCCCAGGCGGGCGCCGGTGGAGTCGCACAGGGTCTCGCAGGCGTCGTTCCCGCAACCGGTGAGGAGCGGGAGGAGCAGGAGCGCCGCGGCGAAGGGCGAGGTGGTGGCCAGGGACGGAATCGAACCGCCGACACGGGGATTTTCAATCCCCTGCTCTACCGACTGAGCTACCTGGCCATGTCTCGTCTTCAACGATCGTCTCGGTCCGCGGGGTGGAGCGTGCCGAGGGCTCGAAGAGGTGTCCCTCCGCGAACCCCCGACACATAATGCCCTGCCTCCAGACCTGTCAACGTCGAGTCGAAGGATCCGCGACGTGCCCGTGCTCGCCCTGACCTTCGACCTCGACGGCACCCTGGCCGAGGTGCAGCGGCGCAAGGCCCGGCTGTGGAAGGGCCTGCTGCGCCACCCCCGCGCCCTGCCGGCGCTGCCGCGCGCCGTCGAGGCCCTGCGCGGGGTCCGGGCGGCCGAGCTGGACGAGGCCCTGGTCGCCTGGGTGGTCGCCGAGACCGGCGTGCGCCCCGACGCCGTGCGGACCGCGCTGCGCGACGAGCTCGACGGGCGCTGGCCGCGCCTGTTCTCCGACGCCCGGCCTCCACCCGCGATCCAGGCCTTGATCGAGGCCTGCGACGCGCGCCGCCTGCCCCGAGCGGTCGTGAGCGACCACCCCTCCCTCGACAAGCTCGCCGCCATGGACCTGCACGGCTGGGCGGCGGTCATCGACTGCCGCCGCCTCGGCGCCCTCAAGCCCCTCCCCGACGCCCTGCTCGCCGCCGCCGCGCAGCTCGGCGTGCCGACGACGGCGCTGCTGCACGTGGGAGACCGACCCGACACCGACGGTGCGATGGCGGCCGCGGCCGGCGCCCGGTACCTCGACGTGGCCGACCTGACCGCCCCCGCGCAAGCCCACGCGCTCCTCGCCGACGCGTGCGCGTAGCGCCCGGGCCTGGCCTTGGGTACCATGCGCGGGTCCAGGGTCTCCTGCGCCAACCCGGCGTCCCGACCCGCGCCCTCCCCTCGCCCCGAGAGGCTCTCGTGTCCGAGTCCACGCGCAGCCCCAAGTCCGCCCTCTTCGCACTCCTCGGGGCCGGCGCCCTGCTCGGCGCCTCGCTGCCGGCGGCCGCGCAGGACCACCCGGCGGGGCAGACCATCGACAACGCCGTCGGCATCGACGTCACCCAGGCGGGCTTCGACGCCATCCTGGCACTCGTGCCCTCGCTGCTGCCCAGCGGCATCGAGGTCCCCGAGCTCGCCGACGAATACGAGGGCGCCCTCGGCCAGTGCTGGCTCGGCGGCTACGCCTACTCGGTCTACGACGGCTGGGTCACGCTGAGCATCGCCGACGCCGCGCTGGTGCCGAACAGCGGCTACCTGACCCTCGACGCCGACCTGCGCATCGAGGTCAACGACGCCTCCGTCCCGATGCAGCTCTACACCGAGCTCGAGTGCATCGGCGACACCTGCGACGTGTGGGTCGACCCCTTCACCGCCAACATCAACACGACCCTGGCCCTGGCCGTCGACGAGCGCACGGGCCTGCTCGACGCCCAGATCGGCACCATCAACCTGGACTACAGCGACCTGACCAGCGGCAAGATCCACCTGGAGAACTGCTGGATCGGCACGGTCGAGGACATCCTGAACTTCTTCGGGCTGTCCCTGTTCGACATCGTGCTGGGGCTGGTGGGCGGCGAGCTCGAGGGCGCGGTGGCCGACTTCGGCCCGCAGATCGAGGTGTTGATCGAAGACGCCTTCAACACCCTGGTGCTCGAAGACACCATCGACCTGGCCGGCGTGCAGGCCAGCTACGGGATCGTACCCGGCGACGTGCAGATCGAGCCCGCCGGCGTGCGCATCCTGATGGACGGCTACATGGACGTGGCCGAGCCCGCGCCCTGCATCGCCGCCTACGACACCGGCAGCAGCTACGGCACCGACGGCGCCTTGCCGGCCATCGGCAGCGTGCCGACCGGCGTGACGCCCGGCTACGCCGCCTCGGCGCTGATCAGCGACGACTTCGGCAACCAGGCCCTCTACGCGCTCTGGCGCGGCGGCCTGCTCTGCTACACGCTGCAGCCCGGCGACGACACGCTGCCGATCCCCCTCGACACGACCCTGCTCGGGCTGCTGGCGGGCGACGCCTTCGACGACCTGTTCCCCGAGAGCAAGCCGATCAGCATCGTCACGCGGCCCAAGAACCCCCCGCTGCTGGCTTTCGACAGCGAGAGCGACATCGGCATCGTGGTCGACGACCTGGGCCTCGAGGTCTACGGCGAGCTCGACCACCGCATGGCGCTGGTGGTGGGCGTCGATCTGGACGCCGAGGCCGGCATCAACCTGGCCCTCGACGGCACGACTGGCGATCTGGCGATCGAGCTGGCGCTGGCCGGCGAAGACCTGGTGCCCACGGTGACGGACAACGAGTTCGCCCCCGGCAAGGACGCCGACATCGAAGCCAGCTTCAGCGGCGGCGTCGGCAGCCTGATCGAGCCGATCATCGGCGGCCTGGCCGGCGACCTGGCCTTCGCCCTGCCCGCCTTCGAGGGCATCGGCCTGACCACGCTGGAGTTCGCGCCGACCGGCCCGGGCGGCGACTGGCTCGGCGGCTACGCCGGACTGGGCGCCGTGCCCTACGGCGGGGACGCGGCGGCCTGCGGCACCGGCGGCGGCTGCGACATGGGCTGCGCCAGCGGCTCGCGGGCGCCGGGTTCCGGCTGGCTGGTGCTCGGCATCCCGCTGGCCCTGATCGGCCTGCGGCGCCGCGGGCGCTGAGCCTGCCTACCAGCGCGCGCCGCGGACGAGCCCCTCGCCGCGGCGCCGCCCTTCGAGCAGCTGGCCCACCGGGACGTGGATCTCGGCCTGGTAGTCGATCTCGTCGCCCGGCAGGATCCACCCGAAGATCCGCGGCCCGTCGGGGTCGTGCGGCGTGCAGGTCGCGGTGGTGACCGCGCCGACGACGCCGGGCGTGCGGTAGCCCGCCCGATCGACGAATTCCCAGGTGCAGTCCCCTCGCGGGCGGGGCTGCCCCCCCAGCCCGGGAAAGGCCCAGATCTCGACGACCGTGCTGGTGACGGCATCGGTGAGTTGCACGCGGAGCGTGGACTGGTCCAGGCCCGGACGAGCGGTCCAGCCTTCCGGGATCGGCACCCGCAGCGGCAGGCGGCCGTCCCGGTATTCGTCGCCGACGACCTGGCCCGCCGGGCGGGGCGCGGCTTCGCCGGGGCCGAGCTCTGGCGCGTCGGGAGCGGCGGGGCCCTGGCGACAGGCCGGGCAGCCCAGGGCCAGGAGGAGGAGGAGCCCGGTCACGACCGTCCCTGGCGCGTGGCCCGGAGCGCTGCCTGGTGGGCGGGTCCGCCCCACAGGGCGACGAACGAGGCGGCCTCGGTCGCGCCACCGCTGCGCACGAGCGCGACCGCCGCACGCACCGCTGGCTCCGGGAGCGAGGCCAGGCGTGCGCAGAGTGACGCCGCCAGCGCACCCGCCTGTCCCGGCGCAGCGAGGTGGGTCGCCAGGCCCAGGCCGTGGGCGCGGGCACCGTCGAGCCCCTCGGCGAGGGCCAGCAGCTCCAGCGCACGCACTGGTCCGACCCGGGCGAGCAGCCGGGTCCCTCCGCCCCACCCGGGGCTGACGCCCAGCCGAGCGTGCACGAAGCCGATGGTGCTCCCGGAATCGCAGACGACGAGGTCGCAGGCCGTGGTCAGCTCGGCCCCTCCGCCCAGGGCCGCGCCTTCGACGGCGGCGACCACGACCATCGGCAGGGCCGCCAGCTCGTCCAGGACCCGGCTCATCGTCGCCTGCATGCCGGCCGACTGCCCAGGCTCCAGCAGGTGGGCCCGCACCGCCCGCAGATCGCCTCCCGCGCAGAAGGCGCGGCCGTCGCCGCCCCGCACGCAGACGAACCGCCCCGGGGCGTCGGCCAGCGTGCGCACATGCCTCGCGAGGTCGGCCATCATCCCGGGGCTCAGGGCGTTGCGGGCCGCCGGGTTGTCGAGGACCAGCGCCCAGCCCCCGTCCATGGGCTCGAGCCGGACCTCGCCGCGTCCGCGGGGGAGCTCCTCGGGTCGCCAGGGGCGGTCGGGGTCGGGGGACACGGACCCTCCTGGGGGCGTGGTTGTGGCCGGCTGCCGGCCCGCTTATCCTCCCGGCCCCTCGCCCTCCCCTTCGGAGCCCGCATGCCCAGCCTCGCCTCCCGCATCCTCCTCTCCTCCGCCCTGCTGGGCGCCGGTCTCGTGGGCTGCGGCCCCTACCAGGGCGATCTGGAGGGCACCTGGGACGGTGCGGCCTTCGAGCCGACGATCGGCTTCTGGGGAGGCCCCTTCCTGGTGTTCAGCGAGTCCGACATCGAGTGCATGGACCTGTTCTGGGTGGCCAAGAACTACAACGACGACGAGGCGCCCTGGGACTCGGACGTCCGCCTGGTGCAGATCGCCTTCCAGGAAGCCGATGTCGTCGAGGGCGGCCCCTACGAGGTGAGCGGCGTGTCGCCGGTCCAGGGCGCGATGCTCACCATCGATCAGGGCGACCTGTTCCTGGACGATGCCCGCGCCGGCACCCTGACCATCGACAAGATCGACGGCAAGGACCGGGTCCACGGCGAGATGGACCTGAGCTTCGCCGGGGGCAGCCTGGCCGGTAGCTTCCGCGTCGAGCAGTGCGTCAACCTCGACTCGGCCTACTGACCGCTTGCTGTTCCTGATCCCGGCGCTGTCGTGCATGCCGGCGGAGCCCCCGCCGGCCCTCGACGCGCCGCCCGAGGTCGTCGCCCCCGTCGCGCCCCCGCCCGTGCGCTGGGTGCGCCGCGGGCGCGCCACGCCGGCCGGCCACGAAGAAGCCCCCTTCGCCCAGGCCGCCGACGCGACGGCGCGATGCATCGGAAGCCCGCCGTGCGTCGCGGAGCGCTGGGTCGCCGACGGGGCCGATGCCGAGCCGCTGGTCCTGCTGCACGTGGGGCCGCGTCTCGAGCTGCTCGAGGGGCCCGCGACCGGGCCCTGGCGGACACACTGGCGGGCGTGGAGCGGGGCACTGCCCGGGTGCCTGGGAGATCCGCTGGGTGAGCCGGTGGGGAGGGACCCGGCCGGCCTGCGCACCCTGTACCAGGAAGCGGACGGCCGCTGGCGGTGGCGACTGTCCGTGTCCGGGACCAATCCCTGCGGCCTGTCGGGAGAGGCGTGGCTGGATGTCGACGCCGATCACGTCGACGCCGCGGGACTGGCCTGCGAGGGCCGCGCCTGGCTCGACGGAGGCGCGGCCTGTGCCCGCCGGGCCCTCCGACGCTCGCTGGGCGCGACGGACACCGAGGCGGCATCAGCGGGTGAGGAAGTCCTGGGCCCGAGCCCCTAGGTCGTCCAGCCGCGCCGGCGGGTCGACGTGCACCCGCATCGCCTCGCGCGGCGAGAGGGGGGCATCCCCGGTCAGCGAGAGGGCGTGGGCGATCTCGCCGGCGGGGTCGATGAAGCCGAGGGTTCCGGTGCGCCCGACGCCGACGATGCCCAGGGCATCGAAGCCCCGCACCAGGCGATGCAGGCGGCCGTGGGCCCCCTGGGGCCAGGACGGCTGATGGTCGGCCACCCGCTCGACCCGCACGCCGTCGGTCTCGAACCGACCGACGCCGAGGCGCTCGGCGGCGGCGGCGATCTCGGCGGCCAGCTCGTCCGCGGGGCGCGCAGGCGCGTCACGGGGCACGGTGGTCAGGAACAGCGCGTATTCCTTGATGCCGTAGGGGCTCACGACCGCCCAGAACGGGGCGCCCTCGTCCAGGACGTGCAGGGTCTCGGGCAGTCCGTCGACCTCGCCCTTCAGGCAGACCACCTGCAGATCGCAGGTCGTGAGCAGGCCGGCGTCCACGCGCAGCGGTGCGGCGACGTCGTCGGGCAGCCAGCCGACCACCACCGACGGCGGCCGCGCGACCCACAGCGAGCCTTCGACCGGCACGGGGGCGCCCTTCTGCAGGCGGACGGCGTGCACGCGCCCGTCGACCACGTCGAGGCCGGCGATCCGGACGCCGCTGTCGATCGACCCGCCCGCGTCGGTGATGCGCGCTGCCGCTTCCTGGAGCGCGACGTGGTAGCGCCCGCCGACCACCTGGTGCGGCCCTGGGTCGGGCACCGCGTGGTGCAGGCGGGCGGCGGCGACCGACAGGGTGTCGGGCGAGCGTCCGAACCGGCGCCGGGCGTGGTCCTGGTACAGCGAACGGTAGGTGGGCTCGCCCATCCGTCGCACGACCCAGTCGCGGTAGGTGCGCTCTTCCTGGCCGCCCCCGGCGACCAGGTCTTCGGTGGCGTTCTTGCTTCGGCGACGCAGGAAGGCGCGCGCCGCGCCAACCAGCTGCTCGGCCGGGAGCAGCCCGGGCAGCTCGCGCCGGCGCAGCGGCAGGCGGTGCACCTGGCCGTCCTTGAGGATGCCGAGGCCCGGGTCCGGCGCCTCGACCAGGGGGCCCAGCACCCGCTCGACCGTGTCGCGGGCGTCGGGCGAGGTGCGCAGCCGACCGTTGTCCTGGGGGAGCTCGGGCCAGCGCAGCCCGCTCGCCCCGGGGCCCTGCTGCAGCAGGCGCACCGCGTGTCCCCGGGTGGCGAGCACGGCGGCGACACGCAGGGCGTCGGGTCCCGCGCCGATGACGACCCGCGGCTCCGCTGCGGTGCCCTGGGCTTCGGCCATGCGTCCTCCTCTCTGGCGCGTCGCGCCGACTCCGCGCCGTCTGCGCGACGGCGGGAACTCTGGCCGGTGCTTCCGGCGCAGGGGCCGTATCATGCCGCCACCGGCGGTCCTCCCCCTCCGCCGACGACCGACGGGAATCGCGCGTGACCGACTACCGCAACCCCACCCCCACCGTGGACGTGCTCATCGAGGTCCACCACGACGGTGCTCCCGGCATCGTCCTGATCCGCCGGCTGAACCCGCCCCACGGCTGGGCGCTGCCCGGAGGCTTCGTGGACGAAGGAGAGACCGTCGAGGCGGCCGCGGTGCGCGAAGCGGCCGAGGAGACCGGGCTGGACGTCACGCTGGACCAGCTGCTCTACGTCTACTCGGACCCGGCCCGCGACCGCCGGCGACACACGATGTCGGTCGTGTTCACGGGACATGCGGTCGGCGTGCCGACCGCGATGGACGACGCCGCCGACGCCCGCATCTTCCGCCTGGACGAGCTGTCCGCCCTGGCGGCCGGCGACGCGGGACCCGACGGCCTGTGCATGGCCTTCGACCACGGCCGGATCCTCTCCGACTACCTGCGGTTCCGCCAGACCGGACGGCGGCCGCGGCCCGACCGCCCCGGCGGCGGTCCCGGCTAGATGGCCTCGGCCTGCTGCCAGATCGACAGCGCCGTGTCGCCGTAGCGGCGGGTCCCGACCCACTGCAGGCCGTCGATCGCGGCGGGAACGGCCTGGCCCTGCCGGTGCTCTACGACCAGGGTCCGGCCCACACAGGGCGCTGCCAGGGTGGCCCACCGGACTGGATCGTCGGCGTAGGGCGGGTCGAGCAGCACGAGGTCCCAGACCGCGCCGGACGCCAGGAGCTGCTCCGCCGCGACCTGCCGTACATCGACGTCGTCGAGGCCCAGCTCGATCACGGCGCGGCGCAGGTGCGCCACCACCCGTCGGTCGCGGTCGGCCAGCACGACGGGACCGGCGCCGCGAGAGGCCGCCTCGATGCCCAGCAGTCCGGCGCCGGCGAAGGCGTCCAGGACCGAGCACCCGCGCAGATCCTGTCCGAGGATGCTGAACAGGGCCTCGCGCACGCGGGCCGAGGTGGGGCGCACGCCCTTGACGGGCGGCACCGGCAGGACGCGCCCGCGCAGGCGCCCGCCCGTGAGTCGGACGCTCACTGGGCGGGCTCCTGGTCGGGCCCCGGAGCCTGATCCCCTCCTCCCGGGGCCGCGTCCTTCAGCGACCACGAGCAGCGCCCTTCGACGCAGCCACAGTGATCGAGCACCTGGAAGCAGGGCTGCACCTCGCAGGTGCTCATCAGGTCGCCGGCGACCGAGGCGGCGACACAGCGCTCGCCGGAGCAGCCCGTGGCCGCGCAGTCCGCGTCCGCGCTGCACTCGCCGTCTGCCTCGGGCTGCTCGACCCGCTCGCGGCAGCCGGCGTACAGCTCGGCCGGCGTCAGGTCCGCCGCGACCGGCAGCCCCGGGGCCCGCACCTGGCCCGGGAAGGGCGACGGAGGTGCAGCCGCATCCCCGGGCGAGGAGGCGGGCTCGCCGGTGGCGTCGGCGGACACCGGCATCCCCGGCGCCTCGGCCGGCGCGGACGCATCGGTGCGACAAGCTGCCACAGCGATGCTGACGAGGAGGAGCACGGTGGGAAAGGAGCCGCGCGCAGCGGGAGCGGTGGGCATGGTCGTGCACTCCGGGCGTTGGACAGGCCCGACGCGCCTATCCGACGGCTGGCGCCCTCGCGCCCACGGGCCCGACCGGTGCCGCCGACCCGCAGCTTCCATGGGCATTCCCGACGGCTCCCGCCAGGGGTTTGAAGAATCGGTTGTTGGCTGCCCGGCGAAGCATTAGACCGGCGGCCTTCCGGGCCTGCCCTCCCCCCACCCGGGCGTTCACTCCGACGCGGCAGGCCGAGACCGGAGAGCGAATGAGCACCACCAAGCGATTCCTCGTCTTCGCGGTACCCGTGGCGGTCTCCGTCGGCGCGATGGCCCTGTGGCAGCAGAGCCTCGCCGACGACCCCTCGGACGCCGATCCCTTCCCGAAGGCGACCCACGATCTTCTTCCGCACCCGACGGACCGGCACGTGGCCTACGGCCGCGTCCGGGGCGAAGTGCAGGAACAGCCGATCGCCTACTCGCACATGCTTCATGCGGGCACGCTGCAGATCGACTGCCAGTACTGCCACAGCATGGCGCGGCGCTCCATCCATGCCGGTGTCCCTCCGACGGAGACCTGCATGAACTGCCACAAGATGGTCGACTCCACCGACCGTCCCGAGCTCGAGAAGCTCAAGGGCTACTGGGAGAGCGGCGAGGAGATCCCCTGGACGAAGGTCCACGACCTGCCGGACTGGGTGAACTTCAGCCACAAGCGTCACGTCAAGGCGGGCGTCCAGTGCGAGGAGTGCCACGGCAACGTCGCCGAGGACTTCACCGTCGCCGAGCGCGTCAAGCCCCTGAACATGGGCTGGTGTCTCGAGTGCCACAAGACCCATCCTTCCGTCGACGAGAACTACGGCGCTCAGGCCGAGCTCCGTCGGGCCGAGATGAAGGACTGCTACACCTGTCACAAGTGAGCGGAGCGATGTCGATGGATCGCCGCGACTTCCTGAAGGCTGCCGGAGTGACCGGCGCGGCCGTCGTCGCCACCGGCTGCGACTACAACTCGCCTGTGAAGGTGCCCGACGCGGTCGCCTTCCTCGAGGACCCGGTCGTCCCCTACGAGAACGTCCTGCCCTACGTGGTCATGGACGAGCAGATCGTTCCGGGCACGCCGACCTACTTCTCCTCGCGCTGCGAGGGCTGCGCCGAAGCCTGCGGCGTCGTGGCGAAGAACCGCGAGGGTCGGATCATCCACCTCGAGGGCAACGCCCACGACCCCGCCAGCAACGGCGGCCTGTGCTCCCAGGGCATCCAGGGCATCCAGGTCACCTACAGCCCCGACCGGTTCAAGGGCCCGCTCAAGGCCGGTGCCGAGACCACCTGGGACGACGCGCTCGCGGCCATCGGCGGCGCGGTCAAGGGTGCTGGCAGCGCCGTGGCCTGGCTGGGCCGCTACCGCAGCGGCGCCACCGGCGCGCTGATCTCCGAGATGGTCACCGCCGCCGGCGGCCGCCAGCTGCACTGGGAGCCCCTGGGCACCGACTACCTGCAGGCCGCCGTCAAGCAGGTCTTCGGTCGCGACACCATCCCCACCTGGAACCTCGCCGACGCCCACACCGTGGTGTCCTTCGGCGCGGACTTCACCACGAACTGGCTGTCCCCCGTCGCCCACTCCCGCCAGTGGGCCGACAGCCGCGACCCCGCCAAGGGCGAGTTCGTCAGCCGCACCGTGTGGATCGCCGACCGGCTCGGCAACACCGGCGTCGTCGCCGACATCCACCTGGCCCCCGCGCCCGGCTCCGAGGTCGACGTCGCCCTGGCGCTCGCCAGGCTGGTCGCCGACGCGAAGGGCTACAGCGGGCCCGCGACCGCGGTCCTGGCCGGCGTCGATGCCGCCGCCATCGCGTCTTCCGCCGGCGTGTCCGCCGAGCGGCTGAGCGAGATCGCCGGCTGGCTGGCCGAGCACGACAGCGTCGTCATCCCCGGCGGTGCGACCGACTCGACCGACCCCACCGCCCTGGCCGCCGCTTCGCTGGTCCTGGCCGAGGTCTGCGGCAACATCGGCAAGAGCATCCGGTTCGGTGACGAGCACAGCGTCGCGGGTCGCGCCACCACGGCTCAGGTGACCGAGCTGCTGGCCGACTGCAAGGCCGGCAAGGTCAAGGTCCTGATCGTCGACGATCTGGACCCGGTCTACAACCTGCCCGCCGACGCGGGCGTGGCCGAGGCCCTCGGCGCGGTCGAGACCCTGGTGGTCCTGGCCAACGAAGCCAACGAGACCACGCTGGACAAGGCGTGGGTCCTGCCCACCGGCAGCACCGTCGAGACCTGGGGCGATGCCCGACCCACCACCGGTCGCTTCGTGCTCGGCCAGGCCGCGATGCGGCCCCTGTACGACACGCGCTCCCTCGGCGACATCGTCCTCGGCGTCGCCAAGGCCGCCGGCCTGCAGAGCCCCGCTCCCGTGACTGCGGCAGACAGCGAGGCCGCCCCCTCCACCGTCCCCGCGCCCGTGCGGGCCGGTCGGTTCAAGGAACGCTTCAGCCCGAAGCGCCCCGGCATGCGCGGCAAGGCGCTGCCCGCCGGCATGAAGGCCGCGCCCGCCCACGGCGCCGCTGCCGCCGAGCCCGAAGAGGCCGAAGCCGCGCCGGTGGTCATCGCCGGTCCGACGCTCGCCGCCGACTCCTTCGGCGCCTGGCTCAAGGGCTGGTGGAAGGCCAACGTCTGGGTGGCTGCCGGCACGCCGGGCAGCTTCGACGGCTGGTGGACCGAGGTCGTCCAGCAGGGTGGCTGGTTCGCCGATGTCGAGCCCGAAGGCGCCACCTTCCAGCTGGGCAGCAAGCCCGCCGCGACCGGCACGGTCGAGGGCGACGGCATGACCCTGCAGATCTTCCCGCACCCCTTCCTGGGCGATGGCCGCCACGCCAACCAGCCCTGGGCGCAGGAAGTCCCCGAGCCGCTGTCGGGCTGGGCCTGGACCACCTGGGCCGAGGTCAACAAGGCCACCGCTGCGAAGCTGGGCCTCGAGAAGGGTGACCGGGTCAAGGTCAGCAACGCGCAGGGCAGCCTGGATCTGGACTTCGCCATCAACCCGAGCCTGCGGGACGACGTCGTCGGCGTGGTCCTGGGCAACGGCAAGAAGAAGGGCGGCCGCTACACCAAGTGGGGCGCCAACCCGATCGACCTGGTCAAGACCAGCCTGGACGAGGCGGGCGCGATGCGCTTCGTGTCGACCAAGGCCCAGGTCGCCAAGGGCGGTACCAAGGCCAAGACCGAGAGCATCTCGCAGATCGGCAACCTGGACCAGGCCGGCCGTCCCGTCAACTTCGTCGTCAGCGTCAAGGACCTGGCCGCGGGTGCCGGCGCCGGCAGCATCGTCCCGATGCACCACCCGCCCGTCGACGAGCGCCTGACCAAGATCGGCCTCAACGACATGTTCCCCGAGCCGGATCACCCGACCTACCGCTTCGCGATGGCTGTGGATCTGAACCGGTGCACGGGCTGCGGCTCCTGCATGACGGCCTGCCACTCCGAGAACAACATCCCGGTGGTCGGCCCCGAGGAGCTCCGCCGCTCCCGCTACATGGGCTGGATCCGACTGTCCCGGTACTGGGAGGGCGAAGGCGAAGAGCCCGATGTCCGCTTCCAGCCGGTGATGTGCCAGCAGTGCAGCCACGCCCCCTGCGAAGGCGTCTGCCCGGTGCTCGCGACGTACCACAACATCGATGGCCTCAACGCCATGATCTACAACCGGTGCGTCGGCACCCGGTACTGCGCGAACAACTGCCCGTACACCGCTCGCCGGTTCAACTTCCACACCTACCGGTGGCCGGAGTCCTTCAACCTCATGCTCAACCCCGACGTGTCCACGCGGGAGATGGGCGTGATGGAGAAGTGCACCTTCTGCATCCAGCGGCTGCGGTCCATCAAGGACCACTACCGGGACGACCACGAGACCGTGCCGGTCGAAGCGCTGGCCAAGCTGACCGCTTGCGCGGCTGCCTGCCCGGCCGACGCGCTGACCTTCGGCAACGCCAAGGCCGAAGACAGCGAGTTCGGCAAGCACTACGCGGACCCCCGGGCCTACGCGATGCTCGCCGAGCTCAACACCAAGCCCGGCGTCCGGTACCTGGCGCGCATCAACCACGTCGAGAGCCTGGCCCACCACGGTGGCGGTCACGGCGGCGGCCATGGTGAAGACCACGGCGGCGGCCATGGCGAAGACCACGGCGGCGGCCATGGCGAGGCCCATGGCGACACCCACGGCGGCGGCGAGCACGCGGCCCCCGCGGGTGAGCACGGCACCGACGGCGAACACGGCGGCAGCGGCGACCACGGCGCTGCTGGCGAGCACCACTGATTCGGCGGGAGGACTCCCCAGTGAAAGGACTGACCTACGGCGCGGTCACCCGCGACATCCTGCGCCCTCTGTTCAAGCCGAGTGTCGCCTACCTGGGCCTGCTGAGCCTGTCCGTCGCCACCATGGCGTGGGGCGGCTACTGCTGGTGGGTCCAGCTGGTGAACGGCCTGGGCGTCGGCGGCTACCAGCCTCCGGTGTTCTGGGGCGTGTACATCACGACCTTCGTGTTCTGGGTCGGCATCGGCCACGCCGGCACGCTGATCTCGGCGATCCTCTTCCTGTTCCGCAGCCGCTGGCGGACCGGCGTGTACCGGGCCGCGGAAGCCATGACCATCTTCGCGGTCATGACCGCCGCGCTCTTCCCGGGGATCCACGTCGGGCGGGCCTGGAACGCCTACTGGCTGTTCCCGTACCCGAACCAGCGCGAGCTCTGGCAGAACTTCAAGAGCCCGCTGATGTGGGACGTGTTCGCGGTCTCGACCTACTTCTCGGTCTCGACCATCTTCTTCTACGTCGGCCTCATCCCCGACCTGGCCGCCATCCGCGACAAGACCAGCGGCATGGTCCAGAAGATGTACACCCAGCTCTCCCTGGGCTGGCGCGGCACCGACCGGCAGTGGCGCCACTACATGGCCGCCTACGGCTTCTTCGCCGCCTTCGCGACCCCGCTGGTCCTCTCGGTCCACAGCGTCGTGTCCTGGGACTTCGCCATGGCCCAGACGGCGGGCTGGCACAGCACCCTGTTCCCCCCCTACTTCGTCGGCGGCGCCATCTTCAGTGGCTGCGCGATGGTCATCACGCTGCTGCTGCCCATGACGAAGATCTTCAAGTGGGAGGACTACATCGGGACCTGGCACTTCGAGAGCCTGGCGAAGATGTGCCTGCTGACCGGCTTCATCCTGACCTACGCCTACGCGGTCGAGCACTACATCGCCTGGTACTCGGACAACCCGTTCGAGTGGGGCATCTTCGTGTTCCGCGCCACCGGTGAGTACGACTGGGTCTTCTTCATCATGGTGCTGTGCAACTGCATCATCCCCCTGATCTGGTGGAAGCCTTCCTTCCGCCGCAACTGGGGCATCCTGTTCGCGGTCAGCATCGTCATCAACATCGGCATGTGGTTCGAGCGCTACAACATCATCGCCAGCTCGCTCGCCCACCAGTTCGATCCCGCCAGCTGGGTCTACTACACCCCCAGCTGGGTCGAGATGGGCATCCTGGTCGGGTCCTTCGGCTGGTTCTTCACCTGGTTCCTGCTCTTCGTGAAGGTGATGCCGAGCGTCGCCATCGCCGAGATCAAGGAGCTGCTCCGTCCGCCCCTGAAGTCGGACGAGGAGGTGGCGGCATGAGCAACGTCAAGGCCGTCTTCGCGCACCTCGACTGCCTGGTCGACGGGATCTACGAGGTCAAGAAGTCCGGCCACGCCGACTACCTGGCCGTGGCTCCCCTCCCCCGTCACGAGATCGAGGAGCTCATCTACGAGGGCCGTCCCAGCCCCGTGCGGTGGTTCACGATGTTCGGCGCCATCCTCGGCGGCACCATCGGTTTCTCCCTGGCCTCGCTGACCCACCTGAACTGGCCGATGATCATCCCCGCCGGCAAGCCGCTCGTCAGCGTGCCCGCCTTCCTGGTCATCACCTTCGAGTCCACGGTGCTCTGGGGCTGCTTGTTCACCCTGATCGGCCTGCTGACCATGTGTCGGCTGCCGGCCTGGGACCTGCAGGTCGAAGCCACGGACCCCCGCTTCTCCGACGACTGCTTCGGTCTGGTCCTCAACGGGCTCACCCCGGAGAAGGCCGCGCAGTGGAAGGCGAAGCTCGAGGCGCTGGGCGCCGTCGACGTCGTCATCACGGAGGCCGCCGATGCGTAGCCGTTCCCTCCTCGCGGGCGCCGTCGCGCTGGTGGCCGGCCTCGGCCTGTCCACCCCGGCCCAGGCCTTCCCGTGGGACATCGACATGGTCGATGCGCAGTTCTTCCGGGCCTACGAGTGGGCGATGATGCGCCTGCCCGAAGGCGCCATCAGCACCAACCGCTTCGTGGCCAACCACGACCGCCTCACGCCGGAAGGCGTGGCGCTGACCAACCCCTACGACGAGTCCAAGGCGTCGGTGGAGCTCGGGCAGAAGATGTTCGCCACCTACTGCCAGACCTGCCACGGGGTCGAAGGCAAGGGCGGCGCGCCGGTGATGGACAACGATCCGGCCAACGGCATCAAGCGGTACCCGGTGCCGGCCCCCATGCTGTCCGGTCCCGGCGCCATCTCGACGGCCCGGAGCGATGGCTACATCTACCTGACCATCCGCAACGGCGGGAACGTGATGCCGCGGTACGGCACCTCGATGGACGACCACGAGATGTGGGCCATCGTCCGCTACCTCCGCACCCTCGAGGGCGCGCAGTACACCCCGCCGCAGCCCGCGGCCGCCACCGAGTAGTCGACGGAGCAACCATGGCATCCCACAAGATCGACACCTCCGTCGCCGTCGACGGCATCCCGACCCGCTCCGTTCCCGGAGCGGTCAAGGGCGCCGCCGGTCTCGGCATCCTCATCGGCCTCGGCGCCGCGGGGTACGGCCTGGCGACCCACAAGGATCTGGCCCTGGCCAGCTTCGTCAGCAACTACATGTTCTGGGGCGGAATGGCCCAGGGCGCGCTGATGCTGGCCGTCGCCATGACCCTGGTGAAGGCGCGCTGGGGCATGCCCCTGAAGCGCTACGCCGAGGCCTTCGGCCTGATGTTCCCGGTGATGTACGCGCTGCTGCTGGTGTTCCTGCTGGTCGGCGGGCTCGACATCTACCCGTGGATGCACGAGCAGATGCCCGCCCACAAGGCCATCTACCTGCAGCCCGGCTTCTTCGTGGCCCGCCAGGCCGTCGGCCTGGGCATCCTGGCGACCCTGAGCTTCGTCTACATCCGCAGCAGCCTGCGTGCCGACCTCGGCACCGCGGCCGAGCGCCTGGGCGACAAGGCTCCCGGCTGGTGGTCCAAGTTCACCAGCGGCTGGCAGGGCGCCGACAAGGAACAGCAGGCGCTGCACGAACGGCAGTTCGCGATCGCTCCGCTCATCGCCATCTTCTACGCCCTCACCTTCACCGTGATGGCCGTCGACATGAGCATGAGCCTGGCGCCCTACTGGTTCGCCAACATGTTCCCGGCCTGGTACTTCGCCAGCGCCTTCTGGAGCGGCCTGGTCGGCATCGCGATCCTGTCCCTGACCACCCGCAAGTGGCTGGGCGTCGAGAGCTTCCTCAAGCCGAACGTGTACCACGACCTCGGCAAGCTCACCTTCGGCTTCACCATGTTCTGGGGCTACACGGCCTTCGCCCAGTACCTGGCCATCTGGTACGGCAACATGACCGAAGAGATCGGGTTCATCCTGCTGCGCACCGAGGTCGCGCCCTGGGACGGGCTGTTCAAGGTGGTCGTGAGCCTGTGCTTCCTGATGCCCTTCTCGACCCTGCTGTCGCGCGGCATCAAGAAGATCCCCAGCGCCTACCTGGGCATCACCAGCCTGATCGCCGTCGGCATCTTCCTCGAGCGCTTCTGGGTCGTGATGCCCAGCGTGCAGAAGGAAGCCGATCTGGTCACCCCGCTCATCATCACCGTCGGCATGGGCTGCGGCTTCCTGGGCCTGTTCGCCCTGGGCATCACCAGCTTCCTGAGCAAGGTGCCCGCCATCCCGGTCGGCTCCCCGATGATCCAGCCCGACCCCGACCACGTGCACGTGCATCCCTCCGCGGAGCACGCGCACTGAGCGGTCCCCACGGGGCGCTCTCGTCTGCGGCCGCCGCTCCCCACGGGGACGGCGGCCGTCGTCGTCTCAGCCGGAGAGGTTCCGGGCCTGCATCAGCGCCTGGCGGAACTCGGGACGACCGGGAATCAGCTCGGCGGCCTTGCTGAAGCAGGTGAGCGCCGCCCGCCGATCGTTGCGGAGCACGGCCATGTCGCCCTGCTTGCCCAGCAGCTCGGCGGACTGGACGATCTTGCTCTCTTCGATGACCGACTTGCGGTACTCCCGGCGCGCACGGTCGTCGAGCAATGCCTCGCGCGCGGCGTCCAAGGCCACGTTGATCTTGTCCACGTCGGCCCGGTCCGCGTCGTCCATCCGCGCGTAGCGGCTGGGCTTGTACTCCTTCTTGAGCCGCTGGTAGGCCTGCTCGACTTCTTCGCCGACGCAGATCCAGTGCACCTCCAGCACGTCGAAGTGGCTGCCCTTGAAGATCTGGTTCTTCTTGCGGTCGATGATGACCCGCAGGGCCGCGAAGGTGCGGGCGTCGTCTGCGTGTTCGTTGAACTCGACGAAGCCCAGCTCCAGGAAGGCCCACATGACGGCGGCGGTCACCGCCCGCGACATGGGGGACACCGCATACAGCTCGCGCATGCGCCAGGAGCTCTCCTGGATGGTGCCGACCAGCCGGGCCTCGGACACGCCGAAGCCCATCTCCGGGGCGATCTCGGCGAGCCGTGGCGGCAGCGACACGTACTTGTCCAGGTACGGACCGAGGGCCTCGTAGATGGTCTCGCCCTTCATCGCCCGCGCCTGCTTCACGAGGTTGCGGAACACCAGGCCGGGCGCCTTGAGGGGCGAGGGCAAGAAGCGCTCGGGGAGGGCATCGAGCTCGTGGAAGGTCCACTCGCCGTCCGTCTCGCCGAGCACGCGCTGGAGGACGAACTCGACCTGCTTGCCGAGCACCATGACGAGCTGCGGGAAGGTCATGATGCCCAGCTGGATGAAGGCCTCACCCTGGCGACAGCCTTCCTGCTGCATGATCGCCAGGCTCTCCTGGAGCTGGGCCTTGGTGATCTGGTCGGCCTTGTAGAGCAGCACGCCCAGCACCTCGCCTTCCTGCAGCGGCTCGCTGCGGAAGCCGACGGGGCCGCCGTTGCTCCAGAAGCCGTAGCGGATGCGCCCGCCGCGGCCTCGGATCGTGAGCAGACCGGTGGCGCGACGGGCCGCGAGCTCGACCAGCAGCGTGCGGAACTCGCGCTCGGCGCAGGTCCCCCGCAGGTCCGGCTCGACCGACGACAGATCGGGCACCGGGAAGCCCCGGGCGGCCCGCCCAGACGCCGCCGGCACCGCCTGGGCGACGGCCTGCGACGGCTGCCCGAGGGCCTGGGATGCAGCGCTGGCCCCCGCGGCCACCAGCTCGCCCCGTGCCAGGAACCAATCCCGGAGCTGTGCAATGGCGACATCGAGCTCGTCGAGGCGCTGCTGGATGGTGTCGGGAATCTCGGGCAGGTGCAGCCCGACGTTGCCGTCCTTGTCGCGGTTGACGACCTGGGCGGGGATCGGCCCCAGGCGTCCGAGCGGCGGAATCAACAGGTCGAGCTTGAGCTCGGGCGCCAGCTCGCCACGCACCGACTCGGCCGGCATGAGCACCATGCCCTGGCCGAAGATGCCCTCGCGGTCTTCGAGGAACTCGATGACGGAGTCGTACTTGCGGGTCACGCGGCGGACGGCCATGTCAGCTCTTCCGGGCGGGAGGGGGAGGAGGAAGGGATGGTACCGGACGGCGCTGGCCCGCGCGGACCCAGGCCTGCACGTCGAGCTTGCCGCCTCCGTCGGGAGGGTCGATCACGTAGCGAGGCAGGCCGATCCCGCTGACCAGGAGCCGAAGTTCGTCGTGGATGCGCAGGCCATCGTGCGGGTCGACCCGAAAGGCTGCGTTGCCCGGCGCGTGGTCGGTGTGGTGCAGGTAGTAGGGCCGCACGCGCAGCGCGACGAGCTCGTCGCTCAGTCGCGCGAGCACGGCTGCGTCATCGTTGACGCCGCGCAACAGCACGGCCTGGTTGAGCACCGGCAGCCCGGCGTCGACCAGGCGGCCCAGCGCCGCCCGAACGTCGGTCGAGAGCTCGTCGGGATGGTTGCAGTGGACGAGCACCCAGACCGGTCCTCGCGCGGCCAGCCCCGAGACGAGCGCGTCGGTGATGCGGTGGGGGGCGGTGATCGGCGCACGGCTGTGCACCCGGACGACGGGGAGCTCCGGACGCACCGCGTCGATCACCGCGAACAGCCGCTCGTCCCGCACCGCCAGCGGATCGCCTCCGCTCAGGATGAGCTCTCGAGCGCCCGAGCCGCGGATGTAGTCCAGGGCCGCGGCCAGCTCGGCCGGGGTCGGGTCCTCGGGTCCGCCGTGGTCACCACGCCGGAAGCAATAGCGGCAGTACAGGTGGCAGCGCCGGGTGAGCAGGAGCAGCACCCGATCGGGATGCTTGCGGACGACCCACGGCAGGGGCTGGCGCTGGTGTTCCCCGACGGGGTCGGCTCGGTCTCCGGCGTCGTCCACGAGCTCCTGGGCATCCGGCAGCGCCTGGCGCGCGAGCGGGTCCGAGGGCCCCCGAAGCCGGGCGAGCCAGCTGCGGGTGATCCGCACCGGGAAGCGTGCGTCGGCCCGCGCCCACACGGCCCGGTCCAGCCCCGGGAACCGCGCGAGCAGCTCTCCTCGGCCGGCCATCGGTCCGCGGCGCGACGTCGGGGCGTCGTCGAAGGGGCGACCTTCGTGATACACGCTGCGTCCTCCCGGAATGGCGACAGGCGGTCCTATCCCAGGCGCCGTCCCCTCCCCTACCCCCGACCGGATCTTCCCCATGGCTTCCAAGTACGAGACCTCCGAATTCCGCAACGGTCTCAAGGTCGAGATCGACGGCCAGCCCTACATCATGACGTACTTCCAGTTCGTCAAGCCGGGCAAGGGCACCGCCTTCACCCGCACCAAGCTCAAGAACATGATCACGGGCTCGGTGATCGAGCGCACCTACCGCAGCGGCGAGAAGCTCGATGCGGCCGACGTCGAAGACCGCCCGATGCAGTACCTGTACGGCGACGGTGAGTTCTTCCACTTCATGAACACCGAGACCTTCAACCAGGTCGCCATCCCTGCCGACGCCATGCAGGAAGAAGCCCCGTACCTGACCGACGGCATCGAGGTCACGATCCTGTTCTACAAGGATCGCGCGGTGAACATGGAGCTCCCGAACTTCATCGAGGACGACATCGAGTACTGCGAGCCCGGCGTGAAGGGCAACACGGCCACCGGCGCCACCAAGCTGGCGACGCTGGCCTGCGGCGCCCAGGTCCAGGTCCCGCTGTTCGTCGAGCAGGGTGAGCGCATCAAGGTCGACACCCGCACGAACTCCTACGTCAGCCGCGTCAAGTAGGTCCCATGACCACCGAAGGCCCCCTGACCGGAAAGGTCGCCGTCGTGACCGGCGGCGGTCGCGGCATCGGCCGCGCCATCGCGCTGGAGCTGGGACGGGCGGGTGCCCGGGTGGTCGTGAACTACCGCAGCAGCGCCGCGGAAGCCCAGGCCGTCGCTGACGAGGTCGGCGGCCTGGCCGTCCAGGCCGACGTCGGCACGGCAGAGGGCTGCCAGGCGCTGATCGATGCCGCCACCGCCCTCGGCAGCCTGGACGTGCTGGTCAACAACGCCGGCATCAACGCCGACATGCTGATGCTGCGGATGAGCGACGAGGAGTGGCGCTCCGTGATGGACGTCAACCTCGACGGGACCTTCCGGTTGTGCCGTGCCGCCGCGACGGTGATGCTCCGCCAGCGGTCCGGCAGCATCGTCAACGTCACCAGCGTCTCCGGCCTGCGCGGCAACCCCGGCCAGGCCAACTACGCCGCGAGCAAGGCCGCCGTCGCCGCCATGAGCCGCAGCCTGGCCAAGGAGCTCGGCAAGCGAGGCATCCGCGTCAACTGCGTGGCGCCCGGCTTCGTCGAGACCGACATGGTGCACGCCATGGACGAACGCGTGGTCGACGGCATCAAGCAGGTCGTGCCGATGCGCCGGCTCGGGAAGCCCGAGGAGATCGCCCGCGTGGTGCGCTTCCTGGCCAGCGACGAGGCGTCCTTCGTCACCGGCCAGGAGTGGGTCGTCGACGGCGGCCTGACGGCCTGAGCCGCGCCCCGCCAGGGCGGCTGCTCAGGCACCCAGGCTGGACAGCAGGTTCTCGATCTCGACGCGCCGACCTTCGTCGATGCGGTACTCGATGCCCATGCCGGGGTCCTGGCCCGACGGCAGGGCCGACAGGCCGACGCTCGACCACGTGACCACTCCCGCCAGGCTGAGCGGCTCGTCCAGGCCCGGCGCACGCACCTCGATGACGCACTCCCGCCCCACGGGCAGGGGCTTGTTCGTCTTCACGAAGCAGCCACCCCGCCGCAGGTTCTCGCGGTATTCCGACACCATGGCGTCGACCTGGCGGTAGGCGAGCTTGAGCCGCGCCGGCTTGCGACGCCGACGGCGGCCGGCGCGATCGGTGCGACTGGACCGCCCCGGCGAGCGGGCGAAGATCTCCGTCTTCTCGTCGTCGTGCTGGCCGCCCTCTCGGGCCCGCAGGTCGTCGGGCACACGGAACAGGTCGTCGTCAGCGTCGTCTTCGTCGCTCGGCAGGGTCGTGCTGGTCGACGACCAGTCGTCCGGACGGGCGTCGTCGGGCGAAGGCAGCCCGTAGAGCTCGCCGTCCTCGAGCGTCTCGATGTCCTCTGCCGACCGCCGCGACGCCAGCTCGAGATCCTCGAGGGTCGCCACATCCTCGGGCATCGGCGCGAGGGTCTTGTTGTCGGGGATCTTGCGATCGGGGTCGATGCCCATCGAGCGCGCGATCGCGTCCAGGCCGTCCTCGGGATCCGAAGGATCCGCGACCATGCCGAACAGCTCTCCGGTGTCCGCTTCCGTGCCCTCGAGCAGATCGGTCTGGGTCGCGTCGAAGTCGACGTCGATGCCCACGAACCCGGACTCTTCGAGCTCGTCGTCCGTGGCTTCCAGATCCCCGAAGGACGACACCTGGCCGTCGTCCGCGCCCAGCGCTTCGAGCGCGCCGTCGGGCTCGTCCATCGTCAGCTCGTCTTCGAGCCCGGCGAAGGCCTCGGCCGCCAGCGCGGCCAGCTCGCCCTCGTCCAGATCGTCCTCGTCCGCCTCGACCGGGGTCGACGCGCGGGCACCCGGCGCCACCGTGTCGCGCAGGTCGTCGGGGAACTCGTACTCCTCGAAGGCGTCGCCGCCGTCGCGCAGCGCGTCGTGCAGGCCGCTCTCCTCTTCGCTCGGCATCGCGAAGGCCTGGCCCTCGACGCTGCTGGGGTCGAAGGCGGACTCGTCCAGTGCGGGGAACGCGTCTTCGGGCATCTCGAAGGCGTCGTCTTCTCCGTCGCCGTAGCTCTCGTCGGGGAGGGCGAAGGCGTCGTCGATGGGCCCACCGGCGAGGCCCACCGGGATCTCGTCCTCGTCTTCGTCTTCTTCGAAGGACGGCATGGCGAAGGCGTCGGCACCGCCGCCGTCGTCCCAGGCGGGGTGCGCGGCGCCGGCCATGCCGATGCTGGCGTGTTCGGCAGAGGGCTCGGGCGGTTCGTCGTCGAGAGGCTCGAGCAGCTCGTGGTCCTCGGGCTCGAGCACGTCGAAGACCCCGGTGTCCTCGAGCTCCTCGGGTGTCTCGACCGAGGGCAGGCTGATCGCCGGGCCCGTCTTGGCCGCGGCGGCAGCACCCGCGGCGGCAGCACCCGCGGCGGCGGCGGCCCCGGTCGCTACCGCTGCCCCGGCTGCACTCGCGGCAGCAGCAGCCGGCTGGCTGGCGGGCTTCGCAGCGGGCTTGTCCGCGGGTGCGCTCTTGCGCCCGAACAGGCTGGACAGCAGGCCACCGCTCTTCTTGGCCTTCGCGGCCGCCTTGCGCTGACCGGGCACCGGCACGACCGTCGCATCCGCCGACCGCGAGGTGGCCGTGAGGGAGCTCACATCGCCTTCGATGTCCGCCGCCACCTGGCCCTGGCCCCGGGCGACCTGGGCGTAGTTGCGCACCGTGATCCGTCGCGACTCGCCCGTGCCCTGCTCGACCGCGCCGACGTGCAACATGCCGTTGCCGTCGATGCGGAACGTGACGTCGACCTTGACCTCCATCCGCGGGGCGGGGGTCAGGCCGTCCATCAAGAACTCGCCCAGGAACTCGTTGTCGTCCGCGAACCGGCTCTCGCCCTGGCGGACCGTGATCTTCACGCTGTCCTGGTCGTCGCGGGTCGTGGCGAAGGACCGGGTCTCGCTCGCCGGCACGTGAGAGTTGCGCGGCACCACGGCCTGGAACAAGCCGCCGGCAACGTCGATGCCCAGGTCGAAGGGGGTGACGTCGATGAGCACGTGCTGGGGCGCGTCGGCTCCACCACCGAACGACGCGGCGTGAACAGCCGCGCCGATGGCGACGACTTCTTCGGGGTGCACACCCCGGCTGGGTTCCTTGCCGAACAGGCCGGAGATCGCCTCGCGCACGCGCGGCATCCGGGTCTGGCCGCCCACCAGGATCACGTCGTCGATGTCGGCCAGCTGCAGACCGGCGTCGGAGATGGCCCGGCGGGTCACCTCGAGGGCGCGCTCGACCAGGTCCTCGACCAGGCTCTCGAGGGTCAGGCGCGTGATGGCCAGCTCGAGGTTGTGCTCCGCCGTCAGCCGCGGCACCAGCACCGTGGTGCGATCGGTGAACGAAAGCTCGCACTTGGCGCGTTCCGCCGCATCCTTGATGCGCTGGAGCGCGGTGCGGTCCTGGCGGAGGTCGAAGCCGGTCTCGGCCTGGAAGTGGTCGGCCAGGTAGTCGACCAGCCGGTAGTCGAAGTCTTCGCCGCCCAGGTAGGTGTCACCGAGGGTGGCCAGGATCTCGTAGACGCCGCGCGACAGGTGCAGCACGGACACGTCGAAGGTACCGCCGCCCAGGTCGAACACGACCAGGGTGCGCTCGACGTCGCGCCGCAGGCCGTAGGCCAGCGCCGCGGCCGTGGGTTCGTTGACCAGGCGATCGCAGCGCAGGCCGGCCAGCTGGGCCGCTTCCATGGTCGCGGCACGCTGCTGGTGGTTGAAGTAGGCCGGCACGGTGATGACGGCTTCGTCCACCGGCTCGCCGATGGCGCGCTCTGCCAGCACCTTGGCCTGACGCAGGATCTCGGCGCTGACGTCGACGGGCGTCACGATGTCCGCGCCCATGCGGACCAGGCAGGTGCCGTCGCCGGCCGGCAGGATGTCGTAGCCCGCCCGCCCTCGGGCTTCGGTGACCTGCTCGCTGTCGTACCGCCGCCCCATGAGGCGCTTGATGGCGTAGACCGTGCGGTCCGGCGCCGTCAGCACGCGATTGCGCGCGGCGTGACCGACGGTCAGCGAGTCATCGTCGTTCAGCGTGACGACCGACGGGAGCACCCGGTAGCCCTTGGCGTCCTCGAGCACCTGTGGGCGGCCGTCACGAAGGACAGCCACCACGGTGTTCGTGGTCCCCAGATCGATGCCGATGGCCTTGCCCATGAACTCCCTCGGGGTCGAAGCCCAGGGAGCATATCAGGAGGCCGTGCTCCACCTTGCGTTCAAGACGAGGGGTCGGGCTCGGAGAACAGCGGAACCTGCGACGAGGGCCGCTCGCGCGTGGGCTCGACGGGGTACTCGAGCGAGAAGCAGGCCTCGCAGAAGGTGCCCCGGTCCGGCCCCTCGGCCTGGCGCAACGCATCGAGGGACAGGTACCCGACGCTGTCGGCGCCGAGGTAGTCGCGGATGCCGTCGGTGTCGAGACGGTGGGCGAGCAGCTCTTCGCGGGTGGGGGTGTCGACCCCGTAGAAGCACGAGCCCCGGGTCGGTGGCGCCGTGATGCGCAGGTGCACTTCGGTGGCACCCGACTCCCGGAGCATCCGGACGATCTTGCGGGAGGTGGTGCCGCGGACGATCGAGTCGTCGACCACCACCACCCGCTTGCCCTGGAGCACGCTGCGCACCGGCGCCAGCTTGAGCTTCACCCCGAAGTCGCGGATCTGCTGGCTGGGCTCGATGAAGGTGCGGCCCACGTAGTGACTGCGCAGCAGTCCCCGCTGGTAGGGGATGCCGCTCTCCTCGGCGTAGCCGAGGGCCCCGGTGACCCCGGAGTCCGGCACGGGGATCACGGCGTCCGCCACCACCGGGTGTTCCCGGGCCAGCAGGCGCCCCAGCTCGAGCCGGGTCTCGTAGACCGACCGACCGAACACCGTGGAGTCCGGACGGGCGAAGTAGATGTGCTCGAAGACGCAGGCCTTGCGGACCCGCCGGGGGAAGGGCCGCAGGGTCTGCACGCCGTCGCGATCGATGATCACCATCTCGCCGGGCTCGATCTCGCGGACGAGGGTGCCGCCGATGAGATCGAGGGCGCAGGACTCGGACGACACGACCCACGCGTCGCCCCGCCGCCCCAGGACGAGGGGGCGGAAGCCGTGGGGATCCCGCACCGCGACGAGCGTGTCCTGGTTGAGGAGGACGAGGCTGTAGGCGCCCTCGACCTGCATCAGCGCGTCGACGAGGCGGTTGATGAATGTGCCCTGCCGGCTGGCGGCGACCAGGTGCAGGATGACTTCGGTGTCGGAGCTGGTGCCGAAGATCGAGCCCCGGGCCTCGAGCTCCTCGCGCAGCAGCCCGGCGTTGGTCAGGTTCCCGTTGTGGGCCACCGCCAGCTGTCCCGCCTGGTACCGCACCACGAAGGGCTGGACGTTGCGCAGGCTGTCTTCGCCGAAGGTGCTGTAGCGGACGTGCCCGATGGCGGCATGACCCTGCAGTCCCGCGATCTGGGGGCCGCCGAACACCTCGCCGACCAGCCCCCGCCCGCGCGACAGGCGGATGGTCTCGCCGTCGGTGCAGGCGATTCCCGCGCCTTCCTGGCCCCGGTGCTGCAGGGCGTGCAGGCCCAGGTAGGTGACGTTGGCGGCTTCGGGTTCCCCGAATATGCCGAACACGCCGCACTCGTCGTGGAACCGATCGAGCGGGTCCTGCAGCGGGTGGTCGTCGGGGGCGTGGTCGTCGGGGGCGTGGTCGTCGCGGTGCACGACGGCCTCAGGCGCCGGTGGCGGCGGGCAGGTCCTGGCCGAAGACACGCGCGAAGAGCGCCCGGTAGGTGTCGCCCAGGTCGCCGAGGTCCCGTCGGAACACGTCCTTGTCGAACCGGCGGCGGGTGCCGCGCTCCCACAGGCGCGAGCCATCCGGGGTGATCTCGTCCGCCAGCAGGATGCGGCCGCGCTGCCCGGGCGCCGTGGCCCGGCCGAACTCGAGCTTGAAGTCGATCAGATCGAGCTCGAACTCGCCCCAGAAGTCGCGCAGGAAGTCGTTGACCTCGAGGGCGGCGTGCTCGAGGTAGGCGAGCTCCCAGGCTTCGGCCCAGCCCATCATCAGCGCGATGTCGTGGGTGATGAGGGGATCGTTGAGCTCGTCCGACTTGTAGAAGAACTCGACGAGGGGCCGGGGGAGGACGGTGCCCTCTTCGATGCCGAGCCGCTTGCTGAGCCCGCCAGCGGCCACGTTGCGCACCACGACTTCGACCGGGATGATCTCGACCTCGTGGCAGACGTGGTCGAGGGGGCCCGGCGTCGCGACCAGGTGCGTGGGCACGCCAGCGGCTTCGAGCCGCTCGAAGATGTGGGCGCTGATGGCGGCGTTGACGCGGCCCTTGTCGGCGATGGTCGCCTTCTTCACGCCGTTGAAGGCGGTCGCGCCGTCGGTGAAGTGGATCCACACCAGGCCGGGCTGGTCGGTGTCGTAGACTTCCTTGGCCTTGCCCGTGTACCGGAGGGCCTTGCGGGTGGGGGAGTCGGACGTCGCCAAGGAGGCCTCCTGCCGGGCGCGGGACCCGGTCGCGCGGGGACGCTGCAGCTAATGCGTTGCTCTCTCGCCTGCCCCCTCCTCGGAAGGACAGGATCTGTCCGGCGCGGCCCCGCGCTGCACGCTACGCCAGTCCCCTCCCCTCCCTCCTCACCCGGGGTCCCTCCCCCATGCCCGCAGCGACCGACCTTCCCGTCCGTGCCGGCGTTCCCGACGATCTCGACCTGATCGTGCGCGGCAACCTCGCCATGGCCCGGGAGACCGAAGGCCTGGCCCTCGACCCCGACACGCTGCGGCGCGGGGTCGCCCGGGTGCTCTCGGGCCCGGCCGACGCCTTCTACCGGGTGGCCGAGCGGGACGGACGGGTCGCCGGCCAGCTGATGGTCACGCGGGAGTGGTCCGACTGGCGCTGCGGCTGGGTGTGGTGGATCCAGTCCGTCTACGTGTGGCCCGACCACCGCCGCAAGGGGGTGTACGCGGCGCTCTACCGCCGGATCCTCGAAGAAGCGCGGGCCGCGGGAGTGGCCGGCGTGCGCCTGTACGTCGACGAGCGGAACCGCCGTGCGGCCGGGGTCTACGCGCGCCTGGGCATGGACGGCGAGCACTACCGTGTGTTCGAGCAGATGCTGGTCGAGCTGCCGCTGGCCGGCCCGACCGACGAAGGCGGCGGCGCGGCAGGACCCGGCCCCGGGACGCCCGCGTGAGCCGGCGTCGTGCCGCGCTCGGCGCAGCGTTGGTGGTCCTGCTCGGCATCGTCGGGCTCGTGATCGTGCCCGAGCTCGCGCTGCGGCGCGGCCACGACGCCGAACAGGCGGCCGCCGAGCTGCCCCTGTCCCAGGCATGGGCCCCGTGGGACGACGCCCTCCGCGCCTACCGGTTCACCGGCCGGATCCCGCTGTACGGCCACGCTTCCCGCGACGCGGTCGCGGCGCTCCGCCGGACCCAGCAGGCACGCCTGGCGACCGCGCTGCGACCGCTCACCTCGACTGCCGACGCCGACGCGGCCCTGGCGTGGCTGGCGTCCCTGGACCAGGACCAGCCGCCCCCCGATCCCCGGGCCGTCGCAGCCTGGCGAAGCGATGTGCTGCTCGCCGCCGGGCGTCCCGACGCCGTCCTGGCCGCACCGCCCGACCCGTCCCCCGACGACGCGGCCCGGCGACGCCTGGCGGCGCTCGTCCTGGGCCGCGTGGCCGAGCTCCCGGACTCGCTGCTCGGCCCGGGGATCTCGGCGCTGGGAGGACAGCCCCCGCCGGCCGGCGACGACGCGGCCACGGCGGCGGCGGCCGCCATGTCGGAGATCGCCGGTCACCACTACGAGCGGGCCGTGGCCGGCCTTCGGCCGCACGTCGACCAGGGGGATCCACTGGCGGCCGAGGCCCTCGCGGTGGTGCTGGCGGCCTGGCAGCAGGCCGATCCCGCTGGCCTGATGACCAGCGGCGCTGAGCTCGATCCCTACGCCGCCGACCGCCTGGCCCTGCGCTCGGCCCTGCTGCGATCGCCGTCCGAGAACCCGGAGTGGATGGGCGCGTGGCTGGCCTGGACGCAGCTGATGCTCGTCCGCGGAGACCGTGACGAAGCCCGCATCGGCGTCTGGGGCGCCCTCGAGGCGTCCCTGCCGATCCTGGCCGCGCCGACGCCCCTGCTGCCGGTGTTCGCCCGCCTGGACAGTCCCGGGTCGGTGCCGCCGGCGCGCATCCAGCCGGTGCGCGCCGCCATACGTGACTGGCGGGAAGAAGCGCTCGCGGCCGGGGACGACGCCCTGGCAGCCGACCTGCGCACGGCCGAGCTGTCGCTGGAGCTGCTCCAGGCCCGTGCCCACGTCCAGGTGCGCGAGCTCGGGGCCGCGCACACGCGCCTGGGGGCAGCCCACCGCATGGATCCGACCAGCCCTCGGGTCGCTGCCTGGCTGGCGCTGACCGAGGCGCTCCAGGACAGCCCGGAGCTGGCGGGCAAGGCGCTGGCCGGGCTGGATCCCGATCTGGCCGAGACCACGGCGCCGGCCCCCGAGTGGATCGGTTCCGGGACGCCCGACCCCGCCGGCCTTCCGAGCCTGCTCGCCCATCCCTGGCCGCCGCACACGGCGCTGGCCACGGCCCTGGCGCACCCTGCCGACGATCTGCCGCGCTTGCTGCGCGCGCCCGGCCGCGACGGGCTGGACGTGGCGCAGGCCCTGGCCCTGGCCCACCTGGACGTGCGCGTGCAGCGTGCCCGCGACAGCGACCAGCTCTCCGCCGCGATCGAGCGCCGGGACGCCCTGCAGACCGCCGTGCTCGCCCTGCCATTGTGGGGTTCGTTGGTCGGAGGGGCGGCCCTGCCGGAACCGCCGCCGCCGGCACCCCTCTACCCCTGATCCGGGGCGTCCCCCGGTCGACGCACCCCGGTGTTCAGAGCGGGTCGCCCACCCGCAGCACGGTCATCATGCCGCCCTCGGCGTGGGGCAGCAGGTGGCAGTGGACCATCCACTCGCCCTCGTTGTCGGCGTTGAAGCGCAGCCGGGCCGTGCCATAGAGCCCGATGTCCAGCGTGTCCTCGATCCGTCGGGCCGAGGAGGGCACCCCGTTCTCGGACAGCACCTCGAAGCGGTGGCCGTGCATGTGGAAGGGATGGGCGGTGGGCGACAGGTTGCGCACCTCGATCACGGCGTCCTGGCCGGGGTCGAGGGACTCGATCGTCACGTCGGGGAACTGCTCGCCGTTGATGAACCACTGGCCCGTGCCGGTGTCGCCCGAGAACACGTAGAGCGCGTCGGTCTGGCCGGGGTCGTCGGCGACGGCGCCGCCGGGGAAGGACAGGGGCAGCGGTTCGGGGGCAGCGCCGTCGCCGTCGGGCTGCACGGTCAACACCCGCGCGGCGGCACCGAAGCCGGCGCCGCCGTGGTGTTCGTAGGGCGCGTCCCACAGCGACCAGGGCGCGGTTCCCAGGTCGACCTCGAGCTCGACCCGATCCCCGGGCACCAGTCGTTCCTGGACGGGGGCCTGGACGGTCGGCAGCAGGCCCTGGTCCCGGGCGAGGAGGCGCAGGGGGGTGCCCGCGTCGGCGTCGGCCTGCAGCGCGAGGTAGCCCGTGTTGCTGGCGTCGAGGACGCGCAGCCGGAGGCGGGAGCCCGCCGGTGCAGCCAGGGTCGGCGTCACCCGGCCGTTGACCGCCCACAGCCCTTCCCCGCCGTGGGCTCCGTGGGCGCCCGAGGCGTCGGTCTCGTCCCAACCGTCGTCGGTGCGGCCAGTGGTCCAGTCGTCGAGCACGACGACCAGGTCCTGGTCGGCCGCAGGCTCGCTGGGGTCCGCCACCACGACCACTCCGTACAGGCCCAGGTCGACCTGCCGCTCGGTGTCCACGTGCGGGTGGTACCAGAAGGTCCCGGCCTGGGTCAGGACGAACTCGTAGGTGAAGGACTCGCCGGGCGCGATGGTCGTGCTCTTCCAGGGCACACCGTCCATCTCCCAGGGCACCTCCAGCCCGTGCCAGTGGATGGTGGTGGCCGCGTCGAGCCCGTTGTCGAGCTCCACCCGCAGGGTGTCCCCGAGCTTCGCGCGCAGGGTCGGTCCGGGGGCCAGTACCTCTCGGTCGTCGGCCGCGCCGTTGCGATCCACATAGGCGTAGCCGGCGAGCTCCAGGGTGCCGCCGGCGTGCTCGACCCGGTGCACGGCGCCGCCTGCCCGCAGCTGCACGTGCACGACGTCGTCGGCCGGATCGATGTCGACGGCGTCGGGCGGGGCCACGAAGCCGAGCGGCGCCCAGGCGTCCGGCGCCCCCGTGTCCGCGACCAGCGGATCGGAGTCCCGCCCTCCGTCGTCGCCGTCGCCGGCGGGCCCCGTGGGGGTCGATCCAGCGCAAGCCAGCAGCCACCACAGGCTCATGGTGTGCCCCAGGCGCTCGCGATGACGCGCTCGGTCAGCGTCCAGCCACGCTCCGCGGCCAGCTCGAGCGGAGCGGACCGGTAGACCAGCACGGCATCCACCCGCGCCTCGCCGGAACAGCCCGCGAAGGTGTGCCGGCTGGTCCAGGCGGACCGCGGCATCAGGCGGTTGTCGCTCTGCACATCGACCGCGGCGTGGTGCGGCACCATCCCGCTCCCGTCGGTGTCCACCAGCACCCGCGCGAAGGAGAAGCCGGGGGCGCCGGCGCGCGGCCGGGCCGCCTGCCCGTCCGTCGGCAGGCCATCTCCGGGCAGGCGACGGGCCACGTCGCCGCTGGGCAGGGCCCTGTCGAGGGTGACCCGCTCGCCGTCGACGGCGAGCACCCGCGCCTCGCCGACCAGCTCCTCCTCGGCCAGCCCCTGCTCCTCGTCCGAGAAGCGGCTGCCGTCGAACGGCGCCGGGCCGCGGTAGCTCCGCCAGGTGCCGGTGCGGCGGACGACCACGATGCGATCCCCGACCTCGGCGCCGGGCCAGACCGACAGATCGCCCGCGGCATCCCGCTCGTCCAGCGCGCCTCCGTAGTCGGCCACGACGTCGCCTCCGACGGCCGCCAGGGGCGCTCCGTCGCAGGTCGCCTCGACCAGCAGCAGCAGGTGCCGGAGGGGCTCGCCGGTCGGCAAGGCGTGACCAGGGCCGACGTTCTGCACGGTCGCGTGCACCTCGAGGCCCGCCTGGGCGACGGACACGTCCACGTCGAGGCGGGCAGCGAGGCCCAGCATGTCGACCTCGTCGCTGCGCGGGCCGAACCAGGCATGCCGCCGCACCGCGCCGGCCGCCCGGTACCAGCCGGTGGCCACCCCGGGCTCGAGGCCCTGGATGTTGCCCAGGTCGGCGCTGTTGCCGACGTCCCCGTCGGCCGGCATGTGGCAGCTCTGGCAGGGGGCGCCGGCATGGCCATCGGCGTCGCCGTAGGGCCCGGCCCGCCACTCCGAGAAGGTGCTGTGCACCGGCAGGCGCCCTTCCGGCCAGCGCTCCGCGTCGATGCTCGCCCCGACGACGCGCACCGGCTGCTCGTACTCGTGGCAGCCGCTGCACAGGTCGGCGCTGGCGAACAGCTCGGGTCGGGCCACGCTGCCCATGCGGGGGTTGGGCACGTCGTCGTAGGGGCCGAAGGTGAGCGGCGCGAAGTCGCCGAACACGGCGCTGCTGCTCGGCTCGGAGGGGCGCACGATGCCGAGCCGGCCTTCGACCCCCGGGGCGCTGCTGTCGGTGTCCACCGACGCCACCTTGTGGCAGACATCGCAGTGCACGCCGTAGTCGTAGGCCAGGCCCACCGCCTCGTGCAGGCCGCGGTCGGCCAGGGCGCCGTCGATGCCCGGGGCGTGGCAGGCGGCGCAGTCGCCGGTCTCGAGCCCGGCCGCCGGAAGCGTGTCGCAGGCGACGTCGTCGCCACAGTCGACGTTCAGATCGGGCAGGGCGCCGGCCCCGACGTAGCAGCGTTCGCCGTCGCCGGTCCCGCCCGGGGTCCGGCCGGTCCGCCATGTGCCCCCGGCCGCGTCACAGGCCGCTTCATCGGCGCGGGCAGCGGCGGCGCCCGCGTAGAGGTCGTGGACCCACGGGTTGCGCGCGGCGGCGGCGTGGGCGCTGCCGAACCAGTCGTCGTCGATGGTGATGTGGCAGTGCGCGCACTGGGCGGTGGTGTCGCGGTGGGAGGGATCGCCCGGGTCCTGGAACAGGTAGGCAGGGTTGTCGCTCGCGTCGAAGGACGCCAGGGCGAGGTCCACCGCCCCGTCCCCCTCGCCCCGCAGCACGTCGTCGACCTCGCCCTCGACGTCCTCTGCGGCGATGCGCGCGTCGGGGTGGCTTGCGGTGAGTGACAGCTCGCCGCCCACGTCGCGGTCGATGGACACCACGGCGCGGCCAGTCGCATCGGTGGTCCAGCGGGCCGGGTTGCCGCCCTGCGCCAGCACCGCCCCCTCGACCGGGGCGCCGTCCAGGGTCACGACGACCGGCAGGTCGACGACCCGCACCGCGCTGCCGGTCTCGGCCGCGGAGTCGCCTCCCCCGTCCGCGGGGCCGGCGCTGTCCCCATCGACGCCGCCGCCTCCGCCGGGCGGCGCCGGACAGGCCAGCAGCAAGAGCAGGACGAGCGTCATCGAGACACCCTACCCGGCCGGCTGGGTCGCCGGATCGATCTGCACGGCGGGCACGTCGACGGGCGCATCGAGGGCCACGCCGAACGCATCCCAGGCCGCCTGGGGAGTCTCGGTGCGACGCAGGCTGAACAAGAACCGCGGCTGCCCGGACGCGGTGTCGGGGAGCAGGCGGACCAGGGAGGGGGCGTAGACCGCCTGCAGGCTCCGCCGCTGCAGCTCCCGGGCGAAGGGCGAGAGCGGTGCTCGCAGCGCGTCGCCCACCACCACCGCGGCGAACAGGACGTCGGGACCGCGGTCGACGAAGTACCAGTGGTCCACGGCCTTGTCGTGGCCCGGGAGGCCGAGCTGGACCACCTCGCGGCGGGCCACGTCGGGCGTGACGAGCCCGTACAGGTCCACGAAGTCCAGGTCCGCGGCTTCCCAGCCCACGACGCCCAGCGCCCCGGCGACGGCCACCGACCCCGGCGACGTGGTGGCCGCCAGGCCCTGTCCGACCTCGGTCAGCACGAACACCTGGTCCCGCTCGCGTCGCCACATGCCCGTCTCGGAGAGCGCGGAGAACTCCGGCCCGCGGAACCGCGCGAGGGGCTGGCCCGGCAGCGCGTCGAGCACCGCGGCCCCCTGCAGCAGGCCCACCAGGCCGAGGGCCAGCAAGGTCGCCGGGCGAGGCGCCCGCCGCAGGCCGAGCGCGGCCACGAGCGCCACCATCGGCCAGGCCGGCAGCAGCATGCGCCCGAAGGCCATGAAGTCCCCGCCCACCGCGATCGCCTCGCCGACCGCCGCGCCCGCCACGGCCAGGGCGGCCAGTCCGATCACGCGGTCGTCGCGCTCCCCCCGGCCTGCGACCAGGCCAACCGCCGCGACCAGGCCGACCAGCACCGCCGGCGTCGCGCCCAGGTTGCCGAGCACATAGGCCCCGCCCCGCAAGAAGACGTCCACCGATGGCGCCACCTTGGCCACCGCCGTGTTGCCCATCGCATCCCCGAACCACCACAGCCGCACCGCCAGGCTCGCGCCAGCCGTGACGATCAGGGCGAGCAGGGGCCCGCGGACCGGCCGTCGCGCCAACGCTGCGACACCGACCAGCACCGCCGCCCAGGCCACACCTTCGCTGCGCAACAGCACCACTGCCGCGATGAAGGCCATGGCCGGACCGGACCGCGGCGACACCACCAGGGTCGCGAAGGCGCCGAACACCCCCAGCGCCAGCGCCATCGACTCCAGCCCGGAGCTGCCCCAGACCCCGAGCGCCGGCGACGCGGCCACCAGCAGCAGCCCGACGGCGCGCGGCAGCAGCGGCAGCGCCAGCCCCTCGCGCAGGACCCACGCCAGCCCCACCACCAGCAGGGTCGAGCACAGCAGGCAGACGAGGGGCATCACCACCGGCAGGGACAGGCCGGCGGCGTGGAGCCCGGCCTCGAGGGCGACCCACAGCGGGTTGCTGAACCCCTCCACCGGCGGCCCCGCGTGGTTGAAGCGCAGCCCCTCGCCCCCGGCCCACATGCGGGCGTAGCGGAAGCTGATGTACGCGTCGTCGCAGACGAACCAGTAGCGGCGCACGAGCGCGGCGTGCAGGCCCACGGCCGCCACCAGCAGCCCGCCTTCGACCGCCCGGCGCATCAGATGCCCCGGTACAGCTTCTTGATCTTCTCCCACTCGCCCATCCGGTCCCAGACCGTGTGGTAGGCCCAGCGCGCGGTGCGCTCCATCAGCGCGACGTCGTCGGGGTGCACGCCCAGGCCGTACTCGACGCGGTCGCGGATCTCGGCGGCTTCGGCCATGCCGTGCACCTCCACCGTGCCGGCCGCCATGCGCTGCAGGGTCGGCACGGCCCGGCGGCACAGGCTGGCGGCAGGCTCGTTCGGGCGCGGCTCGACCCCGGCGTCCCCGAGCGCGATCTCGACCAGGCGCCAGCCGTTGCGGACCCGGGTGGTCGGCGGCAGGTCCCGGAACGGCCGCTCGAAGTGCCGGGCGATCAGCAGCCGCCGGATGGGCCGCCAGAACACCAGCATCGCCAGCAGGAACAGGACCAGCGCGGTGATGAGCGTCGTGAGCAGGTCCAGGGCCTGACTGACCTGCGGGGACATCTGCTCGCGGGCTTCTTCGCCGCCGTCGCCGGTCGCTTCCTGCCAGCGCTTCTTCAGCCGCTCGTTGACGTGCTGCTTCTTCTCGCCCTTGTCGCCTTCCTGCGGCTGCTCGCCGGGGTCCTCGCCCGGGTCCTCGCCCGGCACGCCGGGATCGTCGTCGTCGTCGGTCTGGCCGGGCCCGGTGCGCCACAGGTAGGGCGCGGTGACCGCGGTCCCGGTGGTCAGCATGATCGCCAGCACGCCCAACAGCGCCCAGCCGAAGAAGGACAGCCGCGGCCGGGCGTCGCCCTTCTCTTCGACCGAGCCCATCAGCGGTGCCTTGGGGCCGCGTCGCCACAGGGCCAGCCGGTGGCCCTCGCGGGTCACCAGATAGGCCAGGAACAGGGCGATGCCGACCGCCAGCACGGCCAGGGTGAAGCCGTCCCACACGGCCCACTTGCTGCCGGCGTGCCAGTCCGCGACCTTGCCCTTGTCTTCCGCGATGATGATCGCGCAGCCGGTGCCGTACATCAGCGGGATCCAGCCGCCGAACAGGGTGCGCCCCGCCCGCAGCGACCAGCTGCCGCCCAGCACGAACAGCGGGAACAGCACCACGAAGGCGAAGATCAGCACGCCCAGGCTGCCGGTCACGGTGGTGGCGAAGACGCCGAACATCGTGCCGAAGGTCCAGAACAGGCCCCAGTTCAGGACCAGCACCCACTCGCGGATCCGCAACAGCGTCGCCAGCTGCCCGCAGACGACGCCCGCGACGGTGATGCCCGCGAAGATGCCCAGGGCGATGATGCCCTCGGGATCGGGATCGTCGATCAGCACCGCGATCGAGAAGGCGCCGAACATCAGGATCAGGAAGACCCACCAGGTGATGAGCGGCCGCGCGACGGCCCGCAGCCGTTCCTTGAAGACCTGCTTCTCGTAGGCGACCCCGGGGTCGACCCGGGTGCCGCCAGGCCGGGGCCCGTCCAGGCGCGACGCCTTGCTCATGCCGCCCCCGACCGACGGGCGGCGCCGGACTTGCCGGCGACGAGCCCGACCAGCCGATGGCCGCGGGGCCCGGGCTCGAGCTTGTAGACGGTCTCTTCCCGGCTGGTCAGCGCCGTCAGGGTGGCCTGGCCGCGGCGCAGGGCGATGAACCGCAGGCGCCGGCGGGCCTGGTACTCCTGGTAGGTGTACCAGCCGTCCCGCAGCTGCTGGATGAACCGGTTCTCGTCACTGCCGGCCGGGCCCGGCAGCCGGGCCATGCGCGGCAGCAGCTGGAAGAAGGACGCGTCGGGCCGGCCCAGCCACACCTTCCAGAAGGCCGGCTCGTCTTCGCCCAGGGCGTCGAGCGGCGGCAGGTAGATCCAGGTGAAGCTGTCGCCGCCCATGCTCTCGGCGGGGGGCGCGTAGAAGCGGCTGCTGACCGCGACGGCGTGCAGATCGTCGTCGAGCTCGCCGAGCACCTGGGGCAGGTCGTAGGCGCCCTGCCAGCGGACCCGGGCCCCCAGGTCCTGCCAGCGCCGGTGGCCCGCGCTGCCCTCCATGCGCTCGACCGCGACGTGGCCCTGGCCGGCGCCGTCGTCGACGACCGCCACCAGGGTCACCTTGTCGCCGCGCTCCTCGAGCTCGGCGGCCAGCGAGATCCAGGTCTCGACCAGGTGGTCGAGCACCTTGCCCATGCCCACCGCGTCGGCCAGCAGGCGGCCGCGGGGCAGGTAGCTGTCCAGCACCAGGATCACCTGGCGGGTCGACTGTTCCTTGGTCTCGGGCAGGCGCACCTGCAGCGTGCCGGTGCGGATCGACAGCCGCCAGTGGATGCGACGGGTGTCGTCGCCGGCGTGGTACTCCTTGAACCGGAAGTGGTCCTCGGTCGCGTAGCGGTGGGGCTTGCAGACGACGTCGGGCGCCTCCAGCCGCGAGCGCGGCGGCTCCAGGATCTCGAGCCCGCGGAACCGCGGCAGCACCTTGAGCTCGGCGGTGGCCAGGCTGGCGACCGACACGCGGGTGAAGCCCAGCACGTCCTGGTAGTAGACCTGGGCCGGGCCGAACCGGTGCAGGCCGCGCGGCGTGTGGCGGAAGCGGCCCGACACGGTCACGTGGGTCCGGCGGGCGCCCGCGCCGACGGCGTAGCGGCTCTCGGTCTGGACCTGGGGCACGTTTCGGTCTTCCACCAGCAGCAGGAAGCCCGGCGGCACCGGCACCTTGGTCAGGTGGAACCGCTCCTCGGCGGGCTGGCCGGCCACGACGACGGCCGGGGACAGCTCGCGGGTGATGGCGCCGCCGCTGCGGCCCAGCCCGTGCTGGAAGCTGCGCACCAGGAAGGTGCTCACGAAGCTGCTGACCCCCAGCACCATGTAGAAGAGCAGGAGCGACAGCACGGCCAACAGGCCCAGGCTGGCCCACTTGGCGCTCAGGCTCAGGAAGACGAAGAAGGCGCCGGTGAACAGCGCGCCCCAGCCCCGTGGCGTGACGATGCGCATGTGCCGGTGGATGCTGGCCAGGGTGCTGCTGGCGCCGAGCTGGCCGGCCTCGCGCAGCATGCGCCGCTCGCGCCCGACCTTGATGATGACGCCCAGCACCTGCAGGGCCATCGGCGGCAGGATGAAGACCAGCGCCACGAAGGTCAGCGCCCCGGCGGTGTCGGCGACCTCGCTGACGTCGAAGAAGGCGCTGCAGGCCAGCCCCACCACGAAGGGCAGGAACAGGATCCCGCAGCCCTGGGCCGAGATCCCGAACAGCGACAGCACGGGGTGGGGGGTCTTCATCGGTGGGTCACGCGGGCACGACGACCTTGGCCAGGACCTCTTCGACGTAGGCGTGGCCGGTCTCGTCGCCGCTCACCACGAGCCGGTGCGAGAACACGTCGGCCGCCACGACCTGCACGTCGGTGGGGGTGACGTAGTCGCGGCCTTCGGACAGGGCGTGGGCCTGGGCCACGCGGGCCAGCATCAGCACGGCCCGCGGCGACGGCGGCGCCAGCACGCGGCTGTCCGAGCGGATGTGGTTGGCCACGGCCACCAGGTAGCGCTTGACCTGCTCGCCGATGAAGATGCGCGGCACCATCGCCTGCCAGGCCAGGAACTCCTCGTGGGTGATGATCTGCGTCAGGCTGTCGACCACCGGGCGATCGCCCAGGTGCACGTCGAGCAGCTCCATCTCGGCATCCGGCGGCGGGAAGCCCATGGTCAGCTGCATCGTGAACCGGTCGAGCTGGGCGGCCGGCAGCTGGTAGGTGCCCTGGTGGTCCAGCGGGTTCATGGTCGCGATGACCTGGAAGGGCGGCGGCATCTTGTGGGTGCGGCCCTCGACCGTGACCTGACCCTCGGCCATGACCTCGAGCAGGGCGGACTGGGTCTTCGGCGTGGCGCGGTTGATCTCGTCGGCCAGCAGGATGTTCGTGAACACCGGCCCGGACTGGAACTCGAAGGCCTTGCTGCGCAGGTTGAAGACGTTGGTGCCCGTGATGTCCATGGGCAGCAGGTCCGGCGTGAACTGGATGCGCTTGAAGTCGCAGGCGACGGTCGCGGCGATGGCGCGGGCGAGCATGGTCTTGCCGGTGCCGGGCACGTCGAGCAGCAGCACGTGGCCCTTGGCCGTCATGGTCAGCAGGACCTTGCGGACCACCTCGTCCTTGCCCTTGATGACCTTGCCGATGTTGGCGACGACGGCGTTGAACTCCTCGCAGAAGCGCGCGACCTGCGCGGCGCGCTCGGGGTCGGCGGGAGGGCGGGGGGTGGCGTTGGCCATCGGTGGGATCCTGTGCGGGGGAGGAGGAGGGCGGAGGAGGGCAGCGGCGCGGCGGGAGAGGAGCAGGGGGCCGAGGAGGGCTCAGGTCGGGTCCTCGACCACGAACAGCCGGCGAAGTGCCCGCCAGAGTCGGGTCATGGCCGAGGCGAGGGCTTCTTCCTTCTGGCGGCCCAGGGCCTCGAGATCGGCGAGAGGATAGCCCCAGTGCCGCGCGAATTCCCGCACCACGCGCCACTCCGAGCCGTCGCGCTCGGCGTCGACGAAGGCCAGCTCGACCATCGCCCGCAGGATGGGCTCGGGGTCGGTGGGCCAGGGCAGATCGGCGGGGCGCCACGGCCGCAGGTCCGACGCCGCGGCTTTGTCCAGGCCCAGGCGCGCCGCGAAGCCGTCCAGGAACTGGCGCTCGCCGGGCCGGATGACGCCGTCGGCCAGCATCACCGCCGACAGGGCGCGCAGCGGCAGCCGGGCCAGTGCGTCGGGGTCGGCCGCGGGCTCGTCGCTGGCGGGTGCATCCGTCCTGTCGCCGGGGGTGCGGGCCAGCACGCCCCCGCCGCCCTTGGGCCCGGCCTCGGCCGCGCGGGCGAGGTCCCCGTCGGCCACGCCCATCGCTCCGCCGCCGCCGCCCATGCCGGGGAACAGCCAGGCGACGACGTCGAAGCTGGTCTCGATGGGGCGCCCGGCCTGCAGCGCGGCCACCACCCCGTCCAGGTCGCGGCCCGAGAAGCCGGACTGGATGAAGGCGTCCAGGTCGGTCTCGCCGTCTTCGCCGGCCCAGCGGACCAGCGCATCCAGCACGGCCGCCCGGGTCCAGACGCGGCGTCCCGGCTCGAGGATCGTGCCGTGCTCCTCCTGCCGGCCGCACATGCGGCAGCGTCCCTCGACCACCAGGCTGTCCGTCTGGCCGATCTCGACCAGCTCCACGACGGCAGCCTCCACCCGGCAGGTGGGACAGGTCGCCAGGATCTGGACGAGCTCGCCTCGCATGCCGGCTCCAGGGGGGCGGTGCCAGCCTGCCGTGCGACGGGGCGGGATGCAAGGCGCGACCGCCCCGACCGGCCCCTCACAGTGGCCGCCGGGGGGTCGTCGCGCTTAGCCTGCAGGCGTCCCAGAGGTCCAAGACCCGTGCGCTCCCCTCCCCCGCTCCTGCTCCTCGCCCTTCCGCTCGCCTCCCTGGTGGCGGCGATGGGCTGCACCGACGCCGCGCGCGGCCCGGCCGTCGTGCACGATGGCGAGGGCTTCTTCGGCAGTCCCTTCCCCAGCGACGCCCGCACCGTCGACGGGCACCCGGACATGACGGGCTTCCCGGGACGCGAGGACTTCGATCTCATCGACCTGTACTGCGAGGAGATCGAGAAGCTCGACGGCTTCGGCACCAACGCAGCCGTGTGGCTGCCGCTGGACCGGGCGCTGGACACGTCGATCCTGCCCGACGCCTTCGACAGCACGGGTCCGGACAGCCCGATCCTGCTGCTCGACGTCGATCCGACCAGCCCGCTGCGTGGCACCGCCGTGCCCTGGACCTGGACCTGGCAGGACAACTACGCCGAATACATCGACAAGAACGTGCTCGCCATCCAGCCGCTGTGGGGGGCCGTGCTGCGGCCCAGCCGGCGCTACGCGGTCCTGCTGCGGACCAGCGGGTTCCGCGCCCGGCCGGGGCTGGCCGACGTCTGGGAAGCCGACCACCCGGACCACGCCGAGTACCAGAGCCTGCAGGAAGTGCTCTTCCAGCTCGACATCCCCCTCGAAGACGTCGCCGACGTCGTGCAGTTCCGCACCCAGGACCCGGTCGGGCGCCTGGCGAAGTGGGTGGACCACAGCCGCAGCGCCGTCAGCCTGCCGGCTCTGGACCAGGCCGTCTTCCCGACCCTGTCGGGCTCGTACTTCCAGGCCTACCAGGGCGAGCTGCTGCTGCCCCAGTGGCAGGAAGGCAGCCCGCCCTTCCTGACCGAGGGCGGCGACTTCGTCGAAGACGACGCCGGCGTGCCCGTCCTGGCCCGCTGGCAGCAGGTGTCCTTCTCGGTGTCGGTGCCGACCATCGGTGAGATGCCGCCAGACGGCTGGCCGGTCGTCGTCTACGCCCACGGCACCGGCGGCACGCACCAGACCTTCATCTCGGGCACCGGCCCCAAGACGCCTGCGTCGGTGCTGGCCCGCAACGGAATCGTCGGCATCGGCATCTCGATGCCCCTGCACGGCGAGCGCGGCAGCGGCGCCGACCCCGAGATCCTGAGCTTCAACTTCTTCAACCCGCCGGCGGCCCTGGGCAACTTCCAGCAGGCCGCCCTCGATCACCTCTACCTGATCGAGACCCTCGCCTCCTACGACACCGAGCTCACCCTCCTCGACCGGGACGGGCAGCCCGACGGCAGCCTGCGGCTCGATCCCTCGCGCATCGCCTGGCTCGGTCACAGCCACGGCGGCGTGGTCGGCGCGATGGCTGCGCCCTACCTGGACGGCCGGGTCGACGCCGTCTTCCTGTCCGGCGCCGGCGGCGGCATCTCGCTGGCGGTCCAGTACCGCGAGCAGGGCGGGCTCGACATCGAGGACATCCTGCGCCGCACTTTCGAGCTGGACCAGGACGAGGCGCTGGTGCCCACCCACCCGCTGCTGGCCATGGTCCAGGTGCTGGCCGAGGGCGTCGATCCGCTCAACTACGCGCCCTACTGGCAGAGCCGGCAGCCCTTCTGGAACAGCCAGCCGGTGTCCGTGCTGATGACGACGGGCCTGCTGGACCAGCACACGCCGTCGCTGACCAGCCAGATCCTGGCGGGCTCGGCGGGGCTGCCCATCGCCGCGCCGACCTGGGAAGCCCAGCCGATCAACGAGCTGGTCGGCATCGAGGCGTCGCTGCCGCTGAGGGGCAACCGCACCGCCTGGGACGGCAGCGCCGTGACCGGCGGCATCGTCGAGTTCCCCGACGACGACCACTACCCGATCTTCAACAACAGCGACGCCATCGCGCTGTACGGCGAGTACCTGCGCAGCGCCCTCTACGACGGCGCGCCCACCATCACCGACCGGGACTGAGCCATGCACCTGCTGATCGGCGTCACCGGCGGCATCGCCGCCTACAAGGCCTGCGAGCTGACCAGCCTGGCGCTGAAGGCCGGCCACGACGTGCGGGTGATGATGACCCGCCGGGCGACGGACTTCGTCGGGCCGCTGACCTTCGCGGCGCTGAGCGGGCACCCGGTGCTGACCGACGACAGCGAGCAGGCCCTGGACCACATCCAGTGGGCGAAGTGGGCCGACGTCACCTGCCTGGCCCCGCTGACGGCCAGCACGCTGGGGCGGCTGGCCTGCGGGATCTGCGACGACGTGCTGACCACGACAGTGATGGCCCTGCCCGAGGGGCGGCCCGTGGTGCTCGGACCCGCGATGAACACCGAGATGTGGTTCGCCCCCGTCGTGCAGCGCAACCTGCGTTGGCTCGACGAGCTGGGGGGCTTCCACGTGGTGCCGCCCGTCGACAAGCGGCTGGCCTGCGGGGACCTGGGGCCCGGCGGCCTGGCCGAGCCAGCGGATCTGCTGGCGGCCTGCGAGCGCGCCCTCGACGGCTGAGGTCGCCCGGCGGTCGTGGAAACCTCACCCATGGGTGAGAGTCTTGACGCGTGCCACCACGGGGCTACATGCTACTCCTACCTGACAGGTAGGAATAAGCTCCTCGGCCTGGAGACGCCGTGTCGCTCGCCATCGCACGCCCCCTGGCGCCCCCGCCGCACTGGTTCCGCAGCCGGGTCGACGGCCTGCTCGCCCGCGTGGGCGACACGCCGCTGGTGCGCCTGTCGCGGGTCCTGCCCGACGACATCTCGCCGGACGTCGAGGTCTGGGCCAAGCTCGAGTGGTTCAACCCCGGCGGCTCGGTCAAGGACCGGGCGGCCCTGTCGATGGTGCTCGACGCCGAGGAGCGCGGCCTGCTGCGGCCCGGCATGACCATCCTCGACGCCAGCAGCGGCAACACCGGCATCGCCTACGCCATGATCGCCAGCGCCCGCGGCTACCGGCTGACCCTGTGCCTGCCGAAGAACGCCAACGCCGAGCGCAAGGCCGTGCTGCGGGCCTACGGCGCGACCATCGTCGAGACCGACCCGCTCGAGGGCAGCGACGGCGCGATCCGGGTCGCCCGCCAGCTGGCGGCCGAGCAGCCGGACCGCTTCGTCTACCTCAACCAGTACGACAACGACGCCAACTGGCTGGCCCACTTCCACACGACCGGCCCCGAGATCTGGCGCGACACCGGCGGGCGCATCACCCACTGGGTCGCCAGCCTGGGCACCAGCGGCACCTTCACCGGCACCAGCCGCTTCCTGAAGACCCAGGACCCCGGCATCGTCGTGACCAGCGTGCAGCCCGACAGCCCCTTCCACGGGCTCGAGGGGCTCAAGTACATGGCGACGTCCATCGTGCCGGGCATCTACGACCCGACGCTGGCCGACCGCACCCTCGAGGCCCCGACCGAGGAGAGCCTGGACCTGGTCCGCCGCCTGGCCGCCGAGGAGGGCCTGCTGGCCGGCGTGAGCAGCGGCGCCCAGCTGTGGGCCGCCATCGAGACCGCCCGCGGCCTGGAGCGCGGCGTGGTCGTGACGCTGTTCCCCGACTCGGGCGAGCGCTACCTGTCCGAGGGGCACGTGTTCCCCGGCACGCAGGGCTGACCATGTCGTCACTGCTGGATCGGGACGTGGCCGAGAGCGGCACCACGCTGGCCATCGAGCCGGCCGTGCGGGCCGAGCTGGAGGCGCACGCCGTCGAGGGCCATCCCCACGAGATCGTCGGCATCCTGGCGGGCGACCGCGCCGCGGGCCGCATCACGGCGATCACCCGGCTGCAGAACACGAACACCGATCGGGCGGCCGACCGCTACCAGGTCTCGCCCCTGGCCCTGATGAAGGCCGAGCAGGCCCTGGAAGCTCGCGGGCTCGAGATCGTCGGCTACTACCACTCGCACCCCGACCATCCCGCCATGTACAGCGACACCGACCGGGACCTGGCGCTGCCGAACATGGCCTACCTGATCCTGGGCGTGCAGGGCCACGAAGGCCCGCCTCGGGTGACCGAGCTTCGCTGCTGGCGCCTGCGGGACGACCGCTCCGCGATGGACGAAGACGCCCTCCTCCTCCCCTGACCCCCTCCTCCCCTCCCCTTCCCGGCGCAGCGCTGCGCCCTGGAGATCCCCATGGCCGTCGAGATCGCCATCCCCACCGCCCTGCGCAGCTTCACGGGCGGCGCTGCCACCGTCGAGGTCGACGCCGCCACCGTCGGCGAGGCGCTCGGCCGCCTGACCACCGACCACCCCCAGCTGCAGAAGCACCTGCGCGGGCCCGACGGCAAGCTGCGCAGCTTCGTCAACGTGTACCTGAACGACGAGGACATCCGGTTCGTCGACGGCGGCGAGGGCGCCACCCTCAAGGCCGGGGACAGCCTGATCATCGTGCCGAGCATCGCCGGCGGCGCCGGGGGTCGGCCGTGAGCGAGGCGCTCCCCGTCTGGGCTCGCAACGTCGAGGACCTGCCGGCCCTGGAGCCGGACGACTACGCCCGCTACGCGCGGCACCTGATCCTGGAGGACGTCGGGGTCGAGGGCCAGCGCCGGCTCAAGGGCGCCAGCGTGCTGTGCGTGGGCACCGGCGGCCTGGGCAGCCCGCTGTTGCTGTACCTGGCCGCGGCAGGCGTCGGCCGCATCGGCATCGTCGACTTCGACGTCGTCGACCAGAGCAACCTGCAGCGCCAGGTGATCCACGGCACGGCGACCGTCGGCAAGCCCAAGCTCGAGAGCGCCAAGGCCCGCATCCTGGACATCAACCCGCACTGCCGGGTCGACCTGTACCCGGTGGCCCTGGCCAGCGACAACGCCCTGGACATCGTGCGGCCCTACGACGTCGTGGTCGACGGCACCGACAACTTCCCGACCCGCTACCTGGTCAACGACGCCTGCGTCCTTCTGGACAAGCCCAACGTCTACGGCAGCATCTTCAAGTTCGAGGGCCAGGCCAGCGTCTTCAACCACGTCGACCCGAAGACCGGCGAGCGCGGCCCGCAGTACCGGGACCTGTACCCCGAGCCCCCGCCCCCCGGGCTGGTGCCGAGCTGCGCCGAGGGCGGCGTGCTGGGCATCCTGCCGGGTGTCATCGGCTGCATCCAGGCGACCGAGACCGTGAAGATCCTGCTGGGCAAGGGCACCACCCTGGCCGGTCGGCTGCTGCTCTACGACGCCCTGGGCATGAAGTTCCGCGAGCTCAAGCTGCGCCGGGACCCCAACGCCGTCGAGATCACGGGGCTCATCGACTACCAGGAGTTCTGCGGCGTGCCGAGCATCGACGAAGGCGCCGCCCCCACCGACCACGCGGCGGCAGACGAAGGCTTCGACCGGATCGACGTGTCGACCTACGCGGCGCGGCGCGACGCGGGCTGGAGCCCCTTCGTGCTGGACGTGCGCAAGGCCCACGAGCTCGACATCGCCCGCTTCCCCGGCACCGACCTGCAGCGCCCGCACGAAGACGTCATCGCCGGCGACATCGGCGGCATCCCCCGGGATCGGCCGGTGCTGGTGACCTGCCGCTCCGGCGGGCGGTCGGCCAAGGCGGCGGCCGCGCTGGTCGCGGCAGGCTGGACCGACGTGACCAACCTGGAAGGCGGCATCCTGGCGTGGGCCGACGAGATCGACCCGAGCCTTCCGAAGTACTGAGCTAGTCCCCGTCTCCGGGCAGCGACCAGCCCGCCTGCGCCCGCAGCAGGCGGGCGTTGCGCGTCGGCACGCTGCGGATGTCCTTGTGGCCTTCGATGGCGTCCCAGACCTCTTGCCAGCGCAGCAGGTGCAGCAGCGGGATCGGCGAGCGGTTGACGGCGTTGGCCGGGTCGTCGGGCGGCGCCCCGTCGAAGACGTAGTCGGGGTGGAAACCCACGACCTGGACGCGGCGATCGAAGCCGGCGGCGGACAGGGCGTCCTCGGCCGCGTAGCAGAGGTCCAGGAAGTCGCCGAAGTCGGCCGGAGCGTTGGGCAGCACCAGCAGGGTGGTGCCCTGGCCCGCGGCGTCCAGGGCGGCGGCTTCGGCAAGCAGGTCCTCGAGCACGACGGCCGGCGCCTCGGCCCCGGACTCGACGACATGCACGAGCCCGCGCTGCAGCGGTCCGCGGGCGAAGGGGCAGATGTCCAGGGCGACGATGAAGTCGGCCAGCCAGGCCCGGGTCGCGGGCCCGGGGTCCAGCGCCGCCCAGGGACGGGGGTTCACTGCAGCCACACGGGGTTGGCCAGGGCCATGCCGCGCCACTCCGCGGCGTCGTCGGACCACAGCCGCACCACCAGGGCGCCAGCACCGGGCGCCAGGGTCAGGGTCTGGTCGAAGGCTCCGGCGGTCACGGCTTCGTCGTGCAGCACCGTCGGCGCCACGGTCGGCACGCCGCCGGTGGTCCAGCGCGGGTCGTCGGTGCAGGCGCCGGCGGCGACGTGCAGCACCTGCAGGTGCGTCCCGGACACGTCCGTCTCGCCGTGCAGCCGCAGGGTCAGCGTGCCGGCCGCAAGGGACTCGCCGGGCCCAACCCACGGCCCACCGGTCGAAGCCTCGACCTGCAGGCGCACGCCGGGCTCGCTGACGGTGACGCGGCCGGCGGCCAGGGCGGCCAGCACGTCGTCGCGCCCGGTGGACGCAGCGCGCACCCAGGTCGTGGGCCAGCCGACGGCCTGGTCCAGCAGCCCCGGGGGCGGTCCCTCGGTCGTGGCGCGGTGGCAGTCGCTGCCGCCCACGGCCACCACGGGGCGCTGCTGCGCGAGGTCGCAGAGCCAGGCGTCCACGCCCTGGCGATCGAAGCCGTCGAAGCCTCCGCCGCCGCCGTTGAACACCTCGATGCCGTCGTAGGCGTCGGCGGTCCAGTCGTAGGCGATCCAGCGGGCGATGTTGTAGGGATGGGCCACGACCGCGAAGCCGCCCCGGTCCTGGCACCACGCGACGCCGGCCCCGCCGGTCACGTCCCCCGTGGGCCGGTCGACGAAGGCGTCGTCGACGTCCGCGAAGGGGTCGCCGGGCCGCGGAACACACAGCACGTGGCCGCGGGGGTCGCCGCCGTCCAGCGCCGCCACGGGGGACAGCTCGACGCCGACGGCCAGGGTCATGTCGCCCGACCAGGCGTCCACCGCGTCGCGGGCCGGGAACTCCGGCCCCTGGTTGGGGCAGTCCTCGACGTCGCCGGTCTCGCAGTCCATCGACCCCGCGCTGTTGCTGTGGTCGGTGAACACCAGCCAGTCCAGCCCGCGGTCCCGGGCCGCGGCGGCCTGGTCGTCGACGAAGGAGACCCCGTCGGTGTCGTTGGATCCGGTGGAGGTGTGCACGTGCAGATCGCCGCCGGTCCACTCGCCCGCCAGCGCCGGGACCCAGGCCCCGTCGTCGCCGGTGGAGGCGCTGTCGGAGGAGGCGCTGTCGGTGGAGGCGCTGTCGCCAGACGGCCCGGCGCCACCTGCGCAGGCGAGGAGGAGGGAGAGCAGCACCGCGCCGCTCAGGCCAGCAGGTCGAGCAGCGCCTTGCGGCGGGCGTCCGCGGACAGCGAGGCGCTCTTGCGGACCTCGCTGCGGATGGCCTTGCGCAGCTCGCCGCGGGGGACCGGCCCGTCCAGCCGCCGCACGATGGGGGCGAGGTCGTCCACCCAGCGAGACAGGGTGAACATCAGCACGGGCAGCGCGTCGGGAGAGGCGGTCGCGATGTCGACCGCGTGATCCACCACCCAGTCCGTGTCCCGCCGCGACAGGGCAGCCAGCACGTGCAGGGCCCGGCCGGGCTGCAGGGCGGCCTGGCGCAGCCGGTCTCGCAGGTCGCCATCGGGGTGGAACTGCAGCGCGGCGGCGGCGGCATGCCAGGCATCGCCCAGCAGCGCGTCCCCGCCCACGGCCCGCAGGTGGCTGTCGTCGACCAGGGCGGCCCCGATGGCGTCGGGCTGGGCCGGATGGGCCCGCAGGTCCTCGAGCAGGGACACCCCGCAGCGTGCGTGGTCGCTGTCGCCCGTGCGCAGCAGCCGGCCCGCGGCCTGGACCACGGCCGTGGCGCGATCATCGGGCAGCTCGGGCACCGCGCGGCTGACCCAGTCCCAGGGGTAGGTGTCGCCGCGCTGGCTGTCCGGACCGGGCATCGTCGCCGCCCGGCGCAGCAGGCCCTCGATGTCGTCGGTCGTCCGGAGCTCGTCGACCGTGGGCGCCGTCGTCACCTCAGAACACCCAGGTCCGACCGGTCGACAGCCGCAGCTCGATCGGCTTGGCCGTCACCTCGCGGATGCCGCCGCGGGTCACACCCCAGGACGCGTCGTTGCCCTCGACCCACATCGGGTCGGCGCCGTCGCCCTGCGGGATGCCCTCGAACACCGTCGGCTTGAACATCTTGCCTTCGAAGGCCTGGGCCACCGCCGCCGTGTCGTAGTCCAGCCGCAGCGCGCCCTTGTCGTAGTAGCCGTTGCTGATGGTCAGGTCGTGCTTGAGGTCGACCACGGTGCTGGCGTCGGTCGCCGTCGCGTCGAACCACCAGCCGATGCCGCTGCTGTTGGCGACGGACGTGCGGTTGTCGAGATCGTTGTCGGCGTCGACCGCGTTGTGGTCGGCCTGGAGATCCTGCGCCAGGTCGTCGTCGTCTTCGTAGCGGGCGCGCACGGTCGGCTTGAGGTGGCGGTTGTAGACGTCGCGCATCGTCAGGATGCGGGACAGCGAGCCCGCCGCCGCGTTGGCGCCGATGCTCGACGCCAGCTCGGAGGCCGTCAGCGCGGGGCCCTTCATCAGCCAGCGGCTGGGGCTGGAGTAGAAGACCTGCTTCATGGCCTGCAGGGCGAGCATCGCGTCGTCCTGCTCGAGCAGCGTGTCGCAGCGGGTCTCGAAGTCGGCCACCAGCCCGCCCAGGCTGCCCTTGGCGCGCTGCAGCTGGGCGTACTTGGCCAGGGCGCCGCCGCCTTCTTCGTTGGCGACGGTCGCCAGGCTGCGGTCCTCGGCCGTCGCCAGGATGGTGGCGATCTGGCCCATGGTCGCTTCCAGGCTGGCCATGTCGGCTTCGTTGCTGCTGTCCAGGCCCAGGTTGCGGGCCAGGGTGTCGGCCTGGGCCTGGAGCGTGGCGACGCGGCCTTCGTCGGCGCCGTCGACCTGCTCGAAGTCGCCACCGTCGAGGGTGGCCACCGTCGGGCGCGACGGGGTGCTGGCCACCATGACCTGCGGGTTGCCGCCGTTCTGCTCGATCCAAATCCGGTGGCCCTCGCCCTCGGCGTCCGTGAAGGTGCGCGTCGGGAAGGTGACGTCCTCGGGCGTCTTCTCCTCGTCCTCGCCCTCCTGGGACTCCTCGGCCGTGTCGACGCCTTCGCCAGTGTCGCCGCTGCTCTCGCGGCCGCCGCCGGGCCACAGGTCCTTGACCCAGTCCAGGGCCTTGTCCACGCCTTCGTCGATCTTGTCGTGCAGGGCGGTCAGGACCTCCTGCACCTTGTCGTCGAGGTTGCCGATGCCCAGCACCCGGGCCAGCAGCTCGATGGCCACCGGGATCAGGTCCGCGAGCGCGTTCTCGACCCCGCGCGCGGCGGGCTCGATCACACCCATCACGATGTCGTGGATCGAGTTCACCACGCTCTGCACGATGGCGAAGATGCGGCTGATCTCGTCGCGCAGGAAGGTGTACACGTTCCAGGCGGTCATGACGGCCTGGATGAGCGCACCGACCGGGTTGAACATGCTGGCGATCTTGATCGCCGCCGCGACGACGACGCGCTCCATCAGGTACTCGCCGACCTCGGCCTTGACCTGCTGGTACAGGTCGCCGACCTGGCCCTGGACGATGTCCAGGATGCCCTCGAGGCCGTTGTCCCAGGCCGCCGCCACGTAGTCGACCATCCAGTCGATGCGCTCGGCGGTCTCGTCGCCGAAGTGCTCGCGGATCTTGTCGACGGCGTACTGGCGGTCGATGCCGCAGACGTCCAGGGCGAGCTTGAGGATGCCCGGCCCGTCCCAGCTGGTCGGCAGCTCGATGCCGTTGCTGGCCAGGGCGCCCATCATCCACTCGGAGAAGCCCGTCTGGAGGTGGGTGAGGAAGTTGTTCCCGAAGTTCGTGAAGCCCAGCGCCGCCGCGTCGATCAGGTTCCCGATGAAGGAGCCCGGGTCGTTGACGATGCTGACGATGATGTCCTCGGACTTGGCCAGGACGCTGTAGAAGGCCTCGGGATCGATGCCGAGCGCGCGCAGCACGGGCTCGAGGATGAGGCGCGCGACCTCCATCCAGTCGCCGGTCAGCACGGCTTCCGCCAGGGCGATCGCCGTGTTGATCGCCGCCTCGAAGGCGTTGGCGATGGCCTCGAGCGCGCTGTTGATGCTGTCGACCAGCGCCTCGATGGACGACTTCAGGTCCTCGGCGATCTCGTCGACCAGCTCGGTGGCGGCGTCGACGACCTGGTCGATGGCCTCGCAGAGCGCCTCGGCCAGCCCCGGGAAGATGTCGCCCAGGAGCGCCATCACCAGGCCCTGCAGGAACTCGCCGAAGGCCTCGATGAGCCCCTTCACGAAGCTCGCGCAGGCGTCGATGACGCTGGTGGCGAACTCCTTGGCGGCGTCCAGGATGGCGCCGACGGCGCTGCGCACGGCGTCGAAGATGGCGGTGACCACTTCGGCGATGGCCTTGAAGATGTCGGCGACGGCGCTGATCGCCTTCTTCCACCACGGGCGGTTGGCCTGGCGCTCCTCTTCGCGACGGCGCTCCTCCTCGGCCTCGCGGTTGCCCGCCTCGACCTCGTTGATCGCCTGCCGCTCGGCCTGCTGGAAGCGGGTGTCGATGCTCTGCTGGTCGGTGCTCACCCGCTCCTGCATGCGGCGGATGTCCTGACCCTGGCGGCGGCGGGCGTCGCGGTCCAGGCGGCCGAGCTCCTCGTTCTGGCGGCGCAGGGTGTCCTGCTGCTGGCGCCGGACCTCGCCGCGGGCGCGGTCGACCTCGCCCATCTGGTCGCGCTGGGCGGCCTCGTTCAGGCGGCGGGCTTCTTCGTCGGCGCGGTCGAGCTCACGGCTGCGGCCGTCGTCGCGGTCGCGGGCAGCCCGGTCGAACTCGCCGCGGGTCTCCTGCAGGCGGCTCTGCATGTCGGGACCGTGGTGGCCGTCGAACAGGCCCGTCACGTCGCCGGTCAGCGGATAGCCGTTGTACTCGTCGATGCCGGGGATGCCGGAGCTCGGGAAGTCGCGGGAGACGCCGTGGCGCTCGAGCTCGTGCACGTCGTCGAAGCCGAGCGGGCGCACGCGGTCGGGGCCGGGATCGGCCAGGATGCGACGGCGGTGGGCGGCCCGCTCGCGCTCGGCCTGGGCCATGCCGTCGGCCAACTGGCGGTCGGTGCGCGCGGGGTCGGTCTCACCGGCCAGCTCGACCTCCGGCTTGGGGGTCGGGGTGACCTGCACGTCGCCGTCGCGGGTGGCGATGTTGCGGATCGCGGCTTCACCAGCGGCCTTCTTCTCTTCTTCGGAGGATTCTTCCGTCAGGGAGTCGATGGGGCGTCGGGCGGTCGGATCCGCTTCGTGGCGGCCCATCTCGGTGGCCGAGGCGCGGGGGGTCGCGGGCGTGGCGCCGCGGACACCGCCGTCGATCTCGCCGGACCCGGTACCGGCTTCGACGTCCAGGGAGGGCAGCTCCGCTCGCTCGGCGTCGCCGTCGAGGGTGGCGTGCAGCTCGGGCAGGCTGCTCTCGAAGTCGTCGGTCTCGGTGCGGACGGCGTCCCCGACCGCGCCGGTGAACTCGGCGTAGCCGCGGGCGCGGTCCGTCGGGGTCGCGCTGACCATGCCCTCGGCCACGTCCACGGTGCTGCTTCCGCCGGGGGTCCAGCCGCCGCCACCACCGTCGCTGCTCATGGGCGCGGTCGGACCGCCGGGGCCGCCGGCACCGGAGTACCCACCGCCGGCATCGACGTCGGGCCCCGCGGCGAAGGCGTCTTCTCCGCCACCGCCTTCCTCCTCGACCGGACCCTCGACGCCCACCTCGGCTTCGGCCTGGGCCTGCGCCTCGCCCGAGACCGAGCTGTCGATGGCCCGCCGGGTGTCCTCGTCCAGCTCGCCGCTGGCGTCTTCGAACACGGGGCCGACGGCCTCGGCCTCGTCGTAGGTGCGCGGGGGCTCCTCGTCCTGCTCGGCGCCGCGGGTCGCGACGACTGCACCGCCGCCTCCGCCGCCGCCACCGCCGACAGAAGCGCCGCCACCGCCGCCGCCGCCGCCACCGCCACCGCCGGAGCTGTTGCCTGCGGACTCGGTCTCGGTCGTGGCGAAGCCCCAGTCCTCGGTCTCGGTCTCGAACAGCGAGGCGCGGCCGTCGGGCAGGCGCCGGCCGGTGCCGGAGCCGAGGGACACCATGCCGATCTCGTTGGCGTCCCAGTCGGGCAGGTGCTGGTCGACCATGCTGCCGAAGCGCTGGCCGAGCTGCTCTTCGACCGCGGGGCAGTCGACGCCGCCCGCCAGGCGGCCGATGGCCTGGCCGGGACCGCCGGCGCTGGGGCCGGGGAGGGCGTCGGCCAGCAGGCCGGAGACGCCGCCGAGCGCCATGCCGGCGACGGAGCCGCCGCTGCCGGCGCCCAGGCCGGGCACGAACTTCGCCAGTTCCTGGCCGAGGGCCGGGCCCAGCGCCGCGCCGAGGTCGCCCTCGGTCAGGCGCTGGAAGCGGCCGACGAGCTGTTCGACGTAGGCGCGGGGATCGAAGCCCTCGGGGTCGTTCTGGCCACGACGGGTGGGCGCGCCACCCCCGCGGAAGCCACCGCCGATGCCTTCGCCGCCGGGGCCGTCGGGCCGGGCGCCGTCGGAGAAGCCGGGGATGCCGACGTCGGGAGCGCGGCGGCCCTCGATGCCCAGGTCGAGCTCGGCGTCCATCTGCTGGGGGAAGGCCTCGGTCAGGCGGTTCCAGATGACGTCGACGTCCAGGGACTCGCCGGACGCCAGCTGCTGCACGATGGTCTGGACCAGATCGCGGGCGAAGGCGGGGAGCTCGCCTTCGAGGCGCACGCCGGCGCCTTCGCCTTCGCCCGGGGTCGCGCCGCGGCTGCCCTTCTTCACGCTCCAGGACTGGTCCGAGGCCGGGCTGCTGCCGCCACCTTCGGGCCGGCCGCTGCCGCCCGTCGCGCCTTCGCCGGCGCCGGGGCCACCAGGGCGGGTCTGCGCCGAACCGGGGCCGCCGAACACGGCGCCCAGGCCGCCGATCAGGCCGTCCAGGCCTTCACCCTCGAAGCTGACCTCGTCCCCGAGGATCTGGCGCAGCTCGCCCAGGACGTCGTGCGCCACGGGGTCGAGCTCACCCAGCACGCCGCTGAGCACGTCCAGGCCGGCGTCGCCGCCGCGGCCACCACCACCGCGCCCGCCGCGACCGCCACCGCGCGCGCCGCCGCCGCGCGCGCGCCCGCTCGCCGCCGCCCGGTCGGCCCCCACCGCCACGGCCGGAGCGGGCGCCGCCCCCCGCGCGCGTCGCGGCGACGGTGCACGCCGGCATCGGCCGCGGTCGCCCCCGCTTGCACGTCGGTCGCGGGGCCGTCGACGGCCGCTTCCGCCGTCGGGGCCGCTGCCGAGGCCATGCCGCCGACCGCCGCGATGGCGTCCTGCACGCCCGCATCGCCCTGCGCGGGGGCATCGGTGTCGGGCGCTTCCAGCGCGGTGTCCACCGCTCCGCTGCGCAGGTCGCGGGTCACCTGGGCCGCCACGGCCTCGGCCTCGAGCTCGTGCGGGTCGTTGGGGCTGGAGACGTCCATGCCCCCGCCGCCGCCCGGCCGCAGCCGGCCTTCCATGTGCTGGACCACGTGGGTCAGCTCGTGGGCGAGGAGGTGCTGGCCCGTCGGCGTGTTCGGGGAGAAGGCGCCGCGGTTGAAGTAGATGTCGGTGCCGGTGGCGAAGGCGTGCGCGTTGATCGCCTGGGCGGCCTGGGCCGCCGCGCCGTCGGTGTGGATGCGGACCGACGAGAAGTCGACGCCACCGAAGGCCTGGCCCATGCGGGCCGCCAGATCGCCGGGGAGGGGCCGCCCGCCGCGGCCGAGCGCGGTGTCCAGCTTGCGGGGCGCGTCGTCGGCGAACACCTCGCCCTGGGCGCGGCGCGCGACGGCGAGGTCGACGCCCGCACCGTCGTAGGCGGCGCCCGTGAAGGCGGCCGAGGCGCCGTCGGCCGAGGGGGCCGTGATCGCGGCGCCGTCGCCGAAGTCGCCGAGCCAGGAATTCACCAGGCTGTTGCTGAACAGGCCCGGGACGTCGTTCGCCACGGACATGCCCGCAGCGCCCATGGTCATCGCGCCTTCGATGATCTCGCCGGGACCCGTCTGCCGACCGGACAGCGCGCTCTGCACCATGGCGTTGCCGAACACCCCGTGCAGGCTCTCGGTCAGGGCCGCGTGGGACTCGACCGAGGGCTGGACCCGCCCGAAGGCACGGTCGTTGGCGGCCTGGCGTACCGCGAGAGCGTCGTCGTGGCGGGCATCTTCACGACGCCCCCCCGCGGCGGGCGCCGGCGGTCCACCGGACGCTTCCGGGCTGGTGTTGCGTCGGGACAGGCCTCGGCCGAGGACGGGCGCGGACACAGGCGGCATGGGCGACTCCGGAGCGCTGCGAGAATAGCAGAGCCCCCCGCCCTCCTCCACTGCTTCGAAGCCGCGTGCGAGCAGCTGCCTGCGGTAGGGTGCGGCCCTCCCGGCGCTGCAGCTCCGCGGCTCCCTCGATCCTCCCGACGGTCCCCATGTCCGCGCAGAGGTGGTCCATCGCCCGCAAGCTCTTCGTGGTGCTCCTCCTCGGCGCCGGCGTCGCCCTGGCCGCCCGACGCAAGGGGGCCGAGCCTCCTCCCGAGCCCGCCCCTCCTGCCGCGACGGCGACGCCCGCCGCGCCGCCGATGCCGTCCGCGCCCGCCCTGTTCGCAGACGGGCTGCCCGTGCCGGCCCAGCAGGTCCCCGACGGGCTGCCGAGCCTGTCCGCCCAGGGCTGCAACGGCTGCCATGGCGCCGTGCACGACGCCTGGAAGGACGGCCCCCACGCCCGCGCCTGGAACGCCCCGGCCTTCCGCGCCGCGCTCGACCGCACCGGCGACACCACCGCCTGCACCGGCTGCCACCTGCCCCTGCAGAACCAGCACCCCCGGCTGGCCGCCGGCTACGTCGAGGGCGACCTGGCCCGCCCGGACATGCGCGAGAACCCGACCTGGGACCCCACCCTGATGTCGGAAGGCGTGACCTGCGCGGCCTGCCACGTGCGCGACGGCGTCGTGGCCACCGCCCGCGCCGGCGGCGCTGCGCCACACCCCCTGGCCCACTCCGACGAGCTCGCGTCCGGCGCGGTCTGCGCCACCTGCCACCAGCTGACCTGGCCGGATGCCGACCAGCCCTTCTACGACACCTGGGGCGAGTGGGAGCGCAGCCCCTACGCCGCCGCCGGGGTCGGCTGCGTCGACTGCCACATGCCGCCGGTCGCCGGCGCCGCCACCGCCACCCGCTTCGCCGCCCAGAGCAGCCACGCCTTCCCTGCCGACACCGCCCGCGCCTTGTCGGTCCTGGTGCGCACCGGCGCCCCCGAGGTGCAGCGCGGCGAGCCCTTCGCCGTGTCCCTGCGCCTGCAGAACACCGGCGCCGGCCACAGCGTGCCGACGGGCTCGCCCTTCAAGGCCTACCGCGTGGTCGCGCGCATCGTGGGCGAGGACGGCAAGGTGGTGAGCGAGCCGTTCACCCACGACCTGGCCCGGACGGTCGAAGACGCGCCGCCCTGGGCCACCCTCAGCGACACGCGCCTGCCTCCTGGCGGAGAGGTCGCGTTGGACGCGACCTTCGAGGTCAGCCAGCGCCAGCGCGCCGGCCGGGGGGCCATCGAGGTGGGCGTCTACCGCCTGGACGCCGCCGAGCGCGCCAGCAGCCGCTGGACCCCCGAGTCCGAGGACGCGCCGCTGGTGGTGCACCGGATCCCCATCCAGATCCTGTGAGCATGCGTCGCGTCCGCCGCCCGAACGTGCACGGCGAGGCCGCCGTCGAGTACCCTCCTGCTCCCATTCCCCGAAGCTCCCGCAGCACACCATGATCCGCCACATCGCCCTCACCGACACCGGCCGACGCCGCAAGAGCAACGAAGACGCCATGCTGGCGGACGTGGGGCACGGCGTCTTCGTCGTGGCCGACGGCGTCGGCGGGCGCGCCGCGGGCGAGGTCGCCAGCAAGATCACCATCGAGACCTTCGAGGAATTCTGCTTGGCGCTGTCCGAGGTGGTGCAGGCCTTCGCCGACCGCCCGGAGTGGTCGACGCGAAACGCCGTCCTCGAGATGCTCGACAGCGTCTGCCAGACCGCCAGCCGCCGGGTCTACGACGAAGCGGAAGCCAACGGCCGCCGCGGCATGACCACGACCCTGGTCTGCGCCATCGTCGGGGGCGGCAGCGCCTTCCTGGCCCACGTCGGCGACTCGCGCGGCTACCTGGTGCGCGACGGGCTCATCCGCCAGCTGACCGAGGACCACTCGATGGTCAACGAGCTGGTGCGCACCGGGCAGATGAACCGCGACCAGGCGCTGCGCAGCCGCTACCGCAACGTGATCACGCGGGCGATCGGCCTGTACCCCACCGTCCAGGCCGACCTGATGAGCCTGGAGGTCCTGCCCGGCGACCGGATCCTGCTGTCCAGCGACGGCCTGTCGGACATGGTGGACCAGGGGCGGATCGAGGCGATCACCGCCGAGAACGACATCGAGACCGCCGGACGGCACCTGATCGCCGAGGCCCTGGAGAAGGGCGGGCACGACAACGTCACCGTGGTGATGGTCGAGCCCGAGGCGTCGCCGCAGACGGAAGCCGCCCGCGCCCGTGCCCGGATCATGGAGACCCTGTTCCTGTTCGAGGGCATGCCCTTCCACGTGCGCCTGCGCGTCAGCCGCATCTGCGAGGAGCTGTTCTTCGTGCCGGGCCAGGTGCTGGTCAAGGAGGGCGAAGAAGGCGACTCGATGTTCGTCATCGTCCAGGGCGACGTGTCCGTGAAGCGCGACGGGGTCGAGCTGGCCCGGCTGTCGGCGGGGGAACACTTCGGCGAGCTGGCGCTCATCGAGCCAGCGATGCCGCGCACGGCGTCGGTCGAAGGCGCTGGCTTCGGGTCGGCGATCGTCGTGCGGCGAAGCCTCCTCAAGGACTTCGCCCAGCGCGAGCCGGAAGTCGGCGGGCAGCTGCTGTGGCGGCTGCTGGCCACCCTCGGCGAGCGCCTGCGCAACGCCAACGCCCTGGCCGCGGCCCGGCTGGGCGGCGGTCGCAGCGGCCTGGCCCGTCCGGGCGAGCTGGGCCTGGACGACGCAGCCACCGAGCAGATCGACAAGCCGCTGATCGACTGAACCGGCCACGGCAGCGGTGGGGCCTGCGCCGCCCGTGGGGTAAGGACCGGCGTCCCGCCTGCCCAGGGAGTCGGACGTGCAGATCCGCTGTGCCATCAGTCCCGATGCGGACGACCTGTTCATGTTCCGCGCGCTGAGGCTGGGCCTGGTCGACACCGAAGGCCTGGACTTCGACATCGGCACGGCCGACACCGACGCGCTCAACAAGCTGGCCAGCGGCGCCGCGGAGTACGACGTCAACGCGATCAGCATCGCGTGGTACCCGCGCATCGCCGCCGACTGGCAGCTGCTGCCGCATGGCGGCAGCGTCGGCCGCGGCTACGGGCCTGTGGTGGTGAGCCCTCGCCCGCACGACGTGGACTACCTGCGGGGGCTGCGGATCGCGGTGCCCGGGCTGACCACGACGGCCTACATGGTGCTGCGCATGATCACGGACTTCCACCCGGTGGTCGTGCCGATCGTTCCGCCCGAGCGGGTGTTCCGGGCCCTGGCCGAGCACGAGGTGCACGCGGCCCTGCTCATCCACGAGGGTCGCCTGACCTACGAGAAGCGCGGCCTGAACGCCGTCGTCGACATCGGTCAGTGGTGGCACCAGGACACCGGCGGGCTGCCGCTGCCGCTGGGCGGCAACGTGATCCGCCGCAGCCTGGGCCCCGACGTCATCGCCCGGACCAGCCGCGTCATCCGGCGCAGCATCCAGCACGCGATGGACCACCGCGACGACGCCATCGCCTGGCTGCTCGCCCGCGGAGGCGAGCTGACGGACGCCCCCAGCATCGACCACTACCTGTCGCTCTACGCGAACCAGGACACGCTGGACTACGGCGAAGACGGGGTCGAGGGCATCCGCCAGCTGCTGGCCCGCGGGGCCGCGCTCGGGCTGGTCCCGCCTTGTGAAGTGGACCTCGCGCCCTGACCCGGGTACCCTGAACACATGTTCAGGTCATGGAATCCGCCCAACCGCTTCGATGCCCGCGAGATCGAGTGGGACGAGCCGCCGCCGCCCCCGCGGCTGCAGGTGCAGCACGACGCCAGCAAGGGCGTGCTGCAGCACAACGACAGCCCGGACATCGGCTTCGACTGGTCGGTGAACCCCTACCGCGGCTGCACCCACGCCTGCGCCTACTGCTACGCCCGACCGACCCACGAGTACCTGGGCCTGGGCGCCGGGAGCGACTTCGAGCGGGTGATCGTCGCCAAGGACCGGGCCCCGGACCTGCTCGAAGCGGCGCTGCGCCGGCCCTCGTGGAAGGGGGAACGCATCGTGCTGTCGGGCGTGACGGACTGCTACCAGCCGATCGAGCGTCGGCTGCTGCTCACCCGCGGCTGCGTGGACGTGCTGGCGCGGTTCCAGAACCCGCTCGGCATCATCACTCGATCCCCCCTGGTGACCCGCGATCTGGACCTGCTCGCCCCGCTGGCGGCGATCGGCGCTGCCACCGTCAGCATCAGCCTGCCCCTCATCGACGCCGACCTGGTCGCCGCCCTCGAGCCGGGGGCCCCGCCCCCGTCGGCCCGACTGCGGGCGATGCGGGCCCTGGCCGACGCCGGGGTGCCCGTCGGAGTCAGCGTCTCGCCGGTCATCCCCGGGCTCGGCGACCGGCAGATCCCGGCCGTGCTCCAGGCGGCGCGGGACCACGGCGCGACCTTCGCCTGGAAGATCCCCCTCCGCCTGCCGGGCGCAGTCGCCGCGGTGTTCCTGGCCCGCCTGCGCGACCGGCTGCCCGGGCGCGCCGCGGCCGTCGAAGCGCGCATCCGCCGCCTGCGGGACGGCCAGCTCAACGACCCGCGGTTCGGGCACCGGATGCAGGCTGGCGGCGGCTCGTGGGACGCCACCATCGCCCTGTTCGAGCTGTGGCACAAGAAGCTGGGCTACGGCGCGCCTCCTCCCATGCCGGATCCCTCGCCCTTCCGCGTGCCGGGACAGGGTCGCCAGCAGGCGCTGTTCGGCTGACATACTGCCGGCATGCTCCTCCTCTTCCTCCTCCCGGGCGCGCTGGCGGGCACGCCGCTACAGCCGGACGGGATGGTGGTGGTGGGAGCAACTGCCGAGCAAGGCGCCACGCCGGCCTTCTTCGAGCAGCCGCGCGACCGCATCGCCTTGTGGACCGCCGGCTCCTGGCGCCCCTCGTCCCAGGTCGCGCTGCATGGCCGGGTCGATGGCTGGCGCCAGGACCGGTACGACGACGGCCGCGTCCTGTCCGGACCCGGCGACATCCGACTGGCCGCCGAAGGCTACGTGCCTGCCCGGCTCGCGGACATCGGCATCGGCACGTGGGTCAAGCTGCCGAACGCGGACGACCGGCGGGAGCTGGGCACGGACGAGACCGATCTGGGGCTGGACCTGGTGATGCGCTGGCAGGCGGAGGAGGGGCTGCTGGCGCGGGGCAGGATCGGCCTCGAGGTGCTGGGCGACCCCGAGCGCATCGCGCGCCAGGCGGTCCGGCCCGCGTCGTCGGTGGAGCTGTCGGGCCGCCTGTGGCGGTTTCGGGGGAGGGACGAGCTGTGGGGCACCGTCTCCCTCGGCACCCGAAGCGTGGGCCAGGAAGGGCGCGCGCAGGCGTACCTCGGCTACGGCTGGGTCCTGCCGTGCCCGGTCCGATGGGAGGCGCGGGCGGAGCAGGCCCTGAGCGGACCGGTCCCGACGGCGTCCTTCTCCGCCTCGATCGGCTGGCAGTCCGGCTGTCGGGCCGATTAGCCGGGGACCCATGCTGCGCTGGACCGCCGCCGGGGCCGTCGAGAGTCCCACCACCGTGCAGATCCGCGTGCAGCGGAGCTACCCGGGTCGCATCCGCGCCGGAGCGCCCCTGCCGACGCGCTCCATGGATGCCACGGAGATCGCCGAGAACATCCGGCACTTCACCGTCGGGCATCGCACGCCGCGCACGCGTCCCTGCACGGGCCTCGTGCTGTCCGGGGTGGGGGTCGCCGGGCGCCCGGACACGCCCGGGCACATCGATCTGGCCCGGTCCGAGGGCGTCGAGCGCGTGGTGCTGCACGTCGGCCCCGAAGACCTCGCCGGCCTCGAGCCCGCGACCTGGCGGGATCGGGTCGACACCGTGGTCCTGCCGCTGTGTCCAGGCGCGGAGCTGGCGGCCGCGGTCCAGGCCGCCGCCCGCCTGACCGCCGCGGGGCTGTCGGTCGCGACCCACACCGTCCTCGACGCCGACGCCCTCCCGCACCTGGGCGACGTCGTCGCCGCACTGGTGCGCCTGCCGCCCCACCGCCACACCTTCACCTTCCCCTTCCCCACCTCCCCCGACGTCGTGGCCTCGGCCCCCGACTCCCGCGAGGTCGTCGCCCGCTTGCTGCCGAGCCTGACCAACCTCGACCGGGCGGGCGTGCCCGCCGCGGTCAAGGGCCTGCCAGCCTGCCACCTCGAGCGCTACGGCCACCTGGTCGATCGCACCGGCAACCGTTGGTACGTCGATGCCGACCACCAGCGCGACGACGCGCTGCTGTTCCTGCCCGATGTCGTCGCCTTCCACAAGGACGACGCCTGCCGGTTCTGCCGCCGCTCCGACGACTGCGACGGCTTCTTCCGGGAGTGGCTGGCCCGCCCGGGCACACCGCCGCTGTCTCCGCTCTGAGCGGCGCTACAGGGCCGAGAGCGCCGCCAGCTGCGCTTCGATCTGTGGCGCACGCTCGATGTCGCGGGCCCGCAGCGCCACCAGCGCGGCCCGGGCCTCGCTGCGCTGGCCGCGCAGCAGCAGGGTCTGTGCCTGGATCCACTGGACCTGCGCGCTGTCGATGGGCCCCGCGGCCTGGCGGTGCCAGTCCAGTGCACGCTGTGCCTTCTCGCCGTCGCCGGCGCAGACCCAGGCCGCGGCTTCCCAGAGGGCGGTCTCGGGTTCGTCGGGCACCTGCACGTGGGCGAGGTGGAAGCGGGGTGCGGCCGAGGCGCAGTCGCCGTTGCCGAGGTCCGCGACGGCGCCGCGGGCTTCCCACGGCAAGGCTTCCGGCAGGGGCGCGGCGGGGGGCGTGCGGTCGGCGATGGCTGCGACCTCGGCGCTGCGAGCGCGGGCGAGGGACCCCTGGCCCCGGGCGAAGACCAGTCCCGCGGCGACCGCGACGATCGCGAGGACCGGCCACATGGCTCGCCACCACGGCACGGTGGCCGACGCATCCAGCCGTCCCCCACGCGGCGCCCGGATGGGACCGCTTGCGTCCCGTCGCCGACGAACCGCCGGCGGGGGGGCCGCCGCGAGCGCCGGGTCCGGCTCGCCCCGCGCCACCACGGGCGTGGCTCGGGGGGGCGGCGCCGGCTCGGGCGCGGGGTGGTGCTCGGCCGGCGCGTCTTCGGTGCCCGGCACCTGCGACGAGCCGCTGAGCTTGACCAGCCGGCGCACCAGGCGCAGCTCGTCGCCACAAGACCGGCAGGCGGCGATGTGCGCCCGGGCGCTCTCGCGGGCAGCGTCGCCCAGGCTGTCCTCGGCCACGGCCATCGACACCACCAGCTGGGGCGGCAGGTGGGCGTCGCCGGTCGGCGGGCGCACGGCGCGCTGGGCCGTGACCACGTGGCGCGCGCCGACCATGACGGTGAGGGCCTGGAGCTCCTGGACGGTCGCGGGCTCGCGCTGCATGACCTCGCGGGCGACGTCGGCGGTCACGCCGCGGCGCGTCTCCGCATCGCCCGGTGCCACGGACACGATCGGCTCGGCGAGCTCGCGCAGCTGGTTGCGCACGGCAGCCGTGGCCATCGGGTCGCCTTCGCGCCACTGCTGGAAGATGCCTCGATCCACGAGTGCCTCGCTGTCGGCGGAGGGTAGCAGAGCGCGCCCTCCGAGGCGGACGGACGCGACATCTCCTCACCGGTGATCCGCCCGGCCCGGCCCGGCGTGCCCCCGGCGCGCTGAATGGCGAATGTTGCCTCCAGGGATGCGACGGCCCGGGTCCTTCCATAGATCGGCTGTCCTTCCCCTCCCCCCGTGACGGGCGCCGCACCGCCCGCAGGAGTCCGCATGAGCGTGTTCGCAGAGCTCTCCGAATTGGGCCATGAGCAGGTCGTCTTCTGCCGCGACGACAGCGTCGGTCTGCGCGCCATCATCGCCATCCACAGCACGGCCCTGGGCCCGGCGCTGGGTGGCTGTCGGCTCTACAACTACGCGACGGAACAGGAAGCCCTGCGCGACGTCTTGCGCCTGTCGCGCGGCATGACCTACAAGGCCGCGGTCGCCGGTCTCGACCTGGGCGGCGGCAAGGCCGTCATCTGGGGCGACCCGAACACCATCAAGAGCGAAGGGCTGTTCCGCAGCCTGGGGCGGTTCGTGGACAGCCTGGGGGGCCGCTACATCACCGCCGAAGACATGAACACGACGGTCGAAGACATGAACTTCGTCCACCGCGAGACCGAACACGTCACCGGCCACAGCTCGTGGTCGGGCGGCTCCGGCGACCCCTCGCCCGTCACCGCCTGGGGCGTCTTCCACGGCATCCGCGCCTGCCTCGAGGTCGTCTACGGCAGCCCGGACGTGGCCGGTCGCACCGTCGCCATCCAGGGGGTCGGCGCCGTCGGCTACCACCTCGCCCGCTTCCTGCACGAAGGCGGCGCCAAGCTGCTGTTCACCGACATCTCCGAGCGCAAGCTGGGCCGCGTGGCCGAAGAGTTCGGCGGCAGCGTGATCGACGACGACGACTTCTACTCGGCCGAGTGCGACGTCATCGCCCCCTGCGCCATCGGCGGCGTCATCAACGAGCGCACCATCCCGACCATCAAGGCCCCGATCATCGCCGGCGCAGCCAACAACCAGCTGGCGAACGAGAAGGTCGACGGCGAAGCGGTCGAGCGGGCGGGCATCACCTACGCGCCCGACTACGTGATCAACGCCGGTGGCCTGATCAACGTCTACAGCGAGCTCAAGCGCACCCCGCGCGAGCACGCGATGGCCGAGGCCGAGAACATCTTCAACACGGTCAAGGCGGTCATCAACCGCGCCAAGACCAGCGGCATCACCACGACCGAAGCCAGCAACGCCCTGGCCGAGGCCCGGATCGAGCAGGTCGCCCGCCTGCAGCGGTTCCACCTGCCGCGCTGAGCGCCCGCCGCGGGTTCAGCGCGCGTCGACGGACAGCCCGTCGACCGCGCTCCACCGCACCGTGCCCCCGCGGTCCCACAGCGAGACCAGCGCCCCCGGCAGCTGCCGGGCGGCGCGGTCCCGCAGCGCCCGGCTGGCGTCTTCGAGCGCGGGGCGGTGCGCGGCCTGGCGCCGCCAGCGCGACAGCTCGCGGGCGTCGTCCATCAGCGGGCCGACCCCGGGGTCCGCCGCCGGCACGAGCCGCTCCACCCGGTCGCTGGCTGGATCTCCCGCGACCGCGGCCGGCCGATGGAAGCGCAGCACCAGGCGGGCGTCCATCGCACCGCCCGGGCGCACCCCGGCGACCACGGCGCGCAGCTGTGGCAGGGCCGACTGGCGGAACAGCAGGTCGATGAACACGGGCAGGGCGTAGGCGTCGCCCACCACGCGGAGCTCGCAGTCGACAGCGAGCACGTCCGGCGCATCCGGGACCGCCACCGGCTCGCGCCACTCCACCCCGGCCAGCACCAGATCCGCGGCCCCGGCCGACAAGCCCAGGAACCGCTCCACAGCGGGCTCCTCCCCCGCAGCCAGGGCGCGGGCCGAGCGCCGGGTCCGCTCGAGGGAGTCGGAGACCGCAGGCGACAGCTCGGCCACGGGCAGGGTCATCAGCCCTTCTTCGAGCGGCGTGCGCGCGGCCACGCTCGGCCCCTGGCTGGTGCGCCACCAGGCCCCGGACAGCGTGGCGATCACCACCAGCTGGATGCCCAGCAGGGTCGGCCACGCGGGCGCCCGAGACGCCGCTCGCACCTCGCTCAAGTCCACGGTGCCGCTCCTCCCGGGTCACCTGGGCTGCAGAGCGTACCAGCCGGCGCCGCGCGCGGCGACCGGGCCGCCCGTCACTCCTCGTCGAACCAGGACGGCTCGTCCAGGTCGTCGTCCAGGCGATCGCGCCCGACCAGCTCGGGGTGCGGCAGGGGAAGCTGCTGGGGTCCGCGATCGTCGCGACCGAGCGGCGACAGGCGCGGATCGTCGTCCTGGAGCTCGCGCAGGTCGCGCAGGGTCGGCAGATCCGACAGATCGCGCAGCCCGAACATCGACAGGAAGGTGGGCGTCGTGCCGTAGACCAGCGGGCGGCCGGGCTCGTTCTTGCGCCCCGTCACGGCGACCAGGCTGCGCTCGACCAGCATGCGGAGCACGCCGCCCGAGTCGACACCGCGCAGGTCGTCGATCTCGGACTTCGTGGCGGGCTGGCGGTAGCCGACGATCGCCAGCACCTCGAGCGCCGCCCGGGACAGCTTGACCGGCTTGCCGCCCCGCATCGCGGCCACCCACGGGGCGAACCGCGGGTCGGTGCGCAGCTGCCAGCCGTGCGCGACCTGGACCAGCCGGATGCCGCCGGCGCTCTGGGCGTAGCGCCGGGCCAGCAGGTCCAGACAGGCCCGCACCTCGGCCACGCCGGGGTTGGCGAGCAGCCGGTCGATGCTGGACTCGGTCAGCGGTCGGTCGGCGGCGAACAGCAGCGCCTCGATCGCCGAGTCCAGCAGGTGCTGGGGAGGCGGGCGCGTGGCGTCCAGGGCCTCGAGGCCGTCGTCATCGCCACCGTCTTCGTCGCCATCGTCGTCGAAGGGCACCACGCGGGGCGGCCGCACGGGCCCGCCGTGCCGGATGGGCGACGGCTCGGGGATGCGCTCGACGCCGGGCAGCATGATCAGGTTGTCGACCATCGCCCGCGTGTCGTCGGGACCGACCGACTCGCCATCGTCCACGTCTTCTTCGGGGAGTGGCCGCAGCTCGGCCACCGGCGGCGGCAGGTCCTCCGGCTCGTCGCCGGGGGGCCGCTCGTCCGACATCAGATGCCCCCGGCCAGCGACGACAGGTCGGCGCCTTCGGGATCGCGGACGGGGTGCAGCACGACCGGCGCCAGGTGATGGCTCTGCCGCACGTCGAGCAGCTGCAGGCGCGCCATCTCGAGGGACGCCAGGAAGCACACCACCCGGTCGAGCTTGCGGTCGAGCTCGGACAGCAGGTCGGCCAGCGACCGCGGCCCCTGGCCGAGCTGCGTGAGCACCCAGCTGGCCATCTCGCGCAGGCTGTAGACCTCGAGCTCGACCTCGTGCACCGGCTCGGGTGCCTGCTGGCGCTGCACGAGCTCGTAGAGCACTTCCAGCAGGCCCATCGCGTCACAGCCGGGCTCGACCGGGCGCTCGGACACGTCGAGCTCGACGTGGGGCCGGGTGAACTCGTCGCGGCCGAGCAGGTGCCGGTCGCCCAGTCGTTCGCTGGCTTCGCGGTAGCGCTCGTACTCGACCAGGCGGCGCACCAGCCCGTCGCGCAGGTCCTCTTCTTCTTCTTCGTCGTCCACGACCGAGCGGGGCAGCAGCTCGCGGCTCTTGAGCAGGCACAGGGTGCTGGCCATGACCACGAAGTCGCCGGCCACGTCCAGGTCCAGCGCGTCCATCAGCTCGACCTGGGCCAGGTAGGCGTCGCAGATCGGCGCCACCCGCAGATCGCGTGGATCGATGCCTTCCCGTCGGATCAGGAAGAGCAGCAGCTCCAGAGGACCGTCGTAGTCCTCGGTCCGGACGAAGCCGGTGTGGGCGTCGCAGGCGAGCAAGGGTTGCCGGGAGGCGAGAGCATCGGTCCGAGGCGGTCGTCCGGGGGCCCGGAGGAGGTTCGGCGGTGCTCGGGAGGAGGAGTCGGCCACAGGACAGCAGCCGGGAGGGGTGCTGGCAGGGTAATGGGAGGCGACCTGCCGATCAAGGCCGCGCGGGCCACGAACGACCCGATTCCCGCGAGCCCTCCCGGACCCCCGCTCGCGCGGGCACCCGCCCGGTTCCGGCATCCCCTCACTCCGTCGGAGAGCCCCCATGGGCGAACAGCCTGAAGAAGACAACAAGGAGCGCGTCGCCAAGGTGATCGCCGCCACCGGCCTGGCCAGTCGGCGCGAGGCCGAGCGCCTGGTCGAGGACGGCCGGGTCGAGGTCAACGGCGAGGTCGTGTGGCACCCGGCCCACATGGTCGATCCCGCCGTCGACAACGTGAAGGTCGACGGCAAGCCCCTGCCCGAGCCCCCGCCCAAGGTCTACTACCTGCTCTACAAGCCGCGGGGCTACATCACCGGCCGCGACGACCCCGCGGGCCGCAAGAGCGTGCTCGAGCTGGCCGAGGACCTGCCGCACCGGGTCGAGCCCGTCGGCCGACTCGACTTCAACACCGAAGGCGCGCTGATCCTCACGAACGACGGCGAGCTGGCCAACCGGCTGACGCACCCCAGCTCCGAGGTGCCGAAGCGCTACGCGGTCAAGGTCTGGAAGACGCCCGGCGACAAGAAGCTCGACCGCCTGCGGCGCGGCGTGCAGCTCGACGACGGCCGGACCGCCCCGTGCAAGATCCGCCCGCTGGAGTCCACCGACGCGGACAACACCTGGCTCGAGGTGACCGTCACGGAAGGGCGCAACCGGCTGGTCCGCCGCATGTTCGACGCGATCGGCCACCCGGTCAGCAAGCTGCGGCGCGAGTCCTTCGCCACCGTCAGCATCCGCGGCATGGAGCGCGGCCAGCTCCGCCCCCTGACCGGCGAGGAGATCGCACGGCTGCAGGAGATCGGCCAGGGCAAGGCCCCCGCCGAGGCCGGCAAGGGCTTCCGCTACAAGGAGGGCTTCGCCCGCCCCAAGGAACGCCCGAACCGCCCGCTGTCCCGCAAGAAGTCCTCGCGCCGGGGCACCTCGTCGCGCGGCGGTGCTGCCGGGCCCTCCGGCGGATCGCGCGGAGGAGGCTCCCGCGGAGGAGGCTCCCGCGGAGGAGGTTCCCGCGGAGGAGGCTCCCGCGGAGGAGGCTCCCGCGGAGGAGGCTCTCGCGGAGGAGGCTCTCGCGGAGGAGGCTCCCGCGGAGGCGGCGAAGGCTGAGCGCGGGTTCGGCGGCCGACGGGCTACGTTTCCGTCGGTTGTGCGGCCCACCGGCCGACCGGTGTCGAATGAACCGCGACCGGCCCCGTCGAACGGGCACAGCGGTCACCCATGACCGACCTCGCCGCCAGCCTCGACCCCTGGAGACACCATGGGCGCTCCCCGCCAGCACCGCCGTCCTCCCACCTTCCTGCACGGCCTGCCCCTGGGCGGGCTCCTGGGGGGCGGCCTCGTCGCCCTGGCCCTCCTGGCCGGGCCGGCGCGCGCGGCCGACCCGGGGGTCTCCGCCGACAGCGTCGACGGCGCAGCACCGGTCGCCACCCTCGACGGGGACAGCGAGCGGGCCGCCCGCCGCGGCGGCGGCAGCAGCAGCGGCGGCAAGAAGAAGAGCAGCAGCAGCAGCTCGGGCAGCAAGAAGCCGTCCTCCGGCGGGGGTCAGTCCTCCTCCAACAGCGGCGCGAAGTCGTCCAGCGGGCAGGGCACGCCTCCTCGCCCGCCCTCGGCCGGCCAGGGCGGCCCGCAGCGCCAGCCCCAGGGTGATCTCGCTCGTCCCCAGAGCGGCAACCCCTCGGCCCGCCCCGGACCCAGCAGCCAGCAGGGCCCCAACGCCCAGCAGGGTCCCAACGCCCAACAGGGTCCCCGCACGACGCAGCCGCCGACCAGCCGGACGGAGCTGCCGCGGCCCGACGGCGCCCAGCGCCCCAGCACCGACGGCGCCCAGCGGCCCAGCACCGACGGCGCCCAGCGCCCCAGCACCGACGGCGCCCAGCGGCCCAGCACCGACCGGACCACCAGCACCGGCCCCAGCAGCGACCGCGCGGTGCCCGGCCGCACCCTGCCGGGCCGGGACGGCGCCACCGCGACGCCGGGCAACCGCACCGAGCCCTCGAACCTGCGGCCCGCCACGAACCGGCCCGCCACCAGCCGGCCGAGCGCCGGCACGCCGGGACGCACCGGCGTCTCCGACCGGACCGCTGCGAGCCGCCCCGGGAGCTCCCGCCCGGCTGCGGCGGCCACCCGCGGGCAGTCCCCCTCCGTGCGGCGCCCCGACACCTCGGTCAGTCGGCCCGGTCCGGCGCGCACCGGCAGCAGCGCCAGCCGGCCGAGCCCCGGCGTGCACCACGCGCCCGCCCGCCACGCCGTGCAGGCGCGCGACCACCGCTACGCCCGGCCCCGGGTCAGCCACGTCGTGCACCACCACGTCCACCACGTGAGCCACGCCCCGCCGCGGCACCACTACTACGCCGCCTGGCACACCCACTACTGGGTCCATCCCTACTACCGCTGGACCCACGCGACCGTAGCCGCCGTGTGGTTCGGCTTCACCGTGCACGCCTGGGTCGACACCTGGGTCCCGCCCTACCGCGCGGGCTTCGTGTGGGTGGCCGGCCACTGGGAGTACGGCTGGTGGGTGCCCGGCTACTGGCAGCCCGTCCAGACCGTCTACGTCTACCGCGACGTGAACTACGTCTACGTGCCCGGCTGGTGGGTCGGTGACACCTACATCGAGGGCTACTACCGCCCCGAGGTGCGCACCGGCGGCAGCAGCGACTGGACCTGGGTCGACGGCTACTACCTGGAAGACGGGACCTACGTCTGGGGCCACTGGGTGCCCGCCGGCAACTCCCCCGCCGGCTACGTCTGGGTGCCCGGCTTCTGGGACGGCGAGGTCTGGGTCGGCGGCTTCTGGCGGCCGGAGCGCCGCGGCGGCTACGTCTGGGTCGCGCCGCACTACGACGAAGAGGGCATCTTCCAGTCCGGCTACTGGGAGCCCACCGTGGCGGAGCCCGGCATGGTCTGGATCCCCGGCTGGTTCGACGGCGAGTCCTGGGTCGAGGGCTACTGGGTGGACGAGGCCGAGTACGAGGCCGAGGACACGACCGCCTGGGACGCCCCCGACGGCTGGGACGCCGGCTGGGACGGCGAGCTCGACGAAGACGACAACAGCTTCCACGAGCCCGCCTACGAGGAGCTGGACGAGATCCCGCTGGCCATCCCGGTCACGAGCGACGAGCCCGAGCCCCTGGACGGGGGAAGCGGTGGGGGGAACGGCGGCGGCAACCGCGGCCAGACCGGCTACGAGGACGGCAACGGAGGCCGCCACGCGCCTCCTCCCGGACTCGAGGACTGAGCCTTCGTGCACACCGCTGACCTCGCGGCCGCCACCGCAGCGCTCGAGCGCTGGGTGGCGGCCCTGCACGCCCGGGGCCACGGCTCCCGCACGGCGGCGGCCGTCGCGCTCGACGCCCGGATCGATCGGTTCGGCTGGGACGGCTCGCGCGGCACGCGGGTGGAGGTCATCGAGGGACTCGGCCCGATCGTCGCCTGGTGTGCCCGCACGCCGGGCAATGTGCGGTTCGCGGTGGGCCCGCCCCGGGCCGCCGACGGGCACTGGCAGGCCCGCTACACGGTCACCGTCGGTGACTTCGTGAACCACGGCGACTGGTCGTTCACCCTGGCGCCGGACGGTCGCATCCAGTGGCTGGCCCACCGGCCCGACGACCTGCCGGACGACTGGCGGGACGGGGTCCCCGACGGCAAGAGCCTGGGCCCGCCGGCCGTGCACGACGCCGCCGTGCACGACGCCGCCGACCACGACCACGACCATGATCACGGCTGAGCCCTGGCTGCTGCTCCTGGCCTGCGGCGCCGGCCCCGCGCCTCCCCAGCACGCGCCCGGCGGACCGGCCGACAGCCTGGATGCACTGGCCGACGCCTACGTCGCCGCCCTCTCGCAGGCCGAGCGCACGGGCTGCACCTGGGCGCATGACAGCGGCACCCTGCGCTGCCCCGACGGCAGCCGCCACGACCTGCGCGGCATGTGGGCGGTCGTCCAGGCGGACCCGGACCCACCGGCCCGGGCCACCGCGATCCTGGCCGCCGTCGCCTCCCCGACCCTGCCGCGAGACTGGGCGACCGCGCGCCCGTGGATCCGGCTGCGGGTCTGTGACGCGCCCCTCGGCGCCGACTGGCCGCTGCACCCCGACGTCCCGGACGGCCTGCACTGGTGCGTCGAGGCCGCCCTGCCCGGCGGCACCTCGCCCGTCGCGCCGACCTGGGTCGCGGCCTGGGGGGCGGACCGCAGCACGCTCACCCGCGCGGCCACCGACAACCTGCGGGCCATCGACCCCGAGCCCTTCTGGCCCCTGTCCGACACCGCTGCGCGCGCCCGGGTGGGCGACGGCCAGGACGCCGATCGGCTGCTGCTCGCGCCCCAGGGACGGGACCACGCCGTGCTGGTGGTCGGCGGATCGCTGGCCGTGGCCGACACGCCGGACGACCCGGCGCTGCAGGCCCTGGCGACCCCGCTGCAGGCCGAAGGCGCGACGGTGCGCCGGTTGACCCGCGACGCGCGCGGGTGGAGAGAGCGGGAGAGCGCCGCCACACCGGCACGGGAGTAGGCTGCGGCTTCCCCGTGGAGGTCCGTGATGCTGGCCTTGTTGCTGCTGTCCCTGCCGAGCCTCGGGGGCACCAAGGCGCCTCCCTCCATCCGCTGGAAGGAGGCGCTGGCCTGTGAGACCCGGGTGCCCGTGGCGAAGCTCGCGTCGACCGCCGGGCGCGCCGAGGCCACCGGCCCCGACAGCGGCGTCGACATCGACGAGTTCCACCCGGGCGAGCTGCACATCCGACTCAGCGGCGACGACGTCAAGAAGCAGGCGCGGCTCATGGACGTGTGGCTCGACGAGGGCGGGGCGCAGCTCGTCGCCTACGAGTTCTGGTGGCAGAGCCGGCTCGCCGAGGAGATCTACGCCGGCTCCCAGCCGACCGACTGGCAGTTCGCCGGCTGGAGCACCACGCCGCGACAGTACGCGCCCCACAAGAGCGCCCTGTGGCTGGCGCCCGACGGGCGGCCCCTGGGCCTGGAGTGGCACGAAGACGGCGGCAGCGAAGCACAGGCCGACCGCGTGTTCGTGCTGTGCGAGGGGCGGTCCGCCGCCGAGACGCCCTTCGGCTTGCTGCCCGCCTGGATCCCCGCGCCCATCCTGACGCGCTGGGTCGAGCAGGCCGAGGCAGGCGCCGTCGCGCAGGCCGAGACCCTGCAGCACATCTCCCCCACCCAAGACCTCGCAGGCGCAGGCGAGGCGCTGCGCCAGCGTGTCGAGGCCCTGACCCCCGGCGAGGTCGACCAGCTGGCCCGGTATCGCTGGATCCACGAGGTCGCGGCAGCCGCCCGGGTCGGCGGGGACGATGCCCTGGCCGAGCTGTGGTCGGTGCTGCAGGTCGTCCCCCTCGCTCCCGTGGACGCCCCCGTCCTCGACCGGCAGGTCAGCGAGTTCCTCCAGACGCTGGCGGAAGAGCGCCCGACGCCGGCGCTGGCCGCTCAGGTGGCCGAGCTCACGGCGCTGACGCTCGAGATCCTCCCGGCCCTCTCCGACTGGGAAGACCGCACTCCCGCGGAGCGTCAGGCCGTGGTCGCGCTGGCCCGCCAGGCCGCGGGCTCCGAGCTGCTGCGGTCCTTCCGCTGGCTGGACGAGGGCCAGCAGGAGGTGCTGGCGGCGGACGCCTGGCTCGCCGACGAGGCACGCCAGCGCGCGGCCCTCGACGAGACCGCCCTGCACGCGAGCGCAGCGGCGGCCTTCGCGGACGGCCGCTACGCCACCGCCGCGTCGCAGTGGCTGCTGGCGTCACATGCCGCGGGGGAGCGCTGGCGGACCCACGAGTACGCGCCGCTGTCCGGCTTCGTGGACCGCGACCCGGCGGCCGCGGTGCGCCACATCGACCGGGCCCGCGTGGCACTGGCGCGGCTGGCCGCGCAGTCGCTGCCCGCTGTGCGCGCGTCGGGGGAGGTCGGCGCCCTGCTGCACCACAGCCGCGTGCAGGCCCGCGAGGACGCCGACCACCTGCAGCAGCTCGCCGGCGTCTGGGTCGACCCTGGCCTGGCCGATGCCGTCGCCGCGGCGGGTGGGCCGCTCATCGACGTGCGGCCGAGCGGGGAGCCGACCAGCACGCTGCACCCCGTCTACAAGGAAGACCTCATCGAGATCGCGTGGACGGAGTCCGTCGAGGTGTCCACCGGCGCCGCCGAGGAGCGCGCCGCCCGTATCGACGCCCTGCAGCGGGACTACCAGCGCTATGCGTCCCAGGCGGCCGCCCGGCGACCCATCGCGGAGTTCTCGAACACGGGCGGTGCCGAGTACGACCTGTACAGCCAGGGCGCCGACGGCACCTGGTACTACGAAGGCTCGACGGGGGGCGGCTCGGTCATCCTGGGCGCCAAGGCGGTCAACCGGCGCACGCAGGCCACGGCTGCCCTGATGCAGTCCAAGGCCGACGCCATCGCCGCCGAGCTGGATCGGCTGGGCGCCGCCCCGCTGGGCCCCGAGTCGACCCGCGTGCAGCGCAAGCACGAGGGCTACGCCACCGCCCGCCGCCAGACCTTCGAGGGCTTCGTCAGCCGCCCCTACGTGGTCGAAGGGCCCGCCGGGCGACTGGACGCCATGGCGCGGGGGGGCGTCGACGTCTACCTGCTGCGGTTCGACGGCTACGGCCCCGTGCCTGCCCGAGACGACACCATCAGCACCGCCGAGGCCCAGGCGCTGGCCGGCGAGGACCTGCTGGACCGCCTGCACTGGGACGTCGAGCCCGCCCTGGCCCAGCACGCGGACGTGCGGCTGCGCGCCTGGCTGGCGGAGCGCCGCGCGGCCGGTCTCGCCGACGAGGCCCGCCAGGCCGCGGCCCTCCTCCGGGCCCGCCCCGAGACCGTGGGCGAGACCGCGATCTCCCCGCCGCTTCCGCGCTGGTGGGGGGCGGACGGCTTCGGCTTCCGCTCCCCGTCGAGCCGCCCGGCGACCGACGCCGCCGCACCGCCCGAGGTCGTGCGCGGCGACTGTGCGCGGTGGACGGGCGAGCCCTTCGACTACTACGACTGGTTCTACGAGATGGCGGGAGCCGAGCTCTTCGCCCATCGCGACGAGCAGCAGGCCCTGGTGCGGGACGAGACCGGTACCCAGGTCCTCGAGGTGCTCGCCGATCGGGCCCTGCTCCACGGGCCGAGCCCCCGCAGCTGGCCCCTCGACGGCCGGGTGACCGCTGCCACGGTCGAGCACGGCCGGGTGGCACTCGCCCTCGAAGACGGATCCCTGCTGCTCGGAGACGCCGACAGCGACACGCTCACGCGCGTGACGGTCGCGCTGCCGCCTGCCATGGCCATCGCCCTGTCGTGGGATGGGGAGCGGATCGCCTGGGTCTCGGCCCAGACCGGGGGCGTCGTGGGCCGCGACGGCCACACCCTGTGGTCCGACCGCACGCTCCGCAGCTCCGAGCAGGTCGCATTCTCCCGCGACGGTGCCCGGCTCCGTGCCCGCTACCTGCACGACGCGGCCACCGGCCGGGTGCTCGGACCCAACACGGCGGTGGACGTGCGCCCCACCCGCATGCTGGTCCGCGCCGCGGACGGCCAGGTGCAGCTCGCGGACACCGAGACCGGCCAGATCCTGGGACCGCCCGTGCCGCCCATGCTCAGCTGGACCGTCGACGGGCTCGGCGTGTCGGTGGGCGGGTCCTTCGTGGACCTGTTCCGCGGCGGGGAGCTCGACCACGTCGACCCCTTCTACAGCGACAGCCCCGGGCGCGGCGTCCAGGCCGCCGTGGGCGCGACCCACTACTTCCGGCGACACCGGGAAGACGGCTCGCAGCTGTGCAGCTGGTCGCTCAGTCCAGCACCAGGTGCTGCTCCTCGGTGACGTCGGCGGCGATGTCGGCTTCCCGGTAGCGACAGGGCCGGAAGGTGCGCTCGCCGTACAGCCGGGTCTGATCGTCGAAGTGCGGGCTCGCCGGGTCGGTCGACTGGCTGTAGGTCAGGATCGCCTGGCACTCGGGCCCGTCGGCGCCGCCCATGGCCACTGCCATGATGAAGCTGTTGCCGTAGTTCATCTGGTAGCCGTCGGTGGTCAGGTCGGTGCCGCTGTTGACCACGCTGGCCCGCGGCTCGACGTCCAGCAGGGTCGCGTTGCCGCCGCTGTACTCGGAGATCGCGATGACGCCCTCCTGGAAGTTGCCACCCGGCACGGGCAGGTCCTCGTCGTCCTTGCGCATGAACTGGATGTCCCGCAGGGCGACGTCGGGCGCGAAGCCGGCCTCGTCCAGCGTGACCACCGCGCGGCCGAGCGCGGTTGCGATGGGACCGGCGGTGTTCAGGCCGGTCGGCGTGTCGACCGGGTCGTCGGGATCGAAGGGGGTCGTGAACAGCTCGCCGGCCTCGCCGAGGTCCATCCACCCGAACTCGCCCGACCCGACGAACTCGCGCCACAGGGCCGCGCCCTTCTGGTCGGGGCTGACCGTGCCGTCCCAGTCGCGCAGCGTCTCGCAGGCCAGGGTCAGGTCGACCTCGCTGCCGTCCACCGTGGCGCTGCCGGCGTCGAAGCAGGCCGTGACCACGTCGTCCTTGAGCTCCTCGGCGATCATGCCGCGCCCGCCCAGGGCCGCGGCCTGCAGCTCCTCCAGCGTGAACTTGCCGTCCTCGCCCGACGCGCTCCCCTCGCCCACCTGGTCCAGGTAGCGAGCGTTCATGCGGGTCCGAGGGGTGCGCGGGTAGCGCTCGGGACCGTACAGGTAGGGGTAGCCCTCCAGCGGGCTGGCCGGGTTCGGCAGCCAGTGGTTGTCGTTGCTGTTGAACACGAAGTCGGTGCGGTCGACCTTGGGCATCTCGTCCCACGGCACCACGCCCGGCCGCCAGGCGCCGTCCCCGCCGTCGACCCACTGAAAGACCGGGTCCGACCCGTCCACGACGGTCGCGCCGTTCTCGTCGAACAGCGCGGCCAGCGGCTCCTCGTCGAGCCACTCGGGGTAGCGGGCCTCAGCGGCGTCGCTCCAGTTGGGCACGGTCGAGCTGTCCACGTAGAAGGCGTTGCCCTCGGTGTCCGTGGCCATGGTGTGCACCCACGGGATGCCGCCGATGTCGCGCTGCGCGGCCTTGAAGGCGTCGAGGCTCGTCGCCTGGTTCATGCCGAACCAGGTCTGGATCATGGCCAGGTTGTTCTCGTTGGCGTCGCTCAGGGCCAGGGCGTACAGCTCGTTCCAGCCCAGCACCGGGGCGTTGAGCACCGGGCCCCAGCGCGAGAAGTACAGGGTCCGCGTGACCGTGGACGTGCCGCCGCTGCCGTCGGCCACCTCGATGCTGTAGTCGCGGGTGGTCATGGCCTCGTAGGCGCCGTCGTACAGGTAGCTCTGGGGGTTGCCGGGCTCGAGCTGCAGCAGCGCGCCGGTGAACCGCGGCGCGTTGCTGACCGTGTGGGTCCAGGCGACGTGCTCGTTGAAGCCGATGTTGATGACGGCCACGCCCATCAGCGAGACGCCGTACACGTCGATCTCGCCGGGGATCGTCAGGTGGCTCTCGTGCCAGCGGCGCTCGCCCTGGGACGGGAAGTGGGTGTTGGACAGCAGCATGCCGCCGCCGTGGGCGGTGCGATCGCGACCGATGGCCCAGCCGTTGCTGCCGAGCACCGGGTGCAGCAGCGGGTCGAGCACGTCGAGGGTGGGCGGCTCGGCGCGGGGGCCGCCGCGGCTGTCGGCGGGGGCGTCCGGGGGGGCCGCGCTGCCGACACCGTCGACGAAGATGAGGCCCGAGCCGTAGAGCCCGAGCGCCAGGTAGTAGTTGAGCAGATCGATGTGGGTGATCGGCTTCACCCAGTCCTGGCCCGCGCAGCGCGGATCGGGCACGCCCTCGGCCAGCAGCGCGTTGTAGCCGGCCGCGTAGCCGACGAGCATCGCGCGCGAGTCCTCGGACAGCTCGAACCAGCCGTCCTCGGCCTGCTGCCGCACCCCGAGCCCGAGCCAGCCGAAGTCGTCGTCGACGAAGGCGTCGCCGAAGTACCGGCTGCGCTCGCTGCGGACCATGACGATCTGGTCGGCCAGGATGCAGGCGTTGTCGCGGGCGAAGGCGTAGCCCATGCCGTAGCCCAGGCTGCCGTAGTCCGACGCCGTGATGTGGGGGATGCCGTAGGAGGTCCAGCGCACGGTGGCGTCGTAGGGACCCACCGGCACGTCGTAGGGGTCGAGCCCGCCGTCGCCGCTGTCGGCGCCGGCGCCGCTGTCGGTGGCGGCCTTGTCGCCCTTGCAGGACAGCAGGGCGAGGAGGAGGAGGGAGGTCATCGGCGGCTCCGGTCGTGCGGGATCGGGAGGAGGATAGCGCCGCCAGCCTCCCGAGGCCCGTGGCGGGGGTCCCCGAGGAAGCGCGCCCGGTCGAGGCCGCCGCGGGTGGGGCGAGATGCCGCGCAGAACCTCGCTCCGACCGTGCGAACATGCAGGTGGTCCCGACAGAGGTCGCCGTGCCCTGTGTGCTCTCGGTCCTGATGTGCCACGCCCCGATCGTGGTGCCCGGAGTGGCTGCGCCCGCCGAAGCGCGCCGCTGTGGGCGCACCACCCGCGCCATGGCCGAGCTGGCCGCGCGCGTGACGGCGGCCACGCCCGACCGCGTGGTGGTGGTCTCGCCGCACGCTCCGCGCAGGGTCCCCGACTTCGCGGCCCTGGCCGGCCCCCGCCACCGGGGCAGCCTGGCGGCCTTCGGCGCCCCCCACGTCGCCGTCGACCTGCCCGACGACGTCGACGTCCGCCTGCAGCTGGGCCTCGCGGTGGCCCGACCGCCCGACGATGGGCTGGATCACGGCGCGGTCGTGCCCCTGGCCTTCTTGTGGGATGCCGGCTGGCGGGGACCCACCGCGATCCTGGCACACCCCCGCCTGTCGTCGGCCGCCACTGCCCGGCGGGCCCGCGAGCTCGGCGCCGCCCTCGCCGGCCTGCCCGGGCGCACGGCCATGGTCGCGTCCGGGGACATGAGCCACCGGCTGATCCCGGGCGCACCGGCGGGCTTCCACGCCGACGCCAGGCGCTTCGACCAGGCCTTCGTCGATGCCCTGCGGGCCGACGACTGGGCGGCCGCCGCGGGAGCCCAGCCGCGCGACGTCGCCGCCGAGGACGTCGTCGACAGCAGCCTGCTGGCGATGGCCGCCGCCGGGGAGCCCCAGCACGCCGAGGTCCTCTCCTACGAGGGGCCCTGGGGGGTCGGCTACACCGAGGCCGTTCTCGCCGACCCCTCCCCTCCCCTGTACGCCGTCGCCCGCCGCAGCATCGACCGGCTGCTGCGGGGCGCCCTCCGCGACGACCGTCCCGGCGGGGGCCCCGCGCGCGGCGTGTTCGTGAGCCTGCACGACGGCGGCGGCGCCCTGCGCGGCTGCATCGGCCACATGGCGCCCACCCGCGACAGCCTGTGGGAGGAGGTCGCCGAGGTCGCCCGGCAGGCCGCCACCCGCGACCCGCGCTTCCCCTCGCTGCGGGTCGAGGAGCTCGCCGATCTCACGGTCGAGGTCGACGTGCTGTCTCCCACCCGACCCGTCGACGACCTCTCCACCCTCGACCCGCGCAAGCACGGCGTCGAGGTCCGCGCCGGCAGCCGCCGCGGCGTGCTGCTGCCCGACCTCCCAGGCGTCGACAGCGTCTCGCGGCAGCTCGAGATCTGCCGCCAGAAGGGCGGCATCGGCCACGACGAGCCCGTCCAGGTCCACGCCTTCACCGTGGACCGCCAGGTCCAGCCCTAGGACCGGCGATCGGCCGACCGGGCGTGGGCCTCGAGGCCTTCGAGACGCCCGAGCCGGGCGGCGTCGCGCGCCAGGGCGGCCGCGGCGTGGCGGTCGTGCACGTGCAGCGAGGTCTGGACCCGCAGGAAACACAGCACCGACAGGGCCCCGAAGGACCGCGCCGTGCCGCCGGTCGGCAGGGTGTGGTTCGGCCCCGCGCCGTAGTCTCCCAGCACCTCGGCGGCGCCTTCGCCCACGAACAGCCCGCCGTAGTGGTGCAGCCGCTCGCTCACCGCTTCGGCGGCGGCGCCGTGCAGCGCGAGGTGCTCGGGCGCCAGGGCGTTGCAGGCGGCCACCGCGGCGTCCAGGTCGGCGACGACGACGGCCCCGCCGTTGTCCAGGGCGGCGCGGGCGATGTCCCGGGTCGGCAGGTCGGCCAGCTGGGCGACGACCGCGGCGTCGACCGCGGCGGCCAGGGCGGCGTCGGGGGTGACCAGGACCGGCACGGCGTCCGGGTCGTGCTCGGCCTGGGCCAGCAGATCCGCGGCCACCAGCCTGGGGTCCGCGCCACCGGTCGCCAGCACCACGAGCTCGCTCGGTCCCGCCAGCATGTCGATGGCCACGCGCCCGGAGACCTGCTGCTTGGCAGCGGTCACGAAGCGGTTGCCCGGCCCGGCGATGGCGCCACAGGCCGGGACGCCCCCGGCGCCGAAGGTCAAGGCGGCGATGGCCTGGGCGCCGCCGACGGCCAGCACCTGATCGGCGCCGGCGACATGGGCCGCCGCCAGGGTGACCGCCGTCGGCCGCGGGCTCGCGACCCACACCTCGCCCACGCCGGCCGCGCGGGCGGTGACCGCCGTCATCAGGACGCTGCTGGGCAGCGGGTACCGTCCACCCGGGGCGTAGCAGCCGGCCCGGTCGACGGGGTGGTAGCGCAGGCCGGCCGACCCGCCGGGGATCGGCACCTGCAGCGGGGCCAGGGCCGCACGCTGGGCCGTCGCGAAGGCCCGGATGCGCCCGGCGACCCGCTCGAGCAGGGCCAGATCGTCGCCCGGCAGCGACGCCGCGGCCCGGGCCATGGCGTCGGGTCCCAGGACCAGCGGCGCCCCAGGCGCCAGGTCGCCCAGCCGTTCGGCGTGGCGACGGAGCGCGGGCTCGCCACCGCCGCGCACGTCGTCGACGATCGCGGCGGCGATGGCCACGGTCTCGGCATCGACCGGGTCGCGGCGGGCGTCCAGCAGCGTGGACAGGGCCACCGGGCGCAGGACGGCGGCACTCATGACGGCTCTCCGGAGGGCAGGTAGCGGGCCTTGGCGTCCCCGGGGCGGCGGCGGACCCGCCGGGCGCGGGCGTCGTGCAGGGCCGTGAGCTCCGCGAGGTCGATGCCGGCGGCGGTAGCGGCCGTCAGCGCGAAGAAGAAGACGTCGGCCGCTTCGTGGGCGACCTCGGCCCGGGCGGCTTCGGTCGGCGCGCCGCGCCAGCCCTCGAGCGCCTCGGCGAGCTCGTCCGCCTCCTCCCGCAGCTTGGCGGCCAGCAGCCCCGGCTCTTCGTAGAGCCGCCGGCTGTAGCTGGTCGGCGGCCCCTCCCCCAGGCGCGCGGCCAGCACCCGCGCCAGCCGTGGCAGCCCACCGTCCTCGCCGAAGCAGGTCCAGCAGCCCTCGTGGCAGAAGCCCGGCCCGTGCTGCCGGACGGTGAACCGCAGCGCGTCACGGTCGCAGTCCACCGCCACGCCCAGCAGCTGCTGCCAGGCCCCCGACGTGCCCCCCTTCTCCCACAGGCCCCGCTTGCGGGAGTGGTAGACGCCGCGCCCACTCTCGAGCGCCTGGGCCAGGCTCGCGGCGCTGCTCCACGCCAGGCCGAGCGCCACCCCGTGCGGGTCGCAGACCACCGTGGGCCACAGCCCGTCAGGCCGGTCGCTCACCAGGGGGGCGGCCACCGCCTCGCCCAGGGTCAGGCGGCCGGTGTACAGCGCCATGCCCACCTGCGCGTCACAGCCCAGCCGGTCCAGGGCGGCGATCTCCTCGGCGGTGGTGACGCCGCCGGCGATGGTGATGCGCGCGCCGCCGGCCGCGGCCACCAGCTCCGGCACGCGATCCAGGGCCGTGCCGGACAGGCGCCCCTCGCGCTCGACGAAGGTCACCAGGAAGCCGCCCACGTAGGGTGCGAGCGCCCGCATGCGCTCGACGATGGACGCGCCCGTGCGGGTCTTCCAGCCCTCGACCACGACCTCGCCGTCGATGGCGTCGAGCGCGGCCATCACCCGCTCGCGGGGCAGCTGCGAGAGCAGCTCGGGGCGGGCGGCGGTGCCCAGGATGACCTGCTCGGCGCCTGCGTCCAGCCAGTCCAGCGCCGCGTCCACCGACCGGATGCCGCCGCCGACCCGGACCCGGCCCCGCCGGCACAGGGACTCGACCAGCGCGCGGTTGTCCCCCGTGCCCATGGCGGCGTCCAGATCGATGACGGCGACCGGCCCGACGCGGCCGAAGCGGTCGAGGAGGGGACCGGGGTCCCCGGCGTCCAGGGCCTTGTCGCGGCCGCCCACCAGCTGGACGGCCTGGCCGTCCTGGAGGTCGATGGAGGGGATGATCACGAGGTCTCCCGGGGGATGCGCATGGGGTGCCGCGAGGCGAGGGCGGCCTTGACCGCGCCGACCGTGGTGTGGCCGTCGTGGAAGATGCTGGCCGCCAGGACGGCGTCGGCCCCGGCGTCCAGGGCGTCGGAGAGGTGCCCGGGGCCGGCCGCCCCGCCGCTGGCGATCACCGGCACGGACACGGCGGCGCGGATCGCAGCCAGCAGGGGCAGGTCGTAGCCCTCGCCGGTGCCGTCGCGGTCCCAGCTGGTCAGCAGGATCTCGCCCGCGCCCAGCTGCTCGGCCTGCTGCGCCCAGGCGATGGCGTCGATGCCGGTGCGCTCCTTGCCGGACCGCACGACGACCTCCCAGCCGTCGCCGTCCTGGCGACGGGCGGCGTCCAGGGCCAGCACGACGCACTGGGCCCCGAACCGGTCCGACAGCTCGCCGAGCAGGGCCGGCCGGGCCACGGCGGCCGAGTTGACGCCCACCTTGTCGGCCCCGGCGCGCAGCAGCCGCTCGGCGTCGGCGACCTGGCGGATGCCGCCGCCGACGGTCAGCGGCACGTCCAGCACGGCGCGCACCGCCGCCACCGTCTCCGCGGCGGTGGCCCGGCCGTCGGGCGTGGCGCTGACGTCGAGCAGGACGAGCTCGTCGGCGCCCTGGGCCGCATAGCGGGCGGCCTGGGCCACCGGGTCACCGGCGTCGCGCAGGCCCTGGAAGCGGATGCCCTTCACGACGCGGCCGTCCCGCACGTCCAGGCAGGGCACGATGCGGGCCGAGGGACCGTGCCGCGTGGGCACCGCCGCCGCCGCTGCCGCGGAACCGTCCAGCCAGCGGGCGAGGAGCCCGGCCCCCCAGGTCCCCGACAGCTCCGGGTGGAACTGACAGGCCAGCACGCGGCCCCGCCACGCGGCGGCCACGAAGGGCGCGCCGTGCTCGCTCCAGGCGACCTGCCAGCCCGGCGGCGCGTCGCGCAGGGCGAAGCTGTGGGCGAAACACGCCTCTCCCGCCGACAGCGGCCCCTCGCCGGCCGGCTGGACCACCGTCCAGCCCAGGTGCGGCACCGACACGCCCGCCGGCAGGCGCCGGACCGTGCCGTCGATCAGGCCCAGCCCCTCCTCCCCGGGGCTCTCCTCGCTCGCCGCGCACAGCAGCTGCATGCCCAGGCAGATGGCCAGCGTCGGGCGCCCCTCCTCCACCCGCGCCCGCAGGGCGTCGACCAGTCCGGCCCGGCGCAGCGCCGCCATCCCGTGAGCGAAGCTGCCGACCCCGGGCAGCACCACGAAGGGGGCCGTGGCCACGCGCCCGGCGTCGACCCCGACGTCCGGCGCAGCGCCCGCCCGCCGCAGGGCGGCGACCACGCTGGCCGTGTTGGCGGTGCCGGTCTGCACCACGAAGACGTCGATCACAGCACGCCCTTGGTGCTGGGCACGCCGGCCCCCGCGTCGCGGGCCACGGCCTGGCGCAGGGCCAGGGCGGTGGCCTTGAAGGCGGCCTCGGCGCGGTGGTGGTCGTTGTCGCCCCGCAGCACGTCGACGTGCAGGTTCAGGCGTCCGGCGATGGCCAGGCTGTTCAGCACGTGCACGACGTTCTCGCAGGCCAGTCCGCCCAGCGCCTCGCGCCGCAGGCCCAGATCCACCTGGGGCCAGGGGCGGCCGGACAGGTCCACCACGGCGCGGGCGAGCGCCTCGTCCAGCGGGGCATAGGCGTGACCGAACCGCCGGATGTCCCGCCGCTCGCCGAGGGCCTGGTCCAGCGCCTGGCCCAGCACCAGCGCGCAGTCCTCGGCGGTGTGGTGGTCGTCGACGTGCAGGTCGCCGCGGCACTCCAGGTCCAGGTCCAGCCGGCCGTGCCGCGCCAGCGCGGTCAGCATGTGGTCCAGGAAGCCGATGCCGGTGGAGACCCGCGCGGCGCCGGTGCCGTCGAGGGTGAGGGTGCAGGTCACGACGGTCTCGCCGGTCTCGCGGACGACGCGGGCCGTGCGGGGAGGAGAAGCGGTCATGGCAGGAGCTCCAGCAGCTCGTCGAGGGAGGAGAGGACGCGGCCGGCGCCGGCGGCGACCAGGGCCGGGCGCACCAGCGAGGCCTGCTCGCCGGGTGCGACGACCCCGAGCGGGACCACGGCGGCCCGGCGGGCCGCGCGCACGTCGTCGGGGGTGTCGCCGACCATCCAGGCGTGGCGCAGGCCGAGCGCGTCCAGCGCGGCGCGCACCGGCGCCGGATCGGGCTTGGGCGGGGCGTCTTCCAGGCAGATGACGGCGCCGAACAGGTCGGCGATGCCCTGGTGGTCCAGGAAGCGCTCGGCGTCGAGCCGTGGCCGCCCGGTGACGATGCCGAGGGGCAGGCGCGCGGCCAGGGCCGCGAGGCGCTCGCGGGGCACACACAGGCGTTCGTGGCGCCACAGGCCGGGCGCCTCGGCCGTGCCCTGCACCAGCCCCTCGAACACCGCCGTGATCGCGTCGAGCCCGACGTCGATGCCGTCCGCGGCCAGGATGCGCTGGCACAAGCGCCAGTCGTTGTTGGCGTCGCCGCAGGCCTTCTCGGCCGCCACCCGGTCCAGGTCGACCGTGCTGCCGAAGTGCGCGCAGGTGCGGATGATCGCCTGGCGGTAGCTGGCCCGCACGTCGGCGATCACCCCGTCCATGTCCAGCAGCAGGGCATCGGGCCGCAGCACGGTGCGCAGCGCGTCCCGGCAGCGCCGCAGGGCGGCGGGGTCGCCGGGGCAGCCGATGCGGACGGCGTCTTCCAGCCCGTCGACGCCCGGGAAGGCGCGCACCGCGATGCCGAGGCCGGCCATGCCGTCCCGCAGCCACAGGGCGTCGCGCACCCGCGCGAAGGCGAAGTTGCCCTGGGACGCGCCCACCCGGGCGCCGCCTTCGGCCAGGCTCGCTTCCATCGCGGTTCGCTCCTCGCGCGCGGTGGCCACGTGGGCCCGCATCGCGGCTTCCCCCCGGGCCAGCCAGGTGCGCGCGGCTTCGGCGCTCACGCCGCTCACCGTGTAGGGCAGCCCGGCGGCGCGCAGCCAGTCGACGATCTCGACCGGCCCGACCGCGTAGCCGACCCGCAGCCCGGCCAGGCCCCAGGCCTTGGAGAGGGTCCGCAGCACGAGCGCGTTGGGCAGGGCCAGCGCCGCGTCGGTCAGGTCCTCGTCGGCGTACTCGGCGTAGGCCAGGTCGACGAGCAGCAGCGCCTGGGGCAGGGCTTCCGACAGCCGCCGCAGGTCGTCGGCAGTGCAGACCGCGCCCGTCGGGTTGTTGGGGCTGGTCAGCACGGCCAGGGTCGTGTGCTCATCGGCCAGGGCGATGGCCTGGTCGGTCGGGAAGGCGCCGCCCGGCCAGTCCAGCCGGCGCAGGGTGCCGCCGGCCAGCCGGATGCGGTCCGGCACGATGACGAAGCCGGGCTCGGGGAACAAGGCGTTGCGGCCTTCCTCGAGCATGGCGCGACAGGCCCGGTCGATGGCGTCGTCGGCGCCCCCGGTCACCAGCACCTGGCGGGGCTCGACCCCCAGCCGGGCCGCCAGCGCGGCCTGCAGGGGGCCGGGGTCGGGGTAGCCACGCACCAGCGCGCCGTCGGTGGGCAGCAGATCGTCGGGCACCTGCAGGCCCAGGTTGCCGGCCAGGTCCAGGTCCACGGGCGCACCGGCGTGCGGAACGCCGTAGATGGTCGCGGCGGCGACGGCGCGGCTGGGTCGGAGGAGGGAGGGCACGGGCAGCTCCGGGAGGGTGCGGGCGCGTCAGGGCACGAGCTGGTCGATGCGGCTGACCACGATGTCGGTGCCGCCGACCGCTCGGATGCGGGGCAGGAGGGTCGCGAGCTGCTCGCGGGGCACCGCTGCCTTCACAGCGAAGCCGACCCCGCCGTGCAGCCCGGCCACGGTGGGCTCGCGCAGGCAGGGCAGGATGCCGACCAGCGCCTCGAGGCGGTCGGGCGCCACGTTGATCTCGACCATGACGCGCCGGCGGGCTTCGACCACACTGTCGATGAGCAGCCGCAGGTCGACCAGCCGTGCCCGGCGGTCGGGGTCCTCCCACGCGGCCCGGCTCGCGTACAGCTTCGTCGTGCTGCGCATCAGAACCTCGAGGATGCGCAGGCCGTTGGCCTCGAGGGTCGAGCCGGTGGCGGTGTTGTCGACGATCAGGTCGGCGTCGTCCGGGGGGAAGACCTCGGTCGCGCCGTAGCTGCGGACCAGGTGGTCGCCCTGCGCGCGGCGGGCGACGAAGCCGCCGGCCAGGCGCTCGTACTCGGTGGCGATGGTGAGCGGCCGCGCGGGCAGCGCACCGTCCTCGAGCAGGGTGAGCGGGGCGGCGACCACGATGCGCACGGGGTCCAGGCCGGTGTCGCAGACCTCGACCAGGTCGGCCTCGCGCTCGGCCACCAGGTCGGCGCCCACGAAGCCCGCGTCCCGGGTCCCCGCCTGCAGCATCTCCACCACGTTGCGCGGCTTCAGCAGCTTCACGTCGGTCGCCGGCAGGGAGATCGACGGGCGGTAGGCCCGGGCCCCGACCCGCACCGACACACCGGCGTCTTGCAGCAGATCCAGCACGCCTTGTTGCATGCGGCCCTTGGGGAGCGCGAGGCGGAGCAGGGAGGGATCGGTCATGGAGTCCTCGGCGGATGGGCCCGGGAGAGCCGGCGTCGTAGTGCAGCCCCCCGGACTGTCAACCACGAGACAGGACGAGTCCGACCGTGACATTCCGTGAAGGCCTGCCGGCCTACGTTGTCGTCTACGAGTCCCCCACAGAAGGAGGCCGCATGTCCGCGTCCGGTGTCTACCCCGCCGTCGGGGCCGATCAGGAAGCCACTGGCCTGCAGGAAGCCGTCACCGGCCTGCACCAGGCCATCACGGGTCTGCACATGGCGATCACCGGTCTGCACCGGGCGGTCTCCGGGGCCTTCCCCTCTCTCGGCGGCCGCGGCGACGACCTCAGCGACCTCATCCAGGACGCCCTCTCGGCCGCCGAGCTGGCCGACGAACCGCCCGAGATCGCCGAGGACTTCGACGTGCTGAGCGCCATCACGATGGAGCTCGACCCCCGCCGGGCCGCCGACCAGCGGCAGGCCCAGCAGCTGTTCGCGGCAGGCCGCACGGCCATCGGCTCCGGGGACCTCGAGTCCGCCGCCGATGCCTTCTCTCGGGCGGTGGCCCTGGCTCCCGAAGATGCCCGCTACGCCGAAGCCCTCGACCGGGTCCGCGGCCAGCTGCGTCGCCAGAGCCGCCAGGCGGCGCGACACCAGCCGGCGACGCCGGTGGCCGGTGCACCCGCCCGCCCGCGCGCCCGCTGGGGCCTGCGCCTGGGCATGGCGTCCGCCGTCGTGGCCGGCTGCGCGGCGCTGTGGTTCCTGCAGCCTTCGTCGGGCGACGCCGGCGCGGAGTGGCAGGGCCCCGACCTCGCCGCGAGCCACGCCTCGGTCGCCCCCTTCCACACGCTCCATCGGAGCCAGGACGGTCACTGGCGGGGCGTGCTGTACGGTGCGGTGAACGGCGCGGGCAGCGAGATGCGGCAGCTGTGCTCGGAGTACGCCTGGAAGCTCAAGGCCCAGCCCGGCGACCAGCTGGTGATGAGCTGGCTGGGCGGCGGCGCCGTGCAGTGCACCGTGCCCAAGGGCTGACCCGGGACCGCCTCGCGGCGCCCTCCCCACCCTCCACGACAGAACGCCCGGTCCACTGGACCGGGCGTTCCTGCTTCGCGACTGCTCGCCGGACCGCCGCGCCGGGCGGTCCAGGCGACGGCCGTCATGCTGGAACGCTTCGATCACTCCGACCGTCCGCCTACGCCTCGACACCGACTGCGTCGGTGCACTCGGCTTCGGCGTCCGACGGCGTGATCTGCGCGATTCGGTCTCAGTACTCCTTGGGGTTGGTGTCGACGATCTTGTCGCCGCCACCGCGCAGGCCGGGACCGAACCACCACTGCTCGGCCTCGCGCCCGTCCCCGTCCAGGTCGCAGGCTCCGCGGGCGTAGTACTCCTCGGCGCGGCCCAGGTCCTCGAACAGGTACGAACAGCGAACCTGACCGTCCGGACGCCAGCCGAGCTTCGCCCACGCCTCCATCTGGTGGGCCGTCACGTCGGTGTTCCAGTCGCGAGGGTCCCGGGTCATCGAACCGCGCGAGGGGTTCCAGTCGCCGATCAGCGGCTCGGGGTCCCGATGCAGGTGGAAGATCGTGACCGTGTCGTACAGGCCGGACATGTTCGTCGCCAGCTCGGCCCGACGGGCATCCATCTGGTACTCGCGGAACTGGGTGACCGCCAGCGCGGCGAGCACGCCGAGGATGGCCACGGCGAGCATGAGCTCGACGATGCTGAACCCTGCCCTGCGATCCTGAACGCTGCGGACCATGGACCCTCCAGTGTGCTGGTCGGATCCAGGCTAGCGCCGTTCGGACGGCCGCGGGACAGCGACCCCGAACCGGTGGTGGTTCCTGACGGTCGGTGACCTGCGGTGACAGCCGGGCCGGCCACGACCCAGGCGGCGGCCTACAGGTACCGCAGCCAGACGTAGACGGTCGAGATCATGAGCGTGCCCAGCATGGTGGGCAGGCCGTACTTGCCGAACTGCAGGAAGCCGACCGGGTGGTTGTTGCGCGATCCGATCTGCGCGATGATCACGTTGGCCGAGGCCCCGACCAGCGAGCCGTTGCCGCCCAGGCAGGCCCCCAGCGCGAGCGCCCAGTACAGCGGCTCTTCGACCTGCACCCGGATGGCTTCTTCGTCCCCGACCAGGCCGAACTGCACGGCGAAGACGGGCACCATCGTCTGCAGCAGGGGCAGCATCGCGATGACCAGCGGGATGTTGTCGACGATGGCCGACATGATGCCGGCGAACCACATGACCAGCAGCACGGTCATCGCGAAGTTGCCGTCGGTCCACTGCAGCATCAGCTCGCCGAGGTGCTCGAAGACGTGGTGGTACTCGAGCGCGCCGATCAGCATGAACAGGCCGACGAAGAACAGCACCGAGTTCCACTCGACCTTCTCGAGGGCGTGGTGCAGGTCGACGCCGCAGACGACGGCCATGAAGATGCCGCCGGCGATGGCGATGACGCCCGGCTCGAGGTGCACCATGTGGCTCACGAAGAAGCCGACCAGCATCAGGCCGAAGACGAACAGCGCGCGCTTGAGCCGACGCGGCCGCAGGATGGCGCGCTCGGGCCGGGCCTTGAGCACGCGCTCCCGCAGCGCAGGCGGGACCTGGACCACCTTGTGGAACCACAGCCGGGCCACCAGCAGACCGCCGACCATCATGATGAGCACCGGCGGGCCCAGGTGCATGATGAACTCGTTGAAGTCCAGCCCGGTCGCGCTGGCGATGAGCACGTTGGGCGGGTCACCGACCAGGGTCGAGGTGCCGCCGATGTTGCTGGCCAGTGCCTCGAGCACCAGGAAGGGCACCGCCGGGAGCGCCAGGATCTCGCAGATGAGGATGGTGATCGGCGCGATGAGGATGACGGTCGTCACGTTGTCGAGCAGGGCCGACAGCACGCCGGTGACCAGCATGAACAGCAGCATGATCTTCATGCCGTCGCCGCCGGCCTTCTGGGCGATCTTCACGGCCACCCACTCGAAGACGCCGGTGCTGGCGAGCACGTTGACCGACAGCATCATGCCGACCAGCAGCAGCACCACGTTGAGGTCGACCGCGTGCAGCGCCTCCTCGTAGGGGACGATGCCGAGGGAGACGGCCGCGGCAGCGCCGAGCAGGGCGGCCGCGGTCTTGTCCACCTTCTCCGTGGCGATGGCCAGGTAGGTGATGCCGAACAGGACGAGCGAAGCGATCATGGGTCAGGGCGACAGGATGCGGTCGAGCACGCGGATCCGATCGATGACGCCGATCAGGCGCCCGTCTTCGACCACGTAGACCTTGGGGTGGCCCTGGACGGCCAGGGCGAAGACGACCTCGAGCACGGTCGCGTCGGGCGGCAGCGCGGCGTAGTCCTGGGACATCACGTCGGCGGCGACGAGCTTCGCTTCCTTGGCGAAGTAGCGCTCGAAGGGGTCGAACTCGGGGATGAACGCCACGCTGCGGAGCTGGCGGAAGAAGTCGGGCATGCCCAGGGTGAACAGGTCCGCCGCGGTCACCTGGCCCAGGAGCTTGCGGTCCGGGTCGGTCAGGCCGACGGCGTCGACGTTCATGCTGGCCATCCGGCGGACCAGCTCGGGCACCGGGGTGTCGGGCCGCAGGATGCCCATGCTGGGGCGCATCAGGTCCCGGGCCGTGATCGGGCCCTCGGGCTCGCGCAGCCGTGCGTCGATCCACGGAGCCAGCACCTCGGGGTCGCGGGCGGCGGAGATCCAGGCCCGCTTGGCGGGGTCCTTGCACAGCTCGCCGAGCTCGTGCAGCAGCCGCACCTCCTGGACCGGGCGCTCGCGCGGCGCGACCAGCAGGGCGCACCAGCGCAGGTTGCCGTCGTCCACCCACCGCATCGGCTCGGCGAGGGTGGCGAAGGCCATGCGCACGCCGCTGACATCGGGCAGGCGCAGGTGCACCGCGACGAAGTGCTGGGCGAGGCGGGTCCAGCCGTCGTCCCGCCGCTCGGCGATGGCCGCCATGAGCTCGTCGTGGGAGAGCTGGGGCATGCCTTCAGCGGAGAGGATCGTGCGCGCCAGGGCCTCGACCAGCTGGTCGGTGCTGGAGAAGCTCGCCTGGAGGAGGAGGCGATCGGGGGGAAAGGTGGTGTGCAGGGCCACGAGACTGCCCTCGGGAAGGGCGGCCCGGCTAATGCGCGCTGCGCGTCTTGTGTCCACCGTGTTGCAGAGCCGTCACGTGGAAGGCCTGCGCCGTGCGGCGCCTCGCTCCTTCGCCGCGCTCCCGCGGCTCAGGCCGCGCGGCGGAGGCGGCGAGCAGGCGCCTCCTCTTCGATCGTGGCCCACTCGACCTCGGGATCGAAGGCCTCCAGGACCGCGCGCAGCATCAGGACCGCTCCCCCGGCGACCACCACGGCACAGACGGCGACGACGGCGGCGTAGAAGGCGACGAACAGGTCGACGGACAGTGCGTACATGGGGGCCTCCCGGCTCAGGGACGCCCCCAGGATTTGCACGGGCCGTGCCAGCCCCGGACCGGGCTCAGCGGTGGGCCCACCGACCGGCCCAGTAGACCAGCCGCCAGTCGGTGTTCGGGTACAGCCAGCTGCCGTCGCCCTCGGAGTTGGGCTCGAAGGGATGGCTGCGCCACAGGTAGTTGCTGCTGGGCCGCACCCCCATGGGGATGGGCTCTTCCGAGACCAGCGTGTCGTTGCGGCCGACGTAGCCGAGCAGGGTCACCATCGTGCCGTCGTCGAGCTCGCAGACGCCCGAGGCGATCTCGTCAGCGTCGCAGTTCTGAACGTCGATGTTCCAATATGGAGGCTCACGAAACGCGCCCAGCAGACCATCGATCTTGGCCACCGCAGCCTCGTCGGGCGGAGCGCCGCCCGATCGGAAGGCGGTCCCGTCCCCCTGGCCCAGCGCGTAGACCAGGTCGTAGAGCGCCTGGGACTGCACGATCGGGTCGCGGTCGTCGCCCTGGTACAGGTCGGCCATGCCTGCTGCGACGCCGGCCCGCGCGTCGTCGTCGCAGAGGTAGCGCAGGGCCAGCAGGCCGCCGATGTAGACCATGTTGTAGTTGCTGAAGTTGGTCGCGTTGCCGAGCGCGATCTGCCGGCTCTGCTCGCGCACGATGCCGGGCAGGTCCCGCTCGGCGATCAGGTCGTCGGCCAGCCACGCGTCGACGGTGGGATCTTCGGCGACCAGGGCCAGCGCCGCGACGATGCCCAGGGTCATGGTGGCGTTGAGCGAGTTGCGCCCGCCGGGGACGTAGACCCGGTCGACCGACTCGTGGTGCAGGATGCCGTGGTAGGTCATGCGCCCGTCGGCGTCCATGATCTCCAGGTCGTAGCCGCTCTCCCGCACGACCATCAGGCTGGCGGCCAGGGCCCGGGCATCGGCCTGCAGCTGGTCCTTGGCCGCGGGGTCGAAGGCCGGGTCGTCGCGCACGACCTCCCAGGCGGCGGCCATGCCCGCGACCCAGCCGATGTACTGGTCGCGACTGCAGGAGTCCTCCCAGATGTGGTCGGCGTAGGCCCCGCTCTGGTCCTGCCGCCAGGTGCCGTTGTTCTTCTCTTCGGGCAGCGGCTGGCCGTCGTCGTCGAACAGGGGCGTGGTCTCGTTCTCGCCGTCGCCGGGCAGGTCCTTGCGGGCGAAGCCCCGGGCGATGACGCCGTCGACGCCGGTGATGGCGGTCGCCTTGTGCAGCGCCTGCATGCCGACCACCAGGCGGTCGTGCGCCGCCTGGACCTCGGCGCAGTCGGCGCCTTCGTCCCGCAGCGCGCCGTAGCGCCAGGCGTCCGCAGCGATGCCGGCGCCACCGTAGGCTCCGGCGACCTTGCCCCAGCGCTCGACGACCTGGTCGGGCGCGACGCCCGTGGCGTCCAGGAAGTCGGTCTGGCCGCCGTCGACGAATTCGCCGTGGTCGATGTAGTCGGTGACCGTGGCCCGCGGTCCGTCGTCCACGACGCGGACCTCGCAGGCCGCACCCGTGGCCCAGGCCGTCAGGCCGTTGGCCTGGCGCTCGACACGATCCGCCCGCTCGCCCAGGGTCGCACTCCAGCCGGGATCCCCCGGCCCCGCCAGCACGCTGTCGCGCGCCGCGGGACCCGTGCCGCAGTCCGGCGGCGCGTAGGCGGGCAGCGGGCAGGCGGGACCGGCGCCGCTGTCCGTCGCGCCGTCGGTGGACGCGGTGTCGTCGGGGGAGCCGCCGGCCGGAGCCTTCGACCCGTTGCTGCAGGCGAACATCAGGAAGACGAGGGGATGCATGCCGCCCCCCTAATCCCGCGGACCAGGGGGGCGGCCTCGCAGCTGGCTGCGCCTACAGGCCGAGCACCTCCGCAGAGGCTCCGGCGTCCACCGTGTGGGTGGCGGGGTCGCCGCCCACCGACACGGTGGCGTTGCCCCCGGCCGTCACGGCCACGTCGTCTTCGACGGTGAGCTCGACCGTGGCGCTGCCGCCGGCGTCGATGGTGGCGACCTGGGCGACCACGTCCATGGCCATGACCTCGGCGCTGCCCGCCGCGACGATGTCGGCGTCGACGGCCGTGCCCGCAGCGTCGAGCCGGGTGTTGCCGGTCGTGTCCAGGGCCCACTGGCCGACGGACAGGTCGTCGATGCCGATGTCCGTGTTGCCGCGGGTCACGATGCCCAGGTGGTCGGCGTCGGCTCGACCCAGCCACAGGTCGCCTCCGCCGCTCATGTCGACGTCGACCTCGCTGGCGTGCAGCTGCCCGATCTCGACGGAGGCGCCACCACGCACGTAGACCTCGACGTCCTCGGCCATCAGCTCCTCGAGGTGCAGCTCGCCACCTCCGTCCAGGTGCAGGGCGACGAACCCGTCGGGATCCTCCGCGCCGGACAGCTCGACGCCGTCGAGCTCGGACCCCAGGACGAAGATGTGGCACTGCTTGTCGGGGCCGGGGACCAGCACCGTCAGCTTGCCTTCCTGGACGTCGGCTTCGACCTCGCGGACGTCGTGGGCGCACTCGATGAGCACGGTGCCCGGCGCGACGTCGGCGCTGCCGCTCAGTGTCGCCTCGCTGGCGCCTTCGATGGCCACGCGATCGTAGGCGCCGACCTCGACGACCTCGCGCTGCGAGGTGCCGGCGTCGTCACAGGCGGCCAGGCCGCCGACGGTCAGCGCCAGGGCGACCAGGGTCGGGACACGGGTCAGGGGGCTCGGGCAGCTCATGGTTCCTCCTGGGGGATGGAGGGTCCATGGGCGGCCGGGCCGCGCTCACAAGCCACGGCCCGGTCGCGGGGCTCAGCGGAAGCCCGCCCGGCCCTTGTGGCGACCGTCGCACCAGGGCTTGTTCTTCGACCGTCCGCAGCGGCAGAGGGTGGCGCGGTTGGTCGGCAGGTGTGCGGCCCGCGGGGCGTCGATCTCGAAGGGCACCTGGACCCGGACCTCGCCCCCCGCCTGGATGTCGAGGGCGACGGCGCCGTCGGGCATGGGTTCGTGCCCGGCGGCCGGCGCCGCGGTGCGGGCGTAGCGCAGCGCGCCCGAGGGACAGGTCTCGATGACCCGAGCGATCTCGTCGGCCGCAGCGTCGTCGCCGGCGAGCTCCTGCTCGCGGAGCCCGGCCAGCGGCTTGCAGTGGAAGACATGCATGCAGGTGGCCGGGTCGAAGGTGGTGCGGATGGTGCGCCCGTGCCACTCCCGCAGCGGGACGTCGCTCTCGTCCGGGCCACCGCCGTCGAAGCCCATCCGCCGGTGGGTGCCGTCGCAGAACGGAGCATTGGCGCTGTCGCCGCAGCGACACAGGTAGCTCTCGTCGCCCAGGTCCAGCGCAGTGCCTGCGAAGCGGGCGCTGCCGCAGTGCTGGACCTTGAGGGGGCCGTTCGGGATGACGGTGACACGCAGCTGGGACACGGGGACCTCCGAGGCGATGGCGCGAGTGCCTTCTGCCCGTGCAGCTATCGGACTGGCGCCCGTTGGCTCGCGCGGCGCCGCAGCGGAGGGGAGGAAGGCAGCCGGGGGGCACCGGGAAGGCGGCCTACTCCAGGTAGCCGAGGGCCTTCGCCTCGGCGGTGTTCGTCGCACCCGGCAGCGGCACGGGCGGTACGGCGTCGACCGCCGCGCGGACGGCCTCGCTGGGATGCCCCTCCTCCGTCCGCCCGACGCCGGGCCGCCGGCGCACGAGGCCGGCTCCATCGCGACCGACCGTGTCCCTCCCCTGCACCCCGCTCGGCGCGCACCCGGGCGCGCAGCCCGGGTCGCACTCCCCGCTCTCGCCGACCACCACGGGGCGGGCGGCCGGACGGCGGCCCTCCAGCAGGGTCGGGACGTCCGCGAGGGTCACCCGATCGTCGATCACGGCCTGTCCGTCGAGGCGCGGCCAGGTGAACAGCGGCACGTGCAGCACGGCCTCGTGGCTGCTGCGGGCGTGCTGGTAGCCGCAGCCTTCTTCGGTGAGCACCTCGCCGTGATCCGCGGCGACCACGATGCGCCCCCCCCGCGCGACCAGGGCGTCGAGCAGCGGCGCCAGGGCGGCGTCCGCGCGGCGCACCTCCTCGCCGTAGCGCGCGACGTCGGTGGCGCCGACGCCTTCGTAGGGCCCGTGCGGCTCGTAGACGTGCACCCAGACGAAGGCGGACGCATCGGCGGGCAGCCAGGCCAGCGCCTCGGCCACGGCCACGGCACCGGGCCGCTCCCCGCTCTCCGGGCCCGAGAAACGCTCGAAGCCGCGGTCGAGGCCGCCCTCGGGCCCCGCGGGGAAAGCGCTCACGAAGGCGCCGGCCCGCAGCCCCAGCCGCTCGTGGATGCGGGGGGGGCCGTCGATCAGGGCGTAGCCGTGGTGGTTGTTGGCGCGGGCCCCGTGCTCCCAGGGCTGCGCGCCGGTGAGCATCGTGGCGTGGGCGGCCGTGGTCAGCCCGACGGGCGACCAGGCGTCGGTGAACCGGGTGCCCTGCTCGGCCAGCGCCCACAGGTGCGGGCTGTGGGCCGCCGACAGGTGGTCGAGCCGCCAGGTGTCGACCGTCACCAGGGCGACGACCGGCGGCCCCGCCGGAGCGGAGCCGCCCGTGCACGCCAGCATCGCGAGCAGCAGCAGCATGGGCCCAGGCTATCCGCCCGGAGCCCGCCGCCGGGGACCGACTACCAGTCCGCCGCGCCCGGGCCGCCGTAGGCGCCGATGTCGCTGGTGCTGTCGTCGGGGTCCAGGATGGCGGGGTCACCCGCGTCGATGAGCGCCGAGCCCGAGGCCAGCTGCAGATCCCAGTCGGTCGCCGTGCCGGAGCTGACGTCGACGAAGCCCGGCGTGACCGACAGGTTGCCGTCGGTGCCGGTCCAGTCGGTGAGCGACGGGCCGAAGTCGGTGCCGTTGTCGTAGACGTTGCTGTAGGTCACGTCCCAGGTGCAGGCGGTCTGGTTGCTGCTGTCGGCGAAGCCGGCGTAGTCGTCTTCGTGCCCCGTGACCGAGTTGCCGGTGACGGTGACGTTGGTGACCGTCAGGGTCGTGTCGAGGCAGCTGAAGCCGCCGTCGTAGAATTCGCCGACGTCGGGATCGACCGCCACCGAGTTGCCATGGACCGTGCTGTTGACCACGGACGCGTCGCCGTCCACGCTGCCGACCCACAGGCCTGCGTTGTACGCCAGCGCACCCGAGCCGGTGTTGCCCGCCACGACCACGTTCGACAGCGAGAGGCTGCCGCTGACGACATAGGTCCAGAAGCCGACCGAGTACACGTAGCCGTAGTCAGCCGTCGCGTCGTTCCCGACCACCTCGATGTTCGACCCGGCGACGTCGCCGATGATGCTGTACAGGAACAGCGGCGCGATGGCGCCGTTGCCCGTCGTGTCCACGGTCTCGCTCGACACCGACACGTTCGTCATGTCGACCGACGCCGCGCCGTACAGCAGCAGGTCGCCGAACTGGTAGGTCGCCGTGAACGCGTTGTCCCAGACGTGCACGTCGTTGAGCGCGACGGGCACGGTGCCGTCCCCGAAGAAGGCCAGCGAGCCACCGTAGGTCGTGGTGGACCGGTCGCCGGCGTTCTCGTAGATGTCGACACCGTCCAGGTCCGCGGCGGACGCGTAGAAGGTCAGCACGCCCATGCCCAGGGTTCCGGTGTCGTCGAAGCTGTAGTTGTCGGTGGCCGTGACGCCGGTCAGGTAGACCTCGGTCGAGCTCTCGACCTGCAGGGCCGAGCCGTAGCACGCGCCCTCGCAGCCGTTGCCGTCGAACACCAGGTCGTACAGGTAGAAGCCGGACACCTCGGTGGCGAGCACCGAGCCACCGCCTTCGTCGGCCACCCAGCCGTTCGTCAGGGTCAGGCCCTTGAGCGTGACGTCCGAGCCGCCCTCCATGGTGAAGTGCCGTCCGGCGCCGCCGGCGTCCAGGGTCACGCTGCCGGAGCCGCCCATGCCCTGGATGATGATCGACGACGCGTCGCCCAGGTCCGCGGTCATCTCGTAGTCGCCGGGCTCGATGCAGATCCAGCGATCGCCGGCATCGACCGCGTCCTGGATCGTGGCGTGCAGGGTCGGGACCATGGACTCGTCGTCGTCGTCGTTGCAGTTGGTGTCGATGCCGTCGCAGTACTCGCCCGCGCCGGGGTGGATGTCGGCGTCGGTCTCGTCGCAGTCGTCGCCGCCGTGGCCCTTGCTGACGTAGCCGTCGCCGTCGGCGTCGTAGTCGTCGTCGCCAGCACAGTCCTGGTCGACGCCGTCGTACCAGATCTCGGTGGCCAGGCTGCTGATGCTGCTGTCGGCGTCGTCGCAGTCGCCGCCGCCGTAGCTGTCGCTGTCGTCCCCGTCGCCGTCGGCGTCGTAGTCGCTGCCGCCCGAGCAGTCGGTGTCGACGCCGTCGTACCAGGTGTCGGTGGCGCTGGTGTTGATGCCGGCGTCGGCGTCGTCGCAGTCGGCGCCCCCGTAGCCGTCGCTGTCCTCGCCATCGCCGTCGGCGTCGTAGTCGCTGTCTCCGGCACAGTCGCTGTCGACGCCGTCGTACCAGCTGTCGGTCGCGCCGTCGTAGACGCTCGCGTCCGTGTCGTCGCAGTCGGCGCCGCTGTATGCGTCGCTGTCCTGGCCGTCCCCGTCGGCGTCGTAGTCGCTGTTCCCGGCGCAGTCGCTGTCGATGCCGTCGTACCAGGTGTCGGCCGCGCCGTCGTAGATGGTGGCGTCGGTGTCGTTGCAGTCGTCGCCGCCGTAGGTCTCGCTGTCGTCGCCGTCCCCGTCGGCGTCGTAGTCGCTGCCGCCGGAACAGTCGCTGTCGACGCCGTCGTACCAGGTCTCGGTTGCGCTGCTGCTGATGCTGGCGTCGTCGTCGGCGCAGTCGCCGCCGCCGTAGGCATCGCTGTCGTCCCCGTCGCCGTCGGCGTCGTAGTCGCTGCCGCCGGAACAGTCGCTGTCGACGCCGTCGTACCAGGCGTCGGACGCGTCGGGGTTGATGGCCGCGTCGCTGTCGTCGCAGTCGTCGCCGCCGTGACCGTCGCTCTGGAAGCCGTCGACGTCGGCGTCGTAGTCGTCGTCGCCGGCACAGTCGCTGTCGACGCCGTCGTACCAGGTGTCGGTGGCGCCCGGGTAGGTCGACGCCTCGGTGTCGTCGCACTCCTCGCAGGCGGCCCAGCCGTCGCCGTCGCCATCTTCGTAGCCGACGCTGCCGTCGCAGTTGTAGTCGTTGGGATCGGCGCAGTCGTCTTCGGTCGCGCCGGGGTTGTAGGCCGCGTCGCTGTCGTCGCAGTCGCCGCCGACCTCGACGTGGTCGGGCACGGCCGCGCAGGCCATCACCACGCCGGCGTCGTCGCCGTAGCCGTCGTCGTCGGCGTCGGGGTACCAGGCGCGCCCGGTGCTGGTGTCCAGGCTGTCGTCGGCGTCGTCGATCAGCCCGTCGCAGTCGTTGTCGATGCCGCCGTCGCAGATCTCCGTCGCGCCCGGGTTCACGGCAGCGTCGCCGTCGTCGCAGTCCTCGGTCTCGTCGTAGCCGTCGCCGTCGGCATCCACCGGCCCGGTGTCGGTGTCGGTGTCGGTGTCCGTCCCGTCGGTGTCGGTGTCGGTGCCGTCGGTGTCCGTGTCGGTGCCGTCGGTGTCGGTCGAGCCGTCGTCGCCGGTCGAGCCGGAGTCGCCGCCGTCCTTGTCGCCGCAGGCGAGGAACAGCGAGGTGGCCAGGGGGAGGACGAGCAGGCGAAGCGCGGTCATGGAGACTCCAGCAGGGGGAACAGACACGGGGGAGAGGGCGGAGAGCAGGATGCGTGCCAGGGCGCCGGAGCGCCTGCTGGCGTGAATCATCGCGCAGGCACCTGCGGATTCCGCAGGCGGGCCTGCGACCGCCGCAGGGTGCCCCTACCCGATTCGGAACCGCCAGGGGGCATCCCGGTGTTCGGGCGCCGCGTAGTCGATGCCCACCCGGGGTCCGACCCGCACCCGCGCCGGGGCCGCGTCCGACACGACGCGCAAGGCGCCGTCGCCAGAACCGCCGAGGGCACGGCCCGACAGCGAGGTGTCCAGCGCGAGCGCCTGGCCGACCTTGCCGGGGCCGATGCAGTCGAGCCGCTCCCCGCGCCGCTGGCGGACCAGGTCCTGCCCCGCGACCACCTCGCCGCCGCGGATCAGCACGCAGCCGGCCACGCCGTCGGGCTCCGTCACCAGGTTGAGCAGGTGGTGGATGCCGTAGCAGAGGTACACGTAGGCGTGCCCGGGCGGACCGAACATCGGCGCGTTGCGCGCCGTGCGCCCCCGGTGGGCGTGGCAGGCCGTGTCGTGGGCCAGGTAGGCCTCGGTCTCGACGATGCGCAGCGCGACGTCGCCTCGCCAGATCACCGCGCCCAGCAGCGCGGGGGCGACGTCCAGGGCGGACCGGGCGAAGGCGTCGGCGGTCCACTCCGCGCCGGGAGGAGGGCGGGCGGCGGAGGGAGCGGCCATCGGCAGGCTCGGGTCAGCGAGGACGGGGGGGAGGAGGAGGCGTCGACGAGGCGCGCGGCCACGGAGCGGAGGGAGCGCGCCGTCTATCGCAGGGAGGCCCTTGCCCACAGCATCCTCGCCCGATAGCCCGCCCGGACGTCCAGGCCCGTCCCGCGCACTCCGGAGTGCCTGCCCATGCCGCTGTTCCCCCAGGATCTGCTGGCCGACCTGCGCGCCCTCCCCGGCGCCCGGCACAGCTTCCTCCGGCAGCTGGCGGAAGACGACGGCGCGGCCCATCGGGCCTGGCTGCAGACCGCGGTCGACGCGGTGGGGGGCCCGGTCAAGCTGCGCTGGACCGACGTGCTGGGGTCCCTGGACAACCAGCGCTTCTTCCAGGGCTGGTCCGAAGTCGCGACCACCGCCGCGCTGTCGGCCAGCGGCTGGAAGGTGCACGATCTGGCGTGGCCCGGCCCGTCCCTGACCGCCCGCGCCCCCGGCGGCGAGCGCTATCAGGTCATGGTGCTGTCCTTCGTGCGGCAGACCCGGCCGGCCGACCAGCAGGCCCTGCAGCGCCTGACGGCTGCCCTCGACCGGGTCGGCAGCCGCTCGCGCATCGTGGTGCTGGTGCGCCGCTGGCTGCCCCACGACTTCGACCCCGAGCCCGTTCGCCGCGCCATCGACATGTGGCTGCGCGAGGTCGACCGCGCCGGCTGGGAGGGTCGCTACGCCGAGTACCGCGACGACCACATCAGCCTGGAGTTCGCCCTGACCGGCGAACAGGCCCGGGACGACCAGGGTGTCGTGGCCCTGATGCTGGGCCCCTTCGACGCGCACCGGGTGCTCGAGACCGTCGAGCGCAGGCTGGTGTGCGACCTCGACGCCCAGCGGCTGTCGGCGTGGTCCGACGAACCCGTGATCGTCAGCCTGGTCTGCGACCAGCCCTGGCGGCTGCCCCGCGGCTACCTGCGCGAGCTGCTGTACGGCAAGCCGATCTCCCAGCAGACGGTGTCCGCGGCCCCGGGCGGCAGCGGCGACGGCCCGGTGGCCTACCGCGCGACCTTCGGGCCCGAGTACACCCCCAGCCTGTTCCGCGACCCGCTCTACTCGGGCGTCAGCGGCGTCGTGATGCTCGAGCGCCGCGTCGACCAGCCCGACCCGGTCGTGGCCCGCAGCTGGCTGAACCCCTGGGCCAGCCGTCCCCTCGCCGCCGCGCACCTCCCGGGCCGGACCTTCGCGCCGATCGATCGGGACGGCGAGCATCCGGTCATGGGCTGGATCGACTGACCTCTCCTCCTCCCCTCCCCTCCTCCCGGAGTCGCCCCGTGCGCCACCGCTCCCCTCGCATCGGCACGGGCGCCCGCGCCGGCCTCGCCCTCGGCCTGCTGCTGTCCGCCTCTCCCGCCCTGGCGCAGATGAAGTCCTCGTCCACCGGCGAGACCGATGCCGGGCGCCACCCCGCGGCGCTGAGCGCCGACGGCCAGCTGTCGACCGGCTGGGCCAGCGGCGGCGAGCAGGGCGGTGCGGGCGAGTGGCTCGAGCTCGACCTGCAGCGCAAGACCGACCTGACCAGCGTCAGCATCTGGCCGGGCAACCTGTCCCAGGGAAAGCGCTCGTTCCGGGAGTACGGCCGGCCCAAGACCATCCGCGTCCTGGTCGACGGCCAGGAGGTCGTCGGCCCGACCCGCGTCCAGGACGCGGTGCAGCGGCTCGACCTGAAGCTCGGCACCGCCGACGCTCCCGTCAGCGGCCGCAAGCTGCGCATCGTCATCGACGAGGTCTACAACGGCTACGTCTTCGACCAGACCTTCATCGCGGAGCTCGCCGTCAACTTCCCCGAGCTCGATCGGACCGACGCGACCTGGCAGACCTGGCTGGACAGCGGCGCGGCCGCCACCGCCGCCGAGAAGTTCGAGGCCGAGGCCAACGAGAAGTACGCCGCCTACAAGGCCGACGAGCTGGGCGACAAGGAAGCGCTGGACTTCCTGATGGACGCGGCGGCCGAGGGCGAGCCCTGGCTGCGCGAGGCCGCCCGCCGCAAGGTGCCGGCCGGCTACCGGGTGCAGGCCGTGCCCAGCTCCAGCATCGCCCGCAAGGCGCTGCGCAAGCTCAAGGACCCGACCGCGATCCCCGCCTTCGAGATGGCGGCCCTGCGGTCGACCGGCGAAGACGCGGCCTTCATCGCCGACACGGTCGAGATCTTCACCGCCTACCAGGAGCTGATCGGCGGCCGGAACAACACCGCGCCGCCCTGGGGCGAGTCCGGCTTCTGGCGCGGGGCCCTGCGGGGCTTCGACGAGCCGCTGCCGCTCGAGCTGGACGACGAAGGCAACGTCTGGGTGGCCGACACCGGCAACAACCGGGTGGTGCGCTACCGCAGCAACGGCCTGGTCGACAAGACCTGGGGCGGCGCGCCCGAGATCACGAACCTGTGGTTCGAGGCCGGGCGCCCGTACTACCCGAGCGGCGCCGAGCCCGGCGAAGACCCCGGCAAGTTCGTCAACCCGCTCGACATCGAGCTGATCCCCGACAAGAAGGCCGGCACCGGCTTCGCGGTCATCGACGCGAAGAACCGCATCCAGGTCTTCGACGCCAGCGGCCAGCGCGTGGCCGGCTGGACCGTCGACGCCGGCGGCCTGCCCGACGACAAGGTCGGCGGCGAGAGCTACCTGGCCTGGTCGCCCAAGAAGAAGCGGCTCTACGCCTTCGTCGAGGACGAGGGCTTCGCCTACGATCTGCAGGGCACCGAGCACGGCAAGTGGGACATCGAGGACGGCACCCCGACCGCCGTCGAGGTGGCCAAGAACGGCGACCTGCTGCTGGCCTTCCGGGGCGAGGTGGTGCTCTACAAGGAGGGCTTCCGCCACAGCGTCGTGATCGACGACAGCATCCTGGGCCGCGGCTTCGAGGACCTGGACATGGACATGGACCCCGAAGGCCGGCTGTGGGTGCTCACCGACGACGGCGTCGCCCACCGCTTCAAGAAGCCCGGCAAGCTGGAGTTCCAGGTGCCGGTGGTGGACTTCAGCCTGCGCAAGCAGCGCGCCGCCGTGGCCGACGGCATCGTGTTCTTCACCTTCGAAGACCAGATCCGACAGGTCGACGCCTACCAGAAGCGGATCGACGCCGAGGCCGGCGAAGGCGCCAGCGCGACCGGCGACGACCTGCTGGACCTGGGTCCGTGATCGTCTGGCTGCTCGCCCAGCTGGCCTGTGGTGGCGGCGAAGCCACCAAGTCGCCGGATCCCGCAGTGCCCCCGGTCGCGGCGGCCCCCGCAGCGCCCCCCGCCACCGAGCCGAGCCCCGCGACAGCAGGGCCCCCGGCGACCGATGGCCGCTGGAGCGCCCGCAGCATCGCGGGCCTGGACCCGGTGCTGCCCACGCACCACGCGGCGACCCCACGGCCCCTGGCGGCGACGCCGGAGCTCGAGCGCACGCTCGCCCACCTGACCGATGCGGTGCAGCAGCACGGCCTGGACCCGGGGCAGCCCTGGGCGCTGGGCCACGCCCTGATCGCACTGGGTCCCGACGCGCGGGTGCCCGATGGCCGCCTGGCCGTCGACGCGATGTTCGAGGGCTGGGCCCGGCCGCTGCCGGTCGAGGGCGGTCCGACCCTGCTGCAGTTCCCGCCCGAGGCCCAGGTCGACGGCCACACCGTCCGGGTCGAGCCCCACGCCGACCTGGTCCTGAAGGCCGTGACCGAGCTCGGCATCGACCCCGCCCACCAGGTGACCGTCGACGGCCAGCCGCACGCGGTCGTCGACCTGTGGCGCGGCAGCCTGCTGCGCAGCTACCTGGTCCCCGCCACCAACCACAGCCGCTACGCCAGCCCCGACGACGTGCCGTGGAGCCTGCAGGGCCTGTCGACCTGGGCCCCGGCCGACCTGCAGTGGACCGCGCTGGACGGCACCGAGATGACCCTGTCGGGCCTGGCCGACTTCGGCCTGGCGGTGCTGCACCAGGAGACCCGCTTCCTGGCCCAGGCCCAGGCGTCGGGCCAGCCCTTCCAGCGCCGTGGCCAGGGCGTGTTCCGCTACACCTGCGGCGGGGCCCACCTGCTGCAGGGCGTCGCCTTCGCCGTGGCCCGCGGCTTCGGCGGCGAGCGCGGGCGCAGCGTCATCGAGGAGCAGGTGGGGCTGATGTTCTACCGCTACCCGATCGAGCTCGACATCTACGGCCAGGCCCTCGGCGCGATGCCCGAGCACGAGCGCAAGCTGACCATCCAGAAGCTCAAGTTCTCCGGTCACTTCCTGGAGAGCATGAGCAAGCTGGCGGCGATGGGCTTCTACACCCCCGACGACCGCCAGCAGGCGCTGCTCCAGCAGGCCGCCGCGGACGTCGTGGCCACCGTCGCCGAGCTGGACCGCCAGGGCGCCTACGCCGAGCTCGGCACCCTGCGGACCTCGGACGAGCAGCAGTACCTCGACCTGATCGGCGACAGCGCCCACGCCGTGCGCGGGCTGAAGCTCGCGCTCGGGCGGGACGAGGTGCGGTGGTAGCGGCTCAGTCGGCCGAGGGCAGCTGGCCCTGGCGCCCGTACTGCACGGCCATGTCGACGACGTAGGACAGGTGCCGGTTGACCCACTCGCGGGCCCAGGGCACGTCGCGACCAGCGCGGTCGGCGTCGGCCAGGGCCAGGGCGGTCGCGCGGGAGACCTGGCTGACGTCGTCTTCGCCGGCCCGGGCGGCCAGCCAGGCGTGCACGGTCAGGCCGTAGGCCCAGGTGCTGCGGGCGGCGTCGCCCAGCACGGCGTCGGTGGCGTCGTCGACCAGCTCGTGGATGGCGGCGCGCATGCCGGCTTCGTCCTGGCCGGCGTCGGCCAGCACGCCCAGGGCGCGCTCCAGGAAGGGCGCCAGCGCGTCGCTGTCGGCGGCGTAGGGCACGACCCAGGCGCCTTCCAGCAACGGGCCCGGCCGGTGCAGGGCGTCTTCGTCGAGGGACGCCGCCAGCCCGCCCAGGGGATCGCCGTCGCGGGCCGCCTGCAGGGCGTCGGCGTCGACGTGCGACAGCAGGTGGCCGAAGCCGCCGGGCCGCTGGCCGCCGCCGGCGTCGAAGGCCTGCTCGAGCACGGCGACCGCTTCGTAGAAGGGCACCTCGAACAGCCGGTGGTCGCCCTGCGCCTCGTCCAGGATCTTGCGGGCCTGGGACCGCGACACGTGGCCGTGATCGTCGTCGCGGAAGCCGCGCGCCGGGCCCGCGGCCCCGCCGGAGACGCAGGCGGACTCGTGGCCCACGCTGGACAGCAGGAAGGGCACGTAGCCGTCGTCCTCGGGCAGCCCGACCAGCGCCCGCGGCGGCAGCTCGGCCCGGTCCTCGCGGCCGATCGACCAGCTGGCGGCCGCCTTGGCCTGGGGCACCTCGACCCCCTGCGAGCGCAGCTTGTGGGCCGCCGCCCGGGCCAGCTTGCGCACGTCCTTGTCGCGGGCCGCGCCGGCCGCTGCGATGCGCTCGGACAGGCCCGCTTCCAGCGCGGCCTGCACCGCGGTCACGCCGGCGACGGGATCCAGGGCATCCAGGTCCCCGCCGCCCTCGAGCCAGGCCAGGATCGGCTGGTCGTCGTCGGCCAGGCCGGTGCCGTCGCGCAGGGCGGAGAGCACGGCGCCGACGCGCTGCTTGTCGTACTTGATCTTGGCCATGGGGAGCTCCTCGGTGGGTCGCAGGGAGCCCCGTCCCTACCCCGCCGAGGGGCCGCTGGCCGCCGCCGCGCGCCGCTGCTCCCGATCGAGCGCCTGGTTCACCGTGATGGTCGCCATGTTGACGATCTCGTCGACGCTGCAGCCCAGCGGCATCGCCGCCACCGGCCGGGCCAGGCCGACCAGGATGGGGCCCAGGGCCGTGGCGCCGCCCAGCCGCGACAGCAGCTTGTAGGCGATGTTGCCGCTCTGCAGGTCGGGGAAGATCAGCACGTTGGCGCTGCCGGCGATGTCGCTGAACGGGAAGTCCTGGGCCGCCAGGGCGGCGTCGACCGCCGTGTCGGCCTGCATCTCGCCGTCGATCGGCAGGTCCGGCCACAGCTCGCGCACCCGGGCGACCGCGGCCCGCACCTTGTCGACGGTGGGCTCGCCGCGGTGCTCGCCGAAGTCCGAGAAGGACAGCATCGCGACCCGCGGCTCGTCGCCGAAGGCCCGGGCCACGTGCGCCGTGTTCACCGCGATCTGGGCCAGGGTCTCGGCGTCGGGGTTCGCGTTGACGGTGCAGTCGCCGAAGAACAGCCGCCGGTCCTTGAGCAGCATGGCGTAGACGCCGCTGACCACGGGGGCCCCCGGGTCGGCGCCCAGCACCTTGAGCGCCGGCCGGATGGTGTCGGCGTAGGGCACCGTGTGGCCGCCCACCAGGCCGTCGGCCCGCCCCTGGTCCACCATCATCGCGCCGAAGGCGGTGGGGTTGCGCAGGAACTGGCGCACGCCGGACAGGGTCATGCCCTTGCGCTGGCGCTTCGCCCACAGCCGCTCGGCGTAGTCGTCGAACTGCTCGTCGCTGGCGACCTCGACGATCTCGATGCCGGACAGGTCGATGTTCACGGCGTCGGCGCGCTGGTGGATCTTCCAGCCCTCGCCCAGCAGCACCGGCTGGCAGATGCCCTCGTCGACCAGGATGCGGGCGGCGCGGATGACCTTGGGCTTGGTGCCGTCGGGGAACACGATGCGCCGGGGCCGGTGGCGGGCCCGGTTGATCATCGGTCGGATGACCTCGCGGCTGCGCTCCATCAGGCGCTCGAGCCGGTTGCGGTAGGCGTCGATGTCTTCGATCGGGGCCCGGGCCACGCCCGACTCCATCGCCGCGCGGGCCACGGCTGGCGCGACCCACAGCAGCACGCGCGGGTCGAAGGGCTTGGGGATCAGGTAGTCGGGGCCGAACTCCAGGTGGTCGAGCCCGTAGGCCGACAGCACGCTCTCGTGCACCTCCTGCTGGGCCAGCTCGGCGATGGCCTGCACCGCGGCGGCCTTCATGCGGGCGTTGATGCCCGTCGCCCGGCAGTCCAGCGCGCCCCGGAACAGGAACGGGAAGCCGAGCACGTTGTTGACCTGGTTGGGGAAGTCGCTCCGCCCGGTCGCCACGAGCGCGTCGGGTACGGCCCGCTTCGCGTCGTCGTAGGAGATCTCGGGGTCGGGGTTGGCCAGCGCGAAGATGATCGGCCGCGACGCCATGCTCTGCACCATCTCGCCCGACAGGATGCCGCCGGCCGACAGCCCGACGAACACGTCCTTGCCGCGGATCACCTCGGCCAGGGTCGCGGGGGTCGTGCCCTGGGCGAAGGCCTGCTTCTCGGGGAACATGTCCTGGGGGCGCCCGTCGTAGACCAGCCCGTGCAGGTCGAGCATCCAGATGTGCTCGCGCTTGACGCCCAGGGTCACGTAGAGCTCGGCGGACGCGATGGCGGCGGCGCCGGCCCCGGCGAACACGACCCGGATGTCGCCCAGGTCCCGCCCGGTGACGCGGCAGGCGTTGAGCAGGGCGGCCCCGCTGATGATGGCCGTGCCGTGCTGATCGTCGTGGAAGACCGGGATGTCGAGCTCGGCCTGGAGCCGGCGCTCGACCTCGAAGCAGTCGGGGGCCTTGATGTCCTCGAGGTTGATGCCGCCGAAGGTCGGGGCGATGGCCTTGACCGCCGCCACCACGGCGTCGGGGGTCGGCGCATCGAGCTCGATGTCGAAGCAGTCGATGTCCGCGAACTTCTTGAACAGGTTGCTCTTGCCTTCCATCACCGGCTTGCTGGCCAGCGGGCCGATGGGCCCCAGCCCGAGCACCGCCGTCCCGTTGGTGCAGACCGCGACCAGGTTGCCCTTGGCCGTGTAGTCGAAGACGCGGCCGGGATCTTCGGCGATCCGCCGACAGGGCTCGGCCACGCCGGGGCTGTAGGCCAGGGACAGGTCCCGCTGGGTGAGGAGGGGCTTGGTGGGCACCACCTCGAGCTTTCCGGGGCGTCCGCCGGAGTGGTAGTCGAGGGCGTCCTGCTTCTTCACGAGCGATCCGGGGAGGAGGAGGAAGCCCGCCCCCGGGCTGGCCGGGGGCGGGGTCGAGGGAGCACGTAAGCCGGGTTCTGTGCCGGCTCCGGGTCGCCCCGGCGCCGGTGAGGATCATTCATCTAGGTCCGCCGTTGCCGACGGACTCGAGCGACCGACCCGGGAGCTTCGGACGAGCCGTCCTCGAGCGCTCCCCTATGTGGTCTTGCTCCGGGTGGGGCTTGCCTGGCCGGCCCTGTCACCAGGACCGCCGGTGCGCTCTTGCCGCACCGGTTCGACCTTGCCGACGCCGCACCGCCTCTCGGCGGGGAGGCGCCCCGGCCCTCGACGCCGCACGAGCCCTGGGGGCGTGGCGACGCCGCATGGCACGGACGCGTGCGTGGCGGTGTGCTTTCTGTTGCGCTGTTCCTTCGGGTTTCCCCGACCGGGCGTTACCCGGCACCCTGCTCTGTGGAGCCCGGACTTTCCTCCCGTGGCCAAGGCCTGCGGCGGACCGCAGACCACCGACCACCGGCGATCCCCTGTCCTCCCTCGACCCTGCCGGCCTAACCCCGTTCTGCTGGTAGAGTCCCGTCCCCCCTCCCGAGGCGCGCCATGAACCCCGCCCTGCTGCTGCTGATCCCCGCCCTGCTCACCGCCTGCGGCGAGTCCGACGTCGCGCCGCCTCCTCCCGCGGCCGCGCCCGCGCCTCCCCCGGAAGCCCCCGCGCCTCCGCCGCCCAGCGCCGCCGTCCAGGAAGGCCGCGTCCTGGCCCCCTCCCCCCTCGAGCTGCGCCAGGCCGTCGTCGACGCCGGGCTCTCGGCCGACCTGTCCGCCCTGGTCCCCGCCCAGCGCTTCGAGAAGCCCGCCGACGGGGTCGAGGTCGTGGCCATCCGCACCGGCGTGCGCACCGCCGACGCGGTGCTGGTCGGCGAGAAGGCCGACAAGGCCGCCTTCGTCGCGCGCCTGAAGGAGATCCGCGGCGGCATGGCCGAGGTCGGCCTGGGCGAGGGGCTGCTGTCCCTGTTCGACGACGTGATCGTCAAGGTCGAGAACGACGCCGCCAGCCGCGAGGACTTCGTCGCCGAGCTCGACCAGGTCGTCAGCAGCATGGTGCCCGAAGACGGCTGGGGCCCCGACGACAAGACCGGCCCGCTGGTCCAGGCCGGCGCCTGGCTGGGCGGCACCGACCTGGTGGCCCAGGCGGTGATCGCGTCGGGCAACGACGCGGCCGCCGACAAGCTGCTGCGCCGCCCCGAGGTGCCGGCCTACTTCCTGGACTACGCGAAGCGGCAGGACAACGCGAGCGGCGTGGCCCAGGCCGCGCTGGTCGACGCGCTGACCACCTTCCGCCAGGTCGCCGAGAAGCCCGAGCCCCTGACGGTGAAGGACGCCGAGACCGTGCACGCCGCCGCCGAGAAGCTGTTCGCCCTGCTGTAGGGCCTAGTCCTTGCGGGCGACGACCAGGGCCGTGGCCAGCAGCTGCACCGCCGAGAAGCCGAGCAGCACCCCCCACAGCTGGCCGCGCGACAGGCCCTCGCCGTCGCCGGGGCGCAGGCCCAGGTTGAAGGCGGCCCCTCGCGCGGGCTGTTCCTGCCAGCCGCGCACCGGCGAGCGGTAGGCGATGGTGTCGGCCCCCTGCACGGCGGCGTGCAGCGCGTAGCGCTCGACCGTGACGGCGGCCGCGGCCTGGGCCGGGGCGCTCACCTCGGACAGCGGAGTGAGCACACCCGAGAAGGCGATCTGCGGCACCAGCAGCAGCACCAGCGTGCCGACGGCCGCTTCGGAGCGGCCCCACAGGCCGCCGACCAGCAGCCCCATGGTCATGCCGGCCCAGGCGGTCAGCACCCCGGTGCCGATCAGCACGGGCAGCCGCACCCCGGCGTCGCCCATGCCGATGGCCGCGTGCACGACGGTGAGCATGGCGGCCGCCTGCACCGCATGCAGCACCGCCAGCACCAGCACCTTGCTGCCCAGCCAGGCGCCGACCCCGACCCCGACGCGGCGCTCCCGCCGCCACACCGGCCGGTCCACGATGAGCTCGCGCACGGCCCCCGACATGCCGAACCACAGGCAGGACAGGGTCGCCATGAACAGCAGCGGGGCGGTCGTGTGCGAGAAGACGGCGATCATGATCGCCGCCAACAGCACGGGCTGGGCGATGAGCACCACGGCGCCCGTGCGGTCGCGCAGCCGGACGCGGGCGTAGCGCGCCAGCAGCGTCGGCAGGGCATCGCGGGGGCGCGGCGGTGGGGGCTCGGCGCGGGCCGACGGCGCCAGGTGGGCCCGGGTGGCGACATGGCGACGCCAGGCGGGGCTACCGTGGAAGGCGTCCCGCCAGGCGACCGGTGACTGGTCGCGCAGCCGATCGAACAGGTCGCCGGGGGTGCGGACCCCGAACCAGCCGGCCGCTTCGTCCGGAGGGCCGAACCAGGCCAGGCGGCCTCCGGGGGCCAGGACCAGCAGGTGGTCGACCTGGGACAGGGTGGCGGGCGACAGGTCGTGGGTCACGACGAACACGATGCGACCGTGGTCGGCGAGGCGGCGGACCAGCTGCATCAGGTCGTGGGCGGCCTGGGGGTCCAGGCCGCTGGTGGGCTCGTCCAGGAACAAGAGCCGGGTCGAGCGCGAGACCAGCTCCTGGCCCACGTTGACCCGCTTGCGCTGGCCGCCCGAGATGCCGCGGCGCAGCGCGTCGCCGACCCGCTGCCCGCGGATGTCGGCGATGCCGAGCTCGTCGAGCACACGATCGACGCTGGCCTGCAGCTCGTCGAGGCCGGCCGTGCGCGGCAGCCGCAGGCGGGCCGCGGCGCGCAGGCTCTCTTCGACCGTCAGCTCCGGCAGCACCAGGTCGTCCTGGGGCACGTCGGCGACCAGCCCGGGCTCGCGGACCAGCCGGGCATGGAAGTCCTCGCCGTCGAGGCGGATCTCGCCCCGGTCGGGCGGCACGACGCCGCTGATCGCGTGCAGCAGCGTGGTCTTGCCAGCACCGCTCGGCCCCACGACCGCGATCACCTCGCCGGTGAAGGCCGAGAAGCCGACGCCGTCGAGCAGGACCCGGTCGCCCAGGGTCCGCGAGAGGTCGGTCACGGTCAGGACCGACAGGCGGCGCTCGTCGGTGATGACCGCCTCGTCGCCCTCGAGCCGCAGCCGGTAGGGGCCGATGCGCGCGGTGTGGGCCGCCGTCAGCGAGAAGCTCCGCACGGCCTCGTCGTCGATGAAGACCGGGCGGTCGCCGGTCTGCACGATCCGCCAGCCGTCGCCGTCGCGGAGCAGCTCGGCGTGGCGGGCCGAGACCTGGGGACCGGGGAGGACCAGCTCGTTGGTGGCGGCCCGGCCGATGCGCACGCGGGGCCCGCGCAGGACCGCGCGGCGTCCGGTCGAGAGCAGGCGAGGGTCGTGGCGGGACAGCAGCGCCGACACGAAGACCGGGTCGATCGACAAGGAGGCGGCCGCGTGCTCGAGGGCGGCGACCTCGCGGGGGCTGACCTCGCCGTCGGCCAGGGCCAGCTGCACCAGCAGGTCGAACAGGAGCAGGCACTCGTCCAGGCCATGCTCGGCGGCGAACTGCTCGGGCGGCGTGGCGGCGACCAGGTCGCGGGTCGCCCGGGCCGTGCCGCGCTCGCCGAACCAGGCGCGCATCACGCGCAGCTCGTCGGGGCGCACCGTCGTGCGCAGCCGGTCGACCCAGACCAGCTCGACCAGCGCGGCCACCTGGTCCGTCGTCGCGCCCACCCGCTCGGCCAGGGTGGCCACCAGCCACGCCCGCTCACTGTCCTTCAGGTCGCGGCTGCGCCGCAGCAGCAGCACCTGGCCGACGATGTCGACGATCAGCGCCAGGGTCAGGTCGTCGACCCCTCCCCCGGTGGCGGCGCGGGCCCGGTCGAGCAGCGGCCCCTTCACGCGGACTCCGGCACGACGCCGCGCAGGTCGACCCGGGCCCCAGACGCGACCGCCGCCGACACGCCCTGGAAGCCGGCGGCGACGAACAGCTCGCCCAGCGCCTCGGCCGGCCGACGCACCATCGGCCAGCCCAGCAGGTGGTCGAGCAGGCCGGCGTCCGCCGCGGGCCCGGATGCATGCAGCCGGAGCACGGCCCCACCGGGCAGCTGGCCGCGCAGGCGCACCAGCAGCGCGAGCAGCAGCCGGTCGGGCAGGCCCTCGATCACCGCGTCCAGCACGACCTCGGAGGCGTCCTGCAGCCCAGGCCGCGGGTCCCCCAGCGCCAGCTCCAGGGTCTCGCGCGCCGCGCCGGCCCGACCGAGCGAGAGCACGACGGCCCCGGGGTCGGGCGCGGGGATGGGAGCGGCCAGGCCCACCAGGGTCGGCAGGCCCCGCAGGGCCGCGTCCAGCGCCACGCCCAGGGTGCCGTCGCCCAGCGGCTCGGCCTGCCGGAGGTGGGTCAGGACCGCCGCCGGGGGCGGTCCGGCCCCGCCGTGGTCGAGCAGCAGCGTCCCGGTGCGCGCGCGGCGCAGCAGATCGCCCACCTCGCTGCGCAGTGCCTCGCCAATCGCCTCGCCGGCGTCGGCGTCCCCGACGCTGCCCAGGGTGCGCACCACCCGGGCCAGCGCGGCCTGCAGCACGGGCCCCGGCGCGTCCTCGCCCTCGGCACGGGCCCACGCGGCCCGCAGGTCCTGCGCGAGCTCCCGCGCCTCGGGCGGCGCCTCGCCCTGCAGCGGCGCGCTCTGGCCCAGCCGCACGGTGTCGCTGAGCCGCCGCACCCGGTCCGCCGCCGCCTCGGTCAGGGACTGCCAGAAGGCCGACGCCAGGACCGGATCCGCCAGCAGCGCGCGCTGCAGGCTGTCGCGGCGCCACAGCATGCACCGGCAGGCCCCGCGGGCCCGGACCGTCGCCGAGCGCGGCGCGGCGTCGACGAAGCCCAGCTCGCCGACCAGCTCGCCGGCGTCGATCACGTCGAGGACCAGCGGCGGCGTGCAGCGCGGGTCGATCACCTCGAGCCGCCCCGACTGCAGCAGGTAGATGTCGCCGGACAGCTCGCCCCGCCGCATCAGGAGCGTGCCGGCGGGCACGTCCTCCTCCTCGCCCATGGCCAGCAGGCGCGCGCGGGCCGCGGCCGGCATGCGGGCCAGGAAGGGCACGTCGCTCAGCCCTCGCCTGCGGGGGCCTCGCCGTCCGCGTCGTCGGGCCCCTCGGCGGGCCCCAACAGGAAGCGGTGGCAGCCCCGGCAGCGATGCAGCCGCGCCTGGCGCCGCACCTCGCTCTTGAGCTGGGCCGGGTGCACCACCTGACAGGCGGTACATGCCCCGTCTTCGTTGAGCCAGGCCCAGGCGTCCAGGTGGGTCTTGCGCTCGTTGTCGTAGTCGCGGCGCAAGAAGACCGGCAGCGCCTCGAGCCGCTCGGGCCGCTCGGCGGCCAGCTCGGCCAGGCGGGCGTCGAGCGCGGCGCCTTCTTCATCGCGCTGGGCGATGCGCTTGTCGCGCACGTGCTCGACCCGGTGGCGCAGGGCGTTCTGGCCGATGAGCTGCTCGTCGAGCTCTTCGCGGGCCTCCATGCGCTCGAGCAGGTCGGTCTCCAGGCCGTCGATGATCTCGAGGTAGTTCTGGAGCTGCTTCTCGGCGGCCAGGAAGTCGGGGATCGCGCCAGCGTCGAGCTGCTTGCGGGTCCGGTCGCGCCGCGCGACGTACTTGTCGAGCTCGACCTGGACCTCGGCCTCGGCGGCGCGGGCGGCCGCGCGGGCCGCCTCGAGCCCGGCGATGCGCTCGCCCAGGGCGACGAGCTGCTGCTCCGCCTGGGTCACGGCCCGGGCCTGGGCCCGCTGCGTGGCCCGTGCGGCGTCCGCCTCGCTGTCCAGCGCCACCAGGCGCTCCAGGAGCAGGATCTCCTCGAGCATGCACATCCTCCGGTCGGGGGCTCCGACGGGACAGGGGTAGGCCCACCAGGGCTCGAACCTGGGACACTCCGGTTATGAGCCGGGTGCTCTGACCAACTGAGCTATGGGCCCGTGAAGTCGAGCCTGCAGCATACTGCAGCGACCACCCGGAGCGGCAGCCCCAGCCAGCGCAGGCGCGCCGGACACGGGCGGCAGCGACACGGGCGGCAGCGACGCGGGTGCGCCGCCGCCGACCGGGCTCAGGTCTCGATGAACGACCGCAGCCGCTTGCTGCGCGACGCGTGCCGCAGCTTGCGCAGGGCCTTGGCTTCGATCTGCCGGATGCGCTCGCGGGTGACCTCGAAGTCCTGGCCCACTTCCTCGAGGGTGTGGTCGGTGTCTTCGCCGATGCCGAACCGCATACGCAGCACCCGCTCTTCACGCGGGGTCAGGGTGGCCAGCACCTTGCGGCAGGCTTCCTCGAGGCTGGCGTTGATGACGTCTTCGGCCGGGGACGCGATGTTCTTGTCCTCGATGAAGTCGCCCAGGTGGCTGTCCTCTTCTTCGCCGATCGGGGTCTCGAGCGAGATCGGTTCCTTCGCGATCTTCTGGATCTTGCGCACCTTGTCGACCGGGATCTCCATCTTCTCGGCGATCTCTTCGGGCGTCGGCTCGCGGCCCATCTCCTGGACCAGGTGCCGCTGGGTGCGGACCAGCTTGTTGATGGTCTCGATCATGTGGACCGGGATGCGGATGGTCCGCGCCTGGTCGGCGATCGCCCGGGTGATGGCCTGGCGGATCCACCAGGTGGCGTAGGTCGAGAACTTGTAGCCGCGCCGGTACTCGAACTTCTCGACCGCCTTCATCAGGCCGATGTTGCCTTCCTGGATGAGGTCGAGGAACTGCAGGCCGCGGTTCGTGTACTTCTTGGCGATGCTGACGACGAGGCGCAGGTTGGCTTCGACCAGCTCGCACTTGGCCTGTTCCGCCTGGGCCTGGCCCTTGCGGACTTCGCGCGCCAGCTGGCGCAGCTCGTCGCGGGGGATGCCCACGTCGGCTTCGTGCTTGCGGATCTTGCGCAGCTCGCGGCGGACCCGGCTGTCGTACTCGGCCCAGATCTCCTCGCTGACGCCGCTCTCCTCGACCACTTCCTTGCCGCCCTTGTTGGGGGTGCGGCGGACCTTGCGGATCATGCGGCGCAGGTCCTTGGCGTCGACGCCGGCTTCCTCGGCCACGCTGGCGATGGCCTTCTCGCACTCGTTGACCTCGCGCCAGGCGATGTGGATCTCCTCGCAGGCTTCGGCGAGCAGCTGGCGGCTGACATCGACGGTGCCCATGAAGGCGATCATCTTGGCGTCGTGGTCGTCGATGGCATCCATCGCCTGCTGCTGGCGCTTCTTGCTCTTGGCCTTGCGCAGCTCTTCCTTCAGCGCCTCGCGCTCGAGGACGAGGGCGCCGATGCGCTCGCGCGCCTGGTGCAGGGTCAGGCCTTCCTTGGTCTTGGTGCGCCGCGGGCGCTTGCCGCCACGGATGGCCTTGGCGCAGCGCTTCTCCTCGAAGTCGACCAGCTGATCCAGGATCCAGATGGTCAGCGGCGAGGTCATCACGTTGCGGGTGACGGTGAGCTCGCCTTCTTCGATGCGCTTGGCGATCTCGATCTCGCCTTCGCGGGACAGGAGCGGCACGGTGCCCATCTTGCGCAGGTACATGCGCACGGGGTCGCTGCTGCGCTGCTGGCCAGCGGCATCGGCGGGCTTCTTGCCGTCGGTCGCTTCGGGTCCGCGGCGCGCTTCTTCGCGCTGCTTGCGGGCGGCCTTGAGGACCTCGATGTCGAGCTCGCTGAACATGATCATCAGATCATCCAGCTCGTCCGGGCTCACGAGGTGCGTCGGGAGGAGCGTGTTCATCTCCTCGTAGGTGACGTAGCCGCGCTTCTTGCCCATGTGGATGAGGGCCTGGATCTCCTTCAGGTCCTTGTCCTTCATGCGAGGTCCTCGGGGTGCTCGTGGGAGACGCCGCGCCGGGGAAGGGCGCGGGTCGGGTGGGTCGTCGCGAAGAACGCCATAAGCCGGAAAGAGTGCGGGCTGCATCCCCGGAGGAGCGACGGAGCGGCGAGGGACACCGGGGGACCGTCGGTGGGGGTCCGGAGAGTCAGGGTCGCGCTCCCTTGCGGATGGTGGCGTTCAGCTCACGGCGCCGTTGGCTCAATTGTTGCCGTTGTTCCATGAGCGTCTGCCACCTTGACCTGTCCACAGCAGGCCCGCAACCCGCGAGGTCGTGCTTCACGCGGGCGAGCGCGTCTTCGACGTCGCGCAGCTGCCGCTTGGCGAGCAGCCGGACCATGGCCGTGGCGGCGACCTGGGCCGTGTACAGGTCTTCTCCCTTGCCGTCCCGGACCGTGGGGTTCGGCACGGCACAGCGCCGCAAGACCAGCTCCACCGCAGGATCCTCGACGTCCTCGAGCACCGCGGGCAGCGGCTCGCCCTGCATCAGCCGGGCGACGACCATCTGCACGTCCAGCCGGTCGGAGATGAGCCCGGGGTCGTGCTCGTTGAGGACCGGGACCACCTGGCGGGGGTGGTTGATGAGCAGCCACAGGATGTGGTTGACGTCCTTGTCGGCGCCGAAGCGAGGGCCGGCCGGCACGGGGTAGCCGGGCGGAGGCAGCTCGGGGGGAGGGCCCATCGGGTCGGGGGCGGGGCCCCGGGGCGGGCCGCCGCGGCCGACCAGCTCGCGGACCACGACGTCGTTGAGCTCGAGGGCCGAGGCCAGTCGGCTGATCGCCGCGTCCCGGCGGGCCCCGTCGAGCCGGCGGACGGTCGGGAGCATGGCGTCGAGGGCCTGGCGACGCCCGGCGGGCGTGGCCCCACAGCGCTGCTTGTGGTGACGGACGGCCATGTCGAACAGGGTCTCGGTGTCGCGCAGCAGCGCCTCGAAGGCGTCGGCGCCGTGGGCCTGGACGAACTCGTCGGGGTCCTTGCTCTCGCCCAGGTCCAGGCGCCGGGCTTCCATGCCGGCGTCGACGAACATGTCCAGCGACTTGAGCGCGGCCCGCACGCCGGCGCTGTCGCTGTCGAACAGGGCCACGACGCTCGTCGTGAGCGGGCGCAGCAGCTGCAGGTGCTCGTCGGTCAGCGCCGTGCCGCAGGTGGCCACGGCCTCGGTGAACCCGGCCTGGTGCAGGCTCAGCACGTCGAAGTAGCCCTCGACCACCAGGACCCGGCCCTTGCGCTGCACGGCGGGCCGAGCGTGCGACAAGGCGTAGAGTGTCTTCGACTTCGAGTAGATCCCGGTCTCGGGAGAGTTCACGTACTTGGGTGGCGCGTCGCGCTGGTCGTCACCGGGCATGGACTCCAGGTGCCGGCCGCCGAAGGCCACCACCCGGCCCCGGGCGTCCTGGATCGGCACGATGACCCGCCCGCGGAACATGTCGTAGGCGCCGCCGCCCCCGCGGCGTTCCTTGGCCACGCCGGCCCGCACGGCCAGCTCCGGGCTGACGCCCTGGCCCTTGAGCCAGTCGGTCAGCGACGCCCAGGTCGGCGGCGCATAGCCGAGCTTGTACCGCTCCCAGGTGGACTCCTCCATGCCGCGGCCGGCCAGGTAGTCGCGGGCGACGGCGCCTTCCGGCCGGGTCCGCAGCACGCCCTGGAAGTACTGGCAGGCCAGGTCGCAGATCTCGTACAGGTCGGTGCGGGCCTTCATGCGCGCCCGCTCCTCGCGCGACAGCTCCCGCTCCTCGACCGCCACGCCGACCCGGGCGCCCAGCTCGCGCACGGCTTCCATGAAGGACACGCCCTGCGTGTTCATCACGAACTGGAAGACGTCGCCTCCCGCTCCGCAGCCGAAGCAGTGGTAGATGCCCTTTCCGGGCACGACGTTGAAGCTCGGCGTCTTCTCGCCGTGGAAGGGACACAGGCCGACGTGGCTCGTGCCCTTCCGCTGCAGCGTCACGACCTGCCCGACGACCTCGACGATGTCGACCCGGTCGCGGATCGTGTCGATGAGCTCCCGGGCGACCCGGCCGGACATGGGTCCTCCTCGGCGGTCAGATGGCGGCCCGGTCGTCGGCGGACACACCCGTCCGGACGCGCACGTCGTCGGGCACCCGCTCGACCTGGGCGCCCAGGGCGGCGAGCTTGGCCTCGAGCTTCTCGTAGCCACGGTCCAGGTGGTACAGCCGCAGCATCTCGGTGGTGCCGCGGGCCGCCAGGCCGGCCAGGAACAGGCTGGCGCTGGCGCGCAGATCGGTGGCCATCACGGTGGCGCCGGTCAGCTGCTCGCGGCCGTGGACCCGGGCGGTGTTGCCGTCCAGCTCGATGCGCGCGCCCAGCCGCATCAGCTCGGCGGCGTGCATGAACCGGTTCTCGAAGATGGTCTCGCGGATGGTGCTGGTGCCCTGGGCCAGGGCCATGAGCGCCATCCACTGGGCCTGCATGTCGGTCGGGAAGCCCGGGTGGGGCCGGGTCTCGATGTCGACGGGCCGCAGGTCGCCGTCGCGGCGCAGGTGCACGCGATCGCCGTCGACCGTGACCTCGCAGCCGGCCTGGCGCAGGGTGTCGAGCACCGGGCCGAGTGCGGCCACGGGGGCGCGCTCGACGGTGACGGCGCCGCCGGTGATGGCGCCGCCGACCAGGTAGGTGCCGGCTTCGATGCGGTCGCCCATGATCCGGTAGGGGTTGCGCGCGGGCCGCAGGGCCGGCACGCCGTCGATCTCGATGGTGTCGGTGCCTTCGCCGCGGATCCGGGCGCCCATGGCGCGCAGGAAGCAGGCCAGGTCGACGATCTCGGGCTCGGCCGCGGCGTTGTGGATGACGCTGACGCCGTCGGCCAGGACGGCGGCCATCATGATGTTCTCGGTGCCGGTCACGGTCGGCACGTCGAGGTGGATCTCGGCGCCGCGCAGGTGCTCGACCACGCCGTTGACGTAGCCGCCTTCGAGCTCGAAGCGGCAGCCCAGGGCTTCGAGGCCCTTGAGGTGCTGGTCGATGGGGCGCACGCCGATGGCGCAGCCGCCGGGCAGGCTGACCCGGGCGTGGCCGCAGCGGGCCAGCAGCGGGCCCAGGGCCACCACGCTCGCCCGCATCTTGCGGACGACGTCGTACGGGGCTTCGGAGAAGGCCACGCGGGTCGTGTCCAGCCGGACGCGGGCGCCGCCTTCGGCCGGGATCAGGCTGGGGCAGCCGATGCGGCCGAGCAGGGACAGGGTGAAGGACACGTCCACCAGCTCGGGGACGTTGTCGATGACGTGCTCGCCGGGGGCCAGCAGGGTGGCGATCAGGATGGGCAGGGCGGCGTTCTTGGCGCCGCTGGCGCGCACGGTGCCCTGCAGGGGGTGGCCGCCGTGGATGACGAGCTTGTCCATGTCGCTGTGTCCTCGGGAGAGGGAGGAGGCGGGAGGAGGACCCCGCGCCGGGTCTGGCGTCCTGCAGCGAGGGCGCCGGGGGAGGGAGGGAGGACCCGGTCAGAGGGTCGGGAGGACCGACCCATGGAGCACATGCTCCGAGCGGAGCACCGGTATGGTGCCAGCCCCGGACCGGCAAGGCGAGGCGCGCCCTTCCGCGAGCGCGTCTGCGGGGCCTCGAAGCAACTCCCGTGCCAGCCCCTGCGTCCCGAGCGAGACCTCCCTCCCGCGCGCCGGGTGACCCGCCGCCTCCGAGACCGCGCGGGTCCGCCGCGGATAGGCTGGCGCCGTGCACCAGGACTCCTCCCCTCCCCCCGCACCCGGACCGGACGCCTCCCCCGGCGTCCCCCTGCCCGGCGCGACCCCGTCGGGCGCGTGGCCGGTGTCCCTGCTGGCCGTCACCGCAGGCCGCGGGGACAGCCTGGTCGGCGCACGGCTGGCCGGCTCGGACCTGTCGGGCCGGGACCTGACCTGCATCGACCTGCGCGGGGCCGACCTGCGCGAGGCGAGCCTGACGGGCTCGAAGCTGCACGAGGGGCGGCTGCGGCGGGCCCGCCTGGACGGCGCCGACCTGCGGCGGGTGATCGCCCGCGACCTGGACCTCGAGGCCGCGGTGCTCGGCGGTGCCGACCTGTCCGACGCCCGCCTGGACGGGGCCATCCTGCTCGAGGCGGACCTGCGAGGGGCCTGCCTTGTGCGCGCCGAGCTGAGCCGCGCCGACCTGCGTGGCACCGTGCTGGCCGGCGCCGATCTGACCCAGGCCGACCTGTCGGGCAGCGACCTCTCGGGTGCCGACCTGTCCGGCGCGACCCTGCAGGACCTGCGGTGGCACCGGGCCCGGATCAGCGGCGTGCGGGGCCTGTCCCCCGAGCAACGCGCCACCGCGCTGGCCGCCGGGGCCTGGGACGGCGCGGTCGCTCCGGAGCTCGCCCCGGTCGTGCGCATCGCGGGGCTGGCCGCGGCCCCGGCCCGCCGGGCGGCCTGCCGGGCGGCGCAGGGCGTGCGGGACCGCCTGGTGGCGTGGCGCGAGCAGGCCGGCGAGCGGCGCGGCGGTCGCGACGACGAGCGCGCACGGGACGCGGCCCAGAAGCAGGCCGAGCGGCTGGCTCGCCTGCCCGGTGGTCCCGGCGCCGACCTGTCGGGCCAGGATCTGTCGGGCCGCCACCTCGAAGAGGTCGACTGGTCCGGGGCGACGGTCGATGGCGCGAACCTGCAGCGGGCCCACCTGCAGCAGGCCAGCCTGGGCGGCGCGTCCTTCGTCGAGGCACGCATGTCGGGCGCCCGACTGCGAGGCGCCGGCCTGGCGACCGCGGTGCTGCGCGGCGCGGACCTCACCGACGCCGACCTGCGCGAGGCCGACCTGCGCGGCGCGTCCCTGCAGGACGCCGACCTGACCGGTGTCGACCTGCGCGGCGCCCTGCTCGACGGCTGCGACCTGACCGGCGCGGACCTGACGGCCGCGAGGCTGGCGGACTGCGATCTGCGCACCACGACGCTGGACCGGGCGATCTTCGACCAGGCCGATCTGGCCGGCGCCGACCTGCTGGGCGCGTCGGTCCAGGGCGCGGACCTGCGCGGCGCCCTGGGGCTGTCCCCGGCGGCCTTCGAGCAGCTGGCGGCCCGCGGGGCCCGGGTGACCGAGGCGGGGCTGGGCGAGCTGCTGCGCCGGGTGCAGCCGCGCCACGTGCTGGCCCTGGGCGGCAGCGTGGCGGCGGTCGCGGGCCTGCTGGTGCTCGCGCGGGTGATCGCCGGCCAGGACCCGGCCCTGACGGGGGGCGGCGACGACGCGGTCGCGGCGCTGCACGGCCTGCCCGCCGAAGAAGCCCGCGCACGCTTCGAGGCCCTGGCCGAAGACGCCGAGAGCGCGCCCGACCGGGTCGGCTACCTGCGCGAGGCGGCGGCCCAGGCGCGGCGCATGGGGGACGAGGACGGAGCCATCGACCTGCTGCGCCAGGCGATGACCGCGGCCGGCGACGACGTGGAGCTGAGCGGCGAGGTGCGGCTGAACCTGGCGGAGCGGCTGGCGGCGCGCGCGGTCACGGTCCCCGAGGCCGCCGACGAGGCGCGGGCCGTGGTCCTGCCCCTGCTGGAGCTCGAGCAGCAGCCGGTCGAGCAGCGGGCCCGCGCCATGCTGGTGTACGAGGCGATGGCCGGCGACGACGACGCCAGGGCCGACGCGGAAGCGCGCCTCGCCGCGGTGCACGGCTCCCTGAGCCAGCTGCCCGACGGGCACGCCGAGCTCTACGTCGCCCTGGCGTCGGGCCGGGCGGCCCGCGGCGACCTGGACGGCGCGCTGGCCGAGCTGGACCTCGCCGCGGCGCTCGAGACCACCGGCGCCACCACGCGGCGGGTGGCCGAGCTGCACGCCCGCACCCTGGAGCAGGCCGGACGGACGGAAGAGGCCCTGGCGGCCTGGCGGGCCCTGGTGACGGCGACGGCCGACGGCTCCGACGGCCGCGCGGCCGCCACCCTGGCGCTCGCCGACCTGCTCCAGCGCAGCGGGCAGTCGGACGAAGCCCGCACCCTGGTCAAGCCGCTGCTGGCCCCCGGCGGAGACCCTCGCCTGCTGGCCCGGGCCTGGCTGGTCCAGGCCCACGTGCACGAAGACGCGGCCGAGCTGCGACCGGCAGCCGAGGCCTTCAAGTCGGCCATCGAAGCGGCCTCGGCCGCGGGAGACCCGACCACCGCCGAGCAGGCGCGCACGTCCCTCGCCCGCCTGGTGGGCAGCGCCGACGACGACACCCTGCGGGCCCTGGCGGCCGATCTGGGCGCCGACGCCGCCGCCATGATCGAGGCCCAGGGCGAGCTGGGGCGGGCCATGGCCCTGCTCGAGGCCAACGACCCGGGCACCGCCCGCAGCCAGCTCGAGGCCCTGCTGGAGCGTCCGGACCTGGACGATGGGACCCGACGCGAGGCCCGCACCGCGCTCGGCGAGGCCCTGGCCCTGCAGGGGGACGTGCCTGCCGCCCTGGTCGTCTGGCGCGACCTGCTGGCCGAGACGGAGCAGCCCCAGGACCGCGTGTGGCTGGAGCTGCGCATCGCCCAGGGCCTGGTGCGCGGCGGTCGACACGACGAAGCGGCGGAAGCCTACGAGCGGCTGGCCGAGAGCGGCGACGCCGAGGTCGCGGTGCAGGGGCGGCTGGGCATGGCCCAGGTCGCGCTGGCCCGCGGCGAGGTCGAGTCCGCCCGCGCCCTGCTCGAAGACGTGGCCAGCAGCGACGCCGACGGCAGCTGGCGGGTGCGGGCGCTCGAGGAGCTGGCGATGCTGGCGGTCGAGACCGGCGACCACGCAGAAGCCGCCGCGCGCTGGAAGGCGGTGGTGGCCCTCTCCCAGGACGACGCCCCCCAGGCTGCGCGGGCCCGCATCGCGATGGTCGAGGCGCTGGTGTCCGCCGAGGCGCTCCCGGACGCGCGTGCGGCCTGTGCCGGCGCCATCGCCGGCGCGCCCGACGCCCTGTCCCGGGTCGGCGCCCTGCTGCTCTGCGCGGACGTCGACGAGCGGCTGGGCCAGCCAGCCGCGGCCCTGGACGGCTACAGCGCCGCGCTCGAGGCACTCGACGAAGATGCCAGCCACGACACCGTGGTCGACGCCGTGCTCGGCGGCGTGCGCGCCGGCCTGGCGGCGGATCGGGCCGACCGGGCCGTGGCGGTGGTGGACCAGGGCCTGGCCCGGGTGGGCGACGACGTGGCCGCCCGGCTGGCGCTGCTCGGCGCCAAGGAGCGCGCGCTGCTGCAGGCCGGCGACACCCCCGCCGCGACCGTCGTCCGCCGCCAGCGCGACGCGCTGCTGGCCCGCGCGCCAGCGTCGGCCGTGGACGTCATCGTCGAGGCCGGCCACGCCGCCCGCGGGCGGGGCGAGTCGGCCCAGGGCGCCGCCCTGCTGGCGCGGGCCGTCGAGCTGACCGAGGACGACGAAGCCGCGGCCGCCCTGCGCCTGGAGCTCGGCGACGCCTGGCTCGAGGCCGGCGATGTCGCCCAGGCCCTGGCCGCCTACACCGCCGCCGAGGCCGACGGCGATGCCGGCACCCGCGTCTTCGCGGCGATGGGCCGCGCCGAGGTGCTGCGCCGCAGCGGGGATCCCGCCGGCGCCGCCGCACTGCTGGGCACCCTGTCCGCCCCGGACGAAGAGAGCGCCCGGCTGCTGGCCGAGGCCCGGGCCCGGGCGTTGACCGAAGCCGGCGCCGACGACGAAGCCGCGGAAGCCTGGGAGGACCTGGCGGCGGAAGCGGGCGACGGCGACGGCGCCGCGGCCGCCCTGCAGGGGCGCGCCGACCTGGCCTTCGGGGACGACCGCTTCGACCAGGCCCTGACCCTGTACGTGCAGGCCGCGGAGACCGCCACCGACACGGCCCAGCAGGGCTGGGCGCAGCTGGGAGCGGCCCGCAGCCGCACGGCCCTGGGCGACACCGACGCGGCAGCGGCGGGCTTCACCGCGCTGATGCGGCACCCCGACCCGGAAGTCGCCCTGCAGGCGCGCCTGGAGCGCAGCCGGCTGGCGGCCGGGACCGAAGACTGGAAGACCGCCCTGGACGCGCTGCCCGCGTCCGTGCCGCCCGACTTCGGCGCCGGCTGGGACGCGTCGGTCGCCGAGGCCCGCGCCGCGGCGCAGGTGGGCCAGGGCGATCTCCTGGCCGCCCGCCAGACCTGGGAGGGCCTGGCCCGCCGCTGGCCCGACGACGAAGAAGCCGAGATCCCCGCCTGGCTCGGCCTGGCCGAGGTGGCCCGCGCCCGCGGAGACCTGCGCGACGCGCGGGCCTGGGCGACCAAGGCGGTCGAGCGCGCCCGGGACCCCGGCTACGCCGAGCAGGCCAAGGCCGTGCTGGCGTCGCTCGACGACGGCTGAAGCGACGCCGGGCGGCTACCGCTCCTCGTGCAGGCACACGGCCGACACCGGCCGGCCCTCGGCCCGGGCGATGGCCGCCAGCGCGGTCGGACGCAGCATCGCGCCCCAGTCGGTCGACGCCTTCAGGTCCCGCAGCATGGCGTAGACGCCGCCGATGGTGCGGTGGAGCATGACCTGGGCCGGCACGCCTCGGATCTCGGGGAACAACAGCATGCGGCGGCCGATCGGCTGCATGCGCTCCCACAGCCGGTCGTCCGGGCCCCCCGCGGTGTAGCCGGGGGTGCGGAAGGGCACGCCGATCTCGCGGCCCAGGGCCCACAGCAGCTCGCCGGCGTCGGGATCGTCGCCGACCCAGCTGCCCATGTCGCGGCAGGCCTGCAGGTAGGCCGCGCGGTCATCGTCGAGCAGGGCCAGCCCGGCATGGGCGTAGGTGGCGATCCAGTACTCGTCGAGGTGCTTCACGCAGCCGAAGTCCAGCAGCCCCACCGTGCCGTCGGGGGAGAACAGGAAGTTGCCGGGGTGAGGATCGGCATGGAGCATCCGGTGGAGGAAGACCTGCTCGTGCACGAGCTGCCCCAGGGTGCGGCCGGCCCGCTGCCGCGCTGCGGGCGAGGCGGTCTCGACGAAGGCGGCGAGCGGCACGCCGGGCACCCGGTCCATGGTCAGCAGACGCTCGGTGCTGTGCGATGGGTGCACCACGGGCAGGGCGACGCGGGGGTCCGCGCCGTAGACCGCCCGAAACGCCTCGATGTTGGCGGCTTCCTGCAGGTAGTCGAGCTCCTCCTCCAGCCGCTCCCGGATCTCGCCGAACATCGCGTCGAGCTCGGCCCGGTCGCGCCGCAGCACGCGGGAGCCCACGAACATCGCCTTGATCGCGGCGAGGTCGCTGGCCACGCTGGTCTCGATGCCGCGGTGCAGGACCTTCACCACGACCGGGCGGCCGTCGGGCAGCAGCGCCGCGTGGGCCTGCCCGAGGCTGGCGGTGCCCAGCGGAGTCGGCTCGACGTGGGAAAAGCTCTGCGCGAGCGGGCGGCCCAGCTCGGACTCGATGTCCGCGACGATCTCGTCGAAGGGCACCGGCTCGGCCTGGTCGTGCACCCGGTCCAGCGCGGCCTGCACGTCTTCGGGCAGGTCCAGGTTGCGGGCGGCCAGCGCGACCTGCTGCCCCACCTTCATCGCGGCGCCCTTGAGCGTGCCCAGGGTCTCGGCCATCTGGGCCGCGCTCTCCTTCTGCAGGCGGGCCCGGGCCGTGGCCCGCTCCTGGGCGCCCCGGAAGGTGTCGGCGACGCGATGGCCCAGCCACTGCCCCGACAGCTTGCCGGACAGTCCCCCCAGGCGGGCGAGGCGGGCGACACGGCCCTTCGGCGGCCGCTTCGGGCGATCGGACAAGGCGTCTCCGCAGAGGCCCGGTCGCCCGGGATGGCCGGGCACCGGCGGCGAGCGGGCCGCTCGGTGCAGCCCCACGCCCGCCGGGCTAACGCGCCGGGAGTTGACAGCGGGCCGCGGGGCGGCTTCGATCCGCCCCACGCCCTCCTCCTCCCCGCGCAGTCGCGCCCGACGCTGACCCGAGGCACCCATGGTCCTGTCCCTCCCCTCCCTCCGCACCGCCGTGCCCCTCGCCGCCACCGCCCTGCTGATGAGCGCGTGCCTGGGTGGCACCGGGGGCGACGACGGCGGCTCGGACACCGGCGGCACGACGGGCACCGACAGCGGCGCCACCGGGGCCGACACGGGCGAGACCGAGGACCCCGATCCCGTCTGGACCGAGGTCTCCTTCGAGACCAGCGAGAGCGTCACCGGCGTCTACGCGTCCGGCGTGAACGAAGCGTGGGTCAGCGTGACGGGCGGCAAGGTCCGGCTGTTCCAGGCCGGGTCCTGGAACGACACACCGATCGACGTCGATGGCGAAGACATCAACGGCATCTGGGGCAGCGGCTCGGGCGCGGCGGCCACGGTCGTGGCGGTCGGCGACGCTGGCTACATCGGCCAGTACGAGGGCACCTGGACCCTGACCGACGTCGGCACGGCCAACTTCGAGAGCGTCGACGGCCCGACCGCGAACAACCTGCTCGCCGTCGGCTGGGGCGGGCTCTACACCAACGCCAGCGGGACCTGGACCTTCGTCCGCCTGGACGGCGACCCCCGGTTCAACCACATCTGGTACGACGGCACCGTCGGCGCCGCGGTGGGCGAAGAAGGCGTGCTGGCCATCTACAGCGGCGGCGAGTGGACCCTGTCCGAGGACGAGGACCGCCGCAGCTTCTACGGCGTCAGCGGCACCGGCGTGAACGACATCTGGGCCGTCGGCGAAGGCGGCGTCGTGCTGCACTGGAACGGCACCACCTGGGAGGACCGCTCCCCCGACACCCGCAAGAGCGTCTGGGGCGTCTGGGCCGCGACGGTCAACGACGTCTACATCGTCGGCAACCAGGGCCTGGCCATGAAGCTCATCGGCGGCGAGTGGACCGACCTGCCGACCGGCGTGAACAAGAACCTGTACGCCGTGCACGGCACCGGCGTGAACGACGTCTGGGCCGTCGGCGGCTTCGGGACCGCCCTGCGCTACCAGCCCTGAGCGGCCGGCGGCGCCGCCGCTCTGTTCAGAAGGCCAGACCCAGCGCGGCGCCCGCGCCCACGTGCTCGCCGAACCGGGCTTCCACCCGGGTGGTCAGCCGCGGGGCGCCGTTCCAGGCCGAGCCGAGCGGCTTGCTGGCGAAGGAGAAGCCTGCCGTGCCGGTGAGCAGGCCGGTCGGCCGCAGGTCGATCGACAGGTTGCCGCGGCCGAGGGGCTCGATGGTCTCGTCCCACAACAGGGCCCGCTGCACGCCCAGGTGGCCGACGAAGCCGCCCTCGGTGTCGCCCCAGGCCAGGCCCAGACCGGCGGTCAGCGAGCTGCGGCGGCCCGCTTCGTCGGCGTCTTCGGGGGTCACCAGGTCGTAGCGGACCTGGCCCCGCAGCCACCAGACGCGCGACAGCGGCACGGCTCCCCGCAGGGCGCCGGCCAGGGACAGGTCGGCGGCGTTGAAGTCGGCTTCGTCCAGCCGGACCTTGCCGCGGCCGAGCTCCGCCGCCACGCCGAGCCCCCGCAAGGGCGCCAGCTGTACACCGACCGCGGTCAGGTTCGTCTGGTCCCAGGCACGACAGCCGGTGTCGCCGGTGCAGTCGACGTCGGCGACCTTCGTGGCCTCGACGTCGACGACCGCTTCCGTCCGGAACAGGCCCACGGCGGGGTCGGGGACCGGATCGCCCACGGGTGCGGCATGGGCCACCGCGGTGGCCGCGAGCAGAGGCAGCAGCATGGCTACAGGTAGTAGTAGTAGTAGGCGATCGGCCAGTCGTAGGAGAACGAGCCGGCGCTGAACTCGGCGTAGGCGACCGGGTACCAGGACCCGCCGTACTTGTACATCAGCACCGAGGACGCGCCGCTGTCCAGCTCGTAGTCCTCGTCCCACGCGTACGAGAAGGTGTTGCCGTCCAGCTCGCTGGCGTCGGTCAGCCCGATCAGATCACAGCCCCGCGTCGAGGTGAACTCGCTGTCGCTGGACTCGATCTCGAAGGCCCAGTCGCAGCCGTCGCAGGGGTCGAGCACCGCCGTGTGGTCCATGCGGCTGGTGATGACGCAGTCCATCTCGCTGCCCAGGCCCTCGAAGTAGCTGTCCTCGAAGCCGCGGTAGCTGGTCTCGGGCCGGACGGTGGCCTCGCCCCGATAGCCGCGCAGCAGCAGGCCGGTGTCGCCGCCACCGTCGGTGCTGTCGGTGCCATCCGTGGTGTCCGTGCCATCCGTGGTGTCCGTGCCGTCGGTGGTGTCGGTGTCCCAGCTGTCGGTACTGTCGGTCGTGCCGTCCGTGTCCCCGCCGTCGGTCTCGTCATCCGCGGTGGTGTCGGTGTCCCACGACCCGTCGGTGCCGTCGGTGTCGTCCGTCGGTCCGGGGCCGGTGGTGTCGGTGTCCGTGTCGGTGTCCACGTCCCAGCCGCCGCCGCCACCATCCCCGCCGTCGTCGTCGTCGTCGCTGCTCTTCCCGGAGTCGAAGCAGGCGGTCAGGCTGCAGGCGAGCAGCATGGGCAGGAGCTTTGGTGCAGATCGGAACACGGGTCCTCCGGACGGTGGAGCCGCACCATAGCTGCTTCTCCGGACGCCGTCCCCGCCGAGCCGCCCATTGCCTGCGCCCCGGCTGCCGCATAGGGGCACGGGCTTCCTCCCCTCCCCCGCGCCGATGCTCGCTCCCCTCCTCACACTGGCCCTGCTCTGCGCGCCCAGCCGGGCCGCGCGGGACTTCGTCGGCGAAGGCCTGCTGGCCAAGGGACGGCCGCGGATGGCCGCCCAGCGGTTCAGCGAGGTGCTGCAGCAGCGCCCCGACGACGCCGACGTCCGCCTGGCCCGAGCCCGCGCCTGGGCCGACCTGGGCTGGTGCGACAAGGCCATCCCCGAGTTCGAGGCGACCCGGGCCACCGACGCCTGGAACGCCGACGGCGCCCTGGCGCTCAGCGACTGCTACGCCGACTGGTGGCGGCGGGATGACGCGATGGAGGTGCTCGAGGAAGCCCTGGTGCTGACCGACGACGGTCCCGGCACGCGGACCCGGCTGGCCTGGGAGGCGCTGATGGCGGGCGATCGCGTCACCTTCGACGCCCAGCTGGAAGCCCTGATGGACGACGACCCCGACAGCACCGCCTCGCTGCTGCTGCTGGGGGCCGCCGCCTGGGCGGACGGTGACACCGTCGCCATGACCTGGCACCTCGACGCCCTGCGCGCGCTGCAGCCCAAGGTCCCCAAGGCCGATCTGCTGGAAGCGTGGTCCTGGCTGGAGCTCGGCGAACCCGCGGCTGCCGTGGACCTGCTGACCGGGCCTGCCCGCCTGGTCCGGCGGCGCCTGCCCGAGGTCTCGGCCTGGATGATGGAGTCCAACCGCCGGCTGGGGGACGAGCGCATCGTGCGCAACATGCTCGACCAGCGCACCAAGGAAGAAGAGTACCCGCCCGCTCGCCTGGCCCTGCGCCTGCGGGCCCGGGCCGACCTGGACGGGGTCGCCTCCGTCCGACGCGAGGCCGCCGCCCTCGTCGCCGCGTGGCCGATGGAACCCGAAGCCGTGGCCACCGCCTGGTACGTCGCCACCCTCGACGGCGACGCCGCCGCCGCCCAGCACCTCGCCGAGCGCTACGCCCTGCTGGTGCCGCCCGGCCGGATGCCGCTGCAGCGCCTGCTGCCGCTGGTGCCGTCCGACACCTCCTCCTCTCCCGCCCCGGAGCATCCGCGATGATCTCCCCCCTGACCCTGGCCGCCCTGCTGGTGGCCTGCTCCGGCAGCTCCGAGACCCCCGACCCGGCCGCGGCGCCGGCGACGCCCGCGCCCGAAGGCCCTCGCCCCGACGTCGTGCTGGTCACCCTGGACACCACCCGCGCCGACCGCCTGGGCGCCTACGGCTACGCCGACGCGAAGACCGACTGGATCGACGCCAAGGCCAACGCCGGCATGCGCTTCGAGCGCGCCTACTCGGTCCAGCCGCTCACCATCCCCAGCCACAGCTCGATGATGACCGGCCTGTGGCCCTGGCACCACGGCGTGCGCAGCAACGGCGACGCCGTGCTGTCCGAAGACGTCGTCACCCTGGCCGAGCGGCTGCAGGCCGGCGGCTGGCAGACCGCCGCGAGCGTGGCCGCCTTCGTGACCACCCGCGCCTGGGGCTTCAACCAGGGCTTCGACGCCTACTTCGACGACATCGGCCCCACCGGCAAGGACGCCTGGCACCAGGAACGCCCCGCCAACGAGGTCGTCGACGACGCCATCGGCTGGCTGAGCGACGGCGCCGACAAGGACCAGCCCGTGTTCCTGTGGGTGCATCTCTACGACGCGCACTACCCCTACGCGCCGCCCGAGTCCTACCGCGAGGTCGCGCCGGGCCGGCCCTACGACGGCGAGATCGCCTTCGTCGACGACCAGCTCGAGCGCCTGGACGCGGCCATGAAGGCCCAGGGCCGGGACCCGATCTACGTGCTGATCGGCGACCACGGCGAGAGCCTGGGCGAGCACCGCGAGCTCACCCACGGCGTGTTCGTCTACGACAGCACCCAGCACATCCCGCTCATCATCAGCGGGCCGGGGGTCTCCCCCGCCGTCATCGACCAGCCCGTCAGCCAGGTCGACCTGGTGCCCACCCTCCTGTCGCTGCTCGGCCGCCCCGTGCCCGACAACGTCGACGGCAAGGTCCAGCCCGGCAACCCGCATCCGGTCTGGATGGAGAGCTTCCAGCTGACCGAGCAGTTCGGCTACGCCCCCCACCTGGGCGTCGTCGACGGCGACCACAAGCTCATCCACAAGCCCAAGCCCGAGCTCTACGACCTGAAGGCCGACCCCGGCGAGCGCGCCGACCTGGCCGGCGACCAGCCCGGCACCATCAAGCAGCTCGAGGGCGCCTTCGACAAGCTGTCCCCCGAGATGCCGAGCGGCCGCACCCAGGCGCTGGATCCCGACGCCCTCGCCCAGCTCGAGGCCCTCGGCTACGTCACGGCGAGCAGCTTCGACGTGGACTTCGAGAACCTGCCCGATCCGGCCGACCACCGCGAGGTCATCGGCAAGGTGCTGCAGTCCGAGATGATGTCGTCCAAGGGCAAGCAGGAGGAGGGGCTGGCGCTGATGAAGGAGGCGCTGGACGAGGCGCCCGACGTGGCGCCGCTCTACACCCGCTACGCCCGGGCGCTCGGCAGCGCCGGCAAGCCGAAGGAGGCGCTGGCCGTCACGCAGAAGGGCCTGGCCCGGTTCCCCCAGGACATCGACCTGAAGCTCAAGGCCGCCGCGATGCTGGGCCGCCAGGGCCAGGACGAGCAGAGCCTGCAGCTGGCCAAGGACGCCCTGACCGTCGACCCGGATCACGCGCGGGCCGCCGAGTTCGTGACCGGCGCGCTCATCAACCTGGGGAGGATCGACGAGATGCTGTCCTTCACCAACCTGTGGCTCGAGGCCCACCCCGAGGACACCGCCATCGCCGCGCTGCGCGGCATCGTGCTGTTCGACAGCGGCAAGCTCGAAGAAGGCGAGAAGATGCTCCGCCGCGGCGCGAGCGCGAGCCGCCCCCGCGAGGGCGTGTGCCAGCGCCTGGGCGGCATGGCCCTGGCCGCCGGGCACCCGGACGACGCCGAGAAGTGGCTGGCCCGCGAAGCCGCCGCCCACGGCCGCAGCCTGCGGACCGCCCAGCTGCAGCTCAAGATCCTGCTGCCCGCGCGGCGCTACGAGGAGATCCTGGACATCGTCGAGCCCCTGCTCGAGAAGCACGGCGCCGACCCCGAGCTGCGCCACGCCCAGAGCATCGCCCTGTTCCAGCAGGGCCGCTACGACGAAGCGGCAGACGCCGTCCAGGCCGGCCTGGCCCAGTCCCCGGAACACCCCGACCTGCTGCTGATGCTGGCCAACATCCAGCTCAAGCAGGGCGACGAAGCCGCCGCCCAGGCGACCAAGGCCCGCGCCGACGCCGCCAACCAGGCCCGCGTGCAGGCGATGGAGGCCTTCCGCGCCAAGGCGAAGGCCAAGGCCAAGGCGCCGGGCGCCCCGTAGGCGGCCGGGTCAGTAGTAGTAGTAGTCGAACAGGCGGTCGTAGCCGAACCGCGTCCCGTCGAACTCGGCGAGGGCCAGGGCGTACCAGGTGGAGCCGTACTGGTACATCAGCACCTCGTAGGCGCCGTAGTAGTACGACGGGTTGTAGCCATAGCCGAAGGTCCGGCCGTCGAAGCTGGAGCTGTCCCAGCCGAGGCCGTCGCAGATGACGTCGTCGAGCACCTCGGCATCGCTCATGGTCACCGTGAAGGTCCACTCGCACTCCGAGCAGGGCGTCGAAGCCGCCGTGGTCCCGAAGGCGCGGCTGCGGATGGTGCAGCCCGGCCAGCCTTCCGGGAAGTGATCGACGTAGTACTCCTCCCACCCGTCGTAGGTCTCACCGACCGTGGCCGAGCCGCGGAAGCCGACCCCCCACATCCCGGTGTCCTCGGGCCGGACGGTGGTGTCCATGCCGGTCTCGGGCGGGTCGTCCTCACCCGGGTCGGGCGGGACGTCCACGCTGCCGTCGGTGGCGTCGGTCGTGTCGGTGGTGTCGTCGCCACCACCGTCATCGTCGTCGTCGTCCGCCTTGGCGAAGCAGGCGGTCAGCAGCAGCACGGGGAGCAGGTGAGCACAGCGCGCCATGGGGTCCTCCGACGTCCGCCGCCAACATAGCCGTGGAGACGCAAGACGGGCGCCCGAGTGGGGCGCCCGTCCAGGGTTCGGAGCGGGCGAGGAGCCCGCGCCGGCTCAGGGCTGGTAGTAGTAGCCGTAGCCGGAGAACCAGTCGTAGGCGAAGTTGCTGCCGTCGTAGTCGGCGTAGGCGACCTGGTACCAGGTGCCGCCGTAGTAGTACTTCAGCAGGCCGATGTAGCCGTAGCCCGCGTAGTAGTAGTACTCGTAGCCGTAGCCGTAGGTGGCACCGTCGAAGGCGCTGGCGTCGGTGACACCGATGATGTCACAGCCGGTGCTGTCGTCGAAGGCGCTGCCGCTGGTGCTGACGGCGAAGGCGAACTCGCACTCGGGGCAGCTGGAGAAGCCGCCGAGGTCGGAGCCCGACACGTCGCTGGTGATGAGGCAGTTCAGGTAGCTGTCGGTGAGGCCGATGTAGTACGCGGTCTCGTAGCCGTCGTAGCCACCGCCGATCACGGCTTCGCCAGCGTAGCCGAACGCGGCCAGGCCGGTGTCGTCGCCGCCGGTGCCGGTGCCGGTGCCGTCGGTGCCGGTGCCGTCGGTGGTGCCACCGTCGGTGTCGGTGGTGTCGTCGGTGGTGTCGGTGTCGGTGTCGCTGTCCTCGTCCTCATCCTTCTCGGTGCAGGCGACGAGGCCGACCGAGAGGATGCTGCCGAGGAAGAGCGTCGTGAGCCGGGGGGTGGGGATGCTCATCTGTGCGTCTCCTGCACGGGGTGGGTTCCCAGAAGGGGGGGTGCGTGATTGCGCCCCGCACTCTACTGTCACCCCCCGGGGGCCGCAACCGTTTCGTGCCCCGAATGTGCAGGCGCTGTGCCGGTTTCGGCGCAGGTTCACACGCGGGGCTCAATTCCAGCCCATCTCCTGGGCCAGATCCCCCACCAGGGTGCGGACGCCGCGCTCGACATCGGGCAGCTTCCACAGGGCGGCCACCAGCACGGCGACGAAGCCGATGCTGGCGATGGCGAGCAGCTCGACCCACCGCGAGCGGCGGGGCTGGACCTTGCGCTTCTTTCCGGCCACGGGGGCTCCTGTCCGGCGCGGGGGCTCAGACGTCGAAGGTGACGCCCTGGGCGAGCGGCAGATCCGTACCCCAGTTCAGGGTGCAGGTCTGGCGCCGCATGTAGGCCTTCCAGCTGTCGCTGCCGGCCTCGCGACCGCCGCCGGTCTCCTTCTCGCCGCCGAAGGCGCCGCCGATCTCGGCGCCGCTGGTGCCGATGTTGACGTTGGCGATGCCGCAGTCGCTGCCCGACGGGCTCAGGAAGCGCTCGCTGTGGCGGAAGCTGTCGGTGAAGATGGCGCTGGACAGGCCCTGGGGGACCTCGTTGTTCCAGGCGATGGCGTCTTCGAGCCGGCTCCAGGTCATGACGTACAGGATCGGCGCGAAGGTCTCTTCGTGCACGATGGGCATGTCGTGGCGGGCCCGGACCAGGGTCGGCTCGACGAAGAAGCCGGGGCCGGCCACGGCCTTGCCGCCCGTCAGGATCTCGCCGCCCTGGGCGCGGATCTGGTCGCAGGCGTGCAGGTACTGGTCGACGGCCAGCTGATCGATGAGCGGCCCGATGAGCTTGCTGCCGTCCATGGGGTCGCCGATCGGCAGTCCCTGGTAGACCTTGACCAGTCGCTCGATGAACGGCTCGGCGATGGACTCGTGCAGCATGAGCCGCCGGGTGGAGGTGCAGCGCTGGCCGGCGGTGCCGCAGGCGCCGAAGGCGATGCCGCGCAGGGCGAGCTCGAGGTCGGCGCTCTCGTCGACGATGATCGCGTTGTTGCCGCCGAGCTCGAGCAGGCAGCGGCCCAGGCGGGCGGCGACGGCCTGGTTCACGTGGCGGCCCATGCGCACCGAGCCGGTGGCGCTGATGAGCGGCAGGCGACCGTCGTGGATCATGGCCTCGCCGACGTCGGCGTCGGCGCCGACGACGAGCCCGAGCAGGCCCGGGAAGCCGGCGTCTTCGGCCACCTCGGACAGGAGCTTGTGGGTGGCCAGGGCGGTGAGCGGCGCCTTGAGGCTGGGCTTCCAGATGCAGGGGTCGCCGGCGATCAGCGCCACCATGGCGTTCCAGGCCCACACGGCGTTGGGGAAGTTGAAGGCGGTGATGATGCCGACGGGCCCCAGCGGCTGCCACTGCTCGTACATGCGGTGGCTGGCGCGCTCGCTGTGCATGGACAGGCCGAACAGCTGGCGGCTCATGCCGACGGCGAGGTCGGCCATGTCGATGCTCTCCTGGACCTCGCCCAGGCCCTCGGACAGGGTCTTGCCGACCTCGAGGGTGACCAGGCGGCCCAGGTCGTCCTTGTGGGCGCGGAGCTTCTCGCCCATCAGGCGCACGACCTCGCCGCGCTTGGGCGCGGGCACCGTGCGCCAGCGCGCGAAGGCGTCCTGGGCGGCCTGCACGACCTGGTCGAGCTGGGCCACGTCGGTCATCGACATGCGGGCCAGGGCGCGGCCGGTGGTGGGATCGACGCTCTCGACCTCGGCGGCGCCGGCGATCATCGGGAGGGCGCGGGTGCCGATCCAGGCGCCGGCGTTGACGGCGTCGATGCCGAGGCGGGAGAGCAGTTCCTGGGCCTGCGTGGCGTTCATCTGGAGCTCCGGAGGGAGGAGGATGGGTGCCCGCGGGGCTAACCGGACGGGGTAGGCTCCGCCCCGCGCGCGACCTTCCGTTCCGCGATCGCCACCTCCTCCGGGTCGCCATGCTCGCCCTCCTCGGTCTGCTCCTCCTCCCCTCCCCCGCCCAGGCCCAGGACGCCGTCAGCCTGGAGCTCGTGCGCCACGGCCAGGTGGGCGCGGCCCCGCCCGCGGTGGCGGTCACCGCGAACGACGCCCTGGCGAAGCTCGACGTGCGCGTGGTCTGCGGCGCGACCCGGGCCGAGGGCAGCCGCGCGCCCAAGGCCGGCGAGGTGCTGCGGCTCGAGCTGGACGTGCCGCAGGGCCGCCACAGCTGCAAGGGCACGCTGTCCATCCGCACGCCGGACGGCGAGACCGGCGAGATGCCGCTGTCCTTCGAGGTCGAGCGCCTGCCGCCGATGAAGCTCGCGGTGGCGCGCGACGACCTGGACCTGGCCGCCGGCACCGTCGCGCTGACCGCCGACCGGGACACCCAGGCCGTCGTGGTGCAGGCCTTCGGCGAGGACGGGCTGTTGGTCGAGGGGCGCGGCGGCGGCACGGGTGCGGGAGGCCGCCAGTCGGTGGAATTCGGGCCCGCGGGTGGGGAGGTGGTGCGCTTGGTCGTGGACGCCACCGACGTGCACGGCTTCCAGAGCCGGCTCGAGCTGTTCCCCTGGCACTACGCGGTGCCCCACGAGGACGTGGTCTTCGAGAGCGGCAAGGCCGAGGTCCGCCCCGGCGAGGCGCCCAAGCTGCAGGACGCCCTGAAGCAGATCCGCGAGGTCGAGGCCCGCTACGGCAAGTGGGCGCCGGTGAACCTGTACGTCGCCGGGTTCACCGACACCGTCGGCGACGCCGGCAGCAACCAGGCCCTGTCCGAGGCGCGCGCCCGCGCCATCGCCGGCTGGTTCCGAGCCCAGGGCTTCACCGGCACGGTCTGGTACCAGGGCTTCGGCGAGCGGGGGCTGGCCGTGCCCACCCCCGACGGCACCGACGAGGAGCGCAACCGGCGGGCCGACTACATCGTCGCCGCCGAGGCGCCGCCGTCGTCGGAGCTGCTGCCCGGGACGGCGTGGAAGAAGCTGTAGGACGCCCGCGGGCGGGCACCCGCGTCAGGCGACGGGCGTCTTGCCGACCATGCGCCCGTCGACCATGACGCGCGGGTTCTTGTGCCTGGTGAGCTGGTACTCCTTGCCGGCGTGCTCGACGTCGACGACGTAGGCCGCACCGTCGATCTCGACGTGGCCGTCAGGGCCGACGCGGCCCGGCAGGCCCTGGGCGCGCCAGGTCTGGTACTCGTCGACGGTCATGCCGTGGCGCTCGGCTTCGGCGGGCACGGCGGCGGGCTTCGCAGCAGCGGGCTTCGCGACGGCGGCGGGGGCAGCGGCGGGGGCAGCGGCGGGCTTGGTGGCGGCGGGGGCGGCGGCCGGTGCAGCGGCCTTGGCGCGCAGGGTGTCGGCTTCCGCCTTGAGCGCCTCGGCCTGGGCGGTCAGGGCGGCGACCTGGGCGGACAGGCTGGAGATGGTGTCCTGCAGGCCGGTCAGGTCGTCCTTGAGGGCCTGGACCTCGGCCGGGCTGGCGTAGCCGTGGTCGCGCAGGACCTCGGCCACGATGTTGCGGACGGGGCCTTCCACGATGCGGCCGGCGGGGCCGGAGAGGGCGGCGGAGATGACGTCGGAGAGGGGCATGGGGCCTCCACGGGGAGCGAGAGGGCGGGGGGGACCCGCGCGCCCTAACCCGTTCCGGCCCATTCTGAATGGCGATTCAGTGAGCGTGCTCCTCTCGCGGTCCCGCAGGCGCCTCGCCCGGAGGTCCCGCGCGCGCCTCGCCCGGAGGCTCAGCGCCAGCACACGGTCAGTCCGGCGAGAACACCGCGAAGCCGCCGCGGGCGACCTCGACCGGGGTCGGATCCTCCTGGTGCAGGTCCATCACCATCACGGCGTGGGGGGCGTCGCGGCGGGGCTCGACCCGGCTGGCGTAGCAGAGCCAGCGGCCGTCGGCGCTCACCTGGGGGTGGCTGCCGACGTACTGCTCGAAGAAGTGCAGCTGGAACAGCTGGTCGGGGGTCGGCCAGAAGGGGGCGAGCTCCTGGTCCTCGGCCGCCCGGGGGTCGTCGCCGATCACGCAGCGGTACCAGCGCGCACAGCCCGCTTCCTGGTCCATGGCGGCGTAGATCAGGGTGCGGTCGCCGCCGGCCCAGGCGAAGGCCATGCAGGGATGGCGGGTGACCTGGACGAGCTGCCGCTCTTCGTCGTCGATGACGAAGACGCCGTCGTAGGGCGTGCGCTCGCCGCCCGGCGCGCTGCCGATGGCGATGCGGCGGCCCTCGGGGGCCGGCACGACCGCCAGCAGGCCCTGCAGGGTCGCCAGGTGCTCGGGCAGGTCGCCGTCGAGATCGCCGACGCAGACGTGCGAGACGACGCCGCTGCCGGCCGCGGCGAAGGCGACCTGGGGCACGGGCCCGTCGACCAGCAGCGGGGTGCAGAAGCTGCCGGGGCGCACCGGGAACACGGCGTCTTCGCCCCGCGGGGCCAGGGTGCGTCGCACCAGGCGGTCCGAGCCGTCCCGGCTGCCGGCATGCACCAGCAGGCTCTCGCTGTCGGGGGCCCAGGTGAAGTACAGGGGCATGCCGCTGTCGACCAGGCGCATGCGGCCGTCGGTCGGGTCGCAGACCCGCAGCTCGAGCGACTCGTGGTCGTGGACCAGCATGGCGATGCGGCGGCCGTCGGGGCTCCAGCGCAGGTAGACCGCGACCCCGCCGTCCACCACGCCGAGATCGCGTTCCTCGACCCCGTCGACCTCGAGCACGCACAGCCGCAGCACGCTGCGCGAGCGGTCGGACTCGGCCGGATCGCGGCGCAGGAAGGCCAGCCAGCGGCCGTCGGGGGACCACGTCGGCCAGGCGCAGCCGTCGGGGGTGGGCACCCCGGTCAGGCCGCCGATGATGCGCGACCAGCTGACCTGCTGGCGCCCGGTGCCGTCGGGGCGGATGGTGTGCAGCTGGCGATCGGCGCCGACGAAGGCGATGCGGGGGCCAGGAGGGTGCTGTCCGACGGGTCGCTCCAAGTTCAGCCCAGCAGGCGCCAGGAGACGAACGCCTGGACGAGGACGGCCACGAAGGGCATGGCCAGGGCGACCTTGGGGGAGGGCCGCAGGTCGTGCATGGCGTCGCGATCGCGCTCGAGCTCGGCCTCGAGCTCGCCCCGGAGCTTGTCGTCGAGCTGACTGCGCTCGGGGCCTTCGTAGGCTTCCTGGGCGTAGGCGAGCGCGGTGTCGTGGTTGGCGCCGAAGGCCGACAGCCCCAGGCCCGAGCTGAGCAGGCCGAGCGGGATGTTGGTCCAGGGACCGCCGCGGACCGTGCTGTAGATGCCGAAGGCCAGCAGCGCGAAGCCGGTGAGCAGCAGGGGGACGCCGGACCAGCGCAGGGCGGCGTGACGGCGGGCAGTGGCGACGACGCTCATGGCGGACTCCTACCCTGGTGGCACGGGCTCAGCCCGCTTCGAGGGCGTTGCCGGGCGGTTCGGTGGCGGCGGCCGAGGACAGCCCCAGCCCCTCGAAGATGAGGCGGATGCCGTCGGTCGAGAGGCGCTGGACGTCGGGGCGGATGCCGACCGCCGACTGTCCCGCCAGCCCGTCGATGAAGGCCTTGAGCAGCTGGGCCACCGCGACGGGGTCCATCGGGCCGAACTCGCCGGCTTCCTGGCCCTGGCGGACGATGGCGGCGAGCTCGGCGATGAACCGCTCGTGGATGTCCTGGACGCGGTCGCGGATCTCCTCGTCCCGGATGGCCATCTCGGTCATCAGCAGGAAGAAGCGCGGCGGGCTCTTCATGCCGGCGAAGTAGTCCAGGTACTGCGTGCCCAGGTCCAGCAGCTTGAGCCCGGCCGGGCGCATGTCGCCCGCGGCGATGGACAGGAAGGACAGCGTGACCCGCTGCTCTTCCTCGACCAGGGCGTAGAACAGCTCGCGCTTGCTGCTGAAGTAGAAGTAGAGCGCGCCCTTGGACAGGCCCGCCCGCCGCGCGATGTCCTGCATGCGCGCGGACATGAAGCCCTTCTCGATGAAGACGGCACGGGCCGCCCGCATGATCTGGCTCTTGCGCTCTGCTTCGCTGCCGTGCCGCGTCATGCGGAGCACCCTGCCACGGAGGCGTCAGGTCGGCAAGGCGCTGCCGCACGGCAGGCCCGCCCTACTTGCCCTGGTTGGCCATCCGCTTGAGGTCGCGCATGTTGGTGATCTCGAACAGCTTGCCCTTGACCGCGAGGTGGGACAGCTTCTGGGCCTGCCGGAAGCGGTCGCCGACCTGGTAGGCGTAGCCCCAGAGCTTGTCGTACTTCTTCTGGTTGAAGACCCGCACGATGCGGTCCTGGGCCAGGAACTGGACCGCTTCCTTGGGCAGGTTGTTGAACAGCGTCAGGAAGAACAGGAAGTTCAGGTAGCTGCCGTTGGGCGTGTGGAAGCCCTTCCGGTACACCTGGTTGTACTCGTCGGTCACGAAGCCGTCCTCGACGGCCTTGTGGTAGAACTCGGTGCCCGGGTAGGGGACCAGGCTCGACGGCAGCAGGTTGTACGGAGGCGGCAGCGTCCAGAGCAGGCGCAGCCCCTTCATCACGTCTTCCGTCGACTCCCACGGGTTGTCCAGGATCATGTGGTAGTCGGGGACGTTGATCTGGTCCGCGTACTTGCTGATGATGTTCACGGCCTTGAGCAGCTGCTCGTTGGTCATGCCGCGCTTGTAGGACCGCATGGTCTCGGAGCTGCCGGTCTGGATGCCGAGCTCGGTCGCGCACAGGCCCGCGTCGATCAGGTCCTTGTACTTCTTCTCGTTGATGGTCGTCGGGCTGCACTGGGCGCGGAAGGGCAGGCCGATCTCGCGCTGCCAGACCTGGCTGAACTTCTCGATCTCGGCGTTGCTGGTCGAGAAGAAGACGTCGTCCTGGAAGTGGACGATGCCGACTTCCGGGTAGTTGCGGACGACTTCCTTGATCTCGCCGACCATGTGCTCGACGGAGCGCCGGCGCAGGTAGCGCTGGCCCTTGTAGAGGTCGTGGTTGAAGGCCACGCCGCAGTAGCTGCACTTGTGCGGGCAGCCGCGGGTGATCATCGTCTTGTACCCGTTGCGCAGGTCGCCGTTGCGGTCGGGGTAGGTCGGGATGACCTGCTTGTACCGGTCCCAGGTCAGCGGCTCCATGTGCTGCTCGTCCAGCGTCCAGGTCCAGTCGTCCTGGAAGCTGAAGTCCTGGTAGGGCAGCGTGTCCAGGTCCTGGACCAGCGGGCGGTGGGGGTTGCCCACGACCTTGCCGTTGGGCCGCCGGAACCAGAAGTTCCGGACGTCGTAGTGCTCTTCGCCGGCTTCCAGGCGCTCGACCAGCTCCAGCACGGCGTGCTCGCCCTCGCCCACGCAGACCGCGTCGACGAATTCCAGGGCCTGCTGCGGCATGGTGGTCGGGTGGAAGCCGCCCCAGGAGATGAACTTGTCGGGGTACGCCTTCTGGATCGCCCGGGTGATCTGCACGGCCACGTCGAACTGGCAGGACATGAAGGACAGGCCCACGAACTCGTGCTCGGCCACCAGCCCGACGATGTCGTCGATCATGGACTGGGCCAGCTGCATGATGTGGGCCTTCTCGTGCCGGTGCTTGATCTGGTCGGCGGGCACGAAGATCTGGCGCACCTCGTGGCCGTGGAGCTTGAGGTACGACGCCAGCATGCGGATGCAGGGCGAGTAGTGATCGCTCGGCGTCGGGTTGATGAGGGCGACCTTCATCGGCGGGCTCCGGCAGGGTGGTGGAAGGGTGGGAGGCGGCAGAAGCACACTGCCCACCGGCACCTTCTCGGCACGCCCGGCAGTGTAGCCGCCACAGACCGGGTCGCCAGGGGGGCCTTGCAGTCGCTTTCAGGACCGTCACCGCGGCCGGACCGACCCACGGGGTCGCCTCAGGTCGCTCCGGCCCTGCTACGCTGTCTCCATGATCGGAGTCGTCGTCGCCACCCACTGCCGCGTCGCGAGCGCCCTGGCCGAAGCGGCCGAGGTGGTGCTCGGCCCGCAGGAGGGGCTCGCCGCCGCCGATCTGCACGCCGAGCTCGACGAAGAGGCGGCGTGGGGTACGCTGCGCGACGCCGTGGCGTCGGTCGAGGCCGACGAAGGCGTGCTGGTGCTGGTCGACATGCTGGGCGGCACGCCGAGCAACCTGGCGATGGCCCTGCTGGCCGAAGCCCGGATCGAGGTCGTGACCGGCGTGAACCTGCCGATGGTGCTGCGGGCCCTGCAGCACCGCGAGGGACGCGACCTGGAGTCGCTGGCCGCCGACGTGCACGAGTACGGGCGCCGCAACGTGATCGCCGCGGGCGCCTGGCTCGGACACCGGTCCGAGGTCGCCGCGCGGACGGAGGAAGAGTGACGCAGGTCGAGGTGGACATCGTCAACGCCCTGGGGCTGCACCTGCGGGCGGCCGCCCGCTTCGTCGAGGTGGCCGGCGGCTACCCCTGCGCGGTGAAGGTGTCCGCGGGCGCCCACGAGGTGGATGGCAAGAGCCTGCTGGGCCTGAGCTCGCTGCTGGCGCGCCAGGGCAGCACCCTGCACATCCGCTGCGACGGGCCCGAGGAAGGTGAGTGCGCCGCGGCGTTGCGTGCCCTGGTGGCCGACGGCTTCCCGGGCATCAAGTCGGCCTGAGTGCCCCACCGGCAGCCGACGCCGCTGCACGGGGTCGCCTGCGCGCCGGGCCGCGCGGCCGGGCGGTTGTTCCGCTTCGTGCCGGTCGGGGTCGCGAGACCGCCGGGTCCGGGCGAGGTCGAGGCGCTGGAGCGCGCGGTGGCCGAGGTGCGGACCGCGCTGGCGCCCGCCGGGGAGGCGCGGGGCTCCGCCGACGAGGACCTGACCGCGCTGGCCGATGTGCAGCGCGGGCTGCTGGCCGACCCGCTGCTGATCGGGCGTGCGCGAGAGGCGATCCAGGGGGGCGCCAGCCCGGTCGACGCGGTGGAGGAGGCGGTGGTCGCCGCCGAGGCGATGCTGCGCGGGATCGGAGATCCCGTGATGGCCGCACGCGCGGACGACGTGCGCTCGCTGGGCGACCGCCTGCACGCGGCCCTCCTCGGGCAGCTGCACCCTCCCCTGCCGCCCTGGCCCGTGATCCTCTGCGCCCGGACCATCCCGGCCGACGTGCTGTTGGAGCTGGCCGTGCCGCGGGGCGCCGGCCCTCGACCGGTGCGCGCCCTGCTGCTGGAGCGGGGCGGTCCCCTCACCCACACGGCGATCCTGGCCCGCCAGCGCGGCCTTCCCGTGATCGGCGGGCTGGAGGGCCTGCTGGACCGGGTGCGGGACGGCGACGCGGTGCTGGTGGACGGGGATCGCGGCGAGGCCGTGCTGCACCCCGATCGCGAGGCCATCCGGCGCTTCCACGAGCGCGGGCCCCTGCGGACCGATCGGCCGGCCAGCGCGCTGCAGCAGTGGGCGAACATCGACCTGCCCGAAGACGCGGCGGTCGCCCGCCGTCGGGGCGCGGCGGGGATCGCGCTGTTCCGCACCGACGGCCTGCTCGACCGGCGCGGGGCGGCTCCGCCGGTGGCGGCCCAGGCCGACGCCTACGCCCGGGCGCTGCAGGCCTGGCCCCACGGCACCGTCGTCATCCGGCTGTTCGACGACCCGGGGACCGGACCGCTGGGGCCACGCGGCATCCGCGCCCTGGACCACGCGCCGGCCCGACTGGGTGACCAGGTCGAGGCGCTGGGCCGGGCCGCCGCCCGGGCTCCCGACACCCACCTCGTGCTGCTGGCCCCGATGGTCACGAGTCCCGTCGAGCTGGACCGGCTGGCCGCCGTCGTGGCCGCACGCTGGCCCGCCGACAGCCCGCCGCCCATCGCCGGCGTGATGGTCGAGACCCCAGCGGCGGCGCTGGACCTGGATCCGCTGCTGGACCGGGTCGCCCACGTGGCCGTGGGCACCAACGACCTGTTGCAGCTGACCGTCGGCGCGGACCGCGAGGATCCCGCCGTCGCCGCACTGCTGGACGCCGAGCACCCCGCCTTGTGGACCCTGCTCGAGCGCATCGGCCAGCGCTGTGCCGAGCGCGGCATCCCAGCCATCGTCTGCGGCGCCCTGGCGGCCGAGCCACGCCACCGGGCGCGCCTCGCGAGCCTGGGCTTCACGGGCGTCGGCGTGGGCCTCGCCGACCTGCCGGGATCGGCGTCGCCACAGGGTTGACACCGGGGTTGCAGGCTCGTAGAAAGCGGGACCCCGCGCGGACTCCCCCGCCAGAGCACCGGAGACAGGCACCATGGCCGTCAAGGACTACCTCTTCACCTCGGAGTCTGTCTCCGAGGGCCATCCCGACAAGATGTGCGACCAGATCTCGGACGCCGTCCTCGATGCGCACCTGGCGCAGGATCCCCACGCCCGCGTGGCCTGCGAGACCCTGGTCAAGACGGGCCTGGTCGTCCTCGCCGGTGAGATCACCAGCAAGGCCGAGGTGAACTACCACCCCCTCGTCCGCGAGGTCGTCAACGGCATCGGCTTCGACCACAGCGACAAGGGCTTCGACGGCAACACCTGCGGCATCCTGGTCGCCCTCGAGCAGCAGAGCCCCGACATCAGCCAGGGAGTCACCGCCGGTCAGGGCCTGTTCGAAGAACAGGGCGCCGGCGACCAGGGCATGATGTTCGGCTACGCCTGCGACGAGACCCCCGAGCTGATGCCCATGAGCATCCACTACAGCCACCGGCTGCTGGAAGTCATGGCCACCGCCCGCAAGCGCGGCGACATCGCCTGGATGCGGCCCGACAACAAGAGCCAGGTCACGGTCGAGTACCGCGACGGCAAGCCCGTGCGCATCCACACGGTCGTCATCTCGACCCAGCACAGCCCCGACGTGTCGCACGGCGAGATCGCCGACACCATCACCGAGCAGGTCATCAAGAAGACCCTGCCCGGGCACCTGCTGGACGCCAACACCCGCTACTTCATCAACCCGACCGGCCGCTTCGTGGTCGGCGGTCCGATGGGCGACTGCGGCCTGACCGGCCGCAAGATCATCGTCGACACCTACGGCGGCCACGGCGCGCACGGTGGCGGCGCCTTCTCGGGCAAGGACCCCAGCAAGGTCGACCGCTCCGCCGCCTACGTCGGCCGCTACATCGCCAAGAACCTGGTCCGCGCCGGCTACGCCCAGAAGTGCCTGGTCCAGCTCGCCTACGCCATCGGCGTGGCCGAGCCGGTCAGCATCATGGTCGACACCTACGGCACCGGCGAGGTCAGCGACGAGAAGCTCGCCGCCTGCGTCCGCGAGGTCTTCCCGACCAAGCCCGCCGCCCTGATCAAGCACCTCGACCTGCTGCGCCCCATCTACCGGGCCACCGCCGCCTACGGCCACTTCGGCCGCGAAGACGCCGGCTTCCCCTGGGAGCGCACCGACATGGTCGACAAGGTCAAGGACTACTTCGGCGCCTGAGCCGACCCGCCTGACCGCAGACACGGCCGCCTCTCGAGGCGGCCGTGCTCGTCTCGGCCCTTCCCCACCCCGACGTCTCGCCTGTCTCGACGTCTCGCCCCTTCGTGGACGCTCCGGCGGACGCTCCGGGGCTGATGGCGGAGGTAGCCGTGTTCGTCAAGGCGTTGCCTTGACAAGCCCCACAGGCGGGCAGGTAGCCCGCCTGCCCGCACCGGGACGTCCTCGGTCGCCTGCGGCTCCCTCCGAATGTCCCGGCTCCGCTACCGCCCGCCCGCCCCTGCGCGACCGCCTGCGCTTCGCGCTGGGTCGAGGCGCGAGGCAGGTGAACGTCGCGGGGGGAGGCGCCGCGTGCGACGGAGCACCCGCCCCGTTCGCCGGGCCATCGCGACCGGCGCGACATGGCACGGGACGCTCTCCCGGTCTTCGACCGCCCGGGGCCCGACCGCCCCGCACCAGCTGGAAGCGCAGGGCGGCCGCAGGGCCGGGCGAACGGGGTCGCAGTCGGGACATTTGCAGGCCGCCGAAGGCGGCCGAAACGTCCCGACGAAGACCCCTTCGCCATCAGGCCCGGAGGACGCCCGGAGCGTCCACGCTGAAGCGAGACGCCGAGTCCCGGGCAGGTCGGAGGCTGGGAGGCGGTCAGCCCAGGCCGAGCTGGGTGGCGATGACCCAGGCGACCGGGGCGGTGAACAGCAGGGAGTCGATGCGGTCGAGGATGCCGCCATGCCCCGGCATTATCCAGCCGGAGTCCTTGACCCCGAAGGCGCGCTTGAACATCGACTCGACCAGGTCGCCCACGACGCCGACGATGTCGAGGACGACGCCGAGCAGGACCACGTGGTGCCAGCCCAGCTGGGGCAGGAAGAACTGCTTGAAGACGCCGGCGAAGATCACGCTGGCGACCATGCCCCCGAAGAAGCCTTCCCAGGTCTTCTTCGGGCTCACGCGCTCGAAGAGCTTGTGCTTGCCGAAGGCGCGGCCGGCGAAGTAGGCGCCGGTGTCGCCCGCCCAGGTGATGCACAGGGTCAGGAACAGCCAGGCCAGACCGTCTTCCAGGCGGCGCACCTGGATCACGAAGCTGAACATCACGGGCACGTAGAGCAGCCCGGCGGCCAGGCGCGTCGCCGCTTGCTGGCCGGCCGCGGTGTCCGGCACCAGCAGCATGCTACCGACGAACATCAGGATCGCCGCCAGGGCGAGCACCCACACCGCCATGCCGGCGGGGCCGAACAGGATGCTGGCGTAGACCGCGCCGCCGGCGAGCACCATCGCGGCCAGGGCCTTGAGGTTGTGCTCGGGCACCGCCATGCGGGTGTATTCGTCCATGGCGATCAGCAAGGCGATGCCGGCGACGATGTTGGCGCCGATCATCCCCCCCAGCACGATGGCCGGCACGATGATGCCCAGGCCCACCAGGGCCGCGATGATGCGCTGGAGCATGCGTCAGGCCCCCGGGGTGGGCGTCGAGGCCGTGGGCGTCGGGTCGGCATCATCCGACCGGGTCTGCACGCCCGTGCGGCCGAACCGTCGCTCGCGGCCGCCGTAGGCCGCGAAGGCGGCTTCGAGCTGCGGCACCCGGAAGTCCGGCCACGCTGTGTCGGTCACGTACAGCTCGCTGTAGGCGATCTGCCACAGCAGGAAGTTGCTGACCCGGATCTCGCCCGAGGTGCGGATCAGCAGATCGGGGTCCGGCATGCCGCGCGTCTGCAGGTGGGCCGAGATCATGGCTTCGTCGATGCGCTCGGGGTCCAGGCGCCCGGCACGCACCTCGCGTCCCAGCTGGCGCATCGCCTCGACGAGTTCCTGGCGACCGCCGTAGGACAGCGCCAGGCAGAGCGTCATGTCGCGGTTGTCGGCGCTGTCCTTGACCAGCAGCCGCAGCGGCTTGCGCACGAACACGGGCAGGCGGTCCGGCTGGCCGATGACCCGCAGCTGGATGCCGTTCTTCAGGATCGTCTCGCGCTCCTCGAACACGTAGCGCTGCAGCAGCTTCATCAGGGCCGAGACCTCGGCCGCGGGGCGACGCCAGTTCTCGGTGCTGAAGCTGTAGAGCGTCAGGCTCTTCACGCCGCGCTCGCGGCAGCGGGTCACGATCTCCTTGACGCTCTGCGCGCCCTCGGCGTGTCCCTCGACCCGCGGCAGGCCGCGGGCCTCGGCCCACCGACCGTTGCCATCCATGATGATGGCGACGCTCTTCGGCGCCGGCGGCAGGTCGGTCATCAGACCTCCAGGACTTCCTGTTCCTTTGCGGCGCTGAGCTCGTCGATCCGGGTCACGCAGCCGTCGGTCGACTCCTGGATCTTCTTGAGGAAGCGGTCCAGATCGTCCTGGCTGATCTCCTTCTCGGTCTCGAGCTCCTTGAAGAGATCGTTGTACTCGCGCCGCACGTGCCGAGCGCGGATGCGCGCGTCCTCGGCCATCTTCTTGACGGCGCGGACCAGCTCCTGGCGCCGCTCACCGGTCAGGGCCGGGATCGGGACGCGCACGATCTGCCCGTCGTTGCTGGGGTTCAGGCCCAGCCCGGAGCCGATGATGCCCTTCTCGATGTCGGGGATGGTGCCCTTGTCCCAGGGGTTGATGACCAGCATCCGGGCGTCCGGGGCGCTGATGCTGCCGAGCTGGTTGAGCGGCATGGCCGAGCCGTAGCTGGCCACGTGCACGCTGACCGAGTCGAGCAGCTGGGGGGTGGCCCGACCGGTGCGCACCGTCGTCAGTTCCTTCTCGAAGCCGGCGATGACCTTCTTGAAGTCGTCGCCCATGGACTGCAGGTACTCGGCACTCATCGTCGGTCTCCGCTCGCGGTGGGATCGGGGGGTGGGTTCGGGGCAGCCTAATCCGTGCGGCCCGCGAGGGGCAGCGAGCGCGACGCCCACGACGAGATCGCGCATGGCCACACGGCGCACCCCCGCCCCGCGGGGTCCCTCGAACCCGGCCCCCGAGACGACGCGGGCGCCCGTCCCCGGCGTGGGGAGGGCGCCCGACGGTCGGAACCGGAGGACCGGATCAGGCCTGGCCCGCCATGGCGGCGACTTCGGCAGCGAAGTCGTCCTGCTTCTTGGCCAGACCCTCGCCCAGCTCGTAGCGCACGAACCGGCGGACCTGGATGTTCTCGCCGATGGTGGACACGGCCTCTTCGAGCATCTGCTTGACGGTCTTCTTGTCGTCCTTGACGAAGGGCTGCTCGAGCAGGCAGACCTCTTCGTAGAACTTGCCCATGCGGCCTTCGACGATCTTGTCGGCGATCTTCTCGGGCTTGCCTTCCTCGAGGACGCGGGCCTTCTGGACCTGCCACTCGTGGGCGACGTCGGCCTCGCTGACCTCTTCGCGACGAACGAAGCGGGGCGCGGCGGCGGCGATGTGCATGGCGATGTCGGCGACGAGGTTCTGGAAGTTCTCGTTCATCGCGACGAAGTCGGTCTCGCAGTTGACCTCGAGCAGCACGCCGATCCGGCCGCCGGCGTGGATGTACGAGGACACCAGGCCTTCGGTGGCGGCGCGACCGGCCTTCTTGGCGGCCTTGGCGATGCCCTTGGCGCGCAGCCAGTCCACGGCGGCATCCTCGTCACCACCGGTCTCGGCGAGGGCCTTCTTGCAGTCGAGGATGCCAGCACCGGTGCGCTGGCGGAGGGCCTTGATGGCGTCCATGGACATGGGGGTCTCCAGTCGATCCCGCGGATCGGAGAGGGGGCGCAGCCGCCCCGGGAAACACGGCTCCCGCGGCCCTGCAGCGGCAGGGAGCAGGAGACTTCGGATGGGGGACCGGCCCCCCGCCGTGCGGGAGGCCGGGAAAGGGCCTCAGGCCTCTTCTTCTTCCTCGAAGTCGTCGCCATCGTCGTCGGCGGCAGCCCGGACGTAGACCTCGACATCGCCCAGGTCGTCGTCGCTCGGGGCGACCACGCCGGCACCGGCGCCACTGCGGCCGGTGTGGGCGCCGTCCATCACGGCGTCGGCGATGGCGCCGGTGAACAGCCGGATGCTCTTCAGGGCGTCGTCGTTGCCGGGGATGACGTGGCTGATGCCGTCGGGATCGCAGTTGGTGTCACACAGGGCGACGACCGGGATGCCCAGGCGGCGGGCTTCGCGGATGGCGATGTGCTCGCGCTTGGGGTCGATGACGAACATCATGCCCGGCAGGCTGCGCATCTCCTTGATGCCGCCCAGGGAGCGGTCCATCTTCTCGATCTTGCGGGTCAGCTCGAGGGCTTCCTTCTTGGTGAGGAGCTCGAAGCGGCCTTCGTCGCGGGCCTTCTCGAGGGCGACGAGGCGCTCGATGGACTTCTTGACGGTGCCGAAGTTCGTCAGGGTGCCGCCCAGCCAGCGGTTGTTGACGAAGTACATGCCGCAGCGAGCGGCCTCTTCTTCGACCACCTCACGGGCGGCGCGCTTGGTGCCGACGAACAGGATCGTGCGGCCCTTGGCGACCTCGGTGCTGACGTGACGGGTCGCGTTCACGAGGTGACGCGCCGTCTTCTGCAGGTCGATGATGTGGACCCCGTTCTTCTCGCCGTAGATGTACGGCTTCATCTTGGGGTTCCACAGACGGGTCTGGTGACCGAAGTGGACGCCGGCCTCGAGGAGGTCTCGGAGGGAGACGTTGGACATGGTGGCTCCAGGCAGACCCTTGTGCGGGTCCCGGTTCGGGTTGGGCGACCGCCGGACCGTCCTCCGACCGCGGTCGACGTGCGCACTGGCACGGCGTCGCGGCACCACCGGGGGAACGGGGTGCTCCGGCGTGGAGCTCTGCACGGGGGAGATCCCCGCACAGGCAGCCGCCGGGTAATCCGCGGCGGCCCGATGGGCAAGCCGCGCCGGCGGGCACGGGACGGGCTCCGGGCGAGTGCCCGGAGGCCTCGATCAGACCTGCGCTTCGGGGCTGCCGTCGTCGGCGTCGCCGCCCTGGGCCGCGGCACCGGCCGCGTCGTCCGAGGGGTCTTCCGCTTTGTAGCAGCACTTCTTGAACTTCTGACCGCTGCCGCAGGGGCAGGGGTCGTTGCGACGCACGTCGTTGGACAGACCCCAGGCCCGGGCCGCAGCGCCGGGGGCCGGCCGTGACGGCGCGGCGGCCGGGACCGGAGCGGCCTGCTGCTGGCGGGCGGCGGCTTCTCGAGCGGCGGCGAGGGCCTGCTGCATGGCTTCGGTCGTCATCACCGGACCATTGCCCGGGGTCGGCCGCTCGGGGGCGGCCGGGGCGGCGTCCGCGCCGAGTGCGGCCTGTCCCAGCTGGCCGCTGGCCAGGCGCTGTGCGGTCCGCTTGCCGGTCTGTTCCTGCAGGCCGTCGTCTCCGAGCTCCAGGGTCAGCAAGCGGCTGATCACGGCTTCGTCGCGGAGGGAGTTCATCAGCAGGAACATGCTGGTGCCCTCCTTCTTGTACTCGAGCAGCGGGTTCTTCTGGCCGTAGCCGCGCAGACCGATGCCGGTGCGCAGGCGGTCCATCGCCAGGAGGTGGTCCTTCCAGTGCTGGTCGGTGAACTGCAGCAGCAGCATGCGCTCGACCTGCCGCATCGACTCCTCGCCGACGTCGGCTTCCTTGGCTTCGTAGGCGCCGACGGCCTGGTCGAGGATCTCCTCGCGGATCTCGGCGTTGGCCATGTCCCGGATCTCGTCGTCGCCGTGCTCCCAGTCCAGGTGGAAGATCTCGAGGATGCGCTTGCGCAGCAGCTCGATGTTCCACTGCTCGGGGTGCACGCCCTCGGGCGCGGACTCGTCCATGATGTCGTCGACGAGGTGCTCGATGGCGGCGACGGCCATCTCGCGGATGTTCTCGCCCAGCAGCGCCTTGCGGCGCATCTCGTAGACCGCCTTGCGCTGCAGGTTCATCACGTCGTCGTACTCGAGCAGGTTCTTCCGGGCGTTGAAGTTGTGGCCTTCGACCTTCTTCTGGGCGCCCTCGATGGACTTGTTGATCCACCGGTGCTCGATGGGCTCGTTGTCCTCGAGGCCCATCTTCTCCATCCAGCCGACCATCTTCTCGGTGCCGAAGCGCCGCATCAGGTCGTCTTCCAGCGACAGGTAGAACCGGCTGCTGCCGGCGTCGCCCTGGCGACCGGAGCGGCCGCGCAGCTGGTTGTCGATGCGCCGGCTCTCGTGCCGTTCCGTGCCCAGGATGTGCAGGCCGCCCAGGGCGAGCACCTCCTGCTTCTCGGCCTCGCACTGGACCTTGAACCGCTCGAAGGCCGCCTTGAACCCGTCGGGATCGACCCGCGGATCACACTCGACCTTGGCCATGCCCTCGGGATCGCCACCCAGCTTGATGTCGGTGCCGCGGCCCGCCATGTTCGTCGAGATGGTGATCGAGCCCTTGCGGCCCGCCTGGCTGACGATCTCGGCTTCGCGGGCGTGGTTCCGGGCGTTGAGCACCTCGTGCGGGATGCCCTTGTGGCGCAGCAGCCGGGACACGATCTCGGACTTCTCGACCGAGGTCGTGCCGACCAGCACGGGCTGGCCCTTGGCGTGCACGTCCTCGAGCTCGGCGAGCACCGCGCGGAACTTCTCGGACTGCGTCTTGTAGACGATGTCGTCGTGGTCCTTGCGGATGACCGGCTTGTTGGTCGGGATGACGACCACGTCGAGGTTGTAGATGTTCTGGAACTCCTCGACCTCGGTGTCGGCCGTGCCGGTCATGCCGGCCAGCTTCTCGTACATCCGGAAGTAGTTCTGGTAGGTGATGGTCGCGTAGGTCTGGCTCTCGGGCTCGACCCGGAGCTTCTCCTTGGCTTCCACCGCCTGGTGCAGGCCGTCGCTCCACCGTCGGCCCTGCATCAGGCGGCCGGTGTGCTCGTCGACGATGACGACCTTGCCCTGCTGCACCACGTAGTCGCGGTCGCGCTTGAAGACCGTGTGGGCCTTGAGCGCCTGGTTCACGTGGTGGAGGATCTCCATGTTGTGCTGGGAGTACAGGTTGTCGACGCCCAGCTTGTCTTCCACCCGATCCACGCCGGCGTCGGTGAGGGTCACGCTGCGGCCCTTCTCGTCGACGACGTAGTCGATGTCGGCCTGGAGCATCGGCACGACGCCGTCGATGATGTAGTACCGATCGACGTCCTGGCGGGCCGGGCCGGAGATGATGAGCGGGGTCCGCGCTTCGTCGATCAGGATCGAGTCGACCTCGTCCACGATGGCGTAGTGGTGCTCGCGCTGGACGTAGTCCTCGGCGCGGAACTTCATGTTGTCGCGCAGGTAGTCGAAGCCGAACTCGTTGTTGGTGCCGTAGGTGATGTCGGCTTCGTAGGCGGCCTTCTTGCTGGACTGGTCGCGGTCGGCGGACAGCACCTTGCCGACCGACAGGCCCATGAACCGGTAGATCGTGCCCATCCAGTCGGCGTCGCGGCTGGCCAGGTAGTCGTTGACCGTGACCACGTGCACGCCCTTGCCGGACAGCGCGTTGAGGTACACCGGCAGCGTGGCGGACAGGGTCTTGCCTTCGCCGGTCTTCATCTCGGCGACGGTGCCCCGGTGCATGATGATGCCGCCGATCAGCTGCACGTCGAAGTGCCGCATCGACATGGTCCGCCGTCCGACCTCGCGCACGGCGGCGTAGGCGTCGGGCAGCACGTCGTCGATGGGCTCGCCGTTGGCCAGCCGCTGCTGGAAGGCCGGTGTCAGGGCCTTGAGCTCGTCGTCGGACAGCGCCTGCATGCGCTGCTCGAGGCTGTTGATCCGGGCCACGAGGGGCTGGAGCTTCTTGATCTCGCGATCGGACCGGGTGCCGAGGACCTTCGCGACGATGCCTTCGAGGCCGAGCATGGGGCGGACTCCGTGGATTCGGGCAACCTGCTCGCGACGCGGCCACGGTCAAGGGGGGAACCGTGTCGGGGCTGCATCTGGTCGGCGTCCCCGTGGGGAACAGGCCGGGTGCAGTCCACTCGCGAGAGGCCGGGGGCAGACGGGTATCCCCCGACGCCCGACTCGGCATCCCGAAGCGAGCGTCCGCCGCCCTATCGGACGTCGACGAAGTCTTCGGGATCGACCGGCACGCCGTCGACGTAGACCTCGAAGTGCAGGTGCGGCCCGGTCACGTGGCCGGTGGTGCCGACCTGGGAGATGAGCTGCCCGCGCTCGATGTGGTCGCCGGGGCGCACGAAGACGCGGGAGTTGTGGGCGTAGCGGCTCACGACGCCTTCGCCGTGGTCGATGACGATGAACTTGCCGTAGCCGCCCTGCCACTCGGCCCGCTCGACGATGCCGGCGCCCGCTGCGTAGATCGGCGTGCCCCGCGGCGCGGCCAGGTCGATGCCCGTGTGGAACTTCCAGCGGTTGCTGAACGGCGCCCGCCGCCAGCCGAAGCTGCTGGTGAACCGGCCGTCGGGGACGGGGACCAGGCTCGGGCGGGCATCCTGGCGCCAGCGCCACTCCTGGGCGGTCTCGACCAGCTCGCCGGCCTGGGGCTCGACCAGGCGCACGCCTTCGAGCAGCCGATCGGCGCGCTGGGACAGCTCGAGCGCCCGCACCTCGGCCTCGCTGAGATCGCGCGGTGCGACCTCGTCGCCGGGGGGCTCGTCCATCGGCATGCCGGGCTGCCAGTCGGCCAGGGGGCCGTCGCCCGGGGGGCCGACCAGGTCGCGGGCGTCGATGCGGCCGGTCCACAAGAGCTTGCCCGCTTCCTCCTGGGACAGCGGGCCGAAGCCCGGGATGCCGTCCAGGGGCAGCTCCTCGAGCTGGGTGTTGTACAGCCGCAGCCGCCTGAGCTCGCTGTCGACGTCGGAGAGCTTTCGCTCCACGTCCTGCATCCGGGCCCGCAGGGCGATGTTCTCTTCGAGCAGATCGGCCCTGGAGCGCGACGCGGGCACCGCGACCAGCAGGGCGATGGTGCCGAGCACCGCGAGCAGGGCGACCGCGCTCAGCGCGGTCATCGCCATGCGCACCTGGCCGAGGGACAGCTCGACCTGGCGCAGCGGGCCGCGCCCGTCGGCAGGCACGACGAACAGCGTGTACCGGCGGCCGGCGACGTCGTCGTGCAGGGGCTCGCTCGGGGAGAGCGGCTCGATGGGCTGCTGGACGAAGCCGCCGGGGGTCGGGGGTGGGGGGGGGGGGGCGGCGTCGGGGGCGGTGGGGTCCGGGGGAGGAGGGCGGGCTCCGGGCTGCAGGCTTCGGGCTCCGGGGGTGGCGGGGTGGCGTCGGAGGCGGTGGGGTCCGGAGGAGGAGGGCGGGCTCCAGGGGGGCTCGGCTCGGGGGCTGCTGCAGGCTCCGGGCTGCGGGCTTCGGACTCCGGGAGGGTGGGGCTCGGAGGGGGCGGGCTCGGGGGGCGTCGGCGGCCGGGTCTGCGTCGGGGGTGGGGCCGGCGTCGGTGGCGAAGGGCTCCGGGGGAGCGGCCGGGGGCGGGCGGCGAACCGGGGGAGGGCCCTGGATGGGCTGCAGGCCGCTGGGCTCGGGGGCGTCGAGGAGGGCGGCGAGGTCGACGGGGGCGAACAGGCCTGCGGCCTGCGGCGAGGCCGGACGCGCCGACGGAGTCGCCGGAGTGGGGGCCTCCGGAGGATCGGTCGGCGCCGGGGCGGGCGCCGCGGTCTCCGGGGTCGGTGCGGTCGGGGCCACGGCCGTCGGAGGGGTCAGCGCCGGGCCGCGCCCGCGCGTCCGGGCCGCGGAGGTCCGCTCGACCGCCGCGGCCGCGCCGGTGCGTCGGCGCAGGGGCAGCCGGAGGGCCCGCTTCACGGCACCTCGTCCACGCGGGCCACGACGACGGTGATGTTGTCGTCGCCACCGCGCTCGCAGGCCGACTCGATCAGGCGGCGGCTGGCTTCCTGCGGGCCGTAGTCCAGCACGGACTCGCCGATCTCGGCGGTCTCGACCAGGTTGGAGAGCCCGTCGCTGCACAGCACGAACCGGTCCCCGCGGCGGATGGCGCGGACCTGGATGTCGATCTCCACGTCCTCCATGTAGCCGAGGGAGCGCGTGATGATGTTCTTGAGCTTGTGGGTCTTGGCCTGTTCGGGGGTCAGCAGGCCGGCCTTGATGTGCTGGTTGACCAGGCTGTGGTCTTCGGTCAGCTGCTCGATGCGGCCCTCGCGCACGACGTAGCCGCGGGAGTCACCGACGTGGGCGATGAAGGCGTTGCCGGCGTCGACGAGCAGGGCCAGGCAGGTCGTGCCCATGCCCTTGTACTCGGGCTCTTCCTGGGCCTTCTGGAAGATGCGCTTGCCGGCCAGCCGGATGGCGTAGCGGAGCTTCTCGCGGGTGACCTCGACCGGGCCATCCTCTTCGGCGTCGACGCCCAGCTCGGTGGGGCGCAGCTCCATGCTGGTGAGCACCTCTTCCACCGTGTTGACCGCGATCGCGCTGGCGAACTCGCCGCCCACGTGCCCGCCCATGCCGTCGCACACGACGTAGAGGTTCAGCTCCTCGTTGATGAGGTAGTTGTCCTCGTTGTTCGTGCGCTTCACGCCGACGTCGGTCATGCCGCAGGAGGTGATGCGCATGTTCGACTCCGCTCTGGGGGAGGAAGGGGTGAGGCACGCTCGGTGCGCCCGAGCAGCATGCCACGACGGTCGGCGGTAACCGGTGGCATTGGCGACCGTCCACGGAAGGGCCGGTCGCAAGCCTCAGGAGGCGAGGTCCGCCAGGGCGATCCACGCGTCGGTCGGCACCGCCGCGGGGCGCCCGGTCGGGTCGACCCCGGCCTGTCGCAGCACATCGTCGAGGCGCTCGCCGAACCGCCCGCGCAGGTTGTTGCGAACGGTCTTCCGTGGGGCGCCGAACGCCTCCTTGAGCAGGGCGTCCAGCCCGTCGGGGAGCGCGCGCCCCCTGGGCTCGAGCAAGGCCACCGCGCTGTCCACCTTCGGGGGCGGCCGGAAGCTGCCGGGGGGCACCCGGCAGACGCGCGACACCTCGGCCCGGGCCTGGACCGCCGCCGACAGGGAGCCCCGCTTGCGGTCCCCCACCGGGGCCCAGAGCCGCTCGGCGACCTCCCGCTGGAGCATCACGACGTGGCGCACGACGGTCGGCTCGCCGAGCAGCCGCATCAGGATGCGGGTGCCGACGTTGTACGGCAGGTTGCTGGCGTGCACGGTCCCGGGCGCCAGCAGGGGCGCCAGGTCGAGCGCAGCCGCGTCCCCGGAGACCAGCCGGAGCTCGCCGGCGGCCGGGAAGGCGGAGCCGTCCTCCCCCGACCGGGGAAAGGCGCGAGTGAGCCAGTCGACGCAGTCGCGATCGAGCTCGACGGCGGTCACCGCCGCGCCGGCTCGGAGCAGGGCTGCCGTCAGGGCGCCAGGGCCCGGGCCGATCTCCAGAACGGGGGTCCCCTCCCCTACCCCCGCCGCGGCGACGATGCGGTCCAGGACGCTGTCGCTGACCAGGAAGTGCTGTCCGAAGCGCTTGCGGGCGTGCCCGTGGGCGGCCTGGTCCAGGTAGGCGCGGACCACCGCGCTGGCGCCGGCCGCGAGCAGATCACCACGGTTCGGATCGCCGGGAGGCAGGCGGTCGCTCACGTGCCCGGCGTCCACTGTGCGCGCGCGCCCAGGTCCAGCGGGTCCAGGTGCCCCGCCAGGGCGTGCAGCCGGCCGGCGTGGGCGATCATCGCGCCGTTGTCGGTGCAGCGGGACCGCGGCGGCAGGGTCACCCGAAGCCGCCCGGCTTCGTGCAGGTCGAGCAGCCGGGCCCGCAGGGCACTGTTCGCCGCCACCCCTCCGGACACGGCCAGGGCGCGGACCCCGGTGGCGTCCGCCGCGCGCAGCACCCGGTCGACGAGCACGTCCACCACTGCATCCTGGAAGCAGCGGGCCACGTCGGCCCCGCTGACCACGCGGTCGGCTTCGAGCCACTGGCGCACCGCCGTCTTCAGGCCCGAGAAGGACCAGTCCAGGGTCGGCGCGCGGCTGTCCCGGTCCCGCACCACCGGCCGCGGCAGCTCGCGGGCCGTCGGGTCGCCACCCACGGCCATGCGGTCGAGGATCGGGCCCCCCGGGTAGCCCTCGCCCAGCATGCGCGAGACCTTGTCGTAGGCCTCGCCGGCGGCATCGTCGACCGTGCTGGCGAGCACCTCGTAGTCCCCGAGCGCCCGCGCCAGGTACAGGGTCGTGTGCCCGCCGCTGACGACCAGCGCCAGGAAGGGCCAGGCCGGCGCGTCCGGCTCGAGCAGCGGGCTCAGCAGGTGGCCCTCGAGGTGGTTGACGCCCACGAAGGGCACGCCGAACCCGGCCGAGAGCGACTTGCCGTAGCAGAGGCCGACCAGCACGGCCCCCAGCAGGCCGGGGCCCGCGGTCGCGGCGACCACATCGGGGCGCTCGATGCCGGCCCGGGCCAGGGCGGCACGGGTGGTGACCACCACCTTCTCGGCGTGGGAGCGGCTGGCCAGCTCGGGCACGACACCGCCGTACTCGGCGTGCACCTCCTGGCTGTGGATCACGTCGGCGAGGACCACGCTGCCCGCGCCGTCGGGGGACGGTCCGACGACCGCGGCCGCGGTCTCGTCGCAGGAGGTCTCGATGCCCAGCACGTACATGCCGGACGCCTACTCCGCCGAGGGCAGGGGCGCGACGTCGGGCACGTGCCCGTGCCGCAGCAGGACCTCGCAGACCACGCCGGCCACGTCGGTGGCGAGCATCGTGCAGAAGGCGTGACGCGGGGCCGAGCGGAACTCGGCGAACTGGCCGGTCAGCACGTTGCACACGACGCTGTCGCCGGGTGCGGCGCCCCGATCCAGCCGGTCCCGCCACAGCTGCTCGTAGGTCTCGGCAGCCGCCGCCAGCGCCGGGGTCACCGCCCCGGTGGGGTCCGGATCGCCCAGCAGCTGACCCAGGATCAGTCGTCCGGCGACCACGGTGCCGCACTCGCCCCGCCCGGTGATGCCGCCGCGGCGCAGGCTCTGGTAGGGCGACGTCGCCAGGCAGAAGGTCTCGGCCAGCGCGATGCCGCAGGACCGGTGCGGCACTACGGCGCCTTCGTAGAGCACGCGGCAGGTCTCGCGGGCCCGGTCGACCAGGGCCTGCTCCTCGGCGCTCAGGGGCCGCAGCGGCCCGCTTCCGGACGGCTCAGTCACCGCTGGCTCCGTGCACGACCTTGGGTCGGTAGGCGTCCCAGTCGAAGCGCCCCTCGTCCTGCTCGCCGTCGTGGCACTGCACACAGGTCGCCTGGGGCGGGTCGCGGACGATGTCGGCCGCGGCCTGCGTGGCCACGTGGGTCTTGCCGGCACCGTGGCAGGACTCGCAGCCGACCCCCTGCAGGGACCCGGTCACCAGCATCGGGTGCGTGGGGCCGGCGGGGTCGAAGGCCCCGGTGCTGTGGCACTGGAAGCAGGCGCGATCACGCTCGCGGTGCTCGGCGACCAGGCTGTTCCAGGCCCGGGCGTGGGGGGTGGCGGTCCACTGGGCGTGCTGGTCGGCGTGGCAGCCCAGGCAGGCGTCGGTGCCGACGTAGGCGAGCCCAGGCCGCGTGGCCGGCGCCTCGTGCGCGGCTTCGAGGGCCGAGATCCGCTCCAGGGCCGCCTCGACCTTCGCCATGGTCGGGGCGTGCTCGTCGATGTCCTTGCCCAGCTGCACGTGGGCCAGGCCGACCTGGTGGCCGACGCCGGTGCCGAGCGCACTCGCCTCGGTGGCGGCCTGCTCCTCCTCCAGCGCCTTCACCCGCTCGCCGTAGAAGTCGACCTGCCGCTGGGCCCGGGTCCGGGCTTCGTCGTCGGCGGCCTGCTCCAGGGCCTTGTCGGCGGTCTGCAGCCGCTTGCGGTAGCGCTCCAGCTGCGACGCCGTGCGCGCCCCGTCGTCGCCGCCCGAGTACACGCCGGGCTGCGCCCCCGGCACGAAGGTCACGTCGGCGATGCCCACCGACTTTCCACGGCTGGCCGCCGCCAGCCCCACCGCGCCGGCCGGCAGGGGCCGGGCCTCGGGCCGGGAGATGCGGGCGTGCCCGTTGACCACCAGCCCGATGGCGGGCACCTCGCGGGCGAGCGCGGCGTCGTCGGCTTCGTCGCCGTGGTGCAGCAGGACCCAGTGCACCACGCCAGGATGCTCGGAGACCGCGGTGCGCACCGCCAGGACGGGATCGGTCGCGGTGCAGCCCGACAGCCCGTCCCCCAGCAGGGTCGGGTCGATCACGCCGATGAAGCCCACGGTCACGCCACCGCGGGTCACCGTGCGGGCGGCCGGGAACGGGGCCTTCCCGTCACAGACCAGGTTGCCGGCCACCGCGGGGATGTCGTGGGCAGCGACCGTGTCGCGCACGGCGTCGATGCCCAGCGCCAGGTCGCCCTCGCCCGGGGTCCAGGCGTCGATGCCGACCAGCGAGAAGGCGTCGAGCTGCAGGTCGAGCTTCACGCGCTGCTGGGCGGCGACGTGCTCGGTCAGCCGCGCGGACTTCCACCCGGTGTCGCCGGCGTCGACGACGAACAGGGGCTTGCCCGCGGCCGCCAGGGCCGGTGCGCGCTGCGAGATGACCGTGTTTCTGCGGGACAGACCGCCCCGCGGATTCTTCGGTCAACCACAGGGCTCGATCTCGCCGTCCAGGTTCCCCGACAGCGCCAGGGTGAAGCCCACGGGCGTCACCTCGGGCACGTCCACCGCGGGCGCGGCGACGTCGGGGGAGGAGGAGGTGCAGGCGAGGAGGAGGGGGAGCAGCATGGCGACCTTCCGGGGGAGGAGGCAGCCTAGCCCGTTCAGCGCGCGTCCTCTGCCCCGGGGAGGGCCTCGCTCGGGATGCGCTCCTGGCGGGCCGCCTTCTCGGCGTCTTTCTCCTTCTTCCGGTTGCTCTCGCGCACCATGTCGTGCACCACGTTGAGCACGCGCTCGTCGGCCAGGTAGACGGGTGCGGCGCCTTCGATGGTCACGTAGCGCCGGGGCCGCTCCCGCCCCTCGGGGTCGACCAGGGGCTCGCCTGCAGCGCCGACCCGCAGGATGCGCTCCTCGTCGTCGGCGTTGCGCAGGGTGATCCGGGCCACCGGATCGGCCAGGCCGAAGGGCGCGAGGTCTGCCGGGGCGTCGTCGACGAAGTCGGCCACGTCGAGCTCGGCGACGTAGCGGGCCACACGCTCGGGGGTCGACCCCGGCACCGGCACGCCGTCGCGCCACACCCACTGGTCCGCCGCGAAGCGCACGCCGGCCTCGCCGGCCAGGTCCTCGCCGGGCTCGGCGCGCAGCACCACGTCCACCGCCACCACGTCGTCGGCGTCCATGCGGACCACGCGGGTGTTGCGGTACTCCGCCAGGTCGGCGGCGAAGTCGTCGAGCAGGCCGGCGCGGGCCACGTACACGGTGTCGTCGTCGCCGATCCGCATGAAGGCGTGCACCTGGTGCTTGTTCTCGCTCTCGGCCTCGGCGCCGACCACCAGCCGCAGGCTGTCGCGGCTGGCGAAGTCCAGGGTCAGATCCAGCCGCGGCTGGTCCAGCCCGTACTCGGCCAGCTGGCCGTCCAGGGCGCCCTGGGGCAGCTCGATGAACCGGTCGGCCTTGAGCGCGTTCACCCGACCCAGCAGGCGGCGCACGCGGTCGTCGCTGGCGGCCATCGGCTCGGGCGACTGCATGTCCCACTCGCGGTCGCCCACCCGCTGGATCACCAGCGAGCGCTGCACGTCGGGGTGCTCGTCGTTGGCGGCCACCGCCACCGCGGCGGCGATGCGGGTCACGTCCTTGCTGTCGAAGCCCGCGAAGCGCCGCTCGCGGAACTCGTCGAGGGTCAGCGAGTAGTAGTCGACCGCCGACTTCTTGACCGTGTAGATGGTGTCGCCCGGCAGGGGCCGGATGTAGTAGCTGACGCCCGAGGGGTTCGGATCGCCGGCCTGGAAGGCGATCTCCCGGCCGTCCCGCAGCGTCAGGCGCACCTGGATGGCGTTGTCGCCCAGGCCGTAGAGCTCGGGCGCGTCGGGGCTGTCGACGACGACGGCGCGGCTGGTCAGATCGTGCAGCTGGTGCTTGACGCGGTTGACCATGGACCGGCCGGCCACGAAGTCGGTGCCGGCGATGCGCCACTGGCCGTCGACCTCTTCGAGCACGATGTCCTGGGCGTCGACGTCGGCCGAGGGCGGGCGCTGGACCTCGACCCGGACCAGCTCGTGCTTCTCGAAGGCGAACAGGCGCACGCCGTCGCTGAGGTCGGGGTCGACCGGCTGGGGGCGCAGGAACCACCACGCGACACCGACCAGCAGCAGCACGGCGGCGGCGATGAGCGTGCCGCGAAAGGCCTTCATCGCCCCCTCCGGCTGTACCAGGTGAACAGCCCCAGCAGGGCGATGAGCGACGGCAGCACGGTCAGGCTGACCAGCTGGATGCGGCGGGTCTGGTCCTGGCTCAGCGCCAGCCGCCGGCTGCTGGCCGAGCGGGCGGTGACGACGCCGGTGCGGTTGTCCTCGCCCGCCAGCCAGTGCACGGCGTTGATCATGAAGTCGCGGTTGCCGGGGCCGTCGCCGATCAGCGCGTTCGTCATCAGCTCGCTGTCGCCGACGACGAGCACCCGGGCCAGGGGCTTGCTGCTGCGCACGATGCCCTCGCCGGGCAGCAGCTGCAGGGCGGCGGCCATGACCACGGGGCCTTCGCCGTCGATCTCGGGCTGGTAGATCGGCGTGCCGCCTTCCAGCTCGCCGCCGCGCTCGATCCAGCCGTCCCGCGAGCTGACCAGCACCGGCGAGGCCCGCACGCCGTCCGGCGAGGGCTCGACCAGGGACAGCGGGGCCGGCGCGGCCAGCACCGTGACCAGGCCGCTCTCGCGCAGGCCGTCGGTCACCGGGTGGCTCTTGTACACGGGCACCGGGCGGTCCCGGTACGGGAAGACCAGCGTCGGGTCCATCGCCAGGCCGTCGGGCACCCGCACGCCCATCCGGGCGAGGAAGGCGGGCACGGGCGCCCCGGCGTCGACGGCGACCAACAGCGGCTTGCCGCGGCCGACGTACTCCAGCAGGACGTCCTCCTCCTGGGCGGAGAGGGGTCCCCTCATCCCGGAGAGCACGACCAGCGCAGCGTCCTCGGGCACGACCGGCGCCGCCCCTTCCTCGGCCCGCAGCAGGTCGAGGGGCTCGGCGTCGAAGCGCTCGACGTCCAGGGCGGAGACCAGCTCGGACAAGCCGCCGGGGCCCCGCTCGGAGGGGTTGGGCTCGCCGTGGCCACGGGTGAAGTAGACGACCCGCCTCGACGGGCTGAGCAGCTGGGACAGGGCCCGCGACAGGGCGGTCTCGCCAATGAACTCGAGCTGCCGGTCGGCGCCGCGGCCCTTGCGCCGGAAGAGGTCCCGGTCGCGGATGTCGATGCGGTCGGAGCCGCGCTGCACGACGACGTGGCCGTACTCGGTCACGCCCATGCTCTCGGCGGTCAGCCGCTCGCGGTCGAAGTCGACGATCCGCCAGTCCAGCACCCGGCTCTCGAGGTCGAGCTCGGTGAGCAGGTCCTCGATGGCGCGGTCCTTGACGTAGCTGTCGTCCTTGCCCCGCTGGTTGCTGAAGGCCGTGATGGTCACGGTCTCGCCGTCGGCGTCGAGCAGGGCCAGCTTCTTGACGGTGTCGGCCTGCAGCGTGTTGCCGGCTTCGGCCGAGAAGTCCCACCGCACCCGGTAGGCGTCGGCCAGCAGGTACAGCACGACCAGCACGCCGACCACCAGCCCGGTCACGAAGACCGCGTTGGTGCCGTAGGTCAGGCGGCGGCGCCACTCCTGCTTCATCGCCACCGCCGGGACTCGACCGAGCGCCAGGTCAGGAACAGGAAGCCGAAGGTGAACAGGGCGAACCAGGCCAGCGCGCCCGTGTCGACGACGCCCTTCGAGAAGGGCTCGATGTGCGTCAGGAAGGACAGGTGCCGCAGGGCCCGGCGCAGCCAGTCGGCGGACACCATGTCGGCGGCGCTGCCCGCCACCCAGAAGGGCAGCAGGATGATGACGCCCAGCAGGCCGGCCGCGACCGGCTCGTCCGTCAGGCTGCTGCTGAACATGCCGGCCGACACGAAGGCCCCGCAGACCAGCAACAGCCCCAGGTAGCTGGTCAGCACGACGCCCATGTCGGGGTCGCCGTAGTACAGCAGGATGCCGGGGAACAGCAGGGTGCCGAGCAGGAGCGCCAGGCACAGGGCCAGGGTGGCCGCCCACTTGCCGAACAGCAGCGCCCACAGCGGGACGGGGGCCGTCATCATCAGCTCGAGGGTGCCGCTGCGCCGCTCTTCCGCGAAGTGCCGCATGGTCAGCAGCGGCAGCAGGAACAGGAAGGCGATCGACAGGTTGCCGAGCATCACGCGCAGGCTGGCTTCGCCCGTCATCGTGATGCCCAGGTAGAAGAACAGGCCCGACAGCAGCAGGAACACGCCCAGGAAGACGTAGGCCAGGGGGCTGACGAAGTAGATCCGCAGCTCCTTCTTGAAGATGGCCCAGGCGACGCTCACTGTTCGGCTCCGATGATGGCCAGGAAGGCTTCTTCGAGCCCGGGCACGCGGCGTTCCATGCCGCGCAGGGTCCAGCCCTGTTCCGTGGCCAGGCGGGCGATGGCGGTCCGCGGATCGTCGGCCGCGCGCACGTCCAGCACGCGGAAGCCCTGGTCCCAGGGGTCGTGGGGGCCGTCGCCCGGGGGGCGCGGCACGGGCTTGACCTGGTCGACCTGGGGCAGGGCGCCGACCGCCGGGGCGATGGCGTCGGGCGGTTCGCCCTTGAGCTCGACCCGGTAGCGAACGCCGCCGGTGGCGCGGTGGCGGACCTCGTCCAGGGTGCCGTCGGCGACCTTCTTGCCGCCGGCGATCATGACGACGCGAGGGCAGAGCAGCTCGACCTCGGACAGGATGTGGGTGCTCAGGATGACCGTGCGGTCGTTCGCGAGCTCGCGCACGAAGTCGCGCATGCCTGCCACCTGGGCCGGGTCCAGCCCGCTGGTCGGCTCGTCCAGGATGAGCACCGGCGGGTCGTGCATGATCGCCTGGGCCAGGCCGACGCGCTGCCGGTAGCCCTTGGACAGGCTGCCGACGATGCGGCGCTCCCAGCCGGACAGGCCGACCTGCTCCATCACCTCGCCCACCCGCCGGGCCCGATCCCGCGCGGCGATGCCGCGGATCTCGGCGACGAAGCGAAGGTAGTCGCCGATCGACAGCTCGCGGTAGAGCGGGGGTGTCTCGGGCAGGTAGCCCACCTTGCGGCGGACCTGCATGGGCTCGTCGAACACATCGTGTCCGGCGACCACGGCCTTGCCGCCGCTGGCCGGCAGGAAGCCCGTCAGCATGCGCATGGTCGTCGTCTTGCCCGCGCCGTTGGGGCCGATGAAGCCGAGCACGCCGCCGGTGCCCACCTCGAAGCTCACGGCGTCGACGGCGGTCAGGCTGCCGAAGCGCTTGGTCAGGCTCTGGGCGGAGATCATGGCAACGAGGGGCGATGGGACGGCGGAGGAGGGTCCGCGGAGGGCGGCGGGGCCCGAGCGACAGGCGGGTCTAATCGCGAGGGGCCGCCGGGTAAAGCGAGGCCGCCACGGACACTGCCGGGGAGGCGCGGGCTATGTGGACGGCTGTGCTGGTTCCCATCACGCTCCTGCTGTTGCTGTGGGGCCGCCCGGCGGATGCCGCGGGCGAGCCGCCCCTCGATCGTGCCGTCGCCGTGGTCGGCGATCGCGTGGTGACCGCGTCCGAGGTCGAGCTCTCGTGGGCGCTGGCCCAGGCCGACCCGGGTCCCGTGGCGCCGCTCCGCCCCCGCGGGACCGATCCGCTGGAGTGGTGGCTCGAGCTGGTGATCCTGCGCGAGCTCGCCCAGGACATCAGCGTCTACCAGCCCGACCAGGCCGCGGTCCGCGAGCGGGTCGGCCGCCTGCGCGATGCCTTCGAGGATCCGGCCGAGCTGCGGGCGCTCCAGGAGCGGCTCGGCGTGTCGGACGACGAGCTCGCCGGCTGGGTCTACAGCCGGCTGGTGGTCGAGCGCTTCGTGCACCGCAACATCGGCCTGGCGTCGGAAGCCGGCGGGGACGACGAAGACACCTACCTGGTGCGCTACGCGGCCTGGCTGGCCAGCGCCCGCGAAGGCGTGGCCCTGCGGCGCATCCCCCTGCACCGCGACGCCTCGGTGGGCGACGACGCGACAACGCCGTGATGGACGCTGTCGTCCCCGCCGCTGTCGTCCCCGCCGCTGTCGTCCCCGCCTCGATCGCGGATGCCGACGCCCTCTCCACCGTCGAGGCGGAGGTGTTCGGCGCGAACTGCTGGAGCCCGGCCGCGGTCCGGGGGTCGCTGGAGCGCCGCGACGCTGTGGCGTTCGTGGCCCGCGACGCGGACGGCACCGTGCTGGGCGGCGCCTGGGGCTGGGCGGCAGGAGGGGTCGGCGAGCTGCTGCGCGTCGCCGTGCGGCCCTCGGCCCGGCGGCAGGGGCTCGGCCGTAGGCTGATCCTGGCGCTGGCCGGGCAGTGCGCGGCCACCGGCGCGGACGAGCTGATGCTCGAGGTGCGCGCCGACAACGACGGGGCCATCGCCCTGTACACGCAGCTGGGCATGCAGCCGGTCGGTCGCCGCCCTCGCTACTACGACGACGGCTGCGACGCGGTGCTCATGTCCGCGCCGCTTCCCCTGCTGCCCTGAGCGCTGACCCGGTCAGTGCTGGAAGTTGTAGGTCTTGCTGACGGCCTGGGCCTGGGCGATGGGCGAGAAGCGCCACCGCTCGACCTTGCCGACCAGGCAGGACTCCAGGGTCGAGTCGCTGGCGGCCAGCGCGGAGACCTGGACCTTGGCGGTCGAGCCGTTGGGCTGGATCTCGAAGGCGACCCGCCAGCGGCCCTCGAGCTCGGCTTCGGCCTTCAGGCGGTCGTTGTAGCAGTCTTCGAGCTGCTTGCCGTTGCGCCCGACGACCCGCTTCACCATCTCGGCGATCTCGTTGGGGTCGGTCAGGGTCTCCTGGGCACCGCGGGTGCCGACGGAGATGCTGGGGCCCGCCACCATGCCCGGGGAGTGGGCCGTGGGGTCCACGTTGGCGACCTGTTCGGAGAGGGTGCCGCCGGCCGGGTTCATGCTGGCGCGGCCCGGCGAGCTGCTGCCGCCGCCGTCGCTCGACGCGATCTGGCCGCCCATGGCGGGGCTGTGGGTCCCGCTCGCGGCGCCGCTGGTGGCCACGCCGTTGGCGACCGCGGGGGCACCGGGGTCTTCGACCTCATCGTCCTGGAACTGATCCTGGTGCGCTGCGAGGGGGACGATCGCCCACTCGTCGGCATCGGCGACGGGCACCGGGTCGGCCGGCCGCAGGAACCAGGCTGCGGCGCCGCCGCCGCCCAACAGGAACAACACCGCCACCGCCACCAGGGGACCGCGGCCCCCACGACTGGCCTGTTCTTCGACCGCCTGGCGCTCGAGGGCCTGCGCACCGGGATCGGTGGCGGCTTCTTCGCCGGGGATCTCGATCAGGCAGTGCGGACAGGAGCCGCCCAGCCGAAGTGTCTCTTCCGGGACGGCGCCCTTGCAGAACGGGCAATGGCCCATCGGTCCTCCTCTTCAGCCTTGGCGCCTCGGTGACCGGAACCGTGCGCGGGACAGTACCACCACGTGGAGACTGGGTGCAACGAAAGGACGGGCCCTGGCGAGGCCCGTCTCGGGACGGGAGCGGGGGGTTGGAATGGGCAGGAGAACACAGTGGAGCACGGAGTGACAGCCACCGAAGGTCATCGCTGCGGGCCCGGCCGCGGGAGCGCGGCCGAGCAGGCTGCTGGCCTGAGTGGACATGCCTACGACATCGGATCACGGGATCCGGTTCCGACGGCGGGCTATGCCGCTGGCAACGCCTCGCACGACCCACCCCTTCGTCCGGAGCCCCCCCATGGGCAGCACCGCCGACTTCGTCTCCGCCACCCTCGCCGACGCCCTGCTCCCCTTCTTCCGTCGCCCCGTCGTGGACGTGATCCTGGAGACGCTGGACGAGCGCCAGGTGCCCAACCGCACCGACTTCAAGGAGCTGCGCGACCTGGTCAACAGCCTGCGCGGGCAGCTGACCGGCGCGGCTGGCGGCGTGAAGAAGCTCGCCGATGGGCTGGAGGAGCTCGAGGATCGGGTGGCCGCGCTGGAGGAAGCGTCCGGCCCCGCGGACGTCGACGCCGCGGTGCATGCCCGGGTCCAGGCCGAGCTCGATGCCCGGCTGCCGGGCCTGGTCCAGGCCGCGGTGGCCGAGGCGCTGGCCGCCACGAAGCCCGCCGCCGCCGAGACCGGCGCAGCGAAGAAGCCCGCGGCCAAGAAGCCCGCCGCGGCCAAGAAGCCCGCCGCCACGCGGAAGCGGACCACGGCGCGCAAGCCGGCCGCCGAGTAGCGCTCAGAAGGCGCGCGGCACGCCGTAGTAGCCGTCGAGCAGCACGACGGTGATGTTGCAGGCGGCGTGGAAGACCGCGCCGGCGACGACGCCGCCGGTGCGCTCGCGCATCCAGGCGAAGACCATGCCGGGGAAGAAGGTCGCGAAGTGCCACCAGTGCACCTCGACCAGCGAGTGGCCGAAGGCGAAGTAGAGCGCGGCCATCACGCTGCCCCAGCCCATCGGCGTGCCGAAGATCAGGAAGCGCCGCGGCCAGTGTTCGTTCAGGCGGGTCTGGACGTAGCCCCGGTAGAAGAACTCCTCGGGGATGGCCACGAAGAACAACTGGTAGGCGACCAGCGTGAGCACCTGGACGACGGCGAGCAGCACGGTGCCGGCGTGGGGCGTGCTGGCGACCAGCGCGATGGCCTGGGTCACGAGCTCGGGCGGCGCCTGGCCCACGCCGGCGAGCCCGGCTGCCGCGCCGTGCCGCCAGCCGGCGCCGGGGTGGTGGTCGAACAGCAGCACCTGCCAGCCGTGGTACAGCGGCAGCCACGGGATCAGCACCATCGCCATGACCGCGCCGGCCAGGCCGAGCGCCTTGCGCCAGGCGGCCAGGTCCGAGAATGCCGGGATCGACAGCCGGTACCCCCAGGAGTCGACCTTGCGCAGGTGGCAGAGCCCGACCGGCACGTAGATCAGCATCAGCGGCACCGCCGCCATCACCCACTCGGGCAGGCCGAGGCCCTTCTGGGCTGCGACGACGCCGCGGATGCCCAGCATGGTGACCAGCCACAGGATCGTGAGCTCGACCAGGACGGAGCGGCGCGCGGCGGGGCCGGTGTCGGTCGGGCGGTCGCCGATGTCGGTGCCGGGGGCAGCCGGCTCGTGCTCGTCGGGCTCCGAGGCCGCAGGCGTCGACGACGGCACGGTGCGTCAGGCCGGCGACAGGGCGTGGCTGAGCCCGCCGCGCTGGTAGCCCTCGAGATCGAGGGTCACGAAGCGGAAGCCCTCGGCCTTGGCGACCTCGACCACGGCTTCGCGCAGCGACGGGTCGGCGAGCGCCGAGAGGTCGGCCGGGGACAGCTCCAGGCGCAGCATGGGCTGGCCCTCGAGCTCGTGCCAGCGGGCCCGGAACTGCGACAGCCCGAAGGTGCGCAGCACGCTCTCGACCTTCTGGACCTGGCGGACCCGGCCGGCAGTGACCCGGGTACCCACCGGGAAGCGGCTGCCCAGGCAGGCGAAGGCCGGCTTGTTCCAGACCGACAGGCCCAGGTGGCGGGCGACCTCGCGCACGGTGGCCTTGTCGAAGCCGGCTTCGACCAGCGGGTGGCGGACCCGCGCTTCTTCGGCCGCGACCAGGCCGGGGCGGTGCTCGCCCAGGTCATCGGTGATGGTGCCGTCGAGGATCCACGGCACGCCGTGCTCGCGGGCCTTGTCGCGAGCGAGGTCGAACAGCTCGCTCTTGCAGAAGTAGCAGCGGTCGCCGGCGTTGCTGGCGTAGCCGTCCCGCTCGAGCTCGTGGGAGTCGACCAGCAGCAGGGCGACGCCCAGCCGCGCGGCGACCCGCTCGGCCTCGGCCTGTTCTTCGGGCGGAAAGGTCTCGCTGATCGCGGTCAGCGCCAGGCAGTCGTCGCCGAGCTCTTCATGGGCGACCAGCAGGACCAGGGCGCTGTCCACGCCGCCCGAGAAGGTCACGAGCACGCGACCGAGGTCGCGCATCAGCGCGCGCAGCGCGGCGAGCCGCTCGGCGGCGAGGGCCGAGAGGGGCTCGTCGGGCAGGGGCTCGGGCAGGGGCTCGGGGAGGGCGGGCCGGTTCATCCCCTGCCCCTATCCCGAAGCCCGCTCCCGTCGCACACTCGCGTCTTGACTTGTCAAGGAGGTGCCTGAAGCGCTACCTTCGACCTCCCCTGCCGACACGATCTCCCCTCGTGTCCCGCACCTCGGATGGCCCCCGATGCGCTCCCTCGCCCTCCTCCTCCTCGGCCTGCCCTCGACGGCCCTCGCCTGGCCCGATCACACCCGGGACGAGGGGCCGCTGTGGCTGGCCCTCACCCAGGACGGGACGCCGCTCAGCGACGTCGCCGGGGACGAACGGGGCGGTATCAGCTGGATCGATGCCATCGACATCGTCGGCAATCCTGTCGAAGAGGAGTCCGCCGCCTACTGGTCCGCCGACAGCGACTACCTGTACTTGCGCGTGCGCGTGTCGGACACGCCATGGTCGGTGGAGAACGTCGCACTGAAGACGGGCGGCTGGGGCTTCCAGCTGGACACCGATGGAACCCTGTCGGCGTACGAGCTGGTCGCCGGGGCAGCAGGGGTCTCGCCTTCGGTGCTCCTGTACGAGAACACGACGCCGGACGGCGGCACGTCGGATGCCGCCGAGACACTCCTCTGGTTCAGCCTGTTCACCGCCGGCGACGGTCGGGCGGGCCGGACGGGCAGCCGGACCGGCGAGTCGGACTACTTCACGACCATCGACGGCGACGATGACTGGTTCATCGACGTTCGGATCCCGCTGGACGAGCTGCCGCTGGCCATCGACGCTCCCTTCTCCGTCCTGAGCGCCACCAGCGACGAAGGCGGCATCACCCAGCTCGACGCCGACATGGCCGGCCACGACGACAGCGGAGGCTACGGCACCCTGCTCGACGGTTGGTCCGACGCCATCGTCATCGACGCCGACCTGGACGGGCTGACGGCGGCCGAAGAGGCGGCCCTCGGCACCGACCCCGACGACGCCGACACCGACGACGACGGCCTGTCCGACGGCGACGAGGTGCACGGCACCGGCCTGCTGTCCGGCTACGCCCCCACCGACCCGCTGGACTGCGACAGCGACGACGACGGCCTGTCCGACGGGCTCGAGGTCGGCGTCGTGACGCCGCTGGACGACACCGACACCAGCAGCGACTGCTGGAGCCCGGATCGCGACCCCGGCACCACCACGGACCCCAACGACGCCGACACCGACGGCGACGGCCTGTCCGACGGCGAGGAAGATCGCGACGGCGACGGCCTGGTCGACCCCTGGGAGACCGATCCCGAGGACGGCAGCGACGGCGCCGACGCCGACGGTGACGGCATCCCCGACGTGCTCGAGGACGAGTGCACCCTGGGCGGGGACAGCACCGACGCCGACGGGGACGGCATCCCCGACGCCGAAGAGGGCCTGGTCGACACCGACGGCGACGGCAGCCCCGACTTCTGCGACGAGGACAGCGACGACGACACCATCCCCGACAGCGTCGAGGGCACCGACGACGTCGACGACGACGGCACCGGCAACTGGCGCGACCTGGACAGCGACGACGACGGCGACGACGACGAGATCGAGGGCACCGGCGACATCGACTGCGACGGCATCGAGAACTACGTCGACGCCGACGACGAGGACGGGCCCTGCGCCGACCCCGACAACGACGGCCTGACCAACGCCGAAGAAGAGGACTGCGGGACCGACCCCTACGATCCCGACACCGACGGCGACGGCATCCTGGACGGCGACGAGTCCTGCGAGGACGACGAGGACGGCGACGGCATCCCCGACGTGCTCGACCCCGACACCGGCGACGGCAACGGCGACGGCGGCGGCGTGGACACCGCGGGCCTGCCGCCCTTCACCGGCGGCAACTTCACCGGCGGCGCCTGCGCCAGCGCGCCGGCCGTCGCCGGCCTGTGGGGCCTGGCCCTGGCGGGCGGGCTGGCCCTGACCCGGAGGCGCCGACGGCGCCTGCCTCCCGCGGGTCCGATCGCGATCTCGCTGGTGGTAGCGGGCGCCTGGACCGGCGAAGCCCACGCCCAGGACGTCGACGCCCAGCGCTTCGACCCCAGCGTCGACGGCCGGGCCTTCGTGACCCTGGACGACTCGGCCGTGGGCGAGCAGGGCTTCGGCGGCGGGCTGATGTTCAACTACGCCGACGATCCCTTCATCTACCGGTTCGACGACGGCCGCGAGGACGAGCGCATCCTGGGCACGGTCGGCACCGCCGACCTGACCGCCTACTACAACCTGTCCATCGTGCGGCTGGGCCTGGACCTGCCCCTGCACCTGGCCAGCAGCGGCTACAACGTCGACGACTTCCGGCTGATCGGCGACATCGGCGTCGACGGCAAGGTCGAGCTGCTCGACCGCATGCGGGCGCCGGTCGGCCTGGCGCTGGGCGCCCGGGTGGACCTGCCCACCGGCTCCGGCGAGGACTGGCTGGGCGAGCCCGGCGTGCTGGTCGGCGGGCAGGCGGACCTGACCTACGGCACCGACTGGGTGGTCGGCGTCAACATCGGCGCGGCCGGCGGCGGCAAGTCGACCCTGCCCGGGCTGGACTGGGGCAGCCGCCTGACCTTCGGCGCCGGCGCCAGCGTCCCGCTGCCGATCGACGCCCTTCCCTTCTGGATGATCGCCGAGCTCGAGGGCGCCCACATGCTGGGCAACGCCGGGGCGCCCGGCAGCACCCCGCTGGAGGGCCGCCTGGCCGCGCGCATCGAGCCGGTGCCCCGCCTGCTGGCGACCCTCGGCGGCGGCGCGGGCCTGTCGCAGGGCGTCGGCTCGCCCGACTACCGCCTGTTCGCCGGCATCGCCTGGGCCCCGCCCCTGCGCGGCGGCGCCGCTCCGACGCCCATCGCCGGTGACCGCGACGGCGACGGCCTGCTGCCGCCCCAGGACCTGTGCCCCGACCAGCCCGAGGACTTCAACGGCGTGGCGGACGACGACGGCTGCCCCGACGCCGGCCTGACCCCGACGTCCATCACCGTGGTCGACGGCGAGAAGGGCGAGCCGGTGGCCGGCGCGACCGTCGAGGTCGTCAGCGGCCCGGAGACCGCCCGCTGGAACCTGAGCAGCGGCGAGCTGATGCGCAGCCTGCCCCCCGGCGAGTACGTGCTGAGCGTGTCGGCCGAGGGCTACATGCCCCTGTCGACGTCGATGAGCGTGCCCGACGCCAAGAGCCACTCCACCCGCATCCGGCTGCAGCCGGCCGTCACCGGCATCGTCCAGGTCACCGTCACCGACACCGACGGCGGCCCGGTCGCCGGCAAGGGTCGCCTGCTGGCCCCCGGCAGCACCCGCGAGATCGAGCTCGTCGTCGGCCCCGACGGCCTGGCCCGCCAGGAGATCCCGACGGGCACCTGGCAGCTGTACCTGACCGCCGACGGCTACGGCGTCGCCCGCCGCACGGTCGAGGTCCGCCGCAACGGCACGAGCGAGGTGTCCATCGTGATGCGGGACGCCCGGGCCAAGGTCGAGGGCAGCCAGATCAAGATCCTGGACAAGGTCTTCTTCGAGCTGGACAGCGACATCCTCAAGCCCGAGAGCATCCAGCTGCTCGACGAGGTCGCCGGCGTCCTGGCCACCAACCCGACGCTGCGCCGGGTCGAGATCCAGGGCCACACCGACAGCCAGGGCAGCCTGGAGCACAACATGGACCTGTCCCAGCGGCGGGCCGAGTCGGTCAAGCGCTACCTGGTCGAGAAGGGCGGCATCAACGCCAGCCGGCTGGTGGCCAAGGGCTACGGGCCGACCGTGCCGCTGCAGCCGGGCACCAGCCAGGAGGCCTACGCGGCCAACCGGCGCGTCGAGTTCCACATCCTGGGCGAGGCCCGGCCGCTGGAGCATTGATCGTTCGGCAGGGCGCCCGCCGCACTCGCCACCCGTGGCTTCCCGGGCGCCGCGCCCCGGCGCCGGCCCGTGCGCGCCGCACACACATCGTGACAGGCATGCCGCACGCCGGGGATTGCGGGCCGCTCAGCGGGCTCCTACCTTGCTCCGCAGAGCGGCTGGGGCTGGCGAGCCCCGGCGTACGTCCGTGCGGGTCCGGGCGTGGTAGCTTTCCCAGCACACCCCTTGGAGAGCGTGGCGTGTCCAGCGACCGACAGCCCGTGCCTGCGCCGTTCTCGTTCGACGACGACGAGGACACCGTGCGCATCGCGCTGCCGACGCCCCGCGAGCAGCGGGCCGGCACCATGCCCACGCTCAAGGTGGTGGCCGGACCCGGCCAGGACATGCTGCGGTTCTGGCCGCTGAGCGCCAACGAGCGCCTGGTCGTGGGCCGGGACGAGAACGTGGCCGGCGTCGTGCTCAGCGACGCCACGGTCAGCAAGCGCCACGCCGTCGTCGCCACCGACGAGCAGGGCGGCGTGATGGTCGAGGATCTGAACTCGACCAACGGCACCGCCATCAACGGCAAGCGCATCGTCGACCCGACGCCGCTGCCCCCGAACGAGAACCTGGAGATCGGCGGCGTCCTGCTTCGCCTCGAGCTCCTCTCGGACGAAGAGCTGTCGCACCTCGGCCGCGTGGCCCGCCGCCTGGCCGAAGCGGGCAGCGATCCCCTCACCCGCCTGCGGACGCGTGCCTTCGTCAACGAGGAGCTGCCACACCTGGTGCAGCGCTGCCGCCAGTCGCAGGTCCCCCTCTCCTGCGCCTTCCTCGACCTGGACCGCTTCAAGTCGATCAACGACCTCTACGGCCACCACGTCGGCGACGAAGTCCTCGCCCGCACCTCCCGCATCATCCTGGGCGACGTGCGCGACGAAGACGCCTGCGTCCGGTACGGCGGCGAGGAGATCGTCCTGTTCCTGCCCGGCAGCTCGCTGCTGGCCGCGTCGGGCGTGGCCGAGCGCCTGCGCCGCAAGATCGCCGACCACGACTGGTACCGCACCGCCCCCGAGCTGCGGGTCACGGCGTCGGTCGGCGTGGCCGAGCTGAAGTCCGACGAAGACGTCGACCACTGGATCCGTCGCGCCGACAAGGCCATGTACCGCGCCAAGGCCATGGGCAAGAACCGGGTCTGCCGCGCCGACTGAGCGGCCGATGTCCACGCCACCCCGCCCGGTCCAGCGACTCGCGAGCCTGTCCACCTGGGCGCTGGCGGTGCTGGTCGTGGTGCTCACGGCGGCGACCCTGTGGGCGTCGGTGGCGCTCGAGTCCCGGCGCAGCACCGAGGCCCGGGTGCGCCGGACCGATGCGCTGGAAGGCGCGGTCGCCCTGTGGGAGTCGCTGCAGCTCGACCGGATCGACGACGGGCTGGCCGCGCTGGCCCTCGACCCGGACCGCCCGGCGCCGGGCTGGGCCGACGCCCGATGGCGCTGGCGGGCCGGCAGCGGCGGTGCGCCCGGCGAGCTGCTCGCCCCGCGCCCGGGACCGGTCGAGGACACGGCGACCCTCCTGCAGGACCCCTGCCTGGCCCGGGCCGCGCAGGAGACCGGTGTGGATCGGCCGCGCGTCGAGATCGCCGAGTCCTGGGCACGCTGCCTGGACGCGGCGCCGCCGGTCGCCCGCCTGGCCGCCAGCCGCGCCGCCGAGCAGTTCATGGCCGCCGGCGAGCCCGCGCGGGCCCTGCAGGTGCTGGCCCCGCCGTCCGACTCGACCGATGGCGCCGCGGCAGAGGGCCCGACCGACGCCGCGCTGCCGGCCTTCCGGGTCCTGACCGGCCTGCTGCAGCGGGCCCAGGCCCACCAGGCCCTGGGAGAGGACGACCGCGCGACGGCGCTGCTGGTCCAGGCCGGCGACGAGATCGTGCAGCTGCACGGCCCCGACCTGGCCGACGCCCTGCCGCTGCTGGACTACCCCGTGCTCGCGGATCTGCGTGCCCTCGGCGCGGTCGACGACGCCGACCGGCTGGCGGGCGCCGGTGCGCTCGCCCGGCGGCGCCTGGCGGGCTGGCGGTCGGTGGACACGCTGCTCTCGCGCCCCGAAGAGCTCCCCGCGCCGGTCGTGGCCGAGCTCTCGCTGCCCGACGGCCGACGCGCCCCGGTGCGCGCCATCGGCCAGCCCGTCGGCGAGGCGCGGCACCTGCTGGCCTGGGCCGAGCTCCCCGACGGGCAGTGCGTCGGGCTGCAGGCCGACCCTCGCGAGATGCTCGACGAGCTGGTGGCGTCCGACCGCGACGGATCGCTCCGCGTGCTCGACGCCGCCGGCCAGCCGCTCGCCCTGGACGGCGCCGCTTCGCCGGAGCCGGGCGCCGACGCCCTCGCCGACGCACCCACCGTGGCCTTCGGGCGGCTGTTCCCCGCGCTGCGCCTGGCCCGGGTGGACAGCGCCTCCCCCGCGACCTCGGCCGCGACCTCGCGCATCCTGATGGTGGCGTCGTCGACGACGGTGCTGGTCCTCACCGCCTTCCTCATCATCGCCCGGCTGCGCGCCGACCGGCAGCAGCACGAGCTGTGGGAGCGCCAGCAGGGCTTCGTGCACCGGGTCAGCCACGAGCTGAAGACGCCGCTGGCCGGCGTGAAGGTCATGGCCGAGATGATCGAGATGGGCATGGTCACGACCCACGAGGAGCTCGAGCAGACCGCCCAGCGCATCATCTCCGAGGTCAGCCGCATGGAGGACCGGGTCAACGAGGTGCTCAAGCAGGCCAAGCGCCCGGAGATCGTCGAGGCCGAGCCCGTCGACATCCGCGCCATGGCCGAGCACCTCGCCGACGTCTGGGCCCCGCGCTTCGAGCAGCGGGGCGCACGCCTGACCGTCGAACTCGCCGAGACCGGGACGGTGAACGGCGACCGGCAGCTGCTCCGTGACGCCATCTCGAACCTGCTCGACAACGCGCTGAAGTACCTGCGCGAGGATCGGCCGGGGACCTGCCGGATGCGCGTGGGCGCCGGGCCACGGTGGGTGGTGGTCGAGGTCGCGGACAACGGGATCGGCGTGCCCGAGCACATGCGCAAGGCGGTGTTCGGACGGTTCACGCGCGTCGAGGGGGACGGCCGCGGCAAGGCCGGAGGCCACGGCCTGGGCTTGTCTTTCGTGGCGGAAGCCGTAGCGCAGCACGGCGGCAAGGTAGAGTGCCGCGAAGGCATCGCTGGCGGTGCCCGCTTCATCATCCGACTACGGAGGACGAGATGAACATGGATGCGGCCCATGTGTTCGTCGTCGAAGACGAAGACACCATCGCCCTGGGCGTCGTGAAGGCGCTCGAGCACGACGGTCACCGCGTGACCCGGTTCGACCGCGCCGAGACCGCGATCGCCGCCTACCAGACGGCGGTGCCCGATCTGGTGCTGCTCGACATCATGCTCCCGGGCGTCGACGGCCTCGAGGCGCTCCGCCGGATGAAGGCCCACAACGCCGACATCCCGATCATCATGCTGACGGCCAAGGGCGACGAGGCCGAGCGGGTCGAGGGCCTGGAGCTCGGCGCCGACGACTACGTGCCGAAGCCCTTCTCGCTCCGCGAGCTGCTGGCCCGCGTCCGCGCCCGCCTGCGCGCGCGCGAGGGCGCCAACGAGACCCCCGACGAGTTCCGGTTCGGCCTGGTGCAGGTCGACCTGCGCCGGCGGATCCTGGTGCGCGACGGTGGCCCCGAGCAGCGCCTGACGACCCACGAAGCGGGCGTGCTGGCCTACCTCATCGCCCACCGCGGCCGGGACGTCACGCGCGAAGAGCTGCTCGAGAAGGTCTGGGGCTACGCGCCGACCATGCAGACCCGCACGGTCGACAACCAGATCCTGAAGCTGCGCAAGAAGGTCGAGGAAGAGCCCGCCGACCCGCGGCACATCCTGACCATCCACGGCAAGGGCTACCGCTTCGAGCCCTGATGGCGTCGGGTCCCGAGGAGGACCCTTCCCGAGACGCAGCACGCCCCCCGCCGGTCCGACCGTCGGGGGGCGTGGTGCGTCGGGCCGGCGGGATCAGCCGGCCAGCTCGCCGCCGTCCATGTTGATGATGCTGCCGTTGATCGCCTGGGTGCCGGTGCCGGCCAGCCAGGTGATGGTCTCGGCGACCTCGTCCACGGTGAACAGGCGGTCCTGGGGGTTGCGGGCCTTGATCGAGGCCAGCAGGACGGCGACGTCCTGGCCGGTCTTCTCGGCCAGGGTGGTCAGCGTCTCGTGGGTGGCGGGGGTGTCCACGAAGCCGGGGCAGACGGCGTTGACCGTGACGCCCTTGTGGCCGACCTCGGCCGCCAGGGCGCGGGTGAAGCCGATGAGCCCGTGCTTGCTGGCGCACAGGCTGGCCAGGCCGGGCACGCCGGTCAGGCCGGTGGTGCCGGCGACGTTGATGATCCGGCCCTTCTGGCGCGAGATCATTCCGGGCAGCACCTTGAGCGAGCACAGGAAGGCGCCGGTGAGGTTGACCTTGAGGTGTTCCTCCCAGACGCGCACGTCGGTCTTGGTGACCTGCGAGGGGCGCACCATGCCGGCGTTGTTGACCAGCACGTCCACCGGGCCCGCGGCCATGAAGGCGGCTTCCACGCTGGCGGGATCACCCACGTCGATCCGGACGGCGTAGGCGCCGATCTCGTCGGCGAGGCCCTCGATCTCCGAGCGCGTGCGCGCCATGAGGGTCACGCGGTAGCCGAGCTCCTTGAACCGCCGGGCAGTGGCGGCGCCGATGCCGCGACCTCCTCCGGTCACGACGGCGTGGCGAGCCTTGGGCATGTGCTTCTCCGATGGGACGGTCGGCGATCCGGTAGGGGTGGAAAGCAGCGGGGCCGTGGAGGTCGAGGGACCGTCCCGCGGCGTCGGCCGACCTGGCGACGCCGCTTCGGCCAAGGGGTCAGAGGGTGTCGCCCACGGCGCGGTAGGCGCCGGCGAAGTAGAGCAGCGGGTCCTGATCGGTCCGGTCGCCGGGGGCGTCCACGGCCTCGAGGCGGCCCAGGTAGATGTGGTGGTCGCCGCCGTCGAGCACGCCGTGCACAGCGCAGTCGATGCGACAGACGGCGCCGGGCAGCCAGGCGGCGCCGGTGTGCGGGGCGCGGTCGAGGGCGAGGCCGGCGAACCGGTCGGCCGCGGGATCGACGCCCCAGCCGGCGAACCGGTTGCTGAGGTCGACCTGGTCGCGGGCGAGGATGTTCAGCGCGAAGCCGTGGGCGGTCTGCAGCACCTGATCGGTGGCGTTGCCCTTGGTCACGCAGACCAGCAGCAGCGGCGGGTCCTTGGACACGGAGCAGACGGCGCTGGCGGTCATGCCGTGGTCGGCGCCGTCGGCGGTCCTGCAGGTCAGGACGGTCACGCCCGCGGCGAACCGGCCCATGGCGTTGCGAAAGTCGTTCGCGTCGACGGGCATGGGGCGTCCTGGGAGAGAGAGCGGGCTGCGGGACGTGCGGCCGGGACGGGCCGGAGCCGACGGAGGTCATCCACGCGTGAGCGACCGCGTGGGGTCGTGTCCCGGTGTCGGCAAGGGTTCCGATCACAGGGGCGCCCGCCTTTAACCCGTCGTGGCACGGCGTTCCACGCCTCGCCCGTCGTCGGCGTCGAAGGCAACCGTTAAGCGACGGCCATGAGCCCACAGCGTGTCGGTCCCTTCGCCCTGCTCGAGCGTGTCTCCATCGACGCCGGCCAGGAGCTGTGGCTGGCCGAGCGGGTCGCGGGGTCGCGGACGCCGCGGTTCGCCGCGCTCCGGCGGGCCCTGGACGAGCCCGCCGCGGCCCGGCTCTCCCACGAATACGCCGTGCTGTCCGCCCTCGACGACCCGCGCGTGCCGGCGGTGCTGGGCCACTGGACCGGCGAGCGGGCCCTGGTCACCAGCTGGGTCGACGGCCTGCCGCTGACCGCGGCGGTGCAGGCCCACCAGCGCGGCGACATCGCGCTGGACGCCGCCACCGTGCTCGACATCGCGGTCGAGCTGGCGGAAGTGCTGCGGCACGCCCACAGCCGGCGCGCGCCCCAGCTGCGCGGCGGCGAAGGGCCCGTGGTGCACGGCCACCTGAGCCCGCGCGAGGTGGTGTTGGACGTGCGCGGCGGGATCCACCTGCTGGGCTTCGGTCGGCCCCACGCAGAGCTTCCGCCGGAGCTGACGCCGCCCGAGTGCCTGGCGGGCGCGCCGGCCGGCCCCGGCGCCGACCACTGGGCCCTGGGCGCCCTGCTGGTGCACCTGCTCGGCGGGGCGCCGCTCTACAGCGGGGTGTCCGACCTGTCGGTGCGCCGCGAGGGCCGGGTGGACCCGTGGATCACCCCCCTCGCGCGGGTCAACCCGGCGCTGGGACGCGTGCTGGAACGGCTGCTGGCCTACGATCCCGCCGTGCGCTTCTCCGACGGGGGCCAGCTGATCCGCTCCCTGTCGGAGCTCCGACGCAGCCTGCGCGGCCCCGCCGACCGCCTGGGGCTGGTCGAGCGCCTGGCCGAGCTCGGCATGTCGCCGCGCAGCCTGCCGGAGCCTCCGCCGCCCGCCCCGACGGACCTGCCCGCTCCTCCGCCTTCGGTCGCCCTCCCCTCGCCCCGGCCGACGCCGGTCCCCGATCCGGGTGACCCCGACGCCCAGGCGGTGGTGGGAGGGGACCCCACCGAAGCCCCGTCCCTGTCCGGGCTGACGGCGTCCACGCCGTGGCAGCCGGAAGACGGGGCAGAACCCACCGTGCCGATCGCCGCCGAGCGGCTGCCCGACGCCGAGCACGGCGACCCGCTCGGCGACCCCGACGCCGGGGACCCGGCGGACGACGTGACGATGCCGGTCGGCTTCGACCCCGACCGGACCGAGCCGATCCACGCGATCGATCGCGCCGGCCCGGGCCGCCCGCCGATCGCCCACCCCGCCGGCCGCGGCCGGCTCGGACTGGGCGAGATCGTCGCCATCGTCGCCGTGATCGCCCTGGTCGGGGCCGCGATCATCGCCTTCTCGCTGCGCGGCTGACGCCGTGACCGCGGCCGACTTCCCGGCACTGGACGCGCTGCCCGGCGAGCGCCGCACGGATCTGGCCCCCGGGCTGTCGGTGGTGCCGCTGAAGAGCCCGACCCTGCCGCCGGCCACGCGGACCAACGCCTGGCTGCTGGGCCAGCGCGACGTGGTGGTCGTGGATCCCGCAAGCCCGTGGGATGCCCCGCGCCAGGCCTTCCTCGATGCGCTCGAAGGTCGCCGGGTGCAGGCGATCTTCCTGACCCACCACCACGTCGACCACGTGTCCGGCGCGGCCTGGTTGGCCGAGCAGACGGGCGCCCCCGTGCTCGCCCACGCCGAGACCGCCGACCGCATCGAGCTGCCCGTCGCGCGCCTGCTGGACGAGGGCGACGTGGTCCAGACCGACGCCGGCGACTGGCGCTGCCTGCACACGCCCGGTCACGCCCCCGGCCACCTGTGCCTGTGGCGCGCCCCCCTCCCCGGTGAAGCCCGCGGCGAGCTCGTCGCCGGAGACATGGTCGCCGGCGAGGGCACCATCCTGCTCGACCCGCCCGAGGGCCACCTGCAGACCTACCTCGACAGCCTGGAGCGGCTCTTGGGACTGGGACCGTCGCGCCTGCTGCCGGCCCACGGTCCGGCCCTGCCGGACGGCCCGGCGCGGCTGCAGGCCTACATCGCCCACCGCCACGCCCGCACCGACCAGGTCCAGGCCGCCCTCGCCGCCGCCGACGACGCGTCGAGCCACGATCTGGCCAGCGTCGTCTACCCGGACCTCCCCGCGGCCTTCCTGCCGATCGCGGCGCGACAGATCCTGGTCCACCTGGTCTGGCTGCGCGAGCGCGGCCTGGTCGGCGTCGTGGGGCTGGACGTCGGCGTCGACGGTGCACAGGTCCGCCCTGCAGCGCCGGTGTCGGACCCACGACTCCGCTGGCGCCCTTCCCCTCCCCCTCCTCCCGGAGCCCCCGGCCATGGCGACCTCGCCGGACGCTGACGCCCCCGAAGCGGACCCCGCCGTCGACCCCGAGAGCGAGCTCGAGGCCGGGCTCGATCACCTCGGCAAGGCCGTCGGCGGCGTGCTCACGCGCCTGCTGGGCCCCCGCTACACCAAGGTCGAGCTCGACCCCGAGCGCCCGGTGCTCGGGGCGGAAGCCGACCGCGCCGTCGAGCGCGCCGGGGACCGCATGGGCCGCTGGCTGCGGGCGACCGGCGACGGGCTGAAGGCCCACCCGACCGACCCGATCCGGGCGCTCGACCACGCGGCGAAGCACAAGGACGAGGACGTCGAGGTCCGGGAGGGCGAGGCGCCCTTCGCCGCCGGTGCCCGGGCCCTGGCCAGCGGCCTGTACCGCAGCACCGAGGCGGTGCTGGACGTGGTCGCGCCCCGCCGGTCCCGCGGGGACGGCGCCGAGGACGCCCCGGCCGACGCAGGCGACCCGGGCGAAGAAGAGTGAGCCTGCGGGGCCTGTTCGTCACCGGGACCGACACCGAGGTCGGCAAGACCGTGGTGACCGCGGCCCTGGCGGCTGGCCTGCGCCAGCGCGGCGAGCCCGTGGTGGCGCTCAAGCCGCTCGCCAGCGGCGGGCCGCCCCCGGGCGAAGACGCCGCCCTGCTCGCGCGCGGCGCGGGCCACGCTCCCTTGTGCCACACCTGCCTGCCCGAGCCGGCCTCGCCCGAGCGGGCCGCCCTGCAGGCGGGGGTTCGGCTCGACCTGGCGGACATCCGGGCCTGGATCCACGACCGCGCCGCCGGGTCCTTCGCGCTGGTCGAAGGTGTCGGCGGCTGGCGGGTCCCGCTGACGGCGACGGCCGACGTGGCCGATCTGGCCGCGGACCTGGGGCTGCCCGTGGTGGTGGTGGCGGCCAACCGGCTGGGCGTGCTGAGCCACACGCTGCTGACCGTGCAGGCGGTCCGGGACCGCGGCCTGCCTGTGGCCGGCGTCGTGCTCAACGACCGGTTCGGGGCCGAGCCACTGGCCGACTGGAACGCAGCCGACCTGGCGCACCGGGTGGGCGCACCGCTCCTGCGCATCGGCGCCATCTCGCTGGACGACGACGGCCTGGCCGCCGCCGGTCGGCAGCTACTGGCCGGGCTCGACCTGCCCGGCCGCAACGAAGGGGCGTAGCGCATCGACGGTCGCCGGCCCGATCCCGCGGACCCGCTCGAGGTCGTCGACGCTCCGGAAGGGGCCGTGGGCCTCTCGCTCCGCGACGATGGCCCGGGCCCGGGACTCCCCGACGCCGGGCACCGCCTGCAGGGCCGTGGCGGATGCGCTGTTGACGTCCACCGGCAGCCCCACGACCAGCTGCTCGTCCATCGGCTCGGCGCGCCAGGCGCCGCCCTCGACCACCACCCGGGTCCCCGGCGGCACCGTGCCATCGACCATTCCGGTGGGATCGCCGCCCGCCGCCCGCACCGCGGCGTGCACCCGCGCGGGTCCGTCGACCGCGTGGAAGCCCGGATCCGCGACGTCGCCACGGACCTCGACCATCACCAGCGGCGCCGGCGGCTCGGATCGGCTGCGCAGCCAGAGCAGGCCGGCCGCCACCAGCAGCAGGGCTGCCATGGCCGCCACACGCCCGCCGACCCGAGGGGGGCCGGCGTCCGCCCGGCGGAACCGGGGGCGAGCGTCACTCACCGGGACGCCCCGGCTTCCGCCCAGGCCGCGGCCCACCGGGCCAGCACCCCGCGCGAGGCCGGGCCCGTCGCCTGTACGGAGATCGCGCGTCCGGCGCCTTCGATCTGCAGCGACAGGCGCAGGTGGTCGTCCGGCAGCACGTCGGGGAAACGCTCCGCCCACTCGACGAGCGCGACGCCCGGCCACGACTCCAGGCTCTCGTCCAGCCCGATGCCCGGCAGGCCCGCCGCGTCGACCCGGTACAGGTCGGCGTGCAGCAGCGGCACGACGCCGTCGTGTTCGGCGACGAGCACGAAGGTGGGGCTGACCACGTCACCGTCGAGCTCGAGCCCGGCGCCGACGCCCTGGGCGAAGGTCGTCTTGCCGGCGCCCAGGTCGCCGTCGAGCGCCACCACCACCCCGTCGCCCGGGCGGACCCGGCACAGCGCTCCCAGCACCCGGCCCAGGGCCCGGGTGTGCTCCGCATCCCCGCAGAACGTCGACCATCGATCCATCGCCTCCCCGTAGCACGCCGTCGCGATCGTCAAGCATGACGGGCTGCGACCGAACCGCCATTGCGACGCCCTCCCCGGCGTGCGACCTTTTCCTCCCCCAACCGGCCCGGCCTTCCGCTCCGTGGACACCCTCCTCCGCTATGGACTGCTCGCCGTCTTCCTGGCGCTGATCCTGACCCCCTTCGGGCTCCCGCTGCCCGAGGACATCAGCCTGCTCGTCGCCGGCATCCTGGCGGGCACCGGTCACGCCAGCCTGCCCGCCGCGCTGGCCATCGGGTACCTGGGGGTCCTGACGGGCGACGTGATCACCTGGACCATCGGCCGCCGGGTCGGCGTGCAGCCCAAGGGCTTCATCTCGCGGCTGGTCGGTCGCGCCCAGATCGAGCGCATCGAGCGGTTCTACCGGCGCTACGGCGCCATGACCATCGCGATCGCCCGGCAGATCCCGGGCATGCGCTACCCCGCCTTCTTCTTCGCAGGCGCCACCGGCATCTCCCTGCCGCGCTTCTTGTTCATCGACGCCCTGGCCGCCATCGTCACCACCAACGTCTTCGTGTGGCTCGGCTTCGCCTTCGCCGACGACGCCGCGACCCTGGTCCCCTGGCTGGACGGCTTCCGGCTGGTGGCGCTGCTGGTCGTCGGCACCGCCGTCGTCGTGATGGGCGTGCGCATCGTGCGCCGCTGGCGGACGCCGCTGGGCCCCACTCCCGCCGAGGAGTGAGCGCCGCGCCGGCCCGTCAGCGCCGGCGTCCCTTGCGACGCCGCTGGGGGGGCTCGTCCCCGCCGGTGATCGACTTGAGGATCCGCGGCCCGCGGTCGGTCAGGTGGCAGACGGCCAGCAGCTCGTCGCCGTCGACGGCGATGTAGCGGTCCCCGATCGACAGGCCGGTCGGGGCCGGCGGGAGCGCGCCGTTCTTGAGCGCCTGGACCTGGGCTTCGGTCAGGGGGCAGAGCGGCAGGTGGCCGAGCGCATCGATCGGCCGCAGCAGGAAGCGCGCCAGGTCGACCCGGACCTCGTCGCGGTGCCGCCAGGTGACGCGCTCGCCGTGATCGCGCAGCAGCACCTCGCGCCAGTCCTTGCCCGGCTCGGCGGTGACCAGCGCGCCCAGGTCGGCCAGGCTCATGGCCGGGCCCAGGTCGAAGGGACCGGAGCGCTCGCGGCGCAGGGCCACCAGGTGCCCACGGGTGCCGAGCTCGATGGCGATCTCGTCGGCCAGCACGCGGGCGTAGGTGCCGCGACCGCAGCGGATCCGGACGCGCAGCAGGTCACCCTCGTGCGACAGCAGATCGATGCCGTCGATGCGGATCGGCCGGGCGCGGGCGGTCACCTCTTCGCCCTCGCGGGCGTACTCGTAGAGCCGCTTGCCGTCGACCTTGGCCGCCGAGTAGGCCGGCGGCGTCTGCATGCGCACGCCCTCGAAGCCATCGAGGACCGCGAGCAGGGTGGCTTCGTCGAAGGCCGGCACGGCAGCTTCCGCCACGACCGTCCCGGTGTGGTCCCCGGTGTCGGTGGCGGAGCCCAGGGCGATGGTGGCGTCGTAGACCTTCTGCGATTCGTCCAGGTACTGGATGAGCCGCGTGGCCTGGCCCAGGGCCAGCGGCAGCACGCCGGTGGCGAAGGGGTCCAGCGTGCCGGTGTGGCCGCACTTGTGCAGCCCGAAGGTGGCCCGGACCAGCGCGACGACGTCGTGGCTCGTGACGCCCTCGGGCTTGTCGACGACCAGGAAGGCCGGCAGGCGGAAGGTGCTCACGAAGGCTCGCCGCGATCGGTGTCGGCGGTCGCGTAGCTGTCCTCGTCGTCGACATCGTCGTCGTCGACCTCGAGGTCGTCGCCGTCTTCGCCGTCCGCGTCCGCGCCCGGCAGGCGGTCCTGCTCCATGTCGTGCAGCATCGACGCCATGCGCACGCTCTCGTCGACGCCGTCGTCGAGGTGGAAGTGCAGCTCGGGCGTGTGCCGCAGGCGCAGCCGCTGTCCGAGCGCGCGGCGCAGGAAGCCGCTGGCCGCGTCGAGGCCGGCGATCATCGCGTCCCCGTCACCCTGCCCGCCGAGCGGCACCAGGTTCACGTGGGCGAGGCGCAGGTCCTTGGACATGCGCACCTTCGTGATGGAGAGGGCGGTCACCCGCGGGTCCTTGAGCTCCTCTCGGATGAGGGAGGCGAGGACGGAGTGGATCTCCATCCCGACGCGGTCGGGGCGGGGATCGCCGGTGCGCTTGCGGGCCATGGAGGCGTCCGGGGCGAAGAGGGCCCCTGCGGGTAAGGGCTGCCCGATTCGCCGTCAAGGCGGCGCCCGGTGGCCTGCCGCGGAGTCGCTCAGCCCGCGGCAGGCGCCTCGGCGTCGGCGCCCACGACCGCGGCCACCGACTCGCGGCCCAGCGGCGCCTTCCAGAAGGCCGGATCGCTGACCAGCCGGCTCAGGCCGGGCAAGGCGCAGGGCACGCCGTCCAGCCGCAGCCCGTCCAAGGCGACCTTGGCCCGCACCAGCACGGCCGCACGCCCGTCGCCATGCAGGACCACGTCGCCCAGCACATCGCCAGGGCGGACGGTGTCGCCACTCGCGACGGCGAGCTCGACGCCCGCCGGCGCCTGGACCGCGCCGACCTGCCAGGCGGCCCCGGGTTCCGGGCGGGCCACGAGCCGCAGCTGCATGGCGAAGCCGTCGGCCGTCGCCAGGCCGGGCTTCCAGTGCAGGGGCTGGCCCTGGCCGACCCGCAGCGCGGCGTCGATCAGATCCACGCCGTAGGCCGCTTCCGTCGCCGCGTCGCCCGGCGACAGCCCCGGCCGGATGTCGAGCAGGTAGGGCCGTCCGTCCGGGGTCACCAGGAACTGGACTGCGCCGACGCCGCGCCACTCCAGGATGGACGCCAGCGCGAAGCTGACCTTCTGCAGGTCCTGCGCGAGGGACTCGCTGATCCCGGGCGCGGGGGCGCTGAACACGCGCCGGGCGCCGGCGATGCGCCCCACCACCTCGCGCGTGCCGACGGCGACGTAGCCCTCATCGCCGTCCCCCACGATGGGCACCTCGATCTCGCGCGCGTCGAGCACGTAGCGCTCCACGCGCACCGGACCGGACTCCAGCAGGCCGTTGAACGCGACCTCGAGCTCCTCCATCGTGTCGACCCGCACCATGGCGTGGTCCTCGCCCGAGCCCCGCAGCATCACCGGCAGACCGACGGACCCGACCCAGGCCAGCGCCTCCATCAGGTCGACCAGCGGGCCCTTGCCGGGCACGTTGGGCAAGCCCACCTCGTCCGCCAGCTCGCGGACCCGCTTGCGGTCGGTCACATAGTCCAGCTGCGCCCGCGGCACGCCCAGCCACAGGCTGCCGCTGCGCGCCGCCAGCAGGGCCAGCCGCGCGCTGCGCCAGCGACTGCCCGGCCCCGGCAGGATCGCGTCACAGCCGGCGTCCGCCGCGCCCGACACCACGGCCCGCGGGTCCCGGCTGTCGGCCGGCACCACGTAGTCTGCGGCCTGCACCCAGCGCGCGCCCAGCTCGTCCTCGCCGCAGACCACGACGGCCTCGAGCCCCTCGGCGTGCAGCGAGCGGGTCAGCCGCTGGGCATCGGCCCCGCGGGCCAGCACCAGCACCCGCCGGACGTCGGGGTCCTGGACCTCGTCTTCGTTGCGATCCGGTGTGTCCATCGTGCGTTCCTCAGGCCGACAGCCCGAGCATCGCCCGGGTCTCTTCGAGGGTGGCCGGGCGCCGGCCGATGTCGCCGGTCAGACGCACGGCGCGCTCGACCAGCTCGCCGTTGCTCTGCGCCATGGCTCCGTCCGGCAGGTAGAAGTTGTCCTCGAGCCCGACGCGGATGTTGCCGCCGAGCACCAGGGCGGTGGCGATGATCCGCCACTGGTCGCGCCCGATGCCGATGACCTGCCAGCTGCTGCCGGCCGGGACCTGGCTGGCCTGCAGCTGCAGCGCCTGCACCGACGTGGGCAGGCCGCCGAGCACGCCCATGATGAACGAGATCTCGACCGGGGCCTGCAGCAGCCCCATGTCCAGCAGCGGCGCGATCGTCGCCGTGTGGCCGCTGTCGAAGCACTCGAGCTCGGGGTGCACCCCGGCTTCGTTCATGATCTCCAGGTAGCGGCGGATCTTGGACAGCGGGTTGGGGAAGATCATGTCGAAGACGAAGTCCTTCCGCCGCGCGGAGTACTTCATGTAGTTCATGGTCCCCATGTTCAGGGCGGCGACGTCGGGCCGGACGTCCCGCAGGATCGCTTCCTGGGCCGAGATGTCGTCGTCGAGGTTGCCCGTCGAGAAGTTGATGATGATCGGGCAGCGGGAGGACACCTCCTGCTTGATGGCGGCGAACACGTCCTTGCGCCAGGTCGGGCTGCCGTCGTCCTCGCGGCCGTGGATGTGCACCACGGTGGCGCCGGCGTTCCAGACCCGCAGCGCTTCTTCGCCGATCTCGGCCGGCGTGTAGGGGATCGCGGGGCACTGCCGACGGTTGGCCAGCACGCCGGTCAGCGCGCAGGAGACGACGACGGCGTCGCCACCGAAGGTCGCCCCGGGGGAGGAGGAGGACGCGGGGGAGGAGGAGGACATGGGGAGCTCCGGTTCAGCGGCCGGTCCAGGACGGCGGGCGACGGGAGAGGAAGGCGCCGATGCCCTCGGCGGCATCCTCGGTGAGCAGGTTGAGGGTGAGCTGGCCGTGCATGTGCGCGAGGGCGGACTCGAGGGGCTGATCGTCGACGACGGCCAGGGCCTGCATGCCGAGCCGCAGCACCGCGGGGCTGTGGGCGGCGGCCGCATCCGCCAGGGCCAGGGCTTCCGCGCGGACCGCGTCGGCCGGCACGACCCGGTTGGCCAGGCCGAAGGCTCGGGCGTCGGCGGCGTCGAGCTTGCGGCCCGCGACGATCATCTCGATCAGCACGTTGCGCGGCAGCTTGCGCGCGAGCACCGGCGCGATCATCCAGGGGAACAGCCCGACCTTGAGCTCGGGCGTCGAGATGCGGGCGTCATCGGCCAGGACGACCATGTGGCAGGCCGCGACCAGCCCGGCACCGCCGCCCAGCGCGTCGCCGTGCACGGCGGCGATGACCGGCTGGGGCGCGTGGTGCAGGGCCAGCAGCAGCGCTGCGAAGTCGGCGCGATCCCGGTGCTGGGCCACCAGCCCGTCGCCGGCGAGTCCGCCGGGACCCAGGTCCCCGCCGGCGCAGAAGTGGCTGCCGTTGGCCGCGACGACCACGGCCAGCACACCGTCGTCGGCGGCAGCCGCCTGCAGGGCCCCGAGCAGGGCGGAGACCAGGCCGGGCGACAGGGCGTTGCGCCGGGCGGGCCGATCTAGGGTGAGGATCAGGACGCCACCGCGTCGCTCCTGCTGCAGGACGGGTTCGCTCATCGAAGCTCCGGTGGCCGCTGGCGCCCGGGAGGGAAGGCGCGAGGTCCCCGTACATAGCGCGGCTCCTGGCCCGATGAGGTCCCCTGCCCGGAGCACACGATAGGGACGCTCTCCGCTGGAGGCGCCCGTGCCCGCCGACCCCCATGTCCCTGCACCGCTGCACGTCGTCCTGGTCGGCCCCGGCCGACTCGGCCGCAGCATGGCGCTGGCCCTGGCCGAGCGCGGGCACCGGGTCGAGCTGGTCGGGCGGGGCCAGGCCGTGCCATCGGCTCCCCTCACCTGGCTGACGGTGCCCGACCGCTCGATCGCCGAAGCGGCTGCCGCCGTGCCGGCCGGCGGCGTCGTGCTGCACGCCAGCGGCACCTGCGACCTCGCGCCCCTGCGGCCGCGGCGGTCGATCGGCAGCCTGCACCCGCTGATGACCTTCCCGGGCCCGGACGTCGCGCCGGTCCGCACCGAGGGCGTGCCCGCGGCCGTCGCTGGCGATCCGGACGCCCTCGCGGCGGCCCGCGGCCTGGCCGCCGCCCTGGGCATGGTCGCCTTCGAGGTGCCCGGCGACCGGCGGCTGTACCACGCGTCCGCCGTCATCGCGGGCAACTTCGCCACGGTCCTGCTGGGCATGGCGGCCGAGGCGCTGGCCGCCGCGGGGGTGCCGGCGAACGACGCGCCCGCCCTGCTGCTCCCGCTGGCCCGCGCCTCGCTCGAGAACGCCGCGGCGGCGGGGCCCGCCCAGGCCCTGACCGGGCCCATCGCCCGAGGGGACCGGCAGGTGCTCGACGGGCACCGCGATGCGCTCCGCCGTGCAACGCCCTTGCTGGTCCCGGCGTACGAAGCCATGGTGGTCCAGGCGGAGCGCCTGGCGACCTCCGCAGCGCTCTCTCCCACCCCCGGCCAGCCCGCCGACGTGCCAGCTCTGGACGCGTCAACAGACGATCCCTGACCCGAAGTTGACGCTCCGTGACCTGTGTGTAGGGAACAACCTCCCTGAATCCAGGGTCTTGCGAGTGTGCCAGGCAGCTTGTCGGGGACCTTCCCGGTGCTATATTCCTGGCGCGGCCCGACTCCACCCCGTCGGGCGGCCATCCACCCCCGGAGCGCCCCCATGCTCGACGCCTTCATCATCGAGAAGATCCGTCGCGAGCGGGAGCAGCAGGAGCGGGAACGCCCGCGTCTGCCCATGCATCGTCCCGAGCTCGACGATCGGACCCTCGAGCCGCGGCCCGAGCGGGAAGACGACGCCGAGCGTGACGGCGGCGCGGTGATCGTCGACTTCACGATCTGACGTCGCCTTGCCGGGCCCGGCCCGGCGTGGTACACCCCGCGGGTTGCCACCGGCGGTCCCTCCGGGCGTCGTGCATCGAGGCACGTCCCCCTGCTCCGCCGGCCCCAAGGTCAAAGAGGTTCATCATGGCCCGTCGCTGCGTGCTCTCCGGCAAGCGCCCCAACGTCGCCAACAAGGTCTCGCACTCCAACATCAAGACCAAGAAGCGGCAGCTTCCCAACCTGCAGACCAAGCGCATCTGGTACGCCGAAGAGAACCGCTTCGTGAAGCTGCGGCTCTCCACCCGTGCCCTGCGCACCCTCAGCAAGAAGGGACTGGAAGCCTACGCCCGCGAAGCCGGGCTGGACCTCTCCCGCTTCTGAGACGGCGCGCAGGCGCCCGGCGCCGCCCCGGCGCAGCATCAAGGCCGGACCGCCCCCGCGGTCGCGGCCTTTGGTGCGTGGTCAGCGCGACTTGCGCGCGATGGCCCCCTGCACCATCTCGTCGAGCTGGGCGCGGGTGAAGGGCTTGGCCAGCAGGTCCAGCTCGCCGTCCGGCACGTAGCTGGTGCCCGTCGTCAGCACGACGCAGCCCTGCATCTCGGGCCACCGGCGGACGACCTCGGCCAGCAGCGCCTCGCCGTCCATCCCGGGCAGGATCAGGTCGGCCAGCACACAGTCGAAGCCGCGCTGGGTCATCAGGCGCAGCGCCTCCTCGGCCGACGACGCGGTGTGGACCACCAGCCCGCGGCCAGACAGCATCCAGCTGACCGTGTCGCAGAGCAGGTGGTCGTCGTCCACCACCAGCACGCTGTGGCGACCCACCCCGCCCCCGGGGCGGTCGGCGGCCGGCCACGTCGCTTCCAGCAGGCAGACATCGTCGGGGCCCGTCGACGGCTGAAGGCGGCCGCCGTTGTCCTGGATCAGCATCGCGGCGATGCCCAGCCCCAGGCCAGCGCCCGGATCCATCGGCTGCTGGCCGGCAAGGGCGCCCCGGACCTCGTCGGACAGGCGAAGACCCTCGGCCTCCAGGCAGAGCACCGGCTTGCCGTCGCGCAGCTCGCCCCGCACCCGCAGCGCGCGATCGGGCGCCATCTGGGAGACCGCCGCCAGCATCAGGTTGCGCACGGCGAGCTCGGCCTGGTCGGGGTCCGACCGCAGGGCCAGCTCGACCGGCACGTCGACCTCCAGGCGGACCTGGGCCAGCCGTGCTGCGTCGATGCCGATGGCCCGGTGCACGATGTCGGCCAGCAGGACGCGCCCCGGGGTGGGCGGCCCGGCGCGTCCCAGGGCCCGCAGGTTGGTGACGACGTCGTCGATCTGGCGGCCCTGCTCGAGCAGCACATCCAGCACGGGCCGCAGCTGCGCGGGGGTGGTCGGAGGGCGGTGCCGCAGCAGCTGCAGCCGGCCCAGCAGCACGGCCAGGGGAGCGGTGAGCTCCGCGGCCAGGGCGGCGGCCAGGCGGCCGTAGCCGGCCTCGCGACGGGTGCGCTCGAGGGCTTCCTCCAGCCGCCGCCGCTGGGTGATGTCCCGCAGCACGACCAGCAGATCGTCGTCCGGCAGCCGGGCCACCGAGAAGCCCAGCCGGCGCCCGCCGATGGTGCGCAGCTCGGCGTCACCGACCCCTGCGAAGCCACTCCACAGCAGCCCCGTCAGGGCGGCCCCGCTCTCGGCCTCGAACAGGTCGCCCACCGGCCGCCCGACCAGCTCGGCCGGCTCGCGGCCGAAGGTCATCTCGGCCGTGCGGTTGCAGGTCCGGACCGTGCCCCGCGCGTCGACGCCCAGGATGGCGTCGGGGCTGTGGTGGAACAGCGCCCGGTAGAAGGCCTCGCGCTCGCGCAGCGCCCGCCGCCGCGCCTCGGCCGTGCTCTGCAGCTCGCCGATGGTCCGCAGCCAGGCGCGCTGGTCCGGTCCCGCCGCGCGGCTCTCGCGCTCGACCCGGTCCATCAGCACCTCGATGGTGCGACGGGCCGCCTCGAGCTCCGCCTCGAGCTGGGCGATGCGGGCGTCGCCCTCGCCCGGCCCCTCGTCGCGGTCAGCCATCGTCGCTCTCCAGCAGGGCGAAGCCCTCCTCCTCGTCCGCACCGGCCAGCGCGAAGGCCAACCCGGACAGGGTCAGGTTCACCAGCTGGCCGTCGAAGTGCTCGCCGTAGGTGGAGAAGCCGACGGCGGGCACCGGCGCCATGGCCCGCCCGAGCTGGGCCTCTCGGTCCTCGGCGAGTGCGGCCAGGTGCCGCCCGCCGCAGTGGAACAAGAGCAGCCTGCGGCCCTGCTCCGGCAGGTCGTCGAACACCCGATCGAGGGCGTGGCGAGTGGACGCGACCATGTCGCCCGGCGCCATGACGTGCAGGATCTCGCCTTCCCCCACGCCGCCGGCGACGACCAGCCCGTCTTCGGCCGCCGCCATCACGCTGCGCATGAACCAGCCGTCGCCGCTCGGCATGCCGAACTGCACGTCGTTGCCGCCGAGCGCCGTCCCCACCTGGACGTCCGTGCCCAGCAGCCGGCCGTAGGCCACGAGCGCCGGCCACCCGTCGATGGCGATGATGCGGCGTCGCGCGGGGTCCGCCTCGGTGACCACGACGCGATCGCCCGTCGGCCGGAAGTGGTGGGCCGCGAACGCTCGGAACGGCACGCCCGGCTCGAGCAGCACCACCGCACCCCCACCGGACTGCACCCGCCCGTCGACCCAGATGAAGGTCTGCTCGAACCGGGTGCCGTCTCCGGCGTTGCCGCCGACCTGGGACACGCCGGGCAGCGCCCGGGTCAGGCTGTGCAGCAGGCGCTCGTCGCCACCGCACAGGCCGTCGGTCAGGGTGATGAGCAGGTGCTGGTCCGCGCGCACGGCGGCAGGGGCCAGGTCCAGCCCCGACGCCAGCCTCCCGACCAGGGCGGCGCCGTGGTCGGGCCGGAAGGCGCCCATGTCCGGCACGACCTCGACCGCCGCCCGGGCAGCGCCGACGAAGGCGACGGCGACGGCGCTGTCGTCGTGGAAGGCCCCGCCCCAGTACTCGTTGTGCGTCGTGCAGCCGACCGTGTGCGCGCCCGGCCAGGCAGCGCGCGCCGCCTGGGCCATGCCGGCGGGGTCCAGCGTGCGGGCGTGGAAGACCATCACCAGCGTCGGCGCTTCGCCCGCGAGCTCGGCGTGCAGCGCGGCCACGACCGCATCGACGGACGTCCCTTCTGCGCAGGCGAAGCTCACCCCGGCGGGCACGGGACCTCCTGGCGCGGGTCGCGCAGGACGCCGCCGTGGCGTCCCGGTGGCCATTGTACGCGCAGGGAGCCGCTCAGATGCGGACGCAGACCGCAGTGTCGACGACCTGCACGTCGTAGGTCTCGATCTTCACATCGGGGTTGGTCTTGCAGGCGCCGTCGGCCACGTCGAAGGCCCACCCATGGTACGGGCAGGTCAGGATCCGGCCGTCCAGGCTGCCTTCGCCGAGCGGGCCGTCGGCGTGCGGGCAGGTGTTCGTCGTGGCGTAGAAGGTGCCGTCGACGTTGGCGACCGCCACCGCCGTGCCGCCGATGATGATCTCGACGACGCTGCCGGCCGCGAGGGCGTCCTTGTGGAGCACCACCTCGAAGCCTTCGGGCGGGGTGACGTCCTTGGGGGCTTCGGGGTGCAGGCCCAGCGCCGGCTCGGCGGCAGCGGGAGAGGCCCCGCCCCAGCCGGCGTCGCTGGTCGGGGTCGGCGCCGGGGTCGGCGCGCCCTTCGCGGCGTTGCCGCCGCCCCCCAGCACGGCCCGCCGCAGCCGGGCGCGGAAGCCGTCTTCCCGGCCGAGGACGATCGTGCGCAGCAGGCCCATCAGGACTCCCAGGCTCCACAGGTGCGGACGCGGAGCGCTGCCGCCCCTTAGCGCAGTCGCCGCAGGCCGGCAGTGACTCCGGCGGTGACTCCGGCAGTGACTCCGGCGGTGACTCCGGCGGTGACTCCGGCTGCGACACCGGCGCGGCGAGGCAGAGTCTCCGGCCGTGGGCTACCCTCGTGCACGCCCTCCCCTCCCCCTCCGCTCGCCCCGCGAGCGCTCCGGAGTCGCGATGATCCGCGATCGCGTCAAGCGCGCCCTGAAGAAGGTCGCCGTCAAGGCCCTGAACATGGAGTTCGACGTCGAGGACCGCGATCCCGCCTCGAAGACCGTCGGCACCGTCGGCGAGATCGACGAGAGCGTCATCCCCAAGCTGGTCGACGGCGACGGCGACACGCCGGGCCCCAAGCACATGGAGGACATCGGTCGCACCTGGGTCGCCGCCCAGGTCCTGTCCGGCTCGCCCCTGGTCTTCGTCGACATCCGCCCCCCGGCCGAGGTCGTCGCCGGTGTGCTGCCCGGCGCCATCCTGGCCCCCGGCGAGAGCATCCTGGACCACACGGACCTGCTGCCCGACCAGACGACCCGCGTCACGATCTACGACCAGACGGGCCAGCTGGGCAGCGCCGAGCTCGCCGAGAAGCTGCGCGCCGCCGGCTGGGGCTGGGCCCGCCGACTCAAGGGCGGCTACGCCGAGTGGATCGAGCACGGCGAGCAGACCGAGCTGCCGCGCGCCCCCGCCGGGGCCGCCCACAAGCCCGGCGAGCCGGTGAAGCTGGCGGATGGCCGCCAGGGCCACGTGCTGCGCATCCTGGACGCCGGTCGCTACGTCGTGTGGATCGAGGGCGAAGGAGAGGTCGGCCCCCTGGACGCCGATGCGCTCTCGACCTGAGCCGACGCGCCGGGTCGGCACCATCCTGCAGGCCGTGGCGGCCCTGACCCTGCTGGGGCTGCCGGGGCGGCCGGCGCAGGCCGACGGCACCGTGCTGCCCTCGGCGCCCACCGTGGCGCCAGGCACCGTTCCCGGCGACCCCGACCACCCCCTGCCCATCGCCCGCGACCGCTGGCACCAGGGCGACGTGGCCGGCGTCGTCACCATCCTGAGCCCCTGGCTCGAGAGCCGCCGCGCGCCCTACGGCCGAGAGCGCACCGCCGGCCACCTGCTGCTCGGTCTGGCCCACATGGAGCGCGAGCGCTGGAACCTGGCCAGCACGCACTTCTACCAGGTCCGCAAGACCGACGACCCCCTCGCCCCCTGGGGGGCCTGGTACGAAGCCGTCGTCGACCACCACCGCGGGCGCCACAGCGTGGCCATCCGCGAGTGCGAGCAGTACCGCGAGCGCTTCCCCGACGGGCTGCACGCCGACGAGTGCCTGGTCCTGATGGGCGAGGCCTGGGCCGCCATGGGCCACCCCCGCAACGCCGTCGCCGCCTACGAGACCTGGCTCGAGCACAACCCGGACACACCGCGCAGCGAGGAGATCGCCCTGGCCAAGGCCATCGCGGTGGCGCGCTCCCAGCCCACGAGCGGCATCCCGATGCTGCAGGAGCTCGTGCTGGTGCACACCTTCCCGAGCACCGCCCTCGGCGCCCAGCAGGTGCTCGACGAGCTGGCGGCCGAGGGGCTGGACACGGCGCTGCCCGACGATCCCTGGTCCCAGGCCCGCCGGGCCACCAGCCTGCGGCGGAGCGGGAAGCTGGTCGAAGCCTGGGAGCTGTTCGAGCAGATCTCGGCGCAGGCCGAGGCCGTCGACGGAAGCGGCGCCCCGGCGGACGCGCGCCTGCAGGCCTGGGTCGACGACAACGAGGAGACCTTCGCCTGGGGCACCCGCCGGTTCGACGTGTGGGTGGACGCCAAGCTGCCCGAGTACGAAGCGCACCCCGGGGCCCGGCTGGGCTGGCGCATCTTCCGGGCCCTGGCCCGCGGCGGCATGTACGTGCGCGCGGCCGACTGGGGCCAGCAGATGCAGCAGGAGTGGGGAGAGCGCAGCGAGCGCGAGGCGGTGGCCTGGGCCTTGATGCACGCCGGCGACTACGCCGCCGCGCGCGAGCGCTTCCTGGACCTGGGCGCGGGCGGAGGCAAGAGCGGCCGCGACGCGCGGTTCCGCGCCGCCTTCTGCGCGTGGCGCGCCGCCGCCAAGGCGACCGGCGAGGCGCGCACCGCCCTGCTCGAGACCGCCGTCGCCGAGCTGGGCGAGCAGGTCGAGGGCAACAGCGCCGACCCGGCGATGAGCGCGTGGTGGCTGTCGCGGGCGCTGGACGACCTGGGCCGCCCCGCGGAAGCCGCCGCTGCCCGGCGCAAGGCCGCCGAGCTCGACGAGCGGGGCTGGTACCGCCTGCTGGTCAACCAGCACGACTGGAAGGCCGCGGGCAGCCCGATGGCGGCGCCCGCCGCGGACGCCCGCACCGACACCGACCGCTGGCTGGTCCGCGACGGACGCTGGGGCGGGCACCACCCCCCAGAGCTCGCCCTGGGCGAGCCCGCCCGCACCGACCCGAAGCCCGCCACCGCCTCGTGGCCGGTCAGCCTCCCGCTGGTCGAGGTGCCCGTGGACCGGCGGGATCCCGATGGTGCGACGACCTTCCGCCGCGGCCTGCTCGTCCCGGACGCCAACCCCGGCTGGAGCCAGCTGCGCTGGACGGGCACCGTCGTGCCCGCGTCCCCGGCCGCCCCGCCGCCGGGCATCGAGACCGTCGCGATGCAGCTGCCCATCTCGCAGGAACCCCTGCCCGACGGCTTCGGCGCCTGCACCTGGTTCGACCCCGACGCCGCCGCCACCACCTTCGAGGGCCTCTCGGACCGCTACGCCGACGTGCTGCCCGAGCTTCCCGCGGCCTGGGACCTCACCCGGGCCGGCCTGTCCGTCGACGCCGGCCGGCTGCTCAACCAGGCGTGGGCGCGCTGGGACGCCGCCAAGGGCCGCACCGACCCCCAGAGCCAGCGCATCCGCACCATCAAGATGACCGACTGGCGCGAGATCACCACCCTCGCCCGCGAGCCCCACCTGTCCTACCGGCTGTGCATCGGGCTCTCGAAGTACGCCGAGAACGAACAGGATCGCCTGGACGCCCTGCGGCTGGCCTACCCGATGGTCCGCACGCCCGAGCTCTGGGCCCACGGCCGCAACTACGGCGTCGATCCCTTCCTGATGATGGGGATCATGCGCCAGGAGAGCCGCTACCAGGCCACCGTCGTCAGCCACGCCGGCGCCGTCGGCCTGGTGCAGGTCATGCCCCGCACCGGGGCCAAGGTCGCCGCCTTGCTGGGTGAGGGCCGCTACAGCCCGAGCCAGCTCGAGGACCCCGAGACCAACCTGCGCTACGGCGCCTACTACATGAGCCTGCTGATCCGGCGCTTCGACGGGGTCTTCCCGCTGGCCATCGCCAGCTACAACGGCGGCCCGCACAACATGAGCCGCTGGTACAAGCCCTGGCGGGACCGGGGCGAGGTGCCCGAGCTCGACGTGTTCGTCGAGCACATCGAGTACGACGAGAGCCGCGACTACGTCAAGAAGGTGACCGGCTACTACGCCGACTACGTCGCGCTCTACGGCCCCCCGGGCGCCCGCGTGGTGCTGCCCGAGACCCTGGCTGGGGACGACGCGAGCCTGGTCGACTTCTAGGGCGCCGGAGCACCCGCTCGGCCCTCATGGCTCTCCGGGCTCGTCCTTGTCCCCGCCCATCTTCAGCGCCTGGCCCAGCCGGGCCCACCAGGTCGGCGACTCGGCGTCGTCTTCTTCGTGGCTCAGCTCGACCACGACGTCGTCGTCGGCGGCGATGACCGCAGCGGGGCCGGAGTGCACGCGGCCGTCCAGCGGCAGCAGCCGGTCGCCGTGCAGCAGGATGCCCGTGACGTGCTGGCCGTCGCTGTCGAGCACGAAGTCCTGGACCGCGCCCAGGGCGCGGCCACGGCGGGTGATCGCCTGGGTGCCGCGGTAGGCGCTGGCCCAGGCCCGGCCTTCCACCGCCTTGCGGCCGGTCATGCCCCACTCGACGGACGCAGCGGTGTCGACGAAGGCCACGTCGCGGCCGATGAGCTGCAGGTGGCGGGCCGCCACACCGCCGGCCTTGCCGAAGTAGCCGGTGGCCTTGATGCGGTAGCCGTAGACCCGGTGGGACTCCAGGTCGAACTGGAAGTCTTCGAGCCGGCCGACGTAGGCGCCCTCGGTCAGGCCCACGGTCTGCATGTTCTGGGCGCGCTTCCAGGTCTGGATCGACCGCTTGCTGCGGCGCTCCAGCCCGACGGTGTCGGCCGTGGGCCCCGCTGCGGGCCCGGCGGCGGGGTCGGCGGCGGGCTCGGCCTCGGGGCCTTCCTGGGTGTCGGGATCGGCGTCGATCACGGGCGCTCCTGCACAGGGCGACGATTTCCTAAGCAGTGTGGCCGGCCCCCGCGAGGTGCTTCGTCTTGTGACATCCTCCTCCTCCATCAACAAGCGAGGACCGCGCTCCACTGCCAGGGCGGTCCTCTCCCCGAAGGAAGGAAGCCATGCACCTCCTCCTCCTCCTGCCCCTGCTCGGCTGTCGCAGCGGCGAGGTCGGCACGCCGGACGGCGCCGGCCTCGGTGACGACGCCCCCAGCGAGTGGTCCTACGAGCCCGACGACGACCCGACGCCGGTGTTCGACCAGGCCGCGATCGAAGCCGGGCTGCAGGCCGCCATCGACATCGCCCCTTCGCTCACGGCCCAGCCGGTGATCGACGGCTACTTCGAGCTGATGTCCCTGTCGGACGCCGACTGCCCGTCCTACTACGAGGTCGACGGCAACGTGTTCTGGCAGGACTACTGCACCAGCGACGCCGGCGTCTTCTTCGACGGCTACGGGTTCTACTACCCCTACGTCGACGTCGACCTCGAAGGCAACGGCAACGTCTGGAACGGCGACTACTTCTACGGAGTGGCCAACATCGTGACGCCGGGCGGCGAGCGCCTGCAGCTGGGCGGCGGCGCCGTCATGATCTCGTCCTACGACGAGACCTACGGCGGCTGGCGGCACCAGAGCCAGGTGCTCGGCGGCTTCGACTGGACCGACCCGGCCAGCGACGCCGGCTGGATGGCCGACGGCATCGTGGCCGACACCTACCTCTACGCCATCGAGTACCCCGAGTACGCGGCGCAGGGCATGCAGGTGCACGGCGGCTTCTCGGACCCCGACGGCGCGGTCTGGGGCGGCGAGGCCACCGCCGTGCTGTTCGACTACAACCTGATCTTCGACGAAGCCCTGGGCAGCGTCTGCGAGGAGGAGCCCACGGGCGTCATCCAGCTGCGCGACGCCGAGGGCACCTGGTGGAGCGTGGTCTTCGACACGCCGGCCGAGGGCGCCATGGACGACCCCGACCAGTGCGACGGCTGCGGCACCGTGTACCTGGGCAGCGACCCGGTGGGCCGGGCCTGCCTGGACTTCGGCGCCTGGATCGACTGGGAGGTGACCCCGTGGTAGCGCCCTTCTTCCTGCTGGGCGGCAGCGTCGTCCTGGGCGGCGTCGTCCTGAGCGGGCTCGTCGGCTGCGGCGACGGCACCGTCGAGCCCGCCGACAGCAGCGGCAGCGACCGCACCCTCGACGTGCCCGAGATGTCGGCCACCGAGCTGTACACGCGCGCCAGCCTGGACCTGCGCGGCGTGCGCCCCACCGTGGCCGAGCTGCAGGCGCTCCAGGCCGATCCGGCGGGCCTCGACGACGCCCTGGACGCGCTGGTCGACGACCCGCGCTTCGGCGCCCGCATGGGCGAGATGTGGTCGGAGATCTTCCTGACCCGCACCGAGTCGCTGATGATCACGCCCGAGGACGTGGGCATCGCCGACCGCGCCGCCTTCTACGCGTCGGTCGGCGACGAGCCCATGCGCATGGTCCAGCACATCGCCGACTACGATCTGCCGTGGACCGAGATCGTCGTCGGCGACTGGACCATGGCCAACGACGTGCTGCTGACGGCCTGGCCCCTCGAGGGCACCGGCCAGGGTCGCACCGACGACGGCTGGCAGGTCGCCCGCTACACCGACGGCCGGCCGCAGGCCGGCGTGCTGGCGGGCAACGGCATGTGGTGGCGGTACAGCAGCACCGACAGCAACGCCAACCGCGGCCGCGCCAACCAGGTGTCCCGCATCCTGCTGTGCAACGACTACCTGACCCGCGAGATCGACTTCGAGCGCAATGTCGACCTGCTCGACGAAGAAGCCGTGCTCGACGCCATCCACCAGAACCCCGGCTGCGTGAGCTGCCACGCCAGCCTGGACCCCATCGCCAGCTACCTGTTCGGCTTCTGGACCTACGTGCCGGACAGCGCGGTGGACAGCACGACCTACCACCCCGAGCGCGAGCAGCAGTGGCAGGCCTACACCGGCGTCGCCCCGGCCTGGTACGGCGAGCCCGGCAGCTCGCTGTCCGACCTGGGCGAGCAGATCGCCGGCGACGCCCGCTTCCCGGACTGCGCCGTGCAGCACACCTGGGAGCTGATGCTGCGCCGGGACGCGACCCTGGCGGACACGGACCTGCTGGTCGACCACCGCGAGGCCTTCCTGAAGGGCGGCCTGACGCTGCGGGCCCTGGCCCGGTCGATCGTGGACGACCCGATGTACCGGGCCGGCGCCACCGGCATCGACGGGGCCGTGTCCCGCAAGCTGGTCACGTCGGACCTGCTGGCCAGCCAGGTCGAGGGCATCACCGGCTTCCGCTGGACCTATGGCGGCTACGACATGCTGCAGACCGACGTGGTCGGCGTGCGCACCCTGGCCGGGGGCGCCGACGGCTACACGGTGTCCGCCGCGGCCAAGAGCCCGAACGCCACCCTGGTGCTGGTCCAGGAGCGGCTGGCGCTCAACGCCGCCCTGTACGCGGTCGTGACCGAGCTCGAGCAGGACCCGGGCGCCCGGACGCTGTTCACCGAGGTCGACCTGTCCCGCACCGATGTGCAGGCCGGCGAGGCCCACCACGACGCGGCCGCCGCCCAGCTGCAGCGGCTGTACCTGGCCGTCCTCTCCCGCGAGGTCGCGGCCGACGGCCCCGAGGTCGCCGCCAGCCTGGCCCTGTTCGACGAGCTCGCCGCCCTGGGCGGCAGCGCCGAGGGTGGCTGGGCCGGCGTGCTGGCCGCCCTCCTCCGCGACCCCGACTTCGTCCTGTACTAGGAGCGACAGATGCACTGGAAGGATCTGGATCCCAAGCGCCTCGCAGCGCCCCTCGCGGGCCTGCGGGAGCTCGACCGGCGGCGCTTCCTGCAGGGCAGCGCGCTCGGCGCGGCCGGCCTGGGCCTGGGCCTGCCCCGGGTCGGCCGGGCCGCGAAGCCCACCGCCGACGACCTGCGGTTCGTCTTCGTCTTCGCCCAGGGCGGCTGGGACGTCACCCGCGTCTACGCCCCCGAGTTCGACAACGGCAGCGTCGACATGGAAGCCGCCGCCGAGCCGGCGACCCTGGGCGACATCACCTACGTCGACCACCCCGACCGGCCCAGCGTGCGCGCCTTCTTCGAGGCCAACCACCACCGCATGGCCCTGGTCCGCGGCGTGCTGGTCCGGTCCATCGCCCACGACATCTGCACGATGCTGGCGATGACGGGGACCAGTAGCGGCTTCGACCCCGACTGGCCGGCGATCCTGGCGGCCGCCCGAGGCGACCGGCACACCCTGCCCCACCTGGTGCTGGCCGGGCCGAGCTTCCCCGGCGAGCTGGTCACGAGCGTCGCCCGCACGGGCCAGTCCGGGCAGCTCGAGGCGCTGCTGTCCGGCGACATCATGGAGTGGAACGACCAGTTCGTCTCGAAGGTGCCGACGCCCTTCGAGAACGCCATCGATCGCTACGTGCAGCGCCGCGTCGCGGCCCGCGAGCAGTCGACCCACAGCCCGGTCGACCAGCGCCTGGCCCGGGAGTACGCCGAAGCCACCCGCGCGGCGGCCGGGCTCAAGGACTACCGCTACGTCATGGACTTCTCGACCAGCACGGACCTGGGCGACCAGGCGGCGGTGGCGGCGGATGCCCTGCGGCTCGGGCTGGCGCGCTCGGTGACGCTCGGCTTCGCCGGGGCCGGTGGACTCGGCTGGGACAGCCACGCCGACAACGACAACACCCAGAGCCAGCTGTTCGAGGCCCTGTTCCAGGGGCTCACGAGCCTGATGGCCCAGCTCGACGGCACGCCCGGCGCGGGCGGCTTCGCCGGCAGCCTGGCCGACCAGACCGTGGTGGTGGTGCTGTCCGAGATGGCGCGCACGCCGCAGCTCAACGCCACCCTGGGCAAGGACCACTGGCCCTACACCAGCATGATGCTGCTGGGGCCCGGCCTGGCCCACGGGCGCGTCATCGGCGGCTACGACGACGTGTTCGGCGGCGCGACCGTCGACCTGGCCAGCGGCGGCAGCGGCGACACGCTGATCAGCGCCGAGGCCGTCGGCGCCGCGCTGCTGCAGCTCGCCGACATCGACCCCGCCGAGTGGGTGTCCGGCACCGGCCCCCTGACCGCGGTGCTGTCGTGAGCGGCTGGCTGCTGCTGGCGCTGGCCTGCGGAGCCGGCGGCGACGACACCGGCGACGCGGCGGACGGCGGCCTGGACAGCGCGACCGAGGCGTTCTGCCAGGACGCACCGGTCGTCACCTGGAACAGCTTCGGCCAGGGCTTCACGACCGAGGCCTGCCAGACCTGCCACGCCAGCACGACCGCCGAGCGCAACGGGGCGCCGGACTCCGTGACCTTCGACACCCTCGACGACGTGCGGGCCCACAGCGACCGCATCCTGGCCCGCGCGACGGGCGACGAACCCGACATGCCGCCCCGCGGCGGCGTGTCCGACGACGACCGCGCCCGGCTGGAGATCTGGCTGCGCTGTTGGCTGGAGGAGGAATGAGCACCATCGTCATCCTGGCGGGCCTGTTGGCCTGCGGCGACAAGGACGGCAGCGACAGCGGCGACGCCGGATCCGACGGCGCGACGGACGGCGCGACCACCGGCGAGTGGGACGGCGACGTCGGCGACTGGATCGCGGAGGAGGAGGCCGAGGAACCACCCGCCTTCGACGCCGTGGCCGTAGGCGCCTCGCTGACCGAGGCGATCGCCCTGGCGCGCGACGTCAACGCCGTGCCGATCTTCCAGGCCATCTTCGCCGTGCACGAGGGCATGGATGCGACCTGCCCCACCTGGTACGAGCAGGACGGCATCCCCTACTGGTACGACAGCTGCCGGGCCGAGAGCGGCACCGCCTTCGAGGGCTACGCCTACATCGTCGAGGCGGCCGGGCTCACCGACGACGACGGCAACACCTGGGACGGCTGGCAGTACTTCGGCATCGCGTCGATCGTGACCGGCGACGGGCGCATCTTCCAGAGCGGCGGCTCGGCCGGCATCCTGGCCGGCTGGTCGGCCGACGGAGCCCAGCTGTCCTACACCTACATGGACGACGGCTTCACCGACTCGGAAGCCGAGGGCACCTGGATGGCCGACGGCATGGACGCCGGCACGGTGACCTGGGCCGCCAGCTACGGCGAAGGCGCCGTCGGCATGTTCGTGGACGGCACCTTCACCGAGCTGTCCACCGACGCCCTCGATGCGGTCGTGCTCACCGACGTGACCGTGACCAGCGAGGGCCTGGGCGGCTGCGCGGTCGAGCCCGACGCGACCGTGTCCGTGATGGACGGCGAGGGCCAGTGGTTCGACCTGGTGTTCGACGGCAGCGACGGCGCCTCGCCCGACTGCGACGGCTGCGGCACCGCCTACTGGCGGGGCGTGGCCCTCGGCGAGGTCTGCACGGACTTCTCGCCGCTGGCCGACTGGAACGGCTCGCCCTGGTGGTGAGCCGGCCTCGCTGAGGGCCAGCCTCGCCGACGGAGGGGCCCCTTGCCCCGTGCGGCATCGGTGCCCACCCTCCGCCCATGTCCCCTCCCCCCTCCCCCGTCCGCCCCGAGCAGGACCGCGGCAAGGTCGACCTCGCCCGCCTGCTCGCCCTCGCCCGCCCCGAGCTCACCCGGCTCGTGCTGGGCACCATCGCCCTGACGATCTCGGCCAGCATGTCGCTGGCCTACCCCTGGTTCGTCAAGGAGATCATCGACGGCGTGCTGGCCGGCGAGGGCCGCGCCGCGCTCAACGGCGTGGTCGCCACCCTGCTCGGCCTGTTCCTGCTGGGCAGCATGATGGGCGCCCTGCGGGCCTGGTGGTTCACGGTGGCCGGCGAGCGCATCGTGGCCGACCTGCGCAAGCGGCTGTACTCCGCGATCATCGACCAGGACGTCGCTTTCTTCGACGAGCGCCGCACCGGCGAGCTCACGAACCGGCTGGCCAGCGACGCGACCGTCCTGCAGAACACGGTCACCGTGAACGTCAGCATGGCGCTGCGCTTCGTGGTGATGGGCCTCGGCGCGGTGGTCATCCTGTTCGTCACCAGCTGGAAGCTCACGCTGGTGATGCTGTCCGTGGTGCCGCTGGTCGTCGTCGGCGCGGCTTTCTACGGCCGGATGCTGCGCCGGATCAGCCGCGACTACCAGGACGCCCTGGCCCGGGCGACCACCGTGGCGGAAGAGACCATCGCCGGCATCCGCACCGTGCGGGCCTTCTCGCGCGAGCCCGCCGAGGTCGACCGCTACGGCGAGAGCGTCGAGGAGAGCTTCGGCCTGGCCCGCAAGCGCGCCCGGGTCGGCGCCTGGTTCCGCGGCGCCGCCGGCTTCTTCTCGTACTCGGCCATCGCCGCGGTGCTCTGGTACGGCGGGGTGCTGCTGGCCGAGGGGCAGATGAGCATGGGCGAGCTGACCAGCTTCCTGCTCTACACCCTGACCGTCGCCTTCTCGCTCGGCGCGCTGTCCGGGCTGTGGGAGGACTTCGCCAAGGCGATCGGCGCCAGCCAGCGGGTCTTCGAGCTCATCGACCACGTGCCCCAGGTGGCCGGCGGCGAAGAGCGGCTGCCCGAGCTGCGCGGCGAGGTCGCCCTGCGCGGCGTGCACTTCGCCTACCCGAGCCGCCCGGACCACGTGGTGCTCGACACCATCGACCTCGAGCTGCACCCCGGCACGGTGACCGCCCTGGTCGGCCCGAGCGGCGCCGGCAAGAGCACCGTCGCCGCCCTGCTGTCCCGGTTCTACGACCCACAGGACGGCCGGATCGAGATCGACGGCACCGATCTGCGCGACCTGGACCCCGCCTGGCTGCGCGAGCAGGTCGGCGTCGTGCGCCAGGAGCCGGTCCTGTTCGCGACCACCATCCTGGACAACATCCGCTACGGCCGCCCCGACGCCACCCGCGAAGACGCCGTGGCCGCCGCCCGGGCCGCCAACGCCCACGAGTTCATCGAGTCCTTCCCCGACGGCTACGACACCATGGTCGGCGAGCGCGGCGTGCGCCTGTCCGGCGGCCAGAAGCAGCGCGTGGCCATCGCCCGGGCCGTGCTCAAGGACCCGCGCATCCTGGTGCTGGACGAAGCCACCAGCGCGCTCGATGCCGAGAGCGAGCACCTGGTCCAGGAAGCCCTGGACCGGCTGATGGCGGGCCGGACCACCGTGATCATCGCCCACCGCCTGTCGACCGTGAAGGCCGCCGACCGCATCGTCGTCTTCGATCGCGGCCGGGTCGCCCAGCAGGGCAGCCACGCCGAGCTGCTGGAGCGCGGCGGGCTGTACCGCCAGCTGGTCGAGCGTCAGTTCGCGGCCTGAGCCCCGCCCGTCAGCGCGGCTTCGAGCAGCGGCAGCCGGTCCTGGCCCCACAGCACGAACTCCCCGGCGCGGAAGCAGGGCACGCCCCACAGGCCCATCTCCAGCAGGGCCAGCCGGTGGTCCTCGACCGTCTGGCGCCAGCCTTCGTCGGCGGTGGCCCCCAGCGCGGCCGCCGGGTCCAGGCCCGCCCGCTCGGTGACCAGCGCGAGCCCGCGGTCGGTCGCCACGTCGATGCCTTCGGCCCAGATGCCGCGGCCGGCCGACACCAGGAAGGCCGGCAGCCGCCCCTCGGCTTCGGCCAGCGGCACGATCCCAAGGCAACGCTCGACGCCGGCGCCGACCGGATCGGCGAACCGGCCGAAGGGCACCCCCAGCTGCCGTGCCAGCCGGGCGCAGTCGCGGCCCAGATACAGGCGCTTGGCGCGGGGCACCGACAGGCCGCGCATCACCATCGGCAGCACGGTCCGCACCCGCAGCTCGACGCCGGTCCGGTCGACCAGCTCCAGGACCCGGTCCAGCGCCAGGTAGGAGTAGGGACTGCGGAAGGAGTAGAACAGCTCCAGCGGCCCCTCGACCGGCGCCGCGGTCCAGACCGGCGCCGAACGCTCGGCCGGCGCGAGGCCCCGCGCGCGCAAGTGCTCCTCGAGCAGGTCCAGCCGGTCGAGGCCCCAGTACCACTCGCCCTCGAGCTGCAGCATGCCGCCCTGGTAGTGGCCGGCCGCGTGCAGGCGCTGCTGGTCCCGGGCGAGGAGGCCGGCTGCGCCCTCGGCGGGCGGACCGGAGAGCGCGCCCGCCGCGAACCGGGCGAGCAGCTCTTCGGCGGGGAGGCCGGCGAGCGCCTCGGCCGCGCCGGGCTCCGGCGGGGTGGGCCGCCGCAGCCCGTGGGCGTCGGCGAGGCGCGCGGCGTCGGTCCAGGCCCAGGCCCGCAGTCGCTCGGCGTCCGGCGCCCACTCGGGCCCCGGCGGCGGGATCAGCAGCACCTCGGGTTCCAGCCCGCACTGCAACAGCCCCGGCACGATCTGCGCGACCAGCTGGCTGTAGGGGTCGTCGGCGTCCAGCACGATCCGCAGGGTCCGCCCCTGGCGCAGGCGGCCAATGGTGCGGGAGAGGTCGCGGGCGCCTTCGCCCAGGAGGAGAGCGGCGAGCCAGGGAGGGAGGGCCATGCCGACAGCCTACTCCCCGGCGGTCCCCTCTCCAGCAGCAGCGCGCCAGCGGCGCACGTCCTGGAGCACGTCGGCGGCGGCGGGCCCCAGGCTGACCGCGCCTTCGAAGAACAGCACTGCCCGGCCCTGGTCGTCGAGCAGGTAGGCGTGGCGCAGCGGGGCGTCGGGATCCCAGTCCGCCACGGCGTCGTAGGCCGTCACCAGCGACCGCTCGTCGTCGGTCCACAGCTCGAAGCCGTAGCCCTGGGCCGCCGCCCAGGCCGTGTTCGTCGCCGGGTCGGCGAAGCCGATGCCGACGATGGACACGCCCAAGGCGTCGAATTCGCTCTGGAGGTCGCGGTACCCGCAACCATCGGTGGTTCAGCCGGCCGTGCCGGCGTCCCGGTAGAACCAGATGATGGTGGGGTCGCCGACCAGGTGCTCCGGGCCGCGCGGGGCGCCGTCGCGGTTGGTGGCCACGAAGGCGGGCACGGGCCACGGCGGCTCGAGGGGCTCGCCGAACCAGCCGTCGCCGGGATCGGCGCCGCTGTCGTGCCCGCCGTCGTCCCCGCTGTGGGTGCCGCTGTCGGTCCCGGTCGCTCCCGAGTCCGCGACCCCGGTGATCCCCGGCCCGGTGTCGCCACCGTCGCCCCGGCCCGACGTCGGCGCCCCCGCGTCGGGAGGCCGACAGGCGACCCACACGAAAAGAAGGCCGGAAGCGCTCATCCCGGGACTCTACCCGGTATCCTCCTCGGCCTGGAGGCCGCATGCCTGGACCGCTCCCGCCCTTCTTCGTCCTCGCCCTCGCGTGCCGGCCCGACGCCGCCACCGACAGCGGCGCCGCGGCCTCCTCCGCGCCGACCCTCGCCGTCCTGGCCCAGGGCCGGGCCCTGACGGACCTGGCGGAACAAGCGGTCGCCATGAGCCCGGCCTGGGTGCGTCACGACCTGGCCCTGTCGCTGCGCCAGGTGTCCAGCACCCGCCAGGACGAGCTCGCCGCGCTGATCGTCGACGGGGACGACCCCTACATCATCGACGAGCTGGCCTTCTCGATCGCCCACGTGTCCCCCGAGGTGCTCGACAGCAGCCGCTTCCACCCCGAGCTGCTGCGGCTCAACGCCGAGCTCATCCAGGCCCGCGATGCCGACCTGGACTACGTCGAGCTGGTCGAGGTCGGCGAGGTCGGCAGCGACGACTGGTACACGACCACGTCCTACCGGATCGGCACCGCCGACGGCGTGGTGGAGCGCCAGCTCGATCGGGACCTGTACTACTGGTATGTCGTGCACCCGCGGATCGAGGACGAGCACCCCTGGTTCGTCGACGGCTTCGAGATCTGCCGCAACAGCTCGCTGGAGTGCCACGAAGACGCCGAGGGCGGCATGTTCTGGCGCGAGTTCCTGTGGAGCGGGGCGGAAGAGACCTGCGAGCTGGACTGGTGCCCGGTGCTGCGCGACTGGGTCGGCGACGCCACGGTGCTGTGGGACGAGGCCGACCCCGGCACCTCCGACGGCGCCATCGCGTCGATCATGAGCTTCATGCTGGCCAACGACGAGACCGCCGGCCGCTGGTTCTCCTTCGGCGCGGGCAGCGAGCGCAGCATCCAGCCCAACCGCATCTACGGGCTCGGGGCCGGCAACTGCGGCGAGTGGGGCGACATGACCACCGCCCTGTCGCGCACCGCGCTCATCCCGAACCTGAACGTGACCCCGTCGTCCTGGGACCACACCTGGAACGCCTTCTTCGCGCCGGGCAGCCAGCTGTGGGCGACCGAGTGGATCCCGTGGGAGCCCGTGAACTGGTGGCTGGTGCATGCCTACGGGTCGGGCTTCGCCACCTACACGATCCGCGGCGACACGCTGTCCTGGTACATGAGCGACGACTACACGCCGTCCTTCGACATGCAGGTCGACGTGACCGACGCGGCCGGCGACCCGGTGGACGGCGCGACGATCAGCATCTGGACGCCCTACGGCGACGGCTGGTGGTTCGCCGGCGAGACCGTGACCGACGCGACGGGATCGGTGGCGGTGCCGCTCGGCGCCGGCCAGGACTACGCCATCCAGGTGGGCGCCGACCAGGGCTGGTTCCCCAACGACAGCCAGATCACCTACGCGAGCTCGGGGGTCGAAGCCGGCGTCACCGACGTGGTCGAGGTCCAGCTCGAGGGCCTGCTGCCCGCGATGGAGTGGACCGAGGTCACGCTCGAGGGCGAGGAGATGGTCGAGGTGGAGGTGTCCCTGACCATCGACGGCGCCCGGATCGTGCGGCCTTCGTGGCGGTTCGAGGAGAGCTTCGCCAAGGAGGTGGCCGCGCCCGAGGTCGACGCCTTCGTGGTCGACGCCGACAACTTCGCCCACATCGCGGCCGGCGAGCCCTTCGAGGGCGCCCCGGTGCCCGGGGGCACGGGCACCGTGTCCGTCCCGGCCGAGGGCCGCTGGTACGTGGTGCTGCCGAACCTGGGCCGGAACACCGTCGCCCTGCTCGGCACCCTGCAGGCCACGGTCCCGACGGACGACGGTCCCGACGAAGCGACGGCCGTCTTCGAGCTGCTGGCCGGCGACCACGTCGCCATCGAGCTGGCCTTCGACTGATCAGCCGCCGTCGGCGCGGAACCGGCCCGGCGAGGTGCCGGTCCAGCGGCGGAAGGCCCGGCGGAAGTTGGCCGGGTCCGAGTAGCCCAGGATGTAGGCGACCTCGTCGATGGTGGCGTCGCCGCGGCCCAGCTGGTCCACGGCGCTGCGCTGCCGCAGGTCGTCGAGCACGGCGCGAAAGGACGTGCCCTCCGCGTCCAAGCGGCGGTGCAGGGTGCGGGGTGTGACGTGCAGCCGGCGGGCGGTCTCTTCGAGGGAGGGGAAGCCGACGCGGGTCTCGAGCAGCACCCGCTGCACGCGGGCGGTCCAGCTGCGGCGGCCCTCGAGGGCCAGCAGCTCGCGGCGGCACAGCTCTTCAGCTCCGCGGAAGGCGCGGGGGTCGGACATCTTCAGGGGCAGGTCGAGGACGTCGGTCGACAGGCTCAGGCCGATCCAGTCCTGGTCGTAGGCGACGGGGCACTGCAGCAGGGCGCGGGCGAGGGCGCCGTGCCCGGGGTCGGCGAAGGGGAAGGCCACCGCCTGGATCTCGCAGGCGCCGGTGGACACGTCCCGCAGCACGTTGGAGATGCTGCAGACGACGCCTTCCAACACCATCGGCCGCAGGTCGCCCAGGGGCACCCGCTCGGCCAGGCACACGCGGGTCAGGGGGCCGCGGGGCGCGACCGACAGCTCCAGCAGGGCGATGCGCAGCCCGATGTAGCGCTCGATGAGCGAGAGCACCTCGCGCAGCGTGCGGCTGCTCATCGCCGCGTGGCCCAGGGTGCCGTGGGCGCGCATGCCCAGCCGCTGGCCGACCAGCAGCCCCAGGGCGGGCTCGCCGGACAGCCGCAGGGCGTCCAGGGCCAGGCTGCGGAAGGTCGGCAGGTCCAGCACGAAGCTGTCGTCGACCAGCTGCGAGACCCGCAGCCCGGACAGGCCCAGCCAGTGTTCCAGGGACACGCCGAGCTGCTCCAGCTGCTCGGCGATGAGCCGCACGTAGGGGACGGCGAGGGCGCTGGTGGGGTCGGTCATCGCTGCATTGTCCGAAAATGACCGCTCGTTGTCGAGAAATGACCGCGCGCAGTTCGCGGCGGGCCGGCAGGATGACCGCATCGATCCTCCCGGAGCGCACCATGCTCGGCTTCCTGCAGACCACCCAGACCGCCACCATCGCCCGCATCGGCGACGAGGAGATCGTCGTCCAGCCCGGCGAGACCCTGCTGCAGGCCGCGCTGCGCCAGGGCATCGCCTTCCCCAACAGCTGCCGCGTCGGCGGCTGCGGGGCCTGCAAGTGCCGGGTGAAGCGCGGCGAGGTCCGCGAGCTCACCGAGACCGGCTACCTGCTGACGGCCGAGGAGCTGGCCGCCCGCACGGTGCTGGCCTGCCAGTCGACCCCCCTCTCCGACGTCGAGATCGAGCTCGACCGACCCCACGCCGTCCCCGGCGAGGTCGTCGCGCAGCAGCGCCTCACCCACGACATCACCCGCCTGGACGTGCAGCTGTCCGAGCCCCTGGGCTACCGCCCCGGCCAGTTCGCCCGGCTGTCCCTCGACGGCCTGCCCGACGTCGTGCGCAGCTACTCCTTCGCCACCCCGCCCCGGGCCGACGGGCGGGCGTCCTTCTTCATCCGCCACGTGCCCGGCGGGCGCTTCTCCGGCCTCGTTCATCAGGCCGACGTGGTGGGGCGGGGCGTCCGCGTCGAGGGCCCGAGCGGCGCCTTCTGGCTGCGCGGCGCGACCGCCCCGGCCCTGTTCGTGGCCGGCGGCAGCGGGCTGGCGCCGATCCTGGCGATGCTCGAGGCGGCGGCGGACGAAGGGGTCACGCGTCCGGCGACCGTGCTGTTCGGCGCCCGCAGCCAGCGGGACCTGTACGCCCTGGACCAGCTGTCGGCCCTGGCCGCGCGCTGGCGCGGCGGGCTGACCGTCGTGCCCGTGCTGTCCGACGAGCCCGCCGACAGCGACTGGACCGGCGCCCGCGGCCTGGTGACCGCGCACATCGGGGCCCACCTGTCGCCCCGGACCCACGCCTACCTGTGCGGCCCTCCGGCCATGGTCGACGCCGCCCTGGTCCCGCTGCGCGAGGCCGGCGTGCCCGCGGAGCACATCCACTTCGACCGGTTCACCACCGCGGCGGACGGTGCGACCACCGACCCGGCCATCGCGCCCGGGCCGGTCGCCGGCCTGCTGCACTACGCGAAGTTCTGCCTGTTCCACCTGCTGGGGCTGTACACCGTCGCCTCGCTGCTGGGCGGCGGCTGGTTCACCTCGCTGGGGCTCCTGGGGCTGGTGTCCATCTACGTGCTCGGCGACCACTTCGGCGGCGACGACACCTCGACCCCCGACTACCGGCACCCCGCCGTGCTGACCGGGCTGCTGTGGCTGGGCCTGCCGCTGGTCGCGCTGGCCACCTTCACCTCGGTCTGGACCGTCAGCGCCGGTGACCCGCTGGGCTACGGCGCGCTGGTGACCGCGCTCACCGGCGTCGACGTGCTGGCCGCCCGCGACGCCACCGGCTGGGGCCATCACCTGGCCGGCCTCGTGCTGACCATCCTGACCGTCGGCCTGGTCGCGCTCATCCCCGGGCACGAGCTGGTCCACCGCACCTGGGACCGCGCCTCGCTGACCATCGGCCGCTGGCTCTACGCCTTCGCCTTCGACGCCAACTTCAGCATCGAGCACGTCCACGGCCACCACCGCTACGTCAGCACGGTGCACGATCCCGGCACGGCGCCGCGCGGCCGCAGCGTCTACGCCCACGTGCTGATCTCGACCCTGCGCGGCAACCTGAGCGGCTTCCGCATCGAGCGGGAGCGCCTGCGCCGGAAGCAGCTGCCGGTGTGGTCGCTGCACAACACCTGGCTGCGGGGGCACGCGATGGGGCTCCTGCTGCTGGGCATCGCCGGGCTGCTGGGCGGGCCGGTCGGCGCGGCCTGGTTCGCCGCCTGCGGGCTCGGCGGCAAGGCCATCCTCGAGATGGTCAACTACCTGGAGCACTACGGCATGGTCCGCGATCCCGCCGACCCCGTGCAGCCGCACCACTCCTGGAACACCAACCGCCGCGTCAGCTCCTGGTCGATGTTCAACCTGACCCGGCACTCCCACCACCACGCCCAGGGCGAGGTCCCCTACGGCGAGCTGCGGCCGTACCCCGACGCCCCGATGATGGTCGACGGCTACCTGAGCACCATGTTCCTGACGATGGTGCCGCCGCTGTGGCACCGGCTGATGACGCCCAAGGTGCTGGAGTGGGACCGCGTGCACGCCACGGCCAGCGAGAAGCGCATGGCCTGGGCGGCGAACCGGGCCAGCGGGCTGGCCGCCTTCCAGGGAGCAGACCCGGCGGTGTACGGGGTCGAGCAGGGATAGCCTGCCGCCTCTCCCCGGCTGGCCATGACCCACCTCCTCCACACCGTCACCGGCGCGCAGGCCGACCCCTCGGCCCCCGCCTGCCTGCTCGTCGAGGTGCCCCACGCCGCGTGGCGGCGCCGGCACTACGACGCCGTCGCAGAGCGCCTCCGCGGACCCCTCCCCGACCGGCTCGACCACTTCTTCCACGTCAACACCGACGTCGGGGCCGAGCCCCTGGCCCTTGCGGTGGCCGAGGCCATCGTGGAGGCCGACCCGCGCCGCCGGGTGGAGCTGCTGCTGTGCCGGGTGCCGCGCACCTTCGTCGACTGCAACCGCCGGGTCGACGCCGGCGGCGGGTCGCTCCAGCACGGCGCGCTCACCCCGGGCACGGCGCCCTATGTGCGCGACCCGGCGGACCGGACCCTGCTGCGGGACCTGCACGCCGCCTATGCAGGGGTCGCCGCGGCTGCCTACGACCGCGTCTGCGGCGCCGGCGGGCTCGCGCTGACCCCCCACACCTACGCGCCCCGCACCGTGGGCATCGACCGCATCGACGACGACATCGTCGACGCCCTGCACGCCTGCTGGGCCACGCCGGAGCGCTGGCCGCTGCGCGCCGAGGTGGACCTCATCACGACCACGCCGGAGGGCGAGCGGCTGGCCGACCCGGCGCTGGTGGACGACCTGACCGAAGCCTTCCGGGCCGAGGGGCGCGAGGTGGTCGAGGGAGGGGCCTACGCCCTGCACCCGGACACGGCGGCCTGGGTCCACGCCGCGCGGTACCCGCAGCAGGTGCTGTGTCTGGAGGTCCGGCGCGACCTGCTGCTCGAAGCCTGGACCCCCTTCGAGGAGCAGCGCATCGACGCCGCCGCCGTCGAGGCGATCGCGGGTCCGCTGGTCGCCTCCCTGCACGCCGCGCTGCGCCGTCGGGAACGCTGAGTCCCGGATTCCGGGCCGCCCGGGAATGGGGTACGGGCCGTCGGTGCTTCGATGCCACCCTCCCTCCCCGGATCGCCCGTGACGCTGCTCCTCGCCCTGTCCCTCGCCCTTCCCGCCAGCGCCGGCGACGACGCCCCCGCGGCCAGCATCCAGCTGGACGCGCAGAAGGTCTACGCCTACCGCCACGAGGTCTTCGAGGGCATCGGCGCACACATGAAGGCGCTGTCCATGATGGTCAAGGGCGAAGCCCCCGTCCGGCAGGTCGACATGAAGTCCCACGCCATCGCACTGCAGGCGATGAGCACGACCGTGCCCCACCTGTTCCCGAAGGGCACCGGGCCCGATGCGGTCAAGGACACCGAAGCCCTGGCCACCATCTGGACCGACCCGGAAGGCTTCGCCGCCGCGACCAAGGCCTTCCAGGACAGCAGCGCCGCCCTGGTGACCGCCGCCGAGGGCGGCGACATGAAGGTGTTCTCGGGCGCCTTCCGCAACGTCGGCAAGAGCTGCGGCGGCTGCCACGACAACTTCCGCAAGGACGACCACTGAGTGCTGCTCGCGCTCGTCGCCGCGCTCGCCGTCCCCGTCGCGGGGGCGGCGTCCGCTGACTCCGCCCCCGCTGACTCCGCCCCCGCTGTCTCCGCACCCGCTGGCGACGCCGCCCGCGGGGCCGAGCTTGCGGCGCTGGCCAACTGCGCGAGCTGCCACACCGCCGCGGGCGGGGCGCCCTACGCCGGCGGCTACGCGCTGGAGACGCCCTACGGCGTCTTCCACGGGCCGAACATCACCCAGGACCCCGACCACGGCATCGGCGGCTGGACCTGGCCGGACTTCGTCGACGCCATGCGGCGCGGCCGCAGCCCGGACGGCCGGCACTACTATCCGGCCTTCCCCTACCCCTCGTACACGAAGCTCCACGACGACGACCTGGCCGACCTGTGGGCCTTCGTGCAGACCATCGCCCCCGTCGCCCAGCCCTCCCTCGACCATGCGCTGACCCGGTACCGCCGCCGCAGCGTGCTGGGCCTGTGGAAGCTGCTGGAGCTGGACCGGGGCGCGCTGCGGGACGATCCCCGGCTGGACGCCGAGCTGAACCGCGGCCGCTACCTGGTGGAAGCCGTGGCCCACTGCGGCGAGTGCCACACGCCCCGCAACGGACGCGGCGGACGGATCGACCGCAAGGCGCTGGCCGGCAGCGAGCTACCGCCCGAGCCGGGGCCGAACATCACGCCCCACGAAGACGCGCTCGGCGGCTGGACGGCCGACGACTGGGAAGCGCTGCTGGACCTGGGCATCCTGCCGGACGGCGACTTCGTGGGCGGCGAGATGATGGGCGTCGTCGAGCACGGCACCGCCGTCATCTCCGCCGAGGACCGCCGGGCCATCGCACGCTGGCTGATGGAAGGCGTCGCGCCGCAGCCCCCCTGACCGCGGCCGCGACGGGCCCCCTGGACCGACCCGCCGCCGGATAGCATCGCGCTCCCGCAGGAGCGCCCATGTCCCAGCCCATCAGCACCTTCGACCTGAGCACCGGCCCGGCGACCCAGGACACGCGCAGCTGGGAGTACGTCGCCAGCCGGCGCTTCGTGCTGACCGTGGCGAACCTCGAGCCCCACGCCGTCGCGCTGCAGCTGCAGTTCCTGTGCCCCACCGGCACCCTGAGCGAGGCCCACCGCATCGACGGGCGCGACGTACCGGCCAACCACCGGTGGACCTGGCGGGTCGGGCACACGGTGGCCGAAGACGGCGCCTTGACCGGCCTGCCCTGGGGCCGCGGCGGCCAGCGCCTGGCCAGCCCTGCCCTGCACCTGGGGGCCGGCCAGGCCGGCGTGTTCGAGCTGGCGCCGCGGTCGACCAGCAGCACGAGCTTCGTCACCCGGGTGGGCAGCGTCGGCGTGCAGCGGCTGCCGACGTCGTGGGCGGCCCTGCGCACGGGCCTGCCCGTCGCGCGCCTGCTGCTGACCCCCGAGACCCACGTCGTCTACGCCCCGCCCAAGGGCGTGGTCGCCGACGAGCCGTTCATCGACGAGCTGGACCACGGCGTCGTGCCCCTGCCGACCGCCGGGGGCAGCGCGCTGTTCGGCTTCCTGGCCGAAGACGCGCTGCTCGACGGCGACGGGGACCTGGACGCCCTGCTCGGCCTGCTCGGCGGGCCCGCGGCCGGCGAGGCCCTGGACCTGGGCCTGCTCCGCAGCCGGCTCCCCGACGGGGATCCGCGCTTCGCTTCCCTGCACGCCCTGCTCGACGGGCCGCCGATCCCGTGAGCGCCCTCGACCTCCTCCCGGACCAGCCCACCCCATGAGCTACTCCATCGCCGTCCCCTCCCCCAGCCTCGCGGGCTGGACCCTCGCCGAGGTCCTCGACCAGTGCGGCATGGGCGCCGTCTCGGTGAGCGAGGAGGTCGATCTCGCGGGCCCCTGGCCCCGGGGCATCCTGCACCTGTCCCTGGCGGGCCAGAGCGCGCGCGGGGTCGAGGTCAATCGGAACGAAGAAGCACTGGTCGTGCGCATCATGGCCTGCAGCAGCCGGGCCGACATCGACCTGGCGCTGGCGCTGGTCCGCACGACGGCGCCGGGCGACGACGCCGTCGTGGAGCTCGAAGAAGGCGGCCTGATGCCGCTGTCCCGGGCGCTCGCGACCTGCGACGCCGCCTGGTGCGCCCAGCAGTGGCTGTACGGCCTGCGCACGCTCACGGGCATGGTCGATCGGGACGGCTCGGTGGTCACGCTGCCCGGAGCGGTCCGCCCCTACCACGTGGGGCCCGTGCACCTGGCGCGGCTGCGGGCCCGGGGCGGCGACCTGAACGAGGTGCTGGCGGCCGACCTGCTCGCCAGCCAGTTCCCGCGCCAGGACGGCATCTTCGAGGCGTCGGTGATGAAGGTCGGCAAGGACGGCGACGGGTTCACGATGGCCGTGATCGGCCCCGGGGTGCGCTACCTGCTGCCCGACGTCGAGCGCTTCGCCCTGGCCGTGGGCAACGAGCCGCTGATCATCCCGCGCGACCTGCTTCCCACGGTCCTGGACGTCCGGCCCATGGACGAGAAGCAGTACTTCCTGGACCCGGTGCCGGAGGACCACTGGACCGAGGTCATCGCCAGCGCCCAGGCCGCGCTGGTCCCGGCCGTCGACGAGGACGATCCGGAGCCGCCGAAGCCCTGGTGGAAGTTCTGGTAGCGCCCGACAGCGTGTTCGAGGCGTTCCAGGTTCAGAGGGTGTCGCAGTACTGGAGCATGCCGTCTCCTTCGGCCCAGGCCCGACAGCCGGCCCACATCAGCCAGGGCGGCGGCGCGGGCCGGTAGTCGTCCGGGTACGGCGCCTCGACCCGGGCCCGGCAGGCAGCGGCGGTGGTCGTGATCTTGCTCAGACCGTACTCCTGACAGATGCCGCGCAGGGAGTCGCAGCGCTCGCCGCGCGCCCGGCAGCGGGCGTCGAGCGCGACGATGAGCTGGGCGAGCTCTGGGTCGGTGGGCGGCCGCAGGGACGGCGTGGCCGCATCCGTCGGGCCCTCGGCGGACGGCGGCGGGCCGACGTCGATCGGCCCCGTCGGCAGCACCACCGGCAAGCTGCCGCGGCCGAGCAACCACGCCTCGCGGATGCCCCGCTCCACCGGGTCGTCCACTCCTTCCAGGACCCGCTCGCTCCACCAGGCCGTCACGAGCTCGCGGGCCGGGGCCCGGACCTGCAGCCGCAGGGCGGCGGGCAGCTCTTCCTCACGGAACCAACGGTCGGTGGGCCGACGGTCCTCGGCAGGCATGCCGAGCTTCGGCACGGCGTCGTGCTGGCAGCCCTCGATCGGCCCCGCCGTCGCGACCACCTCGACCTGTCGTCCGGCCCCTTCGAGCGAGACCGTCGTGCGCGCCGTGCCCTCCAGGCTGCGGCAGACGACCTCCCAGCTGACGTCCCACCAGTCGTTGTCGACCCGCGTGTCGGGCGGTCGGCGGGCCAGCTGCTCGCTGCGGAAGCGCTGCAGCTGCTCGAGGTAGGTGACGTCGTTGTGGAACCCGCCGTCGGGGTGGGTGCGGTGCCACTCCGCGATGTCGGCGTCGAGTCGGTCGAGCTCCGCCTGCCAGGCCGCGACCGCCGCGGAGTTGTCGCGGTGCTGCATGTCGTTGCCCCCCCGACGGTCCGTGAACCGTCGGGTCGAGCTCTTCGAGTCGGTCACCGCCGGGGTGCTGGAGAGCCGCACGGGCGTGGCCCCCACGGCGTCGGCGGCCGAGCGGCGAGGGCCGTCCAGGCCGGGGCCGCCGGGACGGCGCACCCGTCGCACCAGGTCGTCCCAGGCCTCGTCCACGGCGTCGGCCAGCAACGCGTCCCCCTGCACCACGGGCGTCAGGCCCAGCAGGAAGCGGTCGGTGCGGGCCTGCAGCGCGGCCCGCTCCGCCTCGGACGGCGCCAGCGCCAGGGCTGCCGACGACCACAGCAGCCCCTGGGCGTCGTCGCTCGCGCCGCGGTTCCGCAGCTGCGCCGCCAGCCGGGCCTCGTAGGCACGCACCCTTGGTAGCTGGGCGGCGACGGCGGCGCGCGGGGCCGCCTCGACGGCCGCGCGCAAGGCGGCATGCCCACGGAGCCAGGCGACCGGGTCCGGGCCCGCGAGGGTCGCGTCGGCCGCGCCGACCGCAGCTTCGAGGGCCGCGGCGTCCCCAGCCTGGAGAGCGGCCAGGGCGTCTTCGGGCGACACGGCCCCGCCGAGCCCCTCGACCCCCACACGATCGCGCAGGGCCGCGATGCGCTCCTCCCCGCGCGGGCCCTGGTCCGCGCGCCGATGGCGGGCCTGGATCAAGGCAGCCGCAGCACCTTCGTAGCCCTCGATCCTCGCCAGGTCCTGCCACAGCCCGTCGACGGTCCACAGGGTCGGGCCCGACGCGACGATCAGGGAGGTCTCGGTCTTCTGGAGCGCCTTCACGGTCCGGCCGGAGAGCAGCACCAGGCCGGTCACCCGGTCGCCGTCGAGCTCGAGGAGGACGTCCGGGCGATCCGTCGACGCCAGCCATTGGAACGGAGGCAGGCGGTGGCACTTGGGCCAGGTGAAGCGCCGCAGCTGGACGACGACCGGGCCGAGCTGCAGCCCGAGCGCGGCAGCCTGTCCGGCCGCATCGGTACCCTCGGGCAGCGAGGCGGGCTCGACCACCACGAGGTCGACCCGCTCGTCGCCGTACCACTCGATGGACCGCAGCGAGCCCGCGGTGAGATCCATCGCGAAGGCCCCCGCCCCGGAGTTCAGCGAGCAGCCGATCTCCCAGTCCACCGCAGCCATGTCGTCCTCGGACAAGGCGTAGAGGGCATCGTAGGGCGTGCCCTCGAGCAGGGGGGAGCGCTTCGAGAGCGCTTGCTCCAGGGTCGGAGGCGCTGCCTGCGCGGCCAGGACCACCAGCATGGACATCAGCATGTCGGCGTACCCACCAGCGGGGCCGGCGCGATGCCCGGCCCGCTCGACGAAGACGAGAGAGGGGAAGGCTCAGGCCAGCGGCCCGCCCAGCCGGTTCCGGCTGAAGGTCCGGAACCGCGCCGCGGCCGCGTCGCTGCCGGCGTGGGTCGCGGTCTCGGCCAGCAGGGTCGCCTGCCACAGGTGACCGGTCGCCAGGCCGATCCGGCGCGCCTCCCACTCCATCGCGGCGCGGTCGCCGTCTTCGGCCAGCTCGGCCAGCCGGCCGGCCAGGCTCTGGAAGACCGCCGCGACCAGGTCGATCTCGGGACCCAGCGCTCGGTCCAGGGCCGCCACCCGGCGCCCGAGCGCGCCGATCATGGCGGACAGGGCGCCCTCCTTCGCTTCCGCCCGCAGCAGGTCCAGGGACAGCACATTGGTCGTGCCCTCCCAGATCGGCAGCACCTGGGCGTCGCGCAGCATGCGCGGCAGGCCCGTGTCCTCGACGTAGCCGGCGCCGCCGAAGGCCTCGAGGCCCTCGCTGGTGACGGCGACGGCCTGCTTTCCGGTCGTGAGCTTGGTGACCGGCAGCAGGGCCCGCAGGACCTTGGCGTCGGCCTCGGACAGCTGGCCGTGCTCGTGGCGGCCCAGCAGGCTCGCGATCTCCATGCACAGGGCCAGGGCGCCCGCGGTCTCGGCTTCCATGTCGGCCAGGGTGCGCTGGTGCAGCGGGTGCTCGATGATCGGCCGGCCGAAGGCCTCGCGGCGGGTGGCGTAGTCGCGGGCCAGGAAGGTGGCCTGGGCCATCGCGCTGCTGCTGGAGCAGCTGTTCCAGTAGCGGGTGATGTGCAGCATGGTGCTGATGCTGGGCACGCCGCGGCCGATGGGACCCAGCCGGTGCGCCTGCAGGCCGTCCAGGGACAGCTCGGCGGTCGGCAGCGCCTTGGTGCCGAGCTTGTCCTTGAGCCGCCGCACCTGGATGCCGTCGAGTCCGCCGTGGGCGGCGCGCTCGACCTCGACCAGGAACATGGTCAGGCCGCGGCTGCCGGGCACGGCGTTGCCGTCCGCGTCGACGACGCGGGCCAGGGTCAGCGCCATCTCGCTGGTGGTGGCGCTGGTGAACCACTTCACGCCGTGCAGGGTGTAGTGGGGATCGCCGTCGCCCGTGGGCACCGCGATGGTCTCGGTGCGGCCGACGTCGCTGCCGCCGGGGCGCTCGGTCATCCACTGGCCGCTGGTGATGAAGGTCTCGGGGTTGTCCGAGAGCAGCCGCGGCACCAGCCGGTCACGCAGCGTGTCGGGGCCGATGTCCAGCAGGACGCGGGCGGCGGCATCGGTCATCGCCAGCGGACAGCTGAAGATGGCGCTGGTCGCGCTGAACAGGTGGATGAGCCCGGCCTGGACGACGCGGGCGTGCACGCCCAGCGCGTCGTCGTAGCCCGTGGCCACGATGCCGTGCTGGGCCGAGACCGCGGCCAGGGCGTCCCAGGCCGGGGACACCTTGATGGCGTCGATGCGCCGGCCCCAGGGGTCGTAGTGCAGCAGCTCCGGCTGCTCGGCCTCGGCCTGGCGGGACAGGGTCCACAGCGGGCCAGCCGTCAGGTGGCCCAGCTGGGACAGCCGCCGGTCGGCGTCGGGGCGCAGCTCCGCGGGGACCCGGCGGGCGATCTCGTCGCGCAGCGCGTCGTCGGCCAGGTACAGATCGACCGGCAGGGGGCCTTCCTGCAGGAAGGTCGCGACGTGATCGGGGCGGGGCTCGGAGTGGGGGGGCAGCGACATCGGAGGCTCCTCGGTCCCCGGATCCCTAGCACGGGGCCCGCCCTCGGAACCCCTCACTCCCCCAGCACCACCTCGCCCGCGGCATCGGTGATCCGCCAGCGCGGCAGGTACAGGCCCGGCTCGACCCGGACGCTCTCCCCCACCGGCGGCGGCGTCCACTCCCCCCACCGCCCGTCGGCCAGCACCACGAAGCGGTAGCCGCCGCCGTCCAGCGGCTCGGCGAAGTGCATGTGCACCCGCGACGGCCGGCCGTCATCGACCTCGAGCACGTCGACGGACATCGCGGGCACGGACACCACCTGGCCGGCGTGGAAGGGGTGGTCGGGGTGCCAGAACATCCGGTCCATCGGGGTGGCCAGGAAGCCGCCGTCGGGCTCGACCTGCAGGGTGCGCGCGTCGATGCGCGTGATGGTGCTGCCGGTCAGCACTCCCGACAGCTGGCAGACGTTCTCGGCGACGGGCATCGGGTCCATGCCGCGCTCGTCGCGCACGATGTTCGCCGCTTCGCGCAGCAGCCCCGTGTACGCCACCGTGAGCTCCATGCCGTTGACGAAGACCAGGGTCTGGTCCTCGAGCTCGACGTCGCGGGTCAGGTCGAGGGCCGGGGCATGGAAGAAGTCGGCGAACAGGGGCACCGCCAGCACCCGCAGCGGCAGGGCGAAGGCGGCGGCCGGCAGGTGCACGAACAGCAGGGCCCCCACCAGGTTGCTCTTCTGCTCGGGCCCGCCGACGGGGCCCAGGACCGCGACGACGGCGGTCGCCAGCAGGCCGAAGGCGCCGACGCTCGGCCACATCAAGAGCCGGTCGGTGGGGAAGGCGCCGCAGAGGGGCACCGCCGACAGGGCGGCGCCGACGGCCAGGAAGGCGACCTGGGGCCGGCCGCGCAGCCAGCGCCACATGCCCGCCGACACCGCCACGACCACGATCATCGAGACCGCGCTCATGGTCAGCTGGACCGTCCGGCTGCCGAACAACCACAGGTCGATGGGAGCGCCGGCGACCTGGGCCAGGCCCAGGATCGGCCACCGCTCGGCCAGCGCGACCAGGAAGGCGACCGGCGAGGCGCCCGGATCGATGTACAGCCCGCTGCCCGACGCGCCCAGCCCGTAGGCGGCGTACACGCCCTTCAGCGCCACCAGCAGCAGGCCGTAGGGCACCAGCCGCAGGAAGCGCCGCAGCAGTGCGTCGTCCCGCTGGCAGAGCTCCCAGGCGAACAGGTAGGCGAAGGCGCCGACCGCCGCTTCGCCGGCGCAGAGCCCCACCGCCGCGGCGACGAAGGCCCGCACCGGCTTGCGATCGGCGTGCCACCACACGGCCAGCACGCCGAACACCAGGCAGAGGAGCGCGTTGCGGTTGGCGATCCAGCCGATCACCATCGCGTGCGAGTCGTCGACGGCGAACAGCACGGCGGCCAGCGCGGCGACCCGGGGGTCGTCCAGCAGCCGGCGGTACAGCCCCCAGACCAGCACCAGCCCGGCGGCCCACCAGGCGATGCTGTGGGCGTGCTGCAGCACGGCGTTGTCGCGCCACAGCGCGAAGTCCAGCAGGTGGGTCGCGCTGCTCAGCGGCCGGAAGAATGCCGCCCGCACCTCGGGGGCGGCCCACCACGGCATCACGCCCAGCTCGACGATGCGCTGGTTGTCGTGGGGCCCGGGCATGAAGGTGAACATCGCCCGCCAGGCCGGCGTGCCCTCGCCCACCGACCCGGGCACGTCGAACATCACGGCCCGGTGGAACCAGTCGTCCACCATGAAGCCGGTCAGCAGCCCCGGCAGCACCAGCCCGACGCCGAGCGCCAGCACGATCCACGGCCGGCGCGCGGCCTGGATGAGCCGCTCCAGCACCTCAGCGCCGGCGGCGCAGGGCCAGCAGCAGCCCGGGCAGGACGAGCCCCAGGGCGGCCCCCCCGCCGACCGCGCTGCAGCCGCCCTTCTTGCCGTCGCCGCCGTCGTCGCCCTCGGCCACCGCTTCTTCGCAGTCCGGGTCGACCGCGTCGCACCACTCGTCGCAGACCCCGTTCTCGTAGCGGCCGTTGATCTCGCACAGGTCGTCGGTGCCGTGCACATCGATCAGCTGCTCGGACAGGAAGTCCCAGACCACGTCGACGCGGGTGCTGCCGCTCTCGACCCGGCAGTACTGGTCGCCCCAGCTGTGCACCGCCAGCTGGATCCACTCGTCGCTGCCGTCGAGCTTCGCCACCTGCGGACCGCCGCTGTCGCCCGAGCAGATCTGCCCGTTGTCGGGGTTCGTGTCGCTGTCGCTGAGCAGGAACATCTCGTCGACGTCGTCCAGCGTGAGCGTCGCCGACCGCTTCACGCCGCTGCCGGAGCCGCTCGTGCTGCTGATGCCGAAGCCGATGCTCTTCATCTCGAGCCCGACGTCGTCGCCGGTCATCTCGCGCTGGTTGATCCGGAAGGGCGTGACGTCGGTCACCTCTTCGGCCAGCACCAGGATGGCGACGTCGTTCTCGCCGAGCGTGCCGCCCACACCGTTCTGCAGCGGCACGTAGTCGGGGTGGATCGCCATGTCCTCGAAGCCGATCGCCTTGTCGGCGCTGCTGGCGTCGGCCCCGAAGAAGGCCTTGCCGGCGGACACGACCAGCTCGAGGGGGATGTCCTCGCCGCAGTGGGCCGCGGTCAGGATGACGCGCGGCGTGATGAGCGAGCCGGTGCAGGCCGTGTAGACCGTGCCGCCGAAGTCCGCGCCGAGGGCCACCGTCTGCGGGAATCCCGACTCCGACTGGCCGTTGACGATCACCGGCTGGCGGTCGTCGGCGGACAGCTGATCGGCGAGGTCGCCGGCCCGGGCGGTGGCCGGGAGCAACGCGCCGAGGAGGAGGAGGGAGGAGGACGGAAGCAGGGTCGAGGCGGACATGCGCGGCAGGGTACGCCATGCGTCGACGGTCCGCAGGCGCGCTGGGATAGCGAGGAGCCGTGCCACCCGAGAACCCGCTCCGCCGCCTGGCTCGCCGCGCCCGCGCCGTCGTGGACGAGGCGTCTCGGGCCGCTCCGGAGGGCCCGGTCGCCAACGCCGTCGGCCTCGCCCGCTTCGCCGGCCCCTTCGCCACCCTGGCCCGGGTCGACGTGGCGGCCCTGCGCGCCTGGGGCCGCAGCGTGCGGGCGGTCGAAGACACCCTGGGGGCGCCGACCGCCCGCGCCTACACCCGCGTGGTGGTCCAGACCGCCGAGGTCGACCCCGACCTGGCCCGGCTGGTGGCCTTCACCCTCCCCGACCACCTCGCCCGCGTGCCGGAGCCCGAGCGCGGCCGCTACGTGAAGCTGCTTCGCGTGGTCCTGGGCGAGCGGCCCGAAGCCCTGCCCCTCGTCGTCCGCACCCTGCCCGACCTCCTCCCCCGGTTCGACGACGCCGCCATCGCCCGCTACCTCGCCCGCGGCATCGAGCTGCACAACCAGAGCGCCCGCAAGGCCGAGTCCTTCCTGCGGCTCGAGTCCGGCGAGGGCCGCACCACCGCGCGCGACCTGACGACGGGCCTGGCCCTCGAAGACGTCGCCCGCTCGCTGACCCTCTACGCCCGCGCCCACTGCGGCGAGACCGTGCAGGTGCGGCCCGCCGGCGACGGCGCCGCCTTCACCGACGGCCGCCACCTCTACCTGCCGCCCCGGATGGAGCGGTTCGGCGACGAGCGCGACCGGCTGATCTACCGGGTCCTGGCCGCGCGGGCGGCCGGCTACCTGGAGTTCGGCACCCTGGATCTCGACCTGCAGCAGGTCGAAGGCGACTGGCCCGCCCCCCGCGACGGCGAGCTCGAGGTCGAGCGCCTGCTGCGCGGCTTCCCGAACCCGGTCCTGGCCCGCGACCTGTTCCGGGTGCTGGAGGACCTGCGGGTGGAAGCCCGCGTCCGCGCCGAGTACCCCGGCGTGGCCGACGCCATGGACCAGCTGGCCGGCGGACCGGACGCCCGATCCGCCGACGGCGCGCCGGGCTGGCGCGAGGACCGCCCCGTCGCCGACGACCTCGCCCCGGCCGAACAGGCCATCGAGGCCGTGGCCCGCCGGGCCCGCGGCGAGGCCCCCTACACCCCCGAAGACACCGCCGCGGCCCGCGCCGCCGACCGCGCCGCTTCCGCCCTGGACCGGGTCCGAGCCGACGGCGCCACGGTCTACGACACCGTCGCCGCCATGCAGCAGGCCTTCGCCCCGATCTACGCCCTGCTGCGCCGGGCCGAGACCCCCGAGAAGCGGCTGGACGAGCGTGAAGAAGAGCCCCTGGGCGGGCCCGGCGGCAGTGGGCAGCGCGCCGACGGCGACCAGCAGGACGACGACCGCGGCGGCGCCGGCGGCGGGTCCCGCGGCGACGACGGGGGCGAGGGGCAGCGCGAGGGCGGCCAGGGGGAGGGAGAGGGCGACGAGGAGCTCGACTACCGGCCGATGTCGGCCGATCCCTTCGCCGCCGAGCTGCGGGTGGATCAGCTGGGAGAGGAGGAGCGCCAGGTGGAGCAGCGGGCCCTCGACATCCTGCGGGCCATCCGGGCCGAGGGCGCCGACGGCGACCCCGTGCAGGCCCGCCAGCAGGCCCGCGCCGAGCAGTCCTACGAGGAGATGGCCGCCATGCTCGACCGCATGGACGCCCCCGGCGGCGGCATCGCCGAGCAGCGGGACGACCCGCACAGCGTGCCGCCGGATCTGCGCCGCGCCCAGGGCATCACCCTGGACCCGGACGTCGAGGCCCGCCCGCGGACCTTCTTCTACCCGGAGTGGGACGCGGTCATCGACGACCACAAGCCGAACTGGGTGAAGCTGTCGGAGTACGACCTGCTGCCCGGCAGCCCCGACTTCGTGACCCGCGTCCGCGACGAGCACGGGGCGCTGATCTCCGAGGTACGGCGCGCCTTCGAGGCCCTGCGACCCGACGGGGTCCGGCGCATGCGGGCCCAGCCCGACGGCGACGAGCTGGACCTGGACCGGGTGGTCGAGGCGATCGTCGAGCGCCGCGCCGGCGGCAGCCCCAGCGACCGGCTGTACACCCGGCACCGCCCCCAGGAGCGCGACGTCGCCGTGGCCTTCCTGGTCGACATGAGCAGCAGCACCAACGAGCTCGCCAACGCCCAGGGCAAGCGGATCATCGACGTCGAGAAGGAAGCCCTGGTGCTCATCGCCGAGGCGGTGGACGCCATCGGGGACGACCAGGCCATCTACGGCTTCTCCGGCTACGGCCGCGACCAGGTCGCCTTCTACGTGGCCAAGGACTTCGACGACCCCTGGGACGACCGGGCCCGCGAGCGCATCGGGCGCATCTCCTGGAAGATGGAGAACCGCGACGGCGCCGCGATCCGCCACGCCACCGCCAAGCTCGCGGCCACCGGCCACCGGATCCGGCTGCTCATCCTGCTGTCCGACGGCAAGCCGCTGGACTGCGGATGCGACCACTACGCCGACCGCTACGCCCAGGAAGACACCCGCGCCGCGCTGCTCGAGGCGCGCAAGGCCGGCATCCACCCGTTCTGCATCACGGTGGATCCCCACGGGCCGGAGTACCTGGCCCGCACCTACGGCGAGGGGGGCTACACCGTCATCGACCGGGTCGACCTGCTGCCCCGCCGCCTGCTGCAGGTCTACCGACGCCTGACCCGCTGAGCGTTGCCGGCCCGCGCCGGTCGATTAGGCGGGGCGCTCGTGTCCCCACACGTGGAGCCCTCCCATGTCCATCGCCCTCCTCCGGCACCCGGCTGCCCTGGTCCTCCTCCCCCTGCTCGCGGCCTGCGACGGGGGCACCGAGCCCGCGTCGACGACCACGCCGCCGCCCGGCCCTCCCGCGGCTGGCGATCAGCAGCCGCCCGACGCCAGCGGCCCGCAGAAGACGACCGAGCTGCAGGTGCAGTCCGCCACCATCGACATGATCACCGTCAAGAACGGCGACGTCGAGGTGCCCGCGAAGTTCACCGGGGTGACGGGCAGCGTGCGGGTGGATCTGGACGACCCCAAGGGCACGAGCGGCGAGCTCACCATCGACCTGGCCAGCTGGGACAGCGGCCTGGAGCTGCGCGACGACCGCATCAAGGAGACCTTCTTCGAGGTCGCCGCCCACCCGACCACGACCTTCGCGATCAAGTCGATGGAGACCACCGACACCCTGGCCGAGGTCGGCAAGACCGCCTCGGGCAAGCTGCGGGGCACGCTGACCTGGCGGGAAGCGACGGTCGAGCTGATCGCGCCCGTGAGCATCGAGCGCACCGGCGACAGCGAGCTGCACCTGAAGTCGACCGAGCCCTTCGTGGTGGACATGCAGGCGCTCGGCATGGACGCGCAGAAGCAGGCGCTCATCACGCTCTGCCAGCACGACTCGCTGCTCGATGCGGTGACCGTCAGCGTGGACATGGTGGTGGGTCCCCCCGCGCCCGAGCCGGCCACGCCCTCCACCACCGAGACCCCGGCCGCCCAGCCGCCCTCCGAAGGCAGCGGCCCCAAGGCGCTCCCCAAGGTCGAGCAGAAGGCGAAGCCGGGCGCGCCCGCGACGCTGGACCCCAAGGCCGGCCCCTCGGCGCCGGGCACCAAGGCCGTCCCCCTGAACAAGGGCGGGAACTGACGTGGAGGTCGGGCTCATCCACCTGCACCGCACGCTGGGCTACCTGGCCTTCGTCGCGGCCCTGGTGAACCTGGTGCTGGCCCTGACCAAGGGCCGGACCGACGCGCGCATCGCGACGGTGCAGCACCACGTGCACAACCTGGGCCTGCTGATGTCGGGCCGGATCAACGTCGTGCTGGGCCTGACGATGATCTTCGTCCTGTCCTACCCGCTGGATGTGTGGTGGGCGTGGGTGTCCCTGGTCCTGTGGGTGCCCGTCGAGATCGTCGGCAAGCGCATGGTGAAGTCCGAGCTGGCCGTGGCCCGCGACGGCGGCACGGCGGCCAGCCGGCTGGTCGCGGGCGCCGGCATCGAGCTGCTGGTCATGGTCGCCATCTTCGGCCTGATGTCCGCGCGACCGGGCTGAGCCCTCCGTGACACGACCCGCCGTGCCCCGGCCTCCCGTCCTCGCGGTCGTCGGCGACGTGCACGCCAACTGGCCGCACCTCGACCGCGTGCTCGATCGCATCGACGAGGTCGACGCCGACGCCGTGCTGCTCGTGGGGGACCTGTCCTGCTGCGGGCACGCGAACCAGCGCAGTCGCGCCACGGTGACCCGCTACCGCAAGGAGCTCGCCGGCGTGCTGCAGCGGGTCCGCGATCGCGGGCGGCCCTTCCACTTCGTGCCCGGCAACCACGACCTGCCCGTGCTGGACGAGCCCGAGAACATCGACGGGCGCGTGGTCGACGTGGCCGGCCTGCGCGTGCTGGGCATCGGGGGCGCCGGCCCCGACATCCTGGGCTTCGCCTACGAGTGGACCGACGCCGAGCTCCGCGCCCGGACCCTGCCGGCCGCCGACATCGTGCTGTGCCACGCTCCACCGGCCAACACGCCCATCGACCTGACCATCGCCGGCCAGCACGTCGGCAGCCAGGCCCTGCGCGAGCTGGCCGCCCGTACCCACGGCGTGATGCTGTGCGGCCACATCCACGAGTCGCCCGGCATGGTGCGGATCGGCGACTGCCTGTGCATGAACGTCGGCGGGCTCGGCTACCCCTACGAAGCCGCGCGCGTGGGCTTCGTGCAGGGTCTCGACCGGCTGGTCTACGAAGACCTCGACGCCGGCACGCGACAGGTGTGGGAGCGCGAAGGCGCAGAGGTACGGCTCCCCCCCATCGGGCTGTGACCGATTACAGGACCGGAATGTCCAAGCGCCATCCGATCCAGAAGCACATGCCCCCCGTGGCGCCCCGTCGGGGCAAGGGCCGCCGGGGCAAGGGTCCCCTGCCGCCGCCCGCCGCGACGCCCGACGGCGAGCTGCGGCGTCCCGAGCTCGAAGACGACCTGCGGCGCAAGTCGGAAGCCGAGCGCCGCAGCCGCGCGGGCCAGCGCTGGCCGACCGTGGAGCTGACCGCGGGCGGCTGGCACCACCGCGGCGAAGCGGAAGCCGTGCACGACGGAAAGCCCGTCGACATCTGGGAGGGCATCCCCGGCGAGACCGCACGCGTGGCGCTGGCCTTCGAGGGGCACAACCGCGTCGCCGGCCGCTTCGTCGAGCCCGTGGGCGCCCCGGCGCCGGGCCGCCGCGAGCCCCCCTGCGAGCGGTTCACCGCCTGCGGCGGCTGCCCCCTGATGCACCTCGAGCCCGACGCCCAGCGCGACGCCCGGCTGGACATGCTGCGCGACGCGCTGGCCGAGTTCTCGGGCCCCGGCGAAGGCCAGGACCTGACCGCCCTGCTGCCCGACACCGTCGCCCAGGGCCCGGACGGGGACGAAGGCTACCGCCACGCCGTCAAGCTCACCGTCGGTCGCAGCGACCGCGGTCACCTGCGGGTCGGCGTGTTCGCCCGCAAGACCCACCGGGTCGTGAGCATCCCCGGCTGCAATGTCGCGACCCCCACCCTGCGCCGCGCGATGTCCCAGGTGGCCCACCTGGTCATCGAGCTCGACATCTGGCCCTACGACGAAGAACAGGACCGCGGGACCCTGCGCCACGTGGTGCTGCGCCAGAGCCGATCCACCGGTGAGGTGCTGGTCACCATCGTCGCCGGCCGGGACAGCCGCACCCTGCGGATGTTCGCCGAGCGCCTGGCCCAGAACGTCTCCGAGATCATCGGGGTGCACCTGCACCTGAACGCCGAGCCGGGCAACAACATCTTCGAGCGCAACGAAGACGGCGTGGTCGGCACGATGTGCCTGCGCGGTCGCGACGTCATCGAGGAGCGGCTGGGCGGGCTGACGCTGGCCGTCGGGCCGGGCGACTTCTACCAGGCCAACCCCGGCGTGGCGGAACAGATCGCCCAGGACCTGCTGGTCGAGCTCACGCCGGACCGTGACCGGCCGGTGGTCGACCTGTACTGCGGGGTCGGCGGCTTCACCCTCGCGCTCGGCCGGGCCCACGGCTGGGCCTGCGGCGTCGAGGTGGTGGACGGCGCCGTGCTCCGGGCCCGCGAGAACGCGCGCCGGAACCGCGTCACCGCCGAGTTCACCAGCGGCGATGTGCTCGAGGTGCTGCCCGAGCTGGGCCGCCGGCTGGCCGGCCAGCACCCGGTGGTCATGGTCGATCCCGCCCGTCGCGGCCTGGGCGAGGGCGTGCTGCCCGCGATCACCGCCCTCGAGCCCGCCCGGCTGGCCTACCTGTCCTGCAACCCCAGGGCCCTCGCCCGCGACCTGGCCGAGCTCGTCGCGCTGGGCTGGCGGCCCCGGCCGCTGCGGGCCTACGACATGTTCCCGCAGACCGCCCACGTCGAGGTGCTGGCCCTGCTCGACCCGCCGGCCCCCGCCCCCGAGGGCGCGGGCCGCAAGCCCCGGCGTCGCGTCGTGCGGTAGAGCGGCAGCATCCGGCGCGGCTCTGGTATGGTCCGCGCGATGCTGTCCCACCTGCTTCCGCTGCTGGCCCTCTCGTCTTCCGCCTTCGCCCAGACCCCTGCCTCGGGCAGCGGTCCGGTCGAGCTGGATTCCGACGAGACGCGTGTGTTCGTCGGCCCCTTCCAGGCCCGCTCCCCCGAAGCGCAGTCCATCGCGTCGCTGATGCCTGCCTTCCTCGAGCAGCACCTCGACGCGAACCCCCGCCTGAACGCCATCGGCATCCGCGAGGTCGGGCCGGTCTACGACACCAGCGCCGACATGTACCTGGGCAGCTGCCCCAGCGGCGATCAGGTCGGCTGCACCTTCGTCGTCGGCGAGGTCGCCCGCGCCGAGTACGCCCTGTCGGGCTCGGTGGACAGCGTCGGCCAGGCCAGCCGGGTCGAGGTCATCATCATCGACGTGCTGGAGTCGCGCGAGGTCGTGCGCTTCCAGGCCGACCTGGCCGTCGGCGACGACGAGGTGTTCGCCGAGGGTGTGTCCCGCGTGCTGGTGGCCGTCATCCAGGGCGAAGCCGGCCGCGCCGACGACATCCGGATCCAGGACGACCCGAACGCGCAGCGCGACGCCGAGATCCAGCGCGACGCCGAGATCGCCCGCCAGCTGGACCAGCTGTCGCAGGAGCTCGGGGACGTCACGACCCTGCAGACCCGCCAGGAGATGGAGATCGAGCGCCCGCGCTACACGACCGCGGACCTGACCGAGCGCATGGAGGAAGACGGGGTCAAGCCCTGGGAGCGCATCGACATGGGGCCGCGCGAGTACATGCGGTACAAGAACTCCGGGATGCGGCTGGTCGAGTGGCGGCAGCGCGCCCTGGGCCGCCAGGGACAGCTGCTGGCCCGCGTCGGTCTGGCGGTCGGCACCGGCCCCTCTCACGGCGAGTACTTCGGCCTGTACGCCCGCAGCAGCCAGAACCTGTCGGTGGTCGAAGCCTACAGCTACCAGGCGGTCACGAGCGGCACGGGCGCCGGCCTGGCCGGGTCGGTGTCCTACGGCATCCTGCCCTTCCTGGAAGCCGGCCTGCACGGCGGCGTCGCCACCGGTCGCTACGCCATCACCATCGACTCCTACGTCGTGGGCAACGAATCCACCATCGCCGATCCCGACGAGGTCACGAACACCGTCGGCTACTTCGGCCCGCAGGTGCTCGGCACCCTGATGCCGACCTCGATCATCCGCCCGGTGATCGGCATCGAGGGCACGGTCACCATCGGCTCGACGGTCACCGCCCGCTACGGCCTGCCCATCGAAGAGCTCGACGGTTTCTCGGCGCCGGTGCTGTTCAGCATCGGCGGCCGGGTCGGCGCCGAGGTCCGCGTGGCCGACCCCATCGACCTGTACGTGCACGTGCCGATCGGCGCGGTCATCGCGGGCAAGAGCAGCTCCAGCACCCGCGTGGGCAGCGACGGCCTGGACCCCCAGGACATCCGCAACCCGCCGAACCTCAACCCGATCAGCGCGGGCGTGACCGCGGGCATCCAGGTGCGGATCGGCGGGAAGAAGGCCGAGTCCGGCGGCCTGCTGGGCTCCGACCAGCTCTGACCGGGGACGGGCCCCTCCCGCACCCCAGGCAGTCGGTCACACGCTCTCCACCTGCGTGGCCGGAGAGGGCGTGCTAGGTCGCGGGGCCGCCTCGCCGCCCCCGGAGCCGTCTTGGCCGACCCGCACCCTCCCGCACCGGAACCGAGCCCGGGCCGGGGTGCGCACAACCTCTACGGGCGGGTGGCGCTGTGGATCCTGGACCACAGCCGCGCCGTCGTGGCGGTCACGGCGGTGCTCACGCTGCTGAGCGTCGTCGGCGCGCTGCGACTCAGCGTGCAGCCCAACGTCCTGGACCTGCTGCCGGACGACGAGCCGACGACCCAGGCCATCCGCAAGCTCAACGACGAAGAAGGCGGCACGGGCCTGCTGAGCATCGCCGTCACGGGCGGCGCCGACGACGACGCCCGGCGGGCCTGGACCCGGTCGCTCGCCCACGACCTCGAGCAGCTCGACGACGTCGACTGGGTGCTCTACGAGCTGCCCCCCGACGACGCGAAGCGCCTGGGCATGCTCCAGCTCACCCCCGAAGAGCTGGCCACCATCGAAGGCAAGGTCCGCAGCGCCCTGGCCATGGGCCCCGCCGCCCAGAACCCCATCGTGGCCAGCCGCCTGCTGGCGCTCGGCCCGCTGACGGCCCGCCTGACCGCGACCGAGGGCGTCCAGGTGCTGTCCGGCAAGGACGGCACCGAGCGCATCCTGGTCCGGCCGGCCTTCTCGGCCTTCGACATGAAGCGCAGCCGCCCGTTCATGGCCCAGGTGGACGAGGTGCTGGCCGCCCACGACCCCGACGGCAGCGGCGTGCGCATCGCGTGGATCGGCGGCCCCTACCGCCACTCGGTCGAGGACCTCGAGAGCATCGTGCACGACCTGACCGCCACCCTGGCGTTCAGTGTGCTGCTGGTGCTGCTGTTCCTGGCCCTGGGCTTCCGCAGCCTGCGCGCCGTGGCGCTGATCCTGGGCCCGCTGGTGATCGGCAACGTCTGGACGCTCGGCTTCGCCGGAGTCTCCGTCGGCCAGCTCAACACCTACACCAGCTACTTCACGGCGGTCCTGGTGGGCCTGGGCGTCGACTTCGGCATCCACCTGTACGCCCGCTACCGCGAGGAGCGCACCCACGCGCCGTCCGCGCGCGAAGCGGTGGCGCGGGCCTGGGACCACGCCGGGCCGCCCTGCGCCACGGCGGCGATCACCAGCGCCGCGGGCTTCCTGGCGCTGTGGGTCGCCCACTTCCAGGGCTTCAACCAGCTGGGCACCCTGCTGGGCGCTGGTGTCATGCTCTGCCTGATCGCCGAGCTGCTGCTGCTGCCGCTGCTGCTGGTCCGGCTCGACGATCGGGTCGCCCTGCACGCGAAGCCGCCGCCGCCCTCGCAGGTCGACCGGCACCGGTACCCCCTCGCCCCGATCGTGCTGGGCGCCGGGCTGCTGGTGGCGGCACTGGCCGGCACCACCCTCGACCGCATCCCCTTCGAGTACGACATCTCGGAGCTGCGGGGCGAAGGCAAGGCCTACCAGGACCTGACGGACGAACAGCGCGGCCTGGCCGAGGCCAGCTACACGCCCATCGTCGTCAGCTTCGACGACGACGCCGAGCTGGCGGCCGCCCACGCCCGCATCGTCGAAGGCAAGGCGTCCGGCGACCTGCCCTGGGTCGGCAGCGTGCTGTCCCTCTCGACCGCCCTGCCCCCCGACCAGGCCGACCGCGTCGAGCGCCTGCAGCGGCTGGCCGCCCTGGCCGGCGAGCCCGGCATGGCCTGGCTGCCGCCCCCGGTGCGCCAGAACCTGCAGGCCCTGGCCGACGCCGGGCCCGCCGTGCTGGGGCGGGACGACCTGCCCGCGGCGGTCCGCCAGCTGATCGGCGCCAACGACGACCACCACCGCCTGCTCATCGTTCCGGCCGGCAACATGTGGGACGTGCGCGAGATGACCGTGCTCAAGGGCGAGGTCGAGCAGGCCTTCCCCGACCGCGTCGCGGCGGGCGAGTACCTGGCCACCGCCCTGCTGTTCGACCTGATGCAGACCGACGCCCCCCGGGTGGCGCTGCTGGCGCTCATCCTGGTGTTCGCCGCCAGCCTGGTCGACCTGAAGAGCCCGACCCGCGCGATCTCCGCGGTGGTCGCCCTGAGCGCGGGCCTGGCCCTGGCCGGCGCCGGCATGGTGCTGACCGATCTTCCGCTGTCGATGGCCAACTTCGTCGGCATCCCCATCCTGATGGGCATCGGCGTGGACGTCGTCATCCACCTGCTGCACCGGGTCGAGGAAGAAGGCCCCGGCGGCATCCTGCGGGCGCTGCGCACGACCGGCGTGGCCGCCGGCATGTCGGCCCTGACGACCATCATCAGCTTCGCCAGCCTGACCATGGCCGAGAGCAAGGGCGTCCAGGGCCTGGGCATGATCATCGTGCTCGGGCTGGCGCTGGTCGTCGGCACCGCCTTCGTGCTGGTGCCGGCGGGCTGGGGCAGCCTGTGGCACCTGCGCGCCCGGCGCGACGATTAGCAGCCCGCGTTGACGGCGCCCGGGGTGCCCGCGTCGCTGGTCGACCCGATGGTGGCGGTGGACGCACACCAGTTGGCGCTGCTGTCGTTGGCGACCGCGGTGTGCGACGTCCGGTTGAGCTGCCAGGACACGCCGGCGCCGGTCTCACCGCTGGCCCAGGTCGCGGTCTCGTCGATGAGCGTCGAGCCGTAGGACAGGGAGACCTTGTCGCCGGTGTTCGACAGGGCCGGGCTCGACCCGTAGTAGGCGTCGGCGGTGAACCCATAGGCCCAGCCGGAGCCGTCGCCGTTGGCCAGGACGGCCCTTCCGCCCGCCGGGACCACCACCGACGTCGAGATGGTGCTGGTGTAGGTGCCGGAGTCGCCGATGGTCAGCCCCTTGAGGTCCACCGTGGCGCCCGCCGCGTTGTAGACCTCGATCCACTCGTTGTCCGAGTCGTCGCCGGCCGCCGGGTTGTACATGACCTCGGCGATGACCAGGTCCCCCGCGGTGAGCTCGTCCGCGCACAGGGCCACCGAGCAGAGCGCACCGGCGGTGTAGCCCTCGAAGTCGCTGGCATCGCGGACCTCGAGCTTCCAGCTGCCGTAGGTGTAGTGCAGCAGCCCGGTGATCGAGGTGTAGGTGTCGCCCTCGGAGACCGTGGGCGCGCCGTAGAGCATGTCGTCGGTGCGGGCCACGCCGTCGTACTCGATCTCGCCGAAGGCCACGGCGGGGTCGGTGACGGTCACGTCTTCGATGGTGACCAGGGTGCCTTCGTAGGGTTCCATGGTGGACGCGCTCGAGAAGCTGGCGGTGCCGAGCACGGTGGGCGCCGGGATGGTCCCGCGGCCGGTCTCCACCACGGCGCTGCTGCTGGCGGGGATCAGCTCCGTCGCGCTGCTGTCGACCACCGAGCTGTACTCGTAGACCTCGCCGGTGACGGTCAGCGCGTCACCCCTCGCCACGCTCGACAGGGTGCCGATGGCGGCGGTGTAGACGAAGATGCCGTTGTAGCGACCTCCGTCTTCGTCGAGCAGCCAGAAGCCCAGCCCGTTGGCGTTGTTGGCGGCCACGCCCGACACGGTCACGATCTCGCCGGGGCCGTACACGCCGGTCTGGATGTCGGCGATGGTCGGGTCTTCGGTCCCGCCGTCGGTGTCCGTGTCGGCGTCGGTGTCCGCGTCGGTGGTGCCGTCGGTGTCGGTGTCCGTGTCGACGTCGGTGGTGTCCGTGTCCGCGTCGACATCGGTGGTGTCGGTCCCGTCCGTGTCCGTACCGTCGGTGTCGGTCCCGTCGGTGTCGGACCCATCGGTGTCGGTCCCGTCGGTGTCCGTCCCGTCCGTGTCGGTGCCCGCGTCCGTGCCGCCGTCGGTGAGGCCCGTGTCGGTGCCCAGGTCCCAGCCGCCACCGTCCGTGTCGGAGCGACCTCCGTCGTCGTCGTCGTCCCCGGCGTCCTTGGACGGGCAGCCCGCCAGCAGCAGCGGGGCGAGGAGCAGGCTGGCGACGGAGAGGGAACGGGCCACGGGACCTCCGAGGGGGTGCGGGGGTCGCAGGCTATCCGCCCGGGAGGCGGATCGCCGCCGGGTCGAGGGGACGGCGCCTGGGAGGCGGGAGCGCCGTCCGGGCGCTCAGGCCTTGATGATCTTGGCGATCATCGTCGCCGTGAAGTCGTGGCCGGGGAGGAAGGCCAGCGTGACCTCGCGGTGGGTGCGCCGCACCTCGACGGACTGCACGTGCCCGCGGTCCATGCCGTCGGTCGACGCCCGCACCGGCCGCGACCCGGGGCGGATCACCTCGACGTGCACGCAGGCGTCCAGGGGCAGCACGAAGGGGGCCAGGCGGGGAGCGTGGGCGCAGATCGGCGTGACGTGCAGGGCCGGCACCAGCGGGTGGCTGGGGGTGCCCCCGGCCGAGAAGCTGTAGGCGGTGCTGCCGAGCGCCGTGGCCACGATGAGCCCGTCGCAGGACAGCTGCTCGACGACGATGCTGCCGTCGACGGACACCCGCAGCAGGGCCGTCCGGCCGGTGACCCGCTCGACGAACACGTCGTTGACGGCGGGGGCCGTGACCCGCCGGCCATCGGCCAGCACCGCGTCCAGCTCGATGAGCGGGAAGCGGTGCTCGACCCAGTCGCGTCGCTCCAGCGCCTTCTGGATGTGGCCGATGCCTCCGCGCGGTCCCAGGTCGTTGAGCAGGAAGCCCACCCGGCCGGCGTTCACGCCCATGTACACCCGGTCGGCGCCCAGGTCGTGCATGGTCGAGAGCAGCCAGCCGTCGCCGCCCACGGCGATGACGAGCTCCTGCGGCAGCGTACGGTCGCCGAGCGCCCGCTCCAGGGCGGTGGCGACCTCGACGGCCTTGGGGTTCCGGGGGTCGGCGTGGATCATCGGGGCTCCGGGGGCATGAGCCTATCGCCCTTCGGGCGACGCCTCTCCCCTCCCCTGCTCCGGCGGGCGCTGCAAGGGCGCGACGCCGGCCCGCCCGCGCAGCCGGTCGACGGCCCGCGCCACCCTCCCCTTGGCCAGCAGCCAGCGCGCCACCCGCATCCGCCCGGGCAGGTCCACCAGGACCAGTCCGGCCAGGATGGTCAGCACCCCCTGGCCCGGCACGAACAGCATCAGGATGCCCAGCACGACCAGCAGCCCACCCGCCGCGTTCCGGGCGAGCACCCCGATCCGGGCCCGCGGCGGCGCTGCGGCCAGCCGCCCGGCCAGCCCCGGTCGCGGCTGCAGCAGCCAGTCGTCGGGCAGGGCGATCAGCAGCCGCGGCATCACCGCCAGGCTGGCCACCGCCAGCACCAGGCTGACCGCACTCAGCGCCGCCCACAGCCAGGCGGGCACGGCGGCGATGGCGGATGCGAACGCGTCCATGGTCCCTCTGTAGACCCGGGACCCCCGCGACGCCATGTCCGGTCCCGCCCCCGTCGCTCCGCGATACCCCTGCCCTTCCAGGAGGCCCCATGCTCGCCCTCGCGCTCCTCCCCCTGCTGGCCTGCGGCACCGGCGCGCCCGACGCCCCCCTCGCCGCGCCGGAAGCCCCCCCCGCCCGCGCGGCCGCCCCGGTGGCCGACCGGGTCTCCGTCACCGATGCACGCACGCGGGCCATGCCGCCGGGCAGCCCGGCAACCGGGGCGTTCATGACCCTCACCCTGCAGTCCGGGCCGCCTGCCGCGGTGGTCGGCGCCTCGTCCCCCGACGCCGCCACGGTCGAGCTGCACACCCACGTGTCCGGGGCGGATGGGACCATGCAGATGCGCAAGGTGGACCGCTTCGACCTCGACCCGGCCGCGCCGACGGTGCTCGCACCCGGCGGCCTGCACATCATGCTCATCTCCCCGACCCGCGACGTCGCCGTGGGCGACACCGTCTCGCTGACCCTGCAGTTCGACGACGGCAGCGCGTCCACCCTGCAGGTGCCGGTGCGCGAGATCCAGCCCGGCGCCGGCGCCCCCTCCCCCCATGCCCACTGACGCCCCCCGTCCCGCGCGCATCGCCGGCCTGATCGCCTGGGGGGTCGCGCTGGGCCTGCTGTTCGTGCTGTGGCAGCGGCCGGGCCTGCTGATGGACCTGGTGCGGCCGGCCGCCTCGACGACGGACTGCGACCTCGCCGCAGAGCCCTGCACCGTGCCCCTGGCCGGGGGCGGTCAGGCCACGATCACGGTCCTGCCGACCGGTCTGCCCGCCGGTCGGCCGCTCTCGTGGACCGTGGCCCTGCAGGGCGCCCCCGACCTGCGCCCGACGGCTCTCGAGATCACCGGCCTGTCGATGAACATGGGCATCACGCGCCTGCCGCTGTTGCCCGACGGCGAGGCCTGGGTCGCGGAAGGCGCCCTGCCGCTGTGCACGTCCACGACCATGCAGTGGCGCATCGACCTGCTCGCCACCCGGGCTGGCGCAGCGGAGGCCGCGACCCTGCACACCTGGTCCGGGCGCGCGGCGGGCGGGGCCGCGGACGCCTCCTCCGGCACCTCCTCCGGCACCTCCTCCTCCACCGCCTCCCCCCACGGCCGGGCGCCGGCCCCGGACCGCCCCGCGACCCACGGCGACTTCACCCTGGACACCGCCGAAGGCGCCCTCGCTCTCTCCGATCTGCAAGGCAAGGTGGTCGTCCTCTACTTCGGCTACACCTCCTGCCCCGACATCTGCCCGACGACCCTGGCCGCCGTCGGCCAGGCCTTCGACCTGCTGACCCCCGACGAGCGGGCCCGCGTCGCCGGGCTGTTCGTCAGCCTGGACCCCGAGCGCGACGCCTTGCCCCGGCTGCAGCGCTATGCCGCCTGGTTCGCCCCCGAGATCCGCGCCGGCACCGCGTCGCCGGACCACATCGCCCGCATCGCCGCCGACTGGGGCGTCGCCTGGCGCAAGGTCCCGCTCACCGACTCGGCGCTGGGCTACGCCATCGACCACAGCACCGACGCGATGCTGGTCGGCGCCGACGGTCGGTTCCTCGCGCCGATCGCCCACGGCACGCCGCCAGCCGAGCTCGCCGCCCGCCTGCGCCAGGCCCTGGCGGAACCCCAGGAAGCCCCGACCGAACCCGGGGGTTGACGGTCGCTTCGGGCCCGGGAAACCTGGGCCTCGGCACGGACGCATGAGGCCCCCCATGCGAATTCTGCCCCTACGCCGTCCGTCCGGTCTGCTGCTCGTCCCCAGCGGCGCCCTGCTCGTGGCGCTGGCCCTGGCCTGTGGCGGCAGCGGCGTGGCCCCCGACGCCGACGCCGACTGGGCCGAGCGGGACCCCGACGGGCAGGGGGGCGAGGAGGAGGAGGACGCAGCGGTCGACGAGGAGGACACCGGCGCGGCCGACACGGGTGCGGTCGAGGAGGACGACTGCACGGCCGACGACCCGGTGGTCTTCGAGCTGGTCCCCCAGGACACCAACGCCCTGGCGACCCCGGTCCAGGTGCGGGCCAGCCTGTTCGAGGGCTGGCGTGACCTGGGCCACGTGTCCGTCCGGGCCTACGAGTGGCTCAACTACTACGCCTTCCCCCAGGAGCCCGCGGCCGAGGGGCGCCTGTCCCCGGAGCTCCAGCTGCGCAGCCGCGACGAAGGCGGCCGCGAACACGCGCTCTACGTCGGCGTGTCCAGCCCCTGGCACGAGGCGGAGGAGCGCCCGCCCCTGGACCTGGTGATCAGCGTCGACACCAGCGGCAGCATGAGCGGCGAGGAGCTGGACCTGGCGCGCCAGGTGATCGGCGCGGTCGCCGGCCAGCTGCGGACCGGCGACACGGTCAGCCTGCTGTCCTGGGACACCGAGCAGCGCGTGATCCTGGAGCACCATGCGGTCGACCACGCCTTCGACCACGACCTGCTGATGGCGACGACCCAGCTCGAGGCCAGCGGGGCCACCGACCTGGAGAGCGGCCTGTTGCGCGCCTACGACCTGGCCGAAGCCGTCGAGGCGCGCGACCGCCTGACCCGGGTGCTGCTGATCACCGACGGCAGCGCCAACGTCGGCCAGACCGTCATCCGCCGGGTGGCCGACGCCGCGGGCGGGCCCGCCGAGCACGGCATCTTCACGCTGGGCGTCGGCGTGGGCGACGCCTGGACCTACAACGACGCCATGCTGGACGCGATCACCGAGGTGGGCCGCGGCGCCAGCCTGTTCCTGAGCCGCGACGAAGACGTCGAGGACCTGGTCGCCGAGCGCTTCGTCGAGCTGGTCGACGTCGCCGGCCTGGATGTCCGGCTGGAGCTGGTGCTCCCGCCCGGCATGCGCCGCCTGGACCGCACGCCCGACCCGCGGGCCGGCACCCCCTGGGCGCGGCCCGAGCCCCAGGACATGCCCGGCAACCGCACCCTGGTGCTGCACCAGACCCTGGTCACCGACTGCCCCGAGGCGGTCGACGACGACGCCGTCATCGAGGTCGCCGTGAAGTGGTACGACCCGGACGACGGCAGCCCCCAGGAAGCGCGGATCTCCCGGACCATCGGCCAGCTGCGGGCCGGCGACGCCGACCTGCTGGCCAAGGCCGACGCCGTCATCGCCACCACCGAGGCGCTCAAGCTGTTCCGCATGGGCACCGCCGCCCAGGCCGAGGGCGCCCGCGGCCAGGCCCTCGACGCCGTGGCCCGCGCCCGCGGCGAGCGCCCCTACGATGCCGACCTGGACGACCTCGACGACATCCTGGCGGCCCTGGCGCGCTGAGCCCCGCGGCCTTCTGCGACCATGGGGCCCCCCACCGGAGGCCCCATGGCCACCTTCTTCGTCGCCGGCGCCACCGGCTACACCGGCCGCGCCCTGGTCGCCCGGGCCGCGGCCGACGGCCACGTCGTCGTCGCCCACGTCCGCCCCGACAGCCGCAGCGGCGAAGCCGCCGTCGCCGCGCTCCGGGCCGCCGGCGCCGCGCGGGTGGACCGCAGCCCCTGGGGGGCGGACGCCCTGCCGAAGGCCCTCGCGGACGCCGCGCCCGACGCCGTCTTCGCCCTGCTGGGCACCACCCGGGCCCGGGGCCGCGACGCCGCACGCCAGGGACTGCCGGCCGAGACCTACGCGTCCGTCGACCGCGACCTGACCCTGGAGCTGCTGGCCGCCTGCGCGACCTGCTCCCCGGCGCCGCGCTTCGTCTACCTGTCCTCGCTCGGCGCGGACCGCCCCCGCGGCAACGCCTACCTGCGGGCCCGCCACCAGGTCGAGCAGGCCCTGCGCGACGCCGCCGTGCCCTGGACCATCGCGCGACCGAGCATCATCACCGGCCCCGACCGGCCCGAGGACCGCCCGGCCGAGCACCTGGGCGCCGTGGTGGCCGACGCCGGCCTGTCGCTGCTCGGCGCCCTGGGCGCCCGCCGGGCCCGGGACCGCTTCGCCAGCATCACCGCCGACACGCTGGCCGCCGGCCTGATCCGTGCCGCCCTGGACCCCGCGGCCGCGGGGGCCGTGCTCGACAGCGCCGATCTGCGCTGAGCGTCTCCCCCGCCGCCGCCGCTCCCTGGGCCAGCGCGACGGGGGCCGCGCTCAGGGCACCACGGCCGCGTCGTCGTCGTCCGGGTCGCCGCACTCGGCGGCCCAGCCGTCGCCGTCGGCGTCGGTGCCGTCGGCGCCGCAGAACCGGAACCGGTAGCCCTCGACGTCGTTGCTGCTGCCGGTGCCGAACACCTCGAACATGCCGGTCTCGTCCCCCTGACCCAGCACGCCGGCGTAGTCGGCCCAGCCGTTCGTCAGGTCCAGCGAGATGGCCGAAGTGCCGCCGCAGGTCCAGCCGACCAGCCCGTCGGTCAGGCCCAGGTCGTCGTAGGCCAGCAGGAGCTGCCCGTCGGGGAGGAAGATCACGCTGAAGGTCTGCGGATCGCTCGTCCCGTACTCGTAGACGCCCTGGTAGTAGATGCCGACCGCGCCGTCCGCGTGCTCGATCTTGTAGACCTTGCCGCCGGAGCTGGGGTTCAGGTCGTCCCACAAGGCGCCGATGGTCGGCGAGGTGAAGGCCCGGAAGGCGCTGGCCGACTCGGAGTAGGACGTCGTCGAGGTGGTGAAGGTCAACAGCCCGTTGCTGCTGACGAAGATGCGGTCCCACTCCTCGCCGCAGAACAGGGCCGTGTTCGAGGTGAGCGAGACCGTCACGACGCTGTCGTCGCTGTGGGTCAGGCCCGAGGGCGTCTCGGGGTCGTCGTCGTCCGTGGCGCCGTCGCAGTCGTTGTCGATGCCGTCGGTCGTGACCTCCCAGGCGTAGGGGTACACGTCCGGGTCGCCGTCGTCGCAGTCCTCGCCGCCTTCTTCCTCGGCGTCGAAGCCGTCCTGGTCGGCGTCGTAGTCGCTGCGCCGGTCGCAGTCGCCGTCGATGCCGTCGTACCAGGTCTCGTCGGCGCCCGGGTAGACGGTGGCGTCGTCGTCGTCGCAGTCGCCGCCCTCGGTGCCATAGCCGCTGCGCAGCTCGCAGCTCTCGAAGGCCGCCGCGTCACCGCCGTACCCGTCGCCGTCGACGTCCGGGTACAGGGTGTAGGCGTCGGTGACGCCCGGATCGGCGTCGTCGGCCAGCCCGTTGCAGTCCTCGTCGGTCTCGAGGTCGTCGCAGATCTCGACCTGGCCCGGGTTGACGTCGGCGTCGTCGTCGGCACAGTCGCTGCCGCCGTACAGGTCGCTGTCGTAGCCGTCGAAGTCCGCGTCGTAGTCGCTGTGCCCGTCGCAGTCCTGATCGACGCCGTCGTACCAGGTCTCGGTCGCCCCGGGGTACACGGTCGGGTCGTCGTCGTCGCAGTCGCCGTCGCCCTCGCCGTAGCCATCGGGCGACTCGCAGGTGACCGTGGCCGCGCCGTCCGCGCCGTAGCCGTCGTGGTCGTCGTCCGGGTACAGGGTCTCGGCGTCGACCACGCCGCTGTCGGCGTCGTCGGCCACGCCGTTGCAGTCCTCGTCGACGTCGTCGTCGTCGCAGACCTCGTCGGCGGCAGGGTTCACGTCGTCGCGGCTGTCGTCGCAGTCGGTACCGCCCCAGGCGTCGCTGTCGTAGCCGTCTTCGTCGGCGTCGTAGTCGGACGCGCCGTTGCAGTCCTGGTCGAAGCCGTCGTACCAGACCTCGACCGCGTCGGGGCCCACCGACGGGTCGCCGTCGTCGCAGTCGCCTTCGTCGATGCCGTAGCCGTCGCCGTCGTGGTCGGTGGTCGGGCAGTACAGGTTCTCGCCGCCCGGCGTGCCGCGGTCCGCACCGGGCGCCCAGCGCTCGTAGGACACGCACCAGCCGTCGGCGATGTCGTTGTCCCGCGCGCTCAGGAACAGCTCGTCCAGGTTCATCGACGCGCCCGACGCGTCGGGCATCGTCGCGCCGTCGTCCCAGTCGACGCTGTCCAGCTCGACGCTGCCGGCGTAGAGCGCGATGCCGTCGGTCTCGTTCGACAGGGACAGCCCGGTCCAGGCGTAGGCTTCGTCGACCCCGCCGTTGAGCCCCGAGTCCGTCTGCGAGCCGATGACGATGTACTCGCCCGGATCCACCGCAATCAGCGTGTCGGACTGGATGTCGTGCACCTCGCCGACCCCGGACTCGAGCGTGATCCCGTTGAGGTACAGCGTGCGGTCGGTCGTGTTGAGCAGCTCGATCCACTCGCCCTGGGGGTCCGCGACGGCGCCCGGGTTGTTCATGATCTCGGTGATGACCAGATCGCCGAAGGCCCAGTCGCCCTCGTCCACCAGCCCGTCGCAGTCGTTGTCGATCAGGTCGTCGGCCACCTCGGCCACGTCCGGGCTGCGGCCGGCGTCGTCGTCGTCACAGTCGGGCACCTCGGCGCAGATGGTCACGCCATCGCCGTCGACGTCGAAGCCCTCGTCCACCTCGCCGTCGCCGTCGTTGTCGACGCCGTCGCACTCCTCGACGTCCAGGCAGTCCTTCTGGCCGTCGCCGTCGGTGTCCTCGAAGTCCTCGTCCACCTGCCCGTCGCCGTCGTTGTCCAGGCCGTCGCAGGTCTCCTCGTCCACGCAGTCGGCGATGCCGTCGTCGTCGACGTCCGACTGCCCCTCGTCCGCGACGCCGTTGCAGTTGTCGTCGACCCCGTTGCAGGTCTCGCTCGCGCCGGGGTGCACGTCGCGGTCGCCGTCGTCGCAGTCGCCGGCCTCGACCGACCAGCCGTCGCCGTCCAGGTCGGTCTCGGCGGTGGTGCCGGAGTCCGTGTCCGTCGCGCCGGAGTCGGTGTCGTCGCCCGGGCCGGTGTCGTCGCCGGGGTCCTTGTCGCCGCAGGCGACGATGCCGGCGGAGAGCAGGGCGAGGAAGGGCAGGACGGAGCGGAGGGACATGGAGGACCTGCGAGGGAGGAGGACGGCGGAGGAGCGAGGCAGCGGAGACGACTATGATGCCCGCTGCAAGGGGGCACACGCGACCGCCGAGGAGGCGCGGGCGGACGATCAGTCGCCGACGTGTTCGTCGGGGTCGACCCGGTCACGGATGTCGAGGAAGGCCTCGATGCGCTTCTCGATGTAGCGACCCTGGCGCAGCTCGCGCAGCCCGGAGAGCAGCTTCTCGCTGGTCCCGTCGGTGAGGCGGGCGTGGACTTCGTAGCTGACGGCCCCTTTGCTGCCGCGCTTCTGCACCACGAACAGCTGGCGCAGCCGCGCGGTGGGCACCATCGGCGGGTGCGACCACGGCACGGGCCCGTGGTGCACCCGGATGCGCCCGCCGCGGACCTCGACGGTGGTGGTGTTCAGCAGGTGGGCGATGGACGACCAGGTGATGGCGACGCCGGCGGCGACGTGCAGCACCGGGAACAACAGCGGCAGCAGCGCCCCCTGGCCGGCGGCGAAGGCGCCGAGGACCTGGGCGTACCAGAACACCAGGAAGCTGTCCCACACCACGGCGAAGGCCAGCAGGGCCAGGTACTGCGGGTGGAACCAGCGCCGCTTCACCAGCAGGCCGCCGGCGCGCTCCTGCACGGTCACGCCGGCCGGCGGAGGCACCGCGGCCATCAGCTCGCTCGGCGGGCCCTCGTCGGGCGGGGCGCCCAGCAGCTCGTCCAGGCCGAACACCCGGCTGCAGTGGCGGCACAGCGCTACGCCGCGGTCCATGGACACATCGGCCAGCGGCACCTCGCGGTCGCAGTCGGGGCAGCGCAGGTCGGCGCTCTGGCGGGCAATCGGCATGGGTCGCCATGTATCCGACCCGGACGGTTGTCACGGGATACACGGCGCGACCCGCTGGAGCCCCCATGCAGCTCGCCGATCGCTGGACCCCCGGACACGACCTCGCCGTGCTGTGCATCGCCGTCGGCGCAGCGGACGCCCCGATCTCACGGCCAGAGCTGGACGCGACCGCGCGGGTGGTGGCCATCCTGTTCCCGGACCTGCCGGACGACCGGGACGAGCTCATCGCCCACGCCCTCGAGCACTGGCTGGTGCGGCTCACGGCGGGGGTCGGCGACAGCCCCGACGGCTGGCTGGTCCGGCACGCGACCGCGGTGCGCGAGGCGCTCGGCGACACCCGGCTCCAGGAAGCCGTCGTGCAGCTGGCCCGCGTGGCCCGCGCCGGCGAGCTGACCTACGCCGAGGTGCAGACCGCCGCGGGCTTCGCGAGCTTCTGGGAGCGCCCGGATCTGGCCCGCGCCATGCTCAAGCAGTTCTCCCGCGCCCAGGGCTGACCCTCGCCGACCGCCGCCTCCTCCGGCGCCCCGCCCGAGGTCTCCCGCGCCCCGCGGACGGCCCTCCCCGGGCTGCGGGTCCTGTGCGAGACTGCGCCTTCCTCCCCCGGAGCTCCCATGACCGGCCTGCTGCTCGCCCTCACCCTCGCCTCCCCCGCCCATGCCTGGACCGACCTGGGCGAGAAGAACGGCTGCGCCTTCTCCAAGCAGGAAGAGGGCGACATCGTCGCCATGCGCGCCCAGTGCACCTGGGACCTGCCGGCCGACAAGGTCATCGCGTGGATGGGCGACTGGAACAAGCACGGCGAGCTGTTCGGCAGCGTGGCTTCGTCCAAGGTGCTGGGCAGCCTGCAGGGCGGCAAGGGCAAGGTCATGCAGGTCCACCAGGCCAGCGGCATCTCCGATCGGGAAGTCGTCATGGACGTCGACCGCGAGGACATCCCCGGCGGCATCCGGATCACCCACAGCAAGAGCGCCGACCAGTCGGCCCTCTCGGGCGAGCGGGTCGAGGTCGGCCGCGACGACGGCCTGTGGGAGATCGTGTCCACCGCCGACGGCGGCTGCACCGTGCTCTACGAGCTGCGCTACGACCCCGCCGGCAAGGTGCCGGGCTTCATGGTCAAGTGGTTCCAGGGCAGCGGCTTCAAGACGATGCTCGACGAGCTGAAGGCCAAGGCGAGCAGCTGATCAGCGGCGGCGGCGCCCGGCGACCGCCAGGAGCGTCAGGAACAGCCCGCCGGTGAGCGGTGCGGTGGCGCAGCCACCCTTGGGCGCTTCGTCGTCGTCGCCCTTCCCGCCGTCGTCCCCACCGCCCGAGTCGGTGGCGCCGCCGTCGGTGGTTCCGCCGTCCGTACCGCCGTCGCCGGTGCTTCCGTCCGTGCCGCCGTCGGCGCCCCCGCTGTCCGCGCCGTCGTCGGTGTCGCCGTCGGTGCCGCCGTCGGTGCCCCCGCTGTCCGCGCCGCCATCGGTCCCGCTGTCCAGCGGAGCGACCGCGACCACGTCGAGCTCGACGGGGAAGGCCAGGTAGCCGGTCTCGTCGTCGTCGCCTTCGTCGTAGGGGGCGTTGAGGTAGTCGGCGCCTTCGCTCGACACGACCAGGCGCAGGCTGCCGGCGTGCACCCCCCGAGCGACACCGCTGAGGTCGATGTACAGGTCGACCGAGGCGTGGGCGTCGAGCTCGCCGCGCAGCACGCTGCCGGAGCCGGTCATCACGACGTCGCCGACGTCGGGCAGGCTGACGGTGTCGCCGGGGGCGTAGGGCTCGACGGTCCACGCGCCGTGCCAGCTGGTGGTGGCGGCATCGACGGCGACCCCGTCCCCGTGGGCGAAGAGCACGGCGGCGTCGCCGACCGCGCCGGGGTTCTCCATCGACACGCGCAGGGTCGCGTCTTCGTCCACGACCACGCTGTCGTCGGGGGGGTCCAGGCGCGGCACCGCGGTCTGCAGGGCACCGATGGCGCTGAGCACGCCGCCGGACCGCACCTTGCCCGTCCACTCCGAGTCCCGGATGGCGCTGGCGCGCAGCACGCGTGCCAGCTCGAGCATGGTCAGGTCGGGGTGGGCCTCGAGCAGCAGGGACACCGTCGCGGCGACCATCGGCGCCGCGTAGCTGGTGCCGGCGGCGCTGTAGTAGTCGTCGTCGCTGTCGACGCCGGCGCTGCAGATGCTGACCCCGGGGGCCGCGAGGTCGACCGAGCTCGCGCCGTAGTGGCTGTAGCTGTTGCGGCCGCCGTCGGTGGTGGCGCCCGCCACGCTGATCACGTGGTCGTAGGAGAAGCTCGACGGGTACAGCGGGTAGCGGTCGTTGTCGGCGTCGCTGCAGTGCGCGCTGCTGCAGTTGCCGGCGGCCGCGACCAGCACCACGTCGACGTCGGCCAGGGCGAGCACCGCGTCGCGGAAGGACGTCGTGTAGGACGAGCTGGCGATGCTGTAGTTGACCGACCGGATGCCCAGGTCGCCGTCGGCGACATCGGCCAGGGCGCTGGCCGCGTAGGAGTAGTAGAGCGCGCCGTCGCTGTCGGCGATCTTGAGCAGGTTGAGCTGCGCGCCCGGGGCCACGCCGGACCGGCCGGCGCCGTTGTCGCCCACGCCGGCGATGATCGCCCCGATGAAGGTGCCGTGGGCCGGCACGCCGGCGGACCACTCCAGGTTCGCGTAGCTGTCGCCGTCGCCGTAGTCCCACTGGCCGCTGACCTTGTCGGTGAGCTCCTCGTGCGACTGCAGGAAGCCGCTGTCGGCGATGGCGACCACGGGCCCGTCGGTGCCGTCGGCGATCTCCCAGGCTTCTTCGGCCCCGATGAACTCCAGATCCCACAGGTCCGAGCAGTCGGCGGTGCCGGATGCGTCGGGCCAGTCGCCCTGCTGGCCCAGGTCGATGCGCTGGTCGGGCTCGGCGTAGCGCACCCCCTGCAGGCCCGGGAAACCGCTCAGCGCGGGGGCGCCGGGGAACTCCAGCACGCAGAACCGGGCCCGCTGGAAGCAGCGCTGCACCACCGCGCCGTGGACCGCGGCCTCGCGGCCGATGCCGGCGATGTCCTGGGGGACGGTGAAGCCGACCATGGCGGTGTGGGGACCGGCGAGGGCCGATGCGGAAGCCAGCAGGAGGAGCATGGGATCGTTCCGGGCAGGCGGTGCGGGCGCGACGCCGGCAGGCTACCTCCCCGGGCCCGTGACCGCCCCCTGGAGCGACAGATGGCCCGCCAGCAGATCGAGTTCGTGGTCGAGTCGATCCTGTTCGGATCGCGCTGGTTGCTGGTTCCCTGCTACCTGGGCCTGATCGGCGCCATGGGCATGGTGTCGCTGAAGTTCGTCCAGGAGCTGGTCCACTACCTGCCCCTGGTGTTCAGCCTGGGCGAAGACGAGCTCATCCTGGCGGTGCTGTCGCTGGTCGACCTGACCCTGGCCGGCAACCTGGTCCTGATGGTCATCCTGTCCGGCTACGAGAACACGGTCAGCACCTTCGACATCGGCGAAGAGCACGACCGTCCCGCCTGGCTCGGCAAGATCAGCTTCGGCGGGCTGAAGCTCAAGCTCATCGCGAGCATGGTCGCCATCTCCGGCATCCACCTGCTCAAGTTCTTCATGAACATCGAGCATGTGTCCAAGGACGACCTGAAGTGGATGGTCGTCCTGCACCTGGTCTTCATCGTCAGCGGCGTGCTCATGGCGCTGATGGACTGGATCAAGGAGAAGTCGCACCTGCTCGTCGGTCACTGAGCGGCAGGGCCGGCGACGGCCTCGGCGCTCAGGTCGAGTAGCGCCGCAGCTCCTGCCGTGCGATCAGGCCGCGATGGACCTCGTCGGGCCCGTCGGCCAGCCGCAGGGCCCGTGCCGCCGTCCACGCCATGGCCAGGGGCACGTCGTCCGACAGGCCGGCGCCACCGTGCAGCTGCATGGCCATGTCGACGACCCGCTGGGCCATCGACGGCACGGCGACCTTGATCTGGCTGATCTCGCTCATCGCGTCCATCACGCCGAACCGGTCGATCTTCCAGGCGGCGTGCAGCACCAGCAGGCGCGCCTGCTCGATGGCGATGCGCGCGTCCGCGATGCGCTCGCGGTTGCCGCCCAGGTTGGCCAGCGGCTTGCCGAAGGCCGTGCGCTGCAGCGAGCGGCGACAGGCGAGCTCGAGGGCGTGCTCGGCCAGCCCGATGAGCCGCATGCAGTGGTGGATGCGCCCCGGCCCGAGCCGCCCCTGGGCGATGAGGAAGCCCATGCCCGGCCCGGCGATGAAGTGGTCGAGGGGCAGCCGCACGTCGGTGAACGAGACCTCGCCGTGGCCGTAGGGCTCGTCGAGGCGGCCCATGGCCGGCAGCAGGCGCTCGACCTTCACGCCCGGCGTGTCGCGCGGCACCAGCACCATGCTGTGCCGCATGTGCCGGTGGGCGGTCGGATCGGTCAGGCCCATGAAGATGAGCACCTCGCAGCGGGGGTGGCCGACGCCGGTGCTCCACCACTTCCGGCCGTTCAGCACGACCTGATCGCCGTCGACCACGGCAGTGGCCTGCATGTTGGTGGCGTCGCTGCTGGCGACGTCGGGCTCGGTCATGCAGAAGGCGCTGCGGATCTCGCCGGCGAGCAGCGGGGTCAGCCAGCGGGCCTTCTGGGCGTCGCTGCCGAAGTGGTAGAGCACCTCCATGTTGCCGCTGTCGGGTGCGTTGCAGTTGAACAGCTCCGGCGCGATGACGGACCGCCCGGTCAGCTCGGCGATCGGCGCGTACTCGACCACCGACAGGCCCCCGCCCAGCACGGGGTCGGGCAGGAACAGGTTCCACAGCCCGGCCTCGCGGGCCTTGGCCTTGAGCGTGTCGATGATCGGCAGCACCACCCAGCGGTCCTCACGGGCCGCCAGCTCGCGGTGGTAGTCGGCCTCGACCGGGGCCACCTCCTCGTTCAGGAAGCGTCGGGCGCGGTCGAGCAGCTCCTGGCTGCGGGCGGAGGGGGCGAAGTCCACGGTCGGCTCCTGGGTCGGAGCCGAACCCTACTGCGCGGCCGCCCGCGCGGCAGTGACCCTCTCCCGCACCTGCGGCGCCAGCGCCGCCGCCAGCTCGGCGTTGCCCGCGGCAGACATGTGCAGCGCCACGTCGCTCCGTCCCTGCTCGACGAGCTCGAGGTCGTAGGGCAACGGCTCGAAGGGGCCTGCCGCCGGCGGGCGCAGGTCGATCACGTCTGCACCCGCCTCGGCCAGGATGCTGGCCATCAGCGCCTGGTCTTCGCGGAGCCAGCTGCAGCCGTGCGCGGGGGGCGACACGGCAGGGCAGCGCTCCAGGCCGGCAGGGGCGATCAGCACCCAGGCGATCGGGACCTGCTGAGTGCGACCCCACTCCTCGACGTCCGTCACCGTGCGCCGGAACAGCGCCTCGCCGTTCGACGACATGCCGCGAGCAAGCGCGGACACGCGCCGCCGGTCGAGGGTGAACCAGACCAGGTTCACCAGGTAGGAGTGTGTGACCGGTCCTTGCAGCCAGCGCGGGGCGGCCGACGGCAGCAGCACCTGGCGGCCCCGCACCGACAGGACCGCGTGGGCGAGGAGGTCGTCGGCGAACACGCCGACCAGCACCAGGTCGGGCCGAGGGGCCTGCTCGAGGCCCTCCAGCACCTGCAGGCGGATCGAGCAGGTCCCGGCCCCCGGCACGCTCAGGTCGTAGATCCCCACGGTTCCGACGCCGTCCAGGGCATCCGCGAGTCGCGCCCACCACGTGTTGCGCGTCTGCACCCCGGAACCGTGGGTGACGCTGTCGCCAGCCACCCAGAGCGTGACGTCGGGGTTCGGGATGCGGTTGGTCCGGATGAGCGCCGCTCGCTGCAGGCGACGGTCGCCACACTCGCCCACGCCCGGCTCTGCGGGGCGCCACTGCAGCGAGTCGTCGGCCAGGGCATCGAGGCTGGGCAGGTCATGGTAGCCGACCCGCAGCGAGGCCTCGGCGAGGCCGAGTCCGATGAACAAGCCCCCGACGATCAGCGCCAGGTGGCGAATCCCGTGCATGCTCCTGCGCCTCCCGGGTGCGGCCGCTGCAGGGTGTCACGCCGGTATCATAGGGGCCGCGCCCGTCGCCGTCCCGGCGAATGCACCGCGGCAATGTGGCACAACCGCCGAAGGGACCGCCGGGGACCTGCTGATCTCGCTGCTTCCGGTCGCCACCCTGCCGAGGATGCCGGTTCGGTCGGAGCCGGCACGCTGCCGCACGCGCGGCCGAGTCAGCCTTCGCGGTCGGCCGTGAGGAAGGCGAGCACATCCGCGAGGTCGTCGTCGCTCAGCCGGTCCCAGGGGATGCGCGGCATGCGGTCGTTGGGCGTGCCCTCGCCCAGGTCCACGCGCCGGATGCGGGCGACCAGCTGCACCGGCTCCAGCGCCGAGGCCGAGTAGAAGACCGGGCTCGTCTCGCCGTCCGGCACGTGGCAGCTGCTGCAGTAGCGGTCGACCAGCGCTTCCCCGTTGGCCACGTCGCCCAGGTCGCTGCCGTAGAGCCCCTCCCCCAGGCTGGCCACGAAGCTGTCCTGCGTGTCCCAGGTGTTGAAGCCGTAGTCCAGCGGGTCGGCGGTCTCGCTCGGGTCGCCGTCGTCGATGTTGGTCTTCATCCAGGCTTCGAGGTGGGCCGCCTGCTCCGGCGTCATCTCGCTTCCCGACGGGAAGTAGGCCTTCACGCAGATCTGGCCGCCGAAGGCGCCGATCTTGTCGGAGTCCTCCTTGTCCCAGGTGTGGTTGCCCTTCCAGACCTCGCGCAGGGCGGCGTTCCAGGTCGTGTGGGCGGGCCGGTTGCGGTCGTCGGCGTCGGTCGTCCAGCTGTCGTCCGCGTCCGCCGAGTGGCAGGAGTCACAGGTCAGCGCGTAGGCCGAGGAGTCCTCCCAGTGCTCGTTGTAGTAGAGCTCCTCGCCCTTGACGGCGTCTCCTTCGCCGTCGTACCCGGACGCCAGCGGGCTGCGCCAGGTCTCGAGGTCGTAGACGCCGGGGTCCTTGTCCCCACAGGCGGTGACGAGCACCGCAGCGGGCAGGACGACGAGCAAGGCCAGGCGGGCAGCGCGATGCATGGGGGCTCCGGGAGCGGTGGGACGGCCGGTGGATGCCGGTGACGCGCCCTGGTTTCCCGGAGGCCCGCGGTCAGCCCTCGGGGCAGACCAGGTCGAAGCTCCCGGTGATCGTGGCGGTGTGGTCACCGGCCCACTCGTCCCCCGAGTCGTTCCACTCGGCCGTGAAGGTGCCGCTGGCCGCGGTCCAGCCGTCGATGCTGTCGATGGTGATGCTGGCCGCTTCGATGTTCTGGGAGTTGGTGCCCAGCGGGGCGCCCAGGTTGTTGCCGACCGCGATCGAGTCCGTGCCGGTCACGTCGTGGGTGCCGACGGTGTTCGCGGCGGCCGTCACCTTGAACCAGACCTGGAACTGGTCGGGGGCCAGCCCGCCGACGGGAGCATCGTCCGGGTCCAGGCGGCAGGCCGCGAAGATCTGGATGCCGTCGTAGCACTGCAGGGTCGCGGTCCAGTCCGGGTCCGTGCCGTCGAAGGCGCAGTCCACCTCGAAGCTGTCACCGTCGTAGGTGCCGGTGGCGTGGAAGGCGGCGTCGCTGCCGGCGGTGCCGCCGTCGGTGCTGCCGCCGTCGGTGCTGCCGTCGTCGGTGCTGCCGTCGTCGGTCGAGCCGCTGTCGGAGCCGGCGGAACCGCTGTCGTCGTCCTTGTCGCCGCAGGCGACCAGAGGCAGGGCGAGGGCGAGGGCGAACAGGATGGTGCGGCGCATGGGACCTCCGTCTGTGGGAGGAGGAGCATGGCGCACCCGGAGGAAGCGGGCTCTCTCGCCGGCTCTCACTCGGCCCTCACTGCGGTCCTCACCGAGCCGCGCGCTCCGCTCAGGCCGGATCCAGCTCCACCGACAGCTGCTCGGTGATGACGTGGCACTCGTCGGCGAACACCTCGATCTCGACGCTCTCGGTCGTGTAGCCGGGGGCCGAGACCTCGATGTGGAACACGTCGTCGACCTCCCAGCCGCAGACCAGGTCCCCGCCGCCCAGATCTTCGCAGTCCTGGGGATGCGGCCAGTTCTCGCCTTCGATGGTGTAGGTCGCGGTCGCGCCGGGGATGCGGTCGCCCAGGGTGTCGACGACCTCGAGCTGCACGGAGGCGCGGGCCTCGGTCGAGCAGTCGCCGAGCGTCTCGCAGGCGGACAGGGCGGCGGCCGCGGGGAGCGCGGCGAGCAGAGGAGCGGCGAACAGGATCGAAGCGCGGGACATGGGCTTCTCCGGGGAGGAGGGTGCCGCATCGACGCGGCGGAGGGAGCGGCATTCGGAGTGGAGACATCCGGTGTCCTGCGGATCCTCCGGCGCGCGCATCAGGTGTCGCTCGCCACCCACCACAGCTCACACGGCGCCAGCTCCAGCACCATCAACTCGAGGTTGGTGACGTGGCTGCCGCGGTCGGTGCTCATGCGCCGGGCCCGCCAGGCGGCCATCGCGCCGGGCTCGGCCAGCAACCGCTCCAGGCGCGCATCCTGGTCGGCGCCCCCGCCCAGGTGCATGCCCTCCATGCCCAGGACCAGGTCCGGAGCGAGGGGGGTGGCGACCCAGGTGTGGCGCTCGTCGATCAGGAGACTGCGAGCGGCGGGCGGCGGCCAGGCCGGTCGGTCGGCGAGCACGGCGGCGTCGGCCCGCACGGCGTCGCAGACCCGGGTCGGCAGCCGACTGCGGACCCGGCTGAAGCCGTCGCCGTTGAAGTGGCGCTCGCTGTGGGTCGCGTCCAGCTCGGCCGGCCACAGCCCGACCATGCCGAGCCGCTGGTGGTGGAAGCGCAGGTCGTCGCCGGCCTGCAGCAGGCCGAACAGCAGGGCGCTGCCACCGACCATCAGCGCGCCTCCCCGCGCTCCCTGGACCGTGCCGCGCGCTCGGCTCCCCGACGGCGCGCGCACGCATCCGATCAAGGCGCCACCGACCGCGATCACGCTCCCGACGGCGCCCGCGACGAGCCCGCCCAGGCTGCCCAGCACGAACACGGTCTCCCAGAGCGCCACCGCACGCCTCCTGCTGCAAGCGGGACGCCTCCTCCTACCCCGGCGGCCTTCCCACCTCCCCGCGCAGGCCGCGGCGGCCGGCTACTGGCAGATCCGGTCGACGCAGCTCTCCATGAAGGGACAGTCGTCGTCGCTGCTGCAGACCGTGTCGGTGCACTGGCCGCCGGGCAGGCCCTCGGCCGTGATGCAGGCCCAGGCGTCGGCCTCGGTCTCGGCGGAGATCGCGCAGTCCGTGGCCGCGAGCTGCTGCTTGCAGACGATGTCGTCGTCGTCGCAGGCCCGCCAGTGGTTGTCGCCGCAGGTGCTGTCGGTCGCGGGATCGCAGACCCGCAGCAGCTGCATCATGCCGTGGTCCTCGTGGTGCAGCTTGTGGCAGTGGGTCACGTAGGAGCCGGTGAATTTGCGGTACTGGGTCAGCAGGTCGATCCGCCGGCTCAGGTTGACCAGGTAGGTGTCGCGCCAGTGGGGGAAGGGCAGCGGGTCGAGCACGTTGTCGTTCGGGCAGGCGACGAAGGGGTTGATGTGGATGTGGAAGGGGTGCCCGTCGAAGGACGCCCCGACGCGCCAGTGCTCGACGGCGTCGAGCGGCAGATCGCGATCGAAGGGGTAGCGATCGCGGTCGACGTACTCGAAGTTGCGGCAGTTGATGTTGTAGTTGTCGCAGTGGCAGGGGATGAACGGGTCCTCGGCGGTGAACAGGCCGACCTGCAGCACGGCGGCCTGGTCGAGGTCCTCGGGGTCGTCGATGGTGGCCGCTTCGGCGCAGAGGGCGGCGACGTCGACCCCGTCGAGGGTCATGGCGGGGGCCGTCGCCGCGATGGCGCCCAGGTCCGGCATGGACGTGCGGGTGGCCTCACCGCGCGAGGCGGCCACGTTGATCGTGGCGACGAGCTCGGCGCCGTCGACGTTGCGGAGCAGCCCCAGGATCGCGTCTTCGCTGGGTTCCTCGGCCGGGCCGATCGGCACGTCGCTGTGTTCCTGCAGGAAGCGCGCGGCGACCAGGCACCAGGTGTCGCCGTCCTCGAACACTCCCTCGCCGCCGACCAGCGCCTCGATCCGGTAGCCGGGCGACATGAACAGGTAGTTGTCGGTGTAGGACTGCGGCAGCGTGATGCCGTCGCGGGCGATCTGGGTGAGCGACAACAGCTCGTCGTCGGCGCTGCTCCAGCTCTCGCAGTTCGGGTCGTCGCCCTTCGCCAGGCCGAAGAAGACCTCGTCCAGGAAGCCGGCGTGCACGATGCGCCAGCGCTCGACCTGGCCGGGCGGCACGACCATGCGCGGCCGGAAGGTGCCGTTGAGCATGTCGAGCTGCCTGGCATCGACCGAGCCGAGGGTGACGAAGTTGTTGAAGGTGATGGTGTCGTCGGTGCACTCGACGCCGTCCGCCAGCGGCTCGAAGCCGTTGGAGCCGATCGGCGGGGTCGAGAAGACCATGACGCGCTCGGTCAGCTCGTCCATGCCCTCGACCTCGTCCAGGTCGCCGCGCGTGATCCACGCGCCGGCCGCGCCCGACGAGACCTGGATGCCGGTCGTGCCGTGGATGTGCGGGTGGTACCAGTGCAGGCCGGTGTAGTGGGTGCCGTCCTCGTCGATGTCCCAGCGGTGCTGCACGCCGTCGCCCGGCGCGACGTGGGTCAGGACGTCGTCGCCCAGGAAGCAGGTGTCGTTGGCCGGGTTGCCGTCATCGACCTCGGCGCACTCGCGGCAGGCCAGGGTGCCGCCGCTCGGCGTCGTCCCCGGCTCGCAGGCCGCGCCGCCCCGCGCGTAGTCCGGCCGCACGTGCGACCCGTGGGCGTGCAGGTTGGTCAGGTTGAAGTCGACCATGTGCTCGCAGGTCTCGCCTTCGCTGTTCGTGCACATGCAGTCGCCGTGGCCGGTGCCGTGGTCGTCGTGGCCGCCGGGTTCGCACTCGTCGCCGTGCATGTCCGCGCAGGCGCAGGTGTCGTCGCCCGACAGGTCCCGGTAGTCGCTGGACAGCAGGCCGTTGACCAGGTCCACCCGGACGGAGCGATCCGAGCCGGACGCCGCGGTGTCGATGGTGGGCCCCGGGTAGCTGCCGTTGTAGCTGCGCAGGCAGTGCCGCTGGCCGTTGAGCTCGATCTCCGTCGCCGCCAGGGTCAGGTGGTAGACACCCTCCCCATCGGGTTCGACCACCGGCGGGTTCGTGTAGGTCTCGACGACGCAGTCGCCGCTCGCCAGCTCGTAGCAGTCGGCGGTGGTGTCGGTGTCGGTGTCAGTGTCCGCATCGCTGTCGGCGTCGGCATCAGTGTCGGAGTCCGCGTCACTGTCGGCGTCGACGTCGGCGTCGGCGTCGGCGTCCGCATCCGCGTCGCTGTCGGCGTCCGCGTCACTGTCGGTGTCGCCATCGACGTCGGCGGCGCCCGAGTCCTTGTCGGGGGTACAGGCGAGGAGGAGGGACAGCAGGGTCAGGACGCGCATCGAGCACTCCGGGGGGTGGGGACCCCGCGGTGGTACCACCGGAGGCGCGGCCGCCTGCGGTCCAGGATCGGCCACCCCCTGGTCGCCGCCGGGCATCCCCCTCCGGCCCGCCTCCTCCCCGCCAACGCCGGTTCTCGGGTGGCCACTTCCCGACCGGGGCTGCATCGGTTCCGGACCTGGGCACTTCCGTGCGCCTGCGAGAGGCTCCCTGCGTCGGAGGTCCCATGTCCCGCCTGTCCCGCCTGCCCCTCCTGCTCGCCCTGCTGTTCGCGGGAGCCTTCGGTCTGCCCGCGCACGCGGTCGACTTCTCGGGACGCTGGTCCCTCGACAAGGCCGCGTCCGGCTCGATGGACCCGATCCTCGAGCTCCAGGGCGTGGCCTGGGCCAAGCGCAAGCTGGCCGAGGGGCTGGACGCCAAGGTGGCGATCACCCAGACCGCCGACCGCATGACCGCCGCCTACGACAACGCCGCCGGCAAGCAGCAGCAGGTGCTGGTGTTCGACGGCAGGCCCCACAGCACGGTGAACCCGGCGGGCATCGAGACGACCTTCTCGACGTCGTGGCAGGACGGCGAGAACCGGCTGGTCTCCAGCGGGCCGGCCAGCGGCCAGGACGGGGCCGCCGGCACGCTGACCGAGACCCGCACCCTGTCCGCGGACGGCGCCACCCTCACCGTGGTGGTCGAGGTGAAGCTGAGCGACGGGCGGAGCGCCCGCACGACCCGCGTGTTCCGCAGGGCGGCCTGAGGCCCCCGCGGGAGGCGATCAGCCGTCGCTCGACACGGGGCGCAGGGTCGGACCCAGGCGCTCGACCGCGCGGATCAACGCCGCCGCGGCGCTGTCGGACTCGGTGGGCACCGGCAGATCGGCCCGCAGGGTGCGCTCGATGCAGATGTGGTCGCCCAGGACGGGGACCAGCGCATCGATCATCGGATCCAGCATCGGGCCGTCGACCGGCAGCAGGGCGAGGCCCAGGCCCTGGCCGGCCAGCATGCCGAGGACGTAGAGATCGGCACAGCTGTGCGCTGGCGTGAACGCGACCGGCGGCCCCGACAGACATGGCCACGCGGGGTCGGTGCCGGCCAGGTGCAGGATCCGGTGTCCAGCGAGGTCGTCGGGGGTCTGCGGCAGGCCGTGGGTGGCCAGGTAGTCGGCGGAGCCCTGCACATGGAATCGGGCCCGCAACAGCGTGCGGGTGAAGCCGCTCCGCACCACCGGGGCCGCGCCCCAGTGCACGATGGCGTCGAAGGCTTCGCCCGCCCGGCTGGCGGGGTCGGCGTCGAACTCCAGGTGGACGGCCACGCCCTCGAGCAGCTGCGTCCCCGCCGCCAGCACCGACGCGATGGCACGCGGCGGCAGCCCCACCTGGACCAGGACCCGCAGGCTGCCCGACGTGCCGTGGCCACGAGCGACGCGATCGAGCAGTCGCTGCCGGGCATGCAGCAGCTGGTGGCCATCCGTCACCAGCGCATGACCCGCCCGGGTCAGGGTGATGCCTTCCGGACCGGTGACGTGGGTCGGTCGGCCGATCGTCGCGTCGAGGCGCTCGAGTCGACGGCGCAGCGTGGCGCGAGACACCCCTGACGCGCGCGACGCGCTCTGGAGCGAGCCGTGCTCGTGCGCCCACAGCAGCGCTTGCAGATCGTCGAAGTCCATGGGTCCCGGGTCACCCGATGGCCGAGCGTAACGCCAGGGTCGCAGCTGCCAATGGGTGTGGAGCGCCGCCCCTCACGGCCCCACGAACAGCGTGCCCGTGACCCGCGACCAGTCCAGGCTCGGCGCCACCAGCAGCTGGGACCGGTCCGACGCCGCCGCGACGGGCGTGTAGAAGGTGCCCACCGGCGGGCTGCGGTCGGACAGGTCGACCGGCGCGCCCACCGGCACGCCGGCGTCGTCGAGCTCCTGCAGGTAGCCGTCGGTGGTCGTCCAGGCGTGGAAGGTGAGCGCGAAGCTGTGGGTGCTCGCGGCGTAGGCCAGCTGGGGGGCGCCGGCGCCGACGTCGGGGGCCGCCAGCTCGAAGCCGCTGTCGAGCACCTCGCCATCCCAGCCGACCCAGCTGCCCAGGATCCGCTGGGGGTGGGTCCAGGCGACCAGCCAGGCGCGGGCCCGGGGGTTCCAGGCCACCGCGGGCCGGTCGTAGGGCACGTCACCGATGCGGGCGAGGTCGATGGGTGGCCCCAGCGGAGTGCCCGACGCATCGAGCAGCCGCGCCCGGTAGCCACAGTCCAAGCCGCTGCCCTGCCCGCCACCAACGGGGTCGTAGTCGCCCCACACCACCAGGAAGCGCCCCTCGCCGCCCGAGCCCGCCACCGAAGGCAGCACCTGCCACAGCGAGTCGCCGCCCAGTCGCTGCTCCGCACCGAGCGATCCCTCGGCCGACACGGTGCGCCCGAACAGCCGACGCTCGTCGCCGCCGGTGTTGTCGCGGTCGTCGGAGTACGCGACGAACCAGCTCCCCGACTCCCAGGCCACGGCCGGGGTGAACTGTTCGATCGGGTCGTGCAGGGAGATGTCGAGGTCGCCGCCCAGCTGCTCGAGCGTCTCTCCGCCGACGCGCAGCCGCTGGCCGTAGATCTCGCGCCTCCCCTCCCCTGCGCCGGCGCGATCGTCCTCGTAGACGACCAGGAGTGTCCCGTCCTCGCTGGCGGCCAGCCCGGGCTCGAAGGCGTTCCAGGCGCCGTCGTCCAGCCGCACGGACGGCGACACGGTCAGGCTCGACGCCCCCTCGGCAGGATGGACCACCGCGGCCTGGATCTGGTGGGCCCCGTCCACCGCGCCCCAGGCCACCACCCAGCGCTGCGAGGCGGGGTCCCAGGCGACGGCCGATGCCCGCAGGTCCCCGCTCGCCAGGGCCTGCTCGCGGACCGCCACCCGGTAGGTGCCCGCCTGGGACGGAGTCGTCTCTTCCGTCGCTCCCGAGTCCCCGGCCGCCTCCCCGTCGGCCGCCGGTTGTGAGTCCCGCCCCCCCGAGGGAGGCGCGCTGCAGGCCAGGACCGCCCACCACAGGGCCACCATCGTCGCCCTCCCCCGCTCAGCGCGCGTCGGTCCGCTCCACGACCTGCAGCGAGACCGCCGCGTAGTCGGGAGCGCCGACGACGAGCCAGCGCGGCTCGTGGGGATGGGCCGCCAGGCGGGGCAGGAACACGCCGTTGGCGGCGCCAGCGGCCGACAACTCGACGGCGGCGCCTTCGTCCAGGGCAGGGTCCAGCTCGGCCACCACCGCGGCGGCCGACAGGCCGTGGAAGGACGCCACGCAGGTGCCGCTGACCGGGCTCCACGCCAGGTCGTAGCCGTCGTAGGAGCCGTAGGGCGGAAACACCGTCCGGCGCTCGGTGGTGGCGGTGCCGTCGGCGGCGAGGCGCTGCGCCGCGAAGCCGGCGACGCCGGCGCGGATCTCGTACCAGCTGGCGACGACCTCGCCGCGCGCCTCGTCCAAGGTGACGTCGGTGACCTTGGCGAAGTCCAGCACGCCGCTCAGGTCCTGCGCCTCGCCCAGGACCGTGCCGGTGCCGTCCTCGATCCGGAACAGCAGCGCGCGGCCGCCACCGCCATGTTCCTGCATGGTCGTCACGAAGAAGCAGCCGCAGTCGGGGTGGTAGACGGCGGCGGGCTGCTCGACCCAGCCCCCGGGCGCCGTCAGCTCCGACACCGCGCCGAGCGGCTGGCCCTCGCCGTCCAGCCGGCGCGCCTTCAGCCCGTCCTGGGCCCAGACGGCGAGGTGCTGGCCGCTGTCGGGCGAGAAGGCCAGCGCGATCGCGCTCTCCTGGAAGGCGCCCGGACCGGCCAGGTCGACCTCGGGACCGGCGAAGGAGGGGCCATCGGTGCCCACCCGGACCCGCCGCACGCGCGGGATGGGGCCACTGCCGGTCTCGGCGTGCCACGACACCAGGAAGCCGCCGTCGCTGGCCACCACCCGCGGGTTCTGGGTCCAGTTGCCGCCGTCGTATTCGTCGGAGGTCAGGCGGAAGCCCGCGCCGCGCTGGACCGCGTCGGCGTCCAGGAAGGCGCCGCCGATCGGCGCGTTGCCCCACACCACCAGGAAGCGCTCGTCGGCGGCGCTCCAGGCCAGGTCGGTGCCGCGGTAGTTCACGGTCGGCCAGGTCGACAGCCGGGTCGGTTCGCCGACCTCGTGCAGGGTGCCGAGCACGCCAGCGGGGGGATCGTCGTCGGTCCCGTCACCGCCGCCGCCGTCATCACCGCCGCCGCCGCCGTCCGCGCCGCCGCCGTCCGCGCCCGGGCCCGTGTCGCGTCCGCGGACCCCGCCCGTCCCGTCCGGGGCGCAGGCCGCCACGAGCAGCACCACGCCGATCGCGGCGCGCCGAGCGCTCACGACCGGCCCCCGGGGCCGACGCGCCGGACGGTGCCCAGCGTCGCCACCACCAGCGCGAGCGCGAGCACCGGTCCGGTGACCCCCGGTCCGGCCGCGCACCCGCAGCCGTCCTTGGTTTCCGGATCCAGCACGGTGAGCGCCAGGGGACCCGCGAGCTCGCTGCCGTCGGCCCCCGTGGCCTGCAGCGTGGCGGACCAGGCCCCCGGCGCCAGCCCGTCGGTGTCCACCCGCGCCCCTGTCGACGCCGGCGGCAGCGCGGTGCAGGTGCGCTGGCCCGACCCGTCGCGCGCCACGCAGAAGTCCAGGGTGTCGGCGTCGCCGGTCAGATCCCAGGTGACCTCCCACCGCTCGCCCACGTAGACCGGGTCCGGCCAGACCGAGAACGACACGAGCACCAGCCCCGACGCGCCGGGCCCCGTGTCGGCGCCCCCGTCGACGCCGGCATCCGCGCTCCCGCCGGAGTCGGTGCCGCCGCCGTCGGTGTCGGTGCTCCCGTCGGTGCCGCCGTCGCCGTCGGTGTCGGCATCCCCGTCGGTCTCGCCCCCGCCGCCGCAGATGGTGACGTGCTCGTAGACGACGCCGTCCAGGCGCGGATCCCGGTTGTAGCTGCCGTCGTTGGGCAGGCGCAGGCTCTCGTAGGCCAGCGGCCCGTAGCGCGAGGTGTCGACGCTCAGCGCGCGGGTCCCGTCCACGTCGAGGGTCGCCGTGCCGCCGTCCCAGGCGACGGTCAGCGTGTGGGTGTCGCCGGCGCTCCAGTCGCGCTCCTCCGACCAGTCCCCCACCTCGTCCGAGCTGTACTCCTCGCCCAGCTCGATCTTCATCCGGCCGGCGTACCCGGGGTGGATGTCCCCGGCGATCTTCAGCAGCATGAAGTGGTCGACGTTCCCGTCGGAGAAGCTGCCGTCCGGCCCCGTGAACAGCTCGGCGAAGTCGTGCTCGTCGACGCCGGCTTCGTCGATGCCGCGCAGGGTCAGCGCGTACCAACCGGACGGCGATGCCTCGAAGTCGTAGACCAGGGCGCCCCCGTCGGGACGCCAGCCGCCCGCCACGAAGGCGCCGCCCTCGACGCGGCCGTCGGCGCCGCCGTCCCCGAGCGCGTCGTCGACCAGGATGCGACAGTCGGGCATCGGGACGGACTCCTCGAAGGGCGGGACCAGGCGCCTCCCCGACCCCGTTGCCCGGGGAGGGCGAGTTCCGTATCGTACCTGGGTGCTTCCTTTTCGTCCGACCGACCTCCTCCTCTGCGCCGGCCTCACCGCGCTCCTGGCGGGCTGCAGCCCCGACCCGTTGGCCCGCGAGCGGCGCACATGGGGCGCGTCCGACAGCGGGGCCGGCCCGGACGGCGGCGCAGGGGACGCGGGCGGCGGCGACGCGGGCGGCGGTGATCTCGGAGACGGCGGCGGGGACAGCGGCGGTGGCTCGGGAGTGCGCGGCGGCCCCGTGTGGCTGTCGGCGGACGGGGCCCTGGTCGACGACGGCGGCCCCTTCGTGGCCATGGGCGCGACGATGATGTGGGCGGCCTGGGCCTACCGGAACGACCGGCCCCGGCTCGAGCGGAACCTGGCCTTCCTGTCCGAACAGGGCTTCGACTTCGTGCGGGCGCTGGGGGTCGTCGGGGACCCCGACGCCGAAGACTACTGGGACGGGCGCGAGATCGACCCCGACTGGCCCGATCACGCCGACGTCATCGCCGGCCTGACCGACCTGGCCTGGGACGGCTACGGGCTGCGGGTGCAGTGGACGCTCATCGGCGACGGGCAGATCACCGTGCCGACCTGGGACGACAAGATCGCGCTGGCCGACCGCTTCCTGGACATGTCCCGGGGCCGCGAGGAGAAGATCCTGCTGCTCGAGGTCGCCAACGAGGCGTGGCAGAACGGCTTCCCCGATGCCGCCGGCAACGACGAGCTGCGGGCCCTGTCGGGCTACCTGCGCGACCGCACCGACGTGCTGGTGGCCGCTTCGGCGCCGCCGGGGGTCAGCTGCGCGGACTGGCTGGAGGTGTACCGGGGAGGGGTCGCCGACGTCGCCACCCTGCACTTCGATCGGGACGTCTGGACGGAGGAGGGCGCCTGGCGACCGGTCCGACTGCCCTGGGACGTGCAGGCCTGCGCCGGCCTGCCCCCGGCCAGCAACAACGAGCCCATCGGGCCCGGGTCCTCGGTCGCCAGCGAGGACGATCCGGTCCGCCTGGCCAGCGCCGCGGCGGTGACCTGGGTGTCGGGGCTGCCCTTCTACGTGCTGCACTCGGGCGCGGGCGTGCGGGGCTTCGAGGACTTCGCCGACCAGCCCGGCTTCCGGGACCTGGGCTTCGCACACCGCGCCGTCGCGGGCGGGGCCCCCGGCTGGTCGCGGGCGGGCGTCGGCGACCCCGGCCTGCCCTTCGTCGTGTGGGCCGGCGACAGCGGCGGCGGCGAGCACCGCGACGCGGTGTGGACCGACCTGGGGAGCCCGGCCTGGGGCGCGCAAAGGGTCTACAGCGCCGCACAGGGCGAGCGCTTCGTCGCGACCGTGATCGGCGTGCGCGACCGGGTGCGGCTGGAGGCACGGCAGGCGCTGGCCGTCACGGCCCACGATCCGGCGACCGGGTCCGTAGACGCCGATGTGGTGCTCGGCCCTGGGGAAACGCTCGAATTGAGCGGTCGGGAGGCGTGGCTGTTGGTGGGAGGAACGCGCTGAGGCAGGGCGTCTCGGGCGAGCCGGGCGACCCGACCCCGGATAGGGCTGCCGCGTCAGAGGAGTCCCGCTCTGGCGCCCGCAAGCGCTTGCAGGGCCGCGGGGCGCGCGTGCGCCGCGCCGGCTCCTGGAGCTGCGGCCGCCCCCCGGTTCCCTCCGGAGCACTGCCTGTCCCCATCGTCCGGCGAGCCCGATCCGCTCGCGCTCGCTCGTCCCGTCCCCGCCTGGCGGGCCTGGCTCGACCGCCACCTCCCCCTGGGCTCGATCGCCGGCCGCTGGTGGCGCCCGCCGCTGCGGCTCGATGATCGGTCCCTCGGCGGCCTCACCTCCTTCCCCACGGCGACCCGGTTCCACGTCGGGCCCGGCGGCACTGGCTTCCCACGGGGCATCGGACGCCGCGCCCACGCCGCCCACTTCGCCGACACGCCGCCTCTGACGGTCAAGGTGCAGTTCGCCTGCGCCGGCGCCGACCTGCTGCGCCGGGGCCCCTACGCCGACCCGCGCTCCGCCTGGCACAACGTGTTCTTCGGCGTCTACGAGGTCCGGGTCGACGCAGCGGCCTGGGACCGGCCCTTCGCCTTCGAGACGGCCTTGCCCGGCGCCGCCCCGCGCGGCGAAGACGTCGTCCGCCTGGGCAAGGCGGACTGGAACGACCTGTCCAACGGGCTGTACGGAGTGCCCCGGGCCGTCGCCGCCCCCCACGACGCCCTCGGCGCGGCCCGCTGGCAGGAAGGAGCCCCCGAGACCATCGAAGGCGTCGAGTGGCGCACGGTCTCGTTCACCAACGCGTCGGCGGTCTCCGCCTGGCGCAACCCCGCCGATGGCGCCCGGTTCGACCGCGATGCCGGCCTCGTGGGCGTGCTCTGGCGCCTGGTCTTCGGCACCCCGGCCCCCGGTGGCCCAGCGGATCGCCAGAGCTTCGCGCCCACCTGCCACGGCGGGCGGTTCTGGCTGCGCTGGGTCCCGTCGCGGTCGCGCGTCACCGGGCGCCCCTGCTACCGCACCCTCGTGGCCGGCGCGGTCGTGCGCGAGGACCACCCCGACGACGCACTCCGGGAGCGGATCCTGGCGGCCCAGTCCCGCGCGCTGCGGCCGTTCCTGGTCCGCGCCTCGGCCTGGCGAGGGGACCCGTGAAGCCCGTGTGGGGCGGTGGCCTGCCCGTCCTGGGGCGCCTGCCCGAGGTGGCGCGCGATCCGCTCGGCACCTTCACGGCGGCGGCAGCCTGTGGGCCGGTGGTCGACCTGGGCACGACCTGGGACCCGGTCGTGGGCACGAGCCGCGTGCGGCTGGTCACCGAGCCCGCGCTGGTCGAGCGGCTGATGCTGGACATCGGGCGGTTCGACAAGGACTACCGGGTCCTGGCGCCGGTCATGGGCGAGGGGCTGTTCACCAGCGCCGGCTCGGTGTGGCGCGAGCAGCGTCGCCAGCTCCAGCCGGCCTTCGCCCGGGCGGCCCACGCGGGCTTCGCCGAGGCGATGCGGGCCGCCACCCGCGCGCGGGTCGCGACCTGGGAGCGAGGCGGCACCGTCGACCTGGCCGCCGAGATGTCGGCGCTCACCCTGGACATCGTGCTGCGCGCCCTGTTCGGGGGCGAGGCGCGGGAGCTCGAGCACGAGGTGTCCGAGGGGCTGCGCGGCTCGGTGCCCCTGCTGGACGCACGCATCTGGCTGCCCAGCTGGCCGGATCGCGTGCCGACGCCGGCAAACCTGCGCCTGCGCCGCGCCGTGGCCCGGCTCGACGGCGTGGTCGCCCGCATCGTGGCGCAGCGACGCGACAGCGAGCCTCGACCCGACCTGCTGGGCCTGCTGCTCGAGACCCACGGCGACCCCGACGACCCCGCCCAGGCCCGGGCGGTGCGCGACCAGATCGTGACCTTCCTGCTCGCGGGGCACGAGACCACCGCGTCGGCGCTGACGTGGACCTGCTGGTGCCTGGATCAGCACCCCGACACGCTCGCCCGCGCCCGCGACGAGGCCCGCTCGGCGACCGGCGACCTGCCAGACGACCTGCCCTTCCTGTCGGCCTGCTTCCAGGAGGGCACGCGGCTGTACCCGCCGGTCTGGGCCTTCGCGCGCACCGCGACCGGCGACACCCTCCTGGGCGACTGGGACGTGGCCCGGGGCGACGCCCTGTTCGTCAGCCCCTGGCTGCTCCATCGCCTCCAGGACCAGCACCCGGACCCCGAGGCCTTCGCCCCCGACCGCTTCCTCCGCGACGCCTCCTGGCATCCCTTCGCCTACCTGCCCTTCGGCGGGGGACCCCGCACCTGCATCGGCGCGCGGTTCGCGGCGCTGGAGGGAACCATCGTCCTGGCCCACATGCTCCGCCACGCCACGCCGCGCTTCCTGGGCACGCCGACCGTGCTCCCCCGGCTGACGCTGTACCCGAGCGGCGACACGCGGGTGCGGTGGGTGGGGTGAGCAGCGGATCGAGGCCGACGGCCGGCGGATCTCGGCGCTCGGGTCAGGGAGGAGACCGCCACCGCAGGCCCAGCCAGCCGTAGACGTCGGTGGCCCCGGTGCCGTCCACCAGGTCCAGCCGCGTGAGCCCGGTGGTCGCGGTGAGGGCCAGCTCCGTTCCGACGGCCCGCTCGACCCGGCCCTGCACATGCGCCGTGGTGGCATAGGAAGCAGCGCTCTGACCAGGGTCGCTGGTCCGCAGACGCAAGAGTCCGTCCAGGCCCACGGTCCAGTCAGCCGCGGGCAGGCACGCGGCGGACAGCTCGACGCGGCCCTGCGTGAAGCCACCCGACGAGAGCGCGTCGACGTCTTCGGCGTACTGGCCGAGTGGCGTGAATTGGGGACGGGCTGCGTCCTCCACCTGCCCCTCCCAGGCGCGGAGCAGCGAGAGCCCGAGTCCGAGATCCACGCTGCCGCCGGTCCAGCCGAGGTCCGCCCTGCTTCGCAGCTGGACCCCTGTCGCCGGATGGCTGGTCCCGCCCGCATCGATGGTGAAGCCCTGATTGGCCTGGCCTGCGAGTCGCAGGGCGCCGCGCCAGCCGACCGCCGCCCGCCGCGTCCCGAGCCGAAGCCCGGCCTCGCCGGCCTGGAAGCTCCACGCCTGTTGCTGCAGGTAGTCCCGACGCACATAGGCCGCCTCCAGGGCCACCCGCACGGGACCGATGAGCGGGCCGATCGATCCCACCACCTCGGCCCGGCCGCTGCTCAGGTCGATGCTGGCCGGGTATGCCTCCAGGCTGTAGCGGGTGCCCAGATCCGCCGTCCAGACATCTCCCAGGTCGGGCTGCCACCCCACCCGTGGCTCGACACCGACCAGCGAGAGCTCCGGCTCAGGCAGGTACAGCCAGGCCTCCCCCTTCAGGCCGAACCAAGCGCCACCGAGCGCCCCGGTCTCGGCATCGGCTCGGACCGCGGCCAGCGCTGTCGCAGCCTCGGCATCGAGCAGCTCGTCCGGTCCCTGCGCGCTGATCTGAGGCGCCGTGCGCCCGCCGACCAGCGCCTCGACTGTGGATCGACCGCCAGCCATCGCTGGCGCCGGCGCGAGCAGGAGGAGGCAGCCCCACAACGTCATGGCGTCACTCCTTCGAGGGCGACTGCTTCGTGCTTCATGGCCGCGGCGCGCTCGACCCGGTCCTGGTCCGCCTGGGCGAGCGCCTCGAGCCGGTCGGCCTCGGCGTCGAGGGCCCGAGCTTCGAGCAAGGTGTCCATTCCGGAGGTCAGGCCGGCCCCGTCCCGACTGCGGAGCACGGTCGCTCGCAAGCGGATCTCACGGGCATCGCTGCGGTGCCGCGCTCCATCGTAGGCGGCCACCAGGCCGACCACGTCGGCCTTGTCCGCGACGTCGCGGGCCAGCTCCTGGGACAGCGGCCGGTCCGGTCGATCCGCAGCGAGATCCAAGGCCTGGCGGAGCACGTTGAGCTGCACGTCCAGATCGCCCAGCCACGCCTCCATCACCTCTCGCCCCGAGGGAGCCGGCCGCCCAGCCGCCAGCGCCTCCTCCAGCTCCGCGAGGGCCTGCTCGTGCACCTGGCGTTCCTGGTCCACGGCGGCTTGTTCCTGGGCCGCGAGCAGGGCGGCCAGGGTCTCGGCTTCCTGGCGGTAGGCCTTCATCGCAGCAGCCACCTGGCTTCGCGGGGCCCCGTCATCCCGGGCGTGCGCCGCCACGCTTGCGAGCTCCGTCACCCGGGCCCGCTGGCGCGCGATCGCGACGCCATCGGGTGAAGCCTGGGCGAAGGCCACGTTCAGCGCGAGCACGAGGAGGATCAATCGCCAATCCCGTACTTGTTGAGCTTGTATCGGAAGGCGTTTCGTTCGAGGCCCAAGGCTGCCGCCGCGTGCGCCTTCACGCCCCCTGCCCGGTGCATGGCCCGGCGCAGCGCTCGCTCTTCGATGCCTTCCAGGAAGCCGGTCAGGTCGAAGTCGCCGTCGGGAAGGGCCACCACGTCCTGGTCTTCGATGGGCTGCATCTCCGAGGGGAGGTCCGAGAGCTCGATGGCGTCGCCGACACAGAGCACGGCCAGGCGCTCGGCGAGGTTGAACAGCTCCCGGACGTTGCCGGGCCAGGAGTACCGACGCAGGGCCGCGAGGGTCTCGCCGGTGAAGCCCGGCACGGTCCGTCCCTGGCGGTCGCAGGCGCGGCGAAGTGCGGTCCCGAGCAGTGCTGGCACGTCGTCCGGGCGAAGACGCAGCGGCGGCAGGGCCACGGGCACGACGTTCAGGCGGTAGTACAGGTCCTCTCGGAAGCCGCCGGCCCGCAGGTCGCGATGGGTGGCAGCGAGCACCCGGACGTCCAGCTGACGGTCCCGCACGTCACCCACCCTGCGGATCGTGCCCTCCTGCAGGAAGCGCAACAGACGAGTCTGTGCGCCCCCGCTCAGCTCGCCCACCTCATCCAGGAACAGGGTGCCCCCGCTGGCCGCCTCCAGCAGGCCTGCCCGCTCCGCCGAAGCGCCGGTGAACGCGCCACGCACATGACCGAACAGCTCCGACTCCAGCAGGCTGTCGGGAATGGCGCCGCAGTTGACGGCCACGAAGGGACGGGAGCTGCGCGCCCCGCGGGCGTGGATCCGTCGCGCGAACATCTCCTTCCCGGTTCCACTCTCGCCGGTGATCAGGACCGTGACATCGCTCTGGGCCGCGCGGTCCGCGATCGTGAGGGCCTGGAGCAGGGCCACGGAGCTTCCGACGATCTCCGCTTCGCCGGGGCGGCGCGCCGCCCGCACGGCCTGGGACAGGCGGCGCTGCTGCGCGGCGTTGCGCACCTGGACCAGGACCTCATCGCTCTTCAGTGGCTTCGTCAGGAAGGCGAAGGCCCCCCCGCGAGTGGCCTCGATGGCACGCTCGAGCGTGGCATGGGCCGTCATCAGGATCACGGGCAGGTCGGGATCGAGGGCGCGGGCCTCGCGCAGCAGCCCGATGCCGTCCATGCCGTCCATCCGCAGGTCGGACAGCAGCGTGTCGGCGGGCCTGGAGCGCAGCTCGGCCAGGCACTCGGCGGCGGAGAAGAACGGCAACGCGTCGTACCCCTCGTCCCGCAGGGCGTCGGTCAGCAGCTCGGCACTGGCGCGATGGTCGTCGACCACCAGGACTCGGGCGCGTTTCATGGACGGACTCCTTCGAGGATGAGGCGGAAGCGGGCACCGGCGGGACTCACCAACTCCAGCTCGCCGCCGACGGCCCGCAAGGCTCTCCGCGCGGACGGCAGCCCGAGGCCCGACCCCTGGGCCCGGGTCGTCGCGAACCAGTCGAACAGGGCATCCACCTGCTGCGGGGAGATGCCGGGCCCGTCGTCGGACAGCTCGATCACCACGGGTGAGCGGCCCACCACCTCGACGCGCACCGTGCGAGCCCCCGCCTCGGCGGCGTTGCGCAGCAGGTTCCGGGTGGCCTGGCGGACCAGGCTCGGGTCGGTGGTGAGGGTCAGTTGCTCGTCTGGCAGCTGGATCTCGACCCCCACCGCCTCGGCATCGACGGCGAGATCCTGCCAGAGCCGGGTGGAACGGACGGCCGCGACGTGGGGTTCGGGGGGGCGCGCCAGGTCCATGAACCGCTCGACGATGCCCTCGATCTCGTCGAGCTGGACTCGAACGCGGGCGCGCAGCGCGCCCGCCTCGGTCACCGGGACCCGCTCGAGACGATCCATCGCGAGCCCCACGGCGTTGAGGGGGTTGCGCACCTCGTGCGCGACGGCAGCGGCCAGCGCCGAGACCTGCCGGACCTCACGGTCGTGCGCGAGGCGCAGTGCGACGTCGCGGTCTCTGACCGCCTGGAGCAGCGATCGGGCTGCGGCCGCCACCAGGCGCACCTCTGCAGGCCCGGCAAGGCCGACGGCGTCGGGATCATCACCTGGCTCGACCGATCCCAGATCCCGCTCCAGGCGCCTCAGGGGACGCAGCGCAGTGGCGGCGAGCATCGCGCCGACCGCGGCGGCGAGCAGCATCACCAGGGCGCTCACTCCGGCCAGGACCGCTTCCATCCGCTCGGCCGCCTCGAGCGGGGCGCCGCTGCTCTCCACCGCTGCAACCCAGCCGGGGTGGTGCGGCAGCGGAGCGTAGGCGGCGAGGTAGATCTCGCCGTCGGCTCCCTGGTAGAGCGGGCCGCTCGCGGGCTCACCCGTTGCAGCTGAAGCGATCAGCGCGGCGTCCGCCTCCTGAGGAATCCACGGCCTGCCTTCGACCGTCACGGCAGCGCCGGCGGGACCCAGCAGGGCCACTTCGTGCAGGCCTCCGATGTCCCGGATCTGGCGCAGGTCGTCTCTCAGCTGGTTCATGCTGCGCCCTCCCCCGACGGCCACGACGCTCTCCAGCGGCACAGGGTCCAGCGACGCCGCCGCCATCGCCGCCTGGGCCTGCACCTGGGTGTGCAGGCTGCCCTCGAGGCTCACCTCGAAGGTCTCGCTCGTGAGCTGCCAGGACCCGAGCACGGCGAGGCCCGAGGAGCCGACCGTCGCCAGCCACACCGCCAGCCACATCGTCCAGCCTCGATGCGCGCTGCGGCCCTGGCCCTCGGATTCCATCATGTCGCTCCCATAGCAGTGCCGCCCGGAGGGAGCAGCGCGAGGCCATGCTCCCCCCGGGCGGACGGCTGGGGTCGCGAGCTCAGCAACCCTCGTTCTCGCCTTCGTGCTCGCCTTCCTGCTCGCAGTCGATGCCGTCGCCCTCGTCATCACCGTCCTCCTCACCCGAGACGGGATCGGACACGGCGACGATCTCGGTCGAGTCGTCCACGATCAGGGACTGGCCCAGCACCGACAGGGTCCAGATCCCGTGCGACTCCCGCACGATGCCCTCGCTGGTCCCGCCGATCGCCAGTCCCGAGCTCGACCGTGCCGACGACGCGGCGAGGTATCCGTCGGAGTAGCCACCATCGAAGCGCACGGCGCCGTCGGGCACCTGCGCGGCGCCGGGGTTCACGTCGATGCCGAGCAGGTTGTAGACGTTCCGACCTTCGTCCCAGGCCGGGCTGCCCTGCACGAAGGACAGCGACCCGCTGTTGCTGGTGGCGTACCGTGCGTCTTCGTCGTCCACGTCGCCGTCACCATCGTGATCGGCGCCGTCTTCGTCGCCGTCGTCTTCCTCGTCGTCGTCTTCCTCGGCGGTGGCGTCGTCGCCGTCGTCGTCGTCTTCCTCGTCGTCGTCTTCCTCGGCGGTGGCGTCGTCGCCGTCGTCGTCGTCTTCCTCGTCGTCGTCGTCCTCGGCGGTGGCGTCGTCGCCGTCGTCGTCGTCTTCCTCGTCATCGTCCTCGGCGGTGGCGTCTTCGTCGTCTTCGCAGGGGCTGCCGTCGGGGGCGACGCCGTCTTCGCACTCGATGTCGTCGTCGTCCTCTCCGGGGGCGCTGGCCGAACCGTCGGTGCCGCGGACGAGCAGGCGGTCGACGTGCAGGCTGCCGTCGGACTGCACCGACAGCTGGGCCGAGACGGGCTCACCGCTTGCGGCTGCGACCTGCAGATCGACGGAGCCGCTGGAGCAGCCGGCCAGTGCCAGCGCCGTGACGAGGGAAAGGAGGGGGGCCTTGGTGTCCATGGGTTCTCCCGGGTCGGACGGTGTCGGCGGAGTTGCCGACCCCAGCCGGTAGAGCAAGGTACGTGCCAGCGTGCACGCGGGACCGCAGATCCCCCGCTGGTGCGCAGATCAGGCCGTGGGGACGGCCTCTCGGGCGCCGTTCCCGAAAGATCCCTTGCGCCGGCGTGCGGACAATTTTGCGCCGGGAGGGACCCCGCCAGGCGCTCGATCCAGTGCCCGTCGGCATTCACGGGGCAGGCCAGGCCTGGCACACCCCTTGCTCCCGGGGAGAGCGGCGCAGGTCGCGCCTTCCCCTGGAGACCCCATGCACGGACTCTGTCCTCTCCTCCTGCTCACGCTCGGCTGTGCCGGTGACGGGGCCGCCGACACGGCGTCCCCAGGCTCAGGCTCGATCAGTGGGTCCTACGACGGTCGCCCCTTCGACACCGTTGGCGCCACCTGGCGGATCGGTGAGCCCGACGACCCCGACCAGACCATGGTCGTCTACGTCTTCGACAATCCGATTCCGTGCGCCGACATCGCCGAGCCGGGCTGGGACACCGCCATCACGGACCAGACCCAGGCGGTCGAGATCAAGCTGGTGGGCCTCGAGGCGGGCACCTACCCGCTGACCGCCGGGCGGACGCCGGGGCCAGGGGAAGCGGACGTCAACTACACGCTGAGCTCCACGACCGGAACGCCCGCCGAGATCTCCGCAGACAGCGGTGCCATCGTCGTCGACAGCACCGACGGTGACGGCGCTGTCGGCAGCTTCGAGCTCGTCTTCGCGACGGGCGACACCCTCACCGGCACCTTCGACGCGACCCCCTGCCCCACTGGGAGCGAACCATGACCTCGATCTCTCTCCTCGCAGTTCTCCTGGCCGGCTGCGGCTCCTCCTCCCCCTCCACGGACACCGGGTCCGGGGGAACGGACAGCGGCGCTTCGTCCGCCTGCCCCGATGACGGCACGGTGCCTGCGAACTTCCGCGACACGGAGCGCGACGCCGAGGGCGTGTCCTACAGCACCTTCGGCGCCTTCCCCGATCGGGAGCCCGACTTCACGCGGGCGACCGGCGTGCTCGGCCTGCTCCAGGAAGTGTGGACGGCGGGCCTCAGCGACTGCCCCGATGTCGGAAGCGATGTGCAGCTCGCCATCGACGACGCCATCGCGACCCTCGAGGTCTCCATCCCGGCCGAGGACCAGGAGACCAGCGCCTATGCCGCGAACGACATCCACATGCAGATGGCCCCGCTGTTCGAGTCCTTCGCGCCCGAGACCCCGGTCGAGATCGTCGAGATGGACGCGCTGTTCCTGCGGATCGGCCTGGATGCCTGGTTCGGCTACGGCGCCGAGTACGACGCCGATCTGGCACGGATCCAAGAGGACTGGGCGGTGGTGAAGGGCGCGGCCGAGGCCAAGGTTCCCACCTGTCACCGGGTCGCGGGCACCGAGTCGGTCGTCGGCGACCTGGACGAGACCATCGCGAACCTCGCCGCCGCCCCGTCGGCGTCGGACCAGGAGGTGGCCCAGGTGGAGTCCGAAGCGGGGCTTCTCGAGGTCGACATCCTGGAGCTGCTGTTCGACTGCGTGCCCGACGGCCAGGAGCCCGACAGCGGCCTGGGCTCTTCGTGTGCCGTCGATGCCGACTGTGGCGACGCCAGTCTGGTCTGCGACCTGGACAACCGCGGCGGCACCTGCGCACCCGACCCCGACCTGACCCATGTCGGCGAGGCGTGCACCACCACCGTCGACTGTGGCACCTACTCGCGAGACGCCTGCAACAGCGAGATCGGCGACGACTATCCTGGCGGCTACTGCGTCATGGAGCCGTGCGACGACGTCACCGTCTGCTCGCCTGGCGCGACCTGCGTCGCGATGCCCTACGAGACTCCGGCCTGCATGGCCTCGTGCAGCGATGACAGCGACTGCCGGGTCGACGAAGGCTACGTCTGCCAGCTCTTCCCGACGACTCCGCCCGTCGGCTTCGGTCCTTCCGACCACGCCTGCGCCTTCGCGTGCACCCAGGATGCCGACTGCACCTCGCCGCTGACCTGCGACGTGGGCAGCGGCAAGTGCGTGCCGTGAACCGTCGCCAGCTCCTCCAGGGCTTCGCCGCCTTGTGCTCCGGCTGTGCCGGAGCCGGGCGCGGCGGCCGGGACACCGGCGGGACCGCTGGCGACACGGCGGACTCCGGCTCCTGCACGTCGCCGACTGCCGGCGGCCCGACGGACTACTGCCTGATCGAGCCAGTGGTCGTGCGTGTCCGGGACGGGGCGACCCTTGCCGAGGGCCAGACGATGCTCGGCCTGGTCGACGACACCACCGCGGTGATCGTCGGACGGGACGGGAGCGGCTTCTTCGCGCGCTCGGCCATCTGCACCCACGCATGCTGCGTCGTGAACCTGTGCGACGACGACGCATGCGGGTCGATCCTGTCGTCGCCCGGCCCCTGCGAGAGCGCGGGGCCGGCGTCCGGGGGCACGGCCTTCTGCCCCTGCCATGGCTCGATGTTCCGGATCTCCGATGGCGCCGCACTCAACGGGCCCGCCACCACTCCACTCCCGGCCTACGCCGTCACGATCGACGGCTCGGATCTGCTGGTCGACACCGGCCTGCAGGTCTCTCCCTCCGACCGGGTCCCTTCCTGACCGAGGTACGATCCCATGGACTCTTCCGCCGGCAAGGTCGCCGAGCTCACCCTGGCGTTCTGGGTGATGAAGATCTGCGCCACGACGCTGGGCGAGACCGCCGGGGACCTGCTGTCGATGACGCTGGACCTCGGGTACGGGCTCAGCACGGCGGTCCTGCTCGGGCTGTTCCTGATCAGCCTGGGGGCCCAGCTGCGGTCCACCCGCTTCCGCCCGCTGCTCTACTGGGCGGTGATCCTGAGCACCAGCACGGCGGGCACGACGATGTCGGACTTCCTCGATCGGTCTGTAGGGCTGGGGTACGCGTCCGGCGCAGCGCTCCTGGCCACCTTGCTGGTGGCCGTGCTGGTGACGTGGCGACTGACCCTGGGCAGCATCGCCGTGGACGACGTGCGCACCGTCCGGACCGAGGCGTTCTACTGGACCGCCATCCTGGTCTCCAACACGCTGGGCACGGCACTCGGCGACTACCTCGCCGATGACAGCGGCTTGGGGTTCCTGGGCGGTGCAGCCGTCATCGGCTCTGCCATCGCGGTGACGGCAGCGCTGGCCTTCGCGACACGCCTGTCGCGCGTGGGGCTGTTCTGGGTGGCCTTCGTGCTGACCCGACCCTTCGGCGCGACCTTCGGTGACCTGCTGACCAAGCCGATCGACAAGGGGGGCCTGGACCTGGGCACCGCCGGCTCGTCCGCCGTGCTCTTCGTCATCCTGCTCGGGGTGATGGGGGTGACCTACCTGCCGCGCCGCACGAAGGCTGCCGATGCGAGCTGAGCACCGAAGGTGGGCTGCCGCGGGTCCGGTGAGGCGTGGGGACGCGGCTCGCCGTGCGCACGGTGTCCGCACGCGCCCTGCCGCCCCCCTACTCGACGTACCCCAGCGCCCGCAGCGCCTCGGCCTCGTCGGCGCTCAGCCCCTCCTCGACGGCCGCTTCCGCGGCCTGCAGGGCGTCGATGGCCGACAGGCCGCGGTCGCGCAGGTCCGGCAGCTCGACCTCGACCGGCGCGACCTCGTCCGGATCGGCGGCGAGATCCCAGGCCAGCACCTCGCCGTCGGCGTGCACGACCTGCTTGAGCTCGGCCTGGCGCCAGCCCACCCGCAGGGCCGAGGCCGGCAGGCCGGGCATGGCGCGGGACTCCTGGGTGCCCGCGAACAGGAAGATGTCCGGCAGGGGCAAGGGTGGCTCGGCCAGGACCCCGGCGGGGCCGTCGCCTGCCGCCAGGGCCCGCAGCGCGTCGGCGACGCCGAGCAGGCTGACCGGGTCGTCCCGGCGCAGGCCGTGGGGCAGGCCGGGCCCCGCGGCGATGACCCAGGACCGCACGCCGACCTCGTGCAGCCGGCCACCGTGGCCCATGACGTAGTCGTGCTCGATCAGGCTCTCGCCGTGGTCGGCGGCGACGACGAAGGTGGCGTCGGCCGGCAGGGCGCCGCGCAGCTCGCCGACCAGGTGGTCGGTCCAGGCGATCTCCTCGGCGTAGGCGGTGATGAACGGCCGCATGTCGCGGGGCACACCCAGCAGCTGCATCGGGCCGAGCCCCAGGCGCTCGCGCAGGGCGCGCATCTCGTCGGGGCCGCCGGGCAGATCCGGGGTGTCGGCGTAGCGGCCGGCGAAGGGTGCGGGCGCGTCGTAGGGGTGGTGCGGGTCGAACAGGTGCACCCACAAGAAGCGGTCGCGGGCCGGGTCCTGGCGGTCCAGCCACGACAGCGCCCGGGCGATGGTCTCGTCGCCGCGGCGCTGGCGGGCAGTGTGCGGCAGCAGCCCGACGGCAGCGAGCAGCTGGCCCGGCAGCGAGGCGCGCACGACGTGCAGGGGCCCCAGCACGTCGTCGTAGTGGCCGAAGCCGCGGTCCAGCCCGGTGCCGTGGTCGAGCACCCGCGCCGACACGAAAGCGCCGGTGACCCAGCCCTGGTCCGACAGGCCGGCCGCGACCAGCGGCGCGTCGGCCGGCACCATCGCCCCGTTGCGCACGACGCCCAGGTCCAGCGGCGGCGTGCCGCTGAGCATGCCGACGTGGCTCGGCAGGGTCAGGGCGACGGGCGCGATGGCCCGGCTGACCAGCACGCCGTCCGCCGCCAGGGCGTCCAGGCTCGGTGTCTCGACCGGGACGGGGGCGCCGCCGATGACGCCCAGGTGATCGGCCCGGAAGGTGTCGAGGGTGACGAAGACCAGCAGCCGCCCCTGTCCGGCGGCGGGCGCCTGCGGCGGCGGCACCGGGGTGGTCAGGGCCCGCGCGACCAGCAGCCCCATGCACACCGCGCCCCCCACCGCCCGCAGGGCCGGCCGGCTGCGCCCGACCAGCACCACGACGAGCGCGGCGAGCAGACAGGCCGCCAGGTCCGGCAGCAGCAGCAAGGGCAGATCCTGGGGCAGGGACCGACCCTGCAGCGCGCGCAGCGAGCCCAGCACCCCCATGCCCGACAGGCCGACGGTCAGGACCAGCAGCTCGAGGACGCGGCGTCGCAGGGTGACCTCCGAGACGAAGCGAGGGCCGGCCCCGGGGGAGTTCCCCGGCGGGCCGGCCCTCGGGCTCAGCCGAGCGTCAGCTCAGCACTCCCAGACTTCGTTGCAGTTCTCGTACAGGTTCTCCTGCTCGTCTGGGTCGGCGTAGTCCCCGCACTCGGCTTCGCGCAGGTCGGCGAGGCAGTCCTCGGCCTTGCCGTCGTCGAAGTTGCAGTCCGCGTCGTTGAAGTAGTCCTCGGCTTCTTCGTAGAGGTCCATGTTCTCGTCGATGCAGTCGTTGATGTCACCGTCGTACAGGTACTCGAAGTTGCCGCGGAAGCACTTCTTCGTGACCTTGCAGGACAGGGTGGCGTACTGCTCGCCGAAGTTGTCTTCGTCGACGGGCGCACCGAGAAGGGAGCAGCCGGACAGGAAGGTGACGGCAGCGAGGACGGGGAGGCGCATGTCGTGCTCCTGAGAGGAGTTGGTGAGCGAGAGGGAGGACCCGTGGCGCACCGGTACGCAGAGGGGACCCGAGTGCGAGCGAAGTATGTCGGGCTCAGGCCGACTGTCAAGCGGGGCGGCGGCGGAGGTGGGCGATCTTGCACGGGTCCTGACAACTCTGTCACCCGGGGCGCCGATGTCACGACGCCGTCGGCACATCCGCGCCCGAGCTGTCGAGGATCAAGGTCACAGGCCCGTCGTTGACCAGGGCGACCTTCATGTCGGCCCCGAACCGGCCCCGCTCCACCGGGGTCACGCCCTGGGCGGCGAGCGCCTCGCAGAAGGCTTCATAGAGCGGCTCGGCATGTTCGGGCGGGGCGGCCCCGACGAAGCTCGGCCGGCGGCCCTTCCGACAGTCCCCGTACAGGGTGAACTGGCTGACCACCAGCGCGCCGGCGCCTGCGTCCAGCAGCGACCGGTTCATGCGGCCCTGCTCGTCCTCCAGCACCCGCAGGCCCGCGATCTTGCGGGCCAGCCAGTCGACCTCGGCGGCCCCGTCGGCCGGTCCGACGCCCAGCAGGACCAGGAAGCCCGCGCCGATGCGCCCGACGACCTCGCCCTCGATGGTCACGGACGCCTCCGAGACCCGCTGCACCACTGCCCGCATCGCTCCTCCACGCCGCAGGCCTAACGCACGCCCTCCCCTCCCCTCACAGCCACTCCCCCGCGACGCCCACCGCGGCCCACGCGACCGCCGCCACGGCGAGCGCCGCCAGCACCGCCGGCACCCACCGCCGGCCTTCCAGCCCGGGCACGACCCGGTTGCCCAGCACCAGCGCCAGCAGGCAGCCGGTGACGAGCCCCCCGACGTGGGCCAGGTTGTCGATGAACGGCACGATGAAGCCGATCGCCAGGTTGAGCACCACCCACGGCAGCAGGGCCCGCCGCAGGTCGTCACCGAGCCCCTCGGGCAGCTGGGCGCGGTGCCGCCAGCCGAACACGATGGGGGCGCCCATCAGCCCGAAGATGGCGCCGCTGGCCCCGATGCTGAGCCGCGTCCCGCCCAGGTAGGACAACAGCGCGCCGCCGACGCCGCAGGCGACGAACAGGAACAGGTAGCGGCCGCGGCCGTAGAGCGACTCGACCAGCCGCCCCAGCCCCAGCAGGGCGGTGGCGTTGAGCAGCAGATGCAGCCCGCTGCCGTGCAGGAAGACCGCCGACACCAGCCGCCAGGCCTCGCCGCGGCCGATGCCGGGCCCGAACTGGCCGCCGGCGCGGACGAGCAACCGGTCGGGCCGGGCGACCACCAGCGAGCCCAGCAGATCCACCCGGTCGTTGCTCCACATGCGCAGCCCCAGGGCCACGTGCACGGCGACCAGCACGACGACCAGGGCGATGGTCAGCCAGGGCCGCCGCATGCCCTCGAACAGCAGCGGCCCGCTCGTGGCGCGCTGCAGGCGCTGCAGGCGGGCGTCGCGGTCGTCCACGGGCCGGTCCCGGGGCGGAGCGCCGTCGGGACTCAGCGGATCCGCCACGCCTTCGCCTCCTCCAGGGGGCTGTCCGAGAGCCCCAGCGGCAGCACGCCCAGGGTCTCGGCGTACAGCCCGATGCGGTCGCCGGCGTGCACGACACGCAGCGGAAAGCGCCCCAGCGCGTAGTCGGCGACAGGCGTGCTGTCGGGCGGCACCGGCCCGGGGGAGGCATGCACCGGAGCGACCAGCAGGACGCCCGAGGGCGTCTCGGCACTCAGCCGGCCCCAGCCCGCCTCGCGCAGCCGCCAGCGGAAGCTCCATTCGCCGGTCGCGACACCCGGGGTCGGCCAGGTGCGGGCGATCTCGCCGGCCAGGTCGGCCGAGGCCTGGAAGTAGCGGTGCTCGGCCACGGTCAGCCCGCCGCCGACGGCCATGCCGAGCAGGGCGCCCACCACGAGCAGGGCCCGGCCCCGAGGACGCGCGTCCACGGCCCGGGCCAGCACCAGGGCCACCGGCGCCGCCGCGGGCAGCAGGTAGCGGGGCGCCACGTAGTTGTGGCCGACGACGACGCCAATCAGCACCGCGCTCGCCCACAGCACCAGCAGCAGGGTGTCGCCGGGGCGCCCGGGCCCGCGGTCCCGCGCCGGAGAGCGGGCCACCACCCACAGCAGCCCGACGACCACGCCCCCGACCAGCAGGAAGGGCATCAGCCGTGTCGCGGTGGCGGCGTCCAGGTCCGTCGGCCCCCAGGCCAGCACCAGCGCGCCGACCACCAGGACGGGCGCCAGCAGCAGCACCTTGCGCAGGTCGGCCAGCAGCACCACCGCGGGCAGGCCCAGCACGAAGGCGCGCCCCAGCAGCCCCAGCACGCGGCCGCGCATGTCCCCGCGGTCGATCTCGGCCGCGCGCGACAGCACCTCGACGATGTGCGGCCGGCCGTAGCTCGCCCACAGCCAGGCCTCGCCCAGCAGCCACGGCGCCGCCGCCGCCAGCCAGAAGGGGAGCGTTCGCTTCAGCAGCACGCCGCGCTCGCCGCGCGCCAGCACCAGCGCGTGCACCGCCAGGGCCGGGACCAGCACCAGGGCCGGGTACTTCACCCACGCCGCGGCCGCGAGGGCCAGCCCGCCGAGCACCGCCCCGCGGCGCGAGCCCGCCGTCGCGGCCCGCCAGCCCAGCACCGCGGCTGCCATGCAGGCCGACACCGCCAGGTCCGGCATCAGCCCCCGCTGCAGCCCCAGCACCACCACCGGCGCCCCCAGCCACGCGAGCACGGCGAACAGCGGCCGCCGCGTCACCTGGGTGGCCAGGGTGCCCACCGACACGGCCAGCAACAGCGCCCAGGGCGCCGCCGCGGCGACCTTCCAGGCCCGCACGCCGAGCTCGTCGGGCACCGCCCCGGTGACCAGCTCGACCCACCACAGGTGGCCCGGCGGATGGGCGAACACGAAGGCGTCACCTTCGTTGCCGGCCCCCCACGGCTGCCAGGCCCGCCACCAGTCGTAGGGCCGCAGCACCGACGCCTGGGCCGCCATGTCCAGGTAGCTCTCCTCGTCCAGCACCGGCACGGGCGCGGCCAGCATCACGCAGAGCAGCGCGCCGATGGCGGCGAGTCCCACCGCCAGGCGCGCTTCGTCCTGCGCCCCGACCGCCACGCCCTACACCGCGACAGCGTGCTCGCGGAGCACCTGGTTCAGGCTGGTCTTGCGATCCGTGCTGGCCTTGCGCTGCCCGATGATGAGGGCGCAGGGCACGTGGTACTCGCCGGCGGGGAAGCGCTTGGGACGCATGCCGGGGATGACCACCGAGCGGGGCGGCACCACGCCCTTGTAGACGACCTCTTCGGGGCCGGTGACGTCGATGATCCGGGTGCTGGCGGTCAGCACCACGTTCGCGCCGAGCACCGCCTCTTCGCCGACCCGCACGCCCTCGACGACGATGCTGCGGCTGCCCAGGAAGGCGCCGTCCTCGACGATGACCGGGGTGGCGCCGGGGGGCTCGAGCACGCCCCCGATCCCGACGCCGCCCGACAGGTGCACGCCCCTGCCGATCTGGGCGCAGGACCCGACGGTGGCCCAGGTGTCGACCATGCTGCCGGCGCCGACCCGCGCGCCCAGGTTGACGTAGCCGGGCATCACGACGCAGCCGGGCTCGACATGGGCGCCGTAGCGGATGTGGCCGGGGGGCACGAGCCGCACGCCCTGGGCCGCCAGGTTCCGCTTGAGCGGGATCTTGTCGTGGAACTGGTAGGGGCCGACCTCGTGCACGGCCATCTCGGCGTACCGGAAGTACAGCAGGATGGCGTGGTGCAGCCAGGTGTGCACGACCCAGTCGCCGTCGGCGCCCTTCTCGGCCACCCGCAGCGTGCCGTCGTCGAGCAGCGCGAGCGCCTCGTCGACCGCGGCGCGGTCCTCAGTCCCGGCCCAGGCCGCCTCGATGCGCGCCTGCAAGCTCTCGATCCCCACGACACCCTCCACCGTCGACCCCGGCGACCTGCCGGGCGGCGCCGAGCATAGCCTGCGGCGTGGAGCGGAACGCCAGCGGCCCTACAGGTCCAGCCCCTCGACCCGCGCCAGCTGCAGCACCAGCTGCTCCATCAGGTGGCGGGCGCGGCCGGTGCCTTCGGCCAGCGAGGCGTGCAGCTCGGCTTCGTCGGGGAAGCGGATCTCGCAGGCGCGGCTGTAGGTCTCGAACGCGACCAGCGACGAGACCAGCGACGCCATGTGGTTCGGGCACTCGCAGTCGATCGAGCTGTGCAGCTCGCGCAGGCGGGCCAGCTGGGCGTCGTCGAGCAGCCGGGGCGGCGCCTGGCCCGGTGGCACCAGCAGGGGCGGCGTGGCCGGCGTGGCCCGGCGGGCGGCCGGCGACGCAGCAGGCGGTTCCTCGCGCTCGCCCTGCTGCAGGCTGTGCAGGGCGACCAGCTCGACGACGGCCTGGTGCAGGGCGTCGACGCGGATCGGCCCCCGCAACAGCCGGCCCCCGGCGCGGATGACCTCGGCGATCACCTCGTGGGTGGCGAACTGGTAGACGACCAGCACCTGGCGCGCGCCCAGGCGGCGGCGCAGCCGGTCCAGGGCCGCGCCGATGGCCGCGCCCAGGCGGTCCAGGTCGGCCACCGCGACGTCCACGCCGCCGGGCGGCGCGTGGTCCGGCAGCTCGTCCAGGCTGGCGCCTTGCCACGCGATGTGCAGGGGCGGCTCGTGGGCGGCGACCAGGCCGATCTGGGCGACCAGCTGCTCGTGCAGCACGGCGATCCGCAGCTTGCGACCTTCGATCCGGTCCACGGGGCTCTTGCGGGCCTCGTCCACCAGCTCGATGGCCTCGCGCACGTTGTAGCCGTCGTCCACGAACTGCTTGACGGCCTGCAGGACGGCCAGGTCGTCGTCGTCGTACTCGCGGTAGCCGTTGTCGTTGCGCTTCGGCACCACGAAGCCGTACCGACGCTCCCAGGCGCGCAGCGTGTTCTCGCTGACGCCGGTGAGCATGCTCACGGTCTTGATGCGGAACCCCATCGCTCGCTGCCTCCGAGTGTCCAAGGTTTGTCGAGATCGATCTCCCGAGTAACCGGACCACGCGGAAGCGCACGCCGCTGCACCCGTCAATGTCATGCACAATGTTTGTACAACTATGTCAACGCGACCCGCAGCACGTCGATGGCCTCGCCGATCTCGTCCAGGGTCGGCACCAGGGCCAGCCGGATGTACTGCCGCCCGGCGCCCTCGACCCCGTACATGCCGCCCGGGCTGACGACGACCCCGTGTTCCAGCAACAGCGCGGCGAAGCTCTCGTCGTCGTGTCCCTCGGGCACGCGCACCCACAGGTAGATGGCCGCGTCGCTGCCGTGCACGTCGAAGCCGGCGTCCTGGAAGAAGCGGCGCAGCAGGGCGCGCTTGGCGGAGAAGGTCACCCGCCGCTCGGCCACGTGCGCGTCGTCGGACCAGGCGGCGGCGGCCGCGGCGTTGACGAAGTCCTGGGGCGCCAGGCCCGGGTTGCTGCGCAGCTTGCGCAGGCGGGCGATGAGGGAGGGGTCGCCGGCCAGGAAGCCCGAGCGGTAGCCGGTCATGCCGGAGCGCTTGGAGAGGGAGTGCAGGACCAGGACGCCGTCGAGCCCGGCCTGGAGCAGCGAAGGAGGCGGGGTGTCGTGGTAGAGGTCGGCGTAGGCTTCGTCGCAGATGAGGACGATGTCGTGTTCCCGGCACAGGTCGGCGGCGCGCTTCAGGTCGTCCAGGGGCGTGATGGCGCCCGACGGGTTGTGCGGGCTGTTCAGCCAGATGAGCCGCGTGCGGGCCAGCACGTCGGCCGGCAGCTCCCAGGGGCGGAAGATGTGGTCGCCCGTCAGGGGCACGGCGTGGGCGTGGCCGCCCGCGAACAGCGCCCCGCGCTGGTAGGCCGGGTAGCCCGGGTCGGGGAAGACCACGGTCCGGTCGTCGGCCGCCGGGTCGACGACCAGCAGGGGCAGGTGGAACACCGCTTCCTTGGCGCCGGACGTCGGCAGCACGCAGGTGTTCGGGTCCAGCGCCACGCCGAAGCGCCGGTCGACGTAGGCGGCGATGGCGCGGCGCAGGTCCGCCGTGCCGGCGATGCTCGGGTAGCCGCAGCGGGCGGGCACCGCGTCGCAGAGCGCCTGCCGGATGAACTCCGGCGTCGGCTCGTGCGGGTCGCCGATGCTGAAGTCGAACAGGCGCACGCCGCGGTCGGCGACCGCCTGCTTGCGGCGCTCGAGCTCCACCATGGGGTAGTCGGCGAGCTGGTCGAGGAGGGGATTGATGCGCGGCATGCGGCGCTTCTACCCCACGCGATCGCCTCCTGGGCGCCCGCATCCGCACTCTCGCCGGCACAGCTCCGGACCCTCGACCGGTCCCCCGCGGTCGAATAGCCCACCCCTCCCCTCCTCCCCGGGTCCCCGGTGCTCGCGATCCTGCTCGTCGGCTGCTCCATGATGGCCGACCACTACGGCGCCCCCGCCGATCCCTCCGACCCCACCGTGCATGTCGTCGAGGTCCCCCGCGGCGCCACCGCCCGCAGCCTGGCCCCCGCGCTGGAAGCCGCCGGCGTGGTCGACAGCGCCGACGACTTCGTCACCTGGGTGCGGCTGACCAAGGAAGGCGGCTGCATCAAGGCCGGCAAGCACCAGGTCCGCCCCGACATGTCCGCGCCCCAGCTGATCGAAGCGCTCTGCGGCGTGCCGCTGGCCGACGACATCCCGTTCACCGTGGTCGAAGGCTGGCGCATCCGCGAGATCGACGCCGCGCTGGCCGCCGCGGGCCTGGCCCAGCCCGGCGAGTACGCCACCGCCGTCGCCGACCCCCTGGGCTTCGAGGCCGGCTTCCCGCTGCCCAAGGACGGCCTCGAGGGCTACCTCTTCCCCGAGACCTACATGGTCGATCCCGACCGCTTCACCGTGAAGGGCTTCGTCCAGCGCCAGCTCGACACCCTGACCGAGCGCTTCATCGAGCCGAACGCCGAAGCCATCCAGGCCCGCGGGCTGGCCGAGGTGATCATCATGGCCAGCATGCTCGAGCGCGAAGAGCCCACCCCGGCCAACCGCCCGCTGGTGGCCGGCATCCTGTGGAAGCGCCTGGACAGCGGCTGGAACCTGGGGGTCGACGCCACCAGCCGCTACACCCTGGACGAGTGGAACGACCGCCGGGCCTTCCTCAAGCAGCTGCGCGACCCGAACGATCCCTACAACACCCGCCTGCGCGGCGGCCTGCCCCCCACTGCCATCGGCAACCCCGGTCTGACCGCGCTCGAGGCCGCTGTCGCGCCCACCGACAGCGAGTACTGGTACTACCTGCACGACAGCCAGCAGACCCTGCACCCGGCGCGGGACGCGGCAGGCCACGAGGCCAACCGCCGCACCTACGACGTCTACTGAGCCCCGGAGCCGCCTTGCCCGCCCACGAGTTCCTGCTGGTCGACGCCTTCGCCGACGGCCCCCTGACCGGAAACCCCGCCGCCGTCGTGCTGCTCGACCATCCGACCGACGACGCGCAGTGGATGCAGCGGGTCGCCGCCGAGATGAACCAGTCCGAGACCGCCTTCGTCAGCCTGCGCGAGGACCAGGCCCGGGGCCAGGACCAGCCGCTGTGGAACCTGCGCTGGTTCACCCCGCGGACCGAGGTCGACCTCTGCGGCCACGCCACCCTGGCCAGCGCCCACGCCCTGTGGGCCACCGGGCGGCTGGCCGCCGACCAGGGCGCCGACTTCCGCACCCGCAGTGGCCTGCTCCGCGCCTGGCGCATGGCGGCTGACGCCGGCGCCAGCGCCGAGATCGAGCTCGACCTGCCCGCGCGGCCCGAGCGCGACGTCACCCTGACCCACGAGCTCTCCGTCGCCTTCGACCAGCCCCTGCAGTACGTCGGCCGCAACCAGGACGACTTCGTGGTCGAGCTCGACGACGAAGCCGCCGTGCGCGCGGTCTCGCCCTCGCGCGACGCCCTGCTGGCCGCCGGTGGCCGTGGCTTCATCGTCACCGCCCGTGCCGACGCCGACGCCCCCTACGACTTCGTCCTGCGCTTCTTCGCCCCCGCCGTCGGCGTCGACGAAGACCCCGTCACCGGCTCGGCCCTGGCCTGCCTGGGCCCCTACTGGGCCCAGCGCCTGGGCCGCGGCGACCTGATCGCCCGCCAGCTCTCCGCACGCGGCGGCACCGTCTCCGTGCGGACCGCCGGCGACCGGGTGCGGCTGGGCGGACGGGCCGTGACGGTGGTGCAGGGGGTGTTGCGGGGGTGAGGGGCGGGGCGAAAGCGCCTTGGGGAGAGGTCGGGAAGGGGTAGACTCCAACAGGAACGGTCCCACCCGCTTGGATGTCACCATGCTGCCCATGGTCCTGTTGTTCGCGTGCACGAGCAGCGACAAAGCCCCCGGCGCCGGCATCGAAGACGACACCGGTGTCGGCGGGCATGACTCCGGCTGCGACGCCCCGCTCGTCTGGGCGATGGACGCCGACGACGACGGCTACGGCACGGCAGCGGACACGGTCGAAGCCTGCGACGCACCGGACGGCTTCGTCGACAACACCAGCGACTGCGACGACGCAGATCCGGCCGTGCACCCAGGCGCCGACGAGCGCTGCAACGGCATCGACGACGACTGCGATGGTGTCGTCGACCCTGACGGCGCGCTGGACGCCACCACATGTCATGTGGACGGAGACGGAGACGGCTACGGCGATCCGTCGGCGACCGCAGACGCCTGTGACTGCACCGACGGGCTCGTAGACGACGACACCGACTGCGACGACACCGACGCTTCGGTGTTCCCGGGCGCCAGCGAGGTTCCGTACGACGGTATCGACCAGGCCTGCGACGGCGACGCCGGCGAGTACGACCGCGACGGCGACGGCTACAACCTGGCCGGCTCTGGCGCCGAGCCCGAGGGGGACTGTGACGACGGCGACCCGGCGATCAACCCCGGCATGCTGGACTGGTGCGACGACGACATCGACCAGGACTGCGACGGGGTCATCGACGAGTGCGGCCTGCCCGACGTCGCGACGCCCGATGACGCGTGGTGGATCCTGGAGCGCGAGAGCTTCGACGGCGCGCCGTCGGGGATCCTGGGCAAGCACACCCTGTTCGCGGGAGACAGCGACGGCGATGGCAGCCCAGAGATCTTGGTCAAGGAGACACAGGTCAGCGGCGGGGTCGAGGTCGGCTTCTGTCGGTTCCACCTGGTCGAAGCGCCGGCCAGGACCAGCGGAGGACGGGAAATCCTGGGCGCAGAGTCGTTGGCCATCTGGGACCTGCCCGTGCCAATCGAAAAGAGCTGCGAGAGCCACGCGGGCGATGTCCTTAGCGTCGCGGATGTCGACCTCGACCTGGACGGATACCCCGACTTCATCTTGACACCCGGTATTCTCACGCTTGATGAGGAAAGCGCTTCTGTGTACCTCTCCTACGGTCCGGTTTCGGGCGAGGTCGATGTCGGGACCCTGGACCACATCCATCGCGATGCACGGTTCAAGTTCCTCATGCCCAGCCGGGTGATCGAAGCCCCTTCTGAAGGTTCAGACTGGGTGATTGCGCAGTCGACATGGGCGGGTCAGTTCGACGACGAGGGGAGCTATCGTCCAGCAATCCTACTCCTCGGCCCCGCTCACTTCACCGGTGACCTGGCCTGGTCCAACGCACCGGCGATCTGGACCGACGGCGACGGACGGGAGATCGACGACACCCTGATCGCCGAGGACTTCGACGGAGACGGCATCCGGGACCTGGTCACCACCACCCAGCGGTACGACGTCGACGTCCCCTCCCCACGCGTCTGGTTCCTGCGCGGCCCCTTCGAAGCAGACACCCTGTCCCTCGCCGACGCGGACGTGATCATTGACCAGGGCGAAGACAGCACGTCCTTCGGACTGACGGTCGACATCCTCGACGACCTCGACGGGGACGGGCACCGCAGCCTGATCGTCGGTGAGCCCGCGTGGGGTCCGGGGCAGACCGACGCATACCACCTGTTCGAGCCCTCGGAATTTGCCGACGACAGCCTGCTCGACACCGACGACGCCTATGCGCGCATCGCGGCGACGGGCGACATCGACGACGACGATGCCATCACCCCGGCCTACTACGGCGTCGAGCTCGTCCGTGACATCGACGCCGACGGACACGACGAGCTGGCCATCACCGTCTACGCCCCCGACGCCTTCCACGTGCACCTGATGGACGAACCGACCGCCGGCGTCGTCGACCTGGGCGATCCCCTCTACGTGCTCACCAGCGACGACGACATCGACGACGCGGCTGGTTTCGGCTCGCGCATCATCGGCGATCACGACCTGGACGGTGACGGCGCCGTCGATCTGCTGATCGGCGAGTGGTACTGGGACGGCGACCCCGAGAACTACTACCACCCCTTCGGCCGCCTGATGGTGTTCCGCGGCGAGGTGCTGGACTGACGGCTACGGCGCCCGCCAGTCCACCCCCGACAGATCCCCCGGCAGCCATGCCGCCGCGTCGTCGAAGCCCCGCGCCTGCTGGAGCCAGGCCAGGGTCAGGGTCGCGATGACCGGGTGCGCTTCCTCGGGGTCCAGGAAGGGCGGCTCGCAGTCTTCGTAGACCGGCACGATCTGGCACACATCGCTGAAGGTGTAGTGCCCGGCGTCTTCGATGATCGCCGCGGCCCGCGGCGTGGTCTGCAGCCCCTCGTAGATGGGCTCGACCGTGCCCTCCCACGGGGTCAGGCTGTCGCGGGTGCCGGCCTGGACCAGCACCGGGATCCCGATGCCCGAGAGCCCGCCCTGCAGGGTCTCGTAGGCAGCGGGCGCCAGCGGGACGGACGCCCAGGCGCGGGGGTCGCCCAGCGGCCAGACGGTCTGGTCGGGGTGCTCGGCCGCCCACTCGGCGACCTCGCCGCACAGCCAGCCGCCGTGCTCGGCGCAGAAGGCCGCGACCTGGTCGGTGTCGACGGTCACACCCGCGACGGCGAGGGCGGTGTAGCCCCCGTAGCTGTGCCCCACGACGGCGTAGCCGGCGTCGGGGTCCACGCAGCCGGCCAGCACGTCGTCGGGGTCCTGCGACCGCGCGACCAGGTGGTCGAAGCTGTCGGCCACGTCCACGGGCCGGCGGAAGGTGAGCTCGGCGCTGGGGCGGGTGCCATCGGGCTCGAACAGGGTGTTGCCGGCGTGGTCCGGGGCGATGACGACGAAGCCGTGGCTGGCCAGGTGCTCGGTCAGGAAGAAGCTCTGCCAGCGCACGCCGCCGTTGCCGTGGCTGAACACGACCACCGGGCGCGGTCCGTCGCAGGCCGCAGCCCCGCCGTCCACGGCGCCGCCTTCGACCAGGTCGTCGTAGGCATGCCGGTCGCCCGTGTCGTCCGACGCCGCCGGGTACCAGATCTGGGCCGTCAGCTCGGTGCCCCAGGACCCGACCAGTGCGTCCTCCGCGGTGGCCGGCACGAATGCGCCGGGCAGGCTCGGATCGGCGAAGGCCTCCTCGGTCCCGCCGTCCCCTCCCCCGTCGCCCAGGCCTGCGTCCGTCGCGCCGCTGTCCCCGCCGACGTCGTCCGGGCTGCAGGCGACCAGCAGCAGCAGCAGCGGGCTCATGCCTGCTCCCGCAGCTGCCGGGCCACGTCGACGGCGGCGTAGGTCAGGATGCCGTCGGCGCCGGCCCGCTTGAAGGCCAGCAGGCTCTCGGCCATGACCTTGTCGCCGTCCAGCCAGCCGCGCTCGGCCGCGCCCTTGAGCATCGCGTACTCGCCCGACACCTGGTAGACGAAGGTCGGCGCGGCGAAGGTGTCCTTCACCCGGCGCACGATGTCCAGGTAGGGCATGCCCGGCTTGACCATGACCATGTCGGCGCCTTCGTCCAGGTCCAGGGCGACCTCGCGCAGGGCCTCGTCGGAATTGGCGGGGTCCTGCTGGTAGGTGCGCTTGTCGCCCTGGCCGAGGGCGCCCTTGCTGCCGACGGCGTCGCGGAACGGCCCGTAGAAGGCGCTGGCGTACTTGGCGGCGTAGCTCATGATCTGCACCTGCTGCAGCGCCGCGCCGTCCAGGGCGTCGCGGATGGCGCCGATGCGGCCGTCCATCATGTCGCTCGGCGCGATGACGTCGCAGCCGGCCTGGGCCTGGACGATGGCCTGGCGGCACAGCACGTCCACGGTCTCGTCGTTGACGATCTGCCCGTCGACCAGCAACCCGTCCTGGCCGTGGGTGGTGAAGGGGTCCAGCGCCACATCGCAGATGACGCCCAGGTCGGACACCTGGGCCTTGACCGCGCGCACGGCCCGGCAGACCAGGTTGCCGGGGTCGGTGGCCAGGGCGCCGTCCGGCGTCTTGAGCGACGGGTCGATGACCGGGAAGACCGCGATGGCCGGGATGCCCAGCGCGGCGGCTTCGGCGGCGGCGTCGACCAGGGCGGCGATGGACAGGCGGTCGACACCGGGCATGGACGCGACCGGCGTGCGCGCGACATCGCCGTCGACCACGAAGACCGGCCAGATCAGGTCGTCGACGCTCAGCCGGTGCTCGCGGACCAGCCGACGGGACCAGTCGGTGCGGCGGTTGCGGCGGGGACGGGTGCGGGGGAAGGCGGGCACGGGCGCTCCAGGGGGAGAGGAGGAGGAGCTAGCACAAGGAGGAGGCGTCTGCCCGTGGAGGAGGCGGGCGCCGGTGGAGGGGGGCGGCTGCAACGGGAGGAAGCGCCAGCGACATCTGGAGACGCCGGTCAACAGGTGTAGCGACACGGGACGGTGTCCCCAAAGCGGACGCCTCGCTCGCTACCTTGCCGGTCCGGACGGTCCCCCCGGTGCAGCCCCGCAGATCGTCCGCCGCAGCATGGAGCCGCCATGTCCCGTTGCAAGCCCCTCGCCCTGTCCGCGCTCCTCCTCCCCGCCGTGCTCCTGCCGCTCGCAGAAGCCCAGGCGGGCGACGACACGTCCGTCACCCGGGTCGAGGCCGGCATCGCCGGCGATCAGGCCGTGCTGCACGCGGTCACCACCTCGGCCCGCCGCGCCCCGGCCGGGGTCGAGCTGATGCTCAGCCCCATGCCCGGCAGCCCGGACCTGGCGGCCCGCACCCTGGACCCCACCCCTGCCGGCCCGCCCGAGGCCGTCTGGCGCGTCGAGGGACTGCAGTTCGAAGGCGACGCCCACGCCGGCCGCTACCCGGTCGAGGTCTCGCTGTGGGGCGCCGACGCCCGCCCGCTTGCCACCGTGCACCTGACCGTCGCCGCTGCCGACACGCCCTGCGCCGAGCCCGCCGCCACCTGGGGCGACAGCGGCCAGGCCCGGGCCCGCATGCGCCTGTCCCCCGACGGCACCGCGGCCAGCATGGAGCTCGCCCTGACCGCCGCCGGTCCCGACCAGGTGTCGGGCGTGCGCGTGCGCTTCCTGAAGGGCGGCGCCGAGGGTCCCAAGGCCCCCCGCGCGCCGGCCTGGGCCACCCTGGCCGAGGTGCAGCAGCGCTGGACGGCGACCGTGCCCGTCGAGACCGCCGGCCACGCCTACCAGGTCGACGCCTTCGCCCGCACCGCCGCCGGCGACCCGACCGGCTTCGCCTTCGCGAGCGCGGTCACCCTGGACGGCCCGGCCCCCGTCGCCGCGGCCATGTGCCCCTGGCCCGACGCCCGCGTCGCCACGCTGGCCGACGACGGCCCCAGTCTCGCGCTGCGCTGAGCAGGGGCCCTCGCCCTGCGCTGAGAGCGCGAGAGCCCGACGCGGTCAGTCCGCGAGCGCCTCGGCCGCTGCCTGCTGCCCGGCCACGCGCCCGGTCAGGTACACGCTCGTGATGCTGCCCGAGAAGCCGCGGCCGACTGCAGGCGTGCCCAGCATGCCCGCGACCTCGCCGGCGGCGTAGAGCCCGGGGATCGGCGCGCCGTCGGTGTCCAGCACGCGCGTCTGCTCGTCGATGCTGGCGCCGCCGAAGGACTTGGCCGCGCCGGGCGACAGCTCGACGGCCACCAGCCGGAAGTCCTGGAAGGGCCACAGGTAGTCGACGCTCTTGCCGAAGTCCCGGTCCGCGCCGACGGCGCAGTGTTCGTCGTAGCGGGCCAGCGAGCCCGCCAGCACGGCCGCGTCCATGCCCAGGCGGTCGGCCAACCCGGCCGCGTCGTCCGCGGCGATGGCCATGCCCGCTTCTTCCATCTCGCCGGGGGTCAGGTCGCGGGCGACGTCGCCGCCCTCGGTCAGCATCCGGTGGAAGGACAGGCCCCCGCTGCTGTGCCAGGTGCTGTCCGGCAGGATGGCCCACAGGCGCTGGTCGTCGGTCGCCAGCAGGGTCTCGATGAGCGCGAAGCCGAAGATCTCGGACTCGTCGGTCACCCGGCGGCCCGTGTGGTCGACGATCATCGACCGGCCGAGCTCGGGGACGAGCATCGCCTCGCCTTCGTAGCCGGGGCGCAGATCCGCGGTGGAGTGGGTGTAGGTGCCGACCGCGCCCGGGTTCTGCCAGGCGACGTCCAGCGCCTCCAGCAGGGGGTGGCCCCCGCCGTCGCTGCTGAACGCGGCCTCGAACACCCACAGCACCCCGGCCAGCTCGGGGCGGGCGGCCTCGACCCGGTCGGGGTCGCGGGCGAAACCACCGGTGGCGACGACGGTGGCCCCGGCGGCGATCTCCACGGTCTCGCCGGTCTCGAGGTCCTCGACGAAGGCCCCGACCACGCGGCCGGCGGCGCCACGGTCGACCCGCAGGGCGACGGCCTCGGTGTTCGTCCAGGCCAGGTCCCCGAGCGCCTCGGCCAGGGGACCGGTGGGGCCCTCGGGATCGCCCTGGGCCAGGGTGTGCATGCGCGGGGTCTCGCCGACCGTCGGGTCGCGCCCGGGGCCCTCGATCTCGACGCCGACGTCCTCGAGCCACTCCAGGGTCTCGGCCGAGTCGTGCGCCAGCCGGTGGATCCAGGGGTCGTCGGGGTCGCCGCCGGTCAGCGCCGCCCACTCCCCCAGCAGCAGCTCGGGGCTGTCGACGACCCCGGCCGCGGCCTGCCAGGGAGTGCCCGCGCCCAGGGCGTTGCGGGCGTAGCGGCCCGACCCGCCCAGGATCTCCTCGCGCTCGACGATCAGCACGGTGGCGCCGGCCTCGGACGCCTCCCAGGCGGCGGCGAGCCCGGCGGCGCCGCCGCCGATGACCAGCACGTCGACCGCCAGATCCGGCGTCGACAGCGGTGCCAGCGGGGCGGTCCACGTGTCGGCGCCCGGACTGGCCTCGGGCAGCCCGGCCGTGCCGCCGTCCCCTCCCCCGTCCCCGGAGTCCCGACCGGCCGGGTCGGGTCCCCCGGCACACGCGACGATCATCAGCGGGACGAACAGCATGGGCGCAGCATCGACCCGCCCCGCCACGCCGTCAAGCGGCCCGCCGTCGAGCGCCCGCCCGGCCACTCAGCCCGGCAGCGAGAAGGCCAGCCCGGCGAAGAAGCGGCTGACCTGCTCGTCGACCACGTCGGTGGCGCCATCGGGCAGCCGGAGCCGCGCGCTGTCCACGTCGGGCTCGTGCATCGTGAGCAGGCGGTAGGCGGCCTGGAAGGGTGGGGCCTGGGACTCGACCGGGTCCAGCCGCTTGCCGACGACCACGACGCGGCCGCCGGGCGCGCAGACCCGCGCCAGCTCGTCCAGGACCTGCTGGGGATCGGCGAAGCGCCCGAGCCCGCCCACGTGGAAGACCCGGTCGAAGCTGCCGTCCGGGAAGGGCAGGTGGTGGGCGTCGGCCAGCACCAGCCGGGCCTGCTCGTCGAAGGGGTTGTTCTGCCAGCGCTCGCGGCAGCGGCGCAGCAGGGTCTCGGACAGATCGACGCCCCACAGCTCGGCCCGCACCGTCGCCGGCAGGCAGGCGTGTACCAGCGGCACGTGCTGGCCCTCGCCGACGCCGACCTCTAGGATGCGCGCCGGGCGATCCCCGTCGGCGCGCAGCCGGTCCAGCCGCAGCAGCTCGAGGGTGGCGTCGCGCAGCCCGCTCTCGGTCCCGCCGCCCTGCAGCAGGGGCAGCAGCGCCCGCAAGAAGGGCCGGTGGGCCCGCGGGATGCGGTCGTGGATGTGCCGCATCAGCCGGTCGGTGCCGCGGAGCGCCTGCTCGTCGAACAGCTGCGGGAAGCCGTCGACGACGGGCCAGCGCGGGCCATCGTCATCGCCGACGAGTGCCCCGTCGGCCAGCGACAGCTCCAGGTTGGTGCCCTGGTAGCGCAGCGGCCGGCCGGTCCGGGGGCAGGCCAGCAGGCGGGTGTCGGCGACGCGCATGGCGGATCCCCCGCGGGCTCAGTCGCCCGCACCCGGGGCTTCGCTGAGCTCGCCGCGCTTGCCGCTGCGGCCCTTCCAGTCGTCGGCGTCGGGCAGGGGCTCGCGGGCGCCGCTCAGCACGGGCCACTTCTCGGCCAGCCGGGCGTTGAGCGCTTCGTACTCGGCCCACTTCGCGGGCAGGTCCTCGTCCAGGTAGATCGCCTCGGCCGGGCACTCGGGCACGCAGGCGCCGCAGTCGATGCACTCGACCGGATCGATGACCAGCATGTTCTCGCCCTCGTGGAAGCAGTCCACGGGGCAGACCTCGACGCAGTCGGTGTACTTGCACTTCACACAGGGTTCGGCGACGACGAAGGGCACTGCGGCTCCAGGAGCGTTGGGGGGCTGGCTCGCCAGCTAACCGGGCGGGACGGGACGAGGCTCAGTCGTCCTTCTTGCCGGGGTTGGTCTCGTCCCAGCCGTCGTGGTCGCCCTCGAGGTACCAGGCGTTGCCGGACTCGGTGGCGTCCTGATCGTTGCGGGCGAAGGGGTCGGCCGAGGTGTCGCCGCCCGGCTGGTAGACGGCGCGGGGCGTCGCTTCTGCCGCTTCGAGGTCGGCGACGGTCTGGTGGAAGGGGTTGTGTCCGCGCCGGTGGGGCTGCGGCTCGCCGGGGTGGGCGGCTTCTTCGTTCAGCGCGTGGGCGCTGTCTCGGACCAGGGAGCGCACCTTGGACAGGCGGCCGGCGACACGGTTGAGCAGGCTCTTGCGGGCCATCAGGACTCCCGGCGGCGCAGCACGGCGACCGCGGACAGCATCAGGGCGAGGACGCCGGCGCCCAGGGGGGCGGCGGCACAGCGGGCAGGTCCGCCGGCCCAGCCGGTGCGGACTTCGTCGTTCGAGGCGACGCCGGTGTCGGCCGGGTCGGCGCCCGCGTCCCCATCGCTCCACAGGGCGTCCTGGGCGTCGAGGAACGCGGCGTGGGTCGACAGCGGCAGGAAGCGCGCGATGCTGCCGATGTCGCCCGGCTCGCCGTCCAGGCCGTCGACCTCCTGGAACAGGCCGACCAGCCGCCAGCCGGCATCGGACGGCACCAGGAGGGCTGCGCCGACGTCGTCGGGACCGGCGATGCCTTCGTCGGGCACCCCGGTCGCACCAGACTGCACGCCCTCGACCAGCCACAGGCTGTTGCCGGAGCCGTCGGGCGCGTCGAAGTCGACCCGCAGGCCCAGCTCGGCGTCGTGATCGTCGATGGCGTTGTCCACAGCCCGGCGCTCGCCGCCGGACGTGGCGCCGTCCGGCCAGGCGTCGACCGTGCCCCACGGGCCGAAGCCGACGATGCGGCCCCGCTCTCCCCGGGGATCCCGCAAGGTGATCGGCAGGGGGTCGACGTCGGCGACGCTCGACGTCAGGTGCAGCACGGCCAGGTCGCCAGGGCCCCCGGCGGTGTGGTCCGGGACGGCCTCGATCCGGTCGACGATGGCGCGCCGGTCCAGGGCCACGCCGTCCCCCAGTCGGATCTCGTCGGCCCCGTCCACACAAGACGCCAGGCCGACCGCCTGCCGAGGCGCCACCAGCACCACGACGCAGTCGGAACCCTCGACGAGCCCGATCGCGTCGAAGTCCTGGGCGTGGGCCAGCGAGTCGGCGGGGTAGGCGCCGGCGCTGCCGACGACAGCGTGCGCAGGAGCCGCGAGGGCGACGAGCAAGGGCAGCATGGAGGCTCCGGTGGGGGGAGTCAGAGGCTATCCCACCGGCCCGGTCAGGCGGTCCAGGAGCGGGGGCGAGGAGGGGGGCGAGGAGCGGGGCTGGGGAGTTCGGGGCCTGCACCGCGGACTCGCAGGCGGTACCCTCTCCTCCCCTTCCCCCCTCGACCCGGGCTCCGCATGCGTTCCGTCGTCCCCGCCTTCCTGGTTCCCCTGGCCCTCGGTCTGTCCCCGCTCATCGCCTGCAAGGACAAGGGGGGCGAAGACAGCGGCGGCGACATCGGCGACGACGGCGGCGACACCGGCACGACCGACGACACCACCGACACGACGGACACGGACACCGACACGGACACGGACACCGGCCCGGTGGACGCCGACGGGGACGGCTACGACGAGACCGAGGACTGCGACGACGGGGACGCCGCCGTGAACCCCGGCGCGACCGAGATCTGCGACGACATCGACAACGACTGCGACGACCTGATCGACGACGCCGACGACAGCCTGGACAGCTCCACCGGCTCGACCTTCTACGGCGACGCCGACGCGGACGGCTTCGGCGCCGACGATGCGATGACCATGGCCTGCGCCCAGCCCGAGGGCACGGTGACGGTGGGCGGCGACTGCGACGACGCGGACCCCGCCTACAACCCCGGCGCGACCGAAGACGACTGCGCCGATCCCAACGACTACAACTGCGACGGCAGCGTCGGCTATGACGACGCCGACGGTGACGGCTGGGCCGCCTGCGAAGAGTGCGACGACAGCGAGGCGTCGACCTACCCGGGCGCCACCGACACCTGGTACGACGGCGTCGACAGCGACTGTGCCGGGGACGACGACTACGACGCCGACGTCGACGGCTTCCAGAGCGACGGCCACGGCGGCGACGACTGCGACGACACCGACGCGGCCATCAACCCCGACGCGGCCGACGCCTGGTACGACGGCGTCGACAGCGACTGTTCCGGCGGCAGCGACTACGACGCCGACGGCGACGGCGACGACAGCGATGCCTACGGCGGCGGCGACTGCGACGACGCGGACGCCGACATCAGCAGCGGCGCCACCGAGACCTGGTACGACGGCGTCGACAGCGACTGCAGCGGCGGCAGCGACTACGACGCCGACGGCGACGGCGACGACAGCGAGACCTATGGCGGCAGCGACTGCGACGACACCGACGCCACCATCTACGACGGCGCCACGGACACCTGGTACGACGGCGTCGACAGCGACTGCGCCGGCGACAGCGACTACGACGCCGACGGCGACGGTCAGGACAGCGACAGCTACGGCGGCGCCGACTGCGACGACACCGACGCCACCATCTACGACGGCGCGACGGACACCTGGTACGACGGCGTCGACAGCGACTGTTCTGGCGGCAGCGACTACGACGCCGACGGCGACGGCGACGACAGCGATGCCTACGGCGGCGGCGACTGCGACGACGGCGACGCGTCCATCTACAGCGGCGCCACCGACACCTGGTACGACGGTATCGACAGCGACTGTTCCGGCGGCAGCGACTACGACGCCGACGGCGACGGCGACGACAGCGACAGCTACGGCGGCGGCGACTGCAACGACGCCGACGCGTCCATCTACACCGGCGCCACCGAGATCTGGTACGACGGCGTCGACCAGGACTGCGCCGGCGACGACGACTACGACGCCGACGGCGACGGCTACCAGAACGCCGGCCACGGCGGCGACGACTGCGACGAGACCGACGCGTCCATCCACCCCGGCGCGGACGAGATCTGGTACGACGGCGTCGACCAGGACTGCGGCGAGGACAGCGACTACGACGCCGACGGCGACGGGCAGGACAGCGACGCCTATGGCGGCGAGGACTGCGACGACACCGACGCCAGCATCTACGACGGCGCCGGTGACAGCTGGTACGACGGCGTGGACAGCGACTGTGCCGGCGACAGCGACTACGACGCCGACGGTGACGGCCAGGACAGCGACGCCTACGGCGGCAGCGACTGCGACGACACCGACGCCACCATCTACGACGGCGCGGCCGACAGCTGGTACGACGGCGTCGACAGCGACTGCGAAGGCAACAGCGACTACGATGCCGACGGCGACGGCGAGGACAGCGACGCCTACGGCGGGGACGACTGCGACGACACCGACAGCAGCATCTTCACCGGCGCCACCGAGACCTGGTACGACGGTGTCGATCAGGACTGCGACGAAGCCAGCGACTACGACGCCGACGGCGACGGCCAGGACGCCGATGCCTACGGCGGCGCCGACTGCGACGACACCAATGCCAGCATCTACGACGGCGCGGCCGACACCTGGTACGACGGCATCGACAGCGACTGCGGCGGCGACAGCGACTACGACGCCGACCTCGATGGCTACGACAGCGACAGCTACGGCGGTTCCGACTGCGACGACACCGACATCGAGATCAACCCGGGCGCCGCCGAGGTGTGTGACGGCATCGACAACGACTGCAACGCCGCCACGGACGAGGCCGGCACCGTCACCTGGATCGACAGCAGCGGCGATCGCACGGACGTGACGTCTTCGGTGAGCGGCAGCGCGGGCTCGCCGGCGTCCTACAGCGTGACCGAGGACGGCACGCTGGAGTTCTGCGACGGGACGTTCTACACGAACCTGTCGGTCGACGCGGACCTGACCATCACCGGTGGGGGCGCGGACAACAGCTTCATCTCCGGCGAAGGCGTGGACAGTGTCGTCGACATCCAGGGCACCGGCCTGACCGTGTCGATCTCGGACGTCACGATCCAGGACGGAGCGGCGACGTCGACCGGCAACTACGGCAGCTACACCGCCGGCGGCGGCATCAACTGCTACGACAGCACCGGCACCAGCGTGCTGGACATCCAGGACGCCGGCTTCACGGGCAACGACGGTCAGCTGGGCGGTGCCCTGCACACCTATGGCTGCGCGACGACCGTCACCGCGAGCACCTTCTACGAGAACACGGCGACCTGGGGTGCCGCCGGCTTCCCCGGCTGGCCGAGCTTCGAGATCAGCGACAGCGACATCTACGACAATGTCGCCGGCACCAGCGGCGGCGGCTTCTTCGTCGACGGCAACTACGCGGCCATGACCTACGACATGGACAACACGCTCATCGACGGGAACGACGCCAGCTACGCGGGCGGCCTGTACATCTGGAATACGGTCACCGCGACCTGTACGGGCAGCACCACGGACTACGCGGGCGTCGTGGCCAACAGCGCGACCACAGGCGGCGGCATGTACCTGGCCACCGATTCCCTGTCGTTCACTGCGGTCGACTGCGACTTCGGCACCAGCAGTGGCGGCGACGACAACGTGTCGGTGGACATCTACCACAACGTTGCCGGCACCTACAGCAGCTACGGCGACGACGCCGACTTCGTCTGCGACGACACCAGCTGCATCTGACCGACACCTCTCTTCCACACATCCGACCCCCTGGAGTCTCGATGACCCTCTCCCGCCTGCTGATCCTCCCCCTCGCCTCGTCCCTGTTCCTCGCCTGCGGCGACAAGGACGGAGGCACCGACGGCGACGGCACCATCGACGACGACACCGGCACGCCCGACGACACCACGGACGACACCGACACGAAGGACACGGACACCGACACGGACACCGACACGGGCCCGGTGGACGCCGACGGCGACGGCTACGACGAGACCGAGGACTGCGACGACGGCGACGCCGCCGTGAACCCCGGCGCGACCGAGATCTGCGACGACATCGACAACGACTGCGACGACCTGATCGACGACGCCGACGACAGCCTGGACAGCTCGACCGGCTCGACCTTCTACGGCGACGCGGACGCCGACGGCTTCGGCGCTGACGACGCGATGGTGGAAGCCTGCGTCCAGCCCGAGGGCACGGCGACGGTGGGCGGTGACTGCGACGACGGCGACGCCGCCTACAACCCCGGCGCGACCGAAGACGACTGCGCCGATCCCAACGACTACAACTGCGACGGCAGCGTCGGCTACGACGACGCCGACGGTGACGGCTGGGCCGCCTGCGAGGAGTGCGACGACAGCGAAGCGTCGACCTACCCGGGCGCCACCGACACCTGGTACGACGGTGTGGACAGCGACTGCGCCGGCGACGACGACTACGACGCCGACGTCGATGGCTTCCAGAGCGACGGCTACGGCGGCGACGACTGCGACGACACCGACGCAGCCATCAACCCTGACGCGTCCGACACCTGGTACGACGGCGTCGACAGCGACTGTTCCGGCGGCAGCGACTACGACGCCGACGGCGATGGCGACGACAGCGATGCCTACGGCGGCGGCGACTGCGACGACGCGGACGCCGACATCAGCAGCGGCGCCACCGAGACCTGGTACGACGGCGTCGACAGCGACTGCAGCGGCGGCAGCGACTACGACGCCGACGGCGACGGCGACGACAGCGAGACCTATGGCGGCAGCGACTGCGACGACACCGACGCCACCATCTACGACGGTGCCACGGACACCTGGTACGACGGCGTCGACAGCGACTGCGCCGGCGACAGCGACTACGACGCCGACGGCGACGGGCAGGACAGCGACAGCTACGGCGGCGCCGACTGCGACGACACCGACGCCACCATCTACGACGGCGCGACCGACACCTGGTACGACGGCGTCGACAGCGACTGTGCGGGTGACAGCGACTACGACGCCGACGGTGACGGCGACGACAGCGATGCCTACGGCGGCGGCGACTGCGACGACACCGACAGCAGCATCAACACCAGCGCCACCGACACCTGGTACGACGGCGTCGACAGCGACTGTGCGGGCGGCAGTGACTACGACGCCGACGGCGACGGCGACGACAGCGACAGCTACGGCGGGGGCGACTGCGACGACGCCGACAGCAGCATCAGCAGCCTGGCCGCCGAGATCTGGTACGACGGCGTCGACCAGGACTGTGCCGGCGACGACGACTACGATGCCGACGGCGACGGCTACCAGAGCGCCGGACACGGCGGCGACGACTGCGACGAGTCCGACGCCACCGTGAACCCGGGCGCGGACGAGATCTGGTACGACGGCGTCGACCAGGACTGCGGCGAGGACAGCGACTACGACGCCGACGGTGACGGCCAGGACAGCGACAGCTACGGCGGCGAGGACTGCGACGACACCGACGCCGACATCTACGATGGCGCGACGGACAGCTGGTACGACGGCGTCGACAGCGACTGCGCCGGCGACAGCGACTACGACGCCGACGGCGACGGCGAGGACAGCGACGACTACGGCGGCGGCGACTGCAACGACACCGACAGCAGCATCAACACCAGCGCCACGGAAGTGTGCGACGACGCCGACGTGGACGAGAACTGCAACGGCGTCGCCGACGACGCCGACGACACCGTCGACCCCAGCACGCAGACCGAGTGGTTCCCCGATGCCGACGGCGACGGCTTCGGCGACGAAGCCAGCTCGGAGTGGTACTGCGAGGACCCGGGCGACGGCTACCGGGCCGAGGGCCTGGACTGCGACGACGCCGACGACCTGGTCTACCCGGGCGCCACCGAGATCTGCGACGGCGCCCAGAACGACTGTGACGCGACCGGGTGGGACGAAGCAGGCCTGGCGACGTGGATCGGCGACGACGGCACGGTCACGGACCTGTCCGACACGCTGGGTGCGGGCACCTACGACAGCCCGGTCTCCTACGAGATCACGACGGCGGGCGACCTGAACCTGTGCCCGAACACCTGGTACGCCAACTTCGACGTCAAGACCAGCGCCTCGATCATCGGCCACGGCGGCGCCGACGTCGTCACGGTCTCCGGCAGCGACAACAACGTCATCATCGAGCTGCTCGCCAACACCTCGACCTACACCATCGAAGGCATCGGCCTGACCGAGGGCTACGCCTGCTACTACGGCAGCGCCATCGCCATCGGCGACGACAGCTGCGGCAGCTTCAGCGCCAGGGCCTACGACTCCGACGTCCTGCTGCAGGATTTGTGGATCTACGGCAACAGCACCGGCTCGGCCTCGGGAAGCCTGGCGGGCGCCGTGTCCGGCTGGCAGGTCGGTCTGGACATGATCGACAACGTCATCGAAGACAACAGCAGCAGCGGACTGGCGCTGTGGGAGGTCGAGACCACCTGCACCGCGACCTCGAGCGGGAGCGCCGGCGTGTGGAGCAACGCCGTGTACGGCGTGCTGCTCTACGACATCTTCTCCAGCACCACCCGCAACAGCAGCTTCGACTCCGACGGCTGCAGCTTCGGCGAAGACGGGACCGGCTGGGACAACGCGTCGGGAGACATTCGCCTGGGCAAGAAGTCGGAGACCTACGACTTCGGCGACGACGCGGACTTCCTCTGCTCGGACGATGCCGAGTCGGACAGCTGCATCACGGACTGAGACCGACGAGAGCCCGTTGGTGTGACAGAAGTCCGGTGCTGCGTCGCTGTCGACTCGGGTTCGGGGTAGCGTGGTCCGCAAGGTCCCCACTTCCCCCTTCCCGAGGTCGCTCCATGCGCTCCGTGATTCCTGCGTTCCTGGTTCCCCTGGCCTTCGGCCTGTCCCCGCTCATCGCCTGCAAGGACAAGGGGGGCGAAGACAGCGGCGGCGACATCGGCGACGACGGCGGCGACACCGGCACCACCGACGACACCACCGACATGACGGACACCACGGACACGGACACCGACACGGACACCGACACCGGCCCGGTGGACGCCGACGGCGACGGCTACGACGAGACCGAGGACTGCGACGACGGCGATGCCGCCGTGAACCCCGGCGCGACCGAGATCTGCGACGACATCGACAACGACTGCGACGACCTGATCGACGACGCGGACGACAGCCTGGACAGCTCCACCGGCTCGACCTTCTACGGCGATGCCGATGCCGACGGCTTCGGTGCTGACGACGCGATGACCATGGCCTGCGCCCAGCCCGAGGGCACGGCGACGGTGGGCGGCGACTGCGACGACGGCGACGCCGCCTACAACCCCGGCGCAACCGAAGACGACTGCGCCGATCCCAACGACTACAACTGTGACGGCAGCGTCGGCTACGACGACGCCGACGGCGACGGCTGGGCCGCCTGCGAAGAGTGCGACGACAGCGAGGCGTCGACCTACCCGGGCGCCACCGACACCTGGTACGACGGTGTGGACAGCGACTGTGCGGACGACGACGACTACGACGCCGACCGCGATGGCTTCCAGAGCGACGGCTACGGCGGCGACGACTGCGACGACACCGACGCGGGCGTGAACCCCGACGCCATCGATGTCTGGTACGACGGCACCGACAGCGACTGTTCCGGCGGCAGCGACTACGACGCCGACGGCGACGGCGACGACAGCGACGCCTACGGCGGCGGCGACTGCGACGACGACGACGCCGACATCAGCAGCAGCGCCACCGAGACCTGGTACGACGGCGTCGACAGCGACTGCAGCGGCGGCAGCGACTACGACGCCGACGGCGACGGCGACGACAGCGAGACCTAC
>JACKEY010000006.1 GCA_020632755.1 Alphaproteobacteria bacterium | reverse complement strand
GAGGTCGCCGCTGTCCAGGCTGCTGCCGCTGGTGTCCTCGATCAGGATCTCGATGGCCTGGAAGCCGTCGGGGCCGTAGTCGTCCTGGAGGTCCTGCACGTCCGAGGCGAGCTCCTGGCAGGGGCCACACCACATGGCGCCGAAGGCGATCATGATGTGCTGGCCGCAGAAGCTGTACAGGTCGACGTCCTGGCCGTGCTGGTCGACCAGGGTGGAGTTGGCGACGACGTCGCCTTCGTCCCAGGTCGCGGCGTAGCCGTTGTTGGCGCCGCTGGGGCTGTCGGCATCGGGCGGCTCGGCGCAGTCGCCGACGTTGTAGCCGCCCTCGGCGTACTCGTGGCTGTAGGGGTTCGTGGGGCTGGTGCCGGCCGCGACCTCGTCGCCGTCGTCCACGCCGTCTCCGTCGCTGTCGGGATCGCCCGGGTCGGTGCCGAGGTCGGCTTCTTCGGCATCGGTCAGGCCGTCGCCGTCCGCGTCCCCCGACGAGGAGCCGCCGCCGCCGCCGCCGCCACTGCCGGTGCTGCCGGTCGTGCCGCCGTCGTCGCCCATCCAGCCGCCGCCGCCGCCGTCGCTGCTGCTGTCGTCGTCGTCTTCTTCAGCCTTGTCGAAGCAGGCGGTGAGCACGAGACCCGCGCAGAGGGCGGGGAGGAGGACGCGGGCGAGGCGGAGGGACATGGGGACTCCAGGGCTTGGAGCGCCAAGATAGCGGGCGCAGCGGGCGATCGGGTCGTGGAGGACGAGTCCTGACGGTTCGTGGACAGGGCGCCCCGCTCAGGCCCAGGCGGGCGCGTCCAGGGCGGCGGTCATGGCCTGTTCCCAGGCCGCGGCCGGCAGGTTCCAGGACCAGTCGTGGCGCATGCCGCGATCGCGCAGCCCGGCGAAGCTGTCGGGCCAGTGCCGCCAGGTGTACAGCGCGTCCCCGAAGGCGTGGCGCAGGCTCTCGGCGCTGCCGGGCCAGGCGCGGAAGCCGTGGCCCTGCTGGTGGACCGGGTCGTAGGGCGGCACGGTGTCGAACAGGCCGCCGGTGCCGGCGACCACGGGCACGGCGCCGTAGCGCATGGCCTGGATCTGGGTGAGCCCGCAGGGCTCGAAGCGGCTGGGCACGACGAACAGGTCGGAGGCGGCGGTGATCCGACGGGAGAGGGGGCCGTCGAAGCCGATGCGGACGCGCACCCGGTCGCCATTCACGCGGCGGAGGGCGTCCTGGAGCAGCGGCGAGCCCGAGCCGAGCACGACGACCTGGGCGCCCTGGTCGCGCAGCCAGGGCAGCACGGGCAGCAGCACGTCGATGCCCTTCTGGGCGTCGAGGCGACCGACGCAGCCGACGAGGGGGGCCGTGGGATCGACCGGCAGGCCGAGCTCCTGCTGCAGCGCGGCCTTGCAGGCGGCCTTGCCCGAGAGGTCGTCGGCCGAGAAGTTGGCCGGCAGGTGGGGATCGGTCGCGGGGTCCCAGCTGCGGGTGTCCAGGCCGTTGCGGATGCCGTCGGGCACCGGGCCGCGCATGCGCAGGATGGGGTCCAGGCCGAAGCCGTGCTCGGGGGTGGTGATCTCGTGGGCGTAGCGAGGCGAGACCGTCGCCACGCGATCGGCGGCGGCGATGCCGCCCTTGAGCACGTTGACGTGGCCGTCCATGTCCAGGACGGAGCGCCAGCGCGCTTCGAGGTCGAGGCCCGGCAGCACCCCCGGGGCGTAGCGGCCCTGGTGGGCGAGGTTGTGCACGACCAGGATGGAGCGGGCCCGGGAGAGCAGGCCGTGGTGCCGGTAGCGGGCGGCCAGATAGAGCGGCACCAGCCCGGCATGCCAGTCGTGGGCGAGGAAGACGGTGTCCGCGCCGTCGGTGGGCAGGGAGAACCCCGGCAGCAGGGCCGGCGCCACCAGCGCCGCACGCGACAGGAGGGCGAACCGCAGCAGGTTGTCGGCGTAGCCGCCCTGGTCGGTGCCGTAGACGCCGCCGCGGCGGATGGCGGGGTGGTCGACGAAGACGCGATCGACGCCGTCGACGCGGGCGTGGAAGAACCGGACCTCGTGGCGCTGACCGAACAGGCCGAAGCGGGCGGTCAGCCCCGTGTCCCAGGCGTCGTCGTAGGCCGCGTGTCGCGGGGCCACGCCGAGCACGCGGTGGCCACGCTCGGCCAGGGCGACGGGCAGGGCGCTGGCGACGTCGGCCAGGCCACCGACCTTGGACCAGGGCGCGACCTCGGCGCTGACGGACACGACGGTCAGGGGCGCGGCAGTGGGCGGCTGCGACATCGGGCACCTCGGGGCGAGCGCAGCTAACGCGGGCGGGAGTCGCCACGGCTACGTTGACCTCATGAAGCTGCACCTCCGGATCCTGCTGGCCCTCCCCCTCGTGCTCTTCGCCTGCGGCGACAAGGACGACGACGACACCGGGGGCCCCTCGGACAGCGGAACCACCGACGGGGGCACCGACACAGGGACCGTCGAGGTGGACTGCGCCTCTCGCGCCGCCGACCTGGGCACCGGGGTGTACGGCCGGGTCATGTGGCGCGAGGGCAACTGGATGCCCGGCGACGGGGCCAGCAGCGGCGAGGAGTGGCCGCTGGCCGTCGCCGTCGCCGGCTTCCCTCCCCTGACCACCGCCGACACGGTCGCCGCCGAGGACAAGCCCGAAGCCTACGGCCGCTACCTGGTGCCGGACGTGGCGCCGCTGGCCACCACCACGGCCGACGCCGACGGCTGCTATGCCCTGGAGCTGCCCGGCGGCAACGCATCGGTCGTCGCCGACGACGACGGCGCCTGGTACTGCAACAGCTTCAGCGCGGCGGGCCTCTGCGTCGTGACGGTCCCGCCCGAGGGCGCGGTCCAGGTGGACATCACCGTCGACTACATGGCCGCCTACTGAGCGGCCCTACTCCCGCCACCACCCCGGCTCGACCGGCGTCTGCCAGCCGTCGACCAGGTGATCGACACCGAGCTCGGCCTTGAGCACGGGATCGATGGGGCGGCCGGCGAGGGCGTCCTCGACCGCGCGGCAGGCGCGATCGTAGGCCTGCTGGTGGCCACAGATGCGCTGCCAGCCGTAGTCGACCGCGCCGCCCGTCGTGATGACGAAGGGCCAGTCGCTGCTCTGGAGGAGGAGCAGCTCGCGGCCGGCGCGCTCGATCCAGCGGGCCGCCCGGCGACGGGCCCGGGCCGGCGCCTGGGAGACCCGCCACCGCAGGCCCAGGAACCGGTCCTCGGCCCGGTAGGCGGTCTCCCACACCCAGCGGTACTCGTCGCGGAACCAGACGCGGTGGTCGCCGCCGTCGCCCCAGGACCCCTCAGGCAGCCACGCGACCTTGTCGGAGGGGTGGCTCTGCAGCCGCTCCGCCGCGGTCTGCACCCGCACGGCGGGGTCGCGGTGCAGGTTGAGCAGCAGCTGCTCGAGGAAGGCCGGGCCTTCGTACCACCAGTGGCCGAACAGCTCGGCGTCGAATGGGGCCGTGATGCAGCCGTCGCGCCCGGTGCCCTGGCGGTAGCCGTAGAGCACCTCGTGCACGGTGTGCGCCATGTGGGCGGCGTGTTCGTGGACCGCGGCGGCGGCGGCGTCCGGCTCGTAGGGCAGCTTGCCGCCCAGGCCTGTGGTCCGGCTGGTGACGCGCCAGTAGCGCAGGCCGTCGGCGCCGACCTTCTTGTGGAACTCCAGGTAGCGGCCGTCGCCGGGGTAGCCGACGTCGCCGGACCAGACCTGCTCGCTGACCTGGGGGTGGCGGGCGAAGGCGGTGACGTGGCTCATGCCGCCGTGGCTGCCGACCCGGTGCGGCTCGAGCACGTCGCGCCACTGGCGCCCGTCGCTGGCGTCGGCCTGGTCCCAGCCGACCTTGTGGAAGCCTCCGCCGGCGTCGACCCAGCCCTCGCTGCGGGCGCCGCGGATCAGGTGGGAGTCGACGAAGAAGTGGGTGACGCCCTGTTCCTGGAGGATCTGCTCCACCCCGGCGCGCATGCGCTCGTCCCCGTGCAGGACCGACGGGGTCCACGGGCCCGCCGGGCGGTAGGCGCACTCGGGCAGCCACACGCCGGTCGGGCGGTAGCCCAGGTGGCGCTCGCTGATCGCGAGGCCGGCGGACAGCTGGGCGCGGATGCTGGCGTCGTGCAGCAACAGCGGGGCGTAGCCGTGGGTGGCCAGGCTGCTGAGCAGCTCGATGCGGCCGGCGCGGGCATGGGCGGCGAAGGCGCCGACCAGGTCACCGTCGATGGCGTCGAAGCGGTCGCGATGCGCCGACAGCTGCGCTTCCCAGTGGCGGGCCAGGGCAGCGTGGCCCGGATCGGACTGGTCGGCGCGGGCCCGGTGCAGGCGCTCGTCGAGGTAGGCGCGGAAGCCCGGCGCGAACCGCGGGTGCCGCAGCTGCTCGATGAGCACGGGCATCAGGCCCATGGTGAAGCCGGCCCGAGCGCCCTGCCGGTCGAGCTCGTCGACGACCTGCAGCATCGGCAGGTACACGCCGAGCGCCGCTTCGTAGAGCCAGTGTTCGCCGTGGGGCCAGACCCCGTGGTTCATCACCCAGGGCATGTGCCCGTGCAGCACGAGCACGAAGCTGCCGTCCGCCATCTGGACCTCCGGAAGAGCGGGCGACGTAGCCCGTCAGGCGCGCTCGACGCTCAGGAAGAGATCGGTCCGCATCTTCTCCTCGCCCCACAGCGACAGGTCCCAGGCCAGCACCAGACAGGTGCCGTGCAGCACGGGCTCGTAGCCCTCGCAGGTCCGCACCACGCCGCGCACGGCGTAGAAGTACAGGGTCGCCGGGTCGCCGGTCCACAGGTTGAGCCGCACCCGCTGGTCGGGCATGACCACGGACAGCTCGGTGACGGACTCCCAGACCTCGTCTCGGTCCAGCAGCGCCCGCCGGTCCCCGGACTGGATGAAGCGCTCGGGGTGCAGCTGCCCGTCCAGCCCGATGTTCAGCTCGACGGCGAACCGGGAGCGCACGGGCTCGCGGTAGCGGTTGCTGACTTCGTAGGACACGTCGATGACCGGCGTGTCGCGGTGGAAGACGTAGCGCTTGTGCACCCGGACCAGCCGCTGCTCGCCGCCTTCGTCGACGACGCCTTCGCGCGCCAGGGCGACGTGCACCTCTTCGTCGTCGACCCGCTCGGCCGACAGCAGGGTGTAGGCCCCGTCCAGGAAGTCGCCCTGCTGGGGGTGCTGGTCGCGCCGCAGGTTCTCCAGGCGGGTGCCGGGCCCCAGGAAGTGTTCCTGGAACAGCAGGCGCGGGTGGTTGTCGCGGGCGAGGGTCGCGTCCTGGTGGCCGCGCGGCGTCGGCAGCGGCGGCGGCTCGGGCAGCCGCACCCGCTCGAGGAAGTCGGTGCGCACGGTGCCGACGCTGTCCATCTCGTCGGTGAGCTCTTCGAGGACCTCGTCGTCGTCGAACAGATCGGCCTCGTCCTCGCTGTCGTCGGGGACGATGCTGGGCAGCTGGGCCGAGAAGGACAGGTGGTCGTGCCAGGGCTCTTCCACCCGGCGCACGACGTTGGCGATGTTGCCCCGGTCCCAGAAGCCGAGCATGCCGATCGACCCACCCGCCGCGGGCCGCACGGTCGCGGCGTACTCGGGCCCGCTGATGTGCACCTCGCGGAAGCCGTCGCAGTCGTAGTCGGCGATCTGGTGGCGCAGCTCGCCTTCTTCGCCGAGCGCCGTGCGCACCGACTGGTGGGCGCGCAGCAGCGAGGTCCACGCGGCATGCCGCAGATCCGGCCGGTCGATGCCGCCGGTGGGCCCGCCGTGCAGGACGGCGCCGGCCTGTGCCGAGTACAACCAGCCCCGCGCCCGCTCGTAGGCCGCCACCCGGTCGGGCAGGACCTGGCCGTCGGCGGCGCGCAGGGATCGCCGCAGCCGCTGCACCGAGCCGCTGACGCGCAGCATGTGCTTGTGCAGCTGGTTGACCTCGTCCCGGCGGGCCAGGAAGGCTTCCCAGGGCGGGCCCGCCATGAAGCTGCCGAGCCGCGCCAGCACGGGATCCTCGCCTTCGTCCAGGTCGCGACGGATCCGGCTCCAGCGGCGGCCCACGCCGGGCGGCAGCGCGTCGGCGCCGAGGTCGAAGGGAGTGCCGGCCAGCGGGTAGACCCGCCGCGTGGGGCGGCCCTGGCCGGCGACGCGCCCGGGCAGCACCATGCGCAGCCAGCTGGCCTGGCGCTTGAGCATGTCGGCGGCCGACGGCATCCACGCCCGATCCGAGCCCCAGCACCAGCGCTGGCTGCCGTGGGCCAGGCCCAGGGCTTCGGCGCCGACCGCGGCCACCACGATCTTCTCGCCGACCGCGGCCCGGGCCTTGAGCTCGTGGCCCAGGTAGCGGGGCAGGGCCCAGGGAACGAGCGCGGCGACCCGCGAGTCCAGCGGCAGCAGGCCGACCGCCGCGCCCTCGCGCTCGGCCACGTACCAGGTGCTGTCCAGCTCGAAGCCGGCGCCCGACGGGGCCAGCAAGGCGCGGTCCACCAGGGCGTAGTGCACGCCGGCCTTGGCCAGGATGCGGGGGTAGATGCCGTCCCAGCCGCCCGCGCCCAGCCAGGCGCCGCGCACCGTGGCGCCCAGCCGCTGCTCGGCCCACCGGTTCGTGGCCTGCAGGTGCCCGGCGGCGTCGCGCTCGGGCAGGCCCTGGAGCGCCGCGCCCACCGGGGAGCCGCTCAGGATCTCGACCTGGTCGCGCTCGACCAGGCGCGCCAGCGCATCGAGGACCGAGGGTTCTTCGGCGTCGAGCCACTCGGTCAGCGCACCCGACAGGTGCAGCGCCACCCGCATGTGGGCGTTGGCGACGAGGCACTCGACGAGGGGTCGCCAGGCCTGCCGTCCTGCCCGCGCCACCCGTGACTCGCGCTCGCCCGGAGCGAGCTGGTCGTGGATCACCAGGCTGAGGTTGAGCGGCGGCATGGACCTGGAGGTCGAAGGAGGGAGCGAAGATGCGACGGGGAGGAGCCGTTCGGCGGAACGCCCCGGTCCCCCCGACCGGCTGGCCCGAGGCAGCCTACCAGAGCCCCGCGCCCGCGAGGTCACGCCCGGTCACGGCGCGCTCCCGTCCGGGCCTTCGGGGCCCGCGGGACCCGCTTGCACCGTCAACCAGCCGTGCGCGGGGTGGCGCTGCCCGTCGGGTCCGGCCACGGCCAGGCGCACCCGGCGCTCGGCGCACGGCGCCTCCACGTGACGCCAGCCGACCGCGTCCGCCTCCTCCGCGAAGGACAGCGGCTCGCCTCCTTCACGCAGCAGGCGGAGCCCCTCCCCGCCCTCGGCCCAGACCGAGAGGCTCCCTCCTCCCAGCGCCACCCGCAGGCTCCGCAGCCAGGATCGGCCCTGGGTCATCGCCCCCCCGCGCGGCGTCGGCAGGCGGGCGGCCTCGGCCAGCGACCCTGCGGCGGCCGGGGCGATCACGACGGCGGCATCGTCCCCCTGGGCCACCGGGTGCTCGAGGGCGTCGGGCACCGGCAGGCCCAGCGCCTGCCAGCCGCCTCGCAGGTGGGCGCGGAACAGGGCGTCGAAGAAGTCGGCGACCTCGGTGTGGAACTCGGGGCCGAACCACCAGAACCAGTCGCTGCTCTCGGCGTTGGCGACGTGGCGCCAGGCGGGCTCGGGCCGGCCGTGGGCCTCGAAGGCGGCGCGCAGATCGAAGAGCAGGCGCCAGGCCTGGCGGTCCTCTTCGTCGCCCGCCCAGATGCGGAAGTCGGCGTCGATCCACGACCCGGTGTGCAGCCGCGCGATGCGCCCGATGGCCGGGGCCTGGGCCGCGGTGTCGAGCGAGCAGACGGCCCCGCTGTCGAACAGGGCGGTCAGGAAGCCCTCGCCGGCGTCGACGAAGGCTTCCCAGGGGTTCTCGCCGTCCAGGATGACGGGCACGGGACCGGCGGAGTCGCCCCAGCGCGCCGCGGCGGCGCCGAGCAGATCGTCGAGGGCGCGCCGCCCGCCTTCGAGGCCCGGCGGCAGGTGCTGGTAGTGGAAGCCGATGCGGTCGGAGAGATCGTGGTCGCGGAACAACATCCGCGGGCCCGCCAGGTCGTCGTCCGCGGCCCAGGGGCCATCGACCCGGGCGCCAGCGTCCCGGGCGCTGCGGGCGAGCACCAGCTCGTCGCTGGCCAGCCAGGCGAAGCCGGCCCGGGCGGCCAGGCGCCAGACCTCGGGCGAGACCGAGCCTTCGCTGGGCCACAGGCCGTCGGGGGTCCGGCCGAGCAGCCGCTGGCAGGTGGCGCGGGCGTCGGCCAGGTGGCGCGCGGCGTCGTCGGGGAAGCGGAAGTCCTGCTCGCGGCCCAGCACCGGCAGGTCCAGACAGCGGCGGGCGTGGCCGAAGTCGACCAGCAGCGGCAGGATGGGGTGGCACTGGGGGGTGACGCTGACCGAGGGCAGCCGCCGCCACAGGTCGAGGACGCCGGTGACGAGCGCCCGCTGGCGGTCCATCAGGCCGAGCAGCTGGTCGTGGGAGAAGTCCCGATCCTGGGCGAGGAGCTGCTGCACGAAGGCATCGCGGCGGCCGACGCTGCCCAGCCAGGACAGGTTGCTCCACACCTGCAGGTCGCGGAGCTCGGCGGGAGTCGTCAGCTCCGCGGCGCGCGCGGCGAGGTCCCGGTAGCGGGGCGAGGCCTCGCGCATGCGGGGGTGGCCGTGCACGAAGCGCCCGCGCACGAAGGCGGCGTCGTCGGGGGAGAGGGACTCGGCGGGCAGGCGGGAGAGCTGCTCCCAGCGGTCGGTGGCGCCGCGACCGTAGGCGTCGAGCTGCTCGAGGAGGGAGGGCACCACGTTGACGGTGGGCGCGTGGGCCGGATCGTCGGGGCAGCGCTCCAGGATCAGCGTGGCGACGTCGGTGTAGCCGCGCGAGGCGTGCAGCCGGACCCACGGCAGCTGGGGCACGCCGTCATCGGGGTGCCGGTAGTCCGGCTGGTGCATGTGCAGGAGCAGGGCGATGCGGGGGGGCACGGGTCCTCGGCGGGGCGGGCGCCCGGCGACGGGCGGGCGCGGCAGCGGCAGTGGGAGGGGGCGGCAGGCGTTAGTATCGGCCGCCCGGGGTACCCGGGAGTCGAGCCCACCCCCTTGGGAGCGAGCATGCCGGCGCTGGTCGACCAGTTCTGCCCCAACGTGCACGACGCCGCCATCACCGCGGCCGAGTACGACCCCTACAGCGGCACCATCGCCACCGCCGACGCGCAGGGCGTGGTCGCGGTGCAGCGCCCGGGCGAGAGCGCACCCCAGCTCCTGTTCCAGCCGACGGAAGCCGCGGTGAGCGCGGTCAGCCTGGTGCAGCGCGGCCAGCTGGTGGCCGTGGGCGACGAAGAAGGCACCGTCGGCGTCTACCGCTGCGACAGCGGCGACTGCATCTTCCAGGAAGCCCGCGAGGGCGCCCGTGGCCGGGTGCGCGCCATGCGCGGCGTCGCGATCAGCCCCGAAGGTCGGACCCTGGCGAGCATCGCCAAGGACGGCATCATCCGGATCTGGGACCTGGAGACCCACGAGCGATCGGCCGCCTGGCAGGGCTTCTCGGGCGGCACGGTCGAGTTCGACCCCCGCGGCCAGCGGTTGCTGGCGATGGACGACCAGGGCCAGCCGCGGCTGATGGACCTGATGAGCCTGCAGGCGCTGTACATGGACCGGCTGCAGATGCCGGCCGAGCGGGCCCAGTTCACCCTGGACGGCACCATGGTGCTGGCCGTCGGCCAGGCCGGCATCTCGCTGTTGCGGGTCGCCGACGGCGCGCTCATCGGGAGCTTCGCCACCCGCGGCGGCTCGGGCATCTCGAACCTGGTGCTGTCCCCCGACGGGCGGCAGGCCGGCGCGATCACCCAGCGCTCGGTGCACACCTTCAGCCTGCCGGATCTGCAGCCGGTGGGCTCGGCCAAGCACGGCGCCCCCGACCCCAGCGGCGCGGCCTACTGGGGTCCCCAGGGGGTCAAGGTGGCCGGCGCCGACGGCCTGATGCACAGCGGCAGCGGCCAGGGCAGCAGCGGCGCGGCCGGTCCGGTCGTCTGTGTCGGCGGCTTCGGCGACACCCGGCTGGCGGCCCACACCGACCACGTCGCCGTCTGGCGCGGCCATCGGCGCGAGGGCCTGCTGGCGGTGGAAGCGCCCCCGGTCGAGGTCCAGGTCGATCGCGACGGTCGGCTGGCCCTGGTGCGCGGCAGCCGCTCGCCGGTGCACGTCTTCGACTGCACCACCGGTCGCCGGGTCTTCGACGGCGGCGCAGCCACCGCCGGCGCCCGGTCCATGGCCGTCGGCGGCACCGTGGTCGCCGTGCACCTCAAGCAAGGCGGCGTGCGCTGGTGGGACCTGGCCCGCAACAAGGGCTACGAGCTCGAGTGGCCCCAGGCCATGGCCCTGTCGGGCGGCGGCACCTGGCTGGGGGTCGTCACCCCCAAGGGCGCGGTCAAGGTGCTGGACCCGGCGACCGGTCGCGACGCCGTGCCCCAGCCCGTGCCCCTCGCCGACGTGCCCGTCGTCAACGTCGCCTTCGTCAACCGGCGCCCGGACATGCTGGTCATGGACCAGGACGGCGTGCTGGGCCACTACGACCTGGGGACGGCCCTGCGCCAGGGCCAGCGGGCCGAGGGCCGCGACGTCATCACGATCAACGTCGAGGTCGACCGCCTGTGGGGCATCACCGGCGGCCAGTACGCCGCCCTGCGCCTGCCCGAGGGCGACCGCTGCACCATCCTGTGGGTCGACGTCGGCAGCGGCCAGGTCGTCGCCGAGGTCCCGCACCTGGACCCCGCCGCCTGGGTCGACGCCGAGTACGGGCTCATCCTGGAGCCCGGCCGCAGCAGCGCCCTGGTCGAGCGCGAGATGGACGGCAAGGAGCGCCGCGTCCTGCGCGCCCTGCCCGACGGCGAGTGGCTCGCCTTCGGCTGGCGGGGGATCCTGGACAACTCGCCGGGGGCGGGGGGGGCGATCTAGGTGGTGGCGGTGCGTGGCGGCGGCGGCGCGCGCGACGGGGGCGGCGAGAGAGAGTTCGTGGCGGGGCGGGGCTGCAGGCTTCGGGCTCCTGGCTGCAGCACGCGGGTGGCAGGGCGGGCGGGGTCGCCTCGCCGAGCGGGCCTCGGCGGTGCCTACGCCTCCTCCCCCCGCCCGGCCCTCCTGAAGCCCGAAGCCCGAAGCCCGGAGCCCGCCCCTCCACCGACCAGCGCCCCACCACCAGCCTGAGCCCCGCCTCTACCGCCCTCCCCCCCACACCCAGACGCCCACGTCCTCTCCACAGCCCGGCTCGCCGGCGACCTCGCAGAGGCTGGCGAGAGGGGGCTGGTCCAGGACGATGACCCCGGCCTCCTCCCCCGTCGCCGGGGCGAGGACCGTGATGGTGATGCCGTCTTCGTCCCCCTCGACCCGCGCCCAGGGGGCCGGGTAGGGCCGGCGCTGGCTGACGACGTGGGTGATGCCGACGCGGCGGGCCCAGGCGGCGACGTCGGGATCGAGCAGGGCGGCGGAGAAGCCGTAGTCCTGGGTCAGCCCGTCCAGCGCGTGCACGGGCAGGCCGCTGACCCAGGCCAGCCGCCCGGGGGCGTCGACGGTGAGCAGCTTGCTGCCGGGGGGCAGGTGGTCGGCCATCCAGCCGGCGAAGGCTTCAGTCCGGGTGGGCGCGGTGACCGCCGAGCGCACGGCCCGGCCCACGCCGCCGCCGACCAGCACCAGCACGAAGGCGGCGACGAGCTTGCGACCCGCCGCCGGGGTCAGGCTGGGCAGCAGGGACAGGTAGCGGCGGCAGAGCTCGGCCAGGGTGAAGCCGGCGCCGACCACGCCGGTCACGTAGTAGTAGACGACATCGGTGGACCAGCGCGGCGCCGTGAACAGCCCGGTGTAGGCGGCGTGGCCGACTGCGCCCAGGCCCAGCGCCAGCAGCAACGGCCGGCCGGGTGTGTTGCGCCGCAGGGCCAGCAGGGCGCCGACCCCGGACAGGGCGGCGACACCCCCCCCCAGCCGCCCGAGCTTGCCCAGGAGGTCGGTGGCGTCGGGCACGGGGAAGGTGCTCTTGATGGCGCCGCTGACCGGCACCGCGTGTCCCCAGGTGTGTTGCTGCCAGGCCAGGAAGGGCAGGACGATGACCGCCATGCCGACACCGAGCGGCAGGAAGCGGCTGCGGCGCGGGTGCAGGGCGGCGGTGGAGGCGAGCAGGCCGAGGGCGAAGAAGGCCGTGTCCAGGCGAGCGAGGAAGAGCAGCCCGCCGAGGAGGCCGGCCAGCACGAAGTCCCCGATGCGATCGCGGTCCAGGGCCCGCGCCCAGGCCCACAGCACCCCGCCGTGCAGGGCCAGGTTGAGCATGCCCTCGCTGCCCCAGCCGCGGTCGGTGAGCAGGCAGACGGTCACCAGCCCCAGGGCCACGCCCGGGAAGGGCGTGCGGGCGAGGGCCGCGGTGCGGAACAGGGCCGCGCCGGCCAGGGCGACCAGGGCCGCCTGGACCACGAGCACCAGCCCGAGGAGCAGCCCCTTGCCGCCGCCGGCGAGCAGCGCGAGCAGCGTGACGACGCCGAGCCACAGCGGGTGGTAGCCGTTGGTCGGCCCGTCGCCGTGGAAGGTGCTGCCGGCCCCGTCCGCGAGGTTGCGGGCGATCTGCAGGTAGAACCACGCGTCGTCGACGAAGAAGACGCCGGGGCGCGCGGCGGCGGCGCCGAAGGCCACGGCCGCGCCGACGGACAGCGCGGCGATCACGGGGCGCGGCAGGCGCTCGGGGCTCGGCGGCGAGACGGACATCGGCGGGAGGGTGCCACAGGGGCCACTGCCGGGGCTGTCACGGACTGCCGTGCTGCAGTGCGATGCTCAGAAGTCGACGGACTCGCCGCAGCCGCAGGGGTTCTTGGCCTGCGGGTTGTCGATGCGGAAGCCGGTCTCCATCAGGGTGTCGATCCAGTCGATGGTGCTGTTCTGCAGCTTCTCGCGATGGTCTTCGTGCAGGAAGACCTTCACGTCGTCGGTGATCTCGATGACCTCGTCGCCTTCGATGGGGCCTTCCTCGAGCTCGAGGACGTACTTGTAGCCACTGCAGCCACCGCCGGTGATGCCGAAGCGCAGGCCGAAGCCGGGCATGTCGAACTCGTCCTGCAGGCGGCGCAGGTTGGCGACGGCGGCGGGGGTCAGGGACACGGTGGTCATGGGATCCTCCGGGAGGCGCTCGGCCTCGGACCCTTCAGGGATAACCACGGCCCGCGTCAGGACAAAGGCTCTGCGGGGCGGAGGTTCTTGACGATCATGCGAAGGCGCCACGGCACCTGCAGCAGGCAGGCGGCCCAGAGCACCGGCCCGACCTTGTGCATGTGCCAGGCGTCGCGCAGCATGCCGTGGCCCATGTAGGTGAAGCTGCGCGTCAGGCCGCAGCCCAGGCAGTCCCGTCCCGTCAGGCCCTTCCACAGGCACATCGGCGGCAGCTCCCAGCCGAACAGGGTCAGCTGCGAGTCCGACGGCGCCAGCACCATGCTCAGCACGATGACGGTCGCGCACAGGACCAGCATCGTGAGATCGGCCTGCAGCTCGCGGCGACGGCGCAGGGCGGGGTCGACATAGTGCCGCGCCCGGGTCCCCTGATCGGCCGCCGCGCGGCTCACTTCTTCTTCTTGTGGCGGCGGCCGCCGCGCCCCAGCTCGTAGGCGATGCGGTCCAGGATGCCGTTGACGAAGGCGCGGCTCTCCTTCTCGCCGAAGGCCTTGGCGAGCTCGACGCCTTCGTTGATGCTGACGCTGGCGGGGATGTCCTGCATGGCCAGCAGCTCGTACGCCGCCAGCCGCAGGATGTTGCGGTCGACCACCGGCATGCGCTGCAGGCGCCAGTTCGCGCTGGCCTTCTCGATCAGGGCGTCGATCTCGTCGCGGCGGGACTCGACCCCGCGGCACAGGCCCTCGGCGAACTCGACCTCGGCGCTCTCGGCCGGGCGCGCGGCCAGCTCGCCGTCCATCTGCCCGGCCCACAGCCCGCGCAGGGCGTCGCCGACGGAGACCTCCGCCAGATCCGCGCTGTAGAGCACCTGGAGCGCGTACTCGCGCGCCTTGCGACGACTGGCCATGCCTCAGCCTTCCTGGGCGTCGAGCTGCGTGAACAGGTTCACCATCTCGAGGGCCGCGACGGCGGCTTCGGCGCCCTTGTTGCCCATCTTGGTGCCGGCCCGCTCGACCGCCTGGTCGATGGTGTCGGTGGTCAGCACGCCGAAGGACACGGGCACGCCGGACGAGAGGCTGACGCCGGCCAGGCCCTTGCTGACTTCGGCCGCGACGAAGTCGAAGTGCGGGGTCCCGCCGCGGATGACGCAGGCCAGGGCGATGACGGCGTCGTACTTGCCGCTCTCGGCCAGGCGGCGCGCCACCAGGGGCAGCTCGTAGGAGCCGGGCGCCCACACGACGGTCACCTTGGACTCGACGTCCGAGCCGTGCCGGCGGAGGGTGTCGACCGCGCCGTCCAGCAGGCGGGCGGTGATGAAGTCGTTCCAGCGGGAGACCAGGATGGCGTAGCGCCCGCCCTGATCGACCAGGTTGCCTTCGATGGTGCGCGGCATGGCGGCGTCCTGTGGCAGGAGGAGGAGGGAGGAAGGAGGAACCCGCGCACTAACCGGCGCGGCCGGCGGTCAGCTGCCCGACTCGACCAGGCCCAGGCGGTGGACCCGCCGCGGGGCGGTCGCGAGGTCGACCGAGGGGTCCGAGAGGCGCACGTAGTCGACGATCTCGAGGCCGTAGCCCTCGATGCCGACGATCTTGCGGGGGCGGTTGGTCATCAGCCGCAGCTGGCGGATGCCGAGGTCGACCAGGATCTGGGCCCCGGTGCCGAGCTCGCGCAGGCCGTCGCTGCCGGGCGCGCGGTTCTGGACCTTGGGGCCGTCTTCGTCCGGCATCGGGCCGAAGTGGCGCTCGATGCGGGACAGCACCGCGTCGGGGCGGGTGCCGCCGCCCAGGTGCATGTAGAGCAGCACGCCGCGGCCTTCGTGGGCGATGCGCTGCAGCGCCTGATCGATGTGGGCGCCACTGTCGACGTTGGGCGAGCCGAACACGTCGCCGACCGGGTCGCTGGCCTGGACGCGGACCAGCGGCGGCTCGTCGCCGGAGAGCTCGCCCTGCCAGACGGCCATGTGCACGCTGTCGTCGGTGTGCGAGCGGTACACGCGGGCCTGGAAGTCACCCAGGCCCGGCACCGGCAGGATGCCTTCCTGGACGATCTGGACCTGGACCTCGTGGCGCATGCGCCAGCGGATCAGGTCGGCCACCGTGACGATGCGCAGGCGGTGCTTCTCGCCGAAGGCCTTCAGGTCCGGCATGCGGGCCATGGTGCCGTCTTCCTTCATGATCTCGCAGATGACGCCCGACGGGGTCAGGCCGGCCAGGCGGGCGAGGTCGACGCTGCCCTCGGTCTGGCCGGTGCGGACCAGCACGCCGCCGTCGCGGGCGCGCAGCGGGAAGATGTGCCCCGGGGTGACGATGTCCTGGGGGCCCTTGCTGGGGTCGATGGCGACGCGGATGGTGTGGGCACGGTCGGCGGCGGAGATGCCGGTGGACACGCCCTCGCGCGCTTCGATGCTGACGGTGAAGGCGGTGTGGTAGGGGCTCTGGTTGTTGGCCGACATCATCGGCAGCGACAGCTGGCGGACCCGCTCGGCGGTCATGGTCAGGCAGATGAGCCCGCGGCCGTGGGTGGCCATGAAGTTGATCGCTTCCGGCGTCACCGCGTCCGAGGCCATGGTCAGGTCGCCTTCGTTCTCGCGGTCCTCGTCATCGACGAGGATGACCATGCGGCCGGCACGGATGTCTTCCAGCGCCAGCTCGACGCGCTGGAGGGGGTCGGGGTGCATGACGTCGAAGCCCATGGGGGTCTCCAGAGAACGATCGGGGGAGCGGCGGGCGGCGCCGCGGAGGAGGAGCGGGCGCGCTGCTCAGCCGTGGTCGCCGCCACGGGGAGGAGCGCCGAAGCCGAGGGCGTGCAGGCGCTCGGGGGTCAGCCTAGCCTGCTGCCCGGTTGCGGGCCCGCCGGGGCCGGTGAGCAGCCGCTCCAGGTAGCGGGCCAGCACGTCGACCTCGAGGTTGACCTGCGTGCCGGCCCGATAGCCGGAGATCGCGGTCTCCTGGACCGTGAACGGGATGATGTTCACCCGGAAGGCACAGCCCGCGCCGCTGCCGGACGGCCCGTCCTGGACCTCGTTCACGGTGAGCGAGATGCCGTCGATGGTGATCGAGCCCTTGTCGGCGACGAACCGGGCCAGGTCGGCCGGCGCGTCCACCCAGATCACCCAGGACTCGCGCTGCTGCTGGATGCTGCGCACCCGGCCGATGCCGTCGACGTGACCGGCGACGATGTGGCCGTCCAGCCGATCGCCGAGCCGCAGCGCCCGCTCGAGGTGCACGCGGTCCCCCACCTGCCGCAGGCCGGTGGTGGTGCGGTCCAGGGTCTCCTTGCCGGCGGCGACGACGAAGGTGCCGCCCTGGTCACCGGCCGGATGCAGCTCCTCGGCCGTCAGGCACACGCCCATGACCGCGATGGAGTCGCCGAGCTTGACGCGCTTGCCGGGCTCGCCGGCGCCGGGCCCGGGGCCCAGGGGCAGGCGGGTCTCGATGACCAGCGTGCGGCCGTTGCCGCGGGGGCGCACGGCGACCAGGCGCCCGACGTCTTCGATGATGCCGCTGAACACTCAGGCCTCCGCGGCCAGCTCGAGGTGGACGTCGTCGCCGACCCGGGCCATGCCGACCACCCGGAAGCCCGGGGCCTCGGCCAGGCCGTAGGGCGCGCCGCCGATCCAGCCGGCGCCACCGGCGAGCACCTTCGGCGCCACGAACAGGTGCAGGCGATCGACCAGGCCGGCGTCCAGGAAGCTGCGGTGCACTCGCCCGCCGCCTTCGACCAGCAGGGCGTGCACGTCGCGGCGGACCAGCTCGGCCAGGGCGGCCCGCAGGTCCAGGCCGTCGGGCCCACGGGGCACGCGCACGATGTCGGCCGGCAGGTCGCGCTGCGGGGCGTCGGGGGCGCACAGGATCAGCGGCCGGCGACCGGCGGTGAGCACCCGGGCGTCGGACGGGCAGCGCAGCTCGGTGTCGAGCAGCACGGGCAGGGCGTCACGGCCACCCTCGATGCGTGTCGTGAGCGAGGGGTCGTCGGCCAGCAGGGTGCCGGAGCCGACCAGGACGGCGTCGCAGCCATCGCGCAGGCGGTGCCCGGCGGCGCGGGCCTGGGGCCCGGTGATCCACTGGCTGGCCCCGGTGCTGTCGGCGATGCGCCCGTCCAGGGTGGTGCCCGCCTTGAGCACGACCAGCGGGCGGCCCTGTTCCTGGGCCAGCACGAAGCCGGCGTTCAGCTCGCGGGCAGCGGCGCCTTCGACGCCCACGTCCACGGTCACGCCGGCACGCTGCAGGATCGCGATGCCCTTGCCCGCGACCTGCGGGAAGGGGTCGACCATGCCGACGACGACCCGCGAGATGCCGGCCGCCAGGATGGCGTCGGTGCAGGGCGGCGTCCGGCCGTGGTGGCAGCAGGGCTCGAGGTTCACGTACATCGTGGCGCCGGGCGCCCGGCCGCCGACCTTGGACAGGGCGTCCACCTCGGCGTGGGCCAGCCCCGGGGCGTGGTGCCAGCCTTCTGCGATGACCTGCCCGTCGCGCACGATGACCGCGCCCACCATGGGGTTCGGCGCCGTGCGGCCCCGGCCTCGACCGGCGAGCTCGATCGCCCGGCGCATGTGGCGCGGGTCGTCCCCCGAAGCGCCGGCCGGCGTGCTCACGGGTCCTCCCCTCCCCCGTCGGCCGCCTCCTCCTCGTCCTCGGGACGCAGCCAGGGGGCGAGCAGGGTCTGGAACTCGCTGGGGGTCTGCACGTCCAGGTAGACGCTGGCGAACCGCAGGTAGGCGACCTTGTCCAGGCCCTTGAGCTCGGTCATGACGTGGGTACCGACGTCGGCCGCCTGGATCTCGGCGCCGGCGGTCAGCACCTGCTGCTCGACCCGGCTGGCGGCGGCTTCCAGGTCTTCGGCGCTGACCGGCCGCTTGCGGCAGGCCAGCCGCAGCCCGGCGAGCACCTTGTCGCGCGAGAAGGGCTCTCGGCGGCCGTCGGACTTCACCACCAGGGGCAGCCGCAGCTCGATGCGCTCGAAGGTGGTGAAGCGGTGCCCGCAGTCCATGCAGGCACGCCGCCGCCGGATGCCGTCCCCGGATGCCCGGGTGTCGACGACCCTGCAGTCGGCGCTTCCGCAGATCGGGCAGTTCACGCGCCACCACCGAGCGCCGAGCCCGGGCTGTCGCCGTAGATCGGGAAGGCGCGGCACAGCTCTTCGATCTCGCCCTTGACCCGGGCGCGCACGGCTTCGTCCTGGGCCGCGCCGATGACGTCGGCGATCAGGTCCGCGATGCGGCGGCTCTCGGCGACGCCCATGCCGCGGGTGGTCAGCGCGGGGGTGCCGACCCGCACGCCCGACGTCACCATCGGGCTGCGCCGCTCGCCGGGCACGGTGTTCTTGTTGACCGTGATGCCGGCTGCGCCGAGCGCGATCTCGGCGTCCTTGCCGCTGACGTCGTGCTCGGACAGGTCGATGAGCATCAGGTGGTTGTCGGTGCCGCCGCTGACCAGCGACAGGCCGCGCTCCATCAGGCGCTCGGCCATCGCGGCGGCGTTGTCGACGACCTGGCGGGCGTAGGTCTGGAACGACGGCTGCAGCGCCTCGCCGAAGGCGACGGCCTTGGCGGCGATGATGTGCATCAGCGGGCCGCCCTGGGTGCCCGGGAAGACCGCGCTGTTCACGTCCTTCATCAGGTCGCGCTGCGCCATGATCAAGCCGCCGCGCGGGCCGCGCAGGGTCTTGTGGGTGGTCGTGGTGACCAGGTGGCAGTGCGGGAAGGGGTTCTCGTGCACGCCGCCGGCGACCAGGCCCGCGATGTGGGCGATGTCGGCCATCAAGAGGGCGTCGACCTCGTCCGCGATCTCGCGGAAGGTCGCGAAGTCCAGGGCGCGCGGGTAGGCGCTGGCCCCGCAGACGATGACCCGCGGGCGGTGCTCGCGGGCCAGGTCGCGCACCTGGTCGAAGTCGATGCGGCCGTCGTCTTCGCGCAGGTGGTAGTGGAAGGGCTGGTAGAGCTTGCCCGACGAGTTGACCGGCGAGCCGTGGGTCAGGTGGCCGCCGTGGGACAGGGCCAGACCCAGGAAGCGGTCGCCGCCGTCCATGAGCGCCAGGAAGGCGGCTGCGTTGGCCTGCGCGCCGGCGTGGGGCTGCACGTTGACGCCGATGTCGCAGAGCGGCTCGCCGTCGGGGCCGACGGGCGTGAACAGGTCGCGGGCCCGCTTGCGGGCGATGTTCTCGACGGTGTCCACGTACTCGCAGCCGCCGTAGTAGCGGCGGGCGGGCAGGCCCTCGGCGTACTTGTTGGTCAGCACGCTGCCGGCGGCCGCGATGACGGCCGGCGACGCGTAGTTCTCGGACGCGATCAGCTCGAGCTCGAGCTGCTGGCGGTGCAGCTCGGCGCGCATGGCGCCGTAGACGGCGGGGTCCTGGGCCGACAGGGCGGAGAAGGGATGGTCCATGAGCCCTCCGGGCGGCGGCCGGAAGGAGCTCCGGCGCGAGTGCGAGGAACGCGACTACCCGAGCGACTCGATCTTGTCGATGCGGCGCTGGTGGCGCCCGCCCTCGAAGGAGGCGCCCAGGAAGGCGTCGAGGATGTCGACCGCCACGCCGGGGCCGACCACGCGCTCGCCGATGCAGATCACGTTGGCGTCGTTGTGCTCGCGGGTGGCCCGTGCCGAGAAGGTCTCGGACACGGCCGCGGCGCGGATGCCCGGCCGCTTGTTCGCCGCCATCGACATGCCGATGCCGGTGCCGCAGATGAGCACGCCGAGGTCCGCTTCGCCCGCGATGATCGCGCCGGTCACGAGGTGGGCGTGGTCCGGGTAGTCCACGCTGGCCGTGCCGTCGGTGCCGAAGTCGGTCACCGAGTGGCCGAGGGCGTGCAGGCGGTCGATGAGCACGCCCTTGAGGCGGTAGCCGGCGTGGTCGCAGCCGATGGCGATGCGCATGGGGGGCTCCGGGGGAGGAGGTCAGCCGTCGAAGCGGCGGAGGAGGAGGGCGGCGTTGGTGCCGCCGAAGCCGAAGGCGTTGGAGAGGACCACCCGCAGGTCGGCCGAGGCGGCCCGGTCGAGGAGGCCCGGGAGGGCGCAGGCGGGATCGACGTCGACGAGGTTGGCCGTCGGCGGCGCCAGGCCGTGCACCAGGGCCAGGACCGAGAGCACGGCCTCGAGGCCACCGGCGGCGCCCAGCAGGTGGCCGGTCGCCCCCTTGGTCGACGACACCAGCAGCCGGTCGGCGTGGGCGCCGAACACGGCGCGCAGGGCGGCGATCTCGGCGGGGTCGTTGGCCGGCGTCGAGGTACCGTGGGCGTTGACGTAGTCGACGGCGTCGGGGGCGAGGCCGGCGTTGCGGAGCGCGAGGCGCATGCAGCGCTGGGCGCCGGCATGGTCGTCGGGCGGCGCGGTCACGTGGAAGGCGTCGGTGGTGAGCGCGTAGCCGACCAGCTCGGCCAGGGGGGTGGCTTCGCGGGCGCGGGCGTGGTCGAGGGACTCCAGCACCACGATGCCGGCGCCCTCACCCATGACGAAGCCGTCGCGACCGCTGTCGAAGGGCCGGCTGGCCGTGGCCGGATCGTCGTTGCGGCGCGACAGGGCCCGCATCATGGCGAAGCCGGCCGTGCCGAGCGCCCCGATGGGGGCTTCGGCCCCGCCGGCGATGACCAGGTCGGCGTCGCCGCGCCGGATGGCCCAGGCGGCCTCTCCGATCGCGTGGTTGCCGGTCGCGCAGGCCGTGCTGACGGCCAGGCTGGGGCCTTCGCAGCCGTGGCGGATGGCGACGTGACCGGCGGCCAGGTTGGCCAGCGCCCGCACGATGAAGAAGGGCGAGACCCGGCGCACGCCCCCGTCCCGCAGCTCGGCGGCCTGGTCCTCGATGGACACGATGCCGCCGATGCCGGAGCCGATGTAGACGCCGGCCCGCTCGCCCAAGCGGGCGTCGGGATCGAGCCCGGCCTGGACCAGGGCTTCCCGCGCCGCCACGATGGCGAACTGGGTGAACCGGTCCAGGCGCTTCTGCTCGCGGACGTCGGCCAACGGCCCGATGTCGAAGCCCGTCGCCTCGCCGGCGATCGTGACCGGCAGCGCGCTGGCGTCGAAGTGCGTGATCGGGCCGATGCCCGACACGCCGGCGGCGACCGCGTCCCACGTCGTGGGCACGTCCAGGCCGCAGGGGCTGACTGCCCCCAGGCCCGTCACGACGACGCGCCGGTCCATGGCCGTGCGTCCGCCGTCCGTCCCGTCAGCCCTGCAGGTGGCTGTTCACGTAGTCGATGGCGTCCTGGACGGTGGAGATCTTCTCCGCTTCCTCGTCCGGGATCTTGATGTCGAACTCGTCTTCGATGTGCACGACCAGCTCGACGATGTCGAGGCTGTCCGCGCCCAGGTCGTCGATGAAGCTGGCGTCGGGGGTGATCTCGTCGAGCTTCACGCCCAGGCTCTGGGACACGAGCTCCTTCAGCTTCTGGATGGTGGCTTCCTTGTCCGCCATGACGGGCTCCGACGTGTTCGTGTGGATGTGTGCGAGGGGGGACCCAGGACCGGCGCTGGCTGCGCGGTGCCCGAGCTTCGGGCGGGGCTGTATTGCAGGGGGTAGGGGGTGGCAAGGGTGCGTCGGGCCCGTCCGCGCGGTCACCCGCTGGCGTCAGTCGGCTGGATTCTCGGGCAGCCGCTCCAGGGCCCGGAGCACCTTGCGGGGTAGATCGTCGGCCGCGCAGTGCCGCGCGAACTGCAGGGCGCTGCGCACGGCGGTGGCGTCCGAGCGCCCGTGGCCGACCACGACCACGCCGTCGACGCCCAGCAGCAGGGCGCCTCCCTGGCTGCTGTAGTCGGTGCGCTCGCGGACCCGCCGCAGGGCCGGCCGCAGCAGCCAGGCGCCCGCCTTCGCGGTCGTGGTCTTGAGGATCTCCTCCCGCACGATGTGCGTGACCACCTCGGCCGTCGCCTCGACCGTCTTGAGCATGACGTTGCCCACGAAGCCGTCGCAGACCAGCACGTCGCAGTCGCCGCGGAAGGCGCCCAGGGGCTCGACGTTGCCGACGAACCGGATCGCTCCGCTGCGCTCTGCGAAAGCGGCGATCAGCTCGCCGGCCTCGCGCACCCGCTCGTCGCCCTTGCCGGGTTCTTCGCCGTTGGACAGCAGCCCGACGCGGGGCGAGGGCAGGCCGGCCACCCCCTGGGCATATGCGTGGCCCATCAGGGCGAACTGGAGCAGCTGCGACGGACGGCAGTCGACGTTGGCGCCCAGGTCCAGGACGACCAGCCGGCCGCCGTCGGTCCGCGGCACCACCATGGTGACGGCCGGACGCTCGACCCCAGCGAGCCGCCCCAGCCGGAACAGGCCGGCCGCCATCGTCGCGCCGGTGTGGCCGCAGGACACCGCCGCGCAGGCGCGCCCCTCACGCACCATCCGCATCGCCACCGACACCGACGGCTCGGGCGTGGCGCGCACCGCCGCAGCGACCCGGCCGCTGTCCATCGACACGACACCGGCCGCAGGCTCGATCGGCAGCGAGACGCCCGCCGGGATCAGCGGCGCCAGTCGCTCGGGGTCACCGACCACAACGACATCGAGGCCCTGACGCACGGCGGCGACGGCGCCGGAGATCATCGTCTCCGGAGCGCCGTCGCCGCCCATGGCGTCGAGGGCCACAGGTCCCAAGGTCACGGATCCCCCCGGTGCAGGGGAACCCCCGCCGGACTCAGTCCTGGCTGGGGAGGACCTGGGTGCCGCGGTAGGTGCCGCAGGCGAGGCAGACGTGGTGGCGCAGCTTGGGGGCGCCACAGCTCTCGCAGACCTCCACCGCAGCGGTGTGGGTCAGGAAGTCGTGGGCGCGACGCATGCGCTTGCGGGTCTTGGACGTGCGCTTCTTGGGGACGGCCATGGTGGATGCTCGCGGTTGAGATGAGGGGCCGGGAAGGCCCGGAAGTCGAGCGACGCCGGGGCGTCGGGAAGGGTCGCGGGGGCCCGTCACCCCACCGGGACGGCCGCACGAAGCGGCTGCTTATTCCGGCAGCCGGAGATTGGCGAACGGCTTGTGCGTCGACAGGTCGGGACCAGCGTCCTGGGCGGGCAGCTCGCAGGTCCAGGAGCCGCCGCGCTGGGTCACGCCGGGGCCACCGCAGACCAGGCGCGGGGGCAACGCCAGGGCCAGCTGCTCGCTCACGACCTCGGCCATGTCGAGCGCGACCCCGTCGAAGAAGCCGATGTCCAGCTCGCTCGGGTCGGTGATGTGCTCTTCGTGCAGGGCCTCGTGACGATGCGGCTCGAACAGCAGCTCGACCGGGCCCTGCACCTGCAGCCGGAGCTCGCCGCCGCAGCGGTCACAGGTGCGGTCCACCGCCCCGTGGAAGTGGCCGTGCACCCGCACGAGCTCGGCGATGCGCTCGATCTGCAGCTCGAAGCCGAGATCGACCACGTCGCCTTCGAGTGCGGCGGCAGCGGCCGCGATCGCCCAGGCGTCGTCTGGCTCGATCTCGAACTCGAGCCCTTCTTCGGGGATGTCGTCGATCTTGATGCGCATGTTCGCTCCCTATCGTCCCAACACCGGGCGAGGCGACAGCTCGGGGTGGGCGCAGGCCCGCTCGCAGGCGGCGATCGCGGCCAGGTGGGGGCCGGCGTGCTGGGCGACCAGGGAGGCCAGATCCAGCGGGTCCCGCCCCTGGGTGGCCTGCTGGAAGTCGGTCGACATCGGCGCGTGGAAGGGACAGGCGCGCAGCAGGCCGTGGGAGGTGAGCTCCAGGCGGAGCCCGCCCACCGGGCAGGCCATCCGGCGCCGCCGGGCGGGGGCGTGGACCCGGGCGAGCCCCGGCTGCCCGTCGGCGTGGGCCGCCATCGCGTGCAGCTCGGCGACCGCCGCGGCCGGGGTCCGGTGGAAGCGGTCGGCCCCGTCGACGAGCTGGTCGATCAGCTCGGGATCGGAGGGCAGATCCGCGGACCGCCACGGGGGCACCAGCCGGAAGCCATCGGCGCCGGCCTCGCGCGCCCAGCCGGCCAGCGCCCGGGCTTCGGCGTCCGCGGGTCGAGTCCACGGCAAGGCGACCTCGACATCGAGGGCGGCGCGCCGATCGGCGCGGGCACGCAGCGCGGAGCCCACCGCGCCCAGGGCGTCCGCCAGCTCGCCGCCGACGACGGTCCGGTGCACGTCGGCCGAGACCCCGCCCATGTACACGCGCAGGCGCGCCAGGCCGCTGTCGACCAGGATGCCGGCGCGTGCGTCGTCGATCCCGCTGCCGTCGGTGCACAGCAGGGTGTCGCACTCCAGGCGGTGGGCGAACCGGACCAGGTCCGTCGCGAGCTCGCTCCCGCCCGTGCGGATCGCGATGACGGTGGTGGGCAGAGGCCCGAGCCAGTCGACGGCCGCGGCGACGAACCGGTGCCAGGCCGAGGGAGTCAGCGCGTCGGCATCCCCGAGCGGGCCGCCGCCGTCGCCGTCGTCCAGCCGCAGCACCAGCCGGGCCGGCGAGACCGTGGCCGCGTCCGCGCCGCCGCGGCGCGCACGGGCCCGACGCCAGGTGCCGCGCAGGTCGGCGATGCGATGCTCGAGGCTGCGCATGGGCGGGCCTTCCTTCCAGGAGTTAGGGCGGACCGCCATAGCCCACCGGAGTCCGCCTTGTCAGCGCCTCTCTCGCCCGCACGGCCCCCTCTCCCGGCCCTCCTCGCGGCGTCCGTCCTCCTCGCCCCGGGCCTGGGCGGCTGCATGCTGGGGGCCGAGCGCCGGGATGCCTCGGCCTACGTCGACGCGATGCAGCCCGTGCTCGGCCAGAACATGGAGCTCACGCGCGAGTTCGTCGATGTGGCCACCCTGGTGAAGCGCGGGGACAGCAAGCCCGCCGACATCGCGGCCCGCTTCGAGCAGACCCTGGTGCCCGGCGCGGCGCGTCTGCGTGACGCCGTCGACGCCATCGAGCCCGAGACGCCCGAGCTCGCCGCCACCCACGAGCTGCTGGTCCGCACCTGGACCGCCCGGGCCGAGGTCTACGAGCAGATCCACGACGGCTGGACGGCGCTCGACCCCGACGCCTTCGACGCCGCCGTCGCACGGGACATGCAGCTCAAGGACGACGAGCGCCAGTACTTCGAGCAGGTCGCCCAGCTGCTCGCTGCGCAAGGCCTGGCCCTGGACGCCTACCCCTGAGCGCGGGTTCCACGCCTCCCCCGACGACCCGGAAGTGCTTGCACGCTGCGCCCGGGCTCGTTATTAGCGTCGGCGCATGCTGGGCCGTGGTGTAATCGGCAACACGTCAGGTTCTGGCCCTGAAGAGTCCAGGTTCGAGCCCTGGCGGCCCAGCCACTTCCTCTGTTCTTTCTCTCCGAAGCGCCTTGCCTCCCGATTCTGGGATGGATTACGAGGCGGTTCGCTCTGTGCTCCCATCGTCTAGCGGTCCAGGACGTCGGCCTCTCACGCCGAAAACACGGGTTCGATTCCCGTTGGGAGTACCACCTCGACCCCCGCTGCCCCGGCAGCGGGGGTCTCTGCGTCTCGGGTCCCCTCTCTCTTCTCGGGCCCGCGACCCTCCGCTGCTCCGGGCACTCCCCTCCCCCGTGGCGCAGGCCGGGCGGGAGGCCGCAGGCCCCGAGACGACGCGAGCCCCGCCAGAGCGGGGCCCGAGACGCGACAGACCCCCGCGTCCGTGAGGAGCGCGGGGGTCTGCGTGTGGACGAGGCTCAGGAGCCGACGTTCACGGTGCTGGCGATCGAGTCGAACAGGGTGCTCAGGTTGTCACCGAGCAGGGTCAGGGCGGCGATGATGGCCACGGAGACCAGGGCGGCGATGAGGCCGTACTCGATGGCGGTGGCGCCGGACTCGTCTTCGATCAGGCGGGCGATGGTGTTCATGTTGACTCCCTTTGTGGTTTGCTCGGCGTAGCGGTCTCGCTGCGCACTGTTGTTATGCCTCAGGGGGTCCGAGCCGTCTACGAAAAATTTTCTCCGGTCGCTCAGAAAACCGTCACAGCACTCCGTGCTCCTACCGGAAACCACCACCAGCACGCCGTCATCGAGCAGTTGCAACGCTGTGTCACCCGGCTCCGGGACCGCGCAGGACTGCGCACACCGTTCACCGGAACAGGGTCGTGCTCAGGTATCGCTCGCCGTTGCTCGCGCAGACGAAGGCCACGTGGCGACCCGGGCCGAGCTCCCGGGCGAGCTGCCGCGCGGCCACGAAGCAGGCGCCCGAGCTGGTGCCCACCAGCAGTCCTTCGGCCCGCGCGAGCATGCGGGCGCCCTGGTAGGCGTGCTCGTCCTCGACCGGCACCACCCGGTCGGCCGCGTCGCGGTCCAGCACCGGAGGCACGAAGCCTGCGCCGATGCCCTGGATGCCGTGCAGGCCGACGCTGCCGCCGCTGAGCACCGGGCTCGCCGCGGGCTCGACGGCCCAGATGCGGATCTCCGGCCAGCGCGCGCGGAGCACCGGGGCGACGCCGGACACGGTCCCCCCGGTGCCCACCCCGACGACCAGGCCGTCCAGGCCGACGTCGTCGAAGGCTTCGACCAGCTCGGGGCCGGTGTGCTCCCGATGGGCCGCGGGGTTGGCGGGGTTCTCGAACTGCCGCGGGAACCAGCAGCTCCCGCACTGGGCGCCGAGCTCGTGGGCCTTGTCGATGGCGCCCGGCATCGCGAGGCGGGCCGGCGTGAGCACGACCTCGGCGCCGTAGGCGGACAGCAACAAGCGCCGCTCGACCGAGACGTCGTCGGGCATGGTCAGGATGAGCCGGTAGCCGCGCACCGCGCAGGCCATCGCCAGGCCGATGCCGGTGTTGCCGCTGGTGGCCTCGACCACCGTGGTGCGCCCGGGACGGATCTCCCCCTGCTGTTCAGCGGCATCCAGCATGGACACGGCGATGCGGTCCTTGATGCTGCCGCCGGGGTTCTGGAACTCGAGCTTGGCCCACAGGGTGGCCATGCGGTCGTCGCAGGCGCGGCGCACCTGGACGACGGGCGTGCGGCCGACCAGGTCGAGCACGGACTCCACCCGCAGCGGAGGGCGGCATGGGTCGGTCACGACTTCCTCCGGGACGCGCGGATCTCATCGGTGGTCGGCGGGGAGCCACCCCGCACCATCGGCTCTTCGTCGGCGTCGGGCTCCCGCGGCGGCAGGCCACGCAGGGCCCGCACCTCGGCCTCGAGCTCGCGCAGGCGGGCCATCACGGGGTCCTCGACCCCGACGGTCGGATCGCGCCGCCAGTGTCCGCCGATGGGATCGCCGACGGGCCGCACCTCGTGCGCCAGCCGGGCGGGGATGCCCACGACCGTGGCGCCGTCGGGCACATCGCGCACGACGACGCTGTTGGCGCCCACCTTGGCGTCGGCCCCGACGCGGATCGGTCCGAGCAGCTTGGCGCCGGCGCCGACCACGACGCGGTCCTCCAGGGTCGGGTGGCGCTTCTCCTTGCGCCAGCTCGTGCCCCCCAGCGTGACTCCGTGGTACAGCGTGCAGTCGTCGCCGATGACGGAGGTCTCGCCGATCACGACGCCCATGCCGTGATCGATGAACACGCCGGCGCCGATGCGGGCCCCCGGGTGGATCTCGATGCCGGTCAGGCCCCGCACCACGTGGGACATCGCGCGGGCGGGCAGCACGCCGCCGGAGCGCCACAGCCGGTGGGCGAAGCGATGGCCGATCAACGCGTGCAGCCCGGGCGAGCACACCAGCGCCTCGAGCCTGCCGCCGGCAGCCGGGTCGCGGTCGAGCACCGCCTGCAGATCCCGACGCAGGGTCTGCACGAAGGAGCGGTCGGCGGCGTCAGGGGGCGTCACCGGGCGGACCTATCCCGACGCCCGGCGGGCGCAGACGGCCGAATGCACGCACCGGGCCTTGCCCGCGCGACATCGGACGCGCTACCGCATCGCATGAACTACCGCGGCTACACGCTCGACCCCTTCCAGCAACACGCCATCGAAGCGCTGCAGCGCGGCGAGACCGTCCTGGTCTGCGCCCCGACCGGCACGGGCAAGACCGTCGTGGCCGACTGGATGGTCGAGGAGGTCATCGGCCGCGGCAAGGAAGTCGTCTACACGGCTCCCATCAAGGCGCTGAGCAACCAGAAGTACCGCGACTACTGCAAGCTGCTCGGCGAAGACAAGGTCGGGCTGGTCACCGGCGACCTGGTCATCCGCCCCGACGCACAGGTCCGGGTCATGACCACCGAGATCCTGCGCAACCAGCTGCTGATGGGCGAGGAGGTCCCCCACCTCGACGCCGTGATCATCGACGAGATCCACTTCCTGGACGATCCCGAGCGCGGGACCGTCTGGGAGGAGCTGCTCATCTACCTGCCCGAGGACATCCAGGTCGTCGGCCTGTCGGCCACCCTGGCCAACCTGCAGGAATTCGCCGCCTGGCTGCGCAGCGTGCGGGGCCACGAGGTGACCGTGGTCGAGGAGCACACCCGTGCCGTGCCCCTGGAGTTCCTGGTCGCCACTCGCGAAGGAGGCCTCAAGGATCCCGGCGAGATGCGCACCTTCTTCAAGGCCTGGCAGGCCAAGGCCAGCCAGCGCGGGCGGGCCGGCGCGAAGAGCAAGCGCGAGAAGAAGGGGCACCGCGGGCAGCCGGGGCGCCACGGCCGCACCGAGGAGCGCCTGGGCCACCCGACGCGGCACCACGACGTCTTCTCGATGCTGGCGCCCGACCTGCTGCCGTTCATGTACTTCGTGCAGTCGCGCAAGGACGCCGAGAGCCTGGCCGCGTCGCTGGGCCAGCGGGTCGGCCAGGGCTACCCGCCGAGCCTGCTCGAAGAAGACGAGGCTGCCCAGGTCGTCGCCGCCGTCGAGAAGCTGTGGGCCGAGCCCGGGGGGCGCGACGCCCTGCCGGTCGACCTGGCCCGGCTGTACCGGATGGGCATCGCCTACCACCACGCCGGGTTGCACGTCGTGCTCAAGGCCCTGGTCGAGGAGCTCTACGAGCGGCGGCTCATCCGGGTCCTGTACTGCACCGGCACCTTCGCCCTGGGCATCAACATGCCCGCCCGCTGCGCCGTCTTCGACACCCTCGAGCGCTACAACGGCCAGGAGATGATCCCGCTGCCCAGCCGCGAGTTCATGCAGATGGCCGGCCGGGCCGGCCGTCGCGGCATGGACGACGCCGGCCTGGTCGTCGTGCGCTGCGACATCGACGACTGGCCGGGCATCGAGAAGGAGCTCAAGCGCTACCTGCGCGGCGACATCGAGCCGGTCCGCAGCCGCTTCTCGCTGTCGCTCCACAGCGTCGTGCACCTGCTCGAGCAGTACGACGAAGCCCGCGTCCGCGAGCTCGTCGACAAGAGCTTCCTGTCCTTCCACCGCGCCCACCAGGCCGAGGAGTGGGCCGACGAGGCCGACCAGATCGCCCGCGGCCTGCGCGGCCAGGGCTGGGTCGACGGCGGCCCCGCACCGGGCTCGATGAAGCGCGAGATCAAGCGCCTGCACAAGCTGAAGGCCCGCGCGGAACAGCGGATGGACGCGACCTGGACCGAGTTCCAGCAGAAGGTCGAGTGGCTGGAGCGCTGGGGCTACATCCGTCGCCCGGGAGAGGGCGAGGAGGCCGAGACCCCGTCGGGCTGGGTGCTCGGCGCGGGCGCGATGGTCCTGCGCGAGATGCAGTTCCAGGAGGTGCTCACCACCGAGCTCGTGCTCGAGGGAGTGCTCTCCGGCCTGTCCATGGCCGAGCTGTTCGGCGTGCTCTGCGGCATGGTCAACAGCCTGCCGCGCGGTGTCGTGGTCCGCGGCGCCCCCAACTACCGGGGGCTCGGGCGCCACATCCACAAGATCCGGATGGGCGACGCGGTCACCACCTCGGAGTTCGTGACCCGCCAGGAGGTCACCTGGGACCCCGACATGATCGTGTTCGGCGTGTGGTGGGCCGAGGGGCAGCCGCTGGCCGAGATCATGGAGCGGGTCGACGCCCGCACCGACATCGCCGGCGACCTGGTGGGCGCCTTCCGCCGGGCCCGTGACCTGGCCCAGCAGCTGATGGCCGTCTACCGGCGCCACGACCCGGACCGGGCCGCCGAGATCCGCCAGCTGCTCAAGGACACGCGGCGGGACGAGGTCGAGGTCCTGGACTGACGGGTCCCGAGCGAGCGGGCGCGATCAGTCGAACTCGGCCCGCCCGTCCGCGCACAGCAGCCCGTACAGGACCGCCACGCCGAACGGCATGCAGCCGCTGGGGGCGTACATGGCCCCCAGCACGATGCCGGCGATCCAGGCCCACTTCGCGCGAGTGCCGAGGCCCCAGGCGACCACGAAGTTGAAGGCCCCGAAGACCGCACAGACGAAGAACAGGATCACCCCGAAGGCGCCGGCCAGCGGATCGCCCTGGTCGGTCTCCAGCATGAACGGCGCCAGCGGGACCATCGCGACGCCCAGCGCCAGGTAGCACAGGCCCACGAACACGAGGGTGGCCTGGGTGATCCGGACCCAGCGGGCGCCGGCGGGGGAGGACGACACGACAGCTCCACAGCGGGGGGAGTTCGAGCATAGACGACCGCATGCCCTCGGACCTCGACCGCCTCGCGACCGCCCTGGCCCCGGTGCAGGCCCACGCCCGCGGCCTGCGCTGGGCGCGCGAGCGGCCCTGGCGGACCGACACCCACCTGTGGCGGGAAGGCCCGCTGCCCGTGGTCGACCTGCACGACCTGGACGCCAAGACCTGCAAGCAGGCCCTCGACGGCATCGTCGCCGTCGGCGCCGCCCTCGACGCCGGCGCGGTCGTGCTGATCACCGGCGTCGGCAAGCACCGCCCCGGCGGCGGCGCCCTCGGCCAGATCGTCACGGGCCGGCTGGGCATGCAGGCCGACGAGCGCGGCTGGCAGCTCGCCCCCAAGGGCCGCGGCCGTTTCGTCCTGATCATCGACCCCGCCAGGGCGCCCGCCAGCGCCACCGGCCGCCTGGGCCCCCTGTTCTGGCTCGGCGCCATCGCCTTCGCCGCCGCCGCCCTCGCTGCGCTCTGGCTGCAGCTCACCGGCCGCTGAGCTGGCCGACTCCGCCCCAGTGGGGACCGTCACCCTCGGCAACCCACCGCCCCGCCGCCCCGCTCCGGGGCTGATGGCAGAGGTGGCTTCGCCCGGACGTCGCTCGGTCGCCTGCCGGCTCCCTCCGAATGTCCGGGCTGCGCCACCGTCTGCCCGCCCCTGCGCAGGGCTCTGGGGCTGCATATTCAGGGAGGCAGCCCGCTGCAGAGGGCGGCGGCTCCACGACGAGGGGGCGCAGCACTACCGCCGCGACGGCGTCAGCGCAGCGTGCCGGTCCCGATGAGGCCGAACATGGTGACGCCTTCGATGGTGCTGCCGTCGACGGGGTTGATGCCGTCTTCGAGCTGGTAGCGGTACATGTAGACCGCCAGCAGCGAGCCGGTCGGGAAGCTCGAGAGCATCGACGCCGGGATGGTGACGCTGCCGGTGTCGTCGGTGTGGCACAGCACCTGGCCGATGTAGCTGCCGTCGGCTGCCCGGTAGACGCCCAGGATGGTGATGAAGCTGTCCGAGATGCCGGTCGGCGCCCAGGTCAGCGTGGCGTTCGCCGCGCGGATGGTCGCCGAGAAGGCGCGGGTGCCGTCTTCCAGGATGGCGACGGGCTGCACGTCGTCGAAGCCGTCCGACACGGTCTTGAGCACACCGGGCGCTTCGAAGCCGCCCCAGCTGCCGCTGGCGACGTTCACGTCCCACGACGCGTTGCGCACGTACTGGGCCTGCGTCAGGCCCGTCGCTTCGTACCGGACCTGCCCGCCGGCGGTCACGCGCCGCAGGCCGACCGAGGTGCTGCCGCTCTCGATGTAGACCCAGTCGCCGACGTCTTCGGTCGAGGAGGTCAGCTCGCCGGCCGAGGAGGACGAGGAGCAGCTGCCCTTCGCGGGCATCCAGTCGTTCCACGAGCCGCTCAACGGGCTGTGGAACCGGGCCGAGCCGCCGATGTTGAGCTGCTCGGTGACGCCGAAGCAGGACGGGCAGGCGATGACTTCGTAGTAGTACTCGACCAGGCCGGACACCTTGCCGGCGGCCGAGCCACCGCCACCACCGTCGCCGCCCCCATCACCGCCGCCGCCGTCGCCGCCGGTGCTGCCACCGTCGCCGCCGCCGCCGTCGCTGCTGCCCGAGTCCCCGCCGGTGGGCGGACCCGAGTCCGAGTAGGTGAAGCCGCCCGGCACGACGAACTCGCCCAGGTCCGAGGTCACGGTGACGTCGACGCCGGTCTCGACCGCCGCTTCCGGCGAGAACACGACGACCTCGCCGTCGTTGATCACCGTGACCGTGAGGTCGGCCCCGCCGAAGCGCACGCCCACCTCGCCCTCGAAGCCGCCGCCGCGGATGACGACCCGGGTGCCGCCGTCGGTCGGGCCCCAGTTGGGCTCGACCTCGTCGACCCAGACGGGGCCGTGATCGTCGGTCACACCCGTGTCGGAGCCGGTGCCCCAGGCGGACAGGCCGCCCAGGCCACAGCCAGACAGGCTGGCGGCGACGAGCAGCGCGAGGGCAGCGGGCGAAGACAGGGCGACCTCCGGAGCGACCGGCACGTTAGCGCCACGCACGCTCGTTCGCCAGCCGAGGCCGGGCGTCGCCCCGCGACCTTCACCTTCCGCAGGGGGGCGACGTCGCGGGCTCAGTCGCCGGCCTCCTCCTCGCCGGACTCCTCCTCGCCGGGCTCCTCCTCGCCTCCGGCCACCCCCTCCGGCAGCCAGACCCGGAACACGCTGCCCCGCCCGACCTGGGATCGGACCGACACCTGGGCCCCCATCTTGTCGCAGAGGCGCTTGACGATGGCCAGGCCGAGCCCGGTTCCCCCGGCGGCGCGCGCCCGGCCCTTGTCCACCCGGTAGAAGCGCTCGAAGATCCGGTCGTGGTGGGCGGGCGCGATGCCGATGCCGACGTCGATCACCTCGATCCGCCAGCCGCCGTCGCGGCGGCGGGCGCCTACGGTGACCACGCCGCCTTCCATGCTGTACTTGACCGCGTTCTCGAGCAGGTTGCCGATGACGTGGCCCAGCGCCTCGCGGTTGCCCTGGACCCGCACGCCCGCCAGCCCGAAGGACTGCAGCGTCAGCTCCTTCTCGGCCGCCGGCGCCGCGACCTTGTCCAGACAGGACTGCACGACCGGCTCGAGCAGCACGCCGCTGACGGGCAGCGGGCCTTCCCGGGCGTCGATGCGCGACAGGTGCAACAGGTCGTCGAACAGCTCGGTCAGGCGCCGCGCGTTGCGGTGGATGACCTCGACCATGCGGTGCACGCCAGGGTCCAGGGCCTCGCCGTCGTCGAGCAGGGTCTCGGCGTAGCCGGCGATGGCGGTCGCGGGGGTGCGCAGCTCGTGGCTGACGTTGGCCACGAACTCGCTGCGGTAGCGCTCGGCCTGGCGCAGGCGGGTGACGTCCTCGACCAGCGCCAGTCGGCCGCGCCGCCCCTCGAGCGAGAACGACAGGGCGCGCACCAGGAGCTCGCGCTCGTCCAGGGCGATCACCGCCTCGAAGCGGTCCTCTCGGCCGGGGCCCAGCGCATCGACGATGAGCGGCACCGCGATGGCGTCGGCCAGCGCCATGCCAGCGGGGTCGTCGGCCATCGGCAGCAGGCGGAAGGCCGCCGGGTTCGCCCGCACCAGGCGCCCTTCCTGGTCGGCCACCAGCACGCCGTTGGGGCTGGCCTCGACCAGCACGTCGGCCAGCACGCGAGGACCGGTCGCGATGCCGTCGCCCTCAGCCATCGAGGGCCGAGTGGTTGAAGCGGTAGCCCGCTCCGCGCACGGTCTCGATGAGCACGCAGTGATCGCCCAGCTTCTGGCGCAGGCGCTTGATGTGGGTGTCGACCGTGCGCGTGTTCAGGTTGGGGGGCAGCTCCCACACATCGACCAGCAGATCGCCCCGGCTGCAGAGCGCACCCTCGTGCTCGGCCAGGTACTGCAGCAGGCGGTACTCGGTGGCCGTGAGCACGAGCTCGTCGCCGCCCTTCCAGGCCCGGTGCGCCGTGGGGTCGATCCGCACCTCGCCGTAGACCATGACGCCTTCTTCGGGCGCCAGGCGGCGCGCGGCGGCCTTGACCCGCAGCGTCAGCTCTTTCACCGAGAAGGGCTTGGTCACGTAGTCGTCGGCGCCGACCTCGAAGCCCTCGATCCGGTCCTCTTCCTCGGTCCGGGCGGTCACCATGATCACGAAGGCGCGCGCGGTGCGTTCGTCCTCGCGCAGCGCGGCGCAGATCTCGGTGCCCGACATGTCGGGCAGCATCAGGTCGAGCAACACCACCGGCGGGCGGTGTTCCCGCGCCAGGGCCAGCGCCTCGGCGCCGTCCCGCGCCGGCAGCACCTCGAAGCCCGCGCGCATCAGGTTCATCTCGACGAGGTCGCGAATGTCGTCCTCGTCCTCGACGACCAGAACCTTCACGGACACGATGGACCTCCCGCCGGCGCCACCCACGGCGCCCGGTCGCGGGGAGAATAGCAACCGGCGTCTACCGGGTGCCTCCGTGGCGCTCGCCGGAGCGCCCTCCTCCACCGATCAGCACGAGCAAGCCGCCCAGGAACGCGCGCCCCAGCTCACCGGTCCAGCGGGTGAGCGCGACGGACAGCGCGAGCGCCTGGGTGGCGCCCCACGGCGCGAGCGCGCGCACGAACACTCCCTCGCGCACGCCGACGCCGCCGATGGTCAGCGGCAGGCTGATCACCGTGTCTGCCGCGGGGATCAGCGCGAGCACGTCGGAGTACCCCACCTGCACCCCGTAGGCGCGCAGCACGACGAACACGACCAGGCAGTTGACCAGCGAGAAGGGCAGCGCGAGCAGTGCAGCCTGCAGGAGCCGCGTGCGGTCGGCTCCGACCTGGGCGAAGGCGCGGCGCACCCGGCCGGCCGCCTGGGTGAACCGGGACGGCAGGCGGCGCAGCAGGCACTCGAGGGTCGCCGGCAGGGGGCGCCCGCCGGTGCGCGCGAGCAGCAGGGTCAGCGCCAGGATCGCCGCGAACAGGACCGAGAACAGGGTCGCGGCCCCGCCGAGCAGCGGATCGTGCGCCCACAGGCCCCAGGCAAGGCCCCACAGGAGCAGCGTCAACCACGGCACGAGCTCGAGCAGACGGCCGACCAGCACCGCGGCCACTGCCTGCTCGGGGGCGCCGGAGAGGCGGACGAGGAAGCCGGCCTTCGCGACCTCGGAGCCGCCGGTCGGGAGGACGAGGCCGACGAAGGAGGCGCGGAGCATCGCGCCCACGGTGGGAAGGAAGGGCACCTGCACGCCCGCCGCGGCGAGGAGGACGCGCAGCCGGAGTGCATGCAGCGCGCTGTTGCAGACGAGCAGGAGGGTCGGGACCACGAAGACCCAGCGCGGCGCGTCGACGAGGTGGTCGTGCGCCGTCCGCAGGTCGATCTGCGCCAGGACCAGCCCGAGCACCGCCACCGTGAGGGCGAGGCGACCGAGGCGCCAGAGCCACCGACGCCACGGGGTCCCCGGCAGGGCCGCGGGGACCTCGGGCGCGGACGGGGGGGCTCGGAGGGACGACATCTTGGCGAGCGCGCTATCCTGGCGTCCTCGGGGTCGAGGGGGCCAGGTCTCCTCGGCCGCACCCCGCCCGCTCCCTGGACCGGCGTCGACGTGACGGCATCCCTCCCCCGGCTCCTGCTGTGCTGGCCGGCGGCCTGCGGAACGCCGGCGCCGGGTGGCTTGTCCGGCGACGTGCAGCGCTACGCCGACGCGGTCGCCCTGCTGCCCGACGACCCGCGGGCCGCCGCCGCGGGCTGTGACGCCGTCGTCGAGTCCGAGCTGCACGGCGACTGCATGGTGCAAGCGGCCGCCGCCATGGCTCCGTCGGACGCGGCCCGGGCCAGCGCCCTGTGCACGAGCCTCGACGGAGGCCTGCACCGCGACGAGTGCTGGTTCCGCGTCGCCGAGGTGCGCGGCGACAGCGCGCTGTGTGGGCAGGCCGGAGCCTTCGCGGACGACTGCCGGCTGCACGTGTTCAGCCACGCCCTGCGCGCGCTGCTCCCACCGGGAGTGTCCCCTGCATCCGCCGAGCCGTTGCTCGCCACGGCGATCCCCGGACACGGCTTCACCGAGGACGATCCCCGTCCGTGGTCGGCCGCGTTCCGCTGGGTGCTCGGTGGCCAGCGCCCGCTGGACCCGGCGACCTGCGACGCGGTCGCCGAGTCGTCCCGGGCCGAAGCCTGCCGCCAGACCGCGCTGGCGGTGTACAGCGACCGGCTCAACCACGCCCGGGACACCGGCCGCTTCCCCTGCGACGCCGACCCGGGCGACCTCGACGCCCTGCCCGAGTCCCTGCGCTTCGCCGAAGACCCGGCACTCCGTGCCTTGCTGGAGGCGCGTCGCGCCCAGGACCTGTGCCCATGACGCGCCCCGAGGTCGAGACCGCTGTTCCCTCGCGCCGCTGGATGGGACTGCTGCCGGTGCTCGCGCTGGTCGTCGCCTGCGGCGACCGGCCCCAGGACGGGCCCCGCTGGCGCGAGCAGTGGGAGCTGCTGGGGCTGGCCGAAGACGGCAGCGTCATCGACGCCCGGCTGACCGTCGGCAACACCGGCCTCCTGCGCGGCCAGGGGCACATGCGGGTCGACCGCTGGTTCGAGGAACGGGCGCCGGTGCTGTACGGACGGGACGTCGGCCCGGCCGAGGTCGAGGTCTCCGCCGACCGGCGCCGGGTGATGCTCGGGCTGGACGGGCTGACCCACCATGCGGCCGAGGGGGAGGCGCCCGAGCGCATCACCCTGCAGGCCCGCGACCAGGAAGCGAGCGCCGCCGTGCACGCCGCGCCGAGGTTTCCGCTGGCCGAGCCTCCCGCGACCCGCTGGCAGGAGGGCGGCGGAGAGTGGGCCGTCGAGGCGCTCGCCCCCGTCGCCGATCTGTCGGGCTGGCTGAGCGGGGGAGAGCGGGGGGGCCTGGTCACCGGACGAGGCGTGGTGCTGCATCGCGGCGGGGACGGCTACCCCGCGGGGCCCCGGACCACCTTCGTCGCCCTGGGCCACGACCTGGCCGTGGGCATCGACCAGCACGGGGCGGGCCTGCTCGCCTGGGGGATGAAGGACGGCCGGATCGTCGAGCTGGGCGCCCCGGAGACCTTCGACGTGAACGGCTGGCCGCGCACGGTGTCCTTCCGCGACGGTCCAGAGCTCACCCTGCGCCGCGACCGGGCCCGCGGCGAGCGGCTGCCCTTCGAGCACCTGACCCAGGTCGAGCAGCGCCTGCTGGCCTGGGGTGGCCTGTGGAAGGTGCGGCGCGTGGTCCGGGCCATCGGCACCATCCGCTGGGGCGATCAGGAGGAGCTGGCCCCCGCCCTGTGGGTCCGCGTCCTCTCCGACGCCTGGAGCGGCGGCCACGCCGTGCTCCCCGAAGCGCCCGACGCCGCCTCGTCCGGGGCCGACGCCCCCGGTCGCATCTCCCGTCCCCCCGCCGCGCCGGCCGGCGCCGCGTTCCCCCCGGAGTGACCATGATCGCCCTCCTCGCCCTGACGGCTCCCTCCCTCGCCGCGACCCTCACCGTCGACCCCGGCGGCAGCGGCGACCACACGACGATCGACGCGGCGATCGCCGCCGCCACCACGGGCGACACCATCGAGGTCGCCGCCGGGGTCTACGACGAGTGCCTGGACCTGGACGGCAAGGACCTGACCATCACCGGCCTGGATGGGGCGACCAGCACCTACATCAGCGCGGCCGGCAGCTGCAGCAACGCCCTGACCATCACGTCCGGCGAGACCGCGACGATCCGTGGGTTCACCATCACCAACGGCAGCTACCGCGGCGCCTATGTGTCCGGCGCGGATGTGCGGTTCGACCAGGTGGTGTTCAGCAGCACCGGCACGACCAGCCGGGACGGCACCGCGATCTACCAGGAAGGCGGCTCGGTCTCGCTGGTCGACAGCTCGGTGTCCAGCATGTCGGCGCGGTACGGCTCGATCTACGTGACCGATGCCGGCGATCTGACGATCACCGACAGCACCTTCACCGGCAACTCCGTCCAGTACGGTGCGGCGGTCTACTTCCACTACGACAGCGGCGTCGGCGTGTCGACGGGCACGATCACGGGCAGCCTGTTCAGCGGGAACTACGCCAGCCACAACGGCGGCGTGTTGTACCTGGACGACGGGTCCGTCGTCGAGAGCACGAACAACAGCTTCGACAGCAACACGGGCGGCTACACCCATGGCACCGCCGTCTACGTCGACACGGGCGGCAGCTTCGCGTCGACGGGGGACGACTTCACCGGGCACAGCATGAGCCGTGAGTCCGACGGCTACAACGGCGGCGCGATCTATCTGTACACGAGCGCCGACCTCACCGTGGACGGCAGCAGCTTCAGCGAGAACAGCGCCTACCATGGCGGCGCGATCTACGGGTACTACGACAACGAGGTGACCCTGGACGGCGCCACCTTCGACGACAACACCGCCCGGTACAGCGGCGGCGCCGTGATGTTGCGCCAGTACGGCGACCTGACCGTGCTCGACAGCGAGTTCACCGGCAACACCGCCACGAACGGCCACGGCGGCGCGATCTACGAGTACTACTACGCCAGCCTGAGCGTGGACGGCTCGACCTTCACCGACAGCTGGGCCCGCGAATACGGCGGCTCCATCGCGCTGTTCGACCTGTACAGCGACGCCACCATCACGGGGTCGACCTTCCTCAACGGCCTGGCCTACCGCGGCTACGGCGGCGCCGTCAGCGCCGACGTCTGGACCGGCCTGGCCATCTCGACGACCACCTTCGACCAGAACGCCGCCTACTACCACGGCGGCGCGATCTACTCGTACAACAAGGGCGACATCTGGCTGACCGAGGTCGACTTCACGGACAACAGCTCACAGAACCGCCACGGCGGTGCCGTCTACCACTATCCCTACAACAGCACCGGCTACGATCTGCTGATCGAGGACGTGCGGTTCGAGGGGAACGGGGCCTACCAGTACGGTGGCGCGCTGTATGCCTACAACGTCGACCAGCTCGAGCTGAGCGAGAACGTCTTCGAGGGCAACGCGGCCGACGAGGGCGGCGGCAACTACTACGGCGGCGCGGTCTACCTGTACAACACCCAGGATCTGTGGGTGAAGAACAACTGGTTCTGCGGGAACACCGCGTACCACGGCGGTGCGGCCTTCGCGTACAACACCCGCGGCGGCACCGACGAGTGGACGAACAACGTCTTCATGGAGAACGAAGCCGAGCACAGCGGCGGCGGTCTCTACCTGTACGGCAACAGCAACAACGAGTTCATCAACAACACCGTCATCGGAAACGACGCGAACTACTACGGCGGTGGCCTGTTCCTGCGGAGCACCTACACGAGCTTCGTGAACAACGTCGTGGCGTACACGGTCGACGGCGACGGGGTGTACGGCAACGACAGCAGCACGGCGACCTACAGCGACTTCACCTACAACGACTGGTACAGCAACTCGGGCACGGACCTGGCCGGGACCCTGTCGACCAGCTCGCTCGGTACCGGCAACCTGTTCGACTCGCCGGGCTTCACCGCCTACACCCTCAACGGGGACTGCGGCGACGACGACCTGATCCTGGCGTCGGGCTCGGCGCTGATCGACGCGGGCAACCCGGTCTACGAAGACCCGGACGGCAGCCGCTCGGACATCGGGGCCTACGGTGGCTTCGACGCCGCCATCTCCGACAGCGACGGCGACGGCTACTACAGCAACGTCGACTGCGACGACGGGGACGCCGATGTGCACCCCGACGCCACCGAGGTCTGTGACGACGTCGACAACGACTGCGACAGCTTCGTGGACGAAGACGACGCCTCCGACGCCGCCACCTGGTACGCCGACGCGGACGGCGACGGCTACGGCGACGCGGACACCACCACCGCGGCCTGCGACCTGCCCGACGGCTACGCCGCCGAGGCGACCGACTGCGACGACGGCGACGCGTCCATCCACCCCGATGCCGACGAGACGCCCTACGACGGCATCGACCAGGACTGCGAAGACGGCGACCTGACCGACGTCGACGGCGACGGCTACGACAGCACCGTGGTCGACGGCGGGACCGACTGCGACGACAGCGACGCGTCGATCCACCCCTTCGCGGCCGAGACCTGGTACGACGGCGTCGACGGCGACTGCGACGGCGAGAGCGACTACGACGCAGACGCGGACGGCCACGACAGCGATGCCTGGGGCGGCGACGACTGCGACGACACCGACGCCACGGCCTTCCCGGGCGCCGACGAGACCTGGTACGACGGCGTCGACGGCGACTGTGCGGGCGACAGCGACTACGACGCCGACGGTGACGGCAGCGACAGCGATGCCTGGGGCGGCGACGACTGCGACGACACCGACGCCGACGTGTACGTCGGGGCGACGGACAGCTGGTACGACGGCATCGACAGTGACTGCGACGGGGCCGACGACTTCGACGCCGACGGGGACGGCGACGCCACCCCGGCCGGTGGCGGCACCGACTGCGACGACACCGACGCCAGCGTGTACGGCGGCGCCGCCGAGACCTGGTACGACGGCATCGACAGCGACTGCGACGGGGCCGACGACTACGACGCCGACGGCGACGGCCACACCGCCGAGGACTACGGCGGCACCGACTGCGACGATGCCGACGCCAGCGTCTACTACGAGGCCCCCGACACCTGGTACGACGGCGTCGACAGCGACTGCCAGCGCGACGACGACTACGACGCCGACGGCGACGGTCAGGCCGCCGAAGACTACGGCGGCACCGACTGCGACGACACCGACGCCGGCATCTACTACGGCGCCGGCGAGACCTGGTACGACGGCATCGACGGCGACTGCGGCAAGGACAGCGACTACGACGCCGACGGCGACGGCAGCGACAGCGACGCCTACGGCGGCGAGGACTGCGACGACGGCGATCCCGAGATCGGGCCCCACGCCGAAGACGTCGCCGGCGACGGCATCGACTCCGACTGCGACGGGGTGGACGGCGACGGGGGCGGCACCGACGGCGGCACCGACGGCGGCGCGGACTCCGGGGGGACCGACGGCGGCACCGACGGCGGCGCCGACGGGGGCACCGACGGCGGCACCGACGGCGGCAGCGACGACGGTGTCGTCGACGGCGAAGGCGGCGGGGACAAGGGCGGCTGCAGCACGACCGGTGCACGCTCCTCGACGCCGCTGGCCTGGATGCTGGGCGCGCTGGGGCTGCTGGGCCTCGGGCGTCGGCGGTCGCGACCCACGCGTTGAGCTGCAGACGCTGCACGCCGCGGCCCAGCGCGGCGTCCTCTGCCCTGGGGGAAGCGGTCGGGCCGGTCGAGGGTCCGGAGCGCGGGCCCAGAAACGACGGCTTCCCCGGTTCGCCCCTGGTCCCGCCGGTCCCCTCCCCTGGACGGTCCGGCGTGTGGCGGCCCTTTGCCGCCGCCGAACTCCTCGCTACTGTGTGCGCATGATCCCTCGCTCCGTGTCCCGATCGACCGCCTCGCCGAGGCTGCTCGCCGCTCTCGGCCTCCTGCTGCTGGCCCCGGCCTGTGGCACCGCCGAGGCCGAGGATCCGATGTGGTTCACGCCGGACGATACGGGCGCCGCCGAAGAAGCGCCGTTCACGGCCTGGCCCGATCGGGTCGTGATGGACGCCACGACGTGGACCCTGCTCGCCGTCTGGACCACCTCGCCGCCGCGCGAAGAGATGATCCCGATGGCCACCATCCAGGCCATCCAGCGGGCCCAGGCCTGGGAGGGCCGACCCGAAGAGCTCGTGGCCGTGCGCAAGGACGGCTCCCGCATCCTGCTGGCCCGGGGCCGCGAGAACGTAGGTGCGGCCGCCACCCTGCTCACCGCCGTGGTCGGCCGCACCATCACCGACATGCCGCCGGCCGGGGAGTGGCTGGAGGCGAAGCGCGAAGACGACAAGCAACCACGAACGGCCCTGGCCCTCGGGTCCGTCCGCAGCGGCGCCGAGGTCGCGCAGACCCTGGGCGACATCGACCCCAGCGCAGCGGCCGCCCAGGCCGAGGGCCCCAAGACCGTCGTCATGGCCATCGACGAGAGCCTGCCGTCCAACGCCGACCCCGAGGCCCTGTCGCGCGCCGAGATCCAGGTGGCGATCCAGTCCCAGATGGGGCCGATCCGCACCTGCTACCAGCGCGAGCTGATGCGCAACCCGGCGCTCAAGGGCAAGGTCGTCGTGCGGTTCATCATCGAGGGCGACGGCTCCGTCACCGGCGTGCGCATGCGCGAGTCCAGCATGGGCAACCAGCCGGTCGAGACCTGCATCGTCGACCAGGTGGCGGGCATGACCTTCCCCAAGCCCAAGCCGGGCAAGGTGGTCCCCGTGAACTTCCCGTTCAACTTCACGGGGACCTGAAGGCGCTGCCCCCGCAGGGGCTCAGGAGCGGACCGGGTGATCGCTCTGCGGCAGGCGGCGGCGGGCCGGGACGACGCCCGCGCGCTCGAGGTCGATGTACAGCAGCGTGCCCCCGATGACCGACACGGGCATGCAGAGGAAGTTCACCAGCGGGATCCACAGCAGCATGTTGGTCGCGACGCCGAAGCCTTCCATCAGGGCCAGGTGCTGCCGCACGATGCGGAACTTCGCCATGAAGGACATGCGCCGTCGGCTGGTGACGCCGTCGGTCATCTCGCGGGCCAGGAAGAAGCCGGAGACGGCCCAGCTGACCACCATGTAGATGGCGCTGCCCACGCCGGGGACCAGGTTGATGACCAGCAGCGGGGCCATGATGGCCGCGTAGATCGACAGCGCCCCCAGGCTGTGGATGATGCTGACGCCCGTGTCCCGCAGGAAGACCTGCATGGTGAAGGGCTCGGCCGCGTCGCCCAGCTCGCGCTGTTCCACCCGCTCGGAGATGATCTCGTTGAAGGGCGCGGAGAGCACGCCAGCGGCCAGGTAGACCCCCAGGCCCATGATGCCCATCAGGGCCAGGCGGATGAGCCAGGCGGTGAGCCACCAGGCGAACAGCAGCAGGCCTTCTTCCGGGCGGGTCCAGACCACGCCGAGCATGCGCGGGGCGATGAGCCAGGAGCTGATCAGGGTGACGACGAACAGGGCCAGGTTGATGGCGGCCGGAACGGCCACCCACCCCCACAGATCGGGGTTCGCCACCAGGTAGCGGAAGCCCCGGAAGGGGTAGCGGAAGCCGCGACTGAAGCGCTGGAAGGCCGATCCGGACAGCACTTCCGGGGTGGTTCCGCCCTGCATGGTCAGCGCCGCCGCGCCCAGGCGACCATGCCCTCGATGTTGACCTTGAGCATCTTGGCGGCGCCGGCGTCGGCGCCCTTGGTCAGCGCGGCGAACTTGAGGCGACCCACGTCGTCCTTGCGGGGGGAGGAGGACAGCGCGTAGCCGACGGCGTCGGGGCGGATCAGCCAGGCGCCGACGTTGTAGTCGGACCGGATGCCCTTGTTGCGGTCGAGGGCGGCGGTGCCCGCGTCGTCCTGATCCCAGGCGACCAGCCGCCAGCCGTCCCGCTCGCCCTTGTCGTAGAGGTTGAGCTGCATGTGCAGGTCACCCAGCACCGGCACGTGGATGCGCTGGTAGTAGTTGAGGCGACCGCCCTGGTTGGTGGAGATCCGGGTCTCGGTCACGGCCGAGAGCTCGCGCGGGTAGGCGGCCACGTCGAGCACGCTGGCGACCACCTTCTCGGGGTCGAAGCCGGTCAGCCGCATCAGCCCGACGCCTTCGTTCGTCGGGCGGCCGGCGTGGTTCCAGGTGCGGTAGTCGAAGCCACTCGCAGGGACCGCGGGGAGGTGGGTGAACACGCGGTCCAGGAAGGCGTCGGCGGCGCTCATGGGGGCTCCGGGGAGGTAGGGAGGGGCGAGCGTATCCGATGGGAGAGGGCCACAGGGGCACCTGGACACATCTCCAGTTACGAGCAGATCGGCAACGCGAATACCGGACAGTTTCTGTCCTGCCCTTCCCTGCTCCGACGGTTACCCCGCCCGCCATGCCTCCCGAGTCCCCGCCCGCGTCTTCTCCCGGCGCCGCCGCCTCCCACGACGCGATCCGCGTGGTGGGCGCCCGTGAACACAACCTCAAGGGCGTCGACGTCGAGCTCCCCCGCGACGCGCTGACGGTGATCACCGGCCTGTCGGGCTCGGGCAAGTCGTCCCTCGCCTTCGACACCGTCTACCAGGAAGGCCAGCGGCGGTTCATGGAGTCGCTGTCCGCCTACGCGCGCCAGTTCCTCGGCCAGATGGAGAAGCCCCGCGTCGAGCGGGTGGACGGCCTGTCCCCCACCCTGTGCATCGACCAGAAGACGGTGAACCGCAACCCGCGGTCGACGGTCGGCACCATCACCGAGATCCTCGACCACCTGCGGCTGCTGATGGCCCGGCTGGGGACGCCGCACTGCCCGAAGTGCGACCGCGAGATCGCCACCCTCTCCCCGGGCCAGATCGCCGACGCCGTGCTGCGCGACGCCCCCGGCGCACGGCTGCACGTCCTGGGCCCCATCGTCCAGGACCGCAAGGGCGAGTACCGCAAGGAACTGCGCGACGCGCTGGCCGACGGCTACCTGCGGGCCCGGATCGACGGCGAGCTCCGCCAGCTCGACGACGGCGCCGACGACATCCAGCTCGCCCGGTACGAGAAACACACCATCGAGCTGGTGGTCGATCGCCTGCGCGCCCGGCCCGACCAGCGGGCCCGGCTGCTCGAAGCGGTCTCCCACGGCCTGCGCCTGGGCAACGGCGTCGTGACCGTGCTGATCGACCACGACGATGGTGACGCCAAATCCACACAGGAACACCGCGCCTTCTCCAGCCAGCGCTCGTGCCCCGACCATCCCCGGGTCTCCATCCCCGAGATGGAACCCCGCCTGTTCAGCTTCAACGCCCCCCAGGGCGCCTGTGGGGGCTGCAACGGCATCGGCTGGCTCGAGGACTTCGACCTGGACCTGTTGCTGGATCCGCAGGCTCCCTACGACCACGCCTTCAAGCCCCTGCCTCCGGACGACAGCCGGCTGCCGTTCAGCAGCCTGTCGCGCCCCCTGGTGCGCCACGTCGCCGAGTCCCTGGGCGTGACCGGCACGCCCCCCTGGTCCGAGCTGACCGACCACCAGGCCGAAGCCCTGCTGTTCGGACCGCCCGAAGACGAGCCCGACCTGCGGTTCACGATCACCCACTCGCGCGAAGCGGACGACGGCTCGACGCGCACCAGCACCCGGACCCAGTCGTGGAGGGGCCTGCTGCCGATGGTGCAGCACTGCTGGAAGTTCAGCCAGCTCAAGCGGCTCAAGGCCTTCCGCCGGCGGATCCCCTGCCCCCGCTGCCAGGGTCGGCGGCTCAACGACATCGCCCTGGGCGTGCGCTTCGAGGGCCGCAACATCTCCGAGCTGTCGACCATGTCGATCGTCGCTTCGGTGGCCTTCTTCGAGGGCATCCAGCTGCGCGAGGAAGACCGCTCGATCGGTGACCCCATCCTGCGCGAGCTGCGCAGCCGGCTGGCCTTCCTGGACAAGGTCGGGCTCGGCTACCTGAGCATCGACCGCAGCGCCGCGACCCTGTCGGGCGGCGAAGCCCAGCGCATCCGCCTGGCCAGCCAGGTCGGCGCCGGCCTGCAGGGCGTGACCTATGTCCTGGACGAGCCCAGCATCGGCCTGCACCCTCGGGATCAGGGTCGATTGCTCGACGCGCTCGAGGAGCTGCGGGACAAGGGCAACACCATCCTGGTGGTCGAGCACGACGCCATGACCATGGCCCGGGCCGATCAGCTGCTCGAGATCGGTCCCGGCGCCGGCCGCGAGGGCGGCGAGGTCGTGGCCAGCGGCAGCCCGCGCGCCTTCCTGAAGTCCCAGGCGCTGACCGCCCGCTACCTGCGGGGGGAAGAACGCATCCCCGTGCCCGTCGTCCGACGCCCCGGCACCGGCGAGCTGTGGGTCAAGGGCGCGCGCGCCCACAACCTGACCGGCGTGGACGCCTGCTTCCGCCTGGGCGCCCTCAACGTCGTCACGGGCGTGTCCGGAAGCGGCAAGAGCTCGCTGGTGCTCGAGACCCTGACCAACGCGGCGCGGGCCGCCCTGCACGGGGCCGAAGACCTGCCTGGCCCGCACGACGCGATCGAGGGCCTCGAACACATCGACAAGGTCGTGTTCATCGACCAGAACCCGATCGGCCGCACGCCGCGCAGCAACCCGGCGACCTACACCAACGCCTTCGACCCCATCCGCCAGCTGTTCGCCCAGCTGCCCGAAGCCCGCGCCCGCGGCTGGACCGCCAGCCGGTTCAGCTTCAACGTGGCCCCCGACAAGGGGGGCGGCCGGTGCGAGGAGTGCGAAGGCGCGGGCGTGAAGACCATCGAGATGCAGTTCCTGTCGGACGTCGAGGTCCCCTGCGAAGCCTGCGGCGGCAAGCGGTTCAACGCCGAGACCCTGGAGCTGCGCTACCGGGGCCGCACCATCGCCGACGTGCTGGACACCAGCGTCGCGGAAGCGGCCCGGTTCTTCCGCAACCACCGCAAGATCCACGGCGTGCTGGCCACGATGGAGCAGGTCGGCCTGGCCTATGTGCACCTGGGACAGCCCAGCACGACCCTGTCGGGCGGGGAAGCGCAGCGCATCAAGCTGGCCAGCGAGCTGCACAAGCGGTCCACCGGCCGGACCCTGTACGTGCTCGACGAGCCGACCACCGGCCTGCACATGGCGGACGTGCACCGCCTGCTCCAGGCCCTCGACGCCCTGGTCCAGGCCGGGAACACGGTCGTGGTCATCGAGCACGATGTCGACGTGATCAAGTCGGCGGACTGGATCGTGGACCTGGGACCCGAGGGCGGAAACGGCGGTGGGAAGCTGACCGGCATGGGCACGCCCGAACAGCTGGCCGGCGGCGACCTGCCGACCGGACGGTTGCTGGCCGAGGTGCTGGAGCGGGAAGCCCGGGCCGACGCAGGCGGCACCCTGGCGGCCGAGGGCGGCGGCGTCTACGACTTCCGGCCGCCGCGGGCCCGGCGCCGGACCCAGGGTGGGGGCGGCCACACCATCGAGCTGCACGGCGTGCGCACCCACAACCTGCGCGGGGTCGATCTGCGCCTGCCGCACGGCAAGCTCACCGTGATCACGGGGCCTTCGGGCTCGGGCAAGACGTCCCTGGCCTTCGACACGCTGTTCGCCGAGGGGCAGCGCCGCTACGTCGAGGCGCTGTCGACCTATGCCCGCCGGTTCCTGGGCCGGATGGACAAGCCCCCCCTCGAGAAGGCCGAGGGCCTGGCGCCCGCCATCGCGATCGACCAGCAGGCCAGCAGCCACAACCCGCGGTCCACGGTCGCCACGGTGACCGAGCTCTACGACTCGCTGCGGCTGCTCTATGCCCGGGTGGGCCACGCCCACTGCCCGCGCTGTGCCCACCCCGTGCGGGCCTGGTCGCCGTCGGCCGTGGCGCGTGACCTGCAGGCAGCGGTCGACGACGCCGGCTGGCTGCTCGCTCCCCTCCCCCCGGGCACCCGGGCCGGAGACCTGCGGGCCGAGGGCTTCACCCGGTGGTGGGACGCCGCCCGGGTGGGCGGGGGCCAGCCCGCTGCCCCCGAGCACGCGGCCGAAGGTGCGCCCACCGAGCCCCTCGACGGCACGGTCGACGCGGCGAAGCGGCGCACGGCCGAGCGACAGCTGGACGAGCTCGAGCCCGACGCGGCGGTGCCCGGCTGGCTGGTCATCGATCGCCTGCGGCCGTCCGGCGCCGACCGCCAGCGGCTCGCAGAAGGCGTGGCCCTGGCCTACGGCTGGGGCGGCGAGCGCTGCGTGTTCGTCCCCCGCGACGGCGCTGCGCGCATCTACAGCCGCGCGGCTTCGTGCCCGACCCACGGCCGGGTGCTGCCCGAAGAGCTCCAGCCACGCAGCTTCAGCTTCAACAGCCACGTGGGCGCCTGCCCCACCTGCGACGGCCTGGGCCGCATCACGACCGTCGATCCCGAGCTGCTGCTGGAGAAGCCCGACAAGCCGCTGCTGGACGCCATCGACGGCCGGATCAAGGCGGGCATGTTCCGCAGCACCCGCAACCGGACCCTGGCCAAGGCGGTGTTCAAGCGCTTCGGCACGAAGTGGACCGACCCGGTCGAGGCCTGGGGCAAGGGGCTGCGCCGGGCCATGCTGTACGGCCTGGACGAAGACCTGGAGATCAAGTTCACCCGCAAGTGGGGCAGCAGCAGCACGCGGATCGAGGAGACGCGGCGCTGGCCGGGCATGATCCCGATCATCGACGGCTGGGACGCCAAGGTGTCCTGGCTCACCCGCGAAGCGCCCTGTCATGTGTGCGAGGGCGGGCGGGTCCGGCGCCCCCACCTGTTCGTGACGATCGGCTCGGGGGACCACCCCGGCGGTGTCCCGACGGCCGACGACGGCGCGACGCCGCCGGGGGTCAGCATCTCGGGGGCGACCGCCATGACCGTCGCCGAGGCGCACGCTTTCTGGTCCGAGCTCGGCCTGCAGGGCGCGGAAGCCCTCATCGCTGACCAGGCCATCACGGAGCTGCTGGCGCGGCTGCGCTTCCTCGACGACGTCGGGCTCGGCTACCTGACCCTCGACCGCGCTGCACACACCCTGTCGGGTGGCGAGGCCCAGCGCATCCGCCTGGCCACCCAGCTGGGCGCGCGGCTGACGGGCACCATCTACGTCCTGGACGAGCCCACCATCGGCCTGCACCCGCGGGACACCGAGCGCCTGCTGGGCACGCTGCGGGGGCTGCGCGACCTGGGCAACACCCTGGTCGTGGTCGAGCACGACCCGGACGTCATGTGGGCGGCCGATCACCTGGTCGACATGGGCCCCGCCGCCGGCGAACACGGCGGGCGGATCATGGCCCAGGGCAGCCCCGCGGATGTGGCCGCCGGCGGCGCCACCGCCACCGCGGCCTTCCTGTCCGGGCAGCGCAGCATCCCGGTGCCGGCGACCCGCCGGGTGGCCGAACACTGGCTCGAGCCGCCGGCCTTCACGCGCAACAACCTGCGGGACGTGACCTTCCGCGTGCCGCGCGGCTGCCTGACCGTGGTCACGGGCGTCAGCGGCTCGGGCAAGAGCAGCCTGGTGCTGGACAGCTTCGCCCCCTGGCTGGAAGGCGAGCTGGACACGGCGGCCAAGCGCAAGCGGGCCTCGGTGCCCGACCGGCTCATCGTGGTGGACCAGCGCCCGATCAGTCGCTCGCCGCGGTCCTGCCCGGCCACCTACGCCGATCTGTTCGACCCGATCCGCAAGCTCTACGCCGACACGCCGCTGGCCCGCGAGCAGGGCTGGAAGGCCGGCATGTTCAGCTACAACGCGAAGCAGGGGCGCTGCCCGCACTGCGAGGGTCGCGGCGCCGTGCTGGTCGAGATGCACTTCCTGTCGGACGTGTGGGTGCCCTGCGAGCACTGCGGCGGTCGGCGCTTCCAGGAACAGGTGCTCGAGGCGAAGTGGAAGGGCCTGTCCATCGCGGACGTGCTGGACCTGCCGGCCCAGGACGCCCTGGACCTGTTCCGCAACCAGCGCACGCTCAAGCGGCGCATCCAGGCCCTGGTCGACGTCGGTCTGGGCTACCTGCGGCTCGGCCAGCCCGTGAACACGCTGTCCGGCGGCGAGAGCCAGCGGCTCAAGCTGTCCAAGGAGCTCGCCGCTCCGCCCCGCAAGCACCGGGGCCGGGGCCCGGTCAAGGAGACCGTGTTCCTGCTGGACGAGCCGACGACGGGGCTGCACTTCACCGACGTCGAGAAGCTGCTGGTCGTGCTGCAGCGGCTGGTCGACCAGGGCCACACGGTGGTGCTGATCGAGCACCACCTCGACGTCATCCGCGCCGCCGACCTGGTCGTGGACCTGGGGCCGGAAGGTGGCACCGAGGGCGGCCGCATCGTGGCCCAGGGCACGCCGGAGGCCCTGCGCGACGGCTGGCAGCAGACCGGAAGCTGGACGGGTCGCGCGCTGGCGGGCAGCAGCCGGGGCTGAGGAGCGAAAGCCTCAGCGAGACCATGCCGCCGACCGCTGCGGGTGGCAGCACACGACCGCGGGCTCAGCCCTCGCCGTCCCGGGTGACGACGGTCAGCACGGCCCGCGAGGTGCCGTGACCGGCCAGGGAGTGCACCAGCTCGATCTGGACCAGATCGCGCTCGGCCATCAGCTCGGCCAGGGCGCGGTAGCCGTTGTCCTCGACCGTGAACACGGCGCTGCCGTCGAGCTGCAGATCGGTCAGCCGGCTGCGCATGAGCTCGGTCAGGGTCTCCAGCGCTTCTTCGAGCGCCGGCAGCGCCAGATCGGGGCGCTCGGGCTTGGCGGGGCGCTCGGTGCTCTGGGCCAGCGCCATCAGCGCGGCCTGGCTGATGCCGAAGAAGATGATGACCTCGACGTCGCCGCCCCGAAGGCTGCGGTGCGCCGTCCAGGCCACGCCGGGGGTGGCGCGGGGCGCGACGCGCACGTCCATGACCTTGGCGTCGGTCAGGCCGAACCGGGGCAGCCAGCGGCGCGCGAGGTCGACGAGGGCTTCGATGACCCGCGGGCTGGGCGCTTCGGCGAGGGTGTTCTGGAGGCGGCGCGACCGCGTCATCTCGAGGTGGAGGAAGTCGCGCAGGTAGGAGGAGTGGGTCGCTTCGTCGAGGGAGCCCTGCTGGACCAGGATGTCGCCGACCCGCCGCCAGCCGGCGCGCTGCTCGCGGTGGAGGCGGTCGAACTCGTCCTGGGCGGCGAAGCCCAGGGCGACGGCGAGCTCGCCGAACCGCAGCTCTTCCTGCTCGGACTCGTGTCCCCGCTGCACCTGGCGGACCTGGGCGACCTGGTCGGCCGTCATGATGCCCCGGGACACCGCGAGCTCGCCCAGGCGCAGCCGGCCCTCCCGCTGCTCAGCGAGCGCGGCCTGCAGCTGATCCTCCTGGATCACGCCCAGCTGGACGAGGAAGTCGCCGTAGAAGGACATCGCGGGCTCCGGTGTGCGCGACGGGTCCCAGAAGACTACTCCGTTGCGGTCCCCGGGGCTCGCGTGTTCGACGCTCACAACCACCTGGATCTCTGCGGCGACCCTGCGCTTGCGCTCGCCGAGGCGACGAAGGCCGGCGTGCTCGGCCACCTTGTCGCCGGAGTCGATCCCGCGGGCTGGCAGCGCCAGTGCGACCTGGCCGTGACCGCCCCGCAGCGCGTGTTTCTCGCGCTGGGGCTGCACCCCTGGGCAGTGGCCCGCCTGGACGACGACGCCGTGGACGCCGCCCTCGCGGCCCTGCCGGCCGCCCTGGACGGGGCCCTGGGGGCCCGACCGGTGGCGCTGGGCGAGCTGGGCCTGGACCGCAGCCGGGCCGTGCCCGCGGACAGCCGGTCCCGCCAGCGTCGCGCCTTCCGCCACCAGCTGGCGCTCGCCCGGGCCGTCGATCTGCCCGTGGTGCTGCACATCGTGCGGGCCCACGGCGAGGCCCTGGAGATCCTGCGGTCGGACGGCCTGCCCTCCTCCGGCGGCATGGTGCACTCGGCCAGCACCCCCGCCGACCTGGTCCCCGCCTTCCTCTCCCTCGGCCTGCACCTGTCCTTCGCCGGCAACGTCACCCGCCACGACAAGGCCCGCGCCGCCGCCGCCTGCGTGCCCCTCGACCGGTTGCTGGCCGAGACCGACGCCCCCGACCAGCCGCCTGCGGGCCACGACGCGCCCAACCGGCCGGCCCTCCTCCCGGAGATCGTCGCCGCCCTCGCCGCCGTGCACGCCGTGCCGGCCGAGCGGCTCGGTCGGCACTGCGCGGACAACGCCCGCCGCCTGTTCCGGCTGCCTCCCGCCTCCCTGCATGGATAGGGGGCCGCCATGACCGAGCCCCTCCCCTCCCCCGAAGCCGCGCCCTCGACCGGCGACGGCCCGCGTCGCATCCACCGCCGCTGGGACCGTCTGGGCCGCCTGCTCGGCGACCTCGGCGTGAACCGGCTGCAGGACGCCCACGTCGTGGTCATCGGCCTGGGCGGGGTGGGCTCGTGGGCGGCGGAAGCCCTGGCCCGCAGCGGGGTCGGCCGGCTGACCCTGGTCGACTTCGACCTGGTCTGCGTGACCAACATCAACCGCCAGCTGCCGGCGTTGCGCGGCACCGTCGGCCAGCCCAAGGCCAAGGTGCTCGCCGAGCGCCTGCGGCTCATCAACCCCGAGTCGCAGATCAAGGCCGTGCCGGTGTTCTACGAGGCGCGCACCTCGGACATGCTGCTCGGCGGCCGCAACCGCCCCGACTTCGTCGTCGACGCCATCGACAACGTCACGGCCAAGTGCCACCTGCTGGCCGAGTGCCGCCGGCTGGCCCTGCCCGTCGTGTGCTGCACCGGGGCCAGCGGCCGCCTGGACCCCACCCGCGTCGCAGTGGCCGACCTGGCGGACACGACCATCGACCCGCTCGCCAGCGCGGTCCGCAAGATCCTGCGCAAGCAGCACGGCTTCCCCGCCAAGGGCCCGTGGGGCATCCCCGCCGTCTACAGCACCGAGCACCTGCGCCCCAGCCAGCCGTTGATCTACGACGGCGACGACGGCTTCTCCTGCGTCTGCCCCAACGGCGAGAACGACCACCACGGCTGCGAGTCCCGCAGCGTGATCTGGGGCACGGCCGGCTTCGTCACTGGGGCCTTCGGCTTCGCCGCCGCCAGCGTGGTGGTCCAGCACATCTCGGGCGCCGACCCGGCCGCCGACGCCAGCAAGCACGACCTGACCCCGCGCAAGCTGCGCGGCCGCGGCCCCGCCTGGGCCCCGTCGGCCGATGCGCCCGCGGCGGCCGACGGGCCTCCTTCCCCAAACGGGCCCCCCTCGACCGGGTGAGCGCCCGCCCTGGCCCGAGCGGCGACCTCAGACGTCGCGCGCCACCGGCTTCGCGCTGATCGGGACCTCGAGCCAGCGGCACTCGATGCGGCCGTTCCACACCGGGATGCGTTGGGCCGGCCGCAGGCCGAGCCGCTTCGCCATGCGCGGGCTGCCAGCCAGGATCCACGCGTGCCAGCCCAGGAAGCGTCGCCGCAGGATGTCGCCCAGCAGGCCCATCAGGTTGTCGGCTTCGTCGCGATCGCCGATCCGCTCGCCATAGGGCGGGTTCACGACCAGCATGCCGGGCTCGTCGCAGGGCGCCTCGGCCACCGACAGCGGGGCCTGGGCGAAAGACACGACGTCCTGCAGCCCCTGGGCGCGCAGGCCGTGGCGGGCGACCTCGATGGCGTCGCGGTCGGCGTCGAAGCCGAACAGGGGCGGGACCGGCTGGGGCGCGGCCGAGCGGGCCGCCTCGACCACCTGCTGCCAGATCGCCTCGTGGTGGCCACGCCAGCCGTGGAAGCCCCAGGTGGTCCGCATCAGGCCGGGGGCATCGCCGCGGGCCATCGCCGCACCCTCGCGCAGGAAGGTGCCGCTGCCGCACATCGGGTCGACCAGGGGGCGCCCCTCCTGCGCGGCCTGGGGCCAGCCCGCCAGCAGCAGCAAGGCCGCGGCCAGGGTCTCCTTGAGCGGCGCACGGCCGCCCTGCACGCCGCCGCTGCGCAGGTGCAGCGGCTCGCCGGCCAGGTCCACCGACAGCCGCAGCTCCTCGCCCTCGAGGTAGGCGTGCAGGCGCAGATCGGGGTCCTTCAGGTCGATGCCAGGACGGCGGCCCGTGCGGTCGCGCAGGCTGTCGCAGACGGCGTCCTTGATCCGCCGGGCGCCGAAGCCGCTGTGCCGGATGCCGTCGTTGCGGCCGACGAAGTCGACCGCCATCGTGCGGTCCGGATCGGCGTGCTGGATCCAGTCGATCTCCCGCACGGTGTCGTACAGGCTCTGGCTGTCCCAGGCGGGTCCCTGGACCAGCTCGACCAGCACGCGGCTGGCGACCCGCGACCACATCAGGGCCCGGTAGCCGTGCTCGAGCGGCCCCTGGAAGCGCACCGCCCCGTTGAGCAGCTGCAGGGCCTCCAGGCCCAGGTCGTCCAGCTCGCCCAGCAGCACGCTCTCGAGGCCGCGGGCGCAGGGGGCGACGAAGACCCGCCGCGCGGCGGGATCCGATGCGGGCCTACTCACAGGTGATGTCGAGCCCGAAGTTGGCTTCTTCGCCATACGAGCCCTCGATGCTCACCAGGTAGGTGGCGGGCTCGTTGTTCCAGACCAGCACGCGGTGGTTGCCGCTGCCCTTCTTGCCCTCGCACTCGGCGATGTTGTACGCGGCGATCGGGCAGGAGTCCTCTTCCCAGCGGAGCACGAAGATGTCCAGGTCCTCGCAGGGGGTCGTCAGGTCGAAGTAGACGTTGCCGGTGCCGGGGTGCTCGAACTGGAACACGCGCTCGGGGCCTTCGTACTCGTCGTAGCTGACGACCTCGCAGTACCAGGCCACGTACTCCTCGCCCCGGAAGGCGGTGGAGCCGCCGGCCGTAGTGGCCAGCACGGAGTCGCCGCAGGAGATGGTGTCGGTGATGCAGTCGGGGCCGCCGGGGGCCGCCGTCGAGTAGCTGGCGTCGCAGTCGACGTCGGCGCTGCCGCCGTCCGTGCCGCCGTCGGTACCCCCGTCGGTGCCGCCGTCGGTACCCCCGTCGGTGCCGCCGTCCGTGCCGCCGTCGGTGTCGGTGGCGCCGGAGTCGCCCCCGGTGTCGTCGGCCTTGTCGCCGCAGGCCAGGGTCAGCATCAAGAAGAAGGCGGTCGTCATGGGAACCTCAGGGGCAGGTGGCCACGAGGGCGAAGTTGTCCCGCTCGTCGTCGACGCTGTCGACGATGACCAGGTAGGTCACGGGCTCGTTGGACCAGAGGGTCACGCTGCCGCCGTCGCGGCTGTCGTCCATCTCGCACTCCGAGATGAGCGTCTCGGTGATCGGACACTCCTCCTCTTCGGCCCACGGGGCCCAGCGCAGCGCGATCAGGTCCAGGTCGACGCAGGGGCTCTCCAGCGTGATCTCGACCTCGCCGGTGCCGGGGTGCTCGAAGGTGTAGACGCGCTCGGGGCCGGCCCAGGGGTCCCCGCTGGCCCAGCCGCAGTACCAGTTCTGGTAGGCCTCGGCGCCGAAGTCGGCGCGGCCGCCCTCGATGGTGTCGATGACGGGCGCGTCGCAGGTGAGCTCGTAGGTGACGCAGTCGTCGCGCGGACCGCCCGTGGTCAACGTGCGGTCGCAGAGCTCGTCGCCGATGCCGCCGTCGGTGTCCGCGTCGGCGTCGGTGTCCGTGTCGGTGTCCGTGCCGTCGGTGTCGGTGCTGGTCGACACGTCGGTGTCGGTGTCCGCGTCGGTGTCGCCGTCCGACGCGTCGGTGTCGGTGGCGTCGGTGTCCCCGTCGGACCCGTCGGTGCCGCCGGTGCCCGAGTCGGCGCCGTTGGGGTTCTTGAAGATCGCGCAGCCACCGACCCCCAGCAGCAGGCAGCAGGCCACCAGGCTCATCCGTGCGGGCTTCATGGGCGCTCCGAGTCCGTGCCGCCGGAGGATAGCCCGGCCGCCTCGGGACCGGCGAGCACTCCCTCGCCGGCCGCGACCAGGGCGGCGTAGCGCCCCCCGGCAGCGAGCAGCTCGTCGTGGGTGCCCTGCTCGGCCACACGGCCATCCGCCATCACGCAGATCCGGTCGGCGGCCTGGACGGTGGACAGCCGGTGCGCGATGACGATGACGGTCTTGCGGGCGAAGATGTTGGCCAGCGCGTCCTGGACGAGCGCCTCGGTCAGCGAGTCGATGGACGCCGTCGCTTCGTCGAGGATGATGAGCCCGGGGTCGTGGGCCATCGTCCGGGCGAATGTCAGGAGCTGTCCTTCTCCGACCGAGAGGTCGGCGCCGCGCTCGCGCAGGACGTGGTCCCAGCCCAGCGCGTCGATGAACCGGTTCGCGTGGGTCAGGCGCGCCGCCTGGGCCCGGTCCTCGGCGTCGATGCGTTCGTTGCCCAGGTCGACGTTGAAGCCGATGTCCTCGCTGAACACCTGGATGTCCTGGCGGACGGCGGCCACGTTCCGGCGGAGGTCGGAGAGGGCGAGGGAGGAGAGCTCGACCCCGTCGAGGGTGATCGAGCCGCGGTAGCCGGCGTAGCTGCGGTCGAGGAGGCGGGTGACCGTGGTCTTGCCGGAGCCGGTGGCGCCGACGATGGCGACCACCTCGCCGGGGCGGACCTCGAGGTCGACCCCGCGCAGCACGTCGGGCGCGTCGGGCCGGTAGCGGAAGTGCACGTCGCGCAGCACGACGTGGCCGCGGAGCGCCTCGAGCCGCTGGTCGCCGTCGGGCACGCGCTCGGTGGTATTGAGCAGGCCGGCGATCTTGACCAGGGCCGCGACCGCGCGCTGGATGACGGCGATCTTGTTGCTGGCGTCGCGCAGCGGCACGAAGAGCCGGTCCAGGTAGTCGATGAACGCGACCACGGTGCCGACCGACACGGCGACGGTGGCGATGTCCAGCCCGAAGGTCGCGGACAGCTCGCCGGCGCCGAACCACAGCAGGGCGCCGACGACGATGCTGCTGAAGCCGTCGACCAGGCTGAAGATCGCCGACTCGTAGACGTTGCTCCTGGTGGTGAGCCCGCGGAAGTGCTGGTTGCGGCGGTCGAACTGCGCGGCCGCTACCGCCTCGTGGCCGTAGAGCTGCACGACCTCGACCCCGTCGATGCGCTCGGCCATGAAGGCGTTGACCGCGGCCAGGGCCTCGCGCACCTCGACGAACAGCTTGCGGGCGACCCGCCGGAACAGGTTGATCGCCAGCAGCAGCGGCGGCGCCAGCAGGATCGTGATCAGGGTCATGCCCGGATCCAGCAGCAGCATCGCCACCAGCACGCCCGCGATGGTCAGGCCGTCCAGCACGATCGTGACGGCGCCGGCGGTGAGCGCGTCGCCCAGGGCGTCCACGTCGCCGGTCAGCCGCGTCATCAGCCGACCCGTGGGCTGACGGTCGAAGAAGGACTGCGACAGGCCCAGCACATGCCGGAACAGCGCCGAGCGCAGGCGCCGGATGGTCCGCGTGCCGCCCAGGGCCAGCGCCACGGTGTAGGCCGCCTGGCACAGGTAGGCGCCCACGACCGCCGCCAGGTAGAGCAGCGCGACCTGGGTCAGGCCGTCGGCGCGGCCGACCACGACGTGCTCGTCGAGCATGCGCTTGAGCAGCCAGGGCTGGGCCAGGTTCAGGAGCGCGACCAGCGGCGTCACGACGACGGCCAGGACGAAGGTCCAGCCGTCCGGCCGGGCGTAGGGCCAGACCGTGGCCAGGATCCGGGCGTCGGAGCCCTCGGCGCGCAGGTCGTCCCGATCGGTCGGGGCGGGGCGGGCGGCGCGGGGAGGTGGCGTGCTCATGCCACGCCTCCCTGCACGTCGGCGGCAGGCGCCGCCTTGCGCTCGGACTGCACCCGCCAGGTGTCGCGGTACAGGCCCGGCCGGGCGATCAGCGCGTCGTGGCGGCCCTGGTCGACCACCCGCCCCTCATCGAGGACGACGATCAGATCGGCGTGCCGGATGGCGCTGAGCCGATGGCTGACGATGAGGGTCGTCGGCGCGCGCTCGGTGCCCCGCAGGCGGGTGAGGGTCTCGACCAGTCGGGCCTCGGTCTCGTGGTCGACGGCGCTGAGCACGTCGTCGAGCATGACCACGTCGGCCTCGCGGTAGAGCCCGCGGGCCAGGGCGGTGCGCTGCCGCTGGCCGCCGGACAGCATGATGCCGCGCTCGCCGACCACGGTCTCCAGACCGTCGGGCAGCGACTCCAGGTCGGCGGTCAGCGCCGCGCGGTCGGTGACGGTCCGCACCCGGTCCAGGTCCGGTGGGTCCTCGAGCCCGATGTTGGCGGCGATGCTGTCGCTGAACAGGAAGGGCCGCTGGGGCACGACGGCCAGCCGTGCCCGCCAGTCGTCGAGCTCCAGCGCGGTCAGCTCGGCGGTGGCGCCGTCGCGCCCGACGACCTGCACGGCGCCTTCCGGCGGGTTGAACTGCCGGGCCAGCAGGCGCACCAGGGTCGACTTGCCGCTGCCGGTGCGGCCGAACAGCCCGACCACCGACCCGGGGGCGATGTCCAGATCGACGTCGTGCAGCACGGTGCGGTCGGGCTCGTCGGGGTAGGCGAAGGTCAGCCCCCGCACCTGGAAGCCGGGCCCGCAGCCGGGCGAGGGCGAGGGGGCGGGCGCCGGCAAGGCGCGCTCGGGCCGGGCCACCGGAGCGTCCAGCAGCTCGAAGATGCGCTCGAGCGCGGCACGGCTCTGCTGGATGATCGACAGCATCCAGCCGAGCGAGCGCAGCGGTCCCCCCAGCGTCGCGAGCAGGGTCGCGAAGGCCGCCAGGTCGCCGACCGAGACCTCGCCGCGCAGGGCCATCGGCCCGCCGACCGCCAGCAGCAGGGTCAGCGACAGGCCGCCGCCCAGGATCAGCAGCGGGAAGGCCACCGAGCGCAGCCAGGCCAGCTTCATGCTCAGCGCGTAGACCCGCTCGTTGCGGGCCTCGAACCGATCGATGAACGCCTCTTCGGCGACGAAGCCGTGGATGGTCGCCATGCCCTGCAGGCTGCCCAGCACCTGGTCGGACAGCAGCCCGGTCTCGGACTGGTACTCGCGCTGGGTCTCCAGCAGCATCTGGATGAAGAAGCGCACGATGACCAGCGACAACACCAGGGGAACGACCACGAAGGCGGTCAGGCGCGGGCTGATCAGCACCATCTGCCCACCGCTGAGCACGAGCCCGCTGGTGATGTTGAACACCGCCAGGGCGCCGAAGCCCATCGCCAGCCGCGCCCAGGTGATGTCGTTGCTGGCCCGGCTGATGATGTCGCCGCGCTTGTGGCGGGCGTAGAACTCGGGCTGCAGGCGCATCAGCTTGTCGAAGATGTCGCGCCGGACGTCGTACTCGACGTCCCGCCCCGGGTTGAAGAACCACACCCGCGACGCGGTGCGCACGACCATCACGACGATGCCCATGCCGGCGACCAGCAGGGCCGAGCGGCCGACGGGCGCGCCGTCCCGCAGCGCGTCCACGCCCTGTCCCACGACGACGGGGATGCGCACCGTCAGCCAGTTGGTCAGCAGCAGGGCCAGCGCACCCAGCGCGTAGCTCCAGCGGTAGGGACGGCCGTAGTCCAGGGCCAGGCGCAGGATCGGATGCAGGGCCCTGCGGTCCGGGGGCCCGTCCGTCATCCCCGCGGCTCTTCGTCGGTGTCGTCGTCGTCGTCGCGAGGCGGAGGCCGCAGCCGCACGACCAGGTCGGCCTCGTCCGCGTCGGCGCCCTTGCCGTGGCCGACCAGCAGCTCGTCGAGCACGTCCTGGGACGGCCAGCGGCGCCGGCTGTCGTCGGCGGGAGGCTCGGGCGAGACGAGGAGGGGTCGGGCGGGGGAGGAGGCTGCCATGGGCGCGTGCCTATCCCGCCGACTCGGCTCCGCGATGCAACAGACCGGCTCCCCAGGGATAGGCCTGCGCGGTGGCCCGTCCCCTCGCCCGTCTCCTCGCCCCGCTCCTCGTGCTCCTGCTCGCCCTCCCCCTGCCCGCAGCGGCCGGGCCGGACGTGGCGCGCATGCAGGCCGACGTCGCGTGGCTGGTCGAGGAGCTCGGCCCTCGCCCGGCCGATGGCCCCGAGGAACGCGCCGCCGCCGTCGGCATCGCGACCCGGCTGCGCGACGCCGGCTGGAAGCCCCGCGCCATGGGCTGTCCCGCCTGCGTGCTGGCCTGCCAGGACGCCGACGACGACGCGCCAGGCGACGTCACGGCCGGCCAGCCGACGCGCCTGTTCCTGGCCCACCCCGACTCGGTGCCGGGCAGCCCCGGCGCCGTCGACAACGCGGCGGGGGTCGCCGCCCTACTCGAGGTCGCCCGCACGCTGGGGCCGACCAGCGCGGGGCCGGCGCGCCTGTGCCTGGGCTTCCCCGCTGCCGAGGAGCGCGGCCTGCTGGGCTCCGAGGCGATGGCCGACGCCTGGCGGGCGGAGGACGGCGACGCCTGGCCCGAGCTGGTCGTCGCCCTGGACCTGACCGGCCACGGCCGCCTGTCGGTGACCGGCCTGGGTCCGGCCTGGGGAGGCGCCCAGCTGTCCTGGCTGCAGGACACCGCCGACCTCGACAGCCCCTACCCCTACCGCGTGGTCAGCCGCGCCCTGCCCCACATGGAGCGCAGCGACCACCGGCCCTGGGCCGACCGCGGCGTGCTGGCCCTGCACCTGCTCGGTCGCGATCCGAACGGGCTGTTCCCCCGCTACCACCAGCCGACGGATCGGCAGGCCGAGGACAGCGCCCTCGCCGACCTCGCGACGGCGCTGCTGGCCCTGGCCCGGGCGCCCTCGCCTCCCCCGGACGGGCCGGACGCGGCGGCCACCGCCGGCCGGCAGGTCCTGCCAGCGCCCGCGGTGTGGGCCCTGCTCGTCCTCGGCCTGCTGTCGGGGGCCTGGGACCTGCTGCGGCCGCGCCAGGGCATGCCGGTGCTGGGCGCGCTGCGGGGCCTGCTGGGCCTGTCCTGGCGGGCCGCCCTGGGCCTGCTGCCGGCGGCCGCCGTGACCTGGCTGCTGGCCCGCAACGGGATCCTGGCCCCGTCGGAAGCCGAGCAGACCGCCCAGGCGGTGATGGGGCTGGCGCCGACCGGCTGGTGGGCAGCCGCGCCCGTGGTCCTCCCGGTGGGCGTGGCCTGCGTGGTCGCCATGCGCCGGGCCCTGGGCGGCGCCGGCAGCGCGCCCCTGGCCGCCGCCCTGTCGACGCTCCTGGCCCTGCAGGTCGATCCGCTGCTGGCCCTGCCCTTCGCCATCGCGGCGCTGGCTGCCCGCCTGCACCCGCTGCTGGCCCTGCTGCCGGCGGCCTACCTGCTGACCCCCTGGCACCTGCGCGAGCTCGCCTTCCACGCCCTGGTGCCTCCCGGCGCCTGGGCCGTCCTGTGGCTGCTCGCCTGGCCGGTGTTCGGGGCATACTCCCGCTCCTCCTCGCCGCCCCCGGACGCCCCATGAGCGACGCGCCTTCGCCCCGCCCCCGTCCCAGCGCCGCCTTCCGGGCGGGCATGGCCGTGGAGCGCCGCGCCGCCAAGGCCCTGCGCCTGGCCGCCGCCCGGCGGGGACCGGCGGTCGTCGTCGAGCCCATCCGCCTGCGCAGCACCGTCGGCTACCAGCTGCAGGCCTGGATCCACCGCCCGGCCGATCCCGCGGCCTTCGGCGGCGACCCCCTGCCCGGCGTCGTGCTGTGCCCCGGCATCGACGACGGCGGCGATGTGTTCGACAGCCTGCTCGCGCCGATCAGCGCCGACGAGGTGGCCCGCCTGGGCTGCGTGGCCCTGCGCTTCGACCCGGCCGGTCGCGGCGACAGCTGGGGCGAAGAGGACTACGGCGGTCCGGAACACCAGGACGATGTCGCCACCTGCGTGCGCGCCCTGCAGCAGCGCGCCGACGTCGCCGCCGACCAGGTCGGCATCGTCTGCGTCTCGATGGGCGTGGCGATGGGGGTCGGCGCCGCGGCGATGCCCGATCTGGACGTGGCCTGGCTCATCGACTGGGAAGGCCCCTGCGACCGCGAGATCATCACGGCCGGCGGCGCCCGCATGGCGCCCGCCGCGGGCCACACCCTGGACGACGAGGTCTACTGGGTGCCCCGCGAAGCCGTCCGCCACCTGCCGCAGCTGCGCTGCCCCTACGTCCGCCTGCAGGCCGGCGTCGACCACGCCCAGCCCGGCGAATTCCGACACGCCACCCGCATGCTGCACGCCGCCGCCGACGGCCAGCGGGACGGGGCCCTGCCGTGGTTCCAGATCAACGACCACCCGCGGAACGTGGCGCCCCCGCGGCCCCAATGGCTGCGGGCCGGCACGCTGAGCGCCCACCGGGCCATCACCCGCAAGCTGCGGGTGCTCACCCGGGCGGGCTGACCGGCGGCGTCTCGGGCGCCCGACAGCCCGACAGCTCGATCAGGGCGAGGCGCAGCGGGTCGGACGACGCCGGCTCGGCCAGCTGCTCGTCGAGATCGACCCGTCGAGGGGCCAGACGCTCGGCGATGACCCGCTGATCGGCGCAGGTCTCGAGGGCCCGGCGACAGGCAGCCGCCGTGGGCTCGACGTGGCAGGCCACGTCGACCAGCAGGATCTCCCCGTCCTGCACGGGCCCCTCGGCGAGGGGGACGAACTGGTGGCCCGGGGCCACGACCTCGTGCCGCAGGCGATCCCGGGGGGAGCCGACGTAGCGCAGGGTGCGGGTCTCGGGCACGTCGGGCAGGCCGTCGCGCAGCAGGCGCCACTCGTCCTGGCGGGCGAAGCCGGGGCCGCCCCACAGCAGCGGCAGGGCGACCAGGGCCGCCACGGGCAGGAGCGCCAGGCGGGCGTGGCGCTCGGACCCCGAGGCGGCGGCGACGCCGACCAGGGCGCACCATGCGGGCGCGACCAGCAGCTGCAGCCGCAGGGCGTCGGCGAGGGGCCAGGACTTCGTCACCAGCACCACCGTCGGCAGCAGCCACAGGAGCCACGGCGCCAGGCGGGCCCGATCCGGGGAGCGCCACAGGGCGAGGGGCAGGGCGAGGGCGAGGAGCGGCGAGGACCAGCGCAGATCGAGGGCGACGTGGATCAGGGGGCCCTCGCCGGCGAAGCGAGGGAGCAGGACGCCGAGCCAGGCCGCGGGCGAGGACAGGCGGGCCAGGTCGAGGGGCGCGGCCCCGTCGGTGGGCAGGGTCCAGAGGCGGATCCCGGCCAGCACACCGCCGAGCACCAGGGCCAGCCAGGGACCCGGCTCGCGGAGGGCGGCCCGGCCGCGGACCGCCAGGGGCAGCGAGGCGATGGCCGGCAGGAACAGCAGGCACTCGGGCCGGGTGTGGACCGCCGCGCCGGCCAGCAGGCCCGCAGCGAGACCGGCGACGACCCCGGGCGTGACGGCGCAGGCCGCCGACAGCAGGCACAGGGTCGACGCCGGGCCGGTCATCACCTCGGTGCTGGACAACCACAGGGCCAGCGGCAGCACGGCCAGGGCCAGGGCGCCGGCCCGAGCGACCAGCGGTCCGTGAAGGGCCCGCAGCACCGCGAACAGCGCCGGCACCGCCAGGACCGACAGCAACAGCTGCACGCCCAGCGCGGACCCGACCGTCACCCCCGCCCCCAGGCTGCCGGCCTGGTGCAGCAGCGCATAGCCGTCGCCGTACAGATCGGGCGGCACCCGCAGGCCCATCGCCAGCGCCAGCTTCTCCCAGGCCGCGCCGCCGCCGTTGAAGATCGACCAGGGCCCGGCGCCGACCCGCGCCACCAGCCCCAGGACCGTGAGCGCCAGCGCGTCCCGCTTCACGCCCGGCTCGCGCATGCCGCCCAGGCCCAGGCTCAGCGCCAGCAGCCCGCCCACGCCCAGGGCGCCGGCCACGGCGAAGCTGACCCAGGCCGGGCGCACGCTGGGAGCGGGCGCGGGCGCGGCGGTGGCTTCGGTCTCGGGCCAGGTGCGCTCGTCCGAGGGCTGCTCGGAGGGCCGAGGTCCGTCAGCAGGCGGCGCCTCCCCGGCAGCGGGCCCGGTCGGCACCACGATCTGCAGGGGACGGGCCTCGGTCGACTCCATCCGCGCGCAGACCGCGGCGAAGGCCTCCTCCTCCGGGTTCTGCGGCGCCCGCTCGCCTTCGATCCAGGCGTCCTCGGGGTCGGTCGGCCACGGCCGCTCCTCGGCCATGTCCCACCGCGGGAAGGCCGTGCGGCCGCGGTGCACGCACATGCCGCTCCGCCCCGGGCGCACGGCGAGCAGCTCGACCGGCGGCAGCACGACCTCGCCCACCGACAGGTGGATGCGCTCGTACTCGGCGTGCAGCTCCACCGCGGTCACCACCGCCGGGCCGAGCCGATCCCCCTCGGCCACCATGCCCGCCGGCCCGGCGTCGGCCCGGGCCGCGGACGGCATCCCCAGCAGCAGGGCCAGCAGCAGGGCGAGCAGCGACGGGACGAGGTAGCGCATGACGTCGCACCCTACCTCCGTCTCCCAGCCCAGACCCGGGTCCCGCCGATGCCCCGCTTCGCCTTCCCTCGCCACCGCGCCTTGTGGGCCGACATCGCAGCCCTGCTGCCCACCACCGACCTGGCCCACGACGCCGACCACATCCTGCGGGTCTACGCCTGGGCCCTGCGCCTGGCCCCCGAGCTCGGCGCCGACGTCGAGCTGGCGGGCGCCGCCGCCCTGGTCCACGACCTGGTGAACATCCCCAAGGACAGCCCCGACCGGCCGCTCGGCAGCGAAGCCAGCGCCGAGGCCAGCCGGGGACACCTGGCGACCGCCGGCTACGACGCCGCCGAGGTCGCCGCCGTCGTCGAGGCCGTGCGCACCTGCTCGTGGTCGCGGGGCCTGCCGCCGACCACCCCGCTCGGGGCCGTGCTGCAGGATGCCGACCGGCTCGACGCCATCGGCGCGGTCGGCCTGGCCCGCAACCTGGCCTGCGCCCAGACCTTCGCGCCGCGCAGTCCGACCCGGTTCTACGACCCCGCCGATCCGCTGGGCACGAGCGGCCGGACCCTGGACGACGTGCGCAACGCCGCCGACCACCTGCCCCGCAAGCTGCTGAAGCTCGCCGCCACCATGCACAGCGAGGCCGCCCGCGCCGAGGCCCGGCAGCGCCACGCCTTCCTGCAGGCCTACCTGGGGCAGCTGCAGCGCGAAGCCGCAGCCGCTGCGGAGTGGGCGGCGGAGTGAGCCGCAGACTGCACCCCGACGACGCGTCGGCCGGGTAGCCTGCCGCCATGGGTCTCCTGTTCCTGCTGCTCGCCGGCTGCGCCGACTGCACCCCGCTGTCGCAGGTCGAGGTCTACGACCCCGATGACCTGGCCACGCCCGAAGAAGAAGCCCGCGTGCAGCAGGCCATCGACGACTTCGCGGCCATGTCGGGCCGCGAGACCGCCTGCGTGCCGCAGCTGATGGTCGTCCCCGACGCCTGGCAGAGCTGGGCCGGGCTGTACAACGGGCCGGGCGACCCGATCTACATCCGGGCCAGCTACCTGACCCAGTCGATCGTCTGGCACGAGCTGGCCCACGCCGTCGACGAGGCCGAGGGGCTGGTCGCTCGCGCCCACCCGCGGGTGTTCCGCGAGGAGTGGATCCGGAACCACGACGACTACGGCAGCAAGGGGCTGCGCCGCGACGAGGTCTTCGCACGCATCGCCGAGCGCGGGCCGCTGCCCGTCGCCCAGCGCGAGCGGCTGTGGCAGGAGTGCGGCGCGGACGTCGACGACCGCTGGTTCGCGACGCGGTTCGTCCAGGACTGGCTGTGGACCGAGGCGACCGAGCCCTGGTGGGACGACGACCCCGTCGCCATCGACATCGGCGAAGAGGTCGTGGCGACCGAGCTGCCGACGCCGCTGACCGCCCAGCTGTCGTCGTGGTGGGCGATCGGCGACCACACCATCCGCATCGCCCGCCCCAGGGCCGATCCCGACCCGCTGCGCATCGTCGTCGCCGACCGCTGGACCGGCCGCACCCAGTGGGCCGCCCCCTTCGACCCCGGCGACCTGGACTTCGACACCCTCTACGCCCGCTACCTGCCCCGGCCCGCCCAGGGCCTCCAAGACGGGCGGCCCGTGGTCTGGCTGTACGTGCCGGGCGTCCGGATGCAGACCTGGCGGGTCGACATCGACGGCGGGACCGTCACCGTCGAGGACCCGCTGCTGCCGTGGTGGCTCGGCGACGAGCACATCCTTGGCGTGGTCGATGACACCGTGCTCGTGGTCGAGGGCGGGGTGCTGGACGCCTACGATCGCCGGTCCCACGAGCGCATCCCCCTCGTCCGCGACGAGCCCGACGACGAGCCCGTGGCCACGACCGGCTGGCACCTCCACGACCGCGGGGTCGACGGCTTCACGTCCGACGGAGCCCGGTTCTCGATCGACCTGCCCACCGGCACCCTCTCCCGCGGCGAGCCCCTCGCCCCCCTGCTCGACGTCTCGAGCCCGGTCTGGGCCGGCGAGGATCGATGGATCGCCTGGGCCTACGACTGGCGCGACGACGACCTGATCCCCTACGTCACCCTGGTGGCCTGGGACCCCGCGACCGGGTCCTGGCACCCCCCCGACGACCTGTGCGAAGCGACCTTCCCGCTCGAAGGCCGCCCGAACCTGCAGTCGGGCGCCACCGGCGCGTGGCTGGGCCAGTGGCTGCGGGACGAGGACGACCTGGTCCGGCAGCACGCCTGGCCGCTGTCGGCCCGCTGAGCGCGCCCCGAGGCTGCGCCCCGGAGCCGGCGCGAGCTACTCCTTGAACACGTTCAGGCTGAGGACGTACATGCCTTCCGTCCAGCTGCCGTCGGCGTTGTAGAGCTTGCGGCTGTCGGTGACCTTCACGTCGAGCTCGTCACCGAGCGCGGCGGTGATCGGGTCGCTGCCGTCGCCGGCCAGCCCACCGAGCAGGTCGGCGATGTCGAAGTCCAGGAAGCCGCCGGCCAGGCCGATGAGGGTCGACAGGGTCGTGCCCAGGCCCGCGACCACCTCGTCTTCCGTCCACTCGTCCTGCGAGCCGTAGTAGTAGATGGCGCCATCGGGCACCTCGACGTCCAGGGCCAGCTTGGTGCCGTTCTCGAAGCCCAGGTCCAGGGTGACTTCGAGGCTGGACTCGAGCCAGGGCTCGCAGTCACTGCCGGTGCCGGCGTTGAACCGGAAGTCGGGCATGTGCAGCTGGGCCACCGGCAGGGTCGATTCCTTCATGCGGACCACGTAGGCGTCGCCCGGGTCGAGGTCGATGCACCAGCCGCCGCCGGGGGCGTCGTCGCCGCCGGGCAGGGTGGTCAGCATGTTGCCCAGGATGTCGCCGTAGGTGCCCGACAGGTCGAAGTCGGCCAGCAGGCCGATGAGCGCGTCTTCGAGCAGCAGCTGGAACAGGCCCTCGTGCAGGGCGGCCACGGCGTGGGCTTCGGTGGCGCCGGCGTCTTCGTCGGGCATGGCGACGCGGCCGACGCTGGAGCCGGCGGGTTCGTTGATGCCGATGCCCAGGCCCAGGCCCAGGCCCTGCACGTCGGTCTGCAGGTCGTCGACCTCCGCCGCCAGCGAGGTGCCGAGCAGGTCGGTCTCGAAGGCCAGGGGCCCGAACAGCTCGATGGTGCCGTACTCGGCCAGCAGGAAGTCGAGCAGCACGTCGGACAGGGGCTCGATCAGGCTGAGCACCGCGTCGGTGGCCAGCTCGAGCAGGTAGCCGTCGAGGGCGCCGATCTCGAAGTCGGCCGCGCCGATGTCGATGGCCGCTTCGGACAGCTCGAGCCACAGGACCTTGTCGTCGTCGAGGTAGGGCAGCAGCAGGGCGTCGATGGTGATGGCTTCGAAGCCGACCGAGATGGGCACGACGAAGATGCCGTCGAGGGCGTTGATCTCGATGCCCAGCGAGATGTCCTGCATCACGATCTGGGCGGCGATGCCGGTGGCCCCGGGGTCCAGGTAGGCGATGGTGGGCTGGTGGGTGACGCCGGTCGTGTAGACGTCGACGTAGTCGGTGTCCACGCTGGGGATGGCGTCGGCGATCATGGTGTCCCAGCCGGTGGCGTCGACGATGGCCCCGACGCTCTCGCCCAGCTGGTCCAGGCCCGCCGTGGTGAACCGGGCGGTGGCCGCGCCGGGCCACAGCTCGACCGGGTTCGTGCCGGAGAAGACCGGGATGCGCTCGCGGGCGTACTGGTCGGCCATGCGGGCTTCGACGTCGATCATCCGGTAGTCGAGGCCTTCCATCGGCAGGGTGTAGGAGAAGTTGCCGCCTTCGCCGACCTGGACCTGCTCGCCTTCGATGAGGAGCACGGCACCGGCCGGGCTGACGCGGCCTTCGACCACCGCCCCTTCTTCACCCAGGAACACGCCGTACTCGGGCGAGGTGACCTCGAGCTCGAGGTTGAGCTGGGAGAAGCCGTAGTCGGGACGGCTGCACGCGATCAGGCTGGCGGCCAGCGGAAGGATCGGGAAGGTCATGGGTGTCTCCGGGGGGCGGACCGGTCGGTGAGGGGCACCGGGAGGAGCTGTCGGTGGCGAGGCCCGGGACGGGCCGCGCACGCCGCGATTCGCGCGCATCATAGCGCAGCCCGTGACGGTTGCGTGTCGGAGGCGTCAGGTGGGTGCAAGACCCGTGTGGTACGGCACTTCGCGCGGGCCCCTGGAGCGCCGCAGTCCGGCTACGGTGTCTGCCGTGCCCGTCCTGCTGCCCGTCCTGCTGCCCCTCCTGCTGCCCGTCCAGACGATGCTGTCCTGCGCGTCCTCCCAGGACAGCGGGACGCCTCCCCTGCGCGCCCCTCGCCCCATCGAGGCCCGCGGCGAGCGGGCGAAGACCGTGGTCGTCGTCGTGGTCGACACCCTCGCCCGGCGCCAGCTGAGCCCCTGGCAGGCCCGCGGCTGGGACACGACGCCGCGGCTGGCAGCCCTGATGGACACATCGACCGTGCTGGCCGACACCCAGAGCGTCCGGGGCATGACCAGCGTCGCGGTCAGCTCGCTGACCAGCGGGGCCTGGCCGCGGGTGCACGGGGTGCGCGACAACCGCGGCTGGGAGAGCCCCTGGAATCCCATCCTGCCCGAGATGTTCCAGGCCGCCGGCTACACCACCCTCGGCTACGCCGCGAACACCTGCCAGTTCATCGACCGGGGCATCGACGAGCGCGTCTGCACCTGGGACATCGAGGAGCCCGATCTGCCGCTCAGCCAGCTGCAGCGGGACGAGGCGCTGGTCACGCAGGCCACCGCGAGCATCCGGGCCCGGGACGCCGACGAGCCGCTGTTCCTGTGGCTGCACCTGATGAACCCCCACGACCCCTTCGAGCCTGTGGCGGAGCACTACGACGTGCTCCACCCCGACACCTACGAGGGCGAGCTGGACCCGGCGGACGACACCGCGCTGGACCAGTGGACCCTGGAGGGCCGGCCGCTCGATGACGAAGATCTGCGCCACCTGGAGGCGACCTACGCGAGCCAGGTCGTGGAGATGGACCGCCAGCTGGGGCTGCTGCTCGACACGCTGACCGAGGTCGGGCGGGACGAGGACCTGGTGCTGGTGTTCACGTCCGACCACGGCGAGGAGCTCGGCGAGCACCACAGCTACTTCCACCACTCCTGCTCGCCGTACCAGCCGGTGCTGCAGGTGGCGACGGTGATCCACGCGCCGGGCCGCCTGCCGGTGGCCTGGCACGACACGACGGTGTCGCAGGTCGATCTGGCGCCGACCATCGCCGACCTGGCGGGCATCGGCTGGGACGCCTACCGGGACGGCGAGACCCGCGTCGACGAGCTCCGCGACGGCGCCCTCGAGGCGCGGCCGGCCTTCTTCGAGCGGGGGCTCGGCGCCGCCGGCGTCGTCCAGGACGGGCGCCGCTACATCCTGGACGTGCACGAGGGCACCGACGAGTGCAGCCCCTACGGCCAGGGGGGCGACCAGCGCTTCCCGGGGGCCTACGAAGAGCTGTACGACCACGCCGCGGACCCGCTCGAGCACGAGAACCTGGCCGAGGCGGATCCGGCCGGGCTGGCGGCCCTGCGCGAGACCACCTGCACGTGGGTGCTGGCCGACACCTGGTACAGCGAGATCGCCGACGAGACCCACCCCCTGGTCACCGCCTGCGAAGACGCGCTGGGCGTCACCGACCCCGAGCCCGGCGGCTGTGCAGCGGCGGGGGCCGGGCGCGGGGCGGTCGGGGCCACGCTGGGGGCGCTGCTGGCGCTGCTCGGGCTCAGCCGGCGACGTCGCGGCTGACGCGCATCCGGCGCATCTGCAGGCGCACCTGGCGCCGGACCTCGGCCTGTTCTGCGCGGCGGCGGCACTCGGGGTCGTCCCCGGGATCGAAGGCCGGCACGGGGCGCTTGCCGCCTTGCTCGTCGAGGGCCACGAAGGTCAGGTAGGCCGAGCAGCAGTGCGCCCGCTCGCCGGTCATCGGCTCTTCCGCCTCGATGCGGACGCCGACCTCCATCGAGCTGTGCCAGGCCTGGTTCACCTGGCTCTGCAGGATGACGACCATGCCCTGCTTGACCCCCGCCAGGAAGTGCAGCTGGTCGATGCTGGCCGTGACCACCGCGCCGCGGCTGTAGCGCTGGGCGCTGACCGCGGCGCAGATGTCGATCCAGGCCGCGATCTGCCCGCCGAAGACGGTGCCATGGTTGTTCGTGTGCACGGGCAGCACGATCTGGGTCATCTCGACCCGCGTGTCGCGCGGGCGGAGGGGCGAGTCGGACACGGAAGCTCCGGGGCGGACCCCGGATCTAACGCTCGACGCCGTGCTCGAAGCCCGGGAAGGCCCGCCACATGCAGCGCCCCCGCTCGTCGCGGAAGGTGAAGCCCGCGATCCGCCCACAGGGATCGATCATCACGCGGACCTTGCCGTCTTCGGTCGTCTGCCGGGCGGCGTAGGCCGTCGCGGCCGGCGTGGCAGGCACGAATTGTACCGCCTGGACGGTGTCGTCACCGCCCTGATCGATGCCGAGAATCCCCTCCTCTTGCTGTGTCATGGCCCCTCCCGCGAGGTCTGTCGATGGTACGACAGCGCGGTCGCGTGGAACCGTGAATTGTTCTGTCAGCGACCTGACAGTGGGCGTCGGAGCACGGCCGTTCCACGCCGCTCGGCGGCGCCGCTCAGGGGACCGGCTGGAATTCCCCGTCGCCCCAGATGTCCAGGTAGCCCTTCCACACCCCCTCGCAGACCGGCTCGAGCTTGCAGCGCAGGCAGGCGTCGGGCTGATCCTTGAGGTCGTGGCGCTTGCGGTCCTGCCAGTTGAAGCGCGCGCGCTGTTCCGCGGCGCTGAACTCGACCACGGTCGAGGGGTACTGCTTGCCGCGGCCCTGACCGGGGGGGACCTTTCCCGGCGGGATGACGTCGCCGCCCCCGCTGCGGATGGAGCAGGCCGTCGACAGATCGCGGTACTCGCCCATGTACTTGCGCAGCAGGGTCTCGCTGCCGCGGAGCTGGCGCGGCAGCACGCACATCGGGAAGCCGCCGAAGGTGAAGGTCTTCTGGAAGTGGTGCTCGTTGAGCACGATGGCCTTCACCAGGTAGGGCACGACGTCCGGGTAGCGGGGCGTCAGGTCGGCGTCGCCTTCGGCGTAGCCTTCCGGCCGGATGAAGTTGATGCGCAGATCGTCCAGTCCCATGCGGTCGTAGAAGAACTGCATCATCTTGGGCAGGTGCCGGTAGTTCCAGCCGTTGAGCACGATGTTGACGGACAGGCCGTCCGGCAGGTGGCCCTCGGTCTGCTGCTTGTGCTTGAGGTAGCGGATGGCCGCGACCTTCTTCTCGAAGTTGCCCGGCACGCGGGTCAGCTTGTCTTCGAGCTCGGCGGTGTGACCGTGCATCGAGATCGTGACCCGGGTCAGGCCTGCGTCCAGGATGCGGTCGGTGAAGTGCGGCAGGCGCAGCTTGGTCGCGTTCGTCGCGATGGCGATGCGGGTGAAGCCGAGCTCCCGCGCGTAGGCCACGGAGTCGCAGATCTTCGGGTAGGTCGTCGGCTCGCCGCCCAGGAAGCCGACGCTGCGGTAGCCGTCGGCGTGGTAGCGCTCGAGCTCGCGCTGCATGGCGGGCCACGGCATGTAGCTGCGGTCTTCGCGCTTGGGCAGCCCGTCGATGCAGAAGACGCAGCGGTTGTTGCAGGCCTTGCCGATGTTGATCTCGACGTTCTTGCGCCGATCCCGGTCGGGATTGTGCGGCTGGTTGCCGTCGAGGGTCACGGGGGCGTGCAGGGCGGGCTGGGACATCGGGGGCAGTGTAGCGCCGTCAGGGGCGGATCGAAGAGGCCAGCAGGTGGTCGAGGGTGCGGCGGCCGGCGGCCTCGAAGGCCGGGCCGACGCCGCGTCGGCCGGCGTCGAGGAGCATCATCCCGAAGAACACGGCCCAGCCTGCGCCACGGGCCCAGGTGGCGCTGTCGTGGTCGAGGCGCTCGCGGACCCGCGGGTGGGCGGCGGGCGGGAGCAGCGCGAAGACCCCGGCCAGATCCGGCGCCGGATCGCCGGCGTACAGGTCGCCCCAGTCGATGACGGCCGCCAGGCGCCCGCTCCGCGTGAGGACGTTGAAGGGGTGCAGATCGCCGTGGGTCCACCGCCGGGGGCCGTCGTGGGCCGGCGCCTCGCAGGCGGCCGCCAGCACGGCCCGCAGGGGCGCGACGGGCACGTCCGGGTGGCGGTCGAACAGCCGCTCCACGGCTTCGCGCCGGTCGGCGATGGTGACGTCGCGGAACGGGTTGGCGACGAGCGGATCGACGAGCGCCTGGTCGGGGGCCGGCTGGTGCAGGGCCCGCAGCACGTCGGCCAGGGCGTCGGCGCCCTCCTCCGCATCGAGGGGCGCGTGGCCGGCGAGATCGCCCTCGAACCACGGCACCAGCAGCCACGGCCAGGGGTAGCCCTCCCCTGCCCTCCCCCGGTGCACGGCCACCGGCACCGGCACCGGCAGCGCCCCGGCCAGGACCGGCAGCCAGCGGGCCTCCTTCTCCAGCCACTCGACCCCCAGCGCACGCCGCGGCACCCGCGCGGCCAGCGCCTCGCCCACGCGGAAGACGGCGTTGTCCCAGCCCTCGGCCACGAACCGCACCGGCTCGCCTGCCAGGTCGGGGAACTGGGATGCGACGAGCCGGGCCACCAGCTCGCGGTCGACGACCACCTCGGCGGGCACGTGATCCGGCGCCCGCTGGGGCCCGTCGCTCACTCGCCGCTCCCGAAGGGTCGCAGGGCAGCGGTGCCGAAGTGCTCGACGTAGGCGTCGTTGACGCCCATGCAGACGTCCTGGCGGGTGCAGCCGGCGCAGGCCGGGGGGTGCACCCGCTTGCGGTCGGGGGCCCACGAGTAGATGCCGGCGAAGGCGACCTTGCCCGGAGCCGACTGCCACTCGACGGTGACGCGGGGATCCCAGTGCAGGTCGTTGCTGTTCGGCCAGTGCTCGCCCAGCAGGCACATCGGCACGCCGAAGAAACGCAGCACGGCGTCGGGGGCCCGCGCGGGGGTGGTCGGCAGGATGCGGGCCATGGCGTCCAGGCTGGGGGCCAGGTCGCCGTAGCGGTCGAAGCCGCCGCCTTCGGCCGTCAGGTTGCTCACCACGATGAGCCGGGCGCCGAGCTCGCCGAGCATGCCGACGGTGTCGGGCAGGTGCTCGATGTTGCGGGCGGTGATGACGGTGTTGGCGAACAGCGAGAAGTCCGGGCGGATGCGGCGGGCGTTGCGCATGGCGGCGGTGACGCGCTCGAAGCTGCCGTCGCGGCCGGCCATGGCGTCGTGCACCGCGGCCGTGGGGCCGTGCACGCTGAACAGCGCCTCGTCCAGCCAGGGCAGGGCCCGCTCCGCGAAGTCCGGGCGGGCCAGCATGGTGCCGATGGTGCCGATGCTGGTCCGCATGCCGAGCTTGCGGGCCAGCTGCAGCACCTCGATGAACCGCGGATGGATGGTCGGCTCTCCGCCGGTGAAGTGCACCGCCTTGACGCCGCGCTCGGCGTGCAGGCGCAGCACCTTCGCGACGCGCCCCCAGGTGACCGGGAAGGCGTTGTACCGCTGCATCCGGTGGTCTTCGCTGCAGAACAGGCAGCGCTCGGGGCAGTGGTAGGTCAGGTGCAGCTCGAGGCGCTCCATGACCTGACCGCGCGGCCCGATCCACGGGGTGGCCCCCGGGGGGAGGCCGACCTCGGTGATCTGCGTGTCGCTGGGCACGAAGCCGGTGGGGGAGGAGCTCACCGGCCCAATGTACCGTCCCCCTGCCGGTCGAGCAGGGCGGCGAGCTCGGCCACCGCCCGCCCGAGCTCGCTGCGCTGCCCGATGCCGCGGCGTTCCTGGACGGCGCGGGCCCGCTCCAGGCAGGCGCCGGCGGGAGTGGGCCGGCCCTGGGCCAGGTGCAGGCGGCCCAGCCGGCAGCGGGCGACCTCGGCGTCGATGGCCGCGTCAGCCTGCTCCAACACGTCGATGGCGTCGGACAGCCGCTGCACGCCGTCGTCGCCGGGCGAGAGCTCGGCCACCAGGGCCTGGGCCACGGCGTCGACGGCGCCCAGGCCGACGTGGGCCGCAAGGTCCCGGGCCTCGATCGCGAGGGCCAGGGCGTCAGCGGGCCGGCCGCGCAGGCGCTCCGCCTCGGCCAGGAAGATCAGCGACAGCGCCTCGCCCCGAGGCTGGCCCAGGCGGCGGTGCGAGGCGATGGCCAGACGCAGGTGATCTCGCGCTGCCTCGATCTCGCCGCGATCCAGGCGCAGCAGGCCGCGGTTGGTCTCGACCAGGGCGCCGTCGCGGCGATTGCCCAGGGAGCGGTGCAGGGCCAGGGCCTCGCGGTAGCCGTCTTCGGCCGCGTCCAGCTCGCCGCGCTCGTGCTGCACACTGGCCAGGTTGCCGAGGGCCAGGGCGGCGAGCCGCTGGTAGCCGTGGCGGCGCAGCAGGGCGACGGCCGTCGCCAGCCGCTCGGTGGCTTCTTCGAGCCGCCCCGCGTGCAGGCAGAGGTTGCCGTGGTTGAGAGCGACCAGCCCCTGGAGCCGCGGGATCGGCGCCGCCGCGGCCGCCGCCGCGACGAGGTCCGTCTCGGCCGCCGCCGTGTCGCCCTGTTCCATGCGGGCCACGGCCACGAAGAGCAGCGCTTCGGCGTGCACCTCTCCCTGGCTGGTCGCGACGACCTGCAGGCCACGGGCCAGCGATCCGTCGAGATCACCGCGGCGCCGCAGCATGCCGGCCCGCGCCAGGGCCACGCGCCCGGCCAGGACGGGCTCGGCCACCACCCCGTCGAGGGCGGCGAAGTGGGCTTCCAGGCCCGGCAGGGGAGCTTCCAGGCGGGTCGCCTCGTGGGTCACCAGGGCGCAGTGGGCGGCGAGCTCGGGTTCTCCCTGGGCACGGGCGGCGGCGATGGCGGCGAGCAGGTTCCAGCGCGAGGCCGCGAGGGCCGCCAGGTCCCGCCCGTCCCCCCGGGCCCGGCGGTCGCGAGCGTCCGGCGTGTTGCCGGCTGCGTAGTGGCGGGCCATGCGCAGCGCCGCGGCCGCGTCGTGGCCCACCCGGCGGCGGACCATCGCACGCTGTGGCGCCAGCAGGCCGAGCCGCCGGCGTCCGCCGACCCGGCGTCGCACCTGCAGCCAGGAGTGGTCCCGCAGGACCTGCAGCCGCGCCAGGGCGTCGGCTGAGCCGACCACGGCTTCGGCGGCCGCCACGCCGAAGTCGTCGGCGAACACGGACAGGGCCTGCAGGGCGTCGCGGTCGGCGGGCGACAAGGCGTCCCAGGACCACTGCAGGCAGGTGTCGAGGGGCTCGGCGTCCAGGACCGCGGGCAGGCGGGCCAGCAGCTCGCCTACGCCCAGCAGATCGGCCTGACGGGCGGCCAGCTCGAGGGCCAGCGGCACGCCGTCGAGGGCGTTGACCAGCCCCATGAGCTCGGTGTCGTCGTGATCCGCCAGGGCCGCGGGCGCCCGGGCGCGAAGCAGGGCGAGGGCGTCGACCGCCGGCAGCGCCGCGATCGCGACCGGGGTCTCGCCGTCGAGGGAGAGCCGCAGGCGGCTGGTGACCAGCACCCGCAGGGCCCCCGATGACAGGGCACGGATGAGGGGCGCAGCCTGGGGGAGGAGGTGCTGCACATCGTCGAGGAGCAGCCAGCGCACACCCCGGCGCTCCAGGGCCAGCAGCAGCCGCTCGACGGGTGCATGGGCGAGGCCCGCCGCCATGCAGACGGCGCCGACCACGTCGTCGACGCTGTCGACCGCCGCGAGCTCGACCGCGAGCGCGTGCCGCCCCTGCAGCCACTGCCGGGCCAGCCGCGTCTTGCCGGCCCCGCCCGGGCCCCACAGGGTGATCAGCCGGTCGCCGCCCGCTTCGAGGCGATCCAGCAGCGAGAGCTCGTCGGACCGACCCACGAACCGGTCCAGGCCGGCGCCGATCCGCGACGGGCCCGCGGCTTCGTCCAGCGGCGAGAAGCGGTAGCCCACCCCCTTGACCGTGCGCAGGTGCCGCGGCGATCCCGGCACTCGCTCGAGCTTGGCCCGCAGCCGCCGCATCGTCGTGTCGATGGTCCGCGTGCGCACGCCCTCACGGTAGCCCCACACCTCGCGCAGCAGCTCCGCGCGCGGCACGTCGGCGCCCCCGGCCGCCGACAGGAAGGCGATCAGGTCGGCCTCGGTCGGAGTGAGCGGCACCACGACCCCGTCGTGCCGGTGCAGCTCCCGGACCCGCAGATCGATCTGCCCCAGCTCGACTTCGACCAGCACTGGCGTGCGCCTGCCCACGGTCCTCCTGCACGAAGGCCAAGGGTAGCGACCGCCTGTGCGTCCTGGCACAGGCCCCGTCGGGTTGTGACGTCACAGGTCGAAGGCCACATTCGGGCGGCCGATCGCCGCCCCCCGCAGCCCCTCAGCCCGTCCGGCGCCGGGCCCGCCGGCCCTGCGCCCAGGCCGGGTACAGGCGCCGCACGAACCGGGTCAGGGCGGCGTCCGCGGCCAGGGTGCTCTGCCAGATCCTCGGCGGCAGCACGTCCTGCAGCATGTCGTTGACCTGGGCCGCCCGCTCGCGGAGCGCCTCCACGCTGGGTGGCTCGTCCAGGGTCCCGACCTGGGTCCGCCCACGGAGCCCGTCGAGCTGCCCCGACAGCCCGACATTGCTCGGGTGGATCGTGCGGTCGGCGTCGACGACGAAGCCCGTGTTGAAGAATGGCGTCGGCGCCCAGGTGAACAGGTTGCGCACGTAGAGCCGCCGCCCTGCGCCCCACTCGGCCTCGATGCGGGCCGCCATGGCGGCGAAGCCCGCGTCCAGGGCCCGCAGCTGCTCGGCGCGCCACGGCACGAAGTAGCCGGGCAGGAAGTTGAACCGCCGCAGCCCCAGGTCCAGCAGGTGGCCGAAGTTCTCGGCCGCGCGCCGGGCGGTGGAAGGCGCGATGGTCTGGGTCACCACCACCCGCGGGGTGGCCATCAGCTCGGGCAGCAGCGACAGCACGTGATCGTAGCTGTCGGGCACCCCCGGTAGGGCCCGGCGCAGCCCGCGGTGATCCCGCGGCTGCCCGTCCATGCTGACCGTCAGGATCGCCTTGTCCTGGGTGCGCAGCCAACCCAGGAAGTCACGGTCCAGGGGCAGGCCGTTGGTGCTCAGGTAGACCCGGCGCACCTCGGGGCGCTCGGCGGCGGCTTCCATCGCCGCCCGGACCACATCCGGCACCAGCAGCGGCTCGCCGCCGAACATCTTGATGTCGCCGGGGGCGCCCACGCTCGCGTGGTGGTCGGCGAACAGGTCCACCGCCCGGCGCGCGTCGTCCACCGACAGCGACGGCCACCCGTCCTTGGCGGTCGGGCAGTAGGCGCAGCGCAGGTTGCAGGCCCGCGTGACCGTCAGGATCATCGACGCCGGCAGCACCGGGGGGGCCGTGTCGGGACCCCCGGCACGTGCCGGCGAAGCGGAGCCGAGGCGGTCCGGGTCGCGGCCTACCACTGCCCGTGGGAGCCGTGCGACCCGTGGCTGCCGTGCGAGCCGTGGCTGCCGTGCGAGCCGTGGCTGCCGTGCGAGCCATGGCTGCCGTGCGAGCCGTGGCTGCCGTGCGAGCCGTGGCTGCCGTGCGAGCCGTGGCTGCCGTGCGAGCCGTGGCTGCAGTGCGTGGCCAGCATGATCCCGCCGTTGGCGGGATCGGCCATCAGGGCATCCGCCTTCAGCAGCATCTCGTCACTGGCGTCGCGCTCTGTCGCGCTGTCCGCCTCGGACGCCTGCAGGAAGTCAGCGGGCTTCTTGTCGATCGCGGGCAGCTTGCCCGACAGGTCCTTCTTGCTCATGCCGGCCTCCTAATTGGTGCCCGCGTCCTGCGGAGGGGTCTCTCGCGGACGTTCCATGGTCCAGCGGCGGAAGATCCGCTCCACTGATCCGTCGGTGTCCGCATCGAGCCGCTCGAAGAGCAGACGTGCGATGGTCATGTGCTGCTTGCACTTGGGGGTGTTGGGTCGCTGACCGAACAGGTCGCCGCCCATCATGAAGTTGTGAAGAGGCCGCACGCCACAGTATGGCGCGTTCCAGCAGGTGCTGCACTGGGGCAGGCTGTCGAGCAGGCTGGCCACGGCCATGGTCTTGACCGTCGGGTGGCGGATGATGTCGTCCGCCGACAGCTGGTCGACCTTGCCGAGCGCCCACAGCCCGTTGCCCATCGCGTCGACCATCCGGCCTTCGTCGCTGGGGAACACCGTGCCGTCGTAGTTGTAGGCCACCTGCCCGGTCCCCGCGCCGATCGGGCTGCGGATGTCGACGAAGTTGGGGTCGTCGGGGGTCAGGATCTTCTTGAGGAAGACGGCGGCCGTGCCCTCGATGAGCTGCACACCCTGCTGGTTGAGCTCGATGATGTGGTCCAGGGCTTCTTCGTAGAAAGCCAGGAACTCGTCCATGTCGTAGCCGACCACCCGCCAGGTCTTCATGATGAAGCCGAAGGGGTTCAGCGGCCGCAGGTGCACGTTGCGGATGCCCAGGGACACGTAGAGGTCGATGACCTCACGCCAGTGGTCCAGGGTCTTCCGCGTCGTCGTCATCAGCGCGTCGACGTGCCAGAGCTCGGGGTCGCGGCCCATCTCGACGTAGCGCCGGTTGAAGTACTCGATCCACTTCATCACCGAGTCGTAGGCCGCGCCCGACTTGCCGGTCCAGGGACGGTTCCAGTCGTGGACGTGCTTGGGACCGTCCAGGCTGGTGCACAGCAGCACGTCGTTGGCCAGCAGCCACTCGGCGTTCTCTTCGGTCATGTAGGTCATGTTCGTGACCAGCGAGAAGTCCAGCGTCTTCTTCTCGTACCGGTTCTTCTCGCGGCCGTACTCGACCACGAACTTGATGACATCCATGTTGACCGTGGGCTCGCCGCCCTGGAACTCGAAGGCGATGTAGGGCGAGGGCGACTGCAGGGCCGTGTCGACGACGTGCTTGGCCGTCTCGAGGCTCATGTCCGTGTCGACGCGGTCCATGTCGGTCCGCGAGGCGTGGCAGTACTTGCAGCTCTGGTTGCAGCGCAGGGTCGTGATGACGACGTGCAGGTGCGGGCCCATGCCGAGCCAGCGCTTCTTGCGGCGGAACCGGGCGGCGATGGTCTCGGCGTCCATGCCGTCGCGCAGGAAGCCCTTGTCGAGCAGCGCCGCGTGCTGCGGGTGCTCGGCGTCGAGCTCGCCGGCCAGCAGCCGCTCGAAGTCCGGCTGATCCAGCACGTGCCACTCGCCCGTGTCGTGGGTCAGCACGACACGCTCGTTCGCCAGGTGACCGAACCGGAACGGCCCGACGGCGTCCGCGTCCAGGCGCGGGTGACGGAGCTGGATGGTGCCCTTGCGAACGGTCATGCCAGCTCTCCGCGCAGCCGGGCTTCCGCCTGGCTGTTGCGGCGCACGGTCTCGACCAGCGCGTGGTTGCAGAAGTGGTCGACCAACACGTCGGCGACGTCGGTGTCGATGTCGTCGAAGCGCACCGTCACGGCGTGATCACCCTCTTCCAGCGACAGGCGCGCGACGCCCCCGTACTGGCCGGCGAGCTCGCGGACCGCCGCGAGATCGTAGAGCGAGCCGTGCAGCTCGATGGTCTGCGCCTCAGCCGGCACCTGTACCCCCTTCGCTCTCGTCGCCGCTCCACGGCACGGAGATCTCCAGGTCGTCGTCGGCGAGCTCCTCCTCGTCCAGCTCGGCCAGCAGCTGGTCGATGCTGGACTGGGTGGAGGTGCTGAAGAAGGCCCGCGCCATGTAGTACTCGCGGATCTTCTGGGTGCTGTCCGAGATGCGCACCCGCATGACCTGGTTGAGGAGCTCATTGGCGAACTCGCCGGCCAGGGCGGTCAGGATCTCGGGCGAGGACGCATCCTTGGGCCGGAGCCGGACCTCGATCTGCTTGTCGTCGTTGCGCGACAGGAAGACCCAGGCGCGATCGACGAACAGGTACGCAGCGCCGTAGACGGCGTCGCGCGGGTAGAGCTCCTCGTCGACCAGGACCGCCACGCGGGTCCCGTCCTCGACGAACTGGAGCTCGTCGACCAGCTGCTCCTGGTCGATGTTCGCAGCGGTGTCGCTCACGTCAGGTTCTCCGGACCATAGGCGGCCACGCGCTGTTCGTGCGGCTGCATGCGGGCGAGCTCGCGCAGATCGCCGTCGGCGTGCAGCTCGTTGTCGGCCACGACGCGGGCCAGGCCCAGCAGCACGCGCCCCAGCGACTCCTCGGTCGCCTTGTCGCCCTGGCCGCCGTCCATCAGGACGAGGTCCAGCATGGCGGTGTGGGCCAGCCCGCGGGGCTGTCCGTCGCGCATGCACAGGTGCGCCCGCGCCACGCCGTGCTCGGCGTGCTGCAGGGTGATCACCGAGGCGCCGTCCCGCACCGCACCGAGGTGGGCCAGGAACCAGCCGCCACCCAGGTGGGAGCCGCGCTTGAGCGGAGCGAGCAGCCACCAGGGGCCGGTGCCGGCCACCGCATCGGGCGTCTGCCCTTCGGGCGCCCCGGGCTCCGCAGCGAGCGGCGCCGCGGATGCCCTGGCGGAGGCGGCCGCGCTCACGGCGAGGCCGGCGGCAGCGGTGGTCAGGCCGATCTTCTTGAGGATCTTGCGACGGGATTCCATCACCACACTCCGTTCGTGATCTCGAGCTCGTAGGCACGGCAGGACATGGCGACGGACGCCTTGCGCTTGACCTGCACGTAGAAGGTTGCCGAGTCGTCCTCGCACTCGTTGTAGAGGTTCGACCCTTCCGCGCAGCGCCGCGTGTCCGACGGGATCGCGTGATCCGCGCCGCCCTTGTCCTGGTTCTTCCACCCGTACTCGCTCGCTGCCGAGGAGCACTCGCCGTCCGTGCCGTCGTAGCCGTCCTTGTAGACGTAGAACTCGTAGGTGCTCGAGCCCTCGACCAGGTTCACTTCGAAGTTGAAGTAGTCCAGGCCGGCCGACAGGTCGTCGCTGATGTCGTCGGTGGCGGAGATGACGTACCAGTCGTCGTCGTCGTCATCGAGGATGTTGCCCTCGATGGACACGGTGTCGGTGCCGTCGTCGCTCATCGCCGACCACTCGCCGATGGCGTCGGGGCCGGAGTCGCCGTAGCCGGTGGCGTCTTCGTACTCGTCCCAGGGGTCGCAGACCTCGATGGTGCGGGTCGCGCTGTCGGGCGACACGTTCCCGGCCGAGTCCGTGCAGGTCGCGTAGCACTCGGTCACGTCGCCGCGGGTGAGCGTCGTGGTCTTGGAGTGCGTGCCGCCGGAGGTGCAGGTCGTGGTCTCCGACGTGCTGCTCGACGAGTCGCTGCAGTAGTAGGTCACCGTGCAGCCGGCCTCGCAGGTGCCGGAGAGGGTGACGCTCGTGTCGTTGAGGTACGAGCCCGGGTTGTTCAGACCGGGCGCCGCCGGCGCCGTGCCGTCGTTGACGGTCACGTAGGCGCTGCCAGCGTCGCCGTAGTCCTCGCCGTCCCAGGGGGTGGCATTGCACTCCCAGCCTTCGCCGTGCCGGGTGTAGCTGCTGTCGACCACGTTTCCGGTGATCGAGGTCAGAGCACCGTCCTTGTACCAGCTGTAGACGTAGGACACGGTGTCGCCGTCGGCGTCGGTGCTGCGCACGTCGACGTCGCAGTACAGGCTGTCCTCGGGCTCCGGGTCCTCGGGCGAGATGCTGATCGTCGGTTCCGTGGGCTGGCTGTTGACGATCTCGGTCGTCGTCGAGTCCACGGGGTCGCCGCTCTCGAAGCTGTCGTAGGGCGTGACCGTGACCTTGACCAGGTCGCCCTTCTCGGTCTTGGCCGCCGGGTAGGTCGAGCTGGTCTCGGACGCGTCGATGGTGTCGTTGACCGTCCACTGGTAGCGGTAGCGCTCGGGGTCGCTGTCCTGGTCGTCCCAGCCCGCGGGCACAGCGGTCAGGGTGTCGACAGTGGTCGGCGCGGCCGGCGAGATCGCCACGCTGTCGATGGCGGGCGGGGAGTTCTCGATGGTGACGTTGGCGTAGCCGGGGTCGCCGTAGCCGAAGCCGTCGTTGGGGTAGGCGTAGACCTCCCAGTACTCGTCGCGGACCGTGACGCCGCGGCTGATGCGGTCGTTGCTTCCGGACTGGTAGAGCGTGCTGCCCAGGTACCAGTCGTAGCGGTAGGTGATCGCGTCGCCTTCCGGGTCGGAGGCGGGCGTCGTGACGACGGCCTTGAGCTCGTAGCCGGAGGCAGCCGGATCGGGCGTGATCACGACACCGGGCGCGCCGGGGCGGGCGTTGACGCTGATGGTGGCGGTCGCCTGGTCGCTGCGGCCGGCCGAGTCGGTGACCCGGGCCGTGATCAGGTGGTCGCCGTTGGAGAGGGTGCCGGCGCCGGTCCAGCTGCCGGAGGAGGACGGCGTGGGGTCGAGGCCCATGTTGCCGTCGAGGGAGGAGATGATCTCGACGACCAGGTCTTCGGCGCTGTCTTCGGCGTCGTCGACCTCGGCCTCGAAGACGATCAGCTCGCCGGGCTCGAAGAAGTCACCGCCGCCCGGAGTGGTCAGCGTGATGCTGGGGGCCGTGTTCTCGAGCACGTTCACCGTGACCGTCGCGCTGGCGGTGTCCAGGAAGCTGTCGGTCACCGTCACGGTCACCGTGCGCTCGCTGACGCCGTCGAACACGAAGTCGCAGTAGGCGATGCCGTCGGCCTGGACCGCGGCCGAGGTGCACATGGTCTCGGTGCCGGAGACCCAGGAGTGCGTGACCGAGGTGATGTCCTCGTCGCTGTCGAAGGTCTGGACCAGCGCCTCGAAGCGGACCGACTGCCCCTCGAAGAAGGAGCTGCCGTCGCTGGGCGACTGGATGGTCACCGCCGGCGGCTCGTGCCGGATGCCCAGCGTGCCCTTGTCGCTGCAGCCAGCGAGCAGCAGGCCGACCAGTGGAATGGCGAGGCGGGAGGGCCCGGGGGGCCGCCCGCCGGCGGAGGACGCGGGGACACGCATCGATGACTCCTGAGGATCCGGTCCCGCAGCATAGAGGGCACCGAGCCCGCTGGCAAGCGGATCCGCGTGCGATCGGAACTTCACTGGAACGGCGACGAGAGGGCCGCCTGGCGCTGCTCCTCGCCCGGTTGCTCGGTGCTGCTCCGCCGGCCGCGCCGAGCCTGCAGGCGGTCCATCAGCGCTGGCGACGGTTCGTGGCCCAGGACCGCGCGAATCACGGGCTCGGGGTCGGTGAACAGCGGCGACAGCTCGCGCTCGTCGAAGGTGTGGGCCATCGAGTACATGCCCGCGCAGATCGGGTCCCAGCGGCAGGCGTCGCAGGCGCTTCCCTTGCCGTGCAGGAATTCCAGCTGGTGCACGAAGCCCTTGGCGTCGAGGAACCGGATGCAGCGCTCCTCCTCCTTGACGATCTTGCGGGTCTCGGTGCTCGCCCACGCGAAGCGCCGCATGAAGCACAGCGGGACCCGCTCGGCCCGGAAGCTGCGGCCGGTCTGGTGGAGGTACTCCATCGCCAGCTCCAGGCTGACCATGAATTCGTGGTGCCGCGGGATGCAGTCGGGGTTCTCCTCGGCCCGGTTCCCGTCGGGGTCCATGTTGTTCCAGACGAAGTGCCGGATGAAGGGGAACCGGTCGCAGAGCCACATCACGGTCTCGTGCAGGTGGTCCGCGTTGTAGGCGCAGATCACCGTGTTGATGTCGGCCGTGATGCCGACGTCGGGCACGTGGCCCAGGCACTGGACCAGGGTCTCCCAGGCCCGCGGGTAGCGGGTGATCCAGTCGTGCACCTCGGGCCGATAGCTGTGCAGGCTGACGTGGATGTGCTGGAGCCCGGCGTCGACCAGCTCCTGGAAGAACACGCGGTCGGCCAGCTTCTGGCCGTTGGTGATCATCCGGTTGTAGAGCCCGCGCTGCGTCGCGTACTCCAGCGCGGGGAACACCAGCGGCGACAGGGTCGGCTCGCCGCCGGTCAGGATCACGCCGTCGTAGCCCATGTCGGCGAGCTCATCGATGAGCGCCTTCATCTCGTCCACCGACAGGTCGACACCGGTCGGCGGATTGCTGCAGAACCGGCATCGCTGCAGGCAATTCCGCGTGAGCTGGAGGTAGCCCAGGTTGGCCATCGTGCCGTCGCTCCGGGAAGGGGGGAGGTGCTGGGCGGGGGCGCCAGCGCGAGACCCGACGATAACGCCGCGCCAGCGCAGCAGAAGGGCCCCTTCCACCGAATGCAGGAGACCGCTGGCCACCGGCCTCGACAGACAGTATCCTGGCCGACGTCCCCGGAGCTCCGCATGCCGCGTCGTCTGCTCACCGCCCTCGTGCTCTTCTCCATCGGCTGCAGCGACAGCGCCGTCAAGAAGGTCACGGAACCGCCGGCGGTCACGATCCTCAACCCCGCCGCCGGCAGCAACGTCGACCAGGCGGTGGAGATCAGCATCCGCGGCCTGGTCGAGGACCACAAGTTCGATGACTCGCTGGTGGACCTCGACGCCCAGTGGGCCGTCGACGGAGAGGCGATCTGCCCCGGCTCGCTGGTCGACGCCGGCGGGAACATCGACTGCGTGCACACCTTCGCGACGTCGGGCGCCAAGAGCCTGCAGCTGACGGTGTCGAACCCCGACGGCGAGAGCGCGACCGCAGTCAACGAGATCGTCGTGGTCCCCAACGGCACGCCGACCGCCGAGATCGTCGAGCCGGTCTCCAGCGGGCACTACTACAGCGACGTGCTGGTCGACTTCTCCGGCCTGGTCGGCGACGACGAGGACCCGATCTCCGCGCTGTCGGTCAGCTGGGAGAGCAGCCTGGACGGCCCGCTGGACGTCGACGACGAGCCCGAGGCCGACGGCAGCCTGGAAGGCCAGGTCCTGCTGTCCGAGGGCTCCCACGTCCTGACCCTGCGGGTGGAAGACACCACCGGTCTGGTCGGCACCGACACGGTCAACGTCACCGTCGGCGGCGACAACGCGGTCCCCACCTGCGAGATCGTCGCCCCGCTCAACAACGACTCGGTCGAGGTCGGAGGCACGGTCCTGTTCGAGGGCCTGGCTCTGGACGACGACATCGCCGAGACCTCGCTCACCGCGGTCTGGACCTCGTCCATCGACGGCGAGCTGAGCACCGCCTCTCCCGACTCCTCCGGCACGATGAGTTTCGGGGTGACCGACCTCTCCCAGGCCACGCACACCATCTCGCTGACCGTCCAGGACGAGGTCGGCGCCACCTGCACCGACACCATCCTGCTCACCGTCGGCAGCGGCCCGAACATCGAGATCGTGGACCCGACGACCAGCGAGGTGTTCAACGAGGGCAGCTCCGTCAGCTTCGAGGCGACGGTGCGCGACGTCGACGACGCCGCCCCCACCCTCGCGATCCTGTGGTCCAGCACCCTCGACGGCGAGCTGAACAGCGACCCCGCCAACTCGTCGGGCATCGCCGGCTTCTCGACCAGCGGCCTGAGCCGCGGCGACCACACCATCACCGCCCGCGCCGAGGATCCCGACGGCTTCTACGCCGCCGACACCGTGCGCATCACCATCAACGGCCTCCCCGACGACCCGGTGGTCGAGATCGACCCCGGCGACCCCACCTCGGCCGAAGGCCTCAGCGTCTACGTGATCACGCCGGCGACCGACCCCGACGGCGACATCCTGACCTACAGCTACGCCTGGCTGAAGGACGGCGCTGCGACCTCGTACACCTCCGAGACCGTGCCCGCCTCGGCGACCCTGCGCGGCGAAGAATGGACCGTGCGCGTCACGGCCAGCGACAGCTACGGCAGCGGTCCCGCCGGCTCCGACTCGGTCGAGATCGGCAACGCGGCCCCGTCGATCACCGGCGTCGCGATCAGCCCGACCTCCCCGGTCGAGGGCTCGACCCTGACCTGCACCCCGTCGGGCGCCGCGGACAACGACGGCGACACGGTCACCTACGTGTACGCCTGGTCGGTCGACGGCTCCACCATCAGCCCGACCTCGGCCACCCTGACGGGCACGTACTTCAGCAAGGGCCAGGACGTGACCTGCACGGCCACGCCCTACGACGGCATCGACTACGGCACGGCCATGACGTCGGCCGCCGTCAGCATCGGCAACAGCCTGCCGTCGCTGGCCAGCGTGAACCTGTCCCCGTCCACGGCCTACGAGGCGACCACCCTGACCTGCACCCCGGGCACGGCGACCGACGCCGACGGGGACACGGTCACCTACTCCTACGACTGGGCGGTCAACAGCACCCGCCTGGGCCTGGACAGCCCCAACCTGACCGGCAGCGACTTCGACAAGTCCGACTCGGTCGTCTGCTACGTCACGCCGGGCGACGGAGAGGGCGAAGGCACCGAGGTCGCGTCGTCGGCCGTCACCATCCGCAACACGGCGCCGACGGTCGCCAGCGCGACCCTCACCCCCACCTCGGCCACCGAGAGCACGACCCTGCGCTGCTCGGCCGGGGCCACCGCCGATGACGACGGCGACACGGTGACCGTGACCTACGGCTGGCGCATCGGCGGCAGCGACATCGGCGTCAGCACCAGCAGCCTGACCGGCACGAGCTTCGACAAGGGCGACGTGGTCAGCTGCACCGTCACGCCCAACGACGGCACGACCAACGGCACGACCGTCGAGTCCAGCAGCGTGACCATCGACAACACCGCCCCGACCCTGTCGTCGGTCGAGATCACGCCGGTCGACCCCTACACGGACGACGACCTGACCGCGACGGCCAGCGGCGGCAGCGACAGCGACGGCGACACCGTGTCCTACACCTACCAGTGGTACGCCGACGGCTCGGCCATCTCTGGCGGGACCGGGCGCACCCTGGCGGCGAGCAAGCACGTCAAGAACCAGGAGATCACCGTCGTCGCGACCCCCTACGACGGCAGCACCTATGGCTCGGGCGTGACCTCCGACCCGGTGACCATCCAGAACACGCAGCCCACGGCCCCGGTCGTCGTCATCTCCCCGAGTGACGCCGAGCCCGAGGACAACCTGGTCTGCAACATCTCGACGGCCAGCACCGATCTGGACGGCGACAGCATCAGCTACGCCTACGCCTGGTACGAGAGCGGCGTGAAGTCGACCGTGACCAGCAGCACGCTGAGCTACACCTACACCGAGCACGGCGACGACTGGACCTGCACCGTCACCCCCAACGACGGCGAAGAGAACGGCCCCTCGGCCAGCGACAGCCAGACCGTGGTCGACCGGACCGCCCCCAGCCGGCCCGTCATCAACTCGCTGGAGCGCTACCGCAACAGCACCAGCGTGACGGTCACCGGCACGGCCGAGGCCGGCAGCGAGCTCACGCTGTACATCGACTGTACCGACGGTAGCCTGGACACCGAGATCACGACGGTCACCGGCGGCGGCACCTGGTCGATCGGCACGCTCATCCCCTACGGCGAGGAGTGCGACTTCTACGCCTACGCCGAAGACGCCGTCGGCAACATCAGCCCGGTCTCCAACACCGTCACCACCGAGTCCTGCGCGCCGGTCGACGACTTCGAGGACGCGACCACCTACGGCGACAGCTGCCTGGGCGCGGTCGACGAGTGGTCCACCCTGGACGACTCGGGGCTCTCGACCATCGAGATCACCGGCAACATCATCACGTCGACCGATGCCGACTGGTACGTCATCGACACCAGCCAGTCCGTCACCACCACCGGCTACGACGGCTACAACTTCCAGGTCGAGATGGTGACCGGCTCGGCCGACTACGCCTTCGCGGTGTACCGCGGCGGCTGTGGCACCACGTTCCTGGAGTGCGACGACGCCGGCACGGAAGGCGACGGCTACACCGAGTACGACTACTACCGCTACGACGACGCGGACGGCTCGACCCACCTGACGCCCAGCGACCGGACCTACTGCTCCGACGCCTCCCGGTACGACGAGTGCGACGACCTCGCCGAGCTCTACTACATCCACGTGTGGCGCACCTCGGCCGACCTGAGCTGCTCCTACTACGAGCTGACCATCTCCAACGGCCTCTGAGCCGCGGGGTCCGAGACGGTCGCGGCCCGCCGCGCTCCCCGGTTCGGGGGCACGGCGGGCCGCGCTGCGTCGGGGGTCGTCGGGCTCAGGCGCGCAGGCTGTCCTGGAAGGCGGCGAGCAGGTCGTAGGCCGACAGCATGCCCACCACGCGGCCGGCGTCGTCGACCACCGGCAGGGCGCCGTACTTGTGCTCGACGAACTCGCCGAGGGCGTCGGCGACGTCGTCGTCGGCGTGCACCGTCGCGGGACCACCGGTCATCGCCTGGTGCACCTTGGTCTGGTCGTCGAGGACGAAGGCATCGACGTGCTGACCGAGGTCGACGGTGTCGGGACGGCGCACGTCGCGGTCGCTGATGATGCCGACCAGCTTCTCGTGGTCGTCCAGCACCGGCATGTGGCGGACGCCGCGCTCGCGCATGCGCTCCCAGGTCTGGTGCAGACCGTCCTGGAGGTTGGCGGCGATGACGGTGGACGACATGTACTGACGGACCTTCATGGGGACTCCGGGGTCGGGGCGGGAGCCCCTCCTCACCGGTCCCGTAGGACGCGGCAACGCCTGCGTCGCATCGGTCGCAGGGGGCTTCCCCAGCGCCCCGCGGTGCGTACGGCGTCGTCCGCTACAGCTCGTCGGCGCGCGGCGCCGTCTTCACGCGGGTCGGCCCCTTGACCAGCGGCTTGGGCAGGCGGCCCAGGGCGTTGGCGGTCTCGGCCAGGGGATCCGCCACCGGCGCCGTCGGCTGGGCATGGCCGGGCAGCGACGGCGGGGCAGGCTCGAGGGCCTTGCCGTCGCCCACCCGCGGCCGCGGCGTCGGCCACCGCGCGGTCAGCTGGGCCAGGGCGTCGGCGCCCCAGGCGTCGTCGGGCGACAGCGGCCGGCACTGCTTCAGCCCCTGGTCGCGGATCATGTTGATGTGCACGCCGTCGCAGCGGCTGTCGAGCGCGCAGTCGGCGCAGCGCACGGACTTCGCGCGGTAGGCCCGCGCCACGTGGTCCCGGGCCAGCTCGCGGATCGACAGGCGACCGGTGTCCGCGTCGAACATCACGGGCGACAGCCGGGCCGGGGCGTCCACCAGCTCGGTGCCGGGCGCCTGGCAGGGCGCCAGCCCGCTGCAGGCCACGCGCAGGTCCAGGGCGGCGAAGAAGTCCGCCGGGTCGCGCACGTCGCGCTCGAGGGCGTCCCGCATGTGCTCCCAGCCCGGCTGGTGGATGCGCAGGCGGGGACCGAGGGCGGCGAGGGCAGCACGGTGGTCGAGCATCCAGGCCGCGGTGTCGCGGTTCAGGTCCACGACCAGCCCGACGCCGGCGGGCAGGGCGCCTACCCAGGCATCGAGCTGCGCGGCGCGGTCGGCCACGAGCCGCAGCGGCCGAGGCGCGGCCGGGACCGGTCCGGGCAGCTCGACCCTGGCTTCGACGCCCAGGGGCAGGTCCAGGCGCACGAGCGCGTCCATGTCGGGCAGCTCGACCGCGACGGTGTCGACGCCGTAGGGCACCGGCTGCGGCACCCCCAGGGTCGCCAGGGTCAGCGGGCCGGCTTCGGGGACTGGTCCCGCGTCCCAGACGGCCACCGCATCGGTCGACAGCTCGGCCATGCGCCGGTCCATGGTCGTGCAGAAGGGCTCGATGAAGCAGTGCACGCAGCGCTCGGGGTCGCGGCACTCGAGCTTCTGGCCCACGTCCAGGTAGTTGCGGACCATGAACCGCCGGCCGTTGACCTCGTCGAGCATCTTGTGGGGGTCCTGGATCAGGTCCTCCATGCCCTCGAGGAAGTGCACCGGGAAGCGGTTGGTCCAGACCGTCACGCCGCGGTGGCGGTTCAGGCGGAACACCTTCTGCAACGTCGGCAGGTGCTCGCGCACGTCGTAGAACATCAGCTCGCGGTTCTCGAAGGCGTTTGCCTGCGGGATCACGTGCAGCAGATCGAACTCGTTGACGCCCACCGACAGGCAGAGCTCGACCACCTTGTCGATGAACGCGACGTTCTGCTTGTTGATGCACACATCGACGTTGACGATCGGGCCGCGGGGGTCGCGCCGGGCCCGGATCATGCCCTTCATCAGCTTCTTGAAGCCGCCCGGCGTCTGGGTCAGCCAGTCGTGCAGGTCTTCGGTGTGGCCGTGCAGCGAGAAGGTGATCTCGCCCAGGCCGGCGTCCCGGCAGGCGACGTAGAAGTCCCGGTCGGCGAGCATCGTGCCGTTGGTCACGGTCTGGACGCGGTCGTAGCCCAGGTCCTGCTTGGCGTAGCGCACCAGCTCGACGAACTGCGGGTGCAGGGTCGCCTCGCCCCCGCTGATGATCACCTTGTCCGCGCCCAGCTGCTCGATGCCGCGCCGCAGCTCGGCCTTCACGTCGTCCACGGGGATGTAGACGTTGCGCGGCGTGTCGGCGTCCAGGCAGAACAGGCAGCGGCTGTTGCAGGCCGTCACCGCGCGCACCCAGTGCTTCTTGCGGTTCGCGATCTGCTCGCGCTCCAGCATCTGCTCGGCGCTGGGCGCGCCCACGGTGGGCAGGGAGGGGCCGTCGGCCATGGAGGCTCGGGGGAGAGGAGGAGGAGGCAGGAACCTACCCGCTCGACCGGGGAGGCGTCAGGCGAGGACCGCGCTCGGGTCGACCCGCTCGGCGGCCACCGGGACGTGCGCCAGCCGGCCGAGGCGCTCGAGGGTCGTGTGCGTCGCGTCCCAGCTGCCAGGGCCGGCGACGGCGTCGTGCCCCGCCGCATCGTCGCCGTAGAGGAGGGCGACGGCGCCGTGGAGCCCCTTGAGCCCCACCAGCTCGCGGTCGCTGGCGCCCGCCAGGCCGTCGACCCGCCCGACCACCCGCACGGTCCGGAAGCCCAGCCGCACACACTCCCGCAGCAGCTCGAGCGCGGCGGGGTGCAGCAGGCTGTCGTGGTCGGCGATGCGCAGCTCGGGCGCGCCTTCCTGGGCCAGGCGGGCCAGCTGCTGGCGGATGCCCCGGGTGCGGGACCCCGGAGGGAAGGCGATCCGCACCCAGGTCGGCAGCGCGATGCCCGGCACCCCGGCGTTGGGGTCGCCGTGCAACGCCCCCCGCGCGGCCTGGCGCAGGGCGAAGCTGGCGCGGGTTGCCGGGGCCCGCCCGGCCCGCGGCGGGGGCGGGGTGTCCGACGGGCCGTCCCCCGTGCCGACGTCCAGCCCGGAGTCCGGCGGATTGGACGCGCGGTCGTCGATCTCGGTGCGCCCGAAGAACCGCACGTAGTCGGCCGGCGCGCCCGGGCAGCCCGGCGTGCCCGGACAGCCTGCGCAGCCCGCGACGGTGGCGGCGGGGCCCAGGGCCTCGGCCAGCGCGTCCAGGGCCGGGGTCGGCGCCACGATCCGCCAGTGGTCTGCCGCGCGCACGGCGTCGGCCGCGTCCGGCGCCGCGCAGCGGGGCAGCCCCTCGAGGGCCATCGACAGCCCCTCGCGGCGACCGACGCGCACGGCCGCCTCGATCAGGGGCTGGGCCAGCCCGAGCCGCGGCGACAGCGCGATGAAGGCGTCGTGCGCCGGCCCTCGGGCCTGGACCCGCCGGATGGTCACCGCGTGCACCCCCAGCCGGGCGAGGGTCGCCACGGTCTCGGGCAGCAGATCCGTCGTCGGCCGGGTCACCACCACCTCGACGTGCACCTGCAGGCCCGCCGCGGCGGCGGCCCGCAGCCCACGCAGCACCCGCTTGCAGGCGCCCGGACGCTCGACCAGCCAGTCGTGGGCGTCCGCCCGGGCCGCGTGCAGCGGCACCCGCACCCGGGCCAGCCCCCAGGCCCGGAGCTGCGCGGGCACGCCGTCCTGGGCGAGCAGCAGCCCGTCCGTGCACAGCCCCGCACCGGGCAGCGCCGCGAGCAGCCGCGGCAGGTCCGCGCGAAGGGTCGGCTCGCCGCCGCCCAGCCAGGTGGTCGCGGGGTCCAGGCCCTGCAGCGCCGCCACCACGGCTTCGACCGGAGGATCGGCGCAGGGCAGCGCCCGCGGTCGGTCCAGGCGGGTGCTGCCGCGCACGCCACCGGCGACCAGGACGAGGGTGTCGACAGGGGCCATGGACCGCCCTGTAGCGCGATCAGGCCGTGACGAGCACCTCGGGCGCCAGGCGCTGCAGCGCCTCGACGTGTTCGACGGCCGGGCCGGACAGGGTCACCGCATGCACGCCCAGGCTTCGCGCCAGCAGCATGGCCCGCTCGACAGCCGCGGTCGCGCCCGAGAGCCGCAGCCACACGTGCACCCGGGCCTGGGGGCTGCGCAGGGCGCTCGCCCGATCCAGCCGCCGCAGGGCGCGCACCAGGTCGCGCTCGGGGTGGCCCTGGGGGTCCAGCGCCGCGGCATCGAGCTCGACCAGCAGATCGGTCGTCGCGCTGGCCAGGATCGGGCCGACGTCCTCGGGGCGGAGCACCGGCGGCCGCAGCCACGCGACCGCTCCCGGCACCACGTCCGCCGGGCGGTCGGCCACGCAAGCGTCGTCCCAGGGCGGCGCCAGCACGGCCGGCGGCGCGATGCCCTGGCCGTCCATCCGGTCCCAGACCGCGTGCCAGGCCCCCCCGCAGCGGGTGCGCAGCAGGCAGCTGCGGCACGGTGCGCCCTGCCGCTTGTCGCCCAGGTTCTCCAGCCCGGGCCGGTCGACCCCGTCGGGGGCGCCGATGCCCAGCGCCGCCTCGATCGCCTCGACGCTCCGGTCCTGGGCGCCCTCCCACCCGACGCAGAGCGGCAGGCCACAGTAGGGGTTCAGCAGCTCGACGCCCGCGGCCTCGGCCACGGCGCGGGCCCGACGGACCTCGCCGGCCAGGACGGCGTAGTCGGGCAGCAGCTCGGGGTCCTCTGCCGCCCGCCCGTGGGGCTGGACCGCCGACAGGCTGATGCTCCGGACCCCCGGCAGCCTGGCCACCACGAACCGCAGGTAGGCCTCGACCGTCGCCTGGGTCGGTCGACCGAACACCGGGTTCAACGTGACCCGCACCCCGTGGGCCAGCAGCGCGTCGATGCCGGCCAGGCACCGCGGGAAGGCCCCGTCCAGCCCGGCCATCCGGTCGTGCAGCGCAGCGTCGTGGGACAGCAGGCTGACGAAGGCGCTCGTGAGCCCGGCCTCGGCCAGCGCGGCCGCGAAGGTCTCGTCGATCAGCACCGCGTTGGTCTGCAGCTCGACGAAGGGGATGCCGCGCTCGCGGGCGCTGCGGATCAGCGCCAGCAGGCGCTTGCGCAGCAGGGTGGGCTCGCCGCCGCTGATGGTGAGCGTCTGCTGCCCGGTGGCGACGAAGGCGTCGAGCTGCGCAGCGATCTCGTCCGCGGTCGGCGTCGGCCGCGGGTAGTCCTCCATCGGCACGTTGCAGAAGGGGCAGCGCTCGTTGCAGGCCATCGTCAGCCGCAGCAGGCCCTTGGTGGCGTGCGAGGACTCGGCATCCGCAGGGGAGGAGGGAGCGCCGGGGGAGGAGGAGGCCATGGCCGCAAGCTACCGCGCCGTCCTCCCCTCGCCCTCCCCTGGCCCTCCCCTCCCCTGGACCTCCCCTCCCCCACCCCGCTGCGACCGGGCGCCCCGGGCCGCCGCCGCCGAGGCCGGCTACGTGGTCCCATGCTCGCGCTGCCCCCGGCCTTCCTGACCCTGCCCGCCGCGGACGACCGCACCTTCCCGTCGATCCGCCGCAAGGTGCGCCTGCTCGCCCTGCGCCGCGTCCTGACCCACCCGCTCGCCGGCCTGCCGCCGGCACTGGCCCGGTCGATGGGCGTCCTGCGCGAGGCCCTGGTCGAGGCGGCGCGGCGCGACAAGGCCGCGACCCTGGCGCTGGTCGGCCAGCCCGACGTCATCTGCCCGCTCCTGTGCCTGGAAGCCGGCGTGCACGACCCCGCCGAGGCGCTCGGCCTGGCGGGTCCGACCCTGCTGGCCGGCATCGCCGCCGACCCGCGCCTGGCGCCGGGCCTGGCGGCCACCGCGGTGTGGACCCACCCGGTCACCCTGGTCGTGCAGCCCCCGCGCGCCTGGCACTTCGTGCCTCCGGCCCGCGCCCTGGCCGCGCTGCCCGGCGGCGCCGAGGTCGAGCTGCCCGACGGCCGCCGCGTGCAGCTCGCGGACCTCGCCGCCGAGCACCCCGGCCATCCGCTGCGCCACGGCCCCGAGCTGTCCACCCTGGACACCAACCCGCTGGCCATGCTCGAGGCCCACCCCGACAAGGCCGGCAACGCCGTCGACCTGGGCGGACGCGCTCCGGACGAGTGGGTCGCCGTCCTCGACGACGCCCTGGACCTGGTCCAGCAGACCCTGCCCGAGTGGTACCGCGAGCTCCCGGCCTCCCTGCACCGCCTGGTCCCGGTCGGCTTCGAGCCCGAGCGGCACCTGTCGGCGAGCTACCGCGAGGCCCCCGGCCTCTGCTACCTCACCCTGCATCCCGACCTGCGCACCATGGCCGAGGCCGTCGTGCACGAGACCCAGCACAGCCGCCTCAACGCCCTGACCTGGCTCGACCCGGTGCTGCACAACGGCTGGACCGAGTGGACCGACTCGCCGGTCCGCCCCGACCTGCGGCCGCTGATGGGCGTGCTGCTCGCCGTGCACGCCTTCGTCCCGGTCGCCGCGATGCACGCCCGGATGGCCGACCAGGGCCACCCGCTGGCCGCGCTGCCCGAGTTCGCGCACCGCCGGGCCCAGGTGCTCGCCGGCAACGCACGGGGCCTGCGCATCCTCGAAGACAAGGCCGCGCCCTCGGCCGCGGGAGCCCGGTTGCTGCGGGACCTGCGGCTCCTGCACGACGCGACCGAACGCGCAGCCCCCGCCAACCTCTATGATGGCCGCGCCGACCCCCAGGAAGCCCTGCCCCCCGGTTGACCCATGCAGTGCCCGCGCAATCACGGCCCCCTCGACCGCCTGGCCTTCGACCGCCGCACCTGGGTGGACTGGTGCCCCGCCTGCGGCGGCGCCTTCTACGAACGGGGTGAGCTCGAGCGGGCCCTCGGCCACGCCGAGCTGTCCGACCGCGACATCGTCCAGGGCGGCACGCAGCCGCGCGCCGGCTGCACCTGCCCCGGCTGCGGCGAGAAGATGACCGAGTACACGTGGCCCACGTGGACCGACATCCGGCTGGACGTCTGCGGCAAGTGCGGCGGACGCTGGCTGGACCGCGGCGAGCTCGAGTCGATCAAGACGGCCCTGGACGCCGTCGACGGCGACGACGGCATCGAAGACGTCGACTTCAAGCAGGTGAAGCTCGAAGACGGCACCACCGCGGTGGTGCCCTTCAAGGTCGCCGTCGATCCCGGCATCAAGTGGGGCTGGGTGTTCGGCGGCGCGGTGTTCATCTTCGGCTCGTGGGCCGCGGTCAAGGGCGTCCTCGGCTTCCTGGGCGTGCTCGATGCCGCCGCGAACGCCGACGCCATGGGGCCGGCCGCGTCGACCATGGTGGCCGCGGCGGTGGGCTTCCCGATCGGCGGCGCCATCGCGGGCCGGGCCTCGCCGGGCTTCACCGTGATCGAGCCGGCCATCGCCGCAGCGGTCTCGGCGCTGATCATCGGTGGGCTCAGCTGGAGCACGATGCCCGCGCCGTGGATCTTCGCGATGGTGCTGGGGGGCTTCCTGCTCGCGCTGCTGGGCGGCTGGGTCGGCGAGCGCCTGAGCAGCTGAGTGCGCTGGCCTTCGGAGACCGACGAGCCCGACTGGGGCGTCCGCATGGCCGCGCGGGTCGGCACCCTGAAGCCCGTGGGCTTCTTCTGGGCGCTGATGTCGTGGGGCATCACGTCCCTGACGGGACCGTCCTGGGGGGGCGACCTGCCGAGCGCGGTGCTCCCGATCACGACGAACGCGCTGCTGCTCGTGCTGGTGGTGGGCGAGCGGTTCCTGCGTGGGGGCCGCGTGGACGGCCCCGCCGATGGCCTGTGGCGGGCCGGGCTGGCGCTCGCCGGCCTGCTGACCCTCGTCGGGCTGGCGCTGAGCGGCGTCGGCCTGACCCTGATCGCCACCCAAGGCGGCACCCAGGGCGCCCCGGGCTGATCAACCGGCGGGCGCCACGTGCCGCCGGACCAGCGCACCGAAGGCCGCGTCGCGGGCCTGGTCGGCCAGCAGCTCGCGCACACGGGGATCCGAGAGGCTCGGCAGGCGCTTGCCGACGACCCGCAGCACGACGTGGGCGCCGCCGCTGGCGAAGGGACCCAGCACCTGGCCCGGGACGCCGGCCAGCAGCTCGCGGCGCATGGCCGGATCCAGGTCGCGGGCGAAGCGGTCGAGGGCCTGCAGGGGGACCCGGGCCAGGGCGGCCGCGTCGGCCGGGGCCATGCCGTCGACCCGCAGGCAGAGCAGCAGCTCGCGGGCGACGTCTTCGTCCGCGGCCGGCAACGCCTCGAGCTCGAAGCGCACCAGGTCCAGGGTGCGGGTCTCGAGCAACCGGCGCAGGGCGGCGTCGTCCAGCAGCGAGGCGGCCCGGTCCTGGAACAGCGCCCAGGCGGCGTGCAGCCGGGCCCACTGGTCCGGGGCCAGGCCGGCCACGGGCGGGGGCGGCGGCTGCGGGGAGACCGGCGCGCCGTGCTCGGCCCACACCGCCAGCAGCTGGGCGAGCTCGCGGGTCCAGCGGTCCAGCGTGCCCGTGCAGACGAGCTCGGCATAGGCGCAGGCCCCGGCGTCGGCCCGGGCGTCGCCCGGCGGGGCCAGCGCACGCTCCAGGTGGTCGGCGACCGCGTCCAGGCTCAGGCCCCGGGCCGCCATCCACGCCTTGAAGTCGTCCGCCGCCGTCAGCCCCCGGGCCTTGCGAAAGGCCGTCAGCGCCCCCTGCAGCGTGCGGTTGTCGACCCGCCGGGCCGCCGCCACCTGCCGCTCCAGGGCATCGATCCACGGGCCCAGATCGCCGCGCAGCTCCGCCGCGCACAGGACCGCGTGCAGGTCGAAGCGGGCCCCGGCGCACTGCAGCACGGACAGGTCGGGCAGGGAGACACGATTCACTGCAGTAGTATGACGCGTCGCCCGCCCCAGGTCCCCCTGACGCGACGGACGACCGGCGACCCTGCTCCCTGACGACGTGCAGCCCGTGACCTCCGGCTCCCATGCAGCCTTCGCGCTGCTGCCTCCCGAAGTCCGCCACCTGATCGAGCAGGTGCTGCGCCGTCGCCAGTACGCCTTCGGCCAGGTGGTGGTGCGCGAGGGCGAAGACGCGGACGGCTGGTACGTGGTCGAGGAGGGGCGGGCGCGGGTCCTGCGGACCGGCGAAGACGGCCAGGAGGTCGCGCTCGGGCTGATGCAGGCGGGCGAGGGTTTCGGCGAGATCTCGCTGCTGGAAGGCGGGCGCCGCACCGCGACCGTGCGCGCGGCGGGCCCGCTCACCGTGCTGCACCTGGACGCCGGCGTGTTCGCCGCCCTGGTCCAGAGCCACCCGGAGGTGCGCGAGGCGATGGTCCGGCTGGTGCGCCGGCGGCAGCTCAACGACTTCCTGCGCCACAGCAGCGCCTTCTCCGCCCTGCCCCCCGAGCTGCTGGGCGAGGTGCTCGAAGCGGTGCGCCCCCGGTCACTGGTCGACGGCGAGGTGCTCTACGCCGAAGGCGACCCGGCCGCCGACATGGCCGTCCTGCGCAGCGGGCGTCTCTGCATCCGCAAGCGCTTCGGTGGGCTGGAGCGCGACCTGGCCTGGCTGCGCCCCGGCGAGGTCGTCGGCGAGCGCGCCGTCCTGGCCGGCGGCACCCGCAGCGCGAGCGTGGTCGCGGACGGCCCCTGCGAGCTGCTGGAGATCCCCGGCGCCCTGGTGCACCGCATGGTCGCCGAGAGCCCGGCCTTCGCCCGCCAGTCCGCCCTGCGCGAGCGGCTCTACCAGCGGCGCGACAGCGGCACCGTGCCGCTGGACATGGCCGACGAGCTCCTCCCCGCCCAGGCCCAGACCGCCGTGGTCTCCGAGACCCAGGTCGACGCCGCGCCCCCCGGCGACGGCGGCGCAGACGCCTCCTCCCTCGGCCCCTTCGCCTCCCCCGAAGGCCACTTCGTCCAGCGCGGCCGCATCAAGCGTTTCCCCTACCTGCGCCAGCTCGACGCCATGGACTGCGGCGCCGCCAGCCTGGCCATGGTCTGCCGCCACTTCGGCCGCCAGGTCAGCATCACCCGCATCCGCGCCCAGGTGGGCACCGGCTACGACGGAACCAGCCTGTCCGGCATCTGCGACGGCGCCCGGGCGCTCGGCCTGGCCGCCCGGGCCGTCAAGGTCAGCAAGAGCCGCCTGGACCAGCTGCCCCTGCCGGCCATCGTGCACCTCGACGCCAACCACTGGGCCGTGCTGTGGGACGTCACCGCCGACGCGGTCAAGCTGGCCGACCCGGGCGTGGGCCAGCGCACCCTGCCCCGCGACGAGTTCCTGGACCGCTGGTCCGGCTACGCCGCCCTCTTCGACTACACCGAAGCCTTCGCCGACGCGCCCGAGAGCACGCCCTCGGTCCAGTGGCTCTGGCGCTTCGCCCGCCCCTTCCGCAGCAGCCTGCTGCGGGCCGCCGGGCTCGCCCTGGTCGTCAGCGCCCTGCAGATGGTGCTGCCCGTGTTCACCCAGGTCATCGTCGACCGGGTCCTGGTCGAGGGCGACGTCGCCCTGCTGCACTGGCTGGTGGGCGCGATGCTCGCCACCATGCTGCTGATGACCGCGGCGTCGCTGCTGCAGCGCTACCTGCTGTCCTGGTCGGCCGTGCGCATCGATCTGGCCGCCTTCGACTTCCTGACGCGGCGGCTGCTCGACCTGCCCATGCCCTACTTCGCGACGCGGCGGGTCGGCGACATCCAGCGGCGGCTGCTCGGCGCCCGCCAGGTGCGCGAGTTCCTGGTCGAGCACGGCGTCACCATGCTGCAGGCCTTCTGCCAGCTGGCGGCCGCCCTGGTCGTGATGACGCTGTACAGCTGGAAGCTCAGCCTGGTCTTCGTGCTGCTGGGCCCGCTCTACCTGGGGCTCATGCGCTGGTCGCGGACCCGCATGCGGCCGCTCTTCAACGACCTGGAAGAAGCGTACGGCAAATACGCCAGCAACCAGATCGACGGCATCAAGGGCATCGAAGCCGTGAAGTCCATGGGCGCGGAGGCCCGCCTGCGCGAGCGGCTGCTCTCCGAGTTCAGCGGCCTGGCCAAGAAACAGTTCGACGCCGACTACACCCGCATGGCCTTCGGCGGTGCGATGCAGTCCGTCGACTACCTGGCCCGGGTGCTCTTCCTGCTGCTGGCCGCCCACCAGGTCATCGCCGGCGCCATGAGCATCGGCGAGCTGGTGGCCTTCACCGCCCTGGCCGCCCTGGCGACCCAGCCCATCCAGACCCTGCTCAGCCTGTACGACAACCTGCAGATCGTCGCCGTCCTGGTCGACCGCCTGGGCGACGTCTTCGAGTCCGAGCCCGAGCAGGGCCAGGACCGCGGCCACCTGCGGCCCGTACCGACGCTCGAAGGCCGGCTGACCCTGCAGAACCTGGGCTTCCGCTACGGCGGCGCCGACGCGCCCATGATCCTGCAGGGCATCAGCGTCGACATCCCGCCGGGCACCCGGGTCGCCATCGTCGGTCGCTCGGGCTCGGGCAAGTCGACCCTCATCAAGGTGCTCACCGGCATGCTGGTCCCCAGCGAAGGCCGCGTGCTCTACGACACCGTCGACATGGCCACCCTGGACTTCCGGGCCCTGCGCCGCCGCATCGGCGTCGTGCTGCAGGAGAGCTTCCTGTTCAGCGACAGCATCGCCCGCAACATCGCCTTCGCCGACCCGGAACCCGACGAAGCCAAGGTCGCCAAGGCCGCCCGGGCCGCCGCGGCCGACGGGTTCATCGAGCGCCTGCCGCTTTCCTACCACACCCGCGTCGGCGAGTCGGGGCTGCGGCTCTCAGGCGGCCAGGCCCAGCGCATCTCCATCGCCCGGGCCCTCTACGAAGAGCCCCCCGTGCTCATCTTCGACGAAGCCACCAGTGCGCTGGACAGCGAGTCCGAGCGCGCCGTCAAGGAGAACATGGACCAGTTCCTGGCGGGACGCACGTCCATCGTCATCGCCCACCGCCTGTCGACCATCCGCGACGCCGACCTGATCCTGGTGCTCGAGCAGGGCCGCCTGGTCGAGCAGGGCAGCCACGACGAGCTGCTGGCCCGCGAAGGGCTGTACCAGTACCTCGTCAGCCAGCAGCTGGGGCTCTGATGTCGGAGACGCCGCTGCTGGATCGCGCCCCGCCGCCGGCCGTCGCCCACGGCCTGTCGACCGTGCTGCTGGCGGGCTTCGCCGGCGCGGTCCTGCTGTCCGTCGTCGTACCCCTGCCCGAGTCGGTCGAGGCGCCGTTCATCGTCGTGACCGAGGGCGGTGGCGACCCGGTGGTGGCGCCGGAGTCCGGCAGCGTCGACCTGCTGGCGGTGGCCGAGGGGGATCGGGTGGAGGAGGGGGCCCTGCTCTTGACCCTGCGCTCGCCCCAGGCCGCCGAGCGCTCCGCGGCCCTGCTCGCCGCGCGGCAGGCGTCGGAAGGAGGCGCCCTGCGCGCCGGCCACATGGAAGAGCGTCTGGCCGCCCGCATCCAGGCGGCCGAAGCCGAGCTGGCCGGCCACGACGGCGCCCTGGCCAGCCTGTCCGCCATGGTCGCCGAAGCCGACGCCCGGGCCGAGCGCGCCGCCGCCCGGCTGGCCGCCGACCAGGCCCTGTTCGAGACCGGCGCTCTGTCCGAGCGGGACCTGGACGCCGCCCGGGCCGACCGCCAGGCAGCCGCCATCGCCCGGGACGAGCTGGCCGCCGAGCGCACCCGCACCCGGGCCGCGCGCGCCGCGGCCCAGGAGACCCTGGTCGCCCTGCGCGCCGAGGCGGCCGAGGAACGCCAGGCCCTGGAAGAAGCGACCGAGGTCGGCGACACCCGGCTGTTCCTGCTGGAAGCCGCGGGTGCGTCCGACGACGGCCTGCAGGCCCTGGTCGCGCCGTGCAGCGGCGAGGTGATCTCGCTCTCCGTCGCCGCCGAGGGCGCCTGGGTGACCGGCGGCGCCGCCGTGGCCCACGTCGCCTGTGCCGGCCAGCCCCTGGTCGCCGAGATCTCCATCCCCGTCGCCCGCGTCGGCCGCGTGCGGGCCGACCAGCCCGTGCGCCTGCGCTACGACGCCTTCCCCCACCTGCGCTACGGCCTGCACAAGAGCACCGTGGGCTGGGTCGCCCCGGCGGGTCTCGACGGCCAGTTCCTGGCCCGGTCCGCGGTACCCTCGGACCCCTTCGAGATCGCGGGCGGCAGCTGGCCCGTCCGCCCCGGCATGACCGGCTCCGCGGAGATCGTCCTGGCCCGCCGCCCCGCCATCACCTGGGCCTTCGAGCCCCTGGCCGCCCTGTGGGACCGGTGGTTCGGATGAGCATCTCCGAACGCACCGACGAGACCCTGATGGTGGCCGTCCAGGACGGTGATCGCGCGGCCTACGACGAGCTGTTCCGACGATGGCGCGATCCCGTCTACCGCTACCTGCACCGCCGCTGCGGAAGCCAGGAGCGGGCCGACGACGCCTTCCAGGAGTGCTGGCTGCGGGTCCACCGCTTCCGCCACCGCTACGACCCCGGCCGCACCTTCCGGCCCTGGCTGTTCACCATCGCCGCCAACGCCGGCTACGACGCCCGCCGCCCCCGCCCCGACGAGCACGAGCTCGACGAGCGTCTGCCGGCGCCGCGGCCCGACCTGACCAGCCGCGACCTGGCCGTGCGGGCCCTGGCCGCCCTCGAACCCGACGACCGAAAGCTGCTGCTGCTCGTCGTCGAGGGCTTCAGCGCAGTCGAGATCGCCGAGATGCTGGAGACCCGCCCCGGCACCGTGCGCATGCGCATCAAGCGGGCCCGCGAGCGGGCCGCCGCCGCGCTGGAGCCCGCATGATCGGGCCCCTGCGGGCCTTCCCCGAGCTGGCCCTGCTGTCCGACGGCGAGCTCTCCGCCCTTGCAGCACGGGTCCAGGTCGAGCGACGCCCGGCCTCTACCATCTTGCTGCGCGAGGGCGATGCCAGCGACGACCGCCTGTGGCTGCTGCTGGACGGTCAGGTCGACGTCGCCGCCCACCGCCCCGACGGTGGCTTCGCCGTGGCCTACCGGCTGTCGGCCCCCAGCGTGCTCGGCGAGCTCGGCCTGCTCGACGGCGGGCCGCGCAGCGCCACCTGCACCGCGGCGACCGCCGTCACCCTGGGCGTGCTGACCCGGGACCAGCTCGACACCCTGGAGACGCAGCAGCCCCGGGCCCGCGAGGCGCTGGAGCACCTGCTGGCCCGGGTCATGGTGCGCCGGCTGCGGGGGCTGCAGGCCGTGCTCGAAGACGCGCTGCGGGGGGCCTGAGCGGCGGCGCCGGGGCGGGTAGGCCTCAGCTCGTCCCGCGCCAGTCGCCGGCGACCACCACACCGCCCACGGCAACGGCGCCCCCCTTCACGTCGTCGCCGGCCTCGACATCGTCGACGGTGAGCTTCCGGGCTTCGGTCTCGGGGGGTGTGGGCGCGGCTTCGGCGCCCGGCTCGGTGGAGGTCGTGGGAGGGGTCTTCTGCTGGTCGTCGGTCATGGGGGCTCCAGGGGCGAGGCGCTCCCCACACGGGAGGCCAAGGGGGGATGTGAGCATTCAGCTGCTGGAGGACGTGGAGTGCAGGCCCGCGACATCCAGGATGGACGTGCTGATACCGCCACCCTTGACGTCGGTTCCTTGGGACTCGACGTCGTCGACGGTCAGCTCACGCTTCGGGGGCGCCCCGGGCTTGCGGGCGTCGGCGACGCTCGTGTCGGTGGTCGGGGAGGCGGGGGGCTTCTGGTCTTCGGTCATGGCAGGTTCCAGGGAGATCGGGGGCATGGGAAGGGCTTCAGGCGCAGGGGACGGCGAAGAACCAGGCACCGCCCTTCACGTCATCACCCTCGTCGCTCTCGACGTCGTCCACCGCGAGCTCGCGGGTCTCGGCCTGGGCGGGCGGCTTCGGCGCCGGCTCGGCGGTCGGCTCGTCCGTCTCGGTCTGCGGGGGCTGCTGCTTCTCGGTGCGCATGGGGACTCCGTGGGTGTGGGTTCGACAGGAGTACTGGAAGCGACGGGCGAGCGTCACCCGCCGAACGCGAAACTGAGCCGGATCCGCTGCAGGCCCTGTTGGACACGATGGGCGTGCTGACGGCGAGCCCCGCAGCTGCGGGGGCTGCAGGCCCTGCTCGATGACGCGCCGCGCGGGGCGCGAGCAGCGGCGCCGAAGACATGCACGCAGGCGTCAATAGACGTCGGTGTTCGACGGGTGGACGACGGTCCCGTTGACGCTGAGGGCGCCTCCCGCCACGTCCTCGCCGGTCTCGACGTCGTCGACGACGAGCTTCCGGGCTTCGGTCTCGGGGGGCGTGGGCGCCTGTTCGGCGATCGACTTCTCGGGGGTCGGGGGAGGGGTCTGCTGCTGGTCGTCGGTCATGGGGGCTCCATAGGGGTGGGTTCGACGGGAGTACTGGAAAGCAGGGGCGCCGACGGCGAGCATCAGCTGCTCTTGAAGAAGCCTCCGGTGATCCCGGCGCCGGTCGCCTCGGTGCCGTTGACGTAGACGGCGCCCCCCTTCACGCCCTGGCCGGCCTCGACGTCGTCGACGGCGAGCTCTCGGGCTTCGGTCTCGGGGGGCGTCGGCGCGTCTTCGGCGCTCCGCTTCTCGGGGGTCTGGGAAGGCTGCTGCTTCTCGCTGCTCATGTGCTCTCCGTTCAGGGGGGCATGTCGGGTACTGCGCGAGGTGCGAGTCCGTCACACCCGATCGGTCAGCCGCGGATGGGGGCGGGTGGACCGCGACGCTCAGGGACCAGACCCGTTTCCGGCGAAGAACCCGATGCCGCCACCCTTGACGTCGTCGGGCGACGCCGCGTCGACGTCGTCGACGGCCAGCTCCCGCTGCTCGTCGGTGGTGGCCTGCTCCGGAACCCGGTCCTTGTCCGCGTCGGCGGACGGGGCGTTCGGCTTCTTCTCTTCGCTCATGGCGACTCCATGGGGGGGGGGGAGGGGGTGGCGTTGCGGCCAGGCCCCCGTCGATGCGCTCCCCGACATGGAGAGGCGCATCGGGGCTGCCGCCCGGGGGCGGCAGAGGTGGAGAGAGGAGATGGGGAGCGGCTCAGCCGCCGCCGCCGCCACAGCCGATGGAGATCCCGCCACCCTTCACGTCATCGCCCTCGTCGGACTCGACATCGTCGATCTCGAGCTTGCGCGCTTCGGGCTCGGCGGGAGGGGGGGACGACCGCTCGTCGGTCTGCGGGGTCTCGGCAGGCTGCTGCTTCTCGGTGCTCATGGGGACTCCGTGGGAGGGGGTTCGAACGGGGTACTGGCGGGCTCGACGAAGCGTCACCGCCCCGCGCTCATCCAAAGGTGTGGCCGTTGCTCCCGCCCCACGCGATGCCCCCGCCCTTGACGTCGTCGCCCTCGTCGCTCTCGACGTCGTCCACGGCGAGCTCGCGCGTCGGGGAGTCCTCGACCGGGGGGGCATCTTCGGCCTGCACCGGGGTGGAGGGAGAGGAGGAGGTCGTCTGCGGGTCGTCGGGCATGGGGGACTCCGGTGGTGCCGAGCGAAGGAGGAGAGATCAGCCCACGGGACCGCCGCCGACGGGACCGAAGACGATGAACCCACCCTTCACGTCATCGCCCTCGTCGGACTCGACATCGTCGATCTCGAGCTTGCGCGCTTCGGGCTCGGCGGCAGGCGTGGGCGCCCGCTCGTCGGTCTGCGGGGTCTGGGCAGGCTGCGGCTTCTCGGTGCTCATGGGGACTCCGTGGAGGGGGTTCACGGGCAGTACCGACGCCGCACGCGTTTCGTCACCGCCCCGATGAGAATTCTGCCGGAACGGGCGGAAGCCACGCAATGCGGGCCCGGCCGTGGGCCGTCCAGGTCTCGCCGCGGCGGCAGGGCACGATGCTCGGCGCCGCCAGGTGGGCCCAGGCCGGGTCCTGGCGGGTGGCGCTGCCGTCGAAGAGCACGACGTGGCCGGCGGCCGGGGTCTGCCAGTTCTCGCCGCCCGCCAGGGAGAAGGCGGTGCCCCGGTCCCACCAGGCCTGGCGCTGCACGCGGTCCAGGTCGGCAAAGGGCCCCTGGCCGCGGACCAGCTCGTCGAAGCGGAAGCGGCCGACGTTGTGCCAGAGCACCTCGGCCAGGCCGAGGTGGGCCTCGGTCAGGGCCAGCAGCGCCTCTCGGTCGATCTCGAGCACGACGGTGTCGATGGCCGCGCGGACCGTGGCCGAGCGTGCCTCCCCGGAGACCAGCGCCAGCTCGCCGAAGCCGTGGCCACGGTCGAGCTGGTCGACCACGACCTGCTCGGCCTCGCTCCCCTCCCCTTCCTCGACCAGCACGAAGCACGAGCCGTCCAGGATGACGAACATCGACCGCCCGGGGTCGCCCCGGCGGAAGAGCACGGTGCCGGCGGGCAGCTCGCGCTGGGTGCCCGCCGCGAGCAGGGCATCGACGACGTCGCGCGAGACCCCGCGGAAGGCCGGCGAGGCGGACAGCTTGTCGCCGGCCTCGGCCAGGGTCAGCGGCGCCTGGCCGGTGAGCCGCCGCCAGCCGGCCCCCATGCGGGAGAGCTTGCGGCCCAGCGCCCGCTTGCCCCAGGCCGACACCCCCTGGGCGAGCGCCGCCCGGCCCATGGGGATGAGGGTGACGAGGCCGTGGCCCTGGTCGAAGCCGGGGTTCTGCTCGACGAAGAAGCGGGCCAGCGGCCGGGTGCTGCGCCGCCAGAACGCGTTCTCGGCCGGCGTGTCGCGGGTGATCCAGCCGACCTGGCGGACCAGGGGCCGGGCCGGGTCGACGGAGTCGAGGTGGAAGTCCTCGGCCAGGCCGACCATGAAGTCCAGGACCTCGGGCGGGGTCTCGCCGAAGGGGTTGGGCCAGAAGGAGGGCGCGTGACGAGTCAGGGCGCAGAAGCTCGACGGGTGGACCAGCGAGCCCATGTACAGGGCGGGGCGGTCGTCCTGGACCGCCTGCTGCACGATCTGGCCGGCCATGAAGGGACCGACCTTGTTCGCACCGCGGAAGGCGCGCTTCATGCCGGCTTCGGCGCGGATCACCACGGTGTCCTGGCCGTCCAGCACCCGGTCGAAGAAGTGCATGGCGACGTAGCCGGCGACCTCGCCCTCGGGCGTGTGGAAGGAGCGGATCTCGGTGCGCTCGGCCTTCGAGTCCACGACGTAGGCGGCGAAGGCGGCCCGATCGACGCCGTCGAAGACGTCGCAGTGCGCTTCGTAGAGCGCATCGGTGAAGGCCTCGCGCTCGGCGGGCGAGAGCTCGTGGGGGCGGGTCGTGCGGGGGGTCAGGTCCATGGGCTCCTCGGGCGGGCGCTTCCCGGCTGGGGGTACCGTGGAAGAGCGCCGGGCGTCACACCCGACATTCTCCTCGGTCCCGCGTGACGCTTCCCGCGGTCGGGCAGTATGGGGAGCGACGACGCGGAGATCCCCCATGCGCCAGCACCTGCTCCCCCTGTCCCTCCCCCTCTCCCTGCTGCCCCTCGCCCTGCCCCTCACCCTGGCGCTCGGCGCCTGCGGCGACAAGGACGGCGGCGACTCGGGCGCCGGAGACACCGACACCGACGGCGACACCGACGGCGAGACGGACACGGACACGGACGGCGGGACCGACACCGACACCGACACCGACACCGACGGCACGGAAGAGACCACGCCCACCAGCCCCTGCGCGGATGGCGGCTGGGGCGCCCTGGACGACCCGACCCGCGCCCTGCACGTCCGGGCCGACGGCGACGACGACACCGCCACCGGGTCCGGCGCCGCGCCCTTCGGCACCCTGGTCGCCGCCCTGGACGCCTGGGCCGACAGCGGCAAGGACGCCATCTTCATCGGACCCGGCACCTACCCGACCCTGGCCAGCATCGCGGGCGCCTCGTCCGGCGGCGACCACGACGGGCTGGAGCTGTACGGCTGCAGCAGCGACGAGGTCACGCTGGAAGGCGTCGGCGCCAAGGAACAGCCGGTGCTCTACGTGGCCGGCGCCACCGACGTGCTCATCGACGGCCTGCACTTCAGCGGCGCCAAGCGGGCGCTGACCATCTGGCAGGGCGCGGAAGCCACGGTCACGAACATCACGTGCAGCGACTCCGAGCTGACCTGCCTGGCCATCGACGGCACCACCACGACGGCCGTGCTGTCGGGCATCGCGGTCAGCGACCCGGTGGCCGAAGCCGCGTCCGGCCTGGGCCTGGGCATCGCCGTGACCGGCGCCAGCCTGACCCTGTCCGACGCCACCGTCACGGGTTCCGTGGGCGTCGGCGTCCTGGTCCACCAGGGCAGCGCGGACGTCACCGGGCTCGAGGTGAAGGGCGTGACCAGCCTGTCGGACGGCACCCTGGGCCGCGGCCTGCACGTGCAGTCCCTGGCCACCACCAAGGTGCGCGACTCCCTGTTCTCGGACAACGAAGACGCCGGCATCTTCGCCCACCAGGCCATCTCCATCGACATCGGCGACACCGAGGTGCGCGGCACCGACGGTGCGGCCATCCCCGACAGCGACGACGAGAGCGGCGACGGCATCGTCATCACCGACGACGGCGCCCGCTACGAGCCCGGCACCTTCCGCGTGGCGCTCACCGGCAACACCGTGGCCGACGCCGCCCGCGGCGGCATCGTGGTCGATGGCAGCAGCATCGGGGTCAGCGACCTGTCCGGCAACGTGCTCTCGGGCCTGGGCTACGACGCCGGCGGCACCGGCGTCGTCATCCAGAACGGCGCGACGGTCGAGGCCGGCAGCGACGGCTGGTACGACGCGGACACCGAAGGCATCAGCCTGGATCTCAACCGCGTGGTCCTGAGCTTCTGACCCCTCCTCCTGGTGGCGCCATGCTCCTGACGCTCCTCCTGGCCTGTGCCGGCGGCGGTCCCTCCTCCCCTGCCCCCGACGACGCGACGCCGGAGTGCGGCGAGGGCGAGCTGTTCGACGGCGAGATCTGCGTGCCCGAGGCCTGCGGCATGGCGCCGTGGGGCGATGTCGAGGGCACGGTCTACGTGGACGCGAGCGCAGCGGCGGGCGGCGACGGCAGCCCGGACGCGCCGCTGTCCGACCTGCCCACCGCCGTCGCGGCGTCGACGGAGACCGACATCATCGTGCTCGCGGCCGGGACCTACCCGGTCAACCTGGCGGTGGAGAAGCGCAGCCTGGACCTGCGGGGGCGCTGCACCGAGCTGGTGGTGCTGGACGGCTCGGTGGTCTCGCCGAAGAAGCCGACCCTGTCCTTCAACGACGAGCGCCCCGGCCGCCAGGATCTGCTGCGGCTGCAGGGGCTGACGGTATCGGGCGGAGGGGTCGGGGTGTTCACCGGGGGAGGCGAGGTCGACCTCGACGACATCGTCGTGCAGCAGGGGCAGGGCTACAACCTGGCGATCACCAACAGCGATGGACAGCTCGACGACGTGAGGCTCCTCGATGTGCAGACCAGCGGGGGCGTCAACGACGACGCCGGCTGGGGGCTGTTCGTGGCGGGCAATTCGACCGTCGAGGCGCGGCGCCTGTACCTGCGCGGGGGAGTCGAGCGCGGCATCCAGGTCTACGACCGCGCCGACCTGCTGCTCGAGGACAGCACGCTCGACGCGTTCAACCCTGACGGACAGCACGGCACGGTGATGCAGGTGTCCTACGCCAGCGCCACCTTGCACGACGTCGCCCTCACCGACTCGACGGGCTGGGGGATCGAGGTCTACGACGGCACGCTGGACTTCGAGGGGGTCGCCATCACCGGCCAGCGGGGCCTGGGCCGTAGCGCCTTCTACCCGGCCCTGGGCGCCTACGACGGCGCAGTGATCACCGGCTCCGGGCTGCGGATCGAGGACTCTGCTGGGGGGGTCATGTCGGGGACGGGCTCGACGATCGAGCTGCAGCAGGTCGCGATGATGGACTCGGACCGGGACTCCGTCGGCGCAGGCCTCTGGGCCTGGGGCGGCCGGCTGGTGGTCGAGGACGTCGAGACCGAGCGGACCCACGGCACGAGCTTCGCGTCCGTCTTCGGCGGGGAGCTGGTGGTGCGCCGGGGGCTCGTCGCCGGTGTCGACCCCGGCGGCATCGAGGTCGATGGCACCGTCCTCGAGTCCGCCGGGACGGGCCTGACGCTGGTCGACGAGTCGACCGCCGAGCTGACCGACGTCGTCCTGTCTGGAATCGAGGGTGCGGGCATCCTGCTGCACGGGCAGGAGAGCGGCACGTCTCGGCTCACCCTGGTCGACGTCGAGATCGCGGACATCGAGACGCACTGGCAGACCCGCGGCGCCGCCGGCATCTACGCGCAGCAGGGCACGGTGTCGGCCGACGGCTTGGTCGTGCGGGACATCGCCGGCCCTGGGCTGGTCCTGCAAGGGACCGACGACGGCGCGGCGACCAGCCTGTCGTGTACGGACTGCGACATCTCCGGCGTGCGGCAGGCAGGCGTCATCGCAGTGGGTCAGGCACCGGGCACCCAGGTGGCCATCGACGGATGCTCCATCCAGGACGTGGCCGTCGACGATGGCTCGGGGCTGTCCATCGGCATGCTCTTCACCGAGACCTCTCAGCCCCCCACCGTGACCGTGCGGGACTGCGAGGTCTCGGGAACCGCCCACGGGGCGCTGTTCGTCGTGGGGAACGGGGCCGTCGACGTACAGGACAGCACGCTTCACGCCGGGAGCGGCGCCACCTACGGCGGGCTGCAGGTCCACGGCAACGCGGTCTACGCGACCGGTGGCATCGGCCCCTGGGACGGCGCGACCGGCCTGCGGCTCACGGGCAACCAGCTCGTGCCGGGGTCCGGCGACACGGTGCTCCTGCACGACGCCTCGGCCACCCTGCAGGACAACGACTGGGGCGGGACCGATGGCGTCCTCCGCCAACAGCACTGCGACGAGGCGCTGCCCGTCGAGGGCGGCGACGAAGCGCCGCGCTTCGACGACTGCCCCGGGTGGGACCACCTGGTGCTGGAAATCGACACCATGCCGACAGACACACCGCCCGTCGAGCTGTGACCGGGGTGCGTCGGCGCACGGGTCCAGGTGTCGCCCGGAGGGACCGCAGCGGTCCAGACTCGGTAGGCATCTGCTCACGAGGACTCTCATGCCTGCGTCCCTCCTGATCCTGCTCCTGGCCTGTGCCGGCGGCGGTCCCTCCTCCCCTCCCTCCGACGATGCGACGCCGGAGTGCGGCGAGGGCGAGCTCTACGACGGCGAGGCCTGCGTGCCCGAAGCCTGCGGCATGGCGCCGTGGGGCGATGTCGAGGGCACGGTCTACGTCGATCCCGCCGCCGCCGAGGGTGGGGATGGGACCCGCTCTTTTCCCCTCCGGTCGCTCGCCGATGCGGTCGACCGGGCAGGAGCCGCCGACGTGATCGTCCTGGCGGCGGGCACGCACGAAGGCGGCCTGGAGATCGAGGACCGCGATCTGACCCTGGCCGGACGGTGCGCCGCCCTGGTCACCATCGACGGGTCGACGGCGGCCGAGGACGCCGCGGTCATCGCCTTCAACAAGGCCAACCCCGAGGTGGGGGGCGGCACCCTGTCCCTCTCCGGGCTCACCCTGCGCGGCGGGCGGCTTGGGGGGCTGGACGCCTGGGGCGGCACCGTCGTGCTGCGCGACAGCGTGATCACCGAGAACGGGTGGTTCAATCTCTCCTTCGACTGGACCGACGCCCTGATCGAGGACGTCACCGTGGCCCGCCCACTCCCGACCACCGACCAACCAGGGACCTGGGGCATGTGGTTCGGTCGCCTGTGCACCGCCACCGTGCGGCGCACCCTCCTGCACGAACACCCCGGGACGGCCATCGCCGTCAGCTACACCGACTCGACCCTGGTCCTGGAGGACGTCGTCATCGCGGGCGTCGGCTCGGAAGACGACATGCACGGCAACGCGGCGTTGGACATCGACGCAACCAACACCGTCACGGCGACCCGGCTGACCATCCGCGACGTGAACCAGTGGTTCGCGATCTCCCAGACCGGCGGCACCTTCGCGTTCGAGGACCTGGTGATCGAGCACCACCGCGACACCGTCCAGGTCCCGTACCCGGTCGCCATCTACGTCGAGACCTTCGACCCCGCTCCAGGCAGCGGCGACACGATCGCGGGCAAGGGGCTGCACCTGTCGGACACCGCCGGAGGCATCCTGATCTCCGGCACGGCGTCGGCCCGGCTCAGCGACGTGTCGATGGAGGACCTCGGACACGGCAACGAGCTGGGCGTCGGCATCTTCGTCGCGGCGGGAGCCGAGGCCCAGGTGAGCGGCCTTCGGATCGAGGGGGCCAAGGGCGCCGCCCTGGCGTCCCAGTCGGTCGGGGGGGCGACGAGCGTGCTGGCCGTCACCGACGCCGAGATCGTCGACACGACCCCGGGGTTGGGAAGCACCTCCGACGGGGCCACGGACGCCTGGGTGGCGATGGGGGCCACCGCGGGGGGCACCGCGAGGCTCGAGCTCAGCGACACGGTGATCTCGGGCTCGGTCGGGGTGTGGATGTTGGGAGGGGGCTGGGTCGATCCCCCGGCGACGCCCACCGCCCTGCTCACCGACGTGACCATCCAGGACGTGCCCATGGGCATGACGAGCCGGATGAACTCCGGCCTCGTGCTGCAGGGCGGCGAGGTCGACGCCGAGCGACTGACCATCGAGCGGGTGGCCGGTCCCGCCGCGACCGTGCGCGGTGTGTCGGAGGGGGAGCCCGGGCGGCTGTCCTGCGAGGCCTGCCTGTTCCAGGACGCGGCCTTCGCCGGCGTGCTGGCCATCGGCAGCGCGGGCGGCACCCAGGTGCAGCTCACCGACTCCACCATCGCCGGCGTGACCGCGGCGGACAGCGTGGACCAGGCCTGGGGCGTGCTGGTCACCCACGAAGACGGGGTGGCCGAGGTGTCGCTGGAGGACAGCACGGTCAGCGACGTGCAGCACGCGGCCCTGGCGGTGGTGGGCGACGCCGACGTGCAGGTGCGCGGGGGCACGCTGGACGGCGGCACCGGCGGGACGGTCGGCGGTGTGCTGGACGTGCATGGCAACGCCGTCTACGCCCGGGACCTCCCGGCCGGGGACGGCGGGACGGGGCTGTGGCTCGACGGTGTCCGGCTGGGACAGGGCGCGGGCGCGAGCGTGTTGCTGCACGGGGCCAGCGCCACCCTGACCGACACGTCCTGGGATTCCGCGGAGGGCGAGCTGCTGCAGCAGCACTGCAGCGCGGACAGCTCGGAGGTGGCGGGGGCGGAGGAGAGCCCGCGCTACACCCGGTGCCCCGAGACCGAGCAGCTGGTCGTCGAGATCGAGCCGAACCCGATGGGCCTGCCCCCCGTCGACCAGCTGTTCTGAGGTCGCCGGGCGGCGCCGAGCGCTGCCCTCAATCCCGCGCCAGCTCCCGCGCCAGCGGGCTCTCGGCCGGCAGGTCCAGCGCCGCCACCAGGGCGGCCGCGCGGGAGCGTTCGTCGTGCGCGTCGCGACCGTGGGCGCGCAGCACCCGCGCCCGGGCCAGCAGCAGCTCGGCCTGGGGCCCCTTCTGTCCGGCGCGCTCGACCATGGCCAGTGCTTCGTCGATGGGGGCCAGCCCCGCGTCCAGGTCACCGACGCCGTCGAGCTCGCCCTGCAGCCCCAGGTGGGTCACGATGGCGGGTGCATCGCGGGCCTGTCGCGCCAGCTCCAGGCCCTTGCGCACGTGCTCGCGGGCCGCGTCGTGCTGGCCGGCGTCCAGGTCGAGACGCGCGAGCTCGGCCAGGGCGCGGCCCTGGTCGCGCAGGCTGCCCGACGCCCGGGCCAGGGCCAGGGCCGACTGGCCGTAGCGGCGGGCTTCCATCGGGGCCTGCTGGGCCCGGCGCACGACGGCCAGCTTGATGAGGGCGGTCGGCTCGGACAGGGCGTTGCCGACCTCGCGGGCGATCTGCAGGGCCCGGCTGATCAGCTCGAAGGCGCCGTCGTAGTCGCCCAGCTCGTAGCGGACGAAGCCCAGGTTCGCGATGAGCAGCCCCTCGGCCCGGCGGTTGCCGACGGCCCGGTGCAGGTCGCGGGCCCGGGTCATCAGGGCGGCGGCCTGGCGCAGCTCGCCGCGCAGGGCGTGCAGCACGGCCAGGGTGCCGAGCACGTGGGCCTGGGAGCGCTCGGCGCCGGCCACCTGCAGCAGGGCCAGGGCACGCTCGGAGAGCTCCTGGGCGCGCCCGAGCTGGTTCCGGCCCATGTAGAGCGCGGCCAGGCCGGCCAGGGCCACGCCTTCGCCCCAGGCATCCCCCGCCGCGGCGCAGATCGCGGCGGCTTCCTCGAGCAGGGGCTCGGCCCGGTCGCCCTCGCCCTGGTCGCGCAGCAGCTCGCCCAGGCGCTGGGCGGCCACCGCGCCGTGCACGGTGCCCGACAGCTCGCCGTGGGCCTGTTCCAGCAGGGTGCGCGCCGACGCCGCGTCGCCGGCGAACTTGCGCAGGAAGCCCTCGGCGATGCGCAGCCGCGACGCCAGGGCGGGCTCGAGCCCCGGTCGCTGGCCCGCGGCGGCCGCCAGGGCCGCGCCGTCGGCGAAGGGGCCCTCGATCTGCATGACCTCGGCGGCGGCCAGGGCCGCTCGGGCCGCGTCGGCGGGCGCCCCGTGGGCCACCGCGGCGCGCAGGTTCGGCAGCTCCCGCGACAGGCGCCGCAGCCCGCGCAGGCCGTCGGGGCCGTGCAGGGCGTGCAGGGCCCGGTCTTCGCCCAGCCGGGCGTAGAAGGCGGCGTGCCGGCGCCGCACGGCCGCCTCGGCGTCGGGACCGGTGAGCGAGGCGCCGTCGGCGTCCACGACGGCACCGGGCTCGGACAGCCGGGCCGCGGCGTAGGCCCGGATCGAGCTGTACATGGACAGGCGCACGCCGCCGTCGGGCCCGTCGATGGACCGCAGCAGGCTCTTGTCGACCAGGGCCTCGCAGACGTCCATGGGCCAGTCGGCGTCGGGGAAGGCCGACAGGTCCAGCACCTCTTCGGCCGCCTCGGCGTCGAAGCTCGCCGGGAAGGCGCTGCAGGACGCGAGCGCCAGCCGCTCCTCGCCCGACAGCAGCTCCCAGGACCAGTCGATGGCCCCTTCCAGGGTGGCCTGGCGACCCGACACGTCGCGGCGCTTGCCGCGCAGCAGCTCGAAGCGCCGGGACAGGCGCTCGCGGATGGCGGCGGGCGACAGGGTGCGGGCCCGGGCGGCGGCCAGCTCGATGGCCAGGGGCATGCCGTCGAGCTCGGCGACCAGGGCTTCCACGTCGCCGCGGCCCGCGGCGTCCAGGGCGAAGCCGGGGCGCACGGCGGCGGCCCGGTCGCAGAACAGATCGACGGCGGCGTCGGTGGGCAGGGCGTCCAGGGGGTAGCGGTGCTCCCGGGCGATCTGCAGGGGCTCGCGGCTGCTGGCCAGGATGCGGGCCTCGGGCGCGGCCTGGATCCAGGCGGCGAGCACGTCGGCGGCGTCGGCGACGACCTGCTCGAGGTTGTCCAGGACCAGCAGCACCGCACCGCGGCCGGCGATGGCCGCGCCCAGCAGGGCCACGGGATCGCCGCGGGTCAGGGGCACGTCCAGGGCCTGGGCCACAGCCGCGCAGAAGGCGTCGCGGTCGCGGGCGCCTTCGACCTCGCAGAACCAGGCGCCGCCGGGGAAGCGGGGCAGGGCCGCCCGGGCGGCTTCGAGGCTGAGCCGCGTCTTGCCCGTGCCGCCGGGCCCCAGCAGGGTGATGAGCGGGTGGATCTCGACCAGCAGGTCCAGGTCTTCGAGCTCGCGCTGCCGCCCGACGAAGGCCGAGGGCGGGGCCGGCAGGTTGTTGGGGCTGGTCCAGGGCCGGACCTTGCCGCTGCCCGGCGGCGGGGCCAGGGGCGCGATGCCCGGCTGGCCGACCTCGTACAGCTCGACCGGCTCGCTGACCCCCTTGAAGGCGTAGGGCCCGTGGCTCACCCAGCCGAGCTCCCCGTCCCCCGCTCCCGGGCCCAGGAGTCGGGCGTCCTGCTTCGCGGCGCCCACGGCCTGCCAGGCCGACGCCGTCAGCAGGGTCTGGCCGCCGCCGCCTGCCGACATCACCCGGGCGGCGACCGGCTTGGCGATGCCCTCGACCTCGACGGGCTTGGCGCCGTTGGCGACGTCTTCGGGCGGGTTGTGCCAGGTGACGACCTCGCCGACGTGCATGCCGGCGCGGGCCGCCAGGGGCAGGCCCAGGCGCGTGGCCAGCTCGGCCAGCCGCCGGTGGTAGGTCAGGCACCAGGCCAGGGCGTCGACGGGGTCCTCGAACAGCAGCAGGAAGCCGTCGGACTTGTCGATCTCCTGGCCGCGGTGCGCCGCCAGCAGGCCCCGGGCCAGGCGGTCGTGCTGGGCGATGACCGCGGCGGTGCCGCGATCCCCCAGCCGCTCGGTCAGGGCCGTGCTGTTCTCGAGGTCCGTGAGCACCAGGGTGCGCACGACGCACTGCGGCACGGTGGGGTCGAGGGCGTCCATCGGCGGCAGTCTACGCCGCGGCGGGACCGGAGTCGGCGCGTTCCATGCTCAGCCCATCTCGGGGTCGCCCCCCCCACCGGGGCGCTGTCCGGCCGCTCCGCTCAGGGTCCACTGGATGCCGCCGCCCTTGACGTCTTCGGCCTTCTCCGACTCGATGTCCTCGACGGACAGCTCGCGTTCCTCGGACTTGTCGGGGGTCTCGGGCTCGGCTTCCTTGCGGGGCTCTTCGGTGCTCATGGGGGTTCCGGGGCGGGGTGTACCGAGGGTACTGCCGCGCCTCGCAGAACGTCACGCCCGACGTCGGAATTCTCTTCGGTGACGAACCCGGGCCCGCACCAGTACGCTGCTCCTCCTCCCGAGAGACACCGTGATCCTCGCCCTCCTCATGGCCTGCACCTCCCCCGACGCCGGCGGGTCCTCCCCCGCCACCGGGACCGACCCCTGCGGTTCCGGCACCTGGGGCAACCTGTCGGGCACCCTGTTCGTCGACGCCAGCGCCGCATCGGGGGGCGACGGCAGCCAGGATGCACCCTTCGCGACCATCGGCGATGCGGTCGAGGTCGCTGGTGGAAGCGACGTCATCGTGATCGCAGCGGGCACCTACCGCGAGACCCTGTCCCTGGGCGACCGCGACCTGACGCTGGCCGGGCGCTGCGCCGACCGGGTCACCATCGACGGAAAGGATGCCCCCGAGCTGCCGGTGATCGCGTTCAACGCGCCCTTGGACGGCGAGACCGCCGAAGGCGCGGAGCCCGGTACCGGCACGCTGGACCTCTCGGGACTCACCCTGACCGGCGGCGACGTGCGGGGCCTGGTGGTCGGCGGCGGCACGCTGCAGGCCCGGGATCTCCTGGTGCGCGACATCTACGGCCAGGGCATCTGGCTGGAGCGGGCGACGGCCACCCTCGAGGACGTGCGCATCGAGGACGGCGGGGCCCTCGAGTGGAACAGCGGCGGCGGCCTGGCCGTGTCGGAGGGGAGCCAGGTCACGGCCCGGCGACTCTCGATCACGCGCCAGCAGGGGCTCGCCATCGGCGCCGGCGGCGCGGACACCGTGCTGGAGCTCGAAGACAGCGAGATCGTCGAGACCGCACCTGCCGAGGACCTGCGCAGCGCCGCCCTGTTCGCCGTCGACGCCACCGTGCGGCTGCGCGACGTCCGTGTCGCGGACAGCCACGTCATGTTCGGCATCCTGGCCCAGTGGGACGCGGTGGTCGAGGTCGACGGCCTGACCATGCAGGGCATCGTGGGCTGGGAGTGCCCGGACGGCGGCTGCACCCCGGCCCTGGCGTCCGGGCTCATGATCTCCTTCGGTGGGGAGGAGGAGCACGGTGGGCGCATCACCGGCTCGGGGGTGCGCATCACCGACAGCGACAACGGCATCTGGTCGCTGGACCGAGGCGAGATCGCGCTCACCGATGTGTACGTCGCCGATCTGGGCGCGGGCATGGGCCTGGGCGGGCTGATCGCCGGACGAGGCGGCCGCATCGAGGCGAGCGAGCTCGTCGTCGAGCGGGCCCGCGGCAGCGCGCTCATGGCCGGCTGGGGCGGCGAGATCGTGCTCACCGACGCCGAGATCCTGGACACGCAGTCGGGCTACTCCGATGTCCCCCTCGAAGGCGCCGACATCGAGCTGTTCGGCGTGCAGGCGGTGGTCTCGGGCAACGGCCTGCTGCGCCTCGACCGGGTCCGGCTCGCGGGTGTCGACGGGGTCGGCATCGACGCACAGGCCGACGAGACCGGCACACCGACCGTCGAGCTGACGGACGTGACCATCGAGGACGTGGGCCTGGCAGGGGGGATCCGCACCGCCCTGGGCCTGGTCTTCCGCGAAGGCACGCTCGATGCGGAGCGCCTGACGGTGCGAGACGTCGCGGGACCCGGGATCTCCGTGGTCAGCTGGTCGGATCAGCCCGCCAGCCTGCACTGCACCGACTGTCTCATCGAAGACGTGGCCCTGGCGGGGGTCCTGGTCGGCGGCCGGGACGCCGAGCGCCCGGTCACCCTCGACGGCTGCTCCATCTCCGGGGTCGCGCCGGATCCGGCCTCGGGGCTGTCGGCGGGGCTGCTGACCACGAACGTGTCGGGGCCGCCGTCGCTACAGGTCACGGGCTGTGAGATCGGCGACACCCAACACGGGGCCCTGGTGGTCTCGGGCGAAGGGGCCATCCAGGTCCACGACAGCACCCTGCACGGCGGCAGCGGGGCCACCCTCGGCGGCGGGCTGGACGTCCACGGAAACGCCGTCTACGCCACGGGCATCGGCCCCTGGGACGGCAGCGCCGGCCTGCTGATCGAGGGCTCCGACCTGGTGCCGGGGGCGGGCGAGACCGTGCTGCTGCACGCCGCCTCGGCCACGCTGCAGGAGGTCGCCTGGGAGGGCGGCACCCTCCGCCAGCAGCGCTGCGAGGATGTCGCGCCCGTGGTCGGCGCCGACCAGGCCGAGACCTTCGTGGACTGCCCCGGGACCGACCTGCTCGTCGTCGACATCGACGCGGTGCCCATCGGCATGCCGCCGATCGAGGGCCTGTTCTAGGGCCGGCCGGGGCGCATCCAGTCGGGGGTCACGAGCGGATGCGTCTCCGCCGTCAGGAACTGCTGCCGCCGCCGCCGGCGACGCTGCCGCCGCCCGTGACCTGGCCCACGTTGTCGTAGAGCCCCGGAATCAGGAAGCCGCCGCCCTTGACGTCCTCGGCCCGGTCCGTCTCGACGTCCTCGACGACCAGCTCGCGCTCGTCGCGCTGTTCGGTGGCCTTGGGAGGGGTGTCGTTGCGGGTCTCTTCGGTGCTCATGCGTGCTCCCGGTTCTCGTGGGGTTGGGGGGTTGTGTCGAGGGTACTGCCGACCGGCGGAGAACGTCACGGCAGCCTGCGAGATCCTCGTCGGTGACGGAGTCGCTCCCTGGCCAGTACGCTGTTCACCCTCCCCAGAGACACCGTGCTCCTCGCCCTCCTGCTCGCCTGCACCTCCTCCCCTCCCCCCGCCTCGACGGGAGTCGACACGGGGGCCGTCGATGACGGCTGCGGCCCCGCGCCCTTCGGCGTTGTCGAGGGCACCCTGTTCGTGGACCAGGCCGCCGATCCTGGCGGGGACGGCAGCCGCGACGCGCCCTTCCAGACCGTGGCCGAGGCGGTCGATGCGGCGTCCGGTGACGATGTCGTCGCCATCGCCGAAGGCACCTACGCCGGGTGGCTGCAACTCGCGGACCGCGACCTGACGCTGGCCGGGCGCTGCGCGGAGCGGGTGACCGTCGACGGCTTCACCGCGTGGGAGGCCGACACGGGCCTGCCGGCGGTCATCGCCTTCAACCAGGGCAGCGAGGGCCGGGGCACGGGCACCTTGCGCCTGTCGGGCATGACGCTGACCGAGGGCAAGGGCGGCGGCATCGTGGTCGAGGGCGGGCGGCTCGAGGCCCGGGACCTGGTCGTCCGCGGGTTCCGCGAGGCCGGCATCCGGGTCGCGACCGCCGAGGCGAGCTTGACCGACCTCCGCATCGAAGAGGCCCGGAGCGAAGGCGCGACGACGCCGGGCCTGCAGGTGCTCGACGGCAGCGTCGAGGCCGCCGGGCTGCGCGTCGAAGGCGCGATCGGCGGCGCGGTCGACGTGACCGGCGCGTCGGGCCGGCTGCTGCTCGAGGACGCCGAGCTCGTCGACACGCAGCTCGACGAGTTCTACCGGGGCACCGGACTGTTCCTGTACAGCGCCTCGGCCGAGGTCCGCCGCCTGTTCGTGTCCGGCGCGGTCAACGCCGGCCTGGCGGCCAGCCAGGAAGCCACCCTGGTGTTCGAAGACGTCGAGGTCGAGGGTGTCCGCCCGCCCTTCGAGACCTCGGGCACCTGCTGCCCCGCCGTCTACGCCGGCTTCACCATGGGCTTCGTCGGGGCCGACGACCTGCCGGCCACGATCAGCGGGACCGGCCTGACCGTGCGGGACAGCGCGTCCGCCGTGGGGGCCAGCGAGGGCGGCGCCATCTACCTGACCGACGTCGACGCCCGGGACCTGGGCCTGGACGTCGGCGGCGGCGGCCTGTCGGTGAACACCGGCGGCCACATCGAGATCGACGGCCTGACCATGGAGCGCTCCAAGGGTGCGGCCATCTTCGCCAACGTCGGCGGCTCGATCCGGGTGACCGACGGCGAGATCGTGGACGTGCAGCGGGGCAACCTGCAGTACTTCGGCGGTGTGGACCTGGACCTGTACGGGGTCGGGGCTCTGGTCGAGGGCGGCGAGCTACAGCTGCAGGACGTCGCCTTTCGCGGCCTGTCGGGCGAGGGCATCCACGTCGCGGATCGGGTCGAGGAGGACGCCCGCACGTCGAGCCGGGTCTGGCTGCAGGACGTGACCATCGAGGAGATCGCGTCGTCGCCGTCCGGTCGCTCGGCGGCCGGGATCGTGGTGCTGGGCGGCGAGGTCGAGGCCGACGGGCTCGTGGTCCGCGATGCCGCGGGCCCCGGGCTCGTCGTGAGCCCGTGGGACGCGGCGAGCGCCAGTGCGACCTGCACGGGGTGCCGCTTCGAGGAGGTCGAGATGGCCGGCGCCGCGGTGATCGGCGGCGAGCACGGCGGGACGCTCGCCCTGGAGGACTGTGTGATCCTGGGCGTCGCCGCCGACCCGTCCGCGAACCTGAGCGTCGGCTTGATGGCGGCGGGGGCGTCGGCCCCGGCCACGCTCCTGGCCGAGGGCTGCACGGTCGATGAGGTCGGGGTCGCCGCGGTGGTCGCCCAGGGCGAGGTCGCCGTGACCGTGCGCGACAGCGACCTGGGCGGGGGCAGCGGCGCGACCATCGCGGGAGGGCTCGATGTGCACGGCAACGTCGTCTACGCCACCCACACGACCCCGTGGGACGGCAGCCGCGGCCTGCGGGTCGAAGCCAGCACCCTGTCGCCCGGCGCGGGAGACGCCGTGCTGCTGCACGACGCATCCATGACCCTGTCGGGCACGACCTGGGACGGGGGCACGCTGCGCCAGCAGCACTGCGTCGACAGCGCCGCCGTGGACGGGCTGGCCGAGGCGCCGGAGGCCGTGATCTGTCCCGACAGGGACGTGCTGATCATGGACCTGAGCGACTCCCCGTTCCAGTTCCCTCCCATCGTGGTGTTCTGAAGACAGGCGTGGCGTTCCGAGCGCCCATGGACTTTCTTCGACACCCCCCGTGACGGTTCGACCCGTGTGGGAGTACACACACCGAGACCCATGACCGAACGCCCGTCCGTCGATGCCCTCCTCGCCGCGCTGCCCGCGCCGGACGCCCCCGCGTCTCCGCCGGAGCTGCCCGACGACGGCGGCGAGTTCGTCCTCCTCGCCCACCACCGGACGCCTCCTCCGGACCTGGACCGCACCCGCGTGGCCCTCGAAGCCCGGGTCGGCGCCGACGCCGCGGCCCTCCTCCTCCCCCGCATGATCCCGGTCCAGCTGGCCGCGGGCCGGCGGCTCTTCGTGCACGGCGAGGACGCCGACGCCCTCTACCTGCTCTGCGAGGGGGCCCTGGACGTGCACCTGGACCTGGGCGGCCGGCAGCTGGTGCTGGGCCGGGTGCCGGCGGGGCGCTGGCTGGGCGAGGTGAACCTGCTGGACGGGGGCCCGGCCTCGGCCACCGTGACGGCGACCGGGGACTGCCGGCTGATGCGCCTGACCCGCGAAGACCTGCGCGAGCTGCGCACCGCCCACCCGGCAGCAGCCCTGGCCCTGACCCGCTCGCTGAACCAGGACCTGGCGCGCCGCGTGCGGCGCAACAGCGCCGGCGTGGTCTCGCGCATGCAGGACGGCCGCTACGCGCTGGCGTCGGCGGCAGAAGCCGAGCAGCTGCTGGCGGCGCTGGTGATCGCGGACCTGCTGGCGGCCTGAACCGAGCGGCCGCAGACCCGGTGATCTCCCGCGGGAATCACCGAATTGAATTCGAATGTCATCAGGAACCCGGCGTCGGACCGGCCGTGCCCCCCGGCACGGTCCCCCTTCCCGGAGTCCCCGATGCTCGCCGCCCTGCTCCTGTCCGCCCCCCTGCTCGCCGCGCCCCTGGCCCCCGATGCCTCGGACGAGCCGCCGGCGGTCGCGACCGAGCGGCGCGGCACCGGCGTGGGACTGGGCATGCACATGGGCATGTGGGGCAAGGAGTACGGCTCGGGGCTGCGGCTGGACGTGCCGGTGCACGAGCTGGCCGGTGTCCGGCTGCGCACGACCACGCAGTACGCCAACACCATGCCGGACGGCGAGCCCGGCTACATGCCGACCAACGGCGCCGGCCTGGAGCTGTTCGTCCGCACGCCGGTCCTGTCCGACCGCTACCGCCTGTCCGCGGGCGGTGGGCTGCTGGCCGCGATCGACGGCACCCACCAGCCGGCCCTGGGGGCCGGAGGCCACGTCGGCGTCGAGACCTTCGTCAGCCGCCGCACCGCGTTCAGCGTGGAGCTGGGCGGCCAGGGCGGTCCGGGGGCGCTCGACGCGGCCGACGGCTTCAGCGCCATGGTCGGCATGTCGGTGTACCTCGGGAAGCTCTGATCTCGCGGGAGCCGCGGCCCGGGCTCAGCCGAACCGCACCGAGTAGACCGGCGGCAGGTGGTTGCCGACGCAGCGCCAGTGCTCGCCGCCGTCGTCGCTGGTCCACAGGTTGCCGGTAGTGCTGCCGAAGGCGACGCCGTCGCCGCTGCCGTCGACGTCCAGGGCGTGGCGGTAGACCAGGTCCCAGGCCTGGGCCTGGGGCAGGCCGTGGGTCTGGGGGCGCCAGCTCTGGCCGCCGTCGTCGGTGCGGTAGACGCGGACCTTGCGGTCGGACGCCGCCCGCTGGGTGTCGGCGGTGGCCGGCACGACCCAGGCGGTGCCGGGCAGCTGGGGGTGGGCGGCGATGGGGAAGCCGAAGCCGACGGGGCCGTCGTCCTGGCTGATGGGCGTCCACGAGCCCGAGCCGTCGGTGCTGCGGTAGACGCCGATGTGGTTCTGCTGCCACAGCACGTCGGGGGCCGCGGCGCAGGCGGCGACGAAGTGCGGGTCCTGGCCGAAGGGGGCGTCGGGGTCGGGCAGGAAGGGGGCCTTGACGCCCTGGTTGGCGGGGGCCCAGCTCTCGCCGCCGTCCCGGGTCTCGAAGACGCCGGCGCAGGACACGGCGATGTAGAGGTGGTCGGGATCGCGGGGGTCGACCACGATCGAGTGGATGCCGGCGCTGTCGCGGCCGCCGCCGAACCACTTCTCGCGCGAGGGGTGGTCCCACAGGCTGCGGACCAGGGTCCAGCTGTCGCCGCCGTCGTCGCTCCGGAACAGGCCGCCGGGGTTGGTGCCGATCCACAGCTGGCCCGGGCGGTCGGCGTGGCCCGGCTGGACCACCCACAGGTGCTCCAGCGCGGCGCCGGTGTCGTCGGGGTAGGCCGGCGAGGTGAGCTCCTCCCACTCGCCGCCGGGCCGCTTGCGGTGCAGCTTGGGGCCCCAGTGACCGTGGTGGAGCGCGCCCCACAGGGTGCCGTCCCGCGGGTCGCGGCAGGCGAACTCGACCTCGACGCCGGGGAAGTCCTCGCCCGACAGGGCCCAGCGGTCGCCCTCGCGGGTGAAGGTGAGCAGGCCCTTGCGGGTGCCGACGAGCAGGACGGGTGCGGACATGGGCTAGCCTCCGGAGAGCGCCTGGATGATGTGGACGGGGGTGTCGGGACCGACGGCGTCGGACAGGGCCTGGCGGTCACCGATCAGCTCGCCGTCGACGAACAGGTTCACATGCTTGCGCAGGCGGCCGCGCTCGTCGACCAGGTAGTGCCCGAGCCCGGGGAAGCGTGCGTCGAGCGCCGCGACGACCGCGGCGGCGGTGTCGCCTTCGACGACGAGCTCGTCCACGTCGCGCAGGTCCGGGTAGGCCGCGCGCAGGTTCGGGGTCAGGTGGACGACGGGCATGGGCCGGTTGTACCAGGGTTCAGGGGGCGGTGGGCACCGGCGGCGGGGTCCGGCCGTCGCCCTGGTCGTGCAGCACGAAGCGGGCGCGCTCGCGCTCGGCGGCGACGGCGGCCGCGTCTTCGGGCCAGGGCGGAGCCTCGCGCCAGGCGACCATCAGGTCGGGCTCCCAGGCGTAGGGGGCGCCGTCCAGCCAGACCCGGCCCTCGGCCACCGCGTGGGTGCGCTCGAGCAGCGGGAGGGCGGCCAGGTCGCGGATCAGCGCCTCGAAGCGACCCTGCCGGGCCGGGTCCACGAACCGGAAGTGGTAGCGGCTGGCGTAGGCGACGTGGAACCAGCTCGGACGCACGCCCACGCCGGCCAGCTCGAGCCGCTCGGCCATGCGGGCCAGCATCTCGCCGGCCTCGCGGGCCATGCCGAGCCCCGGCGCGTCCTGGCCGGGCAGCGGCGGGCGCCCCTCCGAGAAGCGCCCGCGCGGGTGGCGCAGGGTGAGCCAGTGCACGAACAGCACGACCACGGGTGCGTCCAGGACCAGGCCGTCCGGCGGCGGCACCTCGCGGCGCTCGTAGACACCCTCGACCAACAGGTGCTCCTCGCCCCCGCTGGTGCCATGGAGCCGCATGCGATCGCCGGTGCCCGTGCGGGCCAGGTCCACCCGCAGATCGCTGTAGCCGAGCCGCCGCACCTGCTCGAGCAGCCCGTAGCGGAACAGTCCGTACTCGACGCCGCTGGCCGTGTAGTAGTCCAGCAGGCGCACCGGCTTGCGCCCTGGCAGGCCCAGGATCTCGGCGACGTCGTCTTCGGTGAACCACTGCTCGTCGTCGCCATCGCCGCGCAGCCGCGCGGGGTCGAGCCGCCGGCCGACGTCGGCGAACCGGTCGCTGAGCGGATCGGCGTCGGGCGGGAGCTCCTGGTCGGTGCCGAGCGCCAGGGCCAGCCCGGTGCCCGCCAGCAGCCGCCAGGCGCGATCGCTGTAGCCGCCGCCGGGCAGCCACACGGCCGGCGTGCCGGACAGCGCCCGCGCGACGGCCAGGTCCCGCAGCCGCACGCCCTGCGGCGTCAGGCCCAGGGCCCCCATGCGATCCCCGGCCAGCACGTCGCCGCCCGCGATCACGAAGGCCAGCTCGGCGGCGGGCATGCGCGACAGCAGGCCGTCCAGCGCCGACAGGTAGGCGTCGTCGTCCGCGCCGGGCAGGCACACCTCGTCGGCCGGGCCGTCGAGGGGTCCCCAGTCGCTGCCCGAGATGCTGCCGATCCAGCTGGCCGGGTCGGTGGCCAGGCAGGCCGCGGTGCCGTCCGGGGGGTGCGCGTCCAGGTCCAGCACGACCACGCGGCCGGTGAACCCGTCTTCGCGCAGGGCGGCGATGGCGACCGCGATGTCGTTGACCGGGCACAGCCCGCCGGCGCGATCGGGGAAGGCGTGGTGAAAGCCGCCCAGCAGGTTGAGCACGGGCCCGCCGCGCTTGCGGGCGTCGCGGGCCGCCGCCAGGGTGCCGCCGCAGGCCAGCCGCACCGTGTGCAGCACCTCGTCGACGGGCACGTCCCAGCTGTCGACGGCGAAGACGTGGGCCAGGTCTTCGGGCCGGGTCAGCGACTCGAGCAGCCGCGGGGTGTGGACGACCACCAGGTCGCGGTACCGGATGCGCGGCGGCACCCGCAGCTGGTCCCGGCGGATGGCCCCGAGCTCCAGCAGGGCCCACGCGGCCAGATCGGCCCGCCGCGGCTCGATGCCCCGGCCGACGTCCAGGCCCGTGATCGGCAGCCGGTACTGCGGCGCGTAGTAGACCGGCAGCTCGGCGTCGTGCAGCAGCCGCCGCACCCGCGTCGTGAGCCGCGAGAACAGGCCCACCTCAGGGCTCCCCGCCGCTCGGTGCGACGGCGTCCCCGTCGCTTCGCGCCTTGAGCATCTCCCGCACCCGTCCGAGCTCGCTGGCCGGCACGTCGGCGCTCACCCGCCCGGCCTCGATGACGACCACGCGATCGGCGACCCGTCCGAGCGTGTCCAGCACGTGGGTCGACAGCAGCACGCAGGCGCCGGCCTCGCAGCGAGCATGCAGGGCGTCGAGCACCCGCTCCGCGCTGGCCGGATCCAGGCCGTTGAGCGCCTCGTCGAGCAGCAGGACCGGCGGATGGGCCACCAGGGCGCAGGCCAGGGCCGTCTTGCGGTGCATGCCCTGGCTGTACTCGTGGATCAGCCGGTCGGCGTCGGCGCCCAGGCCGGCGATGCGCAGGGCGTCGTCCACCCGGGCCTGCAGGGCCGGGTCCTTCGCCGGGTCGGCCGTGGGGTCGTCGCTGCGGATGCGCGCGGCGAAGGTGATCATCTCCCGCGCCGACAGGTACTCGTAGAGCTTCGGGAACTCGGGCACGATGCCCAGGTGCCGCCGGGCCCCCGCGGGGTCGGCCGCCACGTCGACGCCCATGACCCGCGCCGTGCCGGCGGTCGGCACCAGCTGGCCGGTCAGCATCTTGAAGGTCGTGCTCTTGCCGGCGCCGTTGGGGCCCACCAGGCCGACCAGCTGCCCCGGCTGCAGCGAGAAGCTGACGTCGTGCACCGCCACGACCTTGCCGAACTCCTTGCGCAGGCCGGCGACGTCGATGGCAGCGACGTCGATGGCAGCGACGTCGCTGCCGGCGACGGCAGCCGCAGGGGCGGGCGAGGGAGTCGAGGACATGGCCTTCCCGGATCAGGGGGAGAGGAGGAGGAGACGGGCGAGGGAGGCGAGGGCTGCCCAGGCGACGACGGCGAGGGGGGCCTGGACCCAGGCGGCGCGCCCCCGCAGCCGGGCCGCGAGCAGGGAGGCGACGACCGACAGGATCACCGCCAGCAGCTCGACCATCAGGAAGGGGGCAACGCAGCGGAGCCCCTGGCGGACCAGCAGGGCCGCGACCGGGGGCAGGATGGAGCCCTGGGCGTAGAGCACGGACACGGACGCCCGGGCGACGGCGACCGGCCCGGCGCGCACACCCAGCGCCCGGTCCAGCCAGGGGGGGTCGCCCAGCGCCAGCCGGGTCGGCAGGACGCTGAGCAGCGCCACGGCGCCACCGGCCACCGCGACCAGGTCCGCCGGGGCCGAGGGATCGGCGCTCCAGCCGGCGAACAGGCCCACCAGCCCGAGTCCCCACGCGCCCATCGCCCACGAACGCAGTCTCCGCCAGCCCTGGCGCAGCGCCCGCAGCAGCTCGGGCCGCGTCGAGCCGGCCACCCACTCCAGGTAGACGCGGCGCTCTTCGTCGCCTTCTTCGACGCCGGCCCAGGCCGCGTCGATCTCCGCCAGCATCGCGCTGGCCCGCACGTACCAGGCGTTCGCCAGCCGCGGCGCGGCCATGCCGGCGACCAGGCCCAGCACCGGCGGCAGCGCCAGGAAGGCCCAGCCCGGCGCCCAGCCCTGCAGGCCCGCGGACAGCCCGCCGCTGGCCAGCCCGACCGCGACGCCGACCACGGCCAGGGCCACGCCCGGCGCGTAGATGAGCGCCGCCTGCATGCGCGGGTTGTCGCCCCGCAGCAGGTCGAGCACCACCGCCAGCCCCTGGCTGTGGGCCGCCCACACTGCCGACAGGTGCACCGAGAACCCGACCCCCAGGCTGGCCAGCCAGGCGCCGAGCACGACCGCGGAGCCCCCGGCCCAGGCCAGGGCGTGGCCGTGCCAGACCAGCGGGGACAGCAGGATCGCCCCCATCACCGGCAGGTAGGCCCGCTCGCGCGCGGTGCGCGCCGCGATGGCGGACAGCAGCAGGCCGGGCTGGACCGGGTGCACGTCCAGCACCTCGCGGTCCGGGCCACGCACCAGGTCGCCGTAGGTGTGCATCGCCATGGCGGCGGCGACGAGCGCCCCCAGCCGGAAGGTGATGGCTTCGGTGCCGGCCGCCACGATCTCCGGGGTGGCCGGCCCGTCCAGGAAGTGCAGCAGGACAGGACGGGCCAGGGGGGTCGCGAGCACCGCCGCGACGACGGGCAGCAACACGCCGGCCGTGCCCGGGCGGCGGGCGCGGATCCGCTGGTGCACCCCCGCGTAGGGATTGGCGACGTGGGCGGGCGCTGCGACGGGCTGGGACACGCGGGCTCGGGGCGAGGCCCCCGCCAGGGGGCGCGCGACGGGAGTCGGAGGGACTGCCTATCGTGTCCCGGCGGCCATCAGGGTCTGCAGCCGGGTGACCAGCCCATCGACCACCGGATCGTCGCGATGCTCGGGACCCGCGTGGTCCAGCGCGTCCCGGGCGACATCGGTGGCGCGGGGCTCGAGCCGCAGCACGACCCAGGCGTGCAGCAGGCTGGCGCGTGGGTTGTCCTCGACCAGGATGGTCGCGCGCTCCAGCACGTCGCGGGCCTCGCGCAGGTCGTCGGCGCAGATGCACTCCCACGCACGCGCCAGCAGCCGGTCGTAGATGTCCAGCACCTCGGGCTCGACCGACGGGTCGAAGGTCGGCGCCTGCGACCACGCGGGCAGGCTGGCCTGCGCGTCGTCGTCGCCCCCCGAGAACAGGTGCTCGAGCATGCCGAGCTCGTCGGCGCTTCCCGAGAGCACCTCGGCGTCGGAGTCGTCCCGCCGGGCCGGGGCAGGCCCCGTGGGCGCGTCGAGCAGGTCCTCGACCACGGGTTCCGGCGCACGCGCGGGCGGCGAGGCGCCGGTGATCAAGGCGTCGAGCTCCGCCTGCAGCAGCAGCAGCTCCTGCCGCTCGCCGTCGTAGCCGTCCGTCGGCTGCGCCCGGGCTCGGGCGTCGGGGAAGGACCACTCCCGCCCCCCGATGCGCACGGCACCGCCGGTCTCCCCCTCGGCCGGGCTGCGCCAGGCCGGCGCGGAGGGATCTTCGTCCTCGACCCCGAGCATCTCGTCGGCCCAGGTCAGCGTGGCGGCGCTGTCGTCGGCACCTTCTTCTTCGTCGATCACCTCGACGTCGGCGTCGACCGGCGGGCCCCAGCGGAAGTGCACCTCGACGGCCAGGGCGCCTTCGTCGTCGTCCTCTTCGACGAGCGGCGGCGCGGGCAGGCTGTAGCTCGACTCCTCGGCGTCGTCGGGACCGGTCAGGAAGTACTCGACCTCGTCGGCCTGCGGCGCGTCGGGAAGCCCCAGGGCGTCGAAGTCGTCGAACAGGACGTGCTCGACGTCGCCGCCTCCCAGGAAGTAGGCCCGATCGTCGTCGATCAGCCCGGGCTCCACCTCGGGGGCGGGCCCGGTCTCCTCCTCGTCCGGCCAGACGAGCTCCTCGGGAGCCTCGAACAGGCCGCCCGAGGTCGACTCGGGGGGCGCCACGGCATCGGCGCGCAGCACGACCCCGTCGGTCTCCTGCTCGGCCACCTTCTGGCGAACCGGCGTGACCGGAGCCGCCTCGGCGGACGGTTCCCCGACCTCTTCGGTCAGCTCCTCGACCAGCACCGCCACCGGCTCCGGCTCCGGCTCGGCGGCCGTCGCGCCGCCATCCGCACCAGGGGCGCCCTCGAGCAGCGCGTCCAGCTTCATGCGGCTGGCCGAGGGGCCCCAGTCGACACCGCCCACGAAGCAGACGGCAGGCTCGACATCGAGCCGATCCGACTCTTCGTCCCCCGACGTCCGGGACAGATCCGTCGGGTCTTCGTGCACGGCTTCCGCGAAGGCTTCGTCCAGGGAGGTGCCGGGCGCGCCCGGGCGGATCTCCTCGGTCTCGGACTCACCGGCCGGCAGGGTGATGCGCGGCGGGGCTTCGGGGTCGGTGCCCAGCTCCACGCCCCCCTCGGCATCGACCAGGCCCAGGAAACACAGCGCGACGAGCTGTCGGCGGGTGGCGCGCCCCGACGACAGCAGCTCGGCCGCTCGGGGCCCGTCCACCAGGGCGGCCCGCAGGCTGGCGCTGATGTAGGCCTGGTCGTCCGGCCCGCAGGAGAGGCGCAGGCTGCCCACCGGCAGCAGGTTCCGGTAGGGGTCGAGGTGGCTGCCGCAGGCGGCCAGCAGGAAGCGCAGCATCGCGCCGCGATCGCCCGGCCCCTCGGCTGGCGCTTCGTCCAGGGTCAGCGGGCCACCGCTGATGTGCTCGGCCAGGTCGACGACCTGCCAGGGCTCGACCAGCCCGCCGTCGGCGACCGCCACCGGTGGGCCCTCGAGGGGAACCTCGTCGGCGCGACGCAGCACGCCCGTGCGGCCAGCCCGCCACAGATCGGCCAGGAACTCGATGTTGCCCCGCTCAGGGCCCATGCTTCGTCCAGGTCAGGCTCCACCCCGACAGGGGCGTCTCCCGCCCGTGATACCACAGCCACGAGCCCCGCTGCGACGGCGAGTGCGCCTCAGGCCGAGCGGAGGACGTAGCTGATCTCGGCGGCGAAGCCGTGCACGACCGGGTCGTCCGGCGCGTGGGTGACCGCCGAGTAGACCCGCTGCAGGATGACCTCGCGAGCGGCGGGGTCCAGGAGCACCTCGGTCCAGGCCAGGTGCACGAGCACGCGGGGGTTCCCGGGGTGCAGCTGGAAGGCGCGCTGCAGCACGTCGTGTGCCTCGGGGAGCTCGCCCAGCTCCAGGGACTCGCGGGCCCGCTCGATCAGGATCTCCTGCACGCTGGCGACCTCGGGGGCGAGGCCGATCACGGCGGTGGCGGGCCCGATCAGCGGCACCCGCGGCAGGCCGGGCCCGGCGGGGCGTCGCGCACGCTCGACCGCAGCCGGGGCCAGGGTGGGCTCGAAGGTCGGCTCGTCGGTGGTCGGCTCGCCGGTGGTCGGCTCGTCGATGGTCGGCTCGTCGAACAGGGGGGCCTCGAAGTCGGGGGCCTCGAAGTCGGGGGCCACGAACAGGGGCGGCTCGTCGTCGAGGGGCTCGATCTCCGGCGCCACGAACAGCGGCAGGTCGGGCTCGACGACAGGGGTCGGGGCGGGCGCGACCTCCTGGGTCGGCGCCTCTGCCGCGACCTCCGGCAGGGGCTCGCCGGGGGCGCGCAGCACCGTCGGCCCTCGCTCGACCCCCGCGACGAAGCAGATCGCGGCTTGCGGTGCGCGCTGCTGCGGCCCCACGGACGCGTCCTCCGCAGGGCCCAGGCGCACGGTCACCCGCCGCTGTGCCCGCGGCGAAGGGACCTGCGGGGCCGGCGGCACCGACGGAGGCACCGACCAGGTCGCGTCGCAGGCGACCGGTCGGAAGCCCACGGTGTCGGCTTCTTCGCTGGCATCCCCCTCGGCGACGACCAGCGCGCCGACGCGCACCAGCGCCACCAGCTCGGCGCGGGCCAGGGACCCGTCGCGCAGCAGGGCATCGGCGCTGACGCGTCGCCCCAGCAGCCGATCGACCAGCGGATCCCCCACCAGCTCGCGGAGCTCGTCGGGGGGGACGCCGACGGCCAGCCGGCCCTCGGGCAGGTCGCCGCCGCCGAGCCGCCGCGCCGCCGCCAGGAGCACGCGCCCCACGGCGCGACGCCGCCCGTCGCCACGGGCCGGACCCGGCTCGAAGCGGATCCGCCCCCGGGTCACGGCCTGCGACAGCAGCACGACCTGGGCCGGGCGCACCAGCCCGCCGTCGGCCACGGCCGCCCGCACGGGACGCTGACCCCGCAGCCACAACACCAATTCACCCGAGCGCCGGTGGCGCCACACGGCCATCAACAGGTCGACGTTGTCTTCCTGTGGCCGGACTCGTACATCACCCATGGACCCCGCTCCTCGAGGGACCGGGCCGCGGACCGCGCGAGCCAGGGACCTCCTGGAGTAACCCTCCGGTTTCATGGTCCCCTGTTCGCAGGGCCGAGTACACCCCTGCCTCCCGCCACTGACAGCTGGAGACAGGGGTCAGGGAATGTCCCGCGCGGCCTACCGACCGGGGACCTTCGGGGCACGCGTGTACCAGGCCGCCTGGTCCGACGTCATGCGCAGCCGCCGGTTGATGGCCCAGCCGCTGCCTTCGAGCAGCATGGCCAGATCACGCCGACGCAGCCGCAGCCACGTCGCGAGGCTGACGGGGATCGCGTAGATGAGGAAGGGCACCAGCAGCAGCCCCGCGATGACCAGCAGGACGGCCACCGGCACGGCCAGCAGCTGCACGACCAGGCCGAGGCTGCCCGACAGGGACGAGATGGCGGGCAGGGCCAGGAAGCCCGCCGCGAGCCCACCGGCGGCGGCCCACAGCATCTCGGCCGCATAGGTCGCGGCGCTGCCCACGGCGGCCACGGCCACACCGCCACCGGCGAGCAACAGGGGCAGGTTGCCCCCCAGTCCCTTGTCGGGGGCGGCGGGCGCAGCGGCCGGAGCGGGCGCAGCGGCCGGGGCGGCGGCGGGGGCATCCTTGGCGGCCTGCGCGGCCTGGCCGTCGGCGACGGCCTTGGTGGTGGCGCTCGTGGTCGTGTCCACCGCCTTGCCGGCCTGGGCGCCGACCTGGGCATCCATCGACGAGGTCTGGTCGCTCGCCGCCTGGTCGGCGGCCTTCTGCACCGCCTCGCTCAGGCGGCGGAAGGGCGCCAGCAGCGCTTCCTTGATGCTGATCGGGCTGGCGGCGATCTTGTTGACCTGGGCGTGCAGCTCGTTGCCTTCGGTGTCGAAGAACACGCCCCACATGCCCTCGATCAGGTGTCCGGCCTCGCCGGCGGTGACCGGGACGGCGACCTGCTCGGTCCACTTGCCGGCGACCGCGCCGACATCGACGTACATCACGTACATCGGGCTGCGCGCGCCGAAGCGCTGCGCGCGGCCCAGGTCGGTGACCCGCACGGCCAGGTCGAAGACGCGGCCGTCCATGACCAGCCGACCGCGCTCGAACAGGGCCCGGGCGTCCGGATCGAACAGGTCGGGCATGGTGACGAAGGACCGCACCAGGGGCAGCAGGCCGCCCACGTAGAGCAGCAGCCGCTCGACGTCCTTGACGTCGGCCAGGGTGGCCGCAGCGGCCTCGGACCGGGCCAGCAGCTCGCGGACCCGGCCGTGCAGCGCCTCGTCGGCGGCGTGGCCCGCGACGACGTCCCGCGCGCGACCGGCCACGGCGTCGGCCGGCTTGTCGGCCTGCCAGGCGCGGTAGGGAGCCAGCGCCGCGACAGCGGCCGCGTGGGTGGCCCGATCCAGCCGACCGTCGGCGGCCAGGCCCAGGGGCTGCAGCACCTGGGCGCTCAGCGTCTGGAGCTCGCCCCGCCAGGCGGGGTTGACCGCCCCGTCGAGCAACAGCGCGCCGTCGGGGCGCGGCGTGGCCAGCGCCGCCCGCCGCAGCAGGGCGGTGGCCTGGGTGGCGTCGAGCAGGTCGGTGCCCGCCGGATCGACCCGCGCGGCGTCGGCCAGGGCCGGGTCCAGGGCCACGGCATCGCACAGCAGCCAGTACTGCTCGAGCTTCTCGCGCACCGCGTCCAGGGCGGCCGCAGCGGCCCCCGTGCCGTCACCGAGCGGCAGCAGGGCGGCGGCGGCGTCGCCGGTCGGCCGGTCGCTCCACGCCAGCCAGGCCTTCGCCTCGGCCACGAACCGGTCCAGGTCCGCGCCGCTCACCGCGACGCCGCCCGAGGGGTGGGCGCTGCCGCCCGTCGTCTCGATGACATGGGCCAGCAGCGCGGCCAGCGCCTCGTCCTCGGCGGCGGCCTCGACCTGGACCAGGCCCGCGGCAGACAGGCCCTTCGCCTCTTCCTCCTGCCGGACCTTGCGCACCTGGGACAGCGAGATGCGCGTCGCATCCCCTGCCCCGGCCAGGCGCAGCGCGTGCTGGGCCGCGGCCCGCAGGCGTGCTCCTTCCCCGTCCGCCTGCAGGGCGGACAGCGAGAGCTCCGACACGCCATCGCCGATGGCGCTGGTGCCGGTCAAGGCGTCGAGCAGCCACGCGATGGCCGTGCGCAGCTCGTCGCTGCGGATGCGGCCGTCCTTGTCGCTGTCGAGGGCGGCCAGGAACACCGGGTCCCCGCGCAGGGTGTCGACCGGGGCGGCGGTCGCGACCCACAGGGCATCTTCGAGGTCGAGGACTCCGGCGAGATCGGAGGCGCCGTCGACGACGGGCAGCTCCGACCGGCCGATGCGGCGGAAGGACAGGGACATGGTGACTCCGGGACCGGGCGTCCCTATCGTCTCGCGGTCAGGCGACCGCTTCGCCCTTCAACGAATTCGTGTAGGCCGTCGTGACCCGCACCGGGACGGTGGCCCCGACCAGCGCGACGTCGCCCGGGAAGTTGATCGTCTTGAAGGTACCGGTGCGCCCGCAGATGACGCCCGGATCGTTCCGCGACCAGCCCTCGACCAGCACCTGCTGCACGGTGCCGACCATGGCGTCCATCGCCGCACGGGCCAGGGTGCGCTGGCGGGCCTGCAGCCGCTGCAGCCGCGCGCTGGCGACGTCGGCCGGCACCTCGTCGCCGCGGTCGATGAGCTTGAGCGCGGGCGTGCCCGGCCGGGGGGAGTACCGGAACGAGAAGCTCGTGTGGAAGCCGACCGCACCGAGCAGGTCCATCGTGTCTTCGAAGTCCGCATCGGACTCACCGGGGAAGCCCACGATGAAGTCGGTGGACAAGGCCAGATCGGGCCGCGCCGCGCGCAGCTCGTCCACCAGCCGCAGGTAGCGCTCGCGGGTGTAGAACCGCTTCATCCGCCGCAGCACGGCGTCGCTGCCGGACTGCACGGGCAGGTGCAGGTGGGACGTCAGCTGGGGCAGGTCGCGGTAGGCCTGGACCACGTCGGGGCCCATGTCGCGCGGGTGGCTGGTCGTGTACCGGATGCGCTCGACGCCCGGCAGCTCCGCCACCGCGTAGAGCAGCTGGGCGAAGGTGCGCTCGCCGGCGACCTTCAGCCCGTAGCTGTTCACGTTCTGGCCGATGAGGGTGATCTCCTTGACGCCGCGGGCCGTGAGCGCCCGCACCTCTTCCAGGATCTGCGCGCTCGGCCGGGACAGCTCGCCGCCGCGGGTCGTCGGCACGATGCAGAAGGTGCACTTGTTGTCGCAGCCCTTCTGGATGGTCACGAAGGCGGTCGGGCTGGCGTCGGCGTCGGGGTCGACCTGGTCGGCAAAGACGTAGTCGTCGGCGTCGATGAAGTCCGTGTCCAGCACGCGCTCGTGCTCGGCCCGCTTCACCAGCTCGCGCACCCGGGTCACGGCGTCGGGACCGAAGACCAGGTCCAGATCCTTGTAGCGGCGCTGCAGCTTCGCGCCTTCCTGCTGGGCCACGCAGCCGGCCACGGCCAGCATCACGTCGCCGCCCTGGGCCTGGCGGGCGCGGCGCACGTGGCGGGCCTCGCCCAGGAAGCTGTGCAGCTTCTGCTCGGGCTTGTCGCGGATCGAGCAGGTGTTGACGACGATCAGGTCGGCGTCGGCCATGTCTTCGGTCGGCTCGAAGCCGTCTTCGGCCAGCAGGGCCTTGAGCTTGCCCGTGTCGTAGGCGTTCATCTGGCACCCGAAGGTGCGGATGTGCACGCGGCGGGTCGCCGGGGATGAGGCCGCCGGGGATGAGGCCGCTGGCGATGAAGCCGCCGGGCCGGGCGCGTCGATGGAGGGGTCACGGGACATCGCCGCCCCCTAACCCCGGGGTCAGTAGGTCGGACGCCGCGCGGCCACGCAGTGGCTGAACATCACGCGGAAGCCACGGTCGTACTCGCGGATCACCCAGGGCACGTGCTCGTCTTCGTCGATGATCGACAGTCCCAGCCCGCCCAGGGTCTCGCGCAGCTCGTTCTCGGGGGCGACGGCGTCCAGGACGGGCGGCTCGTCGGTGTCGTAGGGGGTCGACACGGTCAGCAGCCCGCCCGGCAGCAGCATGGCGCTGGCGGCCAGCAGGATGCCCGCGGACTTGTCGTCCGCCATGTCCAGCACGTTGCCCAGGTGGATCCACGCGAAGGCGTTCTCGGGGAAGGGCGGCTGCGAGGCATCGGCGATGCACAGCGTCAGCGTGCGGCTGTCGATGGGCGCGAAGGGCACCCGCACCCGCTGCAGGCCCCCGCGGTGCGTCGGGACCTGGGTCTCGGTGATGCCGCCGCCCAGCAGATCCCGGGTCAGCAGCACCGCACGGGGGGAGATGTCGAAGGCCCAGGTCAGCCGGTTGGCCGTGACCATGCGCCGCGACATGCCGCCCACTCCGCAGCCGACATCCAGGGCGCGGCCGTGGGGCGCGAGGTCCCGGCCCCAGGCGGCGCACACCGCGTCGGGACAGCGGTCGCCCAGCTCGCCGAGCCACTTGGCGAACCCGCCGCGCCCGCCCAGCGCCCGGGGCGGCAGGTGCGGGGTCACCGCGTCGGGCGCATCGATGGGCAGGTCTTCGTAGCGGGCGGTGGGCAAGCCGCCGGCCAGGTCCCAGGCGCCCGGGCCGTGGCGCGCCAGGAAGCGGTCGGGATCCGGCACCAGCACCGGGATCCCGTCGAGGGCCGGGTACTGGCGACCCTCGGGAGAGAGGCCGCTCGACAGGCGACCCCCGGTGACCGGACAGACGAACACGGGACCTCCGCCGGTGGGACCGCGCTCAGACGCGCCGGGTCGCCGGCACCCACAGGATACCGAAGCGGCGCAGGTCCAGGTCCGAGCGCTCCAGCTGCACCGGGCGCTCCTCGATGCCGTCGCGGGCCGCCCGCTCCTCCTTCTCGATGGCCGCGACCTCGGCCGCCAGCTGGTTGTCCAGCTCGTAGGCCTCCTGCTCCAGGTCGGACAGCTCCTGCCGGGCCCGCGCGGCCCGCTCCTCGGCCGCGACCGTCTGGTTCCGGTGGCGCATCGCGGTCGACACGCTCTTCTTCCGCCCCGAGAACCAGCTGAAGATGGTCTCGCCGACGTTGACCACCTCCTCGGACTTGCGCGCCCGCACGGTGCCCTCGAGCTCGGCGATGCGCGCCTCGTGCGACTTGATCCGCCCCTCCAGCCGCTCGGCGCGGGTGCGGTACGAAGCCTCCAGCTTCGCCACCCGGGCGTCGATCCGCTCCTGGATGGCCGCGTCGACGCGGGCGCGGAAGGCCTCGGCCGCTTCGTCCCCCCGGGCGTACAGCTTCAGGGCGGCGTGCACCAGCTGCCCGCGGGACTCGTCGCGGTAGACCGCCTCGACGATGCGCTCGCGCACGGCGCGCAGCTCGGCCGCTTCGTCGAGCCAGGTGGGGAGCGGCTGGAAGCGGGCCCCGGCCGGCGCGGCGGCCAGCAGATCGTCGGGCTGCAGGGGCACGGCGACGGGGTCCCCCAGGGCGTCACCGAGCGGTGTCCAGACGCGGTGTTCGTGGGTCTCGAGCAGGAAGCCGTTGCGCTCGTCGAACCGCAGCGCCAGCTCGGCCCACAGCACGGGGCGGAGCACCGGGCGGCCGTCGGCGGGCAGCGGCGTCGCGTCGTCGGCGAACACCCCGCCGAAGCGCTCGGCGAAGGCGACCCGCGGGTCGAGGAAGGCGACGTCCCCGGGGGCCGGGGGTGGCGCGCCCAGGAGCCCGTCGGGGGAGGAGGAGGTGGGAGAGGAGGAGGCCGGGGAGGAGGAGGCCGGGGAGGAGGCCGCCGCCGCCGATGCCGCCACCGCTGGCGAAGGGGCCGGAGCCGGCGTCGACGAGGCGGGGACCTGCGGGGCGTCGACCAGCCCGAGGTCGTGGGCCGCGCGGATCTCGGCCCGGGTGAACGGACCGCGCAGCCAGGATGCGGCGAAGCGGGTGCCGAACACCGCAGGCGCGTCGGCCTTGGCGTCGACCACCAGGAAGCTGCGCTTGCCCAGGTCGGCGACCCGCTCGTCGAGCTCTGGCGTGCCGATGCCCTTGAGCAGCCGGTCGCGGTCCTGGCGGGTCTGCAGCCGGCCGATGAACCACAGGCCGGCGTTGGACAGGGCCTTGTAGTCGACGTCGACGGGGTTCTGGGTCGCCAGCAGCACGCCCAGGCCGACCGCGCGGGCCTGCTTCATCATGGCCAGCAGCGGGGCCTTGGTCGGCGGGTCCTTGGGATGGGGCGGCAGGAAGCCCGCGACCTCGTCGAAGAACAACAGCGCCCGCAGGGCTTCCGTGCCGGGCTGCGCGCGGCTCCAGGCCTGCAGCCGCCCGAGCAGCAGCGACAGGAAGAAGGCCCGCTCGGCGTCCCCCAGGTGCGCCAGGCTGAACACGTGCACCGGAGTGCGCCCGTCGCTGTGGGCCGGGCGGTCGCCGGTGCCCAGCAGCTCGTCCATGTCCAGCGCCACCCCGCGGGTCCACGCCGCGAAGGTCGGACTGGCCAGCACACCGTTGAGCGCCATCGCCAGCTTCATGCGGTCGTCGGGCGGGAAGAAGCGGTCCAGCGGGAACACGCCCACCTTCTCGAAGGGCGGGTCCACCAGCCGCAGGACCAGGGTCTCCAGGTCAGGGTCCTCGCCGGCCGACCAGGCCGCGTCCAGGATGGTGCTCAGCACGATGTGCGCAGGATCCCGGACCGGGTCGGCGTCCCGTCCGGCCAGCCCCAGCAGGCCCGACACGGTCCCCGCCACCAGGGCCCGTCGCACATCGGGGTCGGACGCCGCGACCCCGGTCGGCCGCCGGAAGGCCCCCAGCAGGTCGACCCCGGTGCCCGCCTCGGACCCCGGCGTGTACAGCGTCAGCGCCAGCCGCTCGCGCAGCGCCGCCACGAGCTCCGGCTGCAGCCCCGCGTGGGCCCGGCCGTCGCGCCAGACCGCGGACAGCTTCTCGGCCTCGGCCGCCGAGCTCGTCCACGGCGCGAAGTCCTGGGCCCGGGCGTCCGGGAACATCAGCGCCAGGTTGCCCAGGTCGCCCTTGGGATCGATGGCGATGACCGGGACCCCCGCCGCCGCGAGCTCCTCGAGCATCACGACGCACAGCCCGGTCTTGCCGCTGCCGGTCATGCCGACGACGACGCCGTGGGTGCGCAGGCGCGACGGGTCGAGCTGGAAGGGCGCACCGTCCTCGCGACGGCCCAGGTACATGCCCTCGCCCAGCAGGGCGAGGTCCAGCGGCGGCAGATCGGACATGGTCCCTCCGCGGTGGCAGGGTGGGCAACCCTGATAGCCCACCGCGGCGGGGACCATGCACACGGCGGGATCAGCCGTGGACGATGCAGCGCTCCAGCAGCTTGCGGCTCATGCCGGTGAACCGCGTCAGGCGATCCAGGCGCTCGTCCCCGTAGGCCAGGTTGATGACCAGCAGGTCGAGGTCCAGCACCTTCACGTAGGAACCGGCCAGCACGGAGACCTCTTCGGCGTCGGCGAACTCCTCGCGGATGGCGAGCAGCCCGGCGGTCCGCAGGTAGCTCATCACACCTTCGACGAACATCGGATCCAGGCCGATGCGCACGTGGGCCACGCCGATGCGCATGCGGTTGTCGAAGTACTCCTGCTCGTACGAGCCGGAGAACAGCTCCTGCATCCACCGGTGGTGGGTCGCCTTGAGCGCGTCGACGCGGCCCTCGATGAGCTTCGCGGTCTCGGGGTACTGCTCGAGGGTCGCGTAGAAGCCGTCGGTGATGGTAGCGCCGTGCTTCGCGAAGACGGGGGCCAGGCGGCGCAGGCGCCCGGCGTCGGCATCGTCGAAGCCGACGAAGGCCTTCATCCGCTCGTAGGTCTGGTATGCGGGGGTCATGGGAACTCCGTGGCGGGCGTGCTCAGGCGAGCAGGCGCGCGACTTCCTTGCCGGTGCGGGTGACGTCCAGGAAGATCAGGCCGAGCTTGGCCTTCTTGCCGGTGAGCACGGCCATGACGGCCTCGTCGCCACAGCGGGTCAGGATCAGGTAGCCCTGGTCGCCGCGGACCATGACCAGCTCGAACTCGCCGCGCTCGAGCTCGCCGGTGATGCGCTCGCCCAGGCCGAGCAGGGCGGCGGACATCGCGGCGACGCTGTCGTCATCCATGTCCTGCGACAGGGCGCTGGCGATCATCAGGCCGTCGTTGTCGATGACGGCGGCGGCTTCGACGTCCGGCGTGTTGGTGGACAGGGTCTTGATGAGCTTGACGATCTGTTCGGCTCGAGACATGGGATCTCCAAGGCGCAAGGCTGCGCAGTGTGTGTGTTCGAGACACACGTCGGGTGTAGCGGCCGGGGCCGCGCAAGTGCCTCGGACCTCCGAGGCAGGCTGGGTCTGTTCAGGTCAGCGACCTGGACAGTGAAAGGACAAGGGGGGCGAAGGGGGTCAGGAACCCCGGTCGGTCGAGAAGACCTGCCGCGCCGCCCGCAGCAGGTGATCCCGCTCGGAGCGGATCTCCTCGGGGACACGGCGGGCGTAGGTGGACCGGGCCTGTTCCCACTCGGGGCCGAAGGCCCGCCGGCAGGCGACCTCGAGCTGGCTGTCGGGCACGCCGCCGTCCACGCTGGGCAGGCCCTGGTGGTACTCGGCCAGGTCGCCGACCAGCGTGCGCGCCAGCCGCCAGGCGTCCTGGTGTCGCGGGTCCCGGAGCAGCTGGGGGCTGCGGTCGGCCAGCGCCTCGCGCAGGCCGTTGCTGGGTCGGAACCGGGCCTGCCAGCGACCGTCCAGGCCGCGGCGGCGGCCGTCGTGCACGCCGCGCACCACCCGCGGTGGGGACCAGCGACTGTACAGGCGGCCCAGGCCCGGGATGCGCAGCTCGCCGCCCTCGCTGACGGTGTCGAAGGCGTGGCGGGTGAAGGCGGTCAGGACCCGCCGGGTGGCGGCCTTGGACTCGCCCGTCTCGGTGGCGATCTGATCGATGAGATCGTTCCAACGCATGAACAAGGATCCTCTCTCTCGGGGGAAGGGAACTCAGCCGAAGGCGGCCAGGGTGGCCTGCATCTCGCTCAAGGCGGCCTGGGCCGCGGTTCGCAGCTCCGAGGGGCCACCGTCCAGCGACGCGACCACGCGGCGGAACTCCTCGATGCGGCGCTGCATCTCGAGCACGCAGCGGCGCTGGCGGCGCTCCTCGAAGACCTGGGCGTGCTCGACCACCCGGCGGGCCACGTCACGCGGCAGCCCGGCGACCTGGGCGAGCTCGACGGGGTCCGCGGTGCGCACGGTCTCGGGCTCGTAGAAGCCGGCGGCGTGCAGCCGGGCCAGTCGCCGCGGCCCGACCCCGTCCAGCGCCTGCAGGCTGGCGAACAGGGGCACGGCGTCGATGTCGACCTCGACCAGCTGTCGCAGGCGATCGCCGTCCGGGCCCCCGACGTGGGCGGCGTAGCGGGGCAGCCACGCCCGCAGCGCGTCGCGGAAGGTGGCCCGACCGGTCCCGCGGGCCTGCCGCTCCCGGTACAGGTCGACCGCGAGCGAGAGCTCCTGGATCAGCTCGAGGTGGGCCAGCTCGCCGCTCGCCCGCGCCAGGCGCTCCAGGGCGTCCAGGGCCGGCTCCAGCCGGGCCAGGCCCGCCATGGCGCCGTCGGGGGACAGGACCTGGGCGCCGGCCAGGGCCACCACCTCGATCATGTTCCCTGCGATGCGGTGGGTGACGGCCAGCAGCTCGGCCGCATCGGCCAGCTCGTGGCAGGTGTCCTCGTCGTTGCTGTCCTCGGCGTGCCGCAGCGCCCCCTCCAGCTCGTCGACGGACAGGTCGAGCAGCGGCAGGGCACCGTCGAGGTCGAGGACCTGTGGGCGATCTCCGTCCAGCTCGCCCACCGGATCCGGCGCGAACAGCTCTTCGACGCTCTCGACAGCGGTCAGGGAGGAGGGGGTCATCGGGACTCCAGGGAGAGAGGCCGGGCCAGCGCGGCGAGGGGTCAGAGGGCGGGGCCGATGCCCGCCAGCGAGGCGTCGAGGTCTCGACACAGGCGGTTGGTGATGCGACGCCAGGACCGCCCGCGCGGCACCTCGCAGACCAGGAACAGCCGCACCTCGGGGCCGGCGTCGAGGGGGCGCACCACCACCCGGTGGGCCTCGCGACTGCGCAGCGTGACCTCGTCCACCGCGCCCATCGCCGTGTCGCGCTCGGCGCGGCGGATCACGTCGTCCGCCAGGGTGGTCAAGGCGGCCAGGTCGTCGAGCAGCTGGTGCTCGGCGCTGGCGGCGACCAGCAGCCCCTGGTCGGTGCAGACGAGCGCGACGGGGAAGTCGCCTTCGGCCCCGGCTCCGCGGAGCAGCTCGACGATGTCGTGGGTGGCTTCGCTCACGATGCCTCCTGGAGCGCAGCGATGCGGCGCAGGTTCTGGGCAGCGATGGAATCGTCCGGACGCAAGTGCAAGGCCCGCTCGAAACGCTCACGGGCTTCGTCGAGCTGCCGGGCGCGCACGAAGCGCCGCCCGGACTCGACGAGCTCGTCGTAGGTCGCGTCCGGCGGATCGCCACCCCCCGCGGACGCGATGGGGGGGGATTCCGGGGGGGAGCCATCCGCAGGCGGGAGCTCCAGGCCTCCGGGGGTGGCGACGAGCACGGGCATCGCCCGGCGCCCCACCACCTCCAGCACCCGCGTGGCCAGCAACGCGCCGAGCGGGTCGACCACCTGCACGACCAGCACCGGGGCGTCGTCGACGATCTCCCACAGGGCGCGCCGACCGTCCACGCCGGCCAGCACCTCGGCCAGCGCGGGGTCCTCGCAGACCGGCACCGGCGGCGCCAGCACGAGGGGCGCCAGGCGGGCCCACTCGTCGGCCAGCCGACAGCTCTCGACCACCAGGCCCATCAGCTCGCCCAGCGGCGGGCCCTCTGCGGCTGGGGACTCCTCGACGATCTCGATCCGCGCCAGCGGCACCACGAGCAGCTCGAGCAGGGCGCCCACGCCGGCGTGATCGCCCAGCTGGGCGCCCACCACGCGGCCCTCCTGCAGGTCGATCCGACCGCGCTCGGTCGTGATCCGGCCGTCCAGGGCCTCGAGATCGACCAGCTGCAGCAGGCTCGACAGGGCGACCCGCCGGCCGTCGGCGCGCAGGACCTCAGGCATGGGCCTTGGCCTGCACGTCAGGGGCGGGGACGGCTTCGGGCACGTCGGCAGCCGAACCGGCCTGGGCCCGCAGCCGCTCCAGCAGCAGCCGCACCACCAGCTGGTGGGTCTCCCAGACCCCCTTGCCCAGCGCGGCGATGGCCTCGACGCTGGGCGCGCCGCCGGGGTTCAGCTGCCGCTCCAGGGTCGACAGCGGCAGGGCGTTGCGCACGTCCCGCTTGTTCCACTGCCAGACCTGGGGCAGGCGCGACAGCTCGCGGCCCTCCAGGCGGAGCGAGGCCTCCAGGTCCTCTCGGGCCAGGATGTTCGCTTCTTCGCGGTGGCCGGCGGAGTCGGCCACGAACACCAGGCCGTCCACCCCGTGCAGCACGGCGCGCCGGGTCTGGTGGTAGAAGGACTGTCCAGGCACCGTGAACAGATCGAGCTTCACGCGGTAGCCGCCGACCTGCCCGTAGGAGAACGGGAAGTAGTCGAAGAAGAGGGTGCGCTCGGAGGCGGTGTCCAGGGTGACGAGCTGCCCACGGCGAGCGTCCGGGCACCGTCGGTGCAGGTGCTGCAGGTTGGTCGTCTTGCCGGAGAGCCCGGGCCCGTAGTACACGACCTTCAGGCTCAGCTCCCGCTTCCGACTGTTCACACGCATACACACCTCGACCCGGGGTGGACCCGGAGCGGATCACACCTGAACGGAGCATGGACCTCGTCCACGAGCAAGACCTGGCGCAGGCCGAGGCCACAATCGGGGCAGAGGGAGAAGGGAAAGGCGACGGGGGATCGGACCGCTCGGGGAGGAGTCCGGGTTCCGTCGCGACACGAGGAATATGGCACAGCGACTCCCGCCCGGGCAGGGACGCCACGGGTCACGGAGTGTCATGCCGCTGCTATGGCAATTCAAATTGGCCTTGGAAGCCAATTTATCGGCAATTTCGAATTAACCGCGGGCCAACCTGAATTGTGAGAAACCCGATCATCATCACACACACTATGCAATGTCTGTACACGCCCGCATCCGATGATCATGCCCTCCTGGATGGCCGGAATCTCTGGGTCGTGCAGCAGGGCACCCACCCCCCGGGGCTGTACATCCGCCGGGGCGGGCGCGGGCTCGGCGGACCGGGGGCGGCGCCGAGCCACGCGCCGGGCCGCCGCCTCAGCGGCGTGGCGCGCCGGGCAGATCCGCGACGTCGAACCCGAACCAGCCTCGCGCCAGCCGCGGGCGGAAGCCGAGCTCGGTCGCCACCGCCCCGAACACGGCGACGTCGTCCGGATCCAGCCGTCGCCCCAGCGCGAAGGGCCGGGTACGGCCCGACGCGACCAGGACCAGCGGCTCGATCAGGCAGGCGAACACCTGGCGGGGTCCGTAGCCGGCGAACACCTGGTACAGCCGCCCCCAGAACCGTCGGCGCCAGGCCGGTGGGCAGACCACGGCTTCGCCGGCCAGCACCACCACCCCGCGCGGCGGGGGCCCGGTCAGCGTGCCGGGCAGGGCGACGTCGATGAGCACCGCGCCGGGGGCCAGCGCCACCGGATCCAGCACGCCCCCCGTCGGCCCGGCGCCGATCACGACGGGGCAGCCTGCCACGGCTGCTGCGGGCCCATCGCAGACGGTCACGGCCAGCTGGCGCCCGCCGCGCTTGTGGTCGACGCGGACGTCGACCCCCTCGGCCGACAGCAGCACCGCCAGGGCCCGCCCCACCGGGCCGGCGCTGCCGACGATGGCCACCGGACCGCCGACGCGCGCGATCACCGTGCGCGCGTTCTCGAGCATCGCCCAGGCCGTGGCCGCGGCGCCCGTCGTCACGGGAACCGGGACGTGGGCCTGCAGCGCCTCGCCGCGGCCTGCGACCACGGCGCAGAGCGAGCCGAGCCCGATGGCCTGGGCACCCCCCGCCACCGCCAGGGCCGCCGCGCGGCGCATGCGCACCAGCGCGAGCTCCTGGTCGGCCAGCATCTGCGCCGGGTCCAGGCCGATGCCGACCACCTGTCCCATGGCCACACCGGGCAGCCCGACCCGGGCGATGGGGCCGACGTCGCCCATGCCGGCGCCGTCCGACCGCCCCAGCGCCATGGCGGGGTCGAAGAACCGCACGCCCACCACCCGCCGGTGGAAAGGCGAAAGGGGGTGGACCAGGAAGGCGAAGCCCGGGGCCCCAGGGCGGGGCCGCCGGCGAGTCACGCAGCTTCCTTCTGGTTCACCAGGAAGACGACCAGGTTGTAGAAGGTGCCGACGCGGAACAGCTCGGCGACCTGGTTGCTCTTCAGCCCGGGCTTGAATTCGGCGCGGGGGATCTCGGGCATCGCCTCGGCCAGGGCATCGAGCGCCTTCTGGGTCAGGACACCGTCCACCTCGTACTCCGAGGGATCCCCGACGTCGTCGCGGGCCGCCATCTCGATGCCGCCGCGCGGGATCTTGATGTCGAAGGCGCGCTCCAGCCGGAAGGCGATGTCCAGGAAGTCCAGGCTCTCGGCGCCCAGCTCGTCGATGATCACGCTGTGGAACTCGACCTCGTCCTCGTCCAGGCCGAGGGCCTCGGCGAAGGCCTCCTGGACCTTCTCCCAGGTCTGGGTGTCGACATCTTCGGCGCTCTTGGCGATGGTCAGCGGCATGGGTCGGTCTCCTCGACGGTGAGCGCGCTCGTCGGGCGCGCAGGCGCGGAAGAATACACGCGCTGACGCCTGTCCACGTCAGGCCAGAGTCAAGCCCGGTCACGTCCTGTGGATCGACCTACTCGTGGACCACCAGCCAGCTGGTCATCCGGATCTCCGCGCCGCCGGTCTCGTAGGGCTGGCCGTTGCGGAAGCCCTCGTAGTCCAGGGTCGCGGTGCTGCCGGGCGTGACCTGGTCGGTGACGTCGATGGTGACGACCGGCACCTGCCAGCCCGGGCACCAGCCGCTGCGCCCGTACCACCAGGTGCCGTACTGGTTGGGCACGACCCCCTGGTCGACCATGTCCATGCAGCCGGACTCGGTGCCGGCGTTGTCGAGCTCGCGCACGTTGTCGGTGCCGTTGACGTAGAAGTGGTGCTCGGTGGTGCAGAACTCTGCGCAGGTCCCGGGGCTCACCTGGCCGTGGCCGCTGATGACGGTGGCGAGCTCGACCTTGGTGGCGGTCGCCGGGATGTCCACCTGCTTCTCCTCGAAGCGGTCGTTGTAGGACGCGTTGAAGGCGCCGCCGTCGTACAGGTGCACGGCCTTCACGGGCCGGGTGGCCTTGCCCTCGGCCTTGAGCCGCACCGACAGGTCGATGTCGTACTCCTGGGTCGTGTAAAAGGACCAGGTCTGGGCGCCACCGTCACCCAGCAGCGGCAGCAGGCTGCTGACGTCGTGCACGTAGCGGCCCTCCCGGTGGTAGGTCGTGATCCAGCGGCCGATCTCGCGGCTGCCGCAGGCGATCTCCTGGTAGCCGGCGCCTCCCTCGGCGCAGGTGTAGCTGCGGGTCTCCTCGGCGCCGTCGGGGTACTCGCAGATCCCCTCCTGGGTGTCGGCGGCGATGGCGGCCGCATAGCCCTCGCAGACCCCCTCGACCGTCGTGGACGCGCCCGTGTCGGCGCCCTCCTCCTCGAAGCTGCAGTCCGCGTCGGAGCGGCAGGTCGTCTCGCTGCCCGACCCGTCGTAGCTGCAGCTGCCGAGCACCTCCGTCACATAGGGCTGGCAGGCCGTGGACGCCCAGGGGTTGGCGTCCTGCGGCACGCTGTGCTGGTAGAGGTAGACCAGGTAGTCCCAGGCCGGGCAGGTGCCGTACTCGCCGTCCCCGTTGCAGCCCATGTCCAGGTCGAATTCCATCGTGTCGAAGGTGGCCATGGTCGCGGCGTCGGGCAGCTCGACCGTCGCGTAGCCGCGGACGCCCGCCCAGCCGCCGTCCGACAGGATCTCGTGGTCGAACACGTCGACGATGGTGACGCGGCCTTCGTCTTCTTCCTGCTGCAGGCGCCAGGCGCGCTCGGCCAGGTAGTTGCCGTACACCGCCTCGTTGGCGGCCATCGACAGGTTGGGCTCGAACCAGCCCACGCTGCTGCTGTAGCGGTTGGGGTCGGCGTAGGACCCGATGAACCGGACCTTCTGCTCGCGGTCGACCCAGGCGCCCCAGCCGATCTGCTGCATGTGGTCGCCCAGCCAGGTGTCGTAGTCCTGGTAGCGCCCGGTGACGAACCACACCCGCTCCTCCCACCAGGCGCGGTCCTCGGCCGACCGATCGGCCAGGGCCTCGGCGACCTCGGCCTGGATCAGGGCGAGCGCCGCCTCGCGGTCCTCGTCCTTGCGGTCGTTGCTGCCGAAGAAGACGAGGGTGTTGGGCGGCAGGCGGTCGAAGAAGTCGTCGACGTCGCGCTCGTAGATGCCCTTGGGCCACTGGGCGCTGCTGGCCTGGGCCGGGTCGTCCTGGATGAACAGGATGTTGTCGCAGCCGTTCCACAGGGACGACAGGGTCACGTTGCCGTCGGTGGTCGGCAGGGTGATGTCGGCAGCCGTGGCGTAGAGGGCGGTCGAGTGCTCGGCGTCCTGGAAGGCGCGCACGGGCAGCCCGTCGTCGCAGACGGTGGGGGCGGTGCTGTCGCCCGTGTCGTCGCCGGTGGCACCGCTGTCGCCGCCCGGGGACGGGTCCTTCTTGCAGGCCACGAGGGCGACGGGGAGGACGAGGAGGGCGAGCAGGGAGGCGGGGCGCGTCATGGCTTCTCCGGAGTCCCGGCAGGGTAGCCGCTGACACACGTCATGCAAGGGTCCGCGCCGGGTCCCCCGGTCCCCTGCTACCTTCGGCGCGGAGGTGCAGATGCGGCGCGTGTACATGGCCCTGGGGCTCGCCCTGTTCGTGGGCTGCCGGTCGGGCGAGGTCGAGCTCCCCGGTGCGGACGCGGACGGGGCGACGGACACCGTAGACGACACGCAGGGCGACACCGGCTCCGTCACCGATGGCGACACCGACGCGGGCGACACCGATGCAGGCGACACCGACGCGGGCGACACCGACGCGGGCGACACCGACGCAGGGGACACCGACGCGGGAGACACCGACGCGGGAGACACCGACGCGGGAGACACCGACGCGGGAGACACCGACGGGGGCGCGCTGGCGTGCGGCGACGACCTGGACCTGGCCGCCCCGGGCAGCTGCCCACCGCAGTGCACGGGCGGCTGCGACGGCGCCACCTGCCGGGTCGACTGCTCGGGCCTGTCGGCCTGCTCGGATCGGGTGCTCGACTGCCCGGGCGACATGCACTGCGCCTTCACCTGCAGCGGCGTCGACGCCTGCGCGCGCAGCACCCTGCGCTGCGACGATCGCGGCGCCTGTCGGGCCGACTGCACCGGCACCGGCGCCTGCGCCGGCATGGACCTGCAGTGTGGCGCCCAGGGGACCTGCGACGTCCGCTGCGCCGGCACGGGCGCCTGCGTGTTCGGCGGCATGGACTGCGGCGACAACGCCTGCGCCTCGACCTGCAGCGGCACCGGCGCGTCGATCGACACCGACTGCGGCGACAGCTGCGACTGCGACCCGTGCTGAGCCGCCGGGTCCACACCTGTGCCGGGCCCGCTGCCCTGCTGGCGAGCGCGCTCGTCGGCTGCGGCGAGGCCGGGGACGCCGAGACCCAGGCCCGGCTGGCCGCCCTCGAGGCCCGGGCCGAGGCCGCCGAGGCCCGGCTGGACGCGCTGGAGGAGGGCGTGGATCTGGCCGCCCTCGAGGCCGCCATCGCCGACCACGAGGGCCGCCTGCAGGTGGTCGAGTTCGACCTGGTGGAGGGCGAGGCGCGCATCGCACGGCTGGAGGAGGACCTGGCGGGGGCTCCCGCCCTGCTCGCGGTGGTGCGGGTCGAGGAGGAGGCCGTGGTCTTCGAAGGCGTCGATGTGCACCTGCGCAACGGCACCGGCGAGACCCACAGCGCCAACGGCCGGGGCAACCTGATCATCGGCTACGCCGAGGACAGCACTGGCAACGACGCCCGCACCGGCAGCCACAACCTGGTGGTCGGCGACGAGCACGACTGGGCCGGCACCGGCGGCATCGTCGCCGGCTGGGGCAGCCGCACCGAGGGCCAGGGAGCCAGCGTGCTCGGGGGCTACAGCAACGAAGCCACCGGCAGCTGGGCCGTCGTCGCCGGCGGCTTCGCCAACCAGGCCACCGCCCGCCAGAGCGTGGTGCTGGGCGGCAACAGCAACCTGGCCAGCGGGGACCGCTCGGCCGTGGCCGGCGGTGCGCTGAACGTGGCGAGCGGCGAGGCGGCGGCGGTGTCCGGCGGCAGCAGCAGCGAGGCCAGCGGCCGCTGGTCCAGTGTCACCGGCGGCCAGGGCGGCCTGGCCAGTGGCGAGGGCAGCACCGTCACCGCCGGTCAGGAGAACGTCGCCAGCAACGCGGCCAGCGCCGTGCACGGTGGCCGCCGGAACGAGGCCGCCGGCGCCGCGAGCGTGGTCGTGGGCACCGAAGACGTCACCCTGGACGGCGACGCCGAGGTCGCCCCGTGAGCCGCACGCGCCGGTTCGCACTGGCGCTCGCGACCACCCTGCTGGCCCTCGTGGCCGCCATGGCCGGGACCGAGGCCTGGTTCCGGATCCACCCGCCGCCTGCGCCGGCCTGGGACATGGGCAACGTCGTGATGTCGGCGGCAGGCAGCGGCGCCTGTCTGGAGCCGCACCTGACCGCCGGCTACGCCCCGGTCCCGGGGGCCTGCAGCGCCGACGCCGACGGGCTGCTCAGCTACCGGACCGGCCAAGGCGAGCCGACGACGACGATCCTGGTGCTGGGCGACTCCGTCGCGAGCTCCGGGGACAAGTGGGTGCGGGGGGCCGCCGACGTCGCGGCCGCCGCCACGGGGCGTGTCGTCGAGGTCCGGAACGCGGCGGTCACCGGCTATGACCTCTGCCAGTCGACGGAGCGCCTGCGCGAGCTGATCGATCTGCGCGGCCTCCGGCCCGACCTGATCGTGCTGCAGGCCTGCACCAACGACCTCCGCGTCACCCCATTGCTCGCCCGGGCCGCCAACGGCGACGGCCTGATCTACGACGGACAGGGCGAGCGCCGCATCCCCGCCCTGCTGCTGCGCTCCCGGGCGGCGACCTGGCTCGTGGTGCAGCGCCTGGCGCGCCAGCGCGACCCGCGACGACATCGGCATCTCTCCCACGCCCAGGCCGCCGCGTGCGTGGCCTCGGTGGGCGCGACCGCCGCGCGCCTGGGCGTGCCCGCCCTCTACGTGGTGCCCCCGGCCTTGCTCGAGCCGGGCGAGCCGGCCTACGAGGCGACCCGGGCGACCGAGCAGGAGCTGACGACCTTCGGCTACGAAGGCGGCCTGCGCGTGCTCTCGCTACGGCCGGCCCTGGAGGCCGCAGGCCCCCTGCCCTCGCTGCGCGTCCACCCCGGTGACCACGTCCACCTCAGCAGCGAGCGCCACATCGAGATCATCTCCCCCGTGCTCGGCGAGGCCATCGTAGACGCCCTCGACGGAACCCTCGACGGAGCCCTCGCGGCCCCCTAGCGGCGCTAGCCTTCTAGCAGCGCTAGACGGCCGCCTGCACGAAGGCCGTGGCCCGCCGCGACAGGCCGTAGATGGTCTCGCTCGGGTTCACGCCGAGTGCGGTGGGCAGCACCGAGCCGTCGACCACGAACAGCCCGTCGACGCCCCGGAACCGATGCTCGAGATCGACGACCGAGGTCGCGGGGTCGCCGCCCATGCTGCAGCCGCCCATCTGGTGGGCAGAGAAGATGGCGTGTTCGTGGCCGCCGTAGGCCGCATCGTCCAGCCGTGAGAGCTCGTCCTGGGTCGTCATCCGCAGCGGGTCGGTGTGCAGGCTGAACACCTCGACCGCGCCGGCCGCGAAGGTCAGCTGGGCCAGGGTCTTGTGCGACTCCTTCATCGCCTCGATGAGCGGCGGCGTGATCGGGTAGTCGATGGCGATGCGCCCGTCGCTCCGCAGGGACACCGTGCCACCCTCGTCCCCCGGCAGCAGCCCGTCGACGTGCAGGCTGATCATCACGCCGATGTGCGGCAGCTGGCCCATCAGCTCGTCGTGAAGCGCGCCGAAGATGGCCGAGGTCGTCGACATCAGCGTCGGCTGCATCGGCGCCGACTCGAAGAAGAACCCGACCTTGTCGGGGCCACGGTCGATGAACTGGTGGCTGCCGATGCTCTGGGGCGCGCCGTAGAACGGGTTCACCGGCTGCTCGTAGCGCCCGCCGATGCCGACGACGGGATGCAGGAAGGTCCGCCGGCCGACGCGTCCGCCGCCGTCCAGGCCGCTGCGCAGCAGCAGCGCCGGGTTGTTGACCGCGCCGCCGGACAGGACCGTCACCTTCGGCCGGAGGGTCAGCGTGCGCTCGGTGGCTCGCCCGCTGAACCGATCGAGGACGCGGGCGTGCACGACGGCCACCCGGCCGGCCTGGACCTCGAGCCGGTCGACCTGCACGTCGGCGAACAGCCGGGCCCCCGCGACGATGGCGTCCGGCAGGTAGGTGATGTGCATCGCCTGCTTGCCGTTGACCGGGCAGCCCAGCCCGCAGTAGCCGCTGTTGGCGCAGCCCTTCACGTTGCGGCGCAGCGGCGCGGCCTCCCAGCCGAGCGCCCGGGCGCCGACCAGCAGCTTGCGGTTGTTCTCGTTGGCCAGGGCTTCCGGCCAGGGATGGATGGACAGCCGCTGCTCGACCGCCTCGAAGTGCGGCGCCAGCTCGTCGGCGGACAGCGCGATGCCGTGGTGCTCGCCCCAGTGGTCCAGGATGCGCTGCGGTGTGCGGAAGCAGGTCGTCCAGTTCACCGTGGTCGAGCCGCCCACGCTGCGGCCCTGCAGGATGCTGATCGCCAGGTCGCTGGTCGCCCGCCCCATGCGGTCCTGGTACAGGTCCGGGTAGGCCTGCTCCTCGTGCAGGGTGAAGTCGCGCCGGGTCAGGTACGGCCCGGCCTCCAGCACGACGACGTCGAGCCCCGCCTGGGCCAGTCCGGCCGCCAGCACGCTGCCGCCGGCGCCGCTGCCGACGATGCACACGTCGCAGTCCAGCGACTGGTCGCTCGTCAGGTCCACGCCGATGGTGATGGTGCCGCTCATCCGGGCTGCTCCGCGTCTTCGACCGGGTCGAGGGCCGGCTGTCCCTCGGGCACGTCCTGGCCCGCCATGCGCCGTCGGCCTTCTTCGACCAGCGCGTCCAGGTCGTCGGCGGGGGCCCGCGCCTGGCCGAAGTCCGGCGGCCCGGGGTAGCCGGCGCCCGCGTAGGTGTCGGGATGCGACCAGTAGGACGACATCACCAGGTTGCGCACCGCCTTGTAGGCCTTGCGGCGCAGCGGCAGCCGGCTGTCGCGCCAGGCCGCCAGCGCCGCGTCCTGGGTCGGGCCATCGGCGCGCGTGAAGGGCACGGGGCGCCCGTCCAGCAGCAGCCCGGCCAGGGCGTTCTCGAGCAGCAGCAGGGCCTGGTGCACCTCTGCCGCGTCGGCGGGGTGCATCCGGCCCAGCACCGCGTCCATGCGCGTGGCCACGTCGACGGTGTCGGCGGAGGGCAGGCCCGTGCGCGATGCCGGGCACATGCGGCGCGCGACGGCGCCCGCGACCGACCACGACGCCGGCGTCAGCGCCTGCAGCCAGCCGGGAGGCGTCTGGTGGGCGCCCGGCCACAGGCCGAGCCCCACGCCACCCGCGGCGAGCATCGCGGAGCCGAGCAGCCCCACCTTGAGCACGCTGCGGCGGGATGTCGTCCGGGTGTCGGCCATGTGGCGCATCCTACCGCGTTAGCGACTGCTCCCCACGCGCCCGTTTCCCCCGAGGAATCCATGGCCGAGCAGGACGCCCGTCGCGCCCCCCTCAAGCTGGTCGCCTGCGACGCCGCGCGGGACACCGCCGGCCGCGTGGCCGAGATCCTCGACGCGCCCCTGGTCGGCTCGCGCGAGGTCTGGTTCGCCTGCGGCGAGGGCAAGTTCATCCTGCAGGAGAACGTGCGGGGCGACGACCTCTACATCTTCCAGTCGCCGATCTACAAGGGCGGCGACAGCGACCGCAGCGTCTACGACCGCTTCGTGATGCTGCTGCACGCGGTGGAAGCCGCCGCCCTGTCCGACGCCGAGTACATCACCGCGGTGGTGCCCTACTACCCGGGCGCCCGCCAGGACAAGCAGAAGGGCCGCACCCGCGAGGGCATCAGCGCCGGGCTGTTCGCCCGCTGCCTGCAGGAAGCCGGCGCCACCCGGGTGGTCTGCGTCGACATCCACAACCTGGCCGTCGCCGGCATGTTCGACCCCTACCGCTGCCGGCTCGAGAACGTGTTCCTGACCCACCGCTTCGCGAAGTGGCTGCGCCGGCGGGGCCTGTGCGGCGACATCGTGGCCAGCCCCGACCTGGGCGGCATGGAGCGCGCCCGCGACTACGCCGCCGAGCTCTCGGTGGGCATCGTCGGCCTGTCCAAGGAGCGGGACTACACGACCGAGAACACCGTCCTGCGCTCGACGCTGATCGGCGATGTGGCCGGCAAGGACGTGCTGCTCGTGGACGACATGGTCGACACCGGCGGCAGCGTGGTCGCCGCCGTCGACGAGCTGCGCCGCGCGGGCGCGGGCAACGTCACCGTGGCCTGCACCCACCCGATCATGTCCGACCCCGCCTGGCAGCGCCTGTCCGAGCTGCACGACCGGGCCCACGCCGCCGGCTGGCGCTTCCGGATGGTCGGCACCAGCGCGATCCGCCATCCCGACACGCCCCACTGGTACCTCGAGTACCCGATCGAGCCGCTGCTGGCCGACGTCATCGACCACATCAACCGACGCGGCAGCGTCACCGGGGTACAGCAGGGCGACGACCCGGAGTGACCGTGCTGCCCCTCCTCCTCGCGCTGTCGGCCCCTGCCTCGGCCGACCTCGTGACCCCCTCGCTCCCCTCCCCTCCCCCGACCGCCGAGCGCCTCGCTGCGCTGGTGGCCCAGGCCGCCGGCGACCCCTACCAGCTCGCCGGCCTGCGCTTCACCTTCCTGGTGATGGTCGACGACCAGGAGAAGGCCCGCCGCACCCACACCTGGTGCCCCCAGGCCGGGCTGGTGCAGGTCGAGTCCGACGGCGCGACCACCCTGATCTCGGCCGTCGACGGCAGCCCGGTCGATGGCGCCGAGCCGGCCGCGGCCGAGGCCGCCTGGGGCGCCTTCATCAACGACCAGTACTGGCTGCTCGCCCCCAGCAAGGTCCGCGACGCCGGCGTGACCCGCACCCTGGGCGACGCGGACTGGACCCTGGACCTGGCCTTCGAGGGTGTCGGCCTGACCCCCGGGGACCGCTACTCGCTGCGGGTCAACCCCAAGACCCACCGCGTCATCGAGTGGCGCTTCGTGCTGCAGTCCGGCCGCGAGGGGCACTTCCTGTGGCGCCAGTGGAAGGAGGTCGGCGGGCTCGCCCTGTCGACGGCCCGCGTGAGCCCCGACGGGGGCCCGGCGATCCTGTTCCCGACGGTGGAGGCGCTCGACAGCTGCCCGCTGGTCACGGCGCCGACGGCGCCCCCGGGCTGATCTCGATCGACTCCAGCACGACCGGGCTCAGCGGCTTGTCCATCGCCCCGGTCGGCACCCGCGCGATGGCCTTGACCACGTCGACGCTGGCGGGGTCGCACTGGCCGAAGATGGTGTGCTTGCCGTCCAGGTAGGGCACCGGCACCTCGGTGACGAACCACTGGCTCCCGTTGGTGTTCGGTCCGGCGTTCGCCATCGCCAGCCGCCCGGGGCGGTCGAAGGCCAGCCCCGGCACGATCTCGTCGGGGAAGGCGTAGCCGGGGCCACCTGTGCCCGTGCCCAGCGGGTCGCCGCCCTGGATCATGAAGCTCGGGATCACGCGGTGGAAGGTGGTGCCCGGGTACAGCGGATCGGTGCGCAGCTGCTGGGTCGTCGGGTCCGCCCAGGGCGTGCCGCCGCGCGACAGGCCGACGAAGGCGCCGACCGTCAGCGGCGCCTGTTCCCAGAACAGGTCGCAGGTCAAGACGCCCTGGCTGGTGATCAGGGTCGCGGTCAGCGGCTCGCCGGGCTCGACCCCCAGGAAGGACGCCAGGGCCGCCGCCGGCGAGGGCGCCTGGCGCACGTCCACCGGCAGCGGCGGGCTGGCGCCGACCAGCCGCAGGTAGCCGTCCAGATCGCCGGCCAGCCGGGTCGCCAGGACCAGGGCGCCGACCACGTCCGCGCCGCCTTCGTGGGCGCGCTTCAGGTGGGGCAACGCCAGGTCGGCGTCCCCGCGCTGCAGCAGCAGCCGGCCCGTCCACGCGTTCACGCCGGTGTGCTCGGGGTGGGCCGCGGCGACCGGGCGCAGGCGTCGCAAGGCGCCGTCGGCGTCCTGGTCGACCGAGATGGCCACGATGGCGGCCAGCAGGGCGATGTCGGGATCGGTGGGGGCGAGCTCCTCGGCGGCCTGCAGGTAGGGGCGGGCGAAGTCCAGCTCGCCGTCCTGGATGCTGGTGTAGGCCGCGGCCTGCTGCAGGCAGGCGTCGTCGCGGTGTTCGTTGGCCAGATCGCGGAACAGGGCGCGGGCGTCGGCGGTGCGGCCGGTGCCGACCATCACCGCGCCCCGCAGCACGTCGACCGAGGGGTGGTCGGGCGCATCGTCGGCGATCTGCAGCAGTCCGCCGGCCACGGTCTGGCGGTTGGCGTCGACCAGCGCTTCTTCCTTGCGGGAGAGGCGGGTCTCGGCCGACGTCACGGGCGACAGGCACAGCTCGGGCACGTCCGGGCCGATGGCCATGTGCAGCTCGACCCCGTGCACCTGGAGGGCAGAGGGCGGGCGGGCGCAGGAGAGGAGGAGGGCGGGCAGCAGGAGAGCGCTCATGCCGGGCCCGCTAGCGGCTCTCCGGCGGATGGGCCACCAGCGAGGGGAGGAAGTGCAGTCCGCCGCCCCCCGTGGCAGGCTCTGGCCATGCTCGCCCTCGCTCCCGCCCTGTGGATCGCCTGCACCGTGCCGTCGAGCGGCACGGACGGGGCGGGCGACGGGGGGCTGGACGACGGGGGCCTCGACGACGGGGGCCTCGACGACGGGGGCCTCGACGACGGGGGCACCTCCACCGACGGCGACACGACGCCGGACGACTCCGGAGGAGACGACCCCGACGACTCCGGCATCCCCTACGAGCCGGTGGTCGTGGTCGAGGAGATCGGCGACCAGCCCGCCGACATCGACGCCGCCTTCTTCACCGTCGACGCCGTGCACGCCGTGGACATCGTGCTGTCCGAGGACGCCATCGACGGGCTCTACGCGTCGCCCTACGACTGGGTCGAAGGCGCGGCCACCGTCGACGGCGAGCCCTTCGGCCGGGTGGGCGTGCGCCTGCGCGGCAAGATCGGCTCCTTCCGCGAGCTCTCCGGCAAGCCCAAGCTGCGCGTCGACTTCAACCAGTTCGTGGAAGACCAGCGCTTCCTGGGCCACGAGAGCCTGACGCTGAACAACGCGATCGTCGACTGCTCCTTCCTCAAGGAACCCATCGCCTACACCGTCTTCCGCGCGACCGGCGTGCCGGCCTCCCGCACGACCTACGCCCAGGTGACCGTCAACGGCGCCGAGTACGGGCTCTACGTCGTGATCGAGACCACCGACGATCGCTTCCTGGCCCGCCACTACGACGACCCGGACGGCAACCTCTACGACGGCAAGTACCGGCTGTGGCCCGACGGCAGCTACACCCTGCTGGACTTCGCGTCCGGCGTGGACGACCTGTTCGAGCTGGAAGAGGGCAGCGACGTCGGCAACGCCGACATCGCCGGGGTGTCCGCCGTCGTCGCCGAGAACCTGGGCACCGGGCGGTTCGACGAGGGGCTCGGCGAGGTGGTCGACCTCGAGCGCCTGCACGCCCTGCTCGCCGCCGAGCAGTGGACCGGCCAGAACGACGGCTACGCCCTGAACACCAACAACTACCGGGTGTACTTCGACCCCGAGGACGGCCGCGCCGAGCTGGTGCCGTGGGACCTGGACTACAGCTTCCTGTACGCGTCGGACTGGGGCTTCTCGTGGGGCAGCCCGCGCGGGGTGCTCGCCGCCGGTTGCTGGGCGGACGAGAGCTGCGTCGCCGCCCAGCGCGAGGCCGTCGCCGACCTGCTCGACACCGTCGACGGGCTCGATCTGCCGGGGCTGTCCGCCACGCTCCAGGCGGCGACGGCCGCCCCCATCGCCGCGGATCCCCGCCGCGAGTGCAGCGACGCCTACGTCGGCTGGTACGTCGACCACGTCGACGGTTGGATCGACACCCGCAGCGGCACCCTGGCCGGCTGGTGGGGGGTCGAGTGACCAGCCTGCTGCCCCTGCTGCTGGCCTGCACGACGGGCTCGACGCCCGCAGACGACGCAGCTGCCCCTGCCGCCGCCCGCGTCGCGCGCGCCGGCGAGATCTGCATCAACGAGCTCATGCCGGACAACGAGTCCGCCGCCTTCGACGACCAGGGTGACGCCGACGACTGGATCGAGCTGCACAACCCCGGCGCCGAGGCGCTGTCCCTGGACGGCTGGTCGCTGAGCGACGACCGGGACACGCCCCGCGCCCACGCCCTGCCAGACGGCCTCGAGATCCCGGCGGGCGGCTTCCTGCTGCTGTGGGCCGACGGGGACACCCTGGCAGGCCCGGACCACCTGTCCTTCTCCCTGTCGTCGGGCGGCGAGGAGGTCGGCCTGTTCGACCCGCGCGGCGACGGCAGCGTGCTGGCCTTCGGCGAGGTCCAGGACGACTTCTCCGTGGCACGCCAGACCGACTGCTGCACCGGCGCGGACTGCCTGATCCACGACTTCCGCGGCACACCGGGCGCCACGAACGCGCCGGTCGCGCCCACCTGGGAGGTCGTCCGGCGCCGCGGGCAGGCCTGGCGCGCCTACGACCAGGGCGGGGCCGTCGCGCCCGCGGGCTGGACCCTGCCCGGCTTCGACGACAGCGCCTGGCTCGAGGGCGCCGCGCCCCTCGGCTACGGCGACACGCACCAGCGCACGGTCCTGTCCTACGGGGGCAACCCCAGCGCCAAGCACATCACGACCTGGTTCCGGGCCACCGCCGACGTGCCGGCGGTGGACGACGTGGTCGCGGCGCGGGTCCGCCTGCTGCGCGACGACGGCGCCGTCGTCTACCTCAACGGCGTCGAGCTCGGCCGCTCGAACATGCCCGACGGCGACATCGGCGCCGCCACCCTGGCCCGGCGGGCCGTCGGCGGGGCGGACGAGACCGCGCTGTGGACGCTGGAGTTCTCGCCGGACCTGCTGGTCGCCGGCGAGAACGTGCTCGCGGTCGAGGTCCACCAGGCGACGGCCGACAGCTCGGACCTGGGCTTCGATCTGGCGCTCGAGCTCGCCCGCTGACCATGCCCGGGAGCGGGCGCCGCGCCGGGTGGCCTCAGCGCGCGGCCAGCAGGTGCCGGGCATAGGCGACCGGCCAGGTCGCGGCGCCCAGGAAGCCGAGGGACGCTTCGTCGGGGTCCAGGCGGTCGCGCACCGACGCGTCCCAGGGGATGCCGGCGGCCCGGTCGGCCGGGGCGAACAGCACGAAGGCGGCCGCTTCACCGCAGCGACGCCCGCCCAGCAGCGGCTCGGCGCCCAGCAGCGCGTCCGCGCCTCCGGCCAGGACCAGGTCGGCCCGGCCCTCGGCGACGGCCGCAGCCCCCTCGGCCAGGGCCGTCCAGCCGCCTTCCTCGCCGTCGCAGTAGCTGGAGTTCGTGCCCTGGAGGTCGTGGATCGCGCTGGCGAAGCCCAGCACGTTGTTGCTGAGCCCCTTCACCAGCCACAGCGGGTGGATGAGCCGCACGCCGTCGCCGGCGAAGCGCTGCAGGTCGAAGCCGCCGTCGTCCCCGGTGGCGGCTTCCAGCGCGGGACGCAGGTCCTGGGCTTCGCCGGTCTGGGGCGTGGCGCCGACGTACATGCCGCGGCGACCGGCCGGCACGGCGGCCAGCACCTCGTCGCCGCCGGCATCGCTGACGGCCAGCCGGGCGGCCGAGACCCCCAGCTTGACCGCCTGGCTCATCAGCTTCAGCGACTTGCGGTCGGCGACGTAGGCCTGGGCGCGGAAGCCCGGCACCTCGCCGGGGCGACCACCGACCGCGCCTTCGGCGCCGATGCCCGCGGGGCAGAACAGCCCGATGCCGATGACGACGACGGGGCGGGAGGAGGGAGCAGACACGGAGGCGACTCTCAGGCGCGGGCCAGGACGAGGGAGGCGTTCTGCCCCCCGAAGCCGAAGGAGTTGGAGAGGACGAGCCGGGGCGCCACGGCCCGGGGGGCGGTGATGGCGTCGACACGGCACTCGGGGTCCTGCTCGCACAGGCCCTCGGTGCCGGGGAGGAAGCCGCGCTCCAGGGCAGCGACGCAGGCGGCGGCTTCCACCGCGCCGGCAGCGGCGATGGTGTGGCCCACCGCACCCTTGATGCTGCTGACGGGCAGGCCCTCGCCGAACACCCGGGCGACGGCCGCGGCCTCGGCCACGTCCCCGACGGGTGTGCCGGTCGCGTGGGCGTTGAGGTACTCGATGTCGGCCGCGGCCACCCCGGCGTCGCGCAGGGCCGCGCGGATCGAGCGCTCGGCGCCGGCGCCTTCGGGGTGGGGGGCCGTCGCGTTCCAGGCGTCGACGCTGGTGCCGGCGCCGAGCAGCCGGGCGCGCACGGTGGCGCCGCGGGCCCGGGCGTGGCTGGCCCGCTCCAGCACCAGCAGGCTGGCGCCTTCGCCGATCAGGAAGCCGTCCCGCTCGCGGTCGAAGGGCCGGCAGGCCCCGGGGGACAAGGCGCCGAGCACGACGAAGGACAGCAGGCCAAGCGGGTGCACCATGCTGTCGTGCCCGCCGACGATGGCGACGTCGGCGTCGCCGCGCCGCAGGGTCCACAGGCCCTCGGCGATGGCCTGGGCGGCCGCCGCGCAGGCCGAGAAGCTGGTGCCGACCGGTCCGGTGGCGCCGACCCGGCGCGCGACCTCGTCGGTGACGCGCTCGGGCATGTGCCGCCAGGGCGAGGCGTGCCGCGGGGACAGGTCGCTGGCGACGCGGGCCACGTCGAAGCGGCCGTCGCGGATGTGCGGGTAGGCGTCGTCCTCGAGCTCGCCGGGGGTCACGCTCGACAACCCGGTGCCCAGGAAGACCGCGGTGCGGCGGTCGGGCTCGACCGCGGCCAGGCCGGCGTCGGCGAGGGCCAGCTCGAGCGCCGCGAAGGCCAGCCAGGCCTTGCGGTCGTCGGGGAAGGCGTCGTCCGGGACCGGATCGGGGGCCTGACAGGCCAGGGTCACGGGCAGGGCCGTCTCGAAGGCGGTCGCCGCGCCTCGGCCGGCCTGCAGGCGGTCCGCCAGCGCGTCCAGGCCGAGCCCCGCGGCGCAGGTCAGGCCGATCCCGGTGATCACCACGTCATCGTGCACGGCCACCTCAGCGTCGCTCGCACCGGCTGTCGCCACCGTCGAAGCAGCCGTAGGCGCCGGCCTCGACGCCGTCGACCACCGCCACCAGCCGGCTGCGGTCCTGCATGATCGCGGTCACGGTGCACTGGTCGGCAGACGCGACGTCCACCGTGGCCGAGGTGCCGCCCTTGGCGCTGCCGCCGGTGCACTGGACGTTGAGCTTCTTCGTGTCGGGGGCCAGGCTCTCGAAGACGAGCCCGTCGGGCGCGGCAGCGGCCGGCGCTTCCTCCGGCTCCTCCGCCACCTCGTCCAGGGCCCCGGCCGCCTCGGCCAGCCCGGCGTGCTCCTCGGACACCACCGGACCGCGCCGGGGCATGTCGAAGGCGCCCTGGGAGATCAGCGCCGCACCCGCGGCCAGCAGGCCTCCCGCCACCACGAACAGCAGGCAGCCGCCGGCCAGCGCGCCCACGATCACCGGGCGCCGGCTGGACCGCGCGGGCGGCGGGGGCGGGGCCGCATGCACGTCGACCTGGGTGCGGCTCTCGTCTTCGGGGAAGGGCGAGTCCAGGCGGCGAGGTCCGGCGTCGTGGCCGGCCAGGCCGCTGGTGGTCTCGTCGATCGAGGCATCGTGCGCGTCGAGGGCGGTCGCCTCGTGGGCGTAGCGCTCGTCCAGGTCGGCGCCGTGACCGCCGTAGGCGCCGGGGTCGTCGGGCACGATCGTGTGGTGCGGCCCGACCGCGCCGTCGGCCGGCCGCGCGAAGGCCTGCGGGCCACCGCCGAAGGCCTGCGGGCCACCGCCGAAGGCCTGCGGGCCACCGCCGAAGGCCTGCGGGCCACCGCCGAAAGCCTGCGGGCCACCGCCGAAGGCCTGCGGGCCACCGCCGATGGCCTGGGGGCCGCCGCCGAAGGCCTGCGGGGCCACACGGTCGGGGGTCGCTGCGGCGAACAGCTCGGGGTCGGCCGGGTCCTGGACCATCGGCTCGGGCTCGCGCAAGGTCTCGACCTCGTCTTCTTCGACCTGCACCGGGACGGGGCGGATGTCCTGGCTCAGCGGCTCGGGCGGGTCGGTCGGGTCGCTCAGCGCGCCGACGTGGGTCGGGATGTCGTCCCACTCGTCGTCCCAGGCCGCGCCGGCAGCGCCTCCGGCAGCGCCCCCGGCAGCGGCGACCTCGGCGCTGTCCTCGAGCTCGGCCAGCGCGCCCTTCTGCAGGGTCGCCCCCAGCCCGCTGGCCCCCAACCCGTTGGCCCCCAGCCCGCTCGCAGCGGCGCCGTCGCGGAAGCTGCCGGTGACGCCCCGGCTGATCGAGTCCTCGGTGCGCACCGCGTCGGTGAGCGCGCCCGCCTGGCGCGGCGTGCGGGCCGCGGCGGCGACCAGGGGGGGGATCTCGCGCTCGGACCACGACGCCAGGTCCTCGTCCTCGACCAGTCGGGCCAGGGCCCGGCAGCGCTGGTGCAGCTCGGCCGCGGTGGGTCGGGACTCGTGGCGGAAGGCCACGCTGGCGCGCAACAGGTCCATCAGCTCGGTGGCCACCGTGCCCCGCACGCGCAGCCGGGCGCGCAGGAAGGACAGGCGATCCTCGACCTGGGCGGCGTGCTGTTCCTCGCGACCGCGTGCCTTGCCGAGCTTCTCGAGGGCCAGCACCTCGTAGAGGGTCGCGCCCAGGGCGTAGACGTCGCTGCTCGGGGTCTCGGGCTCGAAGAACAGGCGCTCGGGCGCCATGTAGTCGACACTGCCGAACTGCAGTTCTTCCGTGTGGCTCTCGCGGTCGTCGATGTCGCTGCGGGCCACGCCGAAGTCCAGCACCTTCACGTCGCCCTGGGCGTCGACCATGATGTTGCTGGGCTTGATGTCGCGGTGGATGACCCGCAGGGGCTTGTCCCCCGGCATCGGCGGGCGGTTGTAGGCGGCGTCCAGCGCGCTGGCGACCACGGCCCCCAGGTCCAGGGCCGCGCGCACCGGCACGCCCTGATCCACGCCCCGGCGGGCCATGGCGCCGGCGGCCTTGACCACGGTTCGCAGGTCGACGCCCTCGATGTACTCCATGACCACGGCGGCCCGGCCGTCGATGCTGGTCAGGTCGTATACGGTCACGATCGCTTTGTGCCGAAGCAGGCCCAGCAGCCGCGCTTCGTCCCGGATGCGCCGCACGACCTCGTCGCTGTCGGACCACTGCTGCTTGAGCAGCTTGACCGCCGCCACCCGCGAGAAGCCGTCGGGGTTCTGCACCTTGCACAGGTAGACCGTGCCGAAGCCGCCGCTGGCGATCTCTCGGAGGAAGTGGAAGCGGCGGGCGTGCTCACGGCCGGTCACGGACAGGACCTCGCCGACGTGCGGGGAAGCGGCAGGGGGCGAGGCAAGGTAGCACGCGCCCCACCGGGGGAGCGCCGGCTCACGGCGCCTCGATCCGCACGAACACGGCGGGGTCGCCCACACCGAGCTCGACCGCAGGGACCTGTCCGGACGCCACCCGGGCGACCGCGAGGAGCACGGCGATGCCGGTGTCGCCCGCGCCGCAGGCGCCGAGCGCTTCGTGGTGGGCGACGGCCGCCGCGCGGGCCGCGTCGGGGTCGGTCGGCGCCGCGACGAGCCGGATCACCGCCCGCGCCCCGGCCGCCCCGAGCCGCTCGAGCCGCAGGGCCCCGGCCCCTTCGCCGGGCCGCCGGAGCAGCCCGCGGCGCCGCTCGTCGCGGGCGTGGCCCAGGTCCGAGTGCGAGTCGGTGCTGCCCCAGACCGCGGCATCCGTCCGGCCCTCGACCAGCCCGAAGACCGCGGCCCGCAATGCGTGCAGGCCGGCTTCCGGGCCCCCGGCCCAGGCGCCGTTCGCCCCGCCGACGCCCAGGTGGATGCTGACGTGGGCCAGCGCCATGTTCGGCAGGGTCCGCAGCGGCAGGAGCGGCGGGTACAGGTCCCGCCCGGGCCCGGCCAGGGCCTGCTCGGACAGCTTGCCGTCCACGCAGCTCGCGACCAGGGCCGCTTCGCTGTCGCCGTCGTCCGGCGGCTCACGGCCGACCCCGACATAGGCTCCGACCTCGAGCAGGGGCGGCAGCGGCCCGGCGCCCTCGAAGCCCCCGAGCGCCCGGCCGGCGCAGGGCATCAGCAGCTGGCTGGGACGGGCGAGCAGCTTCGCGTCCTTGCGCCGCTTCAGCCAGGGCCGCAGGTCGACGTGGTCGACGACGGCCGCGTGATCGTCGGGCAGGTGCCGCAGGTAGTCGACCGGGACCATGCCCGAGCGACCGGCGTCCAGCGCGGCCAGGACGGCGTCCGGATCCTCGCCCAGGGCGCAGAGCAGGCCCCAGCCGGTGACGGCGACGGCCGGTCCGGTCAAGCCGGGTCCCCGGGCCGCGACAGGATGAGCGTGCCGTTGCTGCCGCCGAAGCCGAAGGCGTTGGTCATGGCGTGGCGGATGGGGCCGCGCCGCGCTTCGCCGCGCACCAGGTCCAGGTCACAGGCCGGGTCCGGCCGGTCCAGGTTCCGGTTGACCGGCGCGATGCCGTCGCGGACGGCCAGGGCGCACAGGATCGCCTCGACCGCGCCGCAGGCGGCGACCAGGTGGCCCATCAGGCCCTTGGTCGAGCTGACCGCCGGGCGGTGCCCCTCGAACACCCGCTGGATGCCCGCCGACTCGCTGGCGTCGTTCTGCTGCGTGCTGGTGCCGTGGGCGTTGACGTAGCCGATGTCGCCGGCGGTCAGCCCCGCGTCGAGCAGGGCCGCGGCCATGGACTGCGCGGCCCCGCGCCCGTCGGGGGGCGAGTCGGTGATCCGCCAGGCGTTGCAGGAACAGCCGAAGCCCGACAGCAGCGCCAGCGGCGTGGCCCCGCGCCGGGCGGCCCGCTCGGCCGACTCCAGCACCAGGAAGCCCGCGCCTTCGCCCAGCACGAAGCCGTCGCGGTCGACATCGAAGGGCCGGCTGGCCGACGCCGGGTCGTCGTTCCGGGTCGACAGGGCGCCCAACAGCGAGAAGCCGGTGACCATGATCGGATCGACCAGCACGTCGGCGCCGCCGACGATCATCGCGTCGACCTCGCCGCGGCGGATGCGCAGCAGCCCCTCGCCCACGGCCTGGGACGAGCTGGTGCAGGCCGTCGAGATCGTGCTGCGGGGCCCGCCGGCCCCGGCCATGGCGGCGGCCAGCAGGGTCGGAGCTTCCGGCGCGTGCACCAGGACCTCGGCCGCCGACGGCGGGCGGGGGTCCTGCAGCCGCTCGTGCAGGGCCGACAGCGGCGGGCGCGCGGCTTCCGAGCCGACGCAGACGCCGACGCGGGGGTCCGCAGCGCCCGGCGCCACGTCCCAGCCGGCGGCCAGCAGCGCCTCGGCCAGGGCCCAGGCGGCCAGACGGCCCTTCAGATCGCCGGCCAGCGGCTGCAGCGCCTGGGGCAGCCCGGCCACGGGGAAGGCCGACGGCCAGCCCGGGTCCGCGACCTCGGCGGCGAAGCCCACGTCGAAGCCCGTCGGGTCGAAGCGCTGGATGGGACCGATGGCGTTGTGGCCCGCCACCACCCGCCGCCAGGTCTCGTCGACCCCGACGCCGAGCGGCGTGACCATCCCCATGCCCGTGACGACGACCTGCATCAGGACTCCCAGCTCTCGATGCTGGCCGGGTAGGCCGACCACAGCCGCGCCAGCTCGGCACGCTCCAGGCGCTCGACCCGCTCCTGCTCGCCCTCGCCCTCGAGGGGCACGGCGTTGAACACGAAGATCTGCTCGGCCTGGACGTGCAGCTTGCCGTCGCACTTCCCGCGCACCCGGCAGACCGCCATCTCGTCGCGGAGGGACGTCAGCTGGGTCTCCATCTGGAGCGTCTGGGCCGGCTTGACGAACCGCCGGAACTTCACGCCGTTCATCATGCTGATGATCGGGAAGGGCCAGTCGCCGCGCTGCTCGCGCACCGTGAAGCCGATGAGCTTGCCCGACAGCTGGGCCAGGCTCTCGAGCAGCAGCACGCCGGGCACCACCGGGAAGCCCGGGAAGTGGTCCTGGAACAGCGGCAGGCTGGGGTCGTAGGTCATCACCCCGGTCGCGGTCTCGCCGCTGACCAGCGTGTCGATGCGATCGACGAGGCGCCAGCGCATCAGTTGAGGACCGCTTCCAGGCAGGCGACGCCGAGCAGCTCGCGCTGGCCGCCGTCGCAGGTCTTGTAGCGATGGATCTCGAAGTGGTGGTTGCCGCTGTACGGGGCCTTCCACGCCGGGACCAGCCACTGGCGCTTGCCGTCCTTCACGTCACCGGCCGGCACGGCCTTGCCGCCTTCCTGCACGGGCATGTCGTCGAAGTACAGGTCCATGTCGAAGCTGCAGCTCTCGGCGCCGTCCGCGGCGGCGTCGCTCCACGCGGCGACGGGGATCGCCTCGCCCAGCATGTGGTCGATCTTGGGCGTGCCCAGCTCCTCGACCTGCTTGCCGGCGACGCCGGCGTCCTGGGCGGCGTCGTACAGGAACACGGGCTCGGTGCAGGGCCGGAAGGTCATCTCGTGGTTCTTCGGGAAGCGCACGTACTCGACGAAGCCGGGCTGGCCCTTCTCGACGTCCTTGCCGTCGGCCTTGGTGACCTCGATCTTGCTGACCCGCAGGGCGCACTTCTCGAGCCTGGGCTCGACGTAGAGCCGGCGGAGGGGCTCGGCGCCGGCCTCGAAGCTGGCCTTCTTGCGGGCGTCGGGCACCTCGGTGAACTGCCAGTCGGACTCGCGCTTCTCGCCCTGCATCACGGTCTTGGTGAAGCCGCCGTCGATGTACCAGGCCGTCATGCCGCCGCCGTCTTCCAGCAGCTCGAAGCGGTACTTGTGGTCCGGCGCGTTGCCGACGACCTTGATGTACTGCCCGGGCAGGCTGTGCATGGTGGGGCAGCCCTTCTCCATGGCCTTCTGCTCCATCTCGGAGGGGCCGGAGGTCGAGGCGCCGCCGCCCGCGCCTTCGTCGGACGAAGGACAAGCGAGCAGCAGGGGGAGGGTGCCCAGGGTCAGGAGGAGGGGGAGGCGCATGTCAGCTCCAGCGACGAAGGGGGGGGTCCGACGACCCGCGCGTGCGGGGCTTTGTAGCACGACCGTCACCGAGCCCGACGCCGTGGGACCGGCCTTGACTGAATCCTGATTCAGGAACCGTGACATCCCCGGCGGCGCCCTTGTCCGCTGCGCCCTCGCGGCTAGCCTCCCACTGCGGAGCGCGGCCGGCCGCGCCCTCGCCCTCCTCTCCTCCCGGACGCCCCCCTTGGCCCGCATCCACGCCAACGGCACCGGGGTCCGGCACGCCATCGCCAGGGCCCTCGCGACCAGCAACCTCGCCCCGGACGACGCCACCTTCCGGGTGCGGCGCGGCCGTGTGGACCTGGACCGCGACGGTGATGTCGCGCGGGCCGAGGTCACGCTCGAGATCCTGCCCGCCGCTCCTCTGGGCCAGCGGGACGCAGCCGAGCTGCGCGGGCTCGTGAACCCCGACGGCGCCCACCCGCTGATGGTGTGGCTGCCCGGCGACCCCGACACCGGCGTGGCGCCCTTCTTCATGGACATCCTGGCGGTCAGCTGGAGCCGGTGGCTGGCCCGCCCCGGGGACGGGGCCGCGCCGGGCGGCACCCTGCCGCCGGGCATCGATCTCTACGCCCCCCACGTCGGCAGCGACTTCGCAGACGCCCGCGCCTTCGCCGCGGCCGAGGGAAAGCGGCTGCCGACCACCGCCGAGCTGCGGGTCGCGTGGGGCCCGCACCGCCTGCCCTGGGGCGACGCGCCCGACCCCAGCTGCGGCCGGGTCGGACGCCCGCGCTACGACCAGCTGCCCGAAGGCGGCGCCCATCCCCCCGGCCCCGGCGGCATCTTCGACCTGGGCGCCTGGCTGTGGCAGTGGGTCGACGACGGCGACGGCGTTGGCCGCGTGTGCGGGGGCGGCCCCTGGCCCGACGACGGAACGGCCGCCCTCCCGGTCGCGGACCGCTGGCCGGTCGGCCTCCGGCTCGTGCAGGACGCCAGCTAGCCCGGACTCTCGGCTATGCTGCCGGCCTCCCCCTCTCCGGCACGCCCCTCCCTGCAAGGACGACGCCCCATGGCTCCCCTCCTCGCGCTGCTGCTCGGCCCCGCCCTGCTCGGCTGCTTCAAGCCGACCGAGGAACAGGCCGTCCTCGACTTCACCGACGTGCCCTACGACGCGCCGGTGGTGAGCTCCGGCGACGCCCGGATCCGCACCTACGAGACCGGCCTGACCTGCCCCGACGGCAACGGGGCCCGGTTCTACCTGGCCTACCGGACCGGCATGACCGAACCCGTGCCCGCGGCGATCCTGTTCCACTCCGGCGCCTTCGACTACGCGCTGCAGCCGGACGCCGAGCCCACCGACGAGCTCTACGGCCGCACCTGGCGCGCCGAGTCCCGGCTGAGCCGCGACTTCGCGGACCGCATGGCCTGGGAGACCATGGGCATGTTCCCGGGCACGGTCGAAGCCAGCGAGGTGCACGCCGGCGCCATGGTCGCCGCCCTGGTCGACGCCGGCGTCCCCGTGCTGGTCCCCGGCAACTGCTGGGGCGACCTGTGGCACAACGAAGAGGGCTTCCAGGACAACGACTACGGCCTGGAAGCGCTCAACCGCAACGGCCGCACCTTCGCCTGGTGGATGGTGCGCATGCTGTTCGACGACGCCTTCGCCGAGGGCCAGGGCGTGACCCTGCCCTTCGAGCACGACGGCACCCTGCACCTGGTCGGCCTGGGCGACGGCGGACGGGCCGTGGCCGAGCTGCTGTCCCACGAAGGCATGCGCCCGGTCGCCAGCGTCCTGGTCGACAGCAGCCCCGACACCCTGAGCGCCTGGACCGTCCAGGGCGCCGGCCTGGACGAGGTCCAGGAAGGCCTGCACCGCATCTTCGCGTCCGACGAAGCCTACGACGGCATCGACGCCTGGTCCGTGCTGGCCGCCCTGTCGGCCGAAGGCGCGCGCGGACCCGACGCTCCGCCGGACACCGGCAGCCTGGACACCGGCGTCACCCTGGACACGGGGACTGACGACGGCGGCTCGTCCGGCGGCGACGACAGCGGCGGCAGCTCCGGCGACGGGGGCTCCGTCCCGCCGACCCCGATGAACTACGTGCAGCCCGACCGCATCGCGTGGATCTGGTCTTCGGCCGACCCGCGCCAGCCCCGGGGCACGACCGAGCCCACGGCCAGCTGGCTGGCGGATCGCCAGGGCCCCAGCATCTACGTGGCCGACGCCCGGGTCCGCGCCCACGTGTTCAGCAACCGCGACCGGGATGCCGCCGGCGCCGTGGCCGACTTCCTGCTGGGCGGCGAGCTGCCCACCCTGGACTGGCCGGCCGTGGTCGAGCGCTCCGAGCCCGTGGACGCCACGGACAGCGGCACCGCCAGCAACGGCGACGGGGCCGCCGCCGAGTGAAGCCCGCGGGCCTGCTCCGGCGCGGTCTGGCGCTGGTCCCGCCCCTGGTGCTGGCCCTCGCGGTCGGCGTGGGCAGCGGCCACGTGGTCGCCGGCGCCCTGAGCGGGGCGCTGGGCTGGGCCCTGCTGCGCTGGGTGATCGTCACGCGGGTGGTCGCGCCGGACTTCCAGCGCGGGCGCAGTGCCGTGGCCGCCGAGCAGTGGGCCGAGGGAGAAGCGGCCTTCGCCGCCGCCCAGGTCCGGTGGGAGGCCGCTCCGGGCCTGGACCGCTGGCGCAGCCTGCTGCTGGGCAGCACGGGCCGCTGGCCCTTCGCCGCGATGGCCCGGTACAACCGCGCGGTCTGCCTGTTCCACCTGGGCCGCACCGGAGAGGCCCTCGACGTGATCGAGGCGCTGCTCGCCCAGGCGCCGGGCATGAAGGAGGCCCGCCAGCTGCGGGACCACCTGGCCGCGATCAGCGCAGCCGGACCGTCGCCGGACCGGTGAGCACGACGTCGGTCGTCGACAGCCGGCACTGCCGGGCCAGGATCTCGACTCCCGCAGCGGCGGCGGCGCGCAGGGCGTCTCCGTAGGCGGGATCGATCTCGTCGGCGGGCCGCAGCGCGTCGCAGTCGTCGCGGGACAGGGCGAACAGCAGCACGGCGCGGTGGCCATGCCCGGCCAGCGCCGACAGGTGGTCCAGGTGCTTGCGCCCCCGGGCGGTGACGGCGTCGGGGAAGGCGGCCAGGCCCGGCGCGACCCGCAGCGTGGCCGACTTCACCTCGACGAAGCAGCGGCGGGGGTCGTCGGGGTGGTCGTCCAGCACCAGGTCGAAGCGGCTGTCGCCTTGCTTCACCTCGCGCCGCAGGCTGCGGTAGCCGGCGAGCGGCCCGACGATGCCCGCGGCGACGGCTTCGGCGACGACGGCGTTGGGGTGCTGGGTGTTGACCAGGACCAGGGGCCCGTCGGGGTCCTGGGACAGCTCCCAGGTCCAGGCCAGCTTGCGCCCCGGAGGCGCCGCCGACAGCCACACCCGCCAGCCGGGGGCCATGCAGCTGGTCATGCGTCCGGGGTTCGGGCACCACGCCGTGACCTCGCGCCCGTCGTCGAGCGCGACGTCGGCCAGGAAGCGCTTGTAGCGACGCAGCAGGGTGCCGGGGATCAGCTCGGGCAGGCGCATGCCGGAGCCGTATCCGCGCACGGCCCGGATGCCCTGCGACCGCGGCCGCGCGCCGGATAGCATCCCCCTGTCCCGGAGGTCCCCGTGCCCGACTACCAGCGCCGTCGTCCGACCCCTTCCTCCGCCGCCTCGGGCGGCTCCGGGTCGGCGCTCGGCGACCGCGACCCCCAGGACCTCGAAGGCAACGCCGCCATGCTGGCGCGCATGGAAGCCGCCAAGGGCGACCCCTCGACCACGCCGGCCGAGGGCATGGGCGATGGCGTGATGGACGGCCCGATCGGTCGGGTCTTCCAGGCGATCTCCGGCGGGGCGAAGTCCTTCAACAAGACCCAGCTCAAGACCTGGCTGGACCGCGAGCTCGACTTCGCCCAGGGCGAGTGGTTCCGCGACAAGAAGCTCGACGGCGTGGCCGACGCGCTGATGGCCCAGCTCGACACCAACCGCGACGGGGCCGTCGGCTGGAAGGAGTTCGAGGCCTTCGAAGCCCAGACCCTGGCCACCGTCGCCCCCGGCGTCGGCCCGAACAGCCGTCCCGAAGCGGTCGAAGCCGCCGCCGCCGCACGCTTCGCCCAGCTCGACAACGGCGACGGCCAGCTGACCTACGACGAGATCCGCGCCAAGGTCGAGGCCGAGCTGCCCCGCGAGACCGAGCACAAGTCGCTCGTCGCCCAGCTCGCCGCCCGCATCGCGCTCTACGCCGTCGACCGCGACCAACAGGACAAGCCGGTCGACCAGCGCCGGCTCAGCCGCCAGGAGTGGACCGGCGCGGCCCGCGACGTCGTGGGCTGATCCGGGGCGGCGACCGACCGGGCCCCCAGGCGCTCAGGGCGCGCCCACCAGGTGCACCGGCAGGCCGAGCTCCCCGCGCAGGGTCTCGTCGCCGTTGTCGTGTTCCTGCCAGTACCGGCCGCGCCGCAGGCCGGTCAGGACGCCGGTCTCGCCGTCGGGGCCCGTCCACGCGACCAGGGCGTGGGGAGGGGCCACGTCGACCTGCCAGGTGAAGCGGTCGGTGCCGAGCTCGAGGGTCCAGGTCTCGACAGTGAAGGCGCCGGCGGGCACGTCCACCGTGGTCGTGCCGGCGCCGCGGGACAGGGTGCCGGTCTGCAGCGCCAGGTCGCGGTGCTGCATGCGCAGGTCCATCAGCCGCGGAAGCACCGTCACGGTCCGGGCCTCGCCGGCGTCGAGCAGCGACCCGATCAGCCCGCGCACCAGCACGGGCATGGCGTCCAGGCTCAGTGCGCCGCCGGGCAGGTCGACGGGGCCGGCGCGGTCGGCCTCGCCGTCGAAGTAGCTGTGGGCGTCGCGGACCGCCCGCACGCCGTCGCCGCTCCGGTCGAAGACGAGCTGGTCCCAGGCGTGCCCGCACCACTCCTGCATCGAGAAGGACAGCTTGGTCGGCAGGCCGCGGGGCAGCGAGCCGTCGAGGGGCAGGAAGCTGCTGGTCATCACGTTGTAGTCGTAGATCCCCGTCGGGAAGTCGCGCACCTCGTTGAGCTTGACGACAGGGAAGCCGCCGCGGCCGCCGGCGTCGGACTTCACCCGCTGGGACCGGTCGAAGGTCTCCGTCACGGTGACCAGGACGGCCTCGCCGTGGCGCAGCTCGCCGTAGCGGGGCTGCACCAGGTCGTAGCCGGCCAGCTCGGCCTGCCCGTCGCCCCAGTGGTCCCAGAAGCCATCGGGGGCCTGGGAGGAGGGCACCCGCTCGCCCGCCGTGCCGGTGGCGCAGCCGGAGGCCAGGCAGAGGAGGAGGAGGGACCTGTCGAGGAGGGCCCTGTCGAGGAGAGGCTGGACGGGTGGCATGGGACGCTCCCGGGTGTGTCGGACCTTCCAGCTGGATAACGGCCCCCACCCCGGATGCAGCCGGGGACACCCCCGCGCCGGAGGCTTCGTGCGCACGATCCTGGCCATCGCCGTCATGGGAGCCGCCGGGGCCGTGTCCCGCCACCTGCTGGGCAGCTTCGCCAAGGCCCACATCGACACGGTGCTGCCGGTGGGCACCATCGCGGTCAACGTGATCGGCAGCTTCCTGCTGGGCCTGCTGACCGCCCTGGCGGTCGCGGGCGTGGTGCCCGAGTCCTGGCGCGGGCCCGTGGCGATCGGCTTCCTGGGTGCGTTCACGACCTTCTCGACCTTCGGGGTCGAGACCGTGGCCCTGGCCCAGGACGGCCGGCTGGCCGCGGCGCTGGCCAACGTGGCGGTGCAGCTGGTGGTCGGCTTCGGGGCGGCAGCGGCCGGGCTGTGGGTGGGCCGGCTGGCAGGCGCCTGAGCGGGTAGGCTCCGGGCATGCTCTTCCTGCTCCTGGCCTGCACCTCGGCGACCCCCGCCTCCTCGGACGACGGCGCCTCCTCCGGAAGCCCCACGGACACGGGTCCGGCCGATGGGGGGACCACGGACGGAGCGACGGGGGACGGGGGCACGGGGGACGGGGGCACGGGGGACGGCGGGACGGGGGACGGGGGGACCACCGACGGGAGCACGACGGGCGACCCCTCGGCCGCGTGGGACGTGCTCATCCGGGACGTGCACCTGGCCGGGGCCCTGGACGGGTCCGGCGCGGCGCTGCCCCACGGCTTGGTCGCCGACGTGGCCATCGACGACGGGCGCATCGTGGCGCTGGGAACGCTGGACGGCACGGCGGTGGCGGTCGTGGACGGCCACGACCGGTGGCTGGCGCCCGCCTTCATCGACTCGCACGTGCACCTGGCCTACTGGGAGGTCGGCCCCGAGCTGGCCGCCGGCGGTGTGGCCGCCGCCGTCGACCTGGCCGCGCCGGTCGACATCTTCGATGCACCCGCCGGGGGGGCCCTGCGCGGGCCGCTGACCCTGCTGGTCGCCGGCCCGATGGTCACCGCCGAGGGCGGCTACCCGACCCGGTCCTGGGGCCGCGACGGCTACGGCATCGAGTGCGCCGATGCCGACGACGTGCGGGCCGCGGTGGACGACCTGGCGGACCGGGGCGCTTCCGTGATCAAGGTGCCCGTCACCAGCAGCCCCGTGCTGGGCCCCGACGCGCTCGCCGCCGCCGCCGACGCGGCCCACGGGCACGGCCTGAAGGTCGCGACCCACGCCCTGTCGGTCAGCCAGGCCGCCGCCGCCCGGACCGCGGGCTTCGACCTGCTGGCCCACACGCCGACGGACCGGCTGTCGGCGTCCACCATCGCCGCCTGGTCGGGCGGCGCCGTCGTCAGCACCCTGCGGGCCTTCGGCGGCGCCGACGCCCGCGCGAACCTGATCGATCTGCAGGCCGCCGGGGCCACGGTGCTCTACGGCACCGATCTGGGCAACAGCCGCACGGCGGCCATCGACGGAGACGAGCTCACCGCGCTGCAGGCGGCGGGGCTGGACGGGGCGGCCATCCTGGCGGCCGGCACCTCGGCGCCCGCGGCCTTCTGGGGGCTGTCCGACCTGGGGGCCGTGGCCGAGGGGCGCGAAGGCAGCGTGCTGCTGCTCGATGCCGATCCCCACGCCGATCCGTCCACCCTCGCCCGCCCGGAGGCCGTGTGGATCAAGGGCGACCGGCTGCACTAGCCGGATAGAGCGGCGGTGCCCCCCGGAGGCCGCATGACGGACCCCTCCCCCGCCCCTCCCGACGCACCTGCCCCCTCGGTCCGCGTCGAGCGCGACGGTCCCGTCACCACCGTGATCCTGGACCGGCCCGCGGTCCGCAACGCCGTCGACCGGCCGACCGCCGACGCCCTGGCCGACGCCTTCCGGGCCTTCGACGCCGACCCCGACGCCGCCGTCGCCGTGCTGTGGGGTGCGGGCGGGACCTTCTGCGCGGGCGCCGATCTCAAGGCCGTGGCCGAGGGCCGCCCCAACCGGGTGGCGCCGGACGGCGACGGGCCGATGGGACCGTCGCGCATGCTGCTGTCCAAGCCGGTGATCGCCGCCGTCGCCGGGCACGCCGTGGCCGGCGGGCTGGAGCTGGCCTGCTGGTGCGATCTGCGGGTGGTCGAGGAGGACGCGGTCCTGGGCGTGTTCTGCCGCCGCTGGGGCGTGCCGCTGATCGACGGCGGCACGGTGCGCCTGCCGCGCATCATCGGGCTGGGGAGGGCGCTGGACCTGATCCTGACGGGCCGCCCGGTGCACGCCGAAGAAGCGCTGGCCATGGGCCTGGCCAACCGGGTGGTCCCGCGCGGGCAGGCCCGCGCCGAAGCCGAGGCCCTGGCCCACCAGATCGCGGCCTTCCCGCAGCTGTGCCTGCGCGGCGACCGCGCCAGCGCCTTCGCGTCCCTGGACCTGCCGCTGCCGGACGCCCTGGACAACGAGCTGCGGCACGGCATGGCCGCTCTGACCGCCGAGTCCGTCGCCGGCGCGACCCGGTTCGCGTCCGGGGCCGGCCGCCACGGCGCCTTCGACGAGCCCGGGTGAGCCGCGGCCTGCGCAAGGGGCCCCTGCTGATGGCCGGGGCCGCGCTGGTGTTCACCGTCATGGTCGGCCTGGTCAAGGTGGCGCGCAGCGAGCTGACCGCCATGGAGATCGTGCTCTGGCGCAGCGTGGTCGGGGTGCCGCTGGCGCTCGCCGCCTTGCGGGGGGCCCGGCCGCGGATCCGCGCGCCGCGGCTGCTCGCGGTGCGCGTGGTGCTCGGCTTCGGCGCGATGATCTGCTTCTTCACGGCGGCCAAGGGCCTGTCGGTGGCCGAGCACAGCCTGGTGACCAAGGTGCAGCCCCTGCTGATGGGCTTCATCGCGCCGCTGGCGCTGGGGCGTGCCGAGCGGGCGGGCGGCGCGACCTGGGGGGCCCTGGCGCTGGGCATGGTGGGCTGCGCGGTGCTGCTGGCGCCCGAGCTCGACGCCGGAGCCCACGGCCAGCTGGACCTCGACCGGCTGCAGTGGGGCCTGTGGGCCCTGGGCGCGGCGTCGCTGTCGGCCTGCGCCCACACCTCGCTGCGGGCACTGGGCAGCACCGACGAGCCCGCCCACGTCGTCTTCTGGTTCCAGCTGGGCATCGTGCCCCTGGCCCTGGCCCTGCAGTGGGTCGTGGACGGCCACCCGCCCGCGCCGCCGCCCCCCGACCTGTGGCTGCTGGTCGCCGGCATCGGCGCCTGCGCGGTGCTGGGCCAGACCCTGATGACCCGGGCCTACCAGGCCGACCGCGCGGCCGTGGTCGCTGCCGCCGCCTACACCGCACCGCTGTGGGCGGTCATCGGCGACGTGCTGTTCTTCGACCTGCTCCCCGCCTGGACGACCGTCCTCGGCGGCGCCCTCATCGTCGCTGCGGGGCTGTGGGTCAGCCTGCGCCGGGATCCGGTCCCGGCTGCGACCGCCTCGTCCTGACGACATCCGCTCTCCTCCCTCCCCTCCTCCGGAGCCCGCCTTGTCCTCCTCCCCCTCCCACAAGCAGGTCGATGTCGCGATCATCGGTGCAGGCACCGCCGGCCTGACCGCCCGCCGCACCGCTGCCCAGCGGGGCGCATCGGTCGCCATCATCGACCCGGGGCCCTACGGCACCACCTGTGCGCGGGTCGGGTGCATGCCCAGCAAGCTGCTCATCGCCGCGGCCGATGCCGCCTGGCATGCCCGCCACGCCGGCGTGTTCGGCGTCGACGCGACCCCGGTGGTCGACGGCCCCCGGGTCATGGCCCGCGTCCAGGCCGAGCGCGACCGGTTCGTCGGCTTCGTGCTGGACAGCGTGCAGGCGCTGCAGGCCGACGGCACCCTGATCCGCGGCCGCGCCCGGTTCACCGCCCCCCACCGGCTGGCTGTCGACCCGGTGGACGGCGAAGCGGTGACGAGCGTCGAGGCGCGCACCGTGGTCATCGCCACCGGCAGCCGCCCGTTCACCCCGCCCCCCTTCCGCGGCCTGGGCCCCGACACCTTGCTCACCACCGACGCCATCTTCGAGCTGCCCGACCTGCCGGAGAGCGTCTTCGTCGTGGGCGCGGGCGTCATCGGCATGGAGCTCGGCCAGGCCCTGCACCGGCTGGGCGTGCAGGTCACCATCGGCAGCATCGGCGGGCGCATCGGCTTCATCCAGTCCCGCGAGGTCAACGCCGAGGCCGTGCGCCTGTTCCGACAGGAGCTCGACCTGCACGTGGACTACCAGCTCGAGAGCGTGACCCCGCTCGACGGCGGCGGCGCCCGCATCCGGTTCCGCACCGACGAAGGCGAGCCTCGCGAGGCCGACTACCGCTACGTCCTGATGGGCGCCGGCCGCGCCCCGAACTGGGAGGGGCTCGGACTGGAGCACGCCGGTCTGCCCCTGGACGCCCGGGGCCGGCCGGAGGTGAACCCCTACACCAACCAGGTCGGCAGCTCCCACGTCTTCGTGGCGGGGGACGTCGCCGGCCACCGCCCGCTGCTGCACGAAGCCGCCGACGAGGGCCGCATGGCCGGCCAGAACGCCGCCGGCTTCCCGCACGTCGTCGCCGCCCCCCGCAAGACGCGGCTCGGCATCATGTTCACCGACCCGCAGATCGCCGTCGTCGGCGAGGACTGGGGCGACCTGCACTGCGACAGCTACCGCGTCGGTGTCGTCGACTACGGCGACCAGGGCCGGGCCCGGACCATGAACCAGCACAAGGGCCTGGTGCGCATCGCCGGCCAGGCGGGGACCGGGCTGCTGGTCGGCGCCCAGATGCTGGGGCCCCGCGTCGAGCACACCGCCCACCTGCTGGCCTGGGCGATCCAGGGCCACATGCGGGTGGGCGAGGCGCTGGAGATGCCCTTCTACCACCCGGTCTTCGAAGAGGGCATCCGCACGGCCCTGCGCGATCTGCAGGGCCAGCTGCACCTGGCGCGCGCCCCCGGCGCTCCTTGCGAGGAGTTCGGCCCGGGGACCTGACTAGCGGCGCTAGCCTGTCGCGGACGCACTAGCGGCGCTAGGCTTCGAACACCGTGAAGGCGTCCCCGCCTTCGTCGGCGTCGGCGGGGCGCCAGGAGCGCACCGACAGCGCGTGGGGCAGGTGGGCCCGCACGGCCTGCTTGAGGGCGCCGGTGCCGTGGCCGTGGAGGATCCAGCCGACCTTGAAGGAGCTGGCGCCGATCTCGGCGATGAACCGATCGACCAGCTCGATGGACTCGTCGACCCGGTGGCCACGCAGGTCCAGGGTGTTGGCGTCGACCCGCAGCCCCTGCGCCTTGCCCGAGGAGGATGCCTTGGCGGCCGGCTCGGGGTCCGCGGCCGGCAGGGCCGGCGGCGCCGGGGGGGCGAAGCGCTCGCCGCGCAGGCCCTCGAGGTCGTCCAGGGCGACCTTCATCTTCATGGTGCCGATCCGGACCTCGACCTGGTCGCCCTTGAGCAGGCGCACGACCTCGGCCTTGCGGGACAGGGACCGCACCCGCACGGCGTCGCCGGGGGACAGCTCGGCGGGGGGTGGGCCGGCCGGGGCGGGGGTCTCGTCGGCGCGGGTGTCGTCGATGGCCTCGCGCACCTTGTCCAGGGTCCGGCCGGCCAGCCGCAGATCGGGGTTGGCCTGGAGCGCGGCGATGAGCCCCTTGAGCTCGTGCTCGCGGGCCTTCATCCGGGCCCGGAAGCGCTCGGACTCCTGGTCGCGGACGGCGGCGCGCTGCTCGGCGAGCTTCGCCTCCTTGTGGGCCAGCGCCTGCTCGCGGGTGTGCAGCGCGGCCCGGGCCTGCTCGGCCTCGCGACGCAGGCGGCGCAGCTCGCCGCGCTCCTCCTCCAGCTGCAGCACGAGATCGCTCATGTCGCGCTGGGCGGCGTCGAGCAGGGCGCGCGCCCGGGTCAGGACCGGCTCGGGCAGGGCCAGCCGGCGGGCGATGGCCAGGGCGTGGGACTCGCCGACCGCCCCCATCACGACCTCGTAGGTCGGGCGCCCCTCGGCCATGGCCACGCTGGCCACGGCGAAGCGCGGGTCCACCGACGCCAGCGCCTTGAGCTCGGTGTAGTGGGTGGTGATCGCCACCCGCGCCCCGCTGTCGACCAGCGCCTCGAGGATGGACCGTGCCAGGGCGGCGCCCTGGGCCGGGTCGGTGCCCATGCCGACCTCGTCGAGCATGACCAGGGCGCCCGGTCCGGCGACGGCGAGCACGGCCTTGAGCACCTCGACGTGGCCGGAGAAGGTCGACAGGTCGCCCTCGACGCTCTGCCAGTCGCCGACGTCGGCAACCACGGGCACGAACAGGTCCACGCGGCTGCCGGGCGCACAGGGAACGGGGATGCCGGCGCGCACCAGGAGCGCGGCCAGCCCGAGGGTCTTGAGCGCCACGGTCTTGCCGCCGGTGTTGGGGCCCGACAGCACGAGCCCGGGACGGCGGCCGTCCAGGGACAGGTCGTTGGGCACGACGTCGATGCCGCGCAGGGCCAGCACCGGGTGGCGGCCCTGCTGCAGGGCGATGACGCCATCGGCGCCCACGATGGGCGCGACCCCGCCGAGCTGCTTGCCGAGCCCGGCGCGGGCGCAGCACAGATCGACGTCGGTCGCGGCGTCCAGGGCCGCCTGGAGCGGGTCGTGGAACCGGCCCACCATGCGGGACAGGCCGCCCAGGATGCGGCTCTCCTCGCGGTGCAGCGCGGCCTCGGCTTCGGACGCGTCGTTGTGCAGCTCGACGACCGCGGCCGGCTCGACGAAGGCGGTCTCGCCGGACTGGCTGCGGCCGTGCACGATGCCGAGCCCCTTGCGGCGGTCGGCCCGGATGGGGATGACGAAGCGCCCGTCCCGCTCGGTGACGTAGCGGTCCTGCAGCGCGTCCCCCAGGATGTCGCCGCGGACCAGCTCGTCCAGCACGGTGCGGATGCGGGCCCGCAGGGACAGGATGCGCCGCCGCAGCTCGCCGAGCTCGGGGTACTCGCGCTCGGACAGGTTGCCTTCGTCGTCGAAGGAGCGGCCCAGCAGATCGCACAGCTCGGCGTCCACCGTGATCGGCAGGGCCCGCCGGCGCAGCTCGGGCAGGTCGGCGTCGGCTTCTTCCAGGAAGTGCCGCAGGTGCCGAAGCGCCTGCATGGTGCTGCCGATGGACCGCAGCTCCGACGGCTCCAGGGTGGCGCCGCGGCTGCAGCGCAGCAGCTCGTCGCGCACGTCGGACACCGCGCCGACCGGGACGCGGCTGCCGCCGTCCTCGAGCAGGCGCACCTCGGCCACGGCCGCATAGGCAGCGGCGACGGCTTCGGGATCCTGGTGGAAGGCCGGCCGACGCGCGGCGTCCGCACCCCGCAGGGTTCGCGCGTGTCGGGCCAGCCCCTCCAGGACCACCGCCCAGTCCAGGGCGGCCAGCGTGCGGTCGTACAGCTGCACGATCCACTCCGGAGGCCCGAGGGGTCACGGGTTGGCACGCGGCGTAACCCCGGCGCACCCCATCGCGCGAGCCCGGGCCGCGGCAGCCCTGGACGATCTGCCCTACAATGCGGGTCCTTCCTGCGCTCGCCCGGCCCGCGAGCGCGTTACGCCCCCGCGTTCCGTCCCGCCCGCCGCACCCCCGTGGCGCCGCGGGACACCAGCCGGGGGCCATCCTCCTCCGGAGGCAGCGTGTACGACGATCTCGACCTCGGTGGCCCCCTCGACTACGACGACTTCGAGCTCCCCCTGCCGGAAGGCGAGGGCGAGGACGTGTCCGAGGACCCGACCGAGATCGCCGGCACCGAAGAGCTCCTCGCCGCGGTGACCGCCCGGGTCGAAGCGAACGCCTCGATCGGCGAGATCGAGCTCGACCCCGAGCCGACCCTGGCCCACCAGCCGCCGCCGGTGGTGCCGACAGCGGCCCCCGTGCAAGCCGCCGCCGCCGCCGCGCCCTCCGTGGCGCCTGCCGCCGCGCCCGCCCCCGCAGCCGCCACGGGCAGCAGCACCCTGGCCGTCGTCGGCGTAGCGGTGCTGTTCTTCCTGATCCTGGCCGGCGCCACGGCGGCGCTGCTGCTGGGCGCGGGGTGAGCGCTCCGGATCCGCACCGCAGCGCAGCGATCGACCTCGCCGCGGCGCTGCGCGCGGGCGACCTGCGCTCGCGCGCCCTGGTCGACGCCCACATCGAGCGCATCGAAGCGGTGAACCCGCTGATCAACGCCCTGGTGGCCGACCGCTTCGCCGCGGCCCGCGCCGAGGCCGACGACGCCGACCGCCGGCTCGACGCAGCCCGCCGCGACGGCGGGCTCGACGCGCTGCCCCCGTTGCTGGGCGTGCCCTGCACGATCAAGGAATTCTTCAGCGTGCAGGGGCTGCCGAAGACCGGCGGCATGCTGGCCCGCCGCGACGCCCTGTCGGTCGAAGACGCGCCCACCGTGGCCCGCATGCGCGCCGCCGGCATGGTCGTGCTCGGCGTGAGCAACGTGCCGGAGGGCGGGCTGTGGATGGAGTCCATCAACCTGGTCTACGGGCGCACCAACAACCCCTGGGACCTGCGCCGCACCCCCGGGGGCTCGTCCGGCGGCGAAGGCGCGCTGGTGGCGGCCGGCTGTTCGCCGGTCGGGCTCGGCAGCGACATCGGCGGGTCGATCCGGATCCCCGCCGCCATGTGCGGCACCTTCGGCCACAAGCCCAGCGTCGGGCTGGTGCCGAACACGGGCCAGTTCCCGGACATGATCGAAGACGGCACCTCCGCCTACCTGGGCAGCGGTCCCCTCACCCGTAGCGCGCGCGACCTGTACCCGCTGGTGTCGATCATGGCGGGTCCCGACGGGGTCGACCCCTGGTGCCACGAGCGGACCCTGGTCGACCCCGCCACGGTCGACATCGGCCGGCTGCGGGTCATCCCCGTGCCCACCAACGGGCGCTTCCACCCGGCCCCCGTGATGCAGGACGCCGTGCAGCGGGCCACCGACAGCCTGGTGGCCGCGGGGGCCCGCCGGGTCGACGCCCGGGTCGAGCGGCTGCAGAAGGCCTTCGAGATCTGGTCCGCCATGCTGGGCGAGGCGTCGGGCACTCCCTACGCCGAGATCCTGGGCCAGGGGCAGGCGATCGGCGTCGTGGGCGAGCTGGCGCGGCACCTGGTGGGCCGGCCGCGGTACTCCTGGGACGCGCTGGTGGTGACCGCCGGCGAGGTGCTCGGCAAGGTCATGCCCGGCATGCAGAAGAAGCTCGCCGACGAAGGCGCCGCCCTGCGCGAGGAGCTCGACGCGCTGCTGGGCGACGACGGCGTCATCATCCACCCGCCCTACACCCGGCCCGCCCCGGTGCACCGCGGCGCGTGGACCACCTTCCCGCACTCCGGCTACACCAGCATCTTCAACGTGATGCAGGCCGCGGTCACGGTCGTGCCGATGGGCTTCGACGAGCGCGGGCTGCCGGTGACCGTCCAGGTCATCGGCCGCGCCGGCATGGACCACCTGACCATGGCGGCCGCCCTGGCGCTCGAAGCCGCCGGCCACACCTGGACGATGGCCGACCCGCGCCCGCACCCGTCGGGCCAGACCTGGGGAGAGGTCCAGGCGAAGCGGGTGGCCGACGGTCGCGAGCCCTGGCCCCCTCCCTGAGCTGGAGTCCACCGTGTCCGGACCCGAGAAGCGCCTGATCCCCGCCATGGGCGGCGCCGTCGCCAGCCGACGGCTCATCGACCAGGGCCTGCCCGTCGGGTGGATGGAGCGCGAGCCGCCGCGGGATCCGCGCGACAGCGGCTGGTTCATCACGAGCGGCCAGGAGACCGAGGCCGAGCTGTCCGACGCCTCGGCCTTCGCGGTCTACGACCTGGACACCCTGGTGCGCCGGGACCCCGAGATCGTGCGCTTCCTGACCCGGCCCCCCGGGACCGTGGTGGGCCGCGTGGGGCCCGACCGACAGCTGGTCGTGGTGCAGGGACCTCCTCCTCCACCCGTCGAGATGCTGACTGCCCTGCAGGCCGGTCCCGCCCGCCTGACCGAGCACTGGCGCTGCGTGCTGCCCGCGGCCTGCTTCCGTCGGCTGGACGACGGCAGCCTGGTGCTGTGGCGGCCCGAGCTGACCCTGTGGATCGACGCCCGGAGCACGACCGAGCCGGTGGATGCCCGCCTGCAGCGCGCCCGCAGCGAGCGCTCGCCCGCGGCCACCCAGGTCGACGAGCAGCGGGCCGGGGACCAGGCCGCCCTGCGCTACCGGCTGGTCGAGGGCACCCAGCCGCGCTGGATCGCCCGACTGTTCGCCCCCGGCCAGGAGCTCCTGGTGTCCGCGTCCTTCGACACGCCGACGGCCGAGGCCCAGGCGCGGGTCGTGCTGTGGTCGCTGGCGTCGACCCGGGCCTGAGCCGGCCGCACGGTCGACCCACGGTTTGACCGGGTCCTGACGACCCCTGCGCCCTGTCCGCGGTCCCAGCGAGGGAACCCGGAGGCGCCATGACCGCGTCGATCCACAGTCGCCTGACCCGCGCCGCGCAGGTGTTGCTGGCCCTGCTGCCGCTGCTCGTCGTGCCCACCCTGATGGCCGTCGCCAGCCAGACCCGTGCCCCGATGGCCGCGCCGCCCGCGCTCCCGCCGCCGGCCGAGGTCGACGGCTTCGACTTCCCCGTCGGCCCGCCGGACGGCGCCGGCTACATCGTGACCCAGGGCTTCCAGGACCCGGCGTCGGGCCGGGGCGACCACCTGGGCGAGGACTGGAACGGCCCCGGTGGAGGCAACAGCGACCTGGGCACGCCGATCCACGTCGTCGCCCACGGCCGGGTCGCCATGGCCCAGGACCTGGGCGACAACGGCTGGGGCCGCGTGGTGCGAGTGGTGCACCGCATGCCCGACGGACACGAGGTCGAGAGCCTGTACGCCCACCTGGACCGCATCGACGTGCACGAGGGGGACCTGGTCGAGCGCGGCGATGTCCTGGGCACCATGGGCGACGCCCACGGCCGCTACAGCGCCCACCTGCACTTCGAGCTGCGCAGCATGGCGCGGCTGCCCGTCGGCGCCGGCTACGGCGACCCCGACGGGCTGTACCTGGATCCCTCGACCTTCATCGCGGCCCGCCGACCGGGGCGGGTCGAGCCCCGGCGGTGGTGACGGACTAGCAGCGCTAGGGATGTCGAGCCGGTCTCTGCATCGGCTCGCCAAGGATCAGCGCCACATCGCCCAGCTCGTGGGCGCGGTAGCCGGCCGCGGCGGCCTGGGCATGGGCGCGGGCCAGCAACGCCGGGGGCGCGATGGCCGAGAGCAGCCGGAAGTGCGACTCGTCGGGCCCGTGCATGTTGGTCAGCACGCCGTCGACGGCCCGTCGGCGGTGGCCGGCATCGAGCACCAGGTCGACCTCGTGCTCGCCGGCCGTCCAGCCCCGCGCCGCCGCGGCCTCCAGCGCCCGGACGACGGTGGTGCCGACGGCGATCACCCGACCGCCGGCCGCCCGGGTGGCGCGCACCGCCCGCAGGGTCTCGGCGGGCAGGTCGCTGCGCTCGGGCCAGGGCAGGGTCTGGTCGAGCGCCGGGTCGCCGGTCGCCGACAGGCCCGCCCCGTGGGTCAGGCGCGCGATGCCCACGCCCCGCGCCCGCAGGGCGTGCAGCCGGGCCCAGGTCAGCGGCCGGCCCGCGCTCGGCATCTCGACGGCCCAGGGGCGGGCCGCGTAGGCGTTCTGCACGACCTGCAGCCCCAGCACGTCGGCGGCGTAGCGGTACTGGACGGGTGCGCCGTGGGCATGGACCCACGAGAGGCGCGCATCGCCCGACAGCTCGGGCTCCACCTGCAGCCGCCGCGGGCTGCGGGGGTCCACCGCGACCACCCGGGCCGCGATCCCACCGGCCAGCGTGAGGCGCTCGCCGACGTGAAGGGTCGGAGGCGCAGGACGCAGGTCCGTGTCCTCGCGCCAGCTCCCCTCGCCCATCAGCACGGCCCACAGCGGGCCCTCACGCCGCCACTCGGCCAGCCGCAGCTCCAGCCTGCGCCCGTGGGCCGTCGCCGACAGGCTGGCGGGCAGGGTGGCCGCGTCGTTGAGCACCAGCAGATCGCCGGGGGCGAGCAGGTCCGGCAGGTCGTCGGGGCGATGGTGGCCGACGGCGCCCGTGGCGGCGTCGATGTGGAGCAGGCGGTCGTCGGCCGGCGAGACCCAGGACGCGGCGGGCATCTGCACGGTCATGCCGCACCTCCCAGCGACCGGCGGACCGGGCCCGGGTCGTCCAGGGCCGCCAGCAGGGCGATCGCGACGTCGGACGGATCGCGCAGCGTGGCCGGATCGGCGTCCGGCAGCGCGTCGCGGTGCATGTCGGTGGCCATCTCGCCGGGGTCGAAGGCGTGCACGGACACCCCGCTGCCGTCGAGCTCGGCGGCGAGCACCGCCAGCAGGTGGTCCAGCGCCGCCTTGCTGCCGCCGTAGGGCCCCCAGGTCGGGTAGGCCTCGACCGCCGCGTCCGACGAGATGCCGACCACATGGCCGCGTCCCGCCAGCACCATCGCCGGCGCCAGCCGTCGGACCAGGGCCAACGGGCCGACGGCGTTCACGCGGAAGGTGCGCTCGAGCACGTCGTCGCTGCTGTCGAGCAGCCGCGGCATGGGCACGGCTCCCAGCGTGCTGGCGTTGAGCACCAGCAGCTCGGGCGTGCCCAGGAAGTCCAGGGCGCGGGCGGCGACACCGTCCAGCCCGGACAGCTCGCCCTGATCGGCCGAGATGGCGAGCACGTCGGCGCCGCGGGCACGGGCGGCGACCGCCACGGCGTCCAGGGCGTCGGCGCCCCGTGCCACCAGGACCAGGCGCGCGCCGGGTCGAGCGAGGGAGAGGGCCAGGGCACGACCGAGGCCGCGGCTGGCGCCGGTGAGGATGGAGCGGGTGGGAAGCATGGGTCCTCCGGGGTGGTGCTCCTCCTCTACGCGCACCCAGTCGCCTCCTCGACCAGATGGTCGACACACCGTCATCCTGTCGATACATCGACCGCATGGACGACTCCTCCCCTCCCCCCTCCTCCCCGACTCCCAACCCCACGCCTGCCGCCGATCACCTCGCCCGGAACCTGCGTGTCCTGCGAGACGCCCGCGGCCTCTCCCAGGCCCGGGTCGCGGCCCTCGCCGGCCTCCCGCGCGCCACCTGGGCGACGCTCGAAGCGGGGGGCGGCAACCCGACCCTGGCCGTGCTGCTGCGCGTGGCCGCCGCCCTGCAGGTCGGGCTGGACGAACTGATCGCGCCTCCCCGCGACATCGGGCGGCTGTACCGGGCGGCGGACCTGCCGACCCGCCGCAAGGGCAGCGCGACCGTCCGGGACCTGCTCCCCGACCCCACGCCCGGCCTGGCCATCGAGCGCCTGCACCTGCCGCCCGGCGGCGCGATGGCCGGCAGCCCCCACACCCGCGGCACCCGCGAGTACCTGACCTGCGAGCGGGGCACCCTCGGCCTGTCCGTGGCCGGCCAGCACTACGTGCTCGCCCCCGGAGACGCGGTGGTGTTCCGAGGCGATCAGCGCCATGGCTACCGGAACCTGGGGGACGAAGACGCCGTGGGCATCAGCGTCATCCTGCTGACCCCGGTGGACCTGGCCTGAGCCAGGCTAGCGCCGCTAGCCGGACGCTTTGGACCGCCGGGCCAGCAGCCGCGCCAGGTGCTGGCGCAGGCGGTCGGACTCCGGGGCGTCGGGGTGCAGCCGCAGCCAGGCCTCGAGCTCGGAGATGGCGGTGTCCAGCCGGCCGAGCTGGCCCAGGAGCAGGGCGCGGTCACGGCGCTCGTCGACCAGCCCCGGATCGAGCAGCAGCAGTCGCTCGATGGCCCGCAACACGGCGTGTACGTCGCGCTTCTCGAGCCAGGCCTGCTTCAGGTTGCGGTTCATGCGCAGCAGGATCTCGCGGGGTCCGACGGGCTCGAGCAGGTCCCGGCGCTGGCCGCCGGTCATGGCGTCCAGGCGGGCGCCGAGCTCGTCGGGGCGGACGATGCGGCCCTGGTGGTAGGGGTCGATGAAGAAGGGCGGGTCCACGTCACGGGGACGGACCAGGAAGTGCCCGGGAAAACCCACGCCGTCGATGGTCACGCCGACCCGGCGGCCGACCTCGATCACCACGACCGACAGCAGGATCGGCAGGCCCTTGCGGCGCTCGATCACCCGGTCCAGGAAGCTGTTGGCGGGGTCGCCGTAGTCGTCGAGGTCCCCGCCGAAGCCGAGCGCCTCGAACAGGTGGTGGCCCAGCCGCGCCACGCGCTGCACCTCGGGCAGGTCGGCCGGTACGTGCAGGCCTTCGGCCAGGCCGTCGAGCATGCCGAGCACGACCGAGGGGTCGGTGCCGGGCTGCTCTTCGGCCGCCAAGCAGGCCGCGGCTTCGCCCAGGGCGATGCCCTGTCCCAGGGCCGGATCGACCACCTGGGCGAACCGGCGGCGGGCCGCTGCCCGCAGGATCTCGTCGACGTCCACGTTGCTCCCGTGTCGGCGGCGCCCCTACTGGGCGGCCCAGGCCCAGTTCGCGTTGTCGGCCTTGGGCGGCTGCACATCCGAGAAGGACATCTCGACGACGAAGCCTTCCTTCACCCGCAGCGAGCCCTGGTAGACCATGCCCTTGGTGCGGCGGTCGATGAACTGCAGCTCGCGGCGGCCGACCTCGAGCTCGGCTTCGTAGACCTGGGGGCCTTCCTTGGTCCAGTCGTCGGCGGCGAAGTCGTGCAGCCACATGCCGTCGACGAACACCGACAGGGGGGCCCCGGTGGTGTTGGTGAGCTTCACCTTCTCGAGCACGGGCGGGGCCACGTCGGGGCGACCCTGGCGGGCGGCGGGGTCGTAGCGCTTGCGCCCGGTGCCCGCTTCCGCCGAGTAGACCATGTACTGGAAGCCGCCGGTCACGGCGCTCACCGCGGGCTCGGCGGCCTGGATGGGGTTCCCGACGACGACCTGGGCGGCCTGGCCGGTGACCTGGGTGACCTCGTAGGGGATGCGCCCACCGACGGAGTGGTAGTCGCGCTTCTCCTGCTGCCCGTTGGCGCTGGCCTTCATGCCGTCGGGGTCTTCGTCCTGGGCGCGCTCGAGGGCGGCCGTGTCTTCTTCGACGGGGGTGTCGGCCGGGTCGGCGTAGGGCGAGGGGGCATCGGCGGTGGTGCCCGTGACCTCGGTGATCCCGGCCAGGGCGGCCCGCGTGCCGTCCCAGGTCACCGTCGCGCTGACGTTGTCGGGCACGTCGATGGTGGCCTGGTAGAGCAGGGCCCCGCTCATGTCGAGCAGCACCAGGTGGTGGCGCCCCGGCGTGACGTTGCTGATCGTGATGCGCCCGAGCCCGGCCCCGGTCGAGATGGGCTGCTGGTCCAGGACGACGCGGATCTCCTGCGGCGCGGTCACGACCATGCGCGACGCGGCGGCGGCGACGGGGCTGGCCAGCAGCGCGAGCAGGGCGGCGGCGACCGCCAGGGGGCGGGACATGGGACCTCCGGGCTCCCGCAGACCATAGCCGGTCGGCGGGGGTTCCCCACGACGCGGGCTACAGCAGGCTGAAGTACATCAGCACGGCTTCGTCGACCTTGTGGCGGTCGACCACCAGCGGCTCTTCGCGGAACCGGCACAGGTTGAGCACCTGCAGCATCAGGTCGCGGGGATGGCAGAACCGCATGTTGCGGCCGGTGGCCTTGAAGTGGTGCTGCAGCAGGTACTGCAGGGAGTCGTCGACGACCTCGAGGCCGAGCTTCGCGCAGATCTGCTCGAGCAGCTCCATGAAGGTGTCGTCGTCGGGGTCGCCGACCTCGAGCTTGTAGGGGATGCGGCGCAGGAAGGCCTCGTCGACCAGGTCCCGCGGTTCCATGTTGGTGCTGAACACCAGCAGGCACTCGAAGGGAAAGGCTTCCTTGCGCCCGCCGGGCAGGGCGATGTAGTCGACCTGCTTCTCGAGGGGCACGATCCAGCGGTTCAGCAGCTCGTCGGGGGGCATGCGCTGGCGACCGAAGTCGTCGATGACCAGCGTGCCGCAGTTGGCCTTGATCTGGATGGGGGCTTCGCAGATGCCGTCGACCTCGTCGAAGGCGATGTCCAGGGCGTCCATGGTGAGCTCGCCGCCCACCAGCACGGTCGGACGCCGGCAGCGCACCCAGCGGCGGTCGATCTTGTCGTTGGCGCTGGTGGCCTGGATGTCGGACTCGTCGACCGGCACGTGCACGGCGGGGTCGAACACCTGGATGATGTGCCCGCCGGCGTAGATGGCGTGTGGGATGTAGACGGTCTGGCCGTAGGCCCGGGTGATGCGCTCGGCCAGCGAGGTCTTGCCGTTGCCCGGCGGGCCGTACATGAACATACCCTTGCCGTGGGTGACGGCCGGGCCGATGCGGTTGAGCAGGCTGTCGGGCACCTTCATGTCGGAGAAGGCGCCGCGCAGCTGGGGCAGCTTGGGCTTCTCGGTCGAGATGGCCTGCTTCTTGACCGACTCGACGTACTGGACCAGCGGCACCGGCGCAGGACCGGCATAGCGGCTGTCCTTGTTGAGCCCGCGGGCCAGGTCGCGGCCTTCTTCGGTGAGCTCGTAGTAGAAGTCGCCCATCGCGGCGGCGGCGCGGTGGATGGCCAGCCGCCGCATCTTCAGGTCTTCGAGGATGCGGACGACGATGGTGTTGCGCAGGCCGACGTCGTAGGCCAGCGCCCGGCCGCTCGCGCCCGGCGAGTTGTAGAGGTGCTTGACCACCAACGCTTCGACGAGGCCGTCGGGCAGGCCGGCGGCGTCGAGGTCGCTGGGCTCGTTCGGGCGGAACCGGCCGCGGCGCAGGCTGCCTTCGGCGCTCGAACCCAGGCCCAGCCGGCTGCGGGTGCCGCGCTTGGGTTCGGGCGGCGGCTCGGGCAGGGCGGCCTTGTCTTCGATCGGCAGCGGCACGTCGTCCATCGACGGCGTGCGGGGCATCAGCTTGCGGATGGCGCTCAGGCGGTCGTCGGCGCTGGGCCAGCTGCCGACCGCTTCGGCGCTGCTCGACTCCTCTTCGTCTTCGCCGGCCGGGCGGACCCCGTCGGTCTCGTCTTCGACCGGGCGGCGCTTGCGCCCGCCGCTCAGCAGGGCCGAGATCGACGTCGGGCCGGTGCGCAGGGTCTCGGGATCGGCCGGGCGCGCGCCGGAGACGTGCGGGGGCGACGGCGCCCCGTCCGGCCGCGGGTCGTTCGTGCCTTCGGTCGGCTCGTCGTCGGGGATCGCCGTGCGGCCCTTGCGGAAGGGAAAGGCAGAGTCGAGGTTGCGCGCCCAGGGGAAGGCGCTGCCCTTCTTCTCGTCCCCGGTCTTCTCGTCACCCATCCCGTCCCTCCGCACGGCCGCCCGTGCCCATGGTGCGCACGCCGGTGCCCCGGCACCCCCAGCATACCGGCTGACCGGGCGCCCCGGTGCGCCGCGCGGTCACGCGCGGGTTCCCACGCAGCTGATGGCCTTGACCACTGCGCGCCCGTCGGCTCCGGGCTCGGAGAGGTGGAAGGTCGCCGACCAGGCCCGGTCGGGCGGCAGGGAAGCGAGGTCGAAGGCGCGGGGCGCCTTGAGCAGCAGCACGTCGAACCGGGCGAGGGTCTCGGCGGAGAGGGGCACGAGGGAGGACCAGTCGGTCGGGCGGCCGCCGCTGCCCGGGCCGCCCCAGGGTGGGTCCAGGAACAGGGTGCAGGGGGTCCCGGGGAGGGGCAGGGTCGAGAGGAGGCTGCTCGCGTCGGCGGTGCGGACCGCCACGGCCAGCCCCAGGGTGGCCAGGTTGTCGCGCGCCAGCGCGGCGCGCTCCGCGTCCTGCTCGATGGCCACGACCCGCAGCCCGGCCCGGGCGAAGGCAACGCTGTTCCCGCCGATGCCGCAGAAGGCGTCCACCACGGCCGGGGTGGGGACCAGCGCGGCCTGGGCCTCGGCCAGCGCGAGGGGGGACAGGCTGTTCCGGCCCTGCTCGTCGTGGTGCGGCAGCCACGGGCGTCCCCGGGTGCGACGGCTGCGATCCCGGGCCTCGCGCGGCGGGGCGGGCAGCACGGTGCCGTCGGGCAAGGCGGTGCCGTCGGGCAGGGCGACCTGGACCCGCAGCTCGCTGCCGCCGAGGGGCTGCCCGTCGAGGGCGTGCACCAGGGACGCCGCGTCGCGCGGCCGCAGCCACAGCTCGGCGGCCCAGGGCAGCCCGACCACGGCTGCGCGCACGTCGTCGGGCACACCGGGCGGCCAGCCGCTGACGACCACGCGCAGCGGCGCGTCGACCACGGCGGGCGCCAGGCGGCACAGGCCGGCGTCGACCTTGCGCACGGCGTCGCCGCGGTCGCCGGGCGAGAGCTCGTGGTGGACCAGCACCTGCAGCACGCCCTTGATGGTGCGGGCGACGGTGGCCGCGCGGGGCTCGACCTCGGGGGCGGGCACCGGCCGGTCGAGGGTGCGCTCGAGGGCGGCGCGGTCGCCGTGCACGGCCTGCCAGCCGGAGGCGCGCCGGTGCGCGCGGACCCCCTGCAGGTAGGCCCGCCACGCCTGCTTCATCGACACCGGCGGCGGGGACTCGGCCAGCAGGGTCCGCAGGTTCTTCGGGGGAGGGGTGGAGATCCCGGACCTCGTGTGCAGGGAGGAGTGGCGCAATCCTGCCACCGCCTCGCTCGTAGCGTGGGGCGACAGCGAGGGGCGAGCATGCCCCCGGGAGCCGCCATGTCCACCGTCTCGCGCCACGACCTCGCCCTGCGCCTGTCCCGCTGCTCGCGGGAGGGGCTGGCCGCCGTGCTGGAGGGGGCCGGCGTGGACACCCCCGAAGACGCCGACGCCAACGCCCTGGCCGACCGCTTCGTCCGCCAGCTGTGGTGGCGCACCCACACACCTGCCGGGATGGTCGCGCTGCCGGCCAGCCTGGACCGCCTGGTGGACCGGGTCGCCCGCCGCCTGGACCTGGAGCTGCCCGAAGGCGACGCCTGGCGGCGCCTGGACGCGCTGGTGACCGAGGTGCTGCCCGACGGTCGGGTCGAGGCGCTGGACCAGGTCGACCCCGCCGCGCTGGAGCGCCTGTCGAGGCGGCTGGGCGGCGCCTTCGCCGGCGTCGCGGGCGGGGCCGGCGCCGCCGGCAGCCACATCGCGGCCCTCAAGCTGCTGCAGTGGACCCGTGGCCCCCTGTGGGACCTGGTACCGCTGCTGCCCAAGGTCGGGCCCGTGTTCACGGGCATCCGGGCAGGCGCGTCCACCGTCGCCAAGGTCAGCGCGCCGGTCGGCATCGCCCTGGCGCTGTTCAGCCTGAACCAGACCTTCGGCGCCCAGGACGACAAGGCGCTGCCGCTGCTGCTGGGCGCCGGGCTGCTGCTGCGCGAGGCCGAGCCGGTCCCCGAGACCGTCGAGCCCGTCGAGCAGATCGAGGTCCCCGGGGACGCCGTCGAGGTCGTGGACGCCGCAGAGGTGCCCGCTGCGGAGGGGGCCGCGGACGGGGCCGCGGACGACGCCGCGGAGGGATAGCCCCCGCGGGTGCTGGCCCCCGACCTGAGCCCCGCTGCCCTGCTGCTGCCCGCCCTGATGGCGGGCGGCGTCGCGATCGGGGTGACGGTCGCCATCGAGCGCTGGGGCGGCCGCCTGGGCGGCATCCTGGGCACGCTGCCCACCACCATCGTGCCGGCCAGCATCGGCATCTTCCTGGGCGCGCCGACGCCTGCGGCCTTCCGCGACGCGATGCTCGCCGTGCCGGCGGGCATGCTGCTCAACGCCGGCTTCCTGTGGCTGTGGCGGGTGCTGCCCGGGCGCCTGCCGGCCGCGACCCTGGGCGCGCGGCTGGCCTGGATGGTCGTCCTGTCGCTGACGGCCTGGGGGCTGGGCGCGGCAGGCATCGTCGTCGGCGGGGGGGCGGCCCGCGCCGCCGGGCTGCCGACCGCCGCGCTGGGGGTCGGCACCACCCTGCTCATCGTGGGGGTCGGCGCGCTGGCCTGCCTGGCCCCGCTGCCGGCGCCGCGGGGGACCCGCCGGGTGCCGCTGCCGACCCTGCTCGGCCGCGGGCTGCTGGCGGCCTGCGCCATCGGCGCCAGCGTCGCCATCGCCAGCACCGGGCTGGACCTGCTGGCGGGCATGGCCAGCGTCTTCCCGGCGATCTTCCTGACCACGATGGTCAGCCTGTGGCTGTCCCAGGGAGAAGCCGTGCCGGTGGGTGCGGTGGGCCCGATGATGCTCGGCAGCTCCTCGGTCGCGGCCTACGCCCTGCTGGCCGCCTGGGCGCTGCCGGCGCTGGGGCTGGTCGCCGGCCCGGCCGTGGCCTGGGTCTGCGCGACGGTGCTCACGAGCGTGCCCGCGGGACTGTGGCTGGCGTCGCGGCCGCGGGTCGCCTGAGGGCGCTGCCCGGAAGCCGTCGTCAGCCCCGCGGCCAGACCTGTAGCTGGCGGATCCGACCGCGCCCGACGGCGTCGGCGGCGAACCGCAGCGCGTCCGCCAGGGCCGCCGGGTCGATCCAGCCCCCCGGATCGGCGTCCGGCATGTCGGCCCGGTTGCGCGCCGTGTCGATGACGCCCATCGGCAGCAGGGTGCACACGCGGACCCCGGTCCCGCCGAGCTCCTGGGCCAGCGACGACAGCCACGCGACCACGCCGGCCTTGGCCGCCGCGTAGGCCGCGACCCCGGGGGCGCCGCCCTGCACGGCCTGCATGCTGCCCACGCCGGCGACGAAGCCGCTGTCCCGCTCGACCATGCCCGGCAGGGCCGCGCGGGTCAGGGCGACCAGGCTGCGCAGGTTGGCGCCGAGCATGAGCTCCAGCGCGTCGTCCGTCGTGTCGGCCACCGGGGCCCAGGCGAAGGCCCCCGCACAGTGGATCAGGCCGTCCACCGGGCCGTGGTCGGCCGCCACCCGGGCCACGACGTCGCGGGCGGCTTCGTCCGACCGCAGATCGGCGCCGACGCTGGCCAGCCCGAGCGCGGCGGCTCGCTCCTGCAGCCTCTCTCCGGGTCGATCGACCAGCACCACCCGGGCCCCGGCGTCGCCGAAGGCCTGGGCCACCTGCCGCGCCAGGGCCCCAGCCCCCCCGCTGACCAGCAGCACCTTCCCGCTCGACCATCGCTGTCCCGTGCCTGCCACTGCGCACCTCCCGGCTGCCGGAAGCCTATCGCCTCCCTGGGAGCCGGTAGCCCTTGACGTGACAAGAGGACGCCTCGAAGCTACTCTCGCAGTGCTCGCTCCTCCCAGGATGCCCTCCCTCCCCCGGACCTCCGATGCGCGCCCTCTCCTCGATCCGCACCCGCATGCAGCGCCTGCGCGGCGCCGAAGCCACCTCCCCCGCAGCCGCGCCTCCGGCCCTGCCCCGCGGCGATCGCCAGGCCACCGTCATCGCCGTCGCCACCCAGAAGGGCGGGGTCGGCAAGACCACCACCAGCGTCAACCTGGCCGCCGGCCTGGCCCGCTACCACGGCAAGCGCGTGCTGCTGGTCGACCTGGACCCCCAGGGCCACGTCGGCACCGCCCTGTCGGCCGAGGTGAAGCCCGGCGGCGGCAAGCTGTCCGATGTGCTCACCGACACCGCCCGCAAGCGCGAGGTGCTCGAGGTCGTGACCCGCACCGGCATCGACGGGCTCGAGGTCACGCCCGTGGACGGCCGCCTGGGCGCCGCCGAGGACCTGCTCGGCACCCGGATCGGCAAGGAGTTCATCCTGCGCGACGCGCTGGAGATCACCCGCAGCCACTACGACGTCATCGTCATCGACTGCCCGCCGAACCTGGGCAACCTGTCGCTCAACGGGCTGGTGGCCGCCGACCAGGTGCTCATCCCCTGCGATCCCTCGCCGCTGGCCCTCAACGGCGTGCACGCGCTGGTCGAAGCCATCACCCAGGTCGCCGGCCGGCTCAACCCCGAGATCGACGTGCTCGGGCTGCTGCTGACCCGCGTCGACGGCCGCAACACCACGCTGAACCAGGCGATCATGGACGAGCTGCGCCAGGCCTACGGCGAGGTGCTCGTGCCCGTGCAGATCGGCATCAACAGCGCCTTGTCCAAGGCCCAGCACGAGGGCCGCGACGTCTACGCCTTCGACCCGCTGAGCCGCGGCGCGAAGCAGTACGGCGAGCTGGCCAGCTGGGTGGTCGACCAGCTCTGATCCCCGCGGGGAGCACCCGTCCGGGCGGTCGCGCTCACTCCACCGACGCGTCGGCCCGCCACAAGGCACTGCCGCCGGACGCGTCGCGGGCGACCACGTAGAGCCGGCCCGCGCCGGCTTCTTCGCCGGCGAACCAGGTGATCTCGGGATCGTCGAACACCGCCGTCGGCGGTCCCATGGCCCCGACCGTGGTGAAGGCCTGCAGCTCGATGCTGCCGGGCTCTTCGTCGATCCACTCGAAGGTCAGTGGCACCTCGGCGCCGGTCTGCACGGCCAGGACGGGGTCGCCGGCCACCCGCAGCTCGGGGTTGGCGTTGGGCTCGGCGCCGTCGTCGGTGGCCAGGGGCAGGCGCCGCTGGGCCAGCGAGCTGCCGTCGGCCGGGACCTGGTCCAGCGCCGCGGTCGGGTCGCCCAGGAAGGCCTCGAGCTCGGCGTCGATGGCGCCAGCGGCCAGGGCGTCGCGGGCCTGCCGGATCCACGGGCACAGCCCCGGCTCGCAGGCCAGGAACCAGACGCCGGCGAAGGGATCGAAGGGCAGGCCGGTGTCAGCGCCGGCCAGCAGCGCGAGCTCGGCGGGCACGGTCAGGTCCAGGTCGGCGTCTTCGCTGAAGTCGCCCTGGTCCACCGCGTCGACGACGACCATGCGCTCGGCGGGAGCGACGAAGGCCGCTTCCGCGCACTCGCCGTCGAAGCCGGTGCAGGCCCAGGCCAGCAGCTCGACCCCGCCGCCGGTCGGGTCGGCCACGGTCAGGGTGTAGCGCTGCGACAGCCCCGGGACGGCGACCGGCACGTCCACGCCGGCGTGCACGATCTGCACGTCCCGGATGACGGTGACGTCGCTGGGCCCGCCGTCGCAGCCCAGCAGCAGCAGCAGCACGGGCAGCATCACCACTCCCCCTTGAAGCCGAAGGCCGGCACCAGCGGCAGGCCGGTGATGGGCTCTTCGGTGCGGTAGTCGTCGCTGTAGCCGATGACCTCGGTGTTCGACCGGTTCGTGGCGTTCTGCAGGTCGAGGTAGCTCGACAGGGTCCAGCGACGGAATTCCCACGACCGGTCGACCCGCAGATCGAGCTGGTAGAACGGCGGCGTGCGGGCCTGCTCGGCGCTGAACACGGGGCTCCACTCGCCGGTCTCCAGGTCGAACCAGCGGTTGACCAGGGGATCGTAGGGGTTGCCGCTGCCGAACCGGAACCGGCCGCCGAACCGCCAGCTGCCCTTGCGCTTGCGGTTGGGGGTCGGCACCTCGTGGCTGGCCAGCAGGTTGAGCACGATGGGCTGGTCGTACTCGAACAGGCGCTCGGGCTGGTCGGGCCGCTTCTGGCGCACCGAGTGGCTGATGGTGTTGCTCAGGAACACCACCGTGCGCTCGGTCTGCCACTTCAGCAGCAGCTCGATGCCGGCGCTGCGGCCGGTGCCGTCGTTCTCGTAGTCGCCGGTGTCGAGCTCGCCGCCCGGGGGCGGCCCCGAGAAGAACCGGAAGGCGTCTTCGTTGCCGACGACCAGCCGCTCCAGCCAGTTGTAGTAGCGGTTGAGCTCCAGCGACCAGTCCTCGCCGAACCGCTGCTCCCAGCCGATGCCGGTCTGCAGGGCGTACTCGTGGGTCAGATCGGGGTTGCCGTCGCTGGTGACGGTGACCTCGCGCGGGTCGGGGAACTGGCTGTACTTGCCGACGCCGAGCTTGAGCCGGCCCTTCCGCGAGAAGCGCCAGGCCGCGTTGAACCGCGGGTCCACCGCCAGGTTGGTCCAGCCGGCGCTGTCGTCCGCCGGGGCGGTGCTCCACAGGTCGGCCCGCAGGCCCGGCACCAGGTCGAAGCGCCCGATGCGCACCGTGGGCTCGACATAGGCGGCCGGCGCCAGGATGCCGATGTCGCCGGACTCGCTGGTGTCGAAGCTCGGGACCTCGTACTGGAAGCGGTAGCGGCTGGCGACCACGTCGACGCCCGTGCGCAGCCCCAGGCCGAAGGCGCCGTCGCCGAAGCCAGTGTCGGGGGCGGCCTTGTAGAGCTCGTGCCGCAGCCCCAGGTCGAGCGGCCGCTCGAAGGCGTCGCCGTCGGGGGCGATCTGGAAGGCTTCTTCCTCGATGCCGAAGATGGCGGCGGACTCGTGCCGCCAGCCGTCGTCGTCGACGTGGCGGTGCAGCAGGCGGAGCTTGATGAACCGGGTGGTCAGGCCGATGCTGACCTCGTCGGTGTCGGGGTCGATGACCCGGAAGGCGTCGCTGCTGCCGACCAGGAAGGCATCCCAGACGTCGTCGTTCGCGGAGCGGTGCAGCACGCGGGCGTTGACGTCGTAGTAGCGGGGCGCCTGGAAGGTCGAGCCCGTCAGCTCGGTCAGCACCGGGGTCAGGATGGTATCGACGTAGGAGCGCCGCGCCGACATGCTGACGGCCGTGCGGTCGCCGATCCGCTGCTCGTGGAAGGCCGTGGCCTGGAACAGGTCGACGCTGACGTAGCCGCCGCTCTCCTGGGGCAGCGACGGGGTCGTGCGCAGGTCCACCAGTCCGGCCAGGGTCCGGCCGTAGCGCACGCCGTACGACCCGGGCAGGAAGGCCACTTCCTCCAGGCTGTCGCTGTTGACGACGGTGTTGAGCCCCGCGAAGTGGAAGACGATCGGCAGGGCCATGCCGTCGATGTAGGTCTTGCTGTCTTCGGGCGCGGTGCCGCGGATCAGGATCTGCGCGACGCCCAGGGGCGCCCGGTTCACACCCGGCAGGTTCTGCACCGCCTTCACCACGTCGCCGCCGGTGCCCGGCAGGTAGCGGACCTGGTCCATGGTCAGGACGCGCTCGGTGACCTGGGGCGGCAGGGCCTCGGCGGTGATGGTGATGACCTCGCCGGGCACGTCGTCGGTCGGCGGCGGCGCGTCGGCGACCATCGGGAAGGTCAGCTCGACGACTCCGTCGGGCGACAGCGAGATCGAGCGGGTGGCGGTCTGCAGGCCCAGGGCCTGGACGGCGATGTCCCAGTCGCCGTCGGCCAGGCCGGCGAACCGCGCCACGCCGTCGGCGTCGGTGGTGGCCAGCTGGCGTACGCCGTCGGGCCCGGCGGCGACGACGTCCACGTCGGACAGGGGCGGACCGTCGGCGCCTGCCGTGACCACGGCCACGATGCGCAGCGGCGGCGCCCGATCGGCGACGAAGCGGTAGCGGTACTGGATGCGGGCCGGGACCGCTTCGCCGGACGCCGTCCGGGCGGGTTCGAACTGGAAGGACCGCGCGGCCTGCAGGGCCGCCGCGTCGAAGGCGGCGACCAGCTCCGGTGACAGGGTCTGTTCAGGGTCGGAGGAGGAGGCGGAGGAGGAGGCCACGGCGGAGGAGGCCACGGCTGCCGCCAGCACGGTCCCGTCCGCGTCGACGTCCAGGACCAGGAGCACGTCGGCCCCCAGGCCGAGCGCGAGGGCGTCGGGCGGGTAGGGCGCGGCGGCATCGCGCACCAGCACGGGCAGGGTCGCCTCGCCGACCGGCTCCGGCAGGGTCGTGGGCGGTGCGTCGTCGCCCGGCGCGTCCGCTCCCGGAGCGGCCGAGGACGGCCCGGCCAGAGACAGGATCAGCGGCAGGATTCCGGCCAAGGCGCCCTCGGGTTCGACCCGGACTGTATAGCCTTTGCACAACCTGCGCGCAATCGCGTCGCTACCAGATCAGGACCTCGTCCACCGTGCCGCGCTTGTCGCCGTCGCGGTTCACGCTGCGGCGGGCCTTGACGATCTTGCTGCGGAAGCCGGGCGTGTACAGCGCCTTGAGGTTGTCGTCGTCGTGGTTGCTCAGCACGACGGCCACGCCCTGGGCCTTGAGCTCGTGCGCGAAGTCGGCCAGCCGCCGCTGATCGTCGCCGTCGAAGCCCGCGGCCGTGTACGACGTGAAGTTCGCGGTGGGGGTCAGCGGCACGTAGGGCGGGTCGAAGTAGACGGCGTCGCCCCGCCGCAGATCGACGCAGGCTTCCTGGAAGTCGAGGTGCAGGATCTCGGCGCACTGCAGGGCGCGGTGGGCGGCCCGCAGGTTCGGTTCGTCGAGCACCCGGGGGCTCTTGTGCCGACCGACGGGCACGTTGAAGCCGCCGCTGCGGTTGACCCGGTACAGGCCGTTGAAGCCGGTCTTGTTCAGGTAGATGAACCAGGCGGCCACGTCGGCGTCGGCGTCGAAGGCGTCGACGTCCAGCTGGCGCACCTCGTAGTAGTGGTCCTTGCAGTGGGCCGCGCGGAAGGCGTCGAGCCGCTCGCAGACGCCGTCGACGTCGGACTGGATCGCCCGCCAGGTGCGGACCAGCCGCAGGTTGCGGTCGGCCAGCCGGGCGGTCCCGATCCGACCCTCGGCGTACAAGGCGAAGAAGACCGCACCGCCGCCGACGAAGGGCTCGCAGTAGGTCTCGGCCCGCGCGGGCATCAGCGCCAGGATCTCGGGGAGGAGCTGTCGCTTGCCTCCGACCCACTTCACGAAGGGCTTCGCGACGTCGGTCGGCCCTGCGGAGATGCGCGGGCCGTCGGCGGCGAGGATGGGGGTGTGGGCTTCACTCACGCGGCGCGCCTAACCACATCGCGGCGGCTACGATGCGCTCCACTCCGGAGTCCCCATGTCTCGCTCGTCGTCCCTCGGGGTCGGGATCCACCTGCCCCTCGCCGCACCTTCGATCCTGCTGCTGGCACTGTCCGCCTCGCCGGCGCGGGCGGCCTCCCTCCCCGGCCCCTTCGACACCAGCGCGGCCAGCTACAGCGTGGTGACCAACGGCAACTTCGAGTCGCACAGCAGCACGACGCCGACGGGCTGGTCGCTGACCTACAGCGCGAAGTCGGTGACCTACAGCCGCTTCGGGTGGACGAGCGACGACAGCTTCGCCGGCAGTGGCGCGGCCAGCATGATGGACACCAGCTGGACGAACACCGGGGCGGGCGTCGCCCTGTCGCGGGCGGTGACCGTCAGCCCGGGGTCCACCTATGTGCTGTCCGGCTACGTCCGCAACGCGCTGCAGGGCGGCCACGCCTACCTCGACCTGAACGACGTGAGCTTCGAGTGCAGCGCCATGTCGACGGCCTGCAAGGGCGACGACACGACCGACAGCGAGTGGGAGTTCGTCTACTGCAGCTTCACCGTGCCGTCCGGCACGAGCTCGGTCCAGGTGCGCGCCGTCGTCGACGGCACCGTGCCCTCGGGCTCGCGGGCCTGGTTCGACAACGTGGCGGTCACGGCGAGCGGCAGCTTCGTCGCCCCCACCAGCCTGGACGCCGACTGTGACGGCTACCGCTGGGATGTCGACGACTGCGACGACACCGACGACGGCATCCACCCGGGCGTGAGCGAGACCTGGTACGACGGCGTCGACAGCGACTGCGACGGCGAGAGCGACTACGACGCCGACGGCGACGGCGACGACAGCGACGCCTACGGCGGCGGCGACTGCGACGACACCGACCCGGACATCAGCAGCGACGAGCGCGAGACCTGGTACGACGGCATCGACTCGGACTGTGACGGCGAGAGCGACTACGACGCCGATGCCGACGGCCACGACAGCAGCAGCTACGGCGGCGACGACTGCGACGACACCGACGCGGCCATCCATGACGGCGCCGCCGACACCTGGTACGACGGCATCGACAGCGACTGCGACGGCGCGTCCGACTACGACGCCGACCGCGACGGCGACGACAGCGATGCCTGGGGCGGCGGCGACTGCGACGACGCCGACGCCGACGTCAGCAGCCTGGAGACCGAGACCTGGTACGACGGGGTCGACAGCGACTGCGACGGCGCCAGCGACTACGACGCCGACGGCGACGGGCACGACAGCGACGCCTACGGCGGCGACGACTGTGACGACACCGACGCCAGCATCTACGACGGCGCGCCCGAGATCGACGGGGACGGCATCGACCAGGACTGCAACGGGGTCGACAGCGGCGTCGACACCGACGGCGACGGCATCGACGACGACGAGGAGGTCGACGAGCACGGCACCGATCCCTACGACGCCGACACCGACGACGATGGCCTGTCCGACGGCGAGGAGCTCGACGAGGGCACCGATCCGCTGGACGAAGACACCGATGACGACGGCCTGAGCGACGGCGAGGAGGTCGACGAGACCGGCACCGACCCGCTGGACCCGGACACCGACGACGACGGCCTGTCCGACGGCGACGAGGACGACCGCGGCACCGACCCGCTCGATCCCGACAGCGACGACGACGGGCTGAGCGACGGCGACGAGGTCGACGTGTACGACACCGACCCGCTGTCCGAGGACACCGACACCGACGGGCTGACCGACGGCGACGAGGTCGACGTCTACGGCACCGACCCCACCGACCGCGACACCGACGACGGCGGCACCAGTGACGGCGTCGAGGTGCTGGTCGACGGCACCGACCCGCTGGATCCCAGCGACGACATCACCGACACGACGGACACCGACGGCGACGGCCTGACCGACCGCGACGAAGGGGTCATCGGCACCGATCCGCTGGACCCCGACACCGACGACGACGGCGTGAGCGACGGCGACGAGGTCGACGACCGCACCGATCCGCTGGATCCCGACACCGACGACGACGGCCTGACCGACGGCGAGGAGCGGGACGAAGGCACCGACCCGCGCGACCCGGACAGCGACGACGACGGGCTGGCCGACGGCCGCGAGGTCGACGAGCTGGGCACGGACCCGCTCGATCCCGACAGCGACGACGACGGCGCCAGCGACGGCGAAGAGGTGATCGACCTCGGCACCGACCCGCTGGACCCCGACAGCGACGACGACGGGCTGATCGATGGCGACGAGACCGACCTGGGCACCGACCCGCTGGACCCCGACACCGACGACGGCGGCGTGTCCGACGGCGACGAGGTCGACGCCGGCACCGACCCGCTGGACCCCAGCGACGACCTGCCCGCCGACACCGGCGACAGCGGCGAGCCCGTGGACACCGGCGACAGTGGGGTGCCCGACGGCGGCGACACCGGCACCGCGCTGACGCCCGGCCGCGTGCTGGGGGGCTGCGAGGGCTGCGCCTCGGCCCCGGCCCCGGCCGGCTTCGCCCTGGCCTGGATCGTCGGCCTGCTGGTGGCGGGCCGCCGCCGCGACGACTGATCCCCTCCCCTCCCCTGCCCTCTCGGACCTGCCCATGCTCGCCCTGCTGCTGACCGCGCCCGCCCTGGCCGCCACGACCACCTCGAGCCTGACGTCGGACTCCGGCCTGTTCGAGACCACCGACGGGTCGTGCAGCACGCTGGACGTGGGCGAGGCCGTCGCGACCGCGACCTTCACCCTGGACGAAGCCGCCATCGTCGACCTGAGCGACCTGGTGGTGCTGTCGGAGGGGCGGCACGGCTCGTGCGAGGTCGTGCTGGACGACGTGTCCCTGGCCCTGGACGGCGTGGCCTGGTGGACCGAGGGGCTCGGGTTGTCGGGCAGCGGGCGAGGCTGCTGCGAGTGGTACGTCGCCGAGACGAGCGCGGCGGACGACCTGACGGGGCAGGTGCTGGCGGCGGGCACCCACACGGTCACGGCCAGCCTGTCGGGCTCGCTCGAGGCCTACGGCGAGGGCCTGCGGGTCAGCTTCACCGGCCAGCTCGAGGCCGGCCGGGACTGGGACGACGACGGGCACGACAGCAGCGCCGTGGGTGGCGACGACTGCGACGACGGCGACGCGGGCATCAGCCCCAGCGCGGCCGAGACCTGGTACGACGGGATCGACAGCGACTGCGACGGGGCCAGCGACTACGACGCCGACGGCGACGGCGACGACAGCGACGCCTGGGGCGGCGGCGACTGCGACGACGGCGACCCGGCCGTGTCGAGCGGCGCGACCGAGACCTGGTACGACGGGGTCGACAGCGACTGTGACGGGGCCAGCGACTACGACGCCGACGGGGACGGCGTCGACAGCGACGCCTGGGGCGGCAGCGACTGCGACGACACCGACGCCGGCGTCTACCCGGGCGCGACCGAGCTCGACGCCGACGGCATCGACCAGGACTGCGACGGGGTCGACGGCGGCGTGGACAGCGACGACGACGGCGTGCTGGACAGCGACGAGGTCGTCGACGGCACCGATCCCTTCGACGACGACAGCGACGACGACGGCCTGTCGGACGGCGGCGAGAAGGACGCCGGCACCGACCCGCTGGACGAAGACAGCGACGACGACGGCCTGCTCGACGGCGAGGAGGTCGAGCTCGGCACCGAGCCGCTGGACGAGGACAGCGACGACGACGGCCTGACCGACGGCGACGAGGACGACCGCGGCACCGATCCGCTGGACGCGGACAGCGACGACGACGGCCTGCTGGACGGGGAGGAGGTCGAGCTCGGCACCGACCCGCTGAACGAGGACAGCGACGATGACGGCCTGACCGACGGCGACGAGGTCACGACCTGGGGCACCGACCCCACCGACCGCGACACCGACGACGGCGGCACCAGCGACGGCGTCGAGGTGTGGACCGACGGCACGGACCCGCTGGATCCGGCCGACGACATCACCGACAGCACCGACACCGACGGCGACGGCCTGCCCGACCGCGACGAGGACCTGATCGGCACGGACCGCTTGGATCCCGACTCCGACGACGACGGGGTGAGCGACGGCGACGAGGTCGATGCCGGCACCGACCCGCTCGACCCCGACAGCGACGACGACGGCCTGGACGACGGCGCCGAGCCCGGCTGGGGCACCGACCCCCTGGACCCCGACACCGACGACGACGGCGTCTCCGACGGGGACGAGGTCGTCGCCGGCACCGACCCGCTCGACCCCGACAGCGACGACGACGGCCTGAGCGACGGCGACGAGGCCGACCGCGGCACCGACCCGCTGGACGCCGACACCGACGACGGCGGCGTGCCGGACGGCACCGAGGTCGAAGAAGGCACGGACCCCCTGGACCCGAGCGACGACGTGGTCGAGGTCACCGACAGCGGAGATCCGGGGGACAGCGGCGAGGTCACGGACAGCGGCGAGGTCGCCGGGGACAGCGGGGTCGCGGGGGACGACGGGGGCGACGACGCGACGGTCGGCGGGAAGGTGCTGGGTGGCTGTGGGTGCTCGGCGGGGACGGCTGGGTCGCTGCTCTGGGTGGGGTGGTTGATTGGCGTCGTCGTGGGGAGGCGGCGGCGGTGAGCTGAAACTGCCGACAGCCGCGGTGGCGATCGCTGTCGAGCGGCCATCGACGCCGCGCCGACGGCCCGCTGAAGACCTCCGGGGCTGATGGCGAAGGGGTCTACGGCGGAACGTTTCGGCTGCCTGCGGCAGCCTGCAAATGTTCCGCCTCCGACCCCGTTCGCCCGCCCCTGCGGTCTCCAGCGGGCCTCCATCTCCGTGGGGGTGGCAGGGCCAGCCCTGGGGGTGGGGCGCCCCCCTTCGGCGGCTGCGCCGCCGCCCCCCCAGAGGGGGGGACATGGACTGGCTCGGGGTGGGGCGAGAGGTCGGGGGCCGTGGGAACCGCTACCGCGCGCCAGCGTCGCGTCCCTCCCCCCGCACGTGCGGGGGACGGTGGACACCGGGTTCGGCGGCGAGTGAGGCCCCCCTCCGTCAGGCCTTCGGCCTGACACCTCCCCCCGCGATGCGGGGGGGAGGGGCGGCGTAGCAGGGGTCGAGAGGACGGCCCGGGCCCGCCGTCAGCGGAGGTGGACCGGCGGCCGCAGGGGCGGGCGGACGGGGTCGCAGTCGGGACATTTGCAGGCCGCCGGCAGGCGGCCGAAACGTCCCGACGAAGACCCCTCCGCCATCAGCCCCGGAGGCCCTCGTTCCGCCGGGGCCGCGGCAGAAGCGGCCGGTCGATGCAGATCCCCGCCGCGCCTCCAGGCAACCCGCTCCCTCAATGCTCGTCGAGATACTTCTCCGCTTCCTCGAAGTTCTTGTCGATCCCCGACCGCGTCGTCGCCGCGATCGTGTCGTCGTCGAAGTTCAGCCCCCCGAGCTCCGACTCCGACCACAGGGACATCATGCGCAGCACGCCCCCGCCGGTGCTGTCGGCGGTCCAGTCGCCGGCCGGCTGGTCGTCGCCCTGGCCGTGGAGGTAGCCGTTGCCGTCGCGCGGGATCCAGATCTCCAGGCTGAACGACTGCCAGATGATGTTGTCGCCGCCTTCGCCGTAGCCGGCCTCGGGCATCCACGAGCGGGCGACGATGGCCCAGCGCGGGTCGTCGGACTCGACGGTCTCGCCGTCTTCGACCTCGGCCGGGTCGGGCAGGGCCAGGTCGACCCACCGGAAGTCCTTCATCAGGACGTAGGGCACGGTGAGCAGGATGTTGTCCTTGACCAGGTCGTTGTGGGTCCGCATGAAGTCGCAGTCGCGGCCCTCCCAGCAGTCGCCTCCTTCCAGGAAGGTGCGGTCGTAGACGTCGGGGCTGTAGGGCTCGACCGGGGTCTGGTCGGCCAGGGTCTGCAGCCAGGCGTGGTCGGGGATCGCGTGGGCCGACACGCCCGCGACCGCCACCGGCAGGCACAGGCTGGGGTCGCGCTCCTCGCGCTCGATGCCCTCGACGTCCTCCCAGACCAGCGAGTCTGGCGTCAGCGCCCGGTCGTTGGCCTGCTTCGCCTCGACGTCCATGCCCAGGTAGACCTGCGCCTCGAGCTGGCGCACGGCGAAGGCCAGGTCGACCTCGTCGCCCTCGAAGCTGCGGAAGGCGTAGACCAGGGCGTCGTTGAACTCGGGGTTGGCGTCGGGCGGAGCCTTGCCGCAGGCGGCGAGCAGGCCGACGCTGGCCAGGGCGAGGGGGCCGACGGACAGCAGCGGGAAGCGGGGGGCCGGGGACACGGACACTCCGGGGAGGGACGGGGTGCGGAGGATAGCCACCCGGCTGCCGGCGCGCTCGCCGGCGCCCCCGCGCGCGCGTGGCGAGAAGGCCGGTCGGCGGCTACCCTCGCGACGTGAGGCACCTGCTCGCCAGCTCCCTGTCGCTGCTCGCCGCCTGCGCCCCGGCCCGCACCCTGGATGGGGACGACGGCGGCGCCGGCGCCGACACCGGTGATCCTCCCGGCACGACCCTGGGCGACGTCCCGGACCCGGCGCCGTGGGTCGAGCTGCTCGACGTGGACGACGACACCCTCGGCGGCCTCGGCCTGCAGATCCGCACCTACGCCATCACCCCCGAGCACGAGCCCGCCTACAGCGACACGGACGGCGATCCCCCGGAGTTCCGGGTGATCGTGCCCGCGGACCTGGACCCGGCCGGCGAGCAGCTGCCCGTGCTGCTGTGGCTGCACGGCGGCGTGGCGGCCACCCCCGACGATCCCGACAGCGCCCACCTGTGCACCTACGACGGCACGGTGGCCCTGGCGCGCGACACCCTGCCGGACTCGCCCTACCTGTCGGCCTGGCTCGCGGCCGACCGGCGCATGGCCGTGATGCCCCACAGCACCTGGTGCGACCTGTGGGCCGGCCTGGGGCCCGACGATCCCGTCGACGCCTCGCACCTGTCCCAGGTGCACGTGCGCGCCGTGATGCAGGCCGTCAGCCGCGGGCTGGACGGGGCGCGCGGCAACCGCCACGAGGTCGCCGTCTGGGGTCGTTCCGTGGGCGCGGTCGGCACCTTCGTCACCGCCGTGGGCCTGGAGGAGCGCGGCTACGGCGTGCAGGGAATCGTGGCCGACAGCGGCCCCGTCGCCCTGGCAGAGCTCGGGACCGAAGGCGAGCTGCCGGCGACCTGGCTGGACGCCTGGTTCGGCGGGCCCCCCACCGACGACGAAGGCATGCCCAGCGAGTGGTTCGACAACTACGAGCGCGTCGATCCGGTGCAGCTGGTCGACGCCGGCCGCGTGCACGCCCCCGTGATGGTCGCCTGGAACCAGTGGGACCTGCTGACCGACAGTCGCCACGGCCCGCTGCTGTGGGACGCCCTGGACCGCCACCACCGGCCGCGGGGCATCCCCGCCTTCGGCATGGACTTCGACCGGCACTCTCCGGGGGACAAGTTCCACACCCAGCTCACCGGCAGCCTGCTCGCCAACGTCGCGGGCACCGCCGCGGCCACCGACGCCGCCGCCGGTCGTGCGCTGCTCTACGTCGAAGCGGACGCCCACTGCCCCACGCTGCCCGACGCCGCCTGCGAGGCCGTGCAGGACGCCGACGAAGCCCTGACCCTGGTCCGCATGGTCGGCGACGACGCCGTGGTCGCCAGCGAGCCCGACGTCGCGCTGTTCCACCAGCCCCTCGACCCCGGCCTGCCTCGCGATCAGCCCGTGCGGCTGCGGCTGGCCCTCGACACCCCCTGGCTCGGCCAGGGCCAGACCGGCAAGGTGCTGAGCATCGAGCTCCTCGCCGGAGACCAGGTCCGCTGGGCCGGCAAGGTCCTCGCCCAGGACCTGCACCCTCCCTCGGCCACCCCTCCGACGGCAGCCCAGCTCTACGACCACGTCGCCGGGCTCACCCTCAAGCTGCCGGCCGACGCCCTGGCCGATGCGGACAGCATCCGGATCACGACGTCGGGCCTGACGCCCGTGCGGCTGGACGGCCTGTGGTTCTCGTGGCGGCCGGCCGGCTGAGCCGACAGGCCCTCAGCCGCGCTGGGCGGCGAACCACTCGACGGTACGGCGGAAGCCCTCTTCGCCGCTGACCAGCGGCGTGTAGCCGAAGTCGCTCCGGGCGGCGGACAGGTCGTACCAGTGGCTGGTCGCCAGCTGGGTGGCGGCGAACTTCGTCATCGGCGGCTCGCCCTTCAGCCCGAAGGTCGACCACAGCCACTCGGCGAAGCCGGCGGCCTTCTGGGCGGTGGACAGGGCCACGAAGCCGCGCACCGGGGACAGCCCGACTCCCTGCAGGAAGGCGTCGATCCACGGCCAGATCTCCACCGGCGCGTCGTCGGTGATGAAGTAGGCCTTGCCGGCGTTGGCGCTGCCCGGGGCCAGCCGATCGGCGGCCTGGAGCTGCGAGATGGCGGCGTTGTCGATGTAGGTGATGGCGATCCGGTTGGTGCCGTCGCCGATGCGCTTGAGCTTGCCGGCCCGCTGCCGCTCCATGATGCGCGGCAGCATGTGCGGCTCGGCGGGGCCGTAGATGATGTGGGGCCGCAGCGCCGTGGTCGCGAGGGCGGGGCCGTTCTCGGCGAGCACCATGGCCTCCGCCAGGGCCTTGCTCTCCGGGTAGGGGGCGGCGTGGTGCTCCGGGTAGGGGCAGTCGGCCTCGGTGACGCCTTCTTCGTCGCCGCCGCGGTGCACCGCGCTCGGGCTGCTGGTGTACACGAAGCGGCCGACGCCCTGGGCGCGGCAGGCGTCGAGCAGGTGGCGGGTGCCGTCTACGTTGGTGCGGATGAACTCGGCCCGCGGCGCCCAGGTCGGCACCTTGGCCGCCGTGTGGAAGACGACGTCCACGCCCTCGAGCAGACCGTCGAGGCTGGCCGGGTCGCAGAGATCGGCCTGGACGCCGCCGGCGCCGAGCGCCTCGATCTCCGGGTAGCGGCCGCGGGCCAGGATGGTGACCCGGTCGCCGCGATCCAGCAGCTGCTGGACGACGTGGCGCCCCAGGTAGCCGCCTCCGCCGGTGACCAGCGCGTGTCTGCCGCTCATACCTCGCCCTCCGGACGGTGCTCGACGGGCTCGCCGAGCTTCGCCGCGGCCCACTCGCGCAGCTGCAGGCGGTGGATCTTGGCGTTGTGGCGCACGTCCACCGGGAAGGCAGGGTGCTGCAGGAAGTCGCCGACGACGGCGCTGACGTCGTGGCCGCGGCCCAGCTCGCGGAGCTCGGCCTCGATCTCGGCGAAGGGGCGGGACCGGCCGGGCTCGAGCTCGACGCAGAGCACGGGGCGGCCGTTGACGCCGACCAGGGCCGTGCGGGCGACATCGGCGTGCTCGTTGAACACGCCCTCGACCGGGACGGGGAAGACCACGCCGCCGTCGGCGGTCACCACCCGGTGGCTCTTGCGGCCGCAGAACCACAGCCGGCCCTGCTCGTCGCGGTAGCCCAGGTCGCCCATCCGGTGCACGACGGCGGTGGTCCCGTCGGGCAGGGCCTCGCGGATCTTGGCCAGCGCCGTCTTGTCGGGCAGGTCCTTGTACTCGGGCGTGACGATGGGCCCGCGCACGGTGATCTCGCCGACCCGGCCGGGCGTCACCTCGACCGCGTCGTCCCAGGTCTCGATGGCGTCGTCGGTGATCTCGATGATGCGCACGGTCATCGCCGCCAGCTCGCGGCCGACGCAGGTGCCGGCCCCGGCCCGGGTGCGGGCGTGGGTCTCGGACAGGACCTCGCGGGTGCCGATGGTGGCGACGGGCAGCGACTCGGTGGCGCCGTAGGGGGTGTGGATCTGGGCGCCGTCCGTGAAGATCTGCTGGAACTGCTCGTGCATCCAGACCGGGATGGGCGCGCCGAACATCAACAGCCGCTTCAGGCTGGGCAGCTGGAGCTCGTGCTCGACGCAGTATCGGCCCAGGTTCTTCCAGATGCTGGGGCTGCCGGCCCCGCTGGTGCAGCCGTGGTCCTGGATGGCCTCGAGCAGCTTGACCGGGTCGGCCTGGGCGGGCTTCGTGGGGTCCATGTCCGGGATGACGACGGTCATGCCGATGGCCATCGAGAACAGGCCGAACAGCGGGAAACAGGCCAGGTCGATCTCGCCCGGCCGGATGTCGTACATGTCCCGGATGAAGGCGGCCTGGGCCGAGAAGATGCCGTGGGTGTAGGTCACACCCTTGGCCGGGCCGGTGCTGCCGCTGGTGAACAGGATGGCGGCTTCGTCGTGCTCGCCGACCTGCACGGTGGGGAAGGGCCCCTGGCCGTGCACTTCCAGCTGCGACAGGGTCACGCCGCCCCAGGACCCCGTGCTGATCGACGCCTTGATGCCGCGGAAGGGCGCGCGGAAGACGTGCTTGAGCACGTGCACCACCGGCTCGGCGATGAGCACGGTCGGCGCCATGCGCTCCAGGCAGGACAGGAACTGCTGGCGCCCCATGCCGGGGTCGATGAGCACGGGCAGCGCGCCCACCTTGAACACGGCGAAGACCAGCGGGATGAACTCCAGGCAGGGCTTCACCAGCAGGCTCACGCGGTCGCCCTGCCGGACCCCGCGCGCGACGAGGCCGTGGGCGTAGCGGTCGGTCAGCGCGTTCAGCTGCGCGAAGGACAGCTGGGTCCACGCGACGTGGCCGGCAGCATCGCGCCCGGCCGGGAAGACCACCGCCCGCTGGTGCGGCCGCTCGGCGGCCTGCTGTTCCATCAGCGCGGCGATGTTGTACGAGGGGGGCGTTGTCGACTGGGGCACGGGCCTTCCGCGAGATCCGGGATGGCGGGCCAGCTAACGGGCTGACGGAGCCGCGCCCTTCCCTGGCGGCGCGTCCGGCTCAGCAGCCGCCGCGGGGCTCCCGGCGGACCCGGAACCGGTCGGGCACGTCCTCGGCGCTCCAGTTGTCCTCGAGCCAGCCCAGCGTCTGGCCGATGGTGGGCTCGAAGGCGAAGTAGTCGCTGGTCGGCGGGAAGCTCCACAGCAGCGTGACCAGGTCCGCGTTGAGCAGGACGTATTCCTCGAGCCGCAGCAGCAGCATCAGGAACTGCTGGTTGGTGCCGAGCATGCAGGTCGGCGCGACGCGCAGCTGCCGCGACAGCAGGATGCTGCTGACCAGCTGCTGGCTGCCCTGGCCCTGGGAGTTGATCCACGTCTGGAACAGGTAGATCGGGTTGACCAGCGCGACGAGCCACTGGCTCCAGCCCCAGTCGGTCTCCTCGGTGTCGTCGGCGACCAGCAGCGGCACGCGGGTGCGGTCGCCGAAGAAGTCCAGGTCGATGTAGTCGCCGATCGGATGGTCGGCGGTGACGCGCTGCAGCTCGTCGAGCATCCACTGGGGGACGTGGGCGATCCGACTGGCGTTCTCCAGGCCCTCGCGCAGCCGTTCCTGCATCTCGGGCGTCGCCGCGTCCATGATGTCGGAGGGGATGGTCGGCACGGGCAGGGTGTCCTTGCCGATGATCGGGTTGGCCGGCGCGACCATGGTCTGGACGTGCTGCCCGGTCGTCGGGGCGCCCTCGCCGTCGGACTCCCCGGCGTCGTCGCCGCCGTCATCGTCCGGCAGCTGCATGTTCGACAGCGAGCTGGTGCCCCCGTCCGCGCCGAAGGACAGCAGCACCACGTCGTCGAGGTGGATGGCCAGCACCTGGCGGGCGGCCAGCACCGCAGCCACCGCCGCCATGGCGGGGTTGTTCTGGAACAGCCCGCCGTCGGTCCGCTGGCCCTGGATCGGCAGCATGATCGGGAAGGCGCCGCTGCGCAGGGCCAGGTCGGTGAGCTTCAGGTCGCCGTCGGCGCTCGGGACTCCGGGAATCCACGCGACGATCTCGGGCCGCCACGGCGCGTTCATGCGGGTGCAGACCACCACCACCGGCACCGTCAGGTCCGACAGGGTCGCGTCGCCGAAGTGGCTGTGGCACAGGTCCCGCAGGGCGTCCGCCGAGTACATCGGCTCCTGGCCGCAGAGCAGCCGCTTCCAGTTCTCCTCCTCCGGGTAGAAGAACCAGCAGATCTGGTCCACGAACTCGACGGCTTCCTTCAGGATGGCCTCGACGTCGGGCTCGCCCTGGGCCTGGGAGAGGCGCAGGGCGTAGAGCAGGGCCATGGCCGTGCCGCTGGACACACCGGCGAACAGGGTGGTCGAGGCCAGGGTGCCGGGGAGGTAGACCTCCATGGCCTGCAGCAGGCGCGGCGCGGTGAAGGCGCCGGGACCGCCGTCGAAGGACATGATGCGGAAGTCGCTCATCGGGCACGCGGGGAGGAGGAGGAGGGAGGAGCGAGGCGATCGACGGAGGAGGCGGCGCGTGGCAGGACCAGCTGGCCGAAGGCGTCGAGGTCGTCCGGGGTCAGGTCCGGCCCGGGGCTGAGCCGCAGGAAGGCGCCGTGGCCATCCAGCCGGTAGCGGGCCGCCACGAAGCCGGCCCCATCGAGCCGGTCGGCCAGCCCATGCAGCGCGGCTTCGTCGCCGTCCCGGCGGCAGAAGGCCACCATCGACGAGCGGGCCGCGGCGCGGGGGCCCAGCACGGTGTAGGCGCCCGCCCGCTCGAGGCAGCGCCGCAGGGCCGCGCAGGCGTCGCGACTGGCGGCGATGGCGCCCGGAAGCCCGCCCGGGCGCGCCGCCATGGCTTCGACCGCCACCAGGGTGCCGGCGGCCACGGCCCGGCGCTGGGTGCCGCACTGACTGCCCCGCTCGAGGCCGCTCAGCGCCCCCAGCTCGGGCAGGACGTCGCCGCTGGCCAGCAGGCCGGCCCGCGGGTCGTCGGCATCGCACAGGGCGGGGGCGAGCTCGACGAAGCCCAGCGTCTGCGGTCCCCCCAGCCACTTGTGGGTGCACCCGACATAGGCGTGCACGGCGTCGGTGAGCCCCGGAGCGAGCGCGATGTTGCCTACCGCCTGGGCGCCGTCGACCACCACCTGCGCGTCCGGCGCGTGTTGGGCCAGCCAGACGGCATGACGGGCCACGTCGACCACGGCACCGTTGAACCACAGCACGTGCGGCAGCACCACCAGGTCGACGGGGCCCTGGGCGACCGCCTGGGCGAGGCCACGAGCCAGCGCGGCGTCGACGTCGTCGTCTGCGAGCGACAGCTCCTGGATCGGCAGGGCCACGACCGGGCCGGCGCCGCGCCAGACGGTCTCGAGCACGTGCCGCACCGCGGGGTGCTCGGCGTCGGTGCAGACCAGCACGCCGGCGGTGGCGCCGCGCGCGACGCGCTGCACGAGCGCCAGGTCCCGCAGGGCGAGGGTGGCGTTGTGCCGGAACACCAGCCGCCCGGGCAGCCCGAGCAGCCGCGCCAGGGCGGCCGGCAGCTCCGAGCAGTCGGGGGCGTCCCCGCGGGCCCGGGCCAGGCCTGAGGCCACCGCCGCGCGCACCGCCGCGCTCGGGCTCGACAGCGCGGCCCGGTCCAGCGCGCGGCGCGGCGGCGGCGCGTCGGTCACGCCGACGCCTCGGGGGCGGCAGCGGGCGGCGGGCTGGCGCTCGGCGCGGCCTCGGCGGCGTCTTCGGACACGGCAGCGCCGCTGTGCGGCGCCTCCGCCTCGCCTACGATCCCGACCTGCCCTCGCTGGAAGCGCGGCTGCTTGAGGGTCTGCCAGCGCTGCTGGGCTGCCGCCACGTTCGACCAGAAGCCGCCCACCGACTGGGTGTCGCGGATGACCCGCGGGCCGATGATGACGTCGAAGGGGGACACGCCGGTCCACCGCTGCTCGAAGCCGACGGCGGCCTCGCTCGGGCGGGCGGTGCCGCCCGTGTAGAGCAGGGTGTAGACGGAGCGCACCGCGCCGTCGATGCGGCGGATCGGGTTGAGGTCGGCCAGCACGATGCCCACCGTGCCCGGGAAGGTCGGCGGGCGCGGCAGGTGCGACACGGGGGGCGGCACGATGTTGCTGGAGAAGACCGTGCGCGCGCCTTCGATCTGCAGCACGTCGATGGGCACGTTGCGGGTGACGCCGCCGTCGACGTAGTTGCCGAAGGGCGTCGGGGTCGGCGGGTAGCAGGGCGGCAGCGAGCCGCTCTTGCGGGCCGCCTGGGCGACCTCGTCCTCGAGCAGGGGATCCTCGCTGGCCTGCGACAGGTCGGTGGCCACCGGGAAGAACGGGATCGACAGCTGGGACAGCGCCACCCGACCGAGCAGCTTCTCCATGCTGCGCACGAACAGGGTGCTCGTGACCATGCCGGTGAAGAACGACGCCTGGAAGCCGACCCGGTCCTGGATCAGGTCGGACAGCCCGTCCAGGCCCTCGGTGCAGTACAGGCCCCCCATGATGGCGCCGACCGACGCGCCGGACACCATGTCGATCGGGATGCCGGCCTGGGTCAGGCCCCGCAGCACGCTGACGTGGGACATGCCCCACGCGCCGCCGCCGCCCAGGGCGACGCCGACCCGGCGGTGGGTGACCGCCCGGGCGAACCGGCCGATGCCCTGGATGCGGTCCTGGGCGACGCGCTGGCGGTCGGGGTCGGGCTTGCCGTCGGGCAGGGCGAGCCACTGCCGCGGGGTGCGGTCCTCGAGGTCGAGCCGCAGCCGTGCGGCGCCCACGGGCACGGGCCGGTTGGTCAGGAAGTCCCGCATCTCCGGCCCGAGATCGGTCGGGATCAGCGTCGCGTAGAGCATCGGCCGGCTGCCCTCGCGCTCGGGCAGCGGGAAGGTCGGCAGCGTGTTCCACAGCAGGTCGACGAACAGCCGGTTGCGGACCTGTGCGCGGACGTCGTGGGGCCCGAGCACCTCGACGAAGACGTAGTGGGGCCAGCCGTCGTCCAGCGCGTCGAGGACCTTGATGAGCCCCTCGAGCACGTCACGGGCGTTGGGCCCCACCCGCAGCCGCCCCGCGGTGACGAAGGCCGCGGCGGGATCGTCGGGGTCGAGCAGGCGCTCCGGCTCGAGCACCGGGTCGGGCGGATCCACGTCGCCGACCTCGACCCGCACCAGCAGCGTGCTCTCCGAGAACTGCTCGTAGATGGACAGCGCCATGGCGCCGAACAGGCTGCGCTCCTGCGCCGACAGGGCGTCGGACTGCAGCGGGTCGACGAAGAAGGTCCAGGGCTGGCCGTGCCCTCCCTTGAACCGGTCTTCGACCTCGGTCGGGATGATGTCCAGCATCGGCATGGCGCGGGCCACCGGATCGATGCCGCGGTGCACCATCTCCTGGATCTGCTGCTGGGTGGGCACCTCGCCTTCGTGGCCGCCCGGCGCCGGGTTCAGGCCGAGCCCCTCGCGGCGCCAGCGGAAGTAGGGCGCGTTGTCGATGCCCGCCGGCAGCAGCAGGTGGTTGATGTCGCCGCCCCAGGGCGTCGGGCCGAGCTCGCCCATGACCTCGAGCATGCGCTCCTTGTCGGCGAAGGCGACCACCGCCGGCCGCCGCGCCTGGACCAGGTTGTCGAAGGCGTCGCTCGGCCGGAAGCCGGGAAAACCCACGCTGCCGCCCCGGGGGACGGAGCGGTAGCGGGCCACCAGCGCGCCCAGCTCGTCGGATCCGCTGTAGCCCTCGCGGTAGGACAAGAGCTCGCCGTGCATGACGATGGCGAGCCCGCCGGCTGTGCCCAGCGGCGGCGGCGGCGGCATGCCGACCCGCCACTCGACCAGGGTCGCCGACTGGGCGACCAGGGCCAGCTGGCCGGGGTTGTCCAGGTCCTTGAGGACCTGGATGCGCTCCATCGCGCCGACCAGCATGGGCAGGAACAGGTGCAGGCCGCCCAGCCCGGTGAACAGCTGCTCGATGGACTGGCCCTCGATGCGCATGCGCAGGGTGCGCAGCCGGCGCGGCTGGAGCTCGTAGAGGGTCGTGCGGCCGATGACGGTGGCGCTCTCGTCGAAGGGGCCGTCGGGGGTGAAGGTCGCGCCGCCGACGACGCCGCCGACGGTGACGGCGTACTCGAGCCGCCCGGTCCGCCACGGCACCACCCCTTCGCCATAGGCGGCCTTCCACAGGGGGTTGCCGGGCTCGGGCTTGTCCGGGCAGCGGACGATGTGCACGGCGCCGGAGCGACCCACCAGGTACAGGCGATCGGGCCGGACCCCCGCCTCGTACAGGGTCTGGCCGCTCTCGACGTGCACCTCCTTCAGCTGGTCCTGCACCGCCTGGCGGGCGTGCAGCTCCAGGCTGCGCAGCACCGGCGACATCGCGGCGACCACCGTGGTCCGCAGGTCCAGCCGCACGTGGTCGACGACCCGCCCGGCGACCCGCTCCACCACGCTCATCGGGATCCACCAGGCGATGGTCTCCCGCAGCACCAGGGCCCGCACCACCTCGCCGTCGTCGACCTCCTCCCCCGCACAGGCGAAGGCGAGCGGCATGCCCTCGGAGAATCGGGCGCTGGCGGTGCGGCTCCAGCCCGGCATGACGCCGGGGCCGTCGTCGGACAGCTCCGACAGCCAGGCCCGCTTGGACCAGGTCGTCAGGATGAGCCCGCCGCCCGCGACCACCAGGAAGCCGTCTTCGGCGTTGGCCAGGTCGGAGATGTCGTCCAGCGCCGCGAAGCTCAGCCGGCCCTTGCTCTGGCCGTCCTGCTGGTAGGGCGCCAGCCGGCGGTCGGGCCCCATCTCGCGGTGGTAGCGCTCGACCTCGCGGATCAGCCGCCGCACCCGCAGCGGCCCCATCGCGTTGAGCGGTGGGCACAGGAAGACCGTGGACGAGAGCGCGAGCTCTTGCGCCGAGAACTCGTCCTGGGTCCAGTCACCCACGGAGCACCACCTGGCAGCGCCGCAGGTACTGCGCCGTCGCCGGGTCGTCGGTGTCCAGGTCGCGGGCCTGCTCGAAGGCGGCCAGCGCAGCCGCGGCGTCGTCGGCCTGCAGGGCGGCCACCCCCCGCTCGAAGGCGCCCCGGGCCGCGAACCGCCGCGCCGCCACGTCGTCCGGGAGCCCGTCGAGCACCTCGAACACGTCGACGGGCTCGGTCTTGCCGCGCACCACCACCCGCTCCAGCCGCCGCATGCGGAACCGGTCGGGGGCCGCGAGCCGGTCGCGGGTGTGCTCGGTGATGAGCAGCCCGCTGCCGTAGCCCTTGTTCAGCCCCTCGACCCGGCTGGCGACGTTGACCGTGTCGCTGATGACCGTCGTGTCCATGCGCTGGGCGCCGCCGACGGTGCCGAGCATGGTGTCGCCCGAGTTGACGCCGATGCCGATCCGCAGGGACCAGCCGTTCTCCTCGTTGACCCGGGTCAGGGCGTGGAGCATGCCGACGCCGGCCGCGACGGCGCCGTCGGCCCCCGCGTCGAACAGCGCCATGATGCCGTCGCCGATGAACTTGTCGACGAAGCCGCCGTGCTCGCGGATCACGGGCTCCATCACACCCAGGAAGCCGTTGATGAACGCGAAGCTGCGCTCGGGGCTCATGGTGCCGGTCAGGGTCGTGAAGCCCCGGATGTCGGCGAACATGACGCTCATGTCGCGCTTGACGCTGTCGCCCAGCCGGACGTCGACGATGCTCTCGCGGTCCAGCAGCCGCATGAAGTCGTAGGGCACGAACCGGCCGACGGCGTGGTGGATGGTGGCCAGGTGCAGGTGGTTGCGCATCCGGGCCAGCAGCTCCTCGCTGCTGAACGGCTTGACCAGGTAGTCGTTGACGCCCTCGCGGATGCCCTTGACCAGGTTGCCGACCTCGCCACGGGCCGTCAGCATGATGACCGGCAGGTCCGAGGCGCTGCGGGTCTCGCGGAGCCGGCGGCAGACCTCGTAGCCGTCCATGCCGGGCATCATCAGGTCGAGCAGGACGATGTCGGGCTCGAGCCCGTCGCCCAGCCGCCGCAGGGCCTCGGGGCCGCCGCGGGCGGTGTAGACCTCGTAGCCGGCGCGGCCCAGGTGGTTCAGGGTGACCTGCAGGTTCACCGGTTCGTCGTCGATGACCAGCACGCGGGTCCGGCGCTGGCCGGTGGTGACCGGCGCGACGGTGACCAGCTCTTCGTTGGACACCAGCGCGGCCCGCACGACCCGGGCGCTGGCCGCGGCGGCCTGGCTGCCCGGGGCCTCGTCCGTGGCCGGCAGGGTGAAGGTGAAGGTCGAGCCGACGCCGACCTCGGACCGCACGCCCATGCGGCCGCCGTGCAGCTCGACCAGCTCGCGCCCGACCGCCAGGCCCAGGCCCGTGCCGCCGAACCGGCGCTGGGTGTCCTCGTCGCCCTGCTCGAAGGCGTCGAAGATCCGGTCCAGCACGGCGGCCCGGATGCCGACTCCCGTGTCGCTCACCGCGACCTGGACCTCGTCCTCGTCCCCCGAGAGCTCGACGGTGACGGCCCCGGACTCGGTGAACTTGCAGGCGTTGCCGACCAGGTTGAAGAGCACCTGGGCGACGCGATCCCGGTCGGCCATGGCGACCACGGGCCCATCGGGCAGCACGGTGCGCAGGGCCACGGCGTCCGACCGCCGCAGGGGCGAGGCCAGGGCGACCACCTCGGCGACGACCTCGCGCAGGTCGACCGGCGCAAGCGACAGCTCGATCTCCCGGCGCTTGAGGGTGCTGAAGTCCAGGATGTCGTTGATCAGGCTGTTCAGCCGGTGCCCGCTGCTGGCGATCATGCCGAGCGACTGGCGCAGCTCGGCGGCGGACACCTGGTCGCGGCCGTCGAGCAGCGACTGGGCCAGGCCGATGATGCCGTGCAGCGGCGTGCGCAGCTCGTGGCTGGTCTTGGCCAGGAACTCGTCGCGGACCCGGTCGACCTCGGTGAGCTGCTCGTTGCGGGAGAGCAGCTGCTGCGAGCGGCGCTCCAGCTCGGCGCTGCGCTCCTTGAGGTCCTCGACCAGCTCGGCGTTCTGGATGGAGGTGGCGGCCTGGACGGCGACGGTGTGCAGCAGCTGGAGGTGATCGCCGGAGAAGGCGCCCGTGGTGAGGTTGTTCTCCAGGTAGAGCACGCCGACCACGTCGGAGAGGTGCAGCAGCGGCATCACCAGCAGGGAGCGCGGGCGGCGCTCGCGCACGTAGGGGGTGTGCCGGAACCGGCCGAGCAGGGCGTCGTCCTCGGCCAGGGTCGCGCCGCTGCGGGCGACGTAGCGCACGGCTTCTTCGCACAGCGCCGCGGCGTCGGAGCCGAGGGGCACCTGCTCGAGGGCCCGGGTGCCGGCTTCGTCGCCGGCCGCGTCGACGGACAGCACGCCGCCCCGGTCGATGACCAGGAAGCCCCGCTGGGCGCCGGCGTGCTCGAGCACGACCCGCAGCACGGCCTGCAGCAGGTCGTCCAGGTCGGTCTCCGAGCTGATCGCCCGGGTGGCCCGCAGCACGGTCTCGACGTCCAGCACGGACGTGTCGGTGGTGGTCATGGTCGCCGACGAGGCCCGCCGGCTGCGCAGCACCGGGTGCACCGCCTCGAGCGCCTCGACCTTGGCGCGGGCGCCCCACCGCACGTAGGCGAACCGGGCGTCGGCCAGGTAGCCGCGCGCCATCCGGTCCCGGCCGCTGGCCGCCAGGTACTGGTAGGCCCGCTCCAGGCAGAGCGCTTCCGCGTAGGGGTTGTCGAGGGCTTCGGCAGCGGCCACCGCATCGTCGAATCGCTCGCGCACGGCGGTGGGATCCGCGCCGTCGGCGGCGGCCCGCGAGGCGTCGATCAGCGCCTTGCGCCAGCCGTGCTCGCCGGGGTTGTTGGCGGCGAAGCCGTCGAGGTGGCCGCAGAGCTGGTCGAGCTGGCCGCCCATCGGCGCCCACTGCTCGGGCGGCAGCACGGCCTTCAGATCCAGCAGCGTCAGCGCCGCCAGGAACACGTACTCGGACATGCAGATGAGCCCGGCGGCCATCTCGAGCCGCGGGCCGATGACCCCGGCCAGGGCGCCGGCCGACTGCAGATCGCCCATGACCACGGCCCGCTGCAGCAGGTTGGTCTCGCAGCCGCAGAGCGCCATCGGGTAGTGCTCGAGCTCGGCGCGCAGCGCGTCTTCGGTGTGGCCAGCGGCGTCGAGCTCTTCGATGAGGGCCCGGTCGCCGGCCAGCCCCGCGGCGGCGTGCAGGCACAGCAAGTAGCTGGTGGCCGCGTCCTTGTACTTGAGCGTGTTCTGGGCGAGGCGCTGCAGGTCGCGGGTCTCGTCGATGAGCGGACCCAGCTCGCCGCCGGCGGCCAGCTCGAGCCAGGGCAGGTTCATGCCGGCCCAGGCGGCCGTGTTGAAGATGCCGTTCTCGAGCGCGGCGACCATCGCCTCGCGGGTCAGCTGCAGGGTGCGCGACAGCGGACCGGTCCAGTGCGAGGTGAAGCAGGCGTAGATGTGCTGCACCGGCGGGCGCAGCTGGGTCAGGCCCTGCCGCTCGTTGAGCGCCAGCGCCAGCCGGCCGAAGGCATCGCCCGTGGCCCAGTCGCCGAACAGGCCGCGCAGCACGCCGTAGAACACGTAGGCGATGGGCGAGGTCCAGGTGTTGCCGTGCTCCAGGCTGAGCGCGACCATGCGCGGGAACAGCACCGCCGCCAGCGGCGGGAAGCTCAGGGTCACCGGCGCGGCCGACGTCCACATGTCCATCTGCACCATGGCGTCGGGGTCGGTCATCATCGGGCGGTCGATGAGCCCCTCGATGTCGACACCCTCGAGCAGGGGCATCACGGCCATCGCTTCCTGCATGGCCAGCGCCTGCCAGCCGTCGGCGTCGGTCGGCGGCTGCATGCCGAAGACCTGCATCGCGGCGGCGAAGGTGGCCAGGCAGCGGTCGCGGTCGCCGCCGTGGATGTCGACGTTCAGCCGCCGCTTGAGGGCCTCGACCTTCTGGGCGAGGGTCTCGGCGTGGGCCTCGAGCTCGCGGGCGATGGCCTCGGACTCGCCGTGGAAGCCCGCCATCAACGAGGCGTCGGCGTGCAGCTGAAGCAGCTCGCGCAGCAGGGCGGCGTGGTCGGTCCAGCCCGCCTCGCCCAGCAGCTCGCGGGCCACGACGGCGTATTGCCGGCCCCGGCTGTAGGCGGCGTTGGCCATGGCCAGCCCGGCCGCGGCGTGGTTGCGCCGCGCCAGGTCCAGGCGCTCGTCGGGGTCGGTGACCAGGGACCGGCCCAGGTCGAGCTGGTCGACCACCGAGAACAGCGAGGCGTTGCCGCCGCCGTCCCGCAGCACCCGCCCCAGGGCCAGGTGGCGGGCGGCCCGGTCGCCCTCGGAGAGCACGCCGTAGGCGGCTTCTTCGACCCGGTCGTGCCGGAACCGGAACACGACGCCCTCGGTCAGCGCGCCTTCGCGCAGCGAGCTGAGATGCCAGCGGTCGCCGACCGGCTCGACCAGCCGGGCCTGGAGCGCGGGCCACAGCAGCTCGGCGGTCTCGGTCGGCGTGCGGCCGGTGGCGGCGGCCAGGGTCGTGAGCTCGAAGGCCGCGCCGATGCACGCCGCGTGCTGCAGCAGATCGCGCACCTCGGAGGACAGATCGTCCAGCCCGGCGGCCATCAGGTCGGCGACGTTGTCGCTGATCCCCAGCTCGTCGACGCGCTGCAGGGACCACTGCCAGCGCCCGGTCCCCCGCTCGATCCACAGCGCGCCGCGCTCGTAGAGCGCCTGGAGCAGGGCTTCCATGAAGAAGGGGTTGCCGCCCGTCCGGTCGATGAGCTCGGCGGCGAGGGGCTCGACGTCGGCCGGCTCGTGGCGCAGCGAGTCGGCCAGCAGCTCGACCACCGCGCGGGCGGGCAGGGGCAGGAGCTCGAGCGCGCGCACCGGCGTGTCGCTGTCGGCGAGTTCCTGCAGCAGGGCCGTCACCGGGTGCGCCGGGCCGACCTCGTTGCTGCGGTAGCTGCCGATGACCAGCACGTTGTGGGTCTGCGGGTCCTGCAGCAGCAGCTTCACCACGCCCAGCGAGTTGCTGTCGGCCCACTGCAGGTCGTCCAGGTACAGCACCAGCGGCGCGTCGGCCCGGGCGAAGGTCGCCAGGAAGCGCACCAGGGCCCGCTGGAACCGGTTCTGCGCCTCGGTGTGGCCGACCGGCGGCAGCGGCGGCAGGTCGCCCAGCAGCCAGGCGGCGTCCGGGACCACGTCGACCACGGCCCGGCCGGCCGAGCCCAGCGCATCGGTCAGCGCCGCCCGCCACAGGGCGATCTGGTCGGGGGGCAGCGACAGCACGTCGTCGACCAGGTCGCGCATCGCCTCGAGCAGGCCCAGGTAGGGCGCCCGCTGCAGCTGCTGGTACTTGCCGGCCGCGAACCGGCCGCGCGCCTCGACGATCGGCCCGTGCACCTCGCGCACCAGGCTGGACTTGCCGACGCCCGAGTAGCCCGCGATGGTCATCAGCACGGCGTGGCCGTTCCGCGCGTCCGCGAAGGCGTTCATCAGCTCGGCCAGCTCGTCCTCGCGGCCGTAGAGCCGCTGCGACAGCATCAGGCCGTCCACCGCGTCGTGGACGCCCAGCGGGAAGTCCGGGATGTCGCCGGTCTCCTCGAGCATCGAGAGGCAGTGCTCGAGGTCGGCCAGCACACCGTCGGCGGTCTGGTAGCGGTCCTCGGGCATCTTCTCGAGCAGCCGCAGGATCAGCGCCGACAGCGGGGCCGGGATGGTCGCCTCGAGCCCGCGAGGCGACGGCGGGCTGACGGCCAGGTGGTGGTGCACCAGGGTCAGCGGGTCGGTGTGCGGGAAGGGCAGCCGGCCCGTGAACAGCTCGAAGAGCGTGACGCCGAGCGAGTACAGGTCGGCGCGGCGGTCGACGGCCCGGTTGGTGCGGCCGGTCTGCTCGGGCGCGATGTAGGCCAGGGTCCCGCGCGGCGCGGCCAGCTTGATCGGCGCAGCGCGCTCGCGACCCAGGCGCGACGCCAGGTCGAAGTCGATGATCGCGGTCTGACCGGTGGCCGGGTTGCGGATGATGTTGGCCGGGTTCACGTCGAGGTGGATCAGGTCGCGGGCGTGCAGCCCGGCCAGGGCGCGGGTCACCTGGACCGCGATGTGCAGCCCCTCGCGCAGGTCCATCCGGCCGGCGGCCAGGGCCTGGGCCAGGTCCACGCCGCCCAGGTCGTGCATGACCAGCACGGGCCGCGCGCGGTGCTCGACGAGCTCGACCACCGGCACCACGCCGTCGAGATCGACCAGGGACGACGACAGCTCCAGCGCGTAGCGGAACCGGGCCAGGTCCTCGTTGCTGGCGCTCTCAGCGGACAGGCGCTTGAGCACGACCTCGCGTCCCGACGGCCCGTGCGTGCCCCGGTACACGGTGCTGCGCTCGCCCGCATGGATCACGGGCCCGAAGACGTAGTCGGACGTTTCGCTCATGACGTTCTCCAGCGGGCGCCGGCCCGGGACCGGGCAACCCTACCGTGAAACCCTGTTCTCGACGTGCAATTCACGGCCGTCCCAGCGCGGCCAGCGCCTGTTCGAGCCGCGCGGCGAGCACCCGGACCTGGGGGTCGCGGAGCATCGACAGGTGGTCGCCCGGCACGTCGAGCACCGTCACCCCGCGCCGGGCCAGCCGGCTCCAGCCCAGATCCCGCGGCTCCTCGCCCGACCGCAGGAAGCGCCCGTCCTTCCAGAAGTCCGAGCGGATCACGTGCACGTGCAGATCGGCAGGCGGCGGGGCGTAGCGGGTGTACTCCCAGCTGTGCAGCAGGAACAGCTGGGCCATCGGGGTCAGGTTGGCCTCGCCGAGCGACATCAGCGGCGAGTCCTTCGGCACGATGCCGGCCAGCGCCGCCCGGCTGGCCACCCGCCGCAGGCCGCCCCGCAGGCTGCGCGGCGCGACGCGGCCCTCGGGGTTGTTGCTGATCAGGTAGGCCCAGTCCTGGAGCTCCCGGAAGAAGGTCGCCAGGGTCGGGCCACCGACCAGCTTCGCGAAGTGCACGGGGCGCGCGCGGTCCTGGGGGGTCGGGGCCAGCTCGTCCAGCAGCCCGCAGAAGTCGACCTCGTGGCCGGCCTCGTGCAGCCGGCGGCCGATCTCCCAGGCCACGCAGCAGCCGAAGGAGTAGCCGATGACCCGGTAGGGGCCCTCGGCGCGGGTCTGCAGGATGGCGGGCACGTAGCGGTCGGCCATCTCGGCCACGGTCCGGTCGATGCCGGAGCGGCCGTCGAGCCCACTGGCCTGGATGGCGTAGACGGGCTGGTCGGGGCCGAGCGCCTTCACCAGCTCGAAGTAGGGGAAGACCACGCCGGCGGCGGGATGCACGATGAACAGCGGGGTCCGCGTGCCGGTCGCCCGTAGGGGGACGATGACGTCCGAGGTCGTCGGGCGCCGGGAGGGGGGAGGAGGAGGGCCCGAGGAGGAGGCGGTCGCGGAGGAGGCGGCCGCGGAGGAGGCGGCCGCGGAGGAGGCGGTCGCGGAGGAGGCGGTCGCGGAGGAGGCGGGATCCGGCGAGGCGTCCGCAGCGGCGTCCCCGGGAGGCGGCTCGCCGCGGGCCCGGGCCAGCGCGGCCCCGTCGATGGAGGCCGCGTCCAGGTGGCGGGCCACCCCGGCCACGGTGGGCGCCGAGAAGGCGGCCGCCGGCGGGATCTCCTGGCCGAGCGCGGCCTCGACGTCGGCGAGCAGCTGCAGGGTCACGACCGACGAGCCGCCGAGGTCCAGGAAGCTGTCGTCCACCCCCACGCGATCGATGCCGAACAGCCGGGCCACGATGGCGGCCAGGGCTTCTTCGGCCCGGTCCCGTGGCGGGACGTAGGGCGTCGGCAGGGCCGGCCGGGGCAGGCGGGCCGCTCCGGACGACGCTCCGGACGGCGCTCCGGACGACGCTCCGGACGACGCCGCGGCCGGGTCACCGCCCCGCGCGGCGGCGACCCCGGGGGGATCGATCCAGTGCCGCTGCCGCTCGAAGGGGTAGGTCGGCAGCGAGATGCGGCGGCCTTCGGGCGCGTCGGGCAGCGGGCCGGCCCCGCTGGTCCACAGGCCGGCCCGGGCCCGCAGGAAGACCCGCTCGGCGTGGGCGGCGTCGTCGGGGTCGTCGGCCCCCGGCAGGCAGGCCCACAGCGGCAGGCCCGGCACCGTGAGCGCCGCCATCGCCTGGACGCTGCGCGGCGGCCCGAGCTCGACCAGGGCGTAGGGCCCGTCGGCCGCCAGGGTCTCGAGGGCCGTGCGGAACCGGACCGGCGACAGCAGGTGGTCGAGCCAGTGGGCAGGAGGCACCGCCCGGTCCCGCGGTAGCCAGTCTCCGGTCACGGCGGACAGGATCGGCAGCCGGGCCGGGTCGGCGCGGTGCCGCTCGGTCGCGGGGGCGAAGGCGTCCGCCACCGGCTGCAGCAGCGGGCTGTGGCCCGGCGCGCTGACCTGGATCCGGCGGGCGCCCGCGTCGGAGAAGCGCGCCAGCACCTCGTCCATGGCCGCCAGGGTGCCGGCGACCACCGTCGACCGAGGGCTGTTCTCGAGCGCCAGCCAGGCGCCCTCCGGCAGCGCGTCCACGACCCGGTCCGACGGCAGCGGCAGGTGCACCATCGCGCCTTCGGGCGACAGGAGCCCCGCCTCGGCCCGCGCCATGAACAGGGCCACGCCCTCCTCCAGCGCGAACATGCCGGCGACACAGGCGGCGACGTATTCGCCGGTGCTGTGGCCCAGCACGGCGGCGGGCTCGACCCCGTGGGCCCGCCACAGCTCGGCCAGCGCCCAGCCGGTCGTGAACATGGCCGCGCCGGCGTAGCGCTGGTGGGCGATGCGCTTGCGGGCCCCCTTGAACGAGGCGCCGCCGGCATCGCGTGGCGGGAACAGGGTCTCGCGCAGGTCGGGCAGCCACGGCGAGAAAGCGCGCAGGCAGCGGTCCACGGCCGCCCGGTAGACCGGCTGGCCCTGGTACAGGCCGTGGCCCATCCGCGGGTGCTGGAAGCCCTGGCCCGGGAAGACGAAGGCGACCGGCCGCTTGCCTGGGGCCCCGGCGTCGATCACCGTGCTGCCGTCGGCCCGGCCGGCCGCCGGCCCCCCGCGCAGGGCCGCGACGGCGGTGTCGAGCCCGTCCGGGGCGGCGTCGGCCACCACCGCCCGGCGGTGGATCCCGGCATCCCGCCCGTGCTGCAGCGTCCAGGCGACGTCGGCCAGCGACGGACGGTGCCGGTCCAGGTGGTCGGCCAGCGCCGCGGCGGCCCGCTCGGCGGCAGCGGCGGTGCGGCCGCTGACCGCGAGCACCACGGGTCCCGCTGCGATCGTGGGGGCGGGCGGAGGCGGCCCCTGCTCCAGCACCAGGTGCACGTTGGTGCCGCCCGCGCCGAACGAGGAGATCGCCGCCCGGCGGGGCGCGCCGGTGTCCGGGAAGGGGGCCGCCTCGGTCGGCACGTAGAACGGGCTGCGGGCCAGGTCGATCTGCGGGTTGGGCGACTCGAACCACGGGCTCGGCGGCAGCTCGTCGTGGCGCAGGGCCAGCACCGCGCGCACGAGCCCGGCGACCCCGGCCGCGGCGTTGAGGTGCCCGATGTTGGCCTTGACCGAGCCCAGCGCGCAGAAGCCGACGGCGTCGGTGTGGGCCCGCCAGGCGCGGGTGGCCGCCTCGATCTCCACGGGGTCGCCCAGGGCGGTGGCGGTGCCGTGGCCCTCGAACAGGCCGATGGTCTCGACGGGCACGTCGGCGAGCCCCAGGGCCGTGGTCACGACCTCGGCCTGGCCGGTCACGCCGGGGGCGGTGAAGCCGATGCGCTGCCCGCCGTCGTTGTTCACGGCCGAGCCCAGGATCACGGCGTGCACGGGGTCGCCGTCGGCCAGGGCCTCGTCCAGGCGCTTGAGCAGGACCACGCCGACCCCGTCCCCGTTGACCGTGCCCTGGGCGCGGGCGTCGTAGGGCAGGCACCGGCCGTCCGGGCTGTAGATCGAGCCCTGCCGGAAGGTGTGGCCCCCGACCAGGGGCGGGGTCACGGACGACGCGCCCGCCAGGGCCAGGTCGCACTGCCAGGACAGCAGCGCCTGCACGGCCTGGTGCACGGCCAGCAGCCCGGTCGAGCAGGCCGACAGCACCGTGACCGCCGGGCCGCGCAGGTCGAGCTTCCAGGCGGCCCGGGTCGCCAGGTAGTCCTTGTCGCTGGCCAGGGTCACCGGCCCGCCGTCGAGGGCCTCGATCAGCCCGCGGTCGTGGGCCAGGTTGCGCAGCAGGTAGGCGTTGGCCGAGCAGCCGGCGTACACACCGACGGCTTCGTCGATCCGCCCGGGCACCCGCCCGGCGTCGAGCAGGGCCGCGTGGCAGCACTCCAGGAAGATGCGGTGCTGCGGGTCCATGATCGCGGCATCGCGCGGCGAGATGCCGAAGAAGGCGGCGTCGAAGGCGTCGGCATCGTCCAGGTAGCCGCGGGCCGGCACGAAGGCGGGGTCGGCGATGCGCGCCGGGTCGTGGCCTGCGGCCAGCAGCTCGGCCGGGGTGAACCGCCGGATGCGCGCGGTGCCGGTCCGCTGGTCCTGCCAGAAGGCGTCGAGGTCCGCCGCGCCCGGGAAGCGCCCCGCCATGCCGATGATGGCGACGAACTCGGCCGGGTCGCGCCCGCCGAGGGGCAGGCGACCGTCCTGCTCAGCGTCCACGGCGTCCCCTCCCCCGCTCGGCGGCCCGGCGCCGGGCCTCGCGCTGCTTCTCGGCCCGATCCGCGGCCCGCGACAGGCCCTGCTCGGCGCCTCCTCCTTCGCCCTCCTCCAGGAAGGCCGCCAGGCTGCGGACCGTCGGGAAGCGGAACAGGTCGAGGGTGCGGAGCTTGCGGGCGAACCGCTCCTCCAGCTCACCCTGGACCTGGACCAGCAGCAGGGAGTGGCCGCCCAGCTCGAAGAAGCTCGCGTCGCGGCCGACCTGGTCGCGGCCCAGGGCCCGGGCCCAGACCGCGGCGACCTGCGCCTCGATGGCCGAGCCGGGCGCGTCGTCGCCGGCTGGGACCGCGGGGTCGCCGGCCGAGGGGGCGGGCGCCTGGAGGGCCACCGCCGGCAGATCGACATGGTGGCGGCGCACGGCGGGCCGGGTCGGATCCAGGCCGACGACGTGGTCGGCGGGTGGGCGCCGCAGCAGGGCGTGCAGGCTGGCCAGCCCCGGCCCCGGGGTGACGGGCAGGTAGCCGCGCCGCCGGGCCAGCTCGCCACCCGGCACGTCGGCGGTCAGGCCGATGCCCTCCCAGCGGGACCAGGCGATGCTCCACGCCGGGTGGCCGTCGGCGCGCAGGGCGGCGGCGACGGCTTCGTCGGCCCGGCAGGCCGCGGTGTAGGCCCCGACGCCGAACCCACCGAGCCGGGCGTTGGCCGAGGAGAAGTCGACGAAGGCGCAGCCGGGACGTGCCCGGACCAGGGCTGCGAGGTGCTGGCTGCCGGGCAGGCCGGGGGCCAGGGTGGCGACGAGCTCGTCGTGGTCCAGCTGACCGAGGGGCACGGTGGGCATGGTGCCGGCGAGGTGCACAACGGCGCCGGCCGGTCGGCCCCAGCGCTGCTCGGCGTCGGCGAAGGCGGCGGAGAGCGCCTGCGCGTCGCCCAGCCCGGCCACCGCGACCGCGACGTCGTGGCCATCGCCCCGCAGGCGGGCCAGGACCGAGCGGGCCGGCGGCGCGAGGTCGGCCTCCGCGGTGCGGCCGACGATCAGCAGGGGCCCGGCGCCCTGGGCGACCAGGCCGGGCAGCAGCAGCTGGCCGATGCCGCCCAGGCCCCCGACCAGGACGACGGGCGCGCCGGTGGTCAGCGGGTGCGGCCCGACCGGCAGCGTGCCGGGATCCGAGACCCGCAGGCCCGGGGCGAAGCGGCGCCCCCCGCGCCAGGCGGTCTCGACCGGGCCGCCGGTGATGGCCCGCTCGGCGGCGAGCACCACGCCCGGATCGGCGTCGCCGGGGTCGAACAGGCGCAGCCCCAGGCCGGGCCGCTCGTGGGGCAGGGCCATCAGCAGGCCGGTCAGGGCGGCCGCCGCGGGATCGGGGCGCTCGGTGGCGTCCAGGGCATAGGCGCGGGGCGCCGCCACGAACAGCCGCGGGCCGTCGGGAAGGATGCGCACCTGCTCCCACACGGCGAGCGGCTCGGCCGCGGCCAGCCAGGCGACGTCGGTGTCGGCGTCGAGCTCGGGGAGGGGGTCGCCGAGGGCGACGACCCGGTCGCCGGGCGAGAGCGCGAGGCCCACCGGGGCCTGTCCGTCCGGGCAGATCGCGACCAGCCGGCGGGTCACGGGGCCCGGCCGGCCCGGCGCCGGCGTCCAGCAGCGCTCGGAGAACCAGCCGGGCACGGTGCGCTCGTTCTCGAGCAGCAGGTCGCCGCGGCGGGCCTCGGTCGCCAGCTCGCCGGCCTCGAAGCGCTTGCGCAGGCGCGGGCGCTGGATCTTGCCGATCTCGGTCTTGGGGATGTCGCCGCGGGCCACGGGCACGACCCAGGACGGCGCGATGCCGACCCCGCGGGTGACGGCGGCCCGCACCTCGCGCAGCAGCCGGGCCAGCCGCTCGGGATCGTCGACCACGTCGGCGTCGGGAGCCACGAACACGGCCAGGCGGTCGGTCTGGTCGCCCGGCTGGCGCACGGGGCAGGCCGCACAGAATGACCGCGGCACGCCGTCGACGGCCTCGACCACCGCTTCGATCTCGTGGCTGTAGTAGTTGACGCCGTTGACGATGAGCACGTCCTTGGCGCGGCCGGTGAGCACCAGCCCGCCGGGCCCGACGAAGGCCAGGTCGCCGGTGTCGAACCAGCCGTCGGCGTCGAAGGACTCGGCGTCGGCGTCGGGGCGCTCGTGGTAGCCGCTCAGGATCTGGGCGCCCCGCACCAGCAGCCGGCCGGTCTCGCCGTCCCGCAGGGTGGCGCCGGCGGCGTCGGCGACGCGCAGCTCGAAGCCGGCGATGGGCGCGCCGCAGGCGGTGAAGGGGTCGTCGTCGGCGGTGTCCGCCGCCCGCCAAGCCATGCTCAGGATGGTCGCCGAGCAGGTCTCGGACATGCCCCAGATGGGGATCATCGCGTGCTCGGGCAGCCCGTGGCGCACCATGATGCGCATGAAGCGCCGGGTGGTCGCCGGCACGATGGGCTCGCCGCCGTTGGTGACGCGGGCGAAGGGCGACAGGTCCCAGCGGCCGGCCGGCACGTCGACGGCCGCGTCGGCCATCAGCCCGAAGGCGAAGTTCGGCAGGAAGGTGCTGGTCGCCCGGTGGCGGTGCGCCCAGTCCAGCGCGACGGTCGGGTCCTGCAGGAAGGGCGCCAGCGGGCCGTTGACGTTGGCCGCCGCCCACCAGACGGACGACAGGTGGCACATGAACAGCGGCGCCACGTGGTCCAGGCCGAGCCAGTTCAAGAAGACGTCGTCGGCGCCGGCCCCGATCGCCCGGCCGTAGGCGGCCAGCATCGCGTGGATGGTGCGGTGGTGGTGCCGCACGGCCTTGGGCACGCCGGTGCTGCCCGACGTCAGCAGCAGCAGGACCAGGTCGTCCGGGTCCTGGTCGGGGGGCGTGAAGGGCGCGGCGCTGGCCTGCAGGTCCGCGGCGGGCACCAGGCGCATGCCCGGCTCGCCGAGGGTCGCCAGCCCCTCGGCCGGCCCGTCGTCGACGATGACCGGCGGGCGGTGCAGGCTCTTCCACACGCCGATCACGCGGTCGACGGCCGCCACGCCCAGGGCGTAGTGCGCGGCGGTGGCCATCGGCACGGGCACCTGGCCACCCAGGAAGCAGCCCCACAGCACGACCAGCAGCTGCTCGCTGTCGGCGACCTGGACGACGACCGGCGCGCCGGGCGCCAGGTCCCGCTCGGCCAGCCCGGCGGCCACCCGCTCGGCCCGGCGCAGCAGCTCCGGCCAGGACAAGAAGCGCTCGCCCCGGGCTCCCCCGTCGTCCGGCAGGGTGGTCACCCCCCGCGAGGGGGCGACCCGCGCGGCGCGGCGCAGCACATCGGGCAGCAGTCGCGGTGCGTCCTCCGGCAGGTCCAGCGGCGGGCCGACCCGCAGCGCCGGCCCGGCCGTGGCGGCGTCGACCCCGGTGTCGTGCCGCGGTCCGTCGGCGCCATCCGCACCGGCCTGGGTGCCAGCGCCGGGCAGCAGCTCGTCGAGGTGCAGACGGGCCGGGCGGGGGGCCCGCGCCAGGGCGCCGGCGGCCAACGCAGCGCGATCCACCGCGCCGTCGGCCGTGCGCGGCAGGTTGGCCAGCTGCTCGATGGCGGCGACGGAGGGGCCGCCGTCGAGGGCCCGCCGCAGTGGCTCGTCGGCCAGGGGCTGCTCGGCCACCACCGCCAGGCAACGCTCGACGCTCCCGTCCGCCCGCGGGCGGGTGAAGCAGGCGGCGTCGCGCACGCCGGGCACCGACCGCGCCGCCTCCTCCACCCGGTCCCGCAGGGGCGCCGGCAGGCTGGACAGGGGCCGCGACGGATCGGCCACGGCGGTCTCGAGCAGGGCGACGAGCCCCTCGGCCACCGCCTGCATCGTGCCGCGGTCGAAACACTCGGTGCGGTACAGCAGGTTGCCGCGGAAGGTCGCGCCGCTGCGCCACAGCTGCAGGGTCAGGTCGAAGGGCGCCGTGCCGTTGTCGACCTCCTCGACCCGCAGGGCCAGCGGCCCCACCTGGACCGTGTCGGTCGGCGGCGACTGCAGGATGAAGCAGGTGCGGACCAGGGGCTGCGAGGCGGGCGTGCGCTCGGGCGCCAGGGCGGCGACCAGCCGATCGAAGGGCAGCCGGGCGTGGGCCAGGGCGTCGTGGGCGCGGTCCCGCACCGCCCGCACCAGGGCCTCGAAGGACAGGCCCGGCCCCGCGGGCAGCGGCAGCACCAGGGTGTTGCTGAAGAAGCCGACCAGGTGCTCGAGCTCGGCGCGGTCGCGGCCCGCCACCACGGTGCCCAGCGCAAGCTCCGGTCGGCCGGTCTCGGCGCCCAGCAGGGCCGTCAGCGCCGCCATCAGGACCACGAAGGGAGTCGCGCCCTGGCGGCGGGCGAGGGCGTCGACCCGCGCCGAGAGGGAGGCGTCCAGCTCCAGCCACTGCAGCGCGCCGTCCAGCCGCGGCGAGGCGCCGGGCGGGCGGTCCGCCGGCAGGGAGACGGGCGCGGGCGGCAGGCCGTCGGGGGCCAGCCGCTCGGTCCACCAGGCCAGCAGCCCGGCCTCCTCGTCGGCGAGCAGCTCCTCCTCCCACGCAGCGACGTCGGGCACCTGCGTGGCCGGGGGCGGCCCGGCGTCGGCCGGGTCGCGGAGCGCGGCCACCAGCTCGTCGCGCAGCACCCCGACGGACCAGCCGTCGATGACGATGTGGTGCACGCAGGCCAGCAGCTGGTGCCGCTCCGGGCCCAGCCGGACGAGGGAGAAGCGTGCGACGGGCCCCTGGTCGAGGGCGAAGGGTCGCCGGAAGAGGTCGCCGGCGGCCGCGCGGCACTCGTCCTCCGCCTCGGCGGGATCGAGGTGATCGAGGGCGACCAGGGGCAGCCGCACCCGCTGGTCGACCACCCGCTGCCGCGGCCCGTCAGGGCTTCGCTCGTAGACCGTGCGCAGGGCGTGCTGGCGGTCCACCACCCGCTGCAGCGCCGCCTGCAGGGCGCGGGGGTCCACCGGGCCGTCCAGGTGGAAGACCAGGTTCACGTTGTAGTCGACCCGGGTCGGGTCGAGCTGCTGCAGGAACCACAGCCGGCGCTGGGTGGCGGACAGAGGCGCCGACGCGCCGGCCGCCAGGCTCGGGATCGGCGCCAGCGCCGCATCTCCAGCCTGCCTGCCTGCGTCCAGCCGGGCCGCCAGGGCCGCGGGGGTGCGGTGGACCAGCACGGCGTGGGCCGGCACGGTGCGGCCGCGGCTGCGCTCCAGGGCGAAGCTCAGCCGGGCGGCCAGCAGGCTGTCGCCGCCGAGGGCGAAGAAGTCGTCGTGCCGCCCGACCAGCGGCAGGCCCAGCAGCTCGGCGAACAGGCCGGCGATGGCGGCTTCATCCTCGCCTTCGGGCGCCACCGGCTCGCCCAGGGCCGGGTCCCGCTCGGCGGGCGGTTCCGGCAGCGCTCGCCGATCGATCTTGCCCATCGGCGTGCGCGGCAGGGCATCGATGCGCACGAAGCGCGACGGCACCATCCACTCGGGCAGTCGGGCCGACAGCGCGGCGCGCAGCACGGCCGCCAGCCCCACCGGCTCGCCCCGCGGCACCACCCAGGCGACCAGCTGGCGGTCCCCGCCGGGGCCCGGGCGCGCGTCGACCACCGCCACGACGACGTCGGGGTGGGCGTTCAGCGCCGCCTCGATCTCGCCGGGCTCGACCCGGAAGCCGCGGATCTTCACCTGGCGGTCGGCCCGCCCCAGGTAGTGCAGCCGCCCCTCGGCGTCCCACCGCGCCAGGTCCCCCGAGCGGTACATGGTGGCCGCCCGGCCGCCGTCGTCCTGGCCGGCGCGGAAGGGATCGGCCACGAACCGCTCGGCGCTCAGCTCCGGGCGCCCCAGGTAGCCGGCCCCGGTGCCGATGCCGCCGTGCCACAGCTCGCCCGCCTCGCCCGCGGCCACCGGCTGCAGCGCGTCGTCGAGCAGGTAGACGGGCGTGCCCTCGACCGGCCCGCCGATGGTCACGGGCTGGCCCGGCAGGCAGCGGGTGATCGTCGTGTAGACGCTGGCCTCGGTCATGCCGTAGCCGTTCCAGACCGTGCAGCCGCGCTCGACCAGCGGGCCCACCAGGTCGGGCGGCAGGGGCTCGCCGGCCATCAGCACCGTCGGCGGCCGCGCCGGGCGCCAGTCGCGCTCGACCAGCATGCGGAAGGTGCTCGGCGTCGCCGACACATAGGTCGTCGGATCCCGGGCCAGCACGCCGGCCAGGGCCGCGCCGTCGACCACCTGCTCGCGCGGCACCACCCGGACGGCGGCCCCCACGGACAGCGCCAGGAACACGTCGGCCACCGACATGTCGTGGGACAGGCTGATGAGCTGCGCGACCACGTCGCCCGCCTGCAGGCCGGGCCGCACCGCCATCGCGTCGACCAGGGCGACGATGCCCTGGTGCAGGTTCACCGCGCACTTGGGCCGCCCCGACGAGCCCGACGTGAACATGGCGTAGCAGGGGTCGGCCGGCGCCACCGCGACGTCCGGGGCCGACGCCCCCGCGGCGACCAGCGCGTCGACGTCCAGGGCCGGCACGCCCCCCACCGGCAGCGCCGCCGCCAGCCCGTCGCTGTGCAGCAGCACCCGCATGGCCGCGTCTTCGAGCATGAACCGCACCCGGTCGGCCGGGTAGTCCGGATCGATGGGCACGTAGGCCGCGCCGGCGCGCAGCACCCCCAGCATGGCCGCCACCATCCGCCGGTCCCGCCGCACGGCGATGCCGACCCGGTCCCCCGGCCGGACCCCGGCGGCCCACAGCCCGCCGGCGACGGCGGCGCTGGCGTGGTCGAGCTCGCCATAGGTCCAGGCGTCGTCACCGCTGCACACGGCCACCGCATCGGGCGCAGCCGCGACCCGGGCCAGGAACCGGCCGTGCAGGGTGCCGACGTCGGGCCCTGTCAACGCGCCCCCAGGTCCGGACCGGTGATCTCGCGCGGCCCCAGCGGCTCGTGCCCGCGGGCGCCGACCAGGACCGCCGTCTTGCCCGGCGCCGCGCTGCCGTCGGCCATCGCGGCGTGCAGGGCGCCGATGTCGTCGTAGTCGCCGACGTGGCCCAGGGCCGGGTCGACCAGCCCCTGCTCGACCAGGCTGTTGAACCGCGCCCACTCGTCCAGGTCGCCGCCGTGGCTGCCCTGGAAGCGCTTCTCCATCATCCAGTGGAACCGCAGGTCCAGGCTGGCCATGTACCCGGTGGTCCCCGCGCAGGTCACGACCATGCCGCCGGGGCGGCAGACGTAGATGCTGCTCGGCAACGTGTCTTCGCCGGGGTGCTCGTAGACGATGGCCGGGCTGTTGCCCTTGCCCGTGATGTCCCAGATCGCCTGGCCGAAGGCCCGGGCCCGCGACACCCAGCGGGCCATCGCCGCGCCGTCGTTGATCGCCGGATCCAGCGGGCCCCAGTGGTCGAAGGCGGTGCGGTCGATGGTGCCCGCGGCCCCCAGCGCCATGCAGACCTTCGCGCGCTCGGGGTCGCTGACCACCGCCACCGGGATGCCGCCGGCCAGCCGCGTCAGCTGGATGCCGTAGACCCCCAGGCCCCCCGCACCGCCCCAGATCAGCACGGGATCCCCCGGGCGGACGACGTGGGGGTGCCAGTGGTGCAGCATGCGCATGGCCGTGACGCCGCACAGGGTCGTGACCGCGGCTTCGGCCCAGGAGCGGCCGCGCGGCCGCGGCGCCAGCTGGGTCCACTTCACCTTGGCGAACTGCGCGAAGCTGCCCCAGCTGGTCTCGTAGCCCCAGGCCCGCAGGGTGCGGCTGCGCATCGGGTCGCCGCCGGTCCGCACGTGGGGGTCGGCGCTGTCGTACCAGCCGGGCCAGACCACGACCTCGTCCCCGATGCGATGGCGGGGCACCTCGGCCCCGACGGCCCAGACGATGCCGGCGCAGTCCGAGCCGGCGACGTGGAAGGGCTCCGGCTCACCCAGCCGCTGGCGCAGGCCGATGACGTCCACCGGATAGCCGCGGCCGGCCCACACCGCGTTGAAGTTGAGCCCGGCCGCCATGACGGCGACCAGGACTTCGTCGGGGGCCAGGGCCGGGACGTCGACCACCTCGTCCACGAAGCTGCCCGGCGGCTCCCCGAACCGCTCGCGGCGGATCGTCGTGGCGTGCATCCGGCGCGGCACCACACCGACGGGCGGAAGCTCGCCGACAGGGAGCAGATCGGGTCGGGACACCAGTCGCCTCCGCGCGGTCGGGGGACCCGGAGCACCGCACGGCAAGTCGCCCTGGGCCCCAAGAGAATGGCCGAGGCGCGCCTCGCCCCGGGGCGCGCAGGCTACCGATCACCGCCCCGGGCGGTCAACCGGCTTCCGAGAGCGCCACGCGCACGCGGCGCCGGGCCTCGAAGGGCTCCTCCCAGCGCAGCACCCGGCCCCCGGGCAACACGACCCGCAGCGCCTCGACCGTGTCGGAGCCGCCCAGCCCGACGTGCACGCGGGGCAGCGCGCTCCCGCCATAGCCGTGCTCGTAGCGGGCCCAGCCGAAGGCGGTCCCGCCCGCGTGCTCGACCTCGACCCGGCTGCCCACGGGCGCCTCGACCTCGAGCCAGGACGCCTCGGTGCAGCCCGTGCTGGCCAGGACGCGGACCGGGGCGCGCACATCCCCCAGCACCACGTCCAGCACGCCGTCGCCGTTCAGGTCACGGGGCACCACCGACCGCCACGAGCCCATCAGATCGAGCCCGAGCTCCGGGCCCCGCTCGACGAAGCTGCCGTCCTCCTGCTGGAACAGCAGCGACAGCGGCATGTCCTCGACGAACCACTCGTCGGTGCTGGACAGCGGCCACTGGTCGCCCAGGCCGATCACAAGGTCGCGGCGCCCGTCGTTGTCCAGATCGGCCGCGTCCGAGCCCCACGCCATCTGGTGGGGCTCGATGACCGGCGTGGCCGCCCGGGCCAGCGTCACGTCCACGAAGCCGCCCGACCCGTCGCCCAGCAACAGCTTCGTGCCGGCCGTCGCCGCCAGGAACACGTCGCGCACCCCGTCCCCGTCGATGTCCTCGGAGGCCACGCCCATGCCGTCGTGGGCCGGCGTGCAGTCGCCGCAGGCCGCCGTCCCGTCGACCAGCACGCCTCCGTCGTTGGTCCACAGCGCGTCGCCGCCGTACAGGTGGCCCTGATCGTTGGACACCCAGGCGTCCAGGTCGCCGTCGCCGTCGGCGTCGAGCCAGGCCACGTCGAAGCCCTTGCGCAGCCCCAGGGCCGGGTCCAGCACGGTCTCGGTGTAGCCCCCGGTCCCATCGGGGGTGAACAGCCGATCGGACCAGTCCTCCTTGCGGAAGATCACGCCGAAGATCTCGGCGGCTCCGTCCCCGTCGACATCCGCCGTCCGCATCGTCTGGAAGGCCGGCAGCTCCTTCTCGTCGTCGCTGGCGGTCTCGTCCCAGGGCCAGGGCAGACGCAGCCGCTCCTCGACCAGCCGCCCCTCCTCCACCCACAGCCGCGCCGGGGTGATGCCGGCCTCGAACACCGCCGGCCCGTCGCCCAGGTCACCGATGGTCAGGCAGCCGTAGTACTGCCGAACGATCGCCCCGCCGGCCACCAGCCGCCCCTCCTCCCACCGCAGCGGCACCGTCCGGTCCATGAAGGCGACCACGATGTCCTCGATGCCGTCGGCGTCGAAGTCCCCGACCGCCAGCGAGCCGCCGACCTCGTGGGTGCCGTCGGGCTTGGACGAGCCGCCGTCGTCGGGGGCGACCACCACCTGCCACGCAGGCGCGGCCAGGGGCGCCTCGCAGGCCTGCACCTCGTCCAGGACCAGCGCCGGGTCGGTGACCGGGGCGCGCTCCCCCGTGTCCTCCGACGAGTCCCTGCCTCCGCCGGGGGAAGGGTCCGTGGCCGCGCAGCTGAAGAACAGTCCGGCGACGAACAACAAGGGGGCTCCGGCGAGGGAGGAGGCCTCAGGCGAGGGGATGGGCCGCGAGGAAGGTGTCGAGCCGATCGACGACCCGATCGGGCGCGTCTTCCATCACATAGTGCCCGACATCTTCCCAGGCGTGTACTTCCGCGGCCGGGAAGCGGCGCTCCCACTCGGCGCGGAAGGTCGGGTCGAAGCAGAAGTCGTCGTCGCCCCACAGGATGAGCATCGGCTTGCCGGCCAGCGCCAGCAGCCCGGCGTCGATGCGGGACAGCTCGGCCCACGACGGGTGGTCGGGACCCATCGGGATGTCCTGGACGAAGCGCAGGGTCGCGATGCGGTCGTGCCAGCTGCCGTACGGCGCCAGCAGGCCCTGCTTCGCCTCGGCCGACAGCCCCTTGGCGGTGGCGCGGATCAGCGCGACGCGGGCGAAGCCGTTGAAGCCCCGCACCGCCAGCGGCCCGTAGACCGGCCACTTCACGGTCGCGATGGACAGGGGGATGCGCTCGCTCCGGAAGGCCGCCGTGTTGGTGATGACCAGCCGCGCCACGCGCTCGGGGCGCCGGGTGGCCACGCCCATGCCGATGGCGCCGCCCCAGTCGTGCACGATGAAGGTGATGTCGGTCAGGCCCAGGTGGTCGACCAGCGCCTCGAGGTTGTCGACGTGGCCCTGCAGCCGGTACGGCCAGCTCTGCGGCTTGTCGGACATGCCGCAGCCGATGTGGTCGGGGACCACGACTCGGTAGCGGTCGCTGTACTGCGCGACGATGCGCCGCCAGTAGAAGGACCAGGTCGGGTTGCCGTGCACGCAGAGCAGCACGGGGGCGTCCCGCGGACCTTCGTCCAGGTAGTGCAGCCGGCCGCCGTCGACGTCCAGCCAGGCGCCGGTCCAGGGATAGGCCGCCTTGGCGGCCGCGGGCAGATCGAGGGCTTCGGTCACCAGTCCACCACCATCATCGCGCAGTTGAGCCCGCTGCCGATGCCCATCAGGGCCACCGTGTCACCGTGCAGCACACGGCCGGCTTCCACCGCGCGGGAGAGGGTCAGGGGCACGCCGGCCGCGCCGACGTTGCCCAGGTCGGGGTACACGCGCAGCGCCCGGTCGAGGGGCACGTCCAGGGCGGACGTCACCGCGTCGTGGTTCGCCTTGCCCACCTGGTGCAGGGCGTACTCGGCGACATCGGCGGGATCGACGGACAGCTCGTCCTTCATCGCCGCCCAGGTGCGGCCCGCCAGCTTGACGCCTTCCTGCAGGAGCTTCGCCGGGTCGGTCTTCATCTCGGTCGCCGTGCCCACGCACAGGCGGTTCCACTCGGTGGCGGCGTGGATGGTCCCGCCGCGCAGCCGGTGCTCGCCGTCGGCGCCGGTCGCCCGGGTCAGGACCATCGCCGCCGCGCCGCTGCCCAGGGTGAGCGTCGCCAGGTTGTCCTTGAGCCGGGCGAAGTCGATGCCGGGCTTCATCAGGTTCTGGACCGTCGACCGCGTGACCTCGCGGCTGCCTTCGCCGGCCACGACCATGCCGGCCTTCACCTGGCCGAGCTCGATCATGTTGGCGACCATCGCCATGCCGCTGATGAAGCCCAGGCAGGCGTTGCCGACGTCGAAGTTCCAGCAGTGCTCGCCGAGCCCCAGGTTGCCGTGCACCAGGCTGGCCACGCTGGGCTCGAGGAAGTCCTTGCAGACCGACGTGCTGACCAGCACGCCGATGTCGGCGGGGTCGACGTCCACCCGGGCCAGCACGTCGCGGGCCGCGACGGTGGCTGCGTCGCTGGGCATGACCCCGTCGGCCCAGAAGCGCCGCGCCCGCACGCCGGTCAGGCCTTCGAGGAAGCCCGCCCGCAGGCCCAGCCGCTGGTAGCTGCGCTCCAGCATCTTCTCGATGCTGGCCGTCGTGATCTCCGTGTCCGGCACGGCACCGGCGAGGCCGGCGATGGCGACGTGCTGGTAGCGCATGGACCGGCAGACCCGGGGGGGAGGGAGGAGGAGGCCGCCGCCCCTAACCGGACGCGCCGATCAGGCCCCCCGCAGCTGCGTCTCTGACTGGCCGGCCAGTTTCGGAGGAGGAGGAGGTCGCAGAGGAGGTCGCGGAGGAGGCGTCAGCCGAGCGAGGAGACCAGCCCCGCCATGCCCTCGGCGATCTCGACCGCGCGGGTCTTCTGAAGGTTGTGCCCGCCGCTGTCGAAGGGCAGCCGGCCGCCGGCGGGCAGGCAGCCCTCGAGCTCGACGACCCGCTCCGGCTCGACCAGGCGGTCGTCCTCGGCCCAGGCCAGCAGGGTCGGGCAGCGGACGTCGGCCAGCCGCTGGCGATGGTCGTCGAACCGGAAGGCGCCGAGCACCTGGAAGGTCCGCTGGGCGTCGCCCCGGGTGGTCGAGCGAGGGAAGCCGCCCTTCACCATCGCCTGGCGCAGCAGGCCCGCGAGCAGCCGGTCGCCCAGCACCGGCACCGCGCTGGCCGCCCCCAGGACCCGCGGGGCCGGGGTGGCGCGGTAGCCGCGGTGGGGCTGCGGCCCGATGGGTGCGATCAGGCCCAGCGCAGCGACCCGATCGGGGCAGCGCGCGGCGAGGGCCACGGCGATGGCGGTGCCGAAGGAGTGGCCGATCACCACGACCGAGGCCAGCTCGAGCCGGTCCAGCACCCGCTCCAGGAAGCCGGCCAGGCCGTCCATCGCCGGCGGGGCCAGCGCCGCGTCCGAGCCGCCGAAGCCGGGCATGTCCAGCCGGATCAGCCGCAGCCCCGGGTCCTGGTCGAGCAGGGCCGGCGCCAGCCACCGCCAGTCGCGCACGCCGCCGGGCAGCCCGTGCACCAGCAGCACGGGACGGCCGCGGCCCTCCTCCGTCAGCGAGAGCGCGTGCCCTCCGAGCAGCAGCCGGTGCGGCTCCGGATCGAGGGGCTGGTCTGGGGTCATGGGCCTCTCCTCGGCGCAGCCGCCCCCCTATACTGCGCGCCATGCGCAAGACGTTGCTGCGAGCCACCACCGTGCTCCTGGGGCTGCTGCTGGGACTGCTGGTCGCCGCCGGCGCAGGCGAGGCCTGGGTGCGCGGCAAGCAGTGGGACGAACAGATGGTGGCCAACGCGCTCTACTACCAGAGCGTGCTGGTGGGCCTGCACCGGGTCGAAGACGACGCCGTGCTGCACTACAGCCTGAAGCCCGACCAGGACCAGGAGTTCGGCGGCGTGCGTGTCCGCACCGGGCCGCGGGGCCTGCGGGCACCCGAACACGCGCTGCAGCCGCCGGCCGACACCCTGCGGGTGCTGCTCGCGGGGGCATCGACGGTGTTCGGCACCGGGGTGGGCGACGAGCAGACGCTGCCCGCCCGCCTGCAGGCGCACCTCGGCCCCGGCGCGGAGGTCTGGAACCTGGGGGTCAGCGGCTACGTCGAGCTGCAGATGCTGCGCCTGGCCCGCCGCCACCTGGCGGAGCTACCCGACGTCGACCTGGTGGTGATCGTGCTCACCAACCGCGGGCGCCGGCCCGTCCTGCAGAGCGAGCCCGTGGTGCGCGAGAGCATCGATCGCTACCTGGCGCTCGACCCTGGCTACGTGCCCGAGAACCTGCCGGCCTTCATCGGCGGCGACCCGGCGCCCGGCTGGCACCGGGCCCTGCTGCGGGGGTCCGCCGGCTGGCGGTACTGGACGGCGTGGCAGGCCACCCGGCACGACGCCGAGCCGGAGAAGCGGCAGGCCCTGGACGCCCTGCTGGCCGAGCAGGCGCTGCTGCGCGACGAAGCCGCGGCGGCCGGGGTGCCCGTCGTCTACCTGACCTGGCCGGGGCACGGGCAGCCCTGCGCCGGCTGCTGGCGAGGCGACGTGCACCTGGACTGGAGCACGCGCCCGCTGCCCGCCGGCTGGACCGATCTGCACCCTCCGGCCGAGATCCTGGACGGGCACGCGGCGAACCTGGCGGCCGAGCTGGCCGAGGCCGGGGTGCTCAGCCGGTGAGCTGCTTCTTCTTGCGGGCCTTCTGCCAGGCCAGCACGCGGTCGAACAGGCGCTGGTACAGCAGGGGCTGGCTCTGCTCGTCCTTGGGCTGGTAGCTGTCGCGCACATAGGGCACGTACATGCTGCGGCGCTGGGCCTGCCAGCCGTGGGCGGTCGGCGCCTCGACGCGGTGCCACATCCGGCCGTCGTGCACGGTCAGGTCGCCGGGCCAGGTCTCGACGGCGATCTCGTCCCGGTCCGCCGCCATGCTGACGAAGTGGATCTTGCGGAACAGGGTCGAGAAGGCCGACTGGGTGTGGGTCCCCGGCAGTACCCGCAGGCCGCCGTCCTGGGGGCGGATGCGGTCGAAGTGCAGCCCGACGTTGAGCATCGGGCCCGGCATCTTCCGGTTGTAGAACACGTCCCGCAGCGCGTCGGTGTGCCAGCCCAGGCTCTCGCGCAGGGTGCCGGGCAGCTGGATGTAGCGGTTGAACACGACGCCGTCCTTCTCGTGCAGGCCGATGCGGGCGTCGTCGCCGATCAGCCGGCGGACGGGGTCGAAGCGGTCGTCCTGGACGAAGGCCGCCAGCCAGGGCGACAGCACGTGGGTGAAGCCCATGCGCACCAGGAAGTCCCGGCCGTCGTCGCCCAGCGCGGTCCAGACGGGCACGCCGAACACGCTGTCCTTGCCGGTGCGGACCAGGTGTTCTTCGACCAGGTCGACCTCGGCCAGGATGGTCTCGACCTCTTCGCGGCTGGCGACCCGGTCGAACACCGCGAAGCCGTGGCGGTCCAGGAAGGCCAGCTGCACGGGGGTCAGCTCGGCCCGCAGCCGGAACCGGGTGGACAGCGGCAGGTCGGCGGCGACGCGGGCGGCCTCGGCCGGCGGGAGCGCCAGCCAGGCGGATTCGTCGAGGGCCGGGGGCGGCGCATCGTCCGGGTCGAAGGCAGGGGCGTGTCGGGGCACCCGCGCGGCCGGGCGGGCCGGGTCCTTCATCCACGGCTCGTCGAGCACACGGTCCTTCGGCACACCGGCGTCCGCGATGTCCGCGCCGACGCCTTCGCCTGCCGTGTCTTCGAGCTGGGGCTCTTCGAAGTGGGTCTCTTCGAGCGGATGCATGGTCACCTCCCCGGGAGTGGCCGCAGCTTAATCAATCGTTTGATTGACAGCAACTCCACCGAAGGATCACCCCGCTGCTACCCTGTGCTTCTCGCCCCCCGGGAGGCTCCGTGTCGCCCCTCTTGCTGCTCCTGCTGTCCTGCAACGACAGCGGCTTCTCGCGCTTCAACGGCGCCCCGACCGCCACCATCACCAGCCACCAGGACGGCGACGATCTGCTCCAGGGGCAGCAGATCACCGTGCGGGGCACGGCCGGCGACGCCGACGACCAGGCCAGCACGCTGTCGGCCAGCTGGTACGTCGGCGACGAGCGGGTCTGCGACGGGGTCCCCGACGACGACGGGCGCACCTCCTGCGTGCTCTCCCCGACCCCCGACGCGCCGCGGGTGACGCTGGAGGTCATCGACCCCGAAGGCGCCTCGGCCACCGCCACGGTCACCTTCGACGTCACGCCGAACGCGGCGCCGACGGTGCAGATCGTCGCCCCCACCGACACCGGCCGCTACTACCAGGACCAGCGCATCGCCCTGACCGCCATCGTCGCCGATGCGGAAGACGAGACCGGCGCGCTGACCCTGTCCTGGCGTGGCGACGAGACCGGCGACCTGGGCACCGCCCCGACCGCCGACTCGGCGGGGGAGACGACGCTCTACGCCGACCTGGAAGCCGGCGAGCACGTGCTGACCGCGACGGTGACCGACAGCCTGGGCAACACCGGCACCGACACCGTCGCCCTGACCGTCGGGCCCGACAACCGCGCGCCCACCTGCGCCATCACCTCGCCCGCGTCCGGCGGGGCCAGCGGTGAGACCGAGTACGTGCCCCTGGCCGCCCTGGTCGGTGACGAGGACCAGGGCCCGACCGGCCTGACCCTCGCGATCACCAGCAGCATCGACGGCACGGTGGCCTCGCCGACCGCCAACGCCGACGGCAGCGTGAACACCAGCCTGACCGACCTGACCGTCGGCGTGCACACGCTGACCCTGCAGGTCACCGACGAGCGCGAGGCCTCCTGCAACGACAGCATCACCTGGACGGTGGGCAGCGGCCCCGAGGTCGTGATCACCGCCCCCGGCGACGGCAGCCGCGTCGCCGACGGCGCCACCGTCAGCCTGCAGGCCACCGCCAGCGACGACGAAGACAGCGGCCCCGAGCTGTCCCTGTCGTGGACCAGCAGCATCGACGGCACCCTGGGCACCGTGACCCCCGACAGCGGCGGCGCCAGCACCCTGGCGATCTCGTCCCTGTCGCCCGGCACCCACGTCCTGACCGCCACGGCCCTGGACACCACCGGGCTCACCGGCAGCGACAGCATCAGCCTGGTCGTCAACCAGCCGCCGGGCGCGCCGGACGTGTCGATCACGCCGTCCAGCCCCAAGACCGCCGACGAGCTCGGCGTCGTCATCGACACCGACGCCGTCGATCCCGAAGGCGACAGCCTGACCTACGCCTACACCTGGTTCAAGAACGACGTCGAGGCGACGTCGTGGACCGGCACCACCGTCGACGCCAGCGCCACCCGCAAGGGCCAGACCTGGCGGGTGGAGGTCGTCGCGTCCGACGGCGTCGCCACCGGCCCGGCCGGCAGCGCCGAGGTGACCATCGGCAACACCGCCCCCAGCGTCACCAGCGTCGGCATCAACCCCAGCACCCTGTACACCGACAGCACCGCCACCGCCGAGGTCGTCACCACCGACGCCGACGGCGACGGGGTCAGCCTGTCCTACAGCTGGAAGGTCGACGGGGCCGCCGCGGGCACCGACAGCAGCAGCCTGTCGGGCGACAGCTGGTTCGACAAGGGCCAGGGCGTCGTCGTCACCGTCACCCCCAGCGACGGCTCGGGCACGGGCACCGCGGTCTCGTCGTCGTCGGTGACCGTGCGCAACAGCCCGCCGACGGCGCCGACGGTCGAGATCGTGCCCGGCGACCCGGTCGAGGGCGAAGACGACCTCATCTGCAACATCGTCAGCGCGCCCGACGACGCCGACGGCGACCCCGTCGACACCTTCATCACCTGGGAGGTCGACGGCGCCGCCTTCGAAGACGCCAGCACCACCGACGTCGCCCGCGACACGGTGCTCGCCGCCGAGACCGTCGCCGACGAGCTGTGGACCTGCGTGGTCACCCCCGACGACGGCGAGGACGAAGGCGACCCCGGCACCGACAGCGTGCTCATCCTGTCCGGGGACATCGACTACAGCGGCACCTGGAACCTGGACAGCAGCATCAGCTACACCTGCGCCTACGGCCTGGTGAGCATGAACTTCAGCCGGTGGTCGATCAGCGAGGACGACCCCGACATCTCGCTGACCAGCGTCGGCTCGGGCGTCCCCGGCACCGTGGTCGGCGCCTTCGACACCGACACGGCCTTCATCGCGAGCCGCACCATCGCCGGCACCTGCACCGAGACCTACACGGTCGAAGCCGAGTTCACCGACGCAGACACGCTCGAGGGCACGCTCGAGGCGCGGTTCACCGGCTCGCTCTGCCTGGGCTGCACCACCCGCAGCTGGAGCTTCACCGCGACCCGCTGAGCGCGGTGGCCCCGCCCCCTACACGAGCCCCCGGTGCCGCAGCACGGTCCGCCAGGCGTCCGCCGTCAGGGTCGCCAGCGACGGCAGCACCATGTCGGCCACGCGGAAGGCCGGCTCGAACCGGCGGCGTGCCTCGGGCACGGCGATGCAGCCCATGGACGCGGCCTTCGCGGCGATGATCCCGTTCAGGCTGTCCTCGAAGGCGATGCAGCGGGTCGGGTCGAGCCCCAGCGCGGCGGCGGTCGACAGGTAGACGGCGGGGTGGGGCTTGCCGTGGGACTCGGCGGCAGCGGAGCGCACGACCTCGAAGGTGTCGGAGAGGCCGAGGCGTCCGAGGGTGGCGTCGATGAGCCGGGGGGAGGAGGACGATGCCAGGGCGAGGCGCGCACCCTGGTCGCCGACGAGGCGGAGGGCGTGGGCCACGCCGGGCAGCGGGGCGGCTTCCGTCGAGAGCAGCTGCTCCATCCGGTCGACGATCGCGGCGGCGACGGCGTCGGGACCGGGTCCCGGCCAGGGCCGCAGCCGGTGCCAGTGCGCCGCGACCCGGTCGATGCGCAGCCCCGTGGTGGTTGCGCAGTCGTCGGGGCTCAGCGAGACCCCGACCGTGGCGAAGACCTCGATCTCGGCCCGCACCCACAGGGGCTCGCTGTCGACCAGCAGCCCGTCCATGTCGAAGATGGCTGCGATCCCGCCGCCCATCGGCGCCTCCCGTGCGCTCGGGGCCGCTATCCGCCGGCGGGGCCTGTGGCGCGTGCCCGGCCCAGGTGGCAAGCTCGGGGCAACCGTGCCCGGAGCCCTGATGCGCACCCTCGTCCTGATCTCGTCGTGCCTGCTCGTCGTCGGCTGCGTGCCCACCAAGACCACCGGCGACAGCGGCGACGGCGTCGTCGACGACCAGACCGACACCGACCTGGTCGCCAGCGACACCGACGCCGACGAAGATGCCGACACCGACACCGACACCGACACCGACACCGACGGAGCCGTGAGCGACAGCGGCGCGACGGACGGCGCAGACACCGACACGGATGTCGACGGCGACACCGACACCGACGCCGGCACCGACACCGACACCGACGCCGACACCGACACCGACGCCGACACCGACACCGACGGCGGGCCCACCGACCCCGTGGCCCTGCGCGAGGGCAAGTGGACCTACGCCACCGTCGACGTGACCGACACCAGCTGCGAGCCCGTCGTCGCCCTGCTGCCGACCACCGCCGGCGGCGACTTCTTCGTGACCGGGTCCAGCCTGAAGGGCTTCAGCAAGCGCATCCGGGATCTGGGCGTCGACCTGCCCTGCACCTGGGGCAGCGACGGCTTCGGCTGCGGGCCCATCTCCGGCGACGCCGAGCTCAGCGACTTCGACATCGTGCTGCCGACCACCTTGTCGGGCACGGGCACCGCCCCGGACAGCACCCACGCGTCGGGCGACTACAGCGTCGAGATGGACTGCGTCGGCGCGAACTGCACGCTGGCGAGCACCACCTACGGCATCGAGTTCCCCTGCACCTTCGAGCTGCGCTGGGCCGCGGCCCACGAGTCCGAGTAGCGACCGCGCCGCGCCCGAGCGCCGTCGGTTCTCATCCGCCCCGAGGCGGTGTCCCATGCAGCGAGGTTCCCCCCCTGCATGGAGAGACCATGGACACCGCTCGCTTCCTCGCCCCCCTCGCCCTCCCTCCCCTGGCGCTGCTCGCCGGCTGCCACGTCGGCGGCGGCGACCGCAGCTGGGACATCGACCCCACCGGCCTGCAGGGCGTCGAGCTGCGCGTCGTCAACGGCTCGATCGACGTCGTGCCCACGCCGTCGCAGTACCTGACCATCGAGTGGTCGGGCGGCGGCATCGGCAACGCCCGCATCCACCCCGAGCCCGAGCGCATCGGCGACGTGCTGGTCTTCGACGCCCGCTGCGGCGAGACCTGCGGCGGCGACGTGATCGTCTACCTGCCCGACGGGCTGGACGTCAGCGCCACCGTCGAGAAGGGCGACGTCTGGATCGAGCTGGCCGAGAAGGCCGACGTGCGCGGCTGCACCGCCATGGGCAGCGTCGACCTGGTCGTGCCCGCCGGCGCCTGGGACATGTCCGTCGATGTCGGCGCCGGCAGCATGTTCGTCGACGGCGTGGTCCACGACCCCCAGTCCGCCTTCCGCATGGATGCCTGCGTGGCGGCCGGGGATCTCTGGATCACGGGCTACTGAGCGCGGACGCTCCGGCGAGCGCTCAGCCGGGCACTCAGGCGGTGCGCTGGATCAGGTGGTAGCCGAAGGCGGTCTCGACCACGCCGCTGGTCTCGCCGACGCCCATGCCGAAGGCGGCGGTCTCGAACTCGGGCACCATCTGGCCACGGCCGAAGTTGCCCAGGTCGCCGCCCGACGCGCCGCTGGGGCAGTCGCTGTGCTCGCGGGCCAGGGCGCCGAAGTCGGCCCCGCCGTCGATCTGGGACTTGAGGTCGTTGATGCCCTGCAGCGCCTCGTCCTTGCTGCGGGAGGCGGAGGAGCGGGCCGAGCCCTTGTACATGAGGAGGATGTGGGAGGCGCGGACGGTGGACATGGGAGCTCCAGGGGTGAGAGAGATGCCCCTGGCTACCCGGTTGCGCGACGTCCTGTCCTCCCCTGCGACGCCCCCGCCCGGACCAGCCGCCCGGGAAGCGGCTACCGTACAGGCGCACGGACCGGAGACGACATGCGCGCACCCCTCTTCCTCCCCCTGCTGATCCTCGCCCCGCTGGCCCTCGTGGCCTGCGGAGAGAAGGACGACGACGACGACACCGGGACCGGCACCGGCACGGACACGGACGGCGGGACCGACACGGACGCCGACACGGACACCGACGGCAGCACCGACACCGACTCCGACGGCGGCACCGGCGACGGCTGCGAGGCGCTGGACCCCGACAGCTGCGCGACCCGCGACGACTGCGCGGTCATCACGGCCCGAAAGGTCGTCGAGGTCGACGGCATCGAGTGCATCGACTGGGACGCCGCGCCGACGCCCGTGGGCTGCATGGACGCCGAGATGGGCTGCGACGACGCGGTCTACCTGGCCACCGGGCCCGGCGAAGACGAAGGCAGCTGCAACTGGTGGTTCAGCAACGGCTGCATCCCCGACGGCTACACCGTCTGCAGCTCGGACACCCGCGAGGACTGTCCAGACTAGCAGGTCGCTGAAAAAGGCGCCGCCGGGCCTCTTGGGGGATCGACTCGTCGATCCCGCCATGATCTGATGGGTGCATGAGAGGAAGCACCCCCATCCAGCCGTCCATGCTCGCGTTGGTGTCCGTCGAGAGCCGGGTCCCGCGCAACCACGCGCTTCGTTCGATCAAGCCGTTGGTCGACGAGGTGCTCCGCGGGTTGAGCCCGACCTTCGACGAGATGTACTCGGGGGTGGGGCGTCCATCGGTGCCGCCGGAGCGCCTCCTGAAGGCGTCGCTGTTGATGGCGCTCTTCGGCATCCGAAGTGAGCGGCAGTTCTGCGAGCAGCTTGCCTACAACATGCTGTTCATCTGGTTCCTGGACATGGACCTCAGCGAGTCGGCGTTCGACGCGTCGACGTTCTCGAAGAACCGGGAGCGCCTGTTGGAGCACGGCGTGGCACGGCGCTTCTTCGAGGGGGTCGTGGAGCTGGCCGACGAGCGCCGGCTGCTGTCGGACGAACACTTCTCGACGGACGGCACGCTGGTCGAGGCGTGGGCGTCGCTCAAGAGCTACCGCCGCAAGGACGAGCCCGAGGGCGACAGCCAGGCCTGGGCCGACTTCCACGGCGAGCGCCGCAGCAGCGACACCCACGAGTCCAAGACCGAGCCCGAGGCCCGGCTGTACCGCAAGGGGCCCGGCAAGGAGGCCCGGCTGTCCTACATGGCCCACGCGCTCATGGAGAACCGTCACGGCCTGGTCGTCGACATGGAGCTGACCGAGGCCAATGGCACCGCCGAGCGCGATGCGGCCATCGACATGGTCGACCGCCACCGCAAGAAGCGGAAGAGCCAGCGGAAGAGCCAGAAGGCCGCCCGCAAGCAGTCCCGAAAGCCCCGAAGACTCACGCTCGCAGCGGACAAGGCCTACGACACCAAGGACTTCATCCGCCGCTGCCGCGAACGACGCGTCACGCCGCACGTCGCCCAGAACCAGAACTCCCGCCGACGCTCCTGCGTCGACGCCCGGACCACCCGACACACCGGCTACCACGTCAGCCAGAAGGCCCGGTGGCGCATCGAGAAGGTCTTCGGCTGGATGAAGGCCGCTGCGGGATTCCGAAGATCGAGGCTCCGGGGACGGAGGCGGACGGAGGCCGCCGCCCTTCTCGTCATCAGTGCCTTCAACCTCCTGCGCATCACCAAGCTGGCCGCCGCCTGACGGGAGGAGTGTGAAGCCGAGACCCTGACCGGTCCAACGGGACCAGGGGCAGGGCTCGACTACGGCTCGCTCGCGGCCAGACGCTCCCCGCGGTGGGGGTTCTTCAGCGACCTGCTAGGCTCTGTCCGGAATAGGCTGCAGGCGTGACCTGGCTCCCTCGCCCGTGGCTGACGGCCCTGCTGACCACCCTGGTGGCGGTCGTGCTGTGCTTCGTGCCGCTGTTCGACCTGCTCGGCTACGAATCCAGCGCGGCGATGGCGGCGGTCCTGGGCATCGCCGTGATGGTCCGGACCAGCTGGCTGTTCGACCGTGAAGAGCTGACCCGCCCCCTGGCCGCGGACCGCGACCAGGGCCCGCTGGCCGACTTCATGGACCTGCTGCCCTGGCACCTGGCCCTGGCGGTGCCGCCGGCCCTGGTGCTGCTGGCCAACGCCCTGCGCGTCAAGAACTGCGACCTGACGCTGGGCCTGCAGTTCTGGTTGGTCCTGCCGGTCGTGAGCATCGTGGCCGGCCAGGCGCTGGGCTTCGTGACCGGCCTGCTGCCCCGGCTGCGCATCCCCGCGGGCCTGCTGGTCGTCGCCGCGCAGACGGTGGCCTTGCTCGGTCGGCTGGCCTGGGAGCCCCCCATCGCCGGCCACACCTGGACCATCGGCTGGTTCGCCGGGTCGATCTACGACGAGGCGCTCAGCCTGCCGCGGCACCTGCTGTGGGCCCGGTTCGGCGTGCTGGTGCTCAGCGCCGTGCTGGTGGTCGGCGTGCAGGCGCTGTGGGAGGCCCGCGAGGGCTGGCGACGCGGCACCCGGCCCGCACTGGTCGCGCTGCTCGCGATGGCGGCCGTGCTGCACACAGAGCGCCAGGAGCTCGGCATCCAGCCCGACGAAGCCTTCGTCCAGCAGCAGCTCGGCGGCCGGCTGGAGAGCGAGCACTTCGTCATCTGGTTCGAGGCCGGGTCGCTGGACCCCGCGCAGCAGGCCCTGCTCGTGGAAGACCACGAGTTCCGCTACGCCGAGCTCGAGGCCTTCTTCGGCACCGACCCGGTCGCCTGGAAGGGCCGCCCCATCGATGTCTTCGTCTACCCCAACCGCGCTGCCCAGTACCGGCTGATGCGCAGCCGCCGGACCCTGGTGGCCCGGCCGTGGACCCACCAGATGCACATCCGGTGGGATGGCTACGGCGACAACGCGGTCGCCCACGAGCTGGCCCACCTGTTCACCGCCGAGTTCGGCGCCGGCCCGGCGCGGCTGGCCACCCGCGGCGGGCTGATGCCGGACCTGGGACTGGTCGAAGGCGTCGCCGTCGCCGCCGACGACGAGCCCGACGAGCTCAGCCTGGACCAGCGGGCCCGGGCCATGCGCGAGCTCGGGCTGGCCCCCGACCTGTCGATCCTGCTGGGCCCCGGCGGATTCTGGACCCAGCCGGGACCGCGGGCCTACACCCTGGTCGGCAGCTTCGTGAACTGGCTCATCGCGACCCGGGGCATCGCTTCCTTCCGCGAGGTCTACGGCCGCGGCGACTGGCAGGGGGTCTACGGTCAGCCTCTGGACGCCCTGGTCGCCGAGTGGGGGGCCCATGTCGACGCGGTGCCGCTCACCGACGCCCAGCGCGAGCTGGCCGGCTTCCGCTACCGCCGGGGCAGCATCTTCCAGCGGGTCTGCGCCCGGACCATCGCCGAGCTCGAGCGCCAGGCGGACGGGGCCGAGGCCCGGGGCGACCTGGAGACCGCGCTCCTGCTGCGCGAGCAGATCCGCGACCTGGAGCCCGGCAACGTCGAGCACCGCCTGGCCCTGGCCCGCCTGCGCACCCGCCGGGGCGAGGCCGAGGCCGCCGCCGCCATCCTGGACCGGCTGCTGGAGCGCCCGCAGCTCCAGGTCGTGCAGCGCCTGCGCATCCTGGAGGAGAAGGGCGATCTGGCCTGGCGACGCGGCGACCTGGCCGCCGCCCAGGCCGCCTACACCGAGTGCCGCGTGCCCGGCCGCACCGAGGGCGAGCTCCGCCAGCTGACGGTGAAGCTGGCCGGCAGCCAGGACGACGGCGACGTCGGGACCCGGGCCCTGCAGTACATGCTCGGCGACGAGAACTCGCGGACCTCGCGGCTCTGGCTGGCGCTGGAGTGGGCGCGCGAGGCCCCCGACGATCCCCTCCCCCGCTACCTGGTGGGCCGGGTGCTGCTCTCGGACGGCCAGTACGCGGACGCCTCGGACTGGCTCGATCAGCCGCTCTCCGACCCGTTCATGGACGAGGAGCGTCGCCTGCTGCGAGCGGAAGCCTGGTTCCACGACGGCGACAGCTGGCAGGCCCAGGGCGAGTACGGCGCGCTGATCCGCGAGACGGACAGCAGCCGAGTGCGGGCCCTGGCGAGCGAGGGCCTGGCCCGGACCCTGTGGCGGGAGGGCGGCGCGCTCTGAGCGGACCGGCCGGGCTCACTCCGCCAGGTAGACCTTCCAGTAGGCGTCGCTGTCGACCCCGAAGACCTCGGGCCGACTACCCGGCTCGGCCAGGTGGACGAAGTCCGGGGCGCCGTCGCCGTCGAGGTCCAGCGTCATCCAGGACCCGTAGGCGTTGTCGGCTTCCGTGGCCTGGCTGAAGCCGTAGCCGCCGGCGTCGTCGTCGGGCACGTCCCAGGGAATCGCCACGCTGGCGAAGCCATCGGCGTCGCCCAGGTAGACGTCCCACCAGACGTCGTCGCCGTAGCCGAAGGCCTCGAGCGGACTCCCGTCCTCGGCCATGTGCACCAGGTCCATGAAGCCGTCGCCGTCGATGTCCATCGTGTCCCAGGACCCGTAGAGGTAGGACCACTGGGTCGCCATGTTGTAGCCGTAGCCGCCGGCGTCGTCGTCGGGCACGTCGAGGGTGGTGGGGCTGCTGGCGAAGCCGCTGCCGTCGCTGTCGAAGACCTTCCAGTAGGCGTCGTCGCCGTAGCCGAACACCTGCATGGGGGTGTCTTCGCTGGCCATCTGCACCAGGTCCGGGAGCCCGTCGCCGGTGGCGTCGAACAGGGCCCAGGCCCCGTAGCCCCAGCCGGACCAGCTCTCGATGTTGAAGCCGCAGCAGCCGACGTCTTCGTCGGGCACGTCCCAGGTCGAGGCGCTGCTCGAGAAGCCGCTGCCGGTGTTCCAGTAGACGTCCCAGTAGGCGTCGTCGCCGAAGCCGTGGACCACCAGCGGTGACGCCACCGGCGCCATCTCGACCAGATCCAGCAGTCCGTCCGCGTCCAGGTCGAGCAGGTCCCAGGACCCGAAGTGCACCGAGTAGTGGCTGTCGGTGACCAGGCCGTAGCCGGCGGGGCCGATGTCGGGGACCGCCCAGGTCGTGGCCGTCGTCTCGAAGCCGCTGCCGCTGTTCTCGTAGACATCCCAGTGGGGGTCGTCGCCGACACCGAGCACCCGCAGCGAGGTGTCCGTGTCGGCCATGTGCACCAGGTCGGGCCGGCCGTCGCCGGTCAGGTCCAGCAGCCCCCACGACGCCTGCGTGATCTCGTAGATGTGGTCGGCATTGAAGCCGTAGCCGCCAAGCTCCAGGTCTGGCACGTCCCACTCGGTGGCCGTGTCGTCGAAGCCGGCCCCGTCGCTGAAGTACACCCACCAGACCTGGTCGACGCCGTAGCCGTGGACCCGCATCGGGCTGCCGTGCTCCGCCATGTGGACCAGGTCGAGCTGTCCGTCGCCGTCCATGTCGTGCAGCGACCACGACCCATAGGTGTAGTTGTACTGCCGGGGGACGCTGATGCCGTCGCCGCCGGCGTCCAGGTCCGGCACATCCCAGACCGCGGCCGAGGCAGCGAAGTCGGTGGGCCGCGGGTCGCCGGCGTCGGTGTCGGTGTCGGTGTCGGTGTCGGCATCGGTGTCCGTGCCGTCGGTGTCCGTGCTGTCGGTGTCTGTGCCGTCGGTGTCCGTACCGGCATCCGTGTCGGTGTCCGTGCCGTCGGTGTCGGTGCCGTCGGTGTCCGTGCCGTCGGTGTCCGTGCCGTCGGTGTCCGTCCCGTCGGTGTCGGTGTCCCCGTCCGTGCCGACGCCGCCGTCCGTGTCGGTGTCCGCGTCGGTGCCACCGTCCGTGTCGGTGCCCCCGTCCGTGTCGATGTCGAAGCCCCCGTCCGTGTCGACGTCCGTGTCGGTGTCGAGGTCCCAGCCGCCGCCCTCCGGATCGCTGTCGTCGTCCTCGTCCCCCTTCCCGCCGCCCGCACAGGCAGCTGCGAGGGAGAGGACGGGGAGGAGGAGGAGGAGGTCGCAGCACCGCATCGAGGAGTCCTGGTCGTCTGGCGCGAGCCGCTCGCTCGCGGTGACCGAGAGTACCGCTGGCGGGCCGACTTCGGAGGGAGCCGCCGCGGACCGGATCGCCCGCGGCCCCGGCTTTGCGCCCCCCTCACGCCCACTGCCCGCGCCCGCCCCTATACTGCCGCGACGTTCTGCCCCGTCCCCAGGATCCGCATGCTCGCCGCCGTCTCGACCGCCCTGCTCGCCGCCGTCTTCTCCCCGACCGCCGACGCCGCGGGCTTCTACTTCACGGACTCCGGCACCCGCGCGATGTCCCGGGCCGGCGCCTTCGTGGCCGGCGCCGACGACCTGTCCGCCCAGTACTACAACCCCGCGGCGCTCATCAACCTGGACCGCGGGCAGGCCTACGTCAACTTCAGCGCCTTCAAGCAGAACGTGTCCTTCGTCCGCAAGGACTACGACGAGACCGGGGCCCTGACCGAGACCTGGCCCGAGATCACCCAGCAGGCGCCGCCGATGTACATCCCGGCGCTGGGCTTCGGGCACCACTTCGGGCTGCCGAACACCTACTTCGCCGTCGGCATGTGGACGCCCGTCGCGCCCACCAACGAGTTCGACCCCAACGGCTCCACCCAGTACACCCTGACCGACTCGCTCACCTGGCAGATCTGGGGCGGTCCCAGCGTCGCCCACCGCTTCTTCGGCTGGCTGACCGTCGGCGGCGGCGTGCACTGGACCCTGGTCCGGGCCGAGAAGTCGCTGTCCATGATGGTCTGCCAGGACGAAGAGCCCTTCGACGGCGAGATCCAGGGCTGCCCGGCCGACACCGACCCGGCCACCAACAACCTGGACGCCCAGGTCAGCGTCTGGGACAAGGCCCGCGTGCACGGAAACTTCGGCATCCACGCCCGGCCGGTCGAGTGGCTGTCCATCGGCGCCAGCGCCGTGCCGCCGATCAACGTGCACGCCAAGGGCAGCATCGCCGTCGACCTGAAGGAGGACCACTGGCTGCTGGAGGGCGACGGCGACGGCAACCTGAACGTGCTGGGCAGCGGTCACGCCCAGGACGACGACGTCACGGTGCTGCTGACGATGCCCTGGATCATCCGGATGGGTGTCGCGGTCCGCCCCGTGCCCGAGCTGGAGATCGAAGCCACCGCCGTGCACCAGCGCTGGTCGGCCACCAAGGAGCTCCGCGTCACCGACATCAACCTGGTGCTGCAGGACAATCCCGACAACCCGCTGCTGTCCGAAGACCAGGCCATCACCGACGACGTGGTGCTGCCCGCCGGCTACCAGGACGCCTGGAGCCTGCGGCTGGGCGGCGACTACGACATCGCCGAGGTCGCCGCGGCCCGGGCCGGCGTGTTCTACGAGACCAGCGGCGTGCCCGAAGGCACCGTCAACGTCAGCCTCGTGGACGCCCCCAAGTTCGGCTACGCGCTGGGCGGCGGCGGCCGGATCGCCGACCGCGTCGAGATCGACGCCGGCTTCATCCACAGCTTCCTGAAGACCCGCGAGCTTACCAACAGCTCGGTCCGCCGGGTCGAAGTGCCCGTCGACTTCGGCAGCGTGCTGGCCGGCGAGCCGCTCGCCGTGCAGGACGGCCAGGTGGTCGGCAACGGCACCATGAAGTCCAGCTACTGGATGGCCAGCCTGGGCGTCAGCGTGCTGTTCGGCCAGAAGCAGTCGGAGATGTGATCCGGGAGCCCCTCGTGCTGCTGCCCCTCCTCCTCCTCGCCTGCAGCGCCGAACCGTCCGGCGACAGCGGCGGCGCGTCCGGAGACACCGGCACCGGCGCGGGGGCCTGCCCCTCCGCCTCCCTCGAGCCCACGGTCCTGGCCACCGGCTTCGACCAGGGCACCGAGGGCGTGTCCTTCGTCGGCGGCGTGCCCTACGTCACGGCCGCCAGTGGGCTGTACCGGGTCGACGCCGACGGCACCGTGACCGAGCGCACCACCTGGGAGCACGCCCTGGGCCTGGCCCCGGCAGGCGACGGGCTGCTGGTGGCCGACCCCGGCGACTTCACCTTCGACGGCAGCGGCGACGACGGCCGCCTGCTGTGGGCTCCGGCCGCCGGCGGCGCGCCCACGGTCGTCGCGGCGGGCATGCCGAACCCCAACTTCGTGATGACGGCGCCGTGGGGCGACGTGCTGGTCAGCGACGACACCGGCGAGGTCATCTACGCGGTCGACGCCGCCGGCGTCGTCACGACCTGGATCGACGGCGTGCCCAGCCCCAACGGCATGGCCCTGTCCCCCGACCAGCAGACCCTGTACACCGTCAGCACCTTCACGGCGGACCCGGCCCTGTGGGCCATCCCGCTGTCGGCCGGCGGCAGCCCGGGAGCCCCGGCCGCGATCCACACCTTCGACAGTGGCAGCACCCCCGACGGGGTCGTGGTCGACGCCGACGGCGGCGTCTGGGTGGCCCTGAACCTGCTCGGCGAGCTCGCGCGCATCGATCCCGCCACCGGCGAGCGCACCGACACCGTCGACGGGCTCTCGACCCCCGCCAGCATGGCCTTCGGCACGGGCGGGGACTTCGACCCGTGCAGCATGGTGATCACCTCGCTCTACGGCAGCGACGTGGTCGTGGTGCCCGTCGGCCGGCGGGGCGGCCCCGTCCTGGACGGACCCTCGGCGTGGTGAGCCGGCGCCGGCTCGCGGCGCGCCTCGGGCTGTTCGCCGCGGCCTTCCTGCCCCCGCTGCTGCTGGCCGAGGCCCTGCTGCGGATCGGTCCCGTCCTGCCCGTGCAGGCGCTGAGCGATCCGGCCACGACCTTCGACCCGCTGTGCGAGCAGGACCACTGGCGCATGCTGCGCCAGACCCGGCTGTGGACGCTGTACCCGCCCCGGGGTGGCGACCCGGACGCTGTCCTGGGCTGGCTGCCGTCGAACCTGGGCGCCGAGGGCGAGTGGCCCACCGAGCCCCCCGGTCCCGACGAAGGCCCGCGGGTGCTGCTGCTGGGCGACAGCTTCGTGCAGAGCACGACCGCGCCGGGCACCCGCGTGGCCGATCGGCTGCAGGCGCAGGTCCCCGACCGCCGCGTCCGCAACCTGGCGGTCGGTGGCTACGGCCTGGACCAGACGGTGCTGCGGCTCATGGACCCCCGCACCGTCGCCGAGCCCGGCGACGTGGCCGTCATCGGTGTCCTGACCTCGGACCTGGACCGCACGATCTTCGGGCTGCGGGACGCCCCCAAGCCACGCCTCCTCCTGGCGCCCGACGGGCCCCGCTGGCTGCCGCCGGACCCGGACGCCGGAACCGAGGGTTTCGACACGCCCTCCTTCCTCCTCTCCCGGCTGCAGCGCAGCGCCCGCAACGCAGGCGCCCGCCGCGACGGCCTGGACCACCCCGAGTGCCGCGTCGACGAGAAGCGCGCCCTGGCCGATGCCCTGCTGGGTCTGGCCGCCGGGCACTGCACCGAGCGCGGCCTGGACTGCACCGTCCTCCTGCTCCACCGGCAGGAGGAGCTGTCGCGGCCCACCTGGCGGGCCGCCGCGGTGCACGCCGCCGCCGGCGCCGCGGGCCTGGCGGTGTGGGACGCGCTGGACGCCCAGCGCGATGCCGAGCGGAGCGGCGATGCCTGGCAGCCGGATCGCCACCCCTCCCCCGCCCAGAACCAGGCGCTGGCGGACTTCGTCGCCGCCCGGCTCTGACCGGGCCGCACCGTCAGTACTTCGGCACGTCCCGATCGAGCACCGTCTTGCGGCCGTGGCGCTCGGCGCTCTCGATGGCCTGGTCGGCGAAGGCCCGGACGATGTCGGACAGGGGCCCCAGCGCCTTGGTCGACGTGTTCATGCCGCTCTTTCGGCGGATGTAGTCCTTGAGCCGGCTGGCGACGATCAGGATGTCGTCTTCGTTCAGCGCGTCTTCTTCGGCCTCGATCTGGTCGACCTTGCGCTGCTGGCGGGCCGCCAGGCGCTCGGCGTGTTCCCGGGTGCGCGGGGCGCAGCTCTCGACGGCCCACGCTTCGCGGTGGTTGGCGTCGGCGTTGTGCGCGTCCCAGCAGGTGGGCGAGCAGAACAGCAGCTGCGTCCGGGCCCGGTTGCAGGTCGAGACGCTGCAGGTCCAGTAGAGCGCGCCGTAGGCGATCGGCTTCTTGCACATGCTGCAGCTGTTCCAGGTCTCGGACACGGGCGCTCCGGGGGGAGAGGAGGAGGAGGAGGAGGAGGGGCTCAGGCGTCGTCGGAGTGCAGGGCGCCGTCGAGCTTCGCTTCGAGGTCGTCGACCCGCTCGCGCAGCTGGCGGACGAGGTCGGTCAGCTCTTCGAGGGCCTTGCCGTCGCTGCCGCCGCCGCGCAGGCCCGCGGCCAGCCGGCGGAAGGCAGGCCGGTCCTGACCGGCCAGGCTGTCGGCGACGGCCTCGACGACCCCGGCGTGCTCGGCGTCCCCGAGGGAGGCCAGGGCGCGGCCGGCGGCGATGCGCACGCGGTAGGCGTCGTCGCCGGTCAGGTCGGTCAGCTGCTCGGCGACCCGGGCGCGCTGGCCCTTGTCGGCCCAGGCCACGGCGTCGGCCAGGGCCGCGGCGGCGGCGCCGCGCAGGTAGACGTGGCCGGCGTCGGCGGGCAGGCGCGCTTCGATGAGCGGCAGGGCGTCGTCGGCCCGGGTGGCCCCGAGCCCGGCGACCGCGCCGCTGCGGACCCGGTCGATGGCCGAGTCCACGTCCAGGAAGGGCGCGATCACGGCGATCTGCTCTTCGCCACGCTGGGCGCCCAGGCTGGCCAGGGCGGTGCCGAGGGCGGCGTCGGGCAGGTCGTCGCCCTGCAGCCAGCGGCGCAGGGCCTGGGCCACCGTGGGGTGCCGGTGCCGGCCGCAGGACGCGGCCAGGTAGCGCATGACCTTGGGGTCGGATTCTTCGAGCAGCAGCTCGGACAGCAGGACCGCCGCCTGGGGCGACTTGCTGTCGCCCAGGTACTGGGCCACCAGCATCCGCACGATCCACAGCGACTCGGCCCGGTACAGGGCGCCGACGCCGCGGATCAGCGCCGGCCGGCCCAGCTGGCAGGCGAGCTCGGCGGCGCGCAGACGGCCCCGCACGTGGGGGCAGGCCGTCATGCTGCGCACCAGCATGTCGTCGCCCGGGTCGAACTTCGACAGGGCGTGGGGGACCACGGTGTCGGGGTCGACGACGACCTGCAGGGGGGCGCCGTCCAGGGCCACGGTGACCACGGCCCGGCGGTCCCGCAGGGGCAGCACCGCGCGGGTCCAGCCGCCGTCGGTCTCGATGGCCAGCGGAACGTCGACGTGGAAGCAGGGGATGCCGGCCTTGGCGGCCTTGTCTGCGTCGGCATCGACCTGGGCCTGGACGGCCGTGACCGTCAGCACGCCGCGCTCGGCGTCCCAGGCGGTCGTCACCTCGAGCTCGGGGTGGCCGGGGCTGCCGAACCACTGGTCGAAGAACCGGCCCAGGCTCTGGCCGCTGTGCTCTTCCATCACGCGGCGGAAGTCGTCGGTCTCGGCGACCTTGCCGTGGAAACGCTCGAGGTAGGCGGTGACGCCGCGCCAGAAGGCGGCGTCGCCGACGGTGTGCCGCAGCAGGTGCAGGCGGACCGCGCCACCCGGGTACAGGTGGCCGTCGAACAGGTCCCAGGAGCTGTCGAAGCGGCGGGTGCGGATCGGCCGCTTGTAGCGCTTCGTCTCCTGGTGGTACTGCCGCCACTCGGCGTGCAGCCAGGCGGCGCCGTCGTCCGCGCTCCAGTTCTCCTGGATCCAGACGGTCTCGATGTAGGTGGCCCAGCTCTCCTTCAGCCAGCTGTGGGCGAAGTCCCGGCAGACCACCGCGTCGCCGAACCAGGTGTGGGCCATCTCGTGCACGTTGATGAGGTCGGTGAGCCAGCCCATCTCGGGGTGCACGTGGGCGTTCATCACCCACGCGTCGTCCCACGACACCAGGCTGATGTTCTCCATCGCGCCGCCGAAGCCCGGCAGGGCGTACTGGAAGTACTTGGGCCAGGGCAGCGGGCGGGCCAGCCGGCCGGTCATCCAGTCCAGGAATTCGGTGGTGCGGCCGAAGCTGCGGGCCAGGTCTTCGGCGGTGTGCGGGGCCGGGGCGAAGGCCGCGACGGGCTTGCCCTGGTGGTCGGGGCCGTCGGCGCGGACCAGCTCGCCGACGCAGAAGGTCAGCAGGTAGCTGGGGCACGGGAAGTCGAGCTTCCAGTGGGCGGTGGTCCGGCCGCCGGCGGTGGTCTCGCCCTGGAGCGCGCCGGGGCCCAGCAGGGTCAGGCCGGCGGCGGCGGTCAGGTGCACGTCCAGGGTGCAGCGCACGGCGGGGTGGTCGACGCAGGGCAGCCAGTAGCGGGCCCGCTCGGTCTCGTGGTCGGTGGCCGCCCAGCGGCCGCCCTGCGGGGCGTGTGCGCTCGGCCCGCCGAAGAACAGGCCGGTGCGGGGCTCGACGACCCGGTAGCGCACGGTCACGGCGCGCTCTTCGCCGCGGGCGGCGCCGTCCTGCCAGGTCAGGTGCAGCTTGCTGCCGTCGTAGCGCCACTGGAGCGGGACCTCGGCGTCGACGTCCACGTCGTGCAGCTCGACGGCGTCGAGCACCAGGGTGCGGGCGTCGTCGCGGGTCGCGCGGGCCACGACGGTGACCTCGCCGTCCAGGCTGTGGGCGTCGAGATCCAGGTCGGCGCGCACGACCAGGTGCACGGGCTCGAGCGGCAGGTCGGGGGCGTACCAGGTGCTGGCCGAGGGGCTGGCGAAGCCCGGGGCCGGCTGGTCCAGGTCGTGGCGGAGGAGGGCGCTGCGGTGGGTGCGATGGGCGGACATGGACGCTCCGGACAGGGGCCGTCCCAGTGGGCGGCGCAGGCGGCAGAGCTAACCCGGAGGAGGCGCCGGCCGCGGGCCCTTTCGGCCCCCCGGGGGCGGCGTCCCGGGCGGGCGCGCCGGCGGCGGTCCGGCGCCCGCGGGCATCAGGCAGCGGGAAGACCCCTGGTCGCCCGGGGACAGCGTCCACCAGGCCCGGTCGGCCGAGGAGCCCGCCGGTGCGCCCAGCGCCTCGGTGACGAACCGCTCCTGCCTGCGCCCGGCCGCGTCCTCCTCCCGCCACAGGACCACGCTGCGGAAGCCGCGCGCATGCAGCCGGCCGGCCTCGGTCGACAGGCAGTCGTCCTCCCCTCCCCCTCCAGCTCCGCCTCCTCCGCCGCTGGGCCGCTGCATCCCGCCTTCGTGCAGGCGGCTGAGCACGCTGAAGGTCCGGGCCGCCGGTGCCTGCGGGGACGGGGCGGCGGCGACCGGGTGCCCGTGCTGCAGCGCCCACAGCAGCGCCCGGTCCGAGCGGAGCTGGTCGTCGCGGGTCTCGGGCCCGGACAGCGGGAGCTCCAGCACCGCCCCGTCCGGCAGGGCCGCGAAGGTCGCCGCGACGTCGTCCGGCAGGCGCGTGTCGAAGGCCCCCGGTCCCTGGGCGCGGAAGCTCGCGCCGTCCACCAGCATCAGGGCCCCCAGCGCCAGCAGCAGCGGCCGCGGCCGCGTCGCCAGCCCGACCCCCGCCGCCACCGCCAGCAGCGGGCCGGCCACCAGGGTCAGGCGCGACCAGTCCGTCAGCCCGCCGAGCACCGGGACCACCGCCAGCAGCCGCGCCGGCAGCGGCAGCGTCGTGCCGCCCACCTGGGCCGCCACGCCCAGGGCACAGGCCGACAGCGCCAGCCCGAGCAGGGCCCACGGCCGGGCCCGCCGGTCGGCCAGCGCCAGGAGCGCACCCAGCAGCGCCACCACCCCCGGGTAGGCCGGCGCGAAGGCGTCCGGCGCGGGCCGCAGGCCGGTGAGCCGTGCTGCGGCCAGCAGGTCGGTGCGCGGCGGCTCCGCGCCCAGGGTGGCCAGTCCCCCCACCCGCTCGGCCCACCACGGGGCCGTGTCCAGCTGCACCCACAGCATCGGCAGGGCGAGCAGTACCGCCGGGGCCACCGCAGCGGTCACCCGCAGCAGGCGCCGATCCCGACAGAGCAACAGGGTGCCGGGCACCAGCGCCAGCGTCGACAGCAGCAGGGCCTGCCAGCCGTGGTGGACCAGCAGCAGCAGCCCGGCGGTCAGCGCGACCGCGGCCTTCGCGGGCCGGACCGCCGTCACCAGGTCGGCGACCAGCGACAGCAGCAGCGGCACCAGCAGCAGGCCCAGCAGCTCGCTGCGACCCAGTGGCAGGCCGGCCCACAGGTAGGGCGTCGCCACGGTGCCCGCGACCGCCAGCAGCCGCCCCGCCCCATCGGCGCCCAGCCGCCCCGCCAGCCGGTCCGCGCCCCAGGCCGCGAGCGCCAGGTGCAGCAGGGGCAGCAGGTTCCAGGCCAGGGTCGCCCCGGCGACGCCGCCCAGCCAGGTCCCGGGTGCGACCAGCAGCAGGTGGGCCGGGTCCACCAGGTCCAGCCGCACCCCGTCGGGCACCCCCGCGCCGTCGGTCACCCGCAGGTAGGGGCCATGCCGCCACAGCCCGCGCGCCGTCGTCACGAGCCCCCACAGGTGGCTGGTGCCTTCGCCGGTCGGCAGGCCCAGCCCGCGCCCGGTCGGATCCGTCGCCACGGGCAGGCCCATGACCGCGACGGCGAGCAGCACCACCGCGACCCGCAGGCCGCGCGTCGGATCCCTCAGTCGTCGATCCGCTGCAGGGTGACGCTTCCCAGGCCACCGGCCGGCTTTTCGATGGCGACCACCCGCCAGGTGGCGCCGTCGACGTCGACTTCACTGCCCAGGCCGACGAACACGCCGGGGCCTTCGGTCACGGCCAGGCTGCAGATGGTGCCGCGCTGTTCGGTGCCGTCGGGCAGGGTGTAGGTCCCGGTGGTCATGTTGCCCATCGGGACGCGGGTGCCGTCCAGGTCGCCGACGGTGGTCTCGTCGATGGTCTCGATGACTGCGGGCACGGGCTTCTCGGGGGCGGGAGGAGGGGCTTCGTCGGAGGAGGGGATCGCCGGCGCGCCCGCACAGGCCATGCCCGTGCCGATGGACCAGCCCACCGACAGCGGCGCCGAGGCGAGCATCGACATCCAGGCGCGCATCAGCCGCCGATGCGGATGGACTTGTAGAACCGCACGACGTCGGCGATCGGCAGATCCTTGACGTGGTGGCTGCCCCACGGGTTCTGGAAGCTGATCGTCTCCTTGTCGAGGTCCACGCTCTCGACCGGGTAGGCGTGGTTCCAGTACACGTTGTGGCCGTTCGCCTCGCGCGTCATCTGCTCGTCGTCTTCCTTGTCGCTGCGGGTCGAGCAGATGACCGGCTTGTTGTCTTCGAGGGCGAAGGTGGCCATCAGCAGGATGTCTTCCTTGTCCAGCCCGTCGAAGCTGTAGTAGTTCTCGCGCTTTCCGGTCAGCAGCTCGGTGGCGCCGGCGAAGGAGAAGCCGTTGCCGTTGATGTTGCCGCCGCTGATCAGCTCGTAGCTGGCCTTCTTCTGGGCGACGGCCTTCTCGATGAGCGCGACCCACAGCTCGTCCTGGCCGCCTTCCTGGTCGCCCTGCTTGGCGTAGAGGGGGCTGTCCTGGCCCTTGACCGGCAGCCGCGCGTCGACGGTGATGGTCTCGGGGCGGGGGCGGCCGTAGTAGCTGGTGCGGATGTACAGGGTGATGTCGAAGGTGCCGTCGCCGTTGTCCTTGACGATGTCCTTGATGGCCTGGGGGTTGGCCCGGGCCACGGCGATCATGCCGGCGATCAGGTAGCAGTCGCCCAGCGCGCCCTGCTTGGCGTCGTTGGGGTCGACCTCGTGCGCGTCGCCGGCGCCCTTGACGAAGGCCACGCCGTCTTCGAAGTCCTGGTACTCGCTGCCTTCGTGCTTCTCGCGCAGGGCGGGCAGGGGGGTGTCCTGCTGCTTGCGGTCGTCGCCTTCGACGATCTGCTGGAGCTGCTCGTGGGGGACGCGGGCGTGCTCGAACTGGGCCAGCCAGCCGGGGCCGGCCAGGTCTTCGCCGGCCTGCTCGAGCAGGTGGGCGGCGAGCGCGCCGTTGCCCATCACGGTCTGCAGGTCGATGACGTCGCCCAGGGCCTTGTCGTGGTCGCGGTCGCCGCCGGAGGACTTGCCGGAGGCGGGCGTGTTTCGGGTGGCGTAGGCGCGCGACATGGACGGACTCCAGGCGGAGGGGGCAGCAGGCGCACGATGGTAGGGCACGCATCCGCCGCTGGCAATCGGCCTTGCCGGGGCGAGACGCGATGTCACAGAGCCGCCCCGTGGGACCGCTGCCGTGCACGCTTCCGCTATCCTCGGCCCGCTCCCTGCCTCGACGTGGGCGGCCCGGCGCCGCCCTGCTCCTCCTCCCCGCGGTGGGTCCATGCCTTCTCCTCCCTCCTTCGACCCCCAGCAGGTCCGCGCCGCCTGGCCGGAGCTGCGCGCGCTGATCCTCGACGAGTGGCACGACCTGGACGTCGCTGCCGTCGACGAGACGGCCGGGGACGCGGACGCGCTGATCACCCTGGTCGCCGAGCACGGCGAGCGGACCCGCGCCATGACCCGGCGCCTGCTCGCGGAGCTGCTCCTCCTCGCTCGCGAGCAGCAGGCTCCGGCCCCTCCGCCCAGCCGGGCGCCGCGGGCGACCTCCCGCCGCGTCCAGGCCGCGGCGGCGACCGCCGACAGCAACCCCCTGGACCCCTTCGACCGGCTGGTGAGCAGCCTCGAAGACCACATGGAAGACCTGGCCCGGCAGGTCAAGGACGACGTGACGCCCCTGGCCGTGGACACGGCGCGGCGGCACCTGGGCCTGTCGCTGCTGCTGGCCGGCGGCATCGGGCTGATGGTCGGCCTGTTCCTGGGGGCCCTGGGCTACCCGCACGACCCCGACGCCCTCGGAGAGGATCCCGATGACCACGCCTGACGATCCGCGGGACCCGCCGGACCCGACGGCGCCGCCGGGGGACACGGGACCCCGCGAGGCCGCCCGCCCGGCCGAGCCGCCCCCTCCGTCCGAGCCGCCGCCTCCCGCCGATCCTCCCCCTCCCGGCGGCGGCGATGGCGGTGGCGACGGCAAGCGCAAGCGCCCTGGTGAAGGCGTCGAGGACAAGGCCCGGGTGCTCATCGAGCCCTACCTGAAGATCATGCGGCGGGCCCTGCGCTCGATCCGCGGCTTCTTCGCGGCCCACGTGATCGTCGTCCGCACCGAGGCCGAGCAGGAGTTCGTCCGGCTGATGGGTGGCTTCGTGCTGCTGTTCGGCACGGCCATCCTGATGCTGACCAGCGCGATCCTGGCCGGCGCCGCCAGCGTGGCCCTGGTGCAGCGGCTCAGCGGCCTGCCGTGGCTCGAGAGCATCAGCATCGCGATGGCCGGCACCCTGACGGCGGCCTTCCTGCTGCTGACGGTCGCCTGGGTGCGGCTGCGCAAGCCGCTGATGCCCAAGAGCCGCGAGCTGTTCGAGAAGACCCTCGATGGGCTGAGCGACCGCTGAGGCCAGCGGCACGGACCGGGGGGACGGCCAGCAGGTCCAGCGGGGGCCGGCTACCTTCGCCTCGCACGGACCGGAGCCCCTCATGCGCCTCCCCTCGCCCACCCTCCTCCTCCTCCTGCCGCTGCTCGCCTGCTTCGAGAAGGCCGACGACGACGACGGTGACGACAGCGGCAGCGGCGGCGCCACCGACGACGGCGGCGGCGGCGGCAGCGGCACGTCGACCCCCGGCACCGGGGGCGGCGGCAGCTCGGGCGGCGGCGGCGTCGACCCCGGCATCGACACCGGCGCGCCGACGCCGGGTCTGGACCTGGCCGGTGCGCTCACCGTGTTCGGCGGCTGCTCGGACCTGACGATGTACGCGTCCACCGCCGAGGGCGACTGGGTGCTGCTGCTGCGCGACAGCAGCGGCGTGGTCGAGGCCGCCCACGAGACCGGCGAACCGGTGACCCTGCGCTACGACCTGTCCATGGACTACGACCACAGCCCGTCGCTGGTCGTCCAGCAGGGCAGCGGCCTGCGCGACCTGTACTGCAACGACGTGGTCAGCGAGTACAGCATCGACCACACCTGGGTGCCGAAGAGCGGCATCCTGGAGCTGACGATCGTGCCGACCGGCGACGCCGAGCCCTGGGGCGAGTACCCGTCGAACGCCACGCTGGAGCTGGACAAGGCGCTCTTCGTCAGCGACGACGCCGGCTACGACGTCTTCCTGGGCCGCTTCAAGATGGAAGCCGCCGTGGGCTGGCTGCCGGGCTGAGCGCCGGCCGGCACCGCGCGAGGGGGCCCTGGGCTCAGTCGCGCAGCTTCGGGTCCATCGCGTCGCGCAGGCCCTGACCGAACAGGTTGAAGCCGGTCAGGGTCACGAAGATCGCCAGGCCCGGGATGATGGTCATGTGGGCGAAGCCGTCCTGGTTCACGTAGCTGCGGCCCTGCTGCACCATCTCGCCCCACGACGGCACGCTGGTGTCGCCGAAGCCCAGGAAGGACAGGCTGGTCTCGGCGAGCACGGCGTTGGCGACACCGAAGGCGATGGCCACGAACACCGGGCTGATGGCGTTGGGCAGCACGTGCCGGAACATGATCCGGGCGTCCTTCATGCCCAGCGAGCGCGCCGCCGCGATGTAGTCCAGGCTGCGCACCTTGAGCACCTCGCCGCGGACCAGCCGGAAGATCCGGGTCCAGCCGACGAAGCCCAACACCAGCATGATGTTGATGATGCTGGGTTCCAGGAAGGCGATGACCGCGATGATCAGGAAGAAGGTCGGGAAGCACATCACGATCTCGGTGATGCGCGAGAGGACCAGGTCCACGCCCTTGCCGAAGAAGCCGGCCGCCAGCCCGAGCGTGATGCCGATCACCGACGAGATGCTCATGGCGACGACGCCGACCAGCAAGGCCACGACGGTGCCATGGATCAGCCGGGACATGAGGTCGCGACCCAGGTCGTCGGTGCCGAGGGGGTGCCCGGGGTCGACGCCGAGCTTGACCTTGAGCGCGCTCTCGTCGAAGTCGGTGGGCGACCAGCGCACCAGCGGCCACAGCGCGAAGCCCATGTCCGGGCTGTCGGCGACTTCCTTCCAGGTCTTCCCTTCCAGCACAGGGTAGCTGCCAGACATCGGGAACCAACCGTCGCCGACCTCGAAGCTCTTGAGCTCGTTGCGCATCGACTGCCACGGCACCCACGAGTCGACGTAGGTCGCGACGGCCGGGAAGTAGAGCTCGCCCTTGTAGGAGCAGACGACCGGCTTGTCGTTGGCGATCAGCGGAGCCGAGACGCCCATGCCCGTCAGCAACAGCACGATGAGCAGGCCGGCCATGCCGCTGTGGTGGGCCTTCAGCCGCCGCCAGATGCGGGCCCAGTAGCCTTCGCCGGCGGCCACGGACTTCACGGCGCTGGGGGTCGTCGCGGTGGCCACTACTCGTTCCTCACGCGGGGGTCGACGACGCTGTAGAGCAGGTCGCTGACCAGGATGCCCAGCAGGGTCAGGAAGGCCGAGAAGGTCGTGATGGCCATGATCACCGGGTAGTCGCGGGCCAGGATGGCGTCGAAGCCGAGCCGACCCATGCCCTCGATGGTGAAGATGTACTCGACGATGACCGAGCCGCCGATCATCGCGGGCAGCAGGTTGCCGATGAGCGTCACGATGGTGATCAGGCTGTTCCGGAAGGCATGCTTGAAGACGACGATGTACTCGGGCAGGCCCTTGGCCCGGGCCGTCCGGACGTAGTCTTCCTGGATGGTCTCGAGCATGGTCGTGCGCGCGTAGCGGGACAGGCTGGCGAAGCCGCCGTAGACCATGGTCGCGACGGGCAGCACCAGGTGCGAGATCCGGTCCCACAGCCACGGCAGGTAGGACATGTCGAGCTGGTTGTCGCTGTAGAGCCCGACGCTCGGCAGGATGTCCAGGGTGCGGACGCTGCTGAAGCTCATGATCAGCATGGTGCCGACCCAGAAGCTCGGCATGCTGTAGAGCAGGAACAGCAGCACGCTGGACAGCTGGTCGAAGGCGCTGCCGCGCCGGACCGCGGCCATGACGCCGAGGGGGATGCTGACCACGTAGATGATGGTGATGGCGACCAGGTTCATGCCCAGGGTGATGGGCAGGGCCTCGGCGATCTTGTCGATGACCAGCCGGTCGTCGACGAAGCTGCGGTCGAAGTCCAGGGTCGCGGTGCGGCCGAGCCAGCGCAGGTAGCGCTTCCAGACCGGCACCTCTCGCCAGGAGCGAGCGGCGGTGAACACAATGCCGTCGGCGGCCAGCACGGCCTTGACCGCGCCGGCGATGTCGGTGCTCTGGGCGAGCTCGCGCGTCTCGCGGACGCTCCACAGCCGGGCGGTCTCGTCGGCGCTGCCGGTGACCAGCCGGTCATCGTCGACCCAGGCGACGGTGCTGACTTCCTTGTAGTGGCCCTTCAGCAGGACGGCGGTCCCGCCGTCCAGGTCCGCGACCGGCAGCACCGCGACGGTGCGGTCGGCCAGGGCCAGGGCCAGACGCGTGCCGTCGGGGGAGAGGGCCAGGTCGTTGACCGCGGCGCCGACCCCCGGGTGGTCCGCCACGAGCGTGCCCGCATCGGCGTCCCAGACGCGCAGGTGCTGGTCGTAGCCCGCACTCACCAGCCCGCCGTCGGGCAGCACCGCCAGGGCCCACACCCCGGACAAGTGCCCGTCCAGGGCGTAGCGGGTCTTCAGGCTGTCCGGCTCGAGGATGCGGACCTTGCCGTCGTCCGCGGCGGTGGCGACCAGGTCGCCGACCGCCACGACATCGCGGATCTGCTTGCCGAGCGGGGAGGTGCTCGCGGCCTGCTGTCCGGTGCCGACGTCGTAGCGGGCGACCGCGCCCTGGGTGTCGCCGGCCACGACGTCGCCGTCGGGGAGCACGGCCAGGGCGGAGACCTGGGCCGCGCCCGCGTCGCCCGCCGGGTGCAGGGTCGCGGCGAGCAGCTCGCCGTCGAGCACGACGACCTCGCCGGCCGAGGTGCCCGCGACCAGTCGGCCGTCGGACAGCCGGGCCAGGGAGAGGGGCCAGCCGGCCAGCTCGGCCAGCCGCTCGCTGCGCTCCCAGGCCTGGGCCTCGCCCCCGGTGCCGGCCGTGGGCCACTCCGACACCGTGCGGTCTTCCGTCACCATGCCGAGCAGCTTCTTCTTGGCCTTGATGGCGTCGGCCTGCCGCTCACGGGACTGGGCCCCGCCGCCGCCGGCGCCGCCCATGCCGCGCTCGCTGCCCGCCCCCGCACCGAACTTCGTCGCCACGGGATCGCCGGGCGCGAGGTTGATGATGAGGAAGGTGACGAAGGTGATCCCGAGCAGGGTCGGGAGCATCGCCACCAGGCGCTTGAGGACGTAGACGATCACAGGGGTGCGCGCTCAGTCGTGGAGGACGTTCTCGGGCTTGACCCACATGTCGAAGGTCTGCAGGCCGGTGGGCCGGACCTTCGCGCCTTCGAGCCGCTTGTGGGCCAGGACGCCGACCAGGCCGTGGACCAGCAGGGTGGCGGGCTGGTCCTGCTGGTAGATGGCGCAGAACTCCTTGTACATGGCGTTGCGCTTGTCGTCGTCGAACTCGGTCCGCATCGCCTCGAGCAGGGCGTCGGCCTTGTCGTTGTGCCAGCCGTAGACGTTGCCGCCGTTGGGGATGTCCTGGCTGCTGTGGAAGCCGGCGTAGCTGTCGACCCAGGGGTCGGGCGGGCTGTCGTAGAAGGCCGCCGCGTCGAAGCGCCGGTTGTCCAGGTCCTCGACGAAGGTCGACCACTCCAGCGGCCGCACCGTCATCCGGATGCCGACCTGCTTCATGGCGTCGTCCATCAGGGCGCCGAGCTGCGTGTAGAACCGGCCGCCGCTGGGGACCTTGAACTCGAACTCGAAGCGCTTGCCGTCCCGGTCCAGCACACCGTCGCCGTTGCTGTCGGTCCAGCCGGCGTCGGCCAGCAGCTTCTTCGCTTCTTCCAGGTCGAAGTCCAGCGGCTCGAGGTCGGTCGGGTACATCGGGTAGCTGGGCTTGCTGGGGCAGACGGCGATCCGGCCGCGGCCCCGCTCGACCTCGTCGAGGATCCACTGGCGGTTGATCAGGTGGGCCATGGCCCGCCGGACCCGCGGGTCGTCGAAGGGGGCCTGGCGGTTGTTCCAGGCGACCAGGGACCAGCCGATGCCCGTGTGGTCGTACTCGAAGTACTGGGCGATGTCGGTGATGGTCGGATCCTTGCTGTACTCGTCGTCCCATTCCTGGAACTGGGTCACCGTCACGTCGAAGCGCTGCTTGCGGAACTCCTCGAAGGCGGCGACCGGATCGGAGATGAAGATGTACTTCACGACCTTGAAGTTGTAGTAGTCGGGTTCGGTCTGGATGCCGTAGTAGAACGGGTTCTGGACCAGCTCGATGCCGCTCTTGGGGTCGTAGTCGGCGTCTGCGTAGTAGTAGGGCCCGGTGCTGGGGGGCGGCACCCGGATCTTGTTGAACACGTCGCCGAACCCAGGCTGCCCCGGCACGGTGCTGTACTCGGTGATCTCGAGCTTCTGGGCCCAGACGGGGATCTGCTCCTCGTACCAGCCCTTGTTGAGGATCCGCAGCACGTAGCCGACGGTGTACAGGCCCTTCCAGTAGGGCTCGCGGTAGCGGACCACCACGGTGTAGTCGTCGGGGGTCTCGACCTCGACCACCTGGTCGAACTCGGACCGCAGGTGGTCGGCGTTGACCGCCGTGTCGCGCAGCACGTCGAAGCTGAACTTGACGTCGGCGCTGGTGAACCGGCGTCCGTCGGCGTGCAGCACGCCCTTGCGCAGGTGGTAGGTGTAGGTCAGCCCGTCCGCGCTGACGTCCCAGCTGGTCGCCAGGTCGGGCAGCACACCCGGGGGCGCGTCGGGATCGACCCGCATCAGCCGGCCCAGCGAGTAGCTGGCGATGGTCGAGGCGTCGCCTTCGCTGGTCGCGTAGTAGTTCAGCGTGCCCGGCGCCGACGGACGGCGGTTGACGTAGGTGTCGTTCTGCGGGAGCGGCTTCTCGGCCAGCGTGAGCGGCGCGTCGGCGGCCGCGCCTTCGACGAACAGGATCTCGGCCTTGTTGTTGCCCCAGCCCACGGCCTGCAGGCCGGTCCCGGTGCCGGGAGCCCCGCGCGACTGGCTGGCGACCACCTTGCCGCCACCGCCGCCGCCGCCGCTGAAGCCGCCGGCTTCCTTGGCCTGCTCGAGCGTGTCGTTGGCGCGGATGACCTGCTGCTCGAGCCGATCCATGGCGCAGGTGTTCATGGTCAGGGCGCCCGCCGCCAGGGCGAGCGCGACGACGTTGGCGATCTGCAGCTTGTGGGACAGCTCCATCGGGCCGCTCTCCAGGGGTCGCTGCCCAGGGGGTCCCGGGCGGAAGGCGGCAGCGTAGCAACTCTGGCCGGCGCCTGTCACAGCCGGTCGGCACCCTTGTCGCGATTCCGACATGGCCGGCGCGGCTCCGGCGGACCCGGGGGTTGCGGAGGCGGCCCGGCGGTCCTACCCACAAGAGCGTCGAACCCCAGCCCCCCGACCGAATGGTGAACCTCCCCGGACCGCTCTCCCGCCCGCCCTCCCCTCGCCTGGTGCTCCTCCCCGCCCTCGCCCTGTGCGGCTGGCTTGCCGGCGCTGCTGTCGATCTGGGCCTCGCCGGACGCCTCGCCCTCCCCGAAGACGCGACCCTCGCCCGGCCCGAGTGGACGGCTCCCTCGCCGGCCGACGCAGCCTCGCCCGCCCTGGCGGACCTCGCGGCGCCGCCCCGTCGCCCGCGGCGCGCCGACTACGTCGACCCCGTCGTGCAGCGCTCGATCTTCGACAGCAGCCGGGTCGGCGCGAAGGGCAAGGACGAGACGACCGACGGCGAGCTCCTGACCGACCTGGACCTGGTGCTGCTCGCCACCGTCGTCGCCTTGCCCGACGACTACAGCAGCGCGCTCATCGCGAAGCAGGGCCAGCGCAAGACCCGCCGCCGCCGCGGCGAGCTGCGGGTGCTGGACGACGGCATCGACGACGCGACCGGCTTCGGGGTCGGGGACGAGGTGTTCGGCAAGGCCACGCTGGTCGCCATCGAGCCCGGCAAGGTGGTGCTGGAGCGAGGAGGAGTGCGCGAGGTGCTGCGCATCGGCGAGGTGCCCGACGACGAGGCGCCCCCCGCCAAGGGCCGGGCGCTCGCGAGGCCTGCTGACGACGACGACGGCATCGAGAAGCTCGGCAAGGACCACTACGTCATCGATCGCGAGACCATCGACCGCCTGGCCGCCAACCCGGCCAGCCTGTCCCGCCTGGGCCGGGCGACCCCCCACAAGTCCGGCGGCGAGGTCGACGGCTACCGCCTGTCCCGCATCCGCAAGAACAGCCCGGGGCGCAAGCTGGGCCTGCGCAGCGGCGACGTCGTGCACAGCGTCAGCGGCTACAGCCTGACGAACATGGGCGACGCGATGAAGGCCTTCCAGGAGCTGCAGGACGCCAGCGAGATCGAGGTCGAGCTGTCTCGCCGGGACCAACGCCGGACCGTGAAGGTCGAGATCCGCTGAGCAACCGTCCTGGTCAGGAATCTACAGAGGCCACGACGCCCGCCGGGTGCGACAGCCCGCCGCCCGCCGAGGCGCGCCGTCGTGGGAAGGTTCGCTCCAGGAGGCCCCATGGACGAACCCCTCGCCGTGCACTGGACCTGGTTTGCACCGCCCGCCCGCTGGAACACCGGCGGCGACTGGCAGTCCCTGACCTGGGACGAGGCGGTGCAGCGCATCGCCGAGCCCGAGCTGTGGCCGGGCGGGGGCAGCGTCGAGTACGCCCGCGACCAGCTCGCCGGCTGGTCCTTCGCCCGGTACCACAACGACAGCCGCGAGCCGACGCCCGGCGAAGCCCCGGTCGACGGCGGCAAGGCGCGGGTGATGGGGGTCTGGGGGCTGGTGGTCGAGTACGACGACGACCCCACCATCTCCGCCGAAGAGGTGCTGCGGCGCTGGTCGCCCTGGCGCCTGCTGGCCTACACCACGGCCCACCACCAGGTCGCCCGCGACGACCAGCCCGAGGGGCCGCGCTGGCGGGTGCTGCTGCCCTTCGACCACGCCGTCACCCCCGAAGAGGCCCGCCTGGTCGGCGCCTGGGCCCGACACCCGCGCCGGCGTGCAGGCGTGGTCGCCGCCATCACCGCCCGGCCCGACGCGTGGCATGCCGGGCCGGCCCTGGCGCCCGGCGGCTACGAGCAGGTCCAGCGGGGCGACGGGCCCTTGCTGGATCCGTCGGCCGCCGCGCGCGAGCTGCGGTCCTGGCAGGAAGAGGAGAAGGTCGAGCGGGCCCGCAGCGCCCTGAAGGGCACCGGCCTGGCCGAGCTGCTCGCCGCGGCGCCCGCCGCGGACCCGCTGCCCGGCTCGGGGAGCGGGGACCTGGACCGGGCCACCGGGCCGCTCTGGCCCGGGATGCTGGTGGCGGTGAGCTGCCCGCTGGCCGGCCCCCGCCGCGCGGTCGCGCTGGCGCTCTGCGCAGGGGCCCTGGGCGCGGGCCGGGCCCTGCTCTACGCCACGACGCGCGCTCCGGGCGAGGAGATCCTGGGTCGACTGACCGCCCTGTTCGGCGGCGAGGACTGGCACGGCCTGCTCACCGGGTCGGCCGACCGCGACCGCGTGCAGGCGACCCTGGCCGCCATCGCCCCCGGGTCCGGCCTCGACGGGGTGCACGCCAGCCTGTGGTCCGTGCCCCGGGACCAGCGCGACCACGACGCCCTGCGCACCCGCTGGCGGGTGCTGGTCGAGGCGGCCGACGTCGGCGGCATGGTCATCGTCGACGACCCCTTCGACCTCGCGGCCGGCAGCGAGGAGACACCCGCCGCCGCCCCCGACGCGCGCCACACCGCCCTCGCCCTGCGCGACCTCGCGGCCACCGCCGTCCAGGGCCATCGCCCCGTCGTGCTCGCCGTGTGTCCGCCCGCCCAGGCCGAGTCCCTGGCGGCCGATCTGCACCTCCAGGTGGACCTGGATCACAGCGTCCTGGTCGTGCGCAGCGCCGACGGGACGGACCACCAGCTGCACCTCCACTGGCAGCCGGAGCGCGGCACCTTGCGGCTGCCGTGAGCCTTCGGGGATGACGGAACCCCCTCCGGTGGTCATGCTCTGAGAGTGCGCGGCGGTCCGCCCGGCCGCCCTTCGTCCGCCCCCGGAGCATCCTTGCCTCTGTCCTCGCTCGGCCTGCTCGGCCTCCTCCTCTCGACCGCCCAGGCCGACGCTCCCGCCCGCGCGCGCCACGTCGTGGCCCCCGAGTCGCACCACGGCCTGGTCGCCGGCATCGTCGCGGCCGGCCTCTCCGAGTACCACTACGCCAGCCGTCGCCTGGACGACGACGTCAGCGCCTGCTGGTTCGACGCCTACGTCGACCAGCTCGACCCGAACCACATGTACCTGAGCCAGGCCGACCTCGCGCCCTTCGAGCCCTGGCGCACCCGGCTGGACGACGCCGTGATGGCGATGCCGCCCGACCTGGGCATGCCCTACCTGCTGCACAGCCGGTTCCGCGACCGCCTGGCCGAGCGGGTGGACTGGACCCGCAAGGCGCTCGAGACCCGCCCCGACCTGACGAACGACGAGTCCCTGGTCCTGGACCGCCGCGACCAGCCGCGCGAGCCCGACGACGCCGCCCTGCGCGACCTGTGGCGCCGTGACCTGGAGGACGAGTGGCTGCGGGAGATCATCGACGGCGGGGAAGAAGATGGCGACGGCGGCGAAGGTGCGCCGAGAGACGCCGCCGCCACCGACGAGGAGATCCGCAAGACCCTGCGCACCCGCATGGACCGGCTGGAGAAGTACACCCGCGAGGTCGAGCCCGCCGACGTGCTCGAAGGCTGGCTGTCCGCGCTGGCCAGCTGCTACGACCCGCACAGCGTCTACTTCGCGCCCATGGCGGCCGAGGACTTCCAGATCGACGTGTCCGGCTCGCTCGAGGGCATCGGCGCCAGCCTGCAGACCCAGGGCGAGTACGTGCTGGTCAAGGAGGTGCTCGACGGCGGCCCCGCCGATCGCTCCGACCAGCTGCACACCGACGACCGCATCGTCGGCGTCGGGCAGGGCGACCAGGGCGAGATGGTCGACGTGGTCGGCATGGACCTGGACCACGTGGTGCGGCTGATCCGCGGCCCCAAGGGCACCACCGTGCGGCTGGAGATCCTGCCGGGCGGCGGTCACGCCGGCAAGAGCGTCATCGCGCTGGTCCGCGACCGCATCGACCTGCAGGAGGTGACGCCCAAGCTCCAGGTGCGCGACGTCGTCGGCCACCAGGGCAAGAAGACGAAGGTCGCGTGGATCGAGGTCCCGGCCTTCGTCGGCGAGGCCGAGGACAGCGAGGGCGGCGTGCGGGCCGGCACCACCGAGCAGGTGCGCGCCCTGCTGGCCAGCATGGACCCCAAGGTCGACGTCGTGCTGGTCGACCTGCGCGAGAACGGTGGCGGCCTGCTGGACGAAGCCGTGGGCCTGACGGGCCTGTTCATCGACAAGGGTCCGGTCGTGCAGATCCGCGACGGCCAGGGCCGCATCCAGGTCGAGTCGGACCGGGACGCCGGGCGGGCCTGGGACGGGCCGCTGGTCGTGCTGACCAGCCCGGTGTCGGCGTCGGCCAGCGAGATCTTCGCGGGGGCCATCCAGGACTACCAGCGCGGCGTCATCGTCGGCGCCGACGCCACCTACGGCAAGGGCTCGGTGCAGACGGTGTTCCCGCTGGACCCGGTGCTCGAGGGCATGGCGCCCGACCTGGCCGGCAAGGGCGGCGTGCTCAAGCTGACCTTCAGCATGTACTACCTGCCCGGCGGGCGCAGCACCCAGGCCGACGGCGTGCTGGCGGACGTCGTGCTGCCGATGCCGGGCGACGGCCGGGTCACGCGCGAGGCCGAGCGCCCCCACGCGCTGCCTCCCGGCAAGATCCCCGCGGCCCGGTTCAAGCCCGAGCGCAGCCTGGCGTCCACCATCCAGGCGGTGAAGGCCGAGTCGAACCGACGCGTGGCCCAGGACGAGCGGCTGGCGGCGATCCGCGAGCTCAACACCGAGCTGGCGGCGCAAGAAGACGACAGCACCGTCGCCCTGTCCCTGGACGCCCGCACCGCCCAGCAGGCCGAGTGGAAGGAGATGCGCGACCGCTACGAAGCCGTCATCGGCAAGGACGACGATCCCGTGCTGGACGAAGCCCTGCACGTCGCCGCGGACCTGGCCACGATGGGCCTCGACGGCTGACGCTCAGCCGGGGGCGCCTTCGCCGGGCCCGGCACCCTCTCCGGGACCGGCGCCCTCCTCCGGGACCGCCCGCAGCAGGCCGACCACCAGCACGCCGAGCCCCGCGACCAGTGCGCCCAGGCCGCCGAGGACCAGCCCTCGCTCGGCCGTGCTCACCGGGGCCGCCCGCAGGGTCTGCACCGCGCCGACGGTCGCCGTGTCCAGGGCGCGGCGCTCCAGGGTCTCGCCGAGCAACGACAGGTCGTAGGACGGCGGCGGCAGCTCGGCGTCCCCGCCGTACAGGGTCGCCCCGCCGGGCGGCAGCCAGGCCACCAGCTCGTAGACGGGCGTCGCGACGTCGACGGCCCCGAGGGGCAGCGGGGGATCGTCGCCGTTGTCGACCTCGACCACCAGGGTCTGGCCGACGGGTTGATCGACGCCCAGCGCCAGGACGCCCGGCCGCTCGCCGCCCTGCCAGGTCACCGTGCGCAAGGGGTCCAGCACCGCGCCACGGACGCGGGACAGGGTCACGGTGCGCGAGAACAGGGGGGCGTCGGAGTGCAGGCGCACCCGGCTGACGGGCGCGTCGGCCAGCCCGGCGGCCTCGAGCGGGACCTGCAGCCGGCTGGTCGCTCCGTCTTCGTCGCGGCTGTAGGCCAGCCCCTCGCGCCAGCGGTCCAGCGGGCGGCGGCGCAGCAGGTAGGGCACCTGCCGATCCTCGCCGTCGACGGTCGCGACCAGCCGCAGATCGTCCATGCCGGCGGTGGTGCGGGCCAGCACGGCGTCGGACAGCTCGATGCGCACCAGCCCGGGCGTTCCCTCGACCGGCGCCGACCAGGTCATCCCGACCAGCGACACCGGCGCGCCGGGCGACGCGAGGCCGGCCCGGTGCTCGGGAGGCACGTAGGCGCCGTGGGGCTCGGGCGGACCGCCGACGACCGTGCCGCCGACCAGGCGCACGAGCTCGGGGGTCGCGGCCTGCAGGTCGGAGACGGCGCGGGCGCCTTCACCGTAGAGGTCCTCGCCGCCGCCGAGCAGGGTGAGCGGGCCCGGGCCCGGGTCCCGGACCAGCAGCTCGAGCCCGTCCAGCTCGACGATCACCTCGGGGATCTCCAGCGGCAGCCTGCCGTCGCTGTCGACCAGCAGCACGAGCGTGTCGCCATACACCTCGTCCAGCGGCAGGCGCAGGGACTCGACCTGGGCGCCGCCCAGCTGGACGCGACGCAGGCGGCCGGACAGCGCAGGCCGCAGGTCCTCGCGCAGGCTGGCGCCCGTGGTGGCGCCGGCCATACGGTCGAAGACGAGCCCGTCAGCGCCTCCGCCGCCGGTGACGACGGGGGTGACGGCGCGCAGGGGCAGCGGCCCGGGCAGCTCGACGGTGTAGCGCACCACGCCGGCCTCGAGCATCGCGGCCTGGGTCACGGGCAGGGTCAGGCGCACCGGGTCGGCCGCCGGCGCCTCGAAGGCCCGGGTCGAGAAGTCGGGGGTCCAGCCCCGGCGCGGGTGGTGGCGATCCACCGTCACGCGGAACAGGCCGGTCCGGCCTCCCAGATCGACCCGGGTGTCGCCGTCGCCGTCCAGCTCCCAGCGCAGGGTCGGCGGCACCAGGGTGCGCCAGCCGCTGTCGGTGCGCTCCTCGACGGTGACGGTGGCGGCCCAGCGGTCGGCCCGCAGGTCGACGTCCAGCCAGTCGGCCGGCCGGCTGTCGATCTCGACCAGCCAGACGTCCTCGTCCGCGGTGGGGCGCACGGACGAGGGCACGTAGACGGTGTCGGCGCCGCCGCCGTGCAGGACGGCCACGTCGAGGGCCTCGCCCTCGGCATCGAGCAGGGCGAGGTCCCGGGCGTCGTCGGGCTCGCCCGCGGAGCGCAGCGAGGGCGGCACGACCACCCGCAGCACCCCCCAGCCGGCGCGCGCGTCGGCGTCGCAGTCGACACAGGCGTCGAGATCGACGTTGCTGGTCCAGGGGAAGGCCGCCGGGTCCGCCTGCTGGGCGAGGGCCGGGGGGAGGAGGAGCAGCAGGAGGGGACTCATGGAGCCTCCGGGGGAGGAGCGACGGGCTCGCCTCGGAGGACGAGGCGCTCGAAGAGGAAGGCGGAGAGCAGCAGGCAGACACCCAGGCCCAGCACGCTGCCGACCCGGGCGAAGCCCTCGAGGGCCCACAGGTCGACGGCGAAGACCTTGCCGGCGGTGAGGACCACCAGCGCGAAGCCGACCAGCCGGACGTGCCGGCGGGGGCTGCCGCCCGGGCGCTCCAGGAAGATGCCCGCGACCAGCACCGCGACGCCGTAGCTGCCCCAGGCCAGGCTGCGGACCATGCCCTGCAGCAGCCCGTGGCCGCCGAGCTCGACGGGACCTGCATCGTGGAAGGCATGGCCCACCTGCACGTCGACCAGCGCGAAGCCGACCAGGATCGCCAGCACGCGCAGCAGCACGGGCACCTGGCCGGCCCCGCTGCCCTTGCCGCGGACCAGCGCCCAGGGCTCGAGCCAGCGGGCTGCGAGCCCCAGGCAGATCGCCGGCAGGCCCCAGGTGTACAGCGTCCAGTTCAGCAGCACGGGTCCGCTGGCGTCCCCGTACTCGAGGGCCGCCGGGTTCAGCAGCAGGCGGACCGCGACGGCGATCGACAGGACGATGCCGCCCCACCGCACCAGCGGGTGGGACAGGCGCCGCGACAGGGCGGCCAGGGCCGCGGCTTCCAGGGCCCAGGCCACCGTGAGCCACTGCCGCTCGAGCTGCAGGGGGATGGCCGAGGTGAAGCCGGCCAGCGCCACCGCGACGAACAGCGCCAGGGCCGCGCTGCTGCGGTCGACCCGGCCCGCCCGCACCAGCAGCATCGCCGTGGCCAGCGAGACCGAGCCCAGCAGCAGCGGCAGCAGGCCGATCAGCGCGTCGCCCAGCGTGGCGTCCCAGGCCGAGTACAGCGGCAGGAACAGCAGCGGGGGCGCCAGCGCGGCAGTCAGGACGGCCGGGGCGGCGCCGTCGCCGAGCCGCCGGGCAGCGGCGGGCAGCGGCACCAGCACGGCCAGCGCCACCAGGGTGATGCCGGCGAGCAGCGCGGGCTCGAGCACGCCCAGGTGGTACCCGGTCATGTCGGTGGCGCCCGCCATCGCGAGGGGCAGCGCCACACCCAGCAGCAGGGCCGGGAGCAACAGGCCCGCGCGCAGGGCCAGCGCGACGCCGACCCCCAGGACCGCCAGCGCCGCGACCGACAGCGCCACCGGCATCGGCGCCGGGTGCGGCAGCAGCAGGCCGGCCGTCGCCGCGAGTCCGGCCGCCAGGGGCAGCGGCACGAGGGGCAGGCGCTGGCGATTGAGCAGCGCGGCCACGGCGAGGGGCGCGACCACCACCACGCCGAGCAAGGCGCCCGGCGGCAGGCGGTGGTCGGCCCAGCCCACGGCGAAGGTCAGGGTGCACAGACCGCTGACCAGCGACGCCGCCAGGCCGACGCCCCACCAGTCGCGGCGCCGGGCGACCAGCCAGGCCCCGGCGGGCAGCAGGACCGCCCCCGCCAGCGCCGCGTGCACCGACGTGCCCAGGTCCCGCACGACCATCCCGCCCGAGCGCGGGTCGTAGAACAGCGGGTCCACCGGCGGCAGCCAGGCCAGCGCCAGCAGCGGCATCAGGACCAGGGCCGCCGCCGAGATGCCGGCGACCCACGGATCCGTGGCGCGGCGCAGCGCCGCGAACAGGTGCGGCAGCCCCAGCACGGCGACGCCCGCGACGACCACGGGCACCTGGTCGGGGCGGTGGTGATCGATGCCCCACAGGCCGACCAGGAGCGCACCGCCGAGCGCCGCGCCCGCCGCCAGGTCGGGCCAGTGCCGGGCCGAAGCCGCCGCCAGCGCGCCCGAGGTCAGGAGCAGGATCCAGCCGAACAGCAGCAGGGTCTGATCGTGGCCGCTGCTCAGCAGGATCGGCGTCAGCACGCCGCCGACGAGCCCGAGCCAGGCCGGCGAGCGCACGCGCCACCGCACCGCCATCAGCAGGGCCGCGGCCACCACGGCCGCCATCAGCGTGCCCGCGAACACACGCGGCAGCAGCCCGTAGAGCGACGCCGCCGCCCACAGGCTGCCGTAGACGGTGCCCAGGCCCGCGCCGGAGAGACCGAGCGCGGGCAGCCCCGAGCCCCGCCGGCGCAGGTGCACGCCGCCGAGCAGCGCGGAGGTGCCGACGGTGAGTCCCAGGCAGACCCGGGCCGCCGGTCCCAGCCAGCCCTTGTCGATGGCCACCCCGAGGCCCATCAGGACGGCGGCGATGAAGGCGATGGCCCCGGCGAAGGTCGCCACGCGCACGATGATCTGCTCGGGGCTGACGGGCGGGCGCGGCGGGCGCGGCGGGCGCGGCGGGCGCGGCGGGGCCGCGGGCTGCGGGCTGCAGGCTGCAGGCTCCGGCGGGTGGGGCGGGCGTCAGGGGGTGGGGGGGCGCGGGCTCCGGGGCAGCAGGGGGCGCGGGCTCCGGGCTTCAGGGCTGCGGGCTCCGGGAGGGTGGGGCGGGCGTCGGGGGGCGGGAGGGGAGCGGAGGGGGCGGGGGGAGGGGGTGTGGGGGCGGAGGAGGAGGCGTTGGAGGAGGAGGAGGTGGAGGAGGAGGCGGTGGACCGCGCGGGGCGGCGACGCAGCTCTTCCTGCATTCGCAGCAGCTGGAGCTCCAGCTCGTCGACCTGGCCGCGCAGCCGCCGCGCCTCGCTGCGGGCCAGCCCGGCCAGCACGATGGCGATCAGGGGGCCGACGAGCACCCACGCCAGGAAGGCCACGACGAGCAGGACTGCGAGGGCTTCCATGGGCCTCCGGGCGACTCGGCTCCGACCCCTTACCCGGGCCGCGGCGGAATCATTGCAGCTACCCTGCCTCCTCCGCTGCGTCCTCCGCTGCCTCCTCCGACTCCTCCCAGCTCGCGCCGCGACCCATGTCCCCTCCCCTCCAGCCCGGCGACCTCGTCGACCGCTACCGCGTCGAGCTGCCCCTGGGCCAGGGCGGCATGGCGCGGGTCTACCGGGTCCGGCACCAGACCCTGGGCACGGTGCACGCCCTCAAGGTGCTGCAGGCCGACAGCGAAGGCGTCCGGGACCGGCTGGTGGCCGAAGGCCGGGCCCAGGCCCGCATGCGGCACGAGAACGTGGTCGCCGTCACCGACGTCATCACCGTCGGAGAGGACCCCGCGTTGCTGATGGAGTTCGTGGGCGGCGGCAGCCTGGCCGAGCTGCTGGCCGCGCGCGGCGGGCTGCTGCCCCTGGACGAGGCGCTGGCGCTGTTCCGCGGCGTGCTGGCCGGCGTGGCCCACGCCCACGGGCACGGGCTGGTGCACCGGGACCTGAAGCCCGCCAACGTGCTGCTGGCGCCCGGTCCCGACGCCAGCCCCCCCGTGCCCAAGGTCACCGACTTCGGCCTGGCCAAGGCCCTCGACCAGACCGCGCTGGGCGACCACCGCACCCGCGACGGCCAGAGCATGGGCACGCCGGCCTACATGGCGCCCGAGCAGGTCCGCAACGCCGCCACGGTCGACCGTCGGGCCGACGTGTTCAGCCTGGGCGTGATGCTCTACGAGCTCTGCTGCGGCTGCCGGCCCTTCGTGGCCGCCGACGTGGTCTCGCTGATGTTCGCGGTGGTGCGCGGGGCCTACACCGATCCGGCCGAGCTGCGTCCGGACCTGCCGGAGCCCGTGCTCGCGGCGATCCGCGGCTGCCTGGTCGTCGATCCCCGCGCCCGACTGCCGGACTGCGCGGCCGTCGCCGCAGTGTTGTCGGGCGCAGTGCTGTCGGGCGCAGTGCCGTCGGGCGCGGCGGTCGGCCCGTCGCAGTCCGCCGAGGGCGCCCTCTCCGCGCGGGTCCCGAGGGCCGGCGCCGCGGGAGCACCCGACCCCAGCAGCCAGACCTGGCTGCCCGAGGACCTGCCGGCCGGACAAGACGCCTCCACGACCTTCGCGGGGGATCCGGAACCCCCTGACGACGCGCCTCCTCCCCCGACCGCGGCTCCTCCCCCGGAGCCTCCTCCCCCGACCGCGGCTCCTCCCGGCCCCTCCCCTGCTCCCGCCGCGCGGCTGGACCCGGCGCCGACCGCCGTCCCGACCCGGGCGCCGACCACGGGCGCGGCGCGCAGCCGGACCGTGCTGGCGCTGGTGGTCGACGAGACCGGCCAGGGCCACGTCGTCGAGCTGGTCGTCAGCCTGGTCGAGGGCGGGCGGGGCGTGTGGGCGCCGGACGGGGTCGAGCGCGACGCCGCCGTGGCCGGCCAGCTCGCCGTGGCGGTTGCGCTGGGCGCCGACGCCGAGCACGTCGCGACCCGCTGGGCCCTGCGCAGCAGCGGAGTGGCCCTGCACGGCACCAGCATCGGCCTGGCGGTCGCCGTCGCCGCGCGGGCCGCCCACCGCGATCTGCCACTGCCGGACGGCGTCGCGTGGACCGGCGGCATCGATCTGGACGGCAGCGTCGCCAGCGTCGGCGGGCTGCCGGCCAAGGTGCGCGCCGCCCGCGCTGCCGGCATCCAGCAGGTGTACGCGCCCGAGGCCGACGCCGCGCGCATCTCCGCCCCCGTCGAGGGGGTCGACCTGACGGCCGTCGCCCACTTCGACCAGGTGCTGCCGCCCCTGGGCGAGGGCCCCACCGGCGCGGCACCGGTCGCTCCGGCCCGGCGCTTCCCCTGGCGGCTGCTGACCCTGGGGCTGCCGGCCCTGCTGGTCCTGACCACCCCGCTGGCGCCCCTCGACGGCCGCCTGCACCACCACCTGCTGACCCTGGCGCACGGCGAGCTGGCGCTGGACCAGGTCGGCGTGGTCGGCTTCGACGTGCCGGACCCGAAGTCGCTGCGGGCGCAGTACCCGGCCGCCATCGACGCGCTCGTGGCTGCCGGCGTCGAGGCCGTGGTCTTCGACGTGTCGATGACCGCCCCGGATCCCGCCGACGACGCCATCGCCGCCGCCGCCGCCCGCGCCGAGGCCGCCGGCGTGCCCGTCGTCCTGGCGGTCCGCTACAACGGCGACCAGCCGCAGCTGCCCGCCAGCGCCTCGCTCGCCACGGGCCTGCGGCTCGGCCACGTCGAGCTGGCCACCCACCGCTACGCGGTCGGCCCCTGGGTCCGCCGCCGCGCCACGGTCGACGGCCTTCCGGTCGAACACTGGGCCCTGGGCGCCGTGGCCGCCCAGGCGGTGCTGGACCCCGACGACCGCCCGCGCCTGGACGGCGGCGAGCTGGCCACCGGGCCCCTGCGCAACCCCGTCAGCGACGAGATCCTGCTGCTGCCGCCCTTCGAGGTCGACCACACGGTCGTCCGCCTGGGCGACGCGCTCGACTACGCCCGCCTGCGCGACCGCGTGGCCTTCATCGGCACCTTCGGCGGGACCGCGGACCGGATCGACGTCGTGGACGGCGAGCGCTGGGGGGTCGAGCTGCACGCCGCGACGACCCAGGCCCTGCTGAGCCGCCGCGTGCCCCGGCGCCCCGGGGCGGTGCCCGACCTGCTGGCCGCGCTGGTCGCGGGCGACCTGGCCCTGGTGGTGGGCCGTCGCCTGCCCCGTCGCCAGCGGCTGTTCGCCATGCTGCTGCCCGTCGCCGTGATCGGGGTGATCCTGGCGCTGTCCTGGGGCGGGGTGCTGCTGTCCCTGGCCGTGCCCCTGGTGGCCGCCGCGGCCGCGCTGGTCGCGCTGCTGCGGGATCCGAGCGGAACGCAGTAACGTCGCGGCGCCGCCTCCCTTGAAGACCGGGTGTCCACCCCGGAACCACCGTGCCTCGCTCCCTTCGCCCGCTCCTGCTGCTGCTGCTCTGCGCCGTCCTCGCGCTGGGCGGCGCACCGGCGCGGGCCGCGGCCACGGCCACGGTGCAGGTCCTGTCCCACGTCGACGCCAGCCGACGCTGGCGCAGCACCCGCGAGACCGACCAGGGCAGCCTGTTCCGCGCCGACGGGTCGGAAGACCTGCTGCGCGAAGGCGACACCCTGGTCCCGGGCGACCGGGTGGTCACGCGCCAGGCGCGGGTGCAGCTCGTCCTGTCCGACGGCTCGACCCTGCACGTGGCCGAGTTCAGCGAGCTGGTCCTGGCCGAGGGGGGCGCGACCGCGGACGCCGACACCTGGAGCCGGCTCGAGCAGCGGGCCGGACAGGTCTACTACCGCATGAAGAACGCCCTGACGGTCGAATACGGCACGGTCGAGGCGGTGATCGAGGGCACGCGCTTCTTCGTCCGGGGCGAGGCCGCGCCGGGTGCAGGCGCAGGCGGAAGCGCCGACGAGGTCGTGGTCGAGGTGGTCGAGGGCGCCGTGCGCGTGCGCCGCGTGGGCGAGACCGGCACGCTGGTGTCCCGCGGGCAGGCGATCACGGCCGCCCTGGACGACGGCCAGCCGCTGGTCGAGACCGCCCGTCGCTGGAAGCCCGGGCGCGAGACCTTCGAGCAGACCTGGCCGGTCGGGCGGCCGCGGTTGGTGCTGGGGGTGCTCGCTACCGGCACCGTGCTGACGCCCATCGGCACGCAGACCACGGCCGAGTGGGGCGGCGGCGGCACGCTCTTCGCCGGCCTGCACCTGCCCGCCGACCTGCGGCTGGTGGTCGAGAGCGGGGTCACCGGAACCGACCTGGGCGGGCTGCGGCTGAAGGAGGGACTCGGCCTGTCGTGGGAGCCGGGCGCCTTGTCGGTCGGCGGCCTGGGCACGGTCACCTGGGAGGACACCGCGACCCCGTGCGACGGCGTCTACCAGGCCCTGCACATCGCCGGCGAGGCCTACCTGCGTGGCCACGTGCCCCTCGGCCGGCGGCTGCAGCTGCTGCCCGAGCTGCGCGCCGGCTACGCCGAGACGATCACGGTCACACCGGCCGTCGGCCTGGGGGTGGGGCTGTGATGCGCCTGCTGCCTGCCTTCCTGCTCGTCCTGCCCGGCTGCACGATCGTCCTGCGCGAGGACCTCTGCGACTCCGGCGGGGCCTCGCCCGACACCGACACCGACACCGACACCGACACCACCGACACCGACACCGACACCGACACCGACACCACCGACAGCGGTGGCTCGGACAGCGGTGGCTCGGACAGCGGTGGCTCGGACAGCGGAGGCTCGGACAGCGGAGGCTCGGACAGCGGCGAGACCACCGTCGACAGCGTGCCGATGGCGGTCGTGGCGACCGGCGGCCTGCACAGCTGCGGGCTGCTGGCCGACGGGAGCATCGCCTGCTGGGGCGCAGACGGCGAAGGCCAGGCCACGCCGCCGGCAGGCACCTTCACGGTCGTGGCCGCCGGCTACGAGCACAGCTGCGCGCTCGACGCGGCGGGCGCGCCGACCTGCTGGGGACGCGACGATCAAGGCCAGGCCTCGCCGCCTCCCGGCACCACCGGGCTCGCGACGCTGGATGGCGGGGGCGCCCACACCTGCGGCCTGGACAGCACCGGCGCCATGCTGTGCTGGGGTCGGGACACCGAAGGCCAGACCAGCGGCCTGACCATCGACCCCGCCGCGACCTGGGCCCAGGTCTCGACCGGCTTCCGCCACACCTGCGCCATCGACCCGGCCGGCGCGGTCCTCTGCGTCGGCGCCGACGACGACGGGCAGGTCAGCGGCGCGCCCCCGGCCGGCACCACCTGGTCTGCCATCGCCGCCGGCCGCGACCACACCTGCGCCATCGACACCGACGGCGCGCTCGGCTGCTGGGGCCGCGACGACGTCGGCCAGTCGACCCCGCCGGCCGGCACCTTCACGGCCGTCGCCTCGGGCACCGACTTCTCCTGCGCCCTGTCCGCCGCGGGCGCCGTGACCTGCTGGGGTGCGGACGACCACGGCCAGCGCTCCGACGCCCCGACCGACGCCCTCCTCGACCTGCACCTGGGCACCGGCGGCCTGCACGCCTGCGCCCGGACCTCGCCCGCCGACGGCGACGGCCTCGCCCCCGTGGTCTGCTGGGGCCTCGACGCCGACGGCCAGTCCTCCCCTCCCCTGCCCTGAGCCCGGCACCGCCCGTGTCCACCACCGACGCCCTCCCCCGCCTGGTCGCCGCCTTCGTGGCCGACCCCCGCGGTCCCGACGCCCCGGCCCTGCTCCAGCAGGTGCTGCGCCAGGTCCAGCGCGTCAGCAAGAGCTACCCCGACGCCTACTTCGCGCTGGGTCGCAAGTCGGACGACGCCGTGCTGGACCTGGGCCACCGCGTGTTCTCGATCTGCGCGAGCGTGCCCAAGGGCCGCTTCCCCTTCCAGACCCGCGTGCCCTTCGTCGCCTTCGTCGAAGAGCAGTTCGACGGCCGCGCGATCCGCTACCACTCCTTCTACGCCAAGCTGTCGATCACCCGCGAGCTGCTGCGCGACGACTACGCCCGCAACCTGGCCCGCGACCCGGTGCTGCGCTGGCGGGCCGACCTGTACCGCGACATCGGCAAGGTCCTGCGCGAGCACTGCGACAGCGAGCGCCCCGGCCGGGCCGCCCCCCTGCGCTGGCGCCTGCGCGACCCCGGCCTGTCCGTGGTCGTGTCCTGGGATCGCGCCGTGGCCCGGCTGAAGGCCGACGCCCCGCACGGGGACCGCGAGCACCCGGATCTCGAGCCGCTCGTGCTCCAGGGCCTGCGCCTGGTCGGGCCCAGCAGCCGCGCCCGGCTGACCGAGCTCTGCGAGGCCGTCCTGGGCGCGCCCCCTGACGTCGAGCACGCCCTGCCGATCACCCCCGCCGGGGATCCCCGCACCACGATGGCCGTGCGGCAGGCGGTCCTCGACGCCTGGAACGACCTGGACGCCGACAGCCAGGACCTGCTGGTCGCCGTCGCCCACGGCACCCCCTACGACGAGCTGATCGCCGCCCACCCGCGGTTCCGCCACAAGGTGGCCGTCACCCGCGCGGTCAAGAAGATCGGCCAGGGCTTCGTCGACCGGGTGGTCGGGCGCGTGGCCGGGGAAGACGCCGGTCGCGAGGCCGCCGGACGCCCGATGGATCTGATCGAGACCGTGCTGGAGGTGCTGATCGAGCTGCTGCCCGAGCTGCGCCCCGTCCCCCCTTCCGCCCCCCCGGAGGCGCCATGAGCCGCGACCTCTACGAGAGCCTGTTCGAGGAGGATGCCGACCCCGCCGTCGGCTCGGAAGAGGAGGAAGCCGTGGTCAGTCCCACCCTGCGCGCCTTCGCGCGTGCCGCCGCCCGCCGCCGCGCCGCCCACGATCTGGCCACCGAGGAGCTGCTCGACGGCCGTCACGTGGACGAAGAGGAGCCTCCGGTCGAGGCGCCCGTGCGCCTGGCCGCCCAGGATGCCGGCGAGCGCAGCGTCTACGCCGACGGGCCCTTCCGTGTGGGCCTGCGCCGCGGACCCGACGGGCTGCTGCACGTGCGCCAGCTCGACGGCCCCGCAGGCGCCACCCTGGAGGTGGACGGCCGGTTCGTGCCCCTGTCCCCCGGCGAGAGCGCCGTGCTCGGCGGCGGTCCGCGCCCCGACCGGCTCAAGCTGCTCGACGCCGCGGGCCGGGTCTGGCGGCTGGTCCCCGCCGACTGAGCCCCCCCCAGGTGGCGGGCGCGCCGCGCGGGCTCAGCGGACCGGGATCACCGGCCGGCGGCCCAGGCGCCAGGCCCGCCGCACCATGTCGACGACCTGGTCGGGGTCGCCGAAGGTGCCGGCCTGCCCGACCCGCACCAGCAGGTGCCGCTCGGCGGGGGGCCCGTCGTCGGGCAGCTCGTGGTCGGGCAGGTGGCGGCTGAGGTCCTGGTCGCGGGTCCAGGCATCCAGGCTGTACAGTTCGGAGTCGGGGTTCCAGGTGAGCGCCAGCCGGGCCCGCCCGGGGCGCGGCTCGCCACACTCGACGTAGAGCGGCGTCGCCATGCAGCGCTCGGCGAGGCCGTTGAGGTGGACCAGCCGGTAGGGCGGGTAGGAGCGCAGCTGGCAGGGGATCTCGTCCGCCTCGAGGCGCGCGGTCACCGCGCCCAGCGCACGCTGCAGGCGGTGGTGGGGCAGCTCGTCTTCGTCCACCTGCGCCAGCGGCACCCAGTCCCTCTCGACCGGATCCCAGGCCTGCAGGGGCCCGACGAGGCGCTTGTAGTCGAAGCCCGGCACACCGGGCACGACGTAGCCAGCGTAGTGCCAGTGGAAGCCGTGGTCCCGGCCGTGGGCGACCTCGAAGAGCATCGATGCGATGCCGAGCCCCAGCTTCGCGTAGTCGGGATCGTAGACCCCCAGCACGCTCTGCAGCGCCTTGCGCCCCCGGTCGAAGCACGAGAAGGCGACGAGCCGCTCGCCGTCCCGCATCCGGACCTGCCAGGTGTCGAACACGTCCCGGGTGGGCACCGGCCGCGAGCGGTCGTCGAGCAGGACGCCGTCGTCGAGGTCGTAGAGCACCTCGTGCAGCTCGTCGGCCCGATCTCCGCCGACGTGCACGCGGTAGCGCCGGTACAGGTCGGCGTGCTCGTCGGTCAGCTCGAAGGGCACGACGTCGACCTGGAGCTCCCGCTCGACGCGCCGCATGCGGCGCCGATGGTCCCGGTCCGGCCGGTAGTCCCGCAGGTCCAGCCGCGTCCAGACCGCGGTGTGCAGCCCGTGGCTTCCCAGCAGGTAGCGGCAGGTGAACACCCCCTGACGCATGCGGAACCAGCCGTTGCCCAGGACGTCGTCGAGGACGTCGGGCGGCAGCTGCTCGGGACGGACCAGGTTGAAGTACATCGGCGGTGGAGCCTACCCGGGTGCGGGCCCGCCGCGGTCGGCGTCCGCGGGCATGCAGCAGCGGAAGCCGATCGTGCCGTCGAACTCCGGGGCGTGCGAGCCGATCGCGCCCTTCGCGCAGCCGGCGACATCGCCGCTGTAGAAACCCCCGCCCCGCTTGTCGATGCGGGGCAGCCCGGCGTCGTCGCGCTCTCCGGGGTCGGTCCACTCCCACAGGTTGCCCTCGAGGTCGTAGACACCCTCGGGCGTCACGCAGGTCGGCATGCCTCCCGATGCGCGCAGCACGCCCTGCGGGTGGCCGATGTTGCACAGCAGCAGCGGGTCCCCGTCGACGGGGTGGGCTCGACCGCCCGGGCCCGGCGTGCCGTCGCAGGCGTCTTCCCACTCCTGGCTGGTGCAGAGGTGCATGCCGTGCGCCTTGCAGGCGGCATGGGCCTGGTACCAGCTGATCCCGGGGGACGGCACCTCGCCGGCCGCGCTCCGCAGGGTGACCACGAGGCCGGTGGTGTCGTCGGGCCAGCGTCCCGCGCGGTCGTGGTCTCCCAGCAGGCCGGTGACGGAGAGCTCGAAGCGGTGGATGCAGAACGCGCCGTCCGCCCCGGCGATGCGCGCCATGCCGGTCGGGCAGCCGGGGGCGTCGGCCGGCGCCGGCCAGCCGCCGGGGGGCTCGCTGCGATCGGGCTCGGAGGCCCGCGGCAGGACCTGGGCGGGAGGGCTGCCCGGTTCGCCCGTCGGCGCGGTGGCCGGGTCGACCGGGGCCGTGGTCGAAGGGTCCGGAGGATGCGCAGGGCCGGCCGGCGCAGGAGCGGGGGGGTCGCCGGCGCAGGCGAGCAACAGCAGGGCGATGCTCAGGTGCATGTGCCGCCCCTATTCCGATCGCGCTCCTCCCGACGGACCTCCCGCTCCGCGCGGCCACGCGGTACCGTCCGGCGAACGCCTCCCGGGAGTCCCCATGCTCATCAGCCTCGTCCTCGCCTCGCCCCTCCTCGGCACCGCCCACGCCGAGGACATCTGGTTCCAGGACGACGTCCAGGGCGGCGTCGCTGCCGACACCACGGGCATCAGCACGCCCTACGACGGCAGCAGCACCTGGTACGCGGCGCCCGACCTGAACATCGCGATCCCCGACAGCGCCTCGGTGTCCCGGGTCTTCGCCGTGCTGACCGCCAAGAGCAGCGGCTTCACCGCGTCCCCCCTCGACCGCAGCCGGCTCAACGGCGTGGCCATGTCCTCGGCCACCACGCTCGGCTCGGGCACCCGCTACTACGTGCTCGAGCTGGACCCCTCGACCTACGGCATCACGGGCGCCGGCACGGCCACCTGGGAGGAGACCGGCAGCGCCGACAGCGGCATCCGCGGCGGCTCGGGCATCGTCGGCGTCAGCCTGTACGTGGTCTACGAAGACAGCACCCTGTCCGGCCGTCGCCACGTCACCATCGGCACCAACTACACGGTGGACGGCAGCTGGACCATCGACGACCTGCCGACCAGCGGCACCACCGGCGACGGCGTGCTGTCGTTCTCGATCGGCTGGGAGTGCACCGACGAGCAGGACGGCAAGGTCACGGTCGATGGCACGCGCCTGACCAACTACGCCGGCGGTCGCGACGACGGCGAGGCGCGCACCAGCAGCACGAGCTGCGGCACCCAGGACTGGAACAGCCTGGTGACCGGCGGCGACTTCGGCTTCGACGGCACCACCGACGCGCTGGTCGGCGTGGACGGCGACGAGCCCGACAGCGAGCCGGCCGGCGGCACGTCCGGCAACAGCCGCCTGTCCGACGAGCTCTGGGCCGTCGACTACGACAACAGCGGCGACATGGCCATCACCTACGACAAGGCCGACACCGACGGCTACGTCACGGGCTTCGTGCTGGTGCTGGAGCGCGACACCGACGACGACGGCATCCGCGACGCCGAGGACAACTGCCCGGACGTCGCCAACGCCGACCAGGCCGACGCCGACGGCGACCAGGTGGGCGACGCCTGCGACGAGTGCACCGACGTCGACGGCGACGGCTACGGCGACCCCGCCTACGACGCGAACACCTGTGACGACGACTGCGACGACGACGACGACACCGTCTACCCGGGCGCGGCCGATGCCTGGTACGACGGCGTCGACTCGGACTGCGCGGGCAACTCCGACTACGACGCCGACGCCGACGGTCAGGACAGCTCGGACTACGGCGGCGACGACTGCGACGACACCGACGACAGCATCTACGACGGCGCCCCCGACACCTGGTACGACGGCGTCGACTCCGACTGCGCCGGTGACTCCGACTACGACGCCGACGGCGACGGCGACGACAGCGACGCCTGGGGTGGCGGCGACTGCGACGACGCCGACGACAGCATCAGCAGCCTGGTGGACGAGACCTGGTACGACGGCGTCGACAGCGACTGCGACGGCGCCAGCGACTACGACGCCGATGGCGACGGCCAGGACAGCGACACCTACGGCGGCGACGACTGCGACGACAGCGACGCCACCATCTACGACGGCGCCCCCGAGATCGACGGCGACGGCATCGATCAGGACTGCAACGGCGTCGACAGCGGCGTCGACAGCGACGGGGACGGCATCGACGACGACGTCGAGGTCGACGACCTGGGCACGGATCCCGACGACCCGGACACCGACGACGACGGCCTGTCGGACGGCGAGGAGGTCGACGAAGGCACCGATCCGCTGGACGAGGACACCGACGACGACGGGCTCACCGACGGCGAGGAGGTCGGCACCGACACCGACCCCGGCACCGGCACCGACCCGCTGGACGACGACACCGACGACGACGGCCTGACGGATGGTCGCGAAGAGGACGAGACCGGCACCGACCCGCTGGATCCCGACTCCGACGACGACGGGCTGTCCGACGGCGACGAGGTCGATGTCTGGGGCAGCGACCCGCTGTCCGAGGACACCGACACCGACGGGCTGACCGACGGCGACGAGGTCGACATCTACGGCACCTCGCCGACCGACCGCGACACCGACGACGGCGGCACCAGCGATGGGGTCGAGGTGCTGCTGGACGGCACCGATCCGCTGGACCCCTCCGACGACATCACGGACACCACCGACACCGACGGCGACGGCCTGACCGACCGGGACGAGAGCGTCATCGGCACCGATCCGCTGGACCCCGACACCGACGACGACGGCCTGACCGACGGCGAGGAGGTCGACGAGGACCTGTCCACCGATCCGCTCGACCCCGACACCGACGACGACGGGCTGCTGGATGGCCGCGAGGTCGACGAGACCGGCACCGATCCGAACGACCCCGACTCCGACGACGACGGGCTGTCCGACGGCGCCGAGGTCGACACCCACGGCACCGATCCGCTGGACCCCGACACCGACGACGACGGGCTGACCGACGACCGCGAGGTCGACGACGACGGCCCCGGCACCGACCCGCTGGATCCGGACACCGACGACGACGGCCTGACCGACGGCGACGAGGTCGACACCCACGGCACCGACCCGCTGGACCCCGACTCCGACGACGACGCGCTCTCCGACGGCGACGAGATCGACGAGGGCACCGACCCCCTCGATCCCGACTCCGACGACGACGGCCTGCTCGACGGCGACGAGCTCGACCGTGGCACCGACCCCCTCGACTCCGACACGGACGACGGCGGCGTCTCCGACGGCGACGAGGTCGACAACGGCACCGATCCGCTGGATCCCTCCGACGACATCGACGAGCCCGTGGACACCGGCACGCCGATGGACACCGGCGAGGAGCCCGGCGTGACCCCCGGCAAGGTGCTGGGAGGCTGCGCCGGCTGCGCCACCGCGCCTGCGTCCGGCGGGCTGGCCGGAGCGCTGGGCCTGTTCCTGGTCGCGCTGGTCGGGCTGCGCCGGCGGGAGTGAGCGCCCCCCCTGCGGGTGGGCTCCGGTTCCGGTAGGGTGGCGCGTCCCACCGGAGTCCCCATGCGCCACATCCTGGCTTTGCTCGCCGTCAGCCTGCCTGCCACCGCCCTCGCCGACGTCACCGACCCGGTGACCAACGCCGGCGCGTCGCTGCCCCCAGTTCCTGCACCGCCGGCTGCCACCGAGTACACGACCGAGTCGTCCTGGGTGACCGCCTTCGGCGGCTCGTACACCGAGATCGGCTTCGCCGAGCTGGGCTCGGGCGTGACCGTCACGACGCAGTACGAAGACGACGGCCTCGAGTTCACCGACGGCAACGACGCGACGCTGGCCTACTCGAGCGTCGCCGACGGCATGCTGCTCAACGGCAACGGGCGCATCTACATCGAGTTCGCGTCGCCGATCGACGCCCTGCTGGTCGAGTTCGCCGGTGGCCTCGTGATCACGGCCTACGACGCGTCCGACACGGTGGTGTACACGAGCTCGAACTTCGGCGGCGGCGGCCTGGGCCTGTTCGGCGGCATCATCAGCGACACGCCCTTCGTCAAGGTCGAGCTCAAGGACTACGTCGACGACAGGGTGTTCATCGACAACCTGTTCGTTCCGCAGGTCACCGACGCCGACGGCGACGGCTACGACGGCGAGGCCTTCGGCGGCGACGACTGCGACGACGACGACGACACCATCTACCCGGGCGCGGCCGAGACCTGGTACGACGGTGTCGACAGCGACTGTGGCGAAGACAGCGACTACGACGCCGACGGCGACGGCCAGGACAGCGACAGCTACGGCGGCGCCGACTGCGACGACACCGACGACACGATCTACGACGGTGCGCCGGACACCTGGTACGACGGCGTCGACAGCGACTGCGCCGAGAACAGCGACTACGACGCCGACGGCGACGGCCACGACAGCGACGCCTACAGCGGCGACGACTGTGACGACACGAACGACGCGATCTACGACGGTGCGCCGGACTACGACGGCGACAGCGACTGCGCCGACAGCGACTACGACGCCGACGGCGACGGCCACGACAGCGACGCCTCTACGACGGACGCGACGACAGCATCTACACCGGGGCGACACACCGGGTACGACGGCGTCGACGGCGACTGCGCCGAGAACAGCGACTACGACGCCGATGGCGACGGCAGGACAGCGACGACAGCTACGACCGACTGCGACGACGCCGACGATCTACGACGGCGCGCCGACGGCTGGTACGACAGCGTCGACGCGGACTGTGCGGGCGACTCCGACTACGACGCGGACGGCGACTGCCAGACGCGACACGGCGCCGACTGTGACGACACCGACGACAGCATCTACGACGGCGCGGCCGACGCCTGGTACGACGGCGTGGACGCCGACTGTGCGGGCGACTCGGACTACGACGCCGACGGCGACGGCCAGGACAGCGACGACAGCGACGACGGCGGCGGCGCCGACTGACGACGACACGGCGACGACAGATCTACGACGGCGCGGCCGACGACACCGCGGCGGCACGGCGACGACGCGGAGCGACTGCGCCGAGAACAGCGACTACGACGCCGACGGCGACGGGCAGGACAGCGACAGCTACGGCGGCGCCGACTGCGACGACGGCGACGCCAGCATCTACGACGGGGCCGGCGACAGCTGGTACGACGGCGTCGACTCCGACTGTGCGGGCGACTCCGACTACGACGCCGACGGCGACGGCGAGGACAGCGAGACCTACGGCGGCGAGGACTGCGACGACGCGGACGCCGGCATCAACACCAGCGCGGCCGAGACCTGGTACGACGGCGTCGACCAGGACTGCGACGACGGATCCGACTTCGACGCCGACGGCGACGGCCAGGACGGCGAGACCTACGGCGGCGACGACTGCGACGACACCGACGCCACCGTGTACCTGGGCGCCCCCGAGGTCGACGCCGACGGCATCGACCAGGACTGCAACGGCGTCGACAGCGGCGTCGACACCGACGAAGACGGCCTGACCGACGACGAGGAGGTCGACGCCGGCACCGACCCCTACGACGACGACTCCGACGACGACGGCAGCCTGGACGGCGAAGAAGTCGACGCCGGCACCGACCCGCTCGACGAAGACAGCGACGACGACGGCCTGTGGGACGGCGACGAAGTCGACGAAGGCACCGACCCGCTCGATCCGGACAGCGACGAAGACGGCCTCGGCGACGGCGAGGAGGTCGGCTACAGCGACGAGAGCGTCGCCGGCGCCGGTACCGACCCCCTCGACGACGACAGCGACGACGACGGCCTGCTCGACGGCGAGGAGGTGCTCACCCACGGCACCGATCCCCTCTCCGACGACACCGACATCGACGGCCTCACGGACGGCGACGAGGTCGGCACCTATGGCACCGACCCGACCGACGCCGACACCGACGACGGCGGCACCAGCGACGGCGTCGAGGTGCTGGTCGACGGCACCGATCCGCTCGACCCCAGCGACGACATCGACGACAGCACCGACAGCGACGAAGACGGCATCCCGGACCGCGAAGAAGACGTCATCGGCACGGATCGCAACGACCCGGACAGCGACGACGACGGCCTGCTGGACGGCGTCGAGGTCACCAGCGTCGAGGACGGCGGCACCGACACCGACCCCCTCGACCCCGACACCGACGACGACGGCATCTCCGACGGCCGGGAGGTCTACGAGCTCGGCACCGATCCCAACGATCCCGACACCGACGACGACGGCCTGTCCGACCGGGACGAAGCCGGCAGCGATGACGGGTCCGAGCCCGGCACCGGCACCGATCCCCTCGACGACGACAGCGACGACGACGGCCTGCTCGACGGCGAGGAGCTCGACACCTACGGCACCGACCCGCTCGACGACGACACCGACGGCGGCTCGGTCGGCGACGGCGACGAGGTCTCCAACGGCACCGACCCCCTCGACCCCTCCGACGACGTGCCCGACACGACCGACTCCGGCGACCCCGGCGACTCCGGCAGTGACGACGGGACCGACAGCGGCTCCGACGGCGGCACCGACGGCGGCACCGACGATGGCGGCGACGACACCGGCAGCGGCGGCGGCAAGGACGAAGGCTGCAAGGGCTGCGCGAGCGCGCCGACCTCCGGCGGCCTGGCGGGCGCCTTCGGTCTGTTCCTGGTCGCGCTGATCGGGCTGCGTCGGCGGGACTGAGCCCGCGATCGACCGGATAGACTCCCGGGAATCCGGGAGTCTCCATGTCGCCGATCCTGTTCCTGCTCGCGCCCTCGGCGCAGGCTGCCGACGTCCTGCTCATCTGGGACACCCTCGACGTCGGCACGCCCTCGCTCATCGAGAGCCTGGAAGACGCTGGCCACACCGTCACGACCAGCGACACGATCCAGCAGGACTACGACGGCACGAACCCGGCGCCCGATGGCTTCGACGTCGTGATCCACATGGGCGCGACGCAGTACCGCTACGAGATGGAACCGGCCGGCCAGCTGGCGCTGGACGCCTGGGTCCGCGACGGCGGCGGCTTCATCGAGATGGAGTGGAGCGCCTACCAGGCCGACAGCCTGGGCTTCCTGGACGAGATGCTCGGCCTGGTGCTGCTGGCCCGGACGAGCGGCGCGACCGAGGAACAGACGATCGAGCTCGAAGACGCCTACGCCGACCATCCGGTGCTGGACGGGCTGCCGTCGTCGTTCACCATCGACTCCTGCTTCAACATCGGGGACGCGCGGGTCTTCTCGTCGGACCCGGTCGAGGTGCTGGCCCGCAACACCGACGGGGACGCCGCCGTAGCGGTGCGCGAGTTCGAGGACGGCCGGGTCGTGCACTTCCACCACTGCGGCAACTACTCGAGCCTGACCTTCAGCAACGCCGACGTGCTGACGCTGATGAACAACGCGGTGGCGTGGACCTGGGGCGGCGAGCCCTGCACCACGGACGCCGATGACGACGGGTACATCGACCGCCGCTGCATCGACGGCGACGACTGCGACGACGACGACGCAGCCGTGCACCCCGGCGCCACCGAGACCTGGTACGACGGCGTCGACAGCGACTGCGATCGGGCGAGCGACGACGACGCCGACGGCGACGGGCACGACAGCGACGACCACGGCGGCGACGACTGCGACGACACCGACCCGGCCGTGCACCCCGGCGTAGCCGAGACCTGGTACGACGGGGTCGATGCCGACTGCGACGGGGAGAGCGACGACGACGCCGACGCCGACGGCTACGACAGCGACGACCACGGCGGCGACGACTGCGACGACCGGAACGCGAGCGTGCACCCGGGTGCCACCGAGACCTGGTACGACGGCCGCGACGCCGACTGCGACGGGGCCAGCGACTACGACGCCGACCGGGACGGACAGGACAGCGACCGCTACGGCGGCGACGACTGTGACGACGCCGACGAAGAGATCTACGCCGGCGCCACGGACAGCTGGTACGACGGCGTGGACTCCGACTGCGCCGGGGACGGCGACTTCGACGCCGACGGGGACGGCCAGGACAGCGATGCCTGGGGCGGCGCGGACTGTGACGACAGCGACGCCTCGGTCTACCGCTACGCCGACGAGATCGACGCCGACGGCATCGACCAGGACTGCAACGGCGTCGACAGCGGCGTGGACACGGACGGGGACGGCCTCGACGACGACGTCGAGGTCGAGGTCACCGGCACCGATCCCTTCGATCCCGACACCGACGACGATGGCCGCAGCGACGGCGAGGAGCGCGCGGACGGCACCGATCCCTTCGACGACGACACCGACGGGGACGGCCTGTCCGACGGCGACGAGGCCGCGTGGGGCAGCGATCCTCTCGACCACGACACCGACGGGGACGGCCTGGACGACGGCGAGGAGGTCGACGTCCATGGGACCGACCCGACCGCGACCGACACCGACGGCGACGGGCTGAGCGACCCCTACGAGATCACGGTCTCGGGCACCGACCCCGCCAGCGCCGACAGTGACGCCGACGGGCTGGACGACGGCGACGAGCTCGGCCGCGGCACCGACCCCCTGGACGACGACACCGACGACGGCGGCACGAGCGACGGCGACGAGGTGACCCTGGACGGCACCGACCCGCTGGACGGCAGCGACGACATCGACGAGACCACCGACACCGACGGCGACGGACTGCCGGATCGGGACGAGCGCGAGCGCGGCACCGACCCGGCCGACGCCGACAGCGACGGGGACGGCCTGAGCGACGGGGACGAGGTGAACGCCCACGGCACCGACCCGCTGGAGCGGGACACCGACGGCGACAGCCTGACGGACGGCGACGAGGTCGGCACCTACGGCACCGACCCGCTGGTCGCCGACACCGACGGCGGGGGAGTCGACGACGGGGACGAGATCATCGAGGGCACCGACCCACTCGACCCGGACGACGACAGCCCGCTGTTCGGCGGCGGCGGAGGCGGCGGGGACGAGGACGACGACGACAGCGGCCGGGGCGGCAAGGCAAGAGGTGCTACGGAGCACGGCCTGGGCTGCAGCAGCGTGCCCGGTGCGCCGCCGGGACTCCGGCAGTGACGACGGGACCGACAGCGGCTCCGACGGCGGCACCGACGACGGCGGCGTCGACGGCGGTGACGACACCGGCACCGACGGCGACAAGGACGGCTGCAACTGCTCCAGCACGTCCGCGCCGGGCGGCATGGTGGGCGCCTTCGGCCTGTTCCTGGTCGCGCTGGTCGGGCTGCGGCGCCGCGAGCGCTGAGCGCGGCCCGCGGACGGCTGGGCTTCCCTAGCCGTCCGCGGAAAGCGCCACGGCCCCGGCGCGCAGCTGGGCGAGCATCTGGCGGGTGCCGGCGATGCGGGCCCGCCAGGGGCCGGCGTGCTCGGGCAGGTCCTGGTCCACCCGCTGGTGGACCGCCTCCCAGCGATCCAGCTCGTGCTCCAGCGCGTCGAGGGCCTGGGGCACGGCACTGTAGTGGGCCGCGGCGGCCAGGATGCTCTCCAGCACCTGCCAGCGCTTGCCGAAGCCGCCGGGCAGGTCCAGATCGCGGCCGATCCAGCGCAGCACCGGCGCCGTCAGCATGCCGCCGGCCAGGGCGGGCACGCACAGGCGCTGGGAGATGCGCTTGAGGCCGGTGCGCTCGTCGTCGAGCAGGTTGTCGGCCGGCGGCAGCTGCCAGGCGGCGGGGCGCGCGGAGAACTCGCTGCGCCAGTCCAGGACGAGCTCGAGCACCAGCCGCACGCTGCCGGCGTAGAGCCCGGCGTCGGGCACCCCCTCGACCGTGGCGACCAGGGTCGGCAGCCAGCGCAGCAGGTGCTGGTCGAGGAAGGCCAGCACGTGCCGGCGCACGTGGCTGGGATCGACGCCGTCCCGCAGGGCGTCGGCCTCGGCGGCGGCCAGGAAGGCGAGCAGCCTCAGCTCCTCGGCCAGGTGGTCGACCTCGAGCTCGCGCGGCGGGCCCAGGCCGGCAGCGCCGCGGGCGTCGCGCACCTCGCCGACGACATCGCCGCCGATCAGCCCGTCGGCGTGCAGCATCGCGCTCTCGAAGGGGAAGACCTCGCCCCAGGACAGGCGCTGATGCTGCACCGCCGCCAGGTCCGGGTCGAAGCTGGCGGGCAGCAGCTCGGCCACGTCGGGCACCTGCAGCCACGCGCCATAGGTCTCGCCCGTGAGCCCGTTGGCCCACAGATCGGCGACCAGCGCGAGCGCCCGGCCGCGGGCGACGGCCCGGGCGCGGGCGGGCGTCATCGCCGGCTCAGCCGCGGCCAAAGGGCTTCTCGGGCAGCTTGTAGGCCGCCTTGACCGGCTTGAGCGGCCGCTTGAGCCACAGGGGCCGCCGCGTGCCGTCGGGGCTGTGGTCCACGGCCGACCGGGTCAGGGCGTGCCACTTGCGGTACTGGGCGCGGCTCTTCTCGATGTCGACGAACACGTCGCCGTGCCGCTCGTCGGGCAGCGCCTTGCGGACCGACAGCGCCTTCACCAGCCAGCAGTGGTGCCCGCTGACCGGGTCGGGCTGCACGGGGTGGGTCAGGTTCTGGTGCACGCCGACGTCCTTCCACCAGATGCGGCTGGTGTCGGGATCGGGGCTCTCGTAGGGGCCCGCACCCTTGAGCATGTGCAGGGTGTGGCCGCCCTTGCCGTCGTCGTCGAGCTTGGCGAGCGCGGTCGTGCCCTTGTTGCCGCCGGCGTCGTCCTGCAGCCGCCAGCGGCCCAGGTGGTGGCTCATGGCGATGATGCCGGGCTTGATGCCCTCGGTCACCCAGACCTTGTCGATGAACCAGCCGATCTCGGTCTCGACGCGGATCAGCTGGCCGGTCTGCACGCCGACCCGCCGGGCGTCGATGGGGTTCATCCACACCGGGTTCGTGTGGCTGATCTCGTAGAGCCACTTGCAGTTGGCCGACCGGGTGTGGATGAGCGTCGGCAGCCGGAAGTTCGGCAGCAGGATCATCTCGCCCTTGTCGCGGTCGATGTGCTGCTGGTCGACGTGGCTCTCGAGGAACCAGGGCACCACGCGGTCGAGCTCGGGCCAGCCCCAGTCGCGCAGCGTGCCGCTGAAGAACTCGAGCTTGCCCGACGGCGTGCCGAAGCCCTTGCGGACCACACCGTCGATCCGGACGCCCAGGAAGCTGCCGTCCTTGCCGATGACGCCGCCTTCCTCCTGCTCGTGGTCGATGGCGTCGGGGTCGACGCGGACCTCGGCTTCGTAGGGGACGTAGTTGGACTCCTTGACCTCGAAGGCGCCGTACTTCCGCATGAACTGCAGCGGCGTGAGGCCCTCGGCCGCGGCCTTCTCGGGCAGGCCGGGCACGGAGTGGTCGAAGATCCACGACCAGTACTCGTCCTGGCTGACCGGCGTGCCGGGCTGCTGGATGGACTCCACCCACTGGCGGATGCCCATGCTGCCGTCGGGGTCCATCTTCCAGGTCAGGTCGACCCAGAACTCGTTCTCCTCCCAGACCTCGCCGGGGTTGGCTTCCCAGGTGTGGGCCACGGGCGTGCCGGCGCGCTCCATGGCCACCCGGCGCACGGGCTGGCGGAAGCCGATCCACATGCCGGCGTGGGTCTCCTGGCTCATCAGGTCGTGGCGCTCGCCGCTGTGGCCCATGGGCAGCACGTAGTCGGCGAACCAGGCGCTCTCGTTCCAGGTCGGCGTGAGCGCGACGTGCAGCTTCATCTTCTGCCTGTCGCGCAGGGCCTGCAGCCACATGAACCCGTCGGGGTTGATCCACATCGGGTTGTAGACGCGGGTGAAGTACACGTCGATCTCGCCGCGCCCTTCGTCGAGGAAGTGCGGCAGCAGGAACGACATCTCGTACATCGCGAAGGGCCACTCGTGCGGCAGGTGCAGGTCGTTCCAGGCGTTGAAGGCCGGGGGCGACTTGTAGGGCTTGGGCACGAACTTGTTCCAGCTGTTCAGGCTGGTGCCGCCCTCGGTGCCGACGCTGCCGGTGAGCACGTTGAGGAAGAACAGACAGCGGGCGACCTGCCAGCCGCCGCGGTTGCCCATCGACGCGCTGCGCCAGACGTGCGCGGCCACGCGATCGCCGGCGTCGGCCACGGCCTTGGCCGCGGCCTGGATGCGGTCGATCGGCACCTGGGACTTCTCGGCGGCCCACTCGAAGGTGTAGCCGTCGTACAGCGCCTTCAGCGCCTCGGTGAAGGCCTCGAAGGTGAGCTCCTCACCCTCCCCCGGCATCGCGGCCAGGATGCGCTGCTTCTGCTCGGCCGGCAGCAGGTCGCTGGCAGCCACGGCGTCGATGCCTTCGCGCAGGAAGGTCCGCCAGTTGACCCAGCGGCGCACGAAGTCGGCGTTCCAGCGGCCGCTGTGCACCAGGTGCCGGGCGATGGCCAGCAGCACCACGGTCTCGGAGCCCGGCCAGGTCGGCAGCCAGATGTCGGACTTGGCGGCCGTGTTGCTCAGCCGCGGGTCGAAGGTCACGATCTTCGACCCGTTCATCTTGGCTTCGATGATGCGCTGGGCGTGCGGGTTGAAGTAGTGGCCGGTCTCGAGGTGGCTGCTGACCAGCAGGATGCAGCGGGCGTTGGCGTGGTCGGGGCTCGGCCGGTCGCCGGCGGCCCACAGGAAGTAGCCGGAGCGGGCGGCGGCACTGCAGATGTTGGTGTGCGAGTTGTGGCCGTCGACGCCCCAGCCGCTGATCACGCGGTTGGTGTAGTGGTCCTCTCCCGGGCGGCCCACGTGGTACATGATGCCGTCCTGGCGCACCTTCCGGCTCTCGCGCATCTTGGCGGCGATGTCGGTCAGCGCTTCCTCCCAGCTGACCCGCTTCCACTTGCCCTCGCCCCGCTCCCCGACCCGCTTGAGGGGGTACAGGATGCGCTCGGGGTCGTACATCTGGTTGTGGCTGGCGGGGCCCTTGGCGCAGTTGCGGCCGCGGCTGCCGGGGTGGACCGGGTTGCCCTCGAACTTGCGGATCTCGAAGCTGTCGCGATCGACGTAGGCCAGCAGGCCGCAGGCCGACTCGCAGTTGAAGCAGATGGTCGGCACCAGGGTGTAGCGACGCGGCACCTTCTTGGGCCAGGCCTTGCCGTCGTACTCGACCCACTCGTCCCAGTGTTCGGGCGGCGGGTAGCGGCTCATGCGGCCGTCGGGGTGCCGGACCTCGGTCATGTCCACCGGCGGGCGGTCCGCCTCGCCGAAGATCGGCATGCTCTCGCCCGCGACGTTGGTCGGCGCGGTGGTGGCCGGGGGCGGCACGGGCCGCTTCAGGCCGAGCATGGAGGCGAGGAAGCTCTCGAGGGCGTTGTTGCCGTTGCCTTTCGGGCTGTTCATGGCAGGGTCCGCGGCGGAGGAGGGAGGGAGAGGAGGGGTCCGAGGAGGAGGGTGCGCCGAGCAGCTCAGCTGTTCGGCAGCTCCTGGGGGGCCATGACGAAGGCGTGCTCGTAGGCGTAGAGGCCGATGGCGGTCAGGACGGCCGCGAGGGCGCCGACGAGGACGTTCCCGGTCAGGATCAGCAGCACGAGCGGCACGACGTGGCCGAGGGTGACCGAGCCGGCCCAGAAGGCCGTCTTGAACTTGCCGTGGCTGATCTCGTGGGCGGCCCGGGCGGCCAGCTCGCTGGCGTGGGCCACGCCGAACTCGCCGAACAGGGTCACGAACAGGTCGGTGACGATGCCGCCGACCAGGGCCCAGCGGGCGATGGCGGCCATCTCCGGCCCGCCGCTCGCGCCGAGCAGGGGGACGAAGACCGCCGCCAGGGCCAGGCTGGCGCCGCCCATCATCACGGCCTGCACCAGCAGGTGGAAGGGCAGCAGCGGGCTCTGCCACAGGTCGCGGCCCTCGCACTGGGCGAACAGGAAGGCCGTGTAGATGGCGGTGCCGATGGCCAGGGGGATGCTGAGCACGGCCAGCACGGTGCGGGCCATGGGCATGGCGTCGACCAGCCCGAAGGCGACCGCGCCTTCCATGGCCCACCACAGGGCGGCCACGTTGCTGAAGGCGATCAGGATGAAGGCGCCGCGGGCGAGCCAGGACTTCATCTGCGGGCGGAAGACGATGCGCAGGAAGCGCTCGGGGCGCTCGAGATCGAAGACCAGCAGCAGGGTCGTCGCCACGAGCCCGACGAGCCCGATGGTGCCGCCGACGAAGGCGGCCATGGGCGACAGCTCGAACAGGCCGAGCACGCCGAGCGCCATCAGCAGGAAGCCGCCGGCGCCGATGCCCTTGGTGACCAGGTAGGCGGGCACCTGCCAGTGCCAGGGGACCAGGTGCTGGGCGTTGTAGCTGACCATCTGGCCGGCCATGCGGCCCGGCTGGATGTTGATCGGGCCGGCACCCGGCAGGGCCTGGGTGCCCGGGGTGCGGATGGCGACGCCGCTGTCCGCGGTCGCTGTGGGGACCATCGACACGCCCGAGGCGCCGCCGGACAGGTCGAGCTTGACCTCGTAGCGGGCGGCGGTGTCGTAGCCGAGGGATTGGTTGTGGCCATGGCCGTCGAGGGTCTCGGCCCAGATCATGCCGTCGGGGTGCCGGGGCAGCGCCGTCGGGTGCATGGCGACGTCGTTGCCCTGCACGTAGAACAGCTTGGGCGAGGTGCCCTGCTCGGGCTTGCGCACGGTGACGTCGTTCTTGGCCAGGACCCGGCTGATCTCGCTCTGCGGATCGTCCATGTCGCCCGCGATGATGCTGTGGGTCGGGCAGACGACGACACAGGCGGGCTCGAGGCCGTTCTCGACCCGGTGGCCGCAGTAGTGGCACTTGGCCGCGGTCTTGGTCTCGGGGTCGATGTAGATGGCGTCGTAGGGGCAGGCCTGCATGCAGCCCTTGCAGCCGATGCAGACGTCGCCGTCGAACTCCACGATGCCGTCGTCCCGCTGGTACATCGCCGTGACCGGGCAGATGCGCACGCAGGGTGGGTTGCTGCAGTGGTTGCAGCGCGTCACCTGGAAGTTCCGCCGGACGTCGGGGTAGGTCCCGGTCTCGGTGTACTTGACCCAGGTGCGGTTGACGCCCAGGGGGACCTGGTTCTCGCTCTTGCAGGCCGTCGAGCAGGCGTGGCAGCCGATGCAGGAGCGGGTGTCGATGGCGAAGCCGTAGTTCATCGGGCGGCTCGGGAGGCGGGGAAGGACGCAGTGGGGGGACGAGGAACGATGCAGGAAGCAGGCCAGGGCCCCGAGAGGATGACACGAGGGCGGGGAGGCCGATCAACACGGAGCCTCTGGCACAGGAAGCGTCGACCGGAGCGCCGGCGGGTGGGCCAGGTCGCCCAGGGGATGTTTCAGGTGCACCACCTCGTGAAACACTGAAACAGCGAGAATGGCCACGACACGCCCCCCGGGCCGCTGTGGAACCGGCACGGCCCTTGCTGCACCATCTCCTCCGATGTCTCCTCCCCTCCTCTCGCGGCTGCCCTTCCTCGACCTCCGGGGCTACCGGGCGTCCGACCTGCCGCGAGACCTGACCGCGGCGCTGGCGGTCGCGGTGGTGTCGATCCCGCAGGGCGTGGCCTACGCGATGATCGCCGGCCTGCCGCCGGCCCTGGGGCTCTACGCCGGTGCGGTGCCCGCCATCGTCGGCAGCCTGTTCCGCAGCTCGCGGCACGTCATCGCGGGCCCCACCAACGCCCTGTCGCTGCTGGTGGGCGGCGCCGTGGCGACCCTGGTCGCGTCGACGGGGGCCTCGCCCATCCAGGTCGCCGTGACGCTGGCGCTGATGGTGGGCGTGTTCCAGCTGGCGGCGGGGCTGCTGCGACTGGGCTCGCTGGTCGACTACATCAGCAACCCCGTCGTGCTCGGCTACATCACCGGCGCCGGCGTGCTGATCGGCGTCGGGCAGCTGCCGAACCTGACGAACACGCCGATGGAGCGGGGGCACCTCCTGCACCGCCTGGCAGACTGGGTCAGCCACCTGGGCGACGCGTCGCCCCTGGCGGTGGCGGTCGGGCTCGGCACCACCGCCCTGGTCGTGGGGCTGCGGCTCATCGACAAGCGCATCCCGGGCGCCATCGTCGCGATGGTGGTGGGCATCGGCGCCAGCCTGGCCTTCGACCTGCACGGCATGGGCCTGCGGGTGGTCTCCGACATCTCGCCGGTGCCCGCCAGCCTGCCGCCGCTGACGGTGCCGGGCATGGACGACCTGCACCTGCTGACCCCGGTGGCGGTGGCCGCGACGGTGCTCTCGCTGGTCGAGAGCAGCGCGGTCGCCCGCGCCATCGCGGGCAGCACCGGGGACCGGCTGGACGCCAACACCGAGTTCGCCGGCCAGGGCCTGGCGAACATCGCGGCCGCCTTCACCGGCGGCTACCCGATCTCCGGCAGCCCGAGCCGCAGCAGCATGAACTGGCTGCTGGGCGCGCGCAGCCGGCTGGCCGGCGTGTTCGGCGGCGCCCTGGTGCTGATCGTCATCGCAGTCGCCGGTCCCGTGGTCGACCACACCCCGGTCGCCAGCCTGGCCGGGCTGCTGATGGTCATCGCCTGGGACATCCTGGACTTCAAGCGCATGCGCACCACGCTCAAGGGCGGCCTGGGCGACTCGCTGGCCTTCCTGACGACGCTGGTCGGCGCCTGGGCGCTGGAGCTCGACAAGGCGATCTACCTGGGCGTGGTCATCAGCATCGTGCTGTTCCTGCGCCGGGCGCGGCTGCTGACCGTGCGCGAGCTCGCGGTCGACCCCAAGGGCCGCCTGCGCGAGGCGACCAGCGAGCTGGCCCCCGACGACGACGAGCTGCCGGCCCTGGCGGACGGCTTCGCCTACTGCCCGCAGATCCGCATCCTGCACGTCGAGGGCAGCCTGTTCTTCGGCGCGGCCAGCGAGCTGCAGCACATCCTGGACGTCGCCAGCGTCGATCCCGAGCTGCGGGTGCTGGTCGTCCGGCTCAAGCGCTGCCAGGGCCTGGACATCACCACGGCCGAGGTGCTGCGCAGCCACGCCCAGCTGCTGCAGTCCCAGGGCCGCCACCTGCTGCTGGTCGGCATGCGGCCGCCGATCGTCGAGCGCATGCGGGCCTTCGGGCTCTACGACGTGCTGGGCGAGGACCACCTCTTCCCCACCGAGCCCGGCTGGTTCGCCGCGATGGACCACGCCCTGGAGAAGGCCCTGGCCCTGCTCGGCCAGCACTGCGACGCGGACACCTGCCCGCTGGACAGCTACCTGGAGATGCGCCGGACCCGGGCCGCGGCCAAGGTCCAGGGGCCCGACGCGGCCTGAAGCCGCCGCGCGCGCCGGGCCCTGGGCTCAGCGCGCGCCGGGCCCTGGGCTCAGCGCGCGCCGGGTCCTGCGCTCAGCGCGCGCCGGGGCCGCCCGCCAGCACGAAGACCGCGCCTTCGCCGCCCCAGGCGCTGGCGTCCGGCGCCCCGGCGACCAGGTCGTCCACGCCGTCGCCGGTGACATCGGCGGCCAGCAGGCTGATGCCCAGCCGGGACCGGGCCCCGCCGGCCCGCAGGACCGCGTCGGCCGACGCGCCCGCCGGCGAGAACAGGAGCCAGACCGCGCCTTCTTCGCCATCGCCAGGGGCGCCGATCGCCAGATCGGCCCGGCCGTCCGCGTCCAGGTCGGGCAGGGCCACCGAGAAGCCGAGCGCCGTCGACAGGTCGGCCCGCAGCTCGAGATCGGCGGTGCCGTCCCCGACCGGGTCGGAGAACCGGTACACCGCGGCCCCGCCGGGCGCGCCCACCAGCAGATCGGTGTGGCCGTCGCCGTCGCAGTCCCCGGCGGCCACCGACGTGCCGAACAGCGCGGTCGCGTCGCCCCGCAGCACCAGATCGCCCGTGCCGGGGCTCTCGGCCAGCGGACCCAGCCAGGCCACCACCTGGCCGGCACCCGGCGCGCCCTGGACCAGGTCGTCCAGCCCGTCGCCGTCGATGTCGACGACCAGTCCGCTCGCGCCCAGGGCGGCGGTGTCGGTCGAGCCGGTCACGGTGCGGGTGCCGTCCACGATGGCCCGATCGCTCAGGATCGGACCGGGGAACAGGCGGCCCCGACCGGCGAGCTCCTTGTCGCCCTGGCCGGGCTGGGAGAACAGCAGATCCACGCCCGCGGCGTCGTCCAGGGCGCCGACCAGCGGCGGGCCCGGCGTGCGGCCCGACACCAGGGCCAGGCTGGAGCCCCCGTCGGCCACCGGGCCGGCGAAGATGCGCACCCCGGACCGGCTGGTCGCCACCAGGTCGGCGGCGCCGTCCCCGGTCAGGTCCCCGGCGGCCAGGCGGCCGCCCAGCCGAGCGCCCGGCCCGGCGCCGCGCAGGGTCGCGCGGGCCACGTCGGCCACGGGCTGCACGCCCGACCCGGCCGGGGCCAGCCAGATGGCTCCGGCACCCTGGTTGTCGAGCAGCGCGCCCATGGCGATCAGCACGTCGCCGTCGTCGCCCAGCCGCGCCACCGCCAGGCTGCTGCCCAGCTCGCCGCTGCCGTGGATCACCGCGGTCAGGTCGTCGGCGTCCAGCTCGCCGTCGAACAGGCAGGCCGGGCTGTCCCCGTCGCAGTCGTTGTCGACCCCGTCGCCACAGCGCTCGGTGGCGCCGGTCCAGGCCAGGGGCTCGCCGTCGTCGCAGTCCTGGTCGTTGTCGACGACGTCGACCTCGTCGTCGGGACAGGCCAGCACCAGCGCGCCGGGGTCGCCGTAGCCATCGCCGTCGGCGTCCACCCAGCCCTCGACCAGCTCGGCGGGGTCGACGTCGGGGTCATCGGCGCCGACCAGCCCGTCGCAGTCGCGGTCGCCGGCCCCGCAGCTCTCGCCCGCGCCGGGGTGGACGGCTGCGTCGCCGTCGTCACAGTCCCCGCCGGCGGCGATGAGCCCGGCGGGGGCCGTGCAGGCAGCGACCGCGCGGCTGTCGTCGCCGAAGCTGTCGCCGTCCCGGTCCGGGTACCAGGTCGCCGCGTCCACCGCGTCTTCGTCGGCCGGCCCGTCGCAGTCCTGGTCGACGCCGTCGCAGACCTCGTCCGCACCCGGGTGCACCGTCGGGTCGCGATCGTCGCAGTCCACGCCGACGTCGTAGCCGTCGCCGTCCTCGTCGATGGCCTTGTCGCCGCAGGCCAGCAGCAGCAGGGAGAGCAGCACCATGCCGCCAGGGTATCCGCGCGCCCCGCGACTGGCTGCCTGTAGCACGCCAAGGGCCGGCGGGGGGGCTACGCTGGCGCCATGTCGTCCCTCCTGCTGCTCGCAGCGCTCGCAACCGGCCCGGCTCGGGCCGAGACCGCCGATCGGGTCTTCGTCTTCGTCTTCGACGGGGTGCGCCCCACCGAAGCCGTCATGGCCAACAGCGAGGGCCCAGCCTGGCTCAAGGACCTGATGGCGCTCGGCGTCACCCTGCCCGACCTGCGCAACCGCGACGCCACCACCACCGAGCCGGCCCACCGCACCATGTTCACGGGCCGCCGCCAGCCCGTCAGCAACTACCCCTGGTACGAGGGCCGCGACCTGCAGCGGGCCATCTCGCCGACCCTGTTCGAGGAGGTCGCCGCCCAGCTGGGCGAGGAGACCTGGATCGTCGGCAACACGGTGTTCATGGACAGCCAGGGCACCAGCCTGTACCCCGAGCACCCGGGCCGCTGGTGGCCGGAAGAAGCGACGACCGAGGACCTCAGCCGCGTCGACGACGAAGCGCTGATGCTCGAGCTGCAGGCCGCCGTCGACGAGCTCGACCCGGCGCTGGTCCTGGTCAACCTGCACGAAGCCGACAAGGAAGCCCACGCCAACCGCTGGGAGGGCTACCGCGACGGCACCAGGCAGGCCGTCGCCCTGGTCAAGGCCTTCGCCGCCGCCAACGGCCGCGACGGCGACGCCTTCATCGCCCTGGCCGACCACGGCCGGCACCTCGACGACGTCGGCTTCGCCCAGCACGGCGACGGCTGCGCGGGCTGCCGGAGCTCCTGGCTCATCGCCTGGGGGGCCGGCGTCACCGACGCCTCGTCCATCTCCGCCAGCTACGAGCTGGCCGACGTCGCGCCGACCATCGCCGCGCTGATGGGCATCGACGCGCCCATGGCGCACGGCCGGGTCATCAGCGAGCTGCTGGCCGATCCGCCCGCCGCCCCCCTGCCCGCGGACGTGTTGCTGGACCCGGTGGTCGCCAGCGACGACGGCGTGCTGCACCTGGTCGCCACCAGCCGGGCCCGGGACATCGGCGATCGCCTGCTCTACGCCCGGTCCATCGACGGCGGCAGCAGCTGGTCCATCGACTGGTTCGGCGGCGGCGACGACGCCAGCGGTGGCCCCCTGGACCTGGGCGGCGCCGAGCAGCCCCAGGTGCTGGCCGGCGCCGGCCGCGTCGTGCGCCTGTGGCGCGCCTTCGACCGCGACGAGGGCTGGTGGCGGGTCGTGTCCCAGGACAGCGACGACGGCGGCCGCACCTGGTCGGCGCCCGTCAGCATCGCCGACATGGTCATGCACGCCGCCAACCCCGGCGCGGCCCTCGACCCCGACACTGGCGTGGTCACCGCCATCTACAGCGACCAGGCCGACGGCCACACCGACGACATCACGGGCTTCAACCTGCTGACCGGCGACATCGACGGCTGGGACTGGACCGCCCTGCCCTTCGCCGAGGTGACGGCCGACTGGCAGCTGCACATGCCGTCGGCGATGAGCAGCCTGACCCTGGGCGGGTCGTGGTTCGGCGCCCTGGCCACCGTCGAAGACGCCCAGTACGTCGAGGACAACGAGAACCGCGAGATCTTCCTGGCCCGGCGCCTCGCCGACGAAGACGCGGTCACCTTCCACCGGGTCACGTCGGACGAAGACGTGTCCTACTGGCCCGCCCTCGGCATCGACCGCAGCCTGGGCTGGCCGGTCCTGCACGCCGCCTGGGCCAGCCTGGACCGCGCCTCCGACGGCAGCGAGAGCTGGACCATCGAGACCGCCTTCAGTCCGGACCTGGGCGACAGCTGGTCCCAGCCCATCCCGCTGGACACGACGCTCTGGCCGCCCAAAGACCAGGCCTGGCGCCCCAGCCTGGTCGCGACGGACGACGGCCTGCGCATCGCCTGGGTCGAGGTCGAGGGCGAGGTCCACCGGCTCATGCTGGCCGAGCTCGGCATCGGCGGGCCCGGCGAGCCCCTGGCCGTGGCCGAGGCGACCGCCCCCATCGAGGGCATCAGCCTGGCCGCCCTCCCCGACCAGGACGGCGTGCTGGTCGCCTGGCACGAGGCGTGGTCGATGGACGAGAGCCGGCTGGGCCTGGCCCGCGTGGACCTCGGCCTGGGCGTCGTCGAGACCCTCGACCTGGGGCTCTGAACCCGGGCGTCGCGGCGCCTCAGCCGCAGCTGCCGCCGGTGCCGTGGCCCGCGCTGGCGCCCTCGACCGGCCGCCCCTGGGCGTTCCAGTCGAGCATGCCGCCCTGCATGCTGGCGACCTTCTGGAAGCCCAGGTCCTCCAGCACCAGGGCCGCGCGGCCCGAGCGCCCCCCGCTGCGGCAGTAGACGACCACCGGCGCGGTCTTGTCCCAGTCCTGGGCGGCGTGCACCAGGGCGTCGCCCAGGGTGCGCAGCTCGGCGCCTTCGATGTGGCCCAGCGCGTCCTTCCACTCGCCGAGCTGCCGGCAGTCGACCAGCCGGAAGGACCCCAGGTGGTCGTGGACCCACGAGCAGGTGACCTCGGGCACGCCCTCGCTCGACCGGATGACGGGGGCCCAGCCCGCGCGGGCGGCGGCCTCGGCCGCGGCCTGCTCCAGGTCCTCGGGCAGCAGGCCGCACTGCAGGTTGGCGGGCACGGCCACGTCGATCTTGGCGGGCAGGCCGAGCTTGAGGTTGTCCATGATGGCGACGAACTCTTCGACGGTGCGCCCGCCGCCCAGGCGCGGGTTGAGCGCCTTCTCCTCGGCCACCGTGCTCATGGTGCGGCCCTTGTAGTCGTGGCCCGGGTACACGGCGTAGTCGTCGGGCAGGGTGAACAGCTTGCCGTGCACCGACTGGTACAGGGTGCGGGCGCTGCCCTGCTGGAAGTCGGTGCGGCCGCAGCCGCGGACCATCAGCGTGTCGCCGGTGAAGACGCGGCGGCCCTGGTGGTCGACGTAGGCCACGCAGCCGTCGGTGTGGCCGGGGGTCTGCCGCACCTCGAGCTCGACCTCGCCGACCTTCACGACGTCGCCGTCCTCGACCAGCACGTCGGCGCAGCTGGCGCCGCCGGCCGCGCTCACGACGCTCTGGCTGCCGAGCGACTTCCGGAACAGACCCGAGCTGGTCACGTGATCGGCGTGGATGTGGGTCTCCAGCGTCTTGACCAGGGTCAGGCCCAGGTCCTCGATGACCTGCAGGTCGCGCTCGAGCATGGGGCGCACGGGGTCGATGAGCACGGCCTGGCGGCTCTGCTCGTCGGCCAGCAGGTAGGTGTAGGTGCAGGACTCGCGGTCGAAGAGCTGGCGGAAGATCACGGGGTCTCCGGGGACGATGGGGGGCTCGGTCCGGTGCGCGGCGGGGAGGGTGTCGGGACCGGGACCAGGGGATGGCAACCGTGGTTGCAAGCCCTGGACCATGCCGCAGAGGCCCGCGGGGGGCGCAGGTCCCGTTTCAGGCTACGCTGCGGATGAAACATCTGAAACATCTCCTCCTCCGGAATCGACATGGCCTCCCCCGAGCACCTGCTGCGCCGCTGGACCCGCCAGGTCGGACCGGTCGAGGCTTTCTCCGCCCTCGCCCACCTGATCGACGGGGCCTGCGGAGTCGACGCCGCCGTGTTCGCCGTCGACCGCGACCGCACCATCGTGCACTGGTCGGCGGGGGCGGAGCGCCTGCTGGGCTTCTCGGCCGAGGAGGTGCTCGGCCAGCACTGCCTGAAGGCGAACCGCTGCGCGGAGTGCATGCGGGCCTGCGGCATCGCGGCCGTGGGAGAGGTGTCCGAGGAGCCCCTGCTGCTTCACCGCGAGGACGGCAGTCCCGTGCCGGTGCGCAAGAGCGCCCAGGCCTTCTTCGACGAGGACGGCGCCTTCCTGGGTGGCATCGAGGTGCTGGTCCCCGACACGCCGGTCCTGCGCCGCGCCGCGGCCGAGCCCGAGCAGACCGGCGGCGCGCCGCCCTTCTCCGACGCGGTGGCCTTCCACGGCCTGGTGTCGCGCTCGCCGGCGATGCACGCCTGCTTCGACACCATCCGGAACGTGGCCCGGACGGACTCGACGGTGCTGGTCCGCGGCGAGAGCGGCACCGGCAAGGAGCTCGTCGCCCGCGCCATCCACGACGAGAGCCGGCGCTCCGGCGCGCCGTTCATGGCCGTCAACTGCGCGACGCTGAGCCCGACCCTGCTCGAGAGCGAGCTGTTCGGCCACGTGCGCGGGGCGTTCACGGGCGCGGTGCGCGACCGCCCCGGCCTGTTCCGCCAGGCGGACGGCGGCACCATCTTCCTGGACGAGGTCGCCGAGCTGCCGCTGGACCTGCAGGCCCGGCTGCTGCGGGTCATCCAGGACCGCCGGTTCATGCCGGTGGGCGGCAGCAAGGAGGTCGGAGTCGACGTGCGGCTGGTGGCCGCCACCCACAGCGGCCTGCGCGAGCGGGCCCGCGACGGGCGGTTCCGCGAGGACCTGATGTACCGCCTGCGGGTGGTGCCGCTGTTCCTGCCCCCCCTGCGCGAGCGGCCCGAGGACATCGAGCTGCTGCTGTGGCACTTCATCGAGCTCAACAACGACCGGGCCCGGGACGGCGGCGGCCATCGGCTGGTCCGGCGCGTCGACCCCGCCGCCCTGCGTGCCCTGCGCGAGCACGACTGGCCGGGCAACGTGCGCGAGCTGATGAACGTCGTCGAGCACGCCTTCGCCGTCGGTCGCAGCGAGGTGCTCGAGCGCCACGAGCTGCCCCCCGAGCTGCGGGAGGCCCGCGTGACCCGCCCGCTCGCGGTGGCCGAGGGCGGCGACGAGGCCGCCCGGATCCGCGCCGCCCTGGCCGCGGCCGACGGGCGCATCGGGGACGCGGCCGCACTGCTGGGCATGAGCCGCGCCACCTTCTGGCGCCGCCGCAAGCAGCTCGGCCTGGCCGACGACAGCCCGTGAGCGACGACCTGCCCCTGTTCCTGTACGGCAGCCTGATGCCCGGCCAGGGCAACGGCTGGCGCGTGCAGGCCCACGGCGGCTTCCGCGGCGACCCGCTGCCGGCCCGGGTCGAGGGTCGGCTGCTGGACTTCGGGCGCTGGCCCGGCATGGTGCCGGGTGCGGGCGAGGTGAAGGGCGTGCTGGTGTGGATGCACGACCTGGCCGCGGCCCTGCCGGAGCTCGACCACTACGAGGGCTACCGCGGCCCCGGCGAGGAGAACCTGTTCGAGCGCCGGAGGGTCGAGGCCCGCACCGACGCGGGGCCGGTGTGGGCCTGGGCGTGGTGGTTCGTCGCCGGCGACGCCGGGCCGGGCCGTCGCGGGCAGGGGCGGACCGGGAGCCCCGTGCCGGGCGGCGACTGGGCCGCATGGCGCGCGGGTCGCGACGGGCCGTGACGCCGCGGGCCTGCAATCCCCGCGGGTGCATGGCGTAGGCTGGGCCGACCACGCAGGGAGCCCCCGTGCCCTACCCCCCGCATGCCCCGCCGCCGGCCGGTCCGCCGCCCGCCGGCCCCACCGACGCCCCGGATCCGGGCCCCGCCCACCAGTCCCCGCGGCCCCCGCGCGCCGCACCGATGGCGCCGGAGCGCCCCCTGGGCGAGCCCACCCCCGAAGAGCGCACCATGGCCATGATCGGCCACGGCCTGACCTTCGTCGAAGGCGGAATCGTCGGCCCGCTGCTCGTCTACCTGCTCAAGCGCGACCAGAGCGAGTTCGTCGCCTTCCACGCCCTGCAGAGCCTGTACTTCGGCCTGCTGGCGCTGCTCATCATCGGCCCCGCCACCGTCATCACCTGCGGCTTCGGCGCCGTCCTCGTCGTGCCCTACTTCATCTTCGAGGTCATCGCGTGCATCGAGGCCAACAAGGGTGAGTGGTACGAGCTGCCCATCGTCGGCGCCTGGGCCATGCGCAGCCACCACCCCTAGCGGCCCCCCTCCGACCCGCGCTCCGCGCGGGCCACCTCCCCCCACGGCGGGGCCGCGGGGGGAGGGGGAAACCCACTCACCCCCCTGCCGACCCGCCGGCCCCTCACGATGATCGAGCCCCCTCGCCCCGCGCAGGGGCGGGCGGACGGGGGCGCAGGCGAGACATTCGGAGGGAGCCGCAGGCGACCGAGGACGTCTCGCCGAAGCCCCCTCCGCCATCAGCCCCGAAGCGGGGCGAGGGGGCGTGGTCCTTGATGTCGGCCCGGCGACGCGGCGGCTCAGCGCCGGCGGCGCAGCCCCACGATGCCCAGCAGCCCGATGAAGGCGCCCAGCGCCAGCTGGCCCGGAGCCCGGCCCGTCGCGCAGTTGCAGCCGCCCTTCTCCTCGACCGGCGCTTCCTCGGCCAGCACCTCGAAGGCGCCGGGGAGCACGGCCGAGCCGTCGTCGTCGACGACCTCGACGTCGTGGATGCCGGCCGGCAGGCTGGTCGGGCTGCGGCCGGTGATCGTCTCGGTGTTGACCACGTTCAGGCCGACGACGCTGATGCCGCCGATGCGGGCCTCGGCTTCGGGGCCGAAGCCGGTGCCGATGAACACCAGGTCCACCGCCTCGCCGGCGTTCATGCTGCCCGGCGTGATCTGGATGAGCTCGATGCCCTGGGTGCCGTCGTCGGGACCCGAGTCGGTGCCGCCGGCGTCCGCTCCGCCGTCATCGCCGGTGGCCCCGCTGTCTGCTCCGCCGTCGTCGCCGGTGCCGCCGTCGCCGGTCCCGCCGTCGCCGGTCCCACCGTCGCCGCCACCGCCGTCGCCCGTGCAGTCCTCGTCCGGACCGACGCCGGCACCCTGGATGCAGGCGCGCATGATCCAGTCACCGGTCAGGCCGAAGATGTTGCTCTGCCACCACTTCCAGCCGGTGCCCGCGTCGGCGTAGATCCAGTTGCGCGTGGCGTTCGACATGCCGTCGTTGTCCCGGGCGATCGCCGGGTAGCCGCTGTGCGCCTCGAGGCAGACCGAGATGCCCAGGAAGCCGCTGTCGACCGAGATGGTGCCGAGCTCGAGCTCGGCCACGTTGATGTCGCTGAACGCCGAGTCGCTGCCGACGATCGCGACGCCTTCGCCGCCCAGGTAGGTCGCGCCGCTGAAGGTCGCCGTGTCCGACTGGTAGAAGTGGACCGAGAAGATCTCCTTGCTGCTGGTGCCGCCGACCAGCAGGCGCACCTTCTCGACCGTGAAGGGGTACTCGGTGCTGGTGGGCTGGTAGATCGAGCCCCAGCACTCGTACTGCACGAAGCCGCCCTGGAAGCCGGCCAGGTCACCGTCGTCGAAGCCGTCGTTCTGCAGCCAGCGAGAGCCGGCCTGGGCGGAAGGCGCCGCGACGAGCGCGGCCAGGATCAGGGAAGCGGACATGGGGAGCGGCTCCGGGGGGTGGAATCCAGGCGGGGGATTCTGCGCACTGTAGCGCAACATCGCGCCGGCTCGTCACACCCGCGCGCGCCTCCGGCGGCGCCACAGCAGCGGCACCAGCAGGGGCAGGCCCAGGCCCACCGGGGAAGGGGCGCCGGTGCAGCCGCAGCCGTCCTCCTCCGTCACGCCCGACCGGCTGTCGTCGGGGCAGTAGAATTCGCTGTCCACCCCTCCCCCGCTGTCCACCACCTCGACCAGCACGCACAGGGTCTCGTCGGTGTTCGGCTCGTCGTACAGGAACAGCGGCGCCGTGCCGCACTCGTAGCCGTCGGGGCAGTCGTCGTCGGTGTCGCAGGCCTCGCTGCAGTAGCCGGCGGTCGCCTGGTTGTTGGTGAAGACGCAGTACTCGGGGCAGTTGAAGTCGGTGCGCGAGCAATCCCCGCCGATCTCGTCGCGCACCTCGTCGCAGACGGACAGGCCGTCGAGCTCACGGCAGACCAGCCCGACGCCCGGGTAGAGCGCCTCGCAGTCGTCGTCGCTGCCGCACTCGTCGCTGCCGTCGCCGTAGTTCTCGCAGAGCCCGCGGCGGTCGTCGCCGGACAGGCTGCCCTGCCAGTCGCCGCCGATGTAGGCGAAGAACATGGTGCTGGCGACCAGCCCGAGCTCGTGGTCCATGCCCGTGACGTGGCCGAGCTCGTGCACGACGACGCTGCTGGCGTTGAGCTTGGGGTTGGCCAGGTAGACGTCGCCGATGCCGGTGGTCCACGCCCAGTCGACGCCGTTGAACAGGATGTCGGCGCCGCTCGGTCGCACCGTGTCGTCGTCGACCACCTCGAAGCGGGTGGCCGTCAGCCCGGCGATGGCCGCGCCCCAGGTCCACTCCGCGTCTTCCCAGGCCAGCACGTTCTGGCCATCGTCGGCGTGTATCAGGTCGGTCGTGCCGCCATAGGCGAAGGCGAAGCTGCTGCAGCCGACGCGGGACCAGGCGTCCAGGGCGTCGACGGCGACCTGTTCGGTGTCCTCGAAGCCCAGGTCCTCGCTGCCGACCTCGTTCAGGTAGAAGGTCAGCGGCAGCTGGTCGGGCGCATAGTGCAGGCCGTTGAGGTTCCAGATCGGCAGCACGGCGCCGTCCAGCCGCTGCATGCCGTGGCCCAGGCCGACGGGCACCAGCCCCTGCGGGGTCGGCGCGAGCGAAAGCTGCCACAGCTGGCCGACCCGGACCTCGGGCACCCCGGCGACGACCACGGGCGGCGCGGCGTTGCTGCCCGGCAGCATCACGACCACCTGCTGGTCGTCGTCGAGCTGCACCGTCACCCGGGTGCGCGGCAGGTCGATGCGGCTGTCGGGCGAGGAGGGCAGCAGCTGCACGTCGACGACGGTGCCCGTGACGCGCGTGCCGCCCCCGAGGGGACCGACGAGGGGCAGGCCCACCAGGGGGAGGACGAGGGGGGTCAGCATGGCGCGGTCTCGCGGTGCAGCCAGGCGTCGCGGCGGGCCACCACGGCGGGGGGCGCGTCCGCGACGAGCTCCAGCCAGGTGTGGGTGGCGGGCGGGGCCTGGACCACGACCTGGTGGTCCTGGAGCACGTCGTCTCGGAAGGACAGTACCCGGATGCGCTCGCCCGGGGTGGCGCGGGCGAAGCGCTGCACCAGGCCGTCGGGGGTGGCCTTCAGGCCGTCGACCGCGACCACCACGTCGCCCGCGGACAGGCCGGCCGCCATCGCCGCACCGCCGGTGGCGCACCAGGTCAGCTTCACGCTGCCGGCGCCGCCGGAGACCGCCGCGCCGAGGTCGCCGGTCGGCGGCTCCTTGCCGGCCTTGCCGCCCTTGTCGTCCTTGCCTTCCGCGGGGCGCAGGTGCAGGGCCACGCCGAAGTCGGCCAGCAGGTCGGCCAGCGGCGGATCGTCGGTGCCGCGGATCGCCAGGTCGAAGAAGTCCCGCAGGTCCAGGCCCGTGACCTCGGCGGCCATCACCTCGACCCCGTCTTCGGGAACGCCGACCCCGACGGCGCCGTAGGCCTGCCACAGGGCGCGCATCACGTCGTCGAGCGACTTCTCTCCCCGGGTCTCCTTGCGGATCTTCAGGTCGAGGGCCAGCGCGACCAGCGAGCCCTTGGTGTAGTAGCTGATCTGCTGGTTGTTGCTGTTCTCGTCGGGCTGGTAGAGCTTGATCCAGGTGTCGAAGCTGCTGTCGGCCAGGGACTGCACGTGGCGCCCGGGCATGCGGCTGACGCGGGTGAGGCTCTGGCCGAGCAGCTCGAGGTAGCTGTCGACCGTGACCGTGCCCGTCCGGCAGAGGGCCAGGTCGTCGTAGTAGGAGGTGATGCCCTCGAAGGCCCACAACAGCGTGGTGTGCGACTCCTTCGACAGGTCGTAGGGCAGGAAGGCCGCGGGCTTCAGCCGCTTGACGTTCCAGGTGTGGAAGTACTCGTGGGACAGCAGCCCCAGCAGCGTGCGGTAGCCGTCGGACAGCTTGTCGTCGCCGGGCCGCGGCAGGTCGTCCCGCTTGCAGATGCAGGCCGTGCTGGCCCGGTGCTCCAGGCCGCCGTAGCCGCTGCCCGTCACGGTCAGCTGGAAGACGTAGCGGGGCATGGCCGCGGGGGGCGCCGCCGGGCCGCCGGTCCAGAAGGCCATGTGGTGGTCGCAGATCACGGCCAGGTCGCGGGCCACGCGGTCCAGATCGCCGCTGTGCACGCCGGTCACGGCGAGCTCGTGGGGCACGCCGCCGGCCTGGAAGCTCACCAGGTCGAAGGTGCCCATCTCGACCGGGTGGTCGATGAGCTCGTCGTAGTCGGCGCACCGGAACCGGCCGAAGCCGTGGGCCGCGCCTTCGAGACGCGGCAGGGCGGTGGCGACCTTCCAGCCCGCGCAGGCGGGGTCGTCGGGCGCGTCGAGCTCGACCTCGCAGGGGCCGTGCTCCAGGCCTTCGGGGCACAGGAACAGGCTGGTGCCGTTGAAGAAGCCGTGGGTCTGGTCCAGGTGCGCCTTCCGCACCGACATGTCCCAGGCGTAGACCTGGATCTCGACCACCAGCGCGCCGCTGCCGTCGGCCGAGACCGGGTCGCAGCGCCAGGTGCGCTTGTCGACCTTGTGGACCGCCACCGGACCGGCCGGGCCGCGGGCCGAGAGGGTCACGATGTGCTTGCTGAACTCCCGCAGGGTGTAGGACCCGGGGATCCAGGCCGGCAGGGTCAGCACCTGCCCGTCGGCGGCGGGGGTGTCGACCGTCAGCGTGACGGTGAACAGGTGGGCGGCCGGGTGGCTCGGCACGACGCGGTAGCGGTAGGCGCAGGCGGTCACGGGTGCTCCTTCGGAGGTGCTTGCGGTAACCTCCCGCCCCCTCGACCAGGAGTCCCGAGTGCGCGAGGTCACGCGGCTGTACAGCGACCGGGTCGTGCTGGGCGAGGGCGAGGCGCTGCGCGTCGTCGCCGCCACGCTGACCCTGGGGCCGGAGCAGATCGAGGCGGTCGAGGAGGGCCTGCGGCGCGAGGACGCGCTCGACCTGAGCGGCAAGCTGCTGACGCCGGCCTTCGTCAACGCCCACACCCACGTCGCGATGAGCGCCTTCCGGGGCATCGGCGGCCTGGCCAGCAAGCGTGGCAACGTGGTGGAGGAGCTGTACTTCCGGCTGGAGAGCGCCCTGCAGTCCGGCGACATCCGGGCCTTCGCGCGCATGGGAGCCTGGGAGGCGCTGCTCTGCGGGACCGGCACGGTCTGGGACCACTACTACGGCGGCTACGAGCTGGTGCGCGCCCTCCAGGACGTCGGCCTGGGCGGTGCCGTCGCCTTCACCATGCAGGACCTGGACGGGCCCGGCAAGCGCGGGGCCGAAGCCGCCGCGGCCGTCGTGCAGGCCCTCGACGGCGACCACGAAGCGGCGGCCCAGGGCATCGTCCCGGTGCTGGGGCCGCACGCCACCGACACCGTCAGCGAGCAGCTGTGGCGCGACATCGCGGACATGGCCGAGGGCTGGGATCTGCCCATCCACGCCCACTGCGCCCAGTCGGTCGACGAGGTCCAGCGCGCCTGGGACCGCCACGGCTGCAGCCCCGTGCAGTGGCTCGAGCGCATCGGCGTCCTGGGCGTGGGCAGCCGCGTCCTGCTGGTGCACGGGCTGTACGTCGACGACGCCGACCTGGCTGTGCTCGCGGCCCGCAACGTGGCGCTCGGCTTCTGCCCGGCCAGCCAGGCCTGGTACGACTTCCCGGCCCACCTGCGCTCGTGGCGGGCGGCCGGCGTGCCCTGGGTGCTCGGCACCGACGCCGGGGCCTGCAACGACACCATGAACATCCAGGCCGAGCTGCGGCTGCCCGGCCTGGGCGACGGCTTCGGCCCGACCTGGGCGCCCACCCACGACGCCGTGCGGGCCGGCGGGGGCCGTGCCGCGGCGGTGGCCCAGCACCAGGCGCGCCAGGACTGGTTCTCCGGCGGCCAGGACACGCTGGGGCCCGCGCAGGTGCTGGCCAGCGTCTGGGCCACGCCGGGGGCGCTGCACAGCCGCATGCGCTGCGGTGTGCTGCAGCCCGGGGCCCGGGCCGACGTCGTCGCCTGGGACCTGTCGCACCCCAGCCTGTGGCCGGCCCTCGATCCCCTGCACGCGCTGGTGCACGGCGACGCGGCGCCGGCGATCCACGCCATGTGGCGCGGCGGCAGGGCCGTGGGCCAGATCGGGGACTTCCACGGCAGCCTGCTGCGCAGCGAGGCCTTCCGGGCGCACCGGGTCGAAGCGGCCGAGCGGCTGGAGCGGCTGCTGGGGCGGGTGGGGTTGCGGTAGCGGCAAGCGGAGTCCCTGCGCGCGCAGCGACGCCCGCCAACCCCGTCAGAAGTACCGCAGCACCAGCTCCAGCGCGGCGCCTTCGGCCCCGACCTCGACCACGGCGTCTTCGAACCGCGGCGGGCCGGTCGGCCGGGGCTTCGCGTCGCGGCTGGCGCCGAAGCCCTCGCGGGGAATGCCGAGCAGGCTGGTGTCCATGGCCAGGTTGCCGTTCTCGTCGTGCAGGATGGCGACCGCGTAGGCGCCGGGCGGCACGGCCGGGAACAGGCAGGTGGCGACGCCGTCGCGGATCTCGGCCGCCGCCCGCGCGACGGCGCGCTGGGGGTCGCCCGGGAAGCCGGCGGGCTGGTCGAACAGCGAGCAGAGCAGCCGCCCCTGGTCGCTGCGCGGCCGGGCCGTGACCGTGACCGTGCCGCCGGCCGCGGGGTCGGCCCCCAGCGCAGGGTCGGCCGCCAGCGCGAGCCCGACCAGCCAGGCGATCACGGGCGCTCCTGCCAGGTCCAGTCCGCCTCGAGCACCTCGGCCCCGCTGGCGCGCCAGGAGTTGAGCGCGGTGTGGGCTTCCACCGGCCGCAGGGTGCCGGCGGGCGCCGGCCGCATCAGGGCATCGATCGCCTCGTCCGACGCCCGGGGATCGAGCCAGGCCCCCAGGTCGTCGTCGGCCAGGATCACGGGCATGCGGTCGTGCACGCCGGCCATGTCCTCGCTCGGCACGCTGGTCAGGATCGCGAAGCAGGCAACCTGCTCCTCGCCTCGGGAGAAGTGGCGCCAGATGCCGGCGAAGCTCGCGATGCCCCCGGACGCCGGCGCGAAGTGCAGCGGGAAGCGCTCCTTCCCCCTCCTCCACCACTCGTAGAAGCCGGTGTTCGGCACCACGCAGCGTCCCTCGGCCAGCGGCTTGCTCCAGGTGCGCTTCTCCCGCGCCTCCTCGCCCTTGGCGTTGACCAGCGGGCGCTCCTTCCACGGGTCCTTGCCACTGCGCGCGACCCAGGTCGGGGGGAAGCCCCAGCGCATCCGGCGGTAGGTCAGGGCCCCGGCGTCGAGGAGGACCACCGGCGACGGCTGGCCGGGCGCCTGGTTGAACCACGGCAGCGTGCAGCCCGGGCCGACGTCCGTGCCGGCGAGGGGACCGCTGCCGAACAGGCCCTGGTCGAGCTCGGCGCGGACGCGGGCGTAGTGGGCCTGGAGCTCATCCCAGGTCATGCCGAGCTGGTAGCGACCGCACATGGTGGGAGCGTAGCCCGCAATGGTCGGGCGCAGGGGCCAGCGGGGAGGTCCAGGCCGCGGCGTGCGGTCTTGTCCCCTCCCCCCGGCGGCAATACGACCCCGGACGGACGTGGAGCGCCGCGATGTCCCGACGACCCCACCCGACGACCCGATCCGCCGGCGGCCGAGCCGAGGGGGCGCATTGAGCCGACCGCTGCTGCAGGCGCTGGTGGACGAAGCCGGCCTGTCGGAGTCCCAGGCGGAGCGCACCCTGGACTGGCTGCGCGAGAGCGGGGCGGTGCTGCCGGACGGCGTGCCGGACACGGGCGACGCCGGGCTGTCGCTGGGCGCCACCTTCATGCTGGACGCGCCGGGGGACCCCGCCGGGGTCGCCGGCGCCGCGCGGTCGACGCCCCCCGAGGACCGCTACGAGGACCGGGGCCTGCTGGGCCGCGGCGGCGCCGGGGACGTGCGGCGGGTCTACGACCGCCACCTGCAGCGCACCGTGGCGATGAAGATCCTGCGCCCCGAGGCCGAGCGCGCCGGGCACCTGTTCACCCAGGAAGCCCGCATCATCGCGGGCCTGCAGCACCCTGGCGTGCTGCCGGTGCACGAGCTCGGACGCATGCCCGACGGTCGGCTGTACTTCACGATGCAGGAGATCCGGGGCCGCACGCTGCGCGACCACGTGAAGTCGCTGCACGCGGCGTCGCCTCCGGACGCCTGGGGCACGACCGGGGACGGTGGGACCCTGCGGGGCCTGATCGGCGCCTTCTACACGGTCTGCGAGACGGTGGCCTACGCCCACGGCGAAGGCGTGGTGCACCGCGATCTGAAGCCCCGGAACGTGATGGTCGGCGAGCACGGCGAGGTGCTGGTGGTCGACTGGGGCCTGTCGCAGCGCAAGGGCACCCCGGTCGCGGACGGCCACGTGGTGGGCACCCCCGCCTACCTGGCGCCCGAGCTGCTGCGCACGCCCCCGCCGGGTGTCGACCCGCGGGCCGACGTCTACGCCCTGGGCGCGATCCTGTTCAACCTGCTGACGGACAAGGCGCCCTTCGGCGGCGCCGAGACCGCCGAGGTGCTGGACGCGGTCCGCGCCGGCCCCTCCCCCGTGCCCCGCAGCGAGCGCCCCCTGGCCCAGGAACTCGTGGAGCTCTGCGTGCGCTGCATGGCCCGCGAGCCCGCCGCCCGGCCGCCCGACGCGCGGCTGGTGGCCATCGCGGTCCGGACCTGGCTGGACGGCGCCCGCAAGCGCGAGCAGGCGATGGCGCTGGTGGCGCGGGCCCGGAACCAGCTGCCCGAGGCGGCCATCCTGCGCGAGCAGGCCCAGCGGCTCGAGACCCGGGCCGGGGACCGCCTGGCCGAGCTGCCCGCCCACGCCCCCGAGGGCGACAAGCACGAGCCCTGGGACTGGCTGGACGAGGCCCGGCGCCTGCGGGTCGCCGCCCGCTCCCACGAGAGCGAGGCCGAGCTGTTGCTGCAGGGCGCGCTGTCCGCCGACCCGACCCTGGCCGACGCCCACGCCGAGCTGGCCGCCCGCAGCATGGCCGTGCACAGCGAGGCCGAGCGGCGCGCCGACGAGATCTCGGCCGCGGCCGCCGCCCTGCGGCTGGAGCGGCACCTCGACGCCCTGCCCTACCACCACCCCGGTCGCTCCCGGCTGCGGCAGTACCTCAAGGGCGACGGCGCGGTCACGCTGGTCACCGACCCGCCGGGCGCCCAGGTGCTGCTGCACCGGGTGGTCGAACGCCACCGGCGGCTGGTGCCGGAACCCGCCGGCGAGCTGGGGGTCACGCCGCTGGATGCCGCGGTCCTGCCCCACGGCAGCTGGGTCTTGGAGCTGCGCCACGACGGCCGCGCGCCGGCGCGCTACCCGGTGCACATCGGGCGCGGCGAGCACTGGATGGGCAGCCCGCCGGGGCACGAAGCGACCGCCCCGGTCGAGCTGCTGGCCCCCGACGCGTTGGGTCCGGACGACTGCTACGTGCCGGCCGGCTGGACCTGGATCGGGGGGGACACCGTGGCCTACGGCTCGGCCGCCCGCCGCCGGCTGTGGATCGACGGCTTCGTGATGCGCCGCTTCCCGGTCACGAACGCCGAGTACATCGCCTTCCTGGACGACCTGGTCGCGACGGGCCACGAAGCACGCGCCCTGGCGCTGGCCCCCCGCGAGCGGGGCGGCCGGCTGGGCGACGTCGGCCCCGTCATCTACGGCCGCCGCGCCGACGGCGGCTTCGAGGTCCGGCCCGACAACGACGGCGACCTGTGGCGGCTCGACGAGCCCGTCATGATGGTCGACTGGTTCGGCGCCACCGCCTACGCCGACTGGCTGGCCGGGCGCACGGGACGGCCGTGGCGGCTGCCGAGCGAGTGGGAGTGGGAGAAGGCCGCCCGCGGTGTCGACGAGCGCCCCTACCCCTGGGGGCGGTTCTTCGACCCCAGCCGGGCCTGCACCCGCCTGAGCCACGGCGGGCACCCCGAGCCCGCCGACGTCGACAGCTTCCCGGTGGACGAGAGCGTCTACGGCGTGCGCGGGCTGGGCGGCAACGTGCGGGACTGGTGCGCCGACCTGTGGCAGGAGGTGCCTCCGGCCGAGTCCAGCCGGGTGCGCGTCGGCACGGCGGGCGCCAAGGATGGCCCTCGGCCCAACCGCGGCGGCTTCTGGCTGGGCAACGAGCGCGATGCCCGCAGCGCGGACCGCCACTTCCACCTGCCAGTCCACCGCGCCGCCGAGCTCGGCTTCCGCGTGGTGTGGGGCCTGCCGGGCTGAGCCGGCGCCAGCATGATCCCTCGCGCCTTCGCCCTGCTGCTGCTGACGGCCTGCTCGACCGCGGGGGCCGGGTCGGACGATGTCGCGACCGCGTCCGATCCCGCGGCGGCAGTCGTGATCCACGACCGCCTGCTGCCCTACGACGCCGAGCGCGTGCAGCTCACCGCGGCCTACCTGCGGGCCCACCGCACCGGCGCGGTGCCCGACGACGACGCGGCCGCCGTGGTGCTGGAGCCCCGGATGATCGTGCTGCACTGGACCGCCGGCGCGACGGCCGAGAGCGCCTGGAACACCTTCGCCCCGGCCCGCCTGCACGGGCGCGCGGAGCTGTCCGGCGCCGGCGCCGTGAACGTGTCCGCGCACTACCTGGTCGACCGGGACGGCCGCATCGAGCGCCTGCTGCCCGACGACCGCGTCGGCCGGCACGTCATCGGGCTGAACCACGTGGCCATCGGCATCGAGAACGTCGGGGACGGCGCGCGGTGGCCGCTCACCGACGCCCAGGTCGAGGCGAACGCCGCGCTGGTGCGGCAGCTCGCAGCGCAGCACCCGATCACCCACCTCATCGGCCACCACGAGTACCGGGGGCTGGAGGGCACGTCGCTGTTCGAGGAGCGCGACCCGCACTACCGCACGGCCAAGCCGGACCCGGGGGCCGCGTTCATGGCGGCGGTGCGGGCCCGGGTCGCCGACCTGGGCCTCGCCGGCGCGGAGGACTGACCGGCGCCTCGGCCGGCGGTGATAGACGGGCCTCCTCCCCGGAGCCCCCGTGACCTCCTCCTCCGCTGCTGCTGCCGACCTCCTCGCCCGCGCCCGGCGCTGGCGCGACCGCGACCCCGAGACCGAGACCCGCGCCGCCCTCTCGGCCCTGATCGACGCAGGCGATCTCGACGCCCTCGGCCCCCTGTTCGCGACCCGCCTGTCCTTCGGCACGGCCGGCATCCGCGGCCAGCGCGGTCCCGGCCCGGCGCGGCTCAACGCGCTGGTGGTGCGCGAGACCGCCGCCGGCCTGGCGCGGGTGCTGCTGCGCGAGGTCGGCGACGCCCCCACCCGCGGCGTGGTCGTCGGCTTCGACGGGCGGCACGGCAGCGCGCCCTATGCCCGCGACGCCGCCTGTGTGCTCGCGGCCGCCGGGCTGCCGGTCTTCCTGTTCGACCAGGTCGCGCCGACGCCGCTGCTGGCCCACGCGGTCCGGCACCTGCACTGCGCGGCCGGCGTGATGGTCACGGCCAGCCACAACCCGCCCCAGGACAACGGGGTGAAGGTCTACTGGGGCCACGGGGCGCAGATCACCGACCCCGTGGACGGCTGGATCGCCGACGCCATCGCGGCCGTCGCCGCCGAAGCCCTGCCGCCGACCTGTCCCGACCTGGCCGACCTGCAGCGCTCGGGCGCGGTGCGGCCGGTGCCCGCGGGCCAGGAAGATGCCTATGTGCACGCGGTCCTGGACCTGCGGGTGCGCCACGCGACCGGCGCGGTCGCGGTCTACACCGCCATGCACGGGGTCGGCTACCGGCTGCTGGCGCGGGTGCTCGACGCGGCCGGCCACACCCCGGTGCGGGCCGTGGCCGCCCAGCGCGACCCGGACGGCGACTTCCCGACCGTCACCCTGCCCAACCCCGAAGAAGACGGCGCCATGGACCTGGCGCTGGACCTCGCGCGGGCCAGCGGAGCGGACCTGGTGCTGGCCAACGACCCCGACGCCGACCGGCTGGCCGTCGCCGTGCCGGACGCCGACAGCCCTGGCGGCTTCCGGCAGTTCTCGGGCAACGAGGTCGGCCTGCTGCTGGCCGAGGAGCTGTTGTCCCAGCGCCGCGCAGCGCCGACCGAGGCCCAGCCGCTGGTCGCCAACACCATCGTCAGCAGCAGCCTGCTGGGCGCCATCGCGGCGGCCCACGGGGCGGCGCGGGCCGAGGTGCTCACCGGCTTCAAGTGGCTGGCCGACGCGGCGATGAAGTGGGAGGGGCCCTTCGTGCTGGGCTTCGAGGAGGCGCTCGGCTACTCGGCCGGCGAGGTGGTGCGCGACAAGGACGGCATCTCGACGGCGCTCTTGGTGCTCGACCTGGCCAGCGCACTGAAGGCAGAGGGCCGCACGTTGCTCGACGCCCTGGACGCCCTGTGCCGGCGCTACGGCGTCGCCGCCAGCAGCCAGCGCAGCCTGAAGCTGCCCGGGGCCGAAGGCCAGGCCCGCATCGCAGCGCTGATGGCGACCTTGCGGGCGGCGCCGCCGTCGACCATCGCCGGCCGTGAGGTGCTGCGGATCCGCGATGTGAAGCGCGGCGTCGCGATCGACGTGCGGACGGGCGCCGAGACGTCCCTGGGCCTGCCCTCGAGCAACGTGCTGGCCTTCGACCTGGCCGGTGGCTGCCGGGTCCTGGCGCGCCCGAGCGGCACCGAGCCCAAGCTCAAGATCTACTTCGAGGCCGTCGAGCCGGTGGCGAAGGACGAGCCAGTGGCGGACGCGCGCACGCGGGCCGAGGCGGTGCTGGCCGAGCTCGAAGCGGACATGGCGGCGCGGGTGGGCTGACGCGAGGCGGGGGCGGTGCGGGGAGCCGCGGCGCGGCCGTGACGGGTTGCGAAATCGGGGCAGTTGTACGTGCAAGGGTCCGCAGGGTGCACCGGGCGGGCGGGCCAGCGCGGCCTGCGGACGACCGGTTGCGAAATCGGGACAGTTGAGTGTGCAACTGTCCCGCGAGCACACCGGCCGCCGGACAACCCTGCTGAATTCGCAACCCGCTGCTCGAGCGGGCACGACGCCGAGCGTGATTGCTGGACTTGCGGCGACCACCCTGGACGGAGGGCCGGTTCAGGTTGCGAATTCGGGGCACCTGCCCGGCACGAGTTGCGAAACCGCGGCAGTTGTACGTGCAACTGACCCGACGCCGCTCCCCGATGCCCCCACTCACCCCCGCCGGTCGATTCCCGCGGCCCCGACGACATCGTCGACCCCCAGCGCCGCGCACAGGGCGGCCCGGCCGCGGGCCTTGTCGTGGTGGTAGGCGTGCGCGGCCGGCGGGTAGGCGCTGGCCGCTCCGTGGGGGCAGGCCGCCCGCGCATGGCATGCATCCAGGCAGCTGTCCGATGCCGCCCGGTGGTCCGCGCAGCTGCGCCAGTCGAGCATGCCTCCCGCCAGCGCGGCGCCGGGGCAGGCTGCCGCACAGGGGGCCGGGCAGCCGTCGCAGGGCGAAGGCCCCCGCAGCGGACCGTCGACGGCCAGGGGCTCGGTGGTGAAGCAGGCCGCCCGCAGGCCGAGCCAGGGGCCGTGGTCGGGATGCAGGACCAGCCACAGCCGGCTGCGCCAGCCGAGCCCGGCGGCCAGGGCCAGCGGCTGCATGGGCGCGGGCGGGTCCTGGGCGCTGTCGGCGAAGACCCAGCGGCGGCCGGGGCCAGCGGCGTCTGAGGCGGCCAGGCGCTCGCGCACGAATCGGTCGAGGGGGTGCGGCTCGTGGGTCAGCCGGCGGGGATCCTCCTGGACCCACGCGTGGAACGCGGTCCACAGCGCGGGCCCGCCGCTGCCGACGACGACGACGGCGCGACAGCCGGGCAGCCAGTCCTGCCAGTCCGCTCCGTCGGCCACGCCGACGGCGTTCAGGCCGCTGCCGGCGAGGTCCCGGCGGATGTCCTCCCACGCGCGCATGGGGAGGTCCTATCCCGCGCGATAGTCCCCTCCTCCCCCCTCTCCTCCCCCGGGCGCCTCCATGTCCGACGACGACTCCGTCCCGCGGCCGGCCGTGCAGGCCGGTCCTCCCCAGTTCCCCGGCGCCCACGCCGACGCGTACTACCCGTCGTCGACCTTCGGCGAGCGGGAGGAGGGCATCGCCACGGGCCGCGACGTCGAGTGGGAGCCCCTGGTCGACTACCGCCGGTTCGGCGTGTCGGAGACGACCATCCACGGGGCGGTGGCCTGGGTCAGCGGGGATCGCGTGCTGCACGCCTTCGGCGGCAACGTGCTCTGCTACGGCCGCTCGATGATGAAGCTCTTGTACATCAAGCCCTTCGTCGACGACCTGGCCCGGTTCGGCTGGAAGGAGAAGGCGATCTCGGTCGCCAGCCACAACGGCACGACCGAGCACGTGCAGGCCGCCCAGGCCCTGCTGCCGCGGGAAGCCTGGTCGCTGATGCAGACCCCCCTCGACCTGCCGCTGGTGCAGTTCGGCCGCCAGGTCCGGCGCCCGCGGCGCTGGTACAACAACTCGTCGGGGCACCACGCGGCCATCCTGGCCGGCTGCATCGCGAAGGGCTGGCGCACGGTCGGCTACACGCTGCCCAGCCACCCGGTGTTCGGCGCCTACATGGGCGTGGTCCGCCAGGCCCTGGGCGCCGACTGGAAGCCGCTGCGCGTGGCTCGCGACGGCGACGGGCTGCCGACGGCCAGCATGACGGTCACCGACCTGGCGCGCTGCTACGCGTGGCTGGCGACGCACCGCGACGACGACTGGATCTGGGAGGCGATGGTCCGCGAGCCCGACGTCGTCGGCGGCTTCAACCGGCTGGACACCACGGTCATCAAGTCCTGCGGCGGCCGGGTCATCGCCAAGGAAGGCGCCGACGGGCTGCTCGGCCTGGCCATCGACCACCCCGATCACCCCGACGGGCTCGGTGTCGTCATCAAGATCGCCCACGGCTGGGACCCCCAGGCGACCTGGTACGTGGCCCGCGGCATCCTGGGCGTGCTGGGCTTCACGCTGCGCACGCCCTACCGGCTGCACCGCCAGAAGGCCTTCCTGGTGCCCGGCGTCGTGCCGCCCGCGTTCCACGACGCGCTGGCCGCCCTGCCCACCTGGGACCCCTGGGACGCCGACCACGACCGCTGGTACTTCGACATCGACCAGTAGGCGGTAGGCTCGCGCCGTGAGTCCCCCGTCCCCCACGCCCTTCCAGGCGGCACGCCAGGCCAACGAGCGCTGGGTCGCGGCCTTCTTCGTCGCGTCGTCGCTGCTGTTCGCGATGCTCGGCCTGCGGCGCCTGCTGGCCGGCGAGCAGATCGTCGGGCTGGCCATCCTGGGCGCGGCGGCCTTCACCTTCGCGGTCTACGCACACGGCTTCGTCGACGCCGGCCGGCGGCCTCCCAGCATGGCCGCCCTGGTGTTCCGCACCACGACGGAAGCGCTGGTGCCGACGGTCTTCGTGCTGATCCAGGGCCGCCAGGATGCGACGGTGGCCCTGCAGAACGCTCCGGTGATCCTGTGGGTGATCCCGATGTTCATCAGCGTGCTGCGGCTGCAGCCGCGGCTGTCGCTGGTGGCCGGCGGGCTCGCCGCCGGGGGCTGGCTGGCCTGCTGGGCGCTGCTGGGCAGCGAGATCAGCCGGACCCTGCCGGGCCTGGGTGGGGCCGGGGCGGTGGAGCGGTCGGTGCTGCTGCTGATCTGCGGCGTGCTGGCCTGGCGGATCGGCGCGTCGATGACGTCGCTGGTGGCCCGGGTCGGCGAGGTGGCGGCCGAGCGGGAGCGGGTGCGCCACGCCTTCGGCGCCTACGTCGCCGAGCCGGTGGTGGAGCGGGTGCTGTCCGGCGACCTGAGCCTGAGCACCGAGCGCCGGGTCATCAGCGTGCTGTTCGTCGACATCCGCGGCTTCACCGCCTACTCGGCCGACCGCACGCCGACCGAGGTGCTCGACCGCCTGAACACCGCCCTCGAGGCGTTCAGCGTCGAGGTCCGCCGCCGCGACGGCATCGTCAACAAGTTCCTGGGCGACGGCCTGATGGCCATCTTCGGCGCCCCCCTGGACGAGCCCGACCACGCGCGCAACGCCGCCCAGGCGGCCGTCGCCATCGCCCGCGTGGCCCAGGAGCTCGACCGCAGCGGCGCCTACCCGGGGCTGCGGATCGGCGTCGGGCTGCACTGCGGCGAGGTCGTGGTCGGCGACATCGGCGGCCGCGGCCACCGCGAGTACACGGCGATCGGCGACGTGGTGAACACCGCCAGCCGGGTCGAGGGCGTGACCAAGGACCTCGACGAGACCGTGCTGGTGACCCGCGCCGTGGTCGAGGCGCTGGGCGAGGGCTTCACCCTGGGCCCGGGGCGACCGGTGTCGCTGCGGGGCAAGACCGAGCCCGTCGAGCTGTTCGCCCTGCGCGACGGTCCCGCCACCGGATAGCGGTCCGGGATGAAGGACCACCCGAGCATGCCCGACCTGGGATCGCTGGCCGGCCTGCGCGTGCAGGCCCGCCTGCTGTGGAGCACGGACGAAGACCACGCCGCCTGGCTGCCCGAGGGCGTGATCGAGGTCGGCCCGGACGGCCGCATCGTGGCCGTGCGCGACAGCGGCCCTGCCGACGTCCGGCTGGGACCGGCGGTGCTGACCCCCGGCTTCGTCGACGGCCACCTGCACTACCCGCAGACCCGCATCGTCGGCGCCGCCAGCGGCCCGCTGCTGGACTGGCTGCGCCACAGCACCTTCCCGGAAGAGGCGCGGTTCGCCGACGCCGGCCACGCCCGCGCCATCGCCGACGCCTTCTGCGCCGCCCTGGCCGCTGCGGGCACGACCCTGGCCTTCGTCTACGGCTCGGTGCACCCGACCGCCGCCGACATCCTCCTCCAGACCCTCGCGGATCGCGGCCTGCGCGCCATCGCCGGCCCCGTGCTCATGGACATGGGCGCCCCCGACGCACTCTTCCTCCCGCCGGACCGGGCCCTGCCGGCCCTCGCCTCCCTGGCCGACCGCTGGCAGGGCCACGACGACGGCCGGCTGCAGGTCGCCGCCATCCCGCGCTTCGCCCTGTCCTGCACCGCCGACCTGATGCGCGGCGCGGCCGAGCTGGCGGCGCCCCGCGGCCTGTGGTGCAGCACCCACCTCTCCGAGAACACCGACGAGGTGCGGGTCGCCGCCGAGCTGCACGGCGGGCCCGACTACCTGGGCATCTACGAGGCCCTGGGCCTGGTCCACGACCGCAGCGTCTACGCCCACTGCATCCACATGAGCGACGAAGAGTGGGACCGGTTCGCGGCGGCCGGCGCGGTGGTCGCCCACTGCCCGGACAGCAACGACTTCCTGGGCAGCGGCGGCATGCCGCTGGACCCGGTGCGCGCCCGCGGCATCCCGGTGGTGCTCGGCACCGACATCGCGGCCGGCCGCAGCTTCCGGGTGCCGCGCATCGCCAGCAGCGCCCACGACAACGCCCTGCGCCAGGGCGTGCGCGTGCCGCCCGAGACCTGGCTGTGGCACGCCACCCGCGGCGGCGCCCGGGCGCTCGGCCAGCCCGACCTGGGTGCCCTGGAGCCCGGCTTCCAGGCCGACCTGGTGCTGCACGACCTGCCGGCCTGGGTCGACAGCGCCGACGACGCGCTGGCCTGGCTGCTGTTCCACCACGACGCCCCGCCGCCCCGCGGCACCTGGATCCGCGGCCGTCGGGTCTGGGATCGCGACGCCCACTGGCGCGCCGGCGGCGTCTTCCCCTGGGATGCGCCGGGCCCGGCCTGACGCGAAGCACGAGACGGCGCGCCGCACCTCCCCCGCAACGCCACCGCGCCGTCACCCGCCGGCGCTATGCAGGTCCCTCCTCCCGAGGTCCGCATGCTCCTCCCCCTCCTGCTGGCCTGCGCTCCCAAGGCGCCGCCCGTCGACGCCTCCGCCGAGCCCGCGCCTGCGCCGGTTCCCGTGCTGGTCGCCGCCGATCCCCGGCCCGCCGCCGACGGCCTGACCGAGCTCGCGGACCTGCGGGTGGGCGAGCGCGTGACGCCGGTGACCTTCTGGCCGCTCGCCCGCACCGGGCAGGTGTACGGCGACGGGCCGCCCTGGGGCACGCTGGTCGACCAGCACGGCGCCCCGCTGGTCGCGGACGGCAAGCCGGTGATCTGCGAGAACCCCGACTACGTCGGCGTCCTGGAGGCGCACGGCAAGACGTGGATGCTCAACCACTTCGAGTGCAGCCCGTCGGCCATCTACCTGTCGGAGCTGCAGCCGGCGGCGGGGGGCGCGTGGACCATCACGCGCTCGCGGCCGATCCCGGCCCCGGGCGACGGCGCCTTCAACGAGCTGTGCAGCGGCGACATCACGCCCTGGAACACGCTGCTGTCGGGCGAGGAGTACGAGACCGACGCCCCCCTGCTGGTCGACGGGCGCATCCCCGAGTCGGTGCCCGGCAAGCAGGGCCGGATGTGGGACTACAGCGAGTACCCCGAGTGGGCGCGGTTCCTGGGCGAGGGCGCGCGTCCGAGCCCCTACGGCAACGGCTGGGTGGTCGAGACCGAGCTGCTCGACGCCGACGGCGGCACACGCAGCACCAAGCGCCTTGCGATGGGCCGGTTCTCGCACGAGCTGGGGCTCGTGATGCCGGATCGGCGCACGGTCTACCTGACCGACGACGGCAGCCACGGCATCTTCGCGATGTTCGTCGCCGACCGCCCCGGCGACCTGCGGGCTGGACGGCTGTACCTGGCGAAGCTGGCCTGGCAGGGCGAGCTGGCCATCGGCGAGCCGGTCGGGATCGAGTGGCTCGACGCCGGGCACGCCGACGAGGACACGCTGCGGCAGGCGCTGACCGACGGGCTGGCCTTCGACGACCTGTTCGAGCGCCGGCCCCTCGACGAGACCTGCACCGGGGACTGGTTCCCGCATCGCGCGCCCCAGTCGGTCGACCAGTGCCTGCGCCTGAAGGACGGCCAGGAACAGCTGGCCAGCCGGTTCGAGACCCGCCGCTTCGCCGCCCGGCTGGGCGCCACCACCGAGCTCGAGAAGTCTGAGGGCCTCGCCTTGGACGAAGACCGCCGCCAGCTCTACCTGGCGCTCACCCGGTTCAAGTCCGGCACCCTGGCCGGGGACCCGCCCTTCCCGGGCCGCGACCACATCCGGCTGCCGCGGCAGGCCTGCGGCGCGGTGCTGCGCCTGGCGCTCGGCAGCGTCGAGGGCATCGACAGCCCCTGGGTCGCCACCGGAGCGGTCGTCGCGCTGGCCGGCAGCGATCCCGGCAGCCACGAGGCGACCGACTGCGTGGAGCCCGGCATCGCCGAGCCGGACAACATCACCTGGGCCCCCGGCCTGGACCGCCTGCTCATCGCCGAGGACACCGACCGCGCCCCCAACCGCCTGTGGGCCTGGGGCGACGACGGGCTGGTCCCGCTGGTCGCCGCCCCCGGCATGCCGCCGGACGGCCGCATGGCCGAGGTCAGCGGCCTGTCCTGGGTGGTCCTGGACGGCCAGGGCTACGCCACCGTCGCCATCCAGCATGCCGGCGGCCAGCCCGCGCTGATCGGGCTGGTCGGCCCCTTCCCGGTCCAGGGCACCGGAGACTGAGCCGCGCGGTCAGGTGCGGTCGGCCTGCACGACCATCAGCCGATGGCCGGGGCCCACGTGGCGCGGCTCCAGCCCGAGCTCGGACGCCGAGACCGACGCGACGCCGTCGAGCGCTACGCCGGGACGGGCCCGCAGCGCGCTCCCCACGCGGTCGCAGTGCAGCACCAGCCGGTCGCCGGCGCGCAGGGCCGGCAGGCGCGCCCGCAGGACCTCCAGCCGGTCCATCGCCATGGCCGAGCCCAGGATGTTGTCCATGCTGGGGCTCAGCCGGGCCGCCGCGTCGGCGTGGCCCTCGCGGATCATGCGGTCGCGCAGCAGGTCCGGCCCGAAGGCCGCCACCACGGCGCCGTCGCGCAGCAAGGTCAGGCTGCAGCCGCCGGCCCAGAACAGGGTCGTGCGCCGCGGTCCCCAGCGCACGCCGCAGGCGCTGTAGCCGCGCGATCTGCCGGGTCCCCAGCGCTCGTCGTCCGGCAGCGCCACGGTCTCGCCCCAGACGGATACCTCGCGCACGGTGGCCTCGATGGCGGCGTCGCGCGCGTCGCCCGCCCCCGGCAGCCAGGCCAGGGCCTGGGCCAGGCGGGGCGCCGACTGTTCGGCCACGGCAGCACCGACGCCCCAGGACGAGTGCCCCGAGCACAGCACCGCCGCGCCCCGCCGCGGGTCCACACCCTCGGCGGCGACGAAGTCCAGGTGGGCCTCCTCGACCCCCTGCCCGACCACCTGGAGTGGCCGGGCCTGCACCTCGAGCCGGCGCTCCGCCGTCACCGGGATCCCGCCCACGCGCTCACCTGCCCCACGCCGCCGATCACCGTCAGCCCGTCGGCGTCGACGAAGCGCCAGGCTTCGAAGGGGCCGTCGGCCACCCACAGCACGCGCCCGTCCTGCAGGTCCAGGATCAGGTCCCCGTGCCGGGCCGCGCGGGCCTCGCGCACGGTCGCCCCCGCGACGTCGGCGAGCGAAAGGCGCACGGCGCGGTCCGACGTGGCCCCCGCCAGGAGCAGGGCACCGGAAGCGTCCCGCAGCTCGATGTCCCCGTCGATGTGCAGCCAGCCTTCGCGGGGTCGTTCGAGCTCCAGCGCAAAGCGGGGATCCACGATCGCCCGCCACAGGCGCCGCCCCGCGAGGGGGAGCAGCAGGTGCCGTCCACGGCGGGCCAGCAGCGCGGGCGGGGGGCGCCAGGTCATCACCCGAGCCTACGCCAGGCCTCGCCCCGCGGCATCCTGCCGCCCGCCGGTCGCTTCCGAGGAACGCCGATGTTGCTGGGAGGGGGGCCAATCGCATAGTGGCCCCCGTCACCGGGTCCCCTCCCCCCACCCTGGTACCCCCGACTCCCGCAGGAGCCCCTCCGTGTACCTCGCGAACACCATCCTCGTCCCCGTCGACTTCTCCGAGACCGCCAAGGCCGCCATCTCCGTCGCGCTGCAGATGGCCGACCGCTCCGGCGGCCGGGTCATCTTCCTGCACGTCGACAAGTCGCTGAAGAAGGAGATGAACCAGGTCCTCGAGCGCACCATCGACACCGACGTCGTGACCGACGACATCGCCCAGCGCGAAGCGGCCGTGCGTGCCGCCATCGCCGGCGAGTACGTCCGCGCCAAGGAAGCCGGCTTCGAGCTCAAGCACACCGACCACCAGATCCGGATCAGCCACGGCGACTGGCTCGACGTGGCCCTGCAGATGGTCGAAGACGAGAAGGTCCAGCTGGTCGTGTCCGCCACCCACGGCGGCGGCGACAGCCTGATCAGCAAGTTCCTGCCCAGCCTGACCGAGCGCCTGGTCCACAACGCGCCCTGCTCGGTGTTCGTGGTCAAGGCCGAAGGCTTCCCCTACCTGACCGACTGAGCCCCGCTCAGCGGCAGGTGCGGGTGCGGTCCGAGCACTTCAGCGCCTTGTCCCAGCCCGAGATGAGCCGCAGCTCGTGCACGGTGCTGATGTCCTCGTCGCCGAACCAGCGCCCCTCGAGCACGTAGGTGCCCGGCGGTACCTCTCCCAGGGGGTAGCGCCGGCCGTCTTCGCGCCGCACCAGGGTCAGGTCGCTGACCCGGCCGGTGACCGAGACGCGCACGGGCGGCCCCGATGAGGTCGACGCGGGCGTGGTCGCGGTGGCTTCGGTCGCGGCAGCTTCGGTCGCGGCGGCTTCGGACGCGCCGGATCCGTCGGGCGAGGCAGGCGCAGCATCGTCGACTGCGGAGCCCGTGGTCGTGGCCGGCTCGGACGCGGCCGGCGGAGGCGCGGCCGACGCGGCACCGGTGTCGTCGCCGCGCGGCGCGGCGGCGCCGTCGTCGGGTCCGGAGGAGGCCGAGGCGTCCGTGGAGGTCGAGGCGCTCGCCGGGGTCGAGGTCGGTGCGGCAGAGGAGCCCGCGGGGGCGGACGTTCCCGGGGAGGAGGTGCCGGAGGAGGCGGCTGACGGAGAGGATGTGCCGGAGGAGGCTGCTGACGGCGAGGAGGTGCCGGAGGAGGCTGCTGCCGGAGACCGGACGCCGGCGAGGGAGCCCCCCGGCGAGGCGGGGTCGGCGCCGGCCCCAGCGTCCATCGGCGCGCCGGCAGCCGCATCGGCAGCGCCGTCCATCGCGGGGGAGGGGTCCAGCTCGGCGGCCAGTGCCGAGGCCGCGTCGGAGGGCGCATCTCCCGACGAGGCGCCCTCGCGCACGACCAACACCACGCCCACCAGGGCGACGGCGAGCACGGCCACCAGGCCGAGCGGCGCGCCGATACCGGCGGGGCGGCTGCCCTCGAGCTCGCGGGGGTCCGCCAGGGTGCCGTCCGGCGCGGCGGCCTCGACCGGGGGCGCGATGGTCCGCGACGCGGCCGACGGGTCCGAGACAGACGGGTCCGAGGTCGTCGTGGGCGGCGGGCGCGTCGGCGCCACGGGTCCCGCGGACGGCGGCGGCAGGGGGAGCTCGGTGCCCGGGGGCGGAAGGGTCGCCAGGCCCGGGCTGGACGACAGCCCGCTGGCCCGGGACGGCGGCAGGCTGCTGCGCAGGGTGGAGCGCCCGCCCGCCGCGGCGAGCTGGTCCGACAGCGGCGGCAGCGACGTGATCTCGCGCCGGGGGGCGGCCGCCACGGGTCGTCCGGGAGACGCCGCGCCGGGCAGCGCGTCGCGGATGCCGCGCAGGGCGTCCGCCATGATCGCGGCGGTGGCGAAGCGCTCGTCCCGCTTGTAGCGGGTGGCCTGCCGGACCACCGGCTGCAGCGGATCGGGCAGGGGGGCCAGCAGCTCGGGGTCCATGTCGGCGGCGAACAGGTCGGGCGGATCGGCGCCGGTGACCAGGGCGTGCAGCATGGCGCCCACGGCGTACAGGTCGGCGCGCCCGTCCACGTCGCGCGCGCTGCTGCGCTGCTCGGGCGGCATGTAGGTCCACGTGCCCATCACCGCCGCCGTGCGGGTGTGGTGATCCGCCGTGTCGACGCGCGCGATGCCGAAGTCGGTCAGCTTCACCACGCCGTCGTCGGACAGCAGCACGTTCTGGGGCTTGATGTCCCGGTGCACGACGCCGATGGCGTGAGCGGCCGACAGGCCGTCGAGCACGGCCAGCACGGCGTCCACGGCCAGCCGGGGCGGCATCGGGCCGTGGTCGAGCACCCAGCCCCACAGCGTGCCGCCGGTCAGCAGCTCCATCACCATGAACGGGCGGCCGGCCTCTTCGTCGACGTCGACCACGCCCACGATGTGGGGGTGCGACAGGCGCGCCATCGTCCGCGCCTCCGACAGGAAGCGGCTGCGGATCTTCGGGCTGCGGGCCATGGCCGGCGTGAGCACCTTGATGGCCCGGGGCACCTGCAGGCGCTCGTCGAAGGCCCGGAAGACCGTCGCCATGCCGCCCTCGCCCAGGACGTCCTCCAGGCGGTAGCGACCCTCCTTGAGCGGAGGGGGTGGGGTCTGTGCGCTGGGATCCATGGCTGGGGCCAGGGTAGCAGCCGCTGGAGCCGGCCGTCGGCCGCCTGCGCCAGGGGCGCCGGACGCGGGAGAAGGGGGGCGGGAGCAGGGGCGCGGCGTCGCACCTCCCTCGTCCCGGGCCCGGAGGGGGATTAGCCGTCGCGGAGGCCCCGACCGGAGGAGCCGTGCCCCGCGAGGAGATCCACGTCGTCGGCGAGCAGGTGGACGTCCGCCTGCGCCGCACCGCGCCGACCGCCGGCGCTCCGGTGGTGTTCGTGCCGGGCCTGGCCGCCGGCCCGGAGTGCTTCGACGTGCACCCGACCCGCAGCCTGCTGGCCCGCGTGGCCGACGCCGGCCGCACGCCCTGGCTGGTCGACTTCCACGTGCACTGGCGCCGCACCGGCCAGGACGCCGCCGCGCTGCTGCACGCGCTCGAGCAGGCCCTGGCCGAGCTGCGCCGCCACACGGGCCTGGACCTGGACCGGATCGACGCCATCGGCCACAGCCTGGGCGGCATCCTGCTGCTGGCCCTCGCGGCCGACGGCGTACCGCTGCGCCGCATCGTCACCCTGGCCAGCGCGCTCGACTTCCGGGACGGCCGCTCGCCCCTGCCCCGCCTGCTCACCCTGGCGCCGAAGGGCCTGGACCCGCTGCGGCTGTCGGTGCGCACGGGCGGGGTGCCGGCCCGGCGGCTGGCCCAGGTCGGCGCGTCGGCCTTCGGGCGCGGCCTGCCCCTGCCCATCGAGCTCGACCAGTTCCACCCCGGCACGACCCCCGGCGAGGTCCGCCGCGAGTACGTGCGTAGGGCCGTTCGGGACATGCCGCTGGCCCTGCTGCTGGACCTGGCCGACCTGTTCACGTCCGGCGGACTCCGGCTGGGCCCCGACGACCTGCCGCTGCGCGACGCTGCCCACCGCATCGCACAGCCCGTGCTGCTGGTCGCCGCGGTCCAGGACCGCCAGTGCCCGGTGCGCGGCGTGCGCGCCGTCGCCGGCGATCTGCCCCGGAGCCAGCTGATCGAGGTCGGCGGCGACGGTGCGGCGGGCCAGGGCTTCGGCCACGTCGACGTGCTGACGGCGCCGGCCGCCGCCGGGCAGGTCTTCGACCCCGTCATCGCCTTCCTGTCGGAGCCCGCATGAGCATGGCCCCCAGCCGCTACCGGATCACCACCGAGCTGTCGGTCGACAACGGCCAGGGCTGGGTCCTGCCGCTGCGGCGCCACGTGCGCCCCGCGGGCCCGGATCCCTCGCTGCGGCCGTTGGTCCTGGTGCCCGGCTACGCCATGAACTCGTGGATCCTGGGCTACCACCCCGGCGGGCCCAGCCTGATCGACCACCTGGCCCTGGACGGCTTCGAGGTCTGGACGGTCGATCTGCGCGGCCAGGGCGACGCCCGCCGCGACGGACCCAAGCAGCGCTTCGGCCTGGGCGAGCTGTCGATGGTGGACCTGCCCGCGATGCTGCAGCGGGTGCGCGCCGAGACCGCCAGCGAGCACGACCGGATCGACGTCATCGGCTGCTCCCTGGGCGCGAGCATCGTCTACGCCTACCTGGCCAGCCGCCCGTCGAAGCACGGGCTGGCGCGGGTGGTCGCCATGGGCGGTCCGCTGCGCTGGGTGGACGTGCACCCGCTGCTGGCGGTCGCCTTCAAGAGCCCGGTGCTGGCCGGCCTGCTGCCCGTGCGCGGCACCCGCGCCATGGCCCGCCGGGCCCTGCCGATCGCCCGCCACCTGCCCCCGCTGCTGTCGATCTACATGAACGCCCGCGAGGTCGACCTGTCCCAGCCCGAGCTGCTGGTGAACACCGTCGACGACCCGGTCCGCTACATCAACCGCCAGATCGCCCGCTGGGTGGCGAAGGGCGACCTGCACGTCGGCGGCATCGACGTCAGCGCCGAGCTCGGTCGAATCCGCGACGTCGAGGTGCTGGTGGTGCTGGCGAACCGCGACGGCATCGTGCCGCCGGCGACCGCCCGCTCGGTGGCCGCGGTGCTGCCGAAGGAACAGGTCCAGGAGCTCGACGTCGGCACACCAGAGCACTGGTATGCCCACGCCGACCTGTTCATCGGCCCCCGGGCCCAGGCCGAGGTGTTCACGCCGATGAGCGCGTGGCTGCGGGCGCCGCTCTCGCGCTGAGCGCCTCTCCCCCGGGCCCGTCCGCCGTCAGTCGGCCGGGGTCTCCTCGCGGCCCTCGAGCCCCTCGCCCGCCAGCACCGGCGCTTCGTCCGCATCGCCGAGCAGCACCGCCACCCAGCGCGTGGTCGGGCTGCTCTCCAGCACCAGCTTGACGATGACCGTCATCGGCACGCCGACCAGCATGCCGGGCGGGCCCCAGACGTAGCCCCAGAACACCAGGGACAGGATCACGACGAAGGGCGACAGCCCCAGCCGGCGGCCCATGATCCGCGGCTCGAGCACGTTGCCCAGGGCGAAGTTCACCGCGAAGTACACGGCCAGCACGGCCAACGCGCGGCCGGGTCCGATGGCGACCAGCGCGACCAGGGTCGGCGGCACCGACGCGATGATCGAGCCGATGGCCGGCACGAAGTTCAGGACGAAGGCCAGGATGCCCCACAGCACCGGGAAGTCCAGCCCGAGGGCCGCCGTCAGCCCCGTCAGGATGAGCCCCGTCGCGAAGCTGATGACGGTCTTCAGCGCCAGGTAGCGCTGCACGCGGTGGGCGGCGTCTTCGAGCCAGGTGGCGTGGCCACCGAACACGACCTTGAGCTTGGTCGACAGCTCGGTCGCCTCGAGCAGGATGAAGCCGGTCGCGATGACGATGAGCAGCACGTTGCTGACCAGGCTGGCCACCGCCCCCGCGCCGGAGCGCACGGCCTGGAAGATGCTCCCCGGATCCAGCAGGCTGCCCAGCTCGACGCTCACGCGCTCGCCGGCCCGGGCGGACAGCACCGCCTCGAACTCTGCCAGGCGCTCTTCGAGGGGCGCCTGGTACTCGGGGATGCCCGCGGTGAACCGGGCCACGGAGTCGCCGATCACCGCCGTGCCGCCCAGCAGCAGCCCGGTGACCAGCGTCAGCACCAGCAGGATGGCCAGAAGCCGCGGCAGCCCGCGGTCGACGAGCACCCGCACCACCGGCCAGACCAGCACGCTCAGGAAGCCGCTGAACACCAGCGGGATGATCAGATCCGCGGCGTCGCGCAGGCCGCCGATGATGACCACCACGCCGGCTGCGGCCAGGATGGCCACCAGGGCGCGGGGGATGCCGCCGTCGCTCATCGACACTGCTCCCGGGCGAGCGGACGAGCGCAGCTATCCGGCCGGCCCCTCCCCTGCGCGAGCGCGGGCCCCTGCGAGCGCGCTCAGTTGCCGCGCTTGCGGGCCTCGACCACGACGTCGGCCATGGCCCCCGGCAGGGTCTTCGTCGCCGCCGCCTTCTGCAGCCAGTAGGGGATCTTCCCCGACGCCGTGCACAGGTAGTACTCGAGCCGCGCGCCGCCGCCCTGCGGGACGAAGACCCACGCGCCGAAGTTCGGCTCGGGCTCGATGGCCTTGGGGTAGTCGCGGTCCAGCTCGGTCGCGAGGTCGGGGTAGGCCGCGCGCCAGTCGAACCGGTCCCAGGTGAACACCTTGGTCCCGTCGGCCCGGGTGCTGGTCTGCGACCGCAGCACCCAGTACCGGTCGGCGGCGCCGGTCCAGTCGGGGATGCCCAGGTGCTGGTAGTACTCGAGGGTGCCGTTGCGGTCGGCCAGCTTGCGGGTCGCGATCAGCCCCGCCGTCGACCAGCCCATGGCGCCGTCGACGTCTTCGACCACGGCGACCATCGTCGCGGGCTTCGTGTCGACGCTGGCCGTGCCCTTCAGGCACTTGACCCCCGCCACGTCCTTGGTCTCGAGGACTACGTCGCCGAGCACCTTGTGTTCGGCGTCACCGGCGACCTCCCACCCCGTCGGGGCGAGCAGATCGTCGAGCTTGGCGGCGTCCGCGCGGGGCGTGACGAGGGCCAGGGCGAAGACAACGGACGAGAAGGGGCTGGGCATGGCGCGAGGGTAGCCCCGCACCATGCTGCTGTCATCCGTCAGCCAGCGGGCCTCAGGCCCCTCTGCTCAGTCAGGCCTCGGCCTGCTGCTCGGCGATCTTCGTGCGCACGTCGTCCATGTCGACCTCGCGGATCTTGCCGATCAGGTCTTCGAAGGCCGCGGCGGGCAGCGCGCCGGCCTGCTGGAAGATGCCGATCTTCTCGCGGAAGACCATCAGGGTCGGGATCGAGCGGATGCCGAACATGGCGGCGAGCTGCTGCTGGTCTTCGGTGTCGACCTTGGCGAAGACGATGTCCTCGTGCTGCTCGCTGGCGGCCTGGAAGGTCGGGGCGAAGGCGCGGCAGGGACCGCACCAGGACGCCCAGAAGTCGATGATGACGATGTCGTTGTTGACGACGGTGTCCTCGAAGTTTTCGAGGGTGAGCTCGAGGGTGGCCACGGGGGGCTCCAGGTCATGGATGGAAGCGGGCGATCCACCGACGCCGCATGCGTCCGGACGGCCACGTGGCGCCTTCCTGCACACCGTGCCTGCCGAGGCAAGCGCGAACATCTCCTGGGCGCGGGCCCGGGCGCGAATAGAGAGGGGGCCTGGAGCATGCCGTGTCCCTGCCCTCCGCCCAGACCCCGCTGCTGCGCTGGGGGCTCGTCTTCCTGGCCTGCCCGCTCGCGCTGGACGAAGACGCGCAGCGCGGCCTGGTGCAGCTCGCGGCGCGGGCCTGGTTCGAGGACGAGCCGGTGATCGCCTTCGACTGGGAGGGGCTGCACGGCGTGCTGCGCGCCAGCAGCGACGTGCAGGCGCTCGGGAACTTCGTCGGCCAGCAGTTCGAGGCCGAGGTCGAGGGCGACGCCGGCAAGGGCACGGTGCGCTTCCTGGTGACCGAGGCGCAGCTGCAGGCGGCGCGGGGCGTGGTCGCCGAGGCCTGAGCGGCCGCCCCCCGTTCCCTGGGGCCCGCTCCGCGGGGGTCACGAGGCCGCATCGACGAAGCGCCCCCTCCCGGCCGCGATTCGCCGCCCGGCCCGGTGGCGACTGCATTAGAGGGCTCCTCCCCGCCCGCGCCTCCTCCCCCGGCGCGGCCCCTCCCCGGAGTCCCCATGGCGTCCTTGCAGTGGCTCTCCGTCGGCCACGACGGCTCCTCCTTCCGCGCCCAGGCCGAAGAGCACCCCGGCTGGTACTGGGTCTACCGGCCGCTGAACACGGGCCCGCGGGCCTACGACGCCGACCAGGGCGTGATCCTTCCGGTCTACGTGCATGCCGACGGCACCGTGCAGAGCCCGCTCACCGACCTGCGCGACCTGTCCGCCGACAGCCTGGTGCCGACCGACGAAGACGCCGGCCTGCGCTACCTGACCTTCTACGCGGGCCCCCTGGCCCCGGGCGAGCAGACCGCCAGCCTGGAGCACGTGCCCGGGTCGCACACCAAGGGCTCGGTGCCCCTGGCCGACGGCTGGTACTGGGTCCGCACCGAAGCACCCCTGCTGCACGTGGACGCCGACGGCATCGGCCCGATCTACAAGGTGCACGCCGACGGCGGCGCCATGGTCTACCCGGCCGCCTTCGGGACCGGCCGGCCCTGCGACGTGTTCGAGCTGGGCTTCGCCGAGCCCCTGGTCAGCGAAGGCGGCATCATCGACGCCAGCGGCACCATCAAGCGCCACCGCATCGCCTTCTTCGGCATGATCGACGCGCCGGACGCGCTGCCCGGCCGCTTCCCGGTCAGCAAGCCGGCGTGAGCGGGCGTCCCGCTGCACCCGGGGCCGGCGTCGACCTGACCGGCCTCAACGACGCCCAGCGGGCGGCCGTGACGGCGCCGTCCGGCTTCCACCTGGTGGTGGCCGGCGCGGGCACCGGCAAGACGCGCACCCTGGTCCACCGGGTCGCCTGGCTGCTCGAACAGGGCGCCGATCCCTCCGGCATCGTGCTGCTCACCTTCACCCGGCGCGCGGCCCGCGAGATGCTGGATCGGGCCAGCCGGATGGTCGGTCCCAAGGCCCACCGCGTCCAGGGCGGCACCTTCCACGCCTACGCCAGCCGGGTCCTGCGCACCCTGGCCCGCGACGGCTTCGCCGAGCGCATCGGCCGCAGCGGCGAGTTCACGGTCATGGACCGCCGGGACGCCGAAGACCTGGTCGGACTGGTGCGCAACGACCTGGGCGTGGGCGCCGGCGGCCGACGCTTCCCGAACAAGGCGACCCTGCTCAAGTTCATCAGCCGGCAGGCCAACGCCGGCGGCTCGCTGCAGGACGCGGTGGACGCGGTCAACCCGCGCTTCCTGGACGACCTGGACGGCATCGAAGCCGTCGCCCGGGCCTACGCCGCCCGCAAGCAGCAGGCGGATCTCGTCGACTACGACGACCTGCTGGTGCTGCTGCGCGACCTGCTGCGGCGCGACGCCGACGCCCGCGCCCGGGTGGCCGGCCGCTGCCAGCATGTGCTGGTCGACGAGTACCAGGACACCAACCGCGTCCAGGGCCACATCGCGGCGCTGCTGGCCACGGCCCACGGCGACCTGATGGTGGTGGGCGACGAAGCCCAGTCCATCTACGCCTTCCGCGGGGCCCGGGTCGAGAACATCCTGGACTTCCCCAAGGTCTTCGCCGGCGCCCGGGTCACGAAGCTCGAGGCGAACTACCGCAGCACCCAGCCGGTGCTCGACCTGGCCAACGGCGTGCTCGAGAGCTTCTCTGTGGGCTTCGACAAGCGGCTGTACACCGAGCTCGACCACAAGGGCGCCGAGCGGCCGATGCTGGTCGAGGTGGCCGACGTCGGCCAGGAAGCCGACGTGGTCGTCGCCAACGTGCTGGCGATGCGCGAGGCGGCCATCGGGCTCGCCGACCAGGCGGTGCTGTTCCGCGCCGCCTTCCACAGCGCGGTGCTGGAGAGCGCCCTGACCCGCGCGGGCATCCCCTTCCGCAAGTACGGCGGGCTGCGCTTCGTGGAAGCCGCCCACATCAAGGACGTGCTCAGCCTGCTGCGGCTGGTCGCCAACCCCCGCGACGAGGTCGCCTGGCTGCGGGTGTTGTCGTGGATCCAGGGCATCGGCCCCAAGACGGCGGGCCGGATCATCGACGCGGCCCTGGCCCCCGGCGGGCTGTCCGACGCCGACGCCTTCGCCGGCCGCGCCTGGCACGCCGAGCTGGAGCGGCTGATCGACCTGCTGCGGGTCCAGCGCGACCTGCCCCTGCACCGCCAGGTCGACGCCGCCGTCGAGTACGTGCGGTCCGGGCTGGACGCCCGCTACGACGACGCCTGGAAGCGCGAGCGCGACCTGACGGCCCTGCCGGTCCTGGCCGACCGCTACGACAGCCTGGACGCCTTCCTGGCCGACGTGGCCCTGGACCCGCCGGAAGCCGCGGACGCCGAAGCCGACGAAGAAGAAGACGAACAGCTCACCCTGTCGACCGTGCACAGCGCCAAGGGCCTCGAGTGGACCGGCGTCCAGGTCCTGCGCCTGGCCGACGGCCAGTTCCCGAGCGGCTACAGCCTGGACGACCCCGACGCCCTCGAAGAAGAGCGCCGGCTGCTCTACGTCGCCGTCACCCGCGCGAAGCGCCACCTGCTGCTGTACCAGCCGCGCTTCGTCGAGGGCCGCGGCAGCTTCGGCGTCGGCCCCGGCTGCGTGCTCCTCGAGGAGGTGCCCGGCCTGGACGACCGCGTGCAGCGCATGATCGGCCGGGCCCCGGCCCCGCCCGACGGGGGCGGCGACGGCCTGCCCTCGGACCCCGCCGCCCAGGAGCGCCTGGACCAGGTGCTGGCCTGGATGGACGACTGATCTCCCCGGAAGCCCCGTGCCCCGCACCCTCCTCGTCGCTCCCGCCGGCCCCCGCGTCGGCCTGACCACCGTCTGCCTGGGCCTGCTGCGTGCGCTGGAGCGCCAGGGCCTGCGCGCGGCCTTCTGCAAGCCCATCGGCCAGCCCGGGCGCGACGACGATCCCGTCGACGCCAGCGGCCAGCCGATGGAGCACACGACCGCCCTGGTCGCCGCCGCCACCGGCCTGCTGCCGCCGACCCCCGTGTCCGCCGACGACGCCGAGCAGCTGTTGTCGGCCGACCAGCTCGACACCCTGATGGAGCAGGTCGTGCAGCGCCACGACCGGGCCGGGCGCATGGCGGAAGCCGACGTGGTCGTGGTCGAGGGGCTGTGGGCGGCCGAGCAGGCGATGTACGCCCAGGCCGTCAACGAGGCCCTGGCCCGCACCGTCGACGCCGACGTGCTGCTGGTGGCCAGCGCCCGCGGGACCGACGGGGTGCTGCGGGCGCCGGACGACGTGGCCGAGGAAGCCGCGATCGCCGCCCGGGCCTATGGCGGCGCGGCGGGCGTCGTCCTGAACATGCTCGAGGGGGAGGAGCCCGAGGGCGCCCACGTCGCGCCGCTGCCGGCGGCCCTGTCCGGCGCGGGCGCGCGGGTCGACGAGGAGCGGCTGGCCCCGTGGCGGCAGGCGCTGGCCATGCGCGGCCTGAGCCTGCTGGGGGCGATCCCGGTGCGGGCCGCGCTGATGGCCCCGCGGGTCAGCGACCTGGCGCGAGCGCTCGACGCCGAGGTGCTGTTCCCCGGCGAGCTCGACCGCCGCCGCGTGCGCGAGGTCGCCGTCTGTGCCCGCACGGTGCCCGGGGTGCTCGACGCCTACCGGCCGGGCGCGCTCATCATCACGCCCCCGGACCGCCACGACGTCTTGATGTCCGCCAGCCTGGCCAGCCTGGCCGGCACCCGCCTGGCGGGCATCCTGCTGACCCACCACGAAGCGCCGGATCCGCGGGTCCTGGCCCTGTGCAAGCGGGCCTTCGACCAGGGCCTGCCCCTGCTGCACCGCCGCGGCAGCAGCTTCGACGTGGCGCGCAGCGTCGGCGCCCTGGACATGCGCGTGCCCGTCGACGACCTGGGCCGGGTCGAAGCCGCGATGAACCACGTGGCCAGCCACATCGACGCCCGCTGGCTCTCCGAGCTGGTCGAGGCCCCGCGCGCCGTGCGCCTGTCGCCGGCAGCCTTCCGCCACCAGCTCATCGAGCGCGCCCGGGCCCGCAGCGCCCGCATCGTCCTGCCCGAGGGCGAAGAGCCCCGCACCATCACCGCCGCCGCCCTCTGCCAGGCCCGCGGCATCGCCCGCTGTGTGCTGCTGGGCGATCCGGCGCGCATCCGCGCCGTGGCCAGCGACCGCGGCGTCAGCCTGCCGCCCGACCTGGAGATCATCGCCCCCGCCGACGTGGCCGACGCCTACGTCGCCCCGATGGTCGCCCTGCGCCGCCACAAGGGGCTGACCGAGAGCGCGGCCCGCGACCAGCTGCGCGACACCGTGGTCCTGGGCACCATGATGCTCCAGCGCGGCGAGGTCGACGGGCTGGTCAGCGGTGCCGTGCACACGACGGCCAACACCATCCGCCCGGCCCTGCAGCTCATCCGCACCCAGCCGGGCCAGCACCTGGTCAGCAGCTGCTTCTTCATGCTGCTGCCCGACAACGTGCTGGTGTTCGCCGACTGCGCGGTGAACCCGGACCCCACCGCCGAAGAGCTCGCCGAGATCGCCGTCGCGACCGCCGAAACCGCCGCCGCCTTCGGCGTGCTGCCCCGTGTCGCGATGATCTCCTACGCCACGGGCCAGAGCGCCGAAGGCGTCGAGGTCGCGAAGGTCGCCCGGGCCACCGAGCTCGCGCGGGCCCTGCGCCCGGACCTGTGCCTGGACGGACCGATGCAGTACGACGCCGCCGTCGTGCCCGCCGTCGCCGCCAAGAAGGCGCCGGGGTCGCCGGTGGCCGGGCAGGCGACCGTGTTCGTCTTCCCCGACCTGAACACGGGCAACACCACCTACAAGGCCGTGCAGCGCAGCGCTGGCGTGGTCAGCATCGGCCCCGTGCTCCAGGGCCTGGCGCGGCCGGTCAACGACCTCTCCCGCGGCAGCCTGGTCGAGGACATCGTGTTCACCATCGCGCTGACGGGCATCCAGGCGGACGCCTCCTCCTCGGCAGCGGGCCGCGCAGAGGGATAGCGGGCGGGGTCCTTCCCGAGGTCCCCGTGCTGCCCTCCCTCCTCGCCCTCCTCCTCCTCCCCTCCCCCCTGCTCGGGACCCCGGCGCACGCCGACGAAGGCATGTGGCTGCCCGAGCAGCTGCGCGACCACGCCGAGCGCCTGGACGAGCTGGGGCTGCAGCTGCCGCTCGACCAGCTGTCCGACCCCGAACAGGCGCCGCTCGGCGCCATCGTCAGCCTGGGCTTCTGCTCGGCCAGCTTCGTGAGCCCCGACGGGCTCATCGCGACGAACCACCACTGCGTCGCCGGCTACCTGCAGCAGCTGTCCTCGGCCGAGGAGAACCGGGCACGGGAGGGCTACCTGGCGCCATCCCGCGACCAGGAGCTGTCCGCCGGCCCCGGCGCCCGGCTGTGGATCGTGGAGGAGATCAGCGACGTCACCGACCAGGTCGTCGGCAAGCTGCCGAAGCGGCTGTCGGACAAGCAGCGCGAGGCGCGCATCGACCGCGCGGAGAAGGAGATCGTGGCGGCCTGCGAGGCGACGCCCGACACCCGCTGCCGCGTGGCGACGATGTACAGCGGGCTCGAGTACAAGCTGCTGCGCCACAAGGAGCTGCGCGACGTGCGCGTGGTCTACGCCCCGCACGAGCGGGTGGGCGACTACGGCGGGGAGATCGACAACTGGATGTGGCCGCGGCACAGCGGCGACTTCTCGCTGCTGCGGGCCTACGTCGCCCCCGACGGGCAGAGTGCCGACTACAGCCCCGACAACGTGCCCTACCGGCCGCCGCACTGGCTGCCCATCGACCCGACCGGCGCCCAGGACGGCGAGCTGGTCATGGTCGCCGGCTTCCCCGGTCGCACCAGCCGCTACGCCCGCGCCGAGTCCCTGCGCTTCGCCCGCGACGTCGAGTACCCCGACAGCATCGAGGTCGCCGACCAGTCCCTGGCCATCCTGCGCGACGAGGCCGGCAAGAGCGACGAAGCCGCCGCCCGGCTGGCCGCGCCCATCGGCTGGATCGAGAACGGCCGCAAGTACCGCCAGGGCATGCTCGACAACTTCCGCCGGTCCCGGGTGGTCGAGCGGGTCGAGGCCCGCGAGCAGGCGCTGCGCGACTGGATCGCCGCCGACCGCGTGCGCACGCGCATCTACGGGCCGGTCCTGGACGAGCTGCACGCCCGCCACGAGGAGCGCTCGCAGCGCTGGGCCCAGGACGTGCTGCACGGGCGGCTCCTGTCCTACGTCGACCTGCTCGGCGTGGCCGACACCGCCGTGCGGCTGGCCACCGAGCGCCAGAAGCCCGATCTGGAGCGGGACGCCGGCTACCAGCAGCGCGACGAGGACCGCATCGCCGCGCGCTTCGCCCGCATGGACAAGAGCCTGTGGCTGCCGGCCGATCGCCGCGTGCTGGCGATGCTGCTGGCCCGCCACGCCGCCCTGCCCGCCGACCAGCGCATCCCCGCCCTCGACGCCTTCGTGGCGGCCCACGGCGGCGCCGACGCGACCGTGGACCTGCTGTTCCAGGCGCCCGCGCTGGCCGACGCCGCGGCCCGCCAGGCCCTGCTCGAGACCGACCTGGCCGGGCTGAAGGCGTCGCAGGACCCGTGGATCCAGCTCGCGCTGGCCCTCGAGGCCTGGGACGCGCCCCGCCGCGACGAAGCCGACGAGCGCGCCGGCGCCGGGCTGCGGCTGGGTCCCCAGTACATGCAGGCCCTGCTGGGCAGCCGCCCCGGCGCGGTCTACCCCGACGCCGACAGCACCCTGCGCGTGACCTTCGGCCAGGTGAAGGGCTACCAGCCCCGCGACGGCGTCTGGCACCTGCCGCACACCACCGTGGCCGGCGTCGTCGAGAAGGCCGGCGACGATCCCTTCGACGCCCCCGACAAGGTGCTGGCCGCCGCGGCCCGCTCGCCGCAGAGCCGGTGGGCGGACCCCGACCTGGGCGACGTACCGGTCGACTTCCTGGCGACCCTGGACACCACCGGCGGCAACTCCGGGTCGGCCACCATCAACGCCAAGGGCGAGCTGGTCGGGCTCATCTTCGACGGCAACTACGAGGCGATGAGCGCGGACTGGCTGTTCGACGACGACCTGACGCGCAGCATCCACGTCGATGTGCGCTACATCCTGTGGATGCTCGACGACGTCGAGGGTGCACCGGCGAAGTGGATCCTGGACGAGCTGCTGGGCGAGTAGGCGTCAGGTTCCCGGCGCCGTCAGGTCCCCGGCGCCCACCGGAATCCGGGCGGCCCGGCGATGCCGCGCTCGCGGCGCAGGAAGCCCAGGAAGGGGTTGGTCCGCAGCTCGTCGTCGAGGGTCGTGACCGGGCCGTGGCCGGACCAGACGCGCAGGTGGCCGGGCAGGGCCAGCAGGCGGCGCAGGCTGTCGACCATCAGCTGCGGGTCGGACATCGGGAAGTCGGTGCGGCCGATGCTGCCCTTGAACAGGGTGTCGCCGACGACGATGTCGTGGTCGTCGTGCCAGCAGCCCTGACCGGGGGTGTGCCCGGGGGTCGACAGGAAGCGCAGGGTGGTCTCGCCGAGCTGCACGGTGTCGCCGTCGTCGGCCCGGTGGTCGATCCGCCCGCACTGCAGGGGCGGCATCGGCACGCCGAACATCTGCGCCTGGACCGGCAGGGTGTCGAACAGCGGCTGTTCCTTGCGGGGCATGTACGTGGGCACGTCGAAGGCGGCCTGCAGGGCGGGCAGGGCGCCGGCGTGGTCCAGGTGCGCGTGGGTGAGCAGGATCATCTTCACGTCGGGGACCGGGTCCCGGGCGAGGAGGCGCCGGGGAAGCTCGTCGGTCTCGCCGGTGTCGACCACGGCGGCGTGGCCGGTGGCTTCGTCGGTCAGGAGGTAGGTGTTGACCTGGAAGGCGCCGACGGTGATGGGCTCGACCTTCATGGGGGCTCCGGCGGGCTCGTGGGGGAGGAGGGCCGCTCTATCGGCTACCGTGCGGCCATGCTGATGCTCATGCTCGCGGGCGCCCTGGCGCCGGCCCTGGCCCAGGCTCCTCCCTCCCCCGCCCCTGCGCCGAGCGGCTCGGTCTGGATGGCCGTCGACGAAGACGCCATCGTCTGCCTGCACGGCGCCCCGGCCGAGCTCGCCGAGAGCGCGCCCTGCGTGCGGTTCAGCGGGGCCACCCGCACCGGCGCCTGGCTGGGCCGGCTGGTGGCCGAGCAGGGCGACTCCGTCGTGCTGGCCTGGGAGCGACCGCCGACCCGGACCTGCATCGAGGGCCCTCCCCACGGCCTCGTCGACCTGGGCCTGCAGGCCGACGTGCCCCGCGAGGCGCTGCTGCCGCTCGTGACCGAGCCGGCCTCGATCGCGCTCGACCACGGCGGCACCCTGGCCCTCGCCCCGGGGCAGCCCCTCCTCCCCGCCGAAGACCACGAGATCCTGGTCGTCGACCTGGGCCAGGCCCGCGTCGTGGCCGACGGAAGCGTGGCCAACAGCGACCGCGTGTCCGGCCCGCCGGCGCCTCCCCGCTGGCCCGACGGCCGGGCCATGGACGTCGACCCCGGCAAGCTCGCCACCTGGACCTGGCTGCAGCCCTCCCTCCGCCCCGACCAGAAGCTGCGCGCCGACTGGCTCGACGACGGGGGGGTGGCCCTCGCCGACAGCTGCGCCCGCGTCGTGCTGCCCTGGGACGCCGAGTCGCCGCCCGGCCGGTCGGCCGCCCAGGTGATGACCGACGTGCCCGAGACCGACCGCCAGGCGACCATCCGCAAGGGGGCCGTGATCTCGCTGCCCTCCGGCCACCCCGTCGGGCGGGTGGAGGCGCCGTTCAGCACGGGCGAGCGGCGGCTGCCGGACGGCACCCGCCTGCCGAGCGCCATGGTCACCAACCCCCAGGGCGGGCGCACCTGCTTCCTGGTGCCGACCGCCACGCAGCGCGGCGTGCCGGCGACCGAAGCGGCGCTCGAGCTCTGCGTGCCCAGCACCACCCTGCGCTGAGGGCCTGCCGATGGTCGAAGCCCAGCTGTCCCTGTCCCACCTGGTCCAGGCGCCCTGCGCGCCCGACGTCGCCTGGGCGCTGGTCTCCGACGTGCCGCGGTCGGTCTCGCACTTCCCCGGCCTGGACGGGCTCGACGACCTGGGCGGGCTCCGCTACCGCTGGCGGCTGGCCCGCTTCGAGGTCGGGCCCGTGCACTTCGACGCCAGCTACACCGCGCAGTACCACCTGGACCCCGCCGCACGGGTCGTGCGCTGGGAGACCGTGCAGCGCGAGAACCTCGCCGCGGCCGGCAGCTGGACCGTGCTGCCGCTGGGCGCCGGCTGCCAGCTGGCCTTCCAGACCCGGCTGGACCTGTCCGTGCCCTGCCCGCGGGTGTTCCGGCCCGCCGTGCAGCGTGCGATCCCGGTGATCAGCGGCAAGCAGATGAAGACCTATGCCGAGCGCATCGCCGCCACCCTGGGCGGACGGCTGGTGTAGGCCCGGCGGGGCGGGAGAGGCGGGTGCAGCTGTCCGGCTAGCCGGCTGCGCAGACGGGGCCTCCGTGGAAGACCCGCCGGGCCTGTCCTTCGCCGACCGCGTCGGGGGTGAACCGGGCCGAAGTGTCGCGGATCCAGCAGGCCAGGGGGTGGGACCACTGCGCGACCCGGCCGATGCGCTCGGAGGTCTGCACCACGTGGCGCACCCGGGCGCCGCGTACCGCGGCCAGGGCAGCGGGCAGGTCGGCGGGCACCGGTTCCCGGGCCAGCAGGCCGGCGAGCTCCCACGCGTCTTCGATCGCCATCGCGGCGCCCTGGCCCATGTTGGGCGTGAGCGCGTGGGCGGCGTCGCCGATCAGCACGAGCGCGCCTCGGCCCCAGCAGGGGTGCGCGTGGGACTCGATGTCGTGGTGCAGGAGGGCGCCGTCGGCAGGCAGGGCATCGATGACGGCGCGCACCGCGGGGGGGAAGCCGGAGAAGCGCTGGGCCAGGTCGACGCGATCCGTCGGAGCATCGGGCGTGCCGGCCGGCGCGTTCTCGACCAGGAAGGCATACAGCCGCGGCGCGTGCTTCGGGCCGATCGGCAGCAGTCCCGCTCGCTGGCCGTGGCCCCACAGCTCGATGCCGTGGGAGAGGCCGACCGGATCGTCCACCACCAGCCGCCAGCAGGTGTAGCCGGCGTAGATCCGGGGGAGGGGCTCGAGGGAAGCGCGGAGGGAGGACCCGATGCCGTCGGCGCCGACGACCAGGTCCGCGTCGAGGCGGCTGCCGTCGTCGAGGTGCACCTCCCCGGCGCCGCAAGACGCGACACTGCGTCCGGTCGTCAGCGGCAGGCCCTCGGCCAGCACCTCGTGCAGGTCCGTGCGGTGGATGCCGAGCACGAACTCGTCCGCGTCGGGGAAGCGCATCGCGCTGAGCACCCGGCCGGAGCGGTCCTGGACCTCGAGCAAGCGGACCGGCTGGCCGCGCTCCCGCAGCGCCTCTCCCAGCCCCAGGGCGTCGAGCACCCTCAGGGCATTCGGCCCCAGCGTGATGCCCGCGCCGGCGGTCTGCAGCGTCGGCAGCCGCTCGACCAGGGTCCACTCCACCCGTGGGGCCCGCTGCTGCAGTGCCCGGGCCAGGGTCAGGCCGGCGATGCCGGCGCCTTGGATCACCACCTTCACGAGACCTCCCGCGTCAGTCCCACTCGGGCGCCCAGTCCGACGTCGGTACCGGGCGCGCCACCACGAAGCCGTGCAGCCGCGCAGCCGTCAGGGCCCGCAGCGCTTCCCGCCAGGCCGCGGGCGGGCCCAGGTGCCCCTTCAGCCCGCCGACCAGCGCCAGCAGGTAGTCCGCGAAGAAGCCCTGGCCGATCACCCCCACCGGCGTCTCGGCCTTCAGCTCGCCGCGGTCCACCCCGTCTGCCACCAACCCGGCCAGCCGCTCCATGAAGGCCATCGCCTGCGGGGCCAGCAGCGCTTCGGCGTCCCCCGTGGCGAACATGCTCTCGCGCACGAAGTCCAGCCCGGCCGGGTTGTCGGCGTACCAGTCGTACAGCGCACCGGCGACGTGCAGCAGCTGGTCGGCGACCGGCGCAGCGGGCAGTGAGGCGAAGGCCGCGTCCACCACGCGCTGCACATGTGTGTGGAAGGCGCCCGCCACCAGCGCCGGCTTGTCGGGGAAGTGCAGGCAGACCGTGCCGACAGCGACGCCGGCGTCGGCGGCCACCGCGGCGAGCGTGGTGGCGTCGTAGCCGTCGCTGCGAAAGCGGGCCCAGGCGGCATCGACCAGCCGCTCGCGGGTGGCGGCCTTGCGTGCGGCGCGGGATTGTTGTGAGCTCATTCACTGAGCCTATTCATTTGCGGAAGATGCGCAATGGGGAGGGCGCGGGGGGTGCCGGGGATTCGGCAGGGGGTGCCGGGGATTCGGCGGGGGCGGGGGGTAAGTGTTCGGGATCAGGCACGGCACGGAATGTGGAAGAGCAGCGGTCGACCCGGAGGTCCCATGCCGCTCGCCTGGCAGATCATCGTCCGCTACCGAGACGATCGCGTGCTCACCCCGTTGCTCTCCTGCACCCGTCGCCTCGCGGCGAGCGTAGGACGCAGCGCCCGGCCCTTCCCGCTGCTGGCCTTCGGCGTGGCCGACAGCCACGCCCACCTCGCCGTCGTGACCGACCGCGAGGCCGCCGGGGAGCTCGCCCGGCGCGTGCTCATCGGCCTGCACCAGGTCCTGGGTCGCCGGGCCCCGCTGGAGCGGGCCCGCCTCGTGGCCGTGCACGACCAGCGCCACCTCCGCCACCTGTTCTGGTACGTCCTCGGCCAGGCCGAGCACCACGGCATCGCCGCCGACCCCTTGCGAGAGGGGACCAGCCTGCCCGACCTGCTCGGCCTGCGGCTCAACGCCGGCTGGACCGCCGCGCACGTTCGCGCGCACCTGCCGCGCGTCACGCGGACACAGCTCGAGGAGCGGCTGGGGATCTCAGCGGCGGACGCGGGACCGCTGCGGGCCGACTGCCTGCTGGAGTCGGCGTGCTCGGCCCTGGGGGTGGGCGGGCTGTCGCCGCGCACCGAGGTCGGTAGGGTCGGGCTCGGGGCGGCGGTGCAGGTGGGGGACGAGGCAGCAGGCGCCAGCGAGCTCGCAGCCGCGCTCGGCATCAGCCGAGGGTTCGTGTGGCGACTGCGCCGCGAGCCGGTGCCTGCGGCGCTGGTCGCGGCAGTCCAGGGCCAGTGGACGCTTCGGAGCGCGCTCGCGGAGCGACCGGAGGGGGCGCACTCCCCGCCCGCGCCGGGCCCGGGGGCGTCATGCGGCTCCGCGCGACGGAGCTTTCGCTATTGGCTGCATGGGACCGAGGTGGGGTACCAGCCGCGGCTGCGGTGATCGCTGGGGGGGCTCGGGGGCGGGGCGGACGGACCGGCGAGGAGGGGGTCTGGGGGGCCGCGGCGTTCACGAGCCTGCAGCGATGGCTTGTCGTTGCGGGCTCGTGAACCGATCCAGCGGCCAGGTGTTCACGAGCCTGCAGCGATGGCTTGTCGTTGCGGGCTCATGAACCGATTCGCCCGCCACGCGTTCACGAACCCGCAGCGATGGCTTGTCGCTGCACGGTCGTGAACCGGGAGAGAGAACGGCCGTTCACGAGCCCGCAGCGATGGCTTGTCGCTGCGCGGTCGTGAACCGATCACCACGTCGGGCGTTCACGAGCCCGCAGCGATGGCTTGTCGCTGCACGGTCGTGAACCGGGAGAGAGAACGGCCGTTCACGAACCCGCAGCGATGGCTTATCGCTGCTCGTTCGTGAACCGATCCCCCCGCCAGACGTTCACGAACCCGCAGCGATGACCTATCGCTGCACGCTCGTGAACCTCCCCCCCTCCTCAATACTCGACCCCCTCACACACCGGCAGCCCGAGCTCCTCGCACAACCCGACGAAAGCCACGCGGCCCTGGGCGCTGAATCCCTGGTGCCCGGGGTCCGCCGGCAGCCCCGGCACGGCGTCGGTGGCTCGCAGGTTCTCGCAGCTCACACAGACGCTGACCTGGCGCGTGACCACGCCGTCGGCGTCCCGCCAGGTGATGCCGTGGTGCGGGATGAAGCACGAGCTCAGCGGCTCGCCGAAGGTCGCCGAGTCGCCCAGCCAGGCCTCGACCCGCGCGGCCTGGGCATCATCGAGCACGACCGGCCCCATGCTGACGCTGCGGCAGGGGCTGCCGTCGGCCTCGACCGGCCACAGGCACTCGGGTCGCCCGGGCGGCCCGACATTCATGGCCCACGCCTCGACGCGGGGACGCCCACCGCGCGTTGCGACAGGCCCTGGCGCTTCGGGGACGACCTCGCCGTTCACGCGCACCACCGGCACGATCCGCACCGGCTCCGCCGCGACGGGGTCGGGTCCCAGGACCTCGGCGTCCGCCACCTCGACGGTGGTCGGCGGCGGCGTGACCATCGGCGCGCGGGCGCCCGCACACGCCAGGAGCAGCGCTGGGCTCAGAGCCACTGCGTGGGCACGAGGGTGGCGTCGAGCTCGACCAGGCCACGCTCGAGCAGGTCGAGCACGTCGTCGACGGCGGCGTCGCGATCGCCGGTCATGGCCATGGCGTCGGCGGCGGCCGAGAACGCATCGACCTCGGCCGCGGCGTCGAGCCGGCTCATGCTGGCGAAGGCCGGCAGGGCGCGCTCGACGGCGGCGTAGCCGGCGGTCAGGCGGGTGCCGTAGGCGTCGGCGAACTTGCGGGTGACCAGGCCCCAGTACAGCAGCCGGATGGTGGTGTCGCGGATGCCCTGGTAGCGGGCGAGCTCGCCGCCGCTGGCGTCGGGGTGCGACAGGTAGCGCTGGACGAGGTTGTAGAACTCGCGCAGCGGGCCGCTCTGGCTGTCGGTGACGGTCTGCTCGCCGGAGAGGTGGGGCATGTAGACGCTGTCGACCTGGTCTTCCAGCTGGCGGCGCAGGTCCCACAGGCTCATGGGCTGGTCGCCCTGGTAGCCGTCGGTGGTGTTCCAGGTGCTGACGTTGTCGGCCTTGCGGGTGCCGGCGGCCAGCGTGGGGTCGACGCCGCTGGCGTCCTTGCCGGGTTCGGTCGACGACTCCCAGGCGGTCATGTGGTCCATGGCGCCCGACCAGGTGCCCGGCGAGCTGCCGTCGTAGGCCCAGATGCTCTGCAGGTTCGGGAACATGGCGTGGTACTGCGCCAGCTTGCGCTCGCCGCCCGTGTAGCAGGCCGACAGCATCAGGTGCGTCACCTGGCCGGTGGCCTTGGGGAAGTACTGGAGCAGCTCGGCCAGGTCGTCGAAGTGGATGTTGCCGTTGTCGTCGCCCCAGATCATGGTGCCGACGCTGTGGCCGGACAGGACCAGCCGGTCCATGCGGCGGGCGCCGAGCTCGGCCTCGGACAGGACGCGCACCAGCTGGGCCAGCTCGTCGCGGGCCTCGTGGAAGTCGTCGCGGTTGAGCGCCTGGGCGACGTCGACGGCGGTCTGGTCGGGCAGGCCCAGGGTGGCCACGTAGCGGGCGCAGTCTTCGACCTGGGTGAGGTCGAACTTGGTGCCCAGGTGGGTGACCTCGTCCTGGGCGGTGCCCCGCTGGCGGATGCCGATGGCGCCGCCGCGATCGCGGTTGAGGCTGTTGAGGTGGCGCGCCTCGTCCGCGGCGTAGCCGTTCATGCCCATGTGCACGATGGCGGTCTTGCTGGGGTCGAAGGCCCGCTCGCCCGTGTAGTGGTTCTCGGCCTTGATGATGTCGACGACGGCCTGGTTGCCGACGAGGGCCTGGGGGTCGAGCTCGGGCCCGCCGCCGTCGACGCCGGAGCCGGTGGTCGAGGTGGTGGGGCCGCTGGTGCGGGTCGAGTAGTCGGGCACGGAAGCCTCCCAAGGAGCCGGAGAACGGGCGGTCGCGAACCGTCCTGCCTGCTTACCACGCCGCCCCCCCCTCCCGCACGTGACGGGGCCGGCGTGAACCGGGCACGGACCTTGCCTTCCACCGGGCTGCACCCCCACCCGGAGCCCCCATGTGCGGCATCGTCGGCGTCACCGGACGCGCCCCCGCCCTCCCCCTCCTCATCGACGGCCTGCGCCGGCTCGAGTACCGCGGCTACGACTCCGCCGGCGTCGCCGTGCTGATCCCCGCCTCCGCCCTCCCCTCCCCCGGCGCCGCCGACCCCGCCTCCGGAATCCACGAATCCGCACAGCCCCGCTACGTGCTGTCGCGCCACCGCAGCGTCGGTCCGGTCTCGCGCCTCGCCGCGCTCCTCCCCGACACGGCGCTCCTCCCCGACACGGTGCTCCTCCCCGACGCCGCTCCCGCCGGGCACGGCACCGCCGGCATCGCCCACACCCGCTGGGCCACCCACGGCGCGGTGACCGAGGCCAACGCCCACCCCCACGTCGACGCCGCCGGCCGCGTGGCCGTGGTGCACAACGGCGTGCTCGAGGACGCCGCCCGCCTGCGCCGCCAGCTGCTGGCCGAGGGCGAGGCCCTGGCCTCGGACACCGACAGCGAGCTGCTCGCCGTGCTCGTCGCCCGGGCCCAGCGCGCGGGCTCCGGCCCCGAGGACGCCGTCCGCGCCGCGCTCGCCGGCCTGCACGGCACCTGGGGCGTGGTCTTCGCCTTCGCCGACCACCCCGACGTCCTGGTCTGCGCCCGCATGGGCGCCCCGATGGTCGTGGGCCTCGGCCGCGCGCCGGGCGGCGATCCACGGCACGACCGCACCCTGGTCGCCAGCGACCCGCAGGCCCTGCTGCCCTGGACCCGCCGGGTGGTCTTCCTCGAGGACGGCGACCTGGCCCTGCTGCGCCCCGAAGGTGCCGTGTTCTCGCGCCTCGATGGCGCCCGTCGACGGCCGCAGGTGCGGGTCCTGGACACGCCGCTGGCCCAGGTCGAGCTCGGCGCCTTCGACGACCACATGGATCGCGAGATCGCCGAGCAGCCCGAGGTGCTGGCCCGCGCCCTGGCCGGGCGGCTGGCCGCCGACGGCACCGTCGTGCTCGGCGGAATCGACCTGCCGCCCCGCCGGATGGCCGCCCTGCCCGAGGCCCTGCTGGTCGGCTGCGGCACCTCGCTGCACGCCGCCCGGGTCGGCGCCGCGCTGTTCGCTCGCCTGGCCGACCTGCCCGCCCACGCCGCCGAGGCCAGCGAGCTCGCCCTGCACCCGCCGCGCCTGCACCCCGACGCGCTGGTCCTGGCCCTGTCGCAGTCGGGCGAGACCTTCGACACCCTGCAGGCGGTCGGCGAGCTGGAGCTGCGCGGTCACGAGGTGCTCGGCCTGGTGAACACCGTCGGCTCCAGCCTGGCGCGTCGCTGCGGCGCCGGCGTCTACCTGCGGGCCGGCCCCGAGGTGTCGGTCGCCAGCACCAAGGCCTTCTCGGCCCAGGTGGTCGCGCTGACCCTGCTGGCCCTGAAGCTCGGCCGCAGCCGGGGTCTGCCGGCCGCCCGCGCCACGGCCCTGGCCCGCGCCCTGCTGGACCTGCCCGACGCCCTGGCCGCCACCCGCGAAGCCTGCGCCGCCCCCGTCGCCGGCGCCGCCGCCCTGCTGTCGACCGCACGGGCCGTGGCCTTCACCGGCCGCGGCCTGTCGGCGCCCGTCGCTGCCGAAGGCGCGCTCAAGCTGCTCGAGCTCGCCTACCTGCCGGCGATGGCCTGGCCCGGCGGCGCCCTGAAGCACGGCCCCCTGGCCCTGCTCGATGCGCGCACCCCCGTCGTCGCCCTGGTCCCGGACGACGAGACCCGCGCCGCCGCCCTGACCGGCCTCGCCGAGGTCTGCACCCGGGGCGCCCCCACCGTGGTACTGCACGCCCCCGGCGACGCCGACGCCGCCGCGCTGGCGACGATCTCCCTCCCCGTCGCCGCCGCGGACCCCCTGGTCGCCCCCCTGCTGCAGGTCCTGCCCCTGCAGCAGCTCGCCCGCGGCACGGCCTTGGCCCTGGGCCGGGACATCGACCGCCCCCGCAACCTGGCGAAGTCGGTGACCGTCGCCTGACCGCCACCGCACGGCGCCCGGCGGGGCCCGGGACCACGAGCCCCCGCCTCGCCGGCGCTACGCTCCTCCCCTCCCCCGGAGCCCCTCCTGCGCGACGGCCCCCTCCGCACCGCGATCAAGGCCCTCGCCCGCTGGCTGTGGACCTTCGACCAGGCAGTGGCCCGCGGCGGTCGCCGCCTGCGCCAGCCCCGCCGCTGGCAGCTCGCGGGGGCCTGCCGCGCCTGCGCCCGCTGCTGCGAGGCCCCGACGATCCAGGTCGGCCGCGTGCTGTGGTACCTGCCGCGGCTGCGCGCCACCTGGCTGTGGTGGCAGCGGTCCGTCAACGGCTTCGCCCTGGTCCGGGCCGACCGCGAGACCCGCAGCTTCGTCTTCGACTGCACCCACTTCGACCGCACGACCCGGCGCTGCGACAGCTACGGCAGCCGCCCCGGCATCTGCCGCGACTACCCCCGGGCCCTGCTCGACCAGCCCTGGCCCGAGCTGTTCGACGACTGCGGCTTCCGCGCCCGGGCCGTCGATGCCGACCGCCAGCGCGCCGTGCTCGAGCAGTCCGGCCTGCCCCCCGACCAGGTCGAGGCGCTGGCACGCAAGATGAAGCTGGACTGACCCGGGCGGCGGGCAGCGCCGTCAGGGCGCGCCGATCCGCGTCGTCCCGGACCGCAGCACGGCGTGGGCGGTGCCGCCGTCCAGCAGGGCCCGCGCCTGGTCCTGGACCCGCGGCGTGCCCTGCGCGAGCGCTTCGCCGAGCGGGCCGCGGGCGGCGTCGAGCTGCCCCTCGTGGATGAGCGCCGCGCCCAGGTTCAGCGCCACCCAGGCCTGCCACAGGGCGCCGGCCTCGCGGAAGCCGTGGGCCTCTTCGAGGAGGGCGAGCGCCGCGGGCTCGTCGTGGCGCAGCAGGGCGGCGCCCAGGGTGGCGGCGGTGACGGGAGAGGAGGGCAGGCCGGCACGGGCCCGGCGGGCCAGGGCGAGCACCTCGTCCAGGTCGAGGCGGGTGTCCGCCGGGTCGAGGAGGAGGAGGGCGAGGGCCCGGTTGTTGGCGAGCATGGCCGCGGCGGCGCCGTCGGCCTGGGCGAGGCGGCGCGGGTCGAGGAGGTCGACCGCGCGCTCGGGGTCGTCGAGGGCGATCAGCGCGGCGGCGAGGTTGCCGTCGCGGGTCGGCCGCAGCCCGTCGTACCAGGCGTCGTCGGGCAGTGACGCGAGCATGTCGGCGCAGCTCTGCCAGCAGCCGTGGCGGGCCATCATCTCGCCCAGCTGCAGGCGGCGGGACTGCTGGGCCAGGCCGCGGCCGATGCTGCCCATGACGTGCAGGGCCCGGGCAGCGGCTTCGTCGCTGCGGCCCAGGGCGCACAGGGCCATCGCCTCGTCGATGACGGCGGCGGCCCGCACCTCCTGCAGCTTGCGCCCGCTGCCGCGCCAGCGCGCCACGGCGACCGCCCGCTCGGCCCGGCCCTGCCGCAGCAGCAGCCGGGGCCAGCGCTTCGCCAGCGCCGTGACGGCCACGGTGGTCCCGATCAGCACGATGCCGGCGACCCACCAGGGCCCGACCAGCAGCGCCGCCGTCGCCGGCACCGCGGCCACCGCGGCGTGGCTCCACGACCCCGGCGGCGCGCCCAGCAGGCGGTCGACCAGGGGCCCGGGAGCGGGGAAGGCGTCGGGCTGCTTCATGAGAGCCTGCATCGTACCGGGACTTCCGCGACCGGCACGACCGCCCCGCCGGATCGTGCTACGCGACCCCGGCCCAGGGGTTGTCATGCCGTCCGTGCCGCACAGCGAAGACATCGGCGGCGTCGCCGTCGACGACGCCATCCTGGTCAGCCAGAGCCTGCGGCGGCTGGTCGCAGCCGGCGCCATCCAGGCCCTGCAGCCGGTCCGGCCCGAGCAGGTGCAGCCCAGCAGCCTGGATCTGCGCCTGGGCGCACGGGTCTGGCAGCTGCAGTGTTCCTTCCTGCCGGGCGCCCAGGGCCTCGAGCGCAAGCTCGGCCGGCTGGCCACGGCCCAGTACCGCGCCGACCGCGACGAGCCGCTGGTGCTGCATGCCGGCGGCGTCTACCTGGCCGAGCTCGAGGAGGTGCTGGAGCTCCCGGCGGGTGTCCGCGGCCGCACGAACCCCAAGAGCAGCACGGGCCGGCTGGACGTGTTCGTCCGGGTGTTGACCGAGCACGGCTTCGCCTTCGACACCATCCCCGACGGCTACCGCGGGCGGCTGTTCCTGGAGATCACGCCGCAGAGCTTCCACGTGGCCGTGCGCCGCGGCGACTGCCTGGCCCAGCTGCGGCTGGCGACCGGCCAGCCCGGCCTGCGCGCCGAAGAGCTCGAGGCCCGCCAGGCCGACACGCCGCTGTGTTCGTGGACCGACGGCTCGCCCGCGCCGGTGGCCGACGAGATCCCCCCCGGCGTGCTGCTGTCCGTCGATCTCGACCACCAGGGCGGAGGCAGCGGCCCCGTCGGCTACATGGCCCGGCGCCACATGCCGCCCATCGACCTGGCCCGCCGCAACCTGCCGATCGGCCGCTACTGGGTGCCCCTGCCCCCGGCCGGCGAGCACGGCCACGTGCTCGAGCCCGAGCAGTTCTACATCTTCGCCACGCGCGAGCGGCTGCGCATCCCGCCGGATCTCTGCGCCGAGCTGGTCCCCTTCGACGCGACCAAGGGCGAGCTGCGCACCCACTACGCCGGGTTCATCGACTCGGGCTTCGGCTGGGCCGACGGCGACCCCCAGGGCGGCCCGGGCGCCCTGCTGGTGCTCGAGATCCGCACCCACGACGTGCCCTTCCTGCTCGAGCACGGCCAGCCGCTGTTCCGCGTCGAGTTCATGCGCAACGAAGCGCACCCCGACGTGCTCTACGGCGGCAGCGGCAGCAACTACCAGATGCAGGGACTCAAGCTGGCCAAGCAGTTCGGCTGAGCCCCTCCCCGCTGCCCGCGCCCCGCTGCGCCCCTACCGCGGCACCACGCGCACTTCCTCCCAGCGCTTCCGGCCCGCAGCGCTCTTGTCGCCGAGCGCCCCCACCGGACGCAGCGCCGGGCCCACCGGCTCGACGGCGACCCACTTCCCGCCGTCGAACTTCACGGTCTCGTCGCCCTTCTCGCGGGGGATGTCCAGCAGGGCGAAGGCGTGGTCCGGCACGTAGACGATGGCGGCGTCGACGTCGGGCCAGGCCGACCGCATCAGGGCCAGGAACAGCACGGTCTTGCTGTCGCAGTCGCCCTGGTTGCGCCCCAGCACGCTCATCGGCCGGCGGTAGCCGCCGTTGCGGCGCAGCCCCTGGTCGTAGGGGATGGACTGGACGAAGCCCAGGGCGCGGTCGGCGAAGGCCCGCGGTGAGCTTCCCGGTCCACCCAGGGCGTCGACCAGCGGGCGCAGGCCGTCGGCGTAGCGGGCGGCCAGCCGCGCGTGGTCGGCGGTGACGCCGGTGTCGGTGAGCTTGAAGTGGTCGCGCGCCGCCAGCTCGCGGTCCCAGGCGGCGTCCCGGACCACAGCCAGCGCGTCCAGGGCGGCCTGGACCTGGTCGCGGGTGCGGCCCCGGGCGTCGATCCGGATGTCGCCGCCGCTCACCGCGACGGTGGCCTCGATGCCGGGCATGTCCGCCGCGGCGGTCCGCACCGCGACCGCCACGTCCTGCGCCACCGCTTCGAGGTCCAGCACGGTCGGCTCGCGCAGATCCGCCCGCACCCCGGCTCCCGGCAGCCCGTAGTCGACGGCGTGGCGCTGGCCCTCGGCGTCCTTCCACCGGGTGTGGAAGGTCCACTCGGCCGGGCTGCGCTCGACCGCATGGGAGAGCTGCTGCGCCGACGCGGCGCTCGACAGCAGCAGGGCGAACAGGACCGGCCTCGCGCTCTTCATCCGGACTCCGGCACGCCGGCCGCCCGGCAGGGGCCCGACGTGCGTCCCCGGTGGACGCGCCGGCCGCCCGATCATTCGCCGGGCGCGGGCCGAGGGCTGGGCAGGGGCCACTGCTGGTAGACGGGCTCGTGGCGCGTCAGGCCGATCGCCTCGCGCAGCACCTCCATCTCCCAGCGGGCGTCGTAGGCATCGCGCCAAGCCGCCCGGTAGCGCGCCCAGGTGCCGTGCCCCTGGTCCCAGGCCGCCTCGGCCATGGCCAGCCGGGCCAGCGCCTCGTCGATCTTCCGGCCCGCCCGGCCCAGCGCCGCGGCCCGCTCGCCCATCAGCTCGCGCTGGAAGCCGTCGTGGGCCGCCTCGCTGCGGGCCTTGCGCTGGGCGGCCGTCGTCGGTGCCGCCTCGGCCGCGGCCCGCCGGAGCTGCTGCAGGGTGATGATCGGCTCGGACATGCGGCCTCCCTCGCGGTCGGCCTCCCCCTTATCCGAACCCCGCGCCGGCGGGCCCAGCGTCCGGGCGGGCCAGCGTCAGGCCGGCGCCGCAAGCCCGGCGGGGAAGGTGAACCGACCGGCCCGCCACGCGGCCAGGGTCGCCGTCGGGTCCGCCGGCTGGGCCGCGCACCACCGCAGATAGGCCAGCAGCGACTTGTCGGGGTCCCGGGCGTCGCGCTCGGACAGCTCGACGCGCCCGGCCAGGAAGGCGTCGATGCCAGCCAGCAGCCGCGGGTGGTAGCCCTCGTAGACCACCAGATCCTGCAGCCACCGCGCCCGGCCGTCGCCCCGCTCGACGACGCGGGCCACCTCGGCGCGCAGCCGCGGCATCCACCCCGGGTGCAGCATCAGGAGCTGCAGGTCGTAGACGAAGTCCTGGCCGTCGTGGTGGGCGCACAGCAGGTGCCGGACGATCTGCTCGGGGGAGGAGAGGAAGCCCGAGAGGTCCCAGGGCGTGATCGCCCGCTCGGCCAGCAGGCAGGGCGCCCGCAGCAGGCGGATCCGGAGGAGGCGCGCCCGCAGCCCCGACCGCGGCGGCGGCCCGGTGCTGGCGCCGATGGTCTCGCTCCGGAACAGGATCCGGTGCCACATGCGCAGCACGCCGAGCTCGATCTGCCACAGGGTGGGGACCGACTCGACCAGGCCCGACGCCGCCACCCGGCGCAGTCCGGCCCGCACCCGCCCCGGGGCGAAGAGCAGCAGCCAGGCGTGCCAGGGAAGGGACATCGACCGGGGGCTATCCCCGGTCGCCGCCCCCCGGCAGCCGGCCGAGGGTCTCGGCGTCCCGTGCCCCGAGCAGACCGACGAGCGGCGCGATGCCGTGGGGGGTCGGGTCGTCGAGCCAGACCAGCAGCGCGTGGTAGCTGGCCAGGTTGTGCAGCGGGTCGGCGTACATCGCGCCCTGCAGGGCCGGGGCCCGCTCGAGCACGGCCTGGACCGGCGACATCAGCAGGGACAGCACGTCACTGCCGCTGGCCGACACCAGCGCCGCCACGATCGCCAGATCGAGCCGCGCCAGCTCGCCGGTCGCGGCGCCGCGGGCCACCCCCGCCGCGAAGGCGTCCACCGCCGCGGCCACGGGCGCCGGATCCGGGCGCACGTCGCACAGCCGCTCCAGCAGCGCCTCCGCCAGGTGCAGGCGCACCCGCAGCAGCTCGGCGCTGGTTCCCGGGATGCGGCCTGCGCCCAGCGCCAGGCGCGCCGGCGCCATGGCCGGCCCGGCCGCCGCTCCGCCTTCCTCCCCTCGCATCGGACCCGACACGTCACCTCCCAGCTGGAATGGTTCTCATTCTACCACTGGATGCGGCGCACCTCCCCCTCCTTCGGATTCGGTCGCACCCGACCGCGCGGCGGCCGCCTCGACGGCAGCGAGCCCTCCGACCTCGACCCCGGCGAGCCCGCTCTCGGCCCGGTGCTGCAGCCGCCAGCGGCCGAAGGGTCGCGCGCGGCGGAACAGCTCCACGACCAGCCGACCGTCCAGGCTCTCGATGGCCACGTCCTGGACGCCGTCGCGGGTGGGGCCGGCGATGGGGACCAGCGCGTCGGGGTCGATCCCGGCGCGCACGACCAGCTTCTCGCCGCCGCCGCGGGCCACGACCTCCCAGTCGCCGGGGGCGTAGCGCAGCCGCACCTTCTGGCCGGTGTGCGTCGCGAAGTGGTGCATGGCGTCGCCGTCCCAGTAGCCGACGATGCCGGCCTTGGTGCCGATGGGACCGGCCAGGGGCACGTGGCCGCCGCTGGCCGACAGGGCCCCGTCCCGGGGCGCGCCGGTGGCGGGATCCACGAAGCTGCCGGCCTGCAGCCACATCCAGTCGCGGGGGAAGACCCGGCCCCAGTTGCGCTCGACGTAGCCGAGCGCGTCGTCGAAGTGCACGGAGCGGTCGCCGAAGCGCACCGTGCCGGAGACCCGCGCCTGCAGGGCCACGACGTGCCAGTAGGTCTGGAAGCCCTTCCAGCGCTGGACCCAGCCCATCGGGCTGTCGTGCCGCGCGGTCCAGGTGCGCGTGGGGGTGAGCGCCAGGTCCCAGGCCACCGGACGGTCGCCGTCGTCCGGCCCGGCCTGGAACCAGCCCCGGCCTCCGTCCGCGTCGATGTGGCCGTACAGGGGCCCGTCGGCTTCGCCGATCGAGATGTCGTACACCCCGTGGGGCGCGGACGTGCGCGCGACCGGCACCCGGGTCCAGGCCCGCTCGCCGTCGGCTGCCGACAGGGCGATCAGGTAGCCCGCGCCGCCATCCGGCGCGCCGCGGTCGTGGGCGATGCCGTAGATGAGCCCGAAGGACTCGCCCTGGTCGGCGTCGGTGAGCCGCAGGTACCAGCCCTCGTAGAACCGGCGCTGGCCGTCGAGGTGCGACGCCGCGTGGTCGAAGCCGCGCGGGACGCAGGACAGCAGCAGGACGGCGGACAGCGCGGCGAAGACGGGCACGGCGTCGGCCTATCCGAAGCCCAGCGCGCTCCCCAGCTGGAAGACCAGCAGGCTGGTCATCCAGGCGAGCCCCGTCATGTAGACGAACAGGAAGGCCGGCCAGCGGTAGCCGTGGGTCTCGCGCTTCACGACCGCCAGGGTGCTCATGCACTGGGCCGCCAGGGCGATGAAGACCATCAGCGAGATGCCCACGAGCGGCGTGTAGACGGGGGTGCCGTCGGCGTGGGTCTGCCGCGCCATCGACTCGCGCAGGGAGACGCTCTCTTCGTCCACGTCGCCGCCGACGCCGTAGACCAGGCCCATCGTGCTGACGAACACCTCGCGGGCGGCGAAGGCGCCGATCAGCCCGACGCCGATCTTCCAGTCGAAGCCCAGCGGCGCGATGGCGGGCTCGATGGCCTTGCCCAGCCGTCCGGCCGCGCTGTGCTCGAGGGCGGCGGCGTCGTAGGCGGCCTGCTGCTCGACCGACAGCTCGACGGCGGGGGGCTCGGGGTCGGGCGGCGGCAGCTCGGGGAACTTCAACAGCCCCCACAGCAGCACGGTGCAGGCCAGGATCACGGTGCCCGCTTCCGACAGGAAGGCGCGGGCGCGGCTCCACATCAGGCGCAGCACCGACCCGGCGGCCGGCAGGCGCAGCGGCGGCAGCTCCAGGATGAGCGGCACCTTGGGACCCTTGAGGACCGTGCGGCCGATGACCGACGCCGCCAGCAGCGCCATCACCGTGCTGAACAGGTACATGCCGGCCATCAGCAGCCCCTGGCCGGGCAGGGGGATGCCGGCCAGGTGGGGCGAGAAGGTCTCGGGCGGGAACAGCGCCGCGATGATCAGCGTGTAGACCGGAAGCCGCGCCGAGCAGGACATCAGCGGCACGACCATCATGGTCAGCAGCCGGTCGCGCTGGCGCTCCATGGTGCGGGTCGCCATGACCGCGGGCACCGCGCAGGCGTAGCCGGACAGCATCGGCACGAAGGCCCGCCCGTGCAGGCCGACCGACCGCATCACGCGGTCCATCAGGTAGGCGGCCCGGGCCATGTAGCCGGAGTCCTCCAGGATCCCGATGAACAGGAACAGCAGCAGGATCTGCGGCAGGAACACGACGACGTTGCCGACACCGCCGATGACGCCCTCGACCAGCAGGTCCCCGACGAAGCCCTGCCCGAACAGGGCCCGGCCACCCTGGGCCAGCAGCTCCATGAGCGCTTCGACCACCCCGATGAACGGGTCCGCCCACGAGAACAGGCTCTGGAACACCATCAGCATGACGCCCACGAACACGGCGAAGCCGCCGACGGGGTGCAGCAGGACGGCGTCGATCCGCTCGGTGGTGGTGCGTGCCGGGGCCGCGCCCGACGCGTGGGCCGCGTGTTCGTCCAGCCAGGCGTAGCGGGTGGCGATGATCTCCTCGTCCAGGTCCTCTCCCCCGTGCGTCATCGCGGCGGCGACGGCCTCGCGCAGCTCGGGGGGGATGTCGACCAGCTCGTCCTCGCCATCCAGGCTGGTGAGCGCCCACAGCGCCAGGGCCCGGGCGCGGGTGCCCTGGACCTGCCACAGCGCGCTGACCAGCGGGGACAGCTCGGCCACGGCGGCCTCGACCGGGTCCGGGTAGGTCAGCCGCAGCGCCGACGGGTGCGCGGCGTCCAGGGCCCGCCCGACGGCTTCGTGCAGCGCGTCGAAGCCGTGCCGGGTGCGCGCCGACACCGCCACGCAGGGCACGCCGAACAAGCGGGTCAGGGCCGCCTGGTCGGGAGGGGCGCCCTCGACCTCGTCCGCCATGTTCAGCGCGACCACGCAGGGCACGCCGAGCTCGCGGATCTGCAGCACCAGGTACAGGTTGCGGAGCAGCTGGGTGCTGTCGACGACGACGAGGGCCAGGTCCGGCGCCTGCACCCCCCAGCCCAGCAGCGACCGGATCGCGACCTGTTCCTCGGCCGAGCGCGCGGACAGCGAGTAGGCCCCCGGCACGTCGAGCAGCTCGACCGGCTTGCCGCCCAGCACGCCCCCGGCGGTGCGGCGCTCGACGGTGATGCCCGGGTAGTTGCCGACCCGCGCGTTGCTGCCGGTCAGCCGGTTGAACAGCAGGCTCTTGCCCGTGTTCGGGTTGCCCACCAGGGCGACCAGGGGCGGCCGATCGGCGCTGCGGCCGTTCACTTCGCCCCCGCGCCGTCGGGGCGCAGCACCTGGATGGCTTCGGCTTCGGCCCGGCGGATGGACAGCCGGCAGTTGCGCACCAGCAGCTCCAGCGGATCGCCCAGCGGCGCGACGTTGGTGATGACCACCGCCGTCCCGGGGACCAGCCCCAGCTCCATCATCCGGCGGCGGAAGGAGCGGGCGCCGCCCACGACGCGGACGACGGCGGCGGTGTGCTTGGGCAGGGACGCGAGGGCGACGGTCTGGGTCATGCCCTCTCTATAATGAAAGTCGTTTTCAAATGCACGCGACAACTCGTCGCGCAACCCCGGCGACCCGGCTCAGGCACCGGCGGCGCCCCGGCCGGTCCACCGCGGCGCCAGGCCCATCACCAGGATGGCGCCGACCACCAACCCCGCCCCGACCAGCTGCCCGACGCTCGGCGGCGCCAGCCCGAAGGCCGCCGTCAGCGCGAAGCTCGCGACCACCCCCGACAGGATGCTCGAGCAGCGGTTCACGGGCACCGAGAAGGTGTTCTCGCGGGCGTCCAGGTAGATGAGCGTCCCGAAGATGCCGACCAGCTGCGAGAACACGCCGATCGCCGCGGTGTGCACCGCGAAGCCGGACGACCACCAGCCGACGAAGCCCTCGCGCACGGCCAGCGCGAAGCCGCCCTGCCCCCACAGGGCGACCAGCCCCAGGAAGACCACCGTCATCGGCGCCACGACCAGCTGTTCTTCGATGAAGTAGCGCTTGGTCGCGGCGGCGTCGTCGCTCTTGGCCTGGTGGCTCATCAGCCGCAGCCGGATCGAGTAGCCGGCCAGGTAGAGCGCCACGTCCAGGGCCGCGAGCAGCGACAGGGCCGTGCCGCCCTTCTCGGCGAAGGCGACCACCAGCGCGGCCATGCTCAGCACCAGGCCGATCCACGAGTACCAGCGCGTGTGGCGGCCGCTCAGCCGGTCGATGATCGGCGCCAGCACCAGCACCCCGCCGCGCATCAGCAGCATCATGAACACGATGCTGACCCCGTCGAAGGTGTAGGCCAGCGTGGTCGTGGCCAGGATCACCGCCGTGCACAGCCCCGACACGAAGGTCGGCCAGGTCGGCACGGGCAGCGACAGCGGACCCAGCCGCAGCTGGGTCGCATACCGCCACCAGCCGGACCCGAAGACGAACAGCAGCATCACCACGATGCCCGCCAGGGTCGAGATCGGCAGCAGGGTCACGCCGTCCACGCCCTGCGGCAGCCCCGGCGTCAGCCCGCCGCTCAGGGCCTTGGTCATGCCCGAGTAGGGCACGTAGAAGAAGAAGTACAGGAAGGCCCACAGCCAGATCGACGCCATGGGCCGGGCGCTCGACGGGGACACCATGCGACCTCCGATCCGTGGAGCGTAGCGGAGGCCGAGACGAGACCACCCCGTCCCTGCGGGAAGCAGGGTCGGGGTGGCTGGGGTCGCCTGGACTCCAGGCCGCCCCAGGGGAGGGGCGGGAGAGGGGGAGAGGGGGATGGGAGGAGGACGCGCTCAGCCATCGATGGCGCGGACGGCGGTCTGCAGCCGGAGCTGCGAGACCAGGTCGTCGCCGCCGACGAGCACGAGCTTGTCGATCTTCCCGGACAGCTGGCCGATGAGCTCGCCCATGGCCTCGAGCTCCTTGAGGCGCAGGAGCACGGGGCTCTGCTCCAGGAGCTTCGCGGTGTTGGCGAGCTGCCGGGTGGCGGCCACCTCCTCGCGGCGGCGGATCGCCTGGGCCTCGGCCTGCTTCTTCGCGACGGTCACCTGGCGGACGATGTCGCGGACCTCGCCGGGCAGGACGATGTCCTTGACCCAGACCTGGGACAGGGCGATCGGCAGGCCCTCGGGGAGGGCCGCGACCGCACGGTCACGCAGGGCGTCGGAGAGGTCCGACCGGGCCGCGGTCAGCTCGTCGAGCGCGTAGGCGGCGAGCACCTCGCGCAGGGCGCGCTGGACCGCGGCGTAGACGAGGGGGGCCACGTCGCGGGTCTGCTCGGCCATGGCCAGCGGGTCGGTGACCCGCCAGCTGGCGGCCGGCTTGACGCGAACGGGGATCTCGTCCCGGGTGACGATGTCCTGGGCGGCCGGCTCGACGAGCTGGATGCCCAGATCGACCGCCGACAGCTCCCAGGGACCGCCCTTCCAGGTCCGGTAGCGACCGGGGGAGAGGACCTCCACCGGCACGCCGTCCCGGAGCAGGACCAGCGCGAACTGGCCGGCGGTGGAGGCCGAGGCCTCCTCCCAGGCGAAGCGCTGGCCCAGCTGCAGGCGATCGTCGTCGGCCAGGGCGACCGGCCGGGCGTCGAAGTCGTAGGTGCGGACGGAGGGCGCGAGGCCCTCCTGCTCCCACAGCCGCCAGCGGCCGGCGGTCAGCAGCTGCCGATCGACGCCGCCCCAGGACAGGATCGCCACCTGGCGACCCGAGACCTCGAACAGCCGGGCGCCCGGCAGCTCGGCCGGGACCGGATCGGTGGGCTCCAGCTGGCGGGCGACGGCGTCGACCTCGTACTTCACGAGCTCGACGACGGATCCCAGCGTCCAGAAGCGGAACACGCCGGGGCCGAGCAGGCGCTCGAACACACCGTCGCGGATGAGGGCGACCCGCTCGAGGCGGGAGATGGAGAGGGTGCGGAACATGGTGCACCTCCGGTTGGGGGGACGGGAGAAGGGGGAGGAACGACAGGAGGAGCGAGGCGTGGTGTGCGAGGAGGCCGTGGGCTGGGCGGCCGCCTCCCGGGGGGGCGAGGGGGCCGCTCCGGGTCCCCGCCCTGCCGGCTGCCGTGGGGCCACCAGGCGGTCCCGTCCCCACGGCCCCTCGCGCCGCAGCCAGCGAAGGAGGTGATGGACGGGCACGAGCCGGTGGACGGACCCGGTGGCCGGTGCCTGGTCGCCGCTCCTCCTCCGGTCAGGGCCCGTCGGATCGCACGCGATCCGTTCGGGCCGCCCCCGGGATCGGGTCGGCTCCCATGCGCGGACAGGGACCTGGAGCGCGCCCCAGGTGTGAGATCAGCGTTACAGGCTGATGGACCCTGGTTGTAGGATCCGGTGGTGTCGATGGAGGGATTCGAACCCTCGACAGCTGGTTCCAGGACCAGTGCTCTTACCAGACTGAGCTACGTCGACCGCTACCACGCATCCGAACAGTGCCACCTGCCGGGCGATGGCGCGGAACGGTCGTCGGCAGGGCCGGGACCGCCGCTGCCCGCGGCGCTTGCTGTGCAGATCTCCGGAGTCGAACCGGAGTGGGGTGCGCGAGATGCTCGCGCAAGACTTGGACAGATTCTCATCACACACGAATCCCGTTCACACGGACTCGTGTGTGTGAGATGGGTCTCCGAGACGACGCGACCCCCGGGCTCGGTGGGGAGCGGCCGGGGGTCGTCGCGCGTCGGGTCGGGGGACACCTATGCGGACGGCACCAGGGCCGCGTCGTCGTCGAAGAACACGCTACCGTGGTCGTCTTCGCGCCGCTGGGGCAGCATCGGGACGAACAGGGGCAGGTGCTTGGCGATCAGCATGGTCGTGTGGGCCATGGGACACCTCGACGAGGTCGGGCACTGGACAGCGGGACCACCCCGCCACCAGACACGAGTCTGTTATTGGTGTACAGACTCCGGTGCAAGGAACAAGTTCTCGCAGGTCCGGGACCGGGGTCCCCCTCGCCGCCGATCGCCCGCCCGGCTAGGCCGCCGGGCATCGTGACCGCCCTCTCCCCTGCCCTGCTGCTGTCCCTCGTCTACCTGTTCGTCATCGGCGGCACGGGCGCCTGGGGACCGTTCCTGGGGCTGCACCTGGAGCGGGCCGGGCACAGCGGCGCCTGGATCGGCGCCCTGCTGGCGCTCATCCCCCTGACCCGCATCCTGTCGGCGCCCTTGTGGGCGGCGCTGGCCGACCGCTTCCGCCGCGGGGCCACCCTGCTGCGGCTGGCGACCGGGCTCAGCACGCTGGCCGCGGTGGTCGTCACCCTGGACCGCTTCGGCACCCCCGGGCTCGCCGTGGCGCTGGTCGCCTTCGCCTTCCTGCGGGCGCCGATCGGCCCGCTGCTGGACTCGGCCGCCGTGCAGCAGCTGGTGGCCGGCGGGGGCGACGCCCGCGACTACGGCCGGCTGCGGCTGTGGGGCAGCGTGGGCTTCATGGCCCTGGCCGGGCTGGCCAGCGTGCTGGTGGCCGACGCCGACTCCGGGCGCCCCGCCCTGTGGCTCGCCGTGGGCACCTGGGTGCTGGCCACCCTGTTGACCTTCGTGATGCCCGGGCCGCCGACCGCGGCCCCCGCGCCGGTGCTGCCGGCCCTGCGGGCCCTGGCGCGGGCGCCCTTCCTGGCGCCGCTGATGGTCGGCCTGACCCTGCACGGCGCCGGGCTGGCCGTCTACGACATGCTGCTGCCCATGCACATGGACGGGCTGGGCCTGGGCGGTGGCTGGACCGGCGCGGCGCTGGGCATGGGCATCGCCGCCGAGATCGCGATCATGGCGGTCGGCGGCCGCCTGCTGCAGCGGGCCCCGCCCGGGCCGCTCCTGGTGCTGGCGGCCCTGGTCGGCGCCGTCCGCTGGGCGCTGCTGGCCGTGGTCACCACGCCTTGGCTGGTGGTCGCCCTGCAGGCCAGCCACGGCATCGTGTTCGGCGTCTTCTGGGTCGCCGGCGTCGAGCTGATGCGCACCCAGGCCCCCGCCGAGGTGCGCAACAGCGCCCAGAGCCTGCTGATGATCAGCGCCTACGGTGTCGGCAGTCTGCTGACCGCCGGGGCCACCAGCCTGTGGCTCGACGCCATCGGCACCGCGGGCCTGTTCCTGGCCGGGGGCGCCGCCGGCCTGCTGTCCACGGGCGCCCTCGCCCTCTCCACCCGCGCCCTGCGCGCCTCCTCCTCGCCTCCCGCCTGACCCCGGTACCGCTTTCCCGCGCCGCGGTGTCCAACGCCTCCTCCGGTTCCTCCCCCCTCCCCTCGCCCGCGGAGTCCCCCGTGCCCCTGCTCGCCCTCGCCTCGCTCCTGTCCCTCGGCTGCGTCGTCCACGTCCAGGAAGACACCGAGACCCGCACCTTCACCGACCCCGTCACCGTCGTCCGCGTGCGCTCCGACGCCGGCGACATCCGCTTCGACGGGCGCGACGGCGCCGACGCCACCGAGCTGACCATCACCCACGAGTACGGCCGCGAGCCCGCCGTGGTCCGCACCGAGCTGTCGGGCGGGGTGCTCGACATCGACGTCGACTGCACCACCATCGTCACGCCCTGCCGGGCCCACCTGGACCTGGTGCTGCCCCCGGACGTCGACCTGGACGTGGACACGCGGGCCGGCAACGTCGGCGCCCGGGACATCGACGGGCAGGCCATCCTGATCACCGGCGCCGGCGACCTGCGCGTCGAGTACCTGTCGGGCGCGCTCTACGCCGACACCAGCGCGGGCGACATCGACGGCGTCGGCCTGACCGGCCGCGACATCGAGGCGTCGTCGGGAGCCGGCCGCCTGGACCTGCAGACCCTGGCGCCGCCGGCCCGGCTCATCGCCGAGTCCGGCGCCGGCGACATCAGCCTGCGGGTGCCGTCGGGCACCTACGCCGTGTCCACCGACACCAGCGCCGGCGACATCACGGTCAGCGGGATCACCGACGAAGACGACGCCGACGACGTGATCGTGGCGGACACCCGCGCCGGCGACATCTACATCCAGGGCGAGTGAGCGCCCCTACTGGCCCTGGCCCAGCGAGAAGCCCTGCACGCCGTCGAAGGTGTACAGGTTCTCGGTCTTGATGACGTCGACGCCGCGGTCGACCAGCCGGCCCAGCAGCGCCACGACCTGGCGCCGCTCGACCGGGGCGCCGTCGCGCTTCTGGAAGCGGCAGCGCCAGTGGTCGGTCTTGAAGGTCTCGGGCAGGCCGTTCGGCCAGACCTTCACGCCGCGGTTCGTGATCATGACCAGGTCGATGTCGTCGGTGGGCTGCGCGCGCAGCAGGCCGGCGATGATGTCGGGGTCGCGCGCGGCCGGCAGGGCACCGTCGTGGTCCCAGTCCACGAACACGTCGACCCCGACGAGCTGCTTGTCGGGCCGCGGGGTCGGCGGCGGCACCACCAGGGTCGGCGCGGCCGGCGGCTGCACGGCGGCCAGGTGTTCGGGGGCCTGGCCCAGGCGGTCGATGACGGCGGCGGCGAAGGCGCGGGTGCCGACGGTGCGGACGCGGTGCGGCCCGTCGGGGATGTCGGCGGTGTGCACGCCGTCTTCCAGGGTGCGCAGCCAGGCGTTGCGGACCCGGGCCGCCACGTCGCCCTGGCCCAGGTAGCCGAGCATCATCACGGCCCCGGACAGCAGCCCCGAGGGGTTGGCCAGGTCGCGGCCGGCGATGTCGGGCGCGCTGCCGTGCACGGCCTCGAACATGGCGACGCCCTGGCCCAGGTTGGCGCTGCCGGCCAGGCCGACGCTGCCGCCGATCTGGGCGACGACGTCCGAGATGATGTCGCCGTACAGGTTCGGGCAGACGACCACGTCGAACTGCTCGGGCCGGTCGGCCAGCATGGCGGCGCCGATGTCGATGATGCGCCAGTCGGCTTCGATGTCGGGGTACTCGGTCGCGACTTCCTGGAAGACGCGGCGGAACAGCCCGTCGGTCACCTTCATGATGTTGTCCTTCACCATGCAGGTGACCCGCTTGCGGCCTTCCTGGCGGGCCAGGGCGAAGGCGGCGTGGCAGATGCGCTCGGTGCCGGGGCGCGTGATGAGCTTGAGGCACTGGGTGACCTCGGCCGTCTGGCGGTGCTCGATGCCGGCGTACAGGTCCTCTTCGTTCTCGCGGACGATGAGCACGTCCATGTCGGGGAAGCGGCAGGGCACGTAGGGGTGCAGGCTGACCACCGGCCGCACGTTGGCGTACAGGCCGAGCGTCTTGCGCAGGGTGACGTTCAGGCTCTTCACGCCGCCGCCCTGCGGGGTGGTGATCGGCGCCTTGAGCATCACGCGGGTCTGGCGGATGGTGTCCCAGGCTTCGGGGCCGATGCCGGCGGACTGGCCGCGCTCGTAGACGGACAGGCCGACCTCGACCGGCCGCACGTCCAGCCGGGCGCCGGCGGCGTCGAGGATGGCCAGGGTGGCGTCCATGATCTCCGGGCCGATGCCGTCGCCCCAGGCGACCGCGACCGGGGCCGGGGCCGGGGCCGGGGTCTCGGGGGAGGAGGGGGCGAAGGAGGAGTCGGTCGACGGGACGGTCATGGCGGGCCTCTCCGGGGTCGGGGAAGGAGGATGGGGCGGGGACGCGAGGAGGCTCTATGCCGACACCAAATACACGACAAGCATTTCGTGAAACACCTCGGTTATGTTGCCCTCCCCGCCGACCGCAGGACCCCCATGCAGAAGCGCTGGACCTTCTTCACCAACCACGCCCACGTGCTGTTCGTGCTGGACGCCGACCCCGACCTGCGCCTGCGGGACGTCGCCGACCGGGTCGGGATCACCGAGCGCGCCGCCCAGCGCATCGTCCGCGAGCTGCAGGAAGACGGCTACCTGCGGGTGACCCGGGTCGGCCGGCGCAACCGCTACGAGGTCCTCCCCGACGCCCCGCTGCGCCACCCGGTCGAGGGGCACCGCACCGTGGGCGAGGTCGCGGCGCTGGTCCGCTCCTCCTGAGCCCTCCTCCTCCTCCTCCTCCTCCCCTCCCCCGCCCGCGGACCGCCCGATGACCCCGCTGCTGCTGCTGCTCGCCTGCACGGCCGACAAGGGGCCCGCCGACTCCGGAGCCGTGGACGAGGTGGCGCTGGCCGACGGCGTGACGCTGACCCTCGACGGCGACAGCGTCGTGCTCACCGTCGACGGCCGCGAGCTGTTCGCCACGGCCCCCGGGCAGGCCATCCAGGCCCGGACCGTGTCCGAGGACGTCGACGCCAGCCTGGGCATGTGGCGCTTCGACCGCGTCGACCAGGTCGACGTCGATCTGCCGGTCGTGGGGCTGGACGCCGACGGCGACACCGCGCTGGTGCGCCTCGACGGCGGCACGCTGCGCGTCGAGAGCGACGGCAGCCGCTCGACCTTCACCCTCGCGGTCGACACCGAGGCCGACGCCGTCGCGGTCCCCGTCCGCTGCGACGCGGACGCGACCTTCTACGGCTTCGGCGAGCAGCACGCCCGGGCCGAGCACCGCGGCCACGCCTTCCGGCTGTTCGTCAGCGAGCAGGGCATCGGCCGCACCGGGGACTCCTGGGCTTTCAGCGGCGACGAGTACACGGCCTACTTCCCGATGCCCTGGTGGCTGGACGCCCGCGGCTTCGGCCTGCTGTGGCAGACCGACCACCGGGTGAACGTCGATCTGTGCGCCACCGACGAAGCCGTCGCCTGGGTCGAGCTGATGCAGGGCGACGCCATCGTCTGGACCGTGATGCACGGCCCGACGCCCATGGACGTCGTCGGCCAGCTCGGCGACCAGGTCGGCCGCCCCAAGGCGCCGCCGGCGTGGGCCTACGGCACCTGGCTGTGCATGCAGGGCGGCATCGAGCGGGTCCGCGCCCAGGTCGCCGCGGCCGAAGCCGCCGGCATCCCCGCCACCGTGCTGTGGGTCCAGGACTGGACCGGGCGGCGCGAGAACCCCGGCGGCGGCTACGGCGTGCAGTACCGCTGGGAGCCCGACGAAGTCGAGCTGTACCCCGGCATCGCCGACTTCTTCGCCGAGCTCAAGGCCGATGGCTACCGCATCGTCGGGTACGTGAACCCCTTCGTCGATCGCGAGCTGCAGCACTGGGACGAGATGGAAGCCGCCGGCATGCTGCCGCTCCACCCCGAGACCGGCGAGGTCTACAGCTTCTTCGGCCCGCGCGGCGACATGACCACCGCCGACCTGAGCAACCCGGACACCCGGGCCTACATCCAGGACCACCTGCGGGCCGCCGTCGTCGACGTGGGCCTGGACGGCTGGATGGCCGACTTCGCCGAGTGGCAGCCCATCGACGCCGAGCTGGCCGGCAGCGACGACCCCGCCGGCTTCCACAACCGCTACCCGGAAGCCTGGCAGCGCCTGACCCGCGAGGTCATGGACGAGCTGCGCCCGGACGGCGACTGGCTGATGTTCGCCCGCAGCGGCTGGACCGGCGTGCAGTCGGTCGCGATGATCCACTGGGCCGGCGACCAGGAAGCCGACTTCGAGCCCGAGGACGGCCTGCCCACCGTGGTCCCCGCCATGCTGACCATGGGCATGAGCGGCCAGCCCTTCGTGACCCACGACATCGCCGGTTTCTCGGGCGGCCCCAGCAGCGAAGAACTCTACCTGCGCTGGACGGAGCTCGGCGCCTTCACCCCCTTCATGCGCACCCACGACGGCGACGCCCGGGACGAGAACTGGCGCTGGGACACCGACGCCGCCACCACCGCCCACTTCGTGCGCTTCGCGAAGGTGCACCAGGCGCTGGGCCCCGAGCTGCAGGCCCTGGCCGCCGACGCCGCCGAGACCGGCGCCCCGATCGTCCGGCACCTGATGCTCGCGTACCCCGACGACCCCGAGGTGCGCGCCATCGACGACCAGTTCCTGCTGGGCCCGGACCTGCTGGTCGCCCCGGTGCTGACCGAAGGCGCGACGGCGCGTGACCTCTACCTGCCCGACGGCGCCTGGTTCGACGTCTGGACGGGCGAGGAGCACACAGGCGGCGCCTGGATCACCGTCGACGCGCCCGTCGGCAGCCCGCCGGTGTTCTCGCGGGGCGCCGATCGCACCGACCTGCGGGGGATCGAGTGAGGGAGGAGGGCGAGGCAGAGGTCGGAGCAGAGGACCCCGACGCCCTGGGCGCGATGGTCGCCGAGGCGATCGCCGCCCGGGCGGGTCTCATGGAGGCGCTGGCCGCCGAAGACACCGACTGTCTGCGGCTGTTCCACGGCGCCACCGAGGGCCGGCCGGGGCTGGCGGTCGACCGCTACGGGCCGCTCCTGCTGGTGCAGACGTGGAGACGCCCGCTGACCGAGCCGACGCTGGCTGCGATCGCCGCGGCAGTCGCCGACGCCGGGCTGCCCGGCCTGCACCTGTGCTGGAACCACCGGGGCCGGCGAGGCGACGGCCACGGCCGCGACGGGCGGCCCACCCGCTTCGACGACTGGTTCCAGCCGGACGCGGACGCCCTGGCCCTGCACCACTGTCGCGAGCAGGGCCGCCGCATGCGGATCCGCGCCCGGCACCGCGGCCGGGACCCCTGGCTGTACCTGGACTTCCGTGTCGCGCGGCGCTGGCTCGCGGCCCATGCCCGCGACCGCTCCGTGCTCAACCTGTTCGCCTACACCGCCACCGCCGGCCTGGCCGCCGCCTGCGGCGGGGCCACCGACGTGCTGAACCTGGACTTCGCCGACAGCGCCCTCGAGGTCGGTGCCGCCAACGCCGCCGACAACGCCGCGGCCTTCGGGCTGGACGCAGAGCGCTTCGAGCTGGTCCAGGCCGATGTGCTGCCGGCCAGCCGCCAGCTCGCCGGCCTGCCCGTGAAGGGCCGCGGCGCCCGGCGGCGACGGTTCCGCCCCTTCGCGCCGAGGAGCTTCGACATCGTGGTGCTCGACCCGCCGACCTGGGCCACCTCGGCCTTCGGCGCCGTGGACATCGTGGGCGACTACCCGACCCTGTTCAAGCCGGCGGTCCTGGCCACCCGGCCGGGCGGCGTGGTGCTCGCCACCAACCACGCGGCCGAGGTCGACGGGCACGCCTGGGAGTCCGGCCTCGCCCGCTGCGCCGCCAAGGCCGGGCGACCGCTCGCGCGAATCGAGCGCCTGGTCCCAGACGCCGACTTCCCGAGTCCCGACGGGCGCCCGCCGCTGAAGATCGCCTGCTGCACGCTGGCCCGGGACGGCGAACCCGTGCTTTGATGCCGCCATGACGACCCTTCCCATGCTGTTCCTCCTGGCCTGCGGCGGCGACGAGCCCGCCGGTCCCGCCGGCCCGACCGCTCCCCTCGATCGCGCCGACAAGGGCGAGGCCGAGCCCCCGCCGCCCCCCGCGCCCGCGGTGCTGAGCCTGGCCGAGCAGGGCGCCGACTGCGCCGTGCAGCGCCGGACCAGCGCCGACGGTGCCGACCAGGCCATCGCGACCTTTGCCGGCCCCTGCCCCGCCGCACCGACCTGGGTGCTGCACCCCGCGGCCCAGCGTGTGCTGCTGACCTGGGGCGAGCAAGCCCTCGAGGTCGTGGACGTGGACCTCGCGGCGGGCTCCGCCACCCGCCTGCCGGCCCTGCCCGCAGGCGTCGCAGCGGCCTGGCTGCCCGCGCCGACCCCGCCACCCGCCGAAACTCCCGCCGACGCCCCTGCCGACGCCCCCGCCGCCGACGGTGAAGCCCCCGCCGCCGACGGTGAAGCCCCCGCCGCCGCCCCCGCGCCGGCGACCCCGGCACCCGACCACGTGGCCGCGGTCCAGCTCGTGCAGACCCAGGAGCGCATCGACGACCAGGGCGCCTACTTCGAGCTCGACGGCGAGCAGCTGCGCTACGACCGGCAGGCGGCGCTGATGGTCGATCTGACCGTCGTCCGGGTCCAGGCCTTCCAGGGCGGCGAGTGGTCGCGCGTCTCGACCGGCCTGTGGCCCCGCAAGGAAGGCATGGCGCTGTCCGACGCCTTCCCCGCCGAGATCGGCGCCCTCGGTCGGAGCTTCCCCCCCGACCCGCCCCAGGTCGCCTCCACCGTCGAGCGACCCGGCGCCCTCGACAAGCTCGCCCAGGTCGAGTGGGCGGTGCGGAGCGACGAAGCGCATCCATGGGCCCACGCCCTCGTCGTCCGCGAAGAAGCCCACGCCCGGACTCCCGTCGCGGTCAAGGGCACCGGCAAGTGGGCGCTGGTCGAAGGCCTCGACCAGGCCGGGCCCCTGACCTGGCAGGAGCGGGACGGCTGGGTGCTGGCCAGCGACGGCGCCCAGGCCCACCTGATCGAGCTCGCCACGGGCAGCGTCACCCACGGTCTTCCCGGGTCCGCCTCCTTCGCACCCTGAGCGTCGGGCAGATGGGCCGGAAGGCCCCTGCTGGTGCGACAAGGCGACCCGTGCAAGCCCCGATGGGCGTGCTACCTTGGGCGGCGTGAGCTCCCCCTCGCCCGCCCTGTTGCTCGCGCTGCTGGCCTGCACCGGCACGACGGCCCCGGCCGGCGACGACACCGGCGCGGCGGCGACCGCCGACAGCGGCGATCCCGGCCCCCGCTACACCGTTGACGATCCCGGCCTGCAGCTGCAGTGGACGGCCGAAGAGCGCAGCGACCGCATCGCCGACGCGCTGACCGCCGGGCTGCCCGATCCCTTCCGGGTCATGAACGAGCTGTCGGGCCTCTACGGGGCGGGTGACGAGTTCTGCCCCGGCGCCGAGAACGCGATGGGCGAAGGCGCGATCCTGGGCTGCACGGCGTCGACCGGCACCTTCTACCTGGGCATCGGCACGATCCAGTTCCACGAGGGCGACAGCCCCGACGGCTTCGAGATCAGCCTGTACATGATGGGCGACATGGAGATCGTCACTGCCGAAGGCGAACGTGCCGCGGTGGGCGGACACTGGACGACCTTCAAGCACGACCGGATGGACGGCGCCGCCATCTTCGAGATGCTGTTCGAGGGCAGCTGGAGCTGGGAAGGCTCGACGACGCCGTGGTACCGCGACGGCATGTCCGGCTGGCTCGACATCATCGGCGAGCGCGAGACCCGCGAGTCGACGCCCGACCTGTGGGTGGACGGGGTGGTCGGCGTCGGCGACCAGTACATCGCCTTCTACGGCCTGCAGTGGAACGAGACCTGCCCCGACCTGCCGACCGGGGGCGTAGGTGTGCGCGATCCCTCCGGACACTGGTACCGGGTGGACCTGCCCGAAGACTGCAGCAGCCCCTGTGGGCCGCTGATGGTGGGCGACGAGCTCATCGAAGACGAGATCTGCCTGCCCATGGACGTGGTGCACGACCTGGCCAGCTACATCACCGGCTGGCGGGAGGAACGATGAGCGCCACGCTGCTGCTGTGGCTGGCGGCCTGCACGGTCGACCCGGTCGATCCCGGCGACGGCGCCGTGACCGACAGCGGGGCCGACGGGGGCCAGACGCCGGTCTGGACCGAGCCGCTGGACGGACCGCGGCTGGCTCGCCGGCTGAGCCTCGATCTGCGCGGCGTGCTGCCCACGGCCGACGAGCTCGCCCGGGTCGAAGCGGACGCCGCGGAGATCGACAGCCTCCGCGACGAGTACCTCCAGGATCCGCGGCTCGAGCGCCAGCTCGTGAGCTTCCTCGCCGAGCGCTTCCTGACCCGCCTCGACGAGTACCAGGTCGACCACTACGACTACCACCTGCCCGACGAGCTCGAGTGCCACTACGAGCGCTCGATCGGCGAAGAGCCGCTGCGCCTGATGGCCCGGGTGGTGGTCGAAGACCGGCCCTGGACCGACATCGTCACCCAGGGCCACACCGTGGCGAACCAGACCCTGGCGGACGTGTGGCCGCTGGAGCTCCAGGCCGACCCCGACGACGGCCTGGACGGCTGGGTGGACGCGGTCTGGACCGACGGGCGCCCGGACGCCGGCGTGCTGGCCAGCAACGGGCTGTGGTGGCGCTACGTCACCAGCAAGGCCAACGGCAACCGCAGTCGCGCCGCCGCGATCGCCAACCTGATGCTGTGCGACGACGTGCTGGCCCGGCCGGTGTCCTTCGCCGACACCCCGGCCCTGACCGACGAAGCAGCGACCCAGGAAGCCCTGCGGACCAACGACTACTGCCTGGGCTGCCACGCCCACATCGATCCGCTGGCGTCGGCGATGTTCGGCTTCTACCCGAGCATCGACTACAACCCCGACGAGCTGGGCATCTACCACCCCGAGCGCGAGAGCCTGGGGCCCGTCGTGCTCGACGTGCAGCCCGCCTGGTTCGGCACGCCGATCGAGGGCATGGTCGACCTGGGCTACGCGGTGGCGACCGACCCGCGCTTCGTGCGCTGCGGCACCGAGACCATGGCCGCGCTGTTGTGGCGGCGCCCGGTCGACGTCGACGACTTCACCACGGTCGAGTCGCTGCGCCAGCAGTTCCTGGCCGGTGACCTGCAGGGTCGTGTGCTGCTCGCCGCGATCACCGACACCGACACCTACCGGGCCGGCGCGGTCGTCGACGGCGCCCCCGAAGACGTGGCCGAGCGCGAGAACACCCGGCGCATGCTGACCCCCGACCAGCTCACGACCGCGGTCGAGGACCTGACCGGCTTCCGCTGGGTCCAGGACGGCTGCGACCAGCTGGCCAACGACGACCTGGGCTTCCGCACCCTGGCCGGCGGGGTCGATGGCGACATGGTGGTGACCCCGCAGCAGGACCCCGGCCTGACCTGGGCCCTGACCGTGAAGCGCCTCGCCCAGGCGGCGGCCCTGCACGTGGTCGAGCACGACCTCCAGTCCGACGACGGCGCCCCCTTCCTGCTCGACGGGGTCACCCTCTCCGACCGGCCCGGCGACGCGGCCTTCGGCGCCCAGCTCGAGGGCATGGTGTGGCGCATGCACGCCACGCACCCGGACGCCGACCGGCTCGCCGGCCTCGAGGCGCTCTGGCAGGCCGTGTACGAAGCCGACGGCAGCGACGACACCGCGGCCGCCGCGGCCTGGGTGGCCGTCGTCAGCGCGCTGCTCCGCGACCCCGACTTCCTCACCGCCTGAAGGCCGGCCCGCATGTCCTCCCGCACCCTCGACCGCCGCACCTTCCTGTCCCGGGCCGCCGGACTGGGCGCAGCCTCCCTCGCCGCTCCGTCGCTGCTCGGAAGCCGACCCGCCCGCGCCGGGACCAGCGTGTCGCCCGAAGACCGCAAGTTCCTGTTCATCTTCTGCGACGGCGGCTGGGACACGACCGTTCTGTTCACCCCCGAGTTCGACAACGCCAACGTCGACATGGAAGCCGACGCCGAGCCCGTCACCGTCGGCGACCTGACCTATGTGGCCCACGCCGAGCGCCCGTCCGTCAACACCTTCATGGACACCTACGGCGACCAGACCGCCTTCGTCAACGGGCTCGAGGTCCGGTCGATCGCCCACGAGCGCTGCCGGCTCATCGTGCTGACCGGCGGGTCGTCGACCGAAGCCGACGACTTCCCCAGCACCATCGCCGCCCTGTCCCCGACGCCTCTCGAGCTGCCCCACCTGGTCATCTACGGTCGGGCCTTCACGTCGGAGTACACCAGCAGCGTCGTGCGGGTCGGCAGCAACGGCCAGTTCCCGGCCCTGCTCGACGCCCGGGCCCTGTCGGACGCCGGCATCCCCATCGACCGCATCACGACCGACGGCGACGCGCTGGCCGACGCCTACGTCCAGCAGCGCCTGCTCGACGCCCAGGCCGCCTCCCGCGACCCCCGGACCGCGGGCTTCGCGGCCGGCTACGCCCGCGCCCTCGACATCCTCGACGGCGTCTACGCCCGGTCCAGCGAGCTCGACCTGGACCCCGAGTCCGGCGGCTGCGCCCGGAACACCGCCGCCGACTGCAAGGCCGCCCTGGACTGCTTCGAGCTCGGCCTGACGCGCTGCGCCATGGTCCAGTTCGATGGCTGGTGCAGCATGGGCTTCGACACGCACTCCCAGAACTTCAAGCAGTCCGAGCACTTCGAGCTGCTGTTCGACGCGCTCAACGGGGTCATGGCCGACCTCGAGACCCGCACCTCGCACACCGGCCGCCCGCTGGCCGAAGAAGTCACCGTCGTGCTGCTGTCCGAGATGGGCCGTACCCCCCAGCAGAACAGCGGCGGCGGTCGGGACCACTGGACCTTCACGTCGGCCATGTTCCTGGGCTCGGGCATCCGCGGCGGCCGTGTGGTCGGCGCCATGGACAGCGACTTCCGCGGCCAGCCGGTCGACCTGGCCAGCGGAGATGTCACCGACAGCGGCGTCGGGCTGCTGCCCGGCCACATCGGCGCCACGCTCTACGCCCTGGCCGGGCTGGACCCCGACGCGCTGCTCACGCGCGGCGAGCAGCCGATCAGCGCGATCCTGGACGCCTAGCGCTCGCCGGCCGGCAGGTCAGCGCGCCCCGCGATCAGAGCGTGCAGTCCAGGAAGACCTCGAGCAGGTACAGATCGTCTTCGTAGACGCCGCCGCCGACGGGCATGCGGCCCTCTTCGATGACGGACCAGCGGACGAGGTCGGCCTGCTCACGCACCTGGTCGAGGGTGTCGAAGTCGACACCTTCGGGCGCTCCGCGGCGATCCGGGGTCGTCGAGGAGTGGCAGCTGCGGCAGTAGCCCTGGAAGAAGCCGTCGGCCCAGCCCGCCCAGCTGACCTGGGGCGCATCCTGGCAGATCTCGCTGGTCGAACCGGCAGAGTCGATGCCGCCGGCGCCCGTGTCGGACGCGGGCTCGCCGCAAGCGAGGGTCAGCAGGAGGAGGAGCACGGCGGCAACGTAGCGCGGGCGGTGTCCACCTGTGGGCCCGACCTGCTGCAGCACGCTGTCGCAGGCGGTATCCTCCGACCCGATGAGCATGGTTTCCCCACGGGGCATGGCCGAGGTGCTGGCGCGCCTCCAGGCCGCGGGACTGTCCTGCACCGGCGCGCGGGTGTGGAACGGGGACGGCGTCGAGCTGATCGTCGATCACGCAGGTGGCAGCCAGATCATCGCCGAGGCGGCGGCCCGGCAGTGGCCGCACCGGACCGCCAGCACCATCGTCGAGCGGTTCCACGACGGGGCCCGCGTCCGGGTCGAGATCCAGCCCGGCGTCTGCCTTCGGTGGCAGCGCACCACCGCGCAGCCGCGGCAGACGGCCCCTCCTCGCCGCGAGCCCCCTCCCCCCGACAACCGCATGCTGGCCTATGAAGTCGGCCGCAGCGACGGCGGCGACGACCTGGACGTGGTGCTCGCCGGCTCCCCCGACGAAGCCGCGCGCTGTTTCCTCGAGGGCTGGGGCGTGCCCGACGGCGCCATGCTCGCGGTGCGCTGGGACGACCACCCGGGGGCCATCGACCCTTCGCTGGACCGGCCCCTGCCCCACCTGCGGGTGTTCCGGGTCGTGCACGGCACGGTCGTGCGGGTCCCGGGCTGGGGCGGATAGGCCCTCCGTCCGCTCCACCGGACCGCCCATGCCCCGCAAGCAGCCCAAGGCCTACACCGACGTGGTCGACGCCCCCGACCAGGTCCTGATGCAGCCCATCGCCGTCGTGCGGTCGCCCTTCAAGGAGCGGTTCGGCACGCCCCGCCAGGGGGTCGGGCCCGACGTCACCGGCGCCTCGCCCGGGCGGGTCGAGCTGCTGCCCGGCATCCCCGCCGACGCCATCGCCGACCTCGTCGGCTTCGAGCGGGCCTGGCTCATCACCTGGCTGCACCTCAACCGCCGCACCCGCAAGGCGCGCGTCACCCCGCCCCGCGGCGGTCCCTCCCGCAGCCTGCTGGCCACCCGGGCGCCGCACCGTCCGAACCCGATCGGCCTGACCTGCGTGCGCATCGTCGGCGTCGAAGGCCAGGTGCTGCTCATCGAGGAGCACGACCTGCTCGACGGCACGCCCGTCCTGGACATCAAGCCCTACGTGCCCTACGCCGACGCCTTCCCCGACGCCGGCGCGGGCTGGGTCGACGACACCCGGCCCTTCCCCGCGGGCGAGGGACCGCACCACGAGCCCGCCGAGGAGTAGGCGGGTCGAGGGACCGACGCGCCCGCTCAGGCCGGCTTGCGGGCCAGGAAGACCTCGCTGCCCAGCGCGGCGGCGATGCGCACCGGGGCCTCGACCGGCTGCAGCCCGGCGGCGCGGATGGCGCGCCACAGGTCGTTGCGCTCGAACAGGGCCATCTCGTGCACGTCGTGTACCGCGCGCACGGTGCCGTCCGCCTCGCGCAGCAGGAAGTTCATGTCGACGCGGAACCGGCCGTCGGTCGGGTCGGGGTCCCAGCGCCACTCCAGCAGCCGGGCGCCACGGCCATCGGGAGCGTCGGTGCCGCCGGACACCGTGCTCTCCTCGAAGCTGTCGGCCACCAGGTCGGGCAGCACCAGGAAGGCGCCGCCGGGCACGAGGTGCCGCGCCGCGGTGGCGCAGGCGGCGTCCAGGGCGCCGGGTGCGGTCAGGTACATCACGGCGTCGTGCAGCAGCACCGCGTCGAAGGTGCGACCCAGGTCCAGGACGGCCATGTCGGCTTCGACGTGGGTGCGGTCCGGGTTGAGCGCCCGGCTGGCGGCGAGCATGGCCGGCGCCCGGTCGACCAGCACCAGGTCGAGGGCGCCCGGCATGCAGGACGCCAGGTGCCCCCCGCCGCTGCCGAGCTCCAGCAGCGAGCCGATGTCCTGGCCGCGGGCGTGCGCCAGGATGGTGAGGAAGGCGCGGGCTTCGGCGGCGTAGTGCTCGGGCGGGCTGAGCAGGGGCCACCACGCGGCCAGGTCGTCGTAGAGGCGCTCGTCGGACATGCGTCCGCTTACCGCAGCCGGGGCGCGCGCGCCGGGCCCGGACCGGGGCATTAGGACAGCGCCATGGAGCGAGACCGCCAGTCCCTGTCGCCGCCGCGGCGGTTCACCCGCGACGCCCGCGCCCTGCGCGACGCATGGGTGGCGCTGGAACAGGCCACCTCCCGGGCAGAATGGAAGGCCGCCGCCGCCGAGGTCGACCTGCGCACCGGCGCCGACCAGTGGCGGGCCGACGACGACAGCCCCCACTACGACGCGGCCCTGCTGCGCCAGGAGCTCGCCCAGCTGCAGGCCCTGCGCGACGCCGGCGACGGACTCACCCTGGCCGAGAAGCTGACCGAGACCGTCTACCGCCACCAGCAGGACATCTCGGCCCCCGAGCTGTACGCGGTGGCCCTGTCCGGCACCAAGCACCTGGTGCTGCGGTGGATCGAGCAGGTCGAGGCCAGCCTGCGCTGGCTGGCCCGCCACGAGATCCCGGGCGTGCCCCGCGCCGCCCGGCTGGAGCGCTTCCAGCGGGCCGAGCGGGTCTACGGGCGCAGCGCGCTGATGCTGTCCGGCGGCGCCACCTGGGGCTTCCACCACCTGGGGGTGGTCAAGGCCCTGTTCGACGCCGATCTGCTCCCCGACATCCTGTCCGGCGCCAGCACCGGCGCGATGGTGGCCGCAGGGGTCTGCGCCCGCAACGACGCCGAGCTGGCCGAGATGTTCGCCGACACCGACCGGATCCGCCTCGACGGCCTGCAGCCCGTGGGGCCGCGCCTGGCCCTCGAACGCGGCGCCCTCCTCGAGCCCCAGGCCCTCTACGACGTGCTGCGGCACAACGTCGGCCTGTCCACCTTCGCCGAAGCCCGGGCCCACTCCGGCCGCGCCCTCAACATCCCGGTCAGCCCGACCCGGACCCGCCAGAAGCCGCGGCTGCTCAACCACCTCACCGCCCCCGACGTGCTCATCGCCAGCGCGGCGCTGGCCAGCTCGGCCCTGCCCGGCCTGTTCCCGCCCGTCGTGCTGCAGCGCCGCACCCGCGACGGCGAGATCGTCCCCTACGTCGAGAGCGAGCGCTGGGTCGACGGCAGCCTCTACGAAGACCTGCCCAAGCTGCGCCTCGCCCGCCTGCACAACGTCAACCACTTCATCGTCAGCCAGACCAACCCCCACGCCATGCCGCTGGTCCGCCACCACGGACGCCGCGGCCTGGTGCCAGCCGTCGCCGGCATCGCGTCGGGCACCGCCCGCACCCAGGGCGCCTTCGCCGCCGACCTGGCCCGCCGGGTGACCCGCGGCGGCCGTGGCCCCGTCGGCCAGCTCGCCGACCGGGCCCACGCGCTCATCACCCAGGAATACCGCGGCGACATCGACATCCACCCGCGCTTCCGGCCCGAGCTGCTGGCCCGGATGGTGGTGAACCCCTCGCGCGAGGACCTGGCCACCTTCATCCTGGAAGGCCAGCGCGCGACCTGGCCCAAGCTGTCGGCGATCCGCGACCAGACGCGGATCGGCCGGACCCTGCGCGAGTGCGTGGCCGCCCTGGGCCCCCCCTGATGCGGACGCTCCACCGGGCCCTGCGGGGCGACGCCCGGGATCTGTCCGCCCTGCCCGACGGCAGCGTGCAGCTGGTGGTGACGTCGCCGCCCTACCCGATGATCGCCATGTGGGACGCGGCCTTCGCCGCCATGGCGCCCGACAGCGCGGCCGCCCTGGCGCAGGACGACGGCGCCGCGGCCTTCGCGGCGATGCACGCCGCCCTCGACGACGTGTGGGCGGCCTGCCATCGCGTCCTGTGCGACGGCGGGCTCTTGTGCCTGAACATCGGGGACGCCACGCGGACGATCGGCGGTCGCTTCGCCCTGTGGCCCAACCACGCCCGCATCCTGCAGGGCGCCATGGCCGCGGGCTTCTCCGTGCTGCCCGACCTGCTGTGGCACAAGCCGACCAACAGCCCGACCAAGTTCATGGGCTCCGGCATGCTCCCGGGCGGCGCCTACGTGACCTACGAGCACGAGTACGTGCTGATCCTGCGCAAGGGCGACAAGCGGGCCTTCTCCCGGGCCGACGCCGAGCGCCGCCGCCGCAGCGCCTTCTTCTGGGAAGAACGCAACGACTGGTTCTCCGACCTGTGGCGCGGGCTGCCGGGGGTCGGGCAGCAGCTCGAAGGCGCCGGCCGAGAGCGCAGCGCGGCCTTCCCCTTCGCCCTGCCCTGGCGGCTCATCCACATGTACAGCCTGCAGGGCGACGTGGTGCTGGACCCCTTCGTCGGCACGGGCACGACCATGGCCGCGGCGCTGGTGGCGGGCCGGTCGAGCGTCGGCGTCGACCTCGACCCGGACCTGGTCGATCGCATCGGTCCCCGGCTGGCCGCCGCCACCGCAGCCGGACCCGACCTCGTGTCGCGCCGGCTGTCCGACCACCGCGCCTTCGTGGCCGGCCGCCTCGCCGCCGGCAAGGCCCTGCAGCACCACAACGCGCCCCACGACGTCGCCGTGGTCACTGGCCAGGAGCGGGCGCTGCAGCTCTTCGTGCCGGTCGCCCTCGAGCCCGACGGCGCCGACACCTGGCGCGCCCACCACGCGCCGCTGTTCCTCTGAGCACTACAGCGCGGCCACCAGCTCTTCGGTCACCGTCCACAGCCGCTCGGCCAGCGCGTCGTCGCGCCCATGCGCGCTCGACCGGGCGATGTTGCAGTCGGCCAGGTACTCGCCGCTGACCGTGGCCATGTCGGGGTGCACCGCGGCCCAGACCTCGGTCGCCGCGCCCTGGGGCGTGGTCTTCAGGAACAGCCGGCCCGCGGTGCCGAAGATGGCCATGGCGAAGCCCGGCATGTGCCGGCCCAGGTTCGTGTTGATGACGCCGGGGTGCACGGCGTTGGCGACCTGGCCGGCCGGCAGGCGCTTGCTGAGCGCGCGGGCGAACAGCAGGTTCGCGAGCTTGCTCTGGCCATAGGACGTCCACGCCTGGTAGCCCTGCTCCAGGCTGAGGTCGTCGAACCGGATGCCGCCCCGCGGCGTGGTGGTGTGGGCGGCGCTCGACAGCACGACGACCCGGCCCTTCTCCGTCAGCTGGCCCAGCAGGCCCGTCGCCAGGATGAAGTGGCCCAGGTGGTTGGTCAGGAACTGCAGCTCGTGGCCGTGCTTCAGGGTGCGCTTGGGCAGCGCCATGATGCCGGCGTTCAGGATCATCGCGTCGATGCGATGCCCGTCGTCCAGGATGGCCCGGACGGCCGCCCGCACGCTCTCGGGCTCGGACAGCTCGCAGGCGTAGGGCACCACCGTGCCCGGCACCGTCGCGCCCGCCTCGGCGGCCTTCTCCTTGGTACGGGCCAGCCCGAGCACCGTCGCCCCCCGCAGGGTCAGGACGCGCATCGCCTCCAGCCCCAGGCCGCTGTTGCAGCCGGTGATGAGGATGGTCTGGCCGGAGAGGTCGAGCCCCTCGGTGACCTGCTCGGCGGTGGTGTCGTAGCCGAAGCCGTTGGGGCCGTTGCCCTTGAAGAGGCCGACGAGGGACATGATCGATTCCGGGGGAGGAGGGAGGAGCGGGGAGGAAGCGGACGGTTCCGGGGAACGCCGGCCTGACTGCACACCAACTGACCGCGGGTCAACTGAAAATCACCAGACCAGGGTCCAGCGCACCGCGCCCGCATGTTCGGCCGCCAGCCGAAGGCGCGCGATGTGTGCCTCGACGCACTCGACCGCGCCGGTCGGCACGCCGGGCGCCTCGGCCTGCACCCGGGTCACGGTCCCATCGCCGCGCACCTCGAAGCCCACGACCAGGCTGCCGCTGCCTGCCTCGCCGTCCTTCGCCAGGCAGAAGGCCAGCTGCTTGTGCAGCACCGTCAGCCGCCGGCGCAGCCCCGCGGCTTCCTGGGCTGGCGACGCCTCCAGCGCATCCGTGCGCACCGCGGGCAGCGGCTCGCGCTCGCCCTTGGGAGGGCCGCCGCCCGGCCGGGTCATGAGCGCCCCGGGCCGGCCGCCGATGCCCCCCGCCGTCTCGCCGTCGGTCGCGTCGCCCCAGGACGAAGCCGAGCCGATGACGAAGGCCTCGTCGCTGGTGGACGCCCCGTCGGCACCGAACAGCCCACCCGCTCCGAAGCCCCCGTCGGCCGAGAGCCCCGGAAAGCCCTGCACCCGCGCCTTCAGCACCGGTGCAGCCTCGCCCGCGGCGTCGACCGCGAGCACCGCCACCTGCTGCCCGACCCGCGCCTTGCCGCTCCAGGTCCGCGCCGACGACGGCAGCTCGGCCACCTGCTTGCCGGCGACCAGCACCAGGTAGCCGGCGGCGCCCTGGGCCTGGGGCCAGCGCGGATCGATGCCGACCATGCCCTCGCGGGCGAGCAGTTCGGCCTCGGTCGTGGCCGGCTCGTCGTAGAGCAGCTGTGTCGTGTCGACCAGCAGCACGGCGCCGTCGGGCCAGGTGGGGGCCGCCTGGGCCGGGGAGAGCAGGGACAGGGCGAGGAGGAGGTGCTGGGCCATGGAGGCAGCCTACTGCGGCGACGGCGCCGGCCGCGTGCTCAGGCCTTCACCCGGCGGCGCTCCCGCCGCATGCGCAGGGCCAGCAGCGGCAACAGGAGCAGCACACCGCCCGACGCCAGGTTGCCGCCCAGGTCGCAGCCGCCGCCCATGCCGTCGAGGGCCTGCCGGTCGCCGGGACGCGGTCCACCCGGAGTCCGCCCCGAGCCACCTTCGGCCGAGGGCGGGTCGTCCGGGCCGCCGCCCTGGCCCCCACCCGGTGCATCGCCCGCGGCGCTGCCGGTGTCCCCGTCGTCGGCGGCCGCGACCCCGGTGTCCGGGGCATCGCCGGTCCCGCCGGCGTCCCCGGTCGAGCCCGTGAAGGTCGCCGTCAGCAGGTAGGGCCCGGGGTACTCGTAGGTCCCGACCCAGGTGTCGGCGGCGATCCACCAGGTGCCGGGGGTCAGGTCCACCGACAGCTCGCGGTCGTCGCGGGCCACGCAGGCGTCGGGGTCCGCCGCGGACAGCACGTGGATGTCCACGTCCACCCCGTCGTCGTCGGACACCCGCACGGTCAGCGTGCCCGCAGTGGCCACCTCGAACCGGTACAGCTGCTCGGGGCCCGACTCGTCGGTGCCCGGCGCGCAGCTGTAGTGGTCGAAGCTGTCGCTGCGCGCACCCGCCGTCCAGCGCAGGTCCTCGAAGGGGAAAGCGTCGATCTCGTGGGGGCTGCTGGTCGTGCCGCGCGCGCTGTCGTCGCCGATCTCGTCGAAGCGGATCGGCGTGTAGCCCGAGAATGCCGACCAGCCCTGGTCGCTGTCCACGAACACCAGGGCGCCGTTGGCTTCGTAGTGGATCGGGATGCCGGCCGCGGACTGGTACGCGAACAGCACGATGTGGCTGCCGGCGTCGTTGAGCGCGTCGCCGCGCAGCAGGTCGGCCGACGAGATGTCGTGGGTGACCTGGTGGAAGGTCGCCGTGCCGTACTTCTGGGACGTCTCCCAGGCCTGGCTGACGAAGCCCGAGCAGTCGACGCCCACGGTGCAGGACAGCACGCCGTGCCAGCTGTGGCTGCCCGCGCCGTAGCCGGCGGCCAGGGCGTCGTCGTACTCGTCGGTGGTGACCCACCCGCCCCAGTCGTAGGGGATGCCCCGGTAGCTCTGGCCGGGGCTGTAGTCCGACACATAGGACGCCGAGCAGGACGCGGTCTGGTTGGCCGCGCCCATGGTCCAGGGGTGCGTGGCGAACAGGGCGGCGTTGTCGAGCACGTCCTCGCGGTCGATGCCCGCCAGGGCCGGCGGTGCCAGGGCGCACAGGCCCAGCGCCAGCAGCAGCGGTCTCATGGCTGCACCTCGATCAGCGACAGGCCGTCGTCCCACGGCACCAGCACCAGCAGCCCGCCGTCGGGCAGGGCCGCCGCGTCGCCGCGCGGGGCATAGGCCCGATCCCGGACCGGCAGCGCCACCGACTGTCCCGTCGGCACGTGCCAGGCCGTGCGCTCGACCACCAGCGGGCCCTCGTCCGACCGGACCTCGTCGACGATCAGCCAGTCGCCGAACCGCTGGCCGCTGGCCCGCAGGGCGTCGGGGAGCGACAGCTGCAGCCCCTCCGTCGACAGCATGCCCTCCCGCCAGCGCACGCCCGTTCCGACCTCCTCGAGCGGGCCGTCCTCCTTGCGGAGCCCACCGTCCAGCACGCCGACCGGGTGCAGGTTCCCGAAGGGGTCCCGCGCCAGGACCCGGTCGCCGTCGACCGCCAGGCCGACGTGGGTCGGGACCAGGGCCGGCAGCTCGATGGAGTCGAGGGCCACCCCCTGGGGCGACCACAGGGTCAGGGTCCGGGCGCTGTGGTCCAGCACCAGCAGACCGTCGTCGACCACCAGCAGGTCGCTGCAGTGGCGGACGGGAAAGGAGCGATGCGCACCCCCGTCGGCGGCCAGGGGGACGACCTCGCCCTGGACGGGGTCGAACAGCCAGGGGACCCCGTCGGGGCCGACCGCGAGCTGCTCGGGGCCCTGGGCGAGCTGGTCCGGGCCTCCGGGGGAGAGAGAGAGTCCCGAGGCCGACCCCCAGGCCACCCAGGCTTCGACGACCCGCGGGGCCGCGTGCGAGGAGGTCGGACCCAGGAGGAGGGCCAGGAGGAGGGCCGGGAGGGAGCCGGGGACGGAGGCGCGCATCGCCCGGAAACGCAGCAAGAACCGTACCGTTCGCAAGTGTGCGCCAGCAGGGAGGGGTGGGGCGTGCCTGCCCCGCCCCTGGGGCGGCAGGGTGGGGCATCGATGTCCCACTCGGCAGGGAGATCGCCCGCTATGATGCGCCCCTTCCGCCCCCTCCCCGGGACCCGTCATGCCCCTCCTCCCCCTCCTCCTGCTCGTCGCCTGCGCCGACAAGGGCGGCACGGCCGCGACCGACTCCGGGGGCCCCGGCGGCGACGACGGCCCTCCCCTCGACATGCCGCTGCTCGAAGACGGCGTGACCTACGCCGGGGCCGCCATCGTCGACGTGACGCCGGAGATCGTCGAGACCTGGACCGACGTCAATGGCAACGACCTGTTCGAGGGCTGCCTGTGGGACCCCGACGGCAGCGAGTGCAAGGGCGAGCCCTTCGACGACGTCAACGGCAACGGCTGGTTCGACGCCGTGTGGATCGGCGGCTTCTCGCCGCTGCGGCCGGCCGACAGCGTGCACGACCCGGTCTACGCCCGGGCGACGGTCATCGCCAAGGACGGCGAGTACGTCGCCTTCGTGGCCCTGGACTTCGTCGGGCTCGGCAGCCCGCGCATCCACGAGGCCCGCGACCGGCTGGTCGCGACCGAAGGCTTCGATCCCGACCGGCTCATCGTCAGCTCGAGCCACAACCACCAGGGCCCCGACACCATGGGCCTGTGGGGCAACCCCTTCAACCTGGCCGACCCGGTGTCGGGCATCGACCCCGAGTACCAGGCCGCCATCCCCGACGCGATCGAGCAGGCCGTGCGCGACGCCGCCGCGGCGATGGAGCCCGTCGACCTGACGATCGGCACCGTGCGCATGCGCGATCGCTCCCGCTGGTTCAACGGCAGCGACTGGGGCGGCGACAACCCCGTCGCCAAGATGCACGGCATGATCTACGACGGCCGCGACCCCGTGCTGGTGAGCGACCAGCTGCTGGTGCTGCAGGGCAACCGCCCCGACGGCAGCGGCACGGTGTTCACGCTGACCAACTGGTCGGGCCACCCCGAGACCTGGGGCGGCGACAACAACAGCATCAGCAGCGACTGGATCGGCGTGACCCGGCAGGTGCTCGAGGCGCGCTACGGCGGCGTGGCCATGCACCTGCCCGAGAGCCTGGGCGGCATGCAGTCGGCCCTCAACGGGGACCTGCCGCTGGTCGAGGAGGACGGCACCCACGTCTTCCAGACCTGCTCGGCCGAGGAGGTCGCCGACGAGGCGGACGGCGGCTGCTTCGGCAAGACCGAGGGCGACGCCCGGACCACCGACGACGGCGAGCCCCTGCCCGCGTGGGCCGAGCGCGACACCTGGGAGTTCGTGCGCAGCCACGGCTGGCACATCGCCGAAGCCGCCATCGCGGCCCTCGATGCCGGCCAGCCGCTGGACCCCTCGCCCATCCGGGTCGAGGCCGAGGGCTTCTACCTGCCGATCACCAACATCGCCTACCAGCTGCTGGGCCCGATGGACGTGTTCGACCTGGGGCTCGACGACGCGGTCTTCGACGAGGACCTGTGCCCGTGGGTCGACGACACCGAGACCCCGGGCGGCGAGGACATGGGCTGCATCGAGACCCGCACCTTCCGGCTGCAGCTCGGCGACCTGGGCCTGGTCGCCGTGCCGGGCGAGCTGCTGCCCGAGCTGGCCTGGGGCCTTCCGGAAGACGACCCCGCCTGGCAGGCCGAGGTCGCCGACCTGACGGCCCGCGGCAGCGGCCGGGGCGCCATCTACTTCCCCCAGCATCCCGAAGCCTGCGACAGCATCGCGTACGAGGACTGCCGTGAGCGCATGTCCCTGGACGGCTGCGACTGCACCCGGATGCACGCATCGCCCTACCGGCTGTCCTACGACGAGACCCAGGCCCCCCTGCTCGATGCCTTCGACCTGCCGCACGAAGCCGTCGTCGGCATGGCCGACAACTACCTGAGCTACATCGTGCCCGAGCCGGACTTCAACAAGGAAGTGAGCCTGCTGTCCGACGACGGCGACCACTACGAGGACACCGTGTCGCCAACCTGGGTGTTCGCGACCGAGCTGCAGAAGGCCCAGGGGCGGATCGACGACCGCTGGTAGGAGTCTAGCAACGCTAGTCCCGCCCCCGGGACGGACCTGGACTAGCGACGCTAGTCCCACACGCAGCCCACCCGCTGTGCCTTCGTCACCCCAGCGCCATCCACGCGGATTACCGTGCACCTCGCTGGAGCACCCGTGACCTTCCTCCTCCCCGCCGCCCTGCTGCTGGCCTGCGGCTCCGACACCAAGCTCGGCCGCATCCCCTCGCCGCCGACGGCGCGCATTTCCTCCCCCACCGCCGACGACCCCTGGCGCCAGGGCTCGGGCCTCATCACGCTGACCGGCGTGGTGAGCGACGAGCAGGACGACGCCGACACCCTGACGGCCTGGTGGGAGCTCGGCGAGCTTCGCATCGACAGCCGCCCCGACGCCGACGGCGCCGTGGCGGCCGGGATCGACCCCTCCGACCTGGCGCCGGGCCCGCAGCTGGTCCGGCTGGCCGTCACCGACAGCGACGACGACTACGGGGACCACACCCTGGAGTACCTGGTGATGGGTCCGCTCGGGGCGCCGACGGTGACCATCACCGCGCCCGAGATGGACAGCACCTGGGCCCCCGGCCAGCAGGTCAGCTTCCAGGGCGAGGCCACCGACGACACCACGCCGGCCGAGGACCTGGTCTTCGCGTGGAGCAGCGACCTGGACGGCGCGCTGCCGGGCGAGCTGTCCAGCGAGGGCCGCAGCATCCTGCTGACCGAGTCGCTGTCCGAGGGCGTGCACCAGGTGACCCTGTCGGTCACCGACACCGACGGCGAGACGGGCACCGACACGGTGCGGGTGTTCATCGAAGAAGGCGGCGGCGACAGCGGCGCCATCGACGAAGACGACGCCGAGCCGGGCGATCTCGTGCTCAGCGAGCTGATGGTCAACCCCGAAGTCGTCTACGACACCGCCGGCGAGTGGTTCGAGCTCTACAACACGTCGGGCCGGACCATCGACATCCACGGCTACACGCTGCGGGACGACGACTACGACACCTGGGTCATCTCCGAGAGCATGCGCATCCCGCCGGGCGAGTACTTCCTGGTCTGCGCCGAGATGAACCCGATCACCAACGGCGGCGTCGAGGGCTGCGACGCGTGGTTCCTGCGGCCGGACCTGCCGCCGCCCGGCATGGCCTTCGGCAACAACGGCGACGAGGTGATCCTCGAGCGTCCCGACGGCGTCGAGATCGACCGGCTGGTCTACGACGACAGCTGGGTCCGCACCGCCCAGGCGGTGGGGGTCGACCCGCGCGAGCTGACGGCCGAGGGCAACGACGACATGGCCCACTGGTGCGGCCAGACGACGGTGATGACCAGCGGGGGCGAGCCCGGCACCCCGGGGGTCGAGAACGACCGCTGCTGGTAGGGCGCTTTCTGTCCGGCGCGCGGCGGCGGGGTCGCTTAGAACCTCCTCTCCCCCCCCTCTCCGCCCTCGACGGGAGCCCATGCCCGCGCACTGGACCGATCCCCAGGTGACGACCCACGCGGTGGGACCCTGGTCGCTGCCGCAGGCCACGGCCTGGCGCCAGGCCACACCCTCGGACGCCGAGAGTGACGATGGCGACGGTGACGGCGGCGACGCGCTGCCCGCCACTCCCCTCGCCGCGTCCACCCTGGCCACCTGGCTGCAGGACAGCGGCCGCTCGGCGTCCCTGCACTTCGTGGTCGAGATCGGCGCGAACCAGCCCGGCGCCGCGTGGATCGGCCTGTCGCGGCGGGCCGAGACCCCCGACGCCGCCGACCGCGCGCTCGCCGCCGCCACCGAAGACCTGGGGGCCCTGCTGGACGCCTGGGACTGGTTCGTGCACGACAGCCCGGTCGCCCCGGACGTCGAAGACGGCCCGGCCCTGGGCCTGGCCGACGACACCGACGACCCCCAGGGCCTGCTCGACGCCAACCATGCGTGGATGACCCCGGCCCTGCCCATGGTCCTGGCCCGCATGGCCACCCGCCCCGGGCGCCTGCGCCTGCACCTCACCGTGACGCCGGCGGTGGGCGACCCCGCCCTGGTCCGCGCGGCCGAAGCCGCCGCCCGCCGGGCCGTGTCCAACGACGAGCGCATGGCCCTGTGGGACAGCAGTCCGCTGACGACCGAAGCCCTGCGCCTGCACGGCCAGGTCACCGCCAGCCTGCTGCAGGTGCGCCTGACCGGCACGCCGCTGCCCGGCCGGGCCGTGCACACCTGGATCGCCGGCGCCCTGTCCAGCGACCTGGCCGCCGGGCTGCGCTTCGACCCCCTGGACGAAGACCCCGAAGGCCCCCAGGGCGCCCCCAGCCTGCTGCTGCACGGCTCGCGGGTGCAGCGCATCCTGGAAGTGCTCACCTCGGCCGGGGACGGCTCGCTGCCCCCCGCCGCCGACTGAGCGCGCCGACCGACCCGCCGAGCGTGCCCCTCCTGCGACCCTGCGTTCCCTCGCCCGGCGCGCTGGACGGATTAGCTCGACCCCCTTTCCCTGCCTCTCCTCCCCTGACCGCTCCCGGAGCTCCCCCATGAGCCGCTACCAGGCCCCCCTCGACGACATCCGCTTCCTGCTGGAAGCCTTCGACTACGAGACGACCGTGCAGACCATGGCCGCCTACCAGGACTTCGACCTGGAGACCGGCCTGTCGATGATCGACGAGTACGCCCGGTTCTGCATCGACGTGCTGGCCCCGCTCAACGACCCCGGCGACAGCATCGGCGTGAAGTACGACCCGGCCGACCACAGCGTCACCATGCCCCCGGGCTTCGTCGACGCCTGGAAGGCCTACGCCGAGAACGGCTTCACCAGCCTGCCCTTCGAGCCCGAGCACGGCGGCATCGGCGCGCCCTTCGTCCTGGCGACCCTGGCCAGCGAGGTGCTCATCGCCAGCAACAAGTCCTTCTCGATGTGCGGCGGCCTGGCGGCCGGCCTCATCGACGCGCTCGAGGCCCACGGCAGCGAAGAGCAGAAGGAGAAGTACCTGCCCAAGCTGATCAGCGGTGAGTGGGGCGGCACCATGTGCCTGACCGAGCCCCACTGCGGCACGGACCTGGGCCTGCTGACCACCAAGGCCGAGCCCGACGGCGACGTCTACAAGCTCAGCGGCACCAAGATCTGGATCACCTTCGGTGAGCACGACATGACGGACAACATCGTCCACCTGGTGCTCGCCCGCCTGCCCGATGCCCCCGACGGCACCCGCGGCATCAGCACCTTCCTGGTGCCCAAGTTCATGGACGACGGCAGCCGCAACCCGATCTTCTGCGGCGGCACCGACCACAAGATGGGCATCCACGCGAGCCCCACCTGTGTGATGAACCTCGAAGGCGCCACCGGCTACCTGGTCGGCGAGCCCCACCGCGGCATGAAGTGCATGTTCACCATGATGAACGCCGCGCGGCTGCAGGTCGGCATCGAGGGTGTGTCGCTGGGCCATGCGGCCTACCAGGCGGCCCTGGAATTCGCCAAGGACCGCCGCCAGAGCCGCAGCCTGGACCCCAAGAAGCGCGACGCCGACCACAAGGCCGACAACATCCTGGTGCACCCCGACGTGCGCCGGATGCTGCTGACCGTGAAGTCGACCACCGAAGGCCTGCGCGGACTCGTCGCCTGGATCGCCATCCAGTACGACATCATGCACAAGTCCGAAGACGCCGACGCCAAGGCCGCCGCCAGCGACCTGGTGGCCCTGCTGACCCCGATCATCAAGAGCTACGGCAGCGAGCGCGGCTTCCTGAACACCAGCGAGTCCATGCAGGTCATGGGCGGCGCCGGTTTCACCCAGGACTGGCCGGTCGAGCAGTACCTGCGCGACGTGCGCATCGCGATGATCTACGAAGGCACGAACCACATCCAGGCACTGGACCTGGTCGGCCGCAAGCTGCCGATGGGCGGTGGCCGCCTGCTGCAGCGCTTCGCCGGTGAAGTGACGGCCCAGATCGAGGCCGCTGGCGCCTTCCCGGAGCTCGCGCCCTTCGTGGCCGCCATGGGCAAGGAAGCCGGTCGGCTGACCCAGACCACCATGGACCTGGGCGGCAAGGCCATGAAGGACCCCGAGCTGGTGGGCGCGGTCGGCAGCAACTACCTCAACCAGTTCGCGCTCGTGACCCTGGGCCACGTGTGGCTGCGTCAGCTCTGCACGGTCATGGCCCGGCCCGCCGACGACAAGCTGCGGCAGAGCAAGCTGCAGACCGGCCGGTTCTTCTTCGAGCAGATCCTGCCCGAAGCCGCGCTCTACGCGAAGAAGGTCGCCGCCGGCAAGGGCAGCATGGTCGACATCGACATCGACCTGCTCTGAGCCTTCGGCCTCGGCGCCTCCGCTACAGTGGGACCGTGATCTTCGCGGTCCCACTGTTCGTCTCGGCCTGCACGTCCGCGGACCTGTCCTGCGGGCCGGGGACCGTGCTGCGCGGGGATCAGTGCGTGCCGGCGCCCTCCGCCGGTGCGGACAGTGGCGGGCCCACGGACGCGGGCGTCGACGACAGCGGCAGCTCTGACAGCGGCAGCGACGGCGGCGACAGCGGCGTCTCCGACGGCGGCGGCACCGACAGCGGCAGCAGCGACGGCGGCGGCGCCGACAGCGGTGACAGCGGCGGGGTCGACAGCGGCGACAGCCCGCGCACCGTCCGGGTCTGGGTGCTGGCCGGCCAGAGCAACATGGTCGGCATCGGCCAGGTCAACGGCCTGCCGCCCCGACTGCAGCTGGCCCAGGACGATGTCGAGATCTGGTGGTCCGGCGAGCCCCGGTGGCGCCCCCTGGCCCCCAGCAGTGCCTACAGCTCGGGCACGGCCCGGTACACCGGCCCCGAGGTCAGCTTCGGCCGCACCCTGGCCGACGCCCTGCCCGACACCGACGTGAAGCTCATCAAGCACGCCGTCGGCGGCACCGACCTGGCGGCCTACTGGCACCCCGGCGAAGCCGCCGGCGACCCGGCGGCCGGCGAGGGCTACGCCACCCTGATGGACACGGTGGACGCCGCCCGGGACGCCCTGGACGCAGCCGGCATCGAGTACCGGATCGCCGGCTTCGTGTGGATGCAGGGCGAGTCCGACGCCATCGACGCCGACACCGCCGCCGCCTACCAGGTGAACCTGCAGCACCTGGTCGAGCGGGTGCGCTCCGATCTCCGCGACCCCGAGCTGCCCTTCGTCCTGGGCCGCATCGACTGCACCGGCGTGTGCGCCTTTCGCGAGACCGTGCGGGCCGCCCAGCAGGCGGTCGCCGACGCCGACCCCTACGTCTTCGCCATCGAGACCGACGACCTGGGCCTGTACCCGGCCGATCCCTGGCACTACCAGGGCCTGGGCCAGCGGGTGATGGGCGAGCGCTTCGCCCAGGCGCTGCTGGGCGAAGAACCCGCCGACACCCCGGTGGCCGCGGTGACCTGGACCGGCGGCTACAGCTCCGGCTACACCGGCAACTACGTGGTCGGCTGGCGGTTCCACCTGGACCGGGCAGTCGTGGTCACGGACATGGGCCTGCTCGACGTCGGGGGCGACGGCCTGGCCCACACCGCCGACGTCGGGCTGTGGGACACGGACAGCGGCGCCTTGCTGGCCACGGCCACCGTGCCGTCGTGGGACGCGGCCGACAGCACCCTGCTCGACGGCTTCCGCACCGTGGCGGTCGAGCCCTTCCGCCTGGAGCCCGGGGACTACGTCGTGGGCGCCCAGGCCTTCGCCAGCAACCCGGACAGCTACGCCTACAACGGTCGCATCGACACGCCGCCCCAGGTGGCCTGGCTCGAGGGCCGCTACGGGGTCGGCAGCGCCCTGGTCCTGCCGACCGTCGTCACCGAGGGCACCACGGCCACCGCCAGCTGGTTCGGCGCCAGCTTCCGGTTCCTGCCCGCCGAGTGAGCCGGCGGGCAGGGTCAGGGGACCGCGGGTGCAGGCGGCTCGGCGAAGGCGGCCCGCTCGGCCTCGAACCGCCGGCGGATCCCCTCCCAGGCCCCGGGCGAGCTGCGGAACCACCGCTCGACGTGGTCGAGCTTGTAGTCGCAGAGCGCCCGCGCCGCCTCGCGGGTCGTCAGCGCCCGCCCCTCGGCCTCGGCCCGCGCCGCCAGCGCATCCGCCGCGCCGTCAACCAGCCCGCCGACGTGGTTCAGCGTGCCGAGCGCCAGGTCGAAGAAGGCGTCGTCCGCCGCGACCTCGTCCGAGAGGCGGGCGCGGGCGACGAAGGCGTCGACTGCGGGGCCCTTGTCGACGCGCAGGAAGTCCTCCTGCGCCCGGCCGAAGCCCTGGTTGTCCTCGGACGCGAGCTGGACCCACACGACGTCGAAGGCCGGACTGGCCAGCCCTCGCGCCGAGCGGGTCGCGCGCAGCGGGCTGCCGTAGGGGTTGTCCGGCCACGACACGAACCGGCTCAGGGTGCTCGCACGGGCCGCGTCGGTGTCGGCGGAGCCTCCGACGAACACGAAGCTCTCGAACTGGTAGACGCCGTAGGTCTTGCCCCCCAGGTCATCGCCCGGGGCCGGCGTGCTCACCGCGCCGACCGCGGAGGGATCGGCGGCCGTCCGGTACACGCCCGACTCGTGCAGGGCCGTCAGCGGGAAGGCCGGCTGGAACGGGGCCGGCGCCGCATCCACGGCAACCGCGGGCGAGCAGAGCGCGGCGAGGAGGAGGGGCACGGCGACCATGGCGGCATTGTGCCCGATCGGGACCGCTCTCCGACGGCAGGGTTAGCTGCGGTCCACCGAGGAGGTGCCCGTGCTGCCCGACAAGGAAGGCCGCGTTCGTGTCCGCGCCAGCTTCGCCGGCTGGGTCGAGTTCCGGGTGCAGCCCGGTGACGTGCTGCTGCGCGGCGGCGCCATCGCCGTGGTCGAAGGCGACGTCGAGATGGAGACCCTCTGCGCCCGCAGCGCCAGCCGCGTGCTGAGCCTGGAAGTCGACGACGACAGCGAGGTCGACAAGGACACGGTCATCGCCGTCATCCAGGAGATGGACGAGGATCAGGCCGTGGCCGAGGCCCAGGTCCAGCACCGCCGCTAGCCGGGGGCGGCCCCGTCAGCGCGAGACCGACCGGACCCACTCGTCGAAGGGCATCTCCTGCCCGACCTCGGGCGCGTTGTCGTCCCAGCAGGTGTACACGTAGACCTTGCCGTCCCGGTACACCTCGCTGTAGTTCGTGGCCTGGTAGTGCCCGCTCTTGCGCTGGCGGTCGATGGTCACGCGACCCTTCTTGCTGACCTCGCCGCGCTGCTTGCTGCTTCGTCGCCTGGACATGCTGCCTCCTGGACGGCCCGCGCCGGGCGGCGCCCGGACAGGCTGTCAGTCGATACGGCGCTGAGATGCCGGCCATTTCCGGCGCCGCCGCTGGCATCATCCCTGCACCGGTCCACGGCAGACCCGGAGGTCCCCATGGCCACGTCCTCGCTCCTCCTCATGGCGAGCTTCTTCTCCCCCGACGCCTTCGCCGCCGAACCCGAGCCCCTCGAGCCCGGCGAGGTCCAGCTCTCGCTGACCTTCTCCGACGGCTCCTCCGCCGACCTGCACCTGCTGGGCGTCGAGCCCTGTAGCTGGCAGCACATGGCCACCGACAGCGCCCGGTGCCCGCCGCCCGCCGACGACTGACAGGGAGTCCCGATGGCCCGAAACGACAACCAGACGGTCCCGACCGGCGCCGCGGTCGACGCCTTCCTCGACGCGGTGGAACACCCCGTCCGCCAGGCCGACGCCCGCGCCGTCTGCGCCTTGATGCAGGACGTCTCCGGCTGTGCGCCGCGCATGTGGGGCCCGTCCATCGTCGGCTTCGGGCAGTACCACTACCGCTACGACAGCGGCCGCGAAGGCGACTTCATGCGGATCGGCTTCTCGCCCCGCAAGGCCAACCTGGTGCTGTACATCATGCCGGGCTTCGAGGGCGAAGACGAGCTGATGGCCGCCCTGGGCAAGCACAAGATCGGCAAGAGCTGCCTGTACATCAACAAGCTCTCGGACGTCGATCCGGGCGTGCTGCGCAGCCTCTGCGAGAAGGCCTGGGCCACCATGGCCGAGCGCTACCCGGACGACGCCGGTCGCGACTAGCACTGCTAGGCCGGCTCCCGCGACTACAGTGCCCCCATGCGCATCCTGCCCGGCGACGCCTACGAGCTGCCGTCCCCGCTGTCCTCGGCGGAGACCCGGGCCCGCATCGAAGCCGAGACCCGCACCGGTGACCTGCTCGCCGGTCACGCCGGCGCGGACGGCTTCGAGCTGACCCTCGGCCCCCGGGCCCTGGCCGGCCTGGACGGGCGGCTGGGCGCGGGACTGTCCAGCGGCTTCGCGCCCCTTCGCCGCGTGCGGATCCAGGGGCGGGTGCTGCCGGCCGGTGGCGGGGCAGCGGTGCACGTCCAGCTCGCGCCGCCCCTGTTCGTCCTGGGCTTCCTGGCCGCCGGTGGCCTGCTGCTGGGGGCGCTGGGCGTCGGGCTGCTGGCGATGGCGCCGGGCGCCTGGTCCGACCTCGGCCTGCTCGGCTTCACCAAGGGGGTGCTGCTCTACGGGCTCGGCTGGCTGGTCGTGGCCGCCGTGATCCTGGGCATCGGCTGGACCGGCTTCGTGCCGGAAGCGCAGCGCATCCGCAAGGTGTTGCAGGGCGTCGTGCGCGGCTGACCGACGCCGGCTGCCGTCAGTCCGGGAACAGGAACTGCACCGTCCCGATGAAGCCGTCGCGCGCGGTGTAGCGGACCAGCAGCTCGCCCTCGCGGCGCTCGCCGGTGTCGGCTCGGACCCGCCACCAGCGCTCGAGATCCACGCAGTGGGGGCCCGCCGCCAGCCGCTGCGGCACCGACGCGCCGAAGCCGCCCGCGGCGAACAGATCCGCGTAGCGCTCGCGTAGCTCGGCGCGGCCTGCGACCGTCTGTTCTTCGCCCTCGAAGACGGCGACGTCGGGGTGGTAGCAGGCGACGAAGGCGTCCAGATCGCCCGCGTTGTAGGCGGCGAGCTGCCGGGCCGCGAGGGCTTCGATGGTCTCGCTCACGCGGCGCCCGCCTTCACGCGCCGCTGCTGCTCCAGCCAGCCCGCGCCGTAGGCGACCACCAGGTACAGGGGGAACTCGATGTAGGTCCACGACGGCAGAGGCAGCTGGGCCGCGTTCATCGCACCCCCCAGCAGGGTCAGCACGCCGACGATCATGGCGAGCACCATGGGGCGGCTCTTGCCGACCCGGGCGGCGACCCAGCCGCCACCTCCGGCCTGCAGCAGGTGGGCCACGATGACCAGCACGAAGGCCGTCGCGGGCAGGTCCGCGACGTAGGCGCCGAAAGCGACCGGGTCTTCGAAGCTCACGCCTTCGGGCATGGGGAAGAGCACATAGGAATTGAGCATGACCACGGCCATGTTCAGGATGCTGCCGACCAGCATGCCGAGCAGGACTGCACCGATGTTTCGCAGCACGGGGACTCCGGGTGGGCCAGGAAGCTACCCCCCGTCGCCCGCCTCCGCGAGGATCCGGGCGCGCATCCGGGCTTCTCGCGCTTCACCGCGCTTGCGGGCGGCCTGGGCTTCGTCCTCTCTCGAGCGCGGTGTCGCGCGGGTGGACAGCTCCTCGCGCAGCAGCCGGGTCGTGATGGCGGCGATCTCGTCGACCGCACGCTCCAGCGCGGCTTCGTTGCCGGCCGAGGGCGCGGCCATGCCGCTGACCTTGCGCACGTACTGCAGCGCCGAGGCGCGGATCTCCTCGTCGGAGGAGGCGGGGTCCAGGTTGTAGAGGCGCTTGATGTTGCGGCACATTGCGGGCTCCTGCAGGAGGCCATGATGCCAGTGGAGCTCAGCATCGCCCAGGCCCGGGCGTGGCGGGCCGAGGCGCTCGGGCGGGCGCGGGACTTCGAGGAGGCGCCGGGCTGGCGGACGAAGGTCCAGGAAGGCCCGCTGTCGGTCGAGGTGCTGCACCCGCCGGGCGACCACGCCGTCGTGCGGGGCGAGGTGCTGTTGGCCGGTCCCCTCGCCTCCCTCGCCCCCGCCATCCTCCTCGACCGCGACGCCAGCCGGGCATGGGACCCCACCTTGTCGCGGTGGAGGGTGCTCGCCCGCTGCCCGGAGGAGGCGTCCGAGCTCGTCCAGATCGACGTGCTCACTGGCGCCCATCCCCTCGTCCGCAACCGCGAGCTCGTGTTCTTCGAGGCGACCCTGGGCGGCACGGGGGTGTCGACCATCGCCCGCTCCCAGGACCTGCCGCAGGTCCCGCCGCTCGACGGCTGCCGGCGGGCCTTCCTGGCCCTGGCCTGGCGGCGGCTCGAGCCCCTGGACGACACCGTGCTGCGCTACCGCGCCATGTGGCAGACCGACATGCGCGGCGCCCTGCCGCGCGGGGCCGTGGCGCGGGGCCAGGTCGACGCCATGGCCCGCGAGCTGCGCTGGTTCGGTGAGAAGTGGCCCGCAGCGCCGGCGGGCTGAGCCGCTCCGCGACGGGGACCGCTATGCTCCTCCCCTCCCCCGGAGTCCCCATGTCCGAGCTCGACCGCGACGGCGGCTGCCTGTGCGGCAGCGTGCGCTTCACCGCCCACCTGCGCTCCCCCACCTTCGGTGCCTGCCACTGCGGCATGTGCCGCAAGTTCGCGGGGGGCCCCTTCCTGGCCATCGGCACCGCCGGCGTTGACTGGCACCAGGACGCCGATCTGCGGACCTACGACTCCTCGGCCTGGGCCGAGCGCGGCTTCTGCGGCCGCTGCGGGTCCAGCCTGTTCTACCGGATCAAGGGCAACGGCATGACGATCGTCGCCTTCGGCGCGCTGGACGACCCGCGCGGGCTCACCCTGGCCCGCGAGGTGTTCATCGACGAGCGACCGGATGCCTACTGCTTCGCCGGGGACCTGAAGGGTCTGACCGGCGCCGAGCTCATGGCGAAGGCGGGGGGCTGAGCCTCCAGGCGCGCTCGAGCCCCGCCGCGACGACCAGTCCGACCCCGTAGGCCAGCAGGTCCAGCGGGTCGAAGGTGCTGCCGATGGTCAGGTGCAGCAGCCAGTGGCTGTCCGGCCCGACCAGGTGCAGGGCCTGGAAGCACTCCGTGCCGACGGCGAACAGGCCCACGGCCAGCAGCCGCAGGCGGGCCGTGCCGACCCGCGGCGTGGCCAGCAGGGACACCAACAGCACCACGATGAGCACGTCCCCCCCGAAGCCCCGCACGAAGCCCGTGCCGAACCGGAACAGCCCGAGCCCGCCGAGCAGGCTGAGGGCGGCGACGAGGGCGGGCAAGGCACGGCGCATGGTGTGCCGCACCTAACAACGCTAGAGGCCCGACATGCGAACCATCCTGCCTGCCATCGTCACCCTCGGCTCGGTCCTGATGGGCCTCGGGCTGCTCGGCCTGTGCGCCCACGCCACCCTCGACCCCGCCGGCGCATCGCTCGTCTACGGGCTGCCGTCGGACGGCGAGGCCCTGCCCTGGATCCGTGCCGCGGGGGCCCGCGACGGCGTGCTCGGCCTGGTGCTGCTGGGCACCCTGTGGCGCCACCGCGCGGCCCTGCCCGTCGTGGTCGGCGCCAGCTTGATCGTCCCCCTGGCCGACGTCGCCGTGTGCCTTTCGGGCGGGGCGGCGTGGGCCGCGGCGGCGCCGCACCTGCTGGGCACCGTGGCCATCGGGGTGTTGCTGGGGTTGGTGATGGCGGAGCGTAGGCTAGCGGCGCTAGCCTGACGCCGTGCTCAGAACTGCACCGCGCAGTGTCCCTCGCCATCGACGTGCCCGATGGTCCGGGACAGGTGCTCCACGAAGGCGCCCAGGTCGGTGACCTCACTGAACTGGCCGACCGAGTAGCCGAGCGGCGCAACGTCGACGGCCTGCAGCTCAGCCAAGGTGACGACACCGTCGGCGTCCCCGTCGGCGTCGACGATGGCCTGCCCCCGCACCACTGCGTCGTCGTTCTCGAGCCCGTCGTAGAACAGGTGGTCGCCATGCACAGTGAGCTGGGTGCCGGCTTCGCCACCGGCGGGCACGGTCAGCTCGGCCGGCTCGCACTCGTAGGTGGTGCTCGCGTCGAAGCTCCAGTCGAAGTCGACCGACGCGGCGCCACAGGTCAGCGCACCGGCGACGCGCACCGAGTCGCCGTCGACGGGCGCGATGGCGAACCGGGCGGTGTCGTAGTGCTTGGCCGTCACCACGGTCTCGCCCACCACCTGGGGCCCTGGCTCCACCAGGTCGAAGCGCCCGGTCGGCACGCTGCCGGCGACCTCGTCGTCCCCGTCGATCAGATCCGCCTGCGCGATCTCCACCTCGAAGGTGGTGAAGACGACGGAGCAGCCATCTTCGAAGGTGTCGGCGGGGATGCCGGTCTCGATGTAGTCCTCGCCCCAGGTGTCGACGACCCAGGTGCCGCCGCCGCAGGCGACGAAGAGAGGGAGCAGGGTGATCATGGCGAGTCCTCCAGGGACAGGGTGTAGGTCGGAGTGCTGACCACTCCGAACCGGGCGGTGGCGCCGACGTCGCCGTCGGCTTCGGTGAGCAGGCCGTCCCCGTCGGCGTCGCCGGTGGACCAGTCGACGAAGGACAGGGCATGGGCGAGGTCGACCGACAGCAGCAGGCCGTCGGGCGGCGCATCGGCGCTCAGGCTGAGCTCGCAGGCGATGCCGTGCACGTCGATGTCGGGCGCCAGCGAGAGGGCGAAGGGACGGGACGTGCCCCCGACCCGGGCGGTGCCCTCGACCACCACGCCGGGCGCAGCTGGCAGCGTGATCCGGCCCGTCGCCAGATCGCCCTCGTAGACGCTGGCCACGCCCAGGTCGACGGCGCCATCGAGCAGGTCCACCGTCCAGGTGCCGAGGAGCTCGCCCTCGACCGCTCCGGCTTCTTCGTGCCCTGGGTGGGCACGGGCGACACCGAGCCACCACGCCGGCCCGGGCGGCGCCAGGCGGGCGGTCTGCTGGGGCCCCTCGAGGCGCAGGTCCGAGAGAGTCCACTCGGCGCGATCGAGGACGAGCAAGACGTCTCCGTCGAGTGGGATCTCATCCGAGGCGCCGCCGAGACGCACGGGCACATCGACCAGGGCGGGTGTGTCGGCGCAGGCCGTCGCGAGGAGGAGCAGGAGCATCAGAGCCTCCGGTGCAGGGAGAGGTGGGCAGCGGGCGGGCTGCCAGCGGTGATGTGGCGGACCGACAGCTCGGAACGGGCGGCGTCGGGGTCCCAGTGAGAGGGGTAGACGAACTCGCCGTCCCGCCAGTGCAGGCCGAGGAGGTTGTCGATCGAGAGGCCCACGCCCCACGGGCCGCGATCGAGCGTGGCCGTCAGGTCGGCGGCGCCGGTCACGCGGGAGGTCGAGCCGTCGGGAAGGGGCCGGGGTCCCAGCAGCCAGCCGCGCAAGCCGCCGGCCAGCGTGTTCCGGCCGACGGGGATCCGCAGCGCCCGCAGCCCGGCCACGGCGAGCAGGCGCGGCGCGTAGGGGATGGGCTCGCCGGTCGCGGCGTACCGGCCGTCGGACAGGGTCAGGTCGCTCCACAGCTCCAGCGAGTCGACCAGCGAGCACACGACACCGGCATCCAGTCCAACCCGGCGGGTGGCGCCGGTCGCCAGGTAGCGGGCCGCAACGTGGTCGAAGACGATCTCGTCGCTGACCCGGCTGCCGAAGGCGGCCAGGCGGAAGCGCAGCGTGCGCTCCGATCCCGTGCGCAGGCCGAGCTCGGCGCTGTCGGCGGTGGCGACCGGTGCGCGTCCGCCACTGCCAGCGCCCCGCACATCGGGGGACCGGTAGCCCCGCCCCGCCGAGCCCAGGACGGCGACCGGCCCCTGCTCGAAGAAGGCCATCGTCACCCGGGGCGCCAGCACCGGGGCCCAGGCCAGCGCCTCGTCGTCCCGGGCCACGACGAAGGCATCTCCGCGCAGCGCGGGCGCGAGGCGCAACCAGCGCGCGGGGGTCAGGGCCAGCGCCGTCCAGCCTCCCACCGCCCCCTGTCGCGCCGACAAGGTGGACCGCTCGGCCCACGCTGTACCGTCGACCTCGACGGAGACCTCTTGGTGGTCGAGATCGTCGAGCCGGCTGTCCACCCCGCCGGACCACGCCGCCCGCCGTCCCAGGCGGGCGAATCCTCGCAGCGAGACGCCCGTCGACCACGCCCGGTGTTGCTGGCTCGTGCCGTCGCCGTGCGCCTCGTCGACATACCAGCCCGTGAAGTTCTGCGTCAGCACCAGTGTCCGCCGCCCGCCCCACAGGGTGGCCCGCCACGACCGCTCGGCATCACCACCCCAGGCCTGCAGCGCACCGAGCACCCGCAGGGACCGCCCGCCGCCGGACCCCGGGTAGGCGTCGTAGAAGCCGACGCGCCCGGCCTGCAGGTCGTCCTCGCGGAGCACTCCCGGGGACGAGAAGCGCCCCGCCCCGGCCAGCACCCAGGCACGGGCCCTGGCGCCGCCGAGTGCGACCTCCTGCCCTACGCCCCCGCGGAGCACGCCCCAGTCCCGCGCCTCGCCGACCCCCCGGCCGACGCTGCCCTCCAGCGCCACGAAGTCTCCGTCGTCCCCCGTTCCGGGCCGCCAGCTCGTCGCCGCGTCCACGCTGCGATCGGTGCCGGCACCCGCTTCCACGAGCAGCCCGGGCTCGGTCAGGCCCAGCCGATAGGACGCCGAGCCTGCGATGGCGAAGTCGCCGACGGCGGGCGCGAAGGGCCCCGGCTGCAGGGTCAGTCCCGAGACCAGCGCGGTGGGCACGAAGTGCAGGTCCAGGTAGCCGTGGGCGTGCACGTTGCTGACCTCGTTGAGCGGCACACCCTCCAGATCCACCGCCAGGTCGCCGCCGTGCACCGCGTCGAAGCCTCGCAGGAAGTACTGGTAGGCCTTGCCCTGGCCGCCGTGGGCCGACCGGTGCAGCCCGGGCATGGCCGCCAGCAGGTCATCCGCGGAGCGGGCGGGCAGGGTCTCGACCTCTGCACGATCCAGGGTGCGGCTGCTGGCCGAGTCGGCCGGCGCCTCCTCTTCGATCACCACCTCGTCCTCGCCTTCGTCGGGCGCGGCCGCGGCGAGGGACACACAGGTCCCGACCAGCCAGAGCACGAACAAGGCGCTCAGGCCGGCCGGCGCGTGATGACGAGCTGACCGTGCAGCACGCCCTTCATGCCCAAGACGTGGCTGGCGTAGTGCTCGAGCATCGCGCGGCGCCCCTTGAGGGCCGACAGCTCCATGCAGGTGTCGTGGTCGAGGTGGACGTGCATCGTGGACAGCACGATGTGGCCATGGTCGTGCGCGGTCTCCGTCAGGCGATCCGTCAGGGCACGCTGGTTGTGGTCGAAGACCACGGTCAGGCTGCCGGCGACCATCGCGTCCGGTGGGCTGTCCGCGACGAGGCGGGCACGGATCAGGTCGCGCAGCGCCTCCGAGCGGTTGCCGTGGCCCGCTGCGACGATGTGGGCGTCCAGGGCCTGGAGCAGCTCGGGTTCGATGGTGATGCTGATGCGTTCGTAGTCGGCCACAGTGATACCCCTGTGATCTGAGTATTACCAGCCTGTATCACCTCGATACGGAACCGCCACCGAAAGACCGCGACTCACCCGGCCGTGAGCGGCCACTCCACCACCATCACCATCCCGTGCCGAGTGCTGCGCCAGTGGCCGGTCAGCGCGCGCAGGCGGGTCCGCACGCGATCCACGAAGCCCTCGTCCACAGCGGGCGTCGCGCCGCGCACCCGCTCCAGGTAGCGCTCCGCGTCGAGCCGGCCATTCCACACCGACTGCATCGGCCCCGTGAGCCGCTCCGACAGCCACAGCTCGCGCGCGGCCGGGTCGTCGGGCTCGGCACGCAGCGCGGTGAGTGAGGCCCCGTCGGCCACCGTGCCCCACACGCCGTGCGCCAGGCCGGCCTCGGCCTCGACGGCGAGGTGCACCAGGTCGTGCAGCAGGAAGCTGCGCGTCTCCAGGCGGACCGTCTCGTGGCTGCCGTCGTCGCGCACCACGGTCAGCTCGTGGTGGGTCGGCGTGCAGGGGCGGAGCTCGATGCGCACGGGCTCAGCCGAGGAGCGCCAGGTAGGCGTCGCGCTGCCGCTGCGAGAGGCCCAGCACGTCGGCCTGGGTCCAGCCGTAGGCCGTGGCCAGGAGGTGCACCTCGCGGAACCGATCCGCCTCCCAGGCGCGCAGCTCGTCCCACAGCACAGTCGCGAAGTCGACGGGCGGCTGGTGCTCGGCCGCGCAGTCGGGGCAGGTCAGCCCGAGCTCCAGCAGCTCGTCGTCGCCCAGCTCGGCCACGACCGGCCAGACGTCGTCCGACTCGAAGCTCAGATCCGCCTCTTCGTTGCACTCCGGGCAGGCGAGCGTCAGCTCCACGGTCGGTCCGAACAGCCAGTCGCGCACCCGCAGCGCCCACTCCTGGGTCGGGGCCGTCGGCGTCGGCAGGGTCGACGCCGTGAGCTGGAGCAGCCGCGCGTCCCGGTCCGCCGTGTCCCGCATGGGGAAGGCGAGCAGGTCCATCAGGAAGGCGTCGGACTTCGGGGGGAGGAGGATGCGGGGGAAGGACATCGGGGGCGCCGGGGAGGGAGGGGACCTTCGGAGCCTATTGCGGGGGGGATGTCGGTTCGAGTGGCGCCGCGGGGGAGTGCGGGGTCGGGCGGGGGGTGCTGTCGGGGAGCGACTCGTCGATGGAGCCCCGGCGTTCTGGAACGAGCAGCTCACCCAGGCCGGCAGCGGGCTGCGGCTGCCGCCGGCCACCGTCCTGACCGCCAGCGTGCCGGTCGAGGACATCGCGCACCTGGCCCCCGTGTGGTGGCCCCTGGCACCGCGCTCCCTGGCCGACCTGCCCGGCGACATCGTGGTGGTGCTGTCCGACGGAGAGTTCTTCTCCCGCACCGCCGGACGGGGGGATCGCGTGCTGATCGCCATCAAGAGCCCTGCCGCACACGATCCGCCAATGTCGCCGGCCGGACAGCGCAACGTCATCGCCCACGAGCTCGGCCACGCCCTGGGGCTCGACCACAACCGGGATCCGGCCAGCCTGATGTGCGGCCGCCCGGCGCGCTGCGGCAGCGCGCGGTTCTCCGCCGACACCGCGGGGGTGCTGCCCCTGCTGCCCGCCGAGCGCAGCCAGCTGCGGCGGCGCTACCCCCCAGAGAGCGGTCCGGGCTGAGCCCGCGGCTGGCCGCGGACCGTCGGCGCCGCGGCTCGCGTGCTGGCCCAGGCCATGCGTCGAAGCACAAATGACAACCTCCTTGTCATGTGGTACCCATACGGCGGGACGATGAAGCAGTCCCGCGTGGAGTCCTTCGTGCTTCCCTCCCCTCACACCGCGCCCCTCGGCTGGATGCCACCCCGCACCGCGTGGGCCCTGCTCCTGCTGGGGGCCCTCCTCCACCTGCTCCCGGGCATGCCCGTCCTGCTGCGGCTGCCGGTCGCTGCGGCCCTGTCGGTCGGGCTCGGACTGGCCATGGCCGTCGGCAGCAAGCGCCGGTTCCAGCGGATCGGGCTGCCCCTCCCGCCGACGGGCACGGGGGACCGGCTGCTCATCGACGGCTGGTATGGCTGGTCCCGGAACCCCATGTACCTGGGCATCGCGTTGGTCCTGGCGGGAGCCGGCCTGGCCCTGGGCAGCCCCGCCGCCCTGCTGGCACCGGTGGTCTTCCTGGGCATCGTGCGGCGCTGGTTCGTTCCCTTCGAGGAAGAACAGCTGGCGGCGAGCTTCGGCGAGCAGTGGTGCCGCTATGCCCACCGGGTGCCGCGGTGGCTCTGACCCAGGCGCAGGCACTCGACGCGCTCATCTGGGAGACCCGGATGCTGTTCCGCACGCTGCGTGCGGCATCGGACCGGGTCCACGGCGGCCCTGAGAGCGCCGCCCGGCGCTCGATCCTCATCGAGCTCACCGAAGACACGCGCACCGCCCCGGCCCTCGCTGCGGCCCGCCACATCAGCCGCCAGGCCGTCCAGACCCAGCTCGATGCCCTGGCCGCCGAGCTGCTGGTCGAGCGCTTGCCCAACCCTGCCCACAAGCGGTCGTGGCTCTGGCGAGCGACCGCGCGCGGCCGGGCGCAGGTCGCCGAGCTGAAGGCCCGCGAGGCCCAGGTGCTGGCCGAGCTGTCGGGTCTGCCCGAGGTCCAGCGGATCGCGGCGGCCAGCGAGGTGCTGGCGGCGGTGCGGGAGGGGCTGGGGGCGGTGTGATGGCGAAGCGCGCCGAGCTCGCGGGTGCGAGCGGGGGAAGCACCGCCGGTCCAATGGTGGCGCGGGACGAGCGTCGCCACGGGAAGGGCGTACTCCCGCCGTGGGAGTCGACCCTCCGTCGCACGACCGCTTGGGGCGGTCGCGCTCCTGCGGGCCGGGGCAGTCGGCTACATCGCTCCCTTCGGTCGCGATGTGCGCTCGCAGCGCTCGCGCCGCCTCTGCCCGTTCGACTCCCACCGCTCGAGCTCGCGGGTTCGAGCGGTCGGTGCATCGCCGGTCCAATGGTGGCAGGGCAAGGGAGTTGGGAATGGTGGACTCGGGGGGACCGGGGGCAGAACATTCCAGCGGGTCTTGCGGGTGCGGACATGCCGGGAGATCCGGGAGGTCGAACCGGCGCCGGAGGTAGCGCGGGAGGACCGGGCCGAGGTGTGGGCGCGGTGGCTGGCCGAGGGGCGGTACCGGAGCGGTGCCGAGCTGGCGCGGGCGGCGGGGGTGAGCCGGGAGACGGTGTCGGCAGCGTTGAGGGCACCTACCGAGGACATGCCTCCCTCCCCCAAGGACAAGCGAGGAGGCTGCTGAATGTCCCAGCGACGCGCGGGTGCAGGCGTCGGTCCCAGGCTGCATCGATCTCAGGTTGCCCGCGGACGGTGTAGTTCGCAGCCGATGGCTCGTTCCCAGGCGCCGACGGCGTCGATCCGGCGCCCCCGGCCGCCATAGAGCGGTCTCAGAGGCTCGAGGACCTGTGACAACAGGCCCCCGTACCGCAGCAGGCGATCGACGTCCTTCTGCCGCGCGACCAAGCTGCGTCCACGGACCACCGGATCTGGAACGTCGCTGCCCCGAGCGATCTCTTGTGTCGCACGCGCTAGCGTCCTCGCCAGGGCGATGTCATCGCCGTTGGCGCTCGGCACGTAGTTCCGGCAGGCGAGCGCCGTGATGACGTAGCCGCCAGGGTAGATGTTCTGGTCGCCGTGGCGCAGGTATTTCATGAACCGCACGATCCGGCGGAGCTGCCCGTCCGCGACGAGGGCGTTCGGTTGCCACCTCGGGCTGAGCCGGCGGTTCTCCCGGACGAACCAGTCGACCGACGCAGCGGGATTGGCTGGTTCCCACGATGCACCGGCGTGCTCCATCTTCCGGTCAGAGATTCGGTAGACGGCGAAGTCGATGTGGAACCCGCCGGAGTACCAGACCGTGACAGCATTCGTCCGACGCTCCGGTGCCCGCCGGAAGCCTTCTGGAGCGGCGGCGAGCACCGCCTCGTGCACCCTCGCTCGCGCGTCAGCAGGTCGCCCCGGTATGTCCGCCGCGTTGAATACCAGCGCGACGTCGATGTCCTGTTCGCCATCGTCGCGCTGCGTGAGCGTGGACATCGAGTACCCACCCTGACCGCGCGTCGCGACGAAGGCTGGGTATCCAAGACTCCTAAGGCCCTGGCGCAACCGCTCACGGTTCAGGTCTCGGAGGCGGCGGAGCCGGTCCATGTCGGACGTTCCCAAGGCTACGTAGTCCTGATGGAACGAGAACAGGGCATCATGCGCGCTCATTTCCTTCGACGCCCAGAGCCGCTGATCCGGACTACATGCACGGCGCGCGCCGCTACTGCTCCACCCTTGATGATCTCGCAGGTCATCGTGTGGCGCCCCTTGTAGCAGCTCGATGTCCAATACACCGAGTCCCCGTTGTCGCGTTCTTGAACGTGTCCCATGTCGTCCGCGGCCAGAGCCTCGTCGCCATCGTTGTTCACCGTCCATCTCACGACGTAGGGCGGCGCTACGCTAGTGTGAGTCACGCGGAACTTCAGATGCACGCCCCTTGGCATGGGGGCGCCGTTGCTCCGATGAAAGGCGTACGGCCTCCCCTCGGTCTTCGCGGCCATGCCGCACTCGACGTAGACCGCACCCTGCGAGGTGGCAACGGCTGCCTTCGTCGCCTCTTCCTCGACGGGTGCCCAGAAGGAATGATTGAAGACCTTCTTCCAAGCCGAACGCGCCTGTTTCTCCGTGCAGTCGGCCTCATGAAGGATTGCCAGGTCGTCGACGGCCTTGTCCAGCCGCTCTAAGAGCCGCTCCACCTGGGCCAACCTGCGCGGCTTCTGGGTCAGTTCCTCCGACGAGTCGATGGGGTTGAACACGGCACACGAGCCATTCAGTCGGTCTCGGAGAGCCACCAGCGTGGCGTAGAAGGCGACGTCGTCCCTATCGACGTCCCGCTGGTACGTCTCCGCGACGAGGGCGCTGATGATCATGCCGCCGGGCAGGCTCCAGCCCGAGCGCGACTTGCAGAAAGCCTTGAGCAGGGCGACTACTCGGCGGAACTGCTCTGGCTCTACACCCACCTCGATGCCAAACAGCTTGTCCAGCTCTGAACCGGGGTTCTTGTCGCTGACGGTTTTCTCGAACCAGGACGTCACCGCATCGGGGTCTCGCGCCTTCCACTCGTCGCCGCTGGCGTGCTCGATGACCGCCTCACCCCAGAAGTCCGTCGACACGCGATACACGGCGAAGTCGACGTGGTAGCCCTGGGAGTACCAGATGGTCACGGCGTTCGTCCGCGCCTCGGGCTCCTTGCTGAAATTCGTGCATTTCTTGAGCAGGGCGTCGCGGACGCGCTTCCGGGCGTCCGCAGGCACTTCGGGGAGGTCTTCCTTGCGGAAGATCACGGCGACATCGATGTCGTAGTCGCCATCGGCGTGCTTGTTCAGGGTCAGCATCGCGTAGCTGCCCTGGTTCCGGTACAACTTGTAGTGCGGGTGGGCTTCACCCGTTTCCTCCTCGAGCGCGTCCAGGCCCGAGTTGAGCCGGCCGAGGTTCAGATCGCGGTACCCGGCGAGCTGATCGCGATCCGGCTTCTGGAGTCGTACGTGGTCATCGTAGAAGGAGACCATTTCCCCGGACAGATCGAACACACCTACCCCCGAATTGTTTCGAACAGCCCAGCCAAGGCGCGTTTCAGGGGCCCGGGATCGAGCGCCCTGAGTCCCGCGAGCGCAGCCCCAAGATCGACGGCGTCCGTGCTGCCGTAGCGCACGAGTCGGACGCCCTTCAGCAATGCGATCTCCGGGCCTACTTCGCTCACACAGGCGAGCTCCAAGAAGGTCCTGCCGCCCTCGGATCGCAGCGGGGGCCCGGATAGGCTGACGACTGGTTTCGAGAGAACGTCCTTGGCAGCCGCCGCGAGATCGGCTGCCTCACGAACACGAAGGTCCTGCCAATACCAAATGAGCAGACGCCGAAGGCGCCTGAGCTCCAGCCGCCGAGAGGCTTGAGCCGGCGACACGAATGCCCAGATCACCTCCGTGTTGACCGCGATGCTGTCCCGGAGCCATCGTTTGGGGTCGTCCTGTGCGCCGAGCTCCCACGAGTAGGCGAGTTCGTTGATCGCGGCCCAAGCATCAGCGTGGAAGTCGAACTCCTCCGCAATCATGGGGTGGCGAACACCGATCGAAAGCGCAGTCTCAGTAGTCACGCCCTGTTGATCTACGTGTAGACCCTCATGGAGAAAGAAGAGACGGGCGGCGCGCCCCCACATCGTCTTGTCTACCCGTCGACCGATCTGGCAAAGGAGACGGTCGGACACGGACCACGCCCTGTCGTCGGGGTCGAAGATGAAGCCGCCGTCGACGTCGCGCTCCGTGGTCAGCGAGCTGTCCTTGAACGGACCCACGCCCAGTGCGGGAAGCGCGCGAAGGTCATCGGGCAACACGTCGCTCGTGACCCTCGGGATTCCAAGTCGATCCACCCAACTACCAGCGCCATTCCCGACGCGGGCGAGCGTTCTGACCCAGGCAACAAGCCGCTGGAACTCCTCGTTCCAAGCCGCTCGCACGCCGTCCGCGAAGTCCCGGTCCTCCGCAGTAAGGGGAGTCTCCGGCGCGGTACCCTGCAGATCCAGTACATGCTGGTACTTTGGGTCCCCCGCCGCGTTGTACTGATAGAGGGCTACCGGCGGCACGATGGTCGCCTTCAGGCGCGTCCCCACACTCGCACAGAAGCCGACGGGTCCCGCCATGAACAGGTGGAGGCGGTTTGCCTGGGGGCGAACCCCGAGCACGCCCTCGACCGCGTTGATCACCGTGCTCACGGCGGCGTCCTGGTCTGCGAGAGACTGGAACTGACCCTTTTGGAGCGGCTTGACGTCGACGGCGACATGGGCGAACGGTGAATCGACCGCCGGGCGAACCTGGACCGCGTGTACGGGGTACGAAGCGGAAACCCGGAGCACGACTTCACCCGGAGTCTCGATCTCATCCGTTGGGAGGTTCGAAGGTGTCACCTCTACTGCGGTCCGTTCGGCGGTCGGGAACGCCCACTTCTTCGTGTCTTGGTCCTGGTTGTAGCACTCCACTACGGACCACGTGGAGAGCAGAAACCCCAGGTGCACCGCGAGCGGGATCGGCGCTGCCCCGAAGTAGGCGACAACGTCGTTCGGGTTGGCTTCCAGGTGGGACCGCACCCGCTGCTCGAACAGCCTCTCCTGCGCCTGACGGGTTGTCTCCCAGGTCGGGTTCGCATCGTCCCACGCCGGATCAATGAAGACGATGCCCGCGATCGGGCGATCCCCGAGCGCCTCGAGCGCCTCCTCGCGTGTGATGCCCCACTTCAGTGGATGGAGCAGAACCAGTGTCCGGGGGGCGCTCATCGTGGGAAGTCCATGCCGAGGGCAAGCACGAGTTCCTCCACCTTTCCGGTCCTCTTCGCCGTGTCGAGCCGAGTCGAGAGCGTGTCGAGGCGTTCCTTGAACTCCTTCATCTGCTGGTTCGTCATGCGCTCGAAGACGTCCTTGTAGGGCTTCACCGGCAGTCGCTGCACGAGGCGCGTCGCGTACTCCGAGTCGTGCCACGTGTGCGAGAAGGCGCCGCGCATGCGGTTCACGAGGTTGAGGAGCGCGTCCAGGTCGAGGTACCCGGCCGAGGTGGTCGCGTTCCAGTCCTTCACCGTGGAGAAGCTGTTGAGCGCGGAGAGCGTGATCCCGATGCCGACGGGCGCAGCGTTGCCCATCACGGGGAAGTGAACGTCCTTCCACCGCTTCAGGTACCGAACGACCCGGCGGAACTGCCATCGGTCCTCGCCGGCGAGGTGGGACGTGACTCGGTCGACGAGCCCCTGGGGATCGGCCTCCTGCCACTCCTTGTGCCCGACGCCGGAGTGCTGCTTGCCGACCGCCAGGGTGAGGGCGCCGCTCCAACGGTCCTTCCAGTAGACCGGCAAGTCGACATGGTAGGTCGGCTCGCCGGCCTTCACGTACTGCACGCGAATGCAGTGCCGGCACCACTCCACGTTCGGCGTGTGGCCGAGGACGCCGTCGTAGACCCACCGCTTCGCCGTCAGAGGATCTGCAGGGCGCGTGTCGCCAGTGAAGACGACCCCGACGTCGATGTCGTAGTCCGCCTGAACGGGAACGACGCCGGTGCCCATCGCGTAGCTGCCCTGGTTGAAAGGAACGAAGGTGAGGCCACGATCGCGCATGCGCTTCAGGACCGCATCACGCTTCTCCCGGAGGGTCGCGTTCTCATCAGTGCTGCCCAGCTTGATCGTGTCGTGGAAGCGCAAGAAGCGCGACTGGAAGGGGCTCGGCATGGCTGTTCTCCTACTTCCGGCCGGCGCCGTTCTTGGTGGGGTCGACGACGACGTAGCCCTGGCCGGGCTTCGGGGTCGGCGGCAGCGGCTTCCCGCGCACCGTCGTGCGCTCTTCGCCGGTGCGGCCGCCGCGGGGACCGACGATCTCGACCTGACCGGAGACGGGGGCCTTCTGGCCAGACTTGAGGGGGGGCTTGGGCATGACGAGCTCCTGGAACGAGGTTGCCCCGGTCCGAGCCGGGTCATGCGATCCAGTACGCACCCCGACCGAGACCGTCAAGCCGCCGCAGTCAAATATGCTGGACCCCGCACCTGGCTGCGGTTATCCACAGCTCCATGAACAGGCCGGAAGCCCGACGTCAGCGCCATCCCCATCATCCCCTCGGCGATCTCGCCGAGGTTTTCCCCGGCCTCTCCGTCGCTCGGAAGAAGTCCGACGACGGAGTCGACACCCCGATCATCGGGGTGGGCGACCTCGACGGCGCGGGCAACGTGGCGGCTGCCGCCGACCTCGAGCGAGCTCCACTCCCCCTCGGGCGCGCCACAGACGGCTACCGGGTTCGCCCCGGTGACGTACTCCTCACGGCCCGGGGCACCCAGCTCAAGGTCGGCCTCGTCGACGAGGTCACCGACGGAGCCGTGCTGAGCGCGAACCTGCTCTGCATCAGGCTACGCCCCGACCGCCTGCTTCCAGGTGCGCTGGCGGCGTGGCTGATCACCACCAGGGGCCAGGCCGCGCTCACCGGCCGATACCACTCCACCACCGGCCTGCTCGCGCTGACGACGCCGGTGATGCGCGGGCTCCCCGTGCCGCTCCCGCCGCGGGCCACCCAGGAACGTGCCGCCGCCCTCTTCGACGCCACGCGCATCGGCTACGTGGCGGCCCAGCGCGCTGCCGATGCTCGGCAGGCCCTGGGCCTCGCCGTGATCACCAGCCTCTTCACCTCCGAGGACCGTCCATGACCGCGAAGCTCACCCGCGAGCGCCTGAACAACCACCTGTGGCGCGCCGCCGACATCCTGCGCGGGTCCATCGACTCGTCCGACTACAAGAACTACATCTTCGGCTTCCTGTTCCTGAAGCGGCTCTCCGACCGCTTCGGAGAAGAGGTCGACGAGCACATCTCGCGCGGGGTCGACCGCGAGGACGCCGAGCACGATCCGGACTTCCACCAGTTCTTCGTGCCGCCGCGCGCGCGCTGGGACCGCCTGGGCAAGGTGACGCAGAACATCGGCGAGGAGCTGAACAAGGCCTGCGCGGCGCTGGAAGAAGCCAACACCACCCTGGAAGGGCTGCTGCTCGGCATCGACTTCAACGACGAGCGCCGCCTGGGCGATGGCCGCCAGCGCGACAACCTCCTGCACCAGCTCATCCTGCACTTCTCGGAGATCGACCTCACCAACCGGAGCTTCTCCGAGCCCGACATGCTCGGGCGCGCCTACGAGTTCCTGATCGAGCGGTTCGCCGACGACGCCGGGAAGAAGGGTGGCGAGTTCTACACTCCGCAGCGTGTGGTCGAGCTGCTCGTGGCCCTCCTCGACCCCGACGAAGGCATGCGGGTGTGCGACCCGACCTGCGGCTCCGGGGGCATGCTCATCCAGTCGGCCCAGCACGTCGCGCAGAAGGCCGGGAAGAAGCTCGGGACCGACACCATCAACCTCACGCTGCATGGGCAGGAGAAGAACCTGGGGACCTGGTCGATCTGCAAGATGAACCTCCTCTTGCACGGCCTGCCGGATGCGCGGATCGAGAAGGGCGACACCATCCGGCAGCCCAAGCTGGTCGAGCGTGGCGAGCTGCTCCTGTACGACCGCGTGATCGCCAACCCGCCGTTCAGCCTCGACAAGTGGGGTGCAGAGGAGGCGGCCAAGGACGGCTACCACCGGTTCGACTTCGGCCTGCCCCCCAAGAACATGGGAGACTTCGCGTTCGTCCAGCACATGGTCGCGACCCTCAACGACCGAGGCGTCGCCGGCGTAGTAATGCCTCACGGCGTGCTCTTCCGAGGGTCCGGAGACGGGCAGATCAGGCAGAAGATGCTGGAGGCCGATCTCGTCGAGGCAGTGATCGGGCTGCCGGAGAACCTGTTCTTCGGCACGAACATCCCCGCAGCCATCCTCCTCCTGAGCCGGCAGAAGCGGACTGAGCGGGCGAAGAAGGTGCTCTTCGTCCATGCCTCAGAGGGCTTCGAGGCCCACAGCAACCAGAACCTGCTTCGTGCAGTGGACATCAGGCGGATCGTCGCCGCCCACCGTGCTTGGGCGGATGAGGAGCGGTTCTGCCGAGTCGTCGACATAGCCGAGATCGAGGAGAACGACTGGAACCTCAACATCAGCCGCTACGTCGACACCCTCGAACCTGAGGAGCCCGTCGACGTCGCGTCGGTCTACGCCGACGTCAAGCGCTTGGAAGCTCAACGGGACGAGGTGGCTGCACGACTGGACCACCTGCTGAGGGAGCTCGGATATGGGGGCTAGAGACTGGACCCGAGCGCGTCTCGGGGACCTCGTGCAGGAGGTTGACGAACGACTTGGCCACCGCGATCCGTTGCCAGCGCTAAGCGTTACTAAGGACGAAGGAGTGTGCCTGCAGGAGCGGAGTGGACGCCGACTTCAGCTTGGCCGCGACATCAGCAGGTACAAGATCGTGCGTCGGGGTCAGTTCGCCATGGCGCCGATGGCGCTGTACTACGGAGCGATTGGGCGGTTCGCCGCGTTAGAAGCCGGCATCACAAGTCCCGCATACGTCGTCTTCGAAGCGATCGGGTCGGTGAATCCCGTGTTTCTGGCTCACCTACTTCGATCTCCCCGGATGGTTGCGCGCTACAGTCAACTCAGCCGCGGCGGGAACAAGCACGGCAAGCGGAAGGTGACGGACTTCTCTGACTTGTCCTCACTCAGCGTCGCGCTTCCCCCGCGGGCCGAACAGGCCGGCATTGCCCAGTTGCTGGAACACTTGGAGGTTCAAAGCGATGCGACGGAGGAACTCATCAGGAAACTGGAGATCCAGAAGCAGGGCGTGATGCGCCGCATGCTCGTGGGCGGCGACCGACCGGAGCGCGAGCTGAAGGACCTTCCGGATCGCTGGGTCTTCGGACGAGTGGCGGAGGGCATCGCCCGCATCCCGACCGACTGGCAGCTCGTCCGACTGACGACCGTGGCCAGGCTTGAAAGCGGCCACACACCCAGCCGTCGCCGCCCCGAGTACTGGGATGGAGACATCCCCTGGCTGTCCATGTCCGACAGCTTCCGCATGGCTGACCTGACCGTCCTCGAATCGACGCAGAGCGTGACAGAACTCGGGATCGCCAACTCCTCTGCCCGCTTGCTGCCAAAGGACACCGTCATCATGGTGCGGACTGGAGGCTCCCGGGGCGCATGTTCACGTCTCGGCCGCCCGATGGCAACCAGCCAGGACTACGTCGGATACGTCTGCGGGCCACAACTTGAACCACGCTATCTAGAGCAGGTGTTTCGGTCGCTCGGTCGCGAATGGATGCGCGTGTCTGACGGGAGCACGTCCTTGCGCAGCATCTTCATGCCGACGTTCAAGAAGATGCAGGTCCTGCTCCCGTCTATTGAGGAACAGCGTCGGATCGCCGACGTCGGCGAAGCCTTCGACCTACGGATCGCCGCCGAGCGCGCCCACCTCGATGCTCTCCGCGAGCTGAAGCGGGGTCTGGCCGATGCCCTGCTTTCCGGCCGGCTGCGACTCCCACCCCACGTCATCGCCGCGCTGGTAGAAGGGGCGCCCGATGTCCGGGAGTGAGTGGGACGAGCTCCGCCTCTCGGAAGAGCCCGCTGACGAACTGCTCAGACGACTCGGCTACTCGTTCATCGCGCCGGAGGCCATCGACGACGACCGCGACGGTGCCAGCGACGCCGTCCTGACAAAGCGCGCGATCGCCGCGGTGAAGAAGCTCAACCCCTGGATCTCGGACGTGAATGCTCGCCGGGCGGTGCGGGAGCTCTCTCACATCACCGCGCCGGGCCTCATCGAGGCCAACGAGCGAGCCTACAACCTCCTCGTCTACGGCGCGACGGTCGAGCAGGACGTTGGCGCCGGCAAACAGGGGCAGACCGTTCGCTACATCGACTTCGGCGATCCCCTCGGCAACGACCTGGCGTTCACCCGCCAGTTCCGGGTCAAGGGAGCCAAGCGAGACGTGATCGCCGACATCGCGGTGTTCGTGAACGGCATCCCCGTCGCAGTGATCGAGTGCAAGAGTCCGACCATCCGCGACCCGCTCGACGCGGGCGTCAAGCAGCTCCTTCGCTACCAGGAGCTCGGGGACGAGTGGCGAGGCCTCGGCGCCCCCCGCCTGTTCCACACCGCTCAGATCCTGGTCGCAGCCTGCGGCGTCCGCGCCCTGTGCGCGACGGTCGGCTCGACAGGCAGGCACTACGCCGAGTGGAAGGTGCCGCACCCGCTCGCCGTCGATCGCCTGGAGGGGCTGCTGGGCCGCGAGGTCCAGGGGCAGGACATCCTGCTCGCCGGCATGCTTGCGCCGCGCAACCTGCTCGACCTGGTCCAGAACTTCGTCGTGTTCGAGACCGAGAGCGGCATCACCGTCAAGAAGCTCGCGCGCTACCAGCAGTACGTGGCGGTCGACCTGGCGATGCAGCGCGTCGCTGGCGAGGAGGGGGCAAGGCGCGGCGGCGTGATCTGGCACACCCAGGGCTCGGGCAAGTCGCTGACGATGGTGTTCCTGGCGGTGAAGCTTCGGCGGTTCGATGGCGCCGAGAACCCCACCATCGTGGTCGTCACGGATCGACGCGACCTCGACCACCAGATCGCCGAGACCTTCGCCCGATGTGGCTTCCCGAACCCGACCCTGGCTCCGGCCATCCACGACCGTCGGGACGCGAACGGCAACGTCTTGGAGCCCGGTCTACGCTCCTTGCTGCGCGGCCCCACCGGAAAGACGGTGATGACCACGATCCAGAAGTTCCAGGAGGCGTCCGACGCGAAGCACCCTGTGCTGAACACCGCCTCCAACATCTTCGTGATGGTCGATGAGGCCCACCGTTCCCAGTACCAGGGCCTCGCGGCGAACATGCGCCGGGCGCTCCCAATGGCGTGCTTCTTCGGCTTCACCGGCACGCCCATCGAGAAGAACGACCGGAACACGCCCCGCACCTTCGGCGGGACCCTCCACCGCTACACCATCGAGCAGGCTGTCGCGGACGGGGCGACGGTCCCGATCCTCTACGAGATGCGGGCCTCGAAGGATCGGGTCGAGGGTGAGCCGCTGGACCGGGTGTTCGACCGCGTCTTCCGCGACCGCAGCGACAAGGAGCGCGAGGCCATCAAGTCGAAGTACGCCACGCTCGAGGCCATCGCGTCAGCGCCCCAGCGCATCACGCGGATCTGCGAGGACCTGATCGAACACTTCGAGACCACCATCGCGCCCAACGGGTTCAAGGCGCAGGTCGTGGCCTGCAATCGCGAGGTGGCAGCGCTCTACAAGGAGACCCTCGACCGGCTGGGAGGGCCCGATTCCGCGCTGATCATGTCGTCCACGAACAACGACCCCGAGCACATCGCTCGCTGGCACAGAACCCCGAGGCAACAGAAGCAGTACATCGACGACTTCAAGAAGCGCGACCACCCGCTGAAGATCCTGGTGGTCTGCGACATGCTGCTCACAGGCTTCGACGCCCCCATCGAGCAGGTGATGTACCTGGACGCGCCGCTCCGCGAGCACACCCTGCTCCAGGCCATCGCGCGGGTGAACCGCACCGCCGACGGCAAGGACTACGGGCTCATCGTGGACTACTGGGGCGTCGCCGAGCACCTCGAGGACGCCCTCGCCGTCTTCGCTCGAGAGGACGTGGCGGGAGCCATGCGCCCCAAGACCGACGAGCTCCCCCGCCTGCAGGCTCGGCATCGCACGGTCATGCGCTTCTTCGGGCGCGTCGACCATGACGACCCCGACGCATGCCTGCGAGTCATCGAGCCCGAGGACGTGCGCGCCGAGTTCGACCTCGCCTTTCGGCGGTTCACGCAGAGCCTCGATGTCCTGCTGCCCGATCCGGCGGCCCTCGAGTACCTCGCAGATCTCCGATGGCTCGGGAAGGTCCGGAACCTCGCCCGGGAGCGATTCCGCGACGAACAGCTCGACCTGTCCGGGTGTCGAGAGAAGGTCCGGCAACTCATCGAGGACTACATCCGCTCCGACGGCGTCGAGCTGATCTTGGCGCCGGTACCCATTCTCTCGAAGGAGTTCGAGGAACAGGTCGCCGCGCTGGGCTCGGATGAGGCGAGGGCCAGCGAGATGGAGCACGCCATCCGGCACGAGGTCAACGTCAAGCTGGACGAGAACCCTGCCTTCTTCGAGGCGCTGAGCAAGCGGCTGCAGCAGATCATCGACGACCGCCGGGCGGCCCGCATCGACGCCGCGGAGGCACTGCGCCGGCTGCAGGGGGTGCTCGACGAGATTCGAGCTGTCCGACAGACCGCGGCCTCCCTCGGACTCGACGAGGACGGGTTCGCCTTCTACGAGTTGCTCGGCCGCATCGAGGCCGACCGCGAGCCACTCCTGGCCGCCGAGCCCCCAGGGCCAGCCTACGGCAGTGGCGACACCGAGACCCTGCAGGTTGACCCGCACCGAAGGGACCTGGCCCGCGCAGTCCTCGAGGCGCTTCGCTCCTTGGTGGTCGTCGACTGGACCACGAAGGAGGACGTGCAGCGACGGATGCGACAGGCGATCAAGACGCTGTTGTCGGGCGCCGGGTATGGGCGAGCTCAGCGGGATGTGGCGGCACAGGAGCTGATCGACCTGGCCCGGGTGCGGCTGGGATGAGCCGCGAGCTCGCCTTCGGAAACACCCTCCTGCGGTACAGCATCGAGAGGAGCCGTCGACGGCGGACTGTGTCCGTCGTCGTGGACCCCGTCGAGGGCATCCTGGTGAAGGCGCCGGAGGAGCTCCCGGTCGAGGACATCGAGGCCGTCGTCGCGCGGAAGGGTGCCTGGATCGTTCAGCGGATGGCCGGCTACCGCGAGGCCGAGAGCGCCCGGCCGCCGCGCGAGTTCGTCGGCGGCGAGACGCATGTGCTCCAGGGGCGACAGTACCGCCTGCGGCTCGTCGAGGCCGCATCCCGCCGCCGCGCCACGGCCCGCGTGGAGGGCCGCTTCATCGTCGTGGACGTGCCGTCCAGTGGGGATGCGGCGGGCCGCCCGGGCATCGTTCGAGACGCTCTCGTGGACCTCTACCGCGGCATCGCTGCGGAACGGCTCCCCGAGCGCGTCGGGGTGTTCGCCGACAAGCTCGGCCTGCCCTCGCCGCCCGTCCTGATCCGTGACCAGCAGAAGCGCTGGGGGAGCTGCACCCGTTCCGGGGAGCTTCGGTTCAACTGGCGGATCATCATGGGGCCGATGTCCTTGGTGGACTACGTCGCGGCGCACGAGGTCTGCCACCTGAGGATCGCGGACCACTCCCCCGGGTTCTGGCGAACGCTCGGCAACCTGATGCCCGACTACGAGGAGCGACGGGAGCGACTTCGGATCGAGGGGCCTCGCTTCCAGTTGTAGGCGAATGTGCGATTTCCAGCCGCTTCCCTCGGGAAACACCGCAGCGGGTCCTCGGCCACTGACACAGGCGACTTTGCAGCGCATGACCACACAGCTGTGGTGTCGCCTTGTGCTGCGCCACCCTGGCACCGGTCACCGTCCCATCGATCACGCGCCGGGTCCCCACAGTCGGGTAGGGCAGAACCCTCGCCAGTTGTAGACCCCGCCGCCCGACGCTTCGGCGACGGTCCGCGCCCTCACGCCGAGCGCCAGACGTTGCGCCGCCTCTGCCCGTTCGACTCCTACCGCTCGGGATCGCCGCTTCGGGCGGTCGGTGCATCGCCGGTCCATCGGTGGCGGGGGACGAGCGTCGCCACGGGAAGGGCGTACTCCCGCCATGGGAGTCGACCCTCCGTCGCACGACCGCTTGAGGCGGTCGCGCTCCTCCGGGCCGGGGCAGTCGGCTAAGACGCTCCCTTCGGTCGCGTCTTGCGCTCGCAGTGCTCGCGCCGCCTCTGCCCGTTCGACTCCCACCGCTCGAGCTCGCGGGTTCGAGCGGTCGGTGCATCGCCGGTCCATCGGTGGCGGGGGGATGTCTAGTAGGTGGTGGAGGCGGTGGGAGTCGAACCCACGTCCGCAGCCGCCCAGTGTCTGCGTCTACGTGCGTAGGTCTCGGGAAGACGACGCCGACCAGGTCCGAGACCAGCCCCTAGACCGACGTTGTTGGCGAATTGATTGGGTTGTTTCTCGTCCCCGGCCGTCACGCCACGCGACGGATCAGGACTAGCCAGGATCGTGACACGCTCGATCCCGCCAGCCCTGGCGCTGACGAGTCGAACGGCTCAAGCGGCTTTACGCGGCGAGAGCGAAGTGCTGGTTGTTGTTGGCACTTGTTTTGTTTTGCCCGGGATTTACGAGGTACAGGCACCTCGGCACGCAGCATCGACCGGTCACGACCCCGTCGAAACCGTTGCGCCCCCATAAGTGGGGCCCCGACCTGCTCACCATGATGGACCGGCGATGTCGAAGAGCGGAGGCGGTGGACCCGCCTCGGAGTGAATGTGGCCACCTGGCGGGGATCCGTCAAGGACGCAGCCCGGGATGGCCGCTGGGACAGGGTCCCCTCGGGTCGACGCAGCAGGGACAGCACGCCCGCAGTCTGCTACAACCGGAGTGGCCCGCACGCCGCGAGCCCTTGCGCCCCCGCGGTCCCGATGTCCGACGCCGCTCCGCCTCCCGCCTCGCCCGCCGCCCCGCAGGGGAACGACCCGTCGCAGGGCCACGGCCTGGACGCCAGCATCGAGCAGGAGCTGCGGACGACGCCGCTGCTGGCGGGCCTGGATCGGGCCGCGCAGGACAACCTGGTCTGGCGGTTCCGCGCCCAGCCCTTCACGCCGGGCGACCGGCTGATCCGGGCGGGTGACCACGACAGCGACCTGCTGCTGCTGCTCGAGGGCTTCGCCGAGGTCTTCGCCCGCGCCGGGAACCGCCGCTACCTGGTGGCGGTGCTCGAGCCCGGCAGCGTGATGGGCGAGATCAGCTTCTTCGACCCCGACCGCCCGCGGACCGCCGACGTGGTCGCGGCCACCAGCGGCCTGGCCGCCCGGCTGCCCCGGACGGTCTACGACGAGTTGCTGGTGGACGGCTCCCCCGCCGCCGAGAGCCTGGAGCGCGCAGTGCTGCACGCGGTCTCGCTGCGCATGCAGTACACGAACGAGACCCTGGCCGAGCTGCTCGACACGCACAAGACCGGCGGGCTCCTGAAGTCCCTCGCCCGCATGTTCCGCCCGCCGGAGACGCCATGAGCGACGCCCACCGCGATCCGCGCGACGCCGCCCGCGTGCTGGGCCAGCTGCCGGGCCTGGCCGCCGTCGACGAGCTGTCGCTGATGGCCCTGGCCGAGCACTTCGAGCAGACGACCTTCCGCGACGGGGAGCTCATCTGCGAAGAAGGCGCGCCCGCCGAGACGCTCTACGTGCTGGCCGAAGGCACGGTGGAAGTCCGCAAGCGCTCGCTGTCCGGCCGCCAGCACACGGTCGCCGAGCTCACGGGGCCCTGCCTGTTCGGCCATGTCGGCGTGCTGGCCCTGACGGAGCGCACCGCCAGCATCCGCAGCGCCGGCAGCACGCGCATCCTGCACATGTCCGCCCGCCGGGCCCGCGTGATCATGCGCACGGGCCAGTTCTCGGTGGCATCGCCTTTCCGCCGGGCGCTCATCGTGGCGATGTGCCAGCAGCTCGCGAGCGCGACGTCGGCCGTGGCCAGCCTGGCTGTCGACGCCAACGTGGCCGAGCCGGCGCCCAGCTCGGACGGAGCGGACGAGCCGACCGAGGCCGAGCAGAGCCTGCCGCCCGACGCCGAGGAGCGGCTGCTCAAGGGCCTGTCGAACATCTGAGCGTCCTCGCCCCGGGGGCGCGGGTTAGCGGAGCCGCCCGCACCCGCCCCGAGGACGTCCATGTTCCGCCTGCAGTCCTACCTCAACGACGCCTGGCACCCCGGTGACGGGCCCACGCGGCCCCTCGTCGATCCCGCCACCGAAGAGGTCATCGCCGAGACCAGCACGGGCGGACTGGACCACGCTGCCGCCCTGGCCCACGCCCGCACGGTCGGTGGCCCTGCGCTGCGAGCGCTGAGCTTCGCCGAGCGCGGCGGGCTGCTGAAGGCGATGAGCCGCGCCCTGCACGGCCACCGCGAAGAGCTGCTGGAGCTGGCGCAGCGCAACAACGGCGCCACCCGCGGCGACGCCAAGTTCGACGTGGACGGGGCCACCGGGACGCTCAGCTACTACGCCTGGATCGGCAAGAACCTGGGCGACGCCCGCTTCCTGGTGGACGGCGAGGCCGACAAGCTGGGCCAGGGCGCCCGATTCGTGGGCCAGCACGTGCGGCTGCCGCGGCCCGGCGTCGCGGTGCACATCAACGCCTTCAACTTCCCGGCCTGGGGCACCTTCGAGAAGGTGGCCTGCAGCTTCCTGGCCGGCATGCCGGTGGTGACCAAGCCCGCGACGGCCACCGCCCTGCTGACCTGGCGGATGATCCAGATCCTGGTCGACGAGTGCGAGCTGCCCGCCGGCAGCCTGTCGTTCGTGGCCGGCCCCCCGGGCGACATGCTCGACCACCTGGGCCCCCAGGACGTGCTCGCCTTCACCGGGTCCGCCGACACCGGCGCCGCCCTGCGGGGCGGCAAGGCCGTGCTGCACGACTCGGTGCGCGTCAACGTCGAAGCCGACAGCCTCAACGCCGCCGTGCTCGCTGCCGACGTGGGCGTGGGCGACGATGTCTGGAACACCTTCGTGCGCAACGTCGTGAAGGACATGACGCAGAAGACCGGCCAGAAGTGCACCGCCGTGCGGCGCATCCTGGTGCCGGCCGAGCGGGTGGACGACGTGACCGAAGCACTGGTCGCCGAGCTGGCGGCCATCCGGGTCGGCAACCCCCTGACCGACGGCGTGGACATGGGCCCCGTCACCAGCGCCAGCCAGCTGCGCGACGTGCGCGCCGGCATCCGCCGCCTGGCCGACCAGGCCCGCATCGCCACCGGCGGCGCCGACCCGATCCAGGGCAAGGGCGCCCCGGACGGCAAGGGCTTCTACGTGGCCCCGACCCTGCTGGTCGCCGGCGACGCCCGGGCCGCCACCCAGGTGCACAGCCACGAGGTGTTCGGCCCCAGCGCGACGGTGCTGCCCTACGACGGCAGCGCCGCCGAGGCCGCCGCCATCGTGGCCCTGGGCAAGGGCTCGCTGGTCAGCACGGTCTACACCGACGACCGCGACTGGCTGGCCGACGCGATCCTGGAGATGGGCCCCTGGAACGGCCGCCTGCAGGCCGTGACCGGCAAGGTCGCCGACCAGAGCACCCCGCCCGGCATGGTGCTGCCCAACTGCACCCACGGCGGCCCCGGCCGGGCCGGCGGCGGCGAAGAGCTCGGCGGCGCCCGCGGCCTGGAGTTCTACACGAACCGGGTGGCGGTGCAGGGCGATCGCGGCCTGCTCAAGAAGATCCTCGGCGAGGCCTGAGTGCCGATCTCCGCCGGGCTCCGGGCGGCTCTGCACCGCCTGGGGCTGACCCCGCGCGAGGACGAGCCGCTGGCCCGCCGCGGCTTCTGGCGCATCGGCGGTCCCGCCGACGCCTGGGTCGAGGTGCCCGACGAAGCCGCGCTGGCCGGGCTGATGGCGCTGGGCGCGCCGGTGACCCTGGTCGGCGCCGGCAGCAACCTGCTGGTGGCCGATGCCGGCATCCGCGGGCTGGCGGTGAAGCTGGTCGGCGCGCTGCGGGACGGGACCGTCGGCCCCGACGGCGCCGTGGTCGGCGGCGGCATGATGAACGCGGTGCTGCTCAAGCGGCTGGAGCGCGCGGGGCTGGGCGGGGCTGCAGCCCTGGCCGGGGTACCCGGCACCCTGGGCGGCGCGGTCCGCATGAACGCCGGCTGGACCCTGGGTGAGATCGGCGATCGGGTCACCGCCGTCGACGTGGTGCTGCCGGGCGGCGCCCGCGAGCGCCTCCTCCAGGACGCGCTGGCCTTCTCCTACCGGCGCGCCCGGCTGCCGCCCGGGGCGGTCGTCGTGCAGGTCCACCTCGACCTCCTCTCCGACCCCTCTGCCGTAGCCGAGGAAGCCGAGACCATCCGCGCCCACCTCGCCCGGCGCAAGGCGACCCAGCCCCTCGACCAGCCGAGCTGCGGAAGCGTGTTCAAGAACCCGCCCGGCACCAGCGCCGGCCGGGAGATCGACGCCGCCGGGCTCAAGGGCACGAAGCGCGGCGGGGCGCGGATCAGCGACCTGCACGCCAACTTCATCGTGAACACCGGCGGGGCGACCGCCGACGACGTGTGGTGGCTGGTGCAGCACGCCCGCCAGGTGGTCTTCGACCGCACCGGGATCCAGCTGGAGCCGGAAGTCCACCCCGTCGGCGACTGGCCGGCCGACCGCTGGCCCCTGCCCCCGCTTTCCAGATAGCCGCCGGGTCCCTGCCCCGGCTGGAGACGCCCCATGGCCCCGACCGCTGCCTGCGAGACGCCCGACGACACGCCCTACGAGGTGCTGCCCATGCAGGACCGGCTGATCTTCCTGATCAGCACGCCCCGGGCGGGCTCGACGCTGCTGATGCGGGTGCTCAACGCGACCAGCCACATCTACAGCCGCCCCGAGCCGCACCTGCTGACGCCGCTGGCCCACCTGGGCTTCTGGGACACGGTCGAGAAGGCGCCCTTCGACCAGCTGCAGGCGCAGCAGGCCACCCGCGAGTTCGTGGCCGACCTGCCCGGCGGCGAGGACAGCTACTACGCGGCCTGCCGGGCCTACACCGACCTGCTCTACGGCGAGATGCTGCGCAGCCACGGCGACGGCAAGCGCTACTTCCTGGACAAGACGCCGGCGAACGCGCTCATCACGCCCTACCTGGAGAAGCTGTACCCGAGCGCCCGCTACATCGTGCTCACCCGGCACCCGGCGGCGGTGTTCGCCAGCTACGCGAACAGCTTCTTCGACGGGGACTTCGACGCCGCCGTGCGCTTCAACCCGGTGCTCACCCGCTACGTGCCGGCGATGGCGCGGTTCATCCGCGACGCGAAGGCGCCCCTGCTGCAAGTGTCCTACGAGGCGCTGGCCGAGAACCCGGAGGCGACGCTGCAGGAGATCTCGACCTTCCTGTCGATCCCCTTCGAGCCCGAGGCGGTGAACTACAAGAAGGCGAAGGTGGCCGAGGGCCTGGGCGACCCGATCGGGGTCCAGAAGCACGACCGGCCCGTCACGAGCAGCATCCACAAGTGGGCCGACGAGCTGGCGGCGGACGAGGGCAAGTTCGAGGTGGTCGCGAAGCAGCTGGCCGGCGTGCCGCCCGAGGACCTCGAGACCTGGGGATACCCGCTCGACACCCTGTGGCAGCCGATGGAGGCGGCCGATGCCGCCGCCTGGAAGCCCAAGAAGAAGAAGTGGGACCAGTACGCGCTGCAGCGGCGCACCCTGGTGGCCCTGCGCCGGAACATCCACGAGCGGCCCCACGGCAAGGCCCTCGAGAAGGTGCGGTTCTACTGCGACGTGCTGCTGCGGGGGAACTGAACCCGCGTCAACCCGAGTTCAGGCAGGTGACAGGAGCATGCGGTAGGCTGCGCGCCTTCCCGGGCCGCCCGCGGCCGACCTCTCCCGGAGTCCCGATGACCCGCGCCTTCTCCTCCAAGAACCTCCTCCTCTGCCTGTCCCTCCCCGCCGTGCTGCTGGCCTGCAGCTCCGGCAAGCTCGAGGGCAAGGACGACACCGGCGACATCGGCGGCGACGGCGCGACCGATGACGGCACCGGCGACGACGGCAAGGACAGCGGCGCCACGAACACCGACACGGACACGGACACCGATGGCGACACCGACGCCGACACGGACACCGACGGGGGCGGCGGCGACTGCGACGCCATGGTGCTCAGCGTCGAGCCCGACGACGGCGACACCGACGTCAACCTGGGCAGCACCATCCGGTTCACCCTGAGCGACGCGGACAGCACTGCGGTCGTCACCCTGGCCAGCCTGGACGGCAGCAGCGTCAGCGGCAGCAGCTGGCTGTCGGACGAAGACACCGTCGCCGTCTTCCAGCCCAGCACCGCGCTGGCGGCCGGCGCCACCTACGTCGCGACCCTGGACTACTGCGGCGGCTCCGAGACCGCGCAGTTCACCACCCTGGACCCGGGCACCCCGGTCAGCGGCCTGGTCGGCAAGGGCTACCTGGTCGACCTCGGCAGCGCGACCTGGGTCGAGCCCGCGGGCGTGGGCGATCTCATCTCCGGCCTGGGCGACTTCGAGATGCTGCTGGGCGTCGCGGCCGAGACCGACTCGACCATCACGATGTTCGGCGCCACCGGCAACGGCAGCGGCGGCCAGGACACCTGCGCCCCGACCATCGACTTCCCGCCCGCCGACTTCTCGTCGAACCCCTACTTCCAGCTCGGCCCGACGGACATGGCCTTCGACGCGGGCGGCTACGCCATCGAGATCAGCAACTTCCGGCTGGGCGCCAGCTTCAACGAGACCGCCACCCGCATCGAAGACGGCACGGTCGAGGGCGAGCTGGACATGCGGGTGCTGGGGCCGTTGGTCGGCGACCTGCTCGGCACCACCGACCCCGCCACCATCTGCAGCTACCTGACCTTCCTGGGTGTCACCTGCTCGTCCTGCTCCGGCGACGGCGCGAGCTACTGCATCGGCGTGGAGATCCAGGACGTGGTGGCCAACGAGATCGGCGGCGGCCTGGACGAGATCGACCAGGAGAACTGCCACGAGGACTGCGACGCGAGCGCCAGCAACCCCGACTGCACGCTGTAGTCGGGGCGCTGATCCGGTCGTGGGGGGGCGCGGCTCAGCGCTTCTCGCGGCCCTTCCGCTTCCACTTGCTGCCCCGGTTCGCCGGGGCGAGCTGCGTCTGGACCCAGTCCACCGCGCGGCGGCGGGCGCGCAGGGCCGAGAACGGCGGCCAGCGGATGCCGTGGTCGCCGTCGGGGATCTCGATCAGCTCGGTCTGGTCAGGCCAGCTGGTCGCGAAGGCGCGGGCGTGGCCGACCGGCACGACGGCGTCGGCGTCGCCGTGGACGAGCAGGGTCGGCACGGGCGGGTCGGTGGCGGAGATCGGCGAGGCGGGCTCGAGCTGGTCGTCGTCGAACACCCGGCCCAGGTCGTCGACGCCGTGGGTGGCCAGCTGGCGCAGGTCGGTGGGGGCGCCCATGGCGACGACGCAGGCGACCAGGTCGGGTCGGCGGCGGGCGAGCTGCAGGGCGATGTGGCCGCCGGCGCTGTGGCCCCAGACGGCGAGGCGCTGCGGGTCGGTCTGGGCGTCGCGCAGCCGCTCCAGCGCGGCTTCGGCGTCGTCGAGCGGGGCGGGCCAGCGGTCGTCGGGGGCGAGGCGGTAGTTCATGGCGGCGGCGACGATGCCGCGGCGCGCGAAGGCCGGGGCGAGGGACTCGAAGTCCGACAGGTCGCCTTCGACCCAGCCGCCGCCGTGGATGAGCAGCACGCCGGGCCAGCCGTCGCGGGGTGCGAGGTCGTTGAGCTCCCACAGGCGCATCACCTGGCGCTCGCCGGGGCCATAGCGGACGCCGGGCCAGTCCATGACGTCGAAGGAGCGCAAGCGGCCCTCGACGCGGCGCCGCAGGGCGTTGATGCGACGGATGGCGGGCAGCGCCGCGGGGACGCGCTCCGGCAGGGTGACGAGGGGGTTGTCCATGGCCGACATGCCTACGCACGCTCAGGGCTGCGTGAAGCTGCCCCCCGCCGCGCGCCAGGCGCCGACGCCGCCTTCCAGGCTGGTCGCGTTGATGAGCCCCTTGCCGCGCAGGAACTCGGCGGCCTGCAGGCTGCGCATGCCGGCGGCACAGTACAGCACGATCTCGTCGGCGTCCTTGAGCTCTTCCCAGCGGGCCGAGAGGTCCTGGAGGGGGATGTGCAGGGCGCCCGGCAGCATGCCCTGGCGCAGCTCGCCGTCCGTGCGCACGTCGACGATCACCACGTGCTCGCCGCAGTCGAGGCGTTCCTTGAGCTCCTGCGCGCCGCACTCGAGCGACTGCAGGGTCTCGGCTTCGAGCGGAGGCTCGGACTCGGCCGGGCGGGGCGTGAAGCTGGGAGGCGGCGTCGCCGGAGTCGGTCGGGTCTCGCCGCCCCCACGCACCTTGCCCACGACCTTGCCCACGACCTTGCGCAGCAGCCCCATCACCACCTCCTCGGCCCACGCCTAACCGGCGCGCGCCAAAGGCGAACCGACGCGGTAGGGTGCGCCCGTGGTTCCCCTCCTCTTCCTGTCCGCTCCCGCCTTCGCGCTGGTGACCGACGCCGGCGGCCCGTACACCGTCGACGCCGGCGACGCGATCACCCTGTCGGCCGAAGCCTCGATCCTGACCGAGTGCACGCGGGTCGAGTACAGCTGGGACCTGGACGGCGACGGTGTCATCGACGCCGTGGTGGCCGACGACCCGACCGTCGTCTTCGACGCCGCCGACCTGGACGGGCCGCTGGTCGTGGACGTCGAGCTCGGGGTGAGCTGCGAGATCATCGACGGCGTCGGGCTGGACGACCGGGCCTGGACGACGGTCACCGTGAACAACGTCGCGCCCGAGCTGGGCGAGCCGCGCATCCCCGCGTCCATCGAAGCCGGCGACACCGTGCTGCTGTCGATCGACGCCACCGACGTCGAGCCCGCCGACCGCATCACCATCGCCTGGGACCTGGGCGACGGCGACACCGCGCGCGGCACCGAGATCGCCCACGCCTGGGCCGAGCCCGGCACCTACGCGCTGGTCGTCACCGCGTCGGACGACGACGGCGGGTCCGACCGCTGGGAAGGCTCGATCGAGGTCGTGCCCGTCGAGGATCCGGGCGACGACGGCGGCGCGGACGGGGGCGCCGACAGCGGCGGCGACGGCGGGACCGACGGCGGCACCGGCGACGGCGGCACCGACGGCGGCACCGGCGACGGCGGCACCGACGGCGGCACCGGGGATGGCGGCGGCCGCGACACCTTCGTCGACGGCGGCGACACCGGCAGCGGCCTGGCCCCGGAGTACGAGATCCTGGGCACCGGCTGCAGCTGCGGCAGCGGCGGCGCGGCGGCGGTGTTCCTGCCGATGCTGCTGATGGGCTGGCGACGGCGGCGGTAGCCGACCGGGGTTGCTTCCAGGGGGCTGATCCGGCTGGGGTGGCGATGGTTGGTCGCGCCGGGGCGGGCCTCCGATCGCGCCCGAACCCGGGGGCGATGGTCTATCGACCCACACTTCGGGCCTCCGATCGCGCCCGAACCCGGGGGCGATGGTCTATCGACCCACACTTCGGGCCTCCGATCACGCCCGAACCCGGGGGCGATGGTCTATCGACCCACACTTCGGGCCTCCGATCACGCCCGAACCCGGGGCGATGGTCTATCGACCCACACTCGGGCCTCCGATCGCGCCCGAACCCCACGCCGATACCGTATCGCTCCGACTTCGAGCCCCCGTCCCCTCCCCCGCAGTGCGCTCCCTCCCTCCCCCGCCCGCGCAGGCCCAAGGTCGCCGCCTCAGCCCGTGTTCCGCATGCCCGCGGCCACGCCGTTGACGGTGACGATGAAGGCGTCGAGCAGCTCGCGCGGGGGGTCGCCGTCGACCTCGCGCAGGCGCCGGAGCAGCTCGGTCTGGAGGAGGTTGAGGGGGTCGACGTAGGGGTTCCGCACGGCGATGGAGCGGGCGAGGACGGGGTTGTCGGCGAGGAGGACGTCGCGGCCCAGGGCCTGGCGGACCTCGTCGCGGGTCGCCTGGAGCCGGTCGCGCAGCTCGGCGCCGAGGGGGGCGAGCTCGGGGGGAACGAGCAGGCGGTCGTAGCGGGCGTGCACGCCGGGGTCGGCCTTGGCGAGGACCATCTCGACGAGGGCCAGGGTGCTGCGCAGGAAGGGCCACTCGGTGCACATGGCGTGCAGCAGGGCCGGATCCTGCGCCCGCCCCCACGACAGCGCGGCGTCGATGCCGAGCCACGCGGGCAGCATGAGCCGCACCTGGGTCCAGGCGAAGACCCAGGGGATGGCCCGCAGGCTCTGGATTCCGGCGTCTCTGCCCCCCGGTCGGCGCGCGGGGCGGCTGCCGACGTTGAGCACGGACAGCTCGCGCTCGGGGGTGGCGGTGCGGAAGTAGGGCACGAATTCGGGTCGGTGGCGCACGACGTCGCGGTAGGCGCCGCAGGCCCGGTCAGCGAGCTGGTCCATGAAGGCGCGCCACTCGGGCGGCGGGTCGGCGGGCGGCGTCAGCGTCGCCTCGAGCACGGCGGTGACGTAGAGCTCGAGGTTGCGGACGGCCAGCCCGGGGTGGCCGAACTTGGCCTGGATCATCTCGCCCTGCTCGGTGACCCGCAGGCGGCCGGCGACGCTGCCCGGCGGCTGGGCGCGGATGGCCTGGTGGGTCGGTCCCCCGCCGCGGCCGACGGTGCCGCCGCGTCCGTGGAACAGGGTGATGGTCACGCCCTGCGCGGCGCCGGCCGCGACGATGTCCTCCTGCCCCTGGTAGAGCGCCCAGGCCGCCGCGAGCCGCCCGGCGTCCTTGGCCGAGTCGGAGTAGCCGATCATGACCTCGTGGCGGTCGCCGTGGACCTGCCGCACGTGCTCGCGGTACCAGGGCACGGCCAGCAGGGCCCGCATGCTGGCGCCCGCACCCTGCAGGTCGTCGCGGGTCTCGAACAACGGCGCGATGCGCAGCGGCGGCGCGGGCGGCCCGTCGCCCCGGCCCGGCCGGAAGACCCGCCGGGCCTCGCGCTGGAGCAGGGCCACGACGAGCACGTCGCTGGGGTGCGTGGCCATGGAGATGACGTAGGCCCCGAGTGCCCCTTCGCCTTGGCGGGCGGCCATGGCGAAGGTCTGGAGCACGTCGCGAACCGGCGCGTCGAGGTCGGCGTCGGCCCGCCACAGCTCGGGCGGCACGAGGGGCCGGGCGCTGTCGAGGGCGTCCGACAGGAAGGCCCGGCGCTCGGTCTCGGCCCAGGCGGCGTAGTCCCCGATCCCGAGGGCCCGGGTCACGGCGGCCATGGCGTCGGTGTGCCGCTCGCTCTCCTGGCGCAGGTCGAGCTGCAGCAGGTGCAGGCCGAAGGCGGACAGGCGCCACAGGAGCCGCCGCAGTCGGCCCTGCGCCACGACCTGCGCCCCCGTCGCGCACAGGCTGTCCCAGCACAGCTGGAGCGGCGCCCGCAGGTCTTCGAGGCGGCAGAGCACGGCCACGCCGTCGACCTGGGGGTCGTCGTCGGGGTCGAGCCGGCCGTCCAGCCGCAGCTCGAGGTAGCGCACGGTGGCCCGCAGCCGATCACGCAGGCCGCGCAGCAGCTCGCGGTAGGGCTCGCGGACCGTGTGGCCGGGCCGCACCGCGGCGGCGGCGGCGACGAGCGCCGGCGTGGCGTCGCCCATGGACAGCTCGCCACGCAGGCCATCGACCTCGCGCAGGTAGAGGGTGGCCGCCATCCAGCGGCCCAGCAGCAGCACCCGCTCGGTGGTGGTCGGGGTGACGTTGGGGTTGCCGTCCCGATCGCCGCCCATCCAGCTCGCGAACCGCACGGGGGCGGCGGTCAGGGACAGGCCGCGCCCGGTGTGGGTCACCAAGGCGGCGTCCAGGGACTCGAGCAGGGCCGGCAGCGCCTCCCAGATGGACTGCTCGATGGCGACCACGCCGCCCCGCGCCTCGTCGACCGGGGTGGGCTGGTCGCGCTTGACCTCGTCCGTGCGCCAGTGGGCGACGATCTCGGCCGCCAGCGCATCGCGCAGCGCCTCCTCCTCGACCGGGGTCAGCCCCAGGTCCCGGCGGGCGAGCAGATCGGCGATGCGCCGGTGCTTCTGGAGCAGGCTGCGTCGCACGACCTGGGTCGGATGCGCGGTCAGCACGAGCTCGATGGACAGCTCCTCGACCGCCCGGTGCAGCCGGTCCCCGTCGATCCCGCCGGCCCGCAGCCGGCCCAGGCCCTCGGCCACGCTGCCGCGCTGCGGGGTGGATCCGACCGCTTCGTGATCCCGCCGCCGCCGGATGCGGTGGTGCTGCTCGGCGATGTTCGCGAAGGTCAGGAAGTGGGCGAAGGCGCGGCCCACCGCGGTCATCTCGGGCAGCGACAGGCCCGCCAGGAGCGCGTCGAGCTCGTCGCGGGCCGCCGCGGCGCCCGGACCCTCGCCGCGGGCCGCCTTGGCCCGACCGCGCACCGCCTCGACCGTCTGGAGCAGCGCCGGGCCTCCCTGGCCGGTCAGCGTCTGCCCCAGCAGATCGCCCAGCAGCCGCACGTCGCGCCGCAAGGGCGCGTGGGGATCGGCCTGGGGGGAGGAGGAGGAGGGGTCGGCGGGCGCGGGATCGGAAGCCATGCCCCGCCCTAACGGAGCGCGGCGCCGGCCTCTTCCATCAGCACGTGCAGCGCCTCGGGACCGATGTCCAGGCGGTAGAGGACCTGGGGCCCGTCGCGGGTCAGCAGCTGGCCCTGGACCTTGAGATCGTGGCCGCCGGGGGTCACGAGCTGGACGGAGGGGGCGCTGTGCCACACGGCGACGGCGTCGTGGTCGAGGGCGAGGAAGCCCGCCGCGAGGCCGTCGACCACCGCCTGCTGCAGGCTGCGCTGGTCGGGCCAGGCGACACTGAGCACGGGGCCGTTGGCGCCGCGGAAGGAGAAGGCCCGCGGCGGCGCGACATCGATGAGCGCGGGCGCGGATCGGACCTCGCCGGTGTCGGCGTCGACGATGAGCGGGCCGGAGGGCACGACCGAGGCCTCGGCGCTCGAAGGTTCCTCGCCCGCCAGGATGGCCGGGATCCGCGACCGCGTCGGCGTGTCGACGAAGGGATCGCTCGGGAGGATGTCGTCCTCCATCGGGTGCGAGGGCGGGTCGCGGGTCACTTCCTGGGTGTCCTCGACGAGATCGTCGAAGGCGTCGAGGTCGAGGGGGCCGCGGGCCGGAGGCGCCGGAGCGGGCGGCGGGGTGCGCGCCGGACCGGGAGCGGCAGCGGTCGGGCGCACCGACGACGCCGGGCCAGCCGACGACGCAGGGCGCGGCGGCATCGACACCGGGGTCGTCCGAGGGGCGGGCGCGCGCGACGCCGGCTTCGGCGACGGCACAGGCGCCGCCTGCTGGTCCAACGCGTCCATGTGCACGAAGATCTCGCCGGTGTCTTCGTCCCAGCGGCCCTCTTCGTCCGCGGTCAGCTTGGACAACCGGCTGCGGCGGGCGTCCATGCGGCTCAGGGCGGTGTGGGTCTCCTTCTCGGTGGCGCCGTGCATGACGCCGGTGGTGACCAGCTTGCGCAGCCGCCAGGGGCTGCGGCCGGCCTGCATGTCCTCGACCCACTCGTCGAAGCGCTCGCTGTAGCGGGGATCGATGCCGGTGATGGCGGCCACCCAGCGCTGCAGCTGGCCCGTGTTGCCGGCCAGCAGCCGCACGATGCGCAGCTCGCCGAGCACGGTGTCGTCAGCGCCGCTGAGCTCGACGCGGAACGGCATCACCTCGCCGATCTTGATCTGGCCCACGACCTCGAAGACGAGGTGCTCGCCGTCGACGTCGGTGGCCTGGCCGACCAGCAGGCCCAGGCGGCTCTTCACGCCGATGATGACCGAAGCCATGCCCGTTCCTCCCGAGCTTTCAGCGTCGCATGGCCGCCTTCGATGTGCAAGATCGCACGCCTGGCCGCCCGGTCGACCGGCAGGCGGTCGACGCCGCCGCCCGGCCTTGCTACCCCCCGGCGTCTGCATTCCGGAGAGTGCCTGATGGCCCAAGAAGATCCCGCCGGCGACGAGCGGCTCTACGTTCCCGACCCCGACGAGTCCCAGCTGACCTTCCGCGCGATCCTCGCCGGCTGCCTGATCGGCGGCGTGGTCTCGGCGATGAACATCTACTTCGGCCTGCGCACGGGCTGGTCCATCGGCGGCTCGCTGATCGCCGCGATCCTGGGCTACTCGACCTTCGCCGCCCTGCGCCCGAAGAACGCCTACACGCCGCTCGAAGCGAACATCACCCAGACCGCCGGCTCGGCCGCGGGCTCGATGACCAGCGCCGCCGGCCTGCTGGCCGCCATCCCGGCGCTCGGCATGCTGGGCACGAAGCTGTCGTGGATCGAGCTGGTGTTGTGGGCCCTGGCCGTCGCCTACCTGGGCGTGTTCTTCGCGGTCCCCCTGCGCCGCCAGATGGTGCTGGTCGAGAAGCTGCGCTTCCCCACCGGCACCGCCACCGCCGAGACCATCATGGCGATGTTCAGCGGCGGCGGCGACGCCATCGAGAAGTCGCGCACGCTGGTCCGCTGGGCCATCGTCGCCGCGGTGTTCACGATCGCGGCCTACTTCGTGCCGCAGCTGGGCATGCCGCCGATCGAGGCGGGCTTCCTGGGCGTCGCCGCGGCCTGGGGCTTCAAGCTGCTCATCAGCCCGCTGATGGGCGGCGCCGGCATCCTGATCGGCATGCGGGTCGCCGCCAGCCTGGCCCTGGGCGCGGTGGTTTCCTGGGCTCTGCTGGGGCCCTATGTGCAGCACCAGGGCTGGGCCCCCGGCGGGATCATGTCCTACGAGGACGGCGCCCGCGGCTGGATCCTGTGGCCCGGCGTGGCGATCATGGTCAGCGACGCGCTGACCCGGCTCGTGCTGTCCTGGCGCACGATCCTCAACACCTTCAAGATGAGCCGCGGCGGCGACCCGGACGTGAAGGACACCGCCCCCGACACCATCCCCAACAGCTGGTGGATCGGCGGTCTCGTCATCAGCACGGCGCTGACCACCATCGCCGCCAAGGTCGTCTTCGACATCCCGCCGCACTTCACGCTGATCGCCGTCGCCCTGTCCAGCGTGCTCGCGATGATCGCCGTCCGCAGCACGGGAGAGACCGACATCAACCCGATCGGCGGCATGGGCAAGGTCACCCAGCTGGTCTACGGCGGGCTGGCCCCCGGGGCGATGACGACCAACCTGATGGCGGCCGCCATCACCGGCGCCGGCGCCAGCCAGGCCGGCGACATGATGCAGGACCTGAAGACCGGACACCTGCTGGGCGCGTCGCCCCGCGGCCAGTTCAAGGCGCAGCTCATCGGCATCGCAGCCGGCGTGTTCTTCTGCGTGCCGATCTACAAGCTGTTCGACACCGCCTACGAGATCGGCGGCGAGGAGATCCCCGCCCCCGCCGCCCACGCCTGGAAGGCGATGGCCGTGCTGCTCAGCAAGGGCTTCGACGCGCTGCCCCCCCACGCCACGGCCGCCGTCATCGCCGGCGTCGTGTTCGGCGCGGTGATGGCCGTGCTCGGCACCTGGGCCCCCGCGGGCGTCAAGAAGTTCCTGCCGAGCGGCCTGGCCTTCGGCATCGCCTTCATCGTGCCCGCCTACTACAGCATCGCGATGTTCGTCGGCGCGCTCATCTTCGCCGCCTACAAGCAGTCGAACGCCAGCCGGGCCGAGAAACTGGGCTTCTCCATCGCCAGCGGACTCATCGCAGGCGAAGGCCTGATGGGCATCGTGACCGCGGTCCTGACACTCCTGGGCATCGACCCGCTGTTCTAGGCCTGCGACGCCACGGTCGCAGGGGGCGGCAGAGGCGGCCGCGGGTCGTTACCGACGACCCCATGTCGCCTCCTCTCCGTCTCCCGTCCGCCACCGTGCGCCGCGCGGGTCCGCACCTTGCGGGCCTCCTCCTCGCGCCCCTTCTCCTCGTCCCCCTGTCCGCCTGCAAGGACAAGGGCGCCGACTCTGGAGGGGTCACCGACACCGACACCGATGGAGACACCGACGGCGGAGTCGACAGCGGCGACACCGACACCGACACCGACACCGACACCGACACGACGGGGGTCGGCGACACCGTCGGTGTCGTCACCGCCGTGCACTGGCCGGCCGACGCGACCTTCGCCGAAGACGCCTACCTGCACGCGGTGTTCACGACCGACGCCGACTGGACCCTGCCCCTGGACCCGCTGGGCCTGCTGGCCGACCAGGGCCTGGACGCCGGCTTCCCGTGGGCCTGGTGGCAGCTGCCCGAGGTCGGCGACGACGCCCGCATCGACGAGCTGCGACCCGACCTGTCGTCGTCCTCTCTCGAGACCCTGGACGCCGGCGACGGCCTGTGGCTGGGCAGCGCGCTGGAAGCCTGGCGCACCGACGTGGGCGGGCTCACGGTCTACGAGAGCCAGCCCCTCGAAGAAGAGGACCTGGACATCGGGGAATTCGACGGGGGCGGCAGCGCCGAGCTGACCCTCCTGGGCGGGGCCGATCTCGCCGCCTTCACCCTCGCCGACGCGATCACCTTCCCGCCGCCGGTCGAGATGCTCGCCCCGTCTGACATGGCCGTCATCCAGGTGGCCGGTCCGGACGACGCGCTGGAGCTGTCGTGGACCCCGGCCGACAGCGGCGGGGGCTTCGACGTGGTCGTCACCGTGATGGGCGACAACTACGGCCGGGTCTACCGGGTGATGGACGAGGACGGCGGGATCGACATCGACGCCAGCGTGCTGGCCGGCCTGGGCGGAGACCTGCTGTCCGTCGCGGTGGCGCGGCTGTCCGAGGAGACCGTGGCCCTGCCCGAGGGCGACCTGGTCCTGCGCGCCATGTCCGAGCAGTGGCTCTACGTGGTCCAGGTCGAGAGCCTGGAGTTCTTCCCGACCGAGGTCGAGACCGGCTCGCTCGTCACCTTCGACCTGTACATCCCCCCCGACGGGCCCGTGCTCGACGGCGACGACATCGCGGTGGACCTGGGTCCCAGCGTGTTCGTGGACGAGGTGACCGTCGACGGCAGCGGCCTGCACGCCCAGGTCCGCGCCATCGTCGACGAAGACGCCCGCACCGGCGGCCGCACCATCTCCATCGCGAGCGGCGGCGACACCTGGACCGCCGCCGAGCCCTACTACGCCTACCACCCGCTCGGGGGCGCGGACACGTGCACCCAGGCCGGCGTCGGCCCTGCCCTGCGCGACGGCCTGCTGCGCGACCACCGGGTCGGCCTGTCCGTGACCGAGGTGCCCACCGACGTGCTCGAGGACTGCATCGGGCCCACCGACTTCGTCGACAGCTTCGACAGCTGGCACCGGCTGGAGCTGAAGGCCGGCGACCGGCTCGAGGTGTCCGCCCTGCTCGAGGTCGACGACGTCGTGCTGCTGCTGTGGGACGAGTGCGGCGGCGCCGTGGTGAGCTGCGTGGACGACGCCGGCCCCGGCGACTTCGAGCTCGACAACTACACGGTCCCCGAAGACGGCACCTACTACCTGCAGATCCTGTCCCTGTACGGGGTCGAGGGCGACGCGCTCTACGTGGCCAGCGGCCTGGGCGCGACCGACGAGCTGGAGATCCCCTACTCGTGGCTGCTGCCGGGCACGAGCGACACGGTCGAGATCGAGAACACCATCTGGGACTTCGACGCGGCCCGCGTGGCCTTCGACCTCGGCGAGGGCGTGACCGTCACCGGGATCGACGTGCCCACCGGCATCGGCGCGGTGGCCACGGTCAGCGTCTCCATCGCCGAGGACGCCCCCGAGGGCTGGCGCACCGTCACCGCGACCCAGGGTACGGACCGCGCCGAGAGCGACGCCCGCGGCGTGGCCGTCGCCGGGCTGCTGGACGTGGTCGAGGACTGCGCCGCCGCCGACCTGGTCGACGCCCTGGGCACCGCCCCCTGGCAGGGCGACACGACCGACGCCACCGAGTCCGTCCCCGATCTCGGCAGCTGCCGGGACGAGGACGAGCCGGTCGAGGCCGGCGATGTCGTGTACCGGGTCGAGGTGCCGAGCGAGGGCACCCACGTCTGGGCCCGGCTCACCGCGGACTTCGACGCCAGCCTGACCCTGGTCCCGGGCTGCGGCGAGGACGACCTGCCCGCCGCCTGCGAGGACCGCGTCGGCGCCGGCGAGACCGAGGTCCTGGACTGGACCGCCGGGTCCGGCGAGGCCGGCACCTGGTACCTCGTCATCGACTCCGCCGACGGCTTCTCCGGTTCCTACCAGCTCGACCTGGAGGTGGAGTGATGCGTCCCTCCCCCCTCTCCCCTGCCCTGCTCCTCGTCCTGGCCGCCTGCGCCCCCGGCGATCTGCCCCAGAAGATGGAGCTCTCCGCCGTGCCCCCCACCGTCGTCCGGCCCCTGGACGGCGACGGGCGGCTGGAGCTGTACCTGACGCGGCCCGGCACGACCCCCGACGGCGGCGAGGACACGGACCTGGACGACGCCATCATCGAGCTCGTCGAGGCGTCCACCAGCACCCTGGACCTGGCGCTCTACGAGTTCGACCTGCTGTCCGTGGCCGACGCCGTGGTCGCGGCCCACGAGCGCGGCGTCGCGGTGCGCTTCGTCGGCGACGGCGACGAGCTCGAGGCCGGCGACGAGGGCTACCTGCGCCTGACCGAGGCCGGCGTGCCGATGAGCCTGCGCGCGCCGCGCGACCGGATCATGCACAACAAGTTCGTCGTGGCCGACGGCAGCGTCGTGTGGACCGGCTCGACCAACATGAGCCACAACGGCACCGAGCGGAACAACAACCACTCCGTGCTCATCGAGAGCACCGAGCTGGCCGCCCAGTTCCGCGCCGAGTTCGACCAGATGGCCGACGCGAGCTTCGGCCGGTCCAAGGAAGACGTCAACGGCTTCCACGACGTGGCCTTCCGCGACCAGCAGGTCGAGTTCTGGTTCGCACCGGAACACGACCCCATCGACCGGCTGGTGGCCCTGGTCGACGGCGCCCAGCGCTCCGTGCACTTCATGATCTTCTCGGCCACGCACCCCGACCTGTACGACGCCCTGCTGCGGGCCCAGGCCCGCGGCGTCGAGATCGTCGGTGTCTTCGACGAGTCGCAGGCCCGGGGCCGCTACTCGATCGACGAGAGCCTGGCCGCGGCCGGCATCCCGGTGTTCATCGACGGCAACCAGAACGCCAGCGGCTTCTCCGGCGGCAAGCTGCACCACAAGGTGCTCATCGTCGATCGCGGTACCCCCGACGAGCTGGCGGTGAGCGGGTCCTTCAACTGGAGCAAGAACGCCACCGAGAACAACGACGAGAACCTGCTGGTGCTGCGCGACCCCGCCCTGGTCCGCATGCTGCACGACGAGTTCTGCGGCGTGCTCGAGGTCGCCACGACCCACCCCGACTACCTGGGACCGGCCCCCGAGCCCTGCGTCGAAGCCACCGCCACGGTGTTCATCAACGAGTTCCTGCCCAACCCCACGGGCACCGACCGGGGCCAGGAGTACGTCGAGATCGTCAACGGCAGCGACGTCGCCGTGGACCTGTCGGGCTGGACCTTCGGCGACGAGTACGACCCCAAGCGCCACACCTTCGACGATCTGATCCTGGGCCCCGGCGAAGCCGTGCTGCTGGTCGACGACGAAGCCGCCCTGGGCCAGCCCGGGGCGCGGCTCTGCGACGCCGGCAGCCTGAGCCTGAACAACGGCGGCGACACGCTGTTCCTGGCCACCCCCGACGGCGCCATCGTCGACAAGGTCGAGTACGGCGACAACCGCGAGGGCGTCAGCTGGAACCGCAGCCCCGACATGGGCCCGACCGCGCCCTTCGACTACCACGACATGGTCGAGGGCAGCGTCGGGCTGCTGTCGCCGGGCACCACGGCGGCCGGCGAGGACTTCGGCGCCGAGCCCGCCGTGCCGCGCATCGTGATCAACGAGCTGCTGCCGAACCCCGCCGGCACCGACCTGGGCATGGAGTTCGTCGAGCTCTACAACGCCGGCGACGCCGAGGCCGTGCTGGCCGGCTGGACCCTGTCGGACCTGTCCGGCGTGCGCCATGAGTTCACGACCGAGACCCTGGCCCCCGGCGCGGTCATGGTCGTCTACGACCGCGGCGACCACAGCGGCGTGCCTGGCTGGATCAACGCGAGCAGCGAGTACCTGAGCCTGAACAACACGGGCGACGCGATGACCCTGACCGAGGCCGACGGCACCGTGCACGACACCGTCACCTGGGCCAGCAGCCAGGAAGACGTGTCCTGGGTCCGGGTCGAAGACGGCGTGGCCGGTGTCGAGCTGGTCCTGCACGACGGCTTCGGCGCCAACAGCTCGCCGGGCACCCGCAGCGACGGCAGCGCCTGGTAGCGGCACCCCCGCCCCGGCTGGCGCGAGCCCGACCTACGGCAGCTCGGTCGCCCCGCCGCCTTCCGGCCCCGCGTCCCCCCGCCCCGCGTCCCCCGCAGCCTTTCCGCCCTTGGCTTTGCCGCGCAGGAAGGGCGCCTTGCCGCCCTTGGCCTTGCTGCGCGCGCCCTGCTGGAACCGGGCCTTGCCGCCCTTGGCCTTGGCGCCGTTGCCCGGGCCCCCGTTGCCCGCACCGCCGGACCCGGGCATCAGGTCGACCTCGTAGAACCGCGACCCGGCGCGCATCAGCCGCACCGGCGGGTCGACGGCGACCACCCGCGGGTCCTTGCCGGCCATGGCCATGACGTAGAAGCCCTGGCCGGGCTCGACGTCGTCGCCGAGCGCGTCGTCGCCCTGGCCGCCGGCCTGCCGCGCCGCGAGCACCGCGGCCAGGTCGACCGTGACGAGCGGGTCGTCGCTCCAGGGCAGGCCGACCGTGTCGGTGGCGCTGGCCTGGATCACGTCGATGCCCGCCGCCGCGAGCTGCGCGGCCACCTCGGCCTCGCGCCCGTGCTGCGCGCCCGGCCGGTGGTCGGTGTCCACCAGGATGAGCACCCGCCACGGCTCCAGCCCCAGCGCCAGGCGCACGGTGCGGGCCTGTTCGGCTTCGGTGCCCGACAGGGTCCGCAGGCCGCGGTCGGTGGCCAGCAGCCAGCCGGTCGCGTCGGCCGGCACCTGGACCTGCGCCGGCGCGGCGCCGGGCCGGGCAGAGACGACCTCGATCGTGTCCCCGGGCGCGGCGCGCGCCAGCTGCACCTCCGTGCCGTCGACGGCGATGACGCGGGGGTCCTCGGCCGCCAGCTGCTCGCCTCCTTCGGTCGGCTCGGCGGCCGCCACCTCGACCAGCACCGCCCAGTCCCAGGCATGGCTCCAGGCATCGGCGGGCGGCTCCGGCGCGACCGGCTCGACCAACGGTGGGGACGGCTCGACCTGGACCGTGGGACCGGAGCCACAGCCGGGTCCCGAGCAGGCGGCGAGCAGGGCGAGGACGGGCAGCAGGGTCACGGCGGGCTCCAGCAGGGGCGAGGAGGAGGGAGGAGGGCGGGGAACGGGCCGCTCCGACCGCACAGAGCTTGCCTCGCCGCCTCGGACCTCGCCAGCCGAGGCGGCCGCGGTCTTCCCGCCCTCGACGGCCCGGGACCTGTTCGTTAGCCACCTGGGTTCCCGGGCCCCGGACCGTCCCCGCCGTTGGCCCGCCCCCTGCAAGCCTGCTTCGCAGCTCCGAGAGGTGTGCGTGACCTCCCCCCCGCCGGCCAGCACCCGCCCTGCAGCCCCCCCGCAGGGCAGCGACCGCCCGCCGACCGCGGACGGCGCCCGCGCCGGCACGCCGCAGCTGCCGCGCCCGGTGGTGGAGGAGCTCGATCACCTCGCCCGCATCCGCCGCAACCTGGCCGAGAACCCCGAGGGCCCCGGCGCCAGCGAGGTCGCCGTCGTCGAGGAGATCCTGAGCATCCAGCGCGACCTGCCGGCCGCGCGCAACGACGACAAGCCCGCCCTGTTCCAGCAGCTCGAGCACCTCCAGGCCCGCCTGGACCAGGTGCGCGCCGGCCGTCCGACCGAACAGGTCGACCCCGAGTCCCCCTACTTCGGGCACCTGGGCCTGCTCGAAGACGGCCGCCGCCGGGACATCTTCATCGGCCGCGCGACCCGCCTGGGCGAGGGCCTGCGCATCGTCGACTGGCGCAACGCGCCGATCAGCCAGATGTTCTACCGCTACGAAGAAGGCGACGACTTCGAAGAGGAGATGGCCGGCCGCGAGCGCGTCGGCCGCGTCGTCGCCCGCCGGACCGTGCACATCCAGGCCGGCGAGCTGCAGCGGGTCGGCAGCGCCGCCGGGACCTGGCTGCGCGAGGAAGAAGGCTGGCGCGAGCTCGCCCGCAGCAGCACCCACCTGGCCGGCGGCGAAGGCACCGCCCTGCGCGCCGGACGGGCAGCGGACGGCCAGGCGGGCAGCCACCTGGGCAGCGGCCAGCGCCACCGCGCCGACAAGCACCTGCCCGACATCGCCGCCCTGATCGACCCCGACCAGTTCGCCCTGATCACCGGCCAGGACAGCGGCGTCGTCGTGCTGCGCGGCTCGGCCGGCTCGGGCAAGACCACCGTCGCCCTGCACCGCATCGCCTACCTGACCTACGACGACCCGCGCCGCTTCGCGCCCGAGCGCATCCTGGTGGTCGTGTGGGGCCGCGCGATGCGCGACTACGTCGGCCACGTGCTGCCGGCGCTGGGCGTCGACGGCGTGCGGGTCACGACCTGGGACAGCTGGTCCAAGAAGCAGGTCCGGCGCCACTTCGGCGCGATCCTGCCCACGGTCTGGGCCGACGACACGCCCGAGCCCGTCGTGCGCATCAAGCTGCACCCGGCGGTCTCCGAGCTGCTGGCCCGCCACATCCGCGCGACCCCCGGCCCCGCCCGCCCCGACCAGGTGCTCGAAGACTGGGCCAGCGTGCTGACCGACGGGCCGGCCATCGCCCGGGCGATGGGCGACGCGATCAGCGCCAGCGCCCTGGACAAGGCGGTGCACTGGATCACCGAGCAGTCCAACGCCCTGCTGGCCCACGCCGCCGGCGACAGCGACGCCGACGCCCGCCTGGACGCCGAAGACGCCGCCCTGCTGCTGCGCGCCTGGCAGCTGCGCATCGGCCCGCTCAGCCACAAGGGCCGCACCCTGCGCAACAGCCACCTGGTCCTGGACGAGGTCCAGGACTTCTCGCCGGTCGAGGTGCAGGTCCTGCTCGACACCACCGACGAGAAGCGCTGCGTGACCCTGGCCGGCGACGTCCGCCAGCACATCAGCAAGGAAGCCGGCTTCTCGTCGTGGAGCGAGTTCCTGGACCGCATCGGCGTGCCCAGCCAGGCCCTGGCCACCCTGCAGGTCAGCTACCGCTCGACCCACGAGATCACGAGCTTCGCCCTGCAGGTGCTGCACGACGACGACGAGCCCACGCCGCGCACCACCCGCAGCGGGCCGCCGGTCGAGCTGTTCCAGTTCTCGGACCACGGCGCCTGCGTGGCCTTCCTGGCCGAAGAGCTGCGGAGGCTGATCCTGGCCGAGCCCCTGGCCAACGTCGCGCTCCTGACCCCCGATCCCGACCTGTCGCTCACCTACTTCGAGGGCCTGCAGCGGGCCGAGGTCGAGGGCGTGCGGCTGGTCGAGGAGCAGGCCTTCGCCTTCGCCCCCGGCATCGACGTGGTCGAAGCCAGCGAGGTCAAGGGCCTGGAGTTCGACTACGTCGTGGTGGTCGACGCCAGCGCGCGGTGGTGGCCGGACAGCCCCCACCACCGCCGGCTGATGCACGTCGCCGCCACCCGGGCCGTGCACCAGCTGTGGCTGACCTGTGTCGGCACGCCCTCGTCCATCCTGCCGCGGGCCCAGCGCGGACGGTGAGGGTCCGAACTCGATAGGCATCGGGCGATCCCCGGAGCGCCGATGCCCGCCACCCCCGACCAGGTCCTGGCCCGCTTGCAGGGCGGCGCCCTGGCGTCCCTCGTGACCCTGGTCGTCGACGACCTGCTGACCCGCCCGGTCGACAGCCTGCTCGACCCCGAGTTCGTGGCCGACCAGGTCATCGCCGCGCTCGAGACCGCCGGCAGCGGCGAGCGGCCCGAGGCCTGGCTGCGCGAGCAGATCGACAGCCTGCGCTCCCGCGTGCCCGACGGCACCCTGGGCCAGCGCGCCCCCGCCGAGGTCGTCGATCCGCTGCGCGACGCGTTGGGCCGACCGATCGTCTGGGACCGCGAGCTGGTCGGCGCCCTGCTGGACCACGACGCCATGCGCAGCGTGTTCCGCGAGGTCGTGACCAAGGCCGTCACCAGCTACGGCAAGAAGCTGGCCCACCTGTCCCAGAACAACGCCGTCACCCAGGCCGCCGGGCGGCTGGGCCTGGGCCAGCGCGGCGGCGGGCTGTCGCGGCTCAAGACCCTGGGCGAGGGCCTGGCCAAGGGCATCAGCGCCGAACTCGAGCACCAGGCCGAAGACCGGGTCAAGGACTTCGTCGACCAGGCCATGGGCCGCGTGATGATCCAGGTCGCCGACCACCTGTGCGACCCGGCCTACGCCGACCAGTACGGCCGCTACCGGGTGCACATCGTCGACACCCTGCTGCACACCGAGCTGCGCACCCTGGCCGACGAGCTCGAGAAGATCGATCCCGACAGCCTGGTCGCCACGGGCGCCGGCATCGCCCGCAGCCTGAGCCGGCGCGAGGGCTTCCGCGACGAGGTCGCCGACGCCGCCCGCAAGGCGATGACCGAAGCCGGCGGGCGCAGCCTGCGGGACTTCCTGGCCGAGACCGGCATCGACGAGGCCCGCTGGCGCGCCGACATCGAGGTCCAGGTGGTCGCCCGCGGCGCCGATCTGCTCGAGACCGACGCCTTCCGGGAGTGGCTGGAGGCGCTGCTGGGCTGAGCCGCGCGCCTTGACGTCCGGCCCATCCGGCCTAGGATCCGCATACCCCCCGGGGGTATACGAGTCCGGAGTCCCCATGCAGCTGCGCGTCCCCGTCGAGGGCATGACCTGTGCGTCCTGCTCCGCCCGCCTGGAGAAGGCGCTGGGCCGGGCCGAGGGCGTGGCCGAGGCGAGCGTGGACCTGGCCCGCGAGCTGGCGACGGTGCGGCTGGCCGAGGGGGCGACGCCCCTGGTGCTGGTCGACGCCATCGAGGCCGCCGGCTTCGAGGTGCCCACGGTCACGCACAGCCTGGACATCGGCGGCATGACCTGCGCGAGCTGCAGCGGCCGGGTCGAGGCCGCCCTGCGCAAGGTGCCGGGGGTCGTGACCGCCCAGGTCAACCTGGCGAGCGAGCGCGCCACCGTGGCGGCCCGCGCCGGTGTCGTCACGATGGGCGACCTGGTCGAGGCGGTCCAGGCCACCGGCTACGAGGCCTTCCCCGCGACCGACGCCCGGGACGCCCGCGCCGAGCGCGACGCCCGCGAGGCGGCGCGCGACCGCCGCGACCTGCTGATGCTGGTGGGCTCGGCCCTGCTGACCCTGCCGCTGGTCGCGCCGATGGTGCTGATGCCGCTCGGCGTGCACTGGATGCCCCCGGGCTGGCTGCAGCTGCTCCTGGCCCTGCCGGTGCAGCTGGTGGCCGGCAGCCGGTTCTACGTGGCCGGCTTCAAGGCGCTGCGGGCGGGCAGCGCGAACATGGACGTGCTGGTCGCCCTGGGCACCAGCGCCGCCTTCGGCCTGTCGCTGTGGGAGCTCGGCCGCGGCGGCGACCTGTACTTCGAGAGCGCCGCGGCGGTCATCACCCTGGTCCAGCTGGGCAAGTGGCTGGAGCGCCGGGCGAAGCGCAGCACGACCCGCGCCATCGAGGCGCTGATGGCCCTGCGGCCCGAGACCGCCCGGGTCGAGCGCGACGGCAGCGTGGTCGAGGTGCCCGTGGCCGCCGTCGGTCGTGGCGAGGTGGTGGTCGTGCGCCCCGGCGAGCGGCTGCCCGTCGACGGCGTGGTGCGCGACGGCCGCAGCAGCGTCGACGAGCACATGGTCACCGGCGAGAGCATGCCGGTCGAGCGCGGGCCCGGCGACGACGTGGTGGGCGGCACCCTCAACGGCGAGGGGCTGCTGCGCATCGAGGCGGTGGCCGTCGGCGAGGACAGCGCCCTGGAGCGCATCATCGCCATGGTCGAGGGCGCGCAGGCCGCCAAGGCGCCGATCCAGCGCACGGTCGACCGGGTGTCGGCGGTGTTCGTGCCGATGGTCATCGCCATCGCGGTGCTGGCCCTGGCCGGCTGGCTGCTGACCGGCCACCCGGTCGAGGCCAGCGTGCTGGCCGCCGTGAGCGTGCTGGTCATCGCCTGCCCCTGTGCGCTGGGCCTGGCCACGCCCACCGCCCTGATGGTCGGCACCGGGGCGGCCGCCCGGGCCGGCGTGTTGATCCGCGACGCCGCGGCCCTCGAGCGCGCGCACGCCGTCGACGTCGTGGTCCTGGACAAGACCGGCACCCTGACCGAGGGCCGCCCGGCGCTGCGGGACCTGACCCTGGCCGCGGACGGACCCGTGCCCGACGCCGCGGCGCTGCGGAGACTCGCCGCCGCCGCCCAGCAGGGCAGCGAGCACCCCCTGGCCGGCGCCCTGCTGCGCGCCGCCGAGGGCACCGACCTGCCGCCGGTCCAGGACTTCCAGGCCACCGCCGGCCGGGGCATCTCGGCGACGGTCGAGGGACACGCGATCACCCTCGGCAGCCCCCGCTGGGCCGCCGAGCGCGGCCTGTCGCTGGATCCCGCCCTGCAGGCGGCGGTCGACCAGGGCCAGGCCCACGGCACCGTCATGATCGTCACCGTCGACGACCGCATCGCCGGCGTCGTCGGCGTGGCCGACCCACCCCGCCCGGGCGCCCGCGACGCCGTCGCGTCCCTGCGCTCCGCCGGCGTGCGCGTGGTCATGCTGACCGGCGACAACGCCACCACCGCCGCCGCGGTGGCCCAAGAGCTCGGCATCGACGAGGTCATCGCCGAGGTGCTGCCCGGCGACAAGGCCGACCGGGTCCAGGCCCTGCGCGCCGAGGGCCGCGTCGTCGCGATGGTCGGCGACGGCGTGAACGACGCCCCGGCCCTGGCCGCCGCCGACGTCGGCTTCGCCATGTCCAGCGGCACCGACGTCGCCATGCACACCGCCGCCGTGACCCTGATGCGCGCCGACCCGCGGCTGGTCGCCGACGCCATCTCGGTGTCGCGGGCGACGACCCGCAAGATCCACCAGAACCTGTTCTGGGCCTTCGTCTACAACGCCATCGGCCTGCCGCTGGCCGCGCTCGGACTGCTGAGCCCGGTGGTCGCCGGCGGGGCGATGGCCCTGTCGTCGGTGAGCGTGGTCAGCAACGCCCTGCTGCTGCGTCGCTGGCGGCCGAGCGCGGGCTGAGGCCGACGCCTCCCGGGCGCCTCCCCTGACGGCACCCGGCGACCTCGGGGTTACCCGGCGAGGGCCTCCTCCGGACCGCCGCGGGAGCCCCTCCTCGCCTCCCGGACGCTCCGTGCCCAACCGCCTCGCCCACGAGACCAGCCCCTACCTCCTCCAGCACCAGCACAACCCGGTCGACTGGTACCCCTGGGGCGCGGAGGCGCTGGACCGGGCCCGCGCCGAGCACCGCCCGATCCTGCTGTCCATCGGCTACTCGGCCTGCCACTGGTGCCACGTCATGGAGCGCGAGAGCTTCGAGGACGCCGCCACCGCCACGGTCATGAACCAGCACTTCGTGTGCATCAAGGTCGACCGCGAGGAGCGCCCCGACCTGGACGAGCTGTACATGAAGGCGGTCCAGGCCTTCACCGGCGGCCACGGCGGCTGGCCGATGACGGTCTTCCTGACGCCCGACGGCGCGCCCTTCCTGGGCGGCACCTACTTCCCGCCCGTGCCGAGCCGCGGCATGCCGAGCTTCCGGCAGGTCATGGACCACGCCGTCGAGCTGTTCGGAAACGAAGCCGGCCTGCGCCAGGTCACGGCCGAGCTGTCCCGCTACCTGCGCGGCAGCGGCCGGCTGCCCGCCCCCGCCGCCGACGTCGGCGAGGCCGATCTGTGGCTGTCCACCGTGGCCGCCGCGGCCGCGGACGAGTTCGACGAGGTGCACGCCGGGTTCGGCGACGCCCCCAAGTTCCCGCCCCACGGCACCCTGGCCGTGCTGCTGGCCCACCACCACCGGACCGGCGACGCGGACAGCCTGCGCATGGCGACGGCGACCCTGGACGCCATGGCCCGCGGCGGCATGTACGACCTGCTGGCCGGCGGCTTCGCCCGGTACTCGGTCGACGAGCAGTGGCGCGTCCCCCACTTCGAGAAGATGCTCTACGACAACGCCCAGCTGCTGCCGCTCTACGCGGACGCCTGGGTCCTGACCGGCCACGCCCGCTACGAGCGCGTGGTGCGCGAGACCGTCGGCTGGCTGCTGTCCGAGCTGCGCGACCCCTGCGGCGCCTTCTGGTCGGCGCTGGATGCCGACAGCGAGGGCGAGGAGGGGCGGTTCTACGCCTGGACGCCGGCCGGGCTGCGCGAAGCGGTCGAGGAGGAGCTGTCGGCCGAGGAGGTCGCACGACTGCTGGTCCTGCTGGACGTGACCGCGGCGGGGACCTTCGAGCACGGCACGAGCGTGCTGCGCCGACCGGTCGAGGCGAGCGCCGCCGACGAGGCGTTGCTGGCCCGGGCCCTGCCGCTGCTCTACGCCGCCCGCGAGGACCGGGTGCGGCCGGGCCTGGACGACAAGGTGCTGACCAGCTGGAACGCGCTGGCGATCTCGGCCCTGGCGCGCTGTGCGGCGATCTTCGACGAGCCCGGCTGGTACGCCGCCGCCGGTGAAGCCGCGGCCTTCCTGCTCGAGACCCAGACGGTCGACGGCCGGCTGCGCCGCACCGGCAAGGACGGGCGTCCGGGCCACATCCTGGCCTATGCCGACGACCACGCCTTCCTGGTCCAGGCGCTGGTCGACCTGTTCGAGGCGGGCTGCGACGAGAGCTGGCTGCGCGACGCGGTCGCCCTGTGCGACCAGCTGATCGCGCTGTTCTGGGACGAGACCGAGGGCGGGCTGTTCTTCACCGGCCACGACGGCGAGCCGCTGCTGGCCCGCAGCAAGCACATGCTGGGCGGGGCCGAGCCGAGCGCGAACGGCGTCGCGGCGCTGGCGATGGCGCGGCTGGCCGAGCTGACCGGGCGGGACGACCTGCGCGCCCGGGCCGAGGTGATCGTCCGCAGCTACCGCCCGCTGCTGGAGCGGGCGCCCCGGGCGCTGGGCCCGGAAGCCCTGGCCGCCGCCTGGCTGACCGGCCGCACCGCCGAGCTCGGCATCGTCGGCGCCCTGGACGACCCCGACACCGCCGCCCTGCTCGAGGCCCGCCGCCGGCGCTTCCTGCCCTTCGTGGTGACCGCCGTCGTGCCGCCCGACGCCGGCCCCGACCTGCTGGCCCTGCTGCCGTGGATGGCCGAGCGGGTGCGGCCCGGCGCCGCCACGGCCTTCCTGTGCGAAGGCGCGACCTGCCAGCTGCCGGCGCGCACGGCCGACGCCCTGGGCCGTCAGCTCGACGGCATCGGCCGGCCCCCGGCCCGCCAGGAGCGGCGCACGGTCCGGGATCACGCGCCGGCCCTGCCCGCGGACGCCGACGCCTGGCTCGGGCCGCTCGGGGCCGACGGCCAGGCGGCGCGCACCCTGGACACGCTGCGGGGCAAGGTGGTCGTGCTCGACTTCTGGACCAGCTGCTGCATCAACTGCCTGCACCTGCTGCCCGAGCTGCACGCGGTGGAGGAGCGCTTCGCCGGCCGTCCGGTCGAGGTGATCGGCGTGCACAGCGCCAAGTTCGACGCCGAGAAGGGCCGTGCCTTCCTGGCGGACGCCATGGCCCGCCACCACGTCGTCCACCCGGTGGTCGCCGACCCCGACCACACCATCTGGCAGGCCTACGCCGTGCGCGGCTGGCCGACCGTCGTGGTGCTCGACGCCGAGGGGCGCATCGCCTGGCGCAAGAGCGGTGAGCTCGACCGCGCCGAGCTGGGCGCGGTGGTCCAGCGGCTGTTGGACGAAGGCGCCGCGGCGGGCACGCTGGCCGCCGACTCCGCGCCGCTGGCCCTTCCCGCGGCGAGCCCCGGCGCGCTGCGCCACCCCGGCGGCATCGCCGTGTGGCCCGACCCGGTCGACCAGGTGCGCGGGGCCGACGCCCTGGCGGGTGCGGGCCGGCTCTACCTGAGCGACAGCGGCAACCACCAGGTCGTCGAGTACGCCCTGGAGCGCGGGCTCGAGGGCTGGCCCCGCCTGCGCGAGCTGCGGCGCTTCGGCAGCGGTAGCCCCGGGCTGCTCGACGCCCGCGGTCCCCTGGCCCGCTTCCAGGACCCCCAGGGCCTGGCGCGGGCCGGCGACCACCTGTGGGTGGCCGACACCGGCAACCACGCGGTGCGCCGCATCGACCTGACGACCGGCGCGGTGCAGACCATGGCCGGCACCGGCCAGAAGGGCGGCCCCAGCGGCGGTGGGCCCGCCCGACAGACGGCCCTGCGGTCGCCCTGGGACGTCGCGGTCGCGCCGCCGGGCAGCGGCCTGGCCGACGGCGAGGCCGTGTTCGTCGCCATGGCCGGCAGCCACCAGCTGTGGGTGCTTCTGGGCGACAGCACCGGGCCCTTCGTCGGCAGCGGGCGCGAGGACCACGTGGACGGGCAGGCCCAGGAAGCCGCCCTGGCCCAGCCGTCCGGCCTGAGCCTGGCCGGGCGCTACCTGTTCTGGGTGGACAGCGAGACCAGCAGCGTGCGCGCGCTGGACCTGGCCGATCACTCGGTCGGGACCCTGCTGGGGCGGGGCCTGTTCGACTTCGGTGACGTCGACGGCCCGGCGTCCGGCGCCCGCATGCAGCACCCGCTGGGCATCACCCTGGCGGGCGACGCGCTGTACGTCGCCGACACCTACAACCACAAGGTCAAGCGCGTGGACCTGCAGGGCGGCGGGGTCTCGACCGTGGCCGGCGACCTGTCGGCGCCGGGCGCCCTGAGCGCGGCGGGGGACTTCCTGCTGGTGGCCGACACCGGGCACCACCGCGTGGTCGCGATCCAGCGCCACAGCGGCGAGCAGCGGGTGCTCGTGGCGGGCTGAGCGCGGATCTTGGGCATACTCCCGGCAGATGGCCCCCTCTCCCTCCCGATCCGCCCTGCTGCGGCTGCTCGCCGGCCCCCTGGTCGGCGCGCTCTCGGCGCTCTTCGCCTGGCGCGCCGGCCTGGCCCCCGAGGCGGTGTCCACCGCCGCGATCACCGGCCTGACGGCGACCTGGTGGGTGCTCGAGCCCCTGCCCATCCCGGCGGCGTCGCTGGTGCCCTTCGCCGCCCTGCCGCTGGCCGGCGTGCTCAGCCACAAGGACATCGGCGCGGCCTACGGGCACCCGCTCATCATGCTGCTGATGGGCGGGTTCATGCTGAGCACCGCGATGGCGGCCAGCCGCGCGCACCGCCGCCTGGCCGTCGGCATGGTCAAGCTGGTCGGCGGCGGCCGCAAGCGCCTGGTGCTGGGCTTCATGCTGGCCACCGCCGTCTGCAGCATGTGGATCTCGAACACGGCCACCGTGCTGGTGATGCTGCCCGTGGCCGTCGCGATCCTGGAGCGGGACCCGCTCGGCGATCGGCTGGCGGTGCCGCTGCTGCTGGGCATCGCGTGGGCGTCGAGCATCGGCGGGCTAGGCACGCCGGTGGGCACGCCGCCCAACGTCGTGTTCCTGGGGGTCTACGAGGAAGTCACCGGGCGGTCGATCGGCTTCGCCCGGTGGATGATGGTCGGCATCCCGCTGGTCGCGGTGCTGCTGCCCATCGCCTGGGCCCTGCTGGTCCGCGGCCTGCCGAAGGGCGAGACCGCCGCGGAGATCGAGCAACTCGGCCCGCTGCGCTCGCACGAGGCCCGCGTGCTGGGCATCTTCGCGCTGACGGCACTGGCCTGGGTCACCCGCACCGCGCCCTTCGGCGGGTGGAGCGAGTGGCTGGACGTGCCGGAAGCCGGGGACGCGACGGTGGCCTTCGCGGCCCTGGTGCTGCTGTTCACCCTGCCGAGCGGGGATCCGTCCCGGGTCCGCGAGGGCCGGGTGCTGAGCGCCCGCCTGCTGCACTGGGACGAAGCCCGCGAGGTGCCCTGGGGCCTGCTGCTGCTGTTCGGCGGCGGCATCGCCATCGCCAAGGCCTTCGAGACCAGCGGCCTGGGCGCGGCGCTGGGGTCTGCCCTGGCGGGCCTGGTCGACCTGCCGATGCTGGCGCTGATGCTGGTGATCTGCCTGGCCGTGACCTTCGTCACCGAGGTCACCAGCAACACCGCGACCACCACGCTGCTGATGCCGGTGCTGGCGGCGACGGCCGTGGCGACCGGCACCGAGCCGGCGCTGTTGATGGCGCCGGCCGCGATCAGCGCCAGCTGCGCCTTCATGTTGCCGGTGGCCACCGCCCCCAACGCCATCGTCTTCGGCACCGACCGGGTGCCGATCGGAGAGATGGCGCGCCGGGGGCTGGTGCTCAACCTGCTCGCGGCGGCCGCCATCGCCGGACTGTGCAGCGCGGGTCTGATCGGCCTGCTGACCGGCTGAGGCCCTGCGACACATCCGCCCGCGGCCCGCCTGGACGCCTCGCGGCGAGTAGCATCGCGGCCGTCCCGGGAGTACCGCTTCATGCCCCTGACCTACGACGAGTATGGCCACCTGGAGGACTTCTCGGTCCTCTACTCCGGTGGCCTCGACTCCATCGCGGTGGCGCTCTACCTGGGCCTGAAGTGCCAGGGAAAGGCGCACCTGCTGACGTACATGCACCAGTACGGCGCCCTGTTCAACGAGTGGAGCCGCAAGCACAACCAGGACCTGGCCCGCGTGCTCGGTGAAGACGGCTTCGAGCACCACCTGATCGACCTGACCACGGTCTGGGACGAGGTCGGCTTCAAGAAGGTGATGCGCGACGCCATCAAGTACAAGGGCCACTGGGTCCTGTGCCTGGGCTGCCAGCAGTCGATGGCCGCGCACACCATCGTCTACAGCCTGGAGCGCAACATCTCCAACGCGTTCATCTGCAGCAGCGTCGGTGGTGAATACGCGGTGATGAGCATGTCGGTCACCCGCGAGAAGAACATCGAGAACTACGCGCGCTACGGCATCCGCTACAACGCGCCGCTGCTCGACATGGGCATCAACAAGAACGAGGAGCGCCGCATCGTGCGCGAGCACGACGTCGAGCCGGGCTGGGGCAAGCGCCGCAGCCACCAGGGCTACCAGCCGATCTGCCTGCTGGGCTTCCAGCACGCCCTGGACATCGTCGTGGACTTCCACACGACCTACCCGCCGGATCGGGTGGGGGCCTTCCTCGACGAGAAGTTCGAGGTGATGGACTCCATCATCCGCCGCATCCTGATCGAGCGGGGCCATGACCCCGACGAGCTCATCGCGCGCAACCTCGCCAAGTACCAGCGCGAGCAGGCGCGGCTGGACGCGTCCCGGGCCCAGCAGGCCGGCTGAGCGCTCCGAGGCCGGCCGTTCAGCGCAAGCTGCCCGCGTAGCCGCGGCTCATGATCTGCACGCTGGCCTGCAGGCAGCCGACGCAGTCGTCGACCTCGCAGCGTCCCTGGTCGGCGCGCTCGCCGTACCAGATCTCGCGGAAGGGCTGACGGCGGACGTTGCCGATCGGCCGGTGGTCCATCCCGCAGCGCACGACGTCGCCGTTGGGCAGCAGGTAGAGCAGATCGCGCAGCTCGCGGCAGGTGAACTGCTGGATGTCGCCGTGCAGCTGCCGCTCGAAGGTGCGCAGGGTCACGTGGCGGAACCACAGGTTGTCGATGCCGTTGAGCTGCCCGTGGGCGCCCGAGCGGCTGTCCTTCATGACCTGCAGCGCGCGCTCCTTGTCGTCGAGGAAGACGACCTTGGGGCGCTGGATCTCGGGAGGCTGGGTGTCGACCAGGAAGGGGTCGACGGAGACGCCCGGGATCAGGTCGGCGCCGAGCTCCTCGGCCAGCCGGAGCATGGGCTCCATGTCGTCGAGGGAGTCGTCGGTGAGCGCGAAGTTGATGCCGAAGTGGAAGCCGTGCTTCGCCTTGAGCTCGGCGACGGCCCGGGCGGTGGCGAGGACCTTCTGGAAGGACCCGGGCACCCCGCGGCTGCGGTCGTGGGTCTCGCCGATGCCGTCGATGCTGATCCGCAGCTGCAGCCCCGGCCAGGCGACCTGTTCCACCGCGGCGATGGTCCGCTTCGTGAGCATGCCGTTGGTGGTCAGCTGCATCACGTAGGGGTCGATGATCTCGCGCACCCCGACCAGCAGCTCCACGATGTCGCGCCGGGCGAAGGGCTCGCCGCCGAGCACCTTGACCACGTCCAGGCTGGTCAGCTGCCGCATGGTGGCCAGCCACTCTTCGGTGGTCAGGTCGTCGTGATCGGGGACCTGCCAGCTGCCGCAGCTGTTGCACTTGAGGTTGCAGCGGAAGGTCAGGATGAGGTGCCCGGCGTGCGGCAGCGGGACCCACTCGGGCCGGACCCGGCGCATGGCGGCGCTCGTGGCGATGTTGCGCCAGAAGCGCGCCCGCCGTCGGGCGGAGCGGCGCAGGCCATCGGAGCGGGGCTCGGCAACGGTCATGCGACCCGGCCTACATCGTGACGAGGGAGTGCGGGTTGGCCCAGCGCTTGATGAGCAGCGGGGACATCTCGCCCCGGGCGGTCATCTCGGCGACGACACCGGCCATCTTGCCCAGGTTGGCGGCCTGCGCAAGCGCGGTCAGCGGGCGCGGGTCCTGCTTGAAGTGCTCGGAGGCGTAGAGCTTCCAGATGACCGACTTCGGCAGGAAGTTCTTGTTCAGCAGGACGATCAGCGCCAGCCAGCGCTGGTCTTCCTTGGGGCGCGGGTAGGCCAGGTCCACGCGGAACTGCTCGAAGGCGTGGGTGTTCTCGCCTTCGATGTCGGCTTCGGTGATCCGGCCCTCGCGCAGCAGCCGCCGGGCCAGGTGCGTGTTCGGGTAGATGGTCAGACCGAACAGGAACAGCTCGAAGGGCCGCGGCAGGTCCATGAGCATCCGGAACAGCTCGTCCTTGTCGGCTTCGGTGCTGTAGGGGTCGTCCCAGATGAGCTGCAGGTTCGCGACCAGCCCGACCTTGCGGAAGACCGTCTGCGCGTCGATGATCTGCTGGTTCGTGGTCTGGCGGTTGTAGAACTCGCGGTTGACCCGGTCGTTGGCCTGGATGCCCATGGCGACGGCGCGCAGGCCGGCGTCGTGCAGCAGCTTGAGCGGCTCGTAGGCGACCATGCGCGGGTCGACGAGCACCTCGAAGGGCAGCCCCACCCGGGCCGGCCACTTCTCGGCCAGCTCCTCGATCCAGCGCCGCCGGATCGGGAAGACCTCGTCGTCGAACCGCACGACCTTGATGTCGCGGCACAGCTCGCGGGCGTACTCCATCTCCTGGACGATGCTCTCGACCGACCGGAGGCGGAAGCTCTTGCCCTTGCCCTCGTACAGCGGCTTCGTGAGCGTGTTGCTGCAGAAGGTGCAGGTCCAGTACGGGCACCCGCGGCTGGCCAGCAGGGTGTACTCGGGGTTCGTGATGAAGGGATCGCCCTGGCGGACCTGGGGGCCGTCGATGTGAAACTTGTCGGCGTCGGTGTGGAAGTCCCGGAAGGGGATGGCGTCCAGGTCGACCAGCGGCGCGATGTCGTTGCGGTGCACGGTGTCGCCGTCGCGCACCCAGAAGCCCGGCACCGTCCGGTGGTCGCCGCCTTCGTCGATGCGGACGAAGAAGTCGGTGACGGCGTCGTCGACCTCGCCGACGGCGATCGCGTCGGCGATGGCGATGCACTTGTCGGGCAGGAAGGTGGGGTGCATGCCGCCCCACACGATGGGCAGGCCCAGGGCGTGGCGGATGCGCTCGGTCAGGTACTTGGCCATCCGGTGGAAGGCGCTGGCCCGCACCGACAGCCCCACCCACTCGATCCGGCGCTCGACCAGCAGCTGGATCAGCGCCTGCACTTCCTGTTCGGAGGGCCAGGGGAAGTGGTTGTTCACCCAGTCCTTGAAGTAGATCTCGGTGACCGGGAAGCCGGCCTGCCGCAGCGCGGTGGACACGTGCCGGACGCCGTTGTTCTCGAGGGCGTACAGGCTGACGACGGCGATGCGCAGGTCACGGTGCACGAGCGGCCATAGCGCGCCTGCTCCCGCTGTGACACTGCGGCGGCGGCGCGGGCTAAGGTCCCGGAGCAGACAGCCCGCCGGCAGTGGGCTCGGGAGGAGCATTGCTGGTCGTCATCGGAGCCAACGGTCGCACCGGACTCGAGATCCTCCGCCTGGCGCTGGCCTCGGGACGCCAGGTGCGCCCGGTCTGTCGCGACGACCGCGACACGCGCGTGCTCGAGGGCATCGTGAGCGTGCAGGACATCTGCTACGCCGACCCCGACGACCCCGAGTCCCTGGGCGCCGTGATGGAGGGCGCCCGCCAGGTCGTGATCGCGATCGATCCGCGGGTCGCCGGCCCCGGCGCGCCCATGTACGGCGATCACGCAGGCGCCACCTGCATCGAAGCGGCCACCCGCGCCGGCGCCGAGGTCGCGCTCTACCTGTCGGTGGCCGGTGGCTACCGCTGGTCCGCCCGGCGCCTGAACCGCCGCGCCTTCCACCTGGATCGCTGGGTGCGCCAGAGCACCGGTCGCTGGTCGATGATGCGGTTCTCCTGCTTCCACGACGAGGTGATCGAGGGCCACGTCCGCCCCCCCGACGGCGGCCGGCCGCACACGCTGCCCGCGTCGTCCCGCTGGGCGCCCCTGAGCCGCGCCGACGCCGCGCGGGCCGTGCTGGGCAGCCTGGACGACCTGGTGTCCGGCCGCACGATCTACGTCGGCGGCCCCCGGGTCTACAGCGACCAGCAGCTGGCCGCGGTGATCGCCCCCCACGTGGTCCCGGGCTCGGGCGCGAAGACCCGGTTCTTCGTCCTGCCGCCCGGCGATCTGGCCGTGCTCCCCTCCGCCACCCGCGTGGCCCTGGGCTTCTCCGCCACCGAGACCCTGGAAGCGGCGCTCTCCCCTGGCGAAGCGGGCCCCTCCTCCGAGCCCGCGCCCGCCGCCGCTCCCCCGCCTCCGATGGCCCAGCGCCCTCCTCCCGGCCCGCACCCGGCGGACGCTGGCCGGGACTACAAGATCACGGCCGACTGGGGCCCAGACCTGCGCCGTGTGATCCACTCCGCCCTGGTCGAGGACCTGGGTCGGCTGGGGCTGCCGACCGACGGCGTCACCGTGGATCTGCGCTACGCGCGGGCCGCCGACGATCGCCGGGCCGTCGCCCACGACGGCACCCTCCAGGCGCTGACCGGCGTGCGCGTGCTGGACAGCGAAGGCGCGGTGCTGCACAAGGGCGCCGTGGAATTCCTGCACGACGCGCTCGCCCAGGAGCTGCGTCTGTGGTGGGTCCGCGACGATGGGCAGATCCCCGAGCCCGTGTGGCGCTCCCTGGACCTGGGAGTGCAGCGGCGCGCGCGCATCGATCGGCACTTCGCGGACGACGCCCGGGTCCAGGCGCCGGGCTGAGCCGCGTCCGGCGGGTGCTCCGGTCGCTCAGCCGGCCGCGGCCTGCAGGGCCGTGGCGAAGGCGTCGCCGTCGGCGGGGCGGTCGGCCGGGTCTCGCGAGAGGCTCCGTGCGATCAAGGCGGCGAGCCCCGGGGGGAGGCGCGGGTCGAGGGAGGGCGCGCCGCGCACGGCGGCCAGGAGCGCATCCGGCGCGGCCCCCGGGTAGGGCGCACGCCCGCTCAGCGCGAGGTGCAGGAGGGCGCCCAGCGCATGCACATCGGCGGCCGGACCGACATCGGCCGAGCGACCGGCCGCCTGCTCGGGGGAGAGCCAGGGCGGGGTGCCGCAGACCGGCGCGCCCGCCGAGTGCGGGAGGGAGGGGTCCCGCGCGAGGCCCCAGTCGATCACCACGACCCGGTCGTCGTCGTCGAGCCGCAGGTGGGCGGGCGCGAGGTCGCGGTGCACGATGCCGCGCCGATGCGCCGCGCCGACGGCCCGGGCGGCCTGCGTGAGCAGATCCACGGCGAGGGCCGCGGCGAGGGGCCCGTCGCCGACCCGGGCTTCCAGGTCGCTGTGCCCCGCGGGCTCCAGCACCACCAGCCAGCGACCGTCGGCGAGGGAGGCGACGTGCCGCAGCCCGACCACGCCCGGATGCCGCAGGCGCGCGAGCACCGCGGCCTCGACCGGTCGCGGGCCGGGCGGCAGCAGCTTGCCGACGGCGGCTTCGCCCTGCTCGCGGTCCCAGAGCTGCCGCACGCGGTCGCTCGCGCCACCGGCCACGACCCCGAGATCGACGAACCGCCCTCCCGCCAGGTGCTGGACACGGAGTCCGCCGCGCCCCTGGCCGTCCGGCAGCGTGAGCGTCTTCGACACGCGCCCGTCGGAGGGCGAAGCGGACGTCGCAGGCGGGGTCGGGGTGGGGTCGGCGGGCATGGGATCCGTGTGCGCTCGGAACCGATGCTACGCTCCCGCCGACTCGCAACCACGAAGAATCGCCCGTGGCCCGCATCCGCAAGCGTCAGTCCGACCCGGTCGCCGTGGTCCTCCTCCCCAACCAGGTCGTCGGCCGTGGCCACGACTGTCGGCTGCGTGATCGGGACCCCCACGTGTCGGGGCACCACGCCGAGCTGCGCTGGAGCGGACGGCGCTGGGAGCTCGAGGACCTGTCCTCGCACAACGGCACCTGGGTGGACGGTGTGCGGGTCCGTCCCCGCCAGCCGGTCGCCCTGGTCGACGAGATGGTGCTGGCCTTCGGGCGCCCGGAGAACGAGTGGGAGGTGGTCGACACCGCGCCGCCGGTGCCGGTGGCCGAGTGCGGCGACGGCTCGCTCATCGTGGCCCGGGGCGACATCCTGGCGCTGCCCGGCGACGAGGAGCCCATGGTGACGGTGCACCGCACCGGCGACGGGGTCTGGTGGCTGGAGTCCGCCGACGAAGCCGGCCCGGTCACGACCGGGACGATGGTCACCATCGACGGGGTGCCGTGGACCCTGCACCTGCCGGTCGTGCAGGCGTCGACGCTGACGCTCCAGGCGGCGGCGGCCACCCCGGGGTCCGTCCAGCTGCGCCTGCAGGTCCAACAGGAGGGGCGCCACGTCGATGCCTTCGTGGTGCTCGACGGCGACGAGCTGGCCGTCGGCCCCCGCTCCAACCACCAGCTCCTGCTGGCGCTGGCGCGGGCGCGGGTCGAGGACCGGCTGCAGCGCGACCCGCGCGAAGGCTGGCGGGATCAGGCGGCGCTGTCGGCCGCGACCGGACTCGAGGGCAACGCGCTCAACGTGGCGGTGCACCGCCTGCGCCGCTGCTTCGAAGCGGTCGGCCTGCGCGACGCCGCCGCCGCCGTCGAGCGGCGCAGCGCCCCCCGCGAGCTTCGGCTGGGCATCGAGGAGATCTTCATCGACGAGCGCTGAGCGACCCTCGCGCCCCTGTGGAATCCGGGGTCTTGTGATCCTCTCGCTGCTCGCCCTGTCCGCCTGCGGTCCCGTCGTCCGGGGCGTCTCGCCCGCGGCCTGGGACGCCGTGGTGGTCGACACCCTCGGGGACGCGCAGGTCGTCGATGCGCGCTCGGCGGCGGCCTTCGAGGCAGGCCACGTGCCCGGCGCCCGCCAGGTGCATGCCTCCGACCTGACCGGACCCGACGACGACGGGCTGTGGGGCGCGGTCGACCCCGAGATCGGGGCCGCGCTGCTGGCGGCGCACGGCATCGGCACCGACCGGCCGGTGGTCGTCTACGGCAGCGGGCCGGGCGGCAGCGGCGACGACGGCAACGTGTACTGGGCCCTGCGCTGGCTGGGGCACCCCGACGTGCGGGTCTACGACGGCGGCTGGCTGGCCTGGGTGGCCCGGGGCGAGGATCCCGAGTCCGGTCCGGCGCAAGCGGCCACTGCGACCTTCGACCTGGACCTCGACGACGCCGTGCTGGTCGGGACCGACGACGTCGAGTCCTGGGACGGCGTCGTGCTCGACGTGCGCTCCCGCGAGGAGTTCGACGCCGGCCACGTGCCCGGCGCCGTCTGGCTGGAGTGGACCCGGGTCTTCGACGCCGACGAGACCCTGCGGCCCCCCGACGAGCTGCGCGCCATGCTGGCCGACGAAGCCGGCATCGGACCGGACACCCCGGTCGTTACGTACTGCCAGGCGGGCATCCGCGCCGGCCACAGCTTCATGGTGCTGGACGCGCTGGGGCAGCCGGTGGCCAACTACGTCGGGTCCTGGGCCCGCTGGACGGCCGAGGGCGGGGCGATCGAGGTCGACTGACCCGGCCCGCCGCCAGTCCCCGCCGCCAGTCCCCGCCGCCGCTGTGACATGCTCCCGGCATGGATCTGCTGGAGCGCCTGGAGCCCGACGAGCGTCGTCGCCTGCTCGACGCCGCCGAGCGCGTCGCCGTCGCGCCCGGCCAGGTGCTGATGCGGCGCGGCGAGCAGGGCGGCGACGTGTTCCGCCTGGAGAGCGGCACCCTGGAGGTCGTCGACTCCCGGGTGAGCCCGCCGGTCGTGATGATGACCCTGGGGCCGGGGTCCCTGGTCGGAGAGATGACCTGGGTCGACCGCAGCGTGCGCACCGCCGACGTGCGCGCCGCCGAGCCCGGCGAGTGCCTGCGCTGGCGAGGGGCCGACCTGGACGCGCTGGTCGAGGCCGATCCGCGCCTGGGGCGCAGCCTGTACCGGGCGGTGGCCGACCTGGTGGTCGCGCGCAGCCGCGTGCTCCGTCGGATCGTGGCCGCCGGCGCGCTGGGCGGCGGCGTGGCGCGGCCGGCCGACGAGGGGGTCGAGGCCGAGGCGCGCCGCCTGGTGCGGGGCGTCCGCAGCCGGCTGATGACGGCCGAGCCCCTGGCCCGGCGGGACGAGCAGGCCGCCCGCGACGAGACCCGGGCCGCCATGGACGAGCTGTGCGCGGTGGTGGCCCAGGCCGTCGAGCACCGCGGCGCGGAGCAGCGTCGGGCCCTCGGCCGGGCGCTGGCCCACGAGGTCCACCCCTACACCATCCGCTCCCACCTGGGAGAGCTGGCCCTGGACCGGCCGTCGGGCCACACCGCCGAGCCCCAGGCCGTGGTGCACCTGCACGCGGGCGCGGCCGAGGGAGACGGTCTGCTGGGCGAGGAGATCGACGCCTGGCTGCTGGACGCCCCCACGTCGAGGGCGATGCGGTGGCGGGGCGACGCGGCCGCCGAGGCCCTGGCCCGGTGCGCCGCGCCGGCCGAGGCGGGCGGGCCGCCGCCGCCGGTGCTGATCGTCGACGGGGCGGACGGGCCGCTGCTCGGTCGCTGCGGAGCCCTGCTGGCGTCGGCTCGGGCGGTCACGGTCCTCGAGACCGGCACCGACGCGCTGGACCGCGCCCGCGAGGCCCTGGCGGCCTGCGGGGCCACCGGCTTCCGCGCCGGCACGCTGGACGTGCTGGAGCTCGCCGCGACCGGCCGGGGGCCCCACCAGCCGCCTCACGGCGTGGTCCTGGTGCCCGCCCTGCTCGACTACCTGCCGGATCGCCCCGCTGCCGCCCTGCTGGCCGCCGCGCGCGACTGGCTGGCCCCGGGAGGCGCGCTGGTGCTGGGCTCGCTCTGCGAGACCGCCGACGCCCCCCTGTTCCGCCACGTGCTCGAGTGGCCCACCATGCGGCGCAGCGCGGCCGACCTCGAGGGTCTGGTGACGCGCGCGGGCTTCGCCCCCTTCCGCACGATGCGCGCCGAGGACGGCGGGGCGGTCCTGCTGCTGGCCCGCCGAGCCGCCCGGGATCGGGGAACGGCCGGACGAGGCTGAGCGCACTCCCGTCAGGAGCGTGCTTGGAAACGGGTGGCCCCCTTGAATCGCGGCACCCGGCGTCGTAGCTTGCCTCCCCCTGCTCGACCGGCGCGCGCCTGGCGCATGCCCGTCCTCCCCCGACACACCGGGGGTCGTCCCCGCTTCCCGCTGGAGGTTCCCATGTCGCGGCCGCTCCTCGCTTCCCTGCCCCTGCTCCTGGTGCTCGCCTGCACCGGAACCACCACCACGGCCGAGGGTCCCGGCGGCGAAGCCCCTCCTCCGGCCGGCTCCCCCGAACTGGCATCGACCGAGGCGCCCGCCATCGACAAGGCGACCCTCGAGGCCAAGGCCCGCGACGTGGTGCTCGTCCCCTCGCCCACCGAGATGCAGAACGCGCTGGCCGGCGCCGGCATCGCCGAGGGCCTGTCCACCCTGGTGCCCGATCGCGCGCCCAAGATGGACGTGGAAGACAAGGACGTCATCGCGGTTCGCACGGGCACGGTGCTCGCGTGGTCCCTGCTCACCGTCAAGGACGCTCCGACCGACAAGCTGGTCGAGCGCATGGGCCACATCAAGGGGGGCATGACCGCCTTGGGCGCCGGCACCGACATCAACGCCACCATCGACGACCTGACCGGCCGCCTGCAGAGCGACAGCCTGTCCCGCGAAGACATGCTGGCCGAGCTCGACGAGCTGCACGGCGCGATCATCCCCGAGATCGAGTACGAAGCCGGCGAGCGCGTGGTGCCCCTCATCAAGGCCGGCTCCTGGCTGGCCGGCGTGAACCTGATCTCCCAGGCGATCGTCAAGGCCGAGAACGTCGAAGCCGCCAACAAGCTGCTCAAGCAGCCCGAGGTGGCCGACTACTTCCTGGCCTACGCCCGGTCCGAGGGCGCCGACAAGGCCCCGCCGGAAGTCATGAGCCGCCTCGAGGCCACGCTGAACCGCCTCAAGGAGCTCTCCAGCAAGGACTCCCTGACCATCGACGACGTCAAGGAGATCCAGAGCCAGACCGACGCGGTCCTGGCCCTCCTCTGACCGTCACCTCGGAGCCTCGACCATGGCCCTGCCGACCGTCTTCGCTGCCTTCCTGGCCATCGGCCTGACCACCGGCGTGGCGCATGCCGACGAAGAAGAGGCCCAGACCTGCGTCCGGGCCAAGGGTCAGGAGCTCGTGGGCCAGGGCTGGTCGGTGCGAACCAGCACCACGGCGACCCTGGCGGCGGGTGAGTACGACGTGTACGCGCTCACCCTGCACCAGGGCAACAGCTACAAGGTGCTGGCCTGCGGCGACAAGGAAGCCGCCGACCTGAACCTCGTGCTGTTCGACGAGACCGGCGCCCGGCTGGCGGCCGACCAGAACCGCAACCGCGAGCCCACCCTGGACTTCGTGCCGTCGCACACCGGCAAGTACTACGTGATGGTGCACGCAGGCGCGATGTCGGGGGCCCAGGGCAAGGCCGGCGTCGCGACGGCGGTGGTCTTCAAGTAGGTGGCGACAGCCGCGCAGACCCGGCCCGAGACCGAGGTCCGGCTGGCCGCACGGCTCGCCGCCGCGGGCTTGCCGGATGCGCCGGCCGAGGTCGCCGAGCTGGCGACCCACCTCGTGTACTGGGCGCTGCCCGACGATGTGCCCGACCGCGATGCCCTGGACGAGGTGGCCGCCGCCGTCGCGGCCCTGGCCGGCGTCGACCCCGCGGTGGCCCGGGTGGCCGCCGCAGTGGCCGCCGAGCCGGAGCACCGCCAGGGCATCGACAGCGACGACCTGGACGCGTTCACCGGACGGTTCGGCGCCGCGGCCGGGCGCTTCCTGGGCGATGACGCGGACCCGGCCCATGCGCTGGCCGACTGGGCCGCCGGGCGACCGGCGGACCGGGTGGTCGAGCTGCTCGACCAGCTGGTGCGGGTGGCCGCCCGCTGCGGGGACCAGCCCCGGCTGGATGCCGACAGCTGGCGCCGCCTGCGCGAGGCTGCCGACGCCCTCGAGGTCGGGTCCCGGGTGCTCGCCGATCTGGTCGCCGAGCACGCACCCGCGGTCGGCCGCTGGCGGCTGGTCGGCCCCCAGGTCCGGGTCGGCCACGGACCGGGCTGCGACCTGCTGATCCCCGACCCCCGGGTCGCCGAGCACCACCTGAGCCTGATCCACACCGACGGCACGTGGCGGGTGGTCGACGCCGGCAGCGGCCGGCCCACGCTGCTGCACGGTGCCCCGATCACGTCGGCCCCGCTGCGTGCCGGCGAGCCCATCCGGGTCGGGCCCTACGCGCTGGTGCTGGACGAGGACCTCGAACACGCCACGCTGTCCGGCGAGGCGTCGCCCCATGTACTGAGCGCCCGCAAGCTCACGCGGCACATCGGCGAGGTGACGCTGCTCGACGACCTGAGCTTCACGGCCCTGTCCGGCGAGGTGATCGCGGTCGTCGGCCCCAGCGGCGCCGGCAAGACCACCCTGCTCAACGCCATCACCGGCATCGCCCCCGCCGACAGCGGCGTGGTGGAGCTCGACGGTCGGGACTTCCACGCCTTGCTCACCCAGGACCGGTCCCTGGTCGGATCGGTGCCCCAGGACGACATCGTCCACCCCGAGCTGACCGTCGCGGAGTCGCTGGCCTACAGCGCCCGGCTGCGGCTGCCGCCCGGCCAGGGCAGCGCGGGGGTCGACACCGCGGTGGACCGGGTGCTCGGCGAGCTCGGCATCGCCCACATCCGCGGCTCGCGCATCGGGGACGCGCTCCGGCGCGGCATCTCGGGCGGCCAGCGCAAGCGCGTCAACCTGGGCCAGGAGCTGCTGAGCAAGAACACGTCGATCCTGTTCCTGGACGAACCCACCAGCGGCCTGGACCCGCAGTCGGCCCAGGACATCGTGCGCCTGGTGCGGCAGCTGGCCGATCGCGGGCGCGTGGTGTTCCTGGTGACCCACGACCTGTCGCCCCAGGTGATGGCCCAGGTCGACCACCTGATGGTGCTGGTGCCCGGGGGGCGCCTGGCCTGGTTCGGCCCGCCCGCCGCGGCCTGCCGCTACTTCGGCGTGCCGACGGCCGACGCGGTCTTCAACCGGTTCGGCGACAAGACGGCCGAGCAGTGGGCCGATGCCTGGCGGCGAAGCCCCGCCTGCCGCCGCAACGTGCACGCCCGCGAAGCCGCCACGTCCCGCCGTCCCCCGGAACCCGCGCCGGCGGCCACCACCCGCCGCCGGCCCGGCGGCCTGCTGCAGTGGGCGACCCTGCTGCGCCGCTATGCGCGGGTGAAGGCCCGGGACCGGACCGGCCTGTGGGTGCTCGGCGCCCAGCCGCCCTTCCTGGCGCTGGTGATGTTCGTGGTCTTCCCCGAGCCGACCAGCGAGCTGCTGTTCATGCTGACCCTGTCGTGCCTGTGGTTCGGCATGAGCGCCGCGGTGCGCGAGCTCATCTCCGACCGGGCGGTCTGGCGTCGCGAGCGGCGGGTCGGGGTCGGCGTGCTGCCCTATGTCGGGTCCAAGGTCGCCGTGCTCGGGCTCATCAGCGTGCTGCAGTGCGCCGTGCTGGCCCTGGCGATCTGGGCCGGCTTCGGCATGGGCGGCGAGTACGGCTTCGACCCGCTGCTGCTGGCCGGGCTGAGCAGCCTGGTGGGCCTGTGCGGGATGTCGCTGGGGCTCGCGATGAGCGCCCTGTTCAGCAGCAGCGAGGCCGCGGTCGGCACACTGCCCCTGCTGCTGATCCCGCAGATCAGCTTCTCCGCCCTGCTGGTCAACCTGCGCGACATGGGGCCCGTGGCGCGGGCGCTGACCTGGGTGGACCCCATGCGCTACGCCTTCGAGGCGGTCATCAAGGCCGGCGAGCGCATCGCCAAGCCCACCCGGGTTCCCGGCAAGTGGGAAGCCCGCAGCTTCACGGCGCCGCTCTACGACTACGGCTTCAAGGGCAGCGGGGCCGACGACACCGGGCTGGCGATGGTGGTGCTGGTGGCCGCGCTCTGCGGGTTCACGGCCCTGTTCATGGTCACGGCCCTGCTGGCCGTGTGGCGTCGCCGGGACTGAGCGGTCCGTCGAGCAGGGCGTCGAGCAGGGCGCAGGCCTGTGCCGCATCCTCGGCGGTGTGCAGCCCGGGCAGCAGCGCCCCGGCCCGGGCCGCGACCCCGCCGGCCGCCGCGACCAGCACGACCGGCCGGCCGAGCTTGGCCGCCAGTCCGATCTCCGACAGGGTGCCGGCGCCGCCTCCGACGGCCACGACCACGTCGGCGCTGGCGACGACCACGGCGTTCCGGGCGTGCCCCAGGCCGGTCGGCAGCACCACGTCGGCCCAGGGCGTGGCCCCGGCCGGGTCGTAGCCGGGCAGCACGGCGATCACCGCGGGAGCGCCGGCCTGCCGGGCGCCACGGCTGGCGGCCTCCATCACGCCGGTGCGGCCGCCGGTGAGCACGACGGCGCCGCGTCCGCCGACGTGCCGGCCGATCTCCTCGGCGAGCGCCTCGGCGGCCCCGTCGGCCTCGCCTCCTCCGATCACCGCCACCACCCGGCGGCGCGGGCCCGGCTCAGCCACGCCCTCCTCCGCCCGGACCGCCGCCGCCGGGTCCGCCGCCGCCGGGTCCACGGAACACGGGCCCGTCGAACACGGCGCAGTACAGCCGCTCGCCCCGGTCGCCGAACTCGCCGGAGAACAGCCAGGCCGCGCCGAGCTCGGTGGCCGCGGCCAGGGCGACCTCGTGGGCACCGGTCCAGTCGGCGACGAGCTCATCGTCGGCGAACAGGCTGCCGCCCGGCCGTCGCGTGGTCTGCCAGGCCAGCCGCTGGTGGCGCGGGAAATACACGGCCAGGGGCTCGCAGCGGAAGCGCTGGGTACGGGCGAAGCGTTCTTCGCCGTCGGGGCCGGGGCCGAGGGCGCCGAAGTGCTGGAGGAGCACGCCGTCGTCGACCTCCCACAGGTCGTGGTCGGTGGGCATGGAGGAGGAACGGCTGTGCAGCTGCGCCATCTTGTGCTCGAGGTGGGCCAGGAGCCGGAACCAGGCGGGCTGCTCGAGGGGGTGGCCCTGGCCGGGGGGCACGCGCAGGTCGTCGATGCGGGCGCCGTCGACGTCTTCGTCGAACCACAGGACCAGCTGGGTGTGGCCCTTGCCGTCGCGCACATAGCCGATGGCCCCCCGCGACCAGGCCGGACCGACCGACATGTTGGCGTGCAGCCGGCGCAGCGCCTGTTCCAGCCGGACCCGGTGGTCGCCGGTCGGGTCCTGCGGAGGGGGCCCGCCGCCGGCGGCCAGCGGCATCGCCAGGATGTCGGTCAGCTCGACCTGGAACCGGCCGGCGCCGGTGGGCCGGGCCGCGAAGCGCACGATGAACCGCCGCAGTCCGTAGGGGCCAGCGACCCCGTCCAGCGCCACGTCGACGCCTGCGGCGCGCACGTAGCGGGCGTGCTCGCGCATCACCTCGTCGCGGTCGCGGCCGCGGACCTGTCGGTCGAACCAGCTCATGGCCAGAGCCTATCGAGGGCGGACGCGGCGCGGCGGCCCCGGGTTCACTGCGGGCCGACCGGCGGGCCGACCCCAGGGGGCCGATGGCTCGCCCCGCCGCTCGGGGCCCACTGCGCGGGCGTGGGCCAGCGGTCCGCACGCTGTCGGTCGGAGCGATCCCGCGCGCCCGGGGTCCACGCGATGGTCAGGTAGCCGTCCTCACGGTCCACGACCTCGGCGCCGTCCATCGCCATGCCCCAGGCGACCACGTCGGTGAGTGACTCCTGGACGACCAGGTGGGTGGCGGCCCCGAGCTTCAGCAGCGGCCGCTTGTCGAACACCGACTCTTCGTAGGTGTAGGACTCGCTCCGGTCCGACACGGCCACTGCGTGCGCCGTCGACACGGCGGGGATGGCCCCCTCCGGCAGGCGCTGCACGAGCCTCCACACCGGGTGCTGGTAGGCGGGCGGCGTCGGCCAGAAGGCCGTCACCAGGTTGAAGCTGCGGCCCCACTGCACGGTCCACCAGCCGCCGTAGCCGGCCAGCCCGACGGCCAGCAGCACCGCCAGGACCGGGCCCGCCGCCCCGACGGGCAGGGTGCGGCCACCCGGCAGGCGCGGCGCCGCCACGAAGCGCAGCAGGCGGGCCAGGCCTTCGGTGGCGGCCACGACCAGGAAGGGCAGCGCCGGCGCCAGGTGGTGGGCGTGCCCGGCCCAGGCGCGGTCGACGCCGTTGCCGTAGGGCACGGTCAGGTGCATCAGCACGAGCCCGACGGCGGGCAGGGCCGTGAGCGGGGACAGCACGGCCAGGCCCAGCAGGGGCATCCACAACAGCGCGTAGAAGTCGGGGTGGTGCAGGCCCGCGAGGTCGGCCGCCCCACGGGTCTCGAAGACCTCGCGCAGGGCGTTGACCACGGGGGTGTCGTGGCGGGCCCCGGCGTCGCCGGCCTGGAAGGTGATCGGGGCCAGCACCTGCATCGCGAGGGCGTAGACCCCCGCCAGCAGCAGCACCAGCCCGAGCTGGGCCGCCCAGCGCTTCCGCCGCGCCCCCCGCAGGGGGTGGACGGGCCAGGTCAGGGCCGCGGCGCCCACCACGATGGGCACGCACTCCTCGCGCGGGAGCACGCCGACCACCACCCCGAGCGCCACCAGCCACAGCCGCGGCTGGCGCAGGGTCCACAGGGTGAAGGTCAGGCAGGGCACGGCGAAGCACAGGTCCTGGTAGTCCTGCAGGGCCGTCGCCATGATGGCCGGGCTGCCCAGGTACAGCCCACCGCCCAGCAGCAGGCCCCACGGGCTCTTCAGCGCGTCCCGACCGATGAGCGCGGCGGGGATGCAGCCCAGCACGATGGCGCCGATCATCAGCTCGGACAGCCACAGGGCCGACGGCTTCAGCGGGTAGAGCAGGCTGACCAGCCACAGCGACGGGGCCCGGTGCCCCGACCAGGTCCAGGCATCGTCGTAGCCGGCATGCACCGTCTGGAACCACTGGCCCAGGTGGCTCTTGTTGAACACCAGCTGCTCGTGCACGGCGAAGGCATAGGGCTCGATGGTGCGCAGCACGGCGAGCCGCGCGGCCGAGGTCGAGCCCGCCGTGCCCCAGAACCACAGGGCCAGGACCACCAGCAGCACCACCGAGACGCCGGTGGCCACCTGTCGATCGAGCAGGTCCCGACGGCGTGTGCTGCGTGGGGAGGAGCGGGTCATGGGCCGTGCGGGGGGAGGGAGGGCCAGGTCGGGGGAGGCGCCAGCGCCGGGGGGTCCTGATCGAGGCCGGAGAGGCCTTCATGGTGCAGCAGGAAGCTGCCGAGCGGGTCGCAAGGCAAGGGCGGCCCGCCGCCGTAGAGGCGATCGCCGGCGAGCGCCAGGCCGGCGAAGGCCGCGTGCACCCGCACCTGGTGGGTGACGCCGGTGCGGATCTCCGCATGCCACAGCCTGCAGTCGGGCCCGGCCTCGGGCGTCGGCCCGCCGCGACGCAGGGTGGTCGAGGCCGGGAACCAGCGGCCGCGATGGGGCGTGTCCCGGCCGCGCTGGACGACCATCCGGCGCTTGTGGCGGCGATCGTGGGCCAGGGGCAGGTCGAGGCGGTGCTGGTCCCAGGGCACGTCCTTGCGGGTCAGGAACAGGTAGCGCTTGCGCAGGCGGCCGCTGGCGAAGGCGGCGCGCAGCGCGTCCAGGCCGCCAGGGTCCCGCGCCGCCAGCACGAGCCCGCTGGTGGGCACGTCCAGCCGGTGGGCCAGCCCCCCCGCGAAGCCATCGGGCCAGGCGTGGTCGACCTGCTCGGGCCGCGCGGCCAGCAGCCGGGCCAGCAGACAGTCCCCGGCCGGGTCGTCGTGGGGCGGGAACACGGGGACCCCCGGCGGCTTGGCCAGGGCCAGCCACGCGTCCGCTTCTGCGTACACCGGATCGGAGGGCGCCATGCCGCTCCCGTAGCCCACCCCGGCGAAGCCGCCCCGAACACCGCGGCGCGGCCGCCCCGAACACCGCTGCGCGGCCGCCCCGGGTTACCCAGCCCGCTGCCCTGGGAGGGTCCGTGTCCCGCTTCAGCCGCCGCCGCTTCCTGGTCCTGTCCGCAGCCGCGAGCGCCGCCGCCTGCACCGGCGGCAAGGGCGCCGAGAGCGGCGCCGGCAGCGACGCCGGCAGCGACGCCGACTCGGGAACCGCCGACCTGCCCCTGGTCGCCCTGTCCAAGCCTCCCTGGGTCCAGCCGCTGACCCCCTCGACCGTCCGCCTGCGCTTCGAGACCCGAGAGTCCCGCGCCCTGCCGGTCACCCTGGCCGGCCCCGCCGGCGAGGTCACGGCCACCCCCTCACTGCGCGAGGACGACCTGACCTACGCCTGGGGCCTCGACGACGCCGACACCATGCCCGACGAGCCCGGCTTCTACGTGGTGCAGGAGGTCCTGTTCGAGGACCTGGTCCCTGGCGAGACCTACGCCTGGCGGGTCGACCTGGGCGGCGGCGAGCAGGCCAGCGGCAGCTTCCGGGCGCCACCGGCCAGGGGCGACACCGCGCGGGTCGCGTGGCTGGCCGACAGCATGTGGCCCCGGTCGGCGGACGTGGCCGCCGTGGCCGCGTCGCAGGGCCCCGACCTGGTCGTGCACGGCGGCGACATGGTCTACCAGAGCAGCCCGATCGACACCTGGTCGACCTGGTTCCAGATCATGGCCGGCCTGACCGGCACCGCCGCGATGGCCGTCACGCCCGGCAACCACGAGTTCGAGGACATGGACGAGGCCCACGTCATGTTCGATCGGCTCCTGATGCCGCAGGGCCGGGCCGAGGGCGCCCGCTACGGCAGCTTCGATGTCGCCGGCGTACGCTGGCTGGTCTTCGACACCGAGTCCGGCAGCCACGGCGACGCCGAGGCGGTGGCCGACCAGCAGGCCTGGCTGGAGTCCGCCCTGGCCGAGGCGGCGGCCGACGACGCCGTGACCGCGATCATCGTGGGCATGCACCGGCCGATGTACACCTTCAGCAAGTACTGGGTGGAGGAGCCGACCGAGCGAGACGCCCGCCACGCCCTGTTCCAGGCGCACGGCGTGTCGCTGGTGCTCTGCGGCCACTGCCACGCCTACGAGCACTTCGTGGTGGACGGCGTGCACTACGTCGTCGACGGCGGCGCGGGCGCCTTGCTCTACGACCCCGACGAGGAGCTCGAGGCCGCGACGGCCGCCCGCCCCGACGAGGTCGCCCTGCGCGTCGCATCGTCGAAGAGCTACGGGTTCACCCTGCTCGACATCGCCGCCGACGGCGCCATCTCCGTGCAGCGCCTCGAGGCGGACTCCGGCAGCGCCATCGACGCCTTCGAGATCGCCGCTCCCTCCTGATCTACCCTCGCTCCCTCCCCTCCTCCTCCTCCACCGCTCCCTCCTCCTCCCCTCCCCCCGGCCTTCCCCGTGGCCTTCGCCCACCTGCACTGCCGCACCCAGTTCTCGCTGCTGGACGGGGCGGTCGACCCCAAGTACCTGGCCAAGGCCGCCGGCGGGCTCGAGCTGGCCGCCTGCGCGATCACCGACACCTGCAACCTGTACGGCGGGGTCGGGTTCTTCGGGGCCGCCAAGGGCGCCGGGGTGCAGCCCGTGCTGGGGGCCGAGATCTGGATGTGGCCGCCCGGGCTCGCGCACCGCGATGCCCGCGCGCCGGACGGGGGCTGGCACCTGGTCTTCCTGGTCGAGGGCGAGCCGCCGCCGCCCAAGGGCGAAGACGCCGACTGGAACCCCGTCGGCTACCGCAACCTGTCGACGCTGATCACGACCGCGATCTTCGACGGCATGCACTACCGGCCGCGCATCGACTGGGACCTGCTCGCCGCGCACAAGGACGGGCTCATCGTGCTGACCAGCGGGCTCAACGGGCCCGTGGGGCGGGCGCTGGCCGCCGGGCGCCCCGAGCAGGCGGCCGACGACCTGCGCCGGCTGCGCGAGCTGTTCGGCCCCGACCACCTGTTCGTCGAGCTGCAGGACACCGGCCTGCCCGGCCAGACCGAGATGAACGCCCTGGGCCGGCAGCTGGCGGGCGACCTGGGCCTGCGCACCGTCGTCACCAACGACGTGCGCTACCTGACCCCCCAGGACGCCGTCACGTTGGACCTGCTCAACGCCATCGGCCGCGGCGAGAACCTGGACGCGCCGGACCGCGAGCCGGTCCCCACCGACCAGCAGTACCTGAAGTCCGAAGCCGAGATGCGGGCCCTGTTCCCCGACGACGGGGACGCGCTGGACATCACCGTCGAGATCGCGGCGCGCTGCCGGTTCGGCTTCAAGACCGACACCTACTGGTTCCCGGCGACGACCCCGCCGGACCCCGATCCGGACCCGCCGGCTGGCCCCGACGGCGCCGTCGTGAAGGGCAGCCAGGCGCCGCGGGCCGACACCCAGGCCAACTGGGAGTACTTCTACCGGGCCTTCCCGCCGCCCGCCGACTACGGCCTGCCCTCGCCTGACCAGGGCATCCCGCCGAAGCCCGACGGGGCCGGCAGCATCAACGGCTACTTCGAGTGGTACGGCAACAAGGGCCTGGAGCTGCGGCTGCAGGACGTGCCCGAGGAGCGGCACGCCGAGTACCACGCGCGCATGCGCTTCGAGTTCGACATCGTCGAGGACATGGGCTTCCCGGCCTACCTGCTGATCGTCGCGGAGTTCATCAACTGGGCCAAGGACAACGAGATCCCGGTCGGCCCCGGCCGCGGCTCGGGCGCGGGCTCGCTGGTCAACTTCGCGATGCGCATCACGGACATCGACCCGCTGCGGTTCGGGCTGCTCATGGAGCGCTTCCTGAACCCCGAGCGCGTGTCGATGCCGGACATCGACGTCGACTTCTGCCAGGACCGCCGCGAAGAGGTCATCGAGCACACCCGCAAGAAGTACGGCGAAGAGCTGGTCAGCCAGATCATCACCTACGGCAAGCTGCAGGCGAAGGCCGCGCTCAAGGACGTGGCGCGGGTGCTCGGCATCAACTTCCGGGCCGCCGACGCCATCGCCAAGCTGGTGCCCAACGAGCTCGGCATCAAGCTCGACGCCGCGCTCGAGGAAGAGCGGCTGAAGACCCTGGTCGAGGGCGATCCCCAGGTCGGCCGCGTCTACGCCCTGGCCCGGCGGGTCGAGGGCATGGTGCGCCAGACCGGCGTGCACGCCGCCGGCGTCGTCATCGCCGACCGGCCGATCGTCGCACACGCCCCGCTGTACCGGGACGGCCCGGAAGGCGGCCCCGTCGTCCAGTACGAGATGAAGTCGGCCGAGGGCATCGGGCTCATCAAGTTCGACTTCCTGGGGCTCAAGACGCTGGACCAGATCCGCGACGCCGTCGCGATGATCGCCCGGAACACCGGCGAGCAGCTGGACATGGCGCGGCTGCCCCTGGACGACGGGGACACCTTCACGCTGCTGCAGAAGGGCGACGCGCTCGGCGTCTTCCAGGTCGAGAGCAGCGGCATGCGGGACCTGCTGACCCGCCTGCGACCCAGCAACATCGACGACCTCATCGCGCTGCTGGCCCTGTACCGGCCGGGTCCGCTCAGCAGCGGCATGGTCGACAACTTCATCGACTGCAAGCACGGCCGGAAGGAGATCGAGTACCCCCACCCGTCCCTGCAGCCCATCCTGGAGTCGACCTACGGGTCCATCGTCTACCAGGAACAGGTCATGCAGATCGCCCAGGTCTACGCCGGCTACTCGCTGGGCGGCGCCGACCTGCTGCGGCGGGCGATGGGCAAGAAGAAGCCCGAGGAGATGGACAAGCAGCGCACCATCTTCGTCGAGGGCGCCAAGGACAACGGCCACCCGGAACAGGCGGCCCACGATCTGTTCGACCTGCTGGCCTTCTTCGCCGGCTACGGCTTCAACAAGTCGCACTCGGCGGCCTACGGCGTCGTCAGCTACTTCACGGCCTGGCTCAAGGCGCACCACCGCGCCGAGTACATGGCCGCCCTGATGACCATCGAAGCGGGCAACACCGACAAGGTGGTCGCCTACATCGGGGACTGCAAGCGGGCCGGGCTCAAGGTGCTGCCGCCGGACGTGAACCACAGCGTGCGGGGCTTCGACGTGCCGGCCGACGCCCGCGACGTCATCCGGTTCGGCATGGCGGCGGTCAAGGGCGTCGGGGACAGCGCCATCGAGGCGATCCTGGAAGCCCGGGCCGACGCCGGCGGGTCGTTCACGGACCTGATGGACTGCCTGGATCGGCTGGACTACCGCCGGGTCAACAAGAAGGTCCTGGAGAGCCTGATCAAGTGCGGGGCCTTCGACTGGACCGGCCACCCGCGCCGCGCGATGCTCGAGGGCCTGGCGGGGGCGGTCAGCGTCGCCCAGGGGCTGCAGGAACAACGCGCCGCCGGGCAGATGGGCCTGTTCGGCGGGCTGTCGGCGGCGTCCGCGCCCAAGCGCATCCAGCTGCCGGACGTCGGCGACTGGCCCACCGCGGTGAAGCTGTCCAAGGAACGCGAGGCGCTCGGCTTCTTCATCACGGGCCACCCGCTGCAGGCCTACCGCGGGCTGGTCGAGCGCATGGTCACCTGCAGCATCCCCGATCTGGATCGCATGCCGGCCGACCGCGAGGTCACCATCGCCGGCATGGTCACGACCTTCCGGCAGATCGTCACCAAGAAAGGCAGCAAGATGGCCTTCGCCACGCTCGAGGACGAGCACGGCAGCCTGGAGCTGGTGTTCTTCCCCGAGCCCTACCTGCACTCGTCCCGGGCGCTCGCCAGCGAGGCGCCGCTGCTGGTGCGCGGCAAGCTCGAGAAGACGGGCGAGGGCAGCAAGATCCTGGCCGAGTCGGCCGAGGTGCTCAGCGACGTGCGCATCCGTCGCACGCGGGCGCTGCACATCCGGGTCGACGAGCACGAGCTGCCGATGGACCGGCTGCCCCAGCTCGAGGGCGTGCTGCGCGAGTCCGAGGGGCGGATCCCGGTCACCCTGCACCTGCGCACGCCGGGGCACGCCCGGACGACCGTGAAGCTCGCCCCGACCGTGGTCCCCGACGAGGCGCTGATGCAGGGGCTCGAGAGCCTGTTCCGCCGTGCGGACGCCGTGGAGTTGCGATGACGCGGGAGTGCGGGACGAGGCGGGCGCCTGGAACGAGGCGGGGAGCCCTGATGACCACCTGGACGATGCTGGCGCTGTTGACCTCTGCCCCCTCCCTCGCGGCAGGGGCCCCGGCGGCGGGCGCTCCGGCGGCGAACGCGCCGGTCGCCACCGGCGACGCCGGCGCGGAGGAGCTCGACCTCTCGCCCGCCCCGGTGGTCGAGGCGGTGCCCGGCGGGCACATCGACTGGACTCGGCTGGTGCTGGTCGTCGAGAGCGAGAGCGACCGCAAGGTCGGCGCCTGGATGGACCGCCAGATCCAGGAACAGGACGCCATCGACCGGCTGCGACCCGCCTTCGCCGACCTGGCGCGGCGGGTCCGGGTCACCCCCGACACCCTGGCCGCGGACCTGGTGCTGGGCGAGGGCGACCTGTCCCGTCGCCTCGCCGAGGGCGTCCAGGACTGGCAGGTCACCGAGACCCGCTACCACGACTCCGGCGTGGTCCAGCTGACCGCCGAGCTCGACCTGCGGCGCTGGCTGCGGCCGGCGCTGCGATCCCTGTCGGCCCAGGGCCCCGCGCCCGAGGGCCCCGGAGAAGCGACGGGCATCCTGGTGGACGCCCGGGCGCTGCCCTTCGAGCCCTGTGTCGCGCCGCGGATCACCGCCCCGACCGGCACCGTCCTGATCGGCGCCCAGCGGCTGGTGCCCGCGGCCTACGACGAAGGCCCGCCCGTGCTGTTCGTGTCCGATCCGGCCGATCTCCAGGCCATCGAGCGCATCGGCGACCGGCCGGTGCTGGTGGTCGCCACGTCCGTGCAGCACGGCGGCGAGCTGGTGCTCGACCCGGCCAGCGCGCGGACCGTCGAGTCCCTGCCCGACCTGGCGGCCCTGGCCGCGCTGGGGCGGGTGGTCATCGTGACCGGCGGGGCGCCATGATCCGCCGCCGCAGCACCAGCATGGCCGGCGCCCCCCGCGGGCGGCCGTCCCGGGCCCGTCCCGGCGGCCTGGACACGGCGGCCCGCTCGCTGTGGGTACGCCGGGTGCTATGGGCCGCGACCTTCGTGGTGGTCGGCGGCCTGTTGCTGTGGCTGCTGTGGCCGGTGTTCGCCATCCTGGTGGCCGCTGCCGGGCTGGCCTACATCCTGGATCCGCTGGTCGACCGCTTCGAGGCCCGGGGCCTGTCCCGCGAGCTCGGCATCGGCATCGTGCTGGGCGCCTTCCTGGGCGGCGCCGCCATCGCGATGGTGGTGATGGTGCCGCCCTTCGTGCGCAAGCTGGCCGAGGTCGGGGCGCTGGTCAGCGACTTCTTCGCGACCCTCGACCAGCAGGTGGCCCCGCTGGCGGCCTGGATCCACTCGACCACCGGCTACACCGTGCCGCTCGACGTCGAGGGCATCAAGGACGAGGTCCCGGGGCTGCTCGAAGAGGGCCTGCCGCGCATCCAGGCCATCGCGACATCGACGGCCAAGGGACTGCTCACGCGAGGCCTGGGCGTCATCAACGCCGTGGTCAACCTGACCCTGTTGCCGCTGTTCACCTTCTACCTGCTGCGAGACTGGGACCGGATCGTGGCCGCCATCGACGAGCTGGTGCCGGTGCCGCTGCGGCCGCGGATCCGCCGCGTCGCCGTCGAGGTCGACGGGCGGCTGGCGGCGTTCATCCGCGGGCAGCTGACGGTCTGCGCGATCCTGGGCGTGGTCTACAGCCTGGGCCTGTGGGCCGCCGGCATCGACATGGCGTGGACCATCGGCATGCTCTCCGGCGCGCTGTTCATCGTGCCCTACCTGGGCACCGCGGTCGGCGTGCTGCTGGCCGGGCTGGTCGCCGTGGTCGACTACGGCGTCGACATCCACCTGCTGTGGGTGGCGCTGACCTTCGCCGGGGCCCAGGCCCTCGAGGGCTATGTGCTGACCCCGCGCATCGTCGGCGAGAAGGTCGGGCTGCACCCGCTGGTCGTGATCATCGCGCTCATCGTGGGCGGCAGCCTGCTCGGCATCTGGGGCATGCTGCTGGCCATCCCGGTCACGGCGACCCTGTCGGTGCTGTGGACCGAGTGGCTCGACCTGTACCGCAACAGCAGCGTGTACCGGGGAGAGCGCTCGTCGTGAGCACCCTCGCCTGGCAGTGGCGGGGACGGCTGCCCTACGCCGACGCCCTGGCGGAGCAGCGGGCCCGGCGCGAGGCGATCGTCGCCGGACGCGCGGACGAGGCGCTGTGGCTGCTCGAGCACGACCCGGTCGTGACGACCGGGAAGCGGGCGGTGCCCGGACTGGATGTCGTCGGGCTGGCGGCCCGGGGCATCCCGGTGGTGCCCACCGAGCGGGGCGGGCTGGCGACCTGGCACGGCCCGGGCCAGCTGGTGGCCTACTTCCTGATCGACGTCGAGGGCCGCCGGCTGGGCCCACGGGTGCTGGTCGACCGCATCCAGGACACCGTGGCCGCCTGGCTCGACGGGCTCGGCGTGGCCGCCGCGCCGCGGCCGGGCCTGCCCGGAGTGTGGGCCGGCCGCGACAAGATCTGCGCCGTGGGCCTGCACATCCACCAGGGGGTGTCCATACACGGCCTGGCGCTGAACCTGTGCCCCGACCTGGCGGCCTTCTCCTTGTTCAGCCCCTGCGGCGTGGCCCCGACCGACGGCGGCGTGACCAGCGTCCTCGCCCTGCGCGGGACGGCGCCTTCGCCCGAGCAGGCGGCGGCGTCCCTGGGCCCCGCCCTGGCGGTCGCCCTGGGCCCCGTGCCCCCGCGGCGCGATCTTCTCCCTTCGCCTTGACGCCGTCTCGGCGGCCCAATAAACGCCGGAGGCTCTGTAGGCGTGTAGCTCAGTGGGAGAGCACCGTCCTGACACGGCGGGGGTCGGCGGTTCAAGTCCGCCCACGCCTACCACTCTCCCCCCGCTCCCCGCGGCCCGGCAAGGGTCGCGGGGAGTGGCGCGTTTCCAAGGACCCTCCGCTCGATCGGATAAGGTCGCCCCTCCTCTTCTCTCCGGAGTCCCATTGCGCCGACCCCGCACCCGTCGTGGCGTCGTCCCCGAGCCAGTTGGCCCGCGGGTCAACGATCGCATCCGCGCCCCCCGCGTCCTCGTCATCGACGAGGAAGGGAACAAGCTCGGCCAGTTCATGACGGAAGACGCCATCGAGATGGCGAAGGAACGCGGTGTCGATCTGATCGAGGTCGCCCCCAACGCCCGGCCGCCCGTCTGCCGCCTCGGGGACTTCGGCAAGATCAAGTACGAGAAGAAGAAGAAGGACGCTGTCGCGCGCAAGAAGCAGGCGACCGTGTCCATCAAGGAAGTGAAGCTCCGTCCCAAGACGGACGTGCACGACTACGAGGTCAAGCTCAAGCACGCGCGCCGGTTCATCGAGGCCGGCGACAAGGTCAAGGTCACCGTGCGCTTCCGCGGCCGCGAGATGGCCCACCGGAACATCGGCGACGAGCGCTGCCGCGAGCTGGCCAAGGACTGCGAAGACATCGCGCTCATCGAGACCCAGCCGAACATGGAAGGGCGCCAGATGTTCATGATCCTCGCCCCCCGAAAGACCAGCTGAACGAATTCCGCCCGTCCACCCGACGGCAACCAGGGAGCATCCCGTGTCCAAGATGAAGACCCACTCCGGGGCCAAGAAGCGCTTCAAGCTGACCGCCAAGGGCAAGGTCAAGTTCAAGCACGCCAAGATGCGCCACATCAACGAGCACATGCCCAAGACGACCAAGCGCAAGCTGCGTCACGCGGGCACGCTCGACGAGCGTGACGCGAAGCTCGCCCGCCGCCTGCTCGGCGTCGGCGGCTGACAGCCCCCGGGCCGGACCCGACGTCCGGTCCTCCCCCCACCCCCAACGACCCACCGCCACCGTCCCCAGCCGGGACCGGGAAGCGGTCACCGAAGGAGTCGACCATGGCCCGCATCAAGCGCGCTCAGATCCGCAAGACCCGCACCAAGAAGCTCTTCGCCCGCGCCAAGGGTTTCTTCAGCGCCCGCAAGAACACCCGCCGTCAGGCCCACCAGGCCGTGATGAAGGCGAAGGCCTACGCCTTCGCCGGCCGGAAGCAGAAGAAGCGGGCCTTCCGCCAGCTCTGGATCACCCGCATCGGCGCCGCCACCAAGCAGCGCGGCATGAGCTACAGCCAGTTCATGCACGGCCTCACCCTGATGGGCAGCGAGCTGAACCGCAAGCAGCTCTCCGAGCTCGCCATCCACGAGCCGACCGCCTTCGACGCCCTCGTCGAGCAGGCGCAGGCCGCCGTGGCGCAGGCCGCCGCAGCTTGATGATGCACGCGCTGGCCCTGGTGACCCTGCTCCTCGCCTGCAAGAAGGACGAGGAGATCACCTACAGCCAGTTCAATGGCGATGCCGACCAGGTCACGATCCAGGTCGGCATCGACGACGTGCTGGACCCCGTCGTCGCCGACCTGACCAGCTCGACCGGAGAGGTCGTGGTGGGACAGGTCGAGGTCGATCCGGGCGGCGGTCCCCTCGGCACCGAGCACGCCATCGTCGTCGAGATCTTCAACGACTGGGAGCAGATCGTCGACCGCGTCTCGGTCCGGCTGCAGTCCCCCGGTCGGGGCGAAGACGAGTTCGAGCTCGACCAGGACAGCGCTGACGAAGGCGTCTGGAAGCTCACCATCGTGTCCACCGGGACGGAGGGCGAAGAGCGCGAAGACACGCTCACCGTCCGGGCCTGGGACATCGACGGGGACGACGACGCGGACGGCAGCAGCTCGGGTGGCGACGACACCGGGGGGTAGACTCTGTCCCCCATCCCCGCACGGAGCCGGACATGTCCGACGACACCCTGACGAAGGCCCGCCTCGTCGAGCACCTGCATCGCCACGTGGGCCTGACGAAGAAGGAAGCCGGAGAGGTCGTGGTCGACGTCTTCGACATCCTGTGCGACACGCTGGTGGCCGGGGACAAGGTCAAGATCTCGGGCTTCGGCCAGTGGTCGGTCAGCGACAAGTCCGCGCGAAAGGGGCGCAACCCCCAGACCAACGAGTCCATCGTCATCGCGCGGCGCCGCGTGTTGTCGTGGAAGACCTCGCCGGTGCTGCGTTCCCAGCTCAACGAGGACGGCTGAGATGGCCCGCCGCATCCCGAGCGACGCCATGACCCGCGCCCTCGAAGCGGCTGGCGCCGACGATGCGCCGGTGCGCGCGCCCGCGGCCACCGCGGCCGACGACGACGGCGATCTCCTGCCCGATCCCACCGACCTGCCGGACCCCGACGGGGACGACGGCGAGGGCGAGGACGAAGAAGCCGGGATGGCGGACGTCCCGGACAAGCTCTACTTCCGCATCGGCGAGGTGGCGCAGCTGGTGGGCGTGGACGCCCACGTGCTCCGCTACTGGGAGAGCGAATTCCGCATGAAGCCGCACCGGAGCAGCTCCGGCCAGCGGCTGTACCGCAAGCGCGACCTGTCGCGCTTCTTCCGCATCAAGCGCCTGCTGCACGACGAGGGCTACACCATCGCCGGTGCGCGCCGGGTGCTGACCAAGGGCGCCGGCAGTGCCGACGAAGGGGTCGACGCCGGGCGCATCCGCGACGCCCTGGACCGCGTGCAGACCCTGCGGGACCGCATCCTGGAGCTCCGCGACGAGCTGGACCCCGAAGGACGGTTCTGAGGGTCGTTCTCACGGCCGACCGCGCCGACGCCCCCAGAACGCCTTGACGGTGACGCCCCAGCTTCTTAAACCCGCCGGGTGTTCGGGGAGTAGCGCAGTCTGGTAGCGCATCAGACTGGGGGTCTGAGGGTCGCAGGTTCGAATCCTGTCTCCCCGACCACGACCACAAACCCCCGCTGCCTTCGGGCAGCGGGGGTTTCGTGTGTCAGGGGGCGGGGAGCGAGCGACGGCCCGCAGGGGCCGGCGCGTCAGTCGCGCGCGTCGGCGGGCGGCAGCAGGTCCTCGATGAACCAGGCAGACAGCTCGGCGCGGCCGGCGACCCCGGCCTTCTTGTAGACGGCCCGTGCCTGCTCGCGACTGGTGCGCTCGCTGGTCTCCCGCACCGCCGCGATCTCCTTGAAGGACAGGCCCTTGAGCAGCAGGAGCGCGACCTCGGACTCGGCCTCGGACAGGCCCCAGGCCTGGAACCGCACCTCGACCGACCGCCCCACACCGGCGAGCAGCTCCTCGGCCTGGGCCCGCCACGCCACGGCCTCGGCCCGCGCCCGCCGGGCCCGGCGGTAGAACCGGCCGGCGCCGAGCAGCGCCAGGACGGTCGCGAGCGCTTCCGCCCCCAGGTGCAGGTCGGCCGCACCCGACCCGGCATCCGCCAACAGGTCGGTTCCGACCAACAGCGCGACGCCAGTGAAGATCACCGCGGCCACGACGTTCTCGTCTGGTTCCGTCATCTGACGCATGGCCTCCCGGGCGGCGCGGGGTTCTCTATGCAGCACACCCTGGAGGCACCATGCGACGTCTTCTCCCCAAGCTCCTGGCCGCGCTGGCGGTCGTCTTCGCCCTGATCCAGGTGGTGCCCTACCGGCCCACCCACCCACCGGTCACGCAGGCGCCTGCCTGGGACCGTCCCGAGACCCAGGCCCTGGCCGAGCGCGCCTGCATGGACTGCCACAGCAACCAGGGGTCGACCCCCTGGTACGGCTACGTGGCGCCGGTCGCCTGGGTGGTCCGCCACCACGTCGACGAGGGCCGCTCCAAGCTCAACCTCAGCGAGCTCGACCAGCCCCAGCGCGATGCCCACGAGGCGGGCGAGGCGGTGCTCGAGGGCGAGATGCCGCCGGCCTACTACACCCTGATGCACCCGGACGCGCGGCTGACGGACCAGGAGCGGAAGACCCTGGCCGCCGGGCTCGACGCGACCCTCGCCGGTGTGCCGCGGGCGAAGGGCGGCGAGGGCGGCGCAGAGGAGGAGCACGGCGAGGAGGAGGAGCTCGGCGAGGACGACGACTGAGTTAGGACCACCCGCCCGGGAGTCCTGGTGACCGCCGCTGTCCGTCCCGGTCCCCGCGTCGCCGTGTTCCTGGTCGGCATGGCCGCCCTGTACGCCGCCTGCGTCGCCCTGGCGTCAGGTGCGCTGGGCGCCATCGAGCCGACCGTGGCGTCGGTCGCGGTCATCATCGACCTCACGCTGACTTCGGTCCTGTGGTTCTGGTGGACCCTGGTGCGGCCGGGCATCGCCCGCCTGCGCACCGCCATCGGGCTGGTCGCCCTGCACCTGCTCGCGGCGCGGCTGCTCCTCCCCGACGCAGGCGCGATGGTGTCGGTCCTGGCGGCGTTGGCGGCCCTGGCCGAGCTCTCGCTGGCCGCCATGGCCCTGTCGCGCCTGGGCCGGATGCGCGCCGCATGGCGGAGGCAGCGCGCGGCAGGCGCCTCCCCACACCGGGCCCTGTCCCGCGCCCTGCAGACCGCCCTGCCCCCGGTGCTGGCCCAGGCAGCCGCCACCGAGCTCACCCTGCTGGCGCTGGCCGCCGTCGGCTGGTTCCGGCCCGCCCCGACGCTGCGTCCCGGGCGCGACTTCTCGATCCACCGGGAGAGCCAGTGGCCGGCCCTGGCCGGCGTCCTGCTGTTCCTGGTCGCCGCCGAGGGCGTGGCCCTGCACCTGCTGCTGTCCAGCTGGTCGCCCCTGGCCGCCGGCCTGCACGGCCTCGTCGCCGCCTACGGAGCGCTGTGGCTGCTCGGTGACCTGCACGCCCTGCGGCTGACGCCGCTGCGCATCGACGACCGTCTGCTGCACCTGGAGATCGGCCTGCGTTGGTCCGTTGCCATCCCGCTGGCGCGCATCCTCTCGGCCCAGCGACTCCCCGAGGCGCCAGACGCCGACGATGTCCTGTCCCTGGGCCTGCCCGGCGGCGACACCGTGCTGCTCGTCCTCGACGGACCCGTCGACGTCCAGGGCCCGTTCGGTCTGGTGCGCACGGCCCGCCGCATCGCGCTGACCGTCGACCGGGCCGACGCCTTCGTCGCCGCCCTGGCCGACTGAGCGCCCGTCCGCAGCAGACGATCTCCCCCTTCCGCCGCGGTGCTACCGTCCCGCCGTGGAGGCCCGACGTCCTTCCTGCTGCTGCTGACCGGGGCCGCCTGGGCCGCCTCGGTCATGGTCACCGACCTCGGCACGCCCGTGGTCGCCGGGGTCCGGCTGGACCGCTGCGACGCCGCGCTGTCCAAGCGGGCCCAGGCGGTGTGGGGAGGCCAGCGCGAGATCGAGCTGCGCGGTGGCCACTTCCGGAAGGTCGGCTTCCGGGGCGGGCCCGAGGGCTGCTACGCCGTCGGAGGTCCCGTCACCGCCGAGGGCAGGGCCGCGCTGCCGGAGCCCGTCGAGCTGGTGGCCCGGGACGGCCTGTTCGTCTGGTACACCACCGCCACGCCGGGCATCTACCGGGTGCGCGCCTACGACTTCGCAGGCGAGCACGAGCTGTGGTGGGTGGGTGACTGGGACCGCTGGGTGGCGGAGCGGACCCCCACCGTGCTGGCCCAGGCCCGCGCGGAGATCGCCTCGGCCGTCGCCCTCGGCGACCTCCAGACCGCCGCGCTCCTCGCCGATCGCCACGCGCTGTCCGGCGCCGACGACTGGAACGCCGCCCTCGCCGCGCCCCTGTCGGCGGCGCTCGACCCCCGGATCGCGGAGCTCGAGGCCCGGCGGGCCGCCGGCGAGCCACCCGAGGTGATCGGACGCGCCCTCGACGCCCTGATCCCGTTGGTGCCCGAGGCGCGGCGCTCCGCCCTGTGGCCCTTCCGGCACGCGCTGCACGACGACCTGCTCGCCCGCGCGGACCAGGCGCAGGCCGCCGGCGCACGCGCCACCGCGGTCGGCCTGCGCTACCTCGCCCTGGTCCTGTACCCGGACAACGATCGGCCAACGCACGAGGCCCTCGCCCAGGCCGCCCTGGCGCTCGCGCCGACCCTGTCCCCGCTCCCGGCGGACGCACGGTTCGCGGATCGGCCGCCGCGCGGCACCGGCATGGACGCGATCCGCGCTGCCGTGCTCGGGAACCAGGGCTCGGTGCTCGCGTCGTTTCCGGCCACACTGCCCCCGAGCGGCTCCCGGCTGGTCGTCGATGTACCCCTCGCGGTCGCGCTCGAAGCCCAGACCACCACCGGCGAGCGCGTCGAGCGGGTGCGCACCGCGGAGTTCCGGGACATGCGCACCGTCCTGGAGCGCCAGGCGGCCCGCACCCAGGAGATCCGGGCCGAGGAGCGAGAGCGGGCGCGCGCCTGCGCCTCGACCCAGACCGTGGCGACCGCCGCTTCGTCGGTCACCCGCACCGAGCAGTTCCGCGAGAGCGACCGCCTGAGCGGGATCACCACCAGCGGAGTGCGCGAGGTGACCACGACGACCCCCGGCAGCATCGAGACGTCGGTCGTCCACGACGTCGCCTGCCTGACCGCGGCGCAGCAGTGGGCGACGGACCAGCTGGCCGCGCTCGGGCCCGTGCCGGATGCCTTCGAGCGCCGGGAGACCGTGCGCACCGTGACCATGCAGGGCGAGTGGCAGACCTGGACCGGTCGCGCCTCCCGCACCCTGCGCCTGGTGGCCCCCGACGGCACGTCGACCGTCCTCGTCCAGTCCGAGCCGGTCGCCCTCGGGCCCTACATGCGCGCCACCCGCGACGGCATCACGGTGGACGAGTGGCGCACCGAGGCCGAGATCCGGACGGAGCTCGAGGCCGTCTTCGACGACGCCCTGGTGGACCAGCTCTACGACGCCTTCGACGCGCGGGTCGCCCGGGACGCCGCGAAGCTCGCGCCCGAGTGGCGGGAGCAGGAGGTCGGCTGGGCGCGCTGGTTCTACGGCGACGGGCCGGCGATGGCGTCCGTCGCCGAGACCCACTTCTTCAAGGTGCACTCGGTGGTGGCCGAGGCCGCATCCCGGGCCTGGGACACCGCCCTGGAGGACAAGGAGGTCCAGGCCGCCGTGCCCCTCGGCGATCACCGCTGGGTGGCGAGCATCGACGACGACCGGATCGTCGTGCTCGACGGACGCTTCAACCGCACCGGCCTGCCCCTGCGGCTGTTGGTGGCCGACTCCGGGACCGTCATGCCGGTGCCCGGTCGCCGGGCGGTCGTGGTCACCGACCGCGGCATGCCGAGCGTGATCGACCTGTCCGGCCCCGTCACGTCGTGGCGCCGGTCGGGCCCCGGCTGCGCCGAGCCAGCGAGCCCCAAGGGCTTCGGGCCAGACGGACGGCTGCTGGTGCGCGGCAAGGACTGGTCCGGCTGGTGGGATCCGACCACGGGCAGCCTGGAGAAGCTCCCCGCGCACGTCGGCGATGCCTGGCCCTGGCTCGAGCCCGGAAAGGTGCTGGTGTTCGGCGAAGGAGGCGTGGACCTGATGCAGGTCGACACCGGGGCGCGGGAGCGGCTCGTGTCGACCCCGATCCAGGGGCGCCTGTCCGTCCGCGAGGACGGCCGGCTCCTGGCGATCGTCAACCCGGACCGCTGGGAGGTCTGGGACCTGGTCAGCGGCCGGCAGACCGACCGCGGCGTCGTCGGCGAGACCCCCGACGTGCCAGCCGGCCCGCCCGGCGCCTTCTACGGAGACGAGCTGTGGCTGACCGACGGGGTCCCGCCCCATCGCATCCCCGGCTACGACCTGCACCAGCTGTTCCTGGACCCGACCCTGCGCCCCCCGGCGGCCGACTGAGCGCCCGCTGCCCTACTCGTCGCCCTCGAACACCAGGGACACCGAGTTGATGCACCAGCGCTCGCCCGTGGGCGCGGGGCCGTCCTCGAAGACGTGGCCCTGGTGGCCGCCGCAGCGGCCGCAGAGCACCTCGGTCCGGGTCATGCCGTAGGTCCGATCGGTCTTGGTGGTGACGGCTTCCTTCGAGATGGGCTGCGTGAAGCTCGGCCAGCCGGTGCCCGAGTCGAACTTGTCCTCGCTCTTGAACAGGGGCTGGCCACAGCCGGCACAGCGGTAGACGCCGTGGTCGTGGTGGTTCCAGTACTTGCCGGTGAAGGCCATCTCGGTGCCGTGGTCGCGCAGCACCCGGTACTGGTCGGCGCTCAGGCGCTCCTTCCACTGCTCGGGGGTCAGCGACTGCGGGTCTTCGGGCCAGGACTCGGCGAGGGGTGCGCCCTGCATCGGGGTCGAGGGGGCCGTCGCGCAGGCGGGCGCCGCCAGCAGGGCCATGGCGACGAGGGGGACGAGGAACCGCTTCATGGACGCTCCGAGGGTGGAGGGGTCCTACCCGGACGTCGGAAGGAGGGGATCCGTTTCACAATCGGGGCTCAGAACGGCCAGACCCAGGGGGCGATGAGGAGGGTCAGCACCAGCCCGAGCAGCGAGAGGATCCAGCCGATGCGCAGGTAGTCGGTGAACCGGTAGCCGCCGGGGCCGTAGACCATCAGGTTGGTCTGGTAGCCGATCGGGGTGAGGAAGCTGGCCGAGGCGCCGATCATCACGGCGATGACGAAGGGCTGCGGGCTGACGCCCAGCCGGTCGGCGAGGGAGAGGGCCAGCGGAAAGGCCAGCACGGCGGCGGCGTTGTTCGTGATGAGCTCGGTGAGCGCCGCGGTGGCGAGGTAGGTCGCGGCCAGGGCGACCAGCGGCCCCGACGCGCCCGCCGACATCAGCAGGTCCGCCAGGACACCGTCCAGGCCGGACAGCTGCATCGCCTTGCCGAGCCCGAAGGCCGCGGCGATGGCGAGCAGGACCGATGCATCCACCGAGCGGCGGGCCTGGGCCGGGCTGCAGCAGCCGGTCGCCACCATCCCGCCGGCCGCGAGCAGGCTGGCTTCCAGCATCGACAGCAGCTCGAAGGTGGCGGCGCCGACCATCAGGGCCAGCAGCAGCAGCGCCACCGGGGCGCGCGCTTCGCGGCCGGGGGACGCGCCGCGCAGGCCGCTGACCAGGTGGAAGTCCCGCCGGTTGCGGTAGGTCCGCAGGAACTCGGGCCGGGTCTCGAGCAGCAGCACGTCGCCCGGCCGCAGGCTCATGTCGCCGATCTTCCCGGTCAGCCGGTGGCCGTCGCGGGCCACCGCCAGGACCGCGGCGTTGTAGCGGTCACGGAACCGCCCGTCGCGGATGGTCCGGCCGACCAGCGGGTTGCTGGGCGCCACCACCGCTTCCACGAGCTGGCGCTCGCCCCGCGGGCTCTCGAAGGTGCTGCCGACCGCCGGCGCCAGGCCCCGGGTCCGCTGCAGATCGACCATCGACTCCAGCGCGCCGACGAAGACCAGCCGGTCGCCCGCCTCGAGCCGCTCTTCGGGGCCCACCGCGGCGAGCACCTTGTCCCCCCGGACCAGCTCGGCCAGGAAGCCGTGCTGCAGGTGGCGCAGGTCGGCCTCGGCGATGGTCCGCCCGACGAGCGGACTGCCCGGCGGCACGGCGAGCTCCATCGTGTACTCGCGCGGGTCGTCGTCGACGCTCAGCGCCGGCCGCCGGTCCGGCAGCAGCACCGGAGCCAGCGCCACCAGCACGGCCCCCCCCAGCAAGGTCAGCGGCAGGCCCACCCAGGTCGACGTGAACATGCCGGGCGGCACGAGCGCCGGGTGGGTCGCCGCCGCCTGGACCGCCAGCCCGTGCACCACCAGGTTCGTGCTGGTGCCGATGAGCGTGCAGGTGCCGCCCAGGATGCTCGCGTAGGACAGGGGCAGCAGCAGGCGCGACAGCGGGGCCCCGTTGCGCCGCGCCCACCCCGACACGCCGGGCAGCAGCGCGGCGACGATGGGCGTGTTGTTCAGGAAGGCGCTGCCCGCCGACACCGGCAGGATCATGCGCGCCAGCGCCACACGCAGCGACGACCGGCGCCCCAGCAGGCTGCTGGCCACCCGGTCGACCGCGCCGGTCTCCTGCAGGCCCCGGGCGACCACGAACAGCGCGCCGATGGTGGCCACGCCCGGGTTGGCCAGGCCCGCCAGGGCGTCCACGGGCTCGAGCACGCCCCCGACCAGCAGCAGCACGACCCCGCCCACCAGCACGACGTCGGCGGGCAGCTGGGTGGCCACCAGGAGCACCAGCACCGCCCCGATGACGATGAGGGTGCCGAGCTGTGCGGGATCGAGCATGGGACTCCGTCGACGCCGACGCACAGCAAGGGGCATGCCGGGCCCAGGATGTCGGTCGGCCGCCCGATCTTCGCTCCTGTCGCGAAATATCGCGAGCCATGACGCGAGATATCGCGACTCCCCACGCCATGTCATGCCGGGTCGGCTGCGACAACCCGCCATCACGCGCCCCTCCCTCCCGAACGCGCACGGGGCTTGCATCGCCTCTGGGCCCCCCATGGAGCCCCGATGCGCACCGCCCTCCTCCTCCTCCTCCCCCTGCTCGCCTGCTCCCGCGACAAAGGCGCGGGCCCGACCGACGACGACAGCGGCGACGGCACCACCGAGGGTACCGGCGACAGCGACGGCGCGGGACCCCTCCCCGCCCCGGACGACGGCCTGAGCGCACACTTCGCCACCAGCGGCACCTGTGCGGAGTGCCACAGCAACCACCCCGACGCCGACGCCCTGCGCGCCGACGACGGCAGCGAGGTCGGCATGGCCGACCTGTGGCAGGCGTCGATGATGGCGAATGCCCTGCGGGATCCGCTGTTCCGTGCCGTGGTCTCGGCCGAGGTGGCGCGCCACCCGAGCGCGCGCGAGGTGATCGAGGACACCTGCCTGACCTGCCACGCACCCATGGCCCGCACCGAGGCGGTGATGGAGGGCACCGCCCCCCTGTCCATGGCCAGCGCCACGGCCGAGGATGACCTCGGCATGATCGGCCTGGACGGCGTCTCCTGCGCGACCTGCCACAAGATCCGCGACGAGGGTCTGGGCGAGGAGGAGAGCTTCACCGGCGGCTACGTGATCGACGACAGCCGGGAGATCTACGGCCCCCACGCCGACCCCTTCCAGCAGCCCATGCAGGAGCACGTCGACTTCACGCCGGTCGAGTCCGACCAGGTCACCGACCCGGGCCTGTGCGGCACCTGCCACACCCTGCGCACGGAGACGCTGGTCGACGGCCTGCCCACCGGCCACAGCCTGCAGGAACAGGCGCCCTACCTGGAGTGGCGCAGCAGCGGCGTCGGGCCGGCCGGGTCGAACACCTCGTGCCAGGACTGCCACGTTCCGACCCGCGATGGCACGGGAAGCCCCATCGAGACCATGATCGCGCGCAGCCCGATGGGCCACGACATCGGCCGCCTCGAGCCGCGCAGCCCGGTCGGCCAGCACAGCTTCCTGGGCGGCAACGTCGTGGTCCCGGCCCTGCTGCGGGATCACGCCGCGACCCTGTCCCCCCGCGCCGACGAGGCCGCCTTCGACGCCCACCTCGCCCGCACCCGCGAGTTCCTGGGCGAGCGCGCCGCCACCCTGTCCATCGGCAGCGCGGTGCGCCGCGACGGCGTGGTCCAGGCCGAGGTGCGGGTGACGCCGCTGACCGGCCACAAGCTGCCCACCGGCCATCCATCGCGGCGGGCCTGGCTGGTCGTGACCGCCGTCGACGCCGGCGGGCGCGCGGTCTTCGAGGTCGGCGCGGTCGACGACCAGGGCCGCATCGTCGATGGCGACGGCGTCGTCCTGCCCCAGGAACAGCGCGGCGGCGGCGTGCACCCCCACCGCGATCGCGTCGACGACGACGCCGGCCCCCAGGTCTGGCAGTCGGTGATGGCCGACGTGGACGGAGCGCCCACCTGGGCGCTGCTGTCCGGCGCGTCGTGGCTCAAGGACGACCGCCTGCTGCCCGCAGGCTGGGCACCCTCTGCCGCCGACCTCGACCGGATCGCACCGGTCGGGGTCGACGACGACGACGACTTCGGGCCCGGCGGCGACGTCGTCACGGTGTCCTTCGCCGCCTCGGGCCCGGTGGAGCTGACCGCGTCGTTGGTCTACCAGCCGATCTCGCCCCGCTACGTCGACGAGCTCGCCGCCAGCGGGACCCCCGCCGTCGGCGCCTTCCTGGAGATGTGGGCGACCGCCGACCGCACCCCCGTGGTGCTCGCCGAGGACGTCGTCTCCGTCGACTGATGGTGGCGGCCGCCGGAGAGCCGGGCCATGTTGCATCCCCTCCCCTGGAGCGCTGCATGTCCCTTGCCCTGCTTCCCCTCCTGGCGCTGGCCGCCTGCGGCGACAAGGACCCCAGCGGCGTCCTGACCGTCGAGATCGACCTCGGCACGGTCACCGCGGCCGACGCCTCCCTGGCCAGCCCGGGCGTGCTGCTCGTCCCGAACCTGGACGACGAAGACGGCGACGGCGTCGCCGACTGGGACCAGAGCCGCGTCGGGGACGGGGACGACGACGTCGCGCTGGTGCAGGTCACCGCGCCGGCCGGCGCGCGGATCGAGCTCACCTCGACCACCGGCGCGCTGCGGGTGTGGAAGGACGGCGCCGTCGCGCTGGCCAGCGCGGGCGACGACCTGGACCTGGACGCCTCGGACAGCCCTGTCGAGCTGTGGATCGAGGCCGGCGACTACCGCGCGACCGGCCTGCTGACCCTGACCGGGGCCGAGTCGGGCGACAGCATCGCCCTCGAGCTGACGACGGCGCCGCTCATCCTCAACCACCACCTGCAGCGCAGCGAGCAGGTGATGTCCGTGAAGTTCCGGCAGTCCGGCTACGACAACACGGCGATGATCGACGAATACATCGACCACCTGGGCGACGCCTTCCTGAGCGTGGGGGGCGCGAAGTACCAGGACCCGTGGATCCAGGACGAGATCGAGTTCGCCACCGCCACCAGCCCGGCGGGCGACCTGGACGTCGTCATGGACAGCATCCGCGACGGCCAGTGGGGCCCCGGCTACGGGCTCGATCCCTTCGCCGAGGACCAGTTCCTGGGCGACGGCTGGTCGGTCGGGGTGTGGGGCCGCGGCCTGGGCAACGGCCAGGACTACTTCGGCAACCTGGAGATCTCCCCGCCGACCGTGGTCGACGGCGTCGAGTACCCCTACGGCCGCATCTACTACGGCACGACGGGCTTCACCGAGCCGAACCAGAAGCTGCGCGAGTTCCTGGACGCCCAGCAGGTCCAGAAGCCCTTCGTGCTGGACGTCGGCTGGCTGTGTGTGGGTCACGTGGACGAGTTCCTGACCACCGTGCCCGACGCCAGCGCCCGGCTCGGCTGGAAGCTGGTCTACAGCGACGTGGATCTCGCCTGGGAGGTCATCGACGCCATGGACCCCTCGACCGAGCTCACGCGCTTCGCCAGCAGCAGCAGCAAGGACTGGGACACCGCCGGCGAGCTGCAGGAGGACGAGGCCCTGCGGGCGCTCAACGAGGAGCTCCGCGACGACTACCTCGGCCCCAACCTGGAGATCCTGAAGGCCGAGCTCGGCCTGACGGACGACGACATCATCCGGATCCCCGGGTTGTTCGAAGTGGTCGCCGGCTGCCAGGGCCTGACCGCCGCCGCCTTCCCCGGCATGGCCAACCTGATCGTGGCCGACGACACCGACGGCACGCCCACCCTGTTCGTGCCCGACCCCCAGGTCCGCACCGACGTCGCCGACGACACCACCGACCCCATCGCCCAGTCCTTCGTGGACGCGATGCCCGACGAGCTCGGCATCGCCTTCCTCGACGACTGGGAGGTCTACCACCTGATGCTCGGAGAGGTGCACTGCGGCAGCAACGTCGTGCGCACCCCCGACGACAGCAAGTCCTGGTGGCAGGACGCCGCCCACCTGCTCACGGAGGCCGAGTGACCCCCCTCTTCCTGCTGGCCGCCCTGGCCGCTCCGCCTGCCCACGCCCTGACCCCGGCGGTCCCGCTCGACGCCCTCGCGACCGCCGACTGGCGCGGCGAGCTGGCCGCCCTGGCCGACCAGGCCCGCGCCGCCGATCCCGAGACCGCGGCCCGCGCCGCCGCCATGCCGGCCGTTCCGACCCGCGCCGGCACGCTGCACATGCCCGAGCTGCCCGCCGAGACCGGCACCATCCTGCTGGCCGAGCGGCTGGTCGCCGGTCAGGACCCCGCCGAGACCCGGGTGGCCCTGGCGATCGGCGTGGCCCACCGCGCCCACGAGTGGCCGGCCATCGCGGTCGGCCTGGTCGCGACAGAAGCCGACCCCGCGGTGCGCGCCGCCCTGCTGCACGGCCTGCGCCGGGTCCCCGGCGACGACGCCCTGGGCCTGCTGCGGGACGCGCTGTCCGACGACGACGCCCGCGTCCGCCAGGAAGCGCTGGTCGTCGCGGCCGAGCACAGTGACGGCGCGGCCCTGCACGACGCCCTGCTGGCGCGGCTCTCCGACCCCGATCCCACCGCGCGGGCGCTGGCCGTCCGGGCGGTCGGCCGCCACGGCGACGCCGCCGACTTCGCGCCCCTGTCCGACCTGTTGACCGACGCCGACACCGAGGTCCGCTACCGCACGCTGCGCACCCTGCTGCGCCTGGCGCCGGACGCCCTCGCGACCAGCCCGCGGCTGCCCGCCCTGCGGGCGGATCCCGACCCGCGCATCCGCCGCGCCGCCACGGACCTGCGGTGAACCGCGGGCTGCTGCTGCTGGCCCTGCTCGGCGCCTGCGGCGACAAGGACCCCGGCGAAGACGGCGGCGGTGTCGCGAAGGACTCGGGCGGCGGGGACGACGGGCCCGGCCCCGACAGCGGCGGCCCCACCGACGACGGGGCCGACAGCGGAGTCGACAGCGGTGGCCCCACGGACGACGGCGTCGACAGCGGCGCCACGGGCGGCGAGGACAGCGGGGCGACGGGCGGCGAGGACAGCGGCGACGCCCCCCTGCCGCTCACCCTGCACACCAGCCTGGGCGCGATCACGGCGGCCGATCCGGCCCTGTCGGACCCGGGCATCCTGACCCCGCCGAACCTGGACGACGACGACGGCGACACGCGCCCCGACTGGCTGTCCGCCGATGGCGCCGACGACGACGGCGCCACCGTCACGGTCCAGAGCGAGCACGACGTGGCGCTCACCCTGTCGGGCGAGACCGCCCGCCTGCGCGTGTGGGCCGACGGCGCCCTCCTCCTCGACGACAGCCACCGCTCGGCCACCCTGCCCGCCGCCCCCGACGGCGTCGTGCTGCGCATCGAAGCCGCCGCCTACCGGGTGACCGGCAGCCTCTCCCTCGACGACGGCATCGATCACCTCGACGTCGCCATCACCGGCACGCCCCTCCTCCTCAACCACCACCTGCAGCCCAGCACCGAGGTGCTGGCGGTCGCCGTCGACTTCTGGGGCCTCGACAACTCCGCGATGATCGACGGCTACACCGACGCCCTCGGCCCGGCCTTCACGCCCGTCAGCGGCATCCGCTACCTGGACATCTGGCTGCAGGACGAGATCGAGTTCGCCACCGCCACGACTCCCGACACGCGGCTGGACGTGGTCATCGACAGCATCCGCGACGGCCAGTACGGCCCGGGCGAGGGCCTGGACCCCGTGGCGGAGGACCTGTACCTGGGCCCCGGCTGGTCGGTCGGCGTGTGGGGCAGCGGACTCGGCAACGCCCAGGACTACTTCGGCAACCTGGAGGTCAGCCCGCCCGTCACCGTCGACGGCGTCGACTACCCCTTCGGCCGCATCTACTACGGCCGGTCGGGCCGCAGCGCGCCGCACCGCGACCTGCTGGACTTCCTGGACGAGCAGGCGGTCCAGGCCCCCTTCGAGCTCGACGTGAGCTTCCTGTGCGTGGGCCACGTCGACGAGTTCCTGACCTTCGTGCCCGATCCCGGCAGCGAGCGTGGCTTCAAGCTGCTGTACACCGACACGGCGACCGCCTGGGCGGTCATCGACGGCATGGACCCCGCCACCCGCATGCCCCGCTACGCCCGCAGCGCCTACAAGGACTGGGACACCGTCGGCGACCTCCAGGACGACGCGCACCTGCGCCTGATGAACCAGGAGCTGCAGAGCGACTACCTGGACCCGAACCTGGACACGCTCAAGGAAGCGCTCGGCCTGACCGACGACGACATCGTGCGGGTGCCCGGCCTGTTCGAGACCGTCGCCGGCTGCGGCGGCACCACCGCGGCGGCCTTCCCGGGCATGGTCAACCTGATCGTCGCCGACACCGCCGACGGCACCGCCCTGTTCACCCCCGACCCCTACCTGCGCTCCGACCTGGAAGACGCCGGCGGGGACGACGTGGCCGCCGCCTTCGAGGCCGCCGTGCCCGACGGGCTCGAGGTCGTCTGGCTGGACGACTTCGAGACCTACCACCTGAACCTGGGCGAGGTGCACTGCGGGAGCAACGTCGTGCGGGACCCGCCCGACGACGTCAGCTGGTGGGACGACGCCGCCCACCTGCTGGAGTAGGCGCCCGACTCAGAAGCCGGTGTCGCCGCCGCTGTCGCAGGTCGCGCTGATCGCTTCGTTCAGCGTGGCGCAGGAGCCCTCTTCCGGCGCGAAGTTGCCCTGGTCGTCGCAGATCGGCTGGGTGCCGCAGTCCCACCCGGCGATCTGGTCGATGCAGGCTTCCGCGCCGTCGATGTCGGCCGCGATCGCGCCTTCGTAGTCGCAGCTGCCGCCGAACAGCAGCAGGAAGGTCTTGCAGTCCGAGGCGGACTCGAAGGACAGCGAGCCGCCGCAGCTCTCGTCCTGGTTCGCGACGCAGTCGGCGTCCGAGTACAGGCGGCAGATCTCGTCGAGGTACTCGTCCTTGAGGTCCTCGGCCTTCTTCTCGTCGCTCTTGCAGGCGACCAGGGCGAGGGGGAGCAGGAGGGCGGCGAAGCGCAAGGACGACATGGGGACTCCAGGGGAGAGGGGGCCGGGGAGGGCCAGTGTGCCAGAGGAGGAGGCGTCGGTGCGATAGCATCCCAGTCCCCTCGGAGGCCCCCGTGAACGCCATGAACCAGACCCGCCGCTACGCCATCTCCGCACTGGCCACCGTCAGCCTGTTCGCGACCAGCGCCTGCTTCGACAAGGGCGGCGACGACGAGGACGACGGGGACGGCGACGGGGACGGCGGCGCCGCCACCGCCAGCATCATCGGGACCTGGTCGCTGGAGAAGCTGCAGTACGACGGCGACACCTACTTCTACCCCTACGAGTACGTCGACGGCGGCTACAGCTACCAGACGGGCATCCGCATGAAGATCACGAGCGAGACCCGCGGCGACAGCTACTGGTACACGCTCTACCACTACGACGACGGTACGACCTACTTCGAGGCCTACGACGCGCAGGGCCTGTCGGTCACGGCCACCGGCGACCGCACCTACGACATCCAGTTCGAGGAGGACACCGAGCTGCTGATGTCGTGCACCCTGGGCGCCAGCCGGCTCGACTGCACCGGCCCCAGCTGGGAAGGCTACGGCGAGATCGACTGGGTGAAGGTCGACTGACCGCGGCGAACCGGCAGGGGCGGACACGCGGATGCGAACGAAGTAGACTCGACGGGCACGGAGTCCCTGGAGTCGCCATGAGCAAGATCAGCCGCCGCTACGCCATCAACGCCCTGACCACCGTCAGCCTGTTCGCAGCCGCCGGCTGCTTCGACAAGGGCGACGACGAAGACGACGGCGATGCCGGCGACGGCGGGGGCGGCGGTGGCAGCATCGTCGGGCTGTGGGGCCTGGACAGCCTGACCTACAGCTACGGCGGCGAGACCTACACCTACGACTACCCGCAGACCGACAGCGAGAGTGGCTACAGCTACACCTTCGGCATCCGGATGGACATCCAGAACAGCACGACGGGTGAGTGGTACAGCTACTACGACTACAGCTACGGGACCGAGTCCTACAGCTACGAAGGCGACCACTACGGCGTCACCGTCACCGAGACCGGCACCGCGACCTACCAGATCCAGCTCGACGAAGCGCTCATCATGGACTGCACCCTGGCCGGCAACGCCCTGACCTGCGACGGCGAAGACGACAGCGGCGGCATCGGCAGCCTGGACTGGATCCGCCTGTAGGCGGCCGTCCGGCTCCCCGGAGATCGCCATGAACCGCACCCAGCGGCGCTACGCCATCCACACCCTGGCGACCGTCAGCCTGTTCGCAGCCGCCGGCTGCTTCGACAAGGGCGACGACGACGAAGACGACGGGGACGGCGGCGACGGCGGGGGCGGCAGCTCGATCATCGGCCTCTGGGGCCTGGACTCGCTGAGCTACAGCTACTACGGCGAGACCTACTCGGTCGACTACCCCTACAGCTACACCGAGGGCGGGACGACCTACACCTACGGCATCCGGATGGACATCCGGACGGCCGACGCCGGCGAGTTCTACACGTACTACGAGTACAGCTCGGGCGGCGAGAGCTACAGCTCCACCGAAGACGGCTACGAGATCACCGTGACCGAGACCGGCACGGCGACCTACCGCATCCAGGTGCACGACGAGCTGGTGATGGACTGCACGATGTCGGGCAGCCGTCTGGCCTGCGACGCGGTCGTCGACGGGGACATGCCGCTGACCTTGGACTGGTCCCGCCGGTAGCGATCACCGCGCGGTCAGTCCACGTCCTCGCGCTTGCGCTCGCGGCTGGGGGCGCCGAAGCGCTCGACCAGCCGGGCCTGGACCTGGTTCATCCGCTCGAGCAGCGCCGGCTCCAGGCCACGCCGGTCGTGCACGGTCGCGTAGACCTCGTCCATGACCTGGGCGGCTTCGTCGTCGACGTCGTCGGGGGTCGGCGCGTCGCTCACGCTGCGCAGCTTGGGCTCGACGGCCGCGACGGCGGCGTCCAGATCGCCGCCGCCCAGCCAGCCCAGGGTGACCTGGATGGACGCATGCGGGTCGGCCAGCAGCCGATCGTAGGTGGTCAGGTGGATCGGGTAGCGGCGGGTGCTGACGTCGCGCACCAGGTCGTAGGTCTCGAACCACCAGTCGGCCCAGGCCGGCAGGCGGCTGCGTCCCCGCAGGGCGCGGGCGCGCTTCTTCTCGCCTTCTTCGCCGGGGATCTTCGCCAGGAACTCGTCTTCCATGGCGTGCAGCCGGTCCAGGCTGGGGCCGTACTCGCGCCAGGGGCGCATGGTGGCGACGACGGCGTCGACGTAGGCGATGTCGCTTCGGACCAGGCCCGGGATGAACACCTTGACCACGTGCTTGCGGGTGGCCTTCGGCGCCAGCCACTCCCCGGTCTCGGGGTGGGGGTTGGTCGCGTAGAACACGCCCTGGCGCAGGCGGCTCTCGTAGAAGCCGTTGCGGTTGGCGTCCTTGATCGAGTCCTCCCACTTGCCCATGTAGGGCTCGCCGATGACGGGGAAGCCCGCCGCCTTGAGGATCTGCATCCACATCGACGTGCCGCTGCGCTTGGTGCCGGTGACCAGGATCATGGAGGCTCCGGGGGAGGGTGTGGGCTCCTACCGCGCTGGTCCCGGCCGGACGACGCGTGACGCGGGTCACGGGGCCATTAGGAGCGCGGCGAGGAGGACCGATGTCCGACACCATCGACTACCGCACCCCCGTCGTGTCCCTGTCCGGCGAGCCCGGCGACCTGACGCCGTACCAGGGCAAGGTCCTGCTGGTCGTGAACACCGCCAGTCACTGCGGGTTCACGCCGCAATTCGAAGGCCTGGAGGCGCTGTGGCGCAGCCACGCCGACGCGGGGCTGGTGGTGCTGGGCTTCCCCTGCAACCAGTTCGGCAAGCAGGAGCCGGGCACCGCCGACGAGATCGGGGCCTTCTGCCAGAAGAACTACGGCGTGAGCTTCCCGATGCACGACAAGATCGAGGTGAACGGCGACCATGCCCACCCGCTGTTCCGGCAGCTCAAGGCTGCGGCCCCCGGGCTGCTGGGCAGCCGCGGCATCAAGTGGAACTTCACCAAGTTCCTGGTCGCCCGCGACGGCACGGTGCTGCGGAGGTTCGGGCCCCGGGACACGCCGGCCGCCATCGAAGGCGCGATCACGGCAGCGCTCCGGGGCTGATCGGCGGAACAGCCTGTCGCAGCCCGGCCCCAGCGAACCGCCGGGGTCGATAGGACGCCGGCGATGGCCGGTCTGCTCATCACCCTGGGTGCCCTGCTGCTGGCGGGTCTCGCCGCCGAAGCGGTGGGCCGGCGCACCCGCTTGCCCCGGGTCACGCTGCTCATCGTGATGGGCGTCGTCATCGGCCCGGCCGTGCTGGACCTGCTGCCGGCCGAGCGCATCGTCTGGTACCCGCGCCTGGCCGAGCTGGCGCTGTTGATGGTGGGCTTCCTGCTGGGCGGCGAGTTCACCGCGGCAAGGCTGCGTCAGTACGGCGTGGCGGTCCTGGCCGTGTCGGTGGCGGTGACCCTGGTCACGGCGGTGGTGGTCGGCGCCGGGCTGTGGCTCCTGGGGGTGCCGGTCGCCCTGGCGCTGCTCCTGGGCGCCATCGCGACGGCGACGGACCCGGCGGCCTGCGCCGACGTCGTGTCGGAAGCGAAGGCCGAGGGGGCCTTCTCGCGGACGCTGCTGGGCGTCGTGGCCATCGACGACGTCTGGGGCATGCTGGTGTTCACCGCGGCGCTCACGGGCGTCGGGCTGGCGACCGGCACGGGCGTGGACGGCGTGTGGGAGGGTCTGTGGGAGGTCGGCGGCGCCGTTGGGCTCGGGGTCGGCCTGGGCGCGCCGATGGCCTGGCTGACGGGCCGCATCAAGCCCGGCGAGCCCACCCGCGAAGAGGCGCTCGGCATGGTGCTGCTCTGCGGCGGCCTGGCCGAGTGGCTCGAGGTCTCGTACCTGCTCGCGGCGGTCGTCATGGGCGCCGTGGTCGCCAACCTGGCGCGCCACCACGAGCGCCCCTTCCGCGCGATCGAGTCCATCGAGACCCCCTTCCTGGTCCTGTTCTTCGTGCTCTCCGGGGCCAGCCTGCAGCTCGACGCCCTGGGCGATGTCGGGCTGGTGGGCGTGGCCTACGTCGTGCTGCGCGTGCTCGGACGGCTGATGGGCGGGCTGCTGGGCGCCGCGGCGGCCGGCATGCCGGTGGCGACGCGCCGCTGGGTGGGACCGGCCCTGCTGCCCCAGGCCGGCGTCGCGCTGGGCATGGCGCTGGTCGCCGCGGAGCGGCTGCCGGAGCTCGCGGCCCTGCTGCCGGTGGCGGTGCTGTCGACGGTGGCCTTCGAGCTCGCCGGCCCCATCGCCACGCGCATCGCGCTGGCCCGCGTGGGCGAAGGGAAGAGCCCGCGCGGCTGACCCGCACGCGGTAATCTCGGCGGCCCGGTCAGCCCGGGTCAGCTTGGGAACAGCGATGGCGGAAGACGAGACCAAGGCCCCCGGCCCCGACAGCGAAGAGCCGCTGCCGCGCGTCGCCAAGGTCGAGGGCATGCAGTGGGTGTCGCCGGACGGCGAGGGCCGCATGTCGCTGCGCCCGCCCTACGAAGAAGACGATCGCCCGCTGCAGGACACCTCGGCCTACGGCCGTCCGTCCGCGAAGCCACCGCTCGGCAAGGTGATGTCGCCCCGCGGCGCGAGCCCGCAGAAGACCGGCAGCCTGGTCGGCATGGAGTGGGTCGAGGACGACGCCGGCGGCCGCGCCTCGCTGCGCCCCGAGGCCGACGACGACGGCGATCCCCAGGACACCTCGGCCTACCGCCGCCCCAGCCCCCGGGAGAAGCCCGGGCCGATGGTGTCGCCCCGCACCGCCGGCCGCAGCGGCAGCCCGCTCGAGAGCGCGGTCCAGGTCGTGCCGGTCCAGTCCGTGCGCACCGCCGTCGGTCCCGCGAAGCCCGCCGCCCCGGCCCCGCCGGTCGTGCCCGCTCCCGCCCCCGAGCCCCTGCCCCGGGTCGAGCTGCTCAGCAGCCCCGGTCCCAAGCAGCGCTGCCCGGTGTGCAAGGGCATGCTGCGCGTCATCCGCAGCCGCCGCGAGGCGCGGCTGGACGCCCGCTGGTACCGCTTCGAGTGGCTGGACATCGACCGTGGCTTCGGCGACTGCCCCAAGTGCCCCTCGGTGCCCACCCGCCGCCTGGAAGAACCCGCCTACGCCATCGCCGACGCGCCGATCGGCAACGGGCTGCTGGCCTGGGTGCTGACCTGGCGCTGGCAGGACCACATGCAGGGGCCGGAGATCGCGCGGGCCTTGCGGGTGCTGGGCGTGCGCGCCACCGACACCGACATCAGCCGCTGGCTGCGCGGCAGCCTGGCGCTGTTGGCCCCGGTGGCCGACGCGGTGCGCCAGGAAGCCGCCAAGGGCCAGGCCGATGCGCGCGGCGTGCCCATGCTCGACGGCGGGTCCGAGGGCGTGCTGCGGGGCCGGGTCACCGCCCGCGCGGTGGCCTTCGACTGGGAGCCGGGCGACGTGGGCCCGGGACCCGGCGACCCCGAGGAGCGCGCCTTCGCCGCCCTGCAGGACGCCCGTGGCTGGTCCCGAGCCGGACGCCAGGCGATGCTGCGCCGCAAGGCCGCCCACGCCCTGTCCCGCGACCCGGCCAGCGCCGCACCGGTCGCCTGGCGGCTCGAAGAGCTGCGCAGCGCCGCCGACCACGCCACCGAACAGGCCCTGCTCGGCGCCCTGGCCCGCGACGTGGAACGTGCGACCGCGCGCGGCGGCATCCACCCGCACCTGCGCGACATCGCCGACCGGCTGGACCGCGAGGTCGACCACCTGCGGCGGTTCGGTCCCAAGGGCCCCCTGCCGCCGCCGCCCCTGCCCGAGAACGCGCGCTTCGCCGTGCCCACCTGGCTGGTCGCCGGCGGCGACGGGGACGCGGCCGCGGTCACCGCCGGGCTGTCGCTGGCGGCCAGCTGCGCCCAGGCCCAGGTGCCGACCTGGTCGTGGTTCCGCGACAGCCTCGACGCCGCCGCCCGCGACGAGCTGGGCGACGGCCGCAAGTGGACCCCGGCGGCCCGGGCCTGAGCGCCGCGTCGACCTGGCGGGCCGATGGAACCGCAGGCGCGGTCGGACGTAGAACCGGACCCGCGCCTCCTCCCGGACCCCCGCCGTGGCCTCTTCCTCTCCCCTCCCCCACGCGTCCGAGACCGACGCGCGGGACGACGCCGACCGCCGGCTGCTGGTCCGGGCCGCGAGCGACCCGGCGCTGCGCACCGCCGTCGTCGAGCGCTGGGCCGGGCTGGTGTGGGCCCTCTGCCGCCGGCTCTCCCCGACGCCCGACGACAGCTACCAGGCCGCCTGGGCCCACCTGCTGCCGCGCCTGCACCACTACGACCCCTCCCGCGCGGCGCCGGCCACCTGGCTGACCACCGTCGTGCACCGGCGGCTGGTCGACGAGCACCGCCGCCGGGGGCGCCAGGCCGAGATCCTGCCCCTGCACGGTCCCGACCCGGCCCGCGAGCTGCAGGCCCGCGGCCCCTCCGCCGACGAGACCCTGGATCGGAACCGCCGGGCCCGCGCGCTCGAACAGGCCCTGGCGCGCCTGCCCGAGGACCAGCGCCGCGTGGTCGTGCTGCACCACCTGCACGGCCTGTCCCTGGCCGACATCGCCGACGCCGAGGACGTGGCCGTCGGCACGCTGAAGTCCCGCCTGCACCGCGGTCGGGCCCGCCTGCTCACCCTGCTCGGAGCGTCGTCGTGAGCCCTCCCTCCCCCGACCGGCTCGAAGCCCTCAGCCGCCTGCTGGACGGCGACCTGCCCGGCGACGAAGCCGACGCCCTGCGCGACGCCATCGCCCAGGACCCGGCGCTGGCCCGGGCCTGGCAGACGCTCCAGGCCCTCCCCGGCGACCTGGCCGCCCTGCCGACCGCGCTGCCGGCGCCGCCGCCCCTCACCGCGCAACCCGTCGAGACCGCTGCCCCGTCACCGTCGGCCCCGTCGTCGGCCCCATCGCCATCGGCCAGACCACGGCGCTCCCTCCCGGGCTGGCTGCCCTGGTCCGTGGCCGCCGCCGCCCTGCTGGCCGCGCTGTGGCCGGCGGCCTCCTCCTTCCCCTCCGCCTCGACCGCCCCCTCCTCCCCCACCACCGTGTCCGTGCCCGGCGCCTCCGTCGAGATCGCCGGCCGCGCCCACCTCTCCACCCAGGAGCCGTCCATGCGTCCCCTGCCCCTCTCCGCGGCTGCCGCCGGCGGCGCCCTGCTGACGGTCGCCGTCTACGAAGGCAGCGCCCGCATCCTCCCCGACGACGGCAGTGCCGCCGTCGACATCGCCGCCGGGCAGGAGCGCACCGTGTCCCTACCGGTCGGCGCCGTGGACGACCGGACCGGCGGGACGGTCCCGGCCCGCGCCCTGGACCCCCGGAGCACCGACGACGTGGCCGTCCTGCGCGACGAGGTCGCCCGCCTGCAGCAGGAGAACGAGTCCCTGCGCCTGGAGAACGCCCTGGTGCGCGGCAGCCTGGCGGCCCACCAGGGCGAGGCCGTGCCCTGGCCCGACGACGCGCCCGCCGCGCTGCAGCCCCGCGCCTTCGAAGACGCCGTGCGCGCCGCGGTCGACCGGGCCGACGGGCTCGACCTGCTGGCCGTCGACTGCGACGAGTTCCCCTGCCTGGCCATCCTGCGCAGCGCCGACGCCGGCCCCGACTGGGCCGAGCGCGTGCAGGCCGTGCCCCAGGGCCTGGCCGAGGAGCTCGGCGGCGACGAGCCGCTGTCCGTGATGGCCATGGCCCGCGGCGAGGTCGACGACGACGGCAACGAGGTGATGCTGTCCGCCTTCGCCCTGCTGCCGTCCCAGGGCGACCCCCGCGCGCTGGGGCCGCGGATCGACTACCGGGCCGAGGGGCTGATGGAGGGGCTGGCCGAAGACGCGAAGGAAGCGGGCGCGGGGGCCGCGGAGGAGGCGGGGGCCGCCGGTCGCTGACCGCGATCAGCCCCGGTCGCCGTACCAGCGGGCCATCCAGGCCTTCCAGGCGTCGTTGGAGGTGACCCGGGACACCCACGCGGGGTGGTCCAGGTACCAGTCGACGGTGCGGGCGAGCGCGTCGTCGAGGGCGATCCGGGGCCGCCAGCCCACGGCGTCCTGCAGGGCCGCTGCGGACGTGTGGTAGCAGCGGTCGTGGCCGGGCCGGTCGGCGACGTGTCGGATCAGGGCGGCGTGGGGGGCACCAGCGGGCCGGCGGGCGTCGAGCACCGCGCAGATCCGCTGCACCAGCGTCAGGTTGGTGGTGCCCTCGGTGGGGCCGACGCCGTAGGCGTGGCCCACGGTGCGGTCGTGGGCGAGGACCGCCAGGATGGCGTCGGCGTGGTCGTCGACGTGCAGCCAGCGCCGCATCGCCAGCCCGTCGCCGTAGATCGGCAGGGTCTGGCCGGCCAGGGCGCGCAGGATCACCAGCGGGACCAGCTTCTCGGGGTGCTGGCGCGGGCCCAGGTTGTTGCAGCCGAAGGTCAGCGAGACCGGCAGCCCCCAGGTCTGGTGCCAGGCGCGCACCATGTGGTCGGCGGCGGCCTTGGTCGCGGCGTAGGGCGAGCGGGGGGCGAAGGCGGTGCCTTCGTCGGCGACGTTGTCGTCGGAACCTCGGTCGCCGAACACCTCGTCGGTGGACACCTGGTGGAAGCGGCGCCCGGCGAAGTCCCCGTGCCAGGCGAAACGCGCGGCCTCGAGCAGGGTGAAGGTGCCCTGCACGTTGCTGCGCACGAAGGCGCCGGGCCCATCGATGGACCGATCGACGTGGGACTCGGCGGCGAAGTGCACGACCACGTCGGGCCGGGCGTCGGCGAACAGCCGGGCGACCAGCCCCGCGTCGCAGATGTCGCCGCGCACGAGGCGGTGCCGCTCGCTGCCGATCCCGGCCAGGTTGTCCATCCGGCCGATGACGCCGTCCACCCGGTCCAGGCTCCAGACCAGGGCGTCGGGCTGCTGGGACAGCAGCCGTCGGACGAAGGTCGAGCCGATGAACCCGGCCGCGCCGGTGACCAGGTAGCGCCGCCCCATCAGCGGGGTCCCTGGTCGGCCAGCCGCGCGCCGACGTCCAGCGCCGCGGCCTGGGCCCACGTCAGGCCCTGGCGGTCCCGGTCGCTGAGCACCGGGGGGCTGGTCAGCTGCCAGTCGATGGCCAGGGTCGGGTCGTCCCAGGCCAGGCAGCGGTCCCACTGCGGGGCCCACTCGGCGGTCAGCTTGTAGGAGACGATCGCGGGTCCCTGCAGCACGTAGAAGCCGTGGGCGCAGCCCGGCGGCACCCACAGGCTGACGCCGTCGGCTTCCTGGAGGGTCACGGCAGTCCACTGCCCGTGGGTCGGCGAGTCGGGCCGCAGGTCGACCGCCACGTCGCGGATGGCGCCCCGGTGCACGGTGATGAGCTTGCCCTGGGGCTCGCGTTCCTGGAAGTGCAGCCCGCGCAGCACGCCTTGTTCCGACCAGGACGTGTTCTCCTGGGCGAAGTGGTCGGGGATGCCGAGCCCGGGCAGGCGCGACGCCCGGTAGCTCTCCGAGACCCAGCCGCGATGGTCCCGGAACCGCTCGGTGTGGAGCAGCAGGACGCCGGGAAGCTCGGTGGGTGCGACCAACATCGCCAGGGTGTAGCACGAGGGGAGCCCCCCTCGCCGTCGCCATCGACCTTCGCGCTCCGCTGGGGGTCGCCGCCGTCCGCGCTGTGTGTAGGCTGCCCGCGGAGGCGCCATGGCCCACCCCGATCCCGACGACGTCCCCGCCGTGCCGGAGCTGCCTCCCGGCATGGCGGCGCAGCTGCCCGCGCCCCCGCGCGAGGCGCTGGCCCTGGGAGGCCCGCTGACCCTGCCCGAAGGCCGCGGGATCCCCTGGCTGATCCGCCACGACGGTGGCGGGTGGCTCGCCCTGTACGACCCCGACGCCGCCGGCACCACCCTGGTCGACCTGGCCACACTGGCCGGGCGGGCCCGCTGGAACGCGCGGCTGGTCGGCGATCGCCTGCAGCTCGACGATCAAGCCGCCAGCGTGCCGATCGGCGCGGGCCGGGGCGCGCGGCGCCTGGTGGCCCGGGCCCGGGTCGCGGCCTGGGCCGGCATCGGCCACCGCCCGGATCGGGAGGTGGCGCCGTCGCCGTGGTGCGAGCCGTCGGGCGGCGCCCTGGACGCCTGGCTGGCCCAGGGCCTGGACCCCGACGACGCGGTCATCGCCCTGCTGCCCACGGCGACGACCGCTCCCCTGGACGACCCCTGGCAGCCCGAAGCCGTGGCCGCCTGGCACTGGGTGCTCACCCGCCGCCGGCACCTCCTGGTGGCCGTGTCCGAGCTCGGGGCGGTGGTCGAGGCCGAGCTGCCCGACGCCACCGTGGTCGTCGACGGCACCGGCCGCTGTCGCTCCGGCGAGCGGGCCTTCCGCCTGCCCCGGTCCCGCCTGGCCGTCGCCCGCCGCATCGCCGGCCTGGCCGGGCTGACCGGCGCGGCGCGGGTCCGCGAGGCCGCCCGCCGACTGGCCCGCGACGGCGACGCCCAGGGCCGGCGCCAGGCCGCCGCCCTGATCGAGGGCCTGGGGGACGAGGGCGATCTGCTCGATCCCCTGCGGCGCGCGGTGGTCGAGGGGGTGCTGCCCGATGCCGCAGGCGCCCTGCCCGAGCCGCTGTCGACCCAGGTCGCGGCCCTGCCCGAGCGGGGCCTGCCCGCCGCCGCCATGGTGATGTGGGAAGAAGCGTGGCCCGTGTCGCCCGCGCTCACCGACGCGATCATCGCCACGACCCGGGCCCGCGACGCCGCATGGGCCCTGTCCCTGCACGCCGCGGTGCACACCCGCCGCGAGATGTCCCGCGAGCGCGACCGCGTCGATCCCCAGGCCGACCTCGCGCTGGCCGAGCACATGCTCGAGGTCGGGGAGTCCGACGGCGTCGCCGGGCTGCTGACCCGCCACCTGCCTGAAGACCGGGCCCGCGACGAGGCCGAGGCCCTGCTGGCCCCCACCGACGTCGACCAGCGCACCCGGGCGATCCTGTGGGCCCTGGCCCGCGCCGCGGTGCTGGAGGCGTCCGACCCCGCGCCCTGGCTCGCGGCCCTGGCACGACGCAGCCCCCTGGCCCGCGAGTCCCACGAGGCGCTCGCCGACCACGACGGCCCCCTGCGCGCGGCGGCCGCCCGGGCAGTGGCCGTGCTCGACGGGCAGCTGCGGGCCCCCCAGCGCGAGACGCCGGACGGGCTCGCCGCCCTGGAGGACGCCACCCTGGACGACGCCGCCCTGGATCGCTGTCGCTACCCCGCCGGCCGCGACCAGAGCGTCACCCGCCGCCTGGCCGAGGCCCTGGCCAAGGTCGACCCGCCCGACGCCGGCGCCCTGCGCGACTACTGCGAGCGGCTCGACCGCGACCGCTACCCCCAGGCCAGCCGCGCGCTGACCGACGCCGCCCTGCTGCTGGGCATGCCCGCCGTCCCGGCCTTCGTGAGCCGCGGCGAGCGGCGGGTGGGCGTCCGCGCCCACGCCGACCCCGAGCCCTTCCTGGTCATCGGCCACGACCACCTGGCCGACGGCGACGCCCGCATGGATCCGCGCGAGCTGGCCTTCGCGGTCGGCAGCGAGCTGGCCCACCTGCGGTTCGGCCACGCACGCGCCACGTCGGGCGATGTGTGGGCCGGCCTGTGGGACAAGGGCGGCACCGCCCTGTCGGTCACGGGCGCGCTGGTCCCGCTGCTCGACGTGTTCGCGGTCGGCGGCCGGCTGGCCCGCGCCGGGCGGGTCGGCGCGACGGCGGCCGGCGCGCTGGGCAGCCTGTCGGGCCTGACGGGCCGTGGCGGCGACGACGAACCGTCCACCGTGCGCGGGCTCGCCACCGACGAGGCCCGGCTGCTGGCCGTGCACCGCACCCTGCAGCTCAGCGCCGACCGGGTCGGCCTGCTGCTGGCCGGCGACCCCGGCGCCGCCGTGCGGGCGATGATGCTGATGCACCCCCGGCTGCACGGAGAGCTCGCCGTGGCGGAGCGCACCGGGCTGGCCGCCGCGCTGGACCGGCGGGGTCCCGACGGACAGCTGCTGCTGCCCCACCTGGCCCTGCGCGTGGCCGCGCTGCTCGCGTTCTGGATCGATCCCGAGCGCCTGGATCTGGTCCGTCGGGCCTCTCCCGCGCCCCGCGAGCAAGCCGAAGGGGCGAAGGTCCCCTGCTGACGGGGCATACAGGAAGGCACCCCCCCGAAAGCTACGCAAATCAGCGCAGATACGGACGTGCGCCTTCCTGTGACGCCCTGCTCATGGGAAAAAATCGGCGTTCTCCCTGTTGCAGTGCTCAGGGCGTTTGCTATACCGGCGTTGACGCGTCAATGAAGACGCGTCGGACGACCCTCCAAGACAACGCAGGAAGTGTCATGAACAAGAAGGAAATGGCCGCCAAGCTCGCCAAGAAGACCGGCCTCTCCCAGGCCAAGGCCCTCGAGGTCCTCAACGCCATCTTCAGCGCCGAGCCCCGTGAGGGCATCATCGCCGTCGAGCTCGACGCCGGCCGCAAGGTGACCATCCCCGGCTTCGGCACCTTCAACACCAAGAGCCGCGCCAGCCGCACCGGCACCAACCCCGCCACCGGCGCCAAGATCAGCATCCCGGCCAAGAAGTACGTCAGCTTCAAGCCCGGCAAGACCCTGCGCGAGCGCGTCTCCGACTGAGACCCGCCTGCCTGCGACGGCCTCCGGGCCGTCGTGGTCTCGGCTGCGCCCCGGCCCGCTTCGGCGAGCTGGGGCGTCGTCGTCTCGGGGTTCACCGACACGTCGCAGTGCGGATCGGCCGGGCACCCTAAGGTGGCGGCCTCCGGAGGTCTCCATGCCGCGCCGCCTGCTGATCCTCGTGCCCCTCCTGACCCTGGCTGCCTGCGGCAGCGACAACGTCATCGCCTACCCGGTCGGCGGCCGCGACGACGGCGGCAGCGACGACGGCGGCAGTGACGAGGGAGGAGGGCCCGGCGGCGCGGACAGCGGCGCCGACGACGACGGCGCGTCGGGTGGGGGAGGAGGAGGAGCCGGTGGCGGAGGAGGCGGGGGCCAGTCCGCCCAGGAGCCCGGGCCCGGCGACATCGTCATCAGCGAGATCATGATCGACCCCACCGCCGTCGGCGACGCCCAAGGCGAGTGGGTCGAGCTCTACAACCCGACCGACACGGCCTGGAAGCTGCGCGGGCTGTACCTGGGCGACGAAGGCGTCGACGCCCTGCCCCTGGACGTGGCCGCCGTCATCCAGCCCGGCGCCTACGCCGTGCTCTGCGCCAGCGCGGCCGACAACGGCGGCGTCTCCTGCGACGGGACCTACCACTACAACACCTACGGCGACGGCTTCTCGCTCTCCAACAGCGGCGACGAGGTCATCCTCGAGACCGAAGCCGGCACCGTCATCGACGCCATGTCCTACGGCGAGACCCAGGTCACGCCCGGCGTCGCCCTGGGCGTGCGCCCGGCGGCCCTGGACGCCAGCGACAACGACGCCAGCGGCATGTGGTGCCCCCAGTCCAGCGCCCTGCCGGACGGCGACCTGGGCACCCCCGGCGCGCGCAACGACGGCTGCTGACCCGCCGTGGCCGCCGCATCGCCTCGGGTCGGGCTGGTCCTGCCGCCCCTGACCCAGCTCAACACCCCGATGCCGGGGCCGGCCTACCTGGCCCGGCGGCTCCGCGCGCTGGGCGTCGAGAGCACCCAGTGGGACGCCGGCATCGCCCTGGCCCTGCGCCTCTACGGCCGCACCGGCCTGCGCGAGCTCTTCGACGCGGTGGAAGCCCACGGCGACGCGCACGGCCTGCCCGAGCCCGCCTGGCAGGCCCTGGCCCAGCGCGCCCGCCACGAAGCCGTCGCCGACGGCGCCGTCGCCCTGCTGCAGGGTCGCGACACCGGCCTGGCGCCGCGGGTCGCGGCCGGGCGCTTCCTGCCGCCCGGGCCGCGGGTGGACGCCGCCCAGACCAGCACCGACGACGGCGCCCTGTTCGGCCGCCAGGGCATCGTCGACCGGGCGCGCTTCCTGGCCACCGCCTGGCTGGCCGACATCGCCGACCTGGTCGCCGCCACCGTGGATCCGGGCTTCGCCCTGTCCAGCTACCAGCACCACCTGGCCGTCGGGCCCGTGTCCTACGACGCCATCGCGGCGCGCCTGGACGCCTGCACCCTGGTGGACGGCTGGCTCGATCAGCTGGTCGACGACTGGCTGGCGTCCCACGACGACGTCGACGTGGTCTGCCTGTCCGTGCCTTTCCCCGGGACCCTGTACGGGGCCCTGCGCATCGGCCGCCGGGCCCGCGCCGCCGGCCGCGCCGTCTGGATGGGCGGCGGCTACGTCACCACCGAGCTGCGCGAGGTCGACGAGCCCCGGCTGTGGGACAACATCGACGCCCTGTGCTGGGACGACGGCGAGGGCCCGCTCCAGGCCCTGCTCGAGCACCACCGCGGGGGCCCCGACCGCCGCCACCGCACCCGGACCCGCGACGGGCTGCACGACGCCCCCTTCCCCCGCCCGGCCTTCGTGCCGGCGGCCTGGTACGGCGATCTGGACCTGTCGGCCTACCTGCAGGTCGTCGACGGCCACAACCCCGCCCAGCGCCTGTGGGGCGACGGCCGCTGGAACAAGCTGACCCTGGCCCACGGCTGCTACTGGAAGCGCTGCGCCTTCTGCGACATCGAGCTGGACTACATCGCCCGCTACGAAGCCGCTGGGATCCCCGCCCTGGTCGACGCCATCGAGGAGCTCGTGGCCGCCACCGGCCAGCGCGGCTTCCACCTGGTCGACGAAGCCGCCCCGCCCCGGCTGATGAAGGCCCTGGCGCTGGAGCTGCTGGCCCGCGGCGTCGACATCGCGTGGTGGGGCAACATCCGCTTCGAGACGTCCTTCACCCCCGACCTGTGCCGGCTGCTGGCCGCGTCGGGCCTGGTGATGGTCACCGGCGGGCTCGAGGTCGCCAGCGACCGCCTGCTCGCCGCCATGGACAAGGGCATCACCGTCGAGCAGGCCGCCCGCGCCGCCGCCGCCTTCCAGCAGGCCGGCGTCCGCGTGCACGCCTACCTGATGTACGGCTTCCCGACCCAGACCGACCAGGAGTCCGTCGACAGCATGGACGTCGTGCGGCAGCTCTTCGCCCACGGCCTGCTGGACAGCGCCTTCTGGCACCGCTTCGTCCTGACCCGCCACAGCGGCGTGTTCGCCGATCCGGCCCGCCACCGCGTGCAGCTGCCGCCCCTGCCGACCGGCGTCTTCGCCACCAACGACCTGCCCCACGGCGACCCGACCGGCGGCGATCACGACCGGTTCGACGCGCCCCTGGTGGCCGCCCTGCACGCCTGGATGCGCGGCGCCGACCTGGATCTGCCCGTCAGCGCCTGGCTGCCCGACGACCTGCCCGCCCCGACCGAGGCCGAAGACCGCATCGCCCGGGCCCTGCGGGCCGAGCCCGTGCGTGGTGACCGGCTGGTGTGGCTGGGAGGAGAGGTGCTGCAGACCGAGGCGGGCGCCGTGCTGTTCGGACCCGGGGGCGCCGAGGAGCTGACCGCCGACGAAGACGCCGCCACCTGGCTCGTCGAGGTGCTCGACGCGGCCCGCCCCGGCCAGCCGCCGCTGTCGTGGGAGGATGCGCGCGCCGCCTTCCCGGGCGGCAAGAAGACCCTGCGCCGCCTGCTGCGGGCCGCCGACGCCATCGGCCTCGTCCGCATCTGAGCGCCTCCCTCGGCGCCTCGCCCTCCTCCTCCTCCTCCTCCCCCCGGGGCCCCCATGCAGCCCGTCCGCCTCGGCCGCTCCGGCCTGCTCGTCTCGCCCCTGTGCCTGGGCACCATGACCTTCGGCGCGGAAGCGGACGAAGCGACATCGCGATCGATCATGGACCTGGCCCTGGACCGCGGCGTCTTCTTCTGGGACACGGCGGACATGTACGGCACTGGCGAGAGCGAGCGCATCGTCGGCCGGGCACTGCGCGGGCGGCGCGACCGGATCGTGCTGGCGACCAAGGCCTTCGCGCCGATGGGCCCCGGCCCCAACGACCGCGGCCTGTCGGCCCGCCACCTGATCGCCGCCTGCGACGCCAGCCTGCGGCGGCTGCACGCCGACTGGATCGACCTGTACTACCTGCACCTACCCGACGACGGCGTGCCGATCGACGAGACCCTGCGGGCCCTGGAAGACCTGCGGAGCGCCGGCAAGATCCGCTACACGGCCTGCAGCAACCACACGGCCTGGCAGACCGCCGAGCTGGTGCACACCGCCCGCGCCCACGGCTGGCCACCGCTGACCGCCGTGCAGCCGCTCTACAACCTGGCCAACCGCGACATCGAGGTCGAGCTGCTGCCCATGGCCCACCACCACGGGCTCGGGGTGGTCACCTACTCGCCGCTCGCCCGTGGGGTGCTGACCGGCAAGTACCGCTGGGGGGCCGACGCACCGGCCGACAGCCGGCTGGCGCGCGCCAACCGCCGGTTCCTGCAGGCCGAGTGGCGCGAGGAGTCGGTCGCGCTGGCCGACGGGGTCGTGGCCCTGGCGGCCCAGCGAGGCTGCACCCCCGCCCAGCTGGCCCTGCGCTGGGCCATGGCCAACGAGCGCGTGCACAGCGTCATCCTGGGCGCCCGCACCCTGGACCAGGCCCGCGAGGCGATCGCCGCCGCCGACCTGCCCTGGGACCACGAGCTCGAGGCCACCTGCGACGCCCTGGTCCCGCCGGGCTGCCACACGGGCAGGGGCTTCCCCGACAGCCAGTACCCGGTGCGCGGGCGGGTGCTGGCGGAGTGATCCGCGCGACGCGGAGTGGGTAGACTGCGCGGGTCCCGCCCTTCGGAGCCGCCTTGCTCGAGCCCGGCCAGCAGATCGACCGCTACCTGGTCGAGGACGTCCTCGGCGAAGGCGGCATGGCCGTGGTCTACCGGGTGCGGCACGCCACGCTGGGCAGCCCCCACGCCCTGAAGCTGCTGACGGTCGTCGGCACCAGCGTGCAGAGCCGGCTGCTGCAGGAAGGCCGGGTCCAGGCCGGGCTGCGGCACGAGAACATCGTGGCCGTGCACGACGTCGTCGAGGTCGCCGGCCGCCCGGGCCTGGTCATGGAGTGGATCGACGGCCCGGACATGGAAGCCTGGCTGCAGGCCGAGCGGCCCACCGTCGACCAGGCCCTGGCCGTGTTCGACGGCGTGCTGCGCGGCGTCGGGCGGGCCCACGCCGCCGGGCTGGTGCACCGCGATCTGAAGCCCGGCAACGTGCTGCTGGCCCGCACCGACCGCGGGCTGTTGCCCAAGGTCGCCGACTTCGGCCTGGCCAAGGCCCTGGCCGCGCCCGACAGCGCCGACCACCGCACCCGCACCGGCGCCACCATGGGCACCCCCGGGTACATGGCCCCCGAGCAGGTCCGCAACGCCGCCGACGTGGACCAGCGGGCCGACATCTGGGCGCTCGGCTGCATCCTGTACCGCATGGTGATCGGCCGGCCCCCCTTCGTGGCCCGCGACACCATCGAGCTGCTCAACGCGATCTGCGACGCCCGCTACTCGCGGCCCCGCGACCTGCGCCCCGAGCTGCCCGACGCCGTCGCCGACGCCATCGAGGGCTGCCTGGTCCCCGAGCGCGACGACCGCATCCCGGACTGCGCGACCCTGGCCGCGGTGCTGTCCGGCGAGCAGCCGTGGCGGGTCGAGCCCCGGGACAGCGTGACCATGGTCGGGTGGACCGAGGGGGAAGGAGGGGGCGAGGCGACCCAGGACGGCATGGCGCCGAGCTTCGGGACCCTGGCGCCGGCGGGAGGCAGCGCCGGAGGAGGCGATCGCGCCTCGAACGCCCCGAGCGAGGCGTCGGCCGCGCCCGCGCCCCCGTCGGTGGCGTCCCTGGCGCCGCAGAGCTGGTCGAAGCCCCCCGGGCCGCCCCCGCGAGAGCGCCGCCGAAGGGTGAGCCCGGTAGGCATCGTGCTGCTGGGCATCGCGCTCGCCGGGCTGGTCAGCGCGGGGCTGTTCTTCCTGCTGGTGCTGGGCATCGCCGCCTTCCAGGCCAGCGACGTCGACTCGGGCATGCCTGTGTTCGCCGGGGCCCGGGCCGGGGCCGCCTGGCACTGGTCGGGCGACGCCGCCGCCGTGGCCCTGCAGGACACCGCCGGCGGCACCTGGCAGCACGGGCGGGTGCCCGCCGGCCCGTACACCATCGTCGCCAGCTGGGACGGCCGCAGCTGGGGCCCCGCCGGGGCCATCACCCTGGCCGACGGCGACGTCGCCGCCGTGGTCTGCAGCCGCAGCACCGGGCGCTGCCGGTAGCTCAGACCGCGCCGTCGTAGATCCGGTACCGCCGGTAGACGCTGAGCTCGAGTCCCTCGACCGTGCCGCGGCTGGCGCCGTTGCGCTCGTCGATCAGGCTGCCCTCGACCCGCTCGTAGCCGGCGGCCTGGGCCCCCTCGACCGCCGCCAGGATGAGCCGGGCGTTGAGCCCCCGGCCCCGGAACTCCGGCATGACGCCGATCAGCTTGAAGCTCACGGTGCGCACGTGGCGCAGCCCCTCGGCCAGCCGGGCCCAGCCGAGCGGCAGCAGCTTGCCGTGGGCGCGGATCACCGCTTCGTTCAGCTCGGGCACGCAGATGCAGAAGCCCGCGGCCCGGCCGTCGACGGTGGCCAGCTGCATCAGGTGCCGGCTGCTGAACAGCACGAAGACGCGGCCCAGGGCGACGAACTGGTCGCGCGGCATCGGCGTGTTCTCGGGCACGTCGCGGAAGGCGTCGACGAACACCTCGTGGGCGAGCGACAGGTCGTGGTCCAGGCTGCGGTAGCGGGCGCGGCGCACGACCAGCCCGGGGATGTCGCAGCCCACGGCGCGCTCGCGGAGCTTCTCGGGAATCGGGGTCGGCGACCCGTCGGGCTCGACCAGCATGCGGTGGTAGGCCAGAACGTCGTGGTGCTTCTCGAAGCCGAGCGCCTCGACCAGCCGCTGGTAGGAGCGGGGGTGGTGGCTGGCCAGCAGGGGCGGCGGGATGTCGTGGCCCTCGACCGTGATGCCGACCTCCTCGACCCGCGACAGGTTGCGGGGGCCCCGCAGGACCTCGGCCCCCCACGCGCGGGCGTCGGCGCGCACGCGCTCGACCAGCGCCTCGGCGACCGCCGGCTCGTCGATGCACTCGAAGAAGCCGAAGAAGGCGACCTTCTCGCCCTTGTGCCGCTCGTGCCGCAGGTCGCGCAGGCTCGAGATCGTGCCGACCAGCTCGTCGCCCCGGCGCGCCACGTACAGGTGCAGGGTGGCGTCGTGGAAGAAGGGGTGCCCCGGGTCCAGCCGGCGCGTCAGCACCTCGGCCAGCGGCGGCACCCAGCAGGGATCGTCCCGGTACAGGAAGTGCCAGAAGGCCAGCACCTTCTCGATCGCCCGGGGGTCGGCGCGATCGATCTCCTGGACGTCGATGGGCAGGGCCACGCTCAGGCTCCCGGGCAGGGGGGGACCATCAGCATGGCATGCTGGCCCGACGCCCAGCCCTCCCCCGGGACGCCATGACCTCGCCGAAGCTCCCCTGGTCGCTGCGCCACGGCTACGGCGTCGCCGCGTTCGCCGTCGCCATCGCCAACACGGCGGTCATGTTCTTCGTCCTGAAGTTCCTGGTCGACGTGGCGGGCCTGGCGCCCGGGACCGCCGGCCTGGTCATCTTCGCGGGCAAGGTCTGGGACGCCGTCACCGACCCGCTGGTCGGGCGGCTCTCGGACCGCACCCGCACGGCCATGGGCCGGCGGCGGCCGTGGATCCTGGGCGGCGCCGCCCCCTTCGCCCTGGCCTTCGTGGGGCTGTTCTGGGGTGTGCCCCTGCAGGGAGTTGCCGCGGCGGGCGTCACCCTGCTGCTGCTGGTCGCCTACAGCACCGCCTTCACCGCGGTCGTCGTGCCCTACGGCGCGCTCACCCCCGAGCTGACCGACGACTACGACGAGCGCACGCGGCTCAACGGCGCGCGCATGGCCTGGTCGATGGGCGGCGGCATCGTCAGCGGCGTGACCCTGCCGGTCATCGTCAACCGGGTGGCCCCGGACCTGGTCGGCCTGCCGCCCCTGCTCGACGGGCACCCGTGGCGGCTCGGCGTGCTGGTGCTGGCGCCGCTGGCCTTCCTGCCGCTGCTGCTCACGGTCTGGGTGACCCGCGGCCGCGACCGGCCGCCCCCGCCGTCGGAAGCGCAGGCCCCGCCGATGTGGTCGGTGCTGCGGGTCCAGGCCTTCCGCCGCACGGCCCTGCTGTTCCTGGCGTCGTGGTCGTGCATGGGCGTGCTGTCGTCGCTGGTGCCCTTCTACGTCGAGCACCACCTGGGCGACGTGAAGCTGGTGGACGGCGTCTTCGCCGCGATCCAGCTGGGCGCCCTGTGCTGCGTGCCCCTGGCCGTGCTGCTGGCCCGCAAGCTCGAGAAACACGTCGCCTATGCGATCTGCATCGCGTCCTGGGCCCTGGTGCAGCTCGGGCTGGCGCTGGTGCCCGCCGGCACGGGCGTCGCGGCCCTGGCCGTCGCAGCCCTGGTCGGTCCCGGCGTCGCCGCGGCCCACGTGCTGCCCTGGTCCATGCTGCCCGACGTGATCGAGGCCGACGCCGTCGAGACCGGCCAGGACCGCGCCGGCGCCTTCTACGGGGTGATGACCTTCCTGGAGAAGTCGGCCACCGGTCTGGCCATCTGGTGCCTGGGCGTCGGGCTGGAGCTCGCCGGCTACGTCGAAGGCGCCGCCAGCCAGCCCGACAGCGCGAAGCTGGCCATCCGGGTGCTGATGGGCCCCGTGCCCGCCCTGATCCTGCTGGGAGCGGCCGTGGCCGCGGTGCGATACCCGCCGCTCACCCGCGCCCTGCACCAGGCCCTGCTGCGGTCCCTGGACGCGTCCCCCGCCAGTCGGAGCGCGGGACCGCACGACGCCCGCCCGGAGTCCTGACCGTGTCCCTCCGCGACCAGCTGCTCAAGGCCGGCCTGGCCGACAAGAAGAAGGCCGGCAAGCTCGCCCGCGACGAGAAGAAGGCCCGCAAGCAGGCCCAGGGGCACAAGGAGAAGAAGAAGGTCGTCGAGGCCCGCGAGCAGGCCGCCCGCGACGCCGCCGCCGACGCGGCCGCCGACGCCCGCCGCGACGCCGCCCGTGCCCGCCGCGAGGCCCAGGACGCTCGCGACCGCGTCCGCACCGTGCAGAACCTGCTGCGCGACTACCGGCTGCGGCTGCGCCCGGGGAACCACCGCTTCTTCTTCCGGAGCCCCGACGGACGGCTGGCCCTGCGCCTGGACCTGTCGCCGTCCGTCGCCTTCGACCTGCGCGCCGGGCGGCTGGCCATCGGCTGGCACGGCGATCCGGCCGAGCCCGACATCGTGGTCGTGCCCCGCGACACCGCCGAGCGGGTCGCCCGCCTGGAGCCCGCGCGGCTGCTGTTCTTCAACCAGACCCCGCCGGACCCCGACGATCCCGCCGAGCGCCTCCTCGGCGACGAATGACCTCGGCCCCCCGGCCGTAGCCCCCACACCCGCCGCCCTCGCGGACCGGGCCAGAGCGGCCTACGATCCAGACGCGACTCCCTCCCCCGGACCTCCCATGAGCTTCATCAAGCGCCTCGGCAACCTCGGCAAGGGCATGTGGAAGGTGCAGACCTCGGCCAGCGACCCCGGCCAGGCCGAGCGCATCGCCGCGCTCCAGGAAGAGCTCGCCCGCACCCAGGCCCGGTCCGGCGACAGCGCCGCGTCCCTGCTGGTCGGGGGCCGCTCGACCGCGCGCACGGCGCCGACCGGCGGCGACGGCGGGGACGACGCCGGCATGCAGCGGCAGCTGGACGCCCTGGCCGAGAGCCTGCGCCGCGGCGACATCGACCGCGCGGCCTACGACCAGCGTAGCGAGCAGATCATCGCCCGCCACACGGGGGAACCCGCGGCCGCCAGCCCGGACCCGGCGCCGTCCCGCGCGACCTCCGCGCCCGACCCCGAGCCGCCGGGCGACGAAGACCGCCCCTTCGGCGACGAAGGCGGCGTGAAGCGCACGCTCTGAGCGCAGGCCGAGCGGCCCCGGCCGGCGCCCGCGCGGCTCAGCGCCGCTTCGCTTCCTTGAGCAGGTCGTCCACGGTCTTGGGCAGGGTGCCCTTGGTGGCCATCGACTGCAGGTTGGCCGGGATGGCGCCGCCGGCGTCGGTGCAGACCAGGTAGGTCACGTCGACGCTGTCGGTGCCCTTGAACAGCCAGGCGCCGACGTTGACCGGCGGTTCCACCGCCTTGGGGTGCGCGGCGACGACTTCCTGCCAGGTGGTGCTGTAGGGGCCGCCGCCGTCCCAGGCCTTCTCCCAGCGCAGGCCGATCAGATCGCCCTCGCGCACGAAGGTCCCGTGCAGGAACCAGAACCGGTCCGACACCAGCGGCACCGACAGGTACTGGTAGTAGTCCATCTCGGTGTTCGTCTTCTTGAGCGTGACGGCGTCCTTGATGCCCGCACTGCTCCAGCGCATCGCCCCTTCGACGTCGGCGGCGACGGCCAGCATGGTCTCGGGCTCGATGCCGCTGACGGTGGCGTCGGCCTTGAAGCACTTGGTGCCGGCGATGGTCGCCTGGTACAGCTTCACGTCCGCGGCGACGTCGCTGTCGGCCGTCTTGAACAGCTCCCACGCGCTGTGGGCCTTGACCTGGGACCAGGACGGGGCGGCGAGGGCGGGCAGGGCGGCGAGGAGCAGGGCGAGCATCGTCGGGACCGGGGTCGGGGGGAGGAGGAGGACACGGGGACGAGGCGGGGGCTTCCCACGAAGCTGGCCCCCTTCGGAGCGGCACCCGTCGGAGCGACCCCCTTCGGAGCGACACGGCGGGAGAGGCCCCGTCCTACCACGACCGCGGCACGGCCGAGGCGTTGGGCACGGCGGCCCGGCGCATCCGGCGGCGGGCCCAGGGCAGCGCGGCCGCGTGGGCGACCGCGGCGATCAGGGTGCGGGTGCGGTCGCGGTCGGGGCGGTCCAGGAAGGCGCGGGCGGCCCGGCGCCCGCCGGCGGCCGCGTGCTGGTGCTGGATGACCCGCTTGGCCGCGTCGTAGAAGGGCTGCTCATAGGGGGTCTCGAACAGCGGGCGGTTGTCCATGCTGGCCTGCCAGTGCGTGTCGCGCAGGTAGGGCGCGACGCGCTCGTGGAAGGGCGTGCCCGGCAGCGGGTAGCTGACGGAGACGCCGATGGCGTCGGGCTTCAGGCGACCCACCATCGCGACGGTCGCTTCGACGTCGGCCAGGGTCTCGCCCGGGTAGCCGAGCTGCAGGAAGAACCCGGTGCGGATGCCGTGGGACCGCAGCAGCCGGGTGGCGGTCTCGATCTGGGCGACCGTGCAGTCCTTGTCCATCGCCGTCAGCACGGAGTCCGCGCCGGACTCGGCCCCCACCCAGACCTCGCGGCAGCCGGTGGCGGCCAGGTCGGCGGTGAACGCCGGGTCTTCGAGCAGATCGACCCGCGACAGGCAGCGGTAGGGCAGCGGCGGGCGCCCCTGCAGGCGGGTGTCCAGCGCCCGGCGGAAGGCGGCCAGCCACTTGCGGCGCAGGGCGAAGATGTCGTCGGTGAACCACAGCCCGTCGGGCCGGTGGCGATCCATCAGCGCCACCAGCTCGGCGGCGACGGCGTCGGGGTCGCGCACCGCGTAGGACCGGCCCCAGGTCGGCTTGGCGCACCAGTTGCACTTGTAGGGGCAGCCCCGCGCCGTCCACAGGTTGAGCTCCCAGCGGCCGTGCCGGCGGCGCCAGGTGTCGGCGTAGGGCCGCAGGTCGACCAGGTCCCAGGCGGCCGGCGCCAGGGCGTCCAGGTCGTCCAGCGGCGCGGCCCGGCCGCCGGCGCCCCGCTCTCCGTGCACGCCCACCAGGTCGCGCTCCCCGCCGATCCAGGCCGGCAGCACCCGCTGCACCTCGCCGCGCACCGCGGCGCTCGCCCCGGCGGCGACGTAGTGCTCGGGGTGATCGGACAGGTCCGGGCCGCTCGCGATGACCGGCAGGCCCCGGTCCCGACAGGCGGCCAGCATCTGCTCGGTCGCCGTGCGGATGGCGCCCAGGCACTGCTTCATCGACACGGCGTGGTCGTCGCCCACCAGGGCCACCGCGTCGAAGCGCCCCCCGCGCGGGTCACGCAGGCGGTCCAGCGCGTCGCCGAAGCCACGGGCGTCCGGCGCGAACATGCGGTCGTGCACCACGACCTCGTGTCCGGCCGACCGCAGGGCCGCCGCCGCCACCAGCGTCTGGAGCGGCGGGTAGGGCCGGCCGAGCGCCGCCTCCCGTGGGTCCAGGGCCAGGTGGTAGGGGTGGGTGACCAGCACGCTGGACACGGGCGCCTCGGGACGGGAATCGGGGGGCGGGGTGGGGGGCGATCTCGCGACGGCCGCGACGCCTTGCCCGAAGGGGGCCCTACCTCGGTGATGCAGGGGTTACGAGCCGGCCACTCTGGCAGGCCCTGGGCGCGCTGGCCTCCCCGCGCCCCCTCCCCCGCATGCCCGCCTCCTCGGAGACACCTGTGACCCTCCTCCTCCCCCTGGCCCTGCTCTTCGCCTGCGGCGAGACCGACACGCCCGACGCCGCCTCGCCCGACGGCTCCTCCCGGGGCGGCGCGCCCGTCACCGCCAGCGGCGGCCACGACGACCACGACGACCACGGCGACATGCACGCCGGCGCCACCAAGCCCCCGCTGGTCCAGGACGCCCAGGTCAGCCGCAGCGGCGGCTGGCAGCACTACGGCGCCACCTTCACCGTGGCCGACGGCGACAGCATCTCCTGCGAGCAGCTGCTGGCCGACCCCGCGTCGCACGTCGATCAGACCGTGCGCGTCAGCGGGCGCGTCGCCGACGTCTGCCAGAAGAAGGGCTGCTGGATGGTCCTGACCCCCGACAACGGCGACGCCGGCACCCAGCTGATCCGCGTCACCATGAAGGACCACGCCTTCGGCATCGACATGCAGGGCACCGGCCGCCAGGTCGAGCTCGAGGGCACGCTGGTGGCGAAGCCCGTCGATCCCGACACCGTCGCCCACTACGAGTCCGAAGCCGCCAAGCCCGAGACCATCCCCGAGAAGCAGGCGCAGGACGGCGTCAGCTACGAGCTGGTCGCCCACGTCGTGCGCCTGCGCAACCCGGCCTGATGCCCGGGGCGCCCGCCGACATGGCGCCGCCGCGCCGTCCCTTCCGGCTGGTCGGCCGCATCCAGCCCTATGCCTGGGGCACGCGCACCGGCATCGCCCGCCTGCAGGGCCGACCGGCCAGCCGCGGACCCCAGGCCGAGCTGTGGCTGGGCGCCCACCCGCGCGCGCCGGCCACGGCGGTGCTGCCCGACGGCAGCCTGCCCCTGGACCAGGCGATCGAGCGCTGGCCGGAAGCCCTGCTGGGCGGCCAGGGTCCCCTGCCCTTCCTGCTCAAGGTGCTGAGCGTCGGCGCGCCCCTGTCCGTCCAGGCCCACCCCGACCCCGCCCAGGCCGCCGCCGGCTTCGCCCGCGAAGACGCTTCCGGCATCCCCCGCGACGCACCACAACGCAACTACCGCGACCCCTTCGCCAAGCCCGAGCTGGTCTGCGCCCTGACGCGCTTCTCGGCGCTGTGCGGCTTCCGCCCCTGGGACGAGGCTCGCGCGCTGCTGCGCGCCGTCGACCTGCCCTGGACCAGCCACGAGCAGGCCGTGCACGCGCTCCTGCGCCCCTCGGGCCAGGCCGAGGCCATCCGCGACGCCATCGACCTGGCGCCCGACGCCCTGCCCGGCATGTTCCGCTGGATGGAGCCCCTGGTCCGCCACCACCCGGGCGACGCCGGCGCGCTCTTCCCCCTGCTGCTGCGGCCCGTCGAGCTGGCGCCCGGCGAAGCCCTGTTCCTGCCCGCGGGCCAGCTGCACTGCTACGTCGACGGGCTGGCGGTCGAGGTCATGGGCAACAGCGACAACGTGCTGCGCGGCGGCCTGACCGTGAAGCACAAGGACCCCGACGAGCTGATGGCCGTGCTCGACCGCAACGCCCCGCCGTCGCCCGTCCTGCACGCCGACGCCGACGGTTGTTACCCCGCCGCGACCGAAGCCTTCGCCCTGCGGCGCATCGCCGGCCACGGCCGGGTGCGCGGCCCCGCCGTGGTCCTGGTGACCGAGGGCGGGCTGCACGTCGGCGAGGTGGCCGTGCCCCGCGGCGAAGCCGCCTTCGTGCCCCACGCCGCTGGCGAGGTCGTCGTGGCGGGAGAGGGGCTGGCCTTCGTGGCGACGCCGGGGTGAGGGGGGTCCGCGCCCTGCTGTGCCCGCTGCGCTCGCCGGGCTTCGCCTTTCCGGTCGTGGCCATCGGCCGCGCGCTTGCCGCCCGGCGTGGCCAGGTCACGTGGGCCGGCGACGGCGGCCTGGCCGGTCTGCTCCCGGCCGAAGGCATCGCCGTCCGCGGGCTGCGTGCGGGACGCGAAGTGGCCTTCGCCACCGCCCACTGGCACGCGCCCGGGGCCATCGCAGACCAGGTCGCGGCGCTCGATGCCGCGATCGACGACGAAGCGCCCGATGTGCTCGTGACGAGCGCGCTGGCGCTGGGACCGTTGCTCGTGGGTAGACGGCGAGGGCTTCCCGTCGCCGTGGTGGGCACGCTGTCGGACCTGTTCGCCCCGGGTCCACGGGCCGATCAGCTCGCCGCAGCCCTGACGCGTGCCTGTGAACACCTGGGCGTGGCCACGCTGCCCACGCGTGCGCTGAGAGGCGACCTGTACCTGCGGCGAGGGGTGCCGGGACTCGTCGAAGACGAGCACCTGATCGGAGACTGTCGGTGGGCCCCTCCGCCGTCCCCCGTGCTGCTGGACTGGCTGGCAGCCCGCGCCGAGGCAGGCCACCGGGTGCTCGCGGTCCACCAGGCCCGCAGCTTCGGCAGCCCCGGCCTCTGGCCAGCACTCCTCGCTGCCGTGACGGACGGCCTGCTCCCCGCGGACATGCGGTTGGCGGCATGCACCCTGCGCATGGACCAGCCGACCCGCACCGCGCCGGCCGAGGCGCTGGTGTCGCCCCACCTCTCCTTCGACGCCCTCCTTCCCGCAGCGACCGCCTTGCTCTGCAGCGGCACCTCGGCTGTCGTCTCATCCGCCCTGCGACACGGCTGCCCCCTGCTCGTCGTCCCTGGCGGCGGCGAGCAGTTCGACCTGGCCGAGCTCGTCGTGGCCGCGGGGGTCGGGCTGTCCCTGCCGGCCACGGACCTCGCTGGGCCTGCCCTCGCCGGTGCATTGGGCGAGCTGATGGCGATGGACCCGGCTCCGCGCCGGGACCTGGCGACCCGCTTCGCAGCGGTGGACGGGCCCGAGCGCGCCGCGCGCTGGATCGAGGCGCTGTAGCGGTGGCTATGCTCGGGGGGCACGGATGGAGTCCCCATGACCGAGCACGACCGCATCCCCACGAACCGACTGCCTCCGCTCGCCCAGCGCTTGCTCCTGACGCTGGGACTGACCGCCACGGCCGGGCCCGGGTGCATCTTCTTCCCCTGCAACGTCGATCCGGTGCGCACGCGGCTGAGCCTCGACCCCGCCGACTGGCCGCACGAGACCGGCACCACCGACACGGGCGCGGGCGACACGGGCGAGGGCGAAGGCGACGCGGGCGAGGGCGACGGCCGCGCCGGCTATGAGCCGCCGGCGAACTGTCCGAGAGACGGCGAGCAGATCTTCGCGCTGGCCGAAGCCCAAGACGAGTGGATCAACGGTGACCCCACCCTGATCCGCCGCGAAGGCGACGAGTGCATCTACGAGTACACGCCTTGGACCTGCTGCGGCTACGGCCGGCCCTACCTGGACGACACCGGCCGACCGGTCACGGCGCAGGCCATCCGCTCCAAGCTCTGGGCCGATGGCCGGGCGGGACCCGACCTCACCCGAGTGACCGCGCTGCAGCGGCGCGCGCTGGCCGCCTTCTGGACGAAGCAAGCCCAGGCCGAGCACTCGTCGGTCGCCGGCTTCCATCGCTTCGCCCTGGAGCTGCTCTCCTTTGGTGCCCCTCCCGCGCTCGTCGCCCAGGCGCAGCGGGCGGCAAGCCAGGAGCTGGACCACGCCGAACGCTGCTTCGCTCTGGCCAGCACCTACGCGGGACAGCCCCTCGGTCCGGCGCCGATGCGGCTCGGCCCGAGCGCGCCCCTCGCGCGGACCCTGGCCGAGCTGGCAGCGTCCACCCTGCGCGATGGCGCCATCGGCGAGACCGTCGCCGCGTATGTGGCCGCAGAGGCACGTCGGCACACCACGGACCCGGCCGTGGCACAGGCCCTGGATGTCATCGTCGCAGACGAGACCGAGCACGCCGAGCTGGCATGGAAGACCCTGCAGTGGGCGCTCGAAGTCGGCGGCGCCCCGGTCCGCCAGGCGATCCGGGACGTGCTCGACACCCTCGAGCCCGCGAACACGGAGCTCCGCGAGGCCGAGGCCCCCGGCCACGGACTGCTCGCGGCTGCACACGAAGCCCGCGCCGCCACGGCCTGCCTGCGCGATGTCGTGCTGCCCGTCGCCGTGAACCTGCTGCAGGCGACCCGCACGGCGGCCTGAGACGAAGCTCGCCCCGCCTTTGAAGGGCGGGGCGGGCGTTCAGCGGAGTGGCGGCCGGGGAAGGAGAGGACCCCGATCCACCCTCGAACAGCGGGGTTCAGGCCGGGGCGGGGGTCACGCCGGCCGGAGGGGGGCTCGCCGGGCGCTCGACGACGCGGCGCACGGGGATGGACGAGACCAGCGCGATGCAGTCCTCTTCCTTCTCGAGCTTGAACTCGGTGCCGTCCTGGTCGATCTCGACGTACTTGGCGATCACTTCCAGGATCTCGGCCTTCATGGTGTCCAGCTGCGCCGGCGTCAGGTCGACCTGGTCGTGGATGAGCAGGAACTTGAGGCGCTGCTTGGCCTCTTCCTTGCTCTTCCCGACGGTCTTCGGCCCGCCGAAGAAGCGGTTGAACAGATCCCTCATCGCGCCACCTCCCGCGCGGGGGCCAGGCCCATCCAGCGCTTGATGGTCGTCCACAGGCCGTCGTCGACGGTCAGGTCGAGCAGCGGCACGTCCGGCTCGCCACCCAGGCGGCGGCCGATGCGGCGGTAGGCCTCGCCCACCAGGCTCTCGTCGTCGAAGGCCACCGGCACGCCGCGGTTGGCGCTGACGATGATGTCCTCGTGGTCGGGCACCACGCCGAGCAGCGGGATGGCCAGGATCTCGAGGATGTCCTCCTTGTTCATCATGTCGCCGCTCTGGACCATCTTGGCCCGGAAGCGGTTGATGATGAGCTGCGGCTCGGGCAGCTCGGCGGCCTCGACCATGCCGATGATGCGGTCGGCGTCGCGGATGGCGCTGACTTCGGGCGTGGTGACGATGATGGCCTTGTCGGCGCCGGCGACGGCGTTCTTGAAGCCCTGCTCGATGCCGGCGGGGCAGTCGACCAGCACGTAGTCGAAGTGCTCCTTGAGCTCGGCGACCAGCTTGCGCATCTGGTCGGGGGTCACGGCGTTCTTGTCGCGGGTCTGGGCGGCGGGCAGCAGGGACAGGCCGTCCAGGCGCTTGTCCTTGATGAGCCCCTGCTTGAGCCGGCACTCGCCTTCGATGACGTGCACCAGGTCGTAGACGATGCGGTTCTCGAGGCCGAGGATGACGTCGAGGTTGCGCAGGCCGATGTCGGCGTCGACGACGGCGACCGTGTGGCCCTGCTGGGCCAGGGCGACGCCGAGGTTGGCCGTGGTCGTGGTCTTGCCGACCCCGCCCTTGCCCGACGTGATGACGATGCACTCGCTCATGGTCACTGCTCCGTGACGGGTGCCGCCTCGGCGGCGTCGCCGGGCGTCTTGGTGGAAGGAGGAGCGTCGCCCGTCGCGACCTGCTCGGTGGGGAGGCGTCCGCGCCAGGGCTCGATGCGGATGCGCTCGTCCGTGACGAAGGCGATCTCGGGGCGGAAGCCCGGACCGCGGGGGATGTCGTCTTCGAGGCCCTGGAAGGCGATGCGCCCGCCGATGCGCAGCTGGGTGGGCCGCAGGTCGAAGGCCATGATCACGGCGGCTTCGTCGCCGTGGCTGCCGGCGTGGGCCAGGCCGCGCAGGGCGCCGAAGACCAGGATGTTGCCGCCGGCCTCGACCACGGCCCCGGGGTTCACGTCGCCGTAGACGACGACGTCGCCGGGGAACCGGACCGACTGGCCGCCGCGCAGGCTGCGCGGGATGCTCTGCACCCGCTGGCCGCCGGCGATCCGGATCGGCATCGGCTCGACGGGCAGCACCACGTCGGGCTCGGGCTCGGGCGCGGCCTTCGCGGCGCCGGACTCGTCGTCGTAGGACAGGTCGGCGATGGCGCCGTCGTCTTCGACCACGTCGTCGTCGGTCTCGAAGCTGGTGGTGTCTTCGACCGTGACGGCGGGGCCGCTCACGATCTCGGTCACGCCGTCGCTGTCGATGGCGTGGGGCCCGACCTCCGTCACGGCGGTGGCGCCGGCTTCCCCGACCGCGCCGACCAGGGCCTGCACGCAGTCGTCGGCCGGGTCGCGGGTGAAGACCTGCAGCTTCAGCTCGCGGGACACGTAGCGGTGCACGGCCCGCTCGGTCGTGTAGACCGCGGTCACCGACAGGCCGTAGTCGCCCTTGAGCAGGTGCACGAGGCGGCGCACGTCGAACAGCTCGACGTCACGATCGCCCAGGTCCAGGCGCGCCATCCGGTTGCGCCAGCGCTCGGGGGTCTGTCCCAGCACCCGGTGCAGCTCGGCCCGCACGTCGTCGAAGGCGACGTCGACCCGGACCGACACGATCACGCCGTCGGCGCCGGACTGTGCGGACAGGGTCCGAACGACGACCGGGGCGCCTCCACCGACGCGGGCGGGAGCGGGATTCGACATTGGGAGGGAGCCGAGGAGGGGGGGGAGGGACAGGAGGGAGGGATGCGGGAGGAGAGGTCCGGGTGCCGGGGAGAGGTGGCACCGCGGGGTGGCTGAGGGGGCGGCGGGCGCTTCCGCATCATGCGCCCGCCGCCGCAGCCAGGGGGGGTATGTAGGTGTGAGCTGTGCTCACGGGCCGATTGGAACCCACAGGTCTTGTTCCGTCAAGAGCAAGGGTGGAAGTTTTTCCAGGCATCGGGCGACGACGCCGTGCTGCGCGACGCCTTCGGTGTGCCGCACGAGACGCACACGGCCCCGCCCGCCGGGTGGGGCGGGTCGGAGCGCGAGTGGGCGAACGAGCGGAGCGGCCGTCGAAGCTCAGCGTCCGAGCAGCGGATCCAGCTCGCCGTTGGCGTCGAGGGCCCGCAGATCGTCGTAGCCGCCGACGTGGTGGCCGTGGATCCAGATCTGCGGCACCGTGCGCTGGCCCGAGCGGCGGGCCAGCTCGAAGCGCGCCTCGTGGTCGTTCGTGAGGTCGATCTCGCCGATGTCGGCGTCGCCGACGTGCTTGATCTCGCGCAGGTACCGGCTGGCCGCCACGCAGTAGGGGCAGCGCTGGGTCTTGTAGATGACGACGGTGCGGTCGCTGCCGGGCAGGGTGCTCACGGTCGCTCCGGGGATCGGGCCCCTCTCTCTAACGTCGGCGGCGGCGATGTCGTGGGCACCCGGCCGGGCCAGGGGATCAGCCCTTGAGCCGGGCCTCGAGGGCCGCCAGCCGGGCCCGCAGGGCGTCGAGCTCGCCGTCGGCCTGGGGGGCCGCGGCAGGAGGCGGCGCGTCGTCGAAGTCGGGCTCGGGCTCGGGCTCGGGCTCGGGAGCGGCCTGCGGCGTCGCGCGGGGCGGGGTCGCGGTCGCCCCCTGGCCCGCGCCCATGCCGGCGCCCATGCCCGCGCCCATGCCCGCACCCATGCCGGCGCCCTGGAACATGCCCAGGTTGCGCTCGAGCTGGCGGACCTGGGCGTCGAGCAGCTCGAGGCCGGCCCCGACCTGCTGCAGAGCGGCACGATGCAGGGGGCTGTCGCCCGTGAACCGGATGATGCGGTGCATCAGGCCGGGGGGGAAGAGCCTGTCGCCGCCCTGGGTCTCGACCAGCACCTGCAGCAGCACCTGGCGCGTCAGATCCTCGCCGCTGGACACGTCCACGACGGTGATCTCCTCGCCGCCGCGGATGAGCTTCGCCAGCTCTTCGAGGTTGACGTAGCGGCTCTCCTCCGTGTCGTAGAGGCGCCGGTTGCTGTACTTCTTGATCTTGCGCAAAGGACGCTCCCGTCGATGTCGTCGCGGCACTCCCCCGCCCCTATCCCGCGACCGTTGCTGCTGTGCGGCATGAGAATCTTTGCTGCAATGCAAAAATCTACTTGCCGCAGTGCGGCATGGATCCTACAGTGCAGGTGTCGGACGGAGGAACCCCCTCCCGAAGACAGGGCCGGGGCGCCCCTCCGGGCCGGGAGGATCTCCCTCCCGGTCCACTCCCCCCTCCCCCCGACCCCGACGCTCCCAGAGGAGACCCCCATGTACGCCGACCTGACCCGCATGATGACGCCCGCCCACGTGCTCTCCACCATGGCCGAGCAGGGCCGCACCGCCCTCGAGCTCCAGAAGAAGGCCTACGACTGGCAGATCGCCCAGGTCAAGGCCGCCCGCAAGCAGAGCCAGGAGCTCTTCGAGATGGGCCTGGAGAACAGCGTGAAGGCCTTCGAGGCCATGCAGGACGCCCAGCAGAAGGCCCTCGACAAGCTGGCCGCCGAGCCCGCCGAGGCCTGAGCCCCGGCTCCGCTCCTCCCCCCGCCCGCGCGGGGGGAGCGCGCGTCTCGCCTCCCCCTCCTCCCCCCTCGCCCGACAGGAGGCCGCCATGGCCGACACCGCTTCCGACACCGCCGCCGGCATGCCCGACTTCAGCAAGCTGAGCAACGACATGTACCAGCAGTGGGAACAGGCCATGACGGCCTGGTGGGACCAGGTCCTGGACTCCCCCGACTTCCTGAAGGCGACCGGCCAGAACCTGTCGCAGGTCGCCCACGCCCGGAAGCAGTACGAGCAGGCCGTGGACGAGGGGCTGCACAAGATGCACCTGCCCACCCGCCAGGACCTGGTGCGGGTGGCCCGCATCGCGACCCTGCTCGAGGAGCGGCTGCTGCAGATGGAGGACCGGCTGCTCGCCATGGGCGACCAGCTCGACGTGCTCGAGAAGGAGACCATCCAGGCCCGGGTCGAGGCCGCCGAGGCCCGGCTCGAGATGCGCGAGAAGCTCGCCGAGCTGCAGGCCCGCCTGGACGCCGGCGAGGCGACCGCCGCCCCCGCGACGGCGACGGCGACCCCGCGGCGCCGCAGCACCGCCAAGAAGCCCGCCCGCAGCAGCAAGACCGAGTAGGAGCGCCGTGATGACCGACCTGACCGCCATCGATCAGACCATCGAGCTCGTGCGCTACCTGGCCGAACGGCCGGTCGACCGGGCCCGGACCGGCCAGACCCCGCACGCGATCATCCACCGCCAGAACAAGGCCTGCGTGCGCTACTTCCACCCGCGCGGCGGGGCGAAGCACGCGCCGCTGTTCGTGTCGATGCCGCTCATCAACACGTGGACCGTGTTCGACCTGATGCCGGGCCGCAGTGTCATCGAGAAGCTCGTCGCGGCCGGCGTGCCCGTCTACCTGCTGGACTGGGGCCGCCCCGGGGTCGAAGACCAGCCGGTGACGATGGTCGAGAACATCGACGGCATCCTGATGCGCGCCCTGGACCGCAGCCGCCGCCACGCCCGGGCCCACCTGGGCACCGACGTCTTCGACGTGCTGGGCTACTGCGTCGGCGGCACCTTCCTGTCGATCGCCATGGCCCGCCACGACGGCGCCGCCCGGCGGATGGCGCTGCTGGCCGCACCGATCGACTTCCACAAGAGCGGCCGGCTCTCGACGTGGGCCCAGCCCGACAGCTTCCCGCTGGACGACATCATCGACGGCTTCGGCAACTTCCCGAAGGAGCTGATGAGGTCGAGCTTCGCCTGGCTGCGGCCCATGGGCCAGCTGACCAAGTACAAGGGCCTGGCCGAGCGCATCGACGACGACGGCTTCCGCGAGCTGTGGGCGGCGATGGAGCAGTGGAACGGCGACAACGTCGACTTCCCCGGCGAGACCTACCGCGAGTACGTGCGCCGCTGCTACTTCGACAACGCCCTCATGCGGACGGACGGCGACTGGGAGCTCGGCGGGCGCCGGGTGGACCTGTCGCAAGGCACCATCCCGGTGCAGGTCTTCGCCGCCGGCGGCGACCACATCGCGGCCCCCGCGGCCTGCCGCGGCATCGCCGACGTGTGGGGCGGCCCCGTGCAGACCATGGTCGTCAAGGGCGGCCACGTGGGTGTCTGCATCGGCAACAGCTTCCCCAAGGCGCTGCTGGCCTGGATCGAGCAGGGCGGCGCCCCGACGGCCTCGACCGGCGCCGTGGCGGAGGCGAAGTGAAGCTCGAGCTGCCGCCGGATCCGCTGTCCGTGCTGCGCCCTCTGGTCGAGGGTGTGGGCGGCGCGGACCAGGCCGACCGGGTGCGCCGCGGCATGCAGCTGCTGGCCACCCTGCCGCGCCCGCCGGTCGGCACCACGCCGCACGAGGTGATCCATCGCCAGAACAAGCTGGTGGTGCGCTACTACGCGCCCGCCAGCGCGGCCGTCTCCGGGCGGTCGCCGACGCCGGTGATCGTGGTCCCCTCCATGATCAACCGGGCGTACATCTGCGATCTCGAGCCCGATCGCTCGCTGGTCGGCGGCCTGGCCGCGCTGGGGCACGCGGTGTACCTGGTCGACTGGGGCGAGCCCGGGCCCGAAGACGCCCACGACGACGTGGCGAAGGTGCTGCTCGACCTGCTGCACCGCGCCGTCGACCGGGTCCGGCGGCACGCCCGCGGGGCCCGTCGTGGCCCGCTGCCCGCCGCCCACCTGCTCGGCTACTGCCAGGGCGGCACGCTGGCCGCGATGTACACGGCCCTGCGGCCGGACGGCGTCGCCGGGCTTGTGACGCTCAACGCCCCCGTGAAGTTCAGCGAGGGCGGGCGCTTCCGCCGGTTCGTCGACGGCGACTTCTTCGACGTGGAAGAAGCGATCGACGCCGACGGGCTGGTCAGCACCGACCTGATGGCGGCGGCCTTCAAGCTGCTCGACCCGATGGGCAACTGGACCAAGTACATCGCCATCGATGCCGCAGCGCAGCGCCCGGGCCTGCTGGCCCGCACCCTGGCCCGCGAGCGCTGGCTGGAAGAGAACGTGCCGATGGCCGGCGCCTTCGCCCGCGAGTTCATCCGCGAGGCCTACCAGCAGGACGCCCTGCTGGCCGGCACCTGGCAGGTCGGGGGCGAACGGGTGGACCTGTCGCGCGTGACCTGCCCCACCATGGTCTGCACCGCGAAGCGCGACTTCATCGCGCCGAGCGCCGCCTGCCTGCCGCTGGCCGGGGCCGTCGGCAGCCGCGACGTCACCCTGCAGCAGCTCGACAGCGGCCACATCGGGGTCGTGGTCGGCAGCTTCGGCCCCCGCGTCTTCTACCCCCTGCTCGACGGGTGGTTCCGCAGCCGGAACCCCGCACGGACCTGACGAATGGGCGCGACCAGCGACTGGCTGAGCACGTGGACCCGGTTCTCGCCGGACGCCGAGGCCCTGTACGACGTGGGCACCGGGCGCCGGTGGACCTATGCCGCACTGCAACAGGACAGCCTGGCCTGGGCGGCGACGCTGGTCTCGGCAGGGGTGTCTCCCGGCGATCGCGTGGCCGTCCTGGCGCTCAACCGCGGCGAGACCCTGGCCCTGCTGTTCGCCTGCGCCCACCTGGGCGCCGTGCTCTTCCCGATGAACTGGCGGCTCGCCCAGGCCGAGCAGGCCTGGCAGCTCGACCACAGCCGCCCGCGGGTGCTGGTGCACGACGGGCCGCATGCCGCGCGGGCCGGTGCCCTGGCCGAAGGCATGGTGCTGCTGGACCTGGAGCAGGGTCCCGACACCACGCTCGTGGCGCCGCCGCGCAGCGAGACCGGCAACGCCCTGTCCGACCCCTGGCAGCTGATGTACACGTCCGGGTCGTCCGGCCGCCCCAAGGGCGCCCTGCTGACCCACCGCCAGGTGCACTGGAACGCGCTGAACACCATCCTGGCCTGCGATCTGCGGCCCGGGGACAGCACGCTGACCTTCGCCCCCCTGTTCCACACCGGCGGGCTGAACTGCCTGACGACGCCGTTGCTGCACCGCGGCGGGCGCGTCGTGCTGGTGCCGCGGCTGGACGCCGCGGAAGCGCTGGCCCTCATCGCGGCCGAGGGCATCAGCCACCTGATGGGTGTGCCGACGATCTACCAGCTGCTGGCGGACGATCCGGCCTTCGCCGCCACCGACCTGGGTGCGGTGCGGGACGCCATCTGCGGTGGCGCCCCCCTCGGCAGCGCCCTGCTCGAGCGCTACCTGGACCGCGGCATCCCGCTGCGCCAGGGCTTCGGCCTGACCGAGGTCGGCCCCAACTGCTTCTCGACCCCGCACGACCGGGTGCGCGACAAGCTCGGCACCGTCGGCGTGCCCATCCACCACATCGACGCGAAGGTGGTCCGCCCCGACGGCACGACCTGCGCCCCCGGCGAGGCCGGCGAGCTCTTGCTGCGCGGCCCTGTCGTCTGCGGCGGCTACTGGCAGGACCCCGCCGCCACCGGCAAGGCCATCGTCGACGGCTGGTTCCACACCGGCGACGTGCTGAGCGTCGACGAAGACGGCTTCTTCTCGGTCCGCGGCCGGCTCAAGGAGATGTTCATCTCCGGCGGCGAGAACGTGTACCCGGCCGAGGTGGAAGCCGCGATCCAGGCCCACCCCGACGTCGCCGTCTGCGCCGTGATCGGCGTGCCCGACGCCCGCTGGGGCGAGGTCGGCCGCGCCTTCGTCGAGCCCGCCCCCGGCCGCACGCTGGACGGCGCCACCCTGCAGGGCTGGCTCGGCGATCGCCTCGCCCGCTTCAAGATCCCCAAGCACTGGGACACGGTCGCCTCCCTGCCCCGCACCGGCAGCGGCAAGGTCGACAAGCCCGCCCTCTCCCGCATCCCCCTCGCCTGAGCCCCGAAATGATCCGCGCCTCCCTGCTGGCCTCGGCCCTGCTCCTCCTCCCCGGCTGCTTCCGCCCCGACGACGTCGACGACGACACCGGCAGCAGCGGGCGTCCGGGCGACGGCGGCAGCTCCACCGACGGCGGCACGGACGGGGGAGGGACCGACGGCGGAGGAGGGGACGGAGGAGGAACCGACGGAGGAGGAACCGACGGAGGAGGCGACGGCGGAGGCGGCGACTGCAGCGGCCTGTCCATCGTCGGCGACTGGGTGAGCGCGGGCGACGACCTGAGCCCCCTGTTCCAGAGCGTGACCTTCGACTACGTCGAGGTGCAGGCCACCTTCTCGGGCGACTGCAGCTACGCCGTCACCGCCCGCGACGGGTCGGGCAGCACCTACGACCTGGACGGCACGTGGTCGGCGACGGGCGGCAGCCCCGGGTCGATCACCCAGCAGCAGGCGCAGCCCTACGAAGCCACGGCCGAGGGCATCTGGCAGGTCGACGGCGGGGTCCTGACCTTCGAGGTCGTGCAGACGCTGCCGGACTATGGCTTCACGCCGCCGACGCCCGGCACCGGCTTCGGCAGCACCGCCGGCCAGGGGCTGTCCCCCGGCGACAACACCCAGGTCTATCGCCGGCCCTGAGAGGACCCCCACGTGACGACGCCCCTGCTGATCGGCCTGTTGCTGTCGACCTCTGCGCGCGCAGAGGTGCCGGGGGAGTCCGCCGCGAACACGGACCGGGCCGCCGCGGCGACCGGGACCAGCGCCGACGTGGTCCCCGACGAGCGCGCGGTGAAGGGCGGGTTCACGCCGATCCTGCTGCTGCAGACGCGGGCCACGCGCAGCAGCGTGGTCACGACCAACCCCTTCCTGGACGGGCAGGTGGTGGGGGCGCTCGGCGGCACCAACGGCACGACCACCAGCCCGGACGACCGCACCATGGTGGTCGAGCAGCGCGCGGCCGGCTTCCTGACCTGGGCGCCGCGGGTGCTCGACGGCAAGGCGGCGCTCACCGCCGCCTTCGAGATCGACTTCGGCTGGGGCGACCAGAGCTACAACGTCGGCGGCAACAAGGGCGGCGGCTTCGGCGCGGACCAGGTCAACCTGCAGACGCGGCGGCTGTACGCGGCCTTCCGGCCCGGCCTGGGCGCGGACGACGACCTGACGGTGATCACGGGCCTGCAGTTCCTGGCCGACGGCGTGCACGACCCGCACGGCGCGACCCCCGACCAGCTGTTCCGCAGCGGCGGCGGGTTGTCCTTCTTCGGCAGCGAAGCCGCCGGCATCGCCGCCTTCGGCCGGCATCGCACGGCCTGGGGCGAGCTCCTGCGCTACCGCGCCGGCGTCTACAGCCTGGTCGAGAACGGCACCGCCCTGGCCGACGACGCCACCGTCTTCGCCCTGGACGGCCAGGTCACCCCCGCCCTGGGGCTCGAGCT
>JACKEY010000005.1 GCA_020632755.1 Alphaproteobacteria bacterium | reverse complement strand
CTAGGGCGTCGGCGCGGCGGGGACGACCGCAGGGACCGGGACTGGCGGGGTCGCCGTCCAGACCACGGCCCGTCCCCAGCGATCCCAGGCCGTCACGCGGTTTGGCGCCGAACGGAACCGCAGCCCCGGCGGGTCCCCGAGCACCCCGCCGCGCCAGGTGACGTGCACAGCCCAGGGCGCATCGACCACCAGGAAGCCGTCGGCATCCCGGGACAACGCGGGCGGGTCGGGCCAGGCCCCCGGCATCGGCTCGAGCAGGGCGCGCACCAGGGCGGACTCCTCGACGGCGTCCTCGGTGCCCTGGACCATGATGCCGACGTTGTCGTCGCGCAACAGGCTGAAGTCCGTGCCGCGGATCCACGCCTCGTCGACGCCCTCGGCTGGCTGCTCCACCGCGACCGGGGCCGCCCGCTGCCGCGACCGCTGAAGGGCCAGCCAGGCCTGGGCCTCGGCGGCGTCCCGCCCGACGAAGGCGAAGGCGATGCCGCCCGGCACCTGCCGGCTCAGGCCGCTCTGCACGGTGCCGAAGGACACGGGCTCCAGCCGTGGCGGCGCAGCGGCCGGATCGTCCGCGGCGGCCAGCACCTCGGGGGGCAGGTGCAGGGCCTGCAGCCGCTCCAGCGGCAGGGCGAGCAGGGGGTCGGCCAGGGCGACCGAGCTGGCGAGCAGGATCCACACGCCGGGCGGGATATCCCGGTGCCTCCGGGACCGCGTCCCGCCCCCTCCTTCGCCCTCCTCCCGTGGAGCTCCCCATGTCCGCCTCCGAGCACGTCCGCGTCACCGTCGAAGACGGTGTGATGGCCATCGTCCTCGACCGCCCCTCCCGCAAGAACGCGCTCTCCCGCGCGATGTACACCGCGATGGCAGACGCCCTCGCCCGGGCCGGCGCCGACCCGGCCGTGCGCTGCGTGCGGCTGTCCGGTGCGGGCGGGGTGTTCTCGTCGGGCAACGACCTGCAGGACTTCATGGAGGACCCGCCCGGCCCCGACGGCGGTCCCATCGGCGCCTTCCTGCGGGTGCTGGTCGGCTTCGAGAAGCCGCTGGTCGCCGCCGTGTCCGGTCACGCGGTCGGTATCGGGACCACCGTGCTGCTGCACTGCGACCTGGCCTGGGCCGACGACACCGCGACCTTCAAGATGCCCTTCACCAGCCTGGGCCTGGTGCCGGAAGCCGGCTCCAGCCTGATCCTGCCCGCCATGGTCGGGCACCGCCGCGCCGCCGAGCTGCTGATGCTGGGCCGGTCCTTCGACGCGGCCACGGCGGCCGAGCTCGGCATCGTCAACGGCGTCTGCGAGGCCGACGCCCTGGACGCCACCGTCGATCAGGCCGTCGCCGAGCTGGTCGCCCTGCCGGCCGGCGCCCTGCGCGCGACCAAGCGGCTGATGAAGGGCCGCGACCGCGCCGGGCTCGAGGCGGCGATGGCCGACGAAGCCGGCGAGTTCATCGCCCGCCTGCAGAGTCCCGAGGCGATGGAGGCCTTCATGGCCTTCTTCCAAAAGCGCCAGCCCGACTTCCGGCAGTTCGCCTGAGCTTGGGGCAGCGCCGTCAGTCCGCGACCAGGTCGAAGTCGACCTTCAGGCTGCTGTCCGTGAGCGCGACCGTGATGTGGTTGCGCTCGGGGGTCAGCCGATCGCCGATCGGGATGTCGACGACCTTGAGCAGCTCGGGCCAGGCGGTCTTCATCGCCCGGGCCAGGCGGTCCTGGGCGCCGGCGGGGGCCGGCGACGACAGGGTGGCGCGCAGGTCGCCCTTGAACCGCATGTAGTTGTTCAGCCGCGGCACGCGGAACTCGCTCTCGTCGTGAAAGGCGATGGCGATGGACGAGAAGTCGACCTGCACGCCTTCGGAGAGGAGGTGCTCGACGACGGTGCCGAGCAGCAGGCGGCGGAACTGGTCCCACATGGCGGACATGGCGGATTCCTGGCAAGGGGGGAGGGGAGGCCGGCGAGGGCGCTCAGTGGAGGGGATCGCGCCCCAGGACGAGGGCGCAGGCTCCCACGCCGAGCAGGGTGGCGACAAGGCCGACAGCCGCCATGAACAGCTGGAAGGCGGTGTCTTCGACCAGGGCGCCGCCGATGGCCCCGGCGATGACGATGCTGGCGACGAACACCACCATCCACGCCCCCTGCTGGGCCGTGCGCACGTCGCGCACGCGGGCCGACAGCGCGGCGGCCACCGACGCCAGCGCCATCGCCCACAGGGGCCCGCCCAGCAGGAAGGACACCAGCCAGCCGGGGTGGGGCGGCAGCCGCCAGTGGAAGGGCGCGACCACGCTCCAGGTCGACATCCACAGCGCCGCCGGCAGGCCCAGGCCGACGACGATGAGCCACGGCGTGAGCGCGCTGGCGATGGCCTTGCCCAGCACCAGCTCGGTGCGGCGCAGCGGCGCCAGCAGCAGGAAGGGCAGGGTGCCGCACTGGCGCTCGTGCACCAGGGCCTGGGCGGCGAGCACCGCGGTCATGCCGAGCAGCTGCGAGACCAACAGGAAGTCGAAGGCCGCCAGCGCGTTCTCGACGACGGTCGGCACCGGGTCGACCATCGCGATGCCGGCCGCGGCCAGGTTGGCCTCGAAGTCGGCGAGCACCTTCGGGTCCCGGGCGATGAGCGCCAGCATGCCGACCAGGGCGGTCACCAGGGCGACGATGGCGGCCTGGACCAGGCCCATGGCGACCAGCATGCCCGGCTGGCGGCGGTGCTCGAGCAGCTCGCGCCGGACGACCAGCCAGACCCGCCTCATGCGCGCTCCCGGTCGGCCAGGGCCTGCTGGTAGGGGGCGAACAGGGCGCCGACGGCGGGCAGGTGGCGGGGCCCGTCGAACCGCTCCAGGTGCACCGGGCGGGTGGCGAGCAGCAGGACGCGCTCGCAGAGGGCCTCGGCGGCGACGAGGTCGTGGGTGCAGAGCACGACCGCCAGGCCGGTGTCGTCGGCCCGGGCGCGGACCTGGGCCAGGATGGCGCGCGCGCTGACCGGGTCCAGGTTGGCGGTCGGTTCGTCGAGCAGCAGCACCCGGGGTCGCATCGCCAGGGCCCGGCACAGGCTGAGCTTCTGGCGGGTGCCGCTGGACAGCTGGGCGGTGCGCTGATCGAGGGCGTCCCCCAGGTGCAGGGCCGGGGCCAGGGCGTCGATGCGCGTGTCCACCTCGGCGCGGGACAGGCCGTGCAGCTCGCCGAACCAGCGCAGGTTCTCCCGGCCGGTGAGCAGGGGGTACAGCCCTGGCTCGGGCGTGATGAGGGCGACCTTGCCGGCCGCCGTGCGCGCGAGGCGATCGGCCGGCACGCCGTCGACGGTCACCGTGCCGGTGGTCGGCCGCAGCAGGCCGGCCAGCAGGTGCAGCAGGGTGCTCTTGCCGCCGCCGTTGGGGCCGATCAGGCCCAGGATCTCGCCCGGGTGCAGGTCGAGGTCCACGCCCTCGACCAGGACGCGCCGCCTCGCGCGGCGGGACAGGTCGCGGGCCTGCAGGACGGGGACGGGGTCGGATGGGGCCACGGCGGCAGGGTAGCGGAGGAGGGCGCTATGGTCGGCCCATGACCGTGCTCGTGCTGCTGCTGGCCTGCTACGGCGGAGAGGGCCTCAGGCCTGTTCCCGATCGGCTGGGCGATTCGGGCGAGACCACCGACACGGGCGACCACGACGAGCCCTTCGACCCGGGCCCCGGCGCGCTGTCCCTGGACCCGCTGTGGGCCAGCGAGGACGCCGGCTACGCGACCGGCGGCGCCCTGGCCGATCTCGACGGCGACGGGCTGCCCGAGGTGATCATCGCCTACGGAAACGACATGGAGCCCGGCCCGCTGGCCGTGTACCACAACGACGCCGGTCGCCCCGCCGCACGGGCGACCTGGCGGTCCGAAGGCGACGCCTACTTCGGCCACATCTCGGTCGGCGACGTCGACGGGGACGGCTGGCTGGACGTCGTGGCCAGCGTCTTCCTGGGCGAGGAGCGGTTCGACAGCCCCGGCGAGGTGCGGCTGTACCGCGGCGACGGCGCCGCGCTGGAGTCCGAGCCGTCGTGGGTGTACGGCGGGATCCACAGCTTCGCCAACGCGCTCGGGGACGTGGACGGCGACGGCGACCTGGACCTGGCCGTCGCGGTCGGCGAGGCCTACTACAACGCCCCCGGGCGGTCGCTGCTGTTCGCCAACGACGGCGCCGGCGGCTTCGGGGTCGCCCCGACGTGGACCACCGACGCCGACCGCCACAGCTTCGACGTGGCCTTCGCCGACCTGACCGGGGACGACCTGCCCGAGCTGGTCTTCGCCAACAGCGGGTCCGGCCACACGGTCTACGCCAACGAAGGCGGCGCGCTGTCGGCCGCTCCGGCCTGGACCGCGGCGGGCGATGCCGGGGACTTCGAGGGCAACACGCTGGACGTCGGCGACATCGACGGCGACGGCGCCCCGGACCTGGTCGTCAGCGACAACGACCAGCTGGGCGGCGTCGGGCTGGTGCGGGCCTGGTGCGGGCCCGACCTGTCCCTGTGCTGGTCCCAGGCCGACGGCGAGGCGATGCAGTCGGCGGTGAGCCTGCACGACGTCACGGGTGACGGCCGCGTCGATCTGGTGGCCGGGGCGTGGTGGGGGCCCATCCGGGTCTACCCGCAGCACGGCGCCGGGCTGGCCACCGAGCCGGCGTGGACCTCGGACAGCGAGAGCGTGGTCATCGAGGCCTTCGCCTGGGGGCGCCTGGACGGCGGCGACGGTCCGGACGACCTGCTGATCACCGACTGGGAGCGCATGGGGCCGAGCTTCGTGCTGCCCGTGGTGGGCATCGACTGAGCGCCGGCCCCGCCACCGCGGAAGGCGCCTGCCGTGGCGCCTGCTGCGGCGCCGGATCGCGCCCGGGAGGGCCCGGCGCGGGTTAGGGCGCGCGCCATCCCGTGGGAGGCTCCCATGTCCGTGCCCGTCGTCGATCTCCGTGACTACACCTCGGGCGATCCCGCCCGGAAGCAGGCCTTCGTGCAGGCCGTCGGGGACGCCATCCGCGACCTGGGCTTCGTCCGGGTCCAGGGCCACGGCGTCGTGCCCGAGATCATCGAGCCCGCCTACGCCGCTGCCCGCGCCTTCTTCCGGCAGCCCGAAGACGACAAGATGCGGTACTTCGTGCCCGGCGGCGGCGGCGAGCGTGGCTACACGCCCTTCGGCTTCGAGCACGCCAAGGACCAGCCGACCCCCGACATGAAGGAGTTCTGGCACGTGGGCCGCGAGCTGGACGCCAGCCACCCGCTGGCCCGGGTCTACCCGCGCAACCTGTGGCCGGAGCGTGTGCCTGCCTTCCGCACCGCCATGCTCGAGGCCTACCGCCAGCTCGAGGAAGTCAGCGTCGCCCTGCTGGAGTCGCTCGCGCTCTACATCGGCGAGCCGGCCGACACCTTCACGGCGATCACCACCGACGGCAACACCATCCTGCGGCCGATCCACTACCCGCCGATCGACGAGGACACCTACATCCCCGGCGCCATCCGCGCGGCCGCGCACGAAGACATCAACTTCATCACCCTGCTGATGACCTCGACCAGCGCCGGCCTCGAGCTGCTGACCCGCGAGGGCGAGTGGATGCCCGCCAACGCCGAGCCCGGCGAGATCCTGGCCGACACGGGCGACATGATGAGTCGGGTGACCAACGGCTTCCTGCCGGCGACCACGCACCGCGTCGTCAACCCCGAAGACGGCAATACCGACCGCCTGTCGATGCCCTTCTTCGTCCACCCCCGCCCCGACGCCGTGCTGCGGGTCCTCGACCAGTTCCGCGGGCCCGACTTCCCGCCGCCGGCCGCCGACATCACCGGCTACCAGTTCCTGCGCGAGCGCCTGCTCGAGATCGGGCTCATCGACGAAGAGACCCAGGAGCTCGACCGCGAGGGGGCCGGGCACGCGGGGGGCTGACTCAGTTCCAGCGCAGCACCCGCGAGCCGTCCGCCGACAGCCCGACGAAGCCGCCGAAGGTGTGGCGGGGACGGGCGCCGCCGACGACGCTGACCTTGTGGAAGAACCGGCCGCCGTCGAAGACGAGCAGGTCGCCGGGGTCCGGGCGGACGGCCTGGGCCCGCCAGCGGGCGTCGATGGCGTCGGCGTCCAGCACGCGGTCGCGCTCGAGCCACGGCACGTCAGGGTCGCCCCACTGCAGGTCGTAGACGACGAGCTCGCCGCCGGACTCGCCCTGCTGGAGGGGCACGAACCACGAACACTGCCAGGACAGGTCGACCAGCGGGCGCAGCGGGGCGTAGCCCCCGGTCTGCTGGAACCACCGGCCGACGTGGGTCGGGATGCCCTTGGACGGCGGCACGCGGCGGAAGGTGGCCGGCGTGAAGGACCGGCCGTCGGGGGCCTGGGGCTCGCCGACCGGCCGGCCGCCGCCGATGGTGGCGAAGACCTGGGCGACCCGGGCCAGCAGGTCGGGCACGCCGTCGAACAGCTCGGCGTACAGGGCCCGGAAGCGGTCCGCCTCTTCGAGGTACCAGTCGAGCGGCGGGCCGTCGGGGAAGGCGTTGTAGGGCGTCAGGCTGGCGCCGAGCAGCGCCATCTGGATGCGCTGTTCGTCGTCGGACTCCTGCCAGACCCACGGGAGCTTCGTCCGGCGTGACTCCAGGCGGTCGACCACCGTCGCGAGGGCGGCGGGATCGACGACCTTGCGCAGCAGGACGAGGTCCACGCGGCGCTGGCCGAGGTCGAGGAGCAGGTCCGAGGGGAGGGGGGCGTCGGCCGGCAGGTCGAGGACACGGAGGTGGTCGGGCATGCCGGCAGTCTACCCATTGCTCGGGCGGGCTACCCATTGCTCAGGGTGGAAGGAGCCAACGGGCGAGGCGATCGGTCGCGGCCAGGAAGGCGGGCAGCGTGGGCGCGCCGGCCGCCTCGACGTGGTCGACCAGGACGGCGCCAGCGTCGGTGGCGGTGCCGACCAGCGCGGCCACGGGCAGGCCGGCGGCGCGCGCCATCGCCACCACCACCGTGGCGACCTTGCCGTCGGCGCTGGTGGCGTCGAGCCTGCCCTCGCCGATCACCACGGCCTGCACCCCGTCCAGGCGCAGGCCGGTCCACGCGGCCACGGCCTGGGCGCCGGGCTTCAGGTCGAGCCCCAGGGCGCAGAGCGCCAGGCCCAGCCCGCCAGCTGCACCCCCGCCCGCCGCGTCGGGGTCCAGCGCCCGGCCCCGGTCGGCGGCCCAGGCGGCCAGCGCGTCACCGAACCGCACCAGGGCGGCCTGGTGGTCGTCCAGGGCGTCCGGCGGCAGGCCCTTCTGGGGCCCGAACCGCAGCGCGCAGGCCGACAGCGGCGTCTGCACGTCGTGCCAGGCGTGGCCGGTCAGGGGGGCCGCCTCGCCGACCAGTCGCGCGGTCCGACCCAGGAGCCGCGCGGGAGGTCCCTCCAGCACCCGCCCCGCGGCATCCTCGGCCCGCAGGCCGAGCGCCTGCAGCATGCCGAGCCCCCCGTCGACCGTCGCGCTCCCTCCCAGGCCGACCCGCAGCTCCCGCCCGGCAGCTGCCCGCAGGAGGTCCGCCACACCCGCCGTCGACGTGTCCAGTGCCCGGCGCTCCTCGGGCGCCAGCCAGCGCAGCCCGCAGGCCTCGGCGGTCTCGATGACGGTGATCCCTCCCTTGTGGGCGAGCTCCGCCCGACGGGGGCGGGCCAGGGCGTCGCGGACCTGGACGTCCTCTCCCCGCAGCGGCCCGTGGGCCCGCAGCACCTCGATCAGGCCCTCGCCGCCGTCGCTCATCGGCCAGGCCACCACGGTCAGCCCGTGCTGGCGCATCCGCGCCGCGACCCGCTCGGCGGCGTCGGGCGCCGACAGGAAGCCGCCGTAGCTGTCGGGGGCGTAGAGCACGCGGTCGATGGGCGCCCGGCGGCCGAGCAGCCGGCCGAGCCAGCTCACCCGTGCACGACCTTGCCGAAGCTCCGCATCCACTCGAGCTCCTCGCCCTCCATCGCGCCCTGGTCCAGGCCGGACAGGTTCTCGCGGAGCTCGTCGAGGTTCTTGGGGCCGGTCAGCACCACGTGCACGTGCGGGTCGCTCAGGCAGAAGCGGTAGCAGTCCGCGGCGGTGGGCACGCGGCCCTCCCAGCCCTTGGGGCGCTTGAGCAGCTTGCGCCAGCGGGTCGCGGTGTAGGCGCAGACGTTCTGGCCCCGCAGGTGGGGGAAGATGTCGCGCTCGGCCCCGGGGTGCGCCGCGTTGTAGCGGATCATCAGCGAGTCGACGGCGTCGTCGGCGGCGAGCTGGCCGGCCCGCGGGCGGTCGTGGATCGACACCCCGATCGCCCGGACCTTGCCGCTGGCCCGCAGCTCGCGCAGCGCGTCCACCGTGCCTTCGGTCCAGGCGCTGCTCACCCCCAGCCAGTTGAGCTGCAGCACGTCGAGGTAGTCCGTGCCCAGCGTGCGCAGGGAGCGGTCGACGAAGGACCGGAAGCTGCCGCCCCAGTAGCCCAGGGTCGGGCCCGCCGCGACGACGTAGCGCTCGCGGTCGGCGGCCAGCGCCTCGCGCAGCACGTCGGTGCCCTTGCCCCGCAGCGGCGTCCAGAACACGTACTGCATGCCGTGGTCGAACAGCGCGGCGCGGGCGCCGGCGGCGTCCAGGCCGTAGTTGAAGGCGATGCCCAGGCGGGACACGCGCTTGTCCAGGCGGGGGAGGGTGGCGTGGGTCCAGGCGTCTGCGGCGTTCATCGGGGCCTCCGGGCGGGTCTCCTATCCCGCTGGTGACAGGGTCACGTCGGGTGACAGCCCGGCCGCCCCGGTGGACGATCGAGGGCGCAGCGGGTACATCGGCGCCTCGAACCCGACCCATGCTCGGAGTCCCGCATGAAGTCCTCCATCCTGCCCCTCGTCCTCCTGCTCGGCGCCGGCTGCACCAACGAAGACATCTGGCTCATCCAGGTGCCCTTCGTGCCCGAACCCGACTGCGAGACCAACATCACCCACAACTTCGTCGGCGCGTCGATCCCCCAGACCACGCCCGGTGAGTGGACCGAAGAGACCTACACCGAGCAGAGCGACGCGCTCTACTTCGCGCAGATCTCCTTCCTCAACGGCAACACCGCCGTCATGGTCATCGGCGGCGAGGTCTGGCCCGGCGTGTCCACCGGCAAGGGCGAGTGGGAGTTCTCCTGGGAAGGCGAGCAGGACGACCGCCTGAGCCGCGAGCACGACGCCGGCTACCGCTACACCCAGCAGGACTACAGCAAGGTGACGGAGGTCATCAGCATGGCCGTCGACGGCAAGACCGCCGAGGGCACCTGGGAAGTCACCGCGGTGGCCGACACCACCTGGACCGAGTCCGACACCTGGGACCTGGAAGTGGGCCTGGCCAGCGGCTCGATCCCCTCGGCCAGCTACCTGGAAGACACCGACGGCTTCGGCCAGGTCAACCTCCAGGACGACACCGACTGCCAGGCCAGCCCCTGCACGCTGCGCGTCCAGGAGACCTGCTCGGAAGACAAGGACTTCACCGCGACCTACACCGGCTACTCGAGCGAAGAAGCCTACGACCAGCTCGAAGGCGCCAGCCAGCCGCACGGCGCGAACTGAGCACTGCTCGGTCTGAGCGCAGACCCCTCGGGGTGCTGCCGCGTCGCCCCCGCTCCGGTCCGCCGGGCGGGGGCTTCGCCGTCTCGGCCCTGCGGCTCAGCCCCCGTCGTCGGGGTCGTAGCCCAGGTTCGACCCGAGCCAGCGCTCGGCCACGGCCAGCTCCCAGCCCTTGCGGCGGGCGTAGTCGACCACCTGGTCGCGCTGCAGCTTGCCGACGCCGAAGTAGCGGGACTGCGGGTGGGCCAGGAACAGGCCGCTGACGCTGGCGGCCGGCAGCATGGCCATGCCTTCGGTCAGGGACACGCCGATGGTGCGGTCGACGTCGAGCAGCTGCCAGATGGTGGGCTTCTCGGTGTGATCGGGCTGGGCCGGGTAGCCGGGGGCCGGGCGGATGCCCTGGTAGCGCTCGGCGATGAGCTCGTCGTTGCCCAGGCCTTCGCCGCTGGCGTAGCCCCAGTGCTCGGTGCGGACGAGCTGGTGCAGCCGCTCGGCGAAGGCCTCGGCCAGCCGGTCGGCCAGGGCCTTGGTCAGGATCGCGTGGTAGTCGTCATGCTCGGCCTCGAAGCGGGCGACCAGGGCGTCGGCGCCGTGGCCCGCGGTGACGCAGAAGGCGCCGATCCAGTCGGGGGTGCCGTCCGGCGCGACGAAGTCGGCGATGCACAGGTTGGGCTGGGTGCCGGCCTTGCGGCCCTGCTGGCGCAGGCCGTGCAGCACGCGGTGGACCTCGGTGCGGGACTCGTCGGTCCAGACGACGATGTCGTCGCCGCGCCGGTTGGCCGGCAGGATGCCGAACACCGCCTTGGCGGTCAGCAGCTTGTCGTCGATGATCTCGCGCAGCAGCCGCAGGGCGTCGTCGTACAGGGCCCGCGCGTGCGGACCGACGACCGGGTCCTGGAGGATCGCGGGGAAGGTGCCGGCCAGCTCCCAGGTGCGGAAGAAGGGCGTCCAGTCGATGTACTCGGCCAGGTCGTGCAGCGGGTGGTCTGCGAGGACCTGGATGCCCGGCCGGGCGGGCGGCACGACCGCCGACAGGTCCAGCTCCAGGGCGGCCCGGCGGGCCTCGGCCAGGGGCAGGTGGCGGTCCGGCCGCTGCTGGCGGGCGCGGCGCTCGCGCAGCTCGGCGTAGTCGGCGGCCACCTCCGCGGCCAAGGCGTCGCGGCGCTCGTCGGACAGCAGGGTGCTGGCGACGCCGACCGCGCGGCTGGCGTCGGTGACGTAGACGACCGGCTCGGCGCGGGCCGGGGCGATCTTCACGGCGGTGTGCACCTTGCTGGTGGTCGCGCCGCCGATGAGCAGCGGGTGCTGCATGCCGCGGCGCTTCATCTCCTTGGCGACGTGCACCATCTCGTCCAGGCTGGGCGTGATGAGCCCCGACAGGCCGATCAGGTCGACGCCGTGCTCGATCGCGGCGTCCAGGATGGTCTTCGCGGGCACCATGACGCCCAGGTCGATGACCTCGTAGCCGTTGCAGCGCAGCACCACGCCGACGATGTTCTTGCCGATGTCGTGCACGTCGCCCTTGACCGTGGCCATCAGGATGCGGCCCTTGCTGCCGACGGTCAGGCCCTGGGCGGCCAGCTCGGCCTTCTCGGCTTCGAGGTGGGGCTCGAGCCAGGCGACGGCCTTCTTCATGACGCGCGCGGACTTCACGACCTGGGGCAGGAACATCTTGCCGGCGCCGAACCGGTCGCCGACCACGTTCATGCCGTCCATGAGCGGGCCCTCGATGACGGCGAGGGGGCGCCCGAGGGCGGCCATCGCCTCGGCCGTGTCCTCCTCGATGAACCGGTCGATGCCGTGGACCAGGGCGTGCTCGATGCGGGCGGCGAAGGGCGCCTCGCGCCAGCCCAGGTCCTCCTCCTTCTTGACCCCGCTGCCCTTGTGGGCGTCGGCGATCTCCAGGAGCCGCTCGGTGGCGTCCGGACGGCGGGCGAGCACGACGTCCTCGACCCGCTCGCGCAGGGCGGGGTCGAGCTCGTCGTAGACCGCCAGCTGCCCGGCGTTGACGATGCCCATGTCCATGCCGGCCTGGATGGCGTGGTACAGGAACACGCTGTGGATCGCCTCGCGGACGTGGTCGTTGCCGCGGAAGCTGAAGCTGACGTTGGACACGCCGCCGCTGACGCGCACGTGGGGCAGCTGTTCCTTGATGGCCCGGGTCGCCTCGATGAAGGCCACGGCGTAGGCGTCGTGTTCTTCGATGCCGGTGGCGATGGCGAAGATGTTGGGGTCGAAGATGATGTCCTCGGCCGGGAAGCCGTCGGCGACCAGCAGCCGGTAGGAGCGGCTGCAGATCTCGACCTTGCGCTCCAGGCTGTCGGCCTGGCCCTGCTCGTCGAAGGCCATGACGACCACGGCGGCGCCGTAGCGCCGGCACAGCCGGGCGTGGTGGAGGAAGCTCTCCTCGCCCTCCTTGAGGCTGATCGAGTTCACGACGCCCTTGCCCTGGATCCACTGCAGGCCGGCCTCGATGACCTCCCACTTGCTGGAGTCGATCATGACGGGCACGCGGCTGATGTCGGGCTCCGAGGCGACCAGCTTGAGGAAGCGCTCCATGGCGGCGGCGCCGTCGAGCATGCCCTCGTCCATGTTGACGTCGATGATCTGGGCGCCGCTCTCGACCTGGCGGCGGGCGACGTTGAGCGCGGTCTCGTAGTCGCCGGCCTTGATGAGCTTCCGGAAGCGGGCGCTGCCGGTCACGTTGGTGCGCTCGCCGACGTTGACGAACAGCTGCCCCTCGCCGCCGATGGTGCAGGGCTCGAGCCCGGACAGGCGGGTGCGTACCGGGCGGTCGGGGATGGCCCGCTGGGGCACGCCGCGCACGGCCTGGGCGATGGCGGCGATGTGGTCGGGGCTGGTGCCGCAGCAGCCGCCGATGATGTTCAGGAAGCCGCTGTCGGCCCACTCGCGCAGCTCCTTGGCCATCAGGCCGGGGCTGTCGTCGTACTCGCCGAACTCGTTGGGCAGGCCGGCGTTGGGGTGGGCGCTCACGTAGCAGTCGGCGACCCGTGAGAGCTCTTCGACGTACTGGCGCAGCTGATCGGCGCCCAGCGCGCAGTTCAGGCCGAAGGACAGCGGCCGGCAGTGGCGCAGGCTGTTGAAGAAGGCTTCGGTCACCTGGCCCGACAGGGTGCGGCCGCTGGCGTCGGTGATGGTGCCGCTGATCATGATCGGCGCCTTCAGCTCGGGGCGGGCCTCGAACAGGGCGTCGACCGCGAACACGGCGGCCTTGGCGTTGAGCGTGTCGAAGATGGTCTCGACCATCACGACGTCGGCGCCGCCCTCGAGCAGGCCGGTCGCGGCTTCGGTGTACACGTCGACCAGCTGCTGCCAGGTCACGGCGCGGTAGCCGGGGTCGTTGACGTCGGGGCTGATGCTGGCGGTCTTGTTGAGCGGGCCCAGCACGCCGATGCACCAGCGGGGGCGGCCGTCGCGGGCCTGGGCGGCGTCGCACTCGCGGCGGGCCAGCGCGGCGGCGGCGTGGTTGAGCTCGTAGGCCAGGTCCTCGGTCCCGAAGTCGGCCAGGCTGAACCGGTTGGCGTTGAAGGTGTTGGTCTCGACCAGGTCGGCGCCGGCGTCCAGGTAGGCACGGTGGATGCCGCCGATGACGTCCGGCCGGGTGAGGGTGAGGAGCTCGTTGTTGCCCTTCTGCTCGTGCGGGTGGTCCGCGAAGCGCTCGCCCCGGTAGTCGGCGTCTTCCAGTCCGTGGCGCTGGATCATGGTGCCCATGGCCCCGTCCAGGATCAGGATGCGCTCGGCCAGGGCGCGGCGCAGGGCGTTGGCGCGGGCCGGGTCGGGCAAGGTGCGGGCGAGGTCGGTCATGGCAGCTCCCTAGCGGTGCTAGGACAGCCGAACAGCGCTAGGCGCGGACGGCGTGCAGGGTGAGGATCTCGAAGTGGGGAGGACGCTTCTCGCGAGCCGTGACGGCGCAGAGCTGCACCCGAAGGCCGGCCGAGGAGGCGAGCGCGGTGAGCTCGTCGACGGAGAAGCCGCCGTTGACGTGGTCGTAGCGGGCGACCTCGGCGTCGTGCCCGTGGCGGTGCAGGGTGGTGGCCACCAGCCGTCCGCCGGGGGCCAGCACGCGCGCGGCCTCGGCCAGGGCGACGGCGGGGCGGGTGCTGTAGGACAGCGCGGCCAGCATCAGCGCGTGGTCGAAGCGACCGTCGGCGTAGGGCAGCTCGTGCATGTCGCCGCGCTGCACCGTGATGTTGTCGATGGACCCCAGCCGCTCGCGGGCGGCGGCGACGACCTTGCGGCTGCTGTCGACGCAGTCGATGGACCGGGCGGACGGGGCCAGCAGCTCGGCGATGGCGCCGTCTCCAGCGGCGATGTCGATGACCCGCCCCAGGTCCGCCAGGCCGGCCAGACCGCGGGCCACGCTCTCCCAGGTCCGGCCGGGGCTGTAGTGGCGGGCCATCTGGCCGGCGACGCCGTCGGCCCAGCTGCCGTCGCCTTCCCGGGCGGCCAGCACGGCGGGCACGCGGGCGGCGTCCTGGGCCAGCAGGGGGTCTTGGGCGCTGTCCAGGACGGCCGCCACGAGCGCCCCGGTCGCCTGCGGCCAGGCCGCGGCCGGCGCGCGGTAGAGCGTGCTGGCGCCGTCACGGTGGCCGGCGACGAGCCCGGCTTCGCGCAGCTTGCCCAGGTGGGTGCTGACCCGAGGCTGGGCGAGCTGGGTCACCGCGGACAGCTCGCCGACGGACAGCTCGTGGCCGACCAGGAGCGACAGCAGGCGGACCCGCGTCGGGTCGCCGAGCAGCCGGCACAGGTCCGTCGCGCCCGTCAGATCGAGGGCGGGCGGGGGCACGACGAGGGGGGCGCTCGGCAGGGCGGACTCCATGCGGTATCCGGATATCGCGATACCACGATGAAGTGGCCCGCGCTACCCCGCGGCCACCGGCCACAGCTCCTGCGCGGCCAGCCGGGGACTGCCGCGATCGCTGGACTCCGCCTGGTGGACCAGCTCGACCAGGCGGGCGTTGATCGGCGTCGGCACGCCGACCTGGGCGCCCAGGGCCACGACCTCGCCGTTGATGTCGTCGACCTCGGTGCGGCGGCCGCGGTCGAGATCGTCCGCCATCGACGAACGCGCGGCCGGGTCGATGCGGATCATGGGCGCGGCCAGCACCCGGAACAACCAGTCGGGCAGGGGCAGGATGCGGGGCGCCAGGGACGGCCGCATCCGACCGATCGGGGCCGGCTCGATGCCGGCGGCGCGCAGGCAGGCCCACGCTTCTTTCATCGCGGCCGCCAGCACCCGGCGGTAGCCCTGGTCCCCCAGCTGGGTCGCCAGGGGCAGGCCGGAAAGGGCGTTCACGGCGTTGTTCAGGTTCAGCAGCAGCTTGGCCCACTGCACGCGCTGCATGTCGGCCGCCAGGTGCACCGACTCGCCGGCGGCGCGCAGGCCCGCGACCAGGCCGGGCGGCGCGTCCTGGGCGATGGCCAGGGGCCCGCTGGTCGCCTGGCGGAAGGCGGCCGGGCCGGCCCACACCACGTTGTAGGACACCATGGCGGGCACGATCGTGCGGCCGGGCAGGGCGCGGCGCAGGCGGTCGGGGTTCTTCAGCCCGTTCTGGAAGCTGACCAGCACGGCGTGATCGACCAGGTGGGGCGCGATCTCCTCGGCCGCGGCGACAGTGTCGCTGCCCTTGGTCGTGATGAGCACGATGTCCGCGCCGGCGACGAAGGCCGGGTCGCGCTGGACGGCCGGCGTGGGGTGCACGGCAGGGCCGGACAGCGGCTGCAGGGACAGGCCGTCGGTGGCCACCGCCTCTTGCAGGCGTCGGCGGCCGATCAGGACGACCTGCGCACCGGCTTGGGCCAGGCGTCCGCCCAGCCAGCAGCCGATGCAGCCGGCGCCGACGACAGCGACACGCAGCGGGGGACCGGGGATGGTCATGCGGGCAGCCTCATGCCGGCACCAGGTCGAACAGCGAGTGCACGACGTGATCGGCTTCTTCGGGGCGGGCCAGGTCGCGCTCGTGGTCCAGCCACACCGTGGCCGTGCCGGCCGCGCGTCCGGCCTGCACGTCGAAGACGTAGTCCCCGACCATCACGGCGTGGTCGGCGGTCGTGCCCCAGTGGGCCAGCAGCTTGTCGATGCCCTCGGGCGACGGCTTGGGCGGGGCCGAGTCCCGCCCCAGGACCGCCGAGGGGTGGAACCAGCCGCCGAGGCCCGCCGCCTGCAGGGTGCGCAGCGCGTTGTCGTGGGTGTTCCGGGTCAGGATGCCGACCACGGCCCCGCGCTCGGCCAGGATGGTCAGCAGCTCGACCGCGCCGCGGGCCGGCCGGGCGCGGTCGGCGAGGCCTTCCTCCCAGACCTGCAGGGCGGCGTGCACGCGGGCCACGTCGGCCTCGGGCATGCCGTCCAGCGCCTCGAGGATCGGCTGGTCCAGGGGCAGTCCCTGGGCCCGCTTGAAGCCCTCGAAGTCGTGGGCGCGCTCGGTCAACGTCCCGTCCATGTCGAAGATCCAGGCGGGACGGGACAGCAGGGCGGCGAGGACGTCGGAGGGCAGGACAGGCATGGCCGGGGGGTATCTCGGTGGCAGCAGGGTGGTCTGTCCGACCTCCCTGGATCGCCTCGACCTGTCGAGAAGTGTCTGGCTACTCGTCGACCGGAGCCGGTTCGCCGGACGCCTCGCCCTCGCCCGCCGTCTCCTCGTCGCCGGGTTCCTCGTCGCCCGGCTCCTCGTCCCTGGGCTCGGCCCGCAGCACCAGGTCGGGAGCGCCGTGCTCGTCGGGGGCCACATCGACGACGCAGACGCCGCCGCGGACCAGGTCTCCGAACAGCATCATGTCGGCGAGCGGCCGCTTGATGCGCTGGTGGATGACGCGGCCCATCTCGCGGGCGCCCATCTCGGGCTTGTACCCGGCCTCGGCCAGCCAGTCCTTGGCGGCGGCGGTGACTTCGATCTCGACCTGGCGGTCCTCGACCTGGGTCTGCAGCTGCTTGATGAACTTGTCGACGATGCGGCGCACGGTCTGCTGGGGCAGGGGGCCGAACCGGACCAGGGCGTCCAGGCGGTTGCGGAACTCGGGCGAGAAGGTGCGCTCCAGCGCCGCGTCCATGCGGTGCTCGCCGGTGCGGGCGCCGAAGCCCATCATCCGCACGGCGGCGTCGCGCGCCCCCGCGTTGGTCGTCATGATGAGCACGACGTTGCGGAAGTCGGCCTTCTTGCCCGTGTTGTCCGTGAGGGTCGCGTGGTCCATGACCTGCAGCAGCAGGTCGTAGATGTCCGGATGGGCCTTCTCGATCTCGTCGAGGAGCAGCACACAGTGGGGGTGCCGGCTGATGATGTCCGTCAGCAGGCCGCCCTGGTCGAAGCCGACGTAGCCGGGAGGCGCGCCGATGAGCCGGCTGGCGGTGTGCCGTTCCTGGTACTCGGACATGTCGAAGCGCTGGAAGCTGATGCCCAGGGTGTGGGCCAGCTGCTTGGCCAGCTCGGTCTTGCCGACGCCGGTGGGCCCGGCGAACAAGAAGCTGCCGACCGGCTTGTCGGGGTCCTTGAGCCCGGCCCGGGACAGCTTGATGGCGCTGGCGACGGCGCGGACGGCGTCGTCCTGGCCGAAGACCACCTTGCGCAGCTCGACCTCGAGGTCGCCCAGCTCGGCGCGCTCTTCGTGGGACACGCTCTTGGGCGGGATGCGGGCCATGCGGGCGACGGTCGCTTCGATGTCGTCGACGACCACCAGCTCGCGGCCGGCCAGCCGCACGCTGGCGCCCGACTCGTCGATGACGTCGATCGCCTTGTCCGGCAGCTTGAGCTCGGTCAGGTGCTTGTCGGAGAGGCGGGCCGCGGCCTCGACCGCGTCTTCGGCGTACTTCAGCCCGTGGTGCTGCTCGTAGCCGGGAAGCAGGCCCTTGAGGATGTCGATGGTGTCCTCGACCGTGGGCTCGTCGACCTCGACCACCTGGAAGCGCCGGGCCAGGGCCCGGTCCTTGCCGAAGGCCTGCTTGTGTTCCTTGTGGGTCGAGCTGCCGATGCAGCGCAGGCTGCCGTCGGACAGGCCCGGCTTGAGCAGGTTGCTGGCGTCCATGGTGCCGCCGCTGGTGGCGCCCGCGCCGACCAGGGTGTGGATCTCGTCGATGAACAGGATGCCCTTGGGACGGTCCGCCAGCTCGGCGAGCACCGCCTTGAGCCGCTCTTCGAAGTCGCCGCGGAACCGGGTGCCGGCCAGCAGCGCGCCCATGTCCAGGGCGTAGATCTCGGCGCCTTCGAGCGGCTCGGGCACGTCCTTCTCGTGAATGCGGCGGGCCAGGCCTTCGACGATGGCGGTCTTGCCGACGCCGGGATCGCCCAGCAGCAGCGGGTTGTTCTTGCGGCGCCGCGCCAGGATGTGGACGATGCGCTCGACCTCGCGGGCCCGGCCGATCAGCGGGTCGATGCGCCCGGCGGCGGCCTTGGCGACGAGCTCGTCGGTGTAGGCGGACAGGGCGTCGTCGGCGACCTCGCCGTCGCCTTCGCCGCCGGCCATCGCCTCGCCTTCGTCGCTGTCGGGGGCCCGGCGGACCAGCTTGCCCTTCTTGCCGACGCCGTGGCTGATGAAGGTCGTCAGCGACAGGCGGTCGATGCCCTGCTTCTCGAGCAGGTAGACGGCGTAGCTGTCCTCCTCGCGCGTCAGCTCGAGCAGGATGATGACGCCGGTCAGCTCTTCCTTGCCGTGCTGCTGCACGTGGAAGGCGGCCCGCTGGATGACCCGCTGGAAGGCCAGGGTCTGCTGCGGATCGACCAGCTTGTCGGCCGGCAGGCGCTCGACCTCGGCGTCCAGGTAGGCGTCGAGCTCCTTCTCGAGCCGCGCCAGGTTGCCGCCCACCGCCTCGATCACGTCGGCCGTGTCGGGGTCGTGGAGCAGCGCCAGCAGCACGTGTTCCGTGGTCAGGTACTCGTGCCGGCGGCGGGCCGCGTCGTCCATCGCCCGGGACAGGGCGATCTTGAGGGTGCTTGCGATCTTCATCGGGGATTCCGTCCGGGGGGGAGGATCAGCGGTGCTCGCCAGGGCCTTCGGAGTCGGGTTCCGTGCTGGCCATCAGGGGGAAGCCGGCGTCGCGGGCCGCCTTGATGGTCTTGTCGGCCTTGCTCTCGGCCACCTCGCGGGCGTAGACGCCCGCGATGCCCACGCCGTTGCGGTGCACGTGCAGCATGATGCGCGTGGCTTCGGCGGGGGACTTGTGGAACAGCCCCTCGAGCACCTCGACGACGAATTCCATGGGGGTGAAGTCGTCGTTGTGCAGCAGCACCTTGTACTTCTTGGGGCGGGCGACCCGATCCTTGACCAGGACGTCTTCCTTGCGGTCGTGGCGCGGGTTCTTCCGGCTCGGCGGCCGCGGCGGCTTCGTCGGCTGGATGGGGTCGGGCATGGACTGCGGCTCCGCAGGGCTGGCGGTCGTCGATGGGTAGACACGCGGGTGGGCTTCGACCACCCGCGGGCGACACGTTCTGCGTAGCCCGCGGCCGACCCGCGTCAGGTCAAGCTGCTACCCCAGGCCGTCAGGCCCGGCAGCGGCGCACGCCGACCGGGCGACCGGCCACGTTGCGCACGACCGACCAGGGCCAGTCGTCGGCCGCGGCCAGGGCTCCGGGGGCCACCGCGTCGACCACGGCGGGCACCGCGACGGCCAGGGCGTCTTCGTCGCCGTCGAGCACCTTGAGCGCGATGCCGAGGCCGCGCGCGGGCAGGGCGATGCAGAAGACGCCGCGCGCCCCGATCTTGCCGACCCAGGGCTCGCGCGCCCGGTCTGCCAGGGCCAGGTCCAGGCGGCCGTCGCCGCTGGTCGACCACGGACGGGCGATCATGGCGCGACCGATGGCGGCCAGCCGCGGGTCGGCGTCGGGCTCGCGCACCGCCGCGGCCAGCCGGGCCCACGCGCGGGCCATGCCCAGGACCGACAGGTGCAGCACGGGCACGCCGCAGCCGTCGACACCGAACACGGCGGGATCTCCGGTCCATGCCGCGCTGGCCGCGCCGATGCGTTGGTGCAGGGGGTGGTCGAGGGCGAGGTAGCCCTGGTCGGTGCCCGCCGTGGCCTGCAGCGGCCAGCCCTGCGCCCGGCAGGCGGCCAGCATGAAGGCGTGCTTGCCCGAGCAGTCGTTGTGGATGGGGAGGGGAGGGGAGCCCTGCCGGAGGAGCTCGCGGGCCGAGGGACGGTGCGCCGGAGGCTCGGCCCCACAGGCGAGCAGGGCTTCGTCGAGGTCGAACCGGGCGAGCACCCGCCGCACGGCGTCGAGGTGCCCGGGCTGGCCCGAGTGGCTGCTGGCGCCGATCGCCAGGTCGTCGTCCGTCAGTCCGACGGGGTCGCCGAGGGCTTCCAGGCTGCACCACAGCTGGAGCGGCTTGGCGGCGCTGCGCCAGGTGCTCTTCGTGGGGGGGCCGCTCTGCCACAGGGGGGCGGTGTGCGCGAGGTCGGAGAGGGGGGCGCCGGGGGGCAGGCCGACGGCCACGGCCCGCACGGTGTGCACCGTCTCGGAGAGTCCACCGCGCAGGGCTTGTACGAGCATGGCGACAGGCTACCCCGGGGGAGCAGGCGCCCGACGGACCCGGTGCGCCGAGGAGGTCCCGTGTCCCGCGTCGAAGCCACTCCGCGCCCCGAGCACGCCAGCGAGGCGACCACGCGCGGCGTGCGCGTGCGGGTGCTGCCGCACTTCCTGCCCGATCAGTCGTCGCCCGCGACGGGGCTGTGGGTGCATGCCTACCAGGTGACCATCGAGAACCTGGGCGACGAGGCCGTGCAGCTGGTCAGCCGCCACTGGGTCATCACCAACGGCGAGGGCGAGGAGCAGCACGTCGAGGGCCCCGGCGTCGTGGGCGAGCAGCCGGTCCTGGAGCCCGGCCAGACCTTCGTCTACGTCAGCGGCTGCCCGCTGGACACGCCGCTCGGCGCGATGCACGGCACGTACCAGATGGTCACGAAGGGAGGCGACGCCTTCGATGCGGTCATCGCACCGTTCACCCTGGCCGAGCCCGGCACCCTGAACTGACGCGGCCGCGTGCCTCCCTCCTCGCCCCCACGAAGCCCCCCGATGACCAAGGCCGAGAAGGTCCAGCGGATCCAGGAGATCCTCGAAGACCTGTACCCGGAGACCCCGGTCCCCCTCGACCACAGCGACGCGTTCACGCTGCTGGTGGCCGTGCTGCTGTCGGCGCAGACGACCGACAAGAAGGTCAACGAGGTCACGCCCGCCCTGTTCGAGCGGGCGCCCACCCCGCAGGCGATGGCCGCCCTCGAGGTCGACGAGATCCGCCAGCTGATCCGGCAGATCGGCCTGGCGCCGACCAAGGCGAAGCGGGTGCGGCAGCTGGCGGAGATCCTGGTCGATCAGCACGGCGGCCGGGTGCCGGCCGATCCGGAGGCGCTGGAAGCCCTGCCCGGGGTCGGCCACAAGACCGCGAGCGTGGTGCTGGCCCAGGCCTTCGGCGTGCCGAGCTTCCCGGTGGACACCCACATCCACCGCCTGTGCTGGCGCTGGGGGCTGTCGGACGGGCGCAACGTCGAGCAGACCGAGCGCGACTGCAAGCGGCTGTTCCCGCGGGACCGCTGGAACAAGCTGCACCTGCAGATCATCTTCTTCGGCCGCGAGCACTGTCCGGCCCGGGCCCACGACCCGGCCGTCTGTCCGATCTGCGCCTTCGCGGGGGTGCGCAAGCGCCAGGCAGCCGAGGCGCGGACGGCCCGGATCGAGGACGCGATCCGGTTGGCACGTCAAGGGCGGTGACACCCCCTGAAACCGCGATGACACCGGTGTCGTGACGTCCCGAGACAGGCGGGGACCCACCGTGACGCAGCGTGGCCCCGGGAGACAAAGAGACGGGTTCAGATGGGGATGCGACGAAACCCCGGAGGACCCGATGTCCCGCTCCCGGCTCCACACCCGTTCCCGCCGCCGTGGCAACACGGCGGTCGAGTTCGCGCTGACCCTTCCGATGCTGGTCACGACGGCGATGGCCGTCTTCCAGCTGGGGTCCTTCCTGTCGGAGCGCCAGCGCTTCGTGCAGGCGACCTACGAGGTCGCCGCGCTTCGCGACCATGGGCGACGACTACGCCGACGACGAAGCGATCTCGGCCTACGCGAACGACGCCGTGATGCGGATGGGCATGGACGCCAGCAGCCTGACCGTCGGGGTCGAGCGCGGCGTCGACGAGGGCGACGAGATCGTCACCGTCAGCGTGACCCTGCCCGTCACCTCCTTCTCCGGACTCCTCGAGACCCCCCTCCTCCACCGCCAGCAGTTCACTGTCGTCACCCGGGAGAGCTGAGCCATGCGCCGCTTCGCCTTCGACACCAAGACCTCCGCTTCCTCCTCCCCCCGCCGCCGCCGCGACGGGTCCTACGCCATGCTGCTGGTGATCTCGCTGCCGGTCCTGCTCGGCGTCGGCGCCATCGCGGTCGACCTGTCCTACCAGAAGGTGGTCCGGACCGAGATCCAGGCCGCGGCCGACATCGCCGCCCTGGCGGCCACGGCCGAGCTCGACGGCACCGACGAGGGCATCGAGCGCGCCCGGGCCACGGCCATCCGCGCCGCGGCCCGCAACACCGCCGGCGGCGAGTCGGTCCAGCTCAAGTCCGAGTGGCTGCGCTTCGGCCACTGGGACAGCCAGTCCGGCCAGTTCATCGAGTCGTCCGACCCCGAAGAGGTCGACTCGGTGTCGGTGTGGCTGAACAAGGGCCAGGTCAGCGCCGCCTTCGCCAGCGTCGCCTTCGACGACCCCTACACCGAGGTCACCGGCGCGTCGGTCGGCCTGGACCCGCTGGACGTGCCGCCGGGCGCCCTGAGCTGCCACCTGCCGCTCGGCATCCCCAAGTGCGTGTTCGACCAGCACACGGACAGCGAGGTCAACAGCCTGGTGCTGGTGCTCAACCCGTCGGGCGTCGACAACGTCGGCTGGGCCCGCCTGGGCGACTCGCCGAACGCCAACTGGATCAAGCAGCAGCTCTACGACTGCACCTACAGCGGCGAGGTCCGGGTCGACGACATGGTCGGCCTGCAGAACGGCGAGGTCGTGAGCGCCCTGAAGGAGGTCGACGACGCCATCGCGGTGAGCGACACCCGCTGGCTGCCCGAGTGGGGCGAGATGCCGGTCCAGATGGACGGCTCGACGGTGAAGTCGGCCGACTGGGGCAAGACGCTCGAAGGCCCGATCATCGTCTTCGACGGTGGCGACGACTACTGCGTCGGCAGCGGCGGCAACTTCACCGGCTACGAGCCCGTCGTCGGCTTCGTCTGGGGCGCCATCTTCGATGTGCGCAGCCAGGGTGCGGCGGCCAGCAAGAACATCCACGTCCACCTGGACACGACCATCGAGCGCCAGTTCGGCACCCGCCCCGGCGGCACGCTGGACGCCGGCATCGTGTACGACACGCCGCCGCAGATCGCGCGCTGAGATCTGGACGCCCCCACGGGGCGCGGAGAGAGAGCGGGCCCCCGATGATCCAGTGGTCATCGGGGGTTTCCGCGTCTCGGCCTCGCGCGAGACAGTCCGTCGCGGACCGTGACGACCGGTGACCCCGAGACCCGTATCGAGGTGGTGCAATGACACTGCAACGAAACCGGTGTCGCCCCATCCCGCGACACATCGGAGGCTCCGATGGCCCGCCGCCCCCTGCGCTCCCTGACCCCCACCCGCGACCGCGAGGGTTCCTACGCGATCCTGCTGCTGCTGAGCCTGCCGATGCTGCTGGGCGTCGGCGCGGTCGCCGTCGACCTGTCCTACCAGAAGGTCGTGCGCACCGAGCTGCAGGCTGCGGCCGACATCGCTGTGCACGCCGGCATCGCCGAGCTGGACGGTACCTGGGAGGGCGTGCAGGCCGCCAAGGCGACGGCCATCCGTGCCGCTGCCCGCAACACCGCCGGCGGCGAGTCGGTGGACCTGCGCCCCGACCAGATCCAGACCGGCTGGTGGGACGAGGACCAGGGCCGCTTCGTGCAGACCAACGACCCGGCTGACATCGAGGCGCTGCGCATCGTGACCAGCCGCGAGGACGTGCTGTCCAGCTTCGCGGCGGTGGCCTTCAACCAGCCCGTCGTCGGCGCCAAGGGCCACTCCACCGGCGTCAACATCCAGGGCGGGGACGCCGGCGCGGTGGCCTGCTACCTGCCGCTGGCCATCCCCCAGTGCTTCTTCGACATCCACGATGACCTGTCCCAGGTGACGCTCACCCTGAACCCCGCCGGCATCGACAACGTCGGCTGGGGTCGGGTCGGTGCGACGCCCAACGCCAGCTGGACCCGCGATCAGCTGCGCTACTGCAGCGACGGCGTGGCCCGCGTCGGCGACGACGCCGGCCTGCAGAACGGCGTGGTCAGCAGTGCCCTGGCCGAGATGATCGACATCATCGAAGAAGGCGGGAGCACCTGGAACACCGACAACCTGGGCCCCCTGCCGGCGCAGAACGGCAGCAGCGCCATCTCCAGTGCGGCCTACGGCAACACGCTGGAAGGGGCGATCATCGTGTTCGACGGCGGGCCCGGCTACTGCCAGGGCAAGGGCGGCAGCTTCAACGGCTACGAGGAGATCGTCGGCTTCGCCTGGGCCACCGTCTACGACGTGCGCACCAAGGGCGGCGCCAAGGACAAGAACATCTTCGTCCGCATCGACCCGATGGCCGACGAGGTGATCGGCATCGCGGGTGGCGGCCAGGTGGCCGGCGGCGTGAAGGCCCAGGGCAAGGTCGCGCTGGTGCAGTGACCGCCCGGCCGGTCCAGCGGCTGCCCGACGGTCGAGCGGCTACGCTGCGACCGTGCTGCTGCTGCTGCTGGCCTGCGCTCCCGATGGCGGGATCGCCCCGACGCCCGACCCGGATCCCTGGCTGGACCTGGCGCCGGTGCCCCTGCAGGTCGACCGCGAGCTGCTGCGCACCGCGCTCCCGGACGCCGAAGCCCCCACCCGGCTGGTCTCGCTGCCGGCCGCCCCGCTGACCGCGGCCTTCGACCCCGCCGCCGGCGTCGGCTGGGTGCTGGACGGGCGGTACCGCCACAGTCCGCGCACGGCCTGCGTGCCCACCGACCTGTGGCCGGAGCTGGACGACGGCAGCCGCCAGGGGAGCTGCACGGTCGACCAGGTGGAGATCCACCGCGGCGTGCTGCGGGGAGACGCCGCGACCGTGGCGCTGGCCGCCGACCCCGGCGACCGGGCCTTCCTGGGCCTGTCGGCCGACGGGGTCCTGTGGCGCGCCGAGGCCGATCCGCTGGTCGGCAATCCCTTCGACCACCTGGTCCCCGTGCCACTCGCGACGCTGGACGGGGTCGGAGCGGAGGGCGGGTTGCTGGCGTCTTCGGGCGGCGGCGGCGTGCTGGCCCAGGGGACCCGCCTGCGCTGGCTGCACCCTTCGGGCGAGGTGCTGGCCGAGGCCGAGACCGCCGCACCCGTGCAGGACATCGTCTGGAGCTTCGGCAACCCCTATGTGCTCACCACGGAGTCGCTCGGTCGCTACGGCGACGGGGACATCGCCCTGGACGGGGCCGGCGGGCGCATGGCGGCCGACGGCGAGGGCGGCGCCTGGGTGACCCTGCCGGAGCGTGGGCTGCTGGTGCGCATCGACGACGTGCCGAGCGTGGTGGACCAGGTGGAGGTGGAGGGCCTGATCGGTCCGGTCGGCGCTGGCGGCGGAGTGCTGGTCGTCGCGACGGAGGAGGGCCTGCTGTTCCTGGAGGAGGGGGAGGAGGCGCACCGCACGGCGCTACCGGGCATCGTGGACCTGGTGGTCCAGGAGAGCGGCGAGCTCGCCGTCCTGCTCGACGACGGCACGGTGTCCGTGCGCGTGCCCGAGGCGCTGCAGGATGACGGCCGGGCGCCTGTGTCCTTCACGCTCACGACCTACCTGGAGAACCCGAAGCCGACGGACAGCGAGCCCGTCTGCGAAGAAGGCGAGGACAGCCTGCGCGCGCGGTTCGAGCGGGCCGAGGCCAACCGCCAGCTGCTGCAGGACCTGCCGGCCGAGGTCGCGCTCGGCATCATCCCCGAGGTCGCCGAGCAGGCCATCGCCTGCGGCCGCAACCCGCAGCTGGCCAAGGTGTGGCAGGGCGAGCGCATCTCGCCGGGGCTGTTCTTCTATGGTGAGCCCGAGAGCGGTACCCTCGAGGCGCTCGAGGACTGGCAGGCCTACGCGACGGCCCAGGTCTCGCCGCTGCTGCTGCAGGGCATCCCAGTGCGCTGGTACGGCGGACCGGAGCGACAGATCCAGTGGGGCGGAGACTGGGTCCGCCGGGTCGGCACGCTCGGGCTGGCCGAGGACGTGCTGGGCATCGGGCTGGGCGTGCTGCCCGAGATCGGCAGCTGGGACCCCCGCAGCAAGGAAGCCGTGCCCGACGACCTGCGCACGCCGCGGACCGCGTGGCGTCCGGCCAGCACCGAGGACCCCCTGGCCGACGGCGACAGCGGGCTGGTCATCCGGCCCGGCGTGCCGACGTCCTTCTACACCCTGGGCGGCTGTGCGAACGCCTTCATCTACGAGTGCAAGCAGGCCGGGCTGGGCGGCGGACAGGTGATCGACGAACAGGACCTGGGCGTGGCCGAGCTGCTGCTGTGGCGGGCCGTGGCCCTGCGCTCCGAAGCTGGGCCCGACCACATCGGCTTCCACCTGCCGGCCCTGGGGCTCGACGACTACACCGAGGGCTGCATCCGGGATGCTCGGGTCTGGCACGCGGTGGATGCCGAAGCGGGCTGCCGGGCCGAGGTGCTGCAGGCGTGGTTCTTCGATCTGCAGGCCCGCTACGTGTCCGCCGGGCTGGTGCAGTGGTGGGCCCCGGGCAGCGAGCAGACGCGGTAGACCTGCACCATGCTCGCCTCCCTCCTGCTCCTCCTCGCCTGCACCTCCTCCTCTCCCTCCGACGGCACCCGCAATGCGCCGCCCGGAGGCGACGGCGGCGGCTCCGACGACGGTGGTGCGGACGGCGGCTCCGACGACGGCGGCTCCGACGGCGGCAGCACCGATGGGACCGGTACCGACGGCGGAGACAGCGACGGGGGAGGGGACGGCCCGCAGGAGCTGCGCGGCGTCTGGCTGACGCGGTTCGAGTGGGCATCCAGCTCGGCGACGCCGGACGCACTCTCGGCCACGATGGGGGACATCGCCGACGCGGGGTTCAACGCGGTCTTCTTCCAGGTGCGGGGCAACTTCGACGCCTACTACGACAGCAGCCTCGAACCGTGGGCGAGCAGCCTGTCGGGCACCCTCGGCCAGGACCCGGGCTGGGATCCGCTGGCCGCGGCGGTCCAGGCCGCCCACGACAACGGTCTGCAGCTGCACGCCTACATCAACGTGGCGCCCTTCTGGCGGGGCACGTCGCCGCCGGACAGCGCGGGCATCGCCCACGCCTGGTCCAGCCACGGCGACTGGGTGGTGGCCGACGGCTCGGGCACTCCGATGGCGCTCAACGACAGCTACGTCTACGCCAGCCCCGGCATCCCCGACGTACGGGCCCGGCATGCCGCCGTCGCCGCCGACATCGCCAGCCGCTACGACGTCGACGGCATCCACCTGGACTACATCCGCTACCCAGGCAGCCAGTACAGCCACGACGCCGTCAGTGAAGCCCGCTTCGTCCAGGACACGGCGAGCACCGGCGAGCTCCCGGGCCTGTCGTGGGGCGACTGGCAGCGCGAGATGATCAAGGACATCGTGCGGCGCGTGTCGGCGTCCGTGGACGTGCCCGTGACCGCGGCCGTCTGGGGGGTGCACACCGACGAGTGGGGCTGGGGCGGCGTGTCCGAGGGCGACGGGGACTACTACCAGGACAGCCGGGCCTTCCTGTCGGAGGGCCTGCTGGACGCCAACATCCCGATGGCCTACTGGCCGGTCACCGACGTCGAAGGCGAGCGGCTGGACTTCCGGGTCCTGACCCGCGATCACGTGTTGCACCGCAGCGGCCGGCACGTCTACATGGGCATCGGCACCTACGACATCGGCTTCGAGGAGACCGTGCGCTGCATCGAGGCCGCGCGGTCCGAGGGCGCCGACGGCGTCGTGGTGTTCTCGTGGACCTACATCGCCGACCACGCGGCCGAGCTGCGCGCCGGGGTGTTCGCCGAGGATGCGGCGGTGCCGGCCATGGACTGGCGCTGACGGGATATGATGCCGGCGCACTCCGGGAGGTGGCCGTGTACGCCAGCGAGTTGATGGACGACCAGTTCGAGACCGTGTCCAGCCACGACACGGTGGCCCGCGCGGCCCGGCTGCTCTACGAGCACGATCTCGACGGCGTCTGCGTGGTGGACGACGGCAAGCTGGTCGGCGTGGTCACCGCCATGGACGTGATCTTCCAGGAGAAGCACGTCGAGGTGCCCCACTACGTGAACCTGCTCAACCGGGTGCTGCCCATCGAGCGCAAGCTCCAGGCGGACCTGGACAAGGCCACGGGCACGACGGTGTCCGACATCATGACCCCCGAAGCCGTGGGCGTGGCCTACGACGCCACGCTGGCCGACGTGGCCAGCCTGATGGTCGAGAAGCACATCACGGTGGTGCCGGTGCTCAAGGACGGCCGCCTCGCGGGGGTCATCGACAAGAAGCAGGTCCTGCGCGAGGCCCTGATGCACCTCTGGAAGCAGCAGGAGGGCTGATGGCGGTCCTCCGCACCGCCGTCGACCCGCAGAGCCCCACCTTCCGGGACAACGCGGCGGCCATGCAGGCGGCCCTGGACGGGCTCGCGTCGCTGCTGGACAAGGCCCGCCAGGGCGGGGGCGACAAGTACGTCGGCCGGCACCTGGCGCGCGGCAAGCTGTTGCCTCGCGAGCGGGTCGAGCGGCTGCTGGACAAGGACGGCTGGTTCCTGGAGCTCTGCCCGCTGGCGGGGGCGGGCATCGAGGGCGGCAAGCCCGGGGCCGGCTTGATCGGCGGCGTCGGGCTGGTCGCTGGCACCGAGGTGCTCATCACGGCGAACGAGTCGACCCTGCAGGGCGGCGCGATGAACGCCTGGGCCGTGAAGAAGAGCAACCGGCTGGCCGAGATCGCCCTCGAGAACCGGCTGCCCAGCGTGTCGCTCATCGAGAGTGCCGGCGCCGACCTGATGAACCAGGCCGACATCTTCGTGCCGGGCGGTCAGGGCTTCCGTGACCTGACGCGCCGCAGCGCCGCGGCGGTGCCGACCATCTGCCTGGTGTTCGGCAGCTCGACGGCCGGCGGCGCCTACATCCCCGGCATGTCCGACTACGTCGTCATGGTCAAGGAACAGGCCCAGGCCTACCTGGCCGGGCCGCCCCTCGTGAAGATGGCCATCGGCGAAGACGTCGACGACGAGACCCTGGGCGGGGCCGAGATGCACGCCGGCACCAGCGGGCTGGCGGACTTCCTGGCCGAAGACGAGCAGGACGCCCTGCGCATCGGCCGCGAGCTGGTGGCGGCCCTGCGGTGGGACAAGCAGGGTCCGACGGCCGGCCCCTCGCGCCCGCCGCGGTTCGACCCCGCCGAGCTCCGGGGCATCGCCAGCGCCGACGTGCGCGTGCCCTTCCCGGCGCGCGAGGTCATCGCCCGCATCGTCGACGACAGCGACTTCGTCGACTTCAAGCCCCGCTACGGCAAGACCCTGGTCACCGGCTTCGCGTCGGTGATGGGCTTCCCGGTCGGGGTGCTGGCCAACGACGGCGTGCTGTTCAGCGAGTCCGCCAACAAGGGCGCGCAGTTCATCGCCCTGTGCAACCAGCGCAACATCCCGCTGCTCTTCCTGCACAACACGACCGGGTTCATGGTCGGCAAGGCGGTCGAGCAGGGCGGCATCATCCGCAACGGCGCCAAGCTCATCAACGCGGTCAGCAACAGCACGGTGCCGGCGATCACCATCATGACGGGCGCCAGCTACGGCGCTGGCAACTACGCCATGATGGGCCGGGCCTACGCGCCCCGCTTCTTGTTCACCTGGCCCAACCACCGCATCGCCGTCATGGGCGGCGAGCAGCTGGCCGGCGTCCTCGACCTGGTCAAGCGCCAGGCCGCCGCCGGGCGCGGCCAGACCGTGAACGAAGACGAGCTCGGGATGATGAAGCAGATGCTGCAGGGCAAGGTCGATCGCGAGAGCACGGCCACCTTCGCCAGTGCGCGGCTGTGGGACGACGGGATCATCGACCCGGCCGACACCCGCATCGTGGTCGGCCTCAGCCTGAGCGCCGCATGCAGCGCCCCGGTGCAGGGCACCACGTCCTGGGGAGTGTTCCGACACTGATGGCCGACCACGACTCCCTCCCCGACGCCCCCCTCCCCGAGGCGCTCGGCCGCTACCAGCCCATCGACACCGTGGTGGTCGCCAACCGCGGCGAGATCGCCGTGCGCATCGCGCGCTCCGCCCGCGCCCGCGGGCATCGGGTCGTGATGCTGTTCACGCCGGCGGACCGCGGGGCCGTCCACTGCCGGGCCGGCGACCTGGCGCTCGAGATCCCCGACTACCTGGACGCCGCCGAGATCGTCGCCATGGCCGACGGGCTGGACGGCGTGGTGGCCGTGCACCCGGGCTACGGCTTCCTGGCCGAGAACGCCGGCTTCGCCCGCATGTGCGGCGAGGCCGGGCTGGTCTGGGTCGGCCCGCCGCCCGATGCCATCGCCGCCATGGGCGACAAGGCCGCGGCCCGCCAGCGGGTGTCGGCCGTCGGGGTGCCCGTGGCGCCCGGCTACGACGGTGACGCCCAGGACCTCGACACCCTGACGGCGCACGCCGCGCGCATCGGCTTTCCGCTGCTGGTCAAGGCCGCGGCGGGCGGGGGCGGCAAGGGCATGCGGGTCGTGCGGGCGCCAGGCGAGCTGGCGGACGCGGTGGCCGAGGCCCGGCGCCTGGCGAAGAGCGCCTTCGGCGACGACCGGCTGGTGCTCGAGGCCTTCATCCAGCCCGCCCGCCACGTCGAGGTGCAGATCCTGGCCGACGCCTACGGCAACGTGATCCACCTGTGGGAGCGGGACTGCAGCATCCAGCGCCGCCACCAGAAGGTCATCGAAGAAGCGCCCGCGGTGGTCGAGCAGGCCACCCGCGAGGGGCTGCACCGCGACGGCGTCCGCGTCGCCCAGCTGGTCGGCTACGTGGGCGCCGGTACCGTCGAGTTCCTGGTCGGGCCCGACGGGCAGCACCACTTCCTGGAGATGAACACCCGGCTTCAGGTCGAGCACCCGGTGACCGAAGCGATCACCGGCCTGGACCTGGTCGAGCTGCAGCTGCATGTCGCCGAGTTCCGGGGGCTGCCGCTGCGCCAGCAGGACGTGCCTCTGCGCGGCCACGCGATGGAAGCGCGCCTGTACGCGGAAGACCCGGCCAACGGCTGGCTGCCCGCACCCGGAACCATCTCCCGGTGGCGCGTCCCCGCCGACGTGCGCGTCGACGCCGGGGTCGAAGCTGGCAGCGTGGTCGGCACGGCCTACGACCCGATGCTGGCCAAGGTCGTCGCCTTCGGCGGCGAGCGGCGCCAGGCCCGGCTGCGCCTGCGCAACGCCCTCTCGCGCCTGGTCGCCCTCGGCACGACCACCAACCGCGGGGCGCTGATCGAGATGCTCGACGACCCGCGCATGGTCGAGGGCAACGTGTCGACGGCCTTCCTGGACGGGTGGAAGGGCGAGGCCCAGGGGGCGGGCGTGATCGAGTACGCCGCGGTGGTTGCGGCCGAGCACGATGCGCGTCGCGCGGCCCGGGCGCTGCCCGAGGTGCCGGCCGGCTGGCGCAACAACCCCTGGCGGGACGCGGAGATCACGCTGCGGCGGAACGGCCAGGACCAGGCCGTGCGCTTTCGGTGGCGGGAGCTCTCCCGCGGGCGGCTGCAGGTCTACCTCGCACCCCGGGACGAAGCGGTGCCCGGGCCGATGCCCGCCGACCCTTGGGACGTGCACTTCCACTGGCGGGGCGACGACCTGTGGGTGGACGCCCTGGGCTTCGCCCGGCTGGTCTCGCTGGTGCGCACCGAGGCCGGCTGGTGGGTCGCCCACGAGCGTGGCGACGTGTTCATCGAGGTCGTGCCCGACTTCGTCGTGCCCGGCAGCGCCCCCGCGCCCGGCAGCCTGACCGCGCCGATGACCGGAACCGTGGTCTCGGTCCCGGTGCGCCCGGGGCAGGTCGTGGCCGAGGGCGAGGTGCTGGTCGTCATCGAGGCCATGAAGATGGAGCAGACCGTGCGCGCGCCCCACGCCGGCACGGTGACCGAGGTGCTGGTCGCGCAGGGCGGCGCCGTCGAGGCCGGCGTCGCGCTGGTCGTGCTCGAGGAAGCCACAGGAGGCGAAGGCGATGCCCAGGACTGACGTCGACATGGGAGACCTGCGCGTCCGGCGCGTCACTCCGGCCGAGCTCGACCGCTGCCACGAGATCCGGCGCGTCGTGTTCATCGAGGAGCAGCAGGTTCCCCTCGACGAGGAGATCGACGGCCGCGACGCCGAGGCCTTCCACTTCCTGGCCGAGTGGCGGACCGACCAGAGCGGCTACATCGACGACGGCTGGACCGCGGTCGGCACCTGCCGGGTGCGCACGGTCGAAGGCGTCGGCGGCGAGCCCGTCGCCAAGGCCGAGCGCGTCGCGGTGCTCGCCGGGTTCCGCGGGCGCGGCGTCGGCGTCGCGCTGATGGAGGCGCTCGAAGAAGACGCCCGGCGCCGCGGGCTGGTGTCCGTCAAGCTCGGCAGCCAGGAGAGCGCCGTGGGCTTCTACGAGAAGCTCGGCTACCGGGTGATCGGCGAGCCATTCATGGACGCCGGCATCCCGCACCGCTGGATGAGCAAGGACTTCGCGGCCAGCTGCTAGGCAGCGCGTTCTTCCAGGGCGTCGAAGTGGCGCTGCACGTGCGCGACGGCCTGGTCCACGGTCTGGCTGCGCAGCACGGCGGTGCGCACGTCGTCGTCGTCCAGGAAGTGCTTGGACAGCTGCTTGAAGCGACCGAGGGCGGCTTGTTCGGGGTTGCTGCGGCGGCCCTGGTCCCGGGCGAACTGCCGCCGGCAGCGCTCCAGGTAGCCCAGGAGGGCGGCGCGGCGGTCGGCGGGGGTCACCACGACGGGCGGCTCGGCCCGCAGCCAGGCGCCGATCTTCTGGAAGACCCAGGGGTCCTTCATCGCGCCGCGGCCGACCATCAGGCCGTCGCAGCCGGTCTCGCGCAGCATCGCCTCGGCCGAGGCCACGTCGACGACGTCGCCGTTGCCGATGACGGGCACCGAGAGCCGATCCACGGTCTCGGCGATCTTGTCCACCGCCCGCTCGCCGCTGTAGCGGTCCTCGCGGGTGCGCCAGTGGATGGTGATGGCTTCGGCGCCTTCTTCCTGGCAGATCCGGGCGATCTCGGGGGCGTTGCGCTGGCCGGCGTCGAAGCCCGAGCGCATCTTCACGGTCAGCGGCAGCTGCACCGCCGCCCGCACCTCGGCCACGATGCGCCGCACCAGGTCGGGCTCCTTCATCAGGGCGGACCCGCCGCTGTTCTTGCAGACCTTCTTGCTGGGACAGCCCATGTTGATGTCGACCAGGGTCGGGCCCAGGTCCTGGACGAAGCGCGCGGCTTCGGCCAGCAGCGCCGGCTCGTTGCCGTAGATCTGCACGGCGACCGGCCACTCGTCGTCGTCGAACTCGGCCATCTGGACCCAGCGCTCTTCGCCGCGGGACAGTCCGGCGCTGGGGATGAACTCGGTCCAGGTCATGCCGGTGCCGCCGATCGAGCGCACCAGGCGCCGGAAGGCCAGGTCGGTCACGCCTTCCATCGGGGCCAGGACCACCGCCGGGCAGACCTCGACGTCGCGCACCGTGTACGACACGGGCAGATGGCGAGGGCCGAGCCGGGTGTTTGCGTGCATGGGCCCGACCTAAGCCTGCCTCGACGCGCTGTCACGGCCGGGCGGGTTAGCCCGCCGGCCATGAGCACCCATCCTCCCAAGGCACAGAGCGTCCGCCAGGACGGCTCTCCCGATGGCTTCACCCCTCCCGACCTCTACGCCCGCCAGGTCGTGCCGGGGGGCTTCACCCGCGTGCGCATCTCGGTCGGCCCCGACAAGCTGGCCGCCGTGCACCAGGACCTGGCGGCGGTGCTGCAGGGCCCGCTCAAGGTGCTCTACGTGCAGCTGACCGACCGCCAGAAGGGCCAGCTGCCCAAGCCCGTGCAGCTCGTCGGCGTCGAGGTCGAGCCGGCCCAGCTGCTCGGCACCCTGCGCGACCTGCAGGAGCTGGTCTACGCCGACGGCCGCCACCAGCTGTGGATCAAGGGGGCCGGCACCGACGAGCAGCTGGTGCTCGACGAGCTCGGCGTCATCTACGCCTACCCCGACGACCTGGGCTTCCATGACGTCTGCGCCCGCCACGGCCTGCGCGAGGACGACGGCTCGACCCCGACCATGGCCGAGCGCGACTACGTGAAGGTCAACTTCGTCGCCGCCGCCGACGCGCAGGAAGCGAAGCTCGTCTGGACCCTCGGGCTGCGGGAGTGGGAGGGATAGGCCGGGCGGCCCTCCCTGGTGAAAGCTGCGGCGGGCCTTCGGCGTTGCACCGCCCCTCCCCGGAGATCCGATGCCCTCGCTCCTCCCCCTGCTGCTGTGGACCTCGCTTGCCGCCCAGGCGGACGAGGGCCCCGAGGTGCGCGGCGTCGTGGTGGGCGTCGACGTGTTCGCCGACCCGAGCGTGCCGCCGCTGCGGTTCGCGCGCAGCGACGCCGAGCACTTCCGTGCGGCGCTGGTCGCCGGCAGCGCGGGCGCCTTCTCCCTCGACGACCTGACCCTGCTCGCCGACGAGCAAGCCGGAATCGAGGCGGTTCGCGCCGCGCTGAAGGACGCGCTGCTGGGCGCGGACGACGACGACGTCGTGGTGATCTACTTCTCGGGCCACGGCGACATCGAGGACGGCCAGGGCTACCTGTTCGCCCACGACACGACGTCGGCGACCATCGCCGAGACGGGACTGCGGGTCGGCGACCTGGAAGGCTGGATCCAGGAGAGCAAGGCGCGGCACGTGCTGCTGTTCACGGATGCCTGTCACTCCGGCAGCGTCGGCACGCTGCGGGGCGAGCGCACGATGTCCCGTGATGCCGCCTTCCAGGAGGTGATCCACAGCCTGGACCGCAGCGAGGGCGGGGTGTTCAACCTGGCCAGCAGCCTGGTGCGGCAGCAGAGCTTCGAGAGCTGGGACTACTGCGACGGCGGCGGCGCCTTCACCTGTGCGCTGAGCGACGGGCTGCGCGGCGCCGGGGACCTGGACGGGGACGCCCGCGTCACCCTGGCCGAGCTGTCGACCTACGTGCAGGGCCGGGTCATGGAGCTCACGCGCTACGACCAGACGCCCGAGGCCAAGGGCGACTACGAGCCCGACCTGGTGCTGGCCGTGCGCCAGCGGCCGGATGCCGAGCCCATCGCGGTCGGCGGGCTGCTGGGGCTGCTGGCGTCGGGCGACGGCGGCGTCGCCGGCGGCGAGGTCGGCGGGATCGATGGTGGCGTCGTCGGGGCCTTCGGGGGTTTCGGGGGCTTCGGCGGCCTGGGCACCGTGCCGTCCGAGGACACGTACGTCGCCTCCGAGGCGTACATCGCCGACGACGCGTACATCGCCGACGACGCGCACATCGTCGACGACGGGGCATACGCCGGCACCCTGGGGGCGCTGCAGGGCTCCTGGAGCACCGACGCCGTCGATCGGCCCTATCGCATGCCCTTCCGCCCCTACGGGGTCGTCGGGCTGCACGGTGTGGGGCTGTACGGCCGGGCGCGGCCGCAGTCGTCGACGAGCGGGGTCGCGCTCGGCACCGGCTTCGGTGGGGGCGTGCAGCTGGTGGCCGGCCTGCGCGAACGGTGGTGGTTCAACCCGAACCTGCGGCTGTCGTGGCTGCAGACCGGCGGCGGCGTACCCGGCGACGGGGACGTGGTGGTCGCGCGGCCGCTCGGGCGGCTGGGCATCGAGGTCGAGGACCGGCTGGTCTGGATGGGACCGCTCGCCCCGTTCCTGAAGGTCGGCGGCGGCACCTGGGGCGGAGCCTTCCAGCAGGACGCCGGAGGCACCACCTGGCGGGTCTCGCCGCTGGCGGGCCCCTGGGTCGCCACGGGCGGGCTGGGGGTGGAGCTGCTGCCCTACTGGCTGGAGCCCCTGTCCATCGTGATCGAGGGCGATGCCGTCGTGCAGCTCGGCGGCGTCGCGGCCTCAGCGGCCCCGGTCGGGCGCCTGTCGCTGGGCGTCGAGACCATCTTCTGAGCGGGCGGGCGTCGGGGCGGCCGGCGTCGGGGAGGGCCGCAGCAGGCCGAGCCAGAGCACCAGCACGCCCCAGACGCGCGGGTAGGCCGCCAGCGAGCGCCAGCCGCCCCACAGCTCGGGGGTCGTGAAGTCCCACGCCGGCAGCAGCAGGAGCAGGGCGGGCAGGAGCAGCCAGCGGTCCCGTCGCTCCGCGGCCACCGCCGCGGCGGGGATCGCGGCCAGGAGCATGTGGTAGTCCTCGGCCACCGGGGCGAGCAGCAGGGAAGCGGCCGTCCACAGCGCGAAGCCGCGCGACCCGCTGCCCGGCGGTTGCCGGCGGCCCGCCCAGACCGTGACGGCCAGGACGGTGCCAGCGGCCAGCAGCCACGGCCAGGGGCCCAGGCCCGGCAGCGCCGGGTCGGGGGCGTGGGGGAGCACCTGGGTGGTCAGGCGCAGGGCGACGCTGCGCAGGGTCTGGTAGGCCGTGACCAATGCCGTGTCGGCGGCGCCGGCGTCGTGCAGGCCGACGGTGAGGAAGTGCCGCCAGGCGTCGGCACCGACCACCGGCAGGCTCGCCACGATGCCCAGCAGGGTGACGCCGCCGGCTGCGACGGCCAGCCGGGGGCGACCGGCCAGCAGGGCCCCCACGGCCTGGGGCAGGCCGTACCAGCCCCGGCAGAGCACCTGGAGAGCGGTCGGGATGCCGAAGGCGGCGGGTCGGTCTGCCGCCCAGCCCCGGCCGGCCAGGACATGCAGCAGCAGGAACAAGGGGTAGAGCTGGCCGACCTCGAAGCCGGCGGCGGTCGGTCGACCGACGACGAAGGCCGCGCCGAGGGCCAGTCCGAGCCACGGCGGCAGCGAGCGGGCGCAGAGCCACAGGGCCAGCACGGTGGCGCCGGCCGTGCCGAACAGCCAGGCGGCGCGGGCCTGGGCGTAGGGCAGCCACGCGACCGGCAGCACGGGGAAGCCCATCGTGGGCGGCCCCAGCATGCGGTCGGGCGAGAAGCCGTGGCGGGCCAGCTGCTCCGCGACCCAGGCGTGGTCGTACAGCTGCTCGATCGGTGTGCCGGCCAGGATCTCCCGGCCGACCAGCCAGTAGACGGGGAAGCTCGTGCCGCCGGCATCCAGCGACGGCAGCACGCGCACTACGACGAGCCACAGCAGCAGCAGGGCCCAGGCGATCAGGACCGGCGTCTCGGAGCGGGAGGACCGTGGCGGCACCCCGAACCGATGCCGGCTGGAACACCGCGTGTCAAGGGCGTGACGGGGGCGTCGGCGCTGGTGGGGGCGCGCTACGGTGCGTCCGTGCACACGGCCGTGCTCATCCCGGCGCGAGACGAGGGGCCCCGGATCGGAGCCACCATCGCCGGCGTGCGCGCCGCGCTCCCCGGTGTCGTGGTGGTCGTCGTGGACGGCGGCAGCCGCGACGACACCGCGGTCACCGCGCGTCAGGCCGGCGCCGTCGTCGTACCCCAGGGCGGCCGGGGCTATGCCGGCGCCCTGCGCGCCGGGCACGAGCACCTGCTGGGCACTGCCGTGCAGCGGGTCGTCCAGCTCGACGCCGACGGCCAGCACCCGCCCGCCGATGCGCCGCGGCTGCTCGCCCTGCTCGACGACCGCTGCCACCTGGTCATCGGCAGCCGCCAGGGCACAGCCAGCGGCGGGCCCTGGTCCCGACGGGTCGGCAACCGCGCCCTGGCCGTGCTGGTGGGGCGGCTCACCGGTCGCGCCCTGCACGACGTGACCAGCGGCTACTGGGCCTTCGATCGGCGCGCGCTGGAGCTGTTCGTCCAGGAGCTGCCGCCCGACTGTGCGGACGCCAACGTGCGCGTGATGGCCGTCCGCGCCGGGCTGGAACCCCGCGAGCTCGCGGTCGAGATGGCCCTGCGCGACGACGGCCGCTCGATGCACGACGGCCTGGCCGGCGTCCGCAACTTCGCGGTCAGCGTGCGCCGCACCCTGCAGGCCGCCGGGCGGGCGCCGCAGCCCGGCGCGGTGACCCGATGAGCGAGGTGGCCCGATGAGCGAGGTGCGCCCCGGTGGCGGGGATCCCCGGCTGGGCAGCCTGCTGGGCGGGCGCTACCGCCTGCTCGACGTGATCGGGTCGGGCGGGGCGGGCCGCGTCTACCGGGCGATCCAGGAGCCGATGGGCCGCGAGGTCGCGGTCAAGGTCCTGCACAGCCACCTCGACGCCGACGGCGAGCACGACTTCCAGTCCCGCTTCTTGCGCGAAGCCGCGCTCGCCGGGCGGCTGCAGCACCCCAACGTGGTGACGGTGCACGACTACGGCCGGACCGACGCCGGCGACTGCTACCTGGTCATGGAGCACCTGCGCGGTCGCACGCTGCGCTCGGTGCTGCGCGACGGCGCCCTGCCGCTGCCGCGGGCCCTGCGGGTGTTCGAGCAGCTGGTCCGCGGGCTGCGGGCCGCCCACCGCCGCGGCATGGTCCACCGCGACGTGAAGCCCAGCAACATCATCCTGCTCCGCGACGAAGACGGGCTGGACCGCGTCAAGCTGTTCGACTTCGGCCTGGTCAAGGCCGAGGACGAAGACAGCAGCGTGACCGTGGCCGGCACCTTCATGGGCACGCCTCAGTACGTGTCGCCGGAACAGGCCGAGGGCCGCGACGCCGACGCCCGCAGCGACCTGTACTCGGCGGCGGTCGTGCTCTACCGGATGATCACCGGCGTGCTGCCCTACACCGGGGAGTCCCCGCTGGCGGTGGCCATCAAGCACAGCCGCGAGCCCTATCCGCCGATGGCCGAGCGCATGCCCGGCATCGCCGTGCCCCCGGTGGTCGAGGACCTGGTCGCCGACCTGATGGCCAAGGCCCCTGGCGACCGTCCCGCCGACGCGGATGTCGTCCTGGAGCGGCTCGTCGCGATCCAGGCGATGCTCGGCTTCGACGGCGAGCGCACGGTGCTCCCCGAAGATGCACCGTCGCTGTCGGCCCTGGGCAGCGTGGCCCGGGTCCCCGACGACGCCCTCGAGCGGGTGCCCACCGACGAGGTCGACCTCGAGCCCACCGTGACGGTCGAGCCGGCGCCCGGCGGAGGCGGCAGGGTGAAGGTCGCGGCGGCGCTGGGGGTCGGGTTGCTCGTGGCCGGCGCCGGCGGCGCGGGCGGACTGTGGTGGCTCGGAGGCAGGGGAGGGGAGGAGCCAGACGCTGCTTCGCCGGTGGAGGTCGTCGAAGCGTCCGGAGGAGCACTGGCGCTCGTGGAGGAGGAGGCGCCTCCGGTGCCGCCGCCCCCACGCGAGGTGACCCTGTTCATCAGCAGCGAGCCCGGCGGCGCCCAGGTGTGGCTCGACGAAGCGCTCCTCGGCGAGACGCCGATGGTGCAGCGCATCGTCGTGCCCGCCGACGAGCCCGCGCCGAGCCGGCACGTCGAGCTGCGGCTGGACGGCTACCGCAGCGGCGGGCTCGACCTGGACCTGTCGGAGGCGGACGCGACCGGCCACCTGGTGCTGGACGCGCTGCCGCGTCGTGCGAGCGCGTCGGGCGGCGCCTCCTCGGGGTCCACCTCCTCGGGGACCGCCTCATCGGGGACCGCCTCCTCCGCAGGCGCCTCGCCGTCGCCCGGCACGGTGGTGGCCGACGGCGTCTACTTCTCCTCGGCCCAGGCCGCGGCGGCCCTCGCCCTGGTCAACGACGGCGACGCCGACGCGCTGCGTGCGACGGGCATCACCGGCAAGCAGCTGACCACGTTGATGGATGGGCGGCCCTTCGCGAACCTGGGTGCGGTCGCCGCGACGCCCTGGATCGGCGAGAAGACGATGGAGAAGCTCAAGGCTGCCGTCGAGTGATCGGGCCGGGCGCGGTGCGGACGGGGCCCCGGTCTCGCGGCCGCGTCAGGGCTTCAGCACCAGGTCGCGGTCGCCGGTGCAGTGCACTTCGCCGTCGTCGGCGCTGGCACAGCGCAGCTGCAGCGGACCGTCGAGGGACAGCGGCGCCTGGGCCTTGGAGCGGGCCCGGACCTTGGCCACCAGCTGGTAGTCGCCCGCCGGCAGATCCGCCGTGCCGCCGGGCTCGCCCTTGAACAGCCGGGCGCCGGCGTCGTCTTCGATCGCCAGCCACTGCAGCATGTCGTCGTCGGACGCAAGGGTCAGGGCCACCGTGTCGCCCCCGCCGGCCGTGCTGGCGGTGGGCGTGTCCCCGGCGGCTTCGGCCAGTCCCAGGTCGACGACCGGGGCGCTGGGGCTGCTGGCCGTCGGGCTGCCGCCGCCGCCGAAGTACCACCACATGCCGAGCGCCGACGCGGCGAAGGCGATCAGCACCCCGCCGAGCACGAAGACGACGGCGCCCGCGATGATGCCCGTCATCAGCTCGGACCGCGGCGCCTTGGCCGGAGGGGTGGCGGCGCGGGCCGGCGCGGCCACCGGACCGGTGGCGACCGCGGTGCGGCTGCGCGTGGTCGAGTCGTGGACCGGGAAACCCGCGGGCGGCGCGGCATGGACCGGCAGCGGCGTGCCGCCGTCGGTGCGGGCCGGGGGCAGGCCGCCGACCTCGGTCGGGCGCTCGAACTCGTCGGCGTCGATGGACTGGGTGGGACGATCCTGGTCGGTGATCGACACCGACACCTGGGTCGGGCGGTCGACGTCGCCCCAGCCCGGGTCTTCCGGAAGCTCGTCGTGGCCGGCCGGGGCGTCTTCGCGCGGGCGGGTGCCCGTGTCGGTGCTGGGCGGCGGGCCGTCGGCGCTGGTCGTGAGCGCCATGAACACCCGCGACCCGGACAGCTCGCCTTCGGGGCGACCGCCGTAGACGTGCTGGGTCAGGTCGGCGATGGTGCCGGCCGAGAAGGCGTCCAGCGACTCGCCGGTCGCGGCGTCGGCGAAGCTGCGGAACAGCGGAACCAGCTGACTGGCGTGCAGGCGGCGGGCGGGATCGGCGCCGACCATGCCGGCCAGGGTCTGGCGCAGGGCGTCGTCCCAGCGTTCGTCGGGCAGCCCCAGGTCGTCGAGTCGCTGGATGACGTCGGTGAGCAGGCCGTCGTGTTCGTGGGCGTCGACGGGCAGCACGGGCAGCAGCTCGCCGCGCAGCAGCTCGATGGCGACCAGGCCCAAGGCGTAGACGTCGCTGGCGTGGTCGCCGCGGTCGCCCTGGCGACGCTCGGGCGACATGTACTTCAGGCTGCCGAAGCGCATGGCGCCGGTGCGGGCCTGGCGCTCGGCGAAGTCGAACCGGGCGGTGCCGAAGTCCAGCACCTTCACCTCGGCCTGGCGGCTGACCATGATGTTGCTGGGCTTCAGGTCGCGGTGCACGACCCGCAGGGGCCCGCTCATGTTGAGCGGCACGCCTTCCCAGGCGGCTTCCAGCGCGCTCGTCGTGTCCTGCAGGATCTTGTACAGGGCTCGCCGCGGGATCCGTCGGCCCGACTTGCCCATGTGCTCGACGAGCTGCTGCAGGTCGATGCCGTCGACGAACTCCATCACGATGGCGGGCTGGCCGTCGACCTGGGCCAGGGCCTCGACCCGCAGGATGTTCTTGTGCTGCAGGCGGGACAGCAGCCGGGCCTCGTCGCGGGTGCGCGTCAGGATCTCGGCGCTCTCGGACCACTGCTCCTTGATGACCTTGACGGCGACCACTCGTGACAGCCCGCCGCCACCGCGGGCCTCGGCCAGGTACACCCGGGCGAAGGTGCCCGCGCTGCGTTCCTGGAGCAACGTGATCTCCAGGCGATCCCCGTCCGTCCGGGCGTGCCCGCCCGGGGCGCGGAGCTGTTCACCGCGGGGAGTGCTCTGCATGCGCGCGCGCTTCCTTCTGCAAGCCGGCGGCCGGTCGATCCGGTGTCCCCGGGGGCCGTCCGGTGGCCGGGAGGGGGGACGATAGCACGACCGGGGAACCAGGACGGTGGGGTGCGGGTCCAGGGGCGGTGCGCCGGTCGTCGGCGCCCTGCGCGGCCACCGCCGTCGGCCCCCGCCCACCACGGTGGCCACCCTTGCACCTCGGGGGCTGGCTGTGCTTTAAACCGCTGTGGTTTGATCCCCGTCGGCACCCCGGCGGGGCCCGCCCGCGGTCGCTCTCGCGGCGCCTTCCTCCTCCGGGAACCCCTCCTCCCCCGGACCTTCCGAGGCACACATGACGCCTTTCTCCCTGGGTCTCGCGGTCCCCGCGCTGCTGACGGGATGCTTCCTGCTCGGCGACGGCGGTCAGGAAGCCGCGACCGCTGCCGAGCAGAAGCTCAAGGCCGGCGACCTTCCGGGCGCCGACGCCGACTACAGCGCCGCTGCGGCGGAACACGCCGACAACGTCGATGTCGCCACCGGCGCCGCCTTCATGGCGCTGCAGCGCGGCAACGCCGGCGCGGCCGACCGGTTCCTGGCCGACGCCGAAGCCGGCGCGGGCGATCGCATCGGCGAGGTGAAGCTGCGCCGGGCGCTGGTCGCCCTCGACGCAGGTGATCTCGAGTCGGTGAAGACCCACGGCGTCGCCAGCGGCATGCCCGCGGGACAGCTGCTCGCGGCCGAGGTGGCGCTGGCCGACGGCGAGCGCGAAGAAGCCCAGGGCCTGCTCGAGCAGGCGCGGGCCGGCGGCGGCGACATCGCCGGCGTGGCCGACCAGTACCTCGACCTGCTGTCGGACGACGAGCCCATCGTGGCCGGCCTCTCGGAAGCCCAGGCCCTGTGGGCGCTGGGCGAGCGGAAGATCGCCGTGCGCTCGGTCGAGGAGCTGATCGTCAACCTGCCCGAGTCCTTCGACGGGCGCGAGGAGCAGACGCTGTTGTGGGCCGGTCGGGCCGCCAGCGTGCGCGAGACCCAGGTGGCCCGCGGGCTGCTGGACTCGCTCATCTTCGCCCCCGAAGGCCAGCAGTGGCGCAAGGTGGCCACCATGGGCCTCATCGCCTGCGCCGACGGGGACAGCACGACCTGCGTGCGCACCCTGTCGGGCCTGGAAGGCAACGCGCCGGCCGACGGTGTGGCCGACGCCCGGGCCACGGGTGCCTGGCTCATCGCCGAGACCGACCCGGACGCCGCCCGCAAGCTCGCGGGTCCCTACATCTCGAATGCCGCCGCCCGGGCGCTCCTCGAGACAGGGGACCGCGGCGCCGCCCAGGAGTCGTCCCCTGGCGGTGCGCTCGGGCAGTTCCTCGAAGCCGGAGGCTGAGCCCATGCGTGCCCGCGATCTCATCCCGACCCTTGCCCTCGTCGCCGGCCTCGCGCACAGCGCGCCTGCGGCGGCCAAGAAGACCTACGACGAAGGCGTCATCGTCAAGGTCACGGTCCTCGACGTGGCCGGCGAGTCGATCCCGACCGCCGTCATCCGCCACCCGGACGAAGCCGACCGCCACCGCGTGAACTCGCTCACCGGCTCGTGGGAGGACAGCAAGCTCTACATGCCCGATGGCAGCGAGCTCATCTTCGTGCCCGGCATGAGCATCCAGTTCGAGATCAGCGCGGCCGGCTACGTCACGCAGGTCATCCAGTACGACGTCCGCAAGCGCAAGAACAACCTGGAGGTCACCCTCCAGGAGCTCGTCATCGACGACGCGGACATCGACGAGCCCCTCATCCAGTTCGGCCGCGACAAGCCTCGCGAGACCGGCGGCACCGGGCCGGCCAACTGAACCCTCGGGAGCGACGCTCCCGGACCCCTCGACGGAGTCCCAGACCATGCGGTCCAAGCTCGACAAGCTGCTCCCCCTCGGCCTCTCCGCCGCCCTGTTGGGCCTGGCGGGCGTGGCCGTCGCCCAGTCCTGGGGCGACTTCGAGGCCGCCTTCCCCGGTCTGCCCTGCCAGGACGGCTGGGCCGGCTGCATCGTGGGCGGCGCGCCGGTGAGCCCCGGCATGGTGCTCGACGGTGCGGGGCGCCCCCATCCTTCCGACATGCGCATCGGCTTCTTCGACTTCGACGCGCTGCCCGCGCTGTCGCCCTTCACGCCCCTGTCCGAGTACACCGGCGAGATGGAGGGCGGAGGCGCCGGCGCGGACGCTGGCGGGGACGACGGCGATGCCGTGGCCGAGGTGGACATCGCCGCCCAGGCCCGTGCCGAGGCCGCTGCCGCCACCCGCGAGCAGGACGCCGCCGCTGCCGCCGCCGAGGCCGCGTCGCGCGAGGCGGCCGCCGCCCAGGAGGCCGCCCGCCGCGAAGCCGACGAGCGCGCCGCCGCAGAACAGGCCGCCCGTCGCGAGGCCGAAGCCGCCGCCCGCGCCCAGCGCGAGGCCGAAGCCGCCGCGTCTGCCGCCGCCGATGCCGCCGCCCGCGAGGCCGCGCGCAAGAAGGCCGACGAGGCCCGCAAGGCCGCCGAAGAAGCCGCGCGCCGTGCCGACGAAGAGGCCCGCAAGAAGGCCGAGGCCGAGGCCGCCCGCAAGGCCGCCGAGGCCGAGGCGAAGAAGCGGGCCGAGGAAGAAGCGAAGAAGCGTGCCGAGGCCGATGCCGCCCGCAAGGCCGCCGAGGAGGAGGCCCGCAAGCGCGCAGAAGAGGAGGCCGCCCGTCGCGCCGCCGAAGACGCGGCGCGCAAGAAGGCGGAAGCCGACGCTGCCGCCGCGTCTGCGGCCGCCGCCGCTGCCCAGGCCGACAAGGAACCCGTCGCCATGGCCGACCCCGGCGCGACGACCCCGCCGCCGACCGCCGCCGCGTCGGCGAGCTGCGACGACCTGGTGGCCCTCGAGGTGCCCGCGATGATGGGCCAGCTCGGCAAGGGCGTGCGGGACTGCCTGGAGGGCAGCCTGGCCCAGTCCGGCAGCCAGACCTCCAAGGACAAGATCAGCCGCGTGCTCATCGCCGACGCCGAGGCCCGCCGCGACAACGCGGGCTGGGAGAAGCTGATGAAGCGGCACCTCGAGGACATCGACCGCTCGGACCCGAACCTGTGCTTCAAGTACGCGCTGTACCTGTCGCGCGGCGGTGCGGGCCGGGCGCACGGCGTGATCCGCTGGTCGGACTACGCCCTCGAGAACAAGCAGCAGTGGTCGGGCCCGGCGTACACGAAGAACGTCAACGGCCTGTACAAGCTGCGCGCCCAGGCGGCGAACGCGCTCTGGCAGGACTCCGAGAAGTCGCTGGTCGACGACCGCAGCCCCGAGAACGAGCAGAAGGCCGAGCGCTACCGCGGCCAGACCAAGGACTACAGCCGCGAGTGGCTGGACTACGCGAAGGCGTCGGGCCAGGACACCAGCGCAGCCATGGCGCTGTGCGTGTCGGCGGCCGGCAACCGCGAGTTCTGCGGCGGATGACGACCCTGCGACGATCGATCTCCACGCTGGCCCTGCTGGGCGCCCTGTTCCTGTCCATCGGCCCCGGCTGCATCGGCGGGGACGAGGGCAGCGGCGAGAGCCCCGCCGTGGAGTCCGGGACCACCGCCGTGTCGGCGGACATGGTCGCGAAGACCTGGCCGGTGCGCATGTCGGACGACGCGGCCCGGGCACCCTTCGAGGCCCAGTCCGGCTGGGCGGCGCTGTTCCAGCGCGACCACGGCCAGGCGCTGGCCGCCTTCGCCGGGGATCCGGCATCCAGCCGGGCGCTGGCCCGTACCCACCTGGAGCTGTCGGCGATCTACCGCCAGGCGGCGCTGCTCGCGGCCCACAGCAGCCGCCACGTCTACGGCGAGCTGCGGGTGGACGAAGATCCAGTCGAGGCCGACTACCTGCTGGCCGTCGGCGGTGCGCTGACCGGTGACCTGGACACGGCTCGCACGGCGCTGACGGCGCTGGGAGGCGCCGGCGAGCCGACGCTCCAGGCGTCGGCGGCCGACTGGCGCGCCTGGCTGGATGGCGGCGCCGCGTGGCCCCCCGACGGGTCCCTGGGCGACCTGCCCGGCGCGCCCGGAGAGGTGAGCCCCGGCACGCGCCCGGACCTGGGCGAGCTCCCGCACTACCGGTTCGTCGAGCGCTCGGACGAAGCCCGCGCGGTCGAGGCTGCGGATCCGGGCTCGTTGTGGCTGCTGGCCCGGTGGCACGAAGCCGCCGCCCGCGCCGCCGCCCCCGATGACGGCGCGATCATGGACATGTGGCTGGATCCCTGGCGCCTGCCGGCCGAGCCCCACACCGGGGCCAGCGACACCCCCGTCGACGACGCCTGGCTGTTCGGCGGCTTCCTGATGGCCCCCGAGGACCTGCCCTTCCTGGCGGCGGCGTCCAAGGACGGCGCGGCCGCGGTCGCGGCCTGGAAGGACCGGAGCCCCCTGGCTGCCGTCGTGGCCCCGGCCATCGTCGACGGCAAGGTGGTGCCCGACAAGATGCTCGACCAGTCCGCCTGGTTCGGCCAGCAGCTCGAAGCCGCGATGGAAGCGAAGTCCGGCGGCGAGCAGGCCTACCACGGGCCCTTCGGGCAGATCGCGCGGGTCAGCGCGCTGCGCGCCGCCATGGTGGTCGCGGACGCAGAAGGCCAGTACCGCGACGCGGGCGTGCTCCGCATCAACGCCCTCGATCGCTCCGTCCAGGCGGCCGCCGATCCGGTCTTCATCGCCTCCGTCGCCGCCTGGGACGCGGGCAACAAGAACGCCCTGCGTGCGCAGGAACTCGTCCACCGTCTCGTCCAGAGCTACCCCTCCGTGCAAGCGGCGCGGTACCCTCTCGACGCACTCCACATCCGCCTCAGCCGGAACGCCGCCCCCGCGGCTCCGGTCCACTGACGCTCTCGCCCTCCGGGGCGCTCGGCACGGCCGCCCGACGGCGCCCGGCTGCAGACAAGGAGAAACCCCATGGCCCTTCGTGACGCCCCCCTCGCCGCCGCCCTGATGGGTGCTGGTGCGCTCGGCATGGCGACCCTGGGCACCGGCTCCACCCTGGCGTACTTCGAGGAGAGCCTGCCCACCTCGATGAACCCGCTCTACGCGTCTGCGATGGTCGACTACCGCAGCCAGGAGCTCGTGTTCGACCGCCTGTGGTTCCACGACGCGGTGACCAACGAGCTCAAGAGCCGGGTCGTGCAGAGCTGGAAGCTGGTGGACTCGGGCAAGGCCGTCGAGATCACGCTCAAGTCCGGCATCAAGTGGCACAACGGCAAGCCGCTCACCAGCAAGGACCTGTGCTTCACGGTCGACGCCATGCTCGACCCGGAGACGCCCTCGCCGGTGGCCCAGGAGTACAAGCAGTTCCTGGTCGGCTGCGAGACCTCGGGCGCCAACGTCGCCGTCGTGAAGTTCAACCGGGTCTTCCACAACCCGCGCGAGCGGCTGGGCTTCTCGATCCTGCCGCAGAACGCCTTCGACAGCACCGCGATCAGCCCCGACCTCGAGTTCTCGGCCCGGCCGATCGGCACGGGCCCGATGAAGGGCAGCCGCGGCCGGCGCGGCGCGCTGTTCGACGCCTTCGCCAACGCGCACCACACCCCGCAGATCGCCCAGCTGCAGCTGCAGGACACGGGTGACCCGCTGGTCCAGGTCAAGACCATCATCAACAACGGCGTGCAGGGCATCATCGCCGTGTCGCCGCCCTACCGTCCGGACCTGTCCAGCAACGACGAGGTCGCGCTGAAGTCCTACGACCTGCGGTCGTGGTGGTTCATCGCGGTGAACACGAACAAGGGCGCGCTGGCCGACCGCCGCGTGCGCATGGGCCTGAACCAGGCCATCGACCGGACCGAGCTGCGGCAGTTCACCATCGGCGTGAAGCCCGGCGAGCAGAACAGCCCCTGCGAGTTCATCAGCGGTCCCTTCGTGCAGAGCAGCCCGTACTACAACCGGGCGGTCGCCACGGTCGAGCGCAGCGACAAGGCCAAGTCCCGCGCCCTGTTCGAGCAGGCCGGCCTGTCGCAGGTCGGCGGTCGCTGGCACCACGCCGGCAAGCCGATCAGCCTGCGCATCGGCATGCTGACCCCGCTGAACAACGAAGCCCCGGACCTGCTGTCCCAGGTCGGCAACCAGCTGGGCGCCATCGGCTTCGACCGGCAGGAGTTCAAGATCTCCGCGGACGAGTGGAAGCGCGAGGTGCTGACCGGCACGGCCACCGACTACGACCTGCTCATCGGCAAGTGGTCCTTCGGCCTGTACGAAGAGGTGAACCACCTCTTCCACAGCCGCGGCGACAACGCCGGCAAGCTGAACATCTTCAACTACAGCAACGCCGACGTCGACAAGACCCTGGCCCAGTACGACGCCGCGATCACGGACACGGCGGCGCGGGACGCCTACCACAAGCTGCACCAGCAGCTCGCGGAAGACCTGCCCTACCTGTTCCTGTGGAAGCTCGACACGAAGAGCGCCTGGCGGACCGAGGTCCGCGGCAACATCATCACGCCGTACTACTACTTCACCGAGATCGACGCCTGGAAGTACGGGCGGTAGCCGCCGACGCCGGTCGACGACGGCCGGCGTCCGGGCAGCGAGGGAGGCCCCCTGCGGAGCTGGTGGCTGCGTCCGGCGGTGCGACTGGCAGCGGCATGCATCCTGCCGCTGTTGGTGCCTGCCATCATCACCGCGCTCATCTGGGCGCTGCCGGGTGATCCCGCGAGCATCATCTGCCCGCCGGAGAGCTGCGGGGGCACGGACGTGCTCGCGGCCCGGTGGAACCTGGACGCGGGGCCGTGGGCCTTCTTCCAGGGCTGGGTCTCGGCGGCGCTGCAGGGGGACTTCGGCAGCTCCTGGCGGCTGCAGCAGGGCGTGCCCGTGGCCGAGCTGCTGACGTCCGCGGTGCCGAACACGCTGGTGCTGCTGGCGCTGTCGTCGGTGCCGGTCGTGCTGGGCAGCATCGTCGGCGCGCGTCGCTGGGTGCCGCAGCGGGCCGAGGCCTTCGTACAGGTCCTGGGCATGGCGCCCGGCCTGGTGCTGGCCCTGGTGGCGGCCGCCGCCGTCGAGCTGACCTACGGCGCGGCGTCCTTCATGGGCGAGGGTGCCCTGGTCCGCCTGCTGGCGGGCGCACTGGTGCTCGGGCTGGCCGACGGCGCGCTGTCGGGCTCGATCACGGGCACGCGTGCCCTGTTCCAGAGCGAGGACACGCAGCGCTACGTCGGCGTGGCCCTGCTGCGCGGCGAGCGCCGCCTGCCCAACACCCTGCCCAACGTCGCGCCGGCGCTGGCCGGCCAGCTGCGGGCCCGGCTGCTGCACCTGCTGTCCGGTGCGGTGGTGGTGGAAGCCGTGCTGCGCATCGACGGCATCGGCGACCTGCTGTGGGGCGGCACCCTGCTCCAGGACTTCGGCGTCGTGCTGGCGGCCGCCACCGGCTTCGCGGTGGTCTCCAGCCTGCTGCTGGTCCTGCAGGCCGTTGTGGAGATCGCCACGGCCTGGCACGTGCGGCGCGCTCCGGCGGTTCCCGAGCACGCATCCGCGGAGGCAGCGTGAGCGGGCGAGAGGGAGGGGCCACTCGCTGGCTGGCGGCCGCCGTGGGCGGGCTGCTGCTGCTGGGCCTGCTGGGCCTGGCGCTGACTGCGCCGGAGCACCTGCCGGTGCCGGACCTGGACGCCGGCTACGCCACGCCGTCCGAGCTGCCGCCCTTCGGCGCCGACAACCGCGGCCGTCCCCTGCTGGCCTATGTGCAGCAGGGCGCCCAGGTCGTCGCGCTGCCTTCGCTGGCGGCCGGCCTGCTCGTCAGCCTGCTCGGCATGGCCGGCGGGTTGCTCGCTTGTGCCGGATCGCAGCGGGCGAACACGATCATCCAGGCCTTCGGCGAGGTGCTCGGCGCGCTGCCGCGCATGCTGGTCGTCCTGGTGGTCGCGCTCGTCGTCCCCAAGGACGCGCGCGGGCTGTTGCCCCTGGCGCTGACCTGGGCCGTGCTGGCGGCGCCCGGGGCGGCGGACGAGGCGGCTGCGGTCGCGGAGCGCCTGGGCGGTGCCCGCTTCGTCGAGGCCCTTCGCGCGCACGGCTACAGCGGGCTGCGCATCTTCGGCTGGCACGTGGTGGCGCTGAACCTGCGGCCCGTGGTCGTCCGGCAGGGCGCCGAGGTGATGATGCAGGTGGTCTTCCTGGAGATCGCCCTGTCGTACCTGGCGGTCGCGGAAGACCAGCCGAGCTTCACCCACGCGGACAGCCTGGTGAGCTGGGCCGACCTCCTGAACCTGGGCTACCCGGCCCTGGTCCTGGACGTGCCCACCACCCACGCCCTGGTCCTGGGGCTCTCGCTCATCGCCGTGGTGGCGGTGGTCACCCTCTGCGCCGGCATCGCCGCGCGGGCCCGGTAGGGAGGTTCCGATGAGCGACGGCGCCCCCCTCGTCCGCCTGCGTGGCCTGACCATCCGCGCCCCGCGGCGCACCCTGGTCGAAGACGTCGCCTTCGACGTGTTCCCGCGAAAGGTCACGGCCCTGGTCGGGCCCTCGGGGGCGGGCAAGTCGCTGACGGCGCGGGCCTGCATGTGCGTGCTGGACGTGGACCCCGGGCTGCAGGCCGGCGAGCTGTACTACCCGGCGCTGGGCGAACAGGGCCGCACCGACTGGTTCGCCGACGTGCGCGGCCGCGGCGTGGCGGCCCAGCAGCGGCTGCTCGCCCGCACGCGGGCGCTGCGCGGGGCCTACGTGACCTACTCGCCCCAGGCGGCGACCTCGGCCCTGAACCCGGGCCGCACCATCGGTCGCCAGCTGGCCCTGGCGATCGCGCGGCGCGAGTCACCCCCGGCCGACGCTGGCGCCGAGATTCGCGATCTGCTGGCCGAGGTCGGGCTCGCCCCGCACGTCGCCCGCGCCCTGCCGGGTGAGCTGTCCGGCGGCATGGCGCAGCGGGCGGCGCTGGCCATCGCCATCGCCCCCAAGCCGCGACTGGTCATCGCCGACGAGCCGGAGACCGGCCTGGACCCGGTCCTGCGGAGGGCCGTGGTCGAGCTGCTGGTCGAGGTCTGTGTGACCCACGGCGCCGGGCTGCTGCTGATCAGCCACCACCAGTCGACCGTCGACCGCATCGCCGACGATGTGGTCGCCCTGCCGGGACACGGAGCGGGCGCATGACGGCGTCGACCCGACCCGACAGCATCCACGCGCGGCGACCGGTCGACCGGGACGCACGCCCCATCGTGGACATCCGCGGGCTCCACAAGACCTTTCACCAGCAGGGTCCCTGGCCCTGGAGTCCCCGGCGCGAGGTGCTCGCGGTCCAGGGCGTGGAATTCACGGTGCAGCCGGGAGAGGTCGTCGCCCTGGTCGGCCAGTCCGGCTCGGGCAAGACCACGGTCAGCCGCATCGTGCTGGGCCTGGAGGAGCCGACGCGGGGCGAGGTGCGGCTCGAGGGTCAGCCCTGGAGCGGTGTCGCCGAGAGCGCCCGCCGCGGGCGGCGCGTCCACTACCAGTACGTGCCCCAGGACGCGATGGGCGCGCTGGACCCCCAGCAGACGGCCCACGAACACGTCATCGAGACCCTGACCGTGCTCGGCGGGCTGTCGTCGGCCGAAGCGCGGGACAAGGCGGGCGAGATGCTCGACCGGCTGGGCCTGGGCGCGCGCCTGCACGCGCTGCCGCGAGAGATGTCGGGCGGCGAGCAGCGGCGGGTGACCCTGGCCCGGGTCCTGGCCCTGGATCCACGGCTCGTCGTCGCGGACGAGCCCACCAGCGGGCTGGACCCGGATCGCCGGGAGAGCGTGCTGGAGGCTCTGATCGGGAACCTTCCGCCCGACGCGGGGTGTATCCTCGTCACCCACGACATGACCGAGGCCCGAGGCTGGTGCCACCGGGTCCTGGCCATGCTCGCCGGCCGTGTCATCGAGGAGGTCGATCTCGCCGTGGCAGAGCCCGTTCATCCCTACGCCAGGATCCTGTTCGATCCCTGGTCGGCGCCGGTCCCTCGCGGGCCGCTCGCCACGTCGGGATGCCCCTTCTGCCCCGACTGCGCGCTGGCCGTCGACGGCCTCGAGCTGCGCTGCCGGGCCGACGTGCCCTCCTTGAACCCCTTCCCCGACGGCGGCCCCGCTCACCGGGTCGCCTGCCACGCCCTCGCCCCCGATCCCCAGTCGTCCTGACGGAGGCCTCCATGGCTGCCCCCCACCTGCGGTACCGCCTCGCCCTGCTGTCGCTGCTCGCCGGCGTCGCGCTGTTCACGTCGGCGCCCGCCGACGCGGCCACGCCTGAAGAGCAGGCCGAAGCCGTCCGCCTGACCGAGGACATGAAGCGTCTCGCCCGCCGCCAGACCTGGCGCGGCGTCGACGAGTCCTACCGCAAGCTCGAGCCGCTCCTGGCGTCCGGGGTCGAGGTCACCTACGACGACCACGTGCTCGGCGCCGAAGCCGCGTCCCAGCTCGGTGACCTGCCCGCCGCCTACACCCGCCTGCGTCGGGCTCGCGACATCGACGCCACCGAAGACGTCGTGGGCCGCATCAAGGCCATCGAGCAGACCTACGGCGAGGTCAAGCTCACCGTCAGCGGCCGCTACAAGGGCGACAGCACCCTGGCCGCCGTGAAGCTGCCCTTCGGCACTGCCGAGCGCCAGGCCATCACCCAGGCGGTCGGCGCCGTGTCCCAGGAGTCGACCTTCGAGGGCCTGCTGCCGCACGGCGACTACACCTTCGGTCCCAAGTCCTTCTCGGTGAAGCCCGACCAGGGCCCGGTCGTCCTGTCGCTCGAGTACGAAGACGGCCAGCAGCGCGAGAAGGGCCTGGCCTTCGTGGGCCCGCGCATCGACGTCGGTCCGGCCTTCACGGTCGCTGGCGAGCCGTCCGCCGATGCCGGTCTGGCCGTCGCTTCCGGCTTCTCCGGGGCCGGCGCCCGCGCCGGGGCCGGCCTGCAGGTCGGCTGGCACAGCGGCTTCGGCATCCTGGCCGAGGTCGGCTACCACGGCCTGTTCGGGGGCCAGGGCTACGACGACACGCCCGGCTACTCGCAGGTCGGGAGCTCGCTGCAGGCCGGCTACGGCTGGCTGGCGGGTACCTTCCGGCTCGGGGACCTCGATCTGGCGCTCGGGCCGACCCTGTCGATGGGCGCGGCACGGGGCACGACCGCGCTGAACTGCTCGTCCGAGCCGTGCACACGCGCCGACCCCAGCGCCACCCCCGACGGACTGCAGCCCACCTCCGGAAGCATCATGGCCGCCGGTGGGTCGTTGTCCGTGTCCTACCTCCTGTTCGATGTCGGGCCCTTCCGGGGCGGCGTCGGAGTGCAGGGGGGCGCCTTCTCCGACAGCACCCGCATGTACCCGTGGGGCCAGATCGGCCTCACCCTCGCCCCCGCGCGGAGGGACGGATGATCACCGCAGTCCTGGCTTCCCTGGCGCTCGCCGGCCCGGCCCACGCCGCCGAGATCGGCGTGAGCGCCAAGGGGCACGCCACCAACCCCGTCTGGTCCGACAGCGGCGACCACCTCGCGTTCGAGATGAACGACTTCGGCGGTCGCATCGACCTGTTCGTCGCCAAGATGTCGAGCGGCAGCCCGATGGGCGCGCCCACGCAGATCAAGCTGCCGGGCGCGTCGTCGTCCTTCGGCGGCGGCGGCAGCATCGTCACCGCACCGACATGGCACAGCGACGGCATCCTCATCTTCGAGGGCAGCAGCCCTGGCGGCACCAGCCGGCTGTTCTTCTGGCAGCCCGGAGGCGCCTCGGCGTCCGAGCTGCTCTCGTCCAGCCAGATCTCGGGCGACCTGTCGTGGCCGGCCGTCAGCCGGGACGGCGCCCAGGTGGCGTTCATCAGCGGGGCCACCGGCAGCGGCGACCTGTACATCTGGAACCGCAACAGCAACGAGGTCAGCCAGGCGCTGACGTCGCCGTTCACCGAAGCCGCCCCGCGCTGGTCGGCCGACGGCAAGCTGGCCTACACCCGCAAGAACCGCGGCACCGAAGACGTCTTCACCTTCGTCGGCGGCAAGAGCATCCCGCTGGTCGGCGGCAACGGTGACCAGTCGCGGCCGATCTGGGCGGGCGACACGGTGCTGTACTTCAGCTCCGAGCGCGGCGACGGCATCTGGGACATCGTCGCCACCGCCGGCCCCGGCCAGAAGAAGACCATCGCCCGCGACGTGCGGCTGCCGATCCGCGCTGCGCCGGCCATCACGCCGGACGGCCAGTGGGTCGCCTATGCCTTCGCCGACCCCGAGCAGGGCGACCGCATCGGCTTCGTCAAGGTCGACGGCAGCAGCCCGACCACCGTCCGAACCGGCCTGGTCGCCAGCGGCGAGCCGAGCGTGATGGAGGTCGGCGGGCGCTGGATGCTGGCGTTCACGGCCCTGCCGGGCGAAGGCGCCGACTGGCGCAAGCTGCACGTGATCGACATCACCGGGCAGCTCTGAGCGGCACCGTGGCGCGGGGCCGGTTCCCCGCCGCCGGGCCTAGAACCACTGACAGGTCTTGTCGGTCGCGTAGTTCAGCGCGGTCGGCGAGCCGTCCGTGGTCAGCGCGTTGCCCCAGCCGAAGTTCGTGCCCGACTCGGGGAAGTACCAGCTGGACTTCGAGCCCTGGTCGGTGATGTCGACACCGTAGGTGACCGTGAAGGTCTCTTCGTTCTTGGTCAGGTCCTCGCCGCAGGTGGTGCGCGCCCGGTCGATGGCCGCGCTGATCGCCAGGCCGACGTCGCAGTTGCCGCAGGAACCGGGGCTGGTCTCGCTCGCGCTGATCACCCAGAACACCGAGCAGTCCGCGCCGCCGTTCGCCGTCCAGGTGTCGTTGGCGTACAGGCGCCACTCCTCCTCGCCGATCCAGCCGTCGCTCGCTTCGGCATAGGTGCCGAAGAAGTAGCTGACGGCGCCGGGCAGCTCGGACCCGGAGACCTCCTCGCAGCCGGTGGTGACCAGGTCCTGATCGACGCGCGGCAGGTCCTCGGCCCCTTCGACGAAGGTGCCCTCGCCGTCGTCACCGGTGCCGTCGCCGCCGGTGTCGTCGGCGGTGTTGCCGAAGCCGTTGCTGCAGCCGGCAACGAACAGGAGAGCGGTTGCGAACAGGACCGGGCGGGACATGGGCGACTCCATCGGGCCCCCGCATCGTAGCCGGACCGAGCACCGCTCAGGTCAGCAACATGCCCAGCAAGCCGGCTCCGCAGAGCGCACCCAGGAAGCCCCCGGCGAAGCCCCAGGCCAGTGCGCTGGACCGATGGTGCGCTTCCTGGGCCTCGAGCCGGGCCGTCGCCGCTTCGAGCCGCGCGACGGCGCTCGACAGGTCTTCGCCGGGCTGCACCGTCTCCTGGAGGGAGCGCGCCCAGTCCAGCGTGGCGGTGCGGCGTCCGACGAGGGTCGAGGTGCTGAGGGGCTCTTCGGTCATGCCCGAGAGAGCTACAAGATCCGTGCCAGCGAAGATCCCGTGAACTCGGCGAATTCGATTTCCGAGTGGAAATTCCGGGGTCCGAGTGATGTCCGAGGGGCAATGGCGGGCGAGAGGTCGCTCAGAACCACTTGCACTGGTGCTGGGTGACGTAGGTCAGCTGGTTGCCCTGGTGGTAGCCCTGGCCCAGGGGCTTGCCCGAGCTGCTGAAGTAGAACCAGGCCACGCCGTCGGCGTCGCGGCGGATGTCGTAGGCCATGGTCATCGTCTTCTCGCGCTTGACCATGTCCTCGGGGCAGGTGCTGCCGGTCATGTCGACGTTGGCCTGCAGCTGCAGGCCGAGGTCGCAGTCTCCGCAGTGCAGCGGTGCGGTGGTGGTGCCGACGACCAGCCAGCGGACCTCGCAGGCCTCGCCAGCACCCCAGCGCGGCGAGGCCTGGAGCTTGCTGTTCGCGCTCAGCAGCCAGCGCTCGACCCCGCGCACCTGGTTGCCGTCGATGGTGAAGGTCCCCAGGAAGTGGCTGTCGGCGCCTTCGTTGCCCGGCCCGTTGCCGCAGCTGCCCTGCTCGAGGCCCTGGCTGAGGTCGGGGAGCGTCGCCGGGGCCGTGGGGGCAGCGGGAGCTCCGGCGGCGGGTGCGTCGGTGGCCGCGGATGCAGGGGGCGCCGGCGTGGCGCCGGCTTCGACGGGAGGGGCGGCCGGGGCCGGAGCGTCGGCGGGCGAGGCGCCGCTGCAGGCGGTGAGGAGGCCGATGAGCAGGGGGAGGGGAAGGGCCACGCGAGACTCCGGGTCGAGGGGCGCGTCCGGCGCCCTGGTGGCGGCGGCGGCGCACGACGCGCGCAGGATACCCTCTCGCGCGCCCCTTCCTTCCTCCTCCTCCGCACTCTTCCTCCGCCTCGTCCGGCCTGCCCTCGGGAGTCATCGTGGGTTCCTTCGTCCTCGCCCTGCTGACCGCACTCTCCGGCCCCGCCGCCGCCGGCGACCTCGACCTGGGCTACACGCCCTCGCCCCAGCCGGGAGAGGACCCCGCCTTCATGGTGACGCCGTCCCGCGGCGTGAAGGAGCTGGTGGTCGTCATCGACAGCGGGGGCGATCGGCACGAGTTCAGCGCATCGGGCGTAGGCGGCGGCCAGACCCAGCGCTTCTCGTGGGATCGCGACGACCGGGTCACGTCGGCCGAGGCCTACGTGCGCGCGGTCTTCAACGACGGCTTCGTGGAAGAGCTCAGCGTGCCCATCAGCTGGTCCTACTCGGCGCCGCTCTCGGTGGAGCTCGACGACGCCCGCGCCGACGTCAAGGAGCGCACCCTCACCGTGAAGGTGACCGCTCCGGTCATGCGGGCCGAGGTCAAGGCCTTCGGCGCCCACAAGGCCTTGCTCGACGAGCGCGACGTGCCGATCGGCGAGGGCCCCGGCGAGATCACCATCCCCTGGGTGGGCGCGCCCGAAGACGTCGTGCTGCTCGACGTGACGCTGCACGGCGAGAACGCCTGGACGGGCTTCACCTACTCGCCCTGGTTCCTGGACATCCCCCACGACGACGTGCTGTTCGACAGCGACAGCGACGTGATCGCCGCCAGCGAGGAGCCCAAGCTCCAGAAGACCCTGCGCGATCTGGAAGAGGTCATCGACAAGTACGGCGCCATCGTGCCCGTGCAGCTCTACATCGCTGGCTGCACCGACACGGTCGGCGACGCGGCCAGCAACATGGACCTGTCCAAGCGCCGCGCCCGCGCCATCGCCCGCTGGCTGCGGGCCCACGGCTTCGACCGGCCGATCTTCTTCCACGGCTTCGGCGAGTCCCTGCTGGCCGTCGGCACCCCCGACGGCACGGACGAGCCGCGCAACCGTCGGGCGCTCTACATGGTCGGGGCCAACCCGCCTCCCGCCGGCTCCGGCGTGCCGTCTGTCCGGTGGCAGGCGCTCTGAGCCGCGCCGGGCCGGTGGCTCAGCGCAGCAGGACCGTGATGCCGACGCTGCCCATGTGCTGCTGGTCGCGGATCTTCGCCACGTCGCTGTCCAGGTCGAAGGTCAGGTGGCGGAAGCCCAGGTCGAGGCCGGCCCGCAGCGCGACCATGTCCGCGACCTCGAAGTCGACGCCTGCGCCGACCCGGGTGTGCACCGGGTAGGGCGCGAAGGTCTCGGTGGCTTCGACCTCGAGCCCGACGATGCCCCACTGCTGGCGAGTGGCCAGGCCGGTCCGCCCGCCGAAGACGTCCGTGCCGAACAGGACGGCGCCGACGGCCTTGTCGGGGTCGTCCGCCCGGAAGCTCTCGTACTGGAACAGGGGCACGCGGAAGTACTCGGCCTGGGCCAGCAGGGACAGCTCCAGGCTGTCGATGTCGACGACCGTGACGCGCAGGCCCAGGGCCGCCTGGGCGTCGAGCCGCTCGTAGGTGGCGCCCTGGACCTGGTAGCGCTCGCCGCGGCCCTGCACGCGTCCGTCCACCCACAGCGGCGCCTTCCAGAACTGGAAGCGCGCGCGCAGATCCAGGGCCGGCGCACCGAGCGGGTCGAAGGCGAGCAGGTCGCCCTGGGCGCTCTGGGCGTCGTTGACCATGCCGCCGTCGTCCTGGCTGGTCTGGTGGTAGGTGTGCGGCACGGTGGCGATGGACAGGGAGATCCGCGCCCGAGGCTGCTCGAGCACGCTTCGCTCCGCCGACGGCCGGGCAGCGGCGGGGCCTTCATCCACCGCCAAGGCTGCTGCGTCGGCCAGCCCCGCCACGGCGACGTCGTCGTCGCTGGGGGAGGGGAGGGAGGGCCACGGCGCCGCGCCTTGGCCGCCCAGACTGCCGCGCGCGACGGCGGTCCAGGCGCGGTCGAGGTCGTCGAGGGTGCCGACCGGGTCGGGCCCGGCCGCCGGAGTCCGCAGGACCGGGGCGCTGGCGCGCAGGCCGGCCGCGGTCGCCGTGAGGGAGGAGACGCCGACGCCGTCGTCCAGGGTCAGGTCCACCCGGGCCAGGCCCTGGCTGTTGGTCAGCACAGTGGCCTTGCCCTTCTGCGAGGCGCCGTCCGTCGAGAGCGCCAGCGCGGTGCGGGGCACTGGGAGCCCGTTGGCATCGAGGGCAGCGACCCAGGCGACGGCGGTGTTCGACGGCGTGCGCGGGCTGTCGGACCACGCGACCAGGCGCGCGGCCGGGAGGCTGCTGGTGCCCGTCGGCGGGTCGGCGACGACCTCGGTGCGCAGCACGGCGCTACGGTCGCGCAGGGTGGCCGTGAGCTCGACGGGGCCCGGGGCGGCGGGGGGTGTCCAGGCGAACTCGGCCACGCCGGGTCCGCGCCACCGACCCTCGCCGACGGAACCGGCGGTGGCCGTGATTCGGGGCAGGGTCCCGTCGGTCCGGGGGCTGCCGTCGTCTTCGATGGCCAGGACCAGCACGGGCACCGTGCGGCCGCCCGGTACGCGGTCCGGCAGGGGGAACCAGCCGACCCACGGGTCCTGGCCGGCTGGCAGCCCGACCGCCCGGTGCAGGGTGTCGCCGGGCGTCGGGCCCTGGCAGTGCAGCTCCGCCCGGGGGGCGCCGGGATGCAGGGGCACCGTCAGGGTCAACACACCGCCGCCGTCGGCGGTGCCTTCGACCTTCGTGTCGCCCGTGTCGAGCGTGCAGGCGTCGCCCGGCCGGACCTCGTAGGACAGCGTGACCGGCGTGCGCACCGCAATCGTCGCCCAGCCGAGCGTCGTGCTGGGGGCGCCGGCGTCGACGGCGGTGACCAGGGCGAAGGCCGGCGCCTCGAGCGTCTTCGGTGCGGTCCAGGACGTGGTCCAGCCGCCGTCCCCGGCCTGGACCGCGGCGAGCTGGCCCTCGCTGTGCCGCAGCAGCAGCCGGCGCTCCGCGGCGTCGCGCGGGCTGTTGCCGCCGGGCTCGACGGCCAGGGCCACCGCCGCACGCTCGCCTGCGTCGACCACGCCACGCTCCGGCTTCAGGCCGAGCGGGCCCCGCCACGCCGCGACGGTCGGCACTTCGACGGACGCCTCCCACGGGCCGGAGCTGTCCTTGCCGCTCAGCTCCAGGCGCAGCGGGCCTTCCTGGCGGGGCGTCACGGTCACCCGGGCCAGGCCGCCGCCGACCAGCTCGACCGCACCGGTGCGGCCGGTCTCGGAGTGGGCCCGGATGCGCACGTCCCCGTCCAGGTCGGGCGAGAACAGCTCGACGACCCCGGGTTGGCCTACGACCAGGGCGCCGCCCGGCACCAGCACCGGCGCCGTGTCGAGGGCCATGGCCGGCCCGCTCAGGGCCAGGATCGCGGACAGCATCAGCATGACCGCGGCAGGCTACCGTCCCACCTGGGCGGGGAGTGTGCAGATGCTGTCAGGACCGATGTCGTCGGCGGATCGCGCTCAGTCCAGGCCGAATTCCTCGGCGGCGCTCTTCAGCTCGATGTTCGGCTGGTCTTCCTTGAGCATCAGGAAGGGCCCGCAGGCCAGCGCGTCCATGTTGGTGCGCATGAAGCAGCGGTAGGCGTCCTCGGGCGTGTTGACGATCGGCTCGCCGCGCACGTTCATGCTGGTGTTGATGACCAGCGGACAGCCGGTCCGCTTCCGGAAGGTGTCGATCAGGTCGTAGTAGAGCTCGTCCTGGTCGCGGCTCACCGACTGGATGCGGGCGCTGTTGTCGACGTGGGTGATCGCCGGCAGGTCCTGGTGGTCGGGGCTGACCTGGGCCACCAGCAGCATGTAGGGACTGGGCCGGTCGATGTCGAAGTACTGCCCGATGTACTCTTCGAGGATGCTCGGCGCGAAGGGCCGGAAGCCCTCGCGGAACTTGATCTTCATGTTGATGATCTTGCGCATCTCGGGGTGGCGCGGATCACCCAGGATGCTGCGGTGGCCGAGGGCCCGGGGGCCCCACTCCAGCCGGCCCTGGAACCAGCCGACCACGTGGGCGGTGTCGATCAGCTCGGCGGTGCGGTCCAGGAGCTCCTGGCGCTCGAGCCGCCGGTAGACGGCGCCGTAGCGGTCCAGGGTCTCCTGGATCTCGTCTTCGTCGTAGCCGGGGCCCAGGTAGACGTCGTCCATCTTCCAGCCGCGCGGCTTGTCGAGCACGTCGTGCCAGGCCCACAGGGCCGCGCCCATCGCGCCGCCGGCGTCGCCGGCGCTGGGCTGGATGAAGATGTCCTCGACCGGGGCGTTGCGCAGGATCTCGCCGTTCGCGACGCAGTTGAGCGCGACACCGCCCGCCATGCAGAGCTTGGGGCAGCCGGTCTCCTCGACGACCTTCGTGGCCAGGGCGATCATCACCTCGTTGACCACTTCCTGGAGCGACCGGGCCACGTCCTTGTGGAACTGGGTGAGCTCGGCGCCCTCGAGGGGGCGGGTGGGCTGGCCCATCACCTCCTCGAGCTTCTGGTTGTACATGCGCATGGCATGGTCGAAGGTGAAGTACTGCATGTCGAGCCGGAAGGTGCCGTCCGGCGCGATGTGGATCAGCTTCTTGATGCGGTCGACGTAGAGGGGCTCGCCGTAGGGAGCCAGGCCCATCACCTTGTACTCGGCGCTGTTGACCTTGAAGCCTAGGTAGTAGGTGAAGGCGCTGTACAGCAGCCCGAGGCTGTGGGGGAACTTGATCTCGCCCAGCAGCTCGATCTTGTTGTCGCGCCCGACGCCCCAGCTGGCGGTCGCCCACTCGCCGACCCCGTCGACGGTCAGGATCGACGCTTCCTGCCAGCCGCTGGCGTAGAAGGCGCTGGCGGCGTGGCTCAGGTGGTGCTCGCCGTAGAACACGGGGCCCGTGTACGACAGCTCGGACTTCAGGAGCTTGTTCAGCCGCAGCTTGGTGGCGAACCAGCCGGGCACGCCCTGCACGAACTGGGGGAAGCTGCTCGGGAAGGTGGACAGGTGGCTGATGAGCAGGCGCTCGAACTTGACGAGCGGCTTGTCGTAGAACGCGACGGCGTCGATGTCCTTGATCGTCAGCCCGGCCTGCTGCAGACACCAGCGGATCGCCCGGACGGGGAAGTCTGGATCGTGCTTCTTGCGCGTGAAGGCCTGCTCGGGCGCGCCGGCGACCGGCACGCCATCGACCAGCAGGCAGGCAGCGGCGTCGTGGTAGAAGCAGGACAGGCCGAGAATGTTCATGGAGACCCGCGGAGAGAGAGGGATCACCGTGGACCCTGCGGTCGTCACGAGGACACGATTCGTACCGCACGCCGGGGCGCGGGTCCAGCGTCGCGCCGGCTCTCTTGACCCTCGGAGCGGGATCCGTCATGGTGTCGTGCCCGCTTCCCGAGAGGACTTCGATCATGGCCGCGTTCCGCACCGCTCCCTCCCTGCGCATGTTGCTCTTCGTCGCCCTGCCGATCGGCCTGCTGGCCGCCTGCGGCGACAAGGAGGAGACCGGTCCCCAGTCCTCCGCCACCGACCCCACGGTCGACTGGTCGACCGCCAGCGGCGGCTCCGACGCCGATGCCGACGCCGACTCGGACTCCGACAGCGACCTGGACGGCGGCATCGACGGGAACCTCGATCTCGACACGGACGCCGACACGGACGCCGACACCGACACCGACGGCGGCGCCGACTCGGGTGGCGACACCGACGCGGACGGCGACACCGACGCGGACGGCGACACCGACGCGGGCACCGACACCGACGCGGGCACCGACACCGACGCGGGCACCGACACCGACGCGGGCACCGACACCGACGCGGGCACCGACACCGACGCGGGCACCGACGGCGGCGCCGACTCCGGGAGCACCGACGGGGGTACCGACGGCAGCTCGGACACCGGCGGCTCGGGGAGTGACGGCGGCAGCACCGGCGACGCTGGCACGGACGGCACCGGGGGCTGAGACCCGGCCCGCGGGACTCAGCTCCCGCGGTGCAGCTCCGCCGCCGCCGCACGAGCGGCACGCACCCGACGTCTCAGGTCCTCGTCGCGGTCCGGGCCCCGCACGCTCGGGGATGCCGGCACGACCGAGCGGCCGAGCTCGTCTGCCAGGTCCCGGATGATCTGCAGGCGCTCGGGCCCGACGGCGCCCTCGGCCAGCTCGGCGCGCAGCTCGTCGAGGGCTTCCTCGAGGTCGAGCCGCACCGGCACCGCGAGCTCGGCCTGCAGGATGGCGCGGTGGGCGGCCCGCACGGACTCCAGTGCCCCGTCGAGCGCCAGCTTGCCGGGGTCTCGCGCGCCGACCACGTCACGGGCCCGGTCGAGCTGCACGCGCCGACGGGCCTCGGTGCCCCACTGCAGCGCGAGCCAGCCCAGGGGCAGTCCCAGCACCAGGCAGAGGGCGACCAGCGGGAGCAGGAGCTGTGGGAGGCCCAGCGCGAGGGGCAGGAGGAGCACGGCGGTCACCACTGCGCCCACCGACAGTGCGCCGGCGCCCGCCGCGCGGAGGGCGACGCTGGTGGGGGGATCCGCCGAGCGCACCTCGACCGGCAGGCCGGCGACCTCGAAGGCCGGCAGCACGGCGCCGGCGGTGGCGGCGTCCGGGGCGGTGTGCAGCACCAGGGGGAGGGCGGCGGCGGCCAGGGCGTCCACGCGATCCAGCGGCACATCCGCCAGGGCGGCGGCGCGCTTGCGCGCGGCGCCGGTGAGGCCCGCAGGCCAGGTCACGACCGCCCAGGGCAGCCGGGCGGCGTCGACGCGTGCAGCCAGCGGCGCGGGGGCGTCGCGGGTCGTGCGGACCGTGTGTTGGGGCGCGGCGAGCCGATCCGGGGGGGGCGCAGTCGGTGAGGCAGGGGAGGCGACGCCGTCCAGGGACAGCCGAGGCGGCTCGCCGTCGGGGAGCGCGAGCAGCGCTGCCCGCGCCCGGTCGACGGAAGGGGCGCGGAGCGCGTCGAGCAGTGAGTCGACATCGTCCGGAACGGCCGGATCGACATCCCGCGCGCCTCGCCCGTCGGCGGGGGGCGGCGCGCCGGTCAGCGCCTCGAACAGGATGGTCCCCAGGCCGTGCAGCGCACTGCCGGAGGCGCCGGCGAAGGCGTCGGCCCGGACGCGCTCGCGAGGCTGGGCCAGGCCGGCCGGGGAGATGCGCACGACGCCGTCCGGGTCCAGCACCAGGTCTTCGGGGCCGAGGCGCCCGCCGAGGGAGGGGTCCGCGTCGAGCAGGGCCGGTCCGAGCCAGCCCGCCCAGGCGCGCACCTGCGTGGCGTCCAGGCGCAGGGCCGCGGGGAGCGGGGCCGCCACCGGGGGGCGCGCCGCGGCCGGGCGACCATCGGCGCGACCGACCGGACCCGCGGGCAGCCACGCAGGGTGGCTGGTCGGAGCGCTGCGCGCCGCGACGAACACCCGGTCGGCCCCGGGACGCAGGGCCACCTGGGCGGTGGGCGCGATGATCTCGGCCGGCTCGCCGGTCGCGTCGTCGATGGCCGCGAAGCGCAGCTGACCCGGGGGCGCAGGCAGGGCAGCCTGCAGCCGGAAGCGCTCGAGCACGCGGTCGCCGACCTTCACCTCGTCCTCCTCCTGCGGAGTCCTCCTCCGCTCAGAACCCTATCCACCCGGGCGGCCGCACACCGCGACCGATACCCTCCGCCCGTGGCCGCCCCTCCTCCCGACCCCTCGGATCCGTCGCCGGTCGCCGAAGACCCGGCCCCCGCCGCCCTGCGTCCGGCGGGTGGACCGCTGGCCCCGGTCGCGGCGGCCGCGGTCATGGAGCTGTGGAGCCGCAGCTGGCGCCTGCGGCGGCTGGACGAAGCCGCGGTGGCCTCGTGCACGGCCGACGGCGGCGCGGTGCTCGCCTTCTTCCACGGCGAACAGCTCGCGGCCATCGGGACCCACCGGCACCTGCCCATCGACGGCATGGCGTCCCACTCCCGCGACGGAGAGCTGCTGGCGCGGTTCATCGCGCGGCTGGGCTACGGCACCATCCGGGGCAGCACCAGCCGGGGGGGGCGCGAGGCCTGGTACGCCGCCCGGGACAGCGTCCGATCCGGACGCATCGCGGCGCTCGCGGTGGACGGTCCCCGCGGCCCCCGGCACCGACCCCACGTGGGGGCCACGGCCCTGGCTGCGGCCACCGGCCGCCCGGTGCTGTGGCTGGTCAGCCATGCGTCGCCCGCGGCCCACCTGTCGTCGTGGGACCGGTTCGAGCTGCCAGCGCCAGGCGCGCGCGTCGTGATCCGCTACGGCCGGCTGGATGTTCGGGCGACGGCGGAGGACCGCGACGGGGTCGAGGCCGCGCGGGTCGAGCTGGAGCGCACCATGCAGGATGCCTGGTGGGCGCTCAGGGGTGGGCGACCACCCACATGAAGGCGCTGCTCACGGCGTCGAGGCGGCGGGGGCCGTCGGGGGTGCGCCAGCCATCCGTGCCGTGGATCGCCACGCGCGACAGTCCGGCGGCCTGCACCAGGGCGCGGATCTCGGTGGGGGTCCAGGCGCGCAGCGACTGGGGCGGCACCGTCTCGGGCTCGGCGCCGGTGCGGAAGACGGTGATGTGGTCTTCGACCCGGCCCAGGTCGGCGTCGAACCGCCACGAACGCACCAGGTGGGCGTCGGCCGCGAGGGCCCCCGCCGGGTAGTGCCGGGTCTGTGCGGCGTGGGACCAGAAGTAGGGGTTGAACAGCTCGAGCAGCAGCGCACCGTCGGGCGCGAGCAGCTCGCTGGCCGCGGACAGCACCTGCAGGTGGTCGGCGTCGTCGTCGAAGATGCCGAAGGCCACGTCCATGGCGATGACCGCGTCGAAGGTGCCTTCGACCGGCGGCGTGCGCATGTCGCCCTTGACGAACCGCGGGCCCGCTTCGTCGGCGTGGCGGCGCGCCCAGGTGTCGGCCGCGAGCTCCAGCACGGGCTCGCTCCAGTCCACGCCGACGACCTCCATGCCGCGCTCGGCGAGCAGGATCGCGTGGCGCCCCGCTCCGCAGCCCAGATCGAGCACGCGCGCGCCGGGCTCCAGGCGCAGGAGCTGGGTCATCAGCTCGACCTGGTCTTCGGCGTGGCTGTCGATGGCGCCTGCGAAGGCGGGGTCGATCTCGGCGAGGCGCGCGTAGCGCTCGGTCCACCAGGGGGTCTCGGTCGTCGACATGCGCGGGACCGTAGCACGGCCTGTTGATACGCTCACGTCGCGCGGGTCGACCTCCCTCCGACCTCGCCAGGGAGGCTCGCGATGCTCATCGAGAACCGGCTGGACGACGAGACCAGCGTCTTCATCGACGTGGAGATCGCTGGCGGCTTCGCCCGCGGCGAAGACGACTACGGCTTCCACCCCGACCAGATCCTCAACAACGTGGTCAAGGTGTCGTCGCTGGTCGCGAGCAAGCTCGCCGAGTCTGCGCAGCAGACCGCCGAGAAGCACGAGGCCCCGTCGCGCCTGACGCTGGAGTTCGGCCTGAAGATCGACGCGAACAGCGTCGTCTGCATCGCCAACAACAGCCAGGCGGCCCACTTCAAGGTCGTGGCGGAGTGGGCCCCCAGGCGCGACTGAGGCCCTGCCTGTCGGTCAGTCCTCGTCCTGCTTCTTCGCGGCGCCGGGGCGCGGCAGGCGGGCCATCACGACCTCGGCGTCGTCAGCGGGTGTGCCGGGGCGCTCGTAGGGCTTCAGCTGTTCCGGCGCGGGGGCCGAGTACTCGCCGGAGAAGCGGTTCACGACCTTGCGCACGCGGCTGCTGAGCTTGTCCCTGATGCCCACGGGGCCTCCAGTCGGCGGATCGCGCGGGCCGGGATGAGTGGCCGCGCCTGCAGTGTACCTGGGAGCATAGCCAGCCGGCTCGCGCTGGCCAGCACGAGCCTGGGGCCCTAAGCTGCGGGTCCACGCCCCCTCCTCGACGACCCGCCTCGGCCGCGGTCTCGTCGCGCCGGAGTCCCCGATGGATGCCAGCCTGACCTTCGAACAGGTCATCGACTTCTTGCTGGACGCCCCGCTGTTCGAGCGCCTGGATCCGGCCGGCCTCGCCGACGTGGCCCGGCTGATGCGGGTCCGCCGGCTGCGTGCGGGGGCGGTGCTGTTCGAGCAGGGCACCGAAGGTGACGCCTGGTACGTCATCTACGAAGGCGAAGCACGGGTCGCCCGCGCCGACGCCGACGGCGTGTCCCACGACGTGGCCGACCTGCGGGTGCGGGCCTGCTTCGGAGAGATGGCCGTGCTCGACGACTCGCCGCGCTCCGCCTCGGTGCGCGCGGTCACCGACCTGACGGTGCTCGAGTTCTCGCGCTCCGCCTTCCAGCAGCTGTGGGACGATCGCAATCCCGCGGCGCACGAGCTGGTGCTGGCGATGGCCAAGGTGCTGTGCGAGCGCCAGCGCCGCCTGACGGCCGAGCTGCAGGTCATGGTCGAGGACTGCGACAGCGAACACAGCGAGGAGATCGGCGCCCTCGTCGACCACTACCGGGTCAGCGAGTGATCCTGGGGCTCTGGTCGCTGGTCGCCACGGCGGCCGCCCTTCCTCCTCCGCAGGCCCCTCCTCCCCCAGACCCGAGCGCGCTGCCCTCCACGGCGCTGCCCTGGGACCTCGCGCCGGTGGCCGTCCTCCCCGAAGACCTGCTGCGCCTCGCAGACGAGCAGGGCTCGGCGCCCCTGGCGTGGCGGGACCTCGCCGAGGGCCTGGTGCTTGCCTTCCGGGTGCGCCCGACCGACGAGCGCCCGGGACGGTGGCTGACCGCCGCCGAGCTCGCCACCGTGGGCCTCGAAGCCGCCGAGCTCGAACCCGCCCTGCGGATCGTCTTGCCGCTGCATCCCGACCGCCCGGAGCGCACCCAGGTGACCGACATGGACGCCTGGTACTGGGTGTCGGCCGAGGGGGACGGGCTGGACCATGTGGGCTGGCTGCACCCCGCCGCCCTGGACGCGCGCTGCGGCGACGCCGGCCTGCGCCTGGCCAGCCCGACCCGAGGCACGCTGCTCGCGTGGTGTGGGGGCTCGGAGCCGCTGGACCGGGTCATGGCGGTCGGTGTCGCGCGCATCCTCGAGGCGGCCGAGGCGCCGGTGAGCGCTCGGGTCTACACCTGGGATCGGGACGCCGGGGCGCTGGTCGTCTGGGGTCAGGCGGTCCACTGAGCGCGGCCGGGCAGCGCCGGCAGGTCCGCTGGGCTAACCTGGGGGGACTGCTGCAGAGGAGTGCGCGCCCATGGGCATGGTTCGGCGAGGAGTGAAGGGAGCTTTGCGTCGCGCCGCGCAGGTGGTGGCGACCCGCGTGGCCGAGGACGAACTCTTCGAGAAGCCCGGCGAGCGTGTGCCTCCCGATCCGCTGCCCGCCCGCGCCGAGCGCGTGGAAGCCGCCTCGGGCAGCGAAGGCGAAGCCTCGGACGAAGACGAAGAGCCCGCCGCACCATCGGGGGCGGTGTCCGGTCTGCCGGAACAGGGCTGCCGCAAGGCGGATCTGGCGCTGCTGCGGGTCGCCCACGGTCCTGGTCCTCGCCCGCGTATCGTCAACCACTGGGCCACCTGGTGCCTGCCCTGCGTGGACGAGCTCCCCCACCTGACGGCGCTGCGCCGCGAGCTCGGTGGCAGCGTCGACTTCCTGGGCGTGTCCTGGGACCTGTTCGACCCGCGGGGAGACGAGGACGACGTCGTCGAGCACGTCGCCAACTTCGCCGCCGGCAACGGCATCGACTGGCCGAGCCTGCTGGTGACCGTGCCGTCTGACGAGTTCTTCCCCGGCATGGGCATCGGCTTCGAGAAGATCCCGCAGACCTGGGTGATCGGTCGAGACGGCGCGGTGCTGCGCAAGGTCGAGGGCGTCGTCGATGCAGACGTCTGCGCCGAGCTCGCCGCCTTGGTGCGGGGCAGCTGAAGCGACGATGTGGCCGGCCCTGCTGCTGTGGGCCTGTGCCCCCCGATCCAACCCACCCGCCGCGTCGCTGGATGCGCCCGCCGCGGTCCCGCTGGGTCCGGGCCGGCTGGTGATCGCACACACCAACGACATCCACGCCCACTACGAGCCCGAGCCCGCGAGCTGGCTGGACGGCGAGCCCGCGCTGGGGGGCTTCGTCGCCATCGACAGCTGGGTGCGCAGCCTGGAGCGCCAGCACGGCGCCGACGCCGTGCTCTACCTGGACGCCGGGGACGTGCTGAGCGGCACGCCCCTGATGGAGATCGAAGCCCGCGGCATCCAGGGCGGGGCGATGCTCGACCTGTTCGAGGCGGTCGGCGTCGATGCCTGGGTGCCCGGCAACCACGAGTTCGACCGCGGCTTCGACCACGCGGCGGCCTTCGTCGCCGACAGCCGGACGCCCGTGGTGTCGGCCAACCTGCGGGCGCCCTGCTCGACCCGGGCGCTCGGCTGCGCTCCGGCCCTGGCCGGCAGCCAGCCCTGGGAGATCTTCGAGGTCAACGGCCTGAAGGTCGGCGTGTTCGGCCTGACGACGTCGGGCCTGTCCCACCTGACCGATGCCGACACGATGGCCCGGCTGGCGGTGCTCGACCACGCCGAGGCAGCGGCCCAGGCCGTCGCCGCGCTCGAGCCCCAGGTCGATCTGGTCGTCGCCCTGACCCACATCGGGCTCGACTCCGACCGGGCCCTGGCCGAGGCCGTTCCGGGCATCGACCTCATCGTGGGAGGCCACTCGCACACGCGCATGCAGGCTGCCGAGCGCGTCGGGGACACCTGGATCGTCCAGGCGGGCGCCTACGGGAGGCTGCTCGGGGTCGCCGAGGTGCAGACGGACGGCGAAGGCGGCATCGCCCACCTGCAGTGGCAGGCGCAGGAGCTGTGGCCTGACGCGCTCCCCCTGGCCCCCGACCCCGACGTCGTGCGGCTGGTGGACGGCTACAGTCGCGCCGTGGACGCGGTCTTCGACGTCACCGTGGGCACCGCCGAGACCGCGCTGGTCCGCAGCCACGGTGACGAGTCCCCGCTGGGCCGCTGGGCCTCCGACGTGGTGCGGCTGGCCGCCGGCAGCGACGTCGGCATCTACAACGCCGGAGGGATCCGCGCGGACCTGCCGGCCGGGCGCCTGACCCGCCGGGACCTGTACGAGATCTTCCCGTTCGGCAACGAGGTGGTGACCTTCGACGTCACCGGCCAGGAGCTGATCGGCATCCTGCTCTCGGCTGCGGCGGCCGAGGCGGACGGCGGGAGAGGCGCGATGCAGCTGTCGGGGCTGCAGCTGCGGTGGAGGGTGCGCATGGGGGCGCCCGAGCTGGTCGAGGTCCAGGTCGGCGGGCAGCCCCTGGACCTGCGGCGCACCTACTCGGTGGCGACGAATTCCTTCGTGGCCACGCAGTGGCAGCGCAACCTGGGCGTCGAGCCGCGCGACGTGCGCGGCATCGGCCGCACGGTGCTGGACAGCGCCGTGGACCTCGCGGCGCGCGGCCCGGTGGTGGATCCGGGCGACCGGCGCTCGGTGCGGCTCGACGGCGGCTGAGCGAGGAGCGGCCCGCGGCCGGCGACGGGTCGGAGGCCGTCCGGAAACGCTCCCGTGAGTTCGTCCCGAGGGACGGGATCGCGTGATACCCGCGAAGGGCTCGGCGTGTCCCCCTGCGCCCGCTGTCGCCCATGGAGCCGGCCATGATGGAGTTCCTGCAAGAGTTCGCCCCGATCGGGATCCTGCTGATCGTCGTCGGCATCGTGATCGCCCGCCTGCCGAAGGTCGAGGGTGTCGACCACAGCCCGGCCTTCCTGAAGCGCCGGCTGATGAACTGGCTGCCGCTCGGGCTGACCTACGCCTTCCTGTACATGGGGCGCTACAACCTCAAGATCAGCAAGTTCGCCTTCGAGGAGATGCAGGACCCGACCGGCGGCGCCCTGATGGGCAACGACGACTTCGGCATCATCTTCACGGTCGGGACCTGGGTCTACGGCTGCTCCTTCCTGCTCAACGGACCGCTCACCGACCGGTTCGGCGGCAAGTCGGCGATCCTGGCGGGAGCGGGCGGCGCGGCCGTCGTCAACCTGCTGATGGGCGCGGCCAGCTGGACGCTGTTGACCCACGGTCCCGGCTCGGCCTTCGTGGCGGAGCACTTCCTGGTCGTGTTCAGCGTGCTCTACGGCGCGAACATGTACTTCCAGAGCTTCGGCGCCGTGGCCATCGTCAAGTGCAACGCGCCCTGGTTCCACGTCCGGGAGCGCGGCGTCTTCGGCGCCATCTTCGGCATCCTGATCTCGCTCGGCATCTACTTCGCCTACGACATCGGCGACATGATCCTGGCCCACAGCAACGTCGTGTGGGTGTTCATGGCCCCGGCGATCCTGCTCGGCATCTTCTGGGTGATCGACGTCGCCATTGTGAAGAACACGCCGGGAGAAGCCGGGCACGACGACTTCGACACCGCCGACGCAGCTCCGGGCGACGACGGACCGCAGCTGTCGGTGGGCCAGGTCTTCGCCAAGATGCTCACCAACCCGATCATCATCACCATCGCCCTGGTCGAGTTCTGCTCGGGCTTCCTGCGCCAGGCGATCATGCAGTGGTACCGGACCTTCGCGAAGCAGACCGACGTCGCCCTGCACCTCAAGGGCGACTTCGTCTACGACAACTGGGGCATGCTCTTGTGCTGCGCCGGCATCCTGGGCGGCGTGTTCGCGGGCACCATCTCCGACCACGTCTTCGGGTCCCGCCGGGGTCCGGTGGCCGCTGTGCTCTACGGCATCCTGCTGGTCAGCTCCGTGGTGCTGTACTTCAGCTTCGACGCCGCGCCGCTGTTCACGGTCGGCGAGTTCGTGTTCAACGGCCAGTCGTGGCTCGTCCTGTTCATGTCGATGGCGGTCATCGGCGTGCACGGCATGCTGTCCGGCACGGCCAGCATGGACTTCGGCGGCAAGAAGAACGTCGGCGTCGCGGTGGGCATCATCGACGGCTTCGTCTACCTGGGCACCGGCGTGATGAGCCTGACCTACAGCATCATCCTGCCCAAGGAGCAGTTCGACGCCGCCGGCAAGCTCACCGGGCCGGTGACGGACCCGTCCAACTGGTCGGGCTGGCCCCTGGCGATGATCCCGCTCGCCCTGGCCGGCACCCTGCTCGCCACCCGGGTCTGGAACGCGAAGCCCAAGGGCAAGGCCGCCGCCGGTCACTGAGCCCGCGGCGTCGTCCCGGTCAGGCGTCGCGCCCGCGGCGTGCTCAGTCCCGGGCCGGCGCCGGACCTTCGGGCATGTCGGACCAGTCGGCCTCGCCCGGCTCGTAGACCGTCGCGTAGAACTGCGGGTGGACCATGCGCTTCTCGCGGGCTTCGGGGTCCCGCAGCACCTTGTAGAGCTCGTTGGTCTGCGCCATGGCGTCGGGCAGCGACGTCAGGCGGATCCCGAAGCGCTGGGCCAGGGCGTCGGCGTCGACCGTGAAGTCCTCGCCGAACCAGATCTGCCGCTCGGCGAGCCGGTGCGCGTAGCGCCGCATCGGTCGACCCAGGCGGCGTCCCACGGCGACGGCCGGGGCGGGCAGCACGGTGGCGTCGCCCGGGTCGCTGCCGACCAGCCCACAGGCGAGCTCGAAGAAGTGCCGGGCCGAGCCGCGGTCCGGTCCCCCGACCTCGATGGTCTGGTTGGCGACGTCCGACAGGTCCAGGCTGGCCGCCGCCATCAGCGCCAGGTCGCGCGATGCGATGGGCTGGAGCTGGTTGTCGCCCGGGGGCAGCCACACCGTCGCGCGGTCGTGCAGGCGCCAGGCCAGGTCCAGGAACCAGTGCTCGTGCACCGTGGCGCGCAGGATGGTGTAGTCGAGGCCGCTGCCGACGAGCTGATCCTCGGCGCCCCTGCGTGCCTGGAAGGAGGGCACGGGGAAGTCGCGGTCGGCGCCCGCGCAGGACAGCATCACCACCTTGCGCACCCCCCGCTCGCGGGCGGCCTGGAACAGGGCGCCGTGGCCTTCCAGGGTCACGGTGGTGTGGTTCTGGGCGCGGGTCTCGTTCCGGACCCCGCTGCACACCACCAGGTACTCCACGTCGCGGCAGGCGCGACGCAGGCTGACCGGGTCGAGCAGGTCACCGAAGAAGAAGGCGCAGCCGGTGTCGTTGAGCCAGTAGTAGTGGCTGCCCTTGCGCACGAGCACCCGGACGTCGAGACCGAGCTTGCGAAGGGTGCGGACGACCTGCTCGCCGAAGCGGCCGGTTCCGCCGGTCACCAGGATCATGCGGGCTCCGAGAGGAGGAGGGGAGTGCCGAAGCGGCAGTGGCCCCCATGCATAATGCGACGTTGCCGAGGGTGGGGTCCGGCGCTACCTCGTGGGCGGGTCGTGCCCTGTGGCGCCCCGTGGAGGTCGCGTGTCCGACGACGTGAGCAGCCCGATGGCAGATGCCACCGCAGACGACCTTCCGCCCGCGGGCGGGGAGGATCGCGACGGGACCACGGGGGATGCCGGGGCGCCGTCGCGGCCCGACAGCGGGCTCGGCGACGCCGGCGGCATGCTGGGGTCCGCGGTCCTGTCGCTCGCGCGGGTCCTGTTCCGGCGGGGACGCAAGACCGCCAAGCGGGCCGCCGAGGGCGGACGGGTGCGGCTGGACCTGCGGCAGCTGCGGCGCGACCGGGACGTGATGTACCAGAAGCTCGGACGCGAGGTGCGCACGCTGATCGAAGGCGGTGAGCTGCGGCACCCGGGGCTCGAGCGGGGCATCGGGCGCATCGAGGAGCTCGAGGCCCGCATCGCCGAGGTCGAGGCCGAGATCGCCGCACGCGCCGAGGCCGCCCGGGTCGAGGCTGCCCGTGGCGAGTCGTCGGGCGAGGCGGCGGACGAGGAGAGTGCCGACGAGCTCGAAGCCGGGGCTGCCGCGCAGGAGTCCGACGGGAGCGACCCCGACGCCGCAGCCTGAGCCACAAACTCTCTCGGCCCGCCTTGCCTGCCCGTCTGGCGCTCGTTACAAGGGCCGAGCCTCGCGCGGGGGAGACCCCGTGTGCTGCACTCCTGGGGCTGTAGCTCAGTTGGGAGAGCACCAGAATGGCATTCTGGGGGTCAGGGGTTCGAGTCCCCTCAGCTCCACCACTTCGACGCCGACCAGAAATGGTCGGCGTCGCTTCGTCTCGGCCCCTGGCTGCTCCTTCGGCCGGCTGACTCTCTCGCCCCGAGGCGCCGTGGGCGCTCAGCGAGGCGCGGCCAACGCACCCTGGGCCGGCAGCGGCGGGGCCGCCTCCGCGGTGGGGTCGACCGTCAGGCGTGCGCGGCAGGCCGTGCCATCGAGCTGCCAGCCGTCCGGAACGCGGTGGATGACGGCAGGCACCAGCTCGTCCAGGCTGGCCGGGCAGCTCCGACGCGCGGCGAGTGCGGCGTCCAGCGCGATGCCGATGCTGCGCTCGCGCACATACTCCGCACCCTCCCAGGCCTCGACCAGATCGAGCTCGGTCCGGCCCTGGGGAAGGGCAGCGGACAGGCCCTGGCGTACGTCCCGCATCGCGGAGGCGCGCTGCTCGGGGCGAACCCGCAGCGCTTCGCGGGCCGCCCGGCTGCCCATCAGGATCGCCTGGCGCTGGCTGCGCTCGGGGTTCACCAGGCGCGCGGCCGTGTCGAGCACCGCGACGTCCGCCGCGCGGGCCGGCGCGGGCGCCACGCTCTCGAGCGCGAGCAGCTCGGCGGTCCACCGCCCCTCGCCCTTCTGCTCCGACAGCACGGCCAGCGCCTGGGCGCGGGCCTCGAGCCCCAGCTTCCAGGAGTCGAGGCTGCCGAGCCGCTGCAGGTCACTGCCGAAAGCGTAGAGCGCGAGCGCGCCATCGACCGGGTTCCGGGTGCGGTCCAGGTCTTCTCGGGCGTCGTTGATGTGGCGCCGCGCCAGGGGCAGCAGGCGCTCGGGCACGGCGTTGCGACCGGTGCCGGTCTGGACCACCGCGCAGTGCGACGCTTGCAGTCCCTCGCCGCGCAGCAGCGACTCGGTGAACTCGCAGGACGCGGGCTCCCAGCGCTCCGGGCAGCCCGCACAGCTCAGCCGCGTCAGGCTCGCAGCGTGCGGCTCGAGCACCGCGGGCAGCTCTTCGACGGTCGGGGCCGGCGGTCCCAGCACCTCACCCAGCTCTCCGCACGCAGCGAGCGGCCCGAGCCCCATCGCCAGCAGCACGGCGAGCGCCGCGCCGGGCGCTGCGGAGGCAGGGGAGTTCTTGCGAGGAAACATGGGTGGCCGCGGGAAGTCTGCTCATCGTATGCGGAAGGCGCGTCCCTGTCGGGCTGCGATTGTCCCATTTCGTTCGGGTTGCACCCGAGACGAGCGCGGCGCCGCGTCCTCGAGGACCGGCGCCGCGGCGTGCGGATCGGCGAGACCGCCGGCGCGTCAGTGCATGCGCGCCTGCGACTCCATCTTCTCGCGGAGGTGCTGGTGGAAGCGCTGCAGGTAGCGGAGCAGGGCGTCGAGGTTGCGCTTGTCGCTGGCCTTCAGCAGGGCCATGCGGCCGCGCTTGAGCGCCTGCTCGAGCTCGAAGATGTCCGTCTTCGGCAGCAGCCCGCGGTTCTCGCGCAGGAAGCTCTCCAGGGTGACGAGCTCCTTCTCGACCATGTTCCGCAGGCCCTTGATCTCCCGGGCGGACTCGTCGTGCTCCGCCGCGACCTGGGCCTCCTCGCGCGCGCGCTCCAGCTCGACCTTGGACAAGCCGGTCGGCGCGTCGATGGTGATCTCGTCGGAGATGCCGGTGCGGAGGTCCTCGGCGCTGACGTTGACGATGCCGCTGGCGTCGATGGCGAACCGGACCTGGATCCGCGGCACGCCGCGAGGGGCGGGCTGGATGTTCTGCAGCTCGAACTCACCCAGGCTGACGTTCTCGCGCGAGTCGGGGCTCTCGCCCTGCAGCACGTGGATCTTCACGGTCCGCTGGTTGTCGACGACGGTGCTGACCAGCTGGGTCTTCTGGGTGGGGATGGTCGTGTTCTTGGGGATCAGCGGCTCGAAGCGACGCCCCTGGGTCTCGATGCCCAGCGAGAAGTTGGTCACGTCGAGCAGGGTGACGGCCTTGACCTCGCCTTCCAGGATGCCGCCCTGGATGGCGGCGCCGATGGCCACGACCTCGTCGGGGTTGAAGGTCTTGTTGAGCGGCCGACCGAACAGCTCGCGGACCATCTCCTGCACCCGGGGGATGCGGCTGCTGCCCCCGACCATGATGATCTCGTCGATGTCGCCGACGTCGAGCCGTGCTTCTTCGAGCGCGTTGCGGCACTCGGCGAGGGTCTGCTGGAACAGCGGCTCGGCCAGGCTCTCGAAGGTGGCGCGGGTCAGGCTGCACTGCAGGTGCTTCGGGCCGCTGCTGTCGCTGACCAGGAAGGGCAGGTGGATCTCGGTGCTCGGCGCGCTCGAGAGCTCGAGCTTGGCGCGCTCGGCGCTGTCCCGGAGCCGCTGCATCACGATCTTGTCGTCGCTGACGTCGATCCCGTGCTCGTCGCGGAATCGCTCGAGCAGCCAGTCGACGATGCGACGGTCGATGTCGGCGCCGCCCAGCGTGTTGTTGCCGCGGGTGGCCCGCACCTCGGCCACGTCGCGATCGACGGACAGCAGCGAGATGTCGAAGGTACCGCCGCCCCAGTCGTAGACCGCGATGGTGCTCGCCTTCTTGCGGTCGTGCACGTAGGACAGGGCCGCGGCCGTGGGTTCGTTGATGATCCGCAGGACGTCGAGTCCGGCGATGGTCCCGGCGTCGCGAGTGGCCTGGCGCTGGCGGTCGGTGAAGTACGCGGGCACCGTGATGACGGCTTCGGTCACGGTCTCGCCCAGGAAGTCCTCGGCCGACTTGCGCAGCTTCTGCAGGATCATGGCGCACACCTCCTGCGGGGAGAAGGTGCGCCCGTTGATGGCCACGGCGCAGTCGCCGTTGGCGGCCTCGGTGATCGTGTAGTTCACCAGCGCCAGGTCGGACCGGGCGTCGCGGTACCGACGGCCCATGAACCGCTTGATCGAGTGGATCGTCGCGTCGGGGTTGATGAGCATCTGGCGCTTGGCGATGTCGCCCACGAAGCGCTCACCCGTCTTGGTGAAGCCCACGACCGACGGCGTGACCCGACCGCCTTCCTCGTTGATGATGATGCGGGGTTCGGTCCGGTCCATGAAGGCGCACACCGAGTTGGTGGTGCCCAGATCGATTCCGATGATGTGTCCCATGCACGAACCTCGCCGCGAGAGTGCGCAACGACAGAGTACCAACGTCGAGTGGCGCGACACCGTCCACCACGTTCGAATATGTCACGAACGGCGGGCGGTTGGGCCGCCGACCGTGTGCCTCGACGGACCCGACGAGGTGCCCGGAGCCGGAGTCGAACCGGCACTCCCCAGCGGGAAGAGGCTTTTAAGGCCCCTGTGTCTACCATTCCACCATCCGGGCAGGCGGACGCCGGTCTCCCCACGGTATCGCAGCGGCGGGCCTCGTCGCGCCGCGGCGTCGTCGGCGCGATGGCGTGGGTGCTGGCGCTCGGACTCGCGACGAGCGGCTGCATCTTCCAGGTCCGGTCGAGCGCTCGGGATCCGGTGGCCGAGGCCCTCGCTGCCTGCGAGCAGGGCCTGGGCGAGGGGGTGCCGTCCCGCGAGGCGGTCGACGGCGCCATCCAGTGCCTGCTGGACGCCGATGTCGCGCACGCGAGCGAGCCCCGCATCCACGCGGCCCTCGCACGAGGCACCGCCCTGCGCGCCCTGCGGGAGTCGAGTCCGGCGCGCGCGGAGCTCGGCACTGCGAAGGGCTGGGGGCTCCGGTGCCTGGGGCTCCGCGCCACCACGGCGGGTCGACTGGAGGCTGCAGGCGGGCGGGTGACCGACCGGGTGATCGCGGTCGTTCCCGAAGAGGACGTGCCCTGCCTGGTGTGGACGGTCTACGCCTGGTCCCACTGGCTGGCGAGCCGCGGGCCGGCCGCGGCGGCGGTCGATCTCGCTCCGGTCGAGGGCCTGGCCCGCCGGGCCGTCGAGCTCTCGCCGGGCTTCGACCGGGGCCGCCCGCAGGCGATGCTCGGGCTGGCCCTGGGCATCGTGCCCCCCGCGCTCTCCCCGCAACGGGACGAGGCCCTGGCCCAGCTGTCCGCCGCCCGCCAGGCCGCGCCGGACCGGCTCAACGCAGCGGTCGACACCGCGGCGCTGGTCTACGGCCCGGCCGGCGAACACGGCGCGTGGCGGCGCACCCTCGAGGCAGTGGCCGACTCACGGCCCACGGGCTCTGGCTGGGAGGCGCTCGAAGACGAGGTCGCCCGGCGGCGGGCCCGCGACCTGCTCGCGGCAGGACCGCCGACGCCCGATCCCTGGGAGCCCTGACCTCCGGGGCAGAGTCTGGCGGCGCGGTGCGGCCAGCGCGCCGAGACGGCCTTCTCCCCGACGCCGGGCTCCGAGACGACGAAGGGCGGTCCGTGTGGACCGCCCCGTGATTCCCGTCAGGGAGACCGTCGAGACCGGCTCAGGTGCCGGCCTTCCGCAGCGCGCGACGCAGCGCCTTCCGGCGACGCTTCTCGGCCAGGCGCTGCTTGAGGCGGCGCTTCTCGCCGGGCTTCAGGTAGAAGCTGTTCTTCTTGATGTCCTTGCGGATGCCTTCGCGCTCGACCTTGCGGCGGAAGCGGCGCAGGGCCTTCTCGAAGGGCTCGTTGTCGCGGACGGTGACCAGGATCAAGGCGGACCTCGAAGGGGAAGGGGAACGGCGCATCACGCGCACGGGAAGGTGATCCCGGCCCGTATAGCGCGGCAGGCGGCCACGCGCCAGCCAGAAGGATCCGGCGGCGACGACCGGGGCACGCCTCAGAAGACGGCGCCCACGCTCGTGCCGAAGAAGAGCATGTCGTGCACGCCGCCCTCGAAGCGGATGTGCGCGTGGTCCGAGAAGTTCAGCCGCATCGCCGCGATCAGGTCGACCATGGGCACCACGCCGGGCAGGCGCTTGTAGCCGTCGCTCGGACAGGCATCGACGCGGTCGTAGGCCGGTGAGAGGGGGCGGCAGCTGGTGTCCGTGTTGTCGGGGTTGCTGCCCGGGTGCCACTCCTCGATGCCGCCGGTCATGATGCCCATGCCGAGGCCCGCGCCGAACAGGAAGGACAGGCCCACGGCCCCGTGGTCGGGACCCGTCGGCACCGCCACGACCTCGTGCATGTAGTCGAAGCCGAAGGCGACCACGCCGAGCCCGTCGGGTCGGACCCAGTCGCCGTCGTCGTGGTCGGCCGGTTCTTCGACATCGTCGAAGTAGCCCTCGTCCATCATCGACTTCGCGTACTCGGCGTAGAAGATCCAGTGGCCCGGGTCCATCTGCAGGACGTACTCGCCGCCTACGGTCCAGGCGTGCACCTTGGGGCGCTTGTAGGGGTTCGCCCCCGGGTCGTCGCTGTCGAAGTACCAGATGTCCAGGATGGACTGGGGCACCGTCAGGTAGCGGGCGCGCACGTTGGCCTGCATCAGGTAGGTGCGGCCCCGCGGGTCCGGGGTCTTGGGCGACTCGGCGTCGACGGACTCGCCTCCGGACTCGGGGGCGGGTTCCTGACGGGCCGGCTGGAGGCGCTCGGGCAAGGTGTCGCCATCCGCGGTCGCGGCGTGTGCGGACATGGCGCTCAGGACGAGCAGCCCGATGCTGGGTGCGGGCATGACGACTCCCAGGGTGGGCGCGCATTGTCTCGACGCCCTGGGACAGTGTCAATACGCAGGCGGGGATGCCCTCGCGCACTCCGCTCGCGACTGCCCGACTGCGCGCCTTCGCCGCCGCGCTGCTGTGGCTGTCCGCCTGTCACCTGGGCCGACCGCCGGTCGGTCCCGGAGGAGAGGGTGTGCACCTGGGCGCGGTGCGGGCGGCCGTCGCCGAGGCCGGTGTCGCCGATGCCGTGCGGTCCGGGCTCGCGGCGGGTCTGGCCCGTCGCGGCGTGCCGGCGGGCGGCCCCGCGGTGGACGTCGACGTAATCGAGGCCGACCTGTCCGTCGTCGGGGTGGCTTCCGGGCGCCGGGTCCACCGGGCGCGACTGGTGTTGTCCTGTTCGCTGCTCGGCCCGCGCCCCCGGCAGGTGGTGCTGCGCGCGGAGCGCAGCTACGAAGCGTCCGCCACCGACGGTCTGGACGCCGCGGACGCGCGGGCTCGCACCTTCGACCAGCTCGCGGACGAGCTCGCCGGTGACCTCGCCGCCTGGCTGGCCCTGGGCCCTGGCGGCCCTCCTCCCCCGACGGAGTCTCCATGAGCCCGGCCGACCCGCCCGCCGTCGCACTGCTGATCGGGGACGAGCCCCTGCGGCTGCGGGAAGCCGTCGATCAGCTGGTTGCGCAGGTGCTGGGCGAGGGCGCCGCCAACGGCTTCAACTTCGCGTCCTACCAGGCCGACGAAGCCGATGTCACCGGTCGCCTCCTCGACACGGCCCGCACGGTTCCGATGATGGCGCGGGTGCGGGTGGTCCTCCTCAAGGACTTCGACAAGGCCTCGGTCGATCTGCAGGAGGCGCTGCTCGAGTACGCCGAGAAGCCCTGCCCGAGCACCGTGCTCGTCGTGACCGGCCGCAAGCTCCCCGAGGCGAGCGGGGGCGCGAACCGCGGTGTGCGCCTGCGGAACCGGGTCCAGAAGATCGGCCTCTACGAGCGCTTCGAGGCGAAGAGCGAAGACCCCCACGACTTCGCCCGCGACCGTGCAGCGCGGCTGGGTGTGACCCTGGACCCGGCGGCAGCCCGCCTGCTGGTCGAGCTCTCGGGGCGGGACCTCGGGCGGCTCGACATGGAGCTCCAGAAAGCGGCGGCCTGGGTCGGCGGCGCGGGCACCATCGACGCCGCCGTGGTCGAGGCCACCTGCTCGGTGGTCGCTGAAGCCGAGATCTGGGCGCTGACCGGCGCGCTGGCAGCGCACGACGCCGACGCCGCGCTGGCCGCCACCCACCGCCTGCTCGAAGATGGCGCGGCGCCGCACTACCTGATGGCGATGCTGGCCTGGCAGTTCCGGCAGCTGCTGCTGCTCCAGGACTGCCTGCGGCAGGGGCGGGACCCCAAGACCGTGGGCCTGCGGATGCAGTGGCAGGCCCGCAAGGCCGCGGAGCAGACCCTTCGTCGGCACCCGCTGTCCGAGGAGCGCATCCTGGCGCGCCTGGCGCGGGCCAACCACCAGCTCAATCGCGCGAGGGCTGGCGACCGTCGCGTGTTCGAGGGGCTGGTGCTGGATCTGGTGGGCTGAGGTCCGAGACGGCCTCGACCGGCCACACCGCGGAGCGGGGGCCGGTCGAAGGAGGAGGGAGGGTGCGCCGGAGCGCGCCTCGCTCAGAGGCCGTTGACGGCCTGGGTCAGCCGGCTCACGCGACGGGCAGCCTGCTTCTTGTGGATGACGCCCTTCTGGGCGACCCGCTGGATCATGCTGACGGTCTCGGGCAGCGCGGCGGCAGCGGCGTCCTTGTCCCCAGCGTCGAGCAGGGTGCGCAGGGCCTTGATGCGGGTGCGCATCATGGTGCGGTAGTGGCGGTTGCGCAGGCGACGCTTCTCGTTCTGCTTGTTGCGCTTGATGGCGTCCTTGTGGTTGGCCACGGCGGCTCTCCAGGAAAGTTGGTCGGGCCCGATCGGAGCCCATGATGTCGAAGCACCGCGGCTGCTATCCCGGCCGCTGCAGAGCTGTCAAGGCCGCGCCGCTCTCGCGGGAAGGCCGCGGGCACGCGGTCTGCGTGTCGATTGACGGCCCCCCCGGGCGGACATAGCCTCCGCGCACCTTCCTCCCGGACGGAGACCCCATGCGCATCTGTGTCGTCGGCACCGGCTACGTCGGCCTCGTGGTCGGAACCTGCATGGCCGACCTGGGCTTCGACGTGAGCTGCGTCGACAACGACCCGGACAAGATCGACGCCCTCCTCGCCGGCCGGGTCCCGATCTACGAGCCGGGCCTCGAGCAGATCCTCCGCCGCAACGTGCGCGAGGAGCGCCTGTCCTTCACCATGGACGCAGCCGCCGCCATCCGCGCTTCGTCGGTGGTCTACATCGCGGTCGGCACCCCGGGCCTGCCCGACGGTCGCGCGGACCTCTCGGGCGTCGAAGCCGTCAGTCGACTGGTGGGCCGCCACATGGCCCGCCGCACCCTGGTCATCATCAAGTCGACCGTGCCGGTCGGGACCTCGGACCGCGTCCGCGAGGTCGTCGCCGCCGAAGCCGCGCACGACTTCGACGTGGTCAGCAACCCCGAGTTCCTCAAGGAAGGCGCCGCGATCGAGGACTTCACCCGTCCCGATCGCATCGTCGTCGGCTTCCGGCACGAGTGGGCCCGCGACATGATCGACGAGCTCTACGCCCCGCTGGTGCGCACCGGTCGGCCGATCCTCTACATGGACAACCGCAGCGCCGAGCTGACGAAGTACGCGAGCAACGCGATGCTCGCGACCAAGATCTCCTTCATGAACGAGCTCGCGCGGCTGTGCGAGGCCGTGGGCGCCGACATCGAGGCGGTCCGCCAGGGGACCGGCAGCGACACCCGCATCGGGCCGCGCTTCCTGTTCGCGGGCGCCGGCTACGGCGGCTCCTGCTTCCCCAAGGACGTGCGGGCCCTGGTCGAGACAGCCCGCCAGCACGACGTGGACCTGCAGATCGCGGACGCGGTCGAGCGGGTGAACTTCGACCAGAAGCGGGTGCTGGCCGACAAGGTCGTCAGCGCCCTCGGGCCCTCGCTCGCCGGCCGACGGATCGCCCTGTGGGGCCTGGCCTTCAAGCCCGAGACCGACGACATGCGCGAGGCGCCCTCGCTGGTCGTCATCGATCGGCTGCTGGACGCCGGCGCCACCGTGGTCGCCTACGACCCGGAGGCGCGCGAGGTGGCCCGCGCGATCATCGGGGACCGCGTCGAGTACGCCGACAGCTCGATGGAGGCCCTCGACGGCGCCGACGCCCTGGTGCTGGTCACCGAGTGGAACGAGTTCCGGCACCCCGACTTCGACGAGATGCGCAGCCGCATGACGGGCTCGCACGTCTTCGACGGGCGCAACGTGTACGACCCGGCGCGCATGCGCGAGCGCGGCTTCGTCTACGAGGGCATCGGCCGGCGCTCCTGACGGGGTGTGACCACGCTCGGCCGACGCCGGAGCGCGACCGGGGACGAGCGGCACGTTAGCGACGCACTTCTGCGCGGGGGGCCGCACGTCGCCCCGCCATCGCCGCCCGACGGGAGCCGCCCGGCATGCCGAGCAACGAGTCCATCCGCAACTTCGCGATCATCGCCCACATCGACCACGGCAAGTCCACCCTCGCCGATCGGCTGATGGAGCACACGGGCCTGCTCGGCGAGCGGGACAAGAAGGACCAGTACCTGGACCGGATGGACATCGAGCGCGAGCGCGGCATCACCATCAAGGCGCAGTCGGTCGAGCTCACGCACAAGACCGCCGATGGCCGCACCTTCAAGCTCAACCTGATCGACACCCCCGGACACGTGGACTTCGCCTACGAGGTCAGCCGGTCCCTGTTCGCCTGCGAGGGCGTGCTGCTGGTCGTCGACGCAGCCCAGGGCATCGAGGCCCAGACCCTCTCCAACGTCTACCTGGCCCTGGAACAGGACCTGGAGATCATCCCGGTCGTCAACAAGATCGACCTGCCCAGCGCCGAGCCCTACCGGGTGCTCCAGGAGCTCGAGGACAGCATCGGGCTGGACATCGACGACGCCGTGCTGTGCTCGGCCAAGACGGGACAGGGCATCGACGACGTGCTGGCCGCGATCGTCAACCAGATCCCCGCCCCCAAGGGCGACCCCGACGCCCCGCTGCAGGCGCTGATCATCGACTCGTGGTTCGACAGCTACGTCGGCGTCGTGGTCATGGTCCGCGTGGTCCAGGGCACCCTCAAGAAGGGCGACAAGGTCAAGCTCATGGCCACCGGCGCGGTGCACGACGTCACCCGGGTCGGCGTGTTCGCCCCCGACATCAGCGACCGCCCGGACCTGGTCGCCGGCTGCGTCGGCTTCGTCATCGCCGGCATCAAGACGCTGGAAGCCGCGCGGGTCGGCGACACCATCACCCACAAGGACCGCGGCGCGGACTCGCCCCTGCCGGGCTTCCGCGAGTCCAAGCCGATGGTCTTCTCGGGCATCTTCCCGGTCGACAACGCCGACTACGAAGACCTGCGGGCCGCCCTCGAGAAGCTGCAGCTCAACGACGCTGCCTTCAACTACGAGCCCGAGGTCAGCGACGCGCTCGGCTTCGGCTTCCGCTGCGGCTACCTGGGCCTGCTCCACATGGAGATCATCCAGGAGCGGCTGGAGCGCGAGTACGACCTCGACCTGCTCAACACCGCCCCGAGCGTCGTGTACCGGGTCCGGACCAAGGCCGGCGCCGAGTTCGAGATCACCTCGCCCAGCAAGCTGCCCCCGATCGGCGAGGTCGAGAGCATCGCCGAGCCGGTCAGCAAGGTGGTGCTGCACCTTCCCGAACAGTACGTCGGCCCGGTGCTCAAGCTCTGCGAGGACCGCCGCGGCACCCAGATCGCCTTCGAGTACACCGGCCCCGGCCGCGTGCAGCTGACCTACGAGATCCCCTACGCCGAGGTCGTGTTCGACTTCTTCGACAAGCTCAAGAGCGTGTCCCGGGGCTACGCCAGCATGGACTACGAGGTCGTGCGCTGGGAAGTGAGCGACCTGGTCAAGCTCGACATCCTGGTCAACAAGGAACCGGTCGACGCGCTGTCGATCATCGTGCACCGCGACAACAGCTTCCACCGCGGCCAGATCGTCGCGCGGACGCTCAAGGACCACATCCCGCGGCAGATGTTCGACGTGGCCATCCAGGCCGCCATCGGCACCAAGGTCATCGCCCGCACCACGGTCAAGGCGCTCCGCAAGGACGTGACCGCCAAGTGCTACGGCGGCGACATCAGCCGCAAGCGCAAGCTGCTCGAGCGCCAGAAGGAAGGCAAGAAGCGCATGAAGTCCGTGGGCTCCGTGGAGATCCCACAGAAGGCGTTCCTGGCCGTGCTCTCCGTCGACGATGGGTGAGGGGAGCCGCCGCTCTCCCGCCGCCATCGGCGCCGCTGCCCTGTTCGGGCTGGGGCTGCTGCTGGTCCTGAGCCGCGCCTTCCTGTTCGACCTCCGCACCCTGGCGACGTCGTCGATGGCGCCGAACCTGGCGCAGGGCGACCTGCTGCTGGTCTGGCGGCTCGGCCGGCCCGAGCCCGGCGACATCGTGCTGCTGCGGCTGGACGGCGACGCCGAGCGCTACCTGAAGCGGGTCGTGGCCGTCGAAGGAGAGCGCGTCGAGCTGACCGACGGCGCGCTGCGGGTGGACGGTGTGGAGGCCGTCGAGGGGGCGGCCGAGGAGGAGCGGGTCTGCGGTCCGGGGGGCGCGCGGCAGTCGACCGTCGTGACCGAGGCGCGGGGCTCGCATCGCTGGAAGGCGGTGCCGGGTGGCCGCGACGTCTTCGCCGAGACCGTGCCGGCGGGCCACGTCTACGTCCTGGGCGACCATCGGCCCCGCAGCAAGGACTCGCGCACCTGGGGACCGATCCCCGTCGACGACATCGTCGGCGTGGTCGTGCACCGCTGGCCGCGCGGGGCCCCCTGCGATGGACCATCCGAGTGAGGGCCCTTCGCGGATGGGGGGAGATGCTGTACTCTCGGCCTGCTGCGCAAGGAGCCCTCATGTCCGCTGTCGAAACCCGCACGCTGATCGTCCGCCGCCACCGTCGGGGCGAGGGCGCCGTCAACGGTGTCCTGGTCGCCATGGTGCTGGTGGTCGCCGTGTGCTGCTACCTCGGCGCCGCCTTCGTCCCGGCGTGGATGGACCGGCTGGCCTACCGCGAGTGCGCCACCATCGCGCTGCTCGACTACATCGAGACCTCGTCGACCGACTCGGCCTACGAGACCATGGATCGCGAGCTCACCGAGCGCGGCGTCCAGGAGTGGGTCTCCTCGGCGGAGTGCAGCTTCGAAGACCCGCCGATGATCAGCTGCAGCACGGTCTTCTACGCGTACTACCCGGGCACCCAGGCCTACAAGACCTTCCCCTACGACCTGACGGTCACGATGCAGAACGGAAAGCCCGTCGCGAAGTGACGCCTCGCCGTACGCGTTAGCTTGATCGAGACGCGGCGGGCCCCGACGAGGGAGCCCGCCGTCGCACGCTTCGGGCCCTGTGGTCGTGTCCTCCACGAAACCCGGCCCGCCCCTCCCGGCACCGACCGGTGCCCCTCCTTTCAGAGACAGGACTTCCCATGGATCGCACCCCGATGACGCCAGAGGGCCACGCCGCCTTGCAGGCGGAGCTGAAGCACCACCTCGAGGTGTTGCGTCCCCAGATCGTGCGCGACATCGAAGAAGCCCGGGCCCATGGCGACATCTCCGAGAACTCCGAGTACGAGGACGCCAAGCATCGCCAGGGCCTGTGCGAGGGCCGCATCGCCGAGCTCAAGGGCAAGCTGGCCAGCGCCGAGGTGATCTCCATCGACGACCTGGAAGCCAGCGACAAGGTGGTGTTCGGCGTCACGGTCGAGATGGAGGACCAGGAGACCGACGAGCACGTGCGCTACCGAATCGTCGGCACCGACGAGGCCGACGTGGCCGGCGGCAAGATCTCCTTCTCCAGCCCCATCGGCAAGGCCCTGATCGGCCGGCGCGTCGACGACGAGGTCGTGGTCCAGACCCCCGGCGGCAAGCGCACCTTCGTGATCACCGACGTGATCTACGGAAGCTGAGATGGCTGCCGGCACCGAAGCCGCCGCCCTGGTCGGGCGGCCGGCGGTGTGGGGGCGCCTGACCGCCGTTCGACGCACCCTGGAGTGGGCGGCCGCCGAGCCTGCCCGCCTGGGCGACGTGCCCTTCCTGGGCAGCAACTGCACCCGTCTGCTGCAGGAAGCTGCAGCGCTGCTGGGCGACGAGTCGCCCGAAGGCCTGATGGCCGCCATCACGGCGCTGCAGGGCGCGGACGACGAGGGCGAGGCTCGGGGTCAGGCGGTCCAGGCCGCCTGCGATGCGCTCGATGCGCTCGTGCCGATGGGGCTCGTGGGGATGCCCGTGCTCGACGTGGGCGACCCGCAGGCCCGACTGGTCGTGCCGCGGCGCGGACGCAACCAGCGCCGCGGTCGCGACGGCGGCCGGGACGACCGGCGCGGGGACGGCCCGGACGACGAAGCCGAGGCCATCGGCGGCGACACCACCGACGGCGATGACCGGGTGGATGACGCCGAGGGCGACGGCAGCGGCCCTGCCGACGCCGATGCCCCGGCAGCGGAAGGCGCGGACGCCTCCGCCACCGACGGCGCGCCCGAGGTCCAGGACCCTGGCGCCCGCGAAGCGAGCAAGGTCCGCACCCGCGCGCCTCGCACGCCGGACGACGAGCTGCTCGACCTGGTGGCCGAGGCCCGCGAGGCCGCCCGCCGCGGCGACAGCCAGCGCAAGAAGGGCGCCCGTCCGACCATCGAGCCCCGCCTGCCCCTGGTCCACGACGATCGCGGCGGGCGCGGCCTGGACACGGTGGAGGGCATCTCCTCCGACGTCATCGCCGCCCTCGACGAGCAGGGCATCTCCACCGTCGGCGACCTGTTGCTCACCCCGCCCGCCGACTTCGACCGTCGGCCGATGTACCGCGAGGGCGAGGCCCCGGAAGAAGAGGTCATGGTCCGCGGCACGGTGCGCTCGGTCTGCACCCGGCTGTCGCCCGGCGTGGCGCGGCGCGAGGTCGTGCTCGAGCTGCGCGGCGGCGCGACGGTCGTGGCGCGCTGGATGGGGCCGTGGCCCCGTGGTTTCTCGGGCTGGCACGAAGGAGTGGAGCTGGCGCTGGTCGGCGAGCTGACCGAAGACGACACCGGCCTGGCCCTGTACGAAGCCGAGCCGGTCGGCGTCGACGGCCGGGGCAGCGGCTGGCTGGCCACCTACGAGATCGATGGAGTGGCCGAGCGCGACATGCGCGACGCCGTGGCCCGGTCGCTGGTGACGATCGTCGACCTGCTGCGGGACCACATGCCCGCGGCGATCGTCGAGCGCCATCGCCTGATGACCATCGACGAAGCGCTGCGCGACGCCCACTTCCCGGCCAACACGACCCGACGGGGTCGCGCCCGGCTGGCCTTCGAAGAGCTGTTCCTGCTCCAGCTGGGGCTGGCGCTGCGGGGGGGCCGGGCCCGGCCGCCGCGGGGCATCGGCCACCGCGCCCTGCACGGGCTGGTCGGTCAGCTCGATCTACAGCACAACATCGTGCTGGACGACGGCCAGGAGCGCGCCTTCGCCGAGATCCGGCGGGACCTCGTGCGCAAGACGCCGATGGCCCGCCTGCTCCAGGGCGACGTCGGCGCCGGCAAGAGCATGATCGCCCTGCTGTCGGGCGTCGTGGTCGCCGAGAACAAGGCCCAGGTGGCCTTCGTCTGCCCCGACAGCCTGACGGCCGAGCGGCGCTTCCTGTTCGCGGAACCGCTGCTGCGCAGCCTGGGCATCAACCCCCTGCTGGTCAACGGCAAGGTGGGGCACGCCCAGGCCGACGCCATCCGCCGTGGGGAAGCGCTGATCGTCTACGGCACCGACGAGCTGCTGCAGAAGTCCGTCGAGTGGCGGCGGCTCGGGCTGGTCGTGGCCGAAGAACGCGATCGCTACGGCACCATCCAGCCGGAGCAGCTGCCCGGCAAGAGCCACCGCCCCGACCTGCTGGTCGTGACCACGGCGCCGGTCCCGGCCAGCCTGTCGTTCAGCGTCTACGGCGAGTTCGACGTCAGCGTCGTGCCGCGGCGCAGCGGCGCGCGGGCCGTGCCGCGGGTGTTCAGTGCAGACCAGCGGGCCGAAGCCTACGAGCTCGTCGCGCGGCAGCTCGAGCAGGGCCACCAGGCCTATGTCGCCTTCCCGGCCGCACCGGGACGCGATCTGCTCGGTCCCGACGACGCCCGGCGCTTCGCCCAGGCGATCGGCAAGGAGTACCTCTCCGACCCGCGCATCGCCGTCTACTCCTCGGCCATGTCCAGGGACGAGCGGTTCCGGGTGTTCGACGACTTCCGGCACCGGCGCATCGACGTCCTGGTCAGCACCACCTTCATCGAAGACGCCCCCGCGGTCGCCAACGCCACGGCGATGGTGGTCGAGCACGCCGACAAGGACTCGCTCATCCGCCTGCACCGGCTGCGTGGGCACCTGCAGCACGGCACCTGCGCCTTCGTGCTGGGCGACGGCGCGGGGGAAGAGGGCCGCCGGCTGGTGGACCTCGCCTGCGAAGAAGCCGACGGCTACCGCCTGGCCGAGCTGGACCTGCAGCAGCGCGGGCTCGAGGCGCTGCTCGGCGATCGGGCCGAAGAAGCGCCCGACCTCGCCTGGGCCGATCCTCCCCAGGATCGTGCGCTCCTGCTTCGGGCCCGCGAAGAAGCCTTCGAGCTGCTCGCCCAGGATCCGGAGCTGCGCCGCGCCCACGCCCTCGGGCCTGCCCTGCACTCGCGGTGGGGCGACTGGCTGGGCGAAGAGGTGGTACCGGGCGGTGAAGGTGGCGAAGGCAAGGGCGGACGCAAGGGCCGTGGGGGGCGGCGGCGCCGTCGTCGTCGTCGCCGCTGAGGCGGGCTAGGCTGTGCGCGGAGGACCGCCGTGGCCCGCGCACATGCCGAGATCGAGATCGACGCCCCGCCCGCCGCCGTGATGGCGGTCCTGGTGGACTGGGAGTCCTACCCGGCCTTCCTGCCGTGGATCGACGCCGTGTCGGTGCTGCGCCGTGAACGGGGCATGCGACAGGAAGCCTGGGAGGTCCGGTTCGACCTGCAGCTCATCCGCCCGCTGCACTACACGCTGCGCCTGGAGCGGGAGGGTGAGGTCGGCCTGCGCTGGACCCTGGTGGAGGGCATCTTCCGGGCCAACGACGGGGGGTGGGCCCTGCAGCCGCTGGACGAGGGGACGCGCACCCGCGCGGCCTACGACATCTCCCTGCAGGTCGGCAGCTACGTGCCTGCCGGCATCCTGCGCTCGCTGACCGCTCGCGACCTGCCCGATCTGCTGGTGAGGGTGCGCGACGAGGTCCTTCGCCGGCAGGGGAGCTGAGCGCTTGGGGTCAGCCCGCGAGGTGCTCCGCGAAGAAGCGCTCCAGCCGGTGGTTGATGGTCTCCGGCTGCTCGATCAGCGCGGCATGACTGGCGTCCGCCAGCACCAGCAGCTCGGCGTCGGGGGTCTCGTCGACCATCTTGCGGCTGCACCACATCGGCGTGAACTTGTCGTTCTCGGCGGCGATGACCAGCAGGGGGACGCCCAGCTCCGGCAGCACATCCCAGGCGTCGTGGCCGTTGAGGCTGCAGACGGCGTCGATGAACAGCTCGAAGTCGAGCGAAGCCAGGTGGGCCATGTACGGCACCAGGTCTTCGCGGGAGGTGTAGTAGGGGTCGACCAGCTGCGCCTTCATCGCCACGACGAAGGCCAGCGGCGACTCCAGCAAGGGACGCAGCGTGTGGTTCACCTTGGGGCCGACGGCGTGCACCAGGACCTGGGTCGCGCGGAACAGCTTCGGGCTGTGCGGCCAGTCGAAGAAGGTGTCCAGGGCACGGCCGGCGGTGCCGAGCGCCAGCACCAGGCCACGCACCCGCTCGGGGTGGCGGCGCCGGAACTCGAGCGCCACCTGGCAGCCCATGCTGTGGCCGACGACCACGGCGGGCCCGGTGCAGAGCCCGGCTTCCTCCACCGCCTGGGCCACGGCAGCGAGGTCGTCGGCGTGCCGCTCGACGGTGAGCACCCGGCGGGGACCGTCCAGCTTTCGAGCCGAGCGCCCGTGCCCCCGGTAGTCCCACAGCACGACGGTGTACCGGTCGGAGAAGTGCCGCTCGAGGTACTTCCAGAAGAAGGTGCTGACCCCGACACCGTTGCAGCAGTACAGCGGCGGACCCGACCCGACCGCCGACCAGAACAGGCGGGTGCCGTCATCGGCGGTGGCGTAGCCACTGTGCAGGGAGCGGGCGGGGGGCTGCGGCATGCGGCCGAGCCTAACCGCATCGGCTGCCGGGAAGGGCGGCCGTGAGCGGGGCTGCGACCCTGCGCCGGCTGGCCCTGCCGGCCATCGTGCTGCTGGCGGCGGCGTGGCGCCTGTTCCTCGGCAGCCGCTACTACGGCTGGGAGGAGTCGGACTACGGCAACCTGGCCATGGTGCGCGGCGTGCTGGAGGGGCACTTCCTGCACTACGACATGAACCACATGCCCGGGTACTACGGCGCGGCCGCGTTGCTCCTGGCGGTGGTCGGGGACACGGTGCTGGCCGCCAAGGCGACCAGCTTCCTGGCTGGGCTGGCGGCACTGTTCCTGGCCTTCCGGCTGGTCGAGCGCCTGGCCGGACCCGCGGTCGCGACAGCGGCTGGGTTGCTGTTGGTGTTCCAGCCGGAATTCGCCCTGTACGCGTCCACCAGCCTGCGCGAGCCGATCTACGCGATGTGGCTGCTGGGCGCGCTGACCGCCCTGTCGCGAGAGCGGCTGGCCCTGGCCGGGCTGCTGGGTGGCATGGCCTTCCTGGTGCGGTTCGACGGGGCGCTGGTCGTCGGTCCGGTCCTGGCGCTGCACGCCCTCGGTCGGGGGCCGCGCCTGCCCCGCCTGCTCCGCGCCGGGCTCCCGCTGCTCGGCATCATCGGCCTGTACGCCACGTACACCTGGATCGACCACGGCACGCCCTTCTTCTGGTCGCACGCCGTCGCCGTCAACGTCGAGACCGGCCTCGGCGAAGAAGCGACCAGCCAGGGACAGTGGGTGGCCAACGGCTTCCGGGTCGCGGGTACGCTGGTGGCGTGGCTGCTGCCCTGGCGGATCGGCTGGGGGGTCTGGCTCGGACTGTTCGTCACCCTCGCGACCACACCCTGGCTGCGGCATGGACTGGCCCGCACCTGGGTGGTGCTGGGGCTCGCGATGCTCGGCGTCTGGGCCGGCATCGGCTTCACCGGGCAGCACGACCCGGGGCACAACCTGTACTGGAAGTGGCTGTGCCCCATCGTGCCGGTCATCGTCCCCCTGGGCGTCGTGGGCCTGTTCCGTGCCGCCGGCCGGCTGCCGGGCGCTGCACGGGGCGGCCTGATCGTCCTGTGTCTGCTCCAGGCCGGGGCGAGCCACCTCAAGGAGACGCACCGCCAGCTCGACCTGAGCGCTCGGTGGTACGGGCCCCAGGTCGAGCTGGCGCGGTGGATCGAAGACGAGGTCGACCCCGAGGTGCCGCTGCTGGTCGACAACATCCCTGCCTGCTGGATCGACCGTCGACCCCACGACCGCACGCTGCACTCCTGGTTCGACGTGCCGGTGCCCGACGGCGACCCGGCCGCGTTCAGCGCATGGCTGCGGCAGGAACGCATCGGCTGGGTGCTGTGGTTCCGCGAGGACTGGACGCAGGCGCCCACGGCCGCGCCCTTCCTGGCCGAGGGGGGCACCTGGCGGGGGGAGGGCCTGACCCTGGTCGAGACCGCACGCGAAGACGGCTACGGCTGGATCATGTACCGGGTGGACCCGGCGGGGGAGGGGACCGGCCTGCCCGCGGCGCCTTGACGGCGTCGGCGAGGGGCAATACCAGGGGCCACCCTGTGGGGAGATAGCTCAGTTGGGAGAGCACTGGAATCGCACTCCAGGGGTCGGGGGTTCGAGTCCCCTTCTCTCCACCACCTCTCGGCGCCCGGGTCCCACGACCCGGGCGTCGTCCGTCTCGCCGCCCCATCCGTCCGAGGGTGCGGGGCCTACTCGAGCCCGCGGTCTTCGAGGTCGTCCTCGTCCAGCCCCAGGAAGTGCCCCACTTCGTGAAACAGGGTGATCCGCAGCTGCTCGACGAGCTCTTCTCGGCTGGACGAGCGTCGCGCCAGGTTGCGCCGGTAGAGCACGATGGTGCCGGGCAGCTGGGTCCACGGGTCCTCCAGGCTGCGCTCGACGAGTGATGCGCCGGAGAAGTACCCGAGCAGGTCCAGGGGAGAGGCCGGCGGGTCGTAGTGCAGGCACGCCTCCTCGTCGGGGATCTCCTCGAGGATGATCGCCACGTCGACCAGGTAGTCGCGCACCGCCTCGGGCATGTAGAGCAAGGCGTCCGTGACCAGGGCCTCGATCTCGTCGTCGGACAGCTCGGGGGGCAGGGGATGGGCGTCCGGCGACAGCCACGCGGCGTGGCGGGCGCAGCGCTCGGCACCATCGGGGTGGTCGTACCACTCGTGCACCAGGCTCCGCACCCACCAGGCGTCGGCGTCGTGGGGGTTCTCGCGGATCGCCCGGGCGGCGGCGCGACCCGCTTCGTCCATCCGCAGCAGCTCGAAGCAGGTCAGGGCCAGCGCGCTCCAGCTCGCGCTGTGCTCGGGCTGGGCCAGCGCCGCGGTGCGGTAGGCATCGGCGGCTTCGGGGAGCTGGCCGAGCATCCGCAGGGCGTCGCCTCGCACGAAGCTCGCGCCGGCGTGGCCGGGCAGCAGCAGGAGCGCCTGCTCGCAGAGCGCCAGGGCGGCCTCGGGGTCTCCGCCGTCGAGCGCTGCCTCGGCACGGTCCAGCAGGGCTTCGGCCCGCTCGTCCGCGCTCATCGCCAGGCCTCTGGTGCCGCGCACGGGGTCCGTCGGATCCCGGCCATGGCGGGCGGTGCCCTCACTGCGGGGGCGGCTCGAAGATGTGGTCGAAGTAGAAGTAGTCCGTCGGGACCGTCGGCGTCGGGATGGTCAGGGCCGACAGGCCGCGGACGATGCAGGAGACCGCTTCCTTGGGCGGATCCTCGGGCTCGACGAACTCGACCCCCTTCACGTCGCCACCGAAGGCCACGTACACGCGCACCGAGACCGACGTCCCGGGAGCCGCGCAGGCCGAGAACAGCGACGGGTACCGGGCGATCGTGCGCCCGCCTGCACCGTCGGAGAGCACCGTGCCCTCGAGCCCGCGCGCCGGCGCGAAGGTCAGGGGCTCGGCGAGGGGCAGGTTGGGCTGGACGAGCACCGACTCGCCCGGGGGCGCTTCGACCGTGCGCTTCCAGTCCTTGAAGCCGTCGAGCTCGACCTTGAGGGTCACCGGCCCGGCTTCGACCAGCTCGGTCGGGACATCGACGGCGCCTTCGCCGAGCAGGCGGTCGCCGGCCCACACGATCGCCGTCGGCGGGTCGGGCTCGACGCGGATGACGCCGGGCGGGATGGGCGGTTCCTGGTTCATGTACCAGGCGGCGCCGCCACCTGCGGCAGCGACGACCAGCGCCAGGCCACCCACGATGAGGCCGATGGGGGGGCCGCTCTTCTGCTGGTCGACATCCAGCGTGACCGAGATGCGCGGGCCCTGCGACGGCACGATGGTGACGACGCTGCTGCCGCGGCTGCGGTTCATGCGCTCGGGGTGGATCGTGGCGCGGATCACGACCTCGACCTGATCGGCCCCGATGCGGCCGGGCTCGACCGTCACCCAGTCGCGGTCGGCCAGGACCCGGGCGGTCACCCGGCCCTCGCCTTCCTGGCGAAGGCGGATGGCGACGGACTCGGGACGCTTTCCGACCAGGACCCCGACCTGTGCCGGGGTGGACAGCACCAGCTTCGCGAGGTTGGGCTCGGACGGCGCATCGAGGCCCAGGGTGCTGCGGCCGACGAGCTGTTCGGGCGGGCGAGGCACGTCTCGGGGGGGCGGCGCGCCCGGCGTGAGCGACGGGGGCGTGGCCTTGACCGGAGGTGCCGTCCCGGGGGGCTCGGTGATCTCGCGACGATCCCGACGGGGCGGGGCACTGCGGCTGGGGTGGGTCGGGGGCGGAGCGGCGCTGAAGTGGCTGACGGGATCGTCGATCGGCGGCGGCAGGTAGGCGGCGGCGCCCGGCTCGGCGGGGCTACCACCCTTCACCCGGCGGTACTCGGCGTCGTACTCGGCCCGGCGCAGGGGATCGCGCAGATCGCGCAGCGCGGCGTCCAGCGCGCCGTAGATGCCCTGGGCGCGCCGGGTGTCCGACAGGGTGCGCGCCCACCGGTACTTCTTGCGGTATGCGTTCTCGATCTGCTCGGCACTGGCCGTCGGCGGGATCTCCAGCGCCTCGTAGTGATCGACGAAGGGTTCGGCTTCGTTCTCGTCGAGCTTGGACTCGGCGGCCAGCTCGTCGATCAGCGCGCGGATGCGGGTCTCGGGCAGCTCCAGGTTGCGGCCCTGGTCGAAGATCGCCTGTTCACCGGCCGGCGTGAGCGTTCCGCTGGCCAGGGTCCCGCGCACGAACAGCGCGAGCACCTCGAGCTTGCGCTCGACATCGCGGTCGCTCACCCGGGACAGGTAGTCGGCCCGGTGCTCGATCATCGCGGCGCGCAGCAGCCGCTGGTTCTTGATGACCCACAGCGCTTCGGAGCGGTACTTCGGGTTGGCCTGCTGGCCCTGGGCCCAGCCACGGCGGGTCTTGATCGCCTGCTCGACCTGGCCGTCGGACGCGTTGTCCTCGAGCTCGAGGTACTCGAACAGGCTGCCCTTCCCCACCATCGTGAGGAACCGGGTGATCTCGTCGTGCTCTCGCTCGTTCATGCTGGCCCGTCGAGAAGTAGACGCCGTCGCGGCAGCGCAGAGGTGTAGCGCCCGCGCATCGCGTGGGCAACGGGGGTGCGCGGCGACGCCTCAGGAGACATGGGCACGGCGGACGTTGTCCTGGGCGCGACTCAGGCCCTGTTCGCTCAAGCCGCCCTTCAGGTTGATCCGAGCGCGGCGCGTGGCCCGGGTCTCGACGTCGATGACGTCGACCTCGAGGATCTGGTTCACGCCATAGCGGTAGATGACATCGATGACGGTGCCCCGCGGCCGCGGCGGCAGGTTGTCGAGGATCACCTCGCCGATGACCTTGACCTCGTCCCGGCTCTGGCCCTCGCCCTCGGTGATCTCGACCCGCACGGCCGTCATGTTGTCGTAGGCGTAGGCGAACCGGCCCCGCTTCTCGACCGGCACCGAGGTGGCGGAGGGGATGAGGGTGATCACCCGCTCCTCGAGGTTCCGGTCGAGCACGATCACACCGAGCGGGTGGGTCGTGACGTCGGTGACCTCGACCTGGGGCAGGCCGGGGAGCCCGCCCAGGGCGCCCGGGTCGGTCTGGCCGCCGGACAAGGGAGGCTCGGACCCGGTGTTCCTGGGGAGCTCGGCGGCGGGCGCGGCCACGGGTGCAGCGGGGGCGCCGTCGGAGGCGGCCTTGCTGCGACGGGCCAGGGCCTGGCGGTGCGTCAGCAGTGCCGGGTGGTCGGGCCGGTGGCGCAGGACACCGGCCAGTGCGGCACCCAGCGCCACGCACTCGTCGGGGTTGACGGTGGCGTTGGGGGTGCTGCCCGACAGGGCCGCCAGCCGGTCCCGGATCATCGGCATCCGCGTGGAGCCACCCACCAGCAGCACCTCGTCGAGATCGTCCCAGCTGGCGCCGGACCGCTCCATCACCAGGCTGCAGGTGTCGGCACACTGATCGACGAGGTCGCGGGTCATGCCCTCGAACTCCTCGCGCGTGACGCTGACGACCAGTCGGTGGCCCCGGTAGGTCACGGGGATCACCGCGCGGGGACGGCTCGACAGCGACAGCTTCGCGTGCAGGCAGCGCTCGTAGAGCTCCTGGTAGCGGTGGGGGTCATCGCGAGGATCGACCTCGAAGCGCTCGACGAACTGCTCGGCGACGTGGTTGACCAGCCGGTCGTCCCAGTCCTTGCCGCCCAGCTCGGCGTTGCCGTCACTGGCGATGGTCCGGAAGCTGACGCCGGCGATCTCCATCAGGGTGACGTCGAAGGTGCCGCCGCCCAGGTCGAAGACCAGCAGCCGGCGGTCGTGCCCCAGGTTCTCGACGCCGTAGGCGATGGCGGCGGTCGTCGGCTCGTTGATGATGCTCAGGACGTTGAGTCCCGCCAGGACTCCCGCTTCCGCCGTGGCGCCGCGCTGCGCGCTGTTGAAGTAGGCGGGCACCGTGATGACGGCGTCGCGCACCGCCCGGCCCAGCGCTTCTTCGGCGTCTTCCTTCATCTTGCGCAGGATGATCGCGGACAGCTCCTGCGGCGTGTAGCTGCGGCCGAAGAACTCCAGGGTGAAGTCCGGCTCGCCCATCGAGCGCTTCACGAAGCGCACGACGTTGGTCGGATCGACGACGACCATCTTCACGGCCTCCTCGCCGACCACGCAGGCGTCGCGGTGGTAGAAGTGCACCACCGACGGGGTCGTGGGGTGACCGTCGGCGTTGGGCACGATCACCGGCTTGCCGAAGCGATCGACGATCGCCATGGCCGAGAAGGTGGTGCCGAGGTCGATCCCGAGGACCAGCTCGTCACTCATGGCATGCCCCGATCACGAGTCCTCGCGCTCCGGCTTGCCGGGGTCGTAGCGGTTGATCACCACTTCCTCCGGGCGCAGCACCCGGCCGCCCCGGGTGAACCCGCGCTTGAGCACCTGGCGGATGGTGTAGTCCTGGCCTTCGTCGCTGGTGTGGACCACCTTGATGGCCTTCTGCGACTCGCGGTCGAAGCCTCGCTTTCCCTCCATCGGCAGCACGTCGCGGCGGTACAGGAGCTCCAGGAACTCGTCGATCAGGTACTGGAAGCTGTCCGAGATGACCTCGGGGCTCATCTCCTGCTTGACCAGCGACTGCTGGAACCAGTTCAGGCTGTCGTAGAACAACAGCAGGTCGAGCAGCAGCGGCTTCTCGGCCTGGAAGACGAAGTCCTCCTTGTACTGGCGCAGCTCCTCGTAGAGCGCGTCGAAGGCCTTCTGCTGGACCTCGTCCCGCCGGCCCTGCTGTTCGACGAACTCCTTGATGCTGCCCATCTCCTGCGAGAGGGCGTCCAGGCTGAATTCCTGGGGGCTGTGCTTGTCGTCGGACACGTCAGGACTCCTTGCCGTCGTCGCTCAGCTCGGTGGCGAGGTTGATGAAGGCCCCCTCGAGCTCGACGCTCTGATCGACGTAGTGGAAGTCGCCGGCGCGCGAGCAGAGGCTCTGCAGGAAGTCCTGGTGGACCTGCCGCCCGACGCCGATGGTGACCACGCGGCCGCCGGTGCGGCGGATCCGCTGGCTCTCGGCCATGGTCGCGTCGGGATCGTCGGGGTGGCCGTCGGTCAGGATGACGTAGACGCGCTGCACGCCGGCGGGACCCTTGAGCGCTTCGCGGGCGTGCCGCAGGCCGAGCGCCATCGGCGTCGAGCCGATCGGCGTCAGGCCCTTGAGGGCCGACAGCAGCTCGCCCTTGTCCTGGGTGGGGGGCGCGAGCACCCCGCCGGGGAAGGCCACGACGGAGATGTGGGTGTTGTGGTCGAGGGTGCGCTCGATGAAGGCGGCCGCCGAGGAGCGCGCCGCGTCGATGTTGCGGCCGTACATCGACCCCGAGCAGTCGATGAGCAGCGCGATGTGCATCGGCACCCGGTTGCGGGCCAGGTCTTCCAGCGTCACGCCGCCGCTCGCCAGGCGGTGGGCGAGGGTCTGGCCCGTGTTGAGGTCCATGGCCTCGACCTCGACGATGCCGTTGGCGTTGTAGCGGTAGGTGACCGCGAGCTGGGTCTTGCCGGCGGGGCGCGGCGGGATGCCGTAGAACTCGAAGTGGCCGAGGACGTTGCACTCGAGCGGATCGGGGTTCTCGCCCTGGACCAGCCACAGGTCCATCGCCGACTGCCCGTCGTGGGTCGTGACGTAGTCGTCGCGGGTGCGATCGCAGGGGATCCGGCTGTTGCGGCGGATGATCGGGCTGTTGTGCAGCCGGCCGTCCCGGTACACCACCATGCCCAGGCTGTGGCTGGTCACGTCGTGGGTGCGGATGTCGACCGGCGGGGCTTCGCCGGCCAGGCGGGCGCTCTCGAGGGCCGCGGTCAGCGCGGCTCCCAGGGCGACGCACTCGTCGGGGTTGATGTCCGTCGCCGGCGCCTGGGCGAACAGCCGCTTGATGAGGGCCCGGACCATCGGCATGCGGGTCGAGCCGCCGGCCAACAGGACGGTGTCGATGTCGTCGGGCTTGAGCCCGGCGTCGTCGAGCACGTCGCGGGTCAAGGCCTCGCAGCGGCCCAGCAGGCCGACCGACAGGTCTTCGAAGGTCGCGCGGGTGATCTCCTGGCGGAGGATGCGCCCGTCGTGGTCGTAGAAGATGTTGACCTTGGGACGGCGCGACAGCGAGAGCTTGGCGCTGACGCACTTCTGGCGGAGGTCGTGGTAGGCCGCCAGGTCGTCGAGGGGGTCGGTGCCGTGCTTGGCTTCGAAGGCCTGGGCGACGTGCTGGATGAGCGCGTCGTCCCAGTCCTTGCCGCCGAGCTGGTGGTCGCCGATGGTGGCCAGGACGTTGATGTCGTTGCCCACGATGTCGACGATGGTGACGTCGAAGGTGCCGCCGCCCAGGTCGAAGACCAGGCAGCGCATGTCCTTGCCCTGGTTCGCCAGGCCGTAGGCGAAGGCGGCGGCCGTCGGCTCGTTGATGAGCTTGAGCACCTTGAGCCCGGCGAGCTCGCCGGCCCGGATGGTGGCCCGGCGCTGCTTGTCGCCGAAGTAGGCCGGCACGGTGATGACGGCTTCTTCGATGCGGTGGCCCAGCCGATGCTCGGCGTCGTGCTTCAGCCGCGCCAGGATGAAGCTGGACAGCTTCTCCGGCGAGTAGGCTTCTCCCCGGTACTCGAAGGCGAAGTCGTCCTCGCCGACGTGGCGCTTGACGAACTCGACGATCTGCTCGGGGAAGGCGACGGCCGCCTGCTTCGCGTAGTTGCCGACGATGATGTCGTCGCCGTCGAACAGGATGACGGACGGCGTGATCCGATCGCCTTCGGCGTTGGCGAGGATCTCGGGGACACCGTGCTTGTTGACGTGGGCGATGGCCGAGTAGGTCGTGCCCAGGTCGATGCCGACGGCTCGGGACTTCATCGGACTCCTTCCGGGGGGAGGGCCGGGTCGGGCGCTGCCGGTCGTGGGACGGCGAGGTCTGCCCTACAGGACGGTTGACGGAACGGCGGGACGGTAGCATCGGGGGTGCGCCGACACCAACGCGGGGTCGAGCCGGAGGCAGGTGATGACGGACGGCGACGAGATGGACCCCGTGGGCAGCGCACTCTCGCGCGATGCGGTGGTCCTGGCCAGCAGCAGCCGCTGGCGCCTCGGCATGCTCGAAGAGAGCGGGCTGGGCGTGCACGGGGTGGACCCCGGCGTCGACGAGGACCCGCTGGTGGGCAGCGACCCGGTGCAGACCGCCCGGCTCCGGGCCCTGGCCAAGGCCCGCGCCGTCGCCCGCCGGTTCCCGGAACACCTGGTGATCGGCGCCGACCAGGTGCTGTGGCAGCCCGGTGGGGACGAAGCCATCGGAAAGCCCGTGGACGACGCGGCCTGGCGCGCCCGGCTGGCGGCCTTCCGCGGGGCGGCGCACCAGCTGACCACCGCCGTCGCGATCGAGGCGCCGGCCGCCCTGGGCGGCGCCGAGGCCTTCGAGCAGACCACGACGGTCCGGTTCCGCGACGACATCGAAGACGCCGAGATCGAAGCCTACGTGGCGCTGGGCGAGGCCCGCGGCTGCGCCGGCGGGTACATGATCGAGAGCCGGGGGGCCTGGCTGGTGGCCGCGCTCGACGGCGACATGCGCAACGTCATCGGTCTGCCCGTGCTGGCGCTGGTGGGCAGCCTGCGCCGACGTGGCTGGCGGCTGCGGGGGGAGGGGAGGCCCACCTTCGTCGGGCCGATGCGGTAGCGGGCGAGGAGGGCCCGGGCGCGGACGGGATAGGCTCGGACTGAGGAGGAGGTCGGGTGGATCGCGACTCGGAAGAAGCGCTGCTGCCGCACGAGGAGCTCGCGGAGCTGCTCGCCGACGTGCAGGCGTGGGCCAGCTGGCAGGCGCTGCGCGGGGTCACGGCGCTCCCGGTGGACGACCAGCCTGCTCCTCCGGCGCAAGACCGGACGGCTCCTCCCCGGGCGAGTCCTCCCCAGGCGGCTCCTCCCCGGACGGCTCCTCCCCGGACGGCTCCTCCTCGGACGGCTCCTCCTCGCGCAGCCTCTCCCCAGGGGGCCCCTCCCCGCACCGCTCCTCCCGCGACGCCGGAGCCCACACGGGCGGCGACGCCCGCACCGGGGGTCGAGCTCGGAGACCGCTGGAAGCGGCTCGCCCGTCCCGGCGGCCTGTTCCCCGACGAGGCGGCGGGCACCGACGACGCACTGCAGGCCCAGCGGCAGGGCCTGCGTGCGGCCGTCGAGCGTCCCGATCCCGCCAGCCGGCTCGAGGGTGTGCGCGAGGTCCTGGGCGACTGCAGCCGCTGCGGCCTGTGCGAGGGCCGTCGCAACATCGTCTTCGGGGTCGGCGACCCTGGCGCGCGACTGGTCGTGCTGGGCGAGGGCCCCGGCGAGCAGGAGGACCTGCAGGCCGAGCCCTTCGTCGGTCCCGCGGGCCAGATGCTCGACCGGATGATCGAGAACGTGCTGGGGCTGCGCCGCGATCAGGTCTACATCGTGAACATGGTGAAGTGCCGCCCGCCGCGCAACCGCAACCCGCAGGCCGAAGAACTGGCGGCCTGCCGGCCCTTCCTGCTGGCCCAGCTCGCGAGCATCCGGCCGGACCTGGTGCTGGTCCTGGGCAGCGTCGCCAGCCGGGCGCTGTGGGGCGGCGGGATCACGAAGCTGCGCGGGCAGTGGCAGGAGATCCGCTGGCCGGGCGGTCGGGCGCGGGTCCTGCCCACCTTCCACCCGGCCTTCCTGATCCGTCGGGCCCAGGCCGGGAGCCGCGAAGAGAAGCTCCAGACCTTCGAGGACCTGAAGCTCCTGCGGGCCGAGCTCGACGCCCTGCCGCCGCGCTGAGCGTCGGCGGCGGAAGGCGCCGGGCGAGCGTGGCGCTCAGCGGCGCTTCTTCTTGCCGAGGTCCAGCCCGCCCAGCAGATCGGCGAAGGTGCCGAGCCCGCCTTCGCGGTGCTCTTCGGGCTTGCGGGGGGCGGCGGGGCCGCGCCCACGGCTGCGGCCGTCCTGGTCGGGCTCCCAGCCCTCGGCCGCCTGGCGGATGCCGAGCTCCAGGCGCTCGCGCTCGCGATCGGCGGACATCAGGCGGACCTGGACCTGTTCGCCGACCTTGACCACGTCGCCGGGGTGCTCGATGCGCCGGTCGGCCAGGTTGCTGACGTGCACCAGGCCCTGCAGCCCGGGCGCCAGCTGCACGAAGGCGCCGAAGTCGGTCAGCCGCACGACCTTGCCCGGGTAGACCTGGCCGACGACGAAGTCGGTGCCGACGCGCATCCAGGGACCGACGGCTTCGTCCTTCATCGACAGGCTGATCCGCTTCTTGTCGCGGTCGATGTCCACCACGCGGACGCGGATCCGGGTGCCGCGGGCCGGCAGCTCGGCGTCCTCGTCCCAGCCCAGCTCGCGCTTGTGCAGCAGGCCGGTGACGCCGCCGATGTCGACGAACACGCCGTAGGGCTTCTGGCCGGTGACGGTGCCCTCGAAGCCGTCGCCGACCGTCGCCGACGCCCAGAATGCCTCGGCCTGCTCCTCGGCCAGCTCGTCGAGGACGGCGCGGTGGCTCACGACCACGTCGCGGCCGCGGACCTCGATGACCTTGAAGGGCAGGGTCTGGCCGATGTAGACGTCCAGCGCCTCGCCGTCGCCCGGGTAGCGGTCGATGTGCGAGATGGGGCAGAAGGCCTTGGTGGCGCCGAGCGCGATCGAGAAGCCGCCGGGGTTGCGGGACTCGACGCGGCCGTCCATCGGGATGCCGGCCTCGAGCGCCGCTTCCATGGCCTCGGCCGCCGCCGAGCCGGACAGGGTCCGGGTCAGCCGCAGCCCGCCGGCGCCGTTCGACAGCACGCGGGCTTCCAGGGGGGCGCCGAGCGACAGGTCCTCGTCCTCGGCCAGCTCGTGGCGGGCGATCCAGGCCTCGGACTTGCCGCCCAGGTCCACGAAGACGGTGTCGACGGTGACCCGCACGATGGGCCCCTGGACGGTGTCGCCGGGCTCGAGGTCGTGGGGGCCGGCCGCACCCAGCAGAGCGGCCATGTCTTCGGCGCCGAAGCCCTCGAGCTCGGCGAGCAGGGCGTCGGCGTCGAGCGACGGCCGGGCCGGAGCGGCGGGCTTCGGAGTGGGCTTCGGAGCAGGCTTCGGAGCAGGCTTCGGAGCAGCCGGCTTCGCAGGGGGAGGCGCCTGGGGGGAGACGACCGCTTCGGCGACGGGGGGCGTCGGAGCGGCGGGGGGCGCTGCGGCCTCGACGACCTCCGCGGTATTTGTGGCGACCGCGGCCTCGACCCCGGCCTCGACCCCGGCCTCGACCCCGGCCTCGGGCGCCGCCTCGTCTTCGTCGCGCTTGCGCCGACGGATGCTGGTCCGGCGATAGGTCGGCTGGTCGTCGTCCTTGGGGATGCGGCTCACGGCAACTCCGATGCGAGAGCGGGGCGCGTAGCCCGGCAGCGACGGGGCGGCATGGCCGTCTCGTGCGCGCTGCGTCGGGCCGGGCGGGCGTTGCCGGGTCTGGGGGTACCGGCTACCGCCGCGGGCGCTCCTGCCTCCGGATGCCATGCCCGTCGACTCCGCCGCCTTCCTGCGCTCCCTGCACTACGAGCTGCCCGACGAGCTGATCGCTCGGCGGCCGCCCGCGTCGCGGGACGGCGGGCGCCTGCTGCGGGTGATGGAGTCGGGCCTCGAGGATCGCGCCGTGGTGGCCCTCCCCGACCTGCTGCAGCCGGGCGATCTGCTGGTCGTCAACGACACGCGGGTGGTACCGGCCCGGCTGTTCGCGACCCGGGCATCGGGCGGCCGGGTGGAGGTGCTGCTGCTGCCCACCACCGAGGTCGACGGCTCGATGGAGGCGCTCGTGCGTCCCGGACGGCGGCTGAAGGAGGGCGAGTCCCTGTCGCTGGAGGGGGGCGCCATCGACCTGGTGCAGCGTCTCGCCGACGGCAGCTGGCAGGTGCGCCCCCGGCCGTCGGCGGCCGCACTGATGGCGGCGGCCGGTCACATGCCGCTGCCGCCCTACCTGGGGCGGGACGACGACGCAGACGACTGGATCCGGTACCAGACGGTCTACGCCGGCCCGCCCGGAGCGGTCGCAGCACCCACCGCCGGCCTGCACCTCAGCCACGAGGTGCTCGCGCGGCTCGAGGCGAGGGGGATCCGGCGTGCTTCGGTGACCCTGCACGTCGGTCCGGGGACCTTCCGGCCGCTGTCGCCGGAAGACGTGGCGGCCGGCCGCCTGCACCGCGAGCCTTGGACCGTGCCGGCCGCGACGGCCGCCGAGGTCGCCCGGACCCGGGCCGAGGGGGGCCGCGTCGTCGCCGTCGGCACGACGAGCACGCGGGTCCTGGAGGCGTCCGCGGTGCAGACCGGCGAGGTGACGGCCGGCACCGGGACCACCGACCTGTTCATCCGACCGGGCCGGCCCTTCGCCGTGGTGGATCGCCTGCTGACCAACCTGCACCTGCCGGGAAGCAGCCTGCTGGCGCTGGTCCAGGCCTTCGCCGGTGTCGCCCGGACCGCCGATGCCTACGCCCACGCCGTCGCGGCCCGCTACCGGTTCTACTCCTACGGTGACGCGATGCTGCTCGACCTGGCCCCCCCCGGTCGCGCGCCGGAGGCTCCGTGAGCTCCTGCCTGTCCTTCTCGCTGCTCGCGACCGCCGGTCGTGCCCGCACGGGCGTGCTGCGCACCCCGCACGGCGATGTGCCGACGCCGGCCTTCATGCCTGTCGGCACCTACGGCACCGTCAAGGGCATCACCCCGCCGGAGCTGCGCGAGCTGGGCGCCAGCGCGGTGCTGGCGAACACCTACCACCTGTGGGTGCGGCCGGGTCACCGCGAGGTCGAGGAGCTCGGCGGGCTGCACAGCTTCATGGGCTGGAGCGGGCCGATCCTGACGGACAGCGGTGGCTTCCAGGTCTTCTCCCTGTCGGAGTACGCCAAGGTCACGGAGCAGGGGGTGCGGTTCCGGGCGCCGCTGGACGGCGAGTACCGCAAGCTCACCCCCGAGCTCTGCGTCGAGGTCCAGGAGGCGCTCGGCGTCGACATGGCCATGGCCTTCGACGAGTGCATCGAGTGGCCGGCCGACCGGGATCGCGTCGCCCGCAGCACCGAGCGCACCACCCGCTGGCTTCAGCGCTGCATGGCCCATCGGCAGCGGCCCGAGCGCACGGCCCTGCTCGGCATCGTGCAGGGCGGCTTCTACGACGATCTGCGCATCGCCCACGCCCAGGAGATCGTCGAGCTGGACCTGGACGCCTACGCCATCGGCGGCATCAGCGTGGGCGAGCCCCGGGACCAGATGCTCGCGATGGCCGAGCTGACGACGCCGCACCTGCCGGTCGACAAGGTCCGCTACCTGATGGGGGTCGGCCATCCTCTTGACATCGTGGATGCGGTGACCAGGGGTGTGGACCTGTTCGACTGCGTCCTCCCCACTCGCAACGCCCGCTTCGGCCAGCTCTACACCTCGCGCGGTCGGCTCAACATCAAGAACGCCCGGTTCCGGGTCGATCCGCGCGGGCTCGACCCCGACTGCACGTGTTACACGTGCCGCTCTTTCTCCCGCGCATACCTGCGACACCTCTTCCTCTCCAACGAGATCCTCGCCCCCCGCCTCCTCACCCTCCACAACCTCTCCTTCTACCAGCGCCTGATGGCCCGCCTGCGGGACGCCGTGAACTCCGGTGAACAGGAGCTCGCGGCCCTCCGGATCGAGGCCGTGCGCTGGATGAGACCGTACGAGGACTGAGGCCCCGACCGCCCGGTCGGGTCTCCGCGGGCGCCGAGCACAGGACAAGGACGGCCCATGCAGCCCCTGGATTCCGCTCCCTCGACGCTGCACGAGCAGGTCCTGGTGACCCACGACCCCGCGGCGGCGGCGCCCGGCGGCGCCCTGCTCACGCAGCTGCCGCTGCTCATCGCCATCGTCGCGATCTTCTACTTCCTGATCATCCGCCCCCAGAACCAGGAGCGGAAGCGCCACGAGGAGCTGCTCGGCAGCCTGAAGCGCGACGACGACGTCATCACCGGCTCCGGCATGCACGGGCGCGTGGTGGCGGTGCACGACACGGTCGTCGAGATCGAGATCGCCCCGAAGGTGCGGATCAAGGTCGAGAAGAGTGCGGTCCAGCGCCGCGCCGGCGATCCCGACCCGAAGGCCAGCAGCGGCAAGGGGAACTGAACCATGTCCGGAACCTGGTGGACCCGCCTCGTCACCATCCTGCTCATCGTGGGGTGGGGGGCGTGGATGTTGATCCCAACCTTCACCGCTCCGTCCGCGGAAGAACGCCGCGCTGCCGTGGCCGCCCAGGCCGAGAGCGGCACCGCCGCCGAAGAGGTCGAGCAGACCTGGTGGCAGTCCATGCTGCCGGAACAGCAGATCAGCCTGGGCATCGACCTGCAGGGCGGCATCGACATGACGCTCCAGGTCGAGGTCGACGAGGCCGTGATCAGCTCCGTCCAGCGCGACGTGGTGCCGGTCAAGGACAGCGCCGAGCGCGAGGGCATCAAGCTCGCGGACGTGCGTCGGGCCCAGGGGGAAGCGACCCTGCTGCTCCGGGGCGAAGAAGGCGTCGGCGTCGATGCCCTCCGGGTCTTCATGGAGAAGCGCTTCGACGGCTACGAGTACGTCAACAGCCGGACGGAGCCCGTCCCCGGCGGCGGAGAGGCCGAGTACCACGCCTTCACCGTCACCGACGAACAGCGGTCCTACATCGCCGAGCAGTCGGTCCAGCAGGCCCTCGAGACCCTGCGCAGCCGCATCGACGAGACCGGCGTCAAGGAACCGTCCATCGTGCTCAAGGGCGGGCACCGCATCAACGTGCAGCTGCCCGGCATCGACGACATCCAGCAGGCGGTCAAGGCCATCGGCACCACCGCGATGCTCGAGTTCCAGATGGTCGACGAAGAGGTCATGAAGAACTTCTCGTCGGTCGAGAAGGCCCTGCTGTCGGCCGAGAAGGACCTCGACCCCGAGATCTACAACGACGACGTGGCGCTCTCCGGCTGGATGGTGTCGGCGGGACACATCCCCGCGGACGACCGGCTGATGTGGAAGTACAAGCCCGGTCCCGACGGCGACGACGTGCGCGAGCAGCCCTACGTCGTCAGCCAGCAGGTCATCCTGACCGGTGACGACGTCAACGACGCCCGGGTCGGCCTGAACCAGTACAACGAGCCCTACGTCAGCCTCGAGTTCAAGCCCCGCGGCGCCAACATCTTCGCCGAGGTCACCGGCGAGAACGTCGGTCGCCGCTTCGCCATCGTGCTCGACAAGAAGGTCCGCAGCGCCCCGTACATCCGCGAGAAGATCGGCGGCGGCCGGGCCAGCATCGAGATGGGCGTCACCGACTACAACCTGGCCATGGACGACGCGAAGGTGCTGAGCCTGGTGCTGCGCACCGGCGCCCTGCCCGCGCCGGTCACCATCGGCGACATCCGTCAGGTCGGCGCCAGCCTGGGTGAAGACGCCATCGCCTCCGGCGAGATCGCGACCCTGGTCGGCTTCGGTCTGGTGCTGCTGTTCATGCTGGTCTACTACCGCAAGCTCGGCGTGGTCAGCATCATCGCCCTGGTCTGCAACGTGGCCCTGGTGCTCGCCCTGCTGGCGGCGGTCGGCGCGACGCTGACGCTGCCCGGCATCGCCGGCATCGCGCTGACGGTCGGCATGGCGGTCGACTGCAACATCATCATCTACGAGCGCATCCGCGAGGAACGTCGGCTGGGCAAGAACGATCGCTCGGCCGCCGACACGGGCTTCTCCAAGGGCCTGTGGGCGGTGCTCGACGCCAACATCACGACCTTCATCGCGGGTGTCGTGCTCTACACCTACGGCACGGGTCCCATCAAGGGCTTCGCCGTGACCCTCATGATCGGCATCATCACGACGCTGTTCACGGGCGTCTTCGTGTCGCGCACCCTGGTCGAATTCATCACGCGGAAGGCCTCCTCCCGCCTGAGCTTCTGAGGTCCCGCCATGCAACTCGTCCCCCACGACCTCAACATCGACTGGGTCGGGAAGCGCCGCATCGCCGCGGTGGTCTCGGGCCTGCTGGTGCTGGCTTCGCTCGCCCTGTTCACCATCATCGGACCCACCTGGGGCATCGACTTCACCGGCGGCACCGAAGTGCGCGTGAAGTTCTCGCAGGACACCGACATCGGTGAGCTGCGCGGCGCCCTCGGCGGGCTGCAGATCGGCAGCGACGCCGTCCAGCAGTACGGCGAAGCCGCCGACAACGAGTTCACGATCCGCATCCAGGACGCGACCTTCGGCACCGATGATCTGCAGGAACAGGTCAACGACGCCCTGGGGGCCGCCTTCGGCCCGAACTGGATCGCCGAAGAGGAGTTCGAGGCCCAGGTCGGCGCCCGGATGACCGTCCGCTACACCGGCGAGGCGAAGGCCATCTCCGACATCGAGAAGGCCGTGTCCGGCATCGAGGGCGCCCGCGTGCGCCCGGCCCTGGACGACAACACGATCTACGTCGAGCTCCCGGGCCTGACCGCCAAGATCGAGAAGGCGATCCGCGGCGCGCTGCAGGGCCAGGACTTCGAGGTCCGCAACGTCGACAGCGTGGGTCCCAAGGTCGGCGCTGAGCTGCGCCAGCAGGGCATGATCGCGATCTTCGCGACGCTCGGGCTCATCCTGGTCTACGTGGCCTTCCGCTTCCAGCTGGCCTTCGCGCCCGGCGCGGTGCTGGCCCTGTTCCACGACGTGAGCATCACCGTCGGTCTGTTCGTGCTGTTCGACATGCTCGGCTGGACCCACGAGTTCAACCTGCCGATGATCGGCGCGCTCCTGACCATCGTCGGCTACTCGCTCAACGACACGATCGTCATCTACGACCGGATCCGCGAGAACATGAAGCGGTACCGGCGGGGCGACACCAGCAAGCTCATCAACGACTCGATCAACGAGACCATGAGCCGGACGCTGGCCACGTCGATCACCACCGCCCTGGCCATGACCGCCTTCCTGGTGCTCGGCGGCGACGTCATCGAGACCTTCGCCCTGGCCATCCTGATCGGCGTCGTGGTCGGCACCTACTCGACCGTGTTCGTCGCCAGCCCGACCATCCTGCTGATGGAAGACATCAAGCCGATGATCGAGCGGTTCTTCACGGTCGGAGGCGCAGCGGCTCCGGCCAGCGTGGCGACCACTCCCGATGCGGGTGGTGCTCCCCAGGCCGAGACCGCCAGCCAGCGCCGTCGCCGCGAGCGGGAAGCCCGCCGCCGCGGCGAGGTCCAGGACGACGTCTGATTGCCCCCGGGTGCCGCGCTCCGTATCCTCCAGGTACGCGGCAACGCAGCGATTCCGGGGCTCCCCGCGGATGAGCGGAGCCCGCTGCCGGGTCCCCGACCCGGCCCTGACCCCCACGAGGTCCCTTCCATGACCAAGTCCGAGCTGATCGATCGTCTCGCAGAGCGGCGGGGACTGCCCCGCAAGACCGCCGAGCAGGTGGTCAACGTGATCTTCGGAGCGATGAAGGAGTCCCTGGTGGACGGCGGGCGCATCGAGATCCGCGGCTTCGGCAGCTTCAAGGTGCGGCACTACAAGGGCTACGTCGGGCGCAACCCGATGACGGGCCAGCCGCAGGAAGTGGCGCCCAAGCGCATGCCGGTGTTCAAGGTCAGCAAGAACCTCAAGGCCCAGCTCAACGACGACCTGCAGTAGCAGTCGCCCCAGGAGTCTCCATGTCCCGCCTGGCTTCTCTCGCCCTCGTCGGTCTCATCGGCCTCGGCTCGACCTTCGTCGCCGCCCCCGCGCACGCCGCCAAGGTCACCAAGATCTACATCAACGGCGTGGACGCCACCGGGGTCAAGAGCACCCAGCTCAACGGCGTGGACGTGCGCATCGACTCCGAGGGCAACCTGTGGATCGACGCGCCTCGCTACAAGATCAACGTCGACCGGCCGCAGACGGCCGCTGCGCCCCCGGCGACCACCGAAGCGCCGGCCACGGTGCCGGCGGGCCACCACTGGCTGGTGACCCAGGACTCGGGCAGCGCCGGGCAGATCCTGCAGGTCTTCGTCAACGGCACCATGGTCCGGGAGATCCGCTCCGGCCAGGCGCAGCTCATCCTGGACATCGGCGAGTTCCTCAAGCCGGGCAGCAACGTGATCTCGGTGGTCCCGGTCGCCGGGGACGCCGAGCCGTCCGGGGGCGCGCTCAAGGTGCACCTGGGCGAGGGCAGCAATGAAGGCGGCACGCTGCGCATGAGCAACCCGCAGCTGACCTACACGCGGACCGGCCAGGATCCCGCCGACGAGCGCAGCCTGGAGTACGTCGTCCAGTAGGGACGCCGCCTCCTTCGGGAGAATGCGCCTCGTCTCGTGGCCACGCGACCGCACATCATGTAGGGTCTTTACGGGTCAAGTCCTCAGACCCGAGAGCGGTCCCCCCGCTCCTCCCTCCGTGTCGGTCCTCTCCCTTCCCGCCTCGGACCGGCCTCCTGCTCCCACCCTGCAGCCCCCCGGTCCGCATGTCGCCCGTACCCAGCCTCGAGGAGCCCTCCTCGGGGGAGCGTCGCACCTACATCCTCGACACGAACGTCCTGCTCTACGATCCCGGCGCGCTCAAGGTCTTCGACGACAACGACCTGGTGATCCCGATCACGGTCATCGAGGAGATCGACCGGTTCAAGAAGGACCTGAACGAGACCGGCCGCAACGCACGGCTCGTGTCCCGCGAGCTGGACAAGCTGCGGTCAGCGGGCAGCCTGTCGAAGGGGCTGCCCCTGGAGAAGGGCGGCACGCTGCGGGTCGAGATGCCGAGCTCCGACGTGGCGCTGCCGTCCGGCTTCGGGCCGGGCAGCAACGACAACCTGATCCTGATGACCGTGATGAAGCTGGCGCGGCACCGGCCGCGTGGCAGCGTGGTCTTCGTCACCCGCGACACGAACATGCGGATCAAGGCCGACGCGCTGGGCGTGCGGGCCGAGGACTACGAGCACGCCCACATCAGCTTCGACGAGCACTACTCGGGCGTGGCGACCCGCCAGGTGGCGCCGCACCTGGTGGACGCGGCCTACGCGGACGGTGGCCTGGACGAGTCGGACCTGATCGACGGCCTGGCCCCCAACCAGTTCCTGGTGCTCGAGAACGAGCTCGACAGCCGGCGCCGGGCCCTGACGCGCTTCGACGCAACGGCGGGCCGCCTGCGCATGGTGGGCCGCCACAAGGACGGGGCCTGGGGCATCCACGCCCGCAACATGGAGCAGCTGTTCGCCCTGGAGCTGCTGCTCGACGACGAGGTCAAGCTCGTCACCCTCGACGGCATCGCGGGCACCGGCAAGACGCTGATGGCCATCGCCTGCGGCCTGCGCAAGGTCACCGACGAGGGCACCTTCCGCCGGCTGGTGGTGAGCCGCCCGATCTTCCCCCTGGGGCGCGACATCGGCTTCCTTCCGGGGGACCTGAGCGAGAAGCTCAACCCCTGGATGAAGCCCATCTTCGACAACCTCGACCTGCTGGTCGGCGGGTCGCGGGACGAAGAGCAGAAGCGCCGCAGCGGCGGCCAGCCCGGCTACCAGGCGCTCATCGACCAGGGTTTCCTGGAGGTCGAGCCGCTGACCTACATCCGCGGCCGCTCGATCCCGCAGCAGTACCTGCTGGTGGACGAAGCCCAGAACCTGACGCCCCACGAGATCAAGACGATCGTCACCCGCGCGGGCGACGGGACGAAGATCGTGCTGACGGGCGACCCCTACCAGATCGACAACCCCTATGTGGATGCGACGAGCAACGGGCTGACCTACGTGATCGAGCGCTTCAAGGGCGCCCGCATCGCGGGGCACGTGACCTTGCGCAAGGGCGAGCGCTCGCCCCTGGCGGACCTGGCCGCCAGCCTGCTCTGAGCTCCCCCGTATTCGCCGACCGGAGGCCGCCGTGGCCGATCAGGATCAGCTCGAGGGCCGCAACGTGGTCTTCGAGGCTCTCAAGCGGGGCCGCCGCCGCGTGCACCGCCTGCTGCTGGACGAGCGCGCCAAGCCGGGGGGCAAGATCGACGCCATCCTGGAGCTGGCGGTGCAGCGGGGCGTGAAGGTCGAGAAGGTGCCGCGGCACCGGCTGGACCGGCAGTCGCAGACCGGCGTGCACAACGGGATCATCGCGTTTGCCGATGCGCCCGACAGCCCGACCACCAAGCAGCTGGTGGAGCGGCTGTTCGACGAGGGCATCGACCCCTTCCTGGTGCTGGTCGACGAAGCCAACTACGAGCACAACGTCGGCGCGGTGCTGCGCAGCTGCTTGGGGGCGGGGGCCAACGGGCTCATCATCCCGGTGCGGCGCGGCAAGGGCCTGAGCCCGGTCGTACAGCGGGTGGCGATGGGTGCGGCGGAAGAGGTGCCGGTGGTGCGCGAGGGGCTCAGCAGCGCGCTGGCGACCCTGCAGCGGGCCGGCGTGCGGGTGGTCGGCTGCGACATGGGCGGCGACTCCGTGTGGGAGACGCCGCTGACGGGGCCCATCGCGATCGTCGTCGGCGGCGAGGACAAGGGCCTGACGCCGGCGCTGCGCAAGCGCTGCGACGCCGTGGTGGCCGTGCCCCTGCAGGGGGACCTCGAGAGCCTGAACCTGAGCGTGACGGCGGCGGTGGTGCTGTTCGAGAAGGTGCGGCAGGAGCGGGTGCTCGCCGCGGGGCGCACGGGCGGCTGAACCCGGGCGGGGCTGTGCTGTCCCAGCGGATGCGACGCCCGGCCGTGGGGGGTTAGCCTGCGGGGGTGCGCGCGTGTGTCGGAGGTCCCGCGGGGGACGGCGATGCGCGACACGACGCCCCCGAACGGAGCGCCTCCTTGGACATCCTCGCCGCCGTCCTGATGGTCGCACTGCTCGTGTTCATCCACGAGTTCGGCCACTTCATCGTCGCCAAGGCCTGCGGCATCCACGTGCCGGTGTTCTCGATCGGCTTCGGTCGCCGGGTCGTCGGCTTCAAGCTGGGCGGCACGGACTACCGGCTCAGCCTGATCCCCTTCGGCGGCTACGTGAAGATGGCGGGCGCCAACTTCGGGTACATGGACGAAGACGAAGACGATCTGCCCGACGATCCGGGGCGCGGCTTCATGCGCCGGCCCGTGTGGCAGCGCCTGCTGGTGGTGGCGGCGGGGCCCGCGTTCAACCTGGCGCTCCCGCTGGTGGTGTTCACCGCGCTCCTGATGGCCGGCGAGCCCCAGCCGGCCGCGGTCATCGGCTCGGTGGACGGCGAGAGCCCGGCCGAGCAGGCCGGCCTGCTGCCGGGCGACACCGTGCTCACGGTCGACGGTGTGGAAGTGCAGACCTGGACCGAGCTGGTCGAGCTGGTCCACGAAGGCGAGAACGCTCCTCACGAGCTCGTGCTGCTCGGCATCGACGGTCGGGATCGGACGGTGACGTTGACCGTGCCGGACGACAGCCGGATCGGCATCAGCCACTCCCGGCCCTCGCCGATCGCGGGCATCGACGACCCGCGCTCGCCGGCCGGGCGGGCCGGCATCGAGACCGGCGACACCGTGCTGTCGGTGAACGGCGTCGAGACCGCCGACTGGGTGGCCGTCCGCCACGTCTTCGCGACGGCGGGCGCCTCGGTCGAGCTGGTCGTCGACGGGGAAGCCGGCAAGCGCACTGTCGCGGTGGCCCGCGACGAGACCTGGACCCCCGCGGGCAGTCCGCTCGATGTCCCGGAACAGGCCTTCGGCATCCTCCCCGCCACGTTGTTCGTCGGCACGGTCGGCGAGACCGTGGACAAGGACCCCGACGGGCTGTTCCGGGGCTGCACGCCCTCCGCACCCGCGCCGCCGACTCCGGCGAGCCTGGCGGGCATCGAGCCCGGCGACCGGTTCCTGGCCATGGACGGCAAGCCGGTCATCCGCTGGGGCGATGTGCTCGACGCGGTCTCCGGCACGATGGAAGGCGAAGACGACCAGGCGACCGCCCGGCAGGTCGACGTGCAGCTCATCCGCGACGGGCAGATCCTGACCCTGCAGCTGACGCCCGAGATCATGCGGGACACCGACAGCCTGGGCCGGTACTACTACCGGCCGATCCTGGGCGTGACCCGGATGGGCGGCTTCGTCGAGGGCCCCGAGACCCGCGTCTACTACGGCTTCGGCGCCGCGGTGGGGCGGGCGGCCGAGGAGACCGCCGCGCTGATGGGCTTCATCGTCGAGCAGCTCGGCAAGCTGGTGACCGGCGAAGCCGCGGTCCAGAAGTCGCTGGGCGGCCCGGTCGAGATCGTGCGCCAGGCCAGCCACGCGGCCGAGAAGGGCCTGTTCGTCTACGCGCGGCTGGCCGGCATGCTGTCGATCTCCCTCGGCATCGTGAACCTGCTGCCGGTCCCGGTGCTCGACGGCGGACAGCTGCTGTTCTTCCTGGTCGAAGCGGTGCGAGGCCGGCCGCTCTCGCACCGGCTGCGCGAGCGGGCCCAGCAGGTCGGCGTCTTGTTCCTGGTGCTGTTGATGCTGTCGGTGCTGGTGTTCGACATCGGCCGCCTGCTGGACGGGGGCGGCGGGTGACCGCGTCCTGGGTCCTGGCGGTCGACACGGCCAGCCCGGTGGTCGGCGCCGCGCTGCGGGCGCCGGATGGCACGAGCGAGCACTGGTCCGAGCGCGTCGTGCGCGGCGCGGATCGGCGTCTGGTGCCCGCGGTGGCCGGGCTGCTGGCGCAGGCCGACGCGGCCGGCGCGGTGATCGCACGGCTGGGCGTCGTGGTGGGGCCCGGCGCCTTCACGGGCCTGCGGGTGGGGGTCGCGACCGTGCTCGGCGTGGCGACCGCGCGCGGCGTGCCCGTCGTGCCCCTGTCGTCGCTGCGGGTGCGCGCCGCGGCCGCCCCAGGACACGCGCAGGTGCTGGCCCTGCTCGACGCCCGCAAGGGGCGCGTCTACGCGGGGCTGTTCGACACGACAGGGCAGACCCCGGTGGCGCTCGCGGACGAGTGCGACGCGCCGCTGGCCGAGGTGCTGCCGGCCGCCCCCTTCGTCGCGGTGGGCGAGGGCGCCTTGGTGCATGCCGACGCCATCGCCGCGGCGGGAGGCCGGGTGCTGGCCGGACCGGCGTCCACCGCCGCGACCGCCGCGTTGCTCGCTGCCTGCGCACCGGACGGCGACGCGCTGGATGCCGGCGACGTCGCCCTGCGCTACCTGCGCGCCCCTGACGCCGTTCCTCCTGGGGACCTGGGCCGGCGCATCGGCGACCCCTGAGCCCGCTCCCCGCTCCTCCTGGATGGACCCATGCGCTCTCCTGAAGCCGCGCCGACCGACGGCGCGCCCGATCCGCGTCCCCTGACCATCGTCGTCGTCGGCGCCACCGGCGCGGTGGGCAGCGATCTGCTCAGCGTGCTGCACCGCTCGGCCCTGCCGGTGGGCGAGCTGCGGCTGGTGGCCAGCCCCAGCAGCGCGGGCGAGAGCGTCGAGGTCGACGGGGTGCGCCACCGCGTGCACGTGCTGAGCGGCCCGCCGGAGTCGATGCCCGTCTTCGAGGAGGCGGACCTCGTGTTCCTGGCCGTGCCGCCCGACGTGGCCCGCGAGATCGGGCCGGCGATCGCCGAGCTGGGGCCGATGGTCGTGGACATCGGTGGCAACCTGGCCGGGCTCGCGCCGCTGGTGGTGCCGGCCGTCAACATGGACGCCCTGGTCGATGGCGCACGCGAGGGGATCGTGTCCAGCCCCAGCGCCCCGGCCGTGCTGGTGTCGACGGTGGTGGCGGCCCTGCGCGACCTGGTCCCGCTGCGGGTCGGCGGCACGCTGCTGCTCAGCGCCGGACTGGCCGGCCGGGACGGGGCCGCCGAGCTGTCTGCCCAGGTCGTCGCCATGTTCAACCAGAAGGACCCGCCGCGGAAGGTGTTCCCGACCGGGCTGGCCTTCGACCTGCAGACCTCGGTCGGCACGGTGCCGCGGGCGCCGGAAGGCGAGGCCGATCCCCTGGAAGGCTGGACGGACGCCGAGCGTCGGCTGGCCGCCGAGGTCGCCGTCCTGACGGGGCTGCCGCCGACGCGGGTGGTGCTGGATCTCGCGGTCGCGCCGACCTTCTCCGGCCTCTCGGCGAGCCTGCTCATCGAGCTCGAGGCGCCGCTGGACGACGGCACGGACGGCACGGGCCTGGACGAGGTGCGGGCCCGCCTGGCCGAAGCGCCGACCATCCGCCAGCAGGACCCGGTGCCCGGCCCCCGTCGCCTGGTGGGGCACGCCGGCGCCTACGTCGGGCGCGTGCGCCGTGATCCCAGCGGCAACGCCGTGCACCTGTGGGCCGTCGCCGACAACCTGCGCTTCGCTGCGGTCGGCAACGCCATCGCCATCGCGACGGCGCTGTGGCGGGACGGCCGGCTCTGAGACCGCCCGGATGCAGAGGGGCGGCCTGACATCTTGTCAGCGCGACCGGGCGCAGGGGTGCGGATGACCGCGAACGCCCGGGTGGCGCGGTGCTTGCAGAACCCCGAAGCATGCGGACCCTCTTCCCCCGGCCCTCGTCGCTCCTCCCGATGCTCGCGCCAGCGCTGCTCGCCGCGCTGCCGGCAGCGGCCGCGCCCGATCGGGTGGCCGCGACCATCGAAGGTGCGGACGACGCCATCGACATCGTGGCCCTGCCCGATGGCACCGGCATGGTCTTCGCCGACGGCAGCCGGGGCGCCATCGGCTTCCTGGACTTCCGCGACTGGTCGGTCAGCACCCTGTCGACCTGCGGCGGTGCGGTCGGCGCCGCGGTGTGGGAGGGAGAGTCCGAGACCTGGATCTACCAGGGCTGTGCCGACGGCACGCTGGTGTACGTGGTCTACGAAGACGGCGACCTGAGCCTGTCGACCGAGACTGTCGCCCTCGACGCGGCCGAGATCCTGGGCGTCACGGTCGTCGACGACGTCGTCTACGCCGTCGCCGAGCAGAAGGACGGCGGCAACCCCCGGGTCCACGGACACGACCCCGTCGACAACCTCACGGACGGGGACCTGAGCACGGGCCTGCCGTCGACCCTGGGCGAGAACGGCTTCACCGACATCGAGGGGACATCGGGCTTCGTCTACGTGAGCGGGACCGGTGACAACCTGTCGAAGGTCACCGTCCCCGGCGGTGGTGCGACGACCGCCTACAACAACGTCGGCGACATCGACGACCCCGACCTGGTCATCAGCGCATCCGGCGGAAGCGTCCTGGCGGGCGGTGGACTCGCCGTCGCACGGTTCAACGCGGACAACGAGTGGAGCCTGCTGATCGACGATCAGGACGGGCTCGACGACGTGCGCGCCCTGTGCCTGCTCGAGGACGAAGGCAGCATCATGGTGGCCGACGGCACGACCATGAAGCGGTTCCAGTGGTTCTCGTCCTCCGGCGACGTCGGCGACGAGCTGCAGGACAGCTTCGAGCTCCCGGAGTCGACGACGGCCCCGACGGAGATGGCCTTCCTCGACGACTACCTGGTCGCTGCGACCTCCGACGGGTCCCTGCACGTGATGACCGACCGCCCCTGGGTCGAGGTCACCGCGACGACTCCGACCACCGCGGTCGACGGCGACACCGTCCAGATCACCTTCACCGCGGACGTCGACGGCGACGTCGAGGTCCGGGTGGGCGGCAGCTCCGACACCGACGGCACCGTCCTCGTCGAGGGCACCGCCACGGCCGACGAGTCGCAGACGGTCACCGTCGAGGTCGGGGACGACTGGGCCGAGGGCGACAACTACGTGCGCGTGGTCGTCACCGACGACAGTGGCCGCACCGGCCACGACTCGGCCGTGGTGTCCATCGACAACCCGCCGCCGAAGATCGGCCTGAGCGACGACAGCGTCGGCTGGGGCGACGGCTACCTGGACCTGTCCTTCACCGCACCTGGCGACGAGGACATCGCGACGGTGCAGGTCTACCTGACCGTCACCTCCTTCTCGGCCGACGACTGGGACGAAGGCGGTCCCGACTTCGATGGCGACGACGACATCGACACCGCCGCCCTGACCGTCGACGTCACGCCGTCCGAAGCCGTCACCGTGCGGATATACCCTCTCACCAATGACCAGACCTACTACCTGGCCGTGCGCGCGACCGACGCCGGCGGCCTGGAGGGACCGATGAGCAACATCGTCACCGGGACGCCCACCGAGACCTACGGAGTCGCCGAGCTCGCGGGCGACGACGGCGGCTTCTGCGGCGCCGTCTCCGGCGCTGCCAGCCTGGGTCTGGCCGGCCTGGCCGGCCTGCTGGGCCTGGCCCGACGCCGTCGCCGCGGCACCGCCGCCGCGGCCGTCGCCATGGTCGGCCTCGGCCTGTCCGCCCCGGCCCACGCGGGTGAAGCCAGCGACGCGACCGATCACGAAGAGCCGCAGGTGCGGTCCAGCGTCGACATCCGGTTCGGCCCCATGTACTGGGACGACGGCAACGAGATCCGCGACGTCATGGGTGACTCCGGCCACAACGTGCTGTGGCTCGAGTTCGGCCCGTCCTGGCGCGGTCTGGCCAACCTGACGGTCGGCACCGGCTTCTACCGCAAGAAGGGCAACCTCGTGGCCGACTCCGGCGCCTCGTCCGATCAGGACAGCGTGTTCTGGACCGTGCCGCTGACCCTGAACCTGACCGCCCGCCTGGACGTGCTCCCGGAACAGTGGGTCGTGCCCTACGCCAGCTTCGGCGGTGACTACTGGTTCTGGCGCGAGGGCTGGAACGAGTCTGCCGATCTGACCGACCGCAGCGGCGTCGGCGGTGGCAAGTACGGCTACCACTACGCCTTCGGTGGGCAGGTGCTGCTCGACATCTTCGAGCCCAAGCGCGCCAGCACGGCCTTCTCGCGGCTGGGCATCCGGGACACCTACGCCACCGTGGAGTGGCGCCGGCAGGAAGTCGGCGCCTTCCAGGACGGCATCGACCTCAGCAACCAGCAGCTCACCTTCGGGCTGCGCATGCACTACTGAGGCTCGCCGCGTGAGCGGGGCCGTCGCGCGGACCCACAGCTGGCGCCTGGAGCTGTGCTGGGACGGACGCGCCTTCGTCGGCTGGCAGCGGCAACCCGAGGGCCGCACCGTCCAGGCCGAGGTCGAAGACGCGCTGGCCCGCGTCCTTGGGGGCGAGCGGGTCGTCGCCCGAGCCTCGGGCCGCACCGACGCCGGCGTGCACGCGCTGCAGCAGGTCGTCGCCTTCGAGTGCGCGACCGCCCGGGACGCCACGGCCCTGGAGCGTGGCCTCAACCACCATCTGCCGGTCGACGTCGCCTGCCTGGTCGCCCGCCCCGCGCCCCCGGGCTTCGAGCCCCGTCGCTGCACGGTCGGCAAGACCTACCGCTACCGCGTCTTCCAGCGCCGGGCGCGCTGTCCCTTCCGGCGCGGCCTGGTCTGGCATCGACACGGCCCGCTCGACGTGGCGGCGATGCGCACAGCGGCGCAGGCGCTGGTCGGTCGGCACGACTTCTCGAGCTTCCAGGCGCAGGGCTGCGCCGCGGCGCACCCGGTCCGTCGCATCGCCGCCGTCCGGATCCGCGACGAGGCCGACCCCGACGAGCTCTGGCTGGAGTTCGACGGGCACGGCTTCCTGCGGCACCAGGTGCGGATCATGGTGGGTACCCTCGTCGAGGTCGGGCGGGGCCGGCAGGCGCCCGAGTGGGTGGCCGAGGTCCGCGACGCCCGCGATCGGGACCGCGCGGGCCCCACGGTGCCGGCCGAGGGCTTGTGGCTGGTGTCGGTCGACTGTCCGGACCACCCTCGCGCCCCGACGGCCGAAGAGTGAGGCTGGGACCGCGGGCGGGGAGATCGCTGGCCGGGTTGGTGGGCGGCGGCTTGCTGTTCCTCATCGGGTGCGGGGGAGGGGAGGAGCCCCTGCCCGGTCCCATGCAGGCCGTGGTCGACCAGGCGCCCGCCGCGGTGCCCCAGGCTCGGGTGCTGGCCGAGGAGGCCGCCGAGCGTGGCCACGGGGCCGAGGCGATCGGCCTGCTGCGCGGCTTGGTCGGCGCCGCCCCCGACGACCGGGAGGCGTGGTCCCACCTGGTGGCCTGGTCGGCGCGCTGGCCGGGCCAGGGGGGACTGGACGCAGAGGCCCGGGCCGCGGTGATCGCGCGCCATCCGGGGCCCGAGCTGGCTGGAGGGCGGGCGTGGCACCTGCTGTCCCTGGGCCAGCCCGACGACGCGGCCGCGGCCCTGGCGGCGGCTCCCGACACCGATCAGGCGGTGGCCACGGCCCGGCTCCGGCTCGCACTCGACCGGGCCGACGATGTCGCTGCGGCGGCGGCGGCGGAGCGGGTGCTGGGCCGGTGGCCCGCGGACCTCGAGGCCTGCGAGGCTGGCGCCCGGAGCGCCCTGCGGCGGGGTGATGCGCGGGCGGTGGTCGAGGGGGTCGAGGACTGCCGCGACGCCGGACTCGAGCACCCCCCGCTGGGCCGACTCGCGGCCGATGCCCTCGACCTGGCGGGCCAGGAGGCGGCGGCCTGTGCGGCCTGGCTCGACGCGGGGGCGACGCTGCACGCTGCAGCCGTGCGGGTCGGGGGAGGGGACTGCCCTGGCGCGCCCGCGGGAACCGCTCTCGACGAGCTGCTCCACGACCCCGCCCCCGAGGCGATGCTGCTGGCCACCTGGGAAGCGGTGCGCAGCCACGATGCCGACGCCTGCACCCGTGCCGTCGCGCGGCTCCAGGACGCCGGGCTCTTGGAGACCCCGCCCTTCCGGCTGGCGTCCGCGGCAGCCCTGCTGGTCGCGGGGCAACCGGCGACCGGACTGGCCGCCATCGAGGGGCTGGACTCCGCCCGGGCCCTGGTGCTCCGCGGCCGGCTGTTCGAGGCCGCCGGTGACCTGGACGCGGCCGAGCGGGCCTTCGACGCAGCGGTCGACGTGGCGGGGGACAGCAGCCCCGACGTGCACCGCGCCCGCCTGGCCTTCATGGCGGACCATCGCCTCGACCGGGTGGGCGCCGCCGCGGACCAGCTGATGGCGGCGGACCCCCTCGCCCTGGCCTTCGGCGGTCTGGAGCCCGACCGCCTCGCGCCCTGGCCGCTGATCGCGCCCGCGCCCTGGCCCCGCCACGAGCTCAGCCGGTTTCCCCAGTCCCTGTCCGCATCCCTCGACGACTTCGACGGAAGTGCTGCTGCGGTGCTCGCCGTGGGCATCGTCTCGTCGGGCGTGGGCCCGGTGCGCAGCGCCTGGGACGCAGGCGACGAAGGCCGGGCGTTCCTGGCCGAGCGAGCCGCGCGGCGGGAGCCCGGCGCGATGGCGGCGCTGTGGGCCTTCGACGCCCGCGGGAGCGCCGCTGCCGACGCATCGAACTCGCCTTGACAGCACCTCGGCGAGCGCATAGACACGCCCGGTCCGCTCGTCGGAGCCGGCCTGTCCCTGCGTTGCCACCGGTCATGCACCGTCAGACGCAGCGGGTCGCCCCCCACGACGACTTCGCTTCCCGCCGCCTCTCCGCGGCCCCATGCATCCCTCCTTCCTCTTCCTGGTGACCAGATGAGCACGACCCACGCGAACGCCGCCACCGTGCAGCACGAGTGGTACGTGATCGACGCCGCCGACCAGACCCTCGGCCGCCTCTCGACGCGCATCGCCAATGCCCTCCGGGGCAAGCACAAGGTGGACTTCACCCCGCACGTGGACTGCGGCGACTACGTCGTCGTGATCAACGCCGACAAGGTGGCGCTCACCGGCAACAAGCTCGACCAGAAGGAGTACTTCCGCTACTCCGGTCACGCGGGCGGCCTCAAGCGCCGGACCGCGCGCCAGCTGCTCACCGAAGACCCCGAGCGCATCCTGCACCAGGCCGTCAAGGGCATGCTGCCCAAGAACCGCCTGTCCCGCCAGGTGATCCAGAAGCTCAAGATCTACGCAGGCTCGGAGCATCCGCACCAGGCCCAGCAGCCCAAGCCCTTCCCCGCCCACATCTGAAGGACGTCTCCTGATGGCCAGCCTCACCCAGTACTACGGCACCGGTCGGCGCAAGACCGCCGTGGCGCGCGTCTACCTGCGCCCCGGCCACGGTCGCATCACCGTGAACAAGAAGCCGCTCGACACCTACTTCAACCGCGAGAGCATCAAGCTGGTCCTGCGCCAGCCCCTCGTGGTCACCGAGACCGGCGACGACTTCGACATCCTCGCCAACGTCTGCGGTGGCGGCAAGGCCGGTCAGGCCGGCGCGATCCGCCTGGGCATCGCCCGCGCGCTGGTCGAGTTCAAGCCCGAGTACCGCCCGCTGCTCCGCCAGTACGGCCTGCTCACCCGCGACGCCCGCAAGGTCGAGCGGAAGAAGTACGGTCGCCCCGGCGCCCGCAAGCGCTTCCAGTTCAGCAAGCGCTGATCTGGCCGGCGGTCCTGTCGGGCCGTCCCGCGCCGCGACCCGCCTCGCCCGTGTACGCACGGGCCCGGCGGGTTCGCTGCGTCTCGGGACGGGCGGCGGCCGTCGGTTCGGCCGTTCCGGCCGGTGGACCCGGCCCCTCGAGGCGCGGTGTCCGCGATGAGTGAACGGTCCGCCTCGTGGCAGTTCGAGCTGTCCGACGACGAACAGGTCGCGGCCGCCGCGCTCGCGGGGCGCCGCCGGGCCTTGCTGAACCAGGTGCTGGCGATGGGGACGGCGCTGTGGGCGTTCGTCGGTCTCGGCGCGCTGCTCGGCGGTTCCGCGCTCGGCGCCGCCGTCGGCGCCCTGCTCGGGGCTGCCGTGGCCGCGGGCGCGGCGCGGAAGCTGCGACCGATCGCGGCGGCGCGGCGGAGCCTCCGACGAGGCGCCGTGGCCGGCCGGGAGTGGACGCTCCGCCTGTGGGCGGACCATGTCGAGGTGGAGGCGGCGCATGGTTCCTGCACCGTGGATCGCCGACGCCTGCGCTGGACAGCGACCCAGGGGCTCTGGGCACGCGGTTCGTCCGACACCGGCGAGCTCCTCCTGGTCGTCCCCGCGCGGGTGTTGTCCCTCGAGCGGCTCCAGGGTCGGCCCGACGGGCTGCCGCCGCTGCCCCCTGCCCAGCTGGACGAGCATGTGCTGCGCTGGAGCCACGGTGAGCCAGAGATCCAGGCCCTCATCGACGCAGGCGCCGGGCGCTTTCCGGCAATGCGGTGGCTGGCTGCGGCGGGCGTGGCCGTCGGGCTGGTGGGGGGACCCCTGGCCGTGGCCGCCGGTACTCCCTGGCGGGTAGCGGGTTGCGCGCTGGTGGGGGCACTGCTGGTGGTCGTCGGCACGGCAGGGGCCTGGTCGGAGGTGCTGTGGCGTCGGGCGCTGCGGCGCGAGGCCGGTCCCCGCCAGGTGGGCCTCGGGCCGGGTGGGCTGTCGATCGAGCGGGACGGGCGCCGGGACGTCACGGCCTGGGACCGCGTCGTCGTCGTGGCGCGCACCCCCTCGCACCTGGTGCTGGGCGTCGCCGGGAGCGGTCGGATCGCGATCCCGATCTCCGGAGAGTCCGCCGCCGATGTGCTGCTGGAGCGGCTGACCTGACTCGGTGGGGGCAGTGCGAAAGAATCTTCGCACTTCCTGTCCGCTGAACGTTGTCAGCGAAATGGCGTTGGACTACGGTGGCGGCAGTTCCATCGCGGAGTTCCGGCATGTTCCACCGCTCCTCGCGCACCCTGGGTGTCGCCCTCGCCATGTTCGCCCTGGGCGGTCCGGCGCTGGCCAATCCCAACGCGGTCGAAGGCGAGACGCTGGTGGACGCCAACGCGGAAGAACTGAAGGCGTGGCTGTCCGACTACGGCCTGATCGCCGAGATCAACGCCGACATCTACGAGTACAGCGTCGAAGCCGCGCCGCCCTGCGAGCTGGTGCACGTCAAGAGCCGCGGTGTCGGCCAGCCCATGCTGTACACGGTCAAGCGCTGCCCGACCGCCGATGGCTTCAAGGAGACCATGATCTCCGGTGACCAGCTCGAAGCGATGGAAGCCGAGTGGAGCGTGAAGCCCGAGGGTGATCGCAGCCGGGTCAAGGTGCGGATCTTCACGAAGATCAACCTGGTGCCGCAGTTCCTGGTCAACCAGGCCGGCAAGAAGAGCATCGGCCAGATGCTCAAGAACCTGACCACCAAGGTCGACGCCAAGGCCCGCTGAGCCCCGCGTGTCCCTGGTCCGGCTTGACGGCGCCCTCTCGGCGTGCGAAGCCTGCCGGGTGCGCCCGGAGTGTTCGTGAGCCGACGAGGGGCCATCGCCGTGATCCCCTGCCGCCATGCGGCGGGACGGCTGCCCGGCAAGCCCCTGGCCGACATCCACGGCCGGCCGATGGTCGCGTGGGTGGTCGACCGGGCCCGCAGCGCCCAGCGGGTCTCGCGGATCATCGTGGCCACGGACCATGACGGGATCGCGGCCGCGGCCCACACCGCCGGGGCCGAGGTGATGCTGACCCGGTCCGACCACCAGACCGGGAGCGACCGCGTGGCCGAGGTGCTCACCCGCCTGGCGCTGCCCGACGACGACGTGATCATCAACGTGCAGGGGGACGAACCCCTGGTCGACCCGGCCGACATCGACGCGGTGCTCGCCTGCATGGACGACCCGGCGGTCCAGGTGGCGACGGCGGCGGCCCCCCTCGACGGTGACCCCTCCGATCCGGCGCGCGTGAAGGTGGTCTTCGACCTGCACGGCCGCGCCTTGTACTTCAGCCGCGCGCCCGTGCCGCACGGTGGGCCCTTCCACGTGCACCTGGGCCTGTATGCCTTCCGGGCCGCCGCCCTGCTGCGGTTCGCCGCCCTGCCCCGTGGCGCGGCCGAGCAGCAGGAACGCCTCGAGCAGCTGCGGCTGCTCGAGCACGGCATCCCCATCCAGGTCGCCTCCGCCCGGCGGCACCTGCCCTCGGTCGACACCCCCGAAGACCTGGATCGGGTCCGCGCCATCCTGGCCGCGGGCGCCTGAGCCGCACCCGGGCGGGTGCATTCCTCGTTACGACCGCACGTCCTCCACAGCTCCCTCCTCCCTCTCCTCGGCCGGACTCCTCCCATGCGCAAGAAGTTCATCTTCGTCACCGGCGGTGTGCTCTCCTCCCTCGGCAAGGGCCTCTCCGCCGCCGCGATCGGCGCGCTGCTCGAGGCCCGCGGTCTGCGGGTGACCAACGTCAAGATGGACCCGTACATCAACGTCGACCCCGGCACGATGAGCCCGTACCAGCACGGCGAGGTGTTCGTGACGGACGACGGGGCCGAGACCGATCTCGACCTGGGCCACTACACGCGGTTCACGAGCGGCCCCGTCAGCCAGCGCAACAACTTCACGACCGGCCGCATCTACAAGAACGTGATCGAGCGCGAGCGCCGCGGCGACTACCTGGGCCGCACCGTCCAGGTCATCCCGCACATCACCGACGAGATCAAGCGGATGATGATCGCTGCGGTCGAGGACGTCGACGTCGGCATCATCGAGATCGGCGGCACCGTCGGCGACATCGAGAGCCTGCCCTTCCTCGAGGCGATCCGGCAGTTCCGCGTGGACGTGGGCCAGGAGAACGTCCTCTACATCCACCTCACGCTGGTGCCCTACATCCCGACCAGCGGCGAGCTGAAGACCAAGCCCACCCAGCACAGCGTCAAGGAACTCCGCAGCATCGGCATCCAGCCCGACATCCTGCTGTGCCGCAGCGATCGCGAGCTGCCCAAGGACCTGCGCGAGAAGATCGCCCTGTTCTGCAACGTGCGCGTCCAGAACGTGATCAGCGCCCCCGACGTCGGCGTCATCTACGAGCTGCCGCTCGTCTTCCACGACCAGGACCTGGACGATCGCATCCTGGAGAAGCTCGGCATCTGGGCCGCCCAGGCCCGGCTCGAGCCCTGGCACGACCTGGTGCGCCAGCTCAAGACCGCCAAGCAGGCCGTGCGCATCGCGATCGTCGGCAAGTACGTCGACCTGACCGACACCTACAAGTCGCTCAACGAGGCGCTGGTGCACGGCGGCGTGGCCAACGACACCAAGGTCGAGCTCTGCTTCATCGACAGCGAGGAGCTCGATCCCGCCGATCCCGGCGCCACCCTGGCGGGCCACCACGGCGTGCTGGTGCCCGGCGGCTTCGGCGTGCGCGGCGTGGAAGGCAAGGTCGCGGCGGTGCGCTGGGCCCGCGAACAAGGCGTGCCCTTCTTCGGCATCTGCCTGGGTCTGCAGATGGCCGTCATCGAGTACTCCCGACACGTGCTGGGCCACGAAGACGCCCACAGCCGCGAGTTCTCGGAAGACAGCGAGCACATGGTCGTCGAGATGATGGACGAGCAGCGCAACGTGGTCAGCATGGGCGGCACCATGCGGCTCGGCGCCTACCCCTGCGCCCTGCGCAGCGGCTCGCTGGTCCGCAAGCTCTACGGCTCCGACGAGATCTCCGAGCGCCACCGCCACCGCTACGAGGTCAACCCCGACTACTTCGATGCGCTCGAAGGCGCGGGCCTGCAGATCAGCGGTCGCAGCCCGGACGGCAAGCTGGCCGAGATGATCGAGCTGCCCGGCCACCCCTACTTCGTGGCCTGCCAGTTCCACCCCGAGTTCAAGAGCCGGCCCCTGCAGCCGCACCCGCTGTTCACGGCCTTCATCCGGGCGTCGCTCCAGCACCGCCGCACCAGCGACGACGCGGACACCGGCGACAAGACGCGGTCGGTCAGCGACAACGGCGCCGGCAGCGCCGAGGCGGCGCACGCGTGAGGCGGGCGGGAGCGGCCCTGCTGCTGCTCTCCGCCTGTGGACCGTCGGGCGAGCCGGGTCCGCCGGCGCAGGAGTCCCGGCTGGTGGTCGAGCACGCGACCCTCGAAGCGGGCGAGGGGCTCGTGCTGCGGGCTGCCCAGGCCCAGGTCGACGATCTGGGGGCTGGCACGGCGCAGACCGTGGACGCCACCGTGCGCGGGCAGGGCGACGCCCCGCCGCTCGAGATCGAGGCGCCGCGCTCCCGCTGGGACCTGGCGACGCGGGTCGTGGTCTTCGAGGGCGGCGTGCAGGCGACCCGGGCCGACGTGGTGCTGACCTGCGAGACGCTCACCGTGCGCTACGCCACCGCCGACCGGGTCGAGCGCGCCGTGGCCGAGGGCGATGTCGTGGTTCGCCGCGGCGACCGCCGGGCGACCGGTGCGCGGGCCGAGCTGGTCGCGGACTCCGGTGAGGTCACCCTGACCGGCGCGCCCTTGCTGCAAGAGGGACCGAACACCCTGCGGGGCGAGCGCATCGTGCTGTTCCTGGACGACGAGAAGGTGACCTGCGACGCCTGCCGGCTGGTCGTCGCCGGTGACGCCGTGGCCCCGCGGTGACCGGGACGGCGGAGGGGCCGGTGCTGGTGGCCGAGGGGCTGACCTGGTCGGCCGGCGGCCGGCGCATCGTCGATGACGTGGGCCTGGCGGTGCATGCCGGCGAGGTCGTCGGCCTGCTGGGGCCGAACGGCGCCGGCAAGACCAGCACCTTTCGCATGGTCGCCGGGCTCTTGACCCCCGACGCCGGGTCGGTGCGGCTGGGGGAGCGGGATCTCGGCCGGCTGCCACTGTGGAAGCGGGTGCGGGCCGGGCTGGGCTACCTGCCGCAGGCACCGACCATCTTCCGGCGGCTCAGCGTGCGCGACAACGTCCGCCTGGCGCTGGCCGACGGCGACGGGGACGACCGGGCGGACGCCCTGCTGGCCCAGGCGGGGCTGAACGGCCTCGCTGCCCAGCAGGCCGGCAGCCTGTCGGGCGGCGAGCGGCGACGCCTGGAGATCGCGCGCTGCCTGGCGGCGCGACCCCGCGTCCTGCTGCTGGACGAGCCCTTCGCCGGCGTCGATCCGGTCTCGGTCGAGGGCCTGCAGCAGCGCATCCGCGCCCTGGCCACGGACGAGGGCCTGGGAATCCTGGTCACGGACCACGCGGTGCGCGAGACCCTGGGGATCTGCGCGCGCGCCGTCATCCTGGATCAGGGCCGCGTGATGGCGACCGGCACGCCCGCCGAAGTGGCGGCCGACCCGCGGGTCCGGGCCCGCTACCTGGGCGACACCTTCCGGCTTCCCACGCCGTAGACGGCGTTGTCTGCGGGGAACCCTGCGCCGCGACGAAGAGGGGGGTTCCGCGCTGGCACGGATGGTGCATACAATGAGTGTGCAGCCGGCGACGGCGCGCCTCTCCCGCCAGGGTCCCCCCGCTCGATGGCCATCGATCTCCGCCAACAGCAGAAGCTCAGCCAGCAGCTGGTCATCACCCAGCAGCTCAAGCAGGCCATCAAGCTGCTGCAGCTCAACCACCTCGAGCTGGTGGAAGCGGTCCAGCAGGAGATGCTGGAGAACCCGACCCTCGAAGAGATCCCGGGCACCCAGGCATCGGACACCTCGGACGCCGAGTACAAGCTCCAGGCCGACACGGAACGCCAGCAGCAGGACGTGATCGACCAGAACAACGGCGCGGGCGACGGCAGCATCGACTGGGAGAAGTACCTCGAGCACCAGAACAACAGCGCGTTCACGGCGGGTCCCCAGGGTCCCAGCCGGTTCGACGACCTGCCGCCCATCGAGACCACGCTGTCGACCACCACCGACCTGGTCGACCACCTGATGTGGCAGCTCGGCGCGACCGCCTGCACCGACGCCGAGCGCGAAGCCGCCGCGGTGATCATCCACGAGCTCGACCATCGCGGCTACCTGGAGACCGACCTCGCGGACATCGCGGCCCAGGTCGATGTCGACATGGACGACGTCGAAGGCGCGCTGGAGATCGTCCAGGGCTTCGACCCCGTGGGCGTCGCCGCCCGCGACCTGGGGGAGTGCCTGGCCCTGCAGGCCGCCCAGGCCTGGCCCGAAGACCCGTTCATCGACCAGCTGCTGCGCGAGCACCTGCACGACATCGAGACCCGGAACTACCAGGCCATCGCCAAGGCGATGGAGCTCGAGGTCGAAGACGTGGTCGAGTACCACCGCATGATCCGCACCCTCGAGCCCTGGCCGGGCCGCGAGTACGCCGAGCCGCCGAACAACTACATCACCCCCGACATCTACGTGATGAAGATCGGCGGGACCTGGCAGATCGTCCAGAACGAAGACGGCCTGCCGCGGCTGCGGGTCAGCCGCTACTACCAGCGCGTGCTCCAGGACAAGGGCAGCAGCAAGGAAGACAAGCGCTACATCAAGGACAAGCTCGACTCGGCCGACTTCCTGATCAAGAGCATCTTCAAGCGCCAGCGCACCATCCACCGCGTGATGGAGAAGATCCTCGAGCGCCAGGACGACTTCTTCGACCACGGCCCCGAGCACCTGCGCCCGATGGTCCTGCGCGACATCGCCGACGAGATCGGCGTGCACGAGTCGACCGTCAGCCGGGTCACGACCAACAAGTACGTCCAGTGCCCCCACGGCATCTTCGAGCTCAAGTACTTCTTCAACGCCCGCATCCAGTCGACCCAGGGCGAAGACCTGGCCGGCGAGGCGGTGAAGCAGAAGATCAAGAAGCTCGTGGGCGACGAAGACCCCAAGAAGCCGCTCTCCGACAGCCGGATCGTCAAGCTGCTCGGGGACGACGGCATCCAGATCGCCCGCCGGACCGTCGCGAAGTATCGCGACCAGCTCGGCATCCTCTCCAGCAGCCAGCGGAAGCGCCTGTTCTGACCTGTCGCCGCCTCTGCAAGACCTCGCCTCGACCGCGCCGGACGCGTCGAGCCTCCCCCTTCGGAGCGTCTCGCTCCGTTGGCGTGCCGATCACGGCACGTGCCCCCGCAGCACCCAGCAGAAAGGAGTGTGCATGCGCCTGGAAATCCACTTCCGCAACACCGATGCCAGCGAGGACGAGAAGAAGGCCCTCCGAGCCCGTGTCGAGCGGAAGATCCGCAAGGTGACCCGGTTCCTCAAGGACCCCGTGACCGTGGAGATGAACATCAAGGGCGAGAAGGTCGGCTTCTACGGCGACCTGCACATCACGAGCGCCGGCACGTCGACGCTCAAGGCCCGGATCGAGGGCGACGACCCGGTCGCCGTGATCGACGGTCTGCTCCACACGGTCGGCCGCGCGGCGCGACGCAACCACGACCGCGTCGTGACCCGGCACCACAAGCCGGCGCCGGCCACCGATGGCTTCGCCATGCCGAGCTTCGAGCTGGCCGACAACGAGGACGAGGATCTGGCGACCGCCGAGATCCAGCGCGACCTGGGTCACTCGGCGTGAGCATGGACGGCGTCGAGGCCAGCGGGGAGGGTGGGCCGGACGGTCCTCCGACCCGCACCGTCCAGGACCTCGTCGACGCCGCGGCGTCGCTCGCCCTGCGGGTGCAGGGCGGCGCCGACGGTCTGGCGCGCGAGGTGGGCGTCGCCGACGTGGTGCAGCCCTCGCGGGTCGCCACCGGCGAGGCCCGGGCGGTCCCCGGCGCCGTCCTGGTCCTCGGCAGCGAGGACCTGGAGTTCCTGAAGGTCCGGCCGGACGACGCCCGCGCCCAGGCCATCGCGACCTTCCTGGACCGCCGTCCGCCCGCCGTCGTGGTGACGGGCGGCGTGTTCCCCCCCGCCGCGGTCCTCGAGGCCGCCGACGCCGCGGGCGTGCCGGTGTTCGTCACCCGCCGCAGCACCCGCGAGACCAAGAGCGTGCTGCGGCGGGTGCTCGCGTCGCTGCTGTCGGCGCGCGAGGTGGTGCACGGCGTGCTGCTGCAGGTGCACAACGTCGGCGTGCTCATCGTCGGCGAGAGCGGCATCGGCAAGAGCGAGGCGGCGCTGGAGCTCATCCTGCGCGGCCACCGGCTGGTCGCGGACGACGCCGTCGAGCTCGCCCGGGGCGGTCCGGTGCTGCTCGGTCAAGGCCGGCCGGGGCTGTCGCACTTCATGGAGGTGCGAGGGCTCGGCGTGTTGCACGCCGGTGACCTGTTCGGCCACGCCTCGGTCATGGAGCGCACGGCCCTGCACCTGGTCGTCGAGCTGATGGCCTGGGGGGTCGGCGAGGTCGACCGCACCGGGCTCGACCAGGAACACTGGAGCCGGCTGGGCGTCGACGTGCCGATGGTGCGCCTGCCGGTGCGTCCGGGCCGCAACATCGCGCTGCTCATCGAGGTCGCGGCCCGCAACGAGACCCTGAAGCGCCGGGGCATCCGGTCCGCCGAGCGGCTGGACGCGGAGCTCAAGCGCCGGCTGGGCGGCGAAGGCTGAGCCCGGCAAGGGCCTCCTCCTGCAGGCAGCGCGTTGACAACAGGCCCGGCATGGGCCACTCCTGCTGCATGCGCGCCCTCCTCGCCCTCCCGCCCCTGTTCCTGCTGTCGTCGCTGCAGGGCTGCAACGACACCGGCCTGACCGCCGGCAAGCAGACCAACGACGCCATCCCCGACATCGTCGTCACGCCCGCGACGCTGGACTTCGGTCCGGTGCCGGAAGGCGGGGTGGCCGACGGCCAGGTGGTCATCGAGAACGTCGGCAACGCGGCCCTGGACGTGACGGGCATGTCCGTCGACGGCGCGGCCTTCACCCTGGTCAGCGGTCCGACCGTGCTGGTGGGCCCGGGCGACGTGGCGACGGTGTCGCTGTCCTACACGCCGGTCAACGCCGACGACAGCGGCTTCCTGACCATCAAGAGCAACGACCCGGACACGCCCAGCCTGCCGGTCGCCCTGGTCGGCCGCGGCGCCTTCCCGGTGCTCGAGATCGACCCGTCGCCGGTGGACCTGGGCCAGACCGAGCTGTGCGACGACGAAGGCCGCACCGTGGCCTTCAAGAACGTCGGCGAGGCCGACCTGACCATCACGCAGACCCTGCTGTCCGGCAGCGCCCTGTCCCTGGACGAGCCCGCCTGGCCGCAGACCGTGGCGCCGGGTGACCAGGTCGACGTGACCGTGCACTTCGCGCCCGGGCGGGTCGGCGGCGTCGCCGGCGAGCTGTGGGTCGACAGCAACGACCCGGCCGGGGCCCGCAAGGCCACCGTCAGCGCCCAGGGGGTCGTCGACGGTCGGGTGAGCGTCACCGACGAGTTCCGCCAGCCCGACGGGCCCTGGGACCGCACGGACGTGATGTTCTTCGTCGACCGCTCGTGTTCGATGAAGGACGACGAAGCCAACCTGCAGCGCAACATCGGCATCCTGGCCGACGAGCTGTCGGCGGCCGACAGCGACTGGCAGTTCATGGTCACCATCGACGACTACGGCTGCTCCGAAGGCGACTTCATCACCCCCGAGACCGCCGACGTGCCCGCGGCCTTCGGCGCTGCGCTGGCCACCGCGCCGGGCAGCTACACCGAAGCCGGGCTGACCATCACGACCCGCGGGCTCGAGCGTTCGATCGGCGGCGGCTGCAACCAGGGCTTCCTGCGCGAAGACAGCAAGACCCTCATCGTCACCGTCAGCGACGAGCCCGAGCAGTCGCCCGAGGACTGGAGCCACTACACCGCCCGCATGCGCGGGGTCGCGCCGTCCGCCGCGGTCGTCGCGGTCGTCGGAGACCTGCCCGACGGCTGCGCCACCGCCGAGCCGGGCTCCGGCTACGTCGAGGCGGCCGAGGCCACCGGCGGCGTGTTCCTGTCGATCTGCGACGCGGACTGGGGCGAGTACTTCTCGGTCGTCGGCGAGCTGGCGACCAGCGGCCCGCAGCTGGTCTTCCCGCTGTCCGCGACGCCGGATCCCTCGACCATCGGCGTCAGCATCGACGGCGAGACCAGCAGCGCCTGGGACTACGAAGCCACCGACAACAGCATCGTGTTCCGCTCGCAGCCGTCGGCCCTGTCGCTCATCCAGGTCGACTACGACCTGACGCGGGACTGCGGCGGGAGCGGGGCCGGCGACAGCGGCGCGGGCGACAGCGGCGCGGGCGACTGACGGGCGGAGGGCGTCCGGCGACCCGCGCGGCAGTCAGCGGCGGCGGCGCACCACGAGCAGCCCCAGCAGCGCGCCCCACAGGCCCGGCGCCGCGACGAGCCCGCAGCGCACGCCGGCGCCGCGCAACACCGGATCGGGATCGCAGGCATCGCCCAACCCGTCGCCGTCGGCGTCGGCCTGGTCGGGGTTCGCTGCCTCGGGGCAGTTGTCGCAGGGGTCGCCGAGCCCGTCCCCGTCGTGGTCGATGCGGTCCCAGCCGCCGCCGATGCCGGGGCACAGGTCGCAGACGTCGCCCGAGCCGTCTCCGTCGATGTCGGCCTGGTCGGGGTTCAGGTCGGCCGGGCAGTTGTCGCAGTCGTCGCCGTGGCCGTCGCCGTCGGAGTCCAGCTGGCCGTCGTCGGCCAGGTCCGGACAGCCGTCGCAGGCGTCCCCGATGCCGTCGCCGTCGGCGTCGAGCTGGTCCCGGTTGAAGGCGTCCACGCAGTTGTCGCAGGCGTCGCCCACGCCGTCGCCGTCGGTGTCCAGCTGGTCGGGGTCCGGCACGTCCTCGCAGACGTCGCAGACGTCGCCGGCCCCGTCGCCGTCGGTGTCGAGCTGCTCGGGGTCGGCGGACAGGGGGCAGAGGTCGCACTCGTCGCCCACGCCGTCGGCGTCTGCATCGTCCTGGCCGACGTTCTCGACCAGCGGGCAGTTGTCGCAGAGATCGCCGGCGCCGTCGTCGTCGCTGTCGGACTGGTCGGCGTTGGCCAGGTCGGGGCAGTTGTCGCAGGCATCGCCCAGGGGGTCGCCGTCGCGGTTGGCCTGGTCGGGGTTGTAGTCCGTCAGGCAGTTGTCGCAGGCGTCGCCGCGGTCGTCGCAATCCTGGTCTTCCTGGCCCGGGTTGTGGTCGTCCGGGCAGTTGTCGCAGCTCAGGGTGGCCGAGACATCGGGCCAGGTCGCGTCGGCCGGGTGGCGGATCGATCCGGTCGACAGGCCGTCTTCGTCGGGGTCCAGCTCGGCGACGGGGATGTCGCAGCCGTAGCTGGCGTAGTCGTAGTACCAGTCCGCCGTCGGGAAGGGCACGCCCTCGTCGTCGACGTTGGCGGCGCACTCGGGATCGCTGAGGTCCACCGGAAGCTCGTCGTCGGCCGCGACGCCGTTGCAGTTCAGGTCCTGCTCCCCGTCGCCCTGGCACAGGGCGCCGGCGCGGGCCGAGGGGAGGGCCAGCAGGCAGAGCAGGGCGATCACGGAGCCTCCATCAGGTCGGCGTCGGGGTCCGCAGGGGGCGGAGGAGGCGGCGCCGGACGGGTCGGGAAGACGACGGTCGCCGGCTCGCCGCTCCAGGGCTCGCGCAAGGGGGCAGGCCGCAGGGCCGCGTCCTCGGCGGTCTCGTCGGCGGGATCGCGCAGCCAGACGATGCGGAACTCGACACGGCGGTTGCGGGCGCGCTCGGCTTCGGACAGCTCCTCGCCCTCGGGTGCGGCCACCAGGGGGAAGACCTCGCCCATGCCGCGGTAGCTGATCCGGTCGGGGTGCACGCCCGCGTCGACCAGCGCCTCCCACACCGCCCGGGCGCGCAGGTTCGACAGCTCGTAGTTGTAGGTGAAGCTGCCTTCGTCGCTGGCGTGGCCCTCGATGACCATGTGGCCGATCCGCCACTCGCCGCCCATCAGGGTGGCGACCTGCTGCAGGGTGGGCCGGCTCTCGGGCAGCAGCTCGGCGGTGCCCAGGCGGAACTGGAGCGGCTCGCGGATCACGATGCGGCGCTCGGCGTCTTCGACCCGGGCCAGCTGCCCCTCGTCCCAGCCTTCTTCGACGACCGTGGGCGTGTCGGGGGTGTCGTCGGTGAGCTCGGCGACCTCGATCACGCGCAGCCGCGGCGGCGGCGTGGGCGGCGGGCGGCGCACCCAGGTGACCCCGGTGAACAGCCGCAGCTCGGGGGTGCCGTAGCCCGGGGTCAGCCCCTTGCCGGCGCCCAGGTCGACCTGCAGCGGCCCGCCCGGCCCGAGCTGCAGCCCGGTCAGCAGCTCGAGCGGCAGGTCGGCGCCGCCCAGCGATCCGTCCACGACGCCGCCGCGACCGACCAGCGCGGCGGTCAGGGCGGCGCGCTCCGGCCACACCGTGGTGGCCAGGCCGAGCCCGCCGACGGCCTCGGTGCCGAAGGACAGGTCGCGGCCGGTGTCCAGGGCGGCCCGGGCCTCGACGCCGGCGTCCAGCGACAGCTGCAGCGGTCCCAGGCTGAGCCCGGCCAGCAGGCCACCGTGCAGGCGCGGGGTGGACTCGCCGGTCCAGGTGCCCCGGGTGCCGCTCGGCGCGGTGATGTCGGCGCGCAGGCCGGCGCGCAGGGGGCCGTCCGACGGCGGCACGAAGCGCAGGCCGGCGCTCAGGTCGCCCAGGGCGGGGCCGTCTGCTGCCAGCTCGGGGATCTCGCTGCCCCACTGCAGCGCGGTCGGCAGCGTCAGGCGGGCCGACAGGGACCGGCCGAAGTCGGCCGACAGGCCCAGGTGCAGGCCCAGGCGCTCGCCGATGACCGCGCCGCGCTCCTGCCCGTTCTCGTAGAGCAGCAGCGGATCGCGGGCGTAGGCCGCCAGCAGGCCCACCCGCACGACGCCGGCCCGCTCGATGAACGGGGTGTCGACGCCGGCCGGCCCGCCGGGGCTGAAGGTCGGGCGCAGGAGCTCGACATCGGCCGACAGCCCGGCCGCGTCGGCGGGGGAGGGGAGGAGCAGCGCGAGGAGGAGGGCGATCACGGCGCAGGCTCCTCGGGGGGCGGCGCCTCGGGAGCCGGCGCCTCGGGGGCCGGCGCCTCGGGGGCCGGCGCTTCGGGAGCGGGCGCCTCGGGGGCTGGGGGCGCCTCCTCGGGCACCTGCCCTCCGACCGCGGCGCCATCGGGAGCTGTGGTCCGGCGTGCATCGGCGTCGATGGCGGCGTTCCACTCCTCCAGGGCTCGCCGGGCGTCGGTCGGGTGCACGTAGCGCCCGACCTCGCCCTGGCGGGCGTCCAGGCCGCGCCGGCGCAGCTGGCCACCGACCAGCAGGGTCGTCCCGGTGGCGGCCAGGAAGGCGCTGGTGCCTCGCTGATCCCGGGCCTGGGGCGGGGGGGCGCCGAAGCTGGTGGCCAGGGGCACGACCGCGGCCCCCAGCACCACCGCGCCGCTCCACTGGAGCGCCCGGGCCACGCCTCGCTGGCGGCGACGCTCGCGGACCAGCCGGTCGCGCAGGTCGGGCTCGTCGAGCAGGATCGCGTAGCGCCAGGCGTCCACACGTACGCCCCGGTCGTCGATGACCGTCCACGACGGGTCGCCGCGACGGGCCACCAGGTCCATCCGGGCACGCTGGGGCGGTGCGCGCCGGGCGGGGCTGCAGTCGCCGAATGCGTCCAGCGTGTAGCCCTGGGGTCCGGGACTCAGCAGCAGCCCGCAGCGGGCGCCGGCGTTGGCCAGGGACAGGCGCTGCTCGGCAGCGAGGTCGCCGACGGTGGCCAGCGGGCGCGGCACGACCTCGTCCCGGCCGAACAAGGCGCCGACCCTGCGTGCGGTCGTCCGGGCGTCGTCGCTGCGATGGGCCAGCACCAGCGGCCCGTCCAGGGTCTGCTGCAGATCCCGAGCGACGGCGTAGACGTCGCGCCAGTCGGCGGCGACGGTGGCCTCCGTCGCCGGGGCCGCCACGGGCTCCACTGCGGGCTCCGCTGCGGGTTCGACTGCGGGCTCCTGGGCGCTCGCGGCGAGCGACAGGGCGGGCAGCAGCAAGGCCAGCACGGCACTCAGCACCGGCCCTCCCGCCACGCGGTCAGGTCCTGGGGCCGGTTGAGGTTGGCGCAGACCGCCGGCGCGTCCACGTCCACCCGGGGGGCGCCGGCGAGCAGGTCGCGCAGCGTCCCGAGCGCCAGGCCCTGTTCCAGGCGGTCGAGGGGGGCGACCACCGGGTGTCCGTCCTGGCCCTGCCAGCGGGGCACGGCTGCACCGCCCGTCTCGATGAGGGCGCGCAGCACGGCGGCAGGCGGAGGAGGCACGTCGACGGGGGTCACGAGGGCGCGGAGCTCGGGAGCGGAGGAGTGGGCCGCGCGGGCGTGCCGGACGGCGAGGGAGAGGGACTCGCGCAGACCGGTGTGCGCCCAGGCGGCATTGTGCACGGGGGAGGCGATGGCCGGCAGGGCCGATCGGACCTGCTCGGCATGGCCGCCCACCACCACGTACAGGCTGCGGCAGTGCGGGGCCAGCGCCGCGCACCAGGCGCACACCAGCGGCTGCCCGTGGTCCCAGGGCAGCAGCGCCTTGGCTGTGCCCATCCGTCGCGAGCCTCCCGCGGCCAGCACGATGCCCACGACCGGCGCTGCCGGGTCCAGGCCCACCGGGTCCAGGCCCGCGGCTGCAGGCGAGGGGGGAAGCAGGGCCGGGGTGCGTTCGCTCACCGCGATCGGTTAGCGCCGCGCGTGTCCTCCCGCCGCTCCCGCCTCGCTCCCAACCCCCTCCGCTGGCCCGCCGGCGCGCTCATCGCGCTGGCTCTGGGCGCGCTCCTCGCCGCCTGCGGGGCGCGGCAACACACGGCGACCCACGCCGAGGGCGCCCCGTGGAAGGTCGACGTCGCCTTGTCGGTCGACGCCCGCACCTCGGCCCGTCGCCTGGAAGACGTCGGCCCCGACCTGGCCCTCGACGCCCTGTTCGGGCCCCTCGGCGCCTTCGGTGTCGACCTGGACCTGGTCCTGGACATGACCCCCAGCCGCACCTTCCGCGACGGCTCGCTCGGCTGGTTGGTCGTCTTCGAGCGGGCGCAGGCCACGGTGCGGCGTCCGGGCCAGGATCCCGTCGCCATCGACGACTTCGGCTTGCAGGGCCGCGCGGTCGAGCTGCGCACCTTCGGGGACGGCGAGATCCTGGTCGTGGACCAGGCCGCAGCCATCGGCGGCGCCGATCGGATGGGCGACGTGCTGGATGTGCTGTGGCCGCTGCTGTCGCCCGCGCCGCCATCGCTGGACGCCGGCCAGGAGCAGGGAGCGCAGAGCCGCTGGCCGCTGATGGTCGGTCCCCAGCGGGGCTGGCGGCACACCCTGGCGGCGCGGTGGCGCAACGAAGGCCAGGACGACGCCGGCCTGTGGCACCTCGCCTACGACGGTCCCGTCGAGGTCCGGGGCCAGGACCGCGCGACGTCGCCGTGGATCGGCGTGCGTGGTCGAGGGCAGGCCGAGGGTCGCGTGACCCTGGGTGACGACCCCGGCGTGCCCGTCGCGGCGCGGCTGGTGGACCACGACCTGACCCTGACCCGCACCGTCGAGATCGAGTACCCCCACGCCGACGGGGGTCCCCTGCGGGTCACCCAGGAGCAGCGCTACACCGCGCACGCCGTCCGGAGGACGCCATGATCCTGTGGTGGATGACGGCCGCGGCGCTGGCGTCGACCCCGGTCGAAGACGCCACGCCCCTGCCGCTGTACCTGGACGACGCCCAGGTCCGGCTGGCCGTCGCAGCCCGCGCCGAGGCCCTGTCCGCCTGCACTGCGACCGTCGCCGACGGCGCGCTGCCCCTGTCCTTCGCGGTGGCCGGGGACGGCGCCATCGTCGACCTTCAGGTCGAAGCGCCGGGCCTGGACCCGACCTGCGTGGCGGCGGCCCTGGCAGAGCACGGCCTGCCGGACCACCACGGCGCCCCGGTGGCGGTGCACGCCACCCTGCACGTGCGCGAAGGCGCCGCTCGGATCGGGCCCGTGGTCGACGTGGACGAGCGGGTGGCACGGGGCCTGTTCCTGCTGGTTCCCCCGGATCTGTCGCCGGAGACGCGGGCCGAGCTGCTCGACGCCCTGGGGGTCGCCGAGTCCGGATCCGCCGTCCGCGCGGGCCCGGGCGAGGTGTACACTCCCGCCCAGCCGTGAACGCCCTCCCGTCCGTCGCCGACCTCCGAGAGTCCTGCCTGTGGGCCCGCAGTGAGTCCCACGTGCTGGCTGCCGTGCCCGAGCTCCTGGGCGCGATGCCGTCGACCGTGCGCCCGGATCCCCAGTCGCGGGTGGAGATCCTGGCCCCCTGCACAGCGGCCCTCCTGGCGCCGACGGTCCGCCACACCGTCGCGGCCCTGACCGCCGCGATGGAGGGCCGGGCGGCCGACGGTACCGAAGACGCCGAGCTGGTCCCGCTCCTCGCCCAGCTCGCGGTCGAGGGGTCGCAGGGCGGCCTGCACGCGGCGGCGGTTCCAGGGCTCACCATGCTCGCGATCGCGCGGGCGGCCGTGCAGGGAGGCCGCTTCGTCATGGCGGCCCTGCCGGAAGATCTCGGTCGTGCCGTGTCGGGCATCCGCGCCCGGATCGACGGCTTGCCCGAGGGCCAGGCCGGTGCGGCGATGCTGGCCGTCAGCCGCACCCTGGCGCACACGCTGCATGCGGCCTGCGAGCTGGCCGCGAGGCTCGGCGTGCCGACCTCCCAGGCGGGGCTGGCGGCGTCCTTCCTCGACGACGGCCTGCTCCTCTCCCTCCGACGGGACCAGTTCTCCGACGAGCGCCCGGTCATCCGGGTCATCGCCGCATCGGGCCTGCAGCTGCAGTACTTCCGCGCCGCCCAGGTCGTGGAAGACCCCTCGCGGCCGCCGAGCGCAGACCCCATCGAGCTCGACCTGGCGGGCCGGCTGCGGCGCTGGGATGTGGGCTCGGCCCTGCTCGACCGCCTGGTGCTGCTCACGCCGGGGCAAGACGGCTGGCTGGGGCCGCGGGGGCTGCTCGGTCACGCGGCCCGCGACACCTTCCTGGTTCCGCGCGGGGACGCGTCGCGGTCCGCCGTGGTGGTGGCGACGCGGCTCGACGCCCTGGCGCGCGCAGCCGGTGGCGAGACCGGCGGGACCTGCTCTTCGACCGGTCGGGTGCGGGTGCTGCACGCCTGGCGCGAGCTGACCGTCGACGCCCCCGGCGCACTGCACTGCCTGGGCGGTGGGCTCGGGCTGTCGGCCTTCACGGGCCCGATGGAAGCCCTGGAATTCGCCGAGCGGGTGAGCCGGACCCTGTCCGGCCCGCGCATGATCGACCCGGGCGATCTGGCCGAGCCCGTCTCCCTCGGCCCCGACGTGCGGGTGTCGGTCGGCGTCGCCGCCGGGCCGCTGTGGGGCGGGACCGACGGGGTCGATGTGTTCCTCGACGGCCCGGTGGTCGCGCGGGCGGTGACCCTGGCCGCGAGCCCGATCGTCGGACAGGACGACCTGTCCGATGTGCGACGGGTCGGCAGCACCCCGGACGGTGGGGGCGGCGTGCGTTGCGACGCCGAGGTCTGGACCGCCTCGCTCACCGCGGCGGGTCGGCAGGGCCGCAACGCCGTGCGCTGCGACACCGCCGAGGTCGCCGCCTTCGAGGTGCTCCCGGTGCGGGGCTGGTGGGACTCCCGCGGTCGGCGGATGGTGCTCTTGGGGCTTCCGGGCTCGGACAGCCGCGGCCCCGCGGAGCTCGTGGCGATGGACCCCGCCCAGGTGACCGCCCTGCAGGAGCGGGATCGCGCGCTGCGGGCGCAGGTGCTCGAAGCGGCCGCCCGGCCCACGGATCGGACCCCGGTCCGGGACCGCCTGCGCGACGTCGACCCCCTGGCGGCCGGCGCGCTGATCGGCGACCTGGGCTTCGCTGCCGCCGATGCCGTCGACGAGCTCGAGCCGATCGACGACGACGAGACGGCCCTCACCCAGGCCCCCGGCGGCGACGGCGACGGGCGGGCCCACGCACCCGCCTGGGACGCCACGGGCTTCTCGCTGCCCGAGTACAGCCAGGAGCTGTCCGAGGAGTACCGCGCCGCCGAGCTGCAGCTCGATGCCGAGGACACCGGCGGCTACCTGGTCGAGGTCGACGACGACTACGGCTTCGAGGAGGTCGAGGCCGAGGCGGACAGCAACGACGTCTTCGCGGCGTCCGGCGATCGGTCGGGCCCCGACGGGCAGTGGCTGCACGAAGAGACCCTGCTGTTCGACGAACCTGCCGCCGATGCCTCGGCCCTGGACCTCGATGCCTTCGACGTCGGTCCGGTGGCCGACGAGGCGGCGCTCCACTCGCTGCACGACGGGCCGCCGCCCAGCACCGGCTTCGCGCGCCCCGAAGACGAGTCCGACGCCGAGCCCGGTCCGCCCGCCCACGCCCCCCTGCCGCGCACCCCCGCGCGCCCCGTCGCCCTGCCGGAGCGGCGCACCGCCCCCAGCATCGACGGCGTCGAGCTGTCGTCCCTGTTCGAGGGCTATGTGGTCGTCCGCGACGACGAAGGCGGCTTCATCTTCGGGCTGCGCGACGGCGACCAGATCCGGGACGCGCACTCCTACGAGACCGGCGCCGACCCCGACGCGGCGTACCGTGCCTTCGTCCAGGCCAAGGTGGCCGAGGGCTTCGTCCCGCAGCTCGAGCTGTGGAGCCCGTTGCCGGCGGGCCATGAACCGGCGAACCTGGACCACGATCTCCTGCAACGGGCCTACCTGGCCATGATCACGAGCTGACCATGCGCGCTTCCATCCTCCTCCTCGCGGCCTCCTCGGCCCTCTTCCTGGCCTGCGGCGACAAGGACGACACAGGCGGCCTGCCCACGGGCACCCCTCCCGATGTCGCCGGCAGCTACCAGGCCTTCATCGGCGGCACCTCGGGCTGCGAGGGGGTCTCCGACTGGATCGACGGCTGGGCCACCGGACCGCTCAAGGTCGAGGGCAGCGGCGGGGTGCTGAGCTTCGACTTCGGCGACGACTACGTCTTCGACGGCGGCGTCGACAGCTACGGCCGGTACTACTTCTCCGGCACCATCCAGTACAACGACGCCGAGCTGGTCGTCGATCACGAAGGCAGCTTCGAGAAGGACACCGAGTCCGAGCTCGAGCGCTGGCTGATGGACGGCGAGTTCGAGGTCGAGGTCGACGACGACGAGTTCGACTCCAACAACTGCACCATCACCGGCCGCATGCAGGCGACCGAGCTGGTGGACCTCTGAGGTGCCCGTGCTGATGCTGCTCGCCGCCCTCGCGGCCCCCGCCGACGCCGCCGAGCTCTCGCTCGGGCTGGCGGCCGACGTCGTCGTGGATCCCGCCGACAAGGTCGACGGCAAGCGCGGTGCACGGGCCGGCACCGGCGGGGCCCTGCGCGTGCCCCTGCGGATCGGCTTCGCCGAAGGCGCGGCCCTGCGGGCCACCCTGGGCACGACCTTCACCTTCGGCCAGGACCGGGTCGAGTGGACCCAGTACGACGGCGCGGTGACCTACTACAGCGACGACCACTGGACCCTGGTCAACAGCAGCTCGCTGATGCTGGGGCCGGTCGTCGACCTGACCCGCACCAGCGCCCGCCCCTACCTGGGCGCGCAGGCGGGCGGCGTGCTGGTGACCTCGTACCACAGCTTCCAGGGCGCTTCCGCGGTGCTTCTCGATCCGGCCCAGGGCGACGTGACCAGCAGCACCCACATCGACCCCTGGTCGAGGGACCTCGTTCCGGCGGCCGAGCTGCTGGGCGGGCTGCGGCTCGGAGGCACGGACGGCGGGCTCGCCTTCGAGGTCGAGGCGGGCTACACCGTCGCGTTCCTCGACGAGGTCGCCCTGCAGAAGTCACGCCCGGAACTGGGCGCGGTGCGCACGGCCTGGGGCTACAACGCCCTGCGGGTCGGAGTCGGGGCGGTCTTCTCCCTCTGACATCCCCCTCTCGCAGAAACGGTGGCCGGCCATGAAGCTGTACCGCATGAAGATCCCGCAGATCGCCCACGACGTCATCGCCCAGCTCTGCGAGGCGGGCCTGATCGAGGTGGGCAACGAGAACCGCCCCGAAGCGGAGCAGGACCTCGTCGCCATCATGGAGGAGTACTCGCGCCGCGACTACGCCCTCCGGGAACGGGTCAAGGAGCACATGTCGGTCCGGTCGGTCCCCTACGACCAGTACGGCAAGGTCCGCGGCGCCCTGGCCGGCGAGATGGGCCACCCGACCGGTGACGACGTCGAGCGCTTCCTGGCTCGCCAGTTCGTCGAGAACTTCATGATCACCCGCTGGGTCGACGAGGTCTTCGGCGAAGACAAGGACCTCTACAACAAGATCCGCGACATCCTGAAGGGCCACAACGTCGACGAGCGCGCCCTGCGCGAAGAAGCGGCCGGCAAGATCAAGAACCTCAAGGAAGGCACGGTCGACTACGAGCTCGCCCTGGCCGAAGCCCTCCGCGACGTCAAGAAGCGGCACGGGCTCATCCGCTGAGCCTCGCTGCGCCCGGGCTGTGGCTGCTGCTGGCCTGCGGGACGGACGCTCCGCCCGCCGAGCCCGGCGCCATCGACCCGGCCACGGCCATCGCCGCGGCAGAGGCCCAGGCCGCCGCGGCGGCCGCCCCCGCCGCGCCCGAGCCCGGCGTCACCGTCGGCGATGGCGCGACGGTCACCCGCGACCCCGTGCCGGTCGTCTACGTCTTCGAAGGCGTCGGCGTGCTGCACAAGTCCTTCTTCGCGAACCCCGAGGTCGTGGCCGAGCTCAGCAGCGCGCTGGGCGGCACCCTGTCGGGCAACGCCAACGTCTACGTCCGCTACGACAGCAAGGACTTCGTGGGCAGCATCCGGCTGCGGCTGCTCCCGGACAGCCTGCAGCTGCCGGTGGCCGTCCAGGGCGACACGGTGGATCTGGCGGCGCTCGCTCCGATCACCCGCGCGCTGGCGGGCATGCGCAGCGACGTCGCCGGGCGCTTCGATGTGCGCCTGGACAGCTTCTCGGTGGGCATCGAGAGCTACCGCGGCAGCACGGTCTGCGTGTTCTCGGTCGCCGGGCAGCCGCCGCCGGACGGGTCGATCGTGTCGCCCTGCGTCGAGATCAACGGGCAGCAGGTCTGCGGCACGCCGGGCCCGACGGGGGTCAGCCTTCCGGCGGACGCGGCCCAGGCGATCCGGAGCTGTCTGGACCGCTGAGCGCGTCGGCGTCGGGCCAGGCGCTGCGGTCCACGCTGTCGCAGGTCGCGCCGGCCGGGGCCGGGACGTAGGCGAAGGGACCGGCGAGCTGCTCGACGGTGTCCTTGGCCGCGACCTTCAGGCAGGGGCCGTCCGCGCCCAGGATCTCCTGGCCGACCTCGACCTGGAGCCGGCCGCGCAGGCCCCGGTCGTCGAGGGTCGCGCGAGCCTGCGACGTGGTCTGGCTGGCGACGTGCAGGGTGCCGCCGCACAGCGGGGCGCGCACCCGCACGCTGACGCCGGGGGCGCCGTCGCCGTCCAGGTCGTCGGCGCCCCAGCCGGTCTGCCAGGGTGCGCCGACCAGGCTGCCGTCGGCGGCGCGGTCCAGGCGGAAGGTGCTGGCGGGCAGCGCCCGCACGGCGTCGTCGTCCATGCCGACCCGCACGCCGGCCACCGGGCGCACGGCCATGGCGCAGGCGGTCTGATGGACCAGCACGTGATCGCCGCGGTCTTCGATGCGGGCCAGGACCCAGGTGTCGGTGCGGGTGCGCAGCTCGCCCACCACGGCCATCGTCCGGCTGCCCTCGACGGCGGTGTGGCCCAGGTACAGGCCATCGGCCTGTGCCGTGCCCGGCAGGGCCAGCAGCACCGGCAGCGCCGCCAGCGCGGAGGGTCTCACGCCGACGCGCCCGCGCGCAGCTCGGTCAGCCGCATGCGCAGGGTCTCGAAGTCGCCGGCGTGCACGTGCAGGCCGGCGGCCTCGAGCAGGGCCCGGTGGGCGACCGCCCCGGCGCCGCCGATCACCATCGGCACGTCGTCGGCGGCGCGGACATAGGCGGCGGCGTGTTCCGCGACCTGGTCGGGCGGCGGGCTCAGGGTCAGGGACAGGCCGATGAAGTCGGGCGCGCCGTGGATGACGGCGTCGGCGATGGCGTCCGGCGGAGTGCGGGCGCCGAGCACGACCACGCGGTAGCCCCACTGCGCCAGCCGGAAGGCCAGGCCATACAGGGCGATGTCGTGCTGTTCGTCGGCGAAGCAGCCGATGATGGCCCGGCGCGAGGCCGACGGCGGCTGCACCAGCTGCAGCAGCATCCGGCTGGCGTCGGAGATGGCGGCGCTGGCCAGGTGTTCCTGGGCCACCGACAGGGTCCCGGCGTGCCAGGCGTCGCCGACCCGGCGCTGCACGGGCGCGAAGATGCGTTCGTAGACGGTGCTGGCGGTACCCATCGTCAGGCAGGCGCGCACCTGGTGCCGCACGCCTTCGGGGTCGAAGGCGATGATGGCCTGCATCAGGCGGTCGGCCATCACGTCGTAGGGGTCGGCCTCCAGGTCGATGCCGCGGACCTCGGGCAGCGGCGCGGCCTGTTCCTTGACCAGCCGGGCGGCGTCCGCGGCGGCCATGCCCTGGTCGCACAGGTCCCGCAGCCGGGCGACCTGCTCGACGTCGCTCGGCCGGTAGACGCGGTAGCCCTTGTCCGTGCGGGTCGGCACGGGGATGCCGTAGCGACGCTCCCAGGCACGCAGGGTGGGGGAGGGGACTCCGGTCATCTCGGAGACGGCGTTGATGCGGTAGCGGGGCGCGTCGTCGGAGTGCATGGGTCTGCCTGTGGCGGGAGGAGCCCCCGTGCGGGACGCAGGAGGGGGCCGCGGATCGGGCCGCGGGAAGCCGCCGACTTCCGCCTCCATCATAACTTGATGAACAAAGTTTGTACAACGTCTGCGAGACGCTTATATCGGGATCGGACAGGGTTCGTCCCAGGTGGGCGCCCGCGCTCCACCGGCCTCCTCCCGGCCCCCCTCCTCCTCCCGGCCCCCCTCCTCCTTCCGGCATCACCGCCGGTCCCGCTGGAGTCTCCGATGCACGAAGAGCAGTTCCACCCCGAAGGTCCTGGTCCCGACGCCCCCCTCGCCGTGGTGATCGGCAGCGGCTTCGGCGGACTCGCCGCCGCCTGCCGCCTGCTCGCCCGCGGCTACCGGGTGCAGATCCTGGAGCAGCGCGACAAGCCGGGCGGTCGGGCCTACGTCTACGAGCAGGACGGCTTCGTCTTCGACGGCGGCCCTACCGTGGTCACCGCCCCCTTCCTGTTCGAGGAGCTCTGGCAGCTGTTCGGCCAGGACATGCACGACCACATCGACATGCGCCCGGTCTTCCCGTTCTACCGGATCCGCTTCCACGACGGCCAGGTGTTCGACTACCAGGGCACCGCCGAGGGCATGGAAGCCGAGATCCGCAAGTTCGAGCCCGCCGACGTGCCCGGGTACCACCGGTTCGTCGAGATGAGCCGCAAGATCTTCGAGACCGGCTTCGAGCGCCTGTCCTTCGTGCCCTTCGGGTCGTGGCTGGACATGGCGAAGATCGCCCCCGACATGGTGAAGCTGCAGAGCTACCGGACCGTGTACGGGCTCGTCAGCCAGTTCGTGAAGGACGACCGGCTGCGGCAGGTGTTCTCGTTCCACCCGCTGCTGGTCGGCGGCAACCCCTACGCCACCACCAGCATCTACAGCCTGATCGCCTTCCTCGAGCGCAAGTGGGGCGTGTGGTTCCCGATGGGAGGGACCGGCAGCATCGTGCAAGGGCTCGTGGACCTCATCGAGCAGCACGGCGGCCGGCTGCGCCTGAACACGTCGGTCGAGGAGATCACCGTCGCCGACGGGCGCGTGACCGGCGTGCGGCTGGCCGGCGGCGAGCACATCCCGGCCCGGGTGGTGGTGTCCAACGCCGACAGCGCCTTCACCTACAAGCACCTGCTCGCCAAGGAGCACCGCCGCCGCTGGACCGACCGCAAGATCGACCGCAGCCGGTACAGCATGAGCCTGTTCGTGTGGTACTTCGGCACCGACCGCAAGTACGACGACGTGGCCCACCACACGATCCTGCTGGGCCCCCGCTACAAGGGCCTCCTCGACGACATCTTCGAGAAGAAGGTCCTCGCCGACGACTTCAGCCTCTACCTGCACCGCCCGACCGCGACCGACCCCTCGATGGCCCCCGAAGGGTGCGACGCCTTCTACGTGCTGTCGCCGGTGCCCCACCTCGACGCCGACATCGACTGGGAGCAGCAGCGGGGCGAGTACCGCGACCGGATCATGCGCTTCCTGGCGGACACGGTGATGCCCGGCCTGGACCAGCACGTGGTCAGCGAGCACATCCTGGACCCGATCGGCTTCCGGGACGACCTGTCGAGCGTCAAGGGCGCGGCCTTCGGCCTGGAGCCCGTGCTGACCCAGAGCGCCTGGTTCCGGCCCCACAACAAGAGCGAAGAGGTCGAGGGCCTGTACCTGGTCGGCGCGGGCACCCACCCCGGGGCCGGCATGCCCGGGGTGCTGTCGTCGGCCCGGGTGCTCGACGAGGTGGTCCCGGCGGCGGCTACCCTGGTGGACAGCCCGGTCGGCTGAGCCCGGAGGCCCCGTGTTCGACAGCAGCTGCGAGAGCACCATCGCCGAGCAGCCTCCGTCGGGGGCCTGGCCGGTCGTGGCCGCGCCGGGGGCGCTGTCGCTGGAGCCCGACGAAGCCGCGCTGTGCCAGCGGCTGCTGGCCGAGGGCAGCCGGTCCTTCCACGCCGCCAGTCGCCTGCTGCCCGGGCGGCTGCGGCTGCCCGCCGCGGCGGTCTACGCCTTCTGCCGGGTCGCGGACGACGCCATCGACGACGCCCCGCCCGAGCGGGTCCAGGACGCGCTCGACGGGCTGCGGCGGCGCCTGGACCGCATCTACGGCCCGCGGGTCGGCGACGATCCGGTGGACCGCGCCTTCTCGGCGGTGGCGCGCCAGGCCGCGATCCCCCGCGAGGTCCCCGAAGCGCTGCTCGAGGGCTTCGCCTGGGACGCCCGCGGCCGGCGCTACGACACGGTGTCGGACACCCGGGCCTACGGCCTGCGCGTGGCCGGCACGGTCGGGCTGATGATGACCTGCCTGATGCAGCCGGCGACGGACCGCTGGGCCCTGTCGACCATCTACGCCCGGGCCTGCGACCTGGGGGTCGCCATGCAGCTCACCAACATCGCCCGCGATGTCGGCGAAGACGCACGCATGGGCCGGGTCTACCTGCCGACCGAGTGGCTGGCCGAAGCGGGCATCGACCGCGACGCCTGGCTGGCCGACCCGCGGTTCAGCCCCGCGCTGGGCCAGGTCGTGGCCCGCCTGCTGGCCGAGGCCGACCGGCTCTACCGCCGCGCGGACGCAGGCATCGCCATGCTGCCCTGGGACTGCCGGCCGTCGATCACGGCGGCGCGCCGCATCTACGCCGACATCGGCCGCGTGATCGCGCGCAACGGCCACGACTCGGTGTCCCAGCGGGCCTTCACGTCGACCGGCCGCAAGGTGGTGCTGGGCCTGTCGAGCCTGGTGGCCATGCTCCCCCGCGACCCGCCGGCTTCGATCGCCGAGGCGCCGGTGCTGGCGGAGTGCCAGGCGCTCGTGGCCCGCGCCGCAGGGGCTCGTGAGGCGGGGGCTCGTCCGGCGGGGGCTCGTGCGGCGGGGGCCCGCTCGTGATCGCCCCCGCCAAGCGGATGTGGTTCCGCCGGCTGTTCGGTCGGCACTGCCGGTCCCGGCTGGCCACGACCTTCGGCGCGGTGCACGTCGTCGGCCTGGACGCCGCCCGCGCCGTGGTCGCGGCGCAGCCGGTGCTGGTGGTCAGCAACCACCAGAGCTGGTGGGATCCCCTGGTCGCGCTGCTGGTCGAAGAAGCCCTGGGCGCCGACGGCTACGCGCTGATGGACGCCCGGAACCTGCGCCGGCTGCCCTTCTTCCGGATGGTCGGAGCGCTGGGTGTCGATCTGCAGGAGCCCGGCGACGGCGCCGTCGCGTTGCGGGCCTGCCGGGCGCTGCTGGACCGTCCGGGGCGGCTGTTGTGGGTCTTCCCCCAGGGCGAGGAGCGTCCGGACGATCCCCGGCCCCTGGGGTTCCGCCCGGGCGCCGCCGCGCTGGCCGTGCGCGCCCCGGGCGTGGCCACCCTGCCGGTCGGCATCCGCTACGTCTTCGCCGGTGACGAGCGGCCGCGGCTGGTGGTCAGCATCGGCGCGCCGCTGGCCGCCCCTGCCGACGTGCCGGCCGGTGTGGTCACCCAAGATGCCGCGGTCGTGGCCGAGCTCGACCGCATCCGTGGCTGGCTGGCCGACGGCCACCTCGACAGGCAGCCCGCCCTCCTCCGGCACCGCCAGGGCGCGCTCGGTCGCCTCGCCGAGACCGTGCTCGCGCGGCTCAGCCGCTGGTGGCTCCCTGCGGCGGCGCCTCTCGCTCCAGTCGACCTCCCGGCCCGATCCGCAGGGCCCGTCCCCGCCACGCAAGGCGACGGCTGACCAGGGCCCGCGCGGTGGCCAGGGTCAGCACCGCCTCGGCCAGCCCGACGTCCAGCAGCAGCGCCAGCGGACCGACGGGGCATCCGCTGCGGCGCCGCGCCAGGGACGCGACCCCCACGCGCGCGGCGAGGCAGGCCAGGCCCACGAGCACGACGCCGGCGGGTGCTGCACCGAGTGCGCCAGCCAGGGCCAGGGCCAGGAGCTGCCAGGGGAGGGGGGAGAAGAGGAGGGGATAGCTCAGGAGGAGGAGGGGGCGCTGGGCCCGGATCACCAGCTGCCAGCGCGCGAGGCGGGCGACGACCTGGCCCGGGGAGCGGCCGGAGGCCATGGAGGCGACCACGGTCGGAGCCGGCTCGACCCGGTGACCGGCGGCGCGCAGGCGGGCCGACAGCTCCATGTCTTCGCCCAGGTGGTCGACCAGGCCGGCGAAGCCGCCCACGGCGGCCAGGGCCACCGGCGCGACCGCGAAGCACTTGCCGACGAGGCCGTGGGGGTCGATGCCGCGCAGCAGCGGGAAGGCGTGCAGGGAGCCGGCCAGGACCGCCGCGCTGGCCCGGTCGCCCAGGCCGCTCCTGGGGCTGCCGGGCTCGGTCGGCGCGGCCCAGACCGCGGCGGCCTCGCCCGCCAGGATCGGCGCGACCAGCGCGTCCAGGTCTACGTCGGCGCCGTGCAGATCCGAGTCCATCACGACGACGGCGACGACCGGTCCTCCGTCGGGCAGCGGGTGGGCGGTCGCCCCAGCCAGCTGGCTGCACTTCTCGTTCGGGCCCCGCGGCGGGTAGACGCCGCAGTCGGCCGAGGCCCCCGCAGCCTGCAGCGTCGCCGTAGCTGCGAGGGTGACCGGGCGGGCGGGATCGTCGGCGGTCGCCACGGTCAGGCGAACGTGGACCGGAAGGGTGCCGCGGGGAGCCGCGGCCAGCCGGTCGAGCAGGCCGGGCTCCTGCCCGGCGCAGGGGCGCAGGACCAGCACCCGCCCCGCCGCGTCGCCGGGGAGCGGCGGGGACCGGCGCCCGGCTCGGAGGTCCGCCACCAGGGCGGCGGCCAGCGCGACGGCGGCCCACAGCGCCACGGCCCCCAGCAGCAGGCTCACGGGCGGGGTCCTTCCCGGCGGATGCGGAAGGGCAGCAGGAACTGCACCCAGCCCGTCGCGAAGCGGTCCAGGTCCAGCGCCTCGTGCACGGCGGTGACCGGCTGCCCCGCCAGACCGAGGGACAGCAGGTTCCGGTTGTAGAAGGGCGTGTCCTCCAGGGTGCGCAGCAGGCGCACGGGGCGTCCGTCGTCGCTGCGCGCGTCGCGGAACACCCGCCAGCCGGCGGTCGGCAGGTCGGTGTGCTGTGCTGGCTGGATGTCGTCCACCGAGCCGTCGCCGCGCACGTGGAAGCCCCGCTGGACCGGCGGGCCCTGGCGGGGGCAGGTGTCGTAGAGGATGGCGACCCCGTCCTCGGTCTCGCCGCGGCACCAGGTCCAGCGCGAGAAGCCTGCCTCCAGCGGCTCGTCGCCCCAGTTGCTGTCGAAGTAGGCGCTGCCCGAGAACGACAGCGCAGGCGCGACCAGGCTGACCTCGGCCCTGCTGCGGGCCGCCGCGGGCCACCAGCGGTGCCGGCCGGCGGCGTCCAGGCACACCGGCGCCGGCAGGCCGACGCCGGGGGTCAGGCGCAGCGACCCCCGCAGCGGCTGGCCGAAGGGGCTCCGGCGCTCGTCGAACACGACCTCGAGCACCCCGTCGTCGCGCCACTTCAGGTGGCTGCGCCCGAGCTGCCAGTGGTCCGGACCGCGGCCTGGGCCCTCGGCGGGCGCGCGGAACTCGGGGAAGGCCCAGGCGCCCGTCGGCCCGTACAGGCAGATGTTCAGGGCGCAGTGCTCGAAGGGGTCCGCGCCGCTCGGAGTTGCGCGGCGGGCCCGGGCGTAAGCCGGCGAGAACACGCTGCCGACGAAGGCGATGACCGTCAGGCCGTGGAGCCCATCGTCCGAGACGACGTCGAGGTACCACCACGCGTAGCCGTCCGGGGGGACCGCGACGTCGAGGGGAAGTCCTCGGCCAGCGCGTCCGCGGCGAGCCGGCCACTGATCGCCACCATCGGAATGCCCGCCCCCGGGTGCACGCTGCCCCCCGCCAGGTACAGCCCCGGCAGCCGGGTCCGCGCCGCGCTGCGCTCGAAGCTGCTCCGCCAGGAGTGGGCGGCCTTGCCGTACAGCGCCCCCCCGGTTCCCGGGAACAGCGCCTCGAAGTCGCGCGGTCGGGTCAGGGTGATCGCCGACGGGGGCGCGCTGAGCTGCAGGCCGCATCGCTGCAGTCGGGCCAGGGTCCGCTCTCGACATGCCAGCACCTCTGCTTCGGGAATGGGGGCGTCGTCGCCGCGCGCCGGGGCGTTGACGATCAGGAACAGGCGCTCTGGCTCGCCGCGGCCTGGCCGCACGGGCTGCGCTTCGTCCTTGCGGTCCTGGGCGCACAGGTAGACCGTGGGGTCCTGTGGCAGGCGGCGGCGCTCGAAGATGGCGTCGAACTCGGCCCTGTAGTCGTCCGAGAAGAAGACGTTGTGGTGGACCAGCGGGAAACCCTCGGCCCGACCGTGGATCGACAGGGTCAGGGCCGACAGGCTGCGCGCGGTCGGGGCGGTCGGCGACAAGCCACAGGCGGTCGCGGCGGCGGCCCCGAACCTTCCGTCGGCGAGCGCCGAGACGTCGGCGTTGAGGACCACGGCGTCGGCGCTGAGCCGCGCTCCGTCCGCGAGCGCCACCCCGCGGCAGCGGCCGCCGTCGACCAGGAGCCCGGCCACCTGCGCGCCCGTCTGCACGACGACGCCCAGGTCCTCGGCCAGGTCTCGCAGGGACCGCGCCAGCTGGTGCATGCCGCCCGCGACGTACCAGACGCCGGCCTGTTCGACGGCGGCGATCAGGTTCAGGGTGCCGGGGGCCTGGAAGGGGGACGCGCCGGTGTAGGTCGCGTAGCGTCCGAACAGCTGCTGCAGGCGGGGCTCGCGGAAGTGCGCCTGCACGGCGGCCCAGACGGTGCGGTGGGCGTCGATGCGCGACAGGCGGCCCAGGGCCGACAGCCCGTAGGTCCGCGCCACGTCCAGGAAGCCCGGCCGCTGGGCGTGGATGAACACGTCCTGCACCTCGGCCAGGATGCCGGCACAGTGGGCCCGGAACCTGTCGAAGGCCTCGGCCTCGCGCGGGCCGAAGGCGGCCGCGATCGCGGCCCGGCTGCGCTCGGGGTGGGCGTGCAGGTCCAGCACCGGACCGTCGGTCCAGGCGTGGCGGGCCAGCACATCGGCCTGGACCAGCCGCAGGCGCTCGTCCAGGCGCGCGCCGGCGTCGGCGAACAGCCCGTCGAACACGTGCCGCATGGTCAGGACCGTCGGGCCGGCGTCGATCTCGTGGCCGTCGACCGACACCGTGCGAACCTTGCCGCCGACGCGCTCGGCGCGCTCCAGCAGGGTGACCGCGAAGCCACGCCGCGCGAGGTCGACCGCGGCGCAGAGCCCGCCGACGCCGGCGCCGACGACGACGACGTGGTCGGCGGACGCGGCGGGCCGGCCAGTGGGGGGCGACGGGTTCGGGTTGGACAGGCTCTGCACAGACCTCATGATATCCCGATCCGCTTCCTTGACAAACCTTGTGCAGGGGCTACCGTTGAAGTGAACAGGGTCTCCCCCTGGTCAACCTGTCCCGGAGCCGTCGTGACCGCCTTCGTCGCTTCTCCTGACGTCGCTGCAGCCCCCGCCCCGGGGGTGGATGTGGACCCTCGGATCCTGCTGCCCCGGATCGAGGCCGGCCTGACCCACGCGCTGTCGGCGCCGCGCCTCGCGGGCTCTCCGCCGCGCCTGGCTGCGGCGGCCCGGCACGCCGTCTTCCCCGGCGGCGGTCGCGTGCGGCCGCTGCTGACCCTGGCCGCCGCCGCGGCCTGCGGGGACGACGACCCGGCGCTGGCTGTCGCGGGCGCCACGGCGGTCGAGCTCATCCACTGCGCCTCGCTGGTGCACGACGACCTGCCCTGCTTCGACGACGCCGATCTCCGCCGGGGGCGGCCCTCGGTGCACGCCGCCTTCGGCGAGCAGCTGGCCCTGCTGGCCGGCGACGCGCTGATCGTGCACGCCAGTGACGTCATCGCCGAAGCCGCCGCGCGCCACCCGTCCCGCGGCCTCGCCATGATCCGGGCGCTCACCCGCGGGGTCGGCATGCCCGACGGCATCATCGGCGGCCAGGCCTGGGAGTGCGAGAGCCGGGTCGACCGCGCGACCTACCACGACGCCAAGACCGGCGCGCTGTTCGTCGCCGCCCTCCAGCTCGGCGCCCTCTCGGCCGGCGCCGCTGCCGAGCCCTGGCGCCCCCTCGGCCAGCACCTCGGCCGCGCCTACCAGCTCGCCGACGACCTGCACGACGCCATCGGCGGGGCCGACGCCGGCAAGCCGGTGCACCAGGACGAGCGCCTCGACCGGCCCAGCGCCGTGCGCGAGCTCGGCCTGTCCGGCGCCATCGCGGCCCTGGACGACCAGGTCGAAGCCGCCGTCGACGCGATCCCGGACTGCCCCGGGCGCGCCTCCTTCGCCGCCCTGGTGTTCGCGGTGGCCGAGCGCCTCCGTCCGGCGGCCGCAGCCCCTCGTCCCGTCGGCGCGCTGGGCTGAGCCCTACTCCTGCGGGTCCGGTGCGGCCTCGCCCTCGGCGGCGTCGGTGCGGCGTGGGGCGTCGATGACCTCCATGCCGAGCGGGGTCTCGCCCTTGCCGAGCATGCGCAGGCGCTCGTGGAAGTTGGTCAGCGCGACGTTGCGGTTGAGCTGCTTGCCCTCGATGCCGAACAGCATGAAGCTGCCGAAGTAGTTGCGGGCCCGGTACCACTCGAAGCGCTCGCCCCAGACGAAGGTCACGCGGTAGCGGCCGCCGTTGTCCAGATCGACGATCTGCAGCTCGGGCGGGATGATCTCCTTCTGCACGTAGTCGGGCTGCTTCTCGAGCCACTTCTTCTGGCGGGCGAGCTCGCGCTGGCGGGCTTCTTCGGACAGCTCGTCCCAGGCGCGCATGTCGAAGGGGCTGACCGGGTCGCCGTCCACCTCGAGCGCGACGTAGCGGCCCTCGGGGTGGGGGATGACGCGCTTCGCGTCGGGCAGGTTCATGACCAGCGTGCCGTCGAGCCGGTAGAGCGCGCCCCCGGCTTCGGTGGCGACGCCGACCAGGCCGGCGTCGTAGCTGACCGACAGCTGCGTGGGGGCGTCGGGCAGCCACGGCAGGACCGGGGCCGGCACGCCGGTGGCGGCGTCGAACGACCACGCGCTGCGCTTGCCGCTGTCGTCGAGCCCGGTGAGCAGCAGTCCACCGTCGGGGCCGGGCTGCAGGTCGCGGACCTCGGACAGCTGCATCTGCAGCTCGTCCAGCGTGTTCGCCGCCCGGTTGTAGACCACCACGCGGTTGTAGGGGGTCGTGGCGCCTTCGGGCGGGGCCAGGGGAACCGCCAGCCGGTCGGCGCTGAGCCAGGCGGCGCCTTCGACCGGGGTCTCGGTCGGGACGGTGACCAGGTCCTTGGTCTCGCCGTCCATGATGTAGCCGCCGTGGGTCAGCTGGAAGTACAGGTAGCGGCCGTCGGGCGACCAGGCCTTGTGGGCGAACTTGTTGCTGCCGCACTCGGCGAAGGCCGTCTGGATGCCCTGCTTGCTCGCCAGGAAGCGGATCTCGCCGTCGTTGCAGTCGGCGTAGGCCTGGGCGACCGTCTGGGTGAAGGTCTGGCCGCCGTACAGGTCCTCGCGGCTGCAGGCCGACAGCAGCAAGGTGCTGCCGAGGAGGAGGGCGAGGGGAGAGGAGGAGGGGCTCATGGACGCCTCCGGGCGGTGAGGAGGGGGAAGAAGAGGAGGAGGAGCGCGGCAGGAGGCGCCAGGGGAGCGACACCGCAGCCGCAGCCGGCAGCCGGCCCGGTATCGGATCCGGCGGCCCGCGTCCTGGGACCGGTGTCGGCGCCGCCGGGTTCGCCGCTGTTCGCAAAGCCGCTGTCTGCGACTCCGCTGTCTGCAGAGCCGCTGTCTGCGACTCCGCCGTCTGCAGAGCCGCTGCCTGCGACCCCGCTGTCTGCCGGCTCGGGGTCGACGCCGAACAGGTCGACGGCGACGGGCCAGACGCCGCCGGCGTGCACGACCAGGTCGACGGGCTCGGCTTCGTCGCGCCAGGCGGCCAGGTCGATGCGCAGCTGGTCGCCGTCGTCGGAGACCGGCGCGGCGGCGGGCAGCCGCAGCGGACCGACGAGCACCTGGGCACTCGCCCCGGCGCGGTGGGCCGGCAGGCCCGAGACCAGGACCGTGTCGCCGTCGAGGCGCATGCTGCCGGTCCAGGCGGGATCGGCCACCAGCACACAGCGGGGGCAGGCGCCGGCCGAGCTCTGCAGGTCCCAGGCCCCGGGGGCCAGGTCGGCCCCGTCGGCGGTCTGCAGCGACAGCCGCCAGCCCGCTCCGTCGGTGCGGGCCTCGACCCCGGCGTGCCCGGGGCGGGACAGGCGCAGCTCGCTCACCCCTCGCACGGCGGGCACCCAGCCCGACGCGCCGGTCCAGAGCCGGTCGGCGGGGAGCGCGATCCGGTCCCCCCGTTCCAGCAGGGCGCCCGCGCCGGACCGCATGCCGGCCGACCGCACCTCGACCGGCGAGACCCCGGGCGGCAGCAGCACGCGGCCGTCGGGACCGGTCACCCGGGGCGGGCTGTCGGGATCGAGCACCAGCTCCGCCGGCAGACCCTGGCCCGTCTCGGCGTCGCGGACCTCGACCAGCGACCCGGCCCCGACGGCCAGCAGGAAGGCCCGGGTCCCCGCCCAGTGCGCGTCGAGGATCGCGGGCAGCTCGCGGCCGTCCGGGATCTTGTCGCGGCTGACCTCGACGGTGAAGTCCCAGGCGCCCAGCCGCCCGTAGGCCCAGTCGTTGGTGTCGCCCCAGGTCGGGTACCACTCGGCCCCGTTGGTGATCCAGAACCCGTCCTGGTCGCAGGGGGCGGCGTAGACCTCGGCCAGCGCCTCGAGCGCCGCGGCGTCGGCGGTGGGCGTGCGGCTGTGGTTCCAGACCCAGCCGATGTTGGTGTCGCCGGCGTGGAAGGACAGGCCCGCCGACAGTCCGGCCAGCTCGTGCAGGCTGCGCACCGCCCGCGTCTCGGGCTCGGAGAAGGGCGCAGCGCCGGATCGCCACTCGGTCGCCGACCACGCGTAGTCGTAGTTGCGGTTCAGATCGACGGTCGTGGCGCTGTAGCGGTCGGCGGCCGCGTGGCCGTCGGGGTTGACCAGCGGCAGCACCCAGACGGCGTGGCGATCCAGCAGCGCCGCCAGCGACGGGTCGTCGTCGAGAGCGGCGACCAGCCGGTCCGCCGCGTCCAGGGCGACCTCGACGCTGACCCACTCGTCGCCGTGGTGGCCGCCCAGCAGCCGCAGGCCGGCGTCCGTCGCCGCCGGGCCGCCGATGCGCAGCGCGGCGATCGGCCGACCCTCGACCGAGCGACCCAGGTCCACACGCGTGACCCGTGGGTCCTCGGCCAGGGCATCCAGCGCCGCCAGGACCTCGTCCGGGTCGTGGTAGGCGGCCGCATCCAGTGGCCCGGCCGCAGCCGGCGCCGGCCGGGCGTCCAGGCCCCGGGCGCGCAGGGCGACCAGGCTGCCGGGGGGCCCGTGCAGCAGGACCATGTCGCCCGCTCCGCCCTCGGCGAAGCCCAGGCCCAGGGCGCGCACCTCGCGGCGGGCCGCTTCGTCCGGCAGGCGGACCAGCACGGCTTCGTGGCCCCCGTCGGGCGTCGCCGCAGCGGCAGGGCCCAGGCCGCACAGCGAGCCAACCACCAGGGCGACGAGGACGGGGGACCGAAGGCGCATGGCCTCCTCTATCCCCCTGCTCCCGGCGTCTCGGGGGCCTCCTCGGGCGAACCGGCGGGTTCCGCGCCCGGATCCGCGGTGGAGTCCTCGCCCTCGCCCCCGGCCCCGGAGTCCTGGGGCTCGGACGGGTCCGGGTCGGCCGGCGCGAGCACGCTGGCGGGCACGTCGCCGTCCAGGATGCGCACCAGCTGGTCGCGCCAGGGGCCGAACTGCGCCCGGTCGGCGTCCGACAGCCGCCGGTTGCGGGGCAGGTCGATGCTCAGCGGGTCCTTGTACTGCCCGCCGACCCACAGCTGGTAGTGCAGGTGGGGCCCCGTCGCGAGGCCCGTCTGGCCGACCTCGCCGATGATCTGCCCCTGCGCGACGACCTCGCCCTTCTTGACGTTGATCTTGGACAGGTGCGAGTAGGACGTCTCGTAGGGGCCGTCGTGGTCGATCTTCACGAAGCGGCCGTGCCCCCCGGCCCAGTCGGCGCGGGTGACCTTGCCCCGCGCGACCGCGCGCACGGGCGTGCCCGTCGGGGCGCCGAAGTCCACGCCGTAGTGGGGCCGGTTCTTCTTGAGCACGGGGTGGTAGCGCCCCTTCGAGAAGCCGCTGGTGACCCGCGAGAACTCGAGCGGCGAGCGCAGGAAGGCGCCGCGGCGGTCGTAGCCCTCGTCGTCGTAGAACCGCGGCACGGTCTCGTCGCTGGCCTGGAAGCGCGTGGCGGTCAGCACCTTGTCGCGGTTCTGGAAGCGGACGGCGTAGGGGCTGCCGAGCTTCTCGAAGCCGTCACCGCGAACCAGCCGGTCGACCACGACCTCGACCCGGGCGCCGGCCTGGACCTCGGTGTTGAAGTCGATGTCGCTCTCGAAGATCTTGGCCAGCGCGACGATGTCGGCGGCCCGCAGGCCGGCGTCGGTGGCCGCGCCCCACAGGGTGCTCTCGACCGTGAACTCCAGCCGCACGGGCTCGCTGTGGTAGTGCGTGGTGTCGATGCGCGCGACCCAGGCGTCCCCGTCCCGCGCGACGACCAGGACGTCGTCTTCGCCCAGGCGGTAGTGCACCTCGGCCGGCTCGGTCGCGTCCGGCGGGTAGACCAGGTCGATGTGCTTGCCGAGCCGCACCTTGGCCAGGTCGTGGTGGGCCAGGCCCGCCTCGCGGATGGCGTTGGCGTCCAGGCCGTAGCCGGACAGGATGCCGCCCAGCGTGTCGCCGCGGCCGATCTCGTGGCGGACCGTCACGGTCGGCGACGGGGCCTCGACCGGGACCGGCGGGGGGGCCTCGACCACCGGCTCGGCGGGCGGCGGCGTCGCCAGGTCGCGGGCGACCAGCACGCCGAGCACGACCAGGACCCCGACCAGCAGGGCCCCCACCACCAGGCGGAGCGAGCCGGGCTGCACCGCTCAGCGCCCCAGCGCGAGCCAGGCGACCGTGCCCAGCAGGACGAGCACCAGGCCGCCGACGACGAGCCCCAGCAGCGCCCCCAGCACGACCGTCTTCAGCGTGCTGGAGCCGCCGTCCGCCGGGGGAGGAGGCGTGGGGCGAGGCTGCGGAGGCGTGGTGGCGACCACCGACACCGGCGGAGGCGCCGCCGGCGGCGCCGGTGCCGGCGAGGCGGTCTGGGCCGTCGGCGGCTCGGGCGCACGCGCCGGTGCCATGGAAGCGGCGGCAGGGGCGGGGCGAGGGGAGGGGGCCGCCGGAGGAGGCGTCCACTGGGGCGACTGCGCGGCCGGAGGGGTCCACTGCGCCACCGGCTCGGACGGGTCGGGAGGCGCGGGCGCGGCCGGGGCGGTCTGGGCAGCGGCTTCGGCGGCGGCTGCGGGCAGGTCGGGGGCGGCCTCGCCGATCTCGACGGTGCGGCCGACCAGGCCGAAGGGATCGGCGCTGCTGCCACGCTCGGCGAGCACCAGCGGAACCGCGGCGCTGGCCCACTGCCGCAGCCCGGATCCCCGCGCGTCGTTGGCGATGTCCCACAGCATCCGCTCGGCTTCTTCGCCATCCGGCCGGGCGTCCGGATCCCAGTCCAGGAACCTCGTGATGGCCGGCACCAGCTCGGGGCTGACGGCGCCCAGGGCGGCCATGCGCTCGTCCTTGCGCTTGTCGTGGCTGTCGCGGCGCACCTTGGGCTGACCGAAGACCTGGCCGGTCACGGCCTCGTACAGGGTCAGGCCCAGGGCGAAGATGTCGGCCGCCGGCGAGATCTCGCCCGTGACGATGTACTCGGGCGCCATGTAGTTCAGGGTGCCGAGCACCAGCTGCCCGGTGTGGCTCTCCCGCGCCTCGAACCGGGCCCGGGCCACACCGAAGTCCAGGAGCCGCACGCCGCCGTTGCGGGTGACCATCACGTTGGCCGGCTTCACGTCGCGATGCACGACGCCGAGCGGCGTGCCGTCCCGGGGGTGCGTCGCGGTGTGGGCCCGGTGCAGGGCGCCGGCGACCATCGCGCCCAGCTCGGCCAGGGCCCGGCTGGGCGGGGCCGAGCCGCGCATCTGGCGGATCAGGCTGTCCAGGTCGACGCCCTCGATGTACTCCATGACGACGGCGTCGCGACCGTCGACCCGGACCATGTCCAGGACCTTCAGGATCGCGTCGTCCTGCAGCAGCCCGAGCAGCCGCGCCTCGTCGCGCATGCGCGACAGGAACATCTGCCCTTCGGGGCCCCGCGCCGAGATGACCTTGACCGCGACCTGCCGCTGGAAGCCACGGCCCGACACCAGCTCGGCCTGGTAGACGGTGCCGAAGGCGCCGGCGCCGACGGTGCGGAGGAAGGACAGTGCGCGCATCAGCCGCGACTAACCGCCCCGGTGCGCGCTCGCCTTCGTCGTGTCGGTGTCGCGGCGCACTGCGCGGTCAGTCGCTGACCGGGCTCATCCAGACCTGGCTGGCGGACAGCCCCAGCAGCGCCAGCGCGCGGTCGTAGCGCTGCTCGATCGGCGCCTCCATCACGAGCTCGCCGTCGATGTCCGCGACCAGCCAGGACCCGCCCTCGATCTCGCCTTCGAGCTGCCCCGGGCCCCAGCCGGCGTAGCCCAGCGCCAGGTGGAAGCGCTGGCCGGCCTGGGCGAGCGACTCCAGCCGGTCGGCGGACGGCGACACCGCGACCTGGTCGCCCGGGTTCCAGCCCTCGTCGTCGTCGGCCCGGCCGCGCCACAGGACGAAGCCGCTGCTCTCGCTGACGGGACCGCCCCACAGCGTCGGTTGATCCGGCGCACCGCCGGGCAGGTCCATGCGCTCCAGCACGTCGCCGATGCCGACCGGGCCCTCCCGGTTGATGACCAGCCCCAGTGCGCCGTCTTCGTCGTGCTGGCACAACAGCACGACCGTCTTCTCGAACCAGCGGTCCGTCATCTGGGGCGATGCGATCAGGAAGCTCGGCTGCACGTGCGGCTCCTCGGACGCGGCCTCAGCCGGGCACGCCGTAGTCGCGGACGGGCTCGGTCAGCGGGTCCGCGCCTTCGGTCACCACCTCTTCGGTGATGATGACCTCGCGGATGTTGTCCTGGCTCGGGATCTCGTACATCACCTCGAGCATCGTCTGCTCCAGGATGGTCCGCAGGCCGCGGGCGCCGGTGTTCCGGCTGGCCGCCTTGGCCGCGATGGCCACCAGGGCGCCCTCGGTGAAGGACAGCTTGACCTTCTCGAACTTGAACAGCTTCTGGTACTGCCGGACCAGGCTGTTCTTGGGCTCGGTCAGGATCTGCACCAGGGCGGCCTCGTCGAGGGGGTCCATCACGGCGATGACCGGCAGCCGGCCGATGAACTCGGGGATCAGGCCGAACTTGTCCAGGTCCTCGGGCACGACCCGCTGCAGGATGGGCTTGCCCTCGACCGCCTTCTGGCCCGGGCTGTCGTCGGTCTCCTTGAGGAAGCCGACGGTCCGCTTGCCGGTCCGGTCCTCGATCACCTTCTGCAGGCCCTCGAAGGACCCGCCGCAGATGAACAGGATGTTGCTGGTGTCGACCTGGATGTACTCCTGGTTCGGCAGCCGCTTGTTGCCGCGCACCTGGATGTTGGCCAGCGTGCCCTCGATGATCTTGAGCAGCGCCTGCTGCACGCCCTCGCCCGACACGTCGCGGGACACCGAGCTCGTGAAGCTCTTCTTGGCGAGCTTGTCGATCTCGTCGACGTACACGATGCCCTTGATGGTGCGCTCGAGGTTGTTGCCGCTGGCCTGGTACAGGTTGAGGACGATGTTCTCGACGTCCTCGCCGACGTAGCCGGCTTCCGTCAGCGTGGTCGCGTCCGCGATCACGAAGGGCACGTCCAGGAAGCGGGCCAGGGTCTGCGCGATGAGCGTCTTGCCGGTGCCGGTCGGGCCGATGAGCAGCACGTTGCTCTTCTGGATCTCGACGTCGCTGTCCCCGCCGCCGTCGGCGGCCTTGGCGTTGGCTTCCAGCCGCTTGTAGTGGTTGTAGACGGCCACGGCGAGCTTGCGCTTGGCGGCGTCCTGGCCGATCACGTACTGGTCCATGAACGCCTTGATCTTGGCGGGGGGCGGCACGCGCTGGTGGCCCCACGAGATCGGCTTCGGCTGGCTGTTCTCCCGGATGATGTCCAGGCAGAGCTTGATGCACTCCGAGCAGATGTAGACGTTCGGGCCCGCGATGATCTTGTCGACCTCGCGCTGCGTCTTGTGGCAGAAGGAGCAGGCCAGGCCGGACGGGTTGCTGTACTTCGGCATGGAGGAGCGGGCCTTGGGCGGAGCAGTGGATGGGGAGGAGGATATCGGCGCGCTGACGAGAACGTCAACGGATGGGAGGGGTGCTGGGTTCCCTCCGCGGGGGCGGCGCGGGGCGCTCCCCCCAGGTATCATCCCGGCCCGTCTTGGAGAGGGTCGATGAGCGAGCGACAGGGTTCCAGCACCTCCGGGGACCACTACGACACCCTGGGAGTTCCCCGGGATGCGTCCACGGACGAGATCAAGCGGGCCTACCGCAAGCTCGCCCGCCAGTGCCACCCCGACGTCGCCGGCGACAGCGCCGAGGTCAAGGAGCGGTTCAACCGCGTCCGCGAGGCCTACGAGACCCTGTCCGATCCGGTGAAGCGCGCCACCTACGATCGGCGCGGTCACACCTACTTCGCCGGCCCGGGCCGCTATGGCGGCAAGTGGCGGCCTCCGGGCGGCCACGACTTCGAGCAGGTCGGGGACCGCAACCGCTCGCCGCGCCCCAGCCGTCGCCAGGGGCGCCGGGACCCGGCCAACGATCTGGGCCTGGACGACCTGTTCGGCGACTTCGGCTTCGGCGGGGCCGGCGGGGGCGACTCGGTGGCCGGGGACCCCGGTCGCGAGGCCCGCCACAACCAGGGCAGCTACGGCCGTCCAGGCTCCAGCGGTCCGGTCGGCGGGCACCAGCGGTCCACCGTCGATGTGGGCGGCGGGGGCGGCGGCTTCGGTGGCTTCGACGACTTCGGCGGCGGCCCGACGCCCCAGCAGGGCCGTGACATCTGCATGCGGGTCGACGTCCCGGGCGACGTGGCCGCACGCGGCGGCACGGTCACCCTGCGCTACCCGCGCCTGCGCCTGACCGAAGACGGCCGCGGCAGCGCCCGCTACGACGAGATCCACGATCTGCGGGTGCCGCCCGGAATGCGCACGGGACAGACCCTGCGGGTGCCGCGGATGGGCGACGCCGGGCTCAACGGCGGCCCCTACGGCGACCTGGTCTGCGATCTCGTCGTGCACGCCGATCGCCCCGACGACGGCGGGGTCCAGCAGCGCCGCGGCGACCGGCGCCAGCACAAGGTCGACCTCGACGCCCGCACCGCCGGCGATCGCGGTGCGGCGGGCAGCGACGCCGACGCCGCCGAGGCCGTGGACATCACCATCGTCGAAGCCCTGCTCGGCGGGCGGATCCGGGTCGACACCCCGGCTGGCCCCGTGCACGTGACCATCCCGCCCTGCACCGACAGCGGCACCCGACTGCGCCTGCGCGGACGCGGCCCGGGCGGGGTCGATCACTTCGTCGAGCTGCGGATCGTCACCCCCGAGCGCCTGGACGAGGAGAGCCGCGCGCTCATCGAGCGCTTCGCCGAGCTGAACCCCGAGGATCCCGCCTGAGGGAGTGCCCCCAAGCCCTTGATCTTCAAGGGCTTTCGGTCTTCTCCAGCCCCAGCGCCAGCACCTCGTCGATGTGCTCGACCAGGTGGATGGTCAGCTCGCGACGGACCTCGGCCGGCACGTCGACCAGGTCGTTGTCGTTCTCGCGCGGCAGGACGATCTCGCTGACGCCGGCCCGGCGGGCGGCCAGGACCTTCTCCTTGACGCCGCCGACCGGCAGCACCTTGCCGCGCAGCGTGACCTCGCCGGTCATCGCCAGCTGCGAGCGCACGCGGCGCCCGGTCAGCAGGCTCGTGATCGCCGTGACCATGGTCACGCCGGCGCTCGGTCCGTCCTTGGGGATCGCCCCGGCGGGCACGTGGATGTGCAGCTCCCAGCCCTTGAAGTCGTCGGGGGACAGGCCCAGGTCGGCCACGCGGGTGCGGACGATGGACAGGGCGGCCTCGGCCGACTCCTTCATCACGTCGCCCAGCTTGCCGGTGAGCTTCAGGCTGATGCCCTCGCCCGGGCCCTTGTAGCGGGTCGCCTCGATGAACAGGATGTCGCCGCCCGCGGCGGTCCAGGCCAGCCCGATGGCGATGCCGGGGGCATCGGCCCGCTCGGCCAGCTCGGGGAAGTGCCGCGGCGGGCCGAGCAGCTTCTGCAGCTGGGGCAGGTCGGAGATGCGCTGGCCCTTCTTGCGGCCCTCGACCACCTGGCGCGCGGCCTTGCGGTGCACGGCGGCGAGCTGGCGGTCCAGGTCGCGCACGCCGGCTTCCCGCGTGTACCGGTCGATGATCAGGTCCAGGGCGGTGTCCGACAGGCGCAGCTGCGCTTCGGCCAGCCCGTGGGCCTGGCGCTGGCGCGGCACCAGGTGGCGCCTGGCGATCTGGAGCTTCTCTTCCTGGATGTAGCCGGGGATCTCGATGATCTCGAGCCGATCGTGCAGGGCTGCGGGGATCGGGTCGGCGAGGTTCGCCGTGCAGATGAACAGGACCTGCGACAGGTCGAAGGGCACGTCCATGTAGTGGTCGGAGAAGGCCGTGTTCTGCTCCGGGTCGAGGACCTCGAGCAGCGCCGACGAGGGATCGCCCCGGTAGTCGCGGCCGATCTTGTCGATCTCGTCGAGCACCACGACGGGGTTGTTGCTGCCGGCGCGCTTCAGGGCGTGGATGATGCGCCCGGGCAGCGCGCCCACGTAGGTCCGGCGGTGGCCGCGGATCTCGGCTTCGTCCTTCACGCCACCGAGCGACACCCGCTGGAAGTCCCGCCCCAGCGCCCGCGCGATGCTGCGGCCCAGGCTGGTCTTGCCGACGCCCGGGGGCCCCAGGAAGCACAGCACGGGGGCCTGGCCCTCGGGATTGAGCTGGCGGACGGCCAGGTGCTCCAGGATGCGGTCCTTGACCTTCTCCAGGCCGTAGTGGTCCTCGTCGAGCACGGACTTGGCGTGCGGGAGATCGGCGTTCTCCGGCTTGCCCGTGCGCCACGGCATGGCGAGCAGCCAGTCGAGCCAGGTGCGGGCGACGGTGTACTCGCTGGCGTCGGGGTGCATGCGGGACAGGCGGTCGACCTCGCGCAGCACCTCGGGCAGGTGATCCTCGGGCAGGCCGGCCTCCTCCACCCGCTGACGCAGGGCCGCCATGTCGTCCCAGGCCGCCTTGCCGGGGCCGGTCTCCTCGCCCTCGTCCAGCTCGGACTGCAGCTTGCGGATCTTCTCGCGCAGGAAGTAGTCCCGCTGCTGCTTGTCCATGGTGGCGACGATGCGCTCGTGCACGTTGCGCTCGAGGTCGCGCAGCTGGCGCTCGCGTCCGACGGCCACCACGGCGTAGTCCAGCCGCTGATCGACGCGGCCGTTGCCGAGCAGGTCGACCTTGTCGACCCACGGCAGGGTCAGGTTGCCCAGCACCTGGTCCGCCAGCCGGCCGGGGGGCTGCTCGAGCTGGGCGATCTTGGACAGGCCGGGCGGGCGGGCCTTGTCGTCGGTGATGAGCGCGCCCAGGCTGTCGCGCAGCTGCTGGGCCAGCAGGTCGACCCGCGCCGGCTCGACCACGGTCTCTGCGATGGGCCGGGCGGCGGCGACCAGTCCGACCTCGTCGTCGATCCGCGCCTTCTGCACCCGCACCCGCTCCAGGCCCTCGAGCAGCAGCCGGACGGTGCCGTCGCCCAGGCGGACGGCCTTGAGCACGCGCAGGGTGCAGCCGACGTCGTAGAGGTCGCTGGGCTCGGGCTCTTCGAGGGCGGTGCGCAGGGGCACGCCGAGCAGCGGCACGCCGGCCTGCAGGTGCAGCTCGGTGGCGGCGACGGCGTCCGGGGGGACGACCTGCAGCCGGGTGACCATGCCGGGGAAGATCACCGCGTCGCGAAGGGGCAGCACGGGCAGCATACGGGACATCGGGAGCGCACTCTGCGGGAGGAGGAGCAAGGGCCGCGCACGCCGGGCGCGTCCGAACCCGGAGCGCATAACGGCTTCGCAGGGCCGGCATGCAGCTTCGCGGGAGGCGAGGCTGCCGCCTGCGGCGGCCTGCGGGTCTCGGCTGCCGCGCGCGCGGGGTATCGTGAGGGAGAAGGTGACGGTGCGCGGTCGCTCGCGTGTCGTCCCGGCGGCTCCATCGGAGACGGATGCGCTCCCCTCTGCTACCGACGCGCTTCGGCCGCTACGAGCTGGTCGATCTGCTCGCCACGGGCGGCATGGCCGAGGTCTTCCTCGCGCGCAGCTTCGGCGTGCAGGGCTTCCAGAAGCACGTCGTGATCAAGCGCCTGCGCCCGGGGCTGGCCCGGTCGCCGCGGTTCGTGCAGCTGTTCATCCAGGAAGCGCGGCTGTCGGCGAGCCTGGTGCACCCCAACGTCGTGCAGATCCACGAGCTCGGGGCGGTGCCGACCGAGGGCGGCGACCTGCACTACATCGCCATGGAGTACATCCACGGACACGATCTGACCCACCTGCGGCGGGCGCTCGCGGCCGAGGAGCGCACCCTGGACCCGGGGCTGGCCGTGCACGCCGTCACCCGGGTGCTGCGGGCCCTGGCCCACGCCCACGATCCGCCGCTCTACCCGGTCGCCGCCGACGACGAGACGGCGTCGGTGCCGGGCCGGGTCAGCATCGTCCACCGGGACGTCAGCCCGCACAACGTCCTGGTGAGCTTCCAGGGGGACGTGAAGCTCGTCGACTTCGGCATCGCCCGGGTCGAGGGCGAGCTGGCCGGCAGCGCGGCGGGCCTGCCCGGCGGCGGCAAGTACGCCTACATGAGCCCGGAACAGGCCCTGGGCCAGCCGGTGGACGGCCGCAGCGACGTGTTCAGCGCCGGCATCGTGCTGTGGGAGCTGCTGGCCGGCCGACGGCTCTTCCAGCACCCGGACCCGGTCGAGAAGCTGCGCCGCGTGCAGCAGGCCGAGGTGCCGGACGTGCGGACGGTGGCTCGCGGCGTGCCCGACGGCTTGTGGCGGGTGCTGCAGGCGATGCTGCAGCCGTCGCCCCAGGACCGGCCGACGGCCGCCGCCGCCGAGCAGGCGCTGCAGGAGGTCCGCTACGAGGCGGGGCTGCGCGGCGACGCGGTCGCCCTGGGGCGGGTGCTGCGCCAGTGCTTCCCCGAGCGGGCCCGCCGGGACCCCGGCGGCCTGGATCTGTCCGGGCTGGCCGCCGACCTGGCCGCCCTCGAGCCGGCGGACTCCGGCGCGACCCCGGCCGGGGCTTCGGGGGACACGGCGACCCACTCCTCGATGACCCACACGCCGAGCGCCGTCGCCCACTCGGCCCTGCCCAGGCTGCACCGCCTGGCCCCGGGCGAGCGACGGGCCGTCGTCGTGCTGGTCGGCGAGATCAGCGGCCTGACGGATCCCTCGGCCTCCCACGATCCCGAGCGCATCGTGCGCGCGCACTACCGGCTGCTGCGGCGGGTGCGGCGGGTGGTCGACCGCCACGAGGGCCTGCTCGAGCGGTTCCAGGATGACGCCTTCACCGTGTTCTTCGGCCTGCCGCTGAGCACCGAGCACGACGTGGACCGGGCGCTGGCCTGCGCCGCCCAGCTGGTCCGGCTGGGCCAGCGGCTGCCCCAGCTGTCGATGAGCATCGGCGTGCACACCGGCGAGGTCGCGATGGGGCGCGTGGACCCGCGCGGCAGCGGCCGCCGGCTGCGGTACCTGGCGCGCGGGGACACCACCAAGCTCGCCGCCCGCCTCGCCGCGGCCGCGGAGCTCGACGACGTGCTGGTCAGCGAGCGGGTCGCCCGCCTGGCCGGGCAGCGCTTCCGCTTCGCCCCGGGGCCCGAGCTGCGGCAGCGACGAGGGGGCGCGGCGGCCGCCCGCCGGCTGGTCGGCCGCGAGACCGGCGTGCGCGCCACCGCCGGGCGCTGGCTGCGGCGGGAGGACGAGCTCGACCAGCTGGGGCTGGCCCTGCGGCGGGTCGCCGGCGGCGAGCGCGTGGTGGTCGCGATCCGCGGCGAGGCGGGGACCGGCAAGAGCCGGCTGGTGCAGGAGCTGCGCGACCTGGCGCGGGCGCGGGGCGTGTCGGTCTACAGCGCGCGGGCCGTGCCCTACGCGGCCGACCGCCCGCTCGCGACCCTGCGGGACGTGGTGGCGCGGGCGCTGGGCCTGCCGCTGGACCCGTCGCTGGAGACCGTCGAGCGGGCCCTGGAGCGCCTGCGCGCGCTGGGGCTGGGCGAGGCGGACACGGCCGGCATCGGCTTCCTGTTCGGGCGAGAGGCCCCGGGGCTGGTCGAGGGCGAGGCGCGGGCGGAGCGCGTCGCCGGCGGGCTCCCGGCCGTGCGGGCCGAGCTGCTCGGGGCGGCCGGGCGCTTCGTGCGGGCCCTGGCCGGCGTCGGGCCGGTCCTGCTGGCCATCGAGGACGCGCAGCACCTGTCGGCCCTGGAGCGGCTGCTGCTTGCCGGCATGGTGGACGAGACCGCCGGGGTGCCCGTGCTGCTGCTGACCTCCACCCGGGGCGAGCTGCCCCCCGAGCTGACGCCGGTCGACGTGGACATCGTGCTGGGGCCACTGTCCGCCGCCCAGCAGGACGCGGTCCTGCGCCAGACCCTGGGCGCGTCGGCCATCGACGAGCGGCTGGCGACCCTGGTGGCGGCGAGCACCCAGGGCAACGCCCGCTACCTCGACGAGATCGTGCAGGCCCTGCGCGCCGCCGACGCCATCGCCGTCGAGGGCGGCCGCGCCGGGCTGCGGGACGGCGCCGAGGTCGGGCTGCCGGATCGGCTGGAGCACCTGATCGGCGCCCGCGTCGACGCCCTCGAGCCGACCGCCCGCCAGGTGCTGCAGCTCGCCGCGGTCATGGGGCAGGGCTTCTCGGTGCCGGTGCTGCGCGAGGCCTGCGGCGGCGCCGACGTGGACCCGGTGCTGCGGGAGCTGCACGCCAAGGGCCTGCTGCAGGTGGACGACGACCGCGGCGGCTTCGCCAACCAGCTGGTGTGGGAGGTGGTCGAGGGCCGGCTGCTGGCGACCCGCCGGCGCGAGCTGCACGACCTCGTCGCGGCCGCGATCATCGCCCGCCACGGCGATCGGGATGGACCCCACCTGTCGGGTCTCGCCGCCCACGCGGCCGCCGCCGGGCGGCCCCTCGACGCCGCGCGCCACGCCACCGCGGCGGGGGACAGCCTGCACCGCCAGCAGCTGCTGGCCCCCGCCCTGCGCCAGTGGGAACAGGCCCTGGTGTGGCTCCAGCAGGCCCAGGTGGACGGGGCCGGCACCGACGCCTGCCTGTCCGGCGAGGCCGTGCTGCACTGGCGGCTCGGCCATGTGCGCACGCTGCTGGGCGAGCCGCGCCGGGCCGAGCGGCACCTCCGCGCGGCCCAGGACGCCGCCGCGGAGTGCGAGGACAGCGAGATCGAGGCCCGCGCCGCCCTGGATCTGGGGCGGCTGTACCGGGACCGGGGCAAGGCGAAGCGGGCCCGCGTGATGTTCGAGAGCGCGCTGCTCGCCACCGGGGGCGGGGGAGGGGGCTGGCGGCGCGCCGTCGCGGTGGAGGCGCTGGAGGCCCTGGGTGCGCTGCTGTCGGAGGGAGGGGACGAACACGGCGCCAGCCAGCGCCTGGCCCAGGCCCTCGAGCGGGCCGGGGACGACGACGCGTTGTCGGCGCGGGCCCTGCTGGGCCTGGCCGCCCAGCGCATCCGGCTCGGACAGCCAGAAGACGCCCTGTCGCTGCTGGCGGACGCGGGCGAGCGCGCTGGGCGCAGTGGAGACCGGATCCTGGTCGGGCGGGTCATCAACCAGACGGGGCGGGTGCACAAGGCCGCTGGCCGGCTGTCCCAGGCGCTCGACTGCTTCGAGCGCTCGCGGCAGCTGCGTCGGGACACGGGCTACCGCCAGGGCGAGATCGTCACCCTGCACGCGATGGGTGACACCCTGGCGGCGATGGGCGAAGACGCGCGGGCCTGGGCGGCCTTCGAGCACAGCCGCGAGCTCGCCGAGCGGTCCGGCTGGCGGCGTGGGGTCGTGATGAACGAGATCTGGCTGCGCTGGCTCGAGGCCCGCCGGCAGGGACCGGGCGCGCCGGTCGACGACCTGGTCGACGCCATCGAGCGCGCGGTCTCGCTCGGCGACGCCGGCACGGCACGGACGGGGCGCTCCTTGCTGTCGCGGCTCCAGCCCGACGCGGGGGCCGCCGGCTGAGGCCGCGGCGCGGGGACGCCGGCCGGCGCTGCTTCATTGCGCGCCTGCGACGTGGTACACACGCCCGTCGTCCCCCCCCGCGGAGCTGTTCATGCTGCCCGACCGTCCTCTCGCTGGCCGCCCCCTCCCGGGCCGTCCTCTCCCCGGCGCCTCCCGCCTCCGTCGCGGCCTGGCGCCCTTCGTGGCCCTGGCCGCCCTGCTGGCTGCCCTCGTGCTCGCGCCGGCCGCCCATGCCCAGGACGAGGCCCCGCCCGAGCCCACCACCCTCGAGAAGATCGACGGGCTGTTCGGCAAGTACCTCGTGCTGCCGATGTTCAAGGTCATGTTCTGGGACATCGTCTTCTGGGACGACCAGCTCCCGGCGGGCGAGGGCATCGGGTCCGTCCAGGACGGCAAGACCGTCGTGGCGGCGACCGCCGACGGCTACGAGCTCCGCGAGCAGAAGATCGTCAGCGTGCTGGCCGCCCGGCGGGTGCTCGCCGACGACACCGAGCTCGCACTGGGCGACGTGACCGTGAAGGTCGGCGCCTTCGACAGCGGCACCGACAAGCTGTCGGGCGGTCGCTTCGCCGGCACCATCGCCAGCGCGGAGCTCCCCCTGCGCGACTGCGCCGACGCCGCCAGCTGCGGTGTGTCGCTCGACGACGTGCGGTCCACCGTCCTCGACGACGGCCGCACCCTCCTCGCCGGCAACGTCTTCCCCGTGCTGGTCCAGCCCGGTCCCGACGCGGTGCTGCGCGTCCTCGAAGACCGCGCGCCCTTCCCCGTGGTGGTCGACGTCAGCGGCGGCACGCTCGCCCTGCTCGATCACACCGTCTACCTGCCGCCCGGTCTGCTGCCCCCGCGCCCCGGCGACCGCGCCGTCGTCGGCGGCCAGGAGTGGGAGGTCGATGCCATCGACGGGCACTCGCTGAAGCTGCAGGGCCTCGAGACGGCGACCCTGGCAGGCCGGCTGCCCAACCCCGACCAGACCAACGTGCCGCTGGTCGTCGCCTGGCTGGTCTTCGGCGCCGTCTTCTTCACGCTGCGCATGGGCTTCATCAACCTGCGCGGCTTCGGCCACGCCATCGCGGTCACCGCCGGTCGCTACGACGACGACGACGACGAAGGCGAGGTCAGCCACTTCCAGGCCTTGTCCAGCGCCCTGTCCGCCACCGTCGGCCTGGGCAACATCGCCGGCGTGGCGCTGGCCGTGGCCGCGGGCGGTCCGGGCGCGGTGTTCTGGATGATCGTGGCCGGCTTCCTGGGCATGTCGTCCAAGTTCACCGAGTGCACCCTGGGCCAGATGTACCGGGTCAAGGACAGCAAGGGCAGCGTCAGCGGCGGCCCGATGCAGTACCTGGACCGCGGGCTCAAGGAGCTCGGCCTGGGCGGGCTCGGCAAGGCGCTGGCCGTCATCTTCGCCCTGATGTGCATCGGCGGCAGCCTGGGCGGCGGGAACATGTTCCAGGCCAACCAGAGCTTCGCCGCCATCGCCGAGGTCGTGCCCGCCTTCGCGCCGAAGGCCAGCGGCACGGTGGTCATGGGCCGCGAGAGCATCGACGCCGAGCTGGTCGTTCCGGCCGGCACCGTGGTCGCGGTCGCCGCCGACGGACCCCGCTTCGAGACCCTCGAAGACGTCGCCTTCGCCCCCGGCCAGGGGGAGAGCAGCCCGATCCCCGTCGCGGCCCTCGCTTCAGGCGAAGACAGCAACGTCGCCACCGGGCTCGTCACCGAGGTCGAGGGCATCGCCGGCATCTCGTCGGTGAGCAACCCGGGCCCGATGGCCGGCGGCGCGCCGGACCGCGCCTGGCTCTACGGCATCCTCCTGGCCATCGCGGTCGGGCTCGTCATCCTGGGCGGCATCAAGTCCATCGGGCGGGTCGCCAGCGTCATCGTGCCGGTGATGTGTGGCGTCTACGTGCTCGCCGGGCTGTGGATCATCATCACGAACATGGACCACGTCGTGTTCGCCGTGCAGCACATCGTCAGCGAGGCCTTCACGCCCGAGGCCGGCCGCGGCGGGCTCATCGGCGTCCTGATCCAGGGCTTCCGCCGCGCCGCCTTCAGCAACGAAGCCGGCGTCGGCTCGGCGTCGATCGCCCACAGCGCGGCGACCACCAAGGAACCGGTGCGTGAAGGCATCGTCGCCCTGCTCGAGCCGTTCATCGACACCATCATCGTGTGCTCGATGACGGGCATCGTGGTCGTCATCACCGGCGCCTACCAGATGGACGTCGGCAACGGCGTGTTGATGACCAGCGCCGCCTTCGGCAGCGTGCTGGACTGGTTCCCGCTGGTCCTGTCCTTCGCGGTCGTGATGTTCGCCTTCTCCACCATGATCTCGTGGAGCTACTACGGCGAGCGCTGCGCGACCTGGCTGCTCGGCGAGTGGGCCAGCATGCCCTACAAGCTGCTGTTCCTGGCCTGTGTGTTCTTCGGGTCGGTGTTCAAGCTCGGCAACGTGCTGGACTTCAGCGACCTGATGGTGCTCGGCATGGCCTTCCCGAACATCCTGGGCCTGCTGCTGCTGTCGGGCAAGGTCAAGGCCGCGCTCGACGACTACTGGTCGCGCCTGAAGTCGGGCACCACCCTCCCGTCCTGAGATGGGACCCTCCGAGCCGACCGCCGCTGATGTCGCGGCGGCGCGGCAGCAGCTGGGCGAGCGACCGATCGCCTTCGACATCGACGGCACCCTGGTCCGGCTGGAGCCGGGCGAGGTGGCCGCCTTCGGGCGCGCCTTCTCCTCCGTGTTCGGGGTGGTGCCCGTGCTGCGGAGCTGGGAGGAGCTGCCGGTGGTCACCGACCGCGGCATCGTGATCACCCTGTGCGCGCAGACCCTGGGGCGCGTCCCGACCGTCGCCGAGCTCGACGCCGTGGCCGACGCCCACGTCGGAGGCGTCGAGGAGATGCTGGCCCACGACCCCGCGGCCTTCTCGGCGATCCGCGGCGCCCGGCGGGCCCTGGTGGCCCTTGCGGCGCGGGGGCCGGTCGGCCTGGCCACCGGCAACAGCCGGGTCACTGCCCGTCGCAAGCTCGCTGCCGCCGGACTCGACGACCTGGACCTGCCCCTGGCCTGCAGCCAGGACGGGGAAGACCGCGAGAGCATCCTGCGGCACTGCGCCGGGCAGCTCGGCGTGCCGGTCGGTGCGCTCATCAGCGTCGGCGACGGCACCTGGGACGTGACGGCGGCACGCGCACTGTCGCTGCCCTTCCTGGGGGTGGCGCCCACCGTCCGCCGGGCCGAGCGGCTGCGCGCGGCTGGGGCGCTCAGTCTGGTCGAGGATCTGGCGTCGCCGTGGAGCGCGCTGGCGGCTGCGCAGGTGCCCGCCCCAGCACCAGCAGGATGAGCCCACAGGCCACGACGCCGATGCCCAGCAGCAGCCACGGGCTCGGCCCCAGCGCCGCCGGCAAGGTGCAGCAGAGCAGCGAGACCAGTCCGACCGCCAGGGCGTAGGGCAGCTGGGTCGCGACGTGCTCGGCGTGGTCGCAGCCCGAGCCCGTGCTCGACAGCACGGTCGTGTCGGAGATCGGCGAGCAGTGGTCGCCCCAGGTGGCGCCGGACAACACCGCGGCCGCGGTTGCGAGGGGGATCGGCCCCGCGGCCAGTGCGCTGGCGGTCGGGTCGAGCTGCAGGGCCAGCGGCAGGCACAGCGGCATGACCATGCCCATGGTCCCGAAGGAGGTGCCGGTCGCGAAGGCGATGCCGGCGCTCAGCACGAAGGTGATGGCCGGCAGGCTCCAGGGGGCGACGGCGTCGCCCACCGCCGACATGATCCACTGGCCGGTGCCGAGCTCGCCGATGGCGCTGCCGAGCGCCCAGGCCAGGAACAGCACGACCAGCGCCTCGACCAGCTCGCCCATGCCGGCGACCACGGCGTCCATCGACTCCTTCGTCGCCGCGACGGGGCCGCCCGCGACCCGCCAGCGGGCGGCGATCGCCAGCAACACGGCCAGCACGAGCCCGGCCGTGCTGCCCTCGAGCATCGCCACGTAGCCGTCGGCGCCGCCGATGATCTCGAACAGCCGGGCGCTGTCGGCCGCGTCCGTCGTGCCCTGGCGCCACAGGGACCAGCCGGTCACGCCGACCAGCGCGCCCACCGGCACCACCGCGACCAGGGCCAGGGCGGGGGAGGGAGGGGCCTCGTCGTCGGGAGGCGGCACCGGCCGCGCCGCGGACTCCGACGCAAGCATCGGGCCGAAGTCCCGGCCGCTCACCGCGATCATCGCGCCGAAGGCCAGGGCCAGCAGCGGGTAGAAGCGGTAGGGCAGCCCGGCCAGGAAGAAGGCGTAGGCGCTGCCTTCGACGCCCTGGCCCTTCAGCGCCTCGTCCATCAGGCCCACCTCGAAGCCGATCCAGGTGCTCACGAGGGCCACGGTGGCCATGGGCGCGGCGGTGCTGTCCACCAGGTAGGCGAGCTTGGCGCGCGAGATGCCCAGCCGGTCGCTCAGCGGCCGCATGGTGGTCCCCACGACCAGGCAGTTGGCGTAGTCGTCGAAGAAGACCAGCATGCCGGCGAGCCAGGTCGTGACCATGCCCGAGCGCCGGCCGCGGGCCAGGCGCGCCACCAGCTCGACCAGGGCGCGGGTGCCGCCGGCACGGCTCACGACCTGGATGGTGGCGGCGATGAACAGGCTGAACAGCATGACCTGGACGTGGTCCCGCGCCGCGATCACGTCCATCAGGAGCGGGTCGACCACGTACATCACGGCCTGCCAGGGATGGCCCCCGGACAGCAGCAGGGCCGCGCTCAGCACCGCCAGCAACAGCGACAGCACGACCTGGCGGGTGCGCAGCGTGAGCACCACCGCCAGGACCACCGGCAGCAGGGAGAGGGGACCGGGGCTGTCCATGGCGGCATCGTAGTGCAGGCCCGCGTCGCGACGGGGTGCTACCGTCCCGCCTGCCCCTCGCTCCCGGATCTGCGCGTGAAGGCCGTTCGCCTGACCCTGGGTCGTCCTGTGCCGCCGTTCGGTGACGTCGGCGCCCAGGTGCGCGTCCTCGACCAGCCCCTGGCCGAGGCCCAGGACCGTGCCCTGGCTGCGGCCGGCATCGAGCGGGTCGACGCCCCGCCGTCGGACGGGCCCTACCTGGCCTTCGGCGACCACGTGTGGTTCACCCCCGAGCTGCTCCGTCGGCTGGTCGCCGCGGCGCCCGAAGGCGGCCGCCTCCGGGTCGACGACGCCTTGTTCCTCGACACCACCTCCTCCCTCCAGGAACACGAGGCCCCCGGCCTCTACGACCTCGCCGTCCTCCCCCCGGGTCCGGCCGACCTGTCGCGGGTGGCCCCCGTGGTCGTCGACCTGAGGCTCGAGCCCGCCGGCACGCCGGAGCTGCACCCGCGCATGCAGCACGCCGGGCGGCCGGTGCGGGTCGGCCGGGCGATGGTCCACCACTGCACCCACTGGTCCCACGTGCTGCGGGTCAACCAGCTGGCCCTGGCCGCGCGCGCCCTGGACGAGAAGGCGCGGTTCGACGACGCCTTCGTGCTGGCGAAGCTGTGGCGCATCCTGGGCGTGCTGTGGCGGTCGCGGTCGCTCAACGGCTACCGCATCGCCCGCGCCTTGTCCGAGGTCGGTCCCGACTGCGACATCCACCCGACCGCCGTGGTCGAGCTGTCGGTCCTGGGGCGCGGGGTCAAGGTCGGCCCCCACGCCGTGGTCCGGGCCAGCATCCTGGCCGACGGGGCCGTGGTCGACGAACACAGCACCGTGAACCTGAGCGTCGTCGGCAGCAAGGCCCACATCGGACGCTTCGCCATGGTCAACCTGGCCGTGCTCTACCCGGGCTGCTGGGTGTCCTGGACCAACGGCCTGCAGGCCAGCGTGGTGGGCGAAGACGCCTTCCTGGCCTGGGGCTGCACCCTGCTGGACATGAGCTTCGGGCGGCCCGTGCCGGTCGAGCACCGCGGCGAGCGCGTCGACTCCGGCCAGCATTTCCTGGGCGTCGCCATCGGCCACCGCGCGGTGGTCGGGCACGCCGTCAAGGTCAACTACGGCGTCGCGGTACCCGAAGACGCCGTGCTGGTCGCGGGCCCCGAGGGCCTGCTCAAGACCTGGGGGGACGCGCCGGTCGGCGAGGCCTGCCGCGTGGTCGACGGGCGGCCGACGCCGATCCGGCGCTCCTGAGCCCCGGGGCTATCGACGCCAGACGCTGGCCATGCCGGCGGGCGTCGCGGGCACGATGCCCTTCTCGGTGATGATGCCGGCGACGAGCTCGGCGGGGGTCACATCGAAGGCCGGGTTGCGCGCCGGGCCGTCGGGCGGCGCCACGCGGACGCGGATGAACCGGCCTTCGTCGGACCAGCCCCAGGCGTAGCGGACCTCGTCGGCGCTGCGTTCTTCGATCGGGATGTCGTTCCCGCTCGGGCAGTCCGGGTCGATGGTCGTGGTCGGCGCCGCCACGTAGAAGGGGATGCCGTTGGCCTTGGCGACGACCGCGCTGCTGTAGGTGCCGATCTTGTTGGCCACGTCGCCGTTCGCGGCAATCCGGTCGCTGCCCACGATGACCATGTCGATCTGGCCGGTGCGCATGTAGTGGCCGCTGGCGTTGTCGGCGATGACGGCGTGCGGGACCCGTTCCTGGGACAGCTCCCACGCCGTGAGGCGCGAGCCCTGGTTGCGCGGGCGGGTCTCGTCGACCCACACGTGGATCTTCTTGCCGGCCCGGTGGGCGGCGAACATCGGCGACAGGGCGCTGCCCCAGTCGACGAAGGCGAGCCAGCCGGCGTTGCAGTGGGTGTTCATCCGGAAGCCGTCCTGGATGAGCGGCTCGCCGTGCTGGCCGATGGCCTCGCAGCAGGCGGCGTCGTCGTCGGCGACCTCGCGGGCGGCAGCGACGGCAGCGTCGCGCGCGGCGGCGATGTCGTCGCCCTGGGCCTGGATCGCGCGCAGCACGGCCTTGATGCCGTAGAACAGGTTCTGCGCGGTCGGGCGCGTGTTCTCGAGGGTGCGGGCGGCGTCGGCCACGTAGGCGTGGAAGCCCGACTCGGGTGCTTCCAAGGCCGCCTGGGCCATGCCCGCGGCGCCGGTGGCGCCGATGGCGCCGGCCCCGCGCACGATCATGGTCGAGATCGCGTCGGCGGTGTGCTTGTGGGTCGGCATGTCCACGATGCCGAAGGTGTGGGGCAGCCGGGGCTGGTCGATGAGCTTGACCGTGCTGCCCTCGAGCCAGACCGTGCGGAAGTGGGTGCCGTCGACGAGCATGGGGGCCTCCTTGCAAAGGGACCCCGCCGTATCCGCTCGCCGCCGCCTAGCCCAAGGGCGCGGGTCGGTTGTCGTCGCCGTCGCTGCCGGCGGTCAGGCGGGGCCGCCAGGGCTGCTCGCCGACCCGGAACCGGAACCAGCCCAGGTACTCGCCGCGCCACCAGTCCAGGAAGTCGATGTGGTCGAAGGCCCCGGAGACCAGCTGGCGGTAGGCGCGGTCGTCGTGGGTCTGCCCCGTCAGCCAGTCGCGGACCACGAAGTCCTGGCCGTCCCAGACCGCGTAGCTCGACGAGTTGAAGGTCCACGAGCCCGTGTTCACGTAGGTCTTGCCCGGCGCCACCTGGACCCGACCCGGCAGGTGGCTGTGGCCGGTGACCAGCACGCGGTAGGGGCTCTCGACCAGGAAGTCCCGCATGAACCGGAACATGCCGGCGGCGTCGCCCAGCTGGTTGCGGGCCCAGTAGGTCAGGATGGCCTCGGCCTGGGCGGCGCTCTCGTGCATGCCGAGCGCCTTCTGCAGCCGGATCCGCGCCCGCAGCAGCAGCGCGGTCTTGTGGGTCAGCCAGAAGAACAGCCGGTTGCTCTTGTTGTAGAAGTGCTGCAGCGGCAGCCGGATCCAGGTCCGCAGCAGCCGCTCGACCAGGTGGTGGAACTGGGTGGCCAGGTGGCTGGCTTCCAGGTGCGGGCCGATCCAGGGGTCGTACTCGTAGCCGTGCTGCACCAGGATCCCGTCCCCGATCTCCAGCCGGCTGCACACGTCGAAGGCCAGCAGGTCGCGGAACAGGCTGATGTCGTGGTCGTGGTTGCCCCAGATGTAGGTCACGCCGAGATCCGCCGCGTAGCGGGACAGCTCGCCGATGACCTTGCCATGGGCCTTGAGCACGCGGCTCATGGCGAAGGCCTGGTGGAAGTCGATGATGTCGCCGGCCACCACCAGGTGGGCGCCGTGGGCCCGGGCCCGGCGCAGGAACTCGATGAACTCCCGGTCCTTGCCCATGAAGGTGTCCGAGGGACTGCCGTCGCCCAGGTGGATGTCCGACACCAGGTAGACCACGCGATCCGCCGCCATCTTCCGCGGGATCTCGAGGGGCTTCGGTGTGGCCCAGCTCAGCACGGGCGGGCTCCGGGACAGGGGAGGGGAGGCGGTCGCTGTGGGCCGCTCCCGCTCGCAGGGATATCGCGAACGGCACGGTCCGCGTGCTCCGACATGCATCGTCTCAGGAGGTGCCCGTGTCCCGCCCCGACCCCGTCCTGCCCGTCCAGACCCGCCAGGTCCGGTTCATCGGGTCTTTCGGCGACAATCTCCCCGACGCCACGCTGCCCGAGATCGCCTTCGCGGGCCGCAGCAACGTGGGCAAGTCCAGCGCGCTCAACGCCCTGGTCGGATCCCGGGGCGCCGCCCGCGTCAGCAAGACCCCGGGCCGCACGCAGGCGCTGAACCTGTTCGCCATCGACGAGCGGGTCATGTTCGTCGACCTGCCCGGCTACGGCTACGCCAAGGTGCCGGAAGCCATCCAGGAGAAGTGGAAGGGCTTCATCGAGCACTACCTGGGCGAGCGCGAGGCGCTGTCCCTGGTCGTCTGCCTGGTGGACGGTCGGCACGACGCGCAGCCCCTCGATCAGGCGCTCATCGCCGGACTGGCCGAAGCCGGGCTGCCGCTGGTCGTGGTCGCCACCAAGATGGACAAGGTGCGCCGCTCGGCCCGAGGACGCCACCGCCGTCAATTGGCCGAGGTCCTGGGCGTGCCCAAGACCATGGTCGTGCCCTTCAGCAGCCACACCAACCAGGGCGTGGCCGAGCTGTGGCAGATCATCGACGAGGCGGTCCGCGCCGAGCCCTGATCAGAAGCTGGTGCCGGGCACCAGGACGATGATGTCCAGGGTGTCGAGCAGGATGGTGTCGTCGCCGATGACGTTCAGGGTCAGCGCGTAGAGCTGGTCTTCGGTCGTGGCGGCGATGACGCCCCGGAAGTTCAGGGTGAAGGTCAGCGTCGTGCTGCCACCGCCCAGCTCGTCGATGTCGGTGTAGACCTCGGGGACGATGCTGGTGATGAAGCCCCACTCGTCGCCGACGACTTCCAGCGCGACGGTCTCGAACTGGATGCTGTTGATCAGGTCTTCGATGGCGTCGACGATGGTCTCGCGGAACTCGGCATCGCTGCCGCTCCACACGAAGACCAGGGGATCGTCCACGCGGCCGTCGCCGTCGGTGTCGGCGTAGCTGTTGGTGCCGGCGGCCAGGTCTTCCATCTGCGGCTTGCAGGTGGTGTTCGTGCAGATGCCGATCAGGTAGCCGCCGAGCTCGGCCATGCTGGCGACGACGTCGGAGTAGCCACCATCGTCAGGGCAGCCGCCGGGCACGCCGTAGCCGTTCTCGGGGTCGCGCAGGTAGTTGTCGGTCGCGTACACGATGATCGGCAGGGCGAAGTCGCGGAAGCCCATGCCGCCGAGCTCGCCGCCGCCCGGAGGCGTCGCCGACCAGTTCTGGCCGCCCGACCCGCCGAAGGGGTCGCTGCCGCTGGCCAGGAAGGGCCGCACGTCGGTGTCGGCGTCGTAGGTGGTGTCGCAGTCCTGGTCGTAGCCACGACCCGCGCTGGCCTGCATCAGGGCTTCCATCGAGGACTCGGGGCCGTCGCCGCCGTAGTGGATCTCGAAGGACGACATCGCCGACTGCACCTGGCTGGTGCTGCTGGTGATCTGCGTGCGCAGGTAGAAGGGCTTGTCGTTGCTGCTGCTGTAGCCGTAGGACCCGTAGGCGTAGTCGTCGTAGGTCGCGAAGCCGTACTCAGCGTCGGGGATGGTCAGCGCGAGCGTGGTCACGATGTCGCTGAACTCGCCCGCCATCGCCTGGGCCGTGCTGGTCATCGAGCAGGTGGTGTCGACCAGGAAGCCGACGTCGCCCATCTGGATGCGGATGTCGAACTCGAACTCCTCTTCGACCTCGGTGCGCTCGCCGACCTCGACGTAGATGCCGTCGATGACGCTGCCGTCGTCGAGGGGGTCGGTGCCGGCCGCGATCTCGCCGCCGTCGGAGAAGCCGTCGCCGTCGGTGTCGTTGTCGTAGGGGTCCGTCAGGTAGAGGTTCCGCTCGTCGCGGTCGGACAGGCCGTCGCCGTCGGCGTCGGTGTCGGCGAAGTCGTAGCTGCCGTCGCCGTCCGTGTCGCGGGGCTCGCCGGTGGACCCGCCGTCCAGGCCGGACTCTTCCGAGTCGCTGGCGCCGTCGTCGTCGCTGTCCAGGTCCAGGTAGTCGGGGGTGCCGTCGCCGTCGGTGTCGACCGGATCGTCGTCCCACTCGGTGGTGCCGGCCTCCCACACGTCCAGGATGCCGTCGTTGTCCGAGTCGGTGTCCATGTAGTCGGGGGTGCCGTCGAAGTCGCTGTCGACCTCGTCGCAGTCGCCGCCGATCTCCTGGATGTCGCTGATGCCGTCGCCGTCGTTGTCGAAGTCGCGGTAGTCCGGGTCGCCGTCGCCGTCTGTGTCGCCCGGGCCGCTGCCCGTGGCGTTCTTCTCGTCGAGGTCCGACACGCAGTTGTTGTCGCTGTCCAGGTCCAGGTAGTCGGGCGTGCCGTCCCCGTCGGTGTCGATGGGCAGCGTCAGGCAGTCGTCGTCGCCACCCTCGATGAAGTCCTTGATGGTGTCGCCGTCGCTGTCGTCGTCGAGCAGGTTCGGCGTTCCGTCGCCGTCGGGATCGCCGTCTTCTTCATGGATGTCCATGATGAAGTCTTCGTCCTGATCCGTGCAGAAGCCTTCGGGCTCGCCCGTCTCGCCGCCGCCCTCGTCGGTGCCGGTCCCCGTGCCGGAGTCGCTGTCCTTGTCCCCACATCCGAACAGGGCGACGGACAGGAGCAGCGAGGTGAACAAGGTCGAGCGCATGACGACTTCCTGGGAGCGCGTGTAGCCGCAGGCTACCGTCGGTCCGCTTGCTTCGTCAAGAGCCTGTCAGGCGCGAATTCGACGGGTGCCGTCGACCCCGAGACGCAAGACGGCCCCGCCGAAGCGGGGCCGCCCACAGCACACCGAGCCAGAGGCTCAGAAGCTGGTGCCGGGCACGAGGACGATGATGTCCAGGGTGTCGAGCAGGATGGTGTCGTCGCCGATGACGTTCAGGGTCAGCGCGTAGAGCTGGTCTTCGGTCGTGGCGGCGATGACGCCCCGGAAGTTCAGGGTGAAGGTCAGCGTCGTGGTGCCACCGCTCAGCTCGTCGACGTCGGTGTAGACCTCGGGGACGATGCTGGTGATGAAGCCCCACTCGTCGCCGACGACTTCCAGCGCGACGGTCTCGAACTGGATGCTGTTGATCAGGTCTTCGATCGCCTGGACGACGGTCTCGCGGAACTCCGAGTCGCTGCCGGTCCAGGTGAAGACCAGCAGGTCGTCGACGCGGCCGTCGCCGTCGGTGTCGGCGTAGGAGTTGGTCGCCGCGGCGACCTCTTCCATCTGCGGCTCGCACAGGGTGCTGGTGCAGATACCGATGACGTAGCCACCCAGGTCCGCGGCCGCGGCCACGACGTCGGAGAAGCCGGCGTCGGTCGGGCAGCCACCGGGCGAGCCGTAGCCGTTCTCGGGGTCACGCAGGTAGTTGTCGGTTGCGTAGACCAGGATCGGCAGGGCGAAGTCACGGAAGCCGAAGCCGCCGAGCTCGCCGCCGCCCGGAGGCGTCGCCGACCAGTTCTGGCCGCCCGCGCCGCCGAAGGGATCGCTGCCGCTGGCCAGGAAGGGCCGGACGTCGGTGTTGGCGTCGTAGGTCGTGTTGCAGTTCTGGTCGTAGCCGCTGCCGGTCAGACCCTGCATCAGCGCTTCCATCGACGACTCTGGGCCGTCGGCACCCGAGTGGATGCTGGTTGCGGACATCGCGGACTGGACCTGGCTGGTCGAGCTGGTGATCTGCGTGCGCAGCTCGAAGGGCTTGTCGATGCCCGCCGAGCCGAAGCTGCCGTAGGCGTAGTCGTCGTAGGTCGCGTAGCCGTACTCGGCGTCCGGGATGACCAGCGCCAGGGTCGTGACGATGTCGCTGAACTCGCCGGCCATGGCGTTGGCGGTGCTGCTCATCGAGCAGGTCGTGTCGACCATGAACGCGACGTCTCCCATCTGGATGCGGATGTCGAACTCGAACTCCTCTTCGACTTCCGTGCGCTCGCCGACCTCGACGTAGATGCCGTCGATGACGCTGCCGTCGTCGAGGGGATCGGTGCCGGCTGCGATCTCGCCGCCGTCGGAGAAGCCGTCGCCGTCGGTGTCGTTGTCGTAGGGGTCCGTCAGGTAGAGGTTCCGCTCGTCGCGGTCCGACAGGCCGTCGCCGTCGCTGTCGGTGTCGGCGCTGTCGTAGTCGCCGTCGCCGTCGGTGTCGCGGGGCTCCTCGCCGGAGAGGGGGTCGTCGATGCCCGACTCCTCGGCGTCGCTGGTGCCGTCGTCGTCGCTGTCCAGGTCCAGGTAGTCGGGGGTGCCGTCGCCGTCGCTGTCGACGGGTTCGTCGTCCCACTCGGTGGTGCCGCCCTCGTACTTGTCGAAGATGCCGTCGTTGTCGGAGTCTTCGTCCATGTAGTCGGGGGTGCCGTCGAAGTCGCTGTCGACGCCCGCGCAGTCGCCGCCCATCTCGACGATGTCCGACAGGCCGTCCCCGTCGTTGTCGAAGTCGCGGTAGTCCGGCTCGCCGTCCCCGTCGGTGTCGCCCGGGCCGCTGCCCGAGGCGTTCTTCTCGTCGATGTCGGGGATGCAGTTGTTGTCGCTGTCGCTGTCGAGGTAGTCGGGCGTGCCGTCGCCGTCCGTGTCGATGGGCAGCGTCAGGCAGTCGTCGTCGCCGCCCTCGATGAAGTCCTTGATGGTGTCGCCGTCGCTGTCGTCGTCCAACAGGTTCGGCGTGCCGTCTTCGTCGGGGTCGCCGTCCTCTTCATGGATGTCCATGATGAAGTCGCCGTCCTGGTCGGTGCACTCGCCCGACGCGACGCCGGTGTCGCCACCGTCGCCATCGGTGGCGCTGGTGCCGGAGTCGTCGTCCTTGTCGCCGCAGGCGACCAGGGACAGCGAGAGCACGATGGCGGGAAAGAGGGACAGGGCGCTGCGCATGGGATCACCTCGAGGGGGCAGGCTCGCGCGGGTAGTGTAGAGCGCCGGACAGGGGACTGTCAACGATCCGACACCCGTCGGGAAGGCAGGCGGGGTCGTGCTGATCAGCCTGCGAGGGCCGACCCCGCGGAGCCCGGCGGTTATGCCCGCCGCATGAGCCGGTACAAGCGCGCCGATCACTGGACGAAGAAGGCCAAGGCCCAGGGGCTGCCGGCCCGGAGCGTCTTCAAGCTCGAGGAGATCGACCAGAAGATCCCCCTCGTGCGAAAGGGCGGGCGCTACCTGGACTGTGGCTGTCGGCCGGGCAGCTGGTCGGTGTGGATCCGCCGCGTGGCGGGCGCCGACGCGGCCCTGCTCGGCATCGATGTCGAGCCCTGCGAGGGCTACCCGGGCACCTTCCTGCAGCTGTCGGTCGAGGACCTGACGCCCGACATGGTCCGCGAGCACCTCGGCGGGCCGCCCGACGTCGTGCTCTCCGACATGGCGCCCAACACGATGGGGCACAAGGACACCGACCACCTCCGCCAGATCGCCCTCGCCGAGCTGGCCCTGTGGCTGGCGACCCAGCTGCTGCCACCCGGCGGCGCCTTCGTCTGCAAGGTGTTCGACGGTCGCGACGCGCCCGCCTTCGTCGACGCGGTGCGCGTGCACTTCGACAGCGTGAAGCGGCTCAAGCCCAAGGCGACCCGCAGCAACAGCCGCGAGTTCTTCATCATCGGCACCGGCTTCCGGGGCGCCTGAGTCAGGGCCCCGGCGGTCCGCTCAGCTCAGGATCCAGCGCACCAGCGACGGCACCATCGCGCCGGTACCGCCGGCCGCGTAGTGCCGGAAGGCCTTGTCGAAGAAGGCCGGACCCGCGATGTCGAGGTGGGCCCACGGGGTCTTCTCGACGAACTCGGACAGGAACAGGCCGGCGGTGATGGCGCCGCCCTCGCGCCCCCCGACGTTCTTGAGCGTGCCCCACTCGCCCTTGAGCTGGTCCTTGTAGAACTCGGGGAAGGGCATGCGCCACAGGCCCTCGCCGCTGTCGTCGGCGGCGCCGAGCAGGGCGTCGGCCAGCGCGTCGTCGTGGGAGAACAGGCCCGTGTAGAAGCTGCCGAGCGCGACCACCGCCGCCCCGGTCAGGGTGGCCAGGTCGACCATGGCGTCCGCGCCGAGGGCGTCGCCGTAGGCCAGGCAGTCCGCGAGCACCAGGCGGCCTTCGGCGTCGGTGTTGTGGATCTCGACGGTCTTGCCGCTGTACATGCTCAGGATGTCGCCCAGCTTGTAGCTGTTGCCGCTGACCATGTTCTCGACGGCGCCGAAGATGCCGTGCACCTCGACGTCGGGAGCGATGCGCGAGATCGCCGCCATCGCGCCGATCACCGCCGCCGAGCCGCCCATGTCGCAGCGCATGGTCTGCATGCCGGCCGACGTCTTGATGGACAGACCGCCCGCGTCGAAGGTCACGCCCTTGCCGACCAGCACGAGCTTCTTGCGGGCCTTGGCCGGCGTCCAGCTCATGTGCACGAACCGGGCCGGGCGGTCGCTGCCCTGGCCGACGGCGGTGATGCCGCCCATGCCCTCGGCCTTGATCCGGGCTTCGTCCCACACCAGCACGTCCAGGCCGTCTCCGGCCAGCTGGCGGGCGGTCTCGGCCAGGGTCTCGGGGTAGACGTCGGCCGCGGGACCGTTCACCAGGTCACGGGCCAGACGCTGGCCATAGGCGATGGCCAGGCCCAGGTCGGCGCCGTCTTCGTCGAAGCTGCCGGACAGGACGACCTTCTCGAGCTCGGCCTTGCGGGCATCCTCGGCCTTGAACCGGTCGTAGCGGTAGTTGCCGACCGCCAGCCCTTCGACGACGGCGACCGTCGCGTCGTGATCCAGGTCCCCGAGGACCGCGACGACGTGGGCGTCTCCGCGGCCACGGGCGGTGCTGCCGACCATGCCGGCGGCCCGCCGCAGCGCGTCGACGCTGCCATCGCCGAGCCCGACCAGCGCGATGCGGGGAGCCGCCAGCCGGCCCAGGGTCGGCCACACCTGGATGGTGCCTGCTTTTCCGCTGAATTCCGCGGCCGTGGCAGCCGCCACCAGATCCCCGGCGATGGCATCCCCCAGGGGGGCCAGGGCTGCAGCGAGGCCATCATCGGGGACGCCGATGGCGAGCAGGTCACAGCCGATGCTGTCGACGGGGGCGGGGGTGTGGGCGAGCTCCATGGCGGCTCCGATGCAAGGGGAGGGGAGGAGCGGCGCTCCTAACCGCCCCCGACCGGGCCACCACCGCCGTCAGCGCAGCGCGAAGAGCAGCACCACCAGGACCAGGATGATGAGCCCGGCGCCGCCGATGAACAGCTTGTAGGCGTCGCCCTCGGTCATGGCCAGGAGCCGGTCGAACAGTCCGTCCCCTGGCAGGCGGTCGGGATCGAGGGGCTCGGTCGCGTCTTCGTCGAACAGGTCGCGGTCGTCGCCGGGCACTGCGGGGCCGCCGAGCCCGCCGCCCGGCAGCGGCAGATCGGTCCACTTGCCCGCCCCGCGGTACTCGGGCTCGACATCCACCGGCGGCGCCTGCGCGGGCCGCGGCGGGGGGAGCGAGACCGAGGGAAGGCCGGGGTCGGAGACCGGACGGCCCGACACGGGTCGGCTGGCCACCGTCGGCGTCCCGGCCGACAGCGATGCGACCGGCCGGGCGACGGCGGAGGGCCCATCGCCGGGCGCCAGGGGGCGCGGACCGACCCGCGGGGCCGGGTCGACGGCTGCGGGCGTCGCCACGGCAGCGGCGGGGCGCACGACGGCTTCGCCGCTGGTCGACGGCACCGGCTCGACCACGTCCCCGGCCAGGCGGATGCCGGCCACCGGGCTGGCGGTCGGCTCACGACCGACCTCGGTCACGGTGTCGGGGTCTTCGGGCGGCGTGAACCGGATCGCCTTGGGCGAGGGCGGCTCGGCGGGCGGCACATAGCCAGCCGCCGGGTGGACCTGGAACTCGCCCTCGGCGGTGGCGGGTTCGTCGCCCGAGTCGCGGATCGTGAACGCCACGCGCACCCGGTAGTGGCCCGGACGCATCGGCGCGACGCGGAAGCCGAACCGGTAGCGACCGCTGGGGTGGCGGTCGACGGTGTAGCTGCAGGCCACATCGCGGATGCGGTTGCCGTCGGACAGCTCGAAGAAGGCCATGCCCGCGCCGATGTCGTCGTGCGTCTCGACCCCGGCCGAGCAGCCGACCGACGTCGAGAAGGCGATCTCCTCTTCGGTCGTGAAGGCGGCGCCCCCCGGCGGGCGGTCCAGCAGCACACGCCCGACGTGGGTGATCCCGGGCCGGACCAGGGCGGCCACCTCTTCCACGCGCGCCTGGTACTCGTCCAGCCGGGGGAAGCGGTAGGGCGGCGAGGGGCTGGTCTCCTGGGACAGGGCGCGGTTGAGCAGGGTCGCCAGCCGGTCCGCCACCTTGGTGTGGAAGCGCACGTTGCTGGGCTCGGCCTGCAGCCGGTTGCGCACCTCGTCCTTGAGCGCCACGAGCTGGCCCTTGTCCAGCCCGTCCCGGGGCATCGGGACGGCCATGGGACCCTGGGCTTCGTTGCTGGGGTCGGGGGGGGAGCCCGCGATGCGCAGCACGGCCGTGGTGAGCGCCCAGGTGTCGGCCGAGGGATCTGCCAGGGGCTGCTCGTGGCGGGTGCGGCACTCGGGGGGGAGCCAGTCGAGCTCCATCCCCCGGGCGCGCGCCAGGGCCGGCAGGTGGCGCAGCAGGGTCGGAGTCGACGGGTCCGCCAGGACCCAGGCGCCCTTGCCGTCGCCCAGGATGTTCGTGGGCCGCAGCATGCCGTGCACGCGCTGTTCGGCCTGGAACAGGCGAAGCTGGGGCACGACCGTGGCGACCACGCGCAGCACGTCTTCGAGGGTGCAGCCGGCCACCAGCCGGGCCTGCAGGCTGGTCACCTGCCGCGGCAGGACCAGCACCGGGAGTCCGGTGGGAGTGGTGAACCGCGCCTCGACCCGGACCAGCGCGGGGCAGGCCGCGGACACCAGCAGGCGGCCCTGCTCGAGTGCGATCTCGCGGCAGATCCGGGCGTGCTGTTCGCCGTCGGACGAGAAGGCGTCGGGTCCCAGGGGCACCTTGATGACCCACTCGGCGCCGGAGGGTTCCTCGCGCGCCGTGTAGGTCTTGCCCCAGAGGCCGCGCCCGAGGAGCTGGCCCACCTGGAAGGTGCGACCGTGGCCGTCCTGGACGGAGTCTCCGGTCTTCATGCCGCCGTGCCTGTGGAGGAGGGGAGGAGGAGGAGCCGGCGGCGGCGGGGGACCCGGGGAGGGGTCGGCGACGGGAGGGGAGCCCGTGTCCGCGACGGCGTGGGGGGAGGACCCGATGTCCGAACCCTGGGAGGGGGCGGCGAAACCGGGACGTGGTGGCGGCGAAGCTATCGAAGGGGGAGGGCCCCGTCAAACGAGGGAGGACGTCGGTGGGAGCGGCACGAACGCAGGCGCGGCGCGGGGTAGGCTTGTCGCCCCAAGTCGTGCGGTGGGCCCGCCGCCCCACCACCGGAGCTCCCGCTGGATCGCTCGCTGCCTTTCGCCCTGACCGACGCCGGAAACGGCCCCTACCGCGTGCTCCGGGCCGGCCGCCGCAAGGTCGTCGAGAGGCTCCAGCGGTCCTGCGACGATCCCGAAGGCGCACAGCGCGTCCGACTCGCAGCGTTGCTCGGCGAGCTGACCGACACGGCCTTCGGCCGCGAGCACGGTCTCTCGCGGGTGCGCACCCTCGACGATCTGCGCGCTGCGGTCCCCATCCGCACCCACGGCGAGCTCCTTCCCTGGCTCGACCGCGTGGCGGCGGGCGAAGGGCGGGTCCTCACCCGGAGCCCCGTCCGCATGCTGCTCGAGACCAGCGGGACCACGGGTGTTCCCAAGCACCTGCCCGTGACGGACCCGTGGGCGGCGACCGTCGCCGACGCGCAGGCGCTGTGGATGCTCGGCATGGTCCGCGAGCACGAGGGCGCCACGCGGGGCCGCGCGCTGACCATGGTGAGCCCGGCGGAGCACGCGCGCAGCCCCGGAGGCCTGCCCATCGGCAGCAACACCGGGCGCATGCTGGAGCGACAGCCCTGGTATGTGCGGCTGCGCTACCCCGTGCCAGGGTCGGTCTTCGAGCTGAAGCCGTCGGACCTCAAGCTCTACGCCGCCCTGCGGTTCGCGATCCCGGCGCCGGTGACGACCATCACGACTGCCAACCCGTCGACCCTGCTGCTGATGGCCCGGCGCCTGCTGCAGTGGCGCGAGCCCCTGTCGCGCGACCTGGCGGACGGGACCCTGCGGCACGGCCCGGCGGCAGGATTCGACCGGGGGACCCGCCGACGGCTCGAGCTGCGCCTGCGTCGCCATCGCCCGCCGACCGGCCCCTGGACCCCCGCGTCGCTGTGGCCCCTGCAGGTCGTGTCTTGCTGGACCGGAGGCCCGGCGGCCTACTTCGCCGCCCGGCTGCCCGACGCGCTCGGTGGACCGATCCCCGTGCACCCGGTCGGCGTCACCGCCAGCGAGGGCTACTTCGCGGTGCCCCTGTCCGGGGACTGGCCCGGCGGCGTGGTGCACCTGGACGGCCACCTGCTGGAGTTCGTGGATGACGCGGGCCTCGCACGGGGGGCCCACCAGCTCGAGCAGGGCGAGCGGCTCCGGCTGGTGGTCACGACCGAAGCCGGCCTGGTCCGCTACGATCTGCGCGACGTGGTCGAGGTCGTCGGGCGCTGCGGCCGCGCGCCGCTGATCCGCTTCGTCGGCAAGGCCGGGCGCTACCTGAACGCGGTCGGCGAACGCGTGACCGAGGATCAGGTGTCGGCGGCGGCGCGGGATGCCGCGGAGCACACCGGCCTGTTCCCGGTCGGGCTCACCGCCGCCCTGCGCTGGGCCGACGTGCCCGACTACCGCCTGCTGGTCGAGGGCCTCGCCCCCGAAGCGGCGGAGCGGTTCGCCACGGCGTGGGATCGGGCCCTGCAGGCGCACAATGTCGAGTACGAAGGCAAGCGGGGCAGCGATCGGCTGGGCCCGCCGGTGGCGGAGCCGCTGCCCGCTGGCGCCTACCTGTGCTACCGACAGGCGCGGGTGGCGGCGGGCGCCCCCGACGGACAGGTCAAGGACCCGGTGGTGGCGGTGGACGACGCAGAGCTGCAGCGCATCCTGGACGCCGCGACGCAGGCAGGTGCCCGATGATGGAGCTGGTGCTGCTGTGGGGCGCGCGCGTCGGGCTCGCGCTCATCGGACTGTTCTGGCTGCTGACCGCGCTGGGAGTCGCGCGCAAGCGCAAGGAAGCGGCGTGGCGCCTGGGTCCCGACAGCCCGGTGCCCGACGCCGCCCCGTCGCTGTCCATCGTCGTGCCGGCCCGCGACGAGGTCGCCAACATCGAGCGCTGCGTGCGCGGCGCGGTCGCCCAGGACCTGCCGCAGGTCCAGGTGGTCGTGCTGGACGACGGCAGCACCGACGGCACGAGCGAGGTGCTGGCGCGGCTCTCGGCCGAGTTCCCCGAGCGCCTGACGGTGCTCACCGGCGGGGACGCGCCCCTGCCGTCGGGTTGGCTGGGCAAGCCCTGGGCCTGCCAGCGGGCGGCCCGGGCCGCCACTGGCGACTGGATCCTGTTCATCGACGCCGACGTGGAGCTGTTCCCGCGGGCAGCGGGGGCGGCGATGGCGGCGGCCATCACCCACGACGCCGGGCTGGTCTCGGGGCTCGGCCACCTCGAGGTCCACAGCTTCTGGGAGAAGGTGATGCAGCCCGTCGTCGCGGGACTCATCATGTCCGGCAACGACCTCGACGTGCTCAACGACCCCGAGAAGCGCCCCGAGCGGCCCCTCGCCAACGGGCAGTTCCTGCTGTTCCGCCGCGACTGCTACGAAGCGCTGGGCGGCCACGAAGCCGTCAGGCAGGCCGTCGTCGACGATGTCGGCATGGCGGTCGCGACGCTCGGCGGCGGCTTCGAGTACCGACTGTTCATGATGCGCGAGCTGTTCACCTGCCGCATGTACGACAGCCTGGGCGCGCTGTGGGAGGGCTGGACCAAGAACCTGTTCACCGGCATCCGTCGGTCCTGGGGCGTGCTGATCGGCCTCGAGCTGTTCCTGTTCGCCCACAACGTGCTGCCCGTCCTGCTGCTGCTCGCCGGCCTGGTCGGCCTCGTCGGCCCGGAGTTCCTGGCCTGGGGCGGGGCGCTGACCTTCATCCTGGTGGTGGTGCGGATCTACCTGGACCGGGCCTATGGGCTGGACTGGCGGTACGCCGTGACGCAGCCGCTGGGCGTGGCGATGCTGCAGGTGCTGCTGGTGCACAGCGCGGTGCGGACGATTCGGGGGACGGCTTCGTGGAAGGGGCGGCAGCTGGATCTCGATCCGGGGGAGGGGGCGAAGCGCGATTAGGAGGTGGCGCAGGCTGATCATGGCCAGGGCGGCGGCTCGGCGGACCGGGCCAGCTCGTCCGACACGCCGCAACGGGCGGACCGTCGCCCCCGCCGGCCTGCTCCGGGCCTAAGCACCGGCTCGGCCCCTCCATGACACCACCGTCCCCGAACGGCTGCCTCCGGGGCTGATGGCGGAGGTGGCTCCGGCGGGACGTCGCTCGGTCGCCTGCGGCTCCCTCCGAATGTCCCGCCTCCGCCACCATCCGCCCGCCCCTGCGGCCGCCGTCGGGGGATGGCGTGGGGGGCGGGCGACCCTCGGTGGTGGGGCGCCCTCCCCCGGGCTGGCCCGGCCCCCTCCCCAGGAGGGGGACACGATGGCGGCGGTGGCGGGGCGTTGGGTAGGGGTGGAGAACCAGCGTCCCACCACCCTCACGAAGGTGCAGTCCCCGAGGCGACCGCAGGGGCGGGCGGATGGTGCCGCAGGCGGGACATTCGGAGGGAGCCGCAGGCGACCGAGCGACGTCCCGCCGGAGGCATCTCCGCCATCAGCCCCGGAGGTCGCCGCAGGGGACGGTGCGATCGCGTCGATGGCGGGTCGAGGGCGGTCTCCTCAACCCTCTCCCTGCCGAAACGCCTCCGGCATGCTCTCGACGTACACGCTCTGGCTGGGGAAGGCGAAGCTCACGCCGAGCTCCTCGGCGATGCCCATGATGCCGCTGAACAGCCGGTGCCGTTGCTTCAGCTCCTCGGTCCAATTCGGCACGTCGAGGAAGCTGTAGATCAGGATGTCCAGGCTGCTCGGCCCGAAGCTGTGGAAGTGCACCTCGAGGGTGCCGTTCCAGACGGCCGGGTCCTCGCGGAACAGGGTGCGGATGCGGTCGACGAAGGTGTCCAGGGTCTCCCGTGGTGTGTCGTAGGTCACGCCGATGGTCGTCTTCAGGCGGCGGTACCGGCGCAGGCCCATGTTGTCGATGCGGGCCATGGCGACCTTGCCGTTGGGGACGGACAGGACCGAGTTGTAGAAGGTGCGGATCCGGGTGGTGCGGAAGCCGACCTCCTCGACCACGCCCTCGACGTTGCCGTCGATGACGACCCAGTCGCCGACCTGGAAGGGGCGGTCCAGGAAGATGGTGATGCTGCCGAAGACGTTCTCCAGCGTGTCCTTGGCCGCGAGGGCGAAGGCCAGGCCGCCGATGCCGAGCCCGGCGACCAGGCCGGCGACGTCGATGCCCATGTTCTCGATGACGACCAGGGCGGCGACGCTGGCGATGACGACCTTGACCGCGCGGCGGACCAGGGGCACGACCTGGTCGTCGACCTTGCTCGCGGTGGCGGCGGCCTTGCGGGCCCACAGGTCGGCGCCGATGTCGACGATGCGGACGGCCACCAGCACGAAGGCGCCGGCGGTGATGACCCGGGCGATGAGCAGCAGGAACTGGCTCTGGCGGACCGACAGCTGCAGGTCGGGGATGCCCCACAGGAACACGGCGCCCGTGGCCAGCCACGTGAGGGGATCGCGGGTCCGCTCCAGCAGCGCGGCCGGACCGTCGACGCCGAACCGCCGCGCCAGGCGCAGGAACTGGTCGGAGAGCAGCCGCTGCGCGATGCGGCCGGACAGGAAGGACAGGCCGACCAGCAGCAGGAAGTACAGGATCTGCCAGAGCTCGACGCTGGCGTAGCGGCGGAAGAACACCTCGGGCAGGTGATCCTGGAAGGCCTGGCTGATGCCCGAGAAGGTGCCCGCGTACATGCCGTCGATCAGCCCGACCGTCTCGCGGCTGTACAGCCAGCGGCCGTCCTTCTTGACCAGGTAGACCTCGGGCAGGGTCGCCAGGGGCTGCAGCCGCTCACGCCCGACCTCGTCGACGTGGTCGGGATCGTGGGGGAGCTCGCTGGTCGGGACGTACAGGCCCTTGGCGTCCAGCACCTTCTTGAGCTTGATGGCCAGGCGCTTGCGCTCGCCCTCGCGTTCGGGGGGCACGTCCAGGCAGGCGGCGGCCTTGGCGGGCTCCCAGCGGTTCGGCTGCAGGTAGTCGAGCAGGCTGGCCGTGGCGCTCTGCGGGTTGCCGCACAGCTCGACCTGGGCGTGGGCGGGTGCCGTGCCCCAGACGAAGCAGAGCAGCAACAGCCAGATCATGCGCATGGAACCTCCGGGCGGTTCGCCTATCGGCCTGCGCCCGAGCGCGCTGGGAACGCCGGTCGCACCCACCCGGCGTCCACGCCGGTCAGCTCCGGCGGTTCGCGAGCTCCGCCTCGAGCTGGCGGATGCGCTCCTTGAGGTCGTAGACCTCGAGCCGCCGGGCGTGCAGCTGGGCCCGCAGCATGCGCACCAGGGTCCGCTCCGGCCCGTCGATCGGCGGGTGCGCGGGGATCGCGTCGACCGCAGGAGCCGGCGCCGGCGCCTGGGCGAGGCGGATCGTCGGCGCCAGGGGGGGCTCGGTGGGCGGGTCCGGCGGCTCGGTGGGCGGCTCGCTGGAGATCTCGGCCGAGAGCGCTGCGAGCGGCTCGTTGAGCGAGTCGTGGGCGCCCGGGTCCCGACCACCGCCGATCGGCGGCTGCTCGCCGGGGCCGGCCGCGCGCAGTCGCTCCAGGTCGCTCGGCGTGGCGAGCATCGTGCGCAGCGCGGAGGGGTCGTCGTCCAGGAAGCTGTCGGCCGTGTCGCCGTCGGGCTCGGCCATGAGCTGGAAGCTGTCGTAGGTGCCGGATGCCGCCGTGTCGGGATCGGCCTCGATCACCTCGTCGAAGACCTCGCCCTCCATCAGCACCGCGCCGGTGACGACGTCGATGATGTCGCTGACGTCTTCCTGCACCATCGGAGCGCGGGGGGAGGGCAGGGCCCGGCCCGGATCGGGGACGTCGGTCAGCCCGACCGGGGTCGAGAACTCCACCGACGCGGCCAGCTCGGACGGCACGACGAAGCCCTCGACCTGGGTCACGTCGCCGTCCTCCGGCAGGACGAGGCTGTCGTTGGCGGAGCGGCCGCCCATCTTCAGCACGGGGCCGGCACCGTCGAGGGTGAGCTGCATCGGGTCTTCCGCCGAGCGCACGAGCTCGGTCCAGACCTCGGGCTCCAGGCGATCGAGCATGCCGTCGGTCAGCGCCAGCATGCGGAAGCTCTCGCGGCCGCGGGCAGTGATGTGCAGGAATTCGCTGGCCCGCACCTGGGCCGGGTTGAGGTGATCCTCGAAGCCCGTGGTGCGGGCCGGCGGGACGATCAGCACCCCCGGCCGGGACACCCGCAGGACTCCCTTGCCGCTGCTGGTGCGGAAGCGCAGCGAACACTCGTCGGTGTCCGGGGACACCCGGCGGACCCAGACCTGGAAGCCGGCGGGCTCGCGGCGCTGCTCAGCCACGTGGCCGCCTAGTCTTCGTGATCGTGGTCGTGGTCGTGATCGTGTCCGGCGACGGGGGGCTCGGCGAGCTTGCCGTCCTGCATGTGCCGGTACACGTCGCGCTTGGGCTTCGTGAAGGAGCTCGGCGCGTCGGCCGAGGTGTCGGCGATGCGCGAGACCAGCCGACCGCCCACGCGATCCATGGCCTTGGTCATGGCGCGCTTGCCGAGTCCCTTCAGCAGCTTGCCGGGCAGGCTCATCCGTCCTCCAGAGGGCGAGAGCCTACCGGTCAGGGGGCCGGCTCACAAGCCACGGATTGTGTCGCGCCGGGCTCCACCGGCTCAGTAGTCGCCGACGGCCACGCGCAGCTGCACCGCGGCCAGATCGCGATTCATGCGCTCGCGAAGCGAAGCGAGCTCGGCCTGCTGCATGCCGAGCTGGGCGTCGCCGACCTCGAGCCAGGTCGTGGTGCCGGCCTCGAAGCCACGCTCGGCGAGCCGCAGGTTCTCGCGCGCCAGGGCGACCTCTTCCTGCACTGCGGCGAGCGCACGGTCTGCCTGCTGCAGCTGCTGCCACGCGGTGCGCACCTGTTCCTCGGCCTGCAGGCGGGCCCGGCGAGCCGAGAGCTCTGCCAGGCGGGCCTTGCTGGCTTCCTGCTTGTGCTGGGCCATGCGCGCGCCGCCGTCCCAGATCAGCCAGTTCGCCTCGAACACCAGCATCCAGTTCCACTTCTCGCCCGAGAAGCCCGTGTTCTCCGAGTAGGCCTGGGTGAACCGGCCGTCGATGGTCGGCACCCACTCGAGCGCCTTGGCGGCCTTGTACTGGCGCGCCACCTGGATGCGGGTGTCCGCGGCGCGCAGGTCGGGGCGGCCGCCCATCGCGAGGTCGATGGCCTCGTCTTCGTTCGTCGGCACGGTCAGGGCCCCGTCGGGCAGCACCGGCTCGGCGTCCCGCGGCAGGCCGGTCGCCTGGTGGAACGCTTCCTGGGCGGCGACGACCTGGCCGGTGGCGCTGGTCGCCTCGCGCTTCGCCTGCGACAGCGCCAGGCGGGCCTGGATGACGGCGCGCTCGGGGGCCAGGCCTGCTGCGGCCTGACGCTCGGCGAGCTGCAGGTGGGACTCGGCGGTCTGGACCGCAGCGTCGGCCAGCGCCTGCCCCTGGCGGGCGACGGCGAGGCCGTAGAACACCCGGGCCACGCCGGCGCGGACCTGCTGGCGGCCGGCGGCTTCTTCCTGTCGCGCCGCGTCGACGGACTGGTAGGCGCCCTTGATCCCGGGCAGCGCACGCGCGCTGAACAGCGGCATGACGACGCTGATGTTGCCGGACCACGCGTGCTTGGCCTGGATCAGGGTGGGGTCCCCCAGGCTGTCGGCGTCGATGAAGTCCGCGAACTCGGGGGGGATCATCTCGGCGAAGTCGAAGGCGATCTCGCGTTGGTTGATGGTGTAGGCCAGCTGGGTCGACAGCTTGGGGGACAGCCCGGCCCAGGCCAGGCCCCGCACGGTCTCGGCCTGGGTGGTCTGCTCGGAGAGCATGGCCAGGTCGATGTTCTCGCCCTCGGCCGCGGCGTAGGCCTGGTCGAGGGACACCGGCGCCGCCTGGGCGCTCGCCCCGGCTCCGGCCAGCAGCACGCCGGCCAGCAGGACCTTGGCGGGGGTCGCCACGACCTTGGTGACGTCGTCACCGGTCGCCGTGGCGGTCTTGCCGCGCAGGCGCTGCCACCAGTCGCCGAAGTCCTCGCGGATGCTGTAGAAGGTCGGGACCATGACCAGGGTCAGCACGGTGGCGAAGGTCAGGCCGAAGATGACGGCGATCGCCATCGGGCCCCACCACTCGGCGCTGGGGCCGCCGATGAGCAGCTTCATGCGGCCGAAGTCGAAGGTCAGGCCCACCGCCATCGGGATCAGCCCGAGCACGGTCGTGATGGCGGTCAGCATGACGGGACGGAACCGCGTGATGCCGGCCTTCACCACCGCGTCGTGGCGGTTCATGCCCCGGTCCCGCAGCTGGTTGATGTAGTCGATGAGCACGATGGCGTTGTTGACCACGACGCCGGCGAGCGAGATCACCCCCAGGCCCGTCATCATGATGCCGAAGGGGGTGCCGGTCAGGATGAGCCCCCACAGCACGCCGACGAGCGACAGCACGACGGTGAACATGATGATGAACATGGTGCTGTAGCGGTTGAACTGGGTGACCAGCACCACCGCGATGAGCGCCACCGCGATCAGGAAGGCCCGCCCCAGGAAGGCCTGGGCTTCGACCTGTTCGTCGTTGGCGCCGCCCAGCCGGGTGGACACGCCGTCGGCCAGCTCGCCGCCCTTCTCGACCTGGGCCAGCCGATCGACGACGGCCTGGCGCACGGCGTTCTCGTTGAAGCCGGGCACGACGTCGCCGCCGATGGTGACGACCAGCTGCTGGTCGACGTGGCGGATCGAGCCGCTGCCGCCGGCCAGCTCGTAGCTGGCGACCGCGGACAGCGGGATCGCGAAGGTCTTGGGCGAGGTGTCCTCGCGGCCGGCCACCCGCAGGGCCAGGACGCTCTGCAGGTCGCTCTTGTAGCGGGGGTCCACCTCGACCAGGATGTCGTACTCGTCGGTGCCGTCGCGCAGCGTGCTGGCCGTGGCCCCGGCGACGGCGGTGCGCACGTCGTTGGCGACCTGGACCGTGCTGGCGCCGACCCGCTTGGCCGCGCCGCGGTCGATGCGCAGGCGCATCTCGGGCCGCCCGACCCGGTAGTCGTCCTGCAGGTCCGTCACGCCGGGGACGCCCGCCAGGATGCGGCGGAGATCGGCGGCGGCGGCGCCGACCTGGTGGAAGTCGTCGCCCGTGACCTCGACGCTGATCGGCTTGCCGACCGGCGGGCCCATGCGCTCCTGCTCGACCACGATCTCGGCGCCGGGGATCTGGGCCACGGCGGCGCGGATGCGGTCGATGGTGCGGAAGGTCTTCTCGACCCGCGGCGGGTCGCCTTCTTCGGCGTTGTTGGGGTGCGGCGGGAAGTCGACGGTGATGCGCGCCTGGTTGCTGGCGGCCTGGGCACCCTCGAGGGGGCTGCCGCCGCCGGACACACCGACCTCGGCGACGTAGGTCTCGACGTTCTCTTCCTGGGCCAGCACCGCTTCGATGCGGCGCACGATACGGTCGGTCGCCTCGAGCTCGGTGCCGTCCGGCGCGCGAACGGAGATGGTCGCACGCTCGGGCTCGGTGTTCGCGAAGAACTCCGTGCCGTGGTTCAGGAAGCCGTAGGCCACGAAGGTGACGACCAGCGTCAGCACGCCGGCCGCGGCGCTCATGTACCGCCAGTCGATGGAGATCTCGAGGACCCGCTTGTAGAGCCCCATCACGCCCGACACCTCGGGCACGGTGAGGTCGTCCTCCTCGCTGAAGTTGCCGGCCGGCTTGCTCTTCATCAGGAAGGCGGTGGCGACCGGCAGGATGGCCACGGCCACCACCAGCGAGCTCACCAGCACGATGATGATGGTCTTGGGCAGGAAGCCCATGAACTGGCCCATGATCCCGGTCCAGAACACCAGCGGGAAGAACGCGGCCACGGTCGTCGCCGTGGACGCCGCGACGGCCACGCCGACCTCCTGCGTGCCGTCGATGCTGGCCTGGACGATGCTCTTGCCCTGCTCCATGTGCCGGTAGATGTTCTCGACGATGACGATGCCGTTGTCGACGAGCATGCCGAGCGCCAGGATCAGGCTGAACAGCACGACCATGTTGAGCGTCATGCCGAACAGCTGCAGGGCGGCGAAGCTCATCAGCATGGACAGCGGGATCGCCAGGGCCACGAACAGGCTGGTCCGCGCGCCGAGGGCGAAGATCAGCACCGCGACGACCAGGATGAGGGCCGTCAGGATGTTGTTCTCGAGCTCGCTGACCATGCGCTCGATGTTCTCGGACTGGTCGCCGAGCACCCGGTACTCGACCCCGCCCGGCCAGGTCTCGGCGTGCTCGGCGGTGACCGCCTTCACGGCGTCGGCGATCTCCAGGATGTTCTCGCCGGTGCGCTTGGTGATGCCGATGCTGATCGACGGCTGGCCGTTCATCCGCGCATAGGTCGAGCGGTCGGCGTAGCCGTCGATGACGCGGGCCACGTCGCGGATGAACACCGGCCGGTCGCCCGTGCGCTTGATCGCCACGTTCTCGATGTCCCGGGCGGTGTCGAACTCGCCGGGGACCCGCAGCAGCAGCGTGCTGCCGTCGGCGTTGACGTCGCCGCCGGGGATGTTGACGTTCTCGTTGCCGATGGCGTTGGTCACGTCGGACAGGCCCAGGCCGTAGGACGCGAGCCGGACCGGGTCGACCTGGACGCGGATCTGCCGCTCCATGCCGCCGCTCACCTTCACGTCGAGCACGCCGGGCACGCGGGACAGGTCGTCCTCCAGGTCCTCGGCCAGGTGCTTCAGATCCTCCTCGTCCCGATCGCCCGCGATGGTGACGATCATGATCGGCACGTCGCTGAAGGACACCTCGCGGACCGCGGGCTCCTCGGCGTCCTCGGGCAGCTCGGACTTGGCCCGGTTCACCCGGTCGCGCACCTTCTGGAGCGCGTCCTCGATGTCGACCTCGGGCTCGAACTCCAGCGAGATGATCGACACACCCTCGGCCGAGGTGCTGCTCATCTTCTTGAGATCGGCGACACCCGCGAGCTCGTTCTCGATCGGGAAGGTGATGAGCGTCTCGACGTCTTCGGGGGACACGCCCACGTAGACGGTGCTGACGAGCACCACGGGGATCTCGACGTCGGGGAAGCTCTCGCGGGGCAGGTCCCGGTAGCTGATCATGCCGAAGGCGAAGATCGACACGACGAGCAACAGGACCGTGGGCGCATTCCGCACGAAGAAGCGGACCATGCCGGCTCCGGTAGGGGAGGGGAGGTGAGGAGGGGTGCCGGGGAGGAGGCTGCCGGGGAGGGGCCTAGAAGACGGCCCGACCGTCCTCGCAGCAGGTGCCTTCGCGGGCGACGAGGAGGGGGTCCCCGTCGGCGAGGGTCCGGTGCCCGTTGATGACGATGGTCTCGCCCGGGGCGAGGCCGCTCTCGATGACGACCTGGTCGTGCACGATCTTGCCGGGGGTCACGGGCCGCCAGCGGGCGACGCCCTCTTCGACCACGTAGACGCCGACCCCGTCGATGCGGGTGACCAGCCACTCCTGGGGCAGCACGATGGCGTCCTTGGCCAGCACCTCGGCCAGGGCGACGCGGGCGATCATGCCCGGCAGCAGCGCGCGGTCGGGGTTCTCGACGCTGGCCTTGACCACGAAGCTGCGGGTCGACAGGTCGGCGGCCGGGCTGATGGCCTGCAGCGTGCCGGTGAAGATGCCGGCGTTGGCGTCGGTCTGCACGGCGACGGGCATGCCGGCCTTGAGCCCGACCACGTCGCGATCGGCGACGGACAGGGTCACCTCGACCGGGTCGAGCTGGACCAGCCGGGCGATGGGGCTGCCGGGACCGGCGACCTCGCCGACCTCGACGCCGATCTGCCCGACCACGCCGGAGAAGGGCGCGGTGACGAGCGCGCGCTGCCAGGCCACGTCGGCCAGCTCGGCCTGCGCTTCGGCCAGCCGGACCTGGGTCTTCGCCCCGTCGAGCTGCTGCGCGGTGGCCAGGTCCCCGAGCTTCTCGATGCGGGCCAGCTCGGCGCGGGCCTGATCGAGCTGGGCCTGGGCCTGGTCCTTGCGGGCGGTGGCGCTGCGCCGATCGATGGCGGCGATGGGCTGTCCGGCCCGGACCTCGTCGCCTTCGTCCACGTAGACCTTCTCGACGAAACCGCCGGTCGGCGACGCCAGCAGCGCGTCGCGCGAGCCGCGGATCTCGCCGGGGACGGCGATGTCGAGCAGGGCCTGGCTGCCCTGGAGGCGCGCGGTCTCGACCCGCACCTCGGGGGCCTGCGGCGGGGCGGCCACGTCGGCGGGGCTGAGCGGCTCGCTCTCGGCTTCGGCCGTGCAGCCGCCCAGCAGGGTGAGCGCTGCCAGGGACAGCAGGATGGAGGAACGCGGGGACATGGGAGCCTCGGGAGGACCGGGAACGGGGAGACCGGAAGGGAGGAGCGCACTCAGCGGCGGGGCGCGAGCCCCTCGAACAGGAGATCGACGATGCGACGGGGGCTGTCCGCGGGCACGGGGATGCCCTTGGTGGCCAGGTAGATGCGGGCGTGCACGGCGGTGAGGACCAGCTCGGCCGCCTCGGCGAGGTCCACATCGTCACGGATCTCGCCGGCGTCGATGCCCGGGCGCAACATCTCCACCACGCGCTGGACGCCGCGGTGGTGGAAGGCCGCCATGTCGACGGCGGGCTGGGCCTGATCCGGGCGGGCCTGCAGGCTCAGCACCAGGTTCATCGGCATCGGATCGTTGGCGACCGCCTCGAACAGCACCTGGGCGAAGCGCTGCAGCCGATCGCGGGTGGATGTGGCGCACTCGAGTGCCTGCTCCAGGCGGGCCTCGGGACCGGTCCGGCACTGCTCGAAGACGGCGCGGAACAGGTCTTCCTTGCTGCCGAAGTGGTAGTAGAGCGCCGGCTTGGTGCACCCGGCCCGCTCGGCGACCAGCCGCATCGAGGTGCTGCTGTAGCCGCGCTCGGCGAAGGCCTCGAGGGCGACACGCAGGATGCGCTGCCGCAGATCGGGGGGCTCGCTCGGCGGAGGCTGCGTCATGGACGTCCTGGGAGCTTACCGACCGGTAGGTCGAACGCTTACCGACCGGTAGGTATCCACTCCCGACCGGCGCGCAAACGATTTCTGGTGACGACCTGACGACGCCCACCGCCACTTGTCCCGCAGGCGTCCCGAAGACGCTGCTACAATCCCGCCGCATCGCGCGACCGGCCCGTGTCCCTCGGGGCCTGCGCGTCCGAATCTGGAGCCCGGATGACCCCTTCGCCTCGCGCCGCCCACATGGTGCCCGTCGCTGCCCTGCTCCTCGTCGGCTGCAGCAACCAGAACCTGGGCACCTTCAACACCCCGCCGGCGGTCAGCATCGTGCGGCCGCTCGACGGCTCGAGCTACGCCCCTGGCGACATCGTCGAGATCGAAGCGGTGGCCGAGGACAGCCAGGACGACCCGCAGGAGCTGGCGGTCTACTGGACCAGCAGCATCGACGGGGACCTGGGCGAAGGCGCGCCGGACGCCAACGGAGAGATCTACCTGGCGCTGTCCGAGCTGTCGGCCGGCACCCACGCGCTGACCCTGACCGTGGTCGACACCGACGGCGAGTCGGCCAGCGAGAGCGTGAGCTTCGACATCGGCTACGGCGGCGGCGGCGGCGCGCCCACGGTGATCCTGGCGACGCCGACCGGCGCCGAGCCCGTCGTGGCCTACACGGACCTGACCGTCGTCGGCACCGTCACCGACGAACAGCAGCCCTGGGACACGCTCGACGTGACCTTCACCAGCAGCCGCGACGGCGACCTGTGGGCCGGCAACCCGGCGTCCACCGGCACGGTCACCTTCGACCTGGCCGGCGGCCTGTCGCCGGGCACCCACGTGCTGACCCTGGCGGCCGACGACGCCGACGGCAACACCGGTGTCGCCCAGCTCACGCTGGAAGTCGTCGACGACGGCCGCCCGGTCGTGGTCATCGACAGCCCTGCCGACGGCGCCGAGCTGTTCACCACCGACACCATCTCCTTCAAGGGCACGGTCGCCGACGACGTGACCGAGAACGACGCCCTCGAGATCGCCTGGGTCAGCGACGTGGACGGGCCGCTCGCCACCGGCCATCCCGACAGCTCCGGCTTCACCGCCGTCAACAAGCAGCTGTCGGAAGCGACGCACACCATCCTGCTCGAGGCCATCGACGAAGAAGCCAAGACCGGCACGGACACCATCGTCATCCGGGTGGTCGATCCCCTCAACCACGACGGGGACGGCGACGGCTACACCGAGAACGAAGGCGACTGCGACGACGACGACCGCACCCGGAACCCCGGCGAGGTCGACATCTGCGACGACAAGGACAACGACTGCGACGGGATGGTCAACGACCCCTTCTGGGACACCTACGAAGACAACAGCAGCTCGAGCCTGGCCTACGACCTGGGCGACGTGGACGGCACGCTGTGGTCCGGTGCCAGCCTGTCCCTGTCGGGCCTGACCCTGCACGGCCCCGACGACGAGGACTGGTTCGCCTGGGACGCCCACGACGACTTCCTGATCGACAACGTCGAGATCAACGTCCGCATCACGGGCCTGCCCAGCAGCGGCAGCTACGTCATCGAGCTCTACGAGAACGACGGCGGTCTGGTCCTGCGCGACAGCGACAGCGGCTCGGGCAGCCTGACCGTCAGCTACACCGGCGACGTCTTCGACGGCGGTGAAGACGACTGGCTGATCCGGTTCTACGCGACGACCTGGCCCAGCCGGTCCTGCGAGACCCTGTACGAGATCCGCGTCAGCAGCTGATCCGCCCCAGCAGCTGATCCGCCCCAGCGGCGGATCAGGCCCGACGGCGGCGCAGGACGAGCGGCAGCAGCAGCCACAGCCCGCCGAGCACGGGCGCGGCGCTGCAGCTGGCCGGGCCGCCCCGGAAGCCGGCAGCGCCCTCGGGTGTGGCCGGGCCGTCGCCCGTGTCCGCACCGCCCTCGGTCGGCTGACCGCAGATCAGCGGCGCGTCGGCGAACCGCGCGTCGTCCCGGGACGCGTCGGTGTACAGCACCCGGGCGCCCGGGTCGAGCTCCACCGCGTCCGCGATGACGTCGTCGCCCACGCACAGGCTCAGCACGGCGCCGGCTTCGTCGACCCACAGGGTGTCGGTCTCGCGGCTGCCGTCGCTCAGGTCCACCGCCACGTCCAGCGGCATCGTCCAGGCGCCGTCTTCGTTGGACTGGACCACCCACAGGTCCAGCTGGGCTCCCCCCTCGGCCAGCGGGCGCCGGTGCACCCCCCAGGTGTAGGCGGGATCGCCGGCCTGGTAGACCCACTGGTCGAAGTACCAGCCCCAGTCGTCGCCCGTGACGTCTTCGACCACGGCCAGCAGCTCGGCGCTGGTGCCGGTGCCGTGGGCCCGGGTGGTGGCCCACTCCGCCAGGATCTCGTCGAAGGTCTCGGGCCCGGTCAGCTGGCGCAGCATCTCCAGCACCAGGCTGCCCTTGTCGTAGACCGTGCCGCCCCACAGGAAGTTCGGGTCGTGCAGCGCGAAGGTGCCCTCCCAGTCGTGCCACTGCAGGTAGCTGTCGCGCTGGTAGTCGAAGTAGGCGACGCGCCCCTCCTCGCCGAACTGCGCCTCGTACCAGGCCAGCTCCGCGTGGCTGGCGAAGCCCTCGTTCAGCCAGATGTCGTCCCAGTCCTGGCAGGTGACCAGGTCGCCCCACCAGTGGTGGGCGGCCTCGTGCACGTTGATGAGCTCGGCCCAGCCGCTGCCGTCGATGAGCTCCTCGCCCATGGTCGTGGCGGTGGTGTGCTCCATGCCGCCGCCGAAGGGCGCCAGCACGTTGCGGTACCGGGTCCAGGGGTAGGGCACCCAGCGGTCGGACATCCAGGCCAGGATCTCCTCGGTGTTGCCGAGGTCGACGACGGCGTCGTCCAGGTGGCCGGCGCGGGCCCAGATCTGCACGGGGAAGTCGCTGTCGGGGTCGTCCCAGACCTCGTAGGTGGGGCTGGCGTGCAGCACCATCAGGTAGGGCGGCAGGGGGTCGGCCATCTCGAAGGTCCAGGTGGCCGTGCCGTCGCCGTGGTCGACGACGCCCGTGGGCTCGCCGTTGGCGACGACCACCCGGTCGTCGGGCAGGGTGATGCGCCAGTCCAGGGTCGCCTTGTCGGCGGGCACGTCGTGCACCAGCAGCCAATTCCGGGCGCCGCTGGGCTCGTGGAAGCTGTGGATGGGGTCGCCCCACTGCAGGCCGCTGCCGCTGTCCTCCTTGAACCCGGTCCAGCTGACGACGACCTCGATCTCGTCGTCCGGAGCGGGCACGTCGACCCAGACCTCCTCGCCCTCGATGGTCCACGACACGTCGGCGCCGTCGACGCGGGCCGAGAGGACGGTGGGTCCGTCCGCGTGCAGCAGCAGCGGGCCGGGGTCGTCGATCCGCCGGGTGGCGGTGATGGTCGCGGTGCCGGTCAGCGTGCGGGAGGAGGGCACCAGGACCACGTCGAGCACGTAGTGTTCGATGTCCCAGCCGGGCTGCAGCGCGGGCGGGGCGTCCGCAGCGTCGGGGCCGGAGGGGGCGCCGGGGCCGGAGGGCGCGCCGGGGCCGGAGGGCGCGCCGGGGGAGGCAGGGTGCTTGAAGCGCTCGCGGAGGGGATCGCGGAGGGGATCCGCGGCGAGGGCGTGGACGGGCGGAAGCGCCAGGGCGGCGCTGGCGGACAGGAGGAGGAGCACGGTGGGTCCCGGGGTGGAGGAGGAAGATAGAGCCTCCGGAGCACACCTGGAGGACGGATGCAGGCGCTGGTGCTGGGAGCCGAGGGGCCCGCGGTCGAGGAGCGCGAGCCGCCGCGCCCCGACGACGAGGCGGTGATCCGGCTGTCCGTGGGCGGGGTCTGCGCGACCGATCTGGAGCTCTGCCGCGGCTACATGGGCTTTCGCGGGGTGCTGGGCCACGAGTTCGTCGGCGTGGTCGAGGCCTCGCCGGACCCGAGGTGGATCGGGCGGCGGGTCGTCGGCGAGATCAACGCGGCCTGCGGCCGCTGCGCGACCTGCCGCGCGGGGCGGCCCACCCACTGCCCGCGGCGCACCGTGCTGGGCATCCAGGGTCGCGACGGCGCCTTCGCCGAGCGCTTCACCCTGCCGGTGCGCAACCTGCACGCCGTGCCCGACGGGGTGATGGACGAAGCCGCGGTCTTCGTCGAGCCCCTGGCCGCGGCGCTACGCATCCTGGACCAGGTGCACGTGCGGCCCACGGACCGGGTGGTCGTGCTCGGGCTCGGGCGCCTGGGGCAGCTCTGCGCCCGCGTGCTGGCGCTGACCGGGGCCCAGGTCACCGGGGTGGCGCGCTCCGCGGCGAAGCGGGCGCTGCTGCCCGCCGGCATCGACGCGGTGGCGGCGAACGACGCGGACGGCCTGCCACCGGCGGACCTGGTGGTGGACACGACCGGCGCGGCGTCGGGGCTCGCCCTGGCGACCGCCCGGGTGCGGCCCGGCGGCACCCTGGTGCTCAAGACGACGGTGCACGAAGCCGAGGCCGTGCAGCCGACGGGCTGGGTCATCGACGAGATCACGGTGGTCGGCTCGCGCTGTGGGCCCTTCGCCCCGGCGCTGCGGCTGCTGGCCAGCGGTGCCGTGGACCCGACACCGCTGATCACGGCCCGCTACGCGCTGGCCGACGGGCTCGACGCCCTGGAGCGGGCTGGCGAGCCCGGCAGCCTGAAGGTGCTGCTCCGGCCCTGACGGCGCGGCGCTTCGAGCCGGAACGGTCCGGGCTCAGAACGCGCTGTCGAGGTGCACGTAGATCTGCGGAAAGGCCGACAGCGCCAGGGTCGGCTCGGTCCACAGGGCGCCGCCGGCCGTCAGGCCCAGGAAGGTCGGTCGCACGCCGAGCACGTCCCAGCTGCTGCCGATGCCGCCGCTCCAGCCCACGGCCGTCACCCGATCCCCCGCCGCGCCGAGCGTCGGGTCCAGCTCGGCGCCCGTGAGCATGCCGCCGTCGATGCCGGCCGACAGCTGCAGGTCGGACAGCCACACCAGCCAGCCCGGCACGCTGGCCATGCGCAGGGCCTGCCAGCGCAGCTCGCCGTTGGCGGTGCCGCCCTGGTGGCCGACGACCGCGCTGACCGGGATGCCGCGCACGCCGCTGCTGCCGCCCAGGGACAGCAGGCGGTGCCCGACCTCGCCTCGGGCGATGCCGCCGCTGACCCGGCCGGCCAGGCCGAGCCGCCCCGACAGCGGCGCCAGCCCGGTCGCCGCGGCGGTGGCCCGCCCCCAGCGCTGGTCCGCGCCGGGGACCACGCCGCCGCCCAGCCCGACCGCCAGACGGCCCCCGCGGGTGGGCAGGTCGCGGTCGGTGCGGGTCTCGAGGGCGGCCCCGACCGATGCGCCGACGGCGATGCTGGCCTGGTCCGTCGGGCGGAAGCCGGGGTCGAGCACCGCGACGTCGGTGTACGCCCACAGGCGCACCGGCCGGCTGCGGCGGTCGGTGAGCGGTCCGCGGTAGTGCAGCAGGCCGACCTCGCCGCGCAGCAGGTCCTCGGGGTCGGTGGCCAGGCCCAGGTCGACGAGCCAGCGTGTGTCGTAGCGGCGCCGCAGGATGGCGTTGGCGTAGGCGGTGATGCGGCCATCGGACAGCTGCAGCTCGGCCGGGAAGAAGCTCAGGGTCATGGTCCAGGGGCGTGGCCAGGTGTCCGAGCGCAGGCCGTCCGGGGCCGGCACCTGGTGCACCAGGTCGGCGGGATCGAGCTCGACCCGGCGGGGCCGGGTGCCGCGCACATCGACCCGGTCGTCGGGCCCGGCGTCGGTGCGCCAGGTGACGAGCTCCTCGCTGCCGTCCCGCTCCTCGACCCGAACGACGACCACCTCGGGCGGCGCATCGGGCGGTGCCTCGCGGTGCAGCTCGACCACGGTCTGCGCCCCGACCCGTCGCACCTCCACCGACAGCTCCTGGGCGGGGGGCGGCGCCCGCAGGGCGTCGAGGTCCTGGGTGCGGATGCCCAAGGCCTCGACCGCGCGCTCGATGGGCACCCCGGCCAGCAGGGGGTCGACGATGCCCGCCGCCGCGCCGTCGCCGAGCCGCTTGTCGAGCTGCCGGGCCGCGACCGCGCCGGGCGTCCCCGGCGCCAGGACCTGCCGCAGGTCGTCGGCGACCGGATCGGCAGGCCAGGGCTCGTCGAAGACCTCGCCGTAGTAGGGCAGGGTGCCGTCGTAGAGCAGCGCGTCGATCTGCGGGATCCAGGACAGCCAGCCCAGCACCTCCCGCGGGGATGCCGACGGGTGTTCCGCCTCGAGACGCTGGACGACGACCTCGGCCGCGAGCTCGCGCAGCCACGGGTCGGTGGGAGACAGGCCGGCCTGCAGCACGCCCCGCCGGACGGCCGGCGCGTGGTAGCGCCACAGCGGAGCGGTGACCCGCAGCGCGCGATCGGACAGGAACAACACGCCCGGTCCGGGGCGGGCCAGCCGCCGCCAGGCAGGGGTCTCGACCACGACCAGGGACAGCGGCTCCTCGGCGGGCCAGCTGTCCGCGATGATGCCGAGCAGCCGCTCATCACGGGTGATGCGCCGGTGGCCGTGGTCGACCAGGGTCACGACGCCGCCGGCGACCTCGTGGCGGTGCACGGAGGCGTCGGGGATCACGGCGAGCGGCACCCGCTCGGCCCGGCCGGACCAGGTCAGCACGCCGGTCCCCACGGTGTCGCCGACGACGCCGGTCACGCCATCGGGCAGCACCACGGTCACCGACCAGTCGACGACCGGCAGGGTGGCCGGCTGGTCGGGGTCGGGGGCCGGGCTCGGGTGCCACAGGCCGTTCGCGAACAGGCCGTGTCCGGGGACGCGCCCGCTGGCCCCGCCGCGGTCGGGAAGCACCGTCACGAAGTGCGCCCGATGGGGATCGTCGCCGTCCGGCACCAGGCGCTGGCGCCCGGCCACGGCGGCGCCCGGAAACGTGCGCCGACGCCACTCGTCGTGGTCCGGGATCGGCAGCAGCGGCAGCGGCAGGGCCAGCCCCGCCACGTCGAGATCGCTGGTGGAGACGACCCCCTCGACCACGCGCAGATCGTCCGAGACCGTGGCCTCGATCCGAACGTGCGGGGCGGCCAGGGCAGGAGCGCCGGCCAGGATGGCCAGCAGCAGGGTCGGCCCTCCCATCAGAAGGCGTAGCCGATGCTCCCGTCGACGGTGGGCACCGACCCCAGGGGCACGCTGGCGCCGACCCGCATGCCGATGTCGCCGGAGACGATGCGCACGCCGGCGCTCAGGACGATCTGGCGCATGTCCTTGCTGAAGGTCGCCGGATCCTTCTTGCTGGCCGTGAGCGCGGTGAGCTGCAGCTCTTCGAGCCGGTCGGCGGTCAGGCGCGGGTTCGCCTTGATCCAGTTCATGCCGAAGGCGCCGTAGGGCTGGATCGTGCTGGTGTTGGCGCGGCTGCGGGCGCCGAAGGCGACGGTCTTGCCGATGTTCAGGCTGGCGTCGGTGACGCCCAGGTCCAGCTCTTCGTTGCCGACGTAGCCGCTGTAGCCCAGCTGCAGCGCGATCTCGGGCGCCTTGCGGTAGCCCTCGAGCGGAGCGAAGCGACCGTAGCCACCCGCCGCACCCTGGCGGCTGGACGCGATCCACGACAGGGTGCCGCCGACCTCGAGCGAGAACGGCAGGCCCTTGCGGACCGTCACGCCCGGCAGGAACAGGCCGCCGCCGCTCTGGTTGCCCTCGCGCGCGCGCTCCCACGCGGTCGGGCCGCCCTGGTAGCGGTTGCCGTTCACGAACACGACCGCGCCGCTGGCGCCGATCTCGAAACCGTCCAGGCCCAGCGTGCTGCCGCCCTGGGGCTTGTTGGCGATGCCGGTGCCCAGGTCGCGGGCGACCTGCACCCAGGTGGCGCCGATCTCGGTGTAGTTCGTGTAGGACTGGCCTTCGTAGCTGTCCAGGCCCGAGAGGGTGACGTCCTGGGCGGCCACGGCCGGCAGGGAGGCGAGCAACAGGGGCAGGACAGCGGAGAAGCGACGCATCCGGTGGGCCTCGGGGCGGTGGCGGATGGTACCGCCGGGCCGGGGTGGCGGCAAGGGCTGCATGGAGCCCGTCGGGCTCAGCCCCCGATCCCCGTCATCACACCCTGGAACAGCGCGCCGTCGTGCTCCCCGCAGTCGTGCCCCCAGGGCTTGCCCAGGACCATGGCGCGGATCGCGTCGGCGAGGGCCGGGTCGTCGGCGCCGCCGCGGATCAGGTCGCGCAGGCTGGGGGTGTCTTCGTGGGCCAGGCAGGTGCGCAGGTGGCCGTCCGCCATCAGCCGGAGCCGGTTGCAGGTGGCGCAGAAGTGCTCGGTGAGCGGGCTGATGAAGCCGACGGTCAGCCCGTTCTCGGCCAGCACCCAGGTGCGCGCCGGGCCGGCGCCGGAGCCCTGGATGCCGCCGGGGGGCGCGTCGCCGGGCACGGTCTTGCGGGGGGCGAGGGTGAACCGCCGCGACAGCTGCTCGCGGACCTTCGCCGCGGGCACGCAGCGATGCCAGCGGGCCTCGAAGGGCATGTACTCGATGAAGCGCAGCTCCGTGTCGTCGGCCCAGCGGGCGAAGTAGTCGACCAGGCTGTCGATCTCGTCGTCGTTCTCGCCCTCGAGCAGGACCGCGTTGATCTTGATGGGCCCCAGGCCGGCGTCGCGGGCCGCCTGGATGCCGTCGAGCACGCGGGCCAGGTCGCCGCCGCGGGTCAGGCGGGCGAAGCGCTCGGGCACGAGGCTGTCCAGGCTGACGTTGATGCGCGACAGGCCCGCCGCGGCCAGGCGATCCGCCAGCCGCGCCAGGTGGTGCGCGTTGGTGGTCATCGCCACGTCGCGGATGCCGGGGGTGCCCGCGACGGAGGCGACCAGCGCGTCGATGTCCCGGCGGATCAGCGGCTCCCCGCCGGTGATGCGCACGCGCCGGATGCCGAGCCCCGCGAACACGCCGACGACCCGCCCGATCTCCTCGTAGGTGAGCAGATCGGCCCGGGGCATCCAGCTCATGCCCTCGGCCGGCATGCAGTAGGTGCACCGGTAGTTGCACCGGTCCGTGACGCTCACCCGCAGGTAGGTGTGCACGCGGCCCAGGCTGTCGGTCAGCGCGTCCATGTCCGGCTCTACCTCGGCAGCGCGGGCGCTAGGAGAGGGTCTCGCGCACCGTACGGGCGACGTCGCGGAACACGGCGCCCGCGCCGTGCTCGTCCAGGGCCGCCGGCCGGCCGGCGTCGCCGCCCTCGCGCACGCGGATGTCGAGGGGGACGTGGGCCAGCAGCGGCACCCCGTAGCGCTGGGCCGTGCGCTCGCCGCCGCCCGAGCCGAAGGGATGGATGCGGCTGCCGTCGGGCAGGTCCATCCAGGCCATGTTCTCGATGATGCCCAGCACGGGCACGTCGAGCTTGCGGAACATCTCCACCCCGCGGACGGCGTCGAGCACGGCGACGTCCTGGGGGGTGGTGACCACGACGGCGCCGGTCAGGTCCACGGCCTGGATCATGGTCAGCTGCGCGTCGCCGGTGCCGGGGGGCAGGTCGATCAGCAACACGTCCAGATCGCCCCAGGCCACGTCCTGCAGGAACTGGCGCACGACGCCCATGACCATCGGGCCGCGCCAGATGATGGGCTCGCTGTCGTCGACCAGGAAGCCGATGGACATGGCCTTGATGCCGTAGTTCTCCATCGGGACGATCTTCTTGTCGGCGTTGGCGTAGACCTTGCCGCCGACCTTGAGCATCGTGGGCACGCTGGGGCCGTAGATGTCGGCGTCCATGATGCCGACCTTCCAGCCGGACAGGGCCAGACCGACCGCCAGGTTGGTGGCCACGGTGGATTTGCCGACGCCGCCCTTGCCGCTGGCGACCGCGACGATGCGCTTCACGCCGGCGATGGGCTGCTTGTGGATGGGCCCGCCGTGGGGCTGCATGCCGCCACCTTCCATGCCGCGCAGCGGGGTGCCGCCGGCGCCGCGACCGCCATGGCCGCCGCCGTGGCCGTGGTCGTGGCTGTGGCCGTGCCCGCCGCCAGCCTTCCCACCGCCGGTGTCCCCACCGCCGACGCCGGGCGCCATCGCGGGGCGCACAGCCACCTTGACCGGGCCCTTCCAGCCCAGCTGCTCGATGTTGCGGGTCAGCGCCTCGCGCATGCGCCCCAGATCCTCGGCCCCATGGCTCGGAGTGGCGCCCAGCACCACGTGCAGGGTCTCGCCGTCGATGCGGCCCTGCTGGACCAGGCCGGCGACCCAGACGGATCGACCGCTGATGGGGTCCCGCACGCGCGTGGCGGCGGGCTCGATGACGGCAGCGGCTTCAGGAGAGACGGACGCGGACAACGGGGGCTCCGGGCAGGCAAGACGGCCCGCTAACCCGCTGTCCCTGCGGTCCACCCCGATGCGACATCCGCGCCGCGGTCGACGGGGGGCGGGACGGCCGGGGAGCGTCGAGGCGCGCGGGTCAGCGCTGCGACCACCGCAGCATCAAGCTGGCCAGCACCTGCTTGTCGGTGCCTTCTTCGCGCTCGTTGCTGCCGTCCCACGAGTACACCTTGCCGCTGCGGGCGACGTAGACGGTGTCTCCGGTGGCGGCGAACAGCGTGCCGAAGCCCGGGTAGGCCCGCCCGGTGCGCTCGACGGCGACGGGATCGGGGTCGAGATCCGCGCTCGGCAGGCTGCCGCCTCCCTTGCCGTGCACGCAGACGCCGACGGGGAGGGGGTGTCGGTGCAGGGCCACGACCAGGGCGAGGGGCTCGCCGTCCCCGACCAGCAGCACCTTGCTCGACGCACGGCGCAGGTCGGGGAAGCCGAAGGCGCCCAGCTTGCGCCCATCGGCCAGGGTGACCAGCCCGCGCTCGCCGGCGGTGTCCAGCACGTTGCGGGCGGGCGCGATCCGGTCGAAGGACTCCGGCACGGCGGGCCAGCCGGCGGTGTCCAGCGTGCCGCCCATGGCGTCGAGGGCCGCCTTCCAGCCACGCTTGGAGGCGGGCTCCTCGGTCGGCGGCTCTTCCCCTCCGCCCATGGCCTGGACGGAGATCCCCTCGGTGACGGGCTCCTCGCCCTCGGCCGATCCCGCTTCTTCGCCCTCGGCCAGCCAGCGAGGGGCCAGGGGCAGGGCCAGCTCGGTCAGCGCCCGCGCGACGAGCTCGGCCGGGCCGGGCACGACGAGCAGCACACCCGCGCCGTGCGGCCCGAAGGCGGCGTCGACCAGCACGGCGTCCGCTCCGTGGTCGGCCAGCCAGCGCACGCGGAGCAGCTCGGCGAACGCGGCGATGGGACCGTCCATGTCGCCGGCGACCGTTGCCGCGATGCCGTTGCCGAGGGCGCCACCGCAGATGACGGTCAGGCTGGGGTGGGTGCTGGCCTGCAGCACGGCATGGGCGAGGTCGTCGGGGTCGAGGGCGCCGGACTCGACCACCTCGCCGCCGGCCGCAGCGACGGCGTCGCTCGCCGCGTGCAGGACATCGTCGGCCGAGGGAAGGGCGAGCAGGCGAACGGTGAGGGCGGTCGACATGGCGGCTCCGAGCGGGGAGCCGAGCGCTTATCGTCCCGGCCCGCTCGGCGTCGGTCCTGGCAGGTCACCTGGGTGATTCGCGTTGCGGAGGACGTCGGCGGGAAGGACCACCACGGGCAGCCCGGTGGTCGCCGCGCGCACGGGTGCGCCAGCGTCGGCGAGCGCGCGGACCGCCTCGGCCTGGGAGGTCGCGAGGACCGCGAGCAGTGGCTGAGACCGCTCACCGTCCGACGCGATGCAGGGTCCGCCGGCCGCCAGCAGGGTGCGCACGCTGGCGACATCCAAGCCGACCAGGTCGCAGGGGCAGGTGAGGGCGAGCGCCGCGCCGGACGCCGCCGCATGTCTGAGCGCCGCGGCCACCCCCAGCAGCGGGTGGCCGTCGGGAGCGTCGTCGAGCACCCAAGGCAGGGGCCCGGGCGGGTCCCAGGCGGCCTTTCCGACCAGGTGCACGGGCCCGCAGCCGGCGTCGGCCAGGACGGCCGCGATGCGCAGGGCCAGCGGCACGCCGTCGATGTGGATCCGGGCCTTGTCGCGGCCCATGCGGGTCGAGCGGCCGCCGACCAGCACGTAGGCGGGCAGGCTCACAGGTCGACGGGCAGGGCGCTGTCGGCCCCGTCGCCGAAGTCCCAGCGGAACACCTGCACGGCGACGGTGGCGCCGGCGAGTGCTCCTTCGCCGTCGGCGGGAAGCAGCACCAGGCCGTGGGCCATGGCCATGCTGCTGCTCTGGCCCGAGCCCTGGCTGCCGGTCGGCGTGGCGAGCAGCCCGTCGGCTCCGAAGCGCAGCGTCACCCGCACCAGCTCCGCCCGGCCGGGCCGCTTGCGCTGGTCGTGGGTGAGCACCGCCGGTCGGACGGGCAGGAAGGGCCGTGCCAGCCCCAGGCTGCGCCGCAGCACCGGCCGCACGAACTGCAGGAAGCCGACCTGGCAGGACACCGGGTTGCCGGGCAGCCCGAAGGTCGGGACCCCGCCGATCCGCCCGAAAGCCAGCGGCTTGCCGGGCTTCATGCGGACCTTCCAGTAGTCGATGGCCGTCTCGCCGTCGGGGCGGGCCTCGGACATCACCTGCTTGACCACGTCGAAGTCTCCGACGCTGACGCCGCCGGTGCTCAGGATGAAGTCGGGCGCGGTGTCCAGGGCGCGCTGGAAGGCGGCGCGGGTGCCGTCGAGGTCGTCCGGGGCGATGCCGCAGTCGATGGGCAAGGCGCCGGCCTCGGCCACCCAGGCCCGCAGCGCATGGCCGTTGCTGGACCAGATCTGCCCCGGCCCCAGGGGACGGTCGATCGGGACCACCTCGTCGCCGGTGCTGAGCACCGCCACCCGCGGCTGGCGCGCCACCCGCAGGGTCGGGCGGCCCAGGCTGGCGCACAGGCCGACCGCACCGGGGGTGATCGTCGTGCCGGCCCGCAGCACCACGTCGCCCGGCCGGACCTCTTCGCCCTGCCGGCGGACGTGCTGGCCGATCCCGGCCCGCCCGGACAGCAGCACGCGGTCACCGTCCAGGTCCCGGCTCTGCTCTCGCATGACGACGGCGTCGGCCCCGGGGGGCATCGGCGCACCCGTCATGATCCGACTGGCCGTGCCGGCCGTCACCGTGCAGGTGGGGACCGCGCCGGCGGCGATGGTCTCCAGGACCCGCAGCACGACACCGTCGGCTGCACCGACGGGTGCGGGCGCATCACAGTCGTCTCCACCGTCCGGCCCCTGCGTGTCGGCCGCCCGCACGGCGAAGCCGTCCATGGCGCTGTTGTCCCAGGGCGGCAGGCTGGCCGTCGCGACCACGTCCGCCGCGAGCACCCGGCCGACGGCCCGGTCGAGCGCCACCGACTCGGTGGTGACCGGCAGCGCCACCGCCATGCAGCGGTCCAGGGCCTGCGCGATGGTCAGCACGCCCCCGGCCTCAGCGCTTGATGCGCAGGCGCTGGCCGACCAGGATGCGGCTCCCGGAGATGTCGTTCCAGCCCTGGACGTCGCCGATCGACACGCCGTAGCGCTTCGCGATGCTCGACAGGGTGTCGCCCTGGCGGACGGTGTAGCTGGTCCACGACGTCGCAGTGGTCTGCACCTTCAGCCGCTGGCCGACGTAGACGTGGTTGGCGTCGCGGATGCCGTTCCAGTCCTGCAGCTGCCGGGTGCTGACGCCGTACTTCGCCGCGATGCTGGACAGCGCCTCGCCCTTCTGGACGGTGTGGGTGACGGTGCTGGTCTTGGGCTTGGCCGGCGCCGCGCTGGGGGCGGGGGCGCTGCTGGGGCTGGCCTTGCCGCCGGCCGACGCGGTGAGCGCCTCTGGCACGGGCATGCCGGGCTTGGGGATGACCAGGTTCATGCCCACGTAGATGCGGTTCGGGTTGCTGATCCGGTTGGACTTCTGGATGTCCTCGGCCCGCACCCCGTACTTGCTGGCGATGGCGCCCAGGGTCTCGCCCTTGCTGACCTTGTGGTGCACATAGGTCAGGCGCTCTTCGGGCGGGACCTTCTCGAGGGCAGCCAGGAAGGTGCCCTGGCGGCCGCGCGGCAGGTAGATCGTCTGCTTGGCGGGCTCGGGCGGCAGGGCCCAGCGGCGCAGGTGCGGGTTGAGCCCCTGCAGCTCTTCCTCGGTGACGCCGGCGCAGCGGGCCAGCACGTCCAGGCTGATGCTGGGGCCGACCTCGACCGCTTCGATGTCGTCCGGCTCCTGGTACTCGATGTCCGTGAAGCCGTAGCGCTCGGGGTGCTTGGCGATGATCGCGGCGGCCAGCAGCTTGGGCACGTAGTTGTCGGTCTCGGGCCGGAAGGAGTCGTTCTCGACCATCGTCCAGAAGTCGACATCGCCCAGCCGCTTCTTCGCGCGGGTGATGCGGCCGGGGCCGGCGTTGTAGGCGGCCCAGGCCAGGTACCAGTCGCCGAAGCTGTCGTGCAGGTCGCCCAGCAGCCGGATGGCGGCGTCGGTGGCGGCCTGGGGGTCGCGGCGCTGGTCGACCCAGAAGCCGACCTCGAGGTCGTACATGCGCCCGGTGCTGGTGATGAACTGCCACAGGCCGGCGGCGTGGGCCGAGCTGTAGGCGTGCGGGTTGTAGCCGCTCTCGATCATCGACAGGTAGACCAGGTCTTCCGGCAGCCCGGCGGCACGCAGCTTCTCGCGCATCATCGGCTGGTACTTCGTGGACCGGCTCAGGTAGCGGGCGTAGTACTTGCGACCGCGCCCGGTGAAGTACTCCATCCACTTCACGACGGCGTCGTTGACGACGATCGGGATGTCGAACTCGCTCGGGTCGATCTTGCGCAGGTGCAGCGGATCCGACGCCAGGGTGCCGGCGGGGTCGGTGTAGAACTCGACGACCTCGTCGGGGGCGGCGGAAGCCGACAGCAGCCCGGCCTCGATGGCGCGCGCCTCTGCGAGCTCCTGGCTGGCCTCGACCGCTGCCGTGTCGACCGGCACCGGATCGTCGGCGTCGGCCTCGTGCGCGGGGGTGTCGGCGGCTTCGATGTAGTCCCAGATGCTGCCCTCGGGCGCGGGCACGGCGGGCGCCTGGGGCGCGTCCTGTGCGGCGTCGGCCTTGCGGCGGTCCTTGCGGGCCGCTTCGGCAGAGGGGGAGGCGAGGGCGACCGAGAGGGGGAGGAGCAGCAGGAAGAGGCGGGGCATGGCGAGCTCGGGAGAAAGCAGGCGCGGGGGAGGGCGCAGCCTTCGGACACCGCAGACCCATCCAGGGGTCCCATGGCCGATGCTGCGCTCTTGACGCGTCGAGTCTAACCCCAGAACACGCTTCAATTCAACGGCTTCATCTCGGTGTGCGCGACATCCGCGACACGGCGGCCGCCAGCGCGTCCGGACCTGCGGCTGCGGGCGCCAGGAGCGCCGAGATCAGGGCCCAGCCGTGGGCGCCGGTGGCCCGCACCGCCGGCAGCCGCGCCTCGGTCAGGCCGCCGATCGCCACCACCGGCACGGCGCCTGCCGCGGCGACGGCGGCGCGCAGTGCGTCGGTCCCTACGACGTCGACCGCGTCGGCCTTGGTGGTGGTGCCGAAGACCGGGCCGAAGCCCAGGTAGTCCGCGCCCTCGGCCACCGCTGCGGCGACCTGGGCCAGGTCGTGGGTGGACCGTCCGATCAGGGCGTCCGGGCCCAGGCGCCGCCGGGCTGCGGCCAGGTCGCCGTCGTCTTGACCCAGGTGGACGCCGTGTGCACCGGCCGCGACCGCGGCGTCGACGTCGTCGTTCACCACGAGCAGGCAGGCATGCCCCTCCAGCTGCGCACGGAGCGCTCGGGCGGCGCGCCGCCGGTCGTCGGTCGGCCAGCCCTTGCAGCGCAGCTGGACCACCCCGACGCCCGCCGCCGCCAGGGCCACGCCCAACGCGACCGGATCGCCGAAGCTGGCGTCGGCGATCCCGTAGAGCCCTGCCGGCAAGGGCGGCCGGTGGCTCATGGGGCCGCCAGGGCGTGGTGGGCCAGCACGCGCCCCTTGGCCAGGGTCTCGGCCCACTCGGCGTCGGGGTCGGAGTCCGCCACGATGCCCGCGCCGACGTGCACGAGCGCGCGGGTGCCGTGGATCTGGGCCACCCGGATGGCGACCGCGAGCGACGCGCTCCCGTCGTCGCCGAACAGCCCGTAGCAGCCGGTGTAGACGCCACGCGGTGTGGTTTCGGTCGCACCGATGCGGGCCATGGCCGCCACCTTCGGCGCACCCGTGACGCTGCCGGGCGGGAAGGTCGCCGTGAGCAGGTCGACCACGTCCGAGCCGGGGGCGAGCCGCGCCGACACGGACTGGCTGGCGTGCCACAGGTCCCCGCAGGCCCCGATCCGACGGGGCGCGGCCCGGACGCTGCCCGGGCGCGCGACGCGGCCCAGGTCGTTTCGCACCAGGTCGGCGATCATCGTCAGCTCTGCGCGTTCCTTGTCGCTGTCGCGGAGCTCCGTGCGCGCGCCGGCCTGGCCGGGACCACGCCGCGCCGTGCCCTTGATGGGCGTGCTCCGGACGCGGCCGCGGGGGCCGAGCTGCAGGTACAGCTCCGGGCTGTTGGACAACAGCCAGGTCGGCGCTCCGTCCTGGTCGGGCCCGCGCAGCAGGGCTCCGCGTCGGGCGGGGTTCTGCTGGCGCAGGGTCAGCCAGCGCCCGACCGGGTCTTCGGGAGCCGTGCCCTCGGCCGCCCACGCCAGGTTGACCTGGTACATGCGGCCGGCGCGGATGTCGTCCAGGGCGTCGCGCACTCCCTGTCGATACCGCGCATCCTGGGGCGCGCGCCACGGCAGCCCGGACGGCGGCGCTTCGGGGGCCCGCGTCGTCGGTGGCGGCCCCTCGACGCCCGAGCCCGCTGCGATCCGCGCCGCAGCGTCGTCGGCGAAGCCCGGGGTGCCGACCACCGTCCATGCGTCGGTGCGATGGTCGATGACCACCGCACCGTCACAGCGCCAGAGGGCCACATCCGGCAGCAGGCGCGGTGATCGTGGCGCGGGCATGCGCTCGCAGACGACCCCCGCCTCGTAGCCGATCCACCCCATCAGGCCGCCTCGGAACGGAAGCCCGCTGCTCCGCCCGCCGCGCAGCCCCGGTCGGATCGCGGCCCGCCAGTCCCCGCCGTCCTCGACCCGCCACACCGTCGTCGCGCCACCCGGCAGGCGCCACGTCACCACGGTGGTCTGCGGCCCCAGGTCCAGACAGCCCCAGGCCTCCAGCCCACGGCACGCCCCCAGCAAGCCACGGAGTCCCGAGGCGGGAGCGGCGTCCAGCCGGTGCTCGACGAGCGGTTGGTCCGGTCGCGCCATGGTCGAGGTGATATCCTCGGCGACCGATGTCGTCCGGTATCGCTCCTCGCCCGAACAGAGGCCCGCTGTGAACATCCTGGTGGTGGATGGCGAGCGCCGGCTGCTGGAGCTCCTGCGCAACCTCCTGGAGGGCGAGGGGCACCAGGTGGCTGTCGCCGACGACCTGCTGCGCGCCGGTGCCCTCATCCGGTCGCGCCTGCCCGAGATGCTGGTGCTCTCCGTCCACCTGCCGAAGGGCAGCGGGCTGCAGCTGCTGCACGAGCTGCGCGATCAGCCCGGTGGCCGCTCGGTCTTCGTCGTGCTGACCGGGAGCGGGCGCGGCGGAGGCGACCGCGCCGTGGCGCGTGCGATGGAGGAGTGCCGGGTCGACCACCTGCTGCGCAAGCCCTTCCCGATGTTCGACCTGCTGGACCTCGTGCGCGAGGCGGCGGCGGGCTCGGGCGCCAGCGACAGCGGCATCATCGACGAAGAGCCGGTCCACGATCCCCTGTCGACCCTGGTCTCGGCGAACGTCCCGGCGATGTCGGATCCGATCTCGCCCCGCAAGACCTCCGAGGTGCACCTGCCGCGCGGTGCGTCCTACGTCGATCGGGCGCTGCACCGGGACAACCTCCAGCGGCTCGCTGGGCTGTGGGTGCGCCGGGCCAGCGGGGTCGTGACGCTGCAGAACGGCCCCTCGGGCGCGCGCGGCTGGATGGCGATGGGAGAGGGCGGGCCGCTCGACAGCGACGGCTGGGAGCTGCTGAGTGCTGCGCTCCACGGCGGCCAGATGACCTTCGAGCGCCGCGAGGTGCCCGGAGCCGGCGATCAGCTGGGGCTCGGAGCGATGATCTTCGGCCGCGTTCGCGATCCCGCCCGGGTCGACTTCCTGGACGAAGCCCGGATGAAGGCGCTGATGCCGCCCCGCCATCCCGCCCCCTTGCTGGGCCTGCCGCTGCAGCCCGAGAGTCGTTGGCTCATCGAGACCGTCGATCCCTCGGTGCCCCTGGGCGAGCGCGCGGCCACCGGGGGCGTCGACCTCGTCGCCGCCGGACCGGACCTGGAAGCCCTGCAGCGCATGGGCTTGCTGGAGCTGGGCCTGCCGATGATGCGCGAAGGCACCTCGGGCGGGTTCCGCCCGCGCGGCGTGACGGCGCGGCGCGTCCGAGACGAGTCCCCGACCGAGACCTACGCGGTGGTCGGCGACGAGACCCCGTCGGTGGCCGAGCGGCTGCGGGCCCGCCGGGAAGCCGAGACCTCGAGCTCGATGAGCACCGTGACCGGGCGCAGCCAGCGCCGCCGGTCCTCGGCCACCGCCCAGCGGGACGAAGCCCGCAACAGCGAGGTCATCGCCCGTCGCCTGCGGCGGGAGGCATCGCTCATCGGCCACGAAGGACCGGAGGTCATCCTGGGCGTGCCCGGCGACGCCGATCCCGAGCTCGTCGGGGCCGCACACGCCCGGATGACGGCGCGCTACCAGCAGATCGCCCAGGACAAGACCCTGCCGCCTTCGGCCCGGGACGATGCGCAGCGACTGCTCCAGGCGGTCGAGGATGCCAAGACCGCGCTGCTGTCCGGACGCAGCCGGCGCCCGGTCGAGGTCGTGCCCGAAGAAGAGCGGCTGCTGCACCGTGGGCGCGACTACGTGGCCCGTGAGGAGTGGCCGGCTGCGCTGGCCGCCCTGCGTCGGGCCCGCGATCTCCGGCTGGATCACCCTGGAATCCTGGCGAACCTGGGCTGGGCGACCCTTCACGACCCGCAGCTCGACGAGATCGACCGCGAAGAAGAAGCCCGCGGCCTGCTGGCCCTGGCGGTGCAGTTCGCCCCGGACGACCCCGAAGGCAACCTGTACTACGCACGGTTCCTCGAGACCCAGGACGATCCGGAGCGGGCGCTTCCCTACGCGCGGCGCGCCCTGGCAGCGAACCCCGAGGACGGCCCCACGCAGCGGCTGGTGGCCCGGCTGCAGCGCGCGGTCGCGACCCCGGGCTGAGCGGCGTCGGTCGGAGCGCCCGCGCTGCGGAGCGCCCTCGACCGCCGTCCTCGGCGCTCAGTAGCCGCCGTCGAAGTCGCCCTGGTCGTCGAAGCCCTGGTCGTCGAAGCCGGGGTCGTCGAAGCCGCCCTGCGGGCCGAAGTCGCCGTCGCCGCCGAAGTCGCCGTCCCCGCCGAAGTCGCCCTCGCCGCCGAAGTCACCCTCGCCGCCGAAGTCGCCACCGCCGTTGAACCCGCCCTGCGGGCCGAACTGGCCGGGACCGCCGGGGTCGCCCTCGAAGAACTCGCCGTCCGGGTCGCCGTCGAAGCCGCCCTGCATGTTGCCGCCCCCGCCGAGCGGCGCGTTGCCGCCCACGCGGGGCAGGCGGCGCGGGCCGGCGTTGCCGCCGTCGGGGCCGCCGAGCTCGCTGGGCATGATCGGGCGGCCGTTGCGCAGCATCGGTCCGTCGTTGCCGTCTTCGCCGCGGTCCTTGCGCCGCTCCATCATCCGCTGGCGACGGGCCTCGATGCGCTCCTGGCGGCGGGCCCGACGCTCGTCGGACTCCTCGTCCACCGTGTTGACGTCTTCGTCGTCGAGGGCGTCCTTGGCGCCCATCATGCGCGAGGGGCCGCCGTTGATGGCCGGGCGACGGGCACCGACGCCCGCACCGGCGCCGCGCCCCTGGGGTTCCTCGCGCAGTCGCGGGCTGTCCAGCGTGCCGGTCAGCCGGAAGTGGTAGGTGCCCTTGTCGTCGCGGGCGTCCTTCATGCCGGGGGCCAGGCGCGCCAGGCGATCGAATTGCTCGGAGAACCGCACCAGCAGGGTCATCTTGAGGCGGCTGCGGGCCACGCTCTTGTTCAGGACGATCTCGCCTTCGACCGTGATGTCGACGGGCTCGCTGGTGAACTGGCCCTTCTTGACCCGGGCCTTGCCCTTGTCGAGCTCGAAGGCCAGGGTTGCCTCCGAGAACGGCGTCGGCTCGAGGGTCATGCCCATGACCGACGCCTGCTGGAAGACCAGGTCGGCGAACTCCAGGCTGATCGTCCCAGTGCTCTCCTTGAGGTTCTCGGTGTCGTAGAACACGTCGGCGTCGAGCTTGAGCTTGCCGGTGGCGTCCACGGACCACTCGTCGCCCTCGAGCGGCACGCGGGCGAGGTCGATCTCCTCGGCCAGGAAACGCAGGTCGGTCGTCGTCTCGGACAGCGACACGTCCCCGTCCACCGTGCCGCCGTACAGGGCGGCCTGGAAGGCCGCGGCGCGGTCACCGCGCAGCAGGGGCAGCAGGCGGGCACGCACCGACAGCTCGTCGACCCGCAGCACCGGCGTGGCCGGCGTGCCCTGGGGGCCCTCGGCCTCGTCGTCGGGGAGGGTGCGGCGCCGCACCTTGTCCTTCTTGTACAGGACCGCGTCCTGGATCGTGACGCCGGTCAGCCGGTACAGGTCGGCGTCGCCGGCTTCGAGCAGCCACTGGCCCTGGCTGGCGCGCTGCACCTCCCAGGCCAGGCGTGCGCGCGCGGCGTCCCCGGGGAAGTGCAGGTGCAGGGCCACCACGAAGGCCAGCAGGAACGCGGCGAACGCGCCGCCGGCGATGGACAGGTTGCGCATCACTCGTCACCTCCGGCGGCCGAGGCCACCTTGTAGGTCGCGATGTCGAGATCGACGTTGAGCGAGTACTCACCGGACTTCTTGCGGCGCTTCACGCTCATCGAGCGGACCTTGAGCGGGTAGCCGCTGGTCTCCATCTCGAAGAGGAAGCCGGACAGCTCGTCCTGCTGCAGCTCGTTGAGGGTGACCGCGTACACGGTCTCGACCAGGTCGCCCTGATCCGAGGCGGACTTCTGCCGCACCGAGTCCAGGCGCTCCTTGACGCCCACCTTGTCGGCCACCTGCTCGAGGTGGGTCGACAGGTCGGTGCCGGCGTAGGACGCGATGCGGGCCGAGATCTCGTCGGCCTTCGTCGCGCTCTCCTGGTAGTCGTCGAGCATCACGACGACCCGCTGCCGGGTCTGCTGCCGCTCGGCGAGCTTCTGCTCGAGTCCGTCCAGGCTGTTCTTCATGAACCAGATGCCGCCGGCGACCACCGTCACCGCGCCGAAGACGATCAGGCCCAGGAGCAGCTTGCGGTCGCGGTCGCTCATCGAGGCGAGCTGGTCCCGCACGCGCTCGACGACGGGCTGGAAGCGTTCGCTGAGTGCCATGATCAGCCCTCCTCGCCGTCACCCTCGGCGTTCCGAGGGATGGTGATCTTGAAGCGGACCTCGCCGGTGCGGCGCTTGTCCTCGTTGCCCTTCCGCGCGCCCGCGAACCGGGGGTTCTGCTGCAGGGCGCTCTCGATGCGGCCGACGGCCTCGAAGCCATCGGTCTCGGCGTCCAGGGTGATGGTGGACGAGTTCAGGCTCAGGATGCGCACGTCCACGCGGGCCTGGTCGGGGGGCGGCATCGCGATGGACAGATCGCGCAGCAGGCTGGCCGTGGGCGGCTGGTCGGCGACGATCTCGCCCAGCGTGTCGACCCGGCTGGTCGCCTCGAGGGACTTCTCGGTGGCGATGGCCAGGGCGTCGGTGCTGGACTTGATCCGGCCCGCCGGGATGTCGTCGAAGGCATCGGTGACGAGCGAGGCGACCTCGGTCTCGACGTCGGAGATCTGGCTGTTGAGCTGCACCGTCCGGACCGCGAACATCGCGGTGCCGGCCAGCAGGGCGCAGGCGGCGAACACGCCGGCGTACAGACCGACCTGGCGGACGATGAACAGATCCCCCTTGAAGGCCAGCTTGCCCTGGCGCAGCTCCATCGAGCCCGCCTTGCCGCGGGACCCCCGGTCGCCCATCGCGCAGACCAGTCCCCAGGCGTCGGGGCAGGCCTGCACGGCCGCGTCGTCACCCAGATCGGCCCGCACCACCGGCACTCCGAAGGACCGATGGAGCAGGTCGGCCAGCCCGCCCAGGGCGCTGCCGCCGCCGGTCAGGACGATCGACGTGATGTCGACGCCCACGCCGTCTTCGAAGGAGATGAGCGTGCTGCGCAGCTCGGCGAGCTGCGGCAGGAAGGCGTCCCGCAGCACGGTGGCGTCGCTCTTGCGACCGGCGGCCGGCCGCAGGGGCCGCAGGTTGCGCGGTGCCGGCGGAGCATCGGCGTGGGTCTGGGTGGTCTCGTCGGTCTCCCACTCGGTCTCGACCTGGACCGGCGCGGCGCTCTCGTCCAGGCTGGCCACGTGCTTGCGGGCCTCGGCGTCGCTCCAGTCCAGCTCGAAGGCGTCGGCCAGGGCCAGCGTCAAGGCGCGGCCGCCGCCGTCCAGCGCCCGGGCCGCCACCGCGCGGCCGTCCCGCACCAGGGTCACCAGGATGCGCTGGTGTCCGATGTCGATCACGGCGTGCACGCCGACCTCGGGGGCCAGCTCGGCCAGCAGGTCGGCGTCGATCTCCAGGCTCTTGGGATCCGCTCCGGCCTCGTGCAGGGCGGCGATGTGCTCGCTCAGGCCATCGCGCTCGATGACGGCCACCAGCACCTGGCTGTCCCCCGGCTCGATCTGCAGCACGCGGTGCCGCAGCTCCATGTCCTCCATGTCGAAGGGGACCTGGCCCTCGACCTCGAAGGGCAGGACCTTCTCGACCTGGGCCTTGTCGCTGAACGGCAGGCTGATGTGCCGGATGCTGGCCCGCTCGGTGGGCCACCCGGCGACGAACACGGGCCGCTGCAGCTCGCCGAGCCCGGCCAGCAGCCGCCGCAGCGCCACGAGCCGGGGCGGCACACCCACGACCGAGGACCGGGGAGCCAGGGACGCCGGCTCGGAGGCCTCGGTCTCCTCCTCGGTGGAGGGGGCGTCGAGGCCGGACGGCGAGATGGCGCCGGCGAGGTCGTCGTCCGCCTGCGGGTCCTGCGGCACGGGGGCGCTGAGCAGGCCCTCGAGCTGGAAGCGGCCGAAGGCGCCCTCGTAGACCGCCAGCTTGACGCTGTGGCTGCCGAGATCGACGGCGATGAGCTTGGGCATGGGAGGTTCCCGTTGGGGAGGGGAAGGTCAGTCGACGCGGTGGTAGAGCAGGGTGCTGCGGCCGCGCTTGTCGTACTCGAGCACCTGGGTGAAGGTGACGGCGGAGGTGCCGACCAGCCCGGTGCTCTCGATGCGGTAGATGAGGGTGTCCATGGTCAGCGCGCCGGCGAGCTGGCTGTCCACGGTGAGGCTCTGGTTCTGCAGGAACTGGACGAAGTCCTTGGGCTTGCTGAACGAGCCGTAGAGCATGGTGTGCTCGGAGATCAGCGACAGGATGCGATCGACGTCGGCGTCCTGCTGGGGCGGGCTGACGTAGCTGCTCTGGAGGATGGCCCGGTAGATCTCCGGGTCGTCACAGGACAGGTCGATCTTGCCGCCGCCGTAGATGGTGAACTGGTCGCCGAACCGCTCGAAGACGTCGTCCTGCCAGCCCTCGACCAGCCGGATCTCGTCCTTGGTCTCGAAGGGCTTGTTCTTGGACAGGTAGCCGGGCTCGAGGTTCTGGTAGAGGTTGTCCTCGTACCCGCCGTTGCCGCCGCTGCGCATGCTGTCTTCGTCGACCCAGTCCGCCAGGTTGGCGATCAGGTCCCGGGCTTCCAGGTTGCGGTCGCGCAGCCACTGTTCGTCCTCTTCGCCGCTGAGCAGGCCGAGCATCAGCGTGAAGGTGGGACTGTTCTCGATGTTGTCCTCGGTCGCGGTGGCCAGCATGTTCACGTTGATCTTGCAGCTCTCCTTCTCGATGCCGGCCGAGAAGTCGCCGGGCAGATCGAGCCAGGAGCGCTCGCTGAACAGGCCGCCGCCCTCTTCGAGGGCCTCGTCGCGCACCTCGTCGCTGACCGAGCCGGTCGACTCGAAGCGCTTGCGCTCCTCGTCGGTCATGTCCTCGGTCATCTCGTCGACGTCGTCGCCGCCGTCCGATGCCATCAGCATCGTCAGCAGCCCCGTGTTGATCTGGGGGACCATGTCGATGAGCCCGTCGATGGCCAGATCACCGGCGAACTGCTCGATGCTGTCGCCGATCTCGACGTCGGCCATGATGATGAGCTTGTAGATCTCGGTGCCGCTCCAGGCCAGCCAGTAGGCCTGCTGCCGGTCGGTGCTGTGGGCGGCGACCAGGAAGCGCACGCGGCTCGTGTAGGCGAGATCGCTCACGACCACGGTCATGATGGTGATCGCCGTGACGACGACGAGCAGCGCGATGCCACCGCGGGTCTGCCGGCGGTTGCGGGACCGCAGGCGGTGCACGGCCCCGGCCGGCGCGCGCAGGTCGGACAGCGACCGGGGCGTGGTCAGCATGCGCCAGGTGCGGGCGAGGAAGCGGGTCACTGGTTGCGCCCCCCGGTCAGCCCGCCGGCCGCGCCGCCGCTCGACGACGAGTCCTCGGCGTCGATGGCGTTGGACCACGCCGCCGCTTCGCGGTTCAGCGTCTTGGCGAAGGCCAGCCGCACCGTGCGGACGAAGCTCACGGGCACGGTGGCTTCGGGATCGTCGGGGTCCGGCGCGGACAGCACCAGGGTGATGGTGACGGCCCGGGGCAGGCGGTTCGGTTGGTCGGCGCCCGTCGTGTCCCAGTCGTCGGTCCACTCGCCGGTGCTCGGGTCCAGGTAGCGCAGCTCGAAGCGGCGCACGCCGTGGGCGAGGGGCGTGATGACGCCGTCTTCGTCGGGCTTCTCGTCGATGCGCTGGGCCTCGCGCATCAGCAGCACATAGTCGCCCTCGTTCTCGGGGTCTTCCTCGGTCCACAGGGTGATCTCGGTCTGATCGCCCTCGCGGCTTTCCCGGTAGCGGCGCTGGTGGCCCAGGCTGGCGAACCAGACCTCGTCGAGATCGTCGCCGTCCTTGCCGACGAACACGGTCTGGAAGGTGTTCACGGCGGTGGTGTGCTCGGTGAGCCAGGCCAGCTCCAGCTGGCGGCTGACGCGGTTGAGCGCGGTCTCGGCGTTGCGGGCGAAGCGCTGGTCCTCTTCGAGGAACTCGCGGGCCTGCAGGCTGTTGCTCATCGCGGTGAAGGACATGACGCCGATGACGGCGAGCACGCCCAGGGCCACGATGACCTCGAGCAGGGTGAAGCCGCGGCGGGCTGCGACGTGCATCAGCCCCCCAGCGGGGCGCTGATGCGCCCGGTGGGGTTGATGACGTGGGTCAACAGCTCGAAGGCGCCGTCCGGCAGGTCGCCGTTCTCGTCGAGCAGGTCAGGCTCGTCGTCGTCTTCGCCGTCTTCGGCGTACCACACGACCACCCGGACCTCGCGGATGTAGTCGCCCAGGTAGTCGGCGATCATGTCCGGCGTGATGCCGAAGTCCGACAGGTCCGGGGCCATCTCGTTGTCGTAGCCCTCGCCCATCTCGTCGGGGTTGACGTAGCCGACGCCCTCGAGGTCCCCGAGCATGCTGGACAGGTCGGTGGGCAGCGTGAGGTCGATCTTCCGGACGGTCCAGGCGAAGTGGTAGTTCTCGAGGTCGGTGGCGTCGATGGCCAGGTCGTCCCCGCGCCACTCCTCGCTGCCGAACTCCTCGAAGGTGCCGCTCTCCTCCTTGTCGCTGTCCGTGAAGCCCTCGACCTCGGTCTCGAGCAGGACCTCCATCAGCTTCTCTTCGGCCAGGTGCGCGGTCGTCACCGTGCGGTCCGCGTCGACCGCCGCCAGGGCGCTGCTGGCCTGCGTGTCGATCAGCACCACCAGCCCGAGCGCCATGATGCCCAGGGCCACGATGACCTCGAGCAGTGTGAAGCCGGTGCGGGAGCGGGTGCGGGCGAAGAGGGGGGTCACTGGATGCTCGGTCCCTCGGACGGCAGCCACGCCATGGCCTCGGTCGGGTCGACCAGGTCTTCCTCGATGCGGACGCGGCCGCTGGCCGGCTCGATGACCAGGGTCCAGCCGTCTTCGTCGTCGTCCTCGTCCACGATGCGGATCACGGTCAGCTCGGCCGTGCCGTCGTCGAAGATGTAGGTGTAGGCCATGGTCCCGGCCTCGTCGTCCTCGAGCTCGCCCTGGTCGCTCGGGCGCACGCCGTCGTCGCCGTACTGGGGGGTGTAGACCCAGGCGATCTTCGTCCCGCGGGGCAGCTCCTGCTCGGTCACGAAGGCCGGATCGGTCAGGCCCTCGAACCGGCCGCGCTTCTCCTCGATGTCCGCGCCGGCGCCTTCCTCGAGCTCGCGCTTCGTGTAGCGCTTCATCTCGTCCTCGAGCTCCTCGTCGAACTCCTCGCGCTCTTCGGGCGTGGAGAAGACGACGGTGTTCGGATCCCCGACCTCGACCTTCCAGGTCGACCGGTCCAGGTCGTAGGCGACCCGGAAGGTGGCGTTGCGCAGGGCCGCCTCGTCCATCAGCCAGGTGTAGGTGCTCGCCAGCTCCTTGACCGCCGCCCGCTGCTGCAGGTCCAACAGCCCGCTCAGGGTCGGGATCGCGACCAGGGCGATCAGGCCCAGGATGGCGATCACGACCATGATCTCGATGAGCGTCATCGCTCGTCGGGCCGGGGCGTGCAGGGGATGGCGGAGGGGCGGGGTCATGCAGTCCGGGTCACGCAGGCTGGGTCAGCGGGGGGTGGGGCAGCGAGCGGCGGGACCGCTCACTCGGTCTCCTTGCCGATCTCGTAGGACTTGATGTCGGAGTCGTAGTCGTCGCCGCCTTCCTGGCCGTCGCGGCCGTAGCTGACGATCTCGTACTCGTGGTCGCCGCTGGTGCCGGGGCTGTAGTAGGCGAAGTCGTTGCCCCAGGCGTCCTTGGGGACGGTGCTGTCGGGGAAGTACTTGGCCGCGGCTTCCAGGCCCTGGCTGGTGGTCGGGAACTTGCCCTTGTGCTTGGCGGCGTACATCGCCAGGTTCTGCTCGATCTGCTTGATCTGCAGCTTGGTCGTCTCGACGTTGGCTTCCTGCAGCTGGTTGACGATGTTCACGCCGACGATGGCCATCAGGGTGCCGAGGATCGCGATGACGACCATGATCTCGACGAGGGTCAGGCCACGGCGGCTCTTGGCGGCGCGGAACAGCGGGCGGGTCTTCATGTCTGGCTCCCAGGCAGGAGGAGGGGTCGGGGAAGGGGACTCAGCGGGCTGGGTTCAGCGGACGATGCTGCTCATGTTGAGCATCGGCAGCAGGATGGAGAGGGCGACGACGACGACCACGCCGCCCAGGGTCAGGATCAGGATGGGCTCGAGCAGGCTGGTCAGCGTGCCGACCGTGTTCTCGACTTCCTGGTCGTAGGCGTCGGCGACCTTGCCGAGCATGGGCTCGAGCTCGCCGGTGCGCTCGCCGATGGCGATCATGTGGGTGACCAGCGGCGGGAACTGGCCGCTGGCCTTCAGCGGCTTGGCGATGCTCTCGCCTTCGCGGATGTTCTTGCCCGCGTTCTCGATGGCCTCGGTCAGGACGTCGTTGCCGACGACGCTCTTGACGATGGTGACCGCCGTCAGGATCGGCACGCCGGAGTCGAGCAGGGTCGACATGGTGCGGCAGAAGCGGCTGACGGCGACCAGGCGGTTGATGCGGCCGAACACCGGCATGCGCAGCTGCCAGTCGTGCCAGCGGCGGCGACCCTTGGGGGTGCGGGTCCACCGGACGAAGCCGAAGATGCTGCCGCCCAGCACGATGATGATGAGCCACCAGTAGTCGACCATGAAGTCGGACAGGGTCAGGATGACCTTGGTGGGCAGGGGCAGGCTGCCGCCGAAGGTGTCGAAGATCCGCTTGATGCGCGGAATGACGCCGACGAACAGGCCCATGACGATGAAGAAGCTCACCGCACCCATCAGCAGCGGGTAGGTCAGCGCCGAGCGCAGCTCGCCGCGCAGCTTGACCTGGGACTCGGTGTACTCGGTCAGCCGCTTGAGCACGATGTCCAGGGCGCCGGACTGCTCGCCGGCGCGGACCATGTTGACGAACAGGTCCGAGAAGATGCGCGGGTGCTCCTTCATCGCGTCGGCCAGGGTGTGGCCTTCGTTGACCTTCTCGCGGATCTCGACGAGCACCAGGTGCAGCGTCGGGTGGTCGGTCTGCTCGATGAGGGCGGTCAGCGCCTCGACCATCGGGATGCCGGCGCCGACCAGGGTCGACAGCTGGCTGGTCATCTGGCTGACGTCCTTGAGCCCGACCCGCGAGAAGAAGCGCGAGAAGTCGATCTCGACGTTGAGGCCCTTGCCGCGGGCGGCGCCCCGCTTGCCGGCCTTCTGCTGCCAGACGTCGGTCGGGAAGACCCCCTGCTTGCGCAGCTTGGTGCGCGCCCCGCGGGCACTGTCGGAGTCGACGATGCCGGCGACCGCAGCGCCCGCCTTGTCGAAGCCCTTGTACTCGAAGGCCGCCATCGTTCCTCCCTCAGTCCAGCTCGATGACGTCGTCCTGCGTCACGCGCAGGACCTCGTCGAGGGAGGTGTGCCCGGCGATGGCCTTGGCCAGGCCGTCGTCGCGCAGGGTGCTCATGCCCTCGGCCACCGCCTGCTTGCGGATGACGCCGGCGTCGCGGCCGCCGGTCACCAGGGCGCGGATGCGCTCGCTGACGATCAGCAGCTCGTAGATGCCCATCCGGCCGCGGTAGCCCTTCTGGTTGCACTCGGGGCAGCCGACGGCGCGCCACAGCAGGCCCTGGTGGGTGTGCGGGTCCAGCCCGACGTCGTGCAGCTCTTCGTCGCTCGGGCGGTACTGCTCCTTGCAGTGCGGGCACAGCCGGCGGACGAGGCGCTGGGCCAGGACCGCGATGAGCGACGACGCGACCAGGAAGGGCTCGACGCCCATGTCGATGATGCGGGTGAAGGTCGCCGGCGCGCTGTTCGTGTGGATGGTGCTGAACACCAGGTGGCCGGTGAGCGACGCCTGGACGGCGTTCTCGGCGGTCTCGCGGTCGCGGGTCTCGCCGACCAGGATGACGTCGGGGTCCTGGCGCAGGTGGGCGCGCAGCACGCTGGCGAAGGTCAGGTCGATCTTCGTGTTGACCTGGGTCTGGCCGATGCCGCGGAGCTCGTACTCGACCGGATCCTCGATGGTGAGGATGTTCTTGTCGGGCGTGTTGATCTCGGACAGGGCGCTGTACAGCGTCGTCGTCTTGCCCGAGCCCGTGGGGCCGGCGACCAGGATGATGCCGTGGGGCAGGCGGATGAGCTTGCGGAAGTTGCGCAGCAGCTCGTCGTTCATGCCGACGCCGTCCAGGCTGAACACGCTGCCCTTCTCGAGCAGACGCATGACGACCCGCTCGCCGTGGCGGACGGGCATGGTCGACACGCGGATGTCGATCTCGCGGCCGGCCATCCGGGTGCGGATGCGGCCGTCCTGGGGGATGCGCTTCTCGGCGATGTTCAGGCCGGCCATGATCTTGACGCGGCTGACGATGGACGCCTGCAGCCGGGGGGGCGGCTTGACGACCTCGTAGAGCACGCCGTCCACGCGGAAGCGCACGGCGAGCTCCTTCTCGAAGGGCTCGATGTGGATGTCGCTGGCCCGTTCCTTGGTCGCCTGGGTCAACAGCGAGTTCACGAACCGGATGATCGGGGCCTGGTTCGGATCGTCGAGCAGGTCTTCGGCGAGCTGCAGATCGTCGCCCTGGGGTCCGACGTCGTCGTGCATCTCCTCCATGACGGCGCTGGCGGTCTGGCTGGCCTTGTCGTAGGCCCGGTTGGTGGCGTCGCGCAGGACGGCCGGGGCCAGCAGGACCGGCTTCACCGGCCGGTGGTAGAGCAGCCGCAGGTCGTCGAGGGCCGTCAGGGCCCGGGGCGAGGAGAGGCCGACCAGCACGGTGCCGGCTTCGTCCCACAGGGGGAGGATGCCGCTCTCGCGGGCCAGGCCGAGCGGCACGGCGCGGATGAGGGCGGGCTCGACCCGGTCGACGTCGACCGACTCGAGCACGGGCAGGCCCGTCTGGGTGGCGATGCCCTGGACCAGGATGCCGCCGTCCACGGCTTCGCTGCGCACCAGGCCCTCGACCAGGTCCACGCCGGCCTTGCGGGCCTGGGCCCGGGCCTGGTCGATGACCGTCGGATCGATGCCCTGGCGGGTCAGGATCTCGTCGAGGGGTTCGCGGCGGATGCCCACGTCAGTTGTCCTCGGTGGAGGTGTCGTCGGAGGAGTCGCCGGAGGAGTCGCTGCTGTCCGACTCGATGACGGTGCCGCCGGTGCCCTCGGTGAAGGAGCGGTCGGTCTCGTCGGGGCGGGTCAGGTCGACGGAGTGCCCCTCGGGGCCCACGGGCACGGTGCTGCCACCAGGCCCGATGATCACGCCGGCCGCCTCGCTGTCGTCGGTCAGGGTGCCGCCTTCCGCGCCGATGACGTAGTCCTCGGTCGTCTTGGGGGGCTTGGTCCGCCAGGGGCTGGCCTCGTCCATCCGGTTCATCGAGTAGCGGAGCAGCTTCTGCAGCTCCTCCTGCTGGTCGTCCTTGGACTTGCCGTAGAAGCGCCGGACGAACTCCTCGCGCTGCGCCCACTTGATCCGGTAGACCTCTTCGAGGTCGGCCGGCTCTTCGATGATGTGGGGGGTCAGGAAGATGAGCAGGTTCGTCTTGCGGCTGACGTTCCGCTTGCCGCGGAACAGGTTGCCGATCAGCGGCAGGTCGCCCAGGATCGGCAGCTTCGACTCGACTTCCGTGTCGGTGCTGCCGATCAGGCCGCCGATGACGACGGTCTGGTTGTCCTTGACCAGGACCGTGGTCTCGGCGGAGCGCTTGCTGGTGATGAAGCCGGCGGTGGTGACGTCGAGGCCGCTGTCGTCTTCTTCGACCTCGGTCACTTCCTGGAACAGCTCGAGGGTGACGAAGTCGCTCTCGTTGATCTGCGGGGTGACCTTGAGCGTCGTGGCGACGTCTTCGCGCTGGTAGCTGACGATCGGGTTGTTGTTGTTGTCCCGGCCCGTGCTGACGGGGAAGGGCACGTTGCGGCCGACCACGATCTTGGCTTCTTCGTTGGCCATGGTCAGGATCTCGGGCGTCGCCACGATGTTGACCGCCGAGTTGGACGCCAGCGCGTTGAGCGCGATGCCGAAGGCCGGCAGGTCCAGGGTCTCCGACCCGAAGGGCACGGTGATGGTCTTGCCGTAGACGCCCATCGCCAGGCCGCTCAGGGCGTCGCTGGACAGGCCCAGGCTGCTGCCGCCGAGCTGGGCCGAGCCGACGCTGAAGCTGCCGTCGTCGTTGGCGCCCGGGATGCCGGCGTGCACGCCCAGGCCGAGCTCGAAGGTGTCCTCGCTCGCCATCTCGAGGATGACGGCCTGGACGAAGACCTGCTTGCGGCGGATGTCGAGCTTGTCGATCACCGCCTTGATGATCTGGAACTGGTCGGGAGTGGCGATGATCACCAGGCTGTTGGTGTTCTCGTCGCTCGTGATCCGCACGCCCTCGTCCAGGGCGGCGACGGCGTTGGCCGCGGGGCTGTCGTCTTCGGCCGGCGCGTCGCGGCCGCCGGGCTGCGGCAGGCGGCTGCGGCTGTTGGTGCGGCTGTTGGTGTTGCCGCGGCTGCTGTTGCTGCTGTTGGCTTCCGCGAGGTTGCTCAGGACGCTCGAGATCTCCTCGGCCTTGGCGTGCTCGAGGTAGACCACGTGGATCGCGGCGCGGCTGCTGGGATCGACGTTGATGTCGATCTGGGCGATGAGCTCGCGGATCTTGGTGATCGCCTCGTCGTTGGCGAGCACGATGATCGAGTTGGTGCGCTCGTCGGTGATGATCTTCTGGATGAAGCTGCCTTCCTTGCCCACCGTGGTGGACGAGGCCTCGGCCGCCGGCTCCGGCGTCGCGTTGGCGCGCTGGTTGCGGCGGCGGTTGAGCCGCTCGCGGGCCGTGCTGGGGTTGGTGCCGGAGCTGCTGCTGCTGTCGCTGCTTCCCGCGGCCCCGTAGACCTCTTCGATGATCTTCTGCACCTCCGACGCGGTGGCGTACTGGATCGGGATGATGTGCAGGCCGGACTTGGGGGCGGCGACGTCCAGCTGGCTGATGATCCGGTAGACGCGGCGGATGTTGACGGCGCTGTCGGTGATGATGAGCGTGTTGGTCGGGCTGTAGGCGATGACCTTGGCCGACTTGCCGGCCAGCTCCTTCACGACGCTGCTGATGTCCCCGACGCTCACGTTCTCCATCTGGATGATCTGGGTGACGTAGTTGTCGGTGTAGGGGATGTTGCCGTCGTAGTACTCGCGCAGCGGCGAGTTGCCGGCTTCACCGGTGCCGACGACCTTGGTCAGCCCGCCGACGGCGACCGTCGTGTAGCCAGCGCTCTCGAGCGCGCTCAGGAAGGCCTCGTAGGCTTCGCCCACGCTCACCGGCTTGTGGCTGATGATGGTGACGTTGCCCTTGAGCTCCTCGGTCAGCAGGAAGTTGCGACCGGTGATCTCGGCGAAGTACTTGACCAGGTCGGTGATCGGCGTGTCGACGAAGTCGATGGTCACCTGGGTGCGCGAGCCGGCCAGGATCGGCGGCTTGGGCTTGCCCTTGGGCGCCTCCTCCTCTTCGCCGACGTCCTCCTCCTCCTCGTCCTCTTCGTCCTGGGTCGGGCGGGCGGTGCTGCGATCAGCGCTCTCGGCGCCCGAGCCGCTCGTCGACGACGGGCCCGGGCCCTCGGGGCGCTCGAGGACCTCGCCGTCGTCGATGCTGTCCCCGCTGACGGGGTTGACCTTCGGCAGCGGCGTGCCGGGCTTGACCCCGGGCACGGGCTTGGGGGTCAGCACCGGAGTGCCGGGGTCCTGGGCCCAGGCGGCGCCGCCATGGGCGACCGGCGTCGCCAGCAGCAGCGACAGCGGCAGCAACATGCCGCCGAGCAGCGTGGTCAGGGGAGGGGTGGAGGTGCGGGGGCGCGTCATCTTGCTTCCTCAGCGCGCGGCGTCGGGGGGACGCCGGGATGGTCTGCAGCGGAAAGGGCGGGGATCAGCGGATCTCGTACTCGAAGGTCTCGCGCTTGTTCCGGCGCGTGACGTCGAAGCTGAAGTTCTTGTCGTTCTGCATGCTCTCGTAGGCGCCCATGGCGGCCTGCATGCTGGTGAGGGGCTGGCCGTTGACGGCGTGCACGATGTCGCCGTTCTTGATGCCGAGCTTGCGGAACAGGGAGTTGCGGCGGATGCCGGACAGCCGGTAGCCGTCGACGTTGCCGCTGGCGTCCTTGTGGGGGGCCACGCGGATCTGGCCGGCGAGCTTCTCGGGGTTGGCCAGGGCGGACTCGACCAGGTCGGCGTCGACGATGAACTTGTTGTCGCCGGCCTTCTCGACGCCTTCGTCCTTCTCTTCACCCTTGCCGAGGGCGGCGGGGCCGGACGGGCGGACGGGCTCGGCCTTGTCTTCCATCGCGATGAACTCGCGGGAGCCGTCGGGGCGCTCGATGACGACCTTGCGCTGCTCGATGTCGACGATCGTGCCCTGGCCGCCCAGGCTGGCGCCGATGCCGAAGCCCTGGGCCTTGCCGTCGCCCTTGCCCAGGATGATGAGCGCCGAGCTGTAGTCGTTGGGCACAGTGACGACGGTGGCGAGCAGCGTGGCTTCGATGTCGGACATCGACTCCAGGCCGTCGCCGCCGCCAGGGCCGCTCTTCACGCCGACCTTGGTCGAGTCGAAGATGCTGCGCGCGACGACCGGGTCGACGTACTCGCGCTTGGACGGCGTGCGGCGGGTGGGGCCGGAGCCGATCACCGGTCCGGCGTCGGCCAGGGCTTCGCCGCCGTCGTCGCCTTCATCGGGCGCGGACGGGGTGTACTCGGGGCGGGCCAGGTTCGCGTCGTCGGGCAGGGCGAGGAAGCCCCCGACGACACGATCGACGCCGAAGCCGACGACCCAGCCGACGACGCCGAGTCCGGCGACGAGGCCGATGATGCGGGGGGAGGGCCGTTCCATGGAGGTGTGCCTCTGGCAAGGAGGAGTCGCGGGGGATTCAGCAAGATCCGTGCCGCCGCGAATTGCGCGGTGGGGCCAGCGTCGGCGGCGGGGTCTGGACAAGCTGTCAACGGCGTCGGGCGCGTCCGCGGGGAGCGGTTGACAAGCTGTCAGGCACCCTCGTCCGGCCAGCTGTCGTCGCAGCGGGCGGTGGGATCGAACATCGGGCTGCGGATGGCCAATTCTGCTTCCAGACGCGCGAGCACCGCGGCGTGGGCCGCGTCGGGGTCGAGCGCGCCCTGGCGCAGGGCCGCACAGAGTCGCGCCTCGGTGTCGCGCAGGGTGTCGGCGGCGGTCTGGGGCTCGCGGGGCGCCGGCGCCGGGGGTTCACCGAGCAGCGTGTGCCAGGCGTCGAGATCGGCCTGCAGGCGGGCCGGGCCGTCGGTCTGCTCGGTGGCGGCGACGGAGAGCAGGTGGGCGGCGATGCGGGCCCGGAAGGCCGCGCCCTTGTCCCCGGGGGACGGGGCCGCCAGGCGGGGGCGGACCTGCTGTTCCAGGTAGAGCGCGACGGCCCGCAGGACGATGGCGACGTCGGGCTGCGCGGAAGCGAGGGACATGGGGGTTCCGGGGCTCAGGCGGGGGAGGCGACGGGCGAGGTGAGGGGAGCGGCGAGCAGGCGGAGGGCCTCGTGCTCCATCTCCGCGACGCGGAGGGGGATGGCGAGCAGCTCGATGTCGTCGGCCTGCCCGGAGAGGAAGCGGACCCCCTGGTACAGGGAGCCCACGGCCCAGCGCAGGTTGCCGAACACCTCCCACCAGCGCTGGCGGGCGGGATTGGGGGCTGGCAGGCCGGCGTCGACCATCGCGCGGGCCATGCGGGCCCGGGTGGCCCATCCGCCGACGGCGCGGTCCAGCCGGCCGAAGCGCCAGTCGCGGACGCAGAGCCAGGCCAGGTCCTCGGCCGGGTCGCCCCAGTGGGCGAACTCCCAGTCCAGCAGCGCCACGAGGCCGTGCTCGTCGACCATCAGGTTGCCCGTGCGCAGGTCGCCGTGGACGAGGCAGCAGTAGTCGGGAGGCGGCGGGAGGTGGTCGGCCAGCCAGGCCAGCGCGAGCTCGAGGCCGGGGCGGGAGGCGGGCAGCGAGTCGGTCATCCGGCGCAGCTCGGCCAGCCCGACCGCGGCGGGATCGGCCAGCGGCGCGCGGTCGAGGGGGAGCTCGGTGTGGTCCGGGCGGACGCGACCGAGGGCGAGGAGCAGCTGCGCGACGTCGTCGGGGAGGCGCTCGCGGGCGCTTGCCAGCCGGGGGTCGTGCACGACGCGACGCCCCAGGGCCTCACCGCGGACCCGATCCATGGCCCAGGCGTCCCGACCCTCGCCCAGGATGCCGGTCAGCAGCCAGTGGGCGCGCGGTGTACGCACGCCGGCGGCGACGGCCGCGGACACGACGGCGAACTCGGCCCGCCGCGAGATGCTGCCCGGCAGGGAAGAGCGGGCGTCGCCGCGCAGCACGAGGGACTCGGCCGGCGCTTCGTCCCGGCGCAGGTCCAGGCGGAAGCTCTCCTGGCAGGCCCCTCCGGACAGGGGAGCGAGGCCCACGACTTCGACCCTCGCGCCATGCTGCGAGGCCAGCGCGTCGCGGATGCGCCCCGCCAGGGCGGGGTCGTGCACCGCGGGGGAGGCGGTCGGCTTCGGGTCGGTCATCAGGGGCCCTCCAGGCGGGCTGTCATAGCCTCCGGGGCGGGGTCGCGGAGCCACGGACACTCGGCTCGTGGGCGGGCTGACGCTGCCGTGCTACCCGGGAGGCTCGACCTTTCCGCCGACCGCGGGCTATGCTCGGGTCGGCCCAAGGAGGGCGGTTTGTCCACCGTCACGCGCACCGTGGTGTTCACCGATCTGGCGAACTACACAGCGTCCGTCGGACGCTCGGATCGAGCGGCCCTGCGGCGCCTGATCGCCGAGCACGAGAAGGCGGTGGCGCCGGTGGTCGAACGCCACAACGGGCGCATCGTCAAGAACCTCGGCGACAGCTTCATGGCGATCTTCGGGGCGGCGACGGACGCGGTGCGCGCCAGCGTCGAGCTGGTCGAGAACATCAACGCCGAGGGCCCGTTCACCATGCGCGTGGGCCTGGCGACCGGTGACGTCGAGGAGATCGACGGCGACGCCTTCGGCGAGGCGGTCAACCTGGCCAGCCGGATCAACGGCAAGGCGCCGGCCGGCCAGATCTGGTTCTCGGCCGCGACCCTGATGTGCATGAACCAGTCCGAGCTGGCCTGGGAACCGGTGGGTCGCTTCTCGCTCAAGGGCATCGTCGGCGAAGCCGAGGTGTTCCGCGCCATCCCCAGCCATCGCTGCTATCTGCCCGACCCCATCGTGCAGGCGCTGCGGACCAACCGGCTGGTGCGCATCGCCCGTGGCGACGCGCTGCCGGCGCTTCCGCCCGACCCGGTCATCGTGTTCGAGGGCTTCGCCCCGGGCAGCGACGCCCTGCAGGAAGTCGTGGACTCGCTGCCGGTGGTCGATCCCGCCGCCCTCTGGCTCTGCGCCTACAAGATCCCGCCGGTCGATCGGGATCGCTGGCTGCGGGCCGGGCACGGCATCGTGGTCGGCCAGCAGCTGTCCCTGGACCGGGCCCTGTCCGAGACCCGGCGGCCCAGCACGCACACGACCTCGGCGGACACCATCATCCTCGACGTGTCGGGCACCTCGGTGCTCGAGCTCGTGATGGCGGGCCTGGCCTTGCCCGCGGTGCCGATGTCGGAGGTGGTGGCCGGCTACAGCTACGACCTGCTGGCGGACGGTCGCTGGGTGAACCGCAGCGACCAGGCCGTCGGTCGGATCGACGCGAGCCCGGACGGCGTGCGCTTCACGTCCCTGGTGCCCGGCATCATGGTCGACGGTGCGCAGCTGATGCCCGGCGACTCGCGCTTCCTGCACGGGGACGAAGCCCTGCAGGCGCCGTCGGGCACGATCCACTTCCGCAAGGTCGGCGGCCGTGCCTACCTGGGGCTGATGGTGGCCGAGACCCTGTCGCGGCTCGGGATCGGGCCCGGACAGCTGGCCGAGGTCGGCCGCGAGCCGAACCACCCCGGGCTGGCGCTGCCGGACCGTCGCGGTCAGGACAACATCCGCTGGTGCGTCGGCTCGCGGGCCGCACGGGCACGCGAGAGCGGATTCACCCTGGACCGCGCGCTGGCGGGTCGGCGCCAGGCGGCGCTGCAGCTGGGCCCGTCCGGCGCGACCGTGATCAGCCTGCATGACCGCTGCCCGACCTTCGTGGTCGAGGGCGACAACCTCGAGCAGGTCATCGGGCCGCGCAGCACCGGGCCGGGTGATCTCATCGTCACCGGCACGTCGGTCATCGCGGTCAAGGAGCCGCAGGCCTGAGTCGCTCCGGGGGCCATCGTGGCCGGCCCGGTCGGCCCTCGCACCGCGCCCGTGGGGGCCGTGCGCCTGCGACGGCGCCACGTCGGCGGCTGGACGGGGACCAGGTCCAGGTGAACGGCTACTCGACCCAGTGGCTGGACAAGGGCTTTCCCTGGGTCTACCGGGACGAGCTGCAGGGGGGCGACGCGGTCCGCGACGCCGGCGACGTGGTGCGGATCGTCGGCCAGGACGGGCAGGGCCGCGGGGTCGGGCTGTGGTCGGACACGGGCAAGGTCGCGGTCCGGCGGTTCCGGACGGACGAGGGGCCGCTGGACGCGGCGCTGATCGCGGCCCGGATGGATGCGGCCCGCGCCCGACGGCCGCTGCCCGACCAGACGACGGCCTGGCGGTGGGTGCACGGCGAGAACGACGGGCTGCCGGGCATCCGGGTGGACGTCTGGGGTCCCGAGGTCGCGATCGCCCTCGATGCGCCGGGGCTGGAGCGGCTGCTGCCGCTGGTCGTCGATCACGTGGTGGCCACCCTGCGTCCGACGGCGGTGTGGCGCGTCGATCGCCTGGCCCACGACGTGGACCTGGACGCGCGGGCCGGCGTGCTCTACGGCGATCCCGCGGACGAGGCGGTCGAGGTGGAGGAGCTGGGGCTGCGCTACGGCGTGCACCCCGGGCGGAGCCAGGACGTCGGCCTGTACTGCGACATGCGGGATGTGCGCGCCTGGCTGCGGCCCCATCTCGCCGGGCGGCGGGTGCTCAACCTGTTCGCGCACACGGGGGCCTTCTCGGTGGTCGCGGCTGCGGCCGGGGCCGCCCAGGTCGTCACCGTCGACCTGTCGCCCGGCTACCTGGCGCGGGCCGAGGACAACTTTCGGCGCAACGGCCTGGACCCGGCCGCGCACGAGTTCCTGTCCGACGACAGCCTGGCGGTGCTCGACCGGATGCGGCGCAAGGGCGAGCAGTTCGACCTGGTCGTGGCCGATCCGCCCAGCTTCTCCCACGGCCCGCGCGGCGACTGGTCGGTGGAGCGCGACTTCGCTCGGCTGGTCACGGCCTGCTGTCGTGTGCTCGCCGACAACGGCTGGCTGCTCGCGGCCAGCAACCACGGCGGGCTGTCGCCGAAGGACTTTCGCGGCATGGTCCAGCAGGGGTCGATCAAGGCCGGCATCCCGCTGCGTCTGCTGCACGAAGGCAGCACGCCCGTGGACTTCCCCGCGTCGTTGGCCGTGCCCACCAGCCGCTACCTGAAGTGCTGGGTGCTCTCGGCCTGACGGGTCGGCCGGCTTGCGGGGCGACCCGCGCGCGCGCCGGATAGGGTCCGGTGATGCTCGCTCCCACCGCCAGGGTCCACCGCCGCACCGTCGCCGTTCCCGGCGTGGTGGAGCTGGTGATGATCACCGTGGACTCGGGGCTCGACGGCCCCAGCGCGGTGGTCACGGCCAACCTGCACGGCGACGAGTGCACGGGCGTCGGCGTGGTGCATCGGCTGCGCCACCTGCTGCCGGATCGGCTGTCTCGGGGGCGGGTGCACCTGTTCCCCAGCCTGAACCCGGGGGGACTGCGGGCCGGCACGCGCCACCTGCCCGGCGATGAGCGGGATCCCAACCGGTCCTTCCCGGGGGACGAAGGCGGCAGCGCGGCCGAGCGTCTCGCCCACGCGCTGTGGGGAGTGCTCGAGCAAGAGCAGCCCGACGTCGTCATCGACCTGCACACGGACAGCACGCGGGCCATTCCCTACGCCATCCTCGACCGGGTGGTGCGGGGACGCAGCCGGCGGTCGGTGGACGCCCGCTGTCGCGAGCTGGCCGAGGCCAGCGGGCTCACCGTGCTGCACGAGTACCCCCGGGGGCGCTACCTCCGCTATGGCCTGGACCGGAGCCTGCCCGGCGCCCTGGTCAACGGCCCCGGCATCGCGGCCGTCACCCTCGAGGTGGGGCCGCGCCGCGGCCTGGACCCCGTGGCGGTCGACACCGCCCTGATCGCCGCCCTCGGGGTGCTCTCGGCCGCCGGGGTGCTGGATCACCCGGCCCCGCGGCACCCCAGCCGCGTGGACGGTGGACCCTGGCGGCGCGAGAGCGGCCCGCGGACCAGCCAGGCCGGCATGCTCGAAGTCATCGCCGAGCCCGGCGAGCTCTTCCCCGTCGGCGAGGTCATCGCCCGCGTGCGCAGCCTGGACGGCCGCACCCTGCAAGAGCTCACCGCCCCCCAGCGCGGCTTCGTCGTCGCCGTGCCCGACCGCGCCTGGGCGCCGGCCGGCACCGCCTGCGCCACCCTCGCCATTCGCGACGACTGACCTCCAGACCCCTGCACCAGCGCCTCCCAGCGCCTGCTGTAGGTCCACCGCCCCCGCCGGCCGGCTCCGGGCCGGGCGCATGCCCCTCGGGACCGCCGACCACACCACCCCCGCCCCTGCGAGGCCCTCCGGGGCTGATGGCGGAGAGGGCTACGCCCGGACGTCCTCGGTCGCCTGCGGCTCCCTCCGAATGTCCGGGCTGCGCCCCCGTCCGCCCGCCCCTGCGGTCCTCTCCGGGGCTCGCTCGGCCCCGGCGCCGCGACCATGTGACAGCGCACAGCCCCCCGATCAGCTGTGCACCGGTCGGTTCCGGGGGAATGCAGCCCCCAGAGGCATGCGCAGGGCCGGGCGGACGGGGTCGCAGTCGGAACATTTGCAGGCCGCCGCAGGCGGCCGAAACGTTCCGACGTAGACCCCTCCGCCATCAGGCCCGGAGCGTGCCGGCGGGGGCGGCGGCTGTGCACTGCCGTGTCGGCTCCCAGGCGAGGAGGTCGTCGGCGGGGCGGGGTGGGTGCAGTCGGGGACCGTGAGGTCGGCGCTCCCTGGAGCGTGTCGGGGCACTCAGAGCAGGTTGCGCGGGTCCACATCGACGCGGAGTCGGACACCGCGGCCGGGGGGCTTGAGCAGCAGCGCCTCGTGGTGGCGGAGCCAGGCGCGGAGCTCGGCGCGGTGGGTGGCGCGGACGACGAGCTGGAAGCGCCAGCGGCCCACCAGGCGGCTCATCGGGGCGGCGATGGGGCCGCGTACGCCGACGCCGGTGCCGGCCGGGGTGTGGGTGCGCAGGGCCTGGGCGAGCTCCACGCCGACCTGGCGCGTGGTCTCGCGGTCCGTGCCTTCCAGCCGCAGCAGCACCAGGGCCGAGAAGGGCGGGTGCGAGAGCAGCCGGCGCTGGCGGGTCTCGGCTAGCAGGAAGGCGTCGAGGTCGGTGTCCAGGGGGAAGGCGCCCGGGTCCGCGTCGGGATCCAGCCGCGGCCCCTCGTCGGTGGGGTCCAGGAAGCGGAACACGAAGTGGTCGGGCTGTCGGGTCTGGACGATGACCCGGCCGGGCACGTCGCCCCGCCCGGCGCGGCCGGCGACCTGGGTCACCAGGGCGTGCACCCGCTCGGCGCTGCGGAAGTCGGGCATCATCAGCAGGTGATCGACGCCCACGACCGCCGCCAGGTGCACGTCCGGGAAGTCGTGGCCCTTGGCGACCATCTGGGTGCCCACCAGGATCCGGTGCTCGCCGGTGCGGAACCGCGAGAGCACCCGGTGGTGGCCGTCCTTGCCGGTGGTGGTGTCGGCGTCCATGCGACCGATGCCGGCCTCCGGGAAGGCCTCGGCCAGGCGTTCTTCGATGCGGGCCGTGCCGTGGCCCAGGATCTCCAGGTCGGCGCCGCACTCGGCGCAGTCCGGCCGGAAGGGCTGGTGGTACCCGCAGTGGTGGCACTGCAGGCGCGCCCGGCCGCCGCCGCCCCGGTGGTAGACCAGCCCGACCCCACAGCTGGGGCACTCGAAGTGGCCCCCGCAGCCCGGGCACTCCACGACCGGCGCGTAGCCCCGCCGGTTGTAGAGCACGATGGCCTTGCCCCCGGCCGCCAGGGTGCGCTCCAGCGCGGTGAGGAGCTCGGTGGACAGGGCCTGGTCCGGCGGGCGGCCGCGCATGTCGACCAGCTCGATGGACGGCACCGGGCGCGCGGTGGCGCGCTCGGGCAGGCGCAGCAGGTGGTAGCGGCCCTCCCTCGCGTTCTGCCACGACTCGGCGCTCGGCGTGGCCGACCCCAACACCACCGGGCAGGCCGCCAGGTGGGCCCGCACCACCGCGAGATCGCGGGCGTGGTAGCGCACGCCCTCGTCCTGCTTGTAGGAGTCGTCGTGCTCCTCGTCCACGACGACCAGCCCGAGGTCGGAGAAGGGGGCGAACAAGGCGGAGCGCGCCCCGACGGCGACGGCGGCCTCGCCCGACCGGATCCGCCGCCACTCGCGCAGCCGACCACCGCCCGACAGGCCGGAGTGCAGCACGGCGACCCGCTCGCCGAACCGGGCCTTGAACCGCCCGGTGAGCTGGGGGGTCAGCGAGATCTCCGGCACGAGCACCAGCACCTGGCGGCCCGCCTCCAGGACTGCGGCAGCGGCCTGCAGGTACACCTCGGTCTTGCCGGAGCCGGTGACGCCGTGCAGCAGGAACGGCGCCGCGCGGGTCTCCTCGGTCGCTCCTGCGGCGTGCAGTGCCTCGACCGCGGCCTGCTGGGCAGCGTTGAGCACCGGGGCCTGCGCGGGGCCCTCGGGCAAGGTCGCGAGGGCCGCCGCGCGACGGTCCTCGCGCTCGGTCCGTCGCACCAGGCCGCGCTCCTCCAGTCGCGACACGGCGTCCCGTGCGCTGGCGCCCTCCTCGGCCACCAGCACGCTCAGGTCGACCGCCCCGCCGGCCTCGACCAGCCGGCCCAGCACCGAGCGCATCCTCGCGCCGCCCACGTCCAGGGGAGCCTCCTCCGAGACCAGCTCCACCACCGCCACACGCCCGCGGGTCTCTCCCGACTCGCGCTCCTCCCAGGCCGCATCGCCCTGGCGGAGCAGCGCCTCGCTGGCCTTGCGCACCTCGTCCGGATCGACCTCGTCGCGCAGGCGCCGCTGGTAGCCGGACAGGGTGAGTCCCGGCCGCGACACGAGCTCGCGGAGCAGCTGCACATCAGGCCCCTCGACCAGGGTCGGCCGGGCCAGCGACTGGATGCCGGCGTCCGTCGGCACCAGCACGCGCCGCACGGTCGCCTTGATGCCGGCCGGCAGGGCCGTGGCGATGACCTCCCCGAGCCCGGCCAGGTAGTAGCCGGCCATCCAGCGGAAGAACCCGAGCTGCGCTTCGTCGAAGGCCGGCTCCGGGTCCAAGCGGCGCACGACCGCCTTCAGGCGCCCCGCGGGAACGGTCGCGTCCCCGGGGCCGACGACGTACCCGGTCACCCGACGGCGCCCGAAGGGCACCTGCACCACGTGACCGAGCGCCAGGTCGGGCGCGTCCGCCAGGTACGTGAAGGTGTCGCGCAGCGGCAGGGCGACGGCGACCTGGACCCGCGGCGCCTGGGGCGGGCGGCTCACGAGTGGCGGGCGATGATCTCCGCAAGAGGACCGGCGAGGTCGGGCCGCTTGCGGGCGAAGTGCAGGGTGGCGTCGAGCCAGCCCAGGACGTTGCCGGTGTCGAACCGCTGCCCCTCGAAGACCTTGCCGGTCACGCGGCCCTGCACCGCCAGGGCCGCCAGCGCGTCGGTGAGCTGGATCTCTCCGCCCCGGCCACGCGGCGTGCGGCGCAGGATCTCGAAGATGTCGGGCGGCAGCACGTAGCGGCCGACGATGGCGTGGTTGCTGGGCGCATCCGCGGGGTCGGGCTTCTCGACCATCGCGGACACGGACATGCGGTCGGGGGACAGCCACTCGCCGGCGCAGACGCCGTACTTGCGGGTCTCGGCGCGGGGGACCTCCATCAGCGCGACGACGGCGCGACCGGGCTCCCAGGCGTCGATGAGCTGCCCGATGGCCGGCCGCTCGGCATCGACGACGTCGTCGGCCAGCAGCACGGCGAAGGGCTGGTCGCCGACGCCGGGGCGGGCGGTCAGGACGGCATGGCCGAGGCCCAGCGCCTCGCCCTGGCGGATGGTGACCACGTCGCACATGTCGGAGAGCGAGCGGACGAGGGCGAGCTGTTCCTCCTTGCCCTTCTCTTCGAGGTGCTGCTCGAGGAGGGGGTTGCGGTCGAAGTAGTCGGCGAGGGCTTCCTTGCCGCGGGAGACCACCATCACGACCCGCTCGACGCCGGCGGCGACCGCTTCGGCCACGGCGTACTCGATGCAGGGCCGATCCACGAGCGGCAGCATCTCCTTGGGGACCGACTTGGTCACCGGCAGGAAGCGGGTTCCGAGGCCGGCGACGGGCAGGACGGCGGTCTTCACGGGGCGAGCGGCTGGGGACACGACGGCTCCGGCGGGAGGGGAGGGGACGGCAGCGGGTGCGGTGCGGGTTGCTGTTGCTCGACCCCCGCTTTAACCGAGGCCTCCGTACCGGGAGAGCGTCCTTCCCGGCACCGTCCTCCGACCGGGAAGCCCATGGCGCCAGTCCCCCTTCGTCGCGGCCGCTCCACGGCACGCTCCGTCGTCCCGGGCGGTCTCCTCCTGCTCGGGGCCCTGCACGCCGGCGCAGCCGCCGCGTCGTCCCAGGCGGCCTCGCCCGACACCGTCGCCCAGGGCGGGACCGCCCGCGCCGACGTCGATGGCCTGGCGTCGATCGTCGTCGCCCCGGCCCTGCTGCCCCTGGTGCCGCGGTACCAGCTGCAGGGCGGCGTGCTGTTCGGGCCCGACAAGCGCATCGGGGTGCGCGCCTACGCGGTCGACAGCAACACGGGCCCGGTCACCCTCGGGCTGGCCTACCACTACGACCACAGCGTGCCGCAGAGCAGCGACGAAGAGCTGCCGGGCTGGGTCCTGCCGGACGAGGACCTGAGCAACGAGAAGGCGTCCACCCGCCTGGCGGGCACCATCGGCACCAGCTTCGTGGACCGGCGGATCGGCGTGGCGCTGGGCGTCTCGTGGCTCCAGTCCGAAGCGCGGTTCGCAGACAAGCGCTCCTGGCTGAACGGCAGCTTCTCGGTGGCGGGCGCGGCGGGCGTCGAGCGCCAGCTGGTCGGCTCGGTCACGGCCGACAACCTGCTGACGCCGGGCTCCGACGACGACCCGCTCACCTTCGGCATCGGCGCCGGCTATCGCCCGGTCCCGGTGTTCGGCCTGTTCGGACAGCTCGACCTGGTCACCGGCGCCTTCGACGGGCCCGTCGACATCGGCTTCGGAGCAGGCGCCGAGGGCGTCCTGGCCGATGTGGTGTCGCTGCGCGGCGGCTTCCGCCGCGACGCCGAGCGGGCGTCCGACCTGGCGACGGCCGGGCTGGGCGTGCACAGCGAGAACGTGGCGCTGGACTACGCCGCCGAGTTCGTCGTGGGCCACGCCGACGCACCGCCTGCCGGCTGGGAGGACGACAAGCTCCGTCACTACCACCACGTCGCCCTCAAGCTGTCGTTCTAGGTGCCGGGGCTGTCCTGGCTCGGCCTGACCCTGTGGGCCTGCGCCCTGCAGGGGGACGGGGACGACGCGGGCCGGGACGCCCGGGCCTATGTCGCGGCCGTCGGCGCTGCCGATCCCGGCGCCTGCGACGGCATCGGGCGCGGCGACCTGGCCGCCGAGTGCCGGGCCTTCGCCGCAGCCGAGCAGGCGATGGCCGGCGATCTCGCCGCAGCCGAGGCGACCTGCGACGGCCTCGACGCCGGCCCCTGGCGCGACGAGTGCTTCTTCGAGCTCGCGGACACCATCGCGGCCCAGGGAGAAGAAGGCCGGCGGCTCTGCGACCGGGCGGGTGGCTGGGCCCAGCGCTGTGCGTCCCACGCCTTCGGCCGCAGGGCGCAGGAGCGCGTCGCCGACCTGCCCGTTGGGGAGGAGTCCGAGGCACTGGCCGATCTCGAAGCGCTCGGCACGGCGTGGTTCGGACCCCGCCTGGGTCCGATCGAGGCCCAGGGCTTCCTGGCGTCGGCCCTGGCCGAGCGCATCGGGCAGGGACCGCTGTCGGCGGCCCGATGCGGAACCGCCAGCGTCGAGCTGTGTGCGGCCGCCTACCGCAGCGCGGTGCTGCGCCCGGGAGGCCCGCAGGGAGTGCCGACGGACGGGGCGCTGCTGGGGACCGCCTGCCGCGGGCCGCGGGAACCGGAGCGCATCGCGGCCATGGGTCTCCCCAGCTGGGAGCCGGAGGTCGATGAAGCGGCCCAGCGGGCCTGGGCGCGCCTCTGCGACGGCGCGCCGCCCACCCCGGGGGGCCGACCGCAACTGCGCTGACGCCGCAGCGGCAAGGGCTGCGGTGATACCGTCGCGCCCATGTCGACGATGACCCCCCAGGAACGTCGCCCTCGGGGCGACGGAAGCCAGGATCCCGCCGCCCGCGCGGTGGGCAGCCTGGCGCGGCTGGTGCGCAGCCTGGGGCTCTACGATCTGCGGAACCAGGCCATGGTGCGGTTCATCGAGCAGTACCGCCGGGACATGCTCGCAGCGCTGGCGCACCACCGCGGCCTCGAGATCGAGGTGCATCCCTTCGAGCTCGTGCACGAGGGGCGCGTCGTGTACGTCGAGCGGGAGCGGGAGCGCTCGCTTGCCTTCCGGCTGTTCCGGGACGGCGCCCGCCGGCTGATCATCGACCAGGACGCGACGTGGCGGGAGCTCATCCTGCTCGTGGAGATCGTCGGCATCTCGGCGCCCGGTGTCGTGGCCACCGACTCCGACCTGGTCACCCGCCTGTCCCGCGACGACCTCCCCAGCATCAAGGTCGAAGCGGTGGACGGCATCGTCCAGGCCGAGACCATGACGGCGATGGGCTCTGCCGCGCCCGGAGCCGAGCCCGCCGTGCCGGTCCACATGGTCGTGCCAGCGGAGTGGGACCTGCCCATCCCGCCCCTCCTCGAGCCGGTGCGCCTGGTGCATCGCGGCTTGACCCGCGATCGCGTCGAGGCGCTCCTCGACGAAGCCGAAGACGCGATGCTGCCGCGGGTAGGGCTCCGCCTGGTCGAGGAGGTCGTCGCCGCCATCCTCGATCCCGCCGATCCCTTCGATGTCTCGGACGCCGCCCACGTGTTCGCCGAGCTCCGCGACTTCCTGCTGTCCGAGGGGTACATGCGGGCCGTCACCCGGATGCTCGAGCTGCTGATGCCGCTGCAGGCAGCGGGGGTCGACGGCGCCGACGACGTCCTGGCCGGCTTCGCAGGGCCAGAGGTGCTCGACGCCCTGCTCCAGCTCGCGCTGAGCCCGCGGTCGCCGCCGATGGCCGAGATCCGGGGCATGCTGGACGCGCTGCCGGGCGAGCACCTCGACCATGTCGTGCGTGCCGTGCGCAGCCAGGACGACGCCATCCGCCAGCGGGTGCTCTGCGACCTGCTGGGGACCTGGGCGGGCAGTCACGGGACGGCACTGCTGGAGCTGATGCCCGAGCTCGCCCCGGGCGCCGCCGAGCGCATCGCCGTCGCCTTGCTGCGCCGGGGAGCGGTCGCGCCACTGCGGGTGGGGATCGCGCTGGCCCGGGCCACGGTGGATGCCGAGCGGAGCGAGCTGGCCGCACGGATCATCTCGGAGTCCGAACCCGTCGCCGACATCGGTCCGGAGCTCGAGGTGCTGGTCGACCACGACCACCCGGCCGTGCGCAGGGCGGCCCTCGAGACCCTCGGCCGGCTCGGCGCGCCCGCCAGCCTGCCCGTGCTGCGCGGGGCCTACGAGCGGCTGGACGCAGCCGCGGCGCTCGGCGATGCCGAGGCGGTCGGCCGTGCCCTCGGGCGGGTCGCGGACGCCGAGCTCGCGCACGAGCTCGAGGAGCGGCTGCGGCCGCGGAGCTGGTGGCGGCGCCTGTTCCACGTGCCTCCTCCTGCACCGGTCGAGATCGCCGCCGTGACGGCCCTGGCGACCCTCGACCTCCGGCAGCACGGCCGGCTGGTCCGCTGGCTCGCCAACTCACGGCCCGAGCCGGTGCGCAGCGCCTGCCAGGCGCTGCTCCGGGAGGAGGGCGCATGACCGACGCGCAGCCGCCCGATCCCGACGGACCGCTCACCGATCGGTCGATCGTGCCCGAGGTCGCCGAGGCGATCCGCCTGCTGGAGCGCGCCCAGCAGCGTGTCGGCGCCGGTGTCCAAGACGATCTCGAGACGGTCGTGCGCAACGACGGCGCCCGACTGGCGCAGGCGCTGGTGGCCCTGCTGCGCATGACCCGCACGCACGACGTCGGGAACGCCGCCTTCGAGCGACCGGTCGTCGACCTCGGAGTGTCCCTGCGCCGGCTGGTCGATCGGGTGGGGGTGGTCCAGCTGGTCGTGGTCGAGGACGAGGTCTACGTCAACGACATCCGCGTGCGGCCCGACGGCAGCAAGGACATGGGGGCGCGGCTGGAGCGGCACCTGGCCCGGCACGGGCTGGGGGGCCTGTCCTTCCACGAGCGCTGCACGCCGATCCAGCTGCGGATGCTCGTCGACGCGCTGTCCCTGCCGCCGTCCGCCGGGGATCCGCGTCGCGCGATGGCCCGCGTGCTGGCCGGCCGTGGCCTGGGCGCCATCGAGCTGCACGGCGAGTTCCGCTACAAGATGAGCAGCGAGCGCGAGCCGGCCGTGCCGGAGTCGGAGCAGGCCGCGGGAGACCTGATCGAGCTGGACGAGCGGGCCAGCGCCATCATCCAGGTCTGCTGGGACAACCTGGGCAGCAACCGCATGCCACCGGTCGCACAGGTCCGCCGCATCGTGGCCGAGCTGGTGAAGCACTCCGGTCCGGGCGTGCTGGTCTACAGCGAGGAGCTCCCGGTCGGCCAGGCCTACACCGCCCACGTGCGCCGGGTCACGCATGTCTGCCTGATCGTGGGCCGGGCGCTGGGCCTGAACGAAGAACAGCTCGAAGAGCTGGGCGTCGCCGCGATGTTCCACGATGTCGGCTACGCCGTGCGCGAAGGCGTCATCATGGGCGACGACGGAGCCGTGCGCTCCCGGGGCTTCGCACCGCCCTTCGCCCGGCACGGAAGCGCGGGCGCGCGGCTGCTGCTCAAGGCCCGGGGCTTCTCGCCGGGCAAGCTGCGCCGGGCCCTGGCGACCTTCGAGCACCACCGGGACCTCGAGGATCATCGTGGCGTGCCGCAGCTCTACGGACGCATCGTCCGGCTGGCCGAGGACTACGACAACCTGATCCGTGCCCGGGGGGCAGGCTTCCCGCCCCCGGAAGCCCTCGCGCGGATGAAGGCGTGGGCCGGCATCCGCTACGATCCGACCCTCCTCCAGCTGATGATCAACACGCTCGGCGCCTACCCGCCGGGCACGGTGCTCGAGCTCGAGGACCGCCAGGTCGTGCGGTCGATGTCGACCGTGCGCTACCCCGGCGCCTTCGCCTTGCCGCTCTGCGAGGTCGTCCAGGGCCCGGACGGCATGCCGCCCCCGCAGCCGATCACCATCGACCTCGCCCGACAAGGCACCGTGGCCCGGGTCCTGCGGGCCACGCGCCGCCCGGGCTGATCACCCGGCGTTCAGGCGCCCTGGGCCAGCGATGCTTCGCGCGCTTCGGCCACGCCGGCTTCGCGCAGCAGGCGGCTGGAAAGCTGCATGGCGTTCTCCATGCTGTGGTCCATGTTGTTGTACCAGAACAGTCCGGTGCGCCCCGCCAGGTGCAGGTTGCTGAACCCGGCCAGCGACCGCCGCGCCTGGTCGAGCTCGCCGGGGTAGCGCTGGTGGTAGACCGGGTAGCTGTCGGGCAGGCGCTCGACGCGCACGTCGCCGACCTTGCGGCGGCTGCTGACCAGCCCGACCTTGACCAGGTCGTCGACCACCCAGTCGATCAGCCGCTCGGCGTGGGTCCAGCGCTCGTCACCTTCCATGCAGGTGACCTCGCAGCAGTAGCCGGTGGTCCCTGGAGGGGCGGTCTCGGGCGAGAAGAAGCGCGGGATGCTCACCCGGTTGATCAGCAGGTCCCGGGCGCCGTAGTAGCACCACTGGTAGTCGCGAGGGCAGCCCTCTTCGACCATCACGTTGTAGAGCAGCAGCCCCAGGTAGGTCAGCCGCGGAACGGTGAGCCCGAGCTGCTTGCAGGCCAGGGTGATGGGCGCCGTCCAGATGACGGTGTCGGCCTCGATGCGCTCGTCGCCGGCCCACACGGCGTCGACGCGGCCGTTGCCGCCCTCCATCCGGGCGGGGGTGTCCAGGATGAGCCGGCCGCCGTGCTGCTGGAACAGCCGGCTGACGGCTTCCCAGGCCTCGTACATGCCGTGGGTCGGGTACAGGAAGTGCTGGGGCTTCTTGTCGAACTGCAGCAGCGTGCTCTTGAGCAGCTGGAACAGGTTCTGCATCTGGGCCTTGTCGTCGAGGATGGCCCGGTTGATGCCGACCTTCGCCCAGTCGCTGTGGGTCTCGCGGGGGTGGATGCCCAGGAACTTCTGGCTGTAGCCGAGGAAGAAGTGCTCGTAGAGCGTCGGCCCGTACTGCCGCAGGATGTAGTTCTCGAAGGTGTCGCTGCCGTAGTCCTTCAGGTCGTTGATCGCGAGATCGACGAAGGCCTTGGCGGCCAGGCCCTTGGGCAGCTGCAGCAGGTTCTGCGGCTTGATCGGCCAGGCGTAGTACTTGCCCTCGAAGAAGACCTCGGACTTGCGCGGGAAGAAGGTGCCGCCCGCGGCCAGCACGCGCTTGAGGTAGGCGTCGACGTTGGGGTTCGTGGTGTCGAAGCGGTGGGGGCCGCAGTCGAACACGTACTGGTCGTCGTAGACGTAGGAGCGGGCCAGGCCGCCCGGGACGTCCATCTTCTCGATGACGGTGACGTCCGCCCCGGCTTCGGCCAGCAGGTGGGCGGTCACCAGGCCGGCGACGCCGGCGCCGACGACGACGACCTTGCCCTCGAGGACGTTGGCGGGGGGAGGAGGCGTGCTGCTCATGATCGAAGGTCCTGGTTCCGCAGTCTTCTACCACCGTCGAAGGCGGGAAGCACCCGGCGTCCCGTCGAGCGCCGAGTGGTCCGCCCACGCGGCCTCCAGTGAGGAGCGAGGGCGAGCGGGCACGGCCCCACCGCCGCTCCCGCAGCGGGGTAGATCGATCCTCTGCTCCCCCTTCGAGAGGAGGCCGCATGGCCACGCCCGCCGAGCTCCGACCCCGCCACCCCGAGCTGCACGCGACCCATCGGGCCCGGCTGCTCGACGCCCTGCCCGACGGCGCCGCGGTCCTGCTGATCGCCAGCCCGATGGCCACGCGCTCCAACGACACCGAGTTCCGCTACCGGCAGGACAGCGACCTCTGGTACCTGACGGGCTGGGAGCAGCCCCAGGCGGCCGTGCTGCTCCGCAAGGGCCACGACGAGCCCTTCGTCATGTTCGTCCAGGACCGCAACCCCGAGCGCGAGACCTGGGAGGGCCGCCGCCCGGGTCCGGAAGGCGCGGTGTCGGCCTTCGGCGCGGACGCCGCGTTCGCCTGGGACGAGCTCGCCACGCGCCTGCCCGACCTGCTGATGGGCTTCTCGGAGCTGCACTACGCCATCGCCCGGTCCGCCGAGCACGACGTGCTGGTCACCGCCGCCATCCGGGCGGCCCGCCGCAAGGCGCGGCGCAGCGGCCTGTCGGTGCCCGACGCCTTCATCGACCCGGCGCGCCTGCTGCACGAGCTGCGGTTGTTCAAGAGCGAGCCCGAGCTCGCCCTGATGCGGAAGGCCGCCGACATCACCGTCCAGGCCCACGTCAACGCCATGGCCATGACCGCCCCGGGTGTGCCCGAGTACGCGCTCGAGGCCGAGATCGAGCGCACCTTCCGCAGCAACGGCGGCAACGGTCCCGGCTACACGACCATCGTCGGCGGCGGCGCCAACGCCACGATCCTGCACTACATCGAGAACCGCGACGATCTGCGGCCCGACACCCTGGTCTGCGTGGATGCCGGCTGCGAGTACGACTTCTACACGGCCGACGTGACCCGCACCTGGCCCGTGTCGGGGCGCTACACGCCGGAACAGCGGGCGCTCTACGAGCTGGTGCTGCGGGCCGAGCTGGCCTGCATCGACCTCGTGCGCCCCGGGAACAGCACCAAGGCCATCCACGACGCGGCGGTCCGCATCCTGACCGAAGGCTTCGTGTCGCTCGGCCTGCTGGCCTACGACCGCGAGGCCGAGCTCGAGTGGGCCCAGGGCCGTGACGAAGACCCGCCCGAGGAGCTCGCGGACGACGCTGGCGCCGCCGCCGTCGTCGACCGGCTGATCGAGACCGAGCGCTTCAAGCGCTTCTACATGCACGGCACCGGCCACTGGCTGGGCATCGACGTGCACGACGTCGGCGCCTACGTGGCCGACGGCGAGAGCCGCCCGCTGCAGCCCGGCATGGTCACCACCATCGAGCCCGGCGTCTACATCGCCGAGGACGACGAGTCGGTCGGCCCCGCCTGGCGCGGCATCGGCATCCGCATCGAAGACGACGTGCTCTGCACCGACGGCGACCCCGACGTGCTCACCGCCGGCGCGCCCAAGGACCCCGACGAGGTGGCGGCCCTGGTCGGCACCGCCGTGCAGCAGCGGGCCGCCCGGTAGGGGCCGCGGGGCGCTTCAGTCCTGCCACATCGCAGCTTCGGCCCGGCCGATGCGGTTGGTGAACGCCACCAGCCGCTCGGCCGTGTCGCCCAGCAGGGTCAGCAGGAACCGGGTCGCGAGCTCGGGCCGTCGCTGGCACATCGACTGCACGCCGTCCTTGTGCAGCACGAGCAGGCGCGTGGGGAAGCTCGCAACCGCGGACGCGGTGCGCGACGCCTCGCTCACCAGGGACAGCTGCCCGAAGTGGGCCCCGGGGCCGAGCTGGGCGAGCGGGATGCCTCGCCGGGTGACCTCGACCGCGCCGCTGACGATGACGTACATCTCGGTGCCGTACTCGCCTTCGCGCACGATCACGTCGCCTTCGAGCAGATCGCGGGTCGACAGGAAGGGCGCGAGCAGCCGCAGGTCCTGCTCGGCGTAGCCGCGGAACAGCGGCGAGACCTGCAGCGACCGGATGAGCCCGGCCGGCTGGCCGGGGCCCATGTCGTGGATGCGGACCACGATGCAGGTGCAGTTGTCGTCGCTGCCGCGGTCCATGGCGCGCCGGCAGATGGCCTGGGCGGCGTCTTCGACGTGGCCCTCGCCGGCCAGCTCGACCAGGTCCTCGTCCTCGAGCACGCCCCACACGCCGTCACAGGCGATGACGTAGACGTCGCCCTCGGCCAGCTCGGCCTCGACGATGTCGGCTTCGGCTTCCGGCATCGGGCCCAGCGACTGGTACAGCATCGCGCGCTTGGGGCTCCGCTTGTACTCCTCGAGGGTGATGCGCCCCCGCCGCAGCTGGGCGGCGGCGACCGAGTGGTCGGTGGTCAGCGCGGTGACCGTGCCCTTGCGGACCCGGATCACGCGGCAGTCGCCCACGTGGCCGATCACCATGCGGTCGGCGGTCAGCACGACGGTGGTGAGGGTCGTGCCCATGCGTGCGCCGGCCTGTTCCGCGTGCTCGAACAGGCGCTGGCTGGTGTCGGTGAACATCGTCACCATGCGGTTGAACAGCGCGCGGCGCGCTTCGTTGCCCGAGTCGCCGCCGACCTGTCGGGCGAGCCGGGCCAGGTCCGGGGCTGCGACGACCACCGACTCGGTGGCGGCAGCGCTCATGACCTCGCCGTGCTCCAGCCCACCCATGCCGTCGGCCAGCGCGAACACGCCGTGCTCGGGAAGCACCCGCCAGGCGTCCTCGTTGTTGTCCCGGACGCCGGTCTCCGACGCGCCTGCGACCTCGAAGCGCACGCTCACCTCCAACCCTGGGAGCGGCGCGACGCTACCATGGGCGCGCCATCGGGTCGGGCATGTCCTGGCCCGGCTCCGCGCCCCGCCCCGGAGACTCCGCTGTCGCCCCGTCGCACCCCCGATCCTGCTGTGCTGGTCGCCGACCTCGGCGGCACCTCGCTGCGCGTGGCGGTGGTCGGAGCGGGGGGCGTCGAGGCGCGCGCGCGGGTCGCCACCGACGCACTGGACGGCGACGCGGGGACGTGGCTGCGCCGCTGGCTGCGGGAGCAGGGGCACGACGTCGCGGCGGCCGCCATCGCCGTGGCCGCTCCGGTCGATGGCGAGCGCGCCCGGCTCACCAACGCGGCGGTCGACATCGATGCCCGGGACGTCGGTGTGCCCTGCGTCCTGCTCAACGACCTCGCTGCGGCGGCGCTGGGCGTCGATCGGGTGGACGAGGACCGGGTCGTGGACCTGGGAGGAGGCCCGCGGCGACCCGACGGTCCGATGGCCGTGCTCGGCGTCGGCACCGGCCTGGGCGAGGCGGTGCGGGTCGGCGAGGTCGTCGTTCCCGGGGAGGGCGGCCACGGCGCCTTCGCGCCGCTGGACGAGGAGCAGGCGGCGCTGTGGGAGTGGCTCCGGGCGCGCCACGGCTACGTGGACTGGGAGCACGTGGCGAGCGGAAGCGCCCTGCCCGCCCTGCTCGAGCACGCCGTCGAGCGGGTCGGGGCCGGGCGCGAGCTGGCGCTGCGGTTGGAGCGCGGGGACGACCCGGCGCCGCTGGTGCTGGAGCTCGCCGAACAGGACGCGGCCTGCGGGCTGGCGCTGCGGCTGCTGCTGACGGCGCTCGGCGCCGAGGCCGGCAACCTCGCCCTGCGGCACCTGCCGGAGGGCGGGCTGTGGCTGGTGGGCGGCGTGGCCGGCAAGCTGCGCTCCTGGCTGCTGCCGGGGGGCCACTTCGACGCGGCCTTTCGGGAGCGGGGACGGTTCAGCGCTCGCGCAGCCGCCATCCCCCGCCGGCTGGTGCTGGACGACGACGTGGGGCTGTGGGGTGCTGCCGTCGCCGCGCGCTCACTCGTCGACTGAGTCCGCGGCTTAGTCGTCGCCGAAGTCGTCGCCCTCGTCGTCTTCCCGACCGCGGCGCCCCTGCCCGGGGGCGCCGAAGTGCACGCCGAAGCCGGCGGCCGTGGACGCCCGCAGCGCCTCTTCGGCCCAGGTGCCGCGCCCCTCGAGCTCGACGAAGTAGCGCGGGGTGACGTACCAGCGCAGGTTGCCGCCGAAGCCGGCCTGGCTCTGCACCGCCTTGGACGCCTCGGCCGCCGAGTCGATCTCCAGGCCGCCGAACAGGAACAGGCCGGGCCGGATGCGGCCGCGTTCCCACAGCGCGAAGGTCATGCGGGCGCCCGTGTCCACGATGACGGTGCCGTCGGGGCGGGCCAGGTAGCCGGTGCGGTCGATGCCCAGGCTGAACCCGGGCGACATCGTCCAGTCCAGGGTCAGCCCGGTCGCGTCGATGGCGACGTCGCCGTAGACGGTGGGGTCGCCTTCGTCCGCACCGCGCCAGGCGGTGCTGTAGCCGAGCGCGACGCCGGTCACGGGGCGGTACCGCTCCTGCTTGTGGAACTGCCAGGCGTCGGCGGCGGCCCAGCCGCGGACGGCCTGGGCGAACATCGCGCCGGGGGTGATGCCCAGGAAGGTGCCGTTCCAGCCGTCCAGCGTGTCCTTGGTGGCCGCCTGGATGCCGAAGGAACCGCCGGTGGCCAGGGCCCAGGTGCCGAGCATCGCGCCGCCCTTCACCCACTGGCCGTTGTAGGCCTGTCCGGCGCCCGGCAGCAGCAGGCTGGCGCCCGCGCCGATGACCGGGCTGTGGCGCAGGTCCAGCCCGCCCTCCCGCGGGGCGCGTTCGCCGCGATCGGGGGGGGCGACGACCTCGGGGGCCTCGGGGATCGCTGTGCCTTCGGAGACGGCGTCGTCCGGCGCCGCGCTGTGAGGGGCGCTGCTCGCGGCGCCGCCGTCGGCTGGCAGGGCGAGGGGAGCCGCGGCCGCGGGGTCTGTGTCGTCGGCCGACGGTGAGGCGTCCGCCCACATGAAGCCGTCGGGCGGCGGGGCGTGCACGGTGTCGGCTTCGTCCGCCGAGCCGCGCGCCGGCGGGTCGGTGGTCGGCTCGACGCCGTCTTCGGTCGCGGGGCCGCCGCCCTGCATGCCGCGGCCCGCCGACTCCAGGCTGCGACCCAGGCCGTAGGTGAGGTTGCGGCCCACTTCCTTGGCGTGGGCGCCGAGCTGCTTCCAGGCGCCGGGCGCCGCGTCGGCCTCGGCGGCGGCCCGCGCCACGTCGTCCTTGGGCTTCCAGTCGGGCGAGGTGCCGTAGACCGTGTACCCATCCGCGTCCGCGCCTGCTGCCGGGACCGCGGGCTCCGCCGCGCCGCCGGCCGTGGGCTCGCCGGGCGCCTCGGCCGCCGACCCCTTGAGCGCGACCCGGCGGTCGGCCGACGCGAAGGCGAGCGCCGGCACCGTGACCACCGCGCCGTCGGACAGGCCCAGGCGGCCCTCCTTGAGGGTCCCCGCCGAGCTCAGGCGCAGGGTGTAGGTGCCGGGCGGCAACGCGACCACGGTCTCCGCCCCCTCGGACTTGGCGACCTCGGCCACCGGCAGCTGCTCCGGCTCGCGCAGGATCGTGACGACCCCGGCCATGTCGGGGGGCAGGCGCAGCCGCGCGCTCGCCCGCCGCACGTCGGTCAGGGGCAGGTCGCCCTTGCCCTGGATCCGGTAGTCGTACTCGGGGTGCTGGGCGCCGCCCGACGTCCGTCCGGTGCGCGCCACGGTGCGCTCGAAGGCGTAGGTGTAGGCCTCGTCCAGGCTGACCACGCCGTCGTCGGCGTCGGCCGCGCCGCGCAGCCCGGACAGCAGGTAGTGCGTGAAGAAGCTGCCCCGCAGCGTGTCGCTCTCCTGGGCGGCTTCGTCGGCGCTGGTCGCGGTCAGCCAGGCCTCGCCCTCGGCCGACAGGGCCTGCTCGTCCAGGAACGGCGTCGCCAGCGCCAGGCCCTTGAGCCGCGTGATCTCTCCGGAACGGCACGAGTCCAGCACGCCCAGTCGCACCTCGGCGGGCACGGAGCGGATCTCCTCGCGCAGGTGATCGAAGCCGACGGACTCCTCCCCCAGGCGCAGGCCGAGCTGATCGGCGTGGCCGGAGTAGTAGAACAGGAACAGGTCCTCGTCCCAGGTGGCGGCGAGCTCGCGGTGGGCCGCCAGGGCGGCGTCGAGCTGGGCGGCCGACGGGCTGCGCAGGATGGTGACGTCGGCGGAGTCGAAGCCGCCGAGCTCGACCAGCAGCTCGGCCACGCGGGTGGCGTCGTCTTCGGCGTAGCGCAGGGGCTCCAGCCGGCCGAGAGCAGGGTCCGGCTCGACCGGCGCCGCGTTGCTGCCCACGATCAAGGCGTGGCGCACGACCTCGGCACGGGCCGCGGGGGAAGCCAGCGCAAGCGTGCTCAGCAGGGGGAGGAGGGGCCGCAAGGTCGGTTGCTCTTCGGGGAAGTGGCCAGGGAGGAAGGAGCGGATCGCGAGGGTCAGCGCTCCACCGGCAGCAGGAAGCGACGCACCGTCACGCCGGGCATTCGATCGCCCTGCATGGCATCGACGGCCCGTCCTCGGCTGAGGGGGGCGTCGGGGATGATGAGCACGAGCTCCTCGTCGCCGCCCGCGCCGTCGACGGACAGGGCGAAGGGCGACAGGGTCGGGCTGTCGGCGGACAGGTCGAACCGGCCGATGAGCTCCTCGCCGTCGCCGACCCAGGCCTCCGCCCCGGCGCCGGCCGGGACGCGGATCTGGATGCGGTCACCGGGGCGCAGGGCCTCGCCGACGTCGAGCACGCCCTGGCCCTCGACCAGCACCTGGACGTCCTGGGCGCCCTTGAGCCGCGTGATCTCGACGCCGTCGGGGTCGACGGTGCCGGTCGGCGTGGTCGGGACGAAGCGCACGGCGACCAGCGCCATCGCGGCCAGCAGCAGCGGGATCGGGGCCCAGCGCAGCCACGAGCCACCCGTGGGAGGGCGGTTGGCGGGCTCGTCGATCCCTGCGTCCAGGAGGGTGGCCGCGGCAGGCGCCACCGAGGGCGGGAGCACGTCGTCGAGCGCTTCGTCGAGCACGTCGTCGACCGCTGCGTCGACCGCGTCGTCGTCGGGGAGGACGAGGGGCGGCGCGTGCTTCAGGAAGGCCGCGCGGAAGTCCTGCTGCTCGTGCAGCCGGTCCCGACACAGCCCGCAGGCGTCGAGGTGGGCGCGGACCGCCTGCTCCTCGTCGGGCTCGAGCTCCTCGTAGCGCAGCTGGTGGAGGGTCAGGGTGCTGGGGTGCGGACCGGGATGTGCGGGGGGCACGGTGCGCTCCGGGGCGGGGAAGAGGAACAGCAGGGGGCGCGGAGGAGGCGGGGTGTCGGGGGTCACTCGCCCTCCTGGGACCAGCCGGGCCAGTCGGGAAAGCGCTCGCGGCTCTGCCGCTTGAACTTGGTGAGGCGCTTGCGCACGGCGGCGCCGGTGACGCCCAGCAGCTCGCCGACCTCGTCCTGGGTCATGCCGTCGACGTAGTGGTAGACGACGCACTGGCAGGTCTTCTCGTCCCAGCCCTGCAGCAGCTGGTCGACCAGGTCGCGGGCCGCGACGTCGTCGAGCAGCCCGTCGCGCGGGCCGGTCCGGCCCTGGAGCTGCACGACCTCGCCGACGTCTTCGACCGGGTCTTCCGGGTGCCGCTTGCGGGACCGGATGACGTTGAGGCAGGTGTTCGTGGCGATGCGGTAGAGCCAGGTGCTGGGCTTGCTCTGGCCCCGGAACCGCTCGCGGTAGCGGTGGGCCTTGAGGAAGGTCTCCTGGGTCGCGTCGACGGCGTCGGCGTCGTTGCGCAGCATGGACAGGCAGCGCCCGTAGACCATGTCGCCGTACCGGCGGTAGAGCTCGGCGATGTCGAGGCTGTCGGCACCACGTGCCATGGAGCCTCCCGGAGCAGCGGTGGACCGCGGCCCCGGTATCTCGCCGGGTGCGCCGTCGCGCATCGCGGAGGCGGCGCGCGGCGGCGGAGACGGACGCAGTCCCGAGCTGGGCTGCTGCGCCGGAGCGGGTGCGCCACCGCCCTCCTCCCGCACCGCCGTTCCAGGGTTTGGACCGGCGATGCGGGGCAGGGCAGGGTGGTGGAGGACGGCGGCGCGGTGGGTCATCCGCCGCAGGCCCCGCTGGTGGAGCCGGCGCCGCTGCCGTCGGAGGAGCCGCCGCTGCCGCTGCCGCTGCCGTCCGAGCCGCTGCCGCTGCCGCTCCCGTCGGAGCCGCTGCCGCTGCCGTCCGAGCCGCTGCCGCCGTCGGTACTGGCGTCACCACCACCGTCGCCAGCGACGACGGACATGGCGTCTTCGATGAAGAAGACGTCGCCGTCCTGCATGTGCAGCAGCAGGTCGACGCCGCCCAGGCGGGCGTCGGCGTCCACGGCCAGGGTCAGCAGCAGCTCGTCCTGGCGGGCCTGGGTGGTGCAGAGGGTGATGTCGCCGAAGATCTCGACCTCGACCACCTGCGACCAGTCGAGGGGTGCGTCGGCCTGCAGGCCGGCGATCAGGGTCTCGCCGGGGTGCACGGTGTCGGGGTCCATCCAGAACTCGACGGTGCGGGCGTCGTCGCCGCCGTCGTCGCCGTAGCCGTCGTCGCCCCAGCCCGAGTCGTCGGACCAGAAGCTGCCGTCGTCGCAGGTGTCGTCGTAGACCACACAGCCGGTGGTCAGGGCGAACACCCCGGCCAGCAGCAGGGAGCGGTGGGCGAGGGGAGAGAGCGTGGGGGTCATGGCGTCGTCCTCCTGAGCGGGGAAGGGGAGCGGCTGTCCGTCAGCCAGCTCGCACCGTTCGACTCCGAGGGCCCGAGGATCCGAACCGGGGGCGGCGAGATCACGCAACCCGTTGATCTCGAAGGGCTTCTCGCACGGCCTCTCGCCTGTGGCTGCGCGCTGCAATAGCGTTCGGGACTCCCCGCGGGCCGAACCTGCCGCTTCCCTGGCGCTCCTCCTTCGGTCCCGCCCCTCCCACAGCCCCCGAGGTCCCGTGAGCGACGACTCCCCCTACTCCGTGCAGAAGGCCTACAAGAACCTGGACTTCCTCAACAGTCCGCAGGCCCGCACCATCCGCATCCTCTGCGAGTACGAGGAGCCCCGGCAGCGCTTCCGCGACCAGAAGGTCAAGGACACCATCGTCATGTACGGCTCCGCGCGGTCCATCCCCCGCGAGCAGGCCGTCGCCGAGCTGCACAACGCCGAGCGCGAGCTGCGCGGCGCCGCCGAGGGCGAAGAACACCGTCGCCTGGACCACCAGGTCAAGCTGGCCCAGCGCCGCGTGCGCATGAGCCGGTTCTACGAAGACGCCCGCGAGCTGTCCCGGCGCCTGACCGAGTGGTCGATGAGCCAGAAGAAGAGCCGCTACTACGTGGCCACCGGCGGCGGCCCCGGCATCATGGAAGCCGCGAACCGCGGCGCGGCGGACGTGCCCGGCGGCAAGTCCGTGGGGCTCGGCATCTCGCTGCCCTTCGAAGAGAAGCTCAACCCCTACGTCACGCCCGAGCTCGGCTTCGAGTTCCACTACTTCTTCATGCGGAAGTACTGGTTCGCCTACCTGGCCAAGTCGCTCGTCATCTTCCCCGGCGGCTTCGGCACCATGGACGAGCTGTTCGAGATGCTGACCCTGCGGCAGACCGGCAAGATCAAGAAGCCGCTGCCCACCGTGCTGTTCGGCGCCGAGTACTGGCGCCAGGTCACCGACATCCAGGCCATGGTCGACTGGGGCACCATCTCCGAGCGCGACCTGCTGATGTTCCACCGCTCCGACAGCGTCGACGACGCCTTCGAGTTCCTGACCGCCGCCATCGAGGAGGTCGAGCGGGAGCGCAACGGGCTACGGGACGACCAGCAGCGCGCCGAGCGCCGCGTTCCCGCGAAGGAGGACTGAGCCATGACCCCCTGGGGCATCCGCAAGCGCATCAAGGGCGCCCTGGGTCGGGGCGCCACGCCCGGCTCGGCCGACATCGTCCAGCACGCCGTCACCTACGTGCTGCCCGACGGCACCGAGCACACGATCCAGGCCGAGGAGCACTACACCCTCGCCATGGCCAGCCAGTTCCTGCCGTCGCCCATCGACACGCCCTGCCCGGACGGACAGTGCGGCCAGTGCGCGGTGGACATCCTGGTGGACCGCGGGCTCGAGGCTGCGTCCAGCGGTGAGGTCGAGGTCATGCAGAAGTGGCACAAGCAGGCCCCCGGCAAGAAGCGCCTGGCCTGTCACTGCCGCGTCGGCGGCCCCGGCGCCAAGGTGAAGGTGCACCGCCTGTTCGACTTCGACGCCGTCAAGGGCGAGTGAGCCCCCGGGAGCCCCGGATGTCCGAACCGCGCCCGCTCTGCGACCTGCACATCCACGTCGGCAGCAGCGTGGCGCCGCACATCCTGTGGTCCATCGCCCACCAGCAGGGCTTCAAGCTGCCGGTGCGGGACTACTGGGAGTTCGTCGACCTGGTCACCGTGGACCCGCGGCGGGACCGCAGCCTGGACGACTACCTGCGGATCCTCCACGACGTGACGGAGAAGATCCAGAGCAGCCCGGCGGCCGTCGAGCGGTCGATCTACGAGATCATCGGCAAGGAGTACAGAAGCTCGCGGGTGGAACAGATCGAGCTCCGGTTCAACCCGATGAAGCGCAACGAAGGCGGTGCGCGGGACCTCGACCACATCATCCACGCCGCCATCCGCGGCATGGACCGGGCGATGCTCGAGTACGGCGTGCGCGCCGGGCTCATCTTCTGCCTGGCCCGCGAGTTCGACGCCGATCTCAACGAGATCATCCTCGAGAAGGCGATCATGTACCGCTCCCGCGGGGTCGTCGGTATCGACCTGGCGGGCACCGAGACCAACGCCGTCGAGCTCGGCGAGAACGTCGATGCCTACGCCGACCTGTTCGCCCGCGCGCGCTCCGAGGGCCTGGGCACGACGGTCCACACCGGCGAGACCGCGAACACCTCCGGCGAAGGCGTCATCGCCGTGCTCGACCGGCTCAAGCCCGACCGCATCGGCCACGGCGTGCGCGCCGCCTACAACGAAGAGGCGCTGGCCCGGCTGGTCGACAGCGGCACGGTGCTGGAGATCTGCCCGACCAGCAACCTGCACACGCGGGCGGTTCGGCACCTCGAGGAGTTCAAGTTCATCCTGGGAACGTTCCAGGAGCGGGGTGTGCGCTTCACCGTGAACACGGACGGCACCTACCTGTGCTCGACCAGCCTGCAGCGGGAGTTCTCGCTGCTCGAAGACGCCGAGATCCTGTCGGGCGCCGAGCTCGAGGCCTCGCGCCAGCTGGCCTTCGAGGCGAGCTTCATCCGCGGCTGATCAGCTGCCGGCGCCCAGCCGGTCGAGTGCCCACTCGGCGTGCTCGACCACCAGGTCCCCGCGGTGGCGCTGCGCTTCGAGCACGGGGATCGCGGCCACGTCGCCCAGGTTGCCCAGCACCACGCAGGCGTTGCGCTTGAGGCCGATCGCTCCGGGGCGACGCAGGGGCGAGCCCAGCAGGGACTGCTCCAGGACGTCGTCGGGGGTCTGGAGGAGGGCGGGGAGGGGGAGCCAGGCGTGGTCCGGACGAGGGGCGAGGTCGGGTTCGGGCGAAGGAGGAGGCGCGTGGTTGTGCGGGCAGACCTCCTGGCACAGGTCGCAGCCGAAGACCCAGCGGCCCATGCCGGCCCGGAGGGGCTCGGGGATCGCACCCCGGTGCTCGATGGTCAGGTACGAGATGCAGCGGCGTGCGTCGAGCTGGTGGCTGTCGACGAAGGCGTCGGTCGGGCAGACGTCCAGGCAGCGACGGCAGCTGCCGCAGTGGCGGTCGGCGCCGCCCCGCGGCAGGTCGGGCTCCAGGTCGACGTCGATCAGCAGCACCGCCAGGAACAGGTAGGAACCCTGGCCCGGAACGATCAGGCAGCAGTTGCGCCCGATGAAGCCCATGCCGCTGCGCTCGGCCCAGGCCCGCTCGATGAGCGGCCGGCTGTCGACGCCCCAGTAGACCCCCAGGTCCGGCAGCGCCTCGCGCAGATCGCGGGCCAGCCGCCGCAGCCGCTTGCCCACCAGGTTGTGGTAGTCGCGGCCCCAGGCGTAGCTCGCGACCTTGCCCGTCAGCCCGCCAGGATCCGCCGGGCGGGGCCAGGCGTGATCGACCCCCAGCACCACCGCGCTGCGCACGCCGGGCAGCAGCTCGCCGGGGTTCGCCCGTGGGCCCCGGCTGGCCACCATCCAGCCCATCGACCCGTGTCGTCCCTGCGACAAGAAGGCGTCGTAGGCCGCGATGCCCGGTGCATCCGACGCCCTCGCGAAGCGCACCCTCGTGAAGCCGAGCGCTTCGGCCTGGGCGCGGATGACGCGGCCGGGATCGGTGTGCATGGTGCAGCCACTCCAGGGGGCCCGCCGGATTAGGGGGCCCCCTTCCTCCCCCGTATCCCCCGCTGGAGCACCCCATGAGCACCGCCCCGTCTCCCGGCCCCGCCGACCACGGTCCCCGCGACATCGAGAACGTCGTGATCTTCGGGTCGGGTCCCGCCGGTCTGACCGCTGCCCTCTACGCCGCCCGCGCGAACCTCGAGCCCCTGGTCTACGAGGGCATCGAGCCCGGCGGCCAGCTGATGACCACCACCGACGTCGAGAACTTCCCCGGCCACGAAGAAGGCATCATGGGCCCCGAGCTCATGGACGTGATGAAGAAGCAGGCCGGCCGGTTCGGCACCCGCTTCGTGCTGGACGAGTGCACCGGGATCGACGTGTCGTCCTGGCCGTACACCTACAAGACGTCCCAGGGCGAGGGCAAGGCCCGCACCATCATCATCGCGACCGGCGCCAGCGCCCGGTACCTGGGACTGCCGAACGAGATCCGGCTGCGCGGCCACGGCGTGTCGGCCTGCGCGACCTGCGACGGCTTCTTCTTCCGCGGCGTCGAGCTCGCCGTGGTCGGCGGCGGCGACTCGGCGGCCGAAGAAGCGACCTTCCTGACCAAGTTCGCCAGCAAGGTCCACCTGCTGGTGCGTCGCGACGAGCTTCGGGCCAGCAAGATCATGCAGGAGCGGGTCTTCGCCAACGACAAGGTCGTCGTGCACTGGCACACCGAGGTCGCCGACGTGCTCGGCCCCGCCGAGGTCGAGGGCATCCGCGTGCGGGACGCCCGGACGGGCGAAGAGACCGACTGGCCCCACATCAAGGGCCTGTTCCTGGCGATCGGCCACACGCCGAACAGCAAGGCCTTCGTCGAGCAGCTCGATCACCACGACAACGGCTACCTGATCACGAAGCCCGACAGCACCGCGACCAACGTCCCGGGCATCTACGCCTGCGGCGACGTCCAGGACAGCGTGTACCGCCAGGCGATCACCGCGGCTGGCAGCGGCTGCATGGCCGCCCTCGAGGCCGAGCGCTGGCTGGCCGAGCAGGGCACCCACTGAGCCGTCCGGCTCCCGGTCAGTCCTCGGACGGGCCGGGAGCAGGCTCCGGGGCCGGGGCCACCCGGCGGATCCGCGACAGCTTGAAGACCCGCTCGGCCCCACGAAGGTGGCACCAGGCCTCGACGTAGGGGCTGCGCAGGCGGGTCACCCGGATCCGGCGCCGGGTGGACAGGGCGCCTCCCGCTCCGCTGCTGTAGTCGATGACCACGTCGTGTCCGTCCAGCAGGGCCTGCTGCAGGGCGCGGCGGTGCACGGTGCGCAGCTCGCCGCCCTTCGCCAGGCGCTGCGGCAGCGCGACGAGCTCGCCCAGGGTCGGGGCCTGGTCCCCCAGCTCGGCCGCCATCGCCCGGAACAGGTGCAGGGTCGCCACCGCGTCGGGCAGGGCCCGGTGTGGGGGATCGTGCGGGGCACCGACCCGGGCGGCCAGCTCGGGCAGGCTGCAGTGGATGAGCCCGAAGACGACGCGCGCGAGCAGCAGGGTGTCGACGACGGCGGCGGGCTGGACGGGCGGCTGGCCGATCCGGGCGCAGGCGGCGGCCAGGAAGCCCAGATCGAAGGGGGCGTGGTGGGCGACCAGCACCCGGCCCTCGATCCGGCGACGCAGCTCGGGCAGCACCGCGTCGATGGTCGGGGCGCCGTCCAGCAGCCGGTCGCCGATGCCGTGCACGGCGTAGCTGTCGGCCGGCATGGTCATGCACGGGTCGACCAGCTGGCTCCAGCGGGCCTCGCCCTCGGGGCCACTCTGCACCGCGGCCACCTCGACGATGCGATGGCCCTCCTCGACCGACAGCCCGGTGGTCTCCAGGTCGACCACCACCAGCGGCAGCGCGTCGAGCGGCAGCGCGTCGAGGGACGGGTGCGAGAGCGGCTCCTCCACCCGGCCTACTCCGCGGGGGCCCGCAGCCACTCGGCGTACCCGGGCGGATCGAAGCCATCGCCGTCGCGGTCGATCCAGATGGGGTTGGTGAGCGCGAAGGGATGGACCGGGAAGGCGCGGGGGATCGGCTGGGCCTCGCCGACCAGCGAGCTGACGCCGGGCACGCCCTCGAGCGCGTCGACGACGATGTCCTGCAGCTGGATGTAGGGGATCTCCACCGGGGTGAAGATGGGCCCCATGTCGTCCTGGCCCAGCGCGATGACGACGTACCAGGCGTCCTGGTCGGGCGAGACCGGCAGCTGCTCGTACAGGTTGAGCGGGTCGGCGTTGGGGGTCGGGATCTCGTACTCGGCGATGAGGGTGCCGTTCTCGTAGACCTCGACCCGCTCGACGTCGAACCAGGACGGGCTCTGCACCTCGATGTTCAGCACGACCTCGCCGCTGCTGACGACGGTGCTGCCGACGCCCTGGTCGGGGCTGTCGGCCCAGAACCGCACGAAGGGCCCGTAGCTGGCGACCACCTTGCCCTCGCGCACGGCGTCGGCGACGGCCTGCGGGGTGATGAAGCCGGGGTCGTCGGTCTCGCTCACGACGAAGTTGCGCGGGCAGCCGGACTCGACGCCGGTCTTGCCGTGGGTGTCGCTGTTGCCCAGGGCCGTGTACCGGAAGCCCAGGTTCAGCAGGTTGAACCAGTCGTCGATGGTGCCTTCGTGGCCGCCGCCGCCCAGGGTCTCCTCGCCGTCCATCAGCAGGATCTGCTCGTCCATGGTCCGCTCGGCCATGTCGTAGACGCTGACGCTGTCGGGGTCGGCGGCGTAGGCGGCGAGCTCGCTGGTGGTCGGCGTGCGCAGCAGCTCGAAGCGCTTGCCGTTGAGCAGCTCGAGCGCGTCGAAGTCCTCGGTGAAGTTGTCGGCCGACAGCAGGTCGTTGCCGGTCAGCGTGGCGAGCACGCCGGGGTCGACCAGGGGCTCGTCCCCGTCGCTCTCGTAGTGGTCGAGGCCGTACTGGTCGAAGTAGCCCAGGATGCCGTCCCGGGGATGGCCGATGAACACGACGGGCTCGCCCCGGGTCGGGTCGCGCAGGTCGCGGATGCCGTCGACGATGTCCTGGGGGGTCATGCCCGTCCAGTCGAAGGCGCCGCCCTGGTCGGCCAGGAAGTCGTGGCGCAGCGGGAAGCCCAGGTAGTGGCCGATCTCGATGGTCGTGACCTCCAGGCCCACTGCCGTGCTGACCCATTCTTCCAGGCCCATGGCCTGGACCGTCGGCGCGAAGTCCGTGACGTGGTCGTGGTCCGTGCTGCTGAAGAACTCGACGCCCTCGCTCACCATGGTGCCGACGCGGTCTTCCAGGGACACACCGCTGTCGTGGCTCGGGACCGAGTGCACGTGCAGGTCGGCCGAGATCCAGCCGCTGGTGTCCACGGTGCGGACCACCGTCAGGTCCAGGTCGACGTGGCTGCTGCCGGTCAGCGTGAAGACCTCGCTGATGCCGAGCTCGTACTCGACGCCACGGCTGGCGACCGCGTAGTAGTCGCCCGGCGGCAGCACGACCTGGCCGTCGCCGTAGGTCGCGAAGTACACGGTCGCGGGCTGGCCCCCGATGAACGAGTCGCCCAGCACCGGATCGCGGATGTCGACGTCGTCGGCGCGGAAGAAGGTCAGCTTGGCGGGCACGATGGTGCCTTCGCCGTCGCGGACCTGGAAGGACACCGAGCCCGGCTGGGGGCTCGCGAGCACCAGGTCGACGGTGCCGCCGTCGGTGACGTCGACGGTGACGCGCTCGCTCAGCGACCGACCCTCGGCGTAGGTCGCGAGCTCCCAGGTGCCGACCGGCAGCTTGCCGCCGAAGGACCCGTCGTGCACGTCATCCTCGCCGATGTCCGTGGTCCACTCCAGGTAGGGGGCGTCGCTGCCGGGCTTGAAGGCGAAGACGTGCACGGCGGACAGCGCGACGCCGGTGCCGGACTCCACGACGTAGCCCTGGACCCGGCCGACGGCGTCGCCGCGGACCTCGAGCAGGGCGTCGACGACGCTGCCGACGTCGCCCTGGCCGACGGCGAACCAGCGGTCGTAGCGGTAACGGGTGCCGACGTCGAAGCGCCCGCGGGTGTCCGGATCCCCGACGACCGCGCCGCCCACCGTGACGGTCTGGCTGCTGGTGAACATCGGCACGAAGGTACGGCCGGCCGTGGGCATCGTGCCGTAGCTGACGCCGTCGGCCGTGCCGGCCAGGAAGTCGATGGCGATCGGGTCCTGGAAGGTGTTGGCGCCGGCCTGGGAGAGATCGTTGACGTAGCCTTCTTCGTCGAAGCCGATGTCGGGCGCGAACACGTCGACGCTGCCGCCCTGCAGGTAGAAGTCGCCGAAGACCATGCCGGTCTCCATGGCGAGCTCGATGATCGGCAGGGTGGTGTCGGCGCCGTCGGCGGCGGGGATGTCGTCGCCGAGCGTGCCCTCGCAGCCGCCGGTGTCGTCTTCGAGGTCTTCGACGATGGTGGCGACGCTGCGCACCAGCACGGCGGGGCTGCCGGGCTCCAGGATGTAGTCGGTGCGCATCCGGAAGGTGGGGCCGTTGACCAGCACCCACAGCGGCCGCAGCAGGGTGATGAAGGGCTCGTAGGGGCCCTCGACGCAGACGATGGCCGCGCCGCCGTCGCTGCCGTCGGCGACGATCGCGACGGTGCCGGCGCCGTTGGCGGTCTCGGCGATGTTCAGGTTCACCGTGGCGAAGACCTCGGCCAGCCGGTCGTTGCCGTTGCCGTCGTCGTAGGCCTCCGAGAAGCGCTGCAGGTCGGCGTCGGCCAGGCTGCCGCCGCTGGTGTGCGGCCCCAGGCTGGGGTCGGGGCCCAGGATCGCCAGCCGGATGCGGTCGTTCTCCAGCACGAAGTCGCCGGGGCGGGCCGACGCCTTGGGGCCGCCGATGCCTTCCTTGAGCTCCTTCATCTCGTAGGCGCGCGCGAAGGGATCGGAGGGCGCGCAGCCGGAGGAGAGCAGCAGGCCGGCGAGCAGGGAGGGGACGAGCATGACGGGCCCGGGAAGGTCGGATGGTGGCGCCGAGGAGGCCGCTATAGTAGCCGCACCGCGAAGGCCGCGCACTGCGAGGCCGCCCTGCTCCGGCCCGCCCGCAGGCGACCGGATCCCCCCGAGGACCCCGATGCAGAAGCCCTCTTCGCCGCTCTCCCTCCTCGCCCTGGGCCTCGGCCTGGTCCTCCCTGGGGCCGCCCTCGCCGACGACGACAACGCCAGCGCGCCGAAGGCATCCTCGCCCATCCCCAAGCCGCAGCCGATCGCGCTCGTCCAGGCCTGGCTCACCGCCTACGACATGGACGAGAACGCCCAGGCCGATCCCGCCGGCTACGGCGACCCGGAAGACGACCCGGGCCTGAAGCTGCGCCGCGCGCGGCTGGGTCTGGAAGGCGAAGGCGACATGCTGCGGTATGGCGTCAGTGTCGGGGTCGGCAGCGCGTTCGACAGCCTGTCGGACGACGACCACGGCGTCGAGCTGGTCGATGCCTTCGTCGGCTACGCGCCGGTCCAGGGGCTGTGGCTGCAGGCCGGCGTGATGAAGCCGCCGATCAGCCGCGAGCAGCTGATGTCCAGCAGCAAGCTGGCCCTGGCCGAGCGCAGCGTCACCAGCGAGTGGCTGACCCCGGGCCGGGACGCCGGCCTGATGGTGGACTGGAAGACCGAAGGCGACGCGCGCGTCCGCCTGCGCGGCGGCGGCTTCAACGGCAACGGCGACTTCCTGGGCGACGACAACAACGGCAAGCTCGTCGCGGCGCGGGCCGAGTTCGCCTACGGCCCGTCGGGCACCTACAAGACCTGGGGCGGCCGCGAGGGCTTCACCATCGGCGTGGCCGGCGACTTCTTCTACGACATGGACGTGGCCGTGGACACCATGGGTGTCGGCGGCGACATGATGATCAAGGTCCAGGGCTTCCACTTCCTGGCCGAAGGCCGGATGAACGACCTCAAGCCCGCCAACACCGACGTCGCGGCGCCGGGCGTGCTGTCGAAGACCACCCGCTGGGGCGCCTTCGGCCAGGTCGGCTACGCCTTCGGGCCGGTCGAGCCCGCCGTGCGCTTCGAGCTGTTCGACGACGACACCGACGTCGACGACCAGGGCGACCTGATGGCCATGACCGCCGGCGTGACCGGACACCTGCTCGACGACCATGTCGGCGTGGGTGGCGGCTACGTGATGCGGCTCGAGACCGGCGGCCGCAGCCTGGCGAACGACACGGCCCGGCTGTGGATGACGCTGGCCTGGTGACCGTGTACCCTGCGGTTCCCAGCCGTCAGGGTCACCCTCCATGCCTCCGATTCCCGGCCTGCCCGGCGCGACTTCCCCGAGCTTCCAGTCGGACGGGCGGGGCGTGCTGGGGCTCGACGACGTGGTCCACGAGGTCGTGGCCTGGCTGGACCGGGATGGGCTGAGCCTGTCGCCCTTCGCGGTCAAGGCGACCGTCCAGGTCATGCGCGCCGAGCTCACCGCCCGCGACGAGGGGGACCTGGCGGCCCTGCTGCGATCCGTGCACGTCGAGCTGCGGCGTCAGGGGGTGCTGCTGCAGCCCCGCCAGGTCGAGCGCGTGCTCCGGGTCTACGCCAGCGTCATCGCGCTGCTCGGCATCCACCCCTTCGGCTTCGAAGGGGACTGAGACGCCGACGCCCCGGCCGAAGCCGGGGCCGAGACGCCGACGCCCCGGCCGAGGCCGGGGCGTGGGATCATGGTCGCGGGCGGCCGGAGCCGCGCGGGTCAGCGCCAATGCGCGGGGACCCAGACCTTGCCGCGGCCACGGCGTTCCCAGTGACCGGGGACGAACACCGCGCCGGGGGCGCCGCGGGCGGCCCAGTGGCCGGAGACCCACACGGTGCGGCCGCGGTGGACCTCGTAGTGGCCGTCGATCCACACCTTGGCGGCCGGAGCCGGGGCGGCGATGACGATGGGGGGCGCCTCGAGGTGCACGACGACGCGGGGGGCCGCCTCGGCGGTCGAGGACTGCATGCCGAAGAAGGCGAGAGCGGCGGCGGGGATGGCGAAGCGGAGCAGGCCCATCGTGGACTCCTTGTGGGGGAGGGGAGGGAGCGGCGGCGTGTCTGCCGTGCTCGCTGCCATCGACGCGGGCCGGTTCGATTCATTCACGACGCGGGCTTCGGCGAGGCAGGATCCAGCCGGATAGGGCGAGGAGGCACTCCCGAGGATGCTGATGCTGTCGATCTTCTCGCTGATCCTGTCAACGACTGTCACGGCCCCCGCGGTGGCCCAGGACCGTGGCCTCGCGGACCGTGGCCTCGCAGACCGTGCCGTCGTGGGCGAGAGCGCCCAGTGGGAGCGCACCCTCGAGGCGGCCGTGCCCGCCATCGTGTCGCTGCGGGTCGTCAGCACCCGCGCCTTCGACACGGAGCAGGCCAGCTCCTCGGTCGCGACCGGGTTCATCGTCGATGCCGAGCGCGGCATCATCCTCACCAACCGCCACGTCGTCACCCCCGGTCCGGTGGTGGCGGAAGCGGTCTTCCTCGACCACGAAGAGGTCCCGGTCCAGGCCATCTACCGGGACCCGGTGCACGACTTCGGCTTCTACCGCTTCGACCCGAAGGACGTGCGGTTCATGGACGTCGACGAGCTCGAGCTCCACCCGGAAGGCGCCCGCGTCGGCGTCGACGTGCGCATCGTCGGCAACGACGCCGGTGAACAGGTCAGCATCCTCGCCGGCACCCTGGCCCGCCTGGACCGCCCCGCGCCGGCCTACGGCCGCTTCCGGTTCAACGACTTCAACACCTTCTACATCCAGGCCGCGAGCGGCACCTCCGGCGGATCCTCGGGCTCCCCCGTCCTCGACCGCGAAGGCCGCGTCGTCGCGCTCAACGCCGGCAGCAGCCGCCAGGCGGCCAGCAGCTTCTTCCTCCCCCTGGACCGGGTGGTCCGGGCCCTCGAGTACGTGCAGCGGGGCGAGCAGGTCCCGCGCGGCACCTGGCAGGCGTCGATGATCCTGCGGCCCTTCGACGAGCTGTCCCGGCTCGGCCTGTCCGCCGAGACCGAGGCCCGCGTGCGCAAGGAAGCACCCCACGGCACCGGCATGCTGGTGATCGAGGGGCTCGTCCCAGGCGGCACGGCCCACGGCCTGCTGGAGCTGGGCGACATCGTCATCGAGGTGGGCGGCGCGCTCATCGACGGGCACGTCCGGCTGGAAGCGTTGCTCGACGACAACGTGGGCGGTGAGCTCCCCGTCGTGGTGGAACGCGGTGGCCAGCGGGTCGAGCTGACCATCCCCGTCCAGGACCTGCACGAGATCACGCCGGACAGCTACCTGGAGGTCGGCGACGTGGTGCTCAACGAGCTGTCCTACCAGCAGGCCCGCCACGCCCTCGTCCCGGTCGGCGGCGCCTACGTCGCGGCCAGCGGCTACATGCTCCAGGCCGCGGGCGTCGGCCGCAACGCCGTGATCACGGCGATCGGCGCCGATCCGATCTACAGCCTGGACGACGCCCAGGCGGCGCTCGAGTCGCTGCCCGACGGTGCCCAGGTGCCCGTGCGCTTCTTCGACCTGGCGGAGCCCAAGACCGAGCGGGTCGGTGTGTTCACGATGGACCGCCGCTGGTTCCCGATGCGCCGCTGCACCTGGGAAGCCGAGACCGGCGACTGGCCCTGCCAGGACGGCGCCACCGCGCCCCCCATGCCCCCCATGCGGGTGTCGTCGACCGACTTCCCGGACGAAGAAGCGCGCATCGAAGACCGACTCGCCCCCAGCCTGGTGCTGGTCGACTTCGACATCCCCTACCGGGTCGAGGGCGTCTACGGCAGCAACTACATCGGGGCCGGCGTGGTCGTCGACGCCGAGCAGGGCCTGGTGGTCGTCGACCGCGACACCGTGCCCATCGCGCTGGGCGACGTGCGGATCACCTTCGGCGGTTCCGTGCGCATCCCTGCGCGGGTCGTGCACCTGCACCCCCTGCACAACCTGGCCGTGCTGCAGTACGACCCGGCCCTGTTGGGCGACACGCCCGTCCGCGGCGTGACCCTGTCCCCCGAGCCGCTGTCCCCCGGCGACAAGGTCTGGCACGTCGGGCTGGACAGCCGGGCGCGGGTCGTGAGCCAGAAGACCCGCGTCGAGCGCACCGACCCCCTGTACCTGCCGACCCCCAGCCCGCCCTTCTTCCGGGACGGCAACCTCGAGGTGGTCGACATCGCGGAAGCGGCGCGGTCCTCGGGCGGCGTGCTGACCGATCGGAAGGGCCGCGTGAAGGCCCTGTGGGCCAGCTTCGTGGACCTCTCGGGGGAAGAGCCCCAGGCCTTCTTCCGGGGCCTGCCCGCCGCCTACATCGAAGACGTGGTCGAGCCGCTGCGGCGCGGGGAGACCCCGACCCATCGCTCGCTCGGCATCGACCTGGTCGAGGTGGGGCTGGTCGATGCACGGGATCGCGGGCTGCCCGAAGCCGAGGCCCAGATCCTGGAGGCGGCCGCCGGCACCAACCGGCGCGTGTTCCTGGTCACCCGGATCTGGGCCGACGCTCCGGCCCGCGGCGTGCTGCAGGAGGGAGATCTGCTGCTGGCCGTCGACGGCGAGCCGGCCCTCGATCTGCGGCGCATCGAAGAAGCGGCGCGGGCCGACGCCGTCGAGCTTCGGATCGCTCGGCGAGGCGAGGTCCGGACCGAGAAGGTGGCGACCATCGCCCGCACGGCGCAGGGCGTCGACCGGGTGGTGTCGTGGGCCGGCACCTTGCTGCACGAGCCCCACGACGCCATCCCCGAGCAGCGCGGCCTGGTGCCGAACGGGGTCTACGTCGCCTGGTACTGGTACGGCTCGCCGGCCGCCCGCTACGGGCTGCGCGCCACGCGCCGCATCCTGGAGGTGAACGGCACCCCGACACCGGACCTGGACACGTTCCTGGCCGCGGTGGGCGACCTCGCTGACGGTGGCGCCGTGCGGCTCAAGACGGCCGATCTGGACGGGCGAATGGAGGTCGACACCCTGAAGGTCGACCTGACCTACTGGCCGACCTGGGAGCTGCGACGCACGGACGCCGGCTGGCAGCGCACGGAGCTGCGCAGCCAGGCCGCCGCCACCGAGGCCCCGAAGGCCGACGAGACCCCTTAGAAGAAGGCCTGGATGCCCGTGATCCACCGCCCCAGGATGAGGTTGTGGATGTCGTGGGTGCCTTCGTAGGTCTTGACGGTCTCGAGGTTCGCCATGTGGCGCATCACCGGGTACTCGTCGAGGATGCCGTTGGCGCCGTGCATGTCGCGGGCGATGCGGGCGATGTCCAGGGCGATGTCCACGTTGTTCATCTTCGCCAGGCTGACCTGCTCGTGGAACATCGTGCCGTCGTCCTTCATGCGGCCGAGGTGCAGGGCGAGCAGCTGGCCCTTGGTGATCTCCCGCAGCATCCACGCCAGCTTGTTCTGGACCAGCTGGTAGCTGGCGATGGGCTTGTCGAACTGGATGCGGGTGAGGGCGTAGTCGCGGGCGCTGTGGAAGCAGGCCTGGGCCGCGCCGAGCACGCCCCAGGAGATGCCGTAGCGGGCGTTGTTCAGGCAGGAGAACGGTCCGCGCAGGCCGTGCACGTGAGGCAGGATCCGATCCTTGGGGATCCGGCAGTCCTCGAACACGAGCTCGCTCGTGACGCTGGCCTTCAGGCTGTGCTTGCCGTGCATCTCCGGGGCCGAGAAGCCGGGATCGCCCTTCTCGACGATGAAGCCGCGGATGACGCCGTCGGCCAGGGTGCCTCCCTGCGGGATCAGCTTCGCCCACACGATGGCCAGGTCAGCGATCGTGCCGTTGGTGATCCACATCTTGGCGCCGTTGAGCACGTAGTGATCGCCGTCCTCGACCGCCTTGGTGACCATGCCGCCCGGGTTGCTGCCGTAGTCGGGCTCGGTCAGGCCGAAGCAGCCGATGAGCTCGGCCCGGGCCATCTTGGGCAGGTACTTCTGCTTCTGCTCTTCGCTGCCGAAGGAGTGGATCGGGTGCATGGCCAGGCTGCCCTGCACGCTGACGAAGGATCGGATGGCCGAGTCGCCGCGCTCGAGCTCCTGGCAGGCCAGGCCGTAGGCCACGTTGCTCATGCCCGCGCAGCCGTAGCCTTCCATGTTCATGCCGAGCAGGCCCATCTCGCCGATCTCGGGGATGAGCTCGTCGGGGAAGGTGTGCGCCCGATTGTGCTTCTCGATGATGGGCAGGACCTTGTCGTCGACCCACTGGCGGACCAGGTCGCGGACCATCCGCTCCTCGTCGGTGAGGTGGGCGTCGATGTTGTAGAAGTCCAGGCCTTCGTACTTCGCGGGCATGATCGCCTCGGGACACGGGGGTGGGGAGGAAGGGCACGGGGTAGCCCGCGTTCCGGGCCCGGGCAATGGCCTGCGGCGGGGTGTTTCCGGCCCGCCACGAAGCCCACGGATGCCCGCGGGCCGGGATAGCCGGAACTCCCCCCCTCCCTCCTCCTCAGGCGCCCCCTGGAGCCCCGCCATGACCGTCCTGGACCAGCTCAACGAGATCCGCAGCTTCGCCGGCACCCGCCAGACCCGTGGCCTCCCCGACGACGTGATCGCCGACATGGCGACCCGCCACCCCGACCTGGTCCAGGCCGTCGAACAGGCGGTCGCCGCCCACCGCGAGCTGGCCGCGCGCCACGCCGACGCCCTGCGCCTGCCGGAGTCGGACCTCATCTCCCTGGTCCAGGCCGGCTTCGTCAACTTCTACCAGCCGGAAGCGGTGCAGCCCTTCGTGTCCCTGGCCGCCCAGGGGCCGTGGATCGTCAGCACGCACGGCGCCGTCGTGCACGACAGCGGCGGCTACGGCATGCTCGGCCAGGGCCACAACCCGGCCACCGTCATGGCGGCCCTCGGCAAGCCCCAGGTCATGGCCAACGTCATGACCCCGGCCTTCGCCCAGCTCGACTTCGACCGGGCCATGCGGCACGAGCTCGGCCACAGCCGTGACCTGGGCTGCCCCTTCTCGCGGTTCATCTGCCTGAACAGCGGCTCCGAGAGCATGACCGTCGCCGTGCGACTGGCCGACGTCAACGCCCGGCGCCAGACCGCGCCCGGCGCCGCCCACGCGGGCAAGCGCATCAAGAGCCTGGCCATCAAGGGTGGCTTCCACGGGCGGACCACCGGGCCGGCCCGGATCAGCGACTCCTGCCGCACCGCCTACGAGAAGCACCTCGCGTCCTTCATCGACCACAGCGATCTGGTGGTGATCGAGCAGAACGATCTCGCCGCGCTGCGGGCCGCCTTCACCCAGGCGGACGCCGACGGCGTGTTCTTCTCCGCCCTGTTCATGGAACCCGTCCAGGGCGAAGGCGCACCCGGCCGCGCGGTCACCCGCGCCTTCTACGACCTGGCCGACCAGCTCATCCACCAGATGGGCGGCCTGCTGGTCGTGGACAGCATCCAGGCGGGCCTGCGCGCCCAGGGCGTGCTGTCCATCGTCGACTACCCGGGCTTCCAGGACGCGGCCTGCCCGGACGTCGAGTCCTGGTCCAAGGCGCTCAACGCCGGCCAGTTCCCGCTGTCCGTGCTCGGCCTGTCGCAGCGCGCTGCCGCGCTCTACCCCCACGGCGTCTACGGCAACACCATGACCACGAACCCGCGGGCGCTCGATGTCGCCTGTGCGGTGCTCGACGGCATCACGGACGAGCTGCGCAACAACATCCGCACCCAGGGGGCGCGGTTCGTGGCGGAGCTCCAGCGGATCCAGGCCGAGTTCCCCGACCTGGTCACCCTGGTCCAGGGCACCGGCCTGCTGTTCTGCGCCGAGCTCGATCCCAGCATCCAGGTGGTCGGCTTCGGCGCGGTCGAAGAGCTCTGCCGCCGGGCCGGCCTGGGCATCGTGCACGGCGGCCAGAACGCCCTGCGCTTCACCCCGCACTTCGGCATCCAGGACGACGAGATCGCCATGATGATGGACCTGCTGCGCGAGGTCTTCGTCCAGGTGCAGGCCAGCCGCGCGGCCTGAGCGGGCGCCCCCCCGAGACGACCGACGGCCGCTCCCGGTGGGGCGGCCGTCGACGTCTGGGCCATGATCGGGGCGGCTACTTGGCGTAGTCCAGCGCCGCGAGGTCCCAGGCCATCTCGACGGGGGCCTGGTCGTCGGTCAGCACGCGGGCCTGTTCCCAGCCGGGCACCTCGCCCATGGTCTTCTTGCGGTAGACGCCGCGGATGCGCTTGTAGGCCTGGGTCCGGAAGTCGGGGTCCTTCTCGAGCCGGTCGGCGGCCAGGTAGTGATCGGTCGGGCGCTTCATCGCGTAGATGACGTCGTTGGACTGCGTGGCGTCGACCCAGATGACCTCGGGGAAGACTTCCTTCATGGTCCGGTAGATCATCTGGGCCAGGGACTGGCTGACCCCGCGGATGCTGGCGACGTTGACGGCCAGCACGCCGCCGTCGTTCAGGCGGTCGTTGACCTGCTCGAAGAACTCGACCGTCACCAGGTGGAAGGGGATGTAGGGCTGCCGGTAGGCATCCATCAGGATGACGTCGAACTTCTTGTCCGTGTGATCCAGGTAGATGCGGCCGTCGAGCACGACCGGCTGGATGCGCGGGTCGTCGTTGTCCAGGAACTGACGGCCGACCTCGACCACGTCCCCGTCGATCTCCACGCCGACCACCTTGGACTCGGGGAAGGCCTCCAGGAACTGGCGGGCGATGGTGCCGCCCGCGAGCCCGACGATGAGCACATCGGGGTCCTTCTTGGCGGTCTCCATCCACAGCGGGGCCGCCGCCATGTAGGTCCACACCCCGCGGATCTCGTAGTCGGGATCGGGGCACTTGACCGAGTGCACGCCGACGCCTTCGTTCAGGTACAGGTGGTAGGCGTTCGGGCACTTGCCGTAGGGCTCCTGGACCACCTGGATGAAGTGGTAGATGCTCTCCGACTCGTAGACCAGGCCCTCCATCGGGCGGACCGAGCCTGCGGGGATCAGCATCAGCAGCGCCACTGCGCCGCCGACCACCGCGCCCTTGGCCTTGCCGGCCAGGCCGACCACGCTGACGGCCAGCAGGGTCGCGCCCACCGCCAGGAAGGTCCGCCGCACACCCAGCACCGGGATCAGCACGAGTGCGGGCAGGAAGGACCCCAGGATGCTGCCGAAGGTCGACAGTGCGTACAGGCGACCCGACGCCTTGCCGGCGTCTTCGACCCGGTAGACCGCCAGGCGCACCGCCCACGGGCTGACGGTACCCATCAGGGTCACCGGCACGGCCAGCAGGGCCAGGGTGCCGAGCAGGCCGCCGACCAGGCTGAAGATCGCGACGGCGGGACTGTCCAGGTTCTCGCCCTGGACGAGCGGCCGCAGGACCGCGCTGGCGCCGCGCAGGATCGGCTGGGACAAGAGCGGCGTGAGCAGGATGAACACCGCCGCGACGGCGGTGGTGCTGCACAGCCGGCGCATGTTCGGGTGCTTGTCGCCCCACCGGCCGCCCAGCCAGTAGCCCAGGCTCAGGAAGGCCATCATCGAGCCGATGAGGATCGTCGTCACGATGAGCGAGGTGCCGAAGTACGGCGCCAGCAGCCGCAGGCCGGTCATCTCGACGGCCATCACCGACATGCCGGAGGTGAACACCAGCACGGGGAGCAGTCGGGAGGGCGCCGAAGGCGGGGGATGGGCGGCGCTGGTGGCGCCGTCGGAGGTGCTCATGTCGAGGGCCTCGGAAGAGGGCGAAGGGGAGGGCGGGACCCTATCGGCTCGGCGCGCTCAGCGTCGGCCGAGCTGCTCGAGGGCGTCGCGGGCGGCCCGCCGCACCTCGACGGCCACGTCGCGCGTGCGGGCCTCGAGCTGCTCGGTCACGTCCCGGGCGCGCAGGTCCTCCAGGGCCCGGCAGGCTTCGGCGCGCACGTCGGGCTCTGGGTCGTCGAGGGCCGCGAGCACCGGCTCGACGGCACGCTTGTCCCCGGAGAAGCCCATCAGCTGCACGGCGTAGAACCGCAGCAGGGGGTCCTTGGGGTTGCCCTGGTAGCACTCGACCAGATCGGGCAGGGCTTCGCCCCGGTCGAACAGGATGGCGTCGAAGGCGGTGTCGGCCCGGGCGGGGTCGGGGTCCTTCAAGGCCTTGAAGAGATCCTTGTAGCGAGGACGCATGGTGCAGCCGGGGAGGATGGCGGCGGGGAGGGGTCGGCCACGGGGGAGGAGCGGCCGGGGGGGAGGGTGCGGCGACGGCCCGCGTGCAGAGAGCGTGCGCGGGAGAGGTGCAGGTGCGTCCGTGGGAGGAGCGTGCAGCGTCGAGAAGGAGGGGGGACCACGACAGGAGCAGCGGGCGGGCGCGTCGACCGAGGCGGGACTAAACAGCCCGGCCACGGGCGGCAACCGCGGCGACGGCGGATTCTCCCGCCCTTCTCCCGCCCTGCTCCCGGCGGCCGCGCAGGGGCGTGGCGAGGGGTTAGGGGGCCGGCCGCTCCCCGTGGCTCCCGGACCTGCGAGACCCATGCTGCTCCTCCTCAGCAACGACGACGGCATCGACGCTCCCGGTCTGGGCGCCCTGGCCCGCGCGGCGTCCGGGCTCGGCGATGTGCACGTGGTCGCGCCGATGGGAGAGCGCAGCGCGCAGAGCCACGCCCTCACCATGCACGAGCCGCTGCGGGTCGAGGAGCGCCGCCCCGGCTGGCACGCCTGCTCCGGCCAGCCCGCCGACTGCGTCTACCTGGGCGTGCACGAGCTGTGCGGCCGCCGGCCCGACGCCGTGCTCAGCGGCATCAACCGGGGCGCGAACATCGGCGACGACGTGCACTACTCGGGCACGGTCGGCGCGGCCGAGGAAGCCGCGCTGCTCGGCATCCCGGCCCTGGCCGTCAGCCTGGTGATCGAGGGGCGTCCGTCCCCGGAACACCACTACGACGCGGCCGCCGCACTGGCGCTGCGCGTCCTCCGCCACCTCGCGCACGCGCCGCTCCCCCGCCGGGTCTTCCTCAACCTCAACGTGCCCGACCGCCCGCTGGACCAGATCGCCGGCATCGCGGTCGCACGCCTGGGGCGCCGCCAGTACGCGCCGCTGGTCGCCGCCAACCGCGACCCGCGCGGCAAGCCCTACTACTGGGTCGGCGGCGAGCCGCTGGCCCACGACGACACCGAAGGCACCGACGGGTACTGGTACCAGCGGGGCTACGCCACCCTGACCCCCCTCTTCCCGGACCTGACCCACCACGCCAGCCTGGACGTGCTGCGCGGCTGGGACCTCACCGCGGACGGAGCCCCCGGATGAACCCCTTCAAGCTGATCCGTCGCATGTACGACTGGGTCCTGTCCTGGGCGGACAGCCCCTACGGCGGCGTGGCGCTGTTCCTGGTGGCCTTCGTCGAGTCCAGCTTCTTCCCCATCCCGCCGGACGTGCTGCTGATGGCGCTGGCGCTGGGGGCGCGCACCAAGGCCTTCCGCTACGCCGCGATCTGCTCGGCCGGCAGCGTGCTCGGGGGCCTGCTGGGCTACGGCATCGGGTCCATGGCCTTCGACACCATCGGGCAGCCGATCATCGAGTTCTACGGCGCAGCCGACAAGTACGACCAGATCGGCGCGCTCTACCAGGAACACGGCTTCTGGATCGTGTTCATGGCCGGCTTCACGCCGATTCCGTACAAGGTCATCACCATCGCCGCGGGCGTCTTCGAGATCGCGCTGGTGCCCTTCACCATCGCGTCCCTGGTCGGCCGCTCGGCCCGCTTCTTCCTGGTCTCGGGGCTGATCTACGCCTTCGGGCAGCCGGTGAAGGCCTTCATCGACAAGTGGTTCAATCTGCTCACCATCGTGTTCACCGTGCTCCTGATCGGCGGCTTCGTGCTGCTGAAGACGGTGCTCGGACACTGACCCCCGCCGCCCCCTCCCCGGAGCTCCCATGCAGGACCTCGAGAGCCGCCTGAAGGCCACCATCCGCGACATCCCCGACTTCCCCAAGCCGGGCATCCTGTTCAAGGACATCACGCCGGTGCTGGCCGACCCCAAGCTGCTGCGCGCCACCATCGACCACTTCGCCGAGCTCTACGCCGGCGAGCACATCGACGTGGTCGTGGGCATGGAGTCCCGCGGCTTCCTGTTCGGCGCCCCGCTGGCGATGGAGCTGTCCGCCGCCTTCGCCCCGGCCCGCAAGCCCGGCAAGCTGCCCTACGACCGCATCTCGGTGTCCTACGACCTCGAGTACGGCAGCGCGACCCTCCAGCTGCACTCCGACGCCATCAAGCCCGGCGACAAGGTGCTGATCGTCGATGACCTGCTGGCCACCGGCGGCACGGCCGAGGCCACCTGCCAGCTGGTCGAGCAGCTGGGCGGCGAGGTCGTGGCCTGCTGCTTCGTGGTCGAGCTGACCTTCATCCCCGGGCGCGACAAGCTCGGCGGCCGCCCGGTCCAGAGCATCGTCAAGTTCTGAGCGCGGGCGCGACGCGGGCCAGCAGCCGCGCCCAGGCGGCGCGGGTGCGCTCGCGCAGTGCGTCCAGGTCCCCGTCGTTGTCGATCCGGACGACGGCGGGGCCGCCCTGGGCCTCGGCCTGGCGAAGCTCTGCTTCCTTGTCCGCCAGCGACATCTGCAGGTCGATCCAGCGGGCCGCCTCGTCGGGCGCCCAGCCCTCCCGCGCGCGCAGGCGTGCGATCCGGACCGCGCGCGGTGCATCGACCAGCAGGACCGCGTCGTACATGCGGAAGCTGCCGGTCTCGACCATCAAGGCCGCCTCGACCACCGCGACCGGCTGACCGGCCTCGGCGTGGACCTGGAGATCGGACAGGACCGCGGCGGCGATGCGCGGGTGGGTGATGGCCTCGAGCTGGCGCCGGGCCCCCGGGTCCTCGGCGACGATCCGGCCGAGGGCCTTGCGGTCCAGGGCGCCGTCCGACGACAGCAGCTGGTCGCCGAAGGTCGCGATCACCTCGGCCAGTCCTTCGCTGCCGGGGGCCAGCACACGCCGCCCGGCCTGATCCGCGTCGACCACCGGGACGCCGTCTTCGGCCAGCAGGCGGGCCACGGTGGACTTGCCGGTGGCGATGCCGCCCGTCAGGCCGATGGTCTTCACGGCGCCGCCGGGGAGTCGAGCCGGTCGAGCACCCACCGCGCCAGCCGGCGGATGCGCGCCGACGCGGTGTCGCCGGCGAGCTTCTCGACGGCCGGGCGGGCGGCGTCGGTCTCGAGCATGCCCAGGATGCGCAGGCAGGGGGCGGTCGCTTCGGGGCGGTCGATCACCTCGATGCAGGCCGGTGCTGTGCGGGCGTCATGGTCCACCAGCCGTCCCTGGGCATCGCCACGGTCCAGCTCGTCGCCCGGTCGCACGCTGGCCCGGACGTCCGCCGCGACCATCGCGCGCAGCTCTCGGGCGGCCAGGCGGCGCTCGGGAGGGTCCCCGTCGCGCAGATCGCGGATCAGCGCGTCGAGGGTGGGTGCTGTGCGGGGCCCCGGCCCGGTGGCGCCGACCGCCCGGGCGACGGGGGCGTAGGCGCACAGCAGGGCCAGCAGGGCCCACGAGTGCAGGGCGGGGAAGCGGGACACGACAGGCTCCGGCGTCAGTCGTCCATCTTCTCGATGTACCGGAAGATGGTGCGGGGGTCGACGCCCAGATCCCGCGCAGTCTGCGCCTTGTTCCAGTTGTTGAGCTCGAGGGCCTGCTGGATGTGCCGCTTCTTGAAGTCCTCGGTGGCTTCGTCGAGCGGCGTGATGTCCCGCTTGGTGGTGGCCGAGATGCTCAGGTCGTCGGCGTTGAGCAGGGCCCGGTCGGACATGATGACGCCCTTCTTGACCCGGTTCTCGAGCTGCCGGACGTTGCCGGGCCAGTAGTAGTTCAGCATCGCGCGGATGCACTCGTTGGTGAAGCCGCGCGCCTTGCTGTCGTACTGGTCGGCGTACTTCTGCAGGAAGAAGCGGGCCAGCTGGTGCACGTCCTCGCCGCGCTCGCGCAGGGCGGGCAGCGAGATGGTCACCTCGTTGAGCCGGTAGAACAGGTCCTCGCGGAACCGCCCGGCGGCGATCTCCTCCTCGAGGTCCTTGTTCGTGGCGGAGATCACCCGGATGTCGACCGGTCGCGGGCGCAGATCACCCACCCGCTCGATGACCCGCTCCTGCAGCACCCGCAGCAGCTTGACCTGCAGGTTCATCGGCATCTCGCCGATCTCGTCCAGGAACAGCGTGCCGCCGTCCGCGGCCTCGAACTTGCCGATCTTGTCGGTGACCGCGCCGGTGAACGCGCCCTTCTTGTGCCCGAACAGCTCGCTCTCGAGCAGGTTCTCGGGGATGGCCCCGCAATTGATGCTGATGAAGGGCTTCTTGCTGCGCTCGGACAGCTGGTGCAGCTCGCGGGCGACCAGCTCCTTGCCCGTGCCGGTCTCGCCAAGGACGAGGACGGAGAGGTCGGTCGGACCGAGCTTGCGCAGCAGCTTGAAGACCTGCTTCATCGGGGGCGAGGACCCCACGATCTCGCCCTGGGACGACCGCCGCAGCTGGGCGCGCAGGTTGCGGTTGCTGTCCTTGAGCTCGTCGAGGAGCAGGGCCGCGTGCACGATCATGCTGGCCTGGCTGGCCCAGACCTGGAGCATCGCCAGGTCGGCGTCGGTGAACAGCCCGGTGATGGCGTCGTTGCCCAGGTACAGCACGCCCAGCAGGTCGTTGCGGTACAAGAGCGGCACGCACATGACGCTCGACAGCTTCAGGTCGACGACCGACCGGCTGCGGCCGAAGGTGCGGTCGCTCATCGCGTCGCTGACGATGATCGGCTGCCGGTGCTCGACCACGCGGTCGATGATGCTGTCGCTGACCCGCGACAGGTCGAGCGTCTCCTGGCCGACGTTGTGGCTGGCAGCCAGGTGGCGCTGCCCGTCGCGGAACACGATCACGAAACCCTTCTCTGCGCCGGTCAGGTCGACCACGGCGTGCAGCAGCGCCTGGAACACCTTCTCGGGCTTGGGCTCGCGCATCAGCTGGGCAGAGAAGTCGACGAGCCGCTGCAGCTGGTCGGTCCCCACGGCGCCGACGACCGGCTCGAGGTCGGCGGCCGGTGGGTCGCCGTCCATCAGGGTGAGCTCGAAGCGGCCGATCAACACGCGGTCGCCCGCCGCCAGGGTCGCCTGTCGGGCGAGCTTGCCGTTGACGTAGAGCTCGTTGCCGCGGTCGAGGACCGAGATGCTGTGGCGTCCGCCCTGGCGGAGCAGGTTGGCGTGTGTGGCCGAGACCGTGCTGTCGTCGAGCACGATGTCGTTGCCGTCCTTGCGGCCGATGGTCACGAGGGGCTTCTTGAGCGGCAGCTCGACGGTGGTCCGACGGATCGGATCGTGGCAGCGCAGGTAGGCCATCGGCGGCTCCGGAGGGTCGGCGGCCCGCTGGGGGCCCACCCGAGGGTCGGGACTATAGCCGCGCGACCCGGGCGGCGAGCCGCGGCGGGAACCCTCGCCGCGGGTCAGGGGGGCGAGCCCCTCAGAAGCTGCCGCGTAGGCCCAGTCGCACCCCGGGCTCGTCGGGGCCGCTCTCGGCCGGGAGCACCGCCGCCCCGGCTTCCATCCGCGCGCGCACCCGGCGCTTCTGCGTGATGGCTGCGTCCGCGACCCCGGCGCCGTAGGCCAGGTAGCAGGCGCCGGTGGCCGACAGCTGTACGATCTGCCGGGTGCGCAGCGTCTGCCCGGGCCACAGCCGGTGGCCCTGGTCGTCGAAGTTCGGCACGCCGGGCACGGACGCATCGGATGTGCGGCGGTCGATCAGCAGCCAGCCGCCCAGCAGCGCAGAGGCACCGCAGGTCAGTGACTGGCTGATCGCCAGCGCCGTGCCCGCGCCGGTTCGCCCCTGGCGGAACTGGGCGATGCCCAGCGGAGACAGCGGGGAGGGCCGGGTGAGGGGAGGGGGCGGCTCGATCGGAACAGGGAGCGGCGTCGGCTGGCGCCAGTCCCCGTCGGCCTTCACGATCTCGAAGAAGGCGCACACGTCCGGCGGGTGCTGGAAGGGATCGAGCCGCAGCGCCGGGTCGCTGCGCAGGGCCAGCTCGAAGGCCTCACGGGCGCCGTCTTCGTTGCCCTGGACGAAGAAGATCTCGCCCATGTAGACCCGCGCGGCTGCGGCGACGGGGTCTTCTGCGGTCTCCTGGAGGAGCGCGGCCAGGAGCGACAGGGCCAGGTCGTGCTGCCCGGCGTGGTACTGGCGGACCGCTCCGTCCAGCCGGCTCTGGTCGTCGCGGGTCAGCTCGACCGGCGGCGGGGCATGGGACCCGGTCGCGGTGGCCGCGCCGTCCGCGTCGGCGCCCGGCGCCTGGGCGCGCGCAGTCGGGGCCACGGCCAGGGCGACGAGCAGACAGGGCCACACCCGCGCCGAGCGCTTCGTAGGGCGGGCGTCCGGCGACGCCGTCGGGGGCGCTGCGCGCGGGGGCCTCGGCATGGAACGGAGGGTAGCGAGGGCCGCCCGGGCCAGCAAGCTGAACGAACTCGCGTGCTTCCCAGGTGCGATGAGGTGAAAGTGTGCTGGGATGTGTTACGCCGCCGCCGAGTCGCCGAACCGTGAACGAACCGGCGACCCGCATCCCTCCCTGGAGCCGACGATGAAGAAGCTGGAAGATCGCGATTGGTGGCCCGAGCTGGTCGAGCTGCGCAACGTCATGTCCCTGCGCGAGCTCTCCGCGCGCTTCGGGGCTGCGCCCGCAGCCATCAGCAACGCGCTGAAGCGCAACGGGCTGGACCGCGCCGCGGCCCCTCCGGGCCCCCGTGGCAAGCGCTCGGCCAAGCTGGTCGAGGCCCAGAAGGCCGCTCTGGAGGCGGTCGAGTCGGGTGAAGCCGTGGCCGAGGTCGCCGCCGCCGCCCCCGAGAAGAAGAAGCGCGGGGGCCGCAAGGCTGCCGAGAAGAAGGCCGCCGCCCCGAAGAAGGCCGCCGCCAAGAAGGTGGCCGCCGAGAAGAAGGCCGCGGCGCCCAAGAAGGCTGCTGCCCCCAAGAAGGCCGCCGCCGCCCCGAAGGCCGCCGACGACGCCCCCGCCGAGAAGCCCGCCCGCAGGCGTGGTGGTCGCGGTGGCACCTCGAAGCTCGAGGCCTACGCCGACCTGCTGGGCAAGGAGATCGATCGCGTGATCGCCGACAAGGCTGGCGTCTCCGTGAGCGCGGTCACCAACTACCGCAAGCGCAAGGGCATCCCCTCCGCGTCGCGTCGCGGCCGCAAGCCCGCTGCCGTGGCCGCCCCCAAGGTCGCCGCCGCCCCGAAGGCCGCTGCCGCCCCCAAGGCCGCTGCCCCGAAGGCCGCTGCCCCCAAGGCCGCTGCCCCCAAGGCCGCCGCGTCGACCTCCGGCGGCTTCGGCTACCGGGTGACCATCGGCGGGGACAGCTTCGTCGTGGTGGCCAGTGACATCGCCGCCGCCGCCGCTGCCGCCATCGCGGCCGGTCGTGGGGACGTGACCGGCATCGAGCTGCTGGGCGGCGCCATCGGCTGAGCCGACGGCGTTTGTCCTGCCTGCAACGCCGCCCCTCGGGGCGGCGTTGTCGCGTCCGGGCCTACTGGTAGTCGGACGGCGTGGGCTCGACGCGCATCTGGAACTGTCCCTCTTCGTCGCTGATTGCGGTGCCGTACAGTCGGCCCAGCGCGTCGCGCACCTCGACCAGGGCGAAGGGCACGGGTTCTTCGTCGCTGACCAGCGCACCGGCGACCTCGACGCCGACCGACAGCTCGATGCGCGAGGTGTCTTCCGCCACGACTCCGCCGGTGTCTTCGCTGGTGCCGCCGGGGTCGATGATCAGGCGGGTGATCGCGGCGCCTTCGGCGGCCGGCGTGAGCGTCAGCTCGACCGGGACAGCCGGCAGGTCCAGCTCCAGGGCGCCGTCCTGGCCGACCGTGCCGCTGTAGGTGTAGTGGTCGAAGCCGAGCTCTCGGGCCACCGCGAGCGCGCCCACCGCCGCCGCGCCCTGGGGATCGACCACCAGCGCGGACCAGAGCTGGCGATCGGGCAGCACCAGGTCTCCGATGTCCAGGGCGGTCGCGCCGACCTCGACCGTGCGCGCGACCGGCGAGACCAGGCCTTCGTAGGGAGGGATCGCCTCGATCCTCCAGGTGCCCTCGATGACCTGCGCCTCGAACAGTCCGCCGCTGTTGGCCTGGGTCTCGATGACCAGGCTTCCGTTCACACCGGGCAGGTCCTGGGCCGTCAGCCGGACGCGGTAGGGCTCGACATCCGCACTCCGCAGCGGCTCGCCCAGCTCGTCCACCAGCCGACCCTCGACCACGACCCGCGCGGCGGGCCCCGCGTCCACGTCCAGGCGCACGCCGTCGTCGTCGTCCACCGCGATCGAACGCCGCAGGGTGGGATCGTTGCCGAACTCGCGGCCGGCAATGACCAGCTCGTAGTCGCCCGGGGTGGCCCGCAGCAGGTACCAGCCCTCGCCGTCCAGCTCGACCCGCGGGCCTTCCGCCCCCGAGGCCGCGTCGACCAGCCGGGCCGTGGCGCCGCGCGGCGGCTGCCCGTCGTCCTGCAGCACCTGGCCCCAGACGGGGACGCCGTAGTCCAGGTAGACGTCGCCCAGGTCCAGGTCACCGCCCAGGCGCACGATGTCGACGACCGCGAAGGGCAGCAGGGCGGGCTCGTCGGGGATGATCTCCACGCGGTAGTCCGAGCCCGGCGGCACGGTCAGCTGGAACTCGCCCGCGCCGTCGTTCTCGGTCGCACCACCGGCCACCGAGAATTCCTGGACCATCGAGATGGCCGCAGCCACCGGTACGTCGGCGCTGCCCGGCACGACCGGGTCGCCGGCGATGGGACTGGCCACGAAGCCCGTGACGCGCCCGCTCACCCGCACCGAAGGCGCGACGTCCACCTGCAGGCCCTGCCACGACGCGCCGTCCTCGAGCAGGACGGACTGCGGTTCGAGATCGGGGGTGGCGTCGCTCGGGTAGACGTCCAGCCGCAGCGCGATGGACTCGCCGTCCAGCGTGCCGCTGTCCATCGTGTACTCGCCCTTGTTCAGCGCGTAGTCGGCGCAGCCGGCGAGGCCCACCAGCAGCAGCGCGGCGATGGCGATGCGGGTGCGGCTCATCGGGCACTCTCCGGGACTTCGATCGGCCAGGCGCGGCGGTCGGATGCGCCCTGTTCATCGTAGACGGTCACCGACAGCTCCCGCCCGTCGTAGGCCTCGAGCCGCTCGACCACCAGCTGGCTGCCCACCTGGCTGCCGGCCTGGATCGGCGTGGCCGAGCCCTGGACGCCGAACCCGTCGATCACCCAGACGTAGTCGAGCTCGAGGTCGTCGTCCTGGACCAGCACGAAGACGACCTCCTGCTCCCGCTCCATGAACAGGGTCTGGTCTTCGCCGGGGCTGGACTGGGTGATGGCGGGGGGCACGTTCTCCTCCACCTCGATGAAGGGCAGGACGAAGGGGCAGCCGGTCAGGGCTGCCACCATCGGAATGCACAGCGCGTGCCAAGGCCGCAGAGCGCCTGCAGGTGCGGATCGAGGGGGAGGTGCAGGGGAGGGGACCCCTACCGATCGCGACATCCAGGTCACGGCAACCGCGCGGTCTCGCCAGGCAGCAGGGGCCCGACCGCCCACGGGGTGTCCTGATCACCGCACCGCAGGGTGCCCTCGTACCGGGTGTCGTGTTCCGGGAGGACGTAGCGGTGGCCGAGCTCGCCCAGGGTGCCGCGTGGCTTTCCGCCCACGCTGAGCACGCAGTCGTCACCGAGGCTGTCGGCGAACTCGACGCTGGCGGGCTTGCGCTGCAGGGAGACGGTGAAGTTGCGGGTCTCGCCGGAGCCGACGGTGAACCGCTCTTCGTGGGGAATCGCGAACTCGTGGCCGACGGTCAGGGTGTGGGTACCGGGCGTGACCTCGAGGGGGTCCTCGTTCAAGCCCGTGCGACCGAGCCGCTTGCCGTCGACGTAGATGTAGCCCCACGACTCCGGCACGTAGACGGTGATGTACCCGGGCTCGTCGGCTTCTGCGGCCGAGCCCGTGGGCGGCGTCTGGTCGTCGGACCGACGCGCCTTGCGCACGCGCTCGATGGGACCTCCGGCCAGGGGGTTGCCGGCGGGCACGGCGACCGCCTCCGGCACCCGCACCAGCGGACGGGCGGGGTCGACCCGGGGCCGCTCGGCCGACGCCGAGGGAGCGGGCTCGGCACTGCCGTCCTGCGGCTCGGCGACCGCGTCCGGCGCTGCGGTGGGCGCCACCGCCGGGGTGACGGCCCGTGCGGGCGCCGGCTCGACAGCGGCGGCCACAGCGGGATCTTCAGGCGGGGGGGCCGGGGGCTCGGGCCACAACAGCCAGGTCAACAGCGCGGCGCCGGCCAGCAGGCCCACCCCCGCCAACCACCAGGCCCGGGGGCGGCTGCCCTGCTTCTGGCCGATGTGCATGCCCTGGACCAGGGCCAGCACCTCTTCGTTGTCCTCGTCGATCGAGAGCAGCCGGTTGAACAGCTGCAGGGCACCCAGGTGATCACGCGCCGCCAGTCGCTCCTGGCCCTTTCGCAGCAGGACCTCGGGCAGCCAGCCGTGCAGGCGCTCGCGGTACCCGGCGGGGTCGACCAGCCAGGTCTGCAGGGACCACCGCGAGTCGTCGGGGTCCAGGTCGACCTCGGCCAGGGCGTCCAGCAGTCGCTCGCGCACGATCGCGGCCGACGCCGGGCGGTCGGCGGGGTCGGTCTGCAGCAGCGACGCGATCAGATCGCCGAGCGGCCCCGACACCTCGGGTGTGAGGTCCGCCACACCCGGCCGGTTGCCCTCGATGATGTTGCGCAGGACGATGCTCGGGTTGTTGCCCGAGAACGGCAGCTGGCCGGTGACCAGGTGGAACAGCAGGGTGCCGAGCGAGAACAGATCGCTGCGCTTGTCGAGCACCTTCTCCATGGCCTGCTCGGGGCTCATGTAGGCCGGGCTGCCGACCAGGGCCCCCGTCACGGTCAGGTGCATCTCGTCGAGGAACCGGGCGATGCCGAAGTCCATCAGCTTCACCGTGCCGTCCCGGCGGAGCATGACGTTCTCGGGCTTCAGGTCCCGGTGGATGATGCCGAGCTCGTGGGCGTACTCGAGCGCGTCTGCCAGTCGGATGCCCAGCTGGGCGACGATCTCGCTCGGCAGGGCGCCGTGGTCCATCAACAGCTGCTGCAGCGTCTGCCCGTCCACGAACTCGGTGACGATGTAGCAGTCCTCGGTGGACTGCCCCGAGTAGTCGAAGATCCGCAGGATGTTGTCGTGGTCCAGGTTCTCGATGGCCCGCGCCTCCCGGGCGAAGCGCTGGCGGTTGCGCTCCACCGAGCTCAGGTGCGGGTGCAGGATCTTGATCGCGACGTCGCGCCCCAGGGTCACGTGGCGACCCCGGTAGACGGAGGCCATGCCTCCCTCTCCGATCTTCTGGAGGATCTCGTACTTGTCGAGGATCGAGCCGATCACGGCGCTCCCGAGGCCGAGGCTTGCGACGCCTCCACCGTAGCGCGAGGCCCCTGCGGCTGCACGACGATGCCCCTCTCCGAACCCTCAGAGCTGGCCGGGTTCCCGCCAGTCCAGGCTCAGGCCGCGGTCGTTCATGATCTTGATGATCGTCGCGGCGGTCTCCTCGACCGCCTTGCGCGTCACGTCGATGACCGGCCAGTGCGGGTACTGCCGGAACAGCTCGTCGGCCCACTCGAGCTCGGCCAGGATGTAGTCCATGTCGCCGTAGTTGGTGCGGCCCGGCACCCGCATGGTCTGCAGGCGCTGCCGCCGGATGTCGCGCAGGGACTCGGGGTCGATGGTCAGCGCGAAGATCTTGCGCTGGTCGATCTCCTGGAGGAGCGGAGGCAGGGTGCGGTCGAGGACGACGGGCACGTTGCTGACCCGGTAGCCCTTGTGGGCCAGGAACACCGAGAGCGGGGTCTTCGAGGTGCGGCTCACTCCGACCAGGACGATGTCGGCGTTGCGGAGCAGCCGGGGCTCCTTGCCGTCGTCGGCCTTGACGGTGAACTCGACGGCGGCGACACGATCGAAGTAGGCGTCGTCGGCCTGGTGCATCCGGCCGGGCACGCCTTCGGGCTGCGCCTGCAGGAAGTCGGACAGCTGGCTGAGCACGTTGCCGATGGCGTCGACGGTCCGCACCCGGTGTTCCTGCGCGCGGGACAGTGCGGCCTCGCGCATGTCGCTGCGGACCAGGGTGGTGACCACCACGGCGCGTTCGCGGGAGGCCAGCCGGAACAGGCGGTCGAGCTGCTCGGGCTCGGTGACGTTCGGGAAGGTGCGGACGTGGACCAGCACCTCCTTGAACTGCAGCAGGGCGGCGCGGACCAGCTTCTCGGCGGTGTCGCCGGTGCCGTCGGAGACGACGAAGATGGGCCGGGGCATCAGGATGTCGTCGAGCTTTCCGGGCACGAGGAGGTCCGGTCGAGAGGAAGGATCGGTGCGTTGACGCACCAGGGGCCGACCGCTATCCTGGCGGGACCTCGCGGGCTGGCCGCGGCGGGCAGGACAGGGGTCCCCATGAGCGCCTCCGAAGCGTTCGAATCAGGCGGCAGCAGCTCGGCCGAGGCCTTCTTCGAGGACGTGGCGCGGGACCTGGTGGTCGGCGTCGTCCGTGTCCTGCCGGAAGACGTGCGGGTGGGCTTCGAGCTGTCCGGCCCGGGCGGGGGCTCCTGGCAGGTCGTGCGCGATCGCGACGGCGGCCGGGTCGAGCCGCTCGACGCCGGACCTCACGACTGCATGGTGCGCTGCTCGTCGGCCGACTTCATGGCGGTCGTGCACGGGCGGCTGCACCCGCGGGACGCCTTCCTGGCCGGTCGGCTGCGGCTGGCGGGGGACGTGGGCCTGGCCCTGCGCCTGCACGGTGTGCTCGAGCCGGCGGCCTGAGGTGCCGGACGCTCCCGCCCGGCCGCCTCGTATGCTCGAGGGGGTCACGGTCGTCGACCTGTCCCGCCTGCTGCCGGGCCCAGCCTGCAGCTGGTACCTGCGCGGCATGGGCGCCCGCGTGGTCAAGGTCGAGGATCCCGGTGGCGGCGACTGGGCGCGGCACGTGCCGCCGCTACTCGACGACGGGGTCGGCGCCTGGTTCCACGCGCTCAACGAGGGCAAGGAGGGCGTGGTCCTCGACCTCAAGGATCCGGACGGGCTCGCGGCCCTGCACGAGCTGCTGGCCACCGCCGACGTGCTCATCGAGGGCTTCCGCCCCGGCGTGATGGCCCGGCTGGGCCTGGACCCGGCCCAGCTCTGCGAGCGCTACCCGCGGCTGGTCGTGGCCAGCATCTCGGGCTTCGGCCAGGACGGGCCCCTGCGCGACGCCCCGGGGCACGACCTGGGCTACCTGGGCCTGACCGGTGCGGTGTCGCTCTGGCCGGCCCACGACGGGGTGCCGGACCTGCCGCCGGTGCAGCTCGCGGATCTGGTCGGCGGCGCGCTGACGGCGGCCCTGTCGATCACGGGCGCGCTGGTGGCGCGGGCCACCACCGGTCGGGGCCGGTGGCTGGACGTCTCGATGACCGAAGGCGCGCTCGCGCTGATGGCGCCGCAGCTGGCGGCCACGGCGGCCGGGCAGCGGATCCGGGCCGGGGGCGAGCCGCTGACCGGGGCCCTGGCGGTCTACGCCTGCTATCGGTGCAGCGACGACGGGATCGTCGCCGTCGCCGCCCTCGAGCCGAAGTTCCAACAGGCGCTCGCGGCGGGGCTGCGCAGGGTGCTCGGTCGCGACATCCCGCTCGAACGCGCCGCCCTGGCCGACGCCTTCGCGCTTCGCCCCCGGGACGCCTGGTGCGCCGACCTGGCCGATGCCTGCGTCACGCCCGTGCTGACCCCCGAGCAGGTGCTGGAGCACCCCCTGCACCGGGCGCGAGGCAGCATCAGCGGCCACGGCGTCGACGCCCGGGTGCGCGCGCCCTTCGCCGACGCGCCCGTCGGCGGCGCAGTGCCCGGCGCGTCGGCCCCCGCCGGGCTATCGAAGGGCCCTGCCTAGAGGGAGCCCATGCACGCGGCCTTCGTCCTCGCCCAGGTCTCGCCCCCGCCCTTCCACTTCACCCCCATGACCTGGGCAGGGTTTGCGCTGGCCAACGCGATCATCATCGCGATCATCGCGCCCAAGCTGATCCGCGAGATCCGCAACCGCGGCTGAGGCACCGGAGGCGCCTGCTGGATCAGGGCGCCGCGGCGTGCAGGACGACGTAGGCCAGCAACAGCCCGCTCTGGATGGCCATCTCGCCGCCCAGCCGCCGGGTCGCTGCCGCGAAGGGCGCCGCCGGGATCTCGCCGTCGCCGTCGAGCTTGCGCAGGGGCTCCAGCGTCCAGATCTCCAGGCGGATGTTGAAGGCCCACAGGACCAGGAACACCACGAAGCGTGCGGCCGTCAGCTGCTGTGCCGCGGTGTCCACCGGCCAGGCGAAGGCGCCCTGGGTGAGGAAGTGGGTCGACAGCAGGCCGAGCACCCAGGCGCCCATCGACAGCCCCAGGCCGGCGCCCCAGGCCCGGTAGACCCGCACGACGTCATGGCGCGCGAGCTTCGGCAGCCTGCCCGACAGGGACACGAGCACCGTGAAGGCGACGAAGGGTCCGGCGTAGAGCAGCATGCCCAGATCATGCAGGGCGTGGGCCAGGGGAAGCAGATCCGGCAACGGGGCTCCGAGCAGCACGGGGCGACGGGCGAGAGCTTACAGCGGAGCGGCGGATAGCTCCGACAGGCGCTCCGGGCAAGCGGCGGCGGCGGGCACGCGGGGGTAGGGTGCGCGCTGCATGAACGCCCCGTCGCATCGAACCACGCTCATCATGGAGCTGTGCCTGTACCTGGCGCTGGCGCTCGGCGCGGTGGGCCCCGCCCTGGCTCCGGGGCGGGTGGTCGGCGACGGCGTCGACCTGTTCGGGACCTTCTGGTTCTACTGGTGGATCGGCGACTGCATCGACCACCTGCGGGACCCGTCGTTCACCGACATGATGTTCCACCCGCTGGGCAAGGACATCTTCAGCCACACCGGCAACAACTTCGTCGACGCGGTGGTGGCCTACCCCTTCCAGAAGCTGCTGCCGTACCCGGACTACCAGCCGATCTTCTACGTGGTGCTGCTGCTGGGCAACGCGCTCGCCTTCCGGCCGCTGGCCCGCGACCTGCTGCGGCACCGGGTGGCCGTGGTCGGCGCCACCGCCCTGTGGCTGGTCAACCCCTTCGTGCTGTTCGAGCTGATGGCGGGCCGACCCACCCAGGCCTTCCTGTGGTTCCTGCCGCTGGCGGTGCGCTCCTTCCTGCACATCGGCGGGGTCGACGGCACGGCCCGGCTCCCGGGGGCTCCGCCGCACGGCTGGCGCTGGCGCGACCCGCTCCTGGCGGGCCTGTTCACGGCGCTCCAGGCGTGGACCTACTGGTTCATGGGCTTCTTCATGGCCCTGCTGTTCGGGTGGCTGGCGCTGGTCGACGCGATCCGCCGTCCCGGCCGGTCTCGCCGGCTGCTGGGCTACGGCCTGGCGGCGCTGGCCTGCCTGGTCGCGGTCCTGCCGGCTGCGCTGCCGATGCTGGCCAACGCCGGCGACGGGCTGGTGCCCGGCCTGGTCACCACCGTGGGCTCCGGCGACGCCCCGGCGAAGCTCGCCAACAACGTCGCCACGAACCTGCACGGCTACTGGCTGACCGAGACCCGCGGCCAGCCGATGTTCCGCTACCTGCTGTGGGGACTCGGGCTCATCGTCGCCGCCCTGGTCGCGCGGGACCGGCCGCGCTGGATCGGCGCCTGGGTGCTCGCCATCGCCTTCGCGCTAGGCCCGGTCGTCCCCCTCGGCGAGGGCGGCCTCGAGATGCCCCACTACCTGTGGGCCTACCGCCACGTGCCCTTCTTCGATCGGCTGTGGTTCCCGCTGCGGCTCGTCGTCATCGCCATGCTCACCGCGACCGTGCTGCTCGGCATGCTCCTCGACCGCCTCGAGGACCTGCGCCGCGAGCGCCTCGCCCGGCTGCCGGCCGCCCTCCTCCCCGCGCTGCTGCTGGTCGTCGGGCTGGTCGAGCAGCACCGGGTCCTCGCGTACCCCCTCCTCGACCGGGCCTTCGTCCCACCGCGCATCTACAGCGTGATCGGCGACAACGGCGGCGGGCTCATCGAGCTGCCGATCGGCATGGCGAAGGTCTCGCTCGCCTGGCAGCCGGTGCACGAGCAGCCGACCTTCGGCGGCATGGCCGAGAACGCGCCGATCTTCTGGCCGGACGGCTACCGCGAGCGACTCGGCAACAGCTTCATCTCCTACCTGCGGCGCATCACCCGGGACCCCGATCGCGACTTCGAGTGGCGGGACAAGGACCGCGCGGAGATCGAGGCGCTGGGCTTCCGCTGGGTGGTGCTGGACCGCCAGATGCTCGACGCGGACATCCACCGCTGGAGCTTCGCGCGGCGGAAGTCGGACGAGGAGATCCTGCAGGCGCCCTTCCTGGCCCAGCAGGATCTGATCGAGCAGCTCGGCGCGCCGGTGATGGTCGAGGGGCGGCTGGTCGTCTGGGATCTGCAGGGCGGCGCCGAGGTGCCCCCGGACCTCGCCCCGACCGAGCAGGGCCTGTGGGAGCGCAGCTGGCCGCGCGAGGAGATGCCCGAGTACGAGCGCTGGCTGCGCGAGCGCGGGCGCCTGAACGGCGTGGATCCCGACGGCGGCTCGGTGGGCGCCGGCGGCGGGCCGGGTGCGGGGGGCGGCGGGTGAGGGGACCGCTGCACGGCCTGCGTGTGCTCGACCTGTCGCGGGTGCTCTCGGGGCCCTACGCGACGATGCAGCTCGCCGACCTCGGGGCCGACGTGGTCAAGGTCGAGCCGCCGGGGGGCGACGAGACCCGGCGCTTCGGTCCGCCTTTCCTGGGGGAGGGCGAGGCCGCTGCCAGCGTCTACTTCCTGTCGGTGAACCGCGGGAAGCGGTCGATCGTGCTCGATCTCAAGGCCGACGAGGACCGGGCGCTGTGCGCCCGGCTGATCGACGCCGCCGACGTGGTCGTCAGCAACTTCCGGCCCGGGCTGCTGGCCCGGAGGGGGCTGTCGCCGGAACAGGCGGTGGCCCGCCGCCCGGCGCTCGTCTGGTGCCGGATCACGGGCTTCGGGCCCGACGACCCGCGCCCCGGCTACGACAACGTCGTGCAGGCGATGAGCGGCATCCCGGCCATGACCGGGCCGCCGGACGACCCGACTGCGTGGAAGTGCGGTGTGTCCATCGCCGACCTGGTGGCTGGCAAGAACGCAGCGCAGGCCGTGCTCGCCGCGCTGGTCCAGCGGGGCCGCACCGGGCGGGGCGGTCTGGTGGACGTCGCCATGATGGACGGCCTGGTGGACCTGCTCGGCTACCACGCAGCCGGCTGGCTCAACGGCGGACCGGAGCCCGGCCGCTACGGCAACACCCACCCCAACGTGCACCCGCTGCGCAGCTACGACACCGCCGACGGGGCCGTCGCGGTGGCCGTGGGCAACGATGGCCTGTTCGCCTGCCTGTGCGAGGCGCTGGAGCTGCCCTCCCTGACCGACGAGCCCCGGTTCCGGGGCAACCCCAGCCGGGTGCTGCACCGGGATGCCCTGGACGCCGTGCTCGCCCCCCGCTTCGCAGCGCTGACGACCGACGCCGCCCTCGAGCGCCTCTCCCGGGCGGGCGTGCCCGCGGGGCCGACCCGCAGCGTCGCCCAGGCCCTCGCCGCCGATGCGCAGGTCCAGGAACACCCTCATCCGCACGGTGGCCCGCCCGTGCAGACCGTGGCGCCACCGTGGCTGGTGGATGGCCTGCGCCCGCGCGCCGTGCGGGGGGCGCCAGCCCTCGACGCGCATCGGGACGAAGTGCTCCTCGAGTGGCTCCCTTCCGGCCCCTGAGCGGTTGCCGCAGGGGTTGCCGCGTATAAAGCAACCGCGACCCTCCCCGCGGACGCTCCGCGCGTTCCCACCTTCCGCACCCACGGGACCCCAATGTCCGACTCCACCGATGCCGGCAGCCTGCCCAGCACCCTGGACCTGCCCATCCTGGCCATCCGCAACTCGGTGATCTTCCCGGTCCTCGCCCGCCCGATCAACGTCGGCCGCGACAAGTCGCTCCAGGCCGTCGAAGCGGCGCTGGAAGGCGAGAAGCTGCTGGGCATCCTGGCCCAGAAGAACGCCAAGAACGAAGACCCCGAGACCGGCGAGCTCTACCAGACGGGCTCGGTGGTGAAGATCCTGAAGTCCGTCAAGATCCCCGGGAACAAGCTGTCCGTGATCATCCAGGGCGTGGCCCGGATCAAGGTCCGCCAGTGGGTGTCCACCGATGGCTTCCTGCGCGCCGAGGTCGATGTCTTCGAGGAACCGGCCAACGCCGGGGACGACCTGGACGGCGCGATGAACAACCTGCGCGAGCTCGCGCAGCGCATCGTCGACCTGTCGCCCAGCATCCCTGCGGAGTTCAGCTTCCTGGTGCGGTCCATCGACAACCCCGGCGTGCTGGCCGACGTCGTGGCCACCAACCTGACGCTCGGCATCGAAGAGCAGCAGGAGCTGCTCGACACCTTCGAGACCAAGACCCGCATCGACAAGGTCATCGCCCTGGTCAACAAGGAGATCCAGGTCCTGGAGCTCTCGAACAAGATCCAGAGCGAGGTCAAGGGCGAGATGGACAAGGCCCAGCGGGAGTACTTCCTGCGGGAGCAGCTCAAGGCCATCCAGAAGGAGCTCGGCGAGGTCGACGACCGCCAGGAGGAGTTCGAGGACCTCAAGAACGCCATCAAGAAGGCCGGCATGCCCAAGGAGGTCGAGAAGGCCGCCTTCAAGGAGCTCAAGCGCATGAGCCGCATGAGCCCCGGGGCCGCCGAGTACACGGTCAGCCGGACCTACCTGGACTGGCTCATCGAGATCCCCTGGTCCAAGTCCAGCAAGGACGTGCTCGACATCAAGAAGGCGCAGGAGTGCCTGGATGAAGACCACTACGACCTGGAGAAGGTGAAGCAGCGCATCGTCGAGTACCTCGCGGTCCGCAAGCTCAAGAAGGACATGAAGGGCCCGATCCTGTGCCTGGTCGGCCCCCCGGGCGTCGGCAAGACCAGCCTGGCCAAGTCCGTCGCCCGCGCCGTGGGCCGGGAGATGGTCCGCATGAGCCTGGGCGGCGTCCGCGACGAAGCCGAGATCCGCGGTCACCGCCGGACCTACATCGGGTCGATGCCCGGCAAGATCATCAAGAGCATCAAGAAGGCCGGGACCAACAACCCGGTGTTCGTGCTCGACGAGATCGACAAGCTCGGCGCCGACTACCGCGGCGACCCCAGCAGCGCGCTGCTCGAGGTGCTCGACCCCGAGCAGAACGACACCTTCATGGATCACTACCTGGACCTGTCCTTCGACCTGTCCAAGGTCCTGTTCATCGCCACGGCCAACCAGATGGGCCCCATCCCCGGTCCGCTCCGCGACCGGATGGAGGTCATCGAGATCCCCGGCTACACGATGGAGGACAAGGTCAAGATCGCCCAGCGGTACATCATCCCCGAGCAGCTCGAAGAGCACGGCCTCGAGCCGGCGAACGTCGATCTGACCGAAGATGGCATCCGCACGATCATCGAGAGCTACACCCGCGAAGCCGGCGTGCGCTCGCTCAAGCGCGAGATCGCGGCGGTCATGCGGTGGGTGGCCAAGGAAGTGGCGGCCGACAACCTGGACGGCCAGGCGACCATCGACGGCGAGAAGGTCAAGGAGATCCGCGGCCCCGTCGTGTTCTTCAACGACGTGGCCGAGCGCACCTCCGTCCCGGGCGTGGCCACCGGCCTGGCGTGGACGCCGGTCGGCGGCGACATCCTGTTCATCGAAGCCACCAAGATGAAGGGCAAGGGGGCGATGAAGCTCACCGGCTCGCTGGGTGACGTGATGAAGGAGTCCGTCGGCGTCGCCAGCAGCTACGTGCGCAGCGCCGCCCAGGACCTGGGCATCGACGAAGAGCTGTTCGACAAGATCGACATCCACGTGCACGTGCCGACGGGTGCCGTGCCCAAGGACGGCCCCTCGGCCGGCGTGACCATGCTCACGTCCATCGTCAGCCTGCTGACCGGGCTGTGCGTGGACCACCAGCTGGCGATGACCGGCGAAGCCACCCTGCGCGGCGCGGTGCTGCCCGTGGGCGGCATCAAGGAGAAGGTGCTCGCTGCCCACCGGGCCGGCATCCGCACCGTCATCCTGCCCGAGAAGAACCGCAAGGACCTGCCGGAGATCCCCGAGGAGATCCAGGAGGACCTGACCTTCCACTTCTGCAGCCGGATGGAGGAGGTCCTGGAGATCGCGCTGGGCAAGGAAGCCCTGGCCGCCCACAAGGCCGAGACGGAGGCGACCATCGCCGCCCGCAAGGCCAAGGCCGAGGACACCAGCCAGGGTGCGGGCGCCAGCGCCTGAGCTGCCGGTCGATTCGACGGACCCGCGCAGGCTCCCGGCGACGACAGCCGGGAGCCCGCCGCGTTAGCTGCGGGCCATGTCCGACACCCCCATCAAGAAGGTCCTGGTCGCGAACCGGGGCGAGATCGCCGTGCGGGTCATCCGCGGCTGCCACGAGCTGGGCATCGCGACCGTCGCGGTGTTCAGCGAGGCGGACCGCAATGCCCTGCACGTGCGCAGCGCCGGCCAGGCGGTGTGCATCGGTCCGGCCCCTTCGGCCCAGAGCTACCTGCGCGGCGACCGCATCATCGAGGTGGCGCGCCAGACCGGCGCCGACGCCATCCACCCCGGCTACGGCTTCCTGTCCGAGAACGCGGGCTTCGCGCGGCAGGTGATCGCCGCGGGCCTGACCTGGATCGGCCCGCCGCCGTCGTCCATCGACGCGATGGGCAGCAAGACGGCCAGCCGGCAGCTGATGCAGGCGGCCGGTGTGCCCGTCGTGCCCGGCACCACCGAGCGCATCGACGACATCGCCGAGCTGCAGCGCATCGCCGACGACATCGGCTACCCGGTCATGCTCAAGGCCGCGGCCGGTGGCGGCGGCAAGGGCATGCGCGAGGTCAAGGACCCCGCCGACCTGGCGGCGTCGTTCCGTGCCGCCCAGGGCGAAGCCCGCAGCAGCTTCGGCGACGACGCCGTCTACATCGAGAAGCGGGTCGTCAACCCCCGCCACGTCGAGGTCCAGGTCCTGGCCGACGCCCACGGCACCACGCTGCACCTGTTCGAGCGGGACTGCTCGATCCAACGCCGCAACCAGAAGGTGGTCGAAGAGACCCCCTGTCCGGTGCTGCCGGACGCCACCCGCCAGGCGATGACCGCCGTCGCCGTCAAGGCGGCCGAAGCCGTCGGCTACGTCGGCGCCGGCACCGTCGAGTTCCTGTACGACGCAGCCAGCGACGACTTCTACTTCCTCGAGATGAACACCCGGCTGCAGGTCGAGCACCCGATCACCGAGCTCGTGACCGGCGTCGACCTGGTCCAGGCCCAGCTGCGCATCGCAGCCGGCGAGCCGCTGTGGTTCTCGCAGGCCGACCTGGTGCAGCACGGACACGCCATCGAGTGCCGCGTGTACGCCGAAGACGCCTCGCAGAACTGGGCGCCCTCGCCCGGCCGCATCACCGGCTACCGCGAGCCGTCCGGGCCGTGGGTCCGCGTGGACGGCGGCGTGTACCCCGGCGCGGAAGTGCCGCTGTACTACGACCCGATGGTCGCCAAGCTCGTGGTGTGGGGTCGCGATCGGGACGACGCGATCCGTCGGACCGCGCGCGCGCTGCGCGAGTACCGGGTGCGCGGTATCCGGACGTCCATCCCGTTCTTCCGCGAGCTGCTGCGCGACCCGGACTTCCTGTCCGGCGACTACCACACGGGCTTCCTGTCCCCCGACCGCATGGAACGCCTGACGGGCAGCGGCAGCAACGACGACGTCGCCATCCTGGCCGCCGCCATCGCCGCGCTCGAGGCGGACCACGCCACCGCGCGTCCGGCCGCGGACGGCGGCGGCGAGCGCAACCGCTGGCGCTGGAGCTTCCGATGAGCCTGCCCACCGCCAAGGACCTGGCCCGCGCGGCCGTCGCGGCGACCTACGAAGTGACCATCGGCGAGCGCGTCCACCAGGTGCGGGTCGCGCGCCTGGGCGACGCCAGCTGCGGCATCGGGCGGCGCTACGGCATCCAACTCGACGACGGCCCGATCCAGGTGGTCGAGACCAGCCAGCCCCAGCCCGACGTGCTGAACCTGCTGGTCGGTGACGCCACCTGGGAAGCCGGTGTAGACGCCATCGAAGACGGGTTCTCGATCGACCTGCTCGGCATCCGCCACGAAGTCGGGGTCGTCGACCCCCGCCGCAAGGCGCTGCGCACGGCAGAGGGCGCCGGCGGGGGCGCGCTGAAGACCGCCATGCCGGGCCGCATCGTGCGCCTGCTGGTGGCTGTCGGCGACGTCGTGGCCAAGGGCGACCCGATGGTCGTGGTCGAGGCCATGAAGATGGAGAACGAGCTCAAGGCGCCGGGCGACGGCACCGTGACCCGGATCGCGGTCGCCGAGGGCGATCTGGTGGACGGCGGCACGGTGCTCATCGAGCTCGGCTGAGTCCGCACAGGGAGCGCGCATGTCCTCGGAACGCGAAGGGTCCTCGGTACAGGTCGGGTCCACGGAACGCGACGCCTGGCAGGCCCGGGTCGAGGCCGACGTCGGCGGCGTGGTCGCCTTCGAGCGCAAGCTGGTCGGCCGACCGGCCGGACGACCGCCCACGGCACCGCTCTACACCGCGCAGGATCTGCCTCCGGTCGAGCAGGGGTTGCCCGGTCAGGCGCCCTTCGTCCGGGGGCGGGACGCCGCGCCGAAGGCCTGGGAGGTGCGCGTGCGCCTGTCCGCGCCGACGGTCGAGGCCTGCCGCGCCGAGCTCGCGCAGGGGGCCACCGGCCTGCACCTCGTGGTGGAGGGCGCGCCTGCCGGCGACGTGATCGCCGCCTGCACGGGCGGCCTGTCCTTCGAGGGGCTCACCGGAGACGGCGTGTCCGCGGTGCTCGCGAGCTGGCGAGGCGCCGGGGTGCTGGAGCTCTCCCTCCACCCCCAGGACCCGGGTCTGGTCGACGCCGCGCGGGCCGCCCTCGCCCATGATGGCGACGTGGTGGCCTGCACCATCGACACCTCGGCCCTGCACCACCAGGGGCTGGCCGAGGCCGACGACCTCGCGGTGGCGATCGCGGGGGGCCTGCGCGCCCTGCGCGCGCTCGAAGACGGTGGCATCCCGGTCGAGGCGGCCTTCACCCAGGTGGCCTTCCGGCTGCGGCTGGACACCGCCTTCTTCGACGGCATCGCGAAGCTGCGTGCCCTGCGCGCCCTGTGGAACCGCGTGGCCCGGGCCTGCGGCCTGGACGAGGCCCCGGGCGCCCGCATCCACGTGTTGCCATCCCGCCGCGTCCTGACCCGCCGCGACCCCTGGGTGAACGTGCTGCGCAACACGGCGGTCTGCTTCGCGGGCGCGGTCGGCGGTGCCCAGGCGATCACCACCCTGCCGCTGGACCACGAGCTCGGCGCGCCGCAGCCGGCCTGGCAGCGCCTGGCCCGCAACACCCAGGTGATCCTGGCCCGCGAGTCCCACCTGGACGAGGTCGTCGACCCCGCCGGAGGGTCGTTCTTCGTCGAAGCGCGGACCCGCGCCCTGATGGAGGCGGCCTGGCCGCGCCTGCAGGCGCTCGAAGCCACCGACTCGGTATCGGGCTTCTACGCCCTGGTCGGAAGCTGGGCCGACGAAGGCCGCGGCGCCCTGGAAGCGGACGTGGCCCGACGCAAGCGCCCGATCACCGGGGTCAGCGAGTTCCCCCTCCTCGACGAGCGCACGGTGGATGCGACGCCCCGCACCCACGACCTCCCGGACGCCTGGCGCCTCGCCGAGCCCTTCGAGGCGCTGCGGGATCGGGCCGAGGCCGCGCCCGTCCGCCCCCGCGTCTTCCTCGCCCAGCTCGGAGACCTCGCCGAGCACAACGGTCGCAGCACCTTCACCGCGAACCTGCTGCAGGCCGGCGGTATCGCGACCGTGGAGACGCCGGACGACCTCCCCCTGGCCGACGCCTTCGCGGCGTCCGGCTGCACGGTCGCGGTGCTGTGCTCGACCGACGCCCGCTACGAAGCGGAAGCCGCCGCGGCCGTCACGACCCTGCGCGGGGCCGGCGCCCGGCAGATCTGGCTGGCCGGACGTCCCGATCGACTGGGGCTGGACGGCATCGGCCTGGCCGGCAGCCTGTCCTTGGGCTGCGACGTGGTCGCGGTCCTCGACCGCATCTGGCAGGAGCTGGCATGAGCCCTCGCATCCCGGACCTGCGCGACGCCCCCCTCGACGACGGCGCCACCCTCTGCGGTAGCCGCGACCAGTGGGCCCGCGCCCTGCGCGCCACCACCGGCCTGGGCCCGACGGGGGCCGTGCGCCACACCCCCGAAGGCATCGACCTGCGCGCCCTGTACGAAGTGGCCGACCTGGCAGGGCTGGACCCCGTGCACAGCGTGCCCGGCGCGGCGCCCTTCCTGCGCGGTCCCTACCCGACGATGTACGTCGGGCGCCCCTGGACCGTCCGCCAGTACGCCGGCTTCTCGACCGCCGAGGCCAGCAACGCCTTCTACCGCCGCAACCTGGCCCAGGGGCAGCGCGGCCTGTCCATCGCCTTCGACCTCGCGACCCACCGCGGCTACGACAGCGACCACCCGCGGGTGGTGGGCGACGTCGGCATGGCCGGCGTGGCGGTCGACAGCATCCTGGACATGCGCCAGCTGTTCGACGGCATCCCGCTGGACCGCATGTCGGTGTCCATGACCATGAACGGCGCAGTGCTGCCGATCATGGCGCTCTACATCGTCGCCGCCGAGGAACAGGGCGTCGCCCCGAAGCAGCTGTCCGGGACCATCCAGAACGACATCCTCAAGGAGTTCATGGTCCGGAACACCTACATCTACCCGCCCAAGCCGAGCATGCGGATCATCGGGGACATCTTCGCCTACACCAGCGCGAACATGCCCCGGTTCAACAGCATCAGCGTGTCCGGCTACCACATGCAGGAAGCCGGAGCGACGGCCGACCTCGAGCTGGCCTACACCCTGGCCGACGGGCTCGAGTACGTGCGCACCGGGCTCGCCGCCGGGCTGGACATCGACGCCTTCGCCCCGCGGATCAGCTTCTTCTGGGCCATCGGCATGCCCTTCTTCATGGAGGTCGCGAAGCTGCGGGCCGCGCGGCTGCTGTGGCACGAGCTCATCGCGCCCTTCGGCCCGAAGAACGACAAGTCGCTGTCGCTGCGGACCCACAGCCAGACCAGCGGCTGGAGCCTCACGGCCCAGGACGTCTACAACAACGTCGTCCGCACCTGCATCGAGGCGATGGCGGCCACCCAGGGCCACACCCAGAGCCTGCACACCAACAGCTTCGACGAGGCCCTGGCCCTGCCGACGGACTTCAGCGCCCGCATCGCGCGCAACACGCAGCTGTTCCTGCAGCAGGAGACCGACACCTGCGCGACCGTCGATCCCTGGGGTGGCAGCTACTACGTCGAGCGGCTGACCTGGGAGCTGGCCGAGCGGGCGCGCGCCCACCTGGCGGAGATCGACGAGCTCGGCGGCATGGCCGCCGCCATCGACCAGGGCATCCCGAAGCTGCGGATCGAAGAAGCGGCGGCGCGGGCCCAGGCTCGAATCGACGCGGGCGAACAGGCCGTCGTCGGTGTGAACCTGTACCCGCCGACTGCGAATGAGTCGGTCGACGTGCTCAAGGTCGACAACCGCGCCGTGCGCGAGGCCCAGCTGGCCCGGCTGCAGCAGCTGCGCCGGGACCGCGACGGGGCCGAGGTCACGCGCCGGCTGGACGCGCTGACCCGCGCGGCGGATCAGGGCGACGGCAACCTGCTGGCCCTCGCCGTGGACGCCGCCCGCGCCAAGGCCACGGTCGGCGAGATCAGCCTGGCCCTCGAGCAGGTCTGGGGACGCCACGAAGCCCGCCCGCAGGTGCTGCGCGGGGTGTACCAGGCGGCGCTGGAGCGCGCCGGAGGCAACATGGACCAGGTCGCTGCGGCCATCACGCGCTTCGAAGAGGCCGACGGCCGTCGGCCCCGCATCCTGGTGGCCAAGATGGGCCAGGACGGCCACGACCGGGGCCAGAAGGTGATCGCCACCGCCTTCGCGGATCTGGGCTTCGACGTGGACGTCGGGCCCATGTTCCAGACGCCGGAAGAGACCGCCCGTCAGGCCGTCGAGAACGACGTGCACGTGGTCGGCGTGTCCAGCCTGGCCGCCGGCCACCTGACCCTGGTCCCGGCCCTGCGGCAGGCGCTGGACGAAGCGGGACGGCCCGACATCAAGGTCGTCTGCGGCGGCGTCATCCCCCCCGACGACCACGCGGCCCTGCGCGAGGCCGGCGCCGTCGCCATCTTCGGCCCGGGCACGGTCATCGCCGACGCCGCCCTCGAGCTGGTCGAGCTGCTGCTGGCCGACCTCGACGCATGAGCCGCCCGACGGTCCACCAGCTGGTCACCGGCGTGCGCGCCGGAGACCGCGCCGCGCTGGGCCGCGCCATCACCCTGGTCGAGTCCCGCAGCGAGCGCCACGCCGAAGACGCTGGCGCCCTGCTGGAGGCCCTGCTTCCGCACAGCGGACAGGCCTGGCGCATCGGCGTCACCGGCGTGCCGGGCGTCGGCAAGAGCACCTTCATCGATGCCTTCGGGGGCTGGCTCGTCGATCGCGGGCACCGGGTCGCGGTCCTGGCCGTCGACCCCTCCTCGCAGCGCACGGGCGGCAGCATCCTGGGCGACAAGACGCGCATGCAGCGGCTGTCGGTGGACCCGGCCGCCTTCGTGCGGCCCTCGCCGGCCGGCGGCACCCTGGGTGGCGTGGCCAGCCACACCCGCGAGGCGCTCATCGTGGTCGAGGCCGCCGGCTACGACGTGGTGCTGGTCGAGACCGTGGGGGTCGGCCAGTCCGAGCTCGCCGTCGCCGACATGACCGACTTCTTCCTGGTGCTGATGCTGGCTGGCGCGGGCGACGAGCTGCAGGGCATCAAGCGCGGCCTGATGGAGCTCGCGGACCTGCTGGCGGTGAACAAGGCCGACGGCGACAACGCGCTGCCCGCCCGCAAGGCCGCAGCGACCTACCGCTCGGCCCTGCACCTGCTGCACCACGCCGACGACCCCTGGACCCCGCGGGTGCAGACCTGCAGCGGGCTCCAGGGCGAGGGGCTCGAGGAGATCTGGCAGGCCATCGAGGAGCACCGCCGCGTGATGACCGAGGCCGGTCGCTTCGAGACCCGCCGCCGCCGCCAGCGGGTGCACTGGCTGTGGGACCGCCTGGACGAGGGCCTGCGACGCGTGCTGCTGCAGGACGCCGCCATCCGGCCGCTGCTCGACGGGCTGACCGCGCAGGTCGAAGCCGGCCTGCTGCCCGCCCCGGAAGCAGCACGGCGCGTGCTGCAGGCCCTGCGGCGCTGAGCCCTGCGACTAGTCCGCGACGGGCAGCTCGTCCCGCTTCTTGGTGCTGACCAGCCACGCGATGATGATGCCGACGCCGTAGAGGATGAGCAGCGGGCCGGCCATCAGGAGCTGGCTGATGACGTCGGGCGGCGTGATCATCGCCGCGATGACGAACATGGCGACGACGCTGTACTTGAAGCTCGAGATCATGTCCCGGGCGTCGATGAGCCCGATGCGCGCCAGGAAATAGACGACCACGGGCAGCTGGAAGCAGAGCCCGAAGGCCAGCAGCAGCTTGGTCGCCATGCCCAGGTAGGCGTCGATGGACAGCACGGCCTGGACGTCTTCGGCCGCGAACTCCAGGAAGTAGGGGAATGCGTACTCGAAGATGACGAAGTAGCCGAAGGCCGCGCCCAGGGTGAACAGGCCCGAGCTCGCGATGACCAGCGGCAGCACGGGCTTCTTCTCGCTGGGGTACAGCCCCGGCGCGACGAACTTCCAGATCTGCCAGAAGATCACGGGGCTCGCGATGATGAGCCCGGCCACGCCGGCGACCTTCATCATGGTGACGAAGCCTTCGAGGGCCGTCGTCATGGCCATGGTGCCCCGGCCCGTGGTGTACAGGGCCTTGTTCATGGGGGCGACCAGGAAGGCCCAGATCTTCTCGGAGAACAGCAGGCAGACCGACACGCTGACCAGGGCCGCGGCCAGCGCCTTGATCATGCGGCTGCGCAGCTCGACCAGGTGCTCGAGCAACGGCATCCGGTAGTTCTCGACCGGGTCCTCGTCGTCGATGCCGGGTGTCACGGGGTTGCCGTGCACGTCGAGCTTCTCCTTGCGGCTCACGTCGGCTCTCCGGTCTTCGGAGGCGGCGCCTGCTCGATGCCCGCGGCGTCGAGGGCCTGGGCGGCGGCATCGCCGGCGTCGGCGGGCTCGGGCGGCGGGGCGGGCCGCACGGCAGCGTCGGGGGGCAAGGTGGGCCCGCCCTCGGGCTCGGGCTCGCCGGCTTCCCGCGCGGCGCGCAGCTCCTCGGCCCGCTTGCGGGCCTGTTCGCGGCGCTTGCGCAGCTCTTCCGTGCGCTGCTCGGCGTCCATGCGGTCCGCCTCGAGCACGAAGGCGCGGCGCAGCTCGTCGCTGGCCCGCATCAGCTTGCCGTACTGCCGCCCCAGGTAGCGGATCATGTAGGGGAGCCGCTCGGGTCCGACGACCACCAGGGCCAGGACCATGATGAGCGCGATCTCGCCGAAGCCGAGGTTCAGCATGCCGCGGGGAGGGGAGGAGAGGAGGAGGAGGGCCCCGCTGGGGCCAGCACTCGCACGTATCCGCTCCAGCGGCCTCCGGCGCGCAGGATGCCGGTCCCCCGGTCCCGCGGTAGGAGTCGGCCTTCGCCCCGAGGCTCTCGATGTGCCGGCTGTTCGGCTTCCGCAGCAACGTCCCCAGCCAGGCGCACCGCAGCCTGCTGGAAGCGGAGAACGCCATCGCCTCGCAGGCCCGCTACCACGCCGACGGCTGGGGCATCGGCTGGTTCCTCGGCCAGGACCCCTACGTGCTCAAGGCCGAGAGTGGCGCCGCTGGAGACGAGCGCTTCGCCCGGATCACCAAGCGCCTGACCTCGCACACCTTCGTGGTGCACGTCCGACGGGCCACGGTCGGCGTGGTCGACCAGCTCAACAGCCACCCGTTCCGCCACGGCCGGTGGATGCTGGCCCACAACGGGACCATCTTCGGCTTCGACGCGGTGCGGGACCGGGTGCTCGACGCCACCCTGCCGGAGCTGCGTCCGCTGATCTTCGGCAACACCGACAGCGAGCACCTGTTCTTCTACCTGCTGTCCGCGCTGCACGGCGTCGGCCAGTGCCACCTGGGGCACGCGGAGATCGACGTCTCCGTGGCGGCGGTCGCGCTGCGCGACGCGGTCGACCGAATCTACGGCTGGTGTGAGACCGCCGGCCTCGAGCCCCCCATCCTGAACTTCATCCTGACCAACGGCGCCGCGCTGTTCGCCCAGCGCGCCGGCCTGGAGCTGTTCCTGGCCACCCAGAAGGTCAGCTGCCGGGACTACGACAGCTGCACGGCGGACAAGATCTGCTTCGCCGCGCTTCGTCCTCTGCCCAAGCAGGCGCCGGACGGGCCCGTGCGGCGCTGCAACCACCTGCTGGTGGCCAGCGAGCGGATCGGCGCCGAGGACATCTGGGAGGAAGTGCCCCAGGGCCACCTGCTGGCCCTGGACGAGGACCTGCAGCTGTCGCTGTTCGCCCCGGCCCCCCGGTTCCGGCCGAACCCTGCCTGGCCCCGGCCCCGCGAGGAGACCGAGGCCGGCGGCGCCTGCCCGGCCTGAGCTACAGGCTGATCTGCCAGGTCCCGCTGGTGCCGGTGTTGCCGGCGGCATCGGTGCTGTACAGGTCGAAGGTGTAGGTGTCGCCCTGCCGGCCCGTGAAGCTCAGGCTGTGGCTGGTGCTCAGCGCGTCGTCGCCGAACATGCCGTAGGTCTCGAAGTCGATGTAGGTGTCGGCCTTCTCGTCGGTGGTCCACTCGATGGTGAACCGGTTGCCGGTCACGTCGCCGGTCACGCCCGACAGCACCGGCGCGGTCCGGTCGGTGCTGCTGTCGCCGCTGCCCGTCGAGCCGCCGGTCGAGCCCCCGTCGTCGCTGCCGGCACTGCCGCCCGAGCCGCCCGAGGAGCCGCCCGAGGAACCACCCGAAGAGCCACCCGAGGAGCCGCCGCTGCTGCTGGCCAGCGCCACGGCCGCGCCGACGTCGAGCAGGCCGTAGCCGGTCGACGTGTCGTAGCCGCGGCTGCCGACGTCCTGGGCGGTCGACGTCAGGATCTCGTAGACCTCGGCGGGGTCGTCGACCCCCTGGGCGTAGACGAGCGCGGCCGCCGCGGCGACGTGTGGTGTCGCCATGCTGGTGCCTTCCCAGAAGGTGTAGGTGAACTGGCCGCGCTCGATGGTCTCCTGCAGCACGCCGTCGGCGTAGCCGTCGCCGTTCTGGTCCACCTGGGTGTCGCCGCCCGGGGCCAGGATGTCGATGCCCGTGCCCGTGTTGCTGTAGGCCGCGCGGCTGCCGTCGTAGCGGCTGGCGCCGACGGCGATGACGCTGTCGTAGGCCGCCGGGTAGCCGACCTGGCGGGCGTATTCGTTGCCCGTGGCCGCGACGACCGTCACGCCGTTGCTGTAGGCGTAGTCGACCGCGTCTTCCAGGGTGCGGCTCGGGTAGGCGCTGCCCAGGCTCATGTTGATGACGCTGGCGCCCTGCTGGGTCGACCAGACCACACCGTTGCTGATCGCGTTGATGTCGCCGTAGCCGCTGTCGCTCATGACCTTGACGGGCAGGATGTCGACGCCGGGCGCCACGCCCGCGACGCCGATGCCGTTGTCCGTGCGCTGGCCGATGGTGCCGGCCACGAAGGTCCCGTGTCCGTCGCCGTCGGTCGGGTCGCTGTCGTTGTTGTAGAAGTCGTAGCCGGCCAGCAGGTTGGTGATGCCGTCGCGTCCGCCCTTGCGCACGCCGGTGTCGAGCACCGCCACGACGACGCCGGCGCCCGTCCCGTGGGTCCACGCGCCCTTGGCGTCGATCTGCTCGAGGTTCCACTGGTAGCCCAGGTAGGGATCGTTGGGGCTCGTCGTGCTGTAGGCCTGGGCGATGTAGTTGGGCTCGGCGTAGCGCACGCTCGGGTCGCCCTCGAGCAGGGCGGCCACCTGGCCGACCTCGCGGCCGTCGGCGATCTCGAGCCGCGCGATGCCCAGGGCGTCGATGCGGTCGATCTCGGCCAGGCCGAAGTCCTTCTGCACCCGCATGCGGGCCACGCCGTCGGCGTCGTCGTCCAGGGCGACCAGGACCTCGCGGTCCAGCCAGTCGTGGCTGTCGGCCAGGACGCTGTCGCCGCCGCCGGGGTCGCAGGCGACCAGGGACGTTGCGGACAGGGACGTGGCGGTCAGGGCCAGGGCGGGGAGCAGGAGCGGCAGCAGGCGACGGGACATGGCGACCTCGGTGGCGACGAAGGAGCGTTGCAGGAGCAGAGACGGGTGCGCTCACTGCGTTCCGAACCGGTCGTCGTCCGGACACAGAGGAAGAGCGCTCGGGAGGAAACGCCTCCCGTCGCCGGTGCCGTCACCATCATTTCACACAGCGCGCGAGCCGCAAGCGCTTCTCCCTCTCGACCTGTCAAGCCTCTGCAAGCGGACGCGGACGCCCGCGGATACGGGCCCGTCGATGGCCTCCTCCTCCGCCCGCTTCGTGCTCGTCGACGGCGTCGAGCGCCCCGACGGCACCGCCCCGATCGACGTCGACGACCTGGGCCTGGTCCGCGGGGTCGCGGTCTTCGAGACCCTGCGCACCCACGACGGCGCCCTCCCGCACCTCGACGACCACCTCGACCGGCTGACCGCGAGTGCGGGCGCCCTCCAGGTCCCGCTGCCCGCCCGCGCCGTGCTCGCGGCCGAGCTGCACGCCGCGGCGCGGGCGATCCCCGGGGAAGCCTCGCTCCGGCTGCTGCTGACCCACGGCGGGCGGCGGATCGTGGTCGCCCGGCCGCTCCCGGCGCCGCCCGACCGGATCCGCGCCGTGACCCGCGCCTGGCCGGCGCAGACCCACCTGTCCGGGCGGGTGAAGCACTGCAGCCGCGCCGTGGGCTTCGCGGCCCTGTCCGCCGCGGGCGTCGACGAGGTGCTGTGGGTCGACGCCGCGGGCCTGCTGCTCGAAGGCACCTGGAGCAACGCCTTCGCCGTCCGGGACGGCGTGCTGCACACCGCAGCCGACGACGGCCGCATCCTGTGCGGCGTGACCCGGGCGCGGGTGCTGCAGGCGGCGGCCGAGCACGGGGTGCCCGTTCACGAAGGCGCGACCCCGGCCGCAGGCCCGTGGGACGAGCTCTACATCAGCTCGTCGCTCAAGCTGCTGCTGCCGATCGTCGAGCTCGACGGCGCCCCCGCGCCGGGTGCCGGCCCGGTCGGCGCGAAGCTGCTGGCGGCGGTGCGGTCGGGCTTCCGGGGCTGAGCTGGGCTCAGGCGCGCCGGGGCCGCAGCTTGCCCAGCAGGCCCGCCTGTTCGGCCGCGAAGGGGTCGCCGTACTCCAGGAACTTGTGGCCCCACTCGGTGTTCTGCAGCCACTCGTCGACCACCTTGCGGCCCTGCATCGGGTACCAGATGTAGTCGTGGTACACGAAGCTGCCCATGATGAAGGCGTTGACCATCGGCGTCTGGAACATCAGCTTGGCCAGCGGCTTCATGGGCCCGAACCAGAAGAAGTCGCCGACCTTGCTGGCGGCGTTGTCGCCGACCACGAAGTCCCAGTTGGTCTTCTTGACGTCGGCGGTGCTCAGGTCGCCCAGCACCTCGATCTCGTCCAGCCGGCCCTTGCCGAGCCCGTGCTCGTGGGCCAGCCGGATGCACTTGACGTCCATCGGGTCGAAGCCGATGAGCTTGGCGGCGACGGCGTCGATGGCGACCTGATCGTTGCTGGCCAGGAGCAGGTTCTTGACCACCGGGGTCATGGTGCGCGGCCCTGGGCCGCTGCCGGCGGTGGTGGCGTCGGCGACCGCGAAGGTGCCGGCCTGGATCTCCTTCTGCACCCGCAGCAGGTCCACCAGGGTCTCGTGGATGACCGAGTGGGTGTAGTGCCGCGTCTTGTCCAGCAGCCCGCCGAAGGCGTTCTTCAGGGCGCAGGTGTAGTCGGTGTAGATGTGGGTCTTCACCGTCGGCAGGTGGACCACGTTCTTGTCGAAGAAGTAGTCCGGGATGCGCACGCCGTTGGGGAAGACCTTGTCCAGCACCAGGAACGGCCCGCTCTTGGGCTCGTAGGTGACCCAGCGCATGTCGGCGGGGTTGAAGTTGTACCGGATCGGCAGCCCGTAGCGCTCGTGGACCGGCGTGAAGTTGTTGAGCTGTTCGCCCTTCTTGGCCTTGGTGACGACGGTGCGGTTCTCGACCACGACCAGGTCGTCGAAGCCGTCCTCGCGCAGCTTGCGGGTCACGCCCTCGATCTGCCAGGGGGTCGTGTTGGCGCTCGGGTAGAGCATGTGCCAGCTGATGTTGTTCTTGAGGATCGTCGTCTTGCCGGGCGTCAGCGCCTCGGTCACGCGCGCGATGTCGAGCAGGCGGGCGTAGTCCTCGATCACGGTCTCGGGGGTGGTGTGCACCGCCGCGACGATGCTCTTGCCGTCGCTCGTGGTGACCGGGATCTCGGTGACGTCGCGCATGGGTTCCTCGGGGGCGTCGCGGGAGAGGGGGGCTGGCTAACCCGAAGGTCGCCACGGCGGGCAGGGCGGCAAGGTGGACGAGGACGGGCTGTCGCATCACGTGGAGGGGCCGCGCGGGGGCGGGCGAGGAGATAGGCGCGTCCATCGCTCCGGAGGACCAGGATGCCGAGTGGACTCGAGGTACTGCTGCAGGACGAGGCGCGCCTGGCCGAGCTCCGGGGCGCCCGCGTGGGCCTGTGCTGCAACCACACCGCCGTCGATCGGCGCCACGACCACGCCCTGGGGCTGCTGCAGGCCCGCGGCGTGCGCATCCGCCGGCTGTTCGGGCCGGAACACGGCGTCGACAGCACCGCCCAGGACATGATCGGCGTCGACGGCGCCGGGAGCGAGACCGGCACCGGTGGCAGCATCGAGACCGTGAGCCTGTACGGCGAGACCGAGGCCAGCCTGCATCCGCCCGCCGAGTCCCTGGCGGACCTCGACGTGCTGCTGTTCGACATCGCGGACGTGGGCGCCCGCTATTACACCTACCAGGCGACCCTCGGGTACATCCTGCAGGTGATCGCGGCCCACGATCTGGACACCCGCGTCGTCGTCCTCGACCGGCCGAACCCGATCGACGGCACATCGCTCGAGGGCAACCTGGTGCAGCCGGGCTTCGAGAGCTTCGTGTCGGCCTTCCCGCTGGCCGTGCGCCACGGCATGACCATGGGCGAGTGCGGCCGCTACTTCCAGCGCCACTGCGACGTCGGCGGCCGGCTGGAGGTGGTGCCCTGCCTGGGCTGGCGGCGCGACCAGTGGCTCGACGAGACCGACGTGCCCTGGGTCTACCCCTCGCCGAACATGCCGACCCTGGACACCGCGGCGCTCTACCCGGGGCTGTGCCTGATCGAGGGCACCAACCTGTCCGAGGGCCGCGGCACTACCCGGCCCTTCCACCTGGTCGGCGCCCCGTGGGTCGATCGGGCCGAGGTGCTGCGCCTGGTGCGGCTCGGGGCCGCCGACGCCGGCGTCGAGGGTGTGGCCTTCCGCGCCGCCACCTTCGAGCCGCGCTTCCAGAAGCACGCCGGCCAGCCCTGCCACGGCATCGAGATCCACGTCACCGAGCGCCGCGCCATCGACGCCTTCCGCCTGGGCCTGGTCGTGCTGGAGGCCTTCCTCCGCCAGGACCCGGCGCGCTTCGGCTGGCGGACCGAGACCTACGAGTTCGTCGACGAGCCCATCGCGATCGACCTGCTGACCGGCTCCTCGGAAGCCCGTCTGGGCCTCGAGGCCCGCGTCCGCCCCGACGAGCTGCTCGACGCCTGGTCGGGGCAGCTCGCCGACTTCGCGGAGCGTCGCGAAGAAGTCCTCCTCTACTGAGCTCCTCCTCCTCTCCCGGACCTCCCATGTCCCTCGCTCCTCCCGAGACCCTCCGGCAGCGCTTCCACGCCGCGCTGCCCCCGGACGTCGACTTCTGCAGCCTGCGGGCAGTCTCCGAGCGCGCCGAGATGCTGTCGGTGCGCAACGACGTCGTGGACGGTGTGTCCGAGAGCGTCGACACCGGCGCGATGGTCACCGTCGTGCACGGCGGCGGCATGGGCTACGCCGCGACCGCCGATCTGTCGGTCGCCGGCCTGCGGGCTGCCGCGGAGCGGGCCCGCGCCTGGGCCGCCGAGTGCGCGCGCGCCAGCGTCTACGACTACAGCCAGGCGCCGCTCGCCCACCCGCGCGGCGAGTACCGCACCCCCGTGGCCGAGCCCTGGGAGTCGCGGTCCCTCTCGGACAAGCTGGACCTGCTGCTGTCGGTCTGCGCGGACCTGGGCGGGGACGAGCGCATCGTCGAGCGCACCACGTCCCTGATGCGGGTGGCGACCGACTCGGTCTACCTGACCAGCGGCGGGGGAGAGGTGCTGCAGCGCATCGAGGCGCTGGCCCCCGACGCGATGGTGATCGCCCACCACGACGGCGTGACCCAGCGGCGGGGCACTGGCTACCGCGGCATCACGCGGCAGGGCGGGCTCGAGCTGCTGTCGGCCGTCGGCTACGCCGCCATGGCGCCGCGGTTCCGCGAAGAGGCGCTGCAGCTGCTGGCCGCGCCGGACTGCCCGGAAGGCGAGATGCACCTGCTGCTCGCCCCCGACCAGATGATGCTGCAGATCCACGAGAGCATCGGCCACCCGCTGGAGCTCGACCGGATCCTGGGGGACGAGCGCAACTACGCCGGCACGAGCTTCGTCACCGCCGACATGTTCGGCAGCTACCGCTACGGCAGCGAGCTGCTCGACGTCAGCTTCGACCCCACCGTCCGCGACGAGCTGGCCAGCTACGGCTTCGACGACGACGGCAGCCGCGCCGAGCGGCAGTACCTGATCAAGGACGGCATCCTGCTGCGCCCGCTGGGGGGGGCGATCAGCCAGGCGCGGGCCGGGCTGCCCGGCGTGGCCAATGCCCGGGCCTGTTCCTGGAACCGCCCGCCCATCGACCGCATGGCGAACCTGAACATCGAGCCGGGTGACCAGTCGCTGCAGGATCTGGTGTCCCAGGTCGAGCGCGGCGTGTTCATGGAGACCAACGCGTCCTGGTCCATCGACGACAGCCGCAACAAGTTCCAGTTCGGCTGCGAGCTCGGCCGGCTCATCGTCGACGGCGAGCTGCGCGGCATCGTCCGCAACCCCAACTACCGCGGCATCTCGGCGACCTTCTGGCGCAACCTGGTCGGCGTCGGCGACCGCAGCACCTGGGACGTCAACGGCACGCCCTACTGCGGCAAGGGCGAGCCCAACCAGGTGATCCGCGTCGGGCACGCCTCGCCGGTCTGCCTGTTCGCCGACGTGTCCGTGTTCGGAGGTGCCGAGTGAGCACGACCCCGTCCTTCGAACGCTCGCCTCGGGAGCGCTTCAGCGCCCTGGCGGACGACGCCTGCGCCGCGCTGGCCCCCGGCGAGGACCTGATCCTGTACCTGCAGGGCGAAGACAGCGACTTCGTGCGGTTCAACCGCGGTCGCATCCGCCAGCCCGGGCACGTGCAGCAGGAAGAGCTGTCGGTCCGGCTGCTGCACGGCGCCCGCCACGCCAGCATCGACCTGAGCCTGAGCGGAGATCCGGCGGCCGACAGCGCCGCGGCCCGGGCCGCCATCCACACCCTGCGCCAGCGCCTGCCGGAGCTGCCGGACGACCCCCACCTGGCGTGGGAGACCCGCAGCGACAGCGTGGTCGTCGAAGACGAAGCCGTCGCCCTGGACGGCCCGGCGATCACCCGGGCGGTCGTGGACGCCGCCGCCGGCGTGGACTTCGTCGGCATCCAGGTCGACGGGCCCGTGTGGGCCGGCCTGGCCACCAGCCGCGGCCAGCGGTCCTGGCACCAGCGCAGCTCGTGGCTGCTGGACTGGTGCCTGTACCACCAGGGCGACAAGGCGGTGAAGCGCACCCTGGGCGGCACCGCGTGGGATCCGGACGCCTTCGCGGCCAGCATGGCCGACGCCCGCCATCGGCTGGTCGCGCTCGGCCGACCGATCGTGAAGGTGTCGCCGGGCCGGCACCGCGCCTGGCTGTCCGCGTCCGCGATGGGCGAGCTGATGGACCTGCTGTCGTGGAGCGCCTTCGGCCTGCGGGCCACGCGCAACCGCAACACCCCGCTGCAGCCGGTCCTGGACGGTCGCCAGGCCCTGGATCCGCGCGTCTCGCTGGCCGAGGACGTCGCCGGCGGCCTGTCGCCCGGCTTCTCGCCGGACGGCTTCCACCGGCCGGATCGGGTCGCCCTGGTCGAGGGCGGACAGGTGGTCGGGCAGCTGGTCAGCGCCCGCTCCGCCGCCGAGTACGACGTGCCCGGCACCGGCGCGGCGTCCGGCGAAGCCGCCGACAGCCTGGCCATGGCCCCTGGCGGCCTGCCGGGCCGTCGCGCGCTGGCCGAGCTGGGGACCGGGCTCTACGTCAGCGACCTGTGGTACCTCAACTACAGCGACCTGCCGGGGGGCCGGATCACGGGCATGACCCGGTTCGCCACCATGTGGGTCGAAGACGGCGAGATCGTCGGGCCGGCCGAGGTCATGCGCTTCGACGAGACCGTCGGCCACCTGCTGGGCGCCGGGCTGCTGGAGCTCGAGGACACGGCCCACCTGCTGCCGAGCGCCAGCACCTACGAGCGCCGCAGCACGTCCAGCATGCGGCTGCCCGGGGCGCTGGTCGAGGGCATGCGGTTCACCCTGTAGGCCGGGCCGTCGCGGGTCGGGTCAGTCGCGCGGCGGCTTCTTCTGGAGCTTGCGCTGGAGGGTGCGGCGATGCAGCCCCAGGCGGCGGGCCGCCTCGCTGATGTTGCCGCCGGTCTCGGACAGCACCGTCTGGATGTGCTCCCACTCGGCGCGGGCCAGGCTGGGCGTGCGCCAGTCGTCCTCGGCGACCTCGGTGTTGGGGTCGGCTTCGCCCCGGTCGAAGGCGGCGAGCACCATGTCGGCGTCAGCCGGCTTGTTCACGTAGCCGAGGGCGCCCAGGCGCACCGCGTCCACCGCCGTCGCGATGCTGCCGTAGCCGGTGAGCACCACGATCTCGACCTCCGGCAGGAAGTCCTTGAGCTGCTTGATCAGCTCCAGGCCGCTCTGGCCGGGCATGCGCAGATCGACGATGACGCGCTCGGGCTCCCAGGCGTCGGCGACCCGCATCGCGTGGGCCGTGTCCTTGGCCGTGCGGACCTCGTAGCCGCGGTCGTGCAGGGCCAGGCCCAGGCGCTCGCGGAGGCGCTCGTCGTCGTCGACCAGCAACAGGCGGGGGCGCTCGGTCATCTCCGTCTCCTTGGCAGCTGCCAGTGGGTGCGCACGTATGACGCGCGGGTCAAGTCATCGTACCCCGTGCCGGCAGCACGAGGCTCGCGGTGGTGCCCTGGCCGACGATCGACTGCAGGTCGAGGTGACCGCCCAGGTGGGCCGCAACGGACTGGACGAACCACAGGCCCAGCCCGCGGCCGCTGCCTTCGGGCTTGGTGGTGAAGAAGGGCTCGGTTGCGCGGGCGAGCACTTCGGGGGGCATCCCGGGGCCTTCGTCGCGCACCGCGATGATCAGGCTGGCCTCGCCTTCGGCCATGCTGACGCGGCGGATGTCCACCCGCACGGGCACGCCGGGCGGGGTCACCGCCAGGGCGTTGCCGACCAGGCGCCGGACGGCCTGGGCCACCAGGCGGGGCGGCAGCTCGAAGCGCGCGCCGCCGAGCCCCTGCTGGATGCGCGTCTCGACGTCGCGGTGGCCCTCGAGGATGCGCAGCACCAGCTCGTCCACGGCGGTGGGGCGGGCGAGCTCGGCCGAGCCGGCGCCGACGTCGGCGGCCAGCTCGTCCAGCACCCTCCGGCAGCGCTCGACCTCTTCGCGGACCAGCAGCGCGTCTTCATGGGTGCGGGCATCGCCCGACTCCGTGCGGCGGATCAGCTCGTGGGCGACGACCGCGATGGTGCCGAGCGGGCTGGACAGCTCGTGGGCAGCACCCGCGGCCAGGGTCGCCAGGCTGGCCAGGCGGGCGTTGCGTTCCTCGGCCCGGCGGGCGAGGGCCAGCTCGCGGTCGGCGTAGGTCAGCGCCCGGCGGGTGCGCATGACCGTGACCAGCAGGAAGGGCGATGCGGCGGCGGTCGAGATGTACATGCCGAGCGCGTGGTGGGTCAGCCCGGGCAGCCACATCCTGTGGGCCTGCGGGTCGCCGGGCACCAGGAACAGCATCGCGTAGCTGCACAGCACCAGCAGGAAGGTGCCCCAGGCCATCGAGGGCCGCAGCAGCAGGGCGCCGAGCACCGGGAAGACCAGGTACATCGGCACGAAGGGCGACATCGCGCCGCCGGTCAGCGCCAGCGACACGGTCAGCACCACGATGTCCAGGGCGAGCATCGTCGCCAGACCGGCTTCGGGCGCCTTGGGCCCGCGGCGGGCCAGGACCAGGTTGCTGAACGCACCGGCCACCACCAGCGGAAGCAGCGCAGGGGCGAGGGGATGCACGTGGAGGAGGGTCAGCCCCAGCGCGACCGCGGCTTCTCCGGCCACGGCGACCCAGCGCAGCCGCACGAGCTCCGCGGTGTCGATCAGGCGGCGAGGCGCGGGCTCGCCGGCGTGGCTGCCGGGCACCATGGCCCCTCTTCACCCGTCTGATCCCGCCCAACCAGCCCGACGCGGATCGCAGCGTGGCGAGTTGTCCCACGACAGGCCGCGGCGGGCCCCCTAAGGAGGCGGCCACCCCGGAGCCCCCATGCTCGTGATCGCCCTCCTGGCCGCCTGCGGCGGCGAGACCTCCGACACGGGAGACCAGGCCTTCCTCACGGACCAGGGTCTCTACGAGCTGATGGTCGACATGGATCCCCACCCGCCCACGGTAGGGGACAGCACCCTCACCGTGATGGTGCACGACGCCGCCACGGGCGAGCCGGTCGACGACGCGACCCTGGCCGTGACGCCCTGGATGCCCGAGCACGGGCACGGCGTGTCCGAGGACCCGGTGGTCAGCGGCGAAGGCGGGACCTTCACCGTGACCTTCGCCTACTCGATGCCCGGTACCTGGGAGCTGACCTTCGACGTCGACTCGTCCTTGGGCGCCGACTCCGCCGTGCTGACGGTCGATGTCGAGTAGCTCCGCCATGCTCCGTCGGCTCGCCGGCCTCCTCGCCGGTCTGCTCGCTGGCGCTTCGCTCGTCCCGGCCCCTGCCCGGGCGGCGGCCTGTTGCACCGGGAACACCTCCACCGTGCCGATGCGCCTCGGCGAGTGCGAGTCCTGGCTCGCCGGCATGCTGGTGGGCGGAGAAGCCGCCACGGGGCGCTGGGACGGACAGGGGCAGCTGGCAACCTCCTCACTTCAGGACGACGCGCTCATCGCCACCGCCTTCGGGGCATGGGCCTGGGACCGCAAGGGCCAGGTCGGCGTGCTCGTGCCCTCGCGCCTGAACCGCAAGGGACTGGGCGAGGACGCCTGGTGGGGAGGTGGCCTGGGCGATGTGAGCCTGCTCGCGACCTGGGACCCACTGGAAGAGCGGGCCCGCGACACCGATCACCGGGGTGCGCCCGTGCCGGTGTTCACCGCCGGGCTGCGCCTGCCGACCGGACGCACCTGGGCCGAGAGCGAAGGGGTGCTGATGGAGGACGTCACCGGCCGACCCGGGCCGTCCGGGCTGCTCACGGTGGGCGTCGAGCGCACCCTGGGGGCCTGGCCGTGGAGCGTGGGCGCCGACGGCGAGCTGGCCCCCGAAGACACGGTGGACGGCCGTCGGCTGCAGCCGTCGCTGGGGCTGTCGGCCAGTGTCGGTCGCTACCTGGCGCCCCGGTGGTCGCTGACCGCCCGGGCTCGCCACCAGCGGGTGCTCGACGCGGACCACGGCAGCAGCCGCACGTCCGCCGGCTTGACCCTGACCCGCGGCCAGCTGCTGCGGTGGCGCGGCTGGGTGTCGGGGGATGCCGATCTGCCGGTGCCGCTGCTGGGCAGCGACAACCTGCGGCTGCTGTCGGTGTCGGCGGGGGCGGCGCTGGTGCGCTGAGCCGGCCGCCGGCCCCGCTCCGGCGTCACATCAGGCGAACAGGATCTCGTCCAGGCAGGACTCGTCGCTGGTCTGGATGGTCTTGCCCAGCGAGATGGCCTTCGGCAGCAGGTTGCTGGCGTAGAAGGTCGCGTTGAGGATCTTGCCCCGGTAGAACCGCGCGTCGTCGCCCGTGGCGCCCGCGTCCAGGGCGGCCTGGGCGATGCGCGCCTGCTCGAGCGAGTGGCGGCCGAGCACGACGGTGCCGTACATCTCCAGGAAGGGGCTGGCGTAGAGCATCGCGGTCTCGAGCTTGCCCTGCATGCCGAGACCGCCCAGGTGCATGGCGGTGGCGCCCAGGTGGCCGTGGGCCTTCTCGAGGGCCGCAGCCGCGTCGGCCAGGCTCGGGATCGCCTTGCAGCGCTCGATCTCGGCGCCGCAGTCCTGCAGCCAGGCCATGAACACGCCGCCGCCTTCCATGCGCATCTTGCGGCCCAGCAGGTCCATCGCCTGGATGCCGTTCGTGCCTTCGTAGATCGACGTGATCTTGTTGTCCCGGAGCAGCTGCTCGACCGGGTACTCCTTGATGTAGCCGTAGCCGCCGTAGGTCTGCACCGCGAGAGTGCACGAGAGGTACCCCATCTCGCTGCAGTGGGCCTTGACGATCGGGGTGAGCAGCTCGACCTTCTTGAGCAGGCTGGCCCGGGTGGCCGGGTCTTCGGTGGCCTGGGCGACGTCGTGGGCCAGCCCCACCGTGTAGACCAGCGAGCGCATGGTCTCGACCAGCACCTTCTGGGTCATCAGCATGCGGCGCACGTTGGGGTGCTGGTTGATGGTGACGGGCTTCGCCTCGGGGTTGGCGAAGTCGGCCACGGCCGTGCCCTGGACGCGGTCGGCGGCGTAGGCCTTGGCGTTCTGGAAGGCGGCGGCGGCGGTGGCCAGACCCTGGATGCCGACCCCGATCCGGGCCTCGTTCATCATGAGGAACATGATCTTCATGCCCTCGTTCTCGTTGCCGATGAGCCAGCCCTTGCAGGGCCGGTCGGCGCCCAGGCTGATGACGCAGGTCGCCGAGCCGTGGATGCCCATCTTCTCTTCGATCTTCTCGACCTTGGCGCCGTTGCGCTCGCCCAGGTTGCCGTCGGCGTCGAACAGGAACTTCGGCACCAGGAAGATCGAGATGCCCTTGGTGCCCGCGGGCGCGCCAGGGGTGCGGGCCAGCACCAGGTGGATGATGTTCTCGGCCAGGTCGTGGTCGCCCGACGAGATGAAGACCTTCTCGCCTTCGAGCAGGTAGAGACCGTCTTCGCCCGCCGGGGTGGCCTTGGCGCGGTTGTCGCCGACGCTGGTGCCGGCGCCCGCCTCGGTCAGGCACATCGTGCCGCCCCACTCGCCCGAGTACATGCGCGGGATGACGATGTCGCGGGCCCACGCCGGGCAGTGCTCGGTGAGCAGGTTGGCCGCCGCCTTGGTCAGGCCCGGGTACATCGTGAAGGCCATGGACGCGCCGGCGAACAGCTCGTTGATCATGGCGTCGATGACGTGGGGCAGGCCCATGCCGCCGAACTCGGCGGGGGCGCCGAGCGTCATCCAGCCGCCCTCGGCCAGGGTGTCCCAGGCCTGCTTGTAGCCGGGGGGCGTGGTGACGTTGCCTTCGCCGTCCAGCGTGCAGCCGACGTGGTCGCCGACGGCGTTGAGGGGAGCGACGACCTCGCTGGCGAGCTTGTAGGCCTCCTCCATCATCGCTTCGTAGGTGTCCTTGTCGAAGTCCTTGAACTTGTCGAACTTCGCCAGCTGCTGGTCGATGTCGAGCTGCTCGAAGAGCACGAACTTGATGTCGCGAAGGTCGGCGGTGAAGGCGGTGGCGCTCATGGGGAAGACCTCGATGGGATGGGGCCGAGGGAGGGGCCCCGGCCGCTGAATGAACGCTCATTCATTACCCGGATGAGAAGGTGACAGGCAAGTGAGGACCGCGTCAGGGAGATGTCTCCTTCTGTGTGGGCTACGCGGTCGGGTGCCCTCCACTCCTGCGCCTCCGCCCCGTTCCCGAGTCGCATCCGCCTTTGTCGGCGGGTTCGCGGCCGGAGGCGCCTTCGCGCTGCTGGAGGTCGGGGCGGGTCTCCTGCTCGGCCATCCGCTGTCACCGGCGCCGACCGTCGGGCCTGCGCTGGCCACTGCCGGGCTGGTCGGCGGAGCGGCGGCGCTGTTGTCGTCCGCCCTGTCGGCGCTGCCGGGGCCGGGGAGGCGGGACCCCGTCCTGGCGGCCGTGTCGCTGGCGGTCGGCCTGCTGGCGCTCGGCTGGGCCCCGGACGCGCTGCGCGAGCTGGGGGTCGGGGGTGCCGATCTGTTCGGCGTGGCCGCTGCGGGCGTCGGCCTGGCGCTCAGCTGGTGGCGGCCGGCATGGACGCTGCTGCCCGGCGTGCTGGGGGCACTCGCCGTGCCGCTGTGCGCGCCCGATGCTGCCCCCTCGACGGCGCGGGGCGGGGGCCAGGGCCCCGACGTGCTGCTCATCACCGTCGACACGGTGCGGGCCGACGCCGGGCTCGTGGACGCGCTGCCCGGCGAGTGGCGGCGCTGGACCCATGCCATCGCGCCCGCGCCCTGGACCCTGCCGTCGATGATCTCGCTGATGCAGGGCCAGGACGTGCGCGAGCACGGCGGCGGTCTGCCGGTGGACGGTGGCTACAGCGCGCCGCGGTCCGCGGGAACCACCCTGGCCGAGGCCTTCGCGGCTGCCGGCTACCGGACCCGGGCGGTGGTCTGCAACCCGCACCTGCGGGCCACCGACGGCTTCGCGCGGGGCTTCGGGCAATTCCTGCACCACGACGACGCGCGCCTGCCCCAGCGACTGGATCTGTGGTCCGGCCTGTGGCGGACCCGGCTGACGGGGGCGGTCTCCCGGGCCGCGGCCACCCGCGACGCAGCCATCGTCGACCAGGCCCTGGCCTGGCTGGACGAGGCCCGGTCGGACCCGGACGCGGGCCCACAGCTGGTCTGGGTGCACCTGCTGCTGCCGCACGAGTACGGCCGCGACGTGCCCCGTCCGCCGCCGGGCTGGCGCCCCGGAGTCCGCGATTCGGGCGTGCTCCAGGACGCCTATGCGGCCAACGTCGCTGTGACCGCGGGGCGGCTGCGGGCGCTGGTCGAGGCGGTGGGGGAGGGGACCGTCGTCGCCGTCACCAGCGACCACGGCGAGGCGCTCGGCGAAGACGGCCGCCGCGGCCACGGCCAGCACCTCGACGATCTCGAGCTGCGCGTGCCGCTGGCGATCCGCGGGCCCGGGATGCCGACAGGCGCCGTGCACCACCCGGTGGCGGTGCGGGATCTGGCCGCCACCCTCGGGGCCCTGGCCGGGGTGGAGGGGCTGCCGGGCGCGGACCTTCGCCTGGTGGGTCCGACGGCGGTCGAGGTGGGCGGCCTGCGCCGGGATGCGACGGCCTTCGCGCGGCGCACGGTCGAGGGCGCCTTCACGGAGCGCCCTCCGGTAGCGCCGGGGGAGGCGAGGCCGCTCGTGCCGGACCAGCGCGAGGCGCTGGAGGCGCTGGGCTACGTCGAGGAGGAGCATTGAAGGGAAGGCATCCTCCGCCGTAGCCTCTCCGCTGGAGGCACCCGTGCACGACGAGATCGAGCGCCGTCTCGCCCTGTCGCTGTCCCTCATCGCGATGGCGGGCTGCGGCGCCAAGGGCGAGCCGCGGTACGAAGGGGACTACGGCGACTGCGACCCGGACGACGTGGACGCGCTGCAGAGGGTCGAGGCCGAGTGCCACTGGCACCTCTCCGACGACCGGATCACAGATTGCGAGATCATCTCCGGCGCCCCATCCGAGCCGGTGGACGCGCTGGTGGTGTGCGCCACGACCGAGCCGGAGATGCAGGACTGCTTCGACGACGAGATCTGGGGGCTCGAGAGCCGAAGCCTCGGCGACCAGGCGGCCGCCGACTGGGCCACCGAGGGCGCCAACGAGTTCTGGGATGCGCCGCTCGAGTGCGGGCCGATGGAGCTCGACGGCGCCTGCTGCTGGCAGTACTCGTTCCGGGTCCTGGAGGACGACCTGACCGAGGGCCGTCCCTTCCTGGTGCACGGCCGGGCCCGCACCGCCGGCCCGGCGGTGCGCGACGACTGGGCCGCCACCCTGGCGCCCGCGCCGGTGCCGGCGTCCCTGGTGCCCGTCCTCGCCGAACACTGGCGGCGCGCCGGCCGCATGGAGCACGCCTCGGTCGCGGCCTTCGCTCGCTTCTCCCTGGCGCTTCTGCACCACGGAGCCCCGCCGGACCTCGTCGCAGATGCCCAGCGTGCCGCGCTGGACGAGGTCGGCCACGCCCGGCTCTGCTACGGCCTGGCGCAGGCCCTGGACGGGCAGGCGGTCGGCCCCGGTCCGCTGGACTGCTCGGCCGCCCTCGACGGCGAGCTCGACGCGGCGCAGCTGGTCCGAACCCTGGTGGTCGAAGGCTGCGTGGGCGAGACCCTGGCCGCCCTGGAAGCCGCCGAGGCCGCGCGGCGGGCGGAGGATCCGGTCGTAGCGGAGATCCTGCAGCGCATCGCTGCCGACGAGGCGCGGCACGCGGCGCTGGCCTGGCGGGCGCTGCAGTGGTTCCTGTCGTCGCGGCCCGAGCTGGCGGCGGTGGTCGCGGAAGCCAGCGAGCCGCCGCACATCCGCTCGGTGGAGGACGCAGCCTCCTCGCTGGATGCCTACGGCCGCCTGTCGGCCGCCACCCGTGCCCGGGTCCGGGCGATCGGCTGGCGCACGGCGGTGGCGCCGATGCTCCAGAGTGCCGCCCACGGCGTGCCCCGGCAGGACGAGCGGCAACCGATGCGGCTACCCTGACCGGGCCACCGACCGACGGAGCTGCCATGTCGCGCATGGAGTCGCGCGCCAACGCCTCGATCGCCGCTGCCGCCATGGTCTGGTCCCTGGCAGGGGCCGTGGGCTTGGGGCTGCTGGGACCGGGGCTGGTCGCCTGGTTCGGCGGGCAGCTCGGGGCCGCAGACGCCTGGGGAGTCGTGGACGGGCTGGTCTGGGCCTTCCACCGCTGGACCGACGCCGTGCCCTTCGGGCGACAGCTGGCCGCGATGCGGGTGGACCATGCAGAAGAGACCTTCATCTGGGCCATGGTCGGCTCGGTCCTGCCGCTGGCCTGGCTGGCCCGTCGGGCGTTCACGCGAAACCGCTCTCGGATGGTCCGCTTCCAGAGCGACCTGGGCATCGTGATCGATCTGCTCCGCGGTCACGAGCGCGTGGCCGAGTCCGACACACAGCGCCTCGCCCGGCGCTACCTCGAGGGCCGGGGAAGCCGCTCCTGAGCCGCGGGGGCCTCAGTCCTCGGCCACCTCCAGCAGCACGACGGGGCCCCACTCCTCGACCGGGCGCAGCCGCCCTGCGGCGACCAGGGCCCCGAAGCGCTGGCGCAGGCGCTCGGTCCGACCCTCCTCCAGGTCGGCGTTCGTGCCGGTCAGGAAGAAGCGTCGGTTGATCAGCAGGTGCGTGATGCCGTCGGCCCGCAGGAGGGCGATGGCCTGGTCCGCGTCCCCGGCCTCGTCGAGCAGTGCCTCCAGGCGCCAGGCCTCGAACACCGAGTCCACGCGGACGTCGCGGGGGGCGTAGTAGCTGTAGCCCCGCGTCCACACCAGCCAGACCCTGCCGTCTTCGGGCACGTGGTCGGCCAGCGCCTGCAGCGGCCGGTAGGACTCGGGGAGCATGCGCTCCAGGACGTCGGCCTCGGCGAGCTCGCCTACCAGCCAGGACCCGGTCGCCTGCTGGGTCCACAGGCGGTGCACCAGCGGCGCGGACCAGCCGACGGAAGCGAGCAGCCACACAGCGAGCAGGGCCGGGCTGCGGCGGCTCGCGCCCACGGCCGCCACCGCGAACAGCACCGGCAGCAGGGCCAGCAGGAAGCGGATCTGCTGCACCTGGCTGGCCCAGAAGGCCGCCCACAGCCCCAGCACCACCGCGAGCGGCCACAGTCGCCGCCCCTCGCCAACCAGGGCGAGCCCGCCCAGCACCAGGCCGCCCACCGCCGCCAGGCCGAGGGAACCTTCGAAGCCGCCGACCAGGTCGGTGGTCGTCAGGACCCGCCACGGCAGCAGCAGGGTGTCCAGCGTCGACCGGCCCATGCCGTAGTTCGCCAGGGTCGCGGCGTAGGCCATGCTGCGCCACGCGTCCCAGCCCGGCCCCCCGAACAGGTCCCAGGCGACCGGAAAGACCGGGTTGCCCTTCACGAGCAGGTTGCGCAGGTAGAAGGGACTGCCGACGACGGCGGCCACCGCACCGTAGGACAGCAGCTGGCCGGGCCGGGGGAGCAGCAGCGTGCCGACGAAGGCCGCGACCGCGAGCCCCGGGTACTTCGCAGAGATCGCCAGCCCGGCGAACAGCCCTGCCGCACGGGCCAGCCGCGGCCCGCCCTCGCGGGCACGCCAGGCGAAGGCCACCGCCAGGACGCTGCACAGGCAGAGCCAGGGCTCGACGTAGGCCGTGGACCCGAACTCGACGACGGAAGGCAGCAGCAGCCACGCCGCGCCCGCCGTCAGCGCAGCCCGACGCTCGGCCCCGAGGGTCCGGGCCAGTCCGACCAGCGCCAGGGCCCCAGCCACGGTGATCCAGGCCGCCAGCAGGCGCGGGTTCACCAACGGGTAGTGGTCCGGAGGTGCTCCCCAGGCGCAGACCAGGGACAGCGCCGACTCCCAGCCCAGTGGGAAGCTGGCGAACAGGTTCTCGTCGGTCGGGGCGTAGCCGCCGTGCTGCGCGAAGAACCGTGGAAGGGCCAGGTGATAGGTCATCGAGTCGCGGTGCCACGGCGGCACCGTGCCCAGGGCCAGCAGCAGCAGCAGCAGGGGAGAGAGGGGCAGCAGGTCGGCGAATTCCCGCGGGTGGACCGGCCGGGCCCGCAGCAGCGCCGCGGCGATCCCGAGCCCGAGCCAGGCCGTCGCGGTCAGCGGCCCCAGCCTGTGGGTGAAGCCCAGGACGATGCCGCCGAGCGAGCACCAGCCGACCACCAGCGCGAAGGCCACGGCGCCGCGCAGCGCGCGGTCGGTGTCGGGGAGGAGGGCCGACGGCACCCCGGAGACGGCCCAGGCCAGCCCAGGCAGGACGGCGGCGAGCAGCAGGTCCGGGAGCCAGGGCACGTTCGGGACGCTCGGGAAGACGGCTTCCGAGGGTACGCGGGCGTCGCCGCCGAGGCAACGCGGGGGTCAGCCCGCCCGGTAGAGCAGCGTCTCGCCGGGGCCGTGGCCGAAGCGGATCTCCACCAGACCGGTGTCGACCCGCATGGCCAGGGTGACCTCGCGCGTCCGGCCGGGACGGCTGAGCAGGGCCCAGGTGGCCTGCGCAAGGCGGTCCGCGGCCTGGCTGGGGATCCGGGCGATCTCCAGCGCGGTCTCCGCGACCCAGCGCATCACGTCGGTCCGGCCACGCCCGCTGCCGTCCACGACCACGCGGAAGGTGGTGGAGATCTCCTGCAGCGGACCGGTGACCGTCATGGGGACTCCCTGGAGGTGGCGCCGCGCTCGACCGGCGCCTGCCGTGGAGTTGCCGCTACCCCGCATCCGGATCGCGGGCTGCGGCGGTTCGTCCGCGGGCCGCGTCCCACTCAGGCGTCGTCGCCGCCCAGGGGCGCGTCGATCCGCTGCTCGGGCGTGGGTCGCGGCGCCGCCAGCCGCGGGTCGGGGACCCCGGCCTCGGCCTGCGCGAGGACGGCGTCCAGCCGGCCCAGCGCTTCGTGCTCGTTCCACTCGCCGAGCTCGACGAGCTGCACCACGCGGGGGTCGAGCGCCGCGCGGTCGGCCAGCTCGGCGCGGGACCAGCCCTGTTCCTTGCGACGGGCCTTCACGGCATGGCCAGGGTGTGCAACGACGTCGGACATGGAGACTCCTCTCGGCAGGAGGGCGGGGCCGCCATCATCCCATGGCGAGACCTCCCGGTCGCGGGATAGCCCGGCCCCATGTTCATCACCGTCACCGCGAACCCGATGGTCGAGCACGTCTTCCCCGTGTCCGACCTGCACAGCGGCACCCGCCACCGCCCGGATCGCGCCTGGACCTTCGCCACCGGCAAGGGCCTCAACGTCGCCCGCGCCTTGACCGACCTGGGCGAGGACGTCGTCAACGTGATGGCGGTGGCCGGGCGGCGTGGCCGCGAGATCATCGAGCGGGTGGAAGCCGAGGGCATGCGGACCCGCGTCGTGCCGGTCCGCGGCGAGAACCGGGCCGGGGCCACCTTGTTCCACGGGGGCGAACACACGACCATCTACGGGCCGGGCCCGGAGATCCGCGACGGCGACGTCGAGGCCCTGGTCGCGACCGTCCGGGCGCTGCTGCCGGCGCGGGCCATCGTGCTGGCCGGGTCGGTGACCCACGAGAGCCTGTACACCCGGCTCGCGGCCCTGGGCGCCCCGCTCTGCCTGGACTTCTGCCACCCCTCCTTCGACGACTGCATGCGGGTGGGCAACGTGCTGGTCGCCAAGCCCAACCTGCGCGAGCTCGGCTTCATGTACGGCACCACCGACGCCGTGGCCGGGGCCGCCCGTCTGCACGAGCAGGGGGCGCGTTGGTCGGTGGTGACCGACGGGCCCGGCGCGGCGATCTTCCAGTCGGGCAACCACGTCCGGCGGGTCGAGCCGCCGCGGGTCGAAGCGGTGCACCCCATCGGCTGCGGCGACGCGCTCCTGGCCGGCCTGCTGCACGCCCTGCCCCGGGGCCCGGAACAGGCCGTCGCCTTCGCCATGGCCTGCGGCGCCCACAACGCCAGCCGGCCGGAGATCGCCAGCCTGGACCCCTCGGCCTGCGAGGGCCTGGCCCGTCAGGTCAAGATCACGCGACTGGCGGGCTGATGCGCCTGTCCCGGCTGGTCTGGTCGCCCTACGAGACCGACGCCGACCGCCTCGCCGAGCGCGCCCTGCTCGGCCAGCGGGTGCAGGTCGTGGCCGACGGCGCGGACGCCGAGGTGCTGGTCACCACCAGCAACCTGCGGGTCGACGCCACCGTGCTCGACGCCTTCCCCTCGGCCCGACTGGTCGTCACCACCACCAGCGGCCACGATCACCTCGACCTCGCCGCCCTGGCCGCCCGCGGCATCGTCGCTGCGCGCCTGCCCCTCGCCCGGCGCGACGCGGTGGTCGAGACCACCCTCGGCTGGATGCTCGCCGCACTGCACCGGACGCCGCAGCTGGGCGCCCAGGCCGCGGTCGGGAACTGGGCCCGCAAGGACCTGCCCGCGCTGGGCATGCGGAACCTCGGCGACACCACCGTGGGCATCGTCGGGCTGGGGGTCATCGGCCGACACCTGGCCCGGCTCTGCGGTCTGCTGGGCGCGCGCGTGCTCGGCCACGATCCCGCGGGGGTGCCCGACGACGTCGAAGCCGCCACTCCCCGCGAGCTCGTCGCGCGCTGCGATGTCCTGAGCCTGCACTGCAGCCTGACCGCAGCCAGCCGTGGGCTGGTCGACGCCGCGCTCCTGGCTCCGGCCGAGGGACTGATCCTGCTCAACACCGCCCGCGGCCCCGTCGTCGACGTGCCCGCCGCCCTCGACGCCCTGGACGCGGGCCGGCTGTCCTTCCTGGGTCTCGACGTCTTCCCCGTCGAGCCCTGGCCCGACATGGCGGCCGTCGTCGGGCGCCCGGGGCTGTCCCTGCTGCCCCATGCCGCGGGCTTCCACGACGGGCTGCCCCGGCTGGTGCGCGAGGGGCTGGCCGACACCGTCGACGCCTTCCGCTCCGGCCGTCCGCTGCCCTTCCCGCTTGGCTAGCCCAGCAGCCGGTCCATCGCCTCGACGAAGCCGTGCCCGCCTTCGCCGTCGGTGATCCAGGCGGGACCGGTGTCCATGCGCGGCAGGAAGGCCCGGACGTTGGCCACGCCGATGCTCAGCGGAAAGGCGCCGAACATCGGGGCGTCGTTCGCGGAGTCGCCGAAGAAGGCCCAGCGGTCGACGTCGATGTCCGTTCCCCAGCGGTCGCGGTGCAGGGCGCGGATGCCGGCGAGCTTGTCGAACCGGCCGAACCATCCGTTGACGTGGATGCTGCTGACCTTGCAGGTCGCGCCCGCGGCCTCGAAGCAGGAGACGATCGCGTCGATGGCGTCGTCCCCCAGGGCCGGCACGTCCTCGCAGAAGTCGATCGCCAGGTCGAGCTCGCGGTAGGGCTGGTCGCTGGCCAGGGCCGTGCCGGGCACCGCGGCCAGGATCTCCTCGCCGAGCAGCTCCAGGCGGGCGCGGTTGGTCGCGCGGGTCGCCGGGTCCTGCAGGAACCGCCGATGCAGCTGTGCCCCGGCCTCACCGTCCTCGCGCCAGAACCACAGCCCGCCGTTCTCGCCCACGACCCCGTCCACGGGCCACATGCGGGCGATGTGATCGACCCAGCCCCCGGGCCGGCCGGTGACGGGGATCACCTTCAGCCCCGCGCGCTGCGCCCGGGCCAGCGCCTCGAGCGCGCCCGGCACCAGCCGCCCGTGGTGGGTGAGGGTGTCGTCGATGTCGCAGAGGATGCCGTCGAGGGGCGGCACCTGCGCGAGCTCGGCCAGCGGCCGCGGCTCGGCTGCCGCCACTACTCGACCGTCCAGGTGCTCGGCCCGGCGATGGCGCGGGCGAGGTCGCCGGCGTGGGGCTTCGCCGCGGCGTGGTCGAGCTGGGCCTGCACGCCGGCTTCGTAGACGGGGCGCTGCACGCGGTACAGCACGCCCATGGCGACCGGCAGATCGGCGCTGCCCTGCAGGCGGGCCAGCAGGGTCCCCAGCAGCAGGTTGGTCTCGTCGTGCACCAGCACGCGGGCCTCGGCTTCCGGCGAGTCGAGGTCGATGGCCTCGAGCTGCAGCCGGTTGTTGAGCACCAGCCCCTTGGGGGCCTCGGCCGTGCCGTAGCGCAGGGGCTGGCCGTGCTCGACGAACAGGACCTTCTCGTCGCGGGTCTTGCGGTCCGTGAAGTCGGCGAAGGCCCCGTCGTTGAAGATGTTGCAGTTCTGCCAGATCTCGACGAACGAGCAGCCGCGGTGGCTGTGCGCGTCGGTCAGCACCTGGCGCTGCTCCTTGACGAAGATGTCGACCGTGCGGGCGACGAAGCTGGCGTCGGCGCCGAGCGCGACCGCGGCGGGCGTGAACGGGTGGTCGACGCTGCCCATCGGGGTCGACTTGGTCCGCTTGCCTTCTTCGCTGGTCGGGGAGTACTGGCCCTTGGTCAGGCCGTAGATCCGGTTGTTGAACAGCAGCAGCTGGATGTCGACGTTGCGGCGGATCACGTGGATCAGGTGGTTGCCGCCGATCGACAGGCCGTCGCCGTCACCGGTCACCAGCCACACCGACAGCTCGGGGTTCACCAGCTTCAGGCCGGTGGCGAAGCTCGGGGCCCGGCCGTGGATGGTGTGGAAGCCGTAGGTGCTCATGTAGTACGGGAACCGGCTGCTGCAGCCGATGCCGCTGATCACCGCGAACTTGTGCTTCGGGATGCCCAGCGTGGCGAAGACGGTCTGCACCTGGCTGAGGATCGAGTAGTCGCCGCAGCCCGGACACCAGCGGATCGTCTGGTCGGACATGAAGTCCTTCTTCTGGTACTGCGGCACGTCGGTGGGGGTGTCTTCGACGGTGGACATGGGCATCCTGCGAGGGGTCCGAGGACGGAGGATCCGAGGACGGAGGAGGAGGGGAGGGGACCCGCGACCGAGCCGCGGGTCGACGCGCTCAGGCTTCGGGGCTGGTCAGGGTCTGGAAGCGGGCGAGGAGCTCGCTGACCTTGAACGGCTTGCCCTGGACCTTGGGGAAGCTCACGGTGTCGACCAGGAAGCGCTGCCGCAGCAGGCCGGCCAGCTGGCCCATGTTGAGCTCGGGCACGAGCACCCGGTCGTAGCGGGCCAGGGCCTCGGCCACGCCCGGAGGCATCGGGTTCAGCCAGCGCAGGTGCAGGTGACCGAGCTTCATGCCCTGGGTGCGGCCAGCATCGACCGCCGCGCGCACGGACCCGAAGGTCCCGCCCCACGACACGACCAGCAGGCCGCCGTCGTCGCCATAGACCTCGACCGGGTCCAGGTCGGCGGCGATGCGATCGACCTTGGCCTGGCGGATCTCGGTCATGCGGTGGTGGTTGTCGGGGTTGTAGCTGACGTTGCCCGTGCCTTCCTGCTTCTCCAGGCCGCCGATGCGGTGCTCGGCGCCCGGCGTGCCGGGGATGGCCCACGGACGGGCCAGCGTCTGGGGATCGCGCTCGTAGGGGCGGAATTCCTGCCCATCGGACGGGCCGTCGGCGAACTTGACGGGGATCGGCGCGAGGCTGGCGACGTCGGGCAGCTTCCAGGGGGCGGCGCCGTTCGCCAGGTAGCCGTCGGTCAGCAGGATCACGGGGATCATGTGCTTCACCGCGACGCGCACGGCCTCGATCGCGGCGTAGAAGCAGTCGCCCGGGGTCTGGGCGGCGATGACCGGCGCCGGCGACTCGCCGTGGCGGCCGTAGATGGCGATGTTCAGGTCGGACTGCTCGGTCTTGGTGGGCAGCCCGGTCGACGGGCCGCCGCGCTGGATGTCGACCAGCACCATGGGCAGCTCGACCATGACGCCCAGCCCGAGCGCTTCGCCCTTCAGCGCCACGCCGGGACCCGACGTGGTGGTCACGGCGATGCTGCCGCCCCAGGCCGCGCCGATGGTGGCGGCGATGGCGGCGATCTCGTCCTCGGCCTGGAAGGTGACGACCCCGAAGTCCTTGTAGGTGGACAGGTAGTGCAGGACGTCGCTGGCGGGCGTGATCGGGTACGCGCCCTGGAACAGGGGCCGGCCCGCGAGCTGGGCGGCGGCCACCAGGCCGAGCGCCAGCGCCTGGTTGCCGGTGATGTTGCGGTAGGTGCCGGGCGCCAGCTTCGCGGGCGGGACCTCGTAGCCGCTGTGGAACAGCTCGACCGTGTCGGCGAAGTTGTAGCCGGCGCGCAGCGCGGCCAGGTTCGCCTCGTCGTAGGGCGGCTTGAACTTCTTCTGGATCCACTCCTCGGTCAGCGCCATGTCCCGGCTGAACAGCCAGTAGGTCATGCCGAGGGCGAAGAAGTTCTTGCAGCGGTCGGTCTCCTTGGCGCCCAGCCCCAGGCTCTCGACGGCGTTCTTCGTCAGGGTGGAGAGCTGGACGGGCACCACCTGGAAGCCGGAGAGGCTGCCGTCTTCGAGCGGGTCGGAGGTCAGGTCGGCCTTCTCGAGGTCGCGCTTGGTGAACTTGTCGGTGTTCACGATGACCAGGCCGCCAGCCTTGAGGTCGGCGATGTTGGCGGCCAGCGCGGCGGGGTTCATGGCGATCAGCACGGCGGGCTGGTCACCCGGGGTGTGGACCTCGCGGCTGCTGAAGTGGATCTGGAAGCCCGAGACACCCGCCAGGGTGCCTGCCGGGGCCCGGATCTCGGCCGGGAAGTCCGGGAAGGTGGCCAGATCGTTGCCGTGGAAGGCCGTCGTGCGCGTGAACTGCGAGCCCGTGAGCTGCATGCCGTCGCCGGAGTCGCCCGCGAACCGCACGACGACGGCGTCGAGGACCTGGCGGGGGATCGAGGAGCCCGAGGGCGTGGACACGGCTTCGTTCATGGCGGAGTGCTCCTGTACGCGAAGCCCGCGCGGGGAGCCGATCGGCCCCTGCCCCGCGGGCCCCGCCTCGTAGCACGACGGGCAGGCCCCCGAAAGGAGCGGGCGGTCCGTTGACGCAGGCGTCACGACCGGCACCTCCAGGGCCACCTCCACCGACACCTCCACCGCCGCCCACCAGCGTCGGCGAGAGGGGGATAGAGGGCCGCTCCTCCCCGAGGTCCGCTTGAAGTACCGCCTGCTGCAGTGGCTCGCCTGCCCGACCTGTCGCTCCGCCGACCTCGACCTCGAGACCGTGCGCACCGAGACCCGCCCGATCCTCCCCGGCGCCTATGGCCCCGACGAACAGGACCTCCCCGGCGTCGACCTCGCCCGGGGCGAAGAGCAGGTGATCCTCGAAGGCGCCCTGCACTGCAAGGGCTGCGGCGCGGTCTGGCCGATCCGCGACGGCATCCCGCGCATGCTCAAGCCGGGCGCCGAACAGGGCCCCGCCACGGCCCACAGCCTTACCCACATCGACCCCCTCGAGCCCGCCTGGGAAGAGAACTTCCGCGACCTCGCGGACCCGCTCCAGCCCGAAGACCTGCTCGGCAAGCTCGTCGTCGACGCCGGCTGCGGCTTCGGCCGCCACACGCTGCACGCGGCCCGGTTCGGCGCCGAGGTGATCGCCCTCGACAGCAGCGAAGACGCCGTCGCCTCCACCGCCCGCAACTGCGCCGACAGCCACCGCGTGCACGTCGTCCAGGGCGACCTCTACGACCCTCCGCTGCACGACGACGCCTTCGACCTCGTCTACTGCTTCGGGGTGCTCCACCACCTCGACCGCCCGCACGACGTGTACGTGCGCCTGGGCCAGCTGCTCCGCGCCGGCGGCCACCTGGCCCTGTGGGTCTACGGCCCGCGCCAGGGGCTCACCCGCCACGCCAGCAACGCGCTCCGCGGCCTGACCACCAACATGGAACCGGCCGAGCTCGAGCGCCTGTCCACCTGGATCGCCCGGGGTCTGCGGCTGTTCAGCCACACTCCCTACCGGGTGCTCGGGAAGGTGCCCGTCGCCGGGCCGGTGGTCAGCCACCTGCCGGTGCACGACCACCACCAGTGGCCCTTCGACGTCGTGGTGGCCGACATCTACGACCGCCTACGCATCCCGGTCCGCCACTGGTTCACGGGCGAAGAGCTCGAGCGCTGGTTGCTGGACGACGGCTACGCCGACATCCGGGTCACGCGGCGCGTGCGGAACACCGAGACCTTCCGGGCCCTGGCCCAGCGTCGCTGAGCGGGCCCGGTCGGGTCTCCGTAGGGGCCGCGCTCAGAACCGCGCGCTCATGATGATGTTGAAGCCCAGCTGGTTGCGCTCGTTGCTGGGCGCCAGCACGCGCTCGCCTTCCTCGCTGATGTTCGACCGGTTGTTGTCGAGGGTGTAGAGCACCTCGCCGATGGCGACCATGCTCTTGGACAGGTCGACCTGGGCCCCGGCCACACCGGACAGGATGGCGGTGGCTTCCTGGCCCGCCGGGATGTTCTCGGTGTCGCGCTCGCTGGTCCGCACGTAGGTGTTGCCGTTCGGCGTCGTGTAGGTGGCCGGCTGCATCAGGCCGACACCGACGCCGGGCGTCACGTGGGCGTTCTCGAACCAGTGCTCGAACTTCAGGCGGCCGTAGAGCTGCGGCGTGGTCTCGAAGTCGCCGCTGATCGCCTGGCGGCTGACGATGCCGGGCACGTTGAACACGATGTAGCGCAGGTCCTTGTAGACCAGGTCCACGCCGATGTTCGTGGTGCCGGCCACGACGAGCGCCTGCAGGTCGCCGGCGTAGCCGCTCTCGACCACGGTGGCGTTCGCCACGTCGCCGTCGAGCAGGTTGTGGCTCAGCCGGTCGATCTCGGCCTGGACGATGACGCCGGCGCCGTCGAGCTTGCGGTGGCGGATGTAGCTGTCCTTCGCGGCGTCGGGCTCGTTGCGGTACAGCCGCAGGTCGCCGGACTGGATGAAGGACAGGTCCTCGGTGCTGCGGAAGGCCACCTGGCCGGCGGTGCCGAGGGCGGTGATGTAGTCGCCGTACAGCTCGCTGGCGGCGTCGACGTTGTCGAACTGGTCCTGCTGGAAGGAGCCGGCGCCGACCTCGACCTTGAACAGCTTGCCGACCAGCAGGCCGCCGCCGGCCAGCACTCCGTAGTAGGTCGTGTTCAGCGAGGCGTCGGTGGCGTCGCTCTTGTCGATGCCGTCCGTGATGGCGGTCTTCGCGCCGACGAAGGCGTAGCTGCCCTGGCGCTCCCACTGCAGGCGCACGCCCGGGGCCGCGCCGACCTTCTTGGCGAACAGCTCGCGGCCGCCCCAGGACAGGTCGTAGGAGTAGCCCAGACGGAACCGGTCGCTGTCGACGGCGTAGCCGGTGATGCTGATGTTGTGGTCGTCCCCCGGCAGGACGCGGACCAGCCGGACGTAGCTGCCGTCGTCTTCGATGTTGGTGCCCGGATCGGTCTGGTCGGGGTCCAGGTACGGCGTGTACCGCAGCACGAAGGCCGCCTCGGTCCACCAGTTCTCGAAGAAGCTGTCGTCCCGGCGGTACAGCACCAGCTGGGCGCGGCTGATGTCGTCGGTCGTGCGGCTCTCGTAGTTCTCGAAGAAGGCGGCGTTGCCACGCTCGACGAAGTTCGGTGTCGGGCTCTCGGCTTCGGGGCCGGCCAGGACGTTGGTGTCCTCGAAGGCGGTGCTGACCCAGACGTCCACGAAGTCACCGGCGTGGGCCGGCGTCGAGAGCAGCGAGAGCAGGGGGAGGAGGGAGGCCATGGGGGAGCTCCACGGGGCGGTGTGCCGCCGGCGGGTGCGAGATGAGAGGAGTAGTCGAAGGGTGCTGGAGGCCGAAGGTCTCGGACGCCGGGGCGCTCAGTGCCCGCAGGCGTCGGGGAGCGAGGGCAGATCGGGGTGGCGCGCGGCGCGCGCGGCCGCCGCCTGGTTCGCCTCGGGCGTGCCCGGCTTGGGACGGGGCAGGGCGTGCAGCGGCAGCAGCGGCTCGACCTCGCGGTGGGGCCGCACGACGCCGGTGGAGCGGTCTTCTTCGAAGCCCTCGCCCACGATGTCGCCCTCGCCGCGGGCCGTGACGATCCACTTGCCCCAGATCTCCTTGAGCAGGCCGGTGATCTCGTCGACCGACTCACCGGCGTGATCGGGCGGATAGAAGCCCGGGATCGTGTTGCTGTCGGCGTAGATGCGGCAGCCGGTCCCGGACAGCTCCAGCGGCCACTGGCCGTAGTCCAGGTAGTCGGCGTAGTCCTCGGACCCGGGGCCGAAGTCCGAGGGGATGGTCAGGTCGTGCGCCTGCACGAGGCCGGACTCCAGGCCCTCCATCACGTCGTTGTCGCAGGTATCGACCGTGTCGAGGTCGACGGGCTCGGGCAGGGTGAGCGTCACGCCTTCGTCCGGCTCGTAGACCGGGAAGGAGATCTGCGTCGTCGCCAGGTATTCCTGGGTGTTGCCCGTCAGGATCGTCAGCCGCGAGCCCTCGACGATGCCGTCGGGCTTGCTGAACGAGTAGACGTACAGGCTGTTCCAGCTGCCCGGCTCGTCGTCGATGTCGGTGACCCAGAAGCCGTTGGTGCCGAGCTGCGTGACCACCACGTTGCGATCGGACACCCGCAGCTCGGCGAACTCGCCGGACAGGTGGTTGGTCTCGTGGTCGTCGATCTCGTTCATCTCGCGGATCGTCGGGAAGGCGTAGTGGATCGCGTCGGTCACGCCCGTGGCGAAGCCGGGCACGCGGCCGCTGTCCTGGTCCTTGTCGCCTTCGTCGGCCACCCAGATCCGGGTCGGGCCGAAGGCGGCGTGGAAGGCCACATCGAAGGTGCCGACGCCGTCCACGACCGAGACCCACTGCTGCTGGTCGAGCTTGCCGGGCCGCACGCGGACGACCAGGTCGCCGTCGAAGGGGTAGGGCTCGCCGTGGATGTCGAGGGTCTGGACCTCGACGGTGCGCGTCAGGGTGTCCGGCGAGAAGGGCAGCGGCTCCTCGGGGCTGCCGAGCTCGCCCTGCACGGTGACCTCGATGGTCGTCGGCTCGATGCGCTGCCGGCCGGGGTCGGCGGTGCAGCCCAGGAGCAGCAGGCTCACAGCGGGGATCGGGCTGCGCATCTCAGTACACCGTGTTGATGCGACCGTCCTCGATGGCGACGCCTTCGGCGGCCTGCGGGATGGTCTGGTACTTGACGATCTCGGCGATGACGACGTCGCGGATCTCGATGTCCGTGAAGGTCTTCGTCGAGTTGCGCTCGAGCATCGAGAAGCCCGAGCCGCCGCTGGCGATGTAGTTGTTGGTCGCCATCTCGTAGACGGCGTCGTAGTCGAGCGGGACGCCGTTGATGACGATGTTCTCGGCCCGCGGGTCGTCGGGCTCGCAGACCATGTCGAACTCGATGCCGGCGACCTGGGCCTGGCTGTTGCACCCGCGCTCGGTCGAGCGGATCGCGACGTAGTCCGAGCAGCTCCTGGATCTCGTCGCCCGACAGGTACATGGTGGCGATGGTGTTGTCGAAGGGCATCGCGTTGTAGATGTCGTCGAGGGTGATCTCGCCGGCGTTGATGTCCGACCGGATGCCGAGGGTGTTGGTCAGCGCGATCTCGGTCTCGATGCCCGGGAAGGACCGCATCGCCTCGGCGGTGAAGTTGCCGAGCATGCTGTCGCCGCCGCTGGTGCCGTAGCGGGTCAGCTTCTCGCAGTTCTCCTCCTCGGGGCAGGCGTAGCCGAGCACCTGCTGGGTGTTGTAGGCCTCGGTCAGCGCCTGCTGGTACTCCTCGACGATGTCGAGGATGCTCGGGTCCTCGGGGACGCCGGCGTCCACGGGGAACAGCTGGTAGTCGAAGGACAGGACCTCGCCGTCGCGGATGATCGCGTCGAAGCGCCCGACGAACTTGGCGAAGGCGCCGCTGTGCACCACGGGGATGCGCTTGCCGGTGTGCTCGTTGACGACGACCAGGGGCGGGTCGATGGCCACGTGGTGGTGGCCGCCCATGATGATGTCGATGTCCTCGAACTCGCGGGCCATCTCCTGGTCGTCGTCCAGGCCCATGTGGCTGACGACGACGATGATGTCGGCGCCCTGCGCCTTGAGCTTGGCGGCTTCGTCGGGGATGGCCTGCTCGCGCTCGATGACGCGGACGCCCAGGCTGTTGCTCTGGTCGTAGATCGAGTTGAGGCTGCTGAGGTTGGCCATGCCGATGACGCCGACGCGCAGGCCGTCGAGGTCGTAGATCGCGCTCGGGAGCGCCATGTCCTCGAGCCCCGTCGCCCACGGCAGGTCGGCGTCCTCGAAGTCGTAGTTGGCGGCCAGCAGATCGAAGCCGCCGAAGGCCGAGTACTGGCGGGCGAGGTTGGCCGCGCCGGCGTCGAACTCGTGGTTGCCGATGACCGCGGCGTCGAGCCCGACCTCGGTCATCAGGCGCATCTCGGCTTCGCCGAAGAACTCGTTGAAGATGATCGCGCCCTGGAAGCAGTCCCCGCTGTCGACGTGCAGCACCCGCCCGGACCGCTCGCGCTCGCGGCGCAGGATGTAGCCGATGCGGGCCATGCCTCCGTAGCTGCCGAGCCCGTCGGCCAGGCCGAGCTGGTTGTCGGTGAAGCTCGGGTCGAAGTCGTAGGGGAGGAGCCGGCTGTGGATGTCGCTCGTGTGCAGGATCGTCAAGCGGACGTCCTGGCCGACCAGCGCGGGGGCGTCGGACTCGACGGCCGTCGGCACCATGGTGTCGCAGGAGCTGCAGGCCAGCGCGAGCGCGCCGCCGAGGAGGAGCGAGCGGCGGGTGCCGGGAGGGGAGGGGATGTGCTGCGCGGACACGCGCGCTCCTGGCAGGAAGGATGGGCTCGGGTGGGCGCCGCGGGTACCCCGCTGTTCCCGGGGGTTCAACGACCGCCCAGGCTCGGGCCGGTGAAGATCCCGTGACCTGCCGGGGCCGCGCCGGGCCCGACGACCCTGCGGACGTGCCCATCGCGCCTGCACTTGCGACGTTGTGGCGGCCTTGACAGCGGCAGGGTGCCGTGGAATACAGGCGCACCCTCCGGGACGGCCCCGTCTCCTCGACGAAGCCCTCGCGCGCCCGGCGGTCGGCATCGTCTCGCAGCAAGCTCGCGCAAGCCTGCCGCGGGGCGTTAACCCCGACCTTCTTCCTGCCACCCATGCCGCTGAACGGGCCGCCTCGACCCTCCCCTGTCGACCGGCTCCACCCTACCGAGGGCGCTCATGACGAGAACCGCTGCCCGCTTGCTGGGCATCGCCACCCTGGGCCTCCTGGCCCTGGCGACCGGCGAGCCGGCCCACGCCGAAGGCTTCCAGGTCAAGACCATGCGGGACCCGCTCCCTTCCCGTGAGTACGAGCGCGGGCTCGTGATCGGCAAGGGCTGGGCCGAGTGGGGCGTCGGCGCCGACGTGAAGCTCGCCAACGGCTACTGGGACGGCGACGGCAACGCCCAGGACTTCGAGAACGCGAAGTTCCTGCACACGACCGAGCGCGTCGGCGTCCGGTACGGCATCAGCCGCCGCGCAGAGGTCTTCATGACCCTGCCCTTCCACTACCAGAAGCTGACCAACGACGCCCTCGGCACCGACATCAGCCAGTTCGGCATCGGCGATCCGAAGTTCGGCTGGAAGGTCGAGGCCTTCCGGTCGATGGCCCCCGTCACCAGCCTGATCGCGTACACCTGGTACAAGGCGCCGGCCGGCAACGAGAGCCCGGGCAGCTACATCGGCGGCCCCGACACCTTCAGCTCCTTCGTGGTCAGCACCGGCACTCCCGACCTCGCCCTGGGCGTGGCCGGCAAGCGCCAGGTCGGCCCGCTCGCCTTCGAGCTCGACCTGTCCTACGTCCGGCGGTTCAGCGGCGCGACGATGTGGGCCGTCGAGACCACGAACAACCAGTTCGCCGGCCGCATCAAGCCCGGCGACATCACGCGGGCCAAGGCCGACGTGATGCTGCAGATCTGGGCGCTCGCCCTGCACGGCGGCGCCGACTTCCAGCTGCGCCAGGCCATGCGGGTCGGCACCACCGCCGACGGCTGGTTCCCCGGCCGCAACCTCGAGGCCATCGAGGGCAGCGACGGCTGGTACCTCGACGTGCCCGTCGGCGTCATCGCCAACATCTCCCGAGGGGTCGATCTCGACCTCGCCGCCACCGTCCCGGTCCGGGGCGAAGACCTGATGTTCTTCCCGATCGAAGACATCCACCCCACGCGTGGGCTGACGCTGAGCGGCACCCTCGAGCTCCGGTACTGAGGCCATGAAGATGAAGAGCCTTCTCCGTTCCGCAATCGCGCGCGTGGCCGTGGCCGGACTGGCCGTGACGGGCCTGTCGGCCCTGCAGCCGGCCGAAGCGAAGTTCGCGCAGATGTACAACCACCCCGACCTGAAGTGGTACTCCATCGAGACCGAGCACTTCGTGGTGCACTACCCGGTGTCGAAGAAGTCCGCCGAGGACGGCAACGACCACTACATGACGGGCGAGTGGTCGGCGCGCAAGATCGCCAAGGTGTCGGAAGACATGTGGGCGCCGATGTGCGAGCAGTTCAACTACTTCCTGAAGGAGCAGATCCACATCGTGCTCCTGAACCAGCCCGACGGGCTGGAGGGCTTCACGGTCCCGAACTTCGACTGGATCGAGATCTCCGCGAACCCCGGCAAGAGCTTCGCTCGCAGCCGCGGCCGCATGGAGTGGTTCAGCGACGTCATGGTCCACGAGTTCGCCCACGTGGTGTCGCTCAAGGCCAACAGCCCCTTCTCCGAAGCGGCGCTGGGCGTGTCGATCGGCGGCCTGTACCAGGACGGCATCAACGACGTCGACACCGGCGTCGAGCTGTTCGTCGGTGACGGCGACAGCGTGTTCTGGACGGAAGGCGGCGCCGAGTACTGGTCGGACAACGCCGGCTGGAACTGGTGGACGGCCAGCCGCGACCAGAACATCCGGATGACCGTGCTCCAGGAGCGCCTGCTGACCTACGACGAGTGGCACAGCCGCTCGGGCAAGCGGGGCCTGGGTCGGTGGAACGACCACGAGCGCTACTACCAGCAGGGCTACAGCTTCGGCCAGTACCTGCGGCAGCGGTTCGGCGACGAGACCTACGCCCGGTTCGCCCTGGAGTACGGCAAGGCCTGGCGCCCCGAGTGGTCGTCGGTCATCGAGGACGTGGTCGGCGTCGACGCCGAGACCCTGTACAACGACTGGGTCGCCTACGTCACCGAGCGCTACACCAAGCAGCGCGAGCGCATCGTCGAGCGCGGCCTGGTCGAAGGCCACGAGATGGCCGGCTTCGGCTTCCAGCCCTGGGAGTACAGCACCCCGTCCGAGCGGGACAAGTGGGTGACCCAGACCAACGACAAGGGCCACCACAAGGGCAAGGCCCGCGCCAAGTTCGTCCGCGAGGGCAAGCGCGAGCGCACCGGCACCTACCAGTGGGAGCCCCGGGTCAGCCCCGACGGCAAGTACTGGGCCAGCGTGAACTACGGCACCATCGGCATCACCGTCGCCGACGAGGACCAGTTCGCCCAGTTCAGCGGCCGCCCCGGCAGCGACGGCGAGCTCGCCGAGCGCACCGCGATGCTGTCGACCGGCGTGCCGGCCAGCTGGGAGCACGGCTACGACTTCTTCCACAACGAGAACAAGCTCGTCATCACCGGCTACGAGGACTACGACCGCAGCGAGTTCTGGAACGTGACCGGCGGCAAGCCCGAGCTCGACGGCTATGGCTGGGACGAACTCTGGATCGTCGATCTCGACAAGATCGCCTTCGAGAAGAAGGAAGGCAACCGCACGGTCCAGACCACCCACCGCAAGTGGCCGAACCGCAGCGCGATGCGCAAGGGTGTCGCGACGGCGATCCCCAACACCTTCCGCGGCAGCAACCCGGCGATCAGCCCCGACGGCACCAAGGTCGCGTACCTCGAGTACACCGACGGCACGCTGAACCTGGTGACCATCAACGTCGACGGCACCGACAAGAAGCACCTGACCGACTGGTCCGACGGCACCTGGTTCCAGGGCGTCGACTGGTCGCCGGACGGCAAGAAGCTCGTCTTCAGCATGTTCCGGCAGTACCAGCAGAACCTGTACGTGATGGACCTCGAGACCGGCGAGATGGAACCCCTGATGTGGGACGCCTGGGAAGAGGCCGATCCGCACTGGGGCCACGACGGCCGCATCTACTTCTCGGCGGACGTCGACGGCGTCTGGAACGCCTTCAACTACGACCCCGAGACCGGTGACTTCCGCCAGCTGACCAACGTCGTCAGCGGCGCGGTCAGCCCCCAGCTGACCCCCGACGGCAACCTGGTCTACAACTACTACGACTCGCACGGCTGGAAGATCTACGGCCTGGCCAAGGACGAGTTCTTCAACCGTCCGGCCAACCACTACTTCGTCACCGACGTCGACGACGGCGTGGTCAAGGCGTCGATGGAGCAGGTCGAGGACCTGTCCTACCTCGAAGCCCAGACCACGAAGTACAAGTGGACCAAGAGCCTGATGGCGCCGCACCTGGTGCCGCTCATCCGGCTCGACAACGACTCCCGGACCAACTGGGGCCTGTCCGCCGGCTTCCAGTTCATGATCCAGGACTTCGTCGAGCACCACGGCGTGTACCTGTACCCGTCGCTCGGCGAGGACACGCTGTTCCTCGGCCAGTACTTCTACCAGGGCTGGTACCCGAACTTCTTCCTCACCGGGTACCACTACGAGGTGAAGTACAACTCGGGCTTCCTGCTCGACGACGACGACGATCCGAACACCACGGAAGACCAGACCATCTGGGAGATCCGGCGCCAGCAGAGCGTCGACATCCTGGGCCTGGCCATGCAGTACCCGTGGACCGCGCGCTTCGACACGACGCTGTACGCCCAGGGCCGCCAGTTCGCGTTCAAGAGCACGGACGACAGCAAGTTCAGCACCTACAGCCAGGCGCTGGCGGCGGGCCTCACGGCCAGCTTCAGCAACGCTGGCGGTGAAGCGGCCAACTACAACCGCGGCCGCAGCGTCGAGCTGAACCTGTCCCACAACTGGGCCGACATCGTCTACGAGCCCTACGGTGGCGTCACGGTCGACGACGGCGAGCTGCTCGACAAGTACCAGTACAACGAGCTCGAGCTCCGGTACACCGAGTTCCTGCGCGTGCCGGGCTGGGGCAAGCTGCTCAGCAAGGCCCGCAGCAAGGGTCACGCCCTGCAGATCGACACCCGCTTCGGGTACATCGACCGCAACGTCGACGCCAACAACGAGTTCCGCGCCGGTGGCCAGCACCCGTTCTTCTGGGGCTACGGCACCCTGCGCCCGAACACCCTGTTCGCCGGCTACCCTCCGTCCAGCCTCTCCGGCGAGACGATGGCGATCCTGAACCTGGCGTACCGCTTCCCCGTGCACGAGTGGCACCGCGTCGCGGTGGGCCCGCTGTTCTTCCACGGTCTGTACGCCCAGTTCGGCGCCACCGCCGGCAACCTGTGGTCGTTCCGTCCGCCCGAGGAGAGCAGCAAGTTCTACCGGAACCGCTACGGCGAGCGGATCGCCTACGACAAGGCCGACGTGAAGCGGGAGATCCCGCTCATCGACGAAGCCTACAAGAACGGCAACTACCTGCTGTACGACGCCATGGCCGAGATCCGGCTCGCGTCGACCATGTTCCACACCTCGTCCTGGGACAGCTTCGTGCGCTTCGCCTACGGCTTCAACGAAGTGCGCGGCTACGGTGACGTCGACGGCGACGACATCTACGACACCAGCGACAACGCCTTCGGCGACGAGCTGAGCAACGAGACCGAGAAGCCCGGGCTTCGCGTCTACATCGGCCTCGGCACCGGCTGGTAGGGAGACACCATGGGAACCAAGCACCACCACATCCAGCGTCTGGCCCTCGGGGGCGTGATGCTCCCGCTGGTCTTCGCGGCGGCCTGCGGCCTCCCCACCACCGAGTCGGACATCAAGTTCGCCGGCGTGGGCCTCAACCCCGACGAGATCGGCGCGGAAGCGGCCGGCAGCGGCGGCCTGGTCGAGTACAACTGGGTCGAGTTCGCCGGCGGCCAGCTGTCGCTCGGCGCCCTGGGCCTGCTGTCCTTCGACGAGGCCGGCCCGGCGATGGTCGACTTCAAGCCGCCCTACGCCATCGTCAACGGCACGGCCTTCGTGTTCCCGATCGACACGCCGGCCCCCGACTCGGCCTTCGGCAGCTTCGCGAAGCCGCCCGCCAACATCGGGTCCTGCCACACGGTCTACGAGCCGCAGAGCTACCTGTCCGGCGTCGCCGACGCCGGCGCCGAGGTCACGCTCACCAACGAAGACGGCAGCGCCGGGTTCAGCATCGGCCGCCGCCCCTACGTGTTCGCGCCGCTCGTCCAGAGCGTGTTCCCCTACTACTCCGAGCTCGCCTCGTGGCGGCCCGTCGCCTGGACCCACAAGGTCCGCTCGGGCACCGGGAACACCCTGGCCGACCTGACCGAGGAAGTGCTGGCCAGGCCGAACTACCCCTTCGGCGAGACCGTCACCATCGACTTCGCCGGCGGCCTGCCCCCGGCCGAGGCCACCTACGCCAGCGTGCCCGTGCCGCTGTCCAGCACCGGCGCCGACCGCACCATCCAGGTGCCCGCCCGTCCCCAGGGCTTCATGCTCGAGTGGACCGGTCCCCGGTTCGACGCGCAGACCCTGTCCTGGCAGGGCGAAGGCGAAGAGCAGGCCACCTGCCTGCACTTCCTGGCCGGCGACGCAGCCCCCGCGGACCCGACCCAGTGCGCCGAGCCCCCGGCGGTCACGAGCGACGTGACCGAGATCTTCGGGCAGATCTACACCGCGCCCTGGGACACCGAGGACGGCCTGACCGTCCGGTGGGAACCCGAGACCGACACCACGGACGTCGTCAGCTTCACGGTCCGGATCCTGGGCCAGGTCGACGAGACCGAGAGCTACTTCGTCACCGACGCGGTCACGGTCGCGGCCGACGACGAGGTCCGCGCCGAGTGGCAGGCGCTCATCAACGCCGGTGACGTGCCCGAGGGCACGCCTGTCCCCGAGGGCTTCCGCAGCACCCTGTCCTGCGATCCCGAAGAAGACGTGCAGTGGATCTTCGACCCCAGCTTCAAGCAGGGCGACGGGGACTACATCCCGAGCCTGCAGGGCGACCCCCTGCGCACCCTGGCCGAGGTGACCTGCACGCTGGACCCGTCCGCCGGTTCCTTCACCATGACCGAGGACATGCTGGCCCCGGCCCTGCAGTACGCCGACCAGCACGGCGGCGCGGGCGCGGTCTTCTACGTCGGTCGCACCCAGACCAAGCAGATCGAGCTGCCCGCCGTCCGCGACGAGTACGGCAGCAAGCGCGTCGTGTCCCCCATGACCGCCGTCACCAAGGCCGTCCAGGTCGGCCGCTTCTGGTACGACCGGTAGGTCCGAGGAGATGAACATGAAGTCCCTGTATGTAAGCTCCCTCCTCGGGCTGGTCCTCGCCGGCTGTCAGATCGGCGACGGACTCGAGGACTACTACGGCGACGGCGTGGCCCCGACGGTGTCGGGCATCGACGTCACCAGCGTCCCTGGCAACACCTCGGGCGGCAACGCGGTCATCACCGGTTCGGGCTTCGGCAGCGATCCGGAAGCGGTGACCGTGGTGTTCGGCCAGGTCAACGCCAAGATCCTGGAGATCAGCGACACCAGCATGACGGTGTCGATCCCCCAGGGTCCGGTCCAGGGCGGCGCGGTCGACATCCGCGTCGGCACCACCGGCGGCCAGGCCAGCCTCGACGGCGGGTTCACCTACGACATCGGCGAAGGCTACGAGAACCAGGGTGGCTACATCGTCATCAACAACGACTGGTACTCCTGCTACGGCGGTGTGGGCACGGCGTCCGGCTGTGAGACCTTCGCCTACGTGGGCCTGACGGGCATCACCGGCCGCGGCGAGTTCCTGACCGAGACCACCTTCCCCCGTCAGCACGGCATGTTCACCGGCTACTGGGGCGGCGCCGACGTCACGATGGGCGAGTGGTCGGTCAGCAAGCCGGCCTACAACTTCGTCGGCCTGGACATCGAAGACAACATCGAAGACGTGCGGGACAAGCGCATCCAGGGCTTCACCCTGCGCAACCCGGTCTACGACGAGCTCGCCGCCAACAAGCGGAACTTCTGCGCCGACCTCTCGACCCTGGCCACCTGGAGCTACGGCGGCGGTGATCCGGTCTACGACGAAGACGGCAACCTCACTGGCGTGAGCGACCCGGTCGCCGTGGCCTGGTCCGACATCCAGCTGACCTCGGAAGCCGACACGAGCGAAGACTCGGCCGGCAACCAGATCTGCGCCGACAGCGACGACCGCATGTTCGACGTGTCGGAGATGCGGTTCTGCGAGACCTGGTACGACCAGGAAGCCAACACCAAGGCCTACCAGCGCGCGGGCACCTGGGTGTACGACGCCGAGTGGCCGGTCGGGCAGTACAACTTCTTCGCGGGCCGCGAGGCCATCGACGACGGCGATCCCACCAACGTCACCATCCAGGTCGACGTGCCCGAGGCCGGCGTCGACGAGACCATCATCCTGCCGCCCTGGCCCTACTTCACCGCCACCGCCGGCATCGAGGACACCTTCATGGGTGGCCAGATGTGGGGTGTCGGCACCTTCGAGGACTGCCCCGACGGCAACGGCGACGGCTCGACCAGCCTCGACGAAGCCGGCGTGCGCTTCGAGTGGCTGCCCGCCGACCTCGGCGACGTGGTCGGCGGCAACATCAAGGGCGTGCAGAACACCGTGCGGGTCAGCCTGAACGTGTTCTACCTGGGCTGGTACGGCGGCGAGGGCATCACCCTGCGGGCCACCACCACGGTCCCCGACGACAACCTGGTCGATCCCGAGACCGGCCTGGCCATGGTCGAGGTCCCGGCCGACATCCTGCTGCAGTTCCCGACCGTGGACGCCACGCTGGGGGCTGGAACCACCGGTCCCTTCGGCACCACCTTCACCTGGGGCGACCCCGCCCGCGGGGACTACGGCTACCTGATCGTGACCCTGGAGCGGGTGACCGAGTACACCCTCGAGGCCCCCGGCCTCGAAGGCGACCTGGTCGTGGCCTACGCCGCCGGCGACTTCGGCTTCTACGAGTGGAACAACCCCCTCGACAGCACCGACGACTGCGGCGACTGCCAGGACGGCGACGGTGACGGCTGGACCGACAGCGACGACCCGGACTGCGAAGATCCCGCCAACGGCTCGGAAGACAACTCGACCTTCGGCCAGACCACCTGCAACGACGGTCTGGACAACGACGGCGACGGCAAGATCGACGCCGAGGACGAAGGCTGCGAGGACGGCTACGACGGCGAGACCAACTGCTCGGACGGCGAAGACAACGACGGCGACGGCCTGATCGACGGCATGGACGGCGAGTGTGGCCCGTCCGGCAGCGGCTTCGAGCTCGGCGAAGACGACCCCAGCTGGCAGTGCAACGACGGCGCCGACAACGACGCCGACGGCTGGATCGACTTCGACGACCCGGACTGCGCCACGGCCTCGGATGAAGAGGTCGGCTTCGGTGCCACCGAGTGCAACGACGGCATCGACAACGACGGCCACGGCGACATCGACGGCGCCGACTTCATCTGCGCCTTCCGCGGCGCCGACTACGAGACCGAGGAGCCGACCCGCGTCGGTGACTGCGACAACGGCCTCGACGACGACGGCGACGGCTACGTCGATCGCAACGACCCGGACTGCGAGCTGCAGCCCTACTCGTCCGAGCGCTTCGACGCCGCCCAGAGCTCCTGGGGCTGGACCTCGCAGTGCTACAACGGCGTCGACGACGACGGCGACGGCGAGATCGACGCCCTCGACCTGGGCTGTGAAGACGGCTCCGGCGTGCCCGACGGCTACCTGATGGACGAGTCCGTGGCCGACCATCCGGACAGCGGCGGCGGCGACACCGGCGGCAGCGACACCGGGTCCTGATCGTGCTCCCCGTGCCTTGACAGGGGCACGGGGACTCCATACAAGGCGGGAGCCGCTGCCAAGGCGGCGTCCGTTCTTGGGCTCGTAGCTCAGCTGGTTAGAGCGCGCGCCTGATAAGCGCGAGGTCGGGTGTTCAAGTCACCCCGAGCCCACCATCTCACGGGGGCGTAGCTCAGTTGGGAGAGCGCCTGCTTTGCACGCAGGGGGTCATCGGTTCGAGTCCGTTCGCCTCCACCATCCCGACAACGACTCCCAAGAACACGAAGCCCGCGGTCCTCACCGCGGGCTTCGCTCGTCTCGGCGCCCTCGATCGGGCGCCGCTCAGGGCAGCGGCATCACGAAGATGCGCTTGTAGTCGCGCACCTCGTCGTCGGCGCGGCCCTGGGCGGCGATCGCCAGCCAGATCTGGCCGTCCGTGCCGCGGGCCAGGTCCAGATCGCCGTTGCCCACGGTGCCGGTGTCCAGCGCGCTGGTCCGGCCGTCGGCGGCCTGGACCTGGACGATCGGGTCGTAGGCGTCGTCGTCGTCGGACACCACCACCAGGCGCTTGCCGTCGGGGTGCCAGGAGGGGCCTCGGCGATCCATCACCACGCCGTCCAGCAGCTTGCGGGGCGTCGCCCCGGCCCGGGCCTCGACCACGTACAGGTCCCAGCGCTGGTCGTCGGTGTGGTTGCTGTAGAACGCCACCTGTCGGCCGTCGGGGGACCAGCTGGGCCGCGTCTGCGTGTCGCTCCACCGCGTGAGCTGCACGGAGGTCCCGGCCTGGACGTCGTCCACCAGGAACAGGTTGTCGCCCTGGTCGGTGTGCGCGACGTAGACCAGGTGGCCGCCGTCGGGAGACCAGGCGGGGAACAGCTCGGCGCTGGTCGGGGCCGAGGTCAGGCGACGCGGCGGCTCGGTCACGCGGTGGGCGTCGATGACGTACAGGTCGCCCTGGCCGGTGCGGGCGCTCGAGAAGGCGATCCAGCGCCCGTCGGGGCTCCAGGCCGGGCCGCCGTCCGCGCCGGGCGCGGGCGACAGGGCGCCGGCGCGATCCATGTACAGGTCGAAGTCGCCGGCGGCCCCGGTGGCGGCGCTGTAGACCAGCCGATCGAGCAGCGGCGGGCTCCAGCTGGCTTCGTGCGCCACGGTCTTCTGCGGACCGGCGAAGCCGGCGGTCAGGCTGGCGCCGCCCCGCTCGACGGGCAGGACCTGGCGCGGGGCGCCGGCCCCGGGGGTGTAGACGAACAGGTCGACGACCTTGCGGTCGTGGTCGTTGACCTCGTAGGCCAGGCGCGCGCCGTCCCGGGACCAGCGCGGCGACTGGCAGTTGCCGGGCGTCGGGGGCGACACGGCGCGGGCGCCGGCGGCGCGGGCCGGTGCGGTCGAGAGGGCCAGCAGGAGCAGGGCGGCGGACACGGCAGGCTCCGGGGGAGGGAGAGGGTCAGAAGGCGATGGAGGTGGCTGCGAGCAGCTGCAGGCCGGTGGCCTGCCAGCGGGTGTCGGCGGTCGTCCAGGTGATCTCGCTGCCGTCGGAGAGGCGGGCGGTGCCGGTCTCGGGCCGCTGACCGATCGCGTGGTCCACGAGCACCCGGACCCCCAGCCCCAGGGCGGTCGTCCGTCCGGCCTCGCGCCAGTCGAGGGCGAGCTCCGCCCCGGGGCGATGGGCTGCGCCGGTCGCGTAGACCAGGGCGGCCCGGTCCTGCTGGGCAGCGGGATCCGACGCGTCCTGGCAGACGTAGCTGTCGCCCTGGGCATCGCAGGCCAGCGGCAGGCCCGGCTGCCAGCCGACGCGGTAGACCGCGGCGGGGCGCACCGCCAGCGGGCCGCCGAGGGGGATCTCGTAGCCCAGGCGCAGGCCGACCAGCCCTGTGGCGACGGGGCCGTTGGCCTGGCCGGTGCGGGAGATCCAGCTGGCGAGCGAGCCGTCGGCCATCACGCCCACCAGCAGCGGACCGACCGGCTGGACGAGGGAGAGGTGGGCGAGGGGAGAGGGCCGGATCTCGTCGGTCGCGGCCCCGGCCAGCACGCCGACGCCGACGCCGAGCTCCAGCCGGGTGACCTGGAGCGCGGCGAGGCCCCGGGCCCCCAGGCTGCGCATCGGCAGCGGCAGGGTCTCGACCTGGCCCGCCTTCACGACCACGTCCTGGCCGTTGATCCGGTAGGCGCCGACCGGCAGCCCCACGCGCGTGGGCAGGGCCGTCCGGGCCCGCAGCGCCAGGGTGAGCTTGTCGACGTAGCGCGCGAGCTCCGGGTCCAGCTGGGGGCTGGCGGGCTCGAGCTGCAGCCGCGACACCATGCCCGGGTGCGGGGGCTGCAGGTCCACGCCGCCGAAGCCCAGGGCGTAGCTGTCCGCCAGGGCCTGGGCGGCCGCCTGCTGGCGGGGGTCGGTGGCCAGCTCGGCGGCCCGGGCTGCGTGCTCGCCAGCGCGCAGGGGATCGAGCATCGCCCAGGCGACCTCGGCGGCCAGCCAGTGCACGTCGAAGCTGCGGTCGCCAGTGGCGCTCGCCAGGGCCATGTCGAGCTCGGCCCGAGCGTCTTCGTACCAGCCCTTGCGGGCGAACAGCCGCGCCTGGGCCAGCCGGTCCTGGACGGCCTGCTCGGACGCGGTGTCGGCCGGATCCTGGGCCCGCGCGGGGGCCAGCAGGAGCAGCAGGCTGAGCAGGGGCGCGATCACGACGGCGAGTCCGGGGCGAGGGCGTGGCAGGCGATGCGGTGGCCCGCAGCGACGGGGCGCAGGGCCGGGCGCTCGGTGGCGCAGCGCGGCTCGGCCAGGGAGCAACGGTCGGCCAGCGGGCAGCCGGACGCGCCGGCGATGCCGCCCGCGAGCGCGGGCGACGGCCCGGAGCGTAGCCCGGCAGCGCACAACAGGGCGGTCGTGTGCGGATGGTGGTCGGCCTGGGCCAGGGTCGCCGCGGGGCCGTCTTCGACGATGCGCCCTGCCACCATCACGACCAGCCGGGACGTTCCCTCGGCCAGCAGGGGAAGGTCGTGGCTGACCACGACCAGCGCCCGGCCCTCGCCGTCCGGCCCGTCGACGGTGGCCTGCCGCAGCAGGCGCAGGACGTCGGGCTTGCGGGCGGCGTCCAGCGCGGCCGTGGGCTCGTCGGCCAGCACGACCTCTGGCCGGCACAGCAGCAGCCGGGCGATGCCGGCCCGACGCTGTTCGCCTCCCGACAGCTGGTGAGGAAGCGCATCGGCGCGATGCGGCAGGCCCACCTGCTCGAGGGCGGCCGCCACCAGCGGCGCGACGGGCTCGCCCGGGCGGTGCAGGCGCGCGCTCTCCTCCAGCAGGGTGCGCAGGGGAAGCGCCGGGTCCAGGTGGGCGGCCGCGTCCTGGAACAGCGGCTGGATCCTCCGCCGGAACCGATCGCGCGCCGCGCCGCGCAGGTCCGGCCAGCGCTGGCCCAGCACCTCCACCTCGCCCTCCTCGGGCGACAGCAGGCCCAGCAGCGCCCGCACGAGCGTGGTCTTTCCGCTCCCGCTCTCGCCCAGCAGCCCGACGACCTCGCCCGGACCGACCTCGAGCGAGACATCGTCCAGCGCGGGCGGCGTCCTCCCTCGACCCGAGCAGGCCCTGCGGATAGCGGTGGCGCAGGGCACGGCGCGCAGCAGGCTCATGGACGGGCTCCCATGCCGGGCGTGGCGTCCACCAGCGCCCGCGCGGCAGGGGACCGCGCTGCGAGCAGCTCGCCCGGTCGCAGCTCCTCGACCAGCCGCCCGCCGTGCATCACCAGGATCCGATCGGCCACCCGCTGCACCTGGCGCAGGTCGTGGGAGATGAGCAGCACGCCGTGGCCTTCGTCCGCGAGCTCGCGCAGGCGGTCGAGGACACCGACCTGGACCGTCGGATCCAGGCCCGTCGTGGGTTCGTCGGCGAGGAGGAAGCGCGACCCGCGGGCGAGAGCGAGGGCGACTGTGGCCCGCTGGGCCTGGCCGCCCGAGAGCTCGTGCGGGTACCGGCCCACGAAGGTCGCGGGGGAGGGGAGGCCCGCGCGGGCGAGCCACTCCTCAGGGCTGCCGGAGGCGGCACCCGGCAGCCGGGCCACGTCTCGCAGCTGTCGGCCCAGGGTCCGCAGGGGGTCCATCGACTCCCGGGCCTGCTGGGGCAGCCAGCCCACGAACCGTCCCCGGACGGCCCCGAAGGCCTCGGCCGAGGCGACCCCGCTGCGCAGGGCGACGACCCGCTCTTCGCCGGTGTCGACGACCAGGTCACCGGCCACGATGCCGGGCCGTGCCTCGACCAGCCCCAGGCAGGCCCGCGCCGTCATCGTCTTGCCGGACCCGCTCTCGCCGACCAACCCGACCAGCTCGCCGCGACCGAGCACCAGCCCGACACCGTCGACCAGGGTCCTGGGGCCTGCCTGGATCCGCAGTCCGGTCAGCCGCAGCTCAGGCACGTCCGGCCTCCCGCAGGCGGGACGCCGCGCCCAGGGTGGCGGCCACGACGGCCCACAGGCACAGCGCCGGCCCCAGCACCGCGGCTGGGTTGCCGTCCGGGGTGCCGAGCTCCAGCGCCAGCATGTTGCCCCAGCTGGGCTGCGGCTCCTCGATGCCGAACCCGCCCAGGTAGCTCAGGCTGGTCTCGACCACGACCACGAAGGCCAGCACGTGCAGCAGGTGGCGGGCCACCAGGGCGCGGCAGTTGGCCCACAGCAGGTGCACCACCAGCGTCCGGGCGGCCGACACTCCGTGGGCCCGCGACGCCAGCACGAAGCCGTGCTGGTGCAGCGCGGCGATGCGGCTGGCCACGGCCTCGGCGATCACCGGCGCGTAGGCCACCCCGCAGGACACCGCGAGCACGGCGGGCTCGGCGCCGTAGATCGTGCAGGCCAGCAGCACCAGGACGAAGCGCGGCACCGCGGCCAGCGAGCGCCACGCCTGCCGCAGCAGCACGTCGATCGCACCACCCCGGTAGCCGGCCAGCGCCCCGGCCCCGACGCCCAGCACCCCTGCCACGAAGGCCGCAGCCAGCCCGGGCAGCACGAAGGCCCGCGACGCCTCGACCAGGCGCCAGCCGACCGACCGCCCCAGTCGATCCGCGCCCAGCAGCAGCCCGGCCGTCCCGGGGCGGGCGCTGATCCGCGCGTTGTCGACGTCGGCGACCACGTCATAGCCACCGAGGAGGGCGACCCCCCAGGCCACGAGCACGGCCAGCAGCACCACCGCGGACAGTCGCCCGACCCAGCGGCTCATGCCGGCCGCCGCAGACGGGGGTCGATCCACAGCCGGAGGAGGTCGGCCAGCAGGCCCCCTGCGGCGACCAACGAGGCCGCGCAGACCGCGATGCCCATCGCCAGCGGCGCGTCGCGCTGGGTGCAGGCCTGCCACAGCAGGCTTCCGGCGCCATCCAGCAGCAGCACCCGCTCCAGGACCACGAGCCCGCCCAGCAGCAGGGGCAGGCGAGCAGCGGCCAGGGACAGCAGCGACGGCGCCAGGTTGCGGAACAACAGCCCGGCGACGGGCGCGCCGCGCGCCCGGGCCGCCGTCACGAAGGGCGCCTGCCGCAGGCGCTGCAGCTCCTGCTCGCAGGCGACGTGGATCTCGCCCAGGGCGCCGGACCCGAAGGCCAGCACGCAGACCGCGAGCGCCGTGCGCACGGCCGAGGGCTCGGCGGGCAGCGCGAACCAGGACGGCGGCGCGATGTGGCCGGCCTGGACCAGCGCCCAGACGGTCGCGTTGATGCCGACGACGGCCAGGTAGGCCATCAGGAACACCGGCGGCACCGAGAGTACCTGGACCACCGCCCGAGCCAGGCCACGCCCGCGTGCCGTCAGCGCCGCCAGCGCCAGGCCACCGCCCATGCCGGCGACCATCGCCCCCAGCAGCAGCAGGGCCGAGCTGCCGACGCTGCCGCCCAGGAGCTCCAGCACGCTGGCCCCTGGGCGCACCGACAGGCTGGTGCCCAGGTCCCCGCGGGCCGCGTGGCCCAGCCAGCGCGCGATGCGCAGTGGCACCGGCAGGTCCAGCCCCCACTCGACCTCGAGCACCGGGCGCAGCTCGTCGCCGTTGGGCAGCAGGTCGATCGGGTCGCCCGGCGCGGCCCACAGCAGCAGCTGCACGATCACGGCGGCGCCCACCACCGTCGCCAGGAAGGCGGCGGCGCGCAGCAGCACGGCGCGGAGCAGCCCGCTCACCTGTCCCGCCCGCTCACGCTAGTCGAGCGTCCAGTCGTCGGCCCAGGTGAAGAAGTAGAACGGGTGCACCACCACGTCGTCCACCCGGGTGCGCATGGCGCTGTAGCTGTCCAGGGTCCACAGGAAGACCATCGGCGCGTCGTCGTGGACCTGGGCGTGCAGCTTGCGCAGCGCTGCCTTCTTCTGCTGCGGGTCGATGGCGTCGCGGGCCTCGTCGAGCAGCTTGTCGGTCTCGGCCGAGGCGTAGCCGGTGAAGTTGCGGCTGCCCTGGCTGTGGAACTGCTCGCGCACGTCCTCGTTCCGGTCGAAGCTCCACTGCGACAGCACCACGTCGAAGTCGCGGTCGCGCCAGACCTTGCCGCGCCAGCTGGCCTCGTCCATGAAGTCGACCTCGACGGTCAGCCCCTGGCGCTGCAGCTGGCTCTGCAGGTTGATCACCACCTCCTGCGCGCTCTCCAGGCTCTTGTGGGCCGAGATGCGCAGGGTGAGCGGCTTGCCGGCGCGGGTCCAGACGCCCTCGACCTTCTTATAGCCGGCCTCTTCGAGCAGGGCGCTGGCCTGGCCGGCCGACACCGCGCGGGCCTTGACCTCGTGGTTGTAGAAGGGGCTGCTGGGCACGAAGGGCCCGGTGACCGTGTCGCCGGTGCCGATGGGCGCGAGCAGGGCTTCCTTGTCGACCATGTGGCCGATGGCCTGGCGCACCCGCGGATCGGCCCACGGACCGCCGTTCAGGTTGAAGCCCAGGTACCACCAGGAGTTCGTCTGGTAGGGGTACAGCTCGACGCCGCGGTCCTTGTCGAGCATGGCCAGGTCGCGGGGCAGCACGCGGACCAGCGCCTCCAGGCTCTCGTAGAGCAGCAGCTTGGCCTGGTAGTTCTTGTCGCTGACCTCGCGCATCACGATCTCGGGCAGGCCGGCGGCGTCGCGGTGCTGCTCGTAGCGGCGCAGCGTGATGCTGCCGTCGTCGTTGTAGCGATCGAGCGCGAAGGGCCCCGTGCCGACCGGCTTGTTCCGGAAGGGATCCGTGCGCTTGACGGCCGTGCCGTCGAACCGGTGCTTGGGCAGGATCTTGAAGAACAGCTTGTCTTCGGGGCTGGCCTCGGGCCGCCCGAAGCGCAGCCGCACCGTGTGGCTGTCGACCACCTCGGCGCTGTCGATCCAGGCGACGCGGCCGGCCTCGGTCGACGCCGTGCCCTGGTCCTTCATGGCCTGGATGGTGAACACGACGTCGTCCGCGGTGAACGGCTCGCCGTCGTGCCAGCTGACGTCCTTGCGCAGGCGGATGACCAGCTCGGTGCGGTCCACCGACAGCTCGGCGCTCTCGGCCAGGTCCGGCGCCGTGCGCAGGTCCAGGTCGTCGGTGTACAGCCCCTCGAACACCAGCTCGCCCAGCCGGGCCTCGCTCATGGTCGAGGTGAACAGCGGGTTGACGATGCCCGGGGCCTGGTCTTCGGCGTAGCGCAGCGGGTCGGCCGCGGCGGGCGCGCTGGTGACCGCGAGGGCCAGGGCGAGCCCGACGGGGCGGATGCGGAGGATGCTCTGCATGGTGATGACCGGAAGGGGGGAGGGGAGGAGGGCTCAGTGTTCCTTGGAGTCGCCCTGGCGCCGCATGCCCTGGAGGACGACGAGGTCGCCCAGGGTCTCGGTGAGGGCGTGCACTTCCGGGACGGCCGGCTCGAGCACCGCCAGGGCGTCGAGGGCTTCCCGGGTGCGACCGGTGCGGGCGCGGGCCTGGGCGAGCAGCGCGTACAGCGAGGGGCGGTTGATCGGCCCGAGCTCGCGGGCGGACTCGAGGTCGACGGCCATCTGCAGCCAGGCCAGCGCCTGGTGCGGGCGCCCGTTGTGCAGGGCCTGCCGCGCCCAGCGTTCGAGGGTCCGGGCGCGGACCTGCGGGACCAGCTTCAGGTCGTCGAGCAGGGCGCGCCCGTCGTCGGAGGCGCCGTCGCGGCGGGCCGCGGCCCAGGCATCGAGCGCTGCGTCCAGGCGCCGGGCCTGGTCGCGGGCCTGCTGCGGGTCGTCGGACGTCGCGCCGTCGGCCGTCCAGCCGGCGATCTCGTCCAGGGACAGGGTGGCGCGGGGGTCGGCCAGGTAGGCGGCCAGGTCGGCGTCCGTCCAGAAGACGCCGAACACCAGGTCGTCCAGGCCGGCGCCGCTCGCCGCGATGCGCTCCGGCCAGCTCTGGCCCAGGGCGTCCTCGGCGGACCGGGCGGCGCTGCGGGCCAGGGTGCCGTGCAGCAGCGGGTCGTGGAACCGCGCCTCGCCCTCGCCCAGGGCCAGCGGGGCGCTGCCGTCGCAGCCCGCGGGCAGCTCGACGCCGTCGGCGGAGAGCCGGGCGGCCAGGGCAGCCCCCAGACAGCCGCCGTCGTCGAGGTCGGGCACGTCCACGTCGGCCTCGGCGACATCCGCCCGGCCGGCAGCCAGCAGCTCATCGACCAGGGACTGCTGCGCCGGGGGCAGCGCCGCCGCGAGCGCCCGGGCGCCTTCCGCATCGCCGGCGTCCGCCGCCGCCAGCGCGGCCAGCAGGGTCAGCGGGCCGTCCGCCACCGTCGGGTCCTGCGCGGTCCACTCGGCGTGCAGGGCCGTCCAGGTCCAGCCCGACAGCTCGGCCAGGTCGCCGTGCAGCTCAGCCTGTTCGCGCCAGGCGCGGTGCGCCCCGATGCCCTGACCGAAGCCCTGCGCGGCCGTGGTCAGGTCGCCGTGATGCAGCGCCACCCAGGCACCGCGGGCATCACCGGTCACCCGGCCGAAGGCCGTGGGGTCTGCCACCAGCGCACCGATCCAGCCGTCCGGCAGCGCCGGCGCGGCCGGGTCCACCGTCGGACCGGGCTCGCCGGAGCAGCCGCTCAGCAGCACCGCAGTGGCCAGCAGCGCGACCATGCTCACTCGCCCTCGTAGTTGCTGCCTGCCGAGTGCGTGCGGTCCTCGAAGTTCTCGGGGTCGATGTCGTCTTCGCCCGGCTTGAGGATGATGGTGTCCTCCTTCATGGTGATCGGCTCGAGCACGAGCAGGCCCCGCTTGAAGTAGAAGTCCATCCGCTGCACGTGGTAGCCGGTGCGGAAGGCCTCGATGGTGTAGTCGGCCTTCTTGCCGAGCTTCACGCGCTCGCCCGCTTCGTCGCGCAGGTAGTCGATCGAGAACTGGCCGGCCGAGTCGGTGACCAGCTCGACACCGCCGGGGTCCAGGCTGACGATGACCCGGTCCATCGGCTCGCCGTTGCGGTCGATGATCGAGCCCTGGATCTCGTGCTTGCCGGCGCAGCCCCACAGCAGGGCCGGCAGGAGCGCGGCGGCCGCGAGGACGGAGGGGCGGGGGAGGGGGGAACGCATCGCAGCTCCTGTGGCCGTCACTGCAGACGCCGGCGGATGTCCTCGAGCTTGGCGATCTCGGCGTCGGCGCGCCGGGCGAGATCACCGCGCGAGCGGGTCTGGACGTGGTCGCGGTACTTCTTCCAGTGCTTCACCGCGTCGTCGAGCAGCTCCATGTCGTTGCCCGACGCGTAGAAGGCGCCCTGGAGGGCCGCCGCTTCGGTCTCGTAGATCTCGGCCTTCTTGCTGAACACCAGATCCGGCGGCAGCCGCGCCCAGTGGCGCTCGGCCAGCCGCGCCCGCTCGAGCGCGCGGTCGTAGCGCTTCTGGTTCACGTCGATGCGCGCCTGGGCCGACAGGTAGACCGGGTTGTACTTGTTCTCGGGCCGGGCCATCAGCTCGTCGAGGTAGTGGCTGGCGGCGCGCTCGTCACCCTTCTCCTGGGCGTGCATCAACAGCAGCGCGCGGGACCGCGTGAAGCCGCTGTCGGCGGGCGACACCCGCTCCAGGGCCAGCACGTCGCTGGCGCCCAGCCGGCCCTTGCTGGCGGCGTCGGCGTAGCGCTCGAGATCCGAAGGCGCGATGTCGCTGCTGACCGCCCCGTCGTCCATGCCGTCGTCGGTCGCCAGGTCCGCGACCGGTTCCGGCGGCGGGCTGTAGCTGGGGCGGGAGGAGGAGGAGGGACGCGAGGAGGAGGAGGTCGAGGACGGCCGCGAAGAGGAGGTCGAGGACGGCCGCGACGAGGCAGTGGAGGACTCGGTCCGGCTGCTCGACGACGTGGGGCGGGTGGGCTCGCTGCGGGCGGGTTCCGTGCGGACCGGCTCGGCGCGGGCGGGCGGGGGCTCTTCGCCAGGTTCTTCGGTGGCCGGCTCGTCGCGGGTGGGCTCGGCGGCGAGGGGCTCTTCGGCGGCAGCGTCGGCGACCGCGTCGTCGGCGGCCCCGGGCGTCCCACCATCCGCCTCTGCCTCGTCGTCGAGGGCGGCCAGGCCGTCGGCGCCGTTGGCCGCCGCCTCGTCCAGGCCTGCTGCGACCTCGGCGAAGGCCTCGTTCGCCTTGTTCTCGAGGTACTTCATCAGGCCGAAGGCGCCGCCTCCGCAGACCACGACGAGCACCGCCACACCGGCGGCGACGTACAGCAGCGTGTTGCTGCGCGGCTTGTAGTCCAGGTCGTCGAGATCGTCGGCGGCTGGCGGTGGGGCCGCCGGCGGGGCCGCCTGGACCGGAGCCGGCGCGGGGGCAGCGACCACCGGGGTGGGCGCGGGTGCCGCGGCGACCGGGGGAGGCGTCGCGGCCACGGGCAGGGGGGGGCGCTGCGGCCATGGGCGGGGGCGCCACGCGAGGCGCGGCGACCCCGGAGGCCCGGCCGCCCGGGGGGCCGCCGTGGGGGGGGCGGTCGGGGGCGGGGCGCTGGGGAGCGGGGCCGCAGCCACCGACGGAGGCACCGGCGGCGCCGTCGGGAGCTCGGCCTCACCGCGCAGGAAGGCGCGGGTGCTGGCAGCGTCGACGCCGGGGGGCACCGTCACGCTGCCCAGATCGGTGCGCTCCTCGTCCGCGGCGTGCAGCGCCGCCGAGGGGAGGGACGCGGCCGCCACGACCGGCGACGGCGCCGGCAGGGTCGCGCGCTCGGCGAGCTCTTCGGCCGACTCGAGCGCGGTCGGGGCGGGCACCTCGTCGTGGCCGCCATCGTGCACGTCGTCGAAGGCCGCGGCCGTGTCGTAGGCGCGCTCGGCGGCGTCGGATCGGGCCTGCTCTGCGGCGGCGTGCGCGGCCAGGGCGGAGGCCGCGAGGGCCGCCGTGCTGGCGGGATCGACGGTGTCCGGGGCAGGGACCGGCGGCGGAGCGTCGATCCGGGTGGCTTCTTCGTCTTCGAAGCCATCGTCGAACTCGGGCTCGGGCGCTGCCGGAGACACGGTCGGGGCCGGCGGGCGGGTGGCCGTCGCGGCGGGCAGCGGGTCCGGGACGTCCTGGATCAGGGGCGCGAAGAAGTCCCGCGCATCGTCCATGATGCTGTTGAAGGAGTAGCCGGCCATCAGGCCGCGCAGGTCCTCGCGCAGGACGAAGGCCCGCTGGTACCGGTGGCGCGGATCCAGGGCCAGGGCCCGGTACAGGATCTTGTCCAGCCCGGGCATCAGCTCCTTCACGCGCAGCAGCTGCTCGGTGACCTCGGCCTTGCGGATGCGGTGCACCGTCTGCAGGTTGCTCTCGCTCTTGAACAGCGGCTCGAGGGTCAAGAGCTCGTAGAGCACGGCGCCCAGGCTGAAGATGTCGCTTGCCGGAGACAGGCGCTGATCGGCCTGGGTCTGCTCGGGCGACAGGTACTCCATGCGCAGGGGCACGGGCGACCCGGGGCCGCCGTGGGACAGCGCCATCGGCGAGCGGGTCAGCCCGAAACCACCCAGCACGACCTTGCCCTCGCGACCCACCAGGATCGCGCCCGGTCGCAGGCCCAGGTGCAGCACGCTCTCGGCGCCCGAGCCCCGCCCGGTGCGGCCGTGCAGCGCTTCCAGGCCGTTGCAGATCTGCGTGGCCAGGTTCAGGAACACGTTGGCGGGGATCTGATGGCCGGTCTGCCGGCACCAGGCCAGCACCCGCTCGAGGTCGACGCCGTCGACCCGGGCTTCGACGATGAACCGCTCGCCGCCGTGCTCGACCCAGTCGAGCACCTGCACCAGGAAGGGATGGCGCACGCCGATCAGGTCCCGCACGCGGGCCTCGGTGCTGGCGAGGCGACCGGCGTCCCGGAGCACGAAGGGCAGGATGCGCCGCACGACGACCGGGCGGGCGTCGTCCTGGGAGAGCGTCCCGAGGTAGGACTCGGCGATCGTGCCCGTGCCCAGCTTCCGGACGAGCGTGAACGGGCCCACGTCCTTGGGCAGAAGCATCATGGGGAGCGAACCTGGAGCTGAGGGGTTGTCTCGGCGCCTGCCTGCGGTGGGCGGGCCCCGGAACGGGGCGGAGTCATGGGTCGAGCCGAGCGACCCGCTGCTGGGAACAGCGGGGTACGGTAGCGCGCCGGCCGAAAGCCGCGCAACCAACAGGACGACCTTGTGACCCGGCCTTTGCGACCTTCGCCCCTGCTCATGCTCCTGCCCCTGATCCTGGCGGGTTGCGCCGCGACCCACCGCGGGCTGGTCCGCGTGGTCGATGGCCGCGCCGTCCTGATCGACCAGGACGGACACACACGCCCCGTCGCGGCGGTGGGCGAGGGCAGCCTGGTCGCGGGGTTGGAGGAGTGCGAGGTCGAGCTCACCGCTCGCAAGGGAGGCGGCAAGCTCTACGTGCAGGACTGGAAGGTGCTGACCGGCCCCGGCGGCGGGCAGCCCTTCGTGGGGCGGCTGCGGCTGTACGGCAGCAACTGGATCGTCGACGACCGCAGCACCGGACGGGAGATCATCCTCGACCTGCGCGGGGCGGAAGAACTGGCCCGTCACGCCGGCCAGGTCGTGCTCATCGAGGGCTACGTCAGCGGCGCCCAGACCGTCAGCATCATGGACTGGTGGGTGGTCTCGCCGCAGGACGACTGACGTTCGTCGACGAGGGGTCGATCCGTCCCCGCAGCGAAGGGGGCACGGGTTAGGCCGGCGGCCTCCTCCCGCGCCCTCCCTCCCTGGCGCTTCTCCCGGGGTCTCCTCCCGGTCTGCGCCTCCTCCCCCGGTGCCGCATGTCCTCCTCGCCCCGCTTCGCCCTGCTCTCCGTGTCGGACAAGACCGGCATCGTCGAGTTGGGCCAGGCCCTGGTCCGCCACGGCTTCACCATCCTCTCGACGGGCGGCACCGCCCGCGCCCTGCGGGCCGGCGGCGTCGCCGTGACCTCGGTCTCGGACCACACCGGCCACCCCGAGGTCATGAACGGCCGGGTCAAGACGCTGCACCCGCGGATCCACGCCGCCATCCTGGGCCTGCGGGACCAGCACGCGGACGAAGCCGCCGCCCACGACATCCCCTGGATCGACCTGGTCGCCGTCAACCTCTACCCCTTCGAGGCGACCATCACGGGCCCGGACGGCCAGCCCCGCGCGGACGTGGACATGGCCGCAGCCACCGAACAGATCGACATCGGCGGCCCCACCATGGTGCGCGCGTCGGCCAAGAACCACGCCCACGTCACCATCATCACCCGGCCCGACGACTACGCCGCCGTCATCGCGGAGCTCGACGCCGGCGGCGTGTCCGCCGCGACCCGCCTGCGGCTGGCCGTCGCCGCCTTCCAGCACACCGCCGCCTACGACGGCGTCATCAGCGGCTGGCTGGCCCGCCAGGCGGCTGCCGCCGGCGCCCTGGACGAAGCGGACGCCGCCATGCCGCGCGAAGGCGCGCTGCCGCTGCGCAAGGTGCAGGACTGCCGCTACGGCGAGAACCCCCACCAGCGCGCGGCCTTCTACGCCGAGCCCGCGGTCGGGGGCCGCTCGCTGGCCCACCTCCGCCAGCACCAGGGCAAGGAGCTCTCCTACAACAACATCGCCGACCTCGACGCGGCGCTGCGCTCGGCCTTCGCCCTCGACACGCCGACCTGCATCGTGGTGAAGCACGCCAACCCCTGCGGCGCGGCCACCCACACGGGCGGCGCCGTGCCGGCCTTCGAGCTGGCCCTGTCGGCCGACCCCGTCAGCGCCTTCGGCGGCATCGTCGCCTTCAACCGGCCCCTGGACGGCGACGCGGTGCGGGCGATCCGCAAGAGCCGCACCTTCTTCGAGATCGTCGCCGCCCCGGGCTTCACCGACGAAGCGCTGGAGCTGCTGGCACCCCGCGAGCGCATGCGGGTGATGGAGCTGCCGGCCGACTGGGCCGACCGCAAGGCCGAGGCGATGGACATCAAGCGGGTGCAGGGCGGCTTCCTGCTGCAGGACTGGGACCTCGGCCCCGTGCCGGGCGCGCCCGACTGGAAGGTCGCCGGTCAGCACGCCCCGACGGACGAGCAGGCATCGACCCTGCGCTTCGCCTGGGCCATGTGCCGCCACGTGAAGTCCAACGCCATCGTGCTCGCCAAGGCCGTCGACGGCGGCTTCGTGCTCAACGGCGTGGGCGCCGGCCAGATGTCCCGGGTGGACAGCGTGCGCCTGGCCGTCGACAAGGCCACCCGGCCGGTCGCCGGCAGCGTGCTGGCCAGCGACGCCTTCTTCCCGTTCCCCGACGGCCCGCAGGTCGCGCTGGACGCTGGCGTCGCCGCCTTCGTGCAGCCCGGCGGCTCGGTGAAGGACGACGAGGTGCTGGCCGCGGCCGACGCCGCCGGCGTGCCGATGGTGTTCACCGGCGTCCGCCACTTCTGGCACTGAGCTCCCTGGAGTCCCCATGCACGTCCTCGTCGTAGGCGGAGGCGGCCGCGAGCACGCCCTCGCCTGGAAGCTCGCCCAGAGCCCCCGCGTGACCGAGGTCTCGACGACCTCCGACAACCCCGGCATCGCCGCCCTCGGCGGCCGCCGCTGCGACGGTGACGTCGTCGCCTGGGCCCGCGATCACGCGGTCGGGCTGGTCGTGGTCGGCCCCGAGGCGCCCCTGGCGGACGGCATGGTCGACCGCCTGCAGGCCGCGGGCATCCCGGCCTTCGGGCCGATCGGCGCCGCCGCGCAGCTCGAGGCCAGCAAGACCTTCGCCAAGGCCTTCATGGACGAGTGCGGCATCCCCACGGCACGCTGGTCCACCCACGAAGACGCCGCCGGGGCCCACGCCGCGGTGGAGACCTTCGGCCCCTGCGTGGTCAAGGCGGACGGCCTGGCCGCGGGCAAGGGGGTCATCGTGGCCGATGACGCCGCGGTCGCCCATGCCGCGGTCGACGAGGTGTTCGACGGTCGCTTCGGCACGGCCGGCGCGCGGGTCGTGGTCGAGGAGCGGCTCACCGGGCCCGAGCTGTCGGTGCTCGCCCTGTGCGACGGCGTGCGCGCGGTGCCGCTCATCCCGGCGCGCGACCACAAGCGGCGCTTCGACGCCGGGCAGGGGCCGAACACCGGCGGCATGGGCGCCATCTGCCCGCCCCACGACGTGCCCGAGGGGCTGGTCGAGCAGGTGCGCCGTGACGTGCTGCAGCCGGCCGTCGACGGCATGGCCCGCCGCGGCACGCCCTTCCGCGGTGTTCTCTACGCGGGCCTGATGTTGACCCCCGATGGTCCGCGCGTCCTGGAGTTCAACGTCCGGTTCGGCGACCCCGAGTGCCAGCCGCTGATGGCGATGCTCGACGAGGACTTCCTGCCGCTTGCCCTGGCCTGCGCCACCGGGTCGCTGCCCGACCGCCCGCTGCGCTGGCGGGACGGCGCCGCCTGCTGCGTCGTGATGGCGATGGGCGCCTACCCGGGCAGCTACCCCAAGGGCTTGCCGATCACGGGCCTGCCGGGCGGCGACCAGCGCGATGCGCGGGATCTCGTCGTCTTCCAGGCGGGCACCGGTCCGGGCCCGGACGGCGCCGTGCTGACCCGGGGCGGCCGCGTGCTGGGCGTGACCGCCGTCGCAGGCGACCACGACGCGGCCCGCGACGCCGCCTATGCCGCCGTGCAGGGCATCTCCTTCGACACCGCCGCCTGGCGCACGGACATCGGCGCGCCCGGGGTCGAGGGGTGAGCCAGACCGTCCGGCTGCGGGTCAACAGCGCCGCCCGGGACCCCGAGCGCTTCCCCCTCGAAGACGAAGCGCTCGGCGCCGCGATCTTCGCCCGGCTCTGCGCCCTGCTGGAGAAGGGGCTGCCGCGGCCGGCCTACCTGGTGTTCCGCGAGGATCGGGTCGAGCAGGTCGACGCCCTGGCCGTCCTGCGCCTGCCGCCGCCCCACAGCCAGCGCATGCTCTCGGCCATCGCCGGCCAGGAGGGCGTGTTGTGCGTCGCGCTCGCGGCGCCGCTGACCCTGCGGACCGGACCGAGCACCGGCGCCCGCTGTGCCGTCGTGTTCGTCGAGTGGCCCGACAACCGCTGGTGGACCGCGTGGCAGCCCCTGTCGGACGACCGCGAGCTGCTGGGCGACGAGCCGGCGATCCGCATGGCGACCGAGGGCTGGCCCAAGCCCGGCGGCGTCGGTGGCTGGTTCGCCATGGCCCGGCGCGAGGCCCTGACCCTGCGCATCGAGCGCCACAGCGACGAAGGCGCCACGGTGCACTGAGGCCCGCGCCCCGGGCGGGGTAGGAGAGGGGACCCTCCGGAGACGCCATGGGCCCCCTCGCCACCCGCATCCACACCGCCCTGCACCGCGAGCTCGCCGCCGAGCACATCGAGCTGGTCGACGAGAGCCACATGCACTCGGGCCCCGCCGCCGAGACCCACTTCAACCTGGTCGTGGTCAGCGAGACCTTCGACGGCAAGCGGCTGGTCGCCCGCCAGCGGCTGGTCTACGGCGCCCTGGCCGCCGAGCTGCGCGACGGCGTGCACGCCCTGACCATGAAGACCCTGACCCCTGCCGAGTTCTCGGCCGCCGCCGGCCCGGTGGCCAACGTCAGCCCGGCCTGCCGGGGCGGGTCCAAGGCGGACTGATCCCCGCCAGCAGCGGCCGCTCTACAGGTACTGCTGGGTCGTGTTGCCTTCCTGGCTGCCGTCGGCCTTGACCCACAGATAGTCGAACAGCACGTCCACGCGGGCCTTCACGGCGGAGCCCTTCTTCAGGTTGGCGGCCCGGGTCGGGTCGCTGACCAGCTTGCCGCGCAGCACGTCGTCGCCGTCCCACTGCTGGACCTCGACCCACAGCCACTCGATCTCGCCGGCGGAGGAGGGGAAGGGCGCCTTGACCAGGAGGCGCTCGCCGGACGGCAGCCCGGCCTGGGCGGCGTCGCGGACGGGGCCCCGCAGGCGTGTCAGGGCCCGGGCCTGCACCGTCGCCAGCGTGTCGGCCGCGGTCGCCGCCGCAGGAGCCGCCGCCACCGCGGCGCCCTCGCACTCGCCGAAGCCGCCGTCGAAGGACGCCAGCACGGCGTGGGCGGCATCCCCGACCACGTCGGCGTGGCCGCGGCCGTAGGCCAGGCTGGCCGTGCCCTGCAGGCCGCAGCCCGCGACCCGCGCGCTGTCGCTGCGGAAGGCGTTCGCGTCGACGGGCACGGTGGCGCCCAGCGGCGCACCCTCGAGCAGCGCCTGGGCCACGGCGTTGAGCCGGGCCGCCATCGGGTCGACCTCCTCGCCGGAGACCTGCTCGTCGATGAGCTCGGGCAGGCCGAGCCGCGCCAGGCCCCGGGTCGCCAGCAGGGTGCTGCCGTCGTCCTCGTCGAGGACCAGCACCGCCGACAGGGCCGCCACGTCGGGATGCTCGGCCGTCACCGCCGCGATCAGGGCCGGCAGGGCATCGGGCGCGTAGAGCCGCCCGGTGTCCAGGTCCTCGATCGGCACGGCCTGGGCGGCGACCGCGGCCAGCACCTCGCCCATGCGACTGCGGGCTTCGCCGACCGGGGCGGCCCAGGACACGACGATGGCGTCGCCCATGCCGTGCAGCTCGATGGGATCGCCGACCCAGACCTGCTCGTCCGCGGCGGGCGGGGACAGCTCGGCCACCGGCGTCACCGAGAGCACGGGTCGGGTAGCCAGCCGCGGCAGGCGGGCCCGCACGGCGAAGCCCGGCAGCTCCAGGGCCCCGCACTCGGTCGGGCAGTACAGGACGACGCTGCCGCGCGCATCCCCGGGGGGTGCCGGAGGCGCTGCGTGGGCGGCTCCCGTCGACAGGAGCAGCAGCCCGGCCGCCCGGTTGAAGCGACGGGCCCGGGTGGCTACCTTCCGCAGCCTGTCTGCCTTCATGTGTTCCTGGGAGTTCCCCATGTCTTCGTCCTCCTCCAACGACGGTTCCGGGTCGCGCTTCGCAGAGCTGAAGAGTGCTCGGGCGCTCGAAGAAGAAGTGCTGGCCTTCTGGAAGGACGAGCGCATCTTCGAGCGGAGCCTCCGGGCGAGCGAGGGACGGCCGAGCTTCGTGTTCTACGAGGGACCGCCCACGGCCAATGGTACGCCCCACAACGGCCATGTGCTGACCCGCGTGATCAAGGACCTGTTCCCCCGCTACAAGACCATGCGGGGCTACCACGTCGATCGCAAGGCCGGCTGGGACACCCACGGCCTGCCCGTCGAGATCGAGGTCGAGAAGGAGCTCGGGATCCGCGCCCGGGGTGCCGACAGCCGCGAGGCGGTGCTGGCCTACGGCCTGGACAACTTCGCGCAGCGCTGCATCGAGAGCGTCTTCAAGTACACGAGCGAGTGGGAGGAGCTCACGGAGAGTGTGGGCTTCTGGGTCGACCTGGGCGAGGCCTACGTGACCTACCACCGCGAGTACGTGGAGAGCGTGTGGTGGGCGCTGGCCGAGCTGTACCGCCGCGGCCACCTGTACCAGGGCAAGAAGATCGTCTGGTGGTGGCCCGAAGGCGGCACCGCCCTGTCCAACGGCGAGGTCGGCGAGGGCTACCGCGACGTCGACGACCCCAGCGTCACTGTGCGCTTCGCCGTGGTCGGCCAGCCGGACACCTACCTGCTGGCCTGGACCACGACCCCCTGGACGCTGCCGAGCAACGTGGCCCTCGCGGTCGGACCCGACCTGGACTACACCTTCGTGAAGGTCCAGGACGGCGACCGCACCATCACCGTCATCGCCGCCGAGTCCCTCGCCCCCGAGGGCGACGTGGTCGAGGTCGTCAAGGGCCGCGACCTGGTCGGCTGGACCTACGAGCCGCTGTTCGCCCCGCCCACCGACGACACAGCCAACGTCGACCTGTCCGGCCGCAGCTACGTCGTCGTCGGTGGCGAACACGTCAGCCTGGGGTCGGGCACCGGCATCGTGCACACCGCGCCGGCCTACGGCGAAGACGACTTCGCGCTGGGCCGGGACGAAGGCCTGGGCATCATCGCGATGGTGGGCCCGGACGGGAAGTTCGTGGCGAGCGCGCCCGAGTTCGTGCGCGGCCAGTACTTCAAGCACGCCGACAAGGCGATCATCCGCGACCTCAAGGAACGCGGGCTGATGCAGCACTCCGGCACCGTCCGGCACAGCTACCCCTTCTCGCCCCGGTCCAAGGACGATGCGCTGATGCAGCTGGCCCGGCCGGGCTGGTTCATCGGCACCCGGGCCTTCAAGGACCAGGCGCTCGAGAACAACGCCCAGGTCAACTGGCTGCCGGGTCACATCCAGGACGGCCGGTTCGGCGACTTCCTGCGCAACAACGTGGACTGGGCCCTGTCCCGCGAGCGGTTCTGGGGCACGCCCCTGCCGATCTGGCAGTGCCGTGGCTGCGATCACGAAGACGCCTTCGAGAGCGTCGAGGCGCTCGAAGCCGCCGGCGCGAAGGGCTTCGACCCGACGGTCGACCCCCACCTGCAGGTCCACCGCCCGTGGGTCGATCGCATCGTCGTGCCCTGCCCGCACTGCGGCGGCCAGATGCACCGCGTGGTCGAGGTCATCGACTGCTGGTTCGACAGCGGCTGCATGCCCTTCGCCCAGTGGGGCTTCCCCCACCGGGGCCAGGAGCGGTTCCGCGCGTCCTTCCCGGCGGACTTCATCTCCGAGGCCGTCGACCAGACCCGCGGCTGGTTCTACAGCCTGATGATGATCAGCACCCTGCTCTTCGACCAGGACACCTGCGAGAAGTACGGCCTGGGCGACGTCGGCTGGCCTCGACCCTACAAGAACTGCATCGTGCTGGGCCTGGTCTCCGACATGGACGGCAAGAAGGAGTCCAAGTCGGTCGGCAACTACACCTCGCCGCACCTGGTGCTCAAGGGCACCATGCGCATGCGCTACGTCGCCGACGACAGCGTGCCCCGCGGCAAGGTCGGCATGGTCGAGGCGGCGGTCCGCAGCATCGACCTGAACCCCAAGGAGCGGCTGACGCTCACGGCGACCGAGCAAGGCGCCGACGGTGTGCCCCTGTCGCCCGTCAAGTGGCCCCACCCCGGCAAGGAGACCGTGGCGCTGAACCCTGCCGACGTGGCCGAGGCCGGGCTGTCCGGTGGCAGCTGTTGGCTGCGGGCGCCCTTCGAGCCGCCCGGGGCCGACGCCTTCCGGTGGCTGTTCTACGCGAGCAACCCGCCGTGGACCAACACCCGGCTGTCGCTGCGCGCCATCCGCGAGGGGGCCCGCGACTTCCACCTGCGCCTCGGCAACGTCTACCAGTTCTTCAGCATCTACGCGAACCTGTCGGACTTCGACCCGACCACCGACACGATCTCCTCCGAGCTCGATCAGCTCGACCGCTGGGTGCTCATCCGCTGCGACCAGCTGGTCCGCGTGGTGACCGCACGGCTGGACGAGTTCCTGATCTACGAAGCCGCCCGCGAGATCCGCGACTTCGTGGAAGACCTGAGCAACTGGTACGTGCGCCGCTCGCGCAGCCGGTTCTGGGGCGACGGCCCCGACGCCCGCGCGGCCCTGCAGACCCTGTACCGGGTGCTCTGCACGCTGACCCGCGTGATCGCGCCGTTCACCCCCTTCCTGGCCGAGGCCCTCTACCAGCGCCTCGAGGGCGGCCACGCCGCGCTGCCCAGCGTGCACATGCAGGCCTGGCCGACCGCGCCGGCCACTGCCCGCGACGCCGATCTGGCCTTCGCCGACGACATGGCGCTGGTCCGGGAGATCTGCAGCCTGGGCCTGGCCGCCCGGGCGCGGGTCGGCGTCAAGGTGCGCCAGCCGCTGCGGGCCGTCGAGCTGGTCCTGGCCGAGCCGGATCGCGCCGCGCGCCTGTCCGGTCTGCTGGAGCTGGTCCGCGACGAGCTCAACGTGCGCGAGGTGCACTTCAGCGCCCGGGCCGAGGACTTCGTCAGCTTCCAGGTCAAGCCCGACTACCCGGCACTCGGCAAGAAGCTCGGCAAGGAGATGAAGCTCTGCGCCAGCGCCCTCGCCAAGGCCGAGGGCGCCGAGGTGCGGCGCGCCATCCTGTCGGGAGCCGGCTTCCCCGTCGAGCTGCCGAGCGGCACCATCCACCTGACGGGGGACGAGGTGCGGCTCGAGGTCGTGCCCCGCGAGGGCTTCCAGGCCGCCGGCTCGGCCAGCGTGGTCGTCGCCCTGCACGCGGACCTCGACGAGGACCTGCTGCAGGAGGGCCTGTCGCGCGAGGTGATGAACCGCATCCAGGTGGCCCGCAAGGACCTCGAGCTGGACTACGCCGACCGCATCGTGGTGGTCCTCCGCGGCGACGACGCGGTGGTGGCCGCCGTCGAGCGGTTCTCGTCGCACATCGCCCGTGAGACCCTGGCCACCTCCCTCTCGGTCGGCCCGGCCACCGCGGGTGACGAGGGCGAGCTCGACGGCCATGTCTTCCACCTGGACGTGCGTCGGGCCTGAGCCCGTCCCGTCGCCTGCGGGCCTGGTCCCGGAGTCGCCGTGCCCGCCAACCTCCCCGACCGTGTCGTGCGGTTGCTCTCGTTTCACGGGCCGGTGGAGCTGTGGACGGGGCGAGGGGAGAAGGCCAGCACGGCCAAGGTGCACATCGCGCCGTTCGACAACGAGATCATCGCCTTCGTGCCGACCCGCGCCCTGCAGGTGGACGGGCTGCTGCAGACCCCCAAGGCGGTGCTGACCGCCCGGGCCGAGGACCGGCGCTACACCCTGCGGCTCGAGGGCGTGGCCATGGCGGGCCGCAGTGTCGCGAGCCACCCGCGGCGGGCGGCCTTGGAGCCCTGGATGCCCGAAGGCTCCCGGCCGGACCGCCTGCTGGCCATCCCCTTCGTGGCCCACGAGATCGAGCTCATCGAAGACGACGGCCAGGTGAAGAACCGGTTCGCGGGGCCGACCCCGCTCGGCAAGGCGGCGCCGTCGCACATCCGGTCGCTGTTCATGACCGCCTACGGCGGCGGAGGCCGGCTGCCGTTCATCACGGGGCTGGCCGGCGTCTTCGTCTGGCTCGGCTACCTCGGCAGCGACTACCCCTGGCGGCCGCTGGCCCTGGCGGTGGGCTGGGCGTCCGCCCTGGGGATGATCGCCGGCATCCGGATGCTCGGCCAGGCAGCCGCCTTCCTGCACTGGCGGGACGGCAACGGCGACCTGACGCGCGCCCCGACCATGGCCGAGGGCCTGGTCGCCCCCGGCGAGAGCCGGATGCTCGGCTTCATCTCGCTGGGGCTCGGCGTGCTGTGCCTGGGCCTGTCGGCGCTCTGGCCGCGCGGAATGGCCACGGTCGCGGTCATCCTGCTGTCGTCCGGCGCGCCCCTGCTCGCGGTGGCATGGTGGCTGCACAGCGCGGTCGCGTCGCGCGGCCTCGAGAAGCACTGACGCCGTCTCCTTCTCCTCCGTCCCACCCGGGAAGCCCACGATGTCCGTCTCCCTCCGCGGCCCCAGCGCGATGGCCCTGACCGCCGGCATCCTGCTCCTCACTCGCGCCCGCTCCTTCGGGCAGCGACTGTCCGTCGAGGTCGCCGGCGACCCCTCGACCATCACGCCCGTGCCCGGCCCGGCGCTGGTGCACGCCCCCGTGCTCGCCAGCTGCGGTGTGGGCCGAGAGCTCGGCGCCGGTGCGGTGGTCATCGTGCCGGGCCCGGCCGCCGAGCCCCTGGCCGTGAGCCTGTCCGAAGACGGCACCGACGACTGGTTCCTGGTGGACCGCGCTGGCGACGGCGTGCACCCCGCGACCCGGGCCTTCGTGCAGCTCTGCCGCAGCCGCAAGCCGACGCAGCGGGCCCTGGCGCGCGAGCTGCGCGACGCCCTGGGAGCGCTCGGCTGCCCCGCCGAGCCCGCGCTCTTCGACGTGCTCTTCGGCGCGCCCGTGCCGCCGCTGGTCCGGCTGAGCGTCGCGCTGCGGGCGGGCCAGGCGATGACCCAGGGGCCGCGGGTGTCGATCACGAGCTTCCTGGACCCCCGGCCGCGGGACCTGCCCGATCCGCTGCCGGGCCCGGTGGATCCCGCGACCGTGGCCCTGGCGCGCGCCGACGGTCGGCTCGCCCACCTGACCGAGCGCGCGGCCCTGCGGGTCCGCGACCGGCTCGAGGACTGGCTCGACGTCGCGCTCCAGGTCGACGAAGAAGACGCCGACGCCGCCCTGGCGCCGCTCATCGCCGGCATCGTGGATGTGCTGGGCCATGTCGCAGCCCTGCCGCCGGGCAGCATGCTGCCCCCGCTGCCGGCCGCCGCGGACGCCGTCGCGGTCCACCTGGGCGCGGCCCTGGGGGCCGGGCGAGGGGAGTGCGATGCCAACCGGTCGCTGACCAGCATGTTCCGGTTCCTGGGAGGCGGCTTCGACGACGAGGCGATGTACGCCGTCGCGCTGTCCTTCCCCGCCCCGCCCGACGACCGCCTGGAGCGCTGGGAGTGGTTCTGCCGCGCCACCCGCGAGGCCCGCGACACGGCCGACAGCCTGTGGCGCCGCATCGTCGACCCCGTCCAGTAGGGCCCGCGGCCGGCGGCCTGCCTGCCCCCGAGGCCCTGCTGTGCTAGGGTGAGGGGTCTGCGCGGGATCCTCCACATCGAGGAAGCCACCCGCCAACCGGTCTCCCTGATGAACGACTCCAGCTCCCCCGACGGAGAGCCCTCCGCCGCGCACGAGTCCGACCCGAGCTCCCCCGGCCGCCGACGCAAGCGGCGGCGGACGCGTGGTCCTCGCCGCGGCGCCTGCCCTCCCGACATCCTGTACCACGCGACCACCCGCGACCGGGCCGAGCGCGCCCGCACCCGCGGCGTGCTCGAGGTCGGCGGCGGCCGGCCCGTGTTCCTGTCGCGCACCGAAGCCCAGGCCTGGCAGGTCGCGCACCGCCAGCCCGGCGAGCCGATGGTGCTCTACATCGACGCGGCGCGGGCCCGGCAGCTGCGTCGCTGTCGGTTCGAGCGCAACCGCCAGGGCCTGTGGCAGGCCGGCAGCGTGCCGGTCGGCCACGTGCTGAACCTGCGGCCCGGCTTCGCCGAACAGGCCAGCGCCGGCGGCATCCCGATCTTCTTCGGGCCCCGGGGACCCGAGCTGCTGATGATCCAGGTCGCGCGGCGCCACCGCCAGACCTGGGAGGTCGCCAAGGGCAAGCTCGAGCCCGGCGAGTCACCCGAGGCCGCCGCCATCCGCGAGGTCCGCGAGGAGATGGGTCTGCCCGTCGATCTCGAGATCATCGAGCACCTGGGCTACGTCCGGTACGGCTTCACCACGCCGGACCGCGAGCCGCGCCTCAAGACCCTGCACATGTACCTGATGCGGGCCGAAGAACGGTTCACCGAGTTCCACCCCGCCGATGCCGAAGGCATCAAGGACGTGGCCTGGTTCACGCCGGACGAGGCCGCCCGGCTGGTCGCCCACCGCAGCCTGCGCCCGCTGGTGCGGCGGGTCTGCGGCCGCCTGAAGCGTGGGGTCGTCGACGAGAACGGGCTCGAGTGGAACCCCGTCCCCGGCGACGAAGCCGCCGAGGACGGGTACTGCGACGACTGAGCAACCGGCCCCTCGCATCGGCGAGGGGCTTGGACGGGCCGATCAGCCGACTGGCACGTAGACCTTGCCGCCCTGGGCCTTGAACTCGGCCGACTTCTCGGCCATGCCGGCGGCGGCCGCTTCGGCGGCGACCTCTGGCGACGCCACGCTGGAGTCGTCGGGCGGCAGCTCGGTGCGCTTGCCGCGTCGCAGCCGCTGGGTGATCTCCATGCTGCAGAAGCGCGGGCCGCACATGCTGCAGAAGTGGGCCGTCTTCATGCGGTCCTGGGGCAGCGTGGCGTCGTGGTAGGCGCGGGCGGTCTCGGGGTCCAGGGCCAGGTTGAACTGGTCCTCCCAGCGGAACTCGAAGCGCGCCTTGCTCAGCGCATCGTCCCGGTCCTGCACCCCGGGCACCCGCTTGGCCACGTTCGCGGCGTGGGCGGCGATCCGGTAGGCGATGAGCCCCTGCTTGACGTCGTCCTTGTCGGGCAGGCCCAGGTGCTCCTTGGGCGTGACGTAGCAGAGCATCGCGCAGCCCTGGCTGCCGATCACGGCGGCGCCGATCGCGCTGGCCATGTGGTCGTAGCCGGGGCTGATGTCGATCACGAGCGGCCCGAGGGTGTAGAAGGGCGCCTCGTGGCAGGCCTTGAGCTGCTCGAGCATGTTGGCCTCGACCAGGTGCAGGGGCACGTGGCCGGGACCCTCGATCATCACCTGGACGTCGTGCTTCCAGGCCTTGAGCGTCAGCTCGCCCAGGGCGCGCAGCTCGGCGAACTGGGCCTCGTCGTTGGCGTCGGCGATGCAGCCCGGCCGCAGCCCGTCGCCCAGGCTGAAGGTGATGTCGTAGCGCTTCATCAGCTCGCAGATACGATCGAAGTGCGTGTAGAGGAAGTTCTCCTGGTGGTGGTGCAGGCACCAGGCCGCCATGATCGAGCCGCCGCGGCTGACGATGCCGGTGATGCGGTCGGTGGTCAGCGGCACGTGCCGCAGCAGCACGCCGGCGTGGATGGTGAAGTAGTCCACACCCTGCTGGGCCTGTTCCTCGAGCACCTCCAGGAACAGGTCGATGTTGAGGTCCTCGACCTTGCCCTTGACCCGCTCGAGGCACTGGTAGATCGGCACGGTGCCGATCGGCACGGGGCTGTTGCGCAGGATCCACTCGCGGGTCTCGTGGATGCGGGCGCCGGTCGACAGGTCCATCACCGTGTCGGCGCCCCAGCGGACGGACCACTGCAGCTTCTCGACCTCTTCTTCGAGGGAGCTGTGCACGGCCGAGTTGCCGATGTTCGCGTTGACCTTGCAGCGGAAGTTGCGGCCGATGATCATCGGCTCGAGCTCGAGGTGGCGCTTGTTGGCGGGGATCACGGCCCGACCGGCCGCGACCTCGTCGCGCACGAACTCGGGCGACACACCCTCGCGCGCGGCGATGAAGGCCATCTCCTCGGTCACGAGGCCCTGCCGGGCGTAGTGCATCTGGCTGAGGTTCGCGTCGCCGCGGGCCTCGCGGGCCGCCACCCAGTCGGCCCGGCGCTTCGGCAGGCCGTCGCGGGGATCGTGGCCCTGGGGCCCCGGGGTCTCGTAGAGCGAGACGACCTCGCCGGTGGTCAGGACGACCTCGGTGCGCGGCACGCGCAGGGGGCCGACCTCGACGGCGTAGCGCCCGGGGGGGCGGCCGGCGCCTTCGCCGGGGCTGCCGTCTTCGGTGCTGGCCGGGTCTTCGGAGACGCCGTGGGGATCTTCGTGGTGGTCGTGCATCGCTTCCCTCCGCCGGTGTGAGCCGGATCAGGTTCCTGCGGTGTGATCTCAGGCCGGCCGCGCGACCATCCGCGCAGCAGCCACCCGCAGCGATGGGGTGCAGGTGAGGGCGGTGGGCCCGCACCGTTGTGGCGGCGGCCCTACTTGTTGGGCTCGCCCTTGACCTCGTGATCGCGCGAGTCGACGACGCGGCCGTGACGGTCGTATAGCGTGGCGCGGTCGCGCTTGTTGTTCCAGACCGGGCCGTCGCTGCCCAGGTAGGCCTCCAGCTGCTCGCCCGGGTTCTTCTGGTGCTCGCCCTTGCCGGAGATCACCTTGACGGTGTGGCCCGGCGGCACGATCAGCGCCGGCAGGTCGAAGGACCGACCCGACAGATCGGTCATCTTGTAGCCGGCCAGGTCGACGGGCTGGTTGCTGACGTTGGCCACCCGCAGGTACTCGCCGTTGACGTTCTCGCGGTCGTCCCCGCTCGCGTTGGCGTGGAAGCTCGTGATGTGCAGCTCGCCCTGGTAGCGGTCCGTGCTCCAGATGCCGCGGTTGGCGTCCTTGGCCTTCTGCTGGGCCGCCAGCAGCGGCCCCGGATCGCGACTGTCGGGCGGGATGATGAAGACGTGGCCCAGCCCCTGCTCCAGCAGGTGCACCGACAGGTCCTGGCCGTCGCACTCGACGCCCGCGAGCAGCCGCCCGTAGCCGTCCCGCTTGACCTCGCCGTAGGTGAGCGTCACCTCACGCTCCAGGCAGAGGTTCTTGGTCGCCTCGCGGGCCTCGATGCCGTAGTCCTCGGCCGGCTTGAGCTCCGGCGTGTTGACCCACTTCAGCCGCACCTTGTCGCCAGTGTTCAGCGTCAGGGTGTCGCCGTCGTAGACCGAGCTGACGACCGCCTTGGGCGGCGCGGGCTTCGCGGGCGGGTCGTCGGCGAGGGCGGCGGGCGAGAGGGCGAGAACGGGGAGGAACAGGAGGGAGAAGAAGGCGGCGCGCATCGGGACCTCGGGGAGGAGGGCAGGCTACCGGATCGGGGACCCGGACGGAGAACACGTCGCGGACCCTTCACCCAGCTGCTCCCGTCCCGTGCTCAGGGGACCGAGATCGCACCGTCGTCGAGGAGGAGGTCGTACCACTCGCCCCCCGGCTCCCACCAGGCGTCGGCACGGGCATCGACCCCCGACAGGTCCAGCAGGGCTGCGGTGGCCAGGCCGCGGACCGTGGCGCTGATCTCCTCGTCCGTGAACAGGTCGTTGCGGCCGGTGCAGGCGATGGTGCAGACCCAGTCGGTCGGTCCTTCGAAGTCGCAGTGGTCGGCCTCGGTCGCACGGAGCACCGTGTGCCGCGGCACACCGCCGTACATCGCCACGCCGTTGCTGCTGCTGTTGCAGGTCGAGGGCTCGCCGACGATGGCGTAGGCCGGCGACCGCACCAGCCCCGACGCGGTGATGCCCTCGTCGAAGGCATCCACCGGATCGAGCCCGACCACGCCGGCCGCACCCGCGTCTTCGGACGCCGCCACCAGCGCGGCCAGCCCCCCAGCGCTGTGACCGGCGTAGAGCGGCGCGCCGATGCCCAGGCTGGCTGCGACGGCCGCCAGCTCTTCCCCGTTCGCCGTGTGGTCCGTGTCCCAGATCGAGCTGTGGCAGAAGTCCACGGCGTAGACCTGCAGGCCCCAGGACGAGAAGTGCTCGGCCACGTCGGCCAGCACGCCGCGGTTGCGGACGAAGCCATGGCCCAGCAGCACGGTCGGCGGCGACGCGACGCCGGCGGGGTCGTAGCGGGTCCAGGCCATGTCGCAGCCGCTCACCGCGGTGCTGCCGTCGCGGGTGCTGACGCTGTAGGGGCCCAGCTCGCGCAGGTCGGGAGGCGGATCGGGTGTCGTGTCGCCCGTGTCGCCGCCGCCGTCGCTGCCGCCACTGTCGGTGCCGCCGTCGTCGGCGCCGCCGTCGTCGGTCCCACCGTCGGTCGTGTCACCGCTGTCCACCCCACCGTCCGAGGTCGAACCGTCGGTCCCCCCATCGTCGGTGGAGCCATCGTCGGTCGAGCCATCGTCGGTGGAGCCAGCGTCGGTGGCCCCATCGTCGGTACCGACGGCGCCGGAGTCGAGCACGGTGCTGCCGGCCTGGCAGCCCCACAACAGAGCGAGGAGGGTGATCATGGCTCGCGTCTAGCTTCGCCCGCGGCGCGCGCCAGTCGATCGGCCTGCCAGAGCAGGTACACATCGTCCGGATTCAGCGCGACGGCGCGGCGGGCGGCCTCCGCAGCGCCCGGCAGGTCGCCTCGCGCCTCGAGCACGACGCCGTAGGTGTCCAGGAACTCGGAGCTGTCCGGCTTCCCCTGCATCGCCTCCTCGATCTCGGCCAGGGCCCGGTCGAGATCGACGCCGACGACGCCCCGATACCAGGCGCGGCAGTTGGCCTGGCGCGAGGGGTCCTCGACCTGGGTGCAGTCGCGATCCTCGCCCTGCTTCGCCAGGGCCTCGGCCCGTTCCTGATGGCCGAGCTGGTGCCACGCGGCCGCCATGAAGTCGAGCGAGCCCTGACCGGGGTGCAGGCGCGCCGCCGCGGCATCCAGGTCGGCGATCGCCAGCTCCGGACGCCCGGTGTGCACCGCGACCCGGCTGTAGAACCACGGCACCAGGGTGCCGCTGGGATCGAGCTCCAGCCCCCGGCTCAGGTGGGTGAGGGCGCCCAGGTCGTCGCCCTCGAGGGTGGCCAGCCACGCGCGGCGCAGCAGGTTGCCGTCCGGGCTCTCCGCCAGGCGGTTGGCCTGGAGCAGGGCGTCGCGCGCGCCCGTCAGATCCCCGGCCCAGCGCCGGGCGTCCGACAGGGCGATCCAGGCGTGGGGTTCCTCCGGGGCCTCGGCGGTCGCGGCTTCACCCAGGGCCAGCGCCCCGGCGACATCGCCGCGCATCGCGCGGCTGTTGACCACCGCAGCGGCTTCGCCCCGCTCGACCAGGCCAGCCGCCGGCACGTCGGCGAGCACGGCCAAGGCGCCGTCGAGGTCGCCGTCCAGCCGGTCCAGGCGAGCCAGCAGCACCGCACCTTCGGGCTCGGCGGGGTGACGGGCGTGGTGGCGCTCGAGGTCTCTGCGCGCGCCTTCGTCGTCGCCCTGCCACAGCCGCAGCTCGGCGATGCGCACCAGCTTGTCCGGGGAGGAACCGTGGCGCAGCTGCCGCAGGTACCAGCGATGGGCGTCGCGCTCGGGGCGCGTGCGGCGAGGGGGCAGCAGGGCGAAGCGCTGCGCGGGGTAGTCGAGCACGGCCCGGTAGCCGTCGAGCACGTCGTGCCCGATCAGCCCGGGGGTGCTCACCGCCAGCGCCATGGACCCCGGCTGGTACTCGGTCCAGGTCGCGTCGAGGGCACGCTCCACCGTGACGCCGCCCACCTCGACCGCCCGGAGCGGCACCCGTCGCGTGGTGCGCAGCAGGGTGTGCAGGGGCATGCCCTCGCTCGACGACACCCCGACCACCGGCGCGAGGCCCTCGGTCGCCAGCGCCGCCAGCTCGCCGCCCACCTCGCCGAACAGCCACACATCCCGGGCGCCCGTGTCCACGTCGACCAGGACCTGCTCGGCCACGGGGCCATCCGGACCGTCGGCGTGCAGGATCGCCCCCGTCATCGCGTGCTGGCCGTCGAAGTAGAGCGGTGCCGCACCCTCGGGGGGCGACCGCGTGCCCTTGCGGTGCAGCTCGAGCCGGTTGGCCGGGTAGTCGACCACGACGTGGAACCCGCTCAGCACGTTGTTGCCCAGCAGGCCTGCGGTCGGCACCAGGCCGGCCGTGTCGTGCACCGGCTGCTCCGGGACCGCGACCACCACGTTGGGCACCCGGAAGCCGCCCACGCGCACCTCGGGCACGACGGCCTTGCGCGCTTCGAGGGTGCCGCTGACCTGCAGGAAGGTCTCGGTGTCCACGCTGCGCTGCAGCCCCAGCGCGTCCGCCACCTCGGGCGAGACCAGCGTCACGCCCGCACCGCTGTCCAGCAGCATCAGTCGGGGCTGCCCGTCGCCCAGATCGACCTCGACGTAGAGCTTGTCGCCGCCCGGCCACGCCTTGTACAGGGGGATCGTGTCGTGGCGCGGCCCGCGGACGCGATCGTCGGCCCCCGCGGACAGGGGGAGGAGCAGGCCGATCAGGCAGGAGAGGCCCGTCAGGACGGCCAGGCAGGTCGGGGAGGTGCGCACCCCCGGAACATAGCGGGGGCTCGTCGGTGGGGCGACCGGGAGGCGAGCGCGGGAGCTCACCGGTGCTGCAGCCGGACCTGGCGGGCTGGGGTGCCGCTCACCAGGACCGCCGGTCCTTCCGCCAGCTTCGCGAACACGGCCTGGTCCGTCTCGCTGGCGTCGACGAGCGGTAGCACCGCCCAGCCGAGGGCGTCCCGCTGCAGGATCGCCACCTGTCGGCTGCCCCGCAGCAGCAGCGCGCCGTCCGGCAGGGCATCGATCGCCATCACGGCGTAGCTGCCGTCCAGGCGGGCCACCGTCCGGGCGGGAAGCGCTGGATCGCCCGGCACCATCACCACCGTGGGGTCGGCGTGCTCACCGTAGGCGTGGTGCCAGCCGTCGGCCAGGAACAGCTCCGGTCGGCCGTCGCCGTCCACGTCGAGTGCTTCCGCGGCCCGCACGCCGCGGTGGGTGGGCAGCGTCCGCCGTGTGCCGTCGGACCCGACGAACACGGCGTCTCCGGGCGTCTTGGGCTCGTCGCCGTACAGCCGGCTGACTATCACCCCGTCCTGGAGCGGCACCATGGCGAGCGAGAGGTTCGTGCGCTCCACCACGTCCAGCGCTCCGTCCTGGACCCAGCCTCCGGCGACCATGCGCTCGTCCTCGAAGGCCACCAGGAACAGCCGATCGCCCCCGGTCTGCGGCACCACGTGCAGATCCACCACCTGGGGCCTCGCTCCGGACTGCTCCCAGAGCACCCGACCGCCGTCGGCTCCGATCGCCCACAGCCGCGCCGGCACGTCGCGCACGCCTCGTCCCACGCCCGTGGCGATCAGCGCCTCTTCGCGCCCGTCGCCGTCGACATCGCCTCGGTCGACCACCTGCACTCGGCCGCCCAGATCCTGCTCGCCGCCGCTCCAGCGCGCCACGCCCTCGCGGACCCAGATCACCTCGTCGACGCCGTCACCGTCCAGATCGGCCGCAGCGACCGCGTCCGCAACGGGCAGCTCCTCGACGGCCCCCAGGGCATAGGGCGGGGACACTGGCGCGACCGCAGCCGGCTGGCAGGCCGCGAGCAAGGGGAGCAGGAACATGACGGGCCCGGCGAAGGGGGAGGGGAGACGCGGCGGGGCGCCTCGTCCGCCGTGGCGGAAGCGAGGCGCCCCGAGAACGACCAGGAGGCTCACTCCCCGCCGGTGCGCTCCTCGATGAAGATGTCCACCCGGCGGTTCTTGGACCAGGCGGCTTCGTTGTTGCCCTTCACCAGCGGCTTGTCCTCGCCGAAGCCGATGCTGTAGAGCCGGCCTTCTTCGACGCCGTTGTCGATGAGGTACTGGCGGACGGCGGCGGCCCGGGCCTCGGACAGCTTCTGGTTGGTCAGGCTGGCGCCACGGGAGTCCGTGTGGCCCTCGATCCGGACCTTGGTGATGTCCGGGTTGTCCTTGAGCACGCCCGCGACTTCCTTGAGCATGTTGAAGGACTCGTTCTTGATCGAGGACTTGCCGGTGTCGAAGTAGACCTCCTCGCGCAGGTCGATCTTCTCCTTGGTGACCACGATCTTGCTGGGCTGCAGCGTGTAGTCCAGGGTCTTGCGCTCGCCCGGGGCCAGCTCGAGGGGCTGACGCACGGTGCGGTAGCCCTCGGCCTGGACGCGGATGACGAACCGACCGGGCTTGACCTGGTTCTCGGTCGTGCCGCCCTTGATCTCGTTGAAGGTGCCGCCGACGGTCCACTGGGCGTCCAGCGGCTTGCCCGCGTCGTCCTTGACGTTGATGACCAGGGTGGCCGGCAGGGCCTTCATCTGGACGACCAGCTCGTGCTGGGTGGCCGAGGGCACCACGGCTTCCATGGCGACCGGGTCGTAGCCGCCCGCTTCGGCCTGGAGCTGGTAGGTGCCGGCGTGCAGGCCGATCTCGTAGGAGCCTTCCGCGGTGGCGGGTTCCTGGCCGGGACCCGTGACCGTGCTGACGACGCCTTCGACGGCGTAGCCGTCTTCGTCGACGAACCGGACCATGACCTTGGTGGTCGGGTCGGGGCAGCCGTCGTCGTCCTGCCAGCCGTCCTTGTCCTCGGGATCGGTCGGGCACCGGTCGTCGCGATCGACGATGCCGTCGAGGTCGGTGTCCTTGTCGGTCGGCGGCTCGTAGGCGAAGGAGAAGACCGTGCGGAAGTCGGGCGAGCCGATGCCGCGGGTCAGGCCGGTGCCGACACCCAGGCGGCCGACGAAGTTGCCGGCGCGGCCCCAGCCGCCGACCAGGCCTTCGATGGGGGCGCCGGCCGAGTTCGACAGCGGCGCCGAGTAGTTGACGTCGCCGGCCAGATCCAGGCTGAGACCGCCGTTGTCGGTGATCGCGTAGCCGGCGCCCACGCGCCAGAAGAAGATGTCGTCGACGGTGACGTTCTCGAGGGCGATCTGCTTGTCGAAGCGGCTGCCGAGGTTGGCGGCCAGCAGCAGGTTGTCGATCCGCTTGTCGACGATCAGGCTGACTTCGCCGCCCAGGGTGTCGCCGCCGAGGGGGGCGTCGATGGTGGTGGTCGGCAGATCGATGCGACCGCCCAGGGCCAGGCCGAGGGGCGCGTCGTCGGTGTCGAGGATCGTGCCCTTCAGGTCGAGGCCGATCGAGCCGAGGCCGGTGCCCGTGTTGACCTGCGAGCCGTTGGCCATCAGGAACAGCGGCACGTCGAGGCCGAGGCGGATGCGCTTGAAGCTGACGAAGCCGATCAGATCGGTCTGCAGCACGTCGCCGACCAGCACCTCCTCGGTCGCGGTGTCGTCCGTGAACTCGTAGACCAGGGGGTTCTTGACGTAGTTGCCCCACAGCCGGACCCCGAAGTAGCCGTCGTGACGCAGCGAAGCGTCGTCGGTCCACAGGGTCATCTCCGAGTCGATCGGAGCCTGGTAGTTCTGGGCGTCGAGCTCGGTGGGCTGGGCAGGGGCAGCATCCTGGGCCAGGGCCGCCTGGGACAGGAAGAGGATCAGCATGGGATCGGCTCCGGTGATGGGGTGCGGCGGGTCCTGGGGGGCCGCGCGCCGAGGAATCTGACAGGCGCGACCGTACTTGTCAAAGGGCTGTCATGCGTCGAGTTGCCCTTGATGTGAAAAGAGGAACGCCCGGCCGCAGAAGCGACCGGGCGTTCGGTAGGAAAGGCGAGGGGGCCCTCCGCGGCCAATCCGAGGAGGGGCGGCCCCCCCTCGCCCGAAGGGGGTCCCGATGACGCGGCACCTTGCGGCCAATCCGCAGGGTGGCGGCCCCGCGCCATCGGGAAGGGGGCGGAGGGTTGCTGCCCTCCTTGCACCACCACCGTACGAGCCGGCGGAACCCGGCTCAAGCCCGACTCGGAAACGGCTTGTCACGCCGCGTCGGCGCGTGTCACGGCCGACGCGGCGGCGCGGCTCAGTCCCGCCGACGCATGCCGATCAACAGGCCCAGGAAGCCCAGCAGCAGGGCACCTGCGGCCCGGCCGCCGGTGGGCGCCGCGCTGCAGCCCGCACAGCCGCCCAGCACCTTGCCGGGGGTGGCGCCGAGCCCGCTGTCGGTCCCGCCGTCGTCGCCGGTGGTCCCGCTGTCGTCGCCGCCGGAGTCGACACCACCGTCGGTGCCGCCGCTGTCGGTGCCGCCGCTGTCGCCGCCCAGGTCGTCGTCGCTCGGGTCGAGGGGATCGGTGCCGGCATCGACCTCGTCGCCGTCGGGCACGCCGCCGTCGTCGGTGTCGCTGTCCAGCGGATCGGTGCCGCGCTCGATCTCGTCGCCGTCGGTCAGGCGGTCGTCGTCGCTGTCGGGATCCAGCGGGTCGGTGCCGTGCTCCAGCACCTCCTCGCCGTCACTCAGCCCGTCGTCGTCGCTGTCGGGATCCAGCGGGTCGGTGCCCGCACCGGTCGTGCTGCCGTCGTCGGTGCCGGCTTCCTCGCCGTCGCTCAGCCCGTCGTCGTCGCTGTCGCGGTCCTTGGGATCGGTGCCGAGCTCGTCGACCTCGCGGCCGTCGCCGATGCCGTCGTCGTCGGTGTCACCGTCCAGCGGATCGGTCCCGGTGCCGCCTTCGCCGGCCTCTTCGCCGTCGGTCAGCCCGTCGTCGTCGCTGTCCGGGTCGAGGGGATCGGTGCCGAGCACCTCTTCGTCGCGGTCGGTGAGCCCGTCGCCGTCGGTGTCGGTCGTGTCGGTGATGTCGTCGCTGGGGTCGAGGGGATCGGTGCCGTCGAGGAGCACCTCGACGCCGTCGCCGGTGCCGCCGTCGTCCGTGTCGCGGTCGAGGGGATCGGTGCCGTAGACGTCGACCTCGTCGCCGTCGGTCAGGCCGTCCAGGTCGGTGTCGTCCGCCAGCGGGTCGGTGCCATGGACGTCGACCTCGTCGCCGTCGCTCAGCCCGTCGTCGTCGGTGTCGGGGTCCAGCGGGTCGGTGTCGTGCACGTCGACCTCGTCGCCGTCGGTCAGGCCGTCGTCGTCGGTGTCGTCGTCGAGGGGGTCGGTGCCGAGGTCGACCTCGTCGCCGTCGCTCAGCCCGTCGTCGTCGGTGTCTTCGTCGAGGGGATCGGTGCCGCCGTCGACCTCGTCGCCGTCGGTCAGGCCGTCGTCGTCGGTGTCGTCGTCGAAGGGATCCGTGCCCAGGTCGACCTCGTCGTCGTCGGTCAGGCCGTCGCCGTCGGTGTCGACGCCGCTGTCCACGCCGTTGCAGTCCTGGTCGATGCCGTCGGCCTCGATCTCGTCGGCGCCCGGGTAGATCGTGTCGTCGGTGTCGTCACAGTCGTCACCGCCCCAGGCATCGCTGTCGTGGCCGTCGCCGTCCGCGTCGTAGTCGCTGGCCCCGTCGCAGTCGCCGTCGACCCCGTCGTACCAGGTCTCGGTCGCGCCGTCGTAGATCGTGGCGTCGGTGTCGTCGCAGTCGCTGCCGCCGTAGGCCTCGCTGTCGCTGCCGTCGCCGTCCGCGTCGTAGTCGCTGGCCCCGTCGCAGTCGCTGTCGATGCCGTCGTACCAGGTGTCCGTCGCACCGTCGTAGATCGACGCGTCGGTGTCGTCGCAGTCGCCGCCGCCGTAGGCATCGCTGTCGTCGCCGTCGCCGTCCGCGTCGTAGTCGCTGTCGCCGGCACAGTCGCTGTCGACGCCGTCGTACCAGGTGTCGGTCGCGCCGTCGTAGATGCTGGCGTCCGTGTCGTCGCAGTCGGTTCCGCCGTAGACATCGCTGTCGTCGCCGTCCCCGTCCGCGTCGTAGTCGCTGGCCCCGTCGCAGTCGCTGTCGATGCCGTCGTACCAGGTCTCGGTCGCCCCGCTGCTGATGCTGGCGTCCGTGTCGTCGCAGTCGCCGCCGCCGTAGGCGTCGCTGGCGTCGCCGTCCCCGTCCGCGTCGTAGTCGCTGGCCCCGTCGCAGTCGCTGTCGACCCCGTCGTACCAGGTCTCCGTCGCGCCGTCGTAGATCGACGCGTCGCCGTCGTCGCAGTCGTCGCCGCCGTAGCTGTCGCTGTCGTGCCCGTCGCCGTCGGCGTCGTAGTCGCTGGCCCCGTCGCAGTCGCTGTCGACCCCGTCGTACCAGGTCTCGGTCGCGCCGTCGTAGATCGACGCGTCGCTGTCGTCGCAGTCGCCGCCGCCGTAGGCGTCGCTGTCGTCGCCGTCACCGTCCGCGTCGTAGTCGCTGGCGCCGTCGCAGTCGCTGTCGATGCCGTCGTACCAGGTCTCCGTCGCGCCCGGACCGATGTCGGCATCGGTCGGCTCGCAGTCGCCCTCGCTGGACGTGTAGCCGTCGCCGTCGAAGTCGTACTCGCCGGTGGCGCTCAGGCCGGCGCCGCCGTCGTCGGCGCCGCAGGAGCCGTCGCCGCCGGTGGTGTCCACCGCACAGGTCGTGCCGCTGGTGTCGTAGAACTGCCGGACGAAGCCGCCACCGCCGCCGCCGCCCGCGTCGTCCGCCACACCGCCGTCGCCGCCCCGGGCATAGATGCTGCCGGTGCAGGACAGCTCGTCGGCGATGATCAGCACGCCGCCGCCCGCGCCGCCGCCCGCGCCGTCGTTGTTGTAGGTGGTGGCGTCCTGGCCGTCGGTGACGATGGTGCCTTCGATGGTGATGGTCGCGGCCTGCAGCCAGATGCTGCCGCCGCCGTGGCCGCCGCGGCCGCCGCCGTCGCCGTCGCCGGTGCCTGCCGAGCCACCGCCGCTGCCCAGGCTGTGCCCGACGGTGTCGGCGTCGGCCGTCGCCGCGCCGCCCAGGCCGTCGGTCCCGGTGCACCCGTCCTGGCTGCCGTCGCCGCCGGCTCCGCCGTGGCCACCACCGCCGCCGCCGTCGCGCACCGTCGATCCGCCTTCGCCACCGCCGGCGCCTTCGCCGTCGCTGTTCGTGATGCCGCGGTAGCCGCGGGCCGACGCCACGATCGAGCTCGTGCTGTCGATGTAGATCTCGTCGGCCACCAGGGCCAGGGTGCCGGTGGTGCCGGTCCCGTCGTAGGCCGTGACGTAGATGATGCCGCCGTCGGTCACCGAGATCCGGTCGTAGGTGACCGTCCCGTCCAGCGTGACGGTGGTGCCGGAGACCTCGAGGTCCGCCGCAGAGGCAGGGGAGGCGAGGGCGAGCAGGGTGAGGACGGACGGAGTCATGGAGACCTCGGAGGCGAGTGGGGGCGAGCCGATGGGGACCGGGCGCGCAGGCGGCGCAGACGCCCTGATCGTCACGTCTTGTCATCCCCATGTCAACTGCGTCGGGATCGCCCTCGCCGTGGGCGTGGGCTAAGGCCCCGGCCTGGCCCCGAGCCAGGGCCCAAACCCCCGTCTCCCCCCGAGGGCCCATGTTCCGTCGCATCCTGGTCGCGAACCGGGGCGAGGTCGCTGCCCGCGTCATCCGCACGGCCTCTGCCATGGGCATCGAGACCGTCGCGGTCGCCACCGATGCCGATCGAGACCTGTCCTACCTGCAGCAGGCGACCGTCGTCGCCGGGATCGGCGATCGCCGGGCCTACCTGGACGCCGACGCCCTGATCGCGGCGGGCCTCCGCCACCGCTGCAGCGCCGTGCACCCCGGCTGGGGCTTCCTGAGCGAGAACCCGACCTTCGCCGCCCGCTGCGAGGCGGCTCGGCTGACCTTCGTCGGCCCCGACAGCGCCAGCATGCGCCGCATGGCGGACAAGGCCGAGGCCCGTCGGACCATGACCGCGCTCGGGGTCGCTCCGGTGCCCGGCAGCGCGGGTCCCGTCGAAGACCTCGCCCAGGCCCGCGCCGAGGCCGCGCGCATCGGCGTCCCTGTCCTGCTCAAGGCGGTCTCCGGCGGTGGCGGCCGCGGCATGCGCCGGGTCTACGCGCTGGACCAGCTCGACGACGCCTTCCGCGCCGCGACCGCCGAGGCGTCCAGCGCCTTCGGTGACCCCCGCCTGTACATGGAGAAGCTCATCGAGCGCGGCCGCCACATCGAGCTGCAGGTGCTCTGCGACGGGCGCCGCGCCTTCGTCCTGGGCGAGCGCGAGTGCTCGGTGCAGCGCCGCCACCAGAAGCTGGTCGAGGAGACCCCCTCTCCGGCCGTCGACGACGCGCTGCGGGCGAGGGTCTTCGCCACCGTCGAGCAGGCCTGTGTCGCGCTCGGCTACCGGGGGGCCGGCACCGTCGAGATGCTCCTCGATCAGGACGGGGGCCTGTGGTTCATGGAGATGAACACCCGGCTGCAGGTCGAGCACACGGTGACCGAGGCGGTGCGGGGCATCGATCTGGTCGAGTGGCAGCTGCGGATCGCCGCCAACGAGCCGCTGCCCTCGGACCTCCTCGAGCGCTACCCCGCGCGGGGTCATGCCGTGGAGTGCCGGATCAACGCCGAGCGGGTGGCCGACGACTTCCGGCCGACGCCGGGACCGGTCCCCGTCCTGGAGCTGCCCCAGGGCGAGGGCGTGCGCGTCGACACCCACCTCGCGGCGGGCGACCGCGTGTCGCCTCACTACGACAGCATGATCGCCAAGCTCATCACCCACGGCGCGGACCGCACCCAGGCCCTCGACCGGATGGCGCGGGCCCTCGCCTCGCTGCGGGTCGAGGGCGTGCCCACCACCGCCGGGCTGCACCGGGCGATCGTGGACGCACCGGCCTTCCGCTCCGGCGCCTACGACACCAGCTGGCTCGAGGGGGCGCTCGCCGATCTCCTCGCCGGTTCCGACCTCGCCGCCCCCTCGGAGTCCCCGTGAAGCTGCACCTGCACCCCATCGGCGGCGAGCTGCCGTCCAGTCGCGCCGAGCGGGACGCCGCCCGCGACCATGTCGGCGCCCTGCAGCAGGCGCTGGACGACAAGCGCACCGTGGTCCGCGAGGGCTGGGGAGCAGCCCGCGTCCACGCCAAGGGCAAGCGCACCACCTGGGAGCGCATCGAGCTGCTGGTCGATCCCGGGACTACCGCCCGACCGATCGGCACCCTGGTCAATTGGGGCCGCGACTTCCCGGGCAGCAAGCGCCAGGCTCCGGGCGCCGGCGTGGTGACGGCCTTCTGCCGGATCGCCGACCGCTGGACCATGGTGATCGCCAACGACAACACCGTGGCCAGCGGCGCCTGGTGGCCCCTGACCCCCGAGAAGATCGAGCGCGCGCAGGAGATGGCGCTGCGGCTGCGGCTGCCGGTGGTCTACCTGGTCGACTGCAGCGGCCTGTTCCTGCCCGAGCAGAGCCGCTCCTTCCCGGGTCGCACCGGCGCCGGCCACATCTTCAAGAAGAACGCCGAGCTCGCCGCCGCGGGGGTGCCCCAGATCGCCGGCGTGTTCGGCGACTGCATCGCCGGCGGCGGCTACATGCCGATCATCAGCGACCGCGTCTACATGACCGAGCGGGCGTACATGGTCATCGCGGGCGCCGCCCTCATCAAGGGCGCCAAGAGCCTGCACCTGACCAGCCTGGACATCGGCGGCCCCGAGGTCCATGTGCACCAGAGCGCGTGCGCCGACGTGCGGGTGCCCGACGACGATGTCGCCCTGGCCCGCATCCGCGACGAGGTCGCCCGCCTGCCCGGCAGCGCGGTCGACTTCTACCGCCATGGCGCCCGGCCCGAGGATCCGCTGCTGGCGCCCGACGAGCTGTCCGAGGTGCTGCCCCGCGACCACCGGCAGGTCTACGACATGCGCCAGGTCGTCGCCCGCCTGGTCGACGGCAGCCTGTTCCACGAGTTCCTCCCCGACACGGGCCAGGAGGTGCTGACCGGCGTCGCGCGCGTCGGCGGCCTGTGGATGGGCTTCGCGGCCAACGTGCTGGAGCCCATGCCGCGCCCCGACGGCAAGGGCCGGCGGCCGGGCGGCATCCTCTACCGCGAGGGCATCGCCAAGCTCGCCGCCTTCAGCCGCGCCTGCAACGACGACGGCATCCCGCTGGTCTGGCTGCAGGACATCGCGGGCTTCGACATCGGGGTCGAGGCCGAGGCGCTGGGCCTGCTCGGCTACGGCAGCTCCCTCATCTACACCAACAGCACCAACCAGACGCCGATGTTCACGGTGCTGCTGCGCAAGGCCAGCGGCGCTGGGTACTACGCCATGGCCGGGCTGCCCTACGAGCCGGTCGTGCAGCTGTCGACGCCGCTGTCGCGCCTGTCCGTGATGGAGGGCCGCACCCTGTCCATCGCGACCTACAACAGCAAGCTCGACGACGACTTCGAGATCGCCACCGACGATCCCGACGAGCGCCGCGAGATCGAAGAAGGCATGGCCCGGGTCGCCGCGCGGATCGAGGCCGACATGGACCCGGTGCAGGCGGCCGCCCGCATGGACACCGACGAGGTCGTGCGCCTGGACGAGCTGCGCGACTGGCTGGTGGCCCTGGCCGAGATGGCGTGGCAGGGCACCGGCTACCGCCGCACCAAGAACCCGCGGATCTGGAGCCTTCACGACCTCGAGGTCCTGGCGGCCGGGCGGCGGGCGGCCGATGCCCCCGCGGCCGACGAAGCCGCCGACGTCGAGTCGGGCGCCGAGCAGGAGGACCGGGCCGCAGCCGAAGCGGCGGGCCTGGTCGCGGTCGAAGCGCCCATGGAGGGCAGCTTCTACCAGCGCCCTGCGCCCGGCGATCCCGCCTTCGTGCAGCCCGGGGCGCGCGTCGCCGCCGGCGAGACGGTCGGCCTGGTCGAGGTGATGAAGACCTTCACCCCCGTCCGCGCCGAGCGCGCGGGCACGGTCGAGCGCTTCGCCGCCGTCGACGGCGCGTCGGTGCGCCCTGGCCAGGTGGTGCTCTGGCTGCGTCCCGACGCGTCCTGACGCTGGCCGGGACCACCCGGATCCTGCCGGCGTCGGGCCCGTGGTAGGATCCCCGCCTGCCACCCGACCCGTGTGAGACGGACGGACCATGACCGACACCCTCCTCCTCCGCCGCAGCCCCCCCCGCCGCGGCGCCGGCCGTCTGCTCGCCGCCCTCGGGCTCGGCGGGGCGCTCCTCGTGGCGCCCTCCGTGGCCCTGGCGCAGGACTGCGCCACGCCCTACTCGGCGACCATGGCCAGCGAAGACCTGGGCACCATGACCGTCGCCCTGCGCGAGCTGGACGAAGCCGCCTTCAACAAGGCCGGCGCCCGCATGGACACGGGCCTGGCCTGCCTGACCGAGCCCCTGCCGGTGCCGGCCTACGCCAGCGCCTACCGCTTCCTGGGCGCCTGGCAGTACCTGACCGGCGACAAGGACCTGGGCACGCGCTGGATGCGCACCGCGCTCGAGGTCGATCCCGCCTTCGAGTGGGACGTCAACGACCTGCCCCAGGGGCACCCGCTGCGCGACGCCTTCGACGGCGAGCGCGCCATGGCGGGTCAGCCCCCCGTCGAGATCTCGGGCATGCGCCTGGACGTGCCCGAAGGCCAGGAGCTGCTGGTGGACGGCAAGCCCCTGTCCGAGCCGGCGCTGACCACCGGCCGTCCCCACGTGGTGCAGCTCGTCGACACCGGCTCGGCACGGGTGGTCTCGGGCTGGCTGGTCGACGGCAACGATCTCCCCGAGCAGGTGCTGATCACCGAAGAAGCCTGGGCTGCCCGCCAGGCCGCGCTGGCCGAAGCCCAGGGCGGCAAGAAGAAGAAGAAGGGCAACGACAGCGTCGCCAGCACGTCGACGGTCGGCTCCGATCCCTACGCGGTGCAGACCGTGAAGCGCATCCGGCCCAAGGCCAAGACCCCCCTCCTGGTCACGGGCGCCGTCGGTGTCGTCGCCAGCGGGGTGATCTACGGCCTGTCCTTCCCCGCGCGGGACAAGTTCGACAGCGCGACCACCACCGACGCCCTGCTCGACGCGCAGTCCGCCACCAACACGCTGGTCATCGCCAGCGGTGCGACCCTGGCGGTGGGTGTGGGCATCGGCATCGTCGGCATCCAGCTCGACGCCGACACCCCGGGACTGGTCATTGGGCGCCGGTTCTGACGCCAGCTGGAAGGGCGCCTCGGGGCGCGTCTACCAGGCCGATCCCACCGAGCCGGTCCGCGAGGGACCCCGCCGCCGGGTGACGCCGGTGGTCGCCACCGGCGACCCGCCACGACCCGGGGGGCCGGCCGCCGGGCGCAGGCTAGCGCTCGTCGAGGACAACGGGCTGAGCGAAGCCGCCCACCTGTCGATGGCGCGCGAGCGCGAGGCCCTGCGGAGGCTGTCGGACCTGCCGACGGCGTCGCCGGGGCCACGGCTGCACGACCAGGTGGACGGCGGCGCCGTCATCACCGACTGGTGCCCGGTCGAGCTCGAGGGCTGGTGGTCCCGCAGCGCGGCAGAGCCGGACGGCTTCCGGCACCTGTGTCTGGCCATGGCCGATGTCTGCCGACGCCTGGCGGACTGGCGCGCGGCCTGCCGGACGGACCCCGCGCTGGAGCGTGCGGCGCCGCGGATCCGACCCCGCAGCGTGCTGCGCACCGACGACCGCCGCTGGGTGCTGTCGGACTTCGGCGCCGAAGACATGCTGGGCCCGGCCGACGCCGATCCCGACGGCGGCACCGAGGTCATGACGACCACCAGCGCCTACGCGGCGCCCGAAGACATCTTCTTGGCGACGACCGAGCAGCCGATGGCCCGCCACACCTGGGCGATCGGCGCGACCTTCCTGGCGCTGGTCCGGCTGCGCGCCCACCAGCGCCCCGGCACCGACGGCCGCGCCGTCGAGCTTCCCGTCGGCGGCACCGACAGCGTGCACTTCCGCAGCCACCGCGCGTCGCTGCTCGAGGACCTGCACAGCCGCAAGCCCGGGCTGTTCGTCGATCGCCCCCTGGACCCGCGCCAGTTCCTGTACCCCGACCGGCTGCCCGATCGGGACCGGCGCCAGGTCAGCGACGCCCTGGCCGGCGTGTTCGGCGCGCCACAGGAAGTGATGGAGGGCCAGCTCGCCAAGGAGATCCTGCGCATCCTGGACAGCGCGCTGTCGATCGACCCCGCCCGGCGGTACCTCGACCCGCTGGTGCTCGCCGGGGACTTCGAGGCCCTCGCCAAGCGCTTCCGCCAGATGCGGGCCTCGGTGGCCGCGGCGCGGTTCGAAGCGGCACCGGGAGACGACGACCGGACGCAGATCCTGACCGAGGATCCACCGACCGAGGAGGAGCTCCCGCCGGTCGAGGTCGAGCCCGACGCCGTGTCCGAGCCCAGCCCGGACGACGGTCGGCCCGAGCCGGTCTCGTCCGAGGCGGCCACGGCCGAAGAGACGCCGGCGCCGCCACTGCCGGAAGACGAGCTCTCCGACGGCATCGCCACCGTGGTCTCCCCGGTCGACGCCGCCCCGCCGGCCCCGGTCGCCCGCGCGGTGGCCCCCGCGCCGCAGCCACCGCCCGCCGCGCTGCCGCGCTGGGTGCCCCTCGGCTTCGCCGCGCTGACCCTGAGCCAGCTGGCGACGCTGGTCCTGGTCGGTGTGCTCTGGACCCGGCAGGCGCCGATCGGCGCCCTCTCGCCCAGCGACACGGTGCGCGCCCTCGAAGGCCTGGACCTGCCAGAGGCTCCTCCAACAGAGGGCGCGGCCCTCCCGGAGCGCGACCCCGCGATCGATGCGCCCGCCGAGCCGCTCGAGGCCGAGGGCGAGCCGCCGCCCGAGCCCGTCGCGCCGCCCGACACGGGCACGGCCCCGGCTGGCGCGGCCGACGACCTCCCTCCTGCTGTGCCCGCCGACGAACCCTCGCCGCTGCCGGCCGACCGCCAGGACCTGGGCCCCGACCGCGCGGATGCCCCCCCGGTGCAGAGCGCAGCACGCACCGCGCCCGCGCGCGAGGCGACGTCCGGCGCGCCCTCCGCCTCCTCCGACGCCTCGGCAGCCCCTCCTCCCGCGCCCGGCCGGGCCGAGCCCGCCCCAGAGCCGCCGGCTGCGACCGAGCAGGCCGGAGGCAGCGGCAGCCTGACCGTGGCCGGCGCCGAGGCCTACCTGGTCGGCGCCGACGGGCGGCACGGCGTCGGGGTGGTGCCCGCGGGCAGCTACGAGGTCTGGATCCGCGAAGAAGGCGGAGACGGCTGGCTCAAGGCCACGACCGCCAAGGTCGCCGCCGGCCAGCAGGCCGAGGTCCGCTGCGGCTTCGGCCAGTGCCGGCAGGTCAAGTAGGCAGGCCGGGCGGGGCTCAGTCGCGGGCCGGCTTCTCCCACAGGTGCTCTTCTTCGCCCAGGGCCTTGGCGGCCCAGCGTCCCGCGACGAAGGCCCAGTCGCTGAGCCGGTTCACGTAGCGGACCGCGGTCTCGTCGATATCCGGCTCGAGCCGCCGGGCCTCGACCAGCCGGCGCTCGGCGCGGCGGCAGACGGTGCGGGCCTGGTGCAGGAAGGCGCCCACGGGCCCCCCGCCAGGCAGGATGAAGTCGCGCAGCGGCCCCAGGTCGGCGTTGAGCTCGTCGATCCAGTCCTCGAGCCGGGTCACGTCCGCGTCCGACAGCAGCACCATGCCCTTCCAGCGGTCCGCCGGCAGGGTCGCCAGGTCCGCGCCGACGTTGAACAGGTCGTTCTGGATGCGGTGCAGCATGGCGTCGAGCCGGGCCGTCGAGGCGTCGTCGGCGTCGCTGCGGGCGTTGAAGGTCCGGACCAGGCCGAGCACGGCGTTCAGCTCGTCGATGGTGCCGTAGGCCTCGATGCGGGCGTGGTCCTTGGCGACTTCCTGGCCGCCGGCCAGCCGGGTGGTGCCGCGGTCGCCGACGCGGGTGTAGACCTTGGTGATGCGCATGGGGTCCGCCGGGGGAGGAGAAGGGGAGGGGGGGCCGGGGAGGAGAGCGGTCCGGTGCGGATAACGCTGCGGCAGCGCGTGCAAAGCGCGACCGGCGAGCGGCCGGCCGGGCGCGCCGGGCGCAGTCGGAATGCCGACCCCGGGCTGCCGTGATACCGGACGGTGGTCGTCATCGTCGGCGGTTGCGCACAGCGACGCGGTGCCCACACCCCCGCGCCACCCCGACGCCAGGCCCCTCCGGCGGGCCGGACCCCCTCTCCGCACATCCCACGGCCCGGCCGTGGCTCCTCCTCAACGCCCCATCGGGAGCGCCCTCGTGGACGAAAAGAAGAAGCTCGTGGCCGTGGCCGGCCTGCGCAAGGCCGACCCCACCACCCTCCAGGTCCTGACCCAGGACGTGCTGCGCACCCCGCTGGTGCGGATCGAGCCCGGCACCCTGTTCGACCTGCTGGCCCTGTCCGAGGTCGCGCAGGAGCAGGTGCCCGCGTCGATGGCCAAGGAGCTGGTGGCCTTCCGCGCCCAGATGTTCCGCGAGCTGAACGACCTGCCCGACGGCGAGCCCCTGGCCGCCTTCGTCGACAGCCTGAAGAGCGCCGCCCCCGACCAGGTCCCCGCCTGCTTCCGCGATGCCGCCGCCGAGCTGCTCGACGAGTGCGAGCACGAAGACGCGGTCGAGGCCCTGCGCACCTTCATGGAGGGTCTGGAGGGCAGCGAGCCCGCGTCCATCGACCTGCCGAAGAAGGCCGAGGTCGGCAGCACCGGCTCCGCTCCGATCGAGAAGGTCGAGAAGCGCGCCGCCCCCCGCAAGCGCACCAGCGCCCGCTCGACCGCGCAGGTCGACGAGGAGCGCGCCGTCTGGATCGCCGACAACGCCCTCGAGCGGCTGGCGAACTACCACAACGGCCTCAAGGAGGCGATCCTGGTCGCCGGCACCGCGCACCGCGCCCCCTGGGACGACATGACCGAGAAGGAGATCATGGTCGTCCTCCGCAAGATGAAGCGCGAAGGCCGCCTGCGGTTCAGCGCCGGTCGCTGGTTCCGCCAGGCCTGAGCCGAAGACGCGCCGAGCGTCCCCTCGACCGACGACCCGGGCTCACACGCCCGGGTCGTTGCGTCTCCGGGAGCCCTTCACGCGCATGTCACCCGAGCGTCGCCGGTCGCCTCGTACACCGTGGTTATTCGCGCCGCCCCCTCCCTGGAGCACCCATGAAGCCCCTCTCCCTGACTGCCCAGCTGTCCATCCTCGGCCTCGGCCTGACCCTGTTCGCTGCCTGCGGCGACAAGGACGGGGGCGGCGACTCCGGCGACGGCGACACCGACACGGACACCGACGCCGACACCGACACGGACGCGACGGACACCGACACCGACACGGACACCGACGGCACCGACACCGCGGACACCGACACCGACACGGACACCGACGGCACGGACACCACCGACACCGACACCGACACCGACGGCACGGACACCACCGACACCGACACCGACACCGACACCGACACCACCGTCGAGGACACCACGGTGCAGGAGATCCAGGACGGCACCGTCAGCCCGGGTAGCACCGTGACCCTGTTCGGCGTCATCGCGGCGTCCGAGAGCAACGGCTCGGGCTTCTTCATCGTCGAGCCCGGCGGCGGCGCCGGCAGTGGCCTGTGGGTCTACCACGGCAGCGACATCGACATCGACGTCACCCGCGGCGACATGATCGACGTGACCGGCACCACCGCCGAGTACGCCACCAGCGCCGTGGCCGACGGCACCCTGACCGAGCTCGAGGTCTTCGCCGAAGAAGACGTCACCGTCACCGGCACCGGCACCGTGCCCGACCCGGTGGTCGTCACCGTGGCCGACCTGGCCGACGGCGACACGGCCGAGGCCTGGGAAGGCTCGCTGGTCCGAGTCGAGTCGGTCGAGGTCACGAACTCCGACCTGGGCTTCGGCGAGTGGGAGGTCGACTCCAGCCTGCGGATCGACGACCTGTTCGCCGACCCCGGCGCCATCGCGCCCGGCGACACCTTCGAGGCCGTGGTCGGCTTCGTGCACTACGGCTTCGGCGACTACAAGCTGATCCCGCGGGATGGCGACGACTTCATCGGCTTCGAGGGCGTGCCCTGCGCCGCCGACAAGTGCATCGAGGACCTGGCCGTCGGCGACCTGGTGATCACCGAGCTGCTCATCGACGCCAAGACCGGCAGCGACGACTACTGCGAGTGGTTCGAGCTCTACAACACCACCGGCGGGACCGTCGACCTCAACGGCCTGGTCGTGGCCGACGACGACACCAGCACCGGCAGCGTCAGCGTCGAGACCATCGTCGCGGCCGACTCCTACGCCGTCCTGGCCAAGAGCAGCGAGGCCAGCTGGTCGACCGAGTGCACCGAGATGTACGCCGTCATGACCATCGACGCCTGGTACGGCAGCGGGCCGAGCATCGCCAACAGCGGCGATCCGCTCTACATCCAGCTGCCCGACGGCACGTCCATCGACGAGATCCCGAACCACGGCGGCGGCAACGTCTCGTGGCAGCTCGACAGCAGCTACCTGGACGCGACCAGCAACGACGACGCGGCCTACTGGTGCGAGTCGACCACCGAGCTGGCGGTCGACACCGACGACTCCGCCGACATCGACTACGGCACGCCCGGCGCCGCCAACCTGGCCTGCGCGCTGGACTGACGCCGAGGCCGGGCGCTCCGGGGGCGACCTCGGGGCGCTCAGGCGCCCGGGAGTCGGCAGGTCATGCGGTCGACGGCGTGCACGGGCGCGTCGTTGCCCGCCATCAGGTCCTTGATGGACTGGAGCACCATGCGGTGCTGGGCCAGGGTGCGCTTGCCGGCGAAGGCGTCGGAGACCACGTCGATCTCGAAGTGGCCGCCACCACCGGTGACGGTGGCCACGGCACCCGGGATCGCGGCTTCGATGGCCTGCTTGACCTGATCGTGGATGGACATGAGGTTCCTCGGACAGGGGGGGAGGGGGCGCCTAACTCCGCGCGCGCACGCGCCAAAGCTCGGCGCGCAGCCCGGACCGGACCAACCGGTCCAGCCACACCCGCTGCGCGTCCCGCAGCTGGTCGCCGGGCCCCTTGAGCTCGACGAGCAAGGCATCGGAGGACAACCGCGACGGAAAGCTGTCGGGCAGGCGGGCCGCGGGCCCCGACAGCACCACCAGGTCGGGCAGCCCCCGCGGGGCATCGCGCCAGTCGTCGGCGATGCAGGCCAGGATCGCTGCGGCCCCCGGGCCGCCCAGGTCGTCGAGGACCCGTTCCAGCCGGTGCCGCCCGGGCCAGGACCAGTCGACGCCGGCGATCGCCTGGCCCTCCCGTTCCGTCCAGGCCTGTGCGAGCCGCGCGGGACCCTCCCCACGCCGCACGCCCTCCAGCACCGCGTCGATGGCGTCCTGGCGGCGGGCGACGAAGCCCGGCCGCCCCAGGTCCAGCGGCCCGGTGCGCAGGGGAGTCGGCAGCATGCCGGGCACGGGCAGGAACAGGACCTCGGCGAACAGGAGGCCGAACAGGGTGCGCCACAGGCCCCCTTCGGCATGCAGGGCGGTGCGGCCGAGCTCGGCGAGCAGATCGACCACGGCCGGCTCGAGCAGCATGGGGCCACCGGGCCGCTCCCAGGTGGGGCGCGCACCGCTCGTGCTGGCCAGGGGGAGGTCGATGCTGCGCTCGGCAGGCGGGCGCAGGGGAGGGGACGGCGCCCAGCCCAGCCCCGCCTGGCGCGCCAGCCGCCGTCCGGTGCGTTCGAGGGCGATCCGTTCTTCGGCCGGCAGGACCGCGCCCGACGGGTCGGCGCGGACGGACACGTGCTGCTGGCAGAGGCGCGCGCCGTCGCCCGGTCGACCGGCGACGCCGCGGGCGATTGCGAGCCGCTGCAGCACGTTCCCCGGGCGGGACAGGCCGGCGGCCAGGAGCCGCTCGTAGACCGCGATGGCCTGCTCGGTGGCGCCTTGTCGCTCGAGGATGCGGGCGGCCTGCTGGCAGCGGGCGGAGGCCAGCCGGCGGGCCGACAGACGCGCGCGCCATGGCGGGGGGAGGGGATCCCGCTCGACCCGACGCAGGTCGTCGGGGAGGCGCGCCAGCAATCCGCTCCCCTGGTCGGCATCGGACATCGCCCAGAGCGCCGCGTCCACGGCCAGTCCGTCCTCCCACGCACGCAGGTGGGACCGACGCGAGAACAGCCCGGGGCCCCCGGTCGGGGTGTAGGTGGGCCAGCGGACCAGCTCCAGGCGCTCGACGACCAGGCGCGACAGGTCGGCGTGGGCCCGCCCCAGGAACAGCCGGGCGACGCGCAGGAACAGCGCGTCGTGGCGGAGCAGCAGCAGGGGTCGACGCAAGAGAGGCGCCGCGTCGGGCCGATCGACCCGCGCGAGCAGCTCGTCGCGCCGGCCGCTGGTGCGGGCGCCGAGCTGCCTGCAGACCGCCTTCAGCTCGGCCACGGTCAGCGCGGTCGCGAGGGCGCGCGGAGGCAGCAGGCGCTCGCCGCGCCAGGCGAAGCCGGCATCGACCAGCGCCGTCGCCGCGATGGCGATGTCGGGCACCTCGTCGTAGGTCAGGCCGTCGAGGCGGAAGACGTGGCCCTTGCGCCCGTGCAGCCGGGCGTACAGCGCCGCAGCGGGCTCGGGGAGGGCGAGGAAGGCCCGGGTGATGTGCAGCTCGCCGGCCGACAGCAGGATGCCCTCCCGCGCGACGGCCACCTCGACCGCCCGACGGAGGTCGGCGAGGGCCCACGCGACGGGAGCTGGCTCGGGCGAGGAGGGCTGCACGCCGGGAGGCGTAGCCGGGTCGCACAGCGCTTGCGCCGCTCCCCCTGCGGGCCGGGGCGGCGGGCCTGGAAGGCTCGCAGTGCTCGCCTTCCGCGCTCGCAGCGCTCGCGCCGGCCCCCGCCCGTTCGAGTCCCACCGCGCGTCTCGCCACGAGCAACCTTCGTGGGGGGGCGGGAGTGATCGGGCAGGGGGATGGTTGGTAGGGGCGGTGGGACTCGAACCCACAAGGCCAGAGGCCAGCGGATTTTGAATCCGCCGCGTATACCGATTCCGCCACGCCCCCGAATCGAACCGAAGCGTAGCAAGGCAGGGACGGGGCGGCCACGGTTCGGGCCTGTCAGGCCCTTGACGCGCGCCCGTCGCCGGGGTGTGATACCCGCCCCGCGAGCCCCGATGTCCATGCAGTCCACCGTCCTCGTCGTCGATCCCAACCCCTCCACCGCCCAGCGGGTGCAGGAGGCGCTGGCGGGGTCCGGCTACGCGGTGGTGTCGGCCCGGGACGCGGTCGAGGCACAGACCCGCGCCGAAGGCGTCGATCTCGCCGTGGTGCTGGCCAGCGCCTCGCTGCCCCGCGGCAACGGCTACGACCTGGCCCGCGAGCTGCGCGATCGGCACCCGGCGTCGGCCGTGTTCCTGCTCGCCGGCGGCTTCGAGGTCTACAACAACGCGCGCGCCGACGAAGCCGGCGTGGCGGGGCAGATCCGCAAGCCCGTCACCGCCGATGGCCTTCGGGCCCACCTCGAGCTCGCGCTCGGCCCGATCAGCCGCGACGGCGGCGACGACGACCTGACGACCCTCGAAGCGGCCGCGGTGGAACCCCTCGTGGGCACCTCGCCGGTCGGCTCCTCCTCCGCCCCCGTCCTCGGCCGCCCCCCGGCCAGCGACGAGCGCGTTGCATCCTTCCTGGCCCGGGACTACCAGCAGCTGGAGCCCGTGGCCGTCGACCCTGAGGTGATCGGGCCGGCCCTCGAGCGAGCAATCCTCGAGGTCCTGCCCGAGGTGGTTCAGCGGGTGCTCCGCCACACCCTGGCCACCGACCCGGCCTTCCGCGATCTGGTCGAGCACGCCGTGGACGAAGCCGTCCGCACCCAGCTGCCCGAACTGGTCGAACACATCGCCTCCGAGCGCCTTCGCGAACAGCAGCAGGGCGGCTCGGACTGAAACCCCGACCCCCTGGACCGTTGTCATGAGCGAAGAGCTCCCCCGCACCTACGACGCCCACGCCGCCGCCGACCGGTACTACACCGAGTGGGAGGCCCGCGGCGCGTTCACCGCCGATCCCAGCGCCCCTGGCGAGCCCTACAGCATCGTCATCCCGCCGCCGAACGTCACCGGCAGCCTGCACATGGGCCACGCCCTGAACAACACGCTGCAGGACGTGCTGATCCGCTACAAGCGCATGGACGGCTACAACGTCCTGTGGGTGCCCGGCACCGACCACGCCGGCATCGCCACCCAGTGGGTGGTCGAGCGCCAGCTGCGCGCCCAGGGCATCGAGCGCGTCGACCTGGGCCGCGAGGAATTCGTCAAGCGGGTCTGGGACTGGAAGGCCGAGAGCGGCGGCACCATCGTGCACCAGCTGCGCAAGCTCGGCGTGTCCTGCGACTGGACCCGCGAGCGCTTCACCATGGACGACGGCCTGTCCGACGCGGTGAAGGAGGTCTTCGTCCGGCTGTACGAGCAGGGGCTCATCTACCGGGCCGAGCGGCTCATCAACTGGGACCCCATCGGCCAGACCGCCCTCTCGGACCTGGAGGTCGAGGCGGAAGAGGACTTCCAGACCGAGATCTGGTCCTTCGCCTACCCGCTGGCGACGCCCAAGGCCGGCCCCGACGGCATCGTGGTGACCGAGATCGTGGTCGCCACCACCCGGCCCGAGACCATGCTCGGCGACACGGCCGTGGCCGTGCACCCCACCGATCCCCGCTACCAGCACCTGATCGGCGAGAACGTGCGGCACCCGATCACCGGCCGCGAGTTCCCCATCGTGGGCGACGCCATCCTGGTCGACCCCGAGTTCGGCACAGGCGCGGTCAAGGTCACGCCGGCCCACGACTTCAACGACTTCGAGGTCGGCAAGCGCCACGATCTGCCGTTCATCAACATCCTGAACCTGGATGGCACCCTGAACCACCAGGGCGGCCCCTTCCAGGGCCTGTCCGTGGCCGACGCCCGCGCCGCGGTCAAGGCGCGCATCGGCGAGCTCGGCATGGACCGCGGCAGCAAGCCCCACACCATGGCCCTGCCGCGCAGCCAGCGCAGCGGCGCCGTGGTCGAGCCGATGCTGTCGACCCAGTGGTTCGTGCACATGAAGCCGCTCGCCGGGCCGGCCCTGGCCGCGGTCGAGCAGGACTTCACCCGCTTCGTGCCCAAGACCTGGGAGAACACCTACTTCGCGTGGATGCGCGACATCAAGGACTGGTGCATCAGCCGCCAGCTGTGGTGGGGCCACCAGATCCCGGCCTGGTACGACGACCACGGCAACGTCTACGTCGCCCGCACCGAGGCGGAAGCCCGCGCCCGGCACGACCTGCCCGACGACCTGGCCCTGCGCCAGGACGAAGACGTGCTCGACACCTGGTTCAGCAGCGCCCTCTGGCCGTTCTCGACGCTGGGCTGGCCGCAGAAGACCGCCGACCTGCAGAGGTACTACCCGACGTCGGTGCTCATCACGGGCTTCGACATCATCTTCTTCTGGGTCGCCCGGATGGTGTTCTCGGGCCAGCACTTCATGGGCAACGTGCCCTTCAAGGACGTCTACATCCACGCCCTGGTCCGCGACAGCAAGGGCGAGAAGATGTCGAAGACCAAGGGCAACGTGGTCGACCCCCTCGACATGATCGAGAAGTACGGCACCGACGCCTTCCGGTTCACCCTGGTGGCCATGGCCGCCCAGGGCCGCGACATCCTGTGGAACGAAGAGCGCGCCGAGGGCTACGTCCGGTTCACCAACAAGATCTGGCAGGCCTTCCGGTTCGCGATGATGCACCTGGACGCCTACGACCCGGACGCCCCGCGCACCTTCTCGGCCTATGACCAGTGGATCCAGGTGCGCCTGGGCGAGAGCGTCCGCCGCGTGCGCAACGGCCTGGACCACTACCGGTTCAACGAAGCCGCCAGTGAGCTCTACCAGTTCACCTGGTCCGAGCTCTGCGACTGGTACCTGGAGTTCAGCAAGGGCACGCTCTACGACGAAGACCCGAGCGCGGACGCCGAGGCCCGCCGCCAGGGGGCCCGCCACACCCTGCGGCTGGTCTTCGACGCCCTGGCCCGGCTGCTGCACCCCTACATGCCCTTCCTGTCGGAAGAGATCTGGCAGCGGCTGCCGGGCACCACGGGCAGCGTCATGGACGCCGCCTTCCCGGTGGCGGCCGACTACCCCCGGGACGACCAGGCCCTGGCCGAGGTCGCCTGGATGCAGGAAGCCATCGTCGCGCTGCGCCGGATCAAGGCCGACATGGAGCTGTCGCCCAAGACCGAGCTGACGGTGCGCACCCCGGACCCGACCCAGGCACGCAAGCACGCCCAGGCCCTGCGCGACCTGGCCAAGGTCACGGCGATCGTCCAGGGCGGCCGCGATGGCGCCTGCGCGACGGCCGTGGTCCACGGCGCCGAGCTGTTCATCCCGCTGGAGGGGCTGGTGGATCTGGCGGCCGAGCGGTCGCGGCTGGACAAGGAGCTCGCGAAGTCCGACAAGGACATCAAGGGCCTGGAAGGCCGGCTGGGCAACCCCGGCTTCCGGTCCAAGGCGCCCGACGATGTCGTGGCCGACTTCGAAGAGAAGCTGGCGGCGGCCCGCGAGCGCCGCGCCCACCTGGCCACGGCCCGGGCGGCGCTGGACTAGCGCTGTTCGGGTACTAGCGCCGCTAGAATCTAGCGGCGCTAGTGGCTCACAGCCCGCGCAGCCAGGTCGCCAGCCGCTCGGCGGTGTCGGCGTCCACGTCGGTGTGGGCGACGATCGCCTCGCCGATCGTGTCGGCGCTGCCGTCGTGCAGGTAGGGCGCGGTCTCCCACAGTCCCCGCAGCGTCGGCGTGTCGAGCCCGTCCAGCTCGCCGCCCAGCCGGCCGCCGCTGGCGTCGGTCAGGGTGCCGACGTCGTGGCGGATCCCCTCGGTCCGGGCGGAGTCGGTCATCGCGTCGCCGCTGTGGCACTCGGCGCAGCCGCTCGCCGTGAACAGGTCGGACTCGTCGACCGCGATCGGATCGGGGCTGGCCGGGGTCTCGGCCAGGCTGTGCATGTAGGTCGCGAGCGCGTCCAGGTCGTCGCTGCGGCCCTGCTTCTCGGGGCCCAGCGTGTCGCTGCTCTCGGCCCAGTCGGGGTCGGACAGCAGCCCCGTGCCGCCGAAGTGGCCGCGGATGTCGTTCTCGAAGTCCTGGGCCTCGTCGAAGTTGCCGCTCCAGTGCAGCCGGCCGGTGGCCAGCCCCAGGTCCGGGTCGGCCGTCAGCGCGCCGGTGCCCATGCCGTGCAGGCTGGTCGTGTTGCGCAGCCCCTCTCCGCGATCGGTGAAGTCCCAGACCTGGCCGTCGTGGCCGCCGTCGGGGTGGCAGTGGGCGCAGGCGATGTACCCGCTGGTCGTGATGCGGGTGTCGGCCGAGGAGAAGAACAGCTGCTTGCCGCGCAGCACGGTCGGGTCGAGGGGCTCGGTGTCGCCGAGGACGGCCGTCGCCAGCAGGCTGGGAGGCGAGGGGAGGGCGCTGATGTCGTAGAGGCGCAGCTCGCGGGAGAGCCAGGAGAGGACGTAGAGGCGGTCGGCGTCATCTCCGAAAGCGAGGCCGATCGGGTGCTCGCCCAGGCCCAGGATGGCGCCGGAGACGTCCAGGCTGGTGGCGGACAGCACCGTGATCGCCTGGGAGCCCGGGTGCAGCGCGAACAGCCGGTCGCCGCTCGGGCTCGGGACCACCGCGATGGTGCGCCCACGCTCGTCGAGCTGCTTGCGTGCGGTCTCGGCGCCGGACGCCAGGTCCACGGTCCCGACCACTGCACGCAGCACCTGGTCCTGGGCCAGGGGCACACCCTCGCGGTACTCACCGCGCAGGATGTTGGCGTGCAGGGCCGGAACCAGCAGGGTCCCGCCGTCGGGGCTGATGGCCAGCTGCTCGATCAGGTTCGGCGTGCCGCGGGTGGTCGTGTCGCTGTCCGGCGTCGTGTCCACGGCGAGCGACAGCGTGTCGGTCCAGGCGCCGTCCTCCACCACGTAGACCCGGTTGCCGTCGGCGTCGCCGCGGTACCGCGCGGCGTAGACGGCGCCGTCGGGGGCCACGACCAGGCCTCGGGGCTCGGGCCCCACGGGCACGCGCGTGCCTTCGTCGACGAAGGCCACCTCGCCCGGTCCGGCCAGCGCCGCGACCAGCCCGCGCTCGGCGTGCCAGGCGACACTCCAGGGCCAGCTGCCGGGTCCCAGGTCGTGCCGCGCTTGCTCGACACCGTCGCCGTCGAGAACGACGACGGCGCCGTCTTCGGCGCAGGCCACGGCCACCCGTGCGTCGTCGGCGCCCTCGGCCCGCACCGCGAGCGCGCGGGGATCTCCGCAGACGGCGACCGACCGGCAGCTCGAGAGATCCCCCTCGCAGCGCCGCACCTCCCCGGCCTCCGGGAAGACCGCCCAGACGACGCCGTCGGGCCCCACCGCCAGCGGGCTGCTGCGGCTGGGAGGCACGTCGGCCGCGGGCAGGGTGATGGTCACCGTGGTGCTGTCGCTGCGCTTGCCGCCGTCCGCGCCGGTCACCTGGATGACCGCCGTGAAGGTGCCGGGCTCCGCCCAGGCGTGGTCCACCACGGCTTCGCCCTCGACCCGCTCGCCGTCCCCGAAGTCCCACAGGAAGGACTCCCCGACGCTGCCCGAGCCGTCCAGGGTCAGGACCTCGCCGACGTGGCCGACCAGCGCCGGGCCGGCCTCGGCCACCGCCCCCTCCGGCACGTCGGTGCCGTCGATCGTGCCGGAGTCGTCGCCGCCCGCACCGCTGTCCGTGCCCACCGCCTTGTCCCCGCAGGCCCACAGCGGGAGGGCCAGCAGGGCGACCAGGGCCGGGCTCACCCGGACACCGTCGAGAAGCTGGTGGTCACCGTGACGTCCATCGCGTTGCCGCTCACGTCGGTCACCTGGTCCACCTCGAAGGTGTAGGTGGTGTTGGGCGACAGCGGGTCCACCGGGCTGTAGGTGGCCGTGCCCTCCTGCACGCTGGTGACGCCGGGCACCGGCATGCCGTCGGCGTCGAGCAGGCGCAGCGACCCCGGGTACACCGTGCCGGGCTCGATCATCTCGTCGAAGACGACCGCCACCCGGCTGGTCAGGGCCACACCGGCTTCGCCGTCGGCGGGCACCACCCGGCGCACGTGCACCGGCGTCGTGTCCGGGGCGGTGGTCCAGGGCATGACCGCGCTGGCCTGGCCGCTGTCGGCGTCCTGGTCGACCGACAGGATCGCGACGTTGCCGTAGGGGGTCAGGGTGTCCAGGTCGCCGGTCAGGTCACCGCGGCCGACGATCTGGATGTCGCCGGGGTCGGCGATGTCGTAGACCTGCGAGAAGCTGCTCTCGCCGACGAACACCAGCCCCTCGTCGTGGAAGACGTAGCCGCCGTTGCCCTCGGTCAGGATGTCGCCGGCGTAGGTGGGCGCGGTCGGATCGCTGATGTCGTACATCATGAACCCGCCTCCGCCCTGTTTCCGGGCGAAGAAGGCCAGGTCTCCCGCGTGGTTGGCGTGGTAGAACTCCTTGCCCTCGCCGGTGCTGTCGGCCACGGTGAACCGCCCGCCAGGCAGGGGCTGGGGCTCGTCGGGGATGCTGATGTCCATCAGCACGGCTTCGGTCTGCTCGGCGCTGCTGACCATCAGCAGGTTGCCGATGGCGAACACCCCGCCGGCGCGCAGGGCCGGCTCGAAGACGTGCTGGGCGGCCATGACCGGAGCGGTCGGATCGCTGATGTCGACGACGAAGATGCCGTTGTCCGCCGCCGCCACGTAGACCCAGGGGTACTGGACCGAGACGCTGAGCACCACGTAGGTGTAGGCGTCCGGGTAGAACACGTCGGGCAGGGGCAGGTAGGACACCTGGGCCGGCGCCTCGAGGTCGCCCACGTCCCAGATGATGATGCCCAACAACCCCGTGGCGACCATGTACTCGCCCTCGTGGGCGGAGTCGGGACCCAGCTGGAAGAAGCCCAGGGCGTGGCTCTCGCGCATGTCGCTGGTCCAGCCTTCGCCGGCCTTCTGCGGGTTGCAGGGATCCGAGACGTCGAAGAAGCTGATGCCGCCGGTGCCGAACTCGGGGGACCACGGCATCAGCAGGTGGCCGCGGTAGGGCACGATCAGGTTGTGGTGGTTGAAGTCGTTGTCCCCGCCGTCCAGGTAGGCGCAGTTGGTCCACAGCTGGTCTTCGGTGAAGGTCGTCGTGGGCCCGCCGGGGCCGCGCAGCCCCGGCGCTTCCGGCCAGAACTGCCAGGCGTCGACGGCGCCGCTGTCGGTGGTCCCGTCGGCCCCGCCGCTGTCGGGGCCCGGGTCCTTGCCCGTGCAGGCAGTGAGGGCGAAGAACAGCGCGAGCGGCGGAAGCATGGACGGGCCCCTGGGAGGCGTGAGACGATAGCCCGACCTGCCGTCGAATGCGGTCCCTCCGGGCCGGGAGTCGCCCATCCCGCGCACGCACACGAAGCGCGCCCTCCTCCTCCTCGCGAGCAGCCTGCTGGCCGTCGCCATGGGACTCGGCGCCACCGAGGCGATCGCCCGCAAGCTCCGCCTCGACCTCTACCAGGGGCGCCCGGTCGCCGAGTTCACCACCCAGGATCCGCCGATGGACCTCGGGCTGCCCTTTCCGCCTCGCATGCTCGAGGTGGACGCCGACGGCTTCCGGACGGTGTACGGGACCTGCCGCCGCGACTTCGCCGGCAGCACCCTGCTGGTGATCGGCGACAGCACCACCCTGCAGGGGTTCCACGACGGGCGGCCGAGCGAGGTCGACGGAACCTGGCCGCAGCTGGTGGCCGATCGGCTCGGCCCGGACTGGCAGGTCTGCGTGCTGGCCGAGGTCGGCTGGCACCCGCAGGACGAGCTCGCCGCCGCGGAGCTGCTCGACCTGTCCTTCGTGGACCGGACGGTCGTGCTCCTCTGCGTCAACGACCTGACCCCCGCGCCCCGTCGCTACGTCGACCGGATCGGTGATCAGTGGGCGATCATCGAAGGGGCGACGGAGTACACGGCCTGGGCGCCGCTCGGCACCCCCCCGACGCTCTGGCGGTCCGAGGCCTTTCGCTACCTGAGCTGGCGCATGGCCACCGCGACCGGAGACGGCGTCCAGGTCCCGACGGACGGAGGCGCCACGTCGTCGGTCGACGCGATCGCCGGCCTGGACGCCCTGCTTCACCCCACCTTCTACTACCTGCCGGAGCTCGTTCCGGGGGCCCACCGGGCCCACGCCCTGGCCGTCGGAGCAGATGCCGGCGTCGAGATGCACGTCATCGCGCTACCAGACGACCCGCTCCCGCTGCGGCGGGGCAAGGGCGAGCGGTACCACCTCGGCATCCCCGGCCACGCGCTGGTCGCCGCCCAGATCCTCTCCGACCTCCAGCCCTGATCGAGAGCCCTCCATGCAGCTGCCCGAGCTCGTTCGCCTCGCCCTGGAAGAAGACGTCGGCCCCGGCGACGTCACGACCGAGAGCACCGTCGCGGCGTCGACCACCGGCACCGCCACCATCCGTGCGAAAGCCGCGCTCGTGGTCTGCGGGCACCCCTCCGCCGGAGAGGTGTTCCGCCAGGTCGGCGCGACCTACCGTCCGCTGGTGCCCGAGGGCCAGGAAGTCGTCCCCGGCACCGTCGTCGCCGAGGTGGACGGCCCGCTGCGGGCCCTGCTGACGGGCGAGCGCCTGGCGCTCAACTTCCTGATGCACCAGTGTGGCATCGCGACCCACACGCGCCGCACCGTGCAGGCCTGTCCGGCGCTCAAGGTCGTGGACACCCGCAAGACCACGCCCCTGCACCGGGCCCTGGAGCGACGCGCGGTGGTGATCGGCGGCGGGGGAAACCACCGGTTCGCGCTCTACGACGGAGTGCTCATCAAGGACAACCACATCTCTGCCGCCGGCGGCATCGGTCCGGCCGTGGCGTCGGCCCGGCTGTCGGCCCACCACCTGCTGCGCATCGAGATCGAGGTCGAGGACCTGCACCAGCTGCGCGAAGCGCTGGTCGCCGGCGTCGACGCCGTGCTGCTCGACAACATGGACGACGCGACCCTGGCCGAGGCCGTCGGGATCGTGCGGGCCTGGGAAGACGCCGGCAACGGCCGCGTCACGGTCGAAGCCAGCGGGAACATGCACGCCGGCCGGCTGGCGGGGGTGCACGCCGCCGGGGTCGACCTGGTCAGCATGGGCGGGCTCATCCACCAGGCGACCTGGGCCGATCTGAGCATGAAGATCCGCGCGGTCCACTGACGGCAGGCTTCGACCGGCCTGCCCTCGGGCCGCCGTGTCGGGTCAGATGCAGCCCGCCAGGGCGTCGGCGAAGGCGGCGCAGGACGGGAAGCGGTCCTCGGGCGCCTTGCTGAGCGCCACCAGGATCGTGCGCTCGAGGTCGGCCGACAAGGTCGGGAACACCTCGCGCGGGGGCGGCGGCGGGTCTTCGGCGTGCATCCGGATGAGCGGCAGCAGCTCGGCGTGGCGGAAGGGCGGCCGACCCATGATCACCTCGTAGGCGATGATGCCGAGCGCGTACTGATCGGCGGGAGCCCCCGCGGACGAGAAGCTGTTGCCCTGTTCCGGCGCCATGTAGGCCGGGGTCCCGGCCACCATGCCGGCGACCGTCATCGACGGGGCATCGCTGGTGCGGGCCAGGCCGAAGTCCATGACCTTCACCCGGTCGTCGTCGAGCACGAACAGGTTCTCGGGCTTCACGTCGCGATGCACGACGTCGGCGTCGTGGGCTGCCTGCAGGGCCCGGGCCGCCTGGACCACGTAGGACAGGGCCTGGCGCTTGGGCACGCCTTCTTCCAGCCGTCGGCGCAGATCCGCCCCGACCAGCAGCTCCATGGTGATGTAGCGGAAGCCCTGGTGCACGCCCATGTCGTGCAGCCGGACGATGCTCGGGTGGGTGAGCCGACGCGCCAGTCGCAGCTCTTGTCGGAACCGATCGATCATGGCCTTGTTGCGCACCGGGACGGTCAACACCTTGAGCGCGATGTCCTCGTCCAGCTCTTCGTCGTGGGCCTTGAACACCGCACCCATGCCGCCTTCGCCGAGCGGCCCCAGCAGCCGATAGCGTCCGTCGATGAGCGCCCCCACCGAGAAGGGCTCGGTCGGGTCGATGTCGCTGTCGCCCACCGGCACGTGCTCGCCCGACGCGGCTTCGGTCCAGACCGACGGCATGAAGGTGTCGGACGACACCTCGCGCAGCGCGCCTTCGCCGGGGATCATGGTCGGCGCGCTCCGCTCCCGGTGCTCGCCGAAGTCCGGCACCATCGTCGGCTGCGACGGCAAGCGCTCGTCGCGCGACGGCGGCCAGTCCTGCGGCGCGATGGTCGGACCGGCCGGCGTGAGCCCCGCCGGCGCGAGGGTACCCGGACCGAGCTCGGGGAGATCCGGCAGATCGGGCAGGTCGGGCAGCCCCTCGAGCGCGGTGTCCCGATCCACGATGGCCGTGCCCAGGGACAGCTGGTGGGCCAGCCGGCCGTGGAAGGACGCGTCCTGGGCCATCACCGCTGCGTCCAGCCCCGGGTCGTGCACGCTGCGCCGGAGGTCATCGCGGATCCGCGCCAGGTCGAGCCGATCCGGGCGGGCCTCGAGGGCGAGCTCCAGCACCTCGACGGCGTTCTGGCGCATGCCGTGATCGGCGAAGAGGTCGGCGAGGTGGCGGAAGGCCTCGACCTCGGTGGCGTCTCGCGGGGGAGCGCGCAGCATGGGGCCGATGAGGTGGTCGAGCTCGAAGGGGAGGGTGCCGAGGCGCCGCGCGAGGCGGATGGCGAGCACGCAGGCCACGCGGTGCCGCGGGTGCTCGTGGGGGACGAGGACGAGCTGGGCCAGCGCCCGCTCGGTCTGGCCGGCTTCCAGAAAGGCCCGCCCGGCTTCGAGATAGGCGCCCGCCTGCGCCCAGCACTCGCCGGCCAGCTCGGGGCGTCCGGTCTCGCGCGCGACCCGCGCCGCGTCGCGCGGCAGTCCCGCGGTGGCAGCCAGGAAGGGCACCCGCTCGGCGTGATCGTGGGACTCCAGCCACCGGAGCGCCTTGCGCAGGCCCCCGCGCACCCCGCCGGGCTCGGACGCCACCAGGGCGCGGGGCTGCTGGATGAGCCCGGGCAGCGACTCACCCAGGCAGTAGCGCGGCCGCTCTCCCGCCCCGACCTGGCGGGCAGCGGCGGTCTGGCCGGCGGCCTGCAGCAGCCGGACGCCGCCCTCGCGATCGCCGCTGGCCAGCGCGATCTCGGCAGCGGACAGCGGCTCGCCGCCCCGCGCGAGCAGCGAAGCCGCCAGGACCGCCAGCCGACGTGCCGCCAGCTCGAGGGCGCCCGGGCGCCGCAGCTCGGCATCGACCAGCGAGGCCAGGAGCCACCCCGCCAGGGCGGGCTGGCCGTGGGCGGCGAGCAGCCGCGCGGCTTCTTCGAAGGGCCCCACCGCCTGGGGATTGCGCTCGCGGGGTCCGCGGACCAGTCGTGCGCCCAGCGCCCGGGGCGGCATCAGTCGTCCTCGCGCGCGATGTCGAGCAGACGCTCGCGCAGGATGTCCGGGTCGTTGGACTTGCGCAGCGCCTCGTCCGCCTCGACCAGCCCGTCCCTCACGAACCGGAACAGGCAGTGATCCAGGCTCTGCATGCCGGTGCGCTCGTTGCTGGCCGACTGCAGGTGGCCCTCGATCTGGTGCGTCTTGCCCTCGCGGATCATGTTCGCGACGGCGTGGCTGTTGAGCAGCACCTCCAGGGCGGCGACCCGTCCCTCGCCCGTCGCCCGCTTGCACAGGTGCTGCGCCACCACACCACGCAGCATGACGCTCATGACGCCCCGCGCCTGGTCACGCACCGCGTCCGGCACGGCATCGACGATCCGGTCCACCGCCTTGGCCGCCGAGTTGGTGTGCAGGGTCCCGAGCACGAGCACGCCGGTCTCGGCCGCCTGCAGGGCCAGCGACACGGTCTCGACATCCCGCAGCTCGCCGACCATCAGCACGTCGGGCGACTCGCGCAGCGCGGACCGCAGGCCCCCCGCGAAGGTGGCCACGTCGGTGCCGACCTCGCGCTGGGTCACGATGCCCGACGCCGGCTCGTGCACGAACTCGACCGGGTCCTCGAGGGTGATGATGTGGCGGGCCGAGGTGCGGTTGATCTCGTGGATCATCGCCGCCAGGGTCGTCGTCTTGCCCGAGCCCGTCGGCCCGGTGACCAGCACCAGGCCGTTCTGGTGGTTGCAGATGGTCCGCAGCACACCCGGGAGCATCAGCTCGTCGAGGGTGGGCAGCCGCTCGGGGATCACCCGGAACACCGCGCTCATGCCCTCGCGCTGCACGAAGGCGTTGGCGCGGAACCGTCCGACGCCGGGCAGCACGTGCAGGAAGTCCAGCTGCTGGTCGCGATCCAGCCGGGCCCGCTGCTCGGCATCCAGCACCTGCAGCACGAAGCGGCGGGTCTCGGCATCGCCGAGCTCGCGGAAGGGCAGGGGAACCAGGTCCCCGTCCAGGCGCACGATGGGCGGCTTGCCCGCGTGCAGGTGCAGGTCGCTGGCGCGCTGGTCGACGACGACCTGCAGGAAGCTGTCGAGCCAGGCCGCCACTCAGTCCCCCAGCGCCGCGGCGGCGCCGTCGAGCCGGTCCTCGAACAGCGACTTCTCGCGGGCCTTCATCCACGCCATCTGCGGCGTGATCGTGCCTGCGATCAGCAGCCGCATCAGGTCCGAGTCCATCGACTGCATGCCGGAGTCGCCGCCCGTCGCGATCACGCTCGGCAGCTGGAAGGTCTTGCCGGTGCGCACCAGGTGGGCGACCGCGTCGTTGCTGAGCATGACCTCGCAGGCCAGGGCACGGCCCTGGCCGTCCGCGCGCGGCAGCAGGTGCTGGCAGACCACGGCCCGCAGGCTGGTCGCCAGCATCGAGCGGACCTGGTGCTGGGTGTCGGGAGGGAACACGTTGATCATGCGGTCCAGGGTGGTGTCGGCCGACACCGTGTGCACCGTGCCCAGGACCAGGTGCCCGGTCTCGGCGGCGGTGACGGCGAACCGGATGGTCGGCAGATCCCGCATCTCGCCGACCAGGATGACGTCGGGATCCTCGCGCAGCGTGGCGCGCAGGGCGGCGGAGTAGGACGCGGTGTGGGTGCCGACCTCGCGCTGGTTGACGAGCGCGCGCTTGCGGGAGTGCACCACCTCGATGGGGTCTTCGAGGGTCAGCACGTGGCGTGAGCTGGTGCGGTTGATGGCGTCGATGAGGGCGGCCAGCGTCGTCGACTTGCCGCTGCCGGTGGGGCCGCCGATCAGGACCAGCCCGTTCTTCACCTCGCCCAGGCCGCGGACGACGGCAGGCAGGCCGAGCTCGTCGAGGTCGGGGATGGTGCCCCGCACCGCGCGGAACACCGCCGACATGCCGCGCAGCTGGTGGAAGACGTTCGCGCGGAACCGCAGGTCGTGGGTGTCGACTTCGTAGGAGAAGTCGATGTCCTCGCGGGCCTCGAGCTGGGACAGCTGGATCGACGACAGGGTCGGGGCCAGCATCGCCTCGACCTGGGACCCGTCCAGCGCGGGCTGGTCGGGCAGGGGCTCGACCCGACCCATGCGCTTGGTCATCGGCCGCTGGCCGGGCGCGATGATGAGATCGTCGGCGCCGAGCTCGTCGAGGGCGACCAGCAGCTGATCGAGCAGGCTCTTGGGGGTGACCGGGCCGCCTTCGTCGTCGCGCAGCTGGAGCTTCCACAGCGCAGCGAGGCGCCGGGCGTGGTCGCGGACCTTGGGGTCGGGGTCGGCCAGCAGCGGCTCGATGCTGGAGGCGACCCGGATGTCGCCGAGTGCTTCGAGGCACTGCAGGGTCGCCCGCCGCACGTCCACGTCGTCCACGGTCAGCAGGCGGGCGACGTGGGTGGCGGTGTCCGGCGCCGCCAGACGGGCCAGGGCCACCAGCCCTGCCAGCCGCATGTGGGGTTCCTTCAGGACGATGTGCACCAGGTAGGGCCCGCCGCGCGGGTCCCCCAGCTCGCCGATCGCCGCCATCGCCCGCTCGCGGACCCACCAGTCGGCGTCTTCGTTGGCCGCGCGGACCAGGGCGCCCAGGGCTCGGGGCTCGCGCAGGCGCCGGATGACCTCGATGGCGAACATGCGCACGGGCGCGGAGCGATCGGTCAGGAAGCCCACCAGGTAGGGCAGCAGCCGGCTGCCCGCCATCTCGATGAGCGCGTCCGCGACCCGCTCGCGGACCCACCAGTCGTGGTCCCGCAGCAGCTCGAACAGCCGCGGCCACAGGGTCTCGCCCGGGTCCTTGGCCTTGCGGGCGATCTCCACCGCCAGGCGCCGCACGTCGGCTTCCGGGCTGCGCAGCAGCCACAGGACGGTGCGGGCGATCTCGACCTTGCCCGACGCGCCCAGGGCGGCGAGCACCTCGCCGGCACGGGTACGCACGGCGAGCTGGCGGTGGCCCAGCGCATCGACCAGCGCGGGCAGGACCCTCGGCGAGCCGACCTCTTCGAGGGTGTCGAGCACGGCGAGCCGCACCGCCTTGGGCCCCGTGCGCAGGCGTCCGCGCAGGGCCTCGATGGCCCGGGGGCTGTCGAAGCCGCCCATGCCACGCACCGCCGTGCGGACGATGCTGAGGTGCGGCGAGTCCAGGCTGCCGGAGACGTGGTCGAACCACTCGTCTTCGGTGGCCAGGGAGGAGAAGCCCTGGATCGCCGCCATGGCGATGCCTTCGTCGGGATCGTCGAGCAGCCGCGCCAGCACATCGAGCGCGCCGACCCGATCGCCGCTCATGAAGGTCTGGTCGCCCAGGTAGCGCACGATCAGCTGCTTCTCGCGGGGCGAAGCGACCGGGAGCGCAGCGAGGAAGGCCGGGATGGCGTGGTGCCCGGCGATCCGGACCGCGGCTTCGATGGCCTGGCGTCGGCCGGCCACGCCGCTCTCGCGCAGGAGCTCGGTCAGCCGGGCGAGGGCCGTCTTTCCGCCCACTCGGGAGATGAGCTGCCCCGCGGCGGCACGCAGGCCGGCGTCGTTGCTGCGCAGCAGATCGCAGACCTCGACGTGGTAGGCGGGGTCGTTGACCGCCGGCATCGCCTCGACCAGGGCGGTGCGCAGGGTGGCATCCCCGGTGCGCAGGGTGCGCAGCAGCACCGGGAACAGGCGGCGGTCCCCGGACTGCTGGATCAGCAGCGACACCAGCCGGACGCGGTGCCGGTACTGCACGGGATCGCCCTGGCGCCCGGTGACCAGCTCGAGCACGCGGCTGACGTCGTCGACCCGCAGCTGGCCGGCCTGGGCCGCCAACGCATCGACCTCGCGCGGCCCCGAGAGCTGCGTGCCCTTCAGGTGCCGGACCAGCATGACGCCATTCACGCGGCGACCCTATCGCAGGAGTCCACGGAAGACCTCGGGCAGGCGCTTGGGCAGGTCGTCCGTGTCGTCGCAGACCAGGTAGCGGCCGCCGCCGAAGATCTCGACCAGGTAGGCCTCGGCCTGCTCGCCCTCGCCGTGGGCGACCGCTCCGGCGACCTTGGGATCCAGGCTGATGCAGTGCACGTACACGCCGTCGCGGTGGGCTTCCTGCACGGCCATCGCGGTGTCCTTCACCCCGTAGGGCCCCCGGTACTGGTCGCGATCCTCGGGACGCCCGTCGGACAGGACCATCAGGACGCGCCGTTCCTGCGGCTGCTGGCCCAGGATCCAGCTGGCATGCCGGATGTGGGCGCCCAGCCGGGTGGCCCCGCCCGGGCGCAGGTTGCCGAGACGCTTCTTGACCTCGTCGTCCCAGGGATCATCGAAGCCCTTGATCCGGTGCATGGCGCACGCGCGGGGCCCCTGCCCCTCGAAGCCGTAGAAGGCGTGGGGCAGCCCCAGCACCTTGAGCCCCTCGGCGAAGATGACGAGCGCGTCCTGCTCGCGGTGCAGGATGGCGCCCCTGGTGCTGCCCGACAGGTCGACCAGCACCAGGATGCACAGGTCCCGGCGCTGCCGCTGGAAGCGCAGGTGCCAGTCGATCCGCGGCGTGAAACCCGCCCGGATGTCGGCCATGGCACTGACCGCGCGGTTCAGGTCGAGCTCGGGGCCGTCGGGCTGGCCATGCACCCAGCGTTCCTCGACCCGCAGCACGGCGAACTGGCGCCGGATGCGCTCGATCTCGGTGCGCTGCGCCGACACGATGCGCTCGTAGTGCTGCAGGGGGCCCGACGGGGCCGGCGCCTCGACGACGCGCGCGGCGGCGACCACGTAGTGACCGCGTTCGTGGTTCCACTCGTCGTACTCGTGGCCCTCGTCCTCCGTCGGCGGCGGAGGCGCCTCGTTCGTGACGATCTCCTCCCAGGCCGGCGTGCCCGGCCGGCCCGGTCGCATCCGCCGGCGCAGGGCGTCCTTGATGCCCCCTTCCTCGGCCCGGCCCTTCTTCTTCATGGCGGCGAGCAGCTGGCGCAGCGGCTTGTTCCCCTGGCGCCACTCCTCCTCGGCCGAGCGATCCCGGGCGAGGTCGTCGAGGATCCACTCCGGGCGCAGGACCCCGCAGACATAGGGCAGGGGAGGCGGCCCCAGGCGAAGGGCCCGGAAGTGTGCCCGCAGGGTCCGGGCCCGGCCGGTCAGCACGAGCCCGGCGCCCTTGCGCCCGATCTCCGACGAGAGATCGACGGCGTCGATGGCGGCGACGGCGGCCGCAGCGGGCCCGGCGGCGGGATCCGGCGAGGCGGCGTCGGGCAGATCGACCAGCGCCTCGACCAGCGGCCGGAAGGCGGCCGGGAGCCCCCGGGCGGGGACCTCGGCCAGGTTGACGCGCAGGATGGCGGCCTTGTCCAGGAACCGCACGCCCTCGAAGTCCCGGGCGATGCCCGGGAAGCGCTCGGACCACATGCGGGCGACCAGCCGGCAGGCCAGCAGGTGCCAGGCGTTGCGGAACACCCAGTCGGCGTGCAGCTCGGCGAGCAGCGCGTCGCTGTGCAGCAGGCGCAGGTCGAGCAGCCCGGCCTGGAGCAGGGCCATGGTCCGGTACAGCAGGCGGTCCTGGTCGGGGCGCTCCGGCGCCGGGACGGCCCGCGGCAGGAAGATGCGCTGGCGGTCGGTGCACGCGGGATCGCTCACCGCCAGCTCGACCTGAAGCCCGCTGACCATGCGCAGCCAGGCAGCCAGCGGGCGGCGCACGGCGTCCAGCGGCAGCCCGACCTCGACGCCGTCGGTGCGCTGGCGCCGCACCGGGCCCATCAGGAAGTGGACCAGCAGGGCCTGCTCGGCTTCTTCGTCGCTCTCGGCGGCGATGACCGCCCGGGCCGCGTCGCCGTACTCGGCCAGGGTCGCCTGGTCGGCTTCCTCCGGCGTCGGGGGCCAGGTGGGTGCGCCCATCAGCCCAGCACGCTCCGCAGCAGCTCGCGCAGGGACCGGGTCATGTCGGCGTCGTCGGTGAGCGAGCCGACCAGGGTCACCTCGCAGGCCTGCCGCAGGGGCAGCCCGCCGACGACCAGCTGCGCGGCGTAGACCAGCAGCCGGGTGCTGGCGCCTTCCTTCAGGCCGTGGCTGCGCAGCTGGCGGGTCGCGCGGCCGAGCTCGACCAGCCGGCCGGCGGTGTGCTCGTCGCAGCCGCTCTCGTGGGCCACGATCTCGGCCTCGACGTCGGCGGCCGGGTAGTCGAAGGACAAGCTGACGAAGCGCTGGCGGGTGCTCTCCTTGAGCTCGCGGGTCACCGACTGGTACCCGGGGTTGTAGGAGATCACGACCAGGAAGTCGTCGGGCGCGACGAGCTCCTCGCCGGTGCGGTCGAGGGGCAGGACGCGGCGATCGTCGGTCAGCGGGTGCAGCACCGTCAGCACGTCGGCCCGGGCCTCGACCACCTCGTCCAGGTAGACGATGGCGCCCTCGCGCACGGCGCGGGTCAGGGGGCCGTCGCGCCAGACGGTCTCGCCGCCCTCCAGCACGTAGCGGCCGGTCAGGTCGGCTGCGGCCAGGTCCTCCTGGCAGGCGACGGTGACCAGGGATCGCCCGAGCACGGCGGCCATGTGCCGCACGAAGCGCGACTTGCCACAGCCCGTCGGGCCCTTGAGCAGGACGGGGAGCCGGAGGGAGGCCGCTGCGCGGAACACGTCGAGCTCGTCGCCGGTCGGCCGGTACCAGGGCAGGGAGGACATCGGGCTTCCGGGGGAGGGGGAGGGAGGGCGCACTGTAGCCGGGTCCGTGCCGAGGACTCAGTCCTCGTCACCCGGCCCCGGGTCGGCAGAGGCGTCGTCGGAGGCGTCGTCGGAGGCGTCTTCCGAGGTGCCGTCGGACGGGGCGGCGGGCGGCAGGTCCGGCCAGCGCTGCGCCGAGGCGGCGGCGGCCTCGGCCGGCGTCAACGGCGTGAGCTCGCCGTCGGCGTCGGCGTCGACGCGCACGGGGTTGGTGAAGGCGAGGGGCACGTAGCCGGGGGCCACCCACGCGAAGCGGCCGAGCGCGACCGCGGACGGGCGCGGGCCCTCCGGCGGTGGTCCGGCCTCGGCCAGCACCCAGCCGTCGCGGGCGAAGGAGAGGGGCACCTCGAAGGTCCGCCCCTCGGCCGGCAGCGGACCGGTGATCGCCTCGCGGAACACGATCTCGCCGTCCTGCACGACCCGCACCTCCTCCACCGGCACCCAGGGCGCGGCCCGCAGTCGCACCGTCGCCACCGCGTGCGCGCCCGTGATGCGCCCTCCGGGTCCCGCGCGCTCGCCGGGCCCCTCCTCTGCCGCCCACAGGTCGAGATCGAGCACCGGCCCGGACGACACCGTGACCCTCCCCTCGGCCAGGGCATCGACGAAGGACGGCAGGTCGGTCCCGCTCTCGACCAGGTTGACCGGCATGCCGGCCAGCTCGACGGCGAGCGCGTGCGAGTCGGAGTTGCCGGTGCCGGTGGGGGTACGCCCGACGTCGAGCAGCAGGAACCAGTCCTGGCGGACCTGCAGGTACATCTCCCAGGAGAAGCGGTTGAGCACCTCGAGCAGATCGAAGTCGAGCGCCGTGGTGCCCGTGCCTTCGCGTCCGCGGCTGAGCCAGGCGTTGGCGCCTTCGCCCAGGGGGACGCTGCGCACCAGCCCGTCCCGGGCGAACAGGCCGGCCGGGCCCCAGCTGGGCTTGCCGCTGTAGTGGACCTGCAGCCCGCGCGGGTGGTTCGCCTGGATGAGCACCCGCTCGCCGACGCCGTCGACGGGGTGCTTCCGCGCCCGGGCGCGCCAGCTGTCGACGTGCTGGGCCATGTCGCGCCCGTTGCTGTAGACGATGCCGTCGAGGGCCAGCGGGAAGACGTTGATGTGGGCGTACTTGCGGCCCACCGGGGTCTTGATCTTGGCTTCGGCGCCCTGGACGGCGTGCAGTCCGGGCGCGCTCCGCCGGGCGGCGTCGAGGGCGCGGACCTGCTTGTGGTCGGTGATCACGACGACGTCGAGGTCGGCGGCCGCCAGGCTGCGGAAGCGCGCGCCGTCCGGGACCGAGGCGTCGCCGCTCAGGCCGGTGTGCACGTGCAGATCGGCCGTGACCCGGCCCGGCGTGGGCACGACCAGCGGCAGGGTGAAGGCGACCGCCGCCGTGCCGCTGCAGTCGTCGGCGAGCACGACCTGCTGCTCGTCGATATCGTGGCGCACGCCGCGGGTCGCGACCAGGGTCCAGTCGCCCGGCGGCAGGCGGGTGGTGAGGCGCCCATCGGGCAGCAGGAAGCTGTGCAGCTCGCGGTCGCGGCGCATCGGGTCCGCGGCGAGGGCGCTTCCGGCCAGCATGGCGAGGGGACCGTCGGATCCGTGGACGATGACCCGGGCGCCCAGCGGCGCGCCGTCGCCGTCGTCGACCGACAGCGCGACCTCGCAGGGCCAGGGAGCGGTCTCGAACCGGACGGTGGTGGAGAGCGGCGGCTGGTCGGGGCCGGCGGCCGTCACGACGATCTCGTGGGGCCCCGGCGCGAGGCGCAGCAGGTCGAGCTCGGTGATCCAGTCGACCGCTTCGCCTTTCTCGACCCACCGCGGGCGGGTGAGGGCGTCGGGGTCGGGCCAGGGTGCACCGTCGAGGGTGGCGTCGAACCGCAGGCTGCCCTTCGTGCCCGATGCCGCCGCCTTGACGGGGATCCAGGGCGTCTGGATGCGCTCGCCCGGCGCGGGGCTCAGCAGCTCGAGGGTGGCGGGGGTGGCGGCGTCTGCGGCGGGCCCGACGTCGACTGCGGCGCCGTCGGCCGACGCCGCGGGCGTCGGTGGCGCCGGGGTCTCGCCACAGGCCAGCAGCAGCAGGGTGAGCAGGGGCATGGTCCCTGTTACCACGCGCCTCCGCCCTCCACCGCTCCTGGGAGCCCCCATGACCCGCCGCCGGATCGCCGCTGCCGCCCTGGGTCTCACGGCCCTCGCGGCGTCGACGGGCGGGCTGCTGTGGTGGCGGCAGCGAGGCGCGGTGCTGTCCCCTGCCGAGGGCGATCGGCTGGTGCGCCCCATCGATCCGACGCGGGCCGCGCCGGGGGCGCCGGTGGACGGGCCCAGCGTCGTCCTGGTCATCGGCTGCACCCTGCGCAAGGACATCCTGTCGCCGTGGGGCGGGGACCCGGCGCTCACCCCGACCCTGGCCCGGCTCGCCGCCGAAGGAGCCGTGTTCGACGATGCCATCACCGCAGCGCCGTGGACGCGGCCCGGGCACACGGCGGTCCTGACCGGCCAGCACCCGGCCGCCATCGGCATGGTCGAGGACGGCGACGGCATCAACAGCCGTGTCCTGGCCCCCGAGGTCCGGACCCTGGCCGAGGCCTTCCACGAAGCCGGGTACACGACCCTGGGGCTGACCGCGAACCCGAACATCAACGCCCTGTTCGGCTTCGCCCAGGGCTTCGACGCCTACTACGAGGCCAGCGGGCTGTGGCGGTCGGCCGGAACGGTGAAGACGCCGGGCGCCACGATGGTCGACCAGGCGCTGGCCATGCTCGACGAGCGCGAGCAGCAAGGCGCCTTCTACCTGCAGCTGACCCTGGTCGACGCCCACGCCCCCTACGACACGGACCTCGAGACCGGCAGCCGGCTGGCCCCGCCGGGTGCCCCCGTGGACTTCGGGCGCCTGCGCGGCGACACCGGATACTTCGACGCGTCGCTGCAGCGGTTGCTCGACGGGCTGGCGGCCCGCGGGCTGGACGGCGACGACCTGATCTTCGTGGTGGTCAACGATCACGGGGAAGGCGCCCAGTGGCCCGCCCACCACGAGGTCGAGCACGGCTTCACCCTGTACGAGTCGGTGGTGGGCATGCCCTGGCTGGTCTGGGGCGGTCCCGTGGCGGCGGGGCACCGGATCGACGGGCTGGCGTCGCAGGTCGACGTGCTGCCGACCCTGACCGCGCTGGCCGGCCTGTCGCTGGACGCGCCCTACACAGGGCCGGGCCACGACTTCTCGGCCCAGCTGCGGGGGGAGGGGAAGCGCACGGACCGCGGCCGGGCCTGGTCCGCCACCTGGTTCCGCGGCGTGCAGCGAGCGGCGGTGTTCACCGAGGATCGCGCCTGCGTGGATCGGTTCGCGACCGAGCGGCGGAACCGGGCCCACGTGCCGCTCCCGGCCTGCTTCGATCGGGCGGCCGACCCGGGCCACGCCACCCCGCTCGATCCGCGGTCGGACGGTGACGCCGCGCTGCTGGTCGAGCTCCGTCGCTGGCACGCCGGGATCACGCAGCAGTACGAGAGCTGGCCTCACACCACGGATGCCGTCATCGACCAGGACCTGTCCGACCAGCTGCGCGCCCTCGGCTACATCTCCGAGTGACGCCGCGCCCTGGTGGTCAGGGCTGCTCGAAGACCTGCTCGTGCCACTGCGGATCCAGGCTGGACCGCACCGGGATCGTGAGCCCCGGGTAGGCCGGGTGGGTCCGCACCATCAGCACCCAGGCCACCACGAACACCCCGTAGAGCAGGCCGAGGGTACGCGGGCTCGGGACCACGCGACGCAGCTGGATGGCGGCCACCCCGCACATCAACAGCCAGGTGCCATGGAAGAAGACCTCGGGCTTGGCCACCCGCCAGAAACCCGGCACCAGGTGGAAGGCCGCCATGTAGACCGGGTTCGGCACCCCCGGGAGCAGGGCGGGGCCGAGCGACAGCAGGAACAGGAACGACCCGCAGGCCAGCGCGAACCGCACCCGCACATCCCGGCGGCGCGCGACGGCGCCGAACAGGGCCAGGCCGACCGCGACCATGTTGAGCGCCCGCCAGGGCTCCAGCCGGTTCCAGCGGAAGGGCGCCAGGGTGAAGCCGTCCAGCGCCGCCCGCTCGGTCAGGAAGCGCTGCGGATCGCCCAGGCTGGGCCCGCCGCCGTACAGCAGCAGGATCTGCAGCACGACGAGCGGCGCGGCGAAGGCAGCGCAGGCCGCGCAGGCCAGGGCGACCGACCGGAAGCGCGCGGCCGCGCCGGCGTATTCATCCGGGGCCTCGGTCCGCCCCCGCCACGCCCAGGCGGCGTGCACGCCGACGGCGACCAGGGCGCAGGCCCCGACGACGGCGCCCACCAGCCCCAGGTACAGGTTGTTCCAGGCCATCGCCAGGTAGAGCGCCCCAGCGGCCCAGGGCCAGGGGCCCGTCTCGCGCAGCCGGCCGACGAGCAGTGGCCCCCCCGGCAGGCCGGTGCCCGGCGGGTTGCCCTGCGGGGCGCGCACCCACGAGCGGTACAGCGCCCAGCAGAACAGCGCGAGCCAGAAGATCGCCGCCTTCTCGATGGTGTACCAGTTCAGGTCCCGGAACACGTGCAGGCCCATGCCCCACGAGAAGGACAGGACGAAGGCCGTTCGGTCGTGGTGGCACAGATCGCGCAGCAGCAGCCACGCCGCCCACCATGCCAGCGCCGGGTACAGCAGCCCCTGGGCGTTGAAGGCGCCGACCGGCGACAGGAACAGGTCGAAGAACTGGGTGACCCACAGGTGGCCGGTGTGCACGCCGATCAGGTGGGCGGCAGGGTCGCCCGTCGACAGCAGCGGGTGCAGCAGCATCCGCACGTGCACGCCGTCCAGGTAGAACAGCAGGCTGCCTTCTTTGTCGATGGTCGGGAAGGCGCCGTAGACGTAGCGGTCCAGGAACCACGAGAGCGGCATGGTCAGCGCGATCGTCTGGCCCAGGATCAGCACCAGGTAGCGCAGGCTGGCGGGCGGGCGCTTCCACAGGGCGAAGGCCGACAGCAACAGCCCGATGACCAGGCAGGCGGCGTAGGCCTCGGGCGCGTCGACCAGCTCGACGGGGGCGATCTGCTGGCGGGGGTCGGGCGGCGGGCCGTACATCTGCGCCGCACGCTATGGGATGCCGATGCCGCCAGCCAGCCGCAACCGCGCCGCCACCAAGGCTCCTCCGGTCGCCCCCGCCACCCTCGCGCGGGCCGCCGGTGAAGACGGCGCCCGACGGGCCGCGCTGCTGCTGGCCTGGTACGACCGGCACCACCGCGCGTTGCCCTGGCGTGCCGAGACCCCGGCCGAGCGCGACGCCTACCGCACCTGGCTGTCGGAGATCATGCTCCAGCAGACCCGCGTCGAGACCGTGAAGCCCTACTACGCGGCCTTCCTCGACCGGTTCCCGACGGTCGACGACCTGGCCGACGCCGACCTGGACCGGGTGCTCGAGCTCTGGTCGGGGCTCGGGTACTACAGCCGGGCCCGCAACCTGCACCACGCGGCCCGCCAGGTGCGCGACGCGGGCGGCTTTCCCGGCGACCTCGCCGGCCTGCGCGGCCTCAAGGGTGTCGGGCCCTATGTCGCCGGAGCCATCGCCAGCATCGCGCTCGGCCTGGACGCCGCGGCCGTGGACGGCAACGTCGTGCGGGTGCTCAGCCGCCTGTGGGCCCACGGCGAAGCCGGGCTGCACCCCGGCCACAAGGGCGTGTGGGCCCTGGCCGAGGCCATGCTCCCGCCCGGTCGGGCCGGCGACTTCAACCAGGCGCTGATGGACCTGGGCAGCGGGATCTGCACCCCGCGCGCTCCCCGCTGCGGGGCCTGCCCGCTGGCCGCGGACTGCGATGCCCGCGCCGGGGATCGCGTCGACGCCTTCCCCCCGGTCAAGGTCCGCCGTGTGGCGCCGGCCCGCACCGGGGTGGCCGTGGTGCTGGAGCGACGGGGGAGGGTGCTGCTGGCCCGTCGTCCGGAGGAGGGGCTGTTCGGCGGGCTCTACGAGCTGCCCGGTGGGCTGCTGGAGGAGGGCGAGGCGGTCGAGCCCGGGGCCCAGCGGCTCGTGGAGGAGCGGCTCGGGCTGCCGATCCGCGTCGAGGCGCGCCTGGGCGAGGTGCAGCACACGCTGACCCACATGCGCCTGACCCTGCACGTCCTGCGCGTGGCCACCGGCGCACCCGTCGCCGGCGAGGTCGACGCCCCCGTGCCCGACCTGGACCACCGCTGGTACACGGCGTCCACCTGGATCCGGGCGGATGACCCGGGGGCCCTCGGCCTGTCGACCCTGGCCCGCAAGGCGCTCGCGGTGGCGACCGCCCCCGCTGCCCAGCAGCGACTGTTCGGCCGCTGAGCGGAGCTGCTCCAGCGGGCCGCCTACTCCAAGAGACCTTCGGCCAGCTCTCCACGCAGCCAGGCCATGCACGCTTCGATGGCCGGCAGGTCATGGCCGTCCAGGATGACGATGACGTGCCAGGGCTGCTCTTCGTAGCGAGGGTAGGACCCGATGTGGACCTGCGGCCACCGGGCCTGGGCGGTGCGCAGGATGCCCGCGATCTCGCTCTCGACCTGGCTGGTGCGCAGCTGCTGGCAGTGCACCGGCACCCCGCCGAACCGGTGGGCCACAGCGTCGAACTTCAGGCGCAGCAGCCCCGGCACCCCCGGGAAGATGACGACGTTGCCGGCCACGACCTGGGGGAAGCGGATCTCTCCGTCCCACCACAGCTCGGCGCCTTGCGGCACGTCGGCCATGCGCAGCGCGTCCTCGCTCTGCGTCTTCAGGCGCTGCTGCAGCACCTCGACCAGCTCCGGCCGGCGCTCGACCGTGCGACCGAGTGCGCGGGCCACGCCCTCCATCGTCATGTCGTCGTGGGTCGGCCCCACGCCGCCGGTCGTGAACACCCAGTCGCAGGCAGCCGACAGGGCGCCCACCTCGGCGGCGATGACATCGAGATCGTCGGGCAGGACCACGATCCGGATCAGCGCCAGCCCCAGCTCGCGGCAGCGGTCGATGAGCCACGGCGAGTTCTCGTCCCGGAACTTCCCGGTCAGGATCTCGTCGCCGATGATGGCGACCGCGACGCGCGGCGCCGTCGGGCTCGGAGCCGCGCCGGGTTCCTGCGGCGGAGAGGGGTCCTGCGGCGGGGAGGGGGCCATGGCGGTGCTCCAGCGGGCGCCTTTCACGGGGACTGCCCTGGCATAGCACCACGCGCGGCTCGCGGGAGGCTCCCGGTCGCGCATCCTGGGGCTACAATCGGGAGGAGCGTTCGTCGCGCGCGCGCCGCACGTCGCCGCTTCCCCCTTCGACACCCGCCTGCAACCGGTTCGTCCCACGAGGCGGGAACTCCGCATCCTCCCTGCTGTCAGAGCCACCACCACGCCACCGACGTCCACCCCCTCCATGAAGCCGTCCGCCATGCACCTGGGCTACTCGCGCAGCGGTCTTCGCGTCACCGTCCGGCTCAACGGCACGGTCGTGAGCCAGCGGGTGCTCTGGGCGCCGCCGGTGGGCCGCCTGCTGACGGCAGCGCTGGTGGCGACGCTGTTCGCGTGGGGCTTCCGGGGGCTGGCCCAGGACCAGGTGGTGCTGTTCGGGTTCTGGGGACCGCTGGCGTCGCAGTTTGCCATCACGCTGCTGGCGCCGGCCGCCGCTGCCTTGGCCAGCGCTGCCCTGCTGTGGCCCCGCGTGCAGCAGCTGGGCGGCGACGGGCTGGAGGCCGTGCCCGGTGTGCCCGGCGATGCCCTCGCCACCGTGCGGTGGGCGCCCGGGCGCCCCGCCGAGCTGATCGACCATGCCGACGGCGACCGGGTGGTGGTGTTCACCAAGGACAGCCACTGGTCCTGGCAGCACGCCGATGTCCAGGTCGACGTCGAGCCCCAGCACCGCGAGTACGCCCGCCGGCTGGCCGACGATCCCCTCGGCGATGTCAGCCTGGTGGTCGTCGCCATGGCGCTGTGGGTCGGGGTGGCCCAGGCCGGCAAGTTCTGGCAGACCCACGTGGCCGTCCAGGCCAGCAACGGCGACCAGTACGAGATGTCGCCCGAGCTCATCGCGCGCCTGCTGGAGCGCGACCTCGAAGGCGAGCAGCGCGGCATCGAGGCCCAGGCCGACCGCCCCGAGCACGATCGCACCAGCAAGGGCGTGTACCTGCCGGCCGGCAACGACGGCACCCTGGCCCGCGCCAACGGCGGCGAGAACCAGGGGCCCGAGGTGATCCGCACGCCGCCGCCCGAAGACGAGCTGGACGATCTGCCCACCGCCGACCGGCCGGAAGAAGGCGAAGACGCGCTGGCCCTGCAGCTCACCGACGACGTCCCCGAGCTCGAGGCGCCCAGCGCGCCGGTGCCCGACAGCAGCCTGCCGCAGGACGAAGCCGCGGAAGCCGAGCGCCTGGCCACGCGCCCTCAGGACCCGATGGAGCGGTTCATCGGCTGGGGCCTGCGCGACTGGCTCGACGCGGGCCAGCAGGACAAGAAGCTCGATCCGCAGGTCGAGCGCCAGCTGCAGGCCGCCCGCACCCGGCTCGAGCTGAACCCCGACGACATCGGCGCCCTGCAGGTGGTCGGCCACTACGCCTACCTGGCGGAGCGCGTCGACCTGTGCCAGGGCGCCTACAACCGGCTGGTCGAGCTGGTCCCCGACGACCCGGCCGTCTACAACAACCTCGCGCTCACCTACAAGCGCCAGGGGGAGTTCCAGCAGGAAGAGGCCCTGTACCGCAAGGCCGTCGAGCTCGACCCCTTCGACCCCATCGTGCTCAACAACCTGGCGGTCAACCTGGCCCACCAGGCCCGGTTCGACGAAGCGCTCGACATCATGCAGCTGCTCGACGAGCTGATGCCCGGCGACGCCTACACCGAGCTGCACCGCGCCAAGATCTACGCGGCCATGGGCAAGCGCCAGAAGGCCTACAAGCACCTGGAGCGGGCGCTCGAAGGCGTCGACCAGCTCGAGACCCTGCACCACATCGAGTTCCGCCAGGACCTGCGCCTCGAGCCGCTGTTCGCCGAGCTGCGCCACGAGGACCGCTTCCGGCGCCTGATCGAGAAGCGCTACGGCGACGATGCCCAGCCCATCCTGCAGGGAGGCGGCCATGGGTGACCTGTCCGTCATCGTCCAGCTGCACGGCGAGGTGGTCGAGGAGCAGGTGCTGCCGGTGACCCGGGCGATCCGGGTGGGCGAGGCCGAAGGAGCCGACGTGTCCTTCCCCGGCGCCGACCTGCTGGTCGTCCGGGCCGGGCGTCGGCTGTTGGTCCGGGGCCGCAGCCTGGACGAAGGCGACAGCCTGGAGCTGTCGCTGGGCGCCGTCGAGGTCACCATCGAGCACACGATGCGTGGCCGCACCCCCGGCGAGTGGCGAAACGCCTTCGATCCACGCTTCCTGGCCGTCGTCGCGATGGTCACGGCGGCGGGCACCTGGCTGGATGCCGCGGGCTCTTGGCTGGACCGCGACCCCCTCGACCTCGCGGACCAGCGGCCCCATGTGGCCATGGACTCCCTGCAGGGCGAGGCCAGCGTGCAGCGCACGGCCCTGGTGGACTCGCCGAGCGAGGACGACAGCGTGGCGACCGCACCGGTGCGGGCCGAGGGCCCCCGGCACATCCCCGACGACGAGCTGTCCGGCACGGGCTGGTACGGCTGGTACCGCCGTGCCGTGCCCGAAGACGACCAGGTGCTGGACGCCTACGCCCGCCTGGCCGTGTCCGACGGGGACGCCCAGGCCCACCGCGTGGTCGCGCAGGCGTCCTACGAGCGGGACGAGTGGGAGGCATCCGCCTGGCACTACCGCTGGCTGGTCGAGCGCTACCCCGACGACCGTGACCTGCGCCTGCGGCTCGCGCGGGTGGAGCGGCGGCTGGGCCACCACGCCGCAGAGGTCGAGCTGTACCGGACGGTCCTCGAGGCGGACCCGCGCAACGCCGATGCCCAGGGCGGGCTCACCGTCGCGCTGGCCCGCCTGGGCCGCCTGGACGAAGCGACGCAGCACCTCGACGAGCTGCAGACCATGGCTCCGATGGCGCCCTACACCGACGTCACCACCGCCATGGTGGCGGCGCTCCAGGGCCACGACCGCGTCGCCCTGGACGCGCTGGACCGCGCGGTCGCAGGTCGCGGCCAGTTGAGTCACGAGATGCAGCTCGAGCTCCGGCGCGACCTCGCCCTCGACCCGGTGCTGTCGGACCTGCGCAAGGACAAGCGCCTGCGCGCCGTCCTGCACCGGCACATGGGCGCCGCCGCCCCGCGTCCGACCCGGTGAGCAGGCCCGCTCCCCGCGTCGCCGGCTGGTCGGTGACGCGCAGGCTGGTACGCTGCGCGACCAGCTCGGAGACGCCGTGTCCCCCGCCCAAGCGACCGACCGCAGCACCGCCGTCTACGCCGGGTCCTTCGACCCGCTGACCTACGGCCACCTCGACGTGATCCGCCGCGGCAGCCGCCTGTTCGACCGGGTGGTGGTCGCCGTCGGCACCAACCCCGCCAAGCGCTACCTGCTCGACGCCGAGCACCGCGCCCGGGTGGTCCGGCAGGAAGTCGCCGCCCTGGGCAACGTGTCGGTCGACCACTTCGAGGGGCTGCTGGTGGACTACTGCCACCGTCGCGGCGCCGGCGTGATCCTGCGCGGGCTGCGGGCCAGCACCGACTTCGACTTCGAGTTCCAGATCGGCCTCGCCAACCGCGACATGGCCCCCGACGTCGAGACCGTGTTCCTGCTGACCGACCCGGCCCACATCTTCATCTCGTCGAGCCTGGTCAAGGAGATCGCCAGCAACGGCGGCGATGTGGCCCGCTATGTGCCGGGGGCCGCGCTCCAGGCGCTGACCGACGCGTTGGCCGCGAAGCGCTGACGGCGCCGCCGGCGCTCAGGTGCCTTCGCCCAGCCAGCGGGCGATGCGCCGGGCGACCCGGCCATGCGCTGGCGTGAAGTCGTCGGAGCCGAAGGGGTTGAGCAGCTGCAGCGCGCCTCGCCGCTCGCCCTGGATCGGACAGGCCAGCATGGCCCGGGTGCGGTGGCCCACCGCCTTGTCGACGGCATCGAAGTGATCGGGGTTGCGCACCGCTTCCCGCAGGAAGAGCGTCGTGCCGGTGCGCAGCACGACGCCCACCACGCCCCGGCCGGCGGGCACGGTGACGTCGGCCAGGCGGCGGGACGCGGGGCCGTGGGCGGCGGCGAACCGCACGGGTCCTCCGGGACGGGTCTCGATCAGGACCGACGCACTGGCCGCCGGCACATGGCGGATCAGCAGGTCCAGCCCCGCCTGCGCCCGGGCGTCCCCGGACAGGCCGGACGGCAGCGCGGCCAGGGCGGCGTCGACCGCGGCCAGGACCTGTCCCGGATCGGACCGCAGCTTGTTCCAGGCGGCGCTCTCCGCGGGGTCGGGCGCGTCCAGACCCTCGTCCTCGGCTGCGGACAGCTCGACCGCGTCGAGGCTGGGGGTCATGGCTGCGTCGTCGTCGCAGTCCAGCTGGCGCACGACGAAGCGGCTGCCCGAGTCGGGGTCGACCACGTCGATGGCGCCGTCGCGGCGGATCAGGCAGACCGCCGTGGCGAGCTTGCTGCGGCTGAGCCCGTAGCGGTCGAGCGCCTCGCCGAGCGCCTCCATCCAGTCCTGGGCGGTCGACACGACCGGCGTGCCCAGCGTCGAGGCGGCTTCTTCCCGGTCCGCGCGCGCGGCGCCCTCCCAGCGGATCTCGAACGACGGCATACGACCTCCTGGTGCGGGGGACTAACCCCCGCGGCTCCGGCGAGCCGTGCGCCCGGACCGGCGGTCGCTGGTTAGTGGGCCGGCCACTCCCTCCCCGGAGGCCCCCATGTGCGGCATCGTGGCGACCGTCGGCAGCAGCCAGGCGACCCGCATCCTCCTCGACGGCCTGCATCGGCTCGAGTACCGCGGCTACGACAGCGCCGGACTGGCCGTCATCGGTCCCGACGGCCTGCAGCTGCACCGCAAGGTCGGGCGGGTCCAGGAGCTGGCCGGCGACGTGCCCGAGGACCTCCCCGGCAGCATCGGGATCGCGCACACCCGCTGGGCGACCCACGGCGAGGTGACCGAGGACAACGCGCACCCGCACCTGGACTCCAGCGGTCGGATCGCCGTCGTCCACAACGGCATCATCGAGAACATGGCCCCGCTCAAGGCGCGGCTCGAGGCCGAGGGGGTCGTGTTCCGCAGCCAGACCGACAGCGAGGTGCTCGTCCACCTGATCGGTCGTATCTACCGGGACCCCGAGAGCCCGGCCTGCGGCGACCCGCTGGCCGCCATGCGGAGCGCGCTGCGGCTGGTCCGCGGCACCTGGGGCATCGCCGTGCTGTTCGCCGATCACCCCGGCGCGATCTTCACTGCGCGCAACGGCTCGCCGCTGGTGGTCGGCCTGGGCGACGGCCAGAGCTACCTGGCCAGCGATCCCCAGGCGCTCGTGCCCTATACGCGCCGGGTGGTGTTCCTGGAAGACGGCGACGTCGCGCGCATCGACGCCGACGGCGTGCAGACCACCCGCATGGACGGCGGCGCCGTCGACAGCGCCATCGAGACCCTGGACGACACCTGGGGCGAGGGCGACCGCGGCGACTACCCGCACCTGATGCTCAAGGAGATCCACGAGCAGCCCGAAGCCCTGGAGCGCTGTCTGTCCGGACGGATCGTGCCCGAGGGCGGCACCGCCAAGCTGGGCGGGCTCGACCTGGACGCCCGCGAGCTCGGGCGCATCTCGCGGATCGGGCTCATCGGCTGCGGCACGGCCTACTACGCCTGCCAGGTCGGCGCCGAGCTGATCGAGAAGCTCGCCCGCGTGCCGGCCAAGGCCGAGATCGCCAGCGAGTTCCGCCACCGCAACCCGGTCATCGACCCCGACGCCTTGTTCTTCGCCGTCAGCCAGTCCGGCGAGACCGCCGACACGATGGGCGCCATCCGCGAGATCCAGCTCAAGGGCGGGCGCGTGATGGGCGTCGTCAACGTGGTCGGCAGCAGCATCGCGCGCGCCTGCGGCCACGGTGTCTACATCCACAGCGGCCCCGAGATGGCCGTCGCCAGCACCAAGGCGTTCAGCAACATGGTCGCCGCCCTGGCGGTGTTCACCCTGATGCTGGCCCGGCAGCGCACGCTCTCGGCCCACGAAGGGCGGCGCTACGTCGAGCAGCTGCGGGCGGTCCCGGACCTGGTCCGGCGCTACCTGGCCAACCCCGGTCCCATCGACACCCTGGTCGAGTGGGTCACCGATCCGCGTACGCGGATGGTGCTGTTCCTGGGCCGCGGAGGCTCGGCGCCAGTCGCGGCCGAAGGCGCGCTCAAGCTGATGGAGGTCGCCTACGTGCCCTGCATCGCGTACCCGGCCGGCGAGATGAAGCACGGTCCCATCGCCCTGCTCGAGCGGGACGCGCCGGTCATCGTCATCGCCCCCCGCGACGAGCTGCGCGACAAGACGCTGAGCAACCTGCAGGAGTGCAAGGCCCGCGGCGCCCGGGTGGCCATCATCCACAGCGACGGCGACGCCATCGCCCGGCACGCGGATCTCAGCATCCCCGTGCCCGAGACCAACCCGCTGTTCAGCCCGCTGCTCACCGTGCTGCCGCTGCAGCTGCTGGCCTACCGCACGGGTCTGGCCCTGGGCCGCGACATCGACCGCCCGCGGAACCTGGCCAAGAGCGTCACGGTGGAGTGAGCCGCAGGGGGCAGCCTCGTCAGCAGAAGGTCAGCCCCGCGTCAGCCCGCCGTCAGGCGCAGGCAAGGCTCCCGTCAGGTGTCTGCGGTTCGCAAGAACGCAGTCAGGCACGTGCAAATCGTCATCTCCTCCGCGAACCGCGGCGGGCGGCCACGGTCTGTCCTCCTGCGTCGTCGGGATGCATCGGTTGGGGTCCCGCGGCGTGCCCCCTCCCCATCGGGGGGAGGGGGCAGTCCCCGACCGGAACCCGGAGGACCCGATGGCGCGTACCCACCAGACCGAGACCGGCGAGCTGAACCTGCTCCCCGTGATGAACCTGGTCACCATCCTCATCCCGCTCCTGCTGATGGGCGTGACCCTGGTGAACCTCGCGACCATCGACAGCTCCCTGCCCGGCATCTCGGACGAGCCGGGCCTGGATGGTCCTCCACCGCTGCACCTCTCGATCGCCATCACGACCCACGGCTTCCGGGTCCAGAGCGAGGAGGTGGGTCTCGCGGGCCCCTCGATCGAGCCGGTCGAGCTGCCCTGCGCGGGCGAGCGCTGCGCCGACCCGCAGGCCTACGACTACAGCGGACTGACGGACGCCCTGGCCCGGGTGAAGGACGCCTTCCCGGACCACCAGAGCGTCGTGCTGGTGCCCGACAACCACGTGCCCTACGAGGTGCTCGTGGGCGTGATGGACGCCAGCCGCGCCCAGGCCGAGCGGCACCTGTTCCCCCAGGTGACCATCGCGGGCGGCGCGGGCTGAGCGGCCTGCCCCGGGCCTGCCCGCGCGCCACCCCTCGGCCGGTGCTCCCGGGAGCGCTGCGACCCTGATGCCGACGACGGCTCAGGCCTCGCAGTGCTCCCGGTCGAGCTCTTCGGTGTCGTGCAGGTCGACGCCGTAGATGCGGTAGGTCTTGTAGACCCGGCCGCCGAGCTTCTCGATGGCGCCGCGCATGCGCGTGTTGTCTTCGAGCACCCACGAACACTCGGCGCCCTTGATCCCGATGGCCAGGCCGGCTTCCCAGGTGGCCTGGTACAGCAGCGCGCCGAGCGGCCGGCGCTGGTGTTCCTTGGCCACCCCGAGCGTGAACACCCGCAGCTGGTCCCACCGGTTCTTGCGGGTCAGGTAGTGCCACCACCCGAAGGGGAAGATGCGGCCGTTCATCGGCTTGACGACCTGGTTGAAGTCCGGGAGCGTCAGGCTGAAGGCGACGGGCTGGACGGTGCCGTCGGGCTTGTGGTGCTCGAGCACGTAGCAGAGCCGCGGGTCGATCATGGGCTTGAGGCCCTTGGCGACCTTCTGGAACTCCTCGTCGGTCAGCTTCACGAAGCCCCAGTTGTCGGCCCAGGCGTCGTTGTAGAGCTGGCGAGCGAGCTCGACCTCGGCTTCGTAGTTCTTGATGTCGACCGGGCGGAGCTTGAACTCGGGGTACCGCTCCTTCACCCGCTCGGCGATCATCTGGATCTTCTCGGGGATCGGCCCCGCGTCGAGCCAGTAGGCCAGCAGATCCTTGCGCTTCTGCAGGCCGATGCGTTCGTAGATGCCCGGGTAGTAGGCCGGGTTGTAGGTCATCAGCACGAGGGGGTCGCTGTCGAAGCCGTCGACCAGCAGGCCGCACTCGTGGTTGGTGTTGAAGTTGAAGGGCCCGCGGGCCTCGGTCATGCCCTGCTCGCGCAGCCAGTCGCAGGCGGTGCGCATCAGGCAGCGCGCGATGCAGGGGTCGTCGATGAACTCGAAGAAGCCGAAGAAGCCGACGCCGGCTTCGACCTTCTGGTAGCCGTGGTCGACCTGGGCGCTGATGGTGCCGACGGGCTGTCCGTCCTTCCAGGCGATCCAGAGCTTGATGTCGGCCAGCCCGAAGTAGGGGTTGTCCTTCGTCGAGAAGAACTCCTTGCGCTCCATCAACAGCGGCGGCACCCAGTGGGGATCGTCGCCGTAGATCTTCCAGGGGAAGCGGTAGAACGGGGCCATGTCGCCCGTCAGCTCGACCGGGCGGATCTCCACGCGTGCCATCTGCACTCCTTGCGGCCGACGCGCTTAACGTGTGGCGCCGATCCGGAGCAGCAGACCGAGCTCCTGCCACGCCCAGAGGCTCCCGTCGGGGGCGGCGTGGGCCCCGTCGAGGGAGAGGGGGAGGGCGGCGGCGAGGGCGGGCAGGGGAGGGGGCTCGCGGGGAGGCAGGTCGCAGCGAACGAGGCCCCGATGGAGGTCCTCGCGGAAGGCGCCCTGGTCGGTCTGGAGCACCCAGCGCCCGGCGTGCAGCTCGAGCGCGAGCGGGAGCGCGCCGTCGGGCACCCGGGCCTGGAGGAGGCGACTGCCGTCGGGCGCGGCATCGGTCGGCGGGATCACCATGCACAGCTCGTCGTCCTCGAGGACGAGCACGCCCAGCTCGGAGCCGCCGAGGGCGAGCTCCGCGCCGGAGGAGAGCGCCACCCCGACGGGCTGGCCGTCGTCCAGGTCCCAGGCGAGCCCGCCCGGTCCATGCAGCGCGCCCTGGAAGACGACCGCCGCTCCCGGCGCCGGCACGTCGTCCTCCTCGTCCCAGGCGCGCAGATCACCGGCTTCGTCCAGCCACCGTCCCTCACAGCCGACGCGCCCGGACTCGCGCCGGTCGATGACCTCGCCGTCCTCGATCAGTGCGACGCCGTCTTCGTCTTCGATCACCACGTCCACGGACAGATCCGCTGCGGTGATGCGGCCGGACAGGCCCTCGACCGGGACCGGTCCCTGGCCGGGCACGCAGAGCACCGCTCCCTTGCGGGTGTCGGCCAGCACCATGCCGCCCGGCCCCGTCCACAGCCGCCCCGTGGCGGCGGGAAGGGTCGCGGCCACCGAGGCGCCGCGATCGGGCCGCCAGCGGAACAAGGTGCGCCCCTCGGTCCAGCACAGCCCCCACGGCGCCGGGCAGGCGTTGCGGACGCGGGCCCCCTCGGGAACGGGCCAGGCGCGCCCGTCCGCGGTCTCGACGTGCACGGCGCCGCCCCCGCTCCAGATGACCACGTCCGACCCCAGCGCGAGCACGGCGCCGGGCAGGTCGCGCACGTGCGCGATGGTGTCCCCGCGCAGCCACTCGAGGCGAGTGCCGGTGTCGAGCGTGTGGGCCAGCAGCGCCCCCCGCGGGCCGACCGCGACGCGCAGCGAGCCAGGACGCGGCACCAGCAGGGGATCGCGGCCGACGCGCAGCAGTCCCCCCTCGACCACGCGCAGCTCGGGCGAGGGCGCAGCGAGGGTGGGACCGGAGTGGAGCAGCTCGACAGGGGGCAGCGCGGCCCCGCCCAGGATCTTCACGTGCCGTCCTCGAGGGCGACGACCGTGCCGTCGGCGAGGCCGACGACGAGCAGGCCGTCGATGAGCAGGGGATCGCCGGTCACGGCGGCGCCCAGATCGCGGGACCAGGCGACGCCGCCGTCGTCGAGGTCGACCCGATGCACGCTGCCGCCGGCATCGCCGACCCAGGCGCTGCGCCCGGCGACCACGGGCGACCCGACCAGCGGGTGGGGGCCGAGGGCCGTCTCCCAGCGGGTGGTCTCGGTCTTGGGGTCGAAGGCCTCGATGACGCCGTCGTGGCGGGGGATCAGGACGACCATGCCCGCGGTGTCGTCCGCCGGCAGCAGATCGGCGACCGCCAGGTCGCTGGCGGGAGGCGACGCGAGCTGCCGCTGCCAGGCGACGCGGCCCGAGGTGCGGCTGGCCGCGAACAGGCCGGGCTGGGTGTCGGTCCCTGCGTCGTGCCCGACGATGACCACGCTGCCGAGGACGACCGGCTGGGTGCGCGCCGGGCCGGGCAGCCGGGAGCGCCAGGCGGCTTCACTGCGACCGGGGCCCGGCACGCCGTAGAGCATGCCGTCCAGGCTGCTCAGGAACACGAAGTCGCCGTCGCTGGCCAGGTCCCGGGCGACGGTGGGACCGATGGTCCGCGTGTCGCCCAGCGTGTGGTGCAGCTTGCCGTCCACCGTGGCCCAGGCGAGCCCGCCCTCGACCGGCACCGCGCTGCCGCGGACCCGGGCCGTCCCCGGAAAGGCCAGCTTGTCGCCGCCGTCGCTGGGCGACAGTCCGATCAGCGCGCCGTCGCGGACCCCGACGTACAGGTCGTTGCCCGAGGGCGTGACCGGTCCGACGGCGTCGGGCTGCACCTGCCAGAGCACCTGGCCCTTGCGCGAGATGTTGGTCACGGTCCCACCGCCCACCGCGAAGATCGACGTGCGGTCGGTGGTGAGGGGTGCGGTGACGGGGCCCGGCAGGGCGACCTTCCATGCGACCTGCGGATCGACCCGCGGCCCGTCGCCGGCGAAGCCGCGGTGGCGCAGGGGCCAGGGCACGACGGAGGCGGACGCGCCGGGATCGGTCGAGACCGGGGCCTGGACGGCGACCGTGGGTGAGACGTCGACCGCGCGCCGGTCGGCGGTGTGGGCGCCGCCACAGGCAGTCAGCAACAGCAGGACCGAGGGGAGGGGAAGCGACATCCCGCGCAGCCTATCGCCTGGGGCGGAGAGCTGCGGTCACGCCAGCCGGTCTTCGGGCTCGTCGGACAGTCCCGCGACCACCGCCGCGCCCACGGCGGGCAGCGCCAGGAGGACGGTGACGGCGCTGCCGAGCACCGGCACCATCGAGATCAGGGCGAGCAGGCCCGCGCCGACCAGGTAGGCCGCCAGGGGGCTGCGCGAGGCCCCGCCGGGCAGTCGCTCGCCGGCGACCCGACAGACGGCCGACACGCCGACCAGCCAGGCCAGCGCGAGCACGAACAGGAACAGGACGGACACGGGCAGGCCGATGACGGTGATGGCCAGCACCGACGCGCCCAGGGTCAGGGCCGTCGTCAGCGCCGCGCCGGCGATGCCGTACCAGAACGGGCGGGTCGTGATGCGACGGGCGACCTCGTCGACCTGGCGGGGCCACAGCGTGACCGCCAGGGTCCCCGCCGCGGCCAGACCGAGCAGCAGGGCGAAGCGCCGCGCGAGATCGCGCAGGGTGCCCGTCCAGTCGTCGGGACGCGGCACGGCGAGGGCGACGGTGGCGCCGTCTTCGACGTCCAGCTCCAGCGCCTCTCCGGTCAGGGTGCCGCCCGGCTCGACCACGACCTCTCCGCCGAAAGAAACCGCGTGTCCGTCGACCTTGCCGCCGTCGCGCACCCGGACGTCCCCGCCCAGGCCGACGGCGTTGCCCTCGACCGTGCCCGCGACATCGACCGGGCCGCCCAGCCCGACCGCGTCGCGCACGAGCTCGTCGACGGCGATGGTCAGCCCGCCGCGGCCAGAGCGGCTCTGCGGGCGATCGGGGTCCTCCTTCGTGGACAGCTGTCCCTCGAGCTCGGCCAGGCGGCGCTCCAGCTCCTCGACCCGGGCGAGGGCGGGATCGGGCGCCACAGCGGGCTCGGTCGGGTCGGCCGCGACGCCAGCCGGCAGGTCCGGTGCGGCCGTGGCCGCAGGTTCGGTCGGCACGACCACGGGAGCGGGCGCGACGGGCGCGTCCACCGTGTCGTCGGCCCAGGCCGCACCGTGCAGGAGCAGCCCCGCCAGGGCCACCCGCAGCGCGGCTCTCACCGCCACGACGCCTGCCGCGGGCCGCCTTCCAGGCGACGCGCCGTCACGGCAGCAGCGGCGAAGGTGGCCATCGCAGCCGCCATCCAGACAGGCGTGACCAGGGCGACCGGCAGCTCGACTGCCCGCAGGGTCGACCCGAGCGCCTGCCAGACGATCTGCCCGCCGGCCACCAGCTCGCCGGGCGAACCCAGCAGGACCAGCACGGCGATGGCGGCGACGGCCAGCCCGGCCGCGATGCCCGGCGCGACCGGCCGCTCGGCCGGCGGCGGTGCATCCAGGGCCGCGATGACCCGGGCCGCCAGATCGGCCGGCACGTCGGGCTCGTCGCAGCTGGCGAACAGCGAGGTCAGCGGCTCTGCGGCCGCCAGCCGGTTGCGGCACATGGCGCAGTCGTCGGCGTGGGTGGCGACCCGCACCGCGTCCAGGTCCGACAGGCGCCCCTCGACGAAGTCCTCGACCAGCGCATCGGGCAGGTGGATCCAGGTGTCGGCGGACATCAGGACTCCCCGTCCAGCTCGGCGTCGAAGGCGTCGCGCAGCTTGCGGCGGGCCCGGAAGATGCGGTTCATCACGGTGCCGATGGGGATGTCGAGCACGTCGGCGATCTCCCGGTACTTCATGTGGTCGAAGTGGTACATCACGAGCACCTCCCGGTACAGCGGCGGGATGCGGTCGAGGGCGGCGTGCAGCACCTCGGCCCGCTGCTGGCGGCTGGTGAGCTCCAGGGGAGAGGGACCGTGGTCGGCCACGTCCGTCGGCTCGTCCCAGCTCTGCCGCTTCCGCTTGCGGAAGGTGTCGATGCAGGTGTTCCGGGCGATGGAGATGACCCAGGTGGAGAACTTCCACCGGTCGTCGTAGCGCTCCAGGTTGCGCAGGACCTTGACCAGCGTGTCCTGGGTCGCGTCGCGCGCGTCCTGTTCGTTGCGCATCAAGCGCAACGTGAACCGGTAGACCGTCGGGGTGTACCGCTCGACCAGCCACGCGGAGGCCTCGGGGTCGCCGGCGGCGGCGGCCTCGATCCAGGGGGACTCGTCGATCTCGCCGTCGTGAAGGCGCAAGGCGCGTGCTGCCATCTCCGTAGGGAACCGGGGTGTCGGGGGTCCGGGACGGCCCGGGCGGGACATGCGGCCCTTCCGCGCGTCCACCCCCCACTACGGGCGGGCGTGAAGCCTATTGCAGCGTAAGCAATCTTCACCAGACCGGCTCCTGACAGGTCGCTGACCCAGGCTGGGGCATGCTTCCAGGGTGGCCGGCGGCACCGCGCCGCCTTGTGGCCCCGCTGCTGCGGGTGCTACCGTGACTCCCTCCGGGTCGGGCGAGATGGACAAGTCGCGCAAGCTCAGGCGCTACGGGCGAAAGGACTACAGTCAGGTGGTCGAGTTCCCCGTGGAGATCGTCGGTCGCGATGGGGTCGTCCGCCGCTACTCCTTCGAGGAGAGCATCCGGCTGTACCAGCGCCGCATCGTCAGCGCGCCCAGTCGCTACGACGACGGCGACATCGCCGATGCCGAGGCGGAGCACTGCCGGCAGCGCATCGCCCAGCTGCGCCGCAGCTACTTCGAGCGCTACGGCGGGGCCGCGCTGCATCGACTGGAGCTGCCTCCAGAGGGGCGGCCGGGCCTCGCGGGCGAGGTGACGGCCCTGCTGCGGCGCTGCCTGGGCCAGGAGGTCGTCGGTCCCGAGCTGCAGCTCGACCAGGTCGGCGCCCTCGAGACCGCGTCGGTCTGGGCCCTGCGCCTGGACGGCGAGACCGGCGCGCTGCTGCTCTACGCCTACCCCTTCGAAGAAGTCGGCGAGCCCGGCGGGCCGTGCCCGGCGCGCGATGCCTTCTTCGCCCAGGTGAAGCTGATGCAGCACCTGCGCGACGGTGGCGACGGAGTCGAGAGCCTGGTGGCCTTCCACCACAGCGCGGACGTCGGCCTGGTGCTCACCGCCAGCGCCGTCCAGGCGCGGGGGCTGCGCGCCACGGCGTCCGACGAAGAGGCGGACGACGACGTCGAGGCCGCCTCGCCCACCCGGCCGCAGCGCAACGCCCTGCAGCGGCTGCACGAAGGCGACACCGAGGGCGCACTCGAAGCCTTCATCGCCGCCTACGAAGGCGACCACTACCGCCGCAGCGCCTACGTCGGCGCGGCCGTGGTCGCCGACCAGCTGGGCCGGTTTGCCGAGGCCCGGCTCGCTACGGAGATGGGCAGCCGGTACTTCCCCGACGACCCCTCGCTGGCCTGGCAGCTGGCGGTCTCGCGGCTTCGCGAGGGCGACCTGCCGGGCGCCACCGCGGCGCTGGCCCGGGCGTCGAGCTGCGAGGCCGACCCTCACAGCGTGTCCGTCCTGCGCGCCATCGTGGCGCTGCGCCAGGGCGCCCTGAACGCGGGCCGCAGCCACCTGCTGGCCGCCGCGTCGGCCGACCGGGGGCGCGACGACGCGCTGACCCGCGTCCGCCGGCGGCTGCGGCTCGCCGTGGCGTCCGTCAGCGTCGCCCGGACCGTGGCCGTGGCGACCGGCCTGGCGGGTCTGCTCTCGGCGGCGACCCTGCCGGTGCTGGCCGCGGCGGCGGGCCTGGCCTCGGTCGGGCTGTGGCTCGTCGCGCCCCGAGCGCTGCAGCGCTGGCTGGCCGCCGTGCTCGCCCGCCCGGGCCGGGACGGCTTCGCCCTGGCCAGCGTCGCCACCCTGTCGGCCGCTGGCGCCCGGATGCGGGACGCCCAGTAGCCGCTCCGGGGCCCGTGCCCCTGGGCAGGCTCAGGGCAGGGCGCCACGGATGCGCTCGAGCTCGATGGCGGGCAAGCGGAAGCCGCTGCCGCCGGCGTCGTCGGCGACCAGCCGACTGCCGTCGTCCAGCTGCTGGAAGATCCGCAGCGTGCGGCTGCGCCCGTCGTCCGTCTCGAAGCGCAGCTCACCCCACGCCGCGCCGGCGGGGGAGGGGACCTCGCCGGGCTCGATGCGGGCGGCCGCCAGGGCATCGAGCAGGCGGCTGGCGCCGTCGGGACTCCAGACACCCGCCTCGTCCTGATCGACGCGGACCGTGCGATCCCCCAGCTGGATGCTCGCTCCGCTGAGCGCCGGCGGCGCGACGGGCAGCAGCATCGTGTCCCACCAGGCGGTGACGGGCTGCTCGGCGAATTGCCGCCAGGCGGGGTCGAGCGCCACGACGCCGGCCTGCAGGGGGCCGGTCGCCAGATCGGCGCCGCCGGCCGGGTCGGGAGCGATGTACAGGGACTGGCGGGCGCCCGCCGCTTCGACGGTGATGGTGGTGCCCCCGACGAGCTCGCCCCCGACGATGATGTCCGGCGCGAGCTCGTCGCGGAAGCCGGCCGCCTCGAGGCTGGCCAGGGCTCGCAGCAGGGCGTCGACCCGCGCCGGGTCGGCCCGGTGGGCCGGGCCGTCGAGCACAGGGGGAGCGCCGTCGGCCCCGGCCAGGGCCGCCCGGACCCAGAAGCTCCCCTCGCGCTGGACCAGCTCCAGCGCGACCTGGGGGCCGGCGATCGACAGCGAGGTCGATGCCGTCGTGGCGATGCGCCACAGGCTGCGCTGGCGCAGGTCGTCGAGGGGCACGTCCAGGGCCGGCGACAGGCGGGCCCGGCTGGCCCGCGGCGGGGCGCCTTCGCCGGCCTGCACGTAGCTGTGGAAGCCGACCGGCGCGTCCGCCCCCACCCACAGGGCCTGCTCGACGCCGTCTTCGCCTCGCAGGGCGACCTTGGTCCGCGGCGGCGCGAGCCCGTACTGGCCCGCGTCGCCCTCCAGCGGCGGCCCGGCCTCGACCCGCACCAGGCTGTCGACCATCGCCTCGACCCGCGTGCTGTCGGCAGGGGCCTGGACCGGGGCCACGATCCGCCAGCCGTCGGTGTCGCGGACGAAGGCTCGCTCCTCCTGGCCCCGAGTGATCACGACGCGCTCGATCTGCTCGGTCTCGCGGTCGGCGAACAGCCGGCTGTACTCCTCGCCCCCCTCGCCCTCGTCTTCGCCATCGGGAGGGTCCACCAGCAGGATGGCCGCGAGCATCGCGAGCAGCACGGCGGCCAGCACGAGCATCAGGCGGTTCTGGCGGTCCACGGGCACCTCGGCCTTTGTTGACGGGTGGGGGGCGGTGGTTATCCACGTCGGCCCGAACATGGAGACAGCCGTGTCCCAGCACAGCGAAGCCAGCCCGGACGAGACCCCCTTCGACGAAGCGAACGTCGACGACACCGCGACCTCCGACGGCGCGGGCGAAGACGCGGTCGACGAAGCCGCGGCCGGCGAGCCGGACGGCGACGCCGACACCGACCCCGGGGCCGACGTGGTCGACCTCGGCGCGGCCGATGACGAAGGCGTGGCGCTGGTCGGCGACGAGACCATGCAGCTTCGCGACACGGTCGCCGCGCTGGAAGCCCGGCTCAAGGCGGTGAGCGCCGCCTACCGCCAGCAGTCCGACGAGATCCAGGCCACCAAGGACCGGCTTGCCCGGCAGGCCTCGATCAAGGAGGAGATGCGCCGCGGCGAGGTGGTCGGCACGCTGTTCGAGCCGGTCGAGAACCTCAAGCGCTCCATCGCGACGCTGGAGAAGGAGGGCCTCGAGGAGCAGGCCAAGGGCCTGGGCCTGGTGCTCCACCAGTTCATGGACGCCTTCAAGAAGCTCGGCCTGGAGGAGGTCCCCGGTCGAGGCGCCCGGTTCGATCCCAACCTGCACGAGGCGCTGACCACGATGCCGGTCCAGGACAAGGCGCTCGACGACGTGGTCGTCGAGGTCTTCGACACCGGCTACCGCATCGGCAGCCGCCTGCTGAAGCCGGCGCGGGTCATCATCGGGGCCTACTCGGAACCCGAGCCGGTCGGCGAGGCCTGAGCTGGCCTCGGCCCCGCACCCCCCAGCGGGCGATGAGCTGCCGCCCCGGCTGCACATCGCCCTGCTGCACCCCGAGATCGGACCCAACGCGGGCAACATCGGGCGCATGTGCCTGGGGCTGCGCGCGCGGCTGCACCTGGTGCACCCGCTGGGCTTCCAGACCGACGACAAGGCCGTGCGCCGCGCGGGCCTGGACTACTGGAAGCACGTCGACGTGGTCGAGCACCACGACGCCGACGCCTTCTTCGCCTGGGCCGAGGGCCGGCGCGTGCACGCCTTCTCCGCGCGATCCGCACGGCCCTACACGGCCGCCCGCTACGAGCCCGGCGACGTGCTGCTGTTCGGCCGCGAGAGCGTCGGCCTGCCGGAAGACGTCGCGGCGCGCTTCCCGGCGTGGCGGATCCCGTTCGACGGACCGATCCGGAGCCTGAACCTGGCCAACGCGGTGGCCGTGGTGGCCTGCCACGCGGCCGGGCAGGTCGACCCGGCGCTCTACGCGGACCCGGGACCGGGCGCCGACGGCGGGTAGGCCCCGCCCCCTCGCGATAGGGGGCGGAGCGCTCTGGAGAGGCCATGAACCCGCCGCTGTTCGCTGTCATCATCGCCGGAGGCCGGGGGACCCGGTTCTGGCCCCTGTCGCGCCGCCATCGGCCCAAGCAGGTGCTGGCCCTGACCGGCGAGCACAGCCTGATCCGCCAGACCGTGGACCGCCTGGCGCCGCTGGTCCCCGCCGAGCGCGTCCTGGTCGTCACCGGCCCGGACATGGAAGCCGCGGTGCGCGCCGAGCTGCCGATGCTGGCGCCCGACCAGGTGCTCATCGAGCCGTCTGGCCGCAACACCGCGCCCTGTGTCGGCTGGGCCGCGGTCGAGGTCGCGCGGCGCGCAGGGCCCGATGCCCTGCTGGCGATCCTGCCGGCCGACCACGTCATCGCCCGGCCCCAGGTGCTGCGTGAGGCCCTGGCCGGCGCGGCCGCCGCCGCCGCGTCGCGGCCGTGCATCGTCACGCTGGGCATCCAGCCCGAGCGTCCCGAGACGGGCTTCGGCTACCTGGAGCTGGGGGCCGAAGCCGGTCGCTTCGCGGGCCAGGACCTGCGCGTCGTCGACCGGTTCCGCGAGAAGCCCGACGCCGCCACGGCCGCCGCCTGGCTGGCCGGGGGGCGCCACCTGTGGAACGCCGGCATGTTCGTGTTCCAGGCCCGCACGATGCGCACGGCCTTCACGGCCCACCTGCCGCGCAGCGCCGCCGCCCTGGACGCCATCGCGGCCGACCCCGCGGCCCTGGACGCGCAGTGGCCGGAGCTCGAGGCGACCAGCATCGACTACGGCATCATGGAGCGCCACGACGACATCCTGACCGTGCCCTGCGACCCCGGCTGGTCGGATGTCGGCGCCTGGCCGGCGGCGGCCGAGGTGCTGCCGCCGGTCGAGGGAGGACGCGGCCGCGTGGGCCGGTCCATCGCCATCGACAGCGACGACAACGTGGTCTTCGTGCCCGACCGGCTGGTCGCCCTGGTCGGGGTCTCCGACCTGGTCGTCGTCGATGCCGGCGACGCGCTCCTGGTGATGGACAAGGGCCGGGCCCAGCAGCTCAAGGACGTGCTGGCCGCCCTCGAGGCCCGCGACCTGGACGAGTACACCTGATGCCGACCGCGCTGATCACCGGCGTGACCGGCCAGGACGGCAGCTTCCTGGCCGAGCAGCTGCTCGCGCGGGGCTGGCGCGTGGTCGGCGTGGCCCGCCGCAGCGCCTCGCCCAATCCCTGGCGCATCGCCCACCTGCTCGACCGGCCCACGGACCCCCTGGAGCTGCGCGAGGGCGATCTGCTCGATCTCGGCAGCCTGATCGACCTGATGCGCGAGGTCCGCCCGGACCACGTCTACAACCTGGCCGCCCAGAGCTTCGTGCCGACGTCCTGGCGCCAGCCGCTCCTGACCGGCGACGTGACCGCCCTCGGCGCGGCCCGGATGCTCGAGGCGCTGCGCCTGGGTGCGCCAGATGCCCGGTTCTACCAGGCCAGCAGCAGCGAGATGTTCGGCCTGGCCGAGCACGAGCCCCAGGACCTGCACACCCCCTTCCACCCGCGCAGCCCCTACGGCGTCGCCAAGGTCTACGCCCACCACCTGACGGTCAACTACCGCGAGAGCCACGGCCTGTTCGTGGTGTCCGGCATCCTGTTCAACCACGAGAGCGAGCGCCGCGGCAACGAATTCGTGACCCGCAAGGTGACCCGCGCCGTCGCCGCCATCGAGACCGGCCGCGCCGACCACCTGACCCTGGGGCGGCTGGACGTGAAGCGCGACTGGGGCTTCGCTGGCGACTACACGCGGGCCATGACGCTGATGCTCGAGCAGGACGCGCCGCGCGACCACGTGATCGCCACCGGACGCTGCCACTCGGTCCAGGACTTCGTGTCCCGGGCCTTCGCCGTCGTGGGGCGCGACTGGCGTGCGCACGTGCGCCACGACGAGGCCCTGCTGCGCCCGGCCGAGATCCCGTCACTGCGTGGCGACCCGGCCCCTGCCCACCGGGCCCTGGGCTGGTCGCCCACCGTGGACTTCGACCAGCTGGTCGAGCGCATGGTGCACGCCGATCTGGATCGGGCCCGGCGCGGCCTGCCATGAGCCGTCCCAGCGACGACCGGCGGGCCGTCGTCACGGGCGCGGGCGGCTTCGCAGGTACGTGGCTCTGCCGCCACCTGCGGGCCCGAGGCATGCACGTCGTCGGCTGGACGCGCCGTCCGGTGGCCGATCCCGTGGCCGGGGTGATCTACCGCCAGCAGGATCTGGCCGACGGCCGCGCCACCCGCCAGGCGCTCCTGTACGACGCACCCGATCTGGTCTTCCACCTGGGCGCCGTCAGCCACGTCGGGGACTGCGCGGCCGATCCCGACCGCGCCATCGCAGTGAACGTCGGCGGCACCGAGGCGCTGCTGGCCGGCCTGCGCCCCGGCGTGCCCTTCGTCTTCGCCAGCACCTGCCATGTCTACGGGCAGCCGTCCTACCTCCCGGTGGACGAGGATCACGCCCTCTCCCCGGACAGCCTCTACGGCCGGACCAAGGAGACCGCCGAGCGCATCGTGCTCGCCGCCGCCCGCTCCGGCCTGCACGCGATCGTGGCCCGCGCCTTCCACCACACCGGCCCGGGCCAGGCGCCCCGCTACGCCCTGGCCGACTGGGCGGGCCAGCTGGCCGCCGGCCGACGCGCCACCATGCTCGGCCGCGCCGCCGCCCCCATCCGCACCGGGGACCTGACCTTGCGCCGCGACTACACCGACGTGCGAGACATCGTCGCCGGCTACGCCCTGCTGGCCGACCGCGCGGCCCCCGGCGACATCGTGCAGCTCTGCTCGGGCACGGCCCACCCGCTGGGGGTGCTGCTGTCGTGGCTCGCCGGCGGGGGCATGCCCCACGTCGCGCCTGCGTCCGGTCGGCTGCGCCCCGCCGACGTGCCCGTCCTGGTCGGCAGCCCGGCTCGCGCCGAGGCCCTGGGCTGGGCCCGCCACCACGACCTGCGCGACACCCTGCCCGAGCTGGTCGACTGGGCCGAGGCGCACGCCGCCGACACGCCGCAGGCCTGACGCGACGGCCGCTGAGGAGGGCCGCAGGGGCGGGCCGCAGGGGAGGGGACCGCGACCGGGCGCTCAGCCCTCGCGCTGGTCCATCACGCCGTCGCCGTCGGTGTCCCGGCCGACCTTGACCACGTTGCCCTGGTCGTCGAGGTACTCCCACAGGTCGACGCGGCCGTCCTTGTTGGCGTCGCGTTCCTTGCGGCGGAGCACGTTGCCCTCGTAGTACTTGAACAGGTCGAACATGCCGTCGAAGTCGGTGTCGACCTCGCTCATCACGCGGCGGCCGGACTGGTAGTGGTCGGTCCAGTCGACCCGGCCGTCGAAGTCGCCGTCCATCTCTTCCTTCGTCATCTCGCCGGCGTCGTCGAACCAGGACCGGACGTCGATGCGGCCGTCCCAGTTCAGGTCGGTCTCCTTGCGCACCATCAGCGGGGCCGCGTCGGCGCGCTCCCGCTGGTAGTTGAACACGTCGGCGACGCCGTCCCCGTTGATGTCGATGTCCTGGCGGGTGAGCCCGTCGGCGGTGGGCGTCTCGCTCAGCACCGCGGCCCGGCGGACCTCACCGCCGGTCTTCTTCTTTCCCCCGCAGGCAGCGAGGGGGAGGGCGAGCAGAAGCAGCGTGCGAGCCGTCATCGTGGACATCCGGGGGGGACGGGCGGAGGAGGAGCGAGTGTCACAGGGGTCCGGGCGGGTGTCAACGCCGGGGCGCAAGGCCCGGGCCCGCTCGCCGAGTGCGTGCTAACGTGGCCACTCCAGAGTCGGCCAGGGCATCGACGGACCCCTCGCCAGCGTCGCTTCTGCGACCTTGCCCCTCGGGGTCCCCCCGACCATCGGGAGCAGAGAGTTCATGGACAGCCCCTCTCCCCCCTCCGGCTCCCCGGCGCGCGGCGCGACGGCCCACCTGCTGGTGGTCGACGACGAGCCGGTGATCCTGCAGATCCTGCGCGCCGTCTTCGAGGACCAGCCCTACCGGCTGACCACGGTCGGCACCGGCAACGACGCCCGGCGGGTGATCGAAGAACAGGGCTGCGACATCCTGGTCACGGACAAGAACCTGCCGGACGTCGGCGGACTCGTCCTGCTCGAGCTCGCCAAGCAGCGCGACCCGACGACCGAGGTCATCGTGGTGACCGGCTACGGCAGCCTGGAGACCGCGATCCAGGCCATGGAGCTCGGCGCCTACGACTACGTGCTCAAGCCGCTCAACAACGTCTTCGAGATCCGCCGCAAGGTCGAGCGGGCCCTGGATCGGCAGCGCATCGCCCGCGAGAACGCGCGGCTGCTGGTCGACCTCAAGGACAAGAACGACGCCCTGCAGGTCGCCCTGGACGAAGCCCGCGAGCTGCAGGCCGAGCTCATCCAGTCCGAGAAGCTGGCCGGCATCGGCACCCTGGCCGCCGGTGTCGCGCACGAGATCAGCAGCCCGCTGTTCGGCATCATGGGCCTGGCGGAAGCGATCCTCGACGAGTCCGAGCCCGAGCTGACCCGCGAGTACGCCGGCGACATCGTCGAGTACTGCCGCAACATCCGCGACATCGTGGTCGAGCTGTCCGGCTACTCCCGGGCCGCGAGCGGCGAGTACCAGACCACCGTCGACGTCGCGAAGGTGGCCGAGGACGCGGTGAAGCTCGTGCAGCGCACCGCCCCCACCGACGGCATCGAGGTCGAGCTCGCGCTGACGCCCGGCGCCGTCGTGCAGGCCCGCGTCAACGAGGTGCAGCAGGTCTTCGTGAACCTGTTCAAGAACGCCTGCGAGGCGGTGCGTGAGCACCACCCCGACGGGGGCGGCAAGGTGCGGGTCCAGGTCGACACCGAGCCGGGAGCCGTACGGGCGTCGGTCCGCGACAACGGCACCGGCATCCCCAACGACAAGCTGGGCATCGTGTTCGACCCGTTCTACACGACCAAGCCCCCGGGGAAGGGCACGGGCCTGGGGCTCAACGTCGTGTGGCGCATCGTCACCAAGTACCGGGGCAGCGTCCAGGTCGAGAGCGGTGTGGGCGACGGCACGACCTTCCGCATCAAGCTCCCCGCGGCGTCGTAGGAGCGCGCGGTGCGCCTGCGCACGCGCTTCGTGATCCTGGCGGTGCTGGCGGCACTCGCGCCGCTGGCCATGCTCGGGCTGGTGGCGAATCACGTCGCCACGACCCGCGTGGTCGCCAAGGTCACCGAGGTCCAGGTCCGGACGTCCGAGGCACTGGCCGACCACGTCACCGGCTGGTTGCGCATGCAGCAGGAGCTGTTGTCCCGCCAGGCCCGGACCTTCGATCTCGCGGCCCTGCCCGACGCCGAGCGCAACGCCTTCCTGCGGCTGGTCTACCAGCAGAACCCCGAGGTCCACATCGTGGCGCTGGTGGACGCCAACGGCGCCGACCTGTCGCCCAGCTTCTTCCTGGCCCGCCCCGAGCCCGCGGCCCGCGCCGGCCGGGACGCGGTCGACGATGCACGCTTCCAGGCCTTCCGCGACGCCCTGGAGCGCCTTCGCCCCGGCATCGCCCCCGGCGGCATCGGCATCGGACAGCCTTACTTCCCCGACGGTCGTGCCTTGCCGGTGATGCCCCTGGCGGCCCGCTCGGCAGCCGGCGACTTCGTCCTGGGGGTCGAGCTGGACCTGACGGCGCTGGGCGTTCGCTTCGCCAGGGGCGAGGGCAGCGCCGAGCGGCTCGCCCTGGTCGGAACACAGGGGCAGGTGCTGGTCGGGTCGCCGGCCCTGGTGGACCGGGCCGCCGTCGCCGCCCTGCCGGCAGATGTGCTGGTGGAGGAGCTCCGCTACGAGGGCCGCGACGAGGACGGCGCCGCGGTCGATGTGCTGGCCGCGTCGGCCGCGGTGCCGGGCACCGGCTGGCGAGTGGTGGTGGCCGAGCCGCTGGACACGGTGCTGAGTGCTGCGACCGACATCAGCTTCCGCACGGCCTACGTCGCCGCCGTCGCCATGCTGCTGTCCGCCGTGCTGGGCATCATCTTCGCGTCGCAGATCAACACGCCGGTGCTCGCGCTCCGGGACGGCGCCCTGGCGGTGGCCGAGGGCGACTACGGCCGCCAGGTGCCCGGCCCCGAGGACGGCGGCGAGCTGTCCGAGCTCACTCGGGCCTTCAACTTCATGAGCCGGCGACTGGCGCACGACCGTGAGGTCATCGCGTCCAAGAACCAGGAGATCGAGGCCTTCAACCAGGAGCTCCAGGCCCGGGTCGAGGAGCGTACCCGCCAGCTCGCGGAAGCCCAGGACCGGCTGGTCCAGTCGGCTCGCCTGGCCGCGGTCGGCGAGATGGGCGCCGGGCTGGCCCACGAGCTGAACAATCCGCTGGCCGGCATCCTGGGCCTGACCCAGGTCACCCGCGCCCGCTTGCAGGAGAAGGACCCCGGGCTGGCCGCCATGCTCGGCGAGGTCGAGGCGCAGACGGTGCGGTGCAGCGAGATCGTGCGCCGGCTCCAGCGCTTCTCCCGGGCCGACCCCACCCGGGCCACGTTGGATCCCGGCGAGTGGTCCGTGGTAGACCTGCAGAGGCTGCTCGACGAGGTCCTCGACCTGGTGGGCAGCACCTTCCACGACCGGGGGGTCACCGTGCAGCGGGTACCGGGCGAGGGCCTGGTGGTCCGCGGCGACCGGGACTCCCTGGCCCAGGCCCTGGTCCAGCTGCTCGCGAGCCTGCGCGCAGCCGCGGCTCCCGGATCCACCGTGCTCCTCTCCGGTTCCCTCCTCCCCGCACAGCGCGGCAGCGGCCCCCAGGCCGGGCTCAGTCTGCGCATCGACGGCCCGGCGCGGGTCGGCGAGGACGACTGGATGGCCCAGGGCATGGGCCTGTGGGCCAGCCGGCAGGTCCTCGCCGCGCACGGCGGCCGGCTGGTCGAGCCGGAAGAAGGCGCCGACCGCCTGGAGTGGCGGATCGTGCTGCCCGCCTTCACCGGGGGCGCGGCATGAAGCAGGGACTGCAGCTACTGCTCGCCGCCTTGCTGGTGCTGGTGGTCGGCTTCGCGGGCTACCGGCTGGTCTTCTCCGAGGACGGCGCCGTCGCGGTCGAGGTGGTCGAGGCCGAGGGCGATGTGCACCGCACCGACGCCACCGGCCACCGGTCGGCGCTGGCCCCCGGGGACCGGGTCGAGGCGCAGCAGACCGTGCACGTCGGCGAGGACGGTCGCGCCGTGCTGGGCATGGGCGACGACACGCGGCTGGAGCTCGAGGCGCGCTCGGCGGTGCAGATCCTCGAGGTCGACGCGTCGGGCGTCCGGGTCGAGCTCGAGCAGGGCCGCGTCTCGGCGCGGGTCCGCGCGGGCGGCACCCCGCTCGGCCTGTCCAGCCGGGGGCGCGCGGTCTACGTGGAAGACGGCGAGACCACCGTGGCCGTGGACCAGGAAGGTGCGCTGGCGGTCGAGCCCGGGCGAGGCTCGGTCCGGGTCGAGGGCGTCAGCGACGACGGCAGCGGCCGGTCGGTCGAGGCCGGCCAGCGGCTGACCAGCCTGCCCGGAGGCGAGCCCGTGATCGAGGCGATCCCGGTCGAGCTGCTGCTCGAGGTGGCCTTCCCGGGCAACCCGACGACCCGCGCGGCGGATGTCCTGGTCGAGGGCCGGACCGCGGCCTACGCCGAGGTGCACGTCGGCGATGGGGCCGACTCGGTCGCCGTGCGGGCCGACGCCGACGGCCGGTTCCGGGCCAGCGTGCCGCTGGACGAAGGCGAGAACCAGGTGCGGGTGCGGGCCCGCGACGCGCTCGGCAACACGCGCGAGGACGAGCTGTCGATCATCCGGGACTCGACCGCGCCCACGATCACCGGCAGCGAGGTCCAGTGGGGCCCCTGAGCGCGTGGCTGGTGGCCGCCCTGGCGTTCCCGGCGGTCGCGGCCGAGCCTACGTCCCTGCCGGGATCCGGGGGCGCCGGAGCGACCGCCCTGGAGCTCGCGGTGGTCGAAGGACGCCCCCGCGTCGGCGACACCGTCACCATCGAGGTCGCTGCGAGCCCGGCCCTGGTGGCCGCCTTTCCGGGCGAGGCCGTGGCCATCGCGGTGAGCGCCGGCAACCTGGTCGGCGCTGCCCGCTCGACGGCGCCCGGACGGTGGGAGCAGGAGTGGCGCCTGCCCACCGGACCGGCTGCCCGCAGCGGGCTGGCCGTCACCGCCGCCCTGGGCGAGGTCGAGCGCCAGGCGGCGGTCGTGATCCAGCCCGAGCCGGCCGCGTCGATGCAGCTGCCCGTCCGGGTCGACCACCCGGCTTCGCCGACCACTCCGGTGACCGTGGCCGTCCGCGGGGGCACGGCCCCGGCGTCTGCCCTCCAGCTCCGCACCTCGCCCGCGACTCCTCTGGAGCGGCACGAGGTCACCGGCGGGGTGGACCTGGTGCTGCGGCCCGACGACTCCCCGCTGCCGCGCATCATCCCGGTCGGCGTGCGCGACGGGCGCCAGGCCCACGAACCCCCGGCCTGGACCGTGCTGCGCCTGTTCGGCCGGCCCCGCATCCCCGTGCAGACCGACCCTGGCTCCGACGTGCTGCTGGTGATCGGGGAGCGCAGCTACGGGCCCTTCGTCGCCGGCGCCGACGGTGTGGCTGCCGCGACCGCCGACGTGTGGCCGGGCGAGAACAGCGCCACGGTCGTCGCTCGCGACGCGCTGGGCAACGAGCAGCGGACGACCATCGCGCTCGGTGGCGACCCCCAGCCCGCGCTGGCGCTGATGGCGTCGTCCGCGGTCGTCCCGGGGCAGCCCCTGCCCGACGTCTTCGTCGCGGCCTTCCGCCCCGACGGGCGCCCCTGGGTCGGGTCCGAGCCGGCCTGCCGCGCGGGCGTCGGCGAGCCCCTGGCCCTGGTTCCCACCGGCGCCGGGCAGTGGCGCGCCCCCCTGCCGCCGACGGCCCGCCGCCTGTTCGAGCTGCAGGTCGAGTGCGAGCTGCCCGGCGCCGTCCGTCAGCAGCTGCGCATCCCCACCGATCCGTCGGTGCCGGCCGATGTGGAGCTGCGGGTGTGGCCGCCGGAGCTCGACGCCGACCTGCCCCTGGCCCAGATCCAGGCCTGGCTCGAAGGCGCGACCGGCGAGCGCCTGGCGGCGACGGGCCTGCTGCTGCAGGCCGAGCGCGGCACCGTGACCATGGACACCGAGGCGGGGCCTGCGGTCGCCGTCGCGGCCTACGACGGCACCGCCGCGGTCGGACATGGCGAGGATCGGCTCACGGCGCGCTGGACGCCCCCCATGGGCAGCGGGCTGACGTGGGACCTGCAGGCTGGCCTCGATGCCCCCCCTTCCGATCAGCTCGCCGTGGCCGTGGTCGCCCTGGACGCCGGTCGGCGCCCGCTGGCCGACGTCGAGGTGGTCGCCCGGCGGGGCGACCAGGCCACGACCGGGCGAACCGACGCGCAGGGCCGGGCCGTGCTCACGCTTCCCGCCACGCCGGGCGAGCCGGGGCCCTTCGCCGTGCAGCTCGAAGCGGCGGGTCTGCTTCGCAACCGCCTGCTGGTCGCGGCCGACGCCCGCACCCCGCTGCAGCCCTGGCTGGAGAGCAGCCTGCGACTACCCGTCCGGACCGGGCAGATCGCCCGCATCTCCCTGCGGCTGCGGCCCGGCGAGGTTCCGGCCGGCAGCCAGTCGGGCGTCGTCGCGGAGGTGCGCCTGACCGACGCGGGGGGCAACGCGGTCCAGGACGCGGCGGTGACCCTGGACGCAGGGGACGCACGGGTGGGCCGGCTGCGCCCCACCGAGGACGGTGGCCTCGAGGCGCTGCTCCAGCTCCCGGCCCGGCTGCCCTATGGCGAGCTCGACGTCGCCCTGCGGGGTGCGGACGGCAAGCTGCTCGCCTCGGACACCCTCACCGTCACGCCCCGCGAGCTGCGCTGGGGCCTGGGGCTGGCCGGCGGCGGCCTGTTCGGGGGCAGCGGCATCCGCAGCCCCTGGATCGGCGCCGAGCTGGACGGACGCATCCCGGCGATGCCCAGCTGGCTCGTCGCCCGCCTCTCGGTCGGCAGCTACGCGACCCGCGCCGAGGCGACCGACCCCAGCACGGGCCAGCAGGTGCGGGTCGACACCACCCTCATCCCGGTCAGCATCTCGGCCCTGCCCCGCGCACAGCGTGGCCGGACCGCGTTCTACGGCGGCATCGGCCTGTCGCTCACGCCGTACCAGCAGCGCACCCGGTTCGGCGGAGAGATCGCGGCCGCCGGCCCGGGCTTCACCGCGGGCCCCGAGGTGACCGCCGGCGTGGGCTTCCGCCTGCGCAACAGCGAGCTGCAGCTGCAGGGGTCCTACCTGTACCTGGACATGGCCGGCGGCGACGTTCGCTGGGACGGCCTGATCGGCGGATTCCGCCCCACCCTGGCCTGGAAGCTGCTGCTGTGACCGGGTCCACCTATGATCACGGCATGACGTGGCTCCGCCAGGCCCTGTGCCCGACGCCGCCGCGGGGCCACTCCGGCGCCGCCGCGGCCGCGTTGGTCCTGGCTGCCGGCATCTGCGCGTCCGGCTGTGGGCCCGAGCTGGCTGCTCCCCGGCCCGAGGCCATCGATCCCGACTGGGGCTGGTCGGGAGAAGACACCGAGATCGCGGTCACCGGGCAGGGCTTCTGGCCGCGGGTCGAAGCCGTCGATCGCGACGAGCTCTCCCTCGACCGCCAGTACCGGGTCTTCCTGGAGACCGACCCCGAGACCGAGCTGCGCAGCGTCGAGGTGCTCGACTACCAGCAGCTCGTCGCCACCGTGCCCGAAGGCCTGGATCCCGGCGTCTACGACCTGCGCGTCGAGGCCCCCAGTGGGCGCACGGGCACGCTGTCCGCGGCCTTCGAGGTCCGCGACACCCGGGCCGATCGGCTGAGCGTCACGACCGACGACGAGGACCTGTCCTGGGAGGTGCTCGAGTTCGCGGTGCTCGAGCTGGCGGTGCTCGACCGCGAGGGCGCTCGGGTGGCCGAGGACCTGCCCGTCGAGATCAGCATCGACGAGGAGCTGGCCGGCACGGTGCTGTTCCAGACCGACACGCTCGAGGATCAGGAGATCCTCGACGGTGGCACCCGCGTGCGCGGCAGCCTGGGCCGGGACGGCCGCGCCACCGTGGCCTTGACCAGCACCCTGCCGGTCGACGAGCTGCTCGTCCGGTTCGCGGCCGCCCAGGCCGATGCAGGCGTCACCGGCACCGGCGCCTACCTGGCGTTCACCGCGGGCGCCCCGGTCGGCCTGGAGCTGTCGCTGCCGGAGCGGGTCGCCCCCCACCAGGTCACCGCCGGCGAGGACTTCGACCTGGACCTGCGCGTCGTCGACGCCTACGACAACACCGTCGAAGACGCCTCGGCCGAGCTGGCCCTGCTCGAGGGCTGCGCCGGAGGCACCTTCTTCGAGACCGTGAGCTTCGTCGGCGCGACCACGGTCCGGGTGGAGCTCACCCAGGCCACGGGGGACGTGGCCTGCGAACAGAACGCCATCGTGGCCCTGGGCGTCGTTGGCGCGACCTCGGTCTCGGGCCAGAGCCCCGACATCGAGGTGCTTTCGGGCGATGCCCGGGCGCTGTCGGTCGAGGCCTGGCCCGACTCGGTGGTCGCCGGGGACGAGGACCTGTACCTGCTGGTCGATGCCGTGGACGCCTGGGGCAACCGCGACCGCAGCCGCGCCGGCAGCCTGTCGGTGCGCATGGTCGTCGACGGCGGCCCACCCCAGACCCCCGCCGAGGTGGCCTGCGAGCCGCTGATCGACGGTCGCGCCACCTGTCGGGTGCGGCTCGAGACCGCTGGCGACGAGGTCGTGCTCACGGTGGCCACGGTCGAGCCCGAGCCGATCCTGGGGAGCGCCGCGCCGGTCACCGTCGAAGCGGGGGTGCCCGTGTCGCTGGCCGTGTCCCTCGACCTGGACACGACCGAGGCCGGCGCCACCTTCCCGCTGTCGCTGCGGGCCGTCGACGAGCTGGACAACGGAGTCTCGCTCGACGTCGAGGGCATCGACGCCCCGACCTTCGAGGACAGCGGCACCGGGGACGTGGACTGCGTCGCTGCAGGGGAGGGGAGCGAGCGCGGGGAGTACCGGTTCGACTGCGTCGCCACGGTCGCCCTCGCGGCCCAGACGCTGGACGTCGCGCTGCCTTCGTGGAGCCTGGCCGCCTCGACGGACCCATTCCGCGTGGTCAACGGCCCCCTCGCCCAGGTGTCCGTCGACCTGGGGGCCACCAGCGTGGTCGCCGGCGAGGACCTGCCCGTCTCGCTGGTCGGTCGGGACGCCTGGGGCAACCCCTTCGTGGTCCAGGACGATCCCGATGTCGATCTGATCGACCTCACCGGCACCCTCGAGCCGAGCTCGCTGACCCTGGACGCGGCGGGCCGAGCGAACACGGCCGTGCGGATCACCACCGCGCGGGACGACGACCAGCTGCGGATCTACCAGTCCGACGCCCTGCTCGGGTCCAGCACCGCCTTCGACGTGGTCGCCGGCGCGCCGGCCGCCGTCGAGCTGTCCGCCGACACCGGGTGGGTGTGGTGGGGCACCGGGGACACGCTCGACGTGCAAGCCACCGTGGTGGACGCCCACGGCAACCCCGCCGACAGCTTCTCCGGCACCCTGGTGGTGCGCCACTCCGTCGACGGCGACGTGGTCTACACCAGCGCCTCGTGGACCGCGTCCGGTGCCTCGCACCTCCTCTCCGAGGAGCCGCTGGAGCCCTCCCTCGACTACGAGATCGAGCTCTCCGCCGGAGGCCTGACGGGCAGCATCGTGGTCCAGGCCCTCGACCCCGACTGCAGCGACGGGCCGACCGCCGCCCTCGGCATCGCCGGCAGCGCCGAGCCTCGCCTGTGCCTGCGGGAGCGCACCGGCAGTACGTCGACGGTGTCGGTGAGCGCGGCGGGCAGCAGCGCCGGCAGCGCCGCCCTGCACACCTTCCACTTCGACGACGGCGAAGGGGAGTGGACGACCTCGTCAGCAGCGAGCTGGACGACCTTCTGGTCCGACGCGGGCGCCCACGTGCTGTCCGTGGTCGTGGCGGACGCCGACGCCTGCGGCGACATCGCGTCGGCGACGGCCTGGGTCGGCCCCTCCGACGGATCCGCCACCGGGCCGATCGCCCTGGTCCCCGACGCCACCGGACTGGGCTCGGACGCCGACCTGTGGGTCGCCGTGACGGCCGTGGACTGCGCGGGCGATCCGGCCGGCGGCGAGCTGCTGGCCCGGGTGGATGCCGGGGCGCTGACGTCGGCCACCGTCGACGCGACGGGCGCCGGGCTGTCCTTCAAGCTCGACGCCCTGGGCGAAGCGGAGCTCGCCTGGACGGCCGGCTCCGCCCTGCCCGGTGGCTCCGGCACGCTGGTGGTCGGCAAGAGTGACGGAAGCGCCTACGGCGCCGCGCAGGTCGAACTGGACGACGACGCCTTGCCCCCGCGGGTCATCGAGCAGGTGCCCGCCGGGACGCTCGACGACGCCGTGTCGACCATCCAGCTGCAGTTCTCGGAGCCCCTGCTCGACCGATCCGTGCGGGCCACGGCCTTCTCCCTGGTGGATGACCTGGGCGACCCCGTGGTGCTCGAAGACGCCGACCTGAGCCTGTCCGACGACGGGACCACGGTGACCCTGTCGTCCCCGGTCCCCCTCGGCACGGACCACGCCTGGACGCTGGGGATCGGCACGGGCGGGGCGACCGTGCGCGACCTGGCCGGCAACCGGCTGGACGGCGCGGGCACCGGCTCGGGCAGCGCCTACAGCCGGACCTTCGGCGGCGTCGCGGACGCCGCGCCCGACACGACCATCGGCGCCTGCGCCCGGACCCCGGCGACCTTCCGTCCCGACGGCGATGACGGCGCCGGACTGGAAGCCGATCAGGTCCGCGTGACGGCCGTCGCCGACGCTGCGGCGGCCTGGTGGCGGCTGGATCTGATCGACGCCGCGGGCCACACCGTGCGCACCACCTGGACCGCCACGTCCGGCAGCGGCGCCACCCTGTACTGGGACGGCCGCGGCGACGACGGCCTGATCGCCGCCAGCGGCGCCTACACCGTGCAGCTCACCCCGGCCGATTCCGCCTGGAACACCGGCCTGAGCTGCCAGACCACCATCACCTTGGACCAGCACGTGGAGGCGCCTTGACCGAGCCCCCCGAAGAACCCACCCCCGACGCGGCGCCCGGCACCGACGACGGCGTCATCGACGAGCGACTGCTGGAGATGGGCCGCCTGGCGGAGCTGGGCCTGCAGGCCGCCGAGCTGGTGCACGAGCTGCGCCAGCCGCTGTTCGCCGTGTCCGGGCTGGCCCAGCTGCTGGAGCAGCGCCTCGCGGCCGACCCGCCCGATGTCGCCGGCGCCCGCGACATGGTGGCCACGCTACGCGACCAGCTCGGCCTGCTCGACGGCCTGGCCGCTCGCTACGCCGGGGGCTCGCGCCGGCCCTCGACGGCGACGGCCGCCCAGCTCCTGGCGCCGCCGACGACCGCCGCCGTGCAGCTCTTCGAGAGCCGGGCCCGCGCACACGGCCGCCAGCTGGTGCTCGACCTGCGCGACGCCGGCACCACCGTGCTCGCCGACCCGGTTGCCGTGCAGCAGATCGTGGCCAACCTGATCGGAAACGCCCTGGACGCCTCGACCGCGGCGGTGCGGGTCGAGGTGGACGGCCCGCGGGTGCGCGTGCGCGACGACGGGCCCGAGCCCGACGCCGACGTGCTCGCCCGGGCCTTCGAGCCGTTCTTCACGACGAAGCCGGTCGGCAAGGGCACCGGTCTCGGCCTGAGCGTCGCCCGTCACCTCGTGGTACAGGCCGGCGGCACGCTGGAGCTGCGTCGCGAGGACGGCTGGACCGTCGTCGAGGCGCGGTTCCCGCCCGTCCCCCAGGAGCGCCCCGATGGCCGCTGACGACACCCCGACCCGCGACCCCTCCGCCGAAGAGCTCGCCCGCGCCCAGGCCGCCGCCGAGCTGGCGATCGACGACGACGAAGATCACCTCGCCGCGCTGGGCGACCGCTTCCTGCGGGCCATGGACGCCGCCCGCGGGGGCGACATCGATCAGGCCGCCGAAGAGCTCTCCGCCATCCTCAAGGCCGAGCCCCGGCTGGCGGAACCGCGGCTGGAGCTCGGCCGCATCCTGCTGGAGACCGGGCAGATCGACGAAGCCGCCGAGCAGGCCGAAGAAGCGATCCGCATCCTGGAGGGCGGCGGCCAGTGGACCCAGGACCTGCCCGAGAACGTCGTGCTGTCGCTGGCCTGGAACCTGCGCGGCGAGGCCCTGCGCCAGCAGGCCGACCAGGACGAGGTCGTGTTCGGGGACCCCGGCCGCTGGCAGGCCCTGGTCGAGCAGGCCCGGGCCGCCTTCGCCAAGGCCGCCGAGCTGGACGCCGACAACGCGCACGCGGCCTACTGGGCCGGTGGCACCGATGCCGAGCGCCTCGAGGCCGAGGGCACGGACGAAGACAGCGTCGACGAAGAGGACCTGCTGCCGCCGCTGTGAGCGGCGCGGGCCGTCAGCGGGTGGCCTTCAGGATGCCCGGGAAGCGCACGTCCCCGCGGGGGTCCACCCCCATGTAGGGGGCGCGGGCGTGGCCGATCTCGACGGTCCACGAGAAGTCCGGCAGGTAGACCCGGCCGTCCTTGGCGATGAGCTGCTCGGGCGGGTTCGGGAAGGGCCCGGCGATCCGGAAGGCGTCGATGACGGCCTGGTCGATGGGCTCGCTGCCGCTCTCGCCGATCACGACGATCGACTCCAGCGCGCCGTTGCCGTCGAGCACCACGTCGACCACGGTCTCGTAGCGGGGCTTCGACAGGACCGTGGACCGGGGCAGGTTGTCGAGGTTCTGCTCCCAGTAGAAGTTCACCAGCCGCCGGATGCGCAGCACGTAGTCGGCGTACTTGATCTCGATGGCGTTGAGCGCCACGCGATCGCCGACCTCTTCGTCCAGCAGGTCGTTCTGCGGGGCGCCGGCGATGTCCTGGGACCGGTGGCTGGCGGGCACCGGCTTCTGCAGGCCGTCCTTGTTGGACAGGGCGAAGGGGGAGGGGAGCGACGCCAGGGCCCCGTCCTGGTCGGGGTCGAAGCTGTCGTTGCCGACCTGGGCGCCGGTGCTCGGCTCGGTGATGTCGAGGTCCAGGGCCTCCTCGAACTCGAGCTTGTCGTCTTCGCTGTACATGTCGGCGACGACTTCCGGGTTGATGCGGACCTGCTCGGTCTTCGTCTCCTCGGGCACCGTGATGTCGTACTCGGCCAGGTACTCGGCGTCTTCGGGGCGCTCGGGATGGTCGGGCTCCGGCAGCTCGACGATCTGGCCCTTGTCCGGCAGCTCGGGTTCCGGCGGTTCCGGCTCGGGCAGGGCGTCCGGCACCTCGACCAGCAGCTGCACGGGGCGGGACATGCCGGGCCGGGGCTCGACGTGGGTCAGCAGGTCCCACCACGGGAAGACCAGCAGCAGCACGAGCCCGTGCACGAGCACGGACAGGCCGATGAACAGCACGGCCCGGCCGGTGCGGCCTGCCGGGCGGCGTCGTGGGGCAGGGGGTCGCGGGGGACGGGCGATGGAACGGACTCCGGTGCTTGCTCTCTAGCCACACGCAGCGCCGGTGACACCGTACGCGGGCTCAGGCCGAGCGCGCCACCGCGTCGAGGACGGCCGCGTCCAGGGCGGCCTGGTCTTCGGGCGACAGGGCCATGTCCAGCGCGTCGTGCACCATGTCGCTGACCGCGCGGTACTCCTCGACCACCTGGCGACAGTCCGGGCAGGCGGCCAGGTGCGCATCGACCAGGTCCCGGGCGTCGGACGAGAGGTCGTCCATGGCGTAGTCCATGAGCCGGACGGCGACGTCGCTGCAGTCGTACATGGGGGCTTCCTGCGGGCGCCTGGGAGGCGCGATGCGGGGTCGGTGGAGGCTCTGATGTCGGAGGAGGCAGACGGTTCCAGGGGAGGGGAGTCCGTCGGGTGTCGGAGAAATCGGGTGTCGGAGCAGTCGGGTGTCGGAGGAGGCGTAGGCTCAGCGCTCGCCGGCCACGTAGGCCTTGAGCTCGTCCCGCACGGCGAGGCGCGCGCGGTGCAGGCGGGTCTTGACGTTGGGCACGGTCAGACCGAGGGTGTCGGCGATGTCCTTCATGCTCAGGTGCTGGTAGTCGGCCAGGATCAGCACCTCGCGGTACTTGTCGGGCAGCGCGTCCACGGCGCGGCGGATCTCGTCGCCGAGCTCGCGGTTCTCGTGCACCTGGTCGGCGAGGGGCCGCAGATCGGCGACGTCGCGTTCCTTGGGCCCCTCTTCCGGCGCTTCCGGATCGACCACCATCAGGCTGGTCTCGGGCTTGCGGCGCCGGCGGCGCAGCTTCATGAGCGCGTTGTTGGTGGTGATCCGGCTCACCCAGGTCTTGAAGGATGCGTCGCCGCGGAAGCCGTCGAGCTTGCGGTGCACCGCCAGGAAGGTCTCCTGCACGCAGTCGCGGGCGTCCTGTTCGTTGCGGACCATGCCCATGGCGATGGCGTACAGCCGACCGCTGTGGCGGTGGACCAGCACGGCGAAGGCCTGCGGGCAGTCCTGGTCGCGGAGCAGCAGCACCAGGTCTTCGTCTTCGCGATCCTCGAGCGGGACGTCGGCGACGGTCGGGTCGGGCGAGGCAGCAGACATGGCCTGCCGCTATCCCGTCGGCACTGCACCGGACGCCACGGCGGGAGTTAGGCCGCAGCCATCGACGACGTGGAGGACGCGTGGCGGACAGGGAGGGCCCAGGACGGCTGCTGCGACTGGGCAAGCGGATCGGCCAGCGGCTGCGCGCGGCCCGCCGTGGCCCGCCGCCCGTGCCCGAGCGCACGACCGTGGTCTTCCAGACCGACTCCGGGCAGCGCGTCGAGGGCGAGGTCCCGGGCGGCATCAGCCTGCTGGCCTGCGCCCGCCACCTCGACGTGCGCGTGACCCACTACTGCGGCGGGATGTGCTCCTGCGGCACCTGCCGGGTCGAGGTCGTCGACGGCGCCGACCTGCTGTCGCCGGCCCTGCCCAACGAGCGCATGGTCCTGGGCGCCGAGCGCGACGCGGCCGGCGACCGCCTGGCCTGCCAGGCCCGCGTGCTGGGGCCGGTCGTGGTACGGGTGCCCGACTGGTTCTGACCGTCGGAGCGGCTCCCCATGCGCACCCCAGAGACCCTGCACTACGTCCTGCTGCAGGCCCGCAACCCCGGTGACGGCGCCGGCGAGGACGAGCACCGCGCCTTCGCCGAGCAGCTGCGTGTGCCGGCCGACCGGGTCGAGCGGGTGGACGTGCTGCACACGACCCTGGACGCCGGCCTGTGGGACCGCGCGGATGTCGTGCTGGTCGGTGGCTCCGGCGAGTACAGCGTGCTCGACGACCACCCCGCGATCCGGGCCTTCGTCGACTTCGTCGCCGCCACCGGCGCGGAAGGCCCGCCCATGTTCGCCAGCTGCTTCGGCTTCCAGGCCCTGGTCCTGGGCCTGGGCGGCGAGGTCATCCGCGACCCCGCCCACGCCGAGGTCGGCAGCTACGACCTGCGACCCACGCCAGCGGGGCGCCGCGACGCCCTGTTCGGCGCGCTCCCGGACCCCTTCGTCGCCCAGCTGGGCCACCAGGACCGCGCCACCCGCCTGCCCGACGGCCTGCAGAACCTCGCCGAGAGCGTGCGCTGCCCGTACCAGGCCGTGTCGATGGCCGGCCGCCGCGTCTACGCCACCCAGTTCCACCCCGAGCTGACCTGGTCGGACAACAAGGCGCGGTTCGCCCGCTACTTCGACCACTACGGCAAGCTGTTCGGCAAGGAGGAAGCCGTGCGCCGGCTCGAGGGCCACCGCCCGGGACCCCAGGCGAACGCGCTCATGCGGCGGTTCGTCGAGGAGATCGTCCTGGCCGGGTGAGGGGAGCCGCCCCGTCATCCGGGAGGGTCAGTCGCAGCGCGTGTTGGCGTCGCCGGGCACGAAGCCCGTGCACCAGTCGCCCGGATCGTCGTTGGCGCCGCTGATCGCCCGCGCACTGTCCAGCTGCAGGTCCCGGCCCGTCAGGGCCCAGCTCGCATCCCACGCGAGCGCGTCGATCTCGACGCCTTCGACCGCCAGCACGATGCTGCCGGCCTCGCTCGACAGCTCGGGCCACGGGTCGAGCACGACCCCGCAGCTGGCGCGCCCGTCGTCGGGCCCACAGATGTGAAGCCAGGGCCCGGGGTCCGACGCGGCGTCGTGGGTGAGGGGGGTCGCCTCGCCCGCGCCGGCCTGGATGGTCCAGCCCTCGACGGACACCGCATCCCTCAGGAACAGCCCGAGGGACTCTACGTAAGCTCCTGTCTTCGAAGAGGTTTCGAGCCCTACGAAGACAGCCCCGCCGCTGGTCGCGCCGTCCTCGTCGACCACCCCGTCGCAGTCCTCGTCCACGCCGTCGGTCTCGTCCACGGCGCCCGGGTAGACGTCGTCGTTGCCGTCGTCGCAGTCGCCGCCGCCGTCGCCGTCGATGCCGTCGCCGTCGGCGTCGGTGTCGTTCCCGTCGCAGTCCTGGTCGATGCCGTCGTACCAGACCTCGGTGGCGAAGGTCGAGATGGTGGGGTCGTCGTCGTCGCAGTCGCCGCCGCCGGCCGCGATGTGGGCATCGCCGTCGTCGTCGCCGTCGGGATCGACCCGGCCGCCGACATCGATCTCCAGCAGCAGGCCTTCGTCGCTGAGGTCACCGTCGTCATGGACCCGGATCAGGCCGGCCGAGGGGGTGCCGGTCAGCGGCGTCCACGAGACCTGCAGGATCGCGCCGTCGACCCCGTCGATGGTCAGCGCGTCCTGGTCGAGGGCCAGGCCGGTGGCGCTGCCGTTGTCGAGCTCCAGCTCGACGACCACGTCACGGGCCGAGGGGGTGCTGACCTGGAGGAGCAGGTCCACGGTGGCGACATCGCCGATCGCCGTCGGGCCGAGCTCGACCGTCGCAGGGTCCGAGGAGACGCGCTGTTCTGGCGCGACGATGGCCCGGTGGGACGGGCGACAGGCGATCTGGAGCGCGAGAACAGGGGTGAGGAACAGGGTGGCGAGCGTTCCACGGAGCACGGCGGGCAAGATCCCTTGTCCCCGAGAAAGGTTCCGATAAGGAATATTATGTGAAGTGGAGGACAAGGAACGCCGGCTCCAGGGCCAGGATCGGCGCCGCGCGGGCGGCAGCAGCTCAAGCATCGGGGCCTCCTCCATCACCGGCTGCGGGGTCAGCGCCGCGTGGGTGGTGCGCTGCGTGTAGCTGGCGCAGCCGCTCGTTCGCCACGTGCGTGTAGATCTCGGTGGTCGACACGTCGGCGTGGCCGAGCATCGCCTGGACCGCCCGCAGGTCCGCGCCATGGGTCAGCAGGTGCGTCGCGAAGGCATGGCGCAGCACATGCGGCGAGACCTTGCCGCGCACGCCGGCCGCGAGCGCGTAGTGCCGGATGCGCTGCCAGAAGTTCTGCCGGCTCATGGGCCGGCCGCCTCGCGCCGGGAACACCGGGCGCCGCAGATCGTCGCTGTCGGTGCGCTCGTCCCGCCACCGCCGCAACGCCCGCCGGGCGCGGTCGCCATAGGGCACGAGCCGCTCCTTGCCGCCCTTGCCGCGCACGATCACGTAGCCGTCGTGCACCTGATCCTCGCGCAGCCCGACGAGCTCGCTGACGCGCAGCCCCGTGGCGTACAGCAGCTCCAGCATGGCGGCGTCGCGCAGACCGAGCGGCGTGCTGCGGTCCGGCGCGGCCAACAAGGCGTCGACCTGGGGCTCGGACAGGACCACCGGCAGGCTGCGGCGCGTACGCGGCGCGTCGACCAGCCGGGCCGGGTCTTCCTGCAGGATGGCTTCCGCGACCAGCCAGGCGAACAGCCGGCGCATGGCCACGCGGTGCCGGGCCCGGGTGCTGGCGGCGAGCCCGCGGTCGGTCAGGTCGACCATCCAGTCGGCCAGGTCGCCCGGTCGCACGTCCGCCGGCGCGTGCACCCGCCGGGCGGCCAGGAAGGCGCGCAGGTCGGAGAGATCGCGGTGGTAGGCGACCAGGGTGTTGTCGGCCAGGCCCCGCTCGACGCGGCAGGTGGCCAGGAAGCCCTCGATCGCATGCACCATCGGGGTGTCGGTGCCGCCCGGCGCGCTGGTGCTCATGGACCCTTCCGCGGGGGACGACTCCCCTCACCCGCTCCCTGGCGGGCCAGCCAGCGGCCGACCGCGTCGGATAGCGCGCCGGCCAGGGCCTCCTGGTAGTGCGGCGCGCGAAGCCGGCGTTCATCCGATGGATTGCTGACGAAGCCGCTCTCGAACAGCACGGCGGGCATCCGGGTGCGCGTCAGCACGCTGAACAGCGCCGTCTTGTTGCCCAGATCCTTGGTCTGGTCGGCGCCGTAGACGTGTCGGACGCGGTCGACGACGCCTCGCTGTACGTGGGCGGACAGCTCCTTGGACAGGCGCATCGTGCCGGCGGTGATCAGCTGGGCGGCCAGCGGATCGGCGACCTCTTCTTCGGCCATCTCCCGGGCGATGGCGTTCTCGCGCGACGCGACCCGCGCGGCGCCCTGGTCGCTCGCCGTGTCCATGCTGTAGGTCTCGATGCCCCAGGCGCCCGGCCGCGGCGCCGCGTTGGCGTGCACGCTCAGGAACAGGTCGGCATCGGCGCTGTTGGCGATGGTGGCCCGGCGCGTCAGGGTCAGGAACTCGTCGTGGTCGCGGGTCAGGATGACCTCGGCGTCCAGGTCGGAGCGCATCCGCCGCGCGGTGCGCAGCACGAGCTGCAGGGCGATGTCCGCCTCGCGCGTGCCCGTGGTGCCGACCGCGCCGTGGTCGAAGCCACCGTGCCCCGCGTCGAGCACGATGACCGGCCGGTCTTTGCGGACCCCGCCCGCGGCCCGCACGAGATCGATGCCCTCGACCATCGCGACGAGCTGCTCGCGGGTGGGCACGCGGTCGTCGTCGTCGGGCACTCCCTCGGACAGCAGATCCACCATGATCCCGCGGGGATGCACCCGCTCGGCGCGGACCCGGCGGCTGTCGTCGAGCTCGACCGTGAGCTGCACGCCACCGTCGACCTGGGCGACCAGCAGCTTGCGCACCCCGTGGCTGTCGACCGGGACGATGTCCGGCAGGTCTTCGGCCAGGTCCAGACCGTCGATGGTGGTGATGCCGCGGGCGGCGATGGCGCCGAGGGGCGGGGACGCCCGGGTCGACAGGGTCAGCTCGGCGTCGGCGGCGCTGGCGTCCAGGATGAGCAGCAGCCGCGCGTGGCCGTCCTCCGAGAACGGGCGCACGGCGGTGAGCCGCGCGGCGTGCGCAGGCAGGGCCGCGACCAGCAGCAGCAGCCACAGCAGCATCAGCTGATCAGCCCCTTGAGCCGGTACACCAGGTCCAGGGCCTCGCGCGGGCTGAGCTCGTCCGGCGCGACGGACAGCAGCGCGTCCCGCAGCGGGTCGGCCGCGGGCTCGGGCTCGGGGGGCGGCGGCGGCTCGAACAGGCCGAGTTGGCGGGTCGGCGGGCCGTGGCGAGGGCGGCGCTCGAGCTCGGCGAGCAAGGTGCGGGCCCGTCCGACGACCTCGCGCGGCATGCCGGCCAGCCGGGCGCACTGGATGCCGTAGCTCTTGCTGGCGCCGCCTTCCTCCAGCCGGCGCAGGAAGATGATCTGCTCGCCCCACTCGCTGACGGCGATGTGCAGGTTGGCGACGTGGCTGCGCTCCTCCGCGAGCGCGACCAGCTCGTGGTAGTGCGTGGCGAACAGCGTGCGGCAGCGGATGCGGTCGTGGACCGACTCGGCGACGGCCCAGGCGATGGCCAGCCCGTCGTAGGTGCTGGTGCCGCGGCCGATCTCGTCGAGGAGGACGAGGGAGCGCTCGGTGGCCTGGTTCAGGATGAGGGCGGTCTCACTCATCTCGACCATGAAGGTGCTGCGCCCGTGGGCGAGGTCGTCGCTCGCCCCCACCCGCACGAAGATGCGGTCGCAGAGCCCCACGCGGGCTGCCGCGGCGGGCACGAAGCTGCCGCACTGGGCCATCAGCGCGACCAGCGCGGCCTGGCGCATGACGGTGCTCTTGCCGGCCATGTTCGGCCCCGTCAGGATGCACAGCCGTCGCGGACCGCCCAGGCGCAGGTCGTTCGGGACGAAGGGCTCGTCCATCGGCATCGCCTCGACCACGGGGTGCCGTCCCTCGGTGATCACCAGCTCGTCGCCCTCGTCGACGACCGGTCGGCAGTAGCGGCGGTGGGCCGCGACCTCGCCCAGGCTCCCGACCACGTCGAGCCAGGCCAGCTGGCCGGCCAGCAGCTGCAGCCGACCCACGTGGTCCGCCACCCGGTCCCGCAGCGCGGTGAACAGCGCGTACTCGAGCTGCTTGCGGCGCTCGTCGGCGCCCAGCACCTTCTCCTCGAACTCCTTGAGCTCGGGCGTGATGTACCGCTCGCAGTTGGCCAGGGTCTGCTTGCGGTGCCAGCTGTCGGGCACCCGATCGAAGTTCGCCTGGGTGACCTCCAGGAAGTAGCCGAACACCTTGTTGTGCTTGACCTTCAGGCTGGTGATGCCGGTCTCTTCGCGGAGCCGCGCCTCCATGCGAGCGATGGCGCCCTTGCCCTCGCGGGCCAGCAGGGTCAGCTCGTCGAGCTCGTCGTGCCTGCCGGAGCGGATGAGCCCCCCCTCGGTCAACGCGCCCGGCGGCTCGTCGACCAGCCAGCTGGACACGTCGTCGGCGACGTCCTCGCACAGATCGGTCGGCCGGCCGGGGGCCAGCGCGTCGACAGGGGCGAGCAGGTCGACCAGCGCCGGCAGGGCCCGCAGGCTGGCGGCCAGGGCGACCAGGTCGCGTGCGTTGGCGGTGCCCTGGGCGACCTTGCTGCCCAGGCGCTCGAGGTCCGCGACCTGGCGCAGGGACTCGCGGACCTCGCGGCGCAGGTGGGCTTCCTGCATCGCCTCGACCGCGTCCAGGCGGGCGTCGATGGCAGCGCGGGCCAGCAGCGGCCCGGCCAGCCAGTCCCGCAGCAGCCGCCCGCCCATCGCGGTGCAGGTGCGATCCAGCAGCTCGAGCAGGGTGCCCTTGCGCCCGGCGCCGCGCAGCGGGCGCAGGATCTCCAGGTTCCGCCGGGTGGCCTCGTCCATGACCATCCGGCCGCCCACCCGGTAGACCTGCAGGCGGTTGACGTGGGACAGGTCCAGCCGCGCGCGGTCGCGCACATAGGCGACGAGCGCACCGGCGGCGCCCAGCGCCGGGCCCAGGCCGCCCGCGCCGAAGCCGTCCAGGTCGGCCACGCCCAGCACCTCGCACAGGCGCACGCGGGCGGTGTCGACGTCGAACCAGGCCGGCTCGGGGGTGTTGGTGGTGATGCCGGACAGCGCGGTCGTGAGCCCCCGGTCGTCCGCGAGCACCGGGTGCAACACGACCTCGCGCACCTCGTGCAGGGACAGCTCCCGCGCGGCCGCGGCCAGATCCTCGACCTCGGTCACTCGCAGCTCGCCGGTGGACACGTCGAGCAGGGCCAGGCCGACTCCCCTCCCCCTTCCCGGCGCGACGCCGACCAGCCAGCAGCGCTCGCGGGCCTCGACCTCGTCCGGGCTCCACGGCACGCCGGGGCTGACGACGCGCACCAGATCGCGGGCCACCAGCTTGCGGCCCTCGGCGCGGGCGTCGGCGGGGGACTCGATCTGGTCGACGATGGCGACCTTGCGGCCGAGCTCGGCCAGCCGCGGCAGGTAGGCCTGCAGGGCGTGGTGCGGCACGCCGGCCATGGGGATCGGCTGCGGGTCGTTCTTGTTGCGGCTGGTCAGCGTGAGCTCGAGCAGCTCGGCGGCCTCGACCGCGTCGTCCAGGAACAGCTCGTAGAAGTCGCCCATCCGGTAGAACAGCAGGGCGTCGGGCACCTGGGACTTGAAGTCCAGGTACTGGCGCATCATGGGGGTGTCGAGGCCGTCCCCGCCGGTGCTCTGGGAGGTCACTCAGGACGGTCCGTCGGCCGCCGCGGTGTCGTCGGACAGGGGCCAGCAGTACAGCTGCCCGCTGTCGGCGAGGGCGCAGCCGTGGCCGCCGCCGGCCGAGACCTGGGCGATGCCGCTCGGCAGCTCTTCGCCCTCGGCGTCCAGGCCGGCGCAGAAGGCGCCGCCCGAGACCAGGGTCCCGCACAGCTCGGGGCTGTCGCCCAGCCCCAGGGACACGTCGGCCCACTGCTCGCCTTCGTCAAGCTCGCCGGGGTAGGCCGAGGCGCCGTCGCCCCAGCACGACACGACGTCGTCGCCGTCGATGCCGCAGGCCAGGTCCAGCCCGGCGTCCAGGGCCTGCCAGTCGTCGCCGCGCGGCGGATCCAGCACGTCGGCCGTGGGCTGGCTGGCTTCCAGCCCCCAGCAGCGCAGCTCGCCGCCCCGGGTCACGGCGCAGGAGTAGCCGTCGCCCGCCGACACCAGGTCGTAGCGGTCGTTGGGCGGGATGGTGGCGCCCTCGGCCGCGCTGCCCCAGCAGTTGACGGGGCCGTCGGCCTGGACGGCACAGGCGTGGTCGACGCCCGCAGACATCGACAGGACCGCCGACCCGACCGGGGTGCTCTGGCCGTCGGCGTCCTGGCCCCAGCAGGTCAAGGCGCCGTCCGTGGCCCGCACGCAGGCGAAGTCGGCGCCGGCGGTGATCTGCAGGAAGCCCGACTCGGTGGGCGCCCCGGACACCTGGCCGACGTCGTCAGCGCCCCAGCACGACACGGCGCCGTCGTCGTCGAGGGCGCAGGTGAAGTCCCCCCCGGCGGCGACGGCCTGAAAGCCCGCGCCCAGGTCACGCACCAGGGCGGCGGGGGGCTCTTCCTTCTTGCAGGCGAGCAGGGCGGGAAGCAGCAGCAGCAGGGGGCCGGGCATGGACGCTCCAGGAGGTCTCGTCAGCCTATCGGGACCGGTCCCCGGCATCCAAGGAACCGGGAGGGCTTCGACCGACCCGTGCGCCTATGCGACGGGCGAGCGCTCGAGCACGAAGGCCTGGAAGGCGTCTTCGTCGTCCTGCGGCGGCGCCGAGGACCAGCGCTGCACGACCTGCCAGCCGGAGAGCGCCTCGGCGACCTGCGGCCCCTCTTCGGGCATCGGGCTGCAGACGGCGTAGACCAGCCGGCCGCCTTGGGTCACATGCCGCGCGGCGGCCGCCAGGATCCGGCGCTGCCGCAGGGCCATGGCGGCAGGGTCGGTCGGCTCGCGGCGCCAGCGGATCTCCGGGTGGCGGCGCAGGGTGCCGAGGCCCGTGCAGGGCGCGTCGACCAGCACGACATCGAACAGACCCAGGTCGTCACTGGGCCCGTCGAGCCAGTCGTGCACGCGGGTCTGCACCGCGAGTCCCGTGCGGGCCGACGCTTCGTCCACCCGCGCCAGCCGGGCCGGCACCAGGTCGACGGCCGTGACCTGCGCGCCGCTCGCGGCCAGCCGCAGGCTCTTGCCGCCGGGGGCCGCGCAGGCGTCCAGCACCCGGGTCCCCTCCCCCGCTCCGGCCAGATCCGCCACCGCCGCCGCGGCCGGGTCCATCACCCACCAGCGGCCCTCGCGGAAGCCGGGCAGGTCCTCGACCGCGCCCTGGGCGTCGGCCACGACGAAGGCGCCCGGCACGTCGGACCCCGCGGCGCGCGCCGGGCCTGCTGCCACTCCCTCCACGACCTGCGCCGCGTCCCGCCAGACGCCACAGAGCGGCGGCGCCTCGTCGAGCCGGGCCCGCCAGGCCTCCCAGCCGTCGGCGAAGCGCTCGACCAGCCACGGGGGCAGGCCCAGCTGCGGGTCGTCGTCGAGGGGGACGGCGGCGGCCTTGCGCAGCACGGCGTTGACGAAGCCCGTGGCGCGTGGCGCCCCCAGCCGTCGGCAGAGCTCGACGGCCTGGTCGACGGCCGCGTGGTCCGGGGTGCGGCTGGCGGCGGCCTCGAACAGGCCGATGCGCAGCGCGATCCGGGCCCCGGCGTCGACCTTGACCAGCGGCCGCCCGCAGTGCGCGGCCAGGGCCGTGTCCAGGCGTCGCTGCTGGCGCAACACCCCGAGCGCGAGGTGCCAGGCCAGGCCGCGATCGGCGCCTTCCGAGGGCGCGGTCTCGGCCAGCAGGTCCTCGACGTGCCCGCCCCGCTCGACCGCCAGCAGGCTGCGCCCGGCCGCCAGACGACCGGGGTTCAGCCGCGTGCGGGCCCGGGGGCGGGCAGGAGGCCGACCGGAGGAGCGGCTCACGGGGCGTCCGTGGGGGGCATGGTCGGCAGGAGCGGCGCGGGGATGCGCTCCTGATGGTCCAGGATCTCGTTGCGTCCGACGTCCAGCAGGCTGTCCAGGCTGCGATGGCCGTTGAGCAGGTAGCCGTCCACCCGCCACGAAGGCGCGCTCTTCAGGCCCATCGCGAGCGCCGCCGCCTGGCTCTCGGCGACCGCCGCGGTGCTGGCCGGTCCGGTGCGGTCCGCCTGCCACCGGGCTGCGTCCAGTCCGGGCACGGCCGCGGCCGCGGCCTGCAGCGCCCGCTCGCCGTGATCGGCCTCGTCGGCGAGCGCCTCCAGGAAGGGCAGCCCCTGGCCCTGCAGATCGGCGGCCGCGACCGCCCGGTGGGCCGTCTCCTGGCCGGCGGGGGCCGACTCCTCGCGCAGCGCCCAGGTCTGCAGGGTGCGCACCCGGACCCCGGGGATGCCGGGAGCCTCGGCGTCCAGCACATCGTAGGCTTCGTGCGCCCGCGCGGCGGCCTGCTGCCAGGGGCCCCGGTCCAGGTCGACCCACAGCTCCAGCACCATCACGCGGTCCAGGGCGGGCCAGGCCTGGCCGGCCCCCGGTCCTTCCGGCAGCCACGGCGCGGCCGTTGCCACCACCGCCCGCACGGAGGGCAGCGGCGCGCCGGCCTCGGCCAGCCGCACGGCGCGGCCGACCAGCTCGCCGAGGTTGTCGCAGCCCGCCGGCGCGTCGACGGCGCACTTCGCGAGGTTGCGGCCGTCGTCCATGCAGGGCCGGCAGGGGCCGGGCTCCAGGTTGAGCGCGGCGGTCACGAGCTCCTGCTGCTTGGGCGCGAGGCGGCTCAGGATGGGCTGGGCAGCGCGCAGCTCCGGGATCGTGACGGGGTCGTCGACGGGGGTCGCATCCTTGCCCATCACCACGACCGGCGGTTCTTCGGCCACGGGCGCCGCGGAGCCGGTCGGCGCGGCGACGGTCGGCGCGGTGGGCACCGAGCGCAGCACGGTCTCTTCGCCTTCCCCTCCCCCACAGGACAGCAGCAGGGCGGAGAGGATCACGATGGACGGGAGCATGGCGCCGCCTGACACATCAGGTCCAGCCATCGTCCGCTGCGACCGAGGAAGCGCCGCCCGCGCTGCCGCCCGAGCCACCGCCGTAGCCGCTCGTCGACCGCAGGCTGGCCCGCGCGAGGTCCTGTTCCAGCTGCTCGACCCGCCGCGCCTGCGTCATGCGGCCGGCGAGCCCCCAGATGGCACCGACCAGCAAGCCCCCGCAGAAGGTGCCGAGCAGCAGCAGCGGCACGGGCAGCGGCTGCTTGAAGTGGCCCGCCCAGACCCAGAGATCCAGGTACAGGTCGGTCGTCTGCTGCAGGTTCTGCACCACGAACAGGGTCAGCAGTCCCAGGACCAGCAGGGCGGTGACCAGGGCGGTCCAGCGAGCGGGGGTCATCAGCAGGCTCCGGGCATCAGGGCCGACACGACGGAGCCCGGTGTCCAGCCCGCAGCAGCGGGACGGAACCGGGCCCGGTGTGTGGACCGGCGGCCGCAGCATAGCGCGGACGGCCGCCGGAACCGATGCCGACCCCGCGCAGGGGCCGGCAAGGAGGGACTACTCGCCGCCGAGCTTCTTGCTCAGGTCGCCGAGCACGTCGCCCAGGCGGGCGCCGGACTCGCCCTGGCGGGCCATGTAGTCCTCGATGCTGCCCTCGTCTTCGGAGCGGTCGGCGGCGCCCTTCTCGCTCAGGCTGATCTTGCGATCGTGCTGGTCGATGCGGCGGATCTCCACCATCAGCTCGTAGCCGTCGGGGTAGTGCTCGGACCAGTCGTCCTCGGCGTGGTTGAGCTCGCTCATGTGCACCAGGCCCTCGATGCCTTCCTCGATCTCGACGAAGACGCCGAAGTCGGTGCGGCTGACGACCTTGCCCTTGACCACCTGACCCAGGAAGAAGCGGCTCTGCACGGACAGCCACGGGTCGTCGGAGAGCGACTTGAGGCTGAGGCTGAACCGCTCGTTCTCGCGGTCGATGTTCTTGACGCGGGCTTCGACTTCGTCGCCCTTCTGGAACATCTCGGACGGGTGCTTGATCCGCTGCGACCAGGACAGGTCGGAGATGTGGATCAGGCCGTCGATGCCTTCCTCGATGCCCACGAACACGCCGAAGTCGGTGATGTTGCGGACCTGGCCCTTCACGATGGAGCCGATCGGGTACTGCTGCTCGACGATGTCCCAGGGGTTGGGCTCGAGCTGACGCATGCCGAGGCTGATGCGCTTGTTCTCGACGTCGACGCCGAGGACCTTGGCTTCGACCACGTCACCCAGGTTGACGAGCTTGCTGGGGTGCTTGACGCGCTTGTTCCAGGTCATCTCGGAGATGTGGACCAGGCCCTCGATGCCGTCTTCCAGCTCGACGAAGCAGCCGTAGTCGGGCATCGACACGACCTTGCCGCGGACGATGGCGCCGACCGGGTACTTGATGTCGACCTCTTCCCAGGGATCGGGACGGATCTGCTTGTAGCCGAGGCTGACGCGCTGGGTCTCGGCGTCGAACTTGAGGACCTTGACCTCCATGCTCTGGCCGACCTCGACCATCTCGCTGGGGTGGTTGATCCGGCCCCAGGTCATGTCGGTGATGTGGAGGAGGCCGTCGATGCCGCCCAGGTCGATGAAGGCGCCGTAGTCGGTGATGTTCTTGACCTGGCCGGTCATGATCGCGCCGACGTGGAGATCCTTCAGGGTCTCCTTGCGCTTCTCCTGGCGCTCCTCCTCGAGGAGGACGCGGCGGGACAGCACGATGTTGCCGCGGCGCTTGTTGAACTTGATGATCCGGAACTCGAACTCGACGCCGATCATCTTCTCGAGGTTCTTGACCGGGCGCAGGTCCACCTGGCTGCCGGGGAGGAAGGCCTTGACGCCGATGTCGACGGACAGACCGCCCTTGACCCGGCTGGTGATGACGCCGTGCACGGTGTCACCGGCCTCGAAGGCCTTGGAGATCTCCTCCCAGGCCTTCATCTGGTCGGCCTTCTTCTTGGACAGGATCAGCTGCCCCTCGTCCTCGTGCATGGTGTCGAGGTACACGTCCACCATGTCGCCCGGGGCGATCGTCAGCTCTCCGTCCTGGTCGTAGAACTCGGCCTTGGGGATGACGCCTTCGGCCTTGTAGCCGACGTCGATGGTGACCCAGTCGCCTTCGATCTCGAGGACGCGGCCGGAGACCACGGACTGCTCGCGCACGTTGCGCTTGTCCAGGTAGGAGTCGAAGAGCTCGGTGAACGCGTCGCGGTCGAGCTCGTCGATGCTGATGTCGAGGTTGGTGGTGGACATGTAGGGTGTTGACCTCTGCCCGACGACCACGGTGGCCGCCGAGAGCTTGTGGATTGGGGGGGGGATGGTTCAGGTGCGGTCGCCGGAGGGCCAGTCCCTCCGTCCGCGCGAGCCTGAGAGCGTCCGACTGCGTCCCTTGTCGCAGCCGGTGGCGCACCTCCGAAGGGGCGAGGAGCCGACTTCGAAGGCGATGCGGCGCGCATCTAAGCGATCGGAGTGCCCGGAGCAAGTCCCCGTGCCCATCGGCGCGCCTCGGGACCGCTCAGGGGTGGTCCGGGAGCCGCGCGCCCCGCTCCAGGGCGATGCCGATGACGCGGGCCGCGGCCTGCTCGGCGGACAGGCCGGTGGTGTCGACCACGACGGCATCACCGGCCTGACGCAGGGGGCCGGCCTTGCGGTGGCTGTCCTGGTGGTCGCGGGCCTCGAGCTCGGCCACGATCTGGCCGAAGGGGACGCGGGTGCCGCGGTCGGACAGCTCGCGCCACCGGCGGCGGGCCCGCTCTTCGGCCGATGCGGTCAGGAACACCTTCAGCGGCGCGTCCGGCATCACGACGGTGCCGATGTCCCGCCCGTCCATCACCACGCCGCCGTCCTGGGCCATCGCCTGCTGCAGGGCCACCAGGGCGGCGCGGACCGGCGGATGCACGGCCACGGCGCTCGCGCCTTCGCCCACGTCCTGGGCGCGCAGCTGGCGGGTCCGATCCCGCCCGTCGACCAGCACGTCCAGGCCGGTCCCCGACCAGCGGAAGTCGAACCGCAGCTGGCGGGCCACGGCCGCGACGCCGTCGGCATCCGACCAGGACACGCCCTGTTCCCGCGCCGCCAGCGCGGTCGCCCGGTACATCGCGCCGGTGTCCAGGTAGCGGTAGCCGAGCCGACGCGCGACCAGGCGGGCGACGGTGCCCTTGCCGGATGCGGCGGGGCCGTCGATGGCGATGCAGAGTCCGGCCTCAGCCACGGAGCGTCTCCAGCAGGGTCGGGAAGGTGGGGAAGCTGATGGCGACGGCATCGGCGCCGTCGATCACGACGCCTTCGGTGCAGCGCAGGCCGGCCACCGCAGCCGCCATCGCGATGCGGTGGTCGCCGTGGCTGTGCACCCGGCCGCCGCGCAGGGGGATGCCGCCGCTGCCGCGCACCACCAGCCCGTCGGGAAGCTCGTCGGCGTCGGCGCCCAGGGCGCGGAGCATGGCGACCGTGGTCGCGATCCGGTCGGACTCCTTGACCCGGAGCTCGCCGGCGTCCTGGAAGCGGGTCTCGCCGTGGGCGAAGGCGGCGGCGACGGCCAGCACGGGGATCTCGTCGATCAGGCGCGGCACGTCGGCGCCTCCGACGATGGTCCCGCGAAGGTCCGCGGCCTCGACCTGCAGGTCGGCGACCGGCTCGCCGCCTTCGAGCCTGCCGTTGCCCTCGGCCAGGGCGCCGCCCATCGCCGCGAGCACGTCGAGCACGCCCGAGCGGGTCGGGTTGCAGCCGACGCCATCCAGGCGGATCCGCGAGCCCGGCACGATGCTGGCGGCCACCAACAGGAAGGCCGCGGACGAGATGTCGCCCGGCACGACCAGGTCCAGGCAGCGCAGCGGCGCGCCGGGGCGCAGGCGGACGCGGTGGCGCCCGTCGGTCCCCGTGTGGCGCTCGAGGTCGGCCCCCATGGCGGCGAGCATCCGCTCGCTGTGGTCGCGCGAGGGGGAGGGCTCGTCGACGGTGACCGGGTCGGAGGCCTGGAGCCCCGCCAGGAGGAGGGCGCTCTTGACCTGGGCCGAGGCGACGGCGGTGCAGATCTCGCCACCGCCCAGCGGGCGCCGGCCGTGCACCGTGAGCGGGAGGGTGGGCCCACCGTCGAACCCGGCGCCCAGGCGGGTCAGCGGCTCGGTCACCCGCGCCATGGGGCGGCGACGCAGCGAGGCGTCGCCTGTCAGTTCGCTGTCGAAGGGCTGACCGGCCAGCAGCCCGCAGAGCAGGCGCGCCGTGGTGCCGGAGTTCCCGCAGTCCAGCGCCCCCTCGGCCGGGGTCAGCTCGCCTCCCCTGCCCTGCAGCACCACCTCGTCGGCGGCCAGGCGGCGCACGGACAGCCCGAGCGCCTGCATGCAGGCCATGGTGGACCGCACGTCGGCGCTGTCCAGCAGGCCCCGCACGTGGCTGCGGCCGAGGCCCATCGCGCCCAGGATCAGGCTGCGGTGGCTGATCGACTTGTCGCCCGGGACGGTGGCGCGCCCCGACAGCCCGCGCGCGGCGGGCGCCACCTGCAGGACGCCGCCCTGCAGCGCCGCTCCGGTCCCAGGGGTCTGCAAGACTCAGCCGTCGTCGGAGGCGGCGCGGCGCGAGCCCAGCGTGACCACGTTGTCGGCAGGCCCTTCCTGGACCATGCCCTGCTCGAACACGCCGAGCCGCCGGAAGCGCGCGTAGCGGTCGGCCCGCACTTCCTCGGGCGACATGGTGGCGAGCTCGTCGAGGTGCTGGCCGATCGCCTCGCCCAGCGCGTCGATGGCGGCATCGCGGTTGCGATGGGCGCCGCCGGGAGGCTCGGGCACGACCTGGTCGACGACGCCGAACCGGGCGCAGTCTTCGGCCGTGATCCGCAGCGCGGCGGCGGCCTTGGGGCCCTCGGCCCGGTCCCGCCACAGGATGGCGGCACAGCCCTCGGGCGAGATCACCGAGTAGATGCTGTTCTCCATCATCAGCACCCGGTTGCCGACGCCGATGGCGAGCGCGCCGCCGCTGCCGCCTTCGCCGATGACCGCGCAGACGACGGGCACCGTGAAGGTCGCCATCTCGAGGATGTTGCGGGCGATGGCTTCCGCCTGGCCGCGCATCTCGGCGTCGATGCCGGGGAAGGCGCCCGGCGTGTCGATGAAGGCGACCACCGGCAGCCCGAAGCGGTCCGCCAGCTGCATCACGCGCAGGGCCTTCCGGTAGCCCTCGGGCCGCGGCATGCCGAAGTTGCGGTGCAGGTTCTCGCGGGTGTTGCGGCCCTTCTGGTGGCCGATGATGACCACCGGCTGCCCGCGGAAGCGCGCGATGCCGCTGACGATGGCGTGGTCGGCGTGGCCGGCCCGATCACCGTGCAGCTCGGTCCAGTCGGTGCAGAGCCGCTCGACGTAGTCCAGCGTGAACGGCCGCCCCGGGTGGCGCGACAGCTGGGCGCGCTGCCAGGGGGACAGCGAGGTGAAGATCTGCCGCTGGAGGCGCTCGGCCTGCTGCCGCAGCTGATCGATGGCACCGGAGAGATCCGCGCCGCTCTCGGCCTCGATCTGGCGCAGGCCGTCGACACGGCGCTCCAGCTCGATGAGAGGACGCTCGAATTCGAGTACGAAGTCCATGGGCGACGCCTATCCAGGCCTGCCCGAACCCGCTGCCCGGCGACCGAAGGGTGACGCGCACCCGTCACAGAAGCCGCGCTCAGCGCCGGGCCAGACCTTCACCGCTGCGCACGGTCACGACCCCCGACGGCGCCACCAGCTCCAGGTGTCCTCCGCCGACCGCTTCCGCGTCCGGGTCGCTCGCGATGCCCTGCAGCTGCAGCCGCTCGGCGTCGGCGTCGATGCGCCAGGGGCCCTCGGGCACCTCGATCTGGATGTCGCCGGAGCCGATGCCGACCCGGGCGTCCGCGCCCACCGCCAGCCGCGCGGTCAGCGAGCCGCTGCCGATGCTGGCCGTGAGCGGTCCGTGCAGATCGACATCGGCGGTGCCTTCGCCCAGGTCCAGGGCCAGGCTGGCGACGCCGGTGGCCCAGATGTCGCCGGTGCCCACGTCGATCTCCACCGGCATGCCGGCGGGGACCTCGACCCGGGTGTCGACGGCGCAGGGCAGCAGCCGACGGCACCGGGCCTCGATGAGCAGCGTGCCGTCGGCCTGCAGCTCGTGCGTCAGGGCCAGGGCCGCTTCCGGCGCGCGGATGTCGCGCTCGACCCGCAGGACGGTCGCCGTGACGACCTCGACCTGGCCGGCGTCGGAGCGGACGACGACGCGCTGCACGTCGCCCTCGGGCATGAAGGCCTCGGTGTACCGGACCTGGCTGCACGCCACCTGCCCGACCAGGGTCAGACCCAGGACGACGAGGGCGCCACGCAGCGCGGGACTCTGCTTCTTCACTGCTGACCGGGGCATTTCCACCTCCACTGGCCCTGACGCTCGAGGGGAGAACTCCGAGGGTGTGACACCTCGACGCGCCAGGACCGAACTGCATTCGATCGCCCGGTGATGTCGCTTGACAGGTCAAGCCCACGGATGATGCCAGTTCGAGAATGCGCCGTCAAGGGGGGACCTCCGCGTGTTCCGTCCTCGCTGTCCCTGGCAGCGGTGGTCGGTCCTCGCTTGCCGCGTCTCGGTCCGGGCCGCGGCGTGGGTCCGGCGTGAGATCGGCACTCCGCTCAGCCGGGCGGCCGGCGGCGAGGTCAGCGCAGGGTGGCGGCGACCGCGTCCGCGATCTCGTCGGCGGTCGCGGGGGCCCAGCCCATGGTCCGGGCCCAGCTGCGCTGCTTGCGAGCCAGCCGCCAGGTGTCGCGCTCGGTCCGCCGCACCGCCTCGGAGAGTGGCAGCCCTGCGCAGAGGTGCTCGGCGAGGTGGGCGTAGCCCAGGCTGCGCATCGGCTTGAGCTCGGTGCCGAAGCCGGCGGCCAGCAGGGCCCGCACCTCGTCCAGGTAGGGTCCCCTCCCCTCGAAGCCCCCCGCCATCATGCGGTCCAGGCGCTCGCCGATCCGGGGCCGCAGGTCGTCGCGGTCCAGCCACAGGACGCGGTGGGGTGGCACGGCGCGGGCCGGCCCGGCGGCCTGGAGCTCGGTCAGCGTCCGGCCGGTCAGCTCGAAGACCTCCAGCGCCCGCACCACCCGCACCCGGTCGTGGGCGTGCAGGCGCGCGGCACTGTCGGGGTCGACCTCGGCGAGGCGGGCGTGGGGATCGGGCAGGGACTCCAGCGCGGCGCGCACCACGGGGTCGCCGGCGGGCAGCGACGCGAGCGGGCGCACCAGGGCCGACAGCCAGAAGGGGGTGCCTCCGACGACGACCACCCGCTCCGCTCGCGCCGCCGCCCGGTCCACCTCGTCCAGGAAGTCGGCGACGTTGAAGGGCTGGTCGGGGTCGCGCACGTCGATGCAGGCGTGGGGGAACCGCGCGAGCACCTCGGCCGGCGGCTTGGCGGTGCCCACGTCCATGCCCCGGTAGACCTGCATCGCGTCGGCGCTGACCAGGGCGACATCGTCGAAGCGTGCTGCCAGGTCCAGGGCGAGGGCCGTCTTCCCGGCGGCGGTCGGCCCCCCGATGATCAGCAGCGGCCGCTTCGGCGACAGGCCGGCCATCAGCGCCCCCGGGCCAGGCGGCGCTCCAGCTCGTCGGCCGGCAGCAGGGTGCTGACGCCGGGGGCGGAGAGGTCGGTCTCGTCGAGGAGGGTGCGCTGTTCGTAGGGCGAGAGCGGGGCGCCGGGCGCAACGGCGCCGGCCCGGGCCAGGTGCCGGCGGAGCCCGTCCAGGTCGGACAGGGGCGCGTCCAGCAGCCCGCGGATCAACCCGTCAGGGGCGGCCGCCGCGAGCTCGGCCGGCAGGGCCGTGACCCGCACGGTGCCGCCGCCGAAGTCGGACAGCTCGACGCCGAGGGCCGACAGCCGGGCAGCGGCCGCCAGGACCCGCGCGGCGTCCGGTGGGGTGAGCTCGACCAGCACCGGGGCCAGCAGCGGCCGGGGAGTGGCGCCACGGGCCAGTCGGGCCTCGATCCGCGCGGCGTCGGCCGCCTGGCGATCGACCAGCAGCAGATCGCCGTCCAGCTCGCAGCACAGCCAGCGTCCGGCCAGCTGGCCCACCAGCCTGGGGCCCGACGGCCGCACCGGCGCGTCGACCGGGGGCTGCCAGGTCGGCTCGGGAGGAGGAGGCTGCGGTCGCCCGAGGCGCGCTGGGGGCGGGGTCGGGAAGGGAGGGCGGGGCCGCGGCCCGTCGTCGGCGAGGGAGGGAGCCGGCTCGGCAGCGACAGGTGGAAGGGCGAGCGGAGTCGGGGGCGCAGGGGGCGACGGCGCCGCGGCGAGCCCGGGGAGTGCAGCCTGGAGCGTGTCCGCCGGAGCGACGGGGCGCGGACCTCGTGCCGGCGTGAGTACATGCGCCTCGATGCCGACCTCGGCCAGGCAGGTCCGCAGACCCTCGCTGACCGCGCGCAGCACGTCCCGGCCGTCGCGGAACCGCACCTCGGACTTGGCCGGATGCACGTTCACGTCCACACAGTCGACGGGCACGCGCACGTCCAGGATGACCGTCGGGTAGCGCCCGCGAGGCACCAGCCCCCGGAAGGCATCCAGCACCGCGCGGCGCAGCAGCGGGTCGCGCACGGCCCGCCCGTTGACGTGCAGCCACAGCGCGCCGCGGGCGCTGGCCAGGTGGTCGCTCGGTCGGCTCACCAGCCCCTCGACCCGCAAGCCCCCCATCGGGCCGCCGGACGGGAGCTCCTGCGCATCGAAGGCCACCGGGATCAGCCCCTCGCCTTGCTTGCCGAGCATCGCCACCGCCCGGGCGGTCGGGTCCCCGTCGCCCGGGGCCCGCACCAGGGGGCGACCGTCGTGGCTGAGCTCCACGCCGACGTCCGGCCGCAGCAGCAGCAGTGCGAGCACCGTGTCCTGGCAGTGGGACAGCTCGGTGGGCACGGTGCGCAGGAACTTGCGGCGCGCGGGCAGGTTGTAGAACAGGTTGCGCACGACCACGCGGGTGCCGACCGGGGCGCCCGCGTCGCGCACGTCCACCATGCGGCCGCCGTCGATGACCACCCGCGTCGCCACGTCGTCGACAGCCCGCCGGGTCGTCAGCTCGAACCGGCTCACCGCCGCGATGCTGGGCAGCGCCTCGCCGCGGAAGCCGAGGGTCCGGATCCGGAACAGGTCCTCGTCGACCCGCAGCTTGCTCGTGGCGTGCCGCTCGATGCACAACATCGCGTCTTGTCGGCTCATGCCGTGGCCGTCGTCCTCGACCTCGACCAGGTCGCGGCCTCCGGACCGCAGCCGCACGGCGACGTGCCGCGCACCGGCATCCAGGGCGTTCTCGACCAGCTCCTTGATCACGCTGGCGGGTCGCTCGACGACCTCGCCGGCGGCGATCTGGTTGATCAGCCGGTCCTCGAGCACCCGCACCCGCGCAGCGCCCGGGCTGACGGCACCGTGGGCCAGCGGACCCGGGGGGTCGAGGGCCCGGTCGCTCACCCCGCCTCTTCCTTGGCCTCGCCCAGGCGGCGCTTGCGCTTGATGTGCATGCGCACCGGCGTGCCCTCGAAGCCGAAGGCCTCGCGCAGCCGGTTCTCCAGGTAGCGCTTGTAGGGCGCCTTGATGCCCTCTGGCGTGTTCACCCAGATGGCGAAGGTCGGCGGCCGCACCCGGGTCTGCGTGATGTAGTTGAGCTTGACCGGGTGGTGGTGCAGCTGGGGCGGCTGGTAGGCGTCGACGACCTGGCGCAGGAACTCGTTGAGGGGTGCCGTGCGGATGCGCTTGTCGAACTCGGCGTAGACCTGCTCGACCAGCGGGAAGATGCGCTGGCAGCCCTTGCCGGTCAGCGCCGAGATGTAGAGCTGCGGGGCCCAGGTCAGGTGCGGCAGGGTCTGCTGGATCTCGTCGCGCAGCACGTGCACGTTGCGCTCGGGGTCCTCGCGGACCTTGTCCCAGCGGTTGACCAGGATGATGCAGGCGCGGCCGCGATCGGCGACCAGGGCCGCGAGGCGGGCGTCCTGGTTGCTGGGACCCAGCTCGCCGTCGATGACCAGCAGGCTGACGTGGCAGCGCTCGATGGTGCGGATGGCTCGCAGGCTGGCCCAGGTCTCGAGCCGGTCCTCGATCTTGGACTTCTTGCGGACGCCGGCGGTGTCCACCAGCCGGAAGACGCGGCCGTCGACCTCGACGACGCTGTCCACGGCGTCCATGGTGGTGCCGGGCGCGTCGTGCACGACGTGGCGATCGTCGCCGGTGAGCAGGTTGACCAGGGTCGACTTGCCGATGTTCGGTCGGCCGATGACCGCGACCCGGATCTCGTCTTCGTCCTCGGCCCCGGTGTCGCCCTCGACCGGTTCCGGCAGCAGCTCGTGCACGGACTCCAGCAGCTCGTAGACGCCACGGCCGTGCTCGGCGGAGATGGTCGACATGTCGTCGAAGCCGAGCGACCAGAACTCGGCGGCTTCGGTGTCGTGGCCCGGCCCATCGCACTTGTTGACCACGAGCAGCACGCGGTCGGCCTTGGCGCCCGCGCGCTTGCGCAGGATGTCGGCGGCGAGCTTGTCGGCGGGGGTCAGGCCGGCCTGGCGGTCGACGACGAACAGGATGACGTCGGCCTCGTCGATGGCTGCTTCGGCCTGCAGGCGGACGTTCTCGAACAGGTCGTCGTCGGGCTCGGGCTCGAAGCCGCCGGTGTCGATGAGCACGATCTCGCGCTCCCGGTCCTTCATCACGCCGTAGTTGCGGTCGCGGGTCACGCCCGGCCGGTCGTCGACCAGGGCCTGGCGCTGGCCGAGCAGGCGGTTGAACAGGGTGGACTTGCCCACGTTGGGGCGGCCCACGATGGCGAGCACGGGAGGCATGGGAAGATCCTGTCACGCCGCGGGGAGCGGCGCAGGCGAAGTGCAGGGGGTGTAGCCGGCCGTCGGGGCGCGCGCCGTCTCCGCCGCGCGCCGGCGCGGGGACCCGGGGGGCCGCGGGGCTACTCGTAGCCGAGCTCCTTGAGGGCCCGACCGCTCTCGCTCCACGCGTCGCGCACCGACACGTGCAGCTCGAGGAAGACGCGGCAGCCGAGCAGCTTCTCGATGTCGCGCCGCGCCAGGATGCCGACCTGCTTGAGCATCGAGCCGCCCTTGCCGATGACGATGCCCTTCTGGCTGTCGCGCTCGACCAGGATGCGGGCCATCACGTGCACGCGGGTGCGCTCGCCGGCTTCGTCGTCGAAGGCAGCGGCGTCGAAGGCGTCCGGGTCGAAGGGCTCGCCCTCGACCGGTTCCTTCGGCTCGGCGGTCTGCTCCTCGAACAGCTCGATCTCCACCGCGGTGCTGTAGGGAACCTCCTGCTGGGTCAGGTGGAAGAGCTTCTCACGGATCAGCTCGGCGACGATGAAGCGCTCGGACTGGTCGGTGACCTGGTCCGGCGGGAAGACGGCCGGCCCCTCGGGCAGGTGGTGCCGCCAGGCCGCGACGAGCTCGTCGGTGCCGCCGCCCGTCAGCGCCGAGATGGGGACCAGCACGGCGTCCGGCAGGACCTGGTGGACGGCGTCGATGACCGGCAGGATCCAGGGCTTCTTGACGATGTCGGCCTTGTTGAGCGCCACGGTGACGCGGCTGCCGCCGGCCTGCTGGATCATTCGGGCGATCTCGCGCTCGGACTTGGACAGGGGCGGCCGACCGGCCTGGGCGGCCTTGACCGCGGGCACCAGGTCGATGACCCAGCAGACCACGTCGACTTCGGCCAGGGACTGCGCGGCGACGGCGACCATCGCCTTGTTCAGGCGGCTGCGCGCGGCGTGGATGCCGGGGGTGTCGACCAGCACGGCCTGCATGCCGGGCACGGTGTGGATGCCGAGCAGCCGGTTGCGGGTGGTCTGCGGCTTGGCCGAGACGATCGAGAGCTTCTGGCCGAGCACCTGGTTGAGCAGCGTGCTCTTGCCGGCGTTCGGGCGGCCCACCAGCCCCACGAAGCCCGCGCGATGGGGCTCGTCGGAGGAGGAGGTCGGGTCGGAGGGCCGGGTGTCGTCGGAGGAGGTGCTCATGGAGGGGCGCGCTAACCGGGACCCTGTGCGCCGTCGCGTGCCCCGGCCGAGGAAGGCGGCGGCTCGGGTGCGGCGAACCGACGTCGGACCTCGCCGCGGGCCAGCGCCGGGTCGGTCTGCAGCTCGATGCGGTCGAGGCGCAGCGAGGCGCGCAGGGCCCGGACGTTCGCGTTGTTCGTGCCCTTGGCCCACTGCAGGTCGGCCGGGTGCACGACCAGGACCGCGGGCACACCGTGCCGTGCCCCGTGCAGGGCCGTCTGCATCCGCTTGCGGAACCGGCGCGCCTCGACCTTGCCCCGCAGATCGGGGTCCGCGGGCCCGGCCACCGCGGCCACCGGCAGGTCGCTGCCGGGCTGCAGGCCGATGCGGGCGATCTGCACGCCCCCTGCTTCGAGCCGGTCGGCCATCTCGGTCACGGTCGTCACCGCCTCGCCCAGCCGCATGGGGCGCCAGCGACCCTGCCGCGCGCGCTCCGCGAGCTCCGATCCGGCCAGGGCCAGCGCCGGCTGCAGGCGCACGAAGTCGACCCGCAGGGCGACGGCGCGGTCGGCGTCTTCGACCGCCATGGCGTGGGAGGTACCGGGCAGGCCGGGCCACAGGGTCAGTCCGACCCGGAAGCCGAGCTCCTTCAAGCCGCGGATCAGGCCCTCGACCCGGGCCCGGCCGTAGCCCCGCCGCAGGTCGCGCAGCGGCGCGTCGTGCAGGGTCAGCGCCTCGACCTCGACGGTCTGCAGACCGCGGCGGCGCAGCGCCTCGGCGTCTTCGCGCTCGACATCGGCGGGCTGGACGGCCAGCCGCAGGGCGTGTCCGCCCGCAGCGGTCACGAGATCCACGGTCGGCAGGCCGCCGTGGAAGAAGGCGACCTCGAGGGGCGTGTCGGGCTGCGGGCGACGCTCGGCGGCGTAGTGGGCCACCAGGGCCGCCACCGTGTCGGCCACCGGCCGAGGCCGCAGGGGCGGGCGCACGGCGCAGGCCGTGGGGCTGCCGCCCAGGTCGATCGGCACCACGACCCGGCGGTGTCGGCGCGCGGGGAGCGTGCTCATGCGCCGTCGTCCTCGATCTGGTCCCAGGCCGCCTGCGCCGCCGCCTTGCGGGCGGCCTTGATGCTGGCGCCGGTCCCCTCCCCCAGCAGCTGACCGCCGATGCGCACGCCGAACCGGAAGGTGCGGTCGTGCTCGGGGCCGGACCGCCCCAGCTCGACGTACTCGGGCACCGTGCGGTGGCGCTGCTGGCACCACTCCTGCAGCCGCTGGGTGACGGCCTTGACCGCCTCGACCTGCTGCAGGCGCGGCAGGACCGTGGTGGCCACGACCTCCCGGCAGGCATCCATCCCGGCCGTCAGGTACAGCGCGCCGAACATCGCCTCCCACACGTCGGAGAGCGGCTTCTCCTGGACCCGCACACCCGCCTGGCGCGGGGCCACGCGCATCGCCTCGCCCAGGCCGAGCTCGCGGGAGAGGGCCGCGAGGGTGGGCGCCTCGACCAGCCGGTGGCGGGCCGAGCTGAGCTTGCCCTCGTCCGCGTCCGGGAAGCGCTCGAGGAGGAGCTCGGTGACACACAGCTCCAGCACCGCGTCGCCCAGGAACTCCAGGCGGTCGTAGGACTCGCCGCCGTGTTCGTGGGTCCAGGACGAGTGGGTCAGGGCCGTGCGGAACAGGGCCGAGGGATCGCGGCGGGCGTCGCGGGGCGCGTCTGCAGGGCTCATGGCTCGCTCCGGACCCGGCGGATCCAGCCGCCGCCGAGCACCTCGTCGCCGGCGTAGAGCACGACCGCCTGGCCGGGGGTGGCCGCGCGGGCCGGCGCCAGGAAGCGCAGATCGACGCGGCCCGGGCCGGCGGTCTCGTCGGCGACGATCTCGGCGGGCACCAGGGCGCCGCGGTGGCGGATGCGGGCGAGGGGCTGCTCGTCGGTGCGAGGGCGCCGGTACCAGTGGAAGCCGCGGGTCTCGACGCCGTGGTGCTGGAGGCGTTCGTCGGGGCCGACGACGACACGGCGCCGGTCCGCGTCGATGGCGAGCACGTAGACGGGCGAGCCGACGGCCACGCCCAGGCCGCGCCGCTGGCCGACGGTGTAGCGCCAGTAGCCGTCGTGGTGCCCCAGCACGGTGCCGGCCTCGTCGACGATCTCGCCGGCGCCGTCCACCCCGGGGCGATGCCCGGCCACGAAGCGCGCGTGGTCGTCGTCGGGGATGAAGCAGATCTCCTGGCTCTCGGGCTTGTCCGCGGTGACCAGCCCCATGCGTCGGGCGTGGGCCCGCACGGTGGGCTTGTCCATGCCGCCCAGCGGGAACAGCGTCTGGCGCAGGGCCTCGCGGGTGACCGGGAACAGGAAGTAGGTCTGGTCCTTGTCCGGGTCCGTAGCGGTCCGCAGGCCGCCGTCGGCGTCCACCCGGGCGTAGTGACCGGTCGCGAGGTGGGTGCAGCCGAGCGCCCGGGCCCGAGACAGCAGCACCTTGAACTTGAGCACCCCGTTGCACTGGATGCAGGGGTTGGGCGTCGCGCCGGACAGGTAGGTGTCGGCCAGATCGTCCATCACCGCCTTGCGGAAGGCCTCGCGCAGGTCCATCACGTAGAAGGGGAAGCCCAGGCGCTCGGCGACCCGCCGCGCATCCAGCGCGTCGTCGAGCCCGCAGCAGCGCTTCGCCGCGGCGCCGTGGCCCGGGTCGGGCGCGTCGTGCAGCTTCATGTGCACGCCCACCAGCTCGTGGCCGGCTTCGAGCAGCAGCCCGGCGGTGACCGAGCTGTCCACTCCCCCGCTCATCGCGACGCAGACGCGACTCATGCGACCTCCCGTGCGGTGCGCAGCACGTCGGACAAGGCCGCCAGGGCCTGGTCGAGCTCGTCGACCGCCGTGGTCGGTCCGAAGGACAGGCGCAGCGGCAGGCCCGACCGGCCCATGGCGCGCACGACGTGGCTCTCCTGGGCCGCCCCCGATGCGCAGGCCGCGCCGGTGGATGCGGCGACGCCCCGCAGATCGAGGCCCATCACGAGCAGGTCCCCGGGCACGTCGAACAGGGCCGTGACCGTGTTCGGGAGGCGCGGCGCCCCTCGTCCCAGCACGGTCCCGCCCAGCGCTTCCACGCCGGCCTGCAAGTGCGCGCGCCGCCCGTCCGCCCCCGGCCAGGTCGCCCGCTCGGCCGCAACGCCAGCCGCCACGACCAGCGGCACGGCCACGGTCCCGGCCCGGCCGCCGCGTTCCTGCGGCCCGCCCCGCAGCAGCGGCGGCGGCAGCGGCGACCCCACCAGCACGCCGATGCCCTTGGGACCGCCCGCCTTGTGGAAGGACAGGGTCAGCAGCTCGGCAGGCAGGTCCAGGGCCATGCGGCCCAGCAGCTGGGTGGCGTCGCAGTGCAGGGGGACGCCCGCCGCGGCGCAGCGGGCGTGCACCTGGTCGATGGGCTGGAGCACGCCGGTCTCGTTGTTCGCGGCCATCACGCTGACCACCGCGACGTCGCCGGCGGCCAGGGCGCGATCGAGGGCGTCGAGGTCCACCATCCCGTCGCCGTCCACGGGGATCTCGCGGTCGCCCCAGGCGCGCACGCTGTCGTGCTCGACGGCGGAGACCAGCACCGCGCCGGTGCGGCCGGACAGCGCCCAGGCGTTCGCTTCGGTGGCGCCGCTGGTGAACCGGACGAGACTGGCGGGCCGACCGACGGCGGCGGCGACCCGGTCCCGGGCCTGCTCGACCGCGGCAGCCGCGGCCCGGCCGGCAGCGTGCTGGCTGTGCGCGTTGCCCGGCAGCTCCACGAGCGCACGACCGAGGGCTTCGGCGACCTCGGGCAGCACGGGCGCGGTGGCGTTGTGATCCAGGTAGGGCATGGCGTCCGGTGGGGCGGGCAGCGCGAGCCCTACCCGGCCCCACCGGTCGGCGCGAGGCTCAGGGGGCTTCCTTGAGCCGCGCGGTCAGGACCTCGTGCAGCCGGGCGGGGCTGCTGCCGTCGTCCAGATCCGCGGCCAGCGTCACGTCGGCCGCCAGGGCCGCCTGGCGGGCGTCGGCCGCTGCCGCCTCGTCGCCCACCGCGGCGTGGGCCACGGCCTTGACCAGGTAGAGCCCAGCACGCACGTCGGCGCGCTCGACGTCCAGGGCCAGGCCCCGGTCCGCCAGGCTGCCCGCTTCGGGCCAGTCGGAGCGGCGCAGGGCCAGCTCGCCCAGCCGCATCAGGCTGACGGGCTGGGCCGGGTTGAAGGCCAGGCTCTTCTCGTAGTGCTGCCCCGCCTTCTCCGGCAGATCCATGCGCGCGTCCAGGACGAAGCCCTTGGTGACGTAGGCATCGACGACGTCGTCGGGCTCCTGCGCGTGGTAGATGATGTTGTTGTAGACGTTGAGCAGGTTGTTCCAGTCCTTTCGCGACATCAGCACGCCGGCCATGCCCTGCAGGGCCGCGATGTCGTTGGGCTTGAGATCCAGCGCCCGCGAGAACCGCTTCTTGGCCTTGTCCAGCTTGCCCTGGTGGTGCTCGATGAGACCCAGGTTCGTGTAGGTCCGGCACAGCCGCTCGGAGTCGCCCTGGCCGCCGATGAGCTGCAGGATCTGGCGGTACACGCCGGCCGCGGCGTCCCAGTCCTGCTGCTCCATCCAGATCGGTCCCACCGCCTCGAGGGACGGCAGGTGCGCCTGGTTGAAGGACAGCGCCTTCTGGTAGCGGGACAGGGCGTCCTCGTTGCGGGACAGCCGCCGGAGCGCCTCGCCGAAGTGGTAGTAGTAGAGCGCGGCTTCCATGCGGTCGTCGAAGTCGTCCAGGTCGAGGTGCTCTTCCCAGCCCTCCAGCCGGCCGAAGGCCTCGACGGCTTCGTCCAGCCGCCCGCTCTCGAACAGGTGGGTGCTGCGGTAGCGCAGCGCCGTCACGTTGTCGGGATCGGCGTCCAGCACCTCGCCGTAGATCTCGGCGGCGCCCGCACGATCGTGCAGGGTGTCGGCGCGGAGCTCGGCGGCCTTGAGCAGGAGCTCGACCTTCTCCTCGCCCTCGGCGGCGTGGGCCTGGCGGACCACGGCGTCGGCGGCACGGTCCCACTGGCCGCGGGCGCGGTGCAGCTTCTCCAGCCAGCGGGCCGCTTCCAGATCGGGGTGATCGCCACGGCTGGCCGCGTCGAGCACCCGCAGGGCCTCGTCTTCGTCGTGCAGCTTCTCGAGGTGCAGCACGCCGAGCTCGGACAGCAGGGCACTGCGCTCGGCGCCGCTCTTGAGCCGCACCAGCGCGGTGCCGTGCTCGACCAGCTCCGGCCAGCGCTGCAGGGTCCGGCACAGGCCGACCAGGCGGTCGAGCGCCTCGGGGTCGTCGGGGGCCTCTTCGAGCACCTTGCGCCAGGCATCGACCGCGACGGCGTCGTTGCCGAGCTGGTCCTGCCAGGTGCGGGCGATGCTGCGGTAGCACTCGACCTGGGCGTCGCCTTCGAGCACGGTCGCCTCGCGGGCCAGCGCCCCGACCACGCCCTGCCAGTCCTCGGCCCGCACGGCCAGGTCCTTGAGCAGGCGCAGGCTGTCCACGTCGCTGCCGTCGTGGTCCAGCGCCTTCATCAGCGCGTCACGGGCGCTGGCGTCGTCGTCCACGGCCAGGTGGGCTTCCGCGATCCGGCGCTCGTAGCGGGCAGCGCTGGCCCCGTCGGGGGCGCTGGCGGCCAGTCCGGCGAGGTACTGCACCGCCAGGCCGGTCTCGCCCCGGGCGCCCGCGATGCGGGCCAGGGCCTCGAGCACGTCGACGTCCTCGGGCGCCTCTTCGTGCAGCTGCCGGTAGAAGTCCCAGGCTTCGTCCGTCCCGGCCAGGTGCTCGGCCAGGACCCAGCGGCGACGCGCCTCGATGGCGGAGCGCTCCTCGTCGTCCCGGGTCAGCTCCAGGCGGGCGCCCAGGGTCTCGAACAGCTCCTTCCAGCCGCCGATCTCGACCAGCCCCTGCTCCAGCCGGACCAGGGTGGCCAGGCGCTCGGCCGGGGAGAGGCCGTCGTCGGCCAGGCGCTCGCGGTACACGTCGGCGGCCAGGGCCGTCGCGCCGGCGTCCTCGAGGGAGGAGGCCAGGTCCATGGGCAGCGAGCTGTCCAGCGCGGTGAACACGTCCATCAGCGCGTCGGCGTCGTGACGCTGCGCGTGGAGGCGGCGCAGCGCGTCGAAGGCCTTGCCGGGCACGGGGCGGGCGTCGAAGGCTGCGCGATACCACCGCACGGCTTCCTCGAGCTGGCCGCCGGCCTCGAAAAGGTGGCCGGCCAGCAGGGCGTGCACGGCGCGCACGGCGTCGTCCGGCAGGTGCTCGGCCAGCACCGCATGCGCGGCAGCCAGGCCCTCCCGCTCGCCCTGGCGGGCGAGGGCACGCTCCAGGCCGGCCGCAGCGTCCACGTCGTCGGGACGGGCGGACAGGACCTCGCCCCAGGTCCGCGCGGCGGCCGCGGGGTCGTCCATCCACGCTTCCTGCAGGCGGGCGACCTCGGACTTCACGTCCGCGCGCTCGCTGGCGAGCAGGGCGCGCTGGGCTTCCTCCCAGTAGTTCGAGCCCTCGGCCAGGCGGGCCAGGCCGAGGAGCGGCCGCCCCGTGGCGTCCGAGGTGATGACCTCGCTCACGGCGTTCATGGCGGTGACGCTGTCGCCGGCTTCTGCGGCCAGCTCGGCGATGTGCACGGCCAGCCGGGCGCGCTCGCTCTCGTCCTGGGCCCCGAAGGCCATGCGCTGGTACACGGCCAGCAGGGCATGGGGATCGCCATCGGCGAGGGCGGCGTCTTCGAGGAGCAGCAGAGCACCGGCATGGCCGGCATCCTCGTCGAGGATCTCGGTGGCCACCGAGACCGCGCTGACGTCGTCGGACAGCTGGTCGGCCACCTCGGCGGCGGCCAGCATGCGCCAGTGCCGCCGGTCCAGATCCTCGGCGCTGTCGGCTTCGAGGCGGTGCAGGTCGTAGACGTCCTGCCAGTGCCCGCCCTTGGCGGCGAGCTCGCGGAGCAGGCCGATGGCCGGCAGGAAGCCGGGCGACAGCTCCAGGCAGCGCCGCAGCAGCTCCATGGCCTGATCATCGTCGCCGACGCGGTCGGCCAGGATGCGGGCCGACCGGTAGGTCAGGCTGACGATCTCGTTGCCGTCCTTGGTGGCGTCGCTGGCGTTGCGCAGGGTGCGCGCCAGCCCGGCCCAGTCGCCCTCGGCCTCGAGGATCCGCACATAGGCGTCCAGGCTGGGCGGGAAGTCCGGCAGGGTCTCGAGGGCCCGCCGGTAGAAGTCCCGCGCTCGCGGGTGGTCGGACAGGCGGAACTCGCAGACGGCGCCCGCCCGGTGCAGCTGCAGGGCAACGGCGGCGGGCTCCTCGGCCAGGATGGCGCGCTGCTCGTACACGGCGGCCAGGCGGTCCCAGGCTTCGAGCCGGGTGTAGACCCGCTCCAGGCCCTCGAGGGCCGGCAGATAGCCGGGCGCGGTGTCCAGGATGCGCTCGAACCAGGTGCGGGCGCCGGGCTGGTCCCCCAAGGGGCCCTCGCACAGCTCGCCCATCCGGTAGAGCACCGTGACGGTCAGGTTCGGGTCGTCCAGCCCATCCAGCAGCCCTTCGAGGAAGGCGACCAGCTCTCCGTGGCGCTCGGCGCCGGCGAGCAGCCGCGCGGCGGCGTCGATGGCCGGGCCCGCGGCGGGATCGGCGACGGCCGCCGCCATGTAGCTGTCGATGGCCGCGGCGGGATCGGAGAGCCGGGACTCCTGCAGGCGCCCCAGCCGGTAGAGCGGGAGCGCAGCCGCTGCGCCCTGGCTGGCGGCCGCTTCGGCCGAGAAGGAGGCGGCCAGCTCGGTCCAGCGACCGCCGGCGGCCAGGAAGGCCTGGTGCTCGCGGCGCAGCTGGGGCTCGACGGCGGCTTCGCCAGCGAGCGCGTCCGAGAAGCCGGTGGCGACGGCGTCGCCGTCATCCCCGGCGGCGAGGCGGGCCATGCGGAGCGCGCGGCCCTTCCACCAGCGGGCATCGGCGGGCGAGGCGGCGGGACCGTCCTGGCCGAGGCGCTCGGCTTCGGAGGCATAGAGCGAGGCGAGACGGGCGTGATCGTCCGCCGCGCGGGCGGTGCGCTCGACCGCGAGGAAGGACGGCGTGTGGCCGGGCTCGGCCGCCAGGGCGGCTTCGTAGGCGGCACGGGCACCGTCGGCGTCCCCGAGCTTGTCCTCGAGCACGCGTCCCCGCTCGACGTGCAGGCGGGCAGCGCGCGGACCGCTGACCAGGCCGGCCATGGCCTCGAGCACATCGACCAGCGGCTGCCACTCGGTGGCCCGGTAGTGCAGCTCCCGCAGGAGCCGCAGGGCGAACCAGTCCTGGCCGTCCTGCTCGACGGCCTGCTGCAGCAAGGTCACGGCGGCTTCCGGCCGGCGCAGGCTGTTGCGCTCGACCAGCGCGGCATCCTGCAGGGCTTCGGCGGCCAGGGCCCCGGCGGTCACACCGGCGCGGGCGGACAGCAGATCCCGCAGCTGCTCGAAGGCGCCCCGATTCGCCACGACGTCGGCGTAGGCCTTGAGGAACTCCGGATCCGCGAACCCGGCCTGGTGGGCCTGGGCGAACAGCTCTTCGGCGCGCTCCCAGTTGCCGAGGCGCTCGAAGTGCACGCGGCCGGCGGTCGCCTGGAGCAGCGCAGCCTGGGCGGGGTCGTCGGCGCTCGCGGCGGCGCGCTCGAGGGAGAGCGCAGCTTCGGCCCAGCGGTCGGCGGCGTGGTCGCTCGGCACGCTCGGCGCGATGCGCGGGGTCGACACGGTCTCGGTCTCGGCCGGCGGCTCGACGGCAGGGAGGCTCGGGATGTCGACCCGCTCGGCGCGGCGGGTGCGGCGCTCGGCACGGGCGCGAGCGACCTCGTCGGTGTCGTAGCCGGCGGCCTCGGCGATGCTCTGCTGGCTGTTCTGGTGCCGCAGGATCATCGTCGGATCGGGCATGTCGCCGACGAAGTCCTCGGCGGTGGCTTCTGCGGTCTCGTCGTCGTCGTCGTCGGGCACGGCGACGGCGGCGGCGCCGTCTTCGATCACCTCGGTCTCGTCGTCGAGCATCGAGCGATCGGCGAGCTCGGTCTCGGGCTCGGGACCCGACAGGTCGCCGGTCGGCGCGAAGTCGTCGTCCTCGTCCGAGATGATGGTCGGGTTCGACCGCAGGGCGGCGGCCCGGGCCGCGGCCTCGGCGGCTTCGATTGCGGCGGCAGCGGCGGCGTCTTCGGCGGCCTTTCGCTCGGCAGCTTCGGCCGCGGCAGCAGCGGCTTCTTCGGCGGCGGCTTCGGCAGCAGCGGCATCCTCGGCGGCAGCGGCTTCGGCGGCGGCGGCTTCCTCGGCGGCGGCGGCTTCGGCGGCAGCGGCGGCAGCGGCGGCGGCAACCTCGGCAGCGGCTTCGGCGGCAGCGGCTTCAGCGGCGGCGGCAGCCTCGGCAGCGGCTTCAGCGGCAGCGGCTTCGGCCGCAGCTTCGGCGGCGGCGGCTTCGGCAGCAGCGGCTTCGGCAGCAGCGGCTTCAGCAGCAGCGGCCTCGGCGGCAGTGGCCTCGGCGGCAGCGGCTTCGGCAGCAGCGGCTTCGGCGGCAGCGGCCTCGGCGGCAGCGGCTTCACGGGCGCGCTCGGCGGCGACCTCGGCAGCGATGCGATCCGCCTCGGCGGCAGCCTCGTCCGGGCTGCCGTCCTCCTGGATCGCGTCGACCTTGTCGTCGTCCCAGAACGAGTCGCTGTCGCCGTCGGCGAACCAGTCGTCGAACTCGTCCATGCCCAGGTCGCTGCCGTCGGTCTTCTTCTTCTTCGCCATTGCGAGCGGCTCCCATCGCGGAGTCGAGCGGGCGCCTGTGCGCCCGGGATGGCCCGGTGTCCCGGACGCTGCGGGAGCGCGTCGGGCGTGGCGGGCAGGCTGTGACTGGAGGCCCTGTCGGACCCGTGTTCCCTCGGGCCGCGTCGCGGCCCCTGGCCGTCGCTTCATAGCACCCCGCTCAGACCGGGTTCAACCGGCTCCCCGAGCCTTGGCAGGTTGTCGACAAGCTGTGCCGGGCGGGGCTCCAACGTGGCCGTGCGCGACCGTTGCCCCGGGGCTCAGGCCCGGGTAGTCGTGGAGGCGCGCCGGGCCCATCCCGCCGTGCGGAGAGAAGATGCGCATCCTGGTCACCGGCGGAGCCGGCTTCGTCGCTTCGCACCTCTGCGAGCGCCTCCTGTCCGAAGGCCACGACGTCACGGCGCTCGACAACCTGGTGACCGGCGACCGCCGCAACCTCGGCCCGCTCCGCGCCCACGGGGACCGCTTCACCTTCGTCGAGGCCGACCTCATCGCCGGCATCCCCGCCGACCTCCCCGCCTTCGACCGGATCTACCACCTGGCCAGTCCGGCCAGCCCCATCGACTACGTCGAGCTGCCCTTCCAGACCCTCTACGTGGGCAGCGACGGCACCCGGCACGGCCTGGAGCGGGCGCAGGCGGACGGCGCGCGGTTCCTGCTGGCGAGCACGAGCGAGGTCTACGGCGACCCGGCCGTGCACCCGCAGGTCGAGTCCTACTGGGGCAACGTCAACCCCATCGGTCCGCGCTCGGTCTACGACGAAGCCAAGCGCTACGCCGAAGCGCTGACCGTCGCCTTCGCCCGCTACAAGGGCGTGCAGACCCGCATCGTGCGCATCTTCAACACCTACGGGCCCCGGATGCGCGCCAACGACGGGCGCGTGATGCCGACCTTCATCAACCAGGCGCTCGACGGCCAGCCGCTCACGGTGTTCGGCGACGGGCTGCAGACCCGGTCCTTCTGCTACGTGACCGACCTGGTCGACGGCATCATCCGGCTGATGGAGTCCGACCTGACCGAGCCCTGCAACCTGGGCAACCCGCACGAGATGACGATGCTCGACCTGGCGGACCACATCAACCGGTTCACCGACAACCCGGCCGGCGTCGTGCACCGCCCGCTGCCCAAGGACGACCCGACGCGTCGGCAGCCGGACATCTCCCGGGCCCGCGCCGAGCTCGGCTGGGAACCGCAGGTGTCCTTCGCGGACGGGGTGGAGCGCACCGTCGCCTGGTTCCGCGACCGCGCCCTGCAGGGCTGAACCCCGCGCGACCGGTCCCGCTCAGCGGAAGTGGATGGCCACGCCCGCCTTGAACATGACGAACTGGCCGACCCCGGCGAACTGCGCGGGCGTCGTCTCCAGCACGCCGTCGTCGCGGATCTGGGGTGCGCCGGGCACCACGATGTAGGTCCAGGGCACTTCCAGGAAGCCCACCGCGCCCTTGGGTGCGTCGAAGGCCAGGCCGCCGCCGACCGTGGGGCCCATCGACACGCCGCCGCCCGCTTCCGGGTAGGTCACGATCTCGCCGTCGGGCACGGTGTAGGCGTCGTAGAACCGCATGTGGAAGCCCACCAGCGCGTAGGGCTTCACCGGCCCGGTGGCGACCGGGTACAGCCGGAACCGGGGCTCCATCATGGCGATCACGGCGGAGACCGGATCGTAGATGGTCTCTTCGTCGTCCAGGAAGCGGTCGCTGCCGTCGGGATTGCCGGCGGCTTCGAAGGTCTCCCAGCCCGTCGTGAGCTCCTTGCGGCCGAGCTGCACGCCGCCGAGCACGCTCGCGTCGATCCACCAGGCGACCTGGTAGCCGATGGCGGCGCCGCCCACGAAGCCCCGGGAGTTCAGGAAGCTCTCGTAGCGGTACTGGCCGCGCTCGCTGAAGTCGTCGCCGACCTCGTCGTAGAGGGCCATGCGCACGTCGTAGCGGCGATCCAGATCACCGAACAGCGCGCCGCCGTGCAGCTCCAGGAACACGGCGCCGGTGCGGACCCGGGCCCGCTCCAGCCACTCGTCCCGAGACAGGCCGCTGTCGACATAGCGCCGCTCCGCGTAGCGGGGCAGCCCGAGCCCCTCGAGGTCCTGGACGTCGCCACGGACCCGCGACTTGCGGGGTTCGTCGAGCGGCTCCGGGTCGTCCAGCGGCTCTTCGGGCTCGAGGGGCTCGTAGCGCTCGTCGACCACGCCGGGCCGCACCTCGGCCACGGCGGGCGGCGGCGGCGCGTCGGGAGCGATCTCGGCGGCCACCTCGAGCAGCAGCTCACCGGCCGCGGTCGACGGCACCGAGCGGTCCCACCGTCGCACCACGCCGCGCCCCTGGCGCCACAGCTGCAGCTGGATGCGCAGCCGCGAGCCGCCTTCCCCCTCGACCCGGCCGACGAGCGCCTGATCCGCGTCGACGCGGGACCACAGGTTCTCGGGGCAGGCCGGCTCGTCCGCGCAGCCGTCGGCGTCGCCACCGACCTGCTGCTCGAGGTCCTCGGCGCTCATCACGTCCAGCCCCTGATCGAGCAGCGCCAGGCGGGCCAGGTTGGTCAGGTCCTCGGCGACGGCGAAGTCGCCCATGGTGGCCGGCGTGAAGTCGGTGAGGACCAGATCGGCAGCGAAGGCGGGACCGGCGCCCAGCAGGCCGAGCACGGCCAGGGCGGTTCCACGCGCGATGGGAGGGAGGTGCGACATGACGGGGGGGCGTAGCACAAGCCGACAAGGCCGCACATCGCGTTCACGTCATCGCCCCATGGCCGCGCGATCACGCGCTGCGAGCGCGTTGACACCGCGCTGTCCGGCCAATAGAAGCAGGCCCGTGCCGAGATAGCTCAGTTGGTAGAGCAGCTGATTCGTAATCAGCAGGTCGGCGGTTCAAGTCCGCTTCTCGGCTCCACTTCCCTCCCCTTCGGCGCGGTCTTCGGTCCGCGCCGAGCTCGTCTCGGGCTCCGGCTCGGACGGGGCCGGCCGCGCCAGCTCCTCGCGGAACCGCGCGACGACCTGGGCCCCCGCTCCACGGCGCGCCAGGTGGTGCACGAGGGGCACCGCGCCGCCTTCATCGGCCTTCCAGTCCATCTCGGGGCTGTCGCGGAAGGTGACGGCCCGGGTCACCGGCGAGCCGCCGGCCTTCTTCCAGGCCAGGTCCATCGCGTCCCGCACGCGCTGCGCGTCGCCGGGCAGCGCGCCCTGGTCGATGGCGACCAGCACCAGCTCGCCGCGGATCGCCGCTTCGGCGGCCCAGTCCAGCGCGTCCTTGACCGCCAGGAAGAACAGGATCTTCTTCGAGATCTTCTTCACCAGGTACCACACCGGTCCCAGCAGGCAGCCGAGCACCGAGAAGCCCTTGGACTTCGTCAGCAGGTCGAGGGACGCGTCGTCGAGCGGCACCCCGCGCTGGGCGCCGATCGCCTGGTAGAGCCCGCGCATCATGGCCCGCCGCACGATGTCGTCGAGGATGGGCACCGGAATGAGGGCGGCGACGCCGACGAACACGGCGTTGATGCTGATCTGCTGGCGGGGCATCAGCGGTCCTGGGAGAGCAGGCGCGGGCGGGCCAGGCGCCCGAGGAGTCCATAGAGCAGGCGCAGCACGGGCCTGGGAGAAGACGCGCCCAGGTGGATGAGGATGCCGGCGACGAAGCCCGGCACCACGAGGGCCCTGCCGCGACGGAAGGCGCGCAGACTGGCGTGGGCGCACTGATCGGCGGTCAGCTCGACGAAGCCCGGCACCTTCTGGCCGGTGGGGTTGCCCGCCACGGCTTCGAACTCGGTCGCGACGGGCCCCGGGCAGCTCTGCGTGACGACGACGCCGCTGCCGGCGAGCTCGGCCCGCAGGGACTCGGAGAAGGCGGTGACGTAGTGCTTGCTACCGGCGTAGGCGGCAACGACCGGCATCCAGGTCAGCCCGAAGCCGCTGCTGATGTTGAGGATGCCGCCCCGGCCCTGGGCCACCATGCCCGGGAGGAAGGCGCGGGTGAGCATGGTGAGGGCGACCACGTTGACCTGGAGCATCAGCTCGAGCTTGGCCGGATCGGACTGCTCGAGGAGGGCGATGTCGCCGAGCCCGGCGCAGTTGACCAGGATGTCCAGGCCGCCGTGCCGGGCGGTGATCGCCTCGACCAGCGCAGCACGGGCGGCCCCGTCCGCCAGGTCGCAGGACTCGACCTCGACCGTGAGCGCCGGGCGGGCCGTGCGGAGGTCCGTGGCGAGGTCCTGGAGCCGATCGCCTCGTCGGGCCACCAGGACCAGGACGCGGGCCGAGGGAGCGAGCTGGCGCGCCAGGGCCACGCCGATGCCCGAGGAGGCGCCGGTGACCAGGATGCGGCTGTCGTCGAGCGGAGGTCGCATGCGCGGGGCCCTATCCCGTGGTGCGACCTTCGCGGCAGCCGCCTCTCCGACGCGCTGGTCTATCCTCGCCGCCCCCGCTTCCCTCCCCTCGCCCGGCCCCCTCGCTCAGCCCCCTCGCTCAGCCCCGGGCCCGGCCTCCTTCCGAACGCCCACGCCCGCCGCCAGGAGCTCCCGTGCACCGCATCATGGACAACGCCTTCGACCTCGATGCCCCGGCCACCCGCACGATCGCCGCGGCGATGCGCCAGATCTCGCGGGTCGACGGCGCCCACCCGAAGGAAGACGCGTTGATCGACGAGCTCGAGGCCAGCATCCCCGGCGGCGCGGCCGCGAAGGTCGACCTGAGCACGCTGACCACCGACGAGGCGCGCGTGGCGTTCCTGCGCAGCACCGTGCTGGTCGCCTTCGCCGACGGCACCCTGACCCACGCCGAGCGAGCGATCCTGCAGCAGTGGACCGACGAGCTCGGCCTGGACGAAGCCGCGCTGCACGACGCCGTCGAACACGTCGCCACGGTGCTGCTGTCGCGCTTCGAGGGCGTGAAGATCTACCGCGACCAGGTCGAGGCCATCGGCCGCGGCCTGGGGCTGGACGCCGGCCGCATCGCCGCCATCCTGGGCTGACACGCCGCTCCGTCCCACGGAGCGCTCGTCGGCGGCAGGTCGAAGGCCGCACCCGGAACAGGTGCCGAGACGAGCGAGGGCGCGGCCGTAGCGACCGCGCCCTCGGTTTCGCCGGGCGGGAGGAGCTCAGTCCTCCCAGTCGTCCCAGCCGTCGCGACGGCCACGCCGGCCGCCACCGCGACCGCGGTCATCGCCGCCGCCGCCGTCCTTCTCGCCCCACTTCTTGGAGCGCCGCTTCTGGCGGTCTTCGGTCCAGCCGGCGCTCTCGTCGGCCGGGGGCCCGCCCCAGCCGCCGCCGCCGCCACCGCCGCCACCGCGCTCACCGCCGCGATCCCAGCCGCCACCGCCACCGCGGCCGCCGCCTTCGGCGCCACGGGACGGAGGGCCGCGCCGCGACACCATCGGGCCGCCGCGGCCAGGGCCGCCGCGACCGGGGCCGCGCGGAGCGCCACCGGGGCCGCCGGGACCCCGTCGGGGCCCACCGGGACCGCCGCCGCCGGGCCCACCGCCGCCACCGGAGCGCTCCTGCGCTTCGTTGACGCGAATGCGGCGACCGTCGATCTCGGAGCCGTCAGAGGCTTCCACCGCGGCGCGCGCTTCCTCTTGGGAGGCGAAGGTGACGAAGCCGAAGCCCCGGGAACGGCCGGTGTCCCGGTCCTTGATGACGACGGCATCCTCGACGGTGCCGTAGGCTTCGAATGCGGCGCGGAGGCCGGCGTCGTCGGTCGCCCAGGCCAGGCCGCCGACGAAGAGCTTGCTGCCCATCTCTCGATTTCTCGTGGGTGGGACCCGACGCGGGAAGCCGGTCGGGATCCGTGGATGCGGGCTGACCGGGCCCGCGGCCGGCGAGCGACAGACGTGCCACTCGCGGCACAGGCTACTCTCCGCGAAGGTCACGCGGGTCCCAAACCTGCGGCGGTCCGGTGAACTGTTTGTCCACCACGGCCTGTGCGACGCTCAGCGCCCCAGGGGGGTGCCGCCGCCCTTGCCGCCGCCGCCCCCACCGCCGTTGCCCTTGCCGCCGCCGCCGCCGCTGCCACCGCCGAGCTTCACACCGCCGCTGCTGCTGCCGCCGCCGGAACCGCCGGCCGGCTTGGCGCCGCCCGCACCGAGCTGCACGGCGCCGCCCTTCTTGCCGCCGCCCTTGAGCACGGCGGGCCGGGTGCTGCGCGTGATCTTGCCGCCGCCGCTCTGGGCCTTCTTGACGGTGCTCTGCTCGGGCGGGATCTGGCTCAGGTCTTCGACGTAGGCCAGCACGTCGCCCTGATCGGCGCCGAGGGCCCAGCCGAGCTCCTTGCCGTCCTTCTTGTAGATGGCCGCGACGAACTCGCCGTCTTCGAACCGGTCGTGCTGCGACCAGCCCGCACCGGTGAAGGCGCCGACCCAGGCCGTCTCGAGCTCGGTCATGTCGCCGCCCGGGTACAGCAGCAGCGCCAGGCTGTCGTCCGCCACGATGACCGAGGCGTCCCCGACGGGCAGGCCCATGCTGTTCCACTTGTCCGTCAGGCCGGCGTTGCTGGTGCCGTGGACGACGGTGCCGCCGCCCCCACCGCCGGTCACCGAAGAGGTGTCGCCGCCGCAGGCCAGGGCCAGGAGGGCCATGCCGGCCAGGGTGGTGAGGGTGCGCTTCATGGGAGCTCCAAACGGTGGGAGGAGGGGGGGATCGCGCAGAGCCTACTCGTCTCGGTCCAGCGGCGCATCCGACCCGTCGTCGTCGATTGCGGGCGCGGCCCCGTCGACGGAGCTGCCCGCGTCGGCGGCGACGGCCTCGGCCGCCAGTCGGCCCACCGTCTGCTCCAGGGCATCGAGCGCCTCGCCGTAGCCACCCCAGTCGCCCTCCTGCTGTCGCGCGACCGCCTCTTCGAGCTGTTCCTGGGCCCGACGCGCCAGGCGGATCCAGGGCTGCCGCCCCTCCTCCACGTCGCGCACCGCTGCCTGCTCCTCTGCGAGCTGCTCGCCCTGCTCGCTGGCGCCGAAGATCTGGGCCAGCGCCTGCCCGAGGGTCTCCTCCATCGCGATGCGGTTCTCGTAGGACACGATGACCCGCTTGAGCTCCGGCAGCTGGCTGCTCTCGGCCTGCAGGTAGAGGGGCTCGACGTAGAGCAGGCTGTCCTCGATCGGGATCACGAGCAGGTTGCCGCGCACGACCCGACTGCCGGACTGGCTCCAGAGGGTGATCTGCTGGGAGATCACGGGGTCCTGGTCGATGCGGCTCTCGATCTGCCGAGGCCCGTAGATGAGCTTCTGCTTGGGGAACTGGAACATGACCAGGCTGCCGTAGTGCTCCGGGTCGCAGCGGGCCGCGAGCCAGCTGATCATGTTGTCCCGGTTGGTCGGCACGAAGGGCACCAGCAGGATGAACTCTGCCTTGTCCTCGCCCGGGAGCTTCATGATCAGGTAGTAGCTCTCCATCGGCTGGTCCTGGCCGGCGTAGAGCTCCCGCGGCAGCTCCCACATGTCCTCCTTGTTGTAGAAGACCGTGGGATCCGTCATGTGGTAGGCCTTGAACATGGCGGCCTGGACGTCGAAGAAGTCGACCGGGTAGCGCACGTGGGCGGCCAGTCCGGGCGGCAGCTCGTCCATGTCGCGGAAGGCACCCGGCAGGGCCTGGGCCCACGCGCGGATCACCGGATCGCTGTCGTCGGCGACGTAGAGCTGGACGTCGCCGTCGTAGGCGTCGACCACCACCTTCACCGAGTTCCGGATGTAGTTGAAGCTCTGCCGTCCGGACCCGATGGGCTCACTGTAGGGGTAGGTCCGGGCCGTGGTGTAGGCGTCGACCAGCCAGAACAGGCGGCCCTCGGACACGACCAGGTAGGGGTCGCGGTCGAAGCGGAGGAAGGGCGCGAGGGCACCGACGCGGGAGGCGATGGTCCGCCGGAAGAGGACCCGGCTGTCGTCGGTGAGGTACTGCGACAGCAGGATGTCGAGCTTCTCGAAGTGCAGCGCGAACAGCGCCTTGCGGAACAGCCCGCCGATCGGCACGCCGCCTTCGCCGGCGTAGTCGGTGTAGACGTTCTCGTCGCCCTGGGGGTAGTCGAACTCCTGGGCGCCGGTGCGCACGAAGACGTACCGGTCCGTGAGCTCGCCGTAGTAGATCTCGGGCCGGTCCACGGTGAAGCCGTCGGCGGCCAGCGCAGGCGCCACCTGGGGCGGCAGGTCGCGGATGAGCAGCTCGGGCAGGCCTTCCTGGGTCACGACGTTGACCGGGCTCATCGTCAGGCCGTAGCCGTGGGTGAACTGGAAGTGCTCGTTGACGAAGCTGCGGGCCTGGGCCGGCAGGTTGCTGGCGTTGAGCTCTCGCGCGGAGAGCATGACCTGGCGCAGCTGGCCGTCGATGGTGTAGCGGTCGATGTCGACGTCGACGAAGTCGTAGTAGAGCCGGATCTCCTGGAGCTGCCCGTAGGTCGTGAGCAGGGGCCGGTCGTCCCAGACCCGGATGTTCTGCACGGTCCCCGGGTTGGCCTCCAGGTCGGCGACGGTCAGGTCCGCGGCGGCTTCGAAGGGCGTGACCTCGATCCGGTCCAGCGCGTAGGCGCGGCGGGTCGCTTCGATGTTCCGGGCCAGGTACTCGCGCTCGAGCTCGAGCTCGCTCGGCGAGACCACCCACTCCTGGACGGTCTGGGGGATGAGCCCGGCGGCGAGGCCGCGGAGCACGAGCCAGCCGATGGCCACGCCGAGCGGCAGGCTCCAGCCCTTGCGCCGGGTCGATGCGACCAACACGCCGGCGACCACGATGGACAGCAGGGCGACGGCCGCCAGGCCGGGGATGCGCGCGGAGATGTCCGCGTAGCCGGCGCCCCACACGACACCGTCCTGCTGGCTGAGGGCCGCGTAGCGGTCGAGCCAGGCCCCGGCGCCAGCGCCCAGCACGGCGAAGGCCGCCAGCACCGACGCGTGGCGCCGCGCGGCCACCGACAGCCGGAAGCCGCCCGCCGCGGTGAACACGTCCCGGGCGACGTACCAGGCGCCGACGGGCAGCAGGGTGATGGTCACCACCGCCATCCAGAGGGACTGGGCGGCCTGGAGCACGGGCAGCTCGAAGATGTAGAAGCCGATGTCGAGCCCGAAGACGGGGTCGGTCTGGCCGAAGGGCTGCTGGCCGGTGAGCAGCAGCAGGTCCTCCCAGGCGGTGCCGGCGGCGCCGGCGACCATCAGGGCGGGGACGACGACCGCCAGACCGAGCGCCACGCGCTGCACGGCCTGGAGCTTCGCCACGCCAGGGCTGGCGTCCGCCATGAGCAGGTGCAGGCGCTGCAGGTCGAGGGGGGCGGCGCGGACCGCGTGCCGCAGGTTGGCGGCGACGAACAGCGCGCCGAGCAGGAAGCCGCCGACCCACAGGCCGATCCGCACGCCGAGCATCCGCGTGTACACGTCCAGGTAGCCGAGCGCATCGAACCACAGCCAGTCGACGGCGACCTCGACGCCCAGGCCCTGCGCGAGCCACAGGACCAGGACCAGGAACAACAGCGGACGGAGCCAGCGGGGCTCGGACACGGAGACCTCCCGAACAGTGGGATACCCCCTACCCTGCCGCCTCCGGCGCACCACGCGCCGAGGCTCCGTCCTCCTGTGCACCGAGTCCCTCCGCGATGCCCGTTCCCGACGCCGTCCGCTCCGCCTTCGACGCCGAGCTCCGACACCCCCTCGAAGACACCCGCCAGCTGCGCACCGACGTCGCCGCCTGGTCCGCCGCCCACAGGGACGGCGACGCGGTCGACGGTGACCGGGTCCAGGCAGTCGCCGAGACCCTCGACGCCCTGCTCAAGCGGGTGTCCCGCAAGACCACGCCCCTGCATCACCGCCTGATCCACGCGACCGCCCGGTGGTGCATCCGGCCGACCCCCGCCCTGGACTCGTCGCGGCTGCGCCTGGACGTCGAGGTGGTCAACGAGACCGTGCGGGTCGTGCGCCGCCCCGAGCTGTTGCTGGCCTGAAAGGCCCACCAGCACGGAACCATCTGCCGCTCCGAGGCGACGCCGGGCGGAGCGCTTGCACACTGCGTGGCGACCTGCCGGGCTCCTGACAGGCTCGTTGCAGGAACGTCACAGTTCGTCGTTGACGGCCGTCGGGTGCCGGTGGTTTCATGCCCGGCATTCGAGGGGGGCTGGACGGCAGCCATCCAGTCGCCGCTCCGGCGCAACAATCCGGCGTGCTCCTGACGTAGCGCACCGGACGACCCGCGCCCATTCACATCCCCGTCCCCCCCGCCACGGGCCCTCTGCCCTCGGCACCCCTCCCCCCCACCCCCATCCATCGAGGAGCAGGAACTTGCGCACTGCCTTCGACGACTTCCGCAAGACCTTCCGCCCCGACAGCCCCGACAGCGAGCGCTTCTCCGCCGAGCAGGAGCGTGAGATGGCCCGAGCCATCCGCCGCGCCGAGCAGCGCGTCCGCGAGGCCCTGTCGGGCATCGACGCCGCCGACGAGATCCTGATGCGGCGGCCCAAGCGGGTCGAGCGCACCCGCGCCGGCGCCGTGGACCGCCTGGAAGAAGCTGTCCGCGCCGTGCTGAAGGAAGCGAAGGACGACCCCGAGATCCTCGCCTACGCCCACGAAGCGGTGAACGCCTGGAACGAGTCGGAGAACCTGCGCTGGCGGCTCGCCATGTCGGGTCTGCGCATCGCCCACGGCGAGGCCCGCAAGCTGGCCGGTCCGTTCCTGGACGAAGAAGACCTGGTGCAGGAGGGCTACATCGGCCTGCTCCGCGCCGCCAAGCGCTTCGATCCCGACCGCGGCATCCGCTTCTCGACCTACGCCCGCTGGTGGGTCCGCGCCCAGATGACCCGGGCCATCGACCACACCGGTCGCCCGGTGCGCCTGCCGGGCTGCGCGGTCGAGCAGACCCGCAACCTGCGCAAGGCCATGAAGCGCTTCGAGACCATGGGCACCGACTACACCCTGGCCGATCTGGCGGAAGAGGTCGGCATCGACGAAGCCCGCGCCCGCCTGCTGCTGTCCCAGGGCAACGTGGTCAGCCTGGACGAGCCCGTCGACGACGGCCCGCGGCCCCGCACCCTGGACAAGTTCCTGGCCGACGACGAGGCGATCCGCCCCGACGACGACGCGATCCACGGCCAGCAGCTCGGCCGCATCCGCCGCGCCTTCCAGGCCGTCCTGACCGAGCGCGAGCGGTTCGTCCTGACCCGCCGCTACGGGCTGGACGACGGCGAGTACCACACGCTCTCCGACATCGGCCGCGACATGCAGCTGTCTCGCGAGCGCGTGCGGCAGATCGAGCACAAGGCCCTCGCCACCCTGCGCGAGCACAGCAACATCGACCTCACCGCGGTGGCCGCCGCTCGCTGAGCCGGTCGCCTCGTTCCCGCGCACCCCGCCGCGCCCTCCGCTCGGCGGGGTGTGCTGCGTCTGGGGTCCTCTGGTAGCGTGGGCCCTCCTCTCCCCTCCCCTCGCGACGCCCTGCTGGAGCCGCCATGTCGACCACCTCTCCCCCCAAGGGCGGCTTCCGCCGCCAGGAAGGGGCCGCATCGCTGGTCGGCCGGTTCGGCTGCATGGCCGTGCTGGGGCTGTTCCTGCTGTTCAGCGTGTTCTGCAGCGGGCTGATGGGCCTGTCGATCTTCGCGGGCACGCCCGCCGAGTTCCTGTTCGCGACCTTCCTGGCGACCCTGACGGCGGTGCCCTACTGCATCCTGCTGCTGTGGCTGGACCGCAACGAGAAGGAACCCACCTGGCTCATCATCACGGCGCTGCTGTGGGGCGCGGCCGCCAGCACCTTCATCAGCGGCATCTTCAACGACGCCTTCGGCATGATGATGCAGTCCGCCGTCGGTGACGCCGCGGTGGCCGGCCAGCTGACGGCGAGCTTCTCGGCGCCGTTCATCGAAGAGCTGACGAAGGGCTTCGCCGTCGGCGCGCTGTTCTTCCTGTTCCGCAAGGAGTTCGACAACGTGCTGGACGGCGTGCTGTACGGCGCACTGATCGGGCTCGGCTTCGCGTGGTTCGAGAACATCATCTACTACGTGAGGGCCGGCGAATTCGGCGGCTTCTTCGAGATGATCAAGCTCGCCTGGCTGCGGGGCATCGTCAGCGGCATGGGCGGCAGCCACGCGGCCTACACCGGCATGACCGGGCTCGGCTTCGGGTTGGTGCGGGTGCTGCGCAAGGGTGTGTTGCGCTGGTCGCTGATCCCGGTGTTCTGGGGCATGGCGATGTTCGCCCACTTCGCGTGGAACACCTTCGCGGGCCTGTTCGTGATCGGCGACTCCGAAGCGATGACCCTGCTGGTCGGTCTGCCCATCGCCACCGTCGTGCTGCAGGGCCCCTTCCTGACCCTGTTGTTCATCGTGGTCGCCGTGGTCTGGCGCCACGAGAACAAGATCATCACGACCTTCCTGGCCGACGAACCCGCCGACGTGGCGACCCCGGTCGACGTGGCGGCGCTGGTCCCGGCCCGCAAGCGGGTGTTCGCCGGCCTGAAGCGCTGCCTGACCAAGGGGCCGGGCGCCTGGTGGCGGCACCGCGGCTACGAGCTGCAGCTCATCGAGCTGGCCTTCCTGAAGTGGCACCACGCCAAGGACGACGAGACGACCTGGTCGGCCGACCAGGACGCCGATGTCATGGCGCTCCGCAAGCAGCTGGTGGGGATGCGCGCCCGGCTCTGAGCCCGGGGCCCCTCGCCCACCGGCTGCCGGCGGCCTTCAGACCCTGGGCGAGAACAGGAAGATGTCGTTGGCGTCGCCGCGCCACCGGCTCTCGCTGTGCTTCGCGCGCAGCTTGCGGCCGGTCAGGGCCTCGAGCGCTCCGTGCACGGCGCCCAGGGTGAACGAGCACTCGCGGGTGCTGCCCTGGGGCTCGCCGGCCATGCAGACCGTGTCGGCGACGACGACGCGGATGTCCTCGCCGTCCAGCTCGATGCCGTCGATGCAGCACAGGCGGGTGCCGTCGGGCCCGAGCGCCGCCGACATCAGGCTCGCGGCGTGCTGCAGGTCCTCGCCCTGGCCGGTGAGCCCGAGCTCTTCGACCAGGCCGCGCCCGCGCTCGCGGCCGGCGGCGGTCAGCGCGACGGTGGCCGCGCGCTTGCCGAGCGCGTTCTCGATGCCGACGACGGCGGCCTTGAAGCAGACGATGCTGTTGAAATTGCCCAGACGCGGGCGCAGATCGGTACCGATCTCCGACATGGAATCTCTCCAAACGTGGGGGGGACACGCCCCGCACATCGCGGGACCCGCTCGTTGTCCCCCGGATCCCGCCCCGCGCCACGTCACCGAATGAAAGCGGCTGCGCGCCCCTCCAGGCGGCCGGATGCTTCCGGCGGCACAGGACGGCGGCCCCCACCGTAGCGGCGCCCGGGCCCCTCAGCCCTCGGCCCGGACCTGCGCCATGAGCGCTTCGGGGGGCTCGCGCAGGTCCCACACCAGGCCCAGCGCCTCGAGCAGCTTGAGCCCGTAGTACGTCAGGTCGATCTCCCACCAGGCGAAGCCCTGGCGGGTGGACCGCATGTACTGGTGGTGGTTGTTGTGCCAGCCCTCGCCCAGGGTCAACAGCGCCAGGAGCAGGTTGTTGCGGCTGGTGTCCGTGGTCTCGAAGCGGCGGCTGCCCCAGACGTGGCACAGGCTGTTGATGAGGAAGGTTCCGTGCCAGTTGAGCACCAGGCCCAGGAAGAAGCCGGCGAACAGGCCCGGTCCGCCAGCCACCAGCCAGCTGCTGACGCCGACCGCGGTGGCCGGCAGGAACCGCCAGCGAGACAGCCACTGCAGCTCGGGCAGCCGCTCCAGGTCCGCGACCCCACCGCGGGGCTCGTCCGCGTCGTCGCTGATCAACCAGCCGACGTGGGCATGGAACAGCCCCCGCTGGACGGGCGAGTGCACGTCTTCTTCCTGGTCGCTGTAGCGGTGGTGGTGCCGATGGTGGGCGGCCCACCAGATGATGTCGCGCTGGGCGGTGGTCTGGGCCAGCAGCGCCAGCACGAACTGGAACCACCGCGACGTCTTGTAGCTGCGGTGGCTGAAGTAGCGGTGGTAGCCGGCCGTGACGCCGAACATCATCAGCACGTACTGGGCGACGCACCACAGGGCGGCTTCCCAGGTCACACCGAAGACGAGCAGTCCCGCCAGCGTGACGACGTGGGCCAGCAGGAAGGTCCGGCCGGTCGGCGGCAGGGCCCGCAGCAGGGCGAGCCCGCGGGCCGGGGCGGCGAGGCGGTCCTGCTCGAGGGCGTAGTCTTCGGTGGGAGCGGCTTCGAGCGGCTGGTCTTCGAGGTCGTGCACAGCCGACCTTCTATGTCCGGCTGACGTTCGTCACCGTCACCGTTCCATCACGATTGGTTCAGGCTTCGCCGCAGCGCGACGCCGGGGGGGAGCCGCGGCTCAGGCGTCGTCGTCGCCGTCGGGCAGGAACCGGTAGCCGGCCCCGCGCACGCTCAGGAAGTGCACCGGCTCGGCCGCGTCGGGCTCGAAGTGGCGGCGCAGGCGCAGCACGAAGTTGTCCACCGTGCGGGTGTTCGGGTGGTTGGCCAGCTTCCAGACGTGCTTGAGCAGCTCTTCGCGCGACACGACGCGGCCGCTGTTCTGGGCGAAGTAGCGGACCAGGTCGAGCTCGAGCTTCGTCATGCGCACCTGCTCGCCGCGCACGGTGACCTCGTGGGTGTCGAAGTCGACCCGCGCCTCGCCGAAGGTCAAGACGCTACCGACGGGGGCGGTCTGTTCGCGCTCCCAGCCGCGCCGGCGGATGGCCGAGCGCACGCGGGCGACGAGCTCTTCGATGTCGAAGGGCTTGGTCAGGTAGTCGTCGGCGCCCGCCTCGAGCCCCTGGACCCGATCCTCGACCAGGCTGCGCGCGGTCAGCATGATGACCGGCGTGTAGTCGCCCACGTCGCGCAGTCGCCGGCAGATCTCGAAGCCGTCCATGTCCGGCAGGGTCACGTCGAGCACGATGGCCGCGTAGGGCTCGGTGCGGGCGAGGAAGGAGAAGGCCTCGCGACCGCTGCTGGCGGTGTCCACCGCGTAGCCGTCGAGCTCGAAGTTCAGCTTGAGGCCGCGGGCGAGGTGCGCCTCGTCCTCGACCACGAGCAGGGTGGGCTTGTCGGACACGAGGGAGGACTCCGAGGGAGGAGGGGCGAGGGGCTCAGCCGGTCTCTAACGCCGTGCCCTGATCGTCGTGCTCGCCCTCCAGCACGGTGCGTGGCGTCTCGCCCCGGGGCTCGATGGGCAGCGAGAAGCGCATGGTGGTGCCCTGGTCCTTGCCCGGGGAGTGCGCCGTGAGCTGGCCCCCGAGGGTCCGGACCAGCGAGGCGACCACGTACAGGCCGAGTCCGGTGCCCTGGCGCTTGCGCACGCCGACCGACGGCACCCGGTAGAACCGGTCGAAGACCCGCTTGAGGTGCGTGCGCGGGATGCCGATGCCGCGGTCTTCGACCTCGACGTGCACCCGGCGGCTGTCCATGCGGGCCCGGATCGTCACCTGGGCCGGCGGGTCCGAGTACTTCACCGCGTTGTCGAGCAGGTTCTTGACCACGGTCTCGAGCGCCGTGTCGTCGGTCCGCAGCGACAGGCCGGGGGGCACCTCGTTGCGGATGACGTCGGCGGACGTCTTGTAGCGGGCACAGACCCGCGGCCCGACCCGCTCGACGAGCTCGTGCAGATCGACCTCGCGCCAGGCGACGCCCTCGCCGCCGTGCTCGATGCGGTTGGCTTCGAGGATGTCGTCGATGAAGGCGGACAGCCGGTCGACGTCTTCCAGCATCATCTGCTGGAGCTCGGCCCGCTGCGAGGCCGTCAGCTCGCGTCGCTCGAGGGTCTGCAGGCACAGGCGCAGGCTGGCCAGGGGGCTGCGCAGCTCGTGGGTGACGCTGTCGATGAACCGCGACTGCCGGCGGTCCTGCAGGATGTCGCGCACCAGCCGGATGCAGAAGATCACCAGCACCACGATGATCGTGACGAAGCTGGCCGGCCCGGCGAAGAGCAACCAGGTGTTCGTCGCCGCCAGCCGGTCGCTGGCGTCCAGGTTCTGGGCGATGAGCACGGTCCAGCCGACCAACAGCGCGATGCTCAGCAGCACGCCCACCACCGTCAGGGTGATCGGCGTCGAGATCCGGCGGACACGGGTGCGGGCGGCCATGGAGGGAGCTTAGCGGGCCCTGCGTGCCAGGACCCGCGCCGCCACCACGCCGACCGGGAACATCACGGCCGAGTAGGCGAAGACCGTGAGCAGGGTCGCCGGGTCGGGGAACCAGGTCGACGCCAGCAGCACGCACAGCGACACGCTGTGGATCGCCGACACCGTGGTGAGCGCCGTGCGCTGCGGCAGGTCGCGGGGCGCGAACAGCCAGCCCGCCGCCAGCGCGCCCAGGACCGTGACGACCACCGCCAGCACGGCGCGCAGGCCGACCGCCAGGAAGCGCTCCGCCTGCAGGGCGATCATCGCCACCGCGAACACGATGAGCAGCGCGTTCGCCGCCGTCGACGAAAGCTTCTGGAGCCGCCGCGCCTGGGCGGGGGCGGCGCGATGCACGAACAGGCCGACGGTCAGCGGCAGCACCTGGAACAGCAGGATGGTGCGGGCCATGGCGAAGAGCTGGTCGGGGCCGAGCTCGCCGGGGTCGGCGCCCAGGAGCCCCAGGCCCAGGGGCACGAGCACCGTGTTCAGGACGTTGAACAGCAGCACCAGCGACGCAGCCAGGGCGACGTCGCCGCGCCCCTGCAGGGCCAGGAAGGCGCCCATCGGTCCGCCGGGGGCCACGGCGCACAGCAGCAGGCCCGCTCGGGCCGCCGGGGGCAGGCCGAAGGCGTGGCTGGCGCCCAGCGCGATGGCCGGGACCACGACGTAGCCGACCACCAGTCCGGAGCCGATGGACAGCGGTCGGCGCAGTACGCCGCCGAGGGCCGAAAGGGACAGATCCAGCCCGACCGACAGCATGAGCAGTACCACGAAGACACCGACCACAGCGTCCTGGACGGTCTGCATGGTGCTGGGGTCCAAGGCGGCTCCGAGGGCGGGCGCGGCGGGCGCGCGGGGCGGGACAGTTCACCGACCCCTCACCTCTCGGCGGGGGGTGCGCGGTGTACTATCGCCCACCTCCGGCGGACGGCCGTCGGCGCAGCAAAGGCGCCGCCCTCCCTCCCCGCCATGCCCCGTCCTCGCCTCCCCTGGGACCCTCCGATGATCGACCAGCTCTCCCGTGAAGAGCGCCTCCAGCTGCTGCGCTTCGTCTGCTCCTTCGCCTGGGCCGACCTCGAGGTCCGTGACCAGGAGAAGAGCGTCGTCCACAAGCTCGTGAAGAGCTTCGAGCTGGACGAAGAAGAAGCCGAAGAGGTCGAGGCCCTGCTGCGGTCGCCCCCCGACCCCGAAGACATCGACCCCCAGGACATCCCCATCGAGCACCGGGAGATCTTCCTGGAGGCCGTGAAGGCGATGATCTACAGCGACGGCGAGATCAGCCCGGTCGAGGCCGAGAGCTTCGAGCTGCTGGACCAGCTCATCCGCTGATCCCGCGCTGCCTGCGCAGCACGCGGGCCCGCCCCTGGGTCGGCACGAGCATGCCGGGTTGCAGGTCCTGCAGCTCGGCGGCGTTCGCTTCGTCTGTGTCGACGTGCATCTCGAGCGCGTAGCTGTCCTTCACCCGGACCACGACGTCGCCGAACACCAGGTCGCGCCCGGCACTGTCCACGGCGACTTCGACCACGTCGCCGTGCGCCACGCCGAACAGCTCGGCGTCGGCCGGCGTCATGTGGATGTGCCGCCAGGCGCAGATGAGCCCCTCTTCCAGGGTCAGCCGGCCGGCAGGGCCCTCGAGCACGCAGCCGGGGCTGTTGGCGACGTTGCCGGACATGCGCACCGGCGCGTCGATGCCCAGGAAGAACTCGTCGGTGCGGGACACCTCGACCTGACAGGCGGGGCGCACCGGGCCCAGCACCCGCACCCGTTCGATGCTGCGCTTGGGGCCGTGCACGGTCAGGGTCTCCTCGCAGGCGAACTGGCCGGGCTGGGACAGCGGGTTGCGCGGCGTGAGCGTGTGGCCGGGCCCGAACAGCGCCTCGACCGCTTCCTGGGTCAGGTGCACGTGGCGCGCGCTGATCGCGATCGGGATGGTCGGGGTCTCGGCGGCGGCCGGCGCCGGCGCGGCGGAGCCCGTCCCGACCACGGCGGCGGCCTGGCGAGCGATCTCGTGCTGCTCGTCGGTGCGGACGGCGAGCAGGCGCACGCGGCTGTGGGCAGCGGAGAGGGCAGCCACCGGGGCGTCGTCGGTCAGGCGCAGGGCGCGGTTGGCGTCGGGGTCCAGGTGGGCGCCGAGCCACTCCATGCGCTGGGCGATCCGGTCGCGCATCAGGGCGCTGTTCTCGCCGATGCCCGCGGTGAACACGATGGCGTCGACGCCGCCCATGACGGCGGCGTAGGCGCCGATATAGCGCCGCACCCGGTGGGCGTAGACCTGGATGGCCAGCCGGCAGCGCTCGTCGCCCTCGGCCGCGCGGGCCTCGATGTCGCGCAGGTCGTGGCTGACCCCGGACAGACCCAGCAGGCCGCTCTGCTTGTTGAGCAGCCGGTCGGCGGCGTCGACGTCCAGGCCCTCGGCCCGCATCAGCGCCAGCAGGGCGCCCGGGTCCAGGTCCCCGCTGCGGGTGCCCATCACCAGGCCCTCGAGCGGGGTCATGCCCATGCTGGTCTCGACGGAGCGGCCGTACTCGACGGCGCAGACGCTGGCGCCGTTGCCCAGGTGGCAGGTGATGATCCGCAGGGCGCGGGGGTCCTCGCCGAGCCAGGCCGCAGCGCGGCGGGCGACGTAGGCGTGGCTGGTGCCGTGGAAGCCGTAGCGCCGGACGCCGTGTCGGTCGGCGAGCTCGGCGGGCAGGGCGTAGTGGCGGGCCCGGCGCGGCAGGGTCGCGTGGAAGGCGGTGTCGAAGACAGCGACGTGGGGTAGGTCCGGCAGGATCGCGCGGGCGGCGCGGATGCCCGCCAGGTTGGGCGGGTTGTGCAGCGGAGCCAGCGGGGACACGGCCTCGATGCCGGCCACGACGTCGTCGTCGATGTGCGTCGGCTCGGTGAACCGGCCGCCGCCGTGGACTACGCGGTGCCCGACGGCGCCGACGCCGGGGGCCGCCGCGAGCAGGGCGGGGAGCACGGCCGCGAGCACGGCGGCGTGATCGGCCCCTGCAGGCAGCGCGGGGATCGCGACCGTGCCCGTCACCTCGACGCCGTCCGTGCCGACCCGCTCCGCGAGCAGCCCGGCGGCAGCGGCCCCGGTGTCGGCGTCGACGACCTCGGCCTTGATCGACGAAGAGCCGCAGTTGATGACCAGCACGTGCACGATGGCCTCCGAGGGGCAAGGCGGGGCCGGGTCCATAGCGCGCTCGTCGCGGCCCCGGGTCGCCTCGGAAGAGGCTAGGAGACCGCGCCCCTCCCCTCCTCCCCGGGACCCCGCGTGTCTCTCCCAGAAGCCCCGCCCGACCGCGGCGACGCCGGTGAGGAGGTCGTCGGCGACGACCTCGCCTACCAGGCCCTCGAGAACCTGGTCAACCAGTTCGCCCGGCCCCTCGACTTCCTGCGCGAGCTGGTCCAGAACAGCATCGACGCCGGCAGTCCCCGGATCGCCGTGTGGCTGTCCTTCGTGCCCGACGACGCGACCGACCCCGACGGCGTCGGCGTCCTGGAGATCCATGTCGACGACTGGGGCGAGGGCATGGACGAGGAGATCATCGACAAGCAGCTGACGCGGCTGTTCTCGTCGACGAAGGAGGACGATCTCACCAAGATCGGCAAGTTCGGCATCGGCTTCACCAGCATCTTCGCGATCCGGCCGGACGCCGTGCTGCTGCGGACGGGGCGCCAGGGCGAGTCCTGGGAGCTGCTGTTCCACGCCGACCGCAGCTTCGACAAGGTGCGGCTGGACGAGCCGGTGGCCGGCACCAGCATCACCCTGTTCAAGCGCATGCCGGCGGGGGACGTGCCCGGCTTCGTGCGGGAGAGCCGCTGGATCCTGCGGTTCTGGTGTGAACACAGCAACACCCCGATCACCTTCGAGGACCGCACCCGTCCCGCCGAGCAGCCCGTAGAGGCGCCTGCCGACCCCTTCGCCGCCTTCGGCGACCCCGACGCCGGCGTCGCGGCAGCCCCCGAGCCCGCGGATCCGCGCGGCCCCGAGCGCATCAACGGCCCGATGGCGCTCGACGTGGACCTGGCCTGGGACGGCGAGCACGGCGGCGTCAAGGTGGTCGTCGGCTACGGCCAGAGCCCGCGCTACGGGTTCTACAACGGCGGCCTGACCCTGCTGTCGACCAGCAACGACGACGCGCTCGGCGCCTACGTGCACAAGCTCGGCCACCTGTCCTTCAAGGTGAAGAGCGACACGCTGGAGCACACGCTGACCCGCGACAACGTCCTGCAGGACGAACACTGGACCTGCGCCATGGAGGCGATCGAGGTCGTCGGCATGGCCCTGCAGGACGCCCTGATCGAGCGCACGGCCCGCGCGGTCGCCGACGGCGAGGACCTGTCCCGCTGGCACCGCTACCTGGCGCGGGAGTGCCGCAGCCGGGCCCTGCACCGCAGCAACCGCCGGTTCACGGAGCTGCCCCTGCTGCGGGACGCCGGCGGCGTGCCCACGACCATCGCCCAGATCGAGGCGGACCACGAGCGCCACGGCGCCACGCTGCTGCACCCCGGCAGCGGGCCGCTGGCCGACGCCCTGGTGGCCGACGGGGTCAAGCTGCTCGACGACGACCCCGACCTGCGCATGCTGCTCGACGCCTGCTGGAAGCCACCGCTGCTCAGCCTGCGGCTGCAGCGGCGGCGGATCACCCGCGCCGACCTGGTCTACGTGCTGCCGGCCCGGGTGGCCGACGCCCAGCTGGGGCGGCAGGAGCGGGTGCTGGTCGAGACGACGCGGGCCCTGCTGCAGCAGAGCGTCGCCGGGCGGCTCGACCTCGAGGTGGCCGAGTTCCCCGGGGGCGCCGACGAGGCGCTGGTGGTCGAGGGCCCCGAAGACGCCGGCGTCTTCCGGCGCACCGGTCGCCGGTTCCGCTGGATGCCCGGCTTCGTGCACCGCCGCCTGCTGCTGCTCAACCGCGCCCACCCCTACCTGCTGTCGCAGGTGGTGCTGGCCGGTGAGCGCCCCCAGGTGGCGGCCTACGCCCTGGCCCAGGCGATCCTGGACATCGAGGGCATCGAGGGCCGCCGCACCTGGCGGCGTCTGGCCGGCCAGGCCGGCAGCATGGTCGACGAAGCCGACGGAGGCACCGCATGAGCGCACAGCTGGACAGCATCCTGGCCCGCAGTCGGGCCCCCGGGCAGTTCGTCGAGCGCCGCCGGTTCACCCTGTCGCGGGACAAGGCGGTCGAGAAGCTGCGCGAGTTCTCGCTGCGGCGACCCGAGCAGTACATCCTGGAGCTGGTGCAGGCGTCGGTCTTCGCCGGCGCGCGGTGGATCGCCATCGACATCAGCCCGGAGCGGCTGTTCTTCGCGTGGGTCGGCGGCAGGCACTTCACCGACGACCAGCTGGGCAACGTCTTCGACTACCTGTTCGCCGACCGCGCCGCCGCCGAGACCCGGCACGTGGTGCAGCTGGCCGTGGCGCTCAACGCCCTGCTGCAGCGCAAGCCCGAGGTGCTGCGCATCGAGAGCGGCGACGGCTCGGCGGCCGGCACGGTGCGCATGGACCTGGACAAGACCGGCAAGGGCCACCTGGGCCAGCCGGCCGAGGCCTTCCAGGGGACCTACCTGGTGGCCGAGTTCGCCACGAGCTGGTTCTCGCGCTTCCAGGGCGAGCAGTTCACCGCGGAACAGAGCCTGGTCGAGTCGCGCTGTCTGTACACCCCGGTGCCGGTGCTGCTGAACTACCGGGCGCCCTTCGGCTACCGCGCCCACCGGCAGATCAAGCTGTACGGCGAGCCGACCCAGGTCACCTTCGACGACGGGCAGCGCCGGGGCGCGCTGACCCTGTCGGAAGAGCGGGCCGAGGGCGTGCGCATCGTCATCGGTGGCGTGTGGGTCACGACCCGGGACATCCCCGAGCTCGGCACGCTCGCCCAGGGCAGCGGCGGCAACCTCAAGGTCAGCGGCGTCATCTGCGACGACCGCCTGCGGAAGACCGCCGACCAGAGCGACGTCGTCGAGGACGCCCGCTGGATCGACATGCTCCACGCGCTCCAGCCCCAGGCGAGCCAGCTCTTCCAGCAGCGCAACCCGCGCTACACCCCGCCGGCCCTGCCGCGCCGCGTCGCGGAAGCCGCGCCGACCCCGAGCGGCCAGGCTCCCGTCCGCCACGGGCCCGAGCCCGAGCCGCTGCCCGACGTGCTCGAGCAGGTCCAGCCCCGCCCCCAGCTGGTGCTGGAGGATCTGCAGGGCCTGGCCGACGGCACGCCGGTGTTCTGGTGCACCCCGCAGGCCGGCGCCGAGCTCGGCGCGGCCGGCGCGCCGGACCGGTTCCCCTTCCGGCTGCTGATCCTGAGCCCCGGCCAGGCCGTGACCCTGTCCGAGCAGGCGTCCGGCCTGTCGTTGGGCCCGATCACCAGCCCCGCCGACGCCGAGTTCGTCACGCGGATCATGGCCCGACAGGCCGACACGCGGGAGGTCCAGCTGCGCGTCGGCCCCGACCAGGGCCTGCAGGGCACCGGTCAGCTGCTGCTGCGGCTGCACCGCGTGGGACCGACCCCGGCCTGCGGGGCGGACGACGAGACCGACGTGCCGGTCGCCGTGCGCGTCGGCCGCCAGGTGCCGTGGTGCGGAGGCCTGCCCCTGGGCCTGCCCCACGTCAGCGTGGTGCTGGACCTGGAGCGCGGCCGGTTCGACGCCGGCGAGGGCGTGCCGGTGCTGGTCGACCTGGTGCGGCGGCACGCCTGGCGCCTGCTCGATGGCGTCTCGGCCCGGCGGGCGGCCGATCTGGCCTTGCCCGAGCGGGCCCTGGCGGTGGCCCTGCTGGCGATGGCGGCGGTGCCCCACGTGCACGACGGCGCCGATGGTCCCGAGCTGTCCGTCATCCTGCCCCGCAGCTGGGGCGCGGCTGGCCCGGGCCTGCGGGCCCTGCCCCTGGCCGACCTGGCGGACGGCGGCTCGCTGTCCTTCGACCGCTTCCTGGGGCTGCTCGGCCACACCGGCGCGCCGGGCACGGCTTGCCTGGCACACGAAGCCGACCTCGACCTGCTGCACCCCCTCGCCCAGCGCCTGGGTGCCGGGCACCTGCTGGGCCCTGTCCCGCACCACGAAGCGGCCTACGCCATCGCGCGGGTCGGTCCGGGGACGGCCGGCCGCTGGGTGCACTGGGAAGGTCTGCCGACACCCCAGGTCCAGGCCGTGCTGTGGGTCGGGCAGGACCTGGCGCCGCGCTACGACCAGCCGGGCTGGCGGACCCTGCCGCCTCCTTGCGCGGGTGTCGGCCTGGCCGTGCGCCAGGACAACACCCTGTCCCAGGTCGAGCTCGGCGCGGGCCTGCGGCTGCTGCACGAGCAGCTCGCCCCGATCGTGCGCGAGGACCAGTGGGAGGGGCGCTTCGACACGGACCTGCCAGAGCCCGAGCGCAGCCGCCGCATCGACGGGGCCCGTCAGCTGGGGCGCCTCGCCCTGATCGCGCTGGCCGCCCACGTCGACGACCGCGGCGCGAGGGTCCTGCCGCGCAGCGACGGCGCCCGCTGGCGCACCCTGGGCAGCCTTGCACACCGCTCCGGCAGCACCCTGGCGCGGGTCGCCCTGCGCCACGGCGTACGCGTGGTCGAGCCCGACACGGTCCTGCTGACCTGGGACGAGGTGATCGCCCTGCGCCAGGCCGGCCTGCACCCGGTGCCGCGGTTCGACGACAGCCCGGACGTGCTGCAGAGCCTGCTGGTCGACCCCGCGGGACCGGCGCCGGGCGCAGTGGACACCGGGGATGCGCCCCTGCCCGGCGCGGGCGGCTGGCTGCTACGCCAGCGCCTGCAGGTGCCGGGGCTCGACGGCTGGCTCGGCCTGCGCGCGCCCTACGACCCGACGTCGGTGGTGCTGCTGCAGCAGAGCGGCGCCCTGGTCGCCCTCACCCACGTCGACCGCCACGTGCCCTGTCACGGCATGGCCTGGGCCCTGGGCGCGACCGACACCCTGAGCCGGGTGCAGCGGGACCTGCTGGAGCTGGCGCGGCTGCGGCTGTACCAGGCGCTCTGCGAGCAGCTCGAGTCCGCCACCGACGCTTCCTGGCGCGAGGTCGCCGAGCCCTACGCCATCGACTTCGCGGTGCACTCGTGGCGGGCGGCCGCCGGCGCCCCGGTCGAAGGCACGGCCGGCCGGCTGCTGGAGTCGGTGCGCCTGGTGGACGCCGAGGGCCGCAGCCTGGGCAGCCTGCGCCAGTGGCTCGAGCAGCCGGTGGATCGCCGGCCCCTGCCGACGGGCCACGCCGCGACCTTCCAGGCGGTGCAGCGCCCGACCGCCGATGCGCGGCGCCGCGAGAGCGGCGACACAGCCGCCACCCTGGCCGAGCTCGAGCGCCGCGTCGCCCGGGTGCTGCAGCTGTCGGCCCAGATCGCCGACCTGCGCATCTTCCTGCACGAGTGGGAGGGCAAGCGCGACGGCGACTCGGCGCGGCTGCGCGACGAAGGCAGCAGCTTCGGCGTGGTCAGCCTGGACCTCAACGTGCACCACCCGCTGGTCTACAGCGGGCTGGCCGAGCCCGGGGACGCCCGCGAGATGCTGCTGCTCGACATCGTGCGCCTGTCCGCCGGGGTGGCGCGCGAAGAGGGCAGCAGCGTGGACCTGCTGGCGGTGCACCAGCTGCTGGCCGCCCAGCGGCTGTAGGCGCGCCTACAGGCTGCGGCGCAGGGGCGCGCTGGGGTCGGGCCGGGGGCGCAGCGGTGCCACCACGATGGCCTGGCCCTGTGCGCGGGACCACTCCAGCGCGGAGTGGTCGGCAGGCGGGCTGACGGCCAGCCGCCGCTCGCGGAACACGTGCTGGCCCTCGGGCGGCCGTTCCCCCTGGGGCGGGCGGCTGAGCGGGTCGAGGTGCACATCGCGGCGCACATCGTCGCCGACCACCTCGTGCAGCAGGTGCAGGACGAGGGCGCGGGCGGCCCACGGCGGCGCATCGGCGGGACGGTCGCCACCCGGGAACCAGAAGGGACCGATGGTGCCGCGGGACAAGCGCGAGACCCGGACGCCGAAGGCCTCGGCGAGGGCACCCTGCAGGGACAGCAGCGGCGTCGCGCTGTGGCGGGTCAGCAGGTGCTGCACGCCGGGCTCGGCCGCGAGGTGCGGGTCATCCAGCCGGCGAAAGGGGCTGCGGTCCAGCCAGCGCGGCGGGCCGCTCAGGTCGACCACCAGGCGGACCCAGCGACCGTCGCCCGCCAGCCGGTCGTAGGTCAGCACCACGTCGGTGGTGCGGCCGATGCGGCGCAGCGCGGCGCGCAGGCGGGTGGCGGGCAGCAGGCTGCCGGTGCGCAGGAAGCGGTGGGCCGTGGCCCGGGCCGCCAGCCGCTCGCCCAGGGCCGCGTCCAGCCGTCGGGCGCGGGCGAGCTCGTCTTCGCCGTAGGTGCTGCCAGCCCCGCCTTCACAGGCCAGGATCTGCTCCCCGCGAGCGCGCTCGAGCCAGGTGAAGGCGGGCATGCCGCTGTGCGGATCGAGCTCCGCGGGCAGGAACAGGTCGCCGGAGAGGGCGGGGTCGAGGACCTCGAGGTGGCGGAGGGCCTCGGCCAGCGGGACGTGCACGTCGCTGGGGGAGAGGGCGTGCAGGCCGGCCTGGAGGGCGCGCAGGTAGGGCCCGGCGCGCTCGCGCGGCAGGGTCACAGGCTCTTCCGCCGGCTGGTCTTCTTGAGCGCCTCGTCGACCTCGGCCTCGGCCGCGTCCTGGAGGGCCTGCGAGGCCAGGCTGCGGGCGCGCTCGCGGCTGTACTCGTCCAGGGCGTCGCCGCCGAGCTCCTGGTGAACGTCCTGCTGCTGCTCCAGCCGGCGGGCGAGCTCGGGCAGCACATCGGTGAGCAGGGTCTGGGACTGGGCGACATAGGCCTCGGTCGCGTCCATTGCGGCCTGGAGCTCGTCGAGGCCCTGCTGCAGCTCCTCGACCACGACGGGCGCGTCGGCGGCCATGCCGAGGGCCTGGATGCGCCGCCCCGCGGCGTTGACGGTCGAGGTCGCGGCCACGACGAACCGCGCCATGTCCTCGTGCAGGCCGAGCATGGTGTCCCGCAGCTTGCGGGCCGGCTCGAGGTGCTGGCGGGCGAGGCGCGCCTCGGCCATGAACAGCTCGAGGTTCACCGCCTCGGTCCGCTCCTCGAAGGTCAGGCGGTCGCGGGTGCGGTCGGACTCCTCGGGCGACAGGCCCAGGGTCTCGTCCAGCGCGGCCAGCTGCTGCTCGACCTCGCGGATGCGCTGGGCGCAGCGCTGCTCGTTGCGCAGGGCGCGGCCGAGCTCCTCGTGCAGCTGGTCGACCTGGTTCTGCAGGTCCAGGGCGCACAGGCGCAGCTCGTCGGAGAAGGCGGTGGCCTTGCGCAGCCGGCCGTTGACGGTCTCGTACTGGCTGATCAGGCCCTCGGTCACGCTCTTGCGCTCGAGCATGGTCCGGCGGCGCGTGAGGGTGCGCGTCAGGGCGGCCAGCAGGCCCCCTTCGCTCGCCCGGGCCTCGAGCTCGTCGAGCACCACCCCCTTCTCGCGCAGGGCGCCGAGCTCGTCGCGCAGGGCCTCGCTCACCGCCTGCTGGGCCCGCAGCATGTCGTCGACCTGGCGCAGGCGGTCGGCCTGCTTCGCCACCAGCTCGTCGCGCTTGCGGGCGAGCAGGGCCTGGGTCGGGACGAGGCCTTCGTATGACAACAGGGGCTCCGGGGAGCGCGGGAGGCCGGCGTGGCGCGCGGGACCGGAGTACGGCCCGGACCCCGCGCAACTTGCCGTGCCCGACGCGGGCGTGCAACCGCGCCCCCCGGCGGTGCCGTCGGGCCCACCCGCTGGAGGTGCCGTCGCGCGCCCCGTCGGGGCGAGCCACCGGATAAGCCGGAGGGCAGGCCCCGGGACGGGGCCCGGGAGCCACATGGGCCGGACTCGTGGACGCGTCTTCGTCGTGCGGGGCGACATCCGTCGCCTGGCGGTCGACGCGTGGCTGTTGCCCAGCGACGGCGAGGGTCGGGTGGAGCCCAGCTGGGTGGCGTGGCCCGCCGGCGCGGCCGAGCAGCTGGCCCCGTCCGAGCCCTTCCCCCACTGGACCCGCCAGGCCCGGCGCATCCGGCGCCTGCAGGGCTGGCCCGACGGTCTGCCGCGGGCCTGGGCGGTGCACGTCGAGCTCGACCCCAGCGTGCCGAGCTCGTGGTTCATCGAAGCCGCCGCGGACTTCGTCGGCGCGGCCGCCCACGACCTGAAGGAACACCCGCCGGCGCGCGGGCTGGTGGACGGGCGGGCGAGCGGCGGGCGCCCCCTGGTGGCGGTGCCCGTCGGGGTCGCCGGCATCGGAGCCGCCCACGGCGACCGGGCGCGCAAGGGCGCGGGGTCACTGGTCAAGGCGCTGATGCCCGAGCTGCACGAAGCCGCCCGCGACCACGGGGTCGACGTGGTGATCGTCGCCCACTCCGACGAGTCCTGGGTCCTGGCCCAGGCTGCGCGGCGGCAGACGATGGCCGGGGTCGAGCTGCCGGACGCCCTGCGGGACGCCCTGGGACCGGCGCTGGACGCGGCGCGCCAGGGCCGGCTGTGGGTCGCGGCCGGCCCCGAGCTGGCGCTGGCCACCGGGCTGCCGTCCCTGGACGCGCGGCTGGACGATGTGCTGGACCGGATGGGGCTGCCCGACGCCCGGGTCGCCACCCTGCGTCGGCTGCCCGCCGAGTCGCGGCTGGCCGCCGTGTCCGACCACCTGGGGGGCGCGACCCGGCTGGGCGAGGTGCTGTCGCAGCCCCTGCAGCGGGCCCACCACGGGCTGGTGCACGGGCTGCTGGCGGGGCTGCCGGCGCGACGGCTGGTGCAGTGGACCGAAGACGACCAGCTCGAGCAGGCGCTGTCGGCGTCGGGCCGACCGGCGGACGCCCTGGTGGACGGGCCCGGCCGGCCGGGTGCCGTCGGGCTGCTGCGGCTGCACGGCTCGATGCACGCCCCGGCGGACCTGGGCCGCGCCCTGCTCGATCCGGGCCGGCACCGCGGGCGCCTGGCGACGCTGGCGGCGCTGCTCCAGGCGGACGCCGGGGAACACCCGCACCTGCTGGTGCTGGGCCACGCGCCGGACGCCGACCTGGTGCGGCTGCTGAACCTGGCCATCCCCCGGCTGGGGGGCGACGGCCGCCGGCCGGTCTGCACCGTGCTGGCGGGAGACCAGGACCCGACCCTGCCGCGGCTGTGGGGGCGCCGGCTGGGCTGGATCGCGCCGGCCACCGGGCCGGACGGCCTGCATCGACTGACCCTGCGCTGCCTGGACTGGCTTGCCGACGGCGCCGCGACCAGCCAGCGCCTGCTCGACCCGGGCAGCCGCGTCCTCCTCGACCCTGCGGACCAGGCCCTCGCGCGCGCCGTCGACGCCTTCCTCGCCGAGCTCCCGGCGAGCGCTCGCGCCGGTCACGGCTGGCAGGCCCTGGCCCGCTGGCTGGCGGCCCACGGGCACCCGGGCACCCGGGGGTAGGCTCTCCCCTCCCCTGGGCCTCTCCCCGGGGCTCCTCCCCCGGACCCCTGCCTCCTCCGGAGTCCTCCTCCCCACCACGGAGCGCTGCCGTGTCCTCGGTCCCCGCCACCCTCGATCGCGCCCGCGCCGCCTTCCTCGGGCTGGCGCTCGGGGATGCCTACGGCCGCCCGCTGGAGTTCGTGCTGCTGCCCGCCGTGCGCACCCAGCCCGTGTCGCTCGAGCCCGGCGTGTTCCAGTGGACCGACGACACGCACATGTCGCTGTACCTGGCGCGGGCCATCCTGGACCTGGACCCCGACGACGCCCGCGAAGAAGACCCGCTGGGCCGGGCGGTCGGCCGCCGGTTCGCCGAGTGGGCCGACGATCCGCTGACACCGAGCACCGCGCCGGGCAACACCTGCCTGCGGGGGGCACGCGCCTTCGCCCGCGAGGGGGACTGGCAGCGCAGCGGCGATCGCGGGTCGGACGGCTGTGGCGCCGTCATGCGCATCGTGCCGGTGGCCCTGGCCTACGACGGGCCCGATCTGGTCCAGGCCGCGCGCATCTCGTCGGTCGTGACCCACGCCCACAAGAACGCCGTCGAGGCGTCGATCGCGGGCGCCTGGCTGTGCCGACAGGCGATGATCGCCGGGCGGTTCGACGCCGCGCTGGTCGGGCGGGCCATCGGCCACCTGCGGCGGGACTGGGACTGGGGCGGGACCGTCGCCGAGTCGCTCGAGGCCGCGCTGGTGCTGGCGATGGAGCGCGACGAGTGGCTGGACGAAGACGCCGTGCCCCCGGGCGATGGCGGCTGGCGGTCCGGAAGCGCGCTGGGCCTGGCCGTGGCCGCCGCCCTGCGCTGGGGGCCCGAGGGCTTCACCACCGCGGTCGAGCGTGCCGCCCGCATCGAAGGCGACAGCGACAGCGTGGCCGCGCTGACCGGCATGTTCCTGGGGGCAGCCGGCGGGCGGGACGTGCTGCCGATCGCCTGGCTGGACGCCCTGCCCGAGCGGGACACCATCGTCGCCCTGGCCGACGCCCTGTGGGACCGCGCCCCGGCGACCGCCCAGGCGACGTCGGCGGCGCCCACGGCAGCCGGCGCGACCGGGGCGGCCACGCCCGGAGCGACCCCGACCTGGCACGAAGACGACGACCTGCCGACCGTGGCCGAGCTGGCGGCACCGCCACCGCCGCGCGTGGATCCAGACCCCGCGGGGCTCGGGCGCGCGGTGCAGCTCCGGCTGACGGGGGCCCCGGCCCTGGATCTGGACCCCGGAACCGGGCCCGAGCCGGCACCCCACGGGCTCGGAGGGCCCCGCACATCCCTGGACCACCCGCTCCGGGTGCGCTGGCTGGAGCTGTCGGTGGCCGGCGCACGAGCACCACGGGGCCGGATCGGCGTGGTGTCGGCGCCGGGCCGCCGGGATGACAGCGCCTGGCACCGCAGCCTGGGCGTCGATCTCGATCGGCTGGTCGCGCTGTACGACGTCGACCACCTGGTCGTGATGCTCGACCCCGCCGAACGCGCCGCCCTGGGCATCGCCGAGCTCGCCCCCGAAGCCGAGGCCCGCCGCATCGTCGTGCACGCCCTGCCCACGGCCCCGGGGGCCACCCCCAAGCGCGGCCCGGCCGACGACGCCGTGCGCTGGGCGCTGGCCGTCGCGCGCGCCGGCCGCCGGGTGGTGCTGGTCGGCCGTGACGGCGAAGAGCGCCCCGGCGGCCTGGCTGCCGCCGTGCTGGTCCACCTGGGTCTGTCCGTGGATGCCGCCGTGCGCGCCGTGCGGGCGGACGTCGGCCCCCGCGCGGCGGGTCCTGCCCCCTGGCGCGCCCTGCTGGGCGCGATGTCCGGAGAAGCCCCGTGATCGCCCTGTCGCTCCTGCTGCTGGCCTGCCCCAAGACCGAGTCCAAGTCCCGCGAGCCCCGCCCCGTCCTGGAGGTCGAGACCGTGTCCGTCACCCAGCGCGGCGAGCAGTGCCGGTTCGACGGAGACCGTCCCTGGGTGGTCAGCCTGCACGAGGGGGTCGTGTCGGCCAGTGACGCCCGCGCGCTGGAGCAGGCGATCGTCGACGGCGGCCTGGCGGGACAGGTCGTGTTCGACTGGTTCGGCTCGGCGGCCCCCGAGCGGGTCGAGGTGGAGCTCGGGCGGGATCTGCCGGTCGCGCTGGCTGCCGCCATCGTCGAGATGTCCGGCGGCATCGCGGAGCGGCACACCGTCGCTCTGTCGGCCGGAGAAGAGCAGGGCGACACCTGTCGCCGGTCGCGGGCCTATGTCGGCGCGCTGATGCCGACCGACGCACCGGTCATCGGCGCCGCGCAGCTGCGCACCTTGTCCGAGATCGACGACGCCGCGCGGTTCTGGGCCCAGGTGCCGGTCGCGAACTGAGCGACCGTCAGTCGACCGGGACGCGCAGGCCCGGCACCAGGAACCACAGCTCGGCGCGGACCCGGACGTCCGGTCCGAGCGCCGCGGCTACGGCGTCGCGGTAGGCCAGGAGCTGAGGCGCATGGTGCGCCGCGCGGGCCGCGACCGCCGCGGGGTCGGGCGGCAGGTCGTCGGTCTTGTGGTCGACCACGACGAGCGCTCCGTCGTCGGGATCGAGGAGCAGCAGGTCGAGGGTGCCGGACACCGCGCCCACCGGTCCGGCGTCCGATGGAGGGAGGAGCAGGTCGAGCTCGCGCGCCCGCACGTGGGGAGCGAGCCGCACCAGCTCGGCCAGGAGCGGCCCGGCGAGGAAGCGTGCCAGGACGTCCCGGGCTCGCTCGACCGCGGCATGTGCCGGTTCGTCGGCGGCCAGGGCGCGGGCCCGCGCGGGCAGGGCATCGAGCAGGGGAACGAACGCAGCGGCGCCGTCGGCGGCGAGTCGCCCCAGGTCGACCCGCTCGAGCAGCCCGTGGACGAGGGTGCCGGCCAGCGCGGCCACCGGCGGAGGTGCCGGCGGAAGGAGGCCCGCCGCTTCGAGATCGAGAGGTTCGTCGGCGGTACCGGAGGGAGCCTGCAGCCAGGGACGGGCCATGCGGGCAGCGGCATCGGCGCGGTGGGCGCGGAGTGTGCGCTGATCGGCGGCGATGCGGGGGGCCAGGGCTGCCCGAGCGGCGTCCCCCTGGCGGCCCGAGGACTGGGCGGCAGCCGCCGGGACCCGGCCGGGGAACCGCCACCGCACGCCGTGCAGATCCAGCACGTCGACCTCGGCCGGCAGGGCAGCGGCCCGCTGCTGCAGGTCTTCGGGAACGGCGGCCCACGCGCCCATGAGCGCCGTCGCGCTGCGGGCCCGATCGGGTTCCACGGGCTCCGGTGCGCCGGGCCAGCGGCCGACCAGCACCAGGCGCTGCTTGGCCCGGGTCATCGCCACGTACAGCAGCCGCACCGCCTCCGCGCGCTCGACCCGCGCCGCCCGGCGCCGGGCCAGCAGCATGCCAGGGCTGTCCTGGCCCAGCAGGCGCCAGGCCCGAGGACCCTCGACCTGGTCCGGGGCCAGGCGCCCGCTGCGGCTCTCGCGGTCCAGGCCGACCAGGTAGACATGGGCGAAGCCGAGCCCCTTGGACTTGTGGATGGTCATCAGCTGGACCGCGTCGGCGGCGGCTTCCTGGGGGCGGCCTTCTTCTGCGTCACGGCGACCGGCGAGTCCTTCGCGGAGCCGCCGCAGCACGGCCGTCAGGTCTTCGCCGGTCTCGAGCCCCTCGCGCAGCTCGCGGAAGAAGCGATCCAGGTTCGCGAGGCGCCACGCACCCAGGTAGCGGCTGCCCTCGATCAGCTCGAGCCCGCTCTCGCTCCGCACGGCCGCCACGAAACGATCGACCGGCCAGGTCCGCAGCGCCTGCCGCAGCCGCGCCAGCCGCCGCACCGCGTCGCACAGCGAGTGGGGCCAGGCCGAGAGCGCGGCCAGCCCGGGGATCGCATCGTGCAGCGCGCGGGTCTCGCGGGCGGCCTGCGCGACGAGGGTGTCCAGGCGCGCCAGGGCGTCGGGCTGCGGATCCTCCAGCTCGCCCAGGGCGGCCGGCAGCCCGCCCCGCCACAGCGGCAGCAAGGCGGCGTCGGGGACACCGACCGCCGTGCTGCGCAGCCAGGCGACCAGGGCGACGTGGTCGTGAGGATCGGCGACCACACCCACCAGGGCGGAGGCGTCGGCGATCTCCCGACGCTGGAAGTAGCTGCGGTCCCGCTCGACGGCGTAGGGCACGCCGGCGTCGCGCAGGGCGGCGACCAGGGTCGGCAGCTCGGTGCCGCTGCGGAACAGCACCGCCGCGTCGCTCCACGGCACGCCGGCCCGGTGCAGGTCCACCAGGTCGGCCGCCACCGCGGCGGCTTCGACCCGCCGTGCGTCGGCGCGCGGCAGCTCCGGGTCCGGTGCGTCCGGTCCGGACCAGCCCCAGGTGGCCCACAGCTCGACGGGCCGCTGCGCGCCGTTGACGAAGCCCGCGGCGTCCGCGAGGTGCGGCGCGGGGAACAGCGGCTGGAAGGCCGGCTGATGACCGGGCGCCGGGTGCATCACGGGCGAGACGGCGCCGGTGACCGCGTCCAGCACGGCCGGCACGGAACGGAAGCTCACCGTGAGCCCGGCCTGCTGGCCGCCCTGGGCGACGAGCTCCGCCACGAAGCCGTCGTAGGCCGCCAGATCCGCACTGCGCCAGCCGTAGATCGACTGCTTGGGATCGCCGACGATGAACAGGCCGGGCCGCTGGTCCATCGGCCCGTCCAGGGCCAGGCAGCGGACCAGGGCGCACTGGCGGGGGTCGGTGTCCTGGAACTCGTCGACCAGCAGCTGGTCCAGCTCGGCCCGGACCTGGGCCCGCACGGCGGGGCGGGCTTCCAGCAAGGTGGCCGCACCCTCGAGCAGATCCGCGAAGGCCAGCACGCCCTGTCGGGCCAGCCGGGACTCGACCCGCGCCAGCACCGGGGCGAGCACGGACTGGATCCGCCGCAGCGCATCCGGATCGAGCTCGACCAGGAAGGCCGCGATGCGTCGCAGATCGTCGGCCGCGGTCCGCAGGTCTGGCGACAGGTCTCCCAGCAGCTCCTGCTCGGTCTTGCCCACCTTGCCCCGCGCCAGGCCCGAGAGCGCGCCATCGAACCGGTCGAGCAGATCGGGGGCGGCCGCACACAGGACGGCCCAGCCGTCGGCCCCGTCGAGTCGGGCTGCCAGGTGCACGGCGGCTTCCTGGAGTTCCTGGGTGCGCAGCTTCCGCCGGGCGGCCGCCAGCGGGGCGAGCTCGACCGCCAGCGTCCGCAGCGCGGCGCCCGCTTGGGCCACGATGGCGCCGGTGATCGCCGGGTCAGTGGCGTCCGCCGCCAGCGCGGCCGCGGTGAGACCGCCCTCGGCGCAGGCAGCCAGCGCCCCGGCCAGCGCGCGCGGGCCCTGCCCTGCCGCGGCGAGTGCCATGACCTGGGCGTCGACCGGCTCGGCGAAGGCGCGCTGGAGGGTCGCCCGAAGCTCGCGGGCGACCAGCTCTTCGCGCACCCGGCCGTCCGCGTCCACCGCGAACCGCGGGTGCAGGCCGGCGGCGAGGGCGTGGCGCTGGAGCAGCTGGGTGCACCAGCCGTGGATCGTGCGCACCTCGAGCTGGTCGATGGCCACCAGGAGCGCGGCGGCTCGCTCGCGCAGCACGTCGTCGTCGTCCGGCAGGGCGTCGCGGAGCAGGCCGACCGGGAGCCGACCGGCCGCGACCTGCAGCATGCCGTGACCGATGCGCTCCGCCATCTCGGCTGCCGCGGCTTCGGTGAAGGTGATCGCCGCGATCCGCGACAACACCGACTCCGCGATCCGGTCCGATGCCGGGCCGCCCGCGGCGACGCGGCTTCGTGCCCGGGCCCACCCGGGACCCAGCGCCCAGGCCAGCACCCGCGCCACCAGGGTGGCGGTCTTGCCCGTGCCTGCCCCGGCCTCGAGCACCAGCGCACCCTCGAACCGGGTCTGGGCCAGGCGGCGGGCCTCGGCGTCGGCCCGGCGTGCGGCGGCGGCAGCGTCCGCGGTCGTCGCTCCGGTCTGCGAGGCGGCCTGGGCAGGGGGCGGCGAGGTCATGTCGGCTCCTCGCCCAACCACCACCAGGCCCGCGCCGCCCGATCGAGGTCGGCCCCCTGGTCGGACCTGGCCCAGCTGGACAGCCGTCGGCGCGCGCCGCTGTCGCCCTGGGCGCAGGCCTGCCGCACGTCGCAGTGCTTGCACACGTCTGCGACGCGAGCGCCGTCCGGCGTGGTCAACCGGGGCAGGAAGGCCCCGGCCCGCCAGACCCGATGGGTCACCCCCACGACGTCCCCGAGCGCTCGGCGCCAGCCAGCTTCGGGCAGTCCGCCCGCGTCGTCCGGCACGCGCGCATCGCGGACCTCGTCACCGAGGTCCCCGAGGTCGGGGGCCAGCGACAGGTAGCGGCCTTCGGCGTCCGGGGCGGCCTGAGCGTACAGCGCACCCTGGAGCCGCCGACCGGCGGCCAGGTCCCGCGCGAGGTGGCGGGCCCGGGTGTCGGGCTTGCGGCCACGGGACACCGGCCCGCCGGTCTTGTAGTCCGTGAACCGCAGGTGACCGTCGGGATCGCGATCCACCCGGTCCGCCCGGAACCACAAGGGCAGCGGCCCATCCGGACCGTCCACCGTGGCCTGGGCCTGGTGTTCCACCGCGACGACGGGGGGCCCGACACCGTCGGACCACTCGACGCGGTGGGCCACGTCCAGGAAGGGACGCGCGCGTGCCGCGAGCACCCGCCACATGCCGTCGAGTCCCAGGCCTTCGTCGGCGGCGACCCGGCGCGCGGCGGCTTCGAGCAGGACATCCAGGCGAGGAGCGTCCGGCCAGACCGGCCGCCACGGCTGCGCCAGGAGCCCCGGGCCCTGCCCGGACGCCGGATCGGGACCCTGGCAGACGGTCTCGAGCACGGCATGCACCACCATCCCGACCAGGCGGGCGTCCGCTTCCGGCAAGGCGCCCGCCGCATCCGGCGCAGGCTCGAGGCGGAGCACCCGGCGCAGGAAGGTCTGCCAGGCGCACCGGGACACTGCTTCGAGGGTGGTGACGAACAATGCGCCGCTGCGGGGGTCGGCCTGGGCCCCGACCGGTCCCACCAGGCCCAGCAGGGGTCCCGGGCCGGCCTGTCCGGGGGGCCGGTCGAGCTCGTCCCGGGCCGCGAGGCGCGCCACGCCGACCCGCAGATCGCCTGTGTCGAGGGCCAGCGCGAGGGCGGCGTCCAGGTCCGGTACCGGCCGATCGGCGGCAGCTCGCAGGTGCTCGTCGGCGGGCCGGGGTTGACCGGCGAAGGGACCGTCGACGTCTGCTGCTCCCCCGACGGGTGGCAACACCACCACCCCGCCTTCGCCGAGCGCGAGGGCCAGGCGCTCGACGGCCGGTGACGGCGCCAGCGCCTTTCCCAGGTCGTCCACCCCCGCCCACGACAGCCTCACCATGGGCGCTGCTCCGAGCAGGTGGGCGACGAGCTCGGCTTCGGCGGCGCGCCGATCGCCGTCCAGCGCGAGATCGGGCAGCAGGTCCTGCAGGGTGCGCCGGATGCCGTCCGGCAGCAGCGGGTCCGGTCGTGGGCTGCGCGGCAGCTCGCCCCGCACCAGGCCGCCGACGAACAGCCGCTCGAAGGTGCGCCCGCGGGCTTCGATCGCCGAGAGCAGCTGCACCCCGCCGCCATCGCCGCCCACCGGCCCCAGGGCGGCGCTCTCGACCGCGGGGGAGAGCAGCATGAGGGCTTCGGCGCGGGTGAGCTCCAGCGCGGCGTCGAGCCGCTGGGACAGGCCCCGCACGGCGGCGTCCATCGCTCGCCACGCCGGCTCGGGTGCGCCCCACCCCAGCGCCTGCTCGCTGATCCGCCGCACGAGCTCGGCGTGGGCATGCAGCGGCCGGGGCGCGTCGTCCGTCCACATGGCCAGCAGCGTCCGGGCCGCCGCCACGGCCGCCGCGAGCCCGAAGGCCGGCAGGCGACGTCGCGGCAAGGCGCCGGCCCGGTCTCCGGCCGCGGGTCCCCCGGCGTCCCCGTCGTCCGGTTCGTCCGCCGGACCGTCGGGTTCCGGCGGGTCCCCGGACCCGTCGCCCGCGCCGTCGACGACGGCGGTCAGTCCCGTCCGCACCGGCAGGGAGAGGGCCGCCGCGCCGCCCAGGCGCGCGTCCGGATCCAGCGCGGCGACCTGGCCCAGGGTCGCGCAGCCGAGGGCCCCCAGTCCGGTGCGCAGATCCGCCAGGGGGATGGCAGGCGCAGCCGCCAACCGGCCCAGCGCCGACAGCCACAGGTCCGTCGGCGCGTCCGGACCATCGCGGAGCAGGCCCGTGAGCGCCCGCAGTCGCCGCAGCGCAGGTCCCGCAGGCGCCGAGGCGCCGACCCCGCTGAACGGGATGCCCAGCCGATCGAGCTCGGGCCGGAGCAGCGCGGCCCACGCCGCCGGGTCGCGGACGACCACCCCGATGCGCTCGGCGACCACCCCCTGATCCAGGGCCTGGCGCAGCCCCCGCGCCAGATCACGCGCTTCCCCGCTCTGGCCCACGGCCCGCCGCCGCCCCAGGTCCACGGGGGACGCGCGCTCGCCGTCCAGCCGCAGCCGGGCCGCCGTGGCCAGGCGCTCCCGCAGCCGCAGCACTCCCGCGGCGTCGAGGTGGGCCGAGGCATCGCCCCGGGCCAGCCGGTCGAGCGGCGGCGGGGCGACCACGAACAGGCCGGTCCGACGGTGCCGGACCAGGGCGTCGACGAGGTCGAGCTCGGCCGCCGACAGGTCCGTGCTGCCGAAGAAGCAGCAGGCCCGGGCAGGCAGCAGCTCTTCGGCGCGCAAGGCCAGGCGGGTGGCCGCCGCGCGCAGGCTGTCGGCCCCACGGCGCAGGCGAAGCCGCGCCAGGTCGCGCTGCACTCCACCGGCGACCGCCACCAGCGCAATCCACCGCAGGCGCTCGGCTTCCCCGGTGCTCCCGTCGTCCATGGCCCCGATCTTCCGGGCCAGCGGCACCGCGTCCCGGTCGGCGACGAAGCCGGCGTCGAGCAGGGCCACGACCGCCGGCACCGCCGCCTGCCAGCCGTCGTCCAGACCGTCGAGCACCTCGGCCAGGGCGGGCTGCAGCCGACCATGCCGCGCGACCAGCACCGGCAGCAGCGGATCGGCGTGGCCCGGCCGCTCGCCAGCCGCCCGCAGCACCTCGGCCGCCAGGCCGGACAGGGTCTGGATCCGCAGACCCAGCGTGGCTCCCCGGTGAGCGGCGAAGGCGCGCAGCAGGTGCAGGCGCTGGGAGGAGCCGGGCACGACGACGCGCACCGGCCCGGCACCGAAGGAGTCGCCCGCCGCGAGCTGGTCCACGTGGGCGAGCAGGGCCCGCTCCGCCGAGAGGGCGGTCGGGAACAGGCGCAGGTCGGGCGGTCGGGGGCTCACGGCATGCAGCTATGCCACGCCCCGCGGAGCGGTCGGACAGAATCTGTCCGGGTGTTCCTCCTCGGCCCGAAGTAGGCAGCGACATGCCCCACGCCACCGCCTTCCGGTTGCAGGTCGACGAGCGCCTCGCCGACGCCCGCCTGCCCGACGCCGCGCTCTACCGCTCGCCAGAAGCCTGGACCGCCCTGTGCGAGCGGGTCCTCGCGCCGGCCTGGCACCTCCTCTCCGACGAAGCCCCTCCCCCGGGACACGCTCGCGGCCTCACCCTCCTCCCCGGCGCCCTCGACGAACCCGCGGTGTTGGCCCACGACGACCAGCTGCGGCTGCTCGGCGGCGCCTGCAGCCACCGGGGCCACCTCCTCCTCGAGCCACAGACGCCCGCCGCGCCCTGTCGCGCCCTGCGCTGCCGGTACCACGGGCGGCGGTTCGACCTGACGGGGCGCTGCCTCGGCAGCCCCGGCTTCGACGCAGCGGCGCTGGTCGATGCAGACCTGCCGACCCTGGGACTCGGCCGGGGCCTTGGGCAGCTGTGGGCCGCGGTGTCCCCCCGCGAAGACCACGCCGCGTGGTGGGCGCGATCCCTCGACGCGCTCGGGCCGCTGGCCGACGGCGACGCCGCCCCGGACGGCGACGTCGACCACCGCCTGGACGCCCACTGGGCCCTGTACGTCGAGAACTACCTCGAAGGCCTGCACATCCCCCATGTGCACCCGGGCCTCGCACGCGAGGTCGATCTGGCCGCCTACACGGTCGAGCTGCAGCCGGACGGCGTGCTGCAGCTGGCGCCTCCGCCCTCGCCGGATGCGCCCGCCGTCGTGCTCCCGGACGGTCGGCGGGTGGCGGCCGCGTGGCTGTGGCGCTTCCCCACGACCATGATCAACGTCTACCCCTGGGGGGTCTCGCTCAACGCGGTCGTGCCGGTCGGGCCGGACCGCACGATCGTCCGCTACCGCAGCCGGGTGTGGCGGCCCCAGCTGCAAGGGCGGGGGGCCGGCGGCGCGCTGGACCGGGTCGAGGCCGAGGATCAGCAGGTGGTGGCGCGCGTCATGGCCGGCCTGCGGTCCCGCCGCTGGCGACCGGGCCGCTACGCCTCCGCCGAAGCCGGTGTGCACCACTTCCATCGGCTCCTGGCGCTGGCCCTGCAAGGACACACGCCGTCGATCAGCCGCCCCACTCCAGGCTGATCGGCCAGGTGAAGCCGTAGCCGTCCGGCATGTCGTGGGCCGGGAAGGGCGCGTAGCCGACGGTCTCGACGATGCAGGCCAGCTCGTCGCTGGGCACGCCGCCGCCGTCCTGCACCACCACGCCGGCGACCCGCCCGTCGCAGCCGACGGTCACCTGGAGCACGGCCGTGCCGCTGAACGGCACCCCCGGGTGGAAGCAGCGCTGCAGCTCGCTGAGGAAGGGTCGCGTCGCGCCGCGCAGCTGCTCGGCGGAGAGGCCGGCGCTGGACAGCATGTCGGGCTCGTCGCCCTCGACGTCCAGCGCGGCTTCGTCCAGGGTGAGGCACGGCTTCGCCGGCGGCATGCGCAGGCCCGCCCCGACGGCGGCAGGTGCCCCGCCGATGGTGCGGGCGCTGCCGCTCCCCGCGCTGCCCGCCCGCCGGGTGCTGCCTCCCCCGTGGCCGGGCGTCGGGTAGATCGAGAGCACCTGGCCGACCTCGATGGCGTCGCCGGACAGCTGGTTCCACGCCTTCAGGTCGCTCACGCTGACGCCGTGGAGCTGGGCGATCTTCCACAGCGTGTCGCCGCGCTCGACGGTGTACTGCTCGGGCTCGGGCTCGGACGGTCCGCCGACCAGCCCCCACCAGCCGCCGACCCCGACCACGATGCCGACGGCGATCGCGACCAGCACCAGCCAGTCGCGTCGCTTGGGCTCACCGGGGGGCGCAGCCCCCGGCGCGGACTCGGCGGGTTCCTGCCGGGTCGTGCCGTCGAGCCCGATGACCCAGTTGGCGCTCTCGCCGCCGCCGTCGCCGCGAGGTCCATCGCCGCGCTTTCCGTCGTCAGGGCCCGCCATCTTGCACCTCTGCGTCCAGGTCTCGTAGCCGGTTGAGCGCGGCCGCCACGTCGTGGCGCCGCAGTTCGATCAGGTCGCCGACCGGCTCGGACCACGGCGACAGCGCATCGGGTCCCTGGTCGATCATCAGCCGATCGACGTGGTCGAGGAGCTCGGTCACCGTCGGCGCGCCGGCGAGCTCGGCGGCCGCCCGGGACAGCGCCTGGCCCAGGCTGCGGGCGTGCGCGCCGTCGAGGACCTGCTCCACCGCGGAGAGGTCGATCTCGGCGCCCCCGTAGTCGAGGCGACGGCCGTCCCGGGCCCGCACCCGCTCGCGCTCCGGACGCAGGCTGCGCAGCGCGACCCGCCGCACCCGCCGCGCCGGAAGGGGCCGCGGGGATGCCGACGGCGGCCGGGCCAGCGCCCGGGCCTCGGCCCCCAGGTCGATCACGTGGAAGGCGCGCAGGCCGACCACGCGGTCGGCGACGTCCAGGAAGGCGCCGACGCCGCCGGCGACGACGACCACGGACAGGTCCCAGCGGGCGACCAGCTCGGGCAGGCGCTGCACCAGCGGCACGATCGGCTCGTGGGCGTCGGGGACGAGGACCCGCATGCGCTCGTCGCGCACGAGCAGGTTCGTGGCGCTGGTGTCTTCGTCGAGGAGCAGCACCCGCGCGCCGGCTTCGACGGCTTCGACCAGGGCGGCGGCCTGGCTGGTCGAGCCCGAGGCGTCGTCGGTCGAGAAGGCCCGGGTGTCCCGTCCCCCCGGCAGCGCACCGAGGAAGGCGCTGATGTCGACGGAGCGCACCGCGCGGCCGTCCTCGGCGCGGATCTTCACCGTGTCGGGCAGCGCCACGACGCCCTCGCGGCCGTCCCCGGGCACGTGGTCCAGGTGCCCGCGTTGCAGTGCCTGGAGCACGGTCGACTTGCCGTGGAAGCCGCCGCCGCAGAGCAGGGTGATGCCCCGTTCGATGCCGAGGCCCCGCACCGGGCCGTCCGGGCCCCGCAGCTCGACCGCCAGGCCGTCGGGGGCCCGCACCGGCACCGCGTCGGCGAGGGGGGCCTGGCTGACGCCGCTGGCCCGCGGCAGGACGCTGCCGTCCTCGATGAAGGCGACGAGCCCGGCGGCGTCGAGCTGGTCGCGAAGGGCACGCTGGCGCCGCACGCTCGCCACCTGCCGGGCCAGGGCGTCGCGACCGGCCGACTCGCGGAGCGCGACGGCGACCGCGACCAGGTCCTGTGCGAGCAGCTCATGGCCCTGCCGCCCGAGCACCCGGCGCCCCTGGGCCGGCAGGCCGACGGTCAGCCGCAGCTCGGCCCGCCCGCCGTCGGTGAGCACGAGCCCGCTGCGGCGCAGGATCTCCGGCCCCGGGCGGTACACCTCCAGCGCGCCGGAACGACCGCTCCCGCGGCGCTGGGCGGTGCGAGCCACGGCATCGCCCGCCGCGCGCAGCAGGAAGTCCTCGCAGGCGACGCGGCCGGCGGCATCGGACCACAGCGCGGGGTCCAGGCGGTCCCCGACCGGCACGCGCAGCCGCACGCGCGAAGGCGCCGCGAAGGGGTCGCCCTGGACGTGATCGACGCGCATGACCGCGTCGCCGAGATCCCAGGCGCCCTGCAGGTCCTTCCACGCGCCATAGGGGCGTCCGTCGATGCGCTGGCACAGGGCGCGCAGCGCGTCGATGCCGGGCAGCGAGGGACGGGAGGGGGGTGCGGGCAAGGGCAGCGGTCCTCGGGGCGACGGCAACCTTGTAGGGCGTGAGCGCCCCGGTCCGCAAGGAGGGTGTGCCCCGGGCGCGACGTCCCCAGGGGACCCCGCTGCCGCCGGCCCCGCGCCTCGGCTACAACCGGCCCCCGCCTCCTCGGTGAGACCATGCCCTCCTCCCCTCGCCTGCCCGCCCTCGCCCCCGGCCTGCACGCCGTGCTCGCCCTCCCCCGGGCCGACCAGCCCGAGGCCCTGCGGGACCTGCGGCGAGCGCTGCAGGCGGCGGGCGCACCCACGCCCGAGGCCTGGAACAGCCGGTTCGGGACAGGCTCGCTGTTCGACGCCTGGACCCGCAGCTCGTTGGTCGAGGGCCTGCACCGCGCGAACGGTGAGGTGCTGCGAGAGGTCCTGCCCCGGGACCGTCCGTTCCGGCTGCTGGAGATCGGTGGAGGCGACGGCCGCCTGTGGGAGCGCGTGCTGCCCGAAGACGCCGAGGGCGTGCTGACCATGGTCGATCCCGTGCCCGAGGTGGCCGATCAGGTGCGCGCGCGCCTGCCGCGCGGCGTGTCGCTGGACTTCCGGCCGGGCCGCGCCGAAGCCCTCGCCCCGGGGAGCCTGCCGGACGTCGACGCCGTCGTCTGCAGCCTGACCCTGCACCACGTGGCGGGTCGGGACATGGCCGAGCGCCGGGTCCACGGGCTCTTGGGCCCCGGCAAGGCCGAGGTGCTGCGCAGCCTGGCGGCCGCCGCGAAGGGCGGCCTGATCCTGGTGAACGAAGCCGACGTGCACTGCGAGATCGACCTGCCGCCCGGCGACCCGGTGCTGGAGGAGCGCATGCTCGACAGCTACGTCCGCCGCTGCGCCCTGGCCCTGCTCGACGACGTCGCGGTGCGCGCCGACGCCGACGACGACCTGCGCGGGCGCTGGGAGCGCGTCGTGCTGCACTGGTGCATCGAGCAGCTCGACCTCGCGGCTGTCCCCCTGCCCGACCGGGATGTCTACGAGCTCGACGCCCCGAGGTGGCGTGCGCTGTTCCGTCGCGCGGATCTGTCCCTGGTTCGCGAGGTGCCTACGGACCGATATGGTCTCTTCCGGCAGTACCTCCTCCGCCCCTGAAGCCGCCCGCATGTCGCAGGACCTCGAGCACGACCCCGAGCCCGGCCCTCCGCGCCGCCCGCGGCAGGTCGAGGAGCTCGTCGAGGACAAGGTCTACGGCTTCGCCCGGCCCCGGCCCTACCATGCCGACGTCACCATCCCCGGCTGGAACGGCCGCAAGCGGATCGCACACCTGACGGACATGCACTTCGGGAACGTGACGCCGCTCGCGCTGCAGCGGGGCGCCGCCGCCCTGGTCAACGCGAGCCACCCCGACCTGACCGTGCTGACCGGCGACTTCGTGGCCCGCGGCCTGGGGCACCTGGACCGGCTGACCGAGACCATGGCCGCCATCGAGGGCCGCAAGCTGGCCGTCATGGGCAACCACGACTGGTGGAGCGGGGCCGCCGACGTGCGGCGCGCGCTGGACGCCGCAGGAGTCGAGGTGGTCGACAACCAGTGGACCCTGGACGGCGACGGCGAGGACGCGCTGCCCGTGCTGTGCATCGACGACTGGACGACCGGCCATCACGACGTGGAGCAGGCGCGCAAGGGGCTGCGGGGTCGCCCCGCGCTGGCCCTGTCCCACAACCCCGAGGCCGCCCCGGAGCTGTGGGCGGCCGGCGCCAGCGTGGTGCTGTCGGGACACACCCACGGCGGCCAGTTCTACGTGCGGCGCTGGACGCAGGCCCTGTACAAGACGCTGCTGCAGGTCGAGTTCCTGAACGGCTGGTACAGCCGCGACGGCGGCCAGGTCTACGTGAACCCCGGCGTCGGCAGCTCGATCGTGCCGTTCCGCTACGGCAGACCGGCGCAGCGGGCGGTGGCGATCCTGGATCTGCAGGGGGGCGAGGAGCGGCTGCCCGAGGGCCGCTACTGAACAGAGGACCGCGGCCCCACGGCGCGACGGTGCTGCCACAGGATGCGGAGGGAGACGGCCACGGACACGCACACCAGCGCCGCCATCAACCCGCCCCACATGCCGGGCACGCCGAACCCGGCCCGAAAGGCGAGCCACCACCCGAGCGGCAGGCCGACCGTCCAGAAGGCCACCACGTTCACCAGCACCGGCACCCGCACGTCCGACAGGCCGCGCAGCACGCCGAGCCCCACCACCTGGACGCCGTCGAACAGCTGGAAGGCGCCGGCGACCGGCAGCACCGTCACCGCCAGGGCCACGACCGCCGCGTCGTCGGTGTAGACGCGCGCCAGGGGCCCCGGCAGGAGCGAGAAGAGCGCGGCAGACAGGCCCATCACGACGGCGCCGCTGACCATGGCGACCGCGGCGGCCCGGCCCCACGGGCGGCCGGCGCCGAGCAGGTTTCCGATCCGGGTGGACGCCGCCGCGCCGATGCCCAGGGGCGTCATGAAGGACAGGGTCGCCAGGTTCATGGCGACCGTGTGGGCGGCGACGGCGGTCTCGCCCAGCCAGCCGACCATCAGGCCCGCGGCCTGGAAGCCCCAGACCTCGACGGCGGCCTGCACGCCGATCGGCAGGCCCAGCGCGGCTTGTCGACCGATGCCCGCCAGATCCCGGGCCGCCGCCAGCGCATCCGCGGGCCACCACGCCGCCAGCTCTCGCCGCGTCAGCCAGACCAGCAGGGCCAGCATGGCGACCTGGCCCACCACGCTGGACCACGCGCAGCCGATCGGCCCGAGCCCCGGCCAGGGACCGAGCCCGTGCATCAGCAGCAGGTTCAGCCCCACGTTGAGCGCGTTGCCCACCAGCACGGCCACCGTCGACGGCCGGGCCACCCCGAGCCCGAGCAGGAACTGGCGGAGCACGACGAAGCCCAGCATCGCCGGCACGCCGAGCGCCATCACGGCGGCGTAGTCACCGGCCAGCGGCAGCAGACCGGCGGGCTGCCCGAGCAAGGCGAGTCCGGGCGCCGCCACCAGGTGCAGCAGCGCGACCGGCAGGGACATGGCCGCGGCCAGCACCAGCCCCTGGACCAGGGCAGCACCCGCGGCGTGCCGCTCGCCCGCTCCGAAGGCCTGCGACACGATGGGATCGATGCCCTTGGCGGCGGCCCGCGGGATGGTCGCCACGCCGAAGGCCCACAGCACCGCCAGGGCCACGCCGCCCAGCGCATCGCCGCCGAAGTCGCCGACCATCACGGTGTCGACGACCCCCATGCCCATGCTGGCCAGGTTGCCGACCACGACCGGCACGATCAGCCGCCGCTGGACAGCGAGCTCCTCCCGCCAGCTCCGGGCCGGAGCGGGGGTGCTGTGGGGGGAGCTCTGCACCGGGCGGGCCCTCTGGCGGCCCGCAGCGCGCCTGCTGCCGGGTTACCGCCCACAGCATGCGTACCATCCTCCTCAGCCTGATGCTGGTGGCCTGTGACGGGGGCTCGACCGAGCCGACCGAGACGACCACCTCCGACGAAACCACCCACGACGGCCACGCCGACGCCAAGGGCCACGACGCCCAGACCGGCACCGACGCCGGCGCCGAGGCAGCGGTGAAGCCGCCCGAGACCATCGACGCCCCCGCCGATGTCGCGGCGCCCCCCGACGACGCGCAGAAGACCGCGAGCGGTCTGGCCTACAAGGTGCTCACCCCCGGCACCGGCACGGACCACCCGACCGCCGAGGCGTCGGTCAAGGTGGACTACACGGGCTGGACGACCGACGGCAAGATGTTCGACAGCTCCGTCACGCGCGGCCAGCCGGCGACCTTTCCGCTCAGCCGCGTGATCCCGGGCTGGACCGAGGGCCTGCAGCTGATGGTCGTCGGCGAGAAGACCCGGTTCTGGATCCCGGTCGAGCTGGCCTACGCCGGCAAGCCCGGACGCCCCGCCGGCATGCTGGTCTTCGACGTCGAGCTGCACGACATCAAGGAACCGCCGAAGCCCATCCCGGCCCCGTCGGACGTGGCGGCCCCCCCGGGCGACGCCAAGAAGACCGCCAGCGGCCTGGCCTACAAGGTGCTGAGCGCCGGCACCGGCGCGGCCCACCCGGCCGCCACGGACACCGTGGAGGTGCACTACACGGGCTGGACCACCGACGGCAACATGTTCGACAGCTCCGTCGCGCGCGGCAGCACCGCCAAGTTCCCGCTCAACGGCGTGATCGCCGGCTGGACCGAGGGCCTGCAGCTGATGGTCGTCGGCGAGAAGACCCGGTTCTGGATCCCCGAGGACCTGGCCTACAAGGGCCGCCCCGGCCGCCCCGCCGGCATGCTGGTGTTCGACGTCGAGCTCGTCGACATCAAGTAGGCCCGGAATCGGATCGGCCCCGGCCGATTTCGTGCAAGAACCGCGGAGCCGAGCCCCGTATCCCCCTCCCCACCACGGGAGGAGGACATGGGACTCGGCTTCGGCGCATGGGCACTGGGCAAGGCGCTGCAGGAGAGCGCACGGTCCGGCGGTGGCCGAAGCCGCCAGGCGGAGCGCCTCGAGGCGGCGTGGGCACGGGCCGGCGGAACCGACCCCGTCGGTGAGGCGCTGGCCTGTCCGGGCTGCAAGGCCCGCTACGGCTTCGGCTACGCCTGCCCGGACTGCGGGCTGGTGCTGGTCAGCGAGAGCGTGGTCGACGCCACCCAGGGCGAAGCCGCGTGGCCGCCGCGCAGCACGCCGGCGGAGGGGCTCACCATGGTCGCGGGCCTGGTCGCCGCCGTGCTGTGGATCCCGCTGCTGGTCGGCCTCGCTCGCCTGCTGGGCGGCTGAGCCGACGGGGGGGCGACCGAGCGCTCAGCGGTCGCGGCGCCGGAACAGGCCCTTGCGCTTCTCGGTGCCGCCGTCGCCCTGGGAGTCGTCCTCCGGGGCGTCGCCTCTGGCCGCCTCCTGGTCGGGGACGGCTTCTCCTCCCCCGTCCCCGAGCTTGCGGCGCAGGCGCTCGATGAGCCCCAGCCGGCCACCTCCGACCTCGGCCCCACAGGCGGGAGCCCGGCCTTCCCGGAACCAGTCTTCGGTGACCTCCTGGCAGGGCGCATCGAGCGGCCCGCCGCACGGGGGCGCGCCGGTCTCCACGCAGACCTCGACCCGCTCCAGGCCCGCAGGCACCGTCACCGTGCCGTCCATGGTGCCCGAGGCGGCCACGAACCGGGCCCAGGCCGGCAGTGCCGCCCGCCCGCCCGTCAGGCCCAGGGCGCGGCCCTTGTCGAAGCCCACCCAGACGGCCACGGCGAGCTCGTCGGTGAAGCCCGCGAACCAGGCGTCGTTGCCGTCGTCGGTGGTGCCGGTCTTGCCGCCCACCGGTCCGCGCACGCCGTAGCGGGCCGCGCCCTTGCCGGTGCCGCGGGCCACGACGTCGCGCAGCACGTCCGCGGCGAGGAAGGCGGCCTGCTCGTCGGCCACCCGGCGGCGCATGGGCTTGCCGGGGGGGACGACGGCGTTGCCCTGGGGATCGGCGGCCGACAGCAGCAGGTGGGGCGCCGCCACGACCCCGCCGGAGGGGAAGGCGGTGTAGGCGGACGCGAGCTCGACGGGGGTGGCGCCGAAGGAACCCAGCGCCGCCGAAGGCCAGTCGGTGGCGGTCGACAGCCCGGCATCGCGCCAGTGCACCGCGAGCGCGCCCATGCCCACCCGCTCGGCCACCAGCACGGCGGGCACGTTGCGGCTCTCGACAAGCGCCTGCCGCATGCTGAGCGGGCCCTTGTACTGGCCGTCGTAGTTCTTGGGGGTCCAGGCCTTGCCGTCCACGACGCGCTCGAGGGGCTCGTCCTGGACCACGGTGGCGGGGCCGATGCCGTCGTCGGTGTCGAAGGCGAACAACCAGGTCAGCGGCTTGACCGTGGACCCGACCTGGCGACGGCCGGCCCGAGCCCGGTCGAACTGGCTGCGGCCGTAGTCCCGCCCGCCGACCAGGGCGACGATCGCGCCGTCGGACACGCGCACGGCCACCAGGGCGATCTCGGCTCCGGCCACGTCGGGGTGGTCCGCGTCAAGCTCGGCCGCGGCGTCGGCGACGGCCTGCTCGGCCAGGCGCTGCAGGGCCGGCTGGATGGTGGTCACCACCTCGAGCCCCTGGCCGGCGATGGCGCCCTGGCCCACGGCGTCTTCGACCTCGTCCACCACGGCGTCCACCACCCAGGGGGCCTGTCGGCTGCCGACGGTGCCGTGCACCTGCAGCGGGATGGCGATGGCGGCGTCGGCTTCGGCCTGGGTGACGAAGCCGACCTCGGCCATGCGCTGCAGCGCGATGTCCCGGCGCTCCAGGGCGGCCTCGGGGTGGCGCAGGGGCGAGTAGCGATTCGGGGCCGAGATCACGCCCGCGATCGTGGCGGCTTCGCCGAGATCCAGCCGGGAGGCGGGCTTGCCGAAGAAGGCCCGCGCGGCCTGGTCCACGCCGCAGATGCCCGCGCTGCCGGCCTGGCCCAGGTAGATCTCGTTCAGGTAGAGCTCGAGGATCTGGTCCTTGCTGCGCCGCTGCTCCAAGGCCAGGGCCAGCACTGCTTCCCGGGCCTTGCGCTCGTAGGACCGCTCACTGCTCAGGAACAGGTTCTTCACCGTCTGCTGGGTCAGCGTCGACCCACCCTGGACAGTGCGGCCGGCCACGGCGTTGACCAGCAACGCCCGCACGATCCCCAGGGGATCGAGCCCCTCGTGCTCGCGGAACCGGGCGTCCTCCATCGCGAGCACGGCGTCTTCGACGTGGTCGGGGATCTCGTCCAGGCCGACCGGACGCCGGGCCTCGTTGTCCGGACCCCGCACGCCGGCCAGCTCGACCGGCGCGAAGCGGGCGCGCTGCTTGCCCCCCGCAAGCGCCACCCGCCCGTCGCGGAAGGTGACGGTGACCCGCGCCGCGTCCACCTTCCAGCCCGGCCCCGCGGCCGCAGGCACGTCGACGATGACCTGCCCGTCGTGGACCGAGAAGTCGCCCGGCTTGTCCACCGTCGCGACCCGCGCGTAGCCGGCGCGGGACAGGTCCCCGGCCAGCGACTCGGCGTCCAGCGTCAGGCCGGGCCAGATCTCCATCGGCGCGGACAGCACCCGCCCGCTCTGCGTCCAGACCGGCTGCTCCAGCAGCCCGTCGACATCCGACAGGGCCTGGCGGTACAGGATGCCGCCGACCGCGGCCACGCCCAGCGCCACGCCGACCGACAGCGCCAGCAGCCGGATGGCCAGCCAGCGGGCCCCCTGCTTCAGCAGGATGCCGGCCGTGCGCAGCCAGGTGGTGACCGCGCCGCCCTTCTTGCCGCCGCCGCCACTCGACCGACGGCGGACCGGCGCCTTGCCACCGCGCCCCTTGCTGGACGGCCCGCCGCCGCCAGCGCCCCGGCCCGAGCTGCGCCGGGAGGGACCGCTCGGCTGCCGGCCGGCCACCCTAGAGCAGGCCGCGGACCGCGCCCACCACGGCGTCGGCGGTCAGCCCCAGGTAGGCCGCGACCTTCGCGCCCGGGGCGGACGCCCCGAACCGGTCGATGCCGACGTGGGCGTCGGCCCAGCGCGACCAGCCGAAGGTGATGCCGGCTTCGACCGAGACCGTGGGCAGCCCGGGGGGCAGCACGGCGTCCTGGACGGAGGCGTCCTGTTCCTCGAACAGCTCCCAGCAGGGCATCGACACGACCTGCACGGGCACGCCGTCGGCGGCCAGGCGGGCCTGGGCGTCCAGCGCGAGCGGCACCTCGGAGCCCGTCGCGACGATGCACGCCCGGGCGGCGCCGGCGGCGGGCGACAGCACGTAGGCGCCCTGGGCGGCCTGGTCGGCAGAGGCGAGCTTGCCCGGACCGCGGTCCAGGACCGGCAGGCCCTGGCGGGTCAGGGCCAGGGCCGTCGGCCCGTCGGTGCGCTCGAGCGCGAGCTTCCAGGCGGCGGCGGACTCGGCGGCGTCCGCGGGACGCATCACCCGCAGCCCCGGGATGGTCCGCATCGCCATCAGCTGCTCGATGGGCTGGTGGGTCGGGCCGTCTTCGCCCACGAACACGGAGTCGTGGGTGTACACGTAGACCACCGGCAGGCCCATGAGCGAGGCCAGCCGCACGCTGGGCCGCATGTAGTCGTGGAAGACCAGGAAGGTGGCGCAGTAGGGCTGCACGCCGCCGTGCAGGGCCAGGCCGTTGCAGATCGCGCCCATGGCGTGCTCGCGGACGCCGAAGGCCAGGTTGCGGCCCCCCATCGCGCCGGCCTGGACGTAGTCGAAGCCCTTGAGCAGGCTGCCGTTGCTGCCGGCGAGATCGGCCGAGCCGCCGAGCAGCTGGGGCACCTGGGCGGCGATGGCGTTGAGGACCGCGCCGCTGGACTTGCGGGTCGCCAAGTTGGTGCCGACCTCGAAGGACGGCCACTGGACCGCGCCCAGGTCCGGGGCGCTGTGGTAGCGGGCGAAGTCGTCACCGTGCTCGCTGGCGGCCAGCCGTTCCTGCCACGCTTCCCGCGTGGCAGCGCGCTCGGCGTCCCGACCGCGCACGAAGCCCGTGACGTCGGCAGGCACGGCGAAGTGCTCGGCAGGGTCCAGGCCCAGCTGCTGCTTGCTGCGCACGATCTCGTCGGCGCCGAGCGGCGCGCCATGGCTGTCGCTGGTCCCGGCCTTGGCCGGCGAGCCCTTGCCGATGGTGGTCCGGCAGCGGATCAGCGTGGGCCGTTCCTGCTGGGCGCGGGCGGCGAGCATGGCCTGCTCGAGGGCAGCCGCGTCGTGACCGTCCACGCTCAGGACCTCCCAGCCGCTGGCCCGGAAGCGCGCGGTCTGGTCTTCGGAGAAGGAGAGGTCCGTGGCGCCGTCGATGGTGATCCGGTTGTCGTCGTAGAGGACGTTGAGCCGGCCGAGGCCCAGGTGGCCCGCGGTCGAGATGGCTTCCTGGCTGATGCCTTCCATCAGGCAGCCGTCACCGACGAACACCCAGGTGTGGTGGTCGACCAGGTCGGCGCCGAACCGCTCCCGCAGCCAGGCTTCGGCCAGGGCCATGCCCACACCGTTGGCGATGCCCTGGCCCAGCGGACCGGTGGTGGTCTCGACGCCGGCGACGTGCCCGTACTCGGGGTGACCGGCCGTCGGGCTGTGCAGCTGCCGGAAGTTCCGCAGGTGGTCGAGGGTGAGCGCCGGCAGGGTGGCGGAGCGCACGCCCGCGAGGTGCAGGATGCTGTAGAGCAGCATCGAGGCGTGGCCGTTGCTGAGCACGACCCGGTCGCGGTCGGGCCAGTCGGCGTCAGCGGGGTCGTAGCGGAGCACGCGCGTCCACAGCACGGTGGCCATCTCGGCCATGCCCATCGGGGCGCCGGGGTGGCCGCTGTCGGCCGCCTGGACGGCGTCCATCGACAGTCCCCGGATGGTCCGGGCGGTGGCAGCGAGCAGGGCGGGGTCGGCAGGCGGGAGGGGGCTCACGGGTGCTCCGGGGAGGCGGCCTGCTTAGCCGACCGTGTTACCCGGCGCGACCCGCTCGCGCGCCCGCTGGAGAGCCCATGTCCAAGCAGCCCATCACGCCCCGGGACCAGGACTACAGTCGCTGGTACCTCGACGTCATCGCCCACGCCGACCTGGTCGACAGCTCCCCCGTCCGCGGCTGCATGGTGCTCAAGCCGCACGGCTACGCGGTGTGGGAGGCGATCAAGGACGACCTGGACGCGCGCTTCAAGGCCACCGGCCACGTCAACGCCTACTTCCCGCTGTTCATCCCCCAGTCCTTCCTGAGCAAGGAAGCGGAACACGTCGAGGGCTTCGCCAAGGAGTGCGCCGTGGTCACCCACCACCGCCTCAAGGCCACCCCCGACGGCGTGATCCCCGATCCCGCCGCCCAGCTCGAAGAGCCCCTGGTCGTGCGCCCGACCAGCGAGACCATCATCTGGCACATGTACGGCCGCTGGATCAGCAGCTGGCGCGACCTGCCCCTGCTCATCAACCAGTGGGCCAACGTCGTGCGCTGGGAGATGCGGACCCGACCCTTCCTGCGCACGGCCGAGTTCCTGTGGCAGGAGGGCCACACGGCCCACGCCACCCGCACCGAGGCCGAAGAAGAGGCCCAGCGCATGCTGCAGGTCTACCGGGACTTCTGCTGGGAGACCCTGGCCGTGCCGGTGCGCACCGGCGTGAAGACCGCCAGCGAGCGCTTCGCCGGCGCCGTCGACACCTACACCATCGAAGGCCTGATGCAGAACGGCTGGGCCCTTCAGTGCGGCACCAGCCACTTCCTGGGCCAGAACTTCGCCCGCGCCTTCGACGTCACCTTCCAGAACAGCGACGGCGACCTCGAGCACGTGTGGGCGACCAGCTGGGGCGTGTCCACCCGCCTGGTCGGCGCGCTGATCATGACCCACAGCGACGATGCCGGCCTGGTGCTGCCGCCCCGCGTGGCGCCCATCCAGATCGTCATCGTGCCGATCTACCGCGCCGACAAGCGCGACATGGTCATGGACTTCGTCGGCAAGGTCCGGGGCCTGCTGGGCCGGCGCTTCCGGGTGCACGTCGACGACCGGGACAACATGAAGCCCGGCGCCAAGTACTTCGAGTGGGAGCGCAAGGGCGTGCCCCTGCGGCTCGAGATCGGGCCCCGCGACGTCGAGAACAGCGCCGTGTTCAGCAAGCTCCGCACCCAGGACGGCAAGTTCGGCCTGGACGTCGACGACGGGCTGGCCGACAAGGTCGCCGAGGTGCTCGACGGCATGCAGCAGGCGCTGCTCGACGCGGCCGTCGCCCGCCGCGACGCCGCCACCTTCGAGGTCGACAGCTACGACGCGCTCAAGGCGGGCCTGGAGTCGCAGCCCGGCTTCTACCTGGTGCCGTGGAAGGACGACGCCGACAACGAAGCCGCCATCAAGGCCGACTGCAAGGCGACCATCCGGTGCTACCCGCTGCAAGGCCAGGACGCCGCCGCCGGGCGGACCTGCTTCTACTCCGGCGAGCCCGCCACCCACATGGCGCTGTTCGCCCGGGCCTACTGACCCAGGTGCAGCAGCGGGCGCCCCTGGTCCTGCCCCTCGGCCTCGTGCTGGCCGGTGGGCTGTGGCTGGGCGCCCGCAACGCCCACGACGCCGCGGTGCTGGCCCCACAGTGGGGCCAGGATCTCGCCTTCTTCACGCAGATCGTGCACTCGGCGGCGTCCGGGGGGCCCTGGGCGAGCGAGCTCCTGCTCGAGCCCCAGGGTTTCTTCGCGATGGTGCACACCCACCTGGTGCTGCCGCTGGTCGTCGCGGCCTATGCCCTGTGGCCGGACCAGCGGGTGCTGCTCTACGCCCAGGGCCTGTTCACCGCCCTCGCCCTGTGGCCGGCCTTCCGGCTGGCCGAGACCGTGGCCCACGAGCGCGGCCAGCGACTGCCGGTCCTGGCCGCGGCAGTCGCCGCGCTGTCCCTGCTGGTCCTGAGCCCGTTCCAGGCCGTTGGGACCGCCGACTTCCGACCGTCCGCGCTGTTCCTCCCCGGCATCGTCGGGGTGTTCGCGGCGGCGCGGCGGGATCGCCTCGGCCAGGCCCTGCTGTGGTCCCTGGTGGCCCAGGCGGGCCGCGAAGAAGCCAGCTACCTGCTCCTCCCCGCAGGCCTCGCCCTCTGCGTCCTCCCCTGGGGTCCCCTCCCCTCCACCGGCCCCTTCCTCGCCCGGATCCGCGCCGCGCTGCGCTGGCGCACCGGGCTCACGGTCGCCGTCGCCGCTGTCGTCGCCTACGGCCTGTGGGTCGTCGTCAAGCCCGAGATGTTCTTCCACTTCGACCCGCGCAAGCTCGGCGGCGAGCTGTCGCTTCCGCCCGACGCGGTCGAGGCGCGCCTGACGCACCTGGGCCGCGCGGCCCGCTCGGGGGTGCTGCTCGGGCTCCTGGCCCCCCAGTCGCTGATCGCAGGCCTGCCCCTGTTCGCCCAGCTCGCGCGCGAGAGCCGCGAGTGGACCCTGCTCTCGGGCCCCGGCGCCCACTACCATGTGTCCTGGCTGGCCTTCGCAGCGCCGTCGATGCTGGTCGGCGCCATGAAGCTGCCCCGGCGCATCGGCGGCGGCTTGACCGGGGCCGTCGCGCTCGTCGTGCTGTCGGCCCTGGCCTGGCCGCGCATCCCCGTGCCCGAGGGGCGGCCCGAGGTGCTGCCGCTGGTGGCAGCGGTCGGCCCCGAGGAAGCCGTCGCTGCCGACCACGACACCGTCGCCGCGCTGGCCGGCCGCCCGGTGCTGTGGAACCTGCAGAACCTGCACCAGCCCGACGACGCTCGCCCCTACGGCTGGCAGGGCCCATGGCCGCTGACCTTCGACCTGGTGGACGTCGCGGTGATGGACGCGGACCACCCGCTCCGGGACCAGGCCGCCGCTGCGGGGCTGGTCGAGGTCCAGCAGGCCGGCGGCAAGGTGCTCCTGCGCAGGCCCTGACCGCGTCTCAGCCGCGGGCCTTCTTCTTGTTGCCCTTCTTCTTGTCGCTCTTCGGCTTGGTCCAGTCGCCGAAGTAGACCGTGGCCTGCAGTCCGACGTGGAACCAGTTGCCGCCGCCCTCGGCGTCGACGCGCTCGCCGCCGCCGGCCGGGGTGAAGGTCGGGTTGCCGTTGAGGGGCACCTTCACGAAGAAGGCGAGCTCTTCGGCGGTCGTCTTCTGCTTGTAGAGGGCGCCGAACTGGGCCCGCACTTCATAGGTGGGGGTCGTCAGGCTGCCGATCTTGGGCTCTTCCACGTCGGTGAGGGTGTAGGAGCCGAAGCCCAGACCACCGCCGCCGAACACGTGGATGCCGTTGCCGCGGACCAGGATGCGCTCGTACTCGAGCGTCCACGCGATGGAGTTGAAGCCCTTGCCCAGGCCCAGGTCGAGGTGCGAGCCGATCCGGTTCTCGCCGTCGATGTACAGGACGCCGTGCACGCCCAGGATGCCGTCGCCGCGGACCTGACCTTCGAGCTCGTTGTAGGCGTCGGGCAGCTTGCTGGGGAAGCGCCCGGGGTACACGATGGTGCCCAGGCTGGGGCCCACGCCCCACATCCAGGGGCCCTCGGAAGCAGCGTGGGCATCGGAGCCGCCGGCGAGGGCGGCGAGCAGCAGCAGGGGCGTCATGGATCAGTCCTGGGAGGGTGGGGCGTCGTCGCCGGAGGGGCCGGGCGGCCGGGTCGTGGGGTTTCCGAGCTCGTCCCGGTAGATGATGACCGGGTCGACGACCCCTTGACGGCGGACACGGGGAGAAACTTCGATCCGCACGTCGACACCGGGCTCGACGCTGAACCGCTGCGTCGAGAAGCTGTAGGTGCCGGCCGGCAACATGCCGACGAAGATGCCGTCGCGACGGGCGGACTCCTGGGCCGCCTCGATCGCCTTGCGCTGGTTCGGGTCCAGCGGCGCTTTGTCGACGGTCAGCTCGGTGCCGCGGTTGGGCACCGTCAGCAGCTCGACCCGGCCGTAGTGGGTGTCGATGTCCCACATCCAGTCGACCAGGTCGCGCGAGGCCTTGACCTTGAGCGCGCGGCGCAGCCGGTCGTAGCAGTGCGAGACATCGCCGAGCTCGCGGGCGGCCGTGGCGCCGTGGACCAGGTCGTCGAAGGTCAGGTCGGTCTCGAGGCGCTCGAGGTCGCGGAATTTGCGCTCGACGCCTTCCCAGATCCCGCGGCCGGCCAGGCTCTCGATCTCGCCGGAGAGGCGTTCGTGCTCGGCCTGATCGATGTCCTTGGCCTGCGCGACGCCCGACGCGGCGGCCAGGACGAGGCAGGCGGACAACAGCAGCGCTCGGGTGCGGCTCGACATGGGACCCTGCTATCGGAAACGACCGGCGCATCAACCCACGGGCGGTCAACGGTCGTCCCGGTGCGTGACAGTCGGCCCGCGGCCGCCGGGGCGCGCGGCGTGCGTTAGGCGGCGCCGGTGAACCTCTACGAGCCCTGCCTCAGAGACGCGCGACACCACGGCATCGTGGTCGGCGTGCGCATTCCCGACGCACCGGACCCGGTGCCGGACCCGGTCCTCGGGCGCCTGCCGCCCGAAGAAGCCGAGCTGGCCCGCACCCTGCGGGGCTTCCGGCAGGTGCAGTTCGTCGGCGGGCGCCTGGCCTGCCACGAAGCGGCCGCCGTCCTGGGCCACCCGCTGCCGGCGGTGCTGTCGGGCCCCCGCGGTGCGCCGCGCGCGACGGCCACCGGCAGCCAGCCGACCCTGTCGCTCAGCATCGCCCACAAGCGCGATCTCGCCGTCGCCATGGTGGCGCGCTCCGACAACGGTGAGCTGGGGGTCGATCTCGAGGACCTGCTGCCCGCCCGTCCGCGGATCGCCGAGCGGGTGCTGACGGCGCACGAGCTGGCCCAGGTCCAGGCCCTGCCCGAGGCCAACCAGTGGACCAGCGTGGTGGTGCGGTTCTCGGTGAAGGAGGCCATCTACAAGGCCCTCGCCCCGCGGCTGCAGCGCTACATCGACTTCATGGAGGCCGAGGTCGAGCCCGACCCCGACGGGACCTGCCGCGTCCGGCTCAGCCTGACCAGCGGGCCGGAGCCGGCCGCCATCGACGCGCGGTACAACTGGCTGCCAGGTCGCGTCCTGTCGAGTGTTCAGGTGCGCTGGGGCTGAGGCGGCTCCACCTCGGTATAGTGGCCCCCGCCGGGACCGCCCGGCACCTGCCTGGACCCGCTCGCACGGTCCGGGACGCAGCAGAGGACGCACAGGAGCGCGCAGATGTCGGAGCAGGCAACGGTCCAGCAGCTCTTCAAGCGGTGGCGCAACGAAGGCGACGGCGCAGCGGGCCAGGAGATGGCCCAGAAGTTCAGCGACTGGTACTACGCAGTGACCGCCGCCCGGCTGGGCGACAAGGTCGGCCGCCAGCCGCTGGAGACCGCCTGTCAGCAGTTCGAGGCGGGCATCGTGCAGGTCAAGCGCACCTCGGACCTGGTGGACTGGGCGCACTCGCTGGTCGCCGCGCAGATGACCGCCGTGGGCGGCCGCGTGGCCGGCGGCGACTTCCCCAACGCCCTGACCGGCAACCGCAGCCCCACCGAGCTGCTGCACGCCGCCGCCAAGGCGCTGCCGGCCCAGCAGGTCGAGCTGCTCGCCATCACCTTCGACCCCACCGTCGACGAGGACCGCCTGGGCGACGCCGCCGAGGCCCACGGCGGCATGCCCCACGCCATCCTCGAGGCGCGCTACGCCCTCAAGCGCTTCCTGCGGGACACCGCGCAGGTCCGGCTGGCCGTCGTCCCCGACTCGCCCAACCTGGACCTGGCGCCGCTGCCCCTCTACGAAGCGGCACGCATGCGCTCCGAGGCCGAGGAAGCCGCCTTCGAGAAGTGGCTGCTGAGCGACATCGAGCTGTGCAAGGACGTCGCCGAGTTCGCGACCTTCGCGCACGCCCTGCGCGCCGGCGCCTTCAAGGGACAGGTCCGCTCCTCCTCGGCGCCGGCGGCGGCCCCGTCGGCGCCTCGCACGACTCCCGCCGCGCCGGTGTCGGCCCCGACGGCCGGTCCCGAAGCACCGGTGGCCGACGCGGCCGACGCGCCTGCCGCCAAGAAGGGCGGCAGCGGCGCGCTCATCGCGGTCGGCGTGGTCCTGCTGCTGGTCCTGGCGGTGATCGCCGCCGGCCTGCTCTTCTTCTTCGTGGGCTGACCGCTCGTGCCCAAGGACGGCGGCGGCTCGTTCAGCGGGCCCGACGACATCGTCGGGTTCCCGCTGAGCGGCGGCTTCGACTCGGCGCTGGTCGCCGGGCTGCGCATCGACAAGGCCCGCCGCGCCTTGGACCAGGGCCACCCGGCACAGGCCCTGGTCGAGGCCGAGGAGCTGCTGGACAGCCACCCCGATCACGTGCAGGCCATGCTGGTCTCCGCCCGGGCTGCGGTGGCCCTGGGAGACGGCCCGATGGCGCTGGCCGCCATCGACGCCATCGCCCAGCGGCAGCCCGACGCCGACGGCCTGTCGCTCCTGCGTGCTCACGCCGCCTTCGTCGCGCTCGACGAAGAGACCGCCTGGCGCCAGCTGCAGCTGCACCACGCCGCACAGCCGGACGACCCGGCCGCCTGGCGCCTGCACGCCGCCATGGCCCGGTGCAGCGACCCCCCGCGCCCCGCCGAGCTCGAGCGCGCCCGGACAGCCCTCGGCGGCGCGCTTCCGGACACAGTGGCCCCCGATGCGCTCGCGGACCTGCTCGACGCGGTCCTCGACGCCTTGGACGAAGAGCACGCCGAGTGGCTGGAAGAGGCCCACGTCGCCTGCCACCCCCACCCGCCGCGCGCGCTGCTCGAGCGCGGGCTGCCCCCCGGCTCCCCCCTCATCCCCTTCCTGCTGCTCCAGGACCCCGAGCCGGAAGACGCGCCCATCGAAGTGCACGCCTTCGCCAGCGCCATCGACGCCCGCACGGCTGCCGACGAGCTCGCCGCGGTCCTGGCCGATCTGCTGGAGCGCCAGGTCGCCCGCTGAGGCTCAGCGACCTTCGATGGCGTCGACCCACACGTTGCGGTCCCCGCCTTCGCCCCGGGCGTCGTCGATGAACGACAGCGAGAGCTCGTGGGGTCCGGGCTCGAGGGGGCCCGGCAGCTCCAGCGTGCCGTCGCTCGGCACGGCCCGCGTCGCGACCACCTCGCCGTCGAGGCGGATCTCGACGTGGGGCGGGCCGCGCCAGTCCTGACCGCGCACGTGCAGGACCAGCGCTCGCAGCGGTCCGTCCGCGTGGAACACGAGCTGCCGACCTCCGTTGGACAGCAGCGCCCAGCCGAGCTCGATCCGGCCCGGCAGCCGCGACACGCCGGCCGGCGCCGCCGGGAGCGGCTCCAGCACGAGCGCGACACCCTGCGACCGGGCCAGACGCAGGCGCAGCCACCGGCTCTGGTCATCGGGGGCGCCTCGGAGCAGGCGCAGCGCCTCTCCTCCCCTGCCCTGTCGCTCCAGCGCCTCGGCCACCGCCCGCCGGTCCTCCTCGTCCAGCTGGTCCCTCGCCCCCTCGGGTGCCCAGCCTGCGCCGACCACCGGCAGCGGCCCCAGCTCGGGCAGCAGCGCGAGCGCGACGCCGTGGGCCGTCGGGTCCCGGGTCAGGGCCCACAGACCCAGGGCCGGTCGCTCGGCCAGCGCATCGGCGTGCCGATCCAGCCCGTCGAGGGTCGCCAGTGCGACGACCGCCCGGCGGTCGTCGGGCGGAGTCGCGACGAGCACCCCACCGCGCACCCCGGCGACGGCTGCGCCCAGGACCACGGCGACCACCGCGGCCCTCCCTGCCCGCCCCGTGGAAGGCGCCGACGCAGCGCCCGCCACCACGACGCCACCGACCGCCAACAGCGCCCCGTCGCTGCCGTGCCCCAGGAGCGCCAGCCGCAGCGCCTCGACCGCCCCCAGCCCGGCCACCAGCAGCGGCGCGCGGCCCAGCGGCCCCGCCGGCAGCGCCGCCCCGACGATGGCCAGCCCCAGCACCACCGCCGCCGCCAGGCCTCCGTCCAGGACAGGCACCCACAGCGCCGCCGCGCCGAGGCCCAGCAGCCCCGCCCCCAGGCGGTGCCGCCCCCGCTGGCCGAACAGTGCAGCGCAGAGCGCGAGCAGCGCGATCAAGGCGCCGCGCGCGGGAACCAGCGCGGGTCCGAGGGCGGCGGCCGTGACCGTCGCCCCCACGAAGACCGCGCTGCGCAGTGCCGTCAGGCCCCTACTCCCACTCGATCGTGGCGGGCGGCTTGCTGCTGATGTCGTAGCAGACCCGGTTGATGCCCCGGACCTCGTTGATGATCCGGGTGCTCATGCGCTCCAGCAGCTCCCAGGGCAGCCGGGTGATGCGGGCGGTCATGCCGTCGGTGCTGTGCACGGCCCGGATGGCGCAGACCTGCTCGTAGGTGCGGCTGTCGCCCATCACGCCGACGCTGCGCACGGGCAGCAGCACGGCGAAGGCCTGCCAGATCTCGCGGGTGAGGCCGGCGGCGTCGATCTCGGTGGTGACGATGTGATCGGCTTCCTGCAGCAGGGCCACGCGGTCGGCGGTGATCTCGCCCAGGATGCGCACCGCGAGCCCCGGGCCCGGGAAGGGCTGCCGCCAGATCCGCCCGGCCGACATGCCGAGCTCGGCGCCCAGCGCCCGGACCTCGTCCTTGAACAGCTCGCGCAGGGGCTCGATGAGCGCCATGTCCATGCGCTCGGGCAGGCCGCCGACGTTGTGGTGGCTCTTGATCGTGGCGCTCGGTCCCTTGAAGGACACCGACTCGATGACGTCCGGGTAGAGCGTGCCCTGGGCCAGCCACTTGATCTTGCCGCCGACGTTCGGCCGGGCCTCGATCTTCTTGGCTTCGTCCTCGAAGACGCGGATGAAGACCTCGCCGATGATCTTGCGCTTGCGCTCGGGCTCGGTCACCCCGGCCAGGGCGTCCAGGAAGCGCTGGCGGGCGTCGACCACGGTCAGGTCGAGCTCGGTGAACTCGGCGGCCACGCTGTCGCGCTCGCCCTTCCGCAGCACGCCGTTGTCCACGAAGATGCAGTGCAGGCGGTCGCCGAGCGCTTCGTGCAGCAGGGCCGCCGTGACCGACGAGTCCACGCCGCCGGACAGGCCGCAGATGACGTGGTCGTCGCCGACCTGGGTGCGGATGCGCTCGATCTGCTCGGCGATGAAGGACCCCATGCTCCAGTCGGCGGACACGCCGCAGACCTCGAACAGGAAGTTGCGCAGCAGGCGCGTGCCTTCGGCGGTGTGCGTCACCTCCGGGTGGAACTGGATCGCGAACCGGCGGCCGTCGTCGCGGCCCATCGCGGCCACCGGGCAGTTCGCCGACCGGGCCAGCACCTGCCAGCCCTGCGGCGGCCGCTCGACGTGGTCGCCGTGGCTCATCCACACGGGGGTGTGCGGCGAGACGCCGGCGAACAGGGCGCCGGGCTTCACCACCTCGAGATCGGCGTGGCCGTACTCGCGGCGCTCGGCCGACTCGACCTTGCCGCCCGCGCTCTGGGCCAGCAGCTGCATCCCGTAGCAGATGCCCAGCACCGGCACGTCGCGATCCAGCCAGGCCACGTCGAAGGGCGGCGCGTCGTCGTCGTAGACCGACGAGGGCCCGCCCGACAGGATCAGCCCCTTGAGCCGCTCGTCGAGGGCGTAGGCCGCGCCGTGTGCGTCGGTCTCGGCCTCGACATCGGCCGGGCTGTCGGTGCAGGGGCGGATCTCGCAGTACACGCCCTGCTCGCGGATGCGACGGGCGATGAGCTGGGTGTACTGGGAGCCGAAGTCGAGGATGAGGACGAGGTCGTGCTGGGCCACGGGCAGTCTCGAGACGGGAGGGACGGCGCCGCCGGGGAGCGCGGCGCGCGAAGGGAGAGGAGGAGGCGCGGCCCGGAGGCGACCGCTCAGTTCGCGGGCAGGCCCGCGCTGAACGCGCCGCCGGTGAAGGCGTCGAGGTTCGCGGTCAGCTCCTGCAGCCGGAGCTCGGCCTCGATCTGGTCCTGGAGGCCGGTCGGCGGCGTCAGGAGCATGTCGATCTGGTGGCGACGGCGATCGAAGAACAACCGGGTGACCTCTTCGAGGGTCTTGTCACGCAGCTTGGCCACGTCCTGGGACTCGGAGATGACGCGGATCCGCTCGCTGCTCATGATGAGCTTCTGCAGGTTCCACTGCAGCTTGACCTCGTAGACGTCGTTGTTGTCGATGTCGCCGGTGGTCGTGTCGCGGATCTGGTCGCCACCATCGTCGATGTAGTCGAAGTCCTCGTTCAGGTAGAGGTCCTTGCGGTACTTCAGGTCGACGCGGGGCAGCAGGAAGGCGCTGCGGCTGGCCTTGAGCCAGCGGGCCACCATGTCGGGGTGGGTGTTGCTGTAGTTCATGGCGAGCTGCTGGACCTGCGTGATGGTCGGCTCGCCGGTGAACTCGGCCATGACCTCGTCCACGCTGCCGTACTTCTTGCCGCCCTGGGTCTTCACCAGGGGCATCACCGCGACCTCGGTCCCGGCGCGCAGGGCGTCGAGGGTGGCCTCGTCCAGGTCGAGCACCCGGAGCGCCTCGACGGAGCCCAGGCGGCCGCGCTCCTCGCGCAGGGACACGATGGCGTCGGCCACGCCCGGACCGACTCCGTCGAGGCCCGCCAGGCTGGCGGCGTCGGCGGCGTTGAGGTCGAGGCGCGCTTCCGTCGCCACACCGGCGGCCGGCGCCACGGGGGATTCCGACGAGGCGCTGGCGGGGCCGGCCAGCAGGACGGCGGTGAGCAGGGCGGGGATCATGGGGGGCTCCATGGCGATGAGGGGTTCAGTCCGCGGACCGGCCGGCGGTCTCGAGATCGGCGGCCAGGGCGCGGGTGAACCAGCCGTCGGTGTACAGGTCCAGGCGCGCGTCGGCTTCGGCGACGCGCAGGGTGTGATCGATGCGCTGCGCCAGGGTCATGGTGTCGAGGCCCTCGGCCTCGACGCCCAGCGCGTGGCGGGCGAACCAGGCGCGCGACACGATGTCGGCCACGCTGGTGCGGTAGGACACGGCCTTGGCGGCGGCGTTGGCGGCCGCGGCCGGCACGGCGTCGTCGGTGCTGAAGTCGTAGACCTCGCCGCCGACCACGCCCAGGGACGAGAGATCGCTGGCGTCGACCTCGACGTCGTAGAGCACCTCGGTGGTGCTGCCGCACCGTCCCCAGCACAGCTTCACCGAGCCGGTCCAGTTGTGGTCCTCGACCTCGGTGGTGAACTGGTCGAGGTAGTCGGTGCGCCGGTTGAGCTTGTCGGCGTAGTTGACCTGCAGATCGAGCACCGGCGTGAGCCGCGCCAGCACGACCTTGCGGCCGACCGACAGGTCCGAGATGTCCAGTCCCGGCCGATGCAGCGCCCGCGTGACCACCTCGGACAAGGGCGGCAGCACGATCCGGACCCCCAGGGACTCCGGCGCCTCGGGGGCCTCGGCGGCGCCGCGGGCCAGCCGGTACAGGCCGAACTTCCCGGCCACCAGCACGCCCCGCTCGTCCACGAACAGGTCGAGGGCGTCGGGGCTGGGCAGCTGCTCGGCGAGCGGAGCCCAGGTGACGCCGCCGTCGATGCTCTCCCACACGCCGAGCGCCCCCACGGCGAGCAGGGCGCCGGGTCGGCCCAGCGAGCGCAGCTCGGTGGTGCCCACCAGCGGGTTGCGGCCCACCGGGTCGTGGCTCTGGCCCAGGTCGTCGCTGCGCAGGATCCCGCGGCGGGTCACGAGCCACATGCCGCCCTCGAAGTCCGGGTCGGGCTCGATGTCGTAGACCGGCACACCGTCGAGATCGCCGAACGGGGCGAAGCGCTCGCGCTCGAAGGACACCAGCAGCCCGTCGTCGTTGCCGACGAACATCAGCCCACCGACGACGGCGATGGTGTGCACCTGGGAGGGCCCCAGGCTGCGCTTGCGCAGGCTGTCGGGGCTGCCGCCTTCCGCGGCCCACAGCCCGTCGGCGCCGCCGACGTAGAGCGCGCCCCCCGGGGTGCGCAGGAAGGCCCGAGCGCTGGCCGGCCCCTCGATGCGCTGCCAGCTGCGCCCCATGTCCAGGCTCTGCCACAGACCGTCCGGCCGGCCGGCGAGGATGCGCCCGGCCCGCAGGGGATCGACCCACAGGCGCCCCGCGGCCTTCGCCGCGGCGGCCTGGACCCGGTCCTGGGCATCGAGGACCGCGATGTCGCTTCCGACGTCGGCGACCTCGTCCGCGAGGTCGGCCACGTCGGCGTCGACGTCGAGGGTCTCGCCATCGGGCACGTAGCCGTCGTCGTCGGTCTCCTCGATCTCCACCAGGTCGTCGATGGCGCTCTCGGCGTCGAGCAGCAGCGCCTCTTCGTCGATCTCGACCTCGTCCCCGGGGCGAGTGGCCAGCACCACCCGCCACGAGAAGCCGTCCTCGCTGCGGTAGATGGCGCCGTCGGTGTCCATGGAGAGCAGCCGGCCGGCCCGGGTCAGGACCACCGAGGCCGCCGGGCGATCGAAGCCCAGCTCGACCCAGCGGTGGTCGTCGGCCCAGCGCACGGGCGGCGGCTCGGGTGCGGGCGGCAGCAGATCGGGCCCGATGGGCGCTGCGGACGCTCCCGCATCGTCGGGCGTGGCGGTCGACCCTCCGTCGTCGTCCTGGGCCGACGCCGGGAAGCCGAGGAGCAGGCCGAGCAAGACGACCCCCGGGGCGACGGTCGCCCCTCGGGTCCACGTCTGCGCGCTCTGGACGGCCAATGCTGCTCCGGGAGAGGCGGAGGGTATGACACCCACCGGGCCCGGGCAACCGCTGGCGAGCTATGCACACAGGGTTCACGGGAGCGCCCCCTGCAGGTCTTCGAAGCCGCCCGCCGCGCCGTCGAAGGAGGGCGCGCCTGTGCCCTGGTCACGGTCGTCGGGATCGGTGGCTCGGCTCCGCGAAAGAGCGGCGCGCGCATGCTGGTGCACGCCGACGGGACCATCGTCGGCACCGTCGGCGGCGGCGTCTTCGAGCACCGGTGCATCGCCGAGGCGCTTGCGGCCATCGCCGCCGGGCAGCCCCGGCGCTACGCCGTCCACCTCACCCGTGACCTGGGCATGTGCTGCGGAGGAGAGATGGACGCCTACATCGAGCCCCTCGAGTCCCGACCGGACCTGGTGATCCACGGCGCCGGACATGTCGGCGCCGCCGTCGCCCGCCTGGCCGTGCCCCTGGGCTTCCGGGTCACGGTCGTCGACGACCGCGACGACCTGCTCGCCCAGGCCGTGCTCCCCGACGGGGTCGAGCGCCTGGAGCGCGATCCGCGGCGCGCCCTCGCCTCGCTGCCCACCGGTCCCCTCGCCTGGCACCTGGTGGTGACCCACGATCACGCCCTGGACCAGGACCTCGTACAGGCCCTGCTGCCGCAGCCCCTGGCGTGGCTCGGCATGATCGGCAGCCGGACCAAGGTCGCTCGTTTCCTGCTGCGCCTGAAGGCCGCCGGCATGGACGAGCGCCTGTTCTCGCGGCTTCGCGCGCCCGTCGGCCTCGACCTGTCCGCCGAGACCCCCGAGGAGATCGCGATCAGCATCGCCGCCGAGCTGGTCGCGGTGCGGCGGGGCCACCGGGGCGCCACCGGGGCGCTGAGCGAGATCCCCCTCCCCGCCCGCGGCGGCGACGGACGGGCGACGTCCCTGCGCGACGACGCTGGGGACGAGCCTCAGTCCGGGTCGAGGTAGGCCAGCGCGCCCTTCACGATGGCCTCGACCGAGGTCGCGTGCTCCTGGACGCCGTCGAGCTCCCCCTCGGCCGCATCGGGCCGGCTGCCCAGGCCCCGCAGGCCGACGACCCGCGGGGCCGGGTCCTGCAGTCGGGCGAGCTCCAGGAACAGCCGGACCGGCACCTCGGACGCCGACAGGTCCAGCAGCACCAGGTGGGGACGCCACCCCGCCAGCGCGTGACCGGCCCCGAGCCCGCGGTGGACCAGCTTCACCTCGACGGCTTCGTCCTCGAGGCCCAGGTAGTCGCGGATCAGCTCGCCGAAGCTGTGGTTCTGGTGCACCACCAGCACCCGTCGCGGCCCATCCTCGCGGGGCGCGGTCGGCGCGTGCGCAGCCAGCTCGGGCGGCAGCGGCTGGTCCGAGTCCCGCGCGAAGCGAACGACCTCGTCCAACGCAATGCGACGGTGGCCGCCTGGGGTGCGACGGGCGTCGAGCAGCCCGCGCTTCTCCCAGTTGACCACCGTCGCGATGCTCACCCCGAACAGGGTGGCGACCTGGTGGGTCGAGAACCAGGCCCGAGAGGCCCGGTTCGCGTCACGCTCTCCCGCCACTACATGATGCGGAAGCGGAAGAAGGTCTCGCCGATGATGACCTCTTCGCCACCGAACAGGCGGCGCTCGGTGATGAGCTCACCGTTGACCAGCGTGCCGTTGCTGGACTTGTTGTCCTCGATGTAGAAGTTGCCGCCCCGCCGGAACAGCCGGCAGTGGAAGCGACTCACCTTCGAGTCGTTCTTGATCTGGATGTCGTTGTCCCGACCGCGGCCGATGGTCAGGACCTCGCCGGTGAACGGGTAGATCTGCTCTTCGGCGGTGCCTTCCTGGTAGAGCAGCAGGGCACGCCGGGCGTCTTCGGCCTCGTCGTCGGCCGGCTCGGCAGCGGGCTCCTCGGCGTCGGACAGATCGACCGCGATGTCGACATCGTCGTCTTCGGCCGGCTCTTCCTCGACACCCGCCACCAGGTCGAGCTGGACCTCGGCCCCGCCTTCGTCGGCGAGGAAGTCGTCGCCGTCGTCGAAGCCGAAGTCGACGTCGGCCGACGGCTCATCGCCCTCGGACTCGGCGATGTCCGCCACTTCGATCAGGTCGTCCCCGTCGTCGGCTTCCACCGCGGCGGCGGCTTCCTGGCCGGGGCTGTCCTCGAACACGGCCGACACGTCTTCGCGCATGCCGTCGCCAGCCTCGACGTGGGTGCCGTCGGGAGTGATCTCCTCGACCTGGGGCATCTCGACGATGGCTTCCGGTTCCGGTTCCGGCTCCGGCGCGGGCTCGGGCTCGGGCTCGGCGGTCGCCGCAGCGGCCTGCACGCCGGTGGCCTGGCCTGCGGAACCGGCCAGCTCGACCCAGCGATCGAGCGCACCCTGGAGGTTCTGCCGGTCGCCGTCGAGGGTCTCGATGCGGCCGTTGGCGGCTTCGAGCTCTTCGCGGAGTTCCTTGCTGGCTTCTTCGAACTCGCCGTCGGCGAGCTCGCCGATGGCCGCGCGCAGCTGGAGTTCTTCCATCTGCTCGTCGCTGCCGGCCTTCTTGGTGTTGATCTCCGCGATCTCGCTGTCGATCCCGGCGATCAGCTCCTGCAGCTTCGGCACGTGCGGGAGCACGGCGTCGGCGGCGTCGCTGGCCTTGATCTCATGGTCGAGGATGACCTTCTCGATGACGGCCTTGGAGAACTTCTCAGCCTGCGCCTGGGCCTTGTCGATGTAGGCGCGGTGCCGTGCGTACTCATCGACCAGGCTGTTGAACTCCGTGATCAGTTCCTCATGCGCCATGGCTTCAGCTACTCCGCGTTCCGGGCGCGAGGCGCCCTCGATTTCTTGGGGGGGATTCAGCAGGGTCTGCGGCGGGTGCGACCACCGCTCGGACGGCTTCTGATAGTAGAGAGGAAGGGGGGCTGTCAAGGCGCGGGGTTGGCAGCGCCCGTCGATGCCCTCAGGGGGGCGAGGGAGGGGGCCCGAGGGGACCCTGGAGCTTGCGTCGCCGGCGCTTCGTGATGCGGGCCGAGTCGCCCGCCGCGGCCGCCTTGATGAGCAGGTCGAGGACGAGCACGGGCACGGTGCCCGGGATGCTCTCCTCGCCGAACAGCTGCCAGGCAGCGGCGCCCAGGACCACGGTGTCGATGGCCGCGAAGGCCGCGCCGCGCTTCCACTCGCCGATCGCGAAGTGGCCGGCCCCTGCGTAGACGAGCGAGGCCGCGACGGGCACGCCGGCCCGCGGGTGCGCCGGAGGATCCGCGCGGAAGGCGTCCAGCGCCGCCTGGGCTTCCTCGGCTTCGACCAGGAAGTCCTGGAGCGGGAGCACCTCGCGGTCGCGCGCCACGGCCCGCACCAGATCCAGGGGTACATCGGTGAACCGGTTGTCGCCGGACAGCCGGATGGTGCCGCGGTCGACGCCCACGTACCAACCTGTCACGACCTCTCCGCCGTCGAGCTCGAGGACCAGCTCGTCGTTGCCGTCCAGGGCGCGGGCCGGCATGGCCCACAGGGCCCCTGCCAGGGCGAAGGCCCAGCCGGTCGACGCACGCGGGCTCACAGGTAGCCCACGTCCTGGGCCAGGTTCGAGAACAGCGTGAACTGGCCCTGGAAGGCGAGCTTGGTGGTGCCGGTCGAGCCCTGCCGCTGCTTGGCGATGATCACCTCGGCCACGCCGGGCTCGGCGGTGGTCTCGGGGTTGTAGTACTCGTCCCGGTAGATGAACATGATCACGTCGGCGTCCTGCTCGATGGCGCCCGACTCGCGCAGATCCGACAGGACCGGTCGCTTGTTGGGGCGCTGCTCGACGCCACGGTTGAGCTGGCTGAGGACGAGGCAGGTCACCTCGAGTTCCTTGGCGATCATCTTCATGCCGCGGCTGGCCGTGCTGATCTGTTCCTGGCGCGACACCCGCGGGTCGCCCTGCAGCAGGCCGATGTAGTCCACGATGATCATGCCCAGCTCGGGGTGCTGGCTCTTGAGCCGGCGGCACTTGCTGCGGATCTGGTGGATGTTCACGCCCGGAGTGTCGTCGATGTAGAGCGGCAGGGTGTACAGCTCTTCGGCGGCGGTCTGCAGCCGCGGCCAGTCCTCGTCCCGGGACAGCGAGCCGGACCGCACCCGCCCGGCGTCCACCCGCGCAGCACTGGTCAGCATCCGCGTGGCCAGCTGGCCCTTGGACATCTCGAGCGAGAACACCCCAACGCCCACGCCCTGCGACGCGACGTTGCGGGCGAAGTTGAGCGCGAGCGCCGTCTTTCCCATCGCCGGCCGGGCGGCCAGCACGACCATGTCGGTCGGATGGAAGCCCTGCAGGCGAGCGTCCAGATCGACGAAGCCCGTGCTGGCGCCGGTGACCGCCAGCCCACCGAGCTCGGCCCGCTGCCGGGCGAGCTCCTCGATGCGCAGGAATTCCTGGTCGACGACCTCTGACAACGAGTGCCAGTCGCGGCTCTGCTTCTGCTGGGTGACCGCGAAGACCTGGGCCTCGGCGAAGTCCAGCAGCTCTTCCAGGTCATCCTGCCCGGTCAGCGCACGCTCGCCGATCTCGCGCGAGGTCTGGATCAGCCGGCGGGAGACCGCCCGCTGGCGCACGATGCGCGCGTAGTAGTCCACGGTCTCGAGGGCCGGGACCAGATCGGGCAGGCCGCTGACGTAGGCCAGCCCGCCCATCTCCTCGGCCAGTCCCGCGGCCGAGATGCGGTCGACGACAGCCAGCACTTCCGTCGGCTGGTCCTTGTTCGCCATGTCGAGAAGCAGCGCGAACAGCTTCTGGTGCTTCTCGGCGAAGAAGTCACCGGGGTCGACGACCTCGGAGACCTCCATCACCTTGGTCCCGTCCAGCATCAACCCCCCGAGCACGACCCGCTCTGCCTCCAGGGACTGGGGCAGAGAGCGGCCGGACTCGGGGGGCGGCGGCTGCATCGAGCACTCCGCGGTGACGCGGAGTCACTGCTGGATGACGTAGACCTTGATGCTGGCGTCCACATCGGGGGCGAGGTGGATGCCGACGTTGAACACGCCGATCTGCTTGATCGGTTCGTCGAGGACGATGGCCTTGCGATCGACCTCGACACCCTCGGCCGCGAGGGCCTCGGCGATGTCGCGGTTGGTGACCGCACCGAAGAGCTTGCCTTCTTCACCGGCCTGCACGCGAATGCTGACGGCGGTCTGGCTGATCTTCTCGGCGGCGGCCTTGGCCTCGGCGAGCTTCTTGGCGGCGGCAGCAGCAGCGATGCGCTTCTGGTGCTGGAGACGAGAGACGTTGCGCTCGTCGGCGACCTCGGCGAGACCGCGGGGCACCAGGTAGTTGCGACCGAAGCCGTCCCGGACCTTCACGATGTCGCCGAGACGACCCACGTGGGGCACGTCCTGGAGGAGGATGACCTTCATGTCCGACTCCTACTCGGTGGCGAGGTACGGCAGGAAGGCGATGTGCCGGCTGCGCTTGATGGCGGTGGCCAGGCGACGCTGGTGCTTGGCACACACGCCGGAGACGCGCCGAGGCACGATCTTGCCGCGCTCGGTGATGAAACGCCGGAGCAGCTTCGGATCCTTGTAGTCGATCTCGACGGTCTGGTCGGCGCAGAAGGGGCAGTTCTTGCGGCGGCGACGCCGGGCGCGCATGACGGCCTGGACGTTGGCGCGGTTGGGACGGCTCATGGCTCAGTCCTCCTTGTTCTTGCTGTCGGTGTCGTCGTCGCTGCTGTCGTCGTCGGAGTCGTCGTCGGACGCATCCTCGTCGTCGCTGGCGACCAGGCCCAGACGGGCGCGGCGCTCGGCGGCGGCGTCGAGGCCGGCACGGACTTCTTCGAGGTCGATGTTCTCTTCGAGCTTGACGGTGATGTACCGGATGAGGGAGTCCTCGAGGTTCATCACCCGCTCGATCTCGAGCATCAGCTCGGCGGGACCGACGAAGTGCAGGTACTGGTAGGTGCCCTGCAGGTGACGGCGGATCGGGTAGGCGAGCTTGCGACGGCCCCAGTTGTCGAAGGACAACACCTCGCCATCTCCCTTGGAGATGGTGGCCTGCAGGCGCTCGTCGATGCGAGTCTGCTCTTCGGCCTCGAGGTCGGGGCGCGTCACGTAGATGGTCTCGTACTCGTGACGGATCATGGGGAGAAAGCCTCCACTTGGTCGTGATGGGGGGCGGTGTGGTGGCCGCCCCCGCGGAGGGATCCCCGACGCCGGGATGGCGCCGGGGGTCGGGTTGGGATCAGAGGTTGAACAGGCCGTGGATCGTGAGCAGCGGGGCGATGACGAGGGCCACGACGCTCATGAGCTTGACCAGGATGTTGAGGGACGGACCGGCCGTGTCCTTGAAGGGGTCGCCCACGGTGTCGCCGACGACGGCGGCCGCGTGCTGATCGGTGCCCTTCTTGACCATGTCGCCGTTCGGCATCTTGAAGCCGTCGCCCTCGAAGGACTTCTTGGCGTTGTCCCAGGCGCCACCGGCGTTGGACATGAAGATGGCCATCAGCACGCCGGACACGGTCACGCCGGCCAGCAGGCCGCCGAGGGCTTCGGAGCCGAACAGGAAGCCGATGGCGACGGGGGTGACCACCGCCATGCCGCCGGGGACCACCATCTTCTTGATGGCAGCGTCGGTCGAGATGGCCACGCAACGGGCCGTGTCGGGACGAGCGGTGCCCTCGAGCAGGCCCGGGATCTCCCGGAACTGCCGGCGGACTTCCTGGATCATGTCCATGGCCGCTTCACCGACGGCGCTCATGGCCATCGACGAGAACAGGAAGGGCAGCATGCCGCCCAGGAACAGGCCGGCCATGACGACGGGCTTGCTGATGTCGATGGCCATGATGCCGCTCTGCTGCATGAAGGCAGCGAACAGCGCCAGGGCCGTCATGGCGGCGGAGCCGATGGCGAAGCCCTTGCCGATGGCGGCAGTGGTGTTGCCGACGGCGTCGAGGGTGTCGGTCCGCTCGCGGACGTGGGGCTCCTGGTGGCTCATCTCGGCGATGCCGCCGGCGTTGTCGGCGATGGGGCCGTAGGCGTCCACGGCCAGCTGGATGCCGGTGGTGGAGAGCATGCCCAGGGCCGCGATGCCGACGCCGTACAGGCCGGCGAAGTAGTTCGCCGCGACGACGCCGATGGCGATCAGCAGGACCGGGATGGCCGTGGACTCCATGCCCACGCCCAGACCGGCGATGATGTTGGTCGCGGAGCCGGTGCTGCTCTGCTCGGCGATGCTGTTCACCGGCTTCTTGCCCATCGAGCAGTAGTAGGCGGTGATGAGGCCGATGAGCACGCCGACGCCGAGGCCGACGACGGTCGCGGCGCCCACCTGCCACCACAGCACGGTCTGGCCGGCGCCCACGCCGTCGACCACGGAGGTGCCGGCTTCGGGCCACAGGAACTTGGCCAGGACGAAGGTCAGGACGGCCATGACGCCGGCAGCGCCGAAGGCGCCCGCGTCCAGCGCGTGCTGGGGGTTGCCGCCTTCCTTGGTGCGGACCACGAAGGTGCCCAGGATGGAGCAGATGATGCCGGCCGCGGCGATGAGCATCGGCAGGATGATCGGGTTCAGGTCGCCGTCGTGGGCCGACTGGAAGCCGTAGCCCAGGACCATCGCGCCGATGATGGCGCCGACGTAGGACTCGAACAGGTCGGCGCCCATGCCGGCCACGTCGCCCACGTTGTCACCGACGTTGTCGGCGATGACGGCGGGGTTGCGCGGGTCGTCTTCGGGCAGGCCGGCCTCGACCTTGCCGACGAGGTCGGCGCCGACGTCGGCGGCCTTGGTGTAGATGCCGCCGCCCACGCGGGCGAACAGCGCGATGGAGCTCGCGCCCATCGAGAAGCCGGTGATGACGTTCAGCACGGTCTGGATGCCGTGGCTGTCGGTGCCGAAGACACCGCTGTACACCAGGAAGAGGGAGCCGAGGCCGAGCAGGGCCAGACCGACGACGGCCATGCCCATGACGGTGCCGCCCGAGAAGGCCACCTGCAGCGCCTGGGGCAGGCCCTTGGTGGCGGCCTGGGTGGTCCGGACGTTGGCGTTGGTCGCGATGCGCATGCCGATGAAGCCGGCGAGGCCGGAGGCCATCGCACCGACCACGAAGGAGGCGGCGATGATCGGGCTCTGGTTCTCACCGCTCATGTTGGCGCCGGCGAGGAGCACGGCGACCACGGCGACGAAACCGGCGAGCACGGTGTACTCCCGCTTGAGGAAGGCCATGGCGCCTTCCTGGATGCGGGAAGCGATCTCGCGCATGGTCTCGTTGCCAGCGTCCTGCTTGTTGACCCAGCTCGCCTTGATGAAGGCGAAGATCAGAGCCAGGACGCCGGCCGCGGGGACGGCGAAGACGAGGTTCATTCTCAGACTCCTGGGGCGCGCTTCAGGGCGCACCCTGGTGGTACGGGGAAGGAGCGCCACCCCCCGGAGGGGCCTGCGCGTTGAAGCGGTTCGTGGCGGCGGTGATCCCGGAGACCAGGATCTCCTCCACTGCGTCTGCAGCGGTGTCGACCAGACCGGGCAGCGCGCTGGCTTCCGGCTCGGTCCACTTCGCCAGCACGAAGTCGGCCGGGTCCCAGCCCTCGGGCGGCCGGCCGATGCCGACGCGCACGCGGACGAAGTCCCGACCGATGTGCTTGATGAGATCGCGCAGACCGTTGTGGCCCCCGTGACCTCCGCCGACCTTGAGCCGGACCTGCCCGAAGGGCAGCTCGAGCTCGTCGTGGACGACGATGACGTCCCCGATCCCGCGCTTGTAGTAGCCGAGGAGGGAGACGACGGGCTGGCCACTGAGGTTCATCCACGACTGCGGCCGCACGAGGGCTGCGCGCTGGTGGCGGATGGACCCGTGGCCGACGAGGCTGCCCAGTTCCTTGCCATCGGCCTGGATCCCCCAGCGCTCGGCGAGACGCTCCACCACGTGGAAGCCCACGTTGTGCCGCGTCGACGCGTAGCGACGACCGGGGTTGCCCAGACCGACGACCAGGTGCACTGGCTCAGGCCCCTGCAGCTTCGGCGCCCTGCTGGCCCTTGGCGCCGCGCTTGCCGATGACCGCGAGGACGTTGAAGTCGCTCTTGAAGACGAACTCGCAGCCGGACGGCGGGGTGACCTCGCCGACGCGGATGAAGTCGCCCACGGCCATCTGCGTCACGTCGATGCGGATGCGGGCCGGGATGTCGGCGGGCTTGCAGCGGACGCTCAGGGCGCGACGGATGACACGCAGGCGGCCACCCATCTTGATGCCCTTGGCGGTGCCGACGGGCTCGATGTCGACCACGATGTCGACCTGCTGGTCGGCTTCGACTTCATAGAAGTCGACGTGCACGATCTCGCGGGACACGGGGTGCCGGACGGCTTCGCGCACCAGGCAGGTCCGCGGCTGGTCGCCCTTGATGTTGAGCGTGACCAGGGTGTTGCGGTCCTGGGTCCGCTTGAAGGCCAGCTCCAGCTCCTCGTTCTCGAGGGTGATGTGGGTGGCGGAGTTGCCAGCCCGGTACACGACTGCGGGGATGGCGCCGGTCGCGCGAATCTTGCGCGCGGCGCCCTTGCCCAGGTCGGTCCGAAGCTCGGCATCGAGGGTCGCGGTGGACATGTGCTGCTCCTCGTGGCCGGATGGCGCGTGGCCATGGTGCGTGGAGGGGAGGTCGAAGGACGGCACCCACGGGGGTACCGTGCAGTCCAGTGGGACGGCCGACCCCTTCGCCCACGGCGGAGAGCCATGGGGGGCGCCGCCCTGGACTGCGGGCTCCCCACGAGAGAGAACCGACGGCGCGCACGAAGGAGTCGAGATGTGGATTGTCGGCGGCGGACCGCCGGGGCCACGCGTCCTACTGCGGCAGGGCCCCTCCGTCAAGGACGAGCGGCCGTCGAGGGCAGCGCGCGCAAGCCGCCGCGATGCTCAGACGAACAGGCGGCTGACGGAGTCGTCGTGGTGGATGGCGCGGATCGCCTCGCCGAACAGGTCCCCGACCCCGACCACCGCGAACTTGCTGGACGCCTGGGCCGCCGCGTTGAGCGGGATGGTGTCGGTGATGACGACCCGCTCGAGCACGCTGTTGTCGATGCGCTCCACCGCGGGCCCGGAGAGCACCGCGTGGGTGGCGACGGCGTAGACCTGGGTCGCGCCGTGTTCCTTCACCGCGCGGGCCGCGCCGGTCAGCGTGCCGGCGGTGTCGATCATGTCGTCGACCAGGATCGCGGTCTTGCCGCTGACGTCGCCGATGAGGTGCATGATCTCGGCCACGTTGGGGCCGCTGCGACGCTTGTCGATGATGGCCAGGCCGGCCCCGAGCCGCTTGGCGAAGGCCCGCGCCCGCTCGACACCGCCGGCGTCGGGGCTCACGATGACCGCGCTGTCGGGGCGCAGCTCTTGTTCGATCCACCCGCAGAGCGCCGAGGACGAGTACAGGTTGTCGACGGGCACGTTGAAGAAGCCCTGGATCTGTCCGGCGTGCAGCTCCATCGTCAGCACCCGGTCGACCCCGGCCGTCGACAGCAGATCGGCCACGAGCTTGGCGCTGATCGGCGCCCGCGGCGACACCTTGCGGTCCTGGCGGGCGTAGCCGTAGTACGGCACCACCGCGGTCAGCCGCCCGGCGCTCGCCCGCTTGCAGGCGTCCGCCATGATGAGCAGCTCCATCAGGTGGTTGTTGGTGGGCGCACAGGTCGGCTGGATCAGGAACACGTCCCGCCCGCGGACGTTGTCGGCGATCTCCACGTTGATCTCGCCGTCGCTGAAGGTCCCGACCCGGGCCCGGCCCAGCTGGACGTCGAGGAACCGCGCGATGGACTCGGCGAGCTTGGGGTTCGCGTTGCCGGTGAACAGCTTGATCTCGGAGCGCATGGGTCCCTCCACCACGGGTGTTGTGCGACTTCGATGCATAGCGCTGGCTGGGGCGCCAGGACTCGAACCTGGATGGCCGGTTCCAAAGACCGGTGACTTGCCATTAGTCGACGCCCCATCGGGGGTGGCCGTCCTATGGGACCGTCGCGGGCGTCGCAAGCCCGTGCGCTCAGGGTCGCGGAGTGGTCGCCAACGCGCCGGCGACCTGCTCGGGGGTGGGAGGCAGGTCCCAGGACGCGAGCAGGGCGCCGTCGGCCCCGTACAGCGCGATCCACGGCAACCCGGGAACGCCGAGCCGTCCCGCGATGCGAGCCTCGGGGTCCTCGACGGCGGCAATCGCCAGCCCGCCCCGCTCCAGCCACTCCCGGCCTGCGGCCGGGTCGGCGTCGAGCCCGACCGCGACCGAGGTGACACCGTCGATCCGGCCGAGGGACTGGAGCGCCTGCTGGCAGGGCGCGCAGTCCGTGCGCCAAGGCAGCACCAGCACCGGGCCGTCGGCCGCCTTTGCACCGAGCAGCTCGCGGGCGAGCACCGCCGCGGGCAGCGCCGGGGCCGGCGCAGCGTCGGCGACCTCGGCGGCGGGTTCATCGGCCACCGCGGCATCGGCGCAGCACCGGAAGCCGGTCAGGCGGGTGCGCCAGCCCGGACCGGGCACCACGTCGACCTGGTGGCAGCCCAGCGCTCCCGCGCCGCCTCCGCCCATCAGCACGCCCTCCTCGACCCACTCCGCGACGTTGCCCGCCAGGTCGTACACGCCGTCGGGCGTCACGCAGGCCGCCGCCATGCCGGTCGCCAGCACCTCGCCGCCGTCCACGCACCAGCCTGGGTTGGACGCGTCCCCGTACGGCTGGAGCCGGCCCTCGCGGCGGTCGTCGAACCGATCGTCATCGCCGTCGTCGTCGACCGGGACGGCCCCCTGGCAGGCGGTCAGCCACTCGGCGCGGCCGCACAGGCGCTTGCCCGCAGCGGCGCAGGCGGCGCGGGCCTCGAACAGATCGACCGGGTGGGGGCGCACACCGAACCGCGACAGCGCGGCACCGTCGCTCCCCAGGGCCGCCTCGGCGCGATCGATGGCGAAGCCGTCCAGGGCGGCCATCCCCGCCGGCCCCGGGGCGGGCGGCAGCAGCCCGGGGACCGGCACCACCGGCACCACCATGTTCGCTGCCTGGATCTCGCGTTCGCCGGTGACGGCGGCCAGCGTCGCCTCGACCAGCGGCAGCGTGCCGGCGCCTTCGACGACCCGCCCCTCGACGAACAGCCAGGGCGGGTCGCCCAGCGGTCCCTGCCGGGCCTGCTTGATGTCGGCCTCGACCGCGTCCATGGCCCCGTCCGAGGCCCGGCACTTCGCGAAGGCCGCCCCGTCCAGGCCGATGCGCTCGGCGGCTGCGTCGAGCTCGGCGTCCGACACCGCGTCCGGACTGCGGAGCAGCGACAGGCGGTAGGCCGAGAATCCTCGCTGGGCGTGCGCACACTGCAGCGCCAGCGCCACGGCGCAGCTCCGCGCGTGGGCCGTGCGCTTGCGGTGCGGGTTGCAGCTCGCGTCCATCGGCAGGTGCTTGTAGACGAACCGGACCCGGTCGGTGTAGCGGTCCTCGACCTGCACGAGGCTCCAGGTCAGGGCCCGGGAGGCCGGGTCCTGCAGATCGACGAAGGCGACCGCGGTGATGTCCGCGTCGCGACTGCCGACGTAGGGGTCCTGGTCGTCGATGGGCACCGGCGTGCGCTCGGCGGAGATCTCCACAGGATCGCCCGCCTGCCAGGCCAGCTGCAGGTCGGTGGACGGCGGCAGCGCCAGCTCGGGCACACGCGCCTGCGCCTCTTCGAGGTCGGCCAGGCGGTGGTCGACGATGCGCGCTCCGAAGCCGAAGCCCATCACGGCCGTCAGGCCGATGAGCAAGGCGGGCAGCCAGTCCTCGACGAGCGGCAGCGCCGGCTTGCGCCCGCCGGGCGACGCCAGCAGGGCCGCCAGGGCCACGCCGTGCAGCGCGACCAGGCCCAGGCCCAGCGGGCCTCCGGGCCCCGCGACGACGGCGGCAACCACCGCGCCCACGAAGAGCCCGGCGGACCACAGCAGCAGCGCCCCTCTCGCAGCACGGCCCCGCTCGTCCCCCCGAAGCGCGCCGGGCAGCACGACCAGTGCAGTCACCTGGCTGGCTGCGGCCCACACGGCCAGCGGCGCCCCGGAGATCCACAGCGGATCCGAGGTCAGGGCCGTGGCGCAGGCGCTGCCGGGCGCACACAGCAGCGCCTCGGCGCCGTAGCGGAGCTGGACGGCGTCCCAGCCCGCCACCAGGGACAGCGGCAGGGCGAGGGCGAGGGCGGCGCCATGGACCAGGACGGCGGTCCGAGGCGGGGCAGGGGTGGGGCTCATGTCGGCCTTCGGGTGCGAGGGCCCGCGCGGGAGCGGTGGTGCGCGCGCAGGGCCCCGGGCTATCCGGCATGCCCATGGCACGCACCGAGACCGAAGGCCGCTCCCCTCGCCCGATCCGCATCCGGGGCGCGCGGACCCACAACCTGCAGGGCGTGGACCTGGATCTTCCGCGCTCCGGCCTGACGATGTTCGTCGGACCGAGCGGCTCCGGAAAGAGCTCTCTCGCCGTCGACACCCTGCACGCGGAGTCCCGCGCCCGGCTGGCGACCGCGCTCGGCGACGCCCGGCTGCCGCGCCCCCCGGTGGACAGCATCGAAGAGCTCCCGCTCACCCTGCTGCTCCGTGCGCCCGCCACGGCGCGCGCAGGCGACCGAGTGGCCGAAGAAGCCGATCTGATCGGCCCGCTCGCCACCGTGGCCGCGGCCATCGGCACCGTGCACTGCCCCCATTGTGACCGTGCCTTGCCCCATGTCGGCGCCGACGCGATCGTGCGCCGCCTGCTCGCGCTGCCGGACGGCAGCCGCCTGACCCTGCTCGCGCCGGCGGCGCGGGGACGCAAGGAGGGCGTCGGCGCGCTGGTCGAGGAGATCGGCCGCCAGGGCTTCGCGCGGGTCCGGCTCGACGGCCAGCAGCGACGGGTGGAGGAGGTCGGTCCGCTGCGGGAGGGCGTGGCGCACGACCTCGACGTCGTGGTCGACCGTGTGCGGCTGTCGGCCGAGCGGAGCGAGCGCCTGGCCGAGGCCGTCGGCACGGCCCTGGCAGCCGGGCACGGCCGGCTCCTGGTGCAGGCCGTGCAGCCCGATGGCCGGGCCGAGGAGCTGTCCTTCGCCGAGCGCCCCTGGTGCCCCGATCACCCCGACGACGGCCTCGAGCCGCCCCAGCCGGAGTGGCTGGCCCGACGAGGCGCTCGGTGGGCCTGCGAGCGCTGCGGCGGCGAGGGGCGGATCGACGGGGACCTGCCCTGCCCTGTCTGCGCCGGTGCGGGCCTCCGCGCCGAGGCCCGCGGGCTGGCCCTGCCCGATGGCTCGCGCTGGCCGGCGCTGCTTGCGCTGGCCCTGTCCGAAGCGGCGCCCCGGCTGGCCGATCAAGCCGACGCGGCCGGGCTGTCCGGTCCGGCGAGGGCCCTCCGGCGCACCAGCGCGCTCGCATCGCGCCTCCTCCTCGGCCACCTGCCCCTCGACCGTGCCGCCGGCGACCTGGCCGACGGCGAGCGCAGCCGGCTCGGGCTGCTGCGGGTGCTGACCCTCGATCTGCCCGCTGCCCTGCTGATCCTGGACGAGCCCGTGGCGGGCCTGGACCAGCGGTGCGCGGACGCCGTCGCGGCCGTCGTGCGAGCGCACGTCGACGACGGCGCCGCGGTGCTCGCCATCGACCATCGCGGCGAGCTGCTCGCGGTCGCGGACCGGGTGGTCGCCTTCGGACCGGCCGCTGGCCACGCGGGCGGCCGCCTGACCTGGAGCGGCCCGGCATCGGAGCTGCCCGCGGAACTCCTCCCCGCCGAGCCGGCCCTCCCGGCCTCCTCGACCGACGCCTCGGACGAAGGACTGCGGCTGTACGGCGCCCGCGGCCGCTGCCTGGACGGGGTCGACCTGCAGCTGCCCATCGGTGGGCTGACGGCCGTGACCGGGCCGAGCGGCTCCGGCAAGAGCACCCTCCTCCTCGACACCCTGCAGCCCGCCCTGCGCCAGGCGCTGGGCCTGTCGACGCCCCCTCCCCTGCCCTTCGCTTCCCTCGACCGCGCCGGCATCGAGCGCATCCTGGTGGCCGACCGCCGGCCCCTCGGCGGCGGCCGCCGCTCGATGGTGGCGACGGTCCTGGACCTGTGGACCCCGCTCCGCACCCTGCTGGCGCAGACCCGCGAGGCCCGGATCTCCGGCCTGGATGCGGGCGCCTTCCGCCTGGACCGCGCCGGCGGGCGCTGCACCACCTGCGAAGGAGCGGGCGAGCTGCTGCTGCCCACGCTGGTCGGCACGGAAGAGGTCGCCGTCCCCTGCCCCGACTGCGGCGGCCGGCGGTTCCAGCGGGACCTGCTGCGCGTCCGGCTCAAGGGCATGGACGTCGCGGAGCTGCTCGAGCTCGAGCTCTCCGACGCGGCCGAGGCCTTCGCCGCCTTCCCCCGCCTGGCGCCCGCGCTGCTCGCTGCGCGGGTCGTCGGGCTCGGCCACCTGCCCCTGGGACGGGCCGCGGACGGCCTGTCGGGTGGCGAAGCCCAGCGCCTGCGCCTGGCGTCGGTGCTGGCGTCGGTCGGTGGGGTCGGAGGCGCGCGAAGGGCGGGCGATCCGGAGCCCTTGTTGCTGCTGCTCGACGGACCGACGGTCGGTCTGCACCCCACCGACGCCGACGCTGTCGTCGAGGTGCTGCGCCGGATCGCAGAGCGAGGGGTCACCGTCGCCGTGGCGACCGTGGCCCCTCGCGTGCTGGCGGCCGCGGACCGGGTCCTGCGGCTGCCCGGCGTCGGCTGATCAGCCGGCGGCCAGCTCGTCGAGCATCTCCTTGAGCTCGCCGGACTGGTGCATCTGCATCAGGATGTCAGAGCCGCCCACGAACTCGCCGCCGATGTAGATCTGCGGGATGGTCGGCCACTGGCTGAAGTCCTTGATGCCCTGGCGCACCTCGGGGTCGGACAGCACGTCGAAGCTGGCCAGGTCGACGCCGTAGGACAGCAGGATGCCGGCGGCGTTGGCCGAGAAGCCGCACATCGGCATCTGGGGCGAGCCCTTCATGAACAGCACGACGGGCTTGCTCTGGACGAACTCGGCCAGGAACTCGTCCACGGCCTTGTCGCCGCGGCCGCCGGCCGGAGCCGCCGACGCGGGCCGGGGCGGCGGGGTGGCGGCCTGGGGACGGGCCGGACCGGGCTGCGCCTTGGCGCCCGGAGGGGTGGAGGGGGAGCCGCTGCCGCCGCCGACGACGGGGAGCTTGCGCTTGACACGATTGAAGATGCCCATGGAGGACCTCCGAGCGGGAGAGGATGGCCCCGGCTAACCCAACGGATCGCAGGCGCGAGCGGGCCGCTCGCAGGCGCGCGCGAGCGGCCTGGACTACGGTAGCGGCCCTGGAGAACGGATGAGCCCCCTCTTCCCGATGCTGCTGATGGCGTCCGTGGTCTGCGCCGTCCTGCCGATGGCGCTCTTCCTGGCGCTGGTCTGGTGGCTCGACCGCTACGATCGCGAGCCGGTCTGGCTGATCCTGCTGACCTTCTTCTGGGGGGCACTCGGCGCGACCCTGCTGTCGCTGCTCGGGAACACCTTCGCCCACCTCGGCATCGCCGCCATCGTCGGCCCGGAACAGGCCAGCACGCTGACCCCGGTCATCGTCGCGCCCCTGGTCGAAGAACCGACCAAAGCCGCGGTCCTGTTCCTGGTCCTGCTGTCCCGGCACTTCGACAACACGACGGACGGCTTCGTCTACGGCGCGGCCGTCGGCCTGGGCTTCGGCATGACCGAGAACCTGCTGTACTTCTGGCAGATGGCGTCGCTGACCAACTGGGACCCGGCGGAAGGCCTGCGGGCCTGGGCGGGCACGGTCGCCGTGCGCACCTTCTACAGCGCCGTGCTGCACGCATCGGCCAGCTCGCTGGTGGGGGCCGCACTGGGCTGGTCGCGCTTCCGCAGCTGGCCGGCGAAGATCTTCGCCGTGCCGGTCGGGTTCGCCTTCGCCATGGGCATCCACGCCCTGTGGAACGGACTGCTCACCTGGGACGAGGTCGGGGGCCACGACGGCGACCTCGCGCGGATCAACATGGTGGTCTTCCCCTTCGAGGTCGCGGCGATCTTCCTCATCTTCCAGGCGGTGTTGTGGGCCGAGCGGAGCAGCATCCGCGACGAGCTCCGGGCGGAGGCCGAGCGAGGCACCCTCCCCGCCGCCCACGTGCCGCACCTGGTGTCGTGGACCCAGCGCTCCTGGGGCAGCTGGCTGCCCGCCGGCGTGCATCGCGACGCCTACGTGCGCGCCGCCACCACCCTCGCGCACCGGCTCCGCCAGGCCCGGGCCGCCCACGACGATCCCTTCTACACCGAAGAGGTCGAGCGCCTGCGGCGCGAGGTCCGCGGGCTGCTCGCCCACCAGCCGCGCTGAGGGGTCCGCCGGGCCCGGCGGGCGTCAGCGGACCTTCGCGTCGGACTCCGGCGTCGGCGCGGCAGCGGTCCGCTCGTCGGTGCCGCCCCAGGCGGTCACGGCGCGGGTCGCAGTCAGGCCCTGGTCGTCCCTCGCCAGCACCACGATGAGGTTCTCGCCGGGCTCCAGCGCGCGCTCCACCGTCAGGGGCAGCGCGGTCGCCGTGCCGTCGCCCCCCTTGTAGAAGACCTTGTCTTCGCCGTGGAAGACCATCACGTCGCGCAGTCCACGGTCGTCGGTGACCAGGCCGCTCACGACCAGCGTGTCGCCGCTGGCGAGACCATCGGCACCGCGGGTCAGGTCGATGTGGGGCGGCTGGCGAAGGCGCCCGTCGAGGGGCTGCCCGGGGGTGAGCTCGATGGACTCCTTCTGCTGGAAGTAGCTGAAGAAGCCGCCGCTCTGCACGGTGGCGAAGTCGTAGGCGGCGTTGTCGCCGACGGTGAGCTCGAGCTTCCAGGGGGCGCCGTCCGCGGGCAGGTCCCGCACCTCGAAGCCGACCCGACCGACCATGGTCTCGCCGGCATCGAGCACCCGGCTGCAGCCGTCGACGTCCGTGTTCGCACAGGCCCGCCCATCGGCCGTCCGAGGCTGCCCGACCTCGATCGAGCCCGAGCGCAGGTCCAGCACCCGGCCGCTGCGGTTGCGCAGGCGCACGAAGGCTTCGGAGGTCGGCCCGTCGCCGGCGTTGGTGACCGAGACCTCGAGCTCGACGAGCTCGCCGACCTCGGGGATGCCGTCGCCGTCGCCGCGACTGTCGCCCGTGCCGTCGTCGACCAGCCGCAGGGCGTAGTGGAAGCGCGGCAGGCCGCGGCCTTCGGTCTGCACGACGACGTGCTCCTGGGCCAGGTCTGCGTCGTCGGGGGTGCGGAGGTGCAGGGTGACCTTGCCGGAGCCGGAGGGGTAGCCCTCTGCCAGGGTCACGTCGGTCGGCACCCGCACGGAGGCGCCGGGCTCGACCTCGCCCACGTAGAACTCGCGGTGGTCGAGGAAGGGGTTGTCCGACTCGGTCCACACCGACAGGCGGTGCGCGGGCGTGGCGCCCCGGTTCTCGACGACGAGGTGGATGCGCTCCTGCTGCCCGGCGACCAGCTTGCCGTCGTCGCCCAGATCCAGGGAGGCGTGCAGGGCGGGCGCCGCGGGCTCGTCGCCGGCGGACCAGTCGATGCCGAAGGCGCTGAACGCCTGGGCGATGCGGGCGTCTTCCTGTTCCTGGTGCCGACGGACCACCCGATCCGCCCCGACCAGCACATCGGGACGCCGCCACGCGTCGCCCGCGGCGAGCACCACCTCGCGCGCGAGGCCGACCTCCCAGTCGGCGTTCGGGTCGTCGGGATCGGCGTCGGCGTCCCGAAGGTAGCGCACGGACCAGGTCGGCCCGCGCTCGCGGTCCGGCTCGGCCACCAGCGAGTGGTCGTAGTCGGCTTCGCGATCCAGCCAGTCCCGCCAGTACATGCTGATCAACGGCAGGTCGTCGCTGTCGGCCTCGGGCGGCTCGGCGAGCACGGGCCGCAGCTCGATGTCCGGCGCGATGCCGAGCCCCTGGATGCTCTGGTCGCCCGGCGTGAGGTAGCGCGCGACGGTCATCTTCAGGCGGCTGCCGTCGGAGTGGTCGTAGAGGTTCTGGACCGAGCCCTTGCCGAAGGTCCGCTCGCCCACGATCACTGCGCGGTCGTGGTTGCGCAGGGCGCCGGCGACGATCTCCGACGCGCTGGCGGAGCTTCCGTTGACCAGCACCACGACCGGGAAGTCGGCCACCGTGTCCTTGCGGGTCGCGCGGTTCTCCTCGCGGCGGCCGCTGCCCCCGTCCACCGTCGACACGATGACCCCCTCGTTCAGGAAGAAGTCGCTCACCGCGATGGCTTCGGTCAGGTAGCCGCCCGGGTTGTCGCGCAGGTCGAGGACCACGCCGTTGAGACCGCCGTCGGACTCACGCTCGAAGCGCTTGAGCGCGGCCCCCAGGTCGGCGCTCGCCTGGGCGTTGAAGGCCTTGATGCGCACGTAGCCGACGTCGCCCTCGAGCAGCTCGGACTCGACGGGGTTCACCTTGATGATGGCGCGCTTGATCTCGTAGCGGTGGGGGGTGTCCCAGCCCTTGCGGGCGACGTGGATGGTGACCGGGTCGCCGGGCTTTCCGCGCAGCTTCGAGACCGCGTCGTTCAGGTCCATGTTGATGGTCGACTCGTCCTCGATGCGCACGATCTGGTCGTCGGCCTTCAGCCCCGCCTTGTCGGCGGGGGTGTCGTCGATCGGCGCCTTGATGGTGAGCCGGCCTTCCTTGATCGTGATCTCGATGCCCAGGCCACCGAACTCGCCCTTGTTGTCCACGTCCATCTCGTCGGCCGCCTTGGGGGGCATCAGGATGGTGTGCGGGTCGAGGGCGCTGAGCGCGCCGTTGACGAGGTCGTACTCGAGCTGCTGCCGGTCCACCTCTTCCGAGAGGTGGCTGTCGAGGACCTCGGCCACCTGGCGGAGCGCAGCCTGCATGTCGCCGAGGTCGTCGAGGGTCTCGACGAGCAGGACCGTGCTGTGGTCGCCGACCGACACGTGCAGGCGCCGGCCCTTGGGCTCGCGCTGGAACATGACCTCGGGGACGGTGCGCTCGACGCGATCGAGGGCCCCCTGGAACATGGCGTCCGGGTCGAGCCGTTCCTTCTGGACGTAGCGGCCCTCCAGCCAGGTGAGATCCCGCTCCAGCACCGCGAGGCGAGCCAGGCGGTGTTCTCCCGGCACCACCGATGCCTGCGCGAAGCGTTCGCCCTGCACCGACGGATCATCCCCTCCGACCGCGCGCGCGACGAGGTGGTAGCCCCCGAGGCCCACTGGGACGGCGAGGCCGAGGATCGCGAGGTGCTTGGCGAGGTCGGGCATCGAGGCTCCTGCCGGAGGTCGGCGGTCCGTACCAGTGAAGCCTACCGGCGACGTCGGTCGCAAGCCACTGGCAGACCACACAGGCTGTCTGTGCACCACAACGCGCCAGGTCCACCCCCGCTTGCATGGCCGGACGCAACAACAGGCGAAGCGGCGTCGGCCCGTGCTTCCGGTAGGATCGAGGGAACCGCCCGCAAGTGTCCGTTTTCAAACGAGAACACACCGTCCCAGCCGACATTTGCGGCGGTGGCGGCGCGCAGGAGGCTGCGATACGCGGCCGGGTCGCCAGCAACGGACACGTCGATGGCCCTGAAGATCACCTGTCCCCACTGCGGGGAGATCCGCCGGCTGAGCCAGCCCTACCCCCTGCCGGGCACGGAAGTGGGCTGCGACGGATGCGGTCGGAGCCTGGCGATCAGCTACCCGGCGGGCATGGTCGACCGGATGCGCGACCGCGGCGTGCGCTTCGACGATCCCTACGCCGACCCCCCACGTTCCGAGCCCTCGACGGGGGTACCGACCCCGCGCTCCGGCGCCTTCGCGCCCGGTCCCGCGCCGGAGTCGCCTGGCGCGACGGACCCGCGCGCCGACGTGGTCCCGCCTCGCCCCCGCGACGTCACGCGCCCCGCAGCGGGGCCAGCCGGCCCGACGCCCGCTCCTCGTCCGACCACCGCTCCCCGTCCGGCGCCGCCTCCCTCCCCCACTCCCCAGCGCCCCCGGCCCACGCCGGCCGACACGGCCCCGCTGCCGCCTCGTCCGCCCGCAGCGCGCTCCGCGCGACCCACGGCCCCGATCCTGTCGGCGCCCGGGCCCGCCATCGAGCGCACGGCCGCCGACCGGACCGTCGTCGATCGCCCCGGAAGCAGCGCGGACGACCGCACCGAGCGCCTCGACGACACCGGGCCGCGGATGGCCGACGGCCTGTCCCCCGCCCGCGCGGCTCCCCCTCCTTCGGCCCCGGTGGCGGGCGCTACGGCCCCCTTGGCCCGCCCCGTCGGCGGCTCCGGTCCTGCGCCCGCGGGCCGCAAGGGCCCCGCACGGACCACAGCGGCCGGCACGGATGCGGCGGGCGCCGGCGGGTCCGCCGAAACCCCGGTGGCCACCGGGCGGCGCGGCGCTGCCCCCGAGAAGAAGAAGCGCGGCCTGCTGTTCCGCATGTTCCGCGCGATGGTCGTGCTCTGCCTGCTCGGCGGCCTCGCCGGCGGCGCGCTCGTGGCCTGGGCGGTGCACCACTACGGGCAGGACCTGCCCAGCATCGAGCAGCTCTCGGTCTACGAGCCGCCGACCGTCACCGTCGTCCGTGATCGCAACGGCGAGATGCTGGGCGAGATCTTCGAGAAGCGTCGCTACGTCGTGCCGCTCGAGGAGATGCCGCAGCACCTCGAGGACGCCTTCCTGGCGGCCGAGGACGCCCGGTTCTACGAGCACGACGGTGTCGACTACCAGGGCATCGCCCGGGCGATCCTGCGCAACGCCGCCAAGGGCAAGAAGGCCCAGGGCGCCAGCACGATCACCCAGCAGGTCGCGCGGAACTTCCTGCTGTCCTCCGAGAAGACCTACGAGCGGAAGATCCGCGAGATCCTGCTGTCGCAGCGGATCGAGGAAGCGTTCGACAAGGAGCACATCCTCTACCTGTACCTGAACCAGATCTACCTGGGCTCGGGGGCCTACGGCGTCCAGGCCGCCAGCCGGGTCTACTTCGGCAAGGACGTCGCGGACATCACGCTGGCCGAGGCCGCGATCCTGGCGGGTCTGCCCCAGCGCCCCAGCGACTACAGCCCGCACCAGCACTGGGACAAGGCCCGCGCCCGCCAGGAATACGTGCTGGGCCAGATGCGCGACAAGGGCTTCATCGACACGGCGACCTACGACGCCGCGCTGGCCGAGGTCGTCGAGATCTCCCCCAAGACGAACGACTTCCTGACCCAGGCGCCCTACTTCACCGAGCACATCCGCCGGTACCTGGTCGACACCTACGGCTTCGACAAGATCTACAACGACGGCCTGGTCGTCGACGCCACCTGCGACCTGACGCTGCAGAAGGCGGCCCAGCTGTCGGTGCACGACAACGTGCTGCGCGCCAGCAACAGCATCGGCTGGCGCGGCGCCGAGCAGACGCTGCCCGCCAGCGAGATCGACCCCTGGCTGGCGAAGCAGGACGACGAGCTCCGCAAGGCCCAGGCCGAGTCCGAGCTGCGGGTCGCCGGAGCCGGCGGCGGCTACGGCGACATGCCGGCCAAGGCGACGCTGACGGTGGGCCAGACCTACCCGGGCGTCGTGCTCGAGGTCGCCGAGAAGCACGCGGTCGTCGGCGTCGGAAAGCAGCGGGCCCTGGTGCCCCTGTCGTGGTCCAAGTGGATGTACGAGCCGAACCCGGAGCGCTCGTACAAGGTCCGCGTGCAGCGCGACCTGACCGAGGCCCTGAAGCGCGGCGACGTGGTCGAGGTGCTGATCGAGGGCGCCGACATGGACGCCTTCGAGGAGACCCGCGGCTACGACGGCGCGGGCGCCGGTCCGTTCTGGCCCGCCCGGGTCATCCAGGACCCGGAGATCGAGGGCGCGCTGCTGTCGTACCGGCTCGAGGACGGCGCGGTCCTCGCGATGGTCGGCGGCTACTCCTTCGAGGAGAGCGAGTTCAACCGGGCCACCCAGGCGATGCGCCAGGTCGGCTCGACCTTCAAGCCGGTCGTCTACGCGGCCGCCATCGGCACCGAACAGTTCACCGCCGGATCGCTGGTCAGCGACGCGCCGACCGTGTTCGGCGTGCTCGGCTACGGCCTGTACAAGCCCGGCAACTACGGCGGCGACTACCTCGGGCTCATCACCCTGCGGCGCGCCCTGCAGCTGTCCCGGAACGTCGTGACCGTGCGAGTGCTCGACAAGATCGGCCTCGAGCCGGTGTTCGAGCTCGCGGGTCCCACCCTGCGCATCGGCTACGACGAACCCCAGTGCTCGCGGACCCACGTGGCGGCCGACGCCGAGTGTCCGGGCACCATGACGCCCAGCGCCGTCGAGGGCATGGCCTGGTGCGAGCACTGCGACCCCACGTCCTGCCCCCTGATCGAGGTGACCGAGGGCAAGCAGTGCCTGACGCAGCCGGAGTCGCACCAGGACCGCGAGTGGTGCCGTTCCTGCGACCAGAGCCTGCGCGCCTGCAACTGGGTGCCCCAGACCCAGATCGGCTCGCGCGACGCCTGCATGGACCCACGGATCGACGACGAGACCGGCGAGGTCATGTGCCGGGCCTGCGACCTGTCGATGGGGCTCGGCAGCTCGTCGCTCACGATGGTCGAGATCGCCCGCGCCTACAGCGTGTTCGCGACCTACGGCAAGCTGGTCGAGCCGCACTGGATCGAGCGCGTGCTCGACCGGGACGGCACTGTCATCGAAGCCCACAGCGCGCCTGACGGTGGGTTCCGACAGGTGCTCGACCCGAGCGTGGCGGGCATCGCACACTGGCTGTTGCGCGAGGTCGCCACCGGCGGCACCGGCGCCAAGTCCAACCAGCTGGGCATCCACGTCGCGGGCAAGACCGGCACGACCAACGACTTCAAGGACGCGTGGTTCGTCGGCTACAACACCGAGCTCGTGACGGCGGCGTGGGTCGGCTACGACCAGCCCAAGACCATGGGCGTGTCCTTCACGGGCGGCGACACGGCCCTGCCGGTGTGGATGGACTACATGCGCGTGGCCGCCCCCAAGGAAGCCGACAAGGACTTCCCGCCCCTGCCGCAGGTCGAGATGGTCGCCATCGACGAGCGGACCGGCGCCGCTGCCCGGGGCGGTCGCCCCATGCCCTTCCTGCGGGGGACCTCTCCCACCAACGTGGTCGGCGAGGTCGGCCAGAAGACAGCCGACGAGCTGCTCACCTCGGACTTCTGATGCATCGCTCCTCCCTCGCCCTCGCCAGCCTCGCCCTGCTCGCCGGCTGTCTGCCGGCCACCGAGCTGCTGGCTCCGCGCTGCGACCTCGTGGTCGAGACCCCCGCGCCGGAATCGGCGTCGCCGGGCGACGTCGTCGTGGTCGCCGCGACTCCCCTCACCTCGTCCTGGGACACCGCCGTGTTCATCGGCGGCGAGCGCGCCACCCTGCAGTCCCTCGACCGCACCGACTGCACCGCCTGCGACGAGTGCCGCCAGACCGCCGAGTGCGGCGAGTGCGGTGACTGCGATGCCTGCGACCTGGAGTGCAGCGTCACCTGTTCGGAGACCCTCACCCTGGTCGTGCCGGACGGCGTGGCCCCGGGCGTGGCCCAGGTCGAGGTCTACAACCTGCACGGCGTCGGAGAGACGGAGCTGCAGGTGCTGGACACGACCACGGGCGGCGACAGCGGCTCCACCGACACCAGCGACACCGGGACCAGCGACACCGGGACCAGCGATACCGGGACCAGCGATACCGGGACCAGCGACACCGGCGGCGGCACCGGCCTCTGAGACGACTCGACCCCGCCGGAAGGGCAGGGTCGAGGGTGCATCAGGCGCCCACGAGGAGCGCCGGGTGCGAGGCTCAGTCTTCGATGCGCTCGCGCAGGGTCTTGCCCGGCTTGAAGTGCACGTAGGACTTGGCGGGGATGCTGATCTTGCTGCCCGAGGCGGGGTTGGTGCCCACGCGAGCGGCACGACGCTTGGCGGCGAAGGTGCCGAAGCCCGGGATGACGACCTTGCGGCCGGCGTCGAGCTCGACGGCGATGATGCCGTGGCCGGGGTTGGCGTCGAAGATGGCGTTGACGCACTCCATGGCCTTGACCTGGGAGAGGCCGGTCTTCTTCGCGAGCTTGGCGGCGAGTTCCTTCTTGTTCATGTCTCGTTCTCCGATTGAGGACCACCCGGGACGCGGAGCGACCGGATGGAGGCGGTTTGGCCATCACGAGGCTGGGGACACAGCAGCGCTTGGCCGGGAAGCGCGGCCCCATCGGGGCCATCGCGCGAACGGGTATAGCGAGGGCGACGGACGACTACAAGTGCCGATCTCGCGGTTTTGTCGGGTGACCCTGCTCTGTCGCCACATCGACCCCTCTTGTGACCTCTGCGGGGTCCGTTCCCCTTGCGTCTGCCGGGCCTCGGCTGCTAAACACCCCTTTCCACGGCTGCGTCTACCTCCCCCTGCGACGCTGGCCGGCACCGCATCCATCCTCCCCCGGACTCCCATGCGCCGCCTCGCCCTCGCCACCCTCGCCGGACTCACCCTGCCGGGCACCGCCCTGGCCGGCGGCATCGGCGTCCTCACCAACGCCGGCTTCCACTCCGCGCGCGCGTATTACTACGACGCCGAAGGCAACCAGGGCATCGACGGGCAGCACCGGTTCAACTACGGCGTCGGCGGCGTGGCCCTGCTGGGCGACAAGGACGATCGGGTCCAGGGCGTGATGCGCCTGTGGCTGATCCAGGACCAGCCCCTGGCCGAGCCCGACACGGGAGAGACCACCGACGCGGTCTACCCGGCCGAGTACGAGCAGGGCTGGAAGTCCTTCGGCGCCATGACCGCCGGCATCCAGTGGGGCCTGTTCGGCGACCCCAGCAAGACCCAGCTGACCCTCGAGACCCACGCGGGCAGTGGCTTCGCCAGCTCGCAGGGCCTGGAGTTCCTGCTGGTCGAAGCCGGCCCCGGCGTCAGCGTCGCCATGGGCGACCACATGCAGTTCTACAGCACCCTGACGGCGTCGATGCGCTACCGCAAGCGCGCCTACATCAGCGAGAACGCCTACGTCGGCGTGCGCTGGATGTTCGACTGAGCCGGCTGATCCCCGCCCCTGCACTCGTACCCCTCGCCCTCCTCGGCGGGGGGTGCGTGCTTCCGGACAGTGGTCCCCACTGGTCCGACCAGCTCGCTGCCGACGGCCCCTGCTGGCGCGTCGACCTGCTCGACGGCATGGACGAAGCCAGCACGGCCGAGCTGCACGACCTGTTCGACTGCGTCAACGCCCGCGGCACGGTGGCTCCCCTGGCGCCGGCGGTGGACGTGCTGGACGACACCGGCCGCGACGGCGTGCCGCTCGGGGTCGAGCTGGCGCGGCTGGTGAACCGGCTGCCGGAAGTGGACCTGGACCTGCTCGGTCTGGCGGGGCGCGCCCTGGACCTGCTCGAGGCGGACGACGCTCCCCTGGAGCGCACCCTCGAGCTGGTCATCGAGCTGGTCTACGCCACCCCCTACGACCGCGTCGCAGGCTGGGACCCGTGGACGCTGGACGACGACGCGCGCCTCCAGGCCGGGATCGTGGCCCCGCTGCTGCCCTTCGCGGCCGACGCCGCGGCGGCCGTCCTCGACGACGGTCCGGCCATCCCGGGACTGCTCGTCGACCTGCTCGAGGACCCGGTGGTCGCCGACCTGGCCTGCACCCTGGCCGGGCTGGCCCACAGCGCCGACCCCGAGGTCGCCGCGCTGGGCGACCGGCTGATCCCCGAGCTCGCCGAGGCACTCTCGGCGGCGGGGGACGCCAGCAACGACCGCTGGTCCGGCGCGAGCGGCAACAGCCTGCGCGATGTGCTGGCGGCCCTGCTGGTGACGCCGGCCAGCGACGGGCGGCCGGTCCTGGCCAGCATGGAGCTCCAGGTCGTCGAGCTGCTGTCGGACGAACGCGTGCTGGACAACCTGGCCGACACCATGACCCAGGCCCGGGCCAACGACCGGCTGGCGCCGTTGCCCGGGCAGCTGCGCTACCTGGCCCAGGTCGACGTGGACGGGGGCGGCCTGACCGGCGGCGAGGACAGCGCCCTGGTGTCGCTGCTGCGGCTGCTGGACAGCGCGAACACCGACGTGTCCTGCACCATCGACCTGGTGTTCACCGAGATCGACATCGACCTGGGCAACCTGTCCGTGAGCCTGCTCTCGTACCTGGCCGACCAGGACCCCCAAGCCGCCGCCGACGGCATCGGCCTGCTGGGCGACGTGCTGGGCTGGGGGCTGTCCGAGAGCACGCTCGAGCTCGTGGCCGACACCGGTGTCTGCCCCGTCATCGACCGGCAGCTGGTCGCCGACCTGGGGTCCATCGATCGGCTGAGCGACGACGAGGTCGGCGACGTGCTGGTCGTGCTGCTGATGGTGCTCGACGACGTGCGCAACGGCCAGCAGGACCGCCTGCCCGACCTGGTCGACGTCATCAGCATCGCCCACCAGGAAGGCGTGGTCCCCCCGGTCGAAGAGGCGCTGCGGGACCTGGGCGACACGGGCCTCGCGGCCGACCTCGCCGTGATCATCGGCTTCGGGTTGGAGCCCGAGGTGCTGGCCGTCGACGCCTGCCCGACGGGGTCGTCGCCCGTGGACTTCGAGGGCAGCCTGGGCCTGGTCCGGGCCGCCGTCGCGGGGCGGCCGGGGGGCAGTCCGGTCGAGGTGGTGCAGCCGCTCACCCAGGTCGCCGTCCGCTCCGACGCGCTGTGGAGCGCCCTGGATCACCTCGGGGCCCTCGCCGCCGAGCCGGACAGCCGCCTGCGCGGCGCCCCCGACCTGCTCGCCGACCTGCTGGCCGTGGACCCCGAGCTCAGCCTGGTCGACGACCTGGCGCCGCTGCTGGCCGACCGCGAGCTGTACGGCCCGCTGCTCCGCATCGCCGAGAGCCATGCGCTGATGGACGTGGTCGCTGCCGCCGGCGCGGGCGCGAGCGGCGACGGCGAGCCGGGGGTGCTCCCGTGGCTCACGCGTCTCGTGACCGGCGGCACCCTCGACCGCATGCTGCGTACGGTCGACCTGGTGGTCGACTGGCTCGGCCAGGTGGTCGACGACGACTCCTCTCCCACGACCCGGTGACGCGATGCACGACGTCCAGTACCAGTCCCTGCCCGCCCCCGCTCCAGGCGTGGATCACGCCTACGGCGACAACGTCCACCTGCTCTCGCACCCCTGGGCGATGTCGGTGCTGGCGCGGCTGTGCTCGCCGGAGTGCCACCAGCCCGAGATCATGCGGCTGGTGCAGCGGCTGTACGGCTGGATGCTGACCGAGGTGGCCAGCCGCGAGCTGCGCTGCGAGCGCATCGAGCAGTCCACCCGCATGCGGGCCAGCGAGCCGCAGGGCATCTACCGGGGGCAGGTCATCGATCGCCGCCAGGGCGTGGTCGTCGTCGATGTCGCCCGGGCCGGCATGGTGCCCTCGCAGGCCGTCTACGACGGGCTGCACGACATGATCGACGCCGACCGCCTGCGCCAGGACCACGTGATCGCCAGCCGCCGCACCAACAGCCGCGGCGAGGTCGTCGGCACCGACGTCTCGGCGGCCAAGATCGGCGGCCCGGTGGGCGACGCGGTGGTGCTGCTGCCCGACCCCATGGCAGCCACCGGCAGCAGCCTGGACGTCGTCATCCAGCGCTATGCCTCGCTGCCCGGCGGACCGCCGCGCAAGGTCGTCGCCATGCACCTCATCGTGACGCCCGAGTACCTCAAGCGGATCACGACCGCGTGGCCCGACCTGCGGATCTACGCCGTCCGCCTGGATCGGGGCCTGTCGCCCCCGGAAGTGCTGGCCACCCGGCCCGGCACCCACTGGGACCAGGAGGTCGGCCTGAACAGCATCCAGTACATCGTGCCCGGCGCCGGCGGCGTGGGCGAGCTGCTGAACAACAGCTGGGTCTGACCCGCGTTAGGCGGCAGCGCCCCAGGAGGTCCCGATGTCCGACGATCCGACCGCCACGACCAGCCCCCCGCCGCCCCGCTACGACGACGGCCACGTGCAGGTGCTCATCTCCCAGGAGCGGGTGGCCGCCCGGGTCGCCGCCATGGGCGCCGAGATCCGCGCCGAGCTGGGCGACGTGCCGATCACCTGCATCGGCGTGCTCAAGGGCAGCTTCATCTTCATGGCCGACCTGGTCCGCGCCCTGGGCGGGCAGGTGCGCTGTGAGTTCCTGGGGGTCAGCAGCTACCACGGGGGCACCCGCTCGACGGGGGTCGTGCGCATCACCGAAGACCTGCGCCACCCCATCGAGGGCCACCACTGCCTGATCGTCGAAGACATCGTCGACACCGGGCTCACCCTGGACTACCTCCACCACTTCCTGGCGGGCCGGAAGCCGGCCTCGCTGCGGACCGTCGCCCTGCTCGACAAGCCCGGCCGCCGCGAGGTGGACGTCAAGGCGGACCACGTCGGCTTCACGATCCCCGACGAGTTCGTCGTCGGCTACGGGCTGGACCTGGGCGAGCTCTACCGGAACCTGCCCTTCATCGGCGTCTACTCGCCCTGAGCGGCGGCGCCTTCGTCGCTGCGGCGACGGCGGCGGCGGCGGCGCTTCTTGCGGTTGCTGCGCGCGGCCCGGGCCTCGCGCTCGGCCTGGACCATGGCGACGATGTCGGGGCCGTACTGTTCGACCTGCCAGTCGCGCACGCCGCGCACCTCGGCGAGCTCTTCGAGGGTGGCGGGCTCGGCGGCCGCGATGTCCTTGAGCAGCTCGTTGCTGGCGACGACGACCGGGGACAGCCCCTCGCGCTCGGTGAGCTCGTTGCGCCAGGTGCGCAGCGACGCCATCAGCTGGTCGTTGGTCGGGCCCCGGCGGGGCTTCTTCTTGGGCGCGCGCGTCAGCTCCGGCAGGGGCCGCTCGTCGGCCAGCCCGGCGGCGACGGCCTGGAGCAGCGCCTCGCCGTGGCGGCGGTAGGTCGAGGAGCGCTCGCGCACGATGGCCGCCAGGTCGTCGAGCTCGGTGGGCTGGCGCTTCGCGAGGTCGATGAGCACGTTGCCCGGGATGACCTTGAAGGCCGGGCGGTCGAGCCGACGGGCCTGTTCTTCGCGGTACTCCCAGACGGTGCGGAGCACGCGCTTTCCCGCGTCGCTCAGGGCTCCGGCCTGCTTCACGCGCAGGAAGTCGGCCGGGTGGGCCTCGCGGCCCGTCCACTCGCGCTGGGCCAGGATGCGGCACTCCTCGCGGTGGGCGTCGCCCAGGCCCAGCTGATCGAGCTTGTGCTGCAGCACCTCCGCGAGGGCGATGAGCCAGTGGGTGTCACCGCGGGCGTACTGGACGTGTTCGTCTTCGAGGGGCCGCGCGGACCAGTCGTGGCGCTGGTACTGCTTGTCGATCTTCTCGCCGAAGAAGCGCAGGATGAGGTCGGCGAGGCCGATCCGCGGGAAGGCCAGGAACTGGCCGGCGATCATCGTGTCGAAGATGTTGACCAGCGCGATGTCGAAGTCCCGCTTCAGGCAGACGACGTCGTAGTCGGCGCCGTGCAGGATCTTGCGGGTGTCGGGGTCTTCGAGGAGGGCCTTGAGCGGCGAGAGATCGTCGATGGTCAGCGGATCGACGATGTAGTCCGCGCTCGCGCCGGAGAGCTGGATGAGGCAGACCTTCTCCTGGTAGTGGTGGAAGGAGTCGGACTCGGTGTCGACGGCCAGCACGTCCTGGGTCGAGAGCTCGGCGCACACCCGCGCAAGGGAGGCGTCGTCCTCGACCATCACCAGGGGGGTGTCACCGAACATGGTTCGCAGCAGCTCCAGCAGGTTCCAGCAGCAGGCCCCCGTCGCTCCGGGCACCGTCGGGGCAGCTAACGTGGGATGGTGCGCGCTGCGCCCTGCCGGCCCCCGGCGGCGGCGCGATGGTTCCCCGGCTTTCCCCGACTCCTCCGTGTCTTCACGCTCCCCCGCCGCCACCGCGGCTCCGCCTCCGGTCGTCGTCGCCCTGGGCGGCAACGCCCTCATCCGCCCGGGCGAGCAGGGCACGCCGGGCGAGCAGGCCGCCCGCATCGCCGAGGTCGCCGAGACCCTGGTGGCCCTGGCCGGCCCCGGCGGGCTGGTCCTGACCCACGGCAACGGACCCCAGGTCGGCCGCCACCTGCTGCGGTCGGACCTGGTCCGCGACCAGGTCCCGCCGACCAGCCTGGAGCTGGCCGTCGCGGCGACCCAGGGCGAGATCGGCTGGATGGTGGTGCAGGCCCTGGAGCATGTGCTGCGGCGCCAGGGGGACGCCCGCACCGTCGTCGCGCTGATGACCCGCACCCGCGTGGCGCTCGACGACCCCGCCTTCCAGGACCCACGCAAGTTCGTGGGTCGGTTCTACACCGAAGCCCAGGCCATGGATCTGGTGGCCGACCTGGGCTGGCGGGTCCGCCAGGACGGCGACCGGGGCTGGCGGCGGGTGGTCCCCTCCCCTCGCCCGCTGGAGATCCTCGAGGCGCCGACCATCGCGTCCCTGGCCGCCACGGGCGCCCTGGTCGTGGGCTGCGGCGGCGGCGGCGTGCCGGTGGTCGACGTGCACGGCCACCGCGCGGGCGCCGAGGCCGTGGTCGACAAGGACCTGGCCACGGCCCTGCTCGCGGGGCAGCTGGGGGCCCGTCGCATGGTCGTGCTGACCGGGGTCGACACCATCTGGAAGGGCTTCGGGACACCGGCGGCCGCGCCGCTGCACGACACCGACGCGCCCCAGCTCCAGGCGCTGCTCGACGCCGGGGAGTTCCCGGCCGGCAGCATGGGACCCAAGGTCGAGGCGGCCCTGGCCTTCCTGGCGGCGGGCGGCGAAGAAGTGCTCGTGACCTCGCCCGAGGCCCTGCCGGACGCGCTGGCGGGGCGCACGGGCACGCGGATCAGCCGGACGGGCTCGGCTCGCAGCCCCGGATGAAGTGCCCCACCACGGCCGCCAGGGCGACGGCGTGGGTCAGGTGGGCCCGGTGGCCGCCGGGGACGGTCTCGGTGCGGGCCCGCGGCATGGCCGCCACGACGTCCTGGCCCTGCCACGGGGCCTCGCGCTCGGCCTGGCCGCGCAACCACAGGGTCGGCGCCGCGACGGGCCCAGGAGCCGACCAGCGGGCCACGGCGTCCAGGCGGTCGGCCAGCAGCCGCGGCGCCGGCAGGCCGGCCAGCAACATGACCTGGTCGTCGGCGTCGACCGCTTCTTCGACCAGCCGGGCCCGGATCCGGGCCCGGTAGCGCCGCCGCACGACGCCCGGGGGCAGGCCTCGCAGCAGCCGCGCCGCCAGCGCGAGGCCCGGCGGCCGATGGCGGGGATCGGGCAGCGTCCCCAGGGTCGTGAGGCTGCACACCGCCTCGGGCCGGTCGTGCGCGAGCTGTCGGGCGACCAGCCCGCCCAGGCTGGCGCCGAGCAGGTGCACCGGCCCTTCCAGCTGCGCCGCGATGGCCGCCGCGAGGGTCTCGACCCGGTCACCCGCGGGCAGATCGAAGGCCCACACCGGCCGGCCACGCAGCTCGGCGGCGAGGCGCCAGAACACGCGCGCGTCCCCCTCGATGCCGGGCAGGCACAGCAGGGGGACCGCAGGGCCCTCGCCGAACCGCCAGCGCATCGCCGCGCCCGGAATGCGGGTCCCCCCCGGCGGCGCCGCCCGCTCCACCGGGCCTCAGCCGCCCTGGACCAGCTCGGCCAGCAGGCCGGCCAGCGGGCCCACCGACGCGCTGACGGTCGCGGTCACGGCGTCGTGGTCCGGCGCTTCGTCGACCAGGCCGGCGCCGTAGTTGCTGACCACGGAGAAAGCCGCCACCCGGAGCCCCGCGTGCACGGCCGCGATGGCTTCCGGAACGGTGCTCATGCCGATCACGTCGGCGCCCAGGATGCGGCACATGCGCACCTCGGCCGGCGTCTCGAAGCTCGGGCCCCGCATGGCCACGTAGACCCCGCGCTCGAGCGCCACGCCGCGGGCCAGGGCGAGTTCGTCGATGCGGGCGCCCAGGCCGGGCTCGTACACGGACGACAGGTCGGGGAACCGGGGGCCCAGGTCGTCGCGGTTGGGTCCGACGAGCGGGTTGCCGTGGGTGAAGTCGATGTGGTCGGTGAGCCGCACGACCGTCCCGGGGGCCCAGTCGGCGCGGGCGCTGCCCGCCGCGTTGGTCAGCACCAGCGTGTGCACGCCCCAGCGGGCCAGGGCGCGCACATAGGCGACGACATCGGCCGGCGCGTGCCCCTCGTAGAGGTGGACCCGCCCGCTGAGCAGCGCCACGCGGGCCCCACCGAGGGTCCCGACCGCGACGCAGCCGGCATGGCCCTTCACGCCGGGCGCCGGCAGGCCGAGGTCGGCGTGGCTGCACTGGGCGGCGTCGGCCAGCTGATCGATGAGCACCCCGAGGCCACTGCCGAGCACCAGGGCCCAGCCGGGGGCAGCCCCGAACCGGGCCTGCAGGCGCTCGGCGACCAGGACGTCGCGGGGTCTCTCGGCGTTCGATGCCATCCGTGCTCCAGGGCAATTCCCCCTCGCTTAGCGCGGAGCCACGGCCGCGTCCCCTCGGTGTGGCTCGCGAGCCCCTCCTCCTCCTCCCGCGCACCTCCTCCTCCCCGTGCTCCAGCGCATTAGGCGGGGCGGCATGCGCCCCGTCCTCGTCACTGCCGGCGCCACGCGCAATCCCGTGGACGCCATCCGCTTCCTGTCCGCCCACAGCAGCGGCCGCACCGGGGGCCGGCTGGCCGGCAGCCTGGCCCGCTCCGGCCTGGACGTGACCATGCTCGCCAGCCCGGAAGCCTGGCTGCGCCTGCAGGCCGAGGTCCCCGATCAGGCCGCCGCCGTCAACGTCATCGAGTACGCCAGCACCTACGATCTGCTCGAGCGCATGCGCGCCTGGGTCGTCGGCCACCCCGACGGCGTCGTGGTGCACGCCGCCGCCGTCGGCGACTACGCGATCGCCGACCGGGCCACCACCAAGCTGCCGAGTGGTGCGGCCGAGCTCGTGCTGCGGCTGCGCCCGACCCCCAAGATCCTCGACCGGATCCGCGAGTGGTCGCCGGACGCGTTCATCGTGTCCTTCAAGGCCGCCAGCCCCGAGACGGACGAAGCCCAGCTCGCCGAGATCGCCCGCGCCCAGCGCGAGCGGACCGACAGCGACCTGGTCTTCGCCAACGTCATCGGCAACCTGCAGAACCTGGTGCTCGTCGTCGGCCGCGAAGGCCTGACGCGCCACGGCGACCGGGGCGCCGCCATGGACGACCTGGTCCGGCGCATCCAGCGGGTGGCTGGGCTGCCACCCGCCGGAGACTGAGCATCAGCCGGTGATGAAGCCGGCCTGCTGCAGGTGCTCGATCACTTCCAGCGCGCACTCGTCGACGGAGCGACCGGCGGTCTTCAGCACGAGCTCGGCGGCCTCGGGCGCCTCGTAGGGGGCCGAGATGCCGGTGAACTCGGGGATCTCGCCGCGACGGGCCTTCTTGTAGAGGCCCTTGGGGTCGCGCTCCTCGCACACCTCGAGGGGGGTGTCGACGAACACCTCGATGAAGCTGCCTTCGGCCATGATGGCGCGGACCTGGTCGCGGTCCTGGCGGTAGGGGCTGATGAAGGCCGTGGTGGTGACGCAGCAGGCGTCGGCGAAGAGCTTCGCGACCTCGCCGATGCGGCGGATGTTCTCGGTGCGGTCTTCCGGCGAGAAGCCCAGGTCCTTGTTCAGGCCGAAGCGCACGTTGTCGCCGTCCAGGCTGTAGACGAACTTGCCGCGCTCGAGCAGCAGCTGCTCGACCCGCCGGGAGATGGTGGACTTGCCCGAGCCCGAGAGGCCGGTGAACCACACCACGCAGCCGCGGGCGTCGAGCGCCTCCTGCCGCTCTTCCTGGGTGATGTTGGCGCCGTGCCAGTGGATGTTCTTGCTCTTGGGCTCGCTCACGGGATCTCCAGCGATGAAGGGGGGCGGCCGGACGAAGGGCCGCGCTCGGACAGGCCGCGGCCCTATTCCGTCGCACCCCCGCGGGCCACCGCGGGCGGCAGGTCGTCGAGGGCGGTGCTACTGCGTCGCCGATGCTCCGCACCCCGCTCCGTCTGGCCCTGACCTGGGCGCTCTGCTGCTCCGTCGCGCGGGCCGAGGACGCGGCCGTCAGCGACGCAGTGGTCGACGACAGCGCCCGGCTGGAGGTCAGCCGGGGCATCGTCAAGAGCACCGCCGAGTTCATCGGCATGGGTGGCACCGGCGTGGCGCTCGGCGTCGGCGGCCCCGGCCTGTTCCACAACCCGGCCGCCACGTCGCACCGCAAGGCCGAGAACCGCAGCGAGCTGGCCATCGGGCCGGGCCTGGGCTTCTCGCTGGTCTCGCCCCGGGGCGGCGGCAACGACGTGGCCAACCTGCCCGCGGACGCCGCGAACGTGCTGGCCGAGCAGGACTGGCAGGGCGCGATCCTCAACGCCGCGATGAACGTGGCCTGGCGCCGCCTGGGCGTCGGCTGGGCCGGCAGCGGCACCGCCTGGTGGCGCCCCGACCAGCGGCTGATCGTGGCCGACAGCCAGTTCGTGGTCGGCGGCGTGGTGGCCGGCGACCGCCTGAACCTGGCCGGCGGCCTGCGGCGCCTGGACGCCGATCTCGAGACCGCCGACGGCTACGCCGCCTACCGCGGCGTCGCGCCCCAGCTGGGCTTCATCTACCACGCCCCTCGCGAGGGCCTGGCCTTCGGCGCGGCCTGGTGGAGCGCGGCCACCGCCCGCGAGACCACCGGCGACGGCATCCGCCCCGCCGACGCGATCGTCGTCCCCCACCGGCTCTCGGCCGGCATCGCCTGGACCAGCGAGAGCACCGACGACCTCGAGCTCGCCGTGCCGATGCGCTACGCGGCCGACCTGGTCGTCGACGCCCCCAGCCGCGATGCAGTGGCGCTCGAGGCCCACATGGCCGGGCTCAGCGTCGAGCGCGGCACCCGCTGGACCCTGTCGCCGCGGGTCGGCGCCGAGGCCGACGTCTGGCCCGAGCGGCTGCGCATCCGCGCCGGCACCTACTGGGAGCCTGCCCGCAACGTCGGCGCCAGCGGCCGCGTGCACGTCACCGGCGGCTACGAGCTCAAGCTGTTCCGGTTCAAGGCGCTCGGGATCATCGACGAGGTGCTCGCGCTGGAGGGCAGCGTCGACGTCGCCAGCCGCTACAGCAGCCTGGGCGTCATCAACCTGGGCATGTGGCGCTCGGGGGTCACGGGCGCCCACGCCGAGGGGCTGTACGGGGAGGAGTAGTGCGGAAGAGGACCGAGGCTGTCGGAGGGGAGGCGCTCGCGGCCGAACCCACAGGCTACGGGCGACGGGCTGCAGCCTGCAGCCCCGGGTCTACCCGCGCTCCCCGATCGCCTCGCCCACCGTCAGCCCCATCGCCATGGTCGTGACCTGCGGGTTCACCCCGAGCGAGGTCGGGAACAGGCTGGTGTCGGCCAGGTACAGGTTGCCCCAGCCCCACACGCGGCCGTCCGGATCGGCGCAGCTGGTGGCCGGGTCCGCGCCCATCCGGCAGGTGCCCATCGGGTGGCTGGCGTACAGGTAGATCTGCCGGGCAGCGACGTCGTCGGGGATGGCGGCATCGATGCCGGCGACCGAGCGGATCGGCGCGGCGCCGACGATGCCCGGGTACACCTCGGTCGCGCCCGCGGCGAAGAAGACCTCGCTGCACTCGCGCATGCCGGCCAGCAGCTTCCGGCGGTCGCCGTCCCCCAGGAAGTACGTCATGCCCTGGGCCGTGACGCCGCCGCGGCTGTCCTCGTCGTGGACCAGCGGGCCGGCCATGGCCATGTAGCGGAGGTCGCGGATGATCTCGACGAGCTGGTCGCCCAGGGAGAAGGGCATGCCGACGTAGGTCTGGTCGGGCGAGGCGGTGTAGGTCTGCAGCAGGTAGCCACGCTCCCAGCGGTCGACGAAGTAGCCCTGGGTCACGCCGCGCCAGGGGCGGATCTCCCACGGGAACCGGGCGAGCATGCCGGTGGCGGGGTGGAGGAAGAGCCAGGCCCCCGCGGTGGTGCCGTCCGCCAGCCCGTTGCGGAGGAGGAGCTGCGGGGTGGCGACCGCTCCCGCCGCGACGACGAAGACCCGGGCCCGCACCTCGAAGCCGCCGCCGGGCACCAGGGAGGTCGGGTCGATGAACCGGCCGCGCACGGCGACGACCTTGTCGCCCTCGGTGTCGACGGCGTCGACCCGGCAGTCGGCATGCACCTCGCAGCGCCCGGTCTGCAGGGCTTCGACCAGGAAGGTGCGGTCTACGCTGAACTTTCCGCCGGTCGGGCAGCCCAGGTAGCAGACGCCGCAGCCGACACAGCCCGGCGCCGAGCGCGCCAGCCACTGTCCCGGCAGGCCGAGGGCGTCGGCGCCGCGCTTGAACACCAGGTTGTTGTTGCGCTGGAAGACGACCGGGTTGACCACGACCCGCAGGGTGTCCCACACCCGGTCGAGCTTGGGGCCGAAGCGCTCGGGGGTGATGCGCTCGCAGCCGTGGTGCTCGTGCCACTCGCGCATGACGGGCAGGGGCGTGCGGAAGGCGATGGCCGAGTTGATGAGGGTGCTGCCGCCGACGCCGCGGCCGCCGGGCACCGGGATGAGCCCGTTGCCGACCGCGCTCCGGGCGCCCTGCTCGACGTAGATGTTGCGGTAGGCCCAGGCGGCATCCTGCTGGAACTGCCGCGGGTGCCAGTGGCTGCCCTGCTCCAGCACGACGACGGAGAGGCCCTGTTCCGCGAGGGCGCAGGCGGTCGCGGCGCCGCCCGCACCTCCGCCGATGACGCAGGCGTCGGCCGTCCAGCGCTCGCTGGCCCCGTAGTCGGCGAAGGCGCGGCGGGTCACTCGCCCTCCACCGGCGGCAGGTCGGGGGCGCCGGGCAGCGAAGGGTCCAGGCACTCGGCGCGGAAGCCGATGGCCGCCTTGACCTCGGGTCGACGCAGGAAGGCGGTGCCCAGCACGAAGCGGACGGAGTCGCTGGCCAGCCGGCGGGGCATCGGATCGTCGCCGGCCCAGACGCTGACGACCTCGCGCGCTTCGTCCGGGGGAAGGTCCGAGAAGTGGCGTCCCCGGGCGATCAGCGTGCCGGTCTGGATGGCCCGCAGCACGTAGCGGAAGGGCGGCACCGCCGCGGGAGGCAGGGCCGAGGACAGGACCTGGTCCACCATCGGCGCGGTGCCGCCGTCGCCGCCGTGCACGGGGAAGATGCCCGGCGGGAACAGCACGGCGGCGAGCGCTTCGACCACGGCGGCCTCGCGGCGGGAGAGGATCCGGAAGCCGTCGGCGGCCCGCGGCAGGTGCACCATCGCGCCGGCCGTGCCCGCGGCGGCGGCGGCGGCGGCGGTGAGCAGCAGGCTGCGGCGGGTGACCAGGGCGTTCACGATGCAATTCTGACCCGCGGGTCAAGGACGCGCCACCCGCGACCCGTGCGACAGACGCAAACCCGCTCGGGGACGGTCGCAGACGCCTCCTCCCTGGCATAGGACATCCCCTCCTCGTCCCCCCTGGAGCCCCGATGGCCTACGTTCATGGCGGAAAGCTCGTCGCCGACGTCCTCGCGAAGGAAGGTGTGAGCCACCTGTTCACCCTGTGCGGTGGGCACATCCAGCACATCTACGACGGCTGCCTGGACCATGGCATCCGCGTGGTGGACGTGCGGCACGAGCAGTCGGCCGGCCACGCCGCCGAAGGCTGGGCCCGCGCGACCGGCCAGGTCGGGGTCTGCGCGGTCACGGCCGGCCCGGGCGTCACCGACACCGTCACTGCGGTCGCCAACGCCTGGCGCGGCGGCACGCCGATGGTCTGCTTCGGCGGCCAGGGCCCGAACTTCCTGCGCGAGAAGGGCAGCCTGCAGGAGATGGACCACGTCAGCCTGATGCGGTCCATCACCAAGTGGTCCGCCACCGTGCCCGAGACCGATCGCATCCGCGACTACGTGGCGATGGCCTTCCGCAAGGCGACCACCGGCGTGCCCGGCCCGGTCTTCCTCGAGATGCCGCTCGACGTGCTGATGAACATGGTCGACGACAAGGGCGTGTCGATGCCCGAAGGCTACCGGACCACCAGCGTGCCCGGCGCCGACCCCGCGGCGGTGGACGCGGCGGCGGCCATCCTGTCCAAGGCCGAGCGGCCGGTCATCCTGGTCGGCACCCAGTGGTTCTTCTCGCCCTACCGCGACGCGATCCACGACTTCGCCGCCGCCTACGACGCACCGGTCTTCCTCAACGGCGGCGCCCGCGGCGCCCTGCGTCCGGACGACCCGCGCTTCTTCCGCCTGTGCCGCAGCAAGGCGCTGGCCCAGGCCGATGCCGTCGCGATCTTCGGCACCCCCTGGGACTTCCGCCTGGGCTACGGCATGGGCTGCCCGGCGGCCAAGGTCGTCCAGGTCGACCTGGACCCCGACGTGATCGGCCACAACCGGGCCGTCGACGTCGGCTTCCCCGCCGACAGCGGCGTGGTGATGCGGGCCCTGGCCGACGCCGGCTCGCGCCGGGACAGCGGCTGGCTCGATGCCGTGCGGGCCATGGAACAGCGCCTGTACGACAAGATGCTGCCCGAGATGCACGACGACAGCGCGCCCGTGAAGCCGCTGCGGTTCAGCAAGGAGCTCGCCGACGCCCTGCCCGAGGACGTGACCATCGTCTGCGACGGCGGCGACATCGTCGGCACGGCGGCCAAGCTGGTGAACGTCTACGAGCCCGGCCACTGGATGGACCCGGGCCCGCTCGGCACCCTGGGTGTCGGCCCGGGCTTCGCCATGGCGGCCAAGCTGGCCCGCCCCGACAGCCCGACCTGCATCATCTACGGCGACGGGTCCTTCGGCCTGAACGGCTTCGAGTTCGAGGCCATGGTCCGCCAGGGCATCCCCGTGGTCGGCGTGATGGGCAACGACGCCGCGTGGCAGCAGATCCGCCGCGGCCAGGTCGAGATCTTCGCGCCGGAGCGCGCCGTCGCCACGAAGCTCGACTTCACCCGCTACGACCGCATCGTCGAAGCCATGGGCGGCCACGGCGAGTACGTCGAGGACCCCGCCGACATGCGCGGCGCCATCGATCGCGCCTTCGCGAGCGGCAAGCCGGCCCTGGTCAACGTGAAGCTCGGCGCCAGCGACTTCCGCAAGGGCTCGATCAGCGTCTGATGCCTTTCCCGTCCCCGGGCCGTGCATAGGCTCCGGAGACCCCACGAACCAGGAGCGACCTCCGTGGCCATCTCCGACATCTCCCGCCCCCTCACCCACGTCGAGTCCGACGCGCGGGTCGACTACCTCAAGCGGGTGCTCGCCCTGACCGCGCTCGGCCTGATGGGCAGCGGCGCCGCGGGTGTGGCGACCGCCGCCGTGCTGTACCTGCTGGGCAGCGCCGGCGTCACCATCGTCTTCCACCAGTTCTTCATGCTGTTCGCCATCCTGGGCAGCTACGGCATCGCCCAGTACGCGGCCCCGCGGCTGGTGTTCAGCGGCACCAGCAGCAAGTGGCTGGGCTTCGGCGTCGGCGTGGTCTTCCAGGGCATCGCCATGGGCTACCTGCTGCTGGCCGCGATCCTGATGACGCTCGGCCCGCAGCCGCTGCTGCTGCCCACCGCCCTCGGCCTGACCGCGCTGACCGGCATCGGCATGACCGCCTACGTCTGGACCGGCCCCAAGGACTTCTCCTTCATCAAGGCCGGCCTGTCGGCGCTGTTCCTGCCCATGCTCATCCTGATGGGCGTGAGCTTCGTCTTCCCGAGCCTGTTCGGCGGCCCGCTGGGCATCGCCCTGTCGGCCGTGTTCGTCGTCGTGTCCGGGGCCGGCCTGCTCTACCAGGTCAACCAGGTCATGCACCGGCTGCGCACCGACCAATACGTCGAAGGCGCCTACCTGATCACGATGGGCGTGCTCATCCTGTTCTGGAACATCCTGTCGCTGCTGATGCGGCTCAACCGCCGCTAGGACGGGTCCCGTGCGCCTCCCCGACGCAGAAGCCCTGGCGGTCGCCCACGGCATCGTGGGCCGCCGCGCCGAGCTGCGGGCCGTGCTGGCCGGGCTGGTGGCCTGGCGGCACGTGCTGCTGGAAGGGCCGGTCGGCGTCGGCAAGACCGCGCTGGCCCGGGCCGTGTCCCAGGGTCTCGACCGCGGCTTCGTGCGGGTCGACGGCGACGGGCGCTACACCGAAGCCAAGCTGGTCGGACACTTCGACCCGCCGGGCGTGCTGGAGCGCGGCTACCAGCCGGACCTGTTCGTGCCGGGCCCGCTGGTCCAGGCCATGCGCACCGGCGCCGTGCTGTTCGTCAACGAGCTCAACCGCATGCCCGAAGGCGTGCAGAACGTACTCCTGCCGGCGATGGACGAGGGCCTCGTGACCGTCCCCCACCTCGGCGCGATCCAGGCCGTCGACGGCTTCGCCGTGGTCGCGACCCAGAACCCCGCCGAGTTCGTCGCCACCGGGCACCTCTCCGAAGCCCTCCTCGACCGCTTCGAGCTGGTCGAGCTGTCCTGGCAGGACGAAGCCGACGAGGTCGAGATCGTGGGCCAGGAGGTGCGCATGTCGCCCTCGCCCGAGCTGATCCGCCGGGCGGTGTCCCTGGTCCGCGCGACCCGCAACGACCCGCGGATCCGCCGGGGCGCCAGCATCCGCGCGGCGGTCGCCATCGCCGACCTGGCCGAGGTGCTGGGCGGCGACCTGGACCGGGCGAGCCGCATGGCCCTGGCCACCCGCATCGAGCTGGCCGAGTCCGGCGACGCCACCAAGGTCGACCAGGTCATCGCCGATCTGATGATGCAGGCGGAAAAAAAAAGTCCGCTGGCGCCAAGACGGTAGAGGTCCGCAAGGATCGACCCTCCCGTCCGGAGGAGGAGGCTGGCCAGCTGGTCCCCGAGGAGGGGCCCCAGGGCGAACCCGAGCAGACCGACCAGCGCCAGCTGCCGGATGCCTGGGAGGCGGCCACCCACTACCACCGGCTCAAGCGGCAGCTGCCGCCCGAGCTGCGGGCCGAGGTCCGCGAGCGGGCGATCGACGCCATCCTGGAGCGGGCCCGGACGCTGCTGCGGCACGCGGCGCGCCCGACGCGACGTCGGGAGGACGGCTTTCCCGCCGACGGCGAGCTCGACCTGGACGCGACGCTGGAGCGGCCCCGGCCGTGGGGGCCCGACGACCTGCGGGTCCAGCGGATCGAGCCGCGTGAGGCCGACGTGGTCGCGATCCTGGACATGAGCCTGTCGATGACCGGGCCCAAGGTGGCGCTCACGGCGCTGGCCGCGGCGATCCTGCGCCTGCGGCTGGATCGGCTGGCCGTCGTGCACTTCGACACCCGCGCCCACACGCTGGTCCGCGTCGGCGAGGACGTGTCGCCGCGCGAGCTGGTGCGCCGCATCCTGGAGGTGCCGGCCCAGGGCTACACGAACATCGAGTCCGGGCTGCAGCGGGCGCTCGGCGAGCTGCGGCGGAGCCACCGGCGCGAGCGGGTCGGCATCCTGATGAGCGACGGCGTCGCCAACATGGGCGGCAACCCGATCCCCTGGGCCGCGCGCTACCCGGCGCTCCACGTCGTCCAGGTCGGCGAGGAGGACAAGCTCGGCCGCGCCGCCTGCGAGGGCATGGCCCGCGCCGGCCACGGGCGGCACTACCGCGCCGCGACCTACGATGCCCTCCCCCAGGTCGTGCGCCGGTTGGTGCGCGACGTCTTCCGGAGCTGAGCTGCATGTCCGACCCCGTGCGCGTCCCCACCACCACCGACGAGCCACCGGCCCGCACCGCGCGTCCGCCCCGGGTCCTGCTGGTCCGCGCCGGCAAGGCCGACGACAGCGTGCGGGCCGCGCACGGCGACTACACCGACTGGTTCGAGCGGGCGCTGGCCCCGCACGGGGTCGAGGTCGAGGCCGTCGCGGCCTTCGACGGCGAGGTGCTGCCCTACGGCGGCGCCTACGAGGGCATCATCATCACGGGCAGCGCGAGCTCGGTACGGGACGAGGCCCCGTGGATGCCGATGGTGGGCCAGTGGGCGCTGTCGATGGCGGCGCACACGCCCGTGCTGGCGGTCTGCTTCGGCCACCAGCTGGTCGGGGAGCGGCTGGGCGGCCGGGTCGAGGCCCACCGGGACGGACCGGAGTGGGGCACGGTGGACGTGCAGCTCACCGACGCCGGCCGGCGCGACCCGCTGTTCGAGGGGCTGCCCGACGTGCTGCGCGTCCAGGGCCTGCACCGCGACCACGTGGCCGTCGAGCCGGATCCTGCCCGGTTCACGCGCCTGGCCGGCAACGCCCACACGCCGCTGCAGGCCTTCGGCGTCGGCCCGTGGCTGCGAGCGGTCCAGTTCCACCCCGAGCTGCGCGCCGACGCGCTGGACTTCCTGCTGGACGCCCGCGGCTGGACGGCGACCGCGCCGGTCGAGCCCACCGACCACGGCGAGCGGCTGCTCGGCAACTGGGTCGAACACTACGTCCGGCGGGCCGAGCGCGACTGACTACGCGTCGCCGGGGCCCATGCCTTCGGGGTGGGGCCACATCGGCCGCGACCAGTTGCCGTCTGCGTCGGGCAGGCCGAGCCAGCGCTCGGGGTCTTCGAGCACGCGCACGACGGAGCGGATGCCGTCGCGGGCCGTCAGGCCGTCGTCGATGCGCTCGTCGTAGGAGAAGCGCACCGGCAGCACACGGCCGGGCACGCAGCGGTCGCCGTCGACGACCGGTCGGGTCTCGGTCTGGCCGAACATCAGGAACAGCGGGCAGGTGCCCCACTCGTAGAGGTGGTGGTAGCCGGCGCCCATCTGCAGGCTGCCCAGGTTCGCGATGAACACGCTGGTGTACATGCCGTCGCCTTCGATGAAGAAGCCGGGCAGCAGGTTGTAGTGGTCGAGCCACCTGAGCAGGGCGGGGGCCCGCATCAAGAGCGGCCGCGGCAGCAGCTTGAACAGGTCGAATTCCTTGTCCGCCGCGGTCTTGTCGCCGGAGCGCTCGACGATGATGTTGCTGTTGATGCGCTCGACCAGGCCGCCCAGGGTCTCGCCGTCCTTCATCTGCAGCTTGACGGCCGACAGCTTGGCCTGCTTGTCGAGCTTCTTGCGCTTCATCGAGAAGGTGATCCAGCGGCCCTTGCGGTCGTACATGCGCCGGCCCATGACGAACTGGTTCATGCGCGGGTTCTCGGCCAGCCCGATGTTCACGGCGGCGACCGTGGCGTGCGTGATGTGCACGTCGTGGGCGTGGACCTTCTCGAGCCAGGCCTCGAGCTTCTCGGCCCGCACGGCGTAGTCGAAGTAGACGACGCTCTCGTTCCGCGTCGGCATGATGTGGAACATCATCAGGCGGAAGGGGTGCACCTTGCGGAAGGTGCCGTCGGGGCGTCCGGTCCTGAGCTCGAGCAGGATCCAGACGACGAGCAGCACCAGGACGGTGCCGGCGATGGCGATGGCGGGGGACATCCGGCCTCCGGGACGGCGCAGCCCGAACGCCTATCCCCATCGATCCCGGCGCGAGCCGGCAGGTGCCCTCCCGAGCGTTTCCCTGACACCTGCCCGACGAACGGCGACGCGATAGGGCGCGCGCGCCCTGCCCCTCCCCTCGCCTCTCGGGAAGCCCGCATGTCCACTGACGAGCGCTCCGCGCGTGCCGCCGCCGAGGTCGCGCGCATCAACGCCTTCTTCCCGATCATGCCGGTGCTGGGCAACCGCTGGGCGCGGACCCGCCCCTTCGAGGGCCGCACCATCGGCATCTCGGCCCACCTGACCACCCTGACGGCCGCGCTGGTGCGCGAGCTGGTGCTGGGTGGCGGCAAGTGGGTGGTCGTCGGCGCGAGCGAGGCCACCACCGACCAGGGCGTGGTCAACCTGCTGCGCGACTTCGGCGTCGAGGTCTGCGCCCCCGGCAGCCGGGACGAGCCCTACGACCTGGTGCTCGAGCACGAGCCCGACATGCTGGCCGACGTGGGCGGCGAGCTCATCGCCCGCGCCGTGGCCCAGCCCGAAGCCGCTGCCCGGGTCAAGGCCGCGGTCGAGGTCACCAAGACCGGCGTCACGCGGCTCCAGGAGCTCGACCTGCCCTTCGGCGTGGTCAACATCAACGACGGCCGCCTGAAGCCGTGGATCGAGAACCGCCACGGCGTCGGCGAGGGCCTGTGGCACGCCGTCCAGACCCTGACGGGCATGCACCTGTCGGGCCGCCGGGTCGGCGTCATCGGCTACGGCCCCGTCGGCCGCGGCGTCGCCGCCTACGCGCGGGCCGCCGGCGCGAACGTCCAGGTGGTCGAGAAGCACCCGATCCGTCGGCTGTACGCCCACTACGACGGCTACCCCGCGCCGTCCCTCGAGCAGCTGCTGTCCCAGGTCGGCATCGTCGTGACCTGCTGCGGCAGCAAGCGGGTCGTCGGCGCCGAGCAGCTCGGCCGCGCCACCGACGGCCTGGTGATGGTCAACGCCGGCCACGGCAACGACGAGATCGACGTGCGCGGCATCAAGGCGGCGGCGGGTGGCGTGGACCACGTCGCCGATCACGTCGTGCGCTACCGCCTCGAGGACGGCCCGACCGTCGTGCTCCTCGCCGACGGCCACCCGCTGAACATCGTGATGAACTCGGGCTCGCCCGAGCCCGTGCTGCTGCACTTCGCCGTGCTGGGCCTGACGCTCGAGTGGCTGACCCGCACCACGCTGCCGGCCGGCGAGAACCCCGTGCCCGTCGCCATCGAAGAAGAAGCCGCGGGCCTGGCCCTGCAGGCGCTGGGCATGGGCCACGGATGAGCCAGGGCGCGCCGGCCTGGGCGCGCGGCGTCGTCGCGGCGCTGGCCCGCGGGGATCACCGCTACGTCCTGCGCACGGCCGAGCTCTCGCTCGAGGCCGCGGCCGACGATCCGGCGCTGCTGGCGCGGGTCCACACCTGGATCGCGCAGGCCTGGGCCCGCGACGGCGACACCGAGCGGGCCCGGGATCACATCCGGCTGGCGATCCGCGCGGTCAAGGACGCCGACGACCCCGACGGACTCGCCGCCATCCGCAGCCTGCGCGGCCAGATCCTGGCCCAGGCCCGCCAGGTCGAGCCGCCTCCCGCCGCGCCACCGCCGACCCTGCCGCCGCCGCCCGACGACACCGCCGCCGGCCGCGCGCTGAAGGCCCTGGACGCCGGCGACCACGACAGCGCCCTGCAGCACGCCACCGACGCCCGCGAGCAGGCCCGCGCCGCCGCCGACCCCAAGGCCGAGGTCATCGCGCTGCTGGCGATGGCCCGGGTCCCCGGCCACGCCGACGCCGCCGTGCTGGCCGCCCGGGACGTGGCCGACCTCGCCGACGACAAGAACCTCGCCGCGGCCGTCGGCCGGGCCGCCCGCGAGCTCGGCGTCGACCTGGGCATGAAGGTCTTCTAGTCGCCGCAGATGCGCTCGGCGTGGGCCGAGGCCTTGAAGGCCCCAAAGGAGTCGGCAGCCTGCAGCTCGTCCAGCCGTTGGCGCGCGCGGGAGCGCCGCTCCGCGTCGGGGAACACGCAGGCGTGCACCCACAGGTCGCCGCACGACACGGGGTCGCCCGCCCTGCAGCCCTGTTCGAGCCACGGAGCCGACTGCCCCGCTGGCAGGGCGCCCCAGAGCTCGGGCGAGGGAGTGACCAGCGGGTCCAGGCTGTCGACGCCGGCCATCAGACCGACCACCGCTCGGCAGGAAGGGCCCTGACCCTCTGCACAGCGAGCGCTCGCCAGCGCGAGGCCGCGGGCGCCGCCCAGGCGCTCGGCGCGCTCGACGCAGCGCGCGGCGTCACCGGCGTCGCACAGCGCCTGGAGGGCGGCGTCGAGCTCCGCGGGATCGGCGGGGAGCTCGCGACCTGCCCCAGCGAGCTGCAGCCACGCCGGGCATGCGTCCGCCCGGCCGCCGGTGCAGGCCAGGCGCCCTGCCCGCCGCCCCGCTCGCTGCTCGGTCGCCGAGGCGCGGTACTCCAGGGCAGCGAGCTGCCGGGCCTCGACGGCGCAGGCCTCCAGATCGTCCCGCCCGCAGGCGGACAGGCCGGCCACGCGGTCCAGCACCGCGAGCTCGCCACAGGCCACGGCCGATCCCGCTTCGCAGGCTTCGTCGAACAGGGCGCGCGCCCGCTCGGGCTCGAGCTGCAGGACGTCGGCCGCCGCGCGACAGCGCCCGTCGGCGCCGAGCCGGCAGAGCCGCAGGGTCTGCTCGGACATCTCGCCGACCTCGAAGTACAGGACGTACTGATCGCAGGCCCAGGCGTCGATGGGGGGCCCCTCGCACAGGGGCCCCAGCCAGGCCCGCGCCGCCGTCTTCACGCCGACGTGCTCCGGGCCCGTGCCGTTGCCGATGGCGCAGGCCAGCAGCTCCCGCTGGGCGCAGCCGGCCTCCAGCAGCGGGAGCGCCTCCGCGGCGCGGTCGAGCTGCAGCAGCAGGCTGCCCGCGCGGTAGCAGGCGCCCGGCTCGGCGGCGGCGCAGGCCCGGACCAGGGCCGACAGCTCGGCTTCGGTCGCCGGCCCCTCCTGTCGGGCGTGGCCCCACTCCTCGACCACGGCGCCGACAGGGTCCGCCGGCTCCGCGAAGGCCGGAGACAAGGTGAGCACCAGGGCAGGCAGCGACGTCATGACCGACCCCAGTGTAGCCACCCGGGATAGACCGCTGGCCTCCTCCTCCTCCCCCCTCGGTGCCCCGCCATGGCCGTCAACCGCGCGTCCATCGTCGACGAGCAGTTCCTCTCCGCCGTCCGTGCCCTCCCCTCGGCCCCTCGCCGCGACGACCTGGACGCACCCGTGCGGGCCGGCGCGACCCTGACCGCCCGCGGCGCCCTGGCCATCTTCGAGAGCATGGTCGCCAGCCGCCACCTGGACCTGGGGGCGCGCGAGCTCAAGGCCCGCGACCAGGGCTACTACACCATCGGCAGCTCGGGCCACGAGTGCAACGCCGCCGTCGCCGCCGCGCTCCGACCGACCGACCCGGCCTTCCTGCACTACCGGTCGGGCGGCTTCTTCGTGCACCGCGCCAGCCAGGTCCCAGGCCAGACGCCGTTGCTCGACGTGCTGCTCGGCATCGTCGCCGCCGCCGACGAGCCCATCGCCGGCGGTCGCCACAAGGTCTTCGGCAGCCTGGCCCTGCAGATCCCGCCGCAGACCAGCACCATCGCGAGCCACCTGCCCAAGGCCGTCGGCGCCGCCTTCGCGCTGCCTCGCATGAAGCGCCTGGGCCTGCCCCTGCCGATCCCCGGCGACAGCATCGTCGTCTGCTCCTTCGGCGACGCCAGCAGCAACCACGCCACAGCGAGCACCGCCTTCAACACCGCGGCGCTGGCCGACTTCCAGAAGCTCCCCTGCCCCATCGTCTTCCTGTGCGAGGACAACGGGCTCGGCATCTCGGTCCGCACCCCGGGCGGCTGGGTCGAGGGGCGGTTCCGGCCCAACCCGGGCCTCAAGTACTTCGGCTGCGACGGGCTCGACCTGGTCGACAGCTTCGACACCGCCGCCGCCGCCGCGGCCTTCGCCCGTGAGCACCGCCGTCCGGTCTTCCTGCACCTGCGCCTGGTGCGGCTGCTGGGTCATGCCGGCAGCGACGTCGAGCAGCTCTACCGCTCGGCCGAGGAGATCGAGGCCGCCGAGGCCCGCGACCCCGTGCTGGCCGCCGCCCGGCTGCTCGTGGCCGAGGGCTGGCTGTCGCCGGACGAGGTGCTCGCGCTGTACGAGGAGACCCGGACCCGGGTCCTGGCCTTGTGCGACGAGGTCGTCACGCGGCCCAAGCTGACCGGGGCCGCCGAGATCATGGCGCCCTTGTCGCCGCACCGCGCCGATGCCGTCGCCGCCGAGGCTGCCCGCCTGCCGGCCGCCGACGCCCGCACCGGCTTCCACGGCAGCCGGATGCCGGAACAGGACCGCCCCCGCCACCTGGCCATGCAGCTCAACCGCTGCCTGGGCGACGCCCTGCTGACCTGGCCCGAGGCCGTCATCTTCGGCGAAGACGTCGCCCGCAAGGGCGGCGTGTACCACGTCACGGCCGACCTCCAGAAGAAGGCCACGGTGGGGCGGGTGTTCAACACCCCCCTCGACGAGACCAGCATCCTGGGCCTGGCGCTGGGTGCGGGCCAGCTCGGCATGCTGCCGGTGCCCGAGATCCAGTACCTGGCCTACCTGCACAACGCCGTCGACCAGCTGCGCGGCGAAGCCGGCAGCCTGCAGTTCTTCAGCCAGGGCCAGTTCAAGAACCCGATGGTCGTGCGCATCGCCGGGCTGGCCTACCAGAAGGGCTTCGGCGGGCACTTCCACAACGACAACGGCATCGCCGCGGTGCGGGAGATCCCCGGCGTCGTCGTCGCCTGCCCGAGCAACGGGCGCGACGCGGTCGGCATGCTGCGCACGCTCCTGGCGGCCGCGCGCGTGGACGGGCAGGTCAGCTGCTTCCTCGAGCCCATCGCCCTGTACATGACCAAGGATCTGTACGACGACAAGGACGGGCGCTGGTCCTTCACCTACCCGGCCCCCGGCTGGTCCCTGCCCCTGGGCGAGGTCGGGGTGTGGACGCCGTGGGCGCACGACGTGGACGCCGAGTGGTCGGGCGAGGAGCTGCCGGCCCCGGCCGAGGGCGGGGATCTGACGGTCCTGTCCTTCGCCAACGGGCTGTGGATGAGCCTGCGGGTCGCCCGCCGGCTCGCCGCCGAGGGACACCGCGTCCGGGTCGTCGACCTGCGCTGGCTCAAGCCGCTGCCCGCCGAGGCGATCCTGGCCGAGGTCGACCACTCCGGCCGCTGCCTGGTGGTCGACGAGTGCCGGGACCACAGCGGCATCGCCGACGAGGTCGTGAGCCTGGTGGCCCGCCGGCGTCCCGGCACGCCGGTCGACCGCATCATGGCGTCCGACACCTACATCCCGCTCGGTGCCGCCGCGAACCTGGTCCTGCTGCAAGAACCCGACATCGAAGCCGCCATGCGCGCCATGCTGTCGGGAGGTGCCGCATGAGCCGGCTCCGCGTCGCCGTCCTCTGCCCCGGCCGCGGCTCCTACCAGCGCCCCGAGCTCGGCTCCCTGCAGGGCCTGGCGTCGCCCTTCGTCGATGCCTTCGACGCGTGGCGCGCCGCGCGCGGGGGCCCGACCGTGCGCGAGCTCGACAGCGCGGACCGCTACCGGTCGGCCCTGCACGTCGCGGGCGAACAGGCCAGCCTCCTGACGGCCGGCGTCAGCCTGGCGGACCTGGACCAGCTCGACCACGACAAGGCCGAGGTGGTCGCCGTCTGTGGCAACTCGATGGGCTGGTACACGGCGCTGACCTTCGCGGGTGCCTTGTCCGCCGAGGGCGGGGCCCGGCTGATCGACACCATGGGCGCCTGGCAGGCTCGGAGCGAGCACGGCGTCGTCGGCGGGCAGCTGGTCTACCCGCTCACCGGGCCCGACTGGCGACCCGATCCGGTCGCGGTCGCGCGCGTGCAGGCCGTGGTCGACGAGGTCCCCGGCCTGTACTGGTCGATCCGGCTGGGCGGCCAGGCCGTGCTGGGCGGCACCGAAGAAGCCCTGGCCGCGGCGACGGAGCGGCTGCCCGTGGTCAAGGTCGGCGCCAACGAGCTGCCCCTGCGCCTGCCGCTCCACAGCGCCTTCCACACCCCGCTGATGCAGGCGACCGCCGATCGCGCGGCTGTGGAGCTCGCGGACCTGCCCTGGGCGGCGCCACAGGTCCCCCTGGTCGACGGCGAGGGTCGCGCCTGGCGGCCCCGCTGGGCCGACCCCGACGCGCTGCGCGACTACACGCTCGGGGCGCAGGTGACCGAAGCCTTCGACTTCACCGCCATGGTCCGCACGATGCTCGGCGCCTACGGCCCCGACGCCGTCGTGTTGCCCGGGCCCGGCAGCAACCTGGGCGGCGCGGTCGCCCAGGTGATGATCGGCATGGGCTGGCAGGGACTGACCGACAAGGACGCCTTCCTCGCCCGCCAGCGCAGCGATCGGCCCGTGCTGATCAGCCTGCGGTGGCCGGACCAGCGGGGGCTGGTGTGCCGCTGAGCCTGGCGCCCGAGCTGCTCGACGCCATCCTGTCGCTCAAGCACGTCGACCGCGCCGGCTGGAAGCGCGTGGGCATCGGCGCCCCCGAGAGCGTCGCCGCCCATGCGGCGGGCATGGGCCTGCTCGCCCTGGCCCTGTGTCCACCCGAGCTCGACCGGGATCGCGTGCTCGCCCTGTGCCTGCTGCACGACCTGCCGGAAGCCGTCGTCGGCGACATCACCCCCCACGACGGAGTGAGCGCCCAGGACAAGGCCGATCGCGAGCGCGCGGCCGCCGCCCGGATCTTCGCCACGCGCGCCGACCTGTGGGGCCGCTGGGAGGACTACGAGAAGGACCGCAGCCCCGAAGCCCACTTCGTGCACCAGCTCGACAAGCTCGACATGGCCCTGCAGGCCTTGCGCTACGCGGCGGAGCGAGGCGCCGACACCACCGAGTTCGTGGCGAGTGCCCGGGCCCGGCTGACCGACCCGCGGCTGATCGCGGTGCTGGACGCGGCCCAGGGCGCCTGAGCGCTCAGCCCGGCGGCCACATCATGGCGCGCCCGCCCAGCAGGTGCAGGTGCAGGTGGTAGACGCTCTGCCCGCCGTGCGCGCCGATGTTGGTGACCACGCGGTAGCCCTTGTCCGCGATGCCCAGCTGGACCGCCAGGTCGCGGGCGACCAGCATCAGCCGACCGAGCAGGGCCTGGTCGGCGTCATCGGCCAGCGCCACGTTCACCACCGGCTTCTTCGGGATGATGAGGACGTGGACCGGCGCCTGGGGCTGGATGTCGCGAAAGGCCAGCACCTCGTCGTCTTCGTAGACGATGTCGGCGGGGATCTCGCGGGCGATGATCTTCTGGAAGATGGTCACGGACGCTCCCGGTCGGGAGCGTCTCAGTACCGCGCGGTCAGGGGCAGGACCAGGATGCCCTGCTCGTGCTTGGGGCCCGCCACGATGACGGTCGCGTTGCGGTTGACCGACATGGTGGTGTCCAGCAGCTTGTTGCCGCTGCTGCCGGCGACCTGGACCCGCACCCGCGCCCGGCTCTCGTCGCGGCCCAGCAGCTCGACGGTGACCTTGCGGCCACCCTCGACGGCGAAGGTCGCCTTGCCGCCCAGCCCGACCTGGCTGGTCTGGGTGTCGAGCAGCTCGTAGCCGGTGAAGCGCAGGTGCCCCAGGTAGCGGGTCAGCGAGGCCAGGCGCGGATCCTTCTTGCTGTGGGCGTCCGTGGCGTAGACCACGCGGATCTGGAGCTCGACCTTGGCCTTGACCGGCTGCTCGGCGGGGGCGCCGGCGGGCGGCCGGCGCTGCTGGGCGGCGGCGTCGGTGGGCGCGGCAACGCCCAGGGCCAGGAAGAGCGGCACCATGATGGACAGCAGGCGTCGGGTCATAGCGGCATGCCTCCCTCGGGCTCGAGCTCGTCGATGAAGATGATGGTGGGGGCGTGCTCGTCGGACTGGTAGACCTGCACCATCACGTCGTCGCCGGTGCTCAGGTCTTCGATCTGCACGTCGTTGATCGCGGCCAGCTCGAAGTCGGAGGTGTCGTTGCCGCCCAGGTCGGGCACGCCGACCATGATGAGGGCGACCGCGGCCGCGGCCAGGCCGGCCACGGGCAGGCCCCAGCGGGCGCGGCGCCGAAGCGGCGGCGTCGCGGTGGCGGCCGGCAGCACCGGCCGCGCGAGGGGCACGACCACATCGTCGTCGGCCTCAGCGGCACCAGCGAAGGTGTCCTCTGCGGTCGAGGAGGGTGCGTCGGCCAGACCGAGCGCGGCCATGACGTCGTCGGCCACGTCGACCTGCGGAGCCGCCAGCGACTCGCGCAGGAGGTCGCCCGTGTCGGCGCCCAGGTCGAGGGCCGCCATGATGTCGTCGGCCAGATCGATGTCCGGGGCCGCCAGCGCATCGCGCAGCAGCCCGCCGACGGCGACGCTGTCGTCGCGCAGTCCGGCGTCGGCCAGCACGGCGTCCGCGAGCTCGGGGGCCGGCGCGGCGAGGGCGTCCCGGAGCAGACCGCCCAGGGACGCACCGCCCACGCCGAGCTGGGCCATGACGGCGTCCGCCAGGTCCGGCGACGGGACACGCAGCGCGTCGCGCAGGGCGTGGGCCACGACATCGCTGTCGTCCCGCAGGTCTGTGCCCGCGATCACGGCGTCGCTGACGTCGGGGGCCGGCGCGGACAGCGCGTCCCGCAGTGCGTCCCCGACATCGGCATCGACCAGGGCGTCTTCCGCCCGGAGCTGCGCCATGACCGACGCGGCGATGTCCGGCGTCGCCACCGGCCGCAGCGCACTGCGCACCGCATCCCCGACACCGACCAGCGCTTCGGGATCGACCCCAGCGGCCAGCAGCTCTTCGAGCTCGGCCGGCGTCGCGAGGCCGTCGCAAGCCCGCAGCTCGAGGAGCTGGAGGCGCTGGAGCTGGCGCGCGTCGAGGGTCATGGGTGGGCTCCAGGGGAGCGTGGCCGCCGCCATGGCGACCGGTTGCAGCCCTCAGACGCACCACTGCGCGAACCATTCGACACCCGCAGAGATTGCATGAGAACCGACACCCTGGTGCTACTCCTTCTCGTCGGAGAGGGCCGCCTGCAGCTTCTTGCGGGCGTAGTAGAGCCGACTCATGACCGTGCCCTCGGGGATGTCCATCACCTCGGCGATCTCCTTGTAGGCCAGCCCCTCGATCTCGCGCAGCACGATGACCTGCTTCTGGTCCTCGGGCAGTTCATCGAGGGCTTCGACGATGCGGGCGCCCAGGCGCTTGCGCTCGAGGTTGCGCCCGGGGTCCTCGCGGCGATGGGCCAGGCTGATCACGCCGCCGGCGTCCTTGGTCGCGACGCCCTCCTCGAACAGCTCTGCGCGCCGGACCTTCTGGCGACGCAGGTGGTCGATCGACACGTTCATCGCGATGCGGCACAGCCAGGTGTAGAAGCTGCTCTCCAGGCGGAACCGGTGCAGGTTCTTGTAGGCCTTGACGAAGGCTTCCTGGGTCAGGTCCTTGGCGTCTTCGGGGTTGCGCACCATGCCGTAGACGACGTTGTGGATGCGGCCCTGGTAGCGCTCCACCAGGCCGCGGTAGGCGGTGCCGTCCCCGGCGAGCACGGCCTTGACCAGCTCGTGATCGGGGTCCTGCCCCGGTCGGGTCACGGGGCCCGGTCGGCCGTCGCCGGCATCGCCCGACTGGGGCGGCGCTTCGTCGAACAGCCCACCCAGGAGGGGCGCCAGGCCGGCGAGCAGCATCCACGCGTGCTCGGCTGCGAGGGTCAGGGAGGACATCCAGGCTCCTTGGGCGGGCGTCGGGGCTTCCGATGCCGCCATGCAGGCGGGAGTGTAACGCCGGACCCGCCCGTCCCCGTCGGCGGTCCCCACGAAGGCCGGCGGTGACGAGCCGAGACCGCGAAGGGCGGAGGCGCGGTCAGTGGGCGTCGTCCCAGGTGGGCCCGGCGCCGGTCTCGACCGACAGCGGCACCTCGAGGGCGGCGACACCCTCCATCTCCTGGCGCAGCGCCTCCCGCACGGCCTCGACCTGGTCGAGGGGGCACTCGACCAGGAGTTCGTCGTGCACCTGCAGCAGCAGCCGCGCGTCGGGCAGCTCGCGCGCCAGCCGCGCGTGCACCGCCAGCATGGCCAGCTTGATGAGGTCGGCCGCCGTGCCCTGGACGGGCGTGTTGATGGCGATGCGTTCGGCCCCGCTGCGCTCGTTGAAGTTCCGGCTGTCGAGCCCGCGGATCGGCCGGCGTCGCCCGAACAGGGTCTTCGCGTAGCCCAGCGCGGAGGCGTCCTGGACGGCTTCTTCCATGTAGTGCTTCACCTGCGGGTAGCGCTCGAAGTAGCCGTCGATGTAGCTCTTTGCCTCGGCGCGGCCGATGTCGAGCTCGCGCGCCAGCCGGAAGGCGCTCATCCCGTAGACCAGGCCGAAGTTGATGGCCTTGGCCGCGCGGCGCTGGCTGCTGTCGACGTCCGCCATCGGGACGCCGAAGATCTCACTGGCGGTGCGGCGGTGGATGTCCTGACCCTGGTTGAAGGCATCGACCAGCGAGCCTTCGCCGCAGAAGTGGGCCAACACGCGCAGCTCGACCTGGGAGTAGTCGGCGGACACGAAGGCGTGACCGGGCTTCGCCACGAAGCAGCGCCGGATGCGGCGGCCGTCGTCGGTGCGGATGGGGATGTTCTGCAGGTTGGGGTCGTTGCTGGACAGGCGCCCGGTCGCGGCCACGGCCTGGTGGAAGCTGGTGTGCACCCGCCCGTCCGCTGCCACGGCGGCCGGCAGGGCATCGACGTAGGTGCCCTTGAGCTTGGCGAGCTCGCGGTACTCCAGGATCAAGCCCGGGAGCGGATCGCCGGACCCGGCCAGGGCCTGCAGGGTGGCCGAGTCCGTGCTGTAGCCGGTCCGCTTGGCGGTCTTCTTGACCGGCTGGTGGCCGCGTTCCTCGAACAGGATCGTCGCCAGCTGCTGGGTCGAGTTGATGTTGAATTCCTGACCGGCTTCCTGCTGGATGCGGGCCGTGAGCGAGTCGATGCGCTCGCCGAGCTCGGTCGACAGCGCGGACAGGGCGTCGACGTCGATGCCGATGCCCGCGAGCTCCATGTCGGCCAGGACGGGGAGCAGCGGCAGCTCGATGTGGCGGTAGACCCAGGCCGGGCTGTGCTCGGCCACGCCGTCGTCCGGGTGGTCGCCCAGCTGCGTCCCCAGCCAGTGGTCGAGGAGCCAGGCGACGTGGGCGTCTTCGGCCGCGTAGGCGGTGGCGTCCGCCACGGACACCCGCGAGAAGTCCATGTCGACGTCGCCGGCGACGTCCTTGAAGTGCAGCATCTCGTGGCCGAGGTGCCGCATGGCCAGGTCGTCGAGGTTGTGCTTGCGATCCACGTCGAGCAGGTAGTCGACGAGCATCGTGTCACCGTCGATGCCGGCCAGATCGTGGCCAAGGCTGCGCAGCACCTGCAAGTCGTACTTCAGGTTCTGGCCGGTCTTGCGGAGGGTGGGGTCCGCGAGCAGTGGCAGCAGGGCGTCGAGGGCGCCGGGGCAGTTGCCGTCGCCCTGGTGGCCGAGGGGCACGTAGACGCCGTAGTCGTCCCGCCAGCAGAAGCTCATGCCGACCAGCTGCGCCTGGGCAGGGTCGAGAGAGGTGGTCTCGGTGTCGAAGGCGAACCGGCCTGCCGCCCGCAGCTGGTCCACCAGCCACGCCACGTCCGTGTCCGAGGCGATGGTCCGGTACCCGTCGCGCGACACCGGGGGCGGGGTCTCGTCCGGCGGCGGCGCGTCCGCGGCGTCCGGCAGGTGCAGCTGGGGGTCGCCTTCGGGCGGGTGTTCCTGATCGACGTCCTCGAGCCCGAGCTCGCGCACCAGGGACCGGAAATTGTAGCGCTTCAGGCGCGTGGCCAGCGCGATCTTGTCCTGGGGGCGGATGGCCAGGCCGTCGAGCCCGTCGAGCAGTCCGAACTCCGGTTCCGGGAAGTCGGTCACGATGGTCACGAGCGTCCGCGACAGCCGGGCGATGTCGGCCTGCTCGGCGACCCGCTCGCCGGTCTTGCCGCCGATGTCGGCCGCATTGGCCAGGACACCCTCGAGCCCGCCGTACTTGTGCAGGAACTGGGCGGCCTTCTTGGGGCCGATGCCCTGGATGCCCGGCACGTTGTCGCTGCTGTCGCCCATCAGCGCCAGCAGGTCGATCATGCCTTCGGGGGGCACGCCGAACTTGTCCTGGATCTCGGCGGGGCCCATCATCTGGTTCTTGTTGGGATCGAGCAGGGTCACCCGATCGGTCACCAGCTGGCCGAAGTCCTTGTCGCTGCTGAAGATGATCACGCGCCGATCGGGCGCGTCGTGCTGCACCGCCAGCGTGCCGATGATGTCGTCGGCTTCGTAGCCGGCACGCACCAGGCAGGTGATGCCGAGGTCCTTGCAGAGCCCCGGGAACTCGTCCCACTGGGCCCGCAGGTCTTCGGGCATGTCCGGCCGCTGGCCCTTGTAGTCGGGGTACAGATCGTTGCGGAAGCTCTTGCCCTTGTCGAAGACCACCGCGCACCAGTCGGGCTGCAGGTCGGCCAGGACCTTGAGCATCTGGCGGGTGAACCCGAACAGGGCGCGCGTCGGCAGGCCGTCGGGCGAGCGCATGTCCGACTGGATCGCGAAGAAGGCGCGGAAGGCGGCGTTGGATCCGTCCACCAGCAACAGGGTGCGGGGCGAGTCGGAGGAGGAGGCGGGCGTCGGCGGGGCGTCGGTGCTCATGCGGCGTCCGCTAACCGCTGGGGGGAGCGGATCCCGGACAGCTTCCGTCCGGCCCGGGCCCCCTCACCGCGATAGGGCCGCCAGCCTGCAGACGCCTCCCCGGAGTCCCCATGTCCTGGCACGAGCTCGAGAACGCCCCCGACGACACCGCCGGCAGCATCTTCGACCCCACTCCCGAGCACCGCATGCTCCGAGAGATGGTCGCCGACTTCACCCGGAACGAGGTCGAGCCCCAGGCGGAGCACCACGACCGGGAACAGACCCTGAACCTGCCGCTGTTCCGCAAGCTCGGCGAGCTCGGCCTGCACGGCATCACGGTCCCCGAAGAACACGGCGGCGCCGGCATGGACGCCACCGCCGCCGTCATCGTGCACCACGAGCTCTCGAAGTCGGACCCGGGCTTCTGCCTGGCGTACCTGGCCCACGCCATGCTGTTCGTGAACAACTTCTACCACTGCAGCGACGACGGCCAGAAGGCCCGCTTCCTGGCCCCGACCCTGACCGGCGAGACCGTCGGCGCGATGTGCATGACCGAGCCCGGCCACGGCACGGACGTGCTCGGCATGACGACCACGGCGGTGAAGAAGGGCGACGAGTACGTGCTCAACGGCACGAAGACCTACATCACCAACGGGCCGGACGCCGACTTCTTCCTGGTCTACGCCAAGCTCGACGGGCGGGTCACCAGCTTCGTGGTGGACCGCGCGAGCCCCGGCTTCTCGACGGGCAACCCCATCCACAAGATGGGCATGCGCGCCAGCACCATGTCCGAAGTCATCTTCGAGGACTGCGTGATCCCGGCGAGCAACCTGCTGGGCCAGGAAGGCGGCGGCCTGGTCCACATGATGCGCAACCTGGAGATCGAGCGGCTGACCCTGGCCGCGATGAGCCTCGGCATCGCCGATCGCTGCCTGGAGATCATGGTCCACCACGCCGCCGAGCGCGTCGCCTTCGGCCAGCCGATCAACCGCTTCGGCCAGATCCAGCGCTACATCGGCGAGTCCTACGCCAAGACCGAGGCCACCCGCGCCCTGGTCTACAGCGTCGCGCGCCAGGTCGGTCCCGGCCGCAACAACCGCCTGGGCAGCGACGCCAGCAAGCTGTTCGCCGCCCCCGTGGGCAAGGAGGTCGCGGACAACTGCATGCAGGTCATGGGCGGCTCTGGCTACTGCAGCGAATACCCGGTCGAGCGCCTCCTGCGGGACGCCAAGCTGCTCGAGATCGGCGGTGGCACCTTGGAATCCCACCAGAAGAACATCACGAAGGATCTGACCCGCGAGATGACCCGATGATGTTCCACGGTGCGAATTCGCACGGCCGGCAGCGCACCTCTGCGTGAAACGTGCTCTCTCACCGACTCTCTGCCCGACACCATCGACTTGACCTGGCAACCGGACCTCAATAACGTGGCGCCGACGCCGGACCGGCATGGAGACCGGCGCGTACACTGCAACAAGTGGAGACGACATGAACCGCTTCCTGCCCCTGTTCGGCGCCATCCTCCTCACCGGCTGCGGCCTCTCGGAAGAGAAGTACGCCCAGAAGTCCGCCGAAGAGGCCTGCTCCCTGTACGAGGAGTGCGACCTCCTCGACTTCTTCGGTGGTGACTACGAGACCTGCGTGACCACCCTCGAAGAGGCCACCCTCGCCTACGTCACCTCCGACGCCTGCGACTACGACGGCGGCGCCGCCAAGTCCTGCCTGAACGAGCTGAAGGACCTGAGCTGCGAGGCCGACACCTCGACCGACACCAGCTCGTCCAGCGCCTGCGACGACGTCTGCGGCGACACCAGCACCGCCGAGTAGGTCCCCCCTGCTCGACGGTGACCCACGGGTCATCGTCCGATGAGGGCCGCCAGCTCAGTCTGGCGGCCCTTCTTCGTCTCCGGGGTCGAACAGCGCGACCGCCGCGTCGACCAGGGCCTCGAAGTCCGGCTGCGCCGCCACGTGCACCCGGGCGAAGCCGGCGGCCCGCGCCGCGTCGGCCGTGGTCCCGCCGATGGCGACGACCGGGACGTCTCGCAGGGTCGGTGGCCCCTCCTCGGCCAGCACCTGGGCCTGGTTTGGGCTGGTCAGCACCACCAGGTCGACCTCAGGCAATGCCGACAGCCGCGCCGACAGCCCGTGCGGGGTCCGGCGGGCGTAGACCGGCCAGTGTGCAAGGCGCCCCTGGGCGATGGCGGTCGCCATCGGCCCGGCCGGCTGCAAGGCACCGACGAACACCGCCTCGCGGGAACCCAGCGCGGCGAGCAGCGGCGCACCGCCCTGGTCCCCGACCCGATCGACCTCGATCCCGACTGCGGCCAGGGCATCCGCGGTGGCCGCACCCACGGCCCACACCTGCGCACGCCGGCAGAACTCCGGCAGCGTGGGGCACAGGCGCGCCGTCGTGGCAGAGGTCACGATGACGATCGCCGCCGGGGGCGGAGGCGGGTCCCGGCGCGCCACCAGCTCGGCCGTGGGCACATGCACGACGTCGAAGCCCGCCTGCATCAGCAGACCCTCGAGGGGGGCGCCACGCGAGCGCAGCAGCAAGGCGGTGGGGGCCATGTGGGGGATCGTAGCGCGTGGTCGCGCTCGCGGTCGTGCGTCCCGCGCGCCGGCGGTGTTGACACGGCATCGGCGCCACGGCTACTCCATGCACGCTCCTGGAGGAACCGTGCCCCTGCTCTCGTCCCTGATCCTGCTCCCCGTGCTGTGGGGCTGTGGCTACAGCTACGACAAGTTCTCGACCGAGGGCCCGGACGCCATCTGTGCCAAGTACGAAGAGTGCGGCCTGCTGGACTTCTGGGGCGGCACCGTCGAGTCCTGCATGAACTACCAGGAAGCGGCCCTCGGCGGGGTCGAGGCCGACGGCTCGGAGTGCCCGAACTACGACAAGGACGCCGCCCAGGAGTGCGTCGAGGACTGGGAGCTGCTCACCTGCGAGCAGCTCAACGACGGCCAGACGCCGACCTCCTGCGAGAAGGTCTGCTCCGCCGGCTCCGGGACGGCCGAGTAGGCCCCCTCCCCTCCCCGCTCCGGAACGCATCGTGCCCCTGCTCTTCGCCCTGCTGCTCGCCTGCAGCACCGACTACCCGGCGGCCGACTTCCTGGCGGACCGGGCCGAGGTGACCTGCGCGCTGTACAGCGACTGCGCGGTGCTCGAGCTCTACGGCTGGGCCGACGCGGCGAGCTGCCAGGCGGACCTGGTGGCGTCCTGGACCTGCACCGAGGTCACCGATCCCGATGTGGGTGTCGGCTGCGTCGAGGGCATCGCCGCGATGAGCTGCGAGCAGCTCTACGACGAAGCCTGGCCGGCCACCTGCGACACCGCCTGTGCTGGCGGCGCGGCCCAGGCTCAGGACACCGGCGGCTGATCAGGCCCCGTCGCGCTGCAGCCCCGCGGCCAGCGCCTGGCCCAGGGCGACCGGGTCACCGTCCTGCAGCGTGACCCGCCGGAGCGCGCCCGTGGCGTCGGGCCCGACCGCGACCCCGTACAGCGTACCGTCCCGGGTCGGCACGACGTGCGCGGCGACCGGCACGTTGCAGCCGCCGCCGATCGCCGACAGGAAGGCGCGCTCGGCGATGACACAGCGCCGGGTGGCGGCGTCTTCGATGGCGGCGAGCAGCCCCAGCACCTCGGCGTCACCGGCGCGGCACTGGATGCCGAGGGCGCCCTGGCCAACCGCCGGCACCATCTCGTCGACGGACAGCGGGTGCAGGTCGTCGCGGCGGATGCCCAGGCGGTCGAGCCCGGCCTGGGCCAGCACGATGGCGTCGTAGGCGCCGTCGTCGCGCTTGGACAGGCGCGTGTCGACGTTGCCGCGGATGTCCCGCAGCTCCAGGTCGGGCCGGGCCGCCGACAGCTGGGTCTGGCGCCGCAGCGAGCCCGTGCCGACGACGCTGCCCGCGGGCAGGTCGGCCAGCGGGCGCCCCACGACGACGTCCCGCGGATCGGCGCGGCGCGGCACGCAGCCCAGGGTCAGCCCCGGCGCGTCCTCGGTGGGCAGGTCCTTGAGCGAGTGCACCGCGAGATCGATGTCCCCGCCCACCAGGGCGGCTTCCAGCTCGGCGGTGAACAGTCCCTTCCCGCCGACCTTGGCGAGTGGGCGGTCCTGGATCGCGTCCCCGCGCGTCCGGATGATCTCCAGGCGGACCGGCACGCCGGTCGCGTCGGTGATCGCGCGCGCCACCTGGCCGGACTGGGCCAGGGCGAGCTTGCTGCCGCGCGTGCCCAGCACCAGCGTGCGGGTCTCAGGCGGCTCCGTCTTCCCCGTCGGCGTCGAGGCGGGGGTCGTCATCGTGGGCTCCTTCGGGGGGCGGTTCGGAGGCCGGAGCGGCATCGCCGGGGCCGAGGGCCCCGACCAGCACGTCCAGGCCGTGGCGATCCCCGTCCGCGGCGAGGGTGCGCGCCGTGCGGATGGGGGCGTGGAGGATCTTCTTGACGATGGCCTTCGTCATGGCTTCCACCCGGGCGCGCGCGTCCGGGTCGAGCTGCTCGAGGACGGCCGCAGCCCGGGCGAGCTCGTCGCGGCGGATCTGCTCGGCGTGTCGCGCCATGGCGCCGATGCTGGCGTTGAGCTCGGCGTTGGCGAGCCACTGCCAGGCACGCTCGGCTTCTTCGTCGACGATGCGCTCGGCGTCCCTGGCGGCTTCCAGGCGGGCGGCCTTGCCGGTCTCCGCCACCTGCCGCAGGTCGTCGATGTCGAACCGGTAGCAGCCGTCGACCTGGTCGATGGCCGGGTCGATGTTGCGCGGCACGGCGAGATCGATCAGCACCAGCGACCGGAAGCGCCGCCGACGGCTGACCTGGGACAGCTGGGCCCGGTCCAGCAGGATGCGGCCCGCCGACGTGCTCGTGAGCACGATGTCCACGCGCTCGAGGTAGCGCCCGGCCTCGTCCAGGGGGACGGCCGCGGCCCCGAACTCGCGGGCCACCTCGGCCCCGCGCGAGAAGGTGCGGTTGGCGACGGCCAGCTCGGTCAGGCCGTAGTCCAACAGCGACCGGGCCACGACCCGGCCGTGCTCGCCGGCGCCGATCAGCAGGGCCGCGCGGCCCTCGAGCCCGCCGAGCACCTGCCGCGCCAGCTCGACCCCCGCCCGGCCGATGCTGACGGTCTCCAGCGCGATGCGGGTCTCGCTACGCACGCGCTTCGCGACCAGCAGGGCGTGGTCCATGATGCGGTGCATGACCGGGCCGGTCGCCCGGTGCTCGCGGGCGAGCTTGTAGGCATCGCGCACCTGGCCGACGATCTGCGGCTCGCCCAGCACCATCGAGTCCAGGCTGCTGGTGACCCGGAACAGGTGGCGGATCGCAGCGTCGTCGCGGTGCTGGTACAGGTAGGGCAGCGTGCGGCGGGCCGACAGTCCGTGGCGCTCGGCGAGCCAGCGGGCCACCGCCTCGGCGTCGTGGCCCGGCCCGGGCACGGCGTAGAGCTCGACGCGGTTGCAGGTGCTGAGCAGGACCGCTTCGCGGCCGATGCCCAGGTCCTGGAGCTCGGTGAGCAGCCCCAGCACGGCGCCCGGCTGGGGCGCGAGCTTCTCACGCACGTCGACCGGCGCGGTGTGGTGGGACAGGCCCACGGCGACGAGGGCTCGGCTCACGCGCCCATCCCGTGCCAACCGGACAGCGCCAGGCCGACCCCGGCCACCACCATGAAGGCCACGAAGCCGCCGACGCCGAACACCGCCACCAGCCGCCCGCGCCAACCGGCCGCCACCCGCGCGACCAGCCCGGCGGCGTACCAGAGCCACAACAGGGTCGTCACGATGGTGGTGAAGTCCAAGGCGGGCGGCTTGCCCTCGGTGATGAGCCCGAGCGCCAGCCCGCCCGCGATGCCCGCCGTCAGGCACGCGAAGCCGAAGGCCATGGTCCGGATGACCAGCACGTCGAGGGTGTCCAGGCTGGGCAGCCGACCGATCTCGGACAGGTCCTTGGACTTCAGCCGGCGCCGCACGACCAGGAACAGCGCCGACATCGAGAAGGTCAGCGCGAAGGCGGCGAAGCCGGTCAGCACCAGCCCGATGTGGAGCAGGAAGAAGATCGACGGGGGCGCCCCCGCCCCTTCTGGCGACGGTGCCACGGCGGCCAGGCCCAGCAGCACGCTCGCCAGGGCCAGCAGGATCCGGCGCAGCAGGCCCATGCGCGGTCGGCGTCCGAACCATTCGCGCGCCAGCATGACCGTGAGCGCCGTCAGGCCCAGGCCCTCGGTCATCGACCGCAGCGGCACCGAGTCCAGGATGAACGCCAGCGCCAGCCCCTGGACATGCAGCAGGATGCCGGCGGGCACCCACCAGCGCGCCGCCAGCACCCGCAGCCGCCCGTCATCACGCGACAGCAGGGGCGCGAGGTAGCAGGCCAGGGCGACGAGGAGCAGGGCACGATCCATCGGGCACCCCTATCGCGACGGTCCGGCCGCGCGTTCCCCGGCCGTCATCCGCCCTTGTCCCGCTTGAACAGGCCGCCGATCAGTCCCGCGAGGCCCCCGCCGCCCCCGCCCGAGCCGCCGCTGTCCGGACCATCGTCGTCGCCCAGGAGCCCCTGACGACGGTCCTTGCGCTGCCGCTCCTGCTCGCGTTCCTGCTCGCGGCGATCCCGATCCGCCCGGTCCTGGGCGCGCACGGCATCGACGCCTTCGGTCCGCATCCGGTGCAGGCGCAGCCGGCGCTTGGCCTCGTGGTTGTCCTCCCACTCGACCACGGCCTGGCGGAAGGCACGGTGGGCCTGGTCTTCCTTGCCGAGCGCCAGGAGCAGCTCGCCGAGGTGCTGCAGCTGCTCGCTGCGGGCGCGCCCCTCGGGCACGATGAGCGGCGACGCCAGCGCGTAGCACTCCTCGGGCGGACGGTGGCCGGTGTCGAACCAGGTGCGCGACAGCAGCAGGCAGACCTTCCAGTCGGTCGGATCGGCGTCGTGCGCCCGCTCGAGCTCCTTGAGCGCCTGGTCCGTCTGCTTGCGGCGAAACGCAGCCTCGCCCGCGACGTAGTGCATCTTGGCCCGGCGACGGTCGGCGTCGGTGACGTAGACCTGGCCACGCTCGCGGGCCTCCAGCCGCTTGAAGATCTCCTCGCGGTGGTGGGGCTGCCGCAGGATGCTCGCAGCGTCGTTGACGAGCGAGAAGCAGTCCTTGGCCACCCGCGCGAGCTGCTCGCTGTCGCGGCTGTAGCGGTCGGGATGGAACCGCGCCGACAGCAGCCGGAAGCGCTGCTCGACGCCCCGGGCGGTCGCATCGGCCGACGCGGTGATGCCCAGGATCCCCGGAGCGTCGAGCTCGCGCAGGCGCGCCCGCTCGGCGATCAGCTCCTGCAGGCGCTCCTGCTCGGCGGTGTCGAGCTTCGGCCCATCGTCGGTCGCTCGCACCCGGCCGCCCCCCCGGGCCGAGCGCGCCAGGGGCTGGGTCTCGGCGCGCACTTCCAGCCGCGCGAGCCCCAGCTGCAGCAACAGGTCCGCGGCCTGCCAGTCCGCGTCGGCATCCCCGACGACCTCGCCCAGCGCCGGCCCCGACTGGGCCGCCCGCCACAGGCGCAGCGCCGACGGGGGCAGCCCACCCGGGCCGAAGCCCTCCGTCACGGCGACCAGGCGATTGCCGCGCAGCGGGCCCAGGGTCTGGCGGACCTGCGCCACGGCGCGCGCCTGGGTCATGCCGCTCGCGAGCAGCAGCGGCAGCGGAGTGGGCAGCGGCACCGGCCGCGGCGGCGCCTCGGCCGCGGGGTCGAAGAACACCATGCCGCCCGCGCGCCCGACCATGGCGGCGATCTCGGTGCCGATGTGCAGGCCGGCCGACTGCATCGCCAGATCGGGACGCACCCCCGCCGCGACGGCCTTGCCGATGGCGGCCTCGAGCCCGTCGTCGTCGTCGATGGAGATGCCGTGGTCGACCAGCAGATCCGGGAAGCCGCGCGCGTCGACGATCCGGCCGCCGTCCAGGTGCAGCTCACGCTCGCGCTCGTCGACGTAGAGCTCGAGCATGCCGCGCGCCCGGGCGAGCTGGGCCGCCCACAGCACCCGCAGCGGCGGGAAGTGCTCGATGGGCCCGTCGACCTCGGACAGGTCGCGCAGGTTGTCCAGGTGCCGGGCCCCCTCGCGCTCGAGCCGGCCCAGCATCGCGCCCGCGCTGGCCATGGTGACGGGCGGGGCGAGCACCGCGTCGGGCACCTCCGCGAACACCAGCCCGAGCCCGGACGCGACCCCCTGTCCGGTCCAGGCCACGGCCGGGTCCGAGTCTTCCCGCAGCCGCCGGACCAGCTCGCGCCCCGAGGCGCAGGTGGCGTCCGTGTCCACCACCACCAGGTCGGCCGGTTCTTCGGCCAGGTGCGCCACCGCCGCGTCCGCGTCGTCCACCCGCAGCACGAGCCGTCCGAGCGACCGGAAGGCTTCGATCGTGGCGGCGCTGGCTTGCTCGTCGGCGCTCACCAGCAGGATGCGGCTCATGCGCGGCTCCGGTCGTCGGGAGAGGGCTCGAACGGCTCGGCCCACCGCGTGCTGGCCGACCCTTGCTCCGGGCTGAAACCGATCCTACAAGGGAACGTCAGTCCCTGCACCCTCCCCCCCGGATCCGGCTCCCCGGGTCCCCTCTCCTTCCCCAGGTCCCCGCGAGGATTCCATGGCCAGCGACAAGGTCACCATCGTCACCGACGCCAACTTCGACGCCGAGGTGCTCCAGAGCGACACCCCGGTCCTCCTCGACTTCACCGCGACCTGGTGCGGCCCCTGCCAGCGCATCGCGCCGCTCATCGACGCCCTGGCCGAGAAGCAGGGCGGCAACCTGAAGGTCTGCAAGATCGACATCGACAGCAACCCCCGCGCGCCGATGAAGTACGGCATCCGCGGCGTGCCCACCCTGATGCTGTTCGATGCCGGCAACAAGGTCGGCACCCACGTCGGTGCCCTCAACGGGGCCCAGCTCGACGACTTCGTCGGCCAGGTCCTGTTCTGATCGCCCGGCCCGCGCCTCTCGGGGCGCGGGCGCTCAGATCGCTGCGGCGACGCGCGCCCGGGTCGGACGATCCACCCGGGACGCCGCGCCCAGCACCGCGGTGCAGACCGGGTCCTCGGTGATCACCACCGGCAGTCCCGTGGCTTCGCCGATCGCCCGGTCCAGGTCGCGCAGCAGCGCGCCGCCGCCGACCATGATGATGCCGGTCTCGGCCACGTCCGACGCGAGGTCGGGCGGGGTGTGCTCCAGCGTGCTGAGCACCGCGTCGATGATGAGCCGCACGGGCTCGGCCAGGGCGGCCTCGACCTCGGCGGCGGTGACGGTGACGGCCCGCGGCCAGCCGCTGTCGGTCGAGCGCCCCCGCGCCTCCATCGACAGCCCCTCGCCCTGGGCCACGGCGGCCCCCAGCTCGAGCTTGAGCTCCTCGGCCGTGCGGGCGCCAATCAGCAACCCGTGGCGCTCCCGCAGGTGGTGCGCGATGGCCTGATCCAGGTGGCTGCCGCCGACCTTGAGCCGGTGGTGGTGGACCACGCCGTCCAGCGACAGCACGGCCACGGTGGTCGAGCCCCCCCCGATCTCGATGATCATGTGCCCCCGCGCTTCCTCGACCGGCAGCTCGGCGCCGACGGCGCAGGCCACGGGCTGCTCCACCAGCACGACCTCGCGGATGCCGGCGCTCTCGACGCTCTCGCGGACCGCGCGGCGCGCCATCTCGCCCATGCCGTGGGGGATCGTGACGGCCGCCCGCGGGCTGACCCACAGGCGCCGGCCCTGCACCTGCAGCATCAGGTGCCGCAGCATCGCCTCGGCCACGTCGAAGTCGACGATGTCCCCTTCGCGCACCGGCTGGATCACCTCGATGTCGGGCGGCGTGCGGCCGAGCATCTCCAGCGCCTCATCGCCCACGCACAGCACGCGCCGCTGGCCGTCGGGGTCCTCGTGCACGGCCACGGCGCTGGCCTGGCAGCAGACGATGCCGCGCCCGGCGACGTGGATGCGAGTGTGCGACGAGCCCATGTCGATGGCCACATCGGCCGACAGGGCCCCGAACATCGAGGTCAGCATGGGGTGACCCGGGAGCGGGAGGGAGGAGGGGTTCGACGGGCCGTCCGGCGGGGAGGTGCCGGGCCTGGACGCGTCAAGGGGGAGGGTCAGGAGGATATCACGGGTTGTCACGCCGTGCCCGGCCAATACTCTGCGGGTCGAGCCCCGAGGTACCCATGCGTCGTCTCCTCCTGACCCTGTTCGCCGCGGCCCTGCCCCTGGCCGTCGGCTGCTCCAAGGCGCCCGTCACCGGGCGCAAGCAGTACAACCTGCTCCCGGACAGCCTGATGCTGCCGCTCGCCAAGAGCAGCTACCAGGACACCCTGTCCAAGGAGAAGAAGGTCAAGAACGGGACCGACGCCACCCTGCTGCGCGAGGTGGGGCAGCGCATCGCGACCGTGGCGGACCAGCCGAAGTACGACTGGGAGTTCACCCTGGTCGACGACGAGGAGACCATCAACGCCTGGTGCATGCCGGGCGGCAAGATCGCCTTCTACACGGGCATCCTGCCGGTGCTCAAGCACGAGGCCGGCATGTCCTTCGTCATGGGGCACGAGGTCGGCCACGCCACGGCGCACCACGGCGCCGAGCGGCTGAGCCAGAACCTGTCGCTGGTCGGCGGGCTGGCCGGGCTGTACCTGTTCCTGGACAAGAAGACCGAGCTCAAGACCGAGCAGAAGGCCACCATCGTCGCCGCGCTGGGGGCCGGGGCCGCCGTGGGCGTCATCCTGCCCTTCTCCCGCGCCCACGAGCGCGAGGCCGACGCGATCGGCGTCATGTACATGGCGCGGGCCGGCTACGACCCCGACGAGAGCCTGGGGCTGTGGGACCGGATGGAGGAGCTGTCCGGCGGCAGCAAGGTGCCGGTGTTCCTGTCGACGCACCCGAGCCACGAGAAGCGGAAGGAGAAGCTCAAGGAGTGGCTCCCGAAGGCCCGCAAGAAGTACGAGCGCAGCAAGCTGTCCGGCGATCGCAGCAAGACGCTGTGGGGCAAGGAGGCGGCCGCCCCGAGCACCGGCGGAGGCGCGGTCCTGGGCCGCTGAGCGCGCCGATCGCGCCGACGAGCACGGTTGCGGCGCGATGATGCACCGGGTACGACCGGCCGCTGCGTCACATCGAAAGGGTGCCCCATGACCGTGATGGAGAAGATCCGCCAGAGCACCGACAACACCATCATGCGTGCGGTGTTCGTCATCATCGTGCTCGTGTTCGTGTTCTTCGGCGTCGGCTCGAGCGCGGGCATGATGACCACCCAGGCGGTCGCGACGGTCAATGGCCAGCGCATCACCGACACCGATCTGCAGCGCGTGCTGCGCCAGCAGAACCGCGGCGCCGGCGGCAGCCTGGACGAAGACGAGCTCGAGGCCCTGTCCAAGCAGGTGCTCGAGAACCTGATCCAGCAGGAAGCCCTGCTCCAGGAAGCCGAGCGCGTCGGTCTCGAGGTCAGCACGGAAGAGATGCAGCGCTACGTCCGCGACATCGAAGCCTTCCAGACCGACGACGGCGAGTTCAGCGTCGAGCTCTACGGCCGCAACCTGAAGCGGATGGGCCTGACCAAGGGCAAGTTCGAGCAGGAGATCCGGCGGGAGATGATGATCAACAAGCTCCGCCAGGTCGTCGCCGCCGGCGTCACCGTCGGGGACAAGGAGATCGAGGACCTGTTCGCGCGCACCGCCACCCAGGCCAGCCTGGACTACGTGCGGGTGCTCGACAGCGACCTGCGCGACGAAGCCGCCGTCACCGACGCCGCCATCGACGAGCTCCTGGCCAAGGAGGCCGACGCGGTCGTCGCCGCCTACGAAGCCGACAAGGCACGGCTCTACAGCCAGCCCCGCCGGATCGGCATCCGTCGCCTGATGCTGAAGAAGGGCGTGGCCGACGTGTCCGACGAAGACGTGAAGGCCCGCATCGACGGCCTGCGCACCGAGCTCGAGGGCGGCGCCGACTTCGCCGAGCTGGCCCGCCGCTGGTCCGAAGACCTGGCGGCCGGGGACGGCGGCGACGCCGGCGTGGTGCCCGAGAACCAGCTCGACCCGCGCATCGCCTCGGCCGCGCTGGCTGCCGGCGCAGGCGGCCTGTCCGAGGTCGTCGAGACCGATCGCGCCTTCGTGCTGGTGAAGGTGGGCGAGATCATCGACGCCGAGGAGACCCCCCTCGACGACGTCAAGCGCGAGATCGCGCGCCGGATCCTGGCGGATCGCACCGCGACGGCCGGCGCCTCGGCCCTGGCCGAAGCACTGCTGGCCGCGTGGAAGAGCGAAGGCGGCGTGCCCGTGACCCTGATGCAGGAGAAGGGCCTGACCCTGCGCACCGCCGGGCCGTTCACGCCCGACGACGCCTTCATCCCCGGCGTGGGCCTGAGCCCCGGTCTGTCGCAGGCGGTCCAGGACAAGGCCGCCGCCGGCCTGCTCGACGGGGTCTACCCGGTCGAGGGCGGGCGCATCGTCGCGGCGATCTCGACCTGGGACGAAGCCGACATGGCGCAGCTCGAGCAGCTCAAGCCCCTGCTGCGCTACCAGCTGCTGCAGCAGAAGCGCGAGGCCGTGCTCGGCCAGTGGCAGGAAGCCGTCGTCGCGGAAGCCAAGGTCGAGCGCCTGATGCGCTGAGACCGGATCGGACGGATCCCTGCGCGGGGCGTGCCACGGCACGCCCCGTCGCCGTCTCGGGACAGGGCCCGGCGCCGTGGGCTCCGCCGCCGGGCGCCACCGCGCGCCCGGCGGTGTGCGGGGGCGCCGGCGGGCAAAACTGTTGACGCGTCAACTACTTATCTGCAGCAGGTCATCGAAACCCACCCCCATCTATCCGCAACTGTTGACCTTTCATTGCGCCGTGCTACCCTCGCGGCCACCCTGGGAACCACGGCCGAGCGGCCCGACGTCCCTCCCCAGTTCCGACAGGACCCGCCGTCTGCTGAACCTGCCGCGTTGACCCTGCGCACTTCCTGCTGAGCACACTGCTGTACCGGCCGGCACCTCCTTCGGGCGATGGAGAGACGGCCAGCTGAGCTGATCGCCCGCGGCGGGTCCTGTCCCCTCCCCCTCCTCCCTCCCCGGCCCCGGCATGGCCGCCCCCCGACGCGACTCCCTCGCTCCCCTGCCCTCCGACGAACGCGATGCCGGGCGGGACCTGGGTGCGCTGGTGGTGCGCGCAGCGGCCCAGGTGGCCTGGAGCTCGCTGCACCCGCGCGAGACCTTCGCCGAGCGCGCGGACGGCCTGCCGCCGGACCGTGTGTACTACCGGGCCGCGGACGGCTGGGAGGCTCCCCTGTGGCGCTACCCGCCGCGCCCCGGCGCCAACGGGGAGCCGCTGCTGCTCGCCCATGGCCTTGGCGTGAACCGCCACAGCCTGGACTTCCGCGAAGGGCACAGCCTGGCGCGCGCCGCCTGGCAGCGCGGCTTCGACGTGTACCTGCTCGAGCACCGTGGCGACCGCCACGCCGTGGCGCCAGCGGGCACCGGGCCCTTCGACTTCGACGACATCGTCGATCACGACCTGCCGGCGGCGCTGGCCGCGATCCGGGAGCGCAGCGGCGCGGACCGGGTGCTGTGGGTGGGGCACGCCCTCGGTGGACAGCTGCTCTACGGCCACCTGGCCCGCGGTGGCGGCGACGACATCGCCGCGGGTGTCGCGCTGTGCGCCGCCGTCCGCTTCGAGGTCCCGGCCAGCACGGCCCGGCTGGCCAGCGTGGCGGCCCGGCTGCTGCCGCCGGGCTGGCGGGTGCCGACACGCCTGATGCACCGCGCCCTTGCCCCTCTGGGCGCCACGGCGACCCTGGAGCGCCTGGCGCCCGACACCGACGGACCGCAGCTGCGTGGCTTGATGCTCGACGGCGTCGACGACGTGCAGCTGGGCCTGGCCCGCCAGGTCGCCCGGTGGGTGGCCACGGGCGGCCTCTGTGACCGGCACGACCGGTTCGACTACGTCGAGGCCCTGCGGTCGGTCGACACGCCGGTGATGGTCCTGGCCGCCGATGACGACCCGCTCTGCCCGCCGGCCGCTGCCCGCCCCGCCGCAGAAGCGCTCGACGCCCGCACCTCGATCTTCGAGGTGCTGCCGGCCGGACTGGGGCACCTCGACGTGATCGCCGGCCCCCGCGCCGCCGCGTCGGTCTACCCCCGCGTCCTCGACTGGCTGGAGCAGCATCGGCGCGAGTGCTGGCGAAGGCGACCCTGGAGCGCGCCAGCACGATAGGGCCACGGGCACCGAGGAGGTCTCGTGGCCAAGAAGGGAACGCGCCTGCTGCTGTGGGTGACGGTCATCGGCATGCTCATCCTGGTGGCCGGCGTCGTCGCCGCCGCTGTGCTGCTCAACCAGGACGAGCCGCTGGGCGATGGCGATCGCTGGATGTACGTCAAGCTCGCCGGGCTGCAGGACTCGCCGCCGACGCCGAGCCTGTTCGACGACCCCGCCGACATGCCGCCGATGTCCAGCGAGCTGACCCGCATGCTGCGCGACGCGGCGGATGACGCCGCCGTCCCGGGCCTGCTCATCGAGGTCGGCGGCCTGGGGGCCGGCTGGGCCCAGGTGCAGGAGGTGCGCGACGCGATCGCCACCTTCCGCGACAGCGGCAAGCCCTGCATCGCGTGGGCCGAGACCTGGAGCAACAAGGAGTACTACCTGGCCACGGCCTGCGACCAGGTGCTGATGGCGCCGCACGGCACCGCCCTGGTCAACGGCCTGGCGGTGACCCAGACCTACTACGCCGGCACCTTCGAGAAGCTCGACGTCAAGGCGAACTTCGAGCACGTCGGCGACTTCAAGAGCGCCGTCGAGCCCTACCAGCGCACGGGCCCGAGCGAGTCCGCCCAGGAAGCGATGGACCTGCTGCTGGACGGCCTGTACGACGAGATGCTGGCCGGGATCGCCGACGGCCGCGGCATCTCGGTCGACGACGCCCGCGCGCTGGTCGACACCCCGCCGATGGTGCCCGGCGACGCCCTGTCCCGCGGCATGGTCGACGGGCTCTACTACCGCGACGAGGCCAAGGATCTGGTCGAGCTGCACGCCGGTCAGGCCGCCGACCTGGAGACCGAGGTCGCCGAGGACGACCGCAAGGAGCTGGTCCACTACCGCGACTACCTGGCCAAGCGCCGCAAGGCCTGGAAGCAGGGCAAGACCAAGATCGCGGTCATCTATGCGGAAGGCCCGATCATCGACGGCAGCAGCACCGAGGACCTGTTCGGCGGCAAGGTCATCGGCGACAGCACCGTGCGCCAGCAGCTCAAGGACGTTCGCGAAGACGACAGCGTCGACGCGGTCGTGCTGCGCGTGAACTCGCCGGGCGGTAGCGGCGGAGCCAGCGACGCCATGTGGCGGGAGATCGTGCTGACCCAGGCCGAGAAGCCCGTCATCGTCAGCATGGGCGACTACGCCGCCAGCGGCGGGTACTACATGTCGATGAGCGGCGACCGCATCTTCGCCGAGCCCAGCACCATCACCGGCTCGATCGGCGTGTTCGGCGGCAAGATCAACGTCGGCGGCGCCATGGCGAAGCTGGGCCTGAGCCAGCACACCTCGCGCCGCGGCGAAGCCGCGACCCTGCTGTCCGGCACCCACGACTTCGACGAGCACGAGCGCGAGATCTTCCGCGGCTACCTGGGCAGCTTCTACCAGACCTTCGTCAGCAAGGCGGCAGAGGGGCGCGGCATGAGCTTCGACGAGGTGCACGCCGTGGCCCAGGGCCGCGTCTGGACCGGCCGGCAGGCACTGGAGCGCGGGCTGGTCGACGAGCTCGGCAGCCTGGACGACGCCATCGCCTACGCGGTGACCCAGGTCCCGGACGCCGATCCGGCTTCGGTGGCCCTCAAGCGCATCCCCGAGCGCAAGACCCTGCTGGAGCAGCTGGTCGAGGACATGGAGTCCCCCAAGCGCGAGGTGCTGGCCCCGGCCGTCCAGGCCGACGAGCTGGCCGCCCTGGCCGTCGTCGGGGCCGTCCCCGAGGCGCGGGATGCCCTGTCCGGGGCCCTGGCCCTGCGGCAGATCCTGGCGGGGGGCGACGTCGCCGCCATGCTGCCCGGCACCATCACCGTCGAGTAGGGGTCCCGGAGCCTCGGCCCCGGGCGCCGCTCAGCGGGTGCTCACCGGGTAGAACCGCCACTCGCCGGCCAACAGGGTCGACAGGCCGGTGTTGACGTCTTCCATGTCGTCGACGGCCGCCGCATCGAGCCCGGCGACGCCCACCGCGTAGAGCGCGGCGTCGGGGAAGGCCGAGCCCGGGATCTCGACGATGAGGTCGTCGACGTCGCTCGACCGGGTCAGGTCGTAGAGCTCCTGGATGGTCTCGGGCCGGTTGGTCCAGGAGATCTCGCCGCTGGCGGGCTCGATGACCACGATGAGCAGCGAGTCGTAGCCCTGGCCGCTGATGTCGACGGTCAGCGCTTCGCCCTGGACGTGGGTCTCGGCGATGCCGGCGTCCGCCGGCGGCGGCGCCTGGACCGAGATCCGATGGGTCGCGTCGTCGCCGTCGAGGTCGATGGCGATCGCCACGTCCTCGGCCGAGTAGACCAGCCCGTCGCGCCCCTTGGCCGTGTACTTGCCGTCGGACACCTCTTCGAGCGGGAACCGCCCGCCGTTGCCGTCGGAGACCAGCGCGACGTCCGCGCCGGTGACGGGCGAGCTGTCGATGTCGGCGACACTGGCGGCGTCGGCCACGTAGACGGTGACGGACTCGCCGTCGACGAACTCGCTCTTGGACAGGTCGAGCACGCCGGCGTCGGGCGGCAGCACCCCCAGGTAGATCGCCTCGACCACCATCGGGTTGGTCAGGCCGGTGACGGTGTCCTTGATGTCGCCGATCTGTTCGCAGGACGTGCCGACGACGACGAGGGGGAACAGGGTCAGGAGCCCGAAGGCACGGAGCTGGGACGGGGACATGGGGCCTCCTCTGCAGGGCGGGACAGGGGGGTGATAGCACGCAGGCCCGGCCGGGTCGTCCGACGGCGGCAAGCCAGCGGCAGCGTTGACAGGCCGGTGCTCAGGGCTTAGACGCGGCGGGTTGTGAGAACACCGGCGCGGCGCCGCCCCTTGCACACAGGGACGCGCCACCTCACGCGCCACCGACGCCTTCGGAGAATCCCATGGCCAGCCTCACCCAGAAGACCGAGTACCGCCGCAAGCTGCGCAACGCCAAGGCCGGCAAGGAACGCAAGGCCAAGCTGCGCAACCAGGGCACGACCCCGAGCTTCCCGATCCACACGCCGGAAGCCGACGCCAACGCGCCCAGCCAGGCCAAGGGCGGCAGCGCCGACGAGTGAGCTAGGCCGGCAGCCGGAACAGCCGACAGGCGTTGTTCCAGGTCAGCTCCGCCAGCTCCTCCACCGACAGCCCCCGACAGCCGGCCACCGTCGCAGCCACCTGCGCGACGTGGGCCGGCTCGTTCTGCTTGCCGCGATGGGGCACGGGGGCCAGCCACGGGCTGTCCGTCTCGACCAGCAGCCGGTCGACCGGAACCGCTGCGGCCACGCGGCGCAGCTCGGGTGCACTCTGGAAGGTCACGATGCCCGACAGGCTGATGTAGCCGCCGGCGTCGACCACCTGTTCCATGCGCGCCACGTCACCCGTGAAGCAGTGCCACAGGGCACCCGTGGCGAACACCCCGGCGTCGAGGACCCGCGCGAACAGCTCGCCGTCACTGTCGCGGTCGTGCAGCACCAGCGGCAGGCCGAGCTCGACGGCGAGGGCCGCCTGGCCGTCCAGGGCGCGGCGCTGATCGTCGCGGGGCGACTGGTCGTAGAAGAAGTCGAGCCCGGCTTCGCCCAGCGCCACCACGCGGGGATGGGCCGCGGCCTCGCGCAGCCCGCGGGCCAGGTCGTCGGACCAGAAGCGGGCCTCGTGCGGGTGCAGCCCGGCCGTGGCCCAGACGTCGGCGTGGGCGTCCGCCACGGCGATCGCCTGCGGATGGCTGCAGGCCCCGTAGCCGCTGCCGATGCACAGCATGCGCTGGACGCCCACCGCGCGCGCCCGATCGAGCACGCCCGGCAGGGCGTCGCCGTACACGTCCGGGACCACGTGGCAGTGGGTGTCGAACAGGCGCGGGAGCGCCGCCGCAGCGCTCGGGTCCACCGGCGGGTTCGCGCTCATCGGGGCGGCCCCAGCTCGGCGGCGAGGCCGGCCAGCATCGCGTCCAGCGCCAGGCGGGTGTTCACGTTTGCGTCCAGATCGGCGCGGGTGCGGGCCAGCACGGCCTCGACGCCGGCCACTCCCCTCACCCCCAGCCGGTCGGCCCAGCCAGCGGCCAGCGGTCGGCGGGCCTCGTCGTAGAGCGGTCGATCGGCGCCCGCCGCGACGATCAGCGCATCCCGCGCCAGCCGCTCCAGGGCGTCCATGACGCGGTCGGCGTGGGCCAGGGCCGCGGCGCGGTCTCCCTTGGCGTTCGCTTCGGTCCACGACTGGCGCCCGTGCACGCCACCGTCGATGGCGTCGAGCACGCCGTGCAAGGCGTCGTCCCCGGCCTCGCGCTCGCCGTCGGCCAGCTCGCGGGCCCGCAGCGGGCGCCCATCGGCCAGGACCGCCAGCCGCCGGCCGTCTTCGATGCCCTGGGCCTGCAGCCAGTCGGCCACCCGATCGACGTCCACCGGTCCGAACCGGATGCGCTGGCTGCGGCTGCGCACCGTGGCCAGCAGCGCCGCCGCCCGGTCGGTGAGCAGCACGAAGGCCGTCTGCGCCGGCGGCTCCTCGAGGGTCTTGAGCAGCGCGTTGGCCGCTTCGACCGTCAAGGCGTCGACGGGCTCGATGATCACGACCCGCAGGCGGGCGTGGAAGGGGTGCAGGGACAGGGCAGAGAGCAGCTCGCGGGCCTGCTTCACCGTGATGGCCTTGCTGGCCTTGTCCGGGTCGGACTGGACGCGGATGACGTCCGGATGCTGATCGCGGGCGATCTGGCGGCAGGACCAACAGGCGCCGCAGGGCACGGTGCGCGGGCCGAACATCTCGGCCGGTCCGTCGCAGTTGACGAGCATCGCGAGCCAGCGTGCAGTCCACAGCTTGCCGACCCCGTCGGGGCCCTCGAACAGCATGCAGTGGTGCAGGCGCTCGGCCTGGGCGAGGCGCACGAGTCGCTCGCGCACCGGCTCGTTGCCGGGGGGCGGCGAGAGGGCGGCCTGGACGGCGGCGGCCGGATCGTCGGGAGGGGCGGTGCTCACGGCCCAGGCTGTATCCCGCCGCCGGCCCCCCCTGGACGGGCTATCCAGCCGGGATGAAGCCCCATGTGCCGGAACCCTCGGTCCAGGCCGCCCTGGCGCAGTGGCGCGGGGCCGTGCTGGCCGACGGAGATGGCGGGCCCGCCGCGTTCCGCGAGCGGGTGCTCGCTGCGGGGGTCCGCTACGGCGACCAGCCGCTGTGCGTGGTGCGGGCGCCGCTCTTGCTGTCGCCGCAGGTGGTGGCGACCTACCGCGACGCCCTGGCCCACCTGCGCGGGGCGATCCAGCAAGCCCGCGCGCTGCTGCTGGCCGATCTCGACCGTGGCCCCGAGAGCCTGGCCGCGCGGATCGGGGTCGACGCCCAGACCATCGCCCTGGCACAGACCGATCCCGGCTACCCGGGCACGGCCGTGCTGGCGCGGTTCGACAGCTACCTGCTGGCCGACGACCTGGGCCGGCCCTGCCCCGCCTTCCTCGAGCTCAACGCCGAGTCCCCCGCCGGCATGGCCTACGACGACGCCCTGGCGGCCGTCTTCCTGAGCGACCCGGCCGCCCGCTCCCTGCTGCCCCTGCTGCGCCCCTTCCACGCCACGCGCGCCGCCGCCCGCGCCGCCCTGACGGCCTGGCAGCAGTGGCGGGCCGGCGACCCCCACCGCCCTGTGGGAGCCCACGCCGGCGGCGAGCGGCCGTCCGTCGCCATCGTCGACCGCGCCGGCGTGCCCACCTGGCCCGAGTTCGAGCTGTTCGCCGAAGCCTTCCGGGCCCTGGGGCTGTCGTGCAGGGTCGTGGCCGCCGAGGATCTCGTCTTCGACGGCGAGCGCCTGCAGGCCGACGGCGCCCCCATCGATCTGGTCTACCGTCGCCTGCTGGTGGCCGATGTCTGCGCCGCCCCCGACGTCTGCGCGCCGCTGCTCGACGCCTACCACCAGCACCGGGTCTGCGTGGTCAACGCCTTCCGCAACGGGCTGCTGCACGGCAAGGGCCTGTTCGCCCTCCTGCACGACCCCCTCCTCCGCCGGCACCTGCCCCCCGAGATCAAGGCGACCATCGATCGCACGGTGCCGTGGACCGGCATCCTCCGCGACCGACCGGGGCCGGGCGCGCCGGCGGATCTGCGCGAGCGGGTGCGCCGCGAGCCCGAGTCCTGGGTCCTCAAGCCCCTCGCCGGCCACGGCGGGCGCGGCGTCGTGCTCGGACACGCCGTGGACCTGCGCACCTGGCAGCGCGCCGTCGACGAAGCCGACGCCCACGTGGTGCAGCGCCGGGTGCCCGCGCCGTCCTGGCCCCTCGACCCCGCCCTGGCGCCCACCCTGACCCGCCCGCCGGTGCTCAGCCTGGACCCCTTCGCCATCCGCGGGCGCCTGGCGGGCTTCTTGTGCCGCCTGGCCCCGGGGCCGCTGGCCAACGTCGCCGAAGGCGCCAGCCAGGTGCCGGTGTTCGAGCTCGACGCCTGAGCGCGGGACGCGGCCCGGTCAGTCGGCCAGCGCCTTGGCCAGCTTGCGGTCCGCCTTCAGCAGCGGGAGCGCGCGGTCGGTCACGTCCTCGCCGGCGCAGCCGCCGAACTCTGGCGGGTTCACGCAGACCCCGACGTCGCCCAGGTCCTTGAGCGCCCCCTTGCCGAGCGCGCCCTGGAGCGCGGTGAGCAGCCGTTCGCCGTCCTTCGCCAGGGCCGCTTCGTAGCCGCGCCGCAGCTCGGTCGCCTGGGCCAGGACGGCCGGGTCGGACAGGTCGCCATCGGGGGCGAGCCGGGCCAGCCCGCGGTCCAGGTCGTCGGTGCGCGCGTCCAGGCGATCCGACCACAAGGCCCGGGCCAGGGGGGCGAGCTGCACCCAGCGTGCGCTGCCGGCCACCGGGATCACCGCGGCGCTGCGCGGCTCGACCTCGGCCCGGGGCCAGGGCACGCCGGCGATCTCCGCGAGCTCGGCGGCCAGCACCGCGTCGGCGTCGATGTCGCGGGCGATGGCCGCGCTGACGTCGGTCCCGGGGCAGGCCGGCTTCGGGGGCGCCATGCCGGGCACCGCCGGGCCCTTGCGCGGGGGCGCCTCGCACTCGGTGGCGCCGCCGTGGGCCGCAGCCGCCCGGTCGACAGCCGCCCGGAACACGCGGTCGTAGTCCTCTCCCAGCAGATCGACGTGCTTCTGGGCCTGGAGCCCGGCTGCGTTGATCCGCCGGCGCACGCCCAGGGCCCACTCCGACAGGTCCGCGGGCACGCGATCGCCGCCCATCGCGACGCCGATCTCGAGCTCTTCGGCGGCCCGGCCCAGGATGCGAAGCTCCTTGGTCGCGGCGTCCCAGGCGGGGCCGACCGACGTCGTGACCTGGCCGAAGGCGACGCTCTGCTCGGCGACCGTGTCGGCGCTGTACCAGGCGCTGGACGGGGAGTCGGCGGCAGCCGCCGGGGCGACGCCCAGGCCGGCGACGAGGGCGAGCGAGGAGAAGGCGCAGGGCGACACAGGACCTCCGGGGCGGGGGGAGCGAGAGGGTAGCCCGTGAGGCAGGAGGCGGCGTCCGCCGGTCCTTCAGCGCAGCTGGGCGGCGAAGGCGACGTCGGGCAGGTCGCGATCGGCGCTCCAGGTGGCGGTCAGGCCGAGGTCCAGGCACTGGCAGGGCGAGGACCAGGCGAGGCGCGGGCCGTGGGCGAGGAGGCGGCCGCCCTGCACGTCGAGGAAGGCGCTGTAGCCGGGCCGCCAGCCGGACAGCGGCGCCGGCAGCGCGAGGTCGAGGCTGGAGCGGGCCTGGAGGAGGGGGTCGCCGGTGCCGCCAGGGGACAGGTGGGCGACACCGGTCTCCGCCGCCAGCACGCCGTCGTCGTAGCCGAGGCGCAGGTCCTGGAGGGAGGGGTCGGCGTCGGCCCGCAGCCGCCAGGCCCCGCGGTCGGCCCGCAGGGTGCCCCGCGGCAACAGGCCGGTCTCGGTGAGCTGCAGGCTGCCGGTCGCCCGCACGGGCACACCGGTGGCGGTCAGCAGACGCGTGGTGGCCACCGGCCCGACCGCCCAGGCTGGCGCGGCGCGTTCCCACGGCAGGCGCAGGTCGGCGTCCCCGGCGACGCCTGTCACCGTGGTCTGCAGGCCGACCTCGGACAGCAGGCGCGCGGTCCCGTCGCCCAGCCAGCCGGGCACCAGCAACCGCGCGGCCACCTCGGCTTCGCCCCACGGCGCGCCGTCGGTCCAGGTGCGCACGCGGGCATCGGCGTCGAGCTCGCCGCGCAGCGCCGGCAGCAGGTCCTGGCCGACCGCCCCCCCCAGCCAGGCCTGCAGGTGGCCGGCCGGAGTCCCCTCGGCGTCCAGCCGCCACGGGTCCGTGCCCGCCCCGAAGACGTCCAACCGGGCGCCGCCGTCGGTGGCCGCGGGGCCCAGGCGCCGACCGGGGGCGCTGGCCACCAGCGAGACCGGCCGCTGGTGGTGGACCGCGAGGGCGCCCGCGTCCGGGTCCAGGGACGACGCCAGGGCCTGCACGCCGTCGTGCTCGACGCGGACGGGCCCGAGCGCCGCCACGAGCCGCGTCTCGGACCAGGGCATGCTGCGGGACAGGAAGGCGTCGCCATAGTCCGCGAGGTAGGCGCGATCGCCCTCCAGCGCCGCGTCGACCGCCAGGGTCCAGGGTCCGCTGGCGAGCCCCTGGCGCACCCGGCCGGAGCCGCGCGTGCGGTCCTCGACCGTGTCCCAGCCCGCGACCAGCCGCGCCTCGCCGTCCCCGTCCAGGTGCTGCCAGCTGCCACCGGCCTGCAGCCGGGCGCCCCGCGCCGTGCGCAGCTCGGGGGTCAGCTCGAGCTCGGCCCGCGGACCCAGGGCCAGCCAGGCCGGCACGGCGACCAGCCAGCCGTCCTCGCCGCCGCCGACCCGCGGGACCAGGAAGCCGCTGCGTCGCTCGGCCAGGGTCACACGCCCCCAGGGCACCGGCAGCACCGGCAGGCCGCAGAGCCGCACCGTGCCGCCCCGGAAGCGCACGACCTCGCCGGGCACGATCTCGGCGTGGCGGGCGCGGACCTCCCAGGTGGGGCGGGTGCAGCCCGTGCAGGTCGTCACCTCGAGCGCCTCGCCGACCAGCACCCCGTCCTCCGTCCAGGTCAGCGCCTCGCCGCGCACCTTCCCGCCCGCGGCCAGCACCTCGGCCCGGTACAGCGTCCCCTCCCCCGTCTGCAGCTCGATCTCGGCCCGTGCGAAGGCCACCTCGCCCCCGGGTCGTCGCCAGGTGCCCTCCCACAGCTCCAGCCGCCCCGTGTCCGGGTCCAGGGTGAACCGCTGCGCGGTCGCCCGGTCGGCGCCCCAGGTGGCGCGCACGTCGCCTTCGCCGGTGACGAGCCCGTCCTCGAGGGCCACGTGGGACGCCTCCACATGCAGCGCGTCCCCCTCGACGGACGACGGTTCCTCGTCCACGGCGCCGACCGGCGCTGCGGCGCCCGACGGTCCAGCCAGCATCAGGCCGAGCAGCAGGGCGCCACCGCTCCCCACCCGGCGTCGCCGCTGGCCCGGCACCGTCACGGGGCCCCGACCAGCTCCCGCACCGCCCCCGCCAGGAACAGCGAGCCCGCCGCGACCACCAGCCCGCCACCGGCCCGCGCCAGGGGCAGCGCGTCTTCGACCGGACCGGCCGGCAACACCGGCAGGCCGACGCCGACCAGGGTCTCGGCCAGGGCGCCCGCCTGCATCGCCCGCGGGTGGCGGCAGTGGGTGGTGACCACCCGGTCGAACTCCGACTCGAGCGCGACGACCATGCTGCGCACGTCCTTGTCGGCGGACACCCCCAGCAGCAGGGTGCGGGGGCCTTCCCGGGGCTGGGCCCGCAGCCAGTCGGCCAGCACCCCCGCGCCGGCGGCGTTGTGGGCACCGTCCACGACCAGGTCGGGGGCCAGGCGCTCGAGCCGGCCCGGGTGCCGGACATCCAGCAGGGCCGCCGCGGTGCGCGCTGGATCCAGGCCGGGTCCGCCGCGGCCGCGCCCCAGGGCCAGGTCGGCCAGTGTCAGTGCCACGCCTGCGTTGTCGAGCTGGTGCGCGCCCTGCAGCGCGAGGCGCAGGGGCCCCAGGCTGCGGCCATCGCGGGTCCAGCTGAAGGCCCCCGGCTGGTCGCGGACCCGCTGCACGCGCCACGCGTCGTCGGCGACCAGGATCGGCGCCCCGCGATCCGCCGCCATCGACCGCACCACACGCAGCGCGTCGGGGGACAGCGGTCCCACCACCACCGGTGCGCCGGCCTTGATGATGCCGGCCTTCTCGGCGGCGATGCTGGCCAGGTCCGGCCCCAGCTCGGCCGTGTGGTCGATGCCGACGCTGACGATGGCGCAGAGCTCGGGGCTGACGACGTTGGTGGCGTCCAGCCGCCCGCCCAGGCCGACCTCGACGACGGCCACGTCCACGCCGGCGCGGGCCAGGTGCAGGAAGCCGGCGGCGGTCGTGAGCTCGAAGTAGGTCAGCAGCACCTCGCCGGGCTCGGCGTCGACACCCGCCCAGGCGTGCGCCGCACCCTGGACCTCTTCGAGCAGGCTGGCGAGCGCGCCGTCGGAGATCGGCAGGCCGTCGACGGTGATGCGCTCGTTGACCTGCTGCAGGTGCGGCGAGGTCAGCTCGCCGGTGCGCAGGCCGTGGGCGCGCAGCAGGGTGCCCACCGTGCGCGTGACGCTGCCCTTGCCGTTGGTGCCGGCCACGTGGATGACCCGCGGCACCTTGTGCGGGTCCCCCATGTAGGACAGCAGCCCACGCACGCGGTCGAGGCCCAGGCGGACCCCGGCCGAGGCCGCCGCGGCGAGGATCGGGTGGTCCTGCACGTCGGGCTCAGTGACCGGTCAGCAGGTGCAGGCAGCGCGACACCACCTCGCGCAGCTCCTGGCGGGGGACGATGCGGTCGATCATGCCGTGCTCGAGCAGGTACTCGCTGGTCTGGAAGCCGTCGGGCAGCTTCTCGCCGATGGTCTGCTCGATGACGCGGGGGCCGGCGAAGCCGATCAGGGCTTCGGGTTCCGCCAGGATGAGATCGCCCAGCATCGAGAAGCTGGCCGCGACGCCGCCGGTGGTCGGGTGGGTCAGGATGCTGATGTAGGGCTGCTTCGCTTCGTCCCGCAGCCGCGCCAGGGCGGCCGAGGTCTTGGCCATCTGCATCAGCGACAGCACGCCTTCCTGCATGCGCGCACCGCCCGAGGCGCTGACGATGACGACGGGCTGCCGCCGGTCGACGCCCCGCTCGATCTGGCGGGTGATGAGCTCGCCGACGACCGAGCCCATCGAGCCGCCCATGAAGCGGAAGTCGAAGGCGCCGATCTGCACGGGCAGGCCGTCGATGGTCGCCGAGCCGGCCAGGTAGGCGTCGGGCTCGCCGGTCTTGTCCTGGGTGCGGTCGATGCGGTCGGCGTAGGGCTTGCTGTCGAAGAACTCGAGGGGGTCGAGGGGCCGCAGGTCGGCGTCGTGCCGCTCGAAGCTGCCGTCGTCGACCAGCAGCGCGATGCGATCGGCCGCTTCGAGGCGCAGGTGGTGGCCGCAGCGGGGGCACACCTGGGCGCAGCGGGCGAGCTCCTCCTTGTAGACCATGGCGCGGCAGCCGGGGCACTTCAGCCAGAGCTTGGGGCCCTCGGTCTTCGCGGTGCGAGGCCCGGGGCGATGCTCGGGAGGAGCCTGTTCGAACCAGCGGGGTCCGTCGGACATGGGGTCTCCGGGGGAGGTCGGCCTGGACCCCTATCTCGACCTCCGCATCGGCCGCCATGCGGGCTACAGTGGGAGCCGACGGAGCCCGTGTCACGCGGCTTCGCCCTTCCCTCCGGGACTCCTCCCCGGACCCCTCCTCCTCCCGGCACTCCGCGCGATGTCCCGCCCCGACCGACGCTGCTTCGTCTTGTGCGGTCTCCTGCTGACGCCCGTCGTGGCCTGCGTGGACTACGGGCTCGCCAAGCCCGGCCCCATCGAAGGCGCCGACGACACCGGCCCGCCCGGCGGAGGCGACGACACCGGGGACTGGGGCCCGTGCGGACCGCCCGATCTCACCGACGAGATCGCCGTCAACGAAGCCTGCGAGGTCACCGCCGAGATCGGCGTGTTCGATCCGGTCATCGAGTGGAAGATCGAGCGCTGGGACGACCAGCCCGAGTCTCGCGAGATCATCGCGGCGCCCGTGGTGGGCCACCTGGTCGACGACAACGGGGACGGGGTCTACGGGCCCGGCGACGTGCCGTCGGTGGTCGTGGTCACCCACGAGCCCGGCGCCCACAAGCACGGCATGATCCGGCGGCTCGACGGCCGGACCGGCGCCATGACCACGCTGGTGCGCGGCAGCTACCCCGACGGCAAGCAGATCTTCCCCTACCGCTACGCCACGCCGGCGATCGGCGACATCGACGGCGACGGCCGCCCCGACATCGTGACCGTCGCGGAGATCTTCGTGCCGCCGGAGGACGGTGGGACCGGGGTTCCCGACGACGGGGGCGGCGGTGGCGGCGAGCCCCAGGACGACAACCCGATCGGTCCGGCCCCTCCCGCCGAAGACCCAGGGGCCGAAGACGACGCGGCCTTCCCGGTCGACATGAACTGTGGCGTGGCGGCCTGGGACGTGGACGGCACGCTGCTGTGGGCCACCGATCCCGGCCTGCTGGACTGCTCCGGCCACGGCACGGCCCTGGCCGACCTGGACGGCGATGGTCGGGTCGAGGTCGTCGTCGGGCGCACGGTGCTCGAGGGCGCCGACGGCAGCATGCGGTTCGTCGGCGAAGGCGACGAGGGCCGGCACCCGTCCTACGCCGAGCTCGGCACCCACAGCGCGGTCGCAGACCTGGACGGAGACGGGCAGCAGGAGCTCATCGCCGGTCGGACCCGCTACGCGCCGGACGGAACGGTGCTCTGTGCCGGCGCCGGCCCCACCGACGGCTTCGTCGGCATCGCCGACCTGGACCTGGACGGCCAGGGCGAGTGGGTGGTGGTCGGGGACGGACGCGTCGATGTCTACGACACCGGCTGCAGCACGCGGGCCTCGTGGACCCTGACCGGCGGCGGCAACGGTGGGCCGCCGACCATCGGCGACCTGGATGGCGACGGCGAGCCCGAGATCGCGCTGGCGTCGGCGCTGTACTACGCGGCCTACGAAGCCGACGGCGAGCTCATGTGGCGGACCACGGTCCGCGACGAGTCCAGCCACGCCACCGGCTCGGTGATCTTCGACTTCGAGGCCGACGGCGCGCCCGAGGTGGTCTACGCCGACGAAGAGGCCCTGCACGTGTTCGATGGCGCCACGGGCGAGGTCCTGATGCGCAGCGAGGAACACACCTCGCGCACGCTGCACGACTTCCCGCCCGTCGCAGACGTCGACGCCGATGGCAACGCCGAGATCGTGGTGCCCCAGGGTGGTGGTCACTACGGCGAGGAGAACTTCGGGCTGTACGTCCTGGGCAGCGAGTCCGGGTCCTGGCAGGCCGGCCAGCAGGTCTGGAACCAGCACGCGTTCAGCATCACGAACGTCGGCGCCGACATGTCGGTGCCGGCCGTGCCCGAGCCCAACTGGCCGACCCACAACAACTTCCGGTCTGGCGACCCCACGCCCAGCAGCGGCGGCAAGTGGCCCGACGCCGTTCCCGCCGCCCGGGTCTGCACCGAAGAGTGCGACCGGGGCACCGTGGTGATCGACGTGTCGCTGGCCAACCAGGGCGCCGCGACCCTGCGCCGGGGCGTGCCCTTGACCCTGTGGCTGGAGAAGCCCGACGGTACCACGGTCCTGGTCGAAGAACACTTCTTCAGCGGCATGGTCGAGGCGGGTGCCATCGCCCCCGCGGTGCGCGTGCGCCTGTCGACGGCGGACGCCGAAGGCGGCACCCTGTACCTGTCGGTGGACGAAGATGCGTCCGGCGTCGGCTACGCCAGCGAGTGTGTCGAGACCAACAACTCCGTGGTGGTCGACGCCGCCTGCCCCTGAGCCGGGGGGACGCAGCCCGTCGGCCCGCGGCTACAGGCCGACCGCACGACAGACGGCTTCGTGGAAGGCCGGCCGCAGCGCCCGGAAGGCGCGGGTGCGCGGCCCGGGCTCGGCTCCGGGCACGGCGCCGCCTTCGATGTCGGGGTGCACGCGGTTGGTGAGCAGCACGGCCACCAGCCCCGCGGCCGGCGCGATCCACAGCGAGGTCCCGGTGAAGCCCAGGTGGCCGACACCGTCGCCGGGCCACCGCGCGCCGGCGGTCGAGCCCTGGGGACTCACGCTGTCCCAGCCCAGTCGGTGGCTGCCCGGCCCGGGCTCGGTCCAGGCGCGGCGCAGCAGCCCGCGGTCGATGCCCGACCCGCCGGTCCCCTGCCAGGCCGCGACCATCGCGTCGGCGAAGGTGGCCACCGCGTCGGCGGCGCCGAACAGGCCGGCGTGGGGCGCGATGCCGCCCATCACCGCGGCGTTGAGGTCGTGCACTTCCCCGGCGACCACCCGGCCGCGGACGGGACAGTCCTCGGTCGCGGCGGCGCCGGGCCAGCCGAAGCGCAGGTCGACGTCGAGCGGCGCCCGCACGTGCTGTTCCCACAGCCGATCGAGCCGGTCTCCGCCCGCCGCCTCGAGGGCGGCGCCGAGCAGGAGGAAGCCGAGGTCCGAGTAGGCGTGCGCCTGGCCGGGCGGCCCCTGCACCTGCGCGGCGGCCCGTCGGGCGAGCGCTTCCCGGAGGGAGGCGGTGCCCCAGGCGACGCCGTCGTCGACGACGGCCTGGAACAGCGGGACCCACGGGCGCAGGCCGCTGCTGTGCTGGAGGCAGTGGGCGGCCGTGACGCCGACGGGGGCCCAGGGCAGCCGCTCCGAGAGGGGCGCGTCGAGGTCGAGCCGACCGGCAGCGTGCAGGGCCAGGGCCAGTGGGGTGGTGCAGAGCACCTTCGTCAGGCTGGCGAGGTCCCAGGCCGTGTCGGCCTGCACGGGCCGGCGCACGGGCCGCAGCTCTGCGTCGCCGCCGTGCCACGCCCACCGCAGGCGGCCGTGCTGGTGCACGCGCGCGGCCACGCCGGGCATGGCCCCGTCGCCGAGCGCATCGCGCAGCACCGTCTCGACCGCGTCGAAGCCACCCTCAGGGGTCGACATGCAGGCCCTCGACCGTGAGCACGCCGTGCCCGCCGTGCACGAAGGCATGGTTGCGTGAGCCGTGGCCGACCGGCAGGCGCCCGACGACCGGCACGCCCAGCGGCGCCAGCAGCTCGACCAGCAGCGCCTCGATCGTCCAGTCGGCGTCGGGCGGGGTCCGGCAGTCGGTGAAGGTGCCGAGCGCCACGCCGCGCACGCCGTCGAGGGCCCCGGACAGGCGCAGCTGGGTGATCAACCGGTCGAGCTTGTAGGCGGGCTCGCCCACGTCCTCGAGCAGCAGGATGGCGTCGCGGGCGCACAGGGCCCAGGGCGTGCCGGCCAGGCTGGCGAGCACGCAGAGGTTGCCGCCGACCACGCGCCCCTGCACGCGGTCGGTGGGACCGGCCAGGTGCACGCCGGGGAGGTGCACCCGCGGGTCTCCGAGGAGGAGGCTGCGCAGGGCCTGCTGGCTCGCGGGGTCGGCGAGGTCGGCGAGGGAGTGCAGCACCGGGCCGTGGACCGCGCGGCCGGCGCGCACCCCGTGGAGGCGCTGGCGGTCGAGGGCGCAGAACAAGGCGGTGGCGTCGGAGAAGCCGATGATCGGTCGGTCGTCGGCCGGCGGGGGCAGGTCGGGGAGCAGCTGGACCGTGCCGTAGCCGCCGCGGGCGAACCACACGGCGTCGATGTCCGGCGCCGTCAGCGCGGTGATCAGGTCGGCGCGGCGCTGCTCGATGGTGCCCGCGGTGTAGCGGTGACGCGCGTGCAGGTGTTCGCCCGGCACGACGTCCAGGCCCCACGCGCGGATCCGCTCGACGCCCCGCTCCAGGCGGGCCGGATCGAAGGCCCCGCTGGGGGCCACGACGGCCACCCGGGCTCCCTGGTGCAGAAGCGGGCTCGCAACGCTCACCGGCCAATGGTATCGCCCTTGGCGTGAATGCACCTCGTCCGAACCCCAGGCGCCCGCCGGCCACCCTGCATGGAGCGCTGCTGGCCGGCATCCTGCTGGTGTGGCCCGCGCTGGCCTGCTGGGCCCCGGTCCCGGTGGATCCCGGCGAGCAGGATCCGGTCCCGGCCGTCGAAGACCCGCGCGCCTGGCCGACGACCCCATTCACCGCCTGGACCGCCCGCGGTCCGGTCAGCATCGTCGCGCCGGGGGGCGCGACCCTGGCGCTCATCGACCCGGCGGGCGTGCGTGTCACGGTGCTGCAGACCCTGCCCGTCCGCGTGCGGGTGCGCTGCGTGGGCTGCCCGGCCCCCCACCAGGACGTCGAAGGCTGGCTGCAGGCCGACGCGATCTGGTGGCCCGGCGCCGACACGGCGCGCCCCCCGGGCGATCCACTGACCGCCGGCGTCTCTGCGCGGATCCGGTGGGCTGCCGGCCAGGACGCGCCGGCGCATGCCGACGCCGACGGGCTCTGCGCCATGATCGACGGCGGCTTCCAGGGCCAGCCGGCGGTCTGGGCATCGCCGAGCGCACGCCTGTCCCACGACGGCGCCGAGGGGCTGTCCCTGACCGGGCTCCCCTCCCCTGCGCCCGGGGCCTGCGCCCTGGAGCCACCGGCCCCCGAGCCGGCTAGAGACTGATCCCCTCCTCCCCTGGGACGCCGCCGTGCCGTTCACCCTCAGCTCCATCATGGGCAACCGACAGAAGCTCGACGGCGGCGCCATGTTCGGCCACGCCCCGCGGGCCCTCTGGGAGCGCTGGGCGCCGCCGGACGAGAAGAACCGCATCGACCTGGCCTGCCGGGCCCTGCTGGTGGACGACGGGCAGCGGAAGATCCTGCTCGAGACGGGCATCGGCGCGTTCTTCCCCCCCGCGCTGCGCGAGCGCTACGGCGTGGTCGAGGACCGCCACGTGCTGCTGGCCAGCCTGGCCGAGCGCGGCCTGACGCCCGGCGACATCGACGTGGTGCTGCTGTCCCACCTGCACTTCGACCACGCCGGCGGCCTGCTGTCGGCCTGGGAAGACGGCAAGGCCCCGCGCCTGCTGTTCGACCGCGCGACCTTCATCGTCGGCCGCGCGGCCTGGGAGCGGGCGAAGCACCCCCACGGTCGCGACCAGGCCAGCTTCATCCCCGAGCTGCCCGACCTGCTCGAGCAGAGCGGCCGCCTGGAGATCGTGGACCATCCCGAGCCCACCGCCGACGCTCCGATGGTGCTCGCCCCCGCGCAGAGCGTCACCCTGGGCTCCGACTGGCGGCTGCACGTCAGCTACGGCCACACGCCGGGGCTGTTGCTGGCGGAGATCCAGGGCACCCAGGGCCCGGTGGTGTTCGGCGGGGATCTGGTGCCCGGCCGCCCCTGGGTCCACCGGTCGATCCACATGGGCTACGACCGCTACCCCGAGCTGCTCCTCGACGAGAAGATCCGCCTGCTCGACCACCTGGTGCAGGCCGGCGGCCGGCTGTTCTTCACCCACGACGACGCCTGCGCCATGGCCCGGATCACCTGCGACGAGCGGGGCCGGTTCGGCAGCACCCACGACCAGGCCGCCCTGGTCGAGGTCCAGGCCTGAGGCCCCGTGCCGAGCCCCCTGCAAGAGCTGATCGACGCGCTGGGCGACCGCCTGGACGACGGCCTGTTGCCCGCCGTCTACCAGGCGGCCAGCCTGGAGACCGCCGCGATCCGCGCCGAGCTCGATCGGGACGGGCTGCACCGCTGGGACCCGCAGACGGGGCGACACCCCGACCGCATGCTGCTGGACGAGAGCGCCAGCCAGCTCACCCGGAGGGCGTCCCGGCTGGCCGCAGCGCGTGGGGCTGCCGGCAGCTTCGGCGGCCTGCTGTCCGTGCCGCCCGAGGTCGCCGCCGCCCTGGTGCAGAGCCTGCGGCTGGCCCAGCGGCTGGCCGTGGTCTACGGCTTCGACCCCGAGACCGACCACGGACGCATCCTGCTGGCCCGGGCCCTGGCCGAGGGCTTCGAGGTCGAGCTGCCGGCCGAGGGCGCGGTGGGCCTGCGGATCCGCGAGCTGCCCGAGGTGATCCGCAGCCGCCTGCCGGCCCGGGAGGACGCGACCCTGCGGGACCGGGGTCGCAAGCTGGCCGGCGCCGCGGCGAAGCAGGCCCTGGCGCTCGTCGGGAAGCGCGTCGGGCGGCTGATCCCCGGCTTCGGGACGACCATCGGGGCGATCGGCGCGCGGCGGGCCCTGCTGGGCCAGGGCGAGCGCATGCAGAAGGTCTACGGGCGCGCCTTCCAGGGGGACCTGGTGGCGAGCGACGATGTGCTCGACGTCGTCGAGATCGACGGCGCAGGCTGAGCGGGTGTCCCCCCGGTTGCCGGGCTGCGTCGGATTGCGCTAAGCGCGGTGCACGGAAACCCTGCTGCCTCGTGCGCCCTCGCACCGGCATGCCCGGCGCCCCGACGCGCCCCCGCCCGCACCGTCCGGATGCTCCATGCCGCTGCGCTCGCTCCTGAAGAACACGCTCCTGATGCGCCCCGTCGCCGTCGGCGAGACCGCGCCCGAGCTGTCGCTGACCGCCGACGAAGGCACCTGGATCAAGCTCCCGGACTTCCGGGACCACCTCAACGTGGTGCTGCTGTTCTTCCGCAGCACCGCCGACGACGCCACCGACGCCTTCCTGAAGTCCTACGACGCCCGGCTGGACGGCTTCGAGGACCTCGACACGGTGGTGTTCGGCGTCAGCACCTTCCGCACGGACCGCCTGCGCGAGTTCCGGGCCGAGCTCGGGCTGGAGTTCTTCCTGCTCTACGACCCCTTCGCCGTCGAGTCCCGCAAGTTCGGCTGCTCCGGCCGGGTCCGCCCCTACAGCCGCCCCGCCGTCGTGATCATCGACAAGCAAGGCCGCGTGGCCTTCTCGGAACACGGGCTGGTCGACGTGCAGACCGCGCTCTCGACCGTGGCCTCGCTCGAGGGCAAGGACGTGCCGGAGGCGCAGCAGCAGGAAGCCGCAGGGTTCACCGGCGTGCGCGACCCCGGCAGCGAGTCCTGGCGCGTGGTCGAGGTCGACAGCCAGAAGGCCCTCGACATGCTGGCCGACGACGACAGCTTCAAGCTGGTCGACGTGCGCACCCGGTCCGAGTTCGACGCCGACCACGCCCCGATGGCCGTGCACCTGCCCGTCGACGAGCTGCCGCACCGCTACCAGGAGCTCGGTCAGACCACCCACCTCATCTTCGTGGACCAGTCCGGCGGCGCCGCTGCCCAGGCGGCCGAGTTCATGGCGTCGATCGGCGCCAGCGAGGTCTACGTGGTCGGCGAAGGCATGTCCGGCTGGTCCGGCGAGCGGGCCAGCAACACCAGCGCCTGAGCGCACCTGCCTGGGCGCACTGGCCCGGGCACACCTGCCGGCCCTCCCCTCCCTCGGGCCGCGTCCTCCTCCTCCCCTCCTCCCTTCTCATCCCCCGGTCGCACCGCCACGCTCCCGCGGTGTCCCACACCTCCTCCCGGAGCTTCCATGCCGCCCAGCATCGAGGTCTACCTAGCCGCCGTCGGTCAGGTGGAGCCGGCCCACCAGAGCCCCGGCATCGCCGAGCTGTTCCTGGAAGCCGACATCATCGTGCAGTCGGTCCTGCTCGTGCTGCTCGGCATGAGCGTCGTCTGCTGGGTCATCATCTTCAACAAGGCCGCGATGCTGCGCAAGGCGGTCCGGCTGGACACGGCCTTCCTGGACCTGTTCTGGAAGAGCCAGCGGCTGGACCAGGTCTACGACCGGCTGGATCGTTACCAGGGCAGCCCGGTCGCGTCGGTGTTCAAGGCCGCCTACGTCGAGCTGTCCCGCCTGACCCGCGACGAAGGCGAAGGCCACGCCGGCATGGGCGCCACCCTCGACGCCGAGGACAACCTCGAGCGTGCGCTGCGGCGGGCCGCCAGCAGCGAGCGCACCGCGCTGGAGCGGCTGACGCCCTTCCTGGCGACGACCGGCTCGACGGCCCCCTTCATCGGCCTGTTCGGCACGGTCTGGGGCATCCTGCGGGCCTTCCAGAAGATCGACGCCACCGGCCAGGCCACCGTCGCCACCGTCGGCGGTGACATCAGCCACGCGCTCATCGCCACGGCCGTCGGCCTCGCGGCCGCGATCCCGGCGGTCATGGCCTTCAATTTCTTCAACTCCAGGATCCGCGTGCTCAACTCGGACATGGAGAACTTCTCGAGCGACTTCCTCAACATCGTCAAGCGGCACTTCCGCAGGAGCTGAGCCATGGGCATGAGCACCGGCGGCGACTCTGGCGGCATGATGTCGGAGATCAACGTCACGCCCTTCGTGGACGTGATGCTGGTCCTGCTGATCATCTTCATGGTGACCGCCCCGATGATGACCACGGGCATGCAGGTCGAGCTGCCGCACGCCGACGCGCCGGCGCTGCCGACCGATCCCGACGACCAGCTCGTGCTGTCGGTGACCGCCGACGGCAAGTACTACATCAACGAGCACGAGTTCACGATCGACGAGCTCGGGCCCAAGCTCGAGGCCATCGCCCGGAACAATCCCGATCAGGACGTGTTCCTGAAGGCGGACGGGCAGGTGCCCTACGAGAAGGTCGCCCAGCTGCTGGCGATGTGCACCCAGGCGGGCATCGCCCGCATGGGCATGGTGACCCAACCCGGCTCGGAGGGCTGAGTGGCGAGCATCGCGGTCCAAGGGCGCAAGAAGGAGCGGATCACCTGGGAGGTGCCGGCCAGCGTCGCCCTGCACGTGCTGCTGGCCCTGCTGATCTTCCTGGCCCAGTGCGGCAGCTGCGCCGGCGAGCCGCCCCTGGTGAACCCCGACAACGTGATGCGGGTGTCGGCGGTCGCGCTGCCCAAGCAGACCGGACGCCTGCCCGACAAGCCGAGCCGCACCCCCGACAACCCGGTCGCCGCCAAGGAAGCCCCGCCCGAGCCCGTCGCCGAAGCCCCCAAGGGCCAGGCCGACGCCGCGAAGCCGGTCCCCAACGCCAGTGACATGTCGCTGCAGAAGGACGAGCCGCGCAAGGGCACGACCAAGGACCGCACCGACGCCCGCGAGGCGCTCTTGAACTCGGCCCGCCGCGAGGCCCTGGTCAAGGACCCGAACGCACCCCTCGGCGACACCGACCGGCCGCGGACCAGCCCCGACGGGGTGTCCATCGACGAGGCGATCTTCGGGCCGGGCGGCGACGGCATCAACGATCCCGAGCTGGCCCGCTGGAAGGTCCAGGCCGAAGAGGCCCTGCGCGCCAACTGGACCCCGCTGCCGGCCACGGTCGCCGGCCACCCCGACTACGTCGTGTACCTGGTCGTGCCGGTCGGACCCGACGGAAAGCTCGGCAAGCCCCAGGTGTACAAGGGCACGGGCGACTCCGGCTTCGACCGCTCGGCCATCATGGCCGTGATGAAGACGGGCCGCGTCCCGCCTCCGCCCGAGAAGTGGCGGGGCAGCACCACCAAGGGCGTGGTGATGGAATTCCCGGCCGGCGCCAAGCGCTGAAGAGGAGACAGCCATGCACAGCCGCATCGATCGCCGCCGCCTGCTGGGCGGCATGCTGGCCGGCACCGCCGCCCTGGCCCTGCCCCGCAGCGGGCGCGCCCAGGACCAGACCATCCTGCTGAGCATCGGCAGCCCCGGCGGCAACAAGACGCCGCTCGCCGTCGCCCGCCCGATCGGCGGCGCCAGCGAGAGCGCCGAGTTCTACGAGGTGGTCCGGCGCGACCTGGAGCTGTCGGGCTGGTTCCGGATGATCGAGGAAGCCGCCCACATCGAGCCGGGCGGCACGGGCGTGAAGCCCGGCGAGTTCGCCTTCGAGGACTGGGACGTCCCCGGTGCGGTGGGCCTGGGCAAGATCGTGCTGCAGCCCGACGGCAAGGGCCTGCGGGCCGAAGCCTGGGTCTACGACGTGGGCGGGCGCCGCAAGCTGGGCGCCAAGGCCTTCACCGCCGACGCCAGCGCCTGGCGCAGCCTGGCCCACAAGGTCGCCGGCGAGATCGTGCTGCGCATCACCGGCCGCCCGGCCCCCTTCGCCAGCCGCTTCGCCTGCGCCGGCAGCTTCTCGGGCAACAAGGAGATCTACGTCGTCGACTTCGACGGCTACGGGCTGACCCGCATCACGAAGAACGGCAGCATCAACCTGGCGCCGACCTGGGACCCGACGGGCACCCGGCTGGCGTTCACGAGCTACGCCGCCGGCAACCCCGATCTGTACGTCGCCGACCTGTCGGGCGGACGCATCACCCGGCTGTCGGCGCGCACCGGCATCAACAGCGGCGCGGCCTGGAGCCCCCTGGGCGACCGGATCGCCCTGACCATGGCGCCCAACGGCGATCCCGACGTGTACACCATCGACGCCAAGAACGGCGCGGTGTCCACCCGGGTCACCAAGGCCGCCGGCATCGACAGCAGCCCCTGCTGGAGCCCCGACGGCAGCAAGGTCGCCTTCGTCAGCGAGCGGGGCGGTGGCGCGCAGATCTACGTCGCCAGCGCCGACGGCAGCGGCGCCCGACGCGTCACCTTCCAGGGCGGCCACAACGTGGATCCCAGCTGGTCCCCCAAGGGCGACCGGCTGGCCTTCGTGAGCCGGGACGGCGTGTTCGACGTGTTCACCGTGCGGCTCGACGGCACGGGCCTGACGCGCCTGACCCAGGGCCAGGGCGACAACGAGGACCCGTCGTGGAGCCCCGACGGCGAATACGTCGCCTTCTCGTCGACCCGCTCGGGCAGCAGCCACATCTGGATGAGCACCGCGGACGGCACCCACCAGGTCCAGCTCACCACCGGCAAGGGTGGCTACACCAACCCGTCCTGGTCCCCTGCCCTCACCTGGTAGCGCGCCCTCCTCCTCCTCCCCGCAGGTCCGCATGACGCCGCAGCCGCGCGCCGCCATCGACATCGGCAGCAACTCCCTCCTCCTCCTGGTCCGCAGTCCCTCGGGCGACACCCTGCACGACGAAGCGACCGTGGTCGGGCTGGGGCGGGGCCTGGGGGACCGGGGTCTGTTCCGCCCCGACCGGATGGACGCCGCGGTCGAGGTGCTGGCCCGCTATGCGCAGGCGGCGCTGGCCCACGGGGTCCCGGCCGCGGACGTCCGGGCGGTGGCGACCAGCGCGGCGCGGCGGGCGCTGAACGCCGACACCTTCTTCCAGCGCGTGCTGGAGCGCACCGGGCTGCGGATCGAGGTGATCTCGGGCCCCGAGGAAGCGCGCCTGACGTGGCTCGGCGCCCTGGACGGCGTGCCCCTGCCCCTGGGCAGCGTCGCCGTGGTCGACCTGGGCGGCGGCAGCACCGAGGTGGTGGTCGGCGAGGGCGAGCGGCTGGCCTTCCGCACCAGCATGGAGATCGGCGCGGTCCGCCTGACCGAGGCCTTCTTCGGCGAGGGCTTCGATCGCTACGACCCGCGCGACCTGGGCCGGCTGCGCGAGGCCGTCCAGGACGCCTGCGCGGTGCTGACCCCCGACCACCACGCCCGGTCGGTCGTCGGCGTGGCCGGCACGGCGACCAGCCTGTCGGCGATGAACCTGGGCCTGACGGCGTGGGACCGGGACGCGGTGCACGGCAGCCGGCTGCGTCGGGCCGACCTGCGCCGGTGGACCGACCGATTGCTGGCCAGCAGCGCCGCCGAGCGCCGGGAGTGGGCGGCCGTCGAGCCGGCCCGGGCGGACTACCTGCTGGCCGGGGCGGTGGTGCTGGAGACCGTGCTCACATCGCTGCGCCGCGAGAGCATGCTGGTCAGCGACGGCGGCGTGCGCCACGGGCTGCTGGCCGAGTGACCGACGCACTCAGGGACGGGCCTACAGCTCGCCCAGGGTGAAGTGCACGATGGCGGCGGGCTCGTCGCGCTCGGTCAGGCGGTGCGGGTTCACGCCGACCACCAGCGCCGTGGGCCCGACGGGCGTCGCGAGCCGGATGCCGCCGCCGACGCTGTAGCGGAACAGCGGATCGAGGCCCGACGACTGGCTGGTGGTGTCGGCCACCGGGGCCAGGAAGCCGACGCGGCCGGCGTCGGTGAAGGTGACCAGCCAGATGTCGTCGAGGTCGCCGAGCCCCAGGGTCGACAGCGGCGTGCGCAGCTCGAGGGACAGGGCGAGCATGGCGTCGCCGCCGGTGGAGGTCCAGTGGGTGGGCGCGTCGGCGAGGGCGGTGCCGCGGACGAGTGGCTCGAGCTCGTCGGGCAGGCCCTGGAGCGAGCGGCGCACCCGGTTGGCGGGGCCGACCACGTCGGGCTGGAAGCCCCGCAGCGAGCCCGAGCCGCCCAGGGTGAACCGGTCTTCCACCCCCAGGGTGGCGTCGGTGCCGCCGGCGAAGCCCACGCCGCCCTGCAGGCTCGAGGCGAGGGTCAGCGGGCCGAGGGGGAGCAGGTCGTCGAGGCGCGCCTCGGCGCGGACGGTCGCGGGGCCGCCGGCCAGACCGTCCCACACCGACAGCTTGCCGCGGCCCTTCCAGCCGACCCGCGGATCGATGGCGTCGTCGCGGCGGTCGAGGATCACGGTCAGCTCGGGGCCGGACACGAAGCGGTGGTCGGACAGCAGGGTCGGCACGTCGTCGCGGGGCCCGGCCATGCCCAGCACATCGAGCCAGGGATCCCCGCCGACCAGGGCGCCGGGATCGATGTCCTCGAGCTGCCGCCAGCGGCCGGCATAGGCCAGGTAGGCGTCGCTGCCTTCGCCCAGCCGGACCTGGACGCCCGCCGAGAAGCCCGACTCGGCCAGCCGCCAGGTGGGCGCCTGGGTCTCTTCGCGCAGGATGCCCTCGAGCACCAGCCGCTGGCCGCGGGCCGGCAGGTTCGGCGCTTCGTAGCGCACGCCGGCCGACCACTCGGGGCTCAGGGTGTCCAGGCTCCAGCTGTCGCCGCTCCAGGCGTAGCCGGCCTGGCCGAGCAGGCTGGCGCGGTGCCCCAGGCCGCCGATGTTGCGGTGCGCCAGGCGCCCGCGGGCCAGGATGCCGCGGTCGGTCGCGATGCCGCCGCCGACCTCGAACAGGACCGGCGCGCGTTCTTCGACCCGCACGATGAGATCGCGGGCCCGGTCGTCCTCGCCGACGAGCTCCAGGGTGACGACGCGGAACAGATCGAGGTCGTACAGGCGCCGGCGGGTCTCTTCCAGCGCGTCGACGGTCACCGGCTGGCCCAGCTCGACGGCCAGCTCGCGGGCGATGACCGCCCGACGGGTCCGGCGGTTGCCCTGGATGAGCACGCTGCGCAGGCGCACCTGCTGGCCGGGCTGGACCTGCATGCGCACGTCCGCCCTGCCGTCCGAGACCCGGGTCTCGACCTGGACGTCGGCGGACAGGTAGCCCTGGCCCCGCAGGCCGCGCAGCAGGTCCTGGCGCAGGGTGTCGATGCTGCCCGGCAGGTAGGGGCCACCCACCAGCTGCTCGCGGGCCAGCTCGACGCGGGCCATGGCGCCCCCCCCGGCCTGGGCGTCCTGCAGCCCGTCCGCCCACAACGACGTCAGGGTGGTCGCTGCCCCTTCGTCCACGGTCAGGCGCAGCGTGAGCGGCACCACGCGCTTGAACGGCGGCCGCCAGCGGGCCTTGCCCTGGCGCTCGACCTCCAGGGTCGCGTCGGCCGACAGGCGGCCGGCGCCCCGGTACACCTCCTCGATGGCCCGGCTGGCCGACGGCAACGCCTCGTCGACGACGACGCGCCGCCCCAGGCTGTCGGGGGCCGCCTCGCGCAGGGCCCGCGCCAGGGTGTCCCCGTCGAACACCTCGGCCCCCTCGACCTCGGTGCGCCGGACCCGGTGCAGCGGGCCGCGGTCGACCTCCAGGATCAGCAGCGCGTCTTCGTCCGCCCGCTCGACCCGCGATCGGACCTCGACCTGGTAGCGGCCCCGCGCCTGGAACCACCGCCGAAGCTCGGACTCGGCTTCTTCGACCATGCCCTCGGTCAGGCGGGTGCCGGACGTCAGGCCCAGGATCTCCGGCAGGCGCTGGGGCGCCGGGGCGCCGCGCCCGATGGCCACGACCTCGGTCCGAGCGCCGGCCTCGCCGAGCACGGCCAGGACCTCGGCCCCCTCGCCGCCTTCCGGGCTGAACAGCAGGTTGACCCGCGGGTCCAGGAAGCCCTTGGCCGCGAGCAGGCCGGTGACCGCCTGGCGGGCGTCGCGGGCGGCGACGTCCGAGATCCGGCGGCCGGGGCGCAGCCCGACCTCGTGCCGAAGCTGCCGCCGGACCTCCTTGGCGGCGAGCGGCAGGGTCGGCGACACGCTCACGCGGGCCAGGGTGCGCGGCGGGCCCGGGTCGACGGTGAGCACGAGGTCCAGCTGTCCGGGTCCATCGTCGACCACGTCCAGGCTCACGACGGCGTCGGGCCAGCCGGCGGCCACCAGCGCTTCCTGGACGCGTCGCTCGGCCGGCGCCCGGTCCCGCGCGGGGAAGAACGCCTCGCCGCGGCCGAGGTCCAGCGCCTCGCTGGCGGTGCGGCGCACCGCGCCCCGCGGCGTCTCCAGGTCGATGTGGTCGATCCGCGGCGACGGCCAGACGCGGTAGGCCAGCTGGACGGCTGGCACCGGCTCGCCGTCCGGACCGAAGGTGATCCACGGCTCGGCGTGGGCCTCGACCGCGGCGAAGGCGCCGGCCCGCAGCAACAGGGCGATGTCCTGGCGGACGGCGCCGCGGTCGAAGATCTCGCCCTGCCGGACCCGCAACAGGGGCTCGAGGTTCTCGCGCGGCAGCCCTCCCTGGGGCGCCTCCAGCGTGACCTGGGACACGGGCAGGCCCACGTACCAGGTCTCTCCCCCGGGCATGTCGATCGGCTCGAGCGGTGGGTCCTCGGTGGCGGGGAGCGCGTCGGGGACGTCGGCGACGTCGGGCTCCTGGCCCCGGGCGACCGGCGCGCAGGCCAGCGCCCCCGCCAGCAGCAGGACGCACCGGGGCACCCACGCGGGCCGGCTGCGGCTCACCAGTCCAGCTCCCAGCGCAGGTTGACTTCCAGGCCGTAGGCACCGCCGATGGACAGGGTGCGGTCGATCTGCTCGCGGGACCACCAGCCACGCAGGTACAGCCGCCGGGCCAGCCGCTGCTCGAGGGCGACGTACTGGTCGTCCAGGTCGACGATGTTCTGCTCGTAGATCAGCTGGCCGCCGTCCCACAGGTCGTTCTCGTAGAGCAGCCGCAGCTCGCTGTTGAGCGTGCCGGAGCCGCGCTCGCTCGTGCCGCTCACCAGGTCCAGCCGATCGGGGCGCAGCGGGGCGAGCAGGGGCTCGAGGCCGCGCAGGCGGAAGATGCCCTCCTCGGCCCGCTGGACGACGCCGATGCTGCTGAACAGCACGTCGCCGCCCTCGACCGCCAGCGCCTGGCCGAGGGCCCCGCTGCGCTCCATCTCCTCGCGGGTCATGCCGAACAGCAGCAGGGCGTTGATGTCGGCCTGCGCCAGGGACGGGTCACTGCGCATCTCGGTGCCCCAGCTCGACCAGCGCCCATCGACCTGTACGGCGATGTCGACGTCCTGGTCCATGCCCTCGACGGTGGTCGACAGCGCGAAGTCGAGCTCCGGATCGTAGGCGTAGGGGTCGACGAAGCGCAGCTCGCCGCGCAGCAGCTCGAACTCCCGCTCCTTGAGGTAGACGCGGCCACCAGGGCTCGCCCGCACCCAGCCCTCGAGCCCGGGCAGGGCCGTGTCGCCGATGACGTGCAGCTCGGCGCTCGCCGTCAGGTCGGCGACGTTGTTGCGGACGCGGATGGTGTCGGCGGACGACAGCTGCAGGTCGATGTCGAACCAGTCCTCGCCGTCGGCCTCGACCGCGGAGCTGAGCACCTCGTCCGACACCTCGAGCACCCAGCTCTCCCAGTCGATGCGGTCGCTGTAGAGCATGTCCTTCACGGTGACGCGACCGGCCAGCAGGGGCGAGTCGCTCGGCCCCTGGAAGGTGATGTCGGCATCGCCGATCGCGGCGGGCAGGAAGTCGAAGTAGCGAACCCGGCCGTCGCGCACGCGGCCCCGCAGATCGTAGCGACGGGGGGCCCAGCCTTCCGCGTCGATGCGGCCCTGGCCATCGACCGTGCCGCCGCCCAGCCGGCCGGTCAGGTGCTGGATGTCGTAGCCCCCGGCGCTGGCGGCAGCCGACACCGACATGTCCTCGAAGCGCGCGGGGAACCAGTCGCCTCGCACCGTGACGCCGTCGGCGGTGGCTCGCAGCCGCGGCTCGGCACGCCCCCCCTCCTCGTCACCCAGGATGTCCAGCTCGACGATGGCCGTCCCCTCTGCCAGGGTCAGTCCGGGCACCACGGCGCGCGCCAGGTCCAGGTCGACGGTGCCGCCGCCCAGGAACCGGGTCGGACCGTCCGCATGCCGCTCGCCGGCGAAGGCCAGCCGCGTGCGCCCGCCCTGCAGCGACAGGTCCGACAGGCGGAAGTCCTCGCCGCTCTGCGACCAGGTCCAGGGCACCGGCGCCACCAGGCTGTGCCGCCCCCACTGCAGGAGCGTGTCCGTGACGTGGGCCGAGATCGCGACGGGGGAAGGTGTGTCGCCGAAGTGCCCGCCGAGCTCCGCGTCGCCGCTGATTCGCGCAGTGATCGGGCTGCCGTCGGGAGCTTCCGGGTAGAGCGCGTGCAGCGGGAAGTCGTGGAAGGCGGCGGTGATCGCGTAGGGCTGCGCGTCCCACAGGCCCAGCGTGCCCTCGACGGCCAGCCCGGGGCCGGCGAGCTGCCCGTCGAAGGCCATCACCCCGTCGGCCGTGCGGAAGGCCAGCGCGGAGTCGCCGAGCGGCTGGCGACCGACGTGGGTCCCGGTCAGGGACAGGCGGCCGCGAGGCTCGGGCTCGAACAGGGTGCCGCCGACGACCGCATCGACGGTGGCTGCGCCACGCAGCCGCCCGCCCAGGCCGGCCAGCAGGTCCATGTCCTCGACCCGGAAGCCGTTGCCGTGCACGTCGATGTTGGTGGCCCAGCCGGCACCCACCGAGCCCCGCGCCACCAGGGTCTCGGCGCCCCCCGCCCGCGACAGGACCGCCTCGTCCAGGGTGAAGCGGCCGCCATCCATCCAGCCCACCGCGCTGCCGCTGTCGAAGTGCTCGCCGTACAGCCCGATGTCGCGCAGGCTGACCCGCGCCTCGCCGTCGAGCGCATCGAAGGGGCCCCGCAGCTCCAGGGTGCCCTGGGTGGTGGCCTCGACCTCGCCCAGGTCCAGGAAGATGCTCGTCACGTCGGACAGCCGCCCCTCGCCGATGAGCAGCTGCAGGTCCAGGCCTCCCTCGGGCCCGAAGTCCAGCCCGACGCTGCCCCGCCAGGGCGTGTCGCCGCGCTGTGCTCGCACGTCGGGGAACCGCAGGCTCACCAGATCCGGGCTCTCGATGGGGCCCTCGGCGATGTCGGCGAAGGGCAGCCCGAACAGGACGAAGTCCTGGATGCGCGTGTCGCCGGCGACCTGCAGGTCGTCGAAGTCGCCCCACAGCCGGCCGTGCAGCCAGGCGGTGCCGCCCAGCTCGATGTCGCCCAGGGGGGCGAGGTCGGCCAGGGCCAGACGGGGCAGGTCGAGGGTGAGGTCGAGGGGGCCCTGGGGCCCGAGGCCGATGCGGGCGTCGACCCGTCCCGACGAGCGGGGGGTGCCGAGAGGCCGGGCGAGCAGACGCAGCTCGTCACCGAGGAGGTGGATCTCGCCTTCCGCCAGGATGCGCGGGATGTCGAGCAGGTGGGCTTCGCGATGCACCGGTCCCGACGCGACCGCCAGGTTCGTGCCCGCGAGCTTCCAGGACCCGGCCAGCCGCAGGGGCGAGAGGGTGCCGGCCGCCTGGATCTCCAGGTCGCCGCCCAGATCGACCCAGGGATCGGGGCTGGCGTCGGTCGCCTGCAGGGCCTGGTAGAGCGACAGCTCCTGGCCGGTGATGCTGGCCCAGGCACCCTGGCTGGCCAGATCGGCCGCGCCGCGGATCACGATGTCGCCGCCGGCCCACGCCACGCGCAGCGGCTCGAGGTGCAGCTGGCGCTCGACCAGCCGCAGCTGGCCCTCGACGTCGCCCAGGGCGTAGGTGCGCTGGGGGCGCGTCGGGTCGCTGGCGGGGGGTGCGACGAACAAGGTGAGCTCCCGGGCCAGCAACACGCCGCGGAGCGCGGGTGCGGTCGACTCGCCGGACAGCTCGAGGTCGACGTCGACCGGGCCGGCGGCCGTCACCCGCCCGGGGAACAGCGGGGTCAGGGCCGACAGCTCGGTGGACACGGTGAACAGGCCGCTGACGGGGCCCTGTGGCTGCAGGTCGAGCCACCCGTCGACGTCGATGTCGGGGAAGTCCAGCGCGACGCGGGGCGCGACGATGCGGTCCGGGGTCACCTCGAGCCCCGGCAGGTGCACCGCGCTGGCCGCCTGCACGAAGTCGCCGACCGCGACCTCGACCACGCCGGCGTCGACGATCATGCGGTGGGGCTGCTCGGCGGGCGTGGCATCCAGGCCCTCGATCCGCAACGCGGCCAGGGCATCGTCGCCGTAGGTCGCCTCGAGGGAGAAGGCGCCGTCTCGCACGTAGAGCGCGTCCCAGGGCAGCTCCTCGGGCTTCTTCCCTCCCCCACCCCGCAGGCCCGGGAACTCGCGCAGCCGGCCCTCGTCCAGGTGCAGCGACACGCTGGGCCGGTCGAGCTCGAGTCGCTGCAGCCGAGGCTTGCCGCCGCGCAGCCCCAGCGCCAGCGTCACCTGCTGGATGGCGACGATGGTGCGCCCGTCCCGCTCGGCCAGCGGACTCTTGTGGCGGACCACCACCCCGTCGAGGTGCACCGAGCGGCGCGGCAGGTCCAGCCGCAGCCCGCCGATCACCACCCGCTCGCCGGTGGCGCGCTCGGCGACGTCCTCGATGACCCGAACCACCCGCTGGCGAAACCAGGGCGTGTGGACCAGGCCGATGACGCCGAGCGTGCCGAGGACGCTTCCGACGGCCAACCACCGACCGACCCTCCGCCGCCGTCGCGGGGTCTCGGGGCCCGGGGAAGGAGGGGGGATGCTCACGGAGGACGCCCGAGGGAGAGGGCGGAAGCCGAGACGACCACGAGGCGCCGGTGGGGGGCCGGCGCCTCGTGGAGGAGGCTGGAGCGGGCGACGGGATTCGAACCCGCGACACCGAGCTTGGGAAGCTCGTACTCTACCAACTGAGCTACGCCCGCAGCCCGTCCTATATGACCCGCCCCGTCGGTTCCGGCAAGGGTCCGTCTCGCGCGCTCCCGCGGGGCCAGCGGCTCAGCGCTCGCGGAGCAGCTCGAGGGCCCGCCGACGGGCGACGAGGTCGACCGCTCGCCAGCTGGGATCGCCGGACTCGACCTCGTCGAGCAGGCGCTCCGCGTTGCCGAGTTTCTGGCGGCGCAGGTAGATGCCGGACAGCTCCCAGCAGGCCTCGACGTAGGCGGGGTGGTGCTCGCTGGCGGCCTGCAGGGCGGTCTCCAGCCGGCTGCGTGCGCCTTCGACATCACCGCTCCGCAGGGTGCCGAGGGCCAGGACGACCTGGGCTTCCAGGTCGGTGATGCCCCGCAGCAGGCCCGGCACCTGGTCGAACAGGCCGGCCTCGACGTGTGCCCGGGCTTCGCGCACCCGGTCGTCCAGGTCGTCCAGGGCATCGGGGTCGACCTCGCTGAAGGCCGCTCCGAAGTCGACCTCGGGGTCGTCGTCGACCGGCATCGCCAGCGGGATGGCCCGCTCGGCGGGCGCCGCCGGAGCGCCGGACATGAGCTCGCCGATCTTGCGAAGCAGGTCGATGTTCGACGGGCTTGCCGCGAGCGCTCGCCGGTAGGCCGCGACGGCTTCGTTGCGGAGGCCAGCTGCCGCGAGCGCGTCTCCTTCGGCCTCGGCGTTGCCGCCCACAGGGGCCCCCCGGCCCGCTCGGGCGGGAGCAGCCGGAGCCTGGCCCGCCGTGTCCTCGTCCTCGACGAGCTCGTCGTCCAGGGCCCCGTCGTCCTGGCCCCCGTCGTCCAGGGACCCGTCGCCGAGGGCTCCGTCATCGATCACATCCTCGTCGGCGATCAGGTCGTCGACCATCCGATCGACGAGCGCATCCTCGGCCAGTTCCTCGGCCAGGGTGTCCGACTCGGGCTCGGGCTCGGGCTCGGGCTCGGGCTCGGGCAGGTCGGGCAGATCGGCCCGGAGCACGCGCAGCCGGGTCTCGACCTGGCCCTCGGCGCTCGGCTCCAGGCCGTCGAGCGCCTGCAAGGTCTCGTAGGCCTCGCGCGTGTCGCCGAGCTCGGCGAGCAGCTCGGCGTGGTGCACCTGCCAGGGATGGCCGTCCTTGACGGCCTGGGCCGCAGCTTCGAGGGTCTTGCGGGCCCGTTCCGGGAAGCCGTAGCGGCGCTCGGTCGCGGCCCGGACCAACACCCGGACCTCGTCGTCGGTGCGCGGGCGCGCCCAGGGCTGCTCGTCCAGGCGGATGCTCAGCCGCCGCTGCTCGGCGTCGGCCCGCTCGAGCTCGACCCGGAGTCGATCGTCGTGCGGGGCGCACTCCAGGGCGTGCTTCAGCGCTTCGATGCGGCCCTCGCGGTCGCCCTCTTCGGTCGACCGGCGGGCGGCCTGGATCCAGACCTTCCGGGCCTTCTCCATGTGGCCGAGGCTCTGCAGGCTCTGGGCCAGCAAGCGGAGCAGGCGCAGGTTCTTGGGATCCTGCGTGTAGGCACGCTGCAGGTGCCCCAGCGCGACCCGGGCCTCGCCCTGCCGCACGCGGGCTTCCGCCGCATCGAGCAGCACGCCGCGGTCGTCCGGATCGAGGCGCAGCGCCTTCTCCAGGAACCGGGCCTGCTCGCCGGCACGGCCCCGCCGGCGGGCCTCGCGGGCCAGCCCGCGCCACGCAGCGATGGCTTCTTCGTTCTGGCGGTTCTGCTCGAGCAGCTCGGCGACCCGCACCCGGACCTGCTGCTCGCCGGGGGCCAGCGCGGCGATGGCCTGGGCGTACTGAATGGCCTTGGTGGTGTCGCGCTTCTCGGCCAGCCGGAACGCCTCTTCGTAGACCTCACGCGCCTCGGAGCGGCGGTTCAGATCACGCAGGCAGCGCGCGAGCTCCTCCCGCAGCTCCAGGTTGTCGGGGCGCAGCTTGACCAGCTGGGTGTAGATGCTGCCCGCCGCCCGGACCTGCCCGTCGCTGCGCAGGCCGGCCGCGACGTCCGTCAGGTGACGCACCGCTTCCGTCCGCCGATCCATCGCCAGGTACAGCTCGCCCACCTTCTGGCGGATCCGCCGGTCCTTGGGCTCGTGTCGCAGCAGCGCGAGGTAGTGGTCCAGCGCCTTCTCGGTCTGTCCGCGCTGAAGCAGCCGCATGGCCTCCTGCTCGACCTGGTCGCGATTCACGGGAAGCCTCTGGGTAGGGGGGGTGGAGCGGGCTCAGTCGTTCCGGCGACCGAGCCACTCGTCGACGTAGCGGGTGTGGAAGCGCAGCTCCTGGAAGGCGGCGTCGCGCACCAGGGCCCGCTGAAGGGGCAGCGTAGTCCGAATCCCTTCGACGACGAACTCGTCGAGGGCCCACGACAGCCGCCGGATCGCGGCAGCACGGTCCTCGGCGGTGACGACGAGCTTGGCCACCAGCGAGTCGTAGTAGGGCTGCACCATGGCGCCCTCGTGCACGGCGGAGTCGATGCGGATGCCCGGCCCGCCCGGCGCGTGGTAGCCGGTGATCGGCCCCGGCGACGGCATGAAGGTCCACGGGTCTTCTGCGTTGACCCGCACCTCGATCGAGTGGCCCTTGAGCTGCACCTCGTCCTGGGTCATCGGCAGGGGCTCGCCAGCAGCCAGGCGGATCTGCAGCTGCACGAGGTCCACGCCGGTCACCTGCTCGGTGACGGGGTGCTCGACCTGGATTCGTGGGTTGACCTCGAGGAACCAGAACTCGTCGCCTTCGACCAGGAACTCGCAGGTCCCGACGGTCAGGTACTCGGTGTGCTCGGCGAGCTGGACCGCCGCCTGCCGGATGCGGCCACGAAGCTCCGGCGACAGGCCGGCAGCGGGCGCTTCTTCGATGATCTTCTGGTGGCGCCGCTGCATCGAGCAGTCGCGTTCCCCCAGGTGCAGGGCGCCGCCCTTGCCGTCGCCGGCGATCTGGATCTCGATGTGGCGCGGCGTGGCCAGGAAGCGCTCGAGGAACAGCGCACCGTTGCCGAAGGCGGCCTCGGCCTCGGCGCTGGTCAGCTCGAAGGCTCGGCGCAGGCCGGCGGCGTCGTGCACCACGCGCATGCCCTTGCCGCCGCCTCCGAAGGCAGCCTTGAGCATCACGGGGTAGCCGATCTGTCCGGCCAGCTCGACGGCTTCCTCGACGTCGTCGATGGACCCGCCCGAGCCGGGCAGCAGCGGCACTCCCGCGGCGCGCGCGGCGGCCTTGGCCGAGAGCTTGTCGCCGAAGGTGGCGAGCGTCTCGGAGCGCGGGCCGATGAACGTGATGCCGTGCGACTCGAGGGAGCTCGCGAAGGCGATGTTCTCGGCCAGGAAGCCGTAGCCCGGGTGGACCGCGTCGACGCCGGTGATCTCGGCGGCCGCGACCACGTTGGGGATGTTCAGGTAGCTCTTGAGGGCCTGCGCCGGGCCGACACAGACCGACTCGTCGGCGAAGCGCACATGCAGCGCGTTGCGATCGGCCTCCGAGTACACCGCGACGGTACGGATGCCGAGCTCACGGCAGGCGCGGATGACCCGCAGGGCGATCTCGCCACGGTTGGCGACCAGGATCTTGGTGAACACGCGTCAGTCCGGCCGGATGCGGAACAGGGCCTGTCCGAACTGGACCCCCTCCCCGTTCTCGACCAGGATCTCGACCACGGTGCCCGACACCTCGGCCTCGAGCTCGTTCATGAGCTTCATCGCCTCGATGATGCAGAGCACCTGCCCCTTCGACACGCGCTCGCCGACCTCGACGAAGGGCCGCGCACCCGGCTTGGAGGAGCGGTAGAAGGTGCCCACCATCGGGGCTTCGACCGACACCCCGTCGTCGGCCGGAGCCGCCGGCGCCGCGGGGCTCTGCGCCGCCACCGGAGCCGCCACCGGCGCCACCGCCACCGGAGCCGCGACCGCCACGGCCGCGCCCTGCATGCGCAGCTCGATGCGCGAGCTCTCGTCTTCGACGCCGATCTCGGCGACGCCGTACTCCTGCATCAGCTTCAGCAGGGCTTCGATCCGTTCGAGGTCCATCAACCGCTCCGTTCGCGCAGCCAGGTCACGAGGGCGCGCAGGCCGAGGCTGTAGCTGAGCACCCCGAACCCCGCCACCTGCCCGACGCTGACCGGAGCCAGCAGACTCTCGCGCCGGAACGGCTCCCGCGCGTGCACGTTGCTGAGGTGCACCTCGACGAACGGAATCGCCACGCCCGCCAGGGCGTCGCGAAGGGCCACCGAGGTGTGGGTGTAGCCGCCCGGGTTGAACACGATGCCATCGACGCCGTCCACCGAGGCCCGGTGGATGCGGTCGATGAGCGTGCCCTCGCCATTGCTCTGGAAGTGCGCCAGGCCGACGCCCAGCTCGTTCGCGAGCGTGTCGAGGCCCACCTGCACGTCGGCCAGCGTGTGGTGCCCGTACACGTCGGGCTCACGCTGGCCGAGCAGGTTGAGGTTGGGGCCGTGCAGGATCAGCAGGTGCACGACGCCACGATCTCAGTTGTTCTCGCCGGGGCCGACCTCGAAGAAGTCCGAGGCGTGGCCGATGCTGCCCACGATCGAGATGTCGGCGAAGCTGTCCTCGACCGCCGGCAGGGCGTCGACGTAGACGTAGACCCGCAGCAGGCCGCGGTTGTCGGTCCCGGACTGCACGTAGGTCGGGCCGTAGCCGCCCGCGTCGGCGAAGTCCGACGAGAAGCTGTAGTAGTTGCCGGAGATGGTGTCGTAGTGCCACGCACACCACTCGTTGGTCTCGTTGTCGAAGTTGCCGTTCTCGTCTTCGCAGTCGGACATCGAGGCGCCTTCGGGCATCTCGGGGTAGTCGACCAGCTTGAGCGCTTCGGGGGGCAGGAGGTACACGCCGCTGCCGCCGGAGGTCACTTCGACCGCGATGTTCTCGAGGGGAACGCCCTGCTCGCTGTCGTAGACGAGGAAGTCCGCGAGGATGAGCGCACCGATGCCGTCGAACTGACCGTTGGCCGAGTCGTCCCAGGCGAGGGAGACGGACTCCGGCGCCTGGATGACCGCGGAGAAGGGAGCATCGATGGGCTGCGACATGCAGCCCGTCAGGGTCGCGAGGAGGAGGAGGGAAGTCATCTCGGCTCCGATGGCGCGTACAGGTGAGACAGGAGGTTCGGCAGCTCGGACTGGGGGATGAGGTCCAGTCGCACACGGCCGATCTGTTCGGTGACCGCGCTGCGAACCATACCACGTTCGGTCTTCTTGTCGTAGCCAGCGGCAGCGACGAGACGCTCCGGATCGATGGGCGGGGCCACGGTCGGAAGCCCGAGGCCCGCGACCACCGCCTCGACCTCGCTGGCCAGGCCTGCGGCGGCATCGCCACGGCCCTCGGCCCAGCGCGTCTCGGCGACGAGGCCGATGGCGACGCACTCGCCGTGGCGAAGGGTGCCGTGTCCCACGCAGGTCTCGACCGCATGCCCGGCGGTGTGTCCCAGGTTGAGGACGGCCCGGAGCCCCTGCTCGCGCTCGTCGCGGGCCACGATCGACGCCTTCACCCGGCAGCTGCGCTCGACCATCTCGGCGAGCACTTCCGGCGCGCGGGCCACGGCCGCCGCGGCGCGCGCACGGCACAGCTCAAACAGGGCCGGATCCGCCAGCACCCCGTGCTTCACCACCTCGCCCAGCCCGGACCGCAGCTCGTCGTCCGCGAGGGTCGCCAGGGTGGCCATGCCCGCGTACACCAGTCGAGGCTGGTAGAAGGCGCCGATCAGGTTCTTGCCGCGGGGGCTGTTGACGCCGGTCTTGCCCCCTACGGCGCTGTCCACCATCGCGAGCAGCGAGGTCGGCACCTGCACCAGGGGCACACCTCGCAGCACGGTTGCGGCGGCGAACCCCGCGATGTCGCCCGTGACGCCCCCCCCCAACGCCACGACCGGGTCGCTGCGCCGGATGCCCGCGGCCAGCAGATCCTCGACCAGGCCCTGCCAGGTCGACACCGTCTTGTGCGCCTCGCCATCGGGGATCTCCACGACGATCGGGCGAAAGCCCGCTCCTCGCAGCGACGCGCAGGCGGCGTGGGCGTACAACGCGCCGACGACAGGATTCGTCACGACGAAGGCGGGCCCTGGGCGCAGCGCCTGGGCCACGGCGCCTCCGAGCCCCTCGAGCCCGCCGTCGACGACGTGGATCGGGTAGGCGGCGTCGGGGAGCTCGACCTCGATCAGCATGCCAGCACCTCGAGGACCCGGTCTGCGACCTGGTCGGGCGTCAGGCCGTCCACGACCACTCGGGGGCCCGCCGCCAGATAGCCAGCCTGTCGGTGCTCGTACAACCCATGCGTCGCGGGCGTCCGGGCCAGGGGGCGCAGGGCACCGTCCGTCCGCAGACGCGCGTCCACCACTTCCCACGATGCATGCAGCACCACGATGGGCAGGTCCCGCCGGATCCGCTCGACCACGCCCGGCTGGTGGAGCGTTCCTCCCCCGAGCGAGAGCACGATCGGCACCTCGGCCAGCGCAGCCCCCAGCGCTCCCTGCTCCGCCGCGCGAAAGCCCACCTCTCCTCGGCTCCGGAACAGATCCCGGACGATGCTCCCCTCGCGCACCTCGACCAGCCTGTCCAGATCGACGAAGGGGAGCCCCAGCCGCCGGGCCAGGAGCTCCCCTATCGTGGACTTTCCGGTGGCCATGAACCCGCCCAGGGCGAGTCCGCGGCGGCAACGCTCAGTTGCCGCTGTCAACGATGTGCGGCGTGATGAAGACGAGCAGCTCGTCCCGGGACCGGTCCCGGCTGCTGTTCTTGAACAGGTAGCCGAGGAGCGGGATCTTGGAGAGCCCGGGGACCCGCGACTGCGACTCGGACTCGGCGACCGAGTACACACCACCGATGACGGTGGTGTCGCCACTGTCGACCAGCACTTCGGTCGAGGCTTCCTTGATCAGGATCGCCGGGCGGCCCTGCACCTGCTGCGAGAAGTCCGCACGGTTGTTCTCGACCGCGACGGTCAGGAACACCCGGCCGTCACTGGTGATGTGCGGCGTGACCTCGAGGGTCAGCGCAGCGTCGATGAACTGCACCTGGGTGCCGCCGGCACTGACCGAGGCGTAGGGGATCTTCGCGCCCTGGCTGATCGTCGCGGTGACGTTGTCCAGGGTGGTGACGCGCGGGGCGCTCACGACCTTGCCCGAGCCTTCCTGCTCGACAGCGGACAGCCGGGCGTCCAGGTCGAACAAGCCGGGGATGCTGCCCAGGCTCAGGTTCAGCGCACCGGTGGGGGCAGCAGCGCCCAGGTCCACCATCAAGGCCCCGTCACCTTCGTCGAAGTACAGGGCGTTGCCCTGACCACCCGCTTCGATGCCGCCGTTGGCGCCGATCGAGTTGGGGAAGAACAGTCCGGTCGAGTAGCCAGTGGCCGCCGACGCATCCAGCGTGCCGCCCCACTCGATGCCCAGACCCGTGGTGAAGGTGCTGGACGCTTCGATGATGCGAGCCTCGATGAGCACCTGCGGGGTGTCCTTGTCCAGCTGGCGGACCAGCTCGCGGATCTGGGCCAACCGGTCGTCGGTCTCCCGGACGATCAGCTGGTTCGTGCGCGAGTCGACGTCCACGCTGCCCTTGGTGGAGAGCATCGACTTGATGCGGGCGGACAGGTCCGCCGCGTCGCCGTAGTCGATCGGCACGACGATCATGTTGAGGTCCTTGAGGTCCTCGGCCGCACGCTTGGACTCGAGCTTGGCCTGCTGCTCGGCCTTGATGGTCTCGAGCGGCGCGACGCGCACGATGTTGCCGAAGCGCTGGGAGCCGAGGCCCTTCGCCTGCAGGATGGCGGCGAGCGCCTGGTCCCAGGGGACGTCGATCAGCCGAACGGTGACCGTGCCCTTCACATCGTCACCGGTGACGATGTTCAGGTTGGACACGCTGGAGATCAGGCGGAAGATCGAGTGGATGTCGGCGTTGACGAAGTCCAGGCTGATCTTGCGGCCCGTGTAGACCACGCCGGTCCCGGCCGACTGGTCGACCATGAAGCCGGCCGCCGCGCCGAGCTGCGACGAGGGGTCGGACACACCGACGCCCTGGTTGAAGGCCGACTGCGGAGACGCGGTGGCGCCGCCACTGCCGATGTACAGTTCCTGCGAGTAGGCGCCCTTCAGCCCCTCGTCGGCCGGCCCCGCGGGGCTCACCTCGGAGAAGGACTGCTGGCCCGACATCGCGGCCTGCCGCATGCTCGACGGCACCTGGACATCGACCACGATGGCCCCGTCGTCCAGGCGCACCGAGTAGTCGGTGCTCTGGCGCAGGTTGATGGCCACCCGGGTGCCGGAGCTGGTCGGGTAGGCGCGCACCGAGCTGACCGGCGAGTAGAACTGGCTGGTGTCGACCACCCGACGCAGACTCTCGGGCACGAAGGCGCCGGGCAGGTCCACGACGATCAGGTTCGGGCTCGGCTGGTTGGCCGTGTAGTTCGACGTCGAGTGCGTACCGATGATGACGCGGCTGACGTTGTCGTCGTGGTTGAAGTCGAGGGAGCGGATCCGCGCACCGCCGGGGAGATCGCCCTCGTTGCAGCCCGAGCCCGAGAGGCAGGGACCACTGGGGAGGCCACCCGCCGCGTCCGCGGCCTGGGTGTACTGACCGGGCACCGTGTAGGCCGGGCCGCCGGCGCCGCCGGAGGTCGGCTGCGCGCTGGCCAGCGCGTCCCCCATCGGGTCCGAGGCGCCCTTGGCGGGGGTCAGCGAGAGGCGGATGGTGCTGCCTTCGGACACGACCTTGTGGTCGGCGTCGCCCGTCAGGTAGACCCGAACCCGGGTGATGAGCCCCTGGCCGTCGTCGAAGGACTCGGCCTCGACCCGCTCGACCAGGTCACCGGCACCGGCGATGGTGCCCAGGTCACCGGCGACCTTGGCATCGGCGATGTCGACGATGATGCGGTCGGGGTCGCTCATCTTGAAGGCGCTGACGGCACTGCCGCTCGAGGCGCGATCCAGGGTGAGCACGACCTGCGTCGTGTCGCCGGGGACGACCTGCACGGACTGCACCTGCGAGTCCTGGGCCATGGCCGGCGCGGCGCACAGGGCAAGGCCGGCGGTGACCCCGAGGATGCGGAGGGTGTGCTGGAGCGACTTCATCTTCGAACCTCCCGCTCGGGGAAGATGGCCCGCCGAAGCGGCGGACCGGGTGCTGGATTCACGGGTGCTGCGGGAAGTGGAGGAGGACCGGGTCATGCGTCAACCTTCCTGCACGGGCAGCGCGAGCTTGATGTCGTTGACGATCAGGTCACCGCGGATGTTCTGGTACTCCTCGGTGACGATGACCTCTTCGGAGCCGATGCGGGTCACCTTGCCCCAGTTCTTCCCGATGTAGGTCCCGACCTCCATCACGTGGCCGATGCCTTCGGGATCCTCGACCAGGGCGCGGGGGCGGTCGATGCCCCACACGATGCCGACCAGGGTGTACTGGTCGACTTCGTAGCGCTGAAGCGGCCCCGTCGGCACGTCCCCCGTGCCGGGCTCGTCCGACGTCAGGAAGGACCGGAAGGGATCGCGCTTTCCGATGGGGTTGTAGGCGTAGCCGTCCTGCGCATCGATGGCCTCGTCGAGCGCGGAGCGCTTCTCGGGCTTGGGCGCTGGCGCGGCAGCGACGGGCGCCGGCTCGGTTCCCGGCTGTCCGGAACCGTCGACCAGCATGTCGCAGCCCGTCAGGGCGAGGCCGGCGGCGAGCGTGAAGGTGAACCTGGTGTGTGCCATCTCGGGTGCTCCTTCAGTTCTGCTTGCCGCGCTTGCCCTTGGCCTTCCCCTTCTCGAGCTCTTCTTCGCTCAGGAAGCGGAAGGTCACGGCGTTGCCGGTGACGGTGAGGCGGATCTCGCCTCCGATGTTCTTCGGGTCGCCCAGCTCCAGGTTCTGGACGTAGACGATCCGGTTCATCTTGCTGAGGCGCTCGAAGAACAGAGCGACCTCGTGGTAGGAGCCCGAGACCTCGAGGGCGACGGGGACCTCGGCGACGTACTCGCGCTTGACCTCGGGCAGCGGCTGGAACTTGCGGACCTCGAGGCCCACCTTCTTGCCCATGCCGCTGATGCCCTTGAGCAGCCCCGGGATCTCCCGATCGTTCGGGAGCTCCTTGAGCGCCTCCTTGAGGTCCGCCATCAGCGTCTGCAGCTCGGCCTCGTAGCGCTCCTTGTCGCGGATGCGCTGCTCCAGGACGACCTTCTGCTGGTTGAGGGCCGACATCTCGTCGCCCAGTTCGCTGATGCGGGTCGACGCGGGGAGGTACAGGAGCCCCACGTACAGTCCGGCGATCAGCACGTAGCCGAGACCGAACAGCAGCAGCCGCTGGGACCGCGGAAGGCGGCCGAGCTGCTCGAGGATGCGGGATGCGTTCACGACAGGCCTCCTGAAGGGGGGCGGCTTTCCACTGCGACTACTTCTGCTGCTTGCCTTCGGTCGGGGCGGCTTCCGCCTCGACACCGGGGACCACGAGGCGGGCCGTGATGCTGAAGACCTTCACCTCCTCCTTGGCACCCTTCGGCTGGGACTGCTCGATGCTGTTGAGGTACACGTCCTCGAAGTAGTCCGACTGCTCGAGGTTGCTGAGGAACTGGGAGATGACTTCGTTGCTGACAGCGAAGCCGCCCATGTTCAGCTTGCCCTTCTTCTCGTCGAGCGAGGTCAGGGTGAGCTTGTCGGGCGTCGCGTCGGCCAGCTCGTCCATCATGCGGACGGGGCCACTGCGGTTCGCCTTGAGGGTCTTGATGACCTCGAGCTTCTTCTGGAGGTCGGCCTTGAGCTTCTCGGCCTGCTCGGCCTGGGCGGCAGTCGCCTGCATGCGCTCGACCTCGGCCTTGAGCTCGGACACATCCGACTCGGCAGAGGCCACGCGGGCCAGCATGACGCCATGGACCAGGAACAGGGCCACCACGAGCGCGACCGCACCGACTCCGGCGAGGACCAGCTGCGACCGCACCGTCTCCTGGCGCTTGGTCGTGCGAACGGGAAGGAGGTTGATGCGGATCATTTGTCGCCCGGCCTCCGCTGCGCGAGGCCGACCACGACGGCGGCCTGCGGTGCGATGTCGTTGAGGAAGGCGGGATTGAAGGCCCGCTCGTCGATCTGGATGCGCCGGAAGGGGTCGACGACCTCGGCCGGCAGCCCGGTCTGCTTGCTGATGGCGCGCGCCAGGCCCGGCGTCCGCGCCGCACCGCCGGACAGGTAGACCCGGCTCAGGCCGCCGTCCGCGGAGGTGGACAGGTAGAAGTCGAGGCTGCGCTGCACTTCCGTGGCGAGGTTGTCGCCGACGTTCGCCAGGATGCGCTCGATCTCCTCGGGGACCACCGCGGCGTGGTCGCGGTCGTCACCACCGATCTTCATCGCCTCGGCTTCTTCGTAGGAGATGTTCAGCGTGCGCTGGATCTCCTCGGTGAACTGCCGACCGCCGATGCCGATGTCGCGCGTGAAGGCGCTGACCCCGTTGCGCAGCACGTGGATGTTCACGTTGCTGGCGCCGACGTTGACCATCGCGATCGAGTCGTTCGGTGCGTCGTAGTTCATCTCGAACATGTTCGAGATGGCGAACGCATCGACGTCGACCACCGACGGCTTCAGGCCGGCCTGCTGGATGAGGGCCTGGTACTCGTTGACCAGTTCCTTGCGGGCCGCCACCAGCAGCACTTCCATCTGGCCGGGATCGTCACTCGCGCCTTCGAGGATCTGGACGTCGATGTTCACGTCGTTGATGTCGAAGGGGATGTACTGCTCGGCTTCCCACTGGATCGACTCCTCGAGCTCGTCGGGCGTCATCAGGGGGAGGTTGATGCGCTTGATGATGACCGAGTTGCCGGACACGGAGGCCACGACGTTCTTGGTCTTCACGCGCTCACGCTGCACGAGCTCCCGGATGGCGTCGACGATGACGTTGGTGTTCATCACCGCGCCATCCACGATGGCCTCGGGAGGCAGCTTCGCCATGCCGAAGTGCTGCAGGCGATACCGCCCCGACTTCGGGTCCGCGTCGAGCTCCATCAGCTTGACGTGCGAAGAGCCGATGTCCAGGCCGATGGAAGGGCGACTTCTCGAGAACAGCGCCATCAGGAATCCAGGGGTCGGGCGACGAGCCGAACCAGCGAGACCGTCCCGCCAGAGTGCGGACGAAGTCTACGGAGTTGCTGGTTGACTGGTCAAGTGCCGGGGATACCGCTCTCAGCGGGAGGGGGACAGCCGCATCCGCTTGGTAGCAGGTGGCGGCGCTCACGGTCAAGGCGCGGGACGATGGAAAGGCGCGTCCGTGGCCCGTGGGCAGCCGGTGGATGGACGGCTAAGAATCGGGCATGCCCGCAGTCGGCCCCACACTCGCACGCACCTTCGGGGTCGGCGCACTCGCCTTGTACGTCGCGGCCTGGGTCCGCCTGGCGGTGCTGGTGCTCGGCGCCGACATCGTGCCCATCGCGATCGTCGGCGGTGGCGCGCTGGCTGGGGCGAGCCTGGGCCCCGCCCTGCCCCTGCGGCGCACGGCCGCCGCTCTCGCGGCGATGATCTGCGGGGGCGGCGCGTTGGCCCTCGTGGCGCTGCTGTCCGCCGCGGTCCTCCCGCTGTCGGCGCAGGGCCGGTTCGCGCCGGTCATCGTCGCCCTGATTGCGGCCATCGGTGCGGCGCCCCTGGGAGCGCTGCTCCGGAGTGGCGCGCGGGGCGCCTTGCCCGCGCCGCTGCCCGACGTCTCCGGCCTGGTCCTCGGTGCGGCGCTCGGCTGGTCGTCGCCGCCACTCCTGGCCGGCGTGCTGGCCGCCGCGCTGGCTACCCTCGCGGCGCGCCCGGAGCGCCCTGCGGGGCGCACCGTCGATCTGGCCGTCGAGCCAGCCCGGGCACTCCCGGTGGCGGTGGCCACCGCTGCGTTGCTGCACGGGGTCGGCACCCTGCAGACCCTGGCCGATCCCAGCGCGGGCGCGGCCGCGGGCGCCGTGCTGATCGCAGCGGTCGTCGCCGCGCTGGTGCGCGCGCTCGGCCCCCGCAGCGCCGCAGCCGCCGCAGTGCTGGCCCTCGCCGGGCTGCTCGCGGTGGACGTGGCCCTGTGGAAGGGGGTCGGACTGGCCCGACTCGTGGTGCTCGACACCGCGCCCTGGGGGGCGAGCCTCCCCCCCTACCTGTCCCGCTGGGTACCCATGGGGGCCATCGCCGCGATCGCCGGTGGCGCACTGGGCCTCGCCTGGGGGCCTCACCCCCATGGGTTCGGCGCGCTGGTCGGCGTCCTGCTGGGCGCCGTGGCGCTGGCGAGCGGTCCGGAGCTCTCCCCCACCACGCTCGTGCTGGTCGGCGGCGCATCCGCCGTGTTCTGGTCGCTGTCGCGCGGCTCGCAGGCCGGCGGCGTGCTGGTCGCGGCGGGCGCGGCCGTCGTGCTGTGGGTGGGCGGCGCCCCTTCCTCGGAAGCCCTGTCGGCGCCGGCCTGGCGGCTGATGCGCTCGGATCAGGAGCGCATGGCCGACACCGAGCTCCGCGGTGCCACCGTCGACGCCATGAGCCGGGCGGACGCCCGGGGAGCGGTCGATCTGCGCGTGGCCACCGACGACTGGGACAGCGCGCGCGGCGCTCCCGCCATCGGCGCGCGCGTCGAGTGGTTCGCCGACGCCCAGGGACTGCGCCTGACCCGCACCAGCCGGGCGACCGAGGCCGAGCGCTTCGGCGGCGCGCTGGCGGCCCTGCTCGCCGAGCAGAGCGAGCGTGTGCTGGTGCTCGGTGACGACAGTGCCTCGGCTCTCGCCGGGCTGCTGGAACACCCGGTCGGCGCCGTGACGACCGCCACGCCGGCCCCCGACCTGGTCCGGGCGATCGCGGACGTGTCCCCGCAGCGGTCGGCGGCCTGGCTGGACCCCCGCGTCCAGCTGGTCGCGCGCCACCCCGAGACCCTGCTTCGGGCCAGCCGGCGCGTCGATGTCATCGTCGACGTCATCCGCGCGCCCTGGGGCGACGCCCTGCACGCCGCCCCCTCTCCCGCCCACTTCGACGCGGTCGCCGACCGGCTGCGCGACGGCGGCGTCTACGTGCTCGTGCTGCACCTGGACTGGCTGCCCGCGGGCGCGGCGCCCGCCATCGCCGGGCAGGTCGCCGCACGTTTCCCGGTGGTCCAGGGCTGGCTGCCTCCCTACGGCGCCGACACGCTCATCCTGGTGGCGGGCGATCGTCCCCACTCCTACGACCCGTTCGCTGCGCGCCTGGCCGACCGGGACGGCCTGGTCGCTTCGCTCGGTGCGCGCAGCCCCGCCGACGTGGCCAGCCTCGCCGTGGTCGATCGGCGCGGCCTGCAGGCCTGGGAGCAGGCGTCTTCTTCCGGCCTCCCCTCCCCCTTCGCCCTGGGGCCCGCGGTGCGCGCCCGCCCCGTGCTGCACCTCTCCGATCTGGCCGGCCACACGGGCACTCCCGAGAGCCTGTGGACGCTGGCCGACGACGACGACGTCCGGGCCCTGACCGTGCGACTCGACGCCCGACGCAGGTTCCTGGAGCTGCTGGCCGAGGCGACGACCGGCAACATGGAGGCGGTGTTCCGAAAGGCGCGCGAGCTGCAGGAGAGCGGCGGCGGCCTGGGCGCAGATGCGCTGGAGCCCTTGATCGAGCCGCACCTGCGCGACGCCCGCCGGGCCATCACCCTCGCCGAGAAGGAGGGCATCGAGTCCAAGCAGTGGGACGAAGCCCTGCGGTTCGGCACCACCGCCCGGATGCTGGCCCCGACCAGCCCCCGCCCCCTCGTGGTCCTGGGCGAGATCAGCCTGGGCCGCGGCAACCCCGAGCAGGCGGAGCGATCCTTCGAGCAGGCGCTGGAGCTCGACCCGCGGAACGCCGAGGCCCTGACCGGCAAGGCGCGGGTCGCCTACCTGCGCGGCGATGGCCAGCGCGCCCTCGACGCCTTCCAGGAGGCCACCCGCGCCGAGCCCGACAACTGGCGGATCTGGCTCAACCTGGGCCAGTTCCAGGGCGCCCTGCACGAGTTCGAGGCTGCCGAGGCTTCGATCGGCCGCGCCATCCAGCTGTCGGACGGGCGCATGGCGCGCCCCTACGAGGTCCTGGCCCAGACCATGCTCGATCAGGGTCGGTCCGACGCGGCCCTGCTGACCGCCAACAAGGCGCTGGACATCGAAGAGTCCGGCATGGCCTGGTTCCTGCGCGGGCGCGCCCACTACGAGCTCGGAGAGTCCGCGCGCGCCCTGGACGACTTCCGGCGCGCCATCATCGAAGCCCCCGGCTTCGACGATCCCCGGTTCGGCGTCGGCATGATCCTGCTGGAGCGCGGCGAGCTGGAGCAGGCCGCCGAGTCCTTCCGCATGGCCCTGCGCCTGAACCCGGCCCACACGGGGGCGCGCCTGCACCTGGATCTGGTCGAGGAGGAGCTGCGCATCCGCGAGGAGCAGCGCAAGGGCGGCGGCCCGTGAGCCGTCCCCAGGGCCTGCTGCTGGACGTCGGCTTCACGCTGCTCCGGCCGGCCGCGCCGGTCGCCGAGACCTACGCCGAGGTCGCAGCCCGTCACGGAGTGCATCGACCTGTCCCGCGCGTGCGGCGCGCCTTCTCCGAGGCCTTCCAGGCGGCGCGACCCTCCGACGGGGGGCTGCGCTACCGAGGCGACGGCCGCCCGTTCTGGCGGCGCGTGGTCGCGGCGAGTGTGGGCAGCGACGATCCGGCCCTGTTCGAGGAGCTGTACGCCTTCTATGGCCGGGCCGACGCCTGGCGGGTCGCGGACGGCGCGCGGGGGGCGCTGGCCACGGTGCGCGACGCCGGGATGAAGGTCGCCCTGGTCAGCGACTGGGACACGCGCCTGCGCCCCCTGCTCGGCGCGCTCGAGCTGACGACGGCGGTCGACCACGCCGCCATCTCCTGCGAGGTCGGCCACGAGAAGCCGGACCCGCGCATCTTCCTGCGGGCCTGCACGGTGCTGGGCCTGCCGCCGTCGGCCTGCCTGCACGTCGGCGACGACGCCGTCCGGGACGCGCAGGGCGCACGCCTGGCCGGCTGTGCGGCCTGGGTGTGGGGCCAGGACGTCACGTCTTTTCCCGAGCTCGCGCACCGCCTGCTGTCCGCCTGAGCGCGCGGCGCGTGGCTCAGAGGTCGGCGCGAGCGCCGAGCAGCGGCACCAGCGGTGGCCCGACCACGAAGGCCTGCTCGCTGTAGTCGAAGCTGTAGACCGGGTAGAGCGTGTTGTTGGCGGCGGGTACCCACCACAGCTCGAAGTAGAGCGAGATGCGCCCGGCGCGCAGGTCGAAGTCGCGCTGCAGGTGCAGGTCGACCTTCTGGTAGTCCGCCATCCGGGCGCCGTAGGGCTCGCCGTCCACGGGCAGGTAGCGGTCCTGGTCGCCGTCGTAGATCCCGTCGACGACCTGGGTGTAGGGAGTGCCCGCGGCGTAGCGCCAGCGCAGACCGACGTTCCAGCCCGGCAGGAAGTCCCAGCTCGTCACCAGGTTGAAGGCGTAGGGCTGATCCCACGGAGACACCTGGCCCCCGCGGCGCGCCCGCCCCAGGCTCACGCTCGCCCACGAGAAGAACCGCTCTCGCAGCCGGTAGCGGCTGGTCAGCTCGAGCCCGACCGCGCGCCCCTCCTCGACCGACAAGCCGTCGTCGGGGTCGTCGACCACGGCGTCGTGCTGCCAGCGCGCCCACCCCTCGAGCCCCAGCTCCCAGCGCCCGGCCACGGCCCAGTCGGCGCCGAGCACCGCGTGTTCGGCCCGGGTCCAGCCGAGCTCCGGCTGGCCGGCGGCCGCCCGCAGCGCCTGCGCGTCGAGGGGGGGCGCCTGGTGGTAGCGGCCACCCCCGGCCCGCAGCCGCAGCTCGCCCGGCATCGCCAGCTGCACCGTGAGCCGCGGGTCGAGCCCGGGCAGCCCCGTGACGCTCGTGTCCCCCTGCAGGCGCAGGCCGGGCTGGATCGTCGCCGGGCCCGCCACCAGCCGCGGCTCGGCCCACAGCCCCCCGTGCAGGCGCCCGCGCCGCTCGTCCAGGCCGACCCCTCGCTCGAGCAGCGGCGCCTCCTGGCCGACCTCGGGCCACGCCCGGTCGGTCTGCACGTCCAGGCTCACCGTCTGCTGGTGCCCGTCCACGCCGAACACCAGCTCGTGAGCGCCCAGCAGCAGGGTCTGCGTGTGCCGCAGCGAGACGCGCAGCTCGTCCCGCAGCTGGCTGGCATCGGCCAGACTGCCGGCCCAGCCGTCGTGCACCAGGCCGACCACGCTCTCGGCGCGGGCGCGATCGGCCCGGAAGTCGGTCTCGACCAGCACCGCCTGGAAGTCGCGATCGCTGTCGAACACCGCTTCCTGGCTGGCCTCGAGCGGGTCGAGGAGCGCGGTGTCGCCGGCGTAGCGGCCGTAGCTGTCGCCAGCACCCAGCACGACGATGCGGTGGTGCTGATCGGCGGTGGGCTTCCAGTCCACCCGCCCCGTCAGGTCGTAGAACACCGGCCACACGGTGTACTGGTCGTTGCTGCTCGACGCGAGGTCCAGGTAGCTGCGCCGGGCCGAGACCCCGACGGTCACCGTGTCCGAGGCCGGCACCGACAGGTGGCCGCCGGCCATGATGAAGTTGACGTCGGCGCCGCCGTGGATCCGGTCGCCCTCGGCCGGCAGCGTGTCCGCCGCGACGATGCCGCCCACCGCGTCCCCGTAGGCCGGACCGAAGGCCGAGGGGTAGACCGCGACCTCGTCCAGGCTGTGGGTCGGCACGACACTGGCGTACTGATCGAAGTGGTAGAGATACGGCAGCTCGATGCCGTCGACGAAGAAGCGCGACTCGGCCGGCGCGGCCCCGCGGATGGCGACCTGGCCGACGCTGGGACCGAACTCGCGGGTCACGGCGACGCCGGGCAGGGACTGGATCAGGCGGAAGGGGTCGTTGAAGGCCCCGGGCGTCTGCAGCACGCGCTCGCGGTCGAGGATCTGGCGGCTGGCGTGCGGGGACGGCCGGCGGGCTTCGACCACGACCTCGAGCGGCGGCAGATCGGCCCGCAGGAAGACCCGCACTTCCGTGTCCCGCGGCACCTCGACCCGGAAGGGCGTCGGCGCGTGCAGCGGGGTCATCGCCGTGAGCTCGTGCGTACCGTCGGGCAGGTCCAGGTGCACGACGCCCGCGACGGCGTCGACCCGGCCGGTCGGCGTCAGCACCCAGGCGTCGGCGACCTCGTCACCGGTGCCCCGCTCGCGCAGCACCACGTCGACCGGCGCCGCCACGGCGACGCCCAGCAGGGCCAGCAGCACGCTCACCACGCGCTCACCACCACGCGGCGTCCGTGGAACTCGCCGGTCGGACAGCGCCCCTCGGCGATCCAGGCGATGCGGAAGGGCACGCCCGGGATGGCGCAGTCCAGCTGCTCGCCGTCATCCAGGGACACCGCGGGCGCGGGGTCGAGCACCTCGAACAGCCGGTCGCCCTGGTTCAACAAGGTCACCGCCACCAGCCCGGTGGACACGTCGACCTCGCCCTCGAACAGCCAGCCTTCGTGCCGCCACAGGGGCGCGTCCTGCCCGACCACGGTCTCGACCCACCACCAGCCGTTGCTGCCCGCCCCGTCCTGCACCAGCGCGAGGTGGCTGGTGCGCCCGGGCCCCAGGTCTTCGCGCGACGCGACCTCGCCGTCGTCGAAGGTCACCTCCTCGCGCAGCACGTCGGCCTCGAAGGTGTCGAGCTCGAGCAGGGTCCCCTCCCCCTCCACCGTCATCCAGCGGGTGCGCAGCCCCTCGCCGTCGTCCGGCACCAGGCGCAGGCGGGTCGCCTGGCCCTCCGGCACCGCCGTGTCGACCGGGCTGCCCTGCACGGCCCGGCGCGCTTCCAGCCCGAGCCCGTCCAGCGCGACGGCCTCGCGCTCCAGCGCTGGCGCTGCCGGGGGCACCGCGACCGTGACGCTCGCCTGTTCTTCGAAGCCGTCGTGCGAGCGGGCGATCAGCGACAGGGTCCCCGGGCCGGGCACGACCACGTCGTAGCCATCGCCGATCGACTCGCCGTCCAGCGACCAGGTCAGCGTCGGCGCTTCGGCGTGCGCCAGCCCGTGGCCGCTGTAGACGGCGGCAGACGCCACACCGCGATCGTCCACGCCGACGGCCGCGATGCGGAAGGGGCCCAGGTCCTGACGGCGGCGCTCGAAGGGCTCCTGACAGCCCGCCAGCAAGAGCAGGGCGGTCGGAGCGAGCCCGCGCATGCTCAGCCCAGCAGACCCGGGGGGAGCCCCATGCCCGCAGCCATGCCGCCGAGCTTGCCGGCCATCACTTCCTTGGACTTGCGCAGCGCGTCGTTGGCAGCTGCAGCCAGCAGATCCTCGAGGAGCTCCTTGTCGTCGAGGGCGCCGTCCTGGACGCTCACGCGCAGGATCTCCTGGGCGCCGTTGGCGACCACCGTCACCAGCCCGCCGCCGGCCGTGCCGGTCACCTCGGTCCGGGCGGCTTCTTCCTGCATCTGCTGCATCTGGGCCTGGAGGCCGCCGAGGAGGCCACCCATCTGATTGGGGTCGAAGGGCATCTGGAGCTCCGGGAGGAGGAGGAGGAGGAGGAGGAGGGAGCGCTCAGTCCGCGTCGAGGAGGCTCTGCAGGCCGCTGAGCGCTTGACGCCACTCCTTGCTGACCCGGGCGTTCTCTTCGGCGTCGTCGAAGATGCTGCCGGCGTGCACGAGGGAGACCCGGGTCTCGCCCCCGTCGACGGCGACCTGGAAGGTCAGGCGGGTGCCCTTGTACTGGCCCTTGCCGACCGAGTCGAAGGTGATCTCGAGCTGGCTGGTGGGCCGCCACTTGTGGATGATGCCGCGCTCCTCCACCGGCTCGCCGTCGTCGTCCTGGCTGATCAGCACGACCCGACCGCCCTTGCGGCCGTCGATGCGCGCTTCGTCCACGAGCCACTGGGAGAGTCCATCGCCGGTCGTCAGGGCCTTCCACACCTCTCGCGGCGGGGCGGCGATCATGATCTGGCGGCGGATGGCGGGCATGGATGCGCTCCTGCTGCGGGGCGTGCGGTTACCTCGCTTTGCGCGGCGAGGCCAGCCGGGGATCCGCTGGTCGTCAGAGCCGCCGGGCCTGCATCACCGCGAAGAAGCAGATGAGCGGGATGAAGAAGAAGCCGGCCAGCACGCCCGCGATGCCGGCCAGCACGGCGGTGACGATGGTGGTGGTCTTCACGATGCGATCCGCCTTCAGGGGCGAGATCTTGAGCCGCAGGCCGTGCCAGAGCGCCTGGCCACCGTCCATCGGGTACATCGGGAGCAGGTTGAACAGGCTCCAGAAGATGTTGATGAAGATGGCCTGCTGGAGCAGGTAGGCGGCGCGGCCCGACAGGGACCCGCCGATGGTGAAGGACAGGACCAGCAACACCCCGCCCAGCAGCAGGCCCGCCGCTGGCCCCGCGAGCGAGGAGATGACGCCCTTTCCGGGGGTCGGCCGTCGGCCGTACTGGCAGTAGCCCCCGAAGCCGTGCAGGGCGATGCGCTGGGGCTGCAGGCCGAGCCGCGCGCCGACCACGGCATGGCCGAGCTCGTGCACGAAGATCGAGCCCATCAGCACCAGGGCGTAGACCACGCCCAGCGCCAGCAGGTCGGTGCCGCCGCGCCCCCAGGACAGGGCGATGAAGCCCACGATGAGCAGGGCGGAGGTCTCGATCTGCACGGGCAGGCCGAAGGCCCGGAAGCTGAACAGGGGACGGCCGGTGGCGAACACTCAGGGCTCCGGGGAGGCGATGTCGGGAGGAGGGGCAGCGGGCTCGACCCAGGCGATGGTCCAGGCGTCCAGCGCGCCCAGCCAGCCGATCAGCGTCGCGACGGCCAGGAGGGCACCGACGGCCGCCAGCAGCTCGACGGTACGCCGGGCGCCGGCCAGCTCTTGCTCCTGCTGTTCGACGCGGTCGCGGAGCACGGCCTCGCGCTCGGTCGCGCGGTCGAGCCGCAGCTCGACGTCCCGCAGGGAATCGTCGTCGAGGGCGGGTCCGCGATCGGCCAGGATCTGCGCCAGGGTGCGCGGCGGGAGGGCGACGGCGGCGCCCAGCGCGTCGTGCAGGGCGCCGGCTGCCGGGTGCCCGCCATGGCGCCCGAGCGCCGCCCGCAGCGCGACGAGCGCGTCGGGGTCGCGATCGGTGAGCAGCGCGTAGAGGGGATCGTGGAGCGCACCGGTCGCGGGATGGGTGGCGTGGGGCTCGAGGGCATCGAGGGCCCGCCGGAGGGCGTCGGTCGAGGGCAGGTCGTCCACCGCGGAGGTCGGATCGGGGGAGAGGGATGCGCTCACGCGACCCTCCTAGCCACAGAGACACCCGGCGTCGCCCCCGGTTCGGGCTACGGTGACGGCATGGGCCTGTCCGGCGAGCACCACGACCCCTGGCGGCTGCAGCCGCAGGGCCGCCCCGTCCCCGTCGAGGGCCGGGTGCAGCCCGCGATGCTCCTGCTGGACGCGGACGAGCCGCTGCCGGACCGCCACCCGGTCTGGCTGCGCGTCGCCGCCCTGGTGCTGGCGGTCGGCTTCCTGGTGACCACCACCCTGATGGCGCTGGCGACCGGAGGGGCCCACTCCCCGCTCACCGACGCCGGCGATTGGCGCAGCTTCCCCAAGCCGAATTCCGCGACCGGCGGCCCCTGAGCCGAGCGCAGCTTGTAGGCTGGCGGCCCACCCGGGAGCCCCCATGCCTCGTCGCGCGCTCATCATGTCCTTCCCCGTCGCGGGCCTCGCCACCGCCTTGTACGTCGGCTGTGACACCAAGGGCGACGGGGACGAGAGCGGCGCCACCGACGGCGCCAGCGACGCGGACGTCGACGGCGACGGGGACACCGACGGGGTCTTCGACGACGACGACGACGACACCACGACCTTCGACGACACGGATCTCGACGGGGGCACCGACGGCGGCACGGCCGACTCGGCCTGGCTCTACGCCCTGGTCGAGGACATCACGCCTGCGCCGAGCGGCGAGCGGCCGGGCGGCGACATCGACTCGGTCCAGCTCTACACCGGCACCGAGGACCTGTACGCCACCGCCGCCCGCTGTACCCCCGGCACCGGCCAGTCGCCGGACCACGCCGACTGCGACGCCCTGGTCGGCCCCAAGGACCTGGGCAACCTGACCTCGGGCTGCGGCCCGGACGCCGTGGGCGTCTACAACCTGGGCGGCGGCGGCAAGGCCGAGGTCGACATCGGCGGCGAGCGCGGTGTCCAGGAGGGCGATGTGCTGACCGCACACGAGTGCGGCTCGCGGGCAGGCGACGATGCTGCCGAGCTGCGCCTGTCGGTCTCCCGCGACGGCGACACCTGGATCGAGGTGTGCGCCGGCAACGCGGCCAGCGGGCTCAGCTGCACCGTCCCGACCCTCCCGGACTGAGCGCTCAGGCCCAGGCCGCCGCGTCCCACAGGCCCCAGTCTTCCGGATCGACCAGCGGCGGCAGCCCCGCCATCACGAAACGCTCGACCGCCGACACGCGCGCGTGGGCGGCCTCGGCCGGCTCGCGCACGGCGGCGGGCAGCACTGCGTGCAGCGGCCCCAGCCCGAGCCGCTGGGCGAGCGCGGGCCGCAGATCGTCGAAGGCCACCTGGACGTCGGCGGCGGCGGGCCAGCGCTGGCGAGCCAGCAGGTCGGTGGTGCCGTCGAAGGGGGCGCCCCGCAGCACCACCGCCAGCGGACCGGCCCGGCGGATGCTGCTGCCGCGCTCCCGCAACGCCCGCGCCAGGATGCGGCCGCCCGCGGTCCCGAGCCCGTGGAACACGGTCTCGCCGCCGTCCAGCCGGGCCCGGCAGGGCACCGGGATGCCGGCGGCGGCGAGCAGCGCCCGGGCCTGGGTCGGGCCCATCACGGGCCCCTGGCCACCGGTGAAGCTCGGCAGCAGATCGCCGGTGCCGGCGCGGGTCACGATGCGCCCCTCCTCCCGCAGCAGCACCGAGCGGTCGGTGCCCGCCATGCTCAGGCCCTCCGGCTGGGCGGCGTCCACGCGGCCGACCTCCTCTCCCGTCAGCCCGTCGACCACGCTGGCGGTCTCCCCGCCCCCGATGTTGGCGTGCACCTGGCCGCGGGACCACAGCGCCTCGCCCTCCTCGCCCAGCACGCAGCGGGGCCCCTCGCCCACCGCCATGAGCAGCCCGGCCTCGCACAGGGCCCGCAGCACCTCGGCCAGCCGCTCCTCGGTCCACTCGGCCGCGAGGTCCATCGGCAGCCGCCGCCGCATGGCCGCCGGCGTGACGCCCCGGCCGCGGCCGCCGGCGACGCTGATCGCCTGCTGGGCGAGCACCGCGGGGTGGAAGGGCACCGGGTCGTGCAGCCAGTCCCCACGGGCCTGGGCCTCGAGCATGGCGCGCGCGGCCACCGCCTGGAACGGGCCGCCCGCGAAGACCACGGCGACGTTGCGCCCGGTGCGGCGACCGCCGCGGCCGACCCGTTGGACCAGGGCCGGCACATCCGGGGGCACGCCGACCAGGCAGACGAGATCGACGTCGCCGATGTCCAGCCCGACCTCGAGGGTGCTGGTGGCGACGCAGAGGGCGACGGGCGCGGTGCGGAACCGCTCTTCTGCCTGCAGCCGGGCGCGGCGGGACAGGCTGCCGTGGTGGGCCAGCACCTCGTGGCCGAAGGGTGGCTGCCCGCGCAGGGCCCGCGCCAGCCGCTCGACGGCCTCGCGGGTGTCGCAGAAACACAGCACCTTGCGCAGGCCCGTGCGCACCAGGGTCAGCAGCTCGGCCTGGATGGCGGCGGGATCGGCGTCCTGGACGACCTTGGCGCGCACCACCCGCCGGTCCCCCGCCGAGACGATCCGCGCCTCGGCCAGGTAGCGCTCGGCCATGGCGAGCGGCTCGGGCACCGTCGCGCTGGCGCCGACCACCTGCAGCGGCTGGTCGATGGCCGACAGGCGTCCGCGCAGGCGCTGGACGAGCACCCGCAGCTGATCGCCGCGGACCGAGCCGTCCAGCACGTGCAGCTCGTCGAGGACCAGCGCGCCGACATCGCGCAGCAGGTCAGCGCTGCGGGCGATCCGCGCGTCCAGGGCTTCCGGCGTGAGCACGGTCACGACCTGCATGCGGCCCTTGTCGTGGTGGTCGCCGGTCCAGCGCCCGACGGGCATGCCGATGCGCTCGAGGGGCTCGGCGATGCGGCGCGCCAGGTCGTTCACCAGCGCGCGGGTCGGGCTGACGATCAACACGCGTGGGCGATCCGCGCCGTCCGGCACGTGGCGCTCGAGCAAGGGCACCAGGACGGCTTCGGTCTTGCCCGAGGCGGTGGGCGCCATCACCAGCGCGTCGTGTCCGGCGTCCAGCACCGGGCCGGCGGTGAGCTGCGTCTCGTTCGGGCCGCCGTGGCGGGCGATCAGGGCACCGTACAGGCGCGGGTGGGCGTCCCGGTAGGACCGCGGGTCCGTCGGTCCCCTCACCCGCCGGCCCCTTGCAGGGCACGCAGGGCGCGGCTGGGGTCCTGGCGGTACAGGTCCCAGAACTCGACCACCAGCCGGGCGGCCTGGCGGGTCGTCTCGACGCGGCCCCCGCGGAAGGCGCGGTCCAGCGCGCTGGTCACCGCCTGGCGGTGCTCGGGCGCGGGGTCCAGGTGCGGGTGCACGGCCTTGACCAGCCCGTAGACCTTCTCGGCCAGGACGGGCAGCAGCGAGGGGCGGACCGGGTCCAGGGCCACGCGGGCCCGGGCATCGGCCAGGGTGCGGTCCAGCACGCCATCGACCTGGGGGTTCGGCGTGAAGGCGCAGAGCACGGCCAGCGGCTGGTCCTCGCGGTAGCGCACCGGGATGCGGCGGTGGGCGCCCTGGCCGCCGCGGTAGACGCCGTCGGGCTGGAAGCCCAGCTGGTCGGCCGGCAGGGCGGCCATCGCCAGGAAGCGCAGCACGTTCTCGGCCATGTCGCGGCTGACGGCGCCCAGCCGGTCGATGTACTCGGCCTCGTCGAGCAGCACGAGCAGCCCGCCGCGGCCGGCGTCCCGCGCCCAGGCCGCCACCCCGCCCAGCAGGTGCGCCATGATCTGGCCGAAGGTGCGGTAGTCGGGCAACCCCAGCATGTCGGGGCCCCGGAAGCCCTGCCGGCGCAGCAGCCGCGACAGCTCGCGGTGGTCGGCGTGGTTCTGGCCCGACACGAAGTCCAGCACGTCCTGGGCGAGGGGCTCGGGGGCGTGGTGCACGGCGAACAGGGCCGGGCTGAGCCAGCGGTGGGACAGGGGCCCCGTCAGGCGCTCGGGAGTGGGCTCCAGCGCCTCGAGCAGGGGGCGGAGCCCGGTGGCAGCGCTGTCTTCGCCGGACAGGTCGCGGCACAGGGCGCCGTAGAGCCGCAGCGGGTGGCTGGGGGGCACCTCCACCGGATCGAAGGTGGCCCGGGCGACCAGCATGCCGCGCTGCCGGCCGGCCGAGGCGGCGAGCTCGATCATGTGCGTCTTCCCGGTGCCGTAGCCCCCCGACAGCACCAGCATGCCGCTGGCCCGGTCGACCAGCTCGTCGACGCGGGCGAGCTCTTCGTGGCGCCCGACCGTCAGCCGATCCAGGCCGCGGGCCGGCACGACGCCGAGCCGCAGCGCCTCGAGGGTCTGGCGGTCCGGGGCGGCGTCGGCGGAGACCACGGGCCGCGCGACCGGGCGAGGCGCCGGCGCGGGCAAGGCGCCGATGCGCTGCAGGGCGGCGTCCGCCACCACCATCGGCACGGCCGGGCGGCTGTCGAACCGGACGATGGCCTTGCGCCCCCCGTCCAACACCTTCGCCACGACGCCCTGGCCGTGCTTGTCGTGCCGGACCGTGGCGCCCTGGACCAGCGCCCCGCCTTCGTCCCCGCGGTCGCCCGGCGGACCCGACTCAGAACTCGTCGAAGCCATCCCCGCCCCGCAGCATGACCACGGCGCCGCCGTGGCCGGCCAGCTCCGACAGCTCGCCGTGGGAGACGGGCCGCTGCTCGGCGCTCTGCCGGTGCAGCAGGTCCACCGCCGCCTTGACGAAGGCCCGCCGGTGCGCGACCTCGAAGCTGCCCGCCAGCACCTCTTCCGCCAGGGAGCGCAGGTTGCGCTCCTGCAGGGCGGGGTCCAGGTCGGCGTCGCGGCCGACGCGGTACAGCTCGAGCAGCCGCAGGCCGATCCGGACCAGCAGCTCTTCGGCGCCCAGGTCCAGCCGCTCCAGGTCGATGACGGCGGCCTGCGGGCTGCGCTCGGACAGGGCCGAGGGGCCCTCGAGCCGCTGCTGGAGCGCCGGGTACTCGGTCACGACGTGCCGCATGAACTCGGGCGGCACCGCATACAGGCAGAGCAGCCCGGGCAGGGCTTCGCGCCCGCACAGGTCGATGAGCTGGCGCAGGTTGTCGGCGACGGCCCGGCGGCGGCGGGGCGGCAGGGACAGGTTGCGGTCGAGCTCGTCGAAGCACAGCAGCAGCCCCGGCGAGCCCATGCCCTGCAGCACCTGGCACAGGCTGCGGACCATGCGGAAGCCGTTGGTGCGGGTCAGGGACTCGCGGATGCCCAGGTGACGGACCTCGGTCGGGGCCACCGGGTCGCCGCGCAGCCACGCCACGACCAGGTCCTGGGTGTCGAAGTCCTGGTCCAGCTCGGCGATGACGAAGGCCCGCACGGCCGCCCGGAAGCTGGGCGCGTCGACCGTGAGCCGGCGCAGGTCGCGGTCGACCCAGGCGCGCAGCTCGTCGTCCCCCAGCTGCTCGCGCCGGTCGTCGATCGCCGTGCGCAGGGCGTGCTCGATGCCGCGGGCCGGTGGCACCAGGGGGTCGCGCGGGGCCCAGGACAGCTCGCGGGCGACGGCCTGGTAGATGCGCTGCGGGTCGTCGAAGGGGCACTCGTCCGGAGACAGGCCGATCACGGCGCTGGCGAAGCCGCGGCGCCAGGCCCGCTGGCGGACGCACATCAGGAAGTGGGTCTTTCCGCCGCCGAAGTAGGCCTGGACCAGCTTGAAGGAGGAGCCGCGGCCGAGCTCTGCGATGGGCTCGAGGTACTCGCGGTCCAGCACGCGCAGGAAGCTCTCGTTTCCGACGTTGAGGTACTCGACCCCGACCTCGGGCGGCTGGCCGATCTCGCCGACCCGCTGCAGGATCTGGCGGGCGAGGGCGGGGCTGGGACCGGGAGGCGAGCCGCTCATGCCGGCTCCGCGTCGGCGACGAAGCGCAGGGTCAGGAAGTACTGCCCACGGCCGCGGTCGTCTTCGAGCCAGAAGACACGCTTCTTGTCGCGGGTCGAGTCCCCGGTGGCCGAGCCGAGCGACAGGCGCCAGCCGTCGACCGTCAGCGCCCGGTCGCGCCGCAGCCGCCACAGGTCGTAGCAGAGCTGGGCCCGGGAGTAGGGCCGGAACAGGCGGGCCGAGGGGTCGCGCCGCCACCTGTCGGACTGCAGGGCCAGCACCAGGTCGGGCAGCAGGTCGACGAGTTCCACCCAGTCGGCGCCGCGGCGCTGCCAGGCGGTGCGCAGGGCGCGGTGGAAGTCGGCGGCGTCCCAGGGGTGCTCGTGCAGGGCGGCGAGCGCGGCGTCGCGGGCGGCCAGGATCTCGTCGGCGCGGGCCCCGGTGCGGGCGAGCAGCTCGCGGCCGAAGGTCAGGTCGGCGCGATCGGCGTCGACGTCCACGAGCACGCCCAGCGGCGGCAAGCGCAGCTCGAGGGGGTCGCGGGTCAGCACGACGAGCTCGGGCCCGCCGGCGTCGGCGGCCTGGCGCAGCTGCCGCGCCAGGGTGGGCCGGCGGTGGGCGGCTTCGTGGGCCAGCCAGGCGTCGAGCCGGGCGACCAGCGGCCCGTCGTCCACTGGGGGGGTCCGGTCGAGGCTGGAGCGGGCCCGGCGCAGGGCCGCGACGTCCGTGCCCGCTTCGGCGAGGGTGGCGAGCGCGCGCGCCCGGGCCTTCAGCGCCTGGACAGCGGCGCCCAGGTCGGCGGCAGAGGGAGGTGTGGGAGGGGTCTCGGACACGGCGCGCCCGTAACCGGGACCCCCCTCCCCGCAACGGCGCGTGCGGACAGGATCCGACCGGGTACGCTGCCCGCGTGCCCGTCCTCGTGCTCCTCCTCCTCGCCTGCCGACCCGAGTGCGACGGCACCCGCCGCTGGGCCGACATCCCGGTCGCCTCGGCCCAGCCCGGCGACCTCGGCCACCAGCTGGCTGCCGACGACGCCCGCGGCGCCCTGGACCAGCTGGCCGCCTGGTCGGACCTCGCCGAGGTCTGCGTGCACGATGTGTGGATCGAGGACGAGGTCCGCGGGGCCTACCGGGTCGAGGGCAGCTACCGGTTGCCGGGCGAGCGCGTGCAGATCTCGCCCTTCGCCGACGACGCCTGGGGCGTGACCACGCACGAGCTCTGCCACGCGGTGGACCACACCATCGGCCTGAGTGACGACCACGCCGAGCTGTTCCCGGACGACGAGGTCCCCGACATCCCCGGCTACGGCGGTCCCACGCGCACCGCCGAGGCCTTCGCCCGGATCTGCGAGGACGGCGCCCGGGACCACCTGCGCTGGCAGACCGCCGCGGCCTGCGGCCACCCCATGACCGACGACGATCCCGCCGCGCTCGCGCGGATCCAGGAGTCGATCTTCCCGTGGGCGCCTCGGCTGGCGTGGGACGACCCGAGCCTGCAGGTGGCCGTCGGCGCGCCCTGGCGGGCCACCGCCGGGCCGGACTGGCGCCAGGGCGAGGTCGCCGCCGATCCGGACCACGTCGTCGTCCTCTGGAAGCCGGCGCCCGACGGCCGCGCCCGAGGCGCGCGCCTGACCTGGCACGACTGGGCCACCGGGACCCGGGTCGCGACCCTGGATCTGCCCTGCACCGACCCGGAGTGGTGCCCGGCGTCGCTGGTGCCCGGGGACGCGGGACCGCTGCTGCGCCTGGACGGGGCGCTGCGGGTGCTGGGCCCGGGGACGCTCGGCGAGCCGCTGCCCTGCGCCGCGTCCGGTGTGGTCGTCGGGGACCAGGGCTGGCGCCTGCCGGGCGGAGGCGGCCTGGAGCGCTGCGACCTCTCGACCGGCCGCACGTCCAGCCTCGAGGTGCCTGTGCCGACCTACGCGCTCGCCCAGCAGCACGTCGGCACCGCGGTGCGGTCCTTGACCCTCGCCGGCGGGCACGTCGCCCTGTCCTCGGCCGACGCCGGCCTGTCCTGGCGGCGGGACGACGGCGCGTGGATCGACCACGCCCTGCCCTGGCACCTCGGCGTGCGGGCCCAGGCGCCGCTGCTCGGCACGTCGCTCCAGGCCCTCCTCCTCGAGACCAACGACCTCGACGGACAGCGGCTCCGCTACCTCGCCGCCCTCGACCTCGAGACCGGCGAGCTCCTCGCCCCGACCGACCCCTGCCCACAGGTGGTGGACCTCCACGCCGGCGCGCTGCTGGCCGGCTCCGGCTGGGCCGTCGTGCCCGAGCAGGGCGCGCTGCTCGGCTCTGCGCCGTCGTTCACGCCCTATGCCATCGGGCTCGAAGGGGCCCCGCTCAGCGACCCGTGACCCGCCGCGCGAGCCGGTCCAGCGTGTCCGGCGACAGCAGGCTCAGGTAGCACCACAGCATCACCAGGCTGAAGCTGCCGACGTTGAGCTGGAAGAAGATGCCGCCGTGCACCAGCACGCCGATGACGATGGCCAGCACCCGGGTCGGCTTCCAGAACAGCAGCAGCCCGAAGCCGGCCTCCCAGACCAGGGTGACCCAGGTCGCCACGCGGCTGAAGCCGACGAACAGCTCGCTCCGCAGCAGGGGCTCCAGGATCCACGGCGCGCGCGCGTACTGGCCGTCGGACATCGCGTAGTACAGCGCCGTGCCCTGCTCCCAGGTGCGGCCCTGGGCCTTCACGAAGCCGCTGTGCATGTAGATCACGGCCAGCTGGAGCTGGATCAGGCGGTGGGCCAGCACGGGCACCGTCAGGCCGGACGGCAGCTTGCGGCGCCAGGCGTCCACGGACAGCGCCAGGCTGTGGGGAACGAGCGACAGGTAGATCAGGCCCAGGCGGAACACCCGGTCCCCGCCATGCTGGTAGAAGGGGTCGCGCTGGTACTGGGCGACCAGCACGGCCAGGGCCAGGAGCCCCATCAGGCGGCCCTGCGCGCCGACCGTGAACAGCACGAACACGACGAGCCCGGCGGCCCACATCGCCCGCACCGCCCCCATGTCCGGGGCCAGGTCGTACCAGGACCACCGCGGATCCGGCAGGTCGCCCGCCGCTGCCGCCACCGACACGGGGCCGTGGGGGTCGAACAGCACGTCGAGCTGCGGCCACAGCATCAGCTGGTCCAGCACCAGCAGCAGCCCGAGCCCGATGCGCAGCACCGCGACGCTCGTCGCGGGCACCGGCGCGAACCACAGCCGGTTCCACAGCGCCCCCAGCCGGGCCGCGCCGCTCCTGGTCGCCCCGTCGCTGGCGTCGAGGCCGCTCACCGCAGCTCCGCGCAGTCGTGACGGGACAGCTCGACGTCGCGCACCTCGCCGGGGGTCTCCCGCTGGCCCGGCTTGGGGGTCATGTGGCGTTCCTTGCGGATCACGACGGTCACCAGCCCGGGGTCCCGCCGGCAGTGCCAGGCGGCGAAGCCGTCCCGCAGCGACTGCTTCTTGGCGTCGAACATGTTGCGCTCGACCTTCTGGACCCGGCTGTAGGTCAGGTCGGTGCGATCGAAGTCCTTCTCGCCGACCAGCGGCTCCAGGACCACGGTGCTGCCGTCGTCGCGCAGCCCATCGACCTTCAGCCAGCTGGTGCCCAGCGGCGGGTTGGGGCCGAACATGCCCCACGACTGCCAGATGCCGAGCGCCTTCTCATAGGGACCGGTGACGATGCGCACCGCCGCGCCGGGGGCCGTCTTCTTGGTCAGGCTGGCGCCCATCGACACCAGGTGCCAGACCACGAACAGGGACAACAAGCCCCGCACCAGCGGGGTCCCCGCCCCGTGCGAGGGACGGGCGGGGCCGACCGGCCGCTCGTCGCTCACCGCGGCTCCGTGCCACCCTGGGGCCCCGCCGGCATCGGGCGGACCAGGAGGCGGCGCATGGCAGGCATCGACAGGGAGCGGGGCATCGGGGCTCGAGCGGAGGGGCGCAGCCTGCGGCGGGCAGGGGTGCTGGGGCTCGTCCTGGCCGGCGGCTGCACCGGGGGCAAGGACGAAGCGACGGCCCCGACCGGGCGCTACAGCGCCGTGGGCGGCCTGGACCGCGCCGGAGAGTGGCTCTATGTCGTCGGGGGTGGAGATGCGGACGGCATCCTGCAGGACGCCTGGCGGCTGCAGGTGGCCACCGGGACCTGGGAGCCGCTGTCCGAGCCGCCGCTGCCGATGCTCCGCGGCACCGCGACGCCCGACGGGAGCGACGGGCTGGTCGTGTTCGGAGGCGAGGGCCCCGGCTACGAGGACCTGTCCCGGCTGTGGCGCTGGGACCTGGCCGCGGATGCCTGGGAGGAGGTCGCCGACGAGGGTCCCTCGGTGCGCAAGAAGCACGCCGCCACCTGGGTCGACGGGGCGCTGTGGATGTCCGGGGGAGAGCACAACGACGACGACCCGGACGTGATCCGCGACGATGCCTGGCGCTGGGTCGACGGCGCCGGCTGGTCCCTGGTCGAGGAGGGCGCGGGGCCCGGTGCGGCCTATCGTCACGGACTGGCCTGGGACGTCGAGCACCAGCGCCTGTGGCACCACGCCGGCTACGACGCCACGGACACCCGGGTCGACTGGCTGTGGTCCCGCGAGGCAGACGACAGCTGGGTGCAGTGGTCCTTCACCGACGGCGCCCCCAAGCGGGCCAGCCACGCCTTCTACGTGGCGCCCGACGGGGCGTGCGGCCTGAGCGGCCCCACTCCCTTCGCGTGGGGCGGGCACGCCACGGACCAGGACCTGTGGTGCTTCGACGCCGCCACGTCTTCGTGGGTGGGCCTGCCGCCACCCGGGGAAGCGCCCCTGCCGCGAGACGCGATGGTCACCGACCTCGCCCCCGACGGCCGGACCCTGGTGCTGGCCTGCGGCGACCCGGCCAGCGAAGACGTGCCCGACTTCGTCTGCGACGCCTGGACCCTGGACGTGGTCACCGGCGCCTGGACCGAGCTCGTGCCCATCGAGTGACCGCGGGGACGCTGGCCCCGGGCCTCCGGCGGCGCTAACCGGACCCGATGCCCTCCTCGATCGACGCCCCCATCCCCGTGACCTCCGGCCCCGACACCACGCCCGCCATCATCGGCGAGCACCAGGGCATCATCGCGGTGCACAAGCCCGCCGGCATGCGGGTCCACCCCGCCACCCGCCGCGACGGCGAGCCCGAAGGCGGCGACCTGATCTCGTGGCTGGACAGCACCGACGGCGTGCCGGCCGGCACCCGTCCGATCCACCGCCTGGACTCGCCGGCATCCGGCGTCGTGCTGTGCGCGCCCGACCCCCAGGTCCGCGGCCAGGTCAGCCAGTGGCTGGCCGACGGCGAGATCCACCGGCTGTACATCGCCCTGGTCCACGGCCGCACGCGGCGCAAGGGCATCATCCGCCGCCCGCTGCAGGACGCCCGCCGCGGTCGCCCGCTGCAGGCCGTCACCCGCTACCGCATGCTCGAGTGGATCGGCGCCTTCACGCTCGTCCAGGTGCGCATCGAGTCCGGTCGCAAGCACCAGATCCGCCGCCACATGCAGGGCATCGGCCACGCCATCGTGGGCGACGAGCGCTACCCCCCGCCGCGGTTCCGCGCCGTGCCGGCCTTTCCGGGCCGGCTGTGGCTGCACGCCCTGGCCCTGCAGCTGCCCGACGAGACCATCTTCGAGAGCCCGCTGCCGCCGGCCCTGGAACGCCACCTGGCCCACCTCGAGTCGATCCGGGTCGACTGAGCCCCGCGCCCCGATACAGCCCGCACATGTCCCTCGATCTGCTGGTGGTCGGCGCCGGGCCTGCCGGGCTCTCGCTGGCGGCGGCCGCCGCCGAGGCCGGGCTGCGCACCGAGGTCCTCGACCCGGACCCGGCGGCCGGCTGGCCGGCCAACTACGGGCTGTGGGCCGACGAAGCCGACGCGCTGGGCCTGCCCCTCGCGCGCCGCTGGGCCCGCCCGCTGGTGCACACCGACGGCGCCACCCTCGTCGTCGGGCGTGTCTACGGCCAGCTCGACCGCTTCACCCTGCGCAGCAGCCTGCTCGACCGGCTCGCGGCCGCCGGCGGCTCGGTCCGCCCCGGTCGCGCCGCCGGGGCGCAGCACGACGACGATGGCAGCACCGTGTCGCTCTCCGACGGCGGAGTCGTGCGGGCCGCCCTGGTCTGCGACTGCAGCGGCCACCGCCCCGCGCTGATCGCCCGCGACGGTCCACCCGCGAGCGCCTTCCAGACGGCCTGGGGAGAGCTGCTCGAGGTCGAGGAGCACCCGTGGGCCGAGGGCGAGCTGGCGTGGATGGACTTCCGCAGCGCGCCGGTCGGAGGCGAAGGCCCGCCGACCTTCCTCTACGCCCTGCCGCTCGGCCCCCGCCGCGTGTTCGTCGAGGAGACCGCCCTGGCCGCCCGCCCCACCGTGCCCCAGGCGCTGCTGCGGGAGCGGCTGCAGCGCCGGCTGGCCGCGATGGGGATCCGCCCCACGGCGCAGCACGAGACGGAGTGGTGCGTCATCCCGATGGACGCGCCCCTGCCGGCCGCCCAGCGGGTCGTGGCCCTGGGTGGCGCCGCCAGCATGGTGCACCCGGCCACCGGCTACAGCGTCGTCGCTTCGCTGTCCGCCGCGCCCGCCGTCGTCGCGGCGCTCACCGGGTCGGGCGCGCCGGCCGAGCGCGCCCTGCGGGCCTGGGACGCCGTGTGGCCCGCCGAGCGTCGCGCCTTGTGGTCGGTGCTCGCTTTCGGCCGCGAGACCCTCCTCGATCTCGACCTTCCCCTCACCCACCAGTTCTTCTCGACCTTCCTGTCCCTGCCCGACCGTCACTGGCGCCCGTTCCTGGCGGGAACGACCAGCCCCCGCCGAGCCGGGGCCGCGATGCTCGCGATGTACGCCCGGGCGCCGTGGGCGCTCAAGGCCCGCCTGTCCGCCGCCGGGCTCAGCGAGGCCGGCATCGCGTCCGTCGGCGCCATGGTCACTCACTCCCGCTGAGCGAGCGCCCCGTCCTCGGCCGCGTGGGACAATGTCCGCCCATGGCTTTCCGGTCCCCGGATCGGCGGTTAGCATCGCGCGCCGTCACCCCCCCTGAGGAGCCTCCATGCTCGATCACGTCAAGGACCCCTCCGAGCTCCCCGCCGACGAGTACCTGAGCCCCCAGGAACTCTTCGAGCTGCACACCATCCTGGTGGATCAGGCCAACGAGCTGCTGGACGCGGCCCAGAACAACCTGTCCGAGCTGACCCGCGAGCGGGATCAGGACGCCGACAGCCTCGACGTGGCGACCAGCGAGTCCGACCGCGACTTCTCGCTCCGCCTGGCGGGTCGCGAGCGGCGCATGCTCAGCAAGATCAAGTACGCGCTGGAGTGCATCAGCGAGCGCGAGTACGGCATCTGCGAGAGCTGCGGCGAGCCCATCGGCTTCAAGCGCCTGATGGTGCGCCCCGTCGCCCGCGTCTGCATCGACTGCAAGACCCAGGCAGAGCAGCTCGAGCGCGGCGACCGCGCCTTCTGAGCCCCTCCTCTCTCTTCGCAGGCCGGCCCCCTCGGGTCGGCCTTCGTGCGTCCTCCCCTCCCCTCCTGCCTCCGGAGCCGCCATGGGCCGCGCCGTCATCCACAGCGCCAAGGAGATCCGCCAGATGCGCAAGGCCTGCCAGCTGGCGGCCGACACGCTGCTGATGATCGGCGAGCACGTCCGTCCCGGCGTCACGACCGAGGAGCTCAACCGGCTGGTGCACGAGTACACCCTCGACCACGACGCGATCCCCGCGCCGCTGAACTACCGGGGCTTCCCCAAGAGCGTCTGCACCAGCATCAATGAGGTCGTCTGCCACGGCATCCCGGGGCCCCAGGTGCTCCAGGACGGCGACATCGTCAACGTCGACGTGACGACGATCTATCCGAAGCGCCGGGGCTTCCACGGCGACACCAGCGTCACCTTCTACGTCGGCGAGCCCAGCCCCCTGGCCCGCCACGTCGTCGAGGTCGCCCGCGAGTCGCTCGAGATCGGCTTGCAGCAGATCAAGCCCGGCAACACCATCGGCCACATCGGCGCCGCCATCCAGGCCTTCGCCGAGAGCAAGGGCTGCAGCGTGGTCCGCAGCTACACCGGCCACGGCATCGGTCGGGTCTTCCACGCCGAACCCAGCGTGCCGCACTACGGCCGCCCCGGCGAAGGCACGCGCCTGCGCAAGGGCATGACCTTCACGGTCGAGCCGATGATCAACCTGGGCACCCACGAGATCGACCACCTCGACGACGGCTGGACCGTGCTGACCCAGGACCGCCAGCTCTCGGCCCAGTTCGAGCACACGATCGTCGTGACCGACGACGGCTGCGACGTGCTCACCCGGCGCCGCGGCCCCGTCGTCAACAGCGAGGACAAGGACTGGGCCCGCCTGGGCCCCCTGTCCTGCTGGCAGCCCGGCCAGGCCCCGCCTCCCGCCGACGACGAAGACTGATCCGGCGGCGGCCGCGGGGCTGCGCCAGACCGAGGGCCCGACCCGAGACCCGCGCCCGCTGCGCGGGTCGTTTCGTCTCGGGGGGCGTGGCGACGCCTCGAACGGTGCCGAGGGTCGAGACGAAGAAACCCGCTTCCGTGAGGAAGCGGGTCTCGAAGTGGAAGCGGGGGCCGGATTCGAACCGACGACCTTCGGGTTATGAGCCCGACGAGCTACCGGACTGCTCCACCCCGCATCAAGTCGCGCCGATCCTGGTCAGGGACCGGGGGGAGAGGACGTTCCCGCCCTCGCGACTTCGACGAAGTAATCCGCGCCGGTGATCCACGCAAGGTCACCGCGAGAGATCTTCTTCCGGCGTGTTCGCCCAGGCGCCTTCGGACGCCAGCGACCACAGGGTCTGCTGCGCGAGCACCACGCTGGCATCGGGTCGCTCCAGGGGAAAAGCGACGCCGACGGGCCGGCCGTCCACCACCGCGGTCCACCGCTCGACCACGCCCGACGCCCTCACCTGGTCCGACGTCCCCGGCGGCAGCGTGCGCAGCGCGTCCTCGAGCCGGCGGCGCTGCCCCTCGTCCAGGCAGAACCACGGCGCGTCGTCGAACCGGCCGTTGAGCCACAGCGGAGCAGCGATCGCCCCCACCAGCGCCGGGTCCTGGACCACGAGCAGGCTGTTGGGGGCCTGCGTCCAGCAGCCGTCGGCGTCGATGCGCTCCCGGCGGCCCAGCGTGCGCTCGGCTCCGGGGGGCGCGAACCACTCCCGCAGCAACAGGGTGTCGGGAGGAAGCGCAGCGTCGGGCAATGGACGCAAGGGTTGGCAGGCGAGGACGAGCAGCAGGAGGGGCATGGAGGGCTCCGGGGGAGAGGAGCCCGGGCCCGATCCACGCGCTGTGCCAGCGCAAGCGCCTGCCATTACTGGAGGGGGTGACGGAAGAGGCGCCAGGGTGCCGGATGGCCGGCACCTCGATCACTCGTCGTCGATGCCGTACTTGGCCAGCTTGTAGCGGAAGGTGTTCCGCTCCAGCCCCAGCGACGCCGCGGCGTGGGCCTTCACGCCGCCGGCACGGTCCAGGGCCCGCCGCAGGGCCCTGCTCTCGATGCCCTCCAGGAACAGCTGCAGGTCGAAGTCTCCGGTGGGCAGGCGCACCGCGTCCCCGTCGTCGTCCCCCCGGCTCATCTCGGCGGGGAGGTCTTCGAGCTCGATGACGTCCGACGGGCACAGCACGGCCATGCGCTCTGCCAGGTTGAACAGCTCGCGCACGTTGCCGGGCCAGCGGTAGCGCAGCAGGGCGTCGCAGGCGTCTCGCGACAGCCGCAGCACCGGTCGGGCCTGGCGGCCGCAGGCCGGCGCCAGCGCCGCGCCGAGCAACAGGGGGACGTCGTCGGGGCGCGCCCGCAGGGGCGGGAGCTGCACCGGCACCACGTTCAGCCGGTAGTACAGGTCTTCGCGGAAGTCGGCGCTCGGCAGCGTGCGGTGGGTCGCCGCGACCACCCGCACATCGGCCTGCCGGTCCCGGGACTCGCCGACGCGGCGGTAGCTGCCCTCCTGCAGGAACCGGAGCAGTCGGGTCTGCGCCCCCGCGCTCAGCTCACCGATCTCGTCCAGGAACAGCGTGCCGCCGTGCGCGGCTTCGACCAGCCCCTCGCGATCGCGATCGGCGCCCGTGAACGCGCCACGGACGTGTCCGAACAGCTCGGACTCAATCAGGCTGTCTGGGATCGCCCCGCAGTTCACGGCGACGAACCGCCGCGCGCCCCGGGCGCCGCGCGCGTGGATGCGCCGTGCGAACAGCTCCTTGCCGGTCCCACTCTCGCCAGTGATCAGGACGGAGGCGTCACTGCGGGCCGCGCGGTCCGCGATCGCCAGGGCACGCAGCAGCGCGGCCGACCCGCCGATGATCGGGTCGGAGTCTCCGCGGTCGGCCCCGGCGACGGAGCGTGCGAGCCGGCACTGCGTCGCTGCGTTGCGCACCTGGACGAGCAGGTGGGGCAGCTTCACGGGCTTGGTGATGAAGGCGAAGGCGCCACCGCGGGTCGCGCGCACCGCGCTGTCGAGCGTCGCGTGCGCGGTCAGGATCATGACCGGCACGGCGTCGTCGATCGCCTGCACCTGACCGAGGACCTCGATCCCGTCCATGCCGGCCATGCGCAGGTCCGTCAGCACGACGTCCGCGCCCTCGCGGCGCAGCCAGGCCATGCCCGCCGCGCCGTCGGCGAAGGCCCGGGCGTCGTAGCCCTCGAAGCACAGCGCCTCGACCAGCAGCTCCGCGCTCTGCGTGTGGTCGTCGATGACGAGGATGCGACTGCCGCTCATGGGTCCAGCCTACCCAGCTGCGCCCGGAAGCCCGCCCGCGCCGGCGCCACCAGCTCCAGCTCGCCGCCCACGGCGCGCAGCGCCCGTCGGGCAGCGCCCAAGCCCAGGCCCGAGCCGTTCGCCCGCGAGGTGTGGAACCAGTCGAACACCCGCTCGGCGCGCTCGCCTGGGATGCCGGGGCCGTCGTCGTGCACCGTGGCGACGACCTGCCCGGCGGTCTCGATCTGCACGAAGACAGAGCCGGCGCCGGCTTCTCGCGCGTTCCGGAACAGGTTGCGGAAGGCCTGCAGCACCAGGTCCGGGTCGGTGGTCCAGGTCACTTCTGCGGTCGGGCCCGTCAACGAGAGCAGGAGCCCGGAGCTCTTCGCCTCGAGCTCGAGACGCTCGCGCAGCACGTCGGTCGAGACCGGGCGGAAGACCGGCTCGGGCGGCCGGGACAGATCGAGGAAGCGCTCGACGATGGCGTCCAGCTCGTCGACCAGCGCGATGGCCCGGCCCCGGGTGCGTGCCGCGTCGTCCCCCGACGCCCGCTCCAGCGTCTGGATGGCCAGGGCGATGCCGTTGAGGGGATTCCGGACCTCGTGGGCGACTGCCGCCGCCATCGCGGAGACCTGCGCCAGCTGGGCTTCGTGTGCCAGCTGCAGGCGTTGGTCCCGCGTCTGCACCGCGGACAGGAGCGCAGCAGCGGCCCGACCGACGTGCCGGACCTCGGCGGGGCCCGCGACCGAGATGCGCTCCGGGGGGCTGCCGGGCGTGGCGTCATCGAGCTGCCGCGCGAGCGTGCGGAGTGGCCGACTGGTGGCGCTGGCCAGGGCGCCGCTCGCCACCGCGGCGACGGCCATCACCAGCGCGGCGATGCCCGCCAGGGTGGTCTCGATGTCGTCGGCCGCCACGAGGCTCGACGCATCCGCTTCGACGCAGACGACCTCGGACGACCCGGACACCGGCAAGGGGGCGCATGCAGCCGCCACCGGCGCGAGGTCGTCTTCGTCGTCCGACGCCCAGGCGACCGTCGACCGTCCCTGGCGCGCCGCGGCGGCGAGCTCCACGAGAGGTGCGCTGGCGGGAGCACCCGACTCGCGTTGGTGGTCGCCCCAGACGCTGACATGGCGCAGCTCCGCCGCCGACCTCAGCCGCTCGAGGCCGGCGTCGTCGGCGTCGACCAGGGCGGCCGCCGCCATCGACGCCTGCGACCGCACCTGCTGGGCGACGCTGCGCTCCAGGCTGCGCTCGAAGGTCTCGCTGGTGAGCAGCCAGCCCGCCCCCATCGCCGCGAGGGCGCTGAGCATGGACGCAGCCCAGATGGCCCGCGACATCGTGAAGGAGCGGCCGGCCCCGCGGCCGGTGGAGTTCGCAGGCATGGTCGGACCGGGGTCCCGAGGAAGAGGCAGGAGGGAACCGGGCGCAGCGGCGGGCCGACCCTTCGGCCGACCCGCCTATCCGACCCGGTTCAGTCGTCGGCGACCTCGCCGTCTGCGACGGGCAGCGCACTCTCCACGATGCGGGTGTCGCGATCCACGATCACGGTCTGTCCCAGGACCTGCAGCGACCAGGTGCGGGCGCCGGTCTTGGAGATGCCCTCGGAGAGGCCACCGAGGGCCATGCCGGCGTCGACCGCGGTGAGCTGGGAGACCGCCATGCAGCCGGTGTCGTACGCGCCCGAGGCGAGGACGTGGTCACCGTCGGCGACCGTGGCGTCCCCCAGGATCACGCCGAACAGGTGGGGCGTCTTGCCGTCGGCGCCGAGCTCGACCTTGCCCTTGAGGAAGGAGGCGGCGCCCGTCGAAGAGGAGCAGGCCGTGCCGCCGCCGTGGTCGTCGTCGTCGTCCTCCTCCTCCTCGTCGTCGTCCTCTTCGTCATCGTCCGCTTCTTCGCCGTCGTCGTCGTCGTGCGGGTCGTAGAAGTCCCCATCGTCGTCGTCCTCGTCCTCGTCCTCGTGCTCCTCGTCGTCGTCGTCTTCGCAGGGCGCACCCTCGGGGGTCACGCCGTCCTCGCACTCGATGTCGTCGTCGTCCCCTCCTCTGGCCGCGACCCGCAGGACGTCGGCGTGCAGGGCGCCGTCCGGCCCCTGGCTGAGCTCGGCCGAGACCGGCGCGCCCGTGGCGGCGGCAGTGGACAGGTCGACCGAAGACCCGCCGCAGGCAACGGCGAAGAAGGGCACGGTCAGGAGCAGGCGGAGGGAGCGCTCGTTCACGGAGGGTTCCGGGGTCTTGAGGTGGGCGGAAGGGAGTTGCCAGCCCGGCGGACTGCATGGCGCGTGCCAACGACCCACTCGACATCGCGATCCGCTGGTGGTCGGTTCGATCGCTCGTTCGGGGGCCGTCGGGACCGACCGCCGCGCCAGATTTCTTTCGCGGCCGCGCCGGAATCCCGGCGGGAGTCCATCGGCCCGCGGGGCACCGCCCACCGGGAGTGCACATCCCGTGTGTGTTTTCGCTTTGCGCGCCCTGCGGCAACGTCCTGGCACGCCTCGTGCAGACCCGGCGGCCACCCCCCACTGCTGGAGTCAGCATGCCCCGCCGACCGCTCTTCCTCCTGCCCCTCGCCCTCGCCACCGCCTGCACCGGCGGATCGGGCGTCCCCGCCGATCTCGAAGCCATCGAGGGCGACGCCGAGCACGCCTACGACGTCGCGCTCGTCTCCGACTTCGCGGAGCTCGCCACCACCGCTGACGGCATCGACAGCGCGTGGGCCGCCTACCGCGACACCGCCTCGGCGGACGGCGCCAGCGCGGCACTGCTCGACGAGATGGACGTCGCGGTGGCGGGCCTGCTCGACGTCAGCGGCGGAAGCCCGACCGCGGTCGAGGCGGCCCGCGCCGCGAACGCCGTGAGCGCCCCGATGCCCGAGCTCTACCGCCTGTACGACCCGCCGATCCCCCCCGAGGTCCTGGCCCTCGACTACCTGGGCCGCGAGGTCGTGCTCGACGCCATGGACGACGACTTCGGCGCGGCCGTCGTCGATGTCGACACCGTGGCCACCACCTGGGCCGGGCTGGAGCCCACCGTCCTCGATGCCGGCGGCGACGCCGAAGCCGCCGACTTCTCGGCGTCGGTCGCCCGCATGCAGGAGCTCGCCCAGGGAACGGACGCCCAGGCACTCATCGACGAGGCCAACGTGAACCTGGAGCTGGTGGACGTGCTCGAGGGGCTGTTCTAGGCGACCCCCGCCGTGGCGCCCCCGACAGGACTCGAACCTGTGGCCTACCGCTTAGGAGGCGGTCGCTCTATCCACCTGAGCTACGGGGGCGCATGGCGGCGGACCCGGGGACGGCTATGCCGCTGACCGCTCCGGGGCACGCTACACTCCGCCGGATGCCGACCCTGCTCGCCCTGCTGCTCGCCTGCTCCCCCGACGGGGGAACGCCCGCCCACTCCGGGGACCCGGGGACCACCGACGACAGCGGTGGCCCCCACACCGTCGACTGGCAGCGGGCGCTCGCGCCAGCCTCGGACCTGGCGACGGCGCCGCGCGGCTTCGTGCTGCAGCGCGCCATCGTGCACCTGCACTCGCCGTGGAGCCACGACGCCTGCGACGGCGACCCGCTGGACGAAGACGGCGCGCCGCGGCGGGACTGTCTGGCCGACCTGCGCTCCGGGCTCTGCGACGCGGGCATCGATCACGCCTTCCTGACCGACCACCCGAGCCACTTCGCCACCGGCGAGTGGGACGAGGTGCTGCTCGCGGACGAGGGCGACACGCTCCTGCCGTCCGCTGCCGACGCGCGTGTGCTGGAGCACCCCTGCGCCGACGGGCGGCGGCTGCGCTGGTACCCCGGGGTCGAAGACGAGCTGATGCCCGTGGCCCTGGACCGCCACGTGCCCGGCGACGCCGCCGAGCGCGACGCGACCTACAACACCTCGGACGCCGACACCCTGGCCGCCTACCAGACCGCCGGCGCCCTCAGCCTGGTGGCCCACACCGAGGGCCGCGACGTCGAGACCCTGCGCGCCCAGGTCCAGGCCGGGCTGGCCGGAGTCGAGGTGTTCAACCTGCACGCGATGTTCGACCCGAACATCCGGTCCGAGGACCTGGGCCTGGACGCGTCGTCCTGGCTGGCCGAGATCGCGCCCTTCACCAGCCAGGACGGCACCGCCGAGCCCGACCTGTTCGTGCTGGCCGTGCTGGCCAACCAGCCCCCCAGCGAAGCCGCCTGGGACGCGCTCAACGTCGACGGCCCCGAAGATCGCGTGGTGATCGGGGTCGCCGGCACCGACGCACACCAGAATGTGTTCCCGATCCCGCTGCGCGACGGCGAACGGGGCGACAGCTACCGCCGCATGCTCCGCTGGTTCAGCCAGCACCTGTGGATGGACCCCGCCGACCTGCCCGACGCGGGCGGCGATCTCGACGCCGCCGAGCGCACCCTGGCCGCCGGGCGCTTCCACGTGGCCTTCGAGATCCTGGGCACTCCCGACGGCTTCGACTTCCACCTGGAAGACGCGGCTGGCGGCATCCACGAGATGGGCAGCATCCTGGACCCCAGCGTGCTGCCCGCCGAGCTCGTGGTGACCTGCCCCACCCTGTCCGCCGGCAGCCCCCAGGGCACCGACGCTCCCGAGATCAGCGCCACCGTCTACCGCGACGGCGCGCCATGGCAGACCAGCTGTGGGCGCTTCCCCGTGGACGATGCAGGCACGTACCGGGTACGCGTGGACATGGTTCCGTGGCACCTCGCCCCCTTCCTGGGTGATGATGCGGCGGACTGGATGCACGCCTACCCCTGGGTGTACGGCAACCCCGTCCGCATCCGCCCCTGAGATTCCCCCGGAGTCCCCATGCGCGCCCCCTCGACCGTCGCCGCCGCCGGCATCCTCGGCCTGGGCCTGCTGTCCATGCCCTTCCAGACCGCCTGCAGCGGCTGTGCATCGGACACGACCATCATCCCCAAGGGGGACCCGGACCCGGTCGACACCGGCACCGAGCCCGAAGAGCCCGAGCCCTTCGAGAACGACTGGGGCCAGTGGCTGTCGATGGACGTGATGCAGGACGGCAGTCCGGCGATTGCGTCCTACGACCGCACCAAGGGCGCGCTGGCCTTCGCCATCGCCGACCTGTCGGGCGAGACCGTCGAGTGGACCCACGAGAAGCCCGACGGCTACACGAACGACGACGGCCTGGACGTCGGCAACCGCGGCGCCTACGCCAGCATGAAGGTCGCCGGCGACGGCACCGTGTGGATCGTCTACCAGGACCTGACCCTCGAGAACATGCGGTGGGCGCGCCGCGACCCGGCCACCGGCGAGTGGGAGAACAACACGGCCGACGGCGGCGGCTCGCCCAACGGCACCGGCGGCCACTTCGCCAGCCTGGCCCTGGACCCCAGCAGCCACCCGGTCGCCGTGCACCACGATGAAGCGCTCGGCACCCTGCGCATGGCCCGCTACGACGGCAGCGGCTGGGACACCGACGTCATCGACGCCGGCGAGCCCAGCGTCGATGCCACCGGCGCCGAGGTCGAGGCCGACGTCGGCGAGTTCGCCAAGATCGCCATCGCCGACGGCGTCGAGTACATCGCCTACTACGACAAGGCCGCCGGCAACCTGAAGCTCGCCTGGGGCACGCCCGGCAACTACACGATCGAGGTCGTCGACGACGGCGGCGGTCCCCGCGCGCTCGAGACCGGTGGTGACGTCGGCCAGTGGCCGGACATCCTGATCCACGACAGCACGATCTGGATCGCGTACCACGACGTCGGCAACCAGGACCTGCTCCTGGCCCACGGCGAGCCCGGCAACTGGAGCATCGAGGTCGTCGACGACGGCGAGTTCGTGGGCGCCGACAGCGACCTGTTCGTGAACGGCGACAAGGTGTCGGTGGCCTACTTCGACGGCCGCAACAACGACATGAAGGTGGCCCAGCTGGTCGGCGACGCCTGGCAGCTCGAGACCGTCACCGGCGACGGCGTGGCGCAGGGATTTCACAACGAAGTCGTGGAGTCGAACGGCAACTACTGGGCCGCCTGCTACGACTACACGAACCGCACGGTCTGGTTCGACAAGCTTCGCTGACCACCGGCTGACGGTCCGGAGTGCTCGTGTCTGATCGAAGCGGCCCGCTGTGGCTCCTGCTCGGGCTGCTGCTGTGCGGCAGCGCCCACGCCGGTACCCTGACGGTCGAGGTGCTCGACGTCGGCCAGGGCGACAGCATCCTGCTGACCTCGCCGGCAGGCAAGACGGTGCTCATCGACGCCGGCATCAAGAAGGCCGACGTGATCGGCCAGCTGCGCGAGCGGGGCGTCGATCACCTCGACCTGGTCGTCGCGACGCACCCCCACGCCGACCACATCGGCGGCATGGCCGACGTGCTGCTGGGCCTGCCGGTCAAGATGTACACGGACAACGGGCTGCCGCACACGACGGCGACCTACACGGCCGTGATGGACGCCGTCGAGTCCCGCGAGATCACCTACCGGCCGGCCCTGCAGGGCCAGAGCTTCAAGCTCGACGACGGCATCGTCATCGACGTGCTGCACCCCGACGAGAACCCGCTGTCGGGCACGCGCTCGGACCTGAACAGCAACTCGGTGGTGACGCGGCTGACCCACGGGGACAACTGCTTCCTGTTCACCGGGGACTCCGAGGAGCCCACCGAGCTGGCCGTGCTGCGCGACGGGCTCCAGCCCTGCCAGGTGCTCAAGGTGGCCCACCACGGCTCCGAGCACAGCAGCACCGCGGCGTGGCTGCGCACCGTCCAGCCCGAGATCGCGCTCATCTCCTGCGGCGTCGACAACCGCTACGGCCACCCCGATCCAGAAGCGCTGGCGCGGCTGGAGAGTGCCGGGGCCCAGGTGTACCGGACCGACACCATGGGCGCCATCGTCGTCGAGAGCGACGGCAAGGCGCTGACGGTGACGACCCGCGGCAAGACGGGCGATGCCCCGGTCGGGCGCCCCTTGCTGACCGCGGCCCCCGGTCGCACCGGGCCCGCCACCGGCCTGCGCCCGGCGGACCGAGAGCGCGAGGCGCGCCCCGTGGTGGCCGATCCGCCCGCCGCGCCGCCTGCAGCCGCTCCGCCCACGACCGAACCGCCGGCTGCCACTGCCGGCCGCCCTGTGGCCCCCGGCCTGCGTCCGGCCGCCCCGCCCACGGCCGCGGCCAGTCCGGTCGGCGGCCCCGACTGCGCCTTCGTCGCCAGCAAGAGCAGCAAGGTCTTCCACCCGGCGGCCTGCCACGTGGTGGACCGGATCTGGGAAGGCAACCGCGTCTGCTTCGCCGACCGCGCGGCCGCCGAAGCGTCGGGCCGCACGCGCTCGGCAGCCTGTCCAGAACTCTGAGCCCGGCGACCGTCGCGACGTCGCTCCCGACCCTCCACCGCAACGCCACCGGGGTCGGCTACGCTCTCTGGAACAAGGCCCCTCGCTCGGGGGTCGCGCTCCCCTCCCCTTGCCCCGGACCGTCCGATGATCGTCGTGGACCGCATCGAAGGCGCTCGCGCCGTGCTCGAATTCGACGGAGAGATCGTCGAAGTGCCCGCCTCCTCGCTGCCGGCCGGCGCCTGCGAGGGCGCGGTGCTCTCGCTGTCCCTGTCCGACGACGCCGCCGCCCTGGCCGAGGCCCGCGCCCGCCAGGAGCGCCTGGCCGCCAAGCACGACCTGCCCGACGAGATCGAGCTCTGACCCCCTCCTTCCTCCCCGGAACGTCGACATGAAGCGCACCCTCCAGGCCCTCTTCCTCGCCCTGCTGCTCGCCTTCGGCGCCATGACGGGCGGGACCGCCTACGCGGCGGTCGATCTGAACACCGCCTCGGCCGCCGAGCTCGACTCGCTGCCGGGCATCGGCCCCGCCAAGGCTGCCGCGATCATCGACTACCGCACCCAGAACGGGCCCTTCAAGAGCGTCGACCAGCTGACCTCGGTCAACGGCATCGGCCCGGCCACCCTGGCCAACCTGCGCGCCCTGGTCACCGTCGACGGCAGCGCGGCGCCGGCCCCCGCGGCCAGCGGCGACGAAGGCGAATCCGCGCCGGCCCCCGCGTCCAGCGGCGGCGGCATCGACATCAACACCGCGTCCGCCAGCCAGCTCCAGGAACTGCCCGGCATCGGCCCCAGCAAGGCCGCGGCCATCATCGACGACCGCACCAACAACGGGCCCTTCTCGAGCTGCGACGCCCTGACGCGCGTCACCGGCATCGGCGCCGCCACGGTCGCCGGGCTGAAGGACAGCTGCACTGCCAGCGCGCAGTAGCCCTGCGGCGGCGGAAGACGCCGCTCAGCGGAAGCGGGCCAGCGCCTCTTCGACCACCGACCGGACGTCCTGGGACGCCGCGCGGGGCGAAGGGGCGCTCGTCGTCTCGGCGGCGGGCTCGGCGGGGGCTGCGGCGCGGGCCGGGTCGGAGGCGGGCCGGCCCTTGGCCGAGAGGGTGGCGATCTGGTCGGCCGACAGCAGCTGCGGGCCGCCCAGCGGGCCCGCGGCGAGGGCGGTGCGGGCGAGGTGCTCGACGAGCTCCATGCGCAGCAGGGCCTGCTCGAAGCTGCCGCCCACCGAGAGCAGGCCGTGGCGGGCCAGGACGACCACGTCGGCGCGCTGGAGGGCGGCGGCGAGGTCGGCGTCGAGCGCCGGGTCGCCGGGCAGGTGGAAGGGCACCGTCGGCAGGTCCGGGCCGAGCGACACCACAGCCTCGGCGGTGAAGGGGTGCGGCACGGGCTGCCCCGCGACAGCGAAGGCCGTGGCGTGCGGCGGGTGGGCGTGCAGCACGACGCCGATGTCGGGCCGGGCCCGGTAGGCAGCGACGTGCAGGGCCAGCTCGGAGAAGGCGTGGCGGCTGCCTTCGAGCACGCGGCGCTCGCCGTCGGCGACGATCAGGTGCTCGGCCCGGACGTCGCCCTTGTGCATGGCGGTCGGCGTGCAGAGCACCCGCAGCCCGCCGTCGTCGCCGGGCGGGTCCAGCCGGGCGGACAGGTTGCCGTCGTGGTTCGCGACCCAGCCGCGGGCGGCCACGGCGTGGCTGGTCGCCAGGATCTCCCGGCGGAGGGCTTCGACGTCGGGTCGCCACGGGGGGGAGGAGGAGGCCATGCAGGGATGCTCCGGAAGAGGCGCACGCTATCACGGCCCCGCTCCGGGTCGGCGCGGGGAAGGGGCCCGCCGCCGGGGTCTCTCGGCGTCACCGGACGGGGAAAGGGCGGGCCACCTGTGATACACCGGAGCGCCTTGCGGAGCCCCTTCGATCGCCCCTCCCGGCGGCTGAGGCCGCTCCGGCGGCGGAGCGCACATGGACGGGCAGCGGACGGTCACCGTGGCCGTGATCGGCGGAGGCGTCGCCGGGCTCACGAGCGCCGCCCACCTGATCGAGCTGTGGGCCGCCGCGCGGGCCGAACGCCGGTCCCTGCCCGAGCTGCGCATCCGCCTGGTCGCGCCGCTCGTCCCCACCGGCGGCGACGGCAGCGGGCTCGGCGGCAAGGCCATGTCGCGATCCTTCGAGGGCCCGGCGGACGCGCACGGCAACCAGCGCCGCACCTTCTTCGGACCGGCCATGCCCCACAAGGGCACGGTGCCGCACGGCTACCACGTGGTCTGGGAGTACCCGAACCTGCGCCGCTTCCTGGGCGCCGGCCAGGCCGACGAGCCCCACCCGCCGCTGGACGGCGGGCTGCTGCGGCCGGCCGGCGGGGCTGGCGCGCTGGCGGTGTTCCAGGGCATCGTCGACGACCCCAGCCCCGGTGGTCCCGGCATCGCGCTGATGGGCCTGTCGGACCCGCGCCGGCCGGAGACCGCCACCCTGCCGGCCACCCGCGCGCTGTACCGGCTGGCGGGCGGCCCGCTCGGCGCACTGGTCACCCAGCCCTTCCGCGCCTTGTTCCGCCACGTCGCCGACGGCATCGACCCGCTGTTCTTCGCCGACCTGCTGTTCGCCCGCGAGGTCGACCTGGAGATGCGCCTGTCCCTGGTCGTGTCGAGCCTGGTGGCCCGGACCACCGACCCCGAGCGCAAGCGGGTGCGGATCGACGGCCAGGACCGGGCGCTGTACGACCTGGAGTACGGGGCCTGGCTGCACGCCGAGCTCGCGCGGTGGGCCGACGCACTGCCGGGAGTGCTGGCCGGCGAGCTCTCGGGCTGGCGGGCCGAGGTGGACGCCCTGCTGCGCACCCTGCGCGCCCAGCTGACCGCCGAGGAGCAGCCCGACCACGAGGGCCTGCTCGAGCGCCTCCTCGATCGGGTCGCGCCTCGGGCGGCCCAGACCCTCGACGACCTCGCCCTGGTGAGCAGCGAGCTGCTCTCCCTCCTCGACGCCCTGCCCTCGGCTGCCACCCGCCTCGCCAGCGGGCGCTATCCGGTCGCCCGCACCCTCCACCTGCGCTTCGGGCCCGACGCGACCTTCACCTCGCCCTACTCCTACGACGCGGCCAGCGCGCTGCGCTCGCTGGCCTTCGTGTTCACGTCGCCGCGCAGCGCCCGGGTCCAGGCGGCCGACGGGGCCCGCATGCACCGGCTGTGGGTCCGGCTCTGGCAGCGGCTGCAGGACGCGGCCGCCCTGCACCGCGTGCAGCTGGAGATCGTGCCGGGGCGGGTCAGCTCGCTGACCCAGGACGCCGACGGCGTGGTCGTCGGCCACCGCGCCATCCGCGGCCACGCCTTCTCGCGCGACAGCGATCTGGCCTACCCGCACACCCACCAGCTGCACCCCTGGGGCGGCGACCCGGCGCCCGACGACCGCTTCCGCGTGGACGTCGCCATCCCCGCCGTGGCGCCGGCCATCCTGCACGAGCTGCTGCCCCCGGTCGCGGGCGCCGATCGCGCGGCCCTCGCCGCCCTGGCGCCCCACGCCAACGCCACCCTCGAGCTGCTGATCTGGACGCGGGAGCGCATCGAGTACGCGCCCTTCGCCCACCAGGGCCTGGCGACCAGCAGCATCACGGGGCTCGAAGGCGGCTGGTGCCTGCTGGCCGACTACAGCCAGGGGCTGTGGTCACCGGAGTCCCTGGCCGAAGAAGACCCGTTCGGCGACGGCGCCTTCGGCGGCAGCGTGCTCGAGTCCTGTGGGGCCTTCGACGACCTGTTCGCCTGTCCGACCCGCGGCGACGCCTACGGCTGGCCGGCCGAGGTGAAGCAGGCCGTGGCCGACGCGGTCGCGTCCCCTGCCCTGTTCAGCGAGCGCGACCAGCGGCCCTGGCCCCTCGACGACGCGGGCTGGCGCGGCCGGCGGGCCGGCGGCCACCACGACCCCGCACGCGCCGCGGACCCGGCCTTCCTGGACGACTGGTTCGTCGCGAGCCGGTGGATGGCCTGGCAGTTCCTGCGCCAGCTGGCCCGGTGCGCCGCCCTGGGGCCCCGCGCGGTGCGCCAGTTCCGCCACTACGAGACCCTGCTGGACCCCCGGGGCCGCAGCCGCGCGGAGCTCCTGCAGCCGCCGCCCGCGCTGCTCGACGAGCTGCGCTTCGTCGTGATGATCAACGCGAAGCCCCGCAACCGCATCTTCAGCCCCGGGGTCGGCACCTGGACGCAGCGCCACGTCAGCGGGGCTCCGCTGACCGACCTGGACGCGGTCTTCCCGGCCGGCGACTGGACCCGCAACGGCTGCGACGTGATCTGCATGGAAGCCGCGACCCTGTCGGGCATGCGCGCCGCCCGCGGCGCCTTCCGGCGGGCCACCGGCCAGACCGCGCCCGAGAGCGCCCCCCAGCCCCGCCGCGTGATGCCCCACAAGAGCTGGTACACGTCGACGGACCCGCTGCTGCGCGGCCACGCCGACGAAGCCCTGGCCCGCAGCGAGCTCGGCATCCTGCCCCACGAGCCCCAGTGACCGGGGAGCGGCCCTGATCCAGGCAGGCACCCGCATCGGCAGCGTCTTCCAGGTGCTTCGGCCCCTGGGCGAGGGCGTGTCCGCCGAGGTCTTCCACGCGGTCGACACCCGCGACGGGCTCGAGGTGGCGATCAAGCTGTTCCCGCCCGCGCGCGTCGGTGTGGACGAGTTCCGCCGCGAGGCCGGCATCGCCATGCGGAACACCCACGAGAACCTGGTCCGGCTGGTCGACGCCGGCGTGCACGAGGACCGGCCCTTCCTGGCGCTCGAGTACGTGGACGGCATGAACGGCCGGGCGCTGCTGTACCGCGAGCAGCGCACCGTCGAGCAGGTGCTGGACCTGGCCCGCCAGACCTTCGCCGCGCTGGGTGCCATGCACCGGGCGGGGCTGGTGCACGGCGACATCAAGCCCGAGAACTGCCTGGTCCAGGACCGGCACCTGCGGGTCGTCGACTTCGGCCGGGCCCGGCTGGCCCACGTGCTGCAGCACAGCGACCGTACCCACGCCGGCACCCCGCCCTATATGCACCCGCGGCTGTGGCGCGGCGCCCCGCCCGACCCCGCCACCGACTGCTTCGCTGCCTGGGTCATGACCTACGAGCTGCTGGCTGGCGAGCGCCCCTACGCCCGCGAGGGCCTGCGCAGCTGTCCCCCGGACCAGGTGCCACGGCACCCGACCCTGCCGGACCCCGACCTGGAGACCCTGGTCGCCGCGGGCCTGAGCGGCCGGCTGGCCGACGCCCGCAGCAGCTGGCTGGCGCTCACCCGCTACCTGGCCGGCCGCCGGGACCTGCCGGTGGCGCGGCCGCCAGCGGTCGTGCCCGATCCCGCGCTGGTGGCCCAGGTGGTCGAGTCCGGGCGCTCGCATCGGTCCTGCGCCGTCGTCGGCCCCGCCCGCGCCACCCGGCCCCTGCTCGAGGCCGTCGATCGCGCCTGGCGCCGCCAGGGCGGGACCACCGCCTGGATCACCGCCGGCTGGCGCCGGGACCTGCCCCTGGCCGACGCCCTGAGCCTGGCCGCCGACCTGACGGAGAGCCTGCCCGGCCCCGTCCTGCTGCAGGCCGCCGAGGCGATCGGCCCCCTGGCCGACGCCCTGGCCGCCGCGGTGCCCGCCACGCGCGTCTGGCTGGACGCCCCCGGCGCCGCCACCCCAGAAGAGTACGAGCGCCCGCGCCCCGAGCGCCTGGAGCTGTCCCTGCGCCGGCTGCTGCTGGCCTGCCCCGCCCCGACGCTCGTGCTGGTCCAGGACTTCGATCGGGTGGACGGCGCCAGCCGCCGCTTCCTGCGCGGGCTGGTCGCCGCCGGGACCGTGGACCTGGTCGCGGGCCTGCCCCCGGGCGAGGAGCACGGGCTCGCGGCCGAGGTGGCGCTCAGCGCGGCCGAGCCGGCCCTGACCATCGACGAAGAGGCCATGCTCGAGCCCGAAGCCCGCCGGTTGCTGCACCAGGCGCGCATCCTGGAGCTTCCCCTCGGGCCCACGCTCGCGAGGGCCACCGGCCGGCCCAGCGGGGTCGTCGAGCGGCTGGGCCACGACCTGGAAGCCGCCGGCGCCGCTCGCTGGACCGGCAAGACCCTGGTCCCCCGCGACGGACCGCTGGCCGCCCCCGGCGAGCGGCGCGCCACCTGGCTGGAAGCGGCCGCCCACCTCAACCCGGTGCGCGAGCCCTGGCTGGTCGCGCGCTATGCCCTGCTGGCCCAGGACCACGAGCGGCTGGCCGCCGTCATCGATCCCGCGGTCGAGGCCGCCGCCCGCCGTGCCCCCGCCGAGGCCCTGGCCCTGCTCCAGGCGGACCCTCGCGCCGCGACCCCCGAGCGGCTGCTGGCCCGGTTCCGCATGGCCCTGGTCGCCCGCGACGTGCCCGCCGCCGAGGCCGCGCTGGCCTCGCTGCGCGCCCACTCGGACGTCGACCCCGCCGACCTCGCCGACGCCGAGGGCGAGCTGTCCTTCCGCCGCGGCGACACCGTGCGGGCGATCGAGGCCTACGAGCGGGCCGCCCGTGCGCTCGGCGTGCCCGTGCCGACCGGCCTGCGCGGCCTGTGGCACGACGTGCGCGCCGTGATCCAGGTCCGTCGCGGGCGCCTGCCGGCCCCGGCCCCCGATCCCCGCCGGGCCCGCGTGCTCGAGGCGCTCTACGACCTGCGCTTCTCCCACGACAACGCCTACCTGCTGCGCCTGCACCGGCTGTGGCTGGCGGCGGCGCCCGACGATCCGCGCGCCCTGGCCATCGAGGTGCTGTGGCGCCAGCTGCTGGGCCGCCCCCAGGACGCCGAGGCGCTGGACGCCGCCATCGCCGAGGGGCTGAGCGAAGACAACGACCCCGTCGGCGCCGCCGTGCTCCTCCTGCACCGCGGCATGGGGCGGCTGCTCGCGGGCGAGACCACGGCGGCCTTCTCGCTGGGCGTGGACGCCGCCACGCGCCTGCTCCGCGCGGGCGACCCCTACCAGGCGGCCCTGGCGTCCACCCTCCCCACCGCCTGTGCGATCCACGTCGTGGGCGCCGGTCCCCTCGCCCGCATCCACGGGGAGCTGCTGCGGCTGGTCCGCGACACCGGCGACGAGCGGGCCGAGCGCTGGGCCGCCGGCACCGACGCCGTCGTCCGCTGGCAGGAAGGCGACGCCCAGGGCGCCCTGTCCCAGGCGCGGGCCTGGGCCGAGGGCGCCGCGGCCCGCGAAGACGCCAGCGAGGCCCTGGCCCGACGCTTCCTGGCCGAGCTGCACCTGGAGGGAGGCCGGTTCGAGGCGGCCCAGGAGGAGCTCCTGACCGCCGACCGCGTCGCCCGCGCCCTGCACGTGCGCATGGACTACACCGACGCCCGGGCCATCGGCCTGCTGGTCGCCGACGGACAGGCCCGCTCGCAGGGCCGCCCGGGCGTCAAGGGCCGGGCCGGCTGGCAGCGCCGCATGGACCAGCTCACGCGCCGGTTCCCGCGCTGGCTGCCTCGCGCGCTGGTGGCCGCCGCCTGGCAGCGCCGGGCCGAGGGCGACGCCACCGCTGCCGCGGACCGGTTCCAGGCCGCCGTGGACGACGCCCTGGGCCGCGGCCAGGTCGTGGACGCCTGGTGGGCGCTCGGACAGCGGGCCCTGGCCCTGGACGAAGACGAGGCCCGGGCCTCGGCCGCACGGCTGGCCGCGCAGCACGGCCTGCGGCGCCGTGGGCTGGAGTAGGGTCGCGCCATGACCTCGCCCGATCGCTGGCGCCGCCTGCTGCTCCCCGCGGTGTTCGCGGCGACCCTCGTGCTGCAGGGCGGCGGGCTGGCTGGCGACCTGCCCCTGAGCCATCGCACGGACGAGGTGCGCAACGCCGCGCACATCCTGTCGATGGTCGATCGCGGCAGCCTGGACCCGCAGGTGTACAGCTACCCTGCGCTGTTCTTCAACCTGCACGCGGGGCCGTGGCGCCTGGCCCGGGTCGTCGCCCCGGCGCTCGGCGGGGCCGACCCCAGCGACCCGCCGAGCCGCCCCATCGTGGCGACGGTCGGCACGGGCTTCGCCCCCGCTCCCTGGGTGCTGCTGCTGTTCCGCCTGCAGGCGCTCGTGGTGAGCGCGTCGCTCGCCGCCCTCACCACCGCCGCCGCGCGCCGCGCCGGCGCCCACCTGCTGCCGGCGGCATTGGTCGGGCTGGTGCTCGGAGCCAGCCTCCTGGCCACCTCCACCGGCGCGACCCTCGCTCCGGACGGACCGGCCGCCCTGTTCGTGCTGGGTGCGGTGTGGGCGGCGCTGCCCGGGCGGCAGGACGGCGACCTGCTCGTGGCCGGCCTCTGCACCGGCGCCGCGGCGGCGTGCAAGTACACCGCGGGCCTGGTGCTGCTCGTCCCGCTGCTGGCCGGGGTGCGCTCGGTGCGTGGCCTGGCCCTGCTGCTCGGGGCGACCGGGGTGGTCTTCGGGCTGGGGAACCCGACGCTGTTGACCCATCCCGCCGGTGTGCTCGAGGGCCTGGCCTATGAGTCCGCCCACTACAGCGGCGGTCACGCCGGCGCCGAGGGCGCCCCCCTGCCGTTCTACCTGCGGACCCTGGGGATGGCCCTGGGTCCCGCCCTGCTGCTGCTGCCGGCCGCCCTGGCGGGCGAGCGGCGCCGTGGCGTGCTGGCGATCCTGGCCTTCGTCGGCCTGAGCCTGTTGTTCCTGGGTCGGTTCCCCGTGCGCTTCGCCCGCAACGTGCTCCCCTTGTCGGGACCGCTCCTGGTGGTGGCCGCCCTCGGGGCCCAGGCCGTGTGGGCGGCCCTGGGGCGCAGGCAGATCGCCCTCGGGGCCGTCGGCCTGCTGCTGGCGGCCAGCGGCGTGGCCGGCGCCATCGCCAGCCGCCGGGTCATCGCCGAGCGGCACTCCGACGCGCTCGTCACCTCCCGGGACTGGCTCGCGGACCGGGTCCCTCCCTCCGCCCGCCTCCTCGTCGAGGGCTACGGACCCTTCGTCTCCGACCTGGGCCTGTCCGCGACCTACGTCATGGCCGCCCACGAAGCCGCCGCCGACCTGGCCCGCGACGAGCCCCCCTTCGACCTGCTGGTCCTCGCCGAGGGCAGCTACGGCCGATACCTGCAGGATCCCGCCGCCTACGGCGACGAGCTGCACCGCTACGCCGCCATCGCGTCGCAGTGGTGCGAGCTCGCCCGGTTCGAGGGTGGCGACGCCATCTCGGTGCTCGCGCCGGCCCGCGCCTCCGCCGGCGACTGCAGCCAGCCGCTCCTCGAGCGGTTCTCCTCGGCCCTGACCCCCTGAACGAGTCGCCCATGCCCGACGCTCCCGAGCTCGTCCGCGCCCGCGCCCTGCTGGGCGACACCCTGGGGGATCCCGTCCCCCGGGCCCGGCGGATCGCCGGCCTCTACGCCGCGCTCTACCTGGAAGACCCCCTGCTGCACCAGTGGGGCGGGCTGGCGGCCTTCGTGGCGCGCCACGTGCACCTGGCGATGGAAGCCGCCAACGGCGCCTTCGAGCGGTTCACCGCCCAGGGCAACCTGGACATCTACGAAGCGACCATGCCGGCCTTCCTGCGCCTGCGGGCCCGGCGTCCGGCCACCGGTCCGCTCGCCGCCGGCATGGACCTGCTCGCGCAGGCCGACGCCCTCGCTCGGGACGACCTGGACGCGGCGGTCCAGGTCGCCGACCGGGCCCTCGTGGCGCTCGCGCGGGTCGAGCAGGAGGAGATCGTCCAGCCCGCCTACGACCTGCTCGGAGGCGTGCAGGCCACGACCCTTCGGCCGCTGATGCGGTTCCGACTGGGCATGGCCGACGACGCGCCGCTCTACGCCTTCGACGGCGACGACGGCCGCGATCCGGCGCAGCGCGTCGCCTGGGCCATGGACGAGGTGCTGCCAGCCTGGCGGCGGTTCCACGGCGGGCGTCCGGATCTGTGCCGTGCCGAGCTCGACCGACTGCGGCGCTGGGCGGGCGTGGGCCTGATCTAGGCGCCCGGCGCTCCACCCTCGGGGTCGCCGTCCACCGCTCCCGGGTCCCGCAGCGCCGTCAGCGCCCCCAGCGACAGGGCCATGATCGCCAGGGTCGTGAGCCCCACCGCGCGGATGATGCCGCTGGCCAGCACGCCGACGGCTGCGTCCTGGCCGGTGGCTTCGGCCAGCCCGGCGAAGCCGAGCTCGGCCACCCCGAGGTTCCCCGGCGTGATGCTCAGGGTCGCGGACAGCTGCAGGAGGGCCACGAACAGCACCGCCACGCCCAGGGGGAGCTGAACGCCCAGGCTGTCGAAGGCGAGCACGACGGCGGCCGTGACGACCCCCATGACGACCAGCCCGGCGGCGGCGGCGCCGAGCAGGGCCTTGGGGCTGCGGACGAGGAGGAGGGTGCCCCGCATCACCGTGCGGGCGGTGCCCGCCAGCCGGCGCGGCATCGGCAGCCAGTCGGCGGCCGCCGCGAGGGCGGGAGGCGCGAGCGCGAGCACCGCCGCGGCGAGCCCCGCAACCGGAAGGACGGTGGCGGAGGGTCCGATCTGGACCGGGGGCGCCACGGCCAGCACGGCGATGGCGAACAGCAGGTTCTGCAGGTTGAGCAGCCACGTCACGGCCAGCAGGGCGGCGGCGTAGGACGCCGGAGGCACGCCCAGCTCCTGGCGCAGGGTCACGGCGCGGTAGACGTTGCCGGCCTGGGGCGCGACCACGTTGAGGAAGCGCCCCACGATGAAGATCCGCAGCCACGAAGCGATGGCGATCTCGCGCTCGAGGACGGCTCCGTTGACGAAGTGGAAGCGCAGCCCGGTCAGGCCCAGGTTCAGGACCTGGGCGAGGACCAGGGCCACGAGCACCCCGCCCGAGACCTGGCGCAGCGCCGACAGCTCGTCGCGCCCGCGCCACAGCAAGGCGGCGCTGGCGCCGAGCATGAGCAGCACCGCCGCCCAGCGCAGGGCGCGCTTCAGGCCCGGGCGTCCGCTCACGACGGGCCCCCGTAGTGGAAGGCCCGCATCTCGTCGCGGCACAGGGCGTCGATGCGCGCGACGTTGGCGTCCCCCAGGAAGGCAGGCCAGCGCCCGCGGTGCTCGCCAGCCGGTTGCCACTGCTGTCGGGCCGCCCTGTCGTCCCCCGGGAGCACGGGCAGGCCCACGTCGCGGGCCACGGCCTCGGTCTCGGCCCGGGGCGCGCGACAGAAGTCCTCGTAGCGGATGACCCGCACCGGCAGGTCGCCGGCCAGGGCCACGCGCGCCTGCTGACGCCAGCGCTCGGCGATGTGCGCCACCACATCGCCCGCGTCTGCGCCCGCCGGCAGCAGGACCTCGCGCCAGGCCCGGGGCACTCCGGCCAGGATGGCTTCGTCGTAGTGGGCGCGGTCCCCCGGCAGCCCCACCCTGTCGAGCACGGAGCGCACGGTGGCGCGCGGGTCTCGCACCACGAACACGAAGCGGGCGGCCGGGAACCGCGCGGCCAGCGGCGCCGCCAGGGCCGCCAGGCAGGCGTCCTTGACGATGCGGCGCGACAGGTCGACGGCGTTGTGGTGCAGGAAGTCATCGAAGGACTTCCGGCCGGCCTCGACCTCGAGGTGCAGCGGCCGCGCCAGCTCCGCTGCCAGGTCCAGGGCCGCGGCTTCACCCGAGACCTCTGCCAGCATCGCGCCCACCGCGCTCGAGCCGGTCTTCTGGTGACCCAGCACGAACACCGGGCGGGCGTGGGGCGCCGGCCGCCGCAGGGGCCAGCCGTGCCGGAGCAGGTCGAGCCGCCACCACAGGTGCGACGGCAGCCTCCCCAGCGACACGGGGCTCGCCGCGCGCAGCCGCAGCCGCAGGGTGGAGTCGAAGCGGGTCATCGCGGCAGCGTAGTCCGGGGGACCCACCGCCGGCTCGATCCCCCCGCCCCCGCAGCGTTAGGCGACAGGCCATGCCAGCCCTGGAACTCATCTGCTGCGTCGCCCTCGGGGACGCCCAGGTCTACCACCACCTGATGCCCCTCGCCGAGCACCCCCTCGTCGAGCGCATCTGGCTGGTTCGCACGCACCTCCCCCGCACCGGTCCCCTCCCCCGCACCTCGCTGGTGCCGGTGCCCCGCAGCCGCCGGCTGCGCTTTCCCGCCATGCAGGCCCAGGTGCTGCGCCTCGCCCGCCGACCTGCCGTGCGCGGCATGGTCAGCTTCAACCCCTTTCCCTACGGCCTGTTCGGCCTGCCGCCCGCGCTGTTGGGCGCCCTGCGGCTGCACATGGGGCTCATCGGAAGCGACTGGTACCGGGACGCGCAGGGACCGGCCGGCCCGGCCCTCCGGCGCACGTTGCGACGCGCCGATCTCGTCACCGTCAGCGGCCCGTTGATGCAGGCGGCCGTGGTCGCCTCGGGGGTGCCTGCCGATCGGGTGGCGGTGCTCCCCCACAGCATCGACGTCGACCGCTTCGCGACCGATCTCCCCCGCCAGGTCGACTTCGTGTTCGTGGGCCAGCTCATCGAGCGCAAGCGCGTGGATCGGATCCTGGACGCCTTCGCGCGGGTCGCCGTCGATCACCCCCACGCCCGCCTGCGCATCGTCGGGCGCGGCCCCCTCAAGGACGCGCTCCGCGACCGTGCCGCGCGCCTCGGCGTGGCAGAGCGGGTCGAGTTCGTCGGCTACGTCGACGACGTGGCCCCCCTGCTCGGCACCGGCCGCGTGTTCGTGATGGCTTCGGAGATGGAGGGCCTGCCCTTCGCGCTCATCGAGGCCCAGTGTTCCGGCCTGGTGCCGATCTCCACACCCGCCGGGACCATCGCCGACCACGTGCACGACGGCGTCGACGGGTTCATCGTGCCCGGGGGCGCACCCGCCGACCTGGCCGCCCGGATGGGCGCGCTCCTGGACGATCCCGATCGGCTGGCGGACATGCGCCGGGCGACCCTGCAGGTGCGCGAGGGCTACCGCCACGCCGCCGCCGCAGCGGTCTGGACACCCTGGCTGGAGCGCCTCGCGCGCTGAGCGTGGGTCGAGGGAACCCGTCGCGGCGGGCGCCCCTCGCGCTCAGCCCGGATCGCCCGGCAGCCGACCGGCCAGCAGCGCGTCCAGCATCCAGCCGGTCACGTCGATGTTGTCGTCGAGGAGCCGCCGCTGTCGCTCCTTCGCATCCCGCTTCGTGTCGGGGAGCGAGAGCAGCGCTTCGACCCGCTCGAGGACGCGGTCCCCCATCGTGTGGTCGAAGGTGTGCACGATGCCGTAGCGGGCTTCCTGTTCGTCGTTGATGCCCCGGCCGGTCCGCGACACGAACAGCGCGTGGGTCCCCAGGCAGGCCGCCTCGCTGGCCATCGTGCTGGACTCGCCGACGACCAGGTCGCAGCAGGCCAGGACGTGGTGCACGTCGCGCACATCGATGCGCAGGCGCCAGGGCTCGAACTCGTCGGGCAGCGGGGACTCCGAGGAGATGACGACCCGCCCGCGGGCCGACAGGCGGCGGACGAGCTCCCGCTTCACGTCCAGGGAGAGGCCCGCCTCGCCGATGTCGTGGATGCTCTCCCAGGCGACGAAGCGCAGCAGGAAGAGGGGCTCGTCGCCCAGGCCGTAGCGCTCGACCACGGCGCGATCCGGGGTGAACCGCGCGGGGTGGAGGTAGGCCAGCTCGTGGTAGCCGCGGTACCGGACGTGGCGGGGCCCGCCGTCGCCGACGAAGCCTTCCGGGGTGCAGTAGCGGTCGACGCTGCGCTGCACGAACCGGTTGATCGCGCCGGCACTCTCGTTGTCGTAGAAGGCGGCCGTGCGGCAGCCCGGCAGGGTCCGGCCGACGACCGCGACCGTGGGGCCCATGATGCCCAGCAGCGCGTCGGGCCGGAAGCCGCGCAGCAGCCGTCGCAGGCGCAGCGACCGCACGGCGAGCTCGGCGGCCAGGGCGGGCACACCCTTGCGCTGCGTGCTGAGCACGTGGTGCTCGATGCCGTAGCCGTCGAGCAGCTCGACCGTGCAGTCCTTGCGACGCGACGCGACCAGCACCTGGTGCCCGTGGGCAAGCAGGGCCTGGCGCAGCGGCCGGAAGAAGTGCACGTGGGCGGGGTGCAGCAGGTCCAGGGCGACGCGCATCAGGGGGACCCTTCGGGAAGCAGCCGCACCAGCAGGACGCCGCCGTGCTGGGAGGCCGGCTGCCACTGGTAGCCATCGACCTGGAGCCGCGCCATGGCGTCGCTCGCCCACTGGCTCGGCACCGCCGCATACACGGCCCGTCGCTGCGCCATGGCCGACGCGACCAGGGCGGCACGATCGGCGACGCTGCCGTCGGCGCTCGCGAGCACCACGCCGCGCACGGACGCCAGCTGCGCGAAGGACTCGGCCTGCAGGTAGAACAGCACGTCCCCCTCGCGCAGCGCGGGGGCCACCGCAGCGGCCACGAGCACGGTGCCCTCGCGGGCGCGGCTCTCGAGGGGCAGATCGTGGACCAGGGCCACTGTCAGGCCCCACCCCAGGGCCGTGCCCGCCACCAGCCGTCCCACGACACTGGTGGCCGGCCGCCAGACCATCAGGCCCCCCAGCACCAGGCAGGCGATGGCCAGCCCCGCTCCGGCGTCCCCGAGCGCCGCCGCCACGGTGCCCGCGGGCTGGTCGACGTCCATGAGCCAGCGGGTCCCGACCGCCGCGGTGCCCACCGCGATCAGGACGGGCGCCCCGATGTCGAGCGCCCCGACGTCGACCGCCCCGCCGACGCCACGCCCCAGCAGCCGTGCAGCACCGAGGGCCAGCGGCACCAGCACGGGCAGCAGGTAGCGCATGCTCAGCGCCTGCCCGCCGTGCCACCACCCGAAGGAGTAGGCCAGCGCCGGGAACAACACGGCGAAGCCGAGCGCCACCGACGCGACCCGGCGCTCGCCGGGCAGGAGCAGCCCGGCCAGGCCGAAGCCCATCACCGGTGCGCCCTGCAGCAGCGCCTTCTTGACGCCTCCCAGGTAGCTCACCGACCCGTCGGCGAGCCGGCGGAGCCCGGCCGCCTCGGCATCGAGCGGCAAGGCGCGGAAGTCGACGAACAGCATCCACAGCCCCCGGCAGAGCCGCATCGCCCCGCTGCGCCCCTCGGGAACGAGCAGGCCCAGCAGGACCACGGCGCCCGAGAGCCCGAGCGCGATCCGCCAGCGGCGCCCGACCACGTCGCGGACCCGTCCGCTCTCCCAGGCCAGCCGCACGCCGGCCAGCAGCAGCCCTCCCGCCGCGATGGCGGCGAAGCGCAGCATGAAGCCCGTGCCGTAGCCCCGGCCGTAGGTGAAGGGCTGGAACACGCCGAACTTGGCCAGGTTGACCGCGCCGAGGGCCAGGGTCGGGCCGGCCAGGCCGGCGACCAGCGCACCCAGGGACCGCCAGCGCAGCGGCACCGGGCCCAGCAGCGGCCAGGCGATCGCCGGAAGCAGGAAGATCGCGTCCAGCCGGGCACAGAGCGCCAGGCCCAGCAGCAGGCCTGCCACCGCCGCAGGGCCGGCGCGTCCCCGATCGTGGGCAGCCAGGGCCCGCTCCAGCGCCCACAGCTCCAGGGCCAGGGCCAGGGCATGCGGCCAGGTGCCCAACCCGTACAGCCCGAGCGGCGAACCGGCCCACAGCAGCAGGCAGGCCAGCGGCCCCAGCCAGGGCTCGGGACGCCAGCGCCGGGCGACGGCCAGGACCGCGCCGGCGAGCGCCACCAGGGACAAGCCGTTGACCGCCACCAGCGCGCGGGGCCCCAGGACCCCGTAGAGGGGCGCAGCGAGCAGGGCGAGCAGCGGCGGGTACTTCGACACCAGCCGATCGCCCTTCACCACCACGGTGCCGTCGTGGGTCAGGGCGAGCAGGCCGCTGTGGAGCGCCTCGTAGCCGTTGTCGATCGACAGCCACGAGCCGCTGGCGAAGGCGTGCCCCTGCCAGTCGTAGCCGACCTCGTCGATGCTGATGTAGCCCCCCGACGCGAACACCAGGAAGCCCAGCAGCTGCACCAGTCCGACGAGTGCGAGCGTGACCGCCGACGCGCGGCTCACCCGGGCCCCTCGCCCGCTTCGATGCGCTTGAGGCGACGGACCGTGTCCTCGAGCAGGCGCCGATTGGCCGCGACCAGGTCGGCCAGCAGGCCCACCAGCCCGGCCTGGAAGCCCATCAGCATCAGGATCGCCGCCAGGATCAGGCTCTGCACCATGCCCGAGCCGTGCCCCATCAGGTACATGACCAGGAAGCGCAGGCCCAGCACGAAGCCCCCCGTGAACAGGATCGCGCCGATGCCCAGGAAGACCCGCAGCGGACGGTGCAGGGCGTAGATCCGCAGGATGGTGCTGCCGCTCTCCCAGACGTACTCGGGGATGCTGCGGAACAGGCGACTGGGCCGCGTCGGACCGTTGGTGCCGATGGGCACGCTCTCGACCGACAGGCGGTTGTGGCCGGCCTGGATGAGGGTCTCGAGGGTGTAGGAGAAGTCGCTCGTGACGACGAGCCGCTCTGCGGCGTCGCGGGAGAGCGCCCGGAAGCCGCTGGTCGCGTCGCTGACGGAGGTGACCGAGGCCTGGCGCACGACCCAGGACCCGAGCTTCTGCAGGCGCTTCTTGGTCCAGCCGAAGTGGGCGATGGTGTCCGTGCGCCGGTCCCCGACCACGATGTCGCAGCGGCCGGCGACGATCGGCGCGACCAGCAGGGCGATGTCCTGGCCGCGGTACTGGTTGTCCGCGTCGGTGTTGACGATGATGTCGGCGCCCACGCGCAGGCAGGCGTCCAGGCCGGCCATGAAGGCGCGCGCCAGGCCCCGGTTGGCCGGGAACCGCACGATGTGGTGCACCCCGAGGGCGCGCGCGGCGGCGGCCGTGCCATCGGAGCTGCCGTCGTCGATGACGAGCCACTCGATCTCGTCGATCCCCGCGATCTCGCGGGGGAGGTCGGCCAGGGTCGCGCCCAGGTGGTCGGCTTCGTTCAGGCAGGGGATCTGGATGACCAGCTTCAAGCGCCTTCGCTCCTGCGCCGAGGGCGCGTGGCAGCATAGGCTAACGCCCCGGGCGCGCGCTCCTCAAGGCGCACGATGCCGGCCTGGCCGCCGCTCTCCCCGCGGGCCGGATCGCCCCCGCACCTCCCTCCCGACGCACCCGCCTCTCGCCATGCCGACCCTCTCTGCAACCCTCCTCCTCGCCTGCTCCAACGGCGGGGATCCCGCCCCGGCCAGCGATCCCGCGCCTCCGCCGCCGCCCGCTCCCCAGGTGGTCGAGGACCGGCAGACCGCCCCGGCGCCCGACATCCTGCTGGTGGTGCTGGACACCGTCCGCCAGGATCACGCGATGGCCGACGACCCGACCGGCGCCCCGTGGATGCCGACGCTGCGGCGCATCTCGGACGAGGGCATGCTGTTCACCGAGGCGATGTCGACGGGTTCGTGGACCTACCCGACCCACGCCAGCCTGCTCACCGGGGCGCAGATCTACACCCACCGGGCCAACGGCGATCAGGGCCGCTACCTGCAGATCTCGAGCGATGTGCCCGACCTGGTCACCCTGCTGTCCGAGCAGGCCGGCTACGCGACCGGGCTCGTCTCGGCGAACCCGAACCCCGGTCAGCTCGACCTGCCCTGGGACATCTCCGAGGTCCACCCCTACCGCGACGACGGCGCGATCCACGGTGACGGCGAAGCCCTCGCCAGCTGGACCCGGGTCAGCCGGCAGCTGGTCGCCCTCGAGCGGCCCACCTTCCTGCTGCTCAACCTGATGGAAGCCCACGCGCCCCAGCGGTTCACGTCCGACTGCGCGCCCTTCCTGGAGCCCCACCAGCGGGCATGGTTCGACTCGTCGCTGCCCGAGACCCGCCCGGCCTGGGCGAAGACCGTGCTGGCCCAGACCACCCTCCGGATCAACGACGCCCTGCTCGACGGGCTCTCCGACGACCCCGACGCGACCCGCGCCACGCTCCGCGCCGGGGGCTTCATCGACGACGAGCACCGCCCGACCGACGCCTTCCTCGCCCTCGCGAGCACCCGGCAGGCCTCCGTGCCGCTGGGCACGCGCGACGCCCTCACCGACCGGGCCTTGCTCTACCGCCTGGCCGTGCTGGCGCAGAAGGAACCCGGGCTGGATCCCTACGCCGAGAAGGAACGCGACGCGCTGGCCACCGAGCCCGAGGCCGTCGACCTGTACGGCCGGCTCTACGACTGCAGCCTGCGCACGCTGGACGGCGAGCTGGCCCGGGTCCTCGACGAGTGGTGGGCGCTCGACCATCCCCACGGCCAGGTGATCCTGGTGACGGCGGACCACGGCGAGCTCATCGGCGAGCACGGCCGCATGCTGCACGGCGGCACCCCCCACCGCGAGCTCACCCACGTGCCGCTGGTCGTGCACGGCGACGGCATCCCGGCGCTTCTCCGCGACGACCCGGTCCAGAGCCACGACGTGGCGCCCACCATCCTGCAGCTGGCCGGCGTGGAGCGGCCGGAGATGGACGCGCGCAGCCTGTTGGGCGAAGGCGCCGCGGACCGGGTGCGGATCGCGACCTCGTGGGTGCCGGACGCATCCGACGAGGTGCTGGCCATCGAGCAGTGGACCCTGTGGCGGCGGAACGCCGGTCCGGCGATGGAACCCCGGCTGTTCGACGACCAGGCCTGGTCGCACCCCGTCGACGCCCCGGATCGGCTCGCCGCGCTCCAGGCGCTGGCCGCGAGCCGCATCCCGCGGTTCGAGCCGTTCGTGTACGACGACGTCGCCCAGGACGCGGCCAGCCTCGAGGCCCTGCGGGCCCTCGGCTACGTGGAGTAGCGGGGACGGTGTCCGAACGCCCGCCGACGCCCCTCCCCGTCCCGCTCGGCCGCGCCGCCGCCCTGTTGGTGGCGCTGCTCGTCGCGCAGCGGGTCCCCGCCCTGGCCGGCGCCGTGGCCGGATGGTCGGCCGCGCTCCCCCGGACCAGCGCCCGCGCCCTGGCGATGGCGATGGTGCCCGCGCTGCCGGAGCTCCTGCTGGCCGCTGCGTGCACCCTGCTCCTGGTCGCGCTGGCCGCGCGCCTGCCCTTCGTGCGCCGCATGCTGCGTCACCCCTTGATCGCCGGAGCCGCGGCGGTCGGCACCGCCGCCGCGGTGGCCGCCCTGCTGCCGCTGGCCAGCGTCCGGCTCTGGAGCGCCCCGCCGGGTGGCGCGGAGGCGCCCAACGTCCTGCTGGTCGTCGTCGACACCCTGCGGGCCGACCACGTCGACACCGGGACCGGCGCCCTGGCCCACACCCCCCATGTGGCGGCCCTCGCCGCCGGCGGCCAGGTGTGGACACGCGCCCGCTCGCAGGGAAGCTGCACGATCAACGGCAGCCCCGCCATCGTCTTCTCCCGGTACGCGTCGGAGTCGGGCTACTTCCGCTACGACCGCGCGCTGCCTGCCGAAGCCACGTCCATCGCCGAGGTGCTCGCCGAGCGGGGCTACCAGACCTGGGCGCGCTCGACCAACCCGCACGTGTCGGTGGCCAACGGCTTCGACCAGGGCTTCGCCGGCTTCGAGGAAGACGCCGACTGGAAGGACACCGACGCGTCCCAGGTCGTCGACGACGTGCTCGGCTGGCTGGACCGTCGCGACCCCGGTGCGCCGTTCTACGCCATGGCCTGGTTCATCGACCCCCACGTGCCCTACGACCCGCCCCAGGCGTCGATCGAAGCGGCCCTGACCGCCGAGCAGCGAGCTCGGCTCGAGCCCCGGCACGGCTTCCCGAACCGCTCGGAGTCCCCGTTCACCGACGACGATCGCGCGCTGGCCCGCACGCTCTACCGGCTGGAGGTCGAGTCCTGGGACGATGCCTTCGGGCGACTGCTGGACGGTCTCGAGGCCCGAGGCCTGCGCGACGACACCGTGATCATCATCACCTCCGACCACGGCGAGCTGCTGTGGGAGCGGAACGGTCCCGACGGCGACCCGGCGGTGGGCCACGGGCTCACGCTGTACCGCGAGGAGATCGCCGTCCCGCTGATCCTGGCGGGACCGGGCGTGGCGCCCGGACGATCGGACGCCCTGGTCGGGAACATCGACGTGCCGCCCACCATCGCGGCGCTGGTCGGGCTGGGCCCCGATGTGGCCGAGGCGGCGGGCTTCCAGGGCCGGGCCCTCGACCTCGGCGCCGCGCCACGCGATGTCCTGGTGTCCGAGCTGGTCGAGGAACAGTACCGCGACCAGCGCGCCCGGGCGATCGAGGGGGCCACCCACAAGCTGGTGGAGATCGACCGCCTGGAGGGCCAGACCTTCGCCCCCCCGCGCCGCGAGCTGCTCGCCGTCGACGGACCCGAGACGCCGGTGGCCTTCGACGAAGCGACGGCCGCCCCCCTGCGGCAGGCGCTGGACGACTGGGCCGCGGGGCTCCAGCCGCTGACCCCGGAAGCCTCGGTGCTCGCGCCGGGACAGCGCGAGGGGGTCGAGGCCCAGCTGCGTGCCCTCGGCTACATGGAGTAGCCCCGCCGGAGCCCCAGGCCCCCGTCGGGGCTGCCCGAGGGCGTGGTAGCGTTCCCTCACCCGCCGTCGCCCCGCTGGAGGATCGGCTGCCCTCCCCTTCCGCCAGAGAGGCGCTGCTGGCCGCGCTGGTCGGGGTCGTGGCCGCCGCGCCGGGGCTGCTGCCGGGCGTCGAGCACTACGTCGACAACGGACCGCACCTGGTCGAGGTGGCGGCGCTGGCCGGCCAGGTGCTGCCCCACCAGCACTCGTGGGTCGGCTGGGCCGACGGCGCCAACCTGGGCATGGCGGTGGGGCAGCTCAACGCGCCGCTGGCGTGGACCCCGCTGGCTGCCCTGGTCATGGCCGGCGTCCCGCTGGTCCCCGCCTACCTGGTGGCCGCCGTGCTCAGCAACGGCGCGCTGGCGATGGGGGTGCAGCGCCTGGCCCGCGGCGTCGGCCTGTCGGCCGGCGCGGCGCTGTTCGCCGGTGCCCTGGCCGCGATCGCGCCGCCCGACCTGCTCGAGACCGGCGGCGCGCTGGGCGGCATGTGGCCCTATCGACTGGCGAACGGCCTGCTGTACGCGGGGGCGCTGGGCGCCCTGCTCCGGCCCCGCCCGGCACGCGTCGCCGCGTGGCTGGCGGCCGTGCTGTTGCTGCACACCTTCTCGGGCCTGGTGGCCTTCCTGTGCGCCGGCGTCGCCGTCGCCGTGCACCTGCTCCGGCGCCGTCCCGGAGCCGCAGCCCGCCTGGCGGCGGGCATCGCCGGAGCGCTGGCGATCACGGCGGCGTTCTGGGTGCCCCTCCTCGACCCGGCACTGCGGACCTTCCAGGAGCCCTGGGCGGCCGGCGTCTCCGACATGCTGCTGATGGTCGCGATGCCCGTGAAGCGCGCCGCCTGGCAGGCAGCAGGGCGGATGCTGCCGATCGGCGGCGCGGGAGGGGCGCTGTGGGCAGCGCTCGCCTGGCTGGGTGTCTGCCTCGCCGTCGTGCGCCGCAGGGAGCTGCCCGACGGACGCCTGCTGGCCGGCCTGGCGCTGGCGGGGGGCGGGCTCGCGCTGCTGGCCAGCGCCTGCCAGATCACGGGCGTCGACCTGATGGGGCCCAACCCGTGGCGGCACCTGAGCCACTTCCGGGCCGCGCTCGCGGTGGTCGCGGCCGGTGGCCTGTCCACGGTCGCGGGAGCGCGCCTGCGGTGGGCGGCGCCGGTGCTGGCGGTGGGCGGCGCCGCCTTCGTGCTCCCGCAGCTGCCGCACCGGCTGGACGAAGGTCGCGACGCCGCGCTGGACGCCGTCGACGCCGCCTGGCTCGACCTGGCCTCGTTGCCGCCCGCCGAGCGTCCGGTCCGGGTGCTGCAGGTCGACGGCTACTCCAATCCCCTCGCCCCTCCCCCGCTGCAGACGCTGCACCTGGGCGGCCCGCAGGCCGCCGGCCACGGCTTCGACCTGCTGGGCAGCTGGTACGGCATCAGCCCCACCCCCACCGTCGCCCACACGGGCTCCGGTGGCGGCCTGCTCCTGGGCGCCGTCCGCGCGCAGCTACCGGACCCGGCCGCCTGGCTGGCCCAGGGGCTGCCGCGCTTCGCGGTCGGCGGTGTGGTCTCGGTGGACGCCCCGCTGACCGAGGCGCTGGACCGCCACCCCGCCTTCCAGGCGGTCGGTCCCGCCCGGGGCCCGGTGCGGGCCTACGTCCTGCGCGACTTCGTCGACCCCGGCCCGATGCGGGTGGCAGGCGCGCTGACCGGGGCCTCGCTGCTGGACGACCAGCCGGCACGCGTGGCCGTCGACCTCGAGGCAGCGGGGCCGCTGCGCGTCCAGGTGCTGCGCAGCTTCCACCCCTGGTGGCAGGCGACCCTGGACGAGCAGCCCGTGGTGCTGCAGGCGGACCCGGACACGGGCCTGGTGCTCGCCGAGCTGCCCCACGGCGGGCGCCTGGAGCTGCGCTGGATCGACGAAGGCCGCCGCTGGTGGCCGATGAGCGGGCTCGGGCTGCTGGTCCTCGGCGCGCTGCTGCTGTGGGAGCGGCGGCGCGCACCGCGATCGGCTCAGCCCGCGTCCACCTGATCGACGATGCCCAGGATCACCGCGTGGAAGGGGTCGTCGTCGGTCCCCAGGATCTGGCGGGCGGTGTTGCCTTCGCGGGCGGCCAGCACCAGGTCGCCCGGCCCGGCCTGCACGCTGTCGACGGCCAGGAACTCGTCGCCCAGCGGCGTGCGGCCGTCGGGCTGCACGGGCTGCACGACCATGACGGCGCGGCCTTCGTAGCAGGGGTGCTGCACGGTGCTGACGGCGTTGCCCAGGACGCGGCAGAGGATCATGGGGCACCTCCGGTCCCGCCCGGCGGCCACGGGGCGTCGAGCAGCTCGGCGTCGCGCCAGGCGTGGTCGACGATCTGCACGATGGTGCAGTCGACCGGCGCAAAGGTGTTCGGCAGGGCCAGGGCGGCTTCCCGCCCGGTGACCCAGGCCACCAGATCGCCGGGACCCGACTGCAGCGCGTCGGCGGCGATCATCGGGGGGCCCTGGGGCGTGCCGTCGGCGTCCTGGGGCTGGATGACCAGCAGCCGGACGCCCTCGAGGGTCGGGTACTTCACGGTCGCGACGACGCGACCGGTGACGCGGGCGAGCTCCATCAGGCACGCTCCTGGCCCTGGGGCAGCCCGGGCTGGAAGGGGGCGGGACGCAGGATCCAGCCGATCATGTCCGGATGCGGCCGCGGGATGCACTCGACCCGGTGCCGCGCGCCGCGATCGTCCAGCACGGCGCCTGCGGCGTCGAGCGAGGCCTGCACATCGTGCTGGAGCCCGTGGACGACGAAGTAGGCGCGCCCGGCCAGGCCGCCCGCCACCCGCAGGCCGACCAGCGCGACGTCGGCGTCCTTCAGGGCCCGATCACAGGCATGCAGGGTGCTGGCCACGGTCCGGCCTTCGACCACCCCCAGGCTGTCGTAGTCGGCCGCCCGCGCCTCGTGGCCCCGCAGGCCGGCCAGCAGGTCCTGGTGGACCAGCGGCAGCAGCAGCTGGTCGAGCAGCCCCCCCTCGGCCACCTCTCGCGCCTCGCTGTCGGCTTCTTCGACCTCGGCGACCCCGCCGGCGAACAGCAGCAGGAAACGCCCCGGCTCGACCAGGTTCGCCTCGAGCACTGTGACGGGCGAGCGCTTGACCAGCGCGTCGAGGACCCGGAGGCCCAGGGCCACCGAGTCGACCTCGAGCAGGGCGAGGGCGTCGGCCACTCAGACGATCCGGAAGTAGCCGGCCAGCGTGCAGCGGCGCTCGCGGGTGAAGGTGCGGGCGGTGGTCAGCCCGTCCCCGGTCGGCGAGGCGATGGTGAAGCTCGTGTAGCCTTCGCCGCCGTAGCCGAGGCCCGCGGTGTTGCTGGCGTTCTTCACGAAGATCGAGCAGTTCGCGACCCGAGCCATGCGGTGCAGGGCGTCCAGGTTCTTGGACCACATGCTGGCGGTGTGGCCGTAGCCGTGCTCGGCCTGGACGGCCTGGTCGATGGCCTGGTGCACGTCGGCGCAGCGCACGATGCCCAGCACCGAGGTCAGCATCTCGACCTGGACGAAGGGGTGCTCGAAGGGCACCTCGGCGATGACCAGCGCCGGGTCGCCCTGGAAGGGCACGTCGATGGCGCGCAGCATGTCGCCGGCGTTCCGGCCGATCCACTCGCGCTGCATGTGCTCGCGGTCCGGCGTGAGCACCAGCTTCTCGAGCCGGGTGATCTGGTGGTTGCGCAGGCGGACGCAGCCGGCGGCTTCCATGCCGCTCATCAGCTTCTCGGCCACCTTGTCGACGACGAAGACCTCTTTCTCGTCGATGCAGATGATGTTGTTGTCGAAGCTGGCGCCGTTGGTGATGCCGCGGGCGGCCGCCGCGATGTCCGCGGTCTCGTCGACGACGACCGGCGGGTTGCCCGGCCCGGCGGCGACGCACTTCTTGCCCGACGTCATGGCGGCCTTGACCACGGCCCCGCCGCCGGTCACGACCACCAGCCGGATGCCCGGGTGGGTCATGACGGCGTTGGCCGACTCGATGGTCGGCTCGGCCACGCAGGTCATCAGGTTCTCGGGCCCGCCGACCTCGATGCTGGCCCGGTTGACCAGGTCGATGCAGTAGGCGCTGGTCTGCTTGGCGAGGGGGTGGACGTTGAAGACCACGCCGTTGCCGCCGGCGACCATGCCGATGCCGTTGTTGATGATGGTCTCGGTCGGGTTGGTGCACGGGGTGATCGACCCGATGACCCCGAACGGCGCCCGCTCGACCAGGGTCAACCCGTCGTCGCCGGTGAAGGCGCCGGCCTGCAGGATCTCGACGCCCGGCGTCTTGTGGATGACCAGCAGGTTCTTCTTGATCTTGTGCTCGAACCGCCCGAGGCCGGTCTCTTCCACCGCCATCCGGGACAGGGTCTGCACGTCTTCGGCAGCCCGGCGTCGGATGTTCGCGATGATCTCGCGGCGCTTCTCGAGCGGCAGCGCGACCAGCGTGTGGTGCGCGTCGGTGGCGGCGGCGACCGCCTGATCGACGGACTTGAACACGCCGCGCGGGTTCGCGGGCATGCGCCCGGTGTTGTCCGGGAGCTCGCCCTGGCGCAGGCGGGCCATGACCTGGCTGACGACACGGGCCAGCTGGTCCTTGTCGAGCACGCCTTCGGCAGCGGCGCTCATGCGTCACCCCCGCCGGCGGGAGGATCGGGCCAGGCGTCGCTGCGCTTGTCGTAGACGACGTCCCCGTCGACGTCGATCGTGTCGACGATCGCCATGACGCAGGCGTCGATCGGCCGACCATCGGTCATCGACGTCTGCCGGGCGGACGAGCCGCTGGCGTAGAGCACGACCTCGCCGAGTCCGGCGCCGACCGAGTCCGCAGCCACGACGAAGCTGTCCTTGTCGCCGATCGACATGGACAGGTCGCGGACCACGTACAGCTTGAGGCTCTCGATCTTCTCGTCCTTGCGGGTCGAGACGACCGTGCCGACGATGCGCCCGAGCTTCATCCCGGCTCCTTGGCTCTTGGACCTTGGCGGGGGACTCAGTCGCCGGAGGGCTTGCGACCCAGCGGCAGCACCTCGTCGACGTTGGTGTGCGGACGCGGGATCACGTGCACGCTCACCAGCTCGCCGACGCGCTGCGCCTGGCGGGCGCCGGCTTCGGTGGCGGCCTTCACCGCGGCGACGTCGCCGCGCACGATGGCGGTGACGTAGCCACCACCGATCTTCTCGAAGCCGACCAGCTCGACGCGAGCGGCCTTGACCATGGCATCGGAGGCCTCGACCATCGCGGTGAAGCCTCGGGTCTCGATCATTCCGAGGGCGTCTGCCATCTGCTGCTCCAGGGGAGTGTGGGGTCGTCGACCCCGGGGAGGAAGGGGGAAGGGGTCTACCTGGCCAGGGCTTCGATCACGGCGATGGCGGCGTCGCGCGCGCTGTCGATCTCGCTCTCGGAGCCGGCCATCCACAACCGGCCGAAGGCGCCGAAGGGACGGAGGTTGATGAGGTTGACGTCCGCGGCCTTCTCGGCCTCGTTCGCGGCGATGACCGCCCAGGCGGCCGGCTCGGTCTCGAGGATGAACAGGCTCTGGCCGGGGATGAGCATCATGCCCTGGCGGTTGCGGTTGATGATCTGCGCCTGGTAGGGCTCGACCGCACGGATGACCTGGGACGACACGACCTTGGGCTTGACCACGTCGGCCTGCGACGCGCCCAGGTACTCGAGGACCGCGTCGCCGGCGGTCATGACCTCGCCCTTGTCGTCGTGGTGGATCTCGAGCAGACCGAAGGCGCGCTCGACCACCTGGACGGCGGGAGCACAGGCGGTGGCCTTGAGCGCGACGTCGGTCACGCGGTTGATGATCATGCCGGGAGCGGTCTCGATCCACAGGCTGGCCTGCCCGGCCAGGGGGAGGAAGCCCTTGCAGGTGGTGCCGGTGAAGGCGGCCAGCTGGGGCTGCATGGAGTCGAGGAAGCAGTAGCCGCGGAGGGTGACCGACACGGACGCATCCTTGCGAGGGTGGGCGAGGGAGACGCGCACGAGGACGGCGCGCGTCCCGGCAGCAGGGAGGGAGCGCCTTGGTACACCGTCGCCGACGTCGCCGTCAAGGTCCCCGGGCGCGCCCCACGCGCGGTCTCCTGCGGCCCGGGTTGGCGACGGTGCTCCGTCCCGTGTCATGCTGCCGCTCCCCGCCCACCCGCGAGCGCGGCGCGACATGCCTCCCGTCCCCTCCAAGCCCTCGATCTCGCTGGTCGTCCCCGTCTACGACGAAGAGGGCAACCTCGAGCCACTGCACCAGGCGATCATCGACGCCCTGGTCGGGATCGACTTCGAGGTGCTCTACGTCAACGACGGCAGCCGCGACGGCAGCGGGCGCATCCTGGACGCGATCGCGCTGCGCGACCCGCGGGCCCGGGTCATCCACTTCGCGCGCAACTACGGCCAGACCGCGGCCCTGACCGCTGGCATCCGTCACGCCTCGGCGCCGCTGCTGTGCACCCTCGACGCCGACCTGCAGAACGATCCGGCCGACATCCCTGCCCTGCTCGACCAGCTCGACGACTGCGACGTGGTCTGCGGCTGGCGCAAGGATCGCCAGGACGCGGCCTTCACCCGGGTGCTGCCCAGCAAGGTGGCCAACTGGCTCATCAGCCGCCTGAGCAACGTGCACCTGCACGACTACGGCTGCACCCTGCGGGTCTACAAGCGCGAGTACATCGCCCACATCCCGCTCTACGGCGAGATGCACCGGTTCATCCCGATCTACGTGACCTGGGCCGGCGCGCGCCTGAAGGAAGTGCCCGTCCGGCACCATCCGCGGACCCGCGGCGTCAGCAAGTACGGCCTGTCGCGCATCCCCAAGGTGCTCCTCGACCTGACCACCCTGAAGTTCCTGCGCGACTTCTACGTCACGCCCATCTACTTCTTCGGCTGGCTGGGCATCCTCTTCTTCTTCGCCGGCGCGCTCGCCACCCTGGCCGCGGTGCCGGCCTGGCTGTTCGGCTCGGTCGGTGCCGGCGCGGCCCTCGGGGTCCTCGGACCCATCCTGGCGGCGCTGGGCCTGGTCGAGGTCACCCTCGGCATCATCGCCGAGGTGCTGATCCGCATGCACTACGAGGCGATGGGCAAGGAACCGTACCGGGTGCGCAGCGCGCGCAACCTCGAGGTCCCAGGCGCCATCGAGCCCCACGTGGTCGGCGCGGAGGCGAGCTAGTCCGTGTGCGGCATCGCCGGGGCCTTCCGCGCGGGCGGCCTCTCTCCAGAGCTCGTCCGCGACGGTGTCGTCGACGCGATGACCGACGCCCTGACCCACCGCGGCCCGGACGCCCGCGGCATCCGTGCGGTGGGCGGAACGCGGCCCTTCGCCATCCTGGGGGCCCGGCGGCTGGCGATCCTGGACCTCGAGCACGGCGACCAGCCGGTCTCCGACGCGCACGACCGCTTCGTCGTCAGCATGAACGGCGAGGTCTACAACCACCGCTCCCTGCACAAGCAGCTGGCCGCCCAGGGCCACGCCTTCCGCGGCCACGGAGACACCGAGCTGGTGGCGGTGATGCTGGCGGCGAACCCCCACGCGCCGGCCCGCACCCTCGAGCGGCTGCACGGCATGTTCGCCCTGGGCATCGCCGACGTGGCCGCCCGCCGGGTGCTGCTGGTCCGGGACCGGATGGGCCAGAAGCCGGTCTACTGGACCCAGCTCCGGGACGGCACCGTGGCCTGGGCCAGCGAGCCGCGGGCCCTGCTGGCCCTGCCCGGCTTCCGCCCGGTCGAGGACCGCCGCAGCCTGCAGGCCGTGCTGCTGTTCGAGTACGTGCCGACGCCGTGGTCCTGCTGGCAGGGCGTGCACAAGCTGCCGCCCGGATCGATGCTGATCGCCGACGCCGACGGCGTGCGCATCGAGACCTGGTGGCAGCCCCCCGTGCCCCGGGCCGGGCGCTCGTCGGGGCTCGGTCGCTGGCCCGAGTCGCTGCGCAACGCCCTGCAGCTCGCGACGGTGCAGCGCCTGGACGCCGACGTGGAGATCGGCTGCCTGCTGTCCGGCGGCCTGGACAGCTCGACCGTGGCCGCGCTGGCTTCCGCGCGCCTGGACCGCCCGCTGCGCACCTTCTCGCTGTCGGTGGACGCAACCGGCTTCGACGAAGGCGCCCACGCCCGCCGGGTCGCGGCCCACCTGGGCACCGAGCACCGCGCCGGTCGGCTCACCCCCGACGACCTGTTGCCGACCCTGGACGCCATCGGCGCCCACATGGACGAACCCCTCGCCGACAGCTCGCTCATCGCGACCTGGAAGCTGATGGAGCTGGTCCGCGGGGCAGGGCTAAAGTGCGTGCTGAGCGGGGACGGCGCCGACGAGAGCTTCGCCGGCTATCCGACCTACCTGGCCCACCGGCTGGCGCCGGTGGCGGCGCCCGGCGGGGCGGTGCTGGCGGCCGCGGTCGCTCGGCTGCCGACCACCCACGAGGGGGTCACCCGCGACTACATGGCCCGCCGCTTCGTCCAGGGCCTGCGTGGACCCGATGGCCCCCGCCCGTGGGCGCACATGCACCAGGTGTGGATGGGCGCCTGGCTGCCCGAAGAACTCACGCTCGCGCCCGACTTCTGGCAGGTCGTCGACGACCACGCCCGGGCCGCCCAGGACACCGACGCGGTGTCGCGGGCGATGTACCTGGACCAGCGCCTGTACCTGGCCGATGGCGTCCTGGTGAAGGTCGACCGGGCGAGCATGGCCCACGGGGTCGAGGTGCGCAGCCCCTTCCTGGACCACAGCATCGTCGAGCTCGCCGCCGACATGAGCCGCGACCTGAAGCTGTCCGGCCGCACCACGAAGCGCGTGCTGAAGGCCGTCGCCCGCGAGCTGCTCCCCGCCGACATCGTCGATCGCCGCAAGCAGGGCTTCGGCACGCCGGTGGGGCCCTGGCTGCGCGGTCCCCTCACCCACCTGCTCCATCCCCTCCCCGAGCTGCTGGCCGACCTGGTCTCTCCCGAGTTGCTTCGCAGATGCATCACCGAGCACCGGGACGGTACGGAAGATCACCGCCGCCGCTTGTGGGCGGCGGTCTGCATCGCCCGGTGGCGGCAGCGCAACGGAGCGTGATCATGGTGTGGCCTCTCGCATCCCTGCTGCTGGGACTCCTGGTGCCAGCCGCCCGGGCGGCCGACCAGATCGACGTGTCGGACACGGGCCGGATGCTGCGGGCGCCGGACGCCACCGACGCCCCGCCCGCCGAAGACGCGCGGCCCACGCTGGACCCCTGGGCCTGGCGCGGCCGGCTACAGGACCTGCACATCGTCAGCATGATGTGGTCCAACGCCGACGGCGTGGCCGTGCTCGAGGACCGCGAGGGCAACCGCATCTTCGTCTACCCGGGCGCGAAGCTCGGGGAGCGCGCCGCCGAGGTCGTGCGCATCGGGGTCGGCCGCATCGAGCTGGTCGACACGGCGGACAACACCGGCATGGGCCGCACCTGGTGCCGCATCGTGATGGAGGAGGTCACCGAGCGGGTGGAGGTCCCCGCCGAGCGGGAGGGCGATCCCCCCACCGTCGAGCTCCACGAGGCGACCCGGGTGCGCGTGGTCGAGTGCCGCATGGACCACGAGCACCTGGACCTTCCGGCTCAGCCCGCCTGGGCGAAGTAGGCGCGGGCGTCGGCGAAGGCGGCCACGAGCGAGTTCTTGCCGAGGTCCAGCCACACCAGGTAGTCGCTGGCGTCGGTCACGGCGTGGGCGGCGACCAGGTGGCCGTCCTCGGACTGCTCCAGCGCAGCCAGCACGGCGGCCGCGCCGACCGCGCGCTCGAGCTGCCCATCCGCCAGGAACTTGCTGCGGTGCGCCTTCCACACGGCGGCCATCACGTGGCGGTCCTTCACGGCGATCGCGTTGGCGACGTAGACGGTGCCGCAGCCCGGCAGCCAGGCGGGGATCAGGTCCTGGACCACGTCGCGGAGCTCGTTCTCCTTGCGGCGACGGGCCTGGACCTCGCGCTCTTCTTCGTCGCGGGCGGCGGCGCGGGCGGCTTCGAGGGCGGACAGCGGCTTGCGGGCCCGGGCGGCGAGCGCATCCACGCGCGACCGCGCCTTCTTCTTGCGCTCGGCCTTGGTCGGCGCCGCCTTCTTGTCTGCGGGGGGCTCGGGCGGGGCGGCGGCCGCGGCCTTGGCCATGGCCTGTTCGGCGAGCCGCTTCGCCAGGGCCACCTTGTCCTCGGCCGGGGCGGCCGGAGCCGGGGCCGGGGCGGCGGCCTGGGCGCGTGCGAGGGCTTCGGCGGCGAGCCGCTTCGCCAGCGCCTGCTTGTCTTCTTCAGGCTCGGGCTCGGTGCGGGGGGCGGCCTTGCGCGGCGGAGGCGGCGTCGGCACGGCTTCGGCCTTCAGGGCCTGGGCGCGGGCCAGCGCCTGGGCGGCCAGCTGCTTCGCCAGGGCCTGCTTGTCCTGCACGGCGTCCGGCGGGTCCAGCTCGTCGGTCGAGGCCGGGAGCGGCGGCGCCTGGCGACCCTGCATGGGATCGGTCAGGCCGAGGGCGCTGCTCGACGGGATGTCGACGACGTCCTCGTCCTCTTCCTCGTCCACGTCGGGGAGCGGCACACCGAGCTTGGGGTCGGGTGCCTCGAAGAGGCTGCTGAGGGGATCGAAGCCCTTGTTCCGGCTGGCCATGTCGGCTCCTGAGTGGGCTACGGTGTAGCCATGACGGGCACTCCCTGCAACGCCGAGCACTGGTCGCCGATCCTCCGAGCCGACGTGGTCCCCGTGCTCCTGGTGCGCCACGGTCGCACGGCCTGGAACCACGAGCGCCGCTTCCTCGGCCGCACGGACATCCCCCTGGACGACGAAGGGCGCCGCGAGGCCGCCGCCGTCGCAGCCCACCTCTCGACCCTCCCCCTGGCGGAAGTGCACAGCAGCGCCCTGTCGCGGGCCTCCGAGACCGCCGACGCCATCGCCCTCCCCCACGGGCTGTCCCCGGCGCTGCACGACGATCTGGTCGAGCTCTCCCAGGGCGTGCTCGAGGGCCAGCCCGGCCACGTCCTGCCCGAGCGCTTCCCGGAGTTCCTCCAGGCCTGGATCGACGACCCGACCGACGCCCGCGTGCCGGAAGGCGAGTCGCTGGGCGAGTGCCAGGCCCGCTCGGTCGCAGGCCTCCAGCGCATCGTGGCCCGAGCGCGGCCCGGCGCGCCGGTCGTCGTGGTCTCCCACCAGATGGTGATCTCCAGCGTCCTCTGCCACGTGCTGGGCGAGCCCCTGCGGGAGTGGCGGGCCCTCGGCCACCGCAACGCCGCGTACAGCGTGCTCTGGGCACGCGACGGCCGCCTGGACGTCGTGCAGCAGCACGTGACCGCGCACCTGCCGCCGCAGGAGACCTGAGCGGTCGGCGTCAGCCCGCGGCAGGCACCTTCAGGCCGGCCACGACCTCGACCGTGTTCGGGAACAGGCAGAGCGACTGCTTGCAGGCCTGGTAGCGCACCGAGAACCGCGCCTCGTGGGTGCCGGCCGGCGGCGGCGCCGTGACGGGCACCTCGATGATCACATCGAAGTCGTACTGCTCCCGGGTGTTGCCGGGCAGCGCCGGGTCCGACGTCATCAGGCCGGCGGGCAGGCTGGCGGGCCCCAGCGCCAGTCCCCCCGCGTCGAGGACCTCGACGTTCACCATGTCCTTGTAGACATGGAAGCCGGGCGGCACGACGATCGTGAGCACCACGGGCGGCTGCTCGCCGGGCGCCACGGGCTGCACCATGCCGACGACCTCGATCTCCGGGCCCGAGGTCGCGACGGAGGAGGAGGTGGAGGAGGTGGAGGAGGTGGAGGCCGGGAGGAGGTCACCGGCCGAGACCGGCGCGACACAGGCGGCCGCGAGCAACGTCGACAGGAGGAGGGGGCTGGGCATGGTCGCTCCGATGAGGCGATGACCCCTATCCACGCCACGGGCATCCCCGCCCCTCGGGCGCGCGTCGGCAGTGATAGGCCAGCCCGCCTGCCCGAGGAGTGCGGCGTGGCCGAGCGCGACCAGACCTCCCCCGAAGCCCGCCGCTACCCGACGGTGGCCGTGGTGATCCCGGCCCTGGACGAAGAGCGCAGCCTGCCGCTCACCCTCGCGGAGATCCCACCGGTCGGTCACGTCATCGTGGTGGACAACGGCAGCACCGACGGCACCGCCCGCGTCGCCGCCGAGGCCGGCGCCGTCGTCGTGTCCGAGCCACGACGCGGCTACGGCCAGGCCTGCCAGGCCGGCATCGCGCGGGCGGCGGCGCTCGGGGCCGAGATCCTGGTGATCCTCGACGCCGACCACAGCGACTACCCCGAAGAGCTCCCGCTGCTGGTCGATCCGATCCTGGCGGGGGACGCCGATCTGGTCCTGGGCGAGCGGGTGAGCCGCGCCGAGCCGGGCAGCCTGATGCCGCAGCAGCGCTACGGGAACGTGCTCGCCACCTTCCTGATCCGCCGGGTGACGGGCCACCGCTACCGCGACATGGGGCCCTTCCGCGCCATCCGCATGGACGCCCTGCTGGCGCTCGGCCTGGTCGACCCCAACTACGGCTGGAACGTCGAGTGGCAGATCAAGGCCGTGCGGCAGGGGCTGCGCATCCGCGAGGTGCCGGTCGGCTATCGGCCGCGGATCGGCCAGAGCAAGATCAGCGGCACGGTGCGGGGCACCGTCCGCGCCGGCGCCAAGATCATCTGGTCGACCTGGCGGTATCGGTGAGCGCCCGGGTGGTCATCCTGACCAAGGACCCCGTGCCGGGCCGCGTGAAGACGCGCACGGTGCCGGTCCTCGGCCCCGACGGCGCCGCTGCCCTGCACCGCCTCCTGGTGGCCCACACGCTCGCGGTGGCCCTGGACAGCCGCCTGCCCGTCGTGGTCGCGCTGGACGGCGACCCCGCCGGTGCCTTCGCCGCTTCGCTGCGCAGCGCCGGCGCCTCCGTGCAGCCCCAGGGCGACGGCGATCTGGGCGATCGCCTCGTCGCCGCCAGCACCGGCCCCGGTCGCCACATCTGCATCGGCACCGACTGCCCGACCCTGTCGCCGGCCGACCTTCGGGACGCCGCCCACCGCGCCGACGTGACCGTGGGCCCCGCCGAAGACGGCGGCTACTGGCTGATCGCCCTCGACGGCCGGCCTCCGGGGGTCGACAACCCCGCGCACACGCTGTTCCGCGACGTGCCCTGGTCGACCGCGCGGGTGCTCGAGACGACCCTGCGGCGCGCCGAGGCCGCTGGCATACCGGTCAACCGGCTCGCGACGCGCTACGACGTGGACACCCCCGAAGACCTCCTCCGCCTCGCCGCGGATCCCGCCTGCCCCCCAGGTCTTCGCCTCCTCCTCCCCGCCTGATCCCTCCTCCCCCGCGCCGCGTCCTCCTTCCCTCCCCGGGACGCGCCGAACAGCCCGGAGCGTGCGTGAGCCCCTCCCCTCGTCCGCCCGCCGAGCGTCTCCCCGACGACCTGCAGACCGTGCACATCATGGGGGTCGGTGGCACCGCGATGGCCGCCCTGGCCGGCATGCTCGTCGACGCCGGGCACCGGGTCACCGGGTCCGACAAGGGCCGCGTCTACCCGCCGATGAGCGACTACCTGGCGCGCCTGGGGATCGAGCCGATGGAGGGCTACCGGGCACGCAACCTGGACCACCGGCCCGACCTGGTGGTGGTCGGCAACGTGATCCGCGCCGAGTACGAAGAAGCGCAGGCGCTGCTGGCAGGGGACCTGCCGTTCACCAGCTTCCCGTCGCTGCTCGGCATGCGCTTCCTGCAGGACACCCGCAACCTGGTGGTGGCCGGCACCCACGGCAAGACGACGACGACAGCCCTGCTCGCGTACCTGCTCGAAGCGGCGGGCAAGGATCCGGGCTTCCTGGTCGGCGGCGTGATGGCCAACTTCGACCGCACGGCACGCGCCGGCGGCGGCAGCCACTTCGCCATCGAAGGCGACGAGTACGACACGGCCTTCTTCGACAAGGGCCCCAAGTTCCTGCACTACCGGCCCACCACCGCCATCCTGACCAGCATCGAGTTCGACCACGCCGACATCTACCGGGACCTCGACCACTGCATGGAGAGCTTCCGGCGGCTGGTGGCGATCCTTCCGGCGGGCGGCTGCCTGGTCGCGCGCTGGGACAGCGACACGGTGGCCGAGGTGGCGGCGGCGGCCCAGGAAGAAGGCCGCGAGCTGGACCTGCGCCGCTACGGCCCGGGCCAGGACTGGGACGGGCGCATCGAAGACGTGGACACCACCGCCGGCACCATGCGCTTCTCGGTCCTGCACGAGGGCCGCTGCTGGGGCACCTTCGAGAGCATCATGGTGGGCGAGCACAACCTGTACAACCAGGTCGCCTGCGTCGCCGCCCTCGACCGCGAGGGCCTGACCCCCGAACAGCTGGCGCCGGGCTTCTCGGGCTTCCGCGGCATCAAGCGGCGGCAGGAAGTGCTCGGCGAGCCGGGCGGTGTCACGGTCATCGACGACTTCGCCCACCACCCGACCGCCGTGCGCGTCACCCTCGATGCCCTGCGCATGCGCTTCGGCGGGCGCCGGCTGTGGGCGATCTTCGAGCCCCGCAGCAACACCAGCCGCCGGAACGTCTTCCAGGACGCCTACGCCGATGCCTTCGGCGCCGCGGACATCGTGGTCATCGCGCCGCCGCAGGATCTGGAGCGCATCCCGGTCGAAGAACGGATGGACGCGGCCCGGCTGGTCGCGGACCTGCGGGCCCGGGGGCTCGAGGCCTGGCTGTGGGGCCAGGCCCCCGACGGGGCCGACCCCGCGCTGCTCGGCGAGACGGCGGTGGCGGAAGACATCGCGGCCCGCGTGGTCGCCAACGCCATGCCCCGGGACGTCGTCGCGGTCCTGTCCAACGGCGGCTTCGGCGGCCTGCACGGTCGCTTGCTGGCGGGTCTCGCGTCGAGTGACTGAGTTGGACAGATTCTGTCCGCAAAGAACCCTTGCCCCGTCAAGGCTACAGGAGTACTGTACTGACGTTCAGTGCTTCACCCCTCCCCCTGGAGTCCCACGATGCCCCTCGACCCCAACCGCAGCAAGGCCATCGACGCCGCCGTCAAGCAGATCGAGCGTCAGTTCGGCAAGGGCTCGATCATGCTCCTGGGGGACGAAGCCCGTCCCCGCGCCGAAGTCATCTCCACCGGCAGCCTGAGCATCGACCTCGCGCTCGGCATCGGCGGCCTGCCCAAGGGTCGCGTGGTCGAGATCTACGGGCCGGAAGCGTCCGGCAAGACCACCATCGCCCTGCAGACCATCGCCGAGTGCCAGCGGGGCGGCGGCGTCGCGGCCTTCATCGACGCCGAACACGCCCTGGACCCGACCTACGCCAAGGCCCTGGGCGTCGACCTCGAGTCGCTGCTCATCAGCCAGCCCGACAGTGGCGAACAGGCCCTGGAGATCGCCGAGACCCTGGTCCGCTCGGGCGCCGTCGACGTCGTGGTCGTCGACTCGGTCGCCGCGCTCGTGCCGCGGGCGGAGCTCGAGGGCGACATGGGCGACTCCGCCCCCGGCGCCCAGGCCCGGCTGATGAGCCAGGCCATGCGCAAGCTGACCGCCGCCATCAACAAGTCCAAGGCGATGGTGATCTTCATCAACCAGCTTCGCCACAAGATCGGCGTCATGTTCGGCAGCCCCGAGACGACCAGCGGCGGCAACGCCCTGAAGTTCTACGCGTCGATCCGCATCGACATCCGCCGCATCGGCGCCATCAAGAAGGGCGAGCAGGTGCTCGGCAACCGCACCCGCGTCAAGGTCGTCAAGAACAAGCTGGCGCCGCCCTTCCAGAAGGTCGAGTTCGACATCATGTACGGCCACGGCACGTCGCTGGCCGGCGAGATCATCGACCTCGGCCTGGACCTGGGGCTCGTGTCGCGGGCCGGCTCCTGGTACTCGGTCGGTGACGAGCGGGTCGGGCAGGGCCGCGACAACGCCATCCAGTACCTCGACGAGAACCCCGAGATGCTGCAGGGCCTGCGCCACAAGATCCTGCTGCACCACGGCATGGTCGACGACGACACGGCCAAGGACGCGCCGGCGGAAGCCTGAGTCGTAGCGCGCAGGCACAGGCGGCAGCGGCCGGAGAGCCCGACGCCGCCTGCCTTGCCGGCGATCGGCACCGGGCTTAGTCAGGGGCCTTCTCCACCAGAGCCCCGAGGGCCCCGTGTCGACGCCGACCGCAGCAGAACTCCGCCAGCGCTTCCTGGACTTCTTCCAGCGGCACGGCCACCGTGCCGTGGACAGCAGCGCCCTGGTCCCGGCCAACGACCCCACCCTGTTCTTCACGAACGCGGGCATGGTGCAGTTCAAGGACGTGTTCACCGGCGCCGAGGTGCGCGACTACCGCCGGGCCACGACGGTCCAGAAGTGCCTTCGCGTGTCCGGCAAGCACAACGACCTGGACAACGTCGGGCGCACGCCGCGGCACCACACCTTCTTCGAGATGCTCGGGAACTTCAGCTTCGGCGACTACTTCAAGGAAGAAGCGATCGCCTTCGCCTGGGAGTTCCTGACGAAGGACTGCGGGCTCGACCCCGAGCGGCTGTGGGTCACCGTCTTCGAAGAAGACGACGAAGCCTTCGAGCTGTGGTCGCGCATCCCCGACCTGCCGGTCGAGCGCATCCAGCGCATGGGCGCCAGCGAGAACTTCTGGAGCATGGGCGACACGGGGCCCTGCGGCCCCTGCACCGAGATCCACTACGACCACGGCGCCGACAAGGGCCCCGGCGGCGGCCCGGCGACCGACAGCCCCCGCTACGTCGAGATCTGGAACCTGGTCTTCATGCAGTTCGAGCGCTTCGCCGACGGCAGCATGACCCCGCTGCCCAGCCCGAGCGTCGACACCGGCATGGGCCTGGAGCGCATCTGCGCGGCGGTCCAGGGCGTGTACAGCAACTACGACACCGACTGTTTCCTGCCGCTGATGGCGCGGGCGGCGGAGCTCGCGGGCGCGAAGCAGGGCCAGGACGAGGACACCGACACCGCCCTGCGGGTCATCGCCGATCACGCCCGGGCGACCGCGCACCTGATCGCCGACGGCGTGATGCCCAGCAACGAGGAGCGTGGCTACGTCCTGCGCCGGATCATGCGGCGCGCCATCCGGTTCGGCGTCAAGATCGGCCTGGAAGACCCCTTCTTGTGGCAGGTCGCCGATGCGGTCGTCGACCACATGGGCGACGCCTACCCCGACCTGGAGCGCCGGCGCGAGTTCATCCGCGAGGTGGTCAAGGGCGAGGAGGAGCGCTTCTCCGAGACCCTGGACAAGGGCCTCAAGCTGCTGGAGCAGGAGCTCGCCCGGCTGCAGCCCGGTGCAGCGCTGCCCGGCGACGTGGCCTTCAAGCTCTACGACACCTACGGCTTCCCCGACGACCTGACCGGCATCATCTGCGAGGAGCGGGGCTATGGCGTCGACACCGCGGGCTTCCATGAAGCGATGGAAGAGCAGAAGGCCAAGGGCCGCGCGGCCTGGAAGGGCTCCGGCGAAGAGAAGGTCGGCCAGATCTGGCACGACCTGCACGCGACCCACGGGGACACCACCTTCCTGGGCTACGACCACGACCGCGCCTTCGGCAAGGTGCTGGCGATCGTGTCCGGCGGCGACCTGGTCGAGCGCATCGGCGCCGGGCAGTCCGGACAGCTGCTGGTCGATCGCACGCCCTTCTACGGCGAGAGCGGCGGCCAGGTCGGTGACCGGGGCTGGATCCGGGGCGAGGGTCTGGTGGCCCAGGTCGCGGACACGCAGAAGCCGGTGGCCGGCCTGTGGGCCCACCACGCGACCGTGCAGAGCGGGTCGATCGCCGTCGGCGACCGGGTCGAGCTCGAGGTCGACGACGCCCGTCGCGACCAGATCCGCCGCAACCACACGGCGACCCACCTGCTGCACGCGGCCCTGCGCAACGTGCTGGGTGAGCACGTGACCCAGAAGGGCTCGCTGGTCGACCCGGACCGCCTGCGGTTCGACTTCGCCCACCACAAGGCCATGACCGTCGACGAGGTGCAGCGGGTCGAGGACATGGTCTACAGCCAGATCCTGGCGAACCGCCCGGTCGAGGCGGCCGTGGGGACCATGGACGACGCCCGCGCGCGCGGGGCCATGGCCCTGTTCGGCGAGAAGTACGGCGACGTGGTCCGGACCATCGATGTGCCCGGCTTCTCGCTCGAGCTCTGCGGCGGCACCCACGCCGGCCGCACCGGCGACATCGGCCTGTTCCGCATCCTGGCCGAGAGCGGCGTCGCGGCCGGCGTGCGCCGGATCGAGGCGCTCACCGGGCTGGGCGCGCTCCAGCACGTGCGCAGCCGCGAAGCCGCCACCGACGCGGTGGCGGGCGAGCTGCGCACGCCGATCGAGCAGCTTCCCGACGCCGTGCGGCGCATCGTCGAAGAACGCAAGCGCCTGGAGCGCGAGCTCGACCAGGCCCGCACCGAGCTGGCTCGCGCCCAGGCCGGCGATCTGACGGACGGCGCGCGCGAGATCGACGGCGTGCGGGTGGTCTCGGCCGAGTTCGCCGGCGACCCCAAGGGCCTGCGCGATGAAGCCGATCGGCTCCGCGACAGCCTGGGCACCTCGGTCGTCGTCCTGGGCTCGCGGGCCGGGGGCAAGGTGCAGCTCATCGTCGCCGTCAGCAAGGACCTGGCCGGCAAGCGGGCGCACGCCGGCAACCTGATCCGCGAGCTGGCCCAGATGGTCGGTGGCGGCGGCGGCGGGCGGCCCGACATGGCCCAGGCGGGCGGCAAGGACCCCGACGCCCTGCCCGCGGCCCTCGAGCAGGCCTACAGCCTGGTGGGCGCCCAGCTCGGCGCCTGACACCTGCGCTGCGCAGTGACCGGGCCCCAAGTGCGCAGACCGCTGCGCACCTGGGGCCTTCTCGCGTCGGCAAGGTGTCGGAATCACGACACCTTGCCTCCTTGACGCGTCAAGGCCCGGCTCTTGCAGGGGATCGAGGGAGTTCCTGACCGGAGCGACCCATGCAGACCGTGCCCCGCGGCGCCGACATGGCGGGCCCCGCCCTCCCCCTCGCCCCCTCGTACCGCCTGCCGGACGAGCGGTTCGCCGTGCTGCTCAACGCCAACGCCGGTCGGGTCACCCCGCGGCTGGTGCGGCGGGTGCAGGACGTCGTGCGCCCGGAGCGGTTGTTCCTGAGCGAGAGCGCAGAGCACGCGCAGGAGATCCTGCACCGCTGCGTCGAGGACGAGGTCGGGACCGTGTTCGCCGGCGGCGGCGACGGCACGATCGTGGGCGTGGTGAACGAGCTCGCCCGGCTGCGGGAGCAGGCCGAGCGGGTGCCCGACGTCGGCGTGCTGCGGCTCGGCACCGGCAACGCGCTGGCCCACTGGCTGGGTAGCGGCCAGCCCGTGCGCGACCTGCGCCGCTGGACCCGTGGCGAGGTCCACAAGGCCGTGCCGGTCACCATGGTCAGCGCCGAGGACACCCTCTTCCCCTTCGCGGGCCTGGGCTACGACGCGGCGATCCTCAACGACTACAACGCCATCAAGGCCCGGGCCAAGGGCACGTGGTGGCAGGACCTGGCCCGCGGCGTGCCCGGCTACCTGCTGGCCGGCTGGACCCGGACCCTGCCCAACTACATGATGCGGCCGGCCCCCACCGTCACCGTCATCAACCTGGGCGGACCCGCCTGGCGCATCGGTCCCGACGGCCGAGAGCGCGGCGCCCCCATCGCCCGCGGCGAGGTCCTGTTCCACGGCCGCGCGACCATGGTCGGCGCCGCCTCGACGCCCTTCTACGGCGCCGCGATGCACATGTTCCCCTTCGCCACCGCCCGCGCCGGCCGCTTCCAGCTGCGGATCAGCGCCCTGTCGGCCTGGCAGGTGGCCGCGAACCTGGTCCCCGCCTGGCGCGGCACCCTGCGCCACGACCGCCTGCACGACTTCTGGGTCGACCGCGTCCGCGTCGTCTCCGACGAAGCCATGCCCTACCAGCTCGGCGGCGACGCCCGCGGCTACCGCAACGAGCTCACCCTCTCCATGGCCCGCTTCCCGACCACGCTGGTCGGCCAGGCCTGAGCGCCAGCCCGCGCCTGCCTCCACGACATCCACCGGCGCTGGACCACCGCCACCGCGGTACCCCGACCACTCCGAGCGAAGCCGGACCTCCTCCCCCGACGTCCTGCGGTCGAACCACCGCCCCAACAGCCGCCTGAACGAGCCGGGCGAAGCCGGCCCCCGCCCCCGCCCCCGCCGCCCCCCTCCGGGGCTGATGGCGGAGAGGGCTACGCCTGGACGTTTCGGCCGCCTTCGGCGGCCTGCAAATGTCCAGGCTGCGCCCCCATCCGCCCGCCCCTGCGGTGGGCTCTGGGGGCTCGATCTCCGGACGACACGGACCACCCCGGACTGCCGCTGCTGCAGCGCAAGGGGAGCCCCGCAGACCTGCGCAGGGCCGGGCGGACGGGGTCGTAGTCGGAACATTTGCAGGCCGCCGCCAGGCGGCCGAAACGTTCCGACGGAGACCCCTCCGCCATCAGGCCCGGAGCAGGTCGGAGGGGCGGTGGTTCGACCGCACAGCGGGGGCTGTGATGGACCGCCGGCAGGCCGGTGGGGACGCCGGGGGCGGGGGTCCGGGAGGGCGGTGGTTCACCGGGGGATGGCGGTGGTTCACCGGGATGGCAGTGCTCCACCGGAATGGCGCGGTGCAGGGCGTGGGCGGGAGGCGGTCAGCGCACGGGGTGGCCGAAGGGCAGGTCCCGGCGGGTGCCGTCGGTCCAGGTGGCGGCGGGGACGGCGCCGCGCTCGATGAGGTCCAGGCGGCGGCCTTCCTGGCGCAGGGCGTAGAGCAGGAAGCCGCCGACCAGGGCGAGGGACAGGGAGCTCAGCGGGATGGCCAGGCCGATGAAGGCCCAGCCGAACACGCGGCCGACGGCCATCGACAGGCGCGTGGCGCGCAGGGGATCGCGGCCCAGGCTGAGCACGGCGCGCAGGACGCGGCCGCCGTCCATGGGGAAGGCGGGCAGCAGGTTGAACAGGGCCATGCCGAGGTTGACGACGAGGAGCTCGCCGGCCAGGGGCACGCCCAGGCGCTGCAGGCCCAGGGCGACGGCCGCCAGGACCAGGTTGACCGCCGGGCCGGCCGCAGAGATGGCCAGCTCGGGCCAGGGCGCCAGCGCGGTGGCCTGCATGCGGGCGACGCCGCCGAAGGGGTACAGGGTGATGTCGCGGGTGCGCACGCCGAACAGGCGCCCGACCAGGGCGTGGCCGAGCTCGTGTAGACCGACGGACCCGAAGACGAGCGCTGCGAGGGCCAGGGCGCCCGCCGCGGCCCCCAGGCCGTCGGACAACAGGATCCACCCGATCATCGCCGCGCCCAGCAGCAGGAAGCTGCTGTGCAGGCGAATCGGGATGCCGCGGATGGTCAGGAAACGCATGGCGACTCCGAGCGGGCGTCCGGGCGGACACCCCATGCAGAGAGCGTGGACACGGCCCAGCCACCGGCAAGGCCTCCGCCGGCCTTTCTGACCCGCGGTCAGCGGCCACCACTCCCCTCGCCCGGGGTTAGACCCGGCGGCGATGGGACTCCGCGACAAGCTCAAGCACAAGGTCAAGCAGGCGCTCGGACGCCCGGCAGCGCCTGCGCCCTCGTCTCCCCCGGCCGCCGCGCCTCGCCCGCCTGCCGCGCCTCCTCCCAGACCCGCGCCTCTGTCTGCTCCGGAGCCGGCCCCTCCTCCGAAGCCCACGCCTCCTCCGAGACCCGCGCCTCCTCCGGAACCCGCGCCTCCTCCGGAACCCGCGCCTCCTCCGAGACCCGCGCCTCCTCCGGAACCCGCGCCTCCTCCGGAACCCGCGCCTCCTCCGGAACCCGCGCCTCCTCCGGAACCCGCGCCCGCCCCTCCCGGCGCACCCGCGCCGTCGGCCGCCGCCGAGGTCTTCGCCTCGGACTACGCGACCGACGACGCGCCGGTCCGCAACGCGCACCACCGCGACGTGTTCGAGACCACCGATCGAGCGCTGACGGTGCGGGTGCAGGACCTGGAGCTGGACACCTGGCTCGAGTTCCCCTGCGAGCCCGGCGAGTTCGTGCTCGACGCCGCCGAGCGCGCGGGCTTCGAGCTGCCCTTCTCCTGCCGCAGCGGCGGCTGCCTGGTCTGCACCGGCAAGCTGGTCGAAGGCGAGGTCGAGATGGGCGAGCAGTACGTGCTCGAGGCCGAGCACCAGGCCAACGGCTTCCGGCTGCTCTGCTGCACGGCCGTGCACACCGACAGCGTGTTCGTGGGCAACCAGGAGCACGAGGTCGAGTGAGCCACTCCCCGGCGGCCCCGTGACCCCGGTGGTCGGCCAGGACCTGTGCCCCGACGCCACCCACCGCACGGTCGAGGTGGGCCCGGGGCTGCACCTGCACGTCGCCGAGCTCGGCCCGGCCGACGGCATCCCCGTGCTGTTCCTGCACGGCTTCCCCGAGGCCTGGTTCTCGTGGCGGCACCAGCTGCCGGCGCTGGCGGCCGCAGGGTTCCGCTGCATCGCACCCGACCTGCGCGGCTACGGCGCGTCGAGCGCCCCGCAGGGCGTTCGGCCCTACCGGCTCGACCGGCTGCTTGACGATCTGGACGCCCTGCAGCGCAGCCTGGGCGTCGGTCGCTGGCACGTCGTGGGGCACGACTGGGGCGGCGTGCTGGCCTGGGCGCTGGCCATGGCGCGTCCCGAGACCCTGCGCCGGCTGGTGGTGCTCGACGCTCCCCACCCGGTGCCCTACCTGCGCGAGTGCCTGCGGGGGCACCAGCTGCGGAAGTCCTGGTCCATCTTCGCCTTCCAGGTGCCCGACCTGCCGGAGCGCGTGCTGGCCCGGCCGCGGATCCTGCCGCACATGCTCGCCGGACCCGGTCGAGCGCTGACGGACGCCGAGCGCCGGGCCTACCGCGCGGCCTTTCCCGTTCCGTGCGCCTTCCGCGGGCCCCTGGCCTGGTACCGGGCGTTGCTGCGCTACGAGCTGTGGACCGTGCGGTCGCGGATCCGGCGGATCGACCTGCCGACCCTGGTCCTGTGGGGCGAGCAGGACCCGATCCTGGACCCTGCCCTGACCGAGGGACTCGAGGGTCAGGTCACCGATCTGCACGTGGAGCGGCTGGCCGGCGCCGGGCACTTCCCGCACCACGACCAGCCCGGTCGGGTCAACGAGCGGCTGGTGGCCTTCCTGGCGGGCTGAGCCCCGGGGGCTCAGACCTCGAGCAGGATGCGCTCGGGGTCTTCCACCAGTTCCTTGATGCGCTTGAGGAAGCTGACGGCCTCGCGCCCGTCGATGATGCGGTGGTCGTAGGACATGGCCAGGTACATCATCGGCCGCAGGACGATCTGCCCGTCGACACCGACCGGGCGTTCCTGGATGGTGTGCATGCCCAGGATGCCGACCTGGGGCCGGTTGAGGATGGGCGTGCTCATCAGCGAGCCGAAGACACCGCCGTTGCTGATGGTGAAGGTGCCGCCCTTGAAGTCGTCGAGGGTCAGCTTGCCGTCCCGGCCGCGGCCGGCCAGCTCGCCGATCGCCAGCTCGGTCTCGGCGAAGCTGAGCCGATCGGCGTCGCGCAGGACCGGCACCATCAGGCCGCGATTGGTGCTGACCGCCACGCCGATGTTGTAGTAGCGCTTGTAGACGACGGCCGGGCGATCGGGATCGCTGTCGTCGATCTCGGCGTTCACGGCCGGGAAGGCCTTGAGCGCCTCGATGGTGGCCTTCACGAAGAAGGACATGAAGCCCAGCTTGATGCCGTACTTCTTGACGAAGCGGTCCTGGTAGCGCTGGCGCAGTGCCATGACGTTGTGCAGGTCCACCTCGTTGAAGGTGGTCAGCATGGCGGCCGTGTGCTGGGCTTCGACCAGGCGACGGGCGATGGTGCGCCGCAGCGGCGTCATCGGCACTCGCTCTTCCAGGGCGCCGGTGTCGACGGGCGTGGCGGCAGGAGCGGCGGCCGGGCTGGAGGCGGTCCGAGGCGTCGCGGCAGCCTTGACGTCGCCGGACAGCACGCGGCCGCGCACGCCGGTGCCGGAGACCTGGGAGATGTCGACGCCCGACTGGGCGGCGGCCTGACGGGCCGCGGGACCGGTCTGGGGGCCCTTGTCGGACGGGGTGGCGCCGCGGGCGCCGGCGTCGTCGGCCGGGTCTTCCGTCGTCGCGGCAGGGGCGGCCTGGGCCGGAGCGGAGTCGGTAGCGCCGCCGTCGGCAGCGACCGCGCCCTGCTCGATGACCGCGATGACCGCGCCGATGTCGATCTCGTCGCCTTCTCCGCCCTTCTGCTCGCGCAGCACGCCGCTGACCGGGGACGGCACCTCGAGGGTGGCCTTGTCGGAGTCGAGCTCGACCACTGCTTCGCCCTCGGCGACGGCGTCACCCGGCTTCTTCAGCCAGGTGCCGATGAAGGCAGAGGTGATGGACTCGCCGATCTGGGGGACCTTCAGCTCGAACATGGCGATGGACTCCGGAGGGGGATCGAGGCGGGAGACTCGGAGGGGGCGGGACGGGCCGACCGGTGCAGGCGGCCTACTACTCTGCTCAGCCCTTGGCGCCACCACCGAGGGCGGCGTCGATGAGGGCGGCCTGTTCGGCCTTGTGCTTCTTGTGCGAGCCCGTGGCGGGCGCGGCGGCGGCCGGCCGGCCGGCGTAGCGGGGACGGACACCCAGGGCGTCGGTCATCCACTCGTCCATCATCGGCCAGGCGCCCATGTTGCGCGGCTCTTCCTGGGCCCACACGACCTCGGCGCCGCTGCAGGCGGCGTTGCACAAGGCCAGGACCTGGTCGGCCGGGAAGGGGTGCAGCTGCTCGAGCCGGATCAGCGCGACGTCGTCGATGCCGCGCTGTTCGCGGGCCTCGAGCAGGTCGTAGTAGACCTTGCCCGCGCAGAACACGACGCGCCGGGCCTTGGCCAGGTCGACGACCGCGTCGGGGATGACCGGCTGGAAGGACCCCTCGGCCAGCTCGTCCAGGGTCGAGACGCAGCGCGGGTGGCGCAGCAGCGACTTGGGCGACATCACGATGAGCGGCTTGCGCACGCGCATCAGCGCCTGGCGACGCAACAGGTGGAAGAAGCTGGCCGGCGTGGTGGCGTTGGCGACGATCACGTTGTCTTCGGCGCAGCCCTGCAGGAAGCGCTCGAGGCGGGCGCTGCTGTGTTCCGGGCCCTGGCCTTCGTAGCCGTGGGGGAGCAGCATCACGAGGCCGCTGAACCGGTTCCACTTCTGCTCGGTGGCCATGATGAAGTTGTCGATGATGACCTGGGCGCCGTTGGCGAAGTCGCCGAACTGGGCTTCCCAGAGCACCAGGGCGTCGGGGTAGTCGAGCGTGTAGCCGAACTCGAAGCCGAGCACGGCGGCTTCGGACAGCAGGCTGTCGAACACCTGGAACCGCGCCTGGTGCCCCAGCATGCGGTCCAGGCCGACGTACTCGTCCCCGTTGCGGATGTCGGTGAGCACGGCGTGGCGGTGCGAGAAGGTGCCGCGCCCGCTGTCCTGGCCGGACAGGCGCACCGGCGTGCCCGTCGCCACCAGGGTCGCGTAGGCGGCCTGCTCGCCGACCGCCCAGTCCACCGGCCGCTCGCCGCGGGCGATCTCCAGCCGCTGTTCCATCAGGCGCTCGATCTTGCGGTGCGCCTGGAAGCCCTCGGGGATGGTGTTCGCCCGGACCAGCAGGTCCTGGAGCCGTTCCTTGGGGAAGGTCGTGTCGGCGCCGTCGGCCAGCTTGTGGCCTTGGCGGAAGGGCGTCCACAGCTTGCCCATCGGGCTGCTGGTGTTGCCCTCGTAGCTGTCCCACTTGATGGGGGCGTCCGCCTGGAGCAGGCGGTCCAGGCGCTCCTGGCTGTCCTGGATCACGGCGTCGACGTCGGCCTGGGCGATGCTGTCGTAGGCCTGCACCAGCCGCCTGGCGTAGATCTCGAGCGGCGTCGGCCGGCGGCGGATGTCGTCGTAGAGCAGCGGCTGCGTGAAGCTGGGCTCGTCGCCTTCGTTGTGCCCGTGCTTCCGGTAGCAGTACATGTCGATCACGACGTCCTGGTGGAAGGTCTGCCGCCAGTCCGAGGCCAGCTGGGCCACGGCGGCCACCGCTTCCGGGTCTTCGCCGTTGACGTGGAAGATGGGCACCGCCAGCATCCGCGCCACGTCGGTCGCGTAGGGGGTGGACCGGGCGTCCACCGGGCTGGTCGTGAAGCCGATCTGGTTGTTCACGACGATGTGCACGGTGCCGCCGGTCCGGTAGCCGCGCAGGTCCGACAGGTTCAGGGTCTCGCAGACCAGGCCCTGGCCCGCGAAGGCCGCGTCGCCGTGCACCAGGATGGGCATGTAGCGGGCGTGCTCGGTGTCGCCTTCGCGGTCCTGCCGGGCCCGGACCCGCCCCTCGACCACCGGGTTGACGGCTTCGAGGTGGCTCGGGTTGAAGGCCAGCGCCAGCAGCACCTGGGGTCCGGCGGCCGTGTGGTAGTAGCTCGTGTACCCCAGGTGGTACTTCACGTCGCCGCTGCCCTCGAAGCTGGTCTCGCTCTGGTCCTGGAACTCGGCGACGATCTGCTTGACCGGCTTCTCGAGGATGTTGGCCAGCACGTTGAGGCGGCCCCGGTGGGCCATGCCGATGATGATGTTGGTGACGCCGCGCGCCGACACGCTCTCGATGAGGTCGTGGAGCAGGGGCACCAGGGTCTCGGCGCCTTCCAGCGAGAAGCGCTTCGTGCCCGGGAACTTCGTGTGGAGCATTCCCTCGAAGTGCTGGGCGTCGGCCATCAGCCGCAGGGCCTTGAGGGCTTCGTCCCGGGTCATGACCCGGTGGTCCTGCAGGGTCTCGATGCGTTCCTGGAGCCACGCCTTCTTCGACGGCTCGCCGATGTTCATGAACTCGATGCCGAACCCACCGCAGTAGGCCGTGCGCATGCGCTGGATGAGGTGCCGGAGGGTGGTCACCTCGGGCACGCCGAACACGCCCTGGCCGGAGCAGGGGTGGTCGAGGTCGGCTTCCGAGAGGCCGTAGTAGCCGAGGGTCAGCTCGGGGTGGGGCTCGGGCATGTGCCGGCCGAGGGGATCGATGTCGGCTTCGGTGTGGCCGCGCACCCGGTAGGCGTTGACCATCATCATGATGCGGGCCTGGCGCGCTGCGACCGCCATGATCTCGTCGGGGTCCGCGCTGGTGCGCCCGCCGCCGCCGAAGATGGAGCGCGCCGGGAAGCTCGGCGTGATGCCGGCGGGATGGTGGGTGAACCCACCGCTGCCCGCACCGCCCCAGGACGCGAACAGCTCGGCCCACTCGGGGTCGACCGACGCGGGATCGGCGGACCAGCGCGCGTACTGCGCATCGACCCAGGCGGCGTTCTCGCCGGTGAGCAGGCTGTCGAGGCCGTCGGGCTGGCGCTTGTCGGGGGCGTTCATGTCGGCTCCTCCGCGGGGCTCCGCGACTGGAGCAGCCGGGTAACCCGCCGGGCCCTGCAGGCCCCGTCCGCGCAGGCCCCGTCCGCGCAGGGCAGTGGAGCGCCTGCCGGGCACACTTCCTTCGTCACGGCCGCAGCGGAAGTCACGCCCCCCGTCGCGGGTCGGTGCCCCCCCGAGTTACCCCTGTGCCTGCCGGCCGCCCCCTCGGGTCGTCCCCCCCGTCCGGTTCCTCCACGGAGATCGCATGCGCTCCTCCCTGCTCCTGGCCACCGCCACCCTGCTCGCCCTCGCCACCGCCCGACCGGCCGCCGCCGGCGAGCTGCGCGAGCCGGTGATGACCCTGCTGTCCGGCGTCGAAGACACCCCCACCGCCAGCGAGCTGCAGGCCCTGGGCCCCGCCGCCGGCGCCGAGCTCCTCGAGATCGCCACCGACCCCGACGTCGCGCGCAGCAAGCGCGGCCGCGCGGTGCACGCCCTGGGCTGGTTCCCCTCGGATCAGACCCGCGGCTTCCTCGACCAGACCCTGCAGAGCGACGACAAGTACCTCGCCCGCAAGGCGGTCCGGGCCCTCGCCACCGGCTGGCAGGACGGCGCCCTCCCCGCGCTCACCCCCGCGCTCCAGAGCGACGACGTGCAGCTGCGCATCGCCACGGTGCGCGCCCTCGGCGACATCTCCTCCCCCAAGGCCCGCGCCCTCCTCGACGACCGCCTCGCGGTCGAGACCAACGGCGCCGTCCAGGACACCATCCGCAAGGTCCTCGCCCAGTAGGCGACCAGGAGCCCCCATGCGTCCCCTCCCCTTCATGGCCGCGCTGTTCGTGCCGGCGCTCGCCTTCGTCGCCTGCGGCGACAAGGACGGCGCCGACTCCGGCGACGGCGACGCCGCCGGCCTGGTGACCGAGTCCCTCGGCAGCTTCGAGACCGACACCGGCGGCCTGACCGGCGACATCGCCCTGTCGCTGCCCGAAGGCACCAAGTCCGCGCTGCTGCACTGCGGCAGCTACGGCTACTCCAACCTGGGCACCGCCTGGGACCTGCGGAAGCCCGACGGCAGCTACTTCTACACGAACGAGTTCCACGAGTCCTACGCCGCCACGAAGATGCGCGTCGGCAACCTGGACGACTACCTGCCGGTCTACTTCCCGGTCAGCCCCGACCACGACATCACCACCGGCGACTGGCTGGCGGATGTCTGGATCGCCACCGGCGGCAGCCCGACCACCGTCGACTGCGGCCTGGTCGCCCGGGTGGACAGCGTCTCCGACGCTCCGGTGGTGGACATCCACGCCGTGTTCGTCGGCACCTCCGACCTGGGTCTGACGGCCGACAGCGCGCCCGACGACGCCGACTTCCAGTCCGCCCTGGACTTCGCCGACAGCCTGTGGGCCGACGCCGGCATGTCCATCGGCGAGGTCACCTACAGCGACTTCTCCGGCAGCGCCGATCGCTTCGCCGTGGTCGACGTCAGCGACGACGACTTCAGCGAGCTCGGCGACCTGTTCAAGACCACGTCCGGTGGCTCCAGCCGCGCGCTGACCGTGTTCTTCGTCCAGGAGATCGCCGACGCCAGCGGCAGCACGATCCTGGGCATCGCGGCGGGCCCCCCGGGGGCCGCGACCGTGACCGGCACCAGCAAGTCCGGCATGGCCGTCACGACGGTGGACCTGCGCGACGACCCGCGCGAGGTCGGGCTCATCCTGGCGCACGAGGGCTCCCACTTCATGGGGCTCTTCCACACCAGCGAGAAGGCCGGCGATCGCCACGATCCGCTCTCCGACACGCCCGAGTGCGGCGCCAGCGCCAACACCGACGGCAACGGCTACCTGGACCGCGAGGAGTGCGCGGGCAAGGGCGCCGACAACGTCATGTTCTGGGCGCCGGCCGTCGACACCAGCGACGTCATGACCGCGGACCAGGGCTGGGTCATCGCCCGGAACCCGGTCGCGAAGTGAGCCCCGGGGGCCACGGCCCCCGCCATGGCAGGCAGGAGCGGAGCGCGGGCGTCCGGACGCGATAAGCTCGGGCGCTCTCCTCTCCGCCGGCGCTCGTCGGCGCGCTTCCGACGATGCCCATGTCCCTGCTGCCGCTCCTCTTCGCCCTGCTGACCCTCCTCGGCGCTGCCCCGGCCCGTGCCGACGGTGACGCCCCCTCGCCCGACGGGTCCGAGCCGGCTGCCGCCGCGCCGCCCGCCAGCGACTTCGAGAACGTCGACGATCCGCGCGCGCTCTACGCGATGGGCGACCGCGCGCGGGACGACGGTGAGCTCGACCGCGCACGCACGATCTACGCGCAGGCGCTCGAGAAGAGCGAGCTGCACAACTACCTGGGCTACCGCGACGGGCTGCAGGAGGCGCTGATCCTCGAGCGGCTGGGCGACGTCGAGGGCGCCGCCGCGAAGTACCGCGAGGGCTTCGTCGACGACGTGCAGACCACCATGCAGGTCCTGCGCATCGCGAGTGTGCACCCCGACCGCGAGGCGCTGTTCCAGGAAGCCGTCGCCGACGTGAAGGACCGGGTCGCCCGCGCCAAGGCCGGCGAGCAGGTGCCAATCTACATGACCACCAAGGGCGCGCCGCGCTTCCTGGAGGTGATCCCGAGCGACCAGGTCGTGCGGCGGCTCCAGCAGGACGGCGGTGAGCTGCGCTACTGCTACATCGACGAGCTGGTCCTGACCGAAGAGGCGCTGGCCCGCGTGCCGGAGTCGATCTTCCTGTCCCGGTGTGTGGTCGGCCGGATCCTGATCCCGAACCGCGACCTGGACAAGCTCATCCTGCGGTCCATCGTCCTGGGCGACGTCGACGTCGGCAAGACCTGGAGCGGCGAGGTCAACAAGAGCAAGACCATCCCCGGCTCGCGGATCAACGAGGTCGCGTTCCGCGACAGCATCTTCCTGGGCCGCGTGAACATGCAGGACGTCAAGGTCTTCGGCCGCAGCGCCCTGTTCGCCATGGCGGTGTTCGAGGGCGAGGCCGACTTCCGCGACACGGTCTTCCACGGCACGGCCGACTTCCGGTTCAGCACCTTCGGTCAGGGCGCCAACTACAAGGGCGCCCACATGACCGACGCCGTGTACTTCGGGAACACCCGCTACAGCAAGAGCGTCACCTTCCGCGGGATGTTCAGCGAGCACGACGTCTTCTTCAACAGCGCCGAGTTCATGGCGGACGCCAACTTCGACCGCTGCGAGTGGGTCCGGGGCGCCACCTTCGAGAACAGCACCTTCCACGGTCCGGTCAGCTTCAACAACAGCAGCCTGGGCGGCCGGCTGAACATGAGCCGGACCGTCCTGCACGACACCATCACCGTCAAGGAGATGCAGCTGTCGGGCATGGACTTCATCGGCGCCCACCTGCACGGTGACGCGGCCTTCGTGGACGTGCGCTTCGACGGCAAGGTGCGGTTCAGCCTGGACGACATCACCCGCGCCCAGCATCTGGGCGACCCGACGCCGCTGTTGAGCCTGTACCGGGACTACCAGGGCGACGCCGACGCCGAGCTGCCGCTGACCACCAAGAACAGCTACGGCGTCGACGACGTCGACGACCTGATCGCGCACATCGACGGCAACCTGAGCTTCGCGAACTCGGTGTTCGCCGACTTCTGCGTGTTCGAGCGCGTGGTCTTCGGGCTGCCGGGCCAGGCGACGACCGCCGAGTTCTACAACACCCAGTTCAAGGGCGAGAGCCACTTCGAGCGCACGGTCTGGAACAGCAAGGCGGACTTCACGACCATCTTCGCCAACGAGCTGTCGTTCAACGAAGCCGAGTTCCGCGACGCGCTGATCCTGGACGACGCCAACGTCTTCGGGCGCATCACGCTGACCGACGCCGAGTTCGGCGATGCGTCGACCTTGTCGATGTACGCCACGGAGATCCGCAGCCTGGAGATCGACCGCGACCACGCCGTGCGCGACTCCGCGATGGACTGGATCTGGCAGGCCGGCGAGGACCAGCGGCTCTTCTACCAGATCTGCGCCTTCAAGGAGATCGACCACGACGATCCCCGCATCGTGCGCATGGTCCGCGGCCGCGAGATGTCCGACGACGACATCCGCGAGGCCTGCGCCGACCGGCTGATCGACGAATACGTCGCGCTGAAGGAGTCGTTCGGCGACCGGGCGATGACCGGCGACGAGGACTGGGCCTACTGGTGGATCAAGCACACCCAGCTCGCGATGGAGCGGGACTTCGGCGGACCCTCCGGCAAGGTCTGGTACGCGATCACCTGGCCGCTGTTCGAGATCGCCTTCGGCTGGGGCGTGAACCTGGGCAACCTGGCGTGGACCTGTCTGTTCGTCTGCCTGGTCTTCGCCTGGATCTACCGGGTGTTCTGCCCCGAGAGCGTCATGGCCTACGACGGCGACGACGTGAAGGTGAAGGACATCAGCTTCGCCGGTCTGTTCTACATCTCGCTGCAGAGCTTCGGCGCCTTCAACACGGGCTGGGACTTCGGCGAGGACGATGGCCGGCTGCGCTACATCAACACGGTGCAGACCTTCATCGGCGTCATCGTGCTGACCTTCTTCGTCGGCGCCTACACGCGGATGATCCTGGCCTGAGCGCCGGCTACGGGCTGCAGGCTTCGGGCCCCGAGACGGCAGAAGGCCGGACCCGAGGGCCCGGCCTTCGTCCGACTCGACCGAAGACGACTACTCGTCTTCGTCGTAGCTGGTCATGTTGCCGTCGTTGGACTTCTTCATGGCCTTGCCGCCCTTCTCCTCGGGCTCGGCCTCGGCCTCGGCCTTCTTGTGGCAGTGGCCGCAGTCGCACTCGGCGCCCTCGGCCTTCTCCTTGCAGCCCTCGCTGCAGTTGCACTTGGCCTCGTCGCCGGCAGCCTGGGTCTGCTCGGCGCCACAGGCGTTGGCGGCGTCGTCGGCGGCGGGCTCGGGGTCGCCGGCGAGGGCGACGGTGGACAGACCGGCCAGCAGGGCGAAGGTCGCGAACAGGGTCTTCATGGGTCTCCTCCGGGGGAACGGGCCGCCATGATTGGCGGGTGTCGGAGCGCGGGCGGAGCATAGCTGCACCTCGCTCAGGCCGCAAAACCGCGAGCCCGCCGGCGCATTCCCGGTGTGGGTGACGGGAAGGGCGCGACAGGGTGGAGGGTCCGGTTGTGTCGACGCGGTCAGCCCAGGCGGGTATGCACGCGCCGAACCTCCACCCCCGCGGCGTCGAGGGGCCTCTGCCTCAGCACGACCGCGCCTCGCACACGGAGCCGTCCACGTGTCCATGCTCGCGACCCTCGCCCTGACCGTCCTCTCCTCCTCCCCCGCCCACGCCGGCAAGTGCGACGCCATCATCAAGCGCGCCGACAGCGCGTCCGGCGACAAGGTGGCCGAGGTCTTCGCCCAGGCCGTCAAGTGCGACAAGACCGAAGCCACCGACAGCTTCGCGCGGTTCATGACCCGGGCCACCGACAGCGACTCGCTGGTCGCCCTGTCGCTCGTCGCCATCGACGCCGGCATCCACGATCCGGTCGGCAAGATGCCGTCCAAGATCAGCGACTACGACGTGCGCGACGCCATCTCCGGCCAGATCGGCGCGGCCTGTGGCGAGCACCCCGACGTCGTGACCTTCCTCAAGGCCAGCTACTTCAGCCTGCGCGGGCTGGACTTCGCGCAGTGGGACGACGGCTTCCTGGCCTGCGAGAGCCCGGAGATCGACGCCTTCCTGGGCGAGCAGATCAGCAAGCCCCCCGCCCGCAGCTACGACGAGAAGTACGACCAGCTGATGTCCATCTGGGTGCAGCGCAAGGGCGCCGAGGGCATCCCGGCCCTGCAGGCCGCCGCCATCGCCGGCGCCGAGGGCGGTCCCTACGACGCCATCCTGATGAAGCTCGAAGAAGCCGTCGCCCCCGACCTGGGTCAGGAGATCAGCGCCGACAACAAGGCCGCGCTCGAAGGCGCCCTGGTCGAGATCGCCAAGAACGTCAGCCTGGAACAGGCCAAGGCCGTGGCCGAGAAGCTGTTCAACGCCGGCTCGGAGCAGACCGCCGCCAGCCTGATGCCCACCATCTACGCCGACCGCGTCCAGGGCGGCGGGCTGGTCTGGGGCGGTCTGAGCGTCGAGCGCGCCGACTGCAAGGGCACCAAGACCGCCGTGCTGCACGCCTACGACATCAAGGCCCCGGCCGCCCGCTACACGGTCTTCGACCAGGTGCAGGCCCCGCTGCGCGCCGCCAAGCCCAAGCTCAAGAAGTGCACGGTCGAAGAAGGCGAGTGGCCGGTCGCCGTCAGCCCCGAGCCGCTGTCCGGCAGCGCCGAGGAGTGGGCCCGCAAGGTCGGCGTCGAGTGGGCCAACCAGGGCTACACCGTCGAGGTCAAGCCCGAGGGCTCGCTCGACGCGAAGTGAGCGCGTTGGGCCGCGGCCACCGGGAGCGGCGCGCTACTTGCGCCACTTCCGCAGCAGGCTGACCACCGCCGAGCGGCCGCCCGACTCGGCGACCTCGATCCGGGAGCCCTCGCCCAGGTCCGCGAGCAGCCGCCGGGCAGCTTCGAGGCGCCGATCCAGGACCAGCGCTTCGCGCAGGTGACGGACCGTGGCGTCCATCTGGCCTTCGGAGAGGGCGATCCGGGCGAGCTCGACGTGGATGCGGGCCCGCTCGCGGGCATCCGGCTGTTCCATCAGCGCGCGCTGCAGGTCGGCGCGACCGGGCTCGCCACGTCGGTTTCCGCGCTCGTCGACTCGGTCCTCGTGGTCCATGGTCGTCTCCTGGCCACAGGGTACCGAACCGACCAGCCACCCAGTCGTCACCGACGTCAACGAACGGTCAACAAGCCGTCGTACAGCGCTTCGTAGCGGGCAACGCAGGCTTCCAGGGAGAAGCGGGCGGCCTGGGGAGGCCCGGCGGTCGCCAGCCGGGTCCGGAGCGACGCGTCGTCGCGGAGCGCACGCAGGGCGGCAGCGAGGGCGTCGACGTCTTCGGGCGGGACGAGCAGCCCCGCGTCCCCGACCACCCGCCGCAGGGCCGGGATGTCCGAGGCCACCACCGGGATGCCCGTCGCGAGCGCCTCGGCCGCCACGAGCCCGAAGCCCTCCCAGCGGCTGGGCACCACGGCGATGTCGGCGTCCGCGAGCAACGGCTGCACGTCGTCGCGCCAGCCCAGCAGGTCCGCGCCGGCCTGGCGCAGCGGGAAGGCTTCTTCACCGGCTCCGGCCAGGCCGAGCTCGAGGCCATCCACCTGGGCCACGGCGGCGGCGGCGATGTCGAAGCCCTTCTGGCGGGTCAGCCGGCCGATGCCCAGGACGCGGCGCACCGGGCGGTCGCGAGGGACGGCGGAGAAGCGCGAGAGATCGACCCCGTTGTCGATGACCAGCACCTTGGCGGCCGGCACCCCGGCGCGGACCGCGACCTCGGCGGCGTCGGGGGACACGGCGACGACGACCCGGCTGACAGGGTGGAGGGCCACGGACAGCCGCTCGCGCCAGGGGTCCTCGGGCCGGGTGTTGTGTTCGGTGGTGACGACGCAGGGGTGGCCGGCCAGCCCGGCGGCCAGCCGGCCCCAGGTGTCGCCCGCCCACAGGTGGGTGTGCACCACGTCGAAGCCGCGGCACAGCCGAGCCAGGCGCAGGGCCGCCCGCAGCCCCGGTCGGCCACGGGTGCGCCCCAGGTCGTGGATCGGCACGCCGGCGTCGACGAAGGCGCGGCGCAGGACCCCCGTGTCGTGCAGCGGCGCCACATGGTGCGCGAAGGCCCCGCCTCCGCTGCGGCAGAGGTCGAGCACCAGGCGCTCGGCGCCGCCCCCCGCCAGATCGCAGATCACGTGCAGGATGCGGGCGGGAGGCTGTCGGCTCATGTCTCCCCGCCTATGCCGTGTGGCCGCCGATGCATTACACGCGACGCCCTCCCCCTCGCCGGCCCGTCGTCCTCCTGCGACGGCCCGCCGTGGAACACTTCCCTCCCCCAGCCGTACCCGGAGCGGTCCCGCGGAAGAGAACCCGGCACGGTCCTTGCTTCAGCCCCAAGGGCCCCGACAGCACACCTCGCTGCCGACACCGCACCTCCTCCTCCCCTGCCCCTCCCCACGCTGCTGCTGCTGGAGCTCGACATGGCTCGTTCCCTGACCGTCAAGCACGAAGAGGCCCCCGCGACCTCGCCCCTGCTCACCGCCTTCCTGGTGCTCGCCTTCGGCTGGCTGGCCGTCGCCGGCATCGTCGCGATGATCCAGGACGCCGGCGCGAGCGAGGCTCCCGCTTTCTACACCGAGTAGAAACGGATCTCGGCTTCGGAGATTCATCGCCGGAGCCACCACCGTCGGAGGAGCGCCCCTCGGGGCGCTTCGCTGCGTCTCGGCCCCGGTCGTTCCACGGCCCGCGCCCGCAGGGGACGACTTCGGGGCTGGTCGCGCGCCGGCCCCGTGTGTAGGCGTCGGCCGGCCGCCGCATCGAGCGGCACTCGCAAGGAGCCCCCATGGGACGCTTCGACGGCATCGGCGCCATCGTGCAGATGGTCTTCGACGCGGTGGGCATCGAGCCCCAGCCGTGGATGAGCGCGGTCTTCCTGGGCCTGGCCATCGTGCTGGTGGGCCCGGCTGCCATGAAGAACATCCGCACCGCCCAGGCCCGCAAGCGGGTCGTGCGGCTCAACGAGCTGTCGCCGACCGAGCGTCCGGCGCTCCAGGAGGAGATCCTGGGCCTGGTGCGCGGCAACCCCCAGGGGCTCGTCGCCATCGCCGACGAGGCGGCCCGCCGCCGGCAGCGCCCGCTCGCGGTCGCGGCCTACCAGGAGCTCCGCCGCGGCGGAGACCTGCCCAAGGAGGTCCTGCGGCTGCACGAGGAGCTCTACGGCAAGCGCCCCGATCACCCCGAAGAAGAAGCCGCCGCCATCGAGCGGCTGATCGACGCGGGCGCCCTGGACCGCGCGCGGGAGCGGCTGGCCGTCGCCCGCTCGTGGTTCCCGGGGGACGACTCCCTGCGCGCGCTGCAGGACCGTCTCGCGGCCGCGTCGGGTGGCGGAGCCGCCCCCACGCGATAACCCCGACCTCCTGAATGAAGATTCATTCAGTGAACTTCACCTCCCTCCATCGGAGCAACCATGGCCACGCAGATCCGAAAGGTCGCCGTCCTCGGCGCCGGCGTGATGGGCCAGGGCATCGCCGCCCACCTGGCCAACGCCGGCGTGCCGTCGGTCCTCTACGACATCGTCCCCAAGGGACTCGCCGACGGTGAGCCGCGCAGCAAGCTGGCGATCGACGGCATCGTCAACGCCACGAAGCTCAAGCCGGCCGCCTTCTACAAGAAGGAACTGTCCAGCCTGATCACCCCCGCCAACTACGAAGACGACGGGGCCCTGCTGGGCGAGTGCGACCTGATCATCGAGGCCGTGGTCGAGAACATCAAGATCAAGAACATCGTGTTCGACTGGGTCGAGAAGAACCGCGCCCCCCACGCCATCGTCGCGACGAACACGTCCGGCCTGAGCCTGGACGAGATGGCCGCGGAGATGAGCCCCGAGATGCGGGCCCACTTCCTGGTGATGCACTTCTTCAACCCGGTCCGCTACATGCGGCTGCTCGAGCTGGTCATCGGCCCGGACACCCGCCCCGACGTGGCCCAGGCCGTGGCCGACTTCGGCCGCGAGAAGATGGGCAAGGGCATCGTCTTCGGCAAGGACACGCCGAACTTCATCGCCAACCGCATCGGCACCTTCGGCATGGTCAGCGTGTTCCACCACATGGGCGCGCTCGGCCTGACGGTCGAAGAGGTGGACGCGGTGTTCGGCCCGGCCATGGGCCGCCCCAAGTCCGCGGTCTTCCGGACCGCCGACCTGGTCGGCAACGACACCCTGTCCCACGTGCTCGAGACCGTGCACGCCGGCTGCCCCGACGACGAGATGCGCGAGCGCTTCGTCGTGCCGGGCTGGCTGACGAAGATGGTCGAAGAAGGCGCCACCGGCGACAAGGGCGGCAAGGGCTTCTACATGAAGTCCCGCGACGCCAGCGGCGGCCGCGTGATCCTGGCCCGCAACCTGGAGACCGGCGAGTACGCGCCGGCCGCCAAGGTCCGGTTCGACAGCCTGGGCAAGGCCCGCAACAAGGAGTCGGCCGGCGACAAGGTCAAGGCCGTCCTGGCCGGTGACGACAAGGCCGCGCAGTTCGCCTGGAAGGTCACCGCCGACACGCTGATCTACAGCGCCAACCGCATCCCCGAGATCGCCGACGACATCGTCAACATCGACCGGTCCATGCGCTGGGGCTTCGCCTGGGACATGGGTCCCTTCGAGTCCTGGGACGCCATCGGCGTCGCCGAGAGCGTCGAGCGCATGCAGGCCGACGGCCTGACCGTGCCGGCGTGGGTCCTGTCCATGCTGCAGAGCGGCCGCAAGAGCTTCTACGAGCGCGACGCCCAGGGCCGGATGACCTACTGGTGCGTCGGCAGCGGCGGCAGCAAGCTGGTCGACCAGCCGTCCTCGTGGCTGATCCTGCCGGACCTCAAGGCCCAGCAGAAGGTCGTCGCCTTCAACCCCTCCGCCGAGCTCTACGACCTGGGCGACGGCGTGCTGGGCCTGTCCTTCCGCACCAAGATGAACGCCCTGGACGACGGCATCGTCGAGCTGGCCCACCGCGCGCTGGACGAGCTGGACGAGGGCAAGTGGGAAGCGCTGGTCATCGGCAACCAGGGCGGCAACGCCTTCAGCGCCGGCGCCAACCTGATGATGGTCGGCATGGCCGCCATGCAGGGCGACTGGAAGACCCTCGAGACCATGATCGAGACCCTGCAGACCACCCTGCAGCGCGCCAAGTACAGCAAGCGCCCGGTCGTCACCGCACCCTGGGGCCTGACCCTGGGCGGCGGCGCCGAGGTGGCGATGCACTCCGCCCACACCCAGGCGGCCGGCGAGCTGTACATGGGCCTGGTCGAGGTCGGCGTCGGGCTCATCCCGGCCGGCGGCGGCTGCAAGGAGATGCTCACCCGCTACCTGGGCGACATCCCCGAAGGCACCGAGTACGACCCGAACCCCTTCGTCCAGGCGGCCTACAAGAACATCGCCCTGGCGAAGGTCGCCACCAGCGCCGAAGAAGCCCGCGCCATCGGCTACCTGCGGCCGACCGACCGGCTGACCCTGGACCCCGACCAGCTGATCCACGACGCCAAGAAGGCCGCGCTCGGCCTGGCCCAGGGCGGCTACACCCCGCCCCGCAAGCGTCGGTTCAAGCTGCCCGGTCCCCAGGGCCGCGCCGCCATCGAGCTGTTCCTGTACCAGATGCACGAGGGCAAGTACGCCACCGACCACGACGTGGTCGTCGGCAAGGAGCTGGCCCGCGTCATGACCGGCGGCGACATCCCCCGCGGCCGGTGGTTCGACGAGGACGAGGTGCTCGCCCTGGAGCGCGAGGCCTTCCTGACCCTGTGCGGCATGGAAGCGACCCAGGCCCGCATCCAGCACATGCTCATGAAGGGCAAGCCCCTCCGCAACTGATCCGCAGCGCGCGCCCTCCTTCACGGGAGGGCGCCACGGCTCCCCTCTCCTCCCCCTCTCCACTTCTCATCCTCTCTGGAGGACCCCATGTCGAAGAACCCCCGTGACGTGGTCGTCGTCGCCGCCGTGCGCACGCCGGTCACCAAGGCCTTCAAGGGCGGCCTGAAGGACACCCGCCCCGACGACCTGATGAAGATCGCCATCCAGGGCCTGCTCGAGCGCGTGCCCGGCTTCGATCCCGCCCTGATCGGCGACGTCGTCATCGGCACCGCCATGCCGGAAGGCGAGCAGGGCATGAACGTCGCCCGCATCGCCGCGCTGGCCGCCGGCCTGCCCGACAGCGTGCCCGCGCTGACCATCAACCGCTTCTGCAGCTCCGGCCTGCAGAGCCTGGCCCAGGCCGCTGCCACCATCCAGGCCGGCTGGATGGACGTCGCCCTGACCGGCGGCGTCGAGAGCATGTCCATGATCCCCATGGGCGGCGACCGGCCGAGCCCGAACCCGACGGTGATGGAAGAGAACCCCGGGCTGTACACGCCCATGGGCATCACCGCCGAGAACGTCGCCCGGAAGTACGGCATCTCGCGCGAGGCACAGGACGCCTTCGCGGCCAGCAGCCACGACAAGGCCATCGCGGCGATCGACGGCGGCAAGTTCGCCGAGGAGATCGTGCCCGTCGAGACCCGCGTCTACGACGGCAGCCGCTGGCACGACGTCACCGTCACCATCGACGACGGCATCCGCCGCGGCACCACCGCCGAGGGCCTGGGCAAGCTGCGCCCGGCCTTCTCGACCGACGGCGCCAGCACCGCCGGCAACAGCAGCCAGATGAGCGACGGCGCCGCCGCCACGCTGATCATGAGCCGCGCCAAGGCCGAGGAGCTCGGCCTGCCCGTGCTCGGCGTCCTGCGCAGCTACCAGGTCGTCGGCGTGCCGCCGGAGATCATGGGCATCGGCCCCAAGGAAGCCATCCCCAAGGCCGTCCAGGCCGCGGGCATCTCCCTGGACGACGTCGGCCTGTTCGAGATCAACGAGGCCTTCGCCAGCCAGGCCGTGTACTGCGTCCAGGACCTGGGCATCGACCCGGACAAGGTCAACGTCAACGGCGGCGCCATCGCGCTCGGCCACCCGCTGGGCTGCACCGGCGCCAAGCTCACCGCCACGCTGCTGCACGAGATGAAGCGGACCGACACCCGCTACGGCATCGTCAGCATGTGCATCGGCGGCGGCATGGGCGCGGCTGCGGTCTTCGAGAACGAGGCGGCAGCGTAGTCCTCGGACCGATCTCCACGGGCGCGGTCCGGATCCACTCCGGATTGCGCCCGTGCTCGTCTCGATGGATCAGCGCGGAAGCAGGTCGATCCGGCCCATCGCCAGGTAGCCGCCGACGGCCAGCACCTCGCGCAGGCTTCCGCGCACCCGGACCCACGGCCCCGGCGTGCTGCCCACGCCATCGACCGACGGGAAGTGCCGGGCGAAGACGCGGGTGGCGCGGAACACGTGGTAGGCGTCGCTGACGACCAGCACGCGGTCTCCGGCGACGCCGCGCTCGGCCAGCTGCTCGGCGGCGTGGCGGGCGTTCTCCTCGGTCGACGTGCTGCGGTCCTCGATGACGATGGCCGCGTCGGGCACGCCCAACGAGCGCGCGAGCTCGGCCGCGGCCACCGCCTCGGCCGGCGGGAAGGTGCCGACCCCGCCGGTGAACACCAGCACCGGCGCGCGGCCCTCCTGCCACAGGCGCACCCCGTGTCGGGTGCGGCGGGCGAGGGCCTTGCTGGGCAGCCCGTCCGGACCGACGCGGCAGCCCGCGACGATGACGGCGTCGTAGGCACCGTCGGGGGCGGAGCGGCGGCCGTGCCAGTCGAGGAGGACGGCGGCGCCGACCCAGAGGGAGAGGGACATGAGCAGCAGACCGAGCAGGGGGAGGAGGCGCTTCATGGCCGCCGTCAAAGCAAGGACGGTGCCAGGTCAGTCGGCCGACGGCTTCGCGGCGGGCGGCCTATCGGTGGCTGGCAGCGGGACCAGGTCACTGCCCCAGTACGCGCCCCGGTGCAGGTCGGTGCACTGCGCCGTGGCCGTGCGGATGCTCGTCGCGACCTCGGCCCGGGCCTGCTCGCACCAGTCGTCGGGCTTGTCTTCGAGGGTGGTGTCCCAGTCGTCCACGAACCGGTAGCGCTGGCCGTTCACGACCACGGTATAGGTGCACTGCCGGTAGGTGGACGCGTGACTCTCGGCGTGGTGGAACTCCAGGCTCTCGGGCGACATGTTCTCGAGGATCGCGGCGAAGGCGGGGGTCAGACGCTGGCCCCGGAACCGCTCGTCGGCGAGCACGTCGACCACTTCGACGTCGCAGGGGGGCGCGGCGGACTGTGTGGCGGCCGCCGTAGAGGCCGGTCCGGACGTCGATGCAGGCGGCGCAGGCTCGCCCGCGTGCACCACGGCGACCAGCCACAGCGGGCTCAATTGGCGATCCGCGGCTTGTCGTAGACCCGGTCGGGGTCGACCGGCTCGGCGTAGGGGCTGTCCCACAGCGACAGGAAGACCGCGTCCAGCTGCGCGGCGATGGGCTTGCCGTCGATGACCAGGCCCATGTTGCGGCTGCCGTGGAAGTAGTCGCCCGACCAGTTGCTGGTCCCGACCCAGGACTTCCGGCCGTCGACGACCATGTACTTGCTGTGGATGGTCCGGGCGAAGGGGATGAACCCGCTGTCGTGGGGCGGGATGGTCGCGAACCGGACCTCGATCCCGTCGACGGCCATCAGGTCGCGCAGCACCGCGAGCTTCTTGTCGGTCTGGCTCCAGTGGCTCACCACGAGCTGGACCTGCACGCCGCGTCCGGCCGCTCGCCGCAGCGCGTCGTCCAGGTCGTGGAACTCGCTGCCGTCGTAGTTCTTGGTGGTGTAGGACATCACCTGGACGCGCACCCGGGACTTCGCACCATCGATCATCGCGACCAGCTGCGGCAGATCCCACAGGTCGGCGTCGGGCAGCAGGCCCTGGGGCGACAGGGCGGGGCGGACCTGCACCTTGCCGCCGGGCGTCGCGAGCTTGTAGGGGCCGGCGTCTTCGTCGACCGCGGTCACCGGCGGGCCACCACCCGCCAGGGTCCAGTCGCTCTCGAAGACGTCGCCGAAGATGCGGGCCAGGGCCGGCGCCTGCACGTCCATGCCGAGCTCCTGGACGTGCTGCAGGCTGCGCCAGTCGAAGTTCTGGCTGCCGACCACCACGCGCTCGCCGTCGATGACCATGTACTTGGCGTGCTGCACGCCGCCGGTCTGTTCCTTCAGGTCGATGCGCCGCAGGTCGATGGCGGGGTTCTCGTCGAGGGCCGTGAGCAGGGCCTCGTCGCTGCCGCGGAAGGTGCCGTCCACGATGAACCGGATGGCCACGCCCCGCGTCGCCGCCCGATCCAGGGCGTCGAGCACCCGCCGCAGGGGGTCGGGGCCGTCGCCGCCTTCGTCGGCGGGCTTGGCCGCGACGTAGAAGTGCGACAGGTCCAGGGTGCGCTGCGCTCCGTCGATGCGCTCGACCCACACGTCGACCGCCTCGGGGATGTCGGGGTGGTCGAGTACCGTCTGCACGGGCGTGGTCTCGATGAGCCGCAGCTGGTCGCCCCCAGCGAGGGCGGGGGCGGAGAGGGAGAGCAGGAGGGAGATCATCACGGCAGCCTCCACACACGGTCGTCGCCGTGCACGCGCGGAGGACCCAGGGCGGCAGTCACCGCTTCCTCGGCCCGGTCCGGGGTGGGCGTCCTATCGCGGTGCAGCACCACCCAGCGATAGCCCCAGTCCTGCAGCCGCTGCACCTCGATCGCGACGGTGTCGGCGTCGTCCAGCACCGGCGCGTTGCGCAGGCGCGGGCGCTGCTCGGGCGGCAGGGTCGATCGCTGCCCGGTGGCTTCCTGCCAGCCGGCGACCAGGCGGCTGCGGTCGAGCAGGGCGTCGACGGACTCGTAGGACTCGCTGCGCGGCAGGCCGTGCAGCACCTGCCAGCGGTCGTAGCGGCGGGCGGGCTCGTCGCTGAACGGCAGCCGACCGTTGTCGAAGGGCAGCTGGACGACACCGCGGGAGGCGTCGGGAGGGAGGGAGGCGGCCTCGTCGCGCAGGGCGAGCAGGCTGTCGGGGACCTCGCGGGGGATGGACGGCCGAGGCCAGGGGGTGACGGAGAGGAGGAGGCCATCGGCGAGGACCAGCAGCGCCAGGGCCGGCACGGCCACGCGCTGGAGTCCCGGTCGCAAGCGGCCGAGGAGGCCGTCGGCGCCGAGCCCCGCGGCCGCCGCCAGGAAGGGCACGGCGGCCACCACGGCGCGGTGCCAGTGGGAGAGACCCTGAAGGTCGGGGAACAGCCGCAGCAGCGCCATCGCAGGCCCCGGCACCCCCAGCGGGCGGCCAGCCGAGGTCGGCCAGGGACCCAGGGCCAGCGCCAGCAGCAAGCCCGCGCACAGCAGCAGGAGCGCCACACCCCGGCGGCGCAGCACCAGCCCCAGCGCGCAGAGCGCCAGCACCACGACGCCCAGGTAGACCGCCTTGCTCGGCGCGACCGTCTCGAGGGCCGGCCGGAACAGGGTCAGCAGGTCGGCCCCACCGATCGGCAGCGTGGTCCAGTCGGGGCGGAAGGGAGGAGGCGACACGGGCGGCGCGTGCCAGCGGCCGCTCCACAGCGCCTGCGCGTCCCGCAGCCCCAGGAAGGCCGGCAGGGTGGCGGCCAGCGCGAGCAGCCCCTGCGCGACGATGCCCGGGATGCGGCGCCCGCCCCCGCGGCCCAGGCAAGCCAGCACCAGCACCGGCTCGACGACCAGGCAGAACAGCGCCTGGTACCAGCCCTGCAGCGCGGCGAGGGCCAGGCACAGGCCTGCTCCCAGGGCCGACGGCCAGCGCCCGTCCCTGCCGAAGCGCAGCAGCAGCGCGGCATGCAGGCCCAGCCAGCCCACACCCCAGGCCTCGGTCAGGCCGAAGTCCACCACGCCTGCCAGGGCGGGCGCGGCACTGCCGGCCACCAGCGCCACGAAGGCCCCGCGGTCGGCCCCGAGCTCGCGCGACAGGGCGAAGGCCGAGAGCCCGGACAGGGCGACCAGCAGCAGCGCGGCCAGGTTCCAGCCGGCCTGGGGGCCCGCCGCTGCACCGAGCAGGTAGAGCGGCAGGTTGACCGGGTCCATCAGCGGGATCGGCACGCCGTCGGGCAGGTTGGCCCACGGAGCGTCGGCGCCGAGGAGCGTTCGCGTCGCCCGCGCGTACATCCACAGGTGGTTGTCGGCCTCGCCCAGCGGGCTGCCGACCGCGGCGCTCCAGGGCGCGCGCCCCGTCCACAGCACCACCCCGGCCGTCGCCAGCGCGGTCGAGACGGCCGCCAGCAGGATGCCCTTCGACTGCTTCGTGACAGCCGCTTGCCGTCGTTGCGACGCCGTGTTCTCTTGAACGCTCCCCTGGTTCAGGCGCGGTGTCATCGGGTCTCCGGCGACTCCCCCATTCGGACCGGCGCTCTCGCTCGCTTCGGCGGGCGGACCGCTTCGTCCTGGGGGCGGGCTGTCCCCGTCTCCGACGCTGTCACCGGAACCGAGCGGGAGCCCAGGCGGCACACTGTACGGGATCGGAGTGTTGGTGGACACCCAGAGCACAGCGCAGGCGATCAACGAGACCGTCCTGGTGGTCGATGATCAAGAGCTCTCGGCAGCGCTGATCAAGCAGGCCCTGTCGACTCCGGGGCGCCAGATCCTGGTCGCCGCCAGCGCCCGCGAAGCCCTGGCCCTGCTGCCCGAGCTGGTGCCCGACCTGGTCGTCACCAGCCTGGACCTGCCCGATCTGGGCGGCGTCCGCATCCTGGACGTCCTCGGCGAGCGCGCCCCCGGCGTTCCCCTGCTGGCCACCATGGGCGCCCCCGACATGGACATCGCCGTGCAGGCCGTGCGCCGTGGCGCGATGGACGTCGTCACCCGCCCGGTGAACCGCCACCGCCTGGCCGAAGCCGCCGAAGGGGTGTTGGCCGAAGCCCGCAGCGGGCGCGAGCTCGAGCGGGCCCGCGAGCAGGTCCGCGACCGCCACGGCTTCAGCCACCTGCTGACCCAGTCGCCGCGCATGCTGCGGGTCTTCGACCAGATCCGCGCCGTCGCGGCCACCGACGCCACGGTGCTGATCCGCGGCGAGACCGGCACCGGCAAGGAACTGGTGAGCCGCGCCATCCACGAGCGCAGCCGTCGCCGCGAGAAGCCGTTCATCAGCGTGAACTGCGGCGCCTTCACCGAGTCGCTGCTCGAGTCCGAGCTGTTCGGCCACGAGAAGGGCAGCTTCACGGGCGCCAGCGGCCGCCGCCAGGGCGTGTTCGAGATGGCCGACGGCGGCACCCTGTTCCTGGACGAGCTCGGCGAGACCAGCCTGAACGTGCAGGTCAACCTGCTGCGCGTCCTCGAAGAGATGCGGTTCCGACGGGTCGGCGGCCACGACATGGTCAAGGTCGACACCCGCATCGTGGCGGCCACCAACGTGGACCTCGAGACCGCGGTCGAAGACGGCGACTTCCGACGCGACCTGTTCTACCGGCTCAACGTCTTCCCCATCTTCCTGCCGGCCCTGCGCGAGCGCCCCGAAGACATCCCGCTGCTGGCGCGCCACTTCCTCGAAGACGCCGCCAACGACTACGGCCTCGAGCCGCCGACCCTGTCGCCGGAAGCCATGCAGGCCGTGCTCCGCTACCGCTGGCCCGGCAACGTCCGGCAGCTGCGCAGCCTGTGCGAGCGCTGGGTCATCGTGGCCGCCGGCCGCCAGGTCACCGCCGACCTGCTGCCCCGCGACATGGTGGACGGCCGCAGCGGACACGACGCCGGCCCGGTGATGCCCGTCGACGACGATCTGCCGATGAAGGCCGCCACGGACCGCGCCACCGCCCAGGTCGAGCGCAGCTACCTGCAGCGCCAGCTCAAGCGAAACGGAGGTCACCTGGGCAAGACCGCCGACGCAGCCGGCATCACCCGGCGGACCCTGTACACGAAGATGAAGGCCTACGGTCTGGACGCCGCGGACTACCGCTGAGCACACGCCCTCGCCGCGGGCTGCGGGCGCCTCCCGGTCCTGGCATCATGCGCGCCTTCTCCTCCGGAGACTCCATGGCCGTGTCCGCCGCCCTCGCCCTCCTCCTCCCCTCCCTGTTCGGCTGCAGCACGACTGCCGAGCCCGACAAGACGCCCGCCGAGCGCGAGCCCGTGGCGGTGCCCTCGGGCGCCCCGATCGCCGGCATGGCCGAGGGCGTGTTCGATCTGCCCGTCGGCACGCCCATGGGCGGCTACTCGGCGCGCTGCACCTACCTGGGTGGCGCCAGCAAGATCGACAACCGCAAGACGCCCTACACGGTGACCTGGGCGCCCAGCGTCGGCGTGCACACGCCGGCCCGGGCCCAGGTGCTGTGGCTCGAGAACGGCGAAGACCACCTGGTCGTGGCGCGGTTCGACGGCATCTACAGCTTCGACGGGTTCATCGACGAGCTCGAGGAGCGGCTCACGGCCGCGACCGGCCACGACATGCACGGCCGCGTCGTGCTGGCCGCCAGCCACACCCACCACCAGGTGGCGAACTACTCGGCGCAGGAAGCCTTCTTCCTGGGCGGCGACCGCTACGACGAGGAGATCTTCCTGCGGATGACCGCGGACCTGGAAGCGCTCGCGCTGCAGGCCTACGACAGCCGCGTGCCCGCCGCGATCGGCATCGGCATGGCCAAGGACTGGGACCCGGAAGACCACGTCTACCGGGACCGTCGCGACCAGAACGACGAGCACCAGTTCTTCGACGACCTGCCGGCCGGCAAGTACAAGGACCCCAACCTGTGGGTGCTGCGGGTCGACACGGCCGAGGGGGATCCGCTCGGCTTCTTCTTCACCTTCGGCATGCACGGCACGACGCTGGACGACGACAACCCGCTGCTGTCCAACGACAGCGCCGGCGGGGTCGAGCGCGGGGTCGAAGAGATGTTCGACGTGCCGCTGGTCATCGGCCACATGCAGGGCGGCGGCGGCGACGCGTCCCCCGGAGGCCGCGATCACGACCTGGCGCGGATCGAGAGCCTGGGCGAGTACGGCGCCCAGGCGATCTACGACCTGTGGGCCGCCACCCCCACGTCGACCGACCCCATCGAGCTCGACGTCGTGTCTCGCGCCATCTCGCTGGAGCGCGACCAGATCTCGGTCGAGCGCCCCCAGGGCGCGCTCGTCTACACGCCCTACGTCGACGACGAGGACTACACCCCCGACGACGTGGTCTACGACGAGAACGGCGCCATCATCACGCCGATCGACGAGTTCAACGCCCCCTACGGCGGCGTGTTCTGCGGCTACGACGACCCGCTGTTGTCCAGCGGCACCATCGGCAGCTCGGTCTTCCCCTACGACGGCTGCATGGATGTCGAGCTGATCTCGGGCCTGGTGTTCGGCATCTTCGGGCTGGACGTCGAGCAGCTGATCATGCCGCTGCCGCACACGGTGCGCGCCAACACCCAGGCGACCCGCATGGGCGGCGTGCACATGCGCACCCCCGAGGGCGAAGAGCTCGTCGACGACGCGCTGCTGGCCTTCTTCCCCGGCGAGACCACCAGCGTCTACTCCGAGCAGTTCCGCCGCCGCGCCGCGGCCGAGGCCGGCTTCGAGCACGCCCTGCCCGTCGGCTACGCCCAGGACCACGAGGGCTACCTGCTGGTCCCCGAGGACTGGCTGCTCGGCGGCTACGAGCCGAACATCACCTTCTGGGGCCCGCTCGGCGCCGAGCACATCATGGAGGGCCTGCTGAAGGGGGTCGAGGACCAGCTGCTCGACGACATCGTCCTCCCCGACGAGGCGTTCGGCGACTTCGCCACCACCACCTACGATCCGCAGGTGATCGAGGCGAAGGCCCCGCCGGATCCCACACCGAGCGCCGGCGCCCAGCCGGCCCACTGGCCCGAGGAGCTCTACACCCCCCTGCGCGACCTCGGCCTCGAGCCGGAGATCCAGCCCCCCTCCGAGGTGGCGCGGGTCCAGGGCGTCGTGCAGCTGGTCTGGGACGGCGGCGACCCGATGGTCGACAGCCCCTACGTCGTGCTCGAGCGCAAGGACGGCGGTGACTGGGTCGAGGTCAGCACCCGCTCCGGCCGGGCGGTCAGCAGCGACCGCACCGACATCCTGACCACCTGGCACCCCGACCCGCTCTACCCGGCGGACGCCATCCAGACGCACACCTGGTGGGCCGGCTGGCAGGCCGTGGCCTGGGGCGGGGACGACCGCGCCGGGCTGCCGCTGGGCACCTACCGGCTGCGGGTGTTCGGCGAGACCGCCGCCGACGGCGCCACCGAGTGGCCCTGGGACAGCACCCCCTACGAGCTGGCCAGCGCCGAGTTCGAGGTGGTGCCGGCCGAGGTCACGGTCAGCGCCGGTGAAGGCACGATCTCGGCGTCCATCGTGGCGCCGACCTACGGCTGGCGCCTGGTGTCGATGGAGGGCGACAGCCGCGGAGCCAACCCGCTGGTCGACGCCACCCTGACCTGGGAGCTGTCCGACGGCAGCACGGTGGACGATGCGTCGGTCGGCGAGAGCGCTGGCGGCTGGACCACCTTCACGACGGCCGCGCCGGACGGGGCGGTCGCCGCCGTCGTCACCGACGCCTGGGGCAACGAAGGCCGCCTGGAGCTCGTCGCCCGATGAGCGAGCCCAAGTTCATCGCGGTCGCGGGCAACATGGGCGCCGGCAAGACCAGCCTGGTCGAGTTCCTGCACCGCCGCTACGGCTTCCAGCCCGTGTACGAGCCGTACATGGACAACCCCTACCTGGACGACTTCTACAAGGACATGAAGACCTGGGGCTTCCACTCCCAGCTGTACTTCCTGACCCACAAGTTCCGGCTGCACATGCAGCTGCACGGTCGGTCCACCACGGTGATCCAGGACCGGACGATCTACGAAGACGCCGAGATCTTCTGCGCGAACCTGTACCGCAGCCGCAAGATCAGCAAGCGCGACTACCAGACCTACACCGAGCTCTACGACACGATGCGCACCGCGCTGCAGCCGCCGGATCTGATGATCTACCTGCGCTGCCCGGTGCGCTCGATCCGCAAGCGCATCCAGCAGCGCGGCCGCAAGAGCGAGCAGGAGATCCCGACGGGCTACCTGCGCCGGCTGAACACGCTGTACGAAGACTGGATCGGCCGCTACGACCACTCGCCGGTCCTGGTCTGGCAGAGCGACCAGCAGGACTACCTGACCGACCTGGTCGATCGCATCGAGTTCCAGCGGCAGATCGAGCGCTTCCTGTAGGCCGGCCGCAGGGCGTCGACGCTCAGCGCACCCAGACGACGCCGCGGCCTCCGTCGATGGTGATGGTCTGCCCGTCCTCGAGCCGCTGGCAGGCGCCCCGGACGCCGACGACGGCCGGCAACCGGTACTCGCGCGCGACGACGGCCCCGTGCGACAGCATGCCGCCGAGCTCCATGACCAGCCCGCCGGCGTCGAGGAACAGCGGCGTCCACGCGGGATCCGTCGCCCGGGCCACCAGGATGTCGCCGGGCCGCAGGCGATGGGCATCGGCCGGGCTGCGCACGATCCGGGCCGGACCGGTCGCCACCCCCGCCGAGATGCCGACCCCCTCCAGCCGCGGCCGATCGGGCTCGATCCCGGCCAGCGCTTCCTCCCCGACGATGAACTCGGGGGGCTCGTCGCCCGCGGCACGGCGGGCGGCCTCCTCCTCCCACTCCCCTCGGCGGCGCTCCACCAGGGCCCGTGCAGCGCCGCGGTCGAGCTCCCCGTCCCGCAGGGCCCGCACCTCGGCCCGCTCCAGGAAGCGCAGGGCCAGGTCCTCGTCGTCCTCCAGCCAGCGCCAGGCCTGCTTCCAGGCCCACAGGATGCGGTCGAACCAGTAGCGCTGGTCCTCGCGCAGGGCGAGGTAGCGGCGGGCCAGGGTGACCAGGGCGCCAGTGGGACCCGCGATCTCGGCGAAGCCGGCGCGGGCGTCCTGCTGGTGGGCCGCGGCGGCGATCGCCGGGTCGGGCCCGCGGGCGGCGGTGGCGGCGAGCTCGTCGACCAGGCCGGGCTGCTCGCGCCAGCGGGGAGCGAACAGCTCCCACGAGCCGTCGGCGCGGTGCCCGTGGCGGTCCAGGAAGGTCTCGCGGGCCAGCTCGCCCCGGCCGAGCCGCCACAGGTCGCGGTTGGTGCGGGCGGTCATGCTGTCGGCGGGCGCGCGCAGCAGCACCGGGACCAGGTCGGCGCGGCCGCGCGCCTCGAGGGCGGCCTGGGCGGAGGGGACCCAGATGTTCGCGAAGAGCAGCGAGCAGATGTGCACCTTCACGTACTCGCGGGCCAGGCCCATGCAGGTCTCGGTGCGGGCGAGGGCCTCGGCGCGGTGGGTCAGCGGGGCCTCGAGCTCGGCGAGCTGCTGGTCGAGGCGCGGCAGCAGCGCGTCCCAGGCCCGCCAGTTGGTCAGCGGGTTCCAGCGGAAGCGCTGCCAGCGCTGCTCGCGGAAGGTCTCGTGGAAGATCGATCCGTAGACCCGCAGATCGGGGGCCTGGGCGTGGCGGCGGAGCCAGCCGCGCTCCTCGTCGGGGGGAAGCAGCTCGACCATGAAGCGCGGCGGCGGGAAGCCGGGCGCCTTGAAGGCCAGGTGCCGGAACAGGGTCACGTTGAAGTAGGGCGCGTGGCGGACCAGCCGGGTCGGGGGAGCTGCGCCCAGGAAGCGGCGGCTGGTCTCGGGGTAGGCGATGAAGTGCTCGAGCAGCTCGCGCATCAGCGACCAGCCGAGCGGGGTGGCGGGCACGGTCCAGCGCTCGCCGACGAACCGGCGGGTCCACAGCACTGGCCCGGCCCGACGCAGGTCGTCGCCGGCGGTGACCGGACGCGCCTGCAGGACGAAGGGCTGGCCGCCGTCGTCGATGGCCCACTCGACGTCGACGGGCTCGCCGAAGGCCCGCTCGATGCGGAGGCCCAGCCGGCAGAGGGCGAGCAGCTCGGCATCGTCCAGACAGGGACGGCCACGCTGCCCGGCCGACAGCGGCAGCGCCACCAGGTCGCCGCCCTGCAGCACCAGCTGGTGGTCCTGGACCCCGTCGACCCGCTCGGTCGGCTGCAGCCGCAGGCGGGCGATCGCTCGGCCGGCGGGGCCCGAGAGCAGGCGCCGGGGCCGGCGGACCCGGTGGAACTCGGGCACGACGGCGCCGGACACGACCGCTTCGCCCTGGCCCCAGGCGGCCTCGACCGTCATCTCCCGCCATGAGCCGGTGGAGGGATCGATGGTGAACAACACGCCCGCGCAGCGCGGCGCCAGCTGGCGCTGGATGACGACCGCCATCCGGGGCATGCCGCCACCGCGGCCCGGACGGGCCTCGCGATAGCTGCGGGCGCGCACGGTCCAGGCGCTCGCCCAGCAGCGCCGGATGGCGTCGTGCAGGCCGTCGACGTCCACGCCCAGCACGGTGTCGTGCTGGCCGGCGAAGGAGGCGCTGGCGCCGTCTTCGGCGATGGCCGAGGAGCGCACGGCCAGCGAGGGGCCCAGGGTGCGGCTGCGCCGCTGGATGCGGGCGAGGAGGCGCGGCGCGATCGGCAGCGCGCGCAGCTCGGCCGAGAGGTCCTGGCCGGAGCGGGCCCGGCGGAGCAGGCCGTGGCGGCGCAGGTGCTCGGTGAACAGCTCGGTCGACAGGGCGATGGCGGGCGGCACGGGCAGGCCGGCGGCGAGCAGACGGGCCAGCGACGCGCCCTTGCCGCCGACCAGCGCGCGCAGCCGGTCGGGATCGTCGAGGGGAGCGGCGGCCAGGTCGATGATCATCCCGCGCAGGCCCTATCCATGTGGCTCCTCCGCGGCCTCGACCCGGCGGTCCGGACGCCGACACCATGGGCCGCGCCCCTCCCCTGCGATACCAAAACCGCGCCTTCCCCCCCTCCACCGGAGCCGGCATGAGCGCTGTCGACGGCCTGTTCACCCCGCCCCTCCCCTCCAACGAGCCCGTGCTCGGCTACGCGGCCGGCTCGCCCGAGCGCGCCGTGCTCCAGGCCGAGCTGTCGCGCATGGGCAGCGAGGTCGTCGAGATCCCCTGCTTGGTCGGCGGGCAGGAGGTCTACACGGGGATCACGGTGGACGTGACCAACCCCTGCGACCACCGCCATGTGCTGGCCCGCGCCCACGTCGCGACGCCAGAGCTGGTCGGTCACGCCATCGACACCGCCGTGAAGGCCCAGCAGGACTGGGCCGCCCTGCCCTGGCAGGAACGCGCCGCCGTCTTCCTGCGGGCGGCCGACCTGCTCAGCGGCCCGTGGCGGGCCCGGATCAACGCGTCGACGATGCTCTGCCAGGGCAAGACCAGCCACCAGGCCGAGATCGACGCCGCCTGCGAGCTCGCGGACTTCTGGCGGTTCAACGTCGCCTACGCCGCGGGCATCCTGGCCGACCAGCCGGGCAGCAACCCCGGCATGTGGAACCGCCTGGACCACCGGCCGCTCGAGGGCTTCGTCTTCGCGGTCACGCCGTTCAACTTCACCAGCATCGCCCTGAACCTGCCCACGGCGCCGGCCCTGATGGGCAACGTCGCGATCTGGAAGCCTTCGACCACCCAGCTGCTGTCGGCCTGGGAGGGCATGCAGCTGCTGCGCGCCGCCGGGCTGCCCGACGGCGTCATCGCCTTCCTGCCGGGACACGGCGCCGACGTCGGCGACCCGGTCATGGGCGACCCGCGGCTGGCCGGCCTGCACTTCACCGGCAGCACGGCGACCTTCCGCCACATGTGGCGCCGCATCGCCGACAACCTCGACCAGTACCGGACATACCCCCGGATCGTCGGCGAGACCGGCGGCAAGGACTTCATCATCGCCCACGAGAGCGCGGGCGACAGCGACGCCGACCTGGACCGGCTGGCGGTGGCCATCGCGCGGGGCGGCTTCGAGTACCAGGGCCAGAAGTGCTCGGCCGCCAGCCGCATCTACATGCCCGACAGCATCTGGCCCGCGGTGCGGGACCGGGTCCTGGCGATCATGAGCCAGCTGCGCATGGGCGACGTGCGGGACTTCGGGAACTTCCTGGGCCCCGTGATCGACGAGCGGGCCTTCCGGAAGCACGAGGAGTACCTGCGGCTGGCCCACGACAGCGCCCACGTGCTGGCCGGCGGCGAGGCCGACGGCACGACCGGCTGGTTCGTGCAGCCGACCCTGGCGCAGGTCGACGATCCGAACCACCGCCTGATGCAGGAGGAGATCTTCGGTCCCGTGCTGTCCGCCTGGGTCTACCCGGCCGCCCGCTACGAAGACGCGCTGGAGCACGTGGACAACACGAGCCCCTACGCGCTGACCGGTGCGGTCTTCGCCCGGGATCGCTACGCCGTGCAGACCGCGATGGGCAGGCTGCGCCACGCGGCCGGCAACTTCTACGTCAACGACAAGCCGACCGGCGCCGTCGTCGGCCAGCAGCCCTTCGGCGGAGCCCGCGCCAGCGGCACCAACGACAAGGCAGGGAGCCCGCTGAACCTGCTGCGTTGGGTGTCGCCGCGGACCATCAAGGAGACCCTGGCCGGGCCGACCGACTGGCGGTACCCCTTCCTGGACCAGCCCTGACCCCAGCCGTCCGCGGTCGCCCCGGGACTTCCGCGGACCCCATGGTGCGTGTCGAATGACCCGGCTTGCTTGACAGCGCTGGTTCGTCGGCTAAACTGCGCCCAGGAAGAGCGAAGCACCCGCGCTTCTCCTCTCCGGAACCGGGCCTGTCGCCCCCCACCTCGGGGGTACACCTGCGCCCTCTGGCCACCGTCGGGCCCCTCTCGACGTCCCTCCCCTCCCCTGGCGTGTCCCACGCGCCGCCCGGGGCAGTGGTGTGCCCAGCATCCCCACGGCACGCGGTACTGCTCCGCCCCCCCACACTCGCGCCGTTCCCCCAAGGTCGCTTCCCAGCGACCGTGCGCGGAGGCTCCGCCGATGTTCGATGCAAGTCAGGCCTGAGAACCCCCTGATCGTTCAGGGGGACGGCAAGGTCCTCGTCGAGACGAACCACGCCCGCTACGAGGAAGCACGTGACTTCCTGGGGCGGTTCGCCGAGCTCGAGGCTTCGCCCGAGATGCTGCACACCTACCGCATCAGCCCGCTGTCCTTGTGGAACGCGGCCTGCGCGGGCATGGACGCCGCCGAGATCACCCACGGGTTGCGCGACCTGTCGAAGTTCGACGTGCCCGGTGAAGTGCTCGAGACCATCAAGAGCACCATCGAGCGCTACGGCCTCGTCAAGATGGTGCCCCACCCGGACAGCCCCGAGAAGCTGATCCGGCTGGAGTTCGGCAGCGGCTTCATCGCCAAGTCCATTGGCAAGGAGAAGTCGCTCCGCGAGCTGATGATCGAGGACGGGCGCCGCCACTGGGCCATCACCCAGGGGCACCGCGGAATCTTCAAGCAGCGGGCCCTGCAGGCCGGCTGGCCGATCGAGGACCTGGCGGGCTTCCGGCCCGGCGAGCCCCTCGAGATCGCGCTCCGCGACACCATGCTGGGCAACGGAAAGACCTTCTCACCGCGGCGCTACCAGCGCGAAGCGGCCGAGCGCTGGTGGCAGGACGGCGCTCCGGCCGGCGGCTGCGGCGTGGTCGTGCTGGCCTGCGGCGCCGGCAAGACCATCGTCGGCATGACCGCGATGTCGCTGGTCCAGACGAAGACGCTCATCCTGGCGACCAACCAGGCCGCCGTGAACCAGTGGATCCGCGAGATCCTGGACAAGACCGACATCCGGCCCGACCAGATCGGCGCCTACACGGGCGAGTCCAAGGAGATCAAGCCGGTCACGGTCGCGACCTACCAGATCCTGACCTGGCGCCGCAGCAAGAACGCCGACTTCGAACACCTGCACCTGTTCGAGGACGAAGACTGGGGCCTGCTCATCTACGACGAGGTCCACCTGCTGCCGGCCCCCGTATTCGGCGCGACCGCGGCCCTGCAGGGTCGCCGCCGGCTGGGCCTGACGGCCACCCTGGTCCGCGAGGACGGCCGCGAAGCAGACGTGTTCAGCCTGGTCGGGCCCAAGCGCTACGACCTGCCCTGGCAGCAGCTGGAAGCCGGTGGCTTCATCGCCACCACCTCGTGCTGGGAGGTCCGCGTGCCCTTCAAGAGCCGCGAGCTGGACCGCTACGAGAAGGCCAAGGAGACCGACAAGTTCCGCCTGGCCAGCGCCAACCCCGCCAAGATGGGCGTGATCGGCGATCTGCTGACCAAGCACCGCGAAGACAACGTGCTGATCATCGGCACCTACGTCGACCAGCTGCACGAGATCGCCCGGCGCTTCAAGGCGCCGCTCATCACGGGCAAGACGCCGCACGATCGCCGGGACGAGCTGTTCGAGCAGTTCCGCACCGGGCGCATCAAGCTGCTCGTCGTCAGCAAGGTCGCCAACTTCTCCATCGACCTGCCCGACGCCAACGTGGCGATCCAGGTCAGCGGCACCTTCGGCAGCCGCCAGGAAGAAGCCCAGCGATTGGGTCGGATCCTGCGCCCGAAGGAGAAGCCGGCCGTGTTCTACACGGTGGTGACAGCCGACACCAAGGAACAGAAGTTCGCCATGAAGCGACAGCTCTTCCTCACCGAGCAGGGCTACCGCTACCACATCGAGGAGCGCCAGGCCGGCTGAGCCTGGGCTCGTTCCGGCCGCCTCGGCCGGTCCTGCAGCAACCTGCCCCGCAGCGGGGCCCCAGCAGCACGAGAGGTTGAAGATGTCCGAGCAGGTCGAGAGCCCCGGCTCGAGCAGCAAGCGCCGCCGCCGCCGGCGGCGCAGCCGTCGCACGACCAAGAAGGCGCCCGAGAGCACGCCGAAGACCCGGTCGGGCAAGACCTGGCGGGGGCGTGAGTCCGGCGAGCCGGTGGTGACGCTGTCGCCCAGCGGTCGCAACCCACGGCCGCGCGACCCGGTGCATCCGGCCCGGCTGGCCGTGGTCAGCGGTCCGGCCCGGCGCCGACGGCTGACCCGAGGCGAGCTCGACGAGCTGTCGGCCTACCTCGAGGAGCTGCACGAAGAGCTCGTCGGCAACCTGTACTCCGGCATGGGCGGCCAGCCCGGCAGGGTCAGCAGCGACGACCGGATGATCCAGCTCACGGTGCGCGCCCTGGCCCAGGGCAACCGCCTGTCGGCCCTGGTCAAGGGCCTGCACCAGCGCGACCGCCAGGCGCTCGCGATCCTGGTCCAGGTCGGCGGCCTGGCCCAGAGCGAGGAGTTCCAGAACGAGCTCATCCTGTCCCTCGGCGGCAACGACCGCGAGTGGAAGAAGGTGATGAGCACGCTGGGCGAGAAGGGCCTGGTGGCGGCGACCGAAGAACGCGAGGGCCTGTTCTTCTACGTGATCCCGGCGCCGATCCTGGAGCTGCTCATCGAGCACCTGACCGAGGACCTGGAGCTCCCGGGCTTCGAGCAGGACGACGTGCGCGTCCAGGCCGACACGGAGTTCTGCCCTCCCCTGCCCTTCACCATCACGACGCTGGCGACCTACATCGACCAGCACCCGCCGCGGCTCACCCAGCGCCAGGAGATCTTCAAGGTCCACAAGGACGAGATGGACAAGTTCTTCGGCCAGCTGTGGACCCCGGACTCGGAGCTGTTCAGCTTCCACATCGAGTTCCTGATGATGCACGGCATGGTCGAGCTGCGCGGCGATCGCCTGAGCGTGAACCGCTCGGTGGTCGAGGAGTGGCTGCAGCTCGACCCCGAAGACCAGCGCGACCTGGTGTTCACCAGCCTCGAGGCACGCTTCCCGCAGGCCGAGTGGGTCATGTGGGCGGTGCACGGCGTCGGCGGCGCGTGGGTGCCCGAGCGCCGGCTGCAGGCGCTCTACCGGCGCTGGCGACGGGGCGAGGAGTGGCGCGAGCGCTTCGTCAAGGGCCAGTGGCAGAGCCCCCGCAGCTCGACGCGCGAGGCCTTCGGCTTCTCGCCGCTGGTCAACACCGGCATGCTCGAGCTCGGCACCTGGGGCCAGGAGAAGTTCTACCGCCTGTCGCCGCGCGCCCGCCTGCTCATCGAGCCGGTCGACGAAGACGGGTTCCAGAAGTTCTACCTGACGCCGTCCTTCGAGATCATGGCGCCGGCCGGCATGGCCCCGATCCTGTTCTTCCGGATCGGCGAGCTCGCCGAGCTGACGGCCTGTGATCGCGCGAACACCTACAAGATCACGGAAGTCACCATCGAGCAGGCCCTGGAGAAGGGCTGGCGCCGCGACGACATCCTGGAGTTCCTGCGCGAGAACAGCCAGATCGGCCTGCCCGACAACGTCGAGCAGACCCTGCGCGGCTGGATGGGGCACCACGGCGACGTCGAGTTCCACGACGTGATGTTGCTGACGGTGCACCGCAGCCAGATCCGCCGGCTCGAGACGCACCGCAAGCTCAAGCCCTTCCTGCTGCACCGGTTCGTGCCCGGCATGTACGCCGTGGACCGCACCCGGATGGAAGAGCTCAACGCCGCGCTGGACGAAGCGGGCTTCGCGCCCGGCCAGTCGGTGCGGCGCTACCCCGACGACCCTGCGGCGGTGGACTCCCGCGAGCGCCTGCTGCACCTGGTGGCGCAGGCCCGCGACGACCGCTCCGACCTGCTCGCCGTGGCCCAGCACGAGGACATCCAGCCCGAGAACCTGGTCCCCGTGCCCGGCACCGGACACGTCAGCCGCAAGAAGAAGAGCAAGAAGAAGGAAGAGCTGCCGCCCCGCCGCAGCCCGCGCGAGGTGCGCGAGCTGGCCGAGCGGGCCATCGCCACCGGGCAGCGGCTCAAGGTGCTCTACGTGTCCCGCGACAACCAGCGCAAGCTGTTGACCATCGAGCCCGAGCGGCTCGCGGTCAACGCCCGCGGTGACCAGGTGCTGGTCGCGAAGGACGTCGCCAAGGACGAGCGCCTGTCCTACCAGATCGTGCAGATCGAGCGCGCCGTCGCCCTCAAGCCACGCTGAGCCCGGAGCCCCGATGCAGACGGACCTGCCCATGGAATCGACCGAAGACGCCGCGTCCGGGCGCAGCTTCGAGCATGCCCTGACCGAGCTCGAGGACCACGTCCGCAAGCTCGACTCCGGCGAGCTCCCCCTCGAAGAGGCCCTCGCCCTGTTCGAGCGGGGAGTGGCCCTGGTCAAGGAGTGCCACGAGCTGCTCGACGGCGCCGAGCGCCGCATCGTCGAGGTGACCCGCGGCATGGACGGCCTGCAGGAAGCCCCCTTCGACGGCGGCAGCCGCGGGGCGGACGACCGCGACGGGTGATGCGGCGCAGGGGTGAGTCGGCGCTGCGGTGAACAACCCGCTGGCGCCGCCCACCGACGGGACGTCCCCTCGTGGAGGTCCCGTGTTCCAGCTCCCCTCCGACCTGCGCCACCGCAACCGCCGTCGCGAAGCCGGCTCGATGCTGATGTCGATGACGCTCGTGACCAGCGTCGTGGCCGGCATGATGCTGGGAGGCGGCCAGCAGGTAGCGCCCTACGAAGACGTCGACGAGCCGCTGCTGGTCCACCTGATCGAGGCGGCCCCGGCTCCTGTCGCCCGCCTGCCGGCCGGAGGTGCCGCGCCAGCCCCGTCCGTGGAGCAGCCGACCGTCGAGCCGCCACCGGCGAAGGACGACGCCGTTCCGCCGGCGGACGCGGCTCCGGCGGCGATCACCAGCTCATCGACGCCCGGACCGGGCGCGCCGGAGGGCCCCGGCGGCCCCGGCGAGGGCCCTGGCGACGGCATCGGTCCCGGCAAGGGTCCGGGCCCTGGCGCCGGTGACGGACCCGGCGGTCCCGGCCGAGACGAGCCCCCGCTGCGCGAGGACCTCGTCGCCCGCCGCAAGGTCCGTCCGCGCTACCCCGCCTCGGCCGAGGCACGCAGCCTGGGCGAGACCCGCTGCTCGGTGATGCTGACCATCGACGAGCGGGGCACCCCCGCGTCGGTCGACCTGTCGGGCTGTCCCTCGGCCTTCCGCGACGAGGCGGGGCGTGCGGCCATGGCCTGGCGCTTCGCCCCGCGTCGGGTCGCCGGCATCGCCCGACCCTCCCGCTACCACCTGGTGTTCGTGTTCCGTCCCGAGCGCTGAGCTCGACCGCGGCGCCGACGCGCGCCGTGAAGGCCAGCTCTTGACCGGATCGCTACGTGCCCGCTGGCACACAAGCCCGGGAATCGGCTACAAGCACCGGGTTGCTGTGACCCCCTCCGCGACCGGCTGGCCGGTCGCAGCCCTCTGCCGCCAACAACGCCGTCCCTGCGACGGCCGGGGAACCGACGCACCGCCCGCAGCGTCCAGAGTCCCCCCACGCAGCTCACGGAGCGAGCGCCATGTTCGACACCATCGGCAGGACCCGGAAGGCGAACCGCCAGCGGCAGGCGGGCTCGATGTTGATCTCCATGTCCCTGTTCACCACGGTGGCAGGCACCCTGATGCTGACGGGCGGTCAGCAGGTGACGGAGGTCATCGAGGACGAACAGCCGGTCGAGGTCACCTTCTTCGACGCCGCGCCTCCCCCGCCTCCCCCTCCCCCGCCTCCGCCGGCCAGCAGCAGCCAGCCGGAAGAGGAGGAAGAGGAAGAAGAGGAGGAGGAAGAGCCGGAGGAGATGGAGGAGCCCGACGAGATCGAGGAGCTCCCCGAGGAGCTGCCCGAGCCCGTCGCTGACGCCAGCCCGGCCGGCCAGGAAGGCGGTGTCGAGGGCGGCGTCGAGGGCGGTGAGGTCGGCGGTGTCGTCGGCGGCGAGATCGGCGGCGTGATCGGCGGCCAGCTGGGCGGCGAGCTCGGCGGCACGGGCGTCAAGGGCGTGCACTGGAGCCAGGTCAAGCCCAAGCGGCGCGTCCAGCCCCGGTTCCCGGACGCGGCGAAGGCCCTGGGCCTCAAGGAAGAGCGCTGCGTCGTCCGGATGTACATCGACGAGAAGGGCGTCCCCTACGACATCGATCTGAGCAAGTGCCCCAAGGTGTTCCACGACGAGACGCGCGACGCCGTCATGAAGTGGCGCTTCTACCCCTACAAGGAAGATGGCCAGGAAAAGAAGGCCATGTTCAACCTCAGCCTCGTCTTCAAGCTGACCAACTGAGCGGCGGTTCGGCGGCAGGTCTCTGGACCTGACCACGGGCGTCCCCCCCGAGAGAGACCATGGACTACAACCTCTTCGAGCTGCTGGCACACGCCAGCATTCCCGTGCAGATGATCCTGGGCGTGCTGGCCATCATGGCCATCGGGTGCCTGTACGTCGCCATCGAGCGGACCTGGTCGCTGGGCAAGGCCCGCAACCAGAGCCGGGACCTGGCCGCGGCGCTGAACGAGCCGTTCTCGAAGGGTGACTTCGACGGCGCGCTGAAGATCGTCCGCAAGGACGAGTACAAGGCCAGCTACCTGGGCCACCTGCTCGAGAAGGGCCTGTCCGAGTTCGCGCTCCGCCCCGACAAGCACGGGGTCGAGGCCGCCGCCCGCGCCATGCGCAACCAGAGCGTCGGCGAGTCGGCCCTGCTCAACAAGGGCATCGGCGTGCTGGCGACCACCGGCTCGACCAGCCCCTTCGTCGGCCTGGTCGGCACCATCTTCGGCATCATCAACGCCTTCCAGGGCATGGCCGAGTCCGGCTCCGGCGGCCTGGGCAGCGTCGCCGCCGGTATCGCCGAGGCCCTGTGGGCCACGGCCTTCGGCATCACCGTCGCCATCCTGGGCGTCTGGCTGTTCAACTGGTTCAACGGCAAGATCGCCGCCATCTCCGACGACATGGGCGTGGCCAGCCAGGAGTTCCTGGACTGGTGCGAGAAGCAGGTCCTGCCCCCCATGGAAGACGCCGCGAAGTGAACCGGCCGCGGCATCGCCCGCGGCCGTCCCCTCGCCCGGAGGTGCCCTGTGGGCATGTCGGTCGGTGACAAGCAGAGCGGCCTGATGGCCGACATCAACGTCACGCCCCTCGTGGACGTGGTGCTGGTGTTGCTCATCATCTTCATGGTCGTGACCCCCATGCTGAGCTCGGGCGTCGACGTCGATCTGCCGGACGCCGAGTCGTCCACGACCGTCAACGACGCCGGCCAGCACGTGGTCGTGTCGATCCGCAGCGACGCGGCGATCTTCGTCGACACGAAGCGCAGCAGCCTGGACAAGGTGGTCGACGATCTGAACGCCGAGTGGCGGAAGGACCCGAACCGCGCCCTGCTGATCAAGGGTGACAAGACCCTGCGCTGGAAGGACGTGCACAACGTCATGGCCAAGGTCAACGACAACGGCATGAGCAGCATGCTGCTGGCCGCCGAGAAGAGCTCGGGCGGGTCCTCCTCCGAAGGCGGGGACTGAGCCATGGGCATGAACGTCGACAGCGGCGGCAAGAAGGGCGGGTTCTCCGACATCAACGTCACCCCCCTGATCGACATCGTGCTGGTGGTGCTGATCATCTTCATGGTCATCACCCCGCAGACCATCGACGAGCTGTCGGTCAACCTGCCCAAGAAGACCGAGCAGGTGAAGAAGAACGACGTGCCCACCGACCAGCTGGTCGTCGCCGTCTGCCAGAACGGCACCTTCGCCCTGAACAAGCAGGTGATGCCCCTGTCCGAGCTGGGCGAGCAGCTGCGCCGCCGGCTGCTGGGCGCCGAGAGCAAGGTCGTGTTCGTCGATGCGCACCCGGACGCGCCCTACGACAAGGTCGTCGACCTGATGGACCGGGTCCGGGCCAGTGGAGCCGAGAAGCTCGGCGTGGCCAAGCTCAAGGAAGCTGACAGCTTCAAGGCCTGCAGCCCGGACGAAGCGCCGCCCTTGCCGGGCGACGGTTCGGCGGGCTGAGCCGGACCCGTGATGGACCTGCACGCCTGGGCAGCCCCTCGTCGGGCGGCCGTCGACGCGGTGCTGCTCGCGCGGTTCGGTGACGCCTGGCCGCCGCGCTTCCTCGCTGCCTGCCGCTACCCCTTGCAGACGGGGGGCAAGCGCATCCGGCCCCTGCTGACCCGCGCCGCGGGGGAAGCCGTGGCCGGGGCCGACGCGCCGATCGACGCGCTGCTGGCCGCCGGCGCCGCGGTCGAGCTGGTGCACACCTACTCGCTGGTGCACGACGACCTGCCGGCGATGGACGACGACGACGAGCGTCGCGGCCAGCCGACGGTGCACCGGGCCTACGACGAAGCGACGGCCGTGCTGGTCGGTGATGCACTGCTGACCGAAGCTTTCGCGGTCCTGGCCGCGGCGCCCGCGTCGGACGCGGCGCGGGTCGCCATGGTCGCCGAGCTGGCCCGCGCTGCCGGGCACATCGGCATGATCGGCGGCCAGGCCGCCGACATCGCCTGGACCGGCGGCGACGTCGATGCCCTGGTGACGGTGCACCGCGGCAAGACCGGGGCGCTGATCCGGGCCGCCACCCTGCTCGGCGGCATCGCGGCCGGCGCCAGTGCGGTGCAGCTCGCGCAGCTGACCACCTACGGCGAAGCGGTGGGCCTGGCCTTCCAGCTCGCCGACGATGTGCTGGACGAAGACGAAGACGCCGGCGACGACGGCCCCCCGAGCTACGTGCGCCTGCTGGGCGTGGACGAGACCTTGCGGCGGGCCCACGAGCTGGCGGTGCGGGCCGAGGCCGCTGCGCGGACCCTGCCGTCGCCCGACGCGCTGGTCGCCCTGGCCCGGTTCACCGTCGCCCGGGACCACTGAGCCACCGTGGCCGCCAAGGACCGCCAGCGCATCGATCTGCTGGTCGTGGAGCAGGGGCTCGCCGACAGCCGCCAGAAGGCCCAGGCCCTGGTGCGCGCCGGCCAGGTGCTGGTCGACGACGCGGTCGTGGACAAGCCCGGCACCATGGTCGAGCGCAGCGCCGCGGTGCGTGTCCGCGGCGCCGGACCCCGCTTCGTCAGCCGGGGGGGCGAGAAGCTCGACCACGCACTGACGGCCTTCGGGGTCGATCCGATCGCTCGGGTCTGCGCCGACCTGGGCGCAAGCACCGGAGGCTTCACCGACTGCCTGCTGCAGCGGGGGGCTGCGCGGGTCTTCGCCATCGACGTCGGCTACGGCCAGCTGGCCTGGAAGCTGCGCCAGGACGACCGCGTCGAGGTGATGGAGCGCACCAACGCCCGCCACCTGGACGCGCTGCCGGTGGCGCCCACGCTGGTGGTCGGCGACCTGTCCTTCATCAGCCTGGACAAGGTGCTGCCCGCCATCGTGCGCATCGCCGCCCCCGGCGCCGACGCGGTACTGCTGGTGAAGCCCCAGTTCGAGGTCGGGCGCGAGAACGTCGGTCGAGGCGGTGTGGTCCGCGACGAGGACGCACGCCGTGCGGCCCTGTCGGGCGTGGGCAGCGCCGCCGAGGCGCTCGGCTGCCGGGTCCTGGGCGAGACCACCTCGCCGATCCTGGGCGCCAAGAAGGGCAACGTGGAGTACCTGGTGCACCTCGCCCTCCCGTCCCCTCCCCTGCCCGGCTCGCCCTCGTGAAGCCCGCCTTCCTGTTCGCCCACGGCGCCGGGCTCGGCAGCGCCTCCCCCTGGATGCAGGCCTGGGCGGCGCGTCTGACGACCCTGGGGGTCGTGCGCACCTTCGACTACCCGTACATGGCCGAGGGCCGCCGCGCGCCCGACCGGCTGCCGCGGCTGATCCAAGCCCACACCGAGGCCCTGTCCGATTTCCGCACCTCGCTGCCGTCCGGCACGCCCGTGGTGCTGGTCGGCAAGTCGATGGGCAGCCGCGTCGGCCTGCACCTGGCGCTCGCGCAGCCCGTCCGGGCCTGCGTCTGCCTGGGCTACCCCCTGGTCGGCGTCGGAAAGAAGGCGCCGGTTCGCCGCGAGGTGCTCGAGGCCCTGCGGACCCCGGTGCTGTTCGTGCAGGGCACCCGCGACCGGATGGGCCCGCTCGACTTGTTCGCCGAGGTGCAGGCGACCATGCAGGCGCCGAGCGTGCTGCACGTGGTCGAGTCCGGAGACCACTCCCTGCAGGTGACCAAGGCCTGGCAGAGAGCGACGGGCCGCGACCGGGACGCTGCGGACGCCGACGTGCTGGCCGCCATCGCCGCCTTCGTCGCGGAGCACGCGACATGAGCGCGACCCTCCTCGCCCTGTTGCTGGCCTGCGGGGGCGCCGACCCGGTGCCCCTGCCGGACAAGGCCTGGGCGCCCCCCACGGTCGACGGCCGCATGGCCAGCAACGGCGAGGTGCGCGGCTACCTGGCCCGCCCGATCCCCCGCGCCCCGGCGGACGGGGTGCTGCTGGTCGTGCCCACCCTGGATGACGCCGGGCGGGCGGATGCCCGGGCCCGGGCCGAGACCGGCCAGATCGTGCTGGCCATCACCCAGGACCAGGATCGGACGGCCGCCGCCCGGTGGTTGCGCGACATGGACGGGGTCCAGTCCGTGCAGTGCCTGCCGGAGCCCTGTCCATGAGCGCCTCGACCCGCAGCCGCCTGCATGGCGCCTGGCGCTTCGCCCGGGGGCTCTCCCGCGGCCTGCGCATGGGCGCCTTCTTCCCTCCCGACGGGCGCCGCCCCGGCGCGCCCGCCCCTGGCGGCACCGACCCGGCGCCGCCTCCCCCGCGACAGGGCCTCGGCCGCCTGCCCGAGCTCACCTGGTTCGCGCTCAGTCGGCATCGGCTGCCCCTCCCCGGCCTCGAGCGTCCGCTGCGCATCCTCCACCTGACCGACGTGCACCTGCGCGAGCCGGCCCCCTGGCTGGACACGCTCTGCAAGCGGCTGCGCGACATCGAGTGCGACCTGGTGTTGCTGACCGGCGACGTGGTGACCCGGGGCTGGCAGCCGGCCGCCGTCGACCAGTTCCTGGGCGCCCTGCCCGATGCTCCCCTCGGCCACTTCGCGATCATGGGCAACTGGGAGCACTGGAGCGGCGCGCCCCCCGCGCGCTGGGCGCCGCTGCTCGCCGCCCACGGCGTGCGGCTGCTGCGCGACGAGGTCGTCGATCTGGGCCCGCTGCGCCTGGGCGGCACCGACGACATGCTCGCCGGTGCGCCGGCCCCCGCACAGGTGCGCGCCGCGATGGCGCAGGGCGACAGCCCTGGCGTGCTGATGACGCACTCGCCGGCGATGTTCCCGGCGCTGGCCGGCCCGGGGGTCGACCTGGTGCTGGCGGGCCACAGCCACGGCGGACAGGTCCGACTGCCCAGGCTCGGGGCGCTGTGGGTGCCGCGCGGCACGGGCGCCTACGTCGCCGGCTGGTACCCCCTCGACGACAGCTGGCTGTTCGTCAGCCGCGGGGTCGGCTGGTCCGTGGCGCCGTTCCGGCTGCACTGCCCGCCGGAGCTGGCGCTCATCGAGCTGCTCCCCGCGTGAACCGCCGCGGCCGGTAGTGGCGGTGGATGGTCAGGATCTGGCCCGGCGATCGGACCATGTCGCGCAGGGTGACCTTGGAGCCGCCGACGTCCTCCCAGCGCGGGAGCGGCACCTCGACGATGCCTTCGACCCAGGCATCGCCCGGGTGCAGGGCGACCCAGCGCGCGATCAGCTCCACGTCGAACAGCCAGCGGGTCAAGAAGGGCTCTGCGAGGAGCGCGGCGGCGTCGGGCCCCGCCCGGAACAGCTTGGCGCCGCACTGGGTGTCGTAGACAGGCAGCCCGAGGGAGATGCTGACCAGGGTCGCGATGATCCGCCCGCCGTAGTGCCGCCCGGGATCGCGGGTGATGTGCCGTCCCAGCAAGCGCACCCGCGCGCCGATCGCCATGGCACGCGCCGGCGACTGCTCGAGGGCGTCCCGCAGCAACGGGACCGCGTCGAGGGGGGTGGCCAGGTCGGCGTCCCAGAAGCCGACCATGGCCGGGCCGCCGTCCAGGGCCGCCAACATGCCCTGGCGCACGGCCTCGGCCTTGCCCCCGTTCTGCGGCAGGATCTGCACCTGCACACGCCCGGCGGGAGCGCGAGCCGCCAGCGCGTCGAGCACGGCGCGCGTGTCGTCGGTGCTGCCGTCGTCCACGAAGCGCAGCCGCAGCGAAGGCTGGGCGGCGAGGGCCCGCAGGAAGGCGTCCGCGTCCAGGCGCCGGGCCTCGTTGAAGCAGGGCACCACCAGGACCAGCCCAGCGCCGTCAGTCGTCACCGTCGCTCCCGGTGTACCGGCCCGGAGGGGCCAGTGGGACGCTGCCGTCGCGGCGCGGGAGCTCCATGTCGACGGCCCAGTCCCAGCGCCCGTTGGGCAGGGGCTGCTGCAGCGAGGTGATGTAGGAGCGCGGCCCCAGGGTGCGCGGCGTCGACGCCAGATCGACCGTCGGGTCGATGAGGGCCTGGAGCGGGCGCCCGTTGAGCGAGGCATAGGCTTCGGCGTGCACCGCCACGTCGGCGTGCCCCTCGGCCCGGGCCTGCTCGGCGAGCCACAGGGCGTACTGGTGCACCATGTCGGGTCGGACGGCCATCTTGCGCAGCTGGCGCTCGTTGAGGTGCTCGCGCGGCAGCACGACCCAGGTCTCGCCGGTCTGCTTGTCGAGCAGGTGGAACCGCGCCTTGCCGCCCTTGCTGCGCAGCTTCATGCGCCAGCTGTACATGTGGCCTTCTTCGGTCCACGCCACGTTGCCCGGGTAGAGGTGGTGCCGCAGCGGCATCAGCACCTGGTAGGCGACCCACAGGCCCAGGAAGGCGTAGAGCGCCGCCCGGCGGCCGGGCGAGGGCAGCACCGTCGCGGGGGCCGGCGGAGGCGCGCCCGGGAACAGGACGGGGAAGGCGCGGCGCGGCCAGTCCGGCTCGAGGAAGAGCAGGGTCGCCGCCAGCGCCAGGTAGGGGAAGATGCCGATGCTGAACAGGTACTCGTTGCTGACGTGGAAGAAGGCGACCCCGACCAGGGCGAGGGTGCGGGTGCGCTTCCACAACAGCAGCGGGGCGACCGACAGGTCGAACAGCATGCCGCCGTAGGAGAAGAACCACGCCGCGGGCTCGGACGACACGATGGCGCCCAGCAGCGGGTAGTCGTCCCGCTTGGACATCCACTGGCGCATCGGCTCGCCCTGCAGCCAGTCGCCGTTGATCTTCGCGACCCCCGCGAAGAAGTACACGACGGACAGCTGGAAGCGCAGCAGCCACAGCGACCACGCGGGCACGTGGTCGGACCGGCGCTCGGGCCACAGCCGCGCGTCGATCGAGAACATGCGGTTGGCCGGAAGGATCACGCAGATCAGGCCGAGCAGGCAGACCAGGTAGAGGTGGTTGAGGTACTTGCCCTGCTCGAGCAGGAAGAACCACGGGAACAGCACCGAGAAGGCGATGGCCGACAGCCGGTAGAAGGCGCCCAGCGTGATGCCCAGGGCCGCGATCATCCAGCCGACGATCAGGACGTACATCCACACGCCTTCGGGCTGGGGCAGCCAGTCCCAGCCGAAGTAGCGGAAGTGGATCTCGGGATCGATGTAGTGCTCGTCGACCCAGCCGAAGGCCAGGTAGCGCGTGGCCTCCCACACCATGATCGCGCCGAACACGATCCGGAACCACACCACCGACGCACCGTCGATGGGCTGGAACAGGGCCGCCTGCAGGCGGTGGAGGGGGCTCGCCGGGTCCGCCATCAGAACCGCCAGCGCCAGTACAGGTTGATCGAGGAAGCGCCCCGGTCGCCGGTCTTGAACTCGGCGTAGAGCCGACGGCTGATCAGGTACTCCAGCGTCAGCTCGTTCACGTTCTCCTCCTCGTCCCGGGTCTGTGCGATCTCGTACCGCAGGAACAGCTTGTCGTTCAAGGCCCAGCCCAGCCGGACGCCGCCCGAGGGGTCCAGCTCGAACTGATCGAACAGGTCGTTGCCGATCGCCCGCTCGATCTGGCCGGCCCCCACGCTGGCCAGGGCCATGGCGACCTGCTCGCCGTTGGCCTGGCCTTCGCTGTCGCTCATCTGCGAGGCCGGCTTGCCGAACAGCAGCAGGGTCACGACGTCGGTCTGGTCGGGGTACTCCGGCGAGCTCAAGGCCACGTCGAAGGCGCTGACGCGGCCGCCGACCTTGACCTGCACGTCGGCGTCGCTGACCCGGCGGGTCGCCTCGATGTCGAGCAGCGGATCGCTGAAGCCGTCGCCCAGGAAGGTGATGGCGCCTTCTTCGATGTCGAACTCGGCGCCCAGGACCGACGCGGAGCCCCGCAGGGTCTCGAGCTCGCCGCGCAGGGTGAGCTGGCCGCGCTTCTGGCTGACGTCGAGCACGCCGCCCAGGTCGGCGTCGAGGCCGACCGAGGACAGCGCCGCGAAGGCCTCGCCGAACTCGTCGTTGAGCGGCACGGTCGCCTTCAGGCGCAGGTTCCGCAGCAGGTCCACCTCGACATCGATGTCGAAGCCCTGCCACACCGGCGGAGCGTCGTCGGTCGCGACGACGCGCACCACCTCCTGCTGCGAGGAGGGCCGCTCGATACGGATGCGCGGGTCCACCGCGAGGGTGCGGTCGCCGACGAAGTCCGCCTCGTCGAACACCAGCGAGGCCTCGGTCATCGACAGGGCCCCGGTCAGCCGCAGATCCGGCCAGGAGCCCTCGGCCTGCACCTGGCCGTCGACCGCCAGCTGCATGTCCGGCTCGCCGATGATCCAGAAGTCGTCGGCTTCCACGGTCAGGCGCACCTGGTCCGGGCGCAGGTCGGCCAGCTCGACCGAGCCCTTGGCGAGCAGGCGGTTGTTGGGGGTCCCCGCGCCCAGGCCCCGGCCGACCAGCGTGCTGCGGCGGCGGTTGCGCACGATCAGCTCGCGCAGGACGACGCGCTCCTGGGTGGCGACCAGGTCGATGGACACGTCGTCGTAGACCAGGCCGAGGCCGGTGTGGGTCAGCCCCAGGCCCTGGCCGGTGATGGTGACCTCGCCGGTCGGCTTGCCGAGCGAGCCCTTGAGCGAGCCGTCGAGCTTCAGCGCGCCGTGGGTGCCGCGCACCCCGTCGACGACGCCCTCGAGCAGCGCCAGCGGCAGGGTGCCGTCGAGGGTCACGTCCAGGCCTTCGCGGCCCAGCGGGTCTTCGATGGTGGGGTCGAGGGCGACCGGCACGCCGGCGACGATGCGCACCGGCAAGGTCGGCGCCGGCCCGCCGGCTTCGTCAGGGGTCGCCGAGGGATCGACCAGCATCGCGTCGACGGTCGCGGCGTAGCCCTGCTCGGTCGGCTGCAGCACGACCAGCGCGCTGGCCACGTCGACCTGGCCGATGCGGCCGTCGCTGAGCTGCAGCGCGCCGGCGACGACGGGCGCATCCGCCCGGCCGGTCAGCTGCAGACCGCCGGCGATCCGGCCTTCGAGGCCCGGCGGCAGGTCGACGAAGGTGCCGATGCTCTGCAGCGGGATGCCGAGCGGCACGACGTTGATGGCGAGCCGGTCGATCCAGGTGCCGACCAGGGCGGGGTCGGGCCCGTCGCGTGGAGGAGCGCCCTCGGGCACGGGACGCATCGCGGCCAGCACGGCACCGGCCTGGGTCGCCGCCGTGCCCCGCACCTCCAGCCGACGCTGGAAGGCCTCCTCGGCCGTCGCGTAGACCGAGAGCTGGTCGCCGATGCGCTCCACGTCGATGTCCACACGGACCACCTCGCCGTCGCGCCCGAGCGGCGTGTCGGCCGCCGCGGACAGGGCGACCTGTGGATCGCAGGCCGGCCCGGACAGCCGCAGGTCTGCGCTGGCGTGGGCGTCCTGGGTCGGCAGGGCCGGCAGGTGCTGCCGCAGGGCCGCCAGGTCGATGGGCGCGAGCACGGCCCGCAGGTCGACCTCGTCCTGGCAGGCCAGCCAGCCACCCTCGAGGTCCAGGGGCAGCTCGCCGCGAGCACGCACGAACATCGCCTCGCCGTCGTGCAGATCGAGCCACAGCCGCGGGCGGGAGAGGGGCCCGCGCAGGTCGAGGTCGACGTCGAGGGCCACGACGTCCTCGGCCCAGCCCAGGTCGTCGACGGAGACCGTGCCCTCGACGGAGCTCGGCGCCCCCGCCTCGTCCAGGACCAGGCGCAGGTCGGCCGTGCCCAGTCCGGACAGCGGGAGCGGATCGCGCACCGCGCCGTCCTCGCCCGGCGGCAGCAGCTCGACCAGCCGCGCCCAGCGGTCCAGCGCCAGCCCCGTGCCCCGGAGGGCGATCGCGCCGTCGTCCTCGGTCCGCACGGTCAGGCGTCCCACGTTGCCGCCCAGCTCGGCCGAGACCAGGGGCGGCCCGACGTCCTGGGGTCGCAGCGCCAGCGGCGCCTCGGACGCCAGGGTCAGGCCGTCGACCGGCGACAGGAGCAGCTGATCGATCAGGTAGGTGCCGTCCTCGGCGCGGTCCACCACGGCGCGCAGCGTCGGGCCGACGCCGTCGGCGGGCGCCACGTCGACCTGGGCCGACAGGTCGTCGCCGACCAGCGCGAAGGACAGCCCGCCGGCCGATGCGGGGCCCGCCGCCACCAGCCGGACCCCCTTCAGCCCCATGTCCCCCGACACCCGCGTGTCGCCGCGCGGCGGCGCGACCACCTCGATCCGGCCCCGCGCCTCCTCGACCGACGCCGCCAGGCTGGTCGCGCCGACCTCGTCGAGCACCAGCCCGGCCTGGACCGTCGTGCCGCGAGCCTCGGACCAGCCGACGTCCAGGTCCAGCGCCAGCCCGCTCGCCGCGGCGCCCGGCGCGGTGAGACCGCGCCCCTGCAGGGCGCCGTCGACCGTCAGCCCCTGGTCCGTCCAGCGCAGGCCGACCGGCCCGGCGGCAGACGCCACGCGGACCCCGGAGGTCTGAAAGCCCGTCAGCCCCAGCGTGCCGCGGGCATCGACCGTCACCCCCTCGGACCAGTCCAGGTGCACCTCGGGCCGCCAGCGACCGCCGCCCTCGAGCAGCACCCCGGTCCGCGAGCGCAGCGCGGCGAGGCGCCCCACCTGCAGATCCACGTCCAGGTCCGCCTTCGACCCGGACAGCTGCACCAGGCCGCCCAGGTCGGCGCTGCCTGCGCCGTGTCGCACGGCCCCGGTGTGGATGCGCACCTCTTCGTCGACCACGGTGGCGCGCAGGCCCAGCGACGACACCGGCTCGCCGAACAGCTGCAGCTCGCGGGCGTCGGCGACCACGTAGGCCGCGAAGGCGTCGGGCCAGGAGAAGCCGCTGCCGCGCACCAGGGCCGTCAGGCTGCGGGCCTGGGTCGGGGCGTCGAGCTGGGCCGGGTAGAGGGCGACCAGGTCGAGGTCTCGGGCGTCGAGATCGGCGGACCAGCCCGGTCGATCCGCCAACAGATCGGCCGAGAGGGCCGCGTGCACCGCCCCGCCCGTCCCGGCGTCGACCACGAGCTGGCTGCGGAGCAGGTCGAGGGGACCGGAGAGCGAGCCCTTCAGGGCGAGATCCGGCGCCGGGGCGCCCGCTCCGGCGAGCTCCGCGAGCTCGGCGTGGGCGAGGAGGGCGTCGGAGATGTGCAAGTCGAGGACGGGCGCGGTCTCGACGGTCGCGATGCTGCCGGTGAGCGCGAGGTTGCTGGCCCCGAGGCGCACGTCGGCCCGCTCCAGGTCGAGATCCCCGGCGTGCAGGCCGCCGGCGAGGCGCAGGCCGAGGCGGCGGTCGAGGGGTCCACGAAGGTCGGCAGCGGCGACCACGTCCTGCAGGTCGACGTCGGCGCCGTCCACGACGGCCCGGCCGCCGAGCGCGATGTCCAGCAGCTCGACGCCGTCCAGGCGCAGGTCCAGCCCAGCGACATCGACCGCACCGACCGACAGGGTGCCGGGCAGCCCACCCCAGGGCTCGGAAGGCGCGTCGTCGGGTCCCGGCGGGATGCCGAGCGCGTCGAGCAGGCGCATGCGGCCCGTCGCCCCGGCGCGCAGATCGACCTCGGCGTCGCGGATCCGGACGGACGGCAGCGACAGGTCACGCTGCAGCAGTCCCCCGAGCTCCCACTCGACGGCGAGCTCCTGGGCGGCGATCAGGGTCTGCCCGTCCGAGGTCCGCAGCGCGACGCCTTCGAGGGTCAGCCCGTCGAGCAGCCGGGTCTGCAGGCCGTCGAGCTGCAGCTCGGCGTCCACGAGCTGGCGCTGCGACAGCTGCAGCGCCCCCTTGCGCAGCACCTCGTTGCCCGGGTCCGTTGCCAGGAAGGCCACGCCCAGGGCGGCGCCCAGCACGACGCCCGACAGGCCCGTGCCCGACAGCAGCAGCAGCCGACGCAGCCACCGGCGGCGCTTCGGCGCGGGCGAGCCGGGATCGCTCACCAGGCCTCCGACAGGGCGAAGTGCACCTGCAGGCGCGGCTCGTGCTCGAACATCGGGTGGCCGTCCATGCGACGGGCCACGTCCAGCCGGATGGCGCCGACCGGGCTCAGGTACCGGAAGCCGGCGCCGGCGCTGACCGACATCTGCTTGAGCCGGATGAGCAGCTCGGCCGGCGACGACAGGCCCGCGCCGTCCCAGGCGCGGCCGTAGTCCATGAAGACGGCCAGGCCCATGTTGTTGGCCCAGTAGCCGTGGACCTCGAAGCCGCCGTACAGGGCGGCCTTGCCGCCGATGTAGATGATCTCCGAGGCAGGGAGCTGGTCATCGCCGTTCTCGAGGAAGCAATTGTCGTCCGCGAAGCACTTGCGGTCTTCCTTGCCCATGATCTTGTCCGCGATGGACTCGTCGACGGCGCTGGTCTGGACCCGCGTGTACTCCTGGGAATTCGCGTCCCACCCCTGTGGGTACAGGTAGGGTCCCAGGTGGTCCAGGCCCCAGCCACGCACGGTGGACGAGCCGCCGACGTAGAGCCGCTCGGCGAAGGGCACCTGGGCGCGGTCTTCTGCGCCGTAGGGGAAGACCACGCCACCGGCGAGCCGCGCGGTCAGCGCCGCCCGGGGACGCCAGCCGAACAGCCGCGGCACCGGGCGCCAGATGCGGCCGTCGGCCGTGGCCTTCACGAAGCTGTACTGGCCGCCGAAGGGCCCGCCGGCCTCGGCGACGTCCAGGATGCTGTAGGCGCCGCGTCGGGTGAAGATCGGGTCGTCGCGGCTGTCGTAGACCAGCTGCTGCTGCAGCATGCTGAGCAGGTAGGGGTCCGAGAAGTCGAGCCCGAGCGCCCGGCCGCGGCGGTCCAGCAGGCTGGTCTCGTCGGGCAGGGTCGAGTCGAAGTAGTCGAAGAAGGTGATGCGGTAGCCGGCGCGGGTCGACCACTTGCGGGAGATGCGCCAGACCAGCGCGGTCGAGGCCGTCGGTGAGGCGAAGCGGTAGTCCGGCTCGATGCCGAGCTCGAAGCCCGCCTCGTTCACCCATCGCCAGCGGCGCAGCGGGAAGCGCGGAATCTCCAGCGCCGCCGTCACCTCGGCGATCGGCCCGCCCCGCTGCCACAGGGCGGGCAGGCCCTGCTCGGCCAGCTCGGCCCAGGTAACGACCGAGGCGTAGCCGGCGCTCGCGCCGGTATCGAGCCGCCACAGCCGGTTGCGGACGTTGGCGTGGCTGAAGCCGATGCTGGCGTGCAGCTCCTGGCGAGCGCTCTGCGCCGCGACGCCGCCGCCGACCCGAAGCTGGCGCGCGTTGCTCTCGGCGAGGTCGATGCGCACGGGCACCGACACCAGGCCATCTTCGAGCTCGGTGGCCTGGTCCTTGAGCGGCGTGATCGTGACCACGCTGAAGGTGCCGAGCCCGAACAGCGCCTGCTGGGTCTCGGCCAGGCGCGACAGGCGCCAGGCGTCCCCCTCTTCGAAGGTGATCTCCTCCCGGACCAGCCGCTCCGGCAGGCCGAAGTCGCCGCTCAGCTCGATGGCGCCCACCTTGGCCGGTGGACCGGGCGTCGCCTCGAAGGTCACCTCGACCGCCTGCTCCTCGGGCAGGGCGACCACATGCGACTGGACCTCGGCGAAGGCGAAGCCCTGCTCCTGCAGCCGGCTGTTGGCCAGCGACACGGTCTCGTCGACCGCCGACAGGTCGAAGCGCCCGCCTTGCTGGAGCGGGGCCTGGCGCTCGAGCAGGTTGACCACCGGTCGGCCGACGACGTCCATGCCCAGGAACTGCACGGAGCGCACGTTGCTGGGTTCCCCGGGCTCGACGTGGCCGACGATCCGGACCAGGGGGCCGCGATGCCGGTTCGCGGGTCGCACCGTGACGACGTCCCAGGCCCGGAACCGCGCGTCGAAGAAGCCACGGTGGGCGTACCAGGTCTCCAGCCGCCAGGCGTCCAGGGCGAGCGCATCCCGGTCGAGCGAGACCCGCAGCCCGGGGTTGATCCACGCGAAGGAGGGGCTCGCTTCCTGCTCCATCGCGGTGCGCAGGTTGTAGTCACCCGTGCCCTGCAGCGGGCTGCCGTTGCCGCGGAACCGGATGCTCTTGACCAGCTCACCTTCGGGGTTCCGCTTGGCGCAGGCCACCAGCAGGACCAGCAGCAGCGGCAGCAGTAGTGGCAGCGGACGGTGCAGCAGCGATGGGGACGGCAGAGGGCGCGACACGGGACTCCAACAGCAGGCTGTCTATAGGCCGCAGGGTCGTTGCGCCCTTGCCCAGTGGCCGACAAGTCATTAGTGGGCGGCGTCCTCGCCCGGAATTCCCCGGGCGTTCAGTTTCTGGAGCACACCATGGCGAAGAAGGCACAGAAGGCCCGCGCTGTGATCCACCTCGAGTGCACGACCTGCCGTGAGTCCGGGGTCCCCGGGGTGAGCCGCTACGCGACCCGCAAGAACAAGAAGAACACCCCGGCGCGGATCGAGCTGCGCAAGTACTGCCGCTACGAGCGCAAGTACACCATCCACAAGGAAGTGAAGTAGCCGCTCGGCTGCTGCTTCCTCGTCGACTCGGCGCCGCCCTCGGGCGGCGCTTCGTCGTCTCGGGACCCTCCAGCAGGTGTCGGGGACCTGCCGCACGGATCCGACCACCAGACCGTTCCTCCGCGCTCCCCTCCCCTCTCCTCCGCACCCGCGCGGTCCGAGACGAAGAACGGCGCCCCGAGGGGCGCCGTGTCTCCATCGACCGGTCGGGGTCTACAGCTTCTGGCTGTAGAACTCGATGACGGCCTGGGGGTTGCAGTCGAAGGGCAGATCTTCGGCTTCGGGGGCCGAGATCATCTTGCCGCTGGCCTTGGCCGGATCGAACTCGAGGTAGGGCGGCTTGATCCGCGAGGTGCTGGCTTCGAGGGCCGCCTGGATGAACGGCTTCTGCCGCGACTTCTCGCGCACCGTGATCTCCTGGCCGGCCTTGACGGCGAAGCTGGGACGATCGACCCGGTGGCCGTCGACCAGGATGTGGCCGTGGACGACCATCTGGCGGGCAGCGGGGATGGTGGCGGCCAGGCCGAGGCGCCAGACGACGTTGTCGAGGCGGGACTCGAGGGCCGACAGCAGGTTGCGGCCGGTCGGGCCCTTGCGCCGGGCGGCGTCGGCCACGTAGCGCTGGAACTGCTTCTCGAGGATGCCGAAGTGCATGCGCAGCTTCTGCTTCTCCATCAGGCGGACCTTGTAGTCCGACATCTTCCCGCGACGGCGCGCGCCGTGCTGACCCGGGGGGTACGGGCGGTCGAGGGTGGCGGCGGTGGTCAGGCCGGGCAGGATGGCGCCCAGGGAGCGGCAGACCTTGACGCGGGGTCCACGGTAACGAGCCATTGGAGAGAGACCTCTGATGCGAGTTCGATGGCGGCCCGCGAGCGGACCGGGAATCGGAGGGAGGGGTACGTGTCGACCGAGCAGCGTCTGTGCAGGCGTGCAGGCCCAGAATCGGGCTGCGGGCCCGGCGGAGACGGCTCCTCAGCGCGGACGGCCCGCCTTGCTATCCAGTCACCGCCCACGTCGCAACCCGGACCTGTGCGACCGCCGATTGTGCCCGGTCCTCCGGCACGCTACAGTAGCCACACTTCCGAGGTCGTCATGCGCAAGCTCAAGGGTTCCCCGCTCCGCTCGTCCCGGGCTGGATTCAGCCTTGTCGAGCTGATGATCGTCATCGCGATCTTCGTGATCCTGACCGCGGTCGGCATCGACGTCTCCAAGAACCAGATCCCCCGCTGGAAGACGCGGCGGGCTGCGGCCGAGTTCGAGCAGCAGGTCCAGACCTGCCGGAACATGGCCATGCACTACGGGCGCCGCTGTCGCGTCGTGCTGGCCGACCAGGACTCGAACCTGGCCTCCACCTCGTCCCAGGCCGGCGCCTACCTGATCCAGGTCGAGTTCGCGGACGTGCCGGATCGCTGGGACACCCTGCCGGTGGACTCCGACGTCGACGGCAACGACGACGTCACGCTCGAAGGCAACGTGGATCTGGCCGACAAGACGAACCAGTTCTACAAGCGCAACGTCAGCATCGCGCAGCGCGACGCCCTGTACGGCCCGGGCGCCGGCGAGAACGCCAACGCCATCGTGTTCGACACCCGCGGCTTCGTCGCCAACCCCAACGGCGACTTCGACGCCAACGGCGCCATCAACGTGACCTTCGCCAACAAGCTGGCCCACCAGTCCGGTGTGGCGGACAACTGGACCGTCGCCATCGGCCGGGCGGGCCTGACCAGCATCGAGTCCATGCGAAAGGGTGACGAGTTCGAGAACGCCGGTGTGACGACGGGAACCTCCTACGCGTCCGGCAGCCCGTTCGGCGCTCCCTGAGCGGCTGACCGCAGGTCCAGCGCCAGCGCCGCCGTGCGCCGCACCTCCGCCCGCGGATCGTCCAGACAGGTCCGCACGCGGTCCAGCTGTCCGATGAGGGCCAGCACACCCACGGCGTGGGCAGCCGCGGGGAGCGGCCCGGACAACGCGTCGAGCAACGGGCCCGTGCGGCCGAGCTTCCAGGCTGCATCCATCGCCGGCAGGAAGAAGCCGCCAAGGGCCGAGCCGGAGCGGTCTCCCAGGTAGCCGGCGACCACCGGCGCAGCCTCGACACAGCCTGCTTCCCCCAACGCAGCGATCAGCACGGACCGGACCGGGAACTGGATCCCCAGTCCCGCGCCCGGCCGGCCCTCGTGGTCGTGCGCCTCGTCGATCAGGGCCTGGACCAGGGCGGACCGGCTGGAGGGGTCGCCGATCCGGCCCAGGGCGATCCCCGCGGCCCGTCGCCCCGCGAACCCGTGGCCCGGGTCGACGTCGACGGCCCGGAGGACCCCGACGAGCGCAGGAAGACTGCGGACGTCGCCGTGAAGCCCCATGGCCTCGCAGCGCTGGTGGGCCGCCCGCCGCCCGACATGAGGCGCCTCGGCGACGAAGCGGGCGGCGTCGGCCGGGTGTTGCTGGAGGGCCAGGACCCGGGTCGCCTCGCGGTCTTCGGGGTCGCGATCCAGAGCATCCAGGGCGTCTCGGCGCAGCCGGCCGGCCGGCACCGGCGCGACGCGGTCCGGCGGAGCGTCTGTGTCCCCGCCGGACAGCGCCCGACGCCAGAGGACCGCGACCGAGTCGATGCCATCGGGCCCGCCGGCTGCAGGGCGACGGGGCCCGGACGGGGTGGCGAGCTGTCGCTCCGCCGCCTCAGCCAGGGTCCCCCACGCCACCGCCACAGGCGCGCCTCGCCGGACCGCCGCGACGGCGAGCAGCCGACGGACGGTGTCGGTGCGCTCGGTGCGCAGCGCAGCCCACAGCAGGCCCAGCGCGGCATCGTCGTCACCTCGCGCGCTCCCCAGGACCCAGGCGGCCGCCGATCGCAGCACCGGCTCAGGGGCCGCCAGCGCGGCCCGAGCTGCGGGAAGGACGCGGACCGGCGCCTCGTGCAGCGCCAGGTAGCGCAGCGCGAGCGCCCGCTCTCCGGGCGCGCCCAGCTCCCACCAACGCCACAGGGCATCGGGTTCGGCCCGATCGGGGGGCGGCAGGCTCCGCCGTCGGAGCCACCGTCGAAGGGAAGGCGGCATGCCTGCGCCCTATCTCCTCTCGCGCCGCCGCTGCCCGTCGAGGGCACATCCACAGCCCTGTGGGCAACCACAACGGGCACCGACGCAGCACGCTCGCCCCACCGACGTCCTCCCCACCCCCTTCCACAGCCGCCCCTCGTCGGAGAACCCCACCTGCTGCGCCAAGCCGGCGTCGATCACCGGTTTTCCACAGGTCGCTCGACCCACAACATCTTGTGCCGCAGCCACTGATTCGACACAAGATGTTGTGCCTGAATGCCTTGAAAGCCCGCCCTGAATCCGGTACACCATCGGTGCCGGCGCTGGCGACCAGGCGCGCTGGCCACGACCCTTCCTGCCTCCGGTGAACCGAACCCGCCACCGTGTGTGGTGACGTACGCCATCCTCCCGCGCTCCCTCGCGGGAACACCGGACCCTTCCTTGCACGACCCGTCTCGAGGTGCGTGCACCCCGGGATGTCACCCCCCTCGCCCCGGTGCAGCACGCGGACTCCACGCCGCGTCCGCATCGGGGCGAGGCCCGCCCGGTCAGGACAGGGCGCGAGCGGCGTCGACCATGGTTCGGACCCGCGCCGGATCGACCGGGGCATCCAACCGCCCGTCGCGGTGCAGGTAGGTGCCGACGATCGCACCGTCCGCCAGCTCGGCCAGTGTCGGCAGCGTGCCCGGGAGGGTGCCGCTGCCGATCCAGATCGGATGGTCCGGCAGCGCCCGGCGGACCAGCTGGAGCTGATCCAGATCGACCTGACCGCCCGTGCGAGCGCCCGAGACGATCACGACGTCGGCAGCACCGCGCAAGGCGAGGTCCTTGGCGGCGACGTCGATCGGCTGCCGGTCCGCCGGCGAGGCGTGCTTGACGTGGACATCGGCGGCGATGGCGATCGCCGGTCCTTCCTGCCGAGGGTCCGCGCCGAGCTGGGTGCGGTAGCGCAGCGTGGCCGCCGCTTCGCCCTGGATCAGGCCCTGGTCCGTCCAGGCCGCGCCGGAGTGGACGTTCACCCGGACCAGGTCCGCGCCCACCGCGGCGGCGATCCCGAGCGCAGAGCGCACGTCGTTCCGGAGCACGTTCACGCCGAGACCCGGCTCCGGGCCCACCGCGTCCCGCACGGCCAGCAAGACACGGGTCATCATGGCGACGACATGTGGCTCGACGGCGCCCCGCTCGAAGGGAGCGTCACCCAGGTTCTCGACAATCAGCCGGCGCAGCCCCCCGTCGACCATGACCCGCGCGTCGTGCACCGCGCGCTCGACCACGTCCGCGAGCGGAGAACCCGGCCGGGCCGCCCCCGGAAGGGTCAACAGGTGGACGACGCCCACGAGCTCGAAGGGTGACGCCGACATCGCACGCTCCAGGGTTCACGCGGACCTGCGCGTATCGTCGGCGAACGGCAACAGCACCTGTGGGTCCGCGGCCGGTGCGCGACGGCTGGCCCGTCGGTCCTGCCGGGTTCCCGCAGCCGACGCCCACACCGTCGGCGCTGGTGCGGGAGCGGTCGGGCCCTGGAGGTCGTCCCCGGCCGCCGAGCTCGCGGGCCACGGGCCGACCAGCACCGTCGCCAGGGGCGCGCATGTCGGAAGGGTGAAGCACAGGTGCTCCGCAGCGGTGTCGGGGAGCAGGGCGGCGGCGCGCTGGGCAGAGTCGGCTGCAGCCACGGCGACCGCCACGCCGAAGCGCCGAGGCGCCAAGGTGGCCCGCAGGCAGAGAGCGTCGAGCTGGGCACCATCCACCAGGCCGGAGGGCAGGCTGGCCGCAGCCCCGAGCACGTCGGCGTCCGCGTGCAGCGGCTCGAGCCGGACCGCCACGTGGAAGCGGCCACCAGGGGCCCCGCGTTCCAGGTATCGCTCGACGGCCTGCACGACACCGACCGCGCGCCACCGCACCATGCCCACCGGGACCCTCGCCGGGAGGGCCAGCAGCCGGGACCCCTGCCGCTCGGCCAGCATCGGGCGCCCGCGGCCCCGCGGGGCGAGGAGCACCGGCCCGGCCCCGTCTGCGGACAGCCGCAGGCGGTCCCCGGGCCGAAGCACGCAGCCGTCGAGCTCGCCCCAGCGGACGACACGCACGCCGTCGCCGTCGAGCTCGAGTCGGGGAACCTTGACCGAAGGGATGCGAAGGGCAGTGTTCATGATGCCTCCTGAACAACTGTTCCCAGTGTATCCCCAGCCTCCACACCGCATAGGACAGTTTCTGTCCGCTTCCGACTACCATCCGGGGAGAGCACCCCGAGCCGTCCAGACTTCACCAGACGCTTGCGTCGTGCTGTTGCCGCTGCCGGTCGAGTGGGCGAGCATGACCTCCAGCGCTGGTTCCCCAGGGAGTCCTGCGCCCACCCGACGGGACCTCTGCATGCCGCTGCTGCTGTCGCTGCTCCTCCTGGTCCTCCCCGGGACCGCCGCCGCCGCCGGTGCGGAAGGAGGCGGCCTCGCCGACGACCTCTCCCTGCTGTGGGTGATCCCCTTCGCAGGGATGCTGCTGTCGATCGCCGTACTGCCGATGGTCGCGCACCACTGGTGGGAGCAGCACCGCAACCAGCTGCTGGTCTCGACCGTCTGGGCGACTCCCATCCTGGCCTACTTCGGCTGGATGATCGCCACGGGACACCACGCCGAGGCCGCTGAACACGGTCTCTCCCACGCGGTCGAGGAATACATCTCGTTCATCGCGTTGCTGGGCTCGTTGTTCGTGATCAGCGGGGGCATCCTGCTGAAGGGCGACCTGAAGGCCACGCCCGCCGTGAACACGACGTTCCTGGCAGTCGGGGCCATCCTGGCGAACCTGATCGGCACGACGGGCGCGTCGATGTTGCTGATCCGACCCATGCTGCGCACGAACAGCGAGCGCGAATTCGTCAAGCACATCCCACTGTTCTTCATCTTCCTCGTGTCCAACATCGGCGGCGCGCTCACGCCGATCGGCGATCCGCCGCTGTTCCTGGGCTACCTGCGCGGCGTGCCCTTCTGGTGGACGGCCGAGCACCTCTGGCACATCTGGTTGTTCCCGATCGTCGTGCTGCTCATCGTGTTCTTCGCGGTGGACACGTACTTCTACAGCCGCGAGGACAAGAAGCATCGCGGCATGGACGAAGCCCACGTCGAGCCGCTGGGCGTCGAGGGTGCGTGGAACGGCATCCTGCTGGGCGGCGTGGTCGCCTCGGTGCTGCTGCTGTCGCCCGACGCGGAGGTCCACGACTTCCGCCACTACTACGCCCGCGAGATCGCCATGTTCGGGCTCGCCGGGCTGTCGATGTGGCGAACCAGCAAGCAGCTGCGCGAGGCCAACGGGTTCACCTTCGGGCCGATCCTGGAAGTCGCCGCCCTGTTCTGCGGCATCTTCATCACGATGATCCCCGCGACCGTGCTGCTCCAGGCCAAGGGGGGCGCCCTGGGCCTGACAGAGCCCTGGCAGTACTTCTGGGCCACGGGAATGCTGTCCAGCTTCCTCGACAACGCCCCGACCTACGTCACCTTCGCCGCGATGGCCTGCGGGAATGTCGCCGAGTGCACCAGCGCCGAGCAGCTCCACGGCCTTGCCGAAGGCGGTCCGCACCTGCTCGTCGCCATCTCGGTGGGCGCGGTGTTCATGGGAGCCAACAGCTACATCGGCAACGGCCCCAACTTCATGGTCCGCGCCATCGCCGAGGAGAACGGCTACCGGATGCCGAGCTTCTTCGGCTACATCGGCTGGGCATCCGTGATCCTGGTGCCGGTGTTCATCCTCGTGACCTTCATCTACCTGGTCTAGGTGCGGCCGACCGAGCTGGCAGGCTGGCTGGTCGCGGGTGCGGCCTCGCTGACGTTGACCGCTGCGGCGGTCCAGGTGGCCCGAAGCCCTGTGCCGGCGCCCACGGAAGCGCCCCCTTCCCTGCCGAGACCGCCCAGTCCGACGGAGCGAGCAGCGGTGGACGCCCTGCTCGCTCAGCTGCGGGCCGACCTGTCCGAAGCCGCGGCGCGCCTGGGTGCGCCCCCGCGGCTGGATGAGCTCGAGAGCACGGCGGACGACGGCCGTCCGGTGCTGGCCCGCGGCCTCCCGGACAACCCCCTGGCCCCCACGGTCGCCGGGGTCGCCGAGCGCTGTCCTGCGGTCGCCCGGACCGACGACCACATGGACTGGGTCTACTGTCCGGAGTCGGGCGAGGTCGCGGCGGTGGGACTGGACGCGCCGGCCATCGGGAAGGAGTAGGCCGTTCGGACCCACCAGCTGCCCGTCTCGAGGGTGCCATCCACGACCGCGGTCCCCTCGCCCGCCCAGGCTGCTTCGGGACCTGCGGCCCCGAACACCAACAGCTCGTCGCTGTCCGGAAGCTGCAGGTAGGCGCCGTTGAGGCTGCTCGAGGCGTCGCCTTCGACATCGGCCATGCTCCCCAGCACGGCCAGCACCTCCGGGTGCATCGCACCGACCCCCAGCCGGATCGGCCCGGGTCGAGGGCCTTCTCCAGCGGCCAGGCAGCTCCAGCCGTCCGCCGGCAGCGCCAGCTCCCACCAGGTGTAGACGGTCTCGTGCGGCAGGTCGTCGAGCACCACGACGCTGTCGGCGGCGAGCTCGTCGACGCAGTCGGTGCCCAGCAGCACCGACAGCCTCAGCACGGTCTCGTCGAGCACCGGGACCCCGTCCTCGACCCATAGATCCGCTTCCAGCCGCCACCACTCGGGAGACTCGCCCGAGTCGACATCGCCCCCGCCGTCGGCCGTGTCGCCGCCGCCCGGATCGACGTCCTGGCTGTCGTCTGCTCCGGCCTTGTCGGCCATGCCGCTGCACCCTGCCGCGAACAGGACGCCGAGCGCGAGTGCGCGCATGCGCTCCTCCTGCCGTGCCTGACCCATCATAGCCCGCCGAGACGGCTGCGGAGGGCTACAGCTCCCAGGCATAGGCAGGGTCCAGCACGTAGCGTGCACCCGGCCCCCAGCCCGACTGGGGCTGGCCGTCCACGTGCTCGAGCTCCTCGTCGAAGGCAAAGCCCATCAGCTCGGCGGACTCGCCGTCCCAGCCGACGTACCAGCCGACGCTCCGGCCCGGGTAGGGGTCGCTCCCGGCGTGGTCCTGGTCCACCTCGCCAAAGGCGTAGTGCGTCATCCCGGCCAGGCCCGGATCATCGGCCACGGCGGGATCGCAGTCGCTCTCGAGCGGCGTGAGCGTGATCCGGTACGCGGCATCGCAGGCCAGGCAGCCGTCCAGATCGGACACCAGCTCACCCTCGACCTGCTGCACCACCGCACACACGTGGTGCTTCTCGTCCTGCGACTTCTGCCAGCGCTTCTCGTAGAGCTCCCAGACCTGGTAGCCCTCGATGCCCTCGGCGCTGACGTCGACGGTTCCGTGCTGCACAGCCCAATGCGGCGAGGCCCCCCCGCCACAGCCCGTGAGGGCGGCGACGAGGAGGCACTCGAGGCGAAGCAGCAGCGCGGCTCGGCTCAATTGAAGACGAAGCCGTAGAAGAAGCTGCTGGTGTAGAAGCCGTCCATGGCGACGGGGCTGCTGGAGTCGACGTCGAGCAGGACGTTGCCCTTGCCCTCGACCAGGAGCTCGTTGTCGTCGTCGATGCCGTAGGCGAAGGCGGTGTTGAGCTCCCACCACTTGTACTCGCCGGTCACGTTCGTGTAGATCATCGTGCTCATGAACTTAGTGCCGTGGTCGGCCCAGTAGTCGGCGTAGGCGGTCTCGACCTCGCCGCCGAAGCTGCTGCTCATCGGGGCGAAGCCCCAGCCCATGTCGCCCGCGCCGAAGTCGGCCAGGACGGACGCAGCGACATCGTCACCGCTGGCGTCGTCGCCGAGCTTCGGAGCCCAGTCGCCGGGGTCGAGGTTGTCGCACTCGCCGCCCCAGCCCAGGGCGAGCGGCTCGGTGACGGTGAAGGCGGCCCAGCAGTCCACGCCGTCGTCGTTGGCGCAGCTGGACAGCTCGGCGGACGAGATGTCCCAGAACATGACGCAGTAGTTCCGCGTGTCGTCGAAGCCTTCCCAGTCGTCGTTGGTGAGCCACATGGCGACGTAGGCGTCGATCGGGGCGCCACCGCTGGTGACGTCCACCATCGCGCCTTCGCGCAGGCCGTGACGCACGTCGAACAGCAGGCTGGTGGGCTCGAAGTAGGTGGTGATGCCGGTAGTGTCGTCGGTCGTGTCGTCGGTCGTGTCGTCCGTCGTGTCGTCCGTCGTGTCCGTGGTGCCGTCGCCGCCGCCGGTGTCGTCGTCGTCCTTGTCACCGCAGGCGGTGATCGCGACCGTGGCCAGCAGGCCGGTGAAGATGAGGCTCAGGGGGGTGCTCTTCATGGGTGTCTCCTCGAGGAAGGACCCGCCCCCTGATCTCGGGGCCAGGTCAGGAACAGCGCGCAAGCTACCTGCTCGCCACACGACCGTCAACCAACGGTGGGCCGGCCATGGACCGCTGTAAACGGGCTCAGCGAACTCGGCCGCGGGCCTTGGTCGCGCGGGGTCCGGATGGATCCAGCTCCAGGTACTTCTGCCAGGCCCAGGTCGCCTCGGCCATCGTCGCGGGCTCGAAGTAGAACTGGCCCCGGGCGTGCCAGGCCAGCGCATTCTCCGGACCGTCGCGGGTCGCGCGAGCCAGGTGCTGCGCGGCCGCGGCCTTGCGCCCCAGGGCTTCGTAGCGCTGCGCGATCCGCACGTGGACCAGAGGATCCCCGTCGCCCAGCGCCAAGGCGTCGTCGACCCGTTCGTCCACCTGTGCCTCGTCCGCCAGGGTCACGCGCAGCGCAGCAGCCCGCCCGGCCGCGCGCCGGTCCAGCGGGTCGGCACTGCGCGAGCCTGCGTCCATGACGCCCGCCAGCACCTGGTCCACCTCGGCCGAGGCCTTGCCGCTGTCGACCTTCGCACGGCTCCAGCCGAGGCCCATCAGGACGGACGCGTGCTCGGGGAGCGGGCCCGTGGCGTCTCCGGTGCCCGCCAGGAAGCCGAGCGACGGCTCGTCTCCGGCCAGGGCCGCGGCCTGATCGAGCCGGTCGAGGTCGAGCAGCGCCTCGATCGCGCCGCGCCGACACGGCAGGTACCAGGGATTGGTCTCGGCACAGGCCTGGAACTCGCGGAGGGCGCCGAGCGGCTCGTTGGCGATCAGCGCCGAGGCCCCGAGCCGATACAGGACTGCGGGGTTGTGCCCGTCCACCGACAGCGCCCGCTTCCAGGCGACGTCGGCATCCCCTTCGCGGCCGGCCGCGTCGGCGAGCTCTGCCTCGGCGACGAACAGGCTCCCGAGCTGCCGAGGCGAGAGCACGCCTCGGAGCGACTCCCGCGACGTGACCAGGTGTCGGGTCCCGTCCTCGCTCCGGTCGACCTCGCGCAGGGCGGTGTGCAGCCGCACCAGCGGCGCATCCTGCGGGAGCGCCGCCAGCGCCGCGTTGGCGTCGGCTTCGCGTCCCGCAGCGTCCAGCAGCGCGACCCGGAGCAGGCCGTCCCGCGCGCCCTCGGGGGAGTCGCCGAGCACCTCCAGGCCCTCGGAAGGCTGCCCACGGGACAGCGCCACGCGCGCGGCGAGACCTCGCTCCGGACCGGTCTCGAGGCCGGCGTCGTGGCTGGCCCGCGCTGCCCGATCGATGTCGCCCTCGAGCAGGGCGAGGGTGCCCTCGACCACCGCCAGCTCGTCGTCGGACGCCCCCTGATCTCGCGCCAGCGCCAGGGCGTCGAGGGCCGCGGTCCGTTGCTCGGGCCGCCCGGTGTATTCGCCCCACAGCACCGCCTCGACCAGGGCGAGCGAGGCCGCGCGGGCGCCGAGGGGCGCCGTCTCGGCCGCCACCTCGGCGTCGAGGCGAGCCTGGAGCTGCAGCAGCTCGTCGTACCCACCGGACGCCAGGGCCCGACCGGTCTCCTCGACCGCGTCTTCGCCCGCGAGGTGGTGCAGGTAGCGGACACTCGCCAGGGTCGCGCCGCCCATCACGACCAGCATCAGGGCCACCGCAGCGCCCAGGCGCAGCCACGCCCGGCCGGGCCGCGCGGCGGCCGCCAGCTCTTCGAAGGGGGCATCCGGAAGCGGACCGATGTCCGGAGGAGGCTCGGGGTGCTTCTCGATCACCTCGATGGGACCCTTCCGGGGCCCCGGGCCGGGTGCTTCCTCCTCGCGGTCGTCTTCGCGCCGGGTCAGGACCACCAGGTCCTCGTCCTCGGCCTCGAGGTAGTCGTCGTCGGGCTCCGGCTCCGGCTCGGGCGGCGGGGGCGACGCCGTCTGCATGCCCATGCTCTGCTGCCACGCCTTCAGATCGAGCGTCTGCCGCAGGCCTCCACTCCCCTCCTCCGGGTCCTTCGGCGTGTGCGCCGGCCCCTCGACCGGCACCAGCTGCGGCCCTCCCGGGCCCGGGATCACCTGCATGATCTGCGTGTCGCCGCCGGACAGGCCGCCCCCATCGCGCCCGGGGTCGGTGCCTTCGTCGAAACCCGCGGGGTCGTCGGGCAGGGGGGCCGCGACCCGGGTCGCGACGGTGACCTCGTCTTCGTCGTCGGCCTGGGGGCCCATGCCCGGCGTCTGGCGAAACAGCGAGGGAAAGCGCTCGGCCGCGGCGGGCCCATCGAGCATCCCGGCCTCGACCAGATCGGCCCGCGTGACCTCGGCGGTAGGCGGATCGGCCTGCAGCTCGCTGCGCCGGATGCTCTCCGTGTGGTCGATGGTCTCCCACTCGTCGATCCGGCCGTGCTCGGAGGTCAGGGTGGCCAGGGTCGTGCCCCGGGCGAGGAATTCCCCCTGCAGCCCCCACAGCAGCAGCTCGGCCCGCAGGTCGTAGGGATCCGCCCGCCGCACGCGCTCGAGCAGGGTCCGGGCCCGCAGCAGGCTGCCCGCCGCGATGTAGCGCTCGGCCAGACCCTTGAGCACCTCGGCATCGCCAGTCGACTCGAGCTCGCGCGCATCCGCCGGCACACCTTCGGCGGCCGCGCGGCTGCGCTCGGCCAGCTCGGCCAGCTCAGCGTGCTCCGGCGCCACCGCGGCCAGTCGGTCGACCACCTTGCGGGCCCGTGCAGGCCAGCCTCGAGCGATGAACACCCGGGCCGTCAGGGCGAGCACGGTCGGGTCCTCGGGCGCGAGCTGCTCCGCCTGGCGCAGGCGCACCCACGCCCGATCCATGAGGTGCAGGGCCAGGAATGCCCGAGCCTGAGCCAGGATCGCCGGCAGGCTCGGCTCGCCTTCGCGATCCCAGGCCTCGACCAGGCGGATCACACCCTGCACGTCGCCGGCCGCCTCGAGACGCTTGACGAGGCGGCCCAGCTGGGCGCGGGAGGGGTCACGAGGGGGGACGGGAGAGCTGCGCATCCTCGCCGCTCAGCGAAGGGGCCGCGAATATAGCACCCACCGAGACGCGAGACGGGGAGACCCGAAGGCCTCCCCGTCCGAGGGGCGAAGGCGGGGCCGCGGGGACCCCACCGGACGTCCGCGAGCCGGTCCGTCAGGCGGACTCGAGCTCGGCCGTCAGCATCGGGCAGATGTCGAAGATGTCGCCGACGATGCCGTAGGTCGCATGCTGGAAGATCGGGGCCTCGGGGTCCTTGTTGATGGCCACGATGACCTTGCTGGTCCGCATGCCGGCGAGGTGCTGGATGGCGCCGGAGATGCCGCAGGCGATGTACAGCGAGGGGTTGACGACCTTGCCGGTCTGGCCGACCTGCTCGTTGTGCGGCGCGTAGCCGGCGTCCACCGCGGCGCGGCTGGCGCCGGGGGTGGCCCCGATGCTGGCCGCCAGCGGGCGGATCAGCTTGTCGAAGTTCTCGGCGGACTTCACCGCGCGGCCACCGCTGACGATGCGCTCGGCTTCGGTGAGATCGACCACGTCAGAGCTGGGCTCCTCGCTGCCGACCACCTTCTCCTTGCTGTCGCCGCCGGCCGCCAGCGCACTCACGGAGGCGCTGCCGCCGCCGGCCTCGGGCACACCGAAGCTGTTCGGGCGGACGGTGAACAGGGCCACGGCGCTGCGGATCACGACGTCGGAGAACGCCTTGCCGGCGAACTGGGGCCGACGGCCGACCACCGCGCCGCCTTCGGCGCGCAGCTCGGTCACTTCGGTGGCCAGCCCGGCGCCCAGGCGGGCAGCGAGGCGGGCGAAGCCGTCGCGGACCTGGGGGCCCGCAGCGGCGAGCACCACGCCGGCGTCGGAGGCGGCGATGGCGCCCTGCACCGCGCTGGTCCAGGCGGCGGGGTTGTAGTGGGAGAAAGCCGCGCCGCTGGCGTGGTGCACGGTGGACGCGCCGTAGGCGCCCAGGCTGGCGGCGTCACCGTCACCGATCAGGACGGCGTGCACGGCGCCACCGGTGGAGGCAGCGAGGGCCTTGGCCTTGCCCAGCAGCTCGAAGGCGGTCTTCTTGACGGCGCCGTCGTCGGTCTCGGCGACGACGAGGATGTTGTTGCCCATGGGGAACTCCAGGAGAGGTGGGGAAGGGGTTCAGATGACCTTGACTTCGTCGCGGAGGGCGGCCACGAGGGCCTTGACGCGCGCGGCGTCGTCGCCCTGCAGGACACGACCGGGCGGGCGGGCGGGGGGCTCGCCCCAGTTGGTCTCGGAGACCAGGGCGGCGCTGGCCCCGACCGAGCCGGCGTCGACACCGATGGCGCCCGCACCCTTCACGTCGATCTTCTTGCGCTTGGCCATCATGATGCCCTTGAGGCTGGCGTAGCGCGGCTGGTTCAGGCCCTTGTCGCAGCCGATGACGGCGGGCAGGCCGACCTCGACGACATCGCGGGCGCCACCACCGGCAGCACGCCAGGCCTTGGCGCCGGCCCCGGTGACCTCGAGCTGATCGACCTCGCCGACGTAGCCCCAGCCCAGCAGCTCGGCGACCATGGCCGGCACCTGGGCGTTGTCGCCGTCGATCGCCTGCTTGCCGGCGAACACCAGGGTGATGCCCTCGGCCTTGACCGCGGCGGCCAGGATGCGGGACACACCCAGGCAGTCGCTGCCGCCGAAGGCCGCGTCGTCCAGGCGGACGGCGGCGGTGGCGCCACGGGCCAGGCCATCACGGATGCGCTGCTCGGTGTCGGCGCCGCCGACGGTCAGCAGCACGACGTCGCTGGCCACCTTGGCGTCCAGCAGGGCGAGGGCGGCTTCGAGGGCGAACTCGTCGTAGGGGTTGATCTCCCACTTGACGTCGTCGAGGGCAACGCCGCGCTGCGGATCCGCGATCTTGATGCGGGAGTCCGAGGCGGGAACCTGCTTGAGCAGCACTCCGATCTTCACTGATGCCTCCTGGCCTCGGAAGGGTCCGAGGGGGATGGGTGGTCTTGGGTGTCGGGATGACCGGCGGGGTCACCACCGGCCGGATGGAGGGAACCCGGCGTCGCCATGCCGTGGAGGAACATGTCCACCACCTGCGCGGCCGCCTGGTCGAGGTTGAAGCGCCCACGCTTGCGCGCGAGCACCCACTGGATCGAGATCTCGTCGAGGGCGCCGAAGAAGGCCCACTGGGCCAGGAACGGGTCCACGTCGTCGCGGATGGCCCCGGCGGCCTGCCCCTCGCGGACCAGCTCGGCGAACACGCCCAGGTAGTCCCACAGCTTCTCGGGCCGGTACTCGCGGATGAACCGATGGCTCTGGCGGAGCTCGACCTGGAGCACCTGCGCGAGGGCCGGGTGCTCCTGGACCGCGTGGAAGTGGTTCTCGGCGTAGACCCGGAGCCGCTGGAGCGGATCGGAGATGCCCTGCAGCGCCTGGCGGAGCTCGTCCACCAGCACTTCCATCTTCTCTTCGAAGATGACCAGGAGGAGGTCCTCCTTGTTCTTGAAGTACAGGTAGATCGTGCCGTCGGCGACGCCGGCACGGCGCGCGATGTCGCTGACCCGTGCCTGCCGGAAGCCCTTCTCGGCGAAGATCTGCACCGCAGCTTCGACGATGCGGCTGCGCTTCTCGACGCGTTGCTGATCGGTGGTCACGGGCACGACAGGTGGCCTTCCCCGGCGGAAGCGGGTGCCGGCGCCGCCGGCCCCACTGAATGAGGACTCATTCACTATGAGCCTCCCCTCCCCTTGGCAAGCGGCGGGTGCCCCTTCGGCACCCCCCGGTCGGGCCGCTGCTCAGTCGCCGGAACGGGCCGCCAGCCAGCGCTCCACCTGACCCGCCACGTCGGGGTCGGGCACGCCGGCCCAGTCGTCGAGGAAGCTCTTGAGCCCCGAGTCGGTGAGGGGGTGGTTCACCAGCTTGCGCAGGGTCGAGAACGGCAGGGTGCACACGTCCGCGCCGGCCAGCGCCGTCTGCGTCACGTGCATCGGGTGGCGGATGCTGGCGGCCAGGACCTCGGTGCCGAGCTCCGGGTAGTTCGCGTAGATCTGCACGATCTCTTCGATGAGCCGGGTGCCGTCGCTGCTGATGTCGTCCAGGCGGCCCATGAAGGGCGAGATGTAGGCGGCGCCGGCCTTGGCCGCGACCAGGGCCTGCGCGGCCTGGAAGCACAGGGTGACGTTCACGTCGATGCCATCGTCGGCCAGGATGCGGGTGGCGCGGATGCCGTCCACGGTCAGGGGCACCTTCACCACGACATGCTCGCTGATCTGCGCCAGCAGCCGCCCCTCGCGCACCATGCCCTCCCAGTCGGTGGCCACGGTCTCGGCCGAGACCGGGCCCTCGACGATCTGGCAGATCTGGTAGATGCGCTCGACCAGATCGCCGCCTTCCTTCGCGACCAGGCTCGGGTTGGTCGTGACGCCGTCGATGACGCCCCAGGCGTGGGCCTGCTTGATCTCTTCGATGTTGGCCGTGTCGAGGAAGAACTTCATGGTGCACCGGATCCGGGTGGGCGAGGGGCGAGGAGGCCGGCTGTACTCCAGGCCAGGTGCCGTCGCAACCGCCTGGGGCCGCGTCGGCAACAGGTTTGCGACTGGCCGACATCCGGTGCGGATAGACGGCGGCCCCAGCCTTCCGAGCGGGGTTCCCGACAGCGGATGGACGAGTGCTGGAGCCACCTCCTGCGCGGGCCAGAGGGCGAAGTCCCGCAGGGCCAGACCCGGGTGCGGAAGGGTCAGTCCCCTCCCCCGTCGGACGACCCCGTCGACCAGGAGCAGGTCCAGGTCCACCACGCGGTCGCCCCATCGGCTGGACCGTCGCCGGCCGAGCCGCTCCTCGAGCTCCTTGCAACGGGCCAGGAGGCCCCGGGGCGAGCGGCTCGTGCGCAACAGCAGGGCGGCGTTGTGGAACAAGCCGCGGGCCGTCGTCCCCATCGGCAGGCTCTGCCAGACACGGGACGCGCGCAGCAGCTCGACCCCCGGAGTGGCAGCCAGTGCGCTCGCTGCCACCGCCAGTGTGGCGGCAGACGGGCCCAGGGAGCTGCCCAGACCGACGACGCACAGTCTCTGCCGGCTCACTGCTCCGTGAGCCAGTGGCGCTCGACGACGCGGGCGGTGCGCTCGGCGGTCTTCTCGGCCTGGGCGCTCCGGACCACGTGGTCGGGCCCCAGGACCCACCCCTCACCGAACGGGTCCGGCGGGAGCCGCCCCGACATGCCGGTCAGGTCCTCGACACGCTGTCCGTGCTCGCGCTCCCAGGCGTGCAGGCTGTCCGTGAGCTCCTCGGAGAGCTGGTCGTGCAGCAGGGAGTTGTAGCGGTACTCCAGCGCCGCGCGGGCCCCCTCGTCCTCGATGGTCTCCATCTGCTCGGCCAGGTAGCGAAGCGCGGCCCCGCGGTCCCCGGACTTCCGCAGCATGCCCCCCGCCGCCGCGCGGTACCACGGGGGGGCGCCCGGCAGCGAAGCCGCCCGCTCCATCCAGATCCGCGCCGTCTGCACGTCGTTGTCGTACAGGTAGGCGTTCATCGCCCGCGAGAAGGGAAAGTAGGGGTCATCCGGCAGCGCCGCCGCTCCGGCTTCGAAGATCTGGTTGCTGCCTGCGGAGTCGTCCATCACCCTCAGCAGCGATCCGCCGTAGAAGTAGACGGTCCGCCAGGTGGGATCCAGCGCCGCCGTGCTCTCCACCATGCTGCGGACCCAGAGCCCGTCCTGCTCGGTGGCGCGATCGCTCAGCTCTGCGAAGTTGAGCACCGCGCGGGTCCACATCAGGTCAGCCAGCAGGGTGGGTTGCCCCATGGCGGCGACGCGGAGCAGTCGGGGGTCGGGCGTCACCCGCCCGGCCAGGCCACCCTGGGCGACCCGCCGAGGCACATCGGAGTGCCGCTGTGCCTGGTGCGCCAGCACGGCGCCCACTACGAGCGCCACGACCACGGCCACACGTACTCTCGTCCTGCTCCGCATCACTGCTCTCCGCCGAGATCATAGCCAGCCAGCAGCCACGCCACATCGTCCTCCAGGGCGCGGCCTTGTTCCCAGGTCGCCGCGATGGCGTCGTACCGGGCGTCGTCGCCGTCGAGTCGGGCCAGCGCCGCTTCGACCGCTCGGTCCCAGCCCACCGGATCGGGCGGACCGCTCGCACGGAGCAGGGCGTCGCGGGCGCCCTGGACCGAGCCGAGCCGCAGGTCGAGCATGGCGAGCAGCCCCATGTGCTGCCGGGTGGGGGGACACCCACGATCGAGCGCGGCCTGGGCGAGATCACGGGCTTCGATCAGCTGGCCTGCGCTGATGCTCGCGCGGACCCCCAGCGTGCAGGCATTCCAGGCCGGCGGGTCGGCGTCCAGGGCCGCGACGAAGTGCGGGACGGCCTCGGCGTGGCGTCCACGCTCCCGCAGCAGGTTGCCCTGCACCAGGTGGACCCAGGGATTGGGCGCGTCCTCGAGCGTGGCGGCGAACAGGGTCTCGGTCGAGCGCCAGTCCGGGATGCGGGCGTGGATCATCAGGATCCCGGGCACACACAGCGCGAGCACGATCGGGAACGCCGCCCGGCCCAGCACCGCCCCGACCCACAGGGCCAGCCCGAAGATGCCCGCGTGCACGTATCGATCGCCGAACAGTGCGCGGCTGGAGACGGCAAACACCGTCGGCGCGATGGCGATCGCTCCCCACAGGAAGCCCGCCGCCGCCGCGCGTCGCCGCTCCGCCCGGACCAGGAGCGGCGCGGTGGCCAGCACGATCAAGAAGGCGAACCCGATCGCCACCCGCCAGAGCGGCTCGAACCGGATCCAGTCGATGTGCCGACCGACCGACAGGGGCCACAGTCCGGCCAGCGAGGCGCCCACGGTGCCGAGGAACCATGGAAGGCCGTTGAGCAGCACCATCACTCCGGCCTCACCCGATGCCGATGAAGCACCCACCCCCGCGACGACCCGCATGCCGACGCCGACGGCCAGGCCGCACCCGAGCGCGGCATAGCGGCGCCACCCTTCGCGGGGCGAGCTGCCCGCAGCCAGATCGAGGCAGCCCAGCCACAGCGGGAGCGCGACGGCCGACTCCTTGGACAACAGGGCCGCCAGCGCGACCAGCGCGCCGACGATCAGTCGCACCGGTCGCGCCTGCGTCGGCACCACGAGCCAGAGGGCCAGCAGGGACAGCGCCATCGCCATCACGTCGTTGCGCGCGGCGATCCAGATCACCGCTTCGCTGGACGCAGGGTGCAGCCCCAGCACCAGCGTCCCCGCAAGGGCGGCCGACCCGGGCAGGACCCGACGCAGCAGCGCCCAGCCGAGCCACACCGTGAGCAGGTGCCAGGCCAGCGAGTGCAGGTGGAAGGCCGCCGGCCTCAGCCCGAACAGCGCCCGATCGGCGGCCAGATCGAGCAACACCAGCGGGCGGTAGTAGCCGCTCTGCCAGCCCTCGAACTGCGAGCCCGCCCAGAGGTCCGTCGAGAACATCTCTCGCCAGCGGCCCAGATCGGCCACCAGCTGGTGCTCCACGACCATCGCCTGGTCGTCGAAGACGAAGCCGCAGCCCCACACCCCCCAGTAGGCGACGAGGACGAGGGCAACCGCGAGCAAGGGCCGCCAAGGGCCGCGACTGGACGAGATCTCCGCCATGGTCTGCATGCAATCCCAGCCCCTGGCCAGAAGTCAAGCCAACCCCGAGACGCAACGAACCCGACCGAGCATGAAGCCCGGTCGGGGACGTTGCCGTGGGAGTCCGGAGCGCCGTAGCGCTCCGGGCCCTTCCACACGCTGCTCAGTACACGCTGTTGGCGGTGTTCTGGACGGCGTTGATGGAGGTGGTGGCGGTGTAGGTGGCGCTGGTGCCGTCGCCATCGACGTCGATGATGCCGGTGACGGTCACGTCGTTGAGGACGTTGACGGCCTGGTACTGGCCACGCACCTTGCCGTCCGGGGTCCAGCCGACGATGTCGTAGTCAGCGGGGGCGCCCCAGGTGACCGGAGCCTTGCCGGGGATGGAGGCGGGGTTGGCGGCCAGCGTGACGTACTGGTCGAAGGCGGCGTCGTAGGCCATCTCGGCGGTCTTGATGCCGTCGACGTTGCCCGGGGCCTCGGCGCGCTTGGCCTTGTACTGCATCTCCATGAAGTTGGGGATGGCGATGGCGGCCAGGATGCCGATGATGGCGACGACGATCATGAGCTCGACGAGGCTGAAGCCCTTCTTGCTGAACATGGTTCTCTCTCCTTGTTCTCGACCGGGGTTGGATGCCGGGTGGCGTCGGTCGCATCCCACTACTGCAACCCGCGTGCCAACTTCTCACCAGCGCCCGCATTCCACCGATAATCCCCACCAGCACAGCATCGTCCAGTTCGGCCTCGGTGGACCGCCTCCGACAGGTGACCCTCAGCGTCGCTTTCTCGGGTGACGCTCTGCGTCAGGTGACGCTCAGCGTCACATTCCCCGGGACGGCGCCCGGAGCATCCGGTCAGCCTTCGTCCATGCCGTACTTGGCGAGCCGATACCGGAACGCCCGGAAGGTCATCTGCAGCAGCCGGGCCGCCTGGGTCTTGTTCCCGTCCGCTGCCTCGAGCGCCCGCACCAGCCACTTCCGCTCTTCGGCCGCCAGCACCGACTCCAGGTTCACCCCTTCGTCGGGGAAGCGGCGGGCCCCTGGCTCGGTGTCGACCGCCCCCGGCAGCAGGCTGGTCTCCGCGCCCGTCACCTGCGACGGCAGGTCGACGCTGCTGAGTCGCTGCCCCTCGCAGAGGGCCACGGCGCGCTCCATGATGTTCTGGAGCTCGCGGACGTTGCCCGGGTAGTGGTAGGCCCGCAGCGCCCGCGCCGTGTCCGGAGCGATGCCGTCGATCGGCTTGCCGTATTCGTCCCGGTAGCGCTCGAGGAACTGGCGCGCGAGCTCCAACACGTCGTCCCCCCGCTCTCGAAGCGGGGGCAGGGCGATGCGGACCACGTTGAGCCGGTAGTACAGGTCCTCGCGAAAGGTCCCCTCGGCCACCGCGTCCTGCAGGGGCACGTTGCTCGCGGCGATGATGCGGACGTCGACCTCGATCTCGCGGACCGCACCGACCGGAGTGAACCGACGCTCCTGCAGCGCGCGCAGCAGGGTGACCTGGGCCGAAGGCGGGAGACTCGCCACCTCGTCCAGGAACAGGGTGCCGCCGTCGGCCGCACGCATCAGGCCCTGCTTGTCCCGATGGGCACCCGTGAAGGAGCCCTTCACGTGCCCGAACAGCTCGCTCTCGACCAGGCTCTCCGGGATCGCGCCACAGTTGATCGGCACGAAGGGTCGGGCCTTGCGGCGGCCGCTGAAGTGGATGGCGCGGGCCACCATCTCCTTTCCGGTGCCGCTCTCCCCTTCGATCAGGCAGTTGATCCGGGTGTCCTTGACGCGACGGATCAGGTCGTAGACCTCGCCCATCATCCGGGAGGACCCGACCAGGTGCCCGAAGTGGAAGCGCTCGCCCACCGCCGTTCGCAGGCGCTCGTTCTCTGCCTCGAGGGCCAGCCGCTCCAGGGCGCGCTCGACGACCAGGAGCAGCTCCGCGTTGTTGAACGGCTTCATGACGTAGTCGGCGGCCCCCATCCGCATCGCCTCGACCGCGGACTCGGTCGAGCCGAAGGCCGTCACCACCACCACCTCCACATCGCGACTGCGGCCCGCGGCGAGGGCCTTGAGCTCGCGGAGCAGGTCGAGCCCGGACATGCCCGGCATGTTCAGGTCGGTGAGCACCAGGCCCGGCAGCTCCTCCCGCGCGGCCTCCAGCGCGGCTTCGCCAGACGCCGCGACGGCCACGGTGTAGCCCGCACGCTCGAGCAGGATCTGCAGGAACTCCCGCATGGAGAGTTCGTCGTCCACCACCAGGATGCGCTCAGCCATCGACTTCGATCACCTCGTTCTCGCCCATATCGAACCGGCCCATCGCGGCCACCTCGTGGTCCTCGACCGCCACCGGAAGCGCGATCATGAAGGTCGTGCCCTGGCCGGGCTTGCTGTACACCGACACGCTGCCGCCGTGGCCACGCACGATGCGCTCGACGTTGGCCAGCCCGAGCCCGGTCCCGCCTGCGCGGGTGGTGAAGAAGGGGTCGAAGATGCTGCGGAGCTGGTCGGGCTGGATGCCCACCCCGGTGTCGGACATGCGCAGGGACACGTGGTCTGCGCGCCGCCGCAGGGTCAGCGAGATGGTCCCGTCGCCCACCGTCGCCTGGGCGGCGTTGAGCAACAGGTTCCACAGCACCTGCCGGAACCGGCGTGGATCCACCGGCACCAGCGGCAGATCCCGACCCTGCTCGACCTCGACTGCGATGCGATCGCAGTAGCGAGGGTCGTGGGAGAAGGTCTCGACGACCTCCTCGACCAGCTGCCCCAGATCGGTCGGCTGCGGCTCGATCCGCGGAGGTCGGGCGGCTTCCAGGAATTCGTTGACGAGATCGTTGAGCCGGCGGACCTCGCGCAGCGCGATGCCGTGCAGCGGCCCGGGGGACTCCTCCTGCAGCAGCTGGATGCTCCCCGACAGGCTGGCCAGCGGGTTCCGGATCTCGTGGGCGAGACCCGCAGCGAGCTTGCCGACACCGGCGAGCCGCTCCTCCCGGGCCACGGCCTCCTCCATCTCGCGCAGCCAGGTCACGTCCTGCACCAACACCAGCTCGACACCATCGGTCCGTCGCCGGCGCGTACACAGGGCCCGCAGCGGCTCGCCGTCCTCGGCGGTCATCGAGACCTCGTAGGTGTCCCCTTCGCCCGGAAGCACGGCCTGAAGGTCCTCGCCCCGAACGTCGCCCAGCAGGCGCTCGAGCACCGGGTTGAGGAGGGTGATCCGCCCGGCGGCGTCCAGCTCGGCGAGACCGACGTCGAGCTCGGACAGGATGAGCGCCCGTTCCGCAGCCAGCGCCTGCCCCCGGGCCACCGAGCGCTCGAGGATGGACGTCATCGAGCGGGTCAGCTGCACCGACAGCATGCCGACCAGCGCCATCGCGAACAGGTGCAGCAGGAACTCCTGCAGGTCGATCGTGCGATGGGTACCCGCCAGCCACGGCAACAGCCCGGAGCGGCCCGCCCACGCAACGGCCGAGAACCCGATGACGTCGAGCATGAACACCATCGCCACGCCGCGCGTCGGCACCAGGAAGGGCGCCGCGATGATGTTGATGAAGTACAGGACCGCGAGCGGACTCTCGATGCCGCTGGTCACCGCGACCAGGGCCGTGACGAGCACGGCGTCGAAGACCAGCTGGAACCAGCCGTAGCGCACCAGATCGCGGGTCTGCCGCAGTCCCCAGGCGCTCGCCGCCCACACCACGAAGGCCAGGCCGATCAGGTAGAAGGCGCCGTTGGGCGCGTAGGTGCCATCCGGGCTGCGGAAGGCGATCACGCCGCTGAACACCAGCAGCGCGAAGGCGAGACCGATCTTGCCGAACAGGTACACGCCGACCGGCTGCTGCTCGGGCTGGCGTTCCTGGGTCCGGGCCGTGGCGTCGGGTGTCGCGGGTTCCTCGACCACCGCGCTCCTCAGTTGATGTTGCCCGCCATGCTGAAGATGGGCAGGTACATCGCGATGACGAGGCCGCCGATGATGATGCCCATGACCACCATGATCATCGGCTCCATCAGGCTGGTGACGGTCTCGACCGCCTGGTCGACCTCGTCCTCGTAGAAGTCGGCGATCTTGCTGAGCATGACGTCCAGGGCGCCCGTCGCCTCGCCGACGCCGATCATCTGGCAGACCATCTCGGGGAAGACGCCGGTCTCGGACAGCGGCTCGGCGATGGTGCGGCCTTCGGCGATGCTGTCGCGGACCTTGGAGATCGCGTTCTCGATGATCCGGTTGCCGGCGGTGCGGCCGCAGATCTCGAGGGCCTCGAGGATGGGCACGCCGGACGCGATCATCGTGCCGAGCGTCCGCGTGAACCGGGCGACGGCGACCTTCTTGAGCAGGTCACCGAAGACCGGGATCTTGAGCAGGAAGCCGTCGATGGCGACCTTGCCGCGCTCGGTCTTGTAGAGCTGACGGACACCGACGATCATCAGGATGATGCCGACGATGACGAACAGCACGTTGTTCTGGAGCCAGCGCGACAGGTCGACGACGAACTGCGTCGGCGCCGGCAGCGCGGCGCCCATCTCGGCGAACATGGTCTCGAAGGTCGGGACGACCTTGAGCAGCAGGAGCGAGGTGACCGCGCCGGCGACCAGGCTGACGCCCACCGGGTAGGCCATGGCGCCCTTGACCTGGCGGCGGAGCTTGTCGGCCTTCTCGAGGTAGGCCGCGAGGCGGTTGAGGATCGTGTCGAGGATGCCGCCGACCTCGCCGGCCGCGACCATGTTGCGGAACAGGTCGTCGAAGGTGCCGGGGAACTTCTTGAGCGCGTCGGCGAAGGTGCTACCGGACTCGACCTGTTCCTTGATGACGGCGAGCTCTTCGCGGAAGGTCGGGTTCGGAGCCTGCTTGGACTGGATGTCCAGGCACTGCACCAGGGGCAGGCCGCTGTCGATCATGGTCGCGAACTGGCGCGTGAAGATGACCAGGTCCTTGGTCCCGACCTTGGGCTTGAGGAAGTTCGGCATGGCCACGCTGACCTTCATGCCGCCGCCCTTGGCCTTCAGCGAGGTGGGCTGGATCTGCATGGCGCGCAGGCGCTTGCGGGCAGCGTCCTGGTCGGGCGCTTCGATCTCGCCCTTGCGGGACTCACCGGTCGAGGTGCGTCCCTCGTACGCGTACATGGCCATGTTCTGCTCCGACAGGTCCAGGGTTGCAGCAGATTACCCAGCGGACGCGCGCTGCTGCAAGCGCGCGCTGTCCGGAGTTGTCAGGCCGATCAGTCCGACGCGGTGGCGCGCACGACCTCTTCGAGCGAGGTCAGGCCGGCGGCGAGCTTGGTGAGCGCCGACATGCGCAGGGTCTTCATGCCGCCGCGGATCGCCTCGCGCTTGAGCTCGAGGGTGCTGGCGCCGTTGAGGATGAACTCCCGCAGCTCGTCGGTCATGACCATGATCTCGTAGACGGCGATCCGGCCCTTGTACCCGGTGTTGCTGCAGGTGCGGCAGCCCTCGGCGTGCATGACCTCGTAGTCGCCGACCTCTTCGGGCGGCACACCCAGGTCGATGAGCGCCTGGTCGGGCACCTGTCGCGGCTGCTTGCAGTCCTGGCAGAGCTTGCGCACCAGGCGCTGGGCGCCGATGAGGTTGACGGAGCTGGCGACCAGGAACGGCTCGATGCCCATGTTCAGCATGCGGCTGACCGAGCTCGGCGCGTCGTTGGTGTGCAGCGTCGAGAGCACGAGGTGGCCGGTGAGCGCGGCCTTGACCGCGATCTCGGCCGTCTCGAAGTCGCGGATCTCGCCGACCATGATGACGTCGGGGTCCTGGCGGAGGAAGGACCGGAGCGCGCTCGCGAAGTTCAGGCCGATGCTGTCCTGCATCTGAACCTGGTTGATGCCGAACAGGTTGAACTCGACCGGGTCTTCGGCGGTACAGATGTTCGTCGTGCTCTTGTTGAGCTCCGAGAGCGTCGAGTACAGCGTCGTCGTCTTGCCGGAGCCCGTCGGGCCCGTGATGAGGATCATGCCGAAGGGCTTGTAGATCTCGCCCTTGAAGTCGGCGAGGACCTTCTCCTCGAAGCCGAGCTTCGTCATGTCGAGCTGCAGGTTGCTCTTGTCGAGCAGCCGCATGACGACCTTCTCGCCCCAGAGCACCGGCAGCACGCTGACGCGGAAGTCCATCTCGCGGCCGCGGCCGAGCTTCATCTTGATGCGGCCGTCCTGGGGCAGCCGCCGCTCGGCGATGTCCAGGTTCGACATGATCTTGAGGCGGCTGACGATGGCCGAGCGCAGCTTGTTGGGCGGCTTCATGACCTCGTAGAGCACGCCGTCGATGCGGTAGCGGATCCGCATCGACTTCTCGTAGGGCTCGACGTGGATGTCGCTCGCGTTCTTGCGGATGGCGTCGAGCAGGATGAGGTTGACCAGCTTGACGACCGGCGCCTCGCCAGCGCTCTTCTCCAGGTCGACGACGTCGATGTCCTCTTCGGCATCCTCGTCGAACTGGAAGTCCTCCTCCATGCCCTCCTCGAAGTCGAGCATGACCTCGTCGAAGGACACGTTGGACGTGTAGTACTTCTCGATGGCGTCGGCGATCGCCTGCTCGCTGGCGACGACCACCTCGACGTTGAACTTGCTGACGAACTTGATGTCGTCGATGGCGTAGATGTTGCTCGGGTCCGCCATCGCGATGATGAGCGTGTTGCCCGTGCGGTTGATCGGCACGACCTGGTGGCGCGTGACGACTTCCTTCGGGATGAGCTTGAGCACGTCCGCGTCGATCTCGAAGTCGGCGAGGTTGATGCTCGGGACGCCGTACTGCTTGCTGAGGAAGGCGGTGAGCTCGCTCTCTTCGATGTACCCGAGGCGCGTGAGCTCGTGCGCGAGGCGCGAGCCGCTGTTGCGCTGGGCCTCGACGGCGCGCTTGAGCTGAAGCGAGCTGATGACCTTTTCCTTGACCAGCAGCTCGCCCAGGCGTGCCTGGCTGCGGTCGGTGTCGGATGCCATCCGTTCCTCCTCGGGATTGAGCGACGCCCGGGAACCGGGCTGCAGGGGTCTGCCGGACGCGCGGCGGCGCCGCGCCGACGGCGATGCGAAGTCGGGGCGCATGGTACAGCACGGAGGGACAGGCGGGGGTGCGCAAGCAGAAGGTGACGACGCGGACCCCGGCGGGCCGGGTACCCTCGTGGCGTCGCTCCCGAGGAGGCCAGATGTCCCGGTCCACCGTCACGACGCCGCAGCGGCGCCACCCCCGACTCCCCCTCGCCCTGCTGCTCGCCGCGCTGCCGGCCTGCGGGCTCTTCTCGAAGGACGTGGAGGGCGACGAGGCCGGCGAGTGCAGCGACGGCGCCGACAACAACCAGGACGGCTACTTCGACTGCGACGACCAGGGCTGCTGGGGCAGTCCCGACTGCCAGGGCGACGGGGCGGTCGATGGCGGCGGCGACGGGGGAGGCACCGACGGAGGAGGCACCGACGGAGGCGGCTCGGACGGAGGCGGCTCCGACGGAGGCGGCACCGACGGAGGAGGCTCGGACGGAGGAGGCTCGGACGGCGGAGGCACCGACAGTGGCGGCGACGACGGGTCGGTGGTCGACGAGCTGCAGGACTGGACCCACTACACCCTCACCATGCAGGTGGACTGGTACTTCAACCCGGTCAGCGGCTTCGAGGACTGCTCGCTGCGCTACGCGGGAGAAGGCGACCGCATCGACGGCGAAGGCAGCACCCTGTGGTTCGACGGGTCCTACACCCGGGAGTCCACCTGCACGAACCACGACGTGCTGGCGGGCGGCTTCCCGTGGTACTCGCCCAGCACGAACGAGGCGATCGTCGGGCTGGTGTTCAGCGGCGACGCCGCCACCTGGGAGGAGTGGTTCGCGGACACGACGCAGGCGCCCGGCGGCTTCGCCGCGGACTGGTGGATGTTCGACATGGCCGCGCCGTTCTACGCGGAGGCGGGATATGCCAGTCACTTCGAGAGCTACGAGGACTCTTCGGGGTACTTCCTCGTGACCTACGACGTCGAGCTCCAGCTCGAGTAGGCCGGACTCCTCCCCTCGCCTCCAAAGGAGCCCCCATGGATCACCGCTGCCTGTACGGCCATCGCGTCCCCGGCGACTACCGCTTCGCCATCGAGCGCAACGCCTGCCCCGTCTGCGGCGCCGAGCTCGTGTCCCTCGACGGCTACAAGCTCGCGCGGGCGCTCGTCACCGAAGCCCAGCTGGACGCGGTCACCGCCTTCCGCACCGCCAAGGTGCTCGAGAAGCGCTTCGTGATCACGCCGCGGGAAGGCGAGCCCGCCCCCGCCGCGGCCGCTGCGCCCGCCCCCGCCAAGGCCGGCGCCGCCAAGGCTGCCGCCACGCCCAAGGCCGCGACCAAGGGGTCCGCCAAGGCCGCGACCAAGGACGCCGCCCCCACCTCCGGTGAAGCCCGCCTCGACCAGGAAGACCTGACCGATCCGGCGGCGGTCGGCGTCGCCACCCCCTCGGCCCCTCTGGTGGACGAGCTCGAAGACGCCGAGTCCGTCGAGCTCATCTCGACGGACGCCGACGACGCTGCACCGGTCCCCGCGGTGGCCGACACCGGCTTCGACGCCGTCGAAGAGAGCTTCTTCTCCTCGTCGCCCTGACCCGCCGGGGCAGCGCCCCGCTCAGCGCCCCAGCAGGGCCGCTGCCCAGCCGTCGGCGTCGTCCCCGCCGTCGTGGGCGAGCAGTGCCGCTGCACGGTCGCGGTCCCCCCAGGCGTCGAGCACCCAGGCGACGGTGTCGTCCCAGGGCCAGCCGGGGCTGCCGGCGGGGATGTCGCGGCTGGCCCGCCAGCAACCGCCGCGGGTCGTGTACAGCCGCACGTCGGCGCCCAGGCCGAACTGCAGCTCTTCCAGTCGCACGTCGGCCAGGTCGCCACTCTGGTACCGGAACCGATCGGCGAGCGCGGCGGGCCGCAGCTGCGCCACGAGCGGCAGATCCTTGAGCTCGGGCACCCCGCCGCCCCCCTGGCCCACCCGCGCCGTGAAGGCGGCCGCGAGCTCGGCCTTCTGGATGCCGGCGAAGACCGGGGCCATCACGTCGAAGAACTGGAGCGTCGCGGTGGCGGTGCGGCGCCAGCTGTGCTCGAGCGACACGCGGCCGGCGACGATGCTGATCTCCTCGGCCTGGGCCAGGACCAGCTCGTCGCGCAGGGCGCTCGGCCGGATGTCGTGGTTCGACACCAACAGCCCCAGCAGGCGCGGCAGATCGGAGTGCAGCGCCTCGGCGTCCCAGGCCGACAGCCGCTCGTGGCGCGCCGAGCGCATGCCGTCGGCACACAGCGCGACCTCGATGCGATCGACCTGGGCGACGCGAAGGCGCTTGTCGGCGGCTTTCACGTGGCGGTCGAGGATCTCGCCCACCGCCTGCACGGCGGCCTGCACGCCCCGCGGCGCCGGGGACTGCGGGTAGGCGAGCGTGGTCGAGAGCCAGGCCTGCCCCCGGCCCCCGAAGGCGGCGCGCAGCGGGACCGGGGTGTCTTCGAGCGGTCCGCCGGGTGCATCGAGGATGTCGAGCGGCCCGCGCATGCCGGCCGCCGCGAGCGCGACCGCGTCGAAGGCCGCCGCGACAGGGGCGGCGCCGATGGCCAGCCGGCCTCCGTCCCCACCGAACCGCGCCCGGTGGGGCGCGGCGATCTCGGTGCAGAGCGTGAGGGCCAGGGCGTGGGCCAGCTGCTGGGCGTCCAGCCCGAGCAGCCGCCCCGCGGCGACGGTCGCGCCCACCGCCTGCACATGCCCCCAGGTCTCTTCCGGCGAGGGGTGCAGGAACAGCGACAGGCCGAGCCGGCCCGCGACCTCGTTGGCGGCCACGGTGGCGACGAGCAGCTCGTCCAGCCGGTGGCCCCGGGCGCAGGCCCAGGCCGCCGTCGTGGCGGCCATCGACACCTCGCCGCCGAGCAGCCAGCCATGCCGGTGCAGCCAGGTGCCCAGCGCGGCGTGCAGGCGGGCGGCCCCGCGCCGGTCGACGCTGCCGCCGAGCACGGTGGGAGCTGCGGTCTTGCGGTTCCGCGCCACGCTGTCCAGCGACGCAGCGAAAGACGCGGCCTGCTCGCGATCGGCGACCGCCCGCACGTTGGCCGCGGCGTGCAGGTGCTGCAGGCGTACCCGCTCGAGGACCCGCGACGGGACATCGTCCACGCTCAGGTCATGGGCCCAGCGGGCCAGTTCCGTCACGATGCTCATCGCGGAGTCCTCTCAGTAGTCGATGGCCCACTGCAGTCCGGCCGCCCACACCGTGCCGCCGATGGGCAGGGGGCGACCGTCGACGGGGGCGCCGGGTCGGTAGGGGGTGGTGTCGACGGCCAGCGAGCCCTGGCCCAGCATGTGGACCTGGGTGTGCACGTCCCAGGAGACGGGGCCGGAGATCAACCCGAAGGGATCGCCGTGTTCGATGCCGAGCCCGCCCGCCAGGATCAGCCGGTCGCTGTCCAGCAGGGCGGTGTTGGCGCGCTGCCCGCGGAGCGGCGTCGGCTCGAAGCCAGCACCGGCGCGGATGATGCCCTGCAGCCGTCCGACCTCGCCGCCGGGCTCCCACGCGGGGAGCCGCACCTCGCCGCCGGCACGCACCGACCAGGTGTTGCCGATGACGACGTCCAGGTCGTTTCCGTCGGTGACGACCGGGTCCGGCAGCGCCAGCAGCTGGCTCTGCACCTCGGTGTCGACGACGTGTCCGACGGACACCTGCATGGGCGCCCACCAGGTGCGCCGCAGGTCGGCGTACACACGGAAGACGTCGGGCGTGGTCCAGGCGAGCCCGGCGTCGACCCGCGTGGGCACGTAGTGGTCGAAGAACTCGAACCGCAGCGGCACCAGGGCGGTGATCCCCACGGGGTCGAGCTCGCCCAGGTCGTCGGCCAGGATGTTGGCCTGGACGTCCACCGCGACATCCACCGGCAGGCCGGTCGAGCCGCGCCAGCAGAACCCAGCGGTCAGGCCCTGCAGCGCGGGGACCAGTGCCCCGGCGTCCCAGTACAGGCTGGCCATCGGCGCCAGTCCGGGCACGATGTCCAGCGTCATGGCGTGGGGGTCCAGCTGCAGGTCGGTGACCAGGGTGCCGACGTCGGTGTCCCCGTCGTCGGCCGCCCGCACCGTCACGTCCAGGGTCGTGTTCATCGTCAGGCGGGCGCGCGAGATGAGCTGGACGCCCCCGCCGACGCTGATGCCCGGCAGCTGCTCCCAGCCGAAGCCGAGCGCCATGTCGAAGCGCTGGGCCTGGTTGGCGAGGAGGAAGTACTCGGGGAGGGAAGGCTCGAAGGTCTCGATGCGGAGGAGGCGCCGCACGGGGAGGACGCCGTTGAAGCCGATGCCGAACCGGCCGCCGATCGGTCGGCCCAGCGAGACCCAGACGGCGTCGGCGGACTCCATGTCGACGGGGACCGACAGCGGAGCGTCGCTGTCGTCGACGCGCCCGTCCTGGTTGGTGTCCCACCACAGGTCCTGGACCGGGTCGAACGAGCCCCGCATCAGGTGGAAGCCGACCGCGAGCTGCGACGACTGCATGTCCTGCAGGGTCGCGGGGTTGCGGAAGACGGTCTGTGCGCCGTCCACCAGCGCCACGCCGCCACCGCCCCGGCCGATGGCGGGCGAGCCGAAGCCGACGAGGTCGACGGGACCCGCCCACGCGAAGCCGGTGGTCAGGAGGGCGAGCAGCACCGCCTACGCGTAGCCGATCTCGGGAACCGGAGTGAGCGACGAATTCCGGAGGGCCTCGATGACCCCCTGGGCGCTCTCTCCGGCCAGCGCTTCACGCATGCAGGCGGTGCGACCGGCCATGTAGGCCGTCGCGATGCCGCTGCCCTTGAAGGAGCCGCGCTCGTCGCCGTTCCAGGCATAGCCGTGGGTCAGGAACTTGCCGGTCAGGTTGCGCCAGACGGTCCGCGGGAACCGATGGGGCGCGAAGTAGTAGACCTTGTCCAGCGGGCAGTCGGGGTGGGTCGCGACGCCCACCGTCTCCGGCAGGTCGGCGGGGTAGGCCCGCTCGCCCTTGGGATGGGCCGCCGCCAGGACGACGGCGTCGTTCTCGACCGCGAGCGCGCAGCAGTCGCGCAGCAGCAGCGCCTTGCCCATGTTCGGCGTGCCCAGGGACAGGCTGATGACGTTCGCGCCGGCGCGAAAGGCGGTCTCGATGCCCGCCGCCATCAGGTCGGCGCTGGTGCGCAGCCGGGCGTCCATGATCTTGACGCCCAGCAGCTTCGCGTCTGGCGCGATGCGGGCGATGGCGGCGGCCATCGCGGTGCCGTGGCCGTTCTCGTCGGTGAAGTCGGCCCCGAGCATGGCGTGCGCCGTGGCGCCCAGCTGGATGCTCCAGCCTTCGACCGAGACGCCCTCCAGCCGGGGATCGGACGCATCGATGCCGCTGTCGACGACAGCGATGGTGACGCCCTTTCCGGTGTATTCACGCCCGCGATATCGCATCCGCATGTCCTGCTGTCTGCTGTGGCCTGCGCCGGCGCGCCCGGCGCGCGATCGCGTGACCGCTGCCCGGCACGCGCCGCATGACGTCGGGACCATACGGCTTGCCGCGTGCGCGGGCAAGCACGTGACGACCCGAAGACGGGGGGGGCCTGTCGGAGTATGTTGCAGCCGTGCCGCCCGACCTGGCGCCCCCGGTCGGGGCCCCCCGAGAGGCCCCCGACCTTCCCGCAGGACCGAGCCCCCGCATGCCCCGCCGGACCGACCCGACGCCCTCCACCGAGCAGCGTCGCATCGAAGAGCTGGGCCGTCGCCTGCACGCCACCGGAGCCCCGACCTGGTTCGTGCCCGCCGTGGGCCACGCCGGAAGCCGGGCGCCCGTGCTCGCCTACGCCCTGGCCATGGTGGCCGCGCTGGGGGTGGGCCTCCTGCGACCACTTCCGGGCATCGCCCTGTGCCTCGCCGTGCTGGGGGCCGTGTTGCTCGACCTGCAGGGCCGCCAGAGCTGGCTGCGTCGCCTGATTCCCCGCCGGGCGGGCTGGGCCGTCGCGGCCGAGGTGGCGCCGGGCTCGGGGCCGGACGCGCCGACCCTGGTCGTGTGGGCCTCGGCGAACCCTGCGCGGTCGGGTCCCGGGGCCCGGACGGGACTGGTCCAGGTGGCGCTCGGTGCCGCCCTGGCGGGCACCGTGGCCGGGGTCGTGGGGGTCCTGCTGCACGGCGCCCATCCCGACGTCGGCCGCATCGTCGTGCTGGTCGCCGGGGCCTCGATCTGCCTGGTGGCCGGGCTGGTGCTGGCGGTCGGTCGCGCCGGTCGCCTCCCCCCGCCCGGGGCCGCTCCCGCGGACCTGCTCGCCGCGGTCGCCCCGCGCCTGCGTGCCTGGACCGGCAACGACACGCGGGTGCTGGTGGCGGCCGGCTCGCTCGGGGCCCCCTGGCACGACGAGCTCGAGCACCTGCTGGCCGACAAGCGCCTCGCCCTGCGACGCGACCGGACGGCCCTCCTCTGCCTCGAAGCGGGGGCCCATCCCCTCGCCGCCATCGCGCGCGACGGCACCGCCGTGCCGCGCCGGGCGCCCCCCACCCTGCTCGCGGCGCTGCAGGAGTCCGGCCTCCCCCTGCAGCGCGGCTGGACCGGGGCGACCCGGGCCACACGCCTCGGCCTGCCCGCCATCGGCCTCGCGGGCCTCGAGGCGACCGAAGGCGACGGCCCCCGACGGGTCGAAGGCGCGGTACGGTGCATGGTGCAGGTGCTGTCGCACTGACTCCCCTCCCCCCTCCCGGAGTGCTCCGGTGCCCCGTGCGCTGCGCCTCACCGCCCTGATGATGGTCTCGCTCGGCTCGCTTCCGGCCGCGGGGGCCGAGCTGTCCGGCCGGGTCCAGGCCAGCCCCGAGGGCGACGGCCTGTCGGGCGCGCTGGTCGTCGCCTACGATCAGCGACTCGACTACGTCTACGTCGAGACCGACGCCGCGGGGGACTGGCGGATCCAGGACCTCCCGGCGGGCCCCTGGCGACTGCGGGTGTTGCCCGCCGACACCGACGATCGGGTGCCCCGGTACTACCCGGCCACCCGGGACTTCTGCAGCGGCGAGCCGATCGTGGTGGCCGAGGCCGATGCCATCGACGGGCTGGACGTCGCGCTGACGGGCGGCGCCACCCTGACCGGCGTGGTCGTGGACCAGGGTGGCCAGCCCGTAGTCGGCGCCGTGCTGACCGCCGTCGGCACCGAGGCCGACCAGGCCAGCCTGTCGCGCAGCGCGACCACCGACGCCGACGGCGCCTTCGTGCTGACCGGGCTCGACGTGGTGGCGGACGGCACGACGTCGTGGCGCCTCGCCCTCGAAGCCGAGGGCTGGCCCACCCAGTGGCTCGGCAGCCCCAACGCCTACGACGACGCCGACGGGACCACCCTGCGCCTGTCGGCCGGCGAGACCCAGGACCTCGGCGACATCTCCCTGCTCGACGGGATCAGCGTCGGCGGGATCGTCCGCGGCCCCGACGGGCCGGTCGCCGACGCCTTGATCTACGCCTACACGACCGGGCAGCTGGTCAGCACGACCAGCGACGAGACCGGCGCCTGGGTCGCCACCGGCCTGCCCCCCGGCGACGTGTTGGTGTGGGCCTCGGCCACGGGCATCGCCACGACCTACTTCCCCGACGCCGACCGTCCCGACGTCTTCGTCCCGGTCGAGTCCGAAGGCGCCATCGACGACAGCTTCGACCTCACGGCGCCGGCCGCGGCCTCCCTCGAGGTCACCTTCGAGGGCGCTGGCTCTGGCGTCCGGGGCATGCTCTACAACGACGACTACACCGTCGGGAAGGGCACCTCCTCCGACAGCGAGGGCATCCTGCGCCTGACCGGGATGCACGGCGGCGACTACACGCTGTTCGCGTGGGGCAGCGCCGCCGGGCTGGTCAACCGCTGGGTCCCCCAGGAAGGCGGCCTGCCGGTGCCCATCGAGATCGGTACCGGCGAGACCGTGCAGATCTCGGTCGCCCTCGAGCCCGGCGCGGTCCTGCGCGGCACCATCCTCGACGAGCAGGGCCAGGGCATCTACGGCGCGGCCGTCACCGTGTCCCCACCCCTGTCCGACGACCGGTGGACCACCGTCACCGAGCGCGACGGCAGCTACGAGATCGGCGGCCTCCCCCCCGGTCCCTGGACGCTGCAGGCCAGCTACGGCGCCTACTGCGAGCAGGACCACGACTGGGTCTCCATGGTCTGGCCGGGCTCGCCGAACGCGCTCCTGGCCGAGACCATCGAGCTGGCCGAGGGGGAGGAGCGCACGCCCCTCGACCTGGTCCTGCCGAGCGACGACGACCACGACGGCATGTCCGACCGCTGGGAGGAGGAGCAGGGGCTCGACCCCGAGCGCGACGACGCCGGCGAGGATCCGGACGGCGACGGCTACACCAACCTCGAGGAGTACCTGGCCGGCACGGACCCGCTGGACGCGGACGGCAAGGGCCCCGGCAGCTGCGGCTGCAGCGCGGGGGCCGCTCCCGGCGCCGCGGTGGCCCTGCTCGCGCTGCTGCCCCTCTGGCGACGGCGGAAGCACTCGTGAGCGCGGCCCCAGCTCCGCCGGCACACCCGTCCCCCCAGCAGACGCAGGCCGGCGGCCGGTTCCAGCTGATCCTGGGGCTCGTGATCGGCGCGGGGGCGCTGATCCTGGCGCTCTGGGGGGTGCCCCTGGCCGACGTCGGCGCGGCCCTGGCCGGCGCGGAACTGGTCTGGCTCGTGCCCCTGGCGGCCCTGTTCATGCTGCAGCAGGCGCTGCGTGCCTGGCGTCAGCTGGTGCTGCTGCGCGCCCACCACCCCCACGTCGGCTTCCGCAGCAGCTTCGGCATCCTGTGTGTGTCCTTCCTGGCCATCAACACCCTGCCCGCCCGGCTCGGCGAGGTGGTGCGGCCGCTCCTGCTGCTCGAGCGCGAGCGGGTCCCGCTCGGCACCGGCTTCGCGATCGTGTTCCTGGAGCGGGTCATCGACCTGTGCGCGGCGCTCACGATGCTGGCCCTGGCCGCGTGGCTGGTGCCCGCCCCCAGCCAGGTGGTCGAGGTCGCCGGCGTCGAGCTGGACTGGGTGGGGCTCGGCCGCTCGGTCAGCCGCACGGCCCTGCCGGTGCTGCTGGGCGGCGTGCTGGGCGTGCTGCTGTTCGGACGGCAGCTCGTGGCGCGCCTGGGGCCGGTGGCCGAGCGCGCCCCCGGACCGCTCCGCACCCTGTTGGGCATCGGCCTGCGGTTCGCGGAGACCTTCGTCGCCGGCCTGGAGGCCGTGCGGTCGCCCCGACGCCTGGCCGCGGTGCTCGGCCTGACCGTCGTGACCTGGGTCGAGACCATCCTGATGTTCGTCGTGCTGGCCCACGCCTTCGGCCTGCAGCGGTTCATCGGCTTCGGCGAGGGCATGGGCGTGCTCGCCATCGTGATGCTCGGCGCGGCGGTCCCGGCCCCGCCGGGGATGGCCGGCACCTACGAGGCCTTCTGCCGTGCCGGCCTGGCGGTCTACGGGGCCAGCGGCAGCGCGGCGCCCCCCGACGGCGCGGCGCCCAGCCTGGACGCTGCGGCCATCGCCTACGCCCTGGTGATGCACTGGTTCATCTACCTGGTGCAGGCGAGCAGCGCGATCTGGTTCCTGGTGGTCGACCGCATCGATCTGCGCCGGCTGGCGCGGCTCGCGCGCTCCGGGCAGTGGAAGGAGGCGCTCGACCCCGAGGCCGCGCCTCCGGGCTGACGGGCGGACGGGCGGACGGGCCGCCGGGCTGACGGGCAGCAGGGGTCGCGCCCGGCCGGCGCTACAGCACGGTCAGCTGCACGCCGTAGACGGGCTCGCCGCGCTCGTCGAACTTGCCCTGGTAGTTGGTGCGCACGTCGTCGTCGCCCCAGGGGCTGCCCTCGGCGGCGATGTCGTCGCAGCGGAAGTCGACCCGCAGCGGCAGGTCGTGGCAGAGCGCCAGGAAGTCGTCCAGGTTCGGCCGGTAGTCGGTCTTGATCCGGACCAGCCCGCCCGACGCCACCGCCCGGCAGATCCACTCGGCGAAGGGGCGGCGCAGCAGCCGGTGCTTCGCCCGCTTGTCCTTCTCCCAGGGGTCCGGGTGGTTGACGTACAGGGCGGCGATCTCGCCGGGCGCGAACAGGTCGTCGAGGTAGTGCGCGTCGTAGCGCAGCACGCGGCCGTTCTCGCAGCCGGCCGCACGCAGCTTCCGGGCCGTCAGGACCACCCGCTTGAAGCGGATCTCGATGCCCAGCCAGTTGCGCTCGGGGTGCCGCGCCGCCATGCCCGACAGGAAGAAGCCGTTGCCGGGACCGATCTCGACGTGCAGCGGCGCCGGGCGCAGGAAGGCGTCCTGCCAGTGACCACGCAGCGCCTTGCCCTCTTCGGCAGCCAGCACCTCGGGCTTGTGGTCGAGGTGGCCGCGCAGGTAGGGGTTGAGCTCCTGGTCCGGGTAGTCCTCGACCGCCCGGATCCGCATGCTCGTGGGCCGGCCGAGCGAGGGGCGCCCGGAGGAGGAGCTGCCGGCGGGTGGTGCGCCGACCGGCTCGACCTTCTCGGTCTCCTCGGTGTCGTCGGGGGTGCCGTCGAAGCTGCCGTCGAAGCTGTCGTCGAAGGCGTCGTCGGGGATGCCGGGCGTGGGGACGTTGCCCTCTCGCTTGTCGCTCACGGCTCCTCCCCGGCGAACTCGGCGTTCTCCTTCCATGCCGCCCCGTCCTCGTAGCGCTCCTTCTTCCATACCGGCACCCGCTCCTTGAGCGCGTCGATGGCGAAGCGGCTGGCGTCGTAGGCGGCCCCGCGGTGCGGAGCGGACACGCAGATGACCACGCTGGCCTCGCCGACCGGCACCTCGCCGATCCGGTGGACCATCGCCAGGCGGACCCCGGGCCAGCGCGCGGCCGCCTGGTCGGCGATCGCTCGCATCTCCGGCACGGCCATCTCCGCGAAGGCTTCGTAGGCGAGGCCCACCACGCGGCGGCCCTCGAAGCTGTCGCGGGTGGTGCCGGCGAAGGTGAGCACGGCCCCGGCGCCGTCGTGGGCGACCGCGGCCTCCACCTGCCGCGGATCGATGGGCTCCGACACGATCTCGAACACTCAGCCACCTCCGAGGGGGGGGACGAACACGACCTCGACGCCGTCCTCGAGGACGGTGTCGCCGGGTACGTAGCAGCGATCGACGGCGAACATGACCGGCAGCGCGCCTTGCGGCCCCGGAGGCAGCAGCTGGCGGTACAGCGCCGCCGCGGTCGTCCCGGGGGCGACCTGCACCTGCTCCTCGTCTGCGCCCCGGCGCTCGCGCAGCACGGCGAACCAGCGCACCGTCACCACCAGGGCAGCCGCCGGCTCCGCTGCGCCACCGGACGCACCTCGGGCATCATGGGGTTCGCACGGATCGTGGGGCTCGGACACGGTCGCCTCGCTCCGCCGGGCGGGCACCCGCCGACGGCAGCCCGCCCCCTATCTCGCCCACCCCCGATAGAGCCCCCTGGACCCTGTCGACCCGCCCCCCCCTCCCCCGCGCTCCCTCGATGCCGACCCTCCTCCTCTCCCTGCTGCTGACGGCCTGCACGAGCGAAGAGCCCGTGCTGCGCGGCGTCCCCGACGAGCCCCTGCTCGTGGCGCAGCCGACGGCGGTGGACCTGGCGCGCCGGATCGAGGCCCCCGACGACACGCGGCAGTACGAGAAGCCCGCCGGCGTCTACATCGACGTGGCGTGGCTGGGAGGCCGGGCCTTCAAGGACCACCGCGAGGTGATCTCCGACCAGCTGGGCGGCCTGGTGCAGGCCCAGGACCTGGCGGCGGGCGACGGCCAGGAGCTGGTCTTCGAGCGCGGCACGGTGCGTGTGCTCGACGGCGACATCTACATGATCGACGTGGCCCTGCCCGCACCCCTGCGCCGCACGGAAGCCCTGGCATCCGTGGGCTTCCCGCCGCACACCGGGCGGTGGGTGACCCTGCATCGCGAGTACCGGCTCAACAACGTGTGGGACTTCCGCCGCCTCCGCCTGACCCGCGTCGACAGCGAGCAGGAGCTCGTCGATCGCATCCAGGCCTGGAAGCGGGTGCCCGGTGAGACGGTGCCCACGCCGTGAGCGACCACCGGCCACCGCCGCTTGACGCGACCGGGGCCCGGCGGCGATCCTTCGGGTGGCACGGGCGCTGGAGCGCACTGATGGAGCAACGACCCCCGCTCGCGAAGCGGTGCCTCGGCATGCGTCGGGCCGTGCCGCTCACCGTCCTGCTGGTCAGCGCCCTGATCGGCGGCGCGGCCTGCGACCCGGACGGGAACCTGACCCGTCGCGACGATCGCACCGCCCCGGTCGAGGTCGAGGAGACCTTCACCCAGGCGCCCCTGCCCAAGGTCGACGTGCTCTGGGTGGTCGACACGACGCCGTCGATGGAGTCCGAGCTGGCCGCGCTGGCCGACGCCTTCGACAGCTTCTCGGCCTCGCTCGACGGGCTCGACCTGTCGTGGCAGGCCGGGGTCGTCACCACCGACCCCGACGACGCGGTCCTGCGGGGCAACCCGTGGATCATCCACCCCGATCTGGACGACCCGAGCGGCGCCTTCGCCGCGGCGATCGACCTCCCGCTGGACGCCACCGCCCCCGAAGCCGGCCTGGCGGCGGCCGCGGTCGCGCTCATCGACGCCGGCCAGGACAACGTCGGCTTCCGCCGCCCCGACGCCGCGCTCCAGGTCATCGTGGTCTCCGACGCCGACGATGAGAGCGAGGGCTGGATGGGCAGCGATCCCGGCAGCACCTTCCTGGAGTTCCTGGCGGGAGAGGAGGAGGCCACCGGCCTGCCGGCCACGCTGTCCGCGGTCGTCGGGCCCCCTCCCAGCGGCTGCGTCGGGGCCGCTCCCGCCGAGCGCTACGCGACCGTGGCCGAGGAGAGCGGCGGGGTCGTGGCCAGCATCTGCGACCCCGACCTGGCCACCATCGTCGCCGAGATCGGCGAGGCCAGCATCGCCTGGCCCGACACCTTCCCCCTGCAGGAAGCCGCGGAGCCCGGCAGCGTGGTCGTGCGCATCGACGGCGATCGCACCGACGCCTGGACCCTCGCCGACGACGCCCTGTCCGTCACCATGGACGCTCCGCCGCCGCCCGGCTCGACCGTGCGCATCCGCTACCGCGTGGCGGAGGACACGTGATCCTGGCGCTCCTGCTGACGGCCCCCCTCCACGCGGACGACGAGGTCCTGCTGCAGAGCTGGGACCTCGAGGCCGACGACGGCGGCTTCCTGGTCACCGACGACCTGGAGCAGTGGGAGTGGGGCGTGCCCGGCGCCGGACCCGAGGCGGCCTGGGACGGCGAGCGCGTGTGGGCCACGGTGCTGGACGGGCCCTACCTGCACGCGGCCGACGCGGAGCTGCGGCTGCCCGGCCTGGACCTGACGACGGCCGAGCGGCCGGTGCTGGTGCTGCACCACTGGCTGGCGCTGGGGGCCGGTGACACCGCGCGCGTCGAGGTCAAGCTCGGCGGCAGCTGGGGCACCATCGCGCCGGTCTACGGCTACCCCGACGTGGCCGGCTTCACCGACGACGTGAGCGACTGGACCGCGATCTACTTCGACCTGAGCGGCTACGCGGACCTGGGCGCGGTGCGGCTGGTGCTCAGCGCCGACGCCGCGGGGCGCGCCGACGGCTGGTACGTCGACGGGCTGGCCCTGTGGGACGGCGACGTCGTGCCGCCGCGGATCAGCCAGGTTGAAGCACCGATCACCTGGGAGCGCACCGACAGCCCGCCGACGGTGCAGGCCACCGTTCGCGACGACGAGCTGCTGCAGGCCGTCGAGCTGGCCTGGCGCGAGACCGATGGGGAGTGGGAGAGCGCGCCCATGACGGCGGAAGGTGCGGACCGCTACGTCGGATCGCTGCCGATCCTGCCCCCCGGCAGCGAGGTCGAGTGGCGCATCGAGGCGGACGACGGGCACCAGATCGCCACCTTCCCGGACGGCGATCCCGCCACCCTGCAGTACGCGCTCCCTGCCCCGGAAGACCTGACCGGTCCGGATGGACGCTGGTGGGGCACCACCGTGCCGCTGGCCTGGTCGCCGCCGAGCACCGTCCAGGAGGTCGTCGGCTACCGGGTCTACCGCGACGGCGAGCCGGTCCTGGACACGGTCGAGCCCGAAGGCGACGCCCCGGCGCAGGGCCCCGTCGATCGCTACGTGGTCACGGCCCGCTACGCCCTGGACGACGGCGAGGTCGAGGGTGACGAGAGCGGCGCCTTCACGGTCAGCGTGGGCGTGCCGACCCTGGCGCCCCTGGCCCCCGCGACCGCCTGGCAGCAGGACACCCTGCGGGTGGCGCTGACGGGCGACGACCTGCTGCTGCAGGCCGACGCCCCCCCGGTCGTGGACCTGGGCGAGGGCATCGTGATCAGCAACGTCGACGTCGTGCACGTCGACCGCGCGGAGCTGACCCTGTCGGTCGCCGGCAACGCCCCGGTGGGACCGCGCGACGTCGTGGTCGAGACCGGCGGCGAGACCCTGACCCTGCTCGACGGGTTCACCGTCCAGAGCGGAGACGATCGGCCGCGGGTCGCGGACTTCAGCCCGGCTGGCCTGGTGCAGGGCAGCTCGGGCACGATCGAGCTGGTGCTGAGCGAGCCACCGAGCGCCGAGCCGGTGGTCGAGCTGGGCGACGGGGTCGTCGTCGAGTCGGTCAGCGTGGACGGCAGCCGCGTCCGGGCGACGGTCGCCGTCGCCAACGACGCCCGGGTGGGCGAGCGCACCCTGCGTGTGGACGACGGCCAGCGCATCCTGGAAGCCGACACACCCTTCCGGGTCTACGCGCGCACGGTGTCCATCGGGGGACCCTGCGCGGTCGGCGGCGAGCTCCCGCGGACCGGCTGGCTGGTGCTGTTGCCGCTGCTGGCGCTCCGCCGGCGGCGCCGCTCGCAGCCCTGACCCGCGACGCTCACCGGGTCCGCGACGGCCACGCCGCCGACAGGCGGTCGGCCGGGATGCCCAGCCGGTAGGCCCCCCGCAGGCCCCACAGGCGCAGCACGGTGCGCGTGATGCCCTGCGCGTGCCAGTGCCGCGGGTCGATGCCGAGGGCGGGCGAGAGCACCTGCCAGGGGGCCAGGGCGCGGGCCCGATCGCTGAACGCGAGGTCCTCGAAGGCGGGCAGCGCGCCGAAGCCGCCGGCGCGGCGCCACAGGTCGGGTCGCGCCCAGATGCCCATGTCCCCGGTGCAGGAGCCACTCCGCCGGGCCCGTCGGGTCATCAAGCGCCCGGTCCAGCCCAGCCGGGGGTCCGGATCGTCGAGCTCGACGGCGAAGCAGCCCCAGGGGGCGCTCGCCGCGCGCAGGGCCTGCCCCGGTCCGTCGGGCAGCCGCGTGTCGGCGTGCACGAACCACAGCAGATCCGGTGGGTCCCCGTGCACCGCGCCCGCGTCGAGCTGGGGACCGCGCCCGCGGGCCGCCTGGAGCACGATCGCGCCCGCGCGGCGGGCCAGCGCGACGCTGCCGTCGGTCGAGCCGCCGTCCACGACGACGATCTCGTCGACCTCCCGGGACAGGCGCGGCAACAGCCGCGGCAGCGCGGACGCCTCGTCCAGCACGGGCACGACGGCGCGGATCCGCATGACGGCAGCCTCCTCTCCGCCCCCCTATCGGCTCCCTCCCCTGCCCTGCAGCACCCGCCGCCGGCTGGCCCCCGGTTTGATGACAACCGGACTCGACGGCGCACCGGCTCGACGCTAGGGCTCTCTCCGGCCGCACGCCGACGCCGCCCCTCGGGCAGCGCCCCCGCGACCGGCCTGACCGGCCCGCGCGCCGGTGGGTCCCCCGCCCCCTGCACCGAAAGGACACTCCATGCTCGACCGCATCCTGGCCGCCTACAACAGCGCCCGCCCCTCCGCCGACACCGCCTCCGCCCACTGCGACGGCCCCTGCGGCGTCTACGACCCCGCCTCGGCCCGCGTCGCCGCCGAAGCCGTCCTCTCGATGAGCAAGAAGCTCGCCGGCCTGACCCCGCCGACCGGCAACGACGTCGCCGCCTGGAACCACTACCTCAACCACCACAGCCGCTACGTCGCCATCAAGGAACAGCAGGCCCACCTGGCCAAGGAAGAGCTGCTGGTCCTCTGGACCGACTACTTCAAGCCGGCCCACCTCGAGCAGTACCCCGACCTGCACGACATCTTCTGGCAGGCCACCAAGCTCTGCTCGGCCTGCAAGCAGCACGTCAGCGTCGAGTCCGCGACCGAGCTGATGGCCGCCATCGAGAAGATCCACGGCATCTTCTGGGCCACCAAGGGCCGCGACGTGCCCTGGATCACCGCGTCCTGAGCGATGGCTGCTCGAGCGTCGGACGCCGCGTCGGGGAACCCCTCCTCCCGGCTGCCGACCTCTGGCCCCCGTGCCTGGCGGCAGCTCGTCGCCTGGGCCCTGCGCCGACGCCAGCGCGTGCGGGTGTCGGGCCACAGCATGGCGCCCACCCTGGATGACGGGGATCACGTCCTCGTCGACCTGCGCCCCGATCGCCCCCCGGCGGTCGGGGCGTTGCTCTGGGTGCGCGACCCGCGCGAGCCAGACCGACGTCTGGTCAAGCGGCTGATCACGGTCACCGCGGACGGCCGGCTGGACCTGCGCGGCGACGCACCCGACGACAGCACCGACAGCCGGCACTTCGGGCCGGTGGCGCCCGAGCTGGTGTTGGGCCGCGTGGTCTACCGCTTCCCGCGCTGACGGCGCCGGGGCGGGGGCGTCTTGCGAGGGAGCGTCCGGTCAGGCGCCCGGGAAGGTCGTCGCCAGCCAGATGCCGCCGACCAGCACCGAGAAGGCGCCGCTCGCCACGACCATGCCGCGCAGCGCCTTGCGGCCGAGCCGGCGGGCGATGCCACCGAGCGCCAGACCGAACAGGCTCATGCTGAGCACCGCGGCCAGCAGGTAGGCCGCCAGGTACAGGGCCGACTGAGCCGGAGGCAGGGCCAGGGCCGGCACGACCCCCAGCAGGTGGCCCATGCCGGCAGCGCCGTGGAACATGCCCACGCCGAACGCGGCGTGGGTGTGACCGACGTGGGCCTGGGGACCGTGGTCCTTGCCCGGCAGGTGCAGGTGCGGGTGCTCGTGGTCGTCGCCGTCGTGATCGTGCCCGTGGCTGTGCACGCGCATGCCGAGCCCCGAGCGCACGCCCCACAGGCCGAGGCCGATCAGCAGGAAGCCGACCGCGAACTCGGACCAGCCCGACAGGGCGTGCACGTCGACCAGCTCGCGGGCGGCCATGCCGAGCCCGCCCAGGACGACGACGCCGAGCCCGTGGCCGAGGCCCCAGGCGGCGCCGGTGCGGGCGGCCCGGACGGGGTCGTGGGCGGCGAGCGGTGCGACCGCGGCGAGGTGGTCGGGACCCGTCACCACGTGGACGGAGCCGGCGGCGAGGCCGCTGAGGAGGGGCACGAGCATGGGGGCTCCCAGGACGAGGTCACGTACCCCGGCGGGTCGGTCCGTCCAGCGGGCCGACGCTCAGCGGTCGCGCAGCAGGCGCTCTTCCACCAGGTCCGCGACACGCTCGGCCGTGTCCAGGCGGGCCAGCGCGTGGCTGGCGGCGGCCATCGTGGCCAGCCGCGGCCGGTCGTGCAGCAGCGCGTCGACGGCGGCGACGGTCCCGGCCACGTCGAGGTCCTGCTCGACGACGACCATGGCGGCGCCTTCGGCCTCGATGCCGCGGGCGTTGGCTTCCTGATGGTTGTCCGTGACGTTGGGTGAAGGCACCAGCACCGACGGGCGGCCGACGGCGGCGAGCTCGGTCAGGGTGGAGGAGCCCGCACGGCAGAGGACGAGGTCGCTGGCCGCGTAGGCGTCCTGCATGCGGTCTTCGTAGTCGACCAGGGCGACGCCGGCGGGGAGGGGGTCCAGGGCGGCCGCTACGTCGGCGTGGTAGCGCGGCCCCGTCACGAACAGCAGCTGCCAGTCTCGCTCGGCCCGGGCGCAGGCGATGCCGAGGTCGTTGATGGTGGCGGCGCCGAGCGAGCCGCCGACCACCAGCAGGACCGGTCGCTCGGCGGACAGGCCGTAGCGGGCGAGCGCCTGGGCGCGGTCGCCGGTCAGGATCTTCGGGTTGACCGGGCAGCCCACCACCTCGACCGGGGCCTTGCCGGGCAGCTTGTCGGCGGTGGCGGCGAAGGTCAGCAGCACCAGGTCCGCGACCCGCGCGCACAGGCGGTTGGCCAGCCCCGGGGTCACGTTGGCTTCGTGGATGGCCGAGGGGATGCCCAGGCTGGCGGCAGCGAGCACGGTGGGGGCCATCACGTAGCCGCCGACGCCGAGCACCGCGTCGACGCGGTGGGCGTGCAGCAGGCTCCGCGCCTCTGCGACCGAGGCGGCCAGGCCCCGGGCGAAGGCGGCCTTGGCCCGCGGTCCCCCGGTGCGCGGGAACTGGGCGGCCGGCACGGCGTGGAAGGGGAAGCCCCGAGCCGGGGCGACGCGCCCCTCGAGTCGACGGGTCTCGCCGAAGTAGAGCACCTCGTGGCCGCGGGCGCGCAGCGCCTCGCCCATGGCGATGGCCGGGTAGACGTGGCCGCCGGTGCCGCCTCCGGCGAGGGCGATCGTGCGCTTCATCGGGCTCCCGCAGTGTGCCCCCGGCCTATCTCGCAGGGCCGTCGGGGGCCTGCCGCGATAGCCTCTGCGGGCGACCCGCGCGCCCCCCGGCCGCTGCGACCGTCGCCGACCGCCCCTCCCCGCCCTCTCCCGACCACCGTCCATCTCCCGCATGAAGAACTACACCCGCGGACTGTGGCTCTGGGTCTTCCTGGCCCTGGTCATCCTGCTGGCCTTCGCCGTCGTCGGCCAGGAGAGCCGAGGCAAGACGCAGGAGCTCGAGTTCCCGCAGCTCGTGCAGCACGTCGAGCAGGGGCGGATCAAGACGCTGACCATCCGGGGCCAGCAGATCAGCGGCGAGCTGGACAACGACAGCAAGTTCAAGGCCGTGGGCCCCCGGGACGACGCCTGGCTGCTGCAGCTGCTCGAGTCCAACGACGTGGTGCCGTCCTTCGAGCCCGAACCCACCGGCGGACTGCTCGCGCTGCTGACGACCGTGCTGCCGGTGTTGCTGCTGTTCGTGGTCTTCCTGGTGTTCATGCGCCAGATGAACCAGGGCAACGGCCGGGCGATGACCTTCGGCAAGTCCCGGGCCCGGCTGCTCAACGAACACGGCAAGCGCGTCACCTTCGACGACGTGGCCGGCGCCGACGAGGCCAAGGAGGAGCTGCAGGAGATCATCCAGTTCCTGCGCGATCCCCGCCGGTTCACGCGGCTGGGCGGTCGGATCCCCAAGGGCGTGCTGCTGATGGGCCCCCCCGGGACCGGCAAGACCCTGCTGGCCCGCGCCGTCGCCGGCGAGGCGGGGGTCCCCTTCTTCAGCATCTCGGGCAGCGACTTCGTCGAGATGTTCGTGGGCGTCGGCGCCAGCCGGGTCCGCGACCTGTTCGAGCAGGGCAAGCGCCAGGCGCCGTGCATCATCTTCGTCGACGAGATCGACGCGGTCGGCCGGCACCGCGGAGCGGGCACCGGCGGCGGCCACGACGAGCGCGAGCAGACGCTGAACCAGCTGCTGGTCGAGATGGACGGCTTCGAGTCCAACGACGGCGTCATCCTGATGGCGGCGACGAACCGGCCCGACGTGCTCGACCCGGCGCTGCTGCGCCCGGGGCGCTTCGACCGCCGCGTGGTGGTGGGCAACCCCGACCTGCGCGGCCGCATCGGCATCCTGGAGGTGCACACCCGCCGGACCCCGCTGGCCGACGACGTCGACCTCGAGACCATCGGCAAGGCCACCCCCGGCCTGTCCGGCGCCGACCTCGAGAACCTGGTGAACGAAGCCGCCCTGCTGGCCGCCCGCAAGGACCGCCAGCGCATCACCATGGGCGACTTCGAAGACGCGCGGGACAAGGTCAGCATGGGCGTCGAGCGCCGCAGCATGGTCATCCCCGAGAAGGAACGCCGCCGCACGGCCTACCACGAAGCCGGCCACGCCATCGTCGCGCGGCTGCTCCCCCACTCCGACGCCGTGCACAAGGTCACGATCGTCCCCCGCGGCCGCGCCCTGGGCGTCACCCAGATGGTGCCCTCCGAAGACCGGCTGGGCGCGACGCTGGACGAGCTGCGCACCCGGCTGTGCATCTTCATGGGCGGCCGGGCGGCGGAACAGCTGATCCTGGGCGAGCTCTCAACGGGCGCCAGCAACGACCTCCAGCAGGCCACCCGCCTCGCCCGCGCCATGGTCACCCAGTACGGCATGAGCGAGGCCGTCGGCCCGATGGCCATCGACGAGCAGGGCGAGATCTTCCTCGGCCGCGACCTGGGCCGCATCCAGGAGCACAGCCAGGAGACCGCGCGGGTGGTCGACAAGGAGGTCCAGCGCCTGCTGACCGAGGCCTACGACCTGGCGGTCCGCGTCCTCGACCAGAACCAGCACATCCTCGAGCGCCTCGCCCGCCTGCTGCTGGACGAGGAGACCGTCGAGGGCGAGCAGTTCGAGCGCGTCGTCGTCGACCTCGAGCCCGTCTACCCCGTCCCACGCCCCGCCTGATGGCCGCCCTCGCCTCCCCTGGGCCCTCGCCCCGCCCCGCCGCGTCGCCCCTGCCGGCCCGCCCGCTGGTGGTCGGCATCCTCAACGTCACCCCGGACTCCTTCTTCGACGGCGGCCGCCACGACGCCGTCGCCGCCGCCATCGCGCGGGCCCGGGCGATGGTCGACGAAGGCGCGGACTGGATCGACGTCGGCGGCGAGTCCACGCGGCCCGGCGCCGCCGCGGTCTCGGTCGAAGACGAGATCGCCCGCACCGTTCCCGTCGTGCGCGCCATCCGCGACCTGGCCCCGGTCAGCATCGACACCGGCAAGGCCGCCGTCGCCGCCGCCGCGCTGGCGGCCGGAGCGTCCATCGTCAACGACGTCACCGGGCTCTCCGACCCCGACATGCCCGCTGTCACGGCCGACGCCGACGCGACGGTCGTCATGCACAGCCGCGGCACCCCGCGCACCATGGCCGGGCTCACCGCCTACGGCGACCTGGTGGTCGAGGTCCGCGACTTCCTGCTCGACCGCGCGGCGCTGGCCCGCAGCCCCCAGGTCTGGCTGGACCCGGGCATCGGCTTCGCCAAGACCGCCGCCCAGAGCCTGGCCCTGCTGCGCCACCTCGACGTGCTCGTCGCCACCGGCCTGCCCGTCTACGTCGGCGCCAGCCGCAAGAGCTTCATCGGCCAGACCCTCGACCAGCCCGACCCCGGCCAGCGCCTGGTCGGCTCGCTGGCCGCCGCCGCCGCCGCGGTCGAGCGCGGCGCCCTGGCCCTGCGGGTGCACGACGTCGCCGAGACCCGCCAGCTGGTCGAGCTCTTGACCGCCGTGCGGCGGCCGGCGACCGGGCGGCCCGCATGAGCTGGCTGTGGCTGCTCGACACCTTCGAGTGGACCGATGCCGTGGACATCGGGATCATGGCCTACCTGCTGTACCGGGCGCTGTTGATCCTGCGCGGCACGCGGGCCTTCCAGAGCCTGGTCGGGCTGGTCTTCGTGCTGGTGCTCTACGTGGTCAGCGAGCGCTTCGGCCTGGCCAGCATCGCGTGGCTGCTCGACAAGTTCTTCGTCTACATCGTGCTGGCGGTGATCATCCTGTTCCAGACGGACATCCGCCGCGGCCTGGCCCGGGCGGGCGGGCGGTTCTTCCCGCGGCTGTCCCAGGCCACCGATCTCAGCATGGTCGAAGAACTCATCAAGGCCAGCTTCGCCCTGGCGACTCGCCGGATGGGGGCGCTGGTCGTCATCGAGCGCGAGGCCAGCCTGGACGACTGGGTCGAAGCCGCGACCCCGCTCGACGCCCGCATCGGCCAGGAGCTGCTGCTGTCGATCTTCCACCCGACCAGCCCCCTGCACGACGGCGCCGTCGTCCTGCAGAAGGGCCGCATCGCGGCGGCCCAGGTCTTCCTGCCGCTGACCCAGAGCAAGGAGGTCAGCCGCATGCTGGGCACGCGCCACCGCGCGGCCCTGGGCCTGACCGAAGAGACCGACGCCGTCGTCGTGATCGTGTCCGAGGAGCGCGGCACCGTGAGCGTCGTCGAGCAGGGCACCCTGAGCCCCTGCAGCGACGCCAACGAGCTGCGCAGCAAGCTGCAGGCGCTGCTGCAGCCCAAGGGCGAGGCCAAGAAGTCGTCCGCCGCCAGGAAGGCCGCCGCCAAGGCCACCGCCGTCAAGGGAGGCGACTGAGCCATGGCCGCCCGTGACGTCGTCGGCCGCCTGGTGCGCGGCGCCCTGACCGAGAACCTGCCGTTCAAGGGTCTGTCCCTGGTGTTCGCCCTGGCGATCTGGGCCTGGGTCCAGAGCAGCGAGGTCGTCGAGGTCCGCACCCGGGCCCGGGTGAACTGGGCCCTGCCCGACACCGACGAGCTGGTGGTCGCCCGCCAGGTCCCCAAGACCGTGGTGACCACCGTCAGCGGCCCGCAGGGCGTGGTGCGGCGGCTGGTCCGCGGCGACCTGGAGCTGGACGTCGACCTGCGCGACGCCGAAGAAGGCGCCGTGTCCGTCGACTTCACCGAGCTCGAGGTGCGTGGGCTGCCGGCCGGCGTCGACGTGGTCCAGCTGTCCCCGCCGGCCATCGACGTCGCCTTCGACCGCCCGCTGACCCGCGAGGTCCAGGTGCGGCCGAGCGTCATCGGCGAGGTCGCCGATGGCTGGCGGCTGGTCGCCGTCACCGTCCAGCCCGAGACCGTCGAGATCACCGGGCCCCAGTCGCTGGTCCGCGAGGTCAGCGAGATCCCGACCGACATCATCGAGCTGGGCAGCGCCCGCGGCGACATCTCGGCCGAGGTGCAGCTGCTGCCGCCCGAGAAGGTCATCGAGATCGCACCCGGCAGCCCGGCGAGCGTCCGGATCGAGGTGGACGTCGAGGCGATCGTCGCCGAGCGCACCTTCGACGAGGTGCCCGTCATGGTCCGCGGCAGCACCGACTGGATCCCGGACCCACGGGTCGCGCGGGTGGTCCTGCGCGGCCCCCAGACGCGGGTCGGCCAGATCTCGCTGGACCGCGTGTCCGTCGTGATCCAGGCCCCGGAAGGCGCGCCGGCGGCGGGCGGCACCACCCGCAGCTGGCAGCCCGAGCTCGACGACGACCTGGTCGACGTGCTGCACGACGGCGACCCCGACGAGATCGAGGTGCTGCGCGTCGCTCCCAAGAGCTTCCGCCTCTACCCGCGCCAGTAGTCCCCTCCCCAGGACCTCCCGTGGCCCCCTCCTCCCCCGCCATCCGGTTCGGCACCGACGGCATCCGCGGCCCCGCCGACGTCTTCCCCCTGGACGCCGAGGGCATGCGCCGCATCGGCCGGGCCGTCGCCGCCTGGGCGCGCAGCCTGCAGGCGACCGGCGCTGACCGAGGCCCCGGCAGCGGCCAGCTGGTGCTCGGACGTGACCCCCGCGAGAGCGGACCTCGGCTGGCAGACGCGCTGATCGCGGGGCTGGTGGACGGCGGCATGGTGGTGCTCGACGGCGGCGTGATGCCCACCGCCGCGGTGTCCTGCGCGGTCGCGGCCCGACCGGGAGCGATCGGCGCCATGCTCACCGCCAGCCACAACCCGTGGCAGGACAACGGCGTGAAGGTCATGGTGCCCGGGGGCGGCAAGCTGCTCGACCCGGCCCCGGTCCAGGACCGGCTCTCGGACCCGCCCGCCCCCGGCGGGGGCCGCGTCGCAGTCCTGGCCGACCCGCTGGGGCCGTGGCGGGCCGCGCTGCCCGAGGTCGATCTCCACGGCATGACCGTGCTGTTCGACGGGGCCCACGGGGCCACCGCGGCCTGCGGTCCGGCGGCGCTGCGGGCCCTGGGCGCGACCGTCGTCGAGCGCGGCTGCGCCCCCGACGGCCGCAACATCAACGACGGGGTCGGGGCCCTGCACCCGCCTGCCGACCTGCAGGGCGCCGATCTGGCCATCTGCCTGGATGGCGACGGCGACCGCCTGCAGCTGGTCGACGCGGACGGACAGGGGCTGGACGGCGACGATCTGCTGTGGCTGCTCGACGACGGCGGCCCCGTGGTGGGCACCGTGATGAGCAACGCCGGGCTGGACGGAGCGCTCGGCGGCCGCCTGGTGCGCGCCCCCGTGGGCGACCGCTTCGTGGCCATGGCGATGGCCGAGCACGGCGCCCGGATCGGCGGCGAGCCCAGCGGCCACATGCTGCTGGCGGGTGGCCCTCCGACCAGCTGCGGGCTGTACACCGCCCTGGCCGTGCTGGCCCGGCACGCCGACGCCGAGGGACGCCCCCGGCTGCCCCTGCCGCGCGACGGCTGGACCCGCTGGCCCCAGGCCGGCTCCAAGGTGCCGGCCGAGGGCCCCCGCCGCGATCTGGACGCGCTGACCAGCGTGCAGGCTGCCCGCGGGGCTGGACTTCGGGTCGTGGTGCGGTACTCGGGGACCGAGCCGGTGGTGCGCATCATGGTCGAGGCACGGGATGCCGACCTGGCCGCCCACCACGTCGCGTGCATCCGCCAGGAGCTGACATGAGCACCGAGTCTCCCCTCACCGCCGGGCCCGCCGTCTTGCGCCGGCTGGGCGTCAACATCGACCACGTCGCGACCATCCGGCAGGCCCGGCGCGAGCGCTACCCGGACCCGGTCGCGGCTGCGATCCAGGCCGAGCAGGCCGGCGCCGACCAGATCACCTGCCACCTGCGGGTGGATCGCCGCCACATCCAGGACCACGACCTGCCCCGCCTGCGGGCCGCCGTGCAGACCCTGCTCAACGTCGAGATGGCCCCCACCGACGAGATGGTCGCCATCGCCCACCGCGAGCTGGCCCGACGCCCGGGGGACCCCCGGCGCCACCGCGTGACCCTGGTCGCCGAGCGGGCCGAGGAGATCACGACCGAGGGCGGCCTGGACGTCGTCACCCACGGCGCCCTGGTCCGCGAGGTGTCCGCGGGCATGGCCGCCGCCGGCATCGCCGTGAGCCTGTTCATCGATCCCGACACCGCCCAGGTCGAGGCCGCCCAGGCCCTGGCCGACGTCGGCGTCGACATGATCGAGCTCAACACCGCCGCCTACGCCGAAGCGCACGGCGACCACGCCGCCCAGGGCCGCGAGCTGGTGCGCCTGGCCACCGCCAGCCGGGTGGCGGTGCAGGGCGGACTCGAGCTCGCCGCCGGGCATGGGCTGACCCACCACAACCTGCCGAGGATGGTCGCCGAGGTGCCCGAGGTGGTCGAGTACAACATCGGGCACAGCATCATCAGTCGGGCGGTCTTCGTCGGCCTGGACACGGCGGTGCGGGATCTCATCACCATCATCCGGCATCCAGGCTAGCGCCGCTAGCCGCCTCACGGTGTCAGGTATCTAGCACCGCTAGCCCCACGGACGCAGCATGATCCCCGTCGCCACCGCCGCCCGCACCCGCGCCCTGGACCACGCCGTCATCGAAGGTACGGCCGCCATCCCCGGCCGGGTCCTGATGGAGCTGGCCGGTCGCGGGGCGGCCGAGGCCATCCACCGCCGCTGGCCCGGCCGGCCGGTGGCCGTGCTGTGTGGCCCCGGCAACAACGGCGGCGACGGCTACGTCATCGCCCGCTGGCTGCGGCTGTGGCGGCACCCCGTCCGCTGCTGGCAGGCCCGCCCGCCCGCCACCGACGACGCTCGGGCGAACCACGAGCTCGCCCAGGCGATGGGGCTGGTCACGGACCGGCTGGACGACGCCCTGGACGACGCCTTCGTCGGCGTCGATGCCCTGCTGGGGACCGGCCAGACCGATGCCCCCCGCGGCTTCGCGCTCGACGGCCTGCAGGCCCTGGCCCGCCTGCCGGTGCGGGTGGCGATCGACCTGCCGACCGGCCTGTGCGCCGACACCGGCCAGCCGCTGGGCGCGCCCCTGCCCCGCTTCGACCTGACCGTGACCCTGGGCCGCCACAAGCGGGGCCTGTGGGCCGCCCCTGGGGTCTTCCTCGCCGGCGAGCGCGAGCTGGTCGACATCGGGCTCGAGCTCGGGGTCGGCGAGACCGGCGACGACGACACCTTCCTGCTCGAAGAACACGACGTCGTCGACTGGGCCCCGCGCGACGGCCCCGGTCGGGCCAAGTGGCACCGCGGCCATGTCGCGGTCCGCGCCGGCGGCGGGGCGGCGGTGCTGGCTGCCCACGGGGCCTTCCGGGCCGGGGCCGGGCTGGTCACCGTGCTCGCCCCCCGCGCCGACTGGGACCGCCTGCACGGGCTGTGGCCCGAGGTCATCCTGACCGAGCCGGCTGCCCTCGATCCCACCCGCCACGACGCGCTGGTGCTGGGCCCGGGCCTGGGCACCGACCGGGTCGACGAGGTCCGCGACCTGTGGGCCGGCTTCCCCGGCGCGGTCGTCGCCGATGCCGACGCCCTGACCATCCTGGCCGCCGCCCCCGAGCCGCCGCCGGACGGCCGGGTCCGGGTGCTGACGCCCCACAGCGCCGAAGCCGGGCGCCTGCTGGGCCGCGAGCGGGCCGCGGTGGACGCCGACCGGTTCGCCGCCCTCGACGCCCTGCGGGCGCTCGGCACCCCCCTGCTCAAGGGCCCCTGCACGCTGATCGGCGCGCCGGGTGCCACCTGGATCAACCCGACCGGCAGCGTCGCCCTGGCCACGGCCGGCACCGGCGACGTGCTCGCCGGCCTGATCGGTGGCCTGCTGGCCCGCGGGCTGCCCGCCGAGCGGGCCCTGGCCATCGCCGCCTGGCGGCACGGGCGCGCCGGCGAAGCCATGGGCCCCGGCGGGACGGCCAGCGATCTGCTCCAGGCGCTGCGGCCGGATGCGACGACATCCCCCGGCAAACCGCCGCTACGGTAGACTGCGCCTGGGCCGGCCCACACGCTGGGCACACGGAGGCCAGAGACGGACATGCGCGACAGGTCGGGGCGGTGGCTCCTGGCTGTGGTGGGTGTGTGGGGCTGTGCGGACAAAGGCGACGGCGCAGCGGGTGAGGACAGCGGCGGCACCTCGGAGACCGTCGAGGTCGGGGGCTGCGACGCGCTGCTGGCCGAGCCGGATCGGGTCTGGCGCGGCGATCTGACCGACGCCGACCTGGTCGGGTTCTGCGACGGTTCCGGCACCGTCGACATCGACGGCAGCCTGTCGATCGGCGACGGCAGCTGGCCCGGCGAGGACCCCTCGGACCGCGACCTGCTCGACCTGCGCTGCGTCCGGGCGGTCTCGGGCGACCTGACCGTCTGGGGCACCGCGATCCCGAGCCTGCACGGGCTCGAGGGGCTGTCCCGGGTCGACGGCAGCGTCGAGATCGGCCTGACGCCCTCGCTGACGACCCTCGACGGGCTCGACGGCCTGTGCGAGATCGGCGGGGGCCTGCGCCTGAACATGCTGGCGCCGCCGTCGCTCGCAGGGCTGGAGGGGCTGCGCAGGATCGAGGGGTTGCTGGCGCTGGGCTACCTGGACGTCGACAGCCTGGAGCCCCTGTCCGGACTGGAGCAGCTCGGCGGCCTGTCGCTGTACCAGGTGCCCTACCTGACGAGCCTGCACGGGCTCGAGGGACTCACCCGCCTGGAGCAGGGCATCGGGGTGCAAGGCACGCCGCTCGGGTCCCTGGAGGGGCTGGAGGGCGTCACCGAGCTCGGCGGCCTGAGCCTGGCGGGCGTGCCTTCACTCTCGGGCCTCGAAGGCGTCACACGGGTCATCGGCAACGTCGATCTCAACTGGGGCGGTGTGAGCGACCTGTCGCCGCTGTCGTCGGTCACCCACATCGGCGGGCAGCTGTACATCACCGACGGCTCGGTCTCGTCGCTGCACGGCCTCGACGCCCTGCAGGAGGTGGGCGGCACCATCACCCTGCGCGGGACGGCGGTCTCCTCCCTCGACGGCCTCGGCGCCCTGGAGCGCGCCCACGGCCTGGAGCTCTGGGAGAACTCGAAGCTCGAGACCCTCCACGGCGTCGACCGACTGGCCTCCCTCGACTTCGTCGACCTCCTCCTGAACCCTCGCCTGCGCGACCTCTCCGGCCTCTCCGCTCTCGTCGGGCTCGACTCGCTCACCGTGCGCGAGAACCACGGGCTCGAGCGCCTCGGCGGCCTCGACGGCATCACGGAGCTCCCCGGCTTCGTGGGCATCTACGAGAACGACGGCATGACGTCGCTGGACGGCCTGCACGCGCTGGAGACGGTGGGCGAAGGCATCCACATCGACGAGCGCCTGCTGACCCGGCTCGACGGCCTGGAGTCGCTGCGCGAGGTCTCGGGGTCCTTCGTGATGCAGGGCGGGCTCACGTCCCTGGCCGAGCTCGGCCGCCTGCAGCGTGTGCGCGGAGGCGGTCTGTACATCGGCTACATCGGCATCGACGAGGACACCTACGGCAACGACGGCCTGACCGACCTGCTGGGCCTGGACGCGCTGACCGAGGTGGGCGGGGACCTGCTGATCGCCCACAACGCGGGGCTCGAGAGCCTGGACGGGCTCGGCGCCTTGACCCGGGTGAGCGGGGATCTGACCGTGCGGTTCAACGACAGCCTGCAAGATCTCGATGGCCTGGGGTCCCTGGAGCGGGTCACCGGCAACGTGCGGATCTCCGACAATCCGTCGCTGGGCGACGACACCGCCGAGGCCCTGGTCGCCGGCATCGCGGACATCGGCGGCACGGTCGTCGTGCAGGACAACGGCGGCTGAGCCCTACCCGACCCGCAGCACCCGACCGTCCACCACGAGCCGGCGCGCGCCGCCCAGGTCGACCGCCCAGCCGTCCGGCAGCTGGCCGTCCTCCTGCGCCGCGTCTTCGAGGGCCATGAGGACCTGGCCGATCGGCGCCGCCGCGGCAGCGGGCGCCAGCCGGCGCAGGGCCCGCGCCTGCAGCGAAGGGTCGAGGGTCGAGAGCACGGCGACCGACAGCCCGTCGTCCTGCCACAGGCCGTCTGTCCGGTCGACGAGCGCCTCCAGGAAGGCATCGTCGCGGGCGAGCAGCGCCGCGCTGCGGGCCAGTCCGGCGCGGGCGCCCTCGCGCAGCTCTGCCTCCAGGCCGTCCAGCAGGCCACGCAGCCGCCCCCGCTGGCTGGACGGGTTGCTGGGATCGTCGCGCCAGGCCAGCCCCTCCGCCTCGGCCCAGGCACGCAGCACCTCGCGGGGCTCGCGCAGCAGCGGCCGGCACCAGGGCGGGTCGAGGGACCGCATGGCCGCGAGCCCCGTGCCGCCGCTGCCCGACGCCAGGCGCTGCAGCACCGTCTCGGCCTGGTCGTCCCGGTGGTGCGCCGTGGCGATCCGGTGGGTCCCCTCGCCCACCAGCGCCGCCCGGCGGGCCGCGCGGGCCCGGGCGTACAGGTCGGGTCCCCGTGCGAGATCGAGCGCCACCGTGCGAAATGGCACTGCCAGCCGTCTCGCGTGTTCCAGAACGTGCGCCACATCCTGACCGGAATCGGGACGAAGCCCATGGTCCACGGTGAGCACCGACAGCACACCGCCGTGGGCGTCGCGGGTCCGCCACAGCAGCTCGAGCAGCACGGTCGAGTCCAGCCCGCCGCTGACCGCGACCAGCACGGTGTCGCCCGGCTGCCACAGCCGCTGGGAGCGGATCTGCTCCAGCACCCGTCGGGGCAGGGTGCGCGCCCGGCCGCCCGCCCGGTGGGCGCCCGCCGGCGGCAGGCTGGCGGGGTCCAGCCCGGGCGGCACGTCGTCGTCGGGATGGGCCCGCACGCGGGCTTCGTGCCCGCAGCAGTCGCAGCGGTGAGCGATGGTCACCTGCCCGCCGGCCAGCTCCAGGCCGACCGGCTGCAGCACGCCGCCACAGTCCGCGGCCCGGTCGCCGGGCACCCGGTCCACGTGCAGGCTGCGCAGGCAGCGCGGGCAGTGGTCCCGCACCATGCGCCCGCCCTGGGGCACGGCCGCGCCGCACCAGGCGCAGGTGAAGGCCTCGTCGCGGTGGATCGGGTTGCGACGGACCCGGGCGGCGTCTTCGCGGGCCAGCAGCCGCCGGACCAGGGTCTTGCCGGACAGGTCCGCCGCGTCGTCCACGCCCCGCTCCTGGGCCAGGGCGACGAGCGCGGCGCGCAGGGCGTCGTCGGCGTCGGCGTCGGCGCCCAGGGCCTTGATCTGGCCGCGGCTGCGGGTGCGGGCCAGGCGGTCGACGAGCTCGGCGCGGCCGGGCGGGGACGGAGCAGACATGCCGCCGGTCTAATCGGGCCCGCCGGGGGTCCACCACGGGCGCAGCGCCGCACGGGCCCGAGACGGGAGGACCCCGGGCGCCGCTCGTTCCCAGTGGGGAGCACCCGGGGTCGCAAGTGCGGGCCCGACGGCCGGGAAGGTGTCCCCTTCTCCCCGGCCGGCGGGCTCCGCAGGCCCTCCCGGGTCCCATCACCCCGTGCGGGGGGGACCCGGGAAGACGAAGCTCAGGAGAAGACGCCCATCGGCAGCTTGAGGTAGCGCAGGCCGTTGCCTTCGGGGTCGGGCAGGCGCCCGGCCCGGATGTTGACCTGGATGCTCTGGAAGATGAGCTTCGGCGGCTGCAGCTGGGCGTCGCGGTCGCTGCGGAACTTCACGAAGTCCTCGCGGCTGGTGGTGCCGGTGAGCTGCTTGTTGCCGGCCTTGGACGCACCGACGGTGGTCTCCCAGGCGACCTCGCGCCCGCCCGGCTGGTAGTCGTGGCCCACGAACACGCGGGTCTCGTCCGGCAGGGCGTAGAGCTTCTGGATGCTGTCGTACAGGTCCTCGGCGCTGCCCTTGGGGAAGTCGCAGCGGCCGGTGCCGAAGTCGGGCATGAACAGCGCGTCGCCGGTGAAGATGGCGTCGCCGATCTTGTAGGTCATGCAGGCCGGCGTGTGGCCGGGGGTGGCGATCGCTTCGATGGTCAGGCTGCCGGCGGCCAGCGCCTCGCCGTCGGCGACCAGCTTGTCGAACTGGCTGCCGTCGGCGTGGAAGTCCTCGCCCAGGCCGAAGACGCCCTTGAACACGTCCTGCACGGCGGTGATGGACTGGCCGATGACCACGCCCGCGCCGAACCGATCCTTGAGCACCTGGCTGCCGGAGAGGTGGTCGGCGTGGGCGTGGGTCTCGAGGATCCACTTCAGGTGCAGGCCCTGCTGCTCGACGAAGTCGCCGACCTCGGTGGCCGAGCGCTCGCTGGTCGAGACGGCCAGGGGGTCGAAGTCCAGGACGGGGTCGATGATGACGGCGTCCTTGGTGGCGCGGTCCCACACGACGAAGGTGAGGGTCCAGGTGGCGGGGTCGAAGAAGGCCTTGACCTCGGGGGAGGAGGCGGTCGCGGAGGAGGAGGACGGCGAAGCAGCGGCGTTCATGGGGGGCTCCAGGTCGAGAGGACGTGTGTCGTCCGGATGCCCGTTCCCTATGCACACCACGTGCCAGCCCCGAAGAGTGCGGGGTCTGCGCCGATTCGCACGGGCGCGGGCCAAATGGCACAGGCATCGGCTTCGCCCCGGTCCTCGTCGCTCCGGGCCCGTCGGATAGGATGCGCCGCACTCCCGGTGGAACGTGCTGCCCCTCCTCCTCTCCATCGCCCTGCAGAGCCTCCCCGTCCGGGCCGGAGACGTGGACCCGGCGCCGACCGAGCTGCCGCGCCCGGCGGAAGCCGCCGGCATCGGCGACACCGATGCGCAGGCCATCCTGCTGATCGAGGCGCTGCGCCTGCCGCCCTCCGCCCTGGCCGACTTCGTCGAGCATCCCGACGCAGAGACCCGCGCCCGGGCCGCGCGGGCGCTCGGCCGGCTGCGCGACGCCGGGGCCCTGGCCGGACTGCGCCGGCTGGCCGACGACCCGGTCGTCGAAGTGCGCGCCGAGGTGGCCTTCGCCCTGGGCCAGACGCCCGGCGGCGCCCCGCTGGCCCTGGACCGGCTGCCCGACGAGCCCGACCCGGCCGTGCGGTCCCGCCTGCTGGAAGCCCTGGGCAAGCAAGGCGATGCCGCGGTGGTCCCGGCCCTGCTCGGCGCCCTGCGCACCCCGGGGGCCAGCCCCGAGTCGGCGGCCGCCGCCCGCGCGGTCGGTCGCCTGGCGATGCGCGACGTGCCCGGCGCGAAAGAGACCGTCGTCACGGAAGCGCTGCTGGACGTGCTGCAGCGGCTGGACCCCGCGACCCGCCAGGGCGCCGCCTTCGCCCTGGCGCGCGGCGGGGTCACCGTCCTGCCGGCCCACCGGGCCCGCGAGCTCCGCCGGCGCGCCGGTGCGGACTGGGACCCGGTAGTGCGCGCCTTCCTGGTGCGCGCCGCCGCCGGCCTGGACCAGGCCCCCGAAGACCTCGACCAGCTGCTGCAGCGTGCCGCCCGCGACGAAGCCGCCGGGGTCCGGGTCGCCGCCGCCCGCGCCGCCGCGCGCACGGGCTGGGGCGGGGTCGATGCCCTGCTCGCCGACCCCGACCGTGGCGTCCGGCGCGAAGCCATCACCGCCGTCGGGGCCGTGCCCGCGCTCGACGCCCGCGCCCTGCTGCAGCCCATCGTCGACGCCGGCGCGACCCAGGAAGCCGACGAAGCCATGCAGACCCGGGGCGACCCCCGGCTGATCGAAGCCGCGACCGCCCTCCAGGCCCTGGGCGCCCGCGGCGAGCTCGACGACCCGGCGCCCTACCTGGCCCTGTCCATGCCCACCCGCATCCGTGCGGCCGCGGTCGACGGGGTCACCGATCTCGACCAGCTCGTGACCCTCGCGTCCCAGGACGGCGAGCGCCTCGTCCGCACGGCCGCGGCCCTCGCCCTCGTGCAGCGCGAGCCCCAGCCCGAACAGCTCGTCCCCCTCCTCGACGCCTTCGATCCCATCGTGGCGGCCGTCGCGGCCGAGCACCTCACCACGAACCCCGCCCCGCGGGTCGAAGAGCCGCTCCGGGGCGCCCTGCTCCAGTCCGACGAACCCGAGCTGCTGCGCGCCGCTGCCGAGGCCCTGGCCGCCCGCTACGAGGGACACCCCAACCCGCCCCTGCGCCACGACACCGAGCTCCGCGCCCAGCTGGAGCGGCTGGCCAGCCACCCGGACGCCAGCGTGCGGGCGGCCGTCGCCAACCTGGCCGCCACCCTCGGCGTCGAGACCCACCCGAGCATGCACGGCCTGCACTCGGTCGACCTCGACCTGGTGCGGTCGATCCAGGGCGCTCGGGTGTTCACCAACCGCGGCGAGATCCGCATCGACCTGCTGCCGGAAGAAGCCCCCCTGACCGTGTGGAACTTCGCGTGGCTGGCCGACCAGGGCTTCTACGATCGCCTGGTCCTGCACCGCGTCGTGGCCGACTTCGTGGTCCAGGACGGCGACCCACGCGGCGACGGCTTCGGCGGCCCCGGCTGGACCATCCCCGACGAGATCAACCCCGTGCCCTACGACGAAGGCGTCGTCGGCATGGCCCTGGCCGGCCCCGACACGGGCGGCAGCCAGTGGTTCGTGACCCTGTCCCCGCAGCCGCACCTGGACGGCAGCTACACCGTCTTCGGGCGCATCACCGACGGCCTGGGCCTGCTGCGGCTGATGCAGCCCGGCGACCGCATCCTGCGGGTGGAGATCGAGCGGGATCGGGACTGAGGCGGGGTCGCGCTCACCCCGGCGGCCCAAGCCATCGACGCGTTCCCGGATGCCATCGACCGATCGTGAATTCCCACCCCCGAACCCGCTTTCGCCGGGTGATCTCGATGCGGGTGGGACTAAATTCGGATCGGAGGTGTCATGCCCCTTCGCCGTTGGATTCAGTCCGTTCTGGTCGGCGGTCTCCTGACCGGGACCACCCACAGCCTGGAAGCCCACGCGGAAGGCGGACGGGCCGGATCAGAAGGAGCCGCCGCGGCGGGGCGAGACGGGGCAGCGGGCCGAGGCGGTGACGCGGCAGGAGGAAGGGACCCGGGCAGCGGGGCCGATCGCGCCGCGGATCGCGCGGAGGCACGTGCCCGACAGGCCGACCCTCCCTCGGCCCGGGCGTCGCAGCCTGCGGCATCCCGCGCCTCGGCGAGCACTGCGGCATCCCGCGCCTCGGCGAGCACTGCGGCATCCCGCGCCTCGGCGAGCACTGCGGCATCCCGCGCTTCGGCGAGCCCCGCGGCCTCGCGCGCCTCGTCGACCCCCTCGCCCCGGGCGTCGCAGCCTGCGGCGTCGCGCGCTTCGGCGAGCCCTGCGGCCTCGCGCGCGAAGCCGGAGTCCCGCGAGAGCACGAACCCCGCTGGCAACCAAGCAGCCCAGGTGGCTCGACCGAGCGGGGCCCGACCCGAGCCGCCGAAGGCTTCGAGTGTCCCGGCTCGCTCCACGCCGTCGCCGGCGCAGCAGGCCGCGCGCCGCGCCGCCTCGGCCCCCACCGCATCGCACGCAGAAGCGCGGGTCGCGGCGACCCCGGCCGCCCCACGCATCGTCCATCGCTCGCCGGTCCCGGTCCGCATGCTGCCGGCGACGCCGTCCCCCCTCCGCCACGCTGCATCGCCCGCTGCGGGGGCCGCGCCCAAGGCCACGCCCCCGGCGGCACGGGCCGCCGACCGCAGCCCCCAGCCGAGCAGGAGCGCGCGAACGAGCACCGCCGCGTCCCCGTCCCACCATGCCCCCTCATTCGAGTCCTGGCGCCCCGAGCCGGCGCTCGAGCGTGCGGCACCGACCGGTGCTCCGCGCACCTCCCAACCGACGGACGCGGCGCGGCGACCGGGCCCGGCCGCCCGGGGACCCGCTCACCTCACAGCCCATCCGTCCACGGTGGACGACCGGCTCAGGGCCCGCGCCGCCCGGGCGAACGTCGCCCAGCAGAAGCTCCGCAGCGTGCGCGAAGCACAGGGCGCCTTCGAGCGTGCTCGGCGGGATCGAGGCGTCGGTTCCGACGCGCGGACCGTCGAAGAAGACGAACGTGTGCTGTACGCCTTCCTGTCCATCTCGCCCGTGATGCTGTCGAGCTCGGCCGTCTACATGCGCCCGATCACGCTGGGCACGGCATCGCCGGAGTTCGTGCCCACGACCGAGCTCATCGGCTCGTCGTTCAAGCCGTGGACGCAGACGGTCGGCGAGCTCGTGCATCCGGTGGGCTCCGCCCTCTCCAAGGTCGCATCGGACCTGGTCCCCGCGTCGGACCTGGTCCCCCTGGAGGTCGGACCGATCCTCCAGGTCGGCGACGTGCCGTCCAAGCCGTCCACCGCCGACGTGAACTACGGCGGATCCGAGGACGCCGCGGACGAGTGGGAAGACGTCGACGTCAGAGACGAGCTCGCCGATCCCAAGGTCAAGGGCAAGTCCGAGACGCCACCGGCCACGCTGGACGGGGCGGACAAGACGGACATCCCGAGCGAAGAGCCGCCCGAGAAGACCGTCGACCGCCCCGCCCAGGACTTCTACAAGAAGCTCCAGGAGCACAAGCACTCCGATGAGCGGCTGCGGCGCATCTTCAACAACGCCGAGAAGCTGCGACAGCTCTACGACGGACAGATCGTCGACGGACTGGGGATGGGGTGACGATCCCGCAGCCGCCGCCCCCGGCGCGCTCTCCGCCGCTCGTCTTCCTGTCCGACACGGGCGACTGGCGCCCGCCTCCCGGAGCGCGCGACCCCATCACCATCTTGCCGCTGCCCACCGTCGGCATGCTGGTGGCCACCTTCCAGGACGCCGAGCAGGGGGCTGTGATCCTCAGCCGCTCCCATTCGTCCAGCCGATCCTGGCTGACTCGATACGTGGTGCTGCTCGACCGCCAGTGGCCAGGCCCGGACGAGCTGCACGTCGCGACCATGCAAGACGACGATGGTGACCGCTGGGTCGTGCTCAGCACCGCCCCGGCGGGCACCACCCCGACGGACGAGATCGCCGCGCCCGGGCCGCTGAACCATCACGACGAGATCGTGCCGCCGACGGCGGCGCGGCACGGGCCCGCCGAGCGGCCATCCCCTCCCGGTCGGCGGCACACAGGGATCATCGCCGTCCTGGTCTTGGCGTGCCTCGGGCTGCTGCTGCACAGCGTTCGTCAGGGACAGGAGCTGAGCGCGACGCAGGCCAGCCTCGACCGTGCCAGGCAGCGGGTCGATGATGCCAGGACGCTGCTGGCCAAGAGCGAGGAGTTCGGCGCCACGCAGCAGGCGGACGCCAGTCGATACGCGGGGCAGGTCGAAGATCTGAAGGTCCGGATCGACGGCCTGCAGGACGCGCTGCAGCGCAGATCGACCGAGCGGCAGTCCCTGCTGACCCAGGTCCAGGCGCTGGTCGGCGAAGTAGACGCCCTGCAGTCGGAGCTGAAGGCCACCCGGGAGGAGGCGGCGAAGACCGCCAGCGAGCTGGCCACGGAGCGCAGGCTGCGCGCGCTCGCCGAGGAGGTGATCAGCGCGCAGGGCGAGGCGCTCGAGGCGACCCAGGAGGTGGCACTCCTCGGAAGTGCGATCTACCAGTCGTGTCGCGTGTTCAACGGACCGCGTCGCCGGGACTGCGAGGGAGAGACGGCTGCATGGTTCGACTCCCACGTGGCCCCCGCCTTGTCGGCCTGCTGGGACGACGCGGAGCTGATCGAGTTCCAGGGGGATCCGGCCCGGGTCCCCGACGACATCCTCCTCCTGGTGCCTCCGGGATGGCTCGACCGCTTCTCGCAGAAGGCCGATCAGGTGCCCGCGATCCAGGGCTGCCCCCCGGGTGCACGCTGACCGGGCCCCCGCTCACCCCGGCCCCCAGCCCCCGCCCCGGGTCTCGTCGAGCGGCCGCCCCTCCCGCCGCGCCGCCAGGCAGTCGTGCACGGCGGTGACGATCCAGTCGGGGGCGACGCGGGTGAAGCACTTGGGCTCCCGGTCGCAGCGGCTCCGCCAGCAGGGGGCGCAGCCGACGTCGGCCAGCAGCCGCACACCGCGGTCGTAGAGGTCGATCTCCTGGGGGCAGGTCACCCCGAACCAGGCGACGACGTGCTTCTGCAGGGCGATGGCCATGTGCATGCCCAGGCTGTCCCCGCTGACGACCACATCGCAGCGGGCGACCTGGGCCGCGCCGGCCCGCAGGCCCCCGTCGACGGGGGTGGGCTCGACGGCGTCGCCCAGCCGCCGGGCGAGCGCGGCGTTGCGGTCGGCGTCTTCGGGCCCGCCCAGCAGCAACACCGGCCGGCCCAGGTCGGCGGCGAGCCGGGCGATGGCCGCGGCCTGGGTGTCCAGATCGAGCTTCTTGTAGGGGTAGTCGGGCGAGCAGCCGGTGTTGAAGCCGACGGGCACGGGCGGGCCGGCCGGCCCGTCGGGCAGCACCAGGGTGTAGGGGTCCCGCTGCCAGGACAGGCCAAGCGCCTCGCAGAGCAGCTGCGTCTCGGCCTTGCGGTTGACGCGGAACTTGAGGTGGTCGTCCAGGCCCAGGTCGTAGAGCTCGCGCGCGTCGTCGGTGAGCGGCACGATGACGCCGTGCCCGTCGATGCCGAAGCCTCGGCGGTCGGTGGCCCGGACCCGCGCGGCGAGCGCCCCGGCCACCGCGCTCTTGTCGGCCTGCAGCAACACGTCGAAGCGGCGAGCCTCGACCTCCCACAGGGACTCGGGGGCCAGCGGCAGGACGCGGTCGACGCCCGGGTGGTCGGCCAGCAGGGCCGCCGCGCGCGGCCGCGTGATCCACGTCAGCCGACAGCCCGGCCAGGCCCGGCGGATCGCCGGCACCAGCGCGGTGGTGCGCAGCACGTCGCCCAGCGCGTCCAGGTTCACCAGCAGGACCTCGGCCCCCACGGGATCGTGGTGGGGGCAGTCCTGGCAGGGGCGCCCGAAGCGGCAGGGCTTGTAGCCGGTGAAGTGGCGGCAGTCGGTGTGGTAGCGGAGCACGGTCGCAGAGCCTACCCGTCGCCGGCCGGGCGAGCGACCGCCGGATCGCCTTCCAGCACCGCGCGGTAGGCGTCCAGGGTGCCCTGGACCATGGCGTCGACCGAGAAGCGCTCCCGGGCCCGGATGCGGGCCGCTTCGACGGCCGGGTGGTCGCCGGCCAGCGCCCGCCGGATGCCGTCGGCCAGGGCCGCGGGGTCGCCGCGAGGCACGACGATGGCGGTAGCGCCGACCACTTCCGGCAGGCCGCCGGCGTCGCTGCAGACGACGGGCAGGCCGGCGAGCATCGCCTCGATCACGGCCTGGCCCATGCCCTCTTCGACGCTCGGGTGCACGAAGACCCGCGCCGCGGCCAGCAGGGCGGGCACGTCCTCGCGCCGGCCGAGCCAGCGCAGCCCGTCGAAGACCAGGGGTCCGTCGCCGGCCACGCCGATGTCGACATCGACCCCGCCAGCCCGCAGCAGGCCCGCGGCCGCGGCCAGCACGGCGTGGCCCTTGTGGGCGACCCGGGCCCCGACCGCCAGCACGGCCGGGCCGTCGGGAGCCGGCGGCGCAGGTGGCAGGGCATCGACCCCGTCGGGCACGACGAAGACGCGCCGGGCGCCGACGCCGCGCAGGATGGCGGCGACCGCGTCGCTCACGGCGACGTAGGCGTCCGGGCGGGCGTACTTCCAGCCGCCGCCGGGCACGAAGTCGACCCGGCGGTGCACCACCAGGGGCCGGTGCTCCAGGGCGCGGCACAGGGCCGCCAGGGTGTGGGCGTGGCTGGTCTGGGCCGCCACCAGGTCCGCGTCGGTGGCGTGCACCGCTGCGATGGTGCGCGGCGAGCGGCCGGCGGGCACGTGGATCCGCGGACAGAGCCCCTCGGCCCGCGCCCACAGCGCCCCGGCCCGCGGGCAGGCCAGCGTCACCCGCCAGCCGGCCCGGACCATGCCGTGCAGCAGGGCCAGGGTCTGCACCTGCCCGCCGCGCCACTCGGTGGCGGTGTCGAGCTGCAGCACGTGGGGAGGACCGGGCATCGCCTCCTCCGTACCACCTCGCCTCGCCCGCGGTTAGCCGCCTCCACCCTTCCCGGAGCCGCCATGTTCCTGCTGCTCTCGGCCGCCCTCGCCTCCCCCGCACAGGCCGCCGACCTCTCCCTCCCGCACGAGCGCTACCAGCTCGACAACGGGCTCACCGTCATCCTCCACCACGACGACAGCCTGCCCCAGGTCGTCGTCGACACCTGGTACGACGTGGGCAGCCAGAACGAGGTCGCGGGCCGCACCGGCTTCGCGCACCTGTTCGAGCACCTGATGTTCATGGGCACGACCCGGCTGCCGGGGTCCGGCTTCGACGACCTGATGGAGCAGTCGGGCGGGTGGAACAACGCCTGGACCAGCGAAGACGCGACCAACTACTACGACGTCGGCCCCAGCCACATCCTGGAGCTGCTGCTGTGGATGGAGGCCGACCGCATGGAGGGCCTCGACGGCGCGATGACCCAGGAGAAGCTCGACCTGCAGCGCGACGTCGTGCGCAACGAGCGTCGCCAGTCGGTCGAGGACGCGCCCTACGGCGAAGCCTGGGAGGCGCTCAACGGCGCGATGTACCCGGCGGACCACCCCTACGCGCACCCGGTCATCGGCAGCCACGAGGATCTGCAGGCCGCCACGGTCGAAGACGTCGTGGCCTTCTTCCAGAAGTACTACGTGCCGACCAACGCGAGCCTGGTCGTGGCCGGCGACTTCGACCCGGTCGCGGTCAAGGCGCTCATCGAGCAGACCCTGGGCACCGTGCCCCGGCCGCCCGACATGGTCGTCGGCAGCGTCGTGCCCGATCCCGTCGATCTGCCCGTGACCCCGATGCTCGAGCTCACCGACGAGGTGCAGCTGCCGGCCACCATGCTGACCTGGCACAGCCCCAAGGTCCTGACCTCGGGCGACGCCGCCATGGACGTCGTGGCCAGCATCCTGGGCGAGGGCCGCAGCAGCCGGCTGTACTCGGCGCTGCTGCACGAGCAGGGCCTGGTGACCGAGGTCCAGGCCTACCAGATGAGCCAGGAGCTGGGCTCGCTGTTCCAGGTCTTCGCCCTGGCGACGTCCCCCGACGACGACCTCGAAGCCATCGAAGCCGCGGTCCAGGCCGAGCTCGACCGGCTGGCCCAGGACGGCCCGACCGAAGAAGAGCTGACCCGCACCCGCAACCAGCTCGAGCTGCACTTCCTGCGCGAGCTCGAGGACCTGAACTCGCGGGCCGAGAACCTCAACCGCTACCTGCACCTGACCGGCGAGGCCGACTACGTCGCCCAGGACCTGCAGCGCTACCGCGACCTGACCCCCGACGACATCAAGGCCGCCGCCGCGATGTTGTCCACCGCCCGCCGCCAGACCACCCGCATCTACCCGGCCCCGGACAGCGAGGGCGGAGAGGACGACGCCGGCGACGACACCGGCGCCGAAGGAGGTGCCCAGTGACCGCACTCATCGCCCTGCTGCTCGCCTGCGGCCCCAAGACCCCCGTCGAGCCCGTCGTGCCCGCTGGCCCCCAGCTGGCCGCCACGCCGCCGACTCCCGGCGCGCCGCGCGACTTCGCCCCGCCGGCCCCGACGATCCTGACCCTGTCCAGCGGCGCCCAGGTGTGGCTGGTCGAGAACGACAGCCTGCCCCTGTTCAGCCTGCGGATCATCGTCCCCGGCGGCGAAGCCGCCGACGGGTCCACCCCCGGCCTGACCAGCTTCGCCGACGAGATGCTGACCCACGGCGCCGGCACCCGCGACGCCCCGGCCTACGCCGCCGCCGCCGAGGCGCTGGCCATCGATCTGGGCGCGACGACCCAGGACACCAGCACCACCCTGTGGATCGACGCCCACAGCGACCAGCTGATCCCCGCCCTGGACCTGCTCGCCGACGCGGTGATGAAGCCGCGCTTCGACAAGGACGAGGTCGACCGCGTGCGCGACGTGCGGCTGGGCGAGCTGACCGTGGCCCTGGACAGTCCGCGCAGCGTCGCCGGGCAGGTCGCCGACCGCGTGTACTACGGCGAGGGCCACCCCCTGGCCGGGCCCCGCAGCGGCACCCCGGACAGCATCGAGAAGCTGACCGCCAAGAAGCTCAAGGCGTCGTGGGCCCTGCGCCGCGACGCCACCACGCCGACCTTCATCGTGGTCGGCGCGGTCGACGCCGAGACCCTGCTGCCGGCCCTCGACGCCCGGTTCGGCAAGTGGAGCGGCGGTGCCACCGACATCGGCCTGCCCGCCCCCACCGGCACGGTCGCCGGCACTCGCATGGTGTTCGTCGACGCGCCGGGCAGCAGCCAGACCGTGCTGCAGGTGCGCCTGCCGGCCCCCGACCTGACGGCGGACGAAGCCACCCTGTCCGGCGCCCGCCTGGCCACCACCGTGCTGGGCGGCACCTTCACCAGCCGGCTCAACCGCAAGCTGCGCGAAGAAGAAGGCTACACCTACGGCGCCTGGGCCGGCTTCTACCCCCAGGACGGCTTCGGCGAGGTCATCGCCAGCACCCAGGTGCAGCGCGACGTGACCGCGCCGGCCCTGCGCGACCTGCTGGCCGAGCTGCGCCGGATCCAGGACGGCGTGACCGAAGACGAGCTGACCAAGGCCCGGGGCAGCCGTCGCACCGATCTGATCGACGGCAGCGGCAGCCGCGACGGCCTGGCCGACATGTACGCCGGGCTGGCGACCCAGGGCCAGGAGCCCGGCGCCTTCGCCGCACGGCTGGCCGCGGAAGCCCAGGTCGATCCCGCCGCGGCCCTGGCGTCCTACCAGCTCGCCGTGCTCGACCACGCCGCCGTGATCGTCGTCGGCGACCTGTCGGTCATCCGTGGCCCGGTCGAAGAAGCCGTGCCCGGGACCTGGCAGGTGCTCGACGTGTGGGGCGCGCCCGCGAAGTAGGGCCGCCGCTGCGCGCAGGGGGGCGTGGCCGTCGGGCCCGCCCCGATCTCAGCGCGGGATGCCCGAGTCCTCGCCGCAGACCAGCCCCTGGCGTACGTCGCAGACGCAGTCCTCGGCGGGCAGGCTCTCGATGAGGGTGCGCCCGCAGCCGCAGGTCAGGTCGCTCTCGACCAGCGCGCGGTCGGTCGGACAGGCACCGTCGGCGCCGGAGTCGTCGGCGTTGTACAGGTCGCAGCCGAGGGGGAGCAGCAAGGACAGGAAGAGGGTGGCGATCATCGGGCCTCCAGGTCGGTCCATCCTACTCCGCGGCGCGGGTCCCCACTGCGCGGAGCAGGATCGGCCTCCCGGGGGTTAGGCGCCCACGTCCCCCCGACTCCTCCCGGAAGCGCGATGTCCGGCCTCGTCCGCCACATGCTGAAGAGCCTCGCCCTCGTCCCGGTCCTGCTGCTGTGGTGCCTGCCGGCCCTGGCCACGACCGTCGCGGTCCTCCCCCTGTCCCAGGGCTCGGGCAGCGAGCAGTACGCCGGCCTCGGCACGGCCCTGTCCGGCATGCTGGTCTCGGACCTGTCCCAGGCCGACGGGCTGACCCTGGTCGAGCGCGAGCGGCTGGGCGATCTGCTCGGCGAGATCGACCTCGCCGAGGGCGGCTACGTCGATCCCGCCACAGCCCAGAAGCTCGGCCGGGGCCTGGGCGCCCAGGTCGTGCTGACGGGCTCCTACAGCGTGGTGGCCGACACCTTCCTGCTCGACGCCCGGCTGGTGCGGGTCGAGTCCGGCGAGATCGTCCAGGCCGCCGACAGCCAGGGCACGGTCCAGGAGTTCGTCGCCGTCGAGAAGGCGCTGGTCGAGCAGCTGCTGGAAGGGCTGGAGGTCGCGCTGTCCATGGGCGCGATGCGCAAGATCATGCTCCAGGCGCCGACCGAGCAGTTCGGCGCCTTCGCCGCCTACGGCGAGGGCCTGCACCACCAGGACCGCGGCGAGCTGGCCGAAGCCGCCGCCGCCTTCGAGCGTGCCGTCGCCGCCGACCCGGAGTTCGAAGAAGCCCGCGCCAGCCTGGCCGCCCTGCGCAACCAGCTGGAAGCCGCCCGCCAGGAACAGCGGCTGGTCGCCGACGCCTTCCTGGACGAGCGGTTCCGCAAGGCGCTGGCCACGATCCCCGACGAGCGCGAGCGCCCCCGTGACTTCCGCCACGACCCCGACAGCATGGCCGGCTTCATGGTGCGGCAGCAGGTGCTGGCCGACGCCGGGCTGCACTGCCAGCGGGCCGAGGAGATGGCGGCCTTCCTGCGGCACACCGGCTTCGACGTGCAGGTGCCCCAGGCGTCCCCGGTCGTCGGCTACCGCGCCCTGATGCTCGCGAAGGAGCTGGACCTGTGGTCGGACGAGGCGACCAAGGCCCGTGTCCGACTGGGGATCAGCACCCGGGCCACGGACGAGGGGCTGTTCCGCGGCACCACCGCCTTCATCCTGGACACGCGGCAGACCTACGCCGGGCGGCGCGGCAGCGGCATGATCGAGAGCGTCTTGTCCTGCCGCACCGAGGCCGAGCACCAGGCCGCCGTGCAGGCGCTCATCGACGACGCCAAGGCCGCCGGCCAGCTCGAGCGGGTCGACGACGAGCGACGTCCCCTGTCGCTCCACGACCACCTGGACATCCTGTGGGCCTGGCTGCACGCCCGTCAGCAGGGCGCCGACAGCGCGCTCACCCGCCGGACGGAAGCGATGCTGGGCCGCCACCAGGGCCAGGACAGCAAGGACATGCTGCTCAACCGGCTCGACGAGATCCTGCTCCAGGCCGACCAGCACGGCGGGTTCATGGCCGGCACCCTGGGCATCCCGCCCGACCGGCTCGAAGCCGAGATCGGCGCGATGGCCTCGGGCGACCCCGCGCGGCTGAAGATGGACCGTCCGGTCTGCGCGCTGATCCTGCAGAACCAGGGCAACAGCGCCAAGGCCTGGGTCGCGCGGCTGGCCGAGGCCCGCGCCGAGCAGGACCCCGACCGCCGGTTCACCCACGAGCGGCTGCAGCTGCAGATGGGCGGCTTCATCGTGGGCCCGGCCCGCGACATGGGCTGCATCGCGGACGTGCCGGCCCGGTTCCCGGATCTGGCCGCCCTGGCCGCCGCCACCGAGAACGTGAAGCTGCTCTCCGACAAGCAGGCGGACAGCACCTGCATCAGCATGAAAGGAAACCTGGACACCATGCGTTCGCAGCTCCACGCCGGCCTGGCCAACCCCGCCATGCCGGAGCCGTCCCGCAACGCCATGGCCTGGGGCGTGCTGGCCACCTGGTACGGCATGATCACCCAGCGCTGCACCGCCATCCCGGAACGAGCCCGATGAGCCCCCTCCTGATCGCCGCCCTGTCGCTGTCGTCGCCGGCCCACGCGGCCCCCGCCCTGGTCACCGCCGCCGAAGGCGACGTGAAGGTCGACGGCAAGCCGGCGCCGCCCGCGCCCTTCCTGGTCCAGGACGGCAGCAGCCTGGTGCTGGGCCCCGGTGGCGCGGTGGTGGTGCTGGCGGGCGGCAACGCGAAGCGCATCGCCACGGCGGGGGCGGTCGATCTGGCCGCCCTGCACGCCGCCCCCAGCGCCCAGGCGCCCGCCCTGGCCGGGCTGCTCAGCCACCAGGTGGACGCTTCCCAGGCCGGCGCCACCCGCGCCGGCGGACCCGTGGTGCTGACCCGCCCGGTCGCCGGGTCGCTGGTGCTGTCGGTGGACGCACTGGCCTGGCGCTGCCCGGACGGCTGCGACGGGCTGGCCGTCGAGCTCGCCCCCTTCCCGGCCGGCGACCAGGTGCTGTCCTGCACCGAGACACCCTGCGCGGTGCCGGCCGACGCGCTGGCCCCCGGCACCTGGGCCGTCCAGGCCCACGGCCGTCCGGTGGCTGCCTTCAAGGTCGCCGAGCCCGACCAGGCCGCCGAGCTCCAGGCCCTGGTCCAGGCCGGGGACGCCGCCGCCGAGGCCCTGCCGCCCGACGATCCCGCCGGCCGGGCCAGCGTGCAGGCCGCCGTGCGCTGGCGGGCCGGCCTGCCCAGTGACGCCCTGCAGCTGCTGGACCGGGCCGTAGCGGCGCACCCCGACGACGGCGCCCTGTCGCGCCTGCGCGACGCCTACGAAGCCCGCGCCGGGCTGGCCCCCTGACCTCGCCCCCGCCGCGCCCCGACGACCCGCGCCCGCTGTCCCTGCTGGTCCGGGCCGCCGCCTACGAGACCGCGGTGGTCGTGGTGACCGCCGTGTCCATCGCGCTGCTGGCCTACACCGGGCTGCAGGGCCGCTTCTCGGACCTGTACCTGTCGGTGCGCGGCGGCGCGCCGCTGTCCGACCACGTCGCGGTGGTGCCGATCGACGACGAAGCCCTCTACCTGTGGGACCCGGCCGAGCCCTCGCCCGAGGTGACCCCGCGGGCCCTGCTGGCCACCCTCGTCGCCACCCTGGACGAAGCTGGCGCCCGGGTCGTGGTGCTCGACACGCTGCTCACCGAGCCGGCGCCGGGGGACGACGCGCTGCAGGCCGCGGCTGCCGCCCACGGGGCGGTGCTCGCCGCGGAGCGCGTGGTGCGTGGCGATCCGTCGGTGGCGGCCTTCTCGGCCGGTCCTAGCCCCGGCCTGGCGGCGATCCACGGCGCCCCGGCCAACCTGCAGGCCGAGGAGGGGCGGCTGTTCAGCGATGCCTTGCTGGTGCGGCGGGTGCCGCTGGTGCACCGGAGCAGCCACGCCCGGCTGGGAGGCGCCTGGCCCCTCGGCATGGTCGGCGGCGAGCAGGACGAACACCGCATCGCGCCGGCCCTGCCGCTGGCCGCCGCCTGGCTGTTCCGGGCCCGCGAGCGCGACCCCAGCGCGACGGTCGCCACCCTCGAGGCCGAGCTCGCGCGGGCCTGTGCGGTGCGCGACAGCGGCCGGCTGCGCTGCGACGCCAGCACGAAGAACCTGGGCCTGCCCCCGACGCCGCGGCCCCTGCACGCGCCGCTGGATCTGAACCTGCGCGGGCGCGAGGGTCGCGAAGGCGCCGCCGGCCAGGGGCTCGCCACCGTGCCCGCCGCCCGGCTGCTGCGGCTGTCCGCCCAGCAGGCCATCGCCGCCGAGCTGGGCGCGCACCTGCCACTCGACCTGCCCGCCGACGTGCGCGCCGCCCTGGCCGACCGGGTCGTGCTGGTCGGCCGCGTGGACGCCGGCGGGGCCGGTCGCGACGACCGCTTCGTGACCGCCTACGGCTGGCCCCTGCTGCGGCGGGCCGACATGTCGGGCCTGCGCATCCAGGCCCAGGCCGTCGATCTGCTGCTGTCGGGCCACCACCTGCGGCTGGTGGGCCGCCCGTGGACCTGGCTGCTGGGCATCGCCCTGGCCGCCGGCGTGTCCCTGAGCTGGCGGCGCCTCTCCGACGCCCGCCACGCCGCCCTGTGGCTCGGCGTCTGCGCCCTCGTCGCCGCCGGCGGCGTGCTGATCTTCTCCTGGACCGACGGCCTCGCGCTGGAGCTCGATCTCCCGCTGGCCCTCGCCCTCGTCGCCCTCCTCCTGGTCCACCTGCGCGGCTGGGCCTCCCTCGACGCCCCCTGAGCCGCCATGACCTCCTCCCGCCGCGACCTGCTCGTCGGTCTGACCGCCTCCCTGCTCGCCGTCCCGCTCGCGGCCACGGCGGGCGGCGTCCTCCTCCCCTCCCCCGCCCGCGCCAGCGGCCCCGGGACGCTGGCGGTCCTGTACTTCCACAACCAGGGCAACCCCGAGCTCGAGCCGCTCAAGGTCGGCCTCACCCAGATGCTGATCACCGATCTGCAGCAGGCGGCCGGCAGCGGGCTGGGCGTCAAGGTGGTCGAGCGCACCCAGCTCCAGGCCCTGCTCGACGAGCTCGAGCTCGGCCACAGCGGCGTCGTCGACCCCGACACCGCCGCGAAGGTCGGCCGGCTGCTGGGCGTCGAGCGCATGGTGCTCGGCAGCTACTTCGCCCTGGTCGGCACCCTGCGCATCGACGCCCGGGTCGTGCGGGTCGAGACCGGCGAGATCGAGTTCGCCACCGGCGTGAACGGCACGGCGCCGGAGTTCCTGCGGCTGGAGCAGGAGCTCGGCCAGGCGCTGGTCGGCGCCTTGAAGGGTGCGGGAGGAGGAGGAGGCGCAGCGGGAGGAGGCGCCCCGGCCGACCCCACCGGAGACCGCGCCAGTGCCGGAGGAGGCAATGCCGGGACGGGAGAGACCTTCGTGAGCGGACGCCCCGGCGGGGGCAGCAGCGCCGAGATCGCGGCCCCCGACCCCGAAGCCCTCGACGCCGCCGTCGCCTTCGGCCAGGGCCTGATCCACCTGGACAAGAAGGACCTGGCCCGGGCCCGCGAGGCCTTCGAGACCGCGGTGGCCGCCGACCCGGCCCTGGAAGCCGCCCGGACCCAGCTCGCCGCCATGGATCTGTGATGCGCGGCCGTTTGCGGGGGGTGGCGCTGGCCCTGGCGCTGGCCGGGACCGTGGGGCCGGTCGCCCTGCCCGGGACCGCCCTGGCCGGGCCGGTCGACGACGGGGACGCCGCCTGGGAGCGCGGCGATCTGGCGGGGGCGATCCAGCACTGGGGCGCCGCCTACGCCGATGCCCGCGCAGCCGACGCGCCTGCCGACCAGGTCGCCCTGGGCCTGCGTCTGGCGGCGGCCCTGCGCAAGGCGGGCGCGGTCGACGACGCCCAGGCGCTGCTCGACCAGCTGGCCCCGGTCTGTACCGCTGCCGGGGATCCGGCCCTGGACCTGCAGCGACGGGTCGCGGTGGGCCAGGTGCAGCTGGCCCGAGGCGACGCCCGCAAGGCGGCGGACGGGCTGTCCACCCTGTTCGCCGACGCCCGGGACGCCGGCCAGGCCCAGGTCGCGGCCACCACCGCCCTGGTGCTGGGCGACGCGCGCTCGGCCGTCGGCGACCACATCGGCGCCGGCAAGGCCTGGGCCGCCGCCGGTCAGCTGTTCGACACCCTGGGCGACCGGATCGGCGCCGCCGACGCCGCCAGCCGCCAGGGCATCGCCGCCTGGGAGGCCGGCGAGCTGGGCTCCGGACTGTCGTCCCTGGAACAGGCGCTGTCGCTGTACCGGGCCGCCGGCGAGCTCACCGGCGAGGCCGACGCCCAGACGGCCATGGCCCTGCTGCTGGTCGAGCTGGGCCGCGCCAGCCGCGCCGTCGAGCTGCTCGAAGATGCGCTGGCCACCGCCCGCCAGCGCAAGGACGTGCTGCGCCAGGCCCGCCTGCAGCTCGCCCTGGGGCAGCTGCTGGCCCGCAGCGGCGACGCCGACGGGGCCCGCAAGCGCATCCAGGCCGCCGCCGACGCCTTCGCGTCCAAGGGCGCCACCGACGACGCGGTCGCCGCCACCATCGCGCTCGGCCTGCTGCAGGGGGACGCCGACCTGCTGCGCCGGGCCCACGACGAGGCCCGCCGGGCGAAGAGCCCCCGCGTCCGGGCCCAGGCCGCCCTGGCGCTGGCCCAGGCCCTCGACGACGCCGGCCAGGCCGAGAAGCTCGCGCGCGAGGCCGAGAAGCTCGCCGACAGCACCCACCAGGTCGACATCCACTGGCGGGCCCTGGCCGAGCAGGGCACCCGGCTGCTGGATCAGGGCCGCCGCGCACCGGGCATCGAGGCGCTGCAGCAGGCGGTCGTCGAGCTGGAGCGCACCCGCGCCGGCCTCGAGCCCGACGCCGCGGCCGGCTTCGTGGGCAGCCACACCGCGGTCTACGAGCGGTTGATCGAGGCGCTCCTGGCCGAGGGGCGCGACACCGACGCCTTCCTGTACGCCCAGCGGCTGCAGCTGGCGAGCCTGCCCGCCGCCGGCGCCGCCGACGCGCCGGAGGCCGCCCGCTACCAGGCCCTGGTCGCCCAGGAGGCCTTCCTGGCCGAGGCGCTCGAGTCCGAGGCCGCCGCCCGCGACGCCGACTCGCCCCGCGCCAAGGCCCTGCGCGAGCAGCTGGCCACCCTGCGCGTGCAGTTCGCCGAGGAGGTCGATCACCTGCGCGCGACGTGGACAGGCTTCGACGAGCTGGTGCGCCTGGACCCGCGCGACCTGGAGGCCGTCCAGGCCGACCTGGACCCCGGTGTCGTCGTGGTCCAGCCGGTGCTGCTGGGGGACCAGCTGGTGCTGATGGTGGTGCGCCGGGACGGGCTGCGCGTCGTGAAGACCACGGTCGACCTGCCGGCCTTCGATCGCCAGCTGCGGACCCTGCTCGGCGCGATGCACATGCCGGGGCTGGTGTCCCCCGCGGCGGTGACCGCCGCCGCCGATGGCCTGGGCGCCACCCTGCTCGACCCGATCGCCGCCGAGCTGGCCAGCGCCGAGGTGCTGGTCCTGTCGCCCACCGGCCTGTTCCGGCACCTGCCCTTCTCGGCGCTGCGCCGCGACGGGCACTGGCTGGTCGAAGACGTCGCCCTGGCCCGCGTCACCCACGTCGGCAGCCTGCGCCCGCGGGCGGGACTGGCGCCGCGCACCCGGCTGGCGGGCACGGGGCTGCTGCTGGTCGGCAACCCCGACGGCACCCTGCCCGGCGCCGAGGCCGAGGTCCGCAGCATCGCCGCGGAGATGCCGGGCGCCCGGGTGCTCATCGGCGCCGCCGGCACCGAGGCCGCGCTGCGCGAGCACGGCGTCGGCAAGCAGGCCGTGCACCTGGCCACCCACGGCTGGGTGGACCCCACCCGCCCCGAGCAGAGCTTCCTGGTCCTGGCCCCCGAAGAGACCGGCGACGACGCCGCCCCCGAGCGCGACGGCCGGCTCACCGCCCGCGAGATCCCCGGCCTGGGCGCCTTCCTGCAGGACACCCGGCTGGTCGTGCTGTCCGCCTGCGAGTCCGCCGTGCCTGTCGATCCGGGCGGCCCGCCGCTGCTGGGGGCGGACGGCGCCACGGTGCCCCGGGTGTCCATCGAGGGCCTGGCGGCCCAGTTCCAGCGGGCCGGGGTCGAGACCCTGGTCGGCAGCCTGTGGAAGGTCGACGACGAAGGCACCCAGAAGCTGATGGAGGCCTTCTACGCCGAGCTCGCCGCCGGCCGGGACCCGGCCCGGGCCCTGGCGACCGCCCAGCGCGGCATCCTGGCCCAGGAGCGCCTGTCGAGCCCGTTCTACTGGGCTCCCTTCGTGCTGGTGGGCGACTGGCGCTGAGGCCGCGGTGACCCGGCGGGGCCTGCGACGAGGTGTCTCCAGAGAGCCGGTGAGAGAGACAGGCAGCGAAGCGTCGTCATAGGGTCGTCCGCGTCCGGAGGTCCCGCGCTGCGACGGCGCTCACCGTCCGCACGGCCGGACACGCCCCTCGCATGGAGACACCATGACCTTCCGCAAGCTCGGCCTGTTCGCCGCCCTCTGCACCCTGCCCCTGGTCGCCTGTGGCGACAAGGACGGCGACTCCGGCGGCAGCGCCGCGACCGGCGGCTGCGACGATCCCGACTACAACCCGATGGCCGGCACCTGCGTCTACGACTTCATGGCCGACTGCTTCGACCCCAGCGGCGAGTGCACCGGCGAGATCGACGCCACCACCGGCGCCACCGACTTCACCTGGGAGAACGGCGCCAGCGTCACGTCCGACATCGACTACACCGACCCGACCAGCCCCGTGGTCATCACCACCCTGACCGCCAGCTCGGGCAGCGTCTGCGCCGTCGGCGAGACCGTCACCAGCCCCTCGGGCGAGTGCTTCAGCACGACGACCTACACCCGCAACGGCGACGGCGCCCAGCAGGTCTGGTGCATCAAGGCCGACGGCAGCTACACCATCACCTGCCCCGGCGGCGAGACCGTGGACGTCAGCGCCTCGGCGGCGGCCGCGGTCAGCGAGTGCCAGTACAGCGGCGGTGACGGCGACGCCGGCGAGTGCGAGACCGACATCAGCGGCGGCTACTACTAGCCGGCCCGGGGGCTTAGGTTCGGGACCTCCCTCGGAGACCCGGCCTGGCCCCTCCCCCGCCCGCCCCCTCGACCCCCACGCCTGCCGCGCCTGCCGCGCCGGTCGTGGGGGTCTCGCGTCCGCGGCTGGTCCCGGGGCACAGCTGCCGGCGGCTGGCTCGCGCCTCCCGCTGCAGCCTGGTCGTCGACGGCGAGGCCTACTTCCGCGCCCTGGCCCACAGCCTCGCGGCTGCGCGGCGACAGATCCTGTTCGCCGGCTGGGACATGGATCCGCGGGTGAAGCTGTGGCGCGGGGACGACCCCGGCCCGCCGCCTCCGCCCGGTCCCCCCTGGGCCCGCGACCGTCCCCTGCCGCCCGAGCTCGGCCCGCTGCTCGACGAGCTGGTGCGTCGCCGTCGGCAGCTGCGGGCCTACGTGCTGGCCTGGGACTTCGGCACGGTCTTCGCCGTGAAGCGCAGCTTCGTGCCGGTGTACCACTTCGACTGGGACAGCCACCGGCGGGTGCTCGTGCGGCTCGACGGCGAGCACCCCTTCGGGTCCTCGCTGCACGTGAAGTCGGCGGTGATCGACGACCGCGTGGCCTACGTCGGCGGCATCGACCTGTCCCGCTATCGCTGGGACCGCCACGGCCACCCGGCGGTCGAGCCTCTGCGGGTCGACCCCGACGGCAACCCCTACCGGCCCTGGCACGACCTGATGTGGTGCGTCGACGGCGACGCCGCGGCCGCGGTCGCCGACGAGCTGCGCACCCGCTGGCAGGGCGCCACCCGCCGCGCCCTGGCCCCGCCCGACGCCGGCGGCGCCCCCTGGCCGGTGACCGTGCCGGTCGACCTGCACGACGTCGAGGTCGGCATCGTGCGCACCGTGCCGGCCTGGGAGGGCCGACCCGATGTGCGCGAGGTCGAGGCGCTCTACCTGGAGAGCATCGCCCGGGCCCGGCGCACCGTGTACCTGGAGAACCAGTACCTGACGTCGGCGCGGGTGGCCGACGCACTGGCGCGCCGCCTGCGCGAGCCCGACGGGCCCGACGTCGTCATCGTGAGCAGCCTGCGCAGCAGCGGCTACCTGGAGCACGCCAGCATGGACGTCCTGCGCAGCCGGTTCATCGAGACCCTGCGCCGGGCGGACGCCGAGCGCAGCAGCGCCGCGGCCGCCCGTGGGGCGCCGGAGGGCTCGCGCCTGTCGGTGCTCTACCCGGTGACCGGCACCGGCGAGTTCGTGAAGGTGCACGCCAAGCACGCGGTGTTCGACGACGACTTCGTCCAGCTGGGCAGCAGCAACCTGGCCGGCCGCTCGATGGGGCTGGACGTCGAGCTCGACCTGGCGCTCGAAGCCATCGGCCCCTGGGAGGACCAGGTGCGCGCCTTCCTGCCCGGGCACCGCGACGGCCTGTTGGCCGAGCACCTGGGCTGCACCCGCGACGACGTCGCGGCGGCCCGGGCCGAACACGGCGGGTCGCTGCGGGCCGCCGTCGAGGCCCTGCGCGCCCGCGGCCCCGGCCACGACGGCCACGAGCTGCGGCCCATGCCCGTCGAGCACGACGGACCGGTGCTTCCGCTGCCCCCCGAGCTGGCCGACCCGGAGCACACCGTCGACCTGGCCTACATGGCCAGCCGACTGGTCCCCGACGGCCGGGCCCGCTCGGCGCTGGCCGCTGCCGTACGCGGCACCGCCGGCCTGCTGCTGATCGGGGCGCTCGAGCTCGCCTGGAAGGGCGTCCCGGCCCACTTCCAGGCCGACGCCACCGGCGTCGACGCCGCCATCGAGCACCTGGCCCGGGCGACGGTGGTCGCGCCGGTCGAGATCGCCGCGCTGCTGACGGCCCTGGTCCTGTCGAGCGTCGTGCCCTTCCCCAGCGGCGCGCTGGTGGTGCTCGCGGGCTTCGCCTTCGGCGGGCTGACCGGCGCGGCGGTCTCGACCGTGGGCCTGACGCTCGGCTGCGTGCTCGGCTGGGCCACCGGCCGCCTGCTGGGGCGCCGCTTCGTACACGCCATGCCCTTCGCCCGGGTCAACGCGGTCAGCCGCCGCCTGGCCCAGCCCGGCGTGGCCCCCGTCGCCGAGCTGCGCCTGCTGCCGCGGCACACCTTCAGCGAGGTGAACCTGGTGGCCGGCGCCTCCGGCAAGTCCCTGCGGGATCTGCTGCCGGGCACCATCGTCGGCATCGCCCCCGGCACCCTCGTGCTGGCCGGGGTCGGTCACCTCGTCGCGACCGCGATCCGCGCGCCCAACCCGCTGAACCTCGGCGTGGCGACGGTCGCCGTGACCCTGATCACCGCCGTCCTGCTGTGGCTCTGGCGGCGCCAGGACCTCCTCCCCGCCCGCTGACCCAAAGCGCGGGCGACAGCCGCTATCCTCCTCCTCCCCTCCCCCTCCTCCGCCCGCCCCGGACGCCATGGGTCGCATCTCCGCCCTCGCTGACGAGCTCGGCCGCCAGGGCATCCAGGCCCGGTCCCTGCGCGCCCTGCAGGAGGAGCTCGACGCCATCGAGGAGCCCTCGGCCCTGTCGCGCATGACCGCGGCGGCCCGGGCCAGCGCCGCCCGGCACTGGGCCCACGTGGTCGGCGAGCTGCAGGAGAGCGCCGAGGTGATGGGCATCCTGTCCCGGCGGGTGTCGGAGGGGCGCACCCTGAGCGACGAGGAGACCGACAAGGTCCGGAGCCAGCTGTTCGACCTGCTGCGGGTGGTGCCGGCCGGGCTGCTGGCCGTGGCCAACTCGAGCTTCCCGATTCCCGGCACGGGGCTGTTGACCCCGTGGCTGCTGCAGCGGCTGGGGCTGATGCCATCGCGCTGGCGCGAGGCCCACCTGCTGTCCGAGCTCGAGCGGGAGGAGGGCCGGCTGCTGGCCGAGGGGCACGCCCGCGCGGCCGCCGCGGTGCACGCCCTGGCCGAGGACCTGGAGGAGGAGGCCGACGCCCGCGAGGCCGTGCTGCGGGATCGCGCCCTGCTGACCTTCTGGGACGCCGATCGCAGCGGCACCTGGGACGAGGAGGAGCGCGCCGCCTACCGCCGGGCCGTGACCGGCCTGCGGGCCCGCCCGCCCCGCGAGCGCAGCCGGCGCATCTGGTTCGTGCGCATCGCCGACCAGCTGTTCGGCCCCTGCCGGATCACCGAGCTGCCCCAGCTGCCCGCCGACACCCTGGTCAGCGTGCGCGACGGACCGGGCTGGGTGGCCCTCGACGACCTGCTCGGGGCCCACGAGCCGCTGTCGGCCGCCGCGTCCCCTGCCCACGCGGAGCGCCCGTGAGCACCCAGCCCTGCCCGAGCTGTCACCGCCCCAACCGCCTGGGCCGCGACACCTGCCTGTACTGCGCCGCGGCCATGCCCGAGAGCGACGCGCCCCAGCAGGTGACCGCCAAGGGCCCGCTGCCCGCCGACCTCGACGCCCTGGTGGCGCGGGCCCTGGCCGGCGGCGGCATGGGGGACGTGGTCGCCCTGCGCACGGCCATCGAGAAGGCCCGCGGCGATGCCCCCACACCGACGGCGGTGCCGGGCCCGCTCCCCGTGGCGGCACCGACCTGGAACGAAGACGACGAAGACGCCCCGACGCCGGCCCCTGCCGCCCCGGCGGACGCGGGCTCCGACGCTCCGGACGGTGCAGCGCCGGCCGCCGCGCCGCCCGACCCGACCGCGCAGACCCTGGCGATCGTCGCGTCCCAGGCCGCCCAGGCCCAGGACGCCTGGACGCGGGGCGATCCGGACGCCGCCCGCACCGCCCTGGCGGCCGTCCAGGCCCGGGTCCACCGCCTGCTGCCGGAGCTGGCGCGGGCGGCGGCTCCACCGGTGGCCCTGCCGCCGGTCCACAAGGACTGGGCGCTGGTGGTCGACGGCCTGGGCGACGGCGACCGCGCCCTGGACCTGGCCGGCGCCCTGGACGTGGACGTGGCGACCGCACGCCAGATCGCCCTGTCGCGCGCGCCGCGGGTCGCCCGCCGGGGCGACGACGACGGGCCGCTGCGTCCCCTGCTCGACGCCCTGCAGCGGGCCGGCATCCGTGCGGCCCTGGTGCACCGGGACGCGCTGCTGGCCCTGCCCCCCGCCGCGCTCGTGGTCGGGCTCGACGTGCCGGGCCGCGGCCCCGGGGCGTCGCCCTGGCGCCTGACCTGGTCCGACCGCTGGACCCGGGCCCACGCGCCGGAAGCAGTCGACGGGGCCGACCACGGGACCCCCTGCCCGCCGCCGCGCCCCTTCCTGGCCGTGCCCGGCGAGGTCGTGGTCACCAAGCACGCCGCCGGCCGCGACCTGGGTCGCATGACGCACAAGCGCCACCAGCACGAGCGCTCGGTGGGCGAGAGCCGCGTCCCCGTGCTCGACCTGCACGCTGCGGACGCGGTGCTGCGGCTGACCCCCGGGCTGACCGATCTGCGCGGCTGGGTGCCGGGCCAGCAAGGCGGCCTGCAGGCATGGAAGGCCCTGCTCGACCGGCTGCCCGACCTGTTCCCGGGCATCGCGGTGGCCGCGGCACGCACCGTCAGCCCGACGCGGGATCGCCCGCTGACCGTGGACGGCGCCGTGCCCGACGGCCGCATCCAGGCGCTGGGGGCGTGGCCGGGCTGGGAGGAGCACAGCCGGCTCTGCCGGATGCTGCAGCAGGGCTGAACAAGCGTGCTCCGGGGCAGATAAGCTGCGCCCTGCACTCCGCGGAGGTCCCGTGCGTCGCGTCGCCCTGTCCATGCTGCCCGTCTCCTCCCTCCTGCTCGGGCTCGTGCTGACCGCCTGCGGCGACAAGGACCCCGGCACGGGCAAGGACCTGGGCGAAGACGCCGACGGCGACGGCTGGCCGGCCGAGACCGACTGCAACGACGCCGACGCGTCGATCTTCCCGGGCGCCGACGAGCTCTGCAACGACATCGACGACGACTGCGACGACCTGGTGGACGAAGAGCCCGTCGACGGCACGGACTGGTACGCCGACATCGACGGCGACGGCTACGGCGTGGCCGACTGGGTCCGCCCGGCCTGCACCCAGCCCGCCGGCTGGGTCGACAATGCCGACGACTGCGACGACCTCTCGCCCGAGACCTGGCCCGGCGCCGACGAGATCTGCGACGACGCCGACAACGACTGCGACGGCGCCATCGACGAGAGCCCGACCGACGCCCCGACCTGGTACGTCGACGAAGACGGCGACGGCTACGGCGACCCCACGGTGCCGATCCAGGCCTGCACGGCACCCGGTGTCTACGTGCAGAACGCCGACGACTGCGACGACGGCGACGCCTCGCTCAACCCGGCCACGGTCTGGTACGGCGACGTCGACGGCGACGGCTACGGCGGCACCAACTTCACGGCCGTCGGCTGCGAGCCGCCCGACCTGCACGTCGCCGACAGCAGCGACTGTGACGACTTCGACGCCACCATCAACCCGCTGGCCGAGGAGATCTGCGACGGCATCGACAACGACTGCGACGGCGATGCCGACGGGGCCACGGCCACCGACGCCCTGACCTTCTACGAGGACAGCGACGGCGACGGCTTCGGCGTCGAAGGGGCCACCGCCATGGCCTGCACGGCCCCCGACGGCTTCGCGGCGGACCTCGGCGACTGCGACGACACCGACGCCGACATCAGCCCGCTCGCCGCGGAAGACTGCAGCAACGGCATCGACGACGACTGCGACGACATCGTCGACGACTTCTGCGCGATGGACCTGGGCGACGCGGACGTGGTCTGGGAAGGCGAGAACGCGGCCGACTACAGCGGCTACCACCTGCACGCGGGCGGCGACTTCGACGGCGACGGCAACGCGGACCTGGTCGTCGGCGCCTACGGCTGGGACCTGGAAGAAGGCCTGAGCGCCGGTCGCACCTACGTCAGCACCACCCCGACCACCGGCGGCGAGCTCGCCGCGGTCGAGCTGACCATCGATGGCGGCGCCGAGAACGACTACTTCGGCTACGCCCTGGCGGTCATCGACGACGTGAGCGGCGACGCCTACGGCGACGTCATCGTCGGCGCCTGGGGGCGCGACATCGACGGCGCCTCGGGCACCGGCGCGGCCTACCTGTTCCACGGTCCGGCCACCGGTGCGCTGACCGTCGACGACGCCGACGCAGCCATCTACGGCGACAGCAGCCTGGACTACCTGGGCCAGTACGAGGTCACCGGTGGCGGCGACGTCACCGGCGACGGCGCGGGCGACGTGATCGTCGGCATGACCGGCGACGACGTGCCCTACAGCAGCGGCGGCGCCCTGCTGGTGTTCGCGGGGCCGGTCTCCGGCGAGCTGTCGCCCGACGGCGCCGCCGCCCGCATCCAGGCCACCGGCACCGCCCACTACGTCGGCTACCACGTGGTGACCGGGGACGTGACCGGCGACGGCGTGCTGGACGTGGCCTACGGGGCCAGCGGCGAGCGGGCCGCCCACGTCATCGAGGGCCCCCTGGCGGGCACCTGGGACGCCAACGACGCGCTGTACAGCGTGACCGCCACCGAAGCGGACGGCCTGGGCGCGAACCTGCTGCTGGCCGACATCGACGGCGACGGCGATCTCGACATGGCCGTGGGCGCCAAGTACGACGGCACCTACGGCGGCAACACCGGCGCCTGGTACGTCATGGACGGCCCCCTGACCGGCGACGTCGACACGACCTCGGCGGTGGCGAAGATCGCCGAGACCGCCGAGAACCGGTACTTCGGCGCCCAGAACCACCAGGCCGATGCCGGCTTCGTCGACGGGGACGACGCCGCCGACCTGCTGCTGGGCTCGGCCAACGCGGGCATCGAGGCCGACAGCCGCGGCCACACCTACCTGTTCTTCGGCCCGGTGAGCGGCACCCTGGACGCCGACGCTGCCGACTGGACCTTCCGCGGCGAAGACGTGAGCCACGCCGCCGGCTACGGCGCCGACCTGGCCGATCTGGACGGCGACGGTGCCGAAGACGTGATCATCGGCGCCCGCGGTGCCGTCAGCGGTGCGGGGCGCACCTACATCGTGTTCGGCAGCGGCCTGTAGGCGTCAGCCGGGGTCGGCGGTCAGCTGCAGGCTGCAGTCGACCGGGCCTCCCCCGGGGGCCGCGTCTTCACAGGCGGCCGCGTCCGGGTCCGTCGGCGCCACTGCGCAGCGCAGCGTGCCGCTCGGTCCGCCGGGCAGGTAGAGCACCACGACGCCGGGCCCGTCCACCGCGCACAGCCGCTGGTAGCCCCCGGCCAGCGGCGCGTCCCCGCGCAGGGTCGACAGGTCGGCGCGCACGCTGCGATCCCCGGCGTCGCAGGCCACGCCGATCCGGGGCGCACAGTGGCGCCACTCGACGGGGGGCGTGTCCGCCGTGGTCCTGATCACCGGGGTCTTGATCACCGGGGCCTTGATCACCGGGGTCTTGATCACCGGCGACTGCAGCTCGAACCGCGCCGGCCCGAAGGCCAGCGAGCCCGACCCGAGCGGCTGGCCGCCGCAGCGCAGGGTCCACGTCTTCCGCCCCTGGCGCAGCAGGCGATCGACCTCGGGGACCTGGGCCGCACAGGGATCGTCGTCCGGCAGCCCCGGACAGCCCGGCGCCGCGCCCAGCGACACCACCAGCAGCACGCCCCATGCTCGTGGACGGAGACGCATCAGAAGACGTGCCGGCGCAGCCGCCAGACCGAGAGGCCCCCGACCACCAACCAGCCGAGCCCCCACAGCAACGCGGGGATGCCGGTCGCGTCGGCGAGCATCGCGGCGTCGCTGCCGGTGCTGCCGGCCGCCAGCCCGTGATCCAGCACGTCGGCGCGGATGTCCACGATGGCGTAGAGCACGCTGAACAGGCCGACGAGCCGCACGGTCCAGTCGCAGAGCCAGGCCGGCGCCTTCCGGGCGGCGACCACCATGCCGACCCCGGCCAGCACGGCGTAGGCGAAGCCCACCCCGACGATCGGCCGGAACCACAGCACCGCCGCCAGCCCCAACAGGCCGCCGAGCACCCCCAGCACCAGCCGCCCGCGGCCGTCGTCGCGGGCCAGCCGCAGCAGCACCAGCCCGGCGGCCAGCGAGCCCAGGTAGCCCCCGTTCAGGATGAGCAGGCGCGAGCCGCCGCGGGTCCAGGTGACGCCACCTTCGTCCAGGCCGACGTCCATGCTCAGCACCTCGCCGCCGGTGGCCAGCGCCGTCAGCGCGTGGCCGGCCTCGTGGAACACCACCACCAGCACCCGCAGGGGGAGGAACAGCACGAAGTCCCAGCCCACGACGATGGCGACGGCGGCCAGGGCGAGGCCGAGGCGCCGTCGGAGCACCGGGTCCTGGGACAGGGAGGGCGAGGAGGAGGCCATGGCCAGCCGGTCGCGGGAGGAGGAGGGGTACGGCGGAGGGGTACGGCAGAGGGGTACGGCGGCGGCGACCGCCTGTTGCGCTATCGCGGACCCGTGTCGCGCGATCTCGGAACCCGGCGCCGCGTCGTGGGGTCCGCGGTTAGGGACTGCTTCCCTCCCCCGCGGGTTCCCGCCCGCGTGCCCCTCTCCTCCCCCGGGGCCCCTCCCATGCCCAAGCTGCGTCGCTCGCACGCCCTGGCCGCCTTCGGCGCGGCCGGCGCCCTCGCTGTGCTCCTCCTCCCCCCGGGGGCGCCGCTCACGCCGGCGACCGCCCAGGCCCTCACACCGCCCTCCGACACCGGCGAGCTCGGGCCGGTCACGGTCCTGCCGGAAGCGACCTGGGCGCCCGTGCTGCCGCTGGACGACGCCCTCGTCCAGGCGCTGGCCCAGCGCAAGCACGGCGACGCCGTCGAGCTCCTGTCGCGCATGGGCACGTCCGAGCTGCCCGGGCGCGCGGTGGGCGACCACGCCTTCCTGCAGGCCTGGAGCCTGATCCGCGCCGATCGCGCCGAGAAGGCCGTGCCCCTGCTGGACGTCGTGCGCGAGAGCCGGACCGCACCGGCGCCCTACCTGCACCTGACCCTGGGCGAGATCCTGGTCGCCGACGGCCGGTTCGTCGACGCGGTGGCCGAGCTCGAGCAGGTCGACGACAGCGCCGTCATCTGGCCCCGCGCCCGGCTGGCCCTGGCCGACGCCCTGTTCCAGGCGGGGCGCACCGCGGACTCCCTCGCCGTCTACGAGGCGCTGGCCGCCCGGCCCGACCCGGCGGAAGGCTCCGCCGTGGCCCTGTCGGCCATCGCCACCCGCCGCGGCGACGCCAGCCCGGCCGGTCAGGCCGCGCTGCGCCGCCTGTACCGGCACTACGCCGGCACCCCGGAAGGCCGCGCCGCCGGCACGCGCCTCGGCACGGCCGTCACGCGGGCCGACAAGGCCTGGCACGCCGACGGCCGCATGGAGTCCTGGTCCTTCGAAGCCGCGACCGACCTGCTGGCGCCCGTCATCGACAGCTGGAAGGAAGCCGACGCCGAGGCCTGCATCGCCTGGTACGCCTACGGTCGGTCGCAGTTCAAGCGCAACAACGTGAGCCTGGCCGCCCAGGTCCTCGAGCCTGCCGGCGAGAAGTGCAAGGGCATCGACGACGACCGTGGCGCCAAGGCGCTCTACATCGCGGGCAAGTCGCTGGAGCGCAAGAAGGAGTGGGAAGCCGCCGCCCGCGCCTATGAACAGATCCCCGCGCTGTACCCCGACCACAGCATGGCCGACGACGGCTACGCCCTGGCCGGGATCGCCTGGCAGACGGCCGGCTTCCCCGAGAAGGCGCGCCCGCTGTGGGAAGCCCAGGTCGCCGAGCACCCCGACGGCGACCTGGCGGGCGAGGGCTTCTGGCGCCTGGCCTGGCTGTCCTACCTGGAAGGCCAGCCCGACCAGGCCATCCACTGGGCCGAGCAGATGCTCTGGCAGGTGCCGCTGGCCCAGGACCCGGTGCACGTGACGGCTGCCCAGTACTGGTCGGCGCGGTGGCGGATCCATCCCGACGTGCGCGACCCCAGCGCCTTCCACCCCGACGCGGGCTCGGTCTCGCGCGGCATCGAGCTCCTGCTGCAGCTGTGCGCCGAGCACCCGTGGTCCTTCTACAGCCTGCTGGCCAGCGCGCGCCTGTACGAGCTGGCGCCGGACCGGCTGGCGGCGATCCCGCGGCCACCCGCCCAGCGCGACGTCGGGGGCTGGACCGTGCGCCAGGAGTGGCTGGCCGCCGACAGCACCGCCTACGGCCTGGCGCTGGCGCGGCTCGGGCTGGTCCAGGAGTCCCTGGCCGAGCTGTCGCAGTTCGACCGCGGGCTGCTGACCCCGAGTGAATACGCGATCCAGGCCGAGGTCCTCGAGCGCAGCGCACCGGCAGACGCCCACGACCGGCTGCATCGCTACCTGCTCGAGCACCCCCTCGAGACCCTGGGCGCCGACCGCGACCGGATGATCGCCCAGGCCTGGCCCGACCTGTACTGGTCCGAGGTCCAGGAAGCCGCCACCGGCTACGGCTACGACCCGCGCGTCTTCCACGCCCTGGTGCGCGAGGAGAGCAGCTTCAACCCTCGCGCCGTCAGCCACGCCGGCGCCCGCGGGCTGTGCCAGCTGATGCCCCGCACGGGCACCCACGTGGCCGGCAAGATGGGGCTGCGGGTCGGCACCAACGACCTGTTCGACCCGATGCTCAACCTGCGGATCGGCACGAACTACTACGACAGCCTGGTGCGGCGGTTCGACGGCAACCTGTTCCTGTCGACCCCGGCCTACAACGCCGGCGAAGGCAACGTCGAGAAGTGGCTCGCAGAGCGCGGCCGGGTGCCGACCGACGAGTTCGTCGAGCACATCCCCCTGCGCGAGACCCGCCACTACGTCAAACGCGTCATGGGCACCTGGCAGGTGTACCGGGTGGCCTACGACTCGGGCCCCCTGTTCCCCGATCTGTCGGCGTACAACCACGTGGCGCGCGAGTAGGCGACGGCAGGGTTAGGCGCGTCCGCATGCAGGATCCCGCAGCCCACCTCGAAGCCTTCGAGGCCGCCCAGCGCGGCGCCCTCGACCTCCTCCGCGACCTCACCCCCCGCATCGAAGCGGGCATGACCGAGCACGACGTGCACGCGCTGGCCCACGAGCGCGGCGAGGCCCTGGGCTTCAGCACGTGGTTCCGCGCGCCGATCGTGCGCTTCGCCGCGCCTGCGACCGTGTCCTGGACCGACCGCCCGAGCGCACGCCGCACGCTGGACGCGGGCATGATCGTCGAGCTCGAGGTCGCCCCCGGCACGCCGGACGCCTTCGGAAACGCGGGCACCGCCTTCGTGTTCGGCGGCAGCACCGACCCCGACGTGCAGGCCACCGTCGACAGTGCCGCCGAGCTCTGCCGCGCCTGCGTCGGCTTCTCGAGCCGGTGGAAGTGCGTGGGCGAGGTGTTCGTCTTCGCCGAAGCGTGGGCCAACAACCGCACCGCCAGCCTGGGGGGCCAGACCTCGGTCGGCTTCCAGGCCATCCCGCCGACGGCGGCCATGCTGGGCGTGTGGCCGGGCGGCGCCTGGGGCCTGTCCCTGCTCCGCCGCAACCAGGTCCAGTACTTCAACCCGCGGCGCATGAACGGCATCTACGTGCTGCGTCCGCGCTTCGTGAAGGACGGCCGCGGCGCCAGCTTCTCGGAGATGGTCTACGTGACCCCCGACGCGAAGCACATCCTGGGTCGCGGCGGCATCGAAGACGTCGCCCGTCTGTAGGGCCACTCAGGGCAAGGCGCACGCGAAGGGACGCTCCAGGTCGCAGGACTGGGCGGTCCAGGTGCCGGACGACGCCCCCAGCAGCGCGCAGTCGGCGTCGGGGTCGCTGTCGGCCGGCTGGCCGCTGCCCCACTCCAGCCACGTCGGCGCGGTGCCGTCGGCGCGCACCCAGGTCCCCTCGTCGGCCGCGTCGCTCAGATCGATCCAGAGCGACTGCCCCAGCCAGGTCGACAGCCCCCAGAACCACGTGTGGGCGTCGGCGTCGGCCGGCAGCACCAGGGTCGCGCCGTCGGCCGCGCAGCGCGCCTGGGCGTCCTTCCAGGCCATGGCTTCGGTGCACAGGGCGAAGCGGTCGGTGCCCCGAGCCGTCGCGATGCAGCAGACCGAGACCTCGTCGACGGCGCCATCGCAGTCGTCGTCCCGGTCGTTGCCGCAGGTCTCGGCCAGGCCGGGGTGGACCGCGGGGTCCCCGTCGTCGCAGTCTCCCGCGGTGGTCACCGCGCCGTCGGGACGCGCGCACGCGGACACGGCGCTGGCTTCGTCGCCCACGCCGTCACCATCCAGGTCGGCGTACCAGGTCGACACCGGCGCGTCTTCGTCCACGACCCCGTCGCAGTCCTCGTCCACGCCGTCGCAGCCGTCGAACTGCTCGGGGTGCCGGGCCGGGTCCGCGTCGTCGCAGTCGCCGGTCCGCAGCACCAGCCCCGGCCCGCCAGACGGGCAGGCATCCACGGTCGCCTCACCGCCCCAGCCGTCGCCGTCCTCGTCGACCCAGAAGGTCTCGAGCAGACCGTCGTCGACGACCCCGTCGCAGTCCTCGTCCAGGCCATCGCAGGCCAGCTCCTCGTCCGCACAGGGAGGGCCGGTGTCGGTGCCGAGCACCGCGGTGTCGAGCTCGACCGGACCGCTGTCGATGGGCGCGGGGTCCTGGCAGGCCATGGCGAGGAGGAGGATCACGGCCGCCATCGTAGCCGACGGTTGTGGCGGATCCCGCTGCGCTATCCTCCCGACCATGATTCCCGCCTCGCCCGTCCTCGCCCTGCTGCTCGCCGCATGCAGCCCCGATCAGGACATCGTCGTCTTCGAGCCGGACATCGTGGTGTCGGCCGAAGAGCGTGGTGCAGAGGCTGTCGTCTTCGACGACCTGGTGCTCGGGGTGCCCGCGCAGGCCGCCTTCGAGATCGGCAACGTCGGGCGCGGGCTGCTGTCGATCGAGGGCGTCGTGGCGCCGGCGCCGTTCACGGTGCGCTGGGCCTCGGGCGAGCTCGAGAGCGGCGCAGTGGTGCGGGTCACCGTGGACTACGTGCCCACTGCGCAGGCCGACCACCGCGGGCTGATCCAGATCGTGTCCACCGACCCGGACGAGCCGCTGGTCTCCCTGCCCGTCGAGGCGCTGCCCCGGGCGCCGGACCTGGTCGTCGACCCGGGCGAGGTCCTGTTCCCCGATCCCGAGACCGGCGGCACCGAGCCCGTCGTCGTGCGCAACCAGGGCGAGGGGCCGCTCCGCATCACCGGGCTCGGGCTGGTCGACGACGGGGGCGGCGTGTTCTCGCTGCTGACCGCGTCCCTGCCCGAGCGCATCGAGCCCGGGGACACCGCCCTGCTCGAGGTCGAGGCGAGCAGCGCGGACGGCGCCGCGGGCGCGCTCCGCATCCTGTCCAACGACCCCGACGCGCCGATCCTGGGCGTGCCGCTGTCCATCGGCGGCATCGACGACAGCTGCATCGACGACAGCTGGGCGCCGGGCACCGTCGAGATCGACGACGCCTGCGTCTTCGACGGCATCCCGCCCGTGTGGGACCCGGTCGTCGAGGCCACGTGGCGGGCCTTCCCCACCCACAGCCTGTACGACTACGGCGTGGGGGCTCCCTCCGCCGGCCGGGTGACGGACGACGACGGCGACGGTGACGTGGACGAAGACGACCCGGTCGACATCTGCGTGGTCACCACCACCAGCTCGTCGGGCACCGAGCACCTGCACGGCGTGCTGCGGCTGCTGGCCAGCGACGGCAGCGTCGAGCACTGGTCGGTCGAAGCGCTGACCTGGGACGGCGAGCTGTGGGAGATGCTGCGCGCGGGCTCCTGCGCCCTGGGCGACATCGACGTCGACGGACTGCCCGACGTGGTGACCGGCGCCCGCACGCGCGACGGCGAACAGGCGGTCGCAGCCTTCGACCACACCGGGGCGCTGATGTGGATGCAGCGGGTGGACGCCGCCGGCAGCATCGACATCCACGGCGCCCCCGCCCTGGCCGACCTGGAGGGCGACGGCGAGGTCGAGGTGATCTGGGGGGCGACGATCCTGGCCGGAGCCGACGGGGCGGTGCTGGGCGCCGGGGACGGCCCCCTGGGCAGCACCGTCCTGGTCGGCCAGACGGGACCCAAGTCCTTCCCGGTGGACCTCGACGGGGACGGCGTGATGGAGGTGATCGCCGGGCCGGTCTTCCTGGCCCCCGACGGCAGCACCATCTGCGAGGCCGACGTCGACGACGGCACCCCCGCGGCGGCGGACCTGGACGGGGACGGGCTGGGCGAGGTCGTCCTGGTGTCCCCCGGAGAGGTCGTGCTGCTCGAGCACGACTGCACCATCACCGACAGCTGGGCCCTGCCCGACGGCGGCAACGGCGGCACCCCCACCCTGGCCGACTTCGACGGGGACGGCCAGGTGGAGATCGGCCTGGCCAGCAAGTACTACTACTTCGTGTTCGAGACCGACGGCTCGGTGCTGTGGCAGGCCCCGATCCGCGACGAGAGCAGCAGCGCGACGGGCTCGGCGGTGTTCGACTTCGACGGCGACGGCGCGTCCGAGGTCGTGTTCGCCGACGAGTTCGACCTGTTCGTGATCGACGGCGCCACCGGCCGCGCGCGCTTCCTGTGGCCCGACCACGCCAGCCGCACGGCGACGGAGTACCCGACCGTGGCCGACGTCGACGACGACGGCAGCGCCGAGATCATCGTCGTGCACGCCGGCACCTTCGACTACGACGAGTACGCGCCCCAGGAGCCCGGCCGCGGCCTGAGCATCGTGGGCTCGGCCAGCAGCGGCTGGATGCCCGCACGACCGGTCTGGAACCAGCACGCCTTCCACATGACCCACGTCGAGGACGACCTGTCGATCCCCACCGACACCTCGCCCAACTGGCCGGCGCTCAACAGCTTCCGCAGCGCCGACACCGTGGGATCCGGGACCACGCTGGACCGGAACGCACGCCCCGCGGTGGTCGACGTGTGCAACGACGACTGCGACGAGGGCAGCCAGCGCATCGTGGTGCGGGTCGAGAACCCGGGCACCGCTCCCCTGCCCGGCGATGTCGAGGTGGTGCTGGTCAGCGAGCTCGCCGACGAACCCGTCGTCATCGCGCGCCAGACGGTCGGGGTGGACATCGACCCGGGCACGACCAGCGCGGGCCTGGTGTTCGACGTCGACCTGTCGCTGCTGTCGACCCGCCGGGTCTCCGTCGTCGTCGATCCCGACGACCGGATCGCCGAGTGCGACGAGTCCGACAACGAGATCGAGCTGGTGTCGGGGCTCTGCCCCTGAGCAGGCCCGGGGCTCAGAGCCGCTCGCCGAGCCCCTCGACCACGTCCCGCAGGGCGTCGGGGTCGTCCACGCTCTCGAAGTGCAGCCCGTAGAGCAGGTAGCCCTCGCCCGGCGAGAGGGTCCGCACCCGGGCCGACAGGCTGACCGGGGCTCGACCCGGCAGGCCCAGCCGCACGCGCACCGTGCCTTCGCGCACGAAGACCAGCGGGAAGGAGGCCGGCACGGTGAAGGCCAGCTCGCGCAGGGTCACGTCGACGACGCGGGCGGGCGGCGCGAGCAGCGACACGGCGGGGCCGTTGGGCGGCAGCAGCTCGACCGTGCAGTCGGAGAGGGCCACGGGTCCATCGCCGCCTTCCTGCCAGCGGTCGATGAAGCCCAGCAGCACGCCGTCCTGGCTGCGGTCGGGGACCGGCACGCCGGCGCGGATCACGCTGGCTTCGAAGGAGCAGGCGCGGCCGTCCACGGCGAGCCAGACCCGCACGTCCTCGCCGCCGGACAGCCGGCGACCGTCGGCACCGGCGGGCACGACGACGACGACACCGGCCTGCTCGACCCGGACGATGGCGCCTCGGACGGCTTCGCCGCCGCGGGGCAGCAGCTCGCAGGGCACGCGGCGCTCGGCGGCCTCTCGGAGCACGCGACGGGGATCGGGACGGGCGCTGGACATGGCGGGCCACCTTCGGGGCGGGGCTCCTAACCGCTGCCCGGGCGCCCCGGGTGCGTCGACCGCCACGCGCGGCTACGCTCCTCGCCCCGCGCCCCCGGAGCCTGCGTGCGCATCGTCCACCTGACCGACCTGCACGTGCAGACCGCGCCCCGGGCCCGGGATCTGCTCGGCAAGCGGCTGGTGGGCAGCGCGAACCTGTACCTGATGGGTCGCCGGCGAAAGTTCGACCGCCGCGTCCAGGAAGCCGCGGTCGCGGCAGCGGTCGCCGAGGCGCCGGACGCCGTGGTCGTCACGGGCGATCTGACCGCCCAGGCCCTGGACAGCGAGTTCGCCGAGGCCCGGCAGCTCCTGGACCCGCTGCTGTCCCGGTTCCCGACGGTGCTCATCCCCGGCAACCACGACACCTATGTGCGCGAGTCGGCGCCCGGCGCCAAGATGCTGCAGACCTTCGCGCCGTGGATGGGCGGCGGCCTGCCCTACCTGGAACAGGTCGGCGACGTGGCCTTCCTGGCGGTCGAGACCTGCCGGTCCCACCCCCTGTCCAGCGGCCGGGTGCCTGCAGGCCAGCTCGACGCCGCCCGACGCCTGCTGGACGAAGCAGCCTGGGCCGACGGCGATCGGCCCTTCGTGTTCCTGCTGCTGCACTACCCGCTGCGCAACCGGCACGGCGGCCCCTACGGGCCGGCCACCCGGGCCCTGTCCAACGCCGACCAGGTCGAGGCCTTCCTGCGGGACACCGACCGGATCGACGCGGTGCTGCACGGCCACGAGCACCACGGCTTCCGCACCACGGTGCCGACCGCGGCGGGCGACATCCCGATCCTGGACCCCGGGGCGTCCGGCTACTCGCTGATCCCGGACCAGGACCGCACCGCGCACTTCAACATCTACGACGTCGACCGCAGCGGCCTGCACCAGGTGTGGCGCAAGCGCTGGGACGGCGCCTCCTTCGTCGACGAGCCCGGCGGCGCCTACCAGACCGGCCGCTGAGCGGCCCGGGAGTCCCGATGACCCTGCTCCTCCTCCTCCCCCTCCTCGGCTGCAAGGACAAAGCGACGGGGACCGACAGCGGCGGCGACAGCGGCGAGGTCGACGGGGTGCTGGCCATCGTCGATCCCGCCCGCGGCGAGCACTACTTCGACGTGCCCTTCCCCAGCGACACGCTGCTGGGAGAGGGCGGGCACGCCGACCTGACGGGCTTCCCGACGTCCGAGTCGGCCAGCCTGGGGCCGGTCATCGCCGGCTGGGTGTCGCGGGTCGAGGCGACGACGGTCGGCTTCGCCAACAACGGCGCCAGCTACTTCCGGTTCGAGGAGGCCCTGAGCGGCCTGCCGACCGAGACGACCGGCAGCGTCGAGGACCCGGTCCTGTGGGTGTCGCTCACCGGCGACCCGGAGCTCCTGCCCCTGGTCGTGCAGTTCGTCGACGATCCGCACGGCGACCCGTTCTGGGGCGAGAACACGCTGGCCTTCGGCCCGGCGATCGGCAGTCCCCCGCGGTCCGGCGGCACCTACGCCGCGGTGGTGATGCAGTCCGCGGGCGTGCGGGCGCCGGCCGGCTACAGCCTGCCCGACGGGGTCCAGGCAGCGCTGGACGCGGCCGGGGTCGCCGGCGCGCCGGCGGTGGCCACGGTGTTCACGGTTCAGGACGTGACAGGACAGCTGCGCGCGCTGGCCGACGACGTGGACACGCGGCTGGGCGGCACGCCGGACTGGTCCAGCGTCGAGTTCAAGCGGGTGACGTCGATGGCCTACGCCCCCGGGACCACGCCCTCGGGCGAAGAAGCGACCGTGCTGACGGTCACCTTCGAAGACGGGACGACCGAGCTGTCCTACCAGGGCCCCGGCGGCACGGAGCACGGCCACGACTTCGACGAGAGCTGGCCGATGGCCGTGTACGAGGCCTACCTGCCGACCCTGAACTACTCGGGCCTGGACGACCGCCCCTACATGAGCCCGGGCTTCGCCCACATCGCCGACACGGGCCGCACCACCGGCTGGATCCAGTTCGAGGGCGACACCCTGACCAGCACGCCGGACGACGAGCCGATGCGCATCGTCGTGTCCCTGCCGAAGGACGGCGACGGCAACCCGCGCACCGACGTGCCCGTCGTGCTGTGGGACCACGGCACCGGCGGCCACGCCTACAACTACATCCAGCGCATCACCAGCCCCGACCGGGGCGACGACATCGCGGCCCTCTACGCGGACGCCGGCTTCGCCGTCATCGGCCGGGACGCGCCGCTCTACGGCACCCGCTTCCCGCTCATCGACGAGGGCTACGACGACAGCCTGGGCTTCTACAACGTCGTGAACACCCCGGCCTTCCGCGACAACCAGCGCCAGACGGCGGTCGATGGCCACGTCCTGTTGCGCTTCGTGCAGACCGGGCTCAACGACGCCCTGCCGGCCGGCGGCGTGGACCCGACACGGGTGCGCCGGGCCGGCCACAGCCTGGGCAGCGTGACCGCCAACCTGGGCCACGTGATGGACGGCGAGTTCGTCGGGGGCGAAGGCGACGGCCCCTATGAAGCCGTGTTCCTGTCGGGCAGTGGGGGGGTGTTCATCCACTACTTCCTGGACACCGGCCTGCTCGACGGCATCGATCCCAGCTTGATCTCCAGCATCTTCGCCCTGTTCGGCGCCGAGGCGCCGGACGAGGTGACGACCCGCAGCCTGCTGGGCGCCGGGCTCGGCCTGGACGAAGCGGCATGGGCCAACATCGGCCGGCTGCACCCCATCGGCCTGCTCTTCCAGTGGCAGATGGACCCCAGCGACCCGATGGCCGTGGCCCGCGACGGCCACCCCGGCGCCGACATGATCATCGGCATCGGCGACCTGCAGGTGCCCAACTTCACCAGCTACGCCCTGCTCAACGCCCTGCCCGACGCGACCGGCACCGACTGCGTGCCCACCGTGGCCACCTACGACCCCCACAGCTGCCTGTTCCGCGAGGACGCCGGCCTGGCGATCCTGGAGGACTGGCTGGCAGAGTGAGGGGAAGGAGAAAGGGCGGGGGGTTGCGGCGGGGCGGGCTTCGGGCTTCAGGCTTCGGGCTGCGGCAGGGGGTGGGGGTTCGGGCGGTCGGGGCTGAACCTAGCGTCGCTAGGGCATGCCTGGTGATCGGGGGCATCGAGGGTCTTGCAACAGCTAGCGCTGCTAGACCCTAGCAACGCTAGCCCCACCACGACCTCCCCG
>JACKEY010000040.1 GCA_020632755.1 Alphaproteobacteria bacterium | reverse complement strand
GTCCGCGTCCGCGCCCGCATCGAGGGCGACCGCTGGCAGATCACCGTCAGCGACCAGGGCCCCGGCGTGCCCGACAAGGAACGCGACAGCATCTTCGAGCCCCGGGTCCGCGTCGGCGCGGACGCCGCCGAGCCCACCGGCGAGGGGCTGGGGCTGGCCTTCTGCAAGCTCGCAGCGACGGCCTGGGGTGGCAGCATCCGGGTCGAAGCCGCCGCCGGCGGCGGCGCCCGGTTCGTCATCGAAGGCCCGGTGAACGGCACGGCGGGGTAGAGCGCGGGGGTGTCGCCCCGCCTGCTCGCCATCAGCGACCTGCACGTCGGCAGCCGCCGCAACCAGGACGCCCTGCAGCACCTGCCGCCGCCGTCGGACGACTGGCTGATCGTCGCGGGCGACGTCGGAGAGAGCCTGTCCCAGCTGGCGTGGACCTGGGACCGGCTGGTGCCCCGGTTCGGCCGGGTGCTGTGGGTGCCGGGCAACCACGAGCTGTGGAGCCTGGCCGACTCCGACCGTCACCTGCGCGGAGAGGCCCGCTACGACGCGCTGGTCGAGCTCTGTCGGGCGCACGGGGTGCTGACCCCCGAAGACCCGTGGGCGCTGTTCGAGGGCCAGGGCGGGCCGGCCCGGATCGCCCTCTGCTTCACGCTCTACGACTACAGCTTCCGCCCCGACGAGATCGACCGCGACGCAGTGCTCGCCTGGGCCGCCGAAGACGGCATCCGCGCCCGGGACGAGTCCCTGCTCCACCCGGACCCCCATCCGCGCCGCGACGACTGGTGCGCCGCCCGGGTCGCCGCCACCGAAGCGCGGCTGGCCGCCTGGGACGACGGCCCGGAGATCACCCGGGTGCTGGTGAACCACTGGCCGCTGCGCGACGACCTGGTCCGCATCCCCAAGGTCCCCCGGTACCGCCCCTGGTGCGGCACCACCGCCACCGCCGACTGGCACCGACGCTTCGCCCTCGACGTCGTCGTCACCGGCCACCTGCACGTGCGGGCCACCGACTGGCGGGACGGCACGCGCTTCGAGGAGGTCAGCCTCGGCTACCCGCGCCAGTGGCGCCCCGAAGCTCGGGCTTCCGATTATCTGCGGGAGATCCTCCGCGATGAACCCGCGCCGCCCGGCGGGCGGGGCGGCCCCGAGTGGAAGCGCTGGCGGTGACAGCCCGCAGAACGTCGGTACACTGAGGGCTGCCCCAGCGGCGAGCGGCGGCCCATGAGCAGCGAGTCAGACCCCACCAAGTCCCTGGCCACCTGGTTCGGTGGTGAAGAAGACGCCGAGGACTTCTCGTCCGCCCTGCTCTCGACCGTGCAGGGCGTGCTGGGCCGCTACGAGGACCGCGGCCTGCTGGGAACCGGCGGCAGCTCCGAGGTTCGGCGGGCCTACGATCCCGCCCTGGACCGCACCGTCGCGCTCAAGGCCCTGCGGCCGGATCTGCCCGACACCGGCGCCGCCCTGAGCCGGTTCGCCGAAGAAGCACGCGCCACCGCCCGCCTGGATCACCCCGGCATCGT
>JACKEY010000004.1:717500-995487 GCA_020632755.1 Alphaproteobacteria bacterium | reverse complement strand
GCTCCGAGCAGGATCAGGGGACCGACCAGCAGGGGGACGAAGCTCCGCATGGACCCATCCTACCCCCCCTCGCGGTAGGCTCGCCCCCTCTCTGCCATCCCCGATCGCCCATGCGCCCTGCCCTCCGCTTCCACCTCGACGGCGCTCCCGTCGAGGTCACCGACCTGCACCCCACCACGACCCTGCTGCGCTGGCTGCGCGCCACCGGGCGCACCGGCACCAAGGAAGGCTGCGGCGAAGGCGACTGCGGCGCCTGCACGGTGGTCGTGGTCGACCCCGCCCACCCCGAGCGTGGCCCCCGGGCCGTCAACAGCTGCCTGGTCCTGCTGCCCCAGGTGGCCGACCTGCAGCTGTTCACCGTCGAAGGGCTGGCGCAGGGCGCGACGCTGCATCCCGCCCAGCAGGCCATGGTCGATGCCCTGGGCAGCCAGTGCGGCTACTGCACGCCCGGCTTCGTGATGTCGCTCGTCGAGGCCTGCCACCGGCCGGACCTCCGCCAGGCGGCCCCCGACGACTGGCGCCTGGACGACCAGCTGTGCGGGAACCTGTGTCGGTGCACCGGCTACCGGCCGATCCGCGACGCCCTGGCGCGCGTGGCGGGAACGTCGCCCGACGACGCGGTGGCGACGTCCCTGTCGGCTCCCCCCGCGTCCCCGCGCGGCTCGCTGGACTACCAGGGGGACGGCGGACGGTTCGTGGCGCCCGACCGCCTCGAAGACGCGATCGCCCTGCTGGCCGAGCACCCCGACGCACGCGTCGTCTCGGGCGCGACCGACCTGGGACTCGACGTCACCCGCCGGCACCGGCGCTTCCCGCTGCTGCTGTCGGTGGCCCGGATCGACGAGCTCGACGGTCTCGACGAAGCCGGCGACGCCCTGCGCATCGGCGCGGCGACGTCGCTGTCGACCCTCGAGGCCGCGACCGCGACCGCGCTGCCGTTGTTGCACCGCATGCTGCGGTACTTCGGCAGCCGCCAGATCAAGCACCGCGGCACGGTCGGGGGCAACCTGTGCAACGCGTCCCCGATCGGCGACCTGGCGCCCGTGCTGCTGGCCCTGGACGCCCGGGTCGAGCTGGCGTCCGTGCGCGGCCGCCGGCGCCTGCCGCTGTCGGAGTTCTTCCTGGGCTACCGCCAGACCGCGGTCGCGCCCGACGAGCTGCTGGTCGCCGTGCACCTGCGACGCCCGCCCCCCGACGCCAGGCGCGGGGCCTACAAGGTCAGCCGGCGGCGCGAGCTCGACATCAGCGCGGTCAGCGCGGCTTTCGTCGTGCACGAGATCGACGGCGCCGTGGCCCACGCGCGGCTGGCCTTCGGCGGGGTCGCAGCCACGCCGGTCCGGGCGATCGACGCCGAGCAGGCGCTGCTCGGAGGTTCCCTGGACGCCGACCTGGATGCCGCGCTCGCCGCCTTGTCCGCCCAGGTGCGGCCGATCGACGACGACCGCGGCAGCGCCTGGTTCCGGCGCACCCTGGCCGCCAACCTGCTGCGCGGCTTCGTGGCCGAGACCGCGTCGGTCCCGTTCGCACCGCTGGCCCCCGGACACAGCGCGACGGTCGCCGCCGGGTCCCAGCCGTCGGGAGCGTCCCGATGACCGGTCCCCTCGGACGCCCCGCGCCCCACGAGTCGGCCGTCGGTCACGTCACCGGTCGCGCCGTCTACACCGACGATCTACAGCCGCCGGGCTGCCTGCACGGCGTGGTCGTGCCGGCCCCCGTGGCCTGTGGCCGCCTGCTCGCCGTGCACACCGCCGCCGCCGCCGCGATGGACGGGGTGGTCTGCGTCCTGACGGCCGCCGATGTGCCGGGCGACCCGCTCATCGGGCCCATCGTGCACGACGAGCCCGTGCTGGCCACGGACCGCATCCGGTTCAAGGGCCAGGCCGTGGCCGTGGTCTTCGCGCCGGACCGCGAGCAGGCCCGTCGCGCGGCCGAGGCCGTCCGGGTCGAGGTCGCTGCAGAGCCCGCCGTGCTGGGCATCGACGCGGCCGTGGCGGCCGGGGCCTTCCACACCGCCCCGCACATCATCGCCCGGGGCGAGGTCCAGGCCGCCCTGGACCGGCTCGCCACCGACGGTGTGGTGGTGGAGGGAGAGGTGCGGGTCCCGGGCCAGGACCACTTCTACCTGGAGACCCACGCCGCCCTGGCCCTGCCCCAGGAAGACGGTGACCTGTGCGTCGTCAGCAGCACCCAGCACCCGACCGAGTGCCAGCGCATGGTGGCCCGCGTGCTGGGCATCGGCGAGCACCGCGTGCGCTGCGAGGTGCCGCGGATGGGCGGCGGCTTCGGCGGCAAGGAGAGCCAGGCCACCGCCCCCGCCTGCCTGGCGGCGCTGGGCGCGCGGGCCACCGGCCGGCCGGCCAAGGTGTGGCTCGAGCGGCACGAGGACATGGGCACCACCGGCGGTCGCCACCCCTTCCTGGGCCGCTACCGCGCCGGCTTCCGGCGGGACGGGACCCTCGAGGCGCTCGACGTGCAGCTGTTCAGCGACGGAGGCTGGACCAGCGACCTGTCGGGGCCGGTCATGGACCGCGCCCTGTTCCACCTCGACAACGCCTACTTCGTCGAGCACCTGCGGTTCGAGGGCCGCGTCTGCCGCACGGACCAGCCGAGCTCGACCGCCTTCCGCGGCTTCGGCGGCCCTCAGGGCATGGTCGTGGTCGAGGACGCCCTGCGCCGCGGCGCCCGGGCCCTGGGCGTTCCGCCGGAACAGGTCCGCCGCCAGAGCTACTACCGCGACGGACAGCCGGCCCCCTACGGCCAGGTCGTGCCGGCGCCGCGGATCGCCGCCATGCACGAGCGGCTGGCCGACGATGCCGGGCTGGCCGCACGCCGGGAGGTGATCGCCGCCCACAACGCCGCCTCGCCCTTCCACAAGCGCGGCCTGGGGTTGATGCCGATCAAGTTCGGCATCAGCTTCACCAACAGCCTGCTCAACCAGGCCGGCGCCCTGGTGCTGGTCTACGCCGACGGCACGGTGCAGCTCAACCACGGCGGCACCGAGATGGGCCAGGGGCTGCACACCAAGATGGTCGCCGTGTGCGCCGACACCCTGGGCGTGCACACCGACGCCGTGCGGCAGATGCGCACCAGCACCGACAAGGTGCCCAACACCTCGCCCACCGCGGCCAGCAGCGGCAGCGATCTGAACGGCGCCGCGGTGCTCGCCGCCTGCACGACCATCCGCGAGCGCATGCGACCGGTGGCTGCCGGCCTGCTCGGTGTCCCGCCCGAGACCCTGTGGTTCGCCGACGGCGCCGTGCACGGCCCGGGCGGCGCGAGCCTGTCCTTCGCCGACCTGGCGAAGCAGTGCTGGTTGCAGCGGGTCAGCCTGGCGAGCACCGGCTTCTACGCGACGCCGGGCATCGCCTACGACGCCGCCGCCGGACGCGGCACGCCCTTCTTCTACTTCGCCTACGGCATCGCCGCGGTCGAGGTCGAGCTGTGCGGCCTGACCGGCGAGCAGCGCCTGCGCCGGGTCGACATCCTGCACGACGTCGGCGACTCGCTGGTGCCGACCATCGACCGGGGCCAGATCGAAGGCGGCTTCGTCCAGGGCCTGGGCTGGCTCACCGACGAACAGGTCGTCATCGGGCCCGACGGAGGCGTCCGCACCCTGGGTCCCAGCACCTACAAGGTGCCGGCCGTGGGCGACGTGCCGCTGGACTTCCGGGTCCAGCTCCTGGACCGCGCCACCGAGCCCGGTGTGGTCGGCGGCAGCAAGGCCGTCGGCGAGCCGCCCTTCATGCTGGCCATCGCCGTGCTCGAGGCGCTGGAAGCCGCCGTCGCGGCCTTCGGGGATGCGCCCTTCGAGCTGCGCCTGCCGGCCCACCCCGAGCACCTGCTGCGGGCGGTCGAGCAGGCCCGCGGCCACGAGGTGCCCGCGTGATCTGGGTGGTCCCCCTGGTCGTGGGCACGCTGGCCGTCATCCAGGGCGGCCTGAACCGCATGCTGGCCGAACGCTACGGGCTGGTCCCGGTCGTCGGGCTGAACGCCGTGGTGTTCGGGCTGGCCATCGCGGTGCTCGGCGGCGTGGTCGTGGCCCGGCCCGACTGGTTCCCGGCCAGCTGGGCGCCGACGGGGGCACGCTGGCAGCCGAAGCTCTGGCACGTCGTGCCCGGCCTGTGTGGCTTCGCGTTGGTGGCGGGCATCCCGTGGGCCATCGGCCACCTGGGCGCGGTCCGGGTCTTCGTCGGCATCGTCGTGGCCCAGGTCGTGGCCAGCGCCTTGTGGGACGGCCTGGTCGAGGGCACGCCGCCGACCCCGCTGCGCATCGCCGGGGCGGTGGTCGCCATCCTGGGGGTCGTGCTGGCCAGTTGGCGCTGAGCGCGTTGCCCTAGCGCTGCTAGCCGCACCGTGGTTGCATCGCCTCGCGCAGGGCCGGCCCCCAGACCAGCCGCAGCCTGCCTTGATCCCCGACCTGCAGCGCCGGCGCCTTGGGGGTCCCCTCCCCCGCCCCCGCCAGGTACAGCTCGGTGCCGCCGCCGGGCCGCAGCCTGCCCCACGCCACCAGCCGGGCCTTGCGCTCCCCGACCTGCCGCACGCAGTCCAGGTCGGCCCAGGCCCGGCCCAGGCGCAGGTCCATGTCGACCGCTCCGAGCTCGGCTGCTCCGTCCTGGAGCTGGATCCACGGGGTGAGGCCGATGCCCGCGCGGGCGGCCAGCGGCATCTCGTCGACGTCCAGGAAGCGCGCCTGTCCGATGCGCCCCCGCACGGTCCAGGTTGCACCGCCCACGGGCAGATCCCCGCCGCTCTGCAGGCCCAGCTCCACCCTCGCCCGCCCCCAGAGGGGCGACGGGGCGCCGGTGGCCGCGGTGAGCAGCTCCGCGACCTGCTGGTCCTCGATGGTGAGGGCGAGCTGCAGCCGCGCGCGGGCGTCGATACGGGTGATGACCCCCGAGCCGCCTCCGACCGCCTGTCCGAGCCGCCAGCGCCCGGCCCACAGCACCACATCGTCGCCCAGGAGCGCCGCCGCCGGCACGACCACGGCCCGGGCGGTCGACTGGCCCACGTCGATGCGGCCGATGCGGGCCGCTCCCACACCGCGCCAGGTCCGAAGTGCCGGGCACCACCGCAGGGCCCTCAGGGATGCTGCACCGTCGATCAGGTCCACCGGCGGCCGCAGCTCGTCGCCGCCGATCGACACGGCGATGCCCGTGCCGTCGATGTGGTCCGCGGTCAGGCAGGGTCCAGATGCGCCCGCCGGGACCGGCTGGGCGCGGTGGGGCCGCGCCTGGGTGATCTGCACGGCCGACAGCCGGACCTCACGCAGCGCCACCTCTCGTCTCCGGAGCGACGCGAGCAGGTCGATGCCGGCGTCGATGCGACCGATGGACACGATCGGTGCGCCCTCGCGCGGCGGCTGGAAGCGCAGGCCCCGCACCGACAGCCGCCCCTCGGCCAGGGTCAGCTGGTGCATCGTCAGGCAGCCGTCGCAGGCGAGCGCGCGGTTCACCACGCCCTCGACCAGCTCGACCCGGCCATTGCCGAGCCACCCGACCAGGCACAGGACCGCCCCCGCCGCCAGGGCGACGAGGGCGATCGTGGCGCGCCGTCGGGCCACTACCAGAGGCCGGTGTAGGTGCCGCGGAACGAGCCGCTGGCCTGGGCCATGATCTCGGTGGTGGCGTCGAGCTGCACGTCGGTCGCGGTGCTGCCGCTGCCGACGATCTCGGCTTCGACGTCGCGCTCGAAGTCGGACCAGGCGGCGACCGCAGCCTCGCCCACCACCTCGGCGTCGAGGTCGTCGCCGGCCTGGGCCGACAGCAGGGTCATCAGCTCGGCCTCGGCGTCGGCCGCGTGCCCGTCACAGGCCGACAGCAGGCCCTCGCCGTCGTAGGCGGCGGACAGGCCGAGCATCGCGGCGATGAGCGAGTCGTCCAGCAGGTCTGCGCCGACCAGGGCCCCCGCGTAGGTGTCGAAGGCCGTGGACATCGACGACACGTCGCTGGCCGCCTCGGCGTCGCCTTCGAGGTCCGCGCCCAGGTCGGTCAGCAGGGACAGGTCGAGGGCCGTTCCGAAGGCCGCCTCGGCGACGGCCTCGGCGTTGGCGCCGACCCGGCGGGCCTCGCGGCGGCCGCTGGCCAGGATCCAGGCCTCGATGACGGCGTCCCCCTCGGTCCGGCCGCCGAGCAGGTCGATCAGCACGGCCCGGCTGGTCAGGCCGACCACCGACTCCAGCTCGGTGCGGGCGGACAGATCGAGCCCCTGGGTCGCCCAGGCATCGGCCCAGGCGTCGCTCCAGGCCTCGTGGGCCGCGTCGGCGTCGCCCTCGCCGGTCGCCTCGGCGTACAGCTCGGCGTACAGCTCGGCCGTGGCCGCAGCCATCGCCTCGTCCTGGGCGGCGTGGCTCAGCGTGGCGCCTTCGCCCTCGGCCCAGGTCCGCTGGCTGGCGTGCAGCGCCAGCATCGCCTCGGCCAGCGCGTCCAGCGCCGCGTCGGCGTCGCCGGTGCTCTCCTCGTAGCCGTGCACGGCGGTGGCCACCTCGGCGTCCACGCGGGCCATCACCTCGCTCATGCTCACGGCGTCGTACTCGTGGGCTTCGAGGTCGGCCTCGACCCGGGCGCGGACGTAGATCTCGGCCTCGACCGAGGTCTCGCTGGTGATCGGCGCGACCGTGACGGTCTCGCCCTCGGCGCCGGTGTTGCCCACCAGCACCGAGCCGACGATGGCCCCGCCACCGTCCAGGGCGACGACGCGCACGTCGTCGACGTCGGCCAGGGCCTCGACCTCGAAGCGCCCGTCGGCGTCGACCTCGGACTCGCCGATCATCTGCGGGGCGCCGGACACGGTGGTCCAGACCTCGACGGTCGCGGCGGCCTCGGCGGCGCCGGAGCCACCGGTGGTCAGCGACTGGGTACCGGACTGGTCGGACACCGCACCGCGCAGGGTGCTGTGGCGGGACTCCGTGCCGCCGTCACCGGGCATTCCGGAGTCTCCCTTGGCGGGGTCGTCCTGGCAGGCGGCCAGGCCCAGGGCCAGGGTGAGCGAGAGGGGCAGGGTCAGGGTGAACGGGGTGCGCATGGTGTCTCCTCGGGTGGAGTGGGGTCGGGGCGGGCAGGGTCGCGGGCCCGCGGCCGCGGACGCTCAGTCGATGGAGCTGACCTCGTCGGGGGAGCCGACGATCGAGTTGTCGACCGAGCCGTCGACCTCGTCGTAGGGGTCCCAGGCGACGCGGAATTCGACGCGGCGGTTGTAGGCCCAGGCGGCCTGGGTGGGCGCGTCGATCAGCGGGTGGTGCTCACCGGCGGACGCCACGTAGATGCGGCGTTCATCGATGCCCTTGGCGACCAGGTAGTCCTCGACCGCCTGGGCCCGCTCGGCGCCGAGCTCCATGTTGTGCACGGCCGAGCCGCGCTCGTCGGCGTGTCCGATGGCGGCGACCCGCACGAAGGGGTTGAGCTGCATGATCTCGGCCGCGTGGTCGAGCTCGGCGCGGGTCTCGGCGGTCAGGGCGGCGCTGTCGGTCTCGAAACGCACCCGCTGGAAGTTGTCGACCACGTCGACGACGATGTCGGGCACGTAGTCGACAGGGGCCGGCTCGGCCTGGACCAGGTCGGCCGGCGTGGTGGTCGCGGCCTGCTTGTGACAGGCCAGCAGGGGCAGCAGGGCGATGAGCGCAGTGGTCATGGGGTCTCCTCTCTGGGGGGTCGGGGGTCCATGGCCGCCACCTGCGGCGACCATCACACTGTCCATGGTCGACAGACCCCGCCCCACAAGCCCCCGCGCGAACAAATCACACATCAACGAACACACCCCGGAGGGCGCCCCCCGGGGTGGTTCGATCCAAGAAGCCGTCGCGATCAGCTGGCCATGCGCTCCCGCATGCGCCGCAGGGCCTGCTTCTCGAGCTGCCGCACCCGCTCCCCGCTGATCGACAGTTCCTCACCGATCACACGGTAGGGCGGCACCCGGCCGTCGCGGAAGCGACGACGCAGGATGTGCTGGTGGCGGGCGTTCAGGACGCCGCTGGTGCGCACCTCCTGCAGGCGACGCAGCTGGCGGGTCCGGTCGATGCGGTCCACGGGTGCGTCTTCGGGCGCCGCGACCAGCTCGGCCCACGGCCGGCCGTCCTCTCGGGTCGCGTCGATGGACACACAGTCGCGCACCGCCTGCAGCACCCCCTGGCGCTTGTGGCTGCCGCGACGCTCGTCCGACGACAGGGCCCGCATGTCGCGCCGGGCCGAGCGGGGCAGCCGCATCGCGTGCTCCAGCTCGCCGACGAGATCGTTCATGGCCGCCCGGATCCAGAACCGGGCGTAGGTGCCGAACCGCACCGTGCGCTCGGGATCGAACCGGCAGGCGGCGCGGTACAGGCCCAGCATGCCGGCCTGGTGCAGCTCGCCCTGGTCGATGCTGCCGTAGCTGCGGCGCCGCAGCTGGAAGCGCAGCTGATCGGCCGCCGACAGGGCCAGACGCCAGCGCAGCTGGTCGATGCGCTTCCACGCGGCGTCGACGGCTTCGTCGATGCGGGCGGCGGCGTCGATCTCTCCGCGCAGGGCAGCCAGGCGGCGGGTGCGGTCCTCGCGGCGCCGGGCGGTCGCGGCAGCGGCGGGGTCGAGCTTCTCGAGCAGCGCGGTCTCCTGGGCGGCGAGGTCGTCGAGCAGGCTGCGCTCCTCAGCAGGGGAGAGGGGGCGGTGGGCGATGGGCTCGAAGGTCGACATCCAGGCTCCTGATGCGGGGGGAGGTCGTCGGAGGACCGGAGGGTCCGGTGTCCGATGACGACAGACACATAGGCCTCCCCACCGACCGGTTCACCGTGCCGGAGCCCCGAGCGCCGCATGGGGGAATCCCCCATGAACACCAGACGATCGCGACGGCGACGCCATCTCCGGGTCTGTACAGGGTCCTTCCCAGGGCGCTGTGCCGGGGTCGCCCCATGGTGCCCTGGGGGAATCCCCCATGCTCCGATCGGACTGCCCCTGGACTGCGTCCCGCGTCGACCGCGGCTACCTTCGAAGCGAAGGCAGTCCTACAAGGAAGCGACGTGCAGTACAGCCTGACGAACCAGCTCCCGCGTGTTGCGGGCCCCGAGCTTCTTGCGGATGTTCGAGAGGTGGCTCTCGACCGTCTTCACACTCAGGTGCAGGGCGTCCGCGACCTCGCGCGTCGTGAGACCCTGGCCCAGGCGCTCGAACACCTCGAGCTCGCGGTCGGACAGCTGGGTCAGGGGATCGTCCGAGCTGGCCGTGCCCGCGTGCAGCCGCTCCAGCGCGCGGGCGGTCATGGCGGGCGACAGGTAGATCCGGCCGTTGCCGATGATCTCGATGGCGGCACGCAGGTGCTCCGGCGCGGCGTCCTTCATCAGGTAGCCGCGCGCCCCCGCCTGGATCGCACGCTCGGCGTAGAGCGTCTCGTCGTGCATCGACAGGATCAGGACCGGGAGATCCGGATCCCGGGCCGCGAGCCCCTTGAGCAGCTCGAGTCCGTTCGCGCCGTCGAGCGACAGATCCGCGACGACCACGTCGACGGCTTCGGGCAGCTCGCGCATGGCCTGTTCGGAAGAGCCGGCCTCGCCCACGACCTGCATGCCTGCGGACTCGAGCAACACGCGGATGCCCGCCCGGACCAGGGCGTGGTCATCGACCAGGAAGACTCGAGTGGAGGGCATGGGGACTCCGGTTACGCACCAAGTAGCCCATTCCCCGCACGCGAGGAGAGACGGTGACGCGGGAACAGCCGAACCAGACGTACGAAGCACACTCCGTCCGACTGTCCGAGGCCCTGCGCCGCGACCCGACCTCACCGGGCGCCTTCTCGGCCGTGCTCGCGGCCGCGTCCGCGGTGCTCGACGCCGACGTGGCCGAGCTCTGGCTGTGCGGGGCGGACGGCGAGCTGAGCCGCGTGGCCTCGTTCACCCGGCACTACGACGAGGACCAGGACGATGCCCGCGAGGACCGGCGGGCCCGCTGGCTGGCCGGTCGCAGCGGGCGTCGCCCGGCCAGCGATCCGGTCGAGCGGGTGCGCACCCTGGCGGACGGTCGCCTGGACATCGAGACCACCGGCCCCGGCCTGACCCACGTGATGGCCCGCACCATCGGCCCGCCGCAGAAGGCACACGGGGTGCTGGCCTTCTTCGGCGATGCGACCTTCACCACCGACGAGCACGTCCAGGCCGACGTCATCGCCGAGACCCTGCACTGGCGCCTCGCGGCGGCCGAGCAGGACGGCGGCGGCGACCTGCTGGTGCGGATCGACCGCGCGGAGCGGGACCTGGGTCGGCTGCGCACCTTGACCCGCGAGCTCATCGAGGTCGAGGAACGCATGCGCGCCCGGTTCGCCCGCCTGCTGCACGACGACCTGCAGCAGATCCTGGTCGCCGCCAGCTTCGCGCTCGGCAGCGAGCACGACGACGAGGACCCGCGCATGGCGCGGGCCCGGCACCTGGTCAAGCAGTCGATCAACCGCTCGCGCGAGCTGGCGGTCGAGCTGTCGCCCCCCATCCTGGAAGACGGCACCCTCGAGGACGCCCTGCGCTGGCTGGTCCGACGCAAGACCCGCCTGTACGGACTGCAGATCGACCTGGACATCGATCTCGACGCCGAGGTCGACGCCAGCGAGGTCCGCTCGACGGTGTTCCGGCTGGTGCAGGAGTCGCTGATGAACGTGCGCAAGCACGCTCGCACCGACCGCGCCCAGGTGTCCGTCGGTCGAGACGAGCGCGGACGCCTGACGGTCGTGGTGGCCGACCAGGGCCAGGGCTTCGATCCCGACCGCAGCGGCAAGGGCTTCGGCACCCGCACCCTGCGCCAGCGGTTCGCGAACCTGGGAGGCGAGCTCGTGCTGGACGGGCGGCCCGGCGAAGGTACGACCGTCCGGGGCATCCTGCCCGCCAGTGTCTTCTCCGAGGCCCCATCGGCGCTGCATCCGGCCCTGGTCGATGGGGTCGCGACCCCCGGCAGCCTGCGCTGTGTCGTGGTCGACGACCACGAGCTGGTGCGCAGCGGCCTGCAGGACGCCATCCACGCCCACGACGACATCGAGGTGGTGGGCACCGCCGGGACCGGCGAAGAAGCGCTGGCCACCGTGCAGGCGCTGCTGCCGGACGTCGTGCTGCTGGACGTGAACCTGCCCGATCTGTCGGGCATCGAGGTCGCCCGTCGGCTGCGCGCCCGCCACCCCGGGCTCCGCATCGTGGGACTGTCCATGCACGACGACCCCGAGATCCGTGCATCGATGCTCCGCGCGGGAGCCAACGACTACGTGACCAAGGGCGCCTCCATCGCGCGGATCGTGGCCAGCCTGCGCTGATCACACATGAACGGGCCGAATCTGTTTTGATTCGGCCCGGCTCCTCCCAGGGACTCCATGTCACCTGAAACGAAGGAGCTGACATGAAGTCCCTGTCTCGTCCGCACACCATCCTGGCCATCGGCGCGCTGCTGCTGGCCGCCTGCGACAACGAGCCCGACGTGGCCGAGTCCCTCGAGGACGTCGGCCAGGAGCTGGGCATGGAAGACGGCAAGGTCTTCGAGGAGCTCGGCGAGTCCTTCCAGACGATGGAGAAGGCGATCACCGGCAAGGACCGCCGCGGCTTCGACGACAAGGTGTCCGAGTCCGTCGACGAGCTGCGCCGGTGGATCGACCAGCGCCGCCGCAGCATCGACGGCAAGACCGATCAGGCCAGCAACGAGCTGCGCGACAGCCTGGACGCGGCCGAGAAGGACCTGGACGCGCTGGGCGAGGACATCGAGTCCCTCGCCGACAAGACCGGGGACGAGTGGGACAAGGCCAGCCGCAACGTGCAGAGCGGCCTGAAGGACGTCGCCGACGCCCTCGACCCCGACGCCTGATCGGCGCCCTCCGGTCCCCTCCCCTCCTCCCGAACCCCTGGAGCCCCCATGCTCAAGCTCGCCATCACCTTCTTCGTCCTGGCCGTCATCGCCGCCATCCTCGGCTTCGGCGGCATCGCCGGCACGCTGGCCGGCGCGGCCGAGATCGCCTTCTGGGCCTTCGTCGTGCTGTTCTGCCTGAGCCTGCTCGGCAACGTGCTGCGCCCGACCACTGTGTAGGCAGACATCCAGCGTGCGTCCGGGCATGGGCGCGCGGAGGGCCCGGCTCCCCCACGAGGGGCCGGGCCTTCCTGCGTTCAGGAGACCGGGTCGTGGGCGCGGGAGTGGGCCCGCAGCACACCCTCGACCTTCTGGAGCGCCCCCTCGACCATGGGCGCGACGGGCTCGGCCGGCGGCAGGGGCCGCATGTGGGCGGTGCAGAGGTGCTGGACGTCGGCGCAGCGGGCGACGAGGTCCTGGGCCCAGGCCCGGAACTCCGCCACTGCGCCGGGGCGGGGCTGCAGCACCTTCTTGAGGGTCGGGTGGAAGATGAGCCCCGAGAACAGCGGCACGCTGCTCCAGGTCAGCGTGTCGTCGACGTGCAGGGTGCCGCTGGCCGGATGGAAGGCCAGCACCGACGAGAAGTGCAGCTTCTCGTCCGCCGCGATGAAGTCCACGCCCGCCGGCACCGAGAACTGCAGGTCGTCGGCGAACCGGGCCTGGACCGGGGCCTCGTCGAGGTGGCCGTCGGTCCAGGCCAGGTCGGGGGCCCTGGCCTTGTGGCGCCGGGAGCCCGAGTGGCGGGCAGCGGGGAACTGCGCCGCCACCGCGGGCACGTGGATCGTGTGGAAGGGGTGCAGGTGCAGGACGTCGGTGACGGCCCGCCCGTCGTCGGTGGCGGCCATCACCTGGTCGAGGACGTCGCCCTGCAGCGTGTAGGCATCGAGCAGCAGGAAGCTGCCGTCCCGCCGCCGGACCAGCGAGCACTGGGTGCCGATGTCGACGAAGCCGGCGATCTTGAAGGCCCCCCGGATGTTCCAGAAGTCGTCGTGGATGCGGACCAGACGGTCGGACATGGGGGCTCCAGTCGGGGGACGGCGTAGCCTACTTTGCGAGCGGCGCGTGGCTCAGCCCGCCCCGCCGGACGACGTCCCCGTCGTCGGGGCGGCTCTCGAGCGCGGCGGCGAGCACCTCGTCCATGTGGTCGACGAGCACGAACTCCATCTCGTCGCGCACCTGGGCGGGGATGTCCTCGACGTCGTGGCCGTTGCGGCGCGGCAGGATGACCGTGCGGATGCCCAGCCGGTGGGCGGCGAGCACCTTGGACTTGATGCCGCCGACCGGCAGCACCCGGCCCCGCAGGGTGGCCTCGCCCGTCATCGCCACGTCCGGCCGCACGTTGCGGCCCGACAGCAGGCTCGCGATGGCGGTGAACATGGTGACGCCGGCGCTCGGCCCGTCCTTGGGCACCGCACCCGCCGGAACGTGCAGGTGCACGTCCTTGTCGCGCACGACGTCTTCGGGGATGCCGAGCGCGGTGGCGTGCGAGAGCACGTAGGTCAGCGCCGCGCGGGCGGACTCCTTCATGACGTCGCCCAGCTGGCCGGTCAGCATCAGCTGGCCCTTGCCCGGCAGGGTGCTGGCCTCGACGTAGAGCACGTCGCCGCCGACCGGGGTCCAGGCCAGGCCCGTCGCGATGCCGGGACGGATCTGCTCCTCGTGCTCGTCCTGGTGGAACTTGCGCCGCCCCAGGATGGGCGCGAGGTCGTCTTCGTCGATCACCAGCGGACCGTCGAGCTCACCACGCAGGGTGCGCACGGCGGCCGCCCGGTAGATCCGGCCCAGCGCGCGCTGCAGCTGCCGCACCCCGGCCTCGCGGGTCCAGCCGCTGATGACGGCGGCGATGGCCGCGTCGGTCAGCTGCACGGCGTCGGGGGCCACGCCGGCGTTCTCGGCGAGGGTGGTGAGCAGGTGGTGCCGGGCGATGACGGCCTTGTCGGCGGCCGAGTAGCCCTCGATGTGCAGCACCTCCATGCGGTCGCGCAGGGGCCCGGGGATGGCCGAGAGGTCGTTGGCCGTCGCGATGAACAGGGTGCGCGACAGGTCCCAGGGCACTTCGAGGTAGTGGTCGACGAAGTGGTGGTTCTGCTCGGGGTCGAGGATCTCGAGCAGGGCGGCCGAGGGGTTGCCCTGCCAGCCCTGGACGAGCTTGTCGATCTCGTCGAGGAGCATCACCGGGTCGTTGACACCGGCCCGGCGCACGCCCTCGACGATGCGACCGGGCCGCGCGCCGATGTAGGTGCGGCGGTGGCCGCGCAGCTCGGCTTCGTCGCGCACGCCGCCCAGGGCGACCCGCACCAGCTTCTTGCCCATGGCGTCGGCGATGGCCTGGCCGATGCTGGTCTTGCCGACGCCCGGGGGACCGACGAGCAGCAGCACGTCGGCGCGGCCCTTGCCGGCCAGCATCCGGACCGACAGGTGCTCGACGACCTGGCGCTTGACCTCGGACAGGCCGTGGTGGCTCTTGTCCAGGGCCGCCTCCAGGCTGTCGATGTCGACCCGCTCGTCGCCGTCGGGGGTGGTCGTGGCGCTGGTCACGCTCCACGGCATGTCGGCGATGCGCTCCAGCCAGTCGACGGCCACGCTGCGCTCGGGGCTCTGGCGGCCCATACGCTCCAGGCGGGCGAGCTCGCGGTCGACCACGGCCTGCACCTCCTCGGGCATGCCGGCGTCGGCCAGCTTCTCCTTGATGCGGTCGAGCTCGTCGTCGTCGGACTCGCCGAGCTCGCCCTTGATCGCCTCCATCTGGCGGCGCAGCAGCACCTCCTTGTGGAGCTTCTGGGCGTCCTCCTTCAGCCGGTCCTCGATCGCCTCGCGGGCGGCCTTCAGCTCCCGCACCCGCACGATGCCGGCGATGACCTTCTCGGCCCGCACGAGCGGGTCGGCGGTCTGCAGGATCTCGATGGTCCACGGCTGCGGACCCTCGAGCCCGCCGGCGACCAGGTCGAGCACCCGATCGCGCGCGGCGTCCTGGGCCCCGGCCGCGCTGGCGGCCGCGAGCAGGCCGCGGACCCGCGCCTCGCCGCCGATGCTCTCGGCGCTCGACAGCAGCGACTCCTTGAAGGCGAGCCAGGTGGCCTCGGCCTCGATGCTGTCGGGCCAGGTCGACGGCTCGACCTGGAAGGCCGCTTCCAGGCAGGGGTGGGTGGCCGGGAAGCCACGCAGCCAGGCCCGACGCACCCCGGTCGCCACGTAGAGCGCCGGTCCCTTGTGGCCGGGCTTGGTCGGGCCGTCGGTGATCCGGGCGAGCACCGCCACGGGCAGCAGATCGGCCGGGGCCGGGGTGGCGACGGGCTCGCGCTGCACGGCGAGCAGGACCCAGCCCTGGGCGGAGCCTTCGGCCGCCATGGCCTGCTCGACCGCGGCCACGGAGCGCGGGCGGCCGACCGAGAAGGTGAACATGCCGCCGGGCAGCAGGACGCCGCGGCGGAGGGGGATGACGGGGAGGGTGGACGGCAGGTCGGAGGGGACGGTCAGTTCGAGGGACTCGAGGGCGGACATGCGGGCTCCTGGACCTCGGGACGAGGCCTGCGGGGGACACGGGGCCCCGCTCCTGCGCCGAGGCGCACGGGACCCCTGCGCGCGGACTGCCCGGGAGGGACGGTCCGCGACGCGTTCTGGCCGGTGCCGAGGGCCCCTCCCAGCGGGGCCGCCGGCGCGACATCGACAGGCTAGGCACCCGGATCCGGGCGTCAACCGACCGCCGGTCAGATAGGGGGCCCCGAAGGTCGACGACGCCGACAGGGCCGTCGCTTCAGGCCGTACGGCCCGCCAGCACGCACCAGCAGTCCGGGAGCACCGGCCGCCCGTCCGGCACGAAGCGCTGCTGCAGCTCCGGCGCCTGGGCCACGTCGAGCACCGACAGCCCCGCCGACGTCAGCAGCCCGGTGCCGGCGGGCACGTCGAAGCTTCCGCGCACGGGCTCGCCCAGGAAGGCGAAGGTGGCCGCCGCCACCCGGGTGAGCACGGCGCGGGGATGCCAGCCGGGGGGGACGGCCCAGAAGTCCATCGCCAGGCGCGAGCCCGGAGCGCTGGCGTCGACCACGGCGTCGACGGTGCCCCGCACCGCGGCGGGGTCCAGGTACATGCTGACGCCCTCCCAGATCCAGAAGGTGGGTCGCTCGGGCTGCCAACCAGCGGCGAGCAGTGCGGGAGCGAAGGGCTCGCGGGAGAGGTCCGCGGTGACGGCGCAGCGGGGACTGGCAGGCCAATCGGCTGCGTGCTGGGCGACGACCTCGGACTTGCGGCCCCCTGTGGCCGGGTGGTCGAGCTCGTAGAGCACGCGGTCGCCCAGGGCGCCCCGCAGCCGCCAGGCGCGGCTGTCGTAGCCGGCGCCGAGCAGCACCACCTGGGCGATCTCGCCCTGGGACAGGGCGTCGACCAGCCAGGCGTCGATGCAGGCGTGGCGGGCCAGCGCATAGGCCGCGAGCCCGGTCAGGACCCGGTCGCCGAGGTCCGCCGCCGGCCCCAGGCCGCGCAGCGCCTTCAGGGCGGCGCGTCCCCGGCTGGTCAGGAAGGACGTGGCGTAGGGGTCGTCGAGGATGCGCCGCTCGACCGGGCGGCCTTCCTCCCAGGCGCGGAACAGGCAGACCCCCTCGGCGGTGTCACTGGGGCGGTTCTCGATCATGGGATCTCCTAGCGATGCTAGACAGAAGACGTCGAGCTAGCGTCGCTAGTCTCGATACAGCACGGGCGGGTGCTCGTGCAGGAAGGCGACGGCGGCGGCTGCGTCGTCGACGAAGCCGATCATGTCGGCGTACTGCCGCGCGCCGGCCAGCCGGGACAGCAGCTCGGCGACCGGGCGATCGTGGGTCCAGAACGTGCGGCCCAGGAAGGCCATCGGGCTGACCAGCTGGAAGGTGCCGTAGTGGTTCTGGGCCGCGTCCATGAAGATCTCCTGCACGGTGCCGGCGCTTCCCGGAGCGTAGACGACCCCGTGGGTGGCGATGGCCAGGAGCCCGTCCTCGCGCAGCGAGTTGCTGAAGTACTTGGCGACGTGGGTGGCGAACAGGTTCGTCGGCTCGTGGCCATAGAACCAGGTCGGCACCGCCAGGCTGTCGACGGCAGCGCCCTGCGGCCAGCGCGCGCGCACGGCCAGGGCGGTCTCGAACCAGCCCGGATCCCGGTAGGTCGCGGCCTGCTGCAGCTCGGCGCAGGCCGCGGCGAGGGCGTCGTCGGGTGCCGGGGCCAGCCAGGCCCCCAGGTGGGCGGCTTCCATCGCGCCAGGACCACCCCCGGTGGCGACGACGAAGCCTTCGCGGGCCAGACGCCGGCCCAGGTGCACCACCTCGACCCAGGCGGGATCGGTCCGCGCCAGGGCGTGTCCGCCCATGACGGCGACGACGCGGCGCCGGCCGAAGGCGCCGTCGCCGGGCCCCGGTCGCGCCAGCAGCTCGGCCATGGCGTCGTCCATGGCGTGGTCGTGCAGCCGCTGGGCCATCGCCTCGAGCACCGGGAGCTTGGCGCCGCGCTGGTCCCGGTGCCGGCGGTACCAGGCCCAGATGCGGCCGTCGCAGGTCATCTCGAAGCTGTCGGGCTGCCCGGGGCGGTAGCCCTCCATCAGCTCGTCGACCGTGTAGAGCGTGGTCCGGTAGCAGCGGTAGGGCAGGTGCTCGAGGCGGGGGAAGACCAGGCCCCCCGTGTCGAGCACGTGGTCGGTCGCCTCGCGCCCCATCGAGCAGCCCAGGAACACCGCGCCGCGGGCGGGAACGCCCATCAGCAGCTCCTCGACCTCGCCCAGGTCCAGGCCGTGCAGGACCACGCCCTGCAGCTCGCCGTGCCGCTCGACGTGCGCCCGCAGCGCTTCGATGGACTCCAGCTCGACGTGCAAGGCCGCCTCCTCCCCTCCCCTTTCCCCATGGACCGCCGGACGTCCACCTCGCTCCCGCCCGGCGCGACCGGCGGCTTGTTCGTTCCAACCGAATTGCAAAGCCCAGATTTGGAAATGGACCCAACAGGGACGGTCGCTAGGATCGGGACAGCCCCAAGGAGGTCCCATGAGCGAGATCCAGGCGTCCCCCCTGTCTTCTGCACCCGACACCGACTCCGCCGAGGGCGGCCGCTCGACCTGGGATGTGAGCACCCTGCTGCTCACCGGCCTGTCCGCCATGGCCATCGTCGGCGCCATCGGCACCGCGCTCGAGCTGGCCCTGCCGCTCACCGTGGCGCTGTCCGTCGGCATCGGCGGCGCGGTCGGGCTGCTGGCCGGCTACCAGCCCCTGCACGAGCTCGACGCGCCGCGTCGCGACGCGGACACCGACGAGCGCTGGAAGCGGGGCGCCTGAGCGGTCAGGGCAGCGTGGCGATCACACCGGGCCAGTCGGCCCCGTCCCACAGCTCGGTGCTGCAGCCCAGCTGCTCGGCCAGGGCGTTGATGTCCTCGACCCGGCTCTCGGAGCTCGGGTGGGTGCTGAGGAACTCGGGGATCTCGACGCTGCCCTCCTCGGTCAGCTTCTCGAAGAAGCCGGCCGTGCCGTTGGCCGCGTAGACCGTCTCGCACAGGTAGTAGACGCTGTCCTCGTCGGCCTCGGCTTCGTCCTGGCGCGAGAAGGACAGGCTGACCAGGGCGGCAGCGATCTCGGCGGCCAGGCCCGGGTCCTCGCCCAGGATGACGCCGACCAGCGTGGAGATGCCGTAGATCTTGGTGAGCTGCTGGGTGCTGTGGCGCTCGTCGGCGTGGGCGATCTCGTGGCCCATGACGCCGGCGAAGTGGTCCTCTTCGTCGAGGTACCGCATCAGGCCGCTGTAGATGTACAGATAGCCGCCGGGGGCCGCGAAGGCGTTGAGCGTCTCGTCGTCGTCGATCAGGTAGACGTTCCACTCGAACTCGTCGACCAGGGCGACCTCGCCGGAGTCGAGGATCTGGTCGCGGATCCGGTAGAGGTGGCCGTAGGCGTCGACGGCGTCGTTCTCGTCGACCAGCGGGTAGGTCGCGGGGTCGGCCAGGATCTCCTCGTGGACCTGGGCGCCGAGATCCTTGTCGTCCTGGATCGAGAACAGGTTGACCCCGCCGTCGGTGCACGCGAAGGCGGGCAGGAAGGCAGGGATCAGAAGCAGGGCGCGGCGAGGCAGGGTCGCGACAGACACGGCGGCGGGGGGCATCGGGACTCCAGGGAGGGGGTCAGTCTAGCCGTTGACGCACCAGCACGCCGTCTGTTCGACCGCGCCGGCGCGTGCCCGCGGACGTCGCAGCGGGCCCCTCACCACCGCTTGCCCAGGCGGCCGGTGCCCTGGAACCGGGACAGCTCGGCGCCGATCCACCAGCCCTTGCCGGTGCGCACGGCGAGCTCGGTGCGGAGCACGGGCCAGACCATGTCGTAGGACGCCGCCGGCTGCAGTGCCAGCGACAGATCGAAGCCGGGGCGACGGGGCTCGGCGGCGTTGGTGGTCCACGCCACCCCGCCGAAGAAGTCGAAGGCGAAGCCCAGCGGGTCCATGTCGACGAAGTTCCAGAACTTGCAGCCCCAGCCCATCGAGCAGCTGTTCTCCTTGCTGGCCATCCAGGCGCCGTCGACCCCGCCGAAGGGGCCCAGCCGGGCGCGGCCGCGGCGCCCCAGGTGGAAGTCCAGCCCGAGCTCGATGCTGGTCGTGGCGGCCGGGATGGGCGGCGCGCCGACGGGATGGTCGCCGCGGCCCCACAGATCGGCGGCCCCGGACAGGCGCAGGACGCCGGAGCGGCCGGTGGCTTCGACGCCGATGCCCGCGGCGGGGTGGGTCAACACGGAGCCGCCGCCGACGGAGAGGTCCAGCTCGCCGCTGGCCGAGGCCGGTGCGGTGAGGGCGGCAGCGAGGAGCAGGGCGGAGAGGGGCACGGGAACCTCCACGGGCAGTGAGGGTGGCGGGGATGCCGGGGAGGACTGCAGGCGGCGTGCCAGGCCCACCGGCACTGCATCGTGGAGGCGATCGGGGGCCGCGGAGGGACCGATCGCGGCACCGGTGTCGCGGTCCGGTCGGGTTAGGCCGCAGCCACCCGCAGTCGCGGGAGAGGAGCGGATGCATGAGGGACGGACAGGACGGTCGAGCAGGCAGCGGACACGCGGCCTTCGGGGTCGTCGGCGCCGGGCGCATCGGCGGCATGCTCGCGGGCCTGGCCCGCGCCCAGGGACACACGGTGCACCTCGGCGGCCGCCAGGGGCCGACCTGCCACGTCGAAGACCACGGTCCCGTGGTGGTCTGCACCCGCAACGACGCCCTGCGCGACGTGGTGGCCCGCACCCCGCCGACCCGCCGCCGTGACCTGGTCTTCGTGCAGAACGGGGTGCTCGCGCCCCTGCTGCTGCAGCTCGGCGTTCCCGACGCCACCGTCGGAGTGCTCTACGTGGCGGTGTCCGCGCGCGGCGACACCCCGGTCCCGGGCGCGCCGAGCGTGTTCGGCGGCCCCCACGGCGCCACCGTGGCCGGCGTGCTCGCGGCCGGCGGCGTCGCGGCCCGGGAAGCCCGGGACAGCCGCGATCTCCGCGAGCAGGTCGGGACGAAGTGGGTCTGGATCTGCGCGACCGGCGTGCTGGGCGACGCCCTGAAGGTGTCGGTCGGCGAGCTGATCGAGCGCCACGAAGCCGATCTCCGCGCGCTCTGTGCCGAGCTCGCGCCCGTGCTCGCCGCCCACCCCGACACGGACGCGCCCGCTGACCTGGCCGACCAGGTGGTCGCCTACTCCCGCTCGGTCGCGCACTACCGGACCGCGGTCAAGGAGTGGGAGTGGCGCGACGGCGCCATGCTGCGCGCCGCCGCCCTCAACGGGGTCGCGGTCCCCGGCTACCGGGCCTGGCTGCACCGCGCGGGCTTCGGCCCGGCGGCCGACGCGGTGCGCTGACGGGCGCCTCAGCGCTTGAGCCGCACCTGGACCGGGGCCGGGTCGCCGAGCACCTCGAAGTGCTGGTCGCCGAGCTCGTACATGCCGAGCGGCAGGAGCCCGTGGTACTCGCGGTGGGTCTGGAGGGATGCACGCGCGTTCTCCCAGGCCTGCCGCTGGGTCGGGTCCATCGGCACGGGCTCGAGGGTCAGCTCGGGCACGGTCTCGACCTTGGCGGAGACCCGCAGGTCGACGGGGCCGTACCAGGCCAAGAGCTCGCCCTCTGCCCGGAGCACGTCGGGATCGGTGGGGCGATCGTCGCTGGCCGCCTGGAGCGCGGTCCAGGCGAGCGCCATGTCGCCGACGGCGCGGGCCGCCTGCAGGCCGCGCCAGTGGTCGTCGAAGCCGGCCAGGTCGCCCAGGGCGGCCAGCCGACCGTAGCTGTCGGCCGCCGCCTGCCAGCGCGCATCCGTGACGCGGCTGCGCAGCTCGGCCGACAGGCGCTCGGCCTCGGCGCGCTCGACGGGGCCGGCGAGGGCGGGCAGCGACAGCAGGGCGAGGAAGAGGCGCACGACGAGCTCCCGGGCGGTGTGCCAGCACGAACGGGTGCCGCATAGGACTCGCGGCGCCCGGCGGCAACTCCCCGGAGATTCGCCGGCCTACAGGGTCCGGCGGGAGGGCAGCAGCCCGCCGGCCACCACGACACCGGCGGCGAGGGCCGCACCCACGACGAACATGCGGGCGCCGTCGATCAGGCTGCCGTCGAGAGGAGCGGCCACCGAGGCGCCGACCAGCGCGTGCACGCCGCGAAAACCCAGGCTCCCCGGGACCAGCATGATGATGCCGGGCACCAGCAGCAGGCTGGCGGGCACCCGACGCACACGGGCGTGCACGTTGGCGGCCAGGGCGACCAGCATCGCGCCGGCGAAGGCGCCGGCCTCGGGCCCGAGCATGCCGACGGCCCCCCGCGAGCCGTGCACGGCCAGCAGGGCGATGCCCACGATGGCCAGCAGATCCCTGCCGCGGGCGCGGAACAGCACCAGGAAGGACACGGCGGCCGCGATCAGGGCCAGCGCATCGGCCCAGCCGGGCAGCGGCACGCCCACCGCGGGCAGGGCCGCGGGGACGAGTCGGACCGCCAGCGCCTCGGCCACGGCCACGCCGACTCCCAGCTGCAGGAAGGTGATGCCCGCGCTGGCCAGCCGGGCGCTGCCCGCCGCCAGGTGGCGGTTGGCGAGCTCGGTCAGGCCGACCGTCAGGGTGAAGCCGGGAAGCAGGACGATGAGGCCGGACAGCACGACCACGTCGACGCGAAGCGGCAGGACGGCGGCCACGCAGGCCGCGACCAGGCCGGTGAAGACCGCACCGACCAGGGGCAGGGTCCGAGCCAGGGAGTCGCTGCGACGGAAGGACAAGGCGCCGACGACCGCCGAGGTCGCGGCCGCGAGGATGAGCTCGGCGCCCCCGCCGCCGAAGAACACGGCCGCGGCGCCGCCGGCGCCTGCCCACGCCGCCAGCTGGGCGCCGCGGCCGAAGGCGGAGGGGCTGTCGGCCACGTGGTCGAGCACGCCGGCGGCCGCCGAGGCCGTCAGGCGCCCGTCCACCAGATCCTGCGCCAGGGCATCCAGCGCGACCAGCCGGTCCAGGGCCACGTCGCGGGGCTCGACCCGAAGCATGCGGACCTGCCCGTCGACCTCGAGGAAGAGCGAGGTGGGCTGCGCGAACACGGAGGTACGCACGCCGAGTGCCCCGCCCAGGCGGCGGACGGTGGCCTCGAGCTGGTGGCTGGGGGCGCCGGCTTCATGCAGGGCCCCAGCCAGCCGGGTGAGCAGCTCGGCGCGAGGCGCCCGCAGGTCGACCGCGGCCAGCTGTTCTTCGAGTTCGGGGGTGAGCATTCGATGTTCTCCCGGCGGGACTGCACCTCATCCGTGCTTCGTCCGGCCCATCAGGAACTCCGGCAAGATAGGTTCCCGAACACGGACCGCCCACCGAATGGATTACGGATGTCGACCCTCCAGATCGCCCTCGACCGAACGGATCGCGAGATCCTGCGCCTGCTGCAGGAAGACGCCGAGCGCCCCTACAAGCAGATCGCCGACGAGGTCGGCCTGGCCGCGTCCACGGTCTACGACCGGGTCCGCCGCCTGCGCCGCGAAGGGGTCCTGGGGGGCAGCCACGCGGTGATCTCCCCCAAGGCGGTCGGCGTGAACCTGCAGGCCATGCTCCTCATCGAGCTGACCCTGCACCAGGCGGCCACCTACGACGCCTTCCGCCTGCACCTCCAGGCCCTTCCCGAGGTCGTGGCCTGGTTCGAGGTCGCCGGCCGCATCGACCTGTTCGTGCACGTCTGTGCCCACGACACCGCCCACCTCCAGCACCTCGTCATGCAGGCCTTCACGGCCCGACCCGAGGTCCGCCGGGTCGAGACCACGCTCATCTTCGACTCGACGCGCAAGCCCGTCGTGCCCGACCTGCTGGCGCCGTGAGCACACCGCATTCGAAGCAGGAACCCGCCGAGGAGCGGGACGCTCGTGGAATCTCCGCGGGTCTGCCGAATGCCCGGGAGAGGACTGCGTCCATCCGGTGAGCCCAGGAGGCCCCATGACCCGCGCCCCCTTCCTGCACCGCATCGCCCGTGACCTCCGCGACGCCGCCGGCGCCGCCCTGCTGTCCGGCGGCGTGTTCGGGCTGCCCATCGGGCTCGCCGCCGCGAGCGCCCTGCAGCCGGCCCTCGACCTCGAGCTGCACGCCGCTCCCGCCATCGAGCGTCCCGCGGTGTTCGTGCTCGCCGACGCGGGGCTCGCCGACGACGGTATCGAGGAGGCCGCCTCCCCTGAGCCCGTCGCAGCACCCTCCACCCCCGACGTCCCCGAGGCGACCGAGCCGTCGCTCGCCGACGCCTCCGCCGCCGCCGCCGCCGCCTCCCCGACCGAAGACGCGACCGCCGCGGGCCCCGGTGGCGAGGGTGAAGCCGGAGCCGACGCCGCCCAGGCCGCCCGCGATCGCTACGCCCGTCGCCGGGCACCCGTGCCCGACAATGACGGAGCCCAGGCGCGGATCGCCGAGTTCGGCCCCCGCGGCGGCCGCCAGGGTTCGCCCGTCGTGCTGGTCCGCCACGGCCAGGAGATGCGGCAGTACCTGTCCACCGGCGAAGCGCCCCCCGTCCAGCAGCGCAAGCGGGGCCGCAAGTGCGCCGATGCCAGCGGTGCCATCGAAGACCGCGGCGACGGGCTGTTCGAGGTCGAGCGCGAGCTCGTCGACATGTACGTCAACGACCTGAAGCTTGCCGCCGAGCTGGCCTCCGTGGCCTGGCACGACGATGCCGAGGGCAAGCGCGACGGCTTCCGCATCCGCCGCATCCGCTGCGGCACGGTCCTGCACGAAGCCGGCTTCCGCAACGGCGACGTCGTGCACGCGGTCAACGGGAAGAAGATCCGCACGGTGCTCGGCGCGATCGGCGCCTACCGCAAGCTCAAGCGCAAGGACTTCCTGCGGGTCGACATCACGCGCCAGAGCGGCGAGACCATCCGGCTGCGCTACCAGATCTCCTGAGCCGGGCCTTCACCGCGCGCCGCTGACCGCCAGCTTGAGCTGCGGCCCCAGCATGATGCCCGTGTGCGCCGTGTGCACCTGGCCGTCGGCGTCGATGATGACGGTGGTCGGCAGCGTGTCGACGCCGTAGGCCGCGATCGTCTCGGCGTCGGCGCGGATGACCGGGTAGGCGATGCCGAGCTGCTTGCTGGCCGCCCGCAGCTCGGCCTCGCGCCCGTCGGTGGCGAGGCCAAGGACGACGACGTCGGGGTTCTCGCGCGCGAAGTCCGAGAAGGCCGGGATCTCCAGCTTGCAGGGACCGCACCAGGTCGCCCAGAAGTTGAGCACCACGGGCTGCCCGCGCAGCTCGGACAGCTGCCACTCCTTGCCGTCGAGGTCGGTGAGCTCGAAGTCGGGGGCGCCGTCGGGGAGGTCGGGGGCCCGCAGCCGACCGACGATCATGACCACCGCGCCCGCGGCCACGACCATGAGCAGGAGCTCGGCGAGGCCCCGCAGCACGCGCCGGGCGACCGGGGGCGCCGGGCTGTCCGCGGCCGGAGTGTCCGCGGCCGGAGTGTCCGCGACCGGAGTGTCCGCGGAATGGGCCGGGGGAGGAGGGGCTTGCGGGGGAGGAGGGGTTGCGGCCATGGTCGGGATCCCGGAAGAGGCCGTCGTCGTCGGACGGCCGGTCGCCGGGGACCCTAAGCACTCCGCTCCCGAACACCAGGGCCCACGCGTCCCGGCCCGGGGGTGAACATTGCGCCGGCGTCCTCCCACCGGGATCGGGGCAGCCCGTCCCGCTCGCCGCCTCCTTCGCAGGCGTTAGCCGGATCCCTGCCTCCTCCTCGACGCGCCCCTCCCCCGACGCGCCCGTCCCAGGTCTCCCCCGCCATGAAGCGCACCCTCGTCCCCTCGCTCCTCGGTGTCCTGGCCCTCGCCGTCGGCTCCGTCCCGGCCGCCCGGGCGCAGGATCCGGAGCCCGCGCCGGGCGCCGGCGTCGCGCCGACCGCCCGCGCCGACAAGCTCGCGTACCAGGAAGCCCTCACCGACTGGTGGGGCGCGGCCGGCCACCTGCACATGGGCGACTCGGCCTACCGCATCGACGCCGGCAACCCGCTGGTGTTCGAGGACGGCCTGTGCACGGCGACGCTGAACGAAGGCATGCTGGTGCCGGTCTGGTCGGGCCGCCCCCCGCTCAGCGATCGCATCGTCGGCTTCGTGTTCGTCGGCGACGGCGACCTGTCGGTCGACGTGCCGCTGCGCGCCGACCGCTGGCGCCTGGCCAACCACGCCGCCCGCTACGACCTGCTGACCGAAGCCGAGCAGCGGGCCATCGCCCGCGAAGGGGCGCCCCTGCGGACCGAGATCGAGCGCGGCCTGGTCCTGTCGGCCGACCCGCGCATCGCCAAGCTGCTCGAGGACCTGGAGCCCGTCGGCGGCGGCGTGATGATCAAGGTCGACGACTTCGGCACCGTCGCCGGCGAGACCTACGTCGTGACCGACAGCGCCGGCCGGTCCCGGGTGCAGGCCATCGCCACCAACCTGCTGCCCAACCGTCGGCTGCAGCTGCAGCGGGCCGGCATGGACCCGCGGATCTGGCTGCGCCAGGACCGCTTGCTGCACGACGAGATCGGCATCGACGGCAGCTCGCTGCGGGCCCTGTCCGACTGGCGCACCGACAAGCGCTTCCGCGTCGCGGCCGAGCGGGGCGCCGGCGTGTCGAACAGCGAGTACGACCGCTGGCTGTCCTGCTTCCGTGACCCGATGGACCAGGAAGGCCTGGGCTTCTCCCAGGTCGCGATGGCTGTCGGAACGGACCTGGAGGGCCGCCGTCACCTCGAGAGGTTCGCCGGCACGCCGCTGGCGCCCGTCGAGGAGCGCCCCGGCGCCTGGCTGAGCCCGGTGTCCGCGGACACGACGGTCTTCTCGCGCCCCAAGGGCATGGGGAACCAGCGGTGGGCCGAGGTCGAGACGACCATGACCCTCGAGGCCCACGGGGGCACCGTGCGGCACGCGACTTTGTCGATGCCGGTGGACGGAGCCCTGCGCAACGGCTGGGAGCTGGTGTCGCTGACCATGGCCGACGGGCGGCCGCTGGCCAGCGTGAGCCTGACCGAGCAGCTGTCCGGTGCCGACCAGGTCGCCGGCATGGCCCTGGTCGAGAGCACCGAGACCGGCGATGGGAGCGACGCGACGGCCGACAACAGCGGCGAAGAGGCGGCCCAGGCCGAGTCCGACGCCGGCGCCGACGCCGCGGGGACCAGCGCGGGCAGCGCCGACGGCGGCGGCATCTCGGCCGGCGCCGAGGGCCCCGGCGAGAGCCAGCTCGGCACGGACCTGCAGGACGCGTCCCAGATCGGCAGTGGCATCGGCAGCGGCATGCTCGACGAGAGCAGCTTCGACGACCGAGCGGCCGTCCAGGACAGCCCGGCATCACTGGTCGTCCAGGTCGTGCTGCCCGAGCCCGTGGCCGAAGGCGAGCAGGTCTCGCTGACGCTCAAGTGGAAGGCGCGGTGGCTGTTCGCCCAGCGCAGCGTGTCGGGCGCGAACCTGGGCACGACCACCGGCCTGCAGCCGCTGCTCCCCGAGCTCGTGCCGCGCACCGGCGACGACCGCTGGGACACGGTGACCCGCGTCGCCAACCCCGCCCTCGGGCTGTCGAACATCGACACCTCGATCGCCGGCAAGACCGTGCGCGAGTGGGAGGACGAAGACGGCTGGACGTGGATCGAGGCCGAGGCCGAGGACGCCCGCGCACCCGCCATCGCCATCGGGCGCTGGCAGACCCAGGTCGATCTGCCCCAGCTCGGCATGCCGGCGGTGCGGGTCCACCTGTTCACGCGGGATGCCTGGGCCCTGCCCATGTTCGCCCCGGAAGTGCGGCGGCTCATCACCTTCTTCCAGCGCTTCCTGCCGCGGTTCCCCCTGGACGAGATCGACGTCTACCAGGGCCCCTCGGGCTTCCGCGGCAGCATCATCCGCGGTGATCGGCCGCCGGCCGGCCACGGCATGGTCGCCGTCAACACGGTCAAGACCACCGACGTCACCGACGTCGGCGAGATCGGCGCGATGGCGAAGCACCTCGCCCAGGCCACGATGGCCCGGCAGGTGGCGGCCCAGTACTGGGGCCAGCTCGTGTCGCCAGACAGCAACCGTGACGCCTGGCTGCTCGACGGGCTGGCCGAGGCCTACGCCGGCTTCTACCTGCGCGGCGCCTTCGGCAACGACGACTACGCCGACCGCATGGAGGCCCTGCGCAAGCGGGTCGAGGACCCGCGCGAGTACCAGGCGAACTACGGCCGCACCAACCGCAGCAAGCGCTACCTGTCGCTGACCGGCGCCACGCCCGCGAGCGACGTGCCCGACGGCATCCTGCGGGACTACGGCGCCTACATGCTGTCCGATGTGCTGCGCCTGCACGTCGGCGACCAGGCCTTCTTCGGCGCCATGGACCGGCTGGCGCGCGAGCACCAGGGTCGCAGCATCACGACGGACGAGGTCCAGACCGCCCTCGAAGAAGCCAGCGGCATGGACCTGAGCGAGATGTTCGACTGGTGGATCCACGGCGGGCTGATCCCCGAGATCACCGTCGAGATCCGCGAAGAAGCCGCCGCCGACGGCACCGTGACGGTGCATGGCTGCATCGAGAGCGATCTGCCGTGGGGCAGCTTCGACGTGCCGATCGAGGTGCGGGACGAAGGCGGCGACCCGATGTCGGAGGAAGGCACGGCCCGCTCGGTGTCGGCGCTCGTCGACGTCGACGACGGCCGAGGCGGCTTCGAGGTCGGCGGTCGCAAGGGAGAGATCGAGATCGTCGCCGACCCCATGGGGATGATCGTGGCTTACGACCGCAAGGTGAAGCGGGTGACCGAGACCGCCTGCGACCGGGCCATGGCCGCGGCGCCCAGGTCCTCGACGCCACTACCGGCGCCCGCCGATCCGGGTCCGGACGCCGCCCCCAGAACCGGGTCCGACACCGACGGGGGCTGACTCCGCGCTGACTCCGACACGGGCTCGTCACGAACGGTCGCGTTCCGGTACCATGGGGACGAACCGCGCGACGCCCGCGCGTGCTCGACCTCGTTGGAGGCTCCCATGGCTCGCTCGTCCCTGTTGCTCCCCCTCGCCCTCGGCCTCGCGGCCTGCAAGACCGGATCGATCAAGGTCGGTGACGGCGACGGAGACGGCGGCGACGGCGGCGCGGCCACCTGCCCGAACCTGGCAGTCGACACCAGCGAGGTCGACTTCGGCGCCATGGCCTACGGCGAAGCCGTGACCCGCACCATCGTCGTCCAGAACGACTGCGCCGGTTCCGGGGACCTGGACGTGCTGGCCGCGCTGAGCGGCGACCCGCTGTTCACCGGCGGGCTGGCCCCGGTGACCCTGTCGCCCGGCGACAGCGCCACCTTCGACGTGACCTTCACCGCCGACGACTACGACGCCCACACCGGCACGCTGCAGATCAGCAGCAACGACACGACCGATGGCGATCGGACCATCGCGCTGTCCGCCCAGGCCATCGCCGACGCCGACGGAGACGGCCAGGACGCGGAAGCCGCCGGCGGCACCGACTGCGACGACACGGACCCCGACATCTACCAGCGCGACACCGAAGCGGCGCGCGACCTGGTCGACGACGACTGCGACGGGCTGGTGGACGAGGACTTCATCGCCGTGGGCGACGTCTACGTCAGCGAGGTGCAGACCGACCCGCTGGCCGTCGGCGACGGCTACGGCGAGTGGTTCGAGGTCCACAACGACAGCGGCGGCACCGTCGATCTGGTGGGCTGGAAGGTCACGGGCGACGACGACGACGGGTTCGTCGTCGACGGCTCGCTGCTGGTCGAGGACGGCGACGTCGTCGTGTTCGGCGTGTCCGGCGACCTCGGGTACAACGGCGGCGTCGATGTCGACTACGAGTACGCGCGCGACGACCTCGCGCTGGCCGACACGGCCGACTCGATCTTCCTGTACGCGGGCGACCGCGCGATCTCCGACCTGGGCTGGTCGTCGGGGTGGCCGCTGCAGGCAGGCGCCTCGCTGAGCCTGGACCCGTTCTACGGCCCGTCCGACGACATCGGCAGCCCGGCGCGATGGTGCGCCAGCAAGACGTCCTACGGCGACGGCGACAAGGGCACGCCGGGCTCGCCCAACGAGCTGTGCTCCTCGGTCGACCACGACGGCGACGGCTACAGCGCCGACGACGGCGACTGTGCCGACGCCGACAGCAGCATCTCCCCCGGCGCCGACGAGCAGTGGGACGGCATCGACAACAACTGCGACGGCCAGGTCGACATCGCCGGCACCGATGACGCGACCAGCTGGATCAGCGGCAACAGCCCGCAGTACCTGTCCGGCGAAGACGCCCTGGGCGCCGGCGATCTGGACGGCGACGGTGTTCCCGACCTGATCGTGGGCTCGCTGCAGGCCGGCGGCACCTACAGCAACAACGGCGGCGTCGGGGTCATCGACGGCACCGGCTGGCAGTCCTGGTCGGACGACTGGGACGAGCTCGCGACCATGACCGTCGACGGCACCGGCACCTACAACCGGATGGCCTACCTGTCGCCGTCGATGGGCGACCACGACGGCGACGGCATCGCCGACCTGGTGATCGGCGGCTCCGACGCCTACTCAGGCGGCTCCTACGGGGACGCGTACTCGGTCGCGCTGTACTTCGGCGGTCCCGACATCGCCGGCGGGCACCGGGCGAGCGACGCCGACGTGCTGTTCACGGGTACCTTCAACTACAGCTACTACCTGCGCGTGCTGAGCGACGTCGATGTCGACGGCGACGGCCTGAGCGAGGTCGTCTACGGCAATTGGAGCGCGACCCGCGACCGCGACACCTACAAGGGTGTCGTCAGCGTCGTGGCCGGCGACAACATGACGGCCGACATCGACCCGCTGGACCTGGACGCCGACGCCGACCTGCGGTTCTGGGGCGAGCAGACCTACGACATCCTGGGCCACAGCCTGGGTGGCGGCGATGCCGATGGCGACGGCTACGACGAGCTGTACGTGGGCGCGCCGGGCTACTCGACGGCGACCGCGCGCAGCAACGGCCGCATCTACCGGATCGAGGGCGGCACCTCGACCCTGGGCGGCGAAGGCAGCGTCGGGCTGGTGGCGGACACGGTGTTCTCCGGCAAGTCCCGCGGCGACCAGCTGGGCTGGCGGGCCGGGCCCGTGCTGGCCGACTTCGACGGCGACGGCCGGACCGACCTGGCCTTGTCGGCGCCCGCAGCCGGCGAGGTCTATGTGCTGCACGACGCCAGCCGCTGGACGGGCGAGCCCGACCTGGCCGATGCCGACGCCGTCGTCAGCGGGGCCGCCCAGGACTACCTGGGCATGTCCCTGGCCGCCGGTGACGCCAACGGCGACGGGCAGGCCGACCTGGCGGTCGGCGCCCCGGACACCAACTACTACAACTACGCGACCTACTACGCCGACGAACCCGGCGCGGTCTACGTGTTCAGCGGCCGCGTCCTGGCTGGCGACGTGTCGGCGGACGAAGCGGGCTTCGTCGTGCAGGGCACCGGCACGACCGGGCTCGGCTGGGGCGTGCTGATGGTGGACTTCGACGGCGACGACGGCGACGAGCTCGTCGTGGGCGACCCCGGCTACGCCGGTGGCGCCGGTCGCGTGTGGGTGTTCAACCCCTGACCCGACTCGGCCTGCGCGACGCAGGCCCGGCCCCCCCGACGCGCCCCGGCCTCGGTCGGGGCGCTGTCGTCTCGGGGTGCCGGATGGCCGGCAGGTGCCAGTCGGTTTCCGTCACCCCCTCCCATGATGGCAGGCACTTGTGTTGGCACCGCCTGTGCTCAAGGCCCCGGCGCACCCCAACCAAGGAGCAATCATGCGGGGCATCAACAAGGTCTTCATCATGGGCAACCTCGGCAACCTGCCGGAGCTGCGCACCACCCCGGCCGGCTCGGTCGTCTGCGAGCTCTCGGTGGCCACCAACCGCAAGTTCAAGACGCAGTCGGGCGACTACGCCGAGGACACGGAGTGGCATCGCGTCACCTGCTGGAACCAGACGGCGGAGATCGCCCACCGGTTCCTCGTCAAGGGCAGCCCGGTGGCCATCGAGGGTCGTCTGCGGACCGAGAGCTGGGAGGACAAGCAGACCGGTGCGAAGCGCACGAAGACGAGCATCGTCTGCGAGCAGCTGCACCTGGTCGGCGGCCCCCGGCCCGGGGCGGCTTCCGGCGCCAGCTCGGGCGCCTCGGGCCGGCACGCGCCGGTGCCCGAGGAGGAGGTGCCCTTCTGAGGATCCGGCCGGCTCCCCGGGCTCAGGCCCGGGGGGCCTGGCTGCGCCGTCTCCACCACCCGAGCACCAGGGCCATCAGCGCCAGAGGGACGGCGACGTAGACCGAGTCCTCGCTGCCCACCAGTCCGAGCTCGCAGCTCTGGTCCGACAGGGGGAAGAGCAGCAGGTGGCCGGCGCCTTCGTGGTGCTGGAGCAGATCGAGGGCCAGGTGGAAGGACATGCCGCCGAACAGCGCGACGAAGGCCCGCAGTCGCTGTCCGTCCGCGAAGGCGGCCGCCAGCGCCGCCGCCGCGAGGGCCATGCCGGCTGGCTGGTGCAGCGGCTCGAAGCCGTAGAGCAGCAGGTCCGGCAGCGGGTGGAGCTTGGTGTGGATCTCACCGGTCAGGATGCCGGGCACGCGGGCGAGGGCATCTGGCAGCAGGCAGCCCAGCGCGAACACCGGCGTCCACGGGCCGGCCCGACGGCCGAGCAGGCCCCAGCCGACCAGCAGCCCGGCGGCGCCGTGCGTGAGCAGGTCCGGCACTCAGCGCCTCCCCGGCGGGTCGGTGGGATCGACGGGCGACAGCCCCCCCCTCCCCCGCACCAGCACGAAGGGCACGGCGGCCAGCCCCAGCAACAGCCCGACCATGCTCAGCGCCTTCTTGTGGGGCCGCAGGGTGTGCACCTGGTGGCGCAGCTCGACCACCGTCGAGTCCCCGGCGCGGAAGTCCCCGACCACCGTGATCGTCTGGCCGCGGGACAGGCCCGCGCTGTCCCCCTCGACCCGCACGTCCTTGATGATGCGGGAGATCCGGTAGTGCTCCGCGTCGTCGACCCCCGAGACGAACCAGACCGGGAACACCAGCCGCTCACCGTCGTGGGCGTCGGGATCGGCCAGGCTGGCCCGGATCCCGTCCGGGAGCGTGGTCGCCAGCGTGGCGTAGCGACTTCCCAGGCCCGCGATGCCCACCAGGCAGCAGAAGACCAGCGTCAGCCGGGGGAGGAATCGAGCCACCGCTCCGCCCTAACGCCCGTCGTACGCCCGGCCGCCCCCGTGGCGTCGGCGGCCCGGTTCCACTACGCTCTGGACGCACAGGGTTCCCACATGCCTCACGACAAGACGGAGTCGATCCTCCCGCTGCCTTCGGCCGAGGATCCGCACGGCTCCGACGAAAGCCCCGCCACTGCCCCGAGTACCTTCGCCTGGGAGGGCGAGGCGCAGCCCGAGCCGCCCGCACCGCTGACCGGGACCATCCCGAGCGACCCCTACCAGCGGCCCCGCGGCCGTCCCCTGGACGACCTCGGCGACCCCCTGGAGACCGGCGAGGCGCCGCTGGTGCCCGGCTACCGGCTGCTCGAGCGCCTGGGCCGCGGCGGCATGGGCGAGGTGCACCTGGCCGACCGCGTCAGCGACACGGGCGTCACCATGCGCTGCGCCCTCAAGGTCGTGCACCCCGGGCACCAGGCCGACCCGCTGTTCACCCGACAGATCCTGTCCGAGGCCCAGATCGTCGCGCAGCTGCGCCACCCCAACATCGTGCAGATCCTCGACGTCGGCCGCACCGGGGACCGCGTGTGGATGGCGATGGAGTGGATCGACGGCTGCGACGCGCGCAGCCTGCGGCAGCTGACCCGCGAGCGCGGCGGCGAGATCCCCCTGCGGCACCTGATCTACCTGGTGCGCGAGACCCTGCAGGGTCTGCACCATGCCCACCGGGCCCGTGACACCGAAGGGAACCACCTGGGCATCGTCCACCGCGACATCAGCCCCGGCAACATCCTGATCAGCCGACACGGCGCGGTGAAGCTCGCCGACTTCGGTGTCGCCGCCGCGTCCGGGGTCCAGAGCCTGCGCATGGCGGGCAAGCCGCAGTACCTGGCACCCGAGATCTACCGGGGGGCCAGGGCGTCGGTGCAGTCCGACATCTTCGCGATGGGCGTGACCTTCTACGAGCTGCTGACGATGCAGCCCCTGTTCGGGCGCAACCTGTCCTTCCGCGAGTTCGAGGCCCGCATCCTGGCCTTCGACCCGCGCCAGCTGGTGGACGGCGACCTCACCATCCCCGACGGCCTCGAGGACGTGCTGCTGCGCAGCCTCGCCGCCGAGCCCGAGGACCGCTACGCATCGGCCCTGGACTTCCTCGAAGACGTGTCCGACTACGCCTACGAGTCCGGCCTGCGGCTACTCGACGCGCACTTCGCCCGCTACGTCGACAAGATCCTGGCCGGCGCGGAGGCCCGCTGACGGTGGCCGACGAGCAGGTCAGTCAGGCCGCCGAGGGCTTCCGCCAGGCGATCGAGCGGGCGCGGCTGTACGGCGTGGACCACCCGCAGGCCCGCGAGGCGATCGACCGCGTGTGGCAGCCCCTGGCCGGCGCCGTGCGGGCGCACGGGTCCGTGTCCCTGCGGTCCGGCGTCGACGGGCTGCGCTGGCAGGGCCAGCTGCTCTACGCCGAGGACGAGGACAAGGAGGGGCTGGGCCGCCTGCTGCACCGGGAAGGCATCCACTCGCTCACCTTCCACCCCTCGGCCAGCCGCAAGGAGCTCGCCCGGTTGTTCGACGTGCTGCGGGTCAACCTGTCCCTGCCGGAGCACGAGGAGGAGACCATGGAGTCCCTCCTGTGGCAGGCGCGCATGCACGGCATCGGGTTCCGGGCCGTCGCGGCCCTGATGGAGGCCGAGGCGATCTCGGGCGACGCGCTGCGCTTCCTGCGCGACCAGGATCACAGCGCCGTCCGCGCGCTGGTCGAGGGCATCGACACGCCGGAGCTGGACGAGCTGTCGGCCGAGCGGGCGGCCCAGGCCCTGCCCGACGACGAGCTGGTGCGCGCCGTGGATCGGGCCGGCGACGCGCTGGACGTGGTCGCGGGAGAAGACGGCGCCTGGGACGAGGAGCAGCTGCCGCCGGGCGAGTGGGAGCTGCGGTTCGCGGAGTCCCTGGCCGACGACGCCGACGCCGTGGCGGCGATGCGCTCGGAAGCCGCGCTGGAGCAGCCGGGGGACCAGGTCCGCCGGGCCTCGGAGCTGCTGTTCCGGGTGGCCCGTGCCCGCCGCGCCGAGCTGCGCCCCGGCGACGCCCTGCGCATGGCCGAAGGGGCCCTGTCCGAGGTGATGCGCCAGCGCGACGCCTTCGCCCTCGCCGCGCTCATCGACACCGCCACCATCCAGCGCGACGCCGCCCAGGACCCGCAGATCCGGTCCCGCATCGAGCGCTTCCTGGACACCGCCACCCACCCGATCACCATCGCCCGCCTGCTGGCCGAGGCAGGACCGGGCGCGGATCCCGCCGCGGTGGATCGACTGGTCGAGATGCTCGACGACGCCGCGATCCGCGCCCTGGTCGAGTGGGCCTTCGGAGAAGGCGCCGGCGAGACCGGCAGCGCCGCCCAGGGACGCTGGCTGGCCACCACCCTCGGCGAGGTCGCCGCCCGCCGCGCCCGTCGCTGGCTGTGGGACGAGCACACGCCCCCCGAGCTGCTGGTCCCGGCCGCGCAGCTGCTCCGCGGCCGCGATGGCGAGGAAGAGCGCGCCGCCCGACCGGCGCTGCTCGACCATCCCGCGGGCCGCATCCCCGAGATCACCCTGCAGTGGTACGCCGACACCGGCATCCCCACCGCCGAAGCCGCCCGCGTGCTGGCCTGCCTCGAAGACCGCCGGCCCCGCGTGCGCCAGGCCGCCGCCCTGGCCCTGGCCACCGCTCCGCCGTCCGCCGCTGCCGACTGGTTCCGGCGACGCCTGTCGGCCGACGCCCTGATGGCCCGCCAGGACGACCTGGCCGAGAGCCTGTGCGTGTCCTTCGGCACGGTGATGAAGGGCTCCGCGGTCGGGCCCCTGCGCCAGCTGCTCGACCGGCGGGTCGGGCTGTTCGCCGGGCAGAAGGCCGGTGACCTGCTCCGCTGCGCCGCGATGGGGCTGGCTGCGACCGGCTCGGCGGACGCCCGACAGGCCCTCGAAGAAGGGAGCAAGAGCTGGGTGGGCGCCCGCGGCCAGGCCTGCAAGGACGCGCTCGCCGCGATGGACGCGGGTGGCCCGGGCCGGAGGCGCCGATGAGCACGCCGCCCCCCACCGGTTCGACACCTCCCGCGTCGACGACGCCCGAGCTGGCGACCCCCGAGCTGCGTGGTCGCACCGACGACCAGGCCCGGCGCAAGCGGGTCGTGCAGCACGCCCGCGAGCTGATCGTGCACCTCGACGCCCTCGGCCGCACCCTGCGCGTGCACGAAGCCAGCAACGCCGCCGTGCGCCGGCTGCTGGACCGGATCGCCGCCGACCTCGCCGCCCTGCACGAGACCGAACAGGATCTCGCCTTCGTCTTCGCCGAGGGCCACGCCTTCGTCAACGGCGTCTGGCTGCGCGCCACCCGGCAGTCCTGGGAAGCCGCGCTGCTGTTCACCGATCGCCTCGCCGGGCTGAAGGCGCGGGGCCTGGTGCTGGAGGGCGAGGTCCAGGAGTCGACCCTGCTCTCCCTCGGCCGCCTGCTGCGCCGCGACGTGGACGACGTCGTGGCCGAGGCCCTCCCCGGGATCAAGCTCCTCCCCCTCCCGAGCGACTCCGATCGCGCCCGCAGCCGCCGCGAGGAGAAGCGGGAGGAAGCCATCGCCCTGTTCGAGGAGGGGCTGGTCGTGGTCGACCGCGGCCGGCTGTCCAAGCTCGACCTGTACGCCCGCCGCCGGCAGCGCGCCCTGGTGCTCAGCCTGGTCCAGCTCGCCGAGGGCGACCTGGAGGACCTGCTCGCGCTCACCGCCCTGCGGGACCCCAGCCTGTCCGGCAGCGCCCACGACCTCATGGTCACCATCTACAGCCTGTGCATCGGCCGGTCCCTGGACCTCCCTCGCCGCGAGCTGGTCCGCCTGGGCGTCGCCGCGCTCGGACACAACATCGGCGAGGCGCTGGTCGACACGACCCTCTTCGAGGCCCCGCGTCCCCTCACCCCGACCGAGCGCGACCAGGTGCAGCGCCACCCGCTGCTGGGGTTCACGCACCTGCTGCGGGCCTACGGCTTCACCCCCGGCAGCATCGACCGCGCCGTGGTCGCCGCCGAGCACCACCTGAGCGCGGACGGCAGCGACGGCTACCCGGTCCCCGGCCAGCGCCCCCACCTGTTCAGTCGCATCGTCGCCGTGGCCGACGTCTTCGACGCCCTGTGCGCCGACCGCCCGCACCGGCAGGGCTGGCCACCCGACCAGGCGGTCAAGCAGCTGCTGCGCCGCAAGGCCGGCGAGCGCCTGGACGAGGTGCTGGTGCGCTCGCTGGTCCGCATCATCGGCCGGTTCCCGACGGGCTCGCTGGTCGAGCTGGACACGGGCGAGCAGGCCATCGTGCTCGGTCCGGGTGCCGGGCTCACCCCCCTCGACCGCCCCCGCGTCCTGCTGATCACCGACGAGGATGGCTTCTTCCTGGAGACGCCCGTCGCCGTCGATCTGGGCGACCGCCACGGTCGCCGACGGGCCTGGCAGCGCACCATCGCCCGGACCCGGGACCCCCGCCGCCTGACGCGCAAGGTGCCGGCGTGGATCTACGCCGACCGCATCGAGCACCCGCCGACGCACCTCGACGCCGACGTCATCCCGAAGAAGGACGCCGACGCCTGAGCTGCCGGGGCTACTGGCCGGCGGTCGAGCGCTGCACGCCGTTGGTGATGGCGTAGGCCTGGAGCAGCTCGTTCATGTCGGTGGTGCGCAGATCCATGCCCTGGGTCGGCACGAAGACGATCGGCTTGCCCTGCAGGGCTTCGGCCACCTTGAGCTTCACGATGTTCCGGCCGCCGCTGCCCGACAGCGCCTTGGCCCGCTCGGCGATGCCCTTGGCCTTGGCCCGCTGCTCGGCCAGGATCGCCTCGGCCTGGCGCTCGCGCTCGTAGTGGATCGCGTCGGCGTCGATGCGCTTCTTGCGGGACTCGCCCGTGGCTTCTTCGATCGCCTGCTGGACCAGGCCCTTGGCCTGCTCGAGCTCGCGACGGCGCAGCTCGCGGGCGGCTTCGGTCTCTGACGACAGCCGGGCCGCGTCCTGCTCGGCGACCTTCTTGTCCTTGATGATCTGCTCGTAGCGCTCGTTGAACCGGTGCTCGCCGAGCAGCACCTGGTTCACCAGCACACCTTCGGGGTTCAGGAAGTGGTTGAGCAGCGCGGCGGCTTCTTCGGCCTTCTTGAACCGGATGCCGGCGTCGTAGTACTGCTCGCTGGCCAGGCTGTTGAGCACGTCGCGGATGATCGTCCGGCTGACGGGGCGGACCAGTCGCTCGCCCACCGCCCGCGTGTCCGGGCCGGCGAACTGCAGCAGGGTCGGCGCCTTGGTCGCGTCGATGCTCCAGGCCACCGTGACGTTGACCGAGATGTCGTTGCCGTCGATGGTCTTGAAGCGCAGCGAGTCGTCGCCGTAGCGATCGCCCTGGTTGGTCTCGCCGCTCATGACCAGGTTCTGCAGCGCCGTGTCGTAGAGGTACCAGTCGTTGATGACCGGCGGGAAGAAGTAGGTGGCGCCGGGGGCGTAGGGGTCGGGCACGACGCCCTGGGGCTCGTAGATGCCGACCTTGGCGACCCGCACGCCGACCTCGGTCGACCCGGTGGAGTGGGGGGTGCAGCCGGCCGCGAGCGCGGCGAGCAGGGGCAGGACGAAGCAGGTGCGCAGGTTCATCTCACCACCCCCGGATCAGCTGGTCGAGGTCGAGGGGATTGACCCCGCTCTGGCCGTCGGTCGGGACCACGATGACGGCAGCGTTCTCGAGCACGTCGGCCATCTTCAGGCCGACCATGTTGCCCGCGCCGGCGGCCTGCAGCGCCTGGTTCTCCAGCCGGGTGCCCTCGGCCTCGGCCAACGCGACGAGCAGATCGCCCTCGGCGACCTTCTCCCGGTAGTACAGGTCCGCGTCGGCGCGGATCTTCTTGACCTCGGCCCGGCCGCGCTCCTTCTCGACCTCGATGAGCGCGCTTCCCTCGGCCAGCACGCGGTTCTTCTCGGCCTCGCGGGACGCGGCGACCGCCTCGGCGCGGTTCTTGAAGACCGTCTGGTCCTGGATCTTCCGCTGCTCGATCGCTTCCTGGTAGCGGCTGTCGTAGGTGTAGTGCCGGACCATCACGTTCCAGACCTGGATGCCGCTCTCCTTGATGTCGGCGGCCAGCAGGCTGCGCGCTTCCTCGGCCTTCGCCCGCCGCAGGGAGCCCTGGTAGAACTCCTCGGCGTTGAGCTCGCCGAGCTTCTGGCGGAGCACCTTGTCGCTGCGCGGGATCATCAGCGAGGTCTCGTAGAGGTTGCCCGGGCCGACGCTCTTGATGACCTTGTAGGGGTCGAGGATGCGGTAGGCGATCGTGACGTCGACGGTGACCTGGTAGCCCTCGCTCGTCTGGATGCGGATCGAGGGCGCGTTGAGCGCGTCGCCGCTGGCGGTGACGCCGTTGTCGTTGAACTCGAGCAGCTTGAGGTTGCGCGGGAAGGCGTGCAGCCGCTCGTAGCCGGGCATCACGAAGTGCAGCCCGGGCCCGAACAGCTCTTCCTGGATGCCCTTGTTCGGCCCCAGGAAGACCTGCCGCACGGCGAAGGAGTCGGCCTTCACCTCGGTCGTGAACATGGCGTAGAGCACGACCGCGCCCAGCAGGCCGGCCAGCAGCGCGACGCCGCCGCCGGCGAGCTTGAACAGGGACCGGCCGGAGCCGCCTCCGGGCAGCGTGACCTTGACCTGGCTCACGGGACCTCCGCAGTGGGGAACGCGGCAAGCATATGCCGCCGCGTCCGGCCGCGAGCGCCGGTCAGCCCTGGGGCTCCCGGGCAGCCGCCCCCTGCCGCGCGCGCTCGCGGGCTTCGTCGCTCACCTCTTCGGTGAAGCCCTGCTCGCGCGCCTGCTGGATGCGCTCCTGCACCATCCGGGGCGGGGCCCCGTCCAGGCTGTCCTGGATGCGCCCCATGTCGTCGATGACCTCCTGCAGCAGGTCCGTGTATCGCTTGCGGTACCAGCCGCGTCGGATCTCCGGCAGGAAGGGCACCGCCAGCGCCAGGACGAACAGCGCGAGGGACAGCGGGTGGTGGGTCAGCTGGTAGGCCATGCTCGCCCCGCCGAGCGCGACGAAGGTCATGACCACCCGCGCGACGGGGTCGCCCCGCCGCCAGCTGTGGTAGCCGGCGGCTTCGATCTGGTTGTGATCGAGCGCCAGCCGGGTGTACCGGGGCAGGAAGGTCTCCATGACCTCGCGGCGCAGCAGCGCGCCCCAGCCGGGCGTGCCCAGGATCTCGTCGTGCTCGACGATGACGCCTTCGATCTGCTCTTCGGCGATCGCGCGGAACCGGTCCTCGGCCCGCGCGTCATCGCCCTGGAAGGTCGGACGCGCGCCCTCGAGGCGCTCGATGAGCTTCGCGCAGACGACGTCGAGTCGGTAGGACGCAGGCGGCATGGCGGGACCGTAGCACTGCCGCCGGGGCGGGGCTCTCCTGCCCTGGCAGCCCGCCTCCGAGGGTCGGTCAGAACCAGCCCACCGCCTTGGCGAGGGTGCCGCGGGCCGAGCCGGCCATCGACTCGTAACGCTCGTTGACCTCGCCGTACTCGACCGCCTCGCGGTCCAGCCGGTTGATGATCAGGCCGATCTCCTTGCGGCGGCGTTCCTGGTCCTCGTCCTGGGGCGGCGGCAGGCGGGCGATCTCCTGGGAGAGCGCGGTGGACAGCTCACGGGCCGCGGCCGCCTTCTCTTCGGGCGTGACGGCCTGCTCGTAGTCGCGCTGCAGGCGACGCAGCAGCTCGGCGTTCCCGCCCCCGGCGATGACCTCGGGCACCAGTCGCACGCTGCTGTCCATGGCGTTCGACAGGCTCTCCGCGGCGATGCGCCGGCTGTCGGCCAGCGCCTCGAGCTCGCTGGCCGTGGTGCTGCCCACCCAGGCGCCGATGGCGAACACCAGCACGATGGGGATGCCGGCGTAGCGCGCGGTCTGCGCGATGCCCCAGGCGGTCGCTCGCAGGAAGGACCACAGCAGGTCCGACATCATCTCGGCGGCGTCCTTCGCGTTGACGTCGCTGTCGGGATCGTCCTCGTCCGACCCGGTCTCGCCTGCTTCTTCCTCGGCCTTCGGGGCGACCGAGCCCTGGGCGCCGAGGGTGCCGTCCCGGGCCGACCGCTCCTCCTCGACCACCTCGTAGCCCAGGCCCTCGCCGGCAGGCCGCGCGGGCTCGGGCAGGTCGAGGGCGTCGGTCTCCTCGGTGTCCTCGGCCTGCGTGCCGAAGGCCCGGGGGAGCCAGGTCTCCTGGGAGGGGAGCTCGGTCTGGGGGGCGAGGGTCGGGGCGCCGAGGTCCGTGGGCAGATCGTCGATCGACTCCGACAGCGACGGTGGTGGCGCAGGGACGGTGTGCCGGAGGAAGGAGGTGTCGTCGAACAGGGCCTCGGCGAGCTCGTCGACGCTCGCGAAGCGCTCTTCGCGCTCCCGGGCGAGCGCCCGGTGCACGGCGCGCACGACACGGGCGGGGAGGGTCGGGACCAGCTCGTCGAGGGGGTCGAACTCCCCCCGTGCGGTGGCATTGAGGATGTCGAGCGGTGTGCCGCCCTCGAAGGGGCGGTGGCCCGAGACCATCTCGTAGAGGATGGCGCCGAGGGCGAAGATGTCGGCGCGCAGATCGACGGCGGAGGAGTCGATGATCTGCTCGGGCGCCATGTAGCCGGGGGTGCCCATCGTCACGCCGGCGCGGGTGGCGCGGCCGCCGAGCGCTTCGTCCGAGAACACCTTGGCGATGCCGAAGTCGGTGACCTTGGCCAGGACCCGATCCCCGCGCGTCGTGAGCAGGATGTTGCCGGGCTTCAGATCGCGATGGGTGACGCCCTGGGCGTGTGCCGCGGCCACGCCTGCCAGCACCTGCTCGAAGATCTCCAGCGCCTCGGGCAGGTCCATGACGCCATCGCGCAGGCAGTCGTCGAGCGAGAACCCGTCGACATACTCCATCAGCAGGCCGATGCCGCCTTCGTGCTCGACCACGTCGAGCACCTGCACCACGTTCTCGTGCTTCAGCCGAGCCTGGATCCGGCCTTCCTGCAGCAGGCGCCGATAGGTCGACGGCTCGCCGACCCGCAGGACCTTGAGCGCGAGCACCGAGTCCAGCTGGACGTGCCGGACCCGGTAGACCATCGCGATGCCGCCCTGGCCCAGCGTCTGCTGGACCTCGAACCGTCCGAACCGGGTGCCTGGCTGCATGGGGCCGCCTCCATGAGTGCCCGAAACCTAAGGGACCCGGACGTCACCTGGGGTCGGCCCCTGTCATGAGCGGTAACGAGTGGTCAGACCGGCGGCTGGCACCGTCGTTCTGCTAAGCTGTCCCCATGTCGCCCCGAACCCCTCACATCGCCCCCATGGGGCGTCGCGCGTTCACGCTCGTCGAGATGATGATCGTCGTGGCGATCATGGGCATCCTGGCCGCGATCGCGGTGCCCAACATCATCGCGGCACAGCGCAAGGCCTGGCGGGCAGAGCTCGCACCGAACGTCGAGGGCATCCGGACCGCCGAGGTCGCGTATTACGCAGTGTTCGACCAGTTCGTGTCCGCTGCGGTGTCGCCACGGACCGACACGGCGCTCGGCAAGCAGCGGGTGAACTGGGTGTCGAACGCGGCCTACGACACGCTGGGCTGGGGACCCGACGGTTCCGTCCGGGGGAACTACACGGTCGAAGCCGCCGATGCCGACTTCACGGTGCGGGCGAAGGCGGATCTGGACGCCAACGGCATCCCTTCGGTGTGCGAGGGCACGCTGGAGACCACCGCCACGCTGATGACGACGCCCAACACGTACTGACGATGTGGGCGGCCGCGGCGTGGATCTCGGGGTTCCTCTGCGCATGCAGCGGGATCGAGGACCAGCCCGTCGGCGGCCAGGCGGAGCTCCTCGCCCAGAATGACCTCGGCGCTGAGCTGGCCGGGGTGTCGGGGCTGACGCCGACCGAGTCCGGGGGCTGGCTGGCGGTCGAGGAGCGAGGGGAACGCCTGGTGCTGCTCGAGGGGGGCCCCACTCCGCAGGTCGTCGGGCTGCTGCCCATCGCCAACCTGCCCGAGGACGTCGATCTCGAGAGCATCGCCGCCCGTGGTCGGACGCTCACCGTGGGCACGGAATCCCAGTCGCCCCGGCGGGAGACCGACCTGCTGCTGACGCTGGAGCTGGGCACCGACTCCGCCGCCGTGGTCGACCGTCGCGAGCTGCACTACGGCCACTTCGGCCTCACGGCGGGCACCAACCAGGGCATCGAAGCCGTCTGCACCAGCGGCAGCGAGCTGTTCGTCGGCGCCGAGCCCACGGGCAGCGTGGATGGCCGGCGCCGCGCCGCCGCCTGGCGGATCCAGGGCGACACCGTGGTCCCCATCTGGCTCGGCCTGACCACCCGGGAAGGCAAGCTGGCCGGCCTGACCTGCGCCCCCTCCCCCGACGGCGGCACCACCCTCTGGGGCATCGAGCGCCACTACGAGACCCGCCGGATCCTGCGGTGGTCGGCCCCTCCCATGGCCCGCTGGCTCCAGGAGCTCCCCCCCGACGCCAGCTGGGACCTCGACCCGGCCCTGCCGGGCGCTCCGAATCCCGAAGGCATCGCCCTGGTGGCCGTCGACGGCGACCGCGCCACCTTCGCCATCATCGTCGACAACGACCACGGCGGCGAGAAGGGCGCCACCACCCTCTACCGGGTCGGGCTTGCACCGATCTCCGCCCCTCGATAGACCGCAGGGGTTCGCCAGCGGCGAGCCAGCTCTCCGGCGCCTCGCGCGTCGGCACAATCCGGGCGATTAACTCAGCGGGAGAGTGCCACCTTCACACGGTGGAAGTCACTGGTTCGAATCCAGTATCGCCCACCACTCACCTGAAAGGCCGCCAAGAACCATGGTTCTCGGCGGCCTTCAAGCGTTACGGGCATCGACCCTCCGACTTTGAGCACCTCGATATCACTGCGTTGAGCCCAGGCTCTCCGCCGTCTTCCAGGTTCAAGTCCAGAACGGCAGTCAAGAGCCGGGTGCGGGTAGACGCCTCGACTTCGGCCGGAGTACAACGGCCCTGATGCGTCTGCGCCTCCTGCTCCGAAAGCTCCTCACCCTGCTGCTGGCGGTCTCGCTCCTGCCCGGTCTGGCGGAGGTCGTAGAAAACGTCGAGCACCTGCTCCACGACGGGCACCTGCCCCACAGCGAGCAGCACGAGAGCGTGAAGCACGCCGAGAGCCACGACGACGGCCTCGACGAGGAGCACGGCTGCACGCCGATGTTGCACCACTGCGGGTGCCACACCTCGATGCTCGGCATCCTCACGGACGGCTCGCTGGAGCTCCGACGTCCGCCGCCCACCGCGGAAGGCAGGCCGTTCGGTACCGAGAGCACGCCGCTGTCGCGCGCCAACGCGCCCCCGACACCCCCTCCCAACGCCTGAGAACGAAGCGGTCCACCTGAGCCGGGCGCCCGTGCGCGCCGAGGCTCGTCCCTTCACTCTCGAGGCACAACCATGCATTCCCTTCCCCTTCGCGGGGCGGGGTGCGCCGTGCTGCTGGGCGTCCTGGTGGCGTCGGTCCCCTCGTGGGCCGACGCGCCGGACGCCGAAGCGGCCGCGCCCCTGTCCCCGGATGCCGCCGTCGCGGCGTCCCTGTCCGTACACCCCACCGTCCGCGCTGCCGAGGGCGACCTCCTGCTCGCCCGCGGCCTGCGCTCCCAGTCCACCCTCCTGCTCCACAACCCGACCCTGTCCGGCGCCGCCTCCTTCGACGGGGAGCGCGCGAACCTCGGACTCAGCCAGCCGCTGTCGCTGTCCGGCGAGGGCTGGTACGCCCGCTCGGCTTCCGGCGCCCGCGTCGACGCGGCCGAGAGCTCGCTCTCCCGCGCGAAGCTGGCCGCCGCCGCCGAGGTGCGCCTCGCCTACGTCGAGGCCGTCGTCGCCGGTGGGCGTGTTCGGGTCGCCCTGGAGGGCGTCGAGCTGGCCGCGAGCCTACGCCACGCCGTGACCCGCCAGAGCGAGGAGGGAGAGGCGTCCACCCTCGACCTCCGGCTGGCTCGCCTCGCCGAGGTCCAGTCCGCGAGCGCGCTGCTGACGGCCAGGGAAGCCGAGGCCGAAGCGCTCCGTGACCTCGCCGCCTTGATCGCCCGCCCCGTCCTGGCGGACGCGCTGCACGCCGATCCGCTGGCGGCCGCGCCCGAGCCGACGCGCTCCGAGCCGTCCCAGCGCTCCGACGTGCTGGCGGCACAGGCCGCGCTGCGGGCCGCCGAGCTGGATCTCAGCCGCCAACGAGCCGCCACCGTGCCCCCGGTCGGCGTGGGCGTCTTCGTCGACGTCGAGGACGGACAGACCTTCGTGGGGCCGACCATCGGCGTCCAGATCCCCCTCTTCGACCGCAACCAGGGCGGTCGCGCCGACGCCCGAGGCGACGTGCTGGTCGCTGACGCCAGCCTGGCCTCGGTCACGGCCCGGGCGGCCACCGAGATCGCCACTGCCGAGGCCCGGGTCGCGGAGGCCCGCGAGCTGACGACGGCGCTGGTGACCGATCCGGTAGCCGAGGCCCGCGAGGCCCTCCGCAGCATCGAAGCCGGCTACCTCGCCGGTGAGATCGACCTGCCCACCACGGTCCTGCTCCAGGGCGAGGTGCTGGACGGCGAAGCCGCCGCGCTCGTACTGCTCGGCCAGGTCGCCGACGCCCGACTCGACCTGATGCTCGCGACCGAAGACCCCCAGCTCCTCGGAGGTGCCCGATGACACGCCTCGTCTCCATGCTCCTCCTGTTGGCCGCGTGCGCGGGGTCCACCGAGCCACCCCACGACGAGCACGCCGACGAGCACGCCGGCGGCCACGCGGAGGTCGTGCTCACGCCGGAGGCCGTCGCCGCCGCCCGCATCGTCGTGGCCCCGGTCGCCGAGGGCGCGCTGTCGCCGGAGCTGACCCTGCCCGCGCGCGTCGCGCTGGACCCCCGGAAGGAGGCCATCGTCAGCGCTTGGATCGGCGGGCAGGTCGACGCCATCGCGGTGCGGACGGGCGACGCCGTGCGGGCCGGGCAGACGCTGGGAACCGTCCAGTCTCCCGAGCTGGGCGAGGCCATCGCCGCCTACCGGGCCGCGAAGGCCCGCGACGACGCCGCGGACGCGCGCCTGGAGCGCCTGAAGCGGCTCGAAGCGGATGGCGTGGCCGCCCGCTCTCAGGTGCTCGACGCCGAGGCCGACCACGCCGAGGCCGAGGGCGCGCTGGAGGCCGCCGAGGAGCGGCTGCGCATCCTCGGGGTCGACCCGTCCAAGGGCGATCCCCACGCCGGCGAGCACTACGTCTCCCACGTCCCGGTCCGGAGCCCCATCGCGGGCAAGGTGCTCTCCACCGAGGCCTCGGTGGGCCGTCGGGTCGATCCCGGCGACACCCTGTTCCACGTCGGCGACCTCGCCCAGGTCTGGCTGCTGCTGGACGTCTACGAGCGCGATCTCGCGGCCGTTCGCGTCGACCAACCGGTCGGGTTCACGCTCGAAGCCTGGCCCGGCGAGCGCTTCGAGGGCCGCGTGGACCAGGTGGGCGACTGGGTCGAGCCCACGTCCCGCACCATCGAGGTGCGGGTGGTGGTCGACAACCCCGAGAGCAAGCTCAAGCCCAACATGTTCGCCACCGCCACCCTCGCCGTGGCCGTCCCGGACGGTCGGCGCGGAATGGTCGTGCCCGCCGACGCCGTCCAGGCCATCGACGGGCGGGAGGTCGTCTTCGTCGAGGAGGAGGCGGGCCGCTACGAGGCCCGCGATGTCACCGTCACGGAACGGACGAGCGCCCAGGCGCTGATCGGGGCCGGCCTGGAGCCGGGGCAGCGGGTCGTCCACGAGGGTGCCTTCGCGCTGAAGAGCGAGCTCGAGAAGGGCGAGCTGGGGGAAGGCCATGCGCACTGAAGAACAGGAGCTGTTGGCTCCCTCCGGTCCGGGCTTCCTGGACCGCGTCATCGCACTGTCGCTGCGGAACAAGGCGCTGGTGCTCATCGGGCTCGTGCTGCTCGTCGCCTTCGGGCTGCGCTCGGCCCAGCAGCTCCCCATCGACGCCGTTCCCGACGTGACCAACGTCCAGGTCCAGGTGCTCACCGACTCGCCCGGCCTCTCGCCGCTGGAGGTCGAGCGCTTCGTGACCTGGCCTGTCGAGACGGCCATGTCGGGGCTCCCCCGCACCGAGGAGGTCCGCTCGCTGTCCCGCTTCGGGCTCTCGGTGGTCACGGTCGTCTTTGAGGAGGGCACCGACCTGTGGTGGGCGCGCCAGGCCGTCGCCGAGCGCCTCGCGCAGGCCCGGGAGGCCATCCCCGAGGGCTACGGCGATCCCGAGATCGGGCCTCCGTCCACCGGGCTCGGCGAGGTCTTCCAGTTCGAGATCCGAGCCAAGCCGGGCTTCGAGGACGCGCTGAGCCTGATGGACCTGCGCGATGTGCTGGAGTGGCAGGTCGCGCCCCGGCTGCGGTCGGTGCCGGGAGTCGTCGAGGTGAACGCCTTCGGCGGTGAGCTGCGAACCTTCCAGGTCGAGGTGCGCCCCGAGCGCCTCGCCGCCCACGACCTCGTGCTCGCCGACGTGTTCGACGCCCTGGAGCACAACAACCTGACAGTGGGCGGCGGCTACATCCAGCGGGGCCGTGAGCAGATGCTTGTGCGCGGCACCGCGCTCCTTGGCGGCCTCGGCGATGTGCGCGGCGTGGTCGTGAAGACCAGCGCCGAGGGAACCCCCGTCACCATCGACGCGCTCGGCACGGTGCGCTTCGCGCCACTCATCCGGCAGGGCGCGGTGACCCGCGACGGCGACGGCGAGGCGGTGATCGGCATCGCTATGATGGGCTTCGGCGAGAACGCCCGCGTGGTCTCGGCCGCCCTCGCCGACGCGGTCAGGGAGCTGGAGCCCAGCCTGCCCGAGGGCGTCGAGATCGACGTCTTCTACGACCGCACGGACCTGGTCGAGCGCACCATCCACACCGTCGAGAAGAACCTGGTCGAGGGGGGCCTGCTCGTCGTTGCGGTGCTGTTGCTGCTGCTCGGCAACCTGCGCGGTGGCTTCATCGTGGCCCTGGCCATCCCGCTCTCGATGCTGTGCGCCTTCATCGGGATGGTCCTGGCCGGGCTGTCGGGCAACCTCATGAGCCTGGGCGCCATCGACTTCGGCCTCATCGTCGACGGGTCCGTCGTGCTCATCGAGAACGTGGTACGCGTCGTCGGGGAGCGCCGAAAGCGCGGGGAGGTCGTCGACGAGAGCACGATCCTGGCGGCCTCGCGCGAGGTCGCCCGGCCCGTGGCCTTCTCGGTCGGCATCATCATCCTCGTCTACCTGCCCATCCTGGCGCTCACGGGCATCGAAGGGAAGATGTTCCGGCCGATGGCGCTCACGGTCGTGTTCGCGCTCGCGGGCAGCCTCGTGCTCTCGCTGGTGGCGATGCCCGTGCTCGCTTCGCTGTTCCTGCGGAACGCCACCGAGAAGGAGACGGTGGCCATCCGCGCGGCCCACTGGCTCTACACGCCGCTGCTCGACCGAGTCCTGCGACGACCGCACCTCACGGGCGCGGTGGCCGCGGTCGCCTTCGTGCTGAGCCTCGGGCTGGCTCCGTTCCTGGGCGCCGTCTTCGTTCCGAAGCTCGACGAGGGGAGCATCGCGCTCCAGATCATCCGGCCGCCCTCGGTGTCCTTGGAGGAGTCGATCCTCCAGGCCACCGAGGTCGAGAAGGCGGTGCTCGACGCCTTCCCGGACGAGGCCGCCACGGTGATCAGCCGCACCGGCCGGGCCGAGATCGCGACGGACCCGATGGGCGTCGACTTCTCGGACGTGTACGTCATGCTGAAGCCCCAGGAGGGCTGGACGCGGGCCCACGACCAGGCCGAGCTGGTCGCGGAGATGGAGGACGAGCTCGGCCGCCGCGTGCCGGGGGTCGACTTCGCCTTCTCCCAGCCCATCGAGCTGCGCGTGAACGAACTCATCGAGGGTGTGCGCTCCGACGTCGCGCTCTTCCTCTACGGCGAGGACCTCGACGAGCTGAAGCGGGCCGGCGACCGCATCGTCACGGTGCTCTCCCGCGTCGATGGCGCCCAGGACGTCAAGGCCGAGAAGCTGGCCGGGCTGCCGATGCTCGATGTCGCCGTGGACCGCGGTGCCATCTCACGGCTGGGCATGGACGCGCGCGACGTGCTCGACGCCGTGGAGACCTTGGGAGGCAGGCCCTCGGGCGAGGTGCTGGTCGGACAGCGCCGCTTCGCGCTCCAGGTGCGCTTCCCCGACGAGGTTCGGACGGACCCGGAAGCCGTGGGCCGCGTCCTCGTCGGTCGGGAAGGCGGCGCGCGGGTGCCGCTCGCCCAGGTCGCCGACCTTCGGGTGGAGGAGGGACCGGTCCAGATCGGCCGGGAGAACGTCCAGCGACGCCTCACCATCGAGATGAACGTGCGAGGCCGGGACGTCGCCGGCTTCGTGACCGAGGCGAAGGAGCGCATCGACGCCGAGGTGGACCTGCCCGACGGCATCCTCCTCGACTGGGGGGGCTCCTTCGAGAACCTCCAGGAGGCCGCTTCCCGGCTGTCCCTGCTGGTGCCCCTGGTGCTGCTCCTCATCTTCGTCCTGCTCCAGGCGAACTTCCGCTCGGCGCGGGTCACCATGCTCGTCTACGCCAACGTGCCCCTGGCGATCACCGGGGGCCTGGTGGCGCTGTTCGTGCGCGGACTGCCGCTGTCCATCTCGGCCGCCGTGGGCTTCATCGCCCTGTTCGGCATCGCGGTGATGAACGGTGTGGTGCTGGTGACCTGCATCCGCGACCTGCACAAGGAGGGCCGGAGCGCCCTGGAGGCCGCGAGGATGGGCGCCGAGCGCCGGCTGCGCCCGGTGCTCATGACGGCGCTGGTGGCAGCCCTGGGCTTCCTGCCGATGGCGCTGTCCACGAGTGCCGGAGCGGAGGTGCAGCGGCCGCTGGCCACGGTGGTCATCGGCGGGTTGGTGACGAGCACGCTGCTGACGTTGCTGGTGCTGCCGACCCTCTATGCTCGGTGGGTCCCGGCGACGGATGGGAGGCCAAGGTGACGACATCCACCGAGGGGCGGTCCTTCTGGGAGCGCCACGCAGCACGGTACGACCGCCCCATGCGGCTGCTGGGCGGCCCGCTGCCAGAGGCCATCGAGCTCTCGGCGGCCGCCGTCGAAGGCCTGGGCCGAGTGCTGGAGATCGCCTGCGGGACCGGCCTGTTCAGCGACGCGCTCGCACCGGTCGTCGGCGGGCTGCTGGCCACCGACTACGCCGAGGCGATGGTCGCCCAGGCACGCGCTCGGGCCGGTCACCACGGCAACGCCACCTTCTCCCAGCGCGACCTGTACGCGTTGGGAGAGCCCGAGCGCAGCTTCGACGCCGTCGTCGCGGCCAACGTCCTGCACCTGGTGCCGGACCTCGAGGGGGCCCTGCAGGCGTTGGCGACCGTGCTGGTGCCCGGTGGCTCGTTGGTGGTGCCGACCTACTGCCACGCCCAGGACTGGCGCTCCCGAGCAGTCTCGACGGCGCTCGCGGCGGTGTCCTTCCCCGGGCGAAGGCGCTTCACGCTGGAGACGCTGCGCAGTGCGGTCGCCGACGCCGGCTTCACGGTGGAGCAGGCCGAGCTGGTGCCCGGCTTGCTCCCCATCGGGTTCGTGGTGGCTCGCCGGTAGGCAGACCTCGGTCGGGCTGCGACCAGCCCTGGAAGCGGCCACATCCCGACCTACGGCCCGTCGAACGCGGGCGAGCTGCCGTCGGCGAAAGCGACGGCAACGCCGGTCGCCCACGACATCAGCGCCTCCCAGGCGTCCGGTCTCCCGCGCGTCGGTGGGGGCGCGTCGAGCCTGGTCTGGTCAGCGAGCCTTCGCAGCGCTTCGCGACGGTTGTTCGCCTCGACCCGCCGTACGGCCGGGCTTGCGTCCTCGATGCTCGGCAGCTCGAGGAGGAGGAGCACGGTCGTCACGATCCGGCGCCAGGGCGGGTAGCTCAGGTCGTGGGCACCCAGCAGCTCGACGAGGAGCTCCGGGTGGGAGAGCTGGAAGGTCAAGGCGTTGCCCTCGACGAGCTGCTTCGCCAGCCCGGCCTCGGCCAGCTCCGCGAGGATCCCGGCGATCGCTCGCTTCGAGAACCCCAGATCGGCCAGGTCCGAAGCGCGCGTCCACCTGTCGGAGCGAGCGATCAGCTCGCTGATCACGTCGGCCCTCGCCCCGACCCCGCAGAGCGCGCGTGCTCGGAAGCGCAGCAGTGAAGGGCGCTCCAGCGGCAGTCGGCGAGGCTTCACGGCGGGAGCGCGAGGCCATGGCGGCTCACCGTCATCGGGCCAGCGCACCTTCGCATGCTGGCGTAGGGTCGCGGCGAGCTCGTGGAATGCCTTGCCAGCAGGCTCGGGGAGGTCTCGGGACAACCCCTGCAGGCGGCTCACCGAGAGGCGGCCGGCGTGGGTGGCGCACCAGCCGTACACCTGATCGCGCAGGCGAGGATCCAGCTCGAACAGCGCCGGGGCAGCGACGACGATCGGCTCGGGATCGAGGGCAATCCCCTGGTGATGGCGCACGACGCCGGGGACGCCTAGCTCGGTGAACAAGCTCCACCCCAGCTCGACCAGTGCCTCTCGCAGTTCATGGCTATACATCGGGGTCCTCGACGCCCAGCTCCGCGAGCACGGGCAGCAGGAGCAGGTCGCGGAAGCCGTCGGAGGGGTCGTGGGTCCGGCACCACCTCGCCGCGGTGACGAGCCGCTCCGGCGTCGGCCCGAGCCGCCGCAGATCCGCGAGGTGTCTGCTCTGATCCGGCCAGTGGTCCGCGGCGGCGTAGAGCTTGAAGGCGACCAGGTCCTCGACGGCAGCGAGGCGGATGGTCAGCGTCCCGTAGGTTCGAACAGTGGCACGCTCCTCGAAGCCATCGGGAAGCCCCAGATCCACGAGGTCTGCTGGACCCGGGTTCAGCCAGTCCTCTTGCAGGTCGAGGGCGGCTGCGACCTCCTCGATGGCGCGGCTGAGGCCGGCCGGAAAGGGCTCGGCACGGACCCACCGTTCCCCCTCTACCCGCGCAACTGCGTCCAGGTCCTTCGTCGGGCGCTCGACGAGTCCGAGCAGCAGCAATGCACCACCACCGATGACGACGACGTCGTACGCCTCGTCTCGGGCCTGGAGGAACTGGCCAAGGGTGGTCAGCGCCTCTTCGAGGTCAGCGTCCTTGAACATGCAAGGAACATAGTCTGCTCCATTCGCGCAGTCAATATTCTCGTTCCGATCACAAGAGCGACCTCGACAGCGCCTCGTCGGCACTGCTCCACCCCTCCGAGCCGATGACCCAGGTTCGAACCTCGTCCAACAAGGCCCACCACCTCGACAAGCCCCCTCCGGTCCGCCGGAGGGGGCTTCGTCGTCTCGCGGGGGGCTCGTCTCTCGCCCTCGAGAACCTGCCGCCGCTCGTCCTGGAAGAAGACCTCCGCGATGCGGCCCTCCAGCTTGTCGACGTGGGCCGAGTCGATCGGCGTGCAGGCCGCCCGGGCAGTACCGGGCGCCGACCGGGGCCATGCCGGTCCGCCAGAGCCGGTTCGCCCCGCGACGGAGGGGATGCGCCATGCGGCACCGTACCTGCCTCGTCGTCCAGGGGAACGCGACCTCCGCGGACTGCAGCCCCGGAACGTATGCTCCCCCCGCCGCAGACCGGAGAGCCCGTCGCCATGATCCCCCTGAGAGACCTGCCGCTCACGACCCCCCTGGCGCCCCGGCGGAGCTCCCCGGAGCTCGTGGCCCTGCGCCGCCGCTTCCTTGCGGCGATCCTGTCGTTCTCGGGCGTGGGCCTGCCCGCGCTCACGGGCTGCACGTGGGGCTCGCCCTACGACTGCACGGACACAGAGAACCACTACTACGACATCACCGCGGAGTACTACCTGCAGGATGGCGAGGACACCTGCCCGGTCATCGGGCACCAGTCGGCCTTCCTCGACAACGAGTACGACTACGGCGACTGCGAGGTGACGGCGCTCCAGGATCAGAGCGAGAACGAGTACGAGGTCTCCTGCACGTACACGGTCCACTGTCCGGAGTTCGAGACCTCGGGGTGGAACCGGGAAGACCTGGGCACCGACTGTGCAGACGCCGAGTCCGTCGAGATCGAGTCGCTCGTCATCGAAGACCGGGAGCGAAGCGAGCTGGCCCACTACTACGACGACGACTACTACGACACCTGCCGCAACATCGAGCTGGTCGACCAGGACGGCGCCATCTGCACCTACGAGATGGAGTGCCAGCCCTGGAGCTGCTGCGGCTACGGCCGCCCTTACCTGGACCACGACGCCCAGCCCGTCACCACCGAGGTGAGTGACGACCCCTCCTGGCGGGTCCCGGTGGCGGTGGACGTCGACGCCCTGACGGCGCAGGAGCGCGACGCGCTGGCGGCCTTCTGGCTCAAGAACGCCGCGGCGGAGCACTCGTCCGTCGCCGGCTTCCACCGCTTCGCCCTGGACCTGCTGGCGCACGGCGCGCCCCCCGAGCTGCTGCTGGCCGCGCAGCGAGCCGCGAGCCAGGAGGTCCAGCACGCCATCGACTGCTTCAGCCTCGCCAGCCGCTACGCCGGCACCACCCGCGGACCCGCCCCCATGCCCCTGGGCGAGAGCGCGCCGGTGGCCGGCAGCCTCGCCGCGCTCGCCGTCTGGACCGTTCGCGACGGCGCCGTGGGCGAGACCATCGCAGCCTGGCTGGCCGCCCGGGCCCTCGAGCGGGCCACGGACCCCGTCGTGCGCGAGAAGCTCGCGATCATCGTCCGGGACGAGACCGAGCACGCCGAGCTGGCCTGGAAGACCCTGGCCTGGGCCGTCGAGCAGGGCGGCGACGAGGTCCGCCGGGCCATCATGGCCTGCATCAACAGCGTCGACCCCGAGCCCGTGTCCGAGGCCTGGACCTCCCCCGCCCTCGTCGCCCACGGCCTCCTGCCGGCCGAGGAGCAGACCGCTGCCGTTCGTCGCTGCCTGGAGGAGGTCATCCGACCGGTGGCCGCCTCCCTGCTCGCGCGCAGCCTCGCCGCGTGATCATCGTCACGGGCACCAAGCGCTCGGGCACGAGCATGTGGATGCAGATCCTGGCCGCGGCCGGCTTCCCGGTCATCGGCGACGCCATGCCTCAGCGCTTCGAGCAGCTGCAGGCGGCGAACCCGGCCGGCTTCTACGAGTCCCGGCTGCGGGCCGGGGTCTACTTCGCCACCAACCCCGACCCGCAGACCGGTGTGTACCTGCACCCCGAGGACACCCGGGAGCACGCCCTGAAGGTCTTCATCCCGGGCCTGATCCGCACGGATCGCGCCTTCATCACCCAGGTCGTCGCCACCATCCGGCCCTGGCGTGAGTACACCCGGTCCATGGAGCGCCTCGAGGCCGAGAGCGCCGCGGCACGGGAGCGGGCCGGCCTGAGCGCCCCTCCGCGTCGCCCCGAGCTGCCCCTGCCCGTGGAGTGGTGGTTCGAGGTCTACCACCTCGTCCGCGACGTCTCCCTGCGACGCTACCCCTTCCACCTGGTCAGCTACGACCGGGTGCTCGAGCGCAGCGACGAGGAGATCGCCGGCGTGCTGGGCTGGCTCGGCGGGGGAGACGTCGAAGCAGCGGTCGCGGCGGTCCAGCCCGGGCTCCGCACCCAGGAGGCCCCGGACGTCGACGTCACGGGCCTGCTCGACGAGGAGGCCGTCGACCTCTTCGATCGCTTCTACACCTCGATCCACACCGAGCGCGTGCTGCCCACCGCCCTGCTCGGCGAGATGAACGCCCTGCACGCCCGCCTGCCCGGGGCCTGGAAGAATGCCTGGCTCCGACGCGTGCACCGCGTCCCGGGTCCGCTGCCCGCACCGGCCCCGTCGGATCCCGGTTCGGGATGCCCGTCATGAGGGCCGACGGGAAGGAGGAGTCGGGTGTGACGTGCGGCGCGTTCACGCCGCCTGAGCGTCTCCGGCGGGTGGCGCGTGCCCACCGACAGGCTGATGGCCCCCCGGCTCAGACCGCCTCCTCGACGTGCCCGCCACCACGCCGCCGGCGTGGACGTTGCCACCAGCGGCCGAGCAGATCGGCGGGCCGCTCCCCGCTCACAGCAGCGCCTGCCCCCTCACCCCCCGAAACCGCTCCAGGACTCCATCCTCCGAGCGTTCATGGGCCGTCGCGAGAGTTCGAACTGCGGGCCGCTCACGGGCTCTCGAAGCCCGCCTCGGCCCTGAGCGCGCGGTCGAAGGTGAGCACGGTCGAGCAGCCAGCGTCGTGGGCCCTCGACCCGATCAGGTAGTCAGCGAAGCCTCCCTTTCCGTGCTGGAATGCGCGAAGCGCCCGCACCACCCGCTCCGTCGACTCGAACACCAGCTCCTCGGCCTCGGTGAGCTGCCGCACCACGGCGGCCAGTTCGTCTCGGCCGCAGCGGTAGCGGCTGCTCAACACCCAGCAGACCTCGGCCAGGACCACATCCCCGACGAAGAAGGTCTCGCCGGCGTCCGCGCCCCGCCGAAGCGCTGCGACTGCCGCCGCGTGCTGCGCCTCGTCGTCTCGCACCAGGAAGCGGACCAGGATGCTGGTGTCGAGCCCGATCACGAGCGGGCCCCCTCACCCTCGCGCCCCACCTGCTCGGCGATGGCTTCGTCCATGTCCTCGACGGTGACACCGAGACGCCGCTCGCCGAGGATGCCAGCCAGGGAGAGGAGGGGGCGGGTCCGGGCGATCATCTCGACCACGCCATCGGCCCGGACCACGAACTCGACCCGGTCGCCGGTGTCCACCCCGAGCGCGTCGCGAATGGCCTTGGGGATCGTGATCTGGCCCTTGGCGGTGACCTTCGAGGTCGCCATCCTTACCTCCGGATCGAATCCTTACCTCTACGTAAGGACAGGTCAGCCACACGTCGACAGGAGGGACTCCATGCCATTGCCAGCCGCTCCAGGCACCCTCGCTTCGACCTTCCTGGTCGATCGCTCAGGTTCGAACCTCGTCCAGCATCGCCCACCACCTCGAAGCACGGTCACACGCGGTCGGGGGCATGGCCCCCATGTCTGACGCGGGCTGGATGAGAGACCGCGCTACGGCTCTCCCATGCGTTCCTTGGTGCCGTCGTCCACCAGGCCGTCCTCGGCCAGCCACTGGATGTATTGCTGGTCGGGCAGGCTCGTGTAGTAGCCGTGCACCTCGAGGGCGGTGAAGACGCCGGCGTCGACCTCGCGCTCGGCCTCGCCCACGACCTCCCAGATCGAGATCTCCTCGATCTGCTCGGAGCCGAACAGGCTGGACTCGTAGGCTCCGACGGCCTCGGTGGTCCAGGTCGTGCCCACAGCGATGCCCGCCGGCAGCACGAGGGCCGGTGCGTCGAGCTCGAAGCTCGAGTCGAAGCCCGCGTCGTAGACGGCCTGCCAGCCGAGCAGCCAGACACCGTCGGCGTCGCAGCGGAGCTGCCGCACGATGACGGACTCTCCGGGGGCGGTCTCGGTGATCTCGAAGTCGAGGGGCTCGCTCTCGTTGGAGGCGGTGACCTCCCAGGTGGCGATGGCGCCGTTCCAGACGAGGAACTGCCAGGTCGTGCCCACGGGCCCCGACACATGGTAGGGGGGGCAGCTGTTCACGTACCCGCCGTGCCCGCCGTCCCCGGAAGAGCCGGAGTCGTCGGCGGCGTCCTTCTCGCCGCAGGCGGCGGCGAGCGGGAGGGCGAGGAGGAGCAGTCGGGGCGGGGTACCCATGGGAACCTCGGGGCAGGAGGGCGTCGCGCGGTGGGCGCGGAGTATCGCGCAGCGAGCGGGGCCAGGGCTTCACATTCGAGGACGGAGCCGCCGCTGAAACCCAGCGCCGGTGTCCGAAGCCGACCGCCGCAGTCGTCGAGGACGCACCCTCCCGCAACGCCACGCTATGCTGCGCGCCCGTTCGCGAGGCGCCCGTGTCGAGCTCCCCCTCGAAGACCACCACCGCCGTCCTGCTGGCGACCGGCGCGCTGTCGCTCGGCGTGGGCAGCACCTTGCTGGCGTCGTGCAGCAAGGTGGTCACGGTCGCGGCCGACCCGGCGTCGCTCGAGTTCCTGGCCGAGGAGTTCGACGGCGGGGCCGCGGTCACCAAGACAACCACGATCTGCTACACGGGCCCCGGACAGGCCAGCTGCACGGCCGAGGTGCCCGAGCCCTTCTTCCTGGTGACGGGCAGCTCGGGCGACACGGTGACGTCGACCACGTCCGAGCCCTTCTCGATCTCCGAGGGGATCTGCCACGACCTGGTGGTCGGACTGGCCGCCCCCGCGACCCTGGACGAGCGCATCACGATCACCGTCGTGGGCGACCTGCTGAGCGGCGCGGTGGGCGTGCCCCTCACGGCCACGGGCGGCGAGAGCACCGACGGCGACACCGACGCTGGCGACACCGACGTGGGTGACACCGACAGCGACGACACGGACACCGACGCCGACGTGGACACCGACGAGGACACCGACACCGACACCGACGCGGACACCGACGGCGGCGGTGAAGACAGCGGCGACACCGGCGGCGGCGGCTCGGCCTGCCCCCCCTACTCGGGCCTGGGCAGCACGGTCGAGCGCACCTACCAGACGTCGAAGACGTACACGTCGTCGGCCGGGCTGTCCGGCACCCAGACCATCTCGGTGGACACCCGCAACCCCGACGCACCGGTCATGACCATCGAGCTGTCGCTCACCGACCGGGCGGGCAACACGACCTCGACCACCGAGCGCCAGACCTACCGCTGCGACGACACCGGCAGCACCCTGGTCAAGAGCGAGCTCGAGGGCATGTGGCTGGGCGGCGACGGCTCGACCAGCCCGATCGAGCGCACGGACACCTACTCGGACGGCATGATCACCATGGTGCCCGGCTACGGCGACACGGCGAACGTGGCCGACACCTTCACCCTGTCGCGGGCAGAGGACGGCCGCACGGAGACGGTCGGCGGGTCCTACGTGGTCTCGTCCCGGGGGGCCGCGACCACCAGCACGGTGGCGGGCAGCTACGCCACCATCCAGTCCCGCATCCAGTACGCCGCGGGCTCGGAGACGCTGGACTACACGGCCTACCTGGACGAGGACCTGGGCATGGTCAAGTCCTTCTACTGGGACCTCATCAGCGTCGACTAGGGCGGTCGGGCCGAAGCGCCCGCTCCTGCGCCGACCAGCGGCTCGTCAGTGCCGGTTGCGCACCACGAGCTTGCCCGCCCCCCGGTTCTCGTCCATGTGGCGGTGGGCTTCCTGGATGTCGTCCAGCGCGTAGATGCCCGCGACGGCCACCTTCACGCGGTCCGCGGCCAGGTCGTCGAGGAAGGCGGCGAAGGCCGCGTCGTCGAGGTCCTCGGTGCCGCCGCCGTAGAAGCACAGGCGCACGGTGTGCGGCAGGTCACGCAGCGGCGAGAACCGGTCGATGGCCCAGACGCCGCTGACGAAGCCGGTCCAGCACAGGATGCCGCGAGGCCGCACGCACTGCAGGCTGTCCCGGACCGTCGCCCCGCCGACCAGCTCCAGGCAGCGGTCCACCCCCCGGCCGTCGGTGAGGGCGCGGACCCGCTCCGCGAGCGCACCATCGTCGATGATCGGCTCGTGCACGCCGATGGCGACGAGGTCGGCGAGCTTGCACTCGCTGCGGGTGGTGGCGATGACCCGAAGGCCCATGCGCAGGGCCAGCTGGGCCGCCATCATGCCGACCGAGGTGGTGCCACCGCGGATGAGCAGGGTGTCGCCGGGCTGGCACTCCAGGCCCTGGACCAGCGAGCCGTGGGCGGTCTGGAACATCTCCGGCAGCGCGCCGAGCACTTCCCACGGCAGGTCGCTCTGGAAGGGGTGCAGGATGCGGCGCGGCAGCACGGCGTACTCCTGGTAGCCGCCGTCGAACTGGCGCCCCATCTCGCCCATCAGCGCGGCGACCTGCTGGCCCGGCCGCAGCTCGCCGCCCGGGTCCAGGTCGACCACGCCGACACACTCGATGCCGAGCACCCGCGGGAAGGACACGGTCGGTGACTCTCCACGCCGGGTGAACCACTCGCTGCGGTTCAGGCCGAAGGCCTCGATCCGCACGCGCACCCAGCCGGGCGGAGGCTCCGGGACGGGCCGGTGTTCGAGCTCGAGGGCCTCGGGCCCGCCTGGGGTGTGGACGACGATGGCGCGCATGGAAGGGACCTATCGCGCGGTGGGAGGCGCGACGGGGGACCCCTCCCCCCTCACCCGACACCCGACTGTTCCCCCTGCCAGGTCCCGCCTCTGAAGCGAGGAATGACTGAGCCCTCCCTCGTCGGAGGCTGCCGCGGCTCGGCCCCAGCCGTCCACTTGTGGGACACGATCCCGCCTCTTCGCCCCACCGCCCCGAGGACCGCGATGACGCTGCTGCTACCCCTGCTCCTGCTCGCCTGCGGGGACAAGGATCCGGGCACCGACGCGACGGACGCGACGGACACCGACACGGACACGGACGCCGACACCGACACGGACGCGACAGACACGGACACCGACGCCGACGCCGACGCGGACACCGACACGGACACCGATGCGGACACCGATGCGGACACCGACACCGACGGCGGCACGGACTCGCCGGTGGCGGTCGGGCCGACCGAGGGTTTCGACATCGACCCGACCGACGACAGCGCGACCTACGCCACCTTCCTGGTGGTTCGCTCCTCGGCCGCCACGGGGATCGACGACCTGGTGGTCCGCCTGGACGGCGTCGAGCACGACGGCGCCGGCGGCGCCGGGGACGGCCAGACCGTCGTCGCGCTCTCGGGCCTGCCGGCAACCGCGCCAGCGCTCGTCGAGCTGGAAGCCCCCGGGTTCATGCCCCGCACGATCTGGCTGAGCTACAGCCAGGCGGCCCGCGGCACGAGCGTCACGCTGCGCCCCGCCCAGGCCGCGGAGAGCTTCGGCCCGACCGACGACCACGAGGTCACCCTGGGCGCGGGATCGCTGCTGATCCCCGCCGGTGCCTTCCGGGCCGAGGGCGACCTGTCGTTGGTGGCCCGCACGGACGATGCCGTGTCGATGGCCGCCGAGGGGTCCACGCTGGACCTGGCCGGCCGGATGCTGGACGCCATGCCGTCGAGCTCGACGCTGCTCGAGGTCGACGACGACCGATGGACCGCGCCGACGGTCGTGTCCCGGGTCGAGCTGGCCGTGACCGACGCCAGCGGGCCCGTGGCCCTGGACTCCGGCCACGCGATCGCGTACTCGCTGCCGATCCCTGGAGTGCTGGCCGCGTCCTATCCGTCGGGGTCGGTGCAGCCGCTCTACGGCTACGACGACGATGCGAACACCTACACGACCACCGGCTCCTGCACGGTCGAAGGGGACGTCTGCACCGGCACGGCGAGCAGCGTCGGCGCGGCCCTGATGGCGCCCGAGCTGCCCGCCGGCGGCCTGGCCTGCGCCCGCGCCCGGGTGACCGCGTCGCGCGACCCGGCGGTGGCGCTGTCCGAGCGCCTGCTGCGCATCGAAGCCGCGCCGGTGCACGGCTACGACAGCATCCGCCCCGAGACCCGCGCCGCGGTGGACGGCGACGCGCTCGTGCTCACCGCCGTCTTCCCCTACGGCTCGCTGCAGTCATCACAGGATCGCCCCGTGTTCTGGGTCGAAGCGACGGCCACGCTCGACGGCGGGGTCGAGGTCCAGGCCCAGCGCTCGCCGACCCAGCTCGGTGTGCTGCTGGGCACCGTCGATGGCGATCCCTTCGACGCCTGTGCCGCGCTGGACCCGGTCGAGGTCGACGTCGTGTTCGAGGCCCCGTCGACCACCCCGGGCACCCGGCTCGACGTAGCCGCCGGCGACGACGCGCCCTTCACCGAGCCCGAGCTGGTGTGCACCGGTGCGGACTTCGCCTTCGCGACGCCCACCGGCGTGGACGTCGTCCTGGACGAGAACGGCACGACCATGGCCATCGACGGCTGGGACGAGGAGATCGAGCTCTGGTCGGACTCGGTGTGGACCAGCGCGTCGGTGTTCGACAGCTCCGGGGGCGTGGGCGACTTCGCGATCGAGGCCTGGCACGGCGAGGCCTTCGCGTGGGAGGACACCCGAGGCATCGTGGTGACCTTCGGCCCGACCAGCGATCGGCCGACGATCCAGATCGACTTCGCCGTGCCGGCCACCGACCGCGGCGACGCCTGGCGCCATGTCGTCGGTGTCTACCGGCTGAACGCAGAGTGGGCGTCGTGGGTCCACCTCTCCGAGCCCATCGTCCCGCTCGGCTGGATGCCCGTCGAGCCGGAGACCTGGCCCGACGGCGGCAACCCCTTCGAGCAGCTGGACGACTTCACCATCCTGGCGCAGGCCCTCGACAGCGCCCCCCTGGGCCTCGAGGTTCCGGGCGTGGCCTTCTACACCCTGTCCGCCGACGCCACGTCCCTCGACATCGCCTTCGAGCAGGAGGAGGACGGAGCGAGCGACTACTTCGTCGTCCTGCTCGGCATGACCGCCATCCCCGAGTGTGAGGTGACCCAGTGACCGCCCTGCTGCGAGGCCCCGGGCCTTCCTCCCCCCTCACCCGCGCCAGCCTGATCGGGCTGGCGGCCCTGCTCGCCGGCTGCGTCATCGTCTCGACCGAGCGCAGGGACGCCTGCGAGACCGACGACGACTGCGACTCGACCCGCTACTGCGAGGAACACTCCAGCGGCAACACCTGCACCACCCGGAGTGTGGCCGGCAGTCTCGTGGGGGACTCCGCCTGGGCCGAGTGCGCCGGACTGGTCACCACGACCGATCTCTGCGCGGAGTGCGTGGACGACGCGGGCTGTGCGGCGGCCGCGAGCACGGCGGGACGTTCGGACGCGGAGCTGTACCGCTGCGTCCCGAACCCGGACCACGTCGACCAGCGCGAGTGCATCGCGCAGGCGGTCGCCGAGGACTGCGCGACCGACCTGCAGTGCCGGACGGGAGACTGCGACGAGACCCGGCGCGTCTGCGCCGGCGAGTGTGAGGCGCACACGGACTGCGCGACCGGAGAGTACTGCAGCGCCACGATCTGCCTCCCGGCCAAGCCATCGGGTTCCTACTGCACCGACCCGGAGGCATGCACCGACGGCCGCTGCGAAGACGGGTTCTGCATCCAGTGCGCAACGAGCGACGAGTGCGGCTCGGGCGAGCAGTGCGTCGCGGGTTCCTGTGTTCCGGAGTGCGCGGTCGACGCCGTCCTGCTCGACAAGGTCAGCCTGATCGTCGACGACGACGCCGTCACCGACAACCCCCATGGCTTCGCCGACATCTGGATCGACGTCACCCTCAGCCAGTGGGCCGACCTGGTCGTCGCCCGCAAGGGACGGCCCGGCGCGGCGGAGCCGACGGTGATCTCCGGCGAAGGCACGGGGGATCTCTTCAGGTTCCCCTGGTGGATGGGCACGGGCCCGCTGTACATGACGACGGACACCGGCGGCGGCGCGTGTGCGACGACCATCCAGGTGCCGGAGCTCACCGCGGCCCAGCGCACCGAGTGGTCGGTCCCGGACGGCTGGCTGTAGCGGCCCGGCCGTAGCGGCCGGGCGGTAGCGGCCTACCGAGAGTCGTGGACCGTGTCGGTCTGCTTCTCGTAGCGGTAGGTCCAGCAGCACATCTCATCGAGCCACATCGGACCGCAGTCGCGCTCGGAGACCCAGCGATACTCGTCGGTCGCCCGCGCGTACCAGTCCGAGGCATCGGGGATCTCTTCGGCGATGCGGTCGCTGATGCCGTGCAGGCTGTCGTCGACCGTGTCGGCCATGCAGCTCTCTTCATCGGCCATGCCCGAGACACAGACCAGCACGTCGTCGCCGACGGGGAAGCCCGAGTAGTCCCGGTCCCAGGACCACTGATCGACGACCCCGCCCCAGTGGGTGCTGTAGACCTCGATCTCGGCCCGGTCCATGCGCCGGACGGCGCCGACGTCGCAGGCGCCGAAGTCGCCTTCATAGGAGTGGCAGCCGGCCAGGGCCAGCGCGCCGAGCGAGGCGACACGGAGCCAGGGGGAGGGGCGGGTCATCGGATCTCCTTCGTCGTCCAGCGCACCGTCAGCACCGTGATGAGGGCGATGGCGAGCCCTCGACCCAGGTTCGGCAGCAGCCCCCCCGAGCTGGCCACCGGGCCGACCGAGCCCAGGATCCACCAGCAGTTCATGGCCACGTGTGCCGCGAGGGGCACCCACAGGCAGCGCCGCCAGCGCACGAACAGCCAGCCGTACCAGACGCCGCCCGCCGCCGTGACGAGCCCCGTCATGAGCGCAGCGGAGGGACCCTGGTCCCAGGCGCCGGGCATGTGCAGCAGGCCGAACAGGGCGCCCGGCAGGACGAAGGCCCGCGCGCGGGGCACGCCGCCGTCGAGCAGGCGGCCCACCGCGTAGCCGCGGAACAGCAGCTCTTCGCCGACCGGCGCCAGCAGTGCCCCGACAAGCACGTCGGCCGTCGCCAGGGCGGCCGGGTCCGGCAGGGACCACGCGAGCGCCATCGGCAGCGTGCCCAGCAGGGCCAGCAGCACGCCACGCCGCTCGAAGCGTCTCAGCCCGAGCGCGGCGAGGACCGCGCCGCCGCGGTGCCCGGCCCACAGTCCGCCGACGACGGCCAGCGCGACCTCGACCCCCTGCAGGTGGAAGGGCACCGCGATCCGCACGCCCAGCCGACCCGACAGCATCACGGCGGCGAAGGCCGCCAGCACGACCAGGACCTGGATCATCGCGCGGCGGGGGCTCGGCTCGGCGGGCGGCGGCTCTGGTGGCATCGGCGGACGCTACCACCCGGCGGGCTCAGCCCGCGGATCCCCCGCTGCGGCCGGGCTTCTTGTCGCGCTTGAGCGCCTTGGTCGTCGAGAAGGACCGGAAGACGACGTCCCACAGGGGGCTGCTCAGCCCGAACTGGCTGTGGGCGTGCCCGAAGTGGTGCTCGTAGTGGAAGCGCCGCATGAACTTGCCGATGCTGCTCTTCGGCACGGCGTGGTGCGTGTAGTAGTGCATCCAGTCGTAGGCCAGGTAGCCCGTGACGGTGCCCGCGAAGACGACCGTCCAGTAGGGCCCGAAGAGCAGCCAGTGCAGCGTGCCGACGACGAGCGCGAGGGGCCAGGACAGGGCCGGCGGCGCCACCAGCCGCCCGGGGTCGTCCGGGAAGTCGTGGTGGTAGCCGTGCATCACGTACTGGATCTCGCGGAGGAACAGGTTCCGGGCCGGCGGCAGGTGGAACAGCCAGCGGTGCAGCCAGTACTCGGTGAAGGTCCAGGTCAGCAGTCCGGCCACGAAGCCGCCCACCGCGTGCAGCGCAGTCACTTCCGGCCGGTGCAGACCGTCCCACAGGCAGACCGAGATCACCGGGATGAACCACAGCCCCGGGGTCGCCCAGTGCGAGGTGCCGAACCACTTCTCCATGAAGTCGTTCTGCAGCACCTGGAAGCCCTTGGACCGCTTGCGGTAGGCGGCCGGCGGGCGATCGGGGATGCCCTGCCAGGCGGCGAGCGCTTCCTTCCACTCGGGGGTCGTCTGCAGCAGTCCCACGGCAACTCCGGGCGGGAGGGCGTCCTATCCGCCGGGGCCCGCCCCCGCCGCGCATCGGCACGAGTTGCCGCGCCCTGGCGACCGGATCGGGAACGGCGGGTTCGACGCCTCCAGCGCTGGAGGGCGTCGAACCCGCCGGCTCGGTGAGTGGGCTCAGAGCTCGCGGAAGCAGACCTCGTACCCCGCGTTGTAGCCGGTACCGGGGAACTCGCTGAGCCCCTCGAAGCAGTCCCCGCCCACACCGTTGCCGTCGAAGACGAGCCGGGTCATGCCCAGGGCCTCGTACTCGAAGTGCAGGTGGTCGTCGGTGTCCTGCCACCAGCTGCCCGTGTAGCCGCTGATGCCCGGCGGGAAGCCCATGCTGCCGTCGGCGTTCAGCAGGATGTCGTGGGTCGAGATGCTGCTCGGATACAAGGTGCACTCGTAGAAGGCCTGCAGGCCGGTGCCCGTGCAGTGGCGGTTGGTCACGCCGGCGGGTGCGTCGATGGGGCTGTCGACGTAGACCACGTCGAGGGTGACCCCGTCGATGTTGTCGGCGGCGTTCGCTTCACCGGGAGCGGTGGCCTCGGCGTCGATGTCCAGGGCCACGCCGGCCCAGGGGGCCGCGTAGGCGAAGGTCACGGTCTCGCTGCGCCCGGCGCGGATCCGCCCCAGGCTGCACTCGAGCGCCGTGCCGACCTGGACACAGCGGCCGTCGACGGCCGACAGGTCGCCGAGCACGTGCACGGTCGGGCTGGTCGCGGTCTCGGGCAGCGCGATGACGAGGGAGACGCCGTCCGCGTTGGCGGAGCCGTGGTTCTCGACGCGGACCGAGAGCGTGGCGGCGTCGTAGACGTCGACCAGCGCCGGCGCGCTGACGGTGACGGCCAGGTCGGGAGCGCCGCCGCCGCGGCCCCCGCGGCCGGCGTCGGCGGTCTGGGAGAGGGCGAGGAGGGCGATGAGCGCGGTGGTCATGGGGAGCTCCGAGGGAGGAAGGTCGGACGAGGCAGCGGTCGCCTCTCGGGCCGCAGCTCCTCTCAAGCCCCGCCGCTCGCCGTCGTTTCATCCGGCCGCGGAATTTCCACGGAAGAGGCCCCCTCGCCCTCGCCCGGCGCGCGGGGCGCGGCGATAGCGTGCCCTTCCCTCCCACCCCGAAGGTGTCCCCCATGAACGTGAACCCCTACCTGAACTTCGACGGCCAGACCGAAGAGGCGATGCGCTTCTACGCCGACGCCCTGGGCGCCGAGCTCGGTCCGATCAACCGGTTCAGCGACATCCCCGGCGACATGCCGATGTCGGACGAGACGAAGCAGCGGGTCATGCACGTCACGCTGACCCTGCCGTCGGGCGCCCAGATCATGGCGTCGGACACCATGCCCGGCATGGGGCCGGCGCGGGTGGCCGGCAACGCCTTCACCATCTCGCTGCACCCGACCGACCGGGCGACCGCCGACGCCATCTTCGCGGCCCTGGCCGAGGGCGGCCAGGTCTTCCATCCCCTCGCCGAGCAGTTCTGGGGCGCCTACTTCGGCAGCCTGGCCGACCGCTTCGGCGTGCAGTGGATGATCAACTGCGAGGCCGGCGCTTGAGCAGCGGGCCCCCGCCCGCGGACCCGCCCGGCGACGACCCGGGCGGGTCGCCCGCCCCCTCGCTCAGCCCCGGCGACATCGTCGAGCGCTACGAGATCGTGGCGCTGCTCGGCGAAGGCGCCACGGCCGAGGTCTACCGGGTCCGCCACACGCTGCTCGGCACCGAGCACGCGCTGAAGCTGTTGACCCGCGCCCGGCCGTCGCTGCGCGACCGCTTCCTGCAGGAGGGGCGGGTCCAGGCCGGCCTGCGCCACCCCCACATCGTGGCCGTCACCGACGTGCTGCCGCTGGACGGCTGCCCCTGCCTGATCCAGGAGCTGGTCGAGGGCCCGTCGCTGACGGCCGTCCTGGCGCAGGGCCCGCTGCCGCCGGGAGACGCCCTGGCGCTGCTGCAGCCGGTCGCCGACGCCGTCGCGGCCGCCCACGCCCAGGGCGTGCTGCACCGGGACCTCAAGCCCGACAACGTGCTGGTGGTGCCCGGCCCCCCGCCCGTGGCCAAGGTCACCGACTTCGGCATCGCCAAGGTCATGGCCGAGGGCCGGCACGCGGCGGCGGCGCGCAAGGGCGGCACCCGCGATCACGTGGCGATGGGCACCCCCGGCTACATGGCCCCCGAGCAGTGGGCCGATGCCGCCAGCGTGGACGCCCGCGCCGACGTCTTCGGGCTGGCCGCCCTGGTCTACACGGCGATCGCCGGCCGGCCGCCCTTCCCGACCGAGGGCGTGGACGCCATCGAGGCCCCCCTCGCCGGGCGCTTCCCGCCCCTGGACACGGTCGCGCCCGCGTGCCCCGCCGCCGTCGCCGCCGTGATCGCGCGCGGGCTGGCTCCCCGGGCCGAGGACCGCTTCCCCGACGCCGCCTCCTTCGCCGCCGCCCTGCGCGCGGCCGCGGAGGGGGGAGAGCAGCCTGCTGCCGCCACGCTCCCCTCCCCTGCGACAGGCCCGGGCCTCACGGCCGTTCCCGACGACCTCCCCCACCCCGGGGCCCCGGCGGCGATGGCGCCTGCCGCCGAACCGCTGTCTTCGATCTCGACCCACAGCACCGGCCCGCGGCTCGGCGCCCTGGTGGCCGTGGCCGCCGTCGGCGTCGTCGCCGTCCTGGCGGTGGGCGGCCTCGCGTCCCTGCTGGTCCGCGGCCCTGCGGCCAACGGACCCGCCCGGGTGCGCATCCCGGCGACCACCGCCTGGCACGGCGATGTGTGGGGCGACGGCCGGCAGGACGAGGGTCCGGCCCGACAGGTGGACCTGGCCGCCTTCGAGATCGACCGGACCGAGGTGTCCAGCCGCGCCTTCCTGGCCTGTGTGGAGGAGGGTGCCTGCACCCCGCCGGCGTGGGAGGGCCAGCAGGACGCCGAGGAGTGGAAGGGTCTGACGGGCGAGGAGCAGCCGATCGTCGGCGTCGACTGGGGCCAGGCCGCGGCCTTCTGCGCGCATCAGGGAGGGCGCCTCCCGACCGAGGAGGAGTGGGAGGCCGCCGCCACCTGGGGCCCCGGCGCGACCGATCGCACGGACAAGCGGCGGTGGCCCTGGGGCGAGGAGGCCCCCGACTGCGACCGCGCGGCCTTCGAGGGCTGCGGAGCGACGACGAGCCCGGTCGGCGCCCACCGCGCCGGCGCCTCGGCCTACGGGGTGGAGGACCTGGCGGGCAACGCCTGGGAGTGGACCAGCTCGCGCTACCCGACCCGCCGGCGGGTCTTCCAGAAGCCCGTCACCCGCTACGTGCTGCGCGGGGGCGGGTTCAGCTCGGGGCCGGACGTGCTTCGACCGACCTTCCGCCGGCACGCCCTGCCCGGCGATGCGAGCCCCTTGCACGGCTTCCGCTGCGCCTACGACCCGGATGCGCCCTCCGAGGGTTGACACATGAAGCCGCCATCATATGATGGGCTCATCATGCCAACCTCCTCCTCGGGACGGGCGCCTCCTCCATGAGCCACAGTCACTCCCACGGCCACGCGCACGCCCACGGCCACGGCGACCACGCCAGCCGCAACCTGGGCCTGGCCTTCGCCCTCAACCTGGGCTTCACGCTGGTCGAGCTGGTCGGGGCCTGGTGGACCGGAAGCGCCGCGATCGCCGCCGATGCGGTGCACGACCTGGGCGACAGCCTGGCCCTGGCCTTCGCCTGGGGCATGCAGGGCCTGTCCGGCAAGGGGCCGTCGTCGACCTTCAGCTACGGCCTGCGGCGCCTGTCGCTGGTCGGGGCCTTCGTCAACGCCATGGTGCTGGTGATCGGCGGGGCGCTGGTCCTGATCGAGTCCGTGCCCCGGCTGTGGACGCCGGGCACCCCCAACGCCCAGGGCATGCTGGGGCTGGCGGTCCTGGGTGTGCTGGTCAACGGCGCCGCGGTGCTGCGGGTGCGCGGCGGCGGCAGCCTGAACGAGCGGGTCGTGATGCTGCACCTGCTCGAGGACGTGCTCGGCTGGGTCGCCGTGCTGATCGTCAGCGTCGTGATGCTGTTCGTGGACCTGCCCGTGCTGGACCCGCTGCTCGCGGTCGGCATCACCTGCTGGGTGCTGTGGAACGCCGTCGGCAACCTGCGGCGCACCATCGCCGTCTTCCTGCAGGCCGTGCCCGAGGGCGTGGACCTGGGCGAGCTGCGGGACCGCGCCCGGGCCATCCCCGGCGTCGTGGCCCTGCGCCACGTGCACGTCTGGTCCCAGGAAGGCGACAGCCACGTGCTGACCGGCGATCTGGTGGTCGAGACCGCCGACCTCGCCGCCGCCACCGAGATCCGCCACCAGGTGGCCGACGCCCTGGCCGACGGCGGCATCGGCCACTGCACCCTGCAGCTGGTGCCGGCCGGGCTCGATCCGGGCGCCCACGCCGGCCACGGCGGCTGTTCCGGGGCCCCCGATCCGGCGGCGGCCTGATGCCCGCCGAGCTGTCGGAGCCCGGGGGGCCTGGAGCCGCCGGCGACCCCGCCCTGGATCGAGCCGTGGCCTTGCTGTCGTGCATGGCCCACCCGGTGCGGCTGGCCGTGCTGGCCCGCCTGCACCGGGACGGGCCGGCCCACGTCGGCCTGCTGTGCGACGAGCTGGGCGTCGAGCAGAGTGCGCTGTCCCACCACCTGCGACTGCTGCGCGACGCGCGCCTGGTGGTCGCCCACCGCGAGGGCCGCCGCGTGAGCTACGCCCTGCACGACGCCCACGTCGGCGCGATCGTCGAGGACACCCTCGCCCACGCGGGAGAAGAAGAGGGCTGACGGAGCGCGGCTGCCCCCGTTGCGCTCCGCCGGCGGTCGGTGTAGGACTGCGCCACGTTCTTTCGACCTGCGTTCTCAGGAACCACTGCCATCGAGGTGTCGCGACCGTCCAGGTCGCGATGAAACGGGAAGTCGGACCCGGTCTTCGGACCCGGGCAGCCGACGCGGCCCCCGCCACTGTGACTGGGGACACCCCTGCATGACCACTGGAGCGAACGCTCCGGGAAGGTGCAACGAGGGTGGACGATCCAGCAGCCAGGAGACCGGCCTCGATGCTGTCGCTCATGTCCTTCGGGAGGAAGGATCGGCACCATCGTCAGCGGACGACCCGGCTTCCGGACGTCTCGCACCTGCATGGCACGACCGATCTCCCGCTGGATCCCCCTTCCCAGCACCGGGCCCCCGGCCCACAGGAGTCCCCCATGCGCACCCTCCCCTACCTGCTCGGCACCCTCGGCCTGGGCCTGCTCGCCTGCGGCGACAAGGACGACACCGGCGCCGCCGACGACACCGGTCACGAGCACACCGACCACGACACCGACGCCGACACCGACACCGACGGCGGGACGGACACCGACGCCGACACCGACGGCGGCACCGACACCGACGGCGACACCGACGCCGACACCGACGCCGACACCGACGCCGACAGCGACACCGACGGCGGCACCGACGGCGGCACCACCGACGACATCGAGCTGATCGGCAGCTGGACCGACTCGTGGGACAGCGACCACGTCATCAGCAACGAGACCTGGACGTCCTACGGCGGCACGGCGATCTTCGAGATCAGCGCCTACGACAACGACGCCGACTACGCCATCGCCCACAACGCCGACACCAACAAGTACAGCCCCGGCCTGTGGAGCCGCTTCGACTGGACCGTCGACGGCAGCGGCGCCATCTGGTTCTGCCAGACCGCCTACGCCGCCAAGAGCGAGGCCGACGCCCTGGCCACGACGCGCTCGGACGACAGCGACCCCGCCACGAGCGGCTGCGGCCTGTACGACTTCAGCTGGACCCAGCTGATCGCGGACGAGGGCTGAGATGGACCGCCGGCTCGCGCTGATCCTGGGCCCCCTGCTGTGGGGCTGCGGCGACAAGGACGACGACGACACCGGGACTCCCGGGGGCGGCGACGTGGCGTCGGACAGCGGGGCCGGCGACGGCAGCGGCACGGACGCCGGGGACGGCGGGACCACGGACGGCGACACCGACGGCGACACCGACGGCGACACCGACGGCGGGGCTGACTCCGGCGGCACCGACGGGCCGGATCCCTTCGCCGACGAGCTCGTGTCCTTCTCCCCCGGGGAAGGCGCGGGCTTCGGCGAGGAGGGGCTGCCCGACATCGTCCTGGGCGGTCCGGAGGGGCGGCCCGGCGGCTCGCTGGACGTCCTGAGCCTGGGCCGCGACGGCGAGATCGTGCTCGCCCTGACCGACATCGGGTTGATCGACGGCGAGGGGCCCGACCTGCTGGTGTTCGAGAACCCCTTCCCCGGCTGGCCCGAGACCGGCCACGTCGCGGTCAGCGAGGACGGCGAGACCTGGTACGAGTGGGCCTGCGACCCCCTCGACGAAGCCGGAGGCTTCCCCGGCTGCGCCGGCGTGAACCCCGTCGAGGCCAACAGCGACAACGGGCTCGATGCCACCGATCCCGCGGTGGCCGGCGGCGACGCCTTCGACCTGGCCGACCTGGGACTCGCCCGGGCGCGCTTCGTGCGCATCCGCGACACCGGCGAGAACAGCTACGACGGGACGTCTGGCGGCTTCGACCTGGACGCCGTGGCGGTGGTCCACGGCGAGCCGCTCTAGTCGGGTCCGAACCGGGACCCGCGGGACTCGGGGGGCGGCTCCGGCTCGGTGACGTCCTCGAGCACCGCGACGTCCAGCACCTCGCCGAAGGGCAGCGCGTCCTTCACCGCCTTGCGCCAGGCGGCGATCAGCGCGGTCGGCGGCAGCGGTGCGCCGTCCACGCGGATGGCCGTCTCGATGAGCGTGCGCGCGGCGGACAGGATGCGATCCTGGGACCCGACGAGCAGGTCGGACTTCGTGGGCAGGCCCCCGCCGACCGTCAGGCGGGCGACCGGCCGGCCCTCGCCGTCCCCCAGCGTCCAGGCCGACGGCGGCGCCCGCATCGGCCCGACGAGGGCCCGCCAGTGGCCGGGATGGGGCTGGTCGCGGTCGAGGACCCCGCGCCGCTCGTAGTGCCAGCCGCAGCTGCCGCAGTCGTAGGCGATGTCGATCAGGTCGCCCCCGAACACGCGGTCTTCGTGCGGGCGGGGGTTGCTGCGCTCGCTGCGCAGCTCGAGGGCGTCGCAGACCGGGCACTCCCGCTCCAGCCGGCGGAACCAGGTCTCCTGCGCTTCTTCGAGGTGGCTGGCCAGGGCGCGGGCCACCTCTTCCTCCGGTGCCAGCTTGGGACGGGTGGGCGGCGCCACGGGCTCGGGCTCGACCGGTTCGGGCGGCGGCGCTGGCGCGGGGGCGCGCTTCTTCACGGTGCGCAGGGCGAGGCCCAAGCCGCCGAGAGCGACGACCAGGACCACAGCAGCCAGGATGACCCATTCCACGACGCGATCCTAAACCACGGGCCTGGACCACGCGCAGGCGTCAGCCCTGCCCGCGCACTGCCTTCCAGGCCCGGCCGATGCCGCCGAACACCACCGTGGCGATCGCGCCGACGACGACCCCGAGCGCCAGGCTGCCCAGGCTGCTGACCAGCGTCTGGACCAGGTCGGACTGGCTGAGCCCCTCGACGAAGTGGTGCACCGCGTCTTCGGCCCCGGGGATGCCATGCACGAAGATGCCGCCACCGACCAGGAACATCGCCGCGGTCCCGACCACGCTGATGGTCTTCATCAGGTAGGGCACCCCCGCGACGATCGCGCCGCCCAGCCGGTGCTGGAAGCTGCCGGGGGCCGAGCGCCGCTGCAGGTGCAGCCCGATGTCGTCGAGCTTCACCAGCAAGCCCACGATGCCGTAGATCGCCACGGTCATCAGGGCGGCCACCAGGGCCAGCACGGTGGCCTTGGTCGCCATCGGCTCGTCGACCACCGCGCCCAGGGCCACGGCCACGATCTCGGCGGAGAGCACGAAGTCCGTCACGATGGCCTGCTTGACCTTCGTGCGCTCCAGCTCGGCGACGCTCTGCGGGCCGGCCTTGTTCGCGGCGACCACCGCTGCGTGCTCGGCCGCTTCTTCGGCGTCGTCGTGGGGCGACACCTTCTCCCACACCTTGTGGAAGCCCTCGAAGCACAGGTAGGTGCCGCCGACCATCAACAGCGGCGTGATCGCCGCCGTCGGGAGCAGCAGGGCGACGGGCACCAGGATGGTCTTGTTGACCAGGCTGCCGAGCGCCACCTTGCCGACGATCGGCAGCTCGCGGCTGGGCTCGATGCCGACCAGGCCCTCGGCGTTCACCGCCAGGTCGTCGCCGGCGATGCCCGCGGTCTTCTGGGCGGCCACCTTCGACAGCACGGCGACGTCGTCCATGATCGCCGTGATGTCGTCGATCAGCGCGAGCAGGCCTGTGGCGGGCATCCATCCTCCTGACCCCGTCGCATATCACCCTGGCAGAGCGTCCACGGCGCGGGTCCAGGGCGCGCGTCCACGGCGAGCACCGGGCGGTCCAGTACGCTCCCGTACGCTTTGTCCGCGCGCCGCGATGCATGCCCCGGGGCAACGCCACGATCGTGGCTGCACCCCAACCGAGGAGGCGTGCATGCGAGTTCCCTGGATGGTCCTGACCCTGACCCTGGTCACGGCCTGCGAGTACGAAGGTGGAGGCCCGTTCGGCAGCGGCGGCGAGGCCGGCGAGGGCTACTACGGCAGCGGCAGCGGCAGCGGCGGTGGAGGTGGCTCCTTCAACGGCCGCGAGCACCCGATCCGCGAAGAAGGCGTGTCCCACGGTCGCGACAACCGCTACCCCTTCCTGTGTCGCGACGACAACGACCTGGGCGTCACCTGCCCCGACGACTACTGGCCCGAGACCGACAAGCTGTCCTGCGACGCCGCGGGCTGCCACGGGTCCTACGACTACTCGCCGGACACGGCGGGCAGCCGGAACCTCAACGGCAGCGCGGGACCGAGCTGCTACAACTGCCACGGGCGCACCTGGAACACGACCACCACCGGCAGCGGCGTCGGCAGCGGCGGTGGTGGCGGAGAAGGCGGCGGGGACGAGGACGACGACTGAGTCGGTCTATTCCACCCTGAGCTCCAGCAGCCCCAGGTAGCCGTAGGCCCCCTCCTCGATCGCGACGTCCACGAACAGGTGGCCGCCAGCGTCGGGCCGCAGACCGGCGAGCACGGCGACGTCGTCGTCGTTGCCCGTGCCGCCGTCGGCGCCGGCCCCAGGGCCGGAGACCTGCAGGGCCGCGGTCGACTGGGTCGCGCCAACCGCGGTGTAGCGGCTGACCCGCCGCTCGTCGGCCGCCCGCGACGCGAACAGCGACAGGGTGTAGGTCGCGTCCGGGTCCAGCCCGCGCAGCCAGAGCCCGCCCGTGATGTCGTCGGGCTCGGTGTAGAAGAAGTCCTCGGTCGCCGTGCCGACCGCAAGGTCGCCCAGCCGCGCGCTGTCGGGCCACAACAGCCCGCCGTGCTGCCGCCCGTTGTTGGCAAAGCCGCCGGAGATCACCAGATCGATGCCGGTCACGGCGCCGTCTGTGGTGACGAGGCCGTCGAGGTGCTCGCCAGGGAGGACCTCGCGACCGCCGTCCAGGGCGTGCCAGTTGTTCCAGTGCTGGCCGAGGTGATCGGGGGAGGCGGAGGGCTCGCCGTCGTCGCCGTCCGACCCGCCGAGGTCGACGAGCAGGCGCGTGCCGGAGGGCAGCGGGCCCCCGGGGAGGGCGTCCCGGGCGGGCACCGCCGCGTCCACCGCCGGGCGCAGCACGCTGTCCCACAGCGCGTAGCCTTCGTCGCTCAGGTGCAGGCCGTCAGCCACGAACAGCCGGTCGGCCGGCGGGCTGCCGGTCGCGAGGAAGGCGGAGGGCACGTCGACGTAGACCACGCCGGGGTCGTCTGCGGCCAGCGCGGCGACCGCCTCGTTCACGGCCCGGGCGTCGTCCCAGCTGCTCCAGCGGGCCGGGGTCGGCGTGATGCCGATGAACAACACCGGCCGCGCCCGGCCGTGCGCCGTCCAGATCCGCTCCCGCAGGCAGCGGAAACGATCGGCCACGACCTCGGGCGCGACGCCGAAGGCGATGTCGTTGGTGCCGGCGTAGACCACCACCCCCGCGGGGTCGTGGCGGGTGACGAGCGCGTCCGCCCGCAAGGCCACCTCGCCCAGCTGGGCGCCGCCGAAGCCGCGCTGCACGGGCCGCTGGTCGCCATAGGCCTGCGCCAGGCCCTCCCAGCGGCGGATCGACGAGCTGCCGACGAAGACCAGCGGCGACGCGGGACCGGGATCCAGGTCGTCCTGCGCGGTCCAGGTGTCGACGATCTCGTCGTAGACCGGCACGAAGGCGTCGGTCTCGGCGCAGGAGTCCGTGGGCGGGAGGTCCGGCGCGCCGCTGTCGGAGGAGGCGCCGCTGTCGGAGGAGGCGCCGCTGTCGGAGGAGGCGCCGCTGTCGGAGGAGGCGCCGCTGTCGGAGGAGGCGCCGTCGTCGGAGGAGGCGCCGCTGTCGGAAGGTGTCGGGGAAGGCCCCGCGGAGCAGCCGAGCCACAGCAGCAAGATCCCCGTCACTCCTTGCCCACCACCCGCCGGTCGAAGTCCTGCACGTGCTCGTAGTAGGCGGAGTAGGCGGCACGGAGGTGGTCCTGCGTGATGCCGCCCACCGCCATGACCTCGTAGTCCAGGAGCACGTCGCCGTCGCCGTCCAGGTAGCAGCGCCCCAGCCGGGTGGTGCGCATCCGCTCGAGGGCGTCGCCCGGCGTGACCTTGTGGTCGCCGTCCCACCAGGTGCGGAACTGGACGACCTCGCAGCTGCCCTCCTCACAGCCGTAGAACAGCACGACCGTGTTGTAGGCGCCGTCCACCGCGAGCATCGGATCGCCGACGGCGTCGAGGCCCTGTCGGACGGTCGCGCCCCGCTCGCGCAGGATGTCGGCGACCATGTTCGGGTCGATGCGATCGATGATCTCGCGCCGATCCTTGCGCGCAAGGGCCGGGCCGGAGAGCAGGAGCGCGACGGGAAGGACCAGGGACAGGGACACGGGAGCTCCAGGGTGTGCGGGCCAGCCTACCGCCTGCACGCGGACGCGCTCTCTCTGTCGCTCGCTTCCGAGGGCGTGCCGCGAAACCGCCGGCGCAACGCGGTGGACCGCGGCCCTCCTCCCGGGCGACGATGGGCTCCTGCTCCCCCGGCGAGGTCTCCGTGGTTCGCTCCTCCCTCGTCCTCCTCCTCCTCCCGACCCTGGCGGCCTGCGGCGACAAGGACGGCGACTCCGGGACCACCGACGGTGGGGCGCGCGACTCGGGGAGCACCTCCTCCCCCGACGACACGGGGACCGGTTCCGACGGCACGGACACCACGGGCGGGGACACGGGCCACACCCTCGCCCCGGTCCGGTTCGTGGACGCCGACGGCGACGGCTGGGGCGGGGCAGAAGCCGCGCCCGACGCCCTCGACGCCGTCGACCGGGACGGGGACTGCGACGACACCGACCCCGCCGTGCACCCCGGCGCCACGGAAGCCTGCAACGGCATCGACGACGACTGCGACGGGGAGCTCGACCCCGACGAGCTGATGGTGTCGGCCTTCGTCGACGCCGACGGCGACGGCCACGGCGCCGGCGGGCCGATCCGAGCCTGTCCGGACGCCACCGGCCACGCACCCGACGCCTGCGACTGCGACGACGGTGACCCCCTCGCCTCTACCGACCCCCTCACCTGCCCCGCAGCCGCTTGCCCCGACGGCGGCGGCGCCTTCCTGCAGCCCGTCTGCGAGGCGCCGAGGGCGGTCGACCTGTCCGCCGGACTGGAGCTGACCGACGACGCCGTGCTCACCCTGTGCGCGGGCGACCATCCGTTCACGCTGACGGTGGACGCCGATCGCGTCGCGGTGCGCGGCGAGGGGGCACCGGTGGACGACACGCCCGGCACCACCTGGCGCGGGACACCGGCCCTGGAGATCGTCCGGGCCGACGCCGCGGTGCTGCTGTCCGACCTGTACATCGGCGGGGCGAGCTACTCGACCAGCAGCGTCGAGAGCCGGACCGGACTGCTGGTCGACGCGCGGGCGGGCGGCGTCGAGCTGGCGCTGCAGCGGGTCGACCTGGGCGCGAGCAACGCCACCATCCACAACATCAGCTTCGTGCACCTGGACGGCGACCTCACCCTGGTCGACAGCACGGTGCGGGATCTGCGCGCGTCGGTCGGCTCGTCGTACAGCAACAGCTGCACCTTCCGCGGGGTGGTCGTCACCGGCGACCTGACGGCCACGGGCTCGACGCTGCGGGACTTCTCGGCGAGCTGCTCGGGCTGGTCCCACTCGGCCCTCGCGGAGCAGACGGCCACCGCCATCGACATCGGCGGCGACGCGGTCCTGGACGACGTGACGGTGTCGGGACACGACCTGCGGGCCGCGTCGAGCGGCAACGCCGCGTACACCGTGGGAGCGGTGCTGTCGGTGGGGGGCGACCTGACCGCCACGGACCTGTCGGTCGTGGACAACACGCTGACCAGCGAGATGTCCTGCTACGACTACTGGTGCTACCGGGGCGTCACCGGCGCCACCGTCCAGGTCGACGGCAGCGTCGACTGGTCCGGCGGCAGCCTGACCGGCAGCGTGCTGTCGCCGGTGGGCACGATGTACGCCACCGGAGAGTGGGTCGACACCGTGGACACCGTGCCCCTGCGCTGGTGGGGCACGAGCGAGGCCACCCTGGCGCTGTCCGGGGTGGACCTGGGCGACGCGCACGACCCGGACGTGGGCGGCGCCGTCGAGGCCGACGGCAGCGGCGTCACGGACCTGTCCTGCACCGTGGACGGCTGCGACTGAGCGCGCCGCGACAGGTCAGAGCTTCAGGCCCAGCCGCAGCCCGACGGTGTCGACGTTGCCCGAGTAGGTGCCGTTGGTGCTGGCCTTGTAGGGCAGCTCCGGCGAGAACCGCTCGTTGCCGTCGCGGCGATCCCACGCGGAGTCGGTGATCGTGCGGGTGAACAGGAAGTACTTGGTGTAGCTGAGGCCGACGGTGAACTTCTCGGCGAACCGGTAGCGGCTGCCGAGCGAGAAGCCGACGTTCTGGAAGTCCAGGTTGCTCGGGCTGACCGCGTAGTCGGGCACGGCGTTCTGGTTGTACATGAGCCGCCAGCCGGTCCACAGGTCGTCGTTGACCTGCACCCCGCCGAGCTGGCTGATGTTCATGCTGTTCCAAAGTCGCCGCGGGCTGTACTGGACGGTGTCGATCTCGATGGTGACGCCGTCGTCGGGGCCGATGGCGCCGCCGGCTTCGTTGGTCAGGCCGATGGTGATGTCACCGTCCTGCTCGCCGCAGCACAGGTTCCACATCTGGTAGTCGACGCCGGCGCCGATGTTCACCTTGTCGGTGATCTGCGAGTCGACGTAGAGCCGGGCGATGGCGGGCAGGGGGAACTCGACGCTGACCTTGGCCGGCACGGTCACGCCGCCGGCGACGGTGGACAGGTCTTCGGGCACGGTGACGGAGCCGTCGCCCTTCGACGTGAACCGCCCGGGCGCGGAGAAGGAGGCGCCGACCTTGAGGTAGCGCCACTTGTCGACGAAGACGCCGGCGTTCCAGATGAAGTGGCCGCCGCTGGCCTTGCCCTGGAGGAGGGTGTCGAGGGCGTAGGGGTGGTCGGGCGGCGACTGGTCGAGCTCGCTGGCCAGGATGCCTTCGGTGCCGAGCGGATCGCTGGCCTGCTTGACGCTGATCGTGTCGATCATCCAGCCGGCGCCCGCGCCGACGTGGAGACCGTCGACGATGGTGACGGCCACCGCCGGCTCGAGGGCCAGGGTGATGATGGCGGTGTCGATGATGTGGTAGCGCTGGTGGCCGGTGTAGGGCGGCACGGTGCCCTTCTCCGACCCGCTGTAGTCGCCGCCGCCGACGAAGGGATCGTAGGCCGCGAAGCCCACGGTCAGCCGGTCGGGGATCACCTGGTAGGACAGACCCACGAGCCCGTTGGGGACGACCGCGGTGGCCTGGGCCGGCAGGTAGGCCTGGCCGGTGTTGGGGTCGATGCCGCCGTTGCGGGTCGTCGTGGTCTCGATGCGGACGAAGGACGCCTGGCCGTCGATCATCGCCTGGAAGCCATCGACCGCGGCGAGGGCGCCGGGGTTGTAGGCGATGGCGGCGACGTTGGCGGTGGCCGCGCCGCCGTCCGGGCCGGCAGTGACGCCGGCGGTCGAGATGGAGCCGGCGTGGGCCGGACCAGACAACAGCGAGAGCAGCAGTGCCGCGACCATGGAGCCTCCGGAGGATTCAGGCCGCGCCCGTAACGCGGACGCCACGGGTTCGGCCCGTCCCTTCGCCGAGAAGGGCGGTTGGCTCCATGATCGTCACCGACAAGCGAACGCTGGCGCGATACTGCGGGCGACCAAGCAGGAGCCACGATGCTGCCACTCCCTCGCCACACCCTCCGCGCGCCCGCCGCTCTCGTGCTGGTGGCCGGTGCCGCCGCCCTGTCCACCGGCTGCTGGGGCCGCGGCGCCGAGTACGAAGGCGGCACCCCCCAGGACACCGCTCCGGTCGAGACCAGCGAGTGCGGCGAAGACCTGGATCTCGAAGCCGGGATCAACATCTCCGGCGTGGCCCTGGACCTGCAGACCGGCCAGCCGCTGACCGTGGACGACTCGGGCGGCACGCCGCTCTGCGTGGCGGCCATCGACCCGGCCCCCGCCGTCACCGGCGGCGATCCGGCCTACCTGATCGTCTCCACCCTGTGCGACGACGGCAGCTTCGTGCTCGCCGGGCTCGAAGAGGTGCCCTCGATCGGCGTGATGGTCGGCGTGTACGACTGTGACAGCCAGGGCACCGTCATGCGCACCGTCACCGGTGTCGCGACCGAAGACTTCGACGGCCTGGGTGCCGGCGACACGCTGGAAGGTGTGACCGCCTGGTCGGTGTCCGCCGACTACCTGGCCACCATGCAGACCGACCTCGGCACGACCGAGCGCGACCTGGGGGCCGAAGGCTTCCTGGCCGGCTTCGTCACCGACAGCTCGGGTGCGGCCGTGGGCGGCGCCTCCGTCACCTGCGGCGCCTGCGGCGACCGCCCGACCTTCTACCTGGACGGTGCCCCCGACGACGGCCTGTGGGGCGCCGGCACCAGCTTCAACACCACGACGAGCGCGGATGGCGGCGGTATGTTCCTGATCCCCGCTGCCCGCATCACGACCTACACCTGCGACGACGGCGGCACGCACAGCTGGGAGGGCAACCTCTTCGGCAGCCTGCCCGAGTACGCGGTGTTCATCGAGTTCGACGCTCTCTGAGCGCCGGACACCCCAAGAGACCACCCGGCGGTCCTCGCCGGGAACCCCCACGAGGAGACCGACATGAACCGCATCCCCCTGATCGCCCTGTTCGGCGCCAGCACCCTGTTCCTCGCCTGCGGCGACAAGGACGGCGACACCGGCGGCACCGACACCACGGACGCCACCGACACCGACACCGACACCGACGCCGACACCGACGCCGACACGGACACCGACGGCACGGACACCGACACCGACGGCACCGACACGGACACCGACACGGACGACACCGCCACCGCGCTGTCCTACACCCTGTCGGGCACCGCCATCGACGGCGCCACCCAGACCCCCGCCGCCGAAGGCCTCTGCGTCGCGGCCCTGAACCCCGACGCCGCCGTGACCGGCGGTGAGACCGTCACCATGGCCTCCGGCACCGTCGGCGCCGCTGGCTCCTTCAGCATCGAAGGCGTGGACGACACCCCGTCCTTCGGCATCCTGATCTCGGTCTTCGACTGCGACGACGCCGACAGCGTCCTGACCACCGCCACCCCCGTCCTGCCCCCGGTCTACGCCGGCGTCGAGACCGGTGACACCATCAGCGGCCTGACCGCCTTCTCGATCAGCGCGGCCTACGCCGACGGCATCGACGCCAGCCTGGCCGCGGTCGGCTTCGCCGACGGCAGCATCTGGGACATCGGCGGCATGATGGGCGGCGTGTGGGACAACACCTACTCCCCCATCAACGGCGCGACCGTGACCGGCGCCAGCACCGTGTTCTACCAGGACGGTGACGCCGCCGACGGTCTGTTCTCGACCGGTGGTGGCCTCAACACCAGCACCGTCGCCACCGGCGGCTCGATCTTCCTGATCCCCGCCGCCCCGATCGGCGGCTACAGCGCCACCGCGAGCGGCTACACCTTCCCGACGAACACGCTGGGCTCCAGCGCCGGCTCGATCGTGTTCGCCCCGATCATCGCCAACTGAGACCCGCGGCGCCGGCTTCCGGTGCCCGGTCCCGCCACGCCCCCGGCGCCTCTCGGCGTCGGGGGTGTGTGCGTCTCGGGAACCGCCCTTCGATCAGTCGTCGAAGCCGACCAGCCGCCCGTCGGGGGCCAGGTAGCGCTCGTCCAGATCCGGCAGTCCGTCGTCGTCGGTGTCGGGCATCGACCGGCCGTAGTCGACCAGGGCTTCCCACAGCTTGAGCTCCTGGACGCCGGCCGTGTCCGGATCCGCGTCGATCACCGCGTCGGCCAGGTCGGACATCGGGATGCCGGCGCTGTCCTTGGGCGTGATGACCAGCAGGCCGCTGGTCAGGCCCTCCAGCGTGTACATCAGGCTGGCCGTGTAGCTGTCGACGGCCACGTGGTACAGCTCGGTGGCACCGGCGCTGGTGTCGATCTGGACCCAGGCATCGTCCTGGAGCAGCTCGACCTTCTCCACCCGGTTGAAGGGCGTGTTGAGCATCTGCACCGAGCAGCGCATGCCCGAGTGCTCGACGAAGTAGTTGCAGCCGAAGAAGGGCGAGACCGACACGGTGACCTCGCAGGCGTCGGCCAGCTCGGCGCCCGTGACGTAGAAGCCGACCAGCGGGTAGCCCGGGCGGCTGTCGTCGCCCGCACCCAGCGGCAGCACCCGGAACAGGTCGCTGAACGCCTGCACGCCGCCGTTCCCGTGCAGCAGGCCGTCCCGGATGACGCCCTGGGTCTCGAAGGCGACGTCGACCGGGTCCAGCCCGGGGACGGCCAGCAGCGCGCTTCGGTAGGCGTCGGTCACGTAGTTGCCGATCGCGGTCTCGACGCAGGAGTCGTAGGGCAGGTCGCCCGGCACGGCCACGATGGGCTCGGCGAAGTCGAAGCCCAGGGCGGTCAGCGGACCGGCCTCGAGCTCGGCGATGAACCCGTCGATGAGCGCGGTGACGTCCGGATCGCCGGCGATGGTGTCGTCGATCTCGTGGAGCTCGTAGGACTCGACCGACCAGCCGTCGCCGTCGCGGACCAGGCCGAGCTCGCCCATGTACCGGGTGTGCGAGCCGGCCTGGACGATCACGGTGTCGCCGACCACGCGCGGCTCGAACAGCGGGGTGTGGCTGTGGCCCCCGACGATGAGGTCGATGTCGGGCACCGCGGCGGCGAGCAGCTCGTCGGGCGAGGTCGAGGGGTCGTCGGTGACGCCGTTGTGGGTGAGCGCGATGATGATGTCGACGCCCTGGGCCTTCAGGCCGGCCACCGCGTCGGTCGCCGTGTCGATGGCGGGCGCGAAGGTGGTGGGCACGGCGGCCGGGGCGAGCCCGCCCGCTTCGTCGCCGACCAGCCCGAACAGTCCCACGGTGACGCCGTTGTCCAGGGTGATCACCCGGGTCTCCTCGATGCGCCCCGAGTCGAACAGGGCCTCGAGCAGGTCGTCCCCGCCGTCGGCGGTGTCCGGCACCGTGTTGGTGCCCAGGATCGGCACATCGACCCCGGCGGCATCGCCGGCTGCGATGATCTGGCCCAGCACGTCGGGGCCCCAGTCGAACTCGTGGTTGCCCAGGGTGATGGCGTCGTAGCCGATGAGCTGCATGGCCTGGAGCTCGGCGGCGTCGGTCGGGCCGAGCAGCTGGAACAGGTCGCCGGCCATCCAGTCGCCGCCGTCGAACATCAGCACCGGATGCGTGCTGGCGCCGCGGATCTCGTCGGCCAGCGTCTTGATGCGGGCGAGTCCGCCATAGGTCGGGTCGTCGCCCGTGCTGTCGGGCGTGTACTCGGCGTTCGGACCGAAGCCGAGCATGTGGCTCTGCCAGTCGTTGGTGTGCAGCACGGTGATCCGGTCGAGGCCGTCCCCACCGGAGTCGGTGGAGGTGTCCGTGTCGGTGTCGGTGTCGGTGTCGAGCGTTCCCGAGTCGCCGCCCTTGTCCTTGCAGCCGAGGAACAGGGGGAGGCCGAGGGCCAGCAGGGGGATCAGGGAGGACACGGTCACCTCGTCGCCTTTGGGGGATCGCCGCATCGTCACACCTCTCTCGCCGGGTCGCCAGCGCCTCCCCCCATTTGCCACAGCGAGGAGCCCGCCCGCCCGGCTTGACGCCCGGGGGCCCGGGGGCGGATCATGGGGGCCCTTCCCCTCCCCCGGACAAGCCATGGAGCGCCACGGCGCACAGCGTCACCGCGTCCTCGCCCTGCTCAAGGAAGCCGGCGGCGTCAGCGTGGCGTCGGTGCAGCGCATCGCTCGCGAGACCGGCGTGCCCGAGGCCGACGTCTGGGGCGCGGGGCGGTTCTACGAGCTGCTGTCGCACCCCGACGTCGAGCGTCGGGTGTGTCAGGGGCTGACCTGCCAGCTGTTCGGCGCCGCCACGCTCGAGGGCACCAAGGTGTCGTGCCTGGGCCAGTGCGATCGCGCGCCCGTGGTGCTGGGCCGGGATCTCGGCGTCGTGCACTACGGCATGCCCCGCGGCGGCGTGTCGCCTGCCGACCCGGACCTTCCGATGGACCTGGGCGGGCCGGACACCGCCGACTACGCCGGGCTGGCCCGGGCCCGGGAGCTCGGCGTGGCCGGCGTGCTCGACGCCCTGGCCGCCGCCGGGCTGCAGGGCCGCGGCGGCGCCGGCTTCCCGGCCCACCTCAAGTGGCGCAGCGTGAGCGAGCAGGCGGTCACCGAGCGCTACGTGGTCTGCAACGCCGACGAGGGCGAGCCCGGCACCTTCAAGGACCGCGAGATCATGCTGCGGCGGCCGCACCGGATGCTCGAAGGCCTGGCCATCGCCGCCGAGACCATCGGCGCGGCGGCGATCTTCATCTACATCCGCGGCGAGTTCCCCGAAGAGAAGGCGTCCCTGCAGCGGGCCCTGGCCGAAGCCGACGCCCACCTCGGGCACCTGGACTGGCGCTTCGTCGACGGCCACGGGGCCTACATCTGCGGCGAGGAGACCGCGCTCATCGAGTCCATCGAGGGCCGCCGCGGCATGCCACGCCTGAAGCCGCCGTACCCGACGGTCCAGGGGCTGTGGGGCAAGCCGACCCTGATGAACAACGTCGAGACCCTGGCCTGCATCCCCGACATCCTGGTCCGCGGCGGCGAACGCTTCGCCGCGCTGGGCCGGACCGAGCCCGGCACCAAGCTGTACTGCGTGTCCGGCCACGTCGGTCGCCCGGGCGTGTACGAGCTGCCGCTGGGCGTGTGCCTGGACGAGGTGGTGGACGCCGCCGGCGGCTACGTCGGCACGCCGCGGGCCTTCTCGCCGGGGGGCGCAAGCAGCGGCTTCCTGCCGATGTCGGCGCGCCGCGTGCCGCTGGACTTCAAGGGGCTGCCCGCGCACGGCAGCATGCTGGGCAGCGCCGGCGTGGTCGTGCTGGACGACACGGTGGACATGGCGCAGGCCGCCCTGTGGCAGGCCGTGTTCTTCGAGGACGAGAGCTGTGGCCAGTGCGCGCCCTGCCGGCTGGGCACCCAGCTCGTGCGGCAGAGCATCGGCCGCTACCTGGGTACCGGCGACCCCGCCCACTTCGCCCACCTCGACGAGATCGCCTGGGAGATGGACCAGGGCAGCATCTGCGGCCTGGGCATGGTGGCGGCCCTGCCGCTGCAGATGGCCCGCCGCCACTTCCCCCAGGACTTCGGTCCGCGGCCTCCCGGGGCTACGATGACGGGCGGAGGCCCCGCATGAGCGACACCTTCCCGCTCGTCATCGACGGACAGACGGTCCAGGCCCGGCAGGGCGAGACCGTGCTGCAGGCCGCGGATCGCGCGGGGATCCAGATCCCGACCTTCTGCAACGACCCGCGCCTGACCCCCAGCGGCGCCTGTCGTATGTGCCTGGTCGAGGTCCAGGGCCAGCGCCGGCTGCAGCCGAGCTGCGCCTGGAAGGCCGAGCCGGGCCAGGTCGTCACCACCGCCAGCGAGCGCATCGAGAAGCACCGCGCCGTGCTGCTGTCGATGTACCTGGCCGACCACAGCCAGGACGAAGCCGGACAGGCCGCCGACATCGCCACCGGCAACAAGCTGCGGGCCTACACCGTCGACCGCGACGACCTGCTGCCCCTGGCCCCGGTCCACAGCCCCCGCGTCGGGCGGGCGGACGACAACCCCTACATCGCCTTCGATCCCGACCGCTGCATCCTGTGCGCGCGCTGCACCCGCTACTGCGACGAGGTCGAGGGCGTCTCCGCCATCCAGCTCGTCGAGCGCGGCGGCCACACCACCATCGGCACCGCCGGCATGGTGGGGCTGCTCGCCACCAGCTGCGAGCTCTGCGGCGGCTGCATCGCGACCTGCCCCACCGGGGCCCTGTTCGAGAAGAAGGCCGACCCGGCGCCCGATCCGGACGAGACGATCGTGCGCAGCACCTGCAACTTCTGCGGGGTCGGCTGCCAGGTCGACCTGCGGGTCCGCGACGGCCGGATCGCGGCGGTCGAGGCGCCTCCTCCCGGGACCACCGTCAACGACGGCAACCTGTGCGTGAAGGGGCGCTTCGCCTACGACTTCGTGCACCACGACGAGCGGCTGCGCTCCCCTCTCATCCGACAGGCCGACGGCAGCTTCCGCCAGGCGACCTGGCCCGAAGCCCTCGAGCGCGTCGCCAGCGGGCTCAAGAAGATCCGCGACCGCGACGGCGGCGACGCCCTCGGCTTCATCTCCTCCTCGCGCTGCACGGGCGAGGAGAACTACCTGATGCAGAAGCTCGCCCGGGCCGCCTTCGGGACGAACAACTGCCACCAGTGCGCGGCCACGTGACACGCACCCACGGTGGCCGGTCTGGTCCAGTCTTTCGGTGCAGGTGCGATGACGAACTCCATCCCGGAGATTCGTGACGCCGACTTCCTGTTCGTCATCGGGTCGAACACCACGGAAGCCCACCCGATCATCGCCATGGAGATGAAGCGGGCCGTCTACCGGGGCGCGACGCTCGTGGTCGCGGATCCGCGCGCCATCTGGCTGACCGAGGTCGCCGACCTGCACCTGCAGCTGCACCCGGGCACCGACGTCTGGCTGCTCAACGCCATGGCCCACGTCATCATCGAAGAAGACCTGGTCGACCACGCCTTCATCGAGGCCCACGTCGAGGGCTTCGACGCCGTGGCCGCCGCCGTCGCCGACTACACGCCGGAGCAGGCCGAGCAGGTGACCGGCATCCCGGCCGACCACATCCGGCGGGTGGCCCGCCAGTACGCCACCACCGAGCGGGCCGGCATCTACTACACGCTGGGCATCACCGAGCACACCCACGGCACCGACAACGTCTACGCCCTGGCCAACCTGGTGCTGATGACCGGCCACCTGGGCAAGCCCAGCGCCGGCATGAACCCCCTGCGCGGCCAGAACAACGTGCAGGGCGCCAACGACGCCGGCGCGAGCCCGGTGTTCTACCCGGGCTACCAGCGGGTCACCGACGACGACGCCCGCCAGCGCTTCGAGGCCGCGTGGGGCGTGCCCCTGTCGCCGTTCCCGGGCACCACGCTGCCCGCCATGATGGAGGGGGTCAAGCACGGCACCGTGAAGGGGCTCTACGTCATGGGCGAGGACATCCTGCTGTCCGAGCCGAACTGCCGCGACCTGGAAGAGGCGATGAACCGCCTGGAGTTCATGGTCGTCCAGGACATCTTCTTCAACGAGACCTGCCGGTTCGCCGACGTCGTCCTGCCCGCGGCCTGCTTCGCCGAGAAGGACGGCGTGTTCACCAACTCCGACCGGCGGGTGCAGCGCGTGCGCAAGGCGGTCGAGCCCCCCGGGGACGCCCGCGCCGACTGGGAGATCCTGTGCGACGTGGCCCGCGGCGTCGGCTACCCGATGCCGCACTACGCCCACCCGCGCGAGGTCTACGCCGAGATGGCGGCGCTGTGCGACAAGTTCGCGGGCATCCGCCACGAGCGCATCGACCAGGACCCCCGCGGGCTGCAGTGGCCCTGCCCGACGGCCGACCACCCCGGCACGCCCACCCTGCACGTCGACGGGCCGATGCGCGGCAAGGCCCTGATGACGCCCGTGACCTATCGCCCGAGCGCCGAGCTGCCCGACGTCGAGTACCCGCTCATCCTGTCGACCGGCCGCACGCTCTACCACTACAACTGCGCGACCCAGACCCGTCGCGAGCGCCACGCGCCGCTGACCCAGCCCGAGAACTTCCTGCAGATCCACCCCTGGGACGCCCGGCGCCTGGGTGTGGCCCACGGTGATCGGATCGAGGTGCGCAGCCGGCGCGGCGCGGTCCGGGCCCGCGCGCAGGTCACCAAGGACGTGCGCAAGGGCTGCGTCTGGATGCCCCTGCACTTCGCGGAAGCCCGCGCCAACCTGCTGACCAACGAAGCCGGCGACGCCGTCACCGGCACCGCCGAGTACAAGGTCTGCGCGGTCGCGGTGGCCCGGGTCGACCAGGACGGCGACGAGGCGGTCGCCGCCCGCTGAGGGCCCGACGCCGGCCGATGCACCCCTCCACCGGACGCCCCGCCGAGCGCCTCGTGCTGTCCCTGCTGGTGGCAGTCATCGTGGGACACGCGGCGATCGGCTGGCACTGGGCCCAGGTGCAGGGAACCCTTCCCGGCATCGTCTGCTGCGAGTTCACCGAGCTGGCGAGCGACACGCGGGGCCGGCTCGAGACCCTGCCCCCCGGCGCCGGGCTGCGGTCGGCGCTCGGTCCCTACCCCCACGGCCTGATGGTGCTGCTGTCGGCGGCGCTGGGGCAGGTCCTGCCCTGGACCCCGGCCCTGCTGCACGCCACCGACCTGGTGCTGATGGCCGCCGCCCAGCTGCTCCTGTACCGCGTGGTCTCGACCCTCTCCGGCCGCTGGCCGGCGCTGCTGGCGGCGGCGCTCTACCCGATGGTGCCCGGGATCTCGGTCAGCCAGCGGGCCTACGCTCCCTACGCCGGGCAGTGGCTGTTGCTGCTGGCCGCCACGGCGCTCGTGCTGCACAGCCGCTCGCTCTCGCGCCCCGGCCGGACCCTGGTCGCGGGGGCGCTGATCGCCGTCGGCGGGCTGTGGTCGGTCAGCCCCACCGACAACCTGCTGTTCCTGGCGTCGGGCGCCGTGCTGGGACTGGCCGCGGCCAGCGGCGGCCTGGTGCGTGGGCGTGACGACCTGGGGCGGCCCGTCCCCGCCGGGCGCGTCCTGGCGGGCGCCGTCCTCGGCGGCGGACTGTGCGCCACCCTGGTCGTCACCAGCTGGGCCCGGCGCGGCGACCTGCGCTACCACCTGCAGTACGTCGCCAACGAGCTCGGCCTGCCGGTCGACGGCTTCATCCCCCTCGCCGGGCACCAGACCCCGGTCTACGAGCAGCTGGCCGACCCGTGGACCGCCACGGCCCTGCTGGCCTACCCGCGGCGGCTGTGGAGCTGGGAGATCGGCCTGCCCGGTGCCGTGCTGCTCGCGCTCGGGGCCGCCCTGTGGCTGGCACGCGGTCGGGGGCGGTGGCTGGTGGCCGCCAGCGCCCTGGCCCCGGTGCTGGCCCTGTCCCTGGTCGCGAAGAAGCAGGCGCTCTACGCCTACATGGCGCTGCCCTTCTTCGTGATCGCCGGAGCCGCGGGCCTGGGCGTCGCCCGGAGTCCGACCGGCCGCCGTGCCTCGGCCGTCCTCGGCGTCGCCATGCTCGGCGCCTTCGGCCTGCCCTGGGCGCAACAGTCCTTCGTCCGAGCCCGCGGCGTGCCCGTCGACGAGTGGCAGCACCACGCCTTCCAGTACCCCCAGACACTGGAGCTGCACCCACTGCCCCCCGGGCGGATCCCCCAGGTCCCGGCCTCCCTCGACCGGCTGCCCTCGACCTGCCCGGTCGAGGGCCTGCTCGCCTACGACGGTGACGGCCTCGCCAGCCCCTTCTACGCGATGGCGCTGTCGGGACGCTGCATCCGGCTGGTCCGCTCCAGCCCGGACCAGCCGCTCCCCGCCGGCGTGGCCGGCCGCGTCCACGTCGGCGCCGAACCCTGCACCGCGGCCCCGGCGTCCCCCCCGCCGGGGACCGAGGGCTGGCGGCGGGTCGGCCTCGACGACCTGCCCTCCGGCTGTGTCGAGCTGTGGGTGGTCGATGGGGGTCCGCTCGACACCGAGGGCACAGCGGGGCCTGGATGACCCACCGTGGCTGGGGCACGCCCGCCCCGCGCCCCGCGAGAACCCACAGCCCATCGACATCGACGTCCTGGCCCACCCCTTGCAATCGCACAGCTCCACCCCGGAGCCTCGATGCGCCCTGCCGTCCTGCTGATCCTGCCCCTGCTCGTCACCGCCTGCGGTGAGCCCGGCCCCCTCGACCGCGACGGCGGCCCGCTGGACCCCTCGGAGATCGTGCCCGGCGCCGAAGCGGCCGACGGCAGCACCTGCCCGCCCCAGATGTACGTCTTCCCGATCTTCGGCGAGCACAACATCGGCTACGACCACGCCAGCTGCGGCACCGGCACCTGCGAGATCAGCTGCCCCGACGAACACGCCAACTCCGACTGGGGCGGCGACCACCACGGCATCGACGTCTTCGCCTGGTACCGGGCGCCGCTCATCGCCGTGGCCGACGGCCAGGTCGTGAAGGTCGGCACACCTTCGTCCACTTCGGGCCTGCGGGTGCGGCTCCGGGACGCCTGCGGCTGGGAGTACTACTACGGGCACATGGACGAGGCCGTCGTCTTCGAGGGCGAGTGGGTCGAGGCCGGCGATCTGCTCGGCTACATGGGCCACACCGGGACCTACTCGGACCACCTGCACTTCAACGTGTCCTGGGACGGCGACTACAGCGACGACATCGATCCCTTCGACCTGCTCTCGTCGACGAGCGACACGGTCTGCGACGGCACCGTCGACACCGGCAGCTCCGGCGGAGGAGGCAGCAGCTCCGGGGGAGGCGGCAGCAGCTCCGGGGGAGGCGGCAGCTCCGGCGGAGGCGGCGGGAGCTCCGATGGAGGAGGCGGCGGCAGCTCCGATGGAGGAGGCGGCGGCAGCTCCGATGGAGGAGGCGGCGGCAGCTCCGATGGAGGAGGCGGCGGCAGCTCCGATGGAGGCTTGTCCGACTGGGGCTGCGGCGCCGTCGGCGGCACCACCATCTTCGAGCCGGGCGACTACCTGTCGTCCTGCGACGGCCGGTTCACCCTGGTCCAGCAGACCGACGGCAACCTGGTGCTCTACGAAGCCCACGGCTCGGCGCTGTGGCACACGAGCACCCACGGCCACAGCGGCGCCTGGTCGGCCATGCAGGACGACGGCAACCTGGTGGTCTACAGCGCCGGGGGCTCGGCCCTGTGGTCGTCGGCCACCCACGGCCACCCGGGCGCCTTCCTGGCCGTCCAGGACGACGGCAACCTGGTCGTCTACAGCAGCGGCGGCACCGCCCTCTGGAACAGCGGCACCTGCTGCCACTGACAGCGACGGCGACTCCGGAGACGACGAAGGGGAGGCCCGTGGGCCTCCCCTTCTGCGCGCGGGAGCGAGGAGCTCAGCGGCCCAGGCCGCCGGGGATCTTCTTCTTCGCGTCTTCCTTGGCCTTGTCGGCTTCCTTCTTGGCGTCGTCGGCAGCCTTCTTGGTGTCGTCGGCAGCCTTCTTCGCGTCGTCGGTCGCCTTGGCGGCGTCGTCCGCAGCCGCACCGGCGGCCTTGGCCCCCGCCTTGGCCCGGTCGGTCGCACCGCCGGCAGCCTTGGCGGCCTTGCCCGCACCCGGACCGGCAGCGCCCAGGGCGCGGCCCGCCGCGGGGCCAGCCGCACCGACACCGGCCTTGCCGCCGGCAGCCTTGCCGACGCCAGCGCCCATGCCCATGCCACCGCCGGCCTTGCCGCGACCGGTCATGCCACCGGGGCCACCGGCCTTGCCGCGGCCCATCATGCCGCCGCCGGCCTTGCCGCGGCCCATCACACCGCCGCTGGCGCGACCCGAGCCCGGCGTGCGCAGGGTCGGACGCTCGCCGGCCTTGGGCTTGGACGCCGGGAGACCCGCCGCCATCCGGCGACCGGCCGCGGCCGTCTGCTTGACCTTCTCGGGATCACCGCCCTTCTTGGCGATGCTCTTCTCCATCTTCTTGACCACTTCGGGGTTCGCGCGGGCCTGGACGGCCAGCTCGGCACCCACGAACTGCTGCAGGGCCGGGTTGTCGCCCTTCTCGGCGAGCTCGGCCATGGCCTCGAGCACGACCGCCATCCGGGCGTCGGTCTCGGCCGCCTCGGTGGTGTCCCCGTAGGTGTTGTTGGCTTCGACGCCGCTGGCGACGACGATCAGGCCCGAGAAGATGAAGGCCCACACCTTCGGCGAGTCGTGGTCGCGCTCCATCCACACGCCGAGGATACCGGCGAGGCCGGCGACGAGCACGCCGGCGAAGCTGACGATGAGTCCGATGTCCATGGCGGGCTCCTACTGGGCGGCCGGCGCGTCGGCGCCGTCGGGGGTGTCGGTGGAGGCGCCGTCGCCTTCGGCGGGCACGGCCTCAGCGGCGTCCCCTTCGGTAGCGGAGCCGTCGGTCGCGTCGCCCTCGGCGGCGTCGCCTTCGGCGGCAGCACCGTCGTCGGCAGCGCCTTCGTCGGTGGCTTCGTCGCCGGAGCCCTCACCGTCTTCGGCGGCGCCGGTGTCGCTGCCCTCGGCCGGCTCGGCGGCGGCGACTTCCTCGGGGATGTCGACCTTGACGCCGGTCTGGCTCTCGATGAGCTTGGCGAGCTCCTCGTCGCCCGAGGCGATCGCGATCTCGGTCACGGTCTCGACCATGCGGTCGAGGTCGGCCTGCTTCTTGATCGCGTCTTCGGCATCGAGCACGGACTGCACGACGCCGACGCCGACGGCGGAGAGGATGAGCACGGTCATCAGGACCGCGAAGGAAACGGGGCGGCTCTTGTCTCGCCCGACCCAGAGGCCGAGCACGGCGGACACACCACCGATCGAGAGAGCCAGCACCGAACTCATGGCCATGTCCCAGGCCTGATCCATGGGTGCCTCCAGTGAGAGTCGCGGGGCGGTAACCAAGGCGACAGCCCGGTGGTAGGGCCACTCTCCGTGCAACGGGCATTGTCACGGCCTCGCGACCGATGTGACAGCTGGTCGCACCCGGCCCCTGCCACCGCTCAGCGGCCGGCCTGCTCCCAAAGCTGCAGGAAACGCTCGGCCGAACGCAGCATCGGATCCAGGTCGAACCCGGCCTGCTCCAGGCGGACCCACTGCTGGGGCAGCAGGCCCGGGTGGGCCAGCCCGTAGCGGTCGATCTCCATCGTGTCGTCGGGCAGCTCGCGACGCGGCAGGCAGCCGGCGCGGCCGTAGCGCGGCCGGGTGTGCCCGATGCCGCCGTTCCAGTCGCTGGACCAGCCGACCGCCAGCGCCGTGCGCTGCGCGTCCGTCAGCGCGGAGCGGTCGGAGACACCGAACAGCTCGACCAGGTGTTCGTCCTGGATGGCGCGCAGCTGCTCGTGGTGCCAGCGGAAGTCGTCGATGCTGCCCGGGCAACGATCGGCCGGCGCGGGAACCGCAGCGTCCAGCGCCTCGAGCGCCGTGCCCGACAGCGGCGTGTTGACCACGCCGCCCTGGCGGTAGATCTCGACCACCTGGGCATCGGACAGCCCCCGCTCGCTGTCCTGGATGCGGTCGAGCTTCGCGTGGGTCAGCACGGGGGCGATGCCGTGCTCCGCCGTCAGCACCAGGGTCTCGTCGAGGGACTGCGGGGACATGTGGCTCAGGTCGACCAGGATGCCGGCGCGATCGAGCTCGACGATGGCGTCACGGCCCCGCTGGGTGAGCCCGCGGTCCTGACCCCTGCGCCGCTTGCGGACCGCCTCGCGGTTGATGAGCGGCCCGGTCCACTCCGGGTTGATGGCGGCGCCGCCGAGCTCGTCGTCGACGAGGTGGATCAACGTCACCAGCGCCACGCCCTGGTCCGCCCAGAAGGCCGCGTCCTCGGGCCCCGACAGCAGCATCCGGCCGCCCTCGATGCTGTGGATGACGACGATCTTGTCGGTGGTCGCCAGGATGTCGCGGGCCTGGGCCGGGGTGCGGGCCAGGGCGAAGCGGTCCGGGTGGGTCTCGACGAAGGCCTCGACGTAGCGCAGCTGCTGCAGGATGAGGTCGCGAGCCTGGGCGGCCGAGCGGGCCTTCTCGGCGGCCATCGCGGCGGTGAGCAGGATGCGCACGCCCGACGCCTCGACGTAGGGGGCGTGCATGGTCTGTCGGAAGGCGTGCTTGTAGGACAGCTTCGGCGTACGCTCGGTCAGTCCCTTCCCGTAGATCCGCCACGGCAGGTGCATCGCCGGGTGCCCCTGCCAGTCGATCTGGCCGCGCACCTCCTCGGCGTCGGCCGTCGGCGCCAGCCCCAGGGCCAGCCACAGCAGCAAGCTCGGCATCACCGCCCCCTATCCTCTCCCCCCTCCCCGGAGCCCGCCCATGTGGATCCTCGCCCTCGCCCTCGCCCTCCCCTCCCCCACCGAAGCGAAGCGGCCCCGCCAGGATCCCCAGGCTGCCGCCTACGCGGCCGTGGACCAGGGCATGGTCCAGATGGCCGAGACGATGCGGGCCCAGGCCCAGGCCGCGCCGGGCAACAGCGCGGTGTTGCTGCAGTGGGGCGGCGTGCTCAACGCGGCCGCGCAGTCGGGCAGCCTGGCCCGGGGAGCCGTGCCGGCCGATCACCTGGACGCCTACTTCCAGGCCGTAGGGGCAGCGAAGGGCGACGACCCGCAGTTCGGCCTGCTGCTCGGCATGTCGGCGGAGATCGCCCTGGCCGCCGGCCGCAACGACCAGGCCCTGGCGCTGGCCGAGCGGGCCCTGGACACCCACCCGACCAGCTCGGCCCTGCGGGCGTGGCTGGCCGTCACGCCCGACCCCACGGCCGGCGGCGCGCGCTGCCGGGCCGCCGCGGACGCCGCGGCCAGCGATATCCAGCGCTTCGACACCATCGGCGCCTGCCTGGCGGCGGTCGGGGACGGCTGGGCCACCGCCGACGAGCGCGCCTGGTACCAGGCCGAGCTCGGCCGGCGCCAGGCCTCGCAGGCCGCCCACGACGCCGCGCTGCAGCAGCAGGCCGCCGCCCAGGCCGCGGCGATGCAGGCGGCCCGCCCCGCCCCCGCGATCCCTGCCCCGAGCGCCTCGACCAGCAGCAAGCCGGCCGGCCCCCAGCGGGTCTCGGTCAGCATGCACATCGACTGTCCCGAGAAGGTCCGGATCTTCCAGGGCCGCAGCCCGAGCAGCGGCGGCACCTACGGCTGGGAGAGCAGCAACAGCACCCGCAGCCTGAGCATGGACGAAGGCGACGTGCTGTGCATCGCGGATGACCGCGATCACATCGGCAGCTGCTGGACGGCGAGCGGGTCCAGCGTGTCGCTGGATGTGCAGTGCGGCGGCTTCCGCCAGCGCTGAACGGCGTGGTTCCAGGCGGCATGTGGGGGTGGTAGGCTGCGCGGCCTGCCCGGAGTCCCCATGTCGTCCCTCTGCCTGCTGCTCCTGCCCCTGCTCGCCTGCGGCGACAAGGACGCCGACTCCGGCAGCGGCGCGACCGACAGCGGCGCCACGGACGGCGACACCAGCACCGACGGCACCACCGCCGACGGACCCGGCACCCTGTCGCTGTCCTGGGAGATCGACGACGACTACCTGGAGAAGGGTGAGCTGGACCACCCGGCCCAGGGCACCTTCCACGGGTCCGTCTTCGCCGAGGACGACGCGACCAGCACCGGGCCCGTCGACGGCGCCGAGCCCCTCGCCGACATCGAGGTCGACGGCATCGACTTCGTGACGGGCGCCAACCCGACAGAAGCGCTGTGGACCTCGCCGGAGCTCGAGCCCCAGGTCGTCTGGATCCTGGGCTGCCTGGACATCGACGACAACGGCTGCGACAGCGGCGACGTCGTCACCATCCCCAACGAGAACAAGGTGATCGTCGAGCCCGGGGTCACCACCTCCTTCACCGTCCAGCTCGGGATCACGCAGCCATGAGCCTCGTCCTCGCCCTCTTGATGGCCTGCAGCGCCGACCCCACCGCCACCGACAGCGGCGGCGCCGTGGCCGACGACGCGCTCGATCTTCGACTCACCGAAGCCGACCTGCCGGCCCTGTCCGCCGACGAACAGATCTGGTGGGGACCCGAGGTCGTCATCCCGGCCGCGACCGAGATCCAGTACTGCCTGATCCAGACCTACACGGGCCCCGACGTCGGCCTGCACAACATGGCGACCCACCAGAACCAGTTCGGTCACCACTTCGTGCCGATGGGCACGAGCGCGTCGCCCATCGACTTCCCCGACGGCACGGTGGTCGACTGCACCGACGGCGACACCCTGGGCATGGGCGATCTGCAGCCGTTCATGCTGCCCAACGAAGGCACCGTCGGCGGCGAGGTCATGGACACGACCCTGTTCCTGCCCGACGACATGGCGGTCAAGCTGGACGAAGGCCAGCGCTACGTCATCCAGGCCCACTACATCAACACGGGCGACCAGGACATCCGGGTCCAGGACGCCGCCGTCCTGCAGACCGTTCCCGAAGACTCCGTTGGACGCTGGGCCGCGCCGTTCATCCTGGCGGCCAACGACTTCAGCCTGCCCGCCGGCATCGCCACGGACCAGAGCACCACCTGCACCGTCGACGACGAGCTCCAGCTGCTCTACGTCCTGGGGCACATGCACGAGCACGGCTCGGCCTTCCGCCTGACCCACAGCCGCGGGAGCGACAGCGCCGTGATCTACGACGTGCCCGCCTGGGATCCGGAGTTCCGCGACACCCCGCCGGTCGAGCAGTTCGGCGCCGACACGCCCTTCGTCCTGCTCCCCGGCGACGAGATCCAGATGGACTGCGCGTGGCAGAACACCACCGAACACACCATCGACTTCCCGTCCGAGATGTGCGTCGCCGTCGGCGTCGCCTTCGAGAAGAAGACCACCACCTTCTGCGAGATGAACTGATGCTGCTCCTCGCCCTGACCCTGCTCGCCTGCGGTGACAAGGACGCCGACTCCGGCGACGCCGGGCTCGACCCGACCATGGCCAACGTCCAGGCCGAGGTCTTCGCGAAGAGCTGCGCCTTCAGCAGCTGCCACGGCGAAGGCGGCGGGTCCGCCGACCTCGACCTGAGCAGCGCCGAGGTGTCCCACGCCCAGCTGGTCGGTGTGGCCAGCACGAAGGCCGAGAGCGAGACCCGGGTCGTCGCCGGCAGCACGGCCGACAGCTACCTGTGGACCAAGCTCCAGGCCCACGACGACGGCACCGCCGTCATCGAAGGCGACCCCATGCCGCCGTCGGCCCCGCTGGCCGACGACCAGCTGGCGCTGGTGCAGGGCTGGATCGAAGCAGGGGCCCCGGCCGAGTAGCCGACGCAGCCCGCGACGGACCCGGCTCAGCCGGGGAAGGTGGCCCGCAGGTAGGCGATGACGTCGTCGATCTCGGTGCTGCTCAGATCCTGGGCGGGCATGTAGTTCTGCCCGTCCTCGACCAGGGTGCGGATCTCCTCGTCGGTCTTGGTCGGGACGCGCTCGGACAGGTCGGGCGCGGTGCCGTTGGTGCCGTCCGAGCCGTGGCAGTCCGCACAGGTGGACGCGAACACCGTCGCGCCGGCGCTGGTGTCGCCCCCGCCGTCGGAGCCGCCGTCGGTGCTGCTGCCAGAGTCGTGGCTGTGCCCGGTGTCGTCGGCGGAGCCGCCGCTGTCGTCGTCCTTGTCGCCGCAGGCGAGGAACAGGGTGGACGCGAGGGCGAGGGTGGCGGTCAGCAGCAGCGAGGACTTCATCGAGGAGCTCCGGGGAGGGGGACCGGCGCATGCTGGACTCCCCGCGCCCCGATCGCCTGGAACGCTCCGTTGCAGGAGCGAGACGCAAAGGCGGGGAGGCGTCGCCTGCCTCCCCGCCTCGGTCCGAATGGCCCTGGGACTACCGTCGGACGCGCACCTCTTCCTGTTCGCCGCTCCTCCGGGCCACAGCGCACTTGTGGCGAGATGGAGGAGCGGTGGCCCGCGCCGGTCCCAGGTCCGTGGTGGCCGTGGGCGCAGGGCCGTTGCCGGCCCCGTGGGGCCGGTGGAGGTGGGGGAGCCGAGGCTCCGAGCTCTTGGAGAGGGAACCGGAACCCGCCGTGACCGTGTTCCAGGGGGTGATCCAGGTGTCGATCACGGCGGGCTCCAGGAGAGAGAGGGGGGCGGGACCGTCCCGCCTACGCCTGGAAGTGATGCAGGGCGCGTGCCAGATCGACACGACCGGCGATCATGCCGTGTACGTCTACATCTCTGCTGATTTCGGGCCCGAGCGGATTACGCGATTTCGTTTCGCTTCGGAACGCGCGTGTGCCGAATCAGGACAACCCACCCTCGCGGGCGCGGTCGAGCCAGCCGCGCACCTCGTTCTCGATGAGCTCGAGGGCCCGCTTGCGGAACGGACGGAACACCAGGGGCACGTCGAGCTCGAGCTGGATCTCGCGGTCGGTGACGACCACCTTTCCCCGCAGGGTCGTGCCAGCCACCGTGAACGAGATCCGGGCTTCGTCGGGGCTCACCCAGTCGCCCTGGGGCGAGACCTGGGGAAAGCGGATCCGGTAGCTGTCCAGCGCGTGCCGGGTCGCCTCGCGGGCCAGCTCGTGGGACAGCCCGTGCGGGATCGCGTGGTTCACGGCTGCTCCGCGGTTTCCTCGGCCTGGGCCTCGAGCCGCGCCTTCTCGCGGGCGGCGCCGTTGCAGGAGCGCGCGTGCCCCTTGTCGCAGGCCGCGATCACGTCCTGGGCCGACCCGGGGCCGTCGCCGAGGGAGCGCTTCACGTAGGCGCGGTTGGCGTAGAGCAGGCCGACGTCCGGCCGGGCGGCGATCATGGCGTCGAGCTGGACCAGGGCGGCGGCATGGTCGCCGGCACCCACCAGCTCGTCGGTCAGGTGCTGGCGGGCCGCCAGGAAGCCGGGGTCGGCGTCGACGGCGGCCTGCAGGTCGGCGCGGGCCGGCTCGGCTTCCTTGCGGGCCTGGTGGGCCCGGCCTCGCCAGTACAGCGCGTCCGCGTCCTTCGGATGGGCGGCGATCCAGGCGTCCAGCTCGGTCAGGGCAGCGTCGAGCTCGGTGCCTGCCTCGACGCGGGTCCCCAGCGCGGCCACCTCGGGCATCGGCGCGCGGACCTCGCTGTCGAGCCAGGCCAGCGGGTCCGTCAGCACCGGGGGCGGCGGCTTGCCCGGCCCACCGCGCTCGAGCACCACGCGGTTGGACGGCCCACCGACCGCCGGGGTCGTGCCCTCGGCCGCGGCGGACGGGCCGGGCTCGGCGGGTGCCGGAGGAGCCCCGCCTCCGCAGGCCGCGAGGGACAGGAACAGCAGGACGGGGAGCGAGGAGGAGGAGCGCATGCGCAGGCCTAGCCAAGGACCCCCTCCTCCGGCAACCCGAGGCGGCGCCTCGGCCGGTGCGACGGACGACGCGCCGCAGTAGGAGGCCCCTCCCTCCCCGTCTCCCCCGGAGCCCCGATGGATCTCGCCGCCGCCCGCGAAGTCGCCCTGGACGCCGTCCTCCACGCCAGCCGCGTCTGCCAGACCGTCCAGGACCGGTTGGTCGCCGGCGCCGCCCTGCAGAAGGGCGACAAGAGCCCCGTCACCGTCGCGGACTTCGCCGCCCAGGCCGTGGTGAGCCACCTGCTGGCCGACGCCTTCCCCGGCATCCCGCTGGTCGGCGAAGAAGACGCCGCCGCCCTGCGCGAGCCCGGCAACGCCCAGATGCGCGACGGCGTGTTGTCCGCGGTCGCCCAGGTGCTGCCGGGCCTGTCCGCCGACCAGGTGCTCGCCGCCATCGACCGCGGCACCTACGAAGGCGGCGACCAGGGCATGCACTGGACCCTCGACCCCATCGACGGCACCAAGGGCTTCCTGCGGCTGGACCAGTACGCCGTCGCCCTGGCGCTGATCGACCGCGGTCAGGTCGTGCTGGGCGTGCTGGGCTGCCCGAACCTGCCGGTCGACGACGACGACGCCTCGGCCGGTCGTGGCTGTCTGTTCGCCGCCCATCGCGGCGCCGGCGCGACCATGCGCACCCTCGACGACCCGGCGATGCGGCCCGTGCACGTCAGCGACGTCGGCGACACGGCCCAGGCCCGGTTCTGCGAGTCCGTCGAGAAGGCCCACAGCAGCCAGTCGGACAGCGCGCGCGTGGCCGATCTGCTGGGCATCACCGCGCCGCCCTACCGCATCGACAGCCAGTGCAAGTACGCCGCGGTCGCCCGCGGCGACGCCAGCATCTACCTGCGGTTGCCCACCAAGCCCGGCTACGTCGAGAAGATCTGGGACCACGCCGGGGGCTGGATGGTCGTCACCGAGGCCGGGGGCCGCGTCACCGACATCCACGGCCGCGATCTCGACTTCGGCCGCGGCCGCACCCTGACCGAGAACCAGGGCGTCATCACGACCAACGGCCGGTTCCACGACCAGGTGGTCGACGCCGTGGGCCGCGTGCTGGGGCGCTGATCGCCGCAGATGCCGGGGAAGCTCCGGGGTCGATAGAGGGTCGTCCGGCCCCGGCCCGCCCTCTCCTGGAGTCCCCGTGTTCGTCCTGCTGCTGACCCTGGCCTGCGCTCCCCACGCCACCAACACGGGGCCGCAGACCCAGTCGCTGTCGCCCAGCGCCAACGTCTACCTGCGCAACACCTTCGACACCGACCCCAGCAGCTACCTGGGCCGGTTCCTGCCGACCGGCGCGCAGGACCTGGACGAAGGCAACGCGATGCCGCTGGTCTGCTCGCAGTACATCCGCCACCGGTTCATCGACGCCGGCGGCGTCCGCTACAACGAGCTGCTCAACGTCAGCACCGAGGCCAGCGCCCGGCTGGGCATCCCGATCGTCGCCAGCGGGCAGGCCAGCGGCAGCCGCAGCCGCGTCGCCCGGGTCCAGTACACCCTGACCGGCAAGATGGTCGCCGAGATCGCCGACCCCGAAGCCTTCGCCAGCTGCTGCAAGCAGCAGCCCGACCAGTGCACCGACCGCTACGTCGGCGAGTTCCTGCAGGGCACGGGCGCCATCTACCACGAGGCCGCGCAGCAGCTGGACGCATCGGGCCAGGGCCTGGACCCCAGCTCGGGCACCAACGGCGAAGCCAGCTTCTCGCACGGCACCACCTGGCAGCGCGCCGCCGAATTCGACCAGCCGGTCTACTTCGCCTTCAAGGTCACGCCGACCCCCTACACCCAGGGCGCGGTCAGCACCTGCCCCTCGTGGGTCGACGCGCCCCCGCCCGCCGACGGCGGCATCTACGTCGTCGGCCGCTCCCCCGACGCCAAGACCGAACAGGCCGCCCGCAACAAGGCGCTCAACAACGCCAGCATGCAGGCCCTGCGCGCCGCGGGCATCACCTACTACGGAGAGCTCGAGGCCGGCCCGGCGCTGCGCCCGCAGGAGTGGTGCGTCGAGCCCGTGAACACCGACAAGGGCACCCGCTACACGGCCCACGTGCTGGGCTTCCTGCCCGACAGCGAGATCCAGCGCCTGCAGGCCGGCGGCGCCGCGCCGACCGGCACGATGGGCGCGGTCGGCACCACCGCCGGGCCCGCCGGGCAGCCCGGCCCCGTGACCACCGGCAGCCTGCCGCCCCCCCCTTCGAGCAGCCCCCCGCCCTCCGGCAGCACGGCGCCGCCGCCCGTCGTCCAGCCCGGCTCGGGCCCGATGATCGAGATGCCCACCGGCAGTGCACCCTCCAGCCTGCAGCCGGCTCCCACCGCGTCCAGCGGCTTCAGCCAGCAGGTGCTGGTCGAGATGCCCGTGATGCCCGCCCCCGACGGCCTGCAGCCGACCCCGGCCATGGCCGAGCGCTACGCCGCGCTGCGGGCCCAGGTCCAGGGTGAGAGCTTCGCCAGCGATCGCCTGGCCGTCATCATCGGGGCGGCCCCCACCCTGAAGCTCACGACGACCCAGGCCGCGGAGCTCGTGAAGCTGCTGTCCTTCGACAACGACAAGGTGGCGGCGATCCAGGCCCTGGCCGGCAGCCTGACGGACCCGCAGAACGGCGCACAGCTGGCCGATCTGCTGAGCTTCTCGTCCGACAAGGAGACCGTGCGCGGCCTGTTCCGCTGAGGGCCCCGCCCCGCGCGCGGCTCACTCGTACAGGAAGGCCCGCGTGCCGGTGAACTCCAGCACGATGGACAGCCCATCGCAGGCTCCGCCGCCCGACAGGTCGATGTCGGCGGCGAGGGTGACCAGGTTCTCGAGCAGGTCGGCGGTCGAGCCCAGGTCCTCTTCGGCGGCGATGAGCAGGATGTCCTCCAGGGGGACGACGCCGGCCAGGTAGCCGTGGAACTCGTCCTCGCTGACCAGCTCGGCGTGCAGGTAGGCGCCGGTGATGTGGAAGTCGAGCTCGACGTCCAGCACCTGCAGCGGCAGGTCGAAGTCGAAGGGGCCGCCCTCGACGATGCCGTCGGCGACCGCGATGCCGGGCACGGAGGAGGGTGCCGTGGTCGAGGTGGTGGCGAAGGTCTGGCTGTCGAGGAGGACGCCGTCGGTGCCCACCAGCGGCGTGCCCGTGCCCCGCCACAGGTTCAGGTCGACACACTCGTCGTCGGCCACGTCGTCGAGGCGCTCGAGCTCCAGGATGAGCAGCAGCTCGCCGTTGGTGATGCTGTCCTGCATCAGCCCCTCGACCGCGCCGGCTTCGGTCGCGGCCAGCGCCGGCCACAGGCCCGAGAAGGCGCTGTCGATGCCTTCGACGCCGTCGGCGCTGCTCAGGTCGGCGTGTCCGCAGCCGGCGGAGTCGCCGTTCTCGCTGACGTGGTCGTCCAGATCGAAGCCGACCGTGGTGCCGTCGTCGGCCCGCCGGGCGAAGGTGACGCTGGTCATGACGCCGACCCAGCTGTCGTCGGGGTTGCCACACTCCCCGTAGTCGGGGCTGCCGGCACCGCTGTCGGTGTCGGCGGGGCCTTCGCCCGCGCAGGCCAGCAGGAAGAGCAGGGGGCTCATGCCTCGATCTCCGAGAGTCCGTCGCTGACGTAGGTGTCGCCGTCGCCCCAGTCGGCGCGGTTCACGCCCATGGCGCGGAGCACGCTGAGCATCACGTGACCGGCGTTGTCGGCGGTGTAGCTGCGGACGTGGCGCCCCGTGACCAGCTTGCCGCAGCCGCCGCCGGCCAGCAGCAGGGGCAGCTCCTCGAGGCTGTGGGTCTTGCCCTCGCTGGTCTCCGAGCAGGCCAGCACCAGGCTGTTGTCCAGCAGGGTGCCCTCGCCCTCGGGCACCGCGTCCAGGGTCTCGAGCAGGTAGGCCAGCTCACCGATGATGGTGGTGGTGATCTCGTGCACCGTCGGCTGATCGCCGCCCTCGTCGTGGGTCAGGCTGTGGTGGCCGTCGGCCGCGTCGCCATACAGGTCCCCGTTGAGCGGCTGGCTGAACTGGAAGGTCAGCACCCGGGTCTGATCGCAGGCCAGGGCCATCGCCGTCAGGTGGGCGAAGGCGCGGCTGCGGGCCACCAGCTGGGGCCGCCCTTCGAGCTCCGGGTAGTCGGTCTCGGGAGCGTCCGGGCGGGTGCAGCTCTCGTAGTCGGGCGGGTCTTCCTGCAGCCGCGCCAGGCGCTGCTCCAGCTCGCGCACGCCGTCGAGGTGCTGCTCCAGCCGCTGGCGGTCGGAAGCCCCCAGGCTGGCCTGCAGGGCCCCGATGTCGGCCATCACGGCGTCCAGGGCGCTGCGCCGGTAGCCCAGCCGGGGGTCCACGATGCCGCCGCTGCCGGGCTCGACGAAGGTGTCGCCGAACAGCCGCTGGTAGAGGGTGTAGGGGTCGGTCTCGCCGAAGTTCTGGGTGGTCGCGTCGCTCCACGAGAAGACCTTCTCGCTGGCCACGCCGATCTGCATCGACCGGTACAGGGTCTCGCCGCCGATCTCGTCGGCGATCACCTGGTCGATGGTGGGGGCCGCCACCTCCCAGTAGTTGTCGTCGCCGATCAGCGCCTGGCCGGTCAGCAGCCCGACTCCGCCCGACCAGTGCGGGCTGATGTTGGTGACCTTGACGGCGTGGCCGCTGACGACGGTCAGCTTGTCCTTGACCGCCGCGAGGGGGGCCAGCTGGTCGGACAGGGCCCAGTCGTCGCCGTCGCCTTCGCCCACCGGGGTCCAGCGGGGCGGCAGGTTGCCGTTGCCCCAGAAGAACAGGCCGAACCGCTGGGGGAAGCCGCTGCCGCAGGAGGTCGCGCCGAAGGCCTGGCGACCGGCGGCGATCTCCAAGATGGGGAGGGCGACGGCGGCGCTGCCCCCGGCCATCAGGCCCCGCAGGAAGCGGCGCCGCGAGAAGCGCTGCCAGGCGCCGACCGCGGGGCCGTGGCGGTAGCTCTTGCTGCTCATCGGGACGCTCCGGTGTCGGAGGAGGCGGCGGCGTCGCTGTCCAGGGCGCCCGTCGTGCGGAATCCGTCGCTGGTAACCAGCGCCAGGATCATGGTCTGCATCGACCCGCCCGACAGGTCCAGCCCCTCGGCCAGCCAGTCCACCAGCGGCTCCTCGCCGTCGTCGATCACGTGCCCGGTGGCGTACTGGTAGACCTGGGTGGTCATGCAGGACAGGAAGGCCGGGTGCGCAGCCACGGTGTCTCCGAGCTGCCAGGCGTCGGAGAAGGCCTGCCCGTCGAGCTCGCCGGTGGGGTCGATGGTGGCGCCGTTCTCGGTGAGCCGCCAGCGACCGATGCCGTCGAAGTTCTCCATGCCCAGGCCGATGGGGTCCATCAGCTCGTGGCAGGTCGCGCAGGTCGGGTCCTCGAGGTGGCTGGCGATGCGGTCGCGGAGGGTCGGCGCGTCTTCGTCGGCTTCGGGGATCGAGGTGTCGACGTCGCCCGGAGGGGCCGGCATCTCCTGGCAGAGCAGCCGCTGGCGGATGAACTTGCCGCGGCGGGTGGCGCTGCTGCGGGCCGGGTGGGCGTTGATCATCAGCACGCTGGCCTGGCCCAGCAGGCCGCGCCGGCCGCCGTCGTCGGGGAGGATCACCTCGCCGAAGCCCGCCTCGTCGACGTCCGTGGGGGCGGCGATGCCGTAGAGCGCGGCCAGCCGCGGATCGACGAAGGTGCGCTGCGTCACCAGCAGCTCGCGGATGTCGCCGTCCTCGTCCAGGACGATCGCCTCGACGTTGCGGAGGGTCTCCTCCTTGGCCGCCGGGTACAGCTCGCTGCTGGCGTGATCGTAGACGGTCGGGTCCTTGCTCAGATCGTCCAGCTCGTAGAGGGCCAGCAGCTCGTCGAACAGGTTCCGCAGGCCGGTGCGGGCGCGCTCGTCGGCCAGCAGACGCTCGGCCTGGACGCGGATGCCGGCGTCGGTGTCGAGCTCGCCGGCTTCGGCCGCCTGCAGGAGCTCTTCGTCGGGGATGGTGTTCCACAACAGGAAGGACAGGCGTGTGGCCAGCTCGTAGCCACCGAGTCGCCGCAGCGCCGGGTCGTCGGCATCGGGCTGACCGTGCTCCAGCCGGTAGAGGAACCACGGGCTCTGCAGCATCGCGGCCAGCCCGAGCTCGATGCCGGTGCCGAAGTCCCCGGCGTCGTCGCCGACGTCCACGATGAGGTCGACCAGCCGGTCCCGCTCTTCGTCGGAGAGCGGCCGGCGGAAGGCCCGGCGCCCGAACGCGTCGACAAAGGCCTCGGCGCAGTCGACATCGACCGCGCCGTCCAGATCGCAGCCGACGACCGCGGCGGCACGCGCGGGGTCGCCCACCACCTGCTCGGCCAGCAGGAAGGCGGCGTCTTCGTAGCGCTGCACCCCCAGGCTGCTGACGCTGGCGACGCTGGCGCCGACGGACAGCAGCCCATCGACCGTGGTGTCGGGCTCCAGGCTGGGCGGCAGGACCAGCCCGTCGCCCAGCAGGTCGACGACGGCGTTGTGGTACTGGGTCTCGGTCAGGCGGCGCAGTGCCGGCGACGGAGGCGTCGCCGACGGGCGCGATGCGACGGGCGCGGCGCTGTCGTCGCCGGTCCCGGCACAGCCGGCCGCGAGGGCCAGCAAGACGACGAGAGGTGGGGACACGGGCGCCTCGGGCTGGAAGGGAGCCACTGTAGCCGACGGATGTCAGCGTCGGAACCACTGCGGGGGAACGCGCGAAGGCTGCGTGCCGGTGCGACTCCTGGGGGCCTCGGGTGACGACTCCGAAACGGAGGTGACAGGCCCGCAACGAAGGACCACCCCGCGTTGACTGCGCGGCGAGGGCCTGCCATTTGAGCGCCTCGAACCCGTGCCCGGCGCCCCCCGCCGGTCGGAGGCAACCATGACGACGCGCACCTTCCTGCTGGCCCTCCCCCTCGTCCTGGCCACCACCGCCTGCTCCGGCGGCTTCTTCGGCAAGGGCAAGGATCCCAACGGCAGCGACGACGGCGGCACCGACGACGGCGGCACCGACGCCGACACCGACACCGACGCCGACACCGACGCCGACACCGACACCGACACCAGCGGCACGGACACCGACACCGACACGGACGGCGACACCGACGCCGACACCGACGGCGGGGACACCGACACCGACACCGACGGCGGGGTCGATCCCGACACCACCGACGACGACGGCGACGGCTTCTCGGAAGACGAAGGCGACTGCGACGACACCGACGGCGACATCGGCCCCGGCGAGACCGAGATCCCCTACGACGGCGTCGACAACGACTGCGACGACGGCACCCCCGACGACGACCTCGACGGCGACGGCTTCGACGCCAGCGAAGACTGCGACGACGACGACGCCAGCGCCTACCCCGGCGCCACCGAGGACCCCTCCGACGGCGTCGACAACGACTGCGACGACGTGGTCGACGAGCGCTTCGACACCGCGACCGTCGAGGCCGGCTGTGACTGCGGCAACCCCTCGGCCATCGCCATCGACAGCGCCGACGACGCGCACCTGGTCTGGTTCAACGCCGACGACGGCACCCTGATGGCCGACAAGCTCGAAGACGGCACCTGGGAAGGCTCCGAGACCGTGGTCGAGTACAGCTGGGCCGCGGCGGGGGAACACCTCGACGCCGTCGTCGACGACGCCGACCGTCTGCAGGTCGCCTACACCTGGTGGGACTTCACCTACACCGGCGCCACCGAGCTCGACTTCATCTTCAAGGACGCCGGCGGCTCCTGGTCCGACGAATACGTCGTCGAGGACTCCACCGAGAACGGTTCCTACAACCTGGGCTACTTCGTCAGCATCGCCCTGGACGCCAGCGGCCTGCCGAGCTTCGCCTACTACGACTACGACTACCGCGAGCCCCGCATCGCCGACATCCTCAGCGACCCCTGGAGCACCGTCGGCATCGACGCGCTCTACACCCACGTCGACGAGAACTACCTGTTCGGCCTGGGCATCGAGGACTGCGACATCGGCTACTGGACCAGCATCGCCGTCGACAGCACCGGCTACGACAACGTCGCCTACTACGACGACTGCTCGCTGGCCGAAGAAGCGCAGTTCAGCCGCCTGGACTGGGATCTGGACGCCCTGGCCTACAGCGAGACCATCGCCGACGACGGCTGGTACACCAGCCTGGCGCTGAAGTCCGACGGCACCAGGTGCGTGGCCTACCACAAGGCCAGCAGCGCCGACCTGGCCTACGCCTGCAGCACCGACGGCGGCTTCACCTGGAGCAGCGAGACCGTCGACACCACCGGCTCGGTCGGCTGGTACGCCCAGCTGGCCTTCGACAGCAGCGACGAGCCCTGGATCGCCTACTACGACCAGACCAACGGCGATCTCAAGGTGGCCCACAAGGACGGCAGCAGCTGGGAGAAGATCACCGTCGACAGCGCCGGCAACGTCGGCGTCGCCCCGAGCATCGGCATCGACAGCAAGGACCAGGTCCACATCAGCTACTACGACGTGGACCACGCCAGCCTGAAGTACGCCGTCGGTCACTGAGCGCGCGCTCGCCGCTCAGTCCAGCAGCTCCGCCAGGGCCGCTGCAAGGTCCGGATCGTCGGCCTGCAGCGGCCCCGCGTGCTTCCAGACCAGCGCGCCGTCCGGCCCGTAGAGCAGGGTGGTGGGCAGTTCGTTCGTCCCGAAGATCGGGCCCGCGTGGGTGCCCTGATCCATGGCCACCGGCCACTTCAGCTCGCGCTCCAGGAAGGCCTGCGACGCTCCCGCGGCGGTGTCGTCGATCGCCAGCCCGACCAGCACCAGCCCGGCGGCGGCGTGGGCCTCGTGCACCTGCCGCAGGGCGGGCAGCTCGTGCAGGCAGGGCGGACACCACGACGCCCACAGGTTGACCATCACCACGCGGCCCTCCCAGCGGGAGAAGGGCATGGGGGTCCCGGCGAGGTCGAGGGGGACGTAGTCGAGGGGGTAGGAGAGCGGCTGGGGAGCCGTCGCCGCCACGGGAGCCGCAGCCGCAGCCGCAGGAGGGTCTGCCGCAGGAGGCGCGGCGGGAGGCGCCATCACCGGCCCGACCCGCGGCGCGCAGGCCAGCATCAGGGCCCACAGCGACATCAGTCGTCCGCGCCCACCACCACCAGCCGGCCGCCCAGCACGCCCTTCATGCCGATGCACTGGGCGGCGAGCGACTCGAGCCCACGGCGGGGACCCTTGAGCGCCAGCACCTCGAGGTGCTGGCCGGGCTGCAGCACGACGTGCAGCCGCGCCAGCACCTGGTCGTGGTGGTCCGAGGCCGCGTCGAGCAGGGCCACCGGCAGCTCCCGGCGGCTGTCGTCGTAGGTCAGGGTCAGCGTGGCCACGACCAGGGTCTCGGGCCCGGCGAACTCGACGAGCTGACCGCGGATCAGGTCTCGCACGGCTTCGGAGCGATTGCCGTGCCCGGCACGCTCCACGATGCCGTCGAGCTGCAGCAGGAGATCGCGGTCGATGCTGATGCTGATGCGCTCGAGCTGGCTCATCGGGCCTCCGCAGGGGGTCATACGGCACTATCCGGGGGATCCGCAAGGGGGAGCCCCCTGGTTTGACCGGGGAATTTCGTGGCCCTCATACCCCCCAGGGGTATACCTCCCCCGTGGAGGTCGCGTGCGGCTGAGCCCCGAAGAGAAGAAGCGCCTGATCACCCGGCTCAAGCGGGCCGAGGGCCAGGTCGCCGCCGTCCGCCGGATGGTCGAGCAGGACCACTACTGCGTCGACGTGCTGGTGCAGATCAGCGCCGCGAGGGGCGCGCTCTCGCGGGTCAGCCAGGTCATCCTGCGCAGCCACGTCGAGACCTGCGTGCAGTCGGCCCTGGCGCACGGCGACGAAGCCGAGCAGGCGCGCAAGATCGACGAGCTGATGGACGTGTTCGCCCGGTTCTCGGGCTCGGGCGACCGCTGAGCGGCGGTGCCGGGCGGCCGGTTCGACGTCAGGCCAGCTGGTAGATGGTGACCGTGTCCTGACGGCCGCGCAGCGGGACGTCTTCGTGCACATCGGCGCTGTGCAGGGTGCTGTCCAGCGCCAGCCACACCGCTTCCGTCACCAGGAGCTGCGAGTCGTACTGCTTGTTGAGCCCCTCGACCCGGCTCGCGACGTTCACGACATCACCGATCAGCGTGTATTCCTTGCGCTCCTGCGAGCCGACGGACCCCGTCACGGCTTCGCCGTGGTGGATGCCGATGCCGACCCGCAGGGCCGGCAGCGAGCCGTCGGCGATCCGGCGCTCCAGCACCTCGAGGATGTCGGTGGCTGCACGCACGGCGTTGCGCGCGTCTTCGCCGGTCGACACCGGGGCGCCGAACACGGCCATGAACCCGTCGCCCAGGAACTTGTTGATGAACCCGTCGTGGGTGTTCACCGCCTCGATCATGAACCCGAACAGGTCGTTGAGCAGCGCCACGACCTGCTCGGGGTGCTTCGCCTCGGACAGCGTGGTGAAGCCCCGGATGTCCAGGAACATCACGCTCACGTTCCGCGTCATGGTGCGGTTCGCATCCCCCTGCGCCAGCAGCGCGTCGACCACCTGGGGCGACACATGCTGGCCGAAGGTACGCAGCACCTCGTTGCGGGCTTCCAGGTTCTCGAGGGCCGCCACCGTGAGCTCGCGCCCCATCCGGATGACCCAGGCGGTGATGAGCGCAGTGAGCCAGTAGGCCGTCAGGTACAGCCCCCACGCCAGCCGGGACAGGCGCTCGGCCTCGAGCGAGTCGAGGACGATGTGGGCCAGGGACACCCAGAGCACGCTGGCGACCAGCGGTCCGTTGCGCAACCGCAGGCCGTTGACGGCGATCACGACGAAGAACAGCACGACCAGCGGCGAGTCGGCGCCGCCCGTCGACATCGCCAGCAGCGTGACGGCACCGACGTCGATCGGGGGCAGCAGGTAGGCCACGGGCAGCGGCGGCCGCCGGTTCTGGACGTAGATCAGCATCGCCAGGGCGGAGCCGCTCATGGCGGCACACATCCAGAGCGCCCGCAGGCCCCACTCGCCGGCGTCGCCGTTCAGTCCCCCCGCCGCGACCACCAGGGCCGCCAGCAGGATGCCCATCAGCGCCCGCACGATGTGCAGGTTGCGGGCGCCCCGGCGGGCCTGGCTCTCGTCTTCCAGAGCCAGGGCGCGCTCCGTGGTCGTGCGGGTGGTCTCGGCCTTGGGGGACACGGGCAGCTCGACTGTGGTGTCGGCCGACTAATCCACCGCTCGAGCCTTCGGGAGGAATCGTTGCAGGAACCGGGCGACCTTCGCCTGGTCCAGGAAGGCCACGTAGCCCCACACCATCGCCCAGGAGAACAGGCCGACGGACATCGACAGCCAGATCCCCCCGTGCAGCAGCACACCCATGATGAGCGACGGCACCCGCAGCGACGGGATGAGCAGCATGTAGGAGAAGGCGATCTCCCAGATCAGGGTGGCGTAGGTGAGGAACACGGTCGCCGCCTGGCCGATCCAGGTGCTCAGGATGGCGTCGGTGACGACGGGCCAGCGCGAGTAGGTCTCGAGCGACAGCGCGTTGTACAGCGCCGTGCCGTCCTGCCAGTTCACGCCCGTGGCCTTGCCGATCCCGGTCCACAGGTAGATGAGCACGGTCTGGGTCTGGATGACGCGCAGGGGCCACGCCGACGCCAGCGGGCTCACCATGTCCTTGCCGATGCGCTTGCTGCGGATCCAGGCGTCGACCGACAGGGCGCGGCCGCAGGGGGACAGGGTCATGTACATGGCGTACAGCCGCAGCACCCGATCACCGCCGTTCTGCACATAGGGGTTGCTGTGGTGCAGCGACAGCATGGCGACGACCGTCAGCGCACCCGACACCGGCGTCAGGAAGCCGGCGGTGAAGGCGACGATGACCGCCATGGCCACCGACCAGATGATCCACATCTCGGTGCCGTTGCTGGCGTAGTCGTAGATGCTGAACCGATCGGCCGTGTAGTACCGGGCGAGGTCCACGCCGCCCATGTAGCCCTCGGGCCCGATGAGCCGCTCCAGGCCGGGGGCGTAGGACAGCTGCACGATGATCAGCAGGATGCCGAGCGACAGGCGCATCCAGCCCAGGTTCAGGGCAGGGATCGGACGGAACAGCCAGGTCCAGAAGGTGCGGATCGGGTTCATGGCGCGGCTCCTTCGGGGCCGTCCCAGTCGGGGCAGGTGCGGCGACGCTCTTCCATGACCTTGCGGGTGCGCTTCGGTCGGGGGGTCTTGGCGCGCTTGTTCATCTTGGGGGTGCGGATGGAGGGGGCTTCGATGAGCACCGAGACCAGCTCGATGCCGCGCTCCTTCGCGAGCCGGCACTGCCAGTGGGTGTAGCCGAGCTGCAGCCCGGTGCGCTTGCTGCCGGTGACGTTGCGCTCGTACTTGCCGTCACGGTCGTAGAACCAGGCGATGGCGTCCGGATCGGGTGCGCCCACGACGGTCGGCAGCGGGATGTCGGTGCCGTCCTTCTTGCGGCCGGTGGCCCGCAGGTAGGTCGTGCCCCGCGGCGGGTTGGGCACGAACATCGTCCAGCTCTGGTGGAAGCCGAACAGCTTCTCGTAGGGGCGGGTCAGCTCCCGCCGAACCTCGGCCAGGGGCTCGGCGTGTTCCTGCAGCGAGCTCGCCACGGTCGCGGTCCCGTGCCACGCCATGAACAGCATCGCGAAGATCCGACCGGCCCAGACGATCCCGCGGTTGGGTCGGAAGGCCGACACGCCGCTGACCGCGGGGCTGCCCGCCGAGGGGCCGCCCGCGCGGGGGCGCGCGCCGCCGGCATCGGGCGGGGCGGCCGGCTCGATGTCGGCCTGGGCGGGGGACTCTGCGTCACCGGATGCGGTGGGGTCGCGCTCGGACAAGGCGCCTCCTGGGACGCGGGAACATAGGCGTGCACCCGGTCGACAGCAAGCGCCCGCCCCCGTCGCCGCCCTCCTCGGCCGGAAATCGCGACAGCCTGCCGCACTTGCGACTCGACGGAACGACGGCAGGGCGGTCGCGATAGGGGCACGCCCCCTCCCGGAGCCGCCGTGCCCTTCCTGCGCGATGCGCGGAGCGCCTGCCTGCTGGGCGTCGTCGGCGCCCTGCTGATGGCGGTCGGCGACCTGCTGATGCTGGGCGTCCCCCTCGACGGTGTGGCCTACGCGGCGGCCGGACTGGAGCTCATGGCCGAGCTGCCGGTGCAGCGCATCGTGATCGGCGGCACGGTGGCGCCGGTGGGGGCCCTGCTGCAGGGGCTGGCAGCGGCGGCCTGCCTGCGCCTGCTGCCCGACACGGCGCTCCGTCCCGTGGTGACCTTCGGGTTGCTGGGCCTCGCCGCGGTGGCGGGCTGCGTGCACCTGAGCTTCGCGTACATGGGTGTGCTCGTGCATGCCGGCCCCGAGGTGGCGCCCGTCTGGCCGGCGGTGCTGCTGCTCGAGGCCGTCCTGCTCGTCCTGGGCGCCGCGGCAGGCCTTCCCGCCGCGATCGGCCTGGCCGTTGCGGTGGGCACGGGCCGCAGCCCCCTCCCTCGCGCCGCGGTGCTGGCCACGCCGCTGTCCACGATCCCCATCCTCTCCCTGCTCGGCCTCCTCCTCCCCGCCCCCGTCGGCGGGCCGCTGCTCGGCGCCGCCTTCAACCTGGGCATGGCCCTGTGGTGGGGCACGGCCCGGCACTTCGCTCCCGCGGGCCCCGGGCGGTAGACTGGCCACACAGCCAGTCCCCTCCCCTTCCTTCCCCGGACCTTCGATGGCTTCGCCCCGCGGCGCCCGCTCCGTCGCCCGCATCGTCCGCGCCGCGTCGCGCGTCTTCGGCCGCCGCGGCTACGACGGCGCCAGCATGAACGACGTCGCCCGGGAAGCCGGCGTCAGCAAGGGCCTGCTGCACTACCACTTCCGCAGCAAGGAAGACCTGCTGCTCGAAGCGCAGCGCGCCACCTTCCGGGAGCTGCACCGGCGCTTCGCCGAGCGGGCCCAGCGCGGCGATCGGGGGCTGCCCGCAGCCCTCGATGCGCTCGACGCCATGTGGCGCTCGATCCGCGAGCTGCGCGGGGGCGCGCCGTTCATCGTCGAGACCCTGGCCATGGCCAGCCACCAGGGCGAGCTCAACGAACGCCTCGGGACCTTCTACGACGAGAGCACCCAGCTGCTCGAAGACGCCATCCGGTTGGTGTTCGTCGACGAGCTCGACCAGCTGGCCGTCACCCCCGACCGCATGGCGGTGCTGATCCGCGTGCTGCTCGAAGGCCTGACCATCGAGCTCGCGCGCTGCCACTCGGCAGAAGATGCCGCCCGCGTCGACCAGGCCTACCTGGACTTCCGCGAGCTCTTCGAGCGCTTCGTGCTGGACCAGCGGCCGCTCGGCCCGGCCGGCACCGAAGAGCTCGGCCCCATGCCGCTGCCCTGGTAGGTCCCGGCCCCGCCGGGGACCGCCGTCACTCGGGCAGGTACTGACGGGCCGCCAGCATGTGCCGGTCCAGTCGACCCGTCAGGAACAGCCCCAGCATCCGGAAGTCGCCCATCAGCGACCACAGCGGGTGCTTGAAGGTGGCCGGCCGGTTCTTCTCGATGATGAAGTGGCCGACCCAGGCCGGGCCGTAGCCCGCCACGGGCATCGCCAGCAGCAGCCAGGGGTTGGCCGTGACCGCCGCCGTCACCAGCAGCGACACGGCCGCGGTGGTGCCCAGGTAGTGGCAGACCCGGTTGCTGGGGAGCGTGTGCTCTGCCAGGTAGTACGGGAAGAACGCGTCGAAGCTGTCGAAGCCCTGTTCGGGGTAGCGTGCGGCCACGGTGGTTCAGCCGTCCTGGCAGTCGGAGTCGTCGAGATCGACGTCGTCATCGCAGTCGTTGTCGATGTCGTCGTCGCAGATCTCGTCGGCGCCGGGGTGGATCTCGGGGTCTTCGTCGTTGCAGTCGATGTCGGCGCCGAAGCCGTCGTCGTCCAGATCGACCACGCCGGTGTCGTCCAGGCCGCCGTCGTCCCAGCCGCCGGCCGGCGGGCCGTAGCAGGCCGCCAGGATGACCGCGGTGACGCCCGCGCCGGCCGTGGTGACCAGCTTGCCCAGGCCGCGGCGGTGGGTCGCCCCACAGAACGGGCAGGAACGGTCGTCTTCGTGGATGTGGCGCAGGCAGCCCTTGCAGCGGATCATGGCGACTCCTCGTCCGTGGACCAGGAGCATACTCCGAGGGCAGGCCCGGGGGCTACGCTGCCGCCATGACCGAGCGTCCCCCCGAGTCCGGCCGCCGCGACCCCGTCCGCCGGGTCGACCCCCACGGCGCGCACCGGCCCCGCTACGTCGTCTGGGAGCTGACGCTGCGCTGCGATCTGGCCTGTCGGCACTGCGGCAGCCGGGCCGGGCTGCCCCGCTCCGCCGAGCTCTCCGTGGACGAGGCCCGCGGCGTCGTGGCCCAGCTCGCCGACCTGGGCGCCGTCGAGGTCGCCTTCATCGGCGGCGAGGCCTACCTGCACCCCGGCTGGCTGGACATCGTGCGGGCCGTGGCGGACGCCGGCATCCGGCCGACCATGACCACCGGGGCCCGCGCCATCGACGCCGCCCTGGCCGCCCGCATGGCCGACGCCGGCCTGCAGGCCGCCAGTGTCAGTGTCGACGGGCTGCAAGCGACCCACGACGCCCTGCGCGCCGTGCCGGGCAGCTTCCGCGCCGCCATCGCCGCCCTGGGCCACCTGTCCGACGCGGGCATCGAGCCCTACGCCAACACCCAGTGGAACCGCCGCAACCTGCCCGAGGTGGAAGGCCTGGCCGACGTCCTGCTCGCGGCCGGCATCCGCGCCTGGCAGGTCCAGCTCACCGGTCCGATGGGCCGCGCCGCCGACCGCCCCGAGCTGCTGCTCCAGCCCTTCGAGATGCTCGAGCTGATCCCGCGGCTGGCCGCCGTCGCCCGCCGGGCCCGGGCCCGCGGCTGCCTGGTCGAGGCCGGCAACAACCTGGGCTACTTCGGGCCCCACGAGCACCTGCTGCGCCGCGAGCACTGGCGCGGCTGCGCCGCCGGCAAGCACGTGCTGGGCATCGAGGCCAACGGCGACGTCAAGGCCTGTCCCAGCCTGCCGAGCGCGCCCTATGTCGGCGGCAACCTGCGGGACGACAGGCTGGCCACCATCTGGGACCGCCGGACCCTGGGCTTCGCCCGCGACGACCGGACCGCCGAGCTCTGGGGCCGCTGCGCGGGCTGCTACTACGCGGCCACCTGCCAGGGCGGCTGCTCGTGGACCAGCCACGTGACCCTGGGTCGGCGGGGCAACATGCCGTGGTGCTTCCACCGGGCCGACATGCTGCGGGCCGAGGGGAGGAGGGAGCGGCTCGTCCAGGTCGAGGCGGCCCCGGGGGCGCCTTTCGACTTCGGGCGCTTCGAGCTGGTCGAGGAGGCCTGGGAAGGACCGCCAGCCATCGGCACCTGACTGTCGCGGCGCACTGGCAGACGCCAGCGAGCCGACGCGCTAAGCGGCCTCCTTCCCTCCCCCTTCCCCTACTCTCCCGCGGAGACGGTCATGACCTCCAAGCACGAGGACATCGAGGTCAGCTACAGCGTCGGCAACGACTTCTTCAAGCTGTGGCTCGACAAGAACATGCACTACACCTCGGCCTCGTTCCTGACCTGGGACGAGTCGCTCGAGCAGGCCCAGGAACAGAAGGCGGAGATCCTCCACGACTACGCGGAGATCACCCCCGACAGCAAGATCCTGGACATCGGCTGCGGCTGGGGATCCTTCCTCGAGTACGCCGTCGTCAAGAAGGGCGTGAAGGAAGCCCACGGCGTCACCCTGTCCACCGAACAGCTCAAGTGGATCGAAGACAAGGGCCTCCAGGACCGGGTCAAGGTCTGGCTGCAGGACTTCAACGCCTGGGAGCCCGGCTGGCAGTACGACGCCATCGTCAGCATCGAGATGGTCGACCACATCTGCAGCCCCGCCCAGGCCCGCCAGGGCAAGGCCGTGCAGCTGTACCGCGAGTACTTCCGCCGCTGCCACAAGCTGCTCAAGCCGGGCGGCGTGTTCGCCTGCCAGGCCATCCTGTCCGACCGGGTGCCCCGCAAGCGCCAGGACCTCAAGGACCTGGCCTTCACCGCCGACATCATCTTCCCCGGCGGCCGCAACCCCCGGCTCGAAGAGCTGATCATGGCGGTGCGCCCCTACTTCGAGGTCGAAGAGCTGCGCACCCAGCGGACCAGCTACCGCGAGACCACCAACCAGTGGTGGCAGGGCCTCAAGCAGCACGAAGCCGAGATCCGCGCCACCTGGGGCGATCAGGTCTACGAAGACTACGACCTGTACCTGGGCACCTGCGTGAAGGCCTTCGACGAGTACTGGTCCAGCGACGTGCAGATGAAGCTGCGCTGGTGCCCCGCCAAGAGCTGAGCCCCCGGGCTGCCCCTCGGGGCGGACTCGACCTAACGGCCCCGCCGGCCGCCCATCTCCCGGATGGGCCGCTTCCGCGGGGCCGTCGTGCGTTCACCGCGGCAGATCCCCGCCGCGGAGCGCAGCGTCTCGGACGCCATGCCCGACGGGCCGCTCTGGTGCACGACGACGGTGCCGTCGGGTCTCTGCTCCAGCCAGATTCCGAGCAGCTTGCCGCCCTGTTCAAGGGTCAGGAGCGTGCCGTCCCACCGCGCCTGGACGGCCTGGATGCGGTACTCGGCGCCGGCGCGGTGCAGCTTCGGCACCGGGCCGCCCAGCTCGACCAGCAGCCCGGCGGCCGCGCAGGGATCGCCGGTCTGGTTGAACGGCCCGACGATGCCCGACAGGGCGCGGGTGTCCGGCGAGCCGCCGCAGCCGCCCGCTGGCTCGACGACGACCTCGATCGCTCCCGGCGCCGAGAGCTGGGCGAAGCGGCGGGCCTCGCTCCCCGAGGGCCGGCTGCCGGAGACCAGCATCACGCCATTGTCCTCGTCGGACAAGGCCAGGCTGCCGCCGCCGCGGAGCGGAAGGGTGACGCTCAGGTCCGAGCCGAGCTGCACGTCGGTGGCCTGGTCCTCGATCAGGATGTCGCCGCCCTTCTTCCAGCGGACCGCACCGCCGTCGCCGACGGTGAGCAGCTCGGGGCCGGCGTCGCAGGGCAGCCAGGCGACCAGCCGGCCGTCCAGGTCGGTCAGCCCGGTCCACTCGCCCAGCGTCCACTGTGGCAGCACCAGCGGGAGTGGCTCCGGCGGAGGAGGGGGTTCGTCGAAGGCTCCGCAGGCCAGCGAGGCGAGCAGAAGGAGGCCGAGGGTGGGGAGCAACCGTCGCATGCCCCCATTGTACGCAGCGACGGTCGGTCTTCGACCGCAGCTCCCTGCGACCACCGGCGCGCTCAGCGCGGGAGGAGCAGCCGACGGGCCAGCAGCTCGCCGGTGAAGCCGGCGCGCAGGTAGAAGCCGCGCGGGCTGGTGCGGATCCACTCCCCCTCGCGGTCGAGCGCCCACACCAGGTCGTCACCGTGCGCACCCTTGGGGCGCAGCTGCAGGGCGGCGCCGCGGGTGGCGTCCACCTGCCACAGCTCTCCCAGGTCGATCAGCTCGGTGAGCTCTTCGTAGTCGCGGCGCAGCACGGCGTCTTCGTCGGCGTCGGGGGTCCACAGCACGGCGGTGCCCACGATGCGCTCGGCGGGCGGGGCACCCGGCGGACAGACGATCGGCACCCACAGCACGCGCGACAGCTTCTTGCAGGGCCACGAGGCGTGCCAGGCCCGCGGCATCGAGCCGTCCAGCGGGGCGGTGCACACGTAGGTGCTCTCGCGCGGCTTGCCGCGCGGGTCCACCGGGATGCTCTTGAGCTCGACGCCGAGCTGCGGGAAGTCCGGCAGGGCCTTGCTGCTCGCGGTGGCGCCGAGCGCCTGCTCGAGCAGCATGCCGATCCAGCCCTTGGCGCGCCGCAGATCCTCGGGCACCGCGATGCGGCGCTGCCGCGCGAGCAGCCCCAGGGTGGCCCCGGCCAGGCCCCGGGCCCGCTCCAGCAGCTGATCCTCGGAGACCGGGGGCTCGGCGGGCGGGACGAATTCCACGGGCGGATCCAGAGGGAGGACGACGGCGTGCGGATCGCACCTCCCCCGTGTACCTTGCCGCGCACAGGCACACCGCTCCCGGGACGTCCCGCACCCGGCAGCATCCACGGACGTCCCTCCTCGCTGGCGCCATCGCGCCCGGAGTCCCGTCATGCGCTCCCGCTCCTTCCTGCTGCTCGCGCCCTCCTTCGTCCTGGCCACCGCCCTGATCGCCGCATGCGGCGACAAGGACCCCGCCGACAGCGGGGGGAGCATCGACGCGGACGCCGACGCGGACGCCGACGCGGACGCCGACGCCGACGCGGACACCGATGCCGACACCGACACCGACGCCGACACGGATGCCGACACCGACGCGGACGCCGACGCCGACGCGGATGCCGACGCCGACGCCGACGCCGACGCGGATGCCGACACCGACGCCGACACCGACACCGACGGCGGCGTGGACAGCGGCGGAACCGACTCCGGCGGCGACGACTCCGGCGGCGGAGACACCGGCAGCAGCATGCTGGGCGTCGACGACCTGGTCGCGGGCGACCTGATCATCAGCGAGCTGATGATCTGGAACGAGTGGGCCTGGGAAGGCGGCGGTGGCCAGTGGGTCGAGGTCGAGAACGGGCTGGACGTCGACGTCGAGCTCGAGGGCCTGCGGCTGCGCGGCATGGGCCTGTTCGAGGTCGACGCGTCCTATGTGCTGGGGCCCCACGAGCGCGTCGTGTTCGGCCGCGCCGGCGGACCCGACACCACCGGCGGCGTGCCGGTCGACATCGACTGGGGCAGCGGGTTCAGCCTGACCGCCCCTGACGACGAGGGCAGCTGGCGGGTCGAGGTGCGCAGCGCGACCGTCAGCATCGACGTCGTCACCTTCGACCGCAGCTTCGACTGGTACTGGGACGCCAGCTACACCCTGGACCCCGACCACATCGACGCCGCCGACAACGACGACGGCATCTTCTGGTGCGAGGCCGACAGCACCTACGGGCCGTTCTTCCTGCGGGGCACGCCGGGCGAGGCCAACGACGACTGCCCGGACGACAACGACGGCGACGGCTACCTGTCGACCATCGACTGCGACGACGACGACGCCAGCATCCACCCCGGCGCGGTGGAGACCTGGTACGACGGCGTGGACAGCGACTGCGCCGGGGACAGCGACTACGACGCCGACGGCGACGGCTACGACAGCGACGCCCACGACAGCGGCAGCGGGGTCGGCACCGACTGCGACGACGACGACCGCCTGGTCCGCCCGGGCGCCTTCGACATCCCCGGCGACGGCATCGACGCGGACTGCGACGGCGAAGACGCCACCGGCGACGCGGTGCTCGGGCTGGCGGATCTCGAAGCCGGCGACCTGGTGATCAGCGAGCTCATGCCCTGGCCCGAGCGCCACGACTGGAACGCCTGGTACGTCGAGATCTACAACGCCGCCGGCGAGGACGTGCTCATCGACGGCCTGGCGCTCGAGATCGACTGGGGCCGCTGCGAGGTGGTCAGCTCGACCGTGGTCGAGGCCGGCGGCTACTTCCTGTTCAGCGGCACCGACGACGCCGACCGGGCCGGCTTCACGCCCGACGTGGTGTGCGACGGCTTCTACCTGGAGGAGCTGTACTACACGGACCTGGATCTGACCGACGGCGAGGACCTGATCATCGACCGGATCCGGTTCGGCCGCGGGGACACCGGCGGCGGGGGCAGCGACGGGGGCGGCGGCGGCGGCCCGGACACCGGCTGGGTCGACGAGGACGGCGATGGCCGGCCCGACCCCAGCCCGCCCCCCGCGGACGAGGACGGCGACGGTCGCCCCGACACCGGCTGGGGCGGCGACGGCGGAAGCGACGGCACGGTCGACACCGGCTGGGGCGGCCCCGACGAGCCCTGGCCCGATGAAGGCGGCTGGGGCTTCGAGTGGGGCGTGGCCCTGGGCCTGGACCCCGACAAGCTGACCGCCCTCGACAACGACGACCCCGACAACTGGTGCCCCCAGGCCGAGACCTACGGGCTCGGCGACCACGGCACCCCCGGCGAGCCCAACGTCTGCCCCGCGGACGACGACGACGACGGCTTCGACGTGCGCAGTGACTGCGACGACAGCGACCCCAGCATCTACCCGGGGGCCCCCGAGACCTGGTACGACGGCGTCGACAGCGACTGCCGCGGCGACAGCGACTACGACGCCGACGGGGACGGGCACGACAGCGAAGACTGGTCGGGCGACGACTGCGACGACAGCGACGCCGACATCAGCCCCGACGAGTTCGATCTGCCCGACGACGACATCGACCAGGACTGCGACGGCAGCGACGCCACCGGCTTCACCGTGCTCACCGTCGACGAGCTGGCCTACGGCGACCTGGTGATCAACGAGATCATGCCCTTCCCGGCCGTGGTCTACGACGCCCCCTGGTTCGAGATCGCCAACCTGGCCGGCGAAGCCGTGCTGCTGGACGGGCTCATCGTCGAGAACGCCTGGGGCGAGCGCCACATCGTCGACGGCAGCGTGGTGGTCGAGGCCGGAGACGTGGTCGTGTTCGGCGTCATCGAGGACGAAGACGAGAACGGCGGCGTGCCCGTCGACTACGCCGACTGGGGCCTGTACTTCGGCTGGGAGGAGCGCGGCATGCTGACCCTGGCCAACGACGACGGCACCATCGACGACATCATGTACGCGTGGGGCGACTGGGAGCTGTCCGAGGGCCAGAGCACCAGCCTGGATCCCGCGTCCCAGGACGCCGACGAGAACGACGACGGCGCCAACTGGTGCCTGGGCGAGGGCGTCTTCGGCGACGGGGACGAAGGAACCCCGGGGGAGGGCAACGACTCCTGCCGCTGATCCGACGCGCCGCCGCCCGCGCCGGGTAGGTTGCCGCCCGTGATCCCCGACCGCCTTCGCTGGCCCGTCCTGCTGCTGTGCCTGGTCGGCATCGGCTGGCTGGGCGTGGCCAGCACGGACTTCGCCGAGAACCGCGACGCCGGCATCCGCGCCGCCCTGCGCGACCCGGTCGGGTACGAAGGCTCCGAGGTGCTGCTGATGATGTGGTGGGTGGTGTCGGTGGAGGGACCGGACCACTTCACCGCCACCCGCTGGAACGTCGAGACCGCGGTGGAGGGCCCATCGGAGGGGCTCGAGCCGGGGGACGTGGTGTCGGTGTCGGGGACCGTGCACGACGGCGGCGCCTATGTGCGCGCCACCGAGGTCCAGCACCACCGCTGGCGCACGGCCAAGGAGGCGCTCGGCGTCGTCGGGCTGCTGGGCGCGCTGGTCGCCTTCCCGCTGGCCTTCCGACGCCGCGACGGCTGGCTGGAGGAGCGGTTCTGATGGCGGATCTGCTCACCCACGCCGCCGTCGGCCTGCTGCTGAAGCGGGGCCAGCACGCCGCGCGCCAGCGCACGGGCGCTGCGGACCGGCCGCTGCACCTGGCCAGCTTCGTGGCCGGCAACCTGCTGCCGGACCTGCTGTCGCGGCTGCCGGTGGCGATCACCAGCCAGCTGCACTCCCACGGGCTCAAGCTGCCCCCGGTGCTGCTGCACGGCTTCGGCCCCCTGCACGTGCCGGCGGGCATGGCCCTGGCCAGCCTGGCGCTGAGCCTGGCCTTCCGCCGCGAGCAGCGCGCCGCGGTGTTCGGCAACCTGTTCGTCGGCATGCTCTGCCACCTGGCCCTGGACCTGGCGCAGAGCCACGCAGGGGCCGGCTACCTGGTGGCCTTCCCCCTCTCCAAGACCCCCTGGGAGCTCGGGTGGATCGGCACCGAAGCCACGGTGCCCGTCGCGATCCCCCTCCTCCTCCTGGCGCTGTGGTCGTGGCGCGGCCGCCTCCCCCGGTCCTCCCCTCCCCCGGAGAGCCCGTGATCTCCTCCCTCCTCGCCCTCCTCCTCACCTCGCCCGCCGCCCTCGCCTGGGGCCACCACGCCCTGGTCATGGACCGGACGCTCGAGCACCCGCAGGCGGCCTGGACCGCGACCGAGGTCCCGGTCGAGTCCCTCGACGACCTGCTGGCCGACGCCGCCGGGCCCGTCGCCGCCGCCATCGACGCGCACTACGACTGGCTCGATGCCCGCGGCAGCACCCGCTTCCAGCGCCAGTCCTTCCCGGTCGACGCCCCCACGCGCGACGCCTTCTTGCGGGCCTGCCGCCTGAACCCGGCCGCCCGCCTGCCGCTGGTGGTGCGCGTGCTGCCCGGCCAGGACGACGCCCCCGGCTTCGCCGTCGCACCGGAAGCGGCCAGTCGCTACCTGCACGCCGTGCCGCCACTCGCGGTGGACATACACGTGGTGCCCGCCGGCACCCGGGTGTCCGCCCGCGCCGTGCTGTCCACCTTCGTCGACGAGCCCGACTGGGGCTTCGACCACGAGCTGTGGGGCATCACCGCCTACGGCTACGGCGAGCAGCCCTTCGGCAAGGCGACGGGCGAGAGCAGCAAGGCGCCCTTCCACATGCAGTTCGACCACGAGAACGTGCTGACGAAGGCCTTCACCGACCTGGACGAGGCGATGGTCCGCGACCGGGTGGACCTGTTCCTGCGCCTGTCCCGCGCCGCCTTCGTCTCGGGGCACGACTACTGGGGCCTGCGGTTCGCCGCGTGGGCCAGCCACTACGTCCAGGACCTGGCCCAGCCCTACCACTCCCGGGCGCTGCCCAGCGCGCCCTTCTCCTGGTACGTCGGCTACGTGTTCAGCGGCAACAAGGAGCAGCTGGAGGCCGACAAGACCCAGCTCGCCGCCAACCGCCACTTCGTCTACGAGGACTTCGTCGCCTACGGGCTGCAGCAGTCCTACGTCGACGACGCGCCCCTGTACGCCGGGCTGCTGCCGCCCCTGCGCGAGGGCGACGCGACGCTGTCGCTCGGGAGAGGCTCGCTCGACCCTGGCGACGACCCGGCCGACGCGCTGGTCACCGCCCTGACCAAGCCGGCCGCGAAGCACGCTCCGGTCATCGCGAAGACCCTGCGCAGCAGCTTCCCCGCCCGGCTGATGGAAGACCCGACCTACGACGTCGAGACCGCGCCCGACTACGCCATCGTCGACGTGCTGGCCGCGGTGCCGGCCGACGCCGCGCAGGTGCTCCTGGCCGAGACCGGGGCCGACTTCGGCCAGGCGGCGCGGGCGACCCGCAGCGTGCTGGAGCTGGTCGGCGCCGAAGCCGCGCTGGCCGACTGATCAGCCGTCGCGCTGCATGGTCCAGCGCACCCGGGCGCCGATGTAGGGCGGCAGCGGGTCGGTGTAGATGCGGTCGTCCAGGTAGGCCTGGACCAGCACCAGGAAGGCCCAGGACGGGTTCAGCTGGAAGTTGACCATCGGCCCGAGCCGCATGAAGGTGTCGCCGGTGCCGACGGCAGACGAGCGGTTGAACATCGCGCCGGCGTAGAGCTTGCGATCCCCGGGCTCGAAGCCGGCGACGTCGAAGACCTGTTCGTAGAGCAGCACACCGTTGATCGACCAGGTCTGGTCGGTCATGCCGATGAGCAGCTCGCTCTGGGGTTCCCACCAGTAGTCGCCCACGACCGCGTCGCCGGGCTTCAGCTGCCAGCCGCGGAGCTCGGCCCAGGACGCGACGATGACGGGCCCGACCTTGCCGCGCAGGGTGGCGTCGCCGCCCCAGACGTAGCCGAGGCCGCTGTCCCGGGGCGACGCGTCGAGCACGGCGTCGGTGTAGACGGTGGCCGGATCGTCGAAGCCCTTCACGCTGCTGAAGGTGCCGAAGTAGGCGCTCGGCAGGAAGTGCCCCGACATCTCGAAGACCGCGATGGGCGAGAAGGTCAGGCGCGGACCCAGCCGGGCGTAGGACGGCGTGACCTCGGCCACGGCGTCGAGCTTGAGGAAGGTGTCGCCGAACAGCAGGGAGCCGTCGTCGCCCCACAGCCGCCACTGCACCCCGGGGTAGGCGGCGACCTTGAAGCCTTCGTCCCAGTAGGACCCGGCGACGTCGGCCTGCAGCACGAACTCGGGGGCGGCGGCGCGGACCGGCGACGACAGGCAGAGGGCGAGCAGGGCGGCGAGCATGCGGCATCCGGGGAGAGGCCGCATGCTCGCGCCTGCGCTGGGGCGGCGCAAGCGGGGATCCGCGCTCAGTCGCAGGTCTCGTTGATCGCGTCGGGGGTGCCGCGGTCGCCGTCGCCGTAGGTCGAGTCCGTCGACGTCGTGCACCAGTTGGCCCCGTCGTCGTTCGCCGTGGCCGAAGCCGCGGTGGAGGACAGGTTCATCGAGGCGCCGGTCGGGTCGGGGAAGTCGGGGCCACCGTCGTAGTAGACGGCGTCGATGACGCCCGAGGCGTTGGACAGGATGACCTCGTCGTCGCCGTTGCCCAGGGTGAAGGAGCTGTACTGGTAGGCGACGTTGGCGCCGCCGTTGGTGCCGCTGTCGCTGTTGATGCCCAGCACGACCACACCGGGGGACGACACGATGACGTGCTCGGACACGGTGTGGCTGTCGGAGCCGGCGTCACTCAGCACCATGCCGTACAGGTCCACGTCGGACCCGGTGGCGTTGTACAGCTCGAACCACTCGCCGGCCGAGTCGCCGACCGCGTCGGGGTTCTGCATGATCTCGGTGATGACCAGCTCGCCGACGCCGACCTCGTCGATGCCCAGGGCATCGGAGGAGCCGCTGTCGGAGGAGCCGCTGTCCGAGGAGCCGCTGTCGGAGGAGCCGCTGTCGGTCGAGCCGCTGTCCGTCGAGCCGCTGTCGGTCGAGCCGCTGTCGGTCGAGCCGCTGTCCGAGGAGCCGCTGTCGGTCGAGCCGCTGTCCGAGGAGCCGCTGTCGCCGCCGCTCGAGGAGCACGAGGGGTTGGCGGCGCCGGGGGTGCCGAGGTCGCCCGAGCCGAAGGCATCACTGCCTTCGCACCAGCTGTCGCCGCTGTCGTTGTCCGTGGCGTTCAGCAGTCCGGCGTCCAGGGTCATGCTGGCGCCGGTGGGGTCGGGCCAGTCGGGGCCGCCGTCCCAGCGGATCTCGTCGATGACGCCGGCACCGTTCGACAGGATCAGCTCGTCGGCGCCGTTGCCCAGGGACACGCTGCCGAAGTCGTAGGCCACATCGACGCCGCCGTTGGTCGCCGTGTCGGTGTTGTTGCCGAGCACGACGTACTCGCCGGGCCCGACCAGCACCGAGCCGCTGATCGTGTGCGACTCGCCGTCGGCGTCGGCGACGATCAGCCCGTCGAGGTCGACGACGGCATCGCGCAGGTTGAGGATCTCGAACCACTCGCCCGCGTCGTCGCCGACCGCGGCCGGGTTCTGCATGACCTCGGTGATCACCAGGTCGCCGGCGACGAGATCGTCGACGGACAGGGCGTCGTCGCCGCCGCTGTCGGTCGAGCCGCTGTCGGAGGAGCCGCTGTCCGTCGAGCCGCTGTCGGTCGAGCCGCTGTCGGTCGAGCCGCTGTCGGAGGAGCCGCTGTCCGTCGAGCCGCTGTCGGTCGAGCCGCTGTCGGTCGAGCCGCTGTCGGTCGAGCCGCTGTCGGTCGAGCCGCTGTCGGTCGAGCCGCTGTCGTCGCCGCCCGGGGAGCAGGAGGGGTTGGCGGCACCCGGGGTGCCGAGGTCGCCCGAGCCGAAGGCGGAGGCCCCTTCGCACCAGCTGGCGCCGCTGTCGTTGTCGGTGGCGTTGAGCAGGGCCGCGTCCAGGGTCATGCTGGCGCCCGTGGGATCGGGCCACTCGGGGCCGCCGTCCCAGCGGATCTCGTCGATCACGCCGGCGCCGTTCGACAGGATCAGCTCGTCGGCGCCGTTGCCCAGCGACGTGCTGCCGTAGTCGTAGGCCACGTCGACGCCGCCGTTGGTGGCCGTGTCGGTGTTGTTGCCGAGCACGACGTACTCGCCGGGCCCGACCACGACCGAGCCGCGGATGGTGTGCGAGTCGGTGTCGGCGTCCGACACGACCAGACCGTCCAGGTCGACCGGCTCGTCGCGCAGGTTGAGGATCTCGAACCACTCGCCCGCGTCGTCGCCGACCGCGGCCGGGTTCTGCATGACCTCGGTGATCACGAGATCGCCGGCGACGAGAGCGTCCACGGACAGGGCGTCGCCGCCGCCGCTGTCGGTGCCGCCACTGTCGGTGCCGCCGTCGCCGCCGCCGGGGCCGTCGGTGCCGTCGCAGTCGCTGTCGATGTCGTCGCCGTCGGTGTCGGTGGCGCCCGGGTGGATCGCCGCGTCGTCGTCGTCGCAGTCGTCGCCCCCGTAGGTCTCGCTGTCGTGGCCGTCCCCGTCCGCGTCGTAGTCGCTGTCGCCCATGCAGTCGGCGTCGACGCCGTCGTAGGGCAGGTCGGTGGCGCCCGGGTACACGTCCGGGTCACCGTCGTCGCAGTCGAAGGCCGCCAGGTAGCCGTCGCCATCGGCGTCGGTGGCGTCGACATCGGGACAGGCCGGGTTGTCCGCACCCGGCGTGCCCAGGTCACCGGCGCCGAAGGGGTCGACGCCGGCGCACCAGAGCACGCCGTAGTCGTTGTCGAAGGCGTCGTAGAACGACGGGTCCAGGCTCATGCTGGCGCCGGCCACGTCGGGGAAGGTGGCCCCGTCGTCCCACACGACCCGGTCGATCACCACGTCCGAGGCGACCAGCTCCAGCTCGTCGATGCCGTTGCCGAGCGCCAGGCCGGTGCCCCAGCCGTAGGCCACCGCCACGCCACCGTTGATGGAGCTGTCCTCGCTGCGGCCCAGCACGATGGTGCCGCCCGCGGCCACCCCGAGAGCCCGGTCGAGGGTCACCAGGTCGCCGTCGTCGTCCCGCAGCGTCAGCCCGTCGAGATCCATGTCGAGGGCCGTGGCGTTGTAGAGCTCGACCCACTCGCCGGACTCCTCGGCGCTGGCTTCGGGGTTGGCGAAGATCTCGGTGATGACCAGGTCGCCCGCGGACAGCTCGTCCACCGACAGCCGGGTCGCCGTGGTCGCGTCGATGCCGTCGCAGTCCTGGTCGATGCCGTCCCCGACGGTGTCGGTGGCGCCGGGCCTGACGGTCGCGTCGGTGTCGTCGCAGTCGTCGCCGCCGGCGTCGTAGCCCCGGGCGCCCTCGCCGTCGCCGTCCTGGTCGTAGTCGTCGGCCCCGTCGCAGTCCTGGTCGACGCCGTCGTACCAGATCTCGGTGGCGCCGGGGTTCACCGACGCCTTGTTGTCGTCGCAGTCCTCGGACTCGTCGTAGCCGTCGCCGTCGCGGTCCGTCGTGCCGCCGTCGGTGTCGGTCCCGTCCGTGTCGGTCCCGTCCGTGTCGGTGCCGTCGGTGTCGGTCCCGTCGGTGTCCGTGCCGTCGGTGTCGGTCCCGTCGGTGTCCGTGCCGTCGGTGTCGGTGTCGGTTCCGTCGGCGTCGGTGGCCCCCGAGTCGGCGCCGCCGTCCGTGGCCTCCTTGTCCCCGCAGGCGGACAGCGCGAGGGCCGTCGCGGACAGGGTGGAGAGGGCGAGCAGCAGGGTCGGACGAGGCAGGCGCATGGTGCGTTCCGGGTGAAGCGGGCGAGGGCGGCGGCGAAGGCCCGGCGCAGGCTCCTCCCCAGGAGCCGCGCTGCCATCCGCACGTGGCCGGCCGAGCGTAGCGACCCCCGCGGCGACCGGTGGCTCCGTGCCGGAACTCTGACCGCGGTGTCACAGGAAGGACGCGCGAGGCGCGGGTTAACGGCAGCGCCATGCCGGACCCCTCTGCCGACCCGACCGCCCCCTCCGCCGCGGACCGCGCCTCTGGCGCCGCTCTGCCGTGGATCGCGCCCCTGCCCTTCCTGGGCACCGGGCTGTCGCTGTCCTTCGGTGTCGAGCCGGACCCGGTGGCCCTCGCCGGTCAGCCCGGTGGACCGGCCTTCATCGAGTACGCCGGCGCCGTCCAGGTCGACCACGTCCAGGACGCCGTCGGCCGACTGCACGCGCTGGGCGTGCCCGTGCTGTACCACCCGAGCTGCCTGAACCTGTGCGGGCCCTGGGGCAACCCCACCCCGTGGCTGCAGGCGGTCGCCGCCCACTGCGACACGGTGCAGAGCGCCTGGCTGGCCCAGGACGTCGCGGTCTGCTTCGTCGGGGAGGAACCCGGCTACTCGATCGACCTGGGCTGGTTCGTGCCGCCGGTGCTCGACGAGGAGGGGCTGCGCCAGGCCATCGAGCGCGTGCGGGAGGTGCGGGCCGTGGTCGACCGCCCGCTGCTGCTCGAGCCGGCCCCGGTCACCTTCCAGGTCGGCCCGATGCACATCTTCGAGTGGCTGGGCCGGCTGGCCCGGGAGACCGACTGCGGGCTGTTGCTGGACGCCGGCCACGTGGTCAGCCACCAGCTGGCCCGAGGCAGCGCCGATCTGCTCGACGGCATCGACGCCCTGGACCTGGACCGGGTGATCGAGGTGCACGTCGCCGGCGGCGTGATCCGCGACCTGCCCGGCGGAGCACGGGCCTACGTCGACGCCCACGACCTGCCGGTGCTGCCCGAGACCTGGCAGGTGCTGACGGCGCTGGTCGCCCGCTGCCCCGAGCTGCGGGCCGTCTGCGTGGAGTGCGAAGGAGCGGTCGCCCGCTCGATCCTGCCCCTGCTGCGGCGGGTGCGCGAGCAGATCGCGCTGACCGCCGCCAGCGAGGGCCTGCGGGCCCGCGCCCGCCAGGAGCTGTCGGCATGAGCGACCCGACCGCCCCGGCCCGCTACCTGCTGGCGCTGCTGCTCGACGTCGAGCGCCGGGCCGAGCACGCCCGCGGGCCCGACGCGGCCTGCGCGGCCTTCGGGCTGACGCCTACCCAGGCGGCGTCGTTCCGCGACCTGTCGATGGCCGCCGTGGCCGCCGACGCCGACGCCCGCGTGCGCTACCTGATGTCGGCCCTGTGCCGGGCCTACCCGCTCAGCAGCGGCGCCATCGGCGCGGCGCCCGGCGGCCGGGACCGGCTGGTCGCCGTGCTCGCCGCCCCCGACGCCATCGCGGGCCCGGCCCGCCGCAACGCCCTGTTCGGCCGGCACCTGGCGCGGCTGCTCGAGCTCGATCCGATGCAGGCCGGCCGCGGCGTGACGGCCTTCCTGGCCCCCTTCGTCGAGGTCGAGCGGGCCCTGGTCGAGAGCTCGGCCCGGCTGCGCGAGGCGGTCACGGCCGGCCACGCTCCGCCGGCTCCGCGGCGGCCCAGCAAGAAGGAGCGCCGGACCGGACGGCTGGTGTTGCCGCCGTCCCTGGTGGCGGCCCGCCTGCCGGCGTCGCCAGAGGTGCTGCGCGCGGCCTTGATGGGCATCACGCCCGAGAACGCCTGGCAGCGCATCGAGGCCCCCGGCGATGCCTGGGAGCGGGTCGTCGCCGTGGCCCGCGCGGCAGACGGCCCGGCCGGCAGCACGCCGGTGATCCTGCTGGCCCGCGGCGTGGTGCACGGCGTGGCCAGCGCCCGCGGGGGCGCCGGTGGCGTGGCCCCCCTGGTGGACGTGCGGCACCGCACCGTCGAGCTGTCGGCCGACGTCGGGGGCCTGCTCCGCCAGTGCGACGGCAGCATGGGCCTGGACGACCTGCCGCCGCGCCAGGCCCGGCTGGCGGACGCCCTGCTGGACGCCGGCTTCATCGAGGTCGTGCCCGGCTGAGCACGGGCCGCCGGGCCCCGGGACAGGCTGCCGCACCAGGAAGGCGTTCCCCCCGGCCGCGCTTAGGACTGCCCCTTCCCCGGAGCCGTCATGCAGACCGTGCTGACCCACACCGCCGGCATGGCCTTCGACCTGAAGGTCGATGGCCACACGATCCCCCTCGACGCCGCCCCCGAGCACGGCGGTCAGGACAGCGGGCCGCGTCCCAAGCCCCTGCTGCTCGCCGCCCTGGGCGGCTGCACCGGCATGGACGTCGCGAGCATCCTGGCCAAGATGCGCCAGTCCTGGACGAAGCTCGAGGTGCGGGTCGACGCCGAGCTCACCGACGAGCACCCGCGGGTGTTCCGCGACTTCACGGTCGTCTTCGACGTCGAAGGCGACGTGCGTCCCGACCGGTTGCAGCGCGCGGTCCTGCTGTCGCGCGACCAGTACTGCGGCGTCTCCGCGATGCTCAAGGCCCACGCGCCGGTGATCGTGAAGGTGTTCCTCAACGGCGAGGAGCTCGCGCTCCCCGCCGGCTGATCATTGGGGCGCCGTCACTTCGCGGCGGCGGCGTCGCCCTCGTCGGCGGGCGCGTGCTTGAACCGGCCGGCGCCGAAGAACCGCAGGCCGTCGTCCAGGATCATGTACAGCGCCGGCACCAGCAGCAGCGTGATGAAGGTCGAGAACAGCACGCCGAAGCCCAGGCTGATCGCCATCGGGATCAGGAAGCGCGCCTGGACCTCGGTCTCCAGGATCATCGGGAACAGGCCGAAGAAGGTCGTGAAGCTGGTCAGCAGGATCGGCCGCAGCCGCCGGGTGCCGCCGTAGATGACCGCCTCGGCCGCCGTCGCGCCCTCGGCCCGCCGCTCGTTGGTCGCGTCGATGAGCACCAGGCTGTCGTTCACGACCACGCCCGACAGGGCGATGATGCCGAACAAGCTGATCAGGCTGAGCTCGTAGCCCATGACCAGGTGGCCCAGGACGGCGCCGACGATGCCGAAGGGGATGGCCGACATGACGACGGCGGGCTGGAAGTAGCTCTTGAATGGGATCGCCAGCAGGGCGAAGATCCCGAAGAGCGCGATGAGGTAGCCGCGCCCCAGCGACGACAGGCTCTCGTTCTGCTCGCGCTGCTGGCCGACCAGTTCGGCGTCCAGGCCCGGGTAGTCCCGCTTCAGCTGGTCGATGGTGGTCTCCTGCAGCTTGCGCAGGATGGGCTGGTTGCTGGCGACACCGGGGGCCAGGTTGGCGGTGACGTCGACGATCCGGCGGCCGCCTTCCAGCTCGATGCTGGTCGGGGCCCGAACGCGCTCGAACTCTGCGACGTAGGCCAGCGGCACGTAGCCACCGGACGCCGTGCGCACCTCGAGCTCCTCGATGTCGTGCTCGCTGACCCGCTGGTCCTTGGGCAGCCGCACCATGACCTTCAGCTCGTTGCGATCCCGCTGCTCGCGCAGCGCCTCGGCCCCGTAGAAGGCCGAGCGGATCTGGCCCGCCACGTCCAGGCTGGTCAGCCCCAGGCTGCGGGCCTCGGGCCGCAGGGCGAAGTCCAGCTGGGCCTTGCCGCTGGCGAAGCCGTTCTCGACCTCGACCAGGTCGGGGTAGCCGCGCAGCTCCTCGGCCAGCGACGCGCTCGCGGCGGCCAGCACGTCGCTGTCCCGGTGCGACAGCTGCACGGCGACGGCCGCCTCCGACGCCGCCGGGCCGATGTCCGAGGTGAAGGACATCGCCTCGATGCCGGCCATCGGCGGCACCTCGGCGGCCCACTGCTCCTGGAACCAGGCGCTGGTGAAGTCGCGGTCCTCGGCCGGCACGAACTGCACCTGCAGGGCCAGCAGGTGGCTGCCGGTCTCGGTGCTGGACCCGCCCGGCCCGCCGCCCGCGGTGATCTCGCCGACGGTGGCCAGCCGGCCCTCGACCGCGTCCTGGAGCCCGTGCTCGGCGATGACCCGGTCGGCCGCGGCCTCGAGGGTGGCCTGGACGCGCTCGGTCTCGGCCACCGGCACGCCGTAGGGCAGCCGGGCGCTGACGCTGACGACGTCGCCTTCGATCCGCGGGAAGAACGAGAAGGGCACGACGCCGCCGCCCACGATGCCGACCGTCGCGGCCAGCAGGGCGAACGACGCGGCCAGCACGGTGTAGCGGTTGGCCAGCGCCCACTCGAGCTGGGGCTGGTAGATGTCGCGGGTGAACCGGGCCAGCCAGTCGGCGACGCGGGCCTGGATGCGGCCGGCGAACCGCCCGACGATGCCCGGGGGGCCCTTGCTGCCATGCGCGAGGTGGGCCGGCAGGATGAAGAAGCCCTCGAGCAGCGAGAACAGCAGCACCGCGATGACCACGATGGGCATGATCCGGAAGATCTTGCCGAACACGCCGGGCACGAAGAACATCGGGGCGAAGGCGGCGACGCTGGTCAGGACGGCGAAGGTCACGGGCATCGCCATCTGCTTGGCGCCCTGGATGGACGCCTTCATCGGCTCCATGCCGGCCTGCAGCTTGTCGAAGATGTTCTCGCCCACGACGATGGCGTCGTCGACGACAAGGCCGAGCGTCACGATGAGCGCGAACAGGCTGATCATGTTCACGCTGACGTCGGCCGCCGGCATGATGAGGAAGGCGCCGAAGAAGCTGGTCGGGATGCCGACGGCGACCCAGAAGGCCAGCCGCAGGTTCAGGAACAGCGCCAGCACGATGACGACCAGGATGCCGCCGTAGAAGGCGTTCTCGAGCAGCAGCCGGATGCGGCCCTGCAGCAGGACGCTGTCGTCGTCCCAGATCGCCGTGTGGATGGTGTCGGGCAGGCTGGCGTTCAGCTCGTCGTCGAGGTGGTGCACGGCGGCGGCCACCTTCTGCGGGGTCTCGTCGCCGATCCGGTAGGCGGTGACCCGCACGGCCCGCTTGCCGTCGAAGAAGCTGGCCTGGTCGGTCTCCTGGAAGCCGTCCTGGATCTTCGCGATGTCGCCCAGCCGCACGGTGCCGCCGGCCGGGGTGGACAGGACGATGACGTCGGACAGCGCCTGGGCGGTGCGCTTGCGGTCGGAGACCCGCACCAGCACCTCGCCGCTGCCGGTCTTCACCGAGCCGCCGGGCAGCTCCTTGCTGTTGGCGTCGATGGCGGCGGCCACCTGCTGCAGGGTCAGGCCGTAGGCGCGCAGGGTCTCGCGGGGCACCTCGATGCTGATCTCGAGCGGGGGCACGCCCTCGATCTCGACCTGGGTGACGTCGTTGCTGGCCAGCAGCTCGGCGCGGGCCTGTTCCGCCAGGGCGTGCAGCGTGGGCAGGTCGGCGTCGCCGTAGATGACCAGGCTGACGACCCGGCTGCGGGTGGTCGCCAGGGTGATCTGCGGCTCTTCGGCGTCGTCGGGGAAGGTCGTGATGCGGTCGATCTCGTTCTTGACGTCGGACAGCACCTTGTCGGGGTCGGCGCTGATCAGCAGCTCGACGGTGACGGTGCCCAGGCCCTCGGCGGCGGTGGACTTCACGCGCTTGACGCCGTCGACGCCGCGCACGCGCTCCTCGACCGCCAGCACGATGCCCTGCTCGATCTCCTCGGGGCTCGCGCCCGGGTAGGGCACGGCGACGATGACCGTGTCCAGGTCGAAGGCCGGGAAGATCTCCTGCTTGATGCCCAGGACCCCGGCCAGACCGCCGATGAAGATCATGAACATCATCAGGTTGGCGGTGACCTTGTTGCGGGCCATCCACGAGATGGCGCCGGTGCGCAGCCGCTCGGGCAGCGCCGCCAGCTCGGGGTCGACCGCCGGGCCGTCTTCGCTGCCGGGGTCGACCAGGACCTCGGTCGGGGCCGACGGGTCGGCCTCGTGCTCGGGGAGTTCGGTGCTCACTCGGCCTCCTCGGCGGCGGCGCGGTCCTTGGTGCCGATGACGTCGACGGCGGTGCCCTCGATGGGCAGGGACAGGGCGGACACCACGACGGGCTCGCCTTCGGAGATGCCGCCGGAGGCGTACAGGAAGTCGTCGTCGCGCCAGGCGACGTCCAGCTGGCGCCGGGCCAGCTTGCCGTCGGCCACGACCCAGGCGATCTCGCCGTCGCGCACGCCGTCGCGGGGCACGGCCAGGGCCGGCGCGGTCAGCCCACCGCCCAGGGCGACGTCGACGTAGGCGCCCGGCAGCAGGGGCAGCTGGCCGTCGACGACCGGGTCGCGGATCTCGACGATGACGGTGGCGGTGCGGGTGGCCGGGTCGAGCTGGCCGCCCAGGCCGACCACGTGGCCGGTGCGCTCGATGCGGGCCGAGCCGGCGCCGCCCTCGGTCAGGCGCTGCACGACGGTGGCGCTGCTGCCGTCTTCGCCGCCACCCATGCCCGGGATGGACAGCAGCGGCAGGTGCTGCACCGGGACCTGGACGTCGACCCGCAGGGTGTCGGTGCCGACCAGGGTGGCGACCTGGGTGGTCGCGCCGATGACCTGGCCGACGTCGACGTTCTCGCTGACGACCATCGCGTTGAACGGCGCGCGCAGCGACGTGCGGGCCAGGTTGAGCTCGGCGGTCTCGAGCTGGGCCTCGGCCGCGGCCAGGGCGGCCTCGGCGCTGGCGAGCTGCGGCGCCCGGCGGGCCAGGGCAGGCGCCTGGTCGACGGCCGCGCCGTCGCTGACGAGCTTCCACTCCTTCTCGGCCACGGCACCCCGGCTGCGCTCCAGCTCGACGTTGAGCCGGGCGCTCTCGACCTGGCTCTTCGCCTGGGTCACGGCCAGCTGGTAGTCGCGGGCCTCGACCCGGGCGATGACGTCGCCCTGGCCGAACCGGCCGCCGGGCCGCAGCTGATCGCTCACGAAGACCAGCTTGCCGCCGACCTGGGGGGTCAGGGCCACCTGCTGGTCGGCGACGACGGTCCCGGTGCCGCGGACCACGGCGGCGGTGCCGGCGGCGTGCACCGGGGTCACCTCGACCGGCAGGGACACCGCGGCGGCGTCGCCCTGCTCGACCTCGGGGCGGAACTTGATCAGGGCGACGGCGATGCCGATGCCGCCCAGGATCAGGACGATGGGCACCAGGACCTTCGCGGCGGAGACGCCGCGGCGGGCCCGTCGGTGGGAGAGGTCCGTGCGATGGGAGGGGGCGGGCATCAGGGAGCTCCGGCAGCGAGGAGGGCGTCGAGATCGCGGGTCCAGGCCCCGCCGAGGGCCTGGTGGAGGGAGAGGCGCGCGCCGAGGCGATCCCGGCGCGCCTGCAGGTGGGTGAGCTCGGCCGACAGCAGGGTCGACAGCGCGCTCTGCACCTGGAGGAAGTCGGTGGTGCCGGCGCCGTACTGGTCGGCGGCGACCTGCCAGGCTTCGCGCGCCCGGCGCAGCTGGTCGGCGGTCGCGGCGGTGCGCTCGGCCTGCTCGTGGTCGGTCACGCGGGCGCTCTCGACCTCTTGCAGGGCGGAGCGCACGGTGCTCTCGAGCTGGCGCGCGGTCGCGGTGCGGGCCGCGCCGGCCTGGCGGATGGCGTTGACACGCTGGCCCCCGCCGAAGATCGGCACGGACAGGCTGCCGCCGACCGACCAGGTGTCGGTGTCGGACCACTCGTCGCGCCAGTAGTACTGCCAGCCCGCGCTGGCGGTGAAGCCGAGGGTCGGCAGCACGGCGCGCATGGCGGCCGAGCGCCGGGCGCCCGCGGCGTCGACCCGGTCCAGGGCCGCGCGCACGTCGGGGCGGTGCTCGATCAGGTCCTGGGGGCTGCCCAGGGCGGGATCGGCGGGGACCGCGGGCAGGGCGGAGGGCCCGGCCGGCAGGTCGCCGATCGGGTCGCGACCGGTGAGCACGGCCAGGCGCTGGCGGGAGGTGCGCAGCTGGGCCCGGGCGAGGGGCAGCTGGGCCCGGACGGCGGCCAGGGTCTGTTCCTGCTGGAGCACGTCGAGGGCGCTGGCGGCGCCGCCTTCGTAGCGGGCGCGGACCACGTCGAGCAGATCGCCGGTCAGCCGCACCTGGTCGGTGACGATCTCGACCTGGCGGCTGGCGGCGGCCACGTCCAGCCAGGCGCTGCCGATGGCGGTGGACAGCACCAGGGCCTGGGCGTCCCGGTCGCCCTGGGACGCCAGCGCGTCGAGCCGGCTGGCCTTCCAGGCGGTCAGCGAGCGGCCCCACAGGTCGACGCCCAGGCTGGCGTTGAACCTGGCCGAGGACGAGATGTAGTGGTCGCTCTGGTCTTCGGCGCTGCCGAAGCCGTCGGGCACGTCGATGCCGAAGCCGAAGGTCTGGCTGTCGGTGGGGCCGACCGTGCCGAGCACGTCGAAGGACAGCGAGGGCAGCACCGGGGCGAGGCCCTGGGCGGCCAGGGCCCGCTGCTGGTCGGTGAGCGCCGAGAGCGCGGCCAGGTCGGGGTTGGCGGCCAGCCCGCGGGTGACCGTCGCGGCCAGGTCGGCGTCGTCGAAGGTGGTCCACCACGGCGCGCCGGAGGCGGCACCGGCCGGCGGCGTCGCCACGGCGTCGTCGGACCAGCGTTCGGGGACCCAGGACAGGTCGGGATCCGCGGCGTGGGCAGGGCCCGCCAGCCACAGCAGCAACAGGGGATTCACGGGGACTCCGGAGGGCGGATGCCGTTCCACAGGACGTCGACGACCGCGGCGGCGTGGGCGTGGGCTTCGGCGTCGTCGATCGGGACGCCCAGCAGGTGGGCCATGAAGGCCCGGGACTGCAGGCTGCCGACCAGCATGAGCGCCATGCGGTCGGGCTCGGCGGCGCGCACCAGGCCGCGCTCGACGGCCTGGGCGAAGTAGCTGGCCGCGGCGCGGCGCACGCGCAGCGGGGGCGGCTCCGGCATCGCCTTGAGCACCGACTCGATGTCGACGGTCGACGCCTTGAGCGTCATCAGGCAGGGGATGACCTCGGCGAAGAAGCGGATGGCCTCGACGCAGATCTCCTGCAGCTGTTCGGGGAAGGGGCGGTCGTCGGGCCCCGCGTCGAGGCGCTCGACCCACGGCACCTGCGGGTTCGGCAGCAGGGCGCGGAGCATCAGCACGTCCTTGGTGCCGAACCGCTTGAACAGCGCCGCCTGGGACAGCCCGACCGCGTCGGCGACCGCCGCGGTGGACGCGCCCGGGCCGTGCTCCAGGAAGACCTCACGCGCTGCGCCGAGGATCTCTTCGTCGCTGAACTTGCGTGGGCGGACCATCGGGGGAGGACTCCTGCGCACGGCCTCCGCGACGAGGGCCGCGGGGTAAGTGAGCACTCACTAACCATGCTGCTCCCCCCCGCAAGCAAGAAAGTGAGTCGTCACTCACCAATCGCCCGAAGGTCGCCTCGCCGGCCGCTCCTGCCCCTCCTCCATCGGCCCTGCTACCCTCGGACCGTCCTCGCACCCGCCCTGGTCACCGGAGTCTCCGTGTCCCGCAAGCCCTCCTCCTCCCCCGTCCGCATCCTGGCCGCGGGGGCCGCCCTGACCGTCGGCCTCGCCGCCTGCAAGAAGGAACCCGAGGTCACGGCCAACCCGCCGCCCCTTCCGCCCCCGACCGAGAACCCGCCGCCCCCTCCCCCCGACGAGCTGCCCACCTGGGACGCCGTCGCGAGCGGCCACCCCGAAGGCGCGACGAACCCCCCGATGCCGGTGCTGGTCGTCCACGAGAGCGGCGAGCCCTGCTACAAGGACTGGTTCGACCCGCGCGCCGTGCCGCAGGAGGCGCGCGCCAAGGGCGGCATCGTGCTGGAGGCCGGCGACGCGCCGCTGGAAGGCGCCACCCGGATCCAGTGCCCACCCGAGCAGGTGGCCGAGGTGCTCGGCCGCCACGCCGAGCTGAAGGCAGCGGGCCTGGACCCGGTCCCCCCGGCCCCGGAACCCGCCGTGGAGGGCGGCGAGTAGGTGGAGGTCCCCTCCCCCGCCGCGGCGGTCGGCGCGGCGCGCATCCACCAGGAGTGGGCGCGCCGGGTCCAGGCCGAGTACCGCTCGGCGGCGATCGCCGCGCGGACGGTCCACCTGGCCATCGCCTGCGGCCTGCCCGAGGGACTGGTCCGCACGGGCCTGCGGGTGGTCGGCGACGAGCTGGACCATGCGCGGCTGAGCCAGGACACCCTGGTGGCCCTGGGCGGCGCGGACCACCCCCAGGAGCTCGACGTCGCCGAGCTGATCGGCGCCCCCCTGGCGCCCGACCACGGCCCGCTGGCCGCCCTGGTCGACCTGGCCGTGCGGTCCTTCTGCCTGGGCGAGACCTTCGCGGTGCCCCTGTTCCGCGCGATGCGGGCCCAGACGACGCACCCCGCGGCCCGCGCCACCCTGGACCGGGTCCTGCGGGACGAGGCGGTGCACCGCACCTACGGCTGGGATCTGCTCGACGCCGTGCTGGACGTCGACGGCCTCGGAGTGCGGGCGAGGGTCCGCGCGCGGCTGCCCGGCTGGCTGGCCGCCTATGCCCGCGCCTATCGGCCCGAACCGGCGCTGATCGCGGCCGCATCGCCGCTCGGCGCCGAGGAGCGGGGCGCCGGCCTGCTCGACCTGCGGGGCTATGCCGCCATCCACGACGCCTGCCTGCAGGACGACGTGCTGCCGCGGCTGGCGGAGCGCGGGCTCAGCCCGTGAGGGTCGCCCGCACCAGCCGGGACACGACCCGCCCGAACTGGCGGACCGACACGTCGACGTCGTCGGACAGCACCTCGATGTAGTGGTCGAAGCACTGCTCGTGCAGGCTGTGGACCGCCACCTGGGCGCAGACCATGCCGTAGCGGCGCTGCAGGGACTTCACGAGGGTCTTCAGGGCCGTCGTCGTGCACTCGGTCGGCAGGCCGTCGCTGATCATCACCAGCAGCTTCGCGCTGCGGGGGCTGGCCAGGGCCGCCTGGGCGGCGTGGTACAGCCCGGCGGCGTCGTTGTTGCCGCCGTTGGCTTCCAGGGCGTGCGCGCTGCAGCGGCGGTCGCTGCCGGCGTCCCAGATGATGCGGTCGGTGAACCCGAAGACGCGGGCGTCGACCCCGTCCAGGGGGCGCACGGCTTCCGCGACCACCGCGGCCATGTGGCGGGCCCGGTGGATGCGGGCCCCGTGCATGCTGCCGGAGCAGTCGACGACGATGCCGACGAACAGGTCGCTGTCGATGACGCGCGTGCGGCGCTGCAGGACGCGCGGGTCGCGGCGCAGGGCCAGGCCGGGCAGCCGGGAGCGATCCAGGCGGTGGCCGGCCACGCGGGGCTTCACGACCCGGGTCGACAGGCCCAGGTGGGCCAGGTCCTCGCGCAGCAGGCGGGCCGGCCGGGCGACCTCGGCGGCCAGGGCGGCGGCGGCGTCGGGATCGTGGGCCAGGACGCGGACCTCGGTGATGCGCTTGAAGTCGGCATCCGGGCCGGTCACCAGCACGTCGGCCCCGCCCCGCTTGGGGGCCCCGTCGCTGCCCTCGGGCTGGCTGCGCTCCTCGACCTTGTCCAGGCGGACGACCTCGCGCTGCACGTCGTCGTCGGTGACGCCGCGCCCGTCGGCCAGGTCGTCGCCCTCGTCCCCGTCCGCGGTGCCGTGCAGGTCGAAGCTCTCGAGCTGATCGGACTGGTCGCCGAAGATCTCGCGCAGCTGGCGGGCGGTCTGGAGCAGCTCGGTGTTCGTGGCCTCGCGGAAGGGGCGTCCGTCCGGCAGGGCGTCGAACAGGGCCAGCGCCTGGCGCACCCGCGGAGGGGCCGCGCGGGCGCCGCGCCCCATGCGCAGGGCGCGGACGAACGCTGCGAACTCGCTGCCGTTGCGCTCCAGCGCGCCCAGGAGCGCGCCGGTCTGGACCACGACGGACTGGCGCTCCCGGGCCGGGGAGATGCCGGCGTGCCGCAGCACGGGCACCAGGTGAGGCCCCAGGCTGCGGTCCAGGGTCGCGACGACCTCGCTGCGCTGGGCGTGCTGGAAGGCCCAGGCCGCCAGCTTCTTCAGGTCGTTGCCCCAGTCTTCGTCCAGGCTGCGCAGGTTGCGCTCGAGGTGCTCGTCCTGGACCAGGTTGAGCAGGCGGAAGATGCCCTCCTGGGTGGCGACCTGGTTGGCGGCGAGCCCGTCGGCGTCGGTGTTGTAGCGATGGTGGCCGAGCTCGTGCACGACCAGCCCGCGCAGCAGCGCCTCGCCGTCGCGCTCGCCGCGCAGCAGCGGGGTCGGGTTCACGAAGACCTTGCGCTCGTTGAGCCGGGTCCAGCCCAGGCCGCGGGTCGTCGTGTGCACCTGGTAGCGCTTGCCGAGCAGCATCAGGCCCTGCAGGCGCCCCCAGCGGAACACCTCGGCCACCCGCCGCGTGCCGTGGAAGTGGCCCGCGCTGGCCGCCAGGGCCGGGACCAGCGGCGCGACCGCCTGGGCGTCCCGGTTCCAGCGCAGCGCCGCGACCGCCGCGGGCTCCCACAGGCTCGGCGAGCGATGCACGCGCAGCCACTGGATGCGGAGCACCACCACGTTGTCCGGCACAGCGACGGCCCCGCCGACCAGCACTGCCTGGATCAGCCGCCGGAGCAGGTGGGCGTCGACCTTGCTGCCCCACTCCTGGAAGGTGGTCTCGTTGGTCATCAGGCCCTGGCACAGCCACGGCCAGACCCGCTCCGGGCGGAACCGGGCGACGGCGCTCGCGACCTCCCAGCTGACGATGGGTTCGTCGGTCCCGCGGGCGTCCAGGAACGCGAGCAGCGTCTCGAGGTGGCTGACCGGGGCCTTGCACAGGGCCCGCGCCGCCCACTGCCACAGGGTCGGGTGCCGGGCGTGCACCAGCCGCTCCGCGATGCGCGCGGGCTTCAGCCCCAGGCCGATGAGCGGGGCGGGGTCGATGCCGAGCGTGTCGTCGGGGACCTGGGCGGCGGCGTCGAGCGCGGCGTCGATGGCCGCTTCGCGCTCGGCGCCCTCGGGCAGCGACAGCGCCCGCGCCACGCGCAGGAAGGACCGCCCGGCCGGCCAGGTGGCGCCGTCCCCGTCGGCCTGCGTGACCTCGCCAGCGAAGGGCAGGAGCGCGGTGAACACCTCTCGCGGCCACACCAGCGGGTCCTGCGCCAGGGCCTGACGCAGCAACGCGCGGCCGCCGGGTCCCCGCCCGGCCAGGGTCTCCGCGGCCAGCGCGACGGCGCCCCGCTCGTCGGCGGACAGCGCCGCGCGCAGGGCGGGCTCGTCGGTGGCTTCCTCGACCAGCTCGGCCAGCGCGACGACATCGACCCGCACCGGCGCTTCGTCCCGCGGCACCGGGGGCGGCAGGGCCGAGACCAGCCACGGGCACAGCCACAGCCGCGCCGCGCGGTCCAGGATCGGCAACACCGCCCGCACCGCCGCTTCGTGGGCGCTCACGTCCACGCCGCAGGCCCGCAGGTCGACCAGGATGCGCGCCGCGGCCCCCTGGACCGTCGCCAGATCGCGGCTGCTGGCCGGGTAGCCCAACAGCCCCCGCCCACCGCCCGAGCGGTCGGTCAAGGCCTCGGCCGCGACCGCCGCCAGCGCGGCCCCTGCCGTCCCCCGCAGCCGTCCGGGCTCGCGCGCCTGCCACTGCTGGACCAGCCGGGCGCCGGCCTGCCAGAACACGCCGCGCAGGGCCGGCCCCTGCCAGCCCAGGCTCTCGGCCAGCAGCGCCGGAAGGCCCCCCTCCCAGGCGTCCACGTGGGCCTGCAGCAAGGCACGGGCCTCGTCCCATCGGCACAGCCAGGCGGCGGCGGGCAGCGACAGGGACCGGCGCTGGTAGCGGGCCACCAGGATGCGCCCGACGACCCGGGCCACGTCGGGATCCTCCGCCCCGAACCGGGCCAGGACCAGCGCGTCCGCAGCCGGCGGGTCGTCGCTGAGCACCGCCGCCAGGCAGACCCGGGGCAGCGGCTGCTCCGGAGGGCGCCGGCCCAGCAACAGCTCGGCCAGGCCGGTGGAGCGGCTGGCCAGGGCGAACTCGACGACCTTGTCCAGGGCCTCGGTCCGGCAGGTGCGCAGCCGGAAGGCCTTGGTCTTGTCCACCACCCGGGGCGGCGCCTCGTCCGGCACCTCGAGCATCGGGTCCGGGGGCGCGGGCTGCAGCGGCGCCCGCCAGGCGACCAGCACGGGGTCCGACCAGCCCGGCGGCATCGCCTTCGCCACGCGTGCCGCCAAGGTGCCGACCAGCATCGGGTGTTCGCTGTCCAGGCGCGCGAGCGCCGTGCAGCCGTCCTCGCCCAGCCGGGCGACGAAGGTCCGCGGCTTGGCCGTGATCACCCGCTGCCGCAGCAGGGGCACCAGCACCGGGCCCGGCCGGTCCACGGCCAGCAGCAGCTCGCGCAGCAGCAGATCGACCCGGCGGCCCTTGTCGCAGAGGGCGGCCGCCAGCGCCTCGCCGTCGGCGGTGGTCGTGTCCGGGTGGCGGTCCGCGAAGATCAGCGCGGCGGCCAGCAGGCTGTCCGGGGAGATGCGCCGGACCAGCAGGTCCCGCATCGCCGGCACCCGGGCCAGCACGATGCCCAGCGCCGGCACCATCAGGTGCCCGTGGGCCACCGCCCCGTCGACCAGCAGGGTCGCGACGACCTGGTGCTCGGCCTCCTGCATGGCCAGCAGCAGGGTGACCGCGACGTCCGGGTGGGACGCCAGGGCTCGCATCAGGTCGTCGCGGCGCTCGCCCTTGGCCAGCAGGTACAGCGGCATCAGGTCGTAGAGCCGCTGCAGCCCGGCCAGGGCCGCCAGGTCCAGCCGGTCCTCGTCCCAGACCCAGGCGAGCAGGGCGTCTTCGATTCCCTTCGACGGCAGGCGGTTGGCCTGCTCGAGCTGCTGGAAGCGGCGCAGGGCCAGCCGGCCCGCCGCGGCCGGGAGCTCGTCCATCGCCAGCAGCCCCGGCGCCAACAGCAGCGCCAGCACCAGCTGGGTCGGGGGCGGCACCAGCCGGTCGCGCAGCAGGTTGAGCAGGACCGCGAGCCCCAGTGCGTGCACGTCGACGATGTTCAGCTGCCGCTGCAGGGCCTTCTCGACCACCTTGTCGAGGGCGGCCACACAGGCGTCTTCGCCGGCCCGCGCCAGCACCGCCAGCGAGCGCTCCAGGGCGTGGGGCGGCTTCGCGGAGCGCACGACGCCGTGCACGGTCTCCGGAGTCGGCAGCACCGACGGGTTGAGCGGCTGGCGCGGCACCCACCTGTTGATCTCCCCGAGCTTCAGGAACCACGGGTGGGCGGTGAGGATGCGGAGGACGCGGTCGTCGTCGATGTGCCCCTGGTCGCGGTGCTGGAGGAGAGCGCCCTGCAGCAGGAGGGAGTTTCCCTGGCGACAGAGCTCATCGACCACGAGGTCGGCCAGTGCCGGCTCGGCCAGGGCGCGGATCCAGATCTGGATGCTGCTGTGCGCGCCCATGCCGACCGCCCCGCGGCGGATCTCGTCGTGGGGCGAGGTCATGGCGGTCAGCAGCAGCCCCTGCTCGGCGTCGGCCACCGCCCCGACCGCGGCGAGCGCGGCCCGGCGGACCTCGGCCTCGCCGTCGGCCAGGCCCGCGGCGACGGCCTGGATCGCCTGCAGCCCCCGGCAGCCCCGCAGGGCCGCCAGCACGGCGACCCGCACCGACACGTCGGGGTGCCGCGCCAGGTCGGGCACGGTCGCCAGCCAGGGCCACCGGTCCTCCACCGACAGCGCGGCCACACGCGTCAGCGCGGCGACGAGGTCCTGGACCTCGGCGACATGCGGGTCGTCGAGGACCACGAAGGCCTGGCTCAGCTGCACCGCCTACTTCCGCTTCTTGGCCTGCTCGGCCAGCGCCTGCTCGATGATCCGCCAGGCCACGCCGGCGTCGCTGGTGGCGTCGTCCCAGCGGCCCGAGAAGCGCCCGCAGAAGCTGGACTTCAACAGCTCGGCCAGCATGCCGTCGTCGGCCTTCTCCATCAGCGGGTGCTGCAGGTACACGCAGACCTCCTGGGTCGCGCGCACCGAAAGGCCGGCGCCCAGCTCCTCGCTCTTGCGCAGGCGGGCGGCGATCTCCACCACCCGCTTCACGGACGCCTTGGGCACGTCGGGGTGCCGCTTCTGCAGCAGGTCGACCTCGGCGGTGATCGGCAGGTAGTCGACCTGCAGCGGCGCGAAGCGGTCGAGCTGGGCGGCGTCGATGCCGAACGTCCCGCTGAACTGGCGGCCCCGGTTCACCGCCGCCACGAACTGGATGTTGTCGGGGATGGACACGAACTGGTTGGTGACGGGGTCGAAGATGCGGCGCGTGGCGTCCAGCGCGGGCATCAGCGCGTTGCGCGCGGACTCGGGGCAGCGGTTCAGCTCGTCGAGGAACACCAGGAAGCGGCGCGCGGGGGCGGCGACCGCGGCCAGCAGCGCGTTGCGCAGATCGGTGGAGACGAAGTCCGTGACCGGCGCTCCGCTGTCGCTGGCCCGGACCTGGATCGTCGCCATGAAGTCGGTCGCGTCCAGCACGGCGGCGCAGTTGAAGAACACGAAGTCCATGCCGAGCGTCCGTGCGATGGCGCGCACCATCGTCGTCTTGCCGGAGCCCTGGGGCCCGTCGAGCAGGATGTTCAGGCCGCTCTCGAGCAGCACCTGCAGCTTCCGCGTGACCATGGGGTCGAGGTAGATGCCGTCGAGCTGCAGCTCGCGGGCCGCCACGTACTCGATCTGGATCCAGCCCCGGTCGCTGCGCTCGGGCTTGTGGACCGCCACGATGCGGACCTGCGTGGGCACGCCGGGGCGGATGCGCGGGTCGTCCGAGAGCACGACCTTCGGGGCGCGACGGCCGTCGAGGTGGGTGGCCCGGAACGGGTAGGGGGAGTCGCCCACCGGGTTGCGGAAGAAGGTCGTCTCCAGGACCTTGCCCGGCTCGAGCTCCTCGGACTTCCACTTGCCTGCCATGAGGGGGCTCCTTTCAGCCGGAGAGGGTGCGGGCGACGAGGCCGCCCACGACCCGGGAGAAGTCCCGGACGGCGATGTCCGGGTCGTCGTGGGTGACCTCGATGTAGTGATCGAAGCACTGCTCGTGGAGCGAGGCGACCGCGACCTGGGCGCACACCATGCCACGCCGCCGGGTCAGATCCCGCACCAGCTTGCGCAGGGCCGTCGTGGTGCACTCGGTCGGCAGGCCGTCGCTGACCATGATGAGCAGCCGGGCGGAGCGCCGGCTGGACATGGCGAGCTTCGCGGCGTGCCACAGGCCAGCCGCGTCGTTGTTCCCGCCGCCAGCATCCAGGGCGTGGGCGGCAGGGCGGTCGGCGTCCCCGGCATCGAAGATGACGGCGTCGGTGAACCCGATGATCCGCAGGTCGACGCCGTCCAGGCCGCGGCAGGCCTCGGCCACCATCGCGGCGAAGCGCCGGGCGCGCTCCATGCGGCCGGACGCGCCCATGCTGCCGGAGCAGTCCACGACCAGGGCCAGGAACAGGTCGGCGCGCCGCTGCACCTTGCGGGACACCAGCACCCGCGGATCGCCGCGCAGCGCCAGGGCCGACAGCCGGCTGCGGTCCAGGCGATGCCCCTGGATGCGGGGGCGCACCTCGACGAAGGACAGGCCGAGGGTGCGCAGCAGGTCGCGCAGCTTGCGGGCCGGACGGGCCACCTCGCGGGCCAGCTCCGCCGCCGCGGCGGGTTCGTAGGTCAGGGGCACGACGCGGTGGATGGGCGAGAACTCGGCGCCTCCCCCGACGTTGACCTGGTCCTTGGGCGGCACCCGCATGTCGCGGGTCGGCTCGGCCTCCTCGGGGGCGGCGGTGGCCTCGCGCTCGATGCGCTCGACCTCGCGATCGACCTCCTCCTGGGTGACCCCCGCCTCGGCCCCGGCCTCGTCGCAGCTGCCGGGCCGACTGGTGGCGTGCAGGTCGCACAGGTCGAGCAGCCCCGCTTCGTCGTGGAAGATCTCCCTGAGCGCGAGGGTGACCTCCCACAGGCCTTCGTTGTCGCGTCCCTTGAAGCCCTTGTCGAACAGCGCCAGGGCGCGGCCGACCTTGTCGTCTCCGTGCCGGTTGCCGAGCCCCATGCGCAGCGCCCGCATGAAGCGCGCGAAGCTGCTGCCCTCGGCCTCCAGGGCGCGCAGCAGCTCGCCCAGGCCGACGCCGACGCAGTCGTCCTGCCGGGCCACCGACAGCGACGACAGGCGCAGGACCGGCAGGGCATCGACCCCCAGGCGGCCCAGCAGGGCCAGGACGGGGATCTCGCGCTGCCCGTGCTGGAAGGCCCATGCCGCCAGCTTCTTGAGGTCGTCTCCCCAGACGCGGTCACGGCTGCGCAGGTTGCGCTCGAGGTGCTCGTCGCAGACCAGGTTGTGCAGCTGCTGCAGCTTGTGCCTGCCGGCCCGCTTCCAGACCTCGCGGCCCTGCTCGTCGGCGTTGTAGGCGTGGTGCCCCAGCTCGTGCACGATGAGCCCGCGCAGCACGGCAGCCCCGTCCCGCTCGCCGCGCAGCATCGGCACCGGGTTCACGTAGATCGAGCGCTCGGTCAGCCGCGTCCAGCCCAGGTCGCGGCCGCCGATCAGCTCGATGCGGTAGGGCTTGCCGGTGATCCGGAAGCCCTGGTTGCGCCCCCAGACGAACACCTCGGCCAGCCGGCGGGCGACGGTGCGGCGCGTGCGGGCGTCGACCGCGTGCGGCAGGGCGCGGTTCTGCACGCCGTCGTCGCGGGTCTCCTGGACGATCACCATCGCGCCGTGCGGGCGCGCGTTCGGTGGGCAGCGGGACAGGCCGTCGACGAAGGGCACGAGCGGCAGCAGCTCGGGGCCCGCGGTCATCGCGGCGCGGCAGATCCGGGCGAGCTCGGCCGGTGGCAGCGCGTGGCCCCAGCGACGCACCGCCTCGTCGGTCGGGGTCCGCCGGGCCTGGGCCATGGCGCGCAGGACCGGCACGACGGCGCCGTAGGGATCGAAGGCCTCGAGCAGGACCACGGCGACACGGGCGCGCAGGTCCGGTGAAGCGAGCACCCGCCGGGCCAGGAAGGCCCGCATGAGCGCGGCGACCTCGGGCCGTCGACCGACCTGGGGGAGCAGCTCGGCCATCGCCCAGGAGTGGGCCATCGGGTCGGGGGAGAGGAGGAGGCGCCGGGCGAGGAGGTCGAGGTCGTCGGCCTGGACCCGCAGCCGGCCGAGCTCGTCGCTGCGGAGCCAGGGGGCGTCGGAGGGGCCGCGCTCGTCGGTCAGCGCGCCCACGGCGAGGGAGAGCGGGCCGTCGTCGAGGGCGCGGTCGCCCACCCGCTCCGCCAGGCCGAGGGCCAGGCCGAACCGGACCCACACGGGCAGGGACGGGTCGGCCGAGCCGGCCACGGCGCGGGCCAGGGAGGGCCCCTCGGGCCAGCCGGCGATGGCCTGGGACAGCACGGCGCGGTGCGGCCCGTCGGGGTCGAGCAGCACGGCGAGCACCTGCGCGGCGCCGGCCTCGCCGAAGTCCTCCATGCGCAGGACCGCGAGCTCGCAGGCCGAGCTCGACGGCGACCGCAGCCACGGCGCGACCTCGTCCGCCGAAGCCGCGGCGACGATGGCGGTGGCGGGATCCCCGGCCACGGCGGTGGTCCGCCCGCGGCGCCGGCTGTGCAGGCCGTCGAGGGACACGACGCAGCCCAGGTGCATGCGGCCTGTGGTGTCCAGGCCGGGCAGGGCGGCCTCCAGCGCCGGCTTGCGGGCCTCGAGATCCACACCGAGCGGGATGTCCATCGCGAACAGGCTGGCCAGCATCTCGGCGGCGGCCCGCTGCACTGCCACGCGATCCCGTCCGTCGGACGGCCAGGCGTGCCCGAGGGCGATCGACTCGCCGGCCAGCACCGCCACCAGCAGGTCGACCAGCTCGTCGTCGACCAGCTCGACGACCTTGGGCGGGTCGTGGAAGCGGCTGTGCCCGATCACCCGCGTGCCCGCCCGCCAGGTCGCCTCGCGCAGGCTCGGGCCGCCGACGGCCAGGGCCTCGCGCAGCACCCGGGCGAGCCCGCCCCAGCCGGGGCAGCCGCGGATGAAGCAGGCCAGCGGCAGGTCCCAGCGGTGCAGCCAGGCCGCCGCGGCACGCGACAGGCTGGGGGCGTGGGACCAGCGCTCGACCATGGCCCGGTCGACGGCCTTCTTGACGGCGGGGTCGTCGATGCCCCAGTGCCGCAGGGCGCGCGCGACCTCGGCGTGTTCGTCGGTGCACAACAGCAGCGCCTGGCAGGCCGCGGCGTGGCTGTTCGCCGGGTCGTGGCGCAGGTCCAGCGCCTCGACCAGGCCGCTCACCGGCCCGGCCAGCGCGGGCTCCAGGGCCTTGGACAAGGCTGCGGGCGCCGCGCCGGTGATCTCGCGCGCCTCCTCCTCGCTCAAGGCCCGGCCGCGGTGCGGGGTCGGAGCCGCCGCCCGGGTCTTCGTCCGCGCGACGCCGACGACCGGCGCGATCCACGCCTGCACCACCGGATCCGGGGTCTCGCCGATCGCCCGGGCCAGCTCGACCAGGATCGGCCAGGGCAAGAGCCCCACCTCGCCGTCCAGCACGGCCAGCGCCGCCAGCCCGGCCGGCCCCAGGGCGTGCACCACCAGGGCCGGCGGCTGGGTCACGATCGTCTCGCGGACCAAGGTGCGGCTGGCCAGCCCGCGAAGTCCCCACTCCACCAGGATGCTCTCGACCACCCGCAGCGGGGTCGGCAGCGACGGCAGCAGCTGCTCGACGAACCGCAGGCAGCGCCCGGTGTGGCGGGCGTCCTGGCCGTCCAGACAAGCCAGCACGTCGTGCAGCAGCTCGGGCCCGCCGGCCAGCAGCGGCGCCTTGACCAGCCGCGGGCTGCGCAGCCCCACCGTCGCGAGCAGGACCGCGCCCTTGTGGGGATCGCGGGCCACGGCCTGCTCGAGCAGCTGCCGCAGGTAGCCGCGCGTCGACCGCGTGCCGCCGTCGTGCTGCACGCCGAGCAGCCGGACCGCGTCCTCGGGCGCCCGCAGCAGGGCGGTGATCAGCTGCCCCTCGTCGCAGGCGGCGAGCACCCGGCGCAGGCTGTCGGGGTCGCCGATCGTGGCCATCGCGGACAGCAGGCCGACGTCGACCCCGCGCTCCGGGAGCAGGGCCACGGCCCCGCAGGCCACGAGGTCGAGCCCGGACGGCCAGGACCGCCGGGACATCGCGGCGTCCCGCAGCCCTGCGCGGCGGCACTCGACGGTCAGCTCCTCCCACTCCAGCACGCCGACGAACCGCAGCAGCGCCAGGCTCACCAGGGCAGGCGGCGCATCGTAGGGCCGCCCCAGGCCATCGGAGCGGGACCGCAGCAGGGCAAGGGCCGCACAGGCCAGGCGTCGCTCGGCGCCGGAGCTGTCGCCGCGCTGCCACAGCCGGTGGCACAGCCCACGCAGGTCGACGGGGGCGCCGGAGTCGTGCTGCTCGCACAGCAGCAGCATCAGCGCGTCCAGGCCATCGGCGGACTTGCGCAGCTCGTCGGCGGCGTCGCGGGCGGCCTGGCCGCCGGTGCACTGCGTGCCGCCCCGGCTGCGGTCGGGCCCCAGGGGACGGACGAGGTCGGCCGGGTCGCCGGCCCAGGGCAGCGTGTCGAGCAGGGCCGTGGCTTCGACCGTGCCCACGTGCCCGCAGCGCAGGTGCGGCAGCAGCCACGGCAGCGCGTCGGGACTCAGGCCCTCGGTCCGGATCCGGGTGCAGATCGCCGGCACGCAGGCCGGGTCCGCCAGCAAGCGCGCCAGCAGGGGCTGCGCAGCGGCGGGCCCGCCCTCGAGCAGCACCGCGACCACGACGGGATCGGGGCTGACCGCGATGTGCAGCCACAGCCCCGGCTCGTGCACGGCGGCGACCGCCAGGGCCCGAGCCGCGGCGAGGCGCACGTCGGCCTCGCCGTCCTGCAGCCCCGCGACCAGCACCCGCAGCGCGGGCCAGCCACGGGCGCCGCGCAGGCCGGCCAGGGCCGCGGCCCGGACCCGCGGATCGGTGTGCCGCACCAGGTCGAGCAGATCGCCCAGGAAGGCCCAGCGCGTGGCGTCGGGCAGCGCGTCGACCGCCGCCAGCAGGGGCAGGAGCGCGTCCCCATCGGGCGGCGGAGCGCCCGCGGACGCAGCCGCGACCGACGCCAGTCGTGCCCACAGCACGACGTCGCTGTCGGGCAGGGGGAGGACGTTGTGAGGAGCCACGGCCGGGTCCCGGGGAGAGGGCACCGAAAGATACCGCCCACACGGGGGCCAGGCCCGAGCTCTACACCACTGCTCGACAACACGGCGGAACGGATCGGGAGTGGCGCTGGCTCCCCGGTGCGGCGGCCGCGGTCTCGTCGTGAACCCGGTCCCGGGCCTCCCCAAGGGAAACGGGGGGCCATGGGACCAACGGGGCGGACACGAGGTCCACCACGACGCGAGGCGGCGTGCCTACGAGGGAGTCGTACGAAGGGAGGACCGAGGTCCTTCCCGAACCCCCGAGCCTGTCGGGGGGGCTGCGACCCGAGCACACCCGAGGGCGTGCTGGGAACCAAAGCGGACCGGGTCCAACCCGACGCACGAGGCGACGGGCTGGACGGGGTGGTGCTGCCGATCCGCGGTCACCGCGCGTGGACCGCTCCCACCTGAGAGGTCCTCGTACCAGCGCGGTTCGCGCGTCGAACGGGGCGATTGCCGGGGCCCGTCCGTCGCGGGTGCGCGCCGGCCACACGAGGCGGCTCAGACGCGCGGGTCTCCACTCCGCGGCGCGGGGTGACCATCGTGATCACACCCATGCCACGGCGACTCCGGGGCAGATGCCCGGAGCACATGATTCGAGCCGAGGGACCACATCCCATCGACCCGTTCCTTCCGTGCTGTCAAAGAGCCGCAGTGCGAGCGGGGGCCTGGACCCCATTCGTCGGCAGACCTGAGGTCTGCGCCATCGGCAGACACGTGGTCTGCAGAGGACGAACTGAGCATGGTGGCTCCGATGGGTGTGGAAAGGCGGTCGCCACGGGAGTGCGGCGGCGCCCATGATCCCCGAAGGGACCGGTGGTCCCCGAGGGGACCGGTGAGACCAACGCGATGGTGTTGAAGACCACCGCAGCCGGTCGCGCCCCTTGAACGCAGGGGACGAGGATCCATTTCATCTGTCTTCGTGACATCGACGTGACAGACAGGCGAATTGCAGCGCCACACAGCGATGACGCCGTGCCGGTGCGGATCCTGATGCGATGCCTTTGTTGCGATCAGCCGCCGGAGAGGGCTTCCAGCTCTTCGAAGCCCGGCAGCTGGGACAGGTCGGGGACCACCACGATCTCGATCCGGCGGTTGGCGGACTTGCCTTCCTTGGTCGCGTTGTCGGCGACCGGGTGGTGCTCGCTGTAGCTGGCGGCAGACAGCCGCGGCGCGGGCACACCGGCTTCGATCAGGGTGCGGACCACGGTGACGGCCCGGGCGCTGCCGAGCTCCCAGTTGCTGGGGAACTGGGCAGTCTGGATCGGCACGTCGTCGGTGTGGCCCTCGACCTGGTAGGCGCGGTCGGGGATGTCGGCGAGCACGGCGCCGACCTCGGCCAGGGACTCGCGGCCTTCCTTGGACAGCTCGGCCTTGCCCGACGCGAACAGGATGTCGGTGGCCAGCTCGACGATCATGCGGCCGTCGACGATCTTCACCTTGAGCCGGCCGGCGTCGATGAGCTTCTGGAAGCGGGAGAGCATGTCCTGGTAGGCGGCGACGCGTTCTTCGGCCTGGCGCTTGCGGTTGGCGAGCTCGTCCAGGGCGCTCTTGATCTCGTCGACGCTCTGGCGCAGGCGGCTGCGGTCCTTGAGCAGCTCGGCCTGTTCGGCGCGCAGGGCGGCGGTCTCGTCCTCGTACTTCTTCTGGAGGGCCTGGTACTCGGCGTCGAGCTCGCCGTAGGACTCGAGCTCGGCCTTGAGCTGGTCTTCGAGGGACGTGATCTGGCCGTCGCGGGCGGCCAGCTGCTCGGTCATCTGGGCGCGGGTGTCGTCCAGCTCGGCCTGCAGGGCGTCGTACTTCTTCTTCGGCACCATGCAGCCGGCGCCGAGGAGGGGGATCAGGACGAAGGGCAGGACGAGGTCGAGACGACGCACGAGGCGACTCCGGGGGCGCGGGGGGACACGAGGGAGGAGGACTAACCGCCAGAGCCGGCGGCGGGACGCCCGAAGCGGAGCCGCACCGGGTCGGACAGCCAGCCGACCAGCACGGGAATCGCGAGCGGCGGGCAGGACCCGACCGCGGACAGCCCGAGCAGGCCGGCGTGCAGCCACCAGGTCCCTGGTCGCTCGGGCAGGAACGGCAAGGCCAGGTGCAGCGCCGCCATGGCGCCGCCCACCAACAGCGGCGGCCCGCCCATGAACAGGGCGGCCGGCACGCCCATGCTCGGCGTCGACAGGGCGTGCTGCACGATCCAGACGCCGCCGGCCACGATCCCCAGGTACAACAGCGCGGTGCAGACGGCCCAGCCGGTGCGCAGGCGCAGCGTCAGCGCCTCGGTCATGCGGCCGCCGCGTGCCGGCTGCGGGTGCGCAGACGCAGCAGCACCCACAGGCCGTAGACCGACAGGGGCAGCAGCCCGCCGGTGGCCCACAGCCCGCAGCAGACCAGGCCCAGGATCCACCCGAGCCGGCGATCCCGCCACAGCTGGACGCCGGCGGCGAGCGACAGCGCGCCGAACAGCCCCAGCAGGAAGGAGAACGGCAGCACGATCGCGAAGATCGGGCCCTCGCCCGGCTGGAGGGGCGTGTTGCCCAAGGCGACCTGCAGGCCGGCCAGCGGTGCCAGGACCAGGAAGATCGAGAGCGCCCCGCCGGTCAGGGCCAGCAGGGCGCTCAGGATGCGGTCGTGGAGATCGGGCGGCACCGCGGCAGCGTAGCGCGCGGCGCGCCGACCCCGGGGTCAGCGGCGCCAGCCGCTGTCAGCAGTCCTCGACCTCCCAGTCGCAGTCGTCGCCGGCCTCGCCTTCGTCGTCGCCGTCGTCGTCGCCGCGGTCCTCGCCGTCCCCTTCGTCGGACCAGTCCTCGTCGTCCTCGAGGGGTCGGGGCTCCTCCTCGACGCCACCCTCGGAGACCCAGGTGGCCACCAGCTCGGCTTCGATGGCGCAGCGCATGTCGGGCAGGTCGTAGGACACGGTCAGCGTGCCCGCGAAGCGCTCGGGCGCGACGATGTCACCGTACAGGTCGGCCCGGATGCCGGGGCCCTCCGTCGGGGGAGGCGTGGCGCCGCCGCCACCGCCGCCGCTGCCGCCACCGGGCGGCTCGGGCTCGGCCTCGCAAGGCGCGGGAGGCGCCTCTTCGTCGACCTCGCCGCCGCCGACCTCGATCTCCTCCTCGCCGGGGCGGGACTCCTCCTCGCCGGGGCGGGGCTCCTCGGGCACACCGGGCTCGCCCTCCATCGACAGGAAGCCGTGCAGCTCCAGCCAGCGGGCGTCGATCCCGCCCTGCATGTCCATGCCTTCGAAGCGGGCGCCGACCATGCGGCCGTCGGTGCGCAGATCCATCAGGTAGGGCCCGCCTTCGATGATGTCACGGGCCCGGACGCCGTCGCAGCGGCCGTCGACGTAGGCGTCTTCGATGTCGATGCGCCAGGTGCCCTCGCGGAGCTCTCCACCTCGACCGGGACCGAGTGGACCCTCGATGGGGGGACAGGCGGTCAGGGCGACCGCAGCGAGGGGAAGGGCGAACAGGCGGGACAGGGAGCGGGTCACGGGGGCCTCCTACTGGGGGGTGTGCCAGGAGGAAGAGCAACGACCGTGCCAGCTGCAGCGATGCCGTCGTGGTGCGGATCCCAGGGGAGCGCAGCGCTGGGTCCCGCGAGAGCGGACGCCGGATCGCGACTTCGCCGTCGCGGTCGGCCGCCCCTACCGCTGCGCGGGAGGAGGTCCGCCGAGCCGACGAGGCAGGATCTCGGTGATGGCCAGGTACAGCGCCAGTCCGACCGTGGGGACCCACGCTTCCATCGCGTACATGCGCCGGACCATCAGGAAGTCCATGTCCACGCCGTTGGCCGCGCCGAACAGCAGCCCGGTCGTGCCGGGGGGCTGCATGACGACGAACACCTGCCAGCCGCTGTACACGGCCTGGAAGCAGAGCACGCCGATGATGCCCAGGTGCAGGACCAGGAGCGGCAGCGGCAGCGGTCGGCCGCGGGTCGGCCCGGGGGCGTCGCCGGCCATCAGTAGATGTACTCGTCGTCGCCTTCGGTGACGACGACCCACAGGATGGTGTCGGCGCGGACCGACGCGTCCAGGAGCGGCCAGGCTTCTTCGAGGGCGACGGCGTAGTCCGGGGCGTAGGCGAGCACGGCCAGGATCTGCTTGTCCCAGGGGTTCGCCGGGTCGGCGTTGGCCGTAGAGAGCAGGATGTCGGACAGCTTGCCGTCGAGCAGGTCCGTGGCTTCTGCCACGGTGTAGGCGTCGTCGTTCTCCCAGACGAAGGCCCGGGTCACACTGACGCCGATCGGGACCGCGTCGATGTCGACGTAGAGGTCGGTCTTCTTGCCCGAGGGGTCGAGGTACTCGATCTCGCCCTCGGTCGCGAGCAGGGTCGCGTCGGCGCAGCGGTAGAGCAGCTCGTAGGCGAAGACCTCGGAGTGCAGCGAGGAGCCGCCCAGGTTGCCGTCCTCCCACACCTCCAGCCCGCCAGGGGACAGGGCATCGGTGTCGAAGGTGGTGTCGGCCAGATCGAGGGTACTGACGTACATCCAAGGCTCGGGGCCGGTGAGCTCGGTGTCGCCCAGCACCCGGCAGTCGCCGGTCAGCTCGCCGAGGCCGTCCGCGGCCCCGGAGCCGCCGTCCGTGTCCGTGTCGGAGTCGGAGTCGGTGTCGGTCCCGTCGGTGTCGGTCCCGTCCGTTCCCGTTGCGTCGGTGTCGGTGTCGGCGTCGGTGTCGGCGTCGGTGTCGGCGTCGGTGTCGGCGTCCGCATCGGCGTCGGCGTCCGCGTCGGTGTCCGAGCCGCCGCTGTCGCCGCCGTCCTTGTCCCCGCAGGCGACCAGCAGGGTGCCTGCGAGGGCCAGGGTCTCGACGATCGGCCACCACCCGTGCTTCGACATGCGTCCTCCAGGGCGGCCCAGGTACCCGCCGAGGCCCGGACCGGCCACTCCCGCGAGTCGGGGCCGCGGCCCGGCCGGTCCACCGTCGCGAGTCGTGACGTCACGCATGCGGACAAGCCCGCAGCGCCCCGTTATGCCGGCCCGAGCCGGCTTCGGCCGACGCACCCCCCGAGAATCCGGTAGCCTCCCCGCACCGACTCTCTCCCCGCGGTCTCCCCGACCGCTCCCTCCACGCAAACGCTCCGGAAGGACCCATGCGCAAGACCCTGCTCGCTGCTGTCGCCCTCACCGCCCTGACGGGCTGCTCCCTCAAGGGCGCCCGGGCCCCCCAGGCCCCGATCCCCTTCGCCGACGCCGGCTTCACCGTCATGGGCCAGACCACCGAAGAGGCCTGCGGCACCTACATCTTCATCGACTGGGGCCACCTGTTCGCGAACCAGGCCGCCGCCCTGTCCATGCCCTCGACCGGCGGCTTCAGCCTGCCCGCCCTCCCGATCGGCGGCCCGACCCCCGAAGAGAAGCGCGCGCTGTACCACGCCCTCGACAAGATCCCCGACGCCACCCACGTCCTGGACACCCGCGCCGAGACCCACACCACCGGCTTCGCGCCCTTCGGCTACCCGGTCTTCGGCAAGCGCTGCGCCACCGTGCACGCCCGCGGCGTCAAGATCGACGAGCGCCCGAACCCGCAGCAGGGCTGAGCCCCGCTCGGACCGCGCGACGGTCTCGCGGCCGCTGGCCGCCCGCTTCGGCGGGTCGTCAGCGGCCGCGCTGCGTCTCGGGGAGGCTGCGGGTCGAGGAGGCTGCGGGTCGAGGAGGCTGCGGGTCGAGGAGGCTGCGGGTCGAGGAGGCTGCGTCGGGGGGAGGCGCAGCGCCGGCTTCAGTCCAGCAGGCCTTCTTCGAGGGCGCCGCGGATCATGCCCTCGGCGGCCAGCAGGTAGTCCTGCAGCTGCACGTCGTTGGGGCTGTAGAAATACTTCTCGACGTAGCGCGCCGACACGTCGCCCCAGGTCAGCACGGCGCCGGTGCCGGTGTCGTGCAGCACCCACAGCAGGCGCACCCGCGCGCCGGCCGGACATCCCTCGGCCTGGCCGACGAACCAGCCGCCGTTGTGGGCGTAGTAGTGGACGATCATCGGCACCAGCACGACCGGCGCGTCGATGCCCTGGGGCAGCGCCGAGGGGTCGAGGGCCGCCGGCGTCAGCTCGATGCGCGGCAGGTTCTGGTTGTCGTGGCCGTCGAGGGGCCCCGAGCCGCGGATGGTGCGGATCGCCGGTGCGGTGAGCGCCGCCTCGACCGACGTCGGCAGGGGATCGACGACCAGCTCGCGCTGGCCGAGCACGTCGGCCAGGGTCTGGTCGGCCCAGGACTGGGCCTGGGCCGCGTAGTCGGTGCGCAGCGAGAAGGTCAGGGCGAGGGAGCGCACCTGGTTGCCGATGGCGGGCAGCATGTCGTAGCCGCCGCCCATCCACACCTTGCCGACGTAGAGGTTGCGGTAGAAGATGTCGAGCAGCTCGGCTTCTTCGGGGGTCGCTTCGTCGATGTCCATGAGCGCGCCGTCCTGGCCGGTCGACGTCAGCGGGCGATCGCGCACGGCGGCACCGTCGGGGGCCAGGGTCAGCTGCTCGGCATGCACGAGCACCGCCGGGGCGAGCGCGACACGGGTCGGCGGCGCCGACAGGTCCGGGCCGGACCGCACGACCAGGTCGTGCTTCTTCGCGGCACAGCCCACCAGGCCCACGGCGAGGAGGGCGACGACGGTGCTGCGGGGGCGAGGGGCGTTCACGGGACCATCCGGGCTCAGAGCGCCCGCCCCCTAAGCCGCTCCGACGGCCCCGGCAGTGCGGGTCCGCTCGGTGCGGCGCCCGCGCGGCTCAGGCCACGGCGACGTCGGGCCCGCCCAGGAAGACCTCGCTGACGGCAGCCACGATGTCCGCGACCGTCAGCACGCCGGCCACGCGCCCGGTGTCGTCCGTGACGGCGATGCCGCGGGCGCGGCAGCGGACCATGGCGTGGGCCGCGCTGCGCAGGGTCGTGCGCTGACCCACCGGCAGCTGGGTGCGGCCCAGCACCTGGCTCAGGGTGCGCATGCCGGCCAGGCTGGCCCGCTCGACCTGGATGCGCTCGAGCACGCCGACCGAGGCGCCGTCGCGCTCGACGACGACGAAGTCGGTGTCGCGGGTGGTGAGCAGCCCGGCGGCGCCCGCCACGCCGAAGCTCTCGTCCAGGGACAGGAAGGAGCAGAGCGGGCCGGCGTCGCCGACCAGGCGGGTGCCGTCGACCACGTGCGGCGCGATGCGGGCGAAGTCCATGTCGGTCAGCGAGCCGACCGGGCGACCGCTGCTGACCACGACGATGAGGCCAGCCGGCGACGGCCGGCTGTCGACCAGGAGCTGCCCCAGGTCGATGCTGCCGTCGGCGGTCACGAAGTCGGTGCGGGCGACCTCGCCGACCCGCTGCGCGCTGCGCGGGGCCGCGGCGAGCTCGGCGTCGCCGACGACGCCGACCAGACGCCCTCCCCCGCCCGCCACCAGCAGGGGCCGTGCGCCCCAGCGGGAGAGCAGGGACGCGGCGACGGCGACGGGCGCGTCGGCGGAGAGGATCTGCGGCTCGACGGCCATGATGTCTCGGACAGGAACCATGGGGCACCTCACTGGAAGAGGAGCATGACCGGTCGCCGAGGCAGAGAGTAGCGACCTGCCCGGATGGTGATGAACCAAGACATAGGCCTCGGAACGTCACGGACCGCGAACCGGGCTCCGGACGCCACGATGGGATCCGCGGGCTATGGCCACCATGCGTGGACGCCGTCGCCTCCTCGGCGGTCGAGTCGGCCTCCTCCTCTCTCGTCTCCAGAACCGCTGGACCGTTCCGGCGTCGATGCTCCCCTCCCCCGCTGAAGCCCGCTGGAGCGCTGTTGCTCACCCTCCACCAAGGCGACCTGATCGCCGAGCGATTCCGGGTCGAGACCCTGATCGGCGAAGGCGGCATCGCCCGGGTCTTCAAGGTCCGGCACGTGCGCCTGGGCAGCGTGCACGCGGTGAAGATCCTGACCCTGGCACGGCCGAGCCTGGCCGACCGCCTGCTGCTCGAGGGGCGGATCCAGGCCCAGCTGCGGCACCCGAACCTGGTGCGCGTGACCGACGTGGTCGAGCACGAGGGCAACCCCTGCCTGGTGATGGAGTTCGTCGACGGGAGCCACCTGCAGGCCCTGCTGCACGAGCAGGGCAGCCTGGTGCTGCCCGAAGCGCTCGAGCTGTTCGCCGGCGTGCTGTCGGCGGTCGCCGCTGCCCATGACGTGGGGGTGCTGCACCGGGATCTGAAGCCCGCCAACATCCTGCTGGAGCGGGTGCGTGGCCGGCTGGTGCCCAAGGTCAGTGACTTCGGCATCGCCAAGGTCGCGGCCGAGGACATCCGGCTGCGCGAGGGCTCGACCCGCCAGGGCGTGCTGATGGGCACCCCTGGCTACATGGCCCCGGAGCAGATCGAAGACAGCGGCGCCGTCGACCACCGGGCCGACATCTTCGCGCTGGGCGCCATCCTGTACGAGATGCTGTCGGGGCGCCGTCCCTTCGACCAGGAGACGCCCTTCGCCACGATGCAGGCGACCGTCGCGGGACGGTTCGCGCCGATCCAGTCGCTGGTGCCCGACTGTCCGCCCCACGTGGCGACCGCCATCGCCCGCTGCCTGGAGCCGCGGGTGGCCGACCGCTTCCAGGGCTGCCACGAGCTGGCGGACGCGCTCTACGCCGACGCCCCGGTCTTGCGGGCCCGCATCCAGAAGCTGGAACAGGAAGCCCTGCCGTCCGGGCTGCACCGGCCCGAGATCACCGAGTCCACTCCGCGCCCCTCTCTGTCGGCGGACGGCGGGGTGACGGCGGTGGGCGAGGCGCCACCCGTCAGGGGCGCGGCCGGCGCGGAGCCTGGCGGCAGCCTGCCGACGCCGGCCGACACCCCCGACTTCGCGACGCCCGGCGTCGAAGGCGCGACCCTGGCGCCGCCCGATGATCGGCTCGATCGCGCCCCCGCCCCGCGGGCCCTGGGGCCGGGCTCGGGCGGCATCCGCGTCGACGACAGCATCGACACCGAAGGCGCCGCCGGCTCGCTGACCCTGCGAACGGCCGGCGGGAGCGACGCTCCGGTCCGCCCGACCGGCGTCACCATCGGCGGCGACGGCGACACCGCGGCCCTGGACGACCTGCCCGAGCCCCCGGCCCGCAGCCCGCTGCCGTGGGTGGCGGCGGTCCTGCTGTTGATCGGCGCGGCCGGCGGCGGCTGGTGGTGGATGAACCAGCGAGGTGACGGACTGCCGGTCGAGACCGTGGACGGCGGCGACGTCGTCCTGGGCGAGGCGGTCGCGCCCACCGACGGCGAGGCGACGCCAGCTTCCGCCGACGACGCCGCCCGTGCCGCCGCCGCAGAAGCCGCCGCCCGCACGGCTGCCGAAGCCGCGGTCCGGGACGCGGCGGCCCAGCAGGCCGCTGCCCGGGACGCCGCGGAGACCGCAGCCGAGACCGCCGCGCGAGAAGCCGCCGCGGAGACCGCCGCGCGAGAAGCCGCCACCCGCGAGGCCGCCGAGGCCGCTGCACGCGAGGCCGCCGAGCGGGAAGCCGCCGCCCGCGAGGCAGAAGCGCAAGAAGCCGCCGCCCGCGAGGCAGAAGCGAAGGAGGCCGCTGCCCGCGAGGCCGCTGCCCGAGAAGCCGCTGCCCGAGAAGCCGCTGCCCGAGAAGCCGCTGCACGCGAAGCCGCTGCACGCGAAGCCGCCGAGCGGGAAGCCGCCACCGCGGTCTCCCTCCCTGCCGGCGGCGAGACCACCCCTCCTCCCGGGGACGCCGTCACCGACGCCGAGCCCGACCCCGAGGCCCCCCCGCCTCGCCCCGCGCCCAGCCTCGGCGGCACCTGGTCCGGAGAAGCCAACGGCCGCCCGCTCACCCTGGTGCTGGCGGGCAGCGCCGAGACCGGCCTGACCGGCCAGATCCGGTTCACCCAGGGCCCGATCGAGCGCGTCACCAAGGTGCAGGGCCGCTACGACGCCGAGACGAACCGCATCTCCCTGGTGGACATCGACGGCAGCAACCTCGAGTTCACGGGCGTCGTGCGCGGCACCGGCATGATGGGCACCTATGGCCGGAAGGGCGACGGCACCCTGTCGTGGTCGGCCACCCGCCAGTAGCACCCACGGCTCGCGCGGCCTCGCCACGACGGTAGGGACTCCTCGCCCCCTCCCCTCCTCCTCCCCAGAGGCTCCATGCTGCTCCCCCTGCTGCTCGCCCTGACCGCTCCCGCCCACGCCGGCTCCGGCCCGTGGGTACTCGGCCGCGGGGACCACACCCTGTACCTGGGCGTCGAGGGCCAGCGCTTCGACCACCTGGCCCAGTCCACGGGCTCGGGCAGCGACGACGTGCTCGACGTCGGCCAGGGCGTGCAGACCTTCGGCGTCAAGGCCATCGGCACCATCGGCGTGCTCGACCGCATGGAGGTCGAGCTGGCCGTGCCCTGGCAGTCCGTGCGCCAGAACCACACCGAGTCCTTCCCCTGTCAGGACCTGACCCTGGACGCCTGCAAGGCGACCAAGGGCCTGGGCATCGTGCGCGGTCGGGCCAAGGTCGTGGCCCTCGACGAGCTGTTCGGCCCGCCGGTCACCCTGTCCTTCGGCGGCGAGCTGCGGCTCGGGCAGGCCACGGCCCCCGACCGCGAGCGCATCACGAACCGCGGCGAAGGCAGCATGGACGCCGGCGCCTTCGTGGTCGTCGGCCGCAGCGGCGGGCTGGGGCAGCAGGGCTACTGGTCGGCCTACCTCGAGGGCGGCGGGCGCTACCGCAGCGCAAGCGGCACCGTCGTCGGCGTCGAAGCCCCCGGCCCCGAGGTCTGGTCGGAAGCGCAGCTGCTGCTCTCGCCGGGCCGCCTGCTGGCGGTCGGCCCCGAGATCGGCTGGCTGTGGCGCCCGACCGGCCACGACGTCGAAGACATGCTCACCAACCTGGACATCGTGCTGGACGTCGATCGCTTCGGGTCGCTGAACATCATGTCCCTGCAGGCGGGCGGCAAGGCCATCGTGCGGGCCAGCGACGCGACGACCGTGAGCTTCGGCCTGTCGCACACCGCCTACGCGATCAACAACCCGACAGACGTCTGGGCCGCCGACCTGGGTGTGTCCTTCCGGGGCTTCCTGAACCGCCACGACGGCTGAGCGCGAGCGCCGCGCCCCCGACGGCCTCAGCCGTCGTCGTCTTCGGGCTCGATGCGGGACAGGCGGCTCTCGAGCCGGGCAGCGGCGGCCGGATCGATGCCCTGCAGCTTGGCCAGGGCTTCGACCAGGGTCGCCTCGTCGCCGCGCCAGGCGCTGGCCGTGGCCAGCAGCTCCCAGCCTTCGGTGCTGGCATCCGAGTCGGGAAAGCGCCGCACCAGCCCCTCGGCCCGACCGTAGACGGCCCGCCACGCCTTGCGGCGCAGGTAGAACCGCGCGATCAGGAGCTCCTTGCGGGCCAGCCGCTCGCGGCTGTCGGCATAACGCTCGGCGACTTCTTCCTTGTGCTCGCTCTCGGGGAAGCGGCTGTCGAAGCCGGCCCAGGTGTTCACGGCCTGGCGGGTCCAGACCTGGTCCCGAGCGGCCACCTGGGGCGACTTCTTGTAGAGCGACATGCCGATCCGGTACACGACGTGGTCGATGTCGGGATGCCGCGGGTGCAGGCGCATGAAGTCTTCGTAGGCCAGGCGGGCCTGGTCCCACTCGCCCTTGCGGAAGTAGGCGTCGGCCACCGCCAGCTCCGCCTTGACCGCGAGAGGATCGTCGCGGTGGTAGTTGCGGATGCGGTTGAAGGTCTCGAGCGCCCGCGTGTAGTAGCCGCGCTTGAGGTACTTCAGGCCGAGGTCGTACTGCTCGGCCACGGACAGCTCCTTGCCGCGGCGCTTGGGCGCTGCGTCCGCCGGCGCGGACACGACGGCGAAGGAGAGGAGGAGCGCTCCGAGGAGCAGGCGCAGGCGGGAGAGGCGAAGCATGGGCCGCCCACTAGCGCGCCGGGGTCGGTGCGGCGAGGAGGAGGGGGCGCGGGAGGAGGCGGCGCCGGGAGGAGGAGGCGCCGGGAGGAGGAGGCGGGGAGGAGGCGGGCCTTGCCACAGCGGCCGCGGTGCGTATCGGTGCGCTCGTGGACCGTCCCGCCGCCCGCTCCCGCAGCATCGTCGCCCTGGTCGCGCTGGTCGGCCTGGGTGCGGGGGCCACCGGGCTCGTCGTCGGCGTGCTGGGCGGGGCCGACGCCAGCGGGCCCAAGCCCGAAGCCCCGCCGGTCGAAGCCACCACACAGCCGCAGGTGCCGCCTGCCGCGTCCGACCCCGTGCGCCGCACACCGGTCGTGGTGGCCGTCGAGAAGGTCGCGCCCGCCGTGGTGTCGATCACGACCGAGGTCCCCAACGACGACCCCTTCTCGCGGTTCCGGGGCGCACCGACGACCTTGGCCAGCGAAGGCTCCGGCGTCGTCATCGAAGCCGACGGCCTGGTGTTGACCAACGCCCACGTCGTGACCCGGGCCAGCCGGATCACCGCCACCTTCGCCGACGGGCGCGACTACGAAGCCGACGTGCTCGGCCTGGACGAGGACCTGGACCTGGCCGTGCTGCAGCTGCGCGACGCCGACCAGCTGGCCGTCGTGGAGATCGGCACCAGCTCGGACCTGATGCTGGGCGAGCCCGTCATCGCCATCGGCAACCCCTTCGGCCTGGGCCACACCGTGACCACCGGCGTGCTGTCGGCCACCGAGCGGCCGCTCGAGACCGACCGCCGCGTCTACCAGGACTTCCTGCAGACCGACGCCAGCATCAACCCGGGCAACTCCGGCGGCCCGCTGCTGGACGTGCACGGCCGGCTCATCGGCATCAACACCGCGATCCGCGCCGACGCCGAAGGCATCGGCTTCGCCATCCCGGTCGACCGCGCCATCAAGGTGGCCCACGACCTGTCGAGCTACGGCATGGTCCGCAGCCCCTGGCTGGGCGTCGACCTCGAAGACGTCTACCTGCGCGACCTGACCGCCGACGACGGGCTGCGCACCGCCGCCCGGGTCGAACAGGTCTACGCCATCCAGGGCTCGGTCGGCGCCGGGCTGCAGGCCGGGGACGTCATCGTCGGCGTGGACCGCCGCGAGATCCAGGGCCGCGGCGACCTGAACGCCTGGCTCGCCGCCTTCGAGCCCGGCCGCACCGTCAGCCTGGACGTGCGCCGCCCCTCGGGCAAGCAGTACCAACAGCTGACCATCGAGCTCGCCACCCAGGCCCTGCCCGACGAGGTCGTCGACGCCAGCCTGGACCGCGTGCTGGGCCTGCGCCCCGCCGGCGGTGGCCCGCACCAGGGCGGCGTGCCCGTCGAGAGCCTTCAGCCCGACGGCGCCTTCGCCCGCATCGGCGGCCGGGCCGGCGACGCCATCGTCGCCATCAACGGCCGCGCCGTGAGCAGCACCGACGAGCTGCGCGCGGCCGTGGCGTCCACCAAGAGCGCCCACCGCCGCACCGCCCTCATCACCGTCCGCCGGGGTCGTACCCTGTCGCGGGTCGAGCTCCCCCTCTAGACTGCCCCTCCCCTCCCCCTCGCGGAGTCCCCCATGAGCGACAGCCCCTCCCAGAGCCCTGCCACCGGCAGCCCCTCCCGCACCTCGTCCGGCGAGATCCCCGTCAGCTTCTCGCAATTCGTCGTGTCCCTGGCCAGCTCGGCCCTGGTGCACCTCGGCGAGATCGCCGACCCGACCGTGGGCGCGCGGGCGGCGGATCTGAAGCTCGCCCGGCACACGATCGACGTGCTCGGCCTGCTCAAGGACAAGACGGCCGGAAACCTGGACGAAGACGAGACCCGACTGCTCGACGCGCTGCTGTTCGACCTGCGCCAGAAGTACACCCAGGCAGCGTCGAAGGTGGGCGATTGAGCCCACCCCGGCTTTGCTTTTGACACGGGAAATTTGCGCGGCTACTCTGCGCCGCGCTGCGAACGCCCCGTCCCTGGGGTGAAGACACACCACGCCCCGCTGACGGGGCACTCTCGGAGGAGAACCCCATGAAGAACATCGCGTGGCTCATTCCCGCCCTCTCCCTCTCCCTCGTCGCCTGCAGCGACAAGGGCGGCGACAGCGGCACCGGCACCGACGACGGCACCGGCGATGACGGCACCGGCACCGACGACGGCACCGGCACCGACGGCTGCGAGGTCGAGGTCGACGGCACCTTCCCCGCCGACGGCGAGACCGACGCCTTCTACCGCACCACGGTGGACTTCGACCTGTCGGACCCCGACAGCACCGCCACCATCACCCTGGCCGACAGCTCGGGCGGCGCCGTGACCGGCACCCAGACCTCCGACGGCAACCGCGTGGTCTTCACCCCCGACAGCCCGCTGACCAGCGGCGAGACCTACACCGCCTCGGCCAGCCTGTGCGACGGCGAGCGCAACCCCAGCATCAGCTTCACCGTCGGTGACCTGGGCGACCCCGTCAGCGGCGACATCGTCGGCGAGACCTACGTGGTCGACCTGAACAACGCCGAGTTCATCAAGCCGGCCGGCGTCGCCGACCTGCTCCTGGGCCAGCTGAACAACAACATCCTCCTGGGTGTCACCGCCACCAGCCCCCAGCTCGAGATCATCGGCGCCATCAGCCTGGAAGGCAGCACCGCCCAGGACACCTGCGAGCCGACCATCGACTTCCCGAGCGCCGACTTCAGCGAGGATCCCTTCTTCGCCATCGGGCCCCAGGACACCACCATCAGCGCGGCCGGCTACGAGATCGAGATCTCCAGCCTCGAAGTCAGCGGCGCCTTCGCCTCCGACGGCAGCTACTTCGGTGGCGGCACCCTGGCCGGTGAGCTCGACGCCCGCGTCCTGGCTCCCCTGCTCGGCGACCTGCTCGACACCGACGACCCGGACCAGATCTGTGCCCTGGTCGCCGGCTTCGGCGTCGAGTGCGAGACCTGCTCCAGCGACGGCGAGCCCTACTGCCTCGAGATCCTGGTCAAGGACATCACCGCGACCAGCACCGGCGCCACGCTCATCGAGCGCACCCAGGCCGACGTCGACGCCGACGGCTCCTGCGGTGGCTGATGCGCCGACCGGGTGACTCCACCCGGTCGCTGCACCCCGAGGCCGGCCTCTGTTGGGGCCGGCCTCGCTGCGTCTCGGGGTTAGACGGCTCCCCTGTCCCCGAGGTCCCCATGCTCCTCCTGCTCGCGCTGGTCGCGTGCCGCGGCGACGGCAAGGACGCCGTCTGCGACCTGACCTCCCTGGTGGCCGAGCGGCCGGCCGACGGCGCCGATCCGGTCAGCCGCTCGGCCAGCCTGGTCCTGGCCGCGAACGCCCCCCTGGGCGACGTCGACATCCAGGTCCAGGCCGACGGCGTCGACCTGGACGGCGACGTGGTGATCGACGGCAGCTGGGTCTCGTGGACGCCGCGCGGCATGATGCCGGCCGACGCGCAGGTCGAGTGGACCGCGGACTCCTGCGGAGTCACGGCGGCGGGTGGCTTCACCACGGGCAGCCTGGGCGACACGGTGGACGCCGCGGCGCTGCAAGGCCAGTCGTGGGCCCTGGACCTGGACCGCGCCACCTGGCTCGAGCCCCCCGGCGGGCAGATCCTGCTGGGCCAGGTGTTCGGCGGCGACCTGCTGCTGGGCGTGCAGGCGAGCAGCGGCGCCACGCTGGACCTGATCGGCGGTGCAGCGGAAGAGGTCGAGCCCGGCTGGATCCAGCAGGATCCCTGCATCCCGACCTTCGACTTCGACGCCGTGGACTTCGGCAACAACCCCTACATCAGCGTCGGGCCGACCACCCTCGAGCTGGACTTCGAGGGCGTGCCGGTCGTGCTGTCCCAGGTCTACCTGGGCGGCGTGTTCGTGGACGGCGGGGCCGGCATCGAAGACGCCAGCCTGCAGGCCGAGATCGACGCCCGCGACGTGGCCGGCAGCCTGGGCGGCACGGCCGACCAGCTCTGCGACCTGGTCGAGAGCTACTTCGGCATCGAGTGCATCGCGTGCAGCACCGACGCCGAGCCGCTGTGCCTGGCGCTGGACATCCAGGAGATCCCGGGCACGCTGGTGCCGGGCCTGCAGGTGGTGCCGAACCCGGACCCGCAGGAGTGCGACCAGGGGGACCCGCGGCCCGAGGGCTGAGCGCCGCGGCTACTCGAACTGGCCGTACTCGTAGAAGTAGGCGATCGGCCAGTCGTAGGTGAAGGCGCCGGCGTCGAAGCTGGCCGTGGCGTAGCTGCCGTACCAGCCGCCGCCTTCGTAGTAGTAGGCCAGGGTGCCGTAGCCGTCTTCGCCGGCGGCGAAGGCGTAGTGGAACATCACGCCGTCGAAGGCGGTGGCGTCGACGGCGCCGCAGCCGCTGGCCGCCGAGCCGCTGGTCTGCAGGGTGAAGGACCACTCGCAGCTGTCGCAGGCGGGCACGGCCAGATCGACGCTGGTCACGTCGGACGTGATGGTGCACCAGTCGGTGCTGGTCTCGGCGTCCTGGTAGTACAGGGTCTCGGCGCCGCTGTAGGCGTCGGCGACGGTGGCGTCGCCGCGCAGGCCCTGGATGCCGAGCACGGCGGAGATGCCGGTGTCGCCAGTGGTGCCGCCGGTGTCGCCGCCACCGCTGCCTTCTTCGCCCTCGGGCGGGCCGCCGCGGCCACAGGCCATGCTGAGCGGGAGCAGGGAGCCGGCGAGGAAGAGCAGGGTGCGGGTCATGGGAGCTCCGGGCCTGTCGGGGGCGTCGCGGGAGGGCGCCCGATGGGGGGAGGGGCGGCTCAGTCGGGCCGAGGACCGCCGGGACTCCCGTTGGTAGCACGGTCTTCGAGGTCGCGCCCGGGTCCGGCGGGTGTCGGGAGGGAGACGGCGGCCTGGACCGCCGCGAAGTCGGCCGGCGGGTCGGTGCGGAAGGACAGCCAGCGCCCGTCGACGGGGTGGCGGAAGGCCAGGGACCAGGCGTGCAGCAGCTGGTGGTCGATGTCGGCGAGCAGCGGCGCGAGCAGCGGCGGCACGACCACGCGCCGCTTGTAGACGGGATCGCCGAGCAGCGGCAGGCCGGCGTGGGTCAGGTGCACGCGCACCTGGTGGGTGCGTCCGGTCTCGAGCTTGCACTCGACCAGCGAGACCACGCCACCGTCGCGCGAGCCGGGCACCGGCAGCCGGGTCACGCCACGGCCGGCGAACCGCGTCGCGGCCCACTTGCCGCCGGTCTCGACGATGGCCATGCGCTTGCGGTCCTGCGGGTGGCGCGCGATGGCGCCTTCGACGCGGCCGACATCGGGCGCCTCGCCCCAGCACAGCGCCAGGTAGCGGCGATCCAGGTCGCGCGCAGCGAAGGCGGCGCCCAGCGCTTCGTGGGCCTGGGCGGTGCGGGCCACGACCATGACGCCGCTGGTGCCCTTGTCCAGGCGATGCACGATGCCGGGCCGCTCGGCGTCGCCGTCGGCGTCGGCCAGCAGGTGCAGCAGCCCGTGCACCAGCGTGCCGGCGTCGTGCCCCTTGGCCGGGTGCACGACCATGCCGGCCGGCTTGTCGACCACGACGATGTGTTCGTCCTGGAACAGCACGGGCACGGCCAGGTCTTCGGCCCGCAGCTCGCTGGGCGGCGGCGGCGGCACCTGGACCACGACCCGGCTCGCCGCGGGCACGGAGGCGCCGGGGCGGGTGGCCACCACGCCGTCGATGGTCACGTGGCCGTCCCTGACGAGCGCGGCCAGCCGGCTGCGGGACAGGTCCAGGGCTTCGGCCAGGAACCGGTCCAGGCGCTTCGCCCCGCTGGGGCAAGCCAGCTCGTGGCGGTCCAAGCTAGCCGCGGGCGCGCTGGAACAGGGCCATGTAGCCGCCGACCACGTCGCGGTCGGACAGCTCGAGCACGCGCACGACCTCTTTCAGGTAGCCGCGGACGAAGGTGGCGGCGGGCAGCTGGTCGTAGCCGTTGCCTTCGAGCGCCTGCAGGTAGCGGGTGCTGATCCGGGTGGCGCGGCTCAGGTCGTCGACCGTCAGGCCGCGCAGCTCGCGCACGCCGGCCAGGAAGCGGCCGTCGTAGCCGTAGTCCTTGGCCAGCCGGTCCAGGGGGTCGCTGGGGGCGGCCTGGACGCGGATGCCGGGGTCGGTGCCGGACAGGTCGCCGAGCAGCTGTTCCAGCGGATCGTAGGCGGTCGGCGACGGGGCCAGGACCTCGATCCCGGGGGAGGTGTCGGCCAGCGGAGGCGCGGTGCCGAGGCCCGCGAGCTGGATCGAGGCGCCGCCCCCCAGACCCGCGGGCATGCCGGGGTCGGTGTCGGCCACGGCGGGGGCCGACGCGGTCGGCGGCAGGGCCACGCGGGGCACCGAGAGCTCGGAGCCAGCCCGATCCGGCGCGGCGGGCGGCTGCATGGAGATCGGCGGCGGCGGCGGCGTCTTGGGCGCCGGCGAGGCGATGCCGGGGAAGGGCTCGCCCACCGGCAGGTCGGTCACGGTGCGCACGACCCGCAGGGCGGCGACGGCGACGGGGTCGACCAGGGCTTCGGCCGCGGTGGCCCACAGCCCCTCGAGGTCGGTGGGCACACCGACCTCGCTGGCGCGGCGGTAGGCGTCGTAGCGCCGCCGGCGGCCGGCATCGCCCAGCACGGCGCGGGCTTCGCGCAGCACGGCTTCCTGGCCTTCGAGGATCGAGATGTCGGCGCCCTGCTGGCGGGCGTGCCGCATGCGGCGCACCAGGGCGGCGAGCTCCTTCTGGTAGGCGGACTCGACCTGGGCCGGCGTGGCGTCCGGCTTCAGTCCGAGCAGCTCGTAGAATCCCTGGGGCATCGTCGGCGCCTAACCCCTTGTGCCGGCCGGCGCCGCCAGCGCGGCACGCACCGCGGCCGTCAGCCGGTCTTCTTCGCCGGGCAGCACGGTCCGGGGGTCCAGCCGGACGGCGCCGCGGGCGATGCGCGCGACGACCGGGGGCTCACCGACGCGCAGGGCCGCGGCCAGGGCATCGGGATCGTCGCCGGGCAGCACCACGACCGCGGTGGGCAGCTGCCGCGCCGGCAGGGCCCCGCCGCCGGAGTAGCCGACGTCGTCTTCGACCCGGGCGCCGGGGATCTCCCGCGCCAGGGCCTGGGCCCGCCGCCGCAGCAGGGCGGGGTCCGCGGCGAGCATGCGGTGGACCGGCAGGTCGGCGGCGTCGCCGCGGATGTACTGCAGCAGGGTCGCCTCGAGGGCGGCCAGCACCAGCTTGTCCAGGCGCAGCGCCCGGTACAGCGGGTGGCGCCGGCAGGCCGCGACCAGGTCCGCCCTCCCCGCGATGATGCCGGCCTGGGGCCCGCCGAGCAGCTTGTCGCCCGAGAAGCAGACCAGGTCGACCCCGGCAGCGAGCACCTCGTCGACGGACTCCTCCCCGTGCTCGGCCGCCAGCGCCTCTCCTCCCCCCAGCCGGCCGATCAGCCCGCTGCCCAGGTCCTCGACCACGGGCACGCCGCGCTCCCGGCCGAGCGCCACCAGGCCGGCGCGATCGGGCCGCTCGGTGAAGCCCTCCATCCGGAAGTTGCTCGGGTGCACCCGCAGGTAGAGCGCCGTGCGCTCGGTCGTCGCGTGGGCGAAGTCCGTCACCCGCGTCCGGTTGGTGGCGCCGACCTCGACCAGGGTGGCGCCGCCGGCGGCCACGACCTCGGGCACGCGGAAGGACCCGCCGATCTCGACGAGCTCGCCGCGGCTGACCACCACCTCGCGGTCGCGGGCCAGGGCGGTCAGCACCAGCAGGGTCGCGGCGGCGTTGTTGTTCACGGCCAGCGCGTCTTCGGCCGCGCAGAGCTGCTGCAGGGGCGCGCGGACCCCGTCCAGCCGCCCGCCGCGCTTGCCGGTGTCCAGCTCGAGCTCGACGTTGCTGTAGCCGGCGGCCACCTCGGCCACGGCGGCACGGGCCGCGGGGGACAGCGGCGCCCGGCCCAGGTTCGTGTGGATGGGGATCCCGGTCGCGTTGATGACGCCACGCAGGCGCGGGCGCAGCGCGTCCCGGGCCCGCAGGGCGGCGTCGGCCGCCACGTCGGGCAGGGGCCGGCCGGCGCGCAGGGCGTCGCGAGCGTGGTCGACGGCGTCGCGGGCCGCGGCCAGGGCCACCGGGCGAGGGAGGTCCGCGAGCCGGGGATCGGCCAGGAGCTCGTGGACCGGCGGCAGCCGCGACAGGTCAGCGGAGGAGGACATGCCGGCAGGATAGCCCTCCGCAGAACGAGAGCTGCCTGCCCATGAACACCCTGGTCTACCTGGTCGCCGCGGTCAGCTGCATCGGCTTCGCGCTGCGCGCCTGGAACGGCGACCGGCGGGACCCGGCGCGGCGCGCCTTCGTGCTGCTGGGGACCCTGCTGGGCCTGATGTACGCGGGCTTCATGCTGTACCTGCTGCCCGGCATGGGCGGCGTCCGGTACGTGCAATCGACCAGCGCCGCACTTCTGCCCGCCGCGCTGATGTGGTTCCTGGACCGGCTGCTGGGCGACCCGCGGGCCCCGGCCAGCCCGACCGTGCGCCGCATGTGGGTGCTCTCGCCGCTGGTCGCCATCGGCTTCGTCGTCACCGACAGCCTGTTCTTCTTCGACGTGCCGCGGGCCAGCCCGCCCGAGGTCGCGCTCGGCGTCTACAGCTACGCCGGCCTGCTGCTGTGCATGCACCGGCTGTGGGAGGAGCACGAGCGCGTCGACAGCCGCGTCGAGAAGGCACGGCTCCGCTACATGCTGTTCCTGCTGGGCGCCGGCCTGTCCTTCTCGTTGCTCGAGGACATCGTGCGCGGGGTCGGCCCGGCCCCCGACCTGCACGCCGCCGCCCTGTCGGTGCGGGCCAGCGAGCTGCAGGGCGCGCTGCCGCCGCTCGGCGCGCTGTTCACGACCCTGTTCGTCTACTTCCTGCACCAGGTCGTGCAGCTGACCCGCCTGCTGGACCTGCACGAGATCTTCTCGCGGCTGTTCACCCTGGGCGTCGCCGGCCTGCTGCTGGTGTTCATCGACGGCATCACGGTCTTCTGGTTCGGCGACCTGATGACCACCAACCCTGCGCACGGCACCTTCCAGATCTTCCTGGCCAGCGTGTTGTTCCTGGCCCTCTACGATCCGCTGCGCCAGCGCATCGAGGCCCTGGCCGACCAGTGGTTCAACCGCCGGGGCCGCCGGCTGGAGCTCACGCTCACCGAGGTCGACCAGAACCTGGCCCGCGCGATCAGCATCGACAGCCTGGACCAGGCCATGCTCGGCCGCCTGCAGGCCAGCGGCCGCATCCCGCTGGCGTCGATCTACCTGCGCGACCCGGACACCGGGCTCTACCGGCTGCGGCTGCGCAAGGGCACGACCGACCAGCCGCTGATGCGCACCATCTCGGCGTCGCCCTTCGGGGACGCCTTCCTGATGGGCCGCGAGGCCTACGTGCGCTCGGACCTGGAGCAGCTCATCCGCTGGCAGGCCGGCGGCCACGAAGACGCCGCCGCGCGCCTGCGCACGATGGACGCGATGGACGCCGACGTCGTCGTGCCCTTCCGGTCCGGCGAGTACCTGCTGGGCTGGCTGTCGATCAAGGACGAGACCTGGTCCGACGGGTTCAGCCGCGACGAGATCCGCCGGCTGGTCGCCACGGTGGACCGCGCGACCCACGTGCTCGAGAACATCGACGCCGTCGAGCACATGAAGGAACAGCACCGGCTGGCGGCGCTCGGCACCATGTCGGCCGGCCTGGCCCACGAGATCCGCAACCCGCTGGCCGGCATCAAGGGCGCCGCCCAGTTCCTGCAGGGCGACGTCGACGAGAGCCAGGTGCGCGAGTTCCTGTCCGTCATCGTCGACGAGACCGACCGGCTCAACAACGTCGTGCACCAGTTCCTGGACTACGCCCGCCCCTTCGAAGTCGACCGCTCGCCCACCGACCTGGAGCGCCTGGTCCGCCGGGTGCTGGACCTCGTGAAGGTCCAGGACCTGCCTGCCGACGTGGCCCTGCGCTTCGAGCCCGCCGGCGACCTGCTGCCGGCCGAGGTCGACGCCGACAAGCTGCGGCAGGTGCTGCTCAACCTGGTGCACAACGCGGTCCAGGCCGTCAGCGGTCCCGGGCGCTCGGGCGGCACCGTGATCGTGCGCACGGGCACCACCCGGCTGCGCGATCTCGCCGGCACGCTCGTGCCCGCCGCCGAGCTGGCGGTCGAAGACGACGGCCCGGGCATCGCCCCCGAGGACATGGACAAGCTGTTCATCCCCTTCTTCACCACGCGCAGCAACGGCACCGGCCTCGGCCTGCCGATCAGCCGGCGCCTGGTCGAGGCCCACGGCGGCGAGCTGCTGGTCCGCAGCAAGCCGGGTTCAGGCAGCATCTTCCTCGTGAGGGTGCCCCTGCACCCCGAGGGGGACGCGGAGACGTCGCCCGACAGCCTGCCAGCGCAGGGATAGGGCCCGGTCCGCCCCAACGCGAGGACCCTGTGGCCCACCCCTGGCACGACCTGCCCAACCATCCCGACATGGCGAGCGACCGCTTCCACGTGGTCATCGAGATCCCCAAGGGCTCCCGCGTCAAGTACGAGCTCGACAAGCCCTCCGGCCTGCTGCGCGTCGACCGCGTGCTGTACAGCTCGGTCATCTACCCGGCCAACTACGGCTTCCTGCCGCGCAGCTACTGCGACGACGGCGACCCGCTGGACGTGCTGGTCCTGGGCAACGAGAAGGTCTACCCCCTGACCATCATGAACGCGCGCGCCATCGGCGTGATGCGCATGCGCGACGAGGGCAAGGAAGACGACAAGATCATCGCCGTGCACGTCGAGGACCCGGCCTTCTGCGAGTACCGCGACATCAAGGAGCTCCCGGTGCACGTGCTCCGCGAGATCCGCCGGTTCTTCGAGGACTACAAGATCCTGGAGAACAAGGACGTGGTCGTCGACGAGTTCGGCGGCGCCGAGGCCGCCGTCAAGGTGGTGGTCGACTCGCTGAACCTGTACCGCCGCGAGGAACACCGCCTGCGCGGCTGGTGATCAGTCTTCGTCCTCGACGATCACCGACTCGTCGTAGGCCTTGATGAGCCGCTGGGCGGCTTCGACCTGGTCTTCGGGGACCAGCAGCTGGCCCCAGCTGCCGGCGCCGTGGGTGATGCCGGGCAGGTGGCCGCCGCGGTCGCCGCCGCGGATGGTGAAGACGACGCCGTTGTCTTCGAAGACCCTGGCGAGGATCGCCTCGTCGACGGGGCCGTCGAGTTCCTTGACCACGATGAGCTCCTCCGTCGCCAGCCGATCGCGCAGCTCGCGCTGGAAGTCGGCTTCCTCGGCCGTCACGGTCTCGGCCCCGCACTCGCGGCAGTGCTCGGGATCGTCGACGTACTCGGAGTTGCACTGCAGGCAGACGCGCATGGGGGCTCCTGTGGAGGGAGGGCAGCCTATTCCGCCCGGTCGGCCGGCGCCGGTCGCACGGCCTGGACCTGGACGGTCGCGGCCCCGCGGTGCAGGCGGAGGTCGAGGAGGTCGCCCGGTGCCAGGGAGGCGGCTTCGCGCACGGCCTGGCCGTCGTGCAGGGCGACGGCGTAGCCCCGCTCGAGCACGCGCAGGGGGGAGAGGGCGTCGAGGTGCGAAGCCACGGCCCCCAGGCGCTGCTGTCGCCGGAGGAGGTCGCGGTCGGCGGCCCGGACCAGGCGATCGGACAGCTCGTCGCACCGGATGCGGGCGTCGGCCAGCCGCTGCCGGGGGTCGCGCAGGCGCAGGGCGCGCAGGTGGCGGCGGCGGGCCGCGAGGTCGTCGGACAGGCGCCGCCGCATGCGGAGGAGCTGCTCGCCCACCCAGGCGGCCAGGGCGTCGGCTTCGGGCACGACCAGCTCGGCGGCGTGGGAAGGCGTGGCCGCACGCACGTCGGCGACCAGGTCGGCGACCGACACGTCGACCTCGTGCCCGACGGCGCTGACGACCGGCACCGGCGATGCGGCGATGGCCCGGGCCAGCGCTTCGTCGTCGAAGGCGGCCAGGTCTTCGCGCGAGCCGCCGCCGCGGCCGACGATGATCACGTCGCTGCCGCCGTGTTCCCACAACAGCCGCAGGGCGTCGACGACGCTGTCGGCCGCACCCGGCCCCTGGACCCGGCAGCTGGCCAGGTAGACCGGCACCGAGGGGAAGCGGCGGGCCAGCACCTTGTCGATGTCGTGGAAGGCGGCCCCGCTGCCGCTGGTCGCCACACCGATGCCGCGGGGCAGCGCCGGCAGGGGCCGCTTCCGCTCCTCGGCGAACAGCCCCTCGGCCTGCAGCTTCTGCTTGAGCGCGTCGAGCTTCGCCTGGGCGTCGCCCTCGCCCGCTTTCTGCATGCGGCGGGCGACCAGGTTGACGCGCCCGGCCGGGGCATAGACGTCCAGCTGGCCGGTCAGCACGACGTCATCGCCGACCTTGGGGCGGAACCGCACCCGCTGGTTGTGGCCGCGGAACATCACGCAGCTGATCGTGGCGCCCGGGTCCTGCAGGCTGAAGTACCAGTGGCCCGAGCGGTGGGCGGTGAAGTTCGCGATCTCGCCGCGCAGCAGCACATCGGGGAAGGTGCCGTTGAGCACGTCCTTGAGCTGGCGGGACAGCTCGCTCACGGTCAGGGGCGTGGGGGCGGTGGCAGGCATCGCCGGGCTGTATCGCGTGCCTGCCGGCCTGCCCGGTTGTCGCAGGCGACGCCTCCTGGGGTGAGGTAGGTTGCGCCATTCCGCACGGTCGCCGGACGCTGTCCGGTCGTCCTCCGCTGGTCCCTCCCTCCCCCCGTCCGCTCGTGAAGCACCTCAAGGCCCTGCTCGTCCTGTTCGCGGGCTTCCTGATGCTGGTGCTCGGCACGCCCGGGCTCGACTACCAGAAGTGGGGGCGCCACGACTCGCCGGACGAGCAGGCCGACACCATCGAAGACTACGGGCCTGTCTGGGGCAACGTGATCATCGGGATCAGCCTGTTCAACAAGCACGTGCGCCGGCCGGTCTACCAGCGGTTCGAGGACATCCAGCGGCCGTTCCGCATCCGCCAGTCCTGGCACCTGTACCGGGACGGGCCCAGCCGGGTGCGGCGGCTCAACGTCTACGTCGACGGCACCCTGGTGCACCGCAGCGCCGACGACGGCTACGGCTGGAACGACCCCGTGCTGCGCAACCGGCACGTGCGGCCGGTGGCCGAGAACGTCGCCCGCAAGAAGGGCACGCCGAACTGGCGCGGGTTCACCCGCTGGATCGTGACCGAAGCCCGCGAGGACTTCCCCGACTGCCACGAAGTCCGCATCGAGGCCACCAGCGCGCGGTTCCCCGGCACCGACGAGTCCGTGCACCACTACTACATCGCCACCGCGCCCGACTGGAAGGTCACCGAGCACGACCCGAACAAGCCGGACAAGCCCCGGACCCGGCGTCCGGGCGACGCGCCCGGTGACGACGCTGCCGACGACGCTGCCGACGACGGGAGCGACGAAGAGGGCGACGAAGATCTGGGAGACGGCGGATGAACCCCTGGACCTGGTGGGTGACCCGCACCGAGCGGCTGATGGACGCCCGCGTGCTGGCCCTGGTGCGCATCCTGATCTGCACCTGCCTGGCCCTGGATCTGCTGCGCGTGCTGCAGATCGGCATGGTCGACCCGTTCTACACCCTCTACGAGCACGGGGGCATCAACGCCCACCCCGACGGCGCGGCCAGGGTGGTCGACTGGTTCGGTCCCCAGGGGGGCGTCTACGCCTACTGGACCAGCCTGGTCTGCTTCCTGCTGGCCGCCTTCGGCATCCTGACGCGGCCGGCGATGCTGCTCGGCGTGCTGGCCTACGCCCAGGTCGGCCACATCTACAGCCCCGGCGACCGTGGCATCGACCGGATCACCCGCACGGTGCTCCTGGTGCTGGTGTTCAGCGGCGCCCACAAGCGGCTGGCGCTCGGGCTCAAGGCCCTGCCCGGCATGCGGCGGGACTGGATCTCCGCCTGGCCGATGGACCTGCTCAAGTGGCTGATGGTGATGGTGTACCTGAGCGCCGGCATCGCCAAGCTCATGCAGAACCCCAACTGGCTCGGGATGCCCGACACCGCCATCGTCTACCGGATCATGACCGACCCGATGGCCGCCCACATCGACCCGCAGTCGGTCGAGGGGCTGTGGCCGCTGTTCACCTTCTTCGGGTGGGCCACCATCGTCGTCGAGCTGTCGGCGCCGATCCTGCTGACGCGCTGGGGCCGCTACTGGTCGCTGCTGGCCCTGCCGATGCACGTCGGCATCGCGACGACGATGGAGCTCGGCATGTTCAGCTACGCGATGATGAGCATGCACCTGCTGCTGCTCTACCCGTGGCTGCTGCCGCTCCTCGACCGGATCCCCTGGCTCAGGAACGCCCAGGATCCGCCGGCCGGCGCCATGATCGAGCGTGGCCGAGGCCCCGAGCCCGCGTCTCCAGCGCCGTCCACAGCCCCAGGATGAGCAGCGCGGCGGCGCCTGCCAGCAAGGCGCCCTGCAGCACGCGGGGCGCATAGCGCAGGGTGACCGTCCGGCTGCCGGCCGACACGGGCACGCCCCGCAGCGCGAAGGCGGTGCGCAGCACGGGGGCGTCGACCCCATCGACGGTCGCGACCCAGCCCGGGTACCAGGTGTCCCGCTGGACCATCAGCGCGTCGCGGTCGGCCCGCACATCGAAGACGAGCTCGGTCGGCGACGCCGAGACCAGGGTCGCGGAGCCGGCCGGCAGGGGCGCGCCGGCGCAGGCGGGCAGGTCCAGCCCGGGGGCGTCCTCGACCAGCGGCAGGTCGGGGTCGAGCCGCTGCACGAACGCCACCGGGTCGGCGTCGACCTCGGCGGACGCCACGACGTCGGCACAGCCGCTGAGCCAGGCGGGCGGCCGGGGGTCCGACACCTCGTACAGGAAGACCCGGTCGTCGGCGAAGGCGCCGACGAACCGCAGCCCGGCGGCCTGCAGCCGGGCGTCTTCGACCCGGTGCACGCTGGTCAGCCAGCGGATGCCCAGCAGCCGGAGCAGCTCCGGCCGGGCCAGCGCCCGGTCCCACTTCTGCGGGCCCTTGTCGCCGACGTCCAGGCCGGCCGCCCACAGCAGGATCTCGGTGCGCAGCACCAGGAGCGGCGACGTCAGGATCACGTCGTGGGTGCCGTGCAGCAGCCCCAGGCTGCTGGTCAGGACCTGCACGTCGAGCGCCGGATCGATGCGCCGGTCGACGACGGTGCCGCGCACCGGGAAGCCGGCGTCGTCGGGCATCGCCGCGAGCACTTCCGGCTGGCTGTCGACGAAGTCCCGGTCGAACCGGCCGTTGTAGCCGGCGCCGAACCGCCACAGGTCCACGTAGAGCAGCCCCGACAGCAGCAGGGCCGTGCGGGCGGGACCCACGCGGTCGCGCAGCGCCAACAGGCCGCCGACGGCCAGCAGCATGCCGGCGGGCCACAGCACCCGCGGCGACCAGGGGGTCGTGCTGCGGAACAGGTCGGACACGATGTGATCGACCTTGGCGGGGATGGCGGCCGGGTCCTCGGCGTCGGGACCGGGGAACAACACCTCGCGCAGGGGGTGCTGGGCGATGACCGGGGGCTCCGGTGGGGGATCGACCTGGGCCATGAACCGGCCGGTCAGCGCGTCGCGCAGCGGCTCCTCGCCCAGGTGCAGCAGCACGCCGCCCAGCGACAGGCCGACCCACAGCAGGCCCCCCGCGGCCGCACTGCCGATGGCGAGCCGCCGCAGCCGCTCGGCGGGGGCGTCGAGCACGGCCTGGGCACCCAGGGCCGACAGCACGCCGACCGCCATGGTCAGCAGCAGCGAGAACCGCACCGGGAACCGGAAGCCCGACAGCCCCGGCAGCTTGTGCAGCAGCGGCCAGAGCGGGGTCGCGGCACCGAGCATCAGCACCGCCGACAGCCCGACCACGGCCCACCAGAACCAGCCGTCCCGGCGACGCGCCCGGTCCGACAGCGACAAGGCCGCGAGCACCACGGCGGGCACGCCCAGGAAGAAGCCCATCTCCCAGTGGTTCAGGCCCTGGCCCCAGTAGCCGGTGCCGCGGTGGAAGTAGGTCTCCTGGACCTGGGCGGGCGTGTCCTGGCCAAAGATCGCCGGCAGCAGCCCGCCGAGCAGTTCCTGCGGGGGCAAGGCGCCGATGTTGCTGAACAGCGCGTCGACGCCGCCGTCGCGCAGGCCGAGCCGCGTGAGCTCCAGCGTCGCGAGCAGCTGCGGGCTGGCCGCCAGCAGGCCGAGCCCGGTGGCCAGGGCGAAGGGCAGCGGTCGGCGCTGCCACAGGGCCGTCGCCCCCGACAGCAGCAGCGAGAAGGCCGCCGCCTGGGGATGGCCGGCCGTCGCGAGCATGAAGGTCGACAGGCCGACCAGCCCGAACCGGCCCGCGACCGTCGCGTAGAGCACCCAGGGCAGCCAGGCCGCCGCGTTCTGCATGCCCAGGTACACCGTGTGCGTGGCCAGGAAGCCCGAGAAGCCGAAGGCGACCGCGCCCACCAGGGCGGCGCTGTCCCGCAGCCCCAGCGCCCGGCCCAGCAGCCAGGCTCCGAGCGCCGCCCACAGGTGGTGCAGCAGCACGCTCGCGTTGAGCGCCAGCGGAGCAGGCAACAGCAGGAACAGCAGCATCGTCGGCGGGTAGAGCGCCCCGCCCTGGCCGTCCGCCATCAGCGGGAAGCCGCTGCCGACGTCGGGGGACCACAGCGGCACCCGGCCCGCCGCCCACTCGCCGGCCGCCCACACCCGCCAGGGCATGTGGTGGTGCCGCAGGTCGTGGGCCCAGAACACCCCGGTGCCGAGCCAGGCATCGACCGCCCACAGGCCGGTCATCAGCACCAGCAGCGCGACCGGGACCCAGCCGGGCAGCCGCTTCACGGCGCGCCGCCGAAGCCCTGGAAGCCGCCGCCGCCCGCCTGCTCCAGGCCGCGGGCCAGCGTCTGCATCGCCAGGTGGTGCCCGACACCCGCCGCCTCGGCCCGGGCCAGGATGGCCCGCGCGCCCGCCAGGTCGCCGGTGCCGATCAGGGCCAGCCCGTGCAGGGCCTGCAGCTCGATGGCGTCGGGGGCCAGCTCGGACGCCCGGGCCAGCAACGGCAGGGCGCCCGCCGCGTCGCCGTGCTCCAGCCGGTAGCGACCCAGGCTGGCGTGGGCGGGCAGCAGGTCGGGATCCCACCGCACCGCCGACTCCAGCAGCCCGACCGCGCGGTCGTCCTCGCCGAGCGCCAGCAGGGCCGTGCCCAGGGCGGCTTCGTAGGCGGGCACGTAGGGGTCGATCTCGACCGCCCGCTCGAGCGCATGGGCGGCGCCCCGGTGGTCCCGCTCGCGCAGGCGGGCGATGCCCAGCGTGGCCCAGGCGCCGTCCATGCAGGGATCGTCCTCGAGCACCTTCTCGGCCAGGCTGCGGGCGAGGCTGGGCTTGCCCTGGTCGAGGAGGAGCTGGGCCAGATCCGCGCGGGCCGCCAGGAAGCCCGGGTCGGCGTCGACCGCGGCCCGCAGGCGCTGCAGGGCTTCTGCCGCGTCGCCCCGCACGACCGCGTCCCGCGCGCGCTGCCGCTCCTCCTCCAGCCGCACCGCGCGGGGCGCGAGCACGTGCTGGGCGCAGGGCGCTGCGGGCACGTAGCCGGACGCCGCCAGCGCCGGACCGGGCAGCCACGCGCTCTCGGGCGGCTGGGCGAGCAGCACCCGCAGGCCGGCGACGGCCACCAGCAGCCCCACCAGCACCAGGTAGCGGCGCTCCAGCAGGGCCGACGACAGGGCCGCGATGGCGACCCCCGACCCGGCCGCGAACAGCGGCAGCAGCGGCGCCCCCTGCTGCGGCGATGCGGAGAGCACCGACAGGCCGAGCAGCAGCAGCCCGGCCACCACGAGCACCGGGATGCCCCGCCGCCGCCCGCCGGCCAGCGGCACGGCCAGCAGCCCCACGATGCCCAGCGCCCCGTACATGCGGAACCGCCAGGCCAGCGGCCCGAAGGCCGTGTGCGCGGCCGCGGTCGACAGGGTGATGTCGCCGTAGAGCTCGGGGGTGCGCAGCAGGTGGTGGGCCCGCCACAGCACCAGGCCCAGGGCGCGTCCCGGGTCGGCGCCGATCCGCTCCAGCCCCCGCTGCAGCCAGGCACGCTCGGTCTGCGCGTCGTCCAGCGCCGTGCCCGCCCGCCGCGACGCGACCAGCCGCGCGCGCCCCTGCCGGGCGGCCAGCCCCTCGGGCAGCTGGTCCACCGCCACGGCCGCGGGGGCGGCGCTCGCGTCGAAGGCTGCGGTCAGATCGGGCCCCAGGCCCACCACCGACGGCTCGACGGCCGCGCCGGGCGTGGCCCCCAGCAGCAGCGCGCTGCACAGGGCGGCGACCAGCACCGCGCCCAGGCCCTTGCGCGCCACCGCCGCTTCCCAGCCGAGCGCCGTGGCCACGGCCAGGGTCGTCGTCAGGGCAGCCGTCGTCACCAGCAGATCGAGCGCGCCGGACGCCGGCAAGAGCGCCGCCATCAGCCCGGCGAAGCCTGCCGCCAGCTTGGGGCTGGCCGGCGCCAGCCGCGCCGAGAGCACGGCGGCCAAGGTGGTGCTCAGGCCGCCGAGCACGGCCCGCAGGCCGATCGCCGCGTCCGCCCCCAGGCTCGGCTCGAGCATGGCCTGGACGTAGTGCACCGGTGGCACCAGCAGGATCGGCACCATCGGGCTGTCGCCCTGCACCACCGACGACAGCCAGGCGCCCGCAGCGTCCCCGCCCGGGGCCCAGCCGCTGCCGGGGGCCAGGAACATGCGCCACAGCGCGGCGCCGATGCCGGCCAGCAGCGCCAGCAGCACCGCGCCGCGGTCGAGGGGCTCGCGCTCGCTCACCCCGCCGTGCCCCGGTCCGCCACGGCGGCCAGCAGCTCGATCAGGCGGGCGTGCCCGTCGCGGAACACCGGCCAGCCGTCGCCGACCAGCACGGCGTCGATGTCCGGCAGCTCGGCCAGGCGGCGCAGGCTCTGCACCGCGGCCGCCTTGTCCGCCAGCTTGGCGTCGGGCAGCAGCATCAGCCGGCCGCCCTGGTGGGCGCGGACCAGGTCGCCGGTGACCAGAGTGTGCCCATCGATGAGCAGCGCGAGCTCGCCGGGGGTCTTGCTGCCGTCCAGGGCCAGCGCCACCATGCCGGGCACCGGCTCGTCGCCGTCGGCCAGCCACTCGTCACAGGCGATGGGGAAGCCGTCGCGCTCGGCGGCGGGCCCGTGGATCCGCGCCCCCAGGATGCGCCGCAGATCGGCGGCGGCCCGCACATGGTCCGAGTTCGTGACGATGACGTGCTCGGCGCCGCCCAGCGCCACCAGGTGGGCCAGGTCGTGGCTGCCCATCGGCATCGGATCGACCAGCACATTGCCTTCCGGCCGGATCCACGCGAGTCCGTGGAAGTCCACGTTGCGGGCGGCGTCGAAGCTCGACCAGCCGAACAGATCGGGACGGTGCAAGGCCTTCATCGGGGGCTCCGGGGGAGGAGGGGCGTCCGGAGGAGGAGGGACGCCCGGTACGGGGGGGTCTATCCGCCGACCTGCCCCACTGGCGTGCAGCCCACGGCTTCCCCCTCGTCGAGGAGGACGCGGCGCAGGTCCGGGTGGTCGTCGGCCCGCAGCCGCTGCCACAGGGCCGCGTCGTCGAGCGCCGTCTGGCACAGGGCCCGCGGGCCGCCGGGCAGCTCGGACCGGACCCGCAGGCCGACGATGGTGGCCCCGGCGGCCCGGCAGCGCTCCGCGTAGGCCGCGTCCAGGTCCTGGCAGTACTTCAGCGCCACCCAGCCGCGGGCCTCGAAGCCATTGGCGAAGGCCCGCTCCCACAGCCGCGTGTCCAGGTCGGTGCCGGCGGCCAAGAGCGGCGCCCAGCGATCGTGGATCCGCTGCAGCTCCGGCACCACCTCGGCGAAGTCCCGCGGCGGCTGGCCCATGCGCGGCACCACCACCCGCCGCACCTCGCTCTGCCAAAGGTGCTGCCCGCAGTCGTCGGCGAAGGCCCCGGCGTGCACACAGGCCGCGGCGGCCCCTTCGCGGTCCACCCGCCGGCGGCGGCTCTCGGCCACCACGAACCAGCACTCGTCCCGCCAGACGCCGGCCGGCGCCTCGGGGCAGAAGCCCGCGCCCTCCCCCTCCTCCTTCGCGCTGGCCTGGACCAGCGCCACGATGCAGTCCCCGCGGGTGCCCTCGGCCTGGATCGCCACGCAGGCGGCCCGCGCTTGTTCTCCCGACAGCCCGCCGGTCACGACCGCCTGGTAGGCCTCGATGTCCGACAGCGGCACCGGCGCCGGCCGGTCACAGGCGACCCCGAGCAGGGCGATCACAAGCATGAGCGGGCCAACTCCTCGGAGCCCGGCCCTGGCGCTCCCAGCCGAAGGACCGAGTTGTAGCCTGACCATCAGGCGTCGATGCATCGGCCGTTCGATCAGCGCGTAGGCAAGTCTGCCCGGACCTCTCCCGATCGCAACCCCACGGCGACGAGGATTCCGAGCAAGCCCAGCAGCACCGACGACGAACGCGGGGCGGCACTGCAGCCGCTTGCCTTGTCGCCCTCCGCGTCATGTCCTCCCGAGTCGGCGCCAGACCCGTCTGCGCCAGTCCCGTCATCGTCCGCCGACGAATCGCCATCGTCGCCATCACAATCCTGATCGACGCCGTCTCCCGGGACCTCGGCGGCCCCGGGATTCACGTCCGGGTCCTCGTCGTCACAGTCCCAGGCCCCGGTCGGCGCAGCGAAGCCTTCCGGCGGCTCACAAGCCTGCACGCCGCTGGCCTCGTCGAAGTAGCCGTCGCCATCGGCGTCCGCGTACCAAGTCTCCGCTTCGACGGGGTCCTCGTCCACTTCCCCATCGCAATCGTTGTCGATGCCGTCGCACGCTTCGTCTACGCCAATCCAAGCCCGTGGCTCGGAGTCGTCGCAATCGTCAGAGCTGTCGACGTAGCCCTCGTCGGGCTCGATGCACAACGACACGACCGACGCAGGGTCCCCGTGGCCATCTCCGTCCGCGTCGCGGTACCAGTCGACACCACAGTCGCTGAGAAACTGGAACACGCGCCCCTCACCGGCCGTCGAGTTCAGCTGCGCGAACAAGCCATCGTCCAACCCATCGCCGTCGAAGTCTCCCCCTCCCGCCACAGCAATGCCGAAGAAGGCGTCTTCCTCCAGGCTCTCCGGGACCAGGGTCGCCTCGCCTTCAACCGAGAACTCCTCTGCATCTCCCAGCGCGACATAGACAGCGCCTCCCAGGCCCTTGCCCGGCGCGGAGATGAAGATGTCGTCATGGCCGTCGCCGTTGATGTCGCCGGCGGAAGCCATGGCCACTCCTGCGAACGCGCCGTCGTCGATGTCGCGGAAGTGGAAGTTCCAGCGCCCGCCGCCGTCCCAGATGCCGGACCACGAGCCTTGGTAGAACAGCAGCGATCCGCTTGCTGTGAAGTCGTCGTCCCAGATGTCGCTGTGGTGGTTCGAGAATGGGGCCGCCACGACAAGGTCGTCGTGACCATCTCCATTCAGGTCTGCATCGCCGACGACGCACGCCCCAAAGAAGGCGCCATCCTCGGCATACTCCCACGTCAACGTCTCGCGACCCGATCGGTCGATCCCCGCCTTCGAGCCGAAGTAGAGGTACACGACCCCGCCGTCGCCATCGTCCCCATGCACGCCCACGGCGAGGTCGTTGAAGCCGTCCGCGTCGAAGTCCCCGCCACCTGCCATTTCGCAGGCAAGGCCGGTCGGGTGGCTGCCACCGATCGCCTGCAAGCTGCCAGGTTCGAACCCCACTCCGTCGCCATGGATCGTCCACGTGTACCCCCGACCATCGCTGCCGGTGGTGGAGATGGCGAGGTCCGGAGCGCCGTCGCCGTTGACGTCACCCATTCCCTCGAGCCCGGTCCCGAATCCGACCTCTTCATCATGGAGGCCGGCGGTGAGTTTCTGCCAACGATCAGTGTCGACCCCGGCATCGGTGTCGCCATAGAAGACGTAGACGGCTCCCGCGTAGCCGTCTCGATATGGCGCGCCGACGACGAGATCGGCCAGGCCATCCCCGTCCAGGTCCCCCACGTCGGCGATGGAGAAGCCGAATCCGTCGCCGGACTCGCCATCAGGGGCTTGCAGAATCATCGAAGGTTCCGCCGGGAGACCAGTGGGGGACCCGAGATGGATCGAGACGACACCGGCCCCCGCGCTCTGATCGAATGCAGACGCTGCGGCGTCATCGAAACCATCGCCGTTGATGTCCCCCAAGACTGCCAGCCATTGACCGTAGAAGCGCGCAGGGTGCTCGACGTCTTCGACGAGGGTCGTGGCCTCCGCCATGGTCCGCTCGGAGTCCAGCCACTCGGTCGCAAACGAGGGGGACAGGACGGAAGCGAAGAGCAGCGTCATCGAAGTCATGGACACCTCCGCAGGCAGCGCGACAGTACTACGTGCCCTGGAGTGGAGTCGAGTCGACCGCGAACGACGCACCGCCCGAGCCGCGTACCGGAATGCGCACCGCGTAAACAGTTTCGCGCTGAAAAAACCCGTGGGTCGGATCCATCGCACGTCACCCCTCCGTCACACGCCACCGCGGGGCGGTGCAGGGCCGAACTGTGCGTGCTGAACGGCGCTTCAGCGGATCGACCCGCGGGTCGGAATCGAGGGCCGTGACAAACCGACCGGTCAGTCGGAAACCGCTGGGGAGTGTGGGCCGATGATCCAGTGTCCATCGCGTTGCGCGGACCACGGGGACCCCCTACGCTCGCCGCGTGGCGGCGGCGGCAGAGCTGTCCTCCACAGCCCCTCGCCGGACCGCCTCCCGGTCCCCGCCGTCCCCCGGCTCCCGACCTGAACAGACCCCGCCCTGGAGTGTGAACATGCAGACGCCCTTCTCCACTGTCGCTGAAGCCGTCGCCCGCATCGGTGAGATCTTCCCCGACAACGGATTCACCTTCCAGGACGACCGCGGAAAGGAGACCCCCTACCTGTTCACGGACATGGAGCGGGCGACCGCGGCCCGCGTGGCCGGCATGCAGGCGCTGGGGCTGACCAAGGGCGACCGGATCGGCCTGGTCATCGTCGAGCCCGAGCAGTTCGTGCTCACCTTCCTGGCGGCGCTGCGCTGCGGCGTGATCCCGGTCCCGCTCTACCCGCCGCTGTCCATGGGCAACCTCGACGCCTACGCCGACCGCACGGCCACCATCCTGCAGTCCGCCGGCGCCCGCGTGCTGGTCGCCAGCGGCCGGCTGCAGAACCTGCTGTGGAGCCAGGTCGACAAGGTCGACAGCCTGGAGCGGGTCATCGTCGCCGAGGACCTGGTCGGGAACCCCGACGCCGCCGTCTGGCCGGAGATCGCCCCCGAGGACCTGGCCTTCCTGCAGTACACCAGCGGCAGCACCAGCGACCCCAAGGGCGTCATCGTCACGCACGCCAACCTGGTCGCCAACGCCAACGGCATCCTGGGGCCCCACGCCCTGGCCATGGACCCGCTCAAGGACATCGCCGTGTCCTGGCTGCCGCTGTACCACGACATGGGGCTCATCGGCTTCGTGATCAGCCCGGTGCTGTGGGGCATCAACGCCGTCTTCATCCCGACGCTGCGGTTCATCAAGAAGCCGACCAGCTGGCTGGACACGATGCACGCGCACCGCGCGACGATCAGCTTCGCGCCGAACTTCGCCTACGCCCTGGTGGCCCGGAAGGCGAAGCCCGAGCAGCTCGCCGCCTGGGACCTGTCGTCCATCAAGGCCCTGGGCTGCGGCGCCGAGCCGATCAACCCCGACACCATGCGCGCCTTCACCGAGGTCATGCACACCCGCTGCGGTCTGCCCCGCACCGCGATGCTGCCGGCCTACGGCATGGCCGAGGCCACCCTGGCCATCGCCTTCAAGCCGCTGGCCGAGACCATGCGTACCACCGTGGTCGACGCCGCCGCCTTCGGTGAGCGTGGTCGGGTCGAGGTCCGGGTCGAGGGCGAGGGCGACGGCCCCGTGCTGGAGCACGTCAGCTGCGGCCGCTGGTTCCCGGAGCACGAGGTCCGCATCCGGGCCGAGGACGGCAGCTGGCTGCCCGAGGGCCACGAAGGCGAGATCTGCCTGCAGGGCCCGAGCGTCACCCCCGGCTACTTCGAGAACCCCGAAGCCACCGCCGCCGCCTTCGCCGACGGCTGGCTGCGCACCGGCGACCTCGGCTACGTCCTGGACGGCGAGGTCTACGTGACCGGCCGGATCAAGGACCTCATCATCCTCAACGGCCGGAACCTGCACCCGCAGAGCATCGAGTGGATCGCCGCCCACGTCGACGGCGTCCGCAAGGGCAACGTCGTCGCCTTCAGCCGCCCCGGCGGCGCCAGCGAGGAGCTGGTGGTGGTCTGCGAGACCAAGCTCACGGACCCGACCGCGCGAGCCGCCCTGGTCCAGGACGTGAAGAAGGCCATCCAGCGCGAGCAGGGCGTGGTCCCCGCCGAGGTGGTGGTGATCGACGCCGGCCTGCTGCCCAAGACCAGCTCGGGCAAGCTGCAGCGCCGCAAGACCCGCCAGCAGTACCTGACCTACGGGGTCGGCCACGAGGGCAGCCGCATCGCCGGGTCGTCGGGCAGCACCCTGACCGTCGCCCGCCACATGGCCAAGGGCCTGCTGTCGCGCACCAAGGCGGCGCTCCGAAAGTAGGCGTCCACAGCGCCCGCAGGGCGCCTGTGGATGCCACTCGACGGGCAGGCTCCGGCCTGCCCGCCGTGCTACGTGCGCCGGCCTCTCCCCTCCCCCTATCTCTCCCTTCTCACCGACCCTTCTGGAGCATCCCATGACCGACGCCGAGATCCTCTCCCTCATCCAGGAAGCCCTCAACGACGTGGCCCCCGGCCGCGAGGCCGACTTCGCCAAGGTCCGCCTGGACAGCAGCATCGAAGAGCTGGGCCTGGACTCCATCGCGACGATGGAGATGGTCGGCTACCTCGAGGAGAAGGTCGACACGACCTTCCCCGACGAAGAGCTGGCCAAGGTGGCCAAGGTCTCCGATCTGTCCAAGCTGATCCAGCACGGCAGCCTCTGAGCGGTCGCGCCGGGACCGTTCCCGGGGCCGCCAATGGCGGGCCCGGACGGATCCCACCCCGCGGGGTCGCCTCCCAGGCGGCCCCCACCCCGATGGGCGCCGCCCCCGACGCCAGGCGGGTCGGCGCCCTCGACGCGTGACGGCCTCCTCCCCCGGGCTCCCGCCCGACGGGCCGTCGCCGCCCTCCACAGCTCGAGGTCCCCTCGTGAGCGCTTCCTCCTCCGTCTCCGCCGCCTCCTCCTCCCGCACCGCCATGGCCTCCGAGCCGGTCGCCATCGTCGGCATGGGCGCCCGCTTCGCGGGTGCGGTCGACCTGCCGGACTACTGGCAGATGTGCCTGGAGGGCCGCGCCGAGTTCCGGCAGGTGCCCGAGCACCGCTGGGCCTTCGACGCCTTCTACGCGAAGTCGGCGCGGGCGACGGACAAGACGACGGCCAAGACCGGCGCCTTCATCGAGGACATCCGCACCTTTCCGGCGGTGGCGCTGGGCCTGCCGCCGCGGCGGGTCGAGGTCATGGACCCCCAGCAGCGGCTGGGCATCGAGTGTGCGATCGAGGCGCTCGAAGACGCCGGCATGCTGGGCCGCGCGCCCGAGCGCACCGGCGTCTACATGGGCGTGACCGCCCAGGAGTGGCGCAACATCCTGAACAGCCGCATCATCGCGGCCCTGATGGCGACCGGGCAGTTCGGCCACCAGCCGGACGACCCGGCGTCGATCCTGGACGCGGTGTCCCACGTGGTGCCCAGTCGGCCGTTCACGGCGATCGGCGTGCTCGGCAACATGATGGCGGCCAGCATCGCCCAGGAGCTGGACCTGATGGGTCCGGCCTACACGACCGACGCGGCCTGCGCGAGCGCGGCCATGGCCATCGTCGACGCCGTGCACCAGCTGCGGGCCGGGGCCATCGACGCGGCCGTGGCCGGCGGCGTCTACCTGTGCATCACCCCCGACCACCACGTCGCCTTCGCCCGGATCGGCGCGATGTCGGTCGACGGCGTGTGCCGGCCCTTCGACCACCGGGCCGACGGCTTCGTCCAGGGCGACGGCTGCGGCCTGGTCGTGCTCAAGCGCCTGTCCGACGCCGAGCGTGACGGCGACCGGATCTACGCGGTGATCCACGGCGTGGCCGCCAACAACGACGGCAAGGGCGACGGCCCGATGGCCCCGGTGCACGACGGACAGGCCCGGGCGATCACCGCCGCCTGGCAGGACGCCGGCCTGGACCCGAGCGGGCTCGGCTACGTCGAGACCCACGGCACCGGCACCGCCGTCGGCGACGTGACCGAGGTCAACGGCCTGCACGCGGCCTTCGGCGGCCGGGTGAAGCGCGCCGCCCTGGGCAGCAGCAAGGCCAACGTGGGCCACACGATGTCGGCCGCCGCCGCCGCCGGCATCATCCGGACCGCGCTGGCCATCCACCACAAGACCCTGCCGCCGATGGCCCACTTCGAGGCCCCCAAGGCGGATCTCGACCTGGACGAGAAGGGCCTGTGGGTCCCGACCGAGCCGACCGCCTGGGACGACCCGGACCGGCTGGCCTGCGTGTCCAGCTTCGGCTTCGGCGGCACCAACGGCCACATCGTGCTCAAGGCCCCGCCCCCGCGCGCGGCCCGGAGCCTGCACGCCGGCGCCCTGCCGGCGCCTGCGGAGCGGCCCGAGCTGGTCTGCCTGTCCGCCGCGGACGAAGCCCAGCTGCGGGTCCTCGCCGGACGCACCGCCGACGCCATCGACGCCGATCCCGCCGCCACCGTCGCCGCGGTCGCGCGCACCTGTGCGGGGCGCATGGCCGGCCCGAGCCGCCTGGCCCTGGTCGCGAGCACCCGCGACGAGCTGATCGAGCAGCTGCGCAACGTGGCGTCCAGCAGCCGCGACAAGCGCATCGTCATGGACGATGTGCTCGACGAGGCCCCGAAGATCGCCTTCATGTACCCGGGCCAGGGCAGCCAGCGCCCCGGCATGCTGGGCCAGCTGCGGGCCCGCTTCCCCGTCGTGGCCGCCGCGCTCGCCGACATGGAAGCCGCGCTGGACGGCGAGCTGCCCGACCGCCTGACGACCCTGCTCTACCCGGAGCAGCAGGGCGGACCGGTCGACGCCGACGCCGCCATGGACGCGCTCACCGCCACCGAGGTCTGCCAGCCCGTGCTGCTGTCCTGCGGCGTGGCGCTCACGGCCCTGCTGGACCAGGTCGGCATCCGGCCCCACGTGGTCGTCGGCCACAGCCTGGGCGAGTTCACGGCCGCCGCCGTGGCCGGCGTGCTCAGCCCCGCGGACGGCGCCCGGTTCGTGGCCCGCCGGGGCCGCGCGATGGCCGGGCTGCCGGGCGACCACGGCGCCATGGCCGCCGTCATGGCCCCGCGCGAAGACGTCGAGCCCCTGCTGGTCGACGGCGCGGTGATCGCCAACGTGAACCACCCCCGCCAGCTCGTCATCAGCGGCACCCGCGACGCCGTGGCCCAGGTCGTCGAGCGCGCCACCGCCGCCGAGATCACCGCCAAGCCGCTGCAGGTCAGCCACGCCTTCCACAGCCCCGTGCTGGACGGCCTGGACGCGAGCCCGCTGCTGGACGGCATCACGCTCTCGGACCCCCAGGTGCCCGTGGCCAGCGGCATCGCCGCGGCGCCCTACGCGGATGCCGCCGACGCCCGCGCGGTCTTCCTGCGCCACGCGACCAGCCCCGTCGAGTACGTGCGCGCGCTGGAACAGTGCGCCGAGGTGGGCGCCGACCTCTACCTGCAGGTCGGGGCCGGCGGGCCGCTGGCCAGCTTCGCCCGCGGCGCCGCGCCGAAGCCCCACCACGGCGTGCTGAACCTGTCCGGCATGGACGACGACGACGGTGGCGCCGCGCTGCTGCAGACCCTGGGCCGGCTGTGGTGCAAGGGCGCGCCGGTCGACCTGCTGGCGCTCACGGTCGCCGTGCCGCCCGCCACCCTGCCCGCCAAGCAGCTGGCCCGCGAGGACTACTGGCCCGTCAAGGACGTGCCTCAGCTGCCCGTGAAGCTGGCCGGCGTGAAGACCCGGACGGCGCCCGCGCCGGCCGCGGCGCCCGCCCCCGCCGAAGCGGCGCCCGTGGAAGCAGCTGCCTCCGCCGACAGCCTGGACGACCGCGTCATCGCCGTCATCGCCAAGGTCAGCGCCTACCCGATCAAGGCGCTCAAGCCCGGCATGGGGCTGCAGTCCGACCTGGGCTTCGACAGCCTGATGGTCAACGACCTGGCCGGCGGTCTCAAGGACGCCTTCGGCATCCAGGGCATCCCCCAGGAGCTGCTGCTCAACAAGCCGACGGTCCAGGACATCATCGACTTCGTGGCCGGAGGAGGCGGCGTCGCCGCGGCCGAGGAGCACGACGACGATGCGCCCCTGGCCGCCTGGCGACCCGTCTGGCGGCACACCGCCCTGACCGACCTGCCCCGGCAGCCGCGCCTCTCGGGCGAGCGCGTGCTGGTCGTCGGCGAGGGTGCTGTCGACGAGGTGCTGGCCACCCTGCACGGCCCCGACGTCACCCGCGCTGGCGCCGAAGAGGCAGCCTCGGCCGGGCCCGCCGACCTGCTGCTGTGGCAGGCGCCCGCCCTGGGCGACGCGACCGGCGCCGCGGACGCCACCGCCGCGCTGATCGCGGCCCTGGGCCGCCAGGCCGCCATCGGCCGCACCCCCGACGTGCTGATCCTGCGCGGCGAAGAAGCCTGGGCGGAGTCGCTGTCCGGCGTCGCCCGCAGCCTGGCGATGGAGTGGCCGGACCGCCGCGTCAAGGTCGTCACCCTGGCAGGCGCCCCCGCCCGGCTGGCCGCCCGCGAGCTGTCCGCCGCGGACCGCACGGTCGACGTGCGCCTGTCCGCCGACGGCCGCGAGGTCATGGGCCTGGCCCCGCACGACGGGGTGCCCGCCGCCCTGCCCGCCGACGCCGTGGCCGTCGTCACCGGCGGCACCCGCGGCATCGGCGCCGCCGTGGCCGCCGCCCTGGCCGAGCGCGGCCACCGGCTGCTGCTGGTCGGGCGTTCGGCGCCCCAGGGCGTCGCTGCGGACCTCGTCGCCGCCGGCAAGGCCGTGCACGTGGCCGCCGACGTCACCGACCGATCCGCCTTCCTGGACGCCGGCCGCGCGGTCCTGCCCGCCGATGCCCCCGTGATCGTCGTGCACGCCGCCGGCATCCTGGCCGACGGTCCGCTGGGCAGCGTCGATCCCGCCCGCGGCCGCGCCGCCCTGGCCGTCAAGGTCGACGGCTGGCAGCACGCGCTGGAGCTGGCCGGCGAGAACCTGGCCGCCGCCACCGCCATCGGGTCCTGGGCCGGCCGCTTCGGCAACCGCCACCAGGCCTGGTACGCCGCCGCCAACGCGCTGCTGGCCTCGCTCTGCGCCGGGTGCACCGCCCCCGCCAGCGTGTGCGAGTTCGGCCCGTGGTCCCGCAGCGAGATGGTCGCCACCATCCCCGCCGTGGTCCAGGCCGCCATGCGGGCCGAAGGCGTCGACTTCGTCGGCGACCAGGCCGGTCTGGACGCGGTGCTGGCCGGGCTCGGGACCCGCGGACCGCGGACCCTCGGCCGCGCCCTCCCCCACACGACGCGGGCCGTCTCCTTCACCGAGACCCTCTCGGTCGAGACCCACCCCTTCCTCCTCGACCACGCCATCCAGGGCGTGCCGGTGCTGCCCCTGGCCAGCGCCACCGACCTGCTGGCGGCCGGCGCCGGCCTGCCCCTCCCCTTCGAGCTCACCGACCTGACCCTGTTCCAGGGCGTCACCGTCCGCGAGCCCGTCGACGTGCACGTCAGCGTCCGTGGCGACAAGGCCGAGCTGCGGGTCGGCGCCCAGAAGGCGCTGGCCTACACCGCGCGCATCCGCCCGCTGACCACGCCGCCGGCCCTGCCCGACGCCGTCACCGGCGGGGCCCCGGCGGACCCGCCCCTGTCCACCTTCTACGGCGGCATCACCTTCCACGGTCCGCTGCTGCAGGGCATCACCGAGATCGGCGGCGTCGGCCCGACCTTCGTGCACGGCCGCGTGCGCACCGGCAACCTGGCGACCTGGGTGCCCGACACCCTGCGCGGCGGCTTCACCGTCGATCCGCTGGCGCTGGACAGCGCCATGCAGCTGTCGGCCCACGTCGCCTGGACCCGCTTCCAGCGCGCCGGCACGCCGATCGGCATCGAGCGCTACGTCCAGCTGGCCCCCTGGCCCGCGCCCGGCACCGAGCTGCTCGCCCAGGTCAGCTTCGCCGAGGATCTGGCGGGTGACAGCGACCGGTTCGAGGGCCACATCCTGCTGTCCACCCTGGACGGCACGCCCGTCGCCTGGGCCCGCGGCGTCGCCGCCGAGCTGCGCCGCATCGACCAGCAGGACGGCTTCGACGCCGAGCCGCGCCAGATCGACTTCTCCGCCTGGAAGGAGATCCGCGACCTGGACGACCGGCTGACCGCCGCCCAGGCCATCGGCATCGACAACCCCTTCTTCCACGTGCACGAAGGCACCGCCCGCAACACGGCGATCATCGAAGGCCGCGAATACGTCAACTACTCGTCCTACAACTACATCGGCCTGTCCGGCGATCCGCGGGTCCTCGCCCGCGTGCGGGACGCCGTCGATCGCTACGGCACCAGCGTGTCGGCCAGCCGCGTCGCCAGCGGCGAGCGCCCCTTCCACGGCGCGCTCGAGGCCCTGCTCGCGAAGTGCCAGGGCACCGAAGACGCCATCCTGTACACGGCCGGCCACGCCACCAACGTCAGCACCATCGGCCACCTGATGGGCAAGGACGACCTGATCCTGCACGACGAGCTGATCCACGACAGCGCGCTGCAGGGCGTGAAGCTGTCCGGCGCGACCCGCCGCGGCTTCAAGCACGACGACGCCGCGGACCTCGAGCGCCAGCTGCGGGCCCTGCGCAGCCAGTTCGACCGGGTGCTCATCATCCTGGAAGGCGTCTACAGCATGGACGGCGACATCTGCGACCTGCCGTCCTTCGTCGCGATCAAGAAGAAGTACGGCTGCCTGCTGATGGTCGACGAAGCCCACAGCTTCGGCATCGTGGGCGAGACCGGCTGCGGCGTGCGCGAGCACTACGGCATCCCCGGCACCGACGTCGACATCTGGATGGGCACCCTGTCCAAGAGCCTGGCCAGCTGCGGCGGCTGGATCGCCGGCCGCAAGGAGCTCATCCGCTACCTGAAGTACACCAGCCCGGGCTTCGTCTACAGCGCCGGCCTGACCGCCGCGAACGGCGTGGCCGCCCTGGCCAGCCTGGAGCTGATGCTGGCCGAGCCCGAGCGCGTGAAGCGCCTGCAGGACAACGCCCGCCTGTTCCACGACGCGCTGGTCGCCCGCGGCCTGGACACGGGCCCCGCCGACGGCGAGTCCGGCGTCGTGCCGGTGGTGACCGGGAACAGCGTGCACGCCTTGTGGCTGTCCCAGCGCCTGCACGACGCCGGCATCAACGTGCAGCCCATCGTCTACCCGGCGGTCGCCGACGACGCGGCCCGCCTGCGGTTCTTCCTGAGCAGCACCCACACGCCGGAACAGCTGTCGTGGACCGCCCAGACGGTGGCCGACTGCCTGGCCCGGGTGCGGGCCGAGTTCCCGCTGTAGGGCTCAGCCCGGATCGACACCCGTGTCGTCGGGGTCGATGCCCGTGTCGTCCGGGTCCGGCCCCGTGTCGGAGTCGTCGTCGTCGTCGTGGCACTCGCCGGACTCGATCTGGCCGCCGACCTCGATGCCGGCGATCAGCGCGTCGATGTCGGTGCAGGCGAGCGCGTCGTTGTAGCCCAGGTTCAGGCTGCCCCCGACCGACTGCAGGGACCCGCTCAGGGCGCTGATGTCGGCCAGGTAGGGGTTGGCGAAGATCACCAGGTCCAGCGTCACGTGCTGCAGGCTGCCGAGCCCGTCGAGCGACGTCATCGGCATGCCCGCCAGCTGCAGGGCGATGGCGTCGGTGACGTCGGACAGCGGCGACAGGTCGGTCACGCCGACATCGGTCATCGACATCACCGACAGCGCGGTGGCGCCGGACAGGGCGGAGATGTCCCGCAGCTGCGGCAGCTGGCGCAGGTCGACGGTGGTGCGCGCCCAGTCCAGGTCCGACAGCCCGTCCAGGGACGTGAGCCACGGCATGTCCCACACCATCAGGTCCCCCGAGCCCGGCAGGCCGTCGAGCAGCCGCAGGTCCGTCAGGGCCGCCGAGCCGATCTCGACCTGGCCGCCGACGCGCTCCAGCCCGAGGGGCGCCGCCGTGGCCAGCTGGCTGGCCTGCGACACGCGAAGGTCTCCGCCGATGTCCGCCAGCGCACCGAAGCCGTCGAGGGTGGTCAGCGACGAAGCGCCCACCAGGTAGACGCTGCCGTCGACCTGGACCAGGGCATCGAAGCCGCCGAGGACCGTGACCTGGCGCTGGGACGACAGCCGCAGATCCCCGCCGATCCGGGTCAGGCCCGCCGGTCCGTCGTAGCGCCCCCCGCCGCGGTCGAGCAGCCGTACGTCCCCGTCCACAGTCCGCAGGCAGGACAGGTCGGCCCCGTCCATCCACAGCAGGGCGTCCCCTGCCACATCGACCGCGCAGTCGGCAGCGCAGAAGGCCGCCAGCTCGTCGCTGTCCACCGTCCCGACCAGCGACACCGGGGCATCGCAAGGAGACTCCGCGGCGCCGCAGGCCAAGAGCATCAGGAGCAGCGGGGTCATCGTGCACCCTCGCAGGGCCCGTTGCTGTCGATGTAGGCATCGGCGTACCCGTCCTCGCCCAGCCGGGCGAGCAGGGCGTCGATGGGCTCGGGCGGCAGGCAATCGTTGCCGGAGATCATCACGGCGGCCTCGACCACGGCGAGCTGGTTCAATCCGCTGATGTCGACCAGCTGCGGGTTGTTGAACACCGAGACCCCTCCCAGGGACTCAAGCGCCGGGAGCCCCGCCAGGTCCGTGAACCGGGTGTCGACCACGAACAGATCGGCGGCGACCCACTGGACCGACGTCAGCCCCTGGAAGCCGGTCGCGGAGCCCAGGGAATTGAAGCCGAGGGCCCCGTCCACGAACCGCAGCCGGTCCAGGCCGACATCGGGCACCCCCTCGGCCCCTTCGCCGCTGAAGCCCAGGGATCCCTCGATCACCTCGACACAGGCCAGGCCGTTCCGCTCCGCGTCGGTCAGCGGCAGCTCCAGCTGCACGCTGCTCTCGATGCGCAGCGCGCACCAGCCGTCGCACAGCCCGACCGCGGCAGCGTTGTCGATGGGCTCGTCCACGACGCCGACCGTGTCGGGGTCGTCGCAGGTGACCGCCGGGAGCGCCGCCGGGTCCTCGGGCGCACAGCCCGCCAGCAGCAGGAGAGACAAGGTACCCACGGTCGCCTCGCGGAAATGTTGGTCGCCTGGGGCAGTATAGGCACACGCCCATCCCTCCCCGGATCCTGCCCCGCCATGAACGCGCCTCCCGAGTACAAGACCGCCGGCACGCTGATGCTCATCAGCGGCATCCTCAACATCCTGGCGTCGGCGGCCTGGATCCTGTTCCTCATCTGGTTCTGCGTCGGCGCCTTCTGGTTCATCCCGCTGGGCGTGGCCATCGCCGAGCTGGTCGTGGGCATCGGCGTGGCCAGCGGCAACCCGAACCGCGGGGCCAAGGTCACGTCGATCATCGGCATCGTGAACAGCCTGCTCTGCATGAACATCGTCAGCCTGGTGCTGCAGATCATCGCATTCACCAAGCTGTCGACCTTCGAGGTCCAGGACTGGCACGACACCGCGCTGCTCGGCAAGTACGGCCGCTGAGCGGTCCGGTCACTCGGTCTCGGGCTCCGGCAGCGGCGGCAGGGCGTCGAGGGCGGCCGACAGGCGGTCCCGCGCGTCGGCCGCGCCGTCGTCCAGGCTGTCTTCGAGCATCAGATCGCGCTCTTCCCGGGGGTCGAGGGCCAGATCGAACAGCTGGTCGAAGCCTGCGGCCCTGCGGATCAGGTGGTAGCGGGCGTCGCGCACGGTGCGGCCGGTGTTCACCGGGGAGGAGCGGGGACCGAACTTCTCGGCCAGGAGCAGCTCGTGGTGCGCGTCGACGGAGGGGTCCTGGAGGAGGGGGAGGAGGCTGTCGCCGTCGAGGGGGTGGTCGACGGGCACGCGGGCCCGCCAGCTGGGGTCGACGAGGTCGAGCACCGTCGGGAAGACGTCGACGGCCGACACCAGCGCGTCGCTGCTGCGTCCCGGCGAGCCGACCAGCGGCAGGTCCCCGGCCGCGGCGACGACCATCGGCACGTGCACGCCGGCCTCGAACAGGCTGCCCTTGCCGCGGGCTTCGGGCCAGGCGCCGCCGTTGAGCTCGGGCTCGGTGCCGTTGTCGCCCAGCCAGACCACCACGGTCCGATCGCGCACGTCGGGGTCCATGCCGTCCAGCAGGCGACCGAGCTCGGTGTCCATCGCCTCGACCATGGCGCGGAAGTACACGTCGGGCCGTGCCTCGATGTCGGCTTCGTCCCCCGGCAGCGCGCCCTGGCTGTGCAGGTCCGGCGGCGGCGCCTGCAGCGGGGTGTGGGGGGCGTAAAAGCTGACCTGCAGCACGAAGGGCTCTTCCGCGGTCTCGAGCCACTGCAGGGCACCGTCGACGGTGGCCGTGGTCGCGTAGACCGTGCTCTGGCGGGCGACGCCGTTCTCGACCAGCTCGTTGTCGTAGTAGTCCGCGAGCCGCCCCTCGATCCAGCCCTGGAACCAGGGCCAGCCGTGCTCGTTGGGCGAGCGCGCGCCGAGATCCAGGTGCCACTTGCCCACCAGGGCGCGATCGACGGGCCGGGCCGCGGTGCCCAACACCTCGGGCAGCGACAAGGTGGACTGCGGCAGCGCGGGAGACAGCTCGGTCACGGTCTCGCCGACCCCGGTCCGCCACGCGGCCTGGCCGGTCATCAGCTGGGCGCGGGTGGGCGAGCACACCGGGCTGGCCCAGGCCTGGTGGAAGGCGACGCCGCGGTCGCAGAGCGCCGCGAGGGTCGGCTGTGGCGCGCGCTCCACGCCGCGATCGGGCATGCAGTCCGCCGACTCGACGCCCAGGTCGTCGGCCACGACCAGCAGCACGTTGCGCGGGGCGTCTTCCCGCGCACAGGCGGCCAGCAGGGGCATGAGGGGCAGCAGGAGACGCACGCCCTTCGGTTAGCATCGCGGCGAGCCTTCGACCCGGAGTGGCCCTGTGAGCACCGACCTGACCTGGGGCGGCGAGACGACGCCGGAAGACCGCACCTTCGCCCTGGCCGCCCACCTGCTGGCCTTCATCGCGCCGATCATCGGGCCGCTCATCGTGTACTTCATCAAGAAGGACGGCAGCCGCTTCGTGGCCTACCACGCGCTCCAGGCCACCGTGTTCCAGCTCATCGCCTACATCATCGGCGGCGCGACCTGCGGCATCGGGCTGCTGCTCATGATCCTGAGCATCCTGGCGGCGATGAAGGCCAACAAGGGCGAGTGGGACGACCCCTACCCGCTGATCGGCAGCGTCGGGCGCTGAGTCGCAGGGCCGCCCGGGCGCCGCGCGGCTGGTGTACGCTGCGTGGCCTCGGAGGACACGCATGCGACTGCTCATCCCCCCCCGGTCCGGCCTGCTCGTGCTGGCCGCCGCCCTGCTCGCCGGCTGCACCGGCGACACCTACGGCGGCAAGGACAAGAACCCGCCGGGCCCCCAGGACAACGGCGCCGACGACAGCGGCGGCGACGGGGGCTCCGACGACGGTGGCGGCGGGCCGACGACCGAGCAGGACTGCGACGACGGCCTGGACGAAGACAGCGACGGCTCGGCGGACTGCCTGGACGCCGACTGCGCCTCGGCCTGGAACTGCAACCTGCCCGAAGGCATCGAGTACCGCGGCCAGATCGACTTCCGTGGCAACACCATCGAGTGCGAGGCCTTCGGCATCGAGTTCGACGTCGACGTCGACGACTGCCAGACGGACGCATCGTCCAACCTGCGCTGGATCCAGGACGCCCGGGCCTGCCCCGAGTGCGACCGGACCTACTTCGGCACCCTCAGCTACGCCGTCGACAGCTGCAGCGAGATGCTCGAGACCACGCCGGCGACCGAGGCCCTGTTCGCCTTCGTCTTCCTCAGCGAGACCGAGCGCGAGCTGTACAGCCAGGACCCGACCAGCGGCACCTGGTACTACCTCGACACCATGACCCGGGCCGAGGGCCGGTGGACCCTGTCCGGCTCGGACAGCGTCATCGCCGACCCCGACGACTGCGACAACGGCGACCAGAACCTGGGCACCCTGACCATCACGACGTCCTTCCGGGACCTGCCCCCCGCCGGCTGATTGCGAGGCGCCGGCCCGCAGCCTATGACGCCGGGTCCGCCCTCCCCCTCGACCGGAGCCCCCATGGCTCGACAGCGCCGCGCCCGCGCGCCCGAAGACAAGGCCGCCCGCCGGGCGGAGATCCTGTCCAGCGCGACCCGCCTGTTCGACGCCCGGGGTGGCTGCCTGCACGACCTGACCATGTCGGCCCTGGCCCGCAGCGCCGGGCTCGCCAAGGGCACGCTCTACCTGTACTTCCGCACCAAGGAAGAGATCTTCCTGGCGGTCGTCCTGGACGAGATGCAGGACTGGCTGTCCGAGCTCGACGCCGCCATCGTCGCGCTGGGCGCCGCACCGGCCCCCGAAGACGCCGCCGCGGCCATGTCGGACACCCTGCTGCACCGCACCCGCCTGCTGCGGCTGCTCGGTCTGCTGCACCCGGTCCTCGAACAGAACCTGGCGCCCGACGTCATCGTCGACTTCAAGCTGCAGCTGACCGGCATGGTGGCCGGCACCGCCCGCCTGCTCGAAGAGCGCTTCCCCCAGCTGGGTCCCGGCGACGGCATGCGCCTGCTGATGCGGCTGCACGCCCTGACGGTGGGCATGCAGCTCGCGGCCCGGCCGACGCCCGCCGTGGCCAAGGTGCTGGCCGAGCACGGCGTCGCGCAGCTCGAGCTGGATCTGGTCACCGAGCTGCCGGCCACCATCGCGGCCCTGCTGCGCGGCTGGCGCTGACTAGCTGACCGCCGGCCCCACGCTCGGGTCCTTGTCCGACACCTCGAAGCAGCCCCGGTCCGGGCTGCAGTGCCCGGGTGCGACCAGCTCGCCGTCGGGCCCCCAGGACTGGCAGGTCTTCAGGCACGAGAACGGACAGTCCGACAGCGTCAGCGCTGCCGCGAGCTCTTCGCGGGTGCGCCAGGAGTTGCCGTAGAAGGCCTTCCAGCGGAGGCTGTTGCAGAGGATGGGGGTCTGGGGCATCGGCAGACTCGGAGGTGAAGGGAGCGTCGGGGTGCAGGGACTGGAGAGGTGGGTCGGGCTGCAGGCTTCAGGCTGCGGGCTTCAGGACGGGGCAGGCTGCGCCGGGTCCGGTCCCAGTGCATCGATGAGCCGCTGCAGCGCGCGGATGAGGTCATCGAGGGCGGGCTCGAGGGCGTGCAGCTCGGCCTGGGGGAGGAAGCCCAGCCGGTGGCTGAGGGAGAGCAGGTAGCGGACCTCTGAGGCGGAGCCGAGCGAGATCGTGAGGAAGTGCCGGTAGGACCTGGTCGTCGTGCGGGCGCAGCCCTCGACGATGTTCACCGGCACGGAGACCGCGGCCCGCCGCAGCTGCGACTGCAGCCCGAAGCGCTCCTCCACCGGGAAGGCTGCCGTCGATGCGTAGACCCGCGGCACCAGGTCGTCCGCCATCGCAAAGACCCTGAGCTTGCGGTGGTCACGCGCCACTGGACGCCTCCACCCGCGGACTGCTGCAGCCCGGAGCCCGGAGCCCGAAGCCCCGACCGCCACCGGCGCAGCGCTCAGCCACCGCCCGGTGGCCTCGGCAGCCCATGCGGCGTCGCGGCGCCGCTGCCGTCGTCGGCGGGCTGCTGGTCGAGGTTGGCGTCGCGGGCCCGGGTGAGGATGTCCCGGACGGCGCCGGGGATGAGGCCGACCTTGTAGGCGGTGCCGGGCAGGGGCTCGGCGCCGTCGGCGGCCTTGGCGGCGGCGGCGGCCAGGACCTCGTCGGTGGGTTCCTGGCCGACCAGCGCCTCGGCGACGGCGGGCAGGTCGAGGGGTCGGTTGGCGACGCCGCCCATGGCGACGCGGGCGGCGGTGACGGTGCCCTTGCGCTCGTCGACCCACAGGCGGGCGATGACCTCCACCAGGGGCCACTCGGCCCGGGCGCGGGAGATGGCGCGGCCGTAGGCGGCCCGCTCGCCCACCTCGCCCAGCGGCACGTGCACGGCCTTGAGCAGGCGGCCGGACGGCAGGGCGTGGGTGCGCCGGGGATCGGTGCCGTCCCCGAGCAGGGTCGGCATGTCCAGCAGCGTGCCGTCGTCGAGCTCGCACTGGGCGTCGTAGGCCAGCAACGCCAGCGCCAGGGTGCTGGGGTGCGGGGCGACGCAGGGTCCCAGCTGGAAGCAGCTGTGGAAGTGATGGTCACCCTGTCGGGCCAGACAGGTGGCGCCGCCCTTCTTGAGGCAGACCAGGTCCGGGTGCCGGTAGTACCAGCAGCGGACCTCCTGCAGGATGCAGCCGCCGACCGTGGCCCGGTGGCGGATCTGCGGGGTCGCCAGGCCGCCCGCGGCGGCCGCCAGGCCGGGAAAGCCGTCGATGACGCGCTGGTCGGCCGACAGGCCGTGCACGGTGAAGCCCGCGCCGACGTGCAGGTGGGTCTCGTCCAGCTCGATGCCGTCCATGCCCGGCACATCGCGCAGCTCGACCAGGCTGGCGGTGTCCAGGCCGAGGTGGCGCCGCTCCTGGAGGTCCGTGCCGCCGGCCCGGACGCTTCCGGACAGGCCGGCTGCTTCGTCGAGGGTCTTGGGGAAGTGGATCACGACAGGCCCTCCAGCACGCGGTCGGGGCGAATGGGCAGGTGGGTGGGTCGCCAGCCCGTGGCAGCGCGGACGGCGTTGCCGATGCTGGCCGCGGTCGGCACGGTGCAGACCTCGCCGATGCCGACACCGCCGCCCAGCACGCCGGCGAAGTCGCCGGTGGCGCCGTCGGGGTCGTCGAAGCGCACCTCGATGGGCCCGATGTCGCCGATGCCGGCGATGCGGTAGTCGTCCATGCCGCGGGTCAGGTTCTGCCCGGTGGTGGGGTCCAGCCGCCGCTCTTCGTACAGCGCGTAGCTGATGCCCTGGACCACGCCGCCCTGGACCTGGGAGCGCGCGAGCACGGGGTCCTGGATGCGTCCGACCGACAGGCCGATCCAGCTGCCGATGACGCGCACCTTGCCGGTCCAGGTGTCGACCTCGACCCGGGTGGCCTGGACGGCGCCCGACAGGACCTTGCCGATGTTCAGCCCGCCGACGGCGAAGGGGATGAAGTAGCCGCCCGGGTCCTTGCGCCGCTTGCCGATGACCGAGATGGCGCCGGTGCGGGACAGGACGTCCTTCCACGGCACCACCGCTCCTTCGTGCCGCAGGCCACCGGCCGCGATCTCGGCGTCGGCCCAGCCCAGCTGGTCGGCGGCAGCGTCGCGGATCTCCTGGGCCAGGGTCTCCGCGGCGTCGACGGCGGCCGGCCCCAGGCTGGCCGCGGTGCGGCTGCCGGCGGACATGATGCCGTGTACGTCGTCGCTGTGGCCGAACCGCAGCTGCACGTCCTGGGGGTGGATGCCCAGCACGCCGGCCACGCTGCGGGCCACCAGGCTGCGCGAGCCGTTGCCCATGTCCTGGGCTGCCGTGCTGGCCAGGATGCCGTCGGCCGACGCGTCCAGCTGCAGCCGCACCTTGCGGGCGATGAAGGTGAACCACGAGCCGCAGGCCAGGCCGGTGCCCTCGCGGTAGCGGCCCTCGCCGCCGGACTCGCGCTGCGCCCAGGCGGGCAGGCCCTCGATCCAGTCGTAGAGGCGCAGGCGGCCGGGGTGCTCGTCCCACCGGCGGCGCAGGGCGATCGGGTCTTCTCCGCGGGTGCGGGCCACGTCGTCGACGACCTGCTCGAGGGCGAAGATGGCCGGCGGGCCGCCGGGGCCGCGGAAGGCCTTGCCCGGCGGACCGTGGGTCAGGACGTCGTAGTCCTCCATCCGCTTGTCGTCGCTCGGGTAGAGCAGCCGGGCGATCATGCCGGTGATCATGCCGACCGCCGCGCCGCTGTTGGCGTGGCCGACGGATCGGACCGCGTCCAGGGCGCCGTCGGCGGTCCAGGCGACCTCGACGTCCTGGCGCTGGGCAGGTCGGTTGCCGCCGACGGTCAGCTCTTCCGCGCGCGACAGGACGCAGCGGACGGGCTTGCCGGACAGCTTGGACAGCTCGATGGCGACCACCGCCTCCATCGACATCACGGCCTTCGATCCGAAGCCACCGCCGATGTACTCGGCGTGCACGTGCACGTCGTCGGCCTTGAGCTTCCAGCGCTCGGCGGCGTCGTGGGCCGCGTCTTCGACCGACTGGGTGCTGATCCACAGGTCGAGCTGCGGGCGGGGCAGCTCGCCGCGCTCCACCGGCCCTGCGTCGTGCCAGTGGGCGACCGCGCCGTGCGGCTCGAGGGCCGTGTGCACCTGGACCTGGGTCTCGTAGGTGCCCTGGGCCACCCGGCCCGCGGCATGGGCGGCCTCGAGCTTCTTGTCGGCCCGACCGGGCTTGCCCAGCATGGAGCTGCTGGTCGGCCCGCGCAGGTTGCCCTCCATCTTGGCGCCCAGCACGGGTCCTTCGGCGGCGCTGGGCAGGTCCTTCTTGCGCGCGTCGGCGAAGACCACCGGGGCGCCCGCGGCCAGGGCGCTGTCGAAGTCGAGCACATGGGCTTCGACCCGGAAGCGGGCGGCGTCGAGCACGGCCTTGCGGGCGGCCTCGGCGATGGCGGGCGTGCGGGCGGCGACCGCGGCGAGCTCCTGGCCGGCGAAGCGCACCCGCCCCCCGTCGTCCAGGAAGCGGGTGACCGCGACCACGCCTTCCATGCCCTCGGCCGGGGCGAGATCGAGCGCCTCGAGCACGGCGTGGGCGTGGGGACTGCGGATCACGGCGGCGTGGTGCAGATCGTCGGGGCGGATGTCGACGGTGTACCTGGCGGCGCCCGTGACCTTCTCGCGGGCGTCGTGCCGCGGTGCGATGGGGTCGCGCGCGTCGTGCTCGCCGCGGCAGGCGGCCTGCACGGCCCGGTAGATCTGGGGGTAGGCGCCGCAGCGGCACAGGTGCCCGGCCAGCGCAGCCGCGACCTGGTCGTCGGTGGGCTCGGTGGTGCCGTGGGCGGCGCGCCAGGCGTCGTGGAAGGCGACCGCCTCGACGATGAAGCCCGGGGTACAGAAGCCGCACTGCAGCGCGTCTTCGGCCATGAAGGCCCGCTGCACCGGGTGCAGGCCCTTGGCGCTGATGCCCTCGATGGTCGTGACCGACCGGCCCTCGAGCGCCACCGCCGGCAGCAGGCAGCTGCAGTGCGGGACGTCGTCGACCAGCACGGTGCAGGCGCCGCAGGTGCCGGCCCGGCACACGGGCTTGCTGCCCGTCAGGCCCAGCCGCTCGCGCACCGTGTCCAGCGTCGCTTCGTCGGCCCCCACGGTGACGGCCTGGTCGCGCCCGTTGACCGTGCAGACGACGGCCACCTTGTCGCTCCCGCCCCCGACGGCGGCCTTGGCCGTGCCGCTGCGGGTGCCCGCCACCAGCGTCGCACCGGCTGCGCCGACCAGCGAGCCCTGCAGGAAACCCCGCCGACTCGTGCCCGCGGTGCCACCCGCTTCGCTTCCTCGTTCGTCCCTTCCGTCCGCCATCGCGCATCCTCCTGGCGCCGTCGATTCTTACTGACCCGCGGTCATCACGCAAGTCGGGCACCGCCCGCCCGGCTCTCAGCCGATCGGATCCGCCCAGCCCTCGAGCTCTGCCCGGACCTTCTGGTTGTTCTGGACCACCAGCCCGGCGATGCCCAGGACCAGGTGGATCATGTTGCACAGGCAGATGCCCATCACCAGGGTCAGGATGTTGGCGACCATCGCCGCCCCCCAGCCTTCGCCCCGCTTGACCAGCCAGCCGGCGTACAGCTTGGTGGCGCCGAAGCACAGCCAGCCGGTGCCCATGCCCGCCAGCACCATGAACATGGCCCAGGCCGGCGGGTCGTCCGCCCGCGGCGGCTCGAAGGCCGCGATCAGCGGATAGAGCAGCCCGATGGCGGTCAGGGCCAGCCCCCCGAGCAGGTCGAAGCCCGCCCCGACGAACAGCAGGATCATCAGGGTCTGCGTCACGACCGGACCTCGGGGCAGGAGCCAGGGTGCAGGAGCATAGCGGACCCGAAGCGACGCCGGTCCGCTGGACCTGGCGGCCTCACCGCGAGCAGCCCGGCCGCGTCGCCCTGGCCGCCCTCGTGGTCGCCGCGACGGCCTTCGCGGTCGGAACCATCGACCCCTGGCTGGCGGCGCTGGGCACGGCACTGCTGGTGGGGACCCTGGCGGATGGGCTGTTCCCGACGCACTACCGGCTGTCGCCGGGCGTCGCCGAGAGCCGCGGCTTCCTGGCCCGTCGCCGCCTGGACCGCAGCGCCTGCCGCGCCGTCCGCGGGTCCCCCCCGCTGGTCCTGCTCGAGGCCGATGCGCGCCACGCCCTGCTGCGTCGCCGTCGCTCGATCATCCTGCGCGGCGCACCGCCGGCCGCGGTCGCCGTGCTGGCTTCCTGGACCGCTCAGTCGGCGGACAGGTCGTAGAGGTCGGACACCCAGACGATGCGCCCGGTGCCGGTGCCGACTGCCGCTTCCAGCTGCCGGACCACCTGACCGTCCGGTGACAGCTCGACGATCAGGCCCGAGTTCGTCCACGACGTCAGCCAGTCCCCGTCCGGCAGGTCGACGATGTCGCCCAGGATCGGGACGAAGCGTCCTTCGGGGTCGGTGTAGTGGAAGGTCCGCTCCCAGGTCTGGCTGCCAGCGTCGATCTCGAAGACCGAGACCGACGACGCCTGGGGATCCCGGTGGTCCCCGTTGTCGAAGACCGCGACCATGCCCTCGTCGCCGACGGACAGGTGGGGGTGATCGACCAGCGGCTCGCCGTCCACCACCACGTCTTCCTGGCCCTCGGCCGGGTCCAGCGTGCCGTCGGCCCCCAGCACCCAGCGCAGCTCGCCGCGGCCGCGATCGACGAACATCACCCGGTCCAGGTGCCGCGGAACGTAGACGAAGCCGTCGCTGTCCGGGTCGTAGATCAGGCTGTTGCCGTGGGTCCAGTCGTGGCCCCGTGTGCTGGGCATGACCTCTTCGACGTGGCTGCAGGAGATGCTCGGCTCCGGCAGGACCGTGAACGGGTCCCAGACCAGGGTCGGCGACGCGTCGTCGTCCGCGCCCTCGTGGATGCGCAGCACGACGTCGCCGGTGAAGGTCGTGGCCACACCGTCGATGTCGACGTCCCGGTTCTCGTAGGCCAGCCAGTAGATGAGCCCGTCCGGGCCCTCGAAGAAGTCGTGGTGCGCCATCACGGTGCGGGTGCGCACCTGCTCGCCGCCGGCGATGGGCTGCCGGACGACCTCGCCCAGGTCTTCGAGCTGGCCGTTGTCGTAGGACCCGTAGAGCACCGAGGCGCCGTCCGCCGAGACCTTGACCGTGGGCACCACCCGCCCCTCGCCGGCGTTGTGCCACCACACGTAGTCGCCGTCGTGATCGAGCGCGACGATCCAGCTGCGGTCGGCCTGCATCAGGGTGACCAGCAGGAAGCCGCCCTCCTGGCGGGCCGGGTCGTCGACCGTCTGGTCGAAGGCCGGCAGCACGCCGTCCCGGCGGCCCATGGTCAGCTTCCAGACGCCCGAATCCAGCACGTCGCCGTCCGCGGTCTCGACGTGGGCCTGCACCGTGTAGCGGCGGGCGGCCTTCAGGCCGAGCACGGACGTGTCCAGGGCTTCATCGACCGTCCAGCGAGGCGTCGACTGGTCCATCACGCCGTCGAGCCCGTAGGTCAGCCAGGCTTCGCCCGGCCGGTCCGTGGTCAGGGACACGTCGATGACGGAGGGGAATTCCTCGTCGAGGGCCATCGTCAGCGACGCCAGGTCGCCGGGCCCGCCGTCGACGATGCCGTCACCGTCGTCGTCGTCGGCGCCGCTGTCCGTGCCGTCGTCCCGCCCGTCGGCGCCGTGATCCATCGGCCCGGACGAGGCGCCGTCACAGCCGGCGAGCAGCAGGAGCAGGACGAAGCGGATGGCGAACTCCGGGAGAACGGACCCCTGTCCTGTACATGGCTGGGGCGGCGCCCGCCAGGGGCAGCTTGCAGCTGCTTACGGTTCGACCCCTCAGGCGCGGACGAGGATGAAGTCGAAGCTGCCGCGCCGCACGCCCGCGGCGTCCAACGGCGCGTCGATCTTCACGTCCGAGGGGATGTGGTCCCCGGCGAGGGGATCGTCCGCGAAGCAGATCTGGGTGATCTTCTCGGCGAAGCCGGTGGCGTTGACACGCACGTGGATGTGCTGGTGCAGGTCGGTGTCGCCGTCGCGGTAGGACACGGGCATCAGGGTCGAGAAGCCGTAGACGCCGTCGGCATCGGTCACCATCGTGCCGCGGAACCGGAAGTCGCTGGACTTCATGTCGTACTCGCCCTCGGGCGCGACGTGCCAGACCTCGATCACCGCGCCGGCCACGGGCTCGCAGCCGGCGTCCAGCACCCGCCCGCACACGACCAGGGGGTCGCTGCCGTCTTCGTCGAGGGGGTTCAGATCGATGCGGTCCGGCGCGTCGTCCCGGAAGAAGGGCCCCTCGCCCATGTCGGGGGTCTCGCGACACTCGGTCGGGCTGCCCAGGTCGGCCCCCTCGCAGATCTCCTCCACCGTCGGGTCCGAGGGCGCGCCCGAGTCGGCGCCGGTCGCGCCGGAGTCCCCGTCCGGCCCGGGGCCTCCATCGGCTCCCCCGTCGGTCCCGCCGTCCGTGGCGGCTCCCGAGTCCACGGGGCCCCCGTCGTCGGTGGCGCCGGAGTCGTCGGCGTCGGCGTAGCCCGAGCAACCGGCCAGGACGCCGACCGCGCCGACCGACGCCCCGACCAGGAAGTCCCGGCGCGACGGTGCTCCGAGACGATCGAGGGGGAAGCGGCGCATGGTGTCCTCCATCGCGCCAGGGTACCGCGAGGCACGCCCTCTCGGAGCGACATGGCCCGCCCCCTCCCCTCCCCCACCGAGCCCCAGCGCCACGCGGTCGACCGCCTGGCGCGCTTCGTCGTCCGCTTCGGCCTGACCGTGCCCGCCATCCTGGCGCTGGAGACCCTGCACCCGGTGTCCTTCAGCGGCAGCCAGCTGATGCACCTGCTCACGCCGTCGATCGCCGTGTTCCTGTCGCCGTCCGACTGGGAGGCGCTGGCCGGGCTGCTGGAGCACCGCGGCGGCATGGAGGTCGTGCTGCGCCGAATCGAGCAGCTCGACCGCGTGCTCCTCGCCGAGGGGGCCCTCCCCGACGACGTGCCCTGGCCCACCCCCGACGGCCCGCCGGACGCCCCCGGTGACCGCGCGTGACATACACTGCCGCCTCCTGTCCCCCACCCGTCACGGTGACCGCGCGATGAGCGCCCCTTCCTCCTCCTCCCCGCCCGTCGACAAGGACAAGCTCGAGCGCGTCCTGGCCACCGACTGCGGCAGCACCACCACCAAGGCCATCCTCATCGAGAAGGTGGGCGGCGAGTGGCGGCAGACCTGGCGCGGCGAAGCGCCGACCACGGTGGAAGCCCCCTTCGAGGACGTCACCCGCGGCGTGCTCAACGGCGCCCAGGAAGTCGCCGAGCTCTCCGGACGCTCGCTGGTCCGCGACGACGGCGCCGGCATCCTGCGCACGAACGGCGACCCGACCAAGGGCGTGTCCGCCTACATCTCCACCAGCTCCGCCGGCGGCGGCCTGCAGCTGGTGGTCGGTGGCGTCGTCCTGTCCATGACCGCCGAGAGCGCCATGCGCGCAGCACTCGGCGCCGGCGCCATCGTGATGGACACCTTCGCCGCCAACGACCGCCGAAAGCCCTTCGAGCAGATCGAGCGCATCCGGCAGCTGCGGCCCGACATGATCCTGCTGGCCGGCGGCATCGACGGTGGCACCCGCAAGCACGTGGTCGCCCTGGCCGAGATGCTCAAGGCCGCCCGCCCGCGCACCCGCCTGGGCGGCGGCTTCGACCTGCCGATCATCTACGCAGGCAACCAGCGCGTCACCGACGACATCGAGCGCATCCTGGGCGAGATGTGCGACCTGAAGGTCGTGCCGAACGTGCGCCCGGTGATGGAGTCCGAGAACCTGGGACCGGCCCGGGACAAGATCCACGACCTGTTCATGGAACACGTCATGGCCCAGGCCCCCGGCTACGACAAGCTGATGCGCTGGGTCGACGCGCCGATCATGCCGACGCCGGGTGCGGTCGGGCTCATCATGCAGACCATCGCCCGCCAGCGCGGCATCAACGTGCTGGGCGTGGACATCGGCGGCGCCACCACCGACGTGTTCAGCGTCTTCGACGGCACCTTCAACCGCACGGTCAGCGCCAACCTGGGCATGTCCTACAGTGTGTCCAACGTGCTGGCGGAAGCCGGTCTGTCGAACATCCTGCGCTGGGTGCCCTTCGACATCGACGAGAAGGGGCTGCGCAACCGGATCGGCAACAAGATGATCCGGCCGACGACCATCCCCCAGACCCTCGAAGAGCTGAAGATCGAGCAGGCCATCGCCCGCGAGGCGCTGCGCCTGGCCTTCATCCAGCACAAGGAATTCGCGACGGATCTCAAGGGCGTGCAGCAGGAGCGCACCATCGCCGATGCCTTCCGCCAGACCGGCCAGGACAGCCTGGTCAAGATGCAGGCCCTCGACCTGATCGTCGGCAGCGGCGGCGTGCTGTCCCACGCTCCCCGCCGCGTGCAGTCGATGCGCATGATGATGGACGCCTACGAGCCCGAGTGGATCACCGAAGTCGCCGTCGACAGCATCTTCATGATGCCTCACCTGGGCGTGCTGAGCTCCATCCACGAAGAAGCCGCGACCGAGGTCTTCGAGAAGGACTGCCTGATCTTCCTGGGCACCGCCATCGCCGCGACCGGTGAACAGAAGCCCACCGGCCCGGCCCTGCGCGTGCAGTTCCGCCTGCCCGACGGCACCGGCGTGGACGAGTCGATCGACAGCGGCCGCCTGCGTCGCTGGGAGCTGTCCCGCGACGACGAGATCGAGATCACCCTGACCCCGCTCCAGCGCCGGCTGGACGTGGGCGAGGGCCCCGGAAAGGCCCGCACCGCCAAGGTCCGCGGCGGCGTGGTCGGCCTGGTGGTCGACACCCGCGGGCGCCCCATCCACCTGCCGGACGCCGCCGCCGAGCGCGTGCGCAAGCTGCAGGAGTGGGTCGAGGCCCTCGGCGAGTACGGCGCAGGCGGCCAGTCCCGCTGGGCCGGCCAGGGAGCCGACTGATGGCCGCCATCTTCACGCCCGGACTCAAGGTCACCGAGCACACCATCGTGCTCAAGGATCGCCGCCTGCCGATGGAGGGCGAGGTCGCCGTGTCCGTCGGACAGGCCGTGCGGGCCGACGACGTCGTCGCGCGCACCGAGCTGCCCGGCAAGGTCTACCCGGTCAACATCGCCAACCAGCTGGGCGTCGACCCCGGCCAGCTCGCCCAGCACATGACCAAGCAGGTCGGAGATCGGGTCGAGGAGGGCGAGCTCGTCGCCGCCACGCCGGGCTTCCTGGGTCTGTTCAAGTCCGAGGCGACCGCTCCCGTGGCCGGCACCATCGAGTCGATCAGTGCCATCACGGGCCAGGTCATCTTCCAGGCCCACCCGATCCCGGTCGAGATCGACGCCTACATCACCGGCAAGGTGGTCGAGGTGCACGCCGGCGAAGGCTGCGTGGTCCAGGCCGCGGGCACCCTGGTCCAGGGCATCTTCGGGCTGGGCGGCGAGGTCAAGGCCGAGCTGATGCTGTCGGTCGACAGCGCCGACGCCGTCGTCGACGCCGGGGACATCCGCCCCGAGATGGCCGGCCGCATCGTCGTCGGCGGGTCCTACGCCACCGTCGCGGCGCTCAAGCGCGCGGTCGAGGTGGGCGTCGCCGGCATGGTCGTCGGCGGCTTCGACTACGACGAGATCAAGGAGCTCCTGGGCTACGAGGTCGGCGTCGCCATCACCGGCGGCGAGAAGCTCGGCCTGACGCTCATCGTGACCGAGGGCTTCGGGCGCATCCCGATGGCCCCGGCCACCTTCTCGCTGCTGAAGTCCAAGGTCGGCCGCCGAGCCAGCATCAACGGCGCCACCCAGATCCGCGCGGGCGTCATCCGGCCGGAAGTCGTCGTCACCGACGACGACGAAGACGCCGGCGTCGAGCGCTGGGTGCCGCCCGAGCCCAAGGGCCTGTCGATCGGCGACCAGGTGCGCGGGATCCGCGCACCCTTCTTCGGCAAGCTCGGCCGCGTGCTGGCCCTGCCCGCCGAGCCCGCCGTGCTGGACACCGAGTCCAAGGCCCGCATCATGGAAGTCGAGTTCGAGGACGGAGAGGTGGCCATCGTGCCCCGCGCCAACGTCGAGGCCATCGAGCGAGAGGAGGCCGGCGCATGAACCTGCTCATCCTCTTCGCCGCGCTCCTCGCCCCCGTCCTGGCCGCGACGCCCGCCACGGGCCTCTCGGTCGAGACCCCCGCCTACAGCGACGGCCTGACCCTGTCGCTGTCGTGGACCGCGCCGGACGACGCCCACAGCCTGATCCTGCTCCGCTCGGACCAGGGCGAGGCTGGGCCCTGGCACGTCGCCGCCGGCCCCTGGCCGGGCACCAAGGCCGAGCACCAGGACAAGGTCACCACCGACCCCACCAAGACGCCGCCCGCCGCCCACTACTGGTACCGGCTGGTCAGCCTGGACGAAGACACCGCCCCGCCCCCGGAAGCGGACGGCGACGACGCCGCAGCCGCCGAGCAGGCCTACGTGGCCGCGCTGCTCGCCGGGCAGCCCGCGACGGCCGCGGTCCAGGGCACGCCGGTCGCCAGCTGGCTGAGCGCCAGCCCGGGCTATCTGCTGCTGCTGGCGCTCATCGTCAGCGTCGGCGGCCTGATGCTGTGGTTCACCGACCGGGCCCGCAAGGGCCACGAGATGTTCATCCGCCGCATGCCCGGCATCGACGCGATCGAAGAAGGCATCGGCCGGGCCACCGAGATGGGCAAGCCCGTGCTCTACGTGCCGGGCATCGACGAGCTGCAGGACATCCAGACCATCGCCTCGATGCTCATCCTGGGGCAGATCAGCCGCAAGGTCGCCGAGTACCAGTCCGACATCGTCGTGTCCTGCTGCATCCCCATCGTGCGCGAGGTCGCCGACGAGGTCGTCGGCAGCGGCTACATGCTGGCCGGCTACCCCGACGCCTACAACCCCAAGAACGTTCGGTTCATCAGCAGTGAACAGTTCGCGTTCACGGCGGGCACCAACGGCATCATCCTGCGCGAGAAGCCGGCGACCCACATCTTCCTGGGCCGCTTCTTCGCCGAGAGCCTGATCCTGGCCGAGACCGGCTACGTCAACCGCTCCGTGCAGATCGCCGGCACGGCCGAAGCCACGCAGCTGCCCTTCTTCGTGGCGGCCTGCGACTACACGCTGATCGGCGAAGAGCTCTTCGCCGTGTCCGCCTACCTGTCCAAGGACCCCCGGCTGGTCAGCTCGCTCAAGGCGAGCGACTACGTCAAGGTCTTCGTCGTCGTCATGCTGGTGGTCGGGACGATCGCCGCATCCTTCGGCAGCTCGTTCTTCATCGAGCTGTTCACCATCTCGGGCTGAGGAGGGTCCATGAAGCGCACCGTGCCGCTCATCCTGACCTTCCTGGTCGGACTGTTCATGGTGGGGGAGTACTTCATCCCCCACTACCGCTACCGGATCTGGACCGCCGAGTTCCTGGAGTGGGGCGTCATCCTGGCCGCCGCCGCCTTCGTGCTCGGGCTCATCAACCTGATCCAGGTCAACCTGCCCAAGGTGCTCAAGCGCGAGCGGGACTGGGGCTACAAGCTCGTCATGCTCATCGCCCTGGCGGTCACGCTGGTCGCCGGCTTCACCGCCGGCGAGCACCGCGACGGGCCGAGCGTCTACAAGTGGGTCTACGACTACACCTTCGTGCCGCTCAACGCGACGATGTTCGCGCTCCTGGCCTTCTACATCGCGAGCGCGGCCTTCCGGGCCTTCAAGGCCCGCAACCTGGAAGCCGCCCTGCTGCTCGGCGCGGCCATCATCGTCATGGTCGCCCGGGTCCCGGCCGGTGAGTCCCTGCCGGTCATCGGCGACTACCTGCCGCGGTTCATGAACTGGATCATGGACGTGCCGAACATCGCGGCGCGGCGGGCCATCTTCATCGGCGCCGCCCTGGGGGCCGTGGCCACGGGCCTGCGCGTCATCCTGGGCCTCGAGCGCTCGCACCTGGGAGCCGACTGATGCTCAAGCTCCTGCTGCGCTTCCAGCACATGGATCGCCGGTGGATCTTCCTGGGCATGGGCCTGTCGATCCTGCTGCCGCTGGTCTTCCCGATCAACTTCGGCTTCAAGGTCGACGAGCGCGTCCAGGCCCTCTACGACAGCGTCGAGGCGCTCGAACCCGGCGACACCGTGTTGATCAGCGCGGACTTCGACCCGGCCAGCCGCCCCGAGCTCGAGCCCTTCTACCGGGCCAACCTCGAGCACCTGTTCCGCCAGGACGTCAACGTCGTGATGGTCAGCCTGTGGGAGTTCGCGCCCCCGCTGGTCGTGCCCATCCTGGACGAGGTCGCCGCGCGGCACGGCAAGGTCTACGGCAAGGACTACGTCTTCCTGGGCTACAAGCCCGGCAAGGAACTGGCGATCAAGGCGATCGGCGAGAACATCCCGAAGACCTTCCCGACCGACAGCAAGGGCACGCCGACCGAAGAGCTGCCCATCATGAAGGGCTTCAAGCAGGCCAAGGACTTCCCGCTGCTCATCAACGTGAGCGCGGGCTTCCCGGGCACCCGCGAGTACGTGCTGCAGATCCAGGGCCAGTACAACCTGAAGATCGCCAGCGCCTGCACCGCCGTGTCGGCCCCCGACTACATCCCGTTCTACAAGGCCGGCCAGCTCACGGGCCTGGCCGGCGGCATGCCCGGCAGCGCCCAGTACGAGAAGCTGGTCTACCCGGACGGTCCCCCCGACGGCGTGCGCCTGCTGGCCAGCCAGGCCATCAACGTGCTCAACCTGGGCCACCTCTACATCATCGGGCTCATCGTGCTGGGCAACATCGCCTTCTTCCTCACCCGCCGGCTGGAGGACTGAGTGGAACCGTCCGTCCTCTCCAGCCTGGACATCGCCGGCGCGTGGGTCAGCATCGCGCTCACGCTGGGCATCTTCAGCTTCCTCTACGCCGACAACCCGGTCTACAAGCTGGCCGAGCACCTGTTCCTGGGCATCTCGATCGGCATCTCGATGACCGAGATGTACTACGGCGTGGTCCGGCCGAACCTGATCGACAAGCTGGCCGCCGGCAACGTGCTGAGCGTCGTGCCGCTGGTGATGTGCGCGATGCTGTTCGCCCGCCTGGCCAGCAAGAAGCTCGGCTGGCTGGCCCGCATCCCGATCGCCTTCATCGTCGCGGCCTACGCCGGCGTGAAGCTGACGGGTGAAGCCAACGGCAACCTGATGACCCAGGTCGCCCAGTCCATGCCGAACCTGGCCGAGCTGTGGCGGGATCACGGCATCTGGGACTGGTCGGCCGACGGCGCCGGCGTGTTCAGCGGCATCTTCCTGGTGGTCGGCCTGTCCGCCTGCCTGCTGCACTTCTACTTCAGCGCCCGCCAGGGCCCGACCATGCGCGGCATCTCGCGGTTCGGCGTGCTGGTGCTGATGCTCAGCTTCGGCGCCAGCTTCGGCTACACCGTGATGGGCCGGATCAGCCTGGCCATCGGCCGCGCCCAGGAGCTGCTGGGCCTGGACAAGCCGGCCGAAGAAGCCGCCCAGATCCACCCCCAGCTGGCCAGCGTCGTCTGCGGCGTGCTGGTCATCGCCTTCCTGGTGGTCTGGCGTTTGCGCGGCGGCGGCGCCGAGCAAGAAGAAGCGGCCTAGTCAGCCGGGGCCGACCTCGCCCAGGTCGACCTCGCCCGCCAGCTCCACGGTCCGCGTCGCGGTGAGCGCCGGGTCGGCTTCGCCGTACATGGCGTCGTCCCAGGCCACGGTGACGGTCCAGGCGCCGACGAACAGGTCGGCGACGAAGAAGCTGCCGTCCGACAGGCACAGGCCCTCCACCTCGACCCCGCGGGCCTCGTCGCGGGCGACCACCGCGCAGGGCACGGGCCCGGTCCAGTGGCCGACGATGTCGGCCGTGGTGTCGGGCAGGGCCACGAAGACGTCGTCGTCGCCGGGCTCGACGTGGATCAGGGGCCGGTGCAGATAGCGCCAGTCGAACAGGCTCTCGGGCCACTTGCCGGTCGGCGTGCAGGCGCCCTTGCAGGTGCACTGCCAGTCCGTGCCCTGGCCCTCGCAGCCGGTCACGAGCTCGGGGCAGTCGGTGCAGTCCAGGGTGAGGGAGAAGCGGTGCTGCGGGCGAGGGGTGGGCGGGGAGGAGGCCGGGAAGTGCACCTCGACGAGCGCGTCGTCGTCGACGGAGAAGGCGACATCGGTGAGCGCCTGCAGGGGCCTCGCGAGGGCGAGGTGCTCGGTGCGGCAGCGCCGTCGGGGGAGGTGGACCTCGTCGCCGTCCTGCACCGCAATGCGGGTGTCGCCCGACCAGTCGACCAGCTTCATGTCGTCGGTGGCTCCGTCGACCACGACGCGCACGGGCCCCGGACACAGCCGGGCCAGCCGGAAGTGCAGCTGCACGGGGTCCCCGGTGAGCGGGTGGTTGCGCGAGATCGGCTCCCGGACCCCGCCCCGGTGCAGCTCCAGGGCCAGCATCGGACCGGCGGCGTCTGCGCGGAGCCGCCCGTCCGCATCGGTGCTCCCGACCTGGCGGGGGGACGCATCCCCCTCCATGAACCACAGCTCCACTCCCTCGATCCCCTCCCCCCGCGAAGTCCACCACCTCGACGGTCACCTCGGAGGTCTCGTCTTCGGCCTGCGCCTCCGAGCGCGCGAGGGTGTCCCGCGCGGGCCCGGGCACCGGTGGCGGCGCCGCGCCGTGCACGTGGGCGACCTCCTGCACCAGCGGGTCCCTCCACAGCAGCCCGCCCAGCAGCGACAGCGCGACGAGCACCCCGGCCACCGCCACGGCGACGAGGGTCCACGCGCAGCGCAGGTCTGCGCTCACGGCGGCAGCGGGGCCGACGCCCCGTCCGCCCCGTCCGCCCCGGTCAGGTCCAGGTGGCCATCCGGGCCCAGGATGCCCCGGGCCTCGAGCAGCGCCCCCAGGGCCGAGGCGTGCTGCGCGAGGTGGTCGGCCGGCGGGTGCGGATCGCGCGCCGCGTCCGACAGTCCCTCTCGCTCGAGGCTGACGGACGGGTGCTCGACATGGTCCAGGGGGGGCGTGTGGGGAGCGGCCGGGTAGTGGACGAACAGCACCGGTACGTCGAGCGCCGCAGCGTGCTCGGCCAGGGCGGCGAGCTCGCGCGCGTCGAGCGCCTGGCTCCACCGACTGGGCGTCCGTTGCCGCGCCGACCGACCCAGCGCGACCGCTCGCAGCATCCGGTAGGCACCGCTGTTGCGCAGCAGCGCCCAGTGCAGACGGTCCCTGGCGCGGGGCCCCACCAGGGGAAGCTGCGGTGGGGTCGGGTCGACCTCGAGCCAGAGGAGCGGCTCCGACTGCAGCATCGTCCGAAGCTGGTCCGGAGGGAGGTCCTCCGGCCGCAGCCACGGTGAGGGGCCACGGTTCGTGAGGGTGACGAAGACGCCGTCGACATCGGGGATCTCGTCCAGGGCGAGCCGGGCGAGTCGGGCGATCTGGGCGACGCTGTAGCCGGAGTGGCCCAGGTTGAAGACCTCGGCGTCGGAGCGCCAGCGCGTGCGAAGGTCGGACTCGAGCCGCGCGGGCAGGGTCTGATCGTCGTCGACCTGCGCACCGAAGATGGTGGACGCGCCCACCCACAGCAGCCGCGGGCCCGCCGACCGGTCGGCGTGGGGGAGGCCGGTGCTGCGCGCCTGCCAGCGGTCCGTGCTCAGGTGAAAGCGCGTCTCCGGGCTGCGGTACGAAGCGCGCAGGCGGAAGCGCAGGACGGGATCGTCGACCGGGAGGTACGCGTCGACGTCGGCCTGCTGGGCGTAGAGGACGGGCGCCAGCTGTGCCATGTCGCGGTCCGTCCAGACCAGGGACCGATCGGCCAGGACCAGGCTGGCCGCTGCCGCGGTCGCCGCCACCCCCAGTCGGCCCAGCCACCGGCCCGCCGTCACTCGACCACCTGGACGCCCACCCCCTGGCTGGTGGTGGCGAGCACGCGGACCGGCCGGCCCCAGGGGGTCTCCCACTCGGGCGTGGCGATGGTGGCGTGCACATCGATGGCGGTGTGCCACTCGGCCTCGTCCGACCCCATGTCGGGGGTCAGGGCGCCCAGGCTCGCGGCGGGGATCCGCATCGCGTCGAGGTCATCGGGGGCGCAGACGAGCCACTGCACCGGCACGTCGGTGTCGACGCTCTGGTGGTTCACCTGGATGGTGAGCGAAGGGTCCGCGGGAGCGCCCTCGAGCTCGGAGCCCGCCGCGGTGAGCATCCACTCCACGTCGAGGGCTTCGGAGACGGACACCAGGGCCAGCCCCCCGACGTCGGCGGCGGGCGCGAGCAGCCCGACCCTGGGTCCCACGACGACCGCCCCCTCGACGCGCAGCTCGGGCAGCACGTGGTCGTCCTCGCTGTCGCTCTCTGCGCCCTCCGGCACGACCAGCGCGAGCTCCTCGCCGAACGGGAACACCTCTGCCGAGCAGTCGGGCAGCTCGTAGCGCACCCCACCGTCCGGGTAGGCGCCCGCCTCGACCTCGACCGGCAGCAGCTCCCACTCGCGGGTGGCGCCGACCAGCCAGACGGTCTCGGGGCCGACCACCGCTCCCGCCACCTGCCAGTTGTCGTCGGTCCCCCCGGGGTCGGCCGGGAAGGGGCGAACCTCGCTGAACGCGCAGGCGCCCGGCTCTTCGGGGTACGCGATCCGGTCGGGCTCCTCGGCGGGCTCGTCCAGGCCCGTGTCCGCGTCGGCCGTGGGCTCCGCGGTCTCGGTCTGCAGCGGGACGAAGGCCACCTGCAGCTGGCAGCGCCCGGGCGCCGAGCCCCCGACGCTGTCCTGGTAGGCGACGTCGATCCGCACCTCCAGGTCGGGCCAGCCGCCATCGTTGTAGGGGTCGGGCTTGCCGACGCCGTACTCGGCGCCGGAGCAGGCCAGGAGCAGCGACAGGAGGAAGGACATGGCTGGACGATAGCGCAGTCCACGGGTGCGGTTCGGTGCGCGCGAACCGGCACCGACCGCGAGCGGCTCGCGCTCCCGGTCAGCCCCCGCGCCAGGCCCGGGCCACCACCGCGAGCAGCTCGTCGCGGCCGGTCAGCGCGACGCTCTGGCGGTTCACCCGGCCGAAGGCATGCTGTACGTGCACGTCACCTCCCGCCGAGAGGGCGGCGACGTGGCGGGTCTCGCCGCCCCAGAAGCTGCGCCGCGGCTGCCGCTGGATCCAGTCGACCAGCTCGGGGTCCACCGGGCCCGCGTAGAGCCCGACCGTCAGCACGTGGGGACAGCGCACCCGCATGGCGCGCGGGGTCGAGAACCGACCGTTGGCCCACTCCACGGCGGCGGCGTGCACCTGGCGCAGATCCTGGGTCTCGCCGTCGACCAGCACCAGGTGGTCGACGATCATGCGTCCGTCGCGGAAGCTCCAGCCCAGGGCCGGCAGGTCGGCGGGCAGGGGCTCGGGGGCGAGCACGAACTCCAGGGGGGCCAAGGCGATCTGGATGCGCTCGACGGGCTCGGGCAGGGGGGCGGTCTGGGTCATGGGGTCCTCCTGGCGAGACCCAAGGGGTCCGAACGGGCTCCGTTTCGGCGGCCGGGCGCGAACTTCCCCTGGCCCGTGATCAGGTCCAGGCCGTTGCGAGCATATTGGGGGTGATGGAACGCACCAGTCCCGCCCTGTCTCCTTCGCCGGCCCAGGCCCTGCTGGCCCGCTGCCTGCCGGAGCTCGCCGTGCCGACCGAAGGCCAGGCCGACGCGGCGGTGGCGGCCTGGGCGCGCACCGTGCTGCGCTGGTGCCACACCCTGTGCGACGCCCGGGTCCACCCCGAAGACGCCTGCCAGGAAGTGCTCATCCTGCTGTTCGAGCGCCCCCCGGCCGCGGTCGACGACGACGAGGTGCGGCGCTGGCTGTGGGGGGTCACCTGGCGGGTGGTGAAGGCCCAGCAGCGACGCGCGTGGGTGCGACGCTGGCTGCCCGGGGCGAGCGAGCCCGATCACTGGCTGGACCAGCTGCCCGGGCGGGACGGTCCCACCGACCAGGATCGCGCGGTGAAGCAGGTGCTCGACCGCCTGCCCCTGGACCAGCGCCGGCTGTTGTGGCTGGCCTACGTGGAAGGCGCGACCCGGTCCGAGCTGGCCGAGCACCTGGGCCTGCCCGAGGGCACGGTGAACCGCCGCCTGACGGCTGCCCGGGCCGCCTTCGACGCCGCCGCGCGGGCCGCCGGGCTGGCCCCCGAGGAGGTGCCCGGTGGCTGAGCATCCGCTCCACTCCCTGCGCACCGGGCTCGCCCCGTCGCCGGCCCAGGTCCGCCGGGTGGTGGCCCGGGCCCGCGCGGCCCACCGACGCCGCCGCGCGCTGGGCTTCGTCCTTCCCGCCGCCGTCCTGTTCGCCGTCGCCAGCCTGATCGTCGTCCGCCCGGTGCCGCCGGGGCCGGCCGATCCCGTCGCGACCCTCGACGACCTCGACCTCTGGCCGCCCACCTGCGAGCTGGTCGATCACGAGCCCCTGGAGTGCCCGACCTAGGTCGGTCCTCCCCCACCCCGCCCTCCTCCGAGGGCCCCTCGCCGGCACCAGGACGTGCCGCAGGAGTGCACCCATGCGCCCGACCCTCTCCCTCCTCCCTCTCCTGGCTGCGCTGGCGGCCTGTGACCCCGGCCCCTCCGTGGACCCGCTGGCGCCTGCGCACGACGGTCCTCCCGTCGCGGCCCCGACGCAGGACCCCGCCCCGGCGGCCGCGGCGAAGCCCGACCCGAAGTCGCTCGAGGCCGCCGTGGTGGGCACCCAGGCGGGCGACTGGCAGGGCGTCCGCTGGCTGGACGCCGCCCCGGCCGACCTGTCCGAGGGCACCACCCTGGTGCTGTTCTGGGAGGCCTGGTGCCCGCACTGCCGCCGGGAGCTGCCCGAGGTCGCGACCCTGGAGCGGTCGTGGCGGGATCGCGGCCTGCAGGTCGTCGGGCTGACCCGGATGAGCCGCGGCGTGGAAGAAGCGCAGGTCCGCGAGCTGATGGCGTCGTCGCAGGTGGAGTTCCCGGTCGGCCAGCAGGACGGGGTGCTGTCCGAGCGCTTCGCCGTGCGCGGGGTGCCGGCGGCCGCGCTGGTGCACGACGGCGAGGTCGTCTGGCGGGGCCATCCCGCACGGCTGGACGAGGCGCTGATCGGCAAGGCCCTGGGCGACAGCTGAGCGCCGACCGGGCCTCGTTGCGGGCCATCCCGAGGGGGTGACGAGGACGCGAAGATCCGGCGGCGCGCGAGGCGTGGCGTCGAGGTCTCCGGTTACCGCGGCCGCCACTCCCCGGAGGCCCCATGATCCGCAGCCCGTCGATCCCGTACCCCATGCTCTCCAGCCTGTTCGCCCTGCTCGCCGCCTGCGGTGGCAACGTGTCCGGCGCCGACGACGGCCTGGCCGGGGACAGCGGCCACGCCGGCGACCACGGTGGGACCGACGCGGGGACCGACGGTGGCACCGATGCCGGCACCGACGGCGGCGCCGACTCGGGCACGGACGGTGGCACCGACGGCGGCACCGACAGCGGGGCCACCGTCGAGAGCGAGATCGCGAAGATCCAGCAGTACGACGGCTACGCCGAGAACGACGCCGTCACCGTCAGCGGCATCGTCACGAGCCCGAACACCGGCAGCGGCTTCTACATGGCCGATGCGCCGGGCGCCTGGGCGGGCATCTGGGTGTACCACAACGGCACCAGCGAGGCCGTGCCCGGCGACGTCGTCGACGTGACCGCGACCCTGATCGAGTTCAACGAGCTCACCGAGCTCGACGCCAGCAAGGGCTCGGTCGTCATCACCGGCACCGCCCCGGTCCCGGCCGCCGACCTGGTCGACATCAGCGTGCTGTCGAACCCCGCCACCGCCGAGGCCTTCGAGGGGGTGCTGGTCGAGCTCACGTCGGTGTCGATCACCGACGCCAACCCCGATGCCCCCGACGACGACTTCGGCGAGTGGGAGATGAACGCCAGCCTGCGGGGGGACGACTACTTCTACGACCCCGATCCGCAGCAGGGCGCCACCTACGCCAGCATGAAGGGGATCTTCATCTACACCTTCGGGCAGTACAAGCTGGCGCCGCGCTTCCCGGCCGACGTCACCGAGTAGGGCCCCGTCCGCTCGGGCCTGCCCTGTCGGCGGGACTCAGGGCTGCCTGCCCCGGGCCTGCAGCAGCGCGGCCCGCAGCTCGACGAGCTTGTCGGTGGGCAGGGACAGGGACCGCCCGGCGTCGATCCAGCCGTCCAGGGCGAGCTCGGTCTGCGCGCCGACCTTGGTGAAGTGCACCTCGAAGAACTTCTCGATGTCGAAGGGGGCGACCACCGGGGCCAGGCAGGTCAAGGCGCCCTGGACCAGCGGGTGGGGCAGCAGTCCGACCGGGCCCGCCGAGATGCCGGCGTGCTTGCAGGAGATGGCCAGCGCCTGCTTGCCCGCATCGGCGGACAGCCGGGCCCAGGGCGCGCTGCGCAGGCCCGCGAAGGTCCAGCCGCCGCACTCCATCGCCGAGACCATGGTCAGCAGGATGGCCGAGCCCCGGGTGGTCTGGGCGTCGGCATCGCCGACCTTCGCCGGCAGCCCGCCCCGCTTGAGGGCGGCGGCGATCTCGGCGGCGTGGGGCCCCTCGAACAGGTTCGGGGTGAGCGGCGGGCACCAGTAGGCGGTCCCGGGCTCGGGTCGGCTGCTGCCGGGCAGCGGCGCCGGCCACGAGGAGAAGGCGATGACGCCCTTGGCCAGCCGCTCCGGCGGCACGTGGGCGCCCAGCAGCTCGGCCACGCGCAGGCCCGGCTGGAAGGACACGACCAGGGCATCGCCGATCGCGTCCATGAACGGGGCCAGCCAGTCGCCGTACAGGCCCGTGGTGGGGATCGCGAGCCAGACCTGGTCCCAGTCGGTGGCCCGGACGGCGTCCAGCGTGGCGATGCCGGGGATGCCGTCCAGCCGCACGGGCTGCTGGCCTTCGTTGAGCGCGTACAGGGTGAAGCCCTTCGCCACGTCGGCCAGGTACTTCTCGCGCACGAAGAAGGTGACGTCGTGGCCGTCCGCCTGGAGGTGGCGGGCGTAGACCAGGCCGACGGCGCCGGCGCCGACGATGAGGACGCGCATGGGAGGACCCGGGGTGCGTGGGATGGGCGGACGTGCGCACGGACGGGGAGCGCGGCAACCGACTATCGTGGCGACATGCCGATCTTCGCCGTCCTGCTGGCCGTTCTCCCCGCACCGGCCGCCGCCAACCCGGGGCCCGCTCCGACCGGGGATGCCGTCCTGTACGCGGTCGGGCCCGGCTGGCGGGTGCAGCTGGACGAGGGCTGGCAGGTGGAGGAGGAAGGAGGCGTGGACGGAGGAGCCCTGCGGGCGCACCGCGGGGAGGAGCAGCTGTCCGTGAGCGTGGAGCTGCTCCCATGGGGCGAGGCGCCACCCACCGGTCTCGCGCCGACGGCGACGATCCCGCTGTGCGGCGACCGGGTCCCGGCCGAGGTGTCGCCCGCCCCCGGCGCCGCCCACATCCGGCTGGCGCTGGACCGGGCCGGCATGCGCCTGACCCTGGACCACCTGGGCCCGGCCCTGCCGACCATCGTCTGTCCGTCGGACCTGGGCAGCCTGGATCTGCGCGAGCGGCCCTGCATGGCCTCGAGCCCGTCGGCCGTCGGCGCCTGCATGCAGCGGGAGCGGGAGCGGCGCTGCGAGGTGCGCTGCATCCTGGACACCGCCGACCTGGAGGCCTGCCCGCGCCAGTGCACCCGGGTACCCCGGCCCTGAGCGCGCTCAGGCCGGCGCGAGCTCCGCCTTGCGGGCGTCACGCCACTTCCGGTAGGCGATGATCGGACCGTCGGATGGCACCAGCACCTCGCCGGTTCGGGCGTTCGTCGGACCCGGCGGCTGGGACTCGACCAGCGGCGTGTCCTGGTCCAGGACGAACCGGTTGCCGAAGGCCGAGGCGCGACCCACCAGCCAGTCGACCCCCGGGACCCGGACGAAGGGCTGGTAGGTGCGGGCGTAGTACTGCATGCGCTGGTCGTCGATCGGCACGAAGGCCAGGAACTGCCAGACCGGCCCGGTGCGCAGTCGCCAGGTGCAGGGGCCGTGGAACTCGATCCGGGCGCCGTCGGGGTCGGAGACCAGCCACGAGTCGATGCGGTCGCCGTCGACCCGGGTCTCGACGTCCATCGCCGGCGGCACCGTGCGCCCGATGGTCGTCCGGTGCACGAAGGGCAGGTGCGGCCAGTCCAGCTGGTTCTCGACGGCCCGGGTGTAGTGGGCGGACACCGGCACCACCAGCTGGCTGCCGGCACAGGAGAAGCCACCGAAGTCGAAGAAGGGCGGGTCGGCGTCGGGCGCAGGGTCGGGGCCCGTCCAGACCCAGACGAAGCCATGGGCGACCCGCGACGGCAGCACCGGCAGGTGCATCGCGCCGCTGATCTTGCGGTCGGGGTGGGCCGGGATGGCCGTGCAGGCGCCGCCACCGTCGAAGCGGAAGCCGTGGAAGGGGCACTCGATGCAGCCGTCGATCACGCGGCCCGGTGACAGCTTCGCCCAGCGGTGGGGGCAGCGGTCCACCGCCACCGCGACGCGCCCGGCGCCGTCCCGCCAGCAGACCAGGTCCAGCCCCAGGCGGCGGACCGCCACGGGGGCCCGGGCGGGGACCTCGTCGGGATCGAGCAGCACGTACCAGGCGTTCTGGACCAGCTCCACGGCGACCTCCTCCACGGTTGTGTGTCGCCCGGTGGATATCGAACCCTGGCGGCGCCGTGCCAGTCGCTGCGCGCCCCGGTCGCGGCCCGGGCCTCCCGGGGCTCAGGTCGCGAAGACCGCCACGAACAGGCCGGGGCCCTGGGCCTGGGCGTCCGGGGGGAGCACGCGCCAGGAGCGCGGCGACAGGCCGGCCCGCGTGGCGAGGGCGGCGAGCCCGGCCTGGGAGAAGCCCAGGTGCTGGTGGCCCATGCTGGCGGCGAGGTCGTCCCGGTCGTGCTCGGCCATGTCGACCACGACCAGCCGGCCGCCGGGGCGGAGCACGCGCGCGACCTCGACGAAGACCGGGGCGAGGTCCCGCACGTGGTGCAGGACCAGCTCGCAGAGTGCGATGTCCACGGTGTGCTCGTCGAGGGGCAGGGCGTCGAGCAGGCCGCGGTGCAGCACCACGTTGTCCAGGTCGGCGGTGCGCTCGGCGGCCACCTCGAGCATGGCCGCTTCGCGGTCGATGCCGTGCACCCGGGCGCACACCGGCGCGAGCATCGGGAGCGTCGCGCCCGTACCGCAGCCCAGGTCGGCGACGACCAGGTCCGGCGGCAGCATCGCCAGCAGCGAGTGCACGACGTATGCGCTGCCGAACAGCTCCTGGCGCACGCCGTCCCAGCGGCTGCCCAGGCGGCGGAACAGCTCCTCGCTGTCGCCGGCCCGCTGGGCGACGATCTGCTCCAGCCGCCGCAGATCCTCGGCGTACTGGCTGGCGGGATCGCCGCCGTCGGCGTCGACCTGGTCCCGCACCACCCGCCACAGCGCGGCGGCGTCTTCGGGCAGGTGGCCGTTGGTGAACCGGTACAGGCTGGCGGTGCCCGCCTTGCGGTACTCGACGAAGCCGCCGGCATGCAGCTGCTTGAGGTGGCGGCTGACCGTCGGCTGGCTGGTCTGCACGACCCGGGCGAGCTCGCCCACGCCCAGCTCCTCGGCGGCCAGCACGCGCAGCATGCGCACCCGGAGGGGCTCCGACAGCAGGCTCAGGCGCTCGAACAGCTCGGTGGACAACCGGTCCTCCTGGAGCGGCACGCCGGTGGTTTTCCGCGTGTAGCTCCTTGCGCTTCATTCGTCCATCCGGATAGACGAATGGAGCTTTCGCCCTCCCCCTCCCTCGCACCGAGGTGCTCCATGAGCTCGGCCCCCGTCCTGCACGCCCCCACCTTCATGAACACGGGCCTGCCCCTGTTCTCCGACCTGGCCTTCAAGGTCGCCGACATGTCGCCCGGCACCGTGCGGTTCGGCCGCAAGGAGCTCGACCTGGCCATCGTCGAGATGCCCGGCCTGGCGTCGCTGCGCGAGGAGTACGGCGCCAGCCAGCCGCTGAAGGGCGCGAAGATCATGGGCTCGCTGCACATGACCATCCAGACCGCAGCCCTCATCGAGACCCTGACCGCGCTCGGCGCCGACGTGCGCTGGGTCAGCTGCAACATCTTCAGCACCCAGGACCACGCCGCCGCCGCCACCGTCGTCGGCCCCGACGGCACCGTCGACGATCCCCAGGGCGTGCCCGTCTACGCCTGGAAGGGCGAGACCCTCGAGGAGTACTGGTGGTGCACCCTGCAGGCGCTGATCTGGCCCGACGGCAGCGGCTGCAACCTGATCCTGGACGACGGCGGCGACGCCACCATGCTCATCCACATGGGCCACGAGTTCGAGAAGGCCGGCACCATGCCCGACCCCTCGACCACCGACAACGGTGAGCTCAAGGTCGTCCTGAACCTGCTGGCCGAGGTCCGCAAGGCCAAGGGCGACAGCTTCTGGACCGAGATGGCCAAGGGCATCCGCGGCGTGTCCGAGGAGACCACCACCGGCGTGCACCGGCTCTACGAGCGCCAGCAGAAGGGCACCCTGCTGTTCCCCGGCATCAACGTCAACGACAGCGTGACCAAGAGCAAGTTCGACAACGTCTACGGCTGCCGCCACAGCCTGGTCGACGCCATCATGCGCGCCACCGACACCCTGATCTCCGGCAAGCGCGCCCTGATCCTGGGCTTCGGCGACGTCGGCAAGGGCAGCGTCGACAGCCTGCGCGGCCAGTACGCCCGCGTGGCCGTCACCGAGATCGACCCGATCTGCGCCCTGCAGGCCTGCATGATGGGCCTCGACGTGGTCAAGCTCGACGACGTCGTCGCCGACTACGACATCTTCGTCACCGCCACCGGCAACTTCGGCATCATCTCCGCCGCCCACATGCTGCGGATGAAGCACAACGCCATCGTCTGCAACATCGGCCACTTCGACAACGAGATCGACATGGCCGGCCTCGAGAAGATGGCCGCCGCCGGGCAGGTCGAGAAGATCGAGATCAAGCCCCAGGTCCACGAGTGGCGCTTCAAGAACACCACCCACGGCCCCAACGGTGGTGGGCACAGCATCATCGTCCTGGCCGAGGGCCGGCTGGTGAACCTGGGCTGCGCGACCGGCCACCCGAGCCTGGTCATGTCCGCCAGCTTCACCAACCAGACCATCGCCCAGATGGAGCTGCACAAGGCCGCCGAGTCCTACGGCGACAACCTGCTGGCGAAGCCCGACGGCCAGACCCCGACGGTCATCACCCTGCCCAAGCACCTCGACGAGAAGGTCGCCCGCCTGCACCTGCAGAAGTTCGGCGCGAACCTGACGACGCTGAGCGAGCAGCAGGCCGAGTACATCGGGGTGTCGGTGGCGGGGCCGTTCAAGCCGGAGCACTACCGCTACTGAGTGGCAGCGCCGACAGGCGGTGGGGCCGAAGGCGCTCACAGCTGAAGACTGACTTGCAGCTGATGAGCGCCGCAGGCGCTCACAGCTGAAGTCGGCCGAGGCTGCAGCCGATGAGCGCGGGACGCGCTCACGGCTGAACCTCGGCCCCGCACGGAGGTGGCCGTCCCTGCCGGGACGGCCACTCGTGCTCTCGAGGGAGGCAGATCCTCCTGCGCTGAACCTCGGCCCCGCGCTACCCTCGCCTCCCCTGCCGGAGGCTCCATGCGCAGCGCCCCCCTCTCCCTCCTCCTCCTCACCCCCCTGTTCCTGGCCTGCGGCGACAAGGACGGCGGCGGCGGCAGCGACAGCGGCCCCGGGGACGGCGGCGACGGCGACTCCGGCACCACCGGCGTCGAGCCCGGCCCCTGCGAAGGCGACCGCACCATCGACGGCAGCGCGTCCTACGAAGCGCTGGTGGACGAAGCCTGCACGTCGATCTCCGGCAGCCTGACAGTGTCCGGCGTGCCGATCATCGAGCTCGGGCTGCTGACGTCCATCGGAGGCGACCTGACGGCCGACGACACCGGCGGCCTGTCGCGCCTGCTGCTGCCCTCGCTCGAGAGCGTGGGCGGTGCGGTGACGCTCAGCGGCACGGTCCTCGAAGACGTCGAGCTGCCGCTGCTCGCCACCACCGGCAGCGCGGTCCGGCTCGAGCTGGCCGAGGACCTGGCCGAGGTCGCGCTCGGCCTGACCACGGTCGGCGGCAACCTGAGCATCCGCGGCGGCGTCACCAACGTCGACCTCGACGCGCTCACGACCGTCGAGCAGCTGCGGGTGGACGGCACGGCCTCGCCGCCGGCCCTGTCCCTGTCGTCGGCCGTCCAGGTCGGGGCCCTGGGCAACGACAGCGACCCGATGGTGCTGTCCCGGCTGGTCGCGCCCGACCTGGCCGTCGTCGGCGGCAGCATGGGCGTGGCGCTCACCGGCGGCAGCCTCGAGCTGGCCTCCCTCGAGCAGATCTGGGGCGCCTGCGTCATCGAGGGCGTCGCCGGCGGCGCGGCCGGCGCGTCGCTGCCCGCCCTGTTCGACGTGGGCGCGCAGGTCGAGCTGCGCGGCAGCTTCGACGGCACCGCGGCCATCGCGATCCCCTCGCTGCAGAACACCGGCGGCGACGTCGAGATCACCGCGACCGGCCTGGCCTCGGTCGACCTGGCCGGGCTCGAGACCACCGGCGCGGCCTTTCGCGTCGAGGGCACCGACGTGCTGTCGTCTCTCGACGCCAGCGCCCTCGGGCAGGTGGGCGGCAACCTGCAGTTCATCGACAACGCCAGCCTGCCGACCTGCGACGCCGTGGACATCGTCAACCAGGTCACCGCGGCGGGCGGCGTCGGCGGCTCCACCACGGTGAGCGGCAACCTGGCGGACGGCTGCTCGCTCTGACGGTCCGGTGCGCGCTCAGCAGTCGCCCGGGAAGGGACCGGCGGCGTCCTGGTCGCACCAGTACGACTCGTCCTGGCTGTACTCGCCGGCGAAGGGGTCGACCCACGCGCCGTCCGGGGTCCACAGCTCGAGGTGGACGTGCGGGGCCGTCGACCACCCGCTGCTGCCGATGAGGCCCAGCGGGTCGCCCGCCGCCACGACGTCCCCCGGCGCCACGACGATCGAGTCCTGCTTCATGTGGCCCAGGAAGGTGCGCCAGCCGCCGTCGTGCTCGATCCAGACGTGGTTGCTCGCGATCTCGTGGCCGTCGCAGTCCACCCCCCAGGTCTCGACGTCGAGGTGGCAGCGGTCGTAGTGGCCGTCCTCGACCGCCACGACGACACCGTCGGCCGGCGCGATCACGTCGGCGCTGCCGGCGTCCATCGCGTCGAAGCCGCCGGCCAGGTCGAAGTCCGTGCCCTCGTGCTGGTCGTAGCAGTAGGGGAAGCCGCGGCCGTCGTAGGCCAGGCAGTTGACCTCTTCGACGCCGTCGTAGACGGCGGGGTCGTGGTCCACGCCCATCACCCGATCGAGCAGGCGCTCCCGCTGGGCCACCGGCAGCGCGAGCCTCGGCGGGGCCGGCGTCGACCAGGCCGTCACCGAGAACACGGGGTCGGTCCCGGCGGCGCAGGCCAGCAACAGGGCGAGGAGCATGGCCACAGGATGCCCGGGCGCGCGGCCGGTCGCAGCCGGGGGGAGCCCCGTCGGGGCCGCGCCCTCAGCGCCGCTCGAGCAGCCGCCGATCCCCGACCGCGCCCAGGGCCACGTCCCAGGTGACGACGCCGGCGTCGTAGAGATCGCGCACGTGGTGGTCCATCAGCTGCATGCCCAGCGACTTGCCGGTCTGCATGACGTTGCCGAGCTGGTGGGCCTTGTCCTCGCGGATCATGTTCCGCACGGCGTCGGTGACGACCAGCAGCTCGTAGGCCATCACCCGGCCCGTGCCGTCGGCCAGCGGCAGCAGGCGCTGGGTGAGCACGCCGGCCAGGGTGCCGGCCAGCTGGGTGCGGACCTGGGGCTGCTGGTGGGCCGGGAAGACGTCGATGACCCGCCGGATGGTGCCGATGGCGCCGGTCGTGTGCAGCGTGGCCATGACCAGGTGGCCGGTCTCGGCCGCGGTGAGCGCGGTCGAGATGGTCTCGAGGTCGCGCATCTCGCCGATGACCACCATGTCGGGGTCCTGGCGCAGGGCGTGCACGACGGCGCCCTGGAAGCTGCCGGTGTCGGCGCCGATCTCCCGCTGCACGACCAGGGCCCGGCCGTGCGGGTGCACGAACTCGATGGGGTCCTCGATCATCACGATCTTCTTCCGCTCTTCGGCGTTGACCCGACCGATGAGGGCGTTGAGCGTCGTGGTCTTGCCCACCCCGGTGGGCCCGGTGACCAGCACCAGCCCGTCGGGGCGGCGGACCAGGTCGAGCAGCACCTCCGGCACGCCCAGCTCTTCGAGGGACGGCACCCGCTTGGGCGCGATGCGGATGCTGGCGTCGGTGCGGCCCAGCTCGCGCGCCAGGTTCACCCGGAAGAAGCCCAGCCCGTCGAGCTGCAGCGAGAAGCACAGCTCGCCGGTGGCGGCGAAGCGCTCGCGCTGGGCGTCGGTGAGGACGGCATCACAGGCGCCGTGGACCTGCTCGGCGCTGAGCGGGTGGGCCGGCGCCGGCTGGATGCGGCCGTCGATGCGGTGGATGGGCGGTCGGTCGGCGAGCAGGTGCAGGTCGCTGGCACGTGCGGCGACCGCCTCGGCCAGCAGCTCGGACAGGGTCGGGCTCACGGGGTCTCTCCTTGCGCACCGGGCGGCCAGGGGATGGGTCCCCGCTCCGCCTGGGGCAGCCAACGGTAGTAGAGGATGCCGCCGAGGGCGTCGACGGGGACGGCACGCAGATCGAGCAGGTACAGGACGACGTGCCCGGGCGGCACCTCCTCGATCAAGGCCGGGCGGGGCTCTCCGTTGTTGAGGGCAGGCACCACCGGCGGGGCGTCGTCCACCCAGACGCCGCCTTGCCCGTCGCTCTCGACCCGCTGGCCGGCAAGGGCGATGATCGGGGCGATGTCGACGCCCTGGTCGAAGGGGTCGAGGGTCCAGGACATGGACCCGGACACCGCGAGCTCGCCGAGTGCGGGCCCCTCGGCCGGCACGTCGTGGACCAGGTAGTGGCCCCCCGGCAGGCGCGCGGACTCGTACAAGCGCACCCGGGGGAAGGCGACCTCGAAGCCCACCGCGCCCACCGCGTAGAGCGCCAGCAGCATGGCCACGGCCAGGAAGACGCCCGGAGCCTGGCCGATGACCGAGGTGCGCCCGAGCCGCGCCCGCTGCTCGGTGAGGATCGAGGTGCCGACGAGCGACAGCAGCGCCGGCACCACCAGGCCCTGCAGGGGGTGGGTCCACGCCAGCACGAACACCGCCCCGCACAGCAGCAGGCCGGCGCCCAGGGCCAGCGCCAGACCGCGCCGCCCGCGCTGCAGGGCGCCCAGGCCCGGCACGATGCCCCACAGGCTGGCGCCCAGGTAGGGACCGAAGGCGATCAGCCGGGCGTCGAAGGACACCCGCGGCGCACGCTCGGGCTTCGGCGGCTCCGGCCGACGGGCCAGGGGGTTGCCGGCCTGGACCCTGGGCACCAGCGCCACCGGCTCGGGGCGCGGCGCAGACAGATCGAGTCCACAGCCCATGCACGCCGGCAGGCCGGGCAGGTTGTCTTCACCGCAGCGCGGGCACTCCACGGCCTACTTCTTCCCGAGCCAGGCCTTCACGCCCCCCAGGACCCCGGTCTTGCGGCGCTGGTGGTACTCGGGGGTGCGCTCGCGGTCCTCGACGCTGCCCGACAGGGCGGCCAGCAGCACCCGCTCGAGCTGCTCGCAGCCCTCGCCGGGGACGCCGGAGATCTCGAAGCGCAGGCTGCCGTCGGGCGCGATGGTCAGCGTGACCTCGGCGTCGTCGAACTCGGGGCCCAGGCGGGGGGGCACGCGGCCGGACGAGGGGTCGTCGCTCATGGGCGGCTCCACTTGCGGAAGGTGCTCTTGAGGCGGTCGAGGGGCCCGCGGTGGTCGAGGTCGTCGAGGGCGACCCGCGCCGGCTGCAGCCGGGGCTCGAGCTGCAGGGCGCGCGCCAGGTGGTGCCGGGCCTGGTCCAGGTCGCCGCAGCGCTCGAAGTAGACGCCCTGGCGCAGGGCGACCAGCGCGCTGTCCGGGGCCCCGGCCGCGGCCTTGCGCAGCCAGCGCTCGGCGCCGATCAGGTCGCCCATGTCCAGGGCCACCTCGGCGCAGCGCCGCGCGGTGACCGCCCCGGGCTCGCGCTCGTGGGCCTTGTCCAGGTTGACGCGGGCCATGGCGCTGTTGCCGCTCGCGTAGACCACCGCCGCCCGCGACAGCCAGACCTCGGCCACGTCGGGGCCGGCCTTCATGGCCCGGTCGCTCCAGGCGCGGGCGTCGTCGAAGGCGCCGCGCCCGACCGCGGCGAGCGCCCGCAGCGCCAGCACGCCGGGCACCTCGCCGACGACGTTGGCGGCCTGCTCGAGCCAGGTGGCGGCTTCTTCGGGCTGGTGCATGTCGAGCAGGACCCGCACCTGGCCGAGCCAGGCGGGCACATGATCGCGGTCTTCCTCGAGGGCCCGGCCGTACAGCCGCAGCGCGCTCTGCAGGTCGCCGCAGACGTGGGCCTGCAGCGCCTGCTCGGTGTAGGCCGTGGCAGAGAAGTCCCGCTCCGGCGCAGCAGCGGGCGCCGTCTCGCCCTGGGTGGGGATGTGATCGAAGCGCCCCATGGCCTATCGACGCCCCCCGCCTCGTCGGACGCGGACCTGGACGGTGCCGTCTGCCTCGCGCGCCTCCTCGGCCACCGCGAAGCCGTGCCGCTTCAGCGCCTGGACGGCCTCGCGGTAGGCGACTTGCTGGCGCAGCAGCCCCAGGTAGCGGTTCGCGAAGGCCTCGACCTCGGCCCGGGTCATGCCGTGGCCGTGCGCCGTCACGCTGACCTTGCCGCGGATGTCGCGGCGGACCATCAGCTCGATGCCCTCTCCCGCGAAGTGCAGCTCCTGGGCCTCGGCGACGATGTCGGTCAGCGCGGCTTCGGTCGCCGAGCTGATCTCGACGCGCTCCGCCTCGGCCCGCATCTGCCGCAGCTCGGCCTGCGCCAGCTCGTCGCGGCGGCGCTCCTCGACGTCCTGGGCCGACGCCTCGATGGCCTTCAGCCCGAGCCCTGCCGCTGCAGCAGCGGCGACGGCCGAGAACAGGGCGCTGCCTCCTCCGACGGCGGCAGCAGCTCCAACAGCGACGATCACGGACATGGCGACTCCGGGGGGGGAGCACTGGGACCGCGGCGGGCCCCAGGGGTTTCCGGGCTCAGCTGGCCGAGCGGGTGCGGCCGCGGGCCCACTCGCGCAGCTTGTCGATGGACTCGGCGCGGGTGCGGGAGAGCGGGGGGGAGGAGGAGAGGGCCCGGGCGAGGTGCGTGCCGTCGAGGCGCTCGCCCTCGGCCAGGGCCTCGAAGGCGCCTTCGACCACGGCGGCGGCGATCTCGGCGCCGCTGTAGCCGGCGGACAGGCCGACCAGGCCGTCGATGGCGACGCGGTCGAGCAGGCCGTCGTCGCCGGCCCGCCGCGCGCGCTCGGCGAGGTGGACCTTCCAGATGGCCCGGCGCTGCAGCTCGTCGGGCAGGTCGACGAAGAACACCTCGTCGAACCGCCCCTTGCGCAGGAACTCGGGCGGCAGGCCCTCGACGTCGTTGGCGGTGGCCACGACGAACACCGGGCTGTCCTTCTCCTGCATCCAGGTCAGCATGGTGCCGAACATGCGCATGATGGTGCCGCCGTCGGTGCCCGCGGACATGCCCGAGAAGGCCTTCTCGATCTCGTCGACCCACAGCACGCAGGGGGCGACGCGTTCGGCCAGGTCCAGGGCGCGGCGCAGGTTCTGCTCGCTGGCGCCGACCAGGCCCTCCATCAGCGCGCCGACGTCCATCCGCAGCAGCGGCTGGCGCCAGCTGCCGGCGATCGCCTTGGACACGAGCGACTTTCCGCAGCCCTGCACGCCGACCATCAGCATGCCGCGGGGCCAGGGCAGGCCGATGCGGCGGGCGTCTTCGGAGAAACCGAGCGAGCGGCGCTGCAGCCAGTGCTTCAGGCCCTGCAGGCCGCCGACCTCGTCGATGTCGACGGGGTTGACGAACTCCAGGAAGCCCGTGGATCGCACGATGCGGCGCTTCTCGGCCAGGACCTGCTCGACGTCTTCGAGGGTGAACTGCCCGCCGGCGGCCCGGACGCGGGCCCAGATGTTCTCGCCCTGCTCCAGCGTCAGGCCCAGGCAGGCCTGCGAGAGCTCGCGCGCGGGGGCGTCCGCCACGTGCACGCCGAGCTGGCGCGCGACGGCGAGCAGCTGGGTCTGGTGCTCGCGCTGGTCGGGCAGCCGCAGTCGGTGCACCGCCGCTTCGCCCTCGAGCTCCGAGGGCACCGCTGCCATGTTGCCGATGCACAGGATGGTGCTGCCCTGTTCCTTGGCCTGCACCGCCGTGTCGCGCAGGGCACGCACCAGTGCGGCGTTGTCGCCGCGATACAGCAGGGCCGGCAGGTCCTTGAGGATCCACAGCGAGCGCTTGGTCTCCTTGCGGATGTGCTCGAGCAGGTCGAGGGGATCCCTGCCCTTGCCGGCCACCGGCGGACCCGGCGCGTCGTGCAGGCCCCAGGTCGACGACCACGCGACGACGGGATCGCCCAGGCTGCGCGCGACGCGGCAGGCGATGTCGACGGCCCGCTGTTCCTCCGGCGTGACCAGCCAGACCAGCGGGTAGCGGGCACGCAGCAACAGCTCGAGCTCGGCAGGCATCCACCCCTCCGGGGAGGCTCCGAGTGTAGCCCGCGGAGACGCCCGGCCGTGCGGCTCCTGGCCCTCCCCTGCCCTGCAGGGGCGGCGGCCTGTCATCCCCGGCCGCACGCGGTACCATGATCGATGCCCACGCCGCCGGTGGACATGACCCCCACTCCCCCACAGCGTCGACGGCCTCCGCCGCGCCCCTCGGCCACGCCGGGTCCCGCACCCGTGTTGCTCGTGTTGCTGGGCGCGCTGGCGGTGGTCGGCGCCCGGGTCCTGGCCCCCAGCCACTCGGCCACACCGCGGCACACGCTGCACCTGCCGACGGGCTCGGAAGCCCGCCCAGAGCTGGTCGATCAGGTGCTGCGCTACGCCCCCAGCGAGCCCACCTCGGTGATCGAGCAGGCCCGCTGGCAGCCCGACGGTCTGTTCGTCGCGGTGGACACCGGCGGCCCCCGCCTGGTGCTGTTGCTCGACGCGGACGGCGCCGCCTCGGTCAAGCGGGTGGACGGCACCGGCAGCGTGCTGCTGCCGATCCCCGCCGAGCCCGCCGCCCCGCCCTACACCCTGACCGTCCTGTCGGCGGTCGGCAGCGGCATGGTGGTCGACGCCCAGCCGCTCCAGGTCGCCGCCGCGCCCTAGTCGGGGTCCAGGTAGGCCAGCCGCGGGGCCAGGGTCGGGTCCAGCTCGACCGCCAGCGGCAGCAGGTCGCCCGTCACGAAGGGCAGCAGCACGCTGCCGTCGGCATGGAAGCGCAAGGGCGCCGCCGGGTCGCGGGCCGTCGCGGGGCGCGCGGGACGGTCGGCCAGCGGGGTGCTGCGCGGCCGCGGCACGTCGTCGGGGAGCAGGGCGACCAGCGCGCGCTCGTCGGCGTCCAGCATCCGGCCCAGCTCGGGGTGGCCCTGGGCCCGCCCGGCAGGCGCGTAGTGCGCCATGACGTGCACCAGCACGCGCCCCTCGGACCGACGCGCGAGCTCCGCCGCCCAGGCGATCGCCGGCCGGCCGCAGCAGGCGGCGTGGCCGGGCAGCAGCAGGAGCCGCAGGATGAGCCGCCCGCCCGCGTCGGCCACGGCCTCGGCCGCCGCCCGGGCGACGTCCGGGTAGTCGCTCGCACCGGCCAGGCGCCGGGCGCAGTCGGCCGTCCAGAAGTGCAGATCGCCCACGATCCAGTCGAAGGCCCGCGCGTCGGCGGCGGCCTGGGGGCCCGACAGGTACATGTTCGTGTTCAGCACCAGGTCGATGCCGGGCAGGCGCGCCCGGGCCCGCGGCAGGAACGCGTCCACCCAGGGCCGGCTCACGGTGGGATCGCCGCCCACCAGCGCCAGGCTTCGAAAGGGCGGGGTGTCGGCGGCCAGCGCGCGGTCGAGCACGTCGTCGGGCGCGTGCCACGGCGCGTCGCGGGGGGACTCGATGGCGGCGGGCACGGTGCAGAAGCGGCAGCGCAGCGAGCAGCCGGTGAGCCACACCTCGTAGGTGGGCGCCAGCTCGTGCTCCTCGAGCAGGGTCACGCCCTGCCAGTACACCCGGCCGGGGCGGTCCAGGCCGCAGTAGCTGCGCGGACCGCGGGCAGTGCAGGCGCGGGGACAGTCGGTGCAGGCCATGCCCCAGTGTGCCCCAGCGCGCGGCGGGCGGCCCTGCTCGGCGTCAGGTCCGCGGGGGCGGCGTGAGCTCCATGAACGGCAGGTCCGGCGCCAGCAGCCGCAGGGTCTCGGCGAGGCCGCGGTCGGCGACGTCGTGGGCCGTCTGCACCAGGGCCTCGCGATCCACCGTCGCCAGCACGCTCCCGCCCCACAGATCGTCGATCAGCCGGCACAGCTGCCGCCGGTACCAGCGCGCCGCGTCCACATGGAAGACGAACACCGAGTCCGCCAGCTGTGGCACGACGGGCGCCGTCCGCCCCCACGAGCGGGCGGCGCCGTCGGAGCGCACGACCACCACGGCTTCTTCCTTGTGAGGGCCGACCAGCACCTCGAGCTGGATCTTGGGCGTGCCGGCCCACAGCTCCGTGTAGAAGGCGCGGATGACCGCCTGGACCAGCCCGGCGCGCACGCCGTAGGCCGCCGGGTCGCGGATCATGGCAGCGAGGTGCCCGCAGCCGATGTTGTCGGGCAGTCCCACGCAGACCAGCAGGTCCTCGCGCAGGGCTTCCGGCGGCGCGCTGAGCCAGGCCTGGAGCGCCTTGGGCTCTTCGGGCAGCTCGATGCCGCGCTCGGCCAGCGACGCGCGCAGGTGCCCGACCGCCAGCTCGTCGGAGTGGTGGTAGACGCCGCCCAGGAACCGGGACACCTGCTCGAGGAAGGTGTCGACCTCGGCGTCGTCGAGGTCCCGGCCCAGCTGCTGCTCGGCGGCCGCGAGCACCGCGACGATCTCGCCGGCGGCGCCGCCGGGGGTGCCCAGCACCGCCCGGTCGGAGCGTCCGTCGACGCAGGAGAGGTGCGCTGCGCCGAGGAGCTCGGGGTGTTCCACCCAGTCGACGGCGCCGCCGCGCTGCAGGTGTCGGAGAGGCATGATCTGTCCCTGGTCTCAGAAGCCGGCCTGGAGACTAGCCCGCCCGATGTGGATGACACCTCCCGAAGAGGTCTCGACCTCGGCCTCATAGGCCACCGTCTCCACGAGGTGCCAGTCGTCCCGGTGCAGGTTCAGCGCCAGGGCGGGCCGATGCACGAGCTCGGCGTCGACCTGCAGCGCGTCGTAGGCGAGCGCCGGCTCGACCTGGAACGGGCCCGGGCCCAGATCCCAGCGGTGGGCGGCGAGCACGCCGACGCCGCCGTCCCAGTGCGCGTCCGCCCGGGCCTGGGACGCGAGCCCCTCCACCTCGACGGTCCAGCCGCCGCCGTGGGCCTCGAGGGCGAGGTCCCCCCAGCGGTCGTGGTCCGGGGCCGCGGCGAGCACCTCGGGATCGTCGATCGAGAGCTCGAGGTCGTCGGGGTGCAGCCACGCGGCGACCGCGACGTGCACCCCCAGGTGGGCGTGGCCCAGGTGCGCCAGGCCCTGGTCGACGGCGCCGACCAGCACGCCACCGACGCCGACCTGCGGCACGCTGCCGATGGCATCGAAGCCCCCGACGGTGACCGCCCCGTCCTGGGCGCCTTCTTCGCCCGCCTGCCAGGGCAGCGCCCCGGCGACACCGACGGCGCGGGTCGGGGACAGCCCGTTGAGCAGCATGCGGGTCGGCATGACCAGCTCCGGCGCGGCGGTCAGGTACTCGTTGGACAGGGGCACCTTGAACCGGCCCACGTCCAGGTGCGGCTGCTTGCGCCCGCCCACCCGGGCGACCGCGTCCAGCAGCTTGACCGTGCCGCTGGCGCCGTCGACCTGCACCTTGGCCGAGAAGCCATCGGCGTAGTCGTAGGCCGCGGCGAGGCGCGCCATGGTGAGCGCCGCGCCGTAGCGGGCCTCGTCCGTGGGCGCCTCGGACGACAGGTCGACCTCCAGCCCTCCCTCGGCCCAGCCGTGCACGGCGAGCTTCCCGCCATCGGCCGACGCGGCGCCCGAGCCCAGCAGCGCGACCGTCGCCAGGGTCAGGGCGCTCATGCCTCACCTCCCACCGCGACCTTCAGGTCGGGGGCCAGCTCCAGCCGGGGCGGCGGCGCGATGGCGTCGACCGCCTCGTGCACGCGGTGCACCAGGTGCTCCTCGCCGACCTTGGCCAGGAGCCCGCTGCGCCGCAGCACGTCGCGGACCGGGCCGCGCATGCCGGCGAACCACACCTGGACGCCGCGGGAGCGGTACTCGTCGATGATCTCGTGCAGCACGCCGTCACCGCTGGCGTCCACCGAGCCGATGCCCTTGGCATCGAGCACCAGGTGGCGCAGGGGGTGATCCATCTGCCCTTCCAGCTCCTGCAGGGTCCGCTTCAGGAACAGGGTGTTGGCGAAGAACAGGGGGGCGTCGATGCGCAGGGCCAGCACGCCGGGGGTGCACTGGGCCTGGTCGTAGCGGTCGACGTTGCGGTAGACCGTGCTGCCCGGCAGGCGGCCCAGGACGGCGACGTGGGGCTTGCTGGTGGACCAGACGAACCACACCAGGCTGGCGGCGACACCGACCAGGATGCCCTGCTCGATGCCCAGGGTCAGGGTGGCGACGAAGGTCAGGCCCATCATGGCCAGGTCGGACCGGCTGACGTGCCACAGGTGGCGGGCTTCCTTGACGTCGATGAGCCCGAACACGGCGGTCATGATGATGGCGGCCAGGACGGCCTTGGGCAGGAAGTAGAACAGCGGGGTCAGGAACACCAGGGTCAGCGCGACCACCACGCCGGTGATGACGCTGGCCATGCCGGTGACGGCGCCGGCCTGGGCGTTGACCGCGGTGCGGGAGAAGCCGCCGGTCACCGGGTAGCCCTGGAAGACCGAGCCCACGATGTTGGCGAAGCCCAGGCCCTTGAGCTCCTGGTCGGCGTCGACCTCGTAGCCGTTCTGGCGGGCGAAGTTCTTCGCGACGCTGATGCTCTCCATGAAGCCGACCAGCGAGATGGTCACGGCGACCGGCAGCAGCTGGGTCACGGCGTCCAGGCTCAGCGAGGGCAGGCGCGGGCCGGGGAAGCCGTCGGGCACGCTGCCGACGATGGCGACGCCCTGGCTGTCCAGGCCGAGGCCCCACACCGCCAGGGTGCCGCCCACCACGACCAGCAGGAACCGCGGGAAGCGCGGGGCGACCTTCTTGAGCACGGTCAGGGTGACCACGCTGGCCACGGCGATGCCGAGGGTGATCGGCTGGATCTCGCCGGCCTTCTCGATGGCGCTGAGGATGATCTCGTGCACGTAGTGGCTGCTGGCGATGTTGACGCCCAGCACGTGCTTGAGCTGCGACAGGCCGATGATCAGCGCGGCGGCGGACGTGAAGCCGGCGATGACGGGGTGGCTCAGGAACTTCACCAGGAAGCCCAGCCGGACGACGCCCATCAGCAGCTGCATCACACCGACCATCAGCGCCAGCAGGGCCGCGTAGCCGGCGTAGACCAGCGGGTCGCCGTCAGGGCCGACGATGGCGCCGACGCCGCTGGCGACCAGCAGCGACACCATGGCGACGGGGCCCACGGCCAGCTGGCGCGAGGTGCCGAACAGCGCGTAGACGACGAGCGGCAGGGTCGATGCGTACAGGCCGATGATCGGGTCGAGGCCGGCGAGCATCGCGTAGGCCATGCCCTGGGGGATGAGCATGATCGCGGTGGTCAGGCCGGCGGCGACGTCGCCCTTGAAGGCGGTTCCGTCGTAGCCGCGCAGCTGGCCGAGGAGGGGCAGGTGCCGCGAGAGGGGGCCGAGCATGGGAACTCCAGGAGGAGGAGAAGCGGTTGCAGGACCGTGATGCAACCGCCGTGCCATGTCACGACGTGCACCGGCGGGACACTCGTGTCAGAATGGTTCAGCACACACCAGGACCCACCATGCCGCGCGCCAACCTGACTCGACCCGATCTGCACCCCCACGACTTCCACGGCCTGGTCACGGTCTCGCCGAAGATGCTGGAGCTGTTCGAGCTGATCCGCCGGGCCGCCCGCAGCAACGCCACGGTGCTGGTCCGGGGCGAGAGCGGCACCGGCAAGGAGCTCGTCGCCACCGCGATCCACCAGGCCAGCCCCCGCCACAAGCACCCCTTCCGCGCCGTGAACTGCGCGACCTTCACCCCGGAGCTGCTGGCCAGCGAGCTGTTCGGCCACGTCCGCGGCGCCTTCACGGGTGCCGTGCGCGACAAGGCCGGCGTCTTCGCGCAGGCCGACCAGGGCACCTTGTTCCTGGACGAGGTGGCCGAGCTCCCGCTCGAGCTGCAGGCCCGGTTGCTGCGGGTGCTTCAGCAGAAGCGCTTCGTGCCGGTCGGCGCCACCAGCGAGGTCGAGGTCGATGTGCGCGTGGTCTCGGCCACCAACGCCGCGCTGCGCAAGCTGGTCGGCGAGGGGCGGTTCCGCGAGGACCTGATGTACCGGATCCGCGTCGTCGTGCTGTACCTGCCCCGCCTGGCCGAGCGCGAGGGCGACCTGGAGGCGCTGGCCTGGCACTTCATCGACCGGTTCAACGCCGAGGGCCTGCGTCGCGTGCACGCCATCGACCGCACCGCCTGGGAGGCGATGCGTGCCTACAGCTGGCCCGGCAACATCCGCGAGCTCCGCAACAACATCGAGCAGGCCTTCGTGCTGGGCGAAGGCCCGGTGCTGCGCCTCGAGGAGCTCGCTCCCGAGCTGGTCGCCGGCGAGGAGCCCGTGCACGCGCCGGACCACACGGGGCACGTCGACGCGCCCGCCGCCCCGGCGACGCCGACCCTCGAGGACATCCAGCGCGACCAGCTGGTGGCCGCCATCCGCGCCACCGGCGGTCGCCGCGAGGAGATGGCCGAGCGCCTGGGGATCAGCCGCTCGACCCTGTACCGGCGGCTGAAGCACTTCGGCCTGACCTGACCGCGCCTCCCGAGACGCGAAGAGGGCGGCGGGACCGATGCCCCACCGCCCTCCCGCGCGCGGGCCGGCTCACAGCAGCGCTCACCACGATTGAGCCTGGTAGCCGCAAGCGTTGAAGTACGACCGTGCATCTGCAGACGTGACGGCCCTCGCGGCATCGTCGAAGGCATCGTCAATGTCCTGATGCGTTCGAGGCTTCGCAGCTCTCATGGCCTGCTTGACCTTGGACCATGCAAGTTCGATGGGACTGAAGTCGGGGGAGTAGGGCGGGAGGAACTTGAGTGTGGCGCCGCGGGCTTCGATGAGCTCGCGCGCTCGCTGCACCTTGTGGGCTCCGAGGTTGTCGAGCACGACGATGTCGCCCGGACGAAGGAGCGGCGCGAGGAAGTGCTCCACGTACGCCACGAACACCGGCCCGCTGGTGCCACCGAGGACGGTCATGAGCGCTTCCATTCCTCGGACGGTGAGCGCTGCGAGCATTGTCGTCACCGCACCTCGGTTGCGCGGCACGGCGTCGGGTGCGCGCTGGCCACGGGGAGACCGCGCGTGGGTCGGCGTCATGGCGACGTGGCTGCCTGCCTCGTCGAGGACCCAGAGCTGCTCCGCATCGACGCCGGTCAGCCACTCCTCGAACGCCGCGCGCTCTGCAACGACGGGGGCTCGGTCGCGTTCTTGGGCTCGGAGCGACTTTTTTTTCGGGTGTAGCCGCGCTTCCGGACCAGACGACCGACGGTCTGCCGGCTGCAGGCCAGCTCGGGATGCTCCTCGGCCCAACGATCGGCCAGGCGCTCAAGCGTCAGATCCGGCTCCGCCTCGAGCATGGCGATCAACTCGTCCACCGCAGCCTCGTTCAGCCGGCTGTCGTAGCCCCCGGTGGCCGGCTTGGGCTCAACGCCGCCGGACTCACGATGGAGCCGCAAGATCCGGCTGACGCTCGCCCGGCCGACGCCGAGAGCTTCGGCGATGTACTCGTAGGTGCCCCCGTATTTCTGTCGGTACAGCACCACGCGTTCGCGAATGTCGTTCGAGAGGGGAGCAGGCATCGGGACCTCCACCCCCCACTTGATCACGTACGGGCCGACGATGGAATCCGAGGCCGGAAAACCGATCTTCCACCCCCCCGAATCGATTTCGGCAGCCACAGCGTCAGGCCACGGAGCAAGGCGCGCTGAACGGATCGACCGTGGCGGGCCCTGCTGTCAGACCGCCTTGGTCACCACGCTGTCCGACGGGGCCGACGGGGCCGGCAGCGCGACGGCCTCGGGCTCGGGCTTGCGGCCGGCCAGGGCCGCGTCGACGGCATGGAACAGCAGCATGCCGCCGGTCATCGCCGCCACGAAGGTCAAGGCGTGACCCCCGCCGCTGCTGGCCGAGACCAGGCCCGGTCCCGGGCAGTAGCCGCCCAGCGCCCAGCCGACGCCGAACAGGGCGGAGCCGGCGACCAGGCGCCCGTCGATGTCGGTGCGGCTCGGGATGCCGAAGCGCCCGGCGAAGATCGGGGTCGGGCGCTTCAGGATGAGCCGGAACAGCACGAAGTGCACGGCGATGGCCCCGCCCATGACGAAGGCCAGCGAGGGGTCCCAGCCCCCCGCGAGGTTGAGGAAGCCGATGACCTTGTCGGCCTGGGTCATGCCGGACACGCCCAGACCGACGGCGAACACGAGGCCGGCGAGGAAGCTGGTGACGAGCCCCTTCACAGGACACCCCCGGCCAGGACCTGGATGAGCGAGGCGGTCGCCATGCCCGTCGCCATGAAGGTCAGGACGGCGACGAAGGACCGCTTGGACAGGCGGGTCAGGCCGCAGACGCCGTGGCCGCTGGTGCAGCCGTTGCCCAGCCGCACGCCGAACCCGACCACCAGGCCCGCCACCGCGGTCGCGGCGATGGAGCGGGTGTCGGTGGCCGCGATGGTCTGGGGCGCAGCGAGGACCAGCCCCAGGCCCCCGACGAGCAGGCCGCCGACGAAGGCGGCCCGCCAGCCGATGTCGCCGGCGACCGGCTTGAGCAGGCCACCGAACACGCCGGAGATGCCGGCGATGCGGCCGTTGAACAGGAGCATGATGGACGCGGCCAGCCCGATGAGGGCGCCGCCGATGCTCGCGCTGACGGGAGTGAAGTTCTCCAAGGGTCCTCCGGCTCAGGAGACGGCAGCACCGCGACAGCGGCGTCCGTTGCCTGGGTCGTTGTGGGAGAGAGTAGCGGGAAGGATGTGCTGCCGGAACAGCAAGCTGGCTCCTCGGGGCAGCTGCCCCACGGAGGTCTGCGTCCACCGGTTGCAACGCTCGTGCCAGCGTCAGGGGCCGGAAGTCGCACCCCGCGTCTCACAATCCGTCAACTCCAACCACACGGTCCCAGCCATGAGACTCAGCCGTCCAGCACATGCCCCGCGAGCACGTAGGTCGTGAACTCGCCCGTGTAGACGTCACGCTCGCCCACCGCGCCGATCACCTCGACCTTGTGCTTGCGCCCCTCGACCCGGGTCCGCGTCGCCACCAGCACGACGACCTGGCCGACCGTCACCGGCGCCAGGAACCGCGAGCTGCTGGCGCCGAGCACCACGTTCGGGTCGTTGACCGCGAGCATCGCAGCGTAGTCGGCCGCCCCGAAGACGAAGCCGCCGTGCACCAGCCCGCGCTCGTCGGCGGCCATCGCGGCGGTGGTCTGCAGCCGGACGGTGGCGGTGCCGTCGCCCAGGGCGACGGGGGTGCCGCACAGCGCGGGATCGATGGACAGATGCGTCTGGGGGTTCATGGGGTCTCCTCCTCGCCCTGCACGTAGCCCAGCGCCTCGAGCCGGCGCTGCTCGTCGGGGCTGACCTGCTGGCTGTGCTCCCGCTCGACGGCGCTGCGCTGGAACCGCAAGGTCCCGCCTTCGTCCGTCGTGCGCATGCCCGTCTCGGTCAGCACCTGGGTGCGCATCTGCTCGACCAGGTCCTGCTGGGCCCCGGCCATGTCCGCGGACTCCGCGGGGTCGCGGTCCAGGTCGAACAGGCGCTCGGTGCCCTCGTCCGGATCCAGGATGTACTTCAGGCGGCCCCGGTCCTGGCTGACCTCGCCTTCGGCCGAGCGGCGGCGCAGGTTGGCGCGGTAGCCGTAGACGGTGCCCTGGCTCAGGCTGGCGGTCTTGCGGCCCATCAGCATGCTGCTGGCGCCGATCTGGTTGGGCAGATCGATGTAGGCCGCCAGGTCGATGCTCTCGGTCTTGCCCATCCGATCGGCGTCCAGGCCCAGCTGGCCCAGGATGGTGGCCGGCAGGTCCATCAGCCGCACCTGCTCGTCGACCACCTTGCGGCTGCCGCTGACCCGGATCGGCCGGATGATGAGCGGCACCCGCACGGCCGGGTCGTAGACCCCGTGGTGGTTCATCTCGATCCCGTGCTCGCCCAGCATCTCGCCGTGGTCGCTGGTGACGATGAGCAGCACGTCGCGGTCGAGCTGCAGCGCGTCCACGGCGTCCAGGAAGCGGCCCAGCTCGGCGTCGGTGAAGGCGACCTCTTCGGCGTAGAGCCGCCGCAGCTGGGCCCGGACCGGGTCGGTGTAGGTGTAGCCGGCTTCGTTGGCCAGGATGTGGCGGTGGTCGACCGACGGCGCGCCCGGAGCGCCGTTGTCCTCGAAGCCCGGCAGGCCGTGTGGCTCGTAGGGGCTGTGCACGTCGAAGCTGTGCACCCACAGGAAGAAGGGCCGGTCGCCGTTGTCCGCCAGCCAGTCGAGCGCCAGGCCGTAGGTCACGGGCGCGGGCCGCTCCAGCAGGAAGTCGAACTTCAGCGGGTCGCCGAACCGCATCAGCACACGGGTGGCGACCCGGACCAGACGGATCTCGCTGACGCCGCGGACCCAGGGGAACAGCTCGTCGTCGTAGACCTGGAAGCCCTGGTCCAGGCCGGTGCGGCTGTCGACGGCGAAGGAGCTGACGAAGGCCGCGGTGGCGTAGCCTTCGTCGGACAGCACCTCGGCGATGGTCGGGTAGCCGGGCGAGAGCACGTGGCCGTTGGACAGCATCCCGGTGCGGAAGGGATGCAGCCCCGTGAACATCGCCGAGTGGGCCGGGGCGGTCTCGGGGAAGGGGGTCACGGCGTCGGCGAACCGCACGCCGTCCGCTGCCAGCGCGTCGAGGACCGGGGTCTGCACCGGGGCGGTGGCCGGGTCGTCGTGCCAGGCGCTGACGTGGTCCTGTCGCAGGGTGTCGATGGTGATGAGGATGACGCCCGGGTCGGTGTCCAGCGCCTGGGCGCCGCCGAAGCTCTTCGTGGACAGGGCGCCCGCCGCGCCGCCGGCCATGAGCAGGCCGAGCAGCGGACCCGCCAGCAGCCAGCCGAACCGGCGGTCCTCGCCGAGCTCTTCGCGCCGCAACCAGTAGGCGGCGTTGAAGTAGACGACGCCGCCGATGCCGATCGGAGCCAGCAGGAAGCCGATCGCCGCGGGCAGGCGGTCCTGGGACAGGAGCTCCTGGGCCGCGGGCACGAGGTACCACAGGCCCAGCAGCACGCCGGTGAGCGCCAGGCCGATGGCATGGCGACGGCTCTGCATGGGACCGCGGGTCACGACGGTCGCGACCAGCCCGGCGGGGATGCCCAGCACGAAGCCGAGCACCAGCCCCAGGCCCACGGTGACGGCGCCGAGGGCCAGGGCCTGGCCGGGGTCCAGCGCCAGCTTCAGCGTCGCCCCGAGCTTGATCGCCTCGAAGCCGCCGCCGACCGCGCCGAGCGCCATGCCGAGCAGCGGAGCGCGCACGGCCACCGAGAGGTCCCGCATGCCCACTCAGTGCTCTCCATCGCTGGCGGACTCGATGTAGCCGAGGGCCTCGAGGGCGGCGTTGGTGGTGCTGTCGTTCTGGGGGGCGACCGCCGCAGTCCCGCCGGCGAGCAGCGCGTCGAGCTCGGCGGTGACGGCGCTGTCGCAGGCCCCGCCGGCCAGCTCGCCAGGGTCGGTGGCCAGGTCGTAGCAGTGGTCCACGGCGTCGGTCCCGGTGCGGATCAGCTTGCGATCGGGGCGCCGCAGGGAGTGGTCCACCGGCGGCGTGTCGACGAAGCGCACGCTGACCGTGCTGCTGACGACGGGCCGCTCGGTGCAGGCCTGGCCGCGCACGGCCAGCCCCCGATCGAAGCCGGCGCGTTCCAGGCCGGTCTGGCCGGGATCGGCGCTCAGCCGGAGCAGGGACAGCAGGGTGGGCGTCACGTCCGCGTTGGACACCTGACAGCGCACCCGGTGCCCGGCGCGGGCGACGCCGGGCCAGCGCACGACCCAGGGGATCAGCAGCGAGGGGTCGTGCAGGCTGTCGCCGTGGTCGAACAGGTAGCCGTGCTCGGTCAGGCTCTCGCCGTGATCGGCCGTGACGACGATGACGGTGTCGTCGAGCAGCGCCGCCGACCGCAGGGTCGCCACCAGCTGGCCGACCAGGCCGTCGGTGTAGCGGACCTCGGCGTGGTAGGCGTCGACCAGCCAGTCGGTGCTGGTGATCGCCCGGTGAGCGGGCGGCCAGTAGCCCGGCAGGTCCAGCGGCTCACCGTCGGTGGGCGGGTCGAAGGCGTGGCCGGGGGCCTCGTAGGGGGCGTGCGGGTCGAACAGGTGCACCCACACGAAGAAGGGCTCGGACTTGTGCCGCCGGATCCAGGTGCCGGCGCGGTCGACGACCTGGTCTCCCCGCCGCTCGCGCAGGGTGTGGCCCGGCAGGAACAGCTGGTCCCAGGCCTTGACCAGGGACAGGCTGTGCAGGCCGCGGATCGAGCCGAAGTCGTCGTCGTAGACGTCCATGCCCTGCGACCAGCCGAACCGTCCGTGCAGCGGGAAGCCCGCCACGAAGCCGGCGGTGGTGTAGCCGCGGGCCTTCAGCGCGTGCCACAGCAGCTCGGGCCGGTCGCCCAGCCGCGTCCCGTTCGCGACCACGCCGGACTGGTAGGGCGGCTGGCCGGTGAACACGGCCAGGTGCGCGGGCTCGGTGGTGGGCGCGGCGGCGACCACCGTCTCGAACAGCACGCCGTCCCGGGCCAGGGCGTCGATGGCCGGGGTCTGGTTGGTGCTGCCGTAGGCCGAGATCGCGTCGGCGCGCAGGGTGTCGATGGTGATGACCACCACGTTCTTGCGGTCGCCACGGGGCTCGCCGGAGGTCGGGTCGGTGCGGCTCGATGCCAGGGTGATGCCCACCGCACCCGCCGTCAGGGCGACCAGCGCCACGGCCACCCGGTAGCGACCGAGCAGCTCGTCGAGCAGCCAGCCCGCCGCGCCGGCCATCAGCGCGATCGCCAGCACGCCACCCCACACCTTGGGGTCCGATCCGTACTCGTTGAGCACCAGCTCGAACCGGTACCACAGGGCCCCGTGCACCAGCAGCAGCGCCCCCAGCACGGTGCCGTAGGGCTTCTTCTTCAGCGCCCAGCCGACGACCGCGGCCAGCAGCGTGAAGCCGACCTGCAGCAGGATGGACAGGATGAGCCAGGTGCCGAGCTCGCCCGGCTCGAGGCCCATCTGCGGGGAGGCCCGCAGCCCGACCTCGAGCGCGCCGCCCCCCACCCCCAGGCAGAGGGCGAGGAACAGGACGGGGAGCAGGGAGGGGCGCCGCATCGCCCCCGACTAACCGGAGCGCCTGCGCAGGGGGCCCGCCGCCCTTGTGCAGATCTCGCTCAGGTCCGCCCGCCCGCCTCGCGCAGGTGGCGCTCGGCCTGCTCGGCGCTCATCTGGTCCGGCAGCGCCGGGTAGTCGTCGAAGAAGGGCCGGATGTCCGTGGCCCGCACCCGGCGGCGGTGCAGCATGAACTGCAGGTAGTGATCGGGGTAGCGCCCGACCCAGGCGGAGAAGCGGTCGACGAAGGCCTGCATGTTGCGGCGGATCTCCTCGTCGCGATCGCCCGGGACCGGCTGCCAGTCCAGCGCTGGCTCGATGATCACGCGGTGCAGCCGCTCACCGGGGCGCCGCACCACCACCGTCGGAAGCAGCGCCGCGCCCGTCTTCTTCCAGAGCTGGGCCGGCTGGATGGACACGAAGGCGTCCCGCTCGAGCAGGCGGACCTGGGTCCACTTCTGGCCGCCCCCGCCGTCGAAGGCCAGCCCGAGCACCTGGTTGTCGCGCAGGCAGTCGAAGGCCGGCCGCAGGAACTTGAACACGTTGATGTGCTGCACCGGCAGCCGCTGCTCGAGCTGCCAGCGGCGGGCCAGCACCTTCTCCCACAGGGGCGTCGTGCGGGTCTCGCGCAGGATGTCGGCCCACACCGGGGGCGGCGCCGACAGCTGGTTCATCGGGTAGCCCTTGTGCCCCAGCGCCGGCATGATCATCTGGTTGGCGCCGAAGTGCCCGATGAGCACGATGGCGCCGCGGCCGCGAGCCAGCGCCGCGTCGAGGTGCTCGCGACCCTCGATGACGCAGGTGTCGTCGATGGTGTCGGGGTTCAGGTCCGGGTAGCGCAGGACCTCGACCTCGTTGAACATCGCCTCGCGGTAGGTGTCGCGGATGATGGTCGCTTCGTCCGTGGGCAACGGCCGGTCCCGGAACAGCAGCCGCAGCTCCTCCCGCATCTCCCGGCCGTCCGCCGCCAGCAAGCGCACGAAGTCGCCGCCGACGGCCCCCACCGGGTGCAGCCAGCGGCGCGGGGACCGGCTCACGAGCTTCTGCCCCGGGTAGTACAGCGACAGCCCGCCCAGGTCCTTGACCAGGGTGACCGGGTTGTACTTGGGGGGCAGCGCGGGGCGGCGTCCCGGCGGCGGGGGACTCTGCGGTGGGGGACCCGGCGGCGGCCCGGGAGCCTCAGCGGTCATCCCGCTCTCCGTCCGGATCGGTGGCCAGCACGGCCTGCTTGTCGATCTTGCCGTTGGGCAGCTTGGGGACTTCCACCCAGAACTCGACGATGCGCGGCACCTTGTAGACGGCCAGCCGCTCGCGGCACCAGGCCTGCAGGCCCCGGGTGTCCAGGCTGCTGCCCGGCACGGTGCTCACGACGGCCCGGGCGATCTCCCCGCGGACCCGCTCCTCGGCCCGGACCACGACCACGTCGCGGATCTCGGGGTGGTCCTTGATCACCTTCTCGATCTCGAGGGGGTAGACCCGGATGCCGCCGATCTTGAGCATCTCCGACCGCCGACCGGCGAACCGCACGAAGCCGTCCTCGTCCATCGTGACGAGGTCCTGGGTGTGGTACCAGCCGTCCACGAACAGCGCCGCGGTCTCTTCGGGCTGGTGGATGTAGCCGGTGGTCGCGACCGCCGGGCCGCGCATCAACAGCTCGCCGACCTGGCCGCGGGGCAGCTCGACGCCGGCTTCGTCGACGACCTTGAAGGTGTAGCCGGGCACGGGGCGCCCGGTCGCGCCGGGCAGGCGGCCGGCTTCGTCGGGCCCGTTGGCCAGGCCGACGCCGGTCGCCTCGGTGCAGCCCCACACCGGCATGAAGGTACAGCCGAAGGCGGCCTCCATCCGGGCCAGGGTCTCGGCGCCGACGTAGGCGCCGCCGCTCTCCAGCACCCGCAGGCTGCTCACGTCGGCAAGGTCCCCGCCCTCGCCGCCGCCGCCGGTCCGGGGGGCCACCCAGTCGAGCATCATCTCGTAGAAGCTCGGCACCGCCATCATCCAGGTCACCCGGTGGCGCTCGACCGCCTCGGCGATGACCCGCGGGCTCATGGTGTCCAGGATGACGAAGGGCCCGCCGACCAGCAGCGAGCGGTGGAACAGCTCGTGGGGGTGCGCGAAGACGCTGAACATGCCCAGGAACACGTCATCCGGGCGGAAGTCGAGCCCGCGGATGGTGGCGACCGCGTTGTGCTGGATGTTGCGGTGGGTCGTCTGGGCGCCCTTGGGCCGGCCGGTCGTGCCGCTGGTGTAGTTCAGGTAGCAGACGGCGCCGGGGTCGTCGGCATGGGCGGCGGGGTCCAGCCGGGGCTGGCCGCGCCAGGCGTCGTAGGCGGTGTCGCCATGCGCCCCGGTCGGGCCCACGTAGATCACCTTCGCCCGATCCGGCACCAGGTCGACGATCCCGCCCAGCAGGCGGTCGCGGGACTTCTCGGTCAGGACGGCGCGGATGCCCGCGGTCTCGAACTGGTCGCGCACCCGGTCGGGATGGAGCTTGAAGTTGACCGGGGCCATGATGGCCCCCAGCCGGGCGCAGGCCAGGAAGCCGGTGACCACTTCCGGCCGCTTGTTGACCAGGAAGCCGACCACGTCGCCCGGCGCGACGCCGACGGACTGCAGCAGCGAGGCCACGCGGTCCACCTCGTCGTCGAGCGCGGCCCAGGTCAGGCTGCGCTGGTCGCTGAGCAGGGCGGGGGCGTCGGGGAGGCGGTCGGCGACGCGGCGGAGGGCGGCGCCCAGCGTGAGGTCCGTGGCGCCATCGAGGAGGGCGTCCAGGGTCATGGTCTCTCCAGCAGGGGGCTGGCCGGGGCAGTGGTGCGGGCTGTCCGACGCAGGGCCCGCACCCTAATCCCCGAAGCGGGGACCCGCTCAGACCTCGGTCGGGGCCGGGGCCCGGGGCAGGTCCCCCTTGCGCAGGCGATACAGCGCTTCCTTCGCTCTCGGGCCGACAATCCCGTCGTCCTCCCCGCCGTAGCGAACGGCGTAGACCATCCACGCCAGGGCCTCGACCGGGGCGGCGGCGTCCCCGGCCTGCTCCCGCAGCCAGCCGGCCAGGGCGACCGGCGGCAGGGCATCCGGCGGAGACCAGCCCCGGCGCGCCAGTTCCTTGCGGGCCCCCCGCCAGGCGGCCTCGACGGCACCGGCCCGGCGGCGGGGCCGGCGCCCGGCTTCGCGCGACAGGAACCGCAGCCAGGCGCGGACCAGCAGGGCCAGCAGCAGGCCGCAGGTCACGACGAGCAGCAGGCCACCGAGCTGCTCGGTGCCGCCCAGGCCGAACCGCGGGTCGTCGGCGTCGGTGCCCGAGAGCAAGGCGCCGAGGGCGCCGAGCCCGGCGAGCTGGTCGTCGAAGGCGTAGTCGACGACGGCGTCCTGCCAGGCGCGGTCCAGCCAGTCCAGCGCCTGGTTGGCCAGCGAGGCGCGCGTCACCGTCGGGGAGGCGCCGGCGGGGGTCGCCTCCAGCGTCACCCAGCCGACCTCCGGCCCCAGGTTCACCTCGACCCAGGAGTGCGCGTCGCGCTGGCGCACGGTCGTCCAGTCGCCCAGCTCGTTGTACTCCCCGCCCAGGAAGCCGTTGACCAGCCGCGCCGGGATGTTGTGGGTGCGCAGCAGGATGACCAGCGCGGTGGCGAAGTACTCGCAGTGCCCCTGGCGACCGTCGAACAGGAACCAGGCGAGCGGATCCGCCGGGGGCCCGCCGTCGGCGTACTCGGGCGCCAGCAGCGTGTACTCGTAGTGGGTCTGCAGGTAGCTCGAGATCGCCAGGGCCCGCGCCCAGGTGGACGCCGGGCGACCGGCCTCGTCCAGGATCTGCCGGGCCAGGGCCGGGATCCGCGGGTCGAGCCCGTCGGGCAGCTGGGTCCAGGCGCGGGAACGCGCGGCCTCGCGCTCCTCACGAGACCTCGCCGTGCGAGCGACGTCGGGCTCGCCGGCCAGCCGCAGGTCGAGGTCTTCGGTCGGCAACCGCGAGATCGCCGTGTAGCGCAGGCTCCGCGGCTCGCCGGCGTAGCGCAGGGTGCCGTTGGCGTCGCGGCTCCGCTCCGCATCCAGACCGTCGAACGCGACGACCTCGTGCAGCCCGAACAGGTTGCGGTCGGCCAGCGGCTCGAGCTGGATCTCCTGGAGCACGACCTGCGAGCCGGGGGTGGGCGGCGGCTTGCGCAGGCGGCCCCCGCCGCCGGTCGTGCTGGCCCAGCTGCGCCCGTCGAACCGATCGAGCGCGTTGCCGCGCAGGTAGAGCTGACCGCCCCAGGGCCGGCCGTCGGCGTCGGTGGCCCGGACCCGCATGACGCGCTCGTCGCTCTCCAGGATGTCGCCCAGGTCGCCCAGGTCGACGTCTTCGCCGAAGCCGGTGACCCGTTCTGCTTCGTCTCCCGACAAGCCGCGACCAGCGTCCAGGCGCGGCAGCACGATGAAGAAGACCACCGTCAGCGCCAGCGTCACGGGGCCGAGCCCCACCAGGTTGCGCAGGGACAGGCCCCCGCTGGCCCCCGGCCGCAGCCGCGCCATGCGGGCGTCTTCGCCGACCATGCCCAGGTGGCAGGTGGTCAGCGCCACGGGCGCCACCAGGAACAACACCAGCAGCAGCGGCGCCAGCAGCGGGCTGTTCGACAGGTCGCAGCCGAGCAGCGCCATCAACATGCCGAGCAGCAGGGCCACGCGATCGTCCCGCGCCCCGACCCCGGTGAAGGAGCGGTGCACCTGCAGCCAGGCGATCATGCCGGTGCCGATGGCGACCAGCGGCACGTTGGCGAAGGCCGCCAGCAGGCAGGTCACGAACACGCAGGTGTTCAGCACCCGCCACAGCATCGGCGGGCCGCCGGGGCGCTCCGGGCTGCGGGACGCCACGACCCGGCCCACGACGACGCCGATCGCGCCGGCCAGCGCCAGGGCCGCCGCCGATCCACCGGCCGGCATGCAGATCGCCAGCCCCAGCAGCACGACCAGCAGGGTGGCCCGCCGCCGCAGCCGCCCGGCATCGTCGACCACCGAGGCCACCGGATCGATGCGGGTGCCGCTCACTCGACCTCCGCCGGACCGGCGCCCGGGGGCGCCGCGCGGATCGACGCCAGCGCCAGCCGGGTCAGCAGCTGGCGACGCCAGGCGGGGCCGGTGCGCGGTTCCAGCAGCTGGCCCTCGATCTGCAGCCCGACGGCGTCGCCCTGCCGGCAGTGCCGCTCGATGCGGCCCACGGCCCGCGACAGGGCGCGCTCCCAGGCCTGGCCCGACAGCTCGGGCACGCGCACCAGCACCTCCGGGGCGCCGACGCCGCTGCGCACGACGACCATCGGGCGGCGGGTCCGGGCCGTGGTCGGCCAGTGCAGGTCCCGCAGGGGGTCCCCCGGCTGGTACGGCCGCAGGGTCTGGAAGTCGCCTTCGCGCCCCCGGCGCAGCGGATCCTCGCGGGACAGCCCCAGGTCCAGGCTCTGCTGGCCCGGCGGGCCGTCACGCTCGGCGGGGTAGACCAGCACCTCGGCCGGCAGGTCGATCACCCGCGACCGCCGCACCAGCCCGAACGGGTACTCGCTCCACACCGACACCCTCCCGAGGTGGTGCACCCCGCGGGCGGGCAGGCGCCACCGGGCCGGGGCCATCGCCCGGTCCTGCGGCGGCACCAGCAGGGCGAGACCGGACGCCTCGCCCGCGTCCACCTCCTCGACCCGCACCGCGACGGCCGAGAACCGCCCGCGGCGGTTGACCAGCTCGAAGGCGCCCACCCCTCCGCTGCCGGCGAACAGCTCCCCCGGCAGGTGGCGCCGCACCTCGAGCCCGCGCAGGTTCACCTCGGCCAGCAGGTTGGACAGCACCAGCACGGCCAGCTGCGCCGCGAGCACCACGTAGAGCAGGTTGTTGCCGGTGCGGACCGCGGCGAAGAGCACCCCAGCCAGGATGAGCACATAGGCGCCACCCGCCCGCGTGGGGCGCACCCGGACCCGCTCCCGCCAGGCCCCGTCCAGAGCCAGCGAGAGGCGCTCGACTAGTCCGGTGCGGGCAGCTCCCACAAGAGCTCCTGGACGGCGGCGCGGGCCCCTTCGCCGGAGCGGCCGGACTCGGCGCGCGCCAGGACGCGGTGGGCCAGGACGGGCACCGCCAGCGTGCGCACGTCCTCGGGGATGACGTAGTCCCGCCCCCGGATGAGCGACAGGGCCCGGCAGGCGGCGTAGAGCGCGCCGGCGCCGCGGGTCGACACACCACGCACGAAGCGCGGGTCGTCCCGGGTCCGGTGGACCAGCTCGAGCAGGTAGTCCTCGACCTCTTCGTGCACCTTGACGCGGCCGACGGCGTCGACGAGTCCGGCGACCTGCTCGGGACCGGCGACGGGCTCGACCGCCAGGCCGGCGCCGAACCGCCCGCCGGCGCGCAGGACCTCGCGCTCGTGCTCGCGGTCGGGGTAGCCCATCGACAGGCGCACCAGGAACCGGTCGAGCTGGCTGTCGGGCAGCGGGAAGGTGCCGTGGAAGTCGTGGGGGTTCTGGGTCGCCAGCACGGTGAACGGCTGCGGCAGCAGGTGGCTGGTGCCGTCCACGGTCACCCGCCGCTCGTTCATTGCCTCGAGCAGGGCGGACTGGGTCTTGGGGGTGGCCCGGTTGATCTCGTCGGCCAGCACGACGTTCGCGAAGATCGGCCCCTCGCGGAACCGGAAGGCCCCGTCGCCGACCAGCGTGCCGTCGGCGGCGGTCGACAGCACGCTCACACCGGTGATGTCACCCGGCAGCAGGTCCGAGGTGAACTGCACCCGCGCGAAGCGGCCGCCCATGGCGCCGGCCAGCGCCGTCGCGAGGGTGGTCTTGCCGACGCCGGGCACGTCTTCGAGCAGCACGTGGCCACCGGCGGCCACTGCCACCAGGCACAGCTCGACGACGTCGTCCTTGCCGCGGATGACGGTCCGGACCCGGGCCGAGAGCCGACCGAGCAGTTCCCCCGCGTCCACTCAGCCCCCCAGGGCGCCGGTGACGTCGAAGGTCCGCGTGCAGCCGATGGGCAGGGACTCGGTCCCGCTGCGGACGACCTTGACCTCTTCGACGCCGTCCCAGTCCACACCCTCGGCGTCCACGCAGCCACCCGCGGGCCCGTCGACGGTGGCGCGACCGGAGATGCCCCACTGGATCTCGGCGTCGTCGTAGGAGTCGAGCCAGGACGGGCTCTCGTAGCTGATGTTGCAGCCGTCTTCGTACACGCCGCTCGCGAAGCTCTGCCCGTCGATGAAGATGTCGATCGAGGAGCCTTCGGCGTAGAGATCGTAGGTCCAGGTCTCGGTGATGTCGCCGAAGCTGGCGTCGCCGCAGTTCTCGACCTGATCGGCGGTGGAGGTCATGGTGACCGTCCACGACGCGTCCGGCGGGCCCAGGCCGTCCCCACAGGCCGCGAGCAGCAGCGCCGGGACGAAGAAGCGGGCAGAGGAGGGGCGGGACCGGAGCATGGAGGAGGACCTGCTGTGGGAGGCGGGACGACCGCCGGAGCGGCAGCGGGCGCGGAGTATAGCCAGGACCCGGTGTGGAGGGTGCAAGGTGGAGCGCCGGGCATTGTGGACGCACGGGGGGCCGCTCTTTATAGAGCGCGACCGCCCGCGCCGGACGTCCGTCCCTCCAGGCGATCCCCGGCCCCGCGCCCCCCTCCTCTCATGCATCCCTCCCCGTCCGGAGCATCCTGTGGCTGAGTCCCAGAACAAGCTGTACGTCGCCCACGAAGGCGACCTCGCCGTCCTCGCCGACCACTGGGCCGCCGCCCGCGAGGGCACGCCCCGGTTCGTGCACCTCGCCGCCCCGATCGGCGGCGGCAAGCGCGCCATGGTCGGCGAGCTGTGCCGCCAGGCCCTGGACACCGAGCCCGACACCCTGCTCTGGCGCGTCAGCCTGCACGACGAAGAAGACGGCCTGCAGACCCTGCTGCGCATCTACGCCGGGCTGTACGCCGGCCTGCACCGCGCCAGCGCCGGCGGGCTCAAGGGCCGCGTCGAGATGATGCTCAACAGCCAGCTCCCCCAGGAACCCAAGCGGGTCCAGGGCTGGATCAACGCCTTCATCGAGGGCCTGAAGAAGGCCGCCCCCGGCGGCGCCCAGGACGGCAAGGTCCAGGTGACCCTGCCCCGGGACAACCCGCTGCTCGGCCTGGTCGAGATCACGGCGCTCATCACCCGCAAGTTCCCGACCATCCTCGAGATCCAGAACCTGCACCACTGCCAGAGCCTGGCCGTGCACGCCCTGATCGAGGCGCTGCTGGCCGAGTCCGACGAGTGCCGCCTGCTGGCCATCCTGGGCACCGAGCAGCACGACGAGGCCGCCCGCGGCTGGTGGTCGCCGGCCCTGCTCGACCTGCTCGAGCGCCGCGCCTCCGAGATCCACACCGTCACGATGAGCCCGTGGACCGGCGAGCAGGTCGGCAAGTACCTGGCCAGCAAGGACCTGTCCGGTGACGCCGCCGCCATCGCCGCGGCCGTGGGCGGTCGCCCCGGCTTCGTGGCCGAGCTGGTCGACTGGCTGGGCGAGAAGGACAAGCTGTCGGACCTCGGCGGCATGACCCTGGCCGACGTCTGCGACGTCACCCCGGACGAAGACGAGCTCGAGGAGCCCGACGGCGAGCCCGAGGAAGGCCAGCGCCGCCACGCCGTGGCCGGCGACGCCGAGCAGATCGCCTTCATCAGCGCCCTGCTGGGCCTGTCCTTCCCGAGCGGCCTGGTCGCCGACATGCTGGGCCTGGAGCGCGACAGCGTCGACGACCTGCTCGACGCCACCGAGGACGTCTACAAGGAACTGCAGTTCAGCAAGCCGCTCGGCAGCTGGATCTACCAGTACCACCGCGCCCTGCTGCGCGAGAGCGTGCTCGAGCGGCACAAGGGCGAAGACGACCTGGACCTGTCCCGGCGCGTCGCGGCCTTCATGCAGCGCTACCTGGTGCCCCGCGGCTACGCCTACCTGGTCAAGACCATGCGCCTGTGGGCGGAAGTCGGCCTGCCGCAGAACGCCGCCGGCCTGCGCAGCGCCGCGCTGACCAACGATCGGCCCGAAGTCTGGGGCATGGCCTTCGACGTGACCAACTACTTCGACGAGGTGTCGTGGCCCGACGCCATGAAGAAGACCATCTACATGAACCTGGTCGACCGGATGGTGAAGCAGGGCAACGTGGAGCAGGCCGAGAAGCTGCTCCAGGAAGCCACGAAGTTCGCCCAGGACGTCGAGGACCGGCCCATGACCGGCTGGCTGCTGTTCGCCGGCAGCCGCCTGGACCACCGCCGCCAGGACCTGTACCGGTCGCGGGACCGCGCCAACGACGCGCTCAAGCTGTTCACCGCCCTCGACGACAAGATGAAGCAGGCCGAGGTCCGGGGGCACCTGGCCATGATCGAGCTGGCCGACGGCAGCCCCAACGCCGCCCTCGCCCAGGTCGAGCAGGCCGAGAACCTGGCCCCGGTGCCGCCGATCAAGGCCCACTCCGAGTACGTGCGCGGCATCGCCGCCCGCCGCGGCCGCAACCTGCAGCAGGCCGCCGAGCACTTCCGCAAGGCCAACGAGCTCGCCGGCACCAGCGGCCAGGCCCAGCTCGCCCTCGAGAGCGGCCTGAACTACGGCGAGACCCTGCTGATGTCCGGCCAGCACAGCAAGGCCGCCGACGTGCTCGGTCGCGTCGTGCAGATCGCCGGCGCCCTGAACAACCCGGTCCGCCAGCGCGCAGCCCTGGCCCTGCTGGCCCAGAGCCACGCCGCCCTGCGCAACTGGGAAGCCGCCCTGACCGCCGGCCAGCAGACCCTGCAGCTGACCCGCAGCCTGAAGTTCACCCAGCTCGAGAGCGTGGATCTCTACAACCTGGGCTTCTTCAACCTCATGATGGGCCGGGCCACCGAAGCGGTGACCCTGATGCGCCAGGCCAAGGCCGGCGCCGACGCCACGAACGCGGCCTTCCACAAGGAGCTGCTGTTCAACCTGGGCGGCGCCCTGCGGCAGATCGGCGAGGTCGAGCAGGCCCGCGAGAACCTGGAGGCCTGCCTGGCCCCCGCCGCCGCGTCCAAGGACTGGCGCAAGGTGATGGGCGCCCACGACCTGCTGGCGGACATCGCCCAGGGCAAGGGTGACGCCGACGGCGCCCGCCGCCACCTGGAGCAGGCCCTGGACGCCGCCGACAAGGGCGGCCTGAAGGAAGAGCGCAAGGGACTCCGCCGCAAGCTCGAGAGCCTTGCCTGAGCAGCCCCCCGGGACGCACGACCGCGCGGCGGCGCTCGCAGGGCTCCTGGCCCTGTCGGGCGCCGCCGCGCTGCTGTGCGAGGTGGTCTGGCTCCGCCGCCTGAGCCTGGCCTTCGGCAGCACCGGGCTCGCGCTGACCCTGACCCTGTCGGTCTACATGGGCGGGCTCGGGCTCGGCGGCTGGCTGGGGGGCCGCCGCCGCTGGCGGGCGGCGCCGGGGGGCTACGGCCGCCTGGAGCTCGCGGCCGCGGCCTGGGCGGCGGCGATGCCCGTGGTGATCGGGCTCGTCGAGCCCATCGGCGCCGCGGTGCCCGGCGTGCCCGGGTCCGTGCTGGCAGCCGTCTTGACCCTGGGCCCGCCCGCGGTGCTGCACGGCGCCACCCTGCCGGCGGCGAGCGCCGCGGTGGGCTCGGGAGACCAGGCCGGGCGGCTGTACGCAGCCAACACCACGGGTGCCGTGGCGGGCGTGCTGCTGGGTCCCCTGCTGCTGCTGCCGTTGCTGGGCGTGCGCGGCACCGAGCTCGCCGCGGCCGGGCTGGGCGCGACGGCCGGTGTGCTGGCGCTGCTGCAGGCCCGCGATCGGCGGGAAACGACGGAGACGACGCCAGCAGCAGGCGGGGCCACGGTGCCGGCGCCGCTGCTGGTCGCGGCGGCGGCCGCCGGCTTCGCCAGCCTGGCGCTCGAGGTGGCCTGGAGCCGGCTGGGCTCGCTGCTGCTGGGAGGCAGCATCTACGCGGTGAGCACGGTGCTGGCGGTGTTCCTGCTGGGCACGGCGGCGGGCGCGGCGCTGGGCCGGCGGCTCGGTCCCCGGGCGGTGGCGCCCGCGCTGGCGGCGCTGGGGCTGCTGGCCGTGGCGGGGGCCGTGGCCTGGCGGGTGCTGCCCCACGGGCTCGGCCTGCTGTTCGCGGCCGGCGGCGAAGGAGCGCTCGGCCTGGGCGGCGCGCTGCTGGTCGCCCTGGCGATGGGCGGCGCGCCGGTGGCGTCGGGGGTCGTGTTCACCGGCGCCCTGGCCAGCGCGGACGACGGAGCGCGGGGCGCGGGGCGCGTGCTGGCCGCCAACACCCTGGGCAGCGTGCTGGGCGCGGGTCTGGCCGGGCTGGTCGGCCTGCCGTTGCTGGGCCTGCGCGGCCTGGTCGCCGCGGTGGGGCTCGGCGCCGTCCTCCTCGCCGCCTCCCTCCCCTCCCCTGCCCCCCGCAGCCGGCGCCTGGCCATGGCCGCCGCCACCCTGGCCCTGGTCCTGCTCGCCCCCCGCTGGGACCCCGCCCTGTACAGCGTCGGCCTGTACCTGCGGCTCGGCGACTTCGCCGACCTCTCCCCCCGCGCCGTCGAGCGCTTCGCCCACGGCGGCTTCCGGCTGCTGTCCTACGAAGACGGCGTCAGCGCCACCGTCGCCGTCGGCGAGAGCCTGCGCACCGGGAACCGCTGGCTGGCCATCAACGGCAAGGTCGACGCCAGCACCGGCGACGACATGCCGACCCAGGAGCTGTCGGGCCGGCTGCCCGTCGAGATCTTCCGGGCCCACCGCGACCGCGCGCCGAGCGTGCTGGTGGTCGGGCTGGCGAGCGGCGTCACGGCCCGGGCCGCGCTGGATGCCGGCGCCGCCTCGCTCACGGTCGTCGAGCTCGAGCCCGCCGTCGTGCGCGCCGCAGCGGCCTTCTCGGCGGTCAACGGCGACCTGCTGCACGACCCGCGCGTGACCGTCGTCGTCGCCGACGCCCGGTCCTGGCTGCGCCGGCGCCCCCCCGACGCGCCGCCCTTCGACGTGATCATCAGCGAGCCCAGCAACCCCTGGATCACCGGCGTGAGCAACCTGTTCACCCAGGAGTACTGGCTGGCGGCCCGCGGCGCGCTGGCCGAGGGCGGCGTGTTCTGCCAGTGGGTGCAGCTCTACGCCCTGCCGCCGGACGCCATGCGCGGGCTGGTCGCCACCTTCCTCACGGTCTTCCCGGGGCCGTCGCTCTACGAGACCATCCCGGGGGCCGACGCCCTGCTGATCACCGGCGCCCCGCCGGACGATCTGGCCCTGCTGCCGACCCTGCGCCCCGGCCACCTGCGCGCCCTGTCGGCCCGCGGTCGCCTGAACACCGACGACCAGCCCTGGATCGAGCTCGAGGCGCCTCGCTGGCTGCACCGACCGACCGGCGCAACCAACGCCGCCCTGATCCAGGAGGCGGCGCGCTGATCCACCGGGCCGCGCGACGCGCGTTGTGACCGGGGTCCGCTCGCCATACGGTGGCGCCTATGTCCCCCATCGGCCTGGGTCCGTTCTCCGTGGTCCGCCCCCTGGGCAAGGGCGGCATGGGGGAGGTGTGGCTCGGCCACCACGAGACCACGGACACGCCGGTCGCCATCAAGGTGATGACCGCCGAGAACCTGCGCAACGAGGTGTTCGAGCGTGCCTTCGAGGCCGAGGTCCAGGCCGTGGCCCGGCTGGACCACCCCGGCATCATCCGGCTCTACGACATGGGGCGCGTCGGCGCGGAAGCCGCCGCCGCCAGTGACGGCCAGCTGGTCGAGGGCTGCCCCTACCTGGTGATGGATCTGGCCGACGGCCGCGACCTGCGGTCCGACCCGCCGGCCGGCGAGTGGGGCGAGGTGCGGCGGGTGCTGGCCGAGATCCTGGCCGCCCTGGCCCACGCCCACGCCCGCGGCGTCATCCACCGCGACATCAAGCCCGCCAACGTGCTGTGGAGCCGCGCCCGCGACGACCAGGACCGGGCGCGGGTCGTGCTGTCCGACTTCGGCATCGCCCACGCCGGTGACGGCGGCAGCCGCCAGGGCCCCACCTGGGGCACCCCGGCCTACATGGCCCCCGAGCGGTTCACCCTGGAGTGGCGCGACCTGGGGCCGTGGACCGACCTGTACAGCCTGGGCTGCCTGGCCTACGCGCTGCTGCGCGGGCGGCCGCCGTTCAAGGGCAGCCCCCTGGCCCAGGCGATGCAGGCCCACCTGTACCGGCCGGTCCCGGCCCTGCGGGCCACCTTCGCCGTGCCCGACGGCGTCGACGGCTGGCTGCGCACCCTGCTGGCCAAGTCCGCCGAAGAACGCTTCCCCTCGGCCGCCGACGCGGCCTGGGCGCTGGACCGGCTGGGCGCGCCCACCCTGCGGGGCTCGCCGTCGCGGCCCAGCGACCCGAGCGAGCCGACCGAAGACGAGGTGACGGAACCCCACGACCCCGAAGAGCTCGGCATGGCCGACTGGGAGCCCGGCGGCCCCTCCCACGTCGTCGACCCCGGCGCCGCCCCGGAGCCGCTGGGCGCCGAGATCACCTGGACCGACGACACCTTCGACCCCGCCATGTTCTCGGTCGGGGCATCCCGCACGGGGCGCTCGGTCGGCCGTGCGCGCAGCCGCGGCCGCCGCAGGCCGGGCTTCGAGGCCCCGCCGATGCCGACGGACTGGCGCCGCACCGACGGCGCGGTCGACGCCACGCCGCTGCCGGGCGGCGGCCTGCGGCTGTTCGGCCTGCGCGAGGTCCGGCTGGTCGCCCGCAGCGCCGAGCGCGACAGCCTGTGGGCCGCCCTGCGCGAGGTGCACGAGCTGCGGCGCCCGGCCGGCATGCTGCTGCGCGGCGACCTGGGCACCGGCAAGACACGGCTGGCCGAGTGGCTCTGCGAGCGCGCGGTCGAGGTCGGCGCCGCCCTGCCGCTGCGGGCCACCCACGCCCCCGGCCACACCGCCCTGCCGCTGGCCCGGATGGTCGCCGAGCACCTGCGCTGCGTCGGGCTCGGTCCGCGCACCCTGCGCGGCCGGGTGCACGCCTGGGTCCAGGCCCAGGGCGTGCGCGACGACCGCTTCGCCGGCGAGCTGGCGCGGCTGGCCGCCCTGGGCGCCGGCGTGGCCTGGGACACCGCGCTGATGTCGGACAAGACGCCCCTGGACCCGCGCGCCACCGTGCGGCGCTTCCTGGCGCAGCTCACCCGCAGCCGCCCCGTGGTCCTGCTGCTCGACGACATCGCCTGGGGCCCCACGTCGCTGTCCTTCACGACCGAGCTGCTCGAGCGCGGCGGGCACCTGCCGGTCCTGGTGCTGATGACCTCCCGCCAGGAGACCCTGGAGCAGCACCCCGCCGCCAACGAGAGCCTGCTGTCGCTGGAAGGCCAGGGCCTGTTGCGCACCATCGAGGTCGGCCCCCTGCCGGCCGGTCACCGGGTCGAGCTGGTCCGCAACCTGCTGGGGGTCGAGGAGTCGCTGGCCCGCGAGGTCGCCGAGCGCACCGCCGGCAACCCGCTGTTCACGGTCTCCCTCGTCCGCGACTGGGTGGCCCGCGGGCTGCTGGTCGAGGGCCCCGAGGGACTCCAGCTGGCCGACCACGGCCCCCTCCCCCTCCCCGACGACCTGCACGCCGTGTGGGGTGGCCGCCTGGATCGCCTGACCGCCGACCTGGGGCCCGACGCCCGCCGGGCCCTCGAACACGCGGCCGCCCTGGGCGAGGTGGTCGATCTCGACGAGTGGGCCCGCGCCTGTCGCGCCGGCGGGATCGGCCTGCCCGACGGTCTCGAGGACGCCCTGCTGCGGGCCCGCCTGGCCACCCGCAGCCCCGACCGCCAGGACCTGCGCTTCGCGCACGCGATGGTCTGCGAGAGCATCATGCGCACCGCCCAGGAAGAAGGGCGCTGGGAAGCCGCGCACGACGCCTGCGTCCGGATGCTGATCGAGCGCTTCCCGCTGCCGTCCCCGCTGGTCCGCGAGCGACTGGGCCGCCACCTGCTGGCCGCCGGTCGCGAAGACGAGGCCGTGTCCCACCTGCTGGCCGGCGTGAACCACCGCCTGGCCGCCGGCGACCCCGCCGCCGGGCTGGTGCTGCTGGGCGACGTCGAAGACGCGCTGACCCTGCGCGAGGACGCCGCCGGGCAGGTCCTGCGCCTGCGCACCTGGCAGCTCCGGGCGCTGGCCCTGGCCCGCCAGGGGCACGGGGCCGACGCCCGGGCCTGGGCCCGCCGCCTGCTCGACCAGCTGTCCCGCCAGGACGGGCTGGGCGACGAAGGGCCGCTCCTGCGGGCCCGCACCCTGCTGGTCCTGTGCGAGCTGGCCATGGCCGGCGGAGAGCTCGGCGAGGGGCGGTCCCACCTGGCCGAGGCGCGGCGCCTGCTGGGGCCCGACGCGTCCTTCCAGGACCTGGCGGACTGCCAGCGCCTGGCCGGGCGGCTGCACCGCGAGGCGGGCGAGCTCGAAGCCGCCGAGGACGCCCTGTCCGAGGCCGCCGAGCTCTACGGCGCCCTGCAGCGGCACCTGGACCGGGCCGGCTGCATGGCGGATCTGGCCCAGGTCGCGGTCGATCGCGGCGACGCCGGCCACGCCGAAGGCCTGCTGCGTCCGGCCCGCGAGCGCTTCGCCGCCGCCCGGCACCACCTGGGCCAGGCCGACTGCCTGCGGATCAGCGCCCACCTGGCGATCCTGCAGGGCGACCTGGCCGAGGCCGGCCGCCGCCTGCGCCGCGCCCAGGCGGCCTATGTGCGCCTGTCGTCCCGGCGGGTGCTGGACTGCCGGCTGGACCGGGCGCGCCTGGCGCTCGAGCAGGGCGACGCCGCCGAGGCCCGGCGCCTGGTCGACGCGGTGTCCGCCGCCGGCCCCCACGACCCGGGGCTGCAGGCGCGGATCAGCGCGACCCGCGCCGCGATGTGGGCCCGCGAGGCGCGGTGGGACGCTTTCGACGCCGAGACCGGCGACCTGGGACGGCTGCTGCTGCGGTCGGGCGTGCTGGCCGCGCCCGTCCGGGCCCTGATCCTGCTGTGCGCGACCTGGGCCGGCGCCGCCGGGCAGAACGACCGGGCCGCCCGGGTCCGGGCCCTCGCCAGCTGACGGGCTCCCGCGGCTCGCCGCTCAGCCCGCGGTGATCAGCGCCGCCTTCTTCTTGCCGGCCCACAGGACCGAGGGCTCGGTCACCGGGGCGAGCGGGTCGTCGACGCGGTCGTTCCAGGTACGGGCGCCGCCCTGCTTGACCAGGCGCCGGGCCTCGCCCTTGCTGGCGCACAGGTCGGCGGCCACGGCGCAGTCCTCCCACGGGGCGGGCAGGGCCATCGCCGTGTGCGGGAAGGTGCCGCTGCTGCCCAGCACGCGCACGATGCGGGCGCGGTCGTCGGCCGACAGCTCACCCTTGCCGAACAGCACGCGGCTGACGTAGTCGGCGTCGGCCGCGTCGTCGTCGCCGTGCACGATGCGGGTGGCTTCGCGGGCCAGCACGCGCTTGGCCTCGCGCAGGCCCTGGCCCTCGGCCCGGCACAGCTCGGCGATCACGTCCAGCTCGAGCCAGGTGTACAGCTTGAGCAGCTTCTCGACGTCGTCGTCGTGCACGTTGAGCCAGTACTGGAAGAAGTCGTAGGGGCACAGCTTGTCGCGGTCCAGCCAGACGGCCCCGGACTCGGTCTTGCCCATCTTCTTGCCGTCGGCGGTCTGCAGCAGGGGCACGGTCATGCCGAAGGCGTGCCCGCCCGCGGCCCGGCGGATCAGGTCCGCGCCGCCGACGATGTGGAACCACTGGTCGTCGCCGCCGACCTGCACCGTGCAGCCGCGCTCGCGGAACAGGTGCAGGAAGTCGTAGCTCTGCAGCAGGTGGTAGTTGAACTCGATGAAGGACAGGCCCTGGTTGCGGTCGAGGCGCTGCTTCGTGCCTTCGGCCGTCAGCATGCGGTTCACGCTGAAGTGGCTGCCGACCTCGCGCAGGAAGTCGACGTAGCCCCACTCCATCAGCCACTCGGCGTTGTCGATGAAGGTGACGCCGTGGATGTCGGCGCCGCCGAGCCCCTCGCCCGGCGCGTCTTCGAGCCGCAGGAAGCGTCCGAACTGGGGCCGCATGCTCTCGAGGTTGGACGCGATCTGCTCGGCGGTGATCAGCTCGCGGGTCTTGTCCTTGCCCGTCGGATCGCCGACCCGGGCCGTGCCGCCGCCCAGGATGACCAGCACCCGATGTCCGGCGCGCTGCAGCCAGGCCAGCGACAGCACGGGCATCAGGTGGCCCACGTGCAGGCTGTCCCCGGTGGGATCGAAGCCGGCGTAGATCACCAGCGGCCCGCCCGACAGGGCGGCGGCGAGGGCGTCCCGATCGGTGGTCTGCTTGAGCAGGCCGCGGGCTTCCAGGATGTCGAGGACGTGCATCGGGGCTCCGGGCCACCGGGCGCGGGGCCACAGGGCGTCCGGGGACCTAAACCGCTGCCCGCCGCCGGGTCAACGCGGAGCGGGCTTCCAGCACCACTCCATGGCCGTGCCGCCCTCGGCTTCGGACCGCAGCGTCGAGATGCGGGCGCACAGGCCGGCGCCGCCGTCCGGGGTCCAGTACTCGATGCGCTGCGGGAAGTCGTGGTCGGCGTTCTCGAAGCGGGCGCGCCCCGGTCCGGCGTCCACCAGCACGAAGGCGACCGGCGGCTTGCCGCCCGGGCTGGCCAGGTAGCGGACCTGCCCATCGACGGCTTCGATGCGCAGGTGCTCCCAGCCGATGGTGTCGCCTTCCTTCAGGGTCCGGGCCATCCCGATCATCGAGCCCCCCGCCGGCGTGGTCCAGTGCTCCTCGTTGACGTAGCCGGGCGCTTCCGACACCCAGCTGCCGGCCATGAAGGCCAGCATGGACAGCATCGGGGCCGGGGCGGGGGTCACCGCCGCCGCCGCAGACCGGCCAGGGACAGCAGTCCGGGCAGGAGCAGCAGGGCCGCCCCGGTGTCGGCGCTGCCCTTGTTGCCGCCGCAGCTCTTGCAGCCCTTGTCCTTGGTCGGGTTGATGGCCACGTCGCCCGTGTCGATGTCCGGCCCTTCCTGGGTCGGCAGCGGGGTCTCGTAGTTGCCCGTGTTCCGGCTGTCGTGGAACTGGCTCTGCCACTGGATCTGCTGGTCGGCGTGGCCGCGGGTGGACCAGACCCAGACCTTGCCCTCGCGGCTGGTGACGACCACGTCGACGTAGCCGTCGCCGTCGACGTCGCCGACCGCCGGGCTGCCCAGCAGCCACTGCCCGGTCAGCTTGGGCCAGCCCTCGGCCTCGACGCCTTCGCCGTCCCAGGCGTGCACCAGGTGGCCGGCGCTGCCGTGGATGACCTCGGGCTTGCCGTCGCCGCTGACGTCGGCGATGGCCGGGGCCATCAGGAACTGCAGGTCCTCGATCTGCCGCGGCCAGCCGGGCAGGAACTCGCCGGTGGCGCCGGACCACACGGCGATGCCGTGGTGGCCGTCCATCCAGAAGGTCGCGGCCAGGCTGGCCAGCCACAGGCTGCTGGTCGCGCCGGTGACCGGGTCGGGCACGCCGTCCCCGTCCAGGTCGCCGAAGGCCGGGTTGCTGGTCAGCTGCACCAGGCTGGGGCCCTCGCCGACGTTGCTGCCGTCGGCGTAGGTGCTCTCCAGGTAGGGCAGGTCGACCAGCGTCGTCTGGTCGTGCTGCATCACGTCGGTCTGGCCGAGCATGATCGGGTCGAACAGCTCCAGATCGCCGTCGCCGTCCACGTCGGCCAGCGCCGTGCTGGCCGGGTGGCCCTCGCCGATGAGCGGCAGCAGCAGCGCTTCGGCGATGAGCCCGGACGACAGCAGGGGCCAGCCGGGCTCGGCCTGGCCGGTGGTCAGGTCGATCATGTGGGTCACGATGCGGTTGCCGCCCTGGGCGCCCTCGTTCGTGCCCTGGACCACCTCGAGATCGCCGTCGCCGTCGACGTCGCCGATGGTCGGGCTCGCGATGATCCGGAAGCCGCCGGTCAGGCAGACGTCGGGAGCGCAGACGTCGATCGGGTAGGGGCCGACGTCCCGGCCCTGGCCGTCGACGACGTAGAGCCGCTGGTCCAGGCCGGCGGCCACCACGTCCAGCACGCCGTCGCCGTCGGCGTCGGCCAGGGCGGGCGCGCCCATGAAGCCCTGGTCCCAGGTGTGGTCCGTGTCGAGCAGCACGGTGTCCCGACCCAGGTTGTAGTAGGGGTAGCCGTCCAGCAGCTGGCCGCCCGCCGAGAAGGCCCAGATCCCGCCCTCGAGCGTGGCGACGACCACGTCGGGAGCGCCGTCGCCGTCGATGTCGCCGACCGCGGGCGCGCCCATGATCGCCTCGCGCGGGGCGGGGACCGCGCCGCTCTGGTAGGCCGCCGCCACCGTCGCCCAGGGCCGGTCGCGGGCGTCGGTGCTGGCCGGCCAGCCGGACACGACCGAGCCGTCGCCGTGCAGGGCGGTCAGGTCGCCCGAGCTGGTCGCGACGATGATCTCGTAGATGCCGTCGCCGTCGAGGTCGGCCAGGGTGGGGCTGGCCTCGATGGACCCGCCCAGGTCCAGCGGGAAGCCGGGCAGCAGATCGGGGTCGCGGTGCACGTGGAAGGTCTTGCGCAGCTCGCCCATGTCGCCGTCGCCATCGGTCGCCCGCAGGCGCAGGGTCACGGCCGGCTCGTGCACGCGCTCCATGCGCTCGACGATGGTCTCGTCGCGGGGCGCCTCCTCCATGGCGAAGGTCTGCAGGGTGCTGATGTCCAGCGTGTGGATGACGCCGTCGAAGGCCGCGGCCTCCTCGCCGGATGCCACCTCCTCCCACTCCCGGGGGTCCACCCCTCGCCCGAGCTCCAGGGTCCAGCTGTAGGCCCCGTCGCGGGCGCTGATCCGCGCCTGCACGTCGACGCTGGCCACCTGGCCGGCATCGATGGTGTCGAACCACTTGGGCTCGTCGATGCTCACGGACGGCGGGATGCGACCGGCGGCGACCGCCTCGACCGCCCGGGCCACGTTGACCCGCCCATAGCCGTGGTACGCGTCCCACCCTTCGTCACTGGGCAGCGCCTTGGCGTTGGCCCGTTCTTCCTCGCTCAGCCAGATGTCGTCGGCGTTCATGGTGAGCAGCTGGGTCACCTCGCCGGCCGACAGGGTGATGCCGGCGTCGCGGGCCGCGCTCTGCACCATGCCGACGATGCCGGTGATCTTCGCCGTGGCGCCGGTGGCACAGGCGTTGCTCGGCGCCGACAGGCTGAGCCGCGGCCCGTAGTTGTTGCAGTTGAGGGTGCTGAAGTAGCTGTAGGCGCCTTCCCAGCCCGGCGTGTCGTGGCGGATGGACTTCACGTAGAGCGCGTTGTCCAGGGTCGCGGGGAAGTTGTGGTGGTACTGGTTCTCGTCGCCGGCCGCGCCGACGATGACGGTGCCGTTGTCGAAGGCCCACGCCGCCGCCGCGCGCGCCGTGTCGGGGCTGCTCATGGCGCCGATCGCCTGGCTGATCGCGACCGCCCCCATGTCGGTGGCGTAGACGATCGCCTCGGCGCTGCGGGTGCCGTCGGTGATGAAGGTGTCGCCGACGCGCAGCGGCAGGACCGCGCAGTTCGGGCAGGTGCCGATGCTGCCGCCGCCGCCCTCGCCCTCGGCGCCGGCCTCCTTGGCCACGCCCGCGCCGTGCTCGCCGTAGCTGTCGGCGTAGGAGTGGTAGGCGTCGTTGTCGTCCTCGAAGAAGTCCCAGCCCGAGATGTCGTCGGGGTAGCCGTTGCCGTCGTCGTCGACGCCGTCGCTGAACGCGGCCAGCAGGTCGCTGGGCTCGAGCATGTCGGGGTGGCCGTGCACGCCGGCGGTGATGTCCACCCGCGGATCGTCGACGTAGTCGTCGACGTTGAACACGCCGTTGCCGTCGTAGTCGTGGTCGGCGGCGTCCACCCCGTCGGCGTCCTGGGGCACGGGGAGCTCGCCGGCGTTGAGGTACCACTTCCGGCGCAGCTCCCAGCTGGTCCAGTCGAAGCCGGAGTCCCCCAGCGCGATGATCACGTCGAAGCGCCCGGCGGTCGTCCGCAGGGCCCGGTCGAGGTGGATGCCGCTGCCGAGGTCGGCCTCGGTCGGGCGGATGGTGTCGCGCGACTCGGCCGGCGTGTACGAGATGAGGTCCCAGTCGTCACCGAGGTCGGAGGGGCAGAGGTCGGGTCTGTCCTCCTCGCCGCACTCGGGGAAGGTCGCCATCGGCACGTCGGCCAGGCTCGCGCCGATCAGGAGGAGGAGAAGTGGGCTCATGGGACCGATCCTGACGAGGTCTTGGCAGAAGGTGACGCAGGGTAGCCCGCGACTGGCCGATGGGTGTGATTAGGTCGCAAGGGAGTGGGATGCGCCCACCGCCCCCTTCGGAGGCCCCGTGCAGATCGAGCTTCGCCACCACTTCGACGCCCCGCCCGCCCGGGCGTGGGAGATCCTGTTCGGCGACGCCTACGAAGACGCCGTGGCGCAGCACAGCCGCATCGAGCGGCGCATCCTGGAAGACGCCGACAAGAACGGCAAGCGCGTCCGGCGCATCCACGTGACCCCCGCGCAGACGCTGCCGGCCGCGGTGTCGAAGCTGCTCGGCACCGGCCGGCTGTCGTACGTGCTCGAAGAGCACCACCGCGCCGACGTGCAGAAGATGGACTTCACGGTGACCGTCGACGCCCTGCCCGACAAGGTGTCGGTGAAGGGCTCCTGGTCGCTGACCCCCTCCGCGACCGGCTGCGACCGGCTGGTCACCATCGACGTCACGGTGCGGGTGCCGATCGTCGGCCGCAAGATCGAGGAACAGGTCGTCGGGGATCTCCGCAAGTCCTACGACGACGCCGCCGTCTTCGCCCAGAAGTGGATCCGGGAGCACGCATGATCGCCCTGTTGGCCCTGACCCTGCCTGCCGCGCTGGCCGCCTACGGCGTGCCCGGCGACGACCCCTACCAGGACGGCTTCCCCTCGGCCGAAGAGCGCGAGCTGCACCTGTGGACCAACGCCGTGCGCGTCGATCCCGAAGCGTTCATCGGCGAGTACCCCTGCGACTTCGACGCCTTCCAGCCGTCCGAGCAGACGCCCAAGGGCATCCTGTGGCTGGACATGGGCCTGGCCGAAGCCGCCCGGTACCACTCGCTGGACATGGAGGCGACGGGCAACTTCTCGCACAGCAGCAGCGACGGCACCAGCTTCGGCGAGCGGCTGTCGTGGTTCTACGACAGCGGCTACGCCGGCGAGAACATCGCCTGGAACTACGGGTCCCCCTACGCGACCGTGTTCACCGGCTGGATGTGCAGCGACGGGCACCGCGCCAACATCATGCTCGGCGACTACAACGAGCTCGGCACCGGCATCGCCGGCGCCTACATGACCCAGGACTTCGGCGCCGGCACCCTGGACACCGACAGCCCGGTCGCGATGGGCGCCCACACGCCGGTCGACGCCGCCCGCGACGCCGACTTCATGGCCGACTGGCAGGACGACGCCGCGCCCAAGACGCTGGCGGTCGTCGTCGACGGCATCCGCCACGACCTGGCGCTGACCTGGGGCGTCGAGACCCAGGGGGTCTACACGGCGTCGGTCGAGCTCGAGGCGGTGGACTGCCACGTCTACTTCTTCACCTTCGCGCGCGAAGACGGCCGCAGCGGCACCTTCCCCGAAGAAGGCAGCTACACCCTCGGCGGTGGCTGCACCGACGAGATCGGCTGGGTGCCCGAACAGGCAGACGCCAGCGGCGGGCTGGGCACGCCCGGCGGCGGGGACGGCGGGGGCGGCGACTCGCCCTTCGGAGAAGCCGACGGGGGCGACGATCCCGACCTGGGCGATCCCCGGCTCATCGGCTGCATGGCGGTCCCGGCCCCGGCGGGCGCCCTGCTCGGGCTGCTGTCCCTCGGCGCCCTCGTCGGACGTCGGCGTCGCAGCGCCTGAACCGGCGCTGCGGCTGCAGCACTGCTGGACCGGCAGACAAGGTCACACTTGACGCCGCAAGGCCTGGCCTGGGTCGGTTATTGGTGAGCGGTCCCTCGGAGTGCTCATGCTGCGTCGTTCCGTGCCCGGTTCCCTCGTCCTCCTCACCGCTGGCCTGCTGGCCTCCTCGCCCGCCCAGGCCAAGGACCTGCGGCAGCGGCTGGGGGTCGGCGCCAACGCCCACCTGGGCAGCGTGCCCGCGCTGTCGATCCGCTACGGCCTGCCCACCGGCAACCCGGCGGTGAACATCCAGGTCGAAGCCGCCGCCGGCTTCTGGATCCAGGACAGCATGCCCTCCCAGGTGACGGCCGGCGGGCGCGTGCTCTACGGTGTGGTCGCCGAGGACAACATGAACCTGTTTCTGGGCGCGGGCGCCGCCGCCGACACCGTGGGCACCCAGGTCAACGCCAGGGTGCAGCCGGTGATGGGCGCCGACTTCTTCTTCTTCGGGCTCGAGAACCTGGGCTTCACCGCCGAATGGGGCCTGGACATCGACGTCGGCGCGAACAGTGGCTTCGCCACCACGGGCACGATCGGTGCCGGGGTGCACTACTGGTTCTGAGGGCTGCCACCCGCTCCTGGCGGTCGTTGCTCGTCGCCACGCTGCTCGCGGGGGGCCTGTGCGCGCCCACGCCCCTGCAGTCGTCGGCCGGGGCCGCCGCCTACGATCCCGACCTGACGTGGCGGACGCTGCAGACCGACCACTTCAACGTGCACTTCCACGGGGGAGAGGAGCAGCTGGCCGAGGAGTGCGCGGCCGCGCTGGAGCTCGCCTGGGAGGAGCTCACGGTCGAGCTGAAGACGGCCCCGAAGCGGCGGGTCGAGGTGGTGCTGGTCGACAACACCGACAGCGCCAACGGCTACGCGATGACCGTCCCGCTCAACACGATCGTCATGTACGTCACGGCGCCGACCGAGGGCAGCACGCTGTCGTCGTACGAGCACTGGCCCGAGACGATCATGACCCACGAGCTCACGCACATCCTGCACATCGACACGGTCGAGGGCCTGCCCCGCGCCGTGCGGACGGTGCTGGGACGGGTGATCTCGGTGAACCGGGTCAGCCCCGGGTGGGTGGTCGAGGGCTTCGCGACCTTCCAGGAGACCCGGCAGACGACCACCGGCCGCGGCCGGGCCAGCGTGCCGCACATGATCAAGCGCATGGCGGTGCTCGAGGGGCAGTTCCCGCCGCTCGGCAACATGGACGGCTGGCAGAGCGACCTGCCGGCCGGCAACCTGCGCTACCTGTTCGGCCAGGACTTCATCCAGTTCGTCGCGGACCGCACCGGCGAAGACGCCTGGACCGACTGGGTGCACGTCTACGGGCGCGGCATCCCCTACCTGCTGCCGGGGCCGCGGGTCTTCGACAAGCGCCTGCTGCGTCTGTACAAGGAGTGGCGGGCGGACATGACCGCCCGGTACGAAGCCCAGGCCGCCCAGGTCGAGGCCATGGGGCTCACGCCCTTCATCCGGCTGAGCGACGGCGACGACCGCTGCTACGGCCCGCGGTTCAGCCCCGCCGGCGAGCACCTGGTGTTCAGCTGCACCGACCCGCGCGAGGGCACGGACACCTGGCTGGCGGATCGGTCCGGCGGCGACCTGCAGATCGAGCTGGCCGACCGCGGGGCCGCCAGCTTCACCTGGCGCCGGGACGGCAAGGCCTTCGCCTACAGCAGCTCGCGCGTGGTGAACCGGTTCAACGTCTGGCAGGACGTCAGCCTGTACAAGCTCGGCGGCGGTGTCGAGAGCATGACCCGCGGCTCGCGGGCCCGGGACCCCGAGTTCTCCCCCGACGGCCAGCAGCTGCTGGTGGTCACGAACGGCGTCCAGGACAACCAGCTGCAGCGGCTGACCGTCGACAAGCGCCTCGAGCCGCTGACCGCCTACACGGACCACACCCAGCTCAGCACGCCGCGCTTCTCGCCGGACGGGCGCTTCGTGGCCCTGTCCCGCTGGTCGGACGGCAACCGGGACATCTGGATCTACACGGCGGACGGCGTGCCCTACCGCCGGCTGATGGAAGACCCCGCCCAGGACATCGATCCCAGCTGGTCGGCCGACGGGCGCACGCTCTACTTCAGCAGCGACCGCACGGGCATCTTCAACATCTACGCGGTGGATCTGGACGACGAGCGGCTGTGGCAGGTCAGCAACGTGCTGGGCGGCGCCTTCGGGCCCGACCCGCACCCCGACGGCCACGCCATCGTCTTCGAGGCCTTCCACACGGCCGGCCAGGCCATCGCCTGGATGCCCGTCGACCGCGCGACCTGGTGGGACCGCGGGCTGCTGCCCGTCCCGCTGCAGGACAACGGCCCGCTGGCCGACGTGCTGCCCGCCGACGACGACGTGCTGGTGGCCAGTCGGCTCTACGACATCGAGAAGGCCCGCACCGCCTGGCAGAAGGACCACGGCGACGGGCCCGCCTGGCCGTCCGACGCAACGGACGCATCGGGCCGCCTGGGCCTGGGCGAGGGCCGCCGACACGCCGCGCTCATCCCCGAGCTGCGGGGCGATCCGGCGCCCTACCCGGGCATCGACGGCCTGGGCGGCGCCTACCTGCACGCCCGGCGCTGGCAGGGGGCCTTCGGCCTGCCCGAAGAGGCGCCGCTCGGCGACGCCAGCCTGTCGGGTCTGCCGTGGGAGTCCGCACCTGCAGCCTCCCCCGCAGACGCACCCGCAGACGCACCCGCAGACGCACCCGACAGCGGCCCGGACGAGCAGTTCGCCACGGTGGTCGACACCGAGACCCCCGACGAAGCGGACTACCCCTTCTCGTGGCCGGTCGAGCGCTACACGCCGTGGAAGACGCTCCTGCCGCCCCGGTACGTGCTGCCGACCATCTACCAGACCTCCTACGGCTTCCAGGGCACCCTCTCGACCAGCGGCACGGACACCCTGCGCCGCTACCTGTACAGCGGCTTCCTGTCGTACCGGACCGACAGCCGCTACCTGGGCTGGGGGGCGGCCCTGTCGGTCAACCGGTGGGTCCCGATCCTGACGGCCGGCGCCTTCTCGTACACGACGCCCTACAGCGATGTGTACGTGCGCTCCACCGACGAAGGCGCGACCAGCATCCCCTCGGTCGAGAGCAGCAACAGCCGCTACTGGGACAAGCGCATCCGGGCCTATGCCCAGGTCAGCTACGCCCTCAACGAGAACCGCAGCATCTTCGGGCGCTGGACCGGCACCCTGCGCCAGCCCCTCGAGCCCCTCACCCCTGACGTCTACCGCCCCTTCCTGCCGACCCGCGGCTTCATCAGCAGCATCGGCGGCGGCTACCGGTTCGCCAAGGGCCGGTACTACGACAAGTCGATCTCGCCCGAAGACGCGCGCATCCTGAGCCTGGTCGGCGAGCTGACCCACCCCTGGCTGGGCGCGCGGGTCCTCGACGACAACGACCAGTACGTCGGGTTCACCCAGGTCCAGCTGACCGGCGAGTGGCGCGAGTACCGGACCACGCCCTGGCTGCCGAACCACGTCATCGCCATGAAGCTGGCGGGCGGCGTCAGCGCCGGCGACCAGAACCGCTACGGCAGCTTCCGGCTGGGCGGCAGCTTCGGCGAGAGCGCCTACTACACGCTGCCCGACGAGTGGCGGTCCTTGCGCGGCTTCCCGACGGCCGTCGTCTACGGAGACAGCTTCTACCTGGGCAGCGTCGAGTACCGGCTGCCCCTGTGGCGTCCCGAGCGGGGCTTCGGCACGGTGCCCTTCTTCGCCCGCTACCTGTCGGCCGCCGTGTTCGCGGACGCGGGAAACGCCTTCACCGGGCTTGCAGACCCGGCCCTGCTGCAGGGCGTGCGGGTCGGCACCGGCGCCGAGCTCATCGGCACCGCCGTCATCGGCTGGGGCATCCCGGTGCAGCTGCGCCTCGGCTACGCCTTCGGGGCCTACGGCGGCGGCGGCTACGCGCCCGGCAGCCTGGGCGGCGCCTACCTGTGGTTCGGGAGCAGCTTCTGATGGGAACCGCGGGTGCGCGCGACGGGTCCACGGTTCCCGTGCTCCTCGCCCTGCTGCTCTGGTCCTCCTCGGCCTCCGCCTCTCCCCCGGCGGACGTGCAGGCCGCCTTCGCGGTCGGGGACTGCCGGACCGCGGTCGCCGCCCTCCCCTCCCCCACCGAAGACGCCGAGCGGCTGGCCCTCGCCCGCTGCCGGGTGCGGATGGGAGAGGAGGAGGCCGCCCTGGCCGGGCTGCTGGCCATCCGAGACGAGGGGCTCGCGCCGTTCGTCGCGCTGGTCCGAGGCGAGGCGCTGGTCGCGCTGGGCAAGGGCCCGGAAGCGGCCGAGGCGCTGGCGGGGGCGGCCGGGCTCGACGGCCCGGCAGGGCGCATGGCTCGCTACCTGCGAGGGAGGGCGTTGGTCGAGGCCGGGGACTGGACCGGCGGGCGGGACGCCCTGAACAGCGCGCTGGTCGGGGAGCTCGCCGACGCCGGCGCGCTGCCCGGTCCCGGCGAGCCCGACCCGGGCGCCATCCGCTGGTGGCTGGCCCAGGGCGCCATCCGCCGCGGCGAGCCCGACAAGGCGACGGGCGTGATGGGCAGCCTGTGGGCGCGCAACCCGAGCAGCGAGTGGGCAGGTCCGGCGGAAGCCTGGCTGACCGGTCGCGGCGTCGATCTGGCGGGGCTGACCGACGACACGGCCCGGGCCCTCACCGCCGAGCGGGCCGACACCTTCGACGTGCAGCGCCGCTACGGCGACGCTCTGGGGCTGCGGGATCGGCTGGGGGTGTCGCTGACGCCCGGCCAGGAAGCCGCGGCCGCCTTCAAGGCCAAGGACTACCCGCGGGCCGTCGCCGCCTACGCCCGTGTGGCGTCGCCCACCCCCAGCCAGCGCTTCCAGCACGCGCTGGCGACGTCCCGGACCGGCGACTACGCCGCGGCGGCCGCGCTGTACCAGGCGCTGATCGACGCCGCCCCCGGGTCGCCCCAGGCCGACGAAGCCAGCTACAAGCTGGGCTACCTGGCCTACGACGCCGGAGAGCTCGAGCGCGCGGTGCCGCTCTTCGACGCGCACCTGCGGCGCTACCCCGCCACCGCGCACGGCCTGTCGGCGCGCTGGTTCCGGGCCTGGGCGCTGTACAAGCTGGACCGGCTGGACGACGCGGACGCTGCCTTCGCGGACGTGATCGCGCGGCACGGCAGCGACGAGCTGGCGGCCAACGCGACCTACTGGCGGGCGCGGATCAAGGACCGGCGCGGGGACGCGGCGGGGGCACAGGCCGGCTACCGCGATGTGCTCGCTCGCTGGCACGACAGCGGGGCGGGATTCTTCGCCGCCGAGCGGCTCGGCCGGCGCTACGCCCTGGGGGAAGGCGCCCGGGCGCCGGTGCCCGCGCGGCTCCGAGAAGACGCCCACTTCCAGCGCGGGGTCGCCCTGGCCGAGGTGGGGCTCGGGGAGTGGGCGCGGCTGGAGCTCGCGCAGGTGCCCACCAAGGGCGCGAGCACGGCCGATCGCGACGCCATGGCCGACGCGCTGGCGCTGGCCGGGGACTACGTCGGCGCCCGGGCCCTGGCCCACGGCGAGGCCGGCGACTGGCCGCGCCCCCAGGCGTCGGTGGTCGGACAGATCACCGCGGCCTCCGGCCTCGAGCCACTGCTGCCCTTCGCCATCATGAACGCCGAGAGCGCGCTGAAGCCGTGGGTCACCAGCATCGCGGGCGCGCGCGGGCTGATGCAGATGATGCCGGCCCTGGCCGAGACCCACCACGTCGCGCGCTTCGGGCCCGAGCGGCCCTACGATCCCGACGATCTCTACCTGCCCGGCTACAACGCCGCGCTGGGCACGACCGAGCTCGCCGCCCTCCACACCCGGTTCCGAGACGCGGGGGTACAGCCCTCCCTGCCGCTGGTCATTGCCGGCTACAACGGCGGCGCGGAAGCCGTCGAGCGGTGGCTGGCCGCCTACCCCGAGCCCCCGGACGGAGACCGGTTCGCCGAAGACGTCGGGTACACCGAGACCCGCCGCTACGTGCGCCGCGTGCTCGGCTACCTGCAGCGCTACCGCCGCATCCACGGCACACCGGTCGACTGAGCGCGGCCGCGGGGCTCAGGCCTGGTCGGCGCCGTCGACGAGCACCCACGGCAGCAGGGCCAGCGCCTGGCCGGGCAGCGCGCGCAGCACCTGGACGCGGGCCCCCAGGCTGCCGAGCGACGCCAACAGCAGGCCCACCAGGTCGGGGGCGGTCGCCTGGACTTCGCGGCCGAGGAGCTGCTGCAGCATCCGGAAGCGCGGCGGGCTGAACCGCAGGTGCTGCACCGGCGCATCGACCGGCAGCGCTCCCAGGACGCGGGCGCGCGCCACGCCAGCATCCAGACCGCCCAGGGCATCGACCAGCCCGCGGTCCAGGGCCTGGCGCCCGGTCCACACGCGGCCCTGGGCGTGGGGCTCGACGGCGGTGGCCGAGAGCCCGCGGCCCTTGGCGACCACCGCGATGAACCGGTCGTAGGTCCGCGTGAGCATCGTGCGGAACCGCACACGCTCGGCGTCGGTGAACGCCCGCCACGGCGACAGCATCAGGGCGCTGTCGGCGGTGCTGATGTCTTCGTGGTGCACGCCCAGCCGCCCGACCGCCTGGCCGAAGGACACCTTGCCGCCCACCACGCCGATCGACCCGGTGATGGTGCCCGGACTGGCCAGGATCTCCTGGCAGGGGGCGGCCACGTAGTAGCCACCGCTGGCGGCCACGTTGGCCATGACCGCGACGACCGGCTTGCGGGCCGCCAGGCGCTCCACCGCGTGGGCGATCAGATCGCTGGCCAGCGCCGAGCCGCCGGGGCTGTTGATGAACAGCACGGTCGCGGCGATCTGGTCGTCCTCGCGCAGCTCGTCCAGCACCGGGACCACGCGGTCCGCGTCGACGCGGTGGCCGGAGCCGCCCATCGCCTCGGTGCCGTGCACGACCGGCCCCTCCAGGTGCACGATGCCCACGCGCTGGCCGCGCTCCCCCCAGCGCGCCAGGCGCCGCTGCCAGGACAGCAGGCGGCCATAGCTGCGGAACTCCACCGTCCGCACCGCTCGCCCCTCCCCCGACACCAGCGACGCCCGCACGTCGTCGGCGAAGCCGAGCGCGTCCACCAGGCCCGCCTCGAGCGCCTCATCGGCCGACAGCGGCGCGCGCTCCATCAGCGTCCGGAGGGCGACCGGGTCCAGGCCACGCCCCTCGGCCAGCGCCTCGACCAGCTGATCGCCCAGGTCCCCGACCAGGCTCTCGACCGCCTCGCGGTTGGCCGCCGAGGGGTAGGCGCGGCTGTAGGGCTCGCCGAAGCTCTTGTAGGCGCCCGCGGCCTCGAGATCGACCTGCACGCCGACCCGGGCCAGGGCATCGCCGTAGAACACCATCTGCGCGCCCAGACCGGTCAGGAAGACCTCTCCTGCCGGAGCGAGCCAGACCTTCTCGGCCGCCGACGCCAGCAGGAGCTCCTGGTTGCCGGCCTGCTCGAGCTCCACGACCACCTGCTTGCCGGCGGCGCGCAGCTCGGCCAGGGCGCGCCGCAGGTCCTGCGCCGCGGCCCAGCCCAGCGACGGACTGCGCACCCGCAGGATCACGCCGCGCAGGTACTCGTCCCGGGACATCGCGCGCAGCAGCGCGGCCATGTGCGCGATGGCGTCGAGCGGCGCCCGGCGGCCCGCGTCGTGGGACAGGGACAGCTCGATGAAGCCGTCCGAGGACAGCTGCCGACGCCGGAAGAACCGCACGATCGACGAGAGCGGGACGGCGAGGGCCGCCAGCAGGGTGGTCCACAGCTTCGAGATCACACAGGCCCCCAGGCAGGAGTTATCTCCCTAGTCACGCCGTCCTCGACGTCACGTCGGGAACCCACGGACCCGCGCCACAGTCCGGGGAGGGACAGGAGGAACGATGGAGCAGGTGCTGACCGAGTCCGAGCTCGCCATGTTCGCGGCCATCCCCGAGGTCGAGCTGGTAGATCTCGCCATCGAGCTGGAGATCCCGGTGGGCGAGAGCATCGACCGCACTGCGCTGCTGGGCCTCGCCGTGCTCGGGCTGGCCGAGCTCGCCACCCGTGAGGGCCTGCCCTTCTCGCCCTACGACCAGGACGACCTCGAGGCGCTGCCGGGCGAACACCTCGCCGCCATCGCCCGGACCGTCGGCGCCCCCGCCACGGTCAGTGGCGTGCTCAAGCAAGGCGCGAAGGTCTACAAGACCTACCGGCGCTCCCGGGGCAACTCGCAGATCCCCCTGATGCTGCCCATGCTGCTCCCGGCGCTTGGCCGCCACCTGGCCGAACGGACTGGCTGAGGGACTGCGGCCGACCCGCCGCTCTTCCGCACAGCAAGCCAATCGTAGGGGTCCTGTCAGGCCGTGCGCTGCGGGTTGACACGCCTGCGGGCGTCGCGTAGACCTTGCGCTCCACCCCCCTTATCGGGCCAGCCGTCCCCCAAGACCTGCGCCCCCCGCCGGAGGAAACCCGTGGCCACCAAGACCTGCCCGAGCTGTGGCGCCGAGGTCCCGACCGTCGCGGCGGTCTGCAAGCACTGCTTCCACGACTTCAACGAAGTCCCCGAGAAGAAGACGAACCCCATCGTCATCTTCCTGGGTGTGCTCGTGCTGATGTCGGTGGTGGGCGCCGGCCTCTTCGCGCACCTGTACTACACGAACGCCGCAGAGAAGACCGTGGTCGACCAGGAGACCCAGTCGATCGTCATCACCCGCACGACGGCGGCCAAGACGTCGACCGAGCGCATCACCTTCGCCGAGGTCGCGAAGATCGAACACGTCATGGGCGGTGACACCGCCATGTTCGAGGTCGTCGCGGTGACCGACGACGGCCAGCGCGTGGTCATCCAGACCAGCGATCGCCCGCTCAAGGGGCACGCCGAGCACATCGCGGCGGTCATGGACAAGCCGCTCGAAGAGATCAGCAACATCAAGACCTTCGGCGACTGAGGCTCCTGCGTGTTCGACCGGGCCCTCGAGCGACTGTCTGGCGACATCGCCATCGACCTGGGCACGTCCAGCACGCTGGTCTACGTGCAGGGGCGGGGCATCACCGTCGAGGAGCCCAGCGTCGTCGCGGTCGAGCGCAGCGGCACCAGCAGCCGCGTCGTGGCCGTAGGCGCCGACGCCAAGCGCATGGTCGGCCGCACGCCCGAGCACATCCAGGCGGTGCGCCCCATCCGCGAGGGCATCATCGCCGACTTCGAGCTGGCCGAGGTGCTGCTGCGCACCTGCGTGGAGCGCGCCCTCGGCTCCCGCCCGCTGGTCAAGCCCCGGATGATCGTCTGCGTGCCTGTAGGCACCACGGAAGTCGAGCGCCGCGCCATCCAGGAGTCGGCACGCGCTGCCGGCGGCCGAGAGGTCTCGCTGGTCGGCAAGTCGGCAGCCGCCGCGCTGGGGGCCGAGCTGCCCATCCACGAAGCAACGGCCAGCATGGTCGTCGACATCGGCGGCGGCACCACCGAGATCGGCCTCATCAGCATGGGCGGAATCGTCGTCAACGCATCGGTCCGCGCGGCGGGCGATCACCTCGACCGCGCCCTGGTCGCGGCCATCCAGCAGCAGCACAACACCCTCATCGGAGAGCGCACGGCCGAGGAGATCAAGCTCCGGGTCGGCGCCATCGGTGGCATCGACGACGGCAGCCAGGTGCGGGTCAAGGGGCGCGACCTGGGCACCGGCATCCCCCGGGACGTCGTCATCTCCGGCCACGAGGTCCAGGCCGCCTACACGCCCGTCCTCGAAGAGGTCGTCGAAGGCATCCGCCGGGCCCTGTCCCGCACCCCGCCCGAGCTCGCCGCCGACGTGCTCGACCATGGCCTGGTGCTGTGCGGCGGAGGCGCCCTCCTGCGGGGCCTGCCCGCCTGGCTGAGCGAGCGCACCGGTCTGCCGGTCATCCTGGCCGAGGACCCGCGCCGCTGTGCAGCCCTGGGCGCTGGCGCCCTCCTCCAAGACCCCGAGACCCTCGTCCGGGTCGCACCCGCCTAAGGGCGCTGCGTCCACGGCTGCGATGCCGACGCATCTCCGTCTTCTCCCGTGACGAGCAAGCGCGGCCCCTCCTCGTCCCAGAGCAGCCACGTCCGGTCCCGGCCGAAGTCGCCCAGGTTGAGGTAACGACCGCCCGCGAGGCGCAGATCCTGTGGGCAGTGTGTGTGTCCGACCACGACCGCGTCCGCGCCTTCTGCCGCCCGCGCAGTCGCCCATGCCTGCTGCCGGGCCAGCAGGGGGCCCGGAGGCCCACCGTGGTCCCGCGAGCTCCCCGCAAGCCGCGACAGCAACCGCTGGGCGCGGACCGGCCCGAGCGACTCGATCATTGCCGCGAACAGTGACCCACGAAGCACCCGCCGGGTGATCGCGTACCCGAGGCTGCCATCACACTCGTCGCCATGCGCCACGACGACCTGGGCACCGTGCACAGTGCGGACGTGCCAGCCGGCGACCTCGACCGCCAGCGTCTCGGTGAAGAACGGCCCCAGCGCGAAGTCGTGGTTTCCGCGAACGTAGACCACATGGACGCCTCTTCCAACCAGGCGCTCGAGCGCCGCGCAGGTCGGCCGCACGGTGGCATCGATGTCCGCCACCTGCGTCCACTGCGCGAAGCCCCACCAGTGGTGGAACAGATCTCCGAGCACCACGAGCTCGTCCGCTTCGACGGTGTCCAGGAAGCGGACCACGCGTCGCTGCACGGGGTCCTGGCCGCCGACGACGTGGGCGTCACTGAGGAAGGCGGTGGTCATGTCGAAACCAGCGGACCGTCTGCGATGGATGAGGAGGTGGTGTGGAGACGACGAACGCCCCGAGGACATGGGTCCTCGGGGCGTCGTAAGGGGTGGCCGGCGATCACCTACTCTCCCACCGAGTCCCCTCGGCAGTACCATCGGCGAAGTCGAGCTTAACTTCCGTGTTCGGTATGGGAACGGGTGGGACCTCGACTCTATCGTCACCGGCCGAAACCGGTTCGCATGTCGATGCATGCGAAAAGCATAGATGTGATGGGAGACGCTGTGTCGAGCGCGCGATGGTGTACAAGCCGAACGGACACTTAGTACTGGTTAGCTTCATGCATTGCTGCACTTCCACACCCAGCCTATCAACCTCGTAGTCTTCGAGGGTCCTTCAGGGAGAACTAATCTCGAGGGGGGCTTCCCACTTAGATGCTTTCAGCGGTTATCCCGTCCATACGTGGCTACCCAGCAGTGCCGCTGGCGCGACAACTGGAACACCAGAGGTATGTCCATCCCGGTCCTCTCGTACTAAGGACAGCTCCTCTCAGTTCTCCAACGCCCACGGAAGATAGGGACCGAACTGTCTCACGACGTTCTGAACCCAGCTCGCGTACCGCTTTAATCGGCGAACAGCCGAACCCTTGGGACCTGCTCCAGCCCCAGGATGCGATGAGCCGACATCGAGGTGCCAAACAACGCCGTCGATATGAACTCTTGGGCGTTATCAGCCTGTTATCCCCGGAGTACCTTTTATTCGATGAGCGATGGCCCTTCCATACGGGACCACCGGATCACTATGGCCTGCTTTCGCACCTGCTCGAGATGTCTCTCTCGCAGTCAAGCTCCCTTATGCCATTGCACTCTACGCCTGGTTTCCAATCAGGCTGAGGGAACCTTTGCGCGCCTCCGTTACCTTTTGGGAGGCGACCGCCCCAGTCAAACTCCCCACCAGACAGTGTCCCGACATCGTCGGTTAGGTATCCAGCACAACAAGGGTGGTATTTCAACGACGGCTCCACCAGCACTGGCGTACCGGTTTCAAAGCCTCCCACCTATCCTGCACATGCTGAACCGAATACCACTGTCAAGCTAGAGTAAAGGTTCACAGGGTCTTTCCGTCTTTCCGCGGGTATGGGGCATCTTCACCCCAACGTCGATTTCGCTGAGTCTCGGGTCGAGACAGCGCGGAAGTCGTTACGCCATTCGTGCAGGTCGGAACTTACCCGACAAGGAATTTCGCTACCTTAGGACCGTTATAGTTACGGCCGCCGTTTACCGGGGCTTCGATTCATAGCTTCGCTTGCGCTGACCACTCCTCTTAACCTTCCGGCACCGGGCAGGCGTCAGACCCTATACATCGCCTTGCGGCTTAGCAGAGTCCTGTGTTTTTGGTAAACAGTCGCTACCGCCTCTTTGTTGAAACCACCTTCTGCTCCAGGCGCAGGCCCTTCACATACCAGTGGCACACCTTCTCCCGAAGTTACGGTGTTAATTTGCCTAGTTCCTTAACCCGAGTTCTCTCAAGCGCCTTGGTGTGCTCCACCTACCCACCTGAGTCGGTTTGGGGTACGGTCACCAACCACT
>JACKEY010000004.1:0-707500 GCA_020632755.1 Alphaproteobacteria bacterium | reverse complement strand
GCCTGTTTTTCAAAGACCGGGCCGCATTGGCCTGGTTGCCGTCGGGAAGACCACCATCTCGAGAGATGGTCGATGGGATTCCCGTGGCGCCGACTGGGTCGGCCGCTGACTTTCCCGGTGGATGGCCCGAGGGGCGACATCTACCTTGAGGACCCGCCGAGGCGGCGTCAGCGGCCCGAAGACTTTCGTCGTCGAGCGCCCGCGCTTCTATCTGGTGTCGTGGGAGGCGGCAAACACTTTTTGATGTCTTTGCTGCTGCCCGGGCGACCCCGAAGCGCCCCGCGTTCTTACTGAGTCTCGGCCGGCGCGTCAAGGACGTTTCGGCTGCCCGTTGGGGTGGGCTCGGACTCTCGCGGGTGGCTTTTCAGAGAGCGTCGGAACCCCCGACCCCGCAGGGCCTGGACTCCGCCGCGCCCGGTTCGGAAGGCTTCCGTCCCGAGGCCCCCGCCATTTACGAGGTCCAGGACACGCCGTCAAGGAAGCCGGGAGAGAATTTCCGGCTGCAGCGCGATCTTGTAGGCCCAACCCAGGATCAGGCCGAGGAGCAGCAAACCGGCGATCCAGCCTTCCCGGCGATCGACCCACGACACGACCCTCCGCCAGCGCCCCGCGGGCAGCAGGAGGTCCGCCCCACCGAGCGCGAAGGCGCCCACCGTGCAGAGGAAGAGGACCACGCCGAAGGGCTGCGTGCCCAGCGCCGTCAGGGGAGACAGGTGCGCCATGTGGGTGAAGGTGGTGGTCATGCCGCACATGGGGCACGGGACACCCGTCGCGGTGAGGAAGGCGCAGCCCCCCAGCCCGAGCTGCCGGTGCGTGCCCATGCCGGCAGGGTCCGGCGTCAGACTGCGGGCGATGGCCAGGACGACTCCGCTCGGCAGCGCGAGGCCCAGCCCCACCAGCCGGTCCTGGAGCGTCGGGGAGAGCCCCTCGAACCACCGCAGCGGCGCCAGCATTCGGGCCACGACGGTGTCGACGCTCATTCCTTGTCGCCGCCTTCGTCGTCCTGCGGGAGGGCGGCTTCCAGCATGGCCGCGACCGACAGCGCTTCCCGGTCGATGCCGTCGAGCTGCTGGACGACGCGGGCCTTGAGCCGTTCCATCTCGCTGAGCACGTTGAGCGCCGTGAGCATCGCCACGGTGTACTCATCGAAGGATCGGGTGCGCGTCGCGACCTCGGCCATGCGGCTGTCGAGTTCGGCGGCGAGCTTCTGGATGTCTTCGCCGCCGTCGTCACCGCGCACGGTGTACTGACGGCCGCGGATCGTGATCTGGACCTGCATGCCTCGACGGTAGCGCCTCTCAGACGGCGCGTCCACCGCGCTCAGCCGGGTTCGTTCCCCAGCAATGCAGCGACGAAGGCGTCGGGATCGAAGTCCCTGAGGTCGTCGGCGCCTTCGCCGAGGCCGACGAGCTTGACCGGGATGCCGAGCTCCCGCCCGACGGCCACGACCACGCCGCCCCGGGCGGTGCCGTCGAGCTTGGTGAGCGCGACGCCCGTCACGCCGACGACATCCCCGAACACCTTGGCCTGGCTGAGGGCGTTCTGGCCGATGGTGGCGTCGAGCACGATGAGTACTTCATGCGGGGCGTCCGGCTGCGCCTTCTTCATCACGCGCAGCACCTTGCCGAGCTCGTCCATCAGGGTCTTCTGCGCCTGCAGGCGGCCGGCGGTGTCGCAGATGACCACGTCCGCTCCGCGCGCGTTGCCGGCCTTGACCCCGTCGAACACCACCGCGGCGGGGTCGGCGCCTTCCTGGTGGGCGACGACCTCGGCCCCCGAGCGCTCGCCCCACACCTGGAGCTGCTCGATGGCGCCGGCCCGGAAGGTGTCCCCCGCCGCGAGCAGGACCTTCTTGCCGTCGCGGATGTAGCGGGTCGCCAGCTTGCCGATGGTCGTGGTCTTGCCGGAGCCGTTCACTCCGACCACGAGGATGACGAGGGGCCCGTCGCCGTCGTGGGTTGCGAGGGGGACGGCATCGCCGATGCTCTCGCGGAGCACCTGGCCGAGGAGGGAGCGGAGGTCGGCCCCCGAGGCGCCGGCGGGCGCCCGGGAGCGCAGGGTCTGGCAGATCTCGCCGGCCGTCTTCACGCCGACGTCGGCGGCGATGAGGGCTTCTTCGAGGGCCTCGAGCCGGTCTTCGAGGGCGCTGTCGCCGGAGAAGGCGCCACCGAGGCTGCGGGCGAAGGCTTCGCGGCTGCGGGCCAGCCCCGCGAAGAAGCGTTGTGCGAGGCCGCTCGACGGGGCCGGTCGGGGAGTGGCCGGCGCGGTGCGATCGTCTGCATCCAGCAGGTCTTCGGCGTCGACGTCGACGGCCGCTGGCTTCCGAAGCAGGAGCGCGACGGCCCCGCCGACCACGACGGCGACGCCGACAGCGGCGCCGACGAGCACTTCGACGGGCAGGTTGGCCAGCTCTTCCACGATCGCTCCCGGCACGGGAGGGTCGACGCCCGCGCACCGCCGGGGTGTAGCGTCCCCGGCCGGGCCGGACCACGGCCGGTCCGGTCAGTCCAGCTGCACCGAGACCAGGCGCGAGACGCCCGGGACCGCCATCGTGACGCCGTAGAGCGTGTCGGCGCACTCCATCGTCTTCTTGTTGTGCGTGATGACGATGAACTGCGAGAGCTCGGACATCTGCTGCAGCGTCCGGTTGAACCGGGCGCCGTTGCCTTCGTCGAGCGGGGCATCGACCTCGTCGAGCAGACAGAAGGGCGAAGGCTTGACCTTGAACAGCGAGAAGATGAGGGCGATGGCCGTCATCGCCATCTCGCCGCCGGAGAGGAGGGTGAGGGCCTGGAGCTTCTTGCCGGGCGGCTGCACCATGATGTCGACACCGGACTCGAGCAGGTCTTCTTCGTCGGTGAGGATGAGGCGGGCCGAGCCGCCGCCGACCAGGCTCGGGTAGATCTCGCGGAAGTTGCGGTCCACCTGGTCGAAGGTGTCGCGGAACCGCTCCCGGCAGGTCTTGTTCAGCTTGCCGATGGTCTGGCGGATGGTCCGCATGGACTCTTCGAGGTCGGCGCGGCGGGCCTCGAGGGTGGCGTGGCGCTCGTGGACCTCTTCGTACTCCTGCTGGGCGACGAGGTTGACCTCTCCCAGCCGGTCGAGGGCCGCGCGGTCGGCCTTGAGCTGGTTGACGGCATCGCCGATGGCGTCTTCGTCTTCGAGCATCGCCGCCGTGATCCGCAGGTCGTGCACGGCGGGCTGGTCCGCGTCCTCGCCGGGGTCCGCGGGCGCGTCGGCCGCGCCGGTCTCGTCCCCGCGCGAGCCCGTGTCGCCGGGAATGACGACGTGGCCCATGCGGTCCACGCGGTCGAGGAGGGCGGCCGCGCTGAGCTGGTGCTTCTCTTCGAGGCTGTCGCGGATGTGGCCGATCTCGGTCTTGACCTGGGCCAGCTGCCGGTCCAGTCCCGAGCGCGCGGCCGTGGCGTGCTGCTGGGCTTCGCGCGCCTGTCGGAGGCTCTCGTCGAGGGCCTCGATGCGCGACCGCTCGGCCTGGACCTTCTCGCGGGCTTCGCCGAGCTGCACGCCGACGGCTTCCTGGGAGACCTGGAGCTCGAGCAGCCGGTGGGCCAGCTTGCCGTCGTCTTCCTGGAGCTCCGCGATGCGCCCGCGGGCCCGCTCGGCTTCCGCGACTGCGCCCTGGGCCCGCCGACGCGCGCCGTCCAGCGCGCCCGAAGCGTCTTGTTCGGCGCGGGCGAGGGCGGCGTGGCGCTCGCGCAGACCTGCGGCCTCGCGCGCCAGCGCCTCGCGGGCGTCCCGGGCGACGGTCGCCGCCTCTTCGTCGGCGGCGAGCCCGGCCTGGTCGGCGTGCAGGGCTTGTTCCGCCGCGTCCTGGGCGACCACGGTCTCGCGCAGGACGTCGTTCCGGGCGGTCAGCTCGGACTGGGCGCGCATCAGCTGCTCGTCGATGCTGCCGAGGTCCTGCTGCAGGCGCTGCTGGCGGGCGATCTCGCCGTCCCGCTCGCGCTCGCGAGTGACCCGCTCGCGCTGGGCCATGCGCAGCGCCAGCTCGGCCTCGCTCGCGGTGTTCCGGGCGTCGTCGACGGCCGCGCGCCCCGCCTCGAAGGCGCCGGCCGCACGGGCTTCCCCTGCCTGCGCGGCCTCGACCCCTTCGCGCGCGGTGGCCACCGCCTGCTCCGCGCCCGTCAGCTGGCCTTCGGCCTGCGCCACCTCGTCCCGCGTGGCTGCGATCTCGCGCCGCCGCTGCAGGATCGCCTGGCCGCCACCGCTTCCGGCCGTGCCGACCACGACCTCGCCGCGGTCCGACACGAAGGCGGGCTCGTCGCCGACGACCACGGCGGGACGACCGGTGGAGCGCCAGTGCTCGAGGCCGGCCACCACCGTCGGCGCTTCGCCGCAGTCCGCGAGCAGACGTCCGAGCGCCCACCGCCCCGCGTCGGTGCCCCCGAAGCGGGCGGCGAAGCCTTGGGGCGGCCCTGCCCCGTCGAGCGTCAGCACCCGCACGCGGCCACCCCGCGCGGCGCTCGCAGCTTCGGCCGCGGCCCGGTCGTCCGCGGCGAGCACGGTCTCGAGGGCCGGTCCGAGCGCGACGAGCAGCGCCCGCTCCAGATCCTGGGGCACGTCGAGCTGCTCGGCGAGGGTGCCGAGCACACCGTCGACCCGCAGCACGTCGCGGACTTCGGCGTCGACGCCTTCGTGTGCGTCCTGCAGCGACTGGAGCGACTCGAGGCGCGCCTGCAGCCGGCTCTTCTGGCGCTCGACCTGCGAGCGGGCGTCTTCGGCCGCCGAGAGCTCGGCGCGGGCGGCGCGGACCGCGTCCTGGTGGGTCCGCAGCGCGAGCTGGGCCTGTTCCGACGCGTCGCGGGCCGCGGCCAGGGCCTGTCGGCTGGCGTCCGCCCGCTCGGCGCTGCTCTGTTCGGCGGCAGCCGCCTCGGCCACGGCCGCTTCGTGGGCCTGGATGCTGGTCCCGACCTGCTCGGTGCGCTGGCGCAGGCCTTCCTTGCGCTGCTCGAGGTCGGACAGCCGCTGCTTGCCCCCTTCCAGGGCGGCCCGCTCGCGGGCGACCCGCTGCACGCACTTCAGCACCTGGTCCTTGGCGGCTTCGATGCGGTCGCGCCGCTCGCGCAGGGACTGTTCCGCGGTCCGCACGGCGTCGCGCGACTGCTCGAGCTCGGCCTCGAGGGCGGCCAGCCGGTCCGCGACCATCGCCCGCTCGCGCCGGGCTTCGTCGTGGCGGGCCTCGGCCTGGGTCGCCTCTTCTTCGGCACGGGCGCCCTCGGCCTGGAGCGCGCCGACGCGACGCCCCAGCTCTTCCTGCTCGCGGGCCTGGTACTGCCGGGCGGACTCGGTCTCGCGGCGGCTGGCCTCGAGCTCGGCCAGCACGTCGCGCAGGTGGCCGGCCTTGCCTTCCTGGACCTGCAGTTCCTGGCGCGCTGCGGTCAGCACCTCTTCCTGGCGGGCGACCGCGCGGATGGCGCCGGCTTCGTCGGCTTCGGCCTTGCGCATCTGCTGGGCCAGCACCCGGCGGTCGGCGACCAGCCCGGCGAACCGAGCCAGACCGAGCAGCACTTCGCCCTGGCGGACGCGGCTCTTCAGCCGCCGGTAGCGGATCGCCTTCTTGACCTGGCGCTCGAGGCTGCGCAGCCGGATGGCGAGCTCGTCGGCCTGCCGGCCGGCGGTGTCGAGGTGCTCGACCGTGGTCTGCAGCTTCTGTTCGGCCTCGAGCTTGCGGGCCTTGTAGCGGCTGATGCCGGCGGCTTCCTCGATCAGCGCGCGGCGCTGTTCGGGCCGGGCGCTGATGATCTGCCCGATGCGGCCCTGCTCGATGAAGCTGTACATGCGGTTGTTGGCGCCGGTGTCCAGGAACAGGTCCTGGACGTCCCGGAGCCGGGCACGGGCTTCGTTGATCCGGTACTCGCCGCCGCCGTCGCGGAACAAGCGCCGCGTGATGCGGATCTCCTCGTGGTGGGCGAATTCCCCGGGGAAGGGCACGCCGTCGGCCGCGAAGGTCAGGCTGACTTCGGCCATGCCCATCTGCGTCCGCGCCTGGGTGCCCGCGAAGATGACGTCCTGCATCGAGCCGCCGCGCAGGCTCTTGGCGGACTGTTCGCCCAGGCACCACTTCACGGCGTCGACGACGTTGGACTTGCCACAGCCGTTGGGGCCGACGACACCCGAGATGCCGGGGCCGAAGTGGAAGGCCGTGCGGTCCGGAAAGGACTTGAAGCCGCAGATCTCGAGCTTGCGGATGTGCATGCGGAGGAGGGGCGGGGGACGCCCGGCGCCGGGGCGCGCTCAGCCGAGGAGGGTGAGCAGGACGAGGCCGACGAGGGGGAGGAAGGTCAGGAAGCAGCCGGGGCGCTGGTGCCGGGGGGTGGCGAGGGAGGGGCGCATGGCGGCTCCGCGGGGAGGAGGGAGGAGCGTAGCGCGGTTCAGCCCGCGGATCCGCCCGCATCGCGCAGTCGGTATTCCTGGCAGAGCCGCACGTACTCGCCGTGGCCGTGGCGGATCATCGCGTCGATCTCGTCGTCGGACAGCTGGCGCACGACCTTGCCGGGCACGCCGAGCACCAGCGAGCGCTCGGGGATGACCTTGCCCATGCCGACGATGGCCCCCGCCCCGATGACGCTGAACCGCCCGATCCGGCAGTTGTCGAGCAGGATGGCCCCCATGCCGACCAGCACGTCGTCCTCGACGGTGCAGCCGTGCAGCACGACGCGGTGGCCGACCACGCAGCGGGCGCCGATCTCGGTGCGCGACAGGCCGCGAGTCGCGTGCACGACCGTGCCGTCCTGGATCGAGGTCTCGTCGCCGATGTGGATGCTGCCCTGGTCGCCGCGCAGCACGCAGCCGGGCCACACGCTGGCCAACCGGCCGACGGTGACGTCGCCGATGACGCAGGCGTGCGCGTGGACCCACGCCTCGTCGTGGATCCGCGGGTGGTGCTCTCCGTAGGGCTCGATCACGGCTTCCTCCTGGCCGGCCTGCGCCGGGGCGCCTCCTCCTACCTCGTCCCGCTCCTCCCCTCCCCTCCCCCGCGTGCGCTGGCCCTGGGATGGCGGCCCTGCAATGGCGCCTCGGCCGACCCCGTAGCGGCTGGCGAGACCACCCCGGAGGGACCATGTCGACCGCACTGACCACCCGCAAGGACACCGGCATCGCCTATGTGCTGTGGATGGGAGGGCTGCTGGGTGTCTGCGGCCTGCACCGCATCTACATGGGCCGCGTCGGCAGCGGCATCCTGTGGATGCTCACCGGCGGGCTGTGCGGGGTCGGACAGCTCGTCGACCTGATCCTGATGCCCCAGATGATCGACGACAGCGCCCGCGGCCGGGGCTGGTAGCACCGGCGGATCGGGCGCTCAGCCGATGAGCACGCCCGCGACGGTGGCCGTCATGAACGCCGCCAGCGAGCCGCCGATCATCGCGCTGATGCCCATGTCGGCGAGGTCGCTCATCCGGCTGGGGGCGATGCCGCCGATGCCGCCCAGCTGGATGCCGATGCTGGCGAAGTTGGCGAAGCCGCACAGGGCGTAGCTGGCGATGACCGCCGAGCGCTCCGACAGCACGGGCTGCTCGGCGCCGATGATGTCGGCCAGGTGGATGTAGGCGAGCAGCTCGGTCAGCACGAGCTTCTCGCCGAGCAGACCGCCGACGACCACGGCTTCGTCCCAGGGCACACCCATGACGAAGGCCAGCGGGCTGAACAGCCAGCCGAGCAGCAGGGACAGCGAGATCGGGGCGCCGCCGTAGGTGAGCGGCAGGAGCGACAGGCCCCAGTCGACCATCGCCACGAGACCGACGAAGGCGATGAGCATGGCGGCCACGTTGATGGCGAGCTTCATGCCGTCGGTGGCGCCGGTGGCGGCCGCCTCGATGACGTTGCGGGCGGTCTTCTCGTGGACGAGGGACAGGGTGCCCGAGGTGGCGGGCGTGCCGTCTTCGGGGACCATCACCTTGCTGATCGCCAGCGCGGCCGGGGCCGACATGATGCTGGCGGTGACGAGGTGCCCGGCGATGCCGGGGATGTCCTCGAGGATGCCGACGTAGGCCGCCATCACGCCGCCGGCGACGGTCGCGAAGCCGCCGGTCATCACCGCGTGCAGCTCGCTGCGGGTCATGCCGTCGACGTAGGGGCGCACGACGAGGGGCGCTTCGGTCTGGCCGACGAAGATGTTGGCCGCGGCCGACAGGCTCTCGGCGCCGCTGGTGCCCATGGTGCGCTGCATCAGCCAGGCGATGCCGGCGACCAGGCGGTGCATGATGCCCAGGTGGTAGAGCACCGACATCAGGCTGCTGAAGAACACGATGGTCGGCAGGATCCAGAAGGCGAAGGTCTTCACCGGCGGCGAGATGCGCCCGATGAAGAAGACCGCGGTGCCGTCGGGGTCCAGGATCTGGTGCGCCTCGACGGTCTGGAAGACGAAGTCCGAGCCGGCTTCGGAGAAGGACAGGAGCCGCCGCACGCCCCCGTCGACGACGTCGAAGAAGAACTCCTGCAGCGCGGGCTGCAGCACGATGAGCCCGAAGACGATCTGCAGGGCCACGCCCCACAGCACCGGCCGCCAGCGGATCGCCTTGCGGTTCTTGGAGAGCAGCCAGGCGATGCCGACCATCACGACCAGACCGGTGAGGCTCACGCCCCGCGACAGCAGGTCGGTGCCGGTCTGGACGAAGGCGGCGATGGGTGCGTGCATGACGGGCCCCGGGAGATGCCCGGGATTCAAGCACAGTGCAGGCGATCAGACCGCCGGACGCAGGCGCCCCACCACGCGGCGCCACAGCCGCGCGAGCTCGTCGGGGTGAGCGGCCGCCGGGTACAGGCTCATCACCGCGAAGGGGAAGATGCCGAGCCGCATGGTCAGGTGGGTGCCCAGGTGGAACAGCCCGCCGATGAGCAGGTACCACCACAGCAGGTTGACCCGGTTGGACCAGGTGCGCAGGCGCCCGCCGCGGTCCGGCGTGTCGCGCCACCACCACAACAGCGGCAGCACCAGGGCCGCCCACTCCCAGGTCCAGGTCACCGCGGTCAGCGCGCGGGTCAGGTGGAAGAGGGGGCCGTCGAGCAGCGCGGTGTAGTCGATGCGCCCGAAGGCCGGGTCGCGCATCGCGACGAACAACGCGCTCCAGTCGGGAGGGAGCCAGAGGGTGGCCACCTTGTTCATGCCGGCTGCGGTGTAGAGCACGACCAGCTGCAGGCCGAGGAGGTAGCGGGGCCAGGAGGGCACGAGCACGTCGGGGACGAGGCGCCGGCGGAGGACCAGCGCGTCGAGGGAGAGGGCGGCGCCGCAGCGCGAGAAGCTCAGCACGAGCAGGGCGTTGCGGACCAGCATGTCGATGCCGCGGTCGGCGGGCGGCACCGGCAGCGAGAGCACGGCCAGCAGGGCCAGCAGGAGCGGCACGGCCACCCGGGTGCCGAGCCCCAGCACCGTGCAGGCCGCCGCCCCGATGGCGACCCACAGCGCACCCCACGCCAGCCCGGGGCCGGGCTCGAACCAGCGGTACAGCCACGGCACGGTGGGGCGGTCCAGGATCGCGGCCAGCCCGCCGTGCTCGAGCGGCGCGAAGAAGGGCACGGCCAGGTCGAAGCGCACGATCTGCAACAGGTCGATCAGCACGACCATGCCGAGCAGGATGCGGACCAGCGCCAGCGAGGTGCCCGCCTCGCGGCGGTCCCACAGCCCGACCCACCACCGCAGCAGGCGCATCATGGGCCCACCGGCGGCGCGACGGTCGGCGCGTCGGGCACGTCCTGGCCGAGCAACCGCAGCCGCCAGGCCACGTCGGACCGGGAGATCGTGCGCACGTGGCGTGGCTCCTCGGGCACGGCGGGGCGGCGGTCGCCCGGCTTGCGGATGGTCACCAGGTCGAACCGGATCTCGACCTGCTGCACGTCCGGCTCCGCAGCCAGGATGCGGGCGCCCAGCCAGTCGCACATGCGGTCGTAGAAGAAGCCGGCCTTGGGCCGGTCCCCGTTGTCGTCGTAGATGCCACGCACCCGGCGGTACTGCAGCAGGGCGACCATGTCGGGGTCGCCCTGGCCGGGCGCCCGGTAGCGCTCGGTCCAGGCGCCGTCGGCGTCCTGGGTGCGCACGATGAGCCGCCCGGCGTAGGGGTCGGGGTAGGCGAACAGGCCCCAGCTCTGCCCGGTGCCGGTCGCCCGCAGGATGGGGCGGAACGGCCCGTGCAGCACCTTCTGGACCCGCTTGCTGCCGCGGCCGACCGCGAGCAGGTCGTCGGCGAGCTCGTCCTTGGTGGTGTGGATGCCCACCTGTTCGAGCAAGGTGACGCCGCGCTTCAGCTCGTCCTGGGCGACGCCGTACTGCAGGTCGCGGGGCTTCAGATCCGGCCAGGGCAGCGCGATCGTGCCGTGCACCAGCACGACCAGGCCGATGAGCAGCGAGCGCAGCACCGGCCAGGGCCGCAGCGGGCCCGTCGGCGGACCCGGTCGTTCAGCCGAGGCCATAGGCGCGCTGGACCAGGGCGAGCGCCTCGTCCAGGCCTCGATCGGCGTGCACGACGGTCACCAGCGGCTGGCCCCGCAGCACGGAGTCGCCGGGCTTGGCGTGCACGAGCAGGCCCACGCCGGGGTGCACGGGGGCCGCCGCGGTCCGACGACCGGCGCCGAGCACGAAGGCGGCGCGACCGAGCTCGTAGGCGTCGCAGCGGCCGATCGTGAGGTCACGGGGAGCCTCGACCACGACCCGGGTGCAGCCCCCGCCGCGCAGCGGGGCCGAGAGATCGCCGTGATGGGCGGCGACCAGCCGCTCCCAGCGCTCCCAGGCGACGCCGCGGTCGAGCAGATCCCGGGCCCGGGCGACCTCGGCCTCGTCCCGGCCGATGAGCTCGCAGGTGAGCTGGGCCAGGTCTTCGGGGCCCTCTCCCTTCAGGCAGGCCATCGCCTCTTCGACCTCGAGCGCGTTGCCGATGGCGTGGCCGAGGGGCACGTTCATGTCGGTGAGCCGGGCCCTCGTCCGGACCCCGGCGCCGTTGCCCACTGCGACGAGCATGTCGCGCAGGGCCGCGGCGTCCTCGCGGGTCTTCATGAAGGCGCCGGTCCCCCACTTCACGTCGAGGGACAGCTCGTCCAGGCCCTCGGCCAGCTTCTTCGAGAGGATGCTGGCCGTGATGAGCGGGATGGCCGGGACCGTGCTGGTCTCGTTGCGCAGCGCGTAGAGGATGCGGTCGGCCGGGGCGAGCTCGCCCGTCTGGCCGTTCATGAAGCAGCCGACGTCGGCGAGCACGCGGTGCAGCTCGTCGATCTCGAGGTCCGTCCGGAAGCCCTCGATCGCCTCGAGCTTGTCGAGGGTGCCGCCGGTGTGGCCCAGGCCCCGGCCGCTGATCATCGGCACGTAGTACCCGAGCTCGGCCCACAGCGGAGCCAGGATCAGGCTGACCTTGTCGCCGACGCCGCCGGTGCTGTGCTTGTCGACGACGGTGCCGTCGACGGCCCAGGACAGCACGTCGCCGCTGTCCCGCATGGCCAGCGTGAAGGCGACCGTCTCTTCGTCGGTCATGCCGCGCAGGAAGGTGAAGGCCAGGAAGGCCGCGGCCTGGGCGCGGGTGACGGACTCGTCGACGATACCGCCGACCAGCCAGGTCAGCTCGTCGGCGGTCAGGGCCCCGCCGTCGCGCTTGCGCTCGAGCAGCAGCTCGATGCCGGGCCCGGCGGCCATCAGTAGCCGCCCTTGCTGGTGCCGCCCGTCACGATCTCGACGCTGGCGCTGGCGCCGAGCCGGTTCGCGCCGGCGGCGATCATGGCCTGGGCGTCCGACGCGTTGCGCACGCCCCCGCTGGCCTTCACGCCCATCTCGGGGCCGACGACGGCCCGCATCAGGGCGACGTCTTCGGCCGTCGCGCCGCCCCCTCCGAAGCCGGTGCTGGTCTTGACGAAGTGGGCGCCGGCGGCCTTGGAGATGGCGCAGCCGGCGATCTTCTCGTCGCGGGTGAGCATCGTGGTCTCGAGGATGACCTTGACCGGGCGGCCCTGGGCGGCCTGGACCACGGCGCGGATGTCGTCGTGCACGCGATCGTGGTCGCCGCCCTTGAGGGCGCCGATGTCGATGACCATGTCGATCTCCTGGGCCCCGTCGGCGATCGCCTGGCGGGTCTCCTGGGCCTTGCTGGCCGTCGACATGGCGCCGAGGGGGAACCCCACGACGCAGATCGGCATGGACCGGCTGCCTTCGAGCAGGCGGGCGACCAGGCCGATCCAGGTGCTGTTGACGCACACGCTGGCGAAGCCGTGGGCCCGCGCTTCTTCGCAGACCTTGACGATGTCGGCGCGGGTGGCGGTCGGCTTGAGCAGCGTGTGGTCGATGTAGCGGGCCAGGTGGCCCACGGCGGCGGGCGCGGCCCCGCCCGTGCCCACCCGGCTGGCGCCGGCGGACATCAGGAAGGACGTGTTGTCCTGCCAGGTGCCGCGGAGCTCGGGGTTGGGCGGCACGGCGTCGAAGCGAGCCTGTTCCCGGACGCGCGCGACGACACGCTCGACCAGGGCGGACAGCTCGGCATCGGAGAGCTGGGACGGGGCCACGGGAACCTCAGCCGTTGACGGTGACCTTGATGACCTGGACGGGGGTCAGCGGGTTGTCGCGGGGGCCGCGGCGGACGTTGCTGATCTTCTCGACGATGTCCAGACCGACGGTGACCTTACCGAAGACGGGGTGCTTGCTGGGGGTCCGGGTGTCGAACCAGTCCAGGTAGCTGTTGTGCACGGTGTTGATGAAGAACTGGCTGCCGCCGGAGTTCGGCCGGCCGGTGTTCGCCATCGACAGGGTGCCGGGCTCGTTGGACAGCTTGTGATCGGCGGGGAACTCGTCCTGGATCGTGCCCCAGGGCGGGCCGCCGGTGCCGGCGCGCGGGCTGCTGGGATCCTTGCTGTGGGGGCAGCCGAACTGCACCATGAAGTTCGGAATCACCCGGTGGAAGTGCAGGCCGTCGTAGAAGCCGCTCTCGGCGAGCTTGCGGAAGTTGCCCACGGTGATGGGCATGATGTCTTCGTACAGCTCGGCGGTGAAGCTGCCCTGGCTGGTCTCGAAGGTCGCAGTGGGGTTGGCCACGAGGGCTCCTTGGTCGCGGGGGAGGAGGGCGCGAGGGGCGCCCCGGGGTGGGCCGCATATCCCGCCCGGCCGGGATACCGGTCGCGCATGTCCGATGCACCCTCCTCAGAAGCCCCTCAGGGGCCTGCTCCCGACGGGCCCGTTCCCGACGAGGCGACCTCGGCGGACGACGCCCGGGCCGGCCTGCGCCCCTACCGCCTGCTGTTCGTGTGCACGGCGAACATCTGCCGCTCGCCGATGGCGGAAGGCTGGGCCGCCTGGTACGGCGCACAGCGCGGCTGGCCGGTCGAGGTCCGCTCCGGCGGCATCATGGGCCTGATGGGCCACCCCGCCGACCCGCTCGCGATCAAGGTGATGGCCGAGGTCGGCATCGACATCTCCGGCCACCGCAGCGGCGGTGTCGACGAAGAGATGATCGCCTGGGCCGACCACGTGCTGGTGATGGAGATGCGCCACGCCAGCAGCCTGCGGCGGCGCATCCCCGCGTCCGACAGCAAGGTGCTGATGCTCGGCAACTTCGGTGGTCTGGTCGAGGTGCCGGACCCCGTGGGCGGCTGGCGCTGGCGGTTCCGTACGTCGCGGGACCAGCTCAAGAAGTGCGTCCAGGGCTTCATGGACCAGCTGCCCCCGCCCCAGCCCGGCTGAGGTCAGCGCCGCTTCTTGCGGCGACGCTCCGGCTGCAGGGCCGCGTCCGGCGGGTCCACCAGCCGCAGCCGCACGCGGCCGTCGTCCGCCCCGAAGATGCGCAGCTGCTGGTCGTTCCCGGTCACGACGAAGGCCGGGTCGAGGGCGTGCAGGGCCGGCCCGAGGCCCACCGGAGCGCGGCCCTCGGAAGCCAGCAGGGACACGCCGGCCTCGAGGGACTCGCGGGTCAGCGGCACGTCGTCGGGTCGGGCCCAGACGACCACGGCGGCACCCGGACCCACTTCGACGAGCTCCACGGCGACCACGGCGCCTTCGCGATCGGTGAGCTGGACGACGTGGGCTCCCGGCAGCACGTCCACGGACTCGCGCATCGCCTGGCCGTCCAGCCAGACCCGGCCCACGTCGCCTGCGACGACCACCCGCGCCGGCGGCTCTCCGCGCAGGCCGGCGCGCACCTCGCCGAGCAGCTCGGCGGCTTCTCGCAGCGTGTCGGCGGGCGGCTGCAGCAAGGCGCCCGCCGCCGCGGCCCGGCCGGCGGCGTACCGGGCCGAGTCCCGCTGGATGCGGGCTTCGCCTTCGTCCCGCCCGACCGCGTGGCTCGCGACCAGGTGCACCTCGGCCGTCGCCAGGAAGAACGAGAAGGCGTCGGCGGGCGCGAGCTTCTCGGTGACACAGGGCAGATCGGCCTCGGCCAGGGCCATCGACGCCAGGGCGCCGTCGATGTCCAGGGTCTGCAGGGCGCGCCGACCGTCCGCGACCTCGGCCCGCCACGCGGACAGCGAGACCGGTCCGCCGCACAGCTGCTCGATGCGACGGTCCACCACCTGCACCACCTGGACCGCTGCCGGAAGGGCGCCCAGCGGCTCGACCGCCGCGTCGCCGTGGCCCAGCATGGCCGCCGCAGCGCGGGCGCGCTCGGCCGAGATGCCCGGCTGGACCCAGAGGGTCGCCGGGGCCGCCCTGGCGACACCGGCGCCGGACAGCAGCACGGCGCAGAGCAGCGCGGGAGCGGCTACTGCTCCTGGAAGCTCTTCGTCTCGAAGTCGTAGACCCACTGGTTGTCCTGTCCGGCCGCGACCTGGATGGCGAAGGTCGAGCGACGCCCGTCTTCGGTCTCGAGGGTGACGGCGTGCCGTCCGGGCGACAGCTCGACGCCGACCAGGGGCGTGTAGCCCCGGGGCTGCTTGTCCACCATCACGGCTGCGCGGGGTGTCGAGCCGATGGACACGCGATGGGTGGCCGCGGCTTCCACGGGGGCGGGCTCGGCGGCGACCGGGGCCGGCGTGGGCGACGGCGCCGGGGTCGCGGCGACGGGGGTCGCCGTGGGCGCAGGGACCTTCGTCGGGGCGGGGGTCGGCGCGCGCTCGGGCGCGGGGGCGGGCGTTGCGGCGCGCTCGGGTTCGCTGGGCGCCGGGCGGACCGGCGCCGCAGGTTCCGGAGTGTCGGCCAGCCGGTCCAGGGCAGGTGCTGCGGGGGCCGAGGGAGCCGGGTCCGAGGCGGGCCCGGCCGGCATGCGCTCCGACAGCAGCTTCCAGGCGGTGAACAGCACGATGGCGACGGCCAGCAGCGGCAGGCCCACCGCCAGCAGCCGACCGGGCCAGGGAGAGGCGCCCTGGGTCGGCGTCACCGACGAAGGCGGCTCGCGCAGGCCGGGGCCCTGGCGACTGCCGATGGCCACCGGCAGGCCCGGCCCGACGCCGCGATCCATCGTCGAGGCCGGCGCCGAGCCCGCCGACGGCGCCGAGGCCGGCGCGGCGCTGCGGTGCGCCGGACCGCCGACCTTGGCGCGGGCGTCGGCCAGCGCTTCTTCGGCGCGCACCGTCATGTCCTGCTGGAAGCGCACCAGCCGGTCCCGGGCGCGCACCGGGTCGTCCACCAGCCCGGCCAGGGCGCGCCCCATGGCCGACGCCGACGTGAACCGGGCGGCCGGGTCGCGCTGCAGGGCCCGCACCAGCACGCCCGACAGCGGCGCCATCGGGCCCGTCAGCGCCGCGGCCCGGCGGGCGGCCTCGTCGCTCTCGAGCAGGGCCCGGATCTCGTCCGGCCCCCGCTCGGCGAACAGCGGCTGCAGGGCGGCCAGCTCGTAGAGCACCGCAGCCAGGCCGAACAGATCGGCAGGCGCCGACACTTCTTCGCCCCGGGCCTGCTCGGGCGCCATGTAGCCCCAGGTACCCCGCACGGCGCCGTCCTTCTCGCCGGTCAGCAGCGCCTTGCTGATGCCGAAGTCCAGCAGCTTCACGACCCCGTGGGGGTTGAGCATCAGGTTGCTGGGCTTCAGGTCGCGGTGCACCAGGTGCAGGGCGTGGCCGTCCTCGCTGCGGGCGCGGTGAGCGTGTTCCAGTCCGTCGCAGGTCTGGCGGCCGATCTCGGCGATGACCGACAGGGGGACCGGCAGGCCGTGGCGGCGGCACAGGCTGATGACCCGCCGCAGGGTCAGGCCCTCGACGAATTCCATCACCAGGTAGAAGCGGTCGCCTTCGCGGTCGAAGTCCTGGATCTGGACCAGGTTCTGGTGCGTCAGCAGGGACCCGATGCGCGCTTCGTTGATGAACAGCCGCTGGAAGCCGTCATGGTCGGCGTAGTCGGGCAGGATGACCTTGACCGCGACCCGCGGCGCCACGCCCGCCAGGCTCTCGCGACGGCCCTCGAACACCCGCGCCATGCCGCCGGTCGAGATGGGCCGCACCAGCCGGTAGCGGCCCAGGCGCACCGGGGTCCCGTCAGCCAGGACGTCAGGCGAAGCAGGACCGGGGGCGGAGGTGGGCACGGCAGGATTCTACCCCGTTGTTGACGCGTCCAGAGCGAGGCTTCACATACGGTCGAGGGCCGGCACGCCGAGCAGCCCGAGGCCCCGTGACAGGACGGCGGCGCTGAGCTCGACCAGGGCGAGGCGCGCGGCGCGCTGGTCGTCGCTGTCGGCGTCGAGCACGCGCACGTCGAAGTAGAACCGGTTGAAGGCCTGGGCGATCTCGAAGAGGTGATCGCAGAGCAGGTTCGGCCGCTGGGTCTCCAGCGCGGCCGCCACCGACTCCGGGAAGCGCGCGAGCAGGCGCAGCAGCGCGCGCTCCCGCTCGTGCACCAGGGCGCCGTTGGCCGCCGGCGCCAGCGGGGTCTCCCCTGGCGCCAGGTCCGCCTTGCGCTGGATGCTGCGACAGCGCGCCAGGCTGTACATCAGGAAGGGCGCGGTGTTGCCTTCCATGGCCAGCATGCGGTCCCAGTCGAAGGACACGTCCGACTGCGGGTTCTGGCTGAGGTCGGAGTAGCGCACGGCGCCGATGCCCACGGCCTCGGCGATCTCGGCGCGCAGGGCGTCGGGCAGGTCCGGCGACTTCTCGTCGACCACCGCCCGGGCGCGCCGCACGGCCTCGTCGAGCAGCTCGACCAGCCGGATCACGTTGCCCTTGCGGGTCGACATCATGCCCTCGGGCAGCTTGAGCGTGCCGAACCACATGTGGCGCAGGGCGACCCCGTCGGCCGGCAGGCCGCGGTGGGCACGCCAGGCCTGCCAGGCGGCGAAGACCTGCTGGAAGTGCAGCTGCTGCCGCCCGTCGGTGACGTAGACGATCTCGGCCGGAGACCAGGTGGACAGCCGATGCTCGAGGGTCGCGAGGTCGGTGGTGCCGTACAGGTAGGCGCCGTCCTGCTTGCGGATGACCAGCAGCTTGCCGCGCACGGCCTTGACGTCGTGATCGTCGGGGTAGCGGACCACCACGGCGCCGGCGTCCTCGACCGCGATGCCGGCGTCGAGCAGGTCGTCGACCACGCCGGGCAGGGCATGGTTGTAGGCGCTCTCGCCCAGGGTCTCGTCGAAGCGCACGCCCAGCCGGTCGTAGACGCCGTTGAACTCGACCATCGAGATGTCGATGAACTTGAGCCACAGCGCCCGGTTGTCGGGGTCCCCGGCCTGCAGCTTCGCGGTCTCGGCGCGGGCCAGATCGTCCAGGGTCGGGTCGGCGGCGGCTTCCTCGCGGAACTTGACGTACAGCCGCTCCAGCTCGCCGATGGCGTCGTCGGCGAAGGCGGCTTCGTCGAGCCAGTTCCGCCAGCCCACGATCAGCATGCCGAACTGGGTGCCCCAGTCGCCGATGTGGTTGTCGGCCACCACCCGGTAGCCACCGGCTTCGTAGAGCCGGTGCAGGGCGTTGCCGATGATGGTGCTGCGCATGTGGCCGATGTGCATGCGCTTGGCGACGTTCGGGCTGCTGTAGTCGATGACCACGGTGCGGCCCTGGCCGCGATCCTCGACCCCACCGCGGGTGTCCTGGACCTGGGCGACGACGTGGCCGGCCAGCCAGGCGTCGTCCAGGTGGAAGTTGAGGAAGCCCGGGCCCGCCACGTCGGCGCGGACGACGGCCGGGTGGACCGGCAGCGCGGCCTTCACCGCCTCGGCCACGGCGCGGGGGTTGGTCTTGAGCGCCTTGCCCAGCCGGAAGGCGTGGTTGCTCTGGTAGTCGCCGAAGCTCGGGTTGCTGGTCGGCGAGGCCGGCTCGAGCGCGTCGAGGACGCCGTCGTGGCCGGCGGCGGCGGCGGCCGTCGCGACCAGCTCGGTGAGCAGGGCGGAGACGGTCGAGGGGCGGGAGGAGGCGGTCATGGAACTCTCGGGAGGTGTGCGCCGACAGAGGGGCCGTGGAGGAGGCCGGGGTCCGTCCGGACCGGGACCTCGCGCTGCTCCTCCACCGGGCGGGTGGGCTAACGCGCGCGGTCGCGACCCCGCCCGCGATAGGCTCACCCGGTCCCGCCCTCCCCTCCCCCGCTCGGCTCCATGAAGAAGACGCCCCACAGCCTGCAAGGCGGTCGCTACCGCATCGAGCGCGTGCTCGGCGTCGGCGGCATGTCCGTCGTGCTGCTCGCCTTCGACACGCGCATGGGCGTCCACCGGGCCATCAAGCTGCTGCACCGGCAGTTCGCGCAGCGCGCGCAGATCCGCGAGCGCTTCGAGAACGAGGCCTACGCCCAGGCCGCCCTCCGCCACCCCAACATCCTGATGGTGCACGACGTCATCGAAGACGCCGCCGGCGTCTACCTGGTGATGGAGCTCGCCGAGAAGGGCAGCCTGGCGGGCCGGGTCGAGAAGGACGGGCCGATGTCGCCGCGCGAGGTCGCGCGCATCGGCGCCGTCATCGCCCGGGCGCTCAAGGTCGCCCACGACGAGGGCCTGGTCCACCGCGACATCAAGCCCGAGAACATCCTGGTCGACCGCCACGACGTGCTGAAGATCGCCGACTTCGGCATCGCACGCGGGGTGCCGCGGAACGCGAACATGACGCGCACCGGCATGGTGATGGGCACCTGGGCCTTCATGCCGCCCGAGCAGCGCGAGAGCGCCAAGGAAGTCGACGGCCGCGCCGACATCTACGCCTGGGGCGCCAGCCTGTGGTTCCTGCTGACCGGACGCCGGCCGAGCGCCCTGCACAACGCCGAGTCCCATGGCGAAGCACTCGCCGGCATCCCCGACGCGCTGGCCGAGGTCATCAAGAAGGCGACGCGGTTCCGGTTCGAGGATCGCTACGAAGACGGCGAGCAGATGGCGGCCGACCTCGACGCCATCGTGGCGGCCCTGCCCGACGCCCCGATCGTCGAGCGGCTGGCCAACCCGCTGACCGCGCCGGACCTGGCGGAAGACCACCCCGACTCCGACATCGTCTCGATCATCGCCGAGGACCGCGACCTGCGCGAGACGCTCAAGCCGCTCATCAGCATGCGCGGCAGCGGCAGCGGGGACACCTCGCTGCTGTTCCTGCCGCCGCCCCGCGAAGGCGGCATCGCAGCGGACGAGCCGTCCTCGATCCCGAACCTGTCGGGCGGCACCATCGCGCCGATCGAAGACGTCGTCGACGCAGTGACCCGCGCCGAGCCGCGCGGCGAGCCCCGCAACCTGGCGTCCCTGGCCCGGGACGACGACCCCGGCTTGACGACCGCGCCTTTCGACTCGGGCGACTTCCAGGCCCTGCGCGAAGACGCCATCGCCGAGGCCGGCGGCGCCCACGGAGACCGCCCGCCGCCGACCCTGGCGCCGTCGCCGGATCGCGCCGACGAGCTGGCCGCGCAGATCCGCTCGACCCGGTCGGCGCCCCCGCAGTCGGTGCCGCCGCAGTCGGTGCCCCCTCAGTCGATCCCGCCACGGGCGACGCCGCCCGTGGCGATCCCCCAGGACACAGCCCCCCCCGCGGCCTCCGGCGGATCGGGGCGCGGGATGCTGCTCGGCATCGTCGGCGGCCTGCTGGTGGCCGGTGTGATCGGCGCGATCGTCGTGGTGCCGCGGCTGCTGGCGGACGATCCGGTGCCGGACCCTCGCCCGACGCCGCCCGCGCACATGACCGGGCAGGACGAGGTCCTGCGCGTGCCCCTCACCGTGACCGAGCCCTTCGACTACCACGCCGAGCGTGACGCCCCGGACGACCCGGACGCGCCTCCTCCGGACGACCCGCCGCCAGCCACACAACCGGACAAGGGCACCACCTCGGCCGGTGCCTCCACTCCTCCCTCCAGCGGCACCTCGGCAGGCACGACCCGCACGACCTCCTCGGGATCCAGCAGCGAGCCGCGCGTCATCAAGGTCCTCGCCCCGACCTCGGGCCAGGACGGCGGCAGCGGTGCCGGCACCAGCGCCCCTCCCCCTCCCCAGGACCCCGTCGGCATCGTGCAGGTGCGGACCGTGCCGAGCGCCCACACCGTGCGCGTCGGCGGCAAGACCCTGGAACGCTCCGGCGCCGGCTACGTGTTGCCGGAAGGCAGCCACGTCCTGGAGGTGCAGAGCGCCAACGGGGAGTCGACCCGCATCCCGGTGGTCGTGCGCGCCGACGCGACGGTCGAGATCTGCTACAGCTTCGACACCAACTCGGCCTGCGGCACGCCCTGAGTCCCACCAGGGGCGCGGCCGCCCGCTCCCGGAGCCCCGCCGTGCCCCTCACCGCCCTGCTCGCCCTGCTGATCGGCAGCCCCTCGGCCCAGGCCGGCGTGACGGTCCCGCGCGACCGCGTGCCCATCGTGCACGACGTCGACGCGACCACCGCCGCCACCCTGCCGGGCGTGGTCGCGGAGCGCACCGGCCTGCCCGCCGAGCAGCTCGCCACCGTCGATCTGGACCAGCTGCTGGACGCCCCGCCCCAGGTCCTGGGCGACGCGGTGCTGCGCCGCTGCACCGGCCAGCCCACCACGATGGCCCAGGTCGAGGCCGAGCTCGTGCGCGCCGAGGCGTCGTGGGAAGACCGCCAGCGGGTCGACGCCTTCGACCGGCTGGACCTGGCCGTGGCCCAGCTCGGCTGCCTGGGCGAGATCGTGCGCCCGGCGCTGGCCTCGCGCATCTTCCTGCTGCGGGGGTCGCTCGAGGCCGAGCGCGCCGCCGAACAGGGCAAGGCCGACACCGTGGCCCGCGGCGAGCTGCGCACCGCGCTGTCGCTCCAGCCCGATCTGCGCTGGTCGATGTCGCTGCCCGTCGACGGCGAGCGGCTGCTGGCCGAGGAGCGGGCCGGCGACAGCTCCGCGAACGTGCTGATCGCGCCCCGCGGCACGACCAGCGGCCCGTGGCTGGACGGCACGGCCGTGCCCGGCGACGGCAGCGGTCTCGGGGTCCGCCCCGGCCTGCACCTCGCCCAATACGCGACCCCCGCCGGCATCCGCTCCGCCTGGCTGGTGGCCGACGCAGACGCCGTGCTGGTGCTGCCCGGCGCCTTCCGCCCGCCGATCCTCGACGACCTGCTGGACCCGGAGCGCCAGCGCCAGGTCGGCGCCCTGGTCGCCGCCACCCTCCCGGACTTCCAGGCGACCTACGTGGCCCACCAGGGCGGGCTGTGGCTGGTCACGGCCGACGGCGCCAGCCTGGACATCAGCCAGCTCGTCGCGCCGCCTCCTCCGCCCCCGCCGCCCGACGACGGCAAGAAGAAGAAGGAGAAGGGCAAGAAGGAGAAGAAGGAGAAGGGCGAGAAGCGCTGACTACAGGAAGGCCACACCCACGGAGAAGGCCAGCGCCGGCATCACGAGCGGGATGAGCCCCTCTTCGTCCTCGTCGAAGTCGTTCAGGTCGACGAAGCCGTACTGGCCGAAGCCGATCTCCAGGCTGGTGTAGATCGACTTGCGGTCGGTCCGGTAGCCGACGCGACCCGACAGGCCCTGCCGCTGCAGGTCTTCGGTGAGCGAGCCGCCCAGCGCGTCGATCTGGTGCACCGCGACGGCGCCGTAGAGCCCGCGGGCCTGGGTGTTCGGGTACAGCCGGGCGATGAGCGAGATGGACTGCAGATCCGGCGGCGTGGACGGCGAGTCCTGGCCGACCAGCAGCGCCATGACCGAGCCGCTCCAGGGCATGTAGCTGTAGGTGCCGCCGACGCTGATCGCCGGGCCGACGGGGATGGGCAGCACCAGCTCGAGCTCGCCGCCCGCGCCGGTGGGCAGGCCGGCGTGCAGGCCCAGCCGCACGTGCTTGCGGGGCGCGTTCAGCCGGAACTTCTCGAGCAGCTCGTTGGCCCGCTGGCGGTCGCGCTCGACGCCCTTGCCGCGCATGAACATCACGCCCAGGGTGCGGCAGCTGTCGAAGTGGCTGTTCGAGCAGGCGGTGTCGAGGTGCCGCGCGGCGATCTCGTCGTCGAAGCTGGTCTTGCGGTCGAGGTGCACGTCGGCGAGCTCGGCGCAGCCGGGGCCGTACTCGCCCTCGCAGGAGCGGTCGAGGAGGAGGTAGGCGTCTTCGGAGGGCTCGCCCCGGCGGGGCAGGTCGTCTTCGGCCAGCCAGTAGCAGCCCTCGGCATCGCCGTTGTCGCAGGCGGTCGTCAGGTAGCTGTCGCGGGGCTGCTCGCCGGTCCACGGGTCGTGCTTGCGCTCGACGAGCAGGCCGAGGTCGGTGCAGGAGGGGGCCTGGCCGAGGTCGCAGGAGCGGGTCCAGGCGTCGAAGGCGCCGGGCCAGGTCTGCTTGCTGCGGGAGAGGCGATCGCCCAGGCCGGCGCAGCCGTCGGCGGAGTGCAGGTCGCAGGCCATGGCCCACATGTCGTCCTGGGGCGGGGCCTCGGTCTTCTTGGCGTAGCCGATGCGGCGCTGCTCGGCGCCGGCGACGCAGGCGTCGGACAGGCCGGCCTCGCAGGCTTCGGTGAACAGGACCAGGGCTTCCCGGTAGGCTTCCGTCCGGGGCTCGTGGCGGACCAGCAGGTGGGCGGCGCCCAGGCAGGCACGCTGCTCGCCGTCCAGGCAGGCGCTGCGCAGCTGCTTCTCGGCGTCGATGACGCGCTGGTTCTCGATGCCCCAGCGGTCGACGAAGTCGCCGAGCTCGATGCAGCCGTCGTTGGCGCCGAGCTCGCAGGCGCGCAGGAAGGACCCGAAGTCGTCCAGGCTGGCGGCGGCGACTTCTTCGACGGACAGCAGGCGGCCCAGCTCGACGCAGCTGGCGGCGACGGGGTGCTCGGTGTCCTCGCACTCGCGCACGGTGCGGGCGGCGAAGGCCTGGTGGCGGCGGTCGGCGGCCTCCTCGCAGGCGTCGGCCCGACCGACGACGCAGGCCCGGTCGATGTTGAGCAGGGCCTGATCGGGCATCTCGAGGGTGTCGTAGGCGTCGGCCAGCATCATGCAGCCCGCACCGACGTCTTCGATCCGCCGCAGGCGCTCGCCCAGGCTGCCGGAGCCCTCGAGCTCGCAGGCGTACTCGAGCAGGCCGATGACCAGGTCGTCGGGCTTGTCCTTGGCGCGCTTCAGCCGCCGCTCGGCGACGGCGTTGCAGGCGCCGACGTCTCCGTCGACACACTGGTCGGCCTGCGGGGCCAGGCGCTCGTCTTCGAGGGCCACGGCTTCGTAGCAGGCGCGGTGCACGCCGCCGGCGCAGGCCAGGCCCAGCTGGCGCCAGGCTTCGTCCCGGGCGCCGGGCCGCGGCATCAGCTCGTCGAGGATGCGGGTGCCGCCGGCCAGGCAGGTCTCGGGGACCACCGGGTTGCAGGTGGGCAGCAGCGGCGTGCCGCGGGGGAACTCGACGCGCAGCACCTCGAGGCCGTCGCTGCGCGGCTGGACCAGGTGATCGCCGGCCTCGGCCTGGAAACGATCCAGGCGGGTGGCCGCCGCCAGACCCTGCTGGGCCCACTCGCGGTCGCCGCCCTCGATGCCGCTGGAGCGGTCGACCACCCACTCGGCGTCGGCCAGGTGCCAGAACACGTCGGGCACCTTGCGGCGGGACAGCTCGGCGCCCTCGCGCGGCTGCAGGGCGCCGGTCACGCTGTCGAACACCCAGGTGCGGCCTTCGCCATCGACCAGCGCGGGCGCGGCGGTCAGCGTCTCCTGCCAGGCGGCGGCGTCGGGGACGACGAAGCCATCGGGCCAGGGCAGCACGCCCAGCTGCTCGACGTGCACCAGCGGGGCCCGCTCGACGACCAGGATGGTGTCGGGCACGGTGGGCTCGGCGTCGGGGGCCGCCGGCGGCTGATCGGGCGGCGGCGGCAGGCGGAACCGCAGCTGCACCTCACGGGCCGGACCCGACGCGACGCGGCGCTGGGCGGCCTTCGGGTCGCTGAACCCGACGCCGTCCACGGCGGTCAGGATCCAGCCGGGCTGCGCCCCGGCCGCCACGAAGGCGGGAGGCAGATCTGCGCCGAGGCGCCACCCGCCGTCGGCGCCGACGTCGAAGGACAGCGGCAGGCCGGGCAGCTCTTCGGCCACGGCGGGCGCCGCGAGCAGGCCCAGGCCGGCCGCGAGCATCGCCGTGCGGGACAGCAGGGAACCGAGGAGGTCGACGGAGGGACGGCGCATCGGACTTCCTGTGAGGAGGTGCCCGCCCTTAATGCCCCGGGGGCGGGTGCGGTGGGCGGGTGCGCCATGCCAGGCGCGGCGGAGCCGGTCCGAGGAGGCGGGTGCGGAGGGACGGCCACGCACGAGCGCTCGGGGTTGATAGGGTGCCAGACGCACGCGCGGGCCCGCCAGTCCCTTCCCCCTGGCCGGCCCCTCCCTGCTTGCCGAGACCGCCACGCCCTCCTCGACCGCTCGTCCTCTCCCGAGGCGCGGCAGGCCGGGCCCCTCCATCCGACCGGAGCACCGGATGTCCGACTCCCCCTCCCCCGCGGACGCCCCCAGCGGGCACCACGTCGAGCCGCCCCCGGCCGACCGCGGGCTGCCTCCCGAGAACCCCCTCCCCGACGCAGACAAGGACCAGCTGCTGGAGCTGTACCGGCAGATGGCGCTGATGCGCCGGGTCGAGGAGCTCGCGGCGAAGGCCTACACCCAGCGCAAGATCCTGGGCTTCTGCCACCTGTACATCGGCCAGGAGTCCGTGGCCGTGGGCGCGGCCGCCGCGACGGGCGGCGACCACTGGATCACCGCCTACCGCGAGCACGGCCACGCCCTGGCGAAGGGCGTGCCGGCCCGCGCGATCATGGCCGAGCTGTTCGGTCGCGAGACCGGCGCCAGCAAGGGCCAGGGCGGGTCCATGCACATCTTCGACAAGAGCGTCGACTTCATGGGCGGCTACGGCATCGTCGGCGCCCACGTGCCGATGGCCAACGGGGTCGCCTGGGCCTGCAAGCAGAAGAAGCTCGACAAGGTCTGCGTCGTGTTCTTCGGCGACGGCGCCGCCAACCAGGGCGCCTTCTTCGAGGCCCTGTGCCTGGCCGAGCTCTACAAGCTGCCGGTCGTGTTCATCTGCGAGAACAACTGGTACGCCATGGGCACGCCGCTGCACCGCCAGTCGGCGCTGACCGACATGAGCCTGCGGGCCCGCGGCGTCGGCATGACCCGCGAGCAGCTCGAAGGCTGGGACGTCGAGCACGTGCGCCAGCGCGTCGCCGCCGCCCGCAAGCACGCGCTGGAGCACGGCCCGGTGCTGCTCGAGATCATCACCTACCGCTACCGCGGCCACAGCATGAGCGACCCGGCCAAGTACCGGCCCCAGGGCGAGCTCGACGGCCAGAAGGAACGCAGCGACCCGCTGCTCCTGACCGCCGCGAAGCTGCAGGACCAGCACGGCGTCGGCCAGGACGTGATCGACGGCATCCACGCGGACATCGATGCCGAGGCCCAGGACGCCTGGGACTTCGCCGACCAGAGCGCCTGGCCCGACCCGGCGACCCTCTACGACTTCGTCTACGGCGCGCAGGAGACCAGCCTGGCCGCCGACACCCCGCTGTCCGGCAAGGAGTCCTGAGATGGCCAAGCTGCAGATCCGCGAAGCCCTGCGCCGGGCGTTGCGCGAGGAGATGCTCCGTGACGAGAGCGTCTTCCTGATGGGCGAGGAAGTCGCTCACTACAACGGCGCCTACAAGGTCAGCCAGGGGCTGCTGGACGAGTTCGGCGAGGACCGGGTGGTGGACACGCCCATCGCCGAGGGCGGCTTCGCCGGGCTCGGGGTCGGGGCCGCGATGGCCGGCATGCGCCCGGTCATCGAGTTCATGACCTTCAACTTCAGCCTGGTGGCCTACGATCAGGTCATCAACAGCGCCGCCAAGGTCTTCCAGATGTCCGGCGGCCAGTACAAGGTGCCCATCGTGTTCCGCGGCGCCAACGGCGCGGCCGAGAACCTGGGCAGCCAGCACAGCACGTCGGTGGACAGCATCTACGCCCACTTCCCCGGGCTCAAGGTCGTCACCTACTGCGACGCCCACGATGCCTACGGCCTGCTGAAGTCCGCGATCCGCGACGACAACCCGGTCGTCTTCCTGGAGAGCGAGCTCACCTACGGCGTGAAGGGCGAGGTCCCCGACCACGAGTTCCTGATCCCGCTGGGCCAGGCGAAGATCCGCCGCGAGGGCACCGACGTGACGCTGGTGACCTGGGGCAAGCAGGTCATGATGGTCGAGGCCGCGGCCGCCCAGCTGGCCGAGCAGGGCATCTCCGCCGAAGTCATCGACCTGCGCAGCATCCGGCCGCTCGACCAGGACACCCTGTTCTCGTCGGTGGCCAAGACCGGTCACTGCGTCATCGTGCAGGAGGGCTACCCCTTCGCAGGGATCGCCGCCGAGCTGGCCGCCCGGGTGCAGGAGGCCTGCTTCGACTGGCTGGACGCGCCCGTGCTGCGCGTCTGCAACCGCGACGTGAACCAGCCCTACGCCCCGAACCTCGAGAAGCTCGTCATGCCGAGCCCGCCGCGGGTGATCGCCGCCGTGCACCGCGTGCTCGGCCGCGACGTCGCCCAGGACAACGCGCTCGACCTGCCCCAGCAGGGCGCCTGAGCCCCTCCCCCTCTCCCCCACGGACAAGAAGATGGCTGAGCTGTTCGAGATGCCGCAGGCCTCTCCCACCATGGAGACCGGGACCATCCTGGCCTGGCGCAAGGAAGAAGGCGCCGAGCTGGCGCCCCAGGACGTGATCGCCGAGGTCGAGACCGACAAGGCGGCCATGGAGATCGAGGTCTTCGATCCCGGCTTCCTGCTGAAGATCCTGGTCCCAGAGGGCGAGGAGGTGCCGGCCGGCACGCCCATCGCCATCATCGGCAAGGCCGCGGACGAGGACATCAGCGCGCTGCTGGCCGAGGCGAAGGCCACGCCGGCGAAGCCCGCTGCGAAGCAGGCCGCGCCGGAAGCGGTGGAGGAGGAGGCGCCCGCCGAAGCCCCCGCCGAGCCGGCTGCCGCCGAGCCGGCCGCTCCCGCAGTCGATGGCCTTCCGCCCGCCACCTGGCACGGCAAGCCGCTGCACGAAGCGATCATGGAGCCCGTGCACGTCTTCGGGCGCGCCGGTGGGGCGTCCAGCGGGCCCTTCGGAGGGCGGGTGCGGAGCAGCCCCGCGGCCCGCAAGGCCGCCCGGGAGCGCGGCGTCGACATCGACCGCGTCGCGGGCACCGGCCCGCGCGGCCGCGTGACCGTGTCCGACGTGGAAGGCTTCACGGCAGCGCCCGCGCCGACGCCGGACATCGCCCGCATGCGGGGCGATGTCGAGGTGCGGAACTCGCAGATGCGGCGGACCATCGCCAAGCGCCTGACCCAGGTCTGGCGGGACGCGCCGGTCTTCTACCTGACGGCCCGGTTCGACTGCGATCGGCTGGTCGTCTTCCGCGAGCAGCTCAAGGACGCCGGGCTGAAGGTGTCCTACAACGACATCATCATCAAGGCGGTCGCCCGCGCACTGGTCGATGTGCCCGAGGTCAACGCGAGCTGGGGCGAGCAGGCCATCACCCGCCACCGCGACGTCAACATCGGCATGGCGGTGGCCCTCGAGGACGGCCTCATCACGCCGGTGGTGTTCCGGGCCGACGAGCTGGGCCTGGCCGCCATCGCCGAGGCGACCCGCGAGCTCGCGACCCGGGCCCGGGACCGCAAGCTCCGCGACCACGAGTACACCGGCAGCACCTTCACGGTCAGCAACCTGGGCATGATGGACATCGAGCACTTCACCGCCATCATCAACCCGCCCGAGGCCGGCATCCTGGCGGTCGGCGGCCTGCAGCAGGAGCCCGTCGTGCGCGACGGACAGCTCGTGGCCGCCTGGCAGCTGCGGGTGACCATGACCTGCGATCACCGGGTCATCGACGGGGCACTGGGTGCTCGGTTCCTGCAGGCCGTGCGGCGCTACGTCGAGAACCCGGCGCTGCTGGCGGCCTGACCTCCCTTCGCCCCTGCGACCCCGCGGGACGTTCGACCTGTCCCCGACGCCGCTCCGGGGCCGACGGCGTTCCGACCGACCCGCCGGCCACCGGGTCCTGCCGCCCCCCCTCCGGCCGGCCTGCGGCCGTCCACCTCCCCCCACGGCGTCGCCGCAGGGGGAGGGTCGCAGGACGAGGCTCGATCGGCGCACGCCACCCGTGCGTCCAGCCCGACGAAGGCCCGCTGGGGGGCGCAGGGGCGGGCGAACGGGGTCGCAGTCGGGACATTTGCAGGCGGCCGAAGGCCGGCGAAACGTCCCGACGGAGACCCCTTCGCCATCAGCCCCGGAGCCCCCCAGCGGGCCGTCCACGCAGCTCGAGCGCTGGGGCGCGTGCTCAGTCGTCGTAGACCGGCAGCGACTTGCCGTCGATCCAGGCGAGCGCCGAGTCGTACAGGTCGATGGTGAACTGCTCGACCTCGTCGCCCGAGAACTGCGGCGCCTTGACGTGCTCGACGATCTCGATGCTGGTGACGCCGTCGTCCACCTGCTGGATGACCATGCTGCCCTCGATCACCTCGATGATCGCGACGCCTTCGGTCTTCTGCCAGCGGATGGCCACCGACTCGACGACACCGTCGTCGGACTGTTCCCAGATGCCCTGGCGCCAGTCGATGTCGTACTCGACCGTCAGCAGATCCTCGACCAGGTTGTGGACGCGGAAGGACACGTCGTACTCGGGCTCACGATCGGTCTCGGTCACGGACCACTCGGACACACGGCGGCGGTCGACGATGACGTCCGCATCCTGCAGGGCGTCCCACACCTGGTCGACATCGGCGTGGATGTAGCCGCAGGAGTGGCCCCAGTACCAGTCGTTGTCCTCGTCCTCGCCGCCCGCGCTGTTGATCTGCTCGGGGGTGCTGTCTTCGCCGCCGGGAAAGCCGGGGGAGCAGTCCTCGAGCGGTTCGAGGCCGTCGGGGAAGGGGGTGCTCTCGTCCTTGAGGCAGGCGATCGCCAGCGGGAGGGGCAGGAGCAGACCGGCCAGCAGCTTGGTGTCGTGTCGCATGGCCGGAGCGTAGTCCAGGCAGCCAGGGGTGGCCACGCCGGAAGTACCGGCCGCTACAGCGTTTTCGACTGACAGATGACAGCGGGATGCAGGCGCCGGGTCAGAGCGGCGCGTCCTGTCGGGGCTTCACTCCCCGCGCCTCCCGCTCGGCCTTCTCGGCCGCCCGCGCCGCGTCTTCGACGTCGAGATCGACGATCGACCAGCCGCCCGTGCGGCGGCTGAACCGGACCTCCAGGCGGACCGACGACTGGCCATCGTCGAGCCGCAGGTCGTGCTCGAGCACCGTTCCGGACTTCAGGGTGACGGCCACCTCGTGTCGCCCCGGCTCCAAGGTGAGCAGGTGGTTGCCGTCGGTGCCGAGCACCGGCCGCGGCCGCCCGTCGACCGCGAGCAGCGAACCGTCGGGCGCCGCGATGACCACGCGCACGCCTGCGTCCTGGGTCGGCGCCGAGCCCCACAGCACGAGCCCCAGCATCACCACCACGAACAAGGCGGCGCCGATCAGCGTGGCGCGCCGGCGCACGTCGGCCGGCGAAGGGGTGATGCTCCGCACGAGGCGCGGTCCTTCGCTCATGGTGCGTTTCCGGCACGGAAGCGCCCGAACGGACAGAGCGTGCACGAACAGAGCGCGAACACGGACACGGGCTGCAGGGGCACCGGCATGGGCGCAGCGTAGTGGATCCGGCGTCGGCCGTCTCGTCCCGCACCCGTGCAGGTCACACCGGCCGGATGGCCTCGACCTCGCGTCCCCGCAGATCCGTGGTGTAGGCCTGGACCCGCCCGGCCGCGATCAAGCGCGCGACGGCCTCGACCCGCTCGGCACCGGGCTCCGCGCAGGGCCCGCGGGCCGACCAGCGGTGCTCGAAGTACCAGCGGCCCAGGTGCCCGCCCCGGGCGCCGAAGTACCGGACGCCCTGCTCGATCTGCTCGAGCACTCCGTCGTCGCCCTCCCGCACCGAGTGCTCCCGCAGCCGGCCGGTGGAGAAGCTCGCCACTCCCTCCATCAGGTCGATGCTCTCGAAGGCCTCTCCTCGGAGCTCCTCGCCCAGCCCGCGGCCCGCCCATGTGGCGACCCACACCGGCCGGCCGAGCTCGTGGGCCGCGCGCACGCCGGGCAGCAGATCCTCGTCGCCGCTGAGCAGCACGGCTCGATCGAAGCTGCCCTGGCTGGCGTGCAGCACGAGGTCGGCGACGATGGCCGTGTCGACCGCCTTCTCGCGGCGCTCCAGCCAGGCATGACCACACTGCGGACAGCTGCGCTCCGCTTCGGCCAGCCGCCCGCGGCGGAGCAGGTAGCCCTGGATCCCCTGGAGGTGGTCGAGGAAGCCCAGCAGCTGAGGATCTTCGCCGGCCGCGTAGTAGCGGGCCCCGACCAGGGTGGCCTCGTCCCCACCGACCCGCGCGGTCAGCCAACGCCCCAAGGCGGCATAGTCGAGTTCGACCCCCGGGAGCATGCGCTGGAGGCCTTGGTAGAAGTTCGCCCCGTCGATGTAGATCGCCAGCCGCATGCACGTCCCGGTGCCGGGAAAGGTCAAGGCGGGAGGGCTCTCGAACCTCCCGATGGGGCAGGCGCCCGGCAGCGCAGCTCCCACCAGCGACGCACGGTGTCTCGGGCGGCAGGGCCGTCGACCCACGCGCGTCGTCCGGACAAGGTACCCGAGACGTCGTGCTCCTCGTCGCATCCGCTGGTGTCGAGGTGGCGGGCGCGGGTGTCGAGGGTCAGCCGGATGTACCGTCGCACGCCCTCGATGCACGACTCGCGGTCGGCCAGGCTGTCACAGTCACGCTCGTCGGGAGGCACGCCCTTCGCAGCGCGCGTGCGGGTCCGGATGGTCCAGAACTGGACGGCAGCGTCCGGGATCCGGTGGGCGCCGGCGAAGATCCCGAGCCGCGCCTCGGCCTGCAGCGGGCTCTCGTCCAGGGACGCCTCGGCTTCGTCCTGGACCAGGTGCCACAGACACTGGCGGTGGAAGCGGGTCGACTGGCAGGTGTCCACCGCCTCGAGCAGCGCTCCTGCGCCGCGCTGGCGCTCGGCCAGCAGGAACCGGCACTCGTCCCGCCAGAGGGCCAGCGCCGGCTCGTCGGCGCGCATGGCGTCGCAGTCCACCGCCTCCAGCCGATCGAAGCGCTCCATGGCCGCCACCAGGCAGTCGCCGCGGCTCATCGACGCGCGGATGCCCAGGCAGCTCTCCCGGGCCCGGTCGAAGTCCGGGGCGTCGGTCAGCGCGTAGGCGTAGCGCTCGGCGTCCGTGCGTGGACCGCAGCCCGGCCCCACCGCCAGCGCCAGCGCCAGCGCCCAGCCGAGGGGGCAGCGACTCAGGGGGTCCGCCGTGGCTTCAGGGCGAACAGATCGCCGAGGGCCGTGTACGAGGCGCCGCCCAGGCGAGCCAGCGGGTCGAGGGCCCGAGGATCGACCGCGAACAGGCGGTCGTCGGCCCGATCGGCCGGCACCAGGGCGTCGTCGACGTGGAAGCACAGCACCTCGACCACGAACAGGTGGGTGCTGCCCATGTCGATGGTGTGGGCGAGCTGGCACTCCATCGCGACCGCGGCTTCGCCGGGAAAGGGCGCGGCCACGCGATCGCCGGACACGGCGGTCAGTCCGCAGGCGTCGAATTCGCTGCGGTCCGACGGCCAGGACAGGCTGGTGTCCACCATGTCGGGGCCCAGCGCCCGGGACACCAGCGACACGGTCAGGACGCCGGTGTCCAGGACGTTGCGCGCGCTGTCCTTGAGCTGCAGCGGGCCTTCCGGGCTCCGCCGGACCCGTGCGATGGACAGGGCCAGCGCGGCGGGGCGGGAGGAGACCGCCATGAAGTACGAGAAAGGAGCGAGGTTGTCGACGCCGGCCCGCGAGCGGCTGCCGACCCACGCGATGGGGCGCGGCACCACCAGCGATGTCATCAGCCGGTAGACCTCGGTCCCGGACCAGTCCTGTGGATCGATGTACATGGACGCGTCCTATCTCGGGCGGATACCCGGGACCGACCCGCTGTCGGAGTGTCGATGCCTGCCGCCTCTCCCCTGTTCGTCGTCGGCCTGGCGCTGGCTTGCGGCATCGGCGGCACCGCGCCGGCCCCATCCGGCACCCCCGCGGCGGACGCCCTCGACGGCGTGCGCGAGCTCGACCGGCTGGCGGCGGAGATCGAGGCGAAGGCCATCGAGCTCGAGGAAGTGGCGACGGCCGCCCGGGGCCTCACCTCGCCCGGGGATCGGGCGGCAGCCGTGGCCGACATCCAGGCCCGCACCGCCGAGCTCGCGGTCCTGCAGACCCAGCTCGACGCGCAGCTGGCCGCCACCGACGCCCAGGTGCGGGCCGCGGCCGCGGCGCCCTAGCCGGGCCTACAGCGGCAGGCGCCCGTGCACGGCGACGACGTGGCCGACCACCCGGCGCATGTCGACCTCGCCCAGCGCTCCCACCCCGGGCTCGGCCGCGGCGAGGGCGGTGACCGGGACCGACCCGCGCACGGCGGGCGCCGCGTCGAGGGACGGGCCGGAGAGCGCGCCGAGGACCATCACGTCGACCCCGGCGAGGGGCGTCGGCGGGGCGGCGAGCAGGGCCGCGGTGGCGGCTGCGTCGGGGGTGGCGCACAGCCACAGGCCTCGGGCCGGCGGCGTGGGCAGGTCGGTCGCCTTGCCGAGGCTGATCAGGGCGGCCCAGACGACCTGTCCGTCGGTCGAGGCGGGATCGCCCTCGGCCACGATCAACGCTCCCGGGGCCCCCTGGCCGTCCTTGCGGCCGCAGACGACCGCCGTGCCGGGGTCCGCGCCCACCCAGGTGCTCCCGAAGCCGGGCAGCAGCCGCATCTGGGCCAGCCGCTTCGCGACATGCCCGGCGGCGTCACCAGGACGCCCGGCCTTCTGGATGGCCCACGCATCCCGCTGGAGATCCTCGGCGCTGACGGACTGCGGGCCTCCCTTGGGAAGCTCGACGCCGAGGTCCTCGGCCGGGCACCCGAGCAGCAGCAGCGCCGCCGCCCAGGTCAGCAGTAGCCGTGGTCCCGGAACCACCGGAACGCATCCTCGACGGCCTGCTCGACCGGGGTCGAGGGCATGCCCAGCTCGTCGCGGGCTCGCTGGCCGCTGCGGTACCGCTCTTCCTGCATGGACAGCAGGACCGGGCGGGACATGCCGGCGAACCGGTGCGGGTCCGTCATGCGGAGCAGCCCGCCGACCGACGCCGCGGCGTGCAGCACGCCCGCAGGCAGCGAGACCACCGGGCGCCGGCACCCGACGACGTCGGCGACCACGTCCATGAACGCGTGGTAGCTCAGGTTGTGGTTGCCCAGCAGGTAGCGGCGACCGGGCACGCCCTGTTCCATGGCGCCGATGTGCCCGTCAGCCACGTCCATGGCGTGGATGAAGCACTTGCCGCCCTGGGGGTAGAACGGGACCGGATGCTTCGCCATCTGCACGATGATCGAGCCGCTGGTCGGCTTCACGTCCCAGGCCCCCAGCACGAAGTCGGGGTTCACCACCACGACCTCGACCCCGCCCCAGCCCGTCGCCAGGCGCTCCGACTGGATCTTGGTGTCGTAGTACCAGCGCAGGCTGCCCGTGGCGCCGTAGACCGGTGTGGGGTCCAGCGGTGTGTCTTCGTCCCCCGGGTGGTCGATGGGTCCGTAGCCCACGGTCACGCTGGAGCTGCACAGGACCATGCGCCGCACACCCGCGCTGACGGCCGCTTCGCACAGCGCGCGGGTGCCGAAGACGTGCACATCGCGCATCGTCTGCCGCCCCGAGGGCCCGGCATCGTAGACCCCGGCCACGTGGTAGATGCCGTCACAGCCGTCCAGGGCGCGGACCAGGTCTTCCTGGTCCTGGCGGTCGCGGGGGACCATCGGGACGGTCAGCAGCTCGACGTCCAGTCCCTCGACCAGCGCGTTGGGCTTGCGGACCAGGCAGCGCACCTCGTCCCCCCGCTCGAGGAGCCGGCGGACGAGGTTGGCGCCGACGAAGCCGGTCGCACCGGTGACGAGTACCTTCATGCGCTGCCCGTTAGCCCAGCGGGAGGGCTCCAGCGAGGGGAGGCTCAGCGGCCCCGGACGAACAGCTCGCGGCTGATGATGAGCCGCTGGATCTGGCTGGTGCCTTCGTAGATCTGGAAGATCTTGGCGTCCCGCATCAGCTTCTCGACCGGGTACTCCTTGCTGTAGCCGTAGCCGCCGAACACCTGGACGGCGTCGGTGCAGACCTTCATCGCCATGTCGGCGCAGAAGGCCTTGGCCATCGACGCCTGCATGGTGTTGCGCTTGCCCTGGTCCTTGAGGTCGGCGGCCTGCCAGCACAGCAGCCGGCCGGCCTCGATGTTCATGGCCATCTCGGCGATCATGAAGGCCACGGCCTGGTGGTTGGCGATCGCCGTGCCGAAGGTCCGCCGCTCGGTCGAGTACTGGCGGGCGTGTTCCATCGCAGCGCGGGCGACGCCAACCGACGCACAGGCGACCGCCGGGCGCGTGTGGTCGAAGGCGGCCATGGCCAGCTTCCAGCCGTCACCTTCCACGCCGACGACGTTCTCGGCCGGGACCTCGACGTCTTCGAAGGTGATGCCCCGGGTGTCGCTCGCCCGCTGGCCCAGGTTCTCTTCCTTCTTGCCCACCGTGACGCCGTCCCAGCTGCGCTCGACGATGAACGCGGTCATGCCGCCGCGGGCCTTCTTGTCGGGGTCGGTCAGGGCGACGACGAAGTACCAGTCGGCCACGCCGGCGTTCGTGATCCACATCTTGTTGCCGTTGAGCACGTACTTGTCGCCGTGCTTCACAGCGGTGGTCTTCATGCCCTGCACGTCGCTGCCCGCGCCCGGTTCGGTGACGCCGTAGGCGCACATCGACAGGGTCTCGGTCATGGGGGCCAGGTACTTCTGCTTGAGGAAGTCGCTGGCGCCGAGGATGACCGGGGCCTGGGCCAGGCCGTTGGCCTCGATCGCGGTGCCGATGCCGGAGCAACCCCAGGCCAGCTCTTCGGCGATGAGCAGGCTGTCGACGTTGGACAGGGCCAGGCCGCCGCAGTCTTCGGGGATGTGGGTGTTCATCAGCCCGAGCTCGTGGGCCTTGCGCAGCACGTCCCAGGGGTACTCGCCGGTCTCGTCGTGGTGGGGAGCCACCGGGCGGATCTCGTTCTCGGCGAACTCGTGGGCGAGGGCGCGCAGCGCCTCCTGCTCCTCGGACAGGTTGAAGCTCAGGGACATGGGGCTCTCCTTGGTGAGGGAGCCTCCCTAATGCGCCAGGGAGCGCCTGCGGGACGGTTCGATGCAGGGGGCGGAACCTTCCCCGACGGGCCCTCGTGGTTACCCTCCCCTCCTGATCCCCACACCTGTGGAGGCCCCATGCAGGCCCCCGAGCTCCAGGGCGACGCCGCCTCCCTCGAACAGATCCCCGTCGACAGCGTGCCGACGCCGAACCCGGACGCGATCATGTTCCGCGTGGCCGAGGCCCTCGTGCCGACCGGCACCTTCGAATTCGCCGACGCCGCCGTCGCCGGCCGCGACTCGCCGCTGGCCGCCCGGCTGCTGGCCCTCGGGCAGGTCGAGCTCGTGCTCATCGCCCCGCGCTTCGTGACGGTGCGCAAGCACGCCCACGCCGACTGGCCGTCGCTGGTGCCCCGCGTGAAGACCGCGATCCGCCAGTTCCTGGTGTCCGGCGAGATGGCGGTCTTCGACGCCGCGGTCGGGGACGAGGTGAAGGGCGACATCGGCGAGATCGAGGCCCGGATCATCGAGCTGCTGGACGAGGAGATCCGCCCGGCCATCGCCCAGGACGGCGGCGACTGCACCTTCGAGGGCTTCGAGGACGGTGTCGTCAAGCTGCGCATGATCGGCGCCTGCGGCACCTGCCCCAGCTCGACGGCCACCCTCAAGATGGGCATCGAGGCGCTGCTGACCGAGGAGATCCCCGAGGTCAAGAGCGTCGAGCAGGTGTTCTAGGGCCTCAGTCCGGACCGCCGCGGTCCCCGACCCGGGGCGCGCTGAGATCCTCGACCAGCTCGTCGCCGCCGCGATCGACCAGGGTGGGCGTGTGGCGCTCGCCGCGAATCAGCCGGCTGCTGCGGTCCCAGGTCCAGTAGGACCATGCCCACTGGATGAGCACCAGCACGCGGTTGCGGAAGCCGACCAGCGCCATCAGGTGCACGAACAGCCACAGCCACCAGGCCACGATGCCGGACAGCTTGAGCCGCCCGATCCAGGCGACGGCGCGGCTGCGCCCGATGGTCGCCATGCTGCCCAGGTCCCGGTAGCGGAAGGACCGGGTGGGCTGGCCGCGCAGGCCGCGGGCGATGTCCTGGCCGGCGTGACGGCCCATCTGCAGCGCCACCTGGGCGACCCCGGGCAGGGGCTGGCCGTCCGGGGTGTGGGCGAAGTGCGCGAGATCGCCGATCACGCGCAGCTCGGGATGGCCGGGCACCGTCAGGTCCGGGCCGACGATCACGCGCCCCGCACGGTCCAGGGGCACACCGACGGTGCCCGCCACGGGCGCACCCGCGACGCCGGCCCCCCACAACACCGTCCGGGCTTCGATGCGCTCGTCGGGTCCGTCGCCTCCGCCCAGCACCACGCCGTCTTCGTCGACGGCCACGACCTGTCGGCCCAGGCGCAGCTGCACGCCGAGCCCCTCGAGCTGGCGGGCGGCCCGCGCGGGCAGCGGGTCGGGGTACACGCGCAGGACGGCGTCTGCGCCTTCGACCAGGGTCACGCGGGCGGTGCGGGGGTCGATGCGGCGGAAGTCCCGCTCCAACGTCCGGGTGGCGATCTCGGCGACGGCGCCCGCCAGCTCGACGCCGGTCGGGCCGGCGCCGATGACGACGAAGCTCAGCAGGCGGCGGCGCTCGTCGGGGTCGTCGGTCCACTCGGCCCGCTCGAAGGCCAGGAGGATCCGCTGGCGGATCTCGAGGGCGTCGTCGAGGGTCTTGAGCCCCGGCGCGTTGGCCGCCCACTCGTCGTGCCCGAAGTAGGAGTGGGTGGCCCCCGCGGCCAGGATCAGGTGGTCGTAGGGGATGTCGCGGGCGGTGGTGCGCAGGACGCGGGGACCGGGCTCGACGGCCGTGGCCCGGGCCAGCAGGACCTCGACGTTGCGCTGCCCGGCCAGCATGCCGCGGATCGGCTCGGCCACGTCACCGGGCGACAGGGCCGCCGTCGCCACCTGGTACAGCAGCGGCTGGAACAGGTGGTGGTTTCGCTTGTCGACCAGCACCACGTCGACGGGGGCCCGGGCCAGCGCGCGGGCCGCTGCGATGCCACCGAAGCCGCCGCCGACGATCACCACCCGGGGTCGTGGTCGGGAGCCGCCGTCGGGGTCGCCGCTCATCGGCTCAGGACCGCCCCGGCTTCTTCCCAGCGCTCGCGGGGCACGTAGAGGCGCTGGATGAAGTGTTCGTCCTGGTACCGATCGAAGACGCGGGTGGCGTCCTTGAGCGGGATGACGCGCTCGGGCAGGCCGCGGGGGCGATCGAGGACGTAGATCGGTGGCGACCCCTGCTTGGGGCCCCGGGACAGCTGGCCGCGGGTGCCGGCTTCGCTCACGTCGATGCCGGCGGCGACGAGCTTCTCGCGCTGGGCCGACAGATCGACCTCGTCGGCGCGCCCGTGGGCCTCGACCACCATCTTGTAGGGCCGCTGCTCGACGATGCGACGGGCCCACTCGCTGTCGCTGCCCCGCAGGTGGGACAGCAGCTCGGCGTCGTCGCAGTGCAGGTAGGCGTCGATGTCGGCGGGCAGCCGGTAGTCGCAGTCGGGCGCGTTCATGTAGCGCTCGAGCAGCTTCTCGTAGGCGATGGACTTCTGGTGGAAGTACACCATCAGGAACATGTGGAAGCGTGCGATGAGGAAGTCGTCGAAGGCGTAGATCGCCCGTCGGTCGAGCGCCAGGCAGACCCTCCCGCCGCTGTCGACGTGCCAGGAGAGGTGGCTGATCAGCCAGTCGGTGTCGATCTCGCCGTAGCGGGCGCCCGTGAACAGCGAGTCGCGGACCAGGTAGTCCATGCGATCGACGTCGAGCTGGCTGCTGATGAGCTGCGAGAGCAGGCCGCGGTAGTCCATGCCCTGGTCGACGAAGAAGTCGTCGTCGCACACGACGTCCGGGCTGGACAGGGCCGCGATGTGGTGGGGCTCGCAGGGGAAGTTGTCGCGGATGAGCCCGGCGAGCGAGGACCGGGTGAGGATCGCGACGGTGTAGTCCTCGTGCGAGGCGATGCCGTTGCCTCGCCGGGCGACCGCAGCGGGCGCGTAGACGTCGATGCCCAGGGCCGGGAGGGGCGGCATCGCGAACTCGGCGGCGTGCGAGAAGGGGGCATGGCCCAGGTCGTGGCAGAGGGCGGCCAGCTTGACGGTGGCCCGCAGGGCCTCGCGCCGCGCGTCCGACGAGAAGACGTGTTCGCGAAAGCAGGCGTCGAAGGCCTTGCCCGCCAGGTGGAAGGCGCCGACCGAGTGGGCGTAGCGGCTGTGGGTGGCGCCTGGGAAGGGCAGGTGGGAGAAGCCCAGCTGGCGGATGCCCCGCAGGCGCTGCACGAAGGGGTGGTCGATCACCCTGCGCTCTTCGAGCGTCACACGGACCGCGCCGTGGATGGGACAGCGGATCTCGTAGGAGCGGGAGCGAGCCATCGCTCGACCTCCGGGGAGTGCAGGAGCCGTGCTATACCCCGCCGTGGTGCGGACGGTGTCCGACGGGCTCTCCGGACCCCGGCTCCGGAGCGCTCGCTCGCCCCCTCCTCCCTTGCCCGAGCTGTCGATGCTGCCCCTCCGGGATCCCGCCAAGCTCCGCCCCGGCGACGTCATCATCCACCCTGCACGCGGGGGCGCTGTCGTCGACTCGGTCGAGGTGCACGGCGTGTGGGTGCAGCTGTCCGAGCGGCTGGACCGGTCGGAGGCCTTCCTCGGAGCCGAAGAGCTCGGCGATGGCTGGCGCCTCGCCGTGCCCGGGGGGCTGTTCGCCCTGTCGGTGCTCCGACCCGAAGACGCGACCACGCTGGCCCAGGACGATCCCGGCAGCACCGCCCACCACCTGTCCGAGGAGCTCGGGCAGCCCGTCGATCGCGAGACTGCGGCGACGTGGCTGGTCAGCCGGGGCCTGCTGCCGCCCGGTCGCACGATGGGCTGGTGGCAGTCCGCTGTCGAAGCCGCCGCGCGGCGCAGCGACTGCGAGCTGGTCGGCGAGACGGTCGTCGCCCGGCCGCCGGTCGCCGGCTGGCCCGCGGACGCCGCCGACACGCCCGACTGGCTGGTCTCCTCGCCGGCACGCGCTCGCTTCGACGTGGTGTCCTCCCTGTCCGGTGACGCCCTCTCCCAGGCCCTGGCCGCCTGCATCGACCAGGGTCGCCCCGACGCGGCGTCCTTCCTGCTGCGGTGCACCGAGCTCATCGACAACCGCCACGGACCGGGCCTGGACCGGCTGGTGTCGTCGGGCCATCGCGAGCTGACCCGGGCGCTCGCCGTGTCCCGGCCGGACCTCGTCGCGCCGCCGCTCCTGCACCACGCCCGCCTCAACGCCCAGGACGCACAGCTGACCGAGCTCCTGGCGACCCTGCCAGGCCGCCGTCGGGCGACGCTGCTCATGGAGCTCCTGGCCGCGTCGCTGCACGATGTCGAGGCCCTCGACACCGCCGAGACGCTGGTCGAGGAATACGGCGGCATGGCCGAGCTGATGGAGCGCATCGAGCCACTGGGCGACCAGCCGGCCGAGGTGCGCGCGCCGAGCGACGGACGCTGGTCCGAGGCGCTGCACTGGGTGCGCGGCCGCAGCGCGGACACGACGATGGAGATGCCGTCGCTGCACCCGACACCGCTGCTGCGGGACGCGGGCCGGGTGGCCGACCGGGACGCCTTCCCCGTGGCGATCAGCCTGGCGCGGGCCCTGGCGCGGCGCCATGCGGCAGGCCGCTGCGGAGGGGTGCGCGGCGCACGCCTGCATCGCGCGGAGTGGCGGGTCGATCTGGGCCCGGCGGAACCCGGCGCCCCGGACGACGACGTCCGGTTGGCGATGCGCACGGTCGCAGAGCTGCTGATCGGGCGGGTCCCCTCCCCCCACGAGCTCGACGACACGGCGCTGGTCGCGCACCTGCGCGGCCTGGTCCCCCGGCTGTCGCCGGACTGGATCGCCGTGATGGTGCGGGCCCTCGGTGCGCGGCCGGATCACGGCCTGACCGACGGGCTCGCGCTGTGGCAGGCCCTCGAGCAGGCCCACGCCGTGTCCCGCGTGCGCGAGGGTGCCCCGCTCCGCCGCGCCTGCCGCGTCGAGCTGGGCCACGACACGCACATCGGCGCGGTCAAGTCGCGGCTCGGCCAGACCAACCAGGACGCCGTGTTCTTCCACCAGCACGGCGCGGTGAGCATCGTGCTCGTGGCCGACGGCATCTCGATCTCCTCGGCTGGCTCGGGGAACCTGGCCTCCGCCCTGCTGGTGCAGGCCGTCGCCTCCCGCTGGGAGGACGAGGCCGACCTGCTGTCCGACGCCGACGGCGACCGCATCGACGCCTTCCTCCGCCAGGCGCTCCAGGACGCGAACGACTCGGTCTGCGAGCACGCCCTCCGCCTGGCCGGAGGCGACCTCCGCCACCACGTGCCGATGGGCACGACCGCCGTGGCCGCCGTCCTGCGGGACGGCCAGGCCTGGCTGGCCTCCCTCGGGGACAGCCGCGCCTACCTGCTCACCGCCTGCGGCCCCGCCCTGCTGACCGGCGACGGCAACCTGCGCGGAGACAAGCTCGAGGCCCACCAGTCCGGTCGCCCGCTCCAGATCGACGGCGACGGCGCGGCGTTGACGTCCTACGTCGGCCACTTCGACGAAGACGATCGCCCGATGGCGGTGCCGCCGCAGCTCCACCAGATCACGATGCTGCCCGGCGAGACCCTGCTGCTGTGCAGCGATGGCCTGACCGACTTCGCCTCGGGCGATCCCGTGACCATGCCGGCGCTGCTCGCACGCACCGTCGCGGACGCCTCCGACGACATGAACCGGGCCGCGCGCCGCCTGACCGATCTGGCGAACGCGGGCGGCGGAGGTGACAACATCAGCGTCGTCCTGGCCCGCGTCCTGGACTGACGACCTGCGTTCCGACGAGATCTTCAGGGTTGCGGGAACAGGTCGCCGAGCCCACGTGTAGGACGCGCGACAGTTGCGGGACCTTGCCCAACGGGCCATGACCGCTCGCAACCGCCCCTCCGCCGCGGTATACGGCGGCGGTCGTTCCCATGGTCGCTCGCGACCCACCCCCCCCAAGTCCCCGGTCGGCGCTTCGTCGGCCAACACCCAGAGGTCCACACCATGCGCTTCCGCACCCTCACCTCCGTGCTCGCGGTCTCCGCCGTCGTCTTCACCTTCGGCGCCAACGACGCCTTCGCCAAGAAGGAGAAGAAGGCCAAGGAAGACGGTGACGCCCCGGCGCTCATCCAGATCGAGCTGGTCGACATCGCCGAGGCCGACGCCGTCTTCGGCCCCGCCAAGGAGATCCACGACATCCTCAACGACATCGAGACCAACCTCGGCACCGCCCGCGGCGAGTTCACCACCGCCCTCGGTGTGGCCCAGGACGCCCCCCTGCAGACCGCGCTGGACGACCTGATGGCGAAGGCTGGCGACAGCCTGACCGTGGCCATCGATGGCGGCAAGCCCAAGCTGAGCGTCGGCGACGCCGCTCCCGACAACGTCAAGACCGCTGTCGAGGCCGGCAACAAGTTCATCCAGCTGCACGTCGACAGCGTGAAGCGCGCCACCGAGCTGGTGCCCAAGGCCCAGGAAGTGGCCGCCGCCGCCGCCGGTCTGGACCCCGCCGGTCTGGCCCAGCAGGCCGCCGCCAACCCGATGGAGATCCCCAAGAAGGTCAAGGCCATCACCAACAACGTGAAGGCCATCACCCAGACCCCCAAGCGGATCGAGTCGCTGGTCGGCACCCTGAACGAGAACATCACCGTCATCAGCGGTCTCGCCAAGTGATCCGGCCGGGTCGGTCCTGACCGACCCGACTCCAGACGGCGCCGCCGGGATGTCCCGGGGGCGCCGTCTTCGTCTCGGCGTCGACCCGGCGGCTGCCCCCCGCGACCGATAGGATGCGGCGGCGATGAACCGCTTGCAGTCGACCAACGTGCGCCTGATGCGCAGCTTGCCGGTCCTGGCCCTGGCCATGCTGTCGGTGCTGGTCGCCGTGGCGCTGGGGGCCCTGGGCAGCGCGCAGCGGGGCGCCAGCCTGACGGGCATCTGGACGGCCGTGCCGGCCGAGGGCGACCCGGTCCAGGTCCGCGTGCCCGTCGACTTCGCGAGGGTCGGCCTTCCGACCGAAGAGCCGGTGGCGCTCCAGCTGCGCGTCGAGCTGCGCGACCAGGTGGTCGATCCCGCCGTGATGATCGAGTACCCGCGCCACGCCCTGTCGGTGTGGTGGGACGGGCGCGAGATCGGCGCCAGCAGCGGCGGCATCCGGTCGAGCGGGTCCCCCGGGGGCGATCGGCCCGTCTTCCCCTTGGGAGTGCCGATGCTGTCCCCCGGCGACCACGAGCTGGTGCTGGTCGTGCAGGGCGCCCACGGCACCGGGGGCATCGGCGGGGACGTGCGCATCGGCGGGCGCTCCAGCCTGCAGCGCTACGCGGGCGGCCAGACCGCTGCGCGCCTGGCGCTGTCGGCGATGCTGGCGCTGACGTCGCTGCTTGGGCTGGTGATCGCGAGTGTCCGCCCCACCCAGCGTGAGTTCTTCTGGTTCGGTGTGTTCTGCGCGAGCGCGATGATCGCCGTCTTCTCTGGCGACGACGCGTGGTGGCTGGTCAGCGAGCACCTGGACCTGCGCATGCGCCTGCGGACCGCGTCGGCCCTGATGCTGCCCGGCACCGGTGCGCTGTTCCTGCATCACCTGCTGTGGCCCTCGCGCCGCGAAGCCGCCGGCGTGCTGACCAACGCCGGCCTGGTGTTCGCTGGCGTCGCCTTGTTCTGGCCGGACCTGGACCTGCAGGTCCACCTGCGCACCCTGGCCGATCTGCTGGCCGTGGGGGGACTGGCGATCGGCGCCTACGTGCTGGTCCGCGCGATGCGGGCCGGGACCGAAGGCGGTAGCGCGCTGGCACTGGCCGTCGGCGTGCTCGGCGGCGCTGCCGTCCTCGAGCGCGTGAGCGTGGAGCTCGGCCAGGTGACCCCTCACCTGCTGCTCCCGGCCTTCCTGCTGTTCATCGGCACCGCCAGCGCCGCGATGGTGCTGCACAGCACCGACCTGGCCGATCGCTACCGCCAGCTGGTGTCGAGCGCGCGGGACCTCATCCTGGTGGTGCTGCCCGACGGCACCATCGAAGAAGGCAACCGGGCGGCCGAGACCATCCTGGGCCAGGACTTCACCGGGCGGCCCCTGTCGGCCTTCCTCCGCCGCGAAGACGCCGCGACCATCGAGCGGCACCTCGCGGGCGGCGAAGGCAGCGTGCGCCGGGCCGAGCTCGTCGTGCAGCCTCCCACCCGGCCGGCCCTGCCGGTCGAGAGCGTGGCCACGGGGCTCCCCGATGGCCGCTCCCTGCTCGTGATGCGCGACCTCACCGCCCGGCGCAACGCCGAGGAAGGCCTGCTGCACGCCGCCCGTATGGAGACCGTCGGCATCATCGCCGGCGGCATCGCCCACGACTTCAACAACACGATGACCGCGCTCATGGCGCACATCGGGCTCCTGAAGCTGAAGGTCGAAGAGAAGGACAAGCAGCGCCTGGATCGGATGGAGGCGGTCATCCGTCGGGCCGCGCACATGACCCGCCGGCTGCTCACCCTGGCGCGCGGCGGCGACAAGCAGCGACGCCCGGTCAACCCCGCGGAGCCGGTCCACAGCGCCGTCGAGCTGACCCGCTCGATGCTGCCGTCGAACGTGCAGATCAAGGAGCGCGTGGACCCCGACCTGCCGCGGGTGCTCGGGTCTTCCGACGACCTGGAGCAGGCCGTGCTGAACCTGCTGGTCAACGCGCGGGACGCGCTGGCCGGCCTGGACGGCGGCACCATCCGGGTCCGGATCCGCTACCACCGCGAAGCCGATCTTCCTGCTGCGGTGCGCATCATCGTCGAAGACGACGGCCCCGGCATCCCCGCCGCCGTGCGGGCCAGCGTGTGGGAGCCGTTCTTCACGACCAAGGGCGAGGGCCGCGGGACCGGGCTCGGCCTGTCGGTGGTGACGCGGATCATCCGCGAGCACGGGGGTACCATCGAGTACCAGGACCGCCACCCCGACGCCCGCGACGGCCGCATCGGCGCGCGCTTCGTGATCACGCTGCCCAGCGCGCGGGACGTCTCGGCCGAGCGGCTGCCGGCCGACAGTGGCGGACGAGGGAGGCGGGTGCTGGTCGTCGACGACGAGCAGGAGATCCGCGCCCTGCTGCGCGCCGAGCTGCAGAACCGCGGCTACGCCGTGACCGAGGCCGCGTCCGGCGAAGAGGCCCTGGCCGCCGCGGTCAGCGCCGATCCCCCCTTCGAGATCCTGCTGACCGACGTCGTCATGGGGGACCTGGACGGGGTGGAGCTCGCCCGCCGGCTGTGCGAAGCCGACAGCCAGCTCCGGGTGGTCATCTGCTCGGGCTTCATCCCCGAGCACGCCGACGCCCTGGAGCCCGACTGGCAGCGGGTCCACAAGCCGTTCAAGATCGAGGAGGTCGCGACCGCGCTGCGCCGCGCCATGCTCGACGCCGAGCCAGACGAGGGAGCACCGCGCTGAGCGACCTCGCTCAGCGCCGGCCGACCGGCTTGTAGACCCGGCGCGCGGTGGCCTGGAGCAGGCGGTCTTGCTCGAGGAGGAAGGCCGTGAGCCGACCGCCATAGACGCAGCCCGTGTCCAGCCCCAGGCTGTGCGGCCGTCGGTCGACCAGGCCCCGCATCGCGTCGTGGCCATAGATCACGAGGGGCGGCCCCTTGTGTCGCTCCCACCAGAAGGCGTTGTCCGGATCGCGGTCGTCGGGCCATCGCCGCAGGTTGAGCGCCTGGGCGCGGCGGGTGGCGGAGCGGCCCTTCTTGGGGTGCACGCCCGCGTGGACCGCCAACCAGGGGCCCTTGGGGCCCTCGCCTTCGATGAACAGGGGCCGTGCGCGCAGCCACGCGATGCAGTCGTCGGGCAGGTCGAGCGCCTGGGCAGTGCCGACCCGCGACAGCACGGCGGCGTCGTGGTTGCCCAGGACCGCCTCGCAGCGATGGGCCTGGATCAGCGCCCAGACCCCCATCGGATCGGGGCCCTTCGTGAACAGGTCACCGAGCAGGACGACCCGCGCGGCGTCGGCCCGGTGCAGCAGCTCCGCGAGCTCGACGCTGCAGCCGTGCACATCCCCGACGAAGAGGGTCCCCGCTGCCACTCACTTGCCGTGGAGCGCCGCGTGGCTGGCGACGGGGACGAGCTCCTGGAGCTTGACCGCCCGCAGCTCGCGGGCCCGGAGCGAGCGGATGGCCGCGACCGCGGCCCGGGCCGCGCGGAGCGTGGTGATGCAGGGCACGGCGAAGCGCAGCCCGGCGAGGCGCATGGCGGCTTCGTCGTAGTGGCCCTTCTTGCCCAGGGGCGTGTTGATCATCAGCTGCACGTCGCCGTTGCGGACGTGATCGACGATGTCCGGCCGCCCCTCGCGCACCTTGAACACCGGGGTGCTGGGAATGCCGGCGGCCTGCAGTGCGGCGTGGGTCCCGCTGGTCGCCATGATCTTGAAGCCCATGTTGTAGAGCGGGCCGGCCAGCTCGCCCAGCAGCGGCTTGTCGTCGTCGCGCACGCTGATGAACACGCCGCCCTGGTCGGGCAGCTTCATGCCCGACGCCATCAGGGCCTTGGCGTAGGCCTCACCGAAGCTGCGGCCGACGCCCATGACCTCACCGGTGCTGTGCATCTCGGGGCCCAGGACCACGTCGGTGACGGTGAACCGCCGCCACGGGAAGACCGGGGCCTTCACGTAGCGGTAGCCGCCGCGGTGCAGCAGGTCTTCGCGCACGGGCTCGCCCACACCGTCGGGCGGCAGGCCCACGTCGGCCAGGGTCTCGCCCAGGCAGAGCCGGGTCGCGTAGCTGGCCAGGGGCACGCCCGTGGCCTTGCTCACGAAGGGGATCGTGCGGCTGGCCCGGGGGTTGACCTCGATGACGTACAGCCGGGCCTCGCCGTCTTCGTCCCGGTGCACCGCCAGCTGCACGTTCATCAGGCCGATGACGCTCAGGCGCCGGCCGATGCGAACGGCGATGTCGACCATCTCGCGGGCCAGCTCGGGGGTCAGGTCGACCGGCGGCAGCACGCAGGAGGAGTCGCCAGAGTGCACGCCGGCTTCTTCGATGTGCTCCATGATGCCGGCCACGTGCACGTCGGTGCCGTCGCCGATCGCGTCGACGTCGTACTCGACGGCACCCTCCAGGAACCGGTCGAGCAGGACGGGGTGCTGCTCGCTGACCTCGAGCGCTTCGGTGAGCGCGGCCTGGAAGTCGGTGTCGTCGTAGCAGATCTTCATCGCGCGGCCGCCGAGCACGTAGGACGGCCGGACCAGCAGCGGGAAGCCGATGCGGGCGGCCGCGGCGATCGCCTCGGAGCGGGTGTGGGCCATCGCACCTTCGGGCTGGCGGATGTCCAGGGTCGACATGAGCTTGTTGAACCGCTCGCGGTCCTCGCACAGGTCGATGGCGTCGGCGCTCGTCCCCAGGATGGGGCCGATGCTGTGGGACAGCTTGAGCGGGGTCTGGCCGCCGAACTGCAGGATGACGCCGCGGGGCTTCTCGCGCTCGATGATGGCGCGCACGTGCTCGCCCGTGACCGGCTCGAAGTACAGCTTGTCGCTGGTGTCGTAGTCGGTGGACACGGTCTCGGGGTTGCAGTTGACCATGACGCTGGTCAGCCCCGCCTCGCGGACCGAGAAGGCCGCGTGGCAGCAGCAGTAGTCGAACTCCAGGCCCTGCCCGATGCGGTTCGGGCCGTTGCCCAGGATGATGACGCGGTCGGCCACGCTCTCGCCCGACTCGCACTCGTCTTCGTAGGTGCTGTACAGGTAGGGCGTGTGGCTCTCGAACTCGGCGGCGCAGGTGTCGACGCGCTTGTAGACGACGGAGGTGCCGTCCTCGCGGCGCCGCGCGGCGACCTGTTCTTCGGTGGTGCCCAGGATGCCGGCCAGCCAGGCGTCGGTCAGGCCCGCCCGCTTGGCCCGACGCAGCTCGGCCGGGGAGATGTCGGACAGGAACCGGCCGTCGAGCTGCTGCTCGGTCGCGACGAGGGTCGAGATCTGGTGCAGGAACCAGCGGTCGATGCGGGTGATGCCGAACACGGCGCTGGGGTCCATGCCGCGGCGGAAGGCCTCGAACACCGCCGAGAGCCGGTCGGGGGTCGGGATCGCGAGCTTCTCGTGCAGCGCGGTGTCGTCCCACTCGCTGGCGTCGGGGAAGCCGCCTTCCAGGCTGGCGATGGCCTTGCACAGCGCCTCGTTGAAGGTGCGGCCCAGGCCCATGACCTCGCCGACGGCGCGCATCCGGGTGTCCAGGGTGCGGTCGGCGCCCGGGAACTTCTCGAAGTTCCAGCGCGGGATCTTCACGACCGTGTAGTCGAGCACCGGCTCGAAGCAGGCCGGCGTCTTCTTGGTGATGTCGTTGTCGATCTCGTCCAGCGTCAGGCCGACGGCCAGCTGGGCGGCGATCTTGGCGATGGGGAAGCCGGTGGCCTTGCTGGCCAGGGCCGACGAGCGGCTGACCCGCGGGTTCATCTCGATGACGTGCACGTGGCCGTTCGCCGGATCGACCGAGAACTGCACGTTGCTGCCGCCGGTCTCGACGCCGACCGCGCGCATGATCTTGAGCGCCTGGTCGCGCATCTCCTGGTACTCGCGATCGGTCAGGGTCTGGGCCGGCGCGACGGTGATGCTGTCGCCCGTGTGCACGCCCATCGGATCGAAGTTCTCGATGGAGCAGATGATGATGACGTTGTCGGCGAGGTCGCGCATGACCTCGAGCTCGAACTCCTTCCAGCCCAGCACGCTCTGCTCGATGAGCACCTGGGTGGTCGGCGAGAGGTCGAGGCCGTTCATCACGATCTCGCGGAACTCGTCCTTGTTGTAGGCGATGCCGCCGCCTTCGCCGCCGAGCGTGAAGGAGGGCCGCACGATCGCCGGCAGGCCGGTCTCCTCGAGCAGCGCCTCGGCTTCCGCGAGGGTGTGCGCGACGCCGCTGGCGGGCACGGTCAGGCCGTTCTCGAGCATGCACTCCTTGAACTTCTGCCGATCCTCGGCCAGGGCGATGGCGTCGGGCCGCGCGCCGATGAGCTCGACGTCGAATTCGTCCAGGATGCCCTGCTCGTGCAGCTCGATGGCCAGGTTCAGGCCGGTCTGGCCGCCGACGGTCGGCAGGATGGCGTCCGGCCGCTCGCGCTCGATGACCTGGCGGGCGAACTCGACGGACAGCGGCTCGACGTAGGTGGCGTCGGCCACTTCCGGGTCCGTCATGATGGTCGCCGGGTTGCTGTTGAGCAGCACGACCCGGTAGCCGAGCGCCCGCAGCGCCTTGCAGGCCTGGGTCCCGGAGTAGTCGAACTCGCAGGCCTGACCGATGACGATGGGGCCGGAGCCGATGACGAGGATGGTCTCGAGGTCGGTGCGACGGGGCATCGGGACTCCGGGGGAAGGGCTGCCGCCGGGGGGCGGACAAAGGTCGCCCGTCTAACGTCCCCCGGCGCGAAGCGGGGAGGGATACCGTGCCTGCATGACACGTCACCGGATCGCCCTCTCGCTCGCCTTCGCCGGGCTCGGCGCCGCCTCGCTCGGCGGCTGCGGTCCCGGGGCCCTCCGCGGTCACTGGGAAGGTACCTGTCAGCTGACGGATGGCGAGTACGGCACCGAAGCCTGGCTGGAGGCCGACCTGCGGGGCCTGCTGTCGCGGGAGCTGTCGGGCGAAGGCGCGGTGACCTTCCTGTCGCAGGGCATGTTCCCCGCGGACGTCGTCGCGGAACGCGCCGGCGAGTCGGCCCTGCTGGGCTTCTCCTTCACCTCGCCGGACGGCGAGCTCGAGCTGGTCTTCGAGGGCGTTCGCGACGGCGACGAGCTCGAGGGCGGCTGCGAGCTGTGGCTCCCCGACGCCATCGGCCCCGTGGTCGGCGTCGGCGAGCTGTCACGCTGACGTGTCCCTCGCCAAGAAGGGCCTTGTCGCCCTGCCCCTCCTCCTCCTCTTCGGCTGGCTGTCCCTCTCCCTGATGCTCGCCGCCTTCCAGCGCATGCTCGTCTTCCCCGCCCCCGACGTGGCGGTGGACGTGCTGGACGCCGAGGCCGCGCGGGTGGGCGCGACGCCGCTGGCCATCGACACCGAAGACGGGGAGTCGCTCTACGGCTGGGTCCTGCCCGGCCGCGCCGACCAGCCGCTGGTCGTCTACTTCAACGGCAACGGCAGCACCGTCGCCGGCGTGCCCACCCACCTGCGACTGCTCCAGGACGCAGGCGTGGGCATGCTGCACGTCAACTACCGGGGCTACCCCGGCAGCACCGGCACCCCGTCCGAGGTCGGGCTGCGGGCGGATGCCCGCGCGGTCTGGCAGCACGCCATCGGCCTGCGCCCGGCCCGGGACATCGTACTCATGGGCACCAGCCTGGGCGGTGGGGTCGCGACCCTGCTCGCCGCCGAGGTCAGCCGGGTCGGCACGCCACCGCGCGCGCTGGTGGTCGAGAGCAGCTTCACCAGCGTGACCGACGTCGCACGGGGCCTCTACCCCTTCCTGCCGGTGCGGACGCTGCTGCAGCACCGGTTCGACAGCCACGCCGCCGCGCCCGATGTCACCTGCCCCGTGCTGCTGCTGCACGGCGATCACGACCAGCTGATCGACCTGTCTCACGCCCGCACCATGGCCGAGCGCCACCACGACGCCACCCTGGTCGTCGTCCCGGGCGGCGTGCACAGCGACGCGATGCTGCGCGACGCCGCCGCGTGGCAGGCCTTCGTGCGGGTGGCCGGGCTCAGGCCCGCGTCAGGGTGATCTCGGTGATCTCGCTGGGCGCACCGATCCGGACGGGCGGCCCCCAGTAGCCGGTGCCGCGACTGGTGTAGACGGGCACGTCGCCCACCCGGTCCAGGCCCGCGGTCGTCGGCTGCTGCAGCCACACCATGTGGTTCCACGGCCAGATCTGCCCGCCGTGGGTGTGGCCCGACAGCTGCAGCGCGACGCCGAGTCCCTGGGCGTCGCGGGCGGTGCGGGGCTGGTGGGCGAGGAGCACGCGGGGGGCGCCGTCGGGGGCGCCCGCGAGGGCCCGGCGCGGATCGCTCCGGTGGTGGGGGAGGATCTGGCCGGCGTTGTAGTCGGTGACCCCGGCCAGCACGAGACGTGCCTCGCCGTGCTCCGGGTGGGCGTGCTCGAGGACGACGTGCTCGTTGAGCAGCGGGCGCAGGCCCAGGCGGGCGACCTCGGCCACCCAGGACTCGGCGCCGGCGTAGTATTCGTGGTTGCCGGTGACGAAGTAGACGCCGTGGGGGGCCGACAGCTCGGCCAGGGCGGCGGTGTGCTCGCGCAGCTCGTGCACGCTGCCGTCGACGAGGTCGCCGGTGATCACGATGGCGTCGGCCTGGACGGCGTTCGTGCGGGCGACCACCGGGCCGAGCCAGCCCTTGTCGATGGTCGGCCCGACGTGCACGTCCGAGAGCTGGGCGATGCGGAAGCCGTCGAGGGCTTCCGGCAGGTCGGGCACGGCCACGCTGACCCGGCGCACCGCGGGGGTCGAGCGCGCGTTGCGGTAGCCCCACACCAGCAAGAGCAGGCTGCCGCCCAGGACGACCCCGTTGCTGTAGAGCAAGGCGCGATCGATGCGTGGCTGCGGCAGGTTGGCGGCGAGGGCCGGCACGCCGGACACGAAGTCCCAGGCCAGCCAGGCGGCGTCGCGCAGCATCAGGCCGGTGAACACCAGCGACAGGAGCCCCATCGCGGCGAAGGAGGCCTGGGCGAGGCGATCGGTCCACGGCCCCTTGCCCAGCAGACGCGGCAGGATCATGCCGGCGAAGACGAAGGCCACCCACCCGACGATGGCGGCCCAGCCGGCCAGCGCCCACGGGGTCGGCAGATCGAGCACGCCCACCAGCCGCGAGCCGATGATCCCGACCGTCATCGTCGAGATGATGCCGAGCATGGTGAGGAAGGCGACGAGGCGGGACAGCGGCAGCTTCACGGGGCAGGTCCAGGGCGGCGGAGGGGCTGGATGACCAGCGGTCAGCTATCTCCGCACCACCACCATGCATGTCAAGGGGTGTTCGTCGCGTACCCTTCGCCTTCCCCGGAGAGGCCCATGTTCTTCACCAAGATCAACGCTCCCTACGCCGGCCTGACCATCGTCGGCGGCAAGCCCGGCTCGGTGCTGGGGCCCGGCTTCCACATCGTGATGCCGTTCATCACCAGCATCCGCCGCATCTCGACCCAGCTGCGCACGGACGAGGTCGACATCGACGTCATCACCCGCGGCGGCACGCCCACCTCGATCAAGGTCGGCTACACCGCCCGCGTGGTCGACGTGAAGGCCGCCATCATCAACGTCGGCGACCCCTTCGCGACCCTGCGCGCGAGCGTCATCTCCGTCGTGAGCGGCGCCGCCAACTCCTATACCATCGACCAGCTCGCCCAGAACAAGAACGACATCAGCGAGGCGGCCGAGCAGGAGCTGGCCGGCCTGTCCAAGAAGCACGGCTGGGGCCTGGGCGACTTCCAGGTGGCCGTCGGCGACCCGTCGATGAGCGAGGAGCTCAAGAAGCTCCTGATGCGCGAGGAGGCAGTCAAGCGCGAGACCGCCGCCAACCTCGAGAAGGCCCGCAACCAGGTCCAGATCGCCCGCCAGCTGGTCGCCGTCGCCAAGGAGATGGAGGACCAGCCCTTCGCCCGCGAGCTGCTGCGCCTGCAGGTGCTGGCCGACATGGGCGCCGGCGGCAAGGTCATCGTCATCGACAGCCACGCCACCTCCGTCCGCGACCCCGACACCGTCCGCCAGGTCCTCACCCAAGCCCCCGACATCGTGGCCCCCACCCCGCCGCCGCGGCCGCCCGCCACCCCTGGCTGAACCCCTTCGTCTCGGTCGCTGCGCCTGCCGCCGTTCGCTCTGCGTCTCGCCACTGGCAGCGCCGCTCCGGTGACCCTCCGGGGCTGATGGCGGAGGGGTCTACGTCGGGACGTTTCGGCTGCCTGCGGCAGCCTGCAAATGTCCCGACTGCGACCCCGTCCGCCCGCCCCTGCGGGCCACCTGCGCTCCGAGTCGGGGCGGGACGCGGTCCCCCGCGTGGGTGTCGCCTGCCACCGAGCGCAGGGGCCCCGCCGGGGCGGCCGGCGTCACCCGGAGACGGGACATTTGCAGGCCGCCGGAAGGCGGCCGAAACGTCCCGACGGAGGGTGGCCCGGCATCAGCCCCAGAGGGGACCCGGAGCGTCGTCGACCATGGCGAGAGGCCGGGAGGACGACTGGCGGGTGGCGCAGGGAGGGCGGCGGGTGGCGCTGGGAGGGCGGCGGGGGTGCCGGGAGGCCGGTGGGGTGCCGGGAGGCCGGTGGGGGCTCAGGCGCCGGCGAACTGGAGGAAGCGCTCGATGAGGCCCTGGGAGTCGTGGGGGCCCGGCGAGGCTTCGGGGTGGAACTGGACGCACATGACGCGCTTGGCGTCGTGCTTGAAGCCCGCGATGGTCTGGTCGTTGAGGTGCACGTGGGTCACGGTGCCGCCGACGGCCGCGAGGCTGTCCGGTTCCACGCAGAAGCCGTGGTTCTGGCTGGTGATCTCGACGCGGCCGGTGGCGATGTCGCGGACGGGGTGGTTGGCGCCGCGGTGGCCGTACTTGAGCTTGTAGGTCTTGGCGCCGATGCCGAGGGCGAGCAGCTGGTGGCCCAGGCAGATGCCGACCATGGGCAGCTGGCCGATGCCGCGGGAGACCTGCTCTGCGACCGCGGGCAGGGCCGCCGGGTCGCCGGGACCGTTGCTGAAGAAGACCAGGTCGGCGTCCTGGGCCCAGTCGTCCCAGGTGCCGGTGATGGGGTGCACGGTGACCTTGCAGCCGGCGTCGCGCAGCAGGCGCAGGATGTTGCGCTTGATTCCGCCGTCGACGACGCTCACCCGGGCGCGGGGGCTGGCCGGATCGGCGAAGACGTAGGGCTCGCGGGTGCCGACCTCGGTGGCCAGCGCGCGGCCGTCCATGCCGGGCCAGGTGTCGAGCAGCTTCCACAGCTGGTCGGCCGGGGTGCCGTCGGTGCTGACGACGGCCTTCATGGCGCCCTTCTCGCGGATGTGGCGGACCAGGGCGCGGGTGTCGATGCCCTGCACGGCCGGCACGCCGTGCCGCCGCAGGTAGCGATCCAGGCCTTCCTGGGCGCGGTGGTTGCTGTACTGCCGGCTGAACTCGCGGGCGACGAAGCCGCTGACCCAGACCTTGTCGCTCTCGGGGTCTTCGTCGTTGACGCCGTAGTTGCCGACGTGCACCGACGTCATGACGACGATCTGCTCGCAGTAGCTCGGGTCGGTGAGCACTTCCTGGTACCCGGACATGGCCGTGTTGAACACGACCTCGCCGACCCGCGTGCCGGGCGCGCCGAAGGCCTCGCCCACGAAGCTCCGACCGTCTTCCAGAAGCAGGATCCCGCCCATCTCGACCTCGTGCTCTCCGGGCTGCGCGACCGGGGTGCGCCTGGGGCCGGCGGCGGCCCAGGCCGGCAGCCCTAATGCGCCATCTGCAGATCGGCCTTCGGCCGACTGCAGATGGCGGCCGCCTTGCAGCAGCCGGGCGCGGGGCGCCCGCAGCTGAAGGCGGCCCCTGTGGACCAGAGCCCGACATCGGCCGACTGCAGATGGCGCCCGCCTTGCAGCAGCCGGGCGCGCCGCGCCCGCAGCTGAAGGCGGCCCCGGCGTCTCGACCATCTCGCTCCGGCCGACTGCAGCTGGCGGCCGCCTTGCAACAGCCAGCCGCCAAAGGCGCCCGCCCACGACCCGACCTCCTCCTCCGCGTCTCCTCCTCCTGCCACTCGCCCGCCGGGCCGCTACGCTCCCCTCCCCCTTCCTCCTTCCCGACCCCGTCCCCGTGCTCCTCGTCCTCGCCCTCGCTGTCTCCCCCGCCGCGCGGGCCGCCGATCCCGACGCCCTCGCACCGCGCGACCGGCTGCCGCCGATGTCGGTCTCGGCCCTCGTCCTGCCGGATGGCACGCAGCCGGCCACGCGCCTGACGGTGAAGCTGGTCGACGACGCCCGGGGCCGCGCGGCGGAAGGGCGGCTGACCAGCGCGGTCGGCGCCGATCTGACCGCCGTGCAGCTGGTCCTCGACCGCCACGGCGCGACCGTCCGCCCCCTCCTGGACCTCGATGACCAGGGCGTCGCCGGCCTGCAGGCCCGGGCCGAGGCCCGCACGGGTCACCGAGCAGCGGACCTGGCCGGCATGTTGCGCGTCGACGGCCCGCGGTCGGCCGAGGACCGGGTCACGCTGGCCGAGGCACTCCAGGCGCTGCCCCAGGTCGAGTGGGCCTGGGTCGCGGTCGAGGGGGCGCCGCCACCGGGCGACCTGGGCAGCCCTACCGACGACTACAGCGACCTGCAGGACTCCCAGCAGGTCGGCGCCGGCATCGGTGCCCGTGCGCTGTGGGACGAGGGCATCCGCGGCAGCGCCGTCCGGATCAGCGACGTCGAGTACGGGTGGATCGACGGGCACGAGGACCTGGTGGACCGGGATCTGGGGCGGGAGCCCGGCCAGGTGGTGCCCGACTTCGTCGCCGAGTACGGCTGGGATCACCACGGCACGGCCGTGCTCGGACAGCTGGTCGCGATCGACAACGGCTACGGCGTGACCGGCGGCGCGCCGGACGCGGGCCTGGGCACCTACCCGGAGTGGACGGACGCCGACGAAGGCCGCCGCCCCGCGGCGATCGCCGCTGCCGCGGCCGACAGCCTGCCCGGCGACGTGATCCTGCTCGAGATGCAGACGGTCGCCCGACCGGGCGGCAGCTACGGTCCGGCCGAGCTCGACCCCGACGTCTGGACCGTGGTTCGCACAGCGGTGGACGCCGGCATCGTCGTGGTCGGGGCCGCGGGCAACGGCGGCGAGGACCTGGACGACAGCTGGTACGTCGAGAACCACGGTGTCTGGGGCGACTCGGGCGCCATCCTGGTCGGGGCCGGGACCGCGGACGAAGACCACGACCGGCTGTACTTCAGCACCTACGGCAGCCGCGTCGACCTGCAGGGCTGGGGCCGCAGTGTGGTGACCCTGGGCTACGGCGACCTGGCGACGGTCGACGACGATCCACTCCAGACCTACACCGACGGGTTCAGCGGCACGAGCAGCGCGAGCCCGCTGGTGGCGGTGTCGGCCGCGCTGGTCCAGGACTACGCCATCACCGCCCTCGGCGCGCCGCTGTCGCCGGATGCCCTGCGGGCGCTGCTGGTGGCGACGGGAGCCCCGCAGGGCACCGGCAGCCACATCGGCCCCCTGCCCGACTTGGTGGCGGCCCTCGACGCGCTGGATGGCGATCGCGACGGCTTCGCCAGCCTGGAGTGGGGCGGCGAGGACTGCGACGACGCCAGCGCGCTCGCTACCCCGGGCGGCACCGAGGTCTGGTACGACGGCATCGACGGCGACTGCCTGGGCGGCGACGACTTCGACGTCGACGGAGACGGCATCCCCGGCGGACCCGGAGGCGCGGACTGCGACGACCAGGACCCCGACGTCGGCGCTGCCGTGACCGAGATCCCCGACAACGGCATCGACGACGACTGCGACGGCGCGATCGACGAGCCCGACGACACCGGCGGCGACAGCGGCGGCGACAGTGGCGACAGCGGCGTCACCGACAGCGGCCGCCTCGACGGCGACGACCTCGACGGCGGTGGATTCAAGGGCGGGCCCTGCGCGGTCGCCTCGGGGGCGACGACAGCCGGCCTCCTCCCCCTGGCGCTGGCCCTCGGCCTCGCGACCACCCGACGGCGGGGCCGCCACGCGAAGCCCGGCCGGACCACCTCGACCGCAGGCCGGAGGTGCGGTTAGGCGCGCCGCCTGCACTCCCGAGGGCCGCGCCATGTCCAAGAAGACCCCGACCCCGTCCACCGAAGCGACCGATCTGTCCCACGTCCGGAACATCGGCATCGCGGCGCACATCGACGCGGGCAAGACGACGCTGACCGAGCGGATCCTGTTCTACACGGGCGCGTCGCACAAGATCGGCGAGGTCCACGACGGCGCCGCCCACATGGACTGGATGGAAGAAGAGAAGGCGCACGGCATCACGATCACCTCGGCGGTGACCAAGTGCCCGTGGCGGGACCACCTGATCCAGGTCGTCGACACCCCCGGACACGTCGACTTCACCATCGAGGTCGAGCGCGCCATGCGCGTGCTCGACGGTGCAGTCATCGTGATGGACGCCGTACGCGGCGTCGAGCCCCAGACCGAGACCGTCTGGCGCCAGGCCAACCGCTTCGACATCCCCCGCATCGTCTTCGCCAACAAGATGGACCGCCCCGGAGCGTCCTACAGCCGCTGCATGGAGACCCTGAGCCGCCGCCTGCACGGCCACCCCGTCCCCGTCTGCGTGCCCGTGGCCGACGAAGAAGGGGTCATCGACCTGGTCGAGCAGCGCTACTGGACCTTCTCGGGGGATCGCGGCGTCGATGTCGAGGTCGGTCCCATCCCCGACCACCTGATGGATCTGTTCCAGGAGCACCGCGAGAACCTGCTGCTGACCGCGGCCGAGGCGGACGAGGAGCTCGAGGAGCTGGTGCTGATGGAGGAGGAGATCCCCGCCGAGCGCATCTGGGGCGCCCTGCGCAAGCTCACCCTCGAGGGGCGCATCCACCCCTTCTTCGGCGGCTCCGCCCTGCGCAACTGGGGCGTGCAGCCCCTGCTGGACGGCGTGCTGAAGATCCTGCCGGCCCCGCTGGACCGGCCGCCGACCATCGCCCACAAGCCCGGCACGGTCCCCGGTGACGAAGGCCACGAGGAGATCGTCGAGATGGACGCCAGCGGCCCCCTGGCGGCCCTGGCCTTCAAGGTCCAGCTGTGGGAAGGCCGCCGCCACGTCTTCGTGCGCGTCTACCGGGGGCGGCTGCTGGCCGGCGACAAGGTCGCCATCGCCGGCAAGAACAACGTCGAGCGGGTCGCCCGCGTCTTCGACGTCGACAGCAACAGCAAGCGACGGGTCGACCAGATCGAGGCCGGACAGATCGCGCTGCTCGCCGGCCTGCGCGACGCCACCACCGGCGACACGCTGTGCACTCCCGACCACGAGGTCCTGCTCGAGTCCATCGACACCAAGGAACCGGTGATCGGCCTGGCCGTCGAGCCCGAGACCAGCAAGGACGAAGCGAAGTTCCTCGACGTGCTCGGCAAGGTCTGCGAAGAAGACCCCACCCTGCGCTTCTCCGAAGACCAGGACACCGGCCAGCGCATCCTCTACGGCATGGGCGAGCTGCACCTGCAGATCGTCTTCGAGCGCATCGAGCGCGAGTTCAACCTGAAGATCCGAGCCGGCACCCCCCGCGTGATGTCGCGCGAGACCATCGCCGGCAGCGGCACCGGCGAGGTCGAGCTCAACCGCCAGATCCTGCTGCCCGACGGCAAGGAGGTCGTGCTGCACGCCCGGGTGAAGGCCACGGTGCAGCCGCTGGACCGCGACAGCGGCATCCGCGTCACCGTCGAGCCCCGCATCCTGCCCGAGGGCGCCGTGCTCACCGCCGAGCAGAACGACGCCATCAAGAACGGCGCCCAGGACAGCGTCGGCGGCGGACCCATCGAAGGCGCCCCGCTCCAGGATGTGGCTGTCCGGATCGACGAGGTCGAGGTCTTCGAGATCGGCAGCACGCCCCAGGCGCTGCGCATCGCGGTGAGCCAGGCCATCCGCAACGCCCTGTCCGACGGCGGCGGTCTGCTGCTGCAGCCGCTGATGAAGGTCGAGGTGACCGTGCCCGACGAGAACATGGGCTCGGTCCTGGGCGACCTGCAGTCCCGCAAGGCGCTGATCTCCGGCCAGGAGAGCGAGATGGGCACCACCACCATCTCGGGCGAGTGCCCCCTGGTCGGCCTGCTCGGCTACGCGACCGAGCTGCGCAGCCTGACCCGGGGCCGCGGCCAGTTCATCATGGAGTTCAGCCGGTTCGACGCCGCGGGCTGAGCGGCCGGTCAGTCGGCGTCGAGCGCCTCGCGCACGACGCGGGTCAGATCCGACGCAGAGAACGGCTTGGCCACGAAGGGAATGTCGGGGGGCAGCCGGAAGGCGGCGCTGGCGCCCAGTGCGGCGTAGCCCGACGTGAACACGACCTTCAGGCCGGGGACCAAGGCGCGCAGCGCCTCGGCGACCTCGGGCCCACGCATGCCCGGCATCACGACGTCGGACAGCAGCAGGTCCGGCGGTGTGTCCAGGCCCTGGACCAGCGCGATGGCCGCGGGGCCGTCGGCCGCGGAGAGCACGGTGAACCCGGCGGCCTGCAGGATGCGGACCCCGACGTTGCGCACCATCTCGTCGTCGTCCACCACCAGGATGGTCTCGTCACCGCGGGCGGCGAGGGCCTCGGTCCGCGGCTGCGGCAGGGATCGCTCGGCGTCGGTCCGGGGCAGGTAGATGCGGAAGACGGTGCCCACACCGGGCTCGCTGTAGACCCAGACCTCGCCGCCGCTCTGCTTGATGATGCCGTAGGCCGACGCGAGGCCGAGCCCCGTGCCCCGACCGGGCTCCTTGGTGGTGAAGAAGGGCTCGAAGATGCGCCGACGGACCTGGGGGCTCATGCCCGAGCCCGTGTCGGACACCGAGATGCGTACATAGGTCCCCGCCGCCACCGACCCGCCTCCGTCGACGATGTCGTGGTCCAGGACCACGTTGTCGGTCTCGACCCGCAGCCGGCCGCCCGCCGCCATGGCGTCACGGGCGTTGACGGCCAGGTTGAGCAGCACCTGTTCGAGCTGGCCCCGATCCACGACCACATGCCCCAGGTCGGCAGCGAGCGTCGCGTCGACCTCGATGTCGACCCCCATCAACCGCCGCAGCATCGGCACGATGCCCTCGACGACGACGTTGACGTCCAGCGACGCCGGGTCGTGCTCGCCGCGGCGTCCGAAGGCCAGCAGCTCGCGGGTGAGCTGCTCGGCGCGGTCGACCGCCTGGCAGAGCAGCTCGAGCTCCTCGCGCGCCTTGCCGTCGGCGGGAAGGTGCATGGCCGCGAAGTCAGCGTGGGCCATGATGACGCAGAGCAGGTTGTTGAAGTCGTGGGCGACGCCGCCGGCCAGACGACCGATGGTCTCGAGGCGCTGGGCGTGGGCGAGCTGCTCGGCGTGCTGGGCCCGGCGGGCGCGCTCCCGCAGCAGGTGCAGCCCCTCGGCTGCGCTCGTGGCGACGTGGCGGAGCACCGCCCGGCAGTCCTCGTCGGGGACCTCGCCCTCCTCTCCCCACAGCTGCAGCTCACCGAGCGGCTGGTGATCGTGCTCCAGCGGGAGCTGCAGATCCGCCGGGCGGTCGCCCTCGCCCGTTCCAACGCCGACCTTCCCCCCGCCGGCCTCGTCGCCGATCTCCAGCCAGGCGCCCGCACAGACGCCAGCGTCGACCAGCACACGACAGAGCTCTCGCCCGAAGGCAGCGGCGTCGTCGGCGTGCACCAGCGCTTCGCTGCAGCGGCTCAGCACGGTCCGGGCCCGCACCGCGCGCTGCAGCGCCAGCTCGGCCCGGTGCCGCTCGGTCACGTCGAAGGACAGGATGGCCACCCCGAGCGGCACGGGCTCGAACATCAGCTCGAACCACCCTTCACCTCCGTCGGGGTATCGGAAGGCGTTGAGCATCGACGCCGGCTCGCGGGTCTCCAGGCAGCCCCGCAGCACGGTGAACACCTCGGTCTGGTCGATGCCCGGGTAGCACTCCATCATGGTGCGGCCGAGCAGGGCGTCGCGGGTGGTGCGACCGTGCGCGGCCACCACCTCGTTCACGTAGAGGTACCGGAACTCGGGGCTGACCACCTGGAACCCGAGCAGCAGGCTGTCCAGCACGACCGCCGGCACATCCGGGTCGAGCACGGGACCATGCTTCGAAGGCGTGGAATCGTGGGGACCGGACATCGGCCGATCCTACCCCCCGGCGACGACGTCCTACCAGCATCAGCCGGGTGCTTCGCGGTGTCGCAGGGCGCACCGCACAGACGAAGGTGCAGTCGCCCTCAGGACTCTCGCGCCGGATCCACGGTGGCTCCGGTGGCGTCGGTGGTGTGCGGCAGCTCGGCAGGCGGCCGTCCGACGAAGCGCGCGATGAGCGGGGTCAGCACGACGGTGGCCGCGATCCGCAGGGGCTGGGTGAGCTTGGTGAAGCCATAGGCGACGACGAAGGTGCCCGACCGGCTGGTGGCGCCTGCAGTGTCGAAGCCGAGCGCCTGCAGCCCCTGCGCCAGGTCGACGCCCTGCTGGACGGCGATCCAGAAGGCGCCGAGCACCGAGAAGAAGATGCTGAAGTACGTGATCACCGCGACGCGGCCGTACCGTGCCACCAGGTCCTTGTAGCTCTTCTTCGCGCGGGCCCAGATGCCCATGGTCACCTCCGTGCAAGGCCTCTACGCGCCGATCGCCCGGTCGGCCAGTGCCGAAGACGCTCAGCGCCCGGGACAGCGGACCTGGACCTCGGTCAGGCAGCGGGCCTTGCAGCGCAGGCGCTCGGCCGCGCTCACGCCTTCGTCGAGCAGGGCGGTGTCGACCACGCGGCAGGTCTCGAGCCGCGCTTCTTCGGCGGCGCGCCAGCCCTGGCCGTCGAAGGCCTCGATGGTGGCGTCCCAGCAGGCGTCGCGGGGCAGCTCGGCCCAGCACCGGGTCTCGGCCTGCAGGTGGGGCTGGGGCATGCAGGACAAGCGTGCGGCGTCCAGGTCCTTGCCGCAGGTCTTCAGGCGGCTGGCGTAGACGCTGGCGGCGGTGCCTTCGGCTTCTTCGATCGCCGCGCTGGCCGCGCTCACCAGGTGCAGCCGCAGGCGGGCCTCGGCGGCCTTCTGGGCGGCGGCGAGCGTCTTGCCGGTCGCCCGGACCTCGACCTCGGTGCGCAGGTCACAGGTCAGGGTGGGCCCGTGCCAGGACGCGACGCACATGTGCGGCCGCCGGTCGTCGGCAGCCTGCGCAGCGAAGGCCAGCCCCAGGAGGAGCCACGGCGTCGGACCCACGCTAGTCCCGATCCGGCTGGCGCCGCTGGGCCTTGAGCTCGCTCCGCTGGCGCTTGGCCTGCAGCCGACGCTGCTTGCAGGCAGCCGACGGCCGCGTGGCCTTGCGGGGCTTCTTCACGTGCGCCCGCTCGGCCAGGGCCGAGGCCATGCGCTGGTAGGCGACGTCCAGGTTCATCGACTGGGAGCGCCGCTCGGTGGCCTGGACCACGACGCCCGACGGTGGGTGCGTCAGGCGCACGCCGGTCTCGCGCTTGTTGCGGTGCTGGCCCCCCGGGCCACTCGCGCGTACGAACTGGACCGCACAGATCCGCTCCAACGACGCGCGGTCGCGGGCATGGGGCTCGTGCGGGCGGTCCTGTTCCACGGCGACGATGTAGACGGCCGCGCGGCGATGCGCAAGGTGGCCGGCGCCATCGTGCTGCTGCGACGCCGTCACTGGAGCACGAAGACCTGTTCCTGGGTGGCCGGCGAGAAGGACGCGTCGGTCGCCGCAGCGGCCGCGGTCTCGTTCGGCAGGGTCCAGGTCTGGCCGGTCTCGGCCACGACGGTGACCGACCAGGCGCCGGTGGGCACGTCGTCGCCCGACAGCACGACCTGGCGCCCGTCGGCCAGGAAGTGCACCGCGGCGGGCACGAAGGCCACGTCCATGGTGGTCAGGGGCGTCTGCTCGTCGAGCTGCACCGGACCGCCGAAGATGCTGAGCATCAGGGGGTTCGGGACGGCCTCGGCCACGATGGTCTCGCCGTCCGGCAGCTCGCCCAGGTACCGCATGTAGACCCGCGGCCAGACCATGGGCACGCCTTCTTCGCCGTAGGTGACGTGCGGATCGGGCGCGCCGTCCTGGTCGTCGTCGGGGAAGTGCACCCAGAAGGCCGTGTCGCAGGGGTCGGTGCCGTCGAAGGGCCCGGTCAGGTCGACCAGCTCGCTGTGCACCGCGATGCTCGACAGGGTGAACAGCTCGCTGTCGTCGGCGAAGTCGAACAGCGCCGCCTGGGCCGCGGTCAGGTCGACCGAGTTGCTGTCGAACTGGAAGGCCGGACGCTCGATGCCGTACTCGGCGGCGATCAGGATGGTGACGTCGTCGAGCAGCTGGCCGCCCTCGACCGACACCACCGCCGGCTCGGTGCTGGAGAGGTCGGCGAGGTGGGCGCCGGCCGCGTCGCCGCAGGTCGCTCCGGCGTTGCTGGTCAGCAGTGGGTGGAAGTCGCCGTCGAGGTCCATCAGGGCGCTGACCAGCCAGTCTCCGTCGGGCACCTGGGACAGGGTCCAGGGCGCAGACTGCAGGCCGGCGCCGTCGCCGGTGAAGGCTTCGGCCGGCACGGTGGCGAAGGTCACGGGGCGGCCGGTGCCGGCGGGAGGCGGCGGGGCATCCGCCGCGTAGAGGATCACGACCACGTCGCCCGGGGCGGCGTCGCCGCCATAGACCAGGGTGCCGGAGAGGGCGTTGAGCACGTCTTCGGCGTCGGCCGAGCGGGTGGGCTGCCAGCCGCAGCCGGCCGCGCCCAGGACCAGGGAGAGGACCGCCATCCGAGCGAGACCGGGCCGCATCAGAACCTCCACGTGGCGGAGCCGAACACCCGCGAGTCGATGCGCTGGCCCTTGGGGTGTTCCTGCACGCCCTGGCCGCTGATCAAGGCGCCGATGTTCCAGGCCGACAGCGACAGCTCGAGCGCATCGTCGGCGAAGGGCCGGGCCGCGAGCTCGGCGCTGGCGATGGCCCGGGCGGGGACCGACGCCTCTTCCACCACCAGCTGGCCGCTGGTGTCGTACTCGCGGAGCCGCCAGGTCTGGGCGCTGACGAAGTGCAGGTGGGCGCCGCCGTCGATGCGCCAGGGCGAGCGGTACATCGCGCCGGCGTTGCCCTTGAACAGGCTGGTCGAGCCGTCGGTGACGGTGACCCCTCCGTCGCTCTCGGTCACCCGCTCGACCGCCGCGTTGGCGTAGACGTCCAGGCCGACCACCGGGAACAGCCGCCCCTCGGCCTCGACACCCCACGACAGATAGGTGGGATCGAGGTTCCCGAAGGCCGTGGTGCCTGCCGCGAAGCCGTCGTGTTCCGCGTCGTAGAAGCTGACCTGCGGCACCACGTCGGTGACGTAGATCAGGTCGGTGACACGGCTGACGTAGGCCGCGAGGTCGGCCTCGTGGAAGGACGAGCTCGCGTCGTGCACGCCGAGCTCGCCGGTCAGGATGCGCTCGGGCGACAGGTTCGGGTTGCCGTCGGTCTGGATGTAGACCCCGTCGACGTCCGTGCCCTGCTGCATGTCCAGGTAGGACTCCATGAAGCTCGGGTTGCGGAAGGACGTGCCGCCGTTGATGCGCAGGCTGGTGTCCGGCGCGACCCGCACGATGGCGGCGGCCCGCGGGGAGATGGTCTTGGACGGATCGACCAGGGGGTGGCGGTCGAAGCGCAGCGATCCGACGACCGAGACCGGCCCGGCCTTGGCGGTCTCCTGCAGGAACGCCGCCACGTGGTGTTCATCGATCGGGGCGCCGTCTCCCAGCAGGTACTCCCACTCGACGACCTTGTAGCGGTAGGACACGCCGGCGTTGACGCGGTGGTCGACGCTGCCGGTCGCGAAGCCCTGGTCGACCTCGAGCTCGACGTCGAAGGTCTGCGCGTCGTACTCGGTCCAGAGCGTGCGCTCGCCCTGGTACTCGAGCCACGGACCGGTCGGGCCGGCCCAGCGGTTGTAGAAGGACCGCAGGTGCACAGGGCCGTAGCCGGCGTCGCCGCGGGCGTAGGTGTGCTCGAAGCCGGTGACGTAGTCGCCCAGCGCGCCGAACACGTAGTACTCGGTGAAGCCGCGGGCGTGTCCGGCCTGCAGGCTGGCGAAGGCCTTGTCGCCGAAGGTCCGGTCCACGCGGGCGTTGGCGCGCAGCGACTGGCTGGCGCGGGCGTCGTCGGCCTGGAAGGGGCGCAGCGCGGTGTAGCGCTCCGGATCCGCCTGGGTCTCCCAGCGGCCGAGCTCGTGGTAGCCGGCACTCACCCGCCAGGCGGTGCGGTCCCTGCGGCCCGTCGCGACGGCCTCGCCGCGCAGGTAGCCGCTGGTGCCGGCCTCGACGACGGCCAGGCTGTCCCCGCTGCCGGGGGCCCGCGTGATGATGTTGATGACGCCGGTCACCGCGTTGGCGCCGTAGACCGCCGAGCCCGGACCGCGGATGACCTCGACCCGCTCGATCTCCTCGAGGGCGATGGGCAGGGTCTCCCACAGGATCGTGCCGAGCATGTCCAGGTAGAAGCTGCGCCCGTCGATGAGCACCAGCACCTTGTTGGACAGCTCGCGGTTGAAGCCGCGCACGGACACGTCGGGCTGGGACGCCGAGAGGTTCATCACGTCGATGCCCGCGACCCGACGCAGCACATCGGGAAGGGTGGCGGCGCCCGACAGGCGGATGTCCTCGGCCGTCAGGATGGTGACGGTGCTCGGCGAGTCCAGCGGGCTCTGGCCATAGCGCGACGCCGTGACGACCACGCGCTCGTAGGCGTCGTCGAGCAGCGCGGTGCGCTCGGGCAGCGGCTCGTCGGCCGCGTCGCCGCCGTCGTCGGGGCCGGGCGCCGCGCCGTCGGGCCGCGGCAGGACGACCGCTCCGCCGGGGGTGGGCGTGGCCGCGCGGGCCTCGAGCTCGGCCGTGAGCGCCGCGAGCTCGTCGGCGATCGCCTGCAGGCGCGCGACCTCGGCGGCAGTCGCAGAGGCCCCCGCGGTCGCGGTGGGCTCGGGGGTCGGCGCAGGCGCCTGCTGGCGGCGCAGGCGGGCCTGCAGCACGGCGATGACGGGCTGGACATCGGCGGCCTTGTCCGGCGCGGCGTCCTGGTAGAGCCGGTAGTACTCGATGGCCGACTCGAGCTGGCCCAGGTCGGCGTAGGACCGCGCGATGTTGTGCAGCGTCGCGGGGTGCGGGTACGCGTCCTGGGCCCGCAGGAAGGCCTTCAGCGCGTCGTCGAAGCGGCCGTCCTCGGCGGCGGCCAGGCCGTCGAGGAAGTAGCGACGGGCGTCGTCCTTGGGGTCGGCCCACGCAGGACCGGCCCACAGCAGCAGGCCGAGCAGCGGAGCGATGGCCGCGGAGCTCCGCGGGCGCAGCAAGGAGGGCATGCAACCCCTCAGAAGTCTTCGGGCAGCGGCATGTAGCCCGTGGGCGTCTCGTCCGGCGTGGAGGAGGCGTCCGCGGGCGGGTCGGCAGGTTCAGCAGGAGCGGTCGAGGAGGAGGAGGCCGCGGCGCCGGACGCGGAGGAGGCGCCGGACGCGGAGGAGCCGGGCGGTCGGGAGGCGCCTTGTCCGGACGAGGCGGGAGCGGAGGACACACCCTTGCCGGCGGCAGCGGGCGGCTTCGTGGACGGAGCAGTCGCCGCACCGGCCGTGCCGCGGACGGGGTCGTCCGACCCGGGGGCGTCCGACCCGGGGTCGTCCGACGTGGGGGCGTCCGACGTGGGGGCGTCCGTGCCCGACGGGTCCGCGGGCTCGAGGGAGGCAGCGCCGGGCGCCATGCCGTCCGCGGGATCGAGCCCCGCGCCTGCGGCATCCGGCGCGCTGTCGAAGCCGGGGGCCGAGCCTTCCGGTGGGGCAGCGGGCGCGGCGACCGTCGCGGGCCCGGGCATCGCCGCCGGACCGGCGGGCGCTTCGCTGCCCTGCCATGGCTGGGTGACCGCCAGCCCGCCCACGGCCAGCGCCAGCACCGCGATGGCCACGGCGGGCACGAGCCACGGCCGGCGTGCCGGCCCACTGACGGCGGCCTGATCCTTCAGGCTGAGCTGGTAGCTGCTGACTGTGACCAGCTGATCTTCGGGGATGTCCAGGCAGCGCGTCAGGGCTTCGATGACCGCGCCCACGTCCTGGTAGCGGTCACCGGGGTCCCGGGCCATGCACTTGAGCACGATGGCTTCCAGGCCCTCGGGCACCATCAGGTCGGGGGCCACCGACGACAGGCGCGGCCGCTCTTCGTGCACATGGGCGATCATCGTGGCCGGCACGGTCTCGCCGTGGAAGGGCCACGACCCGGTCAGCGCCCGGAAGAACAGGATGCCGATGGCGTAGATGTCGGCCCGGTGGTCGATCTCCGTGCCCTTGACCTGTTCGGGGGACATGCAGTGCGGCGAGCCCAGCACCAGCCCGGCGCGGGTGATCGACTGGTCGGCCTCGGCCACCTTCACCAGGCCGAAGTCGACGACCTTGACGGTCTCGACGCCGTCTTCGACCCGGACCAGCAGGTTGCTGGGCTTCAGATCGCGGTGCACTACGCCCCGCTTGTGGGCGTAGCGCAGCGCCTGGCAGACCTGCAGCAGCAGGCGCACGGTGCGCTCGGGCGCCATGCGGCTGCCGCGGATCAGGTCGGTGAACCGCGGTCCGTCGACGTACTCGAGGGCCAGGTAGTAGCGGCCGTCTTCGGTCGGGCCGTAGTCGTAGACGGTGACGATGTTCGGGTGGTGCAGGGCGGCCAGGGTCTCGGCTTCCAGCCGGAAGCGATCCTCGAAGCCCGCGATGTCGTCGCCGTCGGGGGGCGGGGTCATCACCTTGAGCGCGACGGCCCGCCCCAGGTTGAGCTGGTGGGCCAGGTAGACGGCGCCCATGCCGCCCCGTGCGATCAGCCGATCGATCACGAACCGTCCCCCCACCACGCGCGAGCGCGGGCGACCCGGCTCGACGGGTTCGGTCTCGACGGGACCCGATCGCGACGAGCGCGAGCGACGATCCGCGGCGGAGTCGGGGGACGACAAGGAGGAGCCTCCTGGGAAGGGCCCGCAATCAAGCTACCACGCGGCAATCCGACAGGCCCGAGGGCAGATCGACCCCGGGTCCCCTCGCCTGGTTCCCGCTCCCGCGGCACCCCCGCCCGCGGCGGGCCGCCCCGAGGGCTGGCGGGGCGGGCGCCTCAGCCTCCGGCCAGACCCGGAGACGCCGCCTGGACCTGGACGATCGAGCGGTCGCTGCGTCCGTGGGCATCGACCACCACCACCTCGTGCCGACCGACGGTGGGGGTCCACCACACCGGCTCGTCGGGGGGCGCCCGCCCGACCTCGCGGCCGGCGACGAACCACGTCAGCGGACCCGACCCGGCGGACGCCGCGGCTTCGAGCGGCAGCTCCTGGTCGGAGGCCGCCACGCCGGGCACCAGCACGGCGATCTGGCCCCGACCCGGCGCCAGGATGCGCGGGCCGTCCCCCGTCGCGGGTGCAGCGCAGGCGGGATCCCAGTCGGGTGCCTGGGGCAGGGCCGCCATGCTGCTGCCGAGCCAACGCCGGACCTCGGTGGGCCACTGCACCCGCACCTCGTCCAGCACGTCGCGATCCTCGCGACACAGCGGACCCACCCGCAGGCCGCTCTGCGCATCGAGCTGCAGCGCGACGTGCAGATCGCAGCGGCCGGTGGGGACGGCGCGCTCGAGGGCCATGGCCGTAGTGCGGTGCGGGCAGGCGTCGGTCGGCAGCTTGCCCGACAGGCCGCAGAGCTCGACCGGGACCAGCCCACGGGGCGCGGCACCGGGTCGGAAAGGCTCGCCCTCGCGCCCGTCGCCCAGGCCCTCGAGCACGTCGAACAGGACCGGTCCGGCGGCGTCGGCGCCTACCAGCCAGGCGCTCGGCCGCTGGTCCAGGTTGCCCAGCCACACCGCGACGGTGTACCGCTCGCCGCTGCCGATGGCCCAGGCGTCGCGGTTCCCGAAGCTCGTGCCGGTCTTCCACTGCACCTGGCGAGGCAGGCGGGCCAGCTCGCCGCGGCGGGGGAAGTCCGGCCGGTCTCGCCGCACCAGCGTGCGCGAGGTCAGCCACGCCGCTTCTGCCGACAGCACCTGCGGCCCGGGCGCGGGCGGGGGCTGATCCAACCGGGTGCGCAAGGCGACGGCCTGCCCTCCCTCGGCCAGACCGGCGTACAGGGTCGCGAGCTCGAGCGGCGACAGCTCGACGCCGCCGACCACCAGGCTGAGGCCGTAGTGGCCGGGCGTCGGGTGCAGGCTGAACGCACCCAGGCTGCGCAGATCGCCCAGGAAGGGCTCGACCCCGACCTGCTCCAGCAGGCGCACGAAGGGCACGTTCAGGCTGCGGGAGAGGGCGGTCTCCATCCGGACCATGCCGACGAAGTCGCCGTCGTAGTTCTCGGGGGAGTAGCCGCCGTACCGGACTGGCACGTCCAGGACGAGCGTCTCGGGCAGGAGCATGCCGAGGTCGATCGCCCGGGCGTACAGGAAGGGCTTGAGCGTGCTGCCCGGCGAGCGGGGCACGGCGAAGGCGGGGATCTGCGCGCCGTCCCGGTCGTCGCCGAAGTCCGGCCCGCCGACCAGGGCGACGACCTGCCCGGTGTGGTGTTCGACCACCACCACCGCGCCGTGGTCGATGCCCTGGGCCGCGCGGGCAGCCGCGCCGTCGGACAGGGCTCGCTGGGCGAGCTGCTGGATGCCGTGGTCCAGGGTGCTCTGCACGTCGCGACCGTCCCGACGCCGGCCCAGCATCCAGGCCGCGGCGTGGGCTGCGTCGCGGGGCAGCGGCGTGCGGGCCGTGGGCACGGGCGTCTCGGTGATGCGTGCGTGCACCTGCTGCACGGTGACGGCGCCGTCGCCCGCGGCGGCCGCCAGGTGCCGTTCCAGCAGCCCCTGGTCGAGCAGGCGCGCTGCGATCTCGTCGCGAGCGGCCCGCAAGCGCTCGGCATTCTGCGGCGACGGGGCCCGCCGGGTCGGGCTCTGCGGCACGGCCAGCAGGGTCGCGATCTCGGCGGGGGAGAGGTGCTGGGCGCCGTGACCGAAGTAGGCGTGGCTGGCCGCTTCGATGCCCTCGAGGTTGCCGCCGTAGGGGGTGAGCCGCAGGTAGGCTTCCAGGATCTCGGTCTTGCTGAGCAGGAGCTCGAGCTGGACGGCGCGCAGCGCCTCGATACCCTTGGACGTCAGGGTCCGGGGCCGAGGCTCGGCCAGTCGCACGACCTGCATCGTGATCGTGCTGGCGCCGGACACCACCCGCCCGCGCACCAGGTTGGTGCCCGCAGCCCGCAGGATGGCGACGGGATCGACGCCGGGGTGGATCCAGAAGCGCTCGTCCTCGAGGGCGACGAGGGCGTCGATGTAGGCGGGATCGACCTGATCGACGGTGACGGCGATGCGCCAGCGCTCGTCGGGGGCCAGGGTCGCGTGGGCCACCGTGCCGTCCCGCCAGCGCAGCACGGTGCTGTCCGCCATGGACAGCCGCTCGGGGAGGGGGATTGCATGCGCCAGCGCCACCGCCACCGCCGCGAGGACCGCCAGGGCGGCGCCGATCGCCAGCAGCGATCGGCGCCAGCGCGCCGGTTGGGGGCTCAGAGCAGGCCGTCGTCCCACGGACCCACCACGGTGACCGTTCCGCCGGCCCGCCGCGCCCAGATGTCGGGGTCGTACATCGCCTCGGCCGAGACCGGGGGCTGCACGAAGGTGCCCGAGGTCACGGCGCGCACGGCGTAGAGCACCGACCGCTTGTCGTGGCTGCCCAGGTCGCCGAACACCTCGACCCGGTCGTCCCGCAGGTTCATGTGGTCGAGGGACCACAGGTCGAGCTCCTGGGCCCAGTCGGGCAGGTCGGCGCCGCCGAGCCGCGGGTTCTCGATCTCCCAGCCCGCGGGCAGGCGGTCGACCAGCGCCAGGTTCTGGACCCGGCTGTTGGAGGTGTTCTCGAGATCGACCCGCACGTACAGCGCCGTGCCGAGGGTCAGCTTGCCCGGATCGACCGCCCGACCCTGCCCGTCGAGGAAGGTCCGGGTCAGCGCCAGGCCGTCGCCGCCCATCGGTACGGGCTCGTCGGTGCGCACACCACGGGTGCTCACCAGGGCCCAGGTCGGGCCCGACAAGCGCCCGGCGTCCAGGGTCAGCGGACCGGCGCCCGCTGCGCCGACCAGGCCCCAGGCCCCGTCGTCGCCGCCCGACACCGTCTTGCCGTCGACCAGCAGCTTGCTGCCTTCCGGCGGCGGCACCGCCTGGGCCCGGCGGCCCAGCGCCGTCACGGCCCACGCGAGCTCCTGCGTCGTCCAGCGCCGCGGGGACCGCGAGGACACCCAGGTCGCCACGCGCTCGGCCGCCGCGTCGCCGGTGGCGTCGACGCCCACGGCGTCCTGGTAGACGGCCAGGCGCATGCCCGCACCGCGCAGGGCCGACCAGAAGCTCCAGTCGTTGGCGCGGTAGTCCCACTGGTCGACGACCAGGTCCTTCTTCAGCCGGTCGGCGTAGCGCCGGTCGCCGCCCATGTAGAGCGCGGCCATCAGCAGGTACCGGGCTTCGTCCCGGCGCTGGCGCTGCCACCGCGAGTCATCGGACTTCGCTTCCGTCTCGAGCGCCTCGAGCACGGCCAGCGCCTGGGCGGTGCGGGCCCGACCGGCCCGCGCCAGCACGAAGTGGGCGTAGGCGATGTCGTTGTCGCCGCTGATCCGGCCGCCCACGCGGGTCTCCAGCCAGTCGAGCGCGTCGTCGAGGGCGTCGGGCGGCACCGCGTGGCCGGCGTCCTTGGCGTCGAGCAGCATGTGGGTGGCGTAGGCCGTGCCGAAGGTGTTCGGCGAGTGACCACCGGGCCAGTAGGCCATGCCGCCGCTGGGGGTCTGCATGGACAGCACCCGCTCGATGCCGGCCTGGATCATCTCGTCGACCGACGCTTCAGCCACCAGGGACGGGTCGATGCGCTCGACCAGATCCTGGACGTAGAGCAGCGGCCGGGTGCTCGACGTCGTCTGCTCGATGCAGCCGTAGGGGTAGCGCACCAGGTAGGACAGCCCGGTGAGCGCCTGGGCATGGGGGTTGGTGGTGACCCAGACGGTGCTGTTGTCGGTGCCGGCCTTCCACCCGGCCATGGCCGAGGTCAGGTCGTTCCGCCCGTCGGTCAGGGCCACCCGGGTCACCCGCCGCAGCTCCGGTTCGGGGTTGGCCACGGGCAGCTGGCGTTCCTCCCGGGACGTGAGCTTGCCCGAGGTCGCGGTCACGATCAGCTTGACCGCCGCAGGGGCCCGGTCCGCCCGCAGGGTGAGCAGCGCGGTCTCGCTGGCCTCGATCGCCAGCGGGATGGGCTGCTTCGGCGCGTCGACCAGGGTCACGGCCGGCGCCTGGGCCCCAGCCAGCACGGGCAGCCCCAGATCGATGCTCTCGACCCGGACGTCCAGGGTCACGGCCTGCTGGGCGCCGCTCATGTTCGTGAGCCGCACCGGGATGCGGGCCTCGTCGCCGGCCACCAGGAACCGCGGCAGCGTGGTCTGCAGCACGATGGGATCGCGCACCAGCACGCCCGCGTCGGCGCTGCCCATCCGGCTGCCGTCGGAGGTCACGGCCATCACCCGCAGCTTGCCGCGGTAGCCCGGCAGGTCGAAGGACAGGTCGAGCTCGCCGCTGGCGGGCACTTCGACCACCCCCGACCACAGGGCGAGGGGCTGGATGGCCTGCACCCGGCCCGCCGGCCCGCCGCCGCCGTCACCGCCGGTGTGGGAGGCAGGGCCCTTGCCTTCGCGGGCCAGGGTCCAGCCGATGGTCTCGAAGCTGTCGACGCCGAGCGCCCGGCGCGCGAAGATCTCGTTGCGCGGATCGGGGGTCTCGAAGTCGGTCAGCTGCAGGATGCCCTCGTCCACGACGGCCACGGTGGCGAAGGTCGGGCCCTGCTGGCCCTCGACCTTCAGCTTCACCGACAGCTCGGACCAGGGCTGGACCTCTTCGGGGGCCTGCACGGTCACCGTGTGCGAGTAGGCCTTGGGCCGGATGCGGACGCTGGACACGCCATAGGCGCGGTCGGGCAGGTAGGCCTGGGCCGACTCGAGGTGGGGGTCCTTCAGCAGCAGCGCGGTGACGTAGACGTTGGGCGCGAAGTCACCGCCGTCGCCGTCGTCGACGTCGAGCGGCAGCTTCAGCTCGACGGGGCCGGCGGCCACGTCCTTCCACTGGTGGTGCTGGACGCGGTCCGTCTCGACGGTCAGGAGCATCCGGCCCGGGTAGGGCGCGGTGGTCTTCACCGTGATCTGCTCGCCCTTGTCGGCCTGGGCCGGCAGGTCCAGCGCCAGCAGACCGGGGCGGGTCGGCTTGGGCGTCTGGTCGACCCAGGTGTCGTAGGGGTCCCAGTACCAGTGGCTGGCGTCGCCTTCCATGTGGCGCTCGGTGTGGGCCCCGCCGGCCCGTGCATCCACCAGCCAGCCGGCGGCCGACGCCGGGATGGTCAGCTTGTCCTGGAAGGCGCCCCCGGAAACCGGGACGGTGCGCTCCTCCTCCAGCACACGCCGCAGCATGCGGCGGTAGACCGTGTCGCCCTGGTCTTCGTCGTAGACCCAGCCGTACTCCTCCTCCATCCGGTACAGCCGCAGCTGCACACTGTCGACGGCGCCGCTCACGGTGGCGCCCTCCCAGTCGACGACCTTGCCCTTGACCTCGACCACGTCGCCGTCCGAGACCTCGTCGCGGCTGGTGCTCAGGCCCAGGTAGTGCCGGGCGGGGTGCACGGGCACCGCGGCCTGTTCCTTGGTGGTGCGACCGCTGTCGCCCTCGAAGACCGCCACCCGCGCGACCATCTCGGCCGAGCCCAGCACGCTGCCGCTCTTGTCGGCGGCCGGGCAGGTCACGGTGAGCCGCCCCTCGGCGTCCAGGTGTTCCTCGATCACCGCCACGTCCGTGGTCGCGGTGCGGCTGCGGTCCAGCCAGGTCAGGCCATAGGACCAGCGCCCCTGGCCGGTGCCGCCGTCGGGCTGGAAGGACCCCGGCCGCAGCTGGCAGGTGACCTCGACCCGGCTGTCGCCGGCCGAGCCGCCGAACAGCCAGCGGGCGTCGATCTGGAAGGGCACCGGTTCCGTCGACAGCCAGCCGTCGCCACCGGGGCCGGGCAGGCCCTCGACCTGGACCGCCATGCGCTCGGGGACGAATTCCTCGACGGCGAAGGTGGCGCTGCCGAGCTCGCTGTCGCCGACCTCGAGCGCCACGCGCCAGGGGCCGGTGGTCGCGAAGTCCGCGAAGGGCACGTCGGCCGCGACCATGCCGCCGGCGTTGCTCTGCAGCGCCATGCGGCGGATCTCGCGGCGGGAGGGGTCGTAGACCTTGAGCAGCACCGGCAGCCCGGCGTCGGGCGCGTGGTGGGCGTCATCGCGGAGCAGCGCGGCCACGTGGGCGGTGTCGCCAGGGCGGTAGACGCCGCGGTCGGTCCACATCGCGGCCCGCAGCGCGGCGGCCACCCGATAGGGCTTGCCGCTGACATCGGCGTCCGCGCGCAGAGGCACGTCTTCGAAGCGCAGGTAGGTCAGGTCGTCGGCCTTGCGGGCGACGATGGCGATGGGCGAGGTCTGGTCGACGGCATCCGCCGGGGGCGCGAGCAGGCAGCCGCCGTCCCCGCCGGTCCGACAGGTGGCCAGGGGCATGCCGCTCGGCCGCAGCAGCTGGACCTCGGCGCCGCTCACGGGCTTGTTGTCGTGGGCCCCCAGGACCCAGGCCTGGACCTCGCGGGGCAGGTGCTCTCCGGGCCGGAGCTCGGTGCGCTTGGCCACGAGCTGCATGTCGGTGAGGAGCAGGCGGGCCTTGGCGCCGGCGTTGCCGGTCACGTCGGCGACTTCCACCTGGTAGACGCCACGGCCGGGGTCAGGCACCAGGGCGGCCAGGTCGATGGCGGTGGTGGCCTGCCGATCGTCGGGCCCGTCCAGCGCGATGCGCTGTTCCACCACCAGATCGCTGGTCCGGCTGTCGGCGTCTTCGCCGCCCGACAGCCAGAAGGCGAGGTTGGCCGGCGGCACGTGGCGCACGCGCACGTCGACCGCGTCCACGTTGACGTGGGACAGGGACAGGCTGCTCCACCGGTCGCGGGGCAGGTAGCGCCCGCTGGCGTCCAGCTGCAGGCGCGAGCGCCGGGCCGGGATGGTCAGGGTGGCGGCGTAGGACTCGGCCATCACGCCGCCGTCGACGGTGCGGGCGCCGGCGTCGATGCGCAGCTCGACATCGCCGCGGGAGAAGTCTCCGAACACCCGGAAGCCGCCCGGGCCCTGGGCGATGGACACGTCGCCGCCGGTCGACAGGGACACCGCGGAGACGCTGTCTTCGGTCAGCAGGCAGCGCGTGGAGACGTCCCAGCCGTCCCAGGTGTCCCGATCCCAGTGCCAGCGCGTGGTCGAGACCGAGTGGTCGTTGCAGACCACGTCGATGTAGTGGCCGGACGAACCTTCCTTGACGATGACGGCCTGGATCTCCACGGGCTTGCCGTCGACGAGATCGACCGACGCGTGGCCGGCCGCAGCGGTGACCGCCGCGTCCCACGCCCAGGGGAGCCCGGGGGCGAGGTCGACGTCGAGCTTCACTTCCTCCGCGGCGATGGCCGCGCCTTCGAGGCGCACACGCACGACGTGGGGCGCGTCCCCGCCCTGGATGCGCGCCGGACGGACCCGCTGCCCGTCGGCGGTGATCTCGAGCCGCTCGGCGACGGCCGCCGCGTCGACCGCGGCGCTGAACACCAGGTCGACCTCGGCCACCCGCCCCAGGCGGTCGCGGCGCTGCGGCGCGATGCGCACCAGCCCCAGGTCCGGCGTGGTGAAGCTCGTCGTCCAGGCGTCCGGAGCGGGCGGCGTGGCGGGCCCCCCGTCGAGGGTCTGCAGCGACTGGAGCTTCGCGGTGTACTGCGTGCCCGGACGGAAGCCCTGCAGCGGGCGGAACTCGAGCTCGTCGGTGTCGGTGAACCGCAGCGCGCCGTCGATGGAGGGCTCGATGACCAGGGACGTTCCGTCCAGGGCGTCGCTGCCGACCAGGTCCGGGGGCACCATGTCGCGCCCGGTCCGGATGACGATGGTGTCCGGCGCCACGTCGGGCCGGCCGACCTGACGCAGGACGACGGCGAGCGGATCGTCGGGGTGGGCTTCCGGCACGTCGCCCGTGGGCGGCACGCCGTCCCCGGGGTCGGGGGTCTCGCCCCCGCCCGTGCAGGCGGGGCCGAGGGCGGCGAGGGGCAGGAGCAGCCCGAACAGGGCCACGGAGAGCTTCCGGGAGACGGACACGGACACGGGTTCCCCTGGGCGGGAGGTGCCAGGATGTGGAGCAAGGGCCATACCAGCCCATCGTTTCCGCCACCCCGGCGGCGAGACCGAGCCTAATCGACGGGCCCCGTCGCGATCGGACAGGTTCTGTCCGCCTTGCCGCGTCTGCTCCCGCCGCAATCGTCGATGGATCCCGATCCACCGATGAGCGCGCCGCAGTCGCGCCTCAGCGGGCCCCGTTGCGCCGGCGCAGGATCCAGGCCCCGCCCGCACACAGGCCGAACAGCAGCGCGACCAGCGGCGCGCCGGCCAGCCGGGTCTCGCGGCGATCCATGACCTCGCGGCCCGCGTCCGCGTCCACCACCGGCCCGCCCCCTGCCCCCGGGGCCCGCAGCGCCGCGTCCGGACCGGCCGCCGCCACCAGCGCGGCCAGGAAGGCCCCGTCGGGGACGATCTCGACCAGTTCCGGATCGCGAGAGGTCGCCGCGAACACGGTCTCGGCCGTGCCGGGGATGCCCGGGCTGCGCACGTAGACCCGGTGCGCGCCCTGCTCGGTGGGCGCGAACAGGACGGCGGCCTCGCCGCTGGCGTCCGTGGTCAGCGACAGCGGCGTCTCCTCGCCGCTCGGCGCCACGATGCGCCCCTCGACCGCGGCGCCCTCGGTCGGCAGGTAGCCGGCGTCCCGGACCTTCGCGACGATCCGCAGCTCGTCACCCAGCAGCACGTTCTCGCGGGCCGGCGACACGACCACCCGCTGGTCTTCGGGGTCCGCCATCAGCCAGCGCAGCGCGTTCTTCCAGAAGCGCAGGTAGGCCTGGTTGCCCCTGCCCTGGGCCGCCTCGGAGAAGGACCAGCGCCAGGAGCTGTCGACCATCAGCGCCATCGTCCTCCCCTCCCCCACCTCCCGCACGGCCAGCACCGGCATGGCCGCGCCGTCCCGGCCGGTCAGGGTCGGATGGGACAGCAGGGCGGCGCTGTCGGGCGCCAGGCCGACGACCACGTTGGCGCCGTCCATCTCGGGCAGGGCCTGCCACGCGGCTTCCGTCGCTTCGGGCGTGGCGCCGATCCGCGTGATCGGGTGCACCCGGCCGGCATCGGTCAGGACGGGCGCGAAGGGCTCGGCCGCGCTCTGCGGGCCGGTCACCCCGAGCCGCACGGGCAGCACGTCCCCGACCGGCGTGCCCTGGTAGGCCCCGAGATCGAAGCTGCGATCGCCGCCGGTCATCACGAAGGCGCCACCGTCTTCGACGTACTGCCCGATGTTGGCGAGCAGCTCGTTGGCGGACCAGTCGAAGTAGGGCTTGTAGTCGAAGTTCTGGAAGATCACGAGGTCGAAGCTGCCGATGTCCTCGCGGAACAGCCGCTCGTAGGGGAAGGCGATGAGGGAGAGCTCCTCGCTCTGCCAGCCGGCGCCCATGTCCTCGCGGGTGCGCAGGATGAAGAAGCTGACCAGGTCGACGCTCGGGTCCTCCTTCAGGAAGAGCCGCAGGAACTTGGTGTCGTAGGCCGGGCTGCCCGAGACCTGGAGCACCCGGGTGCGATCGCGCACGACCCGCACGACCACGGGGAAGCTGTTGTTGCCGGGCACGGCGTCGCCCGGCTCGACCGGGACGGACACCTCGTAGGCGAACCGGCCGACCCGCGGGGGCCGCACCTCGAAGGCGACCTCGGCGCGCCCCTCCTCGTCCAGGGTCACCTCGGCGCTGTCGACGCCCTGGCCCTCGCGCGACAGGGTCACGGGCAGGGTGCGGCCCGGCGGCCCCCGCAGGCGCGCGGTCAGGGTGAAGTCGGTGCGCAGGAAGGCGAAGCCGCCGCTGACGACGTCCTCGACGGCGATGTCGAACAGCTCGTCGGCGGAGCCGATCTGGTAGACGGTGAGCGGTCCACCCAGGGGCGGCAGGCGCCCGTCCAGGGACTCGCCCGCCGCGACGGCGGCCGCCAACTCGTCGCGCAGCCCGCCGCGGTCCAGGCCGTCGGTGATGACGACGACGCCGCGCAGATCCTGGCCCAGGTAGCGGTCGCTGACCAGGTCCAGGGCCACGCCCAGATCGGTGCCCCGGCCCTGCCAGCCGGTCGGCGGCCCGGCGTGCAGATCCTCGTCGAAGGTGTAGACGTCGGTGTCGGCATCGACGATGCGCTCCAGGAGCGGAGCGACCTCGTCCCCGCGGGGCCGGGCGCCCTCGACCACGCCCATCGACGCGCTGCCGTCGACCAGGACGACCAGCTTGCCGGGCTCGACGCGGCCGCGCTCTTCGATCCACACCGGCCCGGCGACCGCCGCCACCAGCACCGCCAGCGCCACCGCCCACAGCACGAGCTCGCCGACCCGCAGGAGCGGCCGCCGACCGCCGCGCCCGCTCCACGCGGCCAGCGCCCAGGCCAGCAGCCCGACCGCCACGGCGACCGCGATGCCGATCGTCGGCGTGGTCCACGAGAGCTCGCCCGTGCCACCGGGGGTTCCGCCCAGCCAGAAGCTCATCGCAGCCGCCCCTCGCGCATGAGCTCCATGACGTGGGCCATGTCGTGCTTGTAGTTGCTGGTCAGCGAGTACAGCACCAGGTTCACGCCCAGCTTGAGCGCCTCGCGGCGCTGGAAGCTGCCGCCCGGCGTCACGGGGAAGCGATCCAGGCCGTCGAGCCCGCGGTCCAGCGCCCCCGACAGGTCGTCGGCCATGTAGACGAGCGGCGTGATCGGGCCGGCGGTGACCCCCTCGAGGGCGGCGGCGCGCGCGGTGCGCCCGACTGGCCGGTCGAGCAGGAAGAAGCTTCGGAAGATGCTGTGGTCGCCCGGGAGGGGCGAGAGGGGGCGCGTCGGGAAGAGGCGCCGGGAGAGGTCCCGGGCCGACCGGGCGAAGGCGCCGTCCGTCGTGCCGCTCGCGTCGTCGAGGAGGAGGAAGCCCCCGTAGGCGAGGTAGCGGGCGAGCTGCTCGGCGGCCTTGTCGCTGAGCTCGGGGAGGGTGCCGGTGCCGACGAGCACGGCGAAGGGGTGCTCGAACAGCGCGGGGTCTTCGGGCGAGAGCAGCATCGGCGTCGGATCGCACTCGACGCTGGTCGACTGGATGGTCTCGAAGAGCAGGCGCTTCCACGCTTCCGGGCGGGTGGTCGTGCCCGAGGCCAGCCCGATCTCGGCGATGCGGAACTGGGTGCCGGACCCGAAGGCCCGCGCCCTGCGGGGTGCCGCCAGCATCGCAGCGGCCCCGGCCAGGAAGCGGCGGCGACTAGGACGCAAGGGGCACCTCGTCCGCCGGCTCGGCGGCTTCGTCTTCGTGGCCGACGCGACGCAGCGCGGCCACCGCCGAGATGAAAGCGAAGGCCAGCCCCCCGGCGAGCAGCCAGGGCGACAGGCTCACCCGCCGCAGGAAGCGATCGGGGTCGACCTCGGCCGCGGTCTCGACCAGGGTCGGCCCCGGCCGCACATCGCTCTCGACCGGATCGACGTTGGCGGCGACCCAGGCCAGGGCGGGCGCGCCGGGGGTCTCGACGACGTAGGCGCCCGCGGCTTCGGCCACGAAGGTGGCGCTGCCCGAGCGCACGACCACGGCCACCGGCCCGCGCGGGCCCTCGACCGTCACGTCCAGGGCGCTGTCCGGCAAGGGGACGCTGACCGTGTCGCCCACGGTGACGCTGCGCCGCTCGCCGCCGCCGCCCGCGTCGCCGCCCAGGTACGACACCGTGCGCTGGACCAGCGGCATGAACATGGCCTGCAGCGGCAGGTCGGTCCAGCCCAGGTCCAGGGTGGTGGTCCACAGCAGCACCCGGCCCTGGCCGACCCGGCGCTCGACCAGCAGCGGCTGCCCGCCCTGCAGGCGCAGCAGGGTCCGCACGTTCTCGTCGTCTTCGAAGGGCTGCAGCGTCATCAGCCGCCGGGTCCGGGCCTGGCCGAAGGCGGCGCGGCCGCCCCGCGCGAAGGGCGCGAACAGCTCGAGGGCGGTGTCGGGCAGCTCGACCGGGACCCCGGGCTCGCCGGGCGAGACCAGGGACACCGGCTCGCGCAGGGGCGACGGCAGCAGCCGGCCGAGCGCCGCGTTGTAGCGATCCGCCGTGACGTTGTCGCCGACCGCGATGACCAGCCCGCCGCCGGAGCGCACGAACTCGAGCAGCGGCCCCGCGGCGGACGCGGGATCGCCCACGTTGGCCATGAACACGACCTGGTGATCGCCGCTGTCCAGGCTGGCCAGCCCGGCGGGGCTGGTCACGTCGGGCAGCACCCCGCCACGGGCGGCGGCCGTGGCGCCCCAGGGCGCGAGGGCCCGCTCCAGGAAGTAGACCTCGCTCGCGACCGGGGTGGCGCCCGGGTCGCCGTCGACGACCAGCACCCGGCTGGCGCCGACCCGCGGCAGGTGGAAGGCGTAGCCGTCGTCGGCGGCCAGCGCCGAGTCGTCGACCTGGGCCCGCCCGACGCCGCCGGCCGCGACCCGCGGCACGGTCACCGCTTCTTCGGCGGTCTCGCCCGCCGGCACCTCGACGAAGGCCGTGATGGCGGCGCCGTCGGGCAGGGTCACGGTCACGGGGGCCTCGACGTCGGCGTCTCCGAAGTTGGCGACGCGGATCCGCACGCTGCCGCCCTCGGGACCGTCGCCGTAGCGGGCGTCGGTCACGGCCAGGTTGCGGGGCCGGGCGGGTCGCACGGGCTCGGGGGTCAGCGCGCCGCCCTGGGCGGTCAGCAGCTCGAGCTCCTCGGTGGCGCCGGGCACCGCGACCGGACCCGCTTCGTCCGTGTAGACCACGACCTCGCCGCCCTGCCCGCCGAGCATGCGCCGGGCCTCGCGCAGCCCTCCAGCCAGGTCGGTGGTGCCCTGGGTCTGGCGCACGTCCTCGAGGGCCGCCGCCACCAGCGCCCGGTCGGCCGACAGCTGCGGCGTCAGGCGCTCGGCGTGGCCGCCGATGACGACCGCGCCGACCAGGGTGCCGTCCGGCAGGCTGCGCACCAGGTCCACCGCGCGCTGCCGCGCCACGCTGAGCAGGGTGCCGGTGCCGTCGCCGTCGAGGCCCTCGGTGGCCAGGATGCCCTCGCGCAGATCCATGGACAGGCTGTTGTCCAGCACGACCACCACCGCCCCGGTGCCGCCGACCTCGGGCGGAGCCCCGGGCCAGCGCAGCTCCGGCCGCGCGACCGCCGCGACCACCAGCAGCAGGGCCAGGAGGCGCAGGGCCAGCAGGAGCGGATCGCGCAGCCGCCGCTTCCGGCGCTGCTTGCGGGCCAGCCGCTGCAGCAGCAGCACGGCGCCGTAGGGCACGGTCTTGTCGGGGCGCTGCCGCGTCAGGTGGGCGAGGACGGGCAGGCCCACCAGGGCCGCCAGGGCCAGTGCGGCAGGCGCGAGCAGGGCCGCGGTCATGCGCGCCGCTCCACGGCACGGTCGCCCACGTGGCCGGCCACCGCTCCCAGCACCCTCCCCAGCGCGAGCTCGAGGGGGGCGTCCGTGGGCACCAGCACGTGCACGCCACGGTGCCGGGCCAGCCAGCCGCGGACCTCGGCCAGGTACTCGTCGACGACGGTGGCCATCTCGCCGCGCACGGCCGCCGGGTCGAGCGGCACGGGCGCGCCGCCCTCGGGCGACAGGAACCGCACCATGTCGCCGTAGTCGAGCGACCACTCGCGCGGGTCGTAGAGGTGCACCACGCGCAGATCGACGTTGCGCCGGGCCAGGGCGGTCAGCGCCGGTCCCCAGCTGGCGGGCTCCTCCATCAGGTCGCTGATCACGATGACCAGGCTGCGGCGCTGCAGACGCCCGCCCACCGCCTCGAAGGCCGGACCGAGCCCTGCCGAGCCCGCCGGCCGCAGGGCCGCCAGCTGGGCGAGCACCTGTGCGAGGTGCCCCCGCCCGCCGCGCGGTGGGACGAAGGGCCAGCGGACGCCGTCACGACCGGGCTCTTCGCCGGCGATCACCGACAGCCCGACCGGGTCGCCGCCATGCGACAGGAACCACGCCAGGGTCCCTGCCAGGGTCACGGCGTAGCCGAACTTGCTGCCGTCGAGCGGGGGCCGCTTGTACCGGCCGTCCTGGCCCGTGCCCAGGTCGCCGCTGGCGTCGAAGACGAGGGTGGCCGGCAGGTGGCTCTCGGCGTTGTGCCGCCGCACCACCAGCCGGTCGGTGCGCCCGGCCACCTTCCAGTCCAGGTCCCGCAGGGGGTCGCCCGGGCTGTACTCCTTGTAGTCGGCGAACTCGATGTTGCTGGTCACCGCCATGCTGCGGTGGGCCCCGTGGACCAGTCCGGCGACCGCCTGGCGGGCACGCAGCTGCAGCCAGGCCACCCGCGTCAGGACGTCGGGGTCCCAGTGCATGGTCCCGGAAGGACCGGCGCCGCTGTTCTCGGAGGGGGCCAAGGCGGCTCTCAGGAGGTGGGGACCCGCTCGAGGAGCTGGCCGATGACCCGGTCGACGTCGACGCCCTCGGCCTCGGCCTGGAAGTTGAGCAGCACGCGGTGGCCCAGCACGCCGGGCGCGACGGCGCGCACGTCGTCGAAGTCGGCGACCTCGTGGCCCCGGAGCGCGGCGCGGACCCGGGCGCCCAGCGCCAGGTACTGGCTGGCGCGGGGACCCGCACCCCAGCGGACCCAGCGCTGCACGGCGTCGGGAGCGTCCGGCCCGGGCCGCGTCGCCCGCGCCAGGCGGACGGCGTAGCGGTGCACGTCACGGCTGGTGGGCAGCCGCCGCACCAGGCCCTGCAGCTGCAGCAGCAGCTCGGCGGACAGCACCGGCTGCACCTCGGCCAGCTCGCCCACCGTGGTGCGCTCGACGACCTCGAGCTCCTCGGCTTCGGACGGGTACCCGACCCGCACCGACAGCATGAACCGGTCGAGCTGGGCTTCGGGCAGCGGGTAGGTGCCCTCCTGCTCGATGGGGTTCTGGGTGGCGAAGACCATGAAGGGCTGGTCGAGCTTCATGGTCTGGCCGGCTGCCGTGACCTCGCCCTCCTGCATCGCCTGGAGCAGGGCCGCCTGGGTCTTGGGCGGGGTCCGGTTGATCTCGTCGGCCAGCAGCAGGTTCGTGAAGATGGGACCGCGGATGAACCGCATGGCCCGCCGTCCGGTGCTGCGATCCTCCTCCAGGACCTCGGTGCCCGTGATGTCGGCGGGCATCAGGTCCGGCGTGAACTGCACGCGCCCGAAGTCCAGGCCCAGGGCTTCGGCCGTGGTGCTGACCAGCAGCGTCTTGGCCAGGCCGGGCACACCGATGAACAGGCAGTGCCCGCGGGCGAACAGGGCGACGAGCAGCTGGTCGACGACGTCCTGCTGGCCGACGATGCGGGTGCCGATCGCGGCCAGCAGGCGGTCGCGGGCGTGGGCCAGCTGGTCGAACAGCGCGGCGTCGTCGAGCCCGGGGGCGCCGGTGGAGGTCGGGGGGAGTTCGGACATGCGCGGATCTCGGCGGAAGGGGGCCCCTCGGAGCGGGCTCGGAGGGGCGGCTCAGTCGGTGGAGGTCGCGGCGTCGGGGAGGACGCCGCCCGTCGCGATGATGCGTGCATAGCGCAGGTGGCGACGGCTGCGCTCGTCGTCGCCGAGCGAGGCGTAGCCGTCGGCCAGCGCGGTCTGCACGTTGGGATCGAAGGGGTTGAGATCGTGGGCCTGCTGCCAGGCGCCCACGGCGTCGCGGGTGCGGCCGGCCGCTTCGTAGAGCCGCGCCAGGGTCGTCAGCGTGAGCGTGAACTCGGGGTAGAGCCGCGCCGCTTCTTCGGCTTCCGACAGCGCCTTGGCCAGGTCGCCCATGCGCTCGTGGCACTGCGCGACCCGGGCCAGGATCAGCGGTGATGGCGGCTCGGTCGGGTCCAGGGCCTTGTCGTACTCGATGAGCGCCGCTTCGTAGCGCCCGGCCTCGCGCAGCAGATCCCCGACCCGGGCGGCCCGGGCCAGGTCTTCGCTGTTGTCCAGCACCGGATCGCCCTGGTAGTCGTCCTCGGGCACGTCGAGCACCACGGGCAGCGCAGCGGTCTGCTCCTGGACCAGCGGCAGGCGCGACAGGTAGCCCTTCCAGCCCTCGGTGAAGGCCGCGAAGTCGGGGTAGCCTGCGGCCTCGGCCATCGCCTGCTGGGCGTCCTGGCCGTCGCGCACGGCGTCGAGCAGCGGCGGCAGGGCGTCCACGCCCTTGGTCTCGACCAGGAAGCCGACCATGGTGCCCACCTGCCCGAAGGCCTTGGCGGCTTCCTCGCCGCTGTCCAGGTAGGCCATCGAGTAGCGGAACTTCTCGAAGGGCACGAAGTCGTCGTCGCGCAGGGCCTCGGCCAGCAGCGACTGCTGGTGGATGCTCAGGTTGCCGCTGTGATCGCCGCGCCAGTAGCCCTCCAGGTGCTTGGCCAGGCCTTCCTGCAGCCACACGGGCGCCTGGTCCTGGGTGCGCCAGGCCACGACCAGGTGGATGTACTCGTGGGCGACCGTGTCCTTCCAGGCGTAGCCGCGGGCCAGCGCCCGGGGGGTGGTCAGCAGCAGCCGGGTCCACTTGGACAGGGCGATGACGCCGGTCGTGCGCACGGCCTCGGGGGGCAGCCCGCTGGCCGCGATGAACCGCTTCCCATCGGGGAAGATGTCCATCAGGATGTCGTGGCGGGGACCGCCGCCCAGCAGCTCGTCGACGGTCTTGCGGGACCGCACCATCACGTCGAGCGCCTCGTCGCGGAGCACCAGGTCGACCCCGGGCGCGTGGCGCAGCACGACGCCGTCGCCGCGGGCCTCGACGAAGCCGGTGGCGGCGTCGCGGGTCTCGCGGATCGGCGCGTCGGCGATGTTCTTGGGCACCGCTCCCTTGGCCTCGAGCTGGTCCAGGGCAGCCACGGCGCCGTCGTAGTCCCCCTCGAAGAACAGGGTGCGGACCTGCAGGGCCAGGGTGTCGGCGTCGGCCGGCCCCCTGCGGACCAGGGCGTCGCGGATCTCCTCGGCGCACTGCAGATCGGCCCGCTCCAGGCAGGCCTGTCCGTCCCGGGCGCTCGCCGCCCACGCCGGCAGGGACAGCAAGCAGCCGGTCGACAGCGCCAGCAGACCGCCGGCCAGGATGCGGGAGAGGGAACGGCTCACTGGCGCACCAGCTCCTCGTAGTACTGCTTCTTCAGGGCCTCGTATTCCTCGGGCACGTCCGCCTCCATGCCCTCGAGCAGCGCCTTGCGGTACTCCTCGGGCGTCTGGAAGGCCTCGGGGTTGGGCAGCTCCACCCGCTCCTGCTGGCCCTCGGAGTCACCCTGGTCGCGCTGACCGGGGTTCTGCCCCGAGCCCTGCTGGCCACCCTGGCCCCGCATCTGCTGCTGCGCGGCCTGCATCTGCTGGAGCTGCTGCTGCTGGCGCTGCAGCTCGTCGCGGGCGGCGCCCAGGCGGTCGGCGCCTTCCTGCATGTGGCCCTGGCCGGGCACCGGCTCGCCCTGGGACAGCTGCTCGCCGGCCGACTGCATCGCGTCGCCGGCCTGCTGCATGGCCTCGGTGGCCTTGCCCTCGCTGCCCGGCAGCTGGCGCTCGATGTCGCGCACGTCCTTCTGCAGCTGCTGCTGCTGCTGGTTCAGCTGTTCCTGCTGGGACGAGAGCTCGCGGGCGAGCTGCTGCATCTCGGGGCTGGTCTGCTGCTGGGACGACGAGAGCTTGCGCAGCAGCTCGTCGATCCGGCCCAGGGTGCGGCCGCCCTCGCGCAGGGCCTCTTCCGCCGCCGGCACGCCCGCGGGCACGGTCTCGCCGGCCAGCCGTGGCCGCTCCGCTTCGTTGCGGACGGCCCGCTGGGCCTGCTCCAGGCGCCAACGCGCGGCCTCGGACCGCTCGAGCCCCGTCGCCGGGTCGCGGGCCCGCACGGCGTCCTGGACGCCCTGGGCGTGGCGCTCGACGTTCTCGGCCCGCCGGATGCTCTCGACCCGCCAGCCCTCGCCGTCGCCGGCGGCAGACACCGCCTGGCCGCCCTGGGTGACCAGCTGGCCGGCCAGGCGGTCGAGCTCGGCCCACAGCTCGAGCTGCTCCTGGAACTCGCTGCCCTCGGACTGCTGGGCCTGGCCGATCTCCTGGGCCAGGTCGCGCTGCTGCTGTTCCAGCTGCTCGAGGGCGGACATGGTCTCGTCGAGCTTCTGCATGGCCTCGTCGGCCTGCTGCTTGCCGCTCGCCATCTGCTCCTGCATCGAGTTCGACATCTGGTCGAGCTGCTCGGCCAGCGCCTCGAGCATCTTGCGGGCGTCGTCCATGCGGCCCTCGGCGATGGCCTTGCGGATCTCGTCCATCACCAGCGCCGACTGCTGGATCTCGCGGTTGAGGAATTCCTTGAGCTGGCCCTCGCCCAGCTGTGCGGCGGTCTGGGCGAGCTTGGACATCAGCCGCTCGAGCTGATCGAGGGCGGCCAGCAGCTCGGCGGCTTCGGCGTCCTGAGCCAGGTCGGCCAGCTCGCGGGCTTCCTGCGCGACTTCCTGGGCGACCTCGCCGGCGTCGGCCCAGGCGGCGGCCTGGATCACCTTGTCCAGCACGTAGATCGCCCGCTCCAGGCTGTCGATCTGCTTGTCGTGCAGCGTGTCGAAGGTCTCGAGGTCGGTCATGGTGACCCGCCGCGAGGTCGACGGGTCGAAGGTGGTCATGGTGAACCGCAGCAGCCGGGCGGCGTCTTCGAGCACACCGCGCACGTGGTCACCGTCCAGGGTGTCCGCCTGCTGGCCGCTGTACTGCTTGTCGTAGAGCGCCTCGATGTCGTCGAACCGGGTGCGGGCGTCGGCCACCCAGCGCTGCATGGCCTGGGGATCGTTGGCGATCGGCAGGTCGTCGCTCTCGACCAGGAAGTCGGCCAGGGCCAGCACCATCGCGTCGCGCAGGGCGCGGTAGTACCGGGCGTGCTGCTTGCCGGCGCTGCGCGGGCCGACGACCTCGAGGGGGATCTCCGCCGACATGGCTTCCTTGCCGGGGGTCCCGTCGGCCCCGCTGGCGGTGCCGTCGTTGTCGCGGGCGACGATGCGCAGGGTCGCTTCTTCGCCGGGACGCAGGCCGAGCTCCTGGGGGCGGATGCGCAGCACGCCGTCCAGGTTGCGGGCCGGGTCCAGGGGCCGGCGGAGGGTGCGGCGCTCGACCGTGCCGTCCGCGCGCGTGATCTCGAGCTCGACCTGGGTCACGCCGAAGTCGTCCTGGACCGCCCAGCGCAGGCCGATGTCCTGGTCCACGCCGACCTGGACGGCCTCGGCTTCGACGGTGATGACCGGGGCGGCGTCGTCTTCGACCTCGATCCGGTAGGTCGGGCTCTGGACCACCTCGCCGCCGCGGAACAGCAGGAAGCGCCAGGTGCCCGAGTCCTGCACCACCAGCTGGGCGGACACGTCGCGCTGCTGCCGCAGGACGGCATCGATGGGAGCGCCATCGTCGATCTGCACGGCCACCGCGTCGAAGGGCTCGCCGGTGCGGGCGCGGATCTCGACGGTGGTGCCGGGCGGCGCGTGGATGGTGCCGTCGGAGTTGGGGATCTCGACCGGCGCCATGCGCGTGTGGTCGGGGAAGACGTAGCGGAGGGTGATGTCACCGACGACCGCGGTCTCCTGGCCGGCGACCACGGCGTCGGCCAGCCGGGCGGCGGCCACATCGCCCGTGACGAGCGCGGTCAGTGCGGAGAGGGGGCCCACGGGCAGCCGCCAGCCGGCGATGCCCGTGATCAGGGCGACCACCGCGACCGCCAGCGCGGTCTGCTTGAGCACGCGCGAGGGATGCACGCGGTCCGGCGGCACGGCGCCTGCGAGCGCAGCCGCCCGGCGCACGGCCCGGTCGAGGAGGGCCTGGGAGAGGGGGAGGCGCACGGTGCCCGCTTCGTCGGCGCCGGCCTGTGCGTCGGGGAGGAGGGCCCGGTCCACCGCGGTGAGCAGGCGACTGCGCAGGGCCGGCTCGACGGCTTCGACGCCACGGGCCTGCCGCAGCAGGTCGCCGGTGGCCCGCCACCGCAGGAACAGCGGGACGGCCAGGGCGGCGACGCCGCCCACGACCAGCAGGGCCGCCACGGCGCCGAGCGAGGCATCACGTCCAACGCCGCGGCTGACCAGCACGGCGGCCAGCAGCCCAGTGGCGAGACCGACCCCGATGAGCTGCAGGCCGCTGCGCAGCAGCAGCTGGCGTCGCTCCCGTCGGACCAGTCCGGCCAGCACGTCCCGCAGCGCGTCTCGGGCGGTGGCGGCATCCCCGGGGGCCCCGTCGGCGGTCGCTCCGGGCGACGGCGGCGGCGGCAGGGGCTGCAGGTCCGGGGGCATGCGACTCCAAGCGGGTGGGGGCGCCGACGGGCTGGGACCGCATGCGGTCTCGGCGGTTCCCCGTAGCCCATGAGAGCTACCCCGATGGGGACCCGCACACCATGGACGCCGCCGGGGCCATCGACAAGGTCGGCTGCCGACCGGGCGACCGGGCAGGCTGCGTCAGCGCAGCCGACGCCCGACCTGCTGCACGACGCAGGCGTAGCCGAGCTCACGGTCCACCACGACGCCGACGGGCTGGAGCTCGTAGAGGTGCCGCAGCCGGATCGCCCGGTCGCGGACGCCCCGGCTGGACCAGATCCAGTCCTGGCGGTCCTCGCACCAGCGCAGGCAGCCGTTGTCGCCACGGAGCGACTCGGCCTCGGCGGGATCGAGCAGGTTGAAGTGGCTGAGGGGGGGCTCGCGCGCGACCCGGTAGTCCTCGGCCACCCAGCCGCAGTGCCCCTCGGGCGCGATGAGCACCGCCACGTACTGGGGGCCATACTGCGGCAGCTCGGAGACCACGGGATCGTCGTCCAGGTGGCGCAGCCAGGCGCCATCCTCGGCATAGAAGGTCTGGCGCAGGTCCACCAGTCCGGACGCCGACACCAGCACGCCGCCCGCGGCCACCGCGATCGACAACCGCCGGGCCTGCCCGGGCACGGCCGCCGCCCCGGCCCCCAGCGCCCACGCGATGCCCCACAGCGAGGTCAGCGCGTGCCGGTCGCCGAAGTCGTCGAAGGTCGCCAGCAGGACGTGGTTGAGCACCGAGACGCCGAACAGGGCCAGGGTGGCCACCGGCCAGCGGCGGGCGGCCAGGGCGGTGCCGAGCACCACCAGGGTCAGGGCCGGCAGGGTGTGGAAGGGCGCGTGGTAGTCCAGCAGGCCGATGTTGATGTGCCAGGCCAGGGCGCGCTCCCCGGCGCCGGGCACCTCCCCCGGGAACAGCAGCGGACGCACCGCCGCCGCGGTCAGCAAGGCCCCCACGACCAGCCCGGGCACGAGCGCCGTCCGCTCCCGCCAGCTCAGCCCGCCGCCCCTGAGCAGCAGCAGCACCGCCGCCAGGCCGAGCACGCCGACATCCAGCCGCGTCGCCAGCACCAGCGCGCCGGACAGCCCGATCAGCGCACCGAGCGCCAGCCGCTCCCACAGCGCCGAGGCGGCCCGGAGATCCCCGACGACCGCCGCTCCCCACAGGGCGACACCCGCGAAGAAGTGGGGCAGCACGACGTTGTAGGCGCTGCTCGACCACGCGGCGTGGGTGGGGTGCACCGCGACGACCAGCCCTGCCACGATGCCGGCCAGCACTGCACCACGGGGTCCGACCAGCCGGCCCACCGTCGCCCCGGTGACCACCGACGACAACGCCCCGACCAGGGACATCAGCACGACCGGCACCCGGGGATCGTGGGGCAGGACCCTGCCCGCCGCCCACCAGAACCACTGCATCGCCGGGTACAGGATCGTGCCGCCGCGGGACAACGGGCGCTCCCCGCGGAACAGGTCCCAGTACTCCGCCTCGTGCCCGTCGAACTCGTGTCGGGCCCAGGCCGGCACCACCCACAGCCGCACGACCAGGGCCAGCACGAAGACCCCCAGCAGCCCGAGCTGCAGACGGCGGTCCGGACGCAGCCGCCGGGCCGACGCCAGCAGGGCGAGGAGCCACAACGGCACCGCCACCAGCGCCGGCCAGGCGGTCTGCAGCGGGGTCTCGAGCAGGGGCTCCGTCATGGGGCGTTCTCCAGCAAGCCGGTCAGCAGGTACAAGCGATCGGCCCCCAGGCCGACATCGTCGCCCACCACGCGGGCGTCGAGCCGGTACGGTCGCAGGGCGCGCTCCACGCGATCGATCAGCCCGGTCGCGGGCCCGTGGTCGGCCAGCACGACGAACACCCTCCCCTCGCCCGCCGGCGGCAGCACAGCGCTCGCCACATGATCGAAGGCCTGCTCGTCCAGCTCGGTGCTGGTGTGCACGACGCGGCCCCGGAAGCCGCGGGGCTGCCCGTAGCGGTAGTCGACGTACTCGAAGGGAACCGGCCGGGCGATGGGCATCGGCGCCCACGGCGGCAGCCGCCACATCAGCGGCCCGATGGCCGACTTGTCGTCGTCGGGCTCCAGGGCCGGCACCACCACCCACAGCGTGTCGCCGGGGGCGGACTCGGCCAGGGCCACGTCCAGGGCGCGCTGGCGGCCCAGATCCAGCCGGATCCGCTCGATCCGCTCGAGCTCGGTCCAGGCCGCGTCGCCGCCGCGGGCCAGGCACAGCAGGCCGATCGCCACAGCCACCGCACGGCGAGGCAGCGCCGCGGGGATCCGCTGCACGGCCCAGCCGACCGCCACCGCAGCAGGCGGCCCCAGCAGGTCCAGGTAGGGTCGCTGGTGGGGCGCGGCCGCCCCCGAGATCAGCGAGACGGCCAGGACCCCCGCGACGCCCAGCCAGGCCGCCAGGGCCGGCCCTCGCAGGCCGAACAGCAAGGCGACCGCGACGACCGCCCCCACGGGGCCGGTGGCCTGGGCCGTCCGCAGCGCCCAGTCCACCGGGTCCAGCTCGGGCTGGATGAAGGCCTCTCCGCCGCCCGCCCGGGCTGCCGCCCCGACTACGACGGGCAGGGCGGCCAACAACGCACCGCAGGCCAGCCGCAGCCGCACACCGCGCCTGTCTCCTCCCGCCACCAGCCGCCAGAGCACGACCGCACCGGCAGCGGCCGCCCCGAGCACATGCGAGAAGCAGGCCAGTGCGGCAGCCAGGCAGAGCCGCCACCACGGCCCCCGCGCCGACAGCAACAGCACCGCGATGGCCAGGCTGGCGAGCGGGTAGTTGTTGACCTCGGCGGCATCGGCCAGCTGCAGCGGCGAGGTCGCCAGCACCGCGGCCGCCAGGGGACCGCCCAGCCGTCCGACCAGCGCCACCGCCGACAAGGACAGCAAGGCACTCAGCAACAGGAACAGCAGCGGCACCGGCGCCACGAGCTCGAGGGTGCCGTGCATCAGCGCGTAGAGCGGAGGATGGAGGCCGATCCAGGTGCCCAGGGCGTCCAGCAGGCGACCTTCTCCCAGGGCTCGCGCCACCGGCTCGTCGTAGGCGGCGTAGGCCAGGGTCAGCTCGTCCCAGCGGGTGACCACCCGCAGCAGGCGCAGGGCGGCGCCGGCCAGGATCCACGCCCACAGCGGGCCGCGGCTGCCGGGCTCAGCCCGCATCGGCGTCCGCTCCCGCCGGGGGGTCACCCGGGTCGTCGCCCGCCACCGGCAGCACCAGCTCCAGCACGGCCCCGCCATCGGGGTGGTTGCGGGCCTCGATGCGACCGCCCGCCGCCTCGGCCACCTGCATGCAGGTCGCCAGCCCGAGCCCAGTCCCCTGCCCGACGTCCTTGGTCGTGAAGAACGGCTCGAAGGCCCGATCCAGGGCCACCGGGTCGAAGCCCGGCCCGTCGTCGCGACAGGCGATGGCCACCGCGGGACGGCCGTCGAGGGTCGCCGGTTCCGCCGAGAGGGTGATCCGCCCTCCCCCGCCCGTGCGCAGCGCATCGCCCGCGTTCAGCAGCAGGTTGACCAGCACCTGATGGAGCTTGTCACGCTCGATGGACACCGGCTGCAGCGGTCCGTCGACCTGGACGGACAGCGCGACCTCGCGCAGGGCGGGGGTCGGCGAGACCGTCGCGAGGGCCTCTTCGAGGGCCGGCGCCACGTCGACCGCCTCGACCTTGCCCGAGCCGGGCCGCGCGAAGTCGAGCAGCTCGCGGATGATGCGGTGGATGCGCTCGAGCTCCTTGCGGGACCGCGCCACCAGGTCGGCCTCGAGGGCCGGATCTCCCAGGTCCTGGCTGATCAGGTCGACGTAGCCGAGCACCGCCGACAGCGGGTTGCCGACCTCGTGGGCCAGGCCCGCGGCCAGGCGCCCGACGCTGGCCAGCTTCTCGGACCGGATCAGCGCTTCCTGGGCGGTCTTGAGCTCGGCGTTCGCCGCCTCGAGCCGGGCGAGCTGCTCTTCGGTGCGGCTGCGGTAGCCGGCCAGGGACGCGCTCATCGTGTTCAGCGCCACGGCCAGGGCCTGCAGCTCGCGCGCCGCGTCCAGGTCGACCATGTGGCCGAACTCGCCGCCGGCGATGCGAGAGGTGCCGTCCGCCAGCTCGGAGACCGGCTGCATCAGGCTGCGCTGGAAGCGGGTGAACCCGAAAGCCGCGACCAGCGCGAAGGTCACCGCGACGTAGCCCAGGGTGAACCCGGCGAGCCCGCCGGGCACGGCCGGCGGCTTGAGCGGCATGGTGACCCGCAGGGCAGCCGTGGCCCGGCCCCGCGGCGCCACCGGCGACGTCACCTCGACGAAGCGCGCCCCCCAGTGGGGCCCCCGCACGTCGATGAACTGCTGGTTCCCGTACAGGGCCGCCCGCATCCCGGTGTCCGGCGTCGCCGGCGCTCGCCCGGCCACGCTCGCCAGGGTCGCCATGTCCGTGTCGGCCACGTACAGCTCGTGCACATCGAGGGCCGTCGCCTGGTAGGCGGACAAGATCCGCCGGTAGCCGGCCTCCCGCGCCTCGTCCCGACCGCTCTCCACCTCGAGCTGTGCCGTGAGGGCCGACGACAGGGCCAGGGCCAGATCCGTGCGCCGCTCCTCCTCCGTCTGCTTCATCAGCATCCAGAGCACACCCGCGTTGAGGATGACCGACGCCAGCGTGATGAGCGCGAGGGTCAGCGCCACCTCGGACCACAGTCCGGGCCGGGCGCGGGTGCGAGACGAAGTGCTGGCCACGACGCAGGCGTACCACGGGGCCGCCCCGCTGCGGGGCGGCGGTTCCCGCTAGTACACCCGCCAGACGCCGACGACGCGGCCCTGGATCGCGGTCTGGCTGCGCGCGTCCACATAGATCGGGGGCATGGTCGGGTGGGCGGGCTGCAGCCGGATGCGGTCGCCTTCGCGGAAGAAGAACTTCACCGTGGCTTCGTCGTCGACCAGGGCGACCACCATCTCGCCGTTGCGGGCGGTGCGCTGCTGCTGAACGATGACGTAGTCGCCGTCGTGGATGCCTTCTTCGATCATGGACTCGCCGCGGACCCGCAGGGCGAACAGCGGGCCGTCGGCCGGGACCATGTCGCGGCTGAAGGCCAGGCTGCCGTCGCGGTTCTCTTCGGCCAGGATGGGCAGGCCGGCGGCGACGTTGCCCAGGATGGGGATGTCCACGGTGTCGGTCTGGGTGATGGGCTGGCAGCGATCGGTGAGCTGCAGGCCGCGGGCCGCTCCGCCCCCCGCCTTGCGCAGGTAGCCCTTCTTCACGAGCGCCTTCACGTGGTCGGCGACGCCGTTGGTGCTGGCGATGCCCAGGGTGTCACCGATCTCGCGGTAGGTCGGCGGGATGCCCCGCTCTTCCAGCGCTTCGCGGATCGCCTGGAGCACGTCGGCCTGGCGGGGGGAGAGATCGTCCATGGACAGCACCTGCAGCGGGGATGGGCCCGTTCGGGGCGGGCACCGCTGTTGTACTGAACGCTTGTTCCCCTGTCAAGGGGTTCAGGGATCGAGGCGCGAATTCCGATCAGGAGCCGATCACGCTGCCCACTCCCCGCAGGCTGATCGCGACGCCGAGCACCGTGACCACCACCGCGCTGACCACCGGCAGGGCCCGCGCGAACGGCCCCGTCGAGGCGAAGCCCCGCAGCCGGTCGCCCAGCAGGATGACCGCCACGCCGAGCCCGGTGACCAGCACCGCGAGCCCGACCGAGAAGGCGAAGACCAGCGCGAGGCCGAGCCCGATGCGCTGCAGCCCGATGGCGGTCAACAGCAGCACCATCGCGGACGGACAGGGCGCGAGCCCGCCGGACACGCCCAACGCCACGAGCCCACGCCAGCCGTCCTCGGGCGCGTGGTGGTGGCCGTGGTCGTGGCCGTGCCCATGCCCGTGGTCGTGCCCATGCTCGTGGTCGTGCCCGCCACCGCCCCGCAGTGCGCGCAGGCGAGACCACAGCAGGGACAGGCCGACCCCGACGATGAGCACGCCGCTGGCCAGCTCCAGCCAGGGCAGCACGACCTCGGGCGAGAAGCTCTCGGCCAGCGCGAACGCGACGATGCCCATGCCGTAGACGGCGATGGTGTGGGTGACGGTGACGATGAGCCCCAGCCAGACCGCATGCGAGAGCTTGCGCCGGCTGCCGACCAGGTAGGCGGCCACCAGCGCCTTGCCGTGGCCGGGCGACAGCCCGTGCAGCGCGCCCAGGAAGACGGCCAGCGCGAGCCCCATCAGCACGGCCGCGGGCGTGACCTCGCCGCGGACCACGTCGAGCAGGGGGTCCGCCTCGACATCGGACAGGCGCTGGCGGGCCGGCTGGTAGTCGCCGACCGGACCACCGGCGGCCAGCCGCCGGAAACCCCGGCTGACGGCCGCGCCGGCCTCGCTCCGCACCCGGTAGGACAGCCGCAGCTCGCGGCTGCCCTCGTCCGCGGACCAGACGTAGCCGTCATCGGACGGCGCCCGGGCGCGGGGGTCGTCGTAGAGCGAGCAGGCGTCGACGACGATGTCGTCGGTCACCAGCAGCTCCGAGGCGTAGAGCGCCGTCGTCCCAGGCAGGTTGGCGTTGACCACGTTGAGCGTGCGCGTGTCTGGTGTCAGCGGGCCCTCGAGCGCCACGCGGAAGGTCACGAACCGGCTGTCGCCCTTGCCGCTCGGCTCGTCGACGGGCAGGGCCGTGAGCGAGACCCGCTGCCCGTCGGCCAGCACGACGATGCCGCCCTGCAGCTCCTCGAGCACGGCGTCGATGTAGCGGGCCTCGTCCGCCGGCCCGGGGTCGGGGACACCCCGCAGGAAGGACCGCAGGTCGCGCAGGTGGTCGAGGGTGCTGATCTCCGCGAGGTAGTCGACCCGCACCCGATCGCGGGACACCCGGACCTCGACCCGGTGGCCGTACAGATCCGACCCGAAGGGGTGGCCCCAGCCGACGGCCGTGAGCAGGAGGAGGAGCAAGGCGAGGTGCATCGCCCCACCCTAGCCGACCCACGGCATGCCGTGCATCCGACCCGGGATCCGCTAAGGGAGGACCTCCATCCCCGGAGTCGGACGCGTGCGAGAGCCCATGGGCAGCGGAGGCGGCATCGCCTTCCCGAAGGTCGGCACGGGCCTCAAGGCCGTCGTCGCCGCCAACGTCGGCGCCTACATCCTGTACCTGGTGGCGCTGCGGCTGAACCTGGGCTTCACGGCCGTGCTGCCGCTGGTCCCGAAGGAGTTCTTCACCGACTTCTACCTGTGGCAGCCCGTCACCAGCGTGCTCATCCACTCACCGAGCAGCGTCGGCCACCTGCTCTTGAACATGCTCTTCCTGTGGATGATGGGCGGACAGGTCGAGCGGTGGTGGGGGACCGGCGGCTTCATCCGCGCCTACGTCATCAGCGGGCTGATGGGCGCGGCGCTCACCCTGCTCGCCGCCCTGATCGTGCTGCCGATGGGTCCGGCCGGACCGCTCTACTACCTGTGGCAGACCCAGACGATGGGCGCGAGCGGCGCGGTCTACGGGGTCATCGCTGCCGCCCTGGCGGTCCAGTGGAACAGCAGCATCAACCTGTTCCTGGTCGGCCCGGTCAAGGGCAAGCACGTGCTGGCCTTCTTCGTGTTCATCCAGTTCCTGACCGCCCTGTCCTTCGACAACAGCAGCGTGACCAGCCACCTCGGCGGCATGCTGGTCGGCTTCCTGATGGGCCGCGGCTACCTGCGCCAGGACCGGCTGTCCCCCAAGCGACTGCGCCTGTGGTGGACCGACCGCAAGGTGCAGCGCGAGGTCGCCCGCCGCGAGGCCGAGCGCAAGCAGCGCATGGCCCGGTTCGAGGTGCTCGACGGCGGCAAGGACGGCGCTGACGACGTCGCCGGCAAGCCGATCTACCGCTACGACGACGACGACGATCCAGTGGTGCACTGACCTTCCGCTGGCTCAGCGTCGGCGGCGCACCGCCACCAGCCCCAGCATCAGGCTGACCAGTCCGCCGCCCCAGCCGGCGGGCACACCGCTGCAGCCGCCGCAGCCGGCCTTGCCGCCCCCGTCGTCCGCGCCACCGTCGGATGCCCCGCCGTCCGAGCCGCCGTCGGATCCGCCGTCCGAACCGCCGTCGCTCGCGCCCGAGTCGACGCCGCCGTCGCTGACGCCGGAGTCCCCTCCCCCGTCGACGCCGCCGTCCGAGCCGCCGTCCGTGCCCCCGTCGACGCCGCCGTCCGAACCGCCGTCGGCCCCCCCGTCGCTGCCGCCGCTGTCCGTCCCGCCGCCATCGCCGGACGTGCAGTCCTCATCGACCTCGCCATCGCAGTCCGCGTCCCCGCCCCCGCAGTCGTCCACCGGGACGCCAGGGTTGCGATCGGCATCGCCGTCGTCGCAGTCCCCGCCGCCCCAGGCCGCGGCCCGGTAGCCGTCCCCGTCGCGATCGTAGTCGTCGTCGCCCGCGCAGTCCGTGTCGACCCCGTCGTACCAGGTGTCCGTGGCGCCCGGCCCGACCAGGGCGTCGTCGTCGTCGCAGTCGGTCCCGCCCCAGGCGTCGCTGCGGGCCCCGTCCCGGTCGGCGTCGTAGTCGTCGCCGCCCAGGCAGTCGCCGTCGAGGCCGTCGTACCAGGTCTCCGGTGCGCCCGGGTAGACCGACGCGTCGTCGTCGTCGCAGTCCAGCGAGCTGCCCCACCCGTCCCCGTCGCCATCGACGTCGTCGACGCCGTCGCAGTCCTGGTCGATGCCGTCGTCGGGGATCTCGACGGCCAGCGGGCTGATGCTCGGGTCGGTGTCGTCGCAGTCCTCGCCGGACCAGACGTCGCTGTCGAAGCCGTCCCCGTCGGCGTCGTAGTCGGACCGCCCGTCGCAGTCGCTGTCGATGCCGTCGTACCAGACCTCTTCCGCGTCGGGAGAGATGTCCGGGTCGGTGTCGTCGCAGTCCTCGCCGCCGTAGTAGTCGACGTCGTAGCCGTCCCCGTCGCGGTCGTAGTCGGAGACCCCGTCGCAGTCGCTGTCCTTGCCGTCGTAGGGGTACTCGCGGGCCCCCGGGTGCACGGTGGGATCGGCGTCGTCGCAGTCGTCGCCGCCCGCGGCCTCGCCGATCCAGCCGTCCGCATCCGCATCGTCGTCGTCATCGCCCGCGCAGTCGCTGTCGATGCCGTCGTACCAGATCTCCTCCGCGTCGGGCGAGATGTCCGGATCGGTGTCGTCGCAGTCCTCGCCCCCGTCTTCGACCCCGTCCCAGCCGTCCCCGTCGTCGTCGAACTCGGGGGCGCCGTCGCAGTCGCTGTCGATGCCGTCCCGCGGGGTGTCGGTCGCGCCCGGGTGCACGGCATCGTCGTCGTCGTCGCAGTCCTCGCCGCCGAAGCCGTCGTGGTCCCAGCCGTCGCCGTCACAGTCGTAGTCGCTGTCGCCGGCACAGTCCTGGTCGATGCCGTCGTAGCAGCGCTCGCCGGGCGCGCCCGGGTAGACCGTGCCGTCCTCGTCGTCGCAGTCCTCGCCGCCGCCCAGGCTGCTGTCGAAGCCGTCACCGTCGGCGTCGAAGTCGCTGTCTTCACGGCAGTCGCTGTCGACTCCGTCGTACCAGGTCTCGGGCTCGTCGGGGGACACAGCGTCGTCGCCGTCGTCGCAGTCGCCCTCGCTCAGGCCCGATGCGCCGCCGTAGCCCAGGGGCACCCAGCCGTCCCGATCGGCGTCGTAGTCGCTGCCGCCGTCACAGTCGCTGTCGACCCCGTCGTACCAGACCTCGTCCGCGTCCGGCGAGATGCCCGCGTCCCCGTCGTCGCAGTCCTCGCCGCCCCACTCCTCGGCGTCGTAGCCGTCCAGGTCGACGTCGTAGTCCGACAGCCCGTCGCAGTCCGAGTCGACGCCGTCGTACCAGACCTCGTCCGCGTCCGGCGAGATGCCCGCGTCCCCGTCGTCGCAGTCCTCGCCGCCGACGGACGCGTCGTCGTAGCCGTCGCTGTCGGCATCCCAGTCGCTGCCGCCGTCACAGTCGCCGTCGACCCCGTCGTACCAGACCTCCTCGGCGCCCGGGTACACGTCGGGATCGGTGTCGTCGCAGTCGCCCTCCTCCTCGGTCAGCCCGTCCCCGTCGGCGTCGTCCAGTCCGAGCGGGTGGAACAGCACGTCGTCGACGCCCAGCACGTCGTCGGCATCGACGCCGCTGAGCTGGATCCGGTCCACCCCCAGGTCGAAGACCATGCCCAGGAACACGCCCCCGTCGACGTCGTCGCCGATCGGCGAGGCCGAGAAGGAGTAGAGCTCGGTGCCGTCGAGCCAGCCGCGGACCTGCACGTCGTCCGCCGCGTCGAGCACCCACAGCGCCACCGCCGGCTGGTCCTCGAGGAAGCGCAGCTCGGCCACGTCGCCCGCGTCCAGGCGCGCCGCCTGAGTCTCGATGGGCGCCGACCCGTCGACGTCGGTGACGACCAACATGCCGCCGTCGAACAGCATGCCCAGGTCGCGGTACTCGACGCTGGGCCGGTCGGACGAGGCCAGGGTCTCGAAGTCGACCTTCTCGGGCGTGAAGCCGGCGGCCTCCTCCCACAGGGCGGGGTCGTCGTAGAGGGTGACCTCGCCACCGTCGACGATGCCGTCGCAGTCGTCGTCCTCGCCGTCCGTCAGGTCCTCGTCCGCGTCGGGAGAGCGGCTGTCGTCGGCGTCGTCGCAGTCGCCCTCGGCCGGCGTCCAGCCGTCCAGGTCCCGATCGCTGTCGTCGCTCCAGGCGAGCTGCAGCGCGTCGATGCCGAAGCCGGCGGGGCCGTCGCTGTGCAGCTCCAGCCGGTCGATCGACTCGGAGAAGGTCAGCGCCAGGAAGCGGCCCTGGGGACGATCGTCGCTCGCGACATCGACGGGCAGCAAGGTGAACAGGTCCACCCCGGCGGCCGACGCGGTCACCCGCAGATCCGCGGGACCGTCGAGCACCTGCATGGCGACGGCGTCGATGGGATCGTCGAGCTCCAGCACCAGGGTGTTGTCGCCGACCGGCGTGAACTCGCCGCCCAGCGTGTCGACGGGCAGGCTGCCCCAGACGTCCTCCTGGGCGGACAGCCGGCCGGAGCCCGGGTCGAAGTGCAGCCCGAGCGGAGCGTAGAGCTCCTCAACCCGGTCGCCGTCGGCGGCCTCTTCGAAGCCCAGCGCGCCGGGCGCTTCGCGACCGAGCACGGCCGCCAGGTCGAACTCCCAGTGGTCGTCGACGTCGCGCAGGCTGACCACGCCGTCGATCCAGCCGTCGCAGTCGTCGTCGACCAGGTTGTCGGCGACCTCGCCGGCCAGGGGGAACACCTCGTCGTCGCCGTCGTCGCAGTCGGCGCCGCCGGCCTGGATGGCCACGTGCCCGTCGCCGTCCGCGTCGAGGAAGTCCGGGATCAGCTCCCAGCCGTGCACCGCACCCGCGCTGTCGGCACCGGACCCATCGGCCAGCACGACGTCGCCGAAGGGCGCGCCGGCGAACAGCTCGGCCAGGCCGTCGCCGTCGTGGTCCGGGCTGCCATCCCCGCCGACCACCACCAGGGCCGAGCCCAGGGACCCGCCCACCGTCGCGCCCAGCAGGCGGTGATCGGCGTCGCCCAGGTCGCCGCCAGTCAAGCCGCCGTCCAGGAACACGCCGACCACGCCGCCTCCGGTCGCAGCACCGGTGGCGTTGGGCGCGCCCACGAACAGATCGCCCGTGCCGTCGCCGTCGAAGTCGCCCACCGCGACCGCGCTGCCGGCCTGGGCGGTGCTCGCCCCGCCGGTCCACGCCACCTCGGCATCGGTCAGGCTGCGGTCTCCGCCGGACAGCGGGTCCAGGAACACGAAGGCGCCGCCGGCATCGGTGGCCGGGTCGTCGTAGTAGGGGGCGCCGACGACCAGATCGTGCACGCCGTCGCCGTCCAGATCGCCGGTCGCGAGCGCCTGGCCGGTGCCCTGGTTCAGCCCCGTGCCGTCGATGAACAGGTCCGCGACGTCGTCCAGGCTGCCCGAGGCCAGCCCACCGCCCCCGCGCAGGACGTAGACCCGGCCAGCGTTGGCGGCGCCTTCATCGACCCCGGTCGCGCTGATCACCAGGTCGGCGCGGTCGTCGCCGTCCAGGTCGGCCAGGGCCACCGCCGCGCCCGCGTGGTCCAGGCGCGAGACCCCGTCGAACCGCAGCCCGGCGTCCAGCGCGATGTCGCCGTCGGCGAGCACGGTCGCGCTGCCGAAGGCCAGCCAGGCGCTGCCGGCCTCGTCCTCGGTCTCGTAGTCCGAGGGACCGCCGACCAGCACGTCGTCGTAGCCGTCCCCGTCCGCGTCGCCCGCCGCGACCGCGGATCCGGCCTCGGCCCGCCGCGGGCTCGGCCCCAGGAGCCACAGTGGCGCGTCCGTGGCGTCGACCAGTGCGCCGAGATCGGCGCCGGTCAGCACGGCCACGCCGCCGACCCCGCTCGTACCGTCGACCCGTGCCTGGGGGGCGGCCAGGAGCAGCTCGGCGATGCCGTCGCCGTCGAGGTCCCCGGTCGTCACGGCCTCGCCCAGCCGGCTGCCGTCTGGGCCGAAGACGTGGCTGTCGGTTCCCGACAGGTAGCCACCGCGAGCGGGCCCGGAATCGCCGAACAACAGCCAGACCGACTCCTGGCGCGGATCCCCGATCACCAGCTCGGCCAGCCCGTCGCCGTCGACGTCGCCGCCGGTGACCGCGCTGCCGGCGTACTGGAAGTCGTCTTCGCCCTGCCAGGTGCGGACCAGGTCGGAGGTCACGCGCTCCTCGGCCGAGGGGCGGCGCCCCTGGTAGCCCATCCACGCGGCGCTCCCGCTGGACAGCCCGCCGGTGCAGGACCACGCGACGCCGGTCCCGCTGCCTCCCTGGCCGCCGATCACGGCACCTGCGCCACCGTCGGCGCTGCTGTCCCCGAAGGCCACGTCGCCGAGGGTGATCACCGCCTCGGCCCGACGCTCCATCAGCCAGGCCTGGACGGCGCCTTCACCGCCGACCTCGGCGTGGGGGGCCACCCACTCCACCGCGAACAGCCGCCAGGGGTAGCGCCCGGCGGTGACCGTGCGCACCGTGCCGGCCCCCAGGTCGTCTCCGAAGGCCGCGATGCCCGCCCAGTCACCGCTGCCCGGACAGGCCACGTCGGCGGGGGCGCCGTCGAACAGCAGCAGCCCGTCCGCCGAGATCGTCGCGACGGTGCGGTCCTCGTCGTACCAGTCGAAGGCGAAGGGCAGCACGACCTCTGCGCTGCCGTCGGCCCCCAGGTCGAGCACCTCGGGGCTGCCCTCGTCCAGATCCAGCCAGGCGTAGGGCGGGCCGGGGACCTCAGTGCTGTCCGTCAACACGACACCGCCGCCGTCCGGCCCCGCGCTCAGCCCCAGCAGGGCCAGGGGGAGGGCGAGGAGCAGGCGGCGGCGGAGGGACCGGCGGCCGGAGCGACGCTGTGCGGGGGGGAGCGGCACCCCCGCACTGTAGCCGTGCCCGAGGGGAGCGGGAGGGGCGGGACCCGCGGGGGGCGCGCGCGTGGTGGGCACTCGCTCCGGCCGCTCCGGAGCGAGCGCCTGGGCCTTCCGCGGACCCCGCCCCAGGGACTCAGTCGGCGTAGCTCAGGGCGTCCCCGCCGACGTAGAAGCCGAAGTGGCCGTCGCGGTAGCCGAAGCCCCAGCCGTTCGGCCGCGGGGCGACCCGGCCGTAGCGCTCGTGGCGCACGTCGACCTCGATGCGCTCGATCTCGTCGGGCTCCAGGTGGATCTGGGCCTCGAACACCTCGTGGCCGCTCTCGGTGCGGGCCTCGACCCGGTGGCTGCCGGCGTCGACCACCAGCCGGATGGTCTCGTGGGCGTCCATCCAGCCCATGGCGCGGCCGTCGACGAACACCTGCAGATCGCGGCGGGTGTCGTTGTCGACGAACAGCTGGCCCTGCAGCACCACGCGGGGCTCGAAGCACTCGTCTTCGAAGGGCCGAATGGTGCGCAGCTCGCGGGCGACGCTGCGGCCGTCCAGCCGCAGCTCCAGCTCGCGCCGGCCCAGGCCGACCTGGATCTCGCGTCGCTCGCGGGGGCGCAGGGTGGCGACGGTGCGGCCGTCGACGCGGACCTCGACGGTGCGATCGAGGGGGTTCTGCACGGCCACCAGCCCGAAGTCGGGGGCCCGCAGCGCCACCGCGTTCTCGCGGCGGGGGTCCAGGCGGACCGACAAGTCGGTCAGCACCCGGGTCACGCCGAGCTGGCGGTAGGTGACCTTCAGCGCGTGGCCGCCTTCTTCGGCCTGGACCAGGCGGGTCTGGCCGGGGGCCAGGGTGCCCAGCGAGCGGCCGTCCAGGCTCAGGCTCATCGCCGCGCCGGTCAGGTTGTCGACCCGCAGGGTGCCCATCGCCGCGTCGACGCGGACCAGGTCCTGGTCGCCGGGGTGCAGGGTGAGCTCGCTGCGCTCGAGCACCCGACCGTGGGAGTCGCGCACCTCGACGTAGTGCCGGCCGGCCTGGACCTGGAAGCTGCGCCGGCTGTCGCCGGCCACGTCGCCGGCGTAGCCGCGGTCGATGTAGATCTGCACGGTCTCGCGGCGGTCGTTGTCGATGGTGACCGTGCCCAGGTCGTAGGCGGTCGGGCCCCGCTCGGGGCGCTCCGCGTGGGAGCCGTGGCCGTAGCCACGGGCCTCGGCGGTGTCGGCCCACAGCGCGGTGGTGGCGAGGGCGAGGATGGTGACGAGGTTGGCGGACTTCATGGCGCCTCCTGGGTGGACTGCGCGGCCTTTCGTGGCCCGCAGCACCGACGCCCTCCCCCCGCGGGCCATTTGCCCTGCATACATCCCGTGACAACGGGCTCCCCCGGCGGCTCCTGCCCTTGCGGCCCCCGGAGCGCCGCGTGAAGGCGCGGCGATGAAGCCCGCTCCTCCTCCCGAGCCGCCCGCCGGCGGGCCGCCGCCGCGCATGGGTCGGGCAGCCGCGCTGGCCGGCGTCGCGAGCCTGTTCGGGCGGTTGTCGGGTCTGCTGCGGGACATCGTGTTCACCGCGGTCTTCGGCGCGGGCGAGGTCGCGGACGCCTTCTACGCGGCCTTCCGCGTGCCCAACATGTTCCGCGAGCTGCTGGCCGAGGGCACGCTGTCCAACGTCTTCGTGCCGATCTTCGCGGAGACCAGCGAGCAGGAGGGCCGCGAGCGCGCCTGGGCCCTGGCCAACGCCATGCTCGGCCTGCTGCTCGTGATCCTGGGCGTGGTCACGACCCTGTTCCTGGTGTTCGCCCAGGGCTTCGTCTACCTGGTGGCGGCCGGCTTCTCCGACGTCGAGGGCAAGGTCGCGCTGGCCGCCTGGCTCACCCGCCTGCTGGCGCCCTTCCTGGCCGGGATCAGCGTCGCCAGCCTGTTCGGCGGCATGCTCAACGTGCGCGGGCGCTTCTTCCTGCCGGCCCTGGCGCCGGCCGCGCTCAACGTGTTCATCATCGCGGCCTGCCTGCTGGGCGACCAGTGGCAGGCCCTGACCGGCACCGCTCCCATCGGCGCCGTCGCGGTCGGCGCCACCCTGTCGGGCCTGGTGACGGCGGGCATCCAGTACCCGGTGCTGCGTCGCGAGGGCTTCCGGTTCCGGCCGACCCTGCGCCGCCACCCCGCGCTGGCACGGGTGGCGAAGTTCGTCGGGGCCGCCCTGGTCAGCATCGTCGTGGTGCAGTTCAACCACCTGATCGAGACCCAGATCGCCAGCCGGTTCGGCGACGGACCCGTGAGCTGGCTGGTGCTGGGCTTCCGGCTGGTCCAGATCCCCCAGAGCGTGTTCTCGGGCGCCGTCGCCGTCGCCGCCCTGGCCGGGATGAGCGTGCTCATCGCGCGCGGGGATCGCGACGGAGCGAGGGCCAGCCTGTCCCGGGCGATGGAGATGAACGCCCTGCTGATCGTGCCGTCCGCCGTCGGCCTGTACGTGCTGGCCGACCCGCTGATCGCCGCCTTCTTCGAGCGCGGCGAGTTCACGGCCGCCGACACCGCCGCCACGGCCGACGTGCTGCGCATGTACGCCGTCGCGACGGTGGGCATCTGCTCCTACCGGGTGCTGCTGCCGGCCTTCTTCGCGGTCCAGGACCCCTACACGCCGATGCGGCTGAGCATCGTGGCGATGGCCCTGAAGCTGCCGGTCGCGCTGGGCCTGGTCTACACCGCGGGCCTGGGCATCGCGGGGCTCCCCCTGTCCCACGCGGTGACCGTCGGCGTCGAGGTAGCGCTCATGGCGTGGCTGATGGGCCGCCGGCTGGGCGGCTGGGCGCCGGGCTTCTGGGGCCAGCACCTGCGCATCGTCGTGGCCGCCGCGGTCATGGGCGGGGCCGTGTGGGCCCTTCGGCCCTGGGCCGACGGCGTGCTGGTGGTACCGGTCGTCGCCATCGGGGGTGCGGTCTACCTCGCCGCGGCCCTGCTGCTGGGCGTGCGCGAGACCCGGTCGGTCATCGTGCGCGTGCTGATCAAGCTGCGCCTCTACCGGGGCCCGCCGCCTCCCGGCATGGGACCCCCTCCCCCGGGCAAGGGTCCTCCCCCGGGCAATGGTCCTCCCCCGGGCAATGGTCCTCCCCCGGGCGAGGGGCCCGGCCGGTGAGGGACCGCCTCACCGCCTGGCTCGGCCTGCTCCGGACCCGACGGGTGGAGGTCGACGGCCAGACCCTGGTCGTGCCCCCCGGCGTGCAGGACCCCGTGCTGTTCCGCAGCGGGTCATGGTTCTCGGCCATCGTGGCGGCCCGTGCTCGGCCGGGGATGCGCGTCCTGGACCTGGGCTGCGGCACGGGGGTGGTCGGGCTGGCCTGCCAGCGGGCCGGGGCGCGGGTCGTGGCCGTCGACGTCGAGCCGGCCGCGGTGGCGGCGGCGCGGGAGAACGGGCTCGACGACGTGTGCCAGGGCGACCTGTTCGGGCCCATCGCCGACCAGCGCTTCGACCTGGTGGCCTTCAACCCGCCCTACCTGGCGGGGTCCATCGGCGGCCGGGGAGCGGCCCGGCGGGCCCTGGGGCGCAGCCTGTACGGCGGCCCGGGGCTCGAGGTGGTGCGCCGGTTCGCCCAGGACCTGCCCGCCGCGCTGGCCGAGGGAGGGCAGGCGCTGATGTGCTGGTCGGACCGCGCGCCCGAGACGCCGGCGGCCCTGCTGGGGCCGGCCTGGCGGATCGTGGCCGAGGAGCGGCTCGCCGACGAGGTGCTGACCGTGTGGAGCCCGGCTCAGTAGACGTCGAGGGGACCGTCGACGTTGTCGCTCTCGTCGGTCTCGTCGACCACGTCGTAGCCGTCGACCATCACCCAGCTCCAGCACCAGTGGCACCAGACGTCGTCGATCAGGAAGTCGGCGTAGGTGGTCTCGCCCGCGCCGAGCCCGCTCAGGCTGGTCCAGTCGTCGCCGTCTTCGTAGAGCGAGGGGGCGTCGTCGCGGTCCAGGAACAGGTCGACGTAGAACGAGTCGCCGACGGCCACGTCGCCCGCGTTCGTGATGTCGACGTAGTAGTACACGCTGCCTTCGTGCACATCGTAGATGTAGTCGAAGTAGCTGATCTCCAGGTCCGGCCCGCTGCCGCCGCCGCCCCCGCCGGTGTCGCCGCCGCCGCTGCCGCCGACCGTCGTCGAGAAGACGTTGTCGCTCTCGTCGCGCTCGTCGATGTCGTCGTTGGTGTCGGCCATCACCGCCACCTGGTGGCTGGCGCTGTCGCCGACGTAGACCTCGAAGGTCAGCGTCGTCGTGCTCTCCGCCGCCACCCAGGTGACCAGCTGGAAGTCGTCGCCGAGGTCGCCCACCGACGGGGTGCCCTGGTCGACGAACACGTCCACCCAGAAGTCGCCGGCCGACGCGTCGCCCGTGTTCTCGACCGTGACCGTCAGATCCAGGTAGCCCCCGGACACGCTGCCGGACGCGCTCTTGATCCGAAGGTCGGCCTGGGTCGCTCCGCCGCCGCTCCCGCCGCCACCGGCCGAGACGGTCACGGGCACGTCGGGGGTCTCGACGCCCGCCCACTCGGCGTGCACGACGGTGCTGCCGACGCCCTCGGCCGTGAGCCGCCCCTGCGCGGTGATGGTGGCGACCGTGCCGTCGTCGGTGATCCACCGCACCTGGCCCGACGCATCCGACTCGCTGCCGTCGCTGAAGAAGGCGGTCGCCGTCATCTGCAGGCTCTCGCCCTCGACCAGCGCGAGCGAGTCCGGGTACACGCCCAGCCGCTCCACGTCCGCATCGGTGACCACCACATCGAGCGGCACCGCGTCGACGTCGCCATAGCGGGCCGTGACCCGGACCACTCCGGCGGAGATGCCGGTGGCGACGCCTTCTTCGTCCAGGTCATTGCTGATCGCGAGCACGCCCGGGTCGGAGCTGCGCCAGTCCACCGACCGCGTCAGATCCAGGCTCTCGCGGCCGTCGAGCAGCCCGGTGGCCGACAGCTGGGCGGTCTGGCCGACCGGCACGACGACCTCGGTCGGGGTGAGCAGGATGCCCAGCACCTCATCGAGGTCGTCTTCCTCCGCTGCCTTGCCGCCCGTGCAGGCGGTCAGCAGCAGCCCCAGGCCGATGGTCGCGTGGCGGCGCATGCGCCCATCGTACCGGGCGCCGCTCACTTGCGCTCGAAGTCCGCGCCGATGACGTCCAGCAGCTCGCCATAGGGCAGGTAGGGGTTCTCGCTGCCGCCGCTCTGGCTGCTGTGGGGGTTGCTGTAGGGCACCCACGCGAAGTCGGGGTGGTGGTCCTCGCGATCCCAGGTGCCCTCGATGATCTGCCCGGCCTCGTCGGTCTTCAGCGTGTAGCCCCAGCTCTCGGTGAAGCTGTCGGGGTCGCCGCTGTCGACGTGGGTCACGGCCACGCCGTCGGTGGTCAGGGTCACGCGGGCGTCGACCTCGAAGGTCCGGAAGACGGGGTCGACGGTCACCTGGTCGCGCAGGCCGTCGATGGTGTTCGGGCCGATGCCCTGGACTTCGTCGAGCTCGTCGATGGTCTGGAAGGGGTGCACCTGCTCGCGGTAGGACATGATGCGGCCGGCCAGGGTCTCGCCGATGCCGGGCAGCGCGTCGAGGGTCTCGAGGTCGGCGGTGTTGATGTTCACCAGGTCGAGGGCGGCGGGGTCGGTGGTCTCCTCGACCGACAGGTCCACGGACCAGGCCGGGAAGTTCCACACCTGCTCGCTGGCGGTGGTGTCGAAGACCAGCCCGACGCCCTGCTCGCGGATGTAGAAGCCCACCAGCCGCTGGAAGGCCGCGGGCGTCAGGTCGGCGATGTCCTGCTCCTCGCCGTTGTACCGCTCGCCGTAGAAGTGGCTGTAGGTGCTGTAGTGGCTCTCGGTGAGCAGGCCCTTCATGTCGGCGGTGGTGAACTCGACGGTCTGGCCGCGCATGTCCACGTCGATGGGCTCGGTCGGCTCGTTGCTCAGGATGGCCGCGGCGGACCAGCCGTTGCAGTGGCCCCACCAGCCCTCGCCGTCGGGGTTGTAGGAGTTGAGGATCTCCCAGGCCGGCAGGAAGAACGGGTTGTTGCTGGTCGAGCCGTCGACGTAGAAGGCGAGCGCCAGCTTGTCCATCGGCGAGAGCCGGTCGAGCGCGTAGGTCCAGCCGGCTTCGCCGCCCACCTCGCCGCCGCCGGCGTGCACCAGGTCGCCGTCCTGCAGGGTGACGAGGCCGCTGTCCAGGTCGGCGCGCAGGCCGTTGTAGAAGGTCACCAGGATGTCGACCAGCTGCTGCTGCTTGTCCTGGTACTCGGCGACCTTGTCGTCGTAGCCGGCGTCCCCCTGCTTCATGTCGCGCAGCTCGGCCGACAGGGCGTCCATCGCCTCCTTGAGGGGATCGACCTGGTCCTTGATCTGCTTCGAGTAGGTCTCGCGGCCGTCGTAGCCCCAGACCAGCTCGCCCTTCTTCAGCGGCCACCAGTTGCCGGCCCACGGGCGGTAGCCCTCGCGGGCGGACGCCTCGTAGCCACCGGCGTCGATGTCGGCCTGCTCCAGGGTCAGCGCCGCGTCGATGTCGACGCTGGCGGTCAGGGCGCCGCGGTAGTCGAAGTCGCCGTTGTCCACGGCCACCTTGGCGCCGGGCACGCGCAGGGCGTCGATGTCACGCTCGGACAGCAGGCGGGCGTCGACGTTGTCGGTGACGGTCCAGGTCGGCCAGGGGGCACCGGCCTCGTAGCGGCTGATGATCAGACCGCCGCCGAGCTCGTCGTCGTAGATCACGTCGAGCTCGTCGCTGCCGACCCGCTCGGTGTCGACGGTGCGGCCGTGCTCGAGCCGGGTGCTGCCGTCTTCCCAGCGGGCGGCCGACGGCGCCATGTAGGCGGGGGCCATGGACAGGCCGGACTGCGACAGCACCGACCAGCTGCGGGTCAGGCGGGTGCTGCTGGTGGCGGTCTCGACGCGCTCGCCGTCGACGGTGCGGAACTCGATGATCGCGGCCAGCCGGTCCCGGTCCTCCTGGAACACCAGGTAGATGACGGGGTCGGTCTCGATGATGGCTTCGTCGCTGTTCAGGCTGGGATCGACGCTGGCGCGGATCACGGTCAGCGGGACGACCTCGCCGCGGCGCTCGGCGTAGGGGAAGAGCTCGTCGTCGGGCTTGGGCTTCAGGCCGGTGTCGACGACCTGGTAGGTCCAGATCACGTCGTCGGACCAGTGCTCGCCCACGACGTCGGCGCTGGTGTCGAGCAGGCCGGTCTCCATGTCGCCGTCGACGAAGCGCGCGGGCAGCTCCTCGGTCATGTTCCCCGTCATCCGGTAGCTGGCAGCGACGTGCCAGGCGTCACCGACGGCCCAGTCCAGGCGGACCGACTGGCCCTCGAGCTCGTCGGCGGGCGCGGTGCCGCAGCCGGTGCCGAGGAGGAGGGCGCCGAGGGAGGAGGCGCCGAGGAGGGAGAGGCCGGTGAGGAAGGTGCTGCGCATCGGGAGCTCCGGGAAGAGGAGGCGCCGGGGTGCCGTCCGGTGCCGTCAGGCCCGCCGGGTAGCCCCGCGAGACGTTGCGATCAGGGGCGGTTCACCGACACGTCACGGCTGGCGGCCGCCGTTCACCTGGGGTTCACCTGCGCACCGGCGGACCGCGCCCCGCGCGCGGCCGCTGGCCCCCGCACCCCGCCCAAAGTAGGGTCGCAGGCCCCATCCGACAGGAGCCCGCGCCCGTGACGTGGCTGTGGTCCATCGCCCACTTCATCGACGGCCTGACGCGCCGGCTGGGCCAGGCGACGTCTTGGCTCGCGTTGTTGATGGTGGTCATCGGCGCCGGCAACGCGGTGCTCCGGTACCTGGGCCGGTTCGTCGGCACCAACCTCAGCAGCAACGCCGCGCTCGAGCTGCAGTGGTACCTGTTCAGCGCCCTGTTCCTGCTGGGTGCGGCGTGGACCCTCCAGCAGGATCGCCACGTGCGGGTCGACGTGTTCTACGGCCGGCTGTCGGCCCGGGGCCAGGCGCTCGTCGACCTGCTGGGCACGCTGTTGTTCCTGTTCCCCTTCTGCGGGCTGGCCATCTGGGTGACCAACCCGAGCGTGCTGGAGTCCTGGCGGCTGCTCGAGGTGAGCCCGGACCCCGGCGGGCTGCCGCGCTACCCCGTGAAGACCCTGCTGCTCGTCTGCTTCTACACGGTGCTGGTGCAGGGGCTGAGCCAGCTCTGCAAGCACACCGCGGTGCTGCTGGGCGTGCCGGACCCGCGGGCCGTCGCGCCCGTGGCCAGCGAGGGCGCCGATGGGTGAGGATCTGCTCGGCCCGCTGATGTTCCTGGTGGCCCTGGCGCTCATCTTCTCGGGCTACCCGGTGGCGTTCAGCCTGGGCGGCACGGCCCTGTTCTTCGCCCTGATCGGGGTGAGCCAGGGCTACTTCGACTGGACCCTGATGCTGGCGCTGCCCGAGCGCACCTACGGCATCATGTCCAACACGGTGCTGCTGGCCGTGCCCTTCTTCGTGTTCATGGGCACGATGCTCGAGCGCTCGAAGCTGGCCGAGGACCTGCTGACCACCATCGGCATGCTGTTCGGGCGGCTGCGCGGCGGGCTGGCGCTGGCGGTGGTGTTCGTCGGTGCGCTGCTGGCCGCGGCCACCGGTGTGGTCGGGGCCAGCGTCGTGGCGATGGGCATGATCAGCCTGCCCGTCATGCTGCGCTACGGCTACAGCCAGCAGCTCTCCGCCGGCGTCATCACCGCCAGCGGCACCCTCGGCCAGATCATCCCCCCCAGCGTGGTGCTGGTCGTGCTGGCCGACCAGCTGGGAGTCAGCGTCGGGGACCTGTTCGTCGGCAGCCTGGTGCCCGGCCTGATGCTGGCGGGGCTCTACGCCCTGTACGTCGTGTTCATCGCCTTCGTGAAGCCGGAGGCCGCGCCGGCCCTGCCGCCCGAGCAGCGCAACGTGCACGGCGCCGCGCTGGCCATGCGGGTGGTCAAGGTCATGATGCCGCCGCTGGTGCTCATCCTGCTGGTGCTGGGCAGCATCTTCCTGGGCGTCGCCACCCCGACCGAGGCCGGGGCCCTGGGTGCGGTCGGCGCGACGGTGCTCGCCGGACTCAACGGCCGCCTGTCCATCGAGGCACTGCGCGGCACCGTCCAGGAGACCACCCGGCTGACCGCCATGGTCGTGTTCCTGCTCATCGGCAGCACGGCCTTCGCCCTGGTCTTCCGCGGGCTCTACGGAGATGTGTGGATCGAGCACCTGCTGACCAACCTGCCCGGCGGCAAGGTCGGCCTGCTGGTCGTCGCCAACCTCTCCATCTTCGTGCTGGGCTTCTTCATCGACTTCTTCGAGATCGCCTTCATCATCCTGCCGCTCTTGGCCCCTGCCGCCGCCCTGCTCGGCATCGACATGGTCTGGTTCGGCGTCATGGTCGGCATGAACCTGCAGACCAGCTTCCTGACCCCGCCCTTCGGCTTCTCGCTGTTCTACCTGCGCGGGGTAGCGCCGAAGGAGATGCCGACGACGGCGATCTACCGGGGAGCCGTGCCGTTCATCGGGATCCAGGCGTTCGGGTTGTTGATGATCATTCTGTTTCCGGAGTTGGTGACGGCGTTTCTGTAGGGGAGGATGCTCGGGGGAGAGGTGGTGGGACGGGACTGCTGCGGACCGGCCTCTCCATGAAGGCCCCGCCCCCGACGGCGCCCTCCGGGGCTGATGGCGGGGAGGTCTACAGCGGAACGTTTCGGCTGCCTGCGGCAGCCTGCAAATGTTCCGCTTCCGACCCCACCCGCCCGCCCCTGCGGGCACCATCTGGGGCTCGATCCACGACGAGAGTGGCAGGGCGCAGCCTCTGGGGCGGGGCGTCACCCCCCGGCCGGGCTTCGCCCGGCCCCCCCTCGAGGGGGGGATGCTGGGCGGATCGAAGGGGCGCAGCGACGGTGGGTGCCCTCGAGGCGCAACGCTTGCGCTGCCACCGCCCCAATTCATCCCCCCCTCGAGGGGGGGCGGCGGCGCAGCCGCCGTCGGGGGGTGACGCCCCACCACCGCCGTGTCGCCCCGCCACCCTCTCGATGATGCAGTCCCCGAAGGCATGCGCAGGGGCGGGCGGACGGGGTCGCAGTCGGGACACTTGCAGGGAGCCGCAGGCGACCGAAACGTCCCGACGTAGACCCCTCCGCCATCAGCCCCGGAGCAGGCCGTCGGGGACGGTGGGTGCAGAAGCCTGGCGTGTCGAGCAGCCCCGCCGCCTGGGATCGTTGTCCAGGATCGGCTCGCAGCTACTTCGCAGCCGCTTCGATCGCGTCCTCCGAGTAGAACTGCCTCGACCACTCGCGGAACCGCATGATCGGCCCATCGGTCACGAACAACGCCGGCTGGTCCCGGTAGATCTTGTTCTCCCAGATGGGGATGTCCTGCTCGACCGTCTCCTTGAACGTGTCGCTGTAGTTCTTCTGGATCATCCCGGTCATGAACGGCACCGGCACCTTCTTGACGCGGTGACGGGCGCGGATGTGCACGTGGTCCTCGTCGATGGGGGTGAAGGTGCCGATGGTGCGGAAGTCGATGGTCATGCGGCCGGTGTCGATGGTCTGCTTGACCAGCAGCAGGCCCATGCCGACCTTGGTCGTGTGGGCGGGGGCCTCGATGGTGCCCTTGCGGCCGAAGGTCGACAGGGTCACCTCGGTCCGCATCACGACGTGCATCAGCGGGCCCTCGACCCGCGCCTCGGTCGCGGGCAGGCGCTCGGTGAAGTCGTGCACCGCCGGCATGTGGGCGCAGTCGACGTCGTTCTCGGTGATGTCGTAGACGTGGGCCCGGATCTCCCAGGACACCTCGCTCGGAGCGGTCCACTGCCGGTCGTCCAGCGCTTCGTAGGCCGGGAAGTCCCAGCTGGGCGCCGCGCCCTCCTCGTGGAACCACGCCAGGATCATCCCGGCTTCTTCGTGGACGTGCCACAACCGCAGCGCGGCCTTGGGGTGCACCCGATCGGTGAACGGGATCGCCGCACAGCGGCCGCTCGCGCCATCGAACTCCCACTTGTGGAAGGGGCACCGGATGCGGTCCCCCGTGACCACGCCCCCGTGGCCCAGGTGTGCACCCAGGTGCGGGCAGTGGGCGTCCGCGATCCGCGCCTGGCCGGCGTCGGTGCGGAAGACCACCAGGTCGCGACCGAAGTAGCGCGCCGGCTTCGCCTGACCGGGGGCGAGCTCGTCCGACCAGGCGACCAGGTACCAACCCCGCGGGAAGGAAGAAGGAGGGACGAAGCCCATGTCGAGTCCGGGATTCGGGTTCACTGACGCGCGTCAACGACGAACGTCAGCAAACTACACCTGGGCTACCCGGGGCGCAACCAACCCGACGTGACTTGTGCGCCGGCGCTCCGCGGGCGCGACGCGCGCTCAGCCCCCGAAGGCGGCGTTGGCGTAGGCCAGCTCGGCGGTCCCCCACCAGGCGAAGTGCTCCTGGCGGTGCCGGTCCCAGTGCTCGAAGACCTTGCGGTAGGCCGGGTCTTCGGCGGCCTTGTCGGCGTAGAGCTGGAAGGCCACCTCCTTGGCGCGGACCAGGATGTCCTTCGAGAAGGGCCGGGTCTGCACCCCGCCCGCCAGCAGGCGCTGCAGGGCCGGGGGGTTCTCGGCGTCGTAGCGGCTCTGCATCGCCACGCTGGCCTGGTGCGCCGCCGTCCGGAACACCTCCTGGAAGGCCTTGGGCAGCGCGGCCCACTGCTGCTCGTTGACGTAGAAGCTCAGGTTGGGCCCCGGCTCCCACCACCCCGGGTAGTAGTAGAAGCTCGCGGCTTTGTGGAAGCCGAGCTTCTCGTCGTCGTAGGGCCCGACCCACTCGGTCGCGTCGATGGCGCCGGTCTCGAGGGCCGGGAAGATCTCGCCACCGGCGATGACCTGGACCGACACACCGAGCTCGGACATCACGCTGCCGCCGACGCCCGGGATGCGCATCTTCAGGCCCTTGAGGCTCGCGAGATCCGGCACCTCCCGCTTGAACCAGCCGCCCGCCTGCACGCCGGTGTTGCCGCCCGGGAACACCCGCACGTTGAAGTCCGAGAACAGCTCCTGCACCAGCTCGAGCCCGCCCTGGTGCAGCAGCCAGGCGGACTGCTGGCGGCTGGTCATGCCGAAGGGCACGCAGGTGTCGAAGGCCAACGCCGGGTTCTTGCCGATGTAGTAGTAGCTGCCGCTCTGCCCGCAGGGCACCGTGCCCTGCTGGACCGCGTCGAGCACCTGCAGCGCCGGCACGAGCTCGCCGGCCGGGTAGCAGCGGATCTCGAAGGCGCCGTCGGTCATCGCCGTGACCCGCTCGGCCAGCACCTCTGCCGCGCCGTAGATGGTGTCCAGGCTGCGCGGGAACGAGCTCGCGAGCCGCCACTGGACCTTCTTCTGGCTGTGGACCGCCGGGGCGCCGCCGCCCTCGGTCGCTGGCGCGGGCGCGCTGACCTGGGGCCCCTCGCAGCCGGCCAGGCCTGCTGCCGCGACGCCGAGTCCGGCGGCGCCGACCAGCGCACCCCGCAGCAGCGCGCGGCGGTCGGCGTCGACAGGGGGAGCAGCGACGGCGGGCGACTCGAGGGAGGGGGGCGCGACGGAAGGGGGGTTCTGGTCGTCGTGGGACATCTCGGCCTCCTGGAAGGCGCGACTGTACCAGCGGTCCCCGGGCGGCGGTCCCCGAGACGACGAGACCCGGCGGGGGAGCGCCGGGTCTCGGGGAGGTGGTGGCTTGGGGCAGACTCGAACTGCCGACAACTCGGGTATGAACCGAGTGCTCTAACCAACTGAGCTACCAAGCCCTGTCCGTCGAGGCACACGCAGCATCTCGACGACGACCGCGTCTAATCCCAAGCCACGCGGCAGGCAAGGCGCCGACGAGCAGGCGTCGTGATCAGAGCCTGCCCACCGCGATCAGCACGCCGCAGGCAAAGCTGTACAGGAACAGCAGCACCAACAGGGGCAGCCGGCTGTGGCGCGCCGCCTCGACCAGCGCGGCTTCCTGGGCGGGCTCCAGCCTGCCCTCGTCCCAGGCGGCGCCCCGCCCGCTCAGCCGGGCCAGCAGGCCCGCCGCGAGCTCTGGCCGGGCGAACCACAGGAACACCAGCACGGCCAGGGCGGCATCCGTGACCGCCAGGAACAGCAGCAGCGCCGACATGCCGGCTCAGCGCACCGCGTCGAGCTCGGCCTGCACCAGCGAGATGTTGCGGCGGAGGTCGTCGGCCTGGGAGGCGTCGGGGAAGCGCTCGAGCAGCGATGCCAGGATGTCCCGGGCCTCGACCAGCCGAGCGGACCGCTCGACGGGATCGGGCTCGCTGCGCGCTCGCACGAACAGGGCGCCCGCGCGCTCGCGCTCGGTGTGGATCCAGGCGTCCCGGGCCTGTGCAGCGAGGGCGTCGGCACCGTCGCCGCAGTCGATGGCCCCGCAGGGCGCCAGGGCGGCCAGCGCGCCGGGCGGATCCCCGGCCGCGAGCGCTGCCCGGGCCTGCCCGACGGGGTCGGTGGTCACGGGGGCGTCGTCCACCGGCGGGTCGTCGTCGGTCGCGCCCGCGGGCTCGGCGGCGCCTTCCCCAGACGACCCGGACCCGTCGTCGCCTTCGCCGTCGTCGCCCGGCGGCTGCTCGACCTGCTCGACCCCGCCGAGATCCTCTTCTTCGATGACCGTGCCGACGGGCGTGAAGCTGGCGACCTGGCCGGGCTCGGCGGCGCCGAACAGCTCGGGCGCCTCCATCGGCTGGGCGCGCTCCTCGATGGCCAGCAGGCGCTTGAGGTAGGCGAGCACGGCGGCCTGCTCGTCCGGCGGCATGGTGCGGCCACGGCGCAGGAGGTCCATCGCCGCATCCAGGCGGTCGCGGCGGTCGACCTCGACCTCGCCGCTGTACAGGTCCTCGAAGCGATCCTGGACCTCTGCGAAGTCGCCGGGAGGCGCCTGAGGCTCTGCGGGGCGCACCACCGGCTCGGTGCCGTACTGCACGACGCAGGCGGCCCCCCCTAGCAGGGGGCTGAGGGAGAGCAGGACCAGGAGGGGAGGGACGACCTTGCGCATGGCCGAGGCCTAACCCGTCGCCGCGCGCGCTTGCTCCCGCATGGCGGTCGGCCCGGGGGTCAGGGAGCCGGGGCGATGCGCGGCACGATGCCGCCGCTGCCGCTGTCCGAGCCGCCGGCGGGAGGCGCGTCGGGCTCCGCGGAGCCGGGGCCGTCGGGATCCGGGGCGCTCGGCTCCGGATCGCCGGGCGCAGGCGTGGCCGCCCCGCCGTCCGCGCCGCCACCCTCGAGGTACTCGCCCAGCCAGGCGCGCACCGGATCGCCGCTGTCGGCCCCAGTCGCCTCGCCCTCGGTGGCAGGCTCGGTCGGCAGGTCGTCGAAGAACACCTCCTCCACCGGGAGCTCCTCCTCCCCTCCCCCGCTCCCGCCTTCTTCCGTCGGCACGGCGTCCTCGACCTCACCGGCAGCTTCGTCCGGCGGAAGCACCGGGCCACCGGTCGAAGGCTTCCCCGGGCCGGCGGCCTTGCTGGCCTCGTCCGCGGGCTTCGGCAACCGGACCGGCGCGACGATGCGCCGATCTCCAGCGCCCAGACCCCACACGCCCTGGTCGTGGGCGACCAGCACCAGCCGGCCCCCTGCTGCGGCGGCGACGGTCGACGCCAGCGCCGGATCGTCGCCCACGGGACGGCCGGTGCCTTCTTCGACCGCGACCTGCCGGAAGCCGTCGTCGATCACCCACTCGGGATCCGTGGGCGCCTTGTCGCCCAGCAGCCCCACGTCGGCGAGTGCCTGGGCCGTGCCGATCCACGCCGGCAGCGCCCCGCTGGCGCCCTGCAAGCGCACGCCGCCGCGCCGCATCGCCCGGTTGTCGTCGTAGCCGACATAGGCCGCCACGGTGTACCCGGCGCCCCACTCCCAGCGGGCCCCGTCGCCAACGGGCACGGCGCGCGGCACGAAGCCCACGAAGGCGGCGTTTCGGTAGCCGTTGGTCGTCCCCGTCTTGCCGGCGACGGGGACCGCCGCGCCGTCCTGGGTCACGCTCGACAAGGCGCGGCGCCCGGTGCCCCAGCGCACGACGTTGCGCAGGATGTCCCCGGCCATCCGACCGGCAGCGGGATCGGTGACCGACGTCGCTTCGGGCTGGACCCGGTAGAGCACCTTGCCGCTGCGATCGCGGATCTCCGCGATGAGCACCGTGGTGTCGGCGATGGCCGGCGCGTCGCGGTCACCACCGGCGGTCGAGAGCTGGCCCGGGAAGGTCCAGGTCTCGCCCCGCAGCATGCCCTGGTACATGCTGGCGGCTTCTTCGACGCTGATGTCGACGGCGCCCAGCGGCATCGACAGCACCGGCGGCAGCTCGGACTGCACCCCCAGGGTCGTCGCGAGCTGGGCCAGGTAGCGCATGCCCACCAGCTGCCGGTAGTCGGGGTGGTGGGCCAGCACCTCGAAGGACCAGGCATCGGCCTGGGACAGCACCAGCCGCCGACGGGTGGTCGCCCGGCGCAGGCGGTCCAGCACGTCCTTCTCGACGACGCCCTCGACCAGCATGTGCTCGGGGTCGCCCAGGGGGATGCGCACGCCGGCCTGGATCGCGCCCAGCAGGTGCTCGCCGACCTTGGCCCAGCCCTCGCCGACCTCGCCACAGCCCAGCTGCAGCGAGCCGGCGGCGGGCCGCAGCCGCAGGTCGGCCACGTCGGCCTGGGTGAGCGGCTCGGGGGCCTTGCGCAGGCGGCCCAGGATGCCGGCTCGGGCATCTTCCGCGTCCATCCAGGCCTGCAGGCGCCCGGCCTGGACCACGCACTGCTCGGCGCGCTCTTCCAGATGCAGCAGGTTGCGGCCCACGGCCCGGCGGCGGCCGGCGTCGCCGCGCACCCGGGCCAGCTCGGAATCCGCGCCGCTGCCGTACAGCAACGACCGGACCTGCCAGGCCTCGTCGTGGCGGCCCTCGTCGTCGAGCGCGTCGGCGACTTCCCCGCGGACGGCGTGGAAGGCGATCTCGGGCAGCCGGCTCTCGGTGCTGATGACGCCCTGGTCGTCGCGGATGCGCTCGATCCAGGCGTCCCGGGCCTCGCCGTTGCGCGGCACCAGGTCGACCTGGCGGGCCAGTGCCTCGAACTCGTCGTCGTCGAGCTTGTCGGTCAGGTGCGCCAGCAGCCAGATGCTGGCCAGGTTCTCGCTGCGGGTGCCGGCCCACGCCAGGCTGACGGTGTCGTGGCTCTCGTGGTCCGGCCGCGGGTAGTACCAGGTGCCCTCGAACCGGAACACCTGGTCGGGGCGGTTGTCCAGGTCGTCGGTCGGCAGCCAGCCCAGCTGCAGGCCCGCGTAGAACAGCACCGGCTTCCAGGTGCTGCCCAGCTGCCGCTTCGCCTGGGTGGCGCGGTTGAAGTTCTTGTTGTCGTTGCCGCCCACCATGGCGCGGATCCGGCCGTCCTCGAGCACGATGACCGCGCCCTGCAGCTCGGGACGGAGCTCGAGATCGCAGCGCGCGGGCACCGCCGTGCCCCCGTCCGTAGCGGGCACGGCTTCCGCCAGGACGGACGCCCACACCACGGCGCCGGCCGGGAGGGTGTCGACCAGGAGCGCCCGGTCGGCCTTGCTGGCCTGCCGCCAGGACTCGCCCTTGCGGGCACGGGCGACCACGGTGGCCGCGCGCTCGATGGCGTCGGCGTCGACCACGCAGGTGTGGCCGCCGATGTCCAGGTGCAGCCGCACGTCCGGCTCGGTCTGCACGGCGGTGACCCGTGCCGCGCTGAACTCCCAGCGCTGCAGGGGATCGTGGGGGTCGTGGGCCGGCGCCTTGTCGTCGGCCAGCCGAAAGGCCCGCGCGGTGGCCAGCCCCGGATCGTCACCCCAGGACGGGGCCTCGAGCAGCGGCCCGGACTCGGTCAGGTGATGCCACAGCGCCCAGGTCGCGCCCGCCTGCGCGCCGGCATCGATGGTGGTGACGATCTCGATGCCGGCGGTGCTCGGGTTGTCGATGCCGAGCTCGGCGAACAGGGCCGGGAAGGGCGCCTGCTGCAGGCGGGCCTCGACCTCGTCCAGCACGACGTGCGTGTCGTAGCGGAAGGTGCCCTTCCGGAAGGGGATGTCCTGGGTGATCAGCGTCGCGTGCTCGGCGGCGTCGATGGCCCCGGTGTCCAGCATCCGGTCCAGCACGTAGCGGGTCCGGGCCTGGGCGCGCTGGCGGGCGAGCTCTCGCCGCTCCGACGTGCTGCCCAGGAAGGGGTTGTAGGTGGCCGGCGCCTTCACCATGCCGGCCAGGTAGGCGCACTCCAGCGTCGTCAGCTCGGAGACGTCCTTGTCGAAGAAGTAGCGGGCCGCGATGCCCAGCCCGCGCCCGTTGGCGCTGACGTGGAACTGGTTGGCGTAGAACTCGAGGATGTCCTCCTTGTCGTAGTGGGCCTCGAGCCGCAGGGCGTTGACCAGCTCCTCCCACTTGCTGCGCATCGACCGGTCGGGCCGGTAGTACAGGTTCTTCGCCGTCTGCTGCGTCAGGCTGCTGCCGCCGGCCACCACCCGCTTCGCCTTGACGTTGTCGCGCATCGCCCGGGCGATGCCCTTGGGGTCCACGCCGGGGTGCGAGAAGAAGCGCTGGTCCTCGGCGGCGACGATGGCGTCCACCCAGGCGCGGGGGATTCGCTCGTAGGGGACGTACTCGCGGTGCTCCTGCGAGAAGAAGACGCCGATCCGCGTCTCGCCGTCGCTGTAGAGCACCGGCGATTCCTGCGCGATGATCGCCTGGATGGCGTCGCGCTGGATGTGCTCGCCCGGGTCGTCGAGCACGTGGCGCTTGTAGGCCACGCCGGCCCAGATCGCGCCGACCACGCCGAGCCCGGCGAACAGGGCGGAGACGCGCTTGGTCCAGGTCCAGAGTCGGGAGAGGCGGCTCATGGGGTTCCGGGAGGGAGGAGGGAGCAGGCGTGGCCGAGGAGCTCGGCGAAGGCGCCTTCAGCGGGGAGGGCTTCCGCGGCCGTGCGGCAGGCCGCGCCCAGCCCCGGGGTCTGCAAGGCCCGTTCCAGGGCCAGGGCCAGCGCGAAGGCGTCGTCGGGGTCGGCGACGACCAGCCCGGGGTCCGGCAGCACCTCGGCCGCGCCGTTGAGCGCCGTGGTCACGACCGGTACGCCACAGGCCAGGGCCTCCATGCACACGTTGGCGCAGGGGTCGTAGCGGGTCGGCAGCACCAGCGCGTCGACCGTCGGGAGCAGGTGCTCCGGCGCCTCGGCAGGGCCGTGCCAGTGCACCCGCCCGCCCAGGCCGAGCTCGGCCGCCAGGGCGCGGAACCGCCCCGCGCGGGGCTCGTGGCCGGCGACGACGAGCTGGACCTTCGGCATGGCGACCACCGACCGCAGCGCCGCCGGCAGGTTCTTGCGCGCCCAGCCGTTGCCGAGGAACAGGACGGTCGGACCCGGGTGCAGGCGGGGCAGGTCGCGCGGCCGGAAACGCTCCAGATCGACACCGTTGCGCACCAGCACGATGCGATCGGGGTCGACCCCCGAAGCCTCGACCAGGTCCCGGCGGCACAGCTCGCTGTTCGCGACGACGCGGCGGGCTCGCGCGAGCACGGCGTCGTCGAGCGCCGCCTCGACGGCGTCCCCGCGGCGCCCCGCCAGGTCCCAGGCCGGACGCGGCTGCCGCGCCATCCAGGCGCGGTGGCTGCCTCCACCGGCCCGGTACAGGTCGGGGCGGCCTCCGCGCAGGAAGCCGATCAGCACGGCCTGGTCCTCGGGAGGGATCGCCTCCGCCGCCCGATCGAGCGCCCTCAGGCGCCCCACCCTCCCCCTCGCCCGGACCGGCAGCAGCCGCACCTCGGCGCCCTCCACCGCACCATCGACGGCCGCGCAGTGCACGACGACTTCGTGGCCCTGCGACACCAGCCAGCGACAGAAGCCGTGCACGAAGCGCTCGGTGCCGCCGTTGGTGCCCAGGGTCCGGACCAGCAGGCCTACCTTCACCCGCTCGCCCCGGTCGTCGCGCGCTGGGCCAGGTACAGCCGCCCCCACTTGAGCAGCACGTAGGTGGCGCCGAGCCCGGCCACGCACAGGCCGCGCACGCCGTCGCGGATTCCCTGCTTCAGTAGAAGCGCCTTCACGATGTGTAGATGCGGGCGGAGGGCGACGTCGAGCACCGTGGCGCGCACGCCGCGGGCTGCCAGGGCCTTCGCGGCGGTGGCGGTGTACCGGTCGATGGTCGAGAGGTGCTCGCCCAGGTCCCGGTAGGGGTGGTGGAGGAGGTCGCCGTCGAGCCGCCGGGTGGGCCCGTCGACGGCGAGCCGGTCGTGGGGATCGTCCCCTTCCCAGCGCGCCACGGCACGGCGGACCAGCCGAAGGCGACGATCGGGATGCCAGGTGCCGTACCGCAGCGGCGCGCCCTGCCACCAGGAGAGGCGATCGACCTCGAAGCCTGCGGCGTCCCCGGGCTCGGCGAGCGCGGCCCGCACCGACGCGGCCAGTGCCGGGCTCAGCCGCTCGTCGGCGTCGAGGGACAGCACCCACTCCTGGGTGCAGCGCTGCAGCGCCCGGTTCTTCTGGGCGACGTGGCCGGGCCAGTCGGTCTCGACCACCTCGGCGCCCGCCGCGCGGGCGAGCGCCACCGTGTCGTCGCGCGAGCCGCTGTCGAGCACCACCACCTGCGCCGCCAGCCCGGCGACGCTGGCCAGGGCGTCGGGCAGTCGATCGGCCTCGTCACGGGCGATGATGGCGACGGAGAGAGGGAGCACGTCCGCATCCTATGGCCCTTCGCCCCAGGATGCCCTTGCCCCTGCGGCCGGACCGAATAAGAGTGCCGACGCTCCGGCGACGTACCCAAGTGGTTCAAGGGGCGGGATTGCAAATCCTGTATTCACCGGTTCGAATCCGGTCGTCGCCTCCACACCGACGGGGGAGAGGGTCCACGCCCTCTCCCCCGTCTTCGTCTCGGCCTGACGTGCTCCTCGCCCTCGCCGCCCTGGTCGCCGCCTGCAGCGACCCGCCCGACCCGCCGCCCGCACCGGCGCCCGGCGGGCTCCCGCGGTGGTCGACCGCCCCGCACATCGCCTGGGCGGGTCCCGACACGCCCGTGGACCGCCCGATCGCGCTGATCGTGGACCAGCCGGGTGGCCGGCTCGACCGCGCGATGGCCCACGCCGACGTGACGACCTTCCTCAACGACCGCTTCACGCCGGTGTTCCTGACGCCCGACCACGCGCCGGGCATGTACGCGGGCTCGCTGCAGGTGGTCACCCCCGGCGGCTGCTGGCTGGTGACGCCGACCATGGCCGACAGCGCTGGCGCGGTCATCCTCACCCTGAACGCCGGCCTCGAGGCCGCGGCCATGGGCGTCGCGCCGAAGCCCCGGCCTTCGCCGCCGGCATTCCCCGACTTCCCGCCGGACCACCCGCTGCGACAGTCCTGCACGGGCGGGTGACGGCCGATTGCCGCCGGAACCGTTGCGGTTACCCGGGGCGCGAAGCGTGGTTCGCACCTTGTGGCGAGCGGCGTCTCACCGGGCCAGACTCCCGCCCCCCGACCCCGCCCCGGAGCTGCGGTGCTCGAAGACCAGATGATGAAGTTCGCGCTGCTCGGCGCGGAGTGGGTGATGTGGCTGCTCGTGCTGCTGTCCTTCGCGTGCATCGCGGTGGCGGCCGAGCGGCTGGTCTACCACTTCAACAACCGCACCGACCGCTCCGGACTGGACAAGGCGCTGGGGGGCTTCCTGGCCGGCGGCGCCCTGCCCGAGCTGCGGCAGGGCCTGTCCGGCCTCGACGGCATCGAAGCCCGCGTGCTCGGCGCCGGGGTCGATGCCGGCCACCTGGGGCCCGCCGCCGCCGAAGAAGCGATCATCGGCGCGATGACCTTCGAGAAGCTCAAGCTCGAGCGGGGGCTCATCGTGCTCGGCACCACGGGCAGCAACGCCCCGTTCATCGGGCTGTTCGGCACGGTGCTCGGCATCATCAAGGCCTTCCACGACCTGTCGCTGGACAGCGCCGAGGGCAGCACCGCCGTCATGGCCGGCATCTCGGAAGCGCTGGTGGCCACGGCCATCGGCCTGATGGTCGCCATCCCGGCAGTCGTACTCTACAACTACTTCCAGCGCCGCAACAAGGAGCTCACCGGCCGGCTCGAGAGCCTCTCCCACATGCTGCTGAGCCGCCTGCACGGCCCCAAGCAGCAGGGGGCCTGAGCCGGTGGGCGCCAAGCTGGGCGGGGGCGACGACGACGCGATCGTCGACATCAACATCACCCCCTTCGTCGACATCGTGCTGGTCATCCTGATCATCTTCATGGTGACGGCCACCACCATCGCCAAGCAGGCCGTGCTGGTCGACCTGCCCGACGCGGCCAGCGGCGAGACCGCCACCGACGTCAGCCTGGGCATCGAGATCGACCCCCAGGGCAACCTGTACCTGGACGGCGAGCCGGCCACCGAGGGCATCCTGCGCAAGCGGATCCGCGACGAGCGCGCCCGCGTCGAGCCCGGCGGCGGCAAGGTCACCGCCCTCATCGCCGCGGACCAGGCCATCCCCTACGGCGAGGTGATGGGGGTGATGGACGTGGTCAAGCAGGAGGGCGTCGCCAAGTTCGCCCTGAACATCGACTCGGTCCCGGCCCCCGCAGCCGCCCAGGGCGCCCTGCCTCCCCCGGCCGACGCCGGCTCCGGCGAGTGACCCGCGGCCGATGACCAAGCAGGTGCCGCCCCAGCAGAGGCTCCCGTTCCAGGAGGACGAGGGAGACCGCCGCCGCAAGGTGCTGGGCTTCGTGGTCGCCGTGCTGGTGCACGCCCTGCTGGGCTGGCTGATCTACACGATCAAGCCCATCGAGGTGGTCCGCAAGATCGTGGTCGAGGTCACGATGGCCGACACCCCCGAGGAGCTCCCGCCCGAGCCCGAGCCCGAGCCGGAACCCGAGAAGCCCCCCGAGGTGAAGAAGGAGATCCCCAAGGAGGTCGACTTCGACCAGACGACCGAGACCCCCGACACCGACGCTCCCCAGGACACGGTGGAAGCGGACAAGCCGATCCGGCGCATCCAGGGGCTCGACGCCAACTCCTTCGCCGAAGGCAGCGGCAGCGGCTTCTCGGTGCGCGCCGGCACCACCCTGCGCACCCGGGCCAGCGACGAGACCATGGACCTCGAAGAAGCCGCCAACAGCGTCGCCTTCACCGCGGTCACCAGCCAGCCCAAGGTCCGCAGCAAGCCGCCCCTGCGGGTGCCCGACAGCGTACAGGCCCTGCGGCTCGAGGGCGTGGTCGAGGTACTGGTGGACATCGACGAGAACGGCGACGTGACCGACGTCACCGTCGCGAAGGGGCTGCATCCTGACGCGGACGAGGCCTGCCGCAAGGCCTGGCTCGGCGCGCGCTTCGCCCCCGCGGTCCAGGAACAGACCCCCGTGGCCGTCCGCAACGCTCCCTACCGCTGCCGCATCGAGATCATCGAGTGAAGCCCCTGCTGCCGACCCTGCTGCTCGCCGGCTCCGCCGCCCTCTCGACGGCCTGGGCCCAGGAGCCCACTCCCGCCGAGGCCCCTCCGGTGGAGGAGGAGCTGCCGCCGATCACGGCGGGCCCTTCGCTGGTGGACTTCGTCGAGGCGCCGTACCCGGACGCCGCCGCGGCCGCCCGGGCCGAGGGCACCGTGCGCCTGCTCATCGCCCTGTCGGTCGAGGGCGCCGTCACCCGTGCCGAGGTGCTCGACGAGCCCGTGGCCGAGGACGGAAGCTCCTGGGGCTTCGGGGAAGCCGCCGCCGCGGCCGCCCTGCAGTGGCGGTTCACCCCGGCGCGGGACACGACCGGCCCCATCCCCGTCGAGCTCGAGTTCGCCTACGACTTCGTCGCCCCGGAACCGCAACCCGAGGCGCCTCCGCCGCCGTTCACCGGGCCCGTGCAGATCACCGGCCGCCTGCGCGAGATGGGCACCAGGCGCGATCTGGACGGCTTCCCGGTGATCGCCACCGACGCCTCCGGCACCACGGTCCAGGTGCAGACCGACGCGTCGGGCCGGTTCGCCCTCGGTGGCCTGGCTGCCGGCCCGGTCACCCTCTCCGCCACCTTCCCGGGCTTCTCCCGGATCGACAAGTCGCTGTCCGCTCCGGACGCCGGCGCCGAGCCCCTCGACCAGGACCTGTGGCTCCGCAACCTGTCCTACGCCGAAGACGAGATCGTCGGCGTGTACCGCATCCCGACCGAAGACGTGACCAGGCGCACCATCTCGACCGACGAGATCAAGCGCATCCCCGGCACCTTCGGCGACCCGGTGCGGGTGGTCCAGAACCTGCCGGGCGCGGCCCGGGCTCCGCTGGGCACCGGCCTGCTGGTCATCCGGGGCGCAAACCCCGAAGACAGCGGCATCTACATCGACGGCATCCGGGTGCCGCTCATCTACCACCTGGGCGGCTACGTCAGCGTCATCAACGCCGACCTGATCGACAGCATCGACTACCTGCCCGGCATGTACGGGGTCGAGTACGGCCGGTCGATGGGCGGCGTGATCGACGTCAAGACGAAGCGCGAGTACCCCGAGCAGACCCGCGTCACCTGGAACACCGACGTGCTCGACTCCGGCTTCCTGGTCGAAGGCACCGCCGGAAAGAACGACGGGTTGGGCTTCGCGGCCGCCGCCCGGCGCTCGTACATCGACGCCTTCATCCCCATCTTCACGGGGGGCACCGGCTTCACCATCAAGCCCCGCTGGTACGACTACCAGCTCAAGCTCGACGGCGTCGGCATGGACAACGGGCGCCTGTCGGCCTTCGTGTTCGGCTTCGAGGACGTGCTGCGGGTGGCGACGCCGGAGAGCTTCGCCCAGGGCACCGACCAGGACACCCAGGGCGACATCGGCACCAAGTACGGCACCCACCGCGGCATGCTGCGCTGGGAGCGCCGGCTGGCCGACGACCTGACCCTGGACTTCGTGCCGAGCTTCGGCCTGGACCTGATCCAGTTCAACCTGGGGTCGGAGTTCGACGTGCTGCAGCGCCAGTGGCTGGTCGAGCTGCGCACCGAGCTGGACTGGGAGGCGAGCGAGGCCGTCGACGTGCTGGCCGGACTCGACTTCATCGGCGGCACCTACGACTTCGCCGTCGAGTTCCCCTTCGATCCCACCGAGACCTTCACCAACTACGACCCGCTGGCCGAGCGCGAGCCCTTCACCCAGGCCGGCGACGGCTGGGCCTGGGGCCCAGACCTGTACCTCGAGTCGGACATCCGGCCCCTCCAGGACCGCGACAAGCTGCTGCTCAAGCCCGGCGTGCGGTTCAACATGGTCAACATCGTCGACCAGGTCGAGGTCTACGGGCTCGACCCCCGGTTCTCGGGCCGGGCGCGCCTCGTCGAGGGGGGCACGCTGAAGTTCGGCACCGGCCTGTACAACCAGCCGCCCCAGCCCTTCGAGAGCTGGCGCCCCGGCGGCGACGTCGACCTGGGCTTCGAGCGGGCCTGGGCCAACGAGCTGGGCTGGGAGCAGCAGCTGGGCAACGGCCTCGATGCCGACGTGGCGCTGTTCTACAAGTTCCTGGACCGCCAGATCGTCGGCAACCCCGACATCGAGGGCATCGACAGCCAGTTCTACGTGAACGAGGGCATCGGCCGGGCCTACGGCGTCGAGATGATCATCCGCCAGGCCCCGGTCGGCCGGTTCTTCGGCTGGATCAGCTACACGCTGTCCCGCTCGGTCCGCAACGACTACCCCGAGCGCGACGGCGCCGACCCCGCGGGCCTGTTCGGCCCCTTCCCGACCGGCCAGGGCTGGTACGCCTACGACTTCGACCAGACGCACATCCTGGTCGCGGTCGCCGGGTACAAGCTGCCCAAGGAGTGGGAGCTGTCGGGCAAGGTCCAGTACGTGACCGGCAACCCCTACACGCCCTACTCGGGCGGCGTCTACGACATCGATCAGGACTACTACTTCGGCTACTCCGCCGGGGACTACAACAGCTCCCGCCTGCCGCCCTTCTTCGCGATGGACCTGCGCGTGGACAAGATGTTCGTGTTCAAGAACTGGCAGCTCGAGGTCTTCCTCGACCTGCTCAACGTGGTGCGCGGCCAGAACCCCGAGTTCACCCAGGACAACTACGACTACACCGAGTCGGCCTACATCCGCGGCCTGCCCTTCATCCCCTCCCCCGGCTTCGAAGCCGAGTTCCGCTTCTGATGCCCCGCCTCCTCCGTCCTCCGCCCGTCCTGCTCCTCGGCCTGCCCCTGGCCCTGGTCGGCTGCGGCAACAACGGCCTCGCGCAGGCCTGGCAGCTCGACCGGCTGCGGATCCTGGGCGTGCGCGCCACACCCGCCGAGCCCCGCCCCGGCGAAGCCGTGAGCTTCGAGGCGCTCTACTACCTGCCCGGCGACGACGAGCTGGAGCTGTCGGTCTGGATCGCCTGCCTGCCCGAAGGCGCAGACGACTTCGGCTGCCAGGTCGACCCCGAGCTGCTGGGCGAGCTCACGAGCGGCGGGGTCGAGGACCTCACGCCAGACGAGCAGGCCGCCCTGTTCGAAGACCTGGTCGACGCCGGGCTGGTCGGCGCCGAGCCCTTCGTCCCCCCGGTCTGGGTCACGCCGCTCGACGCCCTGGACGGCCTGGACGACCAGGAGCGGCTCGAAGGCGTCAGTGCCGTGGTGAACATCACCGCGATCCCCAAGGGCGCGACGACCCAGGACGACATCGAGCTGGCCTACAAGCGCCTGCCGATCAGCGAGGCGACCACCCCCAACCACAACCCGGAGCTCACGGGCTTCGTGGTGGACGGAGTCGAGGTCGCGCCGGGCAGCACCATCCCGTGGACCTGGGGACGGGACCTCGACATCATCCCGGTCCTGCCCGACGACAGCATCGAGACCTACACCTACACGGCAGACGACGGCACGGTCGAGGAGCGGGTCGAGGAGCAGTTCATCACCTGGTACACCGAAGCCGGGAGCTTCGACCAGGAGTACTCGCTGTACCCGACCGTCGACGTCGTCTGGTCGCCGCCTGCACCGCCGGGGCTCTGGTCGCTGTGGCCCGGAGCCGACGCGTCGCAGGAGGTCGAGATCATCGGCGTCGTGCGCGACCGCCGCGGGGGCATGGCCTGGGGCAGCCTGACCGTCGCGCTCGCGACCGCGGACCAAGTGGCGCCGCTGTCGTCGGACACCGGCTCGGGGGACGACGCAGGAGCGTCCGACACCGGATCGGGGGCCGACGCAGGAGCGTCCGACACGGGCTCGCGCTGACACCGTCGGCGTCCGTGGCGGTCCCGTGACAACGGGCCGTTGTCAGCCATTCGTCAGGCCCCCGTAAACCCCGATCCTGCCTTGCTCGGTGGCTGGATCGCTGTGTTATCGTCCGCCGGCCCTGACGCAGGCGTTCGTCGCCGTGTGGCCTGAGGAGGGCCGAGGATCCGCACCCCAGCGGCATCCTTCGACCCCTCCCCCGCAGGCCGAGCAGCCTTCCTGAAGCTGGATCTCTGGAGAACCCTCGATGCGCGCTCCCCTCGCCGTCATGATGAGCCTGCTCGTCGCAGCCCTGGCCTTCATGACTCCGGCAACGGCCCACGCCGGCGCGAAGTCGGCCGAAACCGCCCTCGACCAGACCGTCAACGGGCACAAGCCCTACAACGTGGTCCAGAACCGGTTCTTCACCAAGAACCAGCGGTTCGAGCTCTCGCCGATGCTCGGCTACGTGCCGAACAACCCCTTCGTCAAGCGCTACGTCATCGGCGTGATGGGTGCCTACCACCTGTCCGAGACCTTCGCGATCGAAGGCGCCGCCATGCTGTCGCCGGACCTCGGCAACAGCGACGTCAAGGACCTGACCCGGACCCTGGTGCTCATCGCCCAGGAAGGCTCCGGGACGGCCCGGTTCCAGCAGCCGCTCGACAAGATGACCCTGGCCGGCACCTTCGCGGCGCGCTGGGCACCCGTCTACGGCAAGATCAACCTGCTGGGCGAGTCGGTCCTCAACTTCGACTTCTACTTCACGGGCGGCCTCGGGATCCTGTCGATCTCCGAGTACTACGCCCAGTACAACAACCAGTGCACCGACGGCTCCGACTGTGACGTCGTGAGCCTGGGCGAAGCCAAGCCCATCGCCGCCGTCCCGGTCAACCTGGGTGTCGGCATGGACTTCTTCCTGACCAGCAGCCTGGCCCTGAAGGTGGACGCCCGCAACTACATCTACGTCGGCAAGAAGCCGCAGTACGACCCGAACGCCGAGACCTCCGAGCGTCGGATCTACAACGCCTTCCTCGCCACGGTCGGCGTCTCCGTCTTCTTCCCGAAGGCCGAGCCCCGCCTCTTCGACTACTGAGCCCGCCGCTCCTTGGTTCACAGGACATCCGCGATGCGTAGCCTGACCCTGCTGACTGCGAGCCTGCTCGCCGCCTCCCCGGCCTTCGCCTCTCCGCAGGCGCTGACCGTGGGCGTCGGCGCCGACGAGCTGGCGACCTCCCTGAACACCTCGAGCTTCGGTGCCTGGAGCCTGGACCTCGGCCTGGACGCCGGCGACGCGCTGGCCCAGGACGAAGAGGACAGCGGTGACGAAGACGACGACCTGCTGGGCGACATCCTCGGCGGCGGCGAGGGCGAGGAGTCCGCCGGCGACGAGCGGGCCGACCTCGAGGCCGGCCAGATCGGCGACAACGTCGGCGCCCGCCAGGAAGACGCCCTCGTCCTCGACGAGGACCAGCGTCGCAAGAAGGTCATCAAGACCCTGCAGCGCAAGAACTTCCTGAAGCTCGGCCGGTGGGAGGTCTCCCCCCACCTCGCCTTCGTGGCCAACGACCCCTTCCTCAACCGGTACATCATCGGCGCGGGCATCGGCTACCACATCACCGAGGTCTTCGAGATCGAGCTGAACCTCGACTACGCCCCGGACTTCGGCCAGGCGGACTGGAAGCCGCTGACCGACCAGCTGGTCAACGAGAACAGCGTCAGCCCCGACATCTCGAAGATGACCTTCTCCAGCACGGCGAGCTTCCTGTACTCGCCGATCTACGGAAAGGTCGCCATCGGCAAGAAGATCATCGTGTTCGACATCTACGGTGCCTTCGGCGCCGGCGCGACGGTCACCAGCGACGACCTCGACGCGCTGCAGACCGACGACACCGACGAGCGCGCGGTGCGCACGGCGACCCAGACCCACCCCACGACCACCGCCGGCGGCGGCATCCGCGTGAACTTCACGCCGAACATCGCCGCCCGGGTCGAAGGCCGGTCGCTCGTCTACATCGAGACCGTCAACTCCACGACCCTCGAGATGAAGAACATGTTCATCCTCGGCGGCGCCTTCTCCGTCTTCTTCCCCTCGATGCGGAACTGAGCGACTCCGACGCCATCGCCTGGGCCCGTCCCGGCAGCATCTTTCGGGGATGCGCCGGGAACTTGCGGTGTCAAGGCTTCGTGATGGCGCCCTCGATCGCTTGAAACCGCCGGCCCCAAGGGGCCACCCTGAATCCCAACGACCGAACCGTCGTCCCCTGGAGCTCCCGATGAAGCGCCTCTCGCTCCGCGACATCGTCCCGGCCATCGGCCTGGTCGCCGCGCTCGTGGCCCCCAAGCCCGCCGCGGCCCTGTCCTGCGAGGACATCCTCAACCTGGTCAACCTGGGCGTGCCCACCGACTCGGTGGTCCAGACCCTCGCGGCCTCGGGCGAGACCTTCAACGACGACGACATCGCCTGCCTGGCCAAGGCCAACGCCCCGGCGCCGGTGCTGGCCCAGGCCCTCAAGATGAAGGCCCAGGACGAGCCCGCCTTCGAAGAGCCCGCCCCGGTCGAGCTCAAGCGTCCGACCGTCGACGACGACGAAGGCGACGACCTGCTGGGCGGCCGCACCGAGCTGCCCCGCGAGCGCGAGACCGACCTGAGCGACGGGCCGACCGTGCGCGGCGCTCCGCCGATCATCGAAGACGCGATCAGCGAGTACCAGAGCAAGAAGTACCTGGCGTCCAGCCTGCGGCTCTACGAAGCCCTCGAGAGCAAGAGCTACCCGGACCAGGAAGTGGAGATCCACTACTACCTGGCGCGGAACCTCGAAGCCCTCGAGATGTACCACACCGCCCAGCACCACTACCTGTGGGTCGCCAAGAGCGCGCCGAACAGCCAGTTCTTCGAGTACAGCCTGCCCCGGCTGGTCGCCATCGCCGAGTACACCGGCGACGACACCGAGCTGGCCCGCCTCGTCGCCCGCATGGACCTGCCGCCGGAAGCCTTCCCGCGCAAGGCCCGCGACCACATGGCCTTCCTGGCCGGCGTCCGCGCCTACAAGAAGGAAGACCTGTCTGGCGCCCGCGCCGCCTTCGCCCAGGTCGACGCCAACAGCGTGCTGGGCCTCAAGGCCAAGTACTTCGAAGGCGTCATCTACAACGAGCAGGGCAAGCTGAAGTCCGCCGTGCGGGCCTTCCGCGACGTCTACCGGACCGACATCGATCCCCGCACCGAGCGCGAGGCCGAGGAGCTCGTGGTCCTCAAGGACCTGGCCCTCATCAACATCGCGCGGATCTACTACGGCATCGAGCAGTTCGACAACAGCGACAAGTACTACAACCTCGTCGCCCGCGAGTCCCAGTACTGGGGCCAGAGCCTGTTCGAGAACGCCTGGTCCAACTTCATGCTCAACGATCTGAACAAGACGCTGGGCCTGCTGCTGACCGTCCGCAGCCCGTTCTTCCGCACCGACGAGTTCATGCCGGAAGCGACGGTCCTGCGCGCGCTGACCTACTTCAACCTCTGCGAGTACAAGGAAGTCGAGCGCATCCTGGTCGACTTCGAGGACCGCCATCGCCCGATGTACGAGGAGATGCGCGAGTTCGTCGAGTCCTACAACAGCACCGAGGGCAAGAAGATCGCCGACCAGGCCTGGGACGCGTACTTCGGCCCCGAGAAGAAGGACACGGTCCTGCCGAAGTCCTTCTTCATCCGCGTGCTCAAGAACCAGGACCTGCAGGGCGTCGTGCGCAGCATCGACCTGATGGACGCCGAAGAGGCGCTCATCGACGAGCAGAAGTCCCGCTGGGCCGACAGCATCGGGCCCTACCTCAAGCGCATCCTCGAGCAGGACCGCCAGCAGTACAAGCGCCGCGCCGGTCTGCTGATGCTCTCCGAGATGCAGCGCCAGGCCAACTACCTCAACGACCAGCTGACCCAGTCGGAGATCATCCGCTTCGAGGTCGTGGACGCCCAGCGCGTCGACTACTCGTACAAGGCCAGCAACGTCGAGCTCGCTGACAGCAGCAGCCTGGTCGACCTCGACTTCGCGACCGCCGTGGACTTCATCTACTGGCCGTTCAACGGCGAGTACTGGTCCGACGAGCTCGGGTACTACCTGTACACCGAGCAGGGCTCCTGCAACTGATTCCAACCGACAGACCATGACCACGGACTCCCGGCCGCCCGGCCGGGGTCGTTCGTGGCCCTGACGGACCCGCTCCCGGGCCGTCCCATCTCGAGAGGGTCTCGATGAAGCGCCTCCTCACCTCCTCCGTCCTCCTCCTCGCCCTGGGCACCGTCGGCACCGTCGCCGCGCCCGTGGCCCTGGACGCCGACATCGCCTCGGCCCACGCCCAGGACCGCAAGGACAAGGAAGACCGCAAGGTCCTCGGCCTGGACACCATCAACATCCAGACCCAGATGTCGGAAGCCTACCGGGCCGCCGCCCGCGACAAGCGGCGCGAGGCCATGGGCTTCCTCGAGGACATCCTGCGGAACCGGCCGCCCAAGGGCGTGCAGAAGGCCGAGATGCTGCTGCGTCTGGCCGACCTGTACTTCGAGGAAGGCCGCGACCTGTACCTCTCGGAGATGGAAGCCTTCAACGCCGAGTACGACAAGTGCTTCAACGACGAGAAGTGCGCGGCGACCAACCTCGAGGGCATGAAGGCCGACAACGAGGAGAGCCGGAAGTGGCAGGAGAAGTCGATCCGGCTCTACCGGAACATCCTGCAGAACTACCCGCAGTACCAGCGGGCCGACGAAGCCACGTTCTACCTGGGCAGCGCGCTCCAGGACATCGGTGAGAAGGACGAGGCCGTCAAGCAGTTCAACGAGCTGACCCGGACCTACCCCGACAGCCAGTACGTGCCCGACAGCTACGTGCTCATCGGCGAGTACTACTTCGACAACAACAACGCCTACAAGGCGCTGCTGGCCTACCAGAAGGCGACCCGCTTCAAGGACAGCCCGAAGTGGGCCTTCGCCATGTACAAGCTGGCGTGGTGCTACTACAACGTCGGCGAGTACGGCAAGGCGATCGACCACATGAAGGCCGTCGTCGCCTTCTCGATGGCCGACCAGTCCGGCGACAGCAGCAAGCTGACCCTGCAGGAAGAAGCCCTGAAGGACCTGGTCCGCTTCTTCGCGGACGCCGGCAACCTGCAGGAAGCCATCGACTACTTCAACAAGCTCGGAAAGCAGGACCTCATCGAGGCCATGCTCAAGCGCCTGGCCGCGCAGTACTTCGAGAACGGTGAGTTCGAGCAGGCCATCACGACCTTCCGTCGCCTGATCGCCGAGAACCCGAACTCCAAGAAGGCTCCGGAGTACCAGAACGAGATCATCCTGGCCTACCAGAAGATGGGCCGGAAGAAGGAGACGATGGGCGAGATCGATCGCCTGCTGAAGACCTACGGCAAGAACAGCTCGTGGGCCCGCCAGAACAGCAGCGATCCCGACACCGTCAAGGACGCGCAGGAGTACATCGAGAAGAACCTGCGCACCGTGGCCATCAACTACCACGCCGAGGCCAAGAAGCTCGGTGCCGGTCGGGCCGCCGCGGAAGCCTACGAGCTCGCCGAGCAGGCCTACAACGTCTACCTGACCGAGTTCCCCGAGAGCAAGAACTCCTACGAGATGCGCTACGCCTTCGGCGAGCTCCTCTACAAGGTCAAGAAGTACGACCAGGCCTACGACCAGTACATGAAGGTCGTGCAGATCGACCCGAAGGGCAAGCGCAGCGAGTTCTGTGCCGAGTCCGCGATCTTCGCCGCCGAGGAGATGATCAAGGTCGAGGAGCGCGAGGGCAAGATCAAGAAGGCCGAGGGCAAGAGCACCGAGCCGGTCGAGCTCTCCGAGTGGGAGCAGAAGATGCTCGCCGCCTGCGATCAGTACACGCAGCACTTCAAGGAAGAGAAGAAGGCCCGCAACGTCATCTACAAGTCGGCCTACCTGCTCTACAACAAGAACCAGTTCAAGCAGGCCAGTGACCGGTTCCGGATCGTCATCGGCATGGACCCCCAGTCCAAGGAAGCCGAGCAGGCCGCGAACCTCATCCTGGACTCCTTCAACCTGGTCGAGGACTGGGCCAACCTCAAGGACGTGTCCAAGGCCTTCTACGACCAGCAGGGCCTCGGCTCGGCGAAGTTCAAGCAGGAGGTCTACGCGGTCTACGAGCGCGCCAGCTTCAAGCTCATCGAGATCAACTACGAGAAGGACAAGAACGCGGTGGCTGCGGCCGACGCCTTCGTGGCCTTCGTCGACGAGTTCTCGAAGAGCGAGGTCGCCGACCTCGCCCTGAACAACGCCGCCGCCTACTACTACAAGGAAGGCCGCGTCGGTCGGGCGATGGACACGCGCCTGCGGCTCATCGAGAACCACCCGAAGTCCAAGTACTACAACAACCAGGTCGCCAGCCTGGGCTACGACTACGAGTCGGTCGCCGACTTCGACGAAGCCGCCAAGTGGTACGAGAAGATCTTCGCCCTCGACACGGCCCACGAGTCCAGCAAGGACGCGATCTACTCGGCGGGCCTGTTCCGCCGGGCCATGAGCCAGGGTGATCAGGCCGTCAAGGACTTCAACGCGTTCATCACGACCTACCCGGACGACGAGCGGGTCACCCCGATCGTCCTCGAGATCGCCCAGATCCACGAGGAGAAGGGCGACTGGGACGAAGCGGCCAACGTCTACTTCGACTTCTTCAACAAGCCGCGGCCGGACGCCACCATCGACCAGCTGTACTTCGCGCGCCTCCGCTACGGCAAGGCGCTGGAGAAGGAGAACCAGCAGGCCAAGGCCGACAAGCACTGGAAGGCCACCCTGGCCGCCTGGGAGAAGGACAAGGCCCAGCCCCACGAGCTGGCCCCCAACTTCATCGCCGAGATCATGTTCAAGGAAGCCCAGCCCGAGCTGAAGGCCTACGTCGACATGAAGATCACCGGCACGAGCAGCACCAACCGCAAGGCCATCGACAAGGCCCTGCAGTCCCAGCTGGTCGCCAAGGCCAAGGCCCTGCAGGGCGTCGAGACCACCTTCGGCGAGATCCTGAAGACGGGGTCCGGCGAGTGGGGTCTCGCGAGCGCCACGGTGCTCGGCGAAGCGTACGAGAACATGGCGTGGACGCTGAACTGCGACAACAGCTACGTCCCGTCCTACCTGACGGAAGGTCAGCGCGAGATCTACTGCATGGGCCTGGAAGACAAGGCCTACGTGCAGACCGAGAAGGCCGCGGCCGCCTACGCCCTGGCCCTCGAGAAGGCCTACGAGCTGAACCTCTACAACCAGAACACCGCCAAGGCGACCCGACGGCTCGGCGAGCTGCGTCCCGACGAGTTCCCGGAGCTCGAGGAAGACCTCCTCACCCCCCGGTACGTGTCCAAGGACGTCGTCGTCTTCAGCTACGAGGAGACCCCCTGAGCGGGGGCAGGAGCACAGACAGATGCGCATTCACTCGATCCTGCTCGCTCTGACCCTCGGGGCCGGACTCGTCGGCTGCGGCGAGAAGAAGCCCGTCGAAGAGGTCACCGACCCCTCGCTCATGAGCGCGACCCAGCTGTTCCAGCAGGGCGTGACCGTGCTGAAGTCCCCCGACCGCTCCGGCGTCGTGGACTACAGCGCGGCCCAGAACTGGTTCGCCCAGGCTGGCGCCAAGGACCCGGCCTACGGCAAGGCCTGGTTCAACGCCGGCTGGACCTCCGAGCAGCTGGGCAAGGAAGCCCAGGCCGTGGAGTACTACCAGAAGGCCGTCAGCGCGAACCCCGACTACAAGGCCGCCATCGCCAACCTGTCGCGCCTGCTCACCGAGCAGGATCGCGGCGCCGAGGCGGTGTCCCTGTACAAGGCCCAGGTCGAGCGCAACCCCGACGACCTGGCGCTGCGGAACAACCTGCTCGACGCCCTGACCGCGGCCGAGATGTACGACGAGGCCGAGGAACAGGCCAAGGAAATCCTGCTCCGCGACGCGAAGAACGTCGGCGCGTACCGGAACCTGTCGCGGATGTACTTCGCGCAGGGCAAGAACGCGATGAGCAAGCTCTGCAGCGAGAAGGCCAAGACCCTGGCCGAGGGCGACGGCGGCATCTACAACAACCTCGGCGTGACCTACCTGGTCATGGGCGACGAGCCCGCCGCCATCGAGGAGTTCAAGACCGCCATCAAGCTCGACCCGCGCAACGTCGAGGCGAACCTGAACCTGGGCTACGTCGCCCTGGACTCCGGTGACTTCGGCCTGGCCCGCGAGTGCTTCCAGCGCGCGGTCGACGCGGCCCCCGGCAACGTCGACGCCAAGCTCGGCCTGGCCGTCGCGCTCCGCGGCGCCAAGGACTACGACCAGGCTGCCGCGCTCTACGACCAGATCATCGCGGCCGACCCTGAGAACGAGCTCGTGTACTTCAACGCGGCGTCGATGCACGCCAAGTACACGAAGGACTACAAGCGCGCCGAGAAGTACCTCGACGAGTACATCAAGGTGAACGCCGGCCGCCTGTCCCCCGACCACGAGGTCTACGCCCGCAAGCAGCGGATCGAAGAGCTCAAGGCCGAGGAAGCCGCCCGCAAGGCCGAGGAAGAGCGCAAGCGCAAGGAAGAGGAAGAGCGCCAGCGCCGCCAGAAGGAGCAGTTCAACCAGCTCAAGGAGAAGGTCGTCAAGCTCCAGGGCTACATCGACACCTACGGCTCCTGCGACATGATGATGGAGATGGGCGCGACCGAGATGGGCATGATGGTCCTCGAGCAGGCCACCATGGTCGTCGAGTCCGAAGAGGTCGACATGGCGGGCGACGTCATGACCTTCGTGGACGACCTGCTGCCCCAGATCGAGGAGATCGTGCCGAGCTGCGGCGCCGGTGGCGGCTCGGGCGGCACGGCCCTTCCCCGTCCCGACGAAGGTGCGGCCGGTGATGGCGGCGAGGGCGCCGACGATGGCGCTGGCGCCGAGGAAGCTCCTCCCGCTGAAGAGGCCCCGGCCGAAGAGGCCGGCGAGTAGCACCCGCTCCGCTCTTTTTGCGGACCGCAGGGAACTTCGCGGGCGCTCGGATGTCTCATCCGGGTGCCCGCGCTGCGTTTGCGCGGGCGGTCCCGACCGACCCGACCGCGGAGACGCCCATGTCCCTCCTGCTGACCTCGCTCCTGCTCCTGGCCCCTGGCGCGCACGCCCAGTCCGAGCACACCCAGCCTGTGACGTTCAAGCCCGTCACCGAGCTGTCCGAGGACGAGTTCCGCGACCTCGAGGTCGAAGGCGAGCTGATCGGCCCCGGCGGCGTCTACGATGTCACCGCGGTGCACAAGGGCGGCTTCGACTGGATCCAGCTCCGCCAGGACTTCAGCGCCGAGATGCGTCGCTCCGTCGATGAGGTCCGCTGACCCCCTCCCCTCCCCCCTCCGGACGTCGAGAGCGCAGTGCCACAGCCTCTTGACGACAACCTTGCAGGGCCTCGATTGTCCGCGTCGCGGGGATCCCGCATACTTCGCGGCCACAGGCCAGGTTTCCGGGCGGTCCGTGTGCCTGTCGTGCAGTCTCCGTCCGGAATAGAACCCGCCACTCCCCTCCCTCCCCGAGGATCCCGATGAAGGCCGTTCGTACCCTCATGGTCGCCTCCACCCTCGCCCTGTTCTCCGGCGCCGCGTTCGCCCAGGACGAAGCCGACCGCAAGGTCATCTACAAGGAGCGCACCGAGGTCGACTTCGAGGGCGTGGACGTCGCTGGTGAGCTCGTGAAGCCCCAGGGCGCCCTGCTGCTCGATCGGAAGCGGGCCTCGTTCAACCCGCTCATCAAGCTGCGTCGCGACTTCAACGAGGAGATGTCCCAGTCCGTGGACGAGGTGAAGTAGCTCCTCGCACGGTCCGGCCCTCGGCGACCCTTCGCACCCCCTCCCGACACGCGTACCCCCCGACCGCGCGTGGCGACCCCAGGATCAATCCATGACGACCGCTAAGCTCGTCCTCACCTTCGAGATCCACAAGGGCGACGAATTCCTGCGTCGGCAGGAGTTCACGTCCGAGAGCGTGACCATCGGGCGTGGCGCCGCCGCCATGCTCCAGGTCGACGACGAGAACGTCGCCGACCTGCACGCCGTGATCAACGTGGGCGACGACGGCCAGGTGCAGCTCCTCGACCTCGGCAGCCCTGCCGGTACCCAGGTCAACGGCGCCAAGATCAACAACGCCTTCCTGTCCTCCGGCGACCAGATCCAGGTCGGCGAGCTGCGCATCTCGGTGGCCATCACCGACGAAGCCGCCTTCGCCGACGAAGAAGCCACGCAGCTGGCCGAGGCTCCCATGCCGACGCCTGCCGCCGCCGCCTCGGACGAAGAAGAAGTGCTCGACGAGATGACCGAGCCCGGCGGCATCCCCGCCCCGATCGGTGAAGACGGCGACGAAGCCGTCGAAGAGCACACCGAAGACGTGCTGGCGTTCCTGATGCGCTTCGGCACGGGCTCTGGCGACGCCGGCAACGACCCCAAGAAGGGCAACGTGCTGATGGTCGCCCAGGCCTGGGGCGACATCGTCATCGACAGCCGCCACTACGGCAAGAGCGGCGGCCCCGTCACCGTGGGCACCCGGACCGGCACCCGCTGGCGCTACCTGGGTGTCCCCCTGGCGTGGGTGCCCGATGTCTTCGGCAAGGTCGCGTGGGTCTTCGGCCCGACCCTGTCCGAGGGCGTGACCGAGTCCAAGGACGAGTTCTACGCCCCGCCCGAGGTCATCCCGGACGAAGGCTTCAAGATGTGCGAGTGGCAGGGCGGCCAGTACGTCATGAACATCTCGGAGAAGTGGTCCGGCTTCGTCGACATGGGCGAAGAGCGGCTCACCTTCCCCGAGCTCATCGCGTCGGGCAAGGCCAGCAGCTCGGGCGCCGGCATGTACGCCGTGACGCTCAACGACGACACCCGCGTGGTCGCCGACGTCGGCGACGACATGGTCTTCGTCGCCAAGATGGTGCCGGCCAGCAAGAAGCTCGTCGCCGCGATCACCGACAACCTGGACTACCCCTTCCTGGGCATCATGTCCTTCATGACCTTCCTGGGCCTGGTCCTGGGCATCTACCTGGCGACGGCTCCCCCGCCGCCGGAGAACGAGGTCATGGAGATCCCCGACCGCTTCGTCGATCTCCTGCTGCAGCAGCCCGAGCCCGAGCAGCCCAAGCGCGACAACAAGCCGGAGGCGAACCCCGACGCCGGCGAAGGCGCCAAGGCCAAGAAGGAAGAGGGCAAGGTCGGCAAGAAGGACGCCAAGATGGAGAAGGCGAAGGGCAACAAGGTCGAGATGCAGCAGAAGCAGCTCGACAAGGAGATCGCCGAAGACGCCGGCGTTCTCGGTGCCCTCCGCGACGGTGGCGAGCTCGACGGCGTGTTCGGGTCCAGCAACCTGAACTCGGACCTGACCGGCGGCATCGGCGGCCTCATCGGCGCCAAGGGCACCCAGATGGGCTCCGGCGGCCTCGGCTCCCGCGGCTCCGGCCTGGGTGGCGGCGGCACCGCGGAAGGCCTCGGCGGCCTCGGCACCAAGGGCCGCGGCTCGGGCAGCAGCGGCTACGGCAAGGGTGGCGGCAACTTCGGCGCGAAGGGCGAAGGCGGCATCGGCCGGATCGGCGGTGACCCGATCATCCTCGGCGCCCTCGACAAGAGCCTGATCGACGCCGTCATCAAGCGCCACATGAACCAGATCCGGTACTGCTACCAGCGCGAGCTGACCAAGAACCCGGAGCTGGGCGGCAAGGTGACCGTCAAGTTCGTCATCGCCAAGGACGGCTCGGTCTCCAAGGCCGACATCAAGAGCAGCAGCCTGGGCAACAGCTCGGTCGAGAGCTGCATCTCGGGCCGCTTCATGCGGTTCCAGTTCCCCGAGCCGAAGGGCGGCGGCATCGTCATCGTGTCCTACCCCTTCATCTTCTCGCCCGGCTGAGCCGACGCGAGCGGAACGCACGCCCCGGCTCCGGCCGGGGCGTCTGCGTCTCGGCCATGTCTTGAGCACGTCAAGGCCCTGTGGCGCGGCTTCCCAAGCCTTCCGTCAACATGGTATGAAACGCGGCCAGTGAACCCGTGGGCAACGACCGCCTCGCGCTCGCGCCCCTCCCCAGCGGACGCCTTCTCTCAGCGGAATCTCGCCATGAAGCTCTCCCACCTCTTCGTCATCCTGGGCCTCTCGGCTCCCCTGCTCGCCTCCTCCGCGGCGAATGCCCAGGGCTACGACGACCTGGACGACGACGACGCCGGATCGAAGAAGAAGAGCGTCCGCGATCGCGTCCAGTCCAGCCAGGTGCGTGAGATCAACCGCGGCCTGTACCTGAAGGCCAGCGTGGGCGGCGCCTTCTACCTGGGCAACTTCGCCAACGACGTGAGCCCCGGTTCGGCCACCGCGCTGTCGGTGGGCCAGGACTTCCTGGACCGCGAGCGCACCAGCATGGCCTGGGAGTTCGGCTTCGCTCAGGGCATCCACCAGGGCACCGACTACCAGACCCAGGGTCAGCAGGGCGGCCCGTACGTCCAGGGCGACCTGCGGACCTACACCTTCGCCGGCATGGTCGAGTGGAACACCTACCCGCACCGTCGCTGGGGCGTCGGCGCCCGCGTCGGCGGCGGCCTGATGCTGTCCCCGCTGCTGATGGACAAGGAATACTACGAGAAGGAGATCCTGACCTACTGGGGCATCACGGATCCCGGCTACCACGGCGCCCTGCACCCGATCGTCCAGGGCGGCCCGAACGTCGAGTACTACACGAAGCTCGCCCACTTCAGCATCGGCATGGACATCGACGTGTCCTACGCGATCGGCTTCGACCTGGGCGCCTGCGCCACGGGCAACCTGAAGTACACCTTCTGATCCCCACCGCTCAGCGGGCGGAGATGATCGGCGCGCACGGCCCGTCTTCCACTGGAGGACGGGCCTGCTTGATGGTAGCCTCCCCGCGTCGTCTCGAAGAGGTAGCCCACGTGAACGTGCTCCGTCTCGCTCCTGCCCTGATGCTGACCGGCTGCCTGGGCCTCGAGGCCTTCAATCCGTCTGCTGACAGCGGCCTGCCCGGTGGCGGCAGCGACAGCGGCTCCGTCAGCTACGGCAGCTTCGGGGGCATGTCCTACCCGGAGACCGTGAACTTCGGGAACTCCGAGCTCGGCGAGCCGGTCTCGACCGAGGTGGTGCTGACGAACGAGTCGGACAGCAACATCACGCTGTCCGAGCTGACCCTGGATGCCGGCAGCAACTTCGTCGCCGAGTACACCTCGGTGCCCTGGGTGATCGGCTCGGGCGGCCAGTACGTCATCGCGGTCACGTGGACCCCGCTCGCGCTGGGCGAAGACACGGGCACCTTGTCCTTCGGCATCGACGGGGAGAGCGGCCTCGCCGCCATCGCCTTGAAGGGCACGGGCGCTGAAGCCGGCAGCGACGGCGGCACCGACAGCGGTGGTGGCGACGACGGCGGCACCAGCAGCGGCGGTCTCGAGTACAGCACCACCAACCTGGCCTTCGGCAACGTGCCCGTGTCCAGCGCCGACACCAAGACGGTCAGCCTGGTGAACAACGGCAGCGCCGAGGTCGTGATCTCGAACATCACGTCGAGCGATCCGGCCTTCGTGCCCTCGGGCATCAGCACGCCCTCGGCCATGAGCCCGTCCAGCGCCAAGACGCTCAGCGTGGCCTTCCGGCCGACCGCAGAGCGCTCCTACAGCGGCACCATCACCGTCACGACGGACCAGGGCCCGACCAACATCTCGGTGTCCGGCACCGGCAGCTACGAGTGCAGCGTCTGTGCGCCCATCCTGGACGTGGACACCGGCAGCGATCCCTACAGCATGGAGTTCGGCTCCATCCTGGGCATCCCCGACACGAAGGAGATCACGCTCCTGAACATCGGCGACGAAGACCTGGTCGTCAGCAGCGTGTACATCCACAACGACAGCGGCGGCGGCGAGTTCCGCGTCAGCGGCGGCACGGGCACCATCGCCCCGGGCGCCTACAAGGTCGCAACCGTCAGCTACACCTGCTCCGGCGGCTGCATCGACCTGCCGCTCGAGCTGACCGACACGAACATCCTGCACATCAAGAGCAACGACGACAGCGAGCCCGACTGGAAGATCCAGTGCTCGGGCGCCGGGTTCTGAGCACGGTTGCTCGTTCGTCCCCCACCGGCTATGCGGCCGGTCGCTGCCCGGGCGCCTGACGCCCGGTTCCTCGGAGCACGGGACAGCCAGCCCGCCGCTCCCTCCTTTCACCCGTACGACGCCTCCGGCGTCCTATGCGAGGTACGACATGGCCAACACGAGCCCCGGCCTCATCGGCCGCAAGATCGGCATGACCCAGATCTTCGGCGACAACGGCGAAGCCGTTGCCGTCACCGTGATCGAGGCGGGTCCGAACACCGTCATCTCCGTCAAGTCCAGCGACTCCGCTGCCGGCTACGATGCCGTCCAGCTGGGCTTCGCCGACAAGAAGGAGAGCCGCACCACCAAGCCCGAGGCGGGTCACTTCGCCAAGGCCGGTGTCTCCCCCAAGAAGTACGTCCAGGAGTTCCGCCTGGAGTCCGGCAAGACCGGTGACTTCGCTCCCGGCCAGTCCATCGCCGCCGGCGACCTGTTCGAGGCGGGCGGCTTCGCCGACGTCACGGCCGTCAGCAAGGGCCGCGGCTTCGCCGGCGTCATGAAGAAGTACAACTTCCGCGGCTTCATCCGCAGCCACGGTACCCACGAGTACTTCCGTCACGGCGGCTCGATCGGTACCCGCCTGACCCCGGGCCACGTGCTCAAGGGCAAGAAGATGCCCGGTCACATGGGCGCTGCCCAGGTCACCGTGCAGAACCTGCGCATCGTCAAGGTGGACGCCGAGAACAACCTCGTCTTCCTCAAGGGCGGCGTGCCGGGCCCCAACGGCGGCATCATCCGCCTGCGCAAGGCCCAGAAGAAGGGCTGAGCCCCTCGCTCTGCCCGAAGCACGAACCCCCGGCCCGCTCCTGCGGCGCCGGGGGTTCCTGCGTCTGGGGTTGCCCCCGCGCTCGAGCGGCGGCGCCTACTCGACCGGCAGCCGGATCAGGTCGTCGGCGACGGCGAAGGCGCAGCCGGTGGCAGCCCGCACCTGCTCGACCGTGAGGTCGGCGGCGATCTCGCGCAGGGTCAGCCCACCGTCGAAGGTGAACACGCCGTAGTCCGTGATCAGCAGGTCGGTGCAGCGGGTGCCGGTCAGCGGCAGCGTGCAGGCGGCGAGCAGCTTGGGATCACCGCCCTTGTTGGTGTGGGTCATGGTGACGACGACCCGCTTGCTGCCGGCGACCAGGTCCATGGCGCCCCCCATGCCCTTGACCATCTTGCCCGGGATCATCCAGTTGGCGATGTCGCCGTCCTGGCTGACCTCCATCGACCCCAGGATGGTGATGTCGATGTGGCCGCCCCGCACCATGGCGAAGCTGTCGCTGCTCGAGAAGAAGGCCGAGCCGGGCAGGGTCGTGATGGTCTGCTTGCCGGCGTTGATCAGGTCCGGGTCCTCGTCGCCCTCGAGGGGGAAGGGGCCCATGCCGAGCAGGCCGTTCTCGGAGTGCAGCACGACCTCGACGCCTTCGGGCAGGTGGTTGGCCACCAGGGTCGGGATGCCGATGCCCAGGTTGACGTAGTCGCCGTCCCGGAGTTCCTTGGCGGCGCGCTTGACGATTCCGTCGCGAGAGAGAGGCATGGGGGACTCCGGGTCAGCCGCGGGGGCGGGTGGTCAGGCGCTCGATGCGCTTCTCGTAGGAAGCACCCTGCAGGATGCGCTGGACGAAGATGCCGGGGGTGTGGATCTCGTCGGCGGCGAGCACGCCGGGCTCGACGAGCTCTTCGACCTCGGCGATGGTGATGCGGCCCGCCATCGCCATCATCGGGTTGAAGTTCCGCGCGGTGGCCTTGAACACCAGGTTGCCGTGCGTGTCGCCCTTCCACGCCTTCACGATGGCGTAGTCGGCGGTGAGTGCGGTCTCGAGGATGAAGGTCCGCCCGTCGAACTCTCGGTGTTCCTTGCCCTCGGCCACCGGCGTGCCCACCCCGGTCGGGGTGTAGAAGGCCGGGATGCCGGCGCCGCCGGCACGGATGCGCTCGGCCAGGGTGCCCTGGGGGGTCAGGTCGACCCGCAGCTCGCCGCTGAGGTACTGCCGCTCGAACTCCTTGTTCTCGCCGACGTAGCTGCTGATCATGCGCTGGACCTGGCGGTTCTCCAGCAGGATGCCCAGGCCGAAGCCGTCGACCCCCGCATTGTTGGAGATGAAGGTCAGGTCGCGGATGCCCCGGGCCGCGATGGCCGCGATCAGGTTCTCGGGGATGCCGCACAGGCCGAAGCCGCCAGCCATCAGCGTGGCGCCGTCGGGAATGTCCGCGACCGCCTGGGCCGCGCTGGCCATCACCTTGTTCATCGATTCCTCCGCGAGGGTGGGGAGTGGGCGTCCGGAGGCTTCAGTCCATCCGGTAGTTCGGGCTCTCCTTCGTGATGATCACGTCGTGCACGTGGCTCTCCTTGAGCCCGGCCGACGTGATCCGCACGAAGCGGCTGTCCCGCTGCATGGTCGGGATGGTACCGCAGCCGGTGTAGCCCATGGACGCCTTGAGTCCGCCGACCAGCTGGTAGACGTTGTCGGCCAGGGCGCCGCGGTGGGGGACCCGCCCGACGATGCCTTCCGGCACCAGCTTGCGCGAGGTGCCCTCGCGATCCCCACCCTCCTGGAAGTAGCGGTCGGACGAGCCGGCCTTCATGGCTTCCACGCTGCCCATGCCCCGGTACGACTTGTAGGTGCGGCCCTGGTAGAGCACGAGCTCGCCTGGAGCTTCGTCCGTGCCGGCGAACAGCGAGCCGATCATGACGGCGTCGGCGCCCGCGGCGATGGCCTTCGCCACGTCGCCCGAGAACTTGATGCCCCCGTCCGCGATGATGGTGCGGCCTGCCGCGTGGGCCACGGCGCTGCACTCGGCGACGGCGGTCAGCTGCGGCACGCCGACGCCGGCGACGACGCGGGTGGTGCAGATGCTGCCCGGGCCGATGCCGACCTTCACGATGTCGGCGCCCGCGTCGATGCAGGCCTGGGTCGCGCCCGGGGTCGCGACGTTGCCGACCACCAGGATGACGTCCGGGTAGGCCTTGCGCACGGCCGCGGCGGCGTCGAGCACGCCCTGGGAGTGCCCGTGGGCGGTGTCCACGACCAGCACGTCCACGCCGGCTTCGATCAGGGCCGCAGCCCGCACGTCCCGGTCCCCGCCGACGCCGATGGCGGCGCCGGCCATGAGCCGACCCCGCTGATCCCGCGTCGCGTTGGGGTGCTCGGTCGCGGCCTGGATGTCCTTGAAGGTGATGAGCCCGTGCAGCCGCCCCGCGTCGTCCACGACCAGCAGCTTCTCGATCTTGTTGGCCTGCATCAGGTCCTTGGCCGTCTCGAGCTCGGTGCCGGGGGGACAGGTGACCAGCCGATCCTCGGGGGTCATCACCTCGTGCACCTTGCGGTCCAGGCGCCGCTCGAAGCGCAGGTCGCGGTCGGTGATGATGCCGACCACGCGGTCGCCCTCGACCACCGGCAGCCCCGACACGTCGTTGCCCCGCATCAGCCGAACCGCCGTGCGCAGGCTCTGGTCCGGGCTCAGCGTGATGGGGTCCTCGACCACACCCGTCATCGCCTTCTTGACCCGACTGACCTCCCGCGCCTGCTGGGTCGGGCTCATGTTCTTGTGGATGATGCCCAGGCCGCCCTCGCGGGCCATCGCGATGGCCGAGCGGGCCTCGGTGACCGTGTCCATCGCCGCCGAGAGGAGGGGGAGGCGGAGCTTGAGCCGCGGGTGGAGCTGCGTGCTGGTGTCGACCTCGTCGGGAAGCACGGTGGAGTGCGCCGGGAGGAGGAGGACGTCGTCGAAGGTCAGTGCCAGGGGGACGTCGGCGGTGAGCATGGCGGGGGCTCCGGGGTCGAGGGAGGAGGGCGGGAGGGACCCCCTCGGACCGACTCTGGCGCGACCACGCAGCGGGCTGGCACGGGCGGTCTCCGGTAGCCAGACCACGGGGTGCGGGCAACCACGGCCGAGCACCCCGTGGACGATCGGGTCGGGTGGCCCGGCGAGTCGCACGCCGCCGCACTCTCCGACCCACCGACACGCATTGACAAGACGCGTCCCATGCCGGTAGAAACGGCGTTCCGCGACGTCCCACGCACCCTCGCCCGCCTCCGCGGGCGTCCCCCCTCCTGGAGTCCTCATGCGCGCCCTGCACCTGCTGCTCGCCTCCTCCGTCCTGGTCGGCTGCCAGACCAAGCACACCGGCACCTACGAGGTCGCCCAGGCCTCCGCTGGCGGCGGCGACGCCGTCAAGGTCGAAGCCGACCAGCTCTGGGAGCAGCGCGCCGACAAGGCCAAGCTCCAGGCCGCCCTCGTCAAGTACGAAGCCGCCTACCAGACCGCTCCCACCGACCGTGAGATCGGCCTGCGCCTGGTCCGCGGCTACTACTTCCTGGGCGACGCCTACGAAGACGACAAGGAAGCCAAGCTGGCTGCCTGGGACCAGTCGATCAGCTGGGGCAAGCGCTGCCTGGCGATCAACCACGAGTTCACCGCCCTGCTCGAGAAGGGCGACGAGGACGAGGCCAGCGCCGCCCGCGCGCTCACGGTCGAGGACGTGCCCTGCCTGTACTGGAGCAGCTCGGCCCTGGGCAAGTGGGGCAAGCTGTCGGGCCTCGGCAAGACGCTCAAGAACCTGCCCACCGTCAAGGCGTGGATGACCCGCGTCGGCGAGCTCGACCCCGACTACAACTTCAGCGGCCCCGACCGCTACTGGGGCGCCTACTACTGCGCGATCCCCTCCTTCGCGGGCCAGGACCTGGACAAGTGCCGCGAGCTGCTCGAGAAGGCCTCCGCCGCCAACCCCGAGTACCTCGGCACCAAGGTCCTCCTCGCCGACTACTGGGCCCGCAAGACCCAGGACAAGGAGGTCTTCAACAAGGCCATCGACGAAGTCCTGGCCGCCGATCCCAACGCCGTGGCCGAGATCGCGCCCGAGAACATGGCCGAGCAGGAGAAGGCCCGGAAGCTGAAGGAGAACGTCAGCGAGTACTTCGCCGACTGATCCGTCCGGAAGCTGCGGCCTCGCCGACGGTCTCAAGCCGGCGGGGACGACTCCGCCCCCCTCTCTCCCCCCTCCCCTTCCCTGCTGGAGACGCCCATGCGTACCCGCCTGCTCACGGCCCTCGCCGGCCTCGGCGCCGCAGCCCTCGCCCTCCTCCCCGCCACCACCGTCCAGGCCGAGCCCGACTTCATCGCCAGCTTCGGCAGCGCCGCCCCCGAAGGCACGCCCTGGGCCGACCAGCTCAACGACATCAAGAAGCGGGTCGAGAGCGAGAGCGGCGGCCGCATCAAGATGAAGATGTTCCTCGGCTCCGTCCTGGGTGGCGAGGTCGAGATGGTGCGCGACGTGCGCCGCAACGCCCGCCTGCAGGGCGGTGGCTTCTCGACCGCCGCGGTGGCCGAGGGCGCGAACATCCCGCTGCTCCAGCTGCCCGAGCTGCCCTACCTGTTCAACAACAACGCCGAAGCCGACTACGTGCTGGACAACATCCTGTGGGATCCCATGAGCGCGGAGCTGTCCAGCAAGGGCTTCGTGCTGATGGCCTGGGCGGAGAACGGCTGGCGGTCCTTCGGCACCAAGAAGCACCCCGTGCGGACCCCCGCCGACCTGGCCAAGCTCAAGATGCGCAGCCAGGAGACCGACGTGCACATGCAGATGTACGCCGCCCTGGGCACGCAGGCCGTGACGCTCCCCATCTCGGAGGTGCTGACCGCGCTGCAGACCAACATCGTCGACGGCTTCGACAACACGCCGCTGTTCACCCAGGCCGCCGGTCTGTACGAGCCCATCGACTACTACAGCCTGAGCAAGCACATCTACCAGCCGGCCGCGGTCATCTGGTCCAAGAAGTTCTTCGACACGATGCCGGCCGACCTGCAGACGATCATGCTGGGCGACGCCAAGGCCGAGTCGGCCAAGGGCCGCAAGGGCGTGCGGGAGCTCGAGGCCGAGCTGCTCGCCAACTTCCCCGACCTGGGGGTCGAGGTCGTCGAGCTGACCGACGCCGAGCGCAAGGCCTTCGCCAACGTGACGCTGGCCGTGCACATGAAGTTCGCCGCCGAGAACCCCGACGCCAAGCCGTTGCTCGACAAGGTCAAGGCGGCCCTGGCCCAGCAGCGCGGCGGCTGAGCCCGGCCTCGCGCCGCAGTCCCCGTCGATCCCGACCGGCCCGGCCTGACGAGCGGGCCGCGTCTCTTCCCGAGGCAACGTGTACGCCGCTCTCGCCAAGGTCTTCGACCGCATCGACGACGCCCTCAACGGGGCAGGACGTGGCATCCGCAGTGCCCTGCGGGGTGCCTGGGACGGGCCGCTGGGCACGCTGGCCTTCTTCCTGATCCTGTTCGTGACGGGCGTCATCGTCACGATCGACAAGCTGCACGACTGGCTGGACACCGCCCTGTCGTGGGTCGAGCGCGCCTTCCTGACGGTGGCCATGCTCGGCATGGTCTACCTGACCTTCAACGACTACCTGCTGCGCGAGTACAGCTTCGCCGCCATCGACCTGCAGGACGGGCCGAACATGGCCCTGGTGCTGATGGTGTGGGTCGGCTTCCTGGGCGCGAGCCTGGCGACCCGCAGCAAGACGCACCTGGCGGTCGACGCCACCGACCGGGTCCTGGCGCCGGGCGCCGCCCGGTTCGTCAAGCGGTTCACCGCCGCCGTGGCAGCCGGCCTGTCGTGGATGCTGGCCAAGGCCAGCTGGGCCCTGGTCCTCGAGAGCCTGGAATTCGAGGACAGCGTCGAGGGCCTGAGCGTCTGGGGCTGGATGGAGCCCATCCTCAACGGGATCATCAAGCTGCTGCCCGGCGAGCCCGTCGCAGGCACGGCCTGGCCGCTGGTCGAGGGAGGAGGCGACTTCCCCCTCTGGCTGGCCCAGGCGGTCCTGCCCCTGTCGTTCACGCTGATCGCCCTGCGCTTCGGGCTCTCGGCACTGCTCGGCAAGGTCGACAAGCCCGTCGATCCCCACGCCCCCATCGAGCGCGACGATCAGCCGACGGCACCGGCGAAGCCTGGCACCCGCAACGTGCGCGACGTCGTGATGGCCGGCATGTTCCCGGGTCTGCTGCTGGGTCTCGGCGGCGCCCTGTGGCTCGGCAGCGGCAAGCTCATCTTCGTGGCCAGCATCCTGCTGGTGCTGATCGGCGCTCCGCTGTTCGTCGCGATCGGCGTCGCCAGCGTGGCCAGCGCCAACCTGCTCGGCGGCTACGACAGCGTCAGCGTCGTCACCGACATGTTCGAGGCGACCAAGAAGCACGAGCTGCTGGCCATCCCTTTCTTCGTGCTGGCCGGCAACCTGATGACGCAGGGGTCGATCGCCGAGCGGCTGATCGGCTTCGCCCGCGCGCTGATGGGTCGCACTCCCGGCGGCCTGGGCCTCGCGTCGGTGTTCGCCTGCGCGATCTTCGCGGCCATCTCGGGTTCGTCGCCGGTCACCGTCATCGCCATCGGGACGATCATGTTCCCGATGCTGGTGCGGGACCAGTACCCGCAGAAGTACAGCATGGGCGTGCTGACCAGCGCCGGCTCGCTGGGCATCATCATCCCGCCCTCGGTGCCGATGATCGTCTACGCGATCGTGGTCAGCACCCCCAAGGCACCGCTCTCGCCGGCGAACCTGTTCCTGGCGGGCATCCTGCCGGGCCTGTTCATCGCCAGCTGCCTGGCCGCCTACACCCTGTACCGGACCCGCAACGTGCCGGTCGGCGCCCACCTGCAGGGCGACGCGAGCGCCGGGGCCTACTTCAAGAGCGTGGGGCTGGCCTTCCGTCGGGGCTTCCTGTCGCTGATGCTGCCGGTGCTCATCCTGGGCGGCATCTACGGCTTCCTGACCCTCGAGCCGCTCGGCATCGAGCTGTCGATCAAGCTGACCGTCACCGAAGCGGCGGCCGTGGCCGTCGTCTACGCCCTGGTGGTCGAGCTCCTGTTCCACCGCGAGCTCAAGATCAGCAAGCTGCCGCGGGTGCTGTCCGAGTCGGCCGAGATGATGGGCAGCCTGTTCCTGATCCTGGTGCTGGCCATCGCCTTCAACCGGTTCCTGACCGTCGAGCAGATCCCCCAGCAGGCCGCCGACTGGCTGCTGTCCCACATCGACAGCAAGCTGGCGTTCATCGTGCTGGTGAACCTGTTCCTGCTGGCGCTCGGCTGCGTGATGGACATCCTGTCCGCGATCCTGATCGTGGCGCCGCTCCTGGCCCCCATCGCGGCCAGCTACGGCCTGCACCCGGTCCACTTCGCGATCATGTTCATCGTGAACCTCGAGATCGGCTACCTGACGCCGCCCATGGGCATCAACCTGTTCGTGGCCAGCACCGTCTTCAAGCAGTCGGTGGTCGACGTGATCAAGGGTGTGGTGCCCTTCCTGCTCATCATGCTGTTCTGCCTGGCGGTGATCGCCTGGTTCGAGCCCCTGTCCCTGGCGCTCCTCCCCGACGACGCCATCGGCCTGGGCCAGTGAGGTCCTGATGCTCGCCCACTCCATCCAGTCTGCCGACGGCACGCGCCTGCGTGTGGGCCAGTGGTCCCCCGACGGCACGCCCAAGGGCCACGTGCTCATCGCCCACGGGCTGGCCGAGCACCTCGGCCGCTACGAGCACGTGGCCGCCGCACTGACCGGCGCCGGCTTCGCCGTCACCGCCCTCGAGTTCCGGGGCCACGGCGAGAGCGAAGGCGGTCGCGGCGAGATCGACCGGTTCACCGACTACGTGGCCGACCTGCAGGCGGCGGCCGCCTTCGTGCGCGGCCCCTATCTGCTGGTCGCCCACTCGATGGGCGGGCTCGTCGCCCTCGAGGCGCTCCGGGCGGATGCCCTGGGCGACGACGTCCGTGCCCTGGTGCTGAGCAACCCGCTGACCGGCGTGGCTGCCGCGGTGCCGTGGGTCCTGGACAAGGCCAAGCACGTGCTCAGCAAGCTGCTGCCCAACGTGAAGGTCAAGAACCCGCTCGACCCCAAGCACATCAGCCGGGACGCCCAGGTCGTCGCCGACTACGAAGCCGACCCGCTGGTCTTCGACACGATCACCCCGCGCTGGGGCACCGAGATCGAAGCCACGATGGAGCGCGTGCACGCGCACGCCGGCCGGTTCACGGTGCCGGTGTTGGCCCTGCTCGGCACCGCCGACAAGGTCTGCGACCACCTGGCCACGCGGCGACTCGTCGATGCCTGGGGCCGTCCGCCCCACGAGATCCAGCTCTACGAGGGCCTGTACCACGAGGTCTTCAACGAACCCGAGAAGGACCGCGTCCTGGCCGACATGATCGCCTGGCTGGACGCCCAGGAGACCGCATGAGCCGCGCCGACTCCCCTGCCCTGCATCGCCGCCTGGTCGAGCTGCTGCGTGACCGCTCCGTGCGGTTCGGCACCTTCACGCTGGCCAGCGGCAAGCAGTCCGACTTCTACGTCGACGCCCGGCAGACCACCCTGCACGCCGAAGGCGCCGCGACCATCGCGGCCCTGGTGCTCGACCGGCTGCACCCGGACGTGGTCGGCATCGGCGGCCCCGTGACCGGCGCCGACCCGATCTCCGGAGCCGTCGCGGCGCTGTCCTGGCAGCGTGGTCGGCCAGTGCACGGCTTCATGGTCCGCAAGGAGCCCAAGGGCCACGGCCTGCAGAACTGGGTCGAGGGTCGCAGCAACCTGCCCAACGGCAGCAAGGTCTGTGTCATCGAGGACACCGTCACCACCGGCGGAAGCCTGGTGCGGGCCATCGAGAAGGTGCAGGAGGCGGGGCTCGACGTGGCCCAGGTGATCTGCATCGTGGATCGCGAGGAAGGCGGCGCCGCCCGCGTCGCGGCCACCGGCGTCGAGCTGGAGGCGCTGGTCACCCGGAGCGAGCTGCGCGGATAGGACGGGGGCATGCTGTCTCCCGACCTGCACGCCCGCCGTCGCGCCGCCCTGTCCGAACGCCTGCACGGGGCGCCGGTGCTGCTGATGGGCAACGCCCAGGCGCCCCGGAACTACCCGGCCAATCCGCTGCCGTTCCGGCAGGACAGCACCTTCCTGTACTTCACGGGCTGCGCGCGCCCCAAGGCCGCGGCGCTCATCACCGCTGGCGGCCACAGCACCCTCTTCCTGGTGCCTCCGGCCGACGACGACGCGCTGTGGCACGGCCAGAGCTGGACGCTGCACGACGTCGCGGCGGCGCTCGGCTTCGACGCCGTGGCCCCGCTGGCCGAGCTCGAGGCCCACTGCGCCGCCGCCGGGACCGCCCTGCGCACCCTCGCGGTGGCCGACCCGGCTGCGACGGCGCGGGCGGCACGCATCAGCGGCCGCGAGCTGTCCTTCCGCGACCCGGACCGGATCGGGGACCAGGCCCTCGCCCAGGCCGTCATCGAGCTGCGCCGTGTCCTGGCCCCCGAAGAGCTCGCCGAGATGCGCGCCGCCGCCGCGGTCACGGCCGCCGCCCACCACGCTGCGATGGGCGCCACCCGCCCGGGTGTGCCCGAGGCTCACGTGGCGGCGCTGTTCGATGGGGTGCTGGCCGCCGCCGGCATGGTGCCGGCCTACGGCAGCATCGTCACCGTGCGCGGCGAGGTGCTGCACAACGACCGGCACGACGGCACCTGCCGAGACGGCGATCTGCTGCTGCTCGACGGCGGCGCCGAGGCGCCCGCCGGTTACGCGACGGACGTCACCCGCACCTGGCCGGTGTCGGGCCGGTTCCTGCCCCGCCAGCGGGCGGCCTACGACGCCGTGCTGGCCGCGCAGCGCGCCGCGATCGACCGGGTCCGGCCGGGGACGCGCTACCGCGACGTGCACGACACCGCATCGCGCGTGCTCGCGCAGTGGCTGGTGGACGAAGGCCTGCTGCGCGGCGAGGTCGACAGCCTGGTCGAGCGCGGTGCACACGCCTTGTTCTTCCCCCATGGCGTCGGGCACCTGCTGGGCCTGGACGTACACGACCTCGAGGCCTTCGGGGACCGCGCGGCCTACGCCCCCGGGCGCAGCCGCAGTCCGCTGTTCGGCACCGGCTACCTGCGGCTGGACCTGGACCTGCAGCCCGGCATGTGCGTCACCATCGAGCCGGGCTTCTACGTGGTGCCGGCCATCCTGTCGGACCGGGCCTTGCTGGAGCGGCTGGGCGACGCCGTGGATCTGGATGCCGCTCGGGCGTGGACCGGCTTCGGCGGCATCCGCATCGAAGACGACGTGCTCTGCACGGCCGACGGGCCCGAGGTGATCACGGCGGCCATCGACAAGGACCCCGACGCCGTCTGTGCCCGCGTCGGTACGGGCAGCGATCCCTTTGCGGCGCTGCTGGACGGGGCCATCGCCGCGCGCTGAATGGCCCGGGCCCTTCGTGCGTCGCACCCGCGGGCGCGCATCGACACGAGGACCCCATGCCCCTGCCCACTCCCGCCGCTCCCCTCGGCGCCCGACTGGCGTCGTTCCTCCTGCCCGCCGCCGCCGTCGGCCTGACCTTCGCCCTGGCCGGCTGCGTCGACAACGGCCGCGCGACCACCGACGAGCCTGTCTGCAGCCCGCTCGTGAAGTTCGCGATGCCCGCCGGGGTCAGCCCGCAGGCCGCCAACGGCGTCGTGCTGCTGCCGGTCGACGTCTCCGACTGCGCGCTGGACGCTCACGCCGTCTGGGCGTGGAGCGGCGCGGGCGATCTGGACATCGCGCTGGACGTGTACCCGGCCGAAGACAGCGGCAGCGATCTGGTGGTCGCCGTTCCCGTCCAGGAGTCGATCGACGCCGACTGCGACGCGACCAGCATCACCGTGGCGCTGGTCGACGATCGAGGCGACATCGTCGACCAGGACCGCACCTTCGTGCCCTACCGACTGGGCGGCTCCTGAGCCCCGCGGCCGACCGCAGGGTCAGTACCGCTTCTTGAGGACCGTGTCGTAGAGGAAGCGATCGTCGGTCTCGGGATGATCGAGGGTCGTGTGCAGGCCCCGGCTCTCGAGACGACGCAGCGCACACTCGATGACCAGCTGCGCGACCTGCGCCAGGTTGCGCAGCTCGACCAGGTCGCCGGTCAGCTTGAAGTCCCAGTAGTAGGTGCGGATCTCCTCCTGCACCAGCTCGATGCGCTTGCGGGCCCGCTCCAGGCGGCGGGTCGTGCGCACGATGCCGACGTAGTTCCACATGAACCGGCGGATCTCGTCCCACAGGTGCGAGATGACGACGGCTTCATCGGGGTCCTTGGCGTGGCCCGGGTCCCACGGCGGCAGCGCCGGCGGCGCATCCAGCCCCGGCAGGCGCGCGTCGATGGCCCGCGCGGCATGCCAGGCGTAGTCGGCCGCCTCGAGCAGGGAATTGCTGGCCAGCCGGTTCGCACCGTGCAGGCCGGTGCAGCTGGCCTCGCCGGCGACGAACAGGTTCTCGACGTTGGTCTCGCCGGACAGGTCGGTCATCGCGCCACCGCAGAAGTAGTGGGCGGCGGGGACCACCGGGATGCCCTGGACGGCCATGTCGATGCCGAGCTCCAGGCAGCGGCTGTGGATGCTCGGGAAGTGGTGCTCGATCTCCTCGCGGGACAGGTGCGTCATGTCCAGGAAGACGCACTCCTCGCCCGTGCGCTTGAGCTCGCTGTCGATGGCCCGGGCCACGATGTCGCGGGGGGCGAGCTCACCGCGCTTGTCGTAGCGATCCATGAACCGCCGCCCGTGCCGGTCACGGAGCTTGCCGCCTTCGCCGCGGAGCGCCTCCGAGATCAGGAAGTTGCGGGCTTCGGGGTGGTACAGGCAGGTGGGGTGGAACTGCACGAACTCCATGTTGGCGATGCGCACGCCGCAGCGCCACGCCATGGCCATGCCGTCACCGGACGCCTCGTCGGGGTTGCTGGTGTACAGGTAGACCTTGCCGGCGCCTCCGGTGCACAGCGCAACGACCTTCGCGCCGATCGCCTCGACCTCGCCCGACGCCAGGTCCAGGGCGTACAGCCCGCAGGCCCGGTCCCGCGGTCCAGGCAGTGCCCCGTTGCGCCGCGCCAGCCAGCGCTCGGTGATGACGTCCACCGCCATCCACTGCTCGCGCACCTCGATGCGTTCATGGGCGCGCACCTGCTCGATGAGGGCGCGCATGATCTCGGCCCCCGTCGAGTCCTTGGCGTGCAGGACCCGGCGCATGGAGTGGCCGCCCTCGATGTGCAGGTCGAACTCGTCCGGCCGGCCTTCGCGGCGATCGAAGCTGACCCCCAGGGCCATCAGCTCGCGCACGCGCTCGGGCGCGTCCGAGACGACGCGCTCCACGACCTCGCGCTTGCAGAGCCCCGCACCCGCGACGAGCGTGTCCTGGACGTGATCGTTCCAGTCGTCGGCCTCGTCCCAGGCCGCAGCGATGCCGCCCTGGGCCCAGCGGGTGTTGCCCGACAGCAGCTCGCGCTTGGTCAGGACGAGGACGCGGTGGCGGTCGGCGAGCTGCAGGGCCAGGTACAGGCCGGCGAGGCCACTGCCGACGATGACGACGTCGTAGGACGAAGCGTCCATGCCGACTCCGGAAGGGGGAAGGAGCCGCGGACCGGAAACGAGCGCAGGTCGCGGACTACCGCGCCCGGTATCGCGACAGGGCGTACCTTGCCGGCCATCGAGCCCGGCGGTACGCTCCTGCGCCATGTGGGTGCTCTGCGTCATCGCCCTGGCCGCTCGTCCGGCCGCCGGGACCGACATCTACCGAGCCGAGCTCGAAGACGGAACGTTGCGGTTCACGGACTCGCCCACCCACAGTGGGTACGAGCTCTACATGACGCCGAAGAACATCCCGACGCGGCGCCGGGTGAACTACGTCACCTACCCGCTGCTCGACTCCTTCGACGGGCAGATCCTGGCCAGCGCCGGCCGCCACGGCGTGTCCGCCGCCCTGGTCAAGGCCGTCATCCTGGCCGAGAGCGGCATGAACCCCAACGCGAAGTCCTATGCCGGCGCGATGGGCCTCATGCAGCTGATGCCGACCACGGCGTCCGGCCTGGGCGTGACCGACCCGTGGGACCCGGTCCAGAGCATCGACGGCGGCACCCGCTACCTGCGGCGCATGCTCGACACCTTCGGCGGGGACATCCGGCTCGCGCTGGCCGCCTACAACGCCGGTCCGGGCAACGTGAAGAAGTACAATGGCGTGCCGCCGTTCCGCCAGACGCAGGACTATGTGGTCAAGGTGCAGGACCTCTACCACCTCTTCCGCGACGAGCGCCCCGTGATGGTGCCCGTGACGACCGCCCCGGGACCGCAGCCTTGACCTCGTGGGCCCGCCGACCCGGCTTCTGGAACCTCCCCAACGCCCTCACCGTCCTCCGGATGCTCTGCATCCCCGTGGTGGTGGCGCTGCTCTGGGATCGGCCGAGCTTCATCGAGTCCCAGCTGGCGTTCTGGATCTTCATCGGCGCGATGATCACCGACATCATCGACGGCTACCTGGCCCGCAAGTGGGACCTGGTCAGCCCGCTGGGCGCCTACCTCGACCCGATGGCCGACAAGCTGATGGTCCAGACCGTGCTCATCATGATGGTGCCGCTCGGGTGGGTACCGGCATGGCTGGTCGCCGTGCTGCTGGGCCGGGAGATCGCGATCACCGGCCTGCGTGGAATCGCCAGCCAGGAAGGCATCACGATCAAGGCCAGCAGCCTGGGCAAGGCCAAGACCGCCTACCAGAGCACGGCCATCGGCTTCATGCTGTGGGGCACGAACAGCCTCGACATCGACCACTGGTCGGCCGGCATCGTGCTGCTGTACGTGGCCACCGGCGTCGCCGTCGTCAGCGGCGGCGAGTACTTCGTCAGCTTCGTCCGCAACAGCAAGCGGTTCGGCTGAGCCGGCTCAGACGCCGTCCCGCGCGCGGACCCAGGCCAGGTAGGCCGCCAGCCCCTCGTCCAGGGCCACCTGGGGACGCCAGTCCAGCAAGGCGCCCGCCCGGCTGATGTCGGCGTGGGTGCGCGGCACATCGCCCGGCTGCTCGGGCAGGTGCTCGACGCGCACGCGGCGGTCGGCGGCCCGACCGATGGCGGCGACCAGGTCGTCCAGCCGGATGGGACTGCCGCAGCCGAGGTTGATCACCGCGAAGCCCTGGGGGCGGTCCAGGGCGCAGGCGATGCCCCGCACGGCGTCTCCGACGAAGGTGTAGTCGCGGAGCGAGGAGCCGTCGCCGAACAGGGGCAGGGTCTCGCCCGCCAGCACCAGCGACGTGAAGCGCGCGATCGCCATCGCAGGACGCTGGCGGGGCCCGTAGACCGTGAAGAACCGCAGGCAGCTGACGTCGAGGCCCCAGGCGGCGTGGGCGGCGTGGCAGAGCAACTCTCCGGCGCGCTTGGTGGCCGCGTAGGGACTGACGGGTCGGTCGGCGGGATCGTCTTCGGTGAAGGTGTCGCCATCCGGACGGGCACCGTAGACGCTGGAGGAGGACGCGAAGACCAGCCGACGGAGGCCCGCGGCGTGCATGGCGTCGAGCAGGGTCTGCGTGCCGACGATGTTGACGTCGACGTAGGCCGCCGGGTCGTCCAGGCTGTCGCGCACGCCGGCCAGGGCCGCGAGGTGCACCACCGCGTCCACGTGCGGGAGGAGGCGGTCGAGCAGCGCCCGGTCGCGCAGGTCCCCGCGCACCAGCCGGGCGGGACCGACGGCCCCCTCGGAGAGCCCCGAGGCGCGGACGTTCTCTTCCTTGCGCCGCAGGTCGTAGGTCGGCACGAAGCTGTCGAGCACGACGACCTCGTCGCCGCGGGCGCGCAGGTGGTCGACGAGGTGGGAGCCGATGAAGCCGGCGCCGCCAGTGATCAGCACACGCACGAGGGCCTCCAGGTGCCGAGCGGCACCTGCCATCCGGGTAACGCCCTCGGCGGTCCGTCGACCGCGTCCATTGCCAGCAAACCCGTCATCCGCCGTCCCGTGGCCCGCCCGCCGCACCCGTCCGGAGCGGGCGCCGGTTAGCCGCCGGCATGCTCCTCGACCTCGCCTGGACCCTCGCGCGCCCGCTGTTCTTCTCGATGGATGCCGAGCGTGCGCACCGCCTGGTGGTGGGCTCCCTCCACCAGACCGGGCGCTTGTCCGAGGCCGTGCTCGGGACCCTGGCCGGGCCGCCGCCCGCGTCCCTCGCTCGTGATCTGGGTCCCCTGCGCATCGCCGGACCCGTGGGCCTCGCCGCGGGCCTGGACAAGGACGGCGAAGCGACGACGGTCTGGCCCGCGATGGGCTTCGGCTTCGTCGAGCTCGGGACCGTCACGGCCCACGCCCAGCCGGGCAACGACCGCCCGCGGTTGTTCCGGCTGGTGGACGAGCGAGGGCTCATCAACCGGATGGGCTTCAACAACCACGGCAGCGCCGCCCTGGCCGACGCCTTGCGGGTCCTGCGCGAGGGCGATCGCTGGCCGAAGGTCCCTGTCGGCTGCAACATCGGCAAGAGCAAGGTGACGCCCCTCGACGACGACGCGGTCGCACAGGACTACCTGACGAGCGTCGAGCGCCTGCGCGCGCTGGCCGACTACTTCACGGTCAACGTCAGCTCGCCCAACACGCCCGGCCTGCGCAGCCTGCAGGCGGTCGAGCCGCTGCGCAAGCTGGTCGGCACCGTCGTTCCTGCCGCCGGCGACGTGCCGGTGTTCGTCAAGCTGGCGCCGGACTTCGAGCCCGACGAGCTGCGCCCGGTGGTCGACGGCATCATCGCCGAGGGTGCGACCGGCATCATCGCGACCAACACCACCATCTCCCGCCCCGGCACCACCGACCGCCTGGGCGAAGGCGGCGGCTTGTCCGGCGCCCCGCTCTGGCCCCTCGCCCGGGCCCGGATCGAGACCGTGCTCGACGCCGCCGCCGGCCGCGTACCCGTCGTCGGGGTCGGCGGGATCAGCACCTCCGCCCAGGCGCGCGAGCTCTTGGACCTGGGCTGCGCCGCCGTGCAGCTCTACAGCGGTCTCATCTTCGAAGGTCCAGGGTTGGTCGCGCGCATCCATCGCGAGCTGGCCGCATGATCGCCACTCGCTGGCTGCTGCTGGCGCCCCTGGCGGGCTGCACCCGCATCCCGACCGCGCTCCGTCCCGAGGGCCCGAGCACCACGGCGCCGACCCACCTGCAGCCAACCGACCTCTCAGACGCAGCCACCATGCTGGCGACCCGCGACCCGCTGGTCCGCCGTCCTCCGGCGCTCGACCTGAGCGACCTGCCGGCCAGCGCCGGTCGCGATGGCCTGGCCGAGGCCCTGGAGCGCATCGCAGGCGGACGCACCGCCCCTGCCGACCTGCACGCGCTGGAGCGCAGTCACCCGGCGAGCCTGGCCGTTCCCCTCGCCCGGGGGGCCTCGCTGGCCGAGGTCGAGTCGAGGGTCGCTGGCGGCGTGCGCACCGAGGACCAGGGAGCCCTGCTCGCCCTGCTCGCGCCACTCTCCGAGACCGACCGCACCGCGCCCGGCGATGTGCGGGAGCCGCTGGCCTGGCTGGCGCCCCGCGACACCCTCGGTCCGGCGTTGCTGGCCACCATGGAGCGCCGGGTGCTGCTCGGCTGGCTGGCGTCGCCCGACCTCCCTCAGCAGTCCCTCGCGAACGCGTTCACCGAGGGCGTGCACGACCGCCTCGTCGACAGCCCGGCCGGCGCCCTGCTCCTCGCCCGCGCCCGCGGCGCGCACGACGACAGCGGAGCGGACCAGGCGCTGGCCGACCTGCGCATGGCCACGCTGCTCGGCCTTCAGCAGGCGGGCGCGGACCGCGACAGCCAGCAGCGTGCGTTCCGCGAAGCTCTCGACGCCGACCGCGCGGTCCAGCTGTCCCTCGGACGCACTCTGTCGGACGCCCACGATGCACCACTCCAGGCCCGACTCGAGGCCGCGCGGACCGGGCTGACGGCGACCGCTGCCGACGACCGCGCCGCCGGGCTGGCCATCGTCGCGCTCACCGCGCAGCGAATCGTCGGCAGCGGCGACTGCGGCGGAGCCCCGTGCAAGGGCCTGGATCGAACCCGCACGCTCCAGCTCGCGTCGGCCTGGGGGCCGGAGCCGGCCGCTCACGGACTCGCCTGGCGTTGCGTCGCAGCGAAGCGCGCAGCCGACACACTGGCCGTGACCCTGGATCAGCCGACGTGGGGAGTCGGCGCCGACCTGCTGGTCGACGTCCTGCTCAGCGAGGCCCGCGGCCCGGTGGACAGCAGCCTGCTGCGCCAGGCACGCCCCGCACCGCCCACCTGGCTGGCCCTGACCCGGGCGGCGGGGGCGCCGGACGCGACCGACGCCGAGCGGGGGGTGCAGGCCGTCGAAGCCCTCGCTGCCGACCTGTGTGACCAGGCGGCGAAGTCAGGGCTCCCCGCGGACGCCGCGGCCCAGGCTGCCGCCATCGCGGCGCGCCTGCGCCCGGACTGACCCCCGGGACCGCGCGCTCAGGCGCCGGTGCACTCGTAGGTCAGCGTGATCTCGTCGGTGTCCGTCGCGCCCATGCAGTCTTCGACGGTCAGCGTGATGATCAGCGTCTCGGTCGTGGTCACCCCGTACTCGGCGTCGGGACCCGACATCGTCGCTTCGGTCTCGGCGCGGTCTTCGTGCTCGATGCTGCCCGAGCCGGTGCCGCCGGTGATCTCCCAGGCGTAGGACGCGATGTAGTCGCCATCGTCGTCGTAGGTGCCCGTCGCGTCGAGGTCGAAGGTCGCGTCACCGCAGGCATCGCACTCGTAGTACACACCGTAGCTGATGGGCGTGCAGGTGCTGGACTCGGTGTAGGTCTCGTCGTCACCGGCGTCGGCCACGGGGGCGAAGTTGGTGTCGCGCTCGGTGACCTCGACCGTCACGTAGGCCGGCGAGGAGTACTCGGTGCCGTTGTAGACCGTCAGGGCGAAGACGTAGGTGCCGGCCCGATCCGGGGTGAAGGAGGGGTCGGCTTCGTCGGACTCTTCGATGTCGGCGGTGGTCTTGTCGGAGTCGGAGGGCGCGGACACGAGCTCCCACTCGTAGGTCAGCCCGGCGCCGTCCGGATCGTAGGACTCGCTGCCGATGAGGTCGAACTCGCTGCAGCTCGTCAGCGAGGCCGACGTGTCGTAGTTCGCCTGGGCCACCGGGAAGCAGTACTCGTTGAGCTCGTTCGGGCTGCCGTAGTCGGAGTTCTCGGCCCACTCGAACGAGGCCTGACACCAGGACGCCGACGAGTCGTTGAGGATGTCGCCGTAGGCTTCGGGGTCCAGGGTCATCGTCGCGCCCTGCGGGTCGGGCATGGTGGCGCCGTCGTCCCAGCTGACCTCGTCGACGATCACGTCACCCATCATCAGCAGCAGGTCGTCTTCTTCGTTGAGGAGCGTGACGTCGCTGTAGACGGCGCCGACGTCCACACCACCGTTGGTGGCCATGTCGCCGTTGATGCCGAACACGAAGTGCTCTTCGGGGCCGAGCCAGAGGATGTCGCGGCTGGTGACCTGGTACCAGTCGTCCCCGCTGGTCGACGTGATGACCATGCCGTTGAGGATCAGCTCGCGGCCAGAGGCGTTGTAGATCTCGAACCACTCGCCGTCGGGGTCGGTGACCTCGTAGGGGTTGTTCATGATCTCGGTGACGAAGACGTCGCCTTCGTCCCACTCGGTCTCGTCGACCATGCCGTCGCAGTCGTTGTCGATGAGGTCGCCCTCGGCGTCGCCGGCGCCCGGGTGGATGCTGGCGTCTTCGTCGTCGCAGTCCGCCGGGGTCGAGTCGTCGCCGCAGGTGGTGTAGCCGTCGCCGTCCGCGTCGAAGTCCTCGTCGATGTGGCCGTCACCGTCGTTGTCGATGCCGTCGCAGATCTCGTCTTCGGCGCAGTCGGCGATGCCGTTGCCGTTGTCGTCGGCGAAGTCTTCGTCGATGCGGCCGTCACCGTCGTTGTCCAGACCGTCGCACTCCTCTTCGTCGATGCAGTCGGCGATGGTGTCGTGGTCCGTGTCGTCGTAGCCCTCGTCCACGACGCCGTTGCAGTTCTGGTCGATGCCGTCGCACTCCTCGGGCAGGCCGGGGCGGATGGCGGGGTCGGTGTCGTCGCAGTCACCGTCTTCGACCGTGACGCCGTCGCCGTCGGCGTCGGTGCCGGTCACGCCGGTGCCGTCGTCGCCGGTGGTCCCGCCCGAGTCGGAGACCGTGCCTTCATCGGTGCTCCCGTCCTTGTCGCCACAGGCGACGACCGAGAGGCCGAGGAGGGGAAGGACCAGGAACAGGGAAGGAACGCATGGGGGGCACCTTGCGACGGGGCGGAGACGGCTACGAGGACAAGCCGGTGACGGGGATGGTAGCAGGTTGACGACGCCACCGGCAACGCCGGGATGAAGGCCAGGAGGGCGCCGACGCGAGGTCGGGATCGGCCAGGGGCGCCTTCCCTCGAAAAACCGGCCGTCCATCGTGGACTTTGCCCGACACCGTGCGGATCTTCCAAGATGTCCTTGACAGCTTTTGGGAGGTCTCGTTAGAAGGCGTGAGCACTGAGCGGGAGTAGCTCAGTTGGTAGAGCACCAGCTTGCCATGCTGGATGTCGCGGGTTCGAATCCCGTCTCCCGCTCCACTTCATCGAAGAGCGCCGACCTTCTCCGGGTCGGCGCTCTTCTCCGTCTCGGCCCCCGCTTCGACGCGGCGCCTCCGGTGCCCCTGGCGAAGCGCTTGCTCAGAGCTCGGGCTCGTCGGATTCCTCGTCCTCGGGCCGGGCTGCCCGGCCGTCCACGAACTCGCGCCCCTTCCACGAAGCGCGCACCCCGAGCACGGCCCGCAGCAGGATCCACACCATCACGAGGTTCGCCAGCGGGTGGGCCCAGGCGATGGTGCCGCTCCGCCCGTCGTTGCGCTCCTGGCGATGCCGGAAGGCGATCTGCAGGCCGCACACCAGCGCCAGCCACAAGAGCCACGGTAGCTCCGGCTGCCGCCAGCCCAGCGCCAGGCGGCCGACCGTCCCCGTGAACAGCGCAGCGAAGGGCAGCAGGGCCCCGACCGCGATGAACAGGACCGAGCCGAGGCCCAGGATCGGCTGTCGGCCCATGCCCTCGTAGAGGTTCTTGCTGTACCCGGCGACGATCTCGGACAGCGAGCGGTACAGGCGCACGTGGAAGGCCCACGGCGCCACCAGCAGCGCCTGGGGCCGGCCGCTCTGCTTCCATGCGTGCGCGAACCGCACGTCGTCGAGCACCTGGTCGCGCACCACCCCGTGGCCGTCGAGCGCCTCGTAGCCCTGGCGCTCGACCAGGATGCACTGGCCGTTGGCGAAGGCCTCGGGACGCCCGGGATCGTTGACGCGATCAAGGTCGACGACGCCGCGGATCAGCCAGCCGATGGCCGGCACCAGGGCGCGCTCCCAGAAGCTGACGACCTCCCACGAGCCGAACAGGCTGACGAGCCCGACCTGCCGGTCGCGCCGGGCCGTCACCAGCGCGTGCACCGCCTGGGGGTCCAGGCGCACGTCGGCGTCGATGAACAGCAGCAGCTCGCCGGTGGCCTCGCCGGCGGCGCGGGTGCAGGCCCAGGGCTTGCCCGCCCAGCCGCCGGGCGGCTCGGTGCCGGCGACGACTCGCACCCGGTCGTCACCGCCGGCCGCTGCGCGGGCCTCGGCGCCGGTGCCGTCCGTCGACTTGTCGTCGACGACGATCACCTCGAGCCGGGGCCAGGTCTGCGCCCGAGCGGCCTGCACGCAAGGGCCGATGTTCCCCGCTTCGTTGCGGGCCGGCACGCAGATGCTGACCAGGGGCCCGTCGGCAGGAGGCTCCACATCCGGCCGCGGCAACCTCCAGGCCGCGCCCCACTTGGGCACGCTCACCCACAGCGCCAGCCAGAGCAGCGTCAGCAGGGCCAGGTAGCCCCCGGCGAACAGGACCGAGAGCGCGGGCTCGCCCCAGCTCATCGGCCGCGCTCGTCGAGGGGGACGAGGGCGCCGTCTCGCACGACGACCTTGCCCTGCAGCCCGTCGGGGATGCGCAGCAGCACCTGTTCCGGCGGCGGCAACACCGCGAGATCGGGCGGGATCGCACGTCCGGGGGCCACGCGCACACCGGCGCCCACCAGGGTGCGGGCCCCGACCGCCACCCCGGCCAGCCCGAGAGGCGCGGGCTGGCGGCGGCCGGCCACCATCACGGACACGCCCTGGTCGACGCTCATGTCCATCAGGTGGGTGCCGATCTTGACCTGGGCATCGCGGTCGACGAAGCCCAGCTGCACCATGCCCCCGACCGCGGCCCGAGGGGCGAGCAGCGAGAACTTGACCAGGGCCTGCCGCTGCACCCGCGCACCCGGCGAGAGCACGGAGAACTCGACGAGCGCCTGCTCCTCGACCGCCGCCCCGTCACCGAGGACCACGCCGCGCACGACCGCGCCGGCGCCGATCTCCACCTGGTCGCCCAGCCAGCAACCCTCGACCACGGCAGACGGGTGCACGCGGCAGCCGCTGCCCCTCCGGCCCAGTCGCCCCGCCAGCACGGGGGGGTCCAGGGTCCCCGCCCGCATGGCCGCGAAAGCCAGCCGGACGGCGGACTCGACGGCGTTCCGACCGGTCAGGCCCCGCCACAGGAAGGGCGCCAGCCCCAACAGGTTCGCCCACAAGAGCTGCAGCCAGTGGCCGCCCGGGTGCAGCAACCGCTCGGTGATCGGCAGCTCGACGATGTCCGCGACGGCCGAGGTCGGCAGGGGGAGCTCGAACAATCGCTCCTGTGGATCGAGCTCGACCCGCTCGGCGGCGGCGATGCGGGCCGGGTCGGGGACGCCCGCGTGCAGCCAGACCAGCCGCGGGCTGTCGTCCCCGAACGAGAGCTCCGCCGCGAAGGCTCCCGCGCGCCCTCCCAGGTGGAAGGCCAGGTCCCGTCCAGCGGCTCGGCCCATGGCGACCGCGTCGTGCACCGTCGCCATCGAGATGACCGTGTCTTCGCGAACCAGCAGCCGCGGCCCGGCCACCGGGTCCGGGTCCCGGCCGACCACCGCGGGATGCACGTCGACCCGGGCTTCCAGGAAGGCGCGTTCCTGTCGCTCCCGAAGCGGCAGGCCGAGCAGCGGCAGATCGGCCGCGGCGCCGTCGAGCCCCTCGAGCGCACCGGTCGCGGCGAACCAGCCTCCCTTGACCCCGCCTTCGCTCACCACAGCGCGTAGACCTGGACGTCGGCGTCGGCCGGGGCCGACAGGGCGGGAAAGGCGCGTTGGATCACGGCGACGGCCTCGTCGTGCATGTCGGGGCGGGCGAAGGGGTCTCGGTGCACCGCCACATAGCGGACACCGAGCTTCTCGGCCCGTGATGCGACCTGCTCCCGGAACCGGTCCAGGTCGACCTGCCCGTCGGCGCCCTCGCTGTCGCGGACCGCGGCGACCGCAGCCTGCCACAGCCGCATGCCCGTGCGGTCGTTCGGGAAGTTCAGCGTGCCGATCATGGGCTTCTGGTGGATGGTCTGTTCGTAGAGGTAGGCCCGTCCACCGACCACGGGGAAGTTGACCACCGCGCCGTCGGGCGCTGCGGCCAGGGACACGATCGCCGGCGGCGGCCGCACGTCGACCGCGGTCGGCAGGGCCCCCAGCGGCACCAGGAAGCGCCCATCGACGAGCACGGCCACCGCCAGGAGGGGGGAGAGCAGGGCGGCCCGAGGCAGGGAGGCGACGCCGATGCCGCCGAGGAGGGCGAGGCCGAGGGCCGGGGCCTGGCCGAGCCGGTAGAGCAGCGAGAGGCCCGAGAAGCCCGGCAGCCGCTCGAGGAGGAGGTAGGGCATCGGGATGGCCTTGTCCTGCTGCACGATCCAGGCGAAGCCGTCACGCACCAGCACGGGGCCCAGTGACAAGACCAGGCCCGCGAGGGCGGCCAGCCACAATGCGCCCGTGCCACGGCGCCGTCGCAGCGAGAGCAGCGCGGCCGCCAGGACGACCCAGCCGAGGGCGTGGCAGTGGAAGAAGCCCTCGCCGTACCGGGACAGCTCGCGGAAGTCGGGGGAGCGGAAGTCGCCGACCGCGAAGTAGCCGCGGATGTCGGCGGCCCCCGTGGTGCGGCGCACGTCGGACAGCTGCTTCTCCGTCTTGATGCGCACCAGGTTCTCGGGGTGCGTGGCAGCGCCGTGCACGGCGGCGGCGACGGGCGCCGTCAGCACGAGGCCCAGGCACAGCGCCCCCACCCGCGCGCCCACGGTGGCCCGCCAGCGCTCCGGCTCGCCCACGACCAGGAAGGCGCCGGCGAACAGGAAGGCGACCACGGCGCCGTACCAGGACCCCAGCGCGGCGAGCAGCAGGGCGAGCCCGGCGATCACCGCCCGCCGCGGGCCTCCGTGCCGCGCGGCGCGCCAGCAGGCCCAGGCCGCGAGCGCCGCCCAGCCCCCGGCGATCGCCTCGGACGAGCCGTTGTGCACCGCTGCCCGCAGCACGGGCGCCGTCGCATAGGCGACCCCGGCGAACAGCCCGGCCGGGAGCACCGGAAGGCCCCGTGCAGCGGCGAGGTCCTCGCCGAAGCGATGGGCGGCCCAGCCCGACAGCGTCAGGTGGAACCAGACCAGCAGCGTGTAGGCGACCGGAAGGCCGAGCAGGGCGACCGCCGGGGCCGCCAGCACCGCACCGAGAGGGTCGGCGACCAGCAGCACACCGCCGTCCGGCGGGTTGAGCAGGTCGGTGTGCCAGGGCAGCGTCCCCTGCGCCAGCGCATGCACCGGGTACCACAGCGACCACAGCGAGTTGTGCAGGTCGGTCCGCAGGGCGCCGGGAACATCCTCGTCCAGCCGCAACACGGCCGGCCAGGTCGTGACCAGCGCCAGCAGCGCATACGGCAGGGCGCGCCACGGGCGTGCCTTCGGTGCGGACGGGTCGGCGGGCAGGGAAGCGCTCCGAGCGCAGGGGGGTCTGTGCGAGGCTCGTGGTCAGCCGGCAGGCTACTCACCTCCTCCGGCAGCATGCCAGGATCCTCCTCCCCCTCCCCCGGAGCCGTCATGAAGTCCCTCCTCCTCCTGGCCATCGGCCTCCTCGTCCCGACCGCCGACGCAGGCAAGAAGAAGAAGTCCGACAGCGCCGAAGCGTCGGCGCCCGTCGAGACCCAGACCGGGCTGACCGGGGACTTCCCGTCGGACGCGGCCAGCCAGGCTTTCGCGGAGAAGCTCGTCGCGCTGCAGATCTCCGACTTCCGCGCCGTCGATGGCGCCGGCGCCAACGTGGTGTTCTCTTCGATGTCCTTCGCGGGCGACAACACCTGGGGCGCGGTCGGCTACACGGACTTCGGCGACGAGCGCATGGACTGCAAGGAGTCGGGCAAGTGGTCGATGGAGCCGGCGAGCTCCAAGACCGAGGCGACGGTCGTGTGGACGGTCGAGAAGACCGACTGCGTGGGGCGCGAAGCCGGCGTCGAGACCCGCATGGCGGTCGAGCTCACCGGCGACGGCTGGACGGTCGCCTTCCGCTGAAGGGCCCGCCGCTCCGGCGGGGCCTCAGCTCCGCCGGGGACAGTGCTGCTCGACCAGGACCTGTGCAGCGCGGAAGCCGTCCAGCGCCGCGCTGACGATGCCGCCGGCGTAGCCCGCCCCCTCGCCGACCGGCATCAGGCCCGGCAGGGTGGGCGACATCAGGTCGTCCGCGCCGCGGTGGAAGCGCAGAGGCGCGGTGGTGCGAGTCTCGGGCGCGAGGAGCACGCCGTCGGGGCCGGCGAAGCCGGACAGGCGCTGGTCGAAGTGGCGCAGCGCCGCCTTCATGCCCTCGATGAGGGGCATCGGCAGGACCTCGCGCAGGTCGGCCGGGGTGGCGCCGAGCGGGTAGCTGACGCGGGGGAGCGCTTCGGAGGCGCGGTCGGCCAGGAAGTCCTGCACGAGCTGACCGGGGGCTCGGAACCGCCCGCCGCCCACCCGCCACGCGGCGGCCTCGATGGCGTCCTGGAAGCGTGCGCCGGCGAGGGGATCGGTGCCCGGGTAGTCGGCGGGCGTGACCTCGACGACGACGGCGCTGTTGGCCCAGAAGGCGCGGCGGCCCGAGTAGGACATGCCGTTGACCACGACGCGCTCGGGGTGGTTGGACGCCGCGACCACCGTGCCGCCCGGGCACATGCAGAAGGTGTGGGCCGGGCGGGCCCGCCCGTCGGGAGGCCGCGAGGTCAGGCGATAGCTGGCCGGAGGCAGGTCACCACGCGCAGTGCCGTAGCGAGCGGCGTCGATGAGCTTCTGCGGGTGCTCGATCCGGGCGCCGATGTGGATGGGGCGCTGCTCGGCGCTGGCGCCCGCGTCGAGCATGGCCTGCCAGGTGTCCCGCGCCGAGTGGCCGGTGGCCACGATGACCGGGCTGCCGCGCAGGGCCTCGCCGCCGCGCAGGACGACGCCCTCGCAGCGACCGGCTTCCACCAGGAAGCGATCCACCGGCGTGTGGAACCGCACCTCGACCCCCAGCTCGCCGAGCCGGGCGCGCAAGCGGGGGAGGATCTCGCGGATGCGATCGGTGCCCAGGTGGGCCCAGCCTTCTTCGAGCACCTGGGGATCGGCGCCGAAGTCGACCAGTCGCCGGAAGATCCACCCCAGCTCGCCGTCGCGACGGCGGGTGTAGATCTTGCCGTCGGAGAAGGCCCCGGCCCCGCCCTCGCCGAACACGACATTGCTGTCGGCGTCGAGCTCGGCGCGCCGCCAGAAGGCACGCACGTCGTGGTGTCGGTCCTCGACCGGTCCGCCCCGCTCGAGCAGGACGGCCGGCGCGCCGGCCTCGGCGAGACGGAGCGCGGCGAACAGGCCGCCCGGACCAGCGCCGACGACGATCGGGCGCACGGAGGAGGGCCAGGCCTGACGCGCAACGGAGGAGGGGTCGACCGTGGAGAAGCGCTTCTCGTCCCGGTCGGTGAACGGACGGACGCCGTGCTGGCCGCGAGCGAGCACCTGCGCCTCGCTCGGGCCGTCGGGAGCGAGCTCGACCCGGTAGTTGGCCTGCCAGGTCGGCGGGCGGCGACGGCCGTCGACGGAGCGCTTGAGCAGGCGCACCTCGGCGAGGGCGGCCGGCGGCAGCTGCATGTGGTGGGCGACGGCCGGGAGGGGATCGGAGTCCTCGCCCGGCCAGGGGACATTGGCGACCAGAAGGGGCACCGCGACGGTCCTCCGGGGCCCTCGGCCGGTCTGGCCCGGGGGCAGCCCCGGCGTTAACCGCTCCGCCCCATCCATCGAGGTGCTCCATGCCCATCCGCGTCGCTCTCAACGGCTTCGGCCGCATCGGTCGCTGTGTCCTCCGGGCCGGCTGGAACGATCCCAACATCGAGTTCGTCCACATCAACGACCTCACCAGCGATGAGATGCTCGCCCACCTCCTGGAGTTCGACTCGGTCCACGGCCGCTTCCCGCACGCCGTGGCGGCGGTCGACGGTGGCCTCCGCATCGGCGACAAGGTGGTCCCCACCAGCGCCGAGCGCGATCCCGCCAAGCTCCCCTGGACCGACCGTGGCGTCGACGTCGTGCTCGAGTGCACGGGCGTGTTCTCGACCCGCGCCAAGGCCGCGCTGCACCTCGACGCCGGCGCGAAGCGCGTCGTCATCAGCGCCCCGGCCAAGGACCAGGTCGACTACACCGTCTGCATGGGCGTGAACGACGACGGGCTGCGGGCCGAGCACCGCGTGCTGTCCAACGCCTCCTGCACCACGAACTGCCTGTCGCCGGTGGCCAAGGTCCTCGACGCCGAGTTCGGCATCGTCAACGGCCTGATGACCACGGTGCACAGCTACACGATGGACCAGAACCTGCTGGACGCCCCGCACAAGGGCGACTTCCGTCGGGCCCGCGCCGCCGCGCTGTCCATGGTCCCCACCACCACCGGCGCCGCCCGTGCGGTCGGCAAGGTGCTCCCCAACCTGCAGGGCAAGCTCAACGGCATGGCCATCCGGGTGCCGACGCCCAACGTCAGCCTGGTCGACCTGGTGTTCACCGCCGGCCGCGACGTCACGGTGGACGAGATCAACGCCGCGCTCCAGGCCGCTGCCGACGGGCCCCTCAAGGGCATCCTGCAGGCCAGCACCGCCCCCATCGTCAGCACCGACCTGGTCGGCAACCCCCACTCGTCCATCGCCGACCTGCCGCTGACCCAGACCATGGGCCCGCGCCTGGCCAAGGTCCTGGCCTGGTACGACAACGAGTGGGGCTTCTCGAACCGCATGCTCGACCTGACCCGCGCGCTCGGCGAGCTGGAGTAGTCCATGGCCCTGCCCTCCCTGGCCGACCTCGACCTGCGCGAGGACCGCGTCCTGCTGCGAGTGGACTTCAACGTCCCCCTCGACGGCCACGGCAACGTGACCGACGACACGCGCATCCGACGCGCCCTGCCGACGATCCAGCACCTGGTCGAGCGCCGGTGCCGCATCGTCGTGTGCAGCCACCTGGGCCGGCCCAAGGGCAAGGTCGTGCAGAAGCTGTCCCTCGAGCCGGCCGCGGCACGGCTGGCCGAGCTGCTCGACTGCGAGATCGTCTTCGCCCACGACGTCGTCGGGGCCAGCGTCGAGCAGCTCGCCCAGGACCTGCCCCCCGGCGGGATCATGGTGATCGAGAACCTGCGCTTCGACCCGCGCGAGAAAGAAGGCGACGACGAGTTCGCCCAGGCCCTCGCCCGGCTCGGCGACGTCTACATCGACGACGCCTTCGGTGCGATGCATCGCGCGGACGCCAGCATCGCCGGCGTGCCGGCCCACGTCGGGCGCGCGGCTGTCGGCCTGCTGGTCGAGAGCGAGCTCCGGGCGCTCGGGCGCGTCGTCGACAACCCCGACCGCCCCTTCGTCGCGATCCTCGGCGGCGCCAAGGTGACCGACAAGATCGGCGTCATCGAGGCGCTCACCCGCCGCTGCGACGCGCTGCTCATCGGTGGGGCGATGGCCTACACCTTCCTCAAGGCCCGCGGCGAGGCGGTGGGCCAGTCCCGAGTCGAAGAGGAGCGCCTGCTGCTCGCCAAGCGCCTGATGGAGCGCTGCGCCGACAAGGGCGTCGAGCTGCTGCTCCCCTCCGATCATGTCGTCGCCGACCGCCTGGCCGACGATGCCGAGCCCAGCACCGTCGACGTCATCCCCGACGACCAGATGGGCCTCGACATCGGCCCTGCGACGGTCCAGCAGTATGCCGACCGGATCAGCAAGGCCGGTACGGTGTTCTGGAACGGCCCGATGGGCGTGTTCGAGATCGACTCGTTCTCGAGCGGCACCCGTGGTGTGGCCGAGGCCGTCGCCGGCGCGCCCGGCTACACGGTGGTCGGCGGCGGTGACTCGGCCGCAGCCGTGGCCCGGTTCGGCCTCACCGACCGTGTCAAGCACATCTCGACGGGCGGGGGCGCCAGCCTCGAGTTCGTCGAGGGGACCGAGCTGCCCGGCCTGAAGGCCATCAAGGACCGCGCCGCGCGCGCGGCCCGCTGACCCGGAGCGACCATGAGCCGCCGCCTGTTCATCGCCGGCAACTGGAAGATGCACAAGGGTCCTCGTGACGCTGATGCACTCGCCGTCGAGCTGAAGCGCGCCCTGGTGGACCACCCCTCCGTCGACCTGGCCGTGGCGCCGCCGGCGATCAGCATCCCGGCCGTGGTCGCCCGGCTGCAGCACACGGGGATCGCCGTCGCTGGCCAGGACCTGCACGACCAGGTCTCCGGCGCCTTCACCGGCGCCATCTCCGGCGAGATGCTCGCCCAGGCCGGCGCCACGCACGTCCTGGTCGGCCACTCCGAGCGCCGCGCCCTGTTCGGCGACACCGACCAGATCGTGGCGGCCAAGCTCCAGGCGGCCTTCCGCGCTGGACTCCTCCCCATCCTGTGCGTAGGGGAAACCCTCTCCGAGCGGGACGCTGGCCAGGCCGAAGCCGTCGTGGCTCGCCAGCTCTCGACCGCCCTGTCTTCCCTGTCCATCGACCAGGTCCTGACCCTGACCATCGCCTACGAGCCCGTCTGGGCCATCGGCACGGGCCGCACCGCGTCCCCGGCCCAGGCCCAGGAGATGCACGCCAGCATCCGCGGCTGGCTCGCCTCGCGCTACCCGCGCGAGGTGCCGGCCACCGTGCGCATTCAGTACGGCGGCAGCGTCAAGGGCTCGAACGCGGCCGGGCTCCTCTCCCAGCCCGACATCGACGGCGCGCTCGTCGGCGGCGCCGCACTGACCGCCGACTCCTTCCAGGCCATCGTCGCGGCAGCGGCGCAGGTCGGGGCCTCTTCCGGCCACTGACCCTGGCCGCGGTCCCCTCCCCTCGCGGGACGGGCCCCCTCCTACGGAGCCACCATGCAGCTCTTCGTCACCATCCTGCACATCTTCCTGTGCCTGTTCCTCATCTTCATCATCCTGCTGCAGCCCGGCAAGGAAGGCGCTGCCGCCTTCGGCGGTGGGGGCAGCAACCAGATGTACGGCCCACGCGGGTCGGGGCACTTCCTGGGCCGTGCGACCACCGCGGTCGCCGCGATGTTCATGTTCACCAGCATCACGCTGGCCCTCTACAGCAGCGCACGGGCCCAGGCCGACTCCGACATCGAAGACGGCATCGACCAGATCGAGGACACCGAAGACGGTTTCGACGTGGACGTGCCCGCCCAGGGCGCCGCGACCCCGGCGGAACCGACGCCGGCTGTGGGTACCGGCCTCGACGCGCTCGGCATCGGTGAAGGCGCAGCGCCCGCCGAAGACGGCGCAGGTTCGGCCGATGATGCTGCCGCCGGAGACGGCGTCGATGTCGCCCCCGAAGGTGCCGGCACCGACGCGACCGCAGCGCCGGCAGAAGGCGCCGCCGACGGAGCCGAAGCGCCTTGACAGTGCTCCGGCGCCCGCATAAACCCTCCGGGTCCTCAGCGCGGGTGGCGGAATTGGTAGACGCGCTAGGTTGAGGGCCTAGTGGCCGCAAGGCCATGGGGGTTCGATTCCCCCCTCGCGCACCACATCAGACAGCCGGACCCCACAAGGTCCGGCTGTCGTCGTCTCTGGCGCAGCCGGAAGCCATGCCGCCTGGGCGGCCTCGGGGCGCGCAGCGCTTGCTCGAGGAGTGCGGCGGCTCGGCCGTCCTCGGCGCACGGCCGCAGGGCCGCGATTCAGCCGTGGACGAGCGCGCCGACGCCATCTCCGCGCGCCCGATACTCGCAGGTCTCCGGAGCGCGGCACTCGCCGTAGATGTCGTGCCGATGCGCGACCAGGGTCAGGCCGTGCGCTTCGGCCACCTGGGCCTGCCGCTGCTCGATGAGGTCGTCCTCGAACTCGAAGATGTGACCACAAGTGCGGCAGATCAGGTGATCGTGGTGTTCGCCGACCTCGACCGGCTCGTACCGCATCTGCCCGTCCTGGAACCGGCGCTCGTGTGCAATGCCGGCATCCGCGAACAGCTTGAGCGTGCGGTACACCGTCGCGTAGCCCACGCTGTCCATGTGCTGCTGCACCAACGTGAGCAGCTCGTCGATCGAGACGTGGTCGCCCGACGCCAGGAACGTGTCGAAGATCACCTGTCGCTGACGGGTCTGCTTCAGACCGTTGTCGCGCATGAAGGTCGCGAGACGATCGGCGAGAAGAGCGGAATCCGGCACGGGGACCCTCCAGAGACGACAAGGCCCAGCCCTCTCGGACTGGGCCTCACCTAACCGGGAAGCATGAAGGCGCGGCCTCTCGGCCACGCCCCCGGGCTCACTCGGCGGCGGCCTCGACGGCTTCGTCAGCGGCGGGGCCTTCTTCGGTGACCGGCGCAGCAGTGCCGATCAGCTCGATGATGACCATCGGCGCGTTGTCGCCGGGGCGGAAGCCGACCTTGTACATCCGGGTGTAGCCACCCGGACGGTCCTTGAACCGCTCGGCGTATTCGTTGAACACGGCCTGGAGCGCAGCCTTGTCGTTCACCCACTTCCGCGCCTGGCGGATGTTGTGGAGACGCTTGGCCTTCGCGGCCTCCAGTTCCTCGCCGGACAGGCCTTCGAGGGTGCTGGGGGCGACGCGCTTGCCCAGGGTGATGACGCGCTCGGCGTAGCGCCGCAGCTCCTTGGCCTTGGCCTCGGTGGTGCGGATGCGACCGTGCACCATGAGCGACGTCACCATGTTGCGGTACATGGCCTTGCGATGCGAGCTGTTGCGGCCGAGCTTCCGGCCGGCCTTGAGGTGCCGCATGGCGCCCTCCTGGGAATACGAAGAGGCGCGGGCCTACTTCGAGCGGTTCTTGGGGAAGTTGTGCAGCTTCATGCCGAGGGACAGGCCCAGCTCGCCGAGGATCTCCTTGATCTCGTTGAGGGACTTGCGGCCGAAGTTCTTGGTCTTGAGCATCTCGGCTTCGCTCTTCTCGACGAGCTGCCAGATGTACTCGATGCCAGCGTTCTGGAGGCAGTTCGCCGAGCGAACGGAGAGCTCGAGCTCGTCCACGCGCTTGAACAGGTTCTCGTTCCACTCCTCCTCGGGGGCGCTCTCCTCGATGCGAGTCGGCTCCTTCTCCTCGGTGAAGTTGATGAAGACCTGGATCTGCTCCTTGAGGATCTTCGCGGCGTAGGCCACAGCGTCGTCGGGAACCACGCTACCGTCGGTCCAGACCTCGAGCACGAGCTTGTCGTAGTCGGTGCGCTGGCCCACGCGGGCGTTGGTGACCGTGTACTTGACCTTCTTGATGGGCGAGTGGATCGCGTCCACCGAGATGGTGCCGATGGGGGCTTCCGACGCGGCGTAGACCGAGCCGGCGACGTAGCCCTTGCCCATCTCGACCTTGGCTTCCGCGATGAAGCGGCCGCTCTCGGTCAGGGTGGCGATGTGGTGCTCGGGGTTGAGCACTTCGGCTTCACCGTCGAAGGTGATGTCGGCAGCCGTGACGTTGACGGCCTTGCCGGAGATGCCGGCCTTGTCGATGCTGGCGGTGATGCTGTCCAGCGAGGAGGTGCGGATGCGCACGCCCTTGAGGTTCAGCAGGATGTCCGTGACGTCTTCCACCACGCCGGGGATCGAGGAGAACTCGTGGAGCACGCCCTCGATCTTGACGGTGGTGATGGCAGCGCCCTGCAGGCTGGACAGGAGGATGCGACGCAGCGAGTTGCCCAGGGTCGTGCCGAAGCCCCGCTCGAGGGGACGGATCACGTACTTGCCGTAGGTCTTGCTCGAGCGGTTGTCCCGCTCGACCGCCTTCGGCTTGATCAGGGAACGCCAGTTGGTCGCGACGACTTCGGACATGAAAGGCTCCATCTCGGGTTTCTACCGACCAGGTCGAGTCGGCTCTGCACCCGTAGACGTGAAGGTGGAGTGGGCGGCCCCCCGAAGGAGACCGCCCTGACCTGAGTCTCCGGCGCGAAGCCGGAGAGCGTGGTGTCGGCTCAGACGCGCCGCTTCTTGGGCGGACGGCAGCCGTTGTGCGCGATCGGGGTCACGTCACGGATGTGCGTGATCTTCAGCCCGCAGTTCGCGATGGCGCGGAGCGCGGACTCGCGGCCAGTGCCCGGCCCCTTCACGTACACACCGACCGACTTCATGCCGTGGTCCATCGCCTTCCGGGCGGCGTCCTCGGCGACCAGCTGGGCAGCGAAGGGCGTCGACTTGCGCGAACCCTTGAAGCCCTTCACGCCAGCGCTCGACCAGGAGACGGTGTTGCCGACCTGATCGGTGATGGTCACGATGGTGTTGTTGAAGGTGGCCTGGATGTGAACGATCCCGTTGGGGACGTTCTTCTTGACCTTGCGGGGGCCTCGACGAGAGGTAGCCATGGTTCAGTCCTCCCGTCTACTTGCGGCGGGTGATGGCGCGACGCGGCCCCTTGCGGGTCCGGGCGTTGGTGTGGGTGCGCTGGCCGCGGACGGGCAGGCCACGCTTGTGGCGGATGCCGCGGTAGCAGTTGATGTCGATGAGACGCTTGACGTTCATCGCGACCTCCTTCCGGAGATCGCCCTCGACCTTGTAGCCGCGCTGGATGGTGTCACGGATGGACGCCACCTCGGCCTCGGACAGGTCCTGGGTGCGGATGTGCGGCTCGACCTGCGCTTCGGCGCAGATCTTGGCCGCGGTGGTGCGGCCGATGCCGTAGATGTACGTGAGCGCGATGTCGATGCGCTTGCCGCGCGGAAGGTCGACGCCTTCGATACGAGCCATCAGATCACCCCTGCCGCTGCTTGTGCTTGGGGTTCTCGCAGATCACGCGGACGACCCCACGACGCCGAACGATGCGGCACTTGTCGCAGATCTTCCCGACGGAAGCCTTGACCTTCATGTAATCACCTCGCCGGCAGAGCCGGTTCATCGGTTGGTTGGTTTCGAGAAGGGCGAGCAGCAGCCGTCGTCGGTCAGACGACAAGCGCGCGCGCACCCTCCCCCGAACAGCAACGCCCCATACTCTGGGGCGTCCGAGCCGTCAAGGACGGCAAGTCACCCATCGGCAGCGTCGATCACCGCGAGCACCGCCGCCTTCACACGGTCGATGGCCTGGTTGCCGTCGATGTCGCTGACGGTGGCCCGCCGCCGAAGCACCGGGAGCACCGCCGCGGTCTGGTCGTGGTACGTCGCGAGCCGCGCAGCCACCGTCTCCTCGGAGTCGTCGGCTCGCTGCACGACCGCGCTGCCACACTCGTCGCAGACCCCGGCCACGGACGGCGGGTTGTGATCGACGTGGTAGGAGGCACCGCAGGCGCTGCAGGTACGGCGCCCGCTGAGCCTGCGCACGAGGACGTCGTCGTCCACCTGCAGGTTGATGACCGCACCGACGGTGCGGCCCTGCGCCTCGAGCCAGTCCAGCAGAAGCTCGGCCTGCATCACCGTGCGCGGAAAACCATCGAGGAGCGAGCCGGCGACCGCATCGGCATGGGTCAGGCGATCCGTCACCAGGTCACAGACCACCGAGTCCGGGACGAGCTCGCCACGGTCCATGTAGCCCTTGGCCAGCTTCCCGAGCTCGGTGCCTTCCCGCAGGTTCTTGCGGAAGATGTCCCCGGTAGAGATGTGGGGCACCCGCGCACGCTCTGCGATCGCGGCCGCCTGAGTGCCCTTGCCTGCACCGGGAGGGCCGAAGAGGATGATGTCCATGAGGGAGAACTCCTCAGAGGGTGAGCATCTTGCTCCGGCGCCCCTTCACCTTGGAGGACTTGGGACCCAGGATGCCGTCGTAGTGGCGGGTGAGCAGGTGGCCTTCGATCTGGCCGACCGTGTCCAGCGCCACCGACACGATGATGAGCAGCCCCGTGCCACCGAAGTAGAACGGAACGCCGTAGTTGGAGATCAGCACCGTCGGCAGGATGCAGATGGACGCCAGGTAGATCGAGCCCCCGGCCGTGAGCCGGGTCAGGATCCGATCGAGGTAGTCGGCCGTCTGCTTTCCGGGACGCACGCCGGGGATGTAGCCGCCGTGCTTCCGCAGGTTGTCCGCCACATCGACCGGGTTGAACGTCACGGCCGTGTAGAAGTAGGCGAAGAACACGATCATCACGACGTACGTGACGTTGTACACCCAGCTGCCCGGCATGAACGCGGACTGCATCGCCTCGAACAACGGGTGGTCGTAGAACGTGCCCACGGTTGCCGGGAACATGAGCACCGACGACGCGAAGATCGGCGGGATGACACCCGACACGTTGACCTTCATCGGCAGGTGGGTCGCCTGCCCGCCGTAGACCTGGCGCCCGACGACGCGCTTGGCGTACTGGATCGGGATCTTCCGCTGACCGCGTTCCACGAACACGATGCCCATGATGACGGCGACCATGAAGCCGAGCATGAGCACGAGCTCGAGCAGGTTGATCTGCTCGATGCGCACCATCTCGACGGTCTGCCGGACGCCATTGGGAAGCGCCGCGATGATGCCGCACGTGATGATGAGCGAAGCACCGTTGCCGATGCCACGGTCGGTGATCTGCTCGCCCAGCCACATGATGAAGCAGCTGCCTGCCGTCATCGTGATGATGGTCATCAGACGGAACGGCCAGCCCGCTTCGATGACGACGTCGGTGCCGCCGAGCGTCTTCATCTGCTCGAGGCTCACGGCGATCGCCGAGGACTGGATGATCGCAATGCCGATGGTGAGGTATCGCGTCCACTGCGTGATCTTGTTGCGGCCGGACTGCCCCTCGTTCTTGAGGCGCTCGACCTGCGGCATCACCACCGTCATGAGCTGGATGATGATGCTCGCACTGATGTACGGCATGATCCCGAGCACGAACACGCTGAACTGTTCCAGCGCGCCACCCGTGAACATGTCGTACATGCCGAACAGGCTGTTCTGGTTGTTGGCGAAGAAGTCCGCCAACGCCGTGCGGTCCACGCCCGGTGCCGGGATGAACACGCCCAACCTGTAGACGCCGAGCATCGCCAGGGTGAAGAGGATCCGGTTCCGGAGATCCGGAATCCGCATGATGTTGGCGATGAACTCGAACACGAGACTTTCCTTCAGACGGTCTCGACCTTGCCCCCGGCGGCCTCGATCTTCTCCGCGGCAGAGCGCGTGAAGGCGGCGGCACGGACGGTCAGGGCATGGCCGATCTCGCCGTTGCCGAGGATCTTGATGCCGTCACGTTCCACCTTGCTCACCAGACCGGAGTCCTTCAAGGCCTGAGCGTCGACAATCGCACCCGCTTCGAAGCGGGAGGCGATGCGGTCGAGACGAACCACGGTGAAGCGCTTGGCGAAGATGTTCGTGAAGCCGAACTTGGGCAGACGCCGCTGGATCGGCATCTGACCGCCTTCGAACCCGGCGGCGACGGTGTTGCGGGCGCGCTGGCCCTTGGTGCCGCGGCCAGCGGTCTTGCCCTTGCCGGAGCCTTCGCCGCGACCCACGCGCATGCGCTTCTTGGTCGAACCCGGAGCGGGCGAGAGATGAGAGAGCTCGTTTGCCATGAGAGGCTCCTGAGGCCCGGGAGGGCCCGTCAGTCGTTCACTTCGATCTCGGCGACGTCCACCAGGTGGAGCACGCGCTTGATCATGCCCCGGACCGCCGGGGTGTTCTCGAGCACCCGCTCGTCATGCGGCTTCCGCAGACCGAGACCGCGAACGGTGGCCTGCTGGCGCGCGCCGACGCCGATGGTGCTCTTGGTGAGGGTGACCTTCAGCTTGGTAGTCATGCCGTCCTCCGCGCCCTCAGGCGCTGGTGCCCCAGACGCTGGCGCCGACGTTGTAGTCGCCCAGCAGGTCCTCGACCTTCCGACCGGTACGCACGGCGTACTGCTCGGGGGACTCGAGCCGCTGGAGGGCGTCGAACACGCCGCGAACGACGTTGTGGGGGTTGTTGGTGCCGAGCACCTTGGTCAGCACGTTGTGGTAGCCGGCGGCGTCGAGGATGGCGCGCACGCTGGCGGCCGCGATGACACCGGTACCAGGGCTGGCCGGACGGAGCAGCACGTTCGCGGCGCCGAAGTGGCCCTCGACCGTGTGCGGCACCGTGCCATCGACGATCGGCACACTGATCTGGCTCTTGCGAGCCTTCTCGGTGGCCTTGCGGATGGCCTCGGGGACTTCATTGGCCTTGCCGTAGCCGACACCCACACGCCCCTCGCCGTCACCAGAGACGACGATGGCCGTGAAGTTGAAGCGACGGCCGCCCTTGACGACCTTCGACACCCGGTTGATGGCGATGGTCTTCTCGATGAAGCCAGGGTCTTCTTCGCGGCGTCGGTTGCGCATCTTCGCCACAGGAACCTCCCGCGGGCCGAGGCCCGCGTGGAAAATCAGAACTGGAGACCGCCCTTGCGGGCAGCATCGGCCAGCGCCTTGACGCGGCCGTGGTACAGGAAGCCGTTGCGGTCGAAGGCGACCTTGGACACACCGGCAGCCGCGGCCTTCTGGGCCACGAGCTCACCGACGGCCTCGGCGGCAGACTTGTTCCCGGTCGTCTCGAGCTCCTTGAGCTCGGGAGACAGGGTGCTCGCCGCCGCCAGCGTGGTGCCGCTGACGTCGTCGATGACCTGGGCGTAGATGTGCCGGGCGCTGCGGAACACGGAGAGCCGGGGCACCTCGGCGGTGCCGCGGAGCTTCTTCCGGATGTGGGCCTTGCGGCGAACCCGCTGGCGCTGGCGCTCGTTGGTCTTGGACATGGGGGACTCCTCGCCTACTGACCGGACTTGCCGGCCTTGATGCGGACGTACTCACCTTCGTAGCGAACGCCCTTGCCCTTGTAGCTGTCAGGCGGGCGGAAGGCGCGCAGCTCGGAAGCGACCTGGCCGACCTTCTCCTTGTCGATCCCGCTGACGGTGATCTTGCCGTCCTTGCCCACCTCGATGGTGATGCCATCGGGGAAGGGGTACTCGATCGGGTGGCTGTAGCCGAGGTTCATCACCAGCTTGGTGCCCTGGACGTTCGCCCGGTAGCCGACGCCGATGATCTCGAGCCGCCGATCGAACCCCTTGCTCACGCCCTCGACCATGTTGCTCAGCAGCGAGCGCATGAGGCCGTGGTAGGCGCGATCCTGGGGGGTGTCACCGGCACGGGAGACGACGAGCTTGCCGTCTTCCTGCTTGAAGGTGATGCCGCCGACAGTGCTGCGGGACAGCGTGCCCTTCGGGCCCTTCACGGTGAACGAGTCACCGGACTGGGTGAAGGTCACGCTACCGGGCAGTTCGACGGGCTTGTTGCCGATACGAGACATTGGTTCGCTCTCCTCTGGAGTCCCGGTGGGACTACCAGACGTAGCAGAGGACTTCGCCGCCGACGCCGGCCTGGCGGGCCTGCCGGTCCGTCAGCACACCGCGGGGCGTAGTGAGGATGGCGACGCCGAGGCCGTTGCGGACGCGCGGGATGTCGTCCTTGCCGACGTACAGTCGGCGGCTCGGGCGGCTGACACGCTGCAGACCACGGATGATCGCAGTGTTGGCCTCGTCGTAGCGGGGGAAGATCTTGATCTGGCCCTGGGGACCCTCGTCCACCTCGATGTACCCCTCGATGAAGCCCTCGTGCTTGAGGATCTTCACCAGCTCGAGCTTGAGCTTGCTGCGGGGGACGACGAGGCTGGAGTGCCGCGCCTGGACCGCATTGCGGATCCGCGTCAGCAGATCGGCGATCGGGTCGGTCATCGTGTGCTCCTACTTGGGCGCCGCGCCTGGATTACCAGGACGCCTTGGTGACGCCGGGGATCTGGCCCTTGAGCGCGAGCTCACGGAAACAGACGCGGCACAGGTCGAACTTGCGAAGGAAGGCGCGAGGACGGCCGCAGACCTTGCAGCGGTTCTTCGCCCGAACCTTGAACTTGGGAGTCCGGTTGGACTTCGCGATCATGGACTTCTTGGCCATGTCTACTGCTCCCGGAAGGGCATGCCGAGCGCCTTGAGGAGGGCGCGGCCCTCTTCGTCGGTCTCGGCGGTCGTCACGAAGGTGACGTTCATGCCGGTGATGCGCTGGACCTTGTCGTAGTCGATCTCGGGGAAGATGATCTGCTCGGTCAGGCCCATGTTGTAGTTGCCGCGGCCGTCGAATCCGTTCGGATCCAGACCACGGAAGTCACGGATACGGGGAATGGCGATCGCGATCAGCCGATCCGCGAACTGCCACATGCGGTCACGGCGGAGGGTGACCTTGACGCCGATGGGCATCCCCTCGCGAAGCTTGAAGTTCGCGATGGAGCGACGCGCCTTGCGGATGATCGGCTTCTGGCCCGTGATCACCGCAATCTCCTCGGCCGCGGCGTCCAGCACCTTGGCGTTGGTGATTGCTTCCTTCAGGCTGACGTTCACCACGATCTTCTCGAGTCGCGGGACCTGCATGACGTTGCCGTACTGGAACTGCTCCTGCAGTGCACCGACGGCTTCGGCGCGGTAGCGCTCTCGAACCCTGAGTTCCATTGTGGATGCCTCTCTGTTGGCGTCGGCCGGGGGCCGAGGACGCTCAGACGTTGTCGATGACGTCGCCGGTCTTCTTGTCGAAGCGCACCTTGCGACCGTCGTCGAGGAACTTGAAGCCGACCTTGACCGGACGCTTCTCGTCCGCATTCCAGAGGGCGACGTTCGAGATGTGGAGGGGGGCCTCCTTCTCGATCGTGCCACCCGGGCGGTCCTGGGTCGGACGGACCTGGCGCTTGACCAGGTTCACCCGCTCGACCACGACGCGGTCCTTGTCGGTGATGACGCGAAGCACGCGGCCGGTACGACCTTTGTGCTTTCCGGCGGTGACGACGACGAGGTCGTCGCGCTTGATCTTGCTGCTGGCCATGATCTTGATCTCCTGGTCCTCAGAGGACCTCGGGCGCCAGGGACACGATCTTCATGAACTTCTTGGCGCGAAGCTCACGGGCCACAGGCCCGAAGATGCGGGTGCCGATGGGCTCGCCCTCGGAGTTGACGAGAACTGCGCTGTTGGTGTCGAAGCGGATGTAGGTGCCGTCGGGGCGCCGGATCTCCTTGCTGGTCCGCACGATGACGGCCCGGGCGACCTGGCCCTTCTTCACCTTGCCGGTCGGCATGGCTTCCTTGACGCTCACCACGATGATGTCGCCGACGGAGGCGTACTTGCGCTTGCTCCCGCCCAGCACCTTGATGCACATGACCTTCTTCGCGCCGCTGTTGTCCGCGACGTCGAGAGTCGACAGCATCTGGATCATTGGAGACTCCCTTCACCAGCTCGGTGGCTGGTCGAGGAACGGTTCAGGCGGAGGTGGTGCGCTGCTCGACGACGACCCAGCGCTTCGTCCGCGACAGCGGACGAGACTCCTTGATGACCACGACGTCGTCCACCTTGCAGGCGTTCTCTTCGTCGTGGGCCTTGTACGTCTTCCGGCGGTTGACGTACTTGCGGTACTTGGGATGCAGGACGCGACGCTGGACTTCGACCACGACGGTCTTGTCCATCTTGTCGGACACGACGCGGCCGACCAGGACGCGACCGCCGCTGCTGTGCGACTCGGTAGACATTGCACGCTCTCTTTGTTCGACCCTGCGGAAGGCAGGGCTGAAGGACGAAGGTTGCGTTTCGGCCTGGGTCTCCTGTTCCGAAGAACAGGACTCACAGAGCCTGCGTCGCTCACGCGAAGCACCGAGACCCCAACAGAGGCTCGGTGCGAGTCAGGATGAGCGAACGGGACGGGGTCCCGAGCGCCCACCGCGATTAATCGTTGCCGCTGACCTTGTCAACCAGACCCGCAACGAATCCTCCAGCGGCCCGTCCCTCGGCGGCCGCAGGCGCGGTCGGCTGGAAGGTGGCGCGGAAGCGGTTGCGCAGCGCGTCGGTGTTCAGGCCCTGCTCACGCTCGCGACCACGCTGGGCGGTGCGGGCGCGCGCGATCTCCTTGCGGATGCGGCCCAGGGAAGCGGTGTCTTCGAGCTGACCGGTCTTCAGGCGGAGGTTGGCAGCGATGAGCTCGCGCTCGAGCTGCAGCTCGCGATGGACCAGCTGCTCGTCGGACAGCTTGTTGAGTTCGGAGTAGCTCATCAGATCACCTCGTCGCGCTGCACGAAGCGGGTCGCGAGGGGGAGCTTGTGGCCGCACAGCCGGAAGGCTTCCTTGGCCATCTCGACGGGCACGCCCTCGAGCTCGTAGATGATGCGGCCCGGCTTCACCACGGCCACCCAGTACTCCGGAGCGCCCTTGCCCTTGCCCATGCGGGTCTCGGCAGGCTTCTTGGAGATGGGCTTGTCGGGGAAGACGCGGATCCACACCTTGCCGCCACGCTTCACGTGACGGGTGAGGGCGATACGACCGGCCTCGATCTGGCGGGCGGTGAGCCAGCCACACTCAGTGGCCTGCAGACCGAAGTCACCGAAGCTGATGTCGCTGCCGCGGTAGGCCAGACCGCGCATGCGGCCCTTCTGAACCCGGCGGTACTTGACGCGCTTGGGGGAAAGCATCTGTGTCTCCTGGCAGCCATTCGGCCGCCCGTGTCAGTGTCTCGGACCAGGTCCTCAGGCGACTTCGGAGTCGCCCGGGAGGACCTCGCCCTTGAAGATCCACACCTTGACGCCGATGACGCCGTAGGTGGTCTTGGCCTCGGCCGTGCCGTAGTCGACGTCCGCGCGGAGGGTGTGGAGCGGCACGCGGCCGTCCATGTACCACTCGATACGGGACATCTCGGCACCGCCCAGGCGGCCGGCGCAGCGCACCTTGACGCCCTTGGCGCCCGAGCGCTTGGCCTGGGTGAGGGCCTTCTTCATCGCCCGCCGGAAGCTGACGCGCTTCTCGAGCTGAGCGGCGATGTTCTCGGCCACCAGGGTCGCGTCGGTCTCGACCTTGCGAACCTCGATGACGTTGAGGAAGATCTCGGTGTCGGTGAGCGTCTGCAGATCGGCGCGAAGAGCGTCGAGCCCGCTGGCACGCTTGCCGATGATCACGCCGGGCTTCGCGGCATGCACGAAGACCTTCGCCTTGCTGGCGGCGCGCTCGATCGTCACCTTGCTGATGCCGGCGGTCTTCAGCTTCTCCTGGAGGAACTCGCGGATCGCGATGTCCTCGTGCAGGAAGCGCTGGTAGTCCTTCTCGGCGTACCACTTGGAGTCCCAGTCCCGGATGACGCCGAGGCGGAACCCGATCGGATGAACCTTCTGACCCATCAGGCCACTCCTTCGGCCAGCACCACGGTGATGTGGGCCGTCTTCTTCTGGATCCGCGTGGCCATGCCCCGGGCGCGGGGACGGAACCGACGCAGCGTCGGGCCCTGGTCCACGAAGATCTCCTTGATGTAGAGATCGTCGACATCGAGGTTGAGGTTCCGCTGCCGAGCGACGTGCTCGGCGTTGGCGACCGCAGACTCGACGAGACGCTTGATCATGGGCGCAGACTTCTTCCGCGTGAACGCGAGGATCTCGATGGCCTCGCCGACGTCACGACCCCGAACGAGGTCGGCGACGAGTCGGGCCTTCTGAGGGCTCACGCGAGCGAGCCTGAGCTTCGCCTTGGCTTCCATTGGATTCCCCTGCGCGGGCCCTGGAAGGGTCCGCGGTGAGTGTCAGCGTCCCCGCGACTTCCGATCGGCAGCGTGGCCGAAGTAGGTGCGGGTAGGCGCGAACTCGCCGAGCTTGTGCCCGACCATGTTCTCGGTGACGTAGACGGGAACGAACTTCTTACCGTTGTGCACCATGAAGGTCAAACCGATGAAGTCGGGCAGGATCACGCTGCGGCGACTCCAGGTCTTGATGGTGCGGCCGCCGCTGTCGGAAGCGGAAGCGACCTTGGCCATCAGGTGCTGGTCTACGAAGGGTCCCTTCTTGATGGAGCGGGCCATGGGGCCGTCCTCCTGAGGTGTGTCGGAGCGCTACTTGCGGCGCTTGACGATGAACTTGTTGGAGGGGTTCTTCCGAGTACGGGTCTTGTAGCCCTTCGTCGGCTTGCCCCAGGGAGTCACGGGGTGGCGGCCCTTGGCCCGACCTTCACCACCACCGTGGGGGTGATCGATCGGGTTCATGGCGGTACCGCGCACGGTCGGGCGACGTCCCAGCCAGCGGGAGCGACCGGCCTTGCCGATGACCTGGTTCTCGTGGTCGAGGTTGCCGACCTGCCCGACGGTGGCCCGGCAGCGCCGGTGCACCCGGCGGAGCTCGCCGCTGGGAAGGCGCAGGAGGACGTACTCGCCTTCCTTTGCCATCACCTGGGCGTAGGAGCCGGCCGACCGGCAGAGCTGACCGCCCTTCCCGATCTGCATCTCGATGTTGTGAACCCAGGTGCCCAGCGGGACGGCGTAGAGGTGCAGGCAGTTCCCCGGCGTGATGTCCGCCGTGTCACTGGTGACGACCTCGTCGCCCACGTTGAGCTTGTTGGGCGCCAGGATGTACCGCTTCTCGCCATCGACGAAGTGGATGAGCGCGATGCGGGCGCTGCGGTTCGGATCGTACTCGATCGTCGCCACCTTGCCCGGCACGCCGTCCTTGTTCCGCTTGAAGTCGATGACGCGGTACCGACGCTTGTGACCGCCACCGCGATGACGGATGGTCATGCGACCACGGTTGTTCCGCCCGCCCTTCTTGGAGAGCGACACCACGAGCGACTTCTCGGGACTGTCCGCGGTGATCTCCGCGAAGTCCGAGACGCTCATGAAGCGCCGGGAAGGGGTGGTCGGCTTGAACTTGCGAGTGCCCATTGGTTGCTCCCGCTACGCCTCGTAGAAGTTGAGCGAGTCCCCATCTGCGAGGCGCACATACGCCTTCTTCCAGTTGGGACGCTTGCCGAAGAATCGACCGAAGCGCTTCGTCTTGCCTCGGACGTTGACCGTGCGGACATCCTCGACGCTGACGCCGAAGACCTGCTCGATCGCATGCTTGATCTGGATCTTGTTCGCGCGAACACCGACCTCGAACACGTAGGTGTTGCCCATCGCCATCTGGCGGCTGGACTTCTCCGTGACGATCGGGCGCACGAGAATGTCGTGGAGCTCAGCCACGGGTCACCTCAGCCGAGGCGCTGCAGGACACCGGCGACGGCATCCTGGGTCAGCGCCAGGTTCTTGTGCTTGAGCACGTCGTAGACGTTGAGACCCTCGACCGGCAGCACGGTCACACCCGGGATGTTCCGGGCGGAGCGCGCGACCACGTCGTCCTTCGCGGGAAGGACGAGCAGGAGGTCGTCGAACTCGAAGGCCTTGAGGACCTTCGCGAACTCCTTGGTCTTGATCTCGGACAGCGTGAAAGCGTCGAACACCGTGAGCGCCTCGTCCTGGACCCGCTTGCTCAGAGCGCACCGCAGGGCCGCAGCGCGGACCTTCTTCGGCAGCTTGTGAGCGTGCGAGCGCGGATGGGGCCCGTGAACCACGCCACCACCACGCCAGTGGACAGCGCGCGTCGTGCCCTGGCGGGCGCGACCGGTACCCTTCTGGCGCCACGGCTTCTTGCCGCCGCCGCTGACCTGGGCCCGGGTCTTCGTGGCATGGGTGCCGGCGCGCCGCTTGGCGAGCTGGTACCGCACCACGGTGTGGAACAGGTGAGGCTTCACCTCCGCGCCGAAGACGGCTTCATCGAGATCGATGGAGCCGACCTTCTCGCGGGCGGTGTTGTACATGTCGACGGTAGGCATTCCTACCTCCCTCGGAAGACGACAGCGGTCTTCAGGTGGTCTTGATCTCGACGTGGACGCCGGCGGACAGATCGAGCTTCATGAGGGCATCCACGGTCGCCTGGGTCGGCTCGACGATGTCGAGGAGGCGATGGTGGGTGCGACGCTCGAACTGCTCGCGGGACTTCTTGTCCACGTGCGGTCCGCGGAGGACCGTCCAGCGGCTGATGGTCGTGGGAAGGGGGAAGGGCCCCCGGACATCCACACCGGTGCGCTTGGCCGTCTCCACGATCTCCCGGGCGGACTTGTCCAGGAGCTTGTGGTCGTAGGCCTTGAGCCGGATGCGGATCTTGTCGGTGCTGGCCATGTGTGTGTCCTCGAAAGGGAGCGCCCGGACGGTGAACGTCCAGGCGCTGGCTGACTACTCGATGATTTCGGAAACCACGCCGGCGCCGACGGTGCGGCCGCCTTCGCGGATGGCGAAGCGGAGCTGCATCTCGATGGCGATCGGAGTGATGAGCTCGACCTCCATCTCGATCCGGTCGCCCGGCATCACCATCTCGGTGCCCTCGGGCAGCTTGATGCTGCCGGTCACGTCGGTGGTGCGGAAGTAGAACTGCGGGCGGTAGCCGTTGAAGAAGGGCTTGTGGCGGCCGCCCTCTTCCTTCTTGAGGATGTAGGCCGAGCACTTGAACTTCATGTGCGGCTTGATGCTCTTGGGCTTGGCGATGACCTGGCCGCGCTCGACCTCGTCACGCTTCAGGCCCCGCAGCAGCAGACCCACGTTGTCGCCGGCCTGGCCCTGGTCCAGGATCTTCCGGAACATCTCGACGCCGGTCACCGTCGTGGTGCTGGTGTCCTTGATGCCCACCAGCTCCACGCTGTCGCCCGTGTTCACGATGCCGCGCTCGATCCGGCCCGTCGCCACGGTGCCACGGCCCGAGATGCTGAACACGTCTTCGACGGGCATCAGGAAGGGCTTCTCGACGTCGCGGACCGGAGTCGGGATGTACTCGTCGACGGTCTTCATCAGCGCCAGGATCGACGGGGAGCCGATGTCGCTGGTGTCGCCTTCGACGGCCTTGAGCGCCGAGCCGCGCGTCACCGGCACGTCGTCGCCCGGGAAGTCGTACTCGTTGAGCAGGTCGCGGACTTCCATCTCCACCAGGTCCAGCAGCTCTTCGTCATCGAGCTGGTCCACCTTGTTGAGGAAGACCACGATGTAGGGAACGTTGACCTGACGGGCCAGCAGCACGTGCTCGCGGGTCTGCGGCATCGGGCCGTCGGCGGCCGACACGACCAGGATCGCACCGTCCATCTGGGCGGCGCCCGTGATCATGTTCTTCACGTAGTCGGCGTGCCCGGGGCAGTCGACGTGCGCGTAGTGGCGAGCTTCGGTCTCGTACTCGACGTGCGCAGTGTTGATCGTGATCCCGCGGGCCTTCTCTTCCGGCGCCTTGTCGATGTCCTCGTAGTTCATCAGCGTCGCGCCGCCGGACTCCGCCAGCACGCGGGTGATCGCGGCGGTCAGGGTCGTCTTGCCATGGTCGACGTGACCGATGGTGCCGATGTTCACGTGAGGCTTGTTGCGCTCGAACTTTGCCTTGGCCATGTGGCCCTCCAGCGCCCGGAAGGCGCATCTCGGAGTGGTGACCGCGTGGGGTCTTGGAGATGATTTGCGTGGCGCCGAGATGCGGAGCGAGGGAGCGCGCGAGGCAAGGCAGGCCGTCGTGGCCTGCCTCGAGTCACTGCACTCCCCCGACTTCGCGGCAGCCTCAGCCACACGCCAGGAGATGTCGTCCCGACCCGAAGGTCGGGGAGGCGCCCCGCATGAGCGGGGACGACGCCGCGGCTAATGCGCCGCGGCGTTTCGCGCTACCAACGGTAGTGCGAGTAGGCCTTGTTGGCTTCCGCCATGCGGTGCACGTCGTCCTTCTTCTTCACCGCATTGCCGCGGTTGTGCGCAGCTTCGATCAGCTCGTTGGCGAGCTTCTCGCGCATCGACTTGCCGGGACGCTTGCGGGCGAAGGACACGACCCAGCGCATGGCGAGCGCCATGCGACGGCTGGGACGGACCTCGACCGGCACCTGGTAGGTCGCACCGCCGACGCGGCGCGACTTGACCTCGACCATGGGCTGGCAGTTGTCCAGGGCGCGGTGGAAGATCTTGAGAGGATCTTCACGGGTGCGCTCGTGGACCACGTCGAAGGCGCCGTAGACGATCTCTTCGGCGACAGCCTTCTTGCCGTCCTGCATCACCACGTTCATGAACTTGGAGACGAGGACATCGTGGTACTTGGGATCCTGGAGGATCTTCCGCTTGGGAACTTCGCGACGACGGGGCATGAGTCGTTCCTACTTCTTCAGGTCCTTGGGACGCTTCGCGCCGTACTTGCTGCGACCCTGGCGTCGAGCGGCGACTCCCTGGGTATCGAGCTTGCCACGGATGATGTGGTAGCGGACACCGGGGAGGTCCTTGACGCGACCACCACGGATCAGCACGGAGCTGTGTTCCTGGAGGTTGTGGCCCTCACCGGGGATGTAGGAGGTGACCTCCATCCCGTTGGTGAGGCGCACACGCGCGACCTTGCGGAGAGCCGAGTTCGGCTTCTTCGGGGTCGTGGTGTACACGCGGGTGCAGACGCCGCGCTTCTGCGGGCATCCCTTGAGGGCCGGGGAGGCGGTCTTCTTCTTGACCTTCTTCCGACCCTTGCGGACGAGCTGGTTGATGGTGGGCATCGAATCCTCGAACCGGGCGAGCGACGACTTCCACTGCGGAGCGATGACCGCTCCGGCGAACCGTGGAAATCCCCTGCCCGTGAATGACAGCCGGCCGCTATTAATGGTGCGGCCGACTGCTGTCAAGCAGTGTTGGTTGTCTCAGGCGGTGGCCACGCCAGACTCGTCCTCATCGGCGGCGTCGCTCGGATCGCTGACGACCATCGAGAGCTTCTGGTACGCAGCGAAGCCGGTACCCGCCGGGATGAGGCGGCCCATCAGGATGTTCTCCTTGAGGCCGCGGAGGTGGTCCACCTTGCCGGTGATCGCCGCCTCGGTCAGGACCCGCGTCGTCTCCTGGAAGGAGGCCGCCGACAGGAAGCTGTCCGTGGACAGACTGGCCTTCGTGATGCCGAGGAGGAGCGGCTCGGCGGTGGAGGGCTCGCGACCCTCGGCCACCAGGCGCTTGTTGGCCTCCTCGAAGCGCCACTTCTCGACGTGCTCATCGACCAGGAAGTCGGAGTCGCCGACCTTCTTGACCTTCACCCGGCGGAGCATCTGCCGGACGATGACCTCGATGTGCTTGTCGTTGATCTTGACGCCCTGGAGGCGGTAGACCTCCTGGATCTCGTCGACCATGTAGTTGGCCAGCTCGCCTTCACCCTTGATCTTCAGGATGTCGTGCGGGTTGACCGACCCGTCCATCAGGCTGTCGCCGGCGCGGACGTAGTCGCCCTCGTTCACGACGATGTTCTTGCCCTTGGGGATCAGGTACTCGGCGGCCTCGCCCTCTTCCGGCGTGACGACCACGCGGCGCTTGCCCTTCGTGTCCTTGCCGAAGGTCACGACACCGTCGATCTCGGTGATGATCGCGACCTCCTTGGGCTTCCGGGCCTCGAAGAGCTCCGCGACGCGGGGCAGACCACCGGTGATGTCCTTGGTCTTGCCCTTCTCCCGCGGGATCTTGGCGAGCACGTCACCGGCCTGGACGTCATCCCCTTCGGAGAAGAGGACGTTGGCGCCGACGGGCAGGAAGTACCGCGCCTTGACCTTCTTGGAGTCGGCATCGCGCAGGACCAGGCGGGGCTTGAGATCCGTGTCCTTGTAGTCGATGACCACCATGCGCTTGCGCCCGGTGAGCTCATCGGTCTGCTGGGCCACGGAGCGGCCGTCCTCGAGGTCCTCGTACTTGAGCACGCCCCGGTCCAGCGCCATGATCGGCGTGGTGAAGGGGTCCCACTCGGCGATGCGGGTCTTGGCGGCGACCCGCTCCCCGTCCTTGACGAGCAGCACGGCGCCGTAGGGGATGCCGTAGCGCTCCCGCTCGCGACCCTTGTCGTCGAGCACGTAGATCTCGCCGTTGCGGGCCGTGGCGACCGTCTTGCCATCACGGTTGCTCGTGATGGTGAGGTAGTCGCTGAACTTGATGGTGCCGGAGTTCTTCAGCTCGAGGAAGGACTCGCTGAGCTTGGCCGAGGCCGCGCCGCCGATGTGGAAGGTCCGCATCGTCAGCTGCGTGCCGGGCTCGCCGATGGACTGGGCCGCGATGACGCCGATGGCTTCACCCACGTTGACCAGCTTGCCGCGGGCCAGGTCGCGGCCGTAGCACATGGCGCAGACGCCCCAGCGCATGTCGCAGGTCAGGACCGAGCGGATCTTCACGCCTTCGACGCCCGCCTGGATGATCTTCTCGACCGCGGCTTCGTCGAGCATGCCGTTGCGGGGCACGAGGACTTCGTCGCTGTAGGGATCGAGGAGGTCTTCCGCGGCCACGCGGCCCAGGACGCGCTCACCGACGTGCTCGATGATCTCGCCGCCTTCGATGAGGCTGCTGATCGTCATGCCCTGGCGGGTCCCGCAGTCGCGAGCAGTGACGATGAAGTCCTGCACGACGTCGACGAGGCGCCGGGTGAGGTAGCCGGAGTTCGCGGTCTTGAGCGCGGTGTCGGCCAGGCCCTTCCGGGCGCCGTGGGTGCTGGTGAAGTACTCCAGCACCGTCAGGCCTTCGCGGAAGTTCGCCGTGATCGGGGTCTCGATGATCTCGCCGCTCGGCTTGGCCATCAGCCCGCGCATGCCGGCGAGCTGGCGGACCTGGGTTGGCGAACCACGGGCGCCGGAGTCGACCATCATCCAGATGGAGTTGAAGCTGTCCTGCAGCTCCTCCTCACCGTCCGGACCGTACACGGTCTCCTTGCTGATCTCGGTCAGCAGGTTCTTGGAGACCTCGTCGGTGACCTTCGACCAGATGTCGACGACCTTGTTGTACTTCTCGCCCATCGTGATGAGGCCGTCGTTGTACTGGGCCTCGGTCTCCCGGACCTCGCCGTAGGCGCGGTCGAGGATGGCCTGCTTGGTCGACGGGATCTGCATGTCGTCCACGCAGATCGAGACGCCGGCCTTGGTGGCCATGCCGAAGCCCTGGGCCATCAGCGCGTCGGCGAACAGCACGGTCGCCTTGGCGCCCGCCACGCGGTAGCAGCGGTCGATGAGCTGGCCGAGGGCCTTCTTGTTCAGCGGGCGGTTGACCATGCTGAACGGCACGGCCTCCGGCACGATGTCGTAGAAGAGCGAGCGGCCGACGGTGGTCTCGACGAGGTCACCGTTGGTGTCCAGCGGCATGTACCCGCGGTAGCCGAAGAAGCCGGCGGCGCCGATGACCAGGACGAGGTCCTCGCCAGCGGCTTCCTTGACGGCCTTCAGCGCGTCCGTGAACAGCGCCATGCGGTAGTTGGTGTTCAGGCGAGCGTCGACGATGACGTCACCCGCCTTGTCCACCGCGACCCGCGGCTGGATGGTGGCCACCAGCCGCTTGTTGCCGCGCAGCTTGGGCAGCTCGACGATGGTGCCGATGAAGCCTTCGCCTTCGACCACGCGGGTCTCGGCCGGCTTGCCGTCGGGGCCGACGAAGGACATCGCGGTCTCGCCCGGCTTGAGCTGGGCCGCACCGCCCGACCAGGCGCCACCGAAAGCGCGGGTGTCCGCCGGCTCGTGCCGGAGGTCCGCGACCGCGACGGCGTCGGTGGCGTCGGCGTCACCGCCGTCGATGGCCACACCCAGGGCGCCACCGAGGCTCGGGACCTCGGCCACGCGCCCGCCTTCGACCGGACGGACGTTGCCGCGGTAGGCGTACCAGGCGCTCGCACCCTCGGGGGTGTCGACGCCCACGACCAGGTGCACGTCGCCGCTCTCGGCCAGGAGCCGGGTCAGGCGACCGCCCAGGCTCTGCGTGGGCAGGCGCACCTTGACCTCGGCGTGGAGCTCCACCTCGCCGGCGTCGTAGGCGGCGAGCACCTCGTCCGGCGAGCTGAAGATCCGGCCCTCGCCCAGCGCGAAGCGCTTGGAGCGGGTCATGTAGTAGCTGCCCAGGACGATGTCCTGGCTGGGCTGGATGATCGGCTTGCCGGAGGCGGGGCTCAGGATGTTGTTGGTCGACATCATGAGCACGCGGGCCTCGATCTGGGCCTCGACGCTCAGCGGGAGGTGCACAGCCATCTGGTCGCCGTCGAAGTCGGCGTTGAAGGCGGTGCAGACCAGCGGGTGCAGCTGGATGGCCTTGCCTTCCGTGAGCTGCGGCTCGAAGGCCTGCAGACCCAGGCGGTGCAGGGTCGGCGCCCGGTTCAGCATGACCGGGTGCTCCTTGATCACCTCGTCGAGGATGTCCCAGACCTCTTCACGGGCCTGCTCGACCATCTTCTTGGCGGCCTTGATCGTGTTGACGTGGCCGCGCTCCTCGAGCTTGTTGTAGATGAACGGCTTGAACAGCTCGAGCGCCATCTTCTTGGGCAGGCCGCACTGGTGCAGGCGCAGCTCGGGACCGACCACGATGACCGATCGGCCGGAGTAGTCGACGCGCTTGCCGAGCAGGTTCTGCCGGAAGCGGCCGTTCTTGCCCTTGAGCATGTCGGACAGCGAGCGGAGCGGGCGCTTGTTCGGACCGGTGAAGGTCTTGCCGCGGCGGCCGTTGTCGAACAGGGCGTCCACCGACTCCTGCATCATCCGCTTCTCGTTGCGGATGATGATCTCGGGAGCGTTCAGGTCCTGGAGCCGCTTGAGGCGGTTGTTCCGGTTGATGACGCGCCGGTAGAGGTCGTTGAGATCGCTCGTGGCGAACCGGCCGCCGTCGAGGGGGACCAGCGGACGCAGGTCCGGCGGGATGACCGGGATGACCTCGAGCATCATCCACTCGGGACGGTTGCCGCTGTCGCGGAAGGCCTCGACGATCTTCAGGCGCTTCGACAGCTTGCGGCGCGAGGCCTCGGACGAGGTCTCTCGCATCTGCTGCCGCAGCTCCTCGGCCAGGATCGGGCTGTCGAGGCGGGCGAGCATGTCGCGGATGACCTCGCCGCCCATGCCGACCTCGAAGGAGCCGTAGCCGAAGGTCTCGATCATCTCGCGGTAGTCCTCTTCGGTGAGGATCTCGCCCTCGGTGAGGGTCGTCTCACCGGGGTTCGTCACCATGTAGGACTCGCAGTACAGGACCTTCTCGAGGTCCTTGAGCGAGATGTCGAGCAGGTTGCCGATGCGGCTCGGCAGGCTCTTGAGGAACCAGATGTGGGCGACCGGCGTGGCCAGGTCGATGTGGCCCAGACGCTCGCGACGGACCTTGCTCTGGATGACCTCGACGCCGCACTTCTCGCAGGTGATCCCGCGGTGCTTCATGCGCTTGTACTTGCCGCAGAGGCACTCGTAGTCCTTCACGGGTCCGAAGATGCGCGCGCAGAACAGGCCGTCCCGCTCCGGCTTGAAGGTCCGGTAGTTGATGGTCTCCGGCTTCTTGACCTCACCGTGCGACCAGCTGCGGATCTTGTCGGGCGAGGCCAGACCGATGCGCACGGCGACGTAGTTGAGGGGGTTCTTCGGCTTCTCGAAGAGGTTGTAGATGTCCTTCACGTTGGGCTCCTGTCCCGGAAGGCGGGGGGCGGTCTGTGGGGGACCGCCCGTCGGTGCGCGGGAGAACGCACCGAAGGGGATGAGAAGAAGGGTGCGGAGGGGCGGCTACTTGTTGCGCAAGGCCTCGCGATCCTCGAGCAGCTCCATGTCCAGCGCGAGCGCCTGGAGCTCCTTGACGAGCACGTTGAAGGACTCGGGCAGGCCGGCTTCGAGGATGTTCTCGCCCTTGACGATGGACTCGTACATCCGGGTCCGTCCCGCGACGTCGTCCGACTTCACGGTGAGGAACTCCTGCAGCGAGTAGGCGGCGCCGTAGGCCTCGAGAGCCCAGACCTCCATCTCGCCGAGGCGCTGACCGCCGAACTGGGCCTTTCCGCCGAGCGGCTGCTGGGTCACCAGGCTGTAGGGCCCGATGCTCCGCGCGTGGATCTTCTCGTCGACGAGGTGGTGCAGCTTGAGCACGTACATGACGCCGACGGTGACGCGGTTCTCGAAGGGCTCGCCGGTCCGGCCGTCGAACAGGATGGAGCGACCGTCGTCATCGACGCCGGCCAGCCCCAGGAACCGCTTGATCTCGGTCTCGGGCGCACCGGCGAACACCGGGGTCGAGGCCGTCACACCGTTGCGGTACTTCTGCGCGAAGGTCTTGAGCTCGTCGAAGGAAGCGCCCTTGAGGAACGTGACCACCTGGGCCTGGTCCTTGAACGCGTCCACGAGGAACTCGCGGAGCTGCTTCTCGGTGATGTCGATCAGGCCGTCCACCATCTCACCGAGGCGCCGCCCGACACCGAGCAGAGCCCAGCCGAGGTGGGTCTCGAGGATCTGGCCGACGTTCATCCGGGAGGGGACGCCCAGCGGGTTGAGCACGACGTCCACGGGGGTGCCGTCCTCGAGGTAGGGCATGTCCTCCATCGGCAGCACCTTGGAGATGACGCCCTTGTTGCCGTGCCGACCGGCCATCTTGTCGCCGACCTGCAGCTTGCGCTTGATGGCGACGTAGACCTTGACCAGCTTGATCACGCCGGGAGACAGCTCGTCGCCCTTCTTGTGGCGCTCGATCTTGGCGGCGAAGCGCTCGCGGATCTGGTCTTCCTTCTCGCGGACCCGGTCCACGAGGTTCCAGACCTTCTCCTCGACGTCCTCGCCGTCCTCGACGGTGATCTTCTCGTACTGCTCGAAGGGCAGCTGGCGGAGGGCTTCCTCGGTGAAGGCATCACCGCGGGCGATGACCTCTTCGCCGGTCTCGTCGTGCAGCACCCGGGCGCCGGCGTTGCGGCCCTCGAGGAACTTGACGAGCTGACGGAAGGCCGACTCGCGGATGGTGCGGATCTTCTCGTCGCGGTCGCGGTTGATGCGCGCGACGGCCTGGGCCTCGATCTCCAGCGAGCGCTGGTCCTTCTCGACGCCTTCGCGGGAGAAGACCTGCGCGCCCATGACGACGCCGTTGACGCCGGGGGGAACGCGCAGCGAGGTGTCCTTCACGTCGCCGGCCTTCTCACCGAAGATGGCCCGGAGGAGCTTCTCTTCGGGGGAGAGCTGGGTCTCGCCCTTCGGCGTGATCTTGCCGACCAGGATGTCGCCGGAGGTGACGGCCGCACCGATGCGGACGATGCCCGAGTCGTCGAGGTTGCGCAGGGCTTCCTCACCGACGTTGGGGATGTCCTTCGTGATCTCCTCCTTGCCGAGCTTCGTGTCGCGGGCGGCGACCTCGAACTCCTCGATGTGGATGGACGTGAAGTAGTCCTCCCGCACCAGGCGCTCGGAGATGAGGATGGAGTCCTCGAAGTTGTACCCCTGCCAGGGCATGAACGCGACGACCGCGTTCTGGCCCAGGGCAAGCTCACCCTGCTCGGTGGCGGGGCCGTCGGCGATGATGTCGCCCACGTCCACGCGGTCACCGGGCCGGACCACCGGCTTCTGGTTGATGCAGGTGCTCTGGTTCGACCGGACGAACTTCGTCAGGTTGTAGATGTCGACGTCACCGCCGATGTCGTCGCTCTCGCCCGACTCGGTGGTCTTCACCACGATCCGGGTGGCGTCGACCGACTCGACGATGCCCGAGCGACGGGCGGTGGTGGTGACGCCGCTGTCGCGGGCGACCACGCGCTCCATGCCGGTGCCGACGAGCGGCGCTTCCGTCCGGACGAGCGGGACGGCCTGGCGCATCATGTTGCTGCCCATCAGGGCGCGGTTGGCGTCGTCGTTCTCCAGGAAGGGAACGAGGGCGGCGGCGACCGACACCAGCTGGTTCGGGCTGACGTCCATCAGCGTGACGTCTTCGCGGGGCACCAGCTGGTACTCACCGGCCCGGCGGGCGATGACGAGCTCGTCGATGAGGTTGCCGTCGTCGTCCAGGCGCGCGTTGGCCTGGGCGATGACCGCGCCTTCTTCTTCGAGGGCCGTGAAGTACCGCACGGCCTTGGCGGCGTTGCCGTCGGTGACCTCGCGGTAGGGCGTCTCGATGAAGCCGTACTCGTTGACCTGGGCGTAGGTCGACAGCGACGCGATGAGGCCGATGTTCGGGCCTTCCGGCGTCTCGATGGGGCAGATGCGGCCGTAGTGCGTGATGTGCACGTCGCGGACGTCGAAACCGGCACGCTCGCGGGTCAGACCACCGGGCCCGAGAGCCGACAGCCGCCGCTTGTGGGTCACTTCGGACAGCGGGTTCGTCTGGTCCATGAACTGGGAGAGCTGGCTGCTGCCGAAGAACTCCTTGATCACGGCGCTGACGGGCTTGGCGTTGATGAGGTCGTGGGGCATCAGGCCCTCGATCTCGTGCAGGCTCATCCGCTCCTTGATGGCCTTCTCCATGCGGACCAGGCCGATGCGGTACTGGTTCTCGAGGAGCTCGCCGACGGCGCGGACGCGCCGGTTGCCGAGGTGGTCGATGTCGTCCACCTGGCCCTTGTTGTTCTTCAGGTCGATGAGGTACTGCACCACCCGGCGGATGTCTTCGCGGGTGAGGGTGGTCTGCTCGAGGGGCAGATCCAGACCCAGCTTGTGGTTCAGCTTGAGGCGGCCGACCTTGGAGAGGTCGTAGCGCTCGGCGTTGAAGAACAGGTTCTCGAAGTGGTTGAGCGCGGCGTCGTAGGTCGGCGGCTCGCCGGGACGCAGGCGCCGGTAGATCTCGATGACCGCTTCTTCCGTGGTGCTGATCTTGTCGACCAGCAGCGTGTCGCGCAGGAAGGAGCCGACGATGACGTTGTCGATGTAGAGGGTCTCGAGCTCGTGAATGCCCTTCTCGAGCAGGAGCTGGAGCTTCTCTTCGTCGATCTCCTCGTTGCACTCGACCAGGATCTCACCGGTCTCCCAGTCGACGACGTCGAAGGCGCTGACCCGACCCAGGATGGCGTCGGACGCCACCGGGATCATCGCGACGTTCACCTCGACCTCTTCGCCCTCGACCTCGCGCATGGCGGGGACGAGCATGCCGGCCTTCTTCATCTTGCGGAGGGCGGGCTTGAGGAACTTGCGGCCCGCGCGGAGCAGGACGTTGCCCTCGGGGTCCATCACGTCGACGCTGGCCTGCTGGATCTTCAGCAGGTCCTCCGTCGTCTCCTTCTGCCAGGCGTCGCCGCCGAAGACGAACTTCTCGCGCTGGTAGAAGTAGTTGAGGAGCTCCTCGGTCGAGTAGCCGAGCGCGCGCAGCAGCACGGTGGCGGGCAGCTTGCGGCGACGGTCGATGCGGACGTAGAGGATGTCCTTGCTGTCGAACTCGAAGTCGATCCAGGAGCCGCGGTTCGGGATGATCCGGGCGCTGAAGATCGTCTTGCTCGAGCCCGCGGACTTGCTCTTCTGGGCGTCGAAGAAGATGCCGGGGCTGCGGTGCAGCTGGCTGACGACGACGCGCTCGGTGCCGTTGACGATGAACGTGCCGTTCTCCGTCATCAGGGGGATCTCACCGAAGTAGACCTCCTGCTCCTTGATGTTGGAGACGGTGCGGGTCTCGGTCTCGGCATCGACATCCCAGACGACCAGGCGCACGGTCACCTTGAGCGGCGCGCTGAAGGTCATGCCGCGCTCGCGGCACTCCTCGACGTCGTACTTGGGGGTCTCGAGGTCGTAGCCCACGTACTGCAGCGACGCGCGGTGGCTGAAGTCCTGGATCGGGAAGACGCTCTTGAAGACACCCTGGAGGCCGTGGCTGTCACGGTCGTCGGACGGGGTGCCCAGCTGCAGGAACTTCTCGTAGCTGTCGCGCTGGATGCGGATGAGGTTGTCGACCTCGATCGCGGGCAGCGACTCGGCGAAGGTGCGGCGAAAGCGGTAGTTGTTTGCCAGCAGGTCGGCCATCGAATGCTCCGGTGGTTGGACGCGCGCATCCGGACCTCAGGGTCCGCGGCGCTCTACGTCCAAGAATGTCGGGAGGGGCCTGGACGGCCCGGGGTCGCGTCTTCGGAGAGGCGCCACGCAACGACGCCCACGCACAACACAGCTAGCGCTGCGTCGTCCAGTGGGCGCCGTCGGGATGGGGCTGCATGAAGACGCAGACCTCCGAAACGTCCTACGCCACCCTGGGATCCGTGGGCGAACGGTCCAGCGGGTGGTGGGCAGGGAACGCTCTGGGAGAGCGTGGAAGGGTGGAGAGCCGCGTTGCCGCGGCGCCCCAGGAGGGTGGCGGAGCCACCCGGGAGACGCAGGTGCGCGCAGCCCCCTCCCACCGCCTCGCGGGAGGGCGCTGCGCAGCATCGTCTCTACTTGATCTCGACCTCGGCGCCGGCCTCGACCAGCTCCTTCTTGATGGCCTCGGCCTCTTCCTTCGGGATGCCGGCCTTGACCTCGGAGGGAGCCTCGTCGACCAGACCCTTGGCTTCCTTCAGACCCAGGCCGGTGATCTTGCGGATCGCCTTGATGACCTCGATCTTCTTGGCGCCAGCGGCCTTGAGGTTGACGGTGAACTCGGTCTGCTCCTCTTCGGGCTCGGCAGCGGCGGCAGCGCCACCGGCGGCCACGGCCATCACGGGCGCGCTGGCCTCGACGCCGAGCTCGTTCTCGAGGATCTCGATGAGGGCCTTGACCTCGCCGAGCTTGAGGTTCTTGATGTAGTCGACGACCTGATCCTGAGTGACGGACATGGTGGTGTCCTCCTTGAAAGACTTGGGGGAAGTTGGGGGGTCGGCGCCGGCTGCGGTGGCGCCGTGTGCGGTTCAGCCAGCGGACTCTTCGAGCTTGCGCTCGTAGTTCTTGAGCAGGTAGAGCAGGTCGCGACCGGGCGCCTGGATGACACCCAGGACCTGACGCGGCCCTTCCTGCAGAGTGCGGAGCAGCAGCGAGAGCAGCTCTTCACGGCTCGGGAGATCGGCCACCTTGGCGACTTCGGTCGGCTTGAGGGCGATGCCCTCGAACCAGCCGCCCTTGATCACGAACTTCTCTTCCTTGACGAGATCCTTGGTCAGTTCGCGGAGCGACTTGGCCGTGGCGATCGCGTCTTCGCCGGAGAAGACGACGCCGGTCATACCGGAGAGGTACGGGCCGACGCCTTCCTTGTCGGTGCCTTCGACGGCGCGACGGAGGAGCGTGTTCTTGATGACCTGGTACTCACCACCGGTCTCACGGATCCTGCGACGGAACTCGGTCACCTGGGGCACGGTGATGCCCCGGTAGTCCGCGAACACGACGAAAGGGGTCTCGGCGAGGCGGGTGGAGAGCTGTTCGACCAGCTCGATCTTGTCGGTGCGGTTCATGTGTGCCTCCTACCGGTCGGTGCCGCGCTGGGCATCGACAGTGTCGACGCGCACGCCCGGCCCCATGGTGGTGGAGAGCGCGACGCTCCGAACGTAGGCGCCCTTGGCGGAAGACGGCTTGAGCCGGACCAGGGTGCCCATGAGAGCGGCGAAGTTCTCCTGGAGCTGCTCGGCGGTCATCGACGCACGACCGATGGTCGTGTGCACGATGCCGGCCTTCTCGACCCGGAAGTCGATCTTGCCGCGCTTGAGCTCGGCGACCGTCTCACCGACCTTGTCCGGCGTGACCACGGTGCCGACCTTGGGGTTCGGCATCAGGCCACGGGGACCGAGCACGCGACCGAGCCGGCCGACCTTGCCCATGAGGTTGGTGGTCGCGACAGCCTTGTCGAACTCGAACCAGCCGTCCTGGATCTTCTGGACCAGCTCGTCGGAACCGACGAACTCGGCGCCGGCTTCCTGGGCCGCCTTGGCCGCGTCGCCATCGGCGAACACGACCACGCGCACCGCCTTGCCGGTACCGTGGGGAAGCGAGACTGCGCCACGGACCATCTGGTCCGCGTGGCGGGGATCCACACCCAGTCGGACGGCGACATCGACGCTCTCGTCGAACTTCGCCGACGCCAGCTCCTTGACGAGGCCGACGGCCTCCTCGACGGAGTAGCGCTGGTTGGAATCCACCTTCGCGCGCAGCTCTCGCGTACGCTTGCCTGTCTTCGGCATGTGTACTCCTCGGAAACGCGCTGCGTTTCCTGCACCGCCGGGGTGATGCGGACCCGAAGGCCCTCCCCCAAACGATGCCGTGAGGGTTCTTGGTGGGGTGGTGGGGAGGTTGGGTGTCGACGTCAGACGACGTCGATGCCCATCGAACGCGCCGTGCCCTCGATGGTGCGGCAAGCCGCGTCGAGGTTCGTCGTGTTGAGGTCTTCCATCTTCTGCTGGGCGATCTCGCGGACCTGGGCCGCGGTCACCTTGCCGACCTTCTCCTTGTTCGGCTCACCCGATCCCTTCTCGGCGCGCGCAGCCTTCTTGAGAAGGATCGCGGCGGGGGGGGTGCGGAGCTCGAACCGGAAGGTGCGGTCGGAGTAGACGCTGATGATGGTGGGGATGATGAGTCCTTCGCCGGCCTGGGGCTGGGTCCGGGCGTTGAACTCCTTGCAGAACAGCGGGATGTTCACGCCGGCCGCGCCGAGGGCGGGACCGATCGGCGGCGCCGGGTTGGCGCGCCCCGCGGGGATCTGCAGCTTGATCTGGTTGACGAGCTTCTTGGCCATCTCGGGCTCCTGTCGCTGTCGCGACGAGCAGAGGATTCAGAGGGTCAGCTCAGGCGCTCGACCTGAGTGAAATCGAGCTCGACGGGAGTGGTCCGACCGAAGATGCTGACCATCACGCGCAGCTTGCCGCGCGCCTGGTTGACCTCGTCGACCCGGCCCTTCATCGAGGCGAAGGGGCCGTCGATGATGCGGACCTCTTCGTCGCGCTCGAACTCGACGACCGGGCGGGCGACACCGTCGTCGTCCTCTTCCATCTGGTTGGTGATGCGGCGGATCTCGGCTTCGGGGACAGGCGGGGGGTTGCGGGTCCCACCGATGAAGCCGGTGACCTTGGGGGTGCTCTTCACGCAGTGCATGGTCTCGTTGTCGAGCTCCATCTGCACGAACATGTAGCCGGGGTACACCTTGCGGGTGTTGGTGCGCTTCTGGCCGTCCTTGACCTCGACCACGGTCTCGGTGGGGACGAGGACCTCACCGAAGCGGTCCTCGAGGCCGTGACGCTGGATCGCGTCCTCGAGAGCCAGCTTCGCCTTGTTCTCGAAGCCGGAGTAGGTGTGAACGATGTACCAGGCGAAGGCCATGGCGCGGAGCTCCTCGGACCGTTCGGCCCGATGGATCCAGAGTGGAGCGCGGACGCTCAGCCCTGGGTGAACAGGAAGATGCTGGTGATCTTGGCCCAGACGAAGTCGTACGAAGCCAGGGTCGCGGCGAGGAAGATGGTCGTGCCGACCACCACCGCGGTGGAGCGGACGGTCTCTTCCTTGTCCGGCCAGCTGGTCTTGCGCAGCTCGCCGATGGCTTCGTCGGTGAAGGTGGTCGCCGGCTGGTTCTTCAGCAAGCCGAAGAAGGTGACGGCCCCCACACCGATGGCCACGAGGGAAGAGGCGTTGACCGCCCCCAGCACCTGCGGATCCGCAATCTCGAGCGAGGCCAGCAGCGGCACACCAAGACCCCGCAGCGTCGCGCCCACGAGGACGGCGAGGCCGAAGAAGGTCATGATGATGAAGCGCTGGTTGTTCATGGCTCGGGAGTCCGGAAACGAGAGCACCGGGCATTAGCATCCGCCGACCAGGGATGCAACCCCGATCGGCGGATCCTGGAGCGAGAGCGAGGAGTGACTACTCGATGATCTCGGACACCACGCCGGCGCCGACGGTGCGGCCGCCTTCGCGGATGGCGAAGCGGAGCTGCATCTCGATGGCGATCGGAGTGATGAGCTCGACCTCCATCTCGATCCGGTCGCCCGGCATCACCATCTCGGTGCCCTCGGGCAGCTTGATGCTGCCGGTCACGTCGGTGGTGCGGAAGTAGAACTGCGGGCGGTAGCCGTTGAAGAAGGGCTTGTGGCGGCCGCCCTCTTCCTTCTTGAGGATGTAGGCCGAGCACTTGAACTTCATGTGCGGCTTGATGCTCTTGGGCTTGGCGATGACCTGGCCGCGCTCGACCTCGTCACGCTTCAGGCCCCGCAGCAGCAGACCCACGTTGTCGCCGGCCTGGCCCTGGTCCAGGATCTTCCGGAACATCTCGACGCCGGTCACCGTCGTGGTGCTGGTGTCCTTGATGCCCACCAGCTCCACGCTGTCGCCCGTGTTCACGATGCCGCGCTCGATCCGGCCCGTCGCCACGGTGCCACGGCCCGAGATGCTGAACACGTCTTCGACGGGCATCAGGAAGGGCTTCTCGACGTCGCGGACCGGAGTCGGGATGTACTCGTCGACGGTCTTCATCAGCGCCAGGATCGACGGGGAGCCGATGTCGCTGGTGTCGCCTTCGACGGCCTTGAGCGCCGAGCCGCGCGTCACCGGCACGTCGTCGCCCGGGAAGTCGTACTCGTTGAGCAGGTCGCGGACTTCCATCTCCACCAGGTCCAGCAGCTCTTCGTCATCGAGCTGGTCCACCTTGTTGAGGAAGACCACGATGTAGGGAACGTTGACCTGACGGGCCAGCAGCACGTGCTCGCGGGTCTGCGGCATCGGGCCGTCGGCGGCCGACACGACCAGGATCGCGCCGTCCATCTGGGCGGCACCCGTGATCATGTTCTTCACGTAGTCGGCGTGACCGGGGCAGTCGACGTGCGCGTAGTGGCGAGCTTCGGTCTCGTACTCGACGTGCGCAGTGTTGATCGTGATCCCGCGGGCCTTCTCTTCCGGCGCCTTGTCGATGTCCTCGTAGTTCATCAGCGTCGCGCCGCCGGACTCCGCCAGCACGCGGGTGATCGCGGCGGTCAGGGTCGTCTTGCCATGGTCGACGTGACCGATGGTGCCGATGTTCACGTGAGGCTTGTTGCGCTCGAACTTTGCCTTGGCCATGGTCTTCTGCCTCCGCAGTGCCGGACTGCGATGCGTAGGTTGATCCGCCGAAAGCGGCCCAGAAGGGGCCGCTCGGAGGTTCAGCGGAAGGGGTGTGGGGAGGTGGAGCCCATGACCAGATTCGAACTGGTGACCTCATCCTTACCAAGGATGTGCTCTACCGACTGAGCTACATGGGCGTGGGGGTGGCGGCGGGTGCCGCCGGGATGGAGCGGGAAACGGGGTTCGAACCCGCGACCCTCAGCTTGGAAGGCTGATGCTCTACCAACTGAGCTATTCCCGCATGTCGGATGTGGTGGGGAGAGCTGGATTCGAACCAGCGTAGGCGTAGCCGACGGGTTTACAGCCCGTTCCCTTTAACCTCTCGGGCATCTCCCCAGAATCGTGTGCTGTCAAGGCCGCATCGGCGGCAGCGGTGCCGGTCGAGCCCCGGGTGCTGGCGGTGGGACTCGAACCCGCAACCTGCTGTTTACAAAACAGCTGCTCTGCCAGTTGAGCTACGCCAGCGGGGTCGAGCCCCGGCTGCCCGATGCCACAGGCAACGAGCGCATGCGCATATATTGAAGCCTTCCGGGGCTGTCAAACGCCGTCGGGATCTTCGCTACACGTCCGTCACGGAGCGTCGAAGAGCGCCCCTTCGAGGGGGAGATCGAGCTGGAGCTCGAGGACCCGGATCTCCTCGACCGTCGTGCCGTCCCGGGTCACCGTCACGGTGCCGGGTGCGACGAGACCGCTCTCGGTGGTGCGATAGCCGTCCATGCTGAACCGCAGGCGGCCGCCCTCGGTGGCCCAGGTGACGTCGCGGAGCTGGTGGGTGCCCCGGTCGAACAGGGCCTCGAGCAGCCCGGGCTCGCCGGTGGGGCCCGGACGGGCGAGTCGGTCGCAGCGGTCCTTGCCGCAGGCCGCCTGGCCCGTCGGCACGAGTTCCTGCCAGGTCGGGCTGGCACCGGCTTCCACCGGGAAGGAGAGCGCGACGGCGAGGACCTGCTCCGGCGAGAAGCGGGCCAGGACCTCGCGGGTGCGGGAGGGATCCCGCTCGAGCAGCTCGTCCGAGTCGCCCTGACGGAGGGTGGCGCGGTTCCCGGGCGACAGCACCGTGACGCTGTCGACGCCCTGGCCCTCGACCACGTCCACCTCGAGCCGCAGAGCGTCCCCCTGCCGTGCATACCGGTTGGACGCCAGGAGGGAGCCCGCGTCGGTGGTGATGCGGCGCTCGAAGGTGAACTGGACCGAGTCGGCGCCCTGCAGGGCTGCCAGCCCGGACCGCGCCCCACCGTGCGCCTTCACGGCGGCTCGGATCAGGCCCTGACCCGCATCGTTGGCCGCGACGTCGACGGGGGCTCCCGACCCGGTCACCGCGGGCGCCACCGGCTTCGGCCGTGCAATCACGCGGACCTCTCCTCCGTCGTCGGCCAGGACCTGCGCGATCTCTCCCGCCGCAGCGATGCGGGCCGCCAGCGCCAGCGCCGCTTCCTGGTCGGACACGCCGTCGAGCTGCACGACGTGCCGCCAGCCCTGGCCAGCGACGAACCGGCGGACCACCCGGGCATGGACCGAACCCCCGTCCATCACCCCGGCGTGTTCGAGCCGATCCTCGAGAGCCAACGCCTCGGCCCGCTTCTCGAAGCCTGCCGACTCGACCCAGACGCGGGGCGCAGCGGCCGCGCTGGCCGGCGCCAGACAGAGCAGACCGACGGCGACCAGACCGATGAACGGGGCACGAGACACACGGCGCTCCACGGAAGCGGCGTCCTAGCGTCAGGGCGCCGACGGAGCCAGCACTTCGACGCCGTCGGGGGTGACGAAGCGCACCTGATCGCGGGGGACGTGCTCGACCTGGACGGGCTCGGGCATGAAGCTCAGGCCGAAGGTGAGCACCGCGAGCACCGCGATGACGCGGGCACGAGCGGACGGCGGCGGATGCAGCGGAACGGGCAGGCTGCGCCAGGCCTTCATCACGAACAACAGCACGGCCCACACGGCCCAGCCGGGCCACGCGAGCACTCCGGCGACCAGGGCGCAGACGAGCCCGATGCGAGCCACCGTGCGTGCGTGTCGGGGCACGAGCGCGTTGAAGATGTGCCCGCCGTCGAGCTGCCCGATGGGAACGAGGTTGATCGCCGTGACCAGGCAGCCGACCCAGCCGGCCATCGCCAGCGGGCTCAGCTGGGCGTAGCGCCCCGGAACCTCGCCCAGGATGAGCAGGCCGAGCAGATCCATGATCGGCGGGTTGGCCATGATCAGGAGCGGGATGGTGTCGGGCGGCGGCAGCGGGAAGATCCATGAGAGCGGCGGGCTGGTGAGCAGCCCTTCGAGGGCCACCGCCCACCATGGAGCCGCCTCCTGAACCGCCTCGGGTGGCGGCAGGAGCGCCGCGGCGTTGGCCACCACGATCTCCACCGCATCGTGCTGCTCCGTCCCCGGCAGCCCGATGGCGATCAACAGGATCGCGACCACGAACCCCGCAAGCGGTCCCGCCGCCCCCATCTCCAGCAACCCGGTGCGGCTGCGCGGCAGGCTCTTGAGCCGGATGATCGCCCCGAAGGTGCCGAAAGCAGCCGGGACAGGCAGGAAGTAGGGCAGCGAAAGCCGGAAGCCGTGGGCCCGCGCCACGAAGTAGTGCCCGAGCTCATGGGCCAGCAGGATCGACATCAACCCGCCCGCGAACAGCGCGGCGTCGGCGGCGATCTCGGGATCTCGCCAAGGGTCGCCACCCAGCCAGTTGCTGCCGTAGACCCAGTAGACGCAGACCAGGGTCGCGACGAACAGGCCGACCGACGTCAGCCGGTCCCGGGTGCCGGGGGTCTCATCGGTCGCGGACATCGGGGCCACTCCCAGCACGACGAAGGCCGCCGGGTGCGAACCCCCGGCGGCCTGGTCGATATCCCGTCGGACTCAGTCCAGGGCGCGCACGACGAGCTCGTAGGGGCCCGTGTAGGTCTCGGCGCCGACGACGATGAGGTACTTCTCGCCGCCCTCGAGGTGCTTGACGATCATCGCCTCTTCGCCGGAGTCGTCCGCCATGCCGCCCAGGTCGTTGGCCCGGTCGAAGTAGGAGGTGTCGTCTTCGTCGAGGGAGTCGATGTCGAACACGCCCTCGGCCAGCGCGGCGTCGAACAGCGTCGGATCGTTGGCGTTGAGGGTGCACTGCATGACGTGCACCTGGCCGAGGAAGTTGGTGGGCGTCGGCTCGTCGATGTCCAGCACCCCGTCGCGGTCCCAGTCCTCTCCGCAGGAGGTGTCGCCGGTGATGGTGCCGCAGTCGACCGAGACGATGATCTCCTCGTCCTCGGAGTCGGCGGTCGTGATGCCGCTCTTGCCGCTCAGGAACACCTGGCTGTACAGGTAGGGCAGCATCGACGTCGGGTACTGGAAGTCGTCGCCCTCGGTGCAGGAACCACGGCGGGTGCCTTCGACGGTCGGCGTCGGCACCCAGGTGGTCGGGACCACCGCGAGCCACGGGTCGAAGGGCGCGGCGTCGCCTGACTCGCTGGCGTAGTGGCGGACGAACTGCACCGCCACCGTCACGTCCTCGCCGGAGGCGAAGTTGCCCAGGTCGAGCAGCCAGCGGTCCGTGTCGACGACCGTGGCTTCGGTCGTGTCACCGTCCTCGACCAGGTTCGTGTAGCCGGACTCGGTGATCTCGCCGACGCCGTAGATGACGCTCGAGTCGGTCGGGACCAGCGGAAGCTCGATGTTGTCGGCCTTGGTGGGCGAGAAGATGCGCTCGATCACCGTGTCGGGCGTGGCCGGATCGGGATCGTTCCAGCGGATCACGGCGCCGAAGTAGCCCGTGTCTCCGGACTCGATCTCGATCTGCGCGGCGTCGTAGGGGATGTCCGTCAGGCGGACCAGCGAAGCCGAGTACGCGCCTTCGTTGTAGCCCCAGAATTCGATGCCGCTGACGTAGGTCGTGTGGTCGTGCCCGGACAGCCGCACCCGGTTGACGGCGTTCTCGACCGGCCGGTCGGTCACGCCGCCTTCCATGTAGCGGTTGACCCCGCGGATCTCGATGCCGCTCTGGTAGCCGTTGGCGCCGTAGAAGTCGCCGCTGGACGGGTCTTCGACCGGCGCGGTCAGCGTGGTGGCGCCCGCGTACGGGGGGAAGGTGTGGATGTCGGTGACGAGCATCCCCCCGGAGTCGTCGGTGGCATCGGTCAGCAGGATGGCCAGCTGCCACTTGGTGACCAGCCGGTTGAAGTCCTCACCCAGCACGGCTTCGAAGTTGTCGATGCCGGTGAGCGGACCCGCGCCGCCGGTGTCGCTCCCACCGGTCTGGACGAGGTCGGAGACCGCGTCCACGCCGTAGGCGTCGTAGATCCAGCGCGCGAACAGGTACTGCGGGCCGAACTTGGTGGTGCCGAGGGCACCGCCGTCCTCGGACGAGGACAGGCCCTCGAGGTGCGTCGCGTCCAGGTAGTCCCAGGCGTCGTCGTAGAAGGCGGCGCCGAAGCCGACCAGGTCCGCGGCCAGAGCGCCGAAGCCCTGGTTGACCCAGCTCTCCTCGGCCGCGCCACCCCCGACGATCACGTGCTGGTTGTACGAGATCAGGCTGAAGTAGGAGCGAGCGATCTGCGAGGCGAGCTCCATGCTCGTGTACTCGTCGACCGTCGCCGTCGCGGCGGGGTTGAAGAAGCCGTAGGGGTCGGGCGCGAAGACGTAGATGACTTCCTGCTCGTTGGAGCCGGGGTTGTCGACCGCGTCCCAGTCGGTGAGGTCGACCTCGGGGTCCGCGTAGGACCCGACGATGCTGCCCTGCACGTCTTCGTCGTCGGAGGTGTAGCTGATGACGTTCAGCTCGGGCGTGATGACGACGCTGAGCAGGCCGTCTTCGTTGACGTCGGACTCGAAGCCGAAGACGTCGCGCATGTTCGGCACGATGTTCGTGTCGACGATGTCGGCGATGACCTGCAGATCGCAGTTGTCGAAGCCGTACGCTTCATACGGATGGCTGACGTCCACCACGCCGTCGCACTCGAAGTCCCAGTCGATGGGCACGCCGTCGTCGACCCAGATCGCCACCGTGTCGCCGACGCCCCAGAGCGTGGCGGAGGAGATCGAGTAGGACTGCTCGTTGGTCAGCGAGTCGCGCACCCGGAATTCCTGCTTCGCCACTCCGACATCGGCGATGCCGAGGGGCGGCGGTGCCGGGCGGGACACGATCTCGCGCTCACCGGTCGCGAGCTGGTCGCGGAGGTGCTGGCGGAAGGGCGACAGCTTCGGCTGCGGCCGCGCCGGGGAGGACGGCACGGCGGCGGGGGCCGGCGGGCCGCTGGAGCCGGCGGTGTCGTAGCGCAGCTGGTAGCCCAGGCCGGCGCTGTTCTCCGACACGAGCAGCAGGTAGAACTCCTGGTCCTGGTTGCTGTCGCCGTCGACGTCGGTCAGGTCGACCACGGCCTTGCCGTCGTCGTCCTCGAAGAAGGTGACGTCGCCGGGCTCGCTGAACTCCGACACCTCGGTCGAGCCGGAGTCCGCGCCACCGTCGGTGTCGGTGTCGGTGTCCGTGTCCCCACCGGAGTCGGTGGGGCCCGCGGTGTCGTCACCGCCGGAGTCGTCCACGACACCGGCGTCACTGCCGTCCGTGCCGAAGGTGGGGCCGTCCTTGCCGCCCTTGCAGCCCGTGGCGAGCAAGAGGGCAATCACGAGTCCAGTCGGGGTCAGGCGCATGTCTCCACCTCGGAACGCGACGCCATGCCGCACGGCGTCGGAGAGTCCGGCGCATCATAGCGAATCCCGGCAGAAGAGTGCGCCTGTCGTGACGATTCAACGGGACAGGACACTCCGGTACAGGGCCTCGAGTTCCGCGGCCCGCGCATCCCAGGTGCAGTGCTGGAGCACGTGGGCGCGGGCATCCGCCGCGAGACGAGCCCGCCGCTCGGGATGCTCCAGCAGGGCAGACACAGCATCCGCAAAGGCGGCCGCGTCGCGGTCCGGCACGGCGACCACGCCCGGCAGGGGTTGCGCGGAGCCCTGGGCGGCCACGGTCGGCAGCCCCATTCCCAGGTAGTTCAGCAGCTTGATCGGGTAGCCGGTGCACCGGGTGCGCGGCAGCGCGGCGATGTCGGCCGCGGCGAGCAGCGAACGCACCACGGCGAAGTCGTCGGTCTCGACGGTGTGCAGGCCCGGCAGGCCTCGGGCTCGCCACGCGGCCAGCGAAGAGGCGCTGACCATCAGCAACCGCGCCCCCGGCACCCGCGCCATCGCGTCGAACAACACGTCGAGGTCCTGGTAGGCGTCGGGATTGCCGGCGTAGACCACCCAGGGTCCCGGCGGAAGCGCGGCGGGCACCGTCATCGGGAGCTCGTCCGGGTCGATCCCGGGGGGCACCATGCTGACGTGGGAGCAACCCAGCGCCTGCAACGTGCGCACGGCGGCCGGGCTGATGGCCTGCGCGTGGTCGGCCAGCCGCGGCACGGTCCGGTCCAGCAGGCGGCCGGCCCGCCGAGCCACGGAGCGCGCGATCCGCCCCTCGAAGTAGGTGTGCAGCTCTTCGGCCATGGTGTTGTGGGCGCAGTACACGATGGGCGTGCCCGTCCGCAGCCGCGCCAGGGCCGCCGCGACCGGGGCTTCGTAGTTGTGGGCGTGCACGATGTCCGCGCGCAACCGGGCGAGCCGCGCCGCGAGGGCGAGATCGAGGACCGGCTTGACCAGGTCGGGGCCCGCCCGCAGGTTGCCGTAGCCCGGCACCGCCGGCGTGCGGACGACGTCGTAGATCGAGTCAGGCTGCCCGACGCCGTGGGCGTAGCAGGCGACGGTCACGCGATGGCCCCGTCGCGCCAGTGCGCGGGCCATGCCCTGCACGTAGACCTGGGACCCCTGGGGAGACGGAAAGGGAAAGGCCGCGGCTTGGACGATGTGCAGCGGTCGGGACATGGCGCGTTCCGGAGCGGGACCCGGGCTACAGGTAGCCCAGGCCCTCCAGACGCCGCCGGATGGCGTCGGACTCGGCGTCACCGGTCGGGCGCGCCGCGGGGGTCGGTCCGTCCCAGGCGACCCGGGCGTCGTCCCGCGGCCGCTCGAGGGCATCGATGAGCACTGCTCCGTCCATGTGCTCGGGCACGGCTTCACCGAGGAGGGCCAGCAGCGTCGGGGCGATGTCGGGCATGCCGGCCTGGACCTGGACGGCCTGGCGCACGCCTCGCCCCTGCAGCAGGAGGAGCCCGTGCTGCCGGTGGCTTCCGTTCATGCCCAGGCCCTTGCCGCCTGCGTGTTCGTGCGGCGCGAGCACCCGCCAGGTGCAGCCCGGTGCGGCGCGGAGCGACGGCAGGAGGGTGTACGAGTAGCCATCGCGCAGGGCGAGGTCCACGACCAGGTCGGGGCTGCGGTCGACGCACGGCCCCTCGTACAGGTCCTCACGGCGGTGGACCGCCGTCACCGGCCGATGGCCATCGACCTCCCAGGTGGCCAGGAGCGCCGCCAGCTCCCGGGTGGCAGCCGCACGCTCGCCCTCCGGCACCTCGAGATGCAGCGTGGCCGCGTAGTTCATCTCGTCCGACAGGGCGCGCGTGGCCGAGAGGTCGATGTCGCCGTACCGGCTCCGGCCTTCGATGCGCCCCAGCAGTCGCTTGGGGACGGCGCGAAAGACCCTCCCCTGCAGGGCCGCAGGGATGCGCTGCACCGCCGACGCCCGCGCCCGGTCCAGCAGGCCCGAGCCGCTGCGCAGGCCCTCGACCCGCACCTGCCGCTGGTAGCGCAGCCAGCCGTGCGCCTCGAGGAAGCGGTTGAGGTGCAGCACGTGCACCCCGGCACCGCCGAAGCCGTGGTCGCTGCAGATGCAGAGCACGTCGGGCTGCGCGACCTCGAGCAGGCGCCCGAGCGTCGCATCGAGCTCGCGGTAGATGGTCCGGATCGCCTCGCGCAGGTCACGCGGGGCATCGCCGCGGAACCGCGGGCTGCGCTCGTCGTGGAACATCCAGAAGTGGTGGCAGACCGTGTCCGACTCGCCGAACAGCAGCATGAACAGGTCCCACCGTTCCTGGCCGAGCAGCCACGAGGCGATGGCCTCCTTCCGGGGGATCTCCCGTCGCAGGCAGGCGAGCGCGGCGGCGTGCCAGCCCTCGCCGATGTCGGACTCCTGGAAGTCGGCGAACTTGAGTCCTCCGAACCGGCGCTGCAGCTCGGCATAGAGCGAGGGCGGATGGCAGAAGCTGCCGTCGATGCCGGTGCTCACCGGGCTGTCGAAGCCGGAGACCACCACGCCGTCGATGTCGTCGGGGGGCCAGGTGGTCGGCACGGCGATGCTGGCGACCCGGGCCCCGCGGTCGCTGAGCACCCGGTGCACCGTCGGAACGGCCCGCCAGGTGCTGTTCGTGAACTCCAGCCGCCCGGAGCCCGGCACCCGGCGCACGAAGTCGAAGATGCCGTGCCGCCCCGGGTTGCAGCCGGTGAGCATGCTCGACCAGCTGGGCAGGGTCATCGGCGGCGTCGTGCTGTTCAGCGGCGCGCGGACGCCGGCGGCGACCAGGCCGGCGAGCACGGGCATGTCCCCGTCGGCCATGAACCGATCGGCGAGGTCCCAGGTGGCCCCGTCCCAGCCGATCACCAGTGCACGAGCGCCGGTCGAGGCGCCGGCGTCGGGAACGGGAGGGAGGGAGGACATCGAGGCTCCGAAGTGCCGGGGCCCCTACCCCGCCGCCGCGCGAGGGGGACCCGCTCGCACGGGATCTGCTCAGTGGAGGCTGCGCAGCGGCGCGGTCCGCCAGCTCTCGCCATCCACCAGCAGCCGCCGCAGCTCCCGCGCGAGCATGCCCTGGCGCGCGCCCACCTGGCCGTTGAGGTTCGTGGTCTCGCCCGGGTCCGCAACCAGGTCGAACACCGCCTCGCGCGGAAGGGCCCGCGGGTGATCCGCGTTCGCCCGCACGAGCTTCAGGCCGTCCGTGCGCATGGCCTCCATCAGCGCGCCGTGCCCGTACAGCTCCGCCGCCACGGGCCGGTCGAGGGCGACCTCGCGCTCCGCGGAGCCGGCGAGGGCGGCGACCTCGTCCGCGCCGAGCAGATCGCGGCCCATCACCGGCGCCGGGATCTCCGTACCGACCGCCTGGAGGATCGTGGCCGTCACGTCCATCGTCCGCACCTGCCAGGTCGCCTGGGTGCCCCCCAGCCGGGCCCCAGGAAGCCGGATGAGCAGCGGGCTGCGCAGCTGCTCGTCGTACAGCGTGTCGCCATGCCCCATGCCGCCATGGTCGAACAGCTCCTCGCCGTGCAGCCCGACCACGACGATCAACGTGTCCTCGAGCCGCTCCTCCCCCAGCCCGTCGAGCAGCCGTCCGAGCGCAGCGTCGACCGTCGCCAGCTCGTCGGCGTAGAGCTGCCGCGCCAGGGCGCGCTCGGACTCCTGCATGGAGCTCCCGACCGCGGCCTCGACGACCTGTCCGCTCCCGTCGGCGCCGTCGTCTCGCGAGAAGTACGGCAGGCTCGGGTCCGACAGGTGCACCCAGACGAACCAACGGTTTCCACGCTCGCTGTTGTCCTCGATGACCTCGAGGGCGTCCTGGACCAGCCCGTCGGCCGGCCGGTGGAGCAGGTCTCGGCGCGGCGCCCGCCCGGTCAGCAGCCGGATGGACTCCCGCAGCCCGTTGGCCAGCAGCAGGCGACGGCCGCTCGGCGAGCGCCACAAGCCATCGCGGTCGTCGGATCCCACCATCCAGTCGAAGCCCTGCTCGAGCCCGACGCCGCGCTCCAGGTCGTAGCGGGCGGGCAGGCCGAGGGTGACGAAGCCGCGCTCCTGCAGCGCCTCGGCGAGGGTCATGCGATCGGCGGGCAGCTGGGCGGCCGGCACATCGCAGCCGTGGGCGGCCGGCAGCTGACCGGTGAACAGGGAGGCGACCGAGGCCCGGGTCCAGCTGGTCGGCGCGACGTGCTGGGTGAACCAGATGCCCTCGTGGCGGAGGCGATCGAGCGCGGGGAGGGGCTGGTCGCCCGCCGCGGCGCCGCCCGGCATGCCATCGAAGCGCCAGGACTCCACCGTCACCAGCAGCACATCGGGGGTCTCGCCGAGATCGTCCCGCAGATCCCGGCGAGGCACGCGCTGGTCGTCTGCGTGCGGATCGCGCGGGGCGTAGGCGAACAACGCCGACAGGCCGGCAGTCGCGAGCCACGCCGCGATGGTGCCGCGCGGGTAGATCAGGATCTTCAGCGGGGTGCGGCTGAGCAGCACGGGCCCCAGCCACACGGCGACCACGAGGGACAGGGCTCCGATGCCGGCCAGCCCCCAGCCCGTGGCGGCGTCCAGGCCCCGGCCCAGGAAGCGCAGCTCGTCGACCCGCTCGACCACCACGATGCCACCCATGGCCAGCCCCACCACGGCGGCGGACAGCGACCAGACCAACGGAGCGCGCAGCCGCGGCGCCGCGAGGCCCACCAGCGCCAGGCAGGCGCCGACGAACAGGCCGAGCACGGCGCCGATGCCGCCGTAGACGACGGCGGCATGGACGAGCGCCAGGTACTCGCCGGTCGGCGCACCCGCGAGCACCCACAGCGCCTCGCCCAGGCCGACCCCGGTCCCGGCGAGCAGGCCTGCAGCGAGGCCCAGCCACAGCCGCCGCTTCACTGCGCGGGCGCCTCTTCCGACGTCGGCGCCGCCCAGGCCGTGCCGTCCGCGGGGAGGCCCAGGGCCTGCAGCACGGTCGGCGACAGGTCGGACAGCGGCAGCAGGCCCCCGACATCGGCGCCGCTGACGGCGACGAAGCCCGCGGCGTCGGCCACGGTCAGGCCGCCGGGGCCACCGGTCAGCGCGGTCTTGTTCGGCGTCACCACGTCCGCGGCCACCCGCCCCGCAGCGGTCAGCGGCGATGGCCCGAAGCCGGGTGCGAAACGCACGACGATGTCGGGTCGATCGGCGGGGGCCCCATCGGGTGCAGCCCCCATGTCCAGCACCTCGGCGAACAGGGGCTTGCCTTCGTGCTTCCGGCCACCCAGCCACTCGGCGAGGGCGGCCCGCTCGCGATCGACACGATCGGCGGGCACGGTGCCCGCGCTCTCGCGCCCGACGACGTTGAGCCGCAGCGCCCCGGCACCGACGGCGTAGGCGTTCGTCTTCGTCCAGTCGGCCGCGTCGTCCAGGGCCGGCGGGATGGCCCGGTCCACAGCGCCGGCCAGCGTCAGGCGCTTGCCCAGGACCAGCAGCGCGTTGAGATCCACGTGGTTGCGGATCGGCTGCACGCCGTAGGGCGACACCAGGAACAGGCGATCGCCGGGCTGCAGCGTGCCGCGCACCCGCTCGATGATGCTGTCGACCGCGGCGTAGGTCGCCTTGACCTCGCCGCCCAGGCGGCTGGCGAGCTCGGCGTTCCAGCCCGGGTGTCCGGGATCCGAGAAGCCCAGGAAGGCCTGGCTGGCCACGTCGGCCTGGGGCAGCCGGGCGACGACCAGCTTGCGGTCACCTCGCTCCAGCTCGGCCACCAGCGCCGCGCCGTCGCTCTCGAGCTCCTGCTGCAGCTCTCGCGCCAGATGCAGCGGCGACACGACCCCCGCACCGACCGCCGGCAGCAGGCCTTCCGAGCCTCCCGTGGGATCGACCGGGTCGTGGCGGGCGGCCCAGGCACCCGCATAGGTCGCGTCCGCGGGCGTCGACGCTGCCGCCACCACGGCCAGGGCGAGCCCGTCCCCGGCGCGCGCGGCCGCCAGCCGGACGGTCGCCGGACCGGTGGGCAGGTCGACCGCGACCGGAGCGGTCACCTCGTCCATGCGCACATCGAGATGCAGCCCCCCCGCACTCACCTGGACGGCGCCGGCCTTGAGCGCCGACACGGTCAGCGTGAACGACTGCCCACCGTCGAGGGGGAGGGTCGCTTCCCACGGAGGCTCGCCCTGCATCCGCACCACCGTGTCGACGGCGCCTGCGCCGGGCAGGACGGCCCCGGGGGAGAGCAGGACCGCCGTGTCGAGGCCACCCGGCGCCGCCGCCGGCGACGCGAGCAGGTCGAGCCCGGCCACGGGATCGGCGCCGGTTCCGGACGGAAGCCACAGGGCCTGGGTCGAGACCCCCTGTTCTGCGGCCCGTACCCAGAAGGGCGGCTGGGCCGCCAGCCCGTCCTGAAGTGCCGCCCGGCCACTGCGCAGCTGCATCGACGCAGGATCCAGCGCCGCGCCACCGGTGCCCCAGGAAGAAGCCCCGGCCCCCGCCTGGCGCAGCCCCGCCGCCGACGCGAGGGGGAGCTCCGGCTGCACCCGCACCAGGGTCCGCCCTGGCGACAGCAGCTCGAGCCCGCGCAGATCGCCCCGCCACCGCTCGGCCAGGTCGGGATCGAAGCCCGGCACCAGCAGCACCACCACGCGGTCTTCCACGCGCTGGGGCACGGCGTCCACGCCGTCCCCGTCGGTCCCCGCGTCGCCCCCCGTGCAGCCGATCGCCAGGGCGAGCGTCCCCGCGACGGGGACGAGCAGCGCGACCAGATGCGCGGGGAGAGGACGCGGGCGCGTCTGGGACATGGGGAGACCTCGGGGCGGGACGAGGAGGGGGGACGAGGCGGATTGTGCCGAGGGATGCGGTCGAGCGCAAACCGGGGAGGACGGTTCAGCGGCCGACGGCGACGCGGAACACCCACTCGTCGTCGCCCGGGGTGTACCCGACCGAGCGGATCCGCTCCACCTCTACGTCTCCCCGCCACCAGCCCGGGCCGATCGAGGCCAGCCCCCACAGGTCGACCCCGAGGTGCTCCTCGTCGGCGGCCAGGGCCAGCAGGTTGTCACCGAGCGCCTCGACCACGCCGACCTTCCGCTCGACCGAGCCCTCGATCCCGACGGCCCAGGCGCCCGGTTCCCAGGACAGCCCCACGGTGGTGCCGAGCGCATCGCCGCCCATGCCGTGCCCCATGACGATGCCGTCCTGGGTGTAGCCCTCGTGGTAGACGCGGTGGCCGGTGTACCAGCGGAAGTAGTCGTCGAGCAGGCGCGCGTGTTCCACCGTCAGGACGAGGGGCCCGGCAGCGACCTCGGCGCCGAACAGGTTCCCGACGCCGGCGAGCGAGGGGTACGGGATCGGCCCGAGCTCGCGGGCGATCACGTCTTCGCCGCCGTGCTGGACCCACAGCTCGACGTAGTCGAGCCCGTCGACCCGACCGTCGCTGGCCCGGATGCCCGCCCACCGGCCGATGGGCAGCGTGAGCCGGACGTCGACGGCGGCCATCTCGTCCTGGTCGGGCTCGACGCGGTCGGGATCGTCGTAGACGTGCGGCCGGGTCGGGAGCAACAGCTGCGACAGCGGCGGCGCCGGCCGACCGACCCCACCGAAGATGCCCACCCGGCCGACCCCGACCTCGAGCCCAGGCATCGCGTCGATCCCCGAGAGCACCAGCCACCGGGCGTCCATCAGGATCCAGCCCGGCCGCTGCACGTCCGAGCGCTCGCCGGTCAGCCAGCCCGCGCCGACCTCGAGGTGGACGCGCCCGAGTCGCCCGCCGCCGGAGCTGGTCCAGGCCACGGTCCCCAGCGGGGCCGGCCGAGCGGCGTCGCTGAGCAGCAGCGATCCGAAGCGACCCGGACCCTGGTGCCGGTCCCGCAGCCCGAAGCCGACGACCAGCCCGTCCACGTGCACCCCGGCCCACGCCTCGCGCAGGGCCGCGGAACCAGTGGTCGGCGCGACGTCCAGGCGCGCTTCCGGCGACAGCAGCAGCTCGAAGGGCCCCGGATACATCCGCCCCTGCGCACCCGCCCGCGCCGAGAACATGCCGGGCTCGGTGTCCCCGGCGCGGTAGCGGGGCGCGAGGTCGCCGACCGACAGGCCCCCGAGCGGCTCGACGCCCCAGTTGTCGCCCCACCAGATCCGCGGGTCCTGCGCCGCCACCAGGTCGGGGACCAGGAACCGCACGGCCGCCTGGACCCGCTCGGAGGCGAGACCGTGATCGTGGTCCAGCTGGATCCGCCCGGCCTGGCGCAGCCGGCCGTGGTCGGTGGCGCCCAGCACGCAGGGCAGCGACTCCACCCGACAGCTGCGCTCGACCAGCCGCGCCGGCAGGTCGTCCATCGGCACGGCGGCAGCCGGTCCCGAGACCAGCGCGCAGCACAGCGCCGTCCCCGCGAGCAACGCAGCGACCGGACGGGCGGAAAGTGCACTGCTCATCGGCATTCCTGCAAGCTACCACCCCGCCCGGGGGCATGCTACCGTGGGTCCATGGGGAAGCTCTTCCGCCATCGCCTCGCCAGGCGCCTGGTGTCGCGCGTGTGCCTCGGCGCGGCCCTGCTCGGGTCGGCGCCCGCGCAGGCGATGGACCTCCTCACCCTCCCCTCCCCTCCCCCACCCAACCGGGTGAACTACTGGGAGGAGTGGCAGCTCGCGACGACGGACGCGATGGCCGGCCCGCGCGCGTCGCGGCTGTATCGGGACACGGCGAGCCACCTGGACACGTGGTGGCGCCTGGCGGCCTTCGACCGCGAGCGCCCGTGGATCTCCCAGGAAGAGGCGCTGCAGGCCCGCGAGCTCGCCACGATCGGCGCCGTCGCGGGCCTCCAGCGGGTGGTCCGCTCGACCCTGGCCAAGGACGAGGCGCTCGGTGTGCTGCACCGGATCGCCAGCACGACCTCCGGTGCGAACATCGAGATCCGGGCCCGCCGCGGACAGCAGCCGGCCCGGATCCGCTACAACGCCGTCGGCAGCACGGAAGCCGTGCGCCTGCAGGCCGCCGACCTCGAAGCGGACGGCGTCGCGGCCGGAGCAGCCGGGCCAGCCGCCGGCTTCGCTCGCCTGTCGCCCCGGGGACCGCCCGCCCCGACCTTCCGCACGGGCGTCGGCTTCCAGCTGCACGACATGGACGAAGACCCCGCGGTCATCGACACGGCCCTGGCGATGACCGCCTTCGTGGACCTGCGGCAGGTCGGCGTCGACGCGGTCCGCCTGCAGGCCACCCACCCGCGGCCCTACGACTGGCGCCACGGCGCAGCCCAGTGGAGCGTCACCGCCCGCCAGGGCCTGCTGCCCCGGCTGGACCTGATCGGTCGGGTCGCGGGCGAGGAGAAGCGCGACTGGCGACCGACGCGCAGCCTGGGCGCGCTGAGCCTGAGGCTGCCGACCCGCCAGGACTGGTTCCTGCGCACCGAGCTCGCCCATCGCCCCGAGCTCGAGGCCACGCCGAAGCTGCCGGCGGTCGAGGAGGAGTGGCGCGGCATGGTGGTGCTGCAGGCCAACCTGCGCTGGCGCCTGCCGCAGGAGGCCGATGGCTGGCCGCTGGGCCAGGAGCCGCTGCAGCCGGGGCGGACCATGCCGGACGTGTACCCGCGCGAGTGAGGGCGCGGCCCGGTCAGTCCTGGGCGGGACGCAGCCGGCGCAGGGCCTGGTTCGCGTTGTAGACGACGTAGGGATCGTCGCTCTCGCGCAGGTCGCTGAGCACCGCCAGGGCGTTGATGTCCCCGAGCTGCCCGACGGCCCAGATGGCGTTGAGCGGCGGCTTGGCGCGGTTGTCGTCGAGCAGGGCGATGAGCGCAGGGCCGGCCTGCGGATCCCCGATCCGTCCCAGGGCGTCGATGGCGTCCTTTCGGACCTCGTCGCTGTCGTCCTGCTGCATCACGGTGACCAGGGCCGGCACGGCTTCGCGGGCGTGCAGGGCGATCAGCGAGTCGATGGCGTGCAGCCGCACCTTCTCGGACGGGTCCTGCAGGGCTTCGACCAGGGCCGCGACCACGGCCGGGTCGTCGAAGTTGCGCGCCCGGCGCGCCGTGTCCTCGCGCACCGCCGGGTTGTCCGACGACAGCTGCGCCGCGACCACGTCGGGGCCAGGGCCGCAGGCCAGGATTCCCGAGAGCAGCAGGCCCACGAGGGGCAGGGCGGCGGTCACGCGGCACCTCCGCCGGCGGCGGGGCCCGACGGCTCGGCCGGGGCAGCATCGCCCTGGTCGTAGCGCCGGTAGGCCTTGTAGTAGTAGCCGTAGCCACTGCTCACGAAGTCGAGCTTGTTGAGCACGACGCCGACCGGTTCCAGGCCCGACACGTCGAAGCGGTTCTTCATCTCGGCGACCAGCTTGCGGCTGGTGCTGCCGCTCTCGACCACCAGGATGAGCCCGTCCACCGCGCGGCCGATGACGATCGAGTCGTTGACGACCAGGCAGGGCGGCGTGTCGACCAGCACCACGTCGTACTGCTTGCGCAGGTCGAGCAGCAGCTGGCGCAGGCGCAGGCTCTCGACCAGCCGGCCGGGGTCGGCGGGGGTCGGGCCGCTGGTGAGCATCACCAGGTTCTCGACCGTGGTCTCCTGCACCGCTTCCTCGACCGTGGTCTTGCCGGTGAGCACGTCGGTCAGGCCGACGTGGTTGCTGACCTGGGGGAAGTTGCGGTGCTGGGCCGGGCGGCGCAGGTCGCAGTCGACGATGAGCACGCGCTTGCCTTCGCGGGCGAAGCTGATGCCCAGGTTCACCGAGAAGGTGCTCTTGCCCTCGCTCGGGACGGCCGAGCTGACGGCGATGAGCCGCAGCGGCTTGTCGAGCGAGGCGTACATCAGGCCGTTGCGGATGGTCCGGTAGGACTCGGAGATCGGATGGGTCGTCGGCAGCTCGTCGACCACCCGGCGTTCACCGGTCAGCTTGAACTTGGGGACCACGCCGAGCTTGGGCACGCCCCAGACCTGCTGCAGCTCTTCGGGGGTGCGGACCGTGTCGTCGATGTACTCGAGCAGGAAGGCCAGACCCAGGCCGAAGACGCTGCCGGCCACCAGGCCGAAGATGACGTTGACCAGCAGCTTGGGGCTGTAGTGCCGCTCGGGGGCGAGGGCCGGCTCGACCATCTGCATGTCGCTGACGAGCATGCTCTCGGCCACGCCGACCTGGTAGCCCTGCTCCTGCAGCGAGGTGTAGACGTCTTCGGCCGCCTGCGCCGCCATCTTGAGCTGGCTCATCCGCCGCATCTTGTCGGGGTAGCTGCGGAACTGGTCGGTGGTGCGCTGGATCGACGCGTCGATCTCGGCGCCCTTGCGCACCAGGCCGGCCAGCTGGGCCTCGAGCTGGGCGACGCCCGGGTCGAGCTCGTGCTGCACGTCGAGGGCGGCGGACAGCCGGGCCTCGGTGTCGGCGATGACCTCGTCGAGGTCGAGCACGTCGGGGTGCTGCGAGGTCTTGTCGGTCAGCTCGACGGCGCGCTTCTGGCGCAGCTCGGCGAGCTTCTCCTGCAGGCCGGCGATCTCGCGGTTGATCTGGGTGGTGCTGGCCGAGATCCGGGCGACGTCTTCGCGCCCCTGCATCGACCGGGCCTCGGCGATGCGGCCCCGCACTTCCTGGATCTGGGCGGCGTTCTGCTCGTAGCCGAGCATCAGCTCGGACAGGCGCGCGATCGCCGCCTTGAGCTCGGTCTCGAGGTCGATCACCTCTTCGGCGGCCTGGGCGTCGGCGATCTGCGTCAGCGCCTGGTCGAACTCCTTGCGGACGACGACCAGCTGTTCCTCGATGAACACCCGGGCGCTGCGCGTGTCCTGGCGGGCGCGCTGCTGGGCCCGCTGGATGGCGACTTCGACCACCGTGTTCGCGATGAGCTGCGCGAGCTCGGGGTCGTTGGCGCGGGCTTCGAACACCAGCAGGTCGGTGCCCTGCTGCTGGCTGACGGTGATGTTCGGGCGCGCCTCGATCTCGCCGAAGGTGCCTGGGACGAGCAGCTCTTCGGCGGTGTACAGCCGACCGTCGTCGTCGCGCAGCTGCAGGCGCCAGATGACCTCGTCGAGGACGGGCCGCGTGGTCGCCAGGGTGATCTTGTTCTGGATGTCGTCGGTGTTCGACAGGCCCTGCGCGATCTCGCCCAGGCCGAGGTCGTTGAGGATGCTCAGGCTGGTGTCGCTGGTGCTGACCAGGACCCGGCTGCTGGTGCGGAAGTTCTTCGGCAGCACCACGCTGAGGATGGCCGCGCCGACGGTGAACAGCACGACGGCCTGCAGGATCACCCACTTCCGGCGAAGCAGCGCGGTGTACAGGGTGAGCAGTTCCATTCGGACAGTCCCGCGACAGGGGGCGAGGCGCGGGCCGCAGCGGAGGGCCGGCGGCCTCGAGACGGCGTCCGACGAAGGCGCCGCCTGTGCCGGGGTATACCCGCTGACGACCGCCCACGGCAAGCCATCGACCGCGGGTCCGAGCCGACCATGCCACCGCGGCCGGCCCGCGATACCCTGGCCGCTGCCCATCCCCCCTCCGGATCCGCGATGAACCGCACATCCACCGTCCCGACGGCGCTGCTCTGCGCGCTGCTGTCGGGGCTCGTCCCCGCGACCGTCGGCTGTGCCGGCCGCCAGGCGAAGGTGCAGAGCATCACCGACGCCCCCGCCGAGGTCCGGCGGGTCCCGACCCCGGCCGAGTTCCAGATCGGCCCCGGCGACCGCATCTCGATCCAGGTCTGGCGCCACGACGATCTGGACCTGGACGTCACCGTGGCCCCCGACGGCACGATCTCCTACCCCCTGGTCGGGCGGGTCGACGTCGCGGGCAAGACCTACACCGAGATCCGCGACTTCCTGTCCGAGGCGATCTCCGAGTACTACACCGACCCCCAGGTGTCGGTGAACATCGTCGAGCTGCAGAGCCAGAAGGTCATCGTCATCGGCGAGGTCGCGCAGCCCATGGTGCTGCAGCTGTCCAACGAGATGTCGGTGCTCGAAGCGTTGACCCGGGCCGGCGGCATCAACCAGTACAGCCGGACCAGCAACGTGCTGCTGATCCGCGGCGGCATGGACAGCCCCGAGCTGTACACGGTCGACGTGGACGCGATCTTCTCGCAGGGCGACATGGAGCAGATGGTCTTCCTGCAGCGCGGCGACATCGTCGTCGTGCCGACCCGGACCATCACCAACGCGGCCCGCTTCTTCCGCGAGGTCTCCGGCGTGCTGGCCCCGTTCGTGGCCGGCTCCGCCGTGTACCGCAACGCGGTGACGGGCGGCGCCCAGGGTACGTCCTCGGTCCTGGAGTAGCGCGTGGCGCGCATCGGCCTGCTCAAGGCCGTGGTCCTGCTGCTCGACCTGCTCGGGCTGACCATCGGTCTGTGGGGCGGGCACCGCCTGTGGGTCTGGTACAAGCCCCACCTCGAGCTGCTGGTCCCGCTGCGCTGGTGGGAGCTGTGGCTGCCGACGGCCTTCTCGCCCGGCGGCCTGGTGCTGGCCTGCGTGTGGCTGCTGGTGATGCGCCAGGTCGGCCTGTACGACCCCGACCGCATGACCAGCTCGGCGCGCATCGCCAGCGGGGTCAGCCGGGCGGCGGGCGCCGTGCTGGTCGCCGTGGTCGTGCTGCAGTTCCTGCAGCCGGAGCAGACCTACTCGCGCACCCTGCTGGCGGGCACCCTGCTGGCCACCGCGGCGGCCATCGGCGCCCTGCGGCTGGCCTTCTTCCGGGTCAACGCCCACGTGCCCAAGCCCATCGTGCAGCGGCGCCTCGCCATCGTCGGCGTCGGCGAGGAAGCCCGCGCGATGGCCGATCGCCTGCAGCGCCGGGGCCGGGACTGGGTGGTCTGCGGCTACCTGCGGCCGCTGGCCGACAGCGGACCCGGCGCCGCCGCCGAGGGCCTGGACGAAGACGCCGTGCTCGGCTCGATCACCGACGTGCGCGCGCTCGTGAACGCGCACGACCTGCAGGTGCTCATCCTGGCCAGCCGGGCCCTCTCCCGCCAGGACTCGCTCATCCTGGCGACGGAAGCCGACCGCCTGGGGCTGCGGGTGCTGCAGGTGCCGCTGTCGTGGGGCATCGCGAGCCCGCGCATCGACCTGGCCCGGGTCGGCGACCTGCAGCTCATCGACATCACCTCGCTGGCCTACCCGACCTTCGGCGAGCAGCTCAAGCGGGGCATCGACCTGGTGCTGGTCGGCCTGGGCGGCGCCCTCCTCCTCCCCCTGCTCACGCTGGTCGGCCTGCTGGTGAAGCTGCAGGACGGCGGCCCGGTGTTCTTCGTGCAGCAGCGCGTCGGGCGCGGCGGGCGGACCTTCCCCTTCTTCAAGTTCCGCAGCATGGTCGTCGACGCCGAGCAGCAGCGCGCCGCCCTGGAGGCCGACAACGAAGCCGACGGCGTGCTGTTCAAGATGGCGCACGACCCGCGCATCACGCCGCTCGGCCGGTTCATCCGCAAGTACTCGATCGACGAGCTGCCCCAGCTGTGGAACGTGCTGCGCGGCGACATGAACCTGGTGGGGCCGCGGCCGCTGCCGCTGTCCGACCTGGAGGGCGCCGAGGACGACGCCGAGGTCGCCTACTGGATGGAGATGCGCCAGAAGGTGCGGCCCGGCATCACGGGCCCGTGGCAGGTCAGCGGCCGGTCGAACCTGGGCTTCGAGGCGATGGTCAACCACGACATCGCCTATGTGCAGGAGTGGTCGCTGTGGCTGGACATCGTGATCCTGTTCAAGACGGTGCCGGCCGTCCTGCGTGGTCGCGGTGCCCGATGACGGCCTGCCGGAGCAGGGGCGCCGGGAGAGCGCGGGGCGCCCGCTGAAGGAGGAGCGGCCGGTGAGCGTGGGGCGCACCTCGGTGCTGCTGGTGCCGGTGGCCATCGCGGCCCGCGGCGCCGCCTTCCTGGTGCCCGTCGTGATCGCCAACTGGTACGGCGTCGGCCTGGTCACGGACGCCTGGTTCTGGGCCCTGGCCCTGCCGACCTTCGCGCTGGTGCTCGGCGGCAGCGCGCTGGCCACGACCGCCGCGCCGGCCCTGGCCCGCGTCCGCGCGGCGACCCCCGAGCGGCAGCCCGCGGTGGTCGGCGGCCTGCTGACCCACGCGGCGCTGTGGACGACCCTGGGCGCGACCCTGCTGTGTGCCGCGGTGGCGCCGAGGATCGAGCAGCTCACCGACTTCCCGCCCGACGGCGCGGCGCTGGCCCGCACCTACCTGTGGGCGCTGCTGCCCTTCGTGGTGACGACGGCCGTCGGCTCGGTGCTCCGGGCATTGCTCGAGGTGCACGGCCGGTTCCGCGCGATCGCGCTCACGCCGCTCTTGCGGGCCGGCACGGTCATCAGCGTGACCTGGGCGCTGCTGGCGCCGCTGGGCTCGGTGGCGCTGCCGGTCGGGCTGCTGGCCGGCGAGGTGGCGCAGCTGCTGCTGTGGGGGGCGCTGGTCCGGGGCTGCCTGGGCCGCCTGCCGCGCCCGGGGCTCGAGCTGGCGCCCGAGGTCCGGTCGGTGTTCCGTGACCTGGCGCCCGTGCTGGGCGGCGAGCTGCTGGTCGCCATGAACCTGGTCGTCGACAAGGCCTTCGCCGGCATGCTGCCCGAGGGCGCGGTCGCCACCCTGGAGTATGCGGACCGGGCGCGGGTCATCCCGCAGACCCTGATGGAGTCCAGCCTGCTGATGGTCGCCTACGCCACCTGGTCCAACCAGTTCGCCCACGGGCAGGTCGCAGCGGCCCGCGCCGGCGTGGCCCAGTCGCTGCGCTGGGTGCTGGCCCTGAGCGCTCCCGTGCTGGCCGGCATGTACATCGGCCGCACCGTGCTGGTCGCCCTGCTCTACGAGCGCGGGGCCTTCGGGGCCGCGGACACGGCGGCCACCGCCAGCGTGCTCGGCTGGTACCTGCCGGGGGTGCTGCCGACCCTGCTCGGCACCGTCGTCGTCCGGGCCCACATCGTCGAGCGCAACCTGTCCCTGGTCCTGGGCCTGGGCCTGGTCTCGGTCCTGCTGAACGCCGGGCTCAACGCGCTGCTGGTCGGCCCGATGGGCCTGGACGGCCTGGCCCTGGCCACGACGCTGAACATGCTGGTGGTGCCGGGCGTCTACGCCCTGGCGCTGGCGCGGACCTGGCGCCCGACCGGCATCGCCTGGGCCTCGTGGCTGCAGGCCGGGGGCATCGCGGTGCTCGCCGGGCTCATCGCCGTGGCGGTCGAGCTGGGGCCCGGCCGGCCGACCTCGCTGACGAGCCCCGTGCTGTGGGCCGCCGCCGTGCCCTGTGTCGCGCTGCTCGGCCTGGGCTTCCGGCTGACCCGGCCGCGGCGGGGGGGCGCCCCGTGACCGCTGCCCGCTGGCTCGTGACCGGGCTGCTGGCCCTGGTGCTGCTGTTCCACCCCTACATCGACCTCGGCGTGGCACTTCCGCTGCCCCTGCCGGGCGGCGCGACCTGGGACTTCGACGCGCCGCTGTCCGACCTGATCGGAATGGCGCTGGCGCCCGCCGCCCTGCTGCTGGTCCTGGCGCGTGGACGGCCGTGGCCCGGGCCGCCGTCGGCCGTCGGCTGGGGGCTGCTGCTGCTGGCCTGCCTGCTGTCGCTGTGCAACGCCCTGGACCCATCCAGCAGCCTGCACCACCTGTTCCGCAAGCCGCTGTTCGTCTACCTGGTGCACGGCATCGGCCTGTCGTGGGCCGTCGCCCGGCTGGTCCCGCCCCGGCGGACCCTGTCGCTGGTCGTCGCGGCCTGCGGGGTGCTGGCGACCGTGTCGCTCGCGACCTCTGTCGTGCGCCTGGCAGGCGGCGACGCGCTCTGGTTCCAGCCGATCGCCGGCCTGACGCCGAACCACAAGACGCTGGCCGTGTGCCTGGCTGGCTGGGTCCCGCTGCTGGTGCTGGCAGGACGGCGGCGGATCCCCACCGCGACCCCGGTGCTGATGCTGGCGGTCGTCGCGCTGTTCCTGTCGGCCAGCAAGACCGCGTGGCTGGGCGGGCTGCTGGCGGCGGCCTGCTTCCTGCCCGCGGCCCGGCCGTGGATCGGCCGCCCCCGCCGGATCCTGCCCATCGCCGCCCTGGCCGTGGGGCTGATGGTGCTGTCCCCGGTGCTGATGCGGTCCCGCGCCATGCTCGACGCCACGCGGGCGCGCCACAGCCTGAACGTGCGCGCCTGGCGGATGTTCCAGGACCACCCGCTCGTCGGCTCCGGCACCGGCACCAGCACGCAGATCGAGCTCGTCACCTTCCCGCACTACCGGATCAACGGCGTCGACGCCCACGGCGCGATCCAGAAGATCGCCGGCGAGACCGGGGCACTCGGCCTGCTGGGCTTCGGACTGTTCGTCGGGCTGTCCGTCGGCCGGCTGAGGCGCCGGTCCCGCGAGGACCAGGCGACCCACTCGGCCCTGTCGCCCACGGGCTCGCTGGCCTACGGCGGGCTGGCCACCTTCATCGTGCTGCACGGAGAGCTGTTGCTGTCCACCGAGCTGTTGAGCCCCACCCACTGGGTCCCCCTGGGCACCGCCTGGGGCCTCGCGATGGCCCACGGCGACGACTCGCAGGGGCCCGCCGAGCCGGCGCGGAGCACCGCCTGATGCGCGTGCTCATGGTGCACAGCTTCCACCATCCCCGTGGCGGCGACACGACCTACACCCGCGACCTGACCCGGCTGCTGACGAAGCGCGGCCACCAGGTGATCCCGCTGGCCATGCGCCACCCGGACAACGAGCCCTCGCCCTACGAGGCCCGCTTCCCCAGCTGGGTGGACCCCCGCACCGCCGAGACCCGCGTCGATCGCGCCCGCGCCCTGCTGCGCATGGCCTGGTCCCTGGAGTCGGCCCGGGCCGCTCGGGCGATGGTCCGCGACCTGGCCCCCGACGTGGCCCACGTGCAGCACCTGCACCGGCACCTGACCCCCGCCGTGCTCGGCCCGCTGCGCCGCGCGGGGGTACCGGTGGTCTGGACCGTGCACGACTACGAGCTCATCTGCCCGTCGGGCCACCTCTACGTCGACGGCGCTCCCTGCGAGCGCTGCCGCGGCCACCACTACCTGCAGGCCGTGCACCACCGCTGCAAGTGGGATCGGACGCTGCCGAGCGCCGCCGTCGCCCTGGAGAAGGCGCTGCACCATCGGCTGGGCGTCTGGGACCGGGTCGACCGCTTCTTGTGCCCCAGCCGCTGGCTGGCGGACACGCTGGTCCGGTTCGGGGTGCGGGCGGACCGGGTCACCGTGCTGCCCAACCCGCTGGATCCGTCGGGTCTGGCGGGAGAGGAGGAGGCCAGGGCGAGGGGGAGCGGATGGCTGTACGCCGGTCGTCTGGCCGAGGAGAAGGGCGTGCGGGACCTGCTGGAGGCCGCGCGCCGCCTGCCCGGGCACCGGCTGCGCATCTGCGGAGGGGGCCCGTTGCTGGACGAGGTGCGCGCCGCAGCCGCCCGCCTGCCGCAGGTCGAGGTGCTCGGACCCCTGCCCCGCCCGAAGCTGCTCGAGGAGCTGCGCTCGGCCGCGGTGGTCGCGGTGCCCAGCCGCTGGCCCGAGAACCTGCCCTACGCCGTCAGCGAGGCGCAGGCCCTCGGCCGCGCGGTCGTCGCCTCCCACATCGGCGGCATCCCCGAGCTCGTCACCGATGGCGTCGACGGCCGGCTGGTGCCCCCCGCCGACCCCGCCGCCCTGGCCGCCGCCGTCGGCGCGCTGCTCGCGGACCCTGCCCGTGCCGCCGCGCTGGGCGCCGCAGGCCGGGCCCGGGTGGCGCGCACCCTCGATCCGGATCGTCACGTGGGCGGCGTCGAGACCGTCTATGCCGAGGTGCAAGACCGGGCTAGGGCCCGCGACGTCCCCCTCCCCTCGCGTGGTGTCCCGTCGTGAAGGCCCTGTTCCTCGTCCCGCCTCCCGCGCTCAACGCGCGCGGCCTGCCCATCGATCGGGTCTACGGCTGCAACTACGGCTTCGACTACAAGCCGCCGATCCACCTCCTCCAGGTCGCGACCTGGGCCCGGGACCGCCTGGGCTGGCAGGTCGAGCTGCTGGACTGCCCGGCCGAGGGCGTCGACCTCCCCGCCTTCGAGCGCCGCATCGCCGCCGAGCGCTGGGACGTGGTCTGTCACTGGACCACCTACCTGTCGGCGGTCGAGGACAAGGCCGCCGCCGACCGCATCCACGCGGTCGCCCCCGGCACCCGCTTCGTGTTCATGGGCACCGCGGTGACCTGGAAGCCCGACGAGTTCCAGGTGGGCCGCGAGAGCTATGGCCTGCTGGGCGAACCCGAGCACACCCTGCGCGACCTGGACGCCGTCTGGCGCGGGACGCTCCGCCGCGAGGAGGTCGACGGCCTGTCGTGGTTCGACGATGCCGGCCAGATGCACCGGGGCGGCTTCCGCCAGCTGCTGGACGTGCCCGAGCTGCCGATGCCCGACCGTCGGCTGCTGCGCGGCACCTACCGGGCCAACCGGCTGGACGTGGCCAGCATCACGACGGCGGCCTTCAGCCGTGGCTGCGGCTTCCGCTGCACCTTCTGCACGACCAACGCCATCGATCAGGCCATCGAGCTGGAGTTCAAGCGCACCCAGGCGACCTACGTGGACCGCCCGCCCCTGCGCAAGCGCACGGTCGAGCAGATCGTCGCCGAGTTCGAGGACATCGCCAGCCTGGGCATCCAGGGCGTGGAGATCGCCGACAACATCTTCACCTGGGGCAAGAAGCGCACGACGGCCATCTGCGAGGGCATCGAGCCGCTGGGGCTGCAGTGGATCTGCCTGGCGCGCGCCAACATGCTGCACGACGCCGAGCAGATCCAGGCGATGGGCAAGGCCGGCTGCAAGATGGTCTACATGGGCAGCGAGACCTTCGACGACGGGCTGCTCGAAGACTGCGTCAAGGAGCTCAAGGTCAAGGACGTCACGCGGGCCGTGCAGGTCTGCCGCGAGAACGGCGTCGAGCCCGAGGTGAGCGTGCTCATCGGGGCCAGTCCCAACGAGACCTGGAAGACCCTCATCAACTCGTGGCGGATGGCGCGCAGCCTGGGCACGAGCTTCGTGCACTTCAGCGTCGCCCTGCCGAGCCCCAGCACCGAGATGTACGACCAGGCCATGCAGCACGGCTGGTTCGTCGAGGGCGACTTCCGGCCGGCCGACAACGCGCGCGAGGTGATCATCGATCTGCCGAACCTGTCGGCGGCCGAGCTGCGCATGGCGCTGAAGCTGGCCTACGCCGCGCAGTACCTGTCGCCCTCCGGCGTGTGGAAGCAGGCCCGCAAGGTCCGCACGACCGGAGATCTGCTCCACAAGGCGAAGAGCGCGGGTCGCTTGCTGGGCTTCCTGGCCGAGCGGGAAGGCCCCGGCGCCCATGCGCGAGTGCCCCCGGGGCGGGTCACACCCGCCCTCGGCTGAGGCCTGCGCGCAGCACCGCTGCGACCGCCTGTTGCGCGCGACCGGGCCGCCTGGGTACGGTGCGTGCCATGCGACGCCTTCCCACGTTCCTGCCGACACTCCTCGTGCTGCTCCCGGGCTGCGGCTTCGGGCTGCAGAGCTTCACCGGTCCCGGCACCGGTGACGGCGGGGACAGCGGTGTGACCGACGGCTTCGACGCCGACGCCGACACGGACCTGGACACGGACAGCGACGTCAACGCGGACACCGACACCGACACCGACGGCAGCACCGACACCGACGGTGGCACCGACACCGACGGCGGCACCGACACCGACGGCGGCACCGACGGCTCGGTCGACACGGACACCGACGCGGACACCGACACCGACGGCGGCTCGACCGGGTCGGTGGCAATCGACGACGTCGTGCCCGCCTTCGGCAGCACCGACGGCGGCACCACGGTCCAGATCACCGGGGGCCCCTTCGACAGCAGCTCCACCGTGCGCTTCGGCGGCGCGGCGGGCACGGTCACCAGCTGGGATCGCACCTGGCTGCGGGTGACGACGCCGACCTCGTCCACCGAAGGCTGGGTCGATGTGACCGTCGCCACCGGCAGCGGCGAGGGCTCGCTGACCAGCGGCTTCCAGTACTGGGAGGACGGCACCGGGCTGACCGGCACCATCGGCTACATCGAGTGGTACGACCAGGTCGGCAGCTACTGGAGCGACACGCCGGTCGACTTCGGCTTCGCGCGGTTCACCTTCGTGGCCCCCGTCGCCTTCTCGTGGACCGACCTGTTCAGCAGCGGGCTCGACACCTGCTCGCTCGACTACGACTGGTCGGGCAGCCTGGACGTCTACGAGCCGGGCGCCACCACCGCGCGGCTGGACCTCTCCACCGGCGGCAGCCTGACCTTCAACTGGGACAGCGACATCTGGTTCGAGGCCAACACCGACGGCGAGATCGTCTCCAGCCAGTACGCGGCCGGCGGCTCCTACGACCTGCCGGGCTTCACCAGCACCGAGATCCCCGACATCACGGTGACGGACTTCGTCGAGACCCCCAGCAACTCCTGGAACGTCACCAGCCCCAACATCGCGGGCACCACGGCGCCGAACATCACCCGCACGCCGACCATCACCTGGTCGGGCGGCAGCGGCGATGTCGTGCTCATCCAGATGTCCCACACGCCGAGCAGCTCGGGCTACCGCGAGTCGCTGACCTGCGTGGCTCGCAACGACGGCAGCTTCACGATCCCGAACTACTGGACCGCGTGGCCGGCCAGTCCGACCCAGGTCGACCTGCTGGTGGGCCAGATGCTCGAGCCCACGTCGACCCTGCCTCACAACGGCGCCACCAGCGGCATCGCTGGCATCGCCTGGAAGTACGGCGCCGGCTTCTCCCGCTGAACCCTCTCGCCGCTCTCTCCGGAGCCCCATGCCCCTCCTCCTGCTGATGGCCGCCTGCACCGGCCTGTTCGACAACGGGGTCATCGACAAGACCTGCGAGGACCTGCCGGCGGGCTGCGACGGCACGGCCGGGGACGAGGGCATCGACACGGCGCCGCCGGAGGTGATCTCCATCGAGGCGGTCGATCCGGCCTACGGCTTGACCGCGGGCGGCGACGACATCGTCATCACCGGCGGGCCCTTCGACGCGTCCGTGGCGGTCAAGCTGGGTGCCCGCGACGCCACCCTGGTCAGCTGGCAGCCCGGCAGCGTGCGGGTCACGACCCCCGCGGCGTCGGCGGTCGGCTGGACGTCGATCTCGATCACGACCGACGCCGGCGAGGGCAGCCTGGACGAAGGCTTCGCCTACTTCCCCGACGGCACCGGTGAGACCGGCATGCTGGGCGAGCTGCAGTTCCGCGAGAGCGTCGGCAGCCTGGCCGGGCTGGGGACCAGCGGCCGCGCGCGGCTGGTGTTCATCGAGCCCGACACCGGCGCCGCCTGGTGGCAGACCTGGACCAACAGCCTGGGACGCTGCCAGACCGACTACCAGCCCGACCTGGGCTGGGAGAACCGCGATCCCGGTGCGTCCACCCTGACCCTGACCGAAGACGGCGGCGGCACCCTGGCCCTGAAGTGGGACAGCGCGCTGCAGGCCTACAATGGCCAGGACGGCTCCGGCGTGGTCGACGCCGACGACATGCCGGCCGGCAGCGCCTTCAGCATCGCGTCCTTCGAGGGCGCCGAGTTCCCGGAGTTCGGCGCCGACGACGTCGTCGAGCTGCCCACGACCTTCGATCTGCTGGCGCCTGCCGAGATGCTGTCCACCGCCGGCGGCACCCTGGGCCGGGGCGACCTGTCCTTCCGCTGGTCGGGCTCGGGCACCGGAGACGGCGTGCTGATCGGCCTGCGCCTGGTGGATCCGGACACCGGAGCCGAGCTGCAGGAGGTCACCTGCGCGGCCGAGGACGAGGGTTCCTTCACCGTGCCCAGCAGCGCCTTCACCGAGTGGGATGCGGGGCTGACCCTGTACATCACGGTCGGCCGGGCGATCGAGACCACGTCCACCTTGCCGCTGGACCGCTCGGACATGCGGGTGCTCGGGTCCTACGTGCTGGTCGGCGCCGTCACCACCGAGTGAGCAGGCCCCGTGGCCACGGCTGAGCCCTCGACCGTCGACGTGCTGGGGGTGCACGTGCACCCCTTGTCCTGGGACGACCTGCTGGAGCGGGTGGGCGCTGCCATCGCCGCCGGCGAGCGGCGGACGGTCGCCTACGCCAACGTGCACGTGCTGAACACCGCGGCCCGCGACGGCGGGCTGACCCGCTTCCTCAACGGCGTCGACCTGTGCTTCTGCGACGGCAACGGCGTGCGGGCCGGCGCGCGCCTGCTGGGCGCCGACCTGCCCCACCGCATGACGGGCGCGGACTGGATCTGGGACCTGGCGGCCCGCGCCGAGGCCGAGGGCTGGCGCATCTACTGGATCGGCGGCGCGCCGGGCGTCACGGAAGACGCCGCCGCGGTGCTCCGGAGCCGGCACCCGGGCCTGCAGCTGGCCACGGACCACGGCTACCACCCCCGCACGGGCCCCGAAGACGCCGCCAGCATCGAGCGGATCAACGCCTTCGCCCCCGACATCGTGCTGGTGGGCATGGGCACCCCGACCCAGGAGTACTGGGTCGATGCCCGCCGCGACCGCATCGACGCCCCGGTCGTCTGGTGCCTGGGGGCGACGGCCGACTTCCTGGCCGGGCGCACGCCGCGGGGCCCGCGCTGGTTCACGGACCGCGCGGAGTGGGTCGGCCGGCTGATCGCCGAGCCCGGACGGCTGTGGAAGCGCTACCTGCTGGGCAACCCGCTGTTCATGGCGCGGGTGCTGGCCCAGCGGCTCGGCCGGCCCCAGCAGCGGTAGTCCGGGCGCTGCCGCGTCAGGGCGCCCTCACCCGCCAGGTGCCACGCACGGTCCGCAGCCAGGCCACGGACGGATCGCGAGGGTCGACGTCGATGCCGACCACGGCCGGCAGCACCGGCAGGTCGAGCCAGTGCAGCGACAGGTCGACGCCCAGCCGGGCCACCCGGCCCCCGCCGGTGGCGAACCAGACGCCGCCCTCGCCGTCGGCCGCGACCGCCGGGATCGCGGCGATGACGTCGTCGAGCACTGGGATCTCGACGGGCAGCGCTCCACCGGAGGCCCGTGAGCCCACGCGACGCAGTCCGGCCAATCCACCCACCCAGACGTGTCCCGGCTGCGCGGGGTCGGCCGACACGCTCAGCACCTGCCCGGCGGCGGGGACCGGGATGAGGGCCCCGTCGATCCACTCCATCAGCCGACCGGACTGGACCACCCACAGGCCCGCACCCGCAGCGGAGATCCGCGTCAGGTCGTCTGCGGCGGTGAGCAGCTCGGCGCGCTCGGAGCCGGCGGCGACGCGGTGCAGTCCCGACGGCAGCACGACGTAGAGATCGTCGCCGAGCAGCGCGGCGTCGCGGGCCACTCCCGGCAGCTCGACCAGCCGCAGGTCGCCGCGGCGGTCGAGGTGCACCGCTCCCGGCCCCACTGCCCAGGCGCCGCCGTGCCCGTCGGCGAGCAGCGCCACCACCGGCTGCCGCGCGCCGACGATCAGGTCGTCGCCGTCGCGCAGCACGTTCCCGACCCGGGTCAGCCCGGCATCACCGCCGACCACCAGCCCGTTCTTCCGCAACAGCAGCGCATCGGCACGGGCGTCGGCCGGCCAGCGGCTGCGGGGCGGCGCCCAGACATCGGAGGTCGGCAGCATGCCGCCGGCACCTGGGCGCAGCCAGGCCAGCCCCCCGTCGGTGCCCACCCACAGCCCCACGCGTCCAGGCTCGACCGACCAGACCGTGTCGCCGGGCAGGCCGCTCTCCCGTCCGTGCAGGCGCCCGCCGGCGTCCCGAAGGCCGTCCACACCCGCCGCCGCCCACAGCGCGCCGTCGCGCACCGCCAGCCCGTAGGCCGGCAGCCCCACGACCTCGCGGGCCCCGTCGGGCCGCAGCTCGACCACGCCCTGTTCCTCGGTGGCGACCCACAGGCGCTCGCCCGAGAAGGCCAGGTCGTAGACGTGGCTGTCGCTGTCGATGCCCGGCAGCACTCCCCGCGTGCCGTCGGGCTCCACGCGGCGCAGGCCTTCCCAGCCGACCCAGGCGCCGCCGCGGGTGTCGGTGTGGATGCTGTACACGCCCGGCGGGCCCAGCAGCGTCGCCAGCGCGCCGGCCTGCTCCCGGGCCAGCCCCGCGTCGGTGCCCAGCCAGCGGGTGCCGTCGGGTCCCAAGGCCACCGCCTGCACGTGGCTGCTGGGCAGCTCGGCGGCATCCCACACCCGGACCGGCTGCCCCTCCACGACCAGCAGCGCGCCCTGCCCGGTCCCCAGCAGCACCTCGCCCTCGCGGGCGTGCACGTCGATCACGAAGCCGTCGGGCAGCCCCTCCCAGGCCGTCCAGGCGCGACTCTCGCCCGCCTCGGTCACCTGCAGCGCCCCTCCCCCGAGGGTCGTCGCCCAGGTGTCGCCGGTGGCCGGGTCGAAGGACAGCTGCCCGACCCGGGCCCCCAGCACCGCGCCCGGCTCCGCCGCGAGGCCGGCCAGATCGGTGGGCCCGAAGGCCGTCGGCGCGGTCAGGACGGGGCTCCAGCGGCCGGGTGGCTGCCCCTCGCGCCGGGCCCGCAGGGCCACGCCGAGCGGTAGGGGATCGCTCGTCCAGCCGGGCTCGGCGTCCTGTGCCACCGTGCGCCAGCGACCGCGGATCAGGGCCTGGATCTCGACCGGGGCGTCGCCTGCGTCCCACCACAGCCGCACGCGGCGCTTCCGCGCGTCCAGGTCCCGCCAGACACGGGGCGGCTCGGCCGCCACGCGCAGGTGGTCCGGTCGCTCCCAGGGGTCCGCGGCCCGGGCGGCGAGCACCAGGACCGCCCACGGCAACAGGCTCACAGCTTCTCGATGTCCTGCTTGTAGCGGACCACCTGGCGCTCCATGGCGTTGAGCGGGCCGTCCAGGGCCAGGGCGTCCTGGGGGCAGACCCACCAGCAGTAGAGACAGCCGATGCAGCGGTCGGGTTCGTGGACCACGCCGATCTCGTCCAGGGACAGGCCGGTCGGGCAGAAGTCCACGCACTTCGCGCAGCTGCCGCAGGCCGCGGGGTCGCGCACCACGCGCTCGACCGCGTCGTCGTCGCGGCGGTAGACGTCCTGGATGACCCGCAGCTTGTAGGCGGCCTCGAGCACCTGGGGTTGGTCGGTCACGGGACGGGCCAGCTTCTTGAGGAAGAAGACCTCGCGGCGGTCGGCGAGCTCGGCCAGACGGGTCCGCGGCGGCGCCGGCTTGATGGGCCGCAGCACCGGCACGCGCGCGTCGATGTCGGCGAGCAACTGGGGAGTGAGGTGCCCGCTGTCCAGCGCGTGCCCCAGGTAGGGGATGCGATCGACCGGCAGGTCGACCAGGCGCCGCACGACCGCGTCGTTGAGGAAGGCGTCGTCGCAGGCCATCAGCTGGCCCAGGCGGAAGGGCTCGCCGTCGCCGGGGCCGTTGCCTTCCATGCCGACCAGCCCGTCGACGATGATCAGGTCCGGCATCACCACCTGGTTGATGGTGAAGATGTTGCGGCCCAGGTCGTAGTGCATGTGCCGCTTGTCCTGGCCCCGCGCGATGCCGACCCAGTTCTTCATGGCGCAGGACAGGCCCGCCTCGACGTGGGTCTTGACCTTGGGCACGGAGATCAGGAAGTCGCAGTCCAGCACCGTGCGCGCCACCCGCGGGTGGGCGCCGGCCGTGAGCTGGACCTGCACGCCTTCGTCGTGGTTCAGGTCGACCACGCGCGCGTCCTGGAGCTTCGCCAGCCGGTCGATGCGCAGCCGCTTGAAGGTGTCGATGCCGCGCCGCTCGACGCCGACGTTGCTGCCGTCGGCGACCGTCAGGTCCGTGTAGCCGCGCTCGCGCAGGGCCGTCAGCAGCGCCATCAGCACGCGCAGGTCGACGCTGTTGCCGGTCAGCGCGACGAGGTCGTTGTTCAGGTTCGGCTTGAGCACGATCCGCGCGGCAGGGTCCACCGGCAGCAGGTCCGCGAAGTGGTCCAGCAGCTGCCGCACTCGCGCCTGCACGTCGGCCAGCGTCCAGGCCGCGCCGTGGGCGAAGCGGCCGCGCGAGAAGGTCCAGTGCTGCAGATCGGCCACGGATGGCTCCGGTGTGGATCCAGAGCCTATCCCCCCGCTGGTAGCGTCGGGACATGGGTCGGAAGCGCGCACTGTGGGCCATCCCCGCCGTCCTGGCCGTCGCCGGGGTCTTCTGGGCCCTGCGGGGGTCGGGGGAGGAGGATCCCGTCGCCGAGGAGGACGGGTCGTCGTCGGACACCCGGGACCCCGCCCGAGAGGCGCCTGCGCACCGGTCGGCCCCGGGCGAGGCGCTCGAAGCGCCAGGCAGCGCCTGCCTGTGCCTGGCCGATGCCGACGGCGCGCCCCTGGGTGGCGTCGAGGTCGACGTCCCCGACCCGGACGACGCCGACACCGGCGGTCCGACCATCGAGCGCCGCACCGACCGGGCGGGCTGCCTGCCGCCGGGCACGGTGCCCGCGGCCCGCTTCGACCGCGTGCGGGTGCCCGGGCGGACCCTGGTCTCGTCGGCCCTCGACCTCGAGGGCACGACCGACGCGCCACCGGGCTGCGGCACCGCCACGATCTCGCTGTGGGCGCCCGCCTGTCCGTCGCGCCTGTGCGTCGACAGCTCGGCGCTCGGGCCCGACGTCCGCTACGAGCAGCTGGCCTGGTCCCCCGAGGGCGGCGGGCGCCTGCACGCGGTGCCCCTGGACGAGGACCAGTGCGCCGACATCCCGGACCTGGGCTGCGGGGTGTTGGGCGTGCGGCTGGACGAGCCCGACGGCCGGCCCCGCTTGGAGCGACTGCAGGTCGACGGTCCCGGAGAGCAGCGGCTGGTGCTGTCCGGGCAGGACGAAGCCACGGTCAGCGTCCGGGACGAAGACGGCAATCCGGTCGAGGAGGTGTGGCTGGCGTGCACGGGGCGCACGGTCGAGACGCTGGGCGGCGGGCGGTTCGTCGTGCGCGGGCCCGGCCAGCTGCTGCCCTGCCACGCGGGCAGCTTCGACCACGGCGCGCGGGGCTTTCCGCTCGAGCTGGACGGCGGCGACCACAGCGTCCGGCTGAAGGACAACGACAGCCTGACCGTGACCGTCCGGGGGGTCTCCCTCCCCGACACCGCCCACCTCGCCCTGCGCTGCGAGGGCCTGCCCTGCCGCGAGCCGGATGCGCCCTCTGCCGCGGGCCACACCCTCCACTGCCCTTGCCCGCAGGGGAACCTGCAGCTCGACCTGGTGGACGAGGGGCCGCTCGGCCTGACCGACCAGCGGCTGCTGCACGCCGGCTTCGGCGGCCCGGAGCCGGTCACCCTCGATCTGCGCGAGGACGGCCGCATCGCGTGGCACTGGCGCGGCCCCGGCCCCTGCGTCTTCGACCTGTACGGCCCGGGCGGCAGCCGCCACGGGACCTGTGCCGACGGCGATGCCGGCAGCTTCGACGGCCTGCGCCGGGGCAGCTGGGAGCTGGTGCTGCACGCCGCCGGCGACGACCGGGCCGAGGGCGAAGGCAGGGCCCTGCTCAACCTGCTCGATGACCCGGACCAGGCCGTCGAGCTGCGGCCCGGTGACGGGCCCACCGACTGATCAGGGCGCCTGGGCTCAGCGCCGGATGCCGGCCAGCACCGCTTCGTAGCGCTGCCAGACCGCGGCCCAGGACCGCTGGGCCAGCACGAAGGCCCGGCCCTCGCGGCCGATGCGGGCGCGCGCGTCGGGGTCGTCCATCAGCGCCTTCATCGCGTCGCGCAGGGCCACGACATCGCCCCGGGGCACGGCCACGCCGATGCCGCCCGTCGCCTCGCGGATGGCGGGCTGGTCGAACCAGATGCAGGGCCGGCCGGCGGCCATGGCGTCGACCGCGGTGAAGCCGAAGCCCTCGTCCATCACGGTGGGGAACAGGATCACGTCCGCGTCGCGGTAGTAGGGCGCGATGTCGGGCACGTCGGTGGCGAAGTCGACGGGCTGGTCGAAGGCCTGGACCCGCACCTGGTCCAGGTAGACCGGGTCGGCCGCCGCCCCGACCACGGTCAGGCGGGCGCGGCGCTTGTGGTCCCGCGGCAGGCGGGCGATCGCATCGATCGCGTGGTGCTGGCCCTTCCCGGGGAGGATGCGCGACGGGTAGGCGAAGCGGATCGGGCGCTCGGCGCTGCCGACCCCGCGGTCGGAGCGGAAGGGGTCGTCCCCCCAGCCGGGCCCGGCGGTCGGGGCGAAGCGGTCGACGTCGACGCCGTTGTGCACCACGGTCACCTTGTCGCCGGGCACGCCGGCGTGGGCCAGGACCCGGGCGCTGGCCGCGCTGACGGTGATGACGGCGTCCAGCCCGCGCGACCGGGCCGCGTAGAAGCCGGCCTTGGCGCGCCCCGCCAGGGTGCTCTTGATGCTGGCACCGCTGGCCTCGCCGAAGTTCAGGTCGTGCACGATGCAGGCCGCCGGCACGCCGACGGGCGGCACCTCGATGCTGTTGGACAGCACCACGTCGGGCCGGAAGGACCGCGCCTCGCTGGCGATGCCCCTCGCCATGCGCGCCCACGCCCGGCCCTTGGACAGGCCGCGCAGATCGACCGCCGCCGCCTCGGCCGGCACCAGCTCGCGGGCCCGCGAGAAGCCCACCACCAGCCGCACCTCGTGCCGCTCCCTCGCCTGCTGGTACAGGCTCTGGAACACGGTCTCGGTGCCCGAGAAGACATCCGGCGGATACCGCCGCGCCGCCATCAGGATGCGCATCGCGCCCTCGTCAGATGCCCGAGCCGGTCAGCAGGTAGGCCGCGCCCGACCCGGACCCGCCGCGGTCGGCCTCGGTCGCGCCGATCAGCAGGTCGCTGCAGCAGTCGCCGTTGACGTTGCCGGCGAAGGCCAGGCTGGCGGCGGCTTCATCGCGGGCGACCTCGGGGATGATGGCCAGGTCGGCGTCGTCGATGGTCAGGGTGCCGGCCGCCGGGCTGTACCACAGCCAGGCGCCGCCGCTGTCGGTGCCGCCCAGGTCGGACATCAGCGCGCCGATGGCCACGTCGGCCCGGCCGTCGTTGTCCAGGTCGCCGCCGCCGGCCACGGTGTAGCCCAGGTTGGCGCGGGTCTCGGTGCCCTGGAAGGTCACGTCGGCCCCGCTGAGCGCGCCGCTGGTGCCGGGTCCGAACACCAGCCAGGCCATGCCGGCTTCCGACGCCGCGCCGTCCGCTTCGGGCGCCCCGACCAGCAGGTCGGTCTTGCCGTCGCCGTTCACGTCGCCGGCCGAGGCCAGCGCCCAGCCGGCCCGGCCGTCTTCGATGTCGCCGTCCATGATCAGATCGGCGTCGTCGATGGTGACGCTGCCGGAGAGCGGGCCGTGGAAGACCCAGGCGCCGCCGAAGCCGTCGTTGTTCGGGGCGGACCAGGCGCCGATCGCCACGTCGCCGATGCCGTCGCCGTCCATGTCGTCCAGCGCCGCCACCCGGCTGACCCGGTCGTAGCTCTCGGCCCCGTCGATGAAGGCGCTGGCTTCGGACAGATCGACGGTGCCGCGGGCCGCCCCGCTGACCACGTAGGCCCGGCCGCGGCTCTGGAAGCCGCCGTCGCCCTGGCCCGAGCTGCCGATCAGCAGGTCGGCGGTGCCGTCGCCGGTCAGGTCGACGCCGCCGCCGACCGACTCGCCGGCCACGTCGTAGGACAGCTCGCCGACCAGCACCGCGTCGGCGCCGCCCACGAACTGGTTCTCGCCGCTGGTCGGGCCCAGCACCAGGTAGGCCGCGCCGCTGTCGTTGCCGCCCAGGTCCGCGTGGTAGCTGCCGACCAGGAAGTCGGCGTAGCCATCGCCGTTGACGTCGCCGACGCCGCTGACCGCGGTGCCCGCGTTCTCGGACCGCGCCGTGCCGTACCAGACGGCCGTGGCGGCCGACAGGCTGTGGGTGCCGGTGCCGGGCCCGGAGACCACGTAGACCGCGCCGCCGTCGGTGGCGCTGCCGTCGTGGAAGGGGGACGCGACCAGGAAGTCGTCCAGCCCGTCCCCATCGATGTCGCCAGCGCTGCTGAGCGCGTAGCCGGCCTGGTCACCGCCCGCTTCGCCGGCCCAGATGCCGGCGGCATCCGTCAGGTAGACGTCGCCGGACAGGTCGCACTCGCCTTCCTGGCCGTTGCAGTTGTTGTCCGCGCCGTCGTTGCAGATCTCGGGGGCGCCGGGGTTCGTGGTCGGGTCGTCGTCGGCACAGTCGGTGCCGTCTTCGACGAAGCCCGGGGGGCGGCTGCAGGTGGCGATCTCGCTGCTGGGATCGCCGTAGCCGTCGCCGTCGCCGTCCTTGTAGTAGGTGCGGGTGTCGACGGCGTCGTTGACGTCGGCGATGCCGTTGCAGTCGTTGTCGACGCCGTCGCAGACCTCGGTCGCGTCCGGGTTGATCGCGGGGTCGTAGTCGTTGCAGTCGTCGGGGGTGAACCAGCCGTCGCCGTCGTCGTCCTTGGGCGGCGGGCCGGAGCCGGTGTCGTCGCCCCCGCCGGAGTCCTTGTCGGGGGTGGTGCCGACCTTGATGTTGCCGCCGCTGCAGGCGAGCGACAGGGCCAGGAACAGGCTCGGGGACATGCGGACTCCAGAAGGGCGGCAGCTTAGCCGACGCAGCGCCCCCCCGGGGCGGCGCCGTCGGGGTCGGAAAGGCCCGTGACAGCGGCCCGGGTGCGCGATTAGCTCCCTGCCGCCCCCGCCGGGGCCTCCCCACCCAAAGCGGCCCGCCCTCGTGTGGCGGACGACCGCGCACCCAGGAGCACACCATGTGCAACCACCACGAGAACGATCCCGCAGCCGACTCCGCCCCGCAGGACGACGCCGAAGACGGCGGCGCCCTCGCCCAGGAAGAGCACGAGATGGGCCGCGACGCCTTCGACAACGAAGACGACTACCGGCTGCACTGCCTGCGCCACAGCGCCGCCCACGTGCTGGCCCAGGCCATCCTGCAGCTGTGGCCCGACGCCCGGCTGGCCTTCGGCCCGGCCATCAAGGACGGCTTCTACTACGACGTGGACATCCCTGGCGTGACCCTGTCCGAGACCGACCTCGAGGCCATCGAGGCCGAGATGAAGAAGGTGGTCAAGGAGAACCAGCCCTTCGAGCAGGAGGACTGGACCAAGGAACAGGCCGTGGCCTACTTCGCCGAGAAGGGCCAGGTCTTCAAGGTCGAGCACATCGGCCGGCTGCCGGTCGAGAAGGTCAGCATCTACCGGAACCGCCGCAAGGACGGCGGCGAGTTCGTCGACCTGTGCGGCGGCCCGCACGTCATGCGGACCAAGCAGGCCAAGAACGTGAAGCTGCTCAAGGTGTCCGGCGCCTACTGGCTGGGCGACGCCAAGAACCCGCAGCTGCAGCGCGTCTACGGCACGGTCTGGAAGACGAAGGAAGAGCTCGACCAGTACCTGTTCCGCCTCGAAGAAGCCAAGAAGCGCGACCACCGCAAGCTCGGCGCCCAGCTCGACCTGTTCATGTTCCACGACTGGGCCCCCGGCGCGCCCTTCTGGCTGCCCCGCGGCGAGTTCATCTACGACCTGCTCGGCAGCCGGATGCGCAAGCTGCTGGCCGGCAGCGGCTACGACGTGGTCAAGACGCCGCTCGTCTTCGACAAGAAGCTGTTCGAGACCAGCGGCCACTGGGACCACTACCAGGAGAACCTCTTCCACTTCCCCGAGGGCCACTTCCTGGAAGGCGACGCCGACGAGCTCGAGGGCACGGACCAGCGCATCCTGGGCCTCAAGCCCATGAACTGCCCCAGCCACATGCTGATCTTCCGCAGCCGGAAGCGCAGCTACCGCGAGCTCCCGCTGCGCATCCACGACCAGGGCGTGCTGCACCGCAACGAGCTGTCCGGCGCCCTGTCGGGGCTGACGCGGGTGCGCCAGTTCAGCCAGGACGACGGCCACCTGTTCTGCGCCGAGGACCAGATCGCCGACGAGGTCGCCGCCCTGCTCGAGCTCATCGACCGGGTCTACGCGGCCTTCGGCATGAAGGTCGAGGTCAACCTCGCCACCCGCCCCGAGAAGATGCTCGGCGACGACGCGCTGTGGGACCGGGCAGAAGGCGCGCTGCAGGAAGCCCTCGACCGCAGCGGCCGGAGCTACGGCATCCACAAGGGGGACGGCGCCTTCTACGGCCCCAAGATCGACTTCGACGTCTACGACGCCCTCGGCCGCAGCCACCAGTGCGCCACGGTCCAGCTCGACTACAACCTGCCGATCCGCTTCGACCTGACCTACGTCGGGGCCGACAACGAGCTGCACCGCCCCGTCGTCGTGCACCGCGCCGTGTTCGGCAGCTTCGAGCGCTTCGTCGGCATCCTGATCGAGCACTACGCCGGGAAGTTCCCCGTCTGGATGTGCCCGGAGCAGGTGCGGGTGATGACCGTGTCCGAGAAGAGCCTGGACCACGGCGCGTCGGTGACCAAGGCGCTCTCAGACGCCGGGGTGCGCGTGCACTTCGACGATGGCGACAGCAAGATCGGCTACAAGATCCGCCAGTGCCACGGCATGCTGGTGCCCTACATGGCGGTCATCGGCGAGCAGGAGCTGGCCGACGGCACCGTGTCGATCCGGTCCCGCGACGACGGCGACCTGGGCACCATGACGGTCGAGGACTTCGTCGCCAAGGTCGTGTCCGAGTCGGTCCTGCCGTTCTAGTCAGCCGGCGGGGGCGAGCTGCACGGCGACCACCGGCAGCTCGCCCCGCCAGTCCCCCGGCGAGCGGTACCAGGTGACCAGCTCCCACCAGCTCTCGCCGTCGGTCCAGGACAGCTCGGGGTGGGCGAGCGCGCCATAGGGTGCGCCGCCGTCCCAGCTGGCCGGCATGTCGGTGACGAACAGCGGCTCCGACCACGGTCCCGCCAGGTCCGGCGCGGTCCGCAGCGACACCTCGCTGCTGAACGGCCGATCGTAGACGGCGATCCACAGGCCGACCTGCTCGCGCCAGTGCACCGACAGGAAGGACCCGCCCTCGAACAGCGGCGCGGCGTCCCCGGGGTCGATCGCCCAGTCGCCGCCGTCCCAGTAGCGCCAGGCGCCGCGGTCCAGCACGTCGTCGAGGGGCGCCCGCGCCAGCCGGCAGCGCTTGCGCCAGCCCAGGTTGCACGAGAACAGCCACATCGCGCCGTCGTGCACGACGCCGCCGTTGGGCTCGAACTCGTCGGGCTCCCACAGGGTGGTGGGGAAGTCGTCGTCCGGGCGGACCTCGACCCGCTCGGGGCGCGCGTCCAGGCCGCTCCAGGGCGCGAGCCCGGCGCCGTTGCCCCAGAAGGTCCAGTCGCCCGGGATGCTGCCGATCTCGATGGCGCCGACCCAGACGCGCCCGCTGTCGGGGTCGGTCAGGACGGGCCCCGGCCACAGCGCCAGCCGCGCGCCGCAGGGCTGCCAGGCGCAGTCGTCGCCGGCGTGCGCCGTGTTGAAGGCGGCCTCGGCGTCGGTCTGGGGGAAGAGCTCGCGGGGAGCGCCGAGCGCGTCCTCCTCCTCGACGAAGCCGTCGATGCCGTCGCTGCCGTCCAGATCGGCGCTGTGGGACCAGCTGTTGTGCCGCCAGGAGCTGCCGTCCTCCCCCTCGACCGACAGCACCGTGTCGCCGTAGACCCACACGGTCTCGCCGAAGGCCTCGGCCGAGTAGCCGCCGTCCCGGCCCTTGATGCTGTCGGCCTGCGGCAGCGGCCCCCACTCCTCGACCGCGCGCACCTCGACCCCGGCCGGAGGGCGGCAGGCCAGCATCGACAGCAGCAGCAACATGGGGACTCCGAGACCAGGGCTGCAGGGAAGACACCCCAGCCCGCCCGGGTGGGAAGCCTGCTCCGCGCCCGGCCCGCAGCAGCGTAGTCTCTGCCCGTGCCGCACTCCCCTCCCCCGCCCCTGCGCCGCGAGCTGCTCACCACCCCCGACGGCGCCGGTGGGCTGCACGTCTACGACCCCATCCTGGAGCGCGTGCACCACCTGTCGGCCGCCGACCTGGCGGGCCTCGGCGCCCCCGACGACGCGCTCTCGGCCCGGCTGGCCGCGGCGATCCTGGTCGAGGGTCCGGCTGCCGACGCCGTGCGGGCCCAGGTGCTGGCCGCCCGGCTGGCCGCGCCGCCGAAGCCCCCCGCCGTCGCGGACGTGCCGGACGTGGACTGGTCGCGGGCCGAAGATCTGCCCGACGGGCTGAGCCCACGCTGGCGGGACGGCGAGACCCTGCGCCGGCTGGCCGAGGACCGGGCCGCCGGGGCCCGGGTGCTGACCCTGCGCGGCTTCCTGGCGCCGGCCTTCGTCGACGTGGTGCGGCGCGAGGTCGAGGCGATGGCCCTCGAGCGCCTGGACACCGCCGTGGTGGCCGGCTGGCGTCGCCGGGTGACGGGGCTCGCCGCCCTGCGCGAGCTGCTCACCGACCCCGTGTCGCTGGAGCTGTTCGGCGCCGTGTTGGGGGTGAGCCTGCCCGACGAGCTCGCGGTGAACGCCTGGAAGCTCGACCCCGGCGACCACATGCGCGTGCATCCCGACGGGCCCCGCTACCGCGCGACCTTCGCCCTGGGCCTGAACGCCGCCTGGACCGCCGCCGACGGAGGCGCCATCGCCTTCGGCGCGCCCCGGGGCGCGGACTTCGTGGTGCGCGAGCGCTGGCTGCCGCACCAGGGCGACCTGTGCCTGTTCGTGCCCGACGCGACCAGCTGGCACGTGGTCGAGCCGCCGCGGCGCACACGCTGGACGGTGTCGGGGTGGTGGACGGCGTGACCCCGACCGGCTGCGACGTGCTGTTGCTCGGGCGCTGCGGGCTGCAGCGGGTGGCCGACGCCCTGCAGGCCGCGGGGCTGCGGGCGACGGTGGCCGGCTGGAGCGATGTGCAGCTGGTCGCGCGGCTGCAGCCGGCGCTGGTCTACGTGGACCTGTTCGAGTGGACCACGACGACGCCGTGGGTCGCGGCCGGGCTGCGCGGGGGGGAGCTGCCCGTCGAAGGCGACGGCCTGCGCGCGGTCATCGACGCCCTGGCCGCCGCGCCGGTGCTGTACCGCGGAGTTCGCGGGGCCCCGGCGATGCCGACCGCCGGGCCGCGGTGGCCGGACCCGCTGGACGGGCTGCCCGTGCTGGACGTCGCCGGCCTGTGGGCCCGCCACGGCATCCTGGCCGACGGGGTGCGGTTCGGGCCCGGCCACGGCGAGGCCGAGCTCGGCGACCTGGGGCGGTCCCGGCTGGACGGTCGCACCGCCGCGCAGGTCGAGGCCGACGCGGTCCGCGGCCACTGGCTGGCTCGCACCCGGGGGCCCCGCAAGTGCGTGGTGGTCGACCTGGACGACACCCTGATCCACGGCCGCATCGCCGACGACGGCTTCGTGGCGGCCAACCCGGCCTGGCAACCCGCCCCCCCGGACGTCGAGGCGGCCTGGTGGCGCGCCCCGCGGGGCATCCACCTGGCGCTGCGCGAGCTGCAGCGCCGCGGCGTGCTGCTGGCCCTGGCCACCCGCAACGATCCCGCGGTCGTGGCCGCGCGGTTCCGCCGGCCCCGGGTGGCGCCGCTGGACCTGCTGCTGGACCAGGACGACTTCGTCGCCGTCGAAGCGGGCTTCGGCGACAAGGCAGCCATGCTGCGGGCCATCGCGGCGGGCCTGGGCTTCGGCACCGACCAGCTGGTGTTCGTCGACGACCGCGCCGTCGAGCGCGAGCAGGTGGCCGACGTCTTGCCCGAGGTCCGCTGCCTCGACGCCGGCGACGCGGCCTGGCGGCTGCCCGAGCTGCCCGAGCTCACCGTGCAGCGCCCGTCCCCGCAGGGTGCGCTGCGGGCCGGCAGCTACAAGAGCCGCGCCGCCGTACACGCCACACCCGCGGATCGCCTGCACGCCTTCCTCGCCGGGCTTCAGCTGGTGGCGCGGGTCCGCCCGGCGACCGAGGCCGACCTGCCGCGGGTGCGCGAGCTGTTGGCGCGGACCCGACAGCTGGTGCTCACCGGGGCGCGGCCGGCGCCGACGACGGTGGAGGGCCTGTGGGTGGCCGAGGTGCGGGACCGCATCGCGGACCACGGGCTGGTCTGCGCCGGGCTGTTCGCGGGGGAGGAGGAGGCGCGCCGGCTGGTCGCCTGGGCCTGTTCCTGTCGCGTCCTGCCCCATCGGGTCGCTGCGAGCCTGCTGGCGCGGATGTGGGAGCAGGAGCCCGGCGTCCGCGTCGTGCGAGAGGACACCGGCCACAACGGCGCGACCGCGGGCCTGGTCGAGGAGGCGTCGGCCGGCTTCGCGCCGTGGGTCCGCTTCGAGGCCTGAGGCAGGGAGAGGCCCCGAGACGCGAGAAGGCCCGGGAGACCCGGGCCTTCATCGTGGGAGCCGCGCGGGCTCAGAAGCGCTTGCGGTTGCCCTTGGTCGGCGTGCTGCGCTTCATGCGGCCGCCGGCCTTCTTGACCTTCATCTGGCCGCACTGGCGGGCGCGGGACTTGCGGAACTTCGCGCGCAGCTTGGCGCGGTGACGGGCGGACTTGCTGGCCATGAGGACCTCCGAGGGGGTGCGATGCGGGCACCGGATGTTCGGGCGGATCGACCTGCGACCCGCGGAAGGGAGACAACCCGGGGCGTATAGCCCGCCGTCTCGGATCACGCACATCCTCCCCACGGCCCGGGCGCGCTGGATATGCCGCCGCCTCTCCGTTCCCCCTCCCGCCTCCTCCCGCGGGGACCTCCTCCCCGCTCGCCTGGAGCGCGCATGTCCGCCCCTCGCCGCGCCGGCATCCTCCTCCACCCCACGTCCCTGCCCGGGCCCGGCCCGGCCGGCGACCTGGGCGCTGGCGCCGTGCGCTTCCTGGACTGGCTGCAGGCCGCCGGCCAGACGCTGTGGCAGCTCCTGCCGCTCAACCCGCCCGGCGCCGGGCTGTCGCCCTACGACAGCCCGTCCGCGCTGGCCCTCGGCACCCACCTGGTCAGCCTGGAAGCCCTGGTCGACCAGGGACTGCTGGACGCAGCGGAGCTCGCGGGCCGTCCGACCTGCCCGCCGGGCCGGGTCGATGCCGCGGCGCTGACGGGCTGGCACGCCCAGCGGGTCCAGCGGGCGGCCGAGCGCCTGGATCCGGCCGCGGACCCCGCGCTGGCCTCCATCCTGCGGGAGATCGCGCCCTGGGCCCACGACCACGCCTTGTACATGGCGCTCACCAAGGCCCACCCGGACAGCCGGGGCTGGTGGGACCTGCCCGCGCCGCTGCGCGACCGCCACCCCGACGCCCTGGCCCGGGCTCGTGAGACCCACGCCGCCGAGATCCGCCGCCACCTGCACGCCCAGGTGCTGGTGCACCACCAGTGGGCCCGGCTGCGCACCCAGGCCCACGCCCGCGGCATCCAGCTGGTCGGCGACGTGCCGATCTTCGTGTCGGGCGGCGGCGTCGACACCTGGGTGCACCGCGACCTGTTCCTGTGGGGCCGCGACGCCGCCGGCGGGCTGCGGCCCGACCCGGTCGCGGGTGTGCCCCCCGACTACTTCAGCCCCAAGGGCCAGCGGTGGGGCAACCCGCTCTACGACTGGCCGGCCCACGCCGACACCGACTTCGCGTGGTGGAAGGCCCGGCTGCGCGCCGTGCTGGCCCAGGTCGACGCCGTGCGCATCGACCACTTCCGCGGCTTCGTGGCCGCCTGGCATGTGCCGGCCGACGCCCCGGACGCCACCACCGGCGGCTGGCAGCCCGGACCGGGGCGGGCGCTGTTCGACGCCCTGGCCGCCGACCTGCGGGCCGATCCGCCGGCGGCGCTCCGGGCGACCGGCTGGTCCCCCGACGACGCCCTGCCCGTGATCGCCGAAGACCTGGGGCTCATCACCGACGACGTGCACGCGCTACGCGACGGGCTGGAGCTGCCGGGCATGAAGATCCTGCAGTTCGCCTTCGGCGGCGGCTGGGACCACCCCTTCCTGCCCCAGAACTACGCCCACGAGCGCTGGGTCGCCTACACCGGCACGCACGACAACGACACGGTCGTCGGCTGGTACGCCGCGGTGGACGAGTCCGTCCGCGACCGTATGCGACGCTACCTGAGCCGCGACGGCCGCGAGCCGCACTGGCAGCTGCTGCATGCGCTGCACCACAGCGTCGCGCGCTGGGCCGTCGCCCCGCTGCAGGACGTGCTGGGACTGGACAGCCGGGCGCGGATGAACGTGCCGGGCGAAGCCGAGGGCAACTGGCTGTGGCGGGCCACCGACCTGCCCGAGCACGCCGCCCGCCGACTGTGCGAGCTCACCGAGACCAGCGGCCGCCGGCCCTGAGCTGCGCGGGCCGCGATATGGTCCCCCCGCTGTCCGTACAGGAGCGACCGTGATCCGCGCCGTGCTCAACCTCCCGTTCAAGGTCATCGGCAAGGCCGCCCGCGTGGTCCAGGACCGCGACCGTGCCCAGCGCGCCCGCCAGGTCGATGCCCCGGGCGCCAGCATGGCGGCCCCGATGGAAGCGCGCAGCCCGCTGGCCGTCCCCGACGACTTCGATCCCGGCAAGTTGGTGGTCTCCGCCGCCGACTGCGCCCGGGCCACGGCCGAAGGGACCGAGATGAGCTGGGTCGACGTGCGCGCCGACGCGGCCTTCGCCCGCGAGCACGTGCCGGGCGCGATGTCGGCCCCCGGCGAGTCCATGGTGGACCTCATCGCCGAGCTGCCCGCCAGCGTGCGGGTCATCGTCTACGGCGACCGCGCCGGGCGCGACGCCCGGGCCGTCGCCACCTTCCTGCGCTTCCGCGGCCTCGAGGACGTCTGGGTCCTCGACGGGGGCTTCCCCGCGTGGAAGGCTGCGACCTCCGCGGCCTGAGTCCCCCGCCGCGGCCGGCCGACCCGAGAGGCCCCCGATGCCGATGCTCCCCCTGTTGATCCTGACCCTCGCCGGCTGCGACGAGCTGGGCCGCAACGCAGCGAAGGTCGTGCCGGCCCTCGAGAAGGTCAACGACGACTACGCCGAGCCCACCATGGAGTGCGAGCCGGCGCTGACGGCGCCGACCTCCCGCAACGGCCTGCACGGCAAGCTGACCTGCGGCTCGTCCATCGAAGGCGGCACCCAGGGCGGCAGCCGCAAGTGGGGCGACGACTTCTACCAGAAGGCCTTCTGCGCGCCGGCCCGCCAGAACTACGACAACAGCCCCGAGGTCGTCTACGAGCTGATGGTGCCCGCCGACCTCGAAGCCGAGGTCCGGCTGGTCAGCGACTGCGTCGACCTGGACCTGGTCGGCGTCGCCTGGGGCGACGAGAGCCGCCTGCCCGAAGCCGCCCACGGCCGCAGCATCGCCCAGTGCGACATGGACACCGGCCGCAAGGGCGGGAAGCTCCGGCTGAACGCGGTCGGCAAGGACACCCGCTACCTGGTGGGCGTCGACGGCAAGAACGGCGCCACCGGCAACTACCGGATCTCGGTCAAGTGCTACACCTTCCGCTGAACCGCCTGGGAGCCACCATGCGCCGTCTGCCCCCCGTGCTGCTCACCGTCGGCCTGTTCGGCCTGGCCTGTGGCGGCGAGAACGTGCCCACCCCCTGGTCCGAGACCCACGGCCGGCAAGAGGTCGGGCCCGAAGGCGTGGCCGCGGCCCGCAACGACGGCGCCGCCCCCACCGCGACCGACGCGTCGCCCGCTCCCGGAGCGCGCGAGCCCGCCGCCCAGCAGAGCGACGGCCGGATGGCCTGCGACCCGCCCATCGCCACGCCCAGCCCGACCAACGGCGTCGTCGGCAGCCTGACCTGCGGCGGCTCGGTCGAGGGCTGGACCGGCGCCGGCGAGATGACCTGGGGCGACGACTTCTACCAGCGCGCCTTCTGCACGCCGCGGCGCAGCGACTACGACGGCAGCCCCGAGGTCGTCTACGAGCTGCTGCTCGAGGCCGACGTCCAGGCGGACATCAAGCTCACCAGCCCCTGCACGGACCTGGACCTGGTGGCGGTGGCCTGGCAGGTCGGCATCCCCGGCCTGGAGCACACCGGCCGCATCGCAGAGTGCGAGATGGACGCCAAGACCGGCGACGGCAAGATCCGCCTGACCACGGTGTCGAAGCCCCAGCGCTACCTGGTCGCCGTCGACGGCAAGGAAGGCAACGAAGGCAACTTCCGGCTCGACGTGCAGTGCAGCACGTACCGGTAGAACAACATCGCGCCGCTCGACGGTGGGCCCTGCGCCTGGGCAAGGTCCTGGTCACGATCGGTGTGGTCTACGTCCTGGCCCGCGACGTCGAGGGGCAACAGCTGCGCGGGATGCTGGTCGCCGCCGACCCACGCTGGCTGCTGCTGGGCCTGTCGCTGAAGACCTTCAGCCTGATGGTCCACGACGTCCGCACCTGGCAGGCCCTGCCCCCCAAGCGGCCCCCGCTGGGCCCGGTGCTGGTCGTGGGCCTGGCGATGAGCCTGCTCAACGCGGTCCTGCCGGCCCGGGCGGGGGACGTGGCCCTGGTCGCCGCCCTGCGCAGCCGGTTCGGCGTACCCGCGACCACCGGCGCCGCGGTCATCGGCGTGGTCAGCGTGGTCGAGGCCGGGGCCCTGGCGGTCGTGATCCTGTGCACCCTGGCGCTGGGCGCGGCCAGCTGGGCCGACGTGCTCGGCGAGGGGGTGGTCGTGCAGTCCACGCTGCTGCTGGCAGGCGCCCTGTGTGGCGCGGCGCTGGGGGCGGTCGTGGTGATCGGCCTGGCAAGGGCCCTGCGGGGCCGCCAGCTGCCGGGGCACCTGGCCCTGCTGCAGCGGCTGGTCGAAGACGCCGCCGCGCTGTTCTCGAGCGTGCGCCGCCTGGGCGGGAACATGGCGCTGGCGATGATCCAGGTCTTCGCCCTGGTGCTGGCCTTCAGCACCGGGCTCCCCGCCTTGGGCATCGACATCCCGGACCCGGTGCTGACGGCCTCGGGGATCCTGGCGCTGTCGGCCCTGGCGGGCTTCGTGCTGCCCAGCACCTGGGGGGCCGGGCCCGCCGCGGCCAGCGCCGCGTTGCTGGCCCCCCAGGGAGTCAGCGACGAAGGCATCCTGCTCTACGCCGGCGCCTACTGGCTCATCGCCCACGTCCCGGTGCTGGCGACCGGACTGCCCTGCATGTGGTGGGAGCGCCGGCCGGCGACGGAGAGCGAGGCGGCGACCGAGACGACGACGGGGGCGCCCCCCGAAGGAGACGCCCCCGCCACGGACCCGTAGGCCGGGATCAGCCCTCGGCGCGGATCTTGTTCAGGGCGCTGCCCGCCTTGAACCACTCGAACTGCTCGGCCGACAGGGTGTTGGTCGTGGCCAGGGTGTCGGTGGTCCCGTCGGCGTGGTGCAGCACGACCTTCGGGCTGCCGCCGCTCGCGATGGCGCCGATGTCGACGATGTCGACGATGTCGTCACCGCGGACCTTGTCGTAGTCGGCCGGGTCGGCGAAGAACAGGGGCAGGACGCCCTGCTTCTTGAGGTTGGTCTCGTGGATGCGGGCGAAGCTGCGCACGATGACCGCCCGGCCGCCCATGTGGCGGGGCTCCATGGCGGCGTGCTCGCGCGAGCTGCCTTCGCCGTAGTTCTCGTCGCCGAAGATCACCCAGTCCTGGCCGGCGGCGCGGTAGGCCTTGGCGATGTCGGGGTGGCTGGCCTTCTCACCGGTCAGGAAGTCGATGCCCTGGCCGAAGTCGCCGGTCAGCGCGTTGTGGGCGCCCAGCATCAGGTTGCCGCTGATGTTGGTCAGGTGCCCGCGGTACTTCAGCCAGGGGCCAGCCGCCGAGATGTGGTCGGTGGTGCACTTGCCGACGGCCTTCACCAGGATGCGCAGGCCCTTGATGTCGCCGCCGTCCCACGGAGCGAAGGGGCTGAGCCGCTCGATGCGATCGCTGCCGTCGTCGATCACCACGTCGACCACCGCCCGATCGGACACCGGCAGGGGCTGGACGAAGCCGTCGTAGGCGGTCTCGAAGCCCTTGCCGGGCAGCTCGTCGCCGACCGGGGCCTGCAGCTTGAAGGTGCTGCCGTCGGCGGCGGTGAGCTCGTCGTGCTCGGGGTCGAAGCCGATGTCGCCGGACAGGGCCACCGCCATGACGGTGTCGGGGCTGGCGATGAAGCTGAGGGTCGAGGGGTTGGCGTCGTTGCGGCCGCGGAAGTTGCGGTTGAAGCTGTTGATGATGGTGTTGACGTCGCCCTTGCTGATGTCGTCGCGCTTCCACTGGCCGATGCAGGGGCCGCAGGCGTTGGCCAGGACGACCCCGCCGACCGCGCGCAGATCGTCGGCCAGGCCGTCGCGCTCGATGGTCTCCATGATCACGTCGGAACCGGGGCTGATCATCAGGCCGGTCTTGGCCTTGATGCCGTGGGCCTTGGCCTGGCGGGCGATCGAGGCGGCGCGGGTGATGTCTTCGTACGACGAGTTCGTGCAGGAGCCGATCAGCGCGTACTTGACCTGGCGGGGCCAGCCTTCGGCGTCGGCTTCGGCCGCCATGTCCTTCATGGCGCGGCCGCGGTCGGGGGTGTGGGGCCCGACGACGCGGGGGCCCAGCTCGGACAGGTCGATCTCGATGACGCGGTCGTAGTAGGCGCCGGGGTTGGCGTAGACCTCGTCGTCGGCCCGCAGCTCGGCGGCGTGGGCATCGGCCAGGTCGGCGACGCCGGCGCGTCCGGTGGCGCGCAGGTAGCGGCCCATCGCCTCGTCATAGGGGAACAGGCTGGTGGTGGCGCCGTGCTCGGCGCCCATGTTGCAGATCGTGCCCTTGCCGGTGGCCGAGATGCTGGCGCAGCCGGGGCCGAAGTACTCGACGATGTGGTTGGTGCCGCCCTTGACGGTCAGCAGCTCGCAGACGCGCAGGATGACGTCCTTGGGGCTCGCCCAGCCGGACAGCTCGCCGGTCAGCTTCACGCCGATGAAGCCCGGGTTGAGCACTTCCCAGGGCAGGCCGACCATCGCGTCCACCGCATCGGCGCCGCCGACACCCACCGCGATCATGCCCAGGCCGCCGGCGTTGGGCGTGTGGCTGTCGGTGCCGATCATCATGCCGCCGGGGAAGGCGTAGTTCTCGAGCACCACCTGGTGGATGATGCCGGCGCCGGGCTTCCAGAAGCCCAGGCCGTAGCGGGCGCTGACCGTGCGCAGGAAGGCGTAGACCTCGTTGTTGATCATCAGCGCCTGGTCCATGTCCTGGTCGCGGCCCTTGTAGGCCTGGATCAGGTGGTCGCAGTGCACGGTGCTGGGCACGGCGACTTCGTCCTTGCCGGCGGTCATGAACTGCAGCAGGGCCATCTGGGCGGTGGCGTCCTGCATGGCGACGCGGTCGACGCGCAGGTCCAGGAAGCTCTTCTTGCGCTCGAAGTCCGCGGTCTCGGGCTGGTCGAGGTGGGCGAAGAGGATCTTCTCGCCGAGGGTCAGGCCCCGGCCGAGGCGCTTGCGGCCGATGGCGTGCCGGGCGGCCTGCCGGTCGTAGAGGGCCTTGATGGCATCGAGGGCGACGAAGGGGTTGCTGGACACGATGGCTCCGGGGCGGAGGGAGGGAGAGGCCAGCCGTCTAACGAGGTGGCGGCCCCGCGGCCCCGCCGGCTCCGCGGCCGGGGCCCCGCTCCTCGACGCGCTCGCGCAGGAGCCGCGCCGGCGTCCGGCAGCGCCCTGGCCTCCTCCACAGGACGAACCGCCTCCTTCGCCGCACCCCTCTCGCCGCCCTCCTCCGACCTCAGGCCCCGCAGGCTGGCCACGTCGACGTCGTGACCCTCGCACCGCAGGTCTACGGGAAGGGTGGCCCGCGGGTCGCCGACGATCCCCGGGAAGACGACCTTGCGTCCGAGATAGATCCCCTCCGTGACGGAGCCTCGCAAGACCCTGCTCGTCGTCGGCCTGCTCACCCTGTGGTGCGTGGGCCTGGGCGCCTGGTTCCATTCCGTCGAGCCCGGCGTGTTCAGCCGGGGCATGCGCGAGGACGCCGGGACCATGCTCTGGCTGCAGGAGTGGGTCTTCCACCACGCGCTGGTGCACTTCCCGGACCAGTTCCTGACCTGGGACCACCCCTGCCCGCGGACCACGAACACGGTGCCCAGCCGCACGGACCTGTTGCTGGCCGTGCCCTGGACCGCCCTGCTGGAGTTCCCGGCCCAGTTCCACGCCCACGTCACCGCGACCGCCGCGCTGGCGGCCCTGGGCTGTGCCCTGCTGGCCCGCGTCATGGGGGCGGGCGTGGCCGGCGCCGTGTTCGCCGGGGTGCTGGGCGCCGGGGCCCTGCCGCTGTGGGTGCAGTTCTGGACCGGCCAGGCCAACGGGGCCTTCGTCGGTCCGATGATGCTGGGCATCGCCGCCGGCGTGCAGCTGCTGCGCACGCCCCTCGAACGCCGCGGCACCCTGGCCGGGCTGGTCCTCGCGACCGCGGTGGCCTTCGCCCTGGCGGGCGCCATCTACCCCATCACGGCCCTCATCTGGATGCCCACGGCCGCCGTCCTGCTGCTGCCCGAGCTGCGCGAGGCCGGCTGGAAGCGCACCGGCCTGCTCGTGCTGGCGGGCGTGCTCAGCCTGGCGCTCGCCTCGGGCGATCTGCAGCGCGCCCTGGCCTTCCAGGGGGCCGCCTACTACCAGCCGAGCCCGGCGGGCCCGGGCACCGTGCCCTGCGTGCCCTCCGACGGACGCCTCCTGCTGGACCGCATCGCCCTGGGGGGCCTGACCGGCACCCACGACCTCGAGTACGGCCAGGCCGCGCTGGGGGCGTGGATCTTCGCTCCCCTCGCCCTGGCCATGCCGCGGCGCCGGCTGCGCATCGGCCTCGTCCTGCTCCTGGGGCTGTTGCTCGTCGGCGCCTCGATCTCCCCCTGCCCCTCCTTCGCACCGCAGCGGGAACAGCTCCGCCTGTCGACCATGCCGGGCTGGTCGCTTCCCGTCTGGGAGCGCATCGCCAGCGTGCATCGCTACGAGCGGTGGCTCCTCGCCGCCCTCGCCCACGCCGCCGTGCTCGGCGGGGTCGGCCTCTCGGCCTTCCTTCGCCGCGGCCGGGTGGTCGCCGGCATCGCCGGACTGCTGGCCGTCCTGTCGGGGGCCCAGGTGACCCGCCACCTCGCCACGGAGCTCGCCGCCCCCGCGCACCGGGTCTCCCTCGACGTCTCGCCGGTGATCGACCGCATCCGGGCCGAGCAGGTCGAGACCGTGGCCGTCCTCCCGCCACACGAGCCCATGCAATTCCGTGTGGCCATCGCCCTGCCCGACCACCGCTTCGTGAACGCCTACCGACCCGACCGCTACACCGAGCACGACGACGCGTTCCTGATGGCGCTCGGTCGGCTGACGACCGGCCGGTGGCCAGATGGGCCCCTGCCGCCCCCCGGGCCCGGCCTCGACCTGGTCGTGCTGGCCAGGGACCCCTCCCTGTGCAGGGACTCCGAGCTGGACCCTCGGGAGCGCTGCGGGGCCGGGCTCCAGGCCTTGCTCGTCGAGTGGCTCGGCCCCCCTTCCGGTGAAGACGCCGACACGCTGTGGTGGCACCTGGAGGGCGGCCCCGCCGACGCGACCTGCGGCGATCTGCGACGCTATCGCTGATGAGCCGCTCCGCCCGCATCGAGGCCGCCCTGGGGGCGATCGCCGCCGTGCTGTTCGCCGGCGTCTCCGTCTCGGCGCGCCTCGAGGCCCTGGACCGCACGGCCATCGATCGCGACTGGGCCTGGTTCCTGCACTCCGCGGGGCAGCTCGTCCACGGCCACGAGTGGCCCGGACCGTTGATGTACATGTACCCCCGAGCCAGCTCGACGCTGTTCGGGGTCCTGGGGTGGATCTTCGACGGCCCGCTGGGCGGCCTGGTGGCGTTCACGGCCATCTGCGCGATCGCGCCCGGGCTGACCGTCGAGGCCGTGCGTCGGGTCGCCGGACTGCCGGCGGGCCTGGTGGCGGGGGCGGCGATGCTCCTGTCCCGCAGCCAGACCTGGGTGGCCACCGGGCTGAAGTCCCCGTACATGCTGGCGAGCACCACCGCGGCGCTGGCCATCGGCCTGGACGGCTGCGTGCGGCGGCGCTGGTGGGGCCCGGCCCTGGTGGCGGGCACCGCCGGCATGTCGGTCAACATGCACGTGGGCTTCGGGCCGGCGGCAGGGGTCGCCCTGGTGATCGCCATCGTCGCCGTCTTCTTCCTGCCGGACGCACGCAGCCGGGGGGCGGCCGTGGCCGGCGGCCTCGCCTTCGGGGCGCCCTGGTGGTGGAGCCTGTCGAAGGATCTGACCCGCCTGGCGGAGGACGCCCGCCAGCACAGCGGGAGCACGGGGCAGGCCGTGCTGTCCGCCGACGTGATCAAGGAGCGCGTGGGGCAGGGGCTCTCGCTGACCTGGGAGCACGGCGAGCAGCTGGCGCCGGTCGTCGGCGCCGCCGTCCTGGTGGCCATCGGCTGGCGGCTCCTGCTGCGCACCCGCTTCGCCCCGGAGCGCCTGCGGTCGGCGGGCCCGGCGCACGGACGCCGACTGGCGAGCACGCTGCTGGTGCTGCTCGTCGCGTCCACCGCCGCGCCGCCCTACATCTACAACATCTACGGCAAGAGCTACGCCGAGGTGCACCACTTCATCGGCTTCGTCCCGCTGCTGCTGGTGGGGACCGCCGGCGCCCTGGCGGCCGCGGCCCCACCCTGGCCGCGGGGCGTGGGCTGGCTGCTGGCTGCCGCCGCGCTGGCGCCCTGGGCCCGCGACGCCCGGGACCTGCACGCCGTGAAGCCGAACGCACCCGTGCGCAGCCACCACGCGCTCCCCATGCTCCACCTCGCCGAGCAGATCCAGGCCACCGCGCCAGGACGCTACCCGGTGCTGATCGGCGCCCCGACCCCGGCGACCGAGCCCGACGACGTACTGACGCACCGGGTCCTCTCCGAGCTGGTCCACCTGCGCCGGGTCGACGATCGCGAGCTGCCGCCCAGCTGCTTCTGGCTGAGCAGCGGGGACCTCCCCGAGGCACTGTCGACGCTGCCCGCCCTGGACCTGCCGGCGGACCTCCGCCTGACCGTCGTGCACGACGTCGACTGCCGCGTGACCCACGAGCTGGAGCCCGAGCTCTGCGCCACGCGGCACGACCGCCGCTTCCTGTTCCGGCCCGACTTCGCCCACGCGATCCCGGAGTGGACCGTGCTGCCTTCCTGCACCTGGCCGGGCGTCAACCGGTAGAGATGCACTGTTCCCGGCGCGGCACGGGGGAACGGATAGACCGACGTCATGCGGTCCCCCTCCTGCGATGCCCTCCGGCGTCCCCTGCTCGCCTGCCTGCTCCTGCTGCTCGCCGCCTGCGGTGGCGAGGAGGCGCCCGCGCCCGCCAGTGCCGAGGCCCCTCCCCCCGCCCGGGTCCAGACCGCGACCGCCCGGGACGGGACCCTGGACGAGGCGTGGACCACGCTGGGCGAGGTCGTTCCGCTCGCACGCTCCGAGCTCGCCGCCGGCGCCGCGGGGCCGGTGCAGAGCGTCCCCTTCCGCGAGGGGGATCCGGTGGGAGAGGGCGCCGTCGTGCTGCAGGTCGACGCGGCACCAGCGGCGGCCCGCCTGGCCTCGGCCGAGGCGAGTGTGAGCGCGAGCGAGGCGGAGCTGGCCCGCGCCCGCAACGACCTCGCCCGCCTGGAGGGCGTGGACGCCCGCGTGCTGGCCGCCACGGAGCTCGAGGCGGCCCGGACCTCGGTCGCCGCCCTCGAAGCCCGGACCGAGGCGGCGCGAGCCGCTGCGCTCGAAGCCCGGGTGCAGCTGGCCCGCCACCAGGTGCGGGCGCCCTTCGCGGGCGTGGTCACCGGGCGGCACGTCGACCCCGGCGACTGGGTGTCCGCCGGCACGCCGGTCGTGGACCTGGTCAGCGCGGACGCGGTCGAGGTCCGGGTCGATGCCGCCTGGGAGCTCGTGGCCCGCCTGCACGTCGGTGATCGGGCCATGGTCCTGGGGGACGATCGCGCCGTCGAGGCCGAGGTCGAGGTGGTCGCCACGGTGCCGGCCCTCGACCCGGTGACCCGCACCTCCCGGGTGCGACTCACCCCGGTCACCTCCCCTGCGCCCGGCTGGCTTCGCCCCGGCGCTCCGGTCGAGGTGCGCTTCGAGGTCCAGGCCGAAGGCAGCGGGGTGGTCGTGCCCCGCGACGCCCTGGTCCTGTCGCCCGACAGCGCCAAGGTGGTCCGGGTGGCCGACGGCGCCGCCCAGCACGTCGACGTCGTCGTCGTCGCGACGGGCGCCTCCGAGGCCCTGGTCCGCGGCGAGGGCCTCGCCCCGGGCGACGTGGTCGTGACCCGCGGCAACGAGCGGGTGCGCCCCGGTCAGCCCCTGCTCACGGAGCCCGGCGGTGGCTGAGCCCGTGCCCCCCTCCGACGTTGGCGGGGCCGAGGGCGGTGGACCGGTCGGCCTGGCCATCCGCCGGCCGGTCGCCGTGCTCGTCGGCGTCATCCTGACGATCCTGTTCGGCCTGCTCTCGCTGCGCGGGTTGCCGATCCAGCTCACGCCCGACATCACCGTGCCGACCCTGTCGGTGCAGACGACCTGGCCGGGCGCCGCCCCCGCCGAGGTCGAGGGCGAGCTGCTGGTCGAGCAGGAGGAAGTGCTCAAGGGCCTGGACGGCCTCGAGCGCATGACCAGCGAGGCCAGCCAGAACCGCGGCTCGATCACCCTCGAATTCGCAGTCGGCACCGACCTCGACGACGCCCTGGTCCGGGCCAGCAACCGCCTCTCGCAGGTGCCCGACATCCCTGACGGCGCCCGCCAGCCGGTGCTCTCCACCTCGTCCGACAACGGGCCGCCCCTGGCCGTCATCCTGCTTCAGAGCCGGGACGGCGGGGACGTGGGCCCCTACCGGACCTGGGCCGAGGACGCCGTCATCAGCCGCCTCGAGCGCGTGCCCGGCGTCGCCAAGGTCGACTTCTTCGGGGGCCGCGACACCGAGCTGGAGGTGCGCTTCGACCCCGGCGCCCTGGCGGCCCGCGGCATCCCCGTCGGCGAGCTCTCCGGCCGGGTCGCCGCAGAGCTCCGCGACGTGTCCGGCGGTGACCTCGACCTGGGCAAGCGGCAGTACCTGGTGCGCACGCCGGTGGCGCCCGACGTGCCCGCGGACCTGGAGCAGCTGGTGCTGCGGGTCGAGGAGGACGGCCGCATCGTCCGCCTGCAGGACGTGGCGACCGTGCGGGAGGGCCTGCGCAAGTACGAGGCCCGGGTCATGGGCAACGGCGCCGAGAGCATGGCCCTGCTGCTGCGCCGCGAGGCTGGCAGCAACGTCCTGCAGGTCACCGAGGAGGTCCGCGAGGTCGTCGCGAGCCTCAACGAGGAGCGCCTGGCCCCGCGAGGGCTGGTGCTCAACATCGTGAGCGACCAGGTCGACTACATCGAGGGCGCCCTGGAGCTGGTCCGCCAGAACCTGCTGTTGGGCGGGCTGCTGGCCGTCGGCGTGCTGCTCGTCTTCCTGCGCAGCGTGCCCGCGAGCGCGGTCGTCGCCACCGCCATCCCCGTCTGCGTGATGGGCACCGCCCTGGGCATGAGCCTGTTGGGCCGCACCGTCAACGTCGTGAGCCTGGCCGGCATGGCCTTCGCCGTCGGCATGGTCGTCGACAACGCCATCGTCGTCCTGGAGAACATCGACACCTGGCGCCACCGCCTGGCCGCCGAGGGGCACCGCGGTCCCGCCGCCGCCGCCCGGGCCGCGCTGGAGGGCACCCGCGAGGTGTGGGGCGCCATCGTCGCCAGCACCCTGACGACCGCCGCCGTGTTCCTGCCCATCATCCAGTGGCAGGACGAGGTCGGCGAGCTGCTCCGCGACGTGGCCGTCGCCATCAGCGTCTCCGTCGGGATCTCGCTGGTCGTGAGCGTGCTCGTCATCCCCTCCTTCTCGGCCCGGATGCTGGCCGGCGAGCAGCAGGGCGCCGACCACATGGCGGGCATGGCCGCCCGGGCCGCCGTCGTGCGCGAGCGCATCGCCGCGGTGGCGCTGTGGGTCTCGCAGACCACCGGCCGCGGCCTGCTGGTCAGCGGCGCGGCGGTGGCCGCCTCCCTCGCGGTGTCCGCGGCCCTGCTGCCGCCGATGGAGTACCTGCCGACAGGCAACCGGAACCTGCTCTTCGGCATCGTCGTGCCGCCTCCCGGGTACTCCGTCCAGGAGATGACCGACATCGGCATGCAGGTCCAGGGGCGGATCGTCGAGCACATCGACCAGACCCCCGAGCAGGAGGCCGAGAGCGGCTGGCCGACGGTGGGTCGGACCTTCTTCGTGGCCCGGCCCGGCCAGGGCTTCATGGGCGCCACCGCGGCCGACGACAGCCGCGTGGCCGAGCTGCAGCCCAAGCTGCTCGGACTGCTCCGCGAGGTACCCGGCGTCTTCGGCATCGTCACCCAGGCGAGCCTGTTCGGCCGCGGCATCGGGAGCTCGCGGGCCATCGAGCTGGAGATCAGCGGCGGGGAGATCACCACCCTGGTCGGCGTCGGGAGCGACCTGCTGGCCCGCGTGCGCACCGCCCTGCCCGACGCCCAGGTCCGCCCCCTGCCCAGCCTGGACATCGGGAGCCCGGAGCTGCAGGTCGTGCCCCGGCCGCGCGAAGCCGCTGCCCAGGGGCTGACCGCCGCCGCCGTCGGCGCCGCCGTGGACGCCATCGTCGACGGCCGCATCATCGGCGAGTACGGCGTCGACGGTCAGCCGCGGGTCGACGTCGTGCTGCGGGCCGAGGGCGGAGGCCCCCGCACCCCCGCCGAGCTCGCCGCCGCCCCCATCGCGACCCCGATGGGCCGCACGGTGCCCCTGGCCGCGGTGGCCGAGCTGCGCGAGACCGTGGCCCCCTCCACCATCCGCCGCATCGAGCGACGGCGGGCGATCACCCTGCAGATCACCCCGCCGGACGACCTCCCGCTCGAAGCCGCCCTCGACCGCATCCGCAGCGACGTGATGGCGCCGGCCCGCTCGACCCTGCCCGGCGAGATCGAGCTCACGATCAGCGGCACCGCAGGCGACCTGGAGCGGGCCCAGGGCAACATGGCCGGCGTCCTGGCCATGGCCGTGGTGATCAGCTTCCTGCTGATGGCGGCGCTGTTCGAGGACTTCCTGGCCCCCCTGGTGATCCTGGTCACCGTGCCGCTGGCCGCCGCGGGGGGCATCGCGGGCCTGCGGCTGGTGGACGCCCTGCTCGGCCCCCAGCCGCTGGACATGATGACCGCCCTGGGCTTCGTCATCCTGATCGGCGTCGTGGTCAACAACGCCATCCTGGTCGTGGACGGCGCCGTCGCCCGCCTGCGCAGCGGCATGCCCCTGGCCGAGGCCACCGCCGACGCCGTGCGCCGGCGGGTGCGGCCCATCTTCATGAGCAGCCTGACCAGCCTGGCCGGCCTGCTGCCCCTGGTGCTCTTTCCCGGCAAGGGGGCCGAGCTCTACCGGGGCGTCGGCGCCGTCGTGCTCGGCGGCCTGTCGCTGGCCACCGTGCTGACCTTGTTCGTGGTCCCCGCCCTGTTCAGCGTCGTGTGGCGCCTGCGCCGCAGCCTGTTCGGCCGCGTGGCCGCCGCGGAGGCCCCGTGATCGGCCTGCTGCTGCTGTCGCTGATCGCCCGGGCCGACCCCGGCGACCTGGATCCCGGGGCCTCGCCGAGCCTCGACCCCGGGCCCCCGATGGACCTCGAGGCCACCCGGGACGCCGCCATCCGCAGCCGCCTGGAGGTCGAGGCCGCCACCGCCCGGGCCGAGGCCGCCCGCGGCGACGCAGCCGTCGCCCTGTCCGGCGCGCTGCCCGCGGTCACCGCCTTCGGCACGCTCAGCACCGGCGCCGGCCGCACCGCCAGCGGCTTCGACCGGCCGGTGGCCACCCAGCTCGGCGTGGGCCTCAGCGGCAGCTGGACCCTGGTCGCCCCGGCGGACTGGGCCGGCGCCCGCGCCGCGCGCGCCACCTTCCGGGGCCGAGAGGCCCTGATCGACTGGGCCCGGGTCGAGGCCCGACAGGCCGCCACCCGCGCCTTCGCGGACGTGCTCGCCACCCGCGAGGCCGAGGCGGCATGGACCCGCTCCCTGGCGGACGCCGCCGAGGCTGCCGACGCCGTCGAGCAGCTGGTCGACGCCGGCCTGCGGCCCCCCGCCGAGGGCGCCCGGGCCCGGGCCGAGGCGAGCAGCGTCGAGGCCGCCCTGCGCGCCGTCGAGGGCGAGCGGGCCGAGGCCTGCGCGACCCTGCTGGCGCTGGTGCGCGAGCTGCCGCGCCCCGCCTGCGACGTGCAGCCGCCGACCTGGACGGGCATCGAGCCCGCACCCGCGCCGCCCCGGCACCCCGCACTCGTCGCGGCCGAGGAGGCCCTGGCCGCCGCCCGCACCGACCGCACCGCCGCTGCCCTCGGCCGGGCCCCCACCCTCGAGGCGACCGGGACGGTGGCGGCCTGGGGAGCCGACGGCGCCGCCCTGGCCCCCGGCTGGTCCGTCGGCCTGGGGGCGGACGTGCCCATCGTGGCGGGCGGCGCCCTGGCCGGCGACCAGCGGCGCGCCCGGGCTGGCGCCGACCTGGCCTTCGTGGAGCTCGAGCAGCAGGCCCGCGACCTGGTGGTGGCGCGGGTCGCCGCCGAGGCCCGCCTGACCGCGGCCCGCGCGGAGCTGGCCGCCCGAGAGGACGCGCTGGTCGCCGCCCAGGCGGGCTTCGACCTGGTCGACGCCCGGTTCACGGCCGGGCTCGAGGCCCTTCAACCGTGGCTCGATGCCCGACGGGACCGCGACGCAGCGGCCATCGGGGTGGCCCGGGCCCGCCAGGCGCTGCTGCACGCCCTGGCCGACACCGAGGCCACCCGCGGCGTGTGGTGAGTCCTAGAGCGGACCGACCAGCGCCAGCCGCGCGGGCGTCAGGTCGTGCTCGAAGAAGAAGCCCTTCTCGCCGCTCTCGGCGAGGTGCTCCCGCTCGGCGGCGATACGGGCCAGGGCGTCGTAGGCCTGGCCGAGCTGCGCGAGCAGCGCGCGGATGAAGCCCATGCGGATGGCGCGGGCTTCCGGCGCCCGCCGGTGCACCAGCTCGGAGACCAGCGCCTTGGGCACGGCCCACGCCCAGCAGGGCTCCTCGACGACACAGTCGGCGGTGCGCGCTTCCCCGTCGATGAGGGCGACGTGACCGAGCACCGCGCCCGGGCCCAGCTCGCCGAGCTTCTCGTGGCGCTCTCCGCCGACCTCGCGGAAGACGCCGACCTTTCCGGACGCGATGATCCAGGCGACGTCGGCCTTCCCGCCCTCGTCCACCAGGTGTTCGCCCTCGGCGAAGCCACGGGGGATCAGCACCTGCTCCAGGCGATCGGCGACCGCCGCATCGACCTCGGGGAACAGGGCGCTGGAGTTGATGATGTCGTGCACCCGGGGCGGGCTGCCGCCGGGCTTGCCGCGCCCGCTGAGGTTGCGGCCCAGGCGGGCGAAGGCCCCCTGGGCGGCCTCGGGTTCCACATCGTGGCCGATGGCCAGCTTCGCGGCCTGGCGGTCGGCCTCGCGCAGCATGCCGGCCAGCTCGGCCAGCACCGACTCCTCGAGGTTGTCGAAGATGGGGTTGTCGGTCTTGCGCAGGGCGTCGAGGCCCGCCTTCTCGCAGACGACCAGCCGGGAGGGCTGGGTCGCCCGCACCGTCGCCGTGCGGCGGCGGACCAGGCCCATCGCCGACAGGGCGCCCACCTGCTCGCCCTTGCCGACCCGGCGGACGACCAGCTCGCGGTCCCCGGCGCCGGTGACCACCTCGAGGGCGCCCTCGACCACGATGACCATGGCCGCGTCTTGTTCGCCCTCGACCATGAGCACCGCGCCTTCCTCGACCTCGGACTCGGTGCAGAACGCGAGGAACTGCTCGAGCTCGTCGAGGGACATGCCGTGCAGGATGCGGAGGTAGTGGAGCTCGGGGATGGCGTCGAGCATGGCGGCTCCTGGGCTCGGAGGGAGGGAGGGTCGGGGCCCCTGGGAACGAGACCCGTATGATGTCGCACCCCCATCTTCGCACCGGCGACCCGCCGGTCCATGCGGGGCGAGGCGATCTGCCACGCCCCCCGGGAGCCCGATGCCCCGTCTTCCCCGTCACGCCAGTGTCGAACGCCGCGTCCTGCGGGGGCTGCTCGCCCTCCCCCCGGCCGCCGCCGACCGTCTCTTCGGGGCGCCTCCCCGCAACGACCGCGGCACCACCATGGACGCCGGCATCTGGCGCATGGTCTGGGCCGAACGTCGGTTCTCGTCCTTCGGCGCGCGGAGCGAGGCCGCCCGCGCCCGGGCCGACATGGCCCACTCGATCCGCATCGTCGAGGCAGGTCCCCGTCCGGTGCCGGTCGCGCCCCTCGCGCTGCCCGACGCGCCGCCGATGCGCCGCTATGGCGGGGGGAACGACGGCCGCGGGCAGGCCGGCATCGTGTGGCTGCACGGCGGCGGCTGGGCCTGTGGCGACCTGGACACCCACGACCGGTTCTGCCGGAGACTGTGCGAGGACACCGGCCGGCAGGTGCTGTCCGTGGACTACCGCCTGGCCCCCGAGCACCCCTTCCCCGCCGGGATCGACGACAGCGTGGCGGCCTGGCGCGCCGTGGTCGCCGCGGCCGATCCCCTCGGCCTGGACCCCGCCCGCCTGCTGCTGGGCGGCGACAGCGCCGGAGGCAACCTGGCCGCCGCCGCCTGCCAGATCCTCCGCGACGACCCGGACCCCTCCCTGCCGCGTCCGGCGGGCCAGGTGCTGGTCTACCCGGCCACCGACCTGCGCCGCCTGACGGCCTCGCACCGGGAGTTCGCACGGGGCTACCTCCTCGACGGCACGGACATCGACTGGTTCCTCGAGCAGGCCGTCGCCCCTCCCCTCGACCCCCGGGCCTCCCCCGCGCTCTGTCCGGACCTGTCGGGGCTACCCCCGGCGATCGTGGCCACGGCGGGCTTCGATCCCCTGCGCGACGAGGGCGAGGACTACGCCGCCGCACTGGCCGAGGCCGGTGTTCCGGTGACCCACCTCGACGAGGGCGCGCTGGTCCACGGCTACCTGCACATGGACGGCGTGCTGCCGGCAGCCGACGCCGCGGTCGCCCGCCTGTGCGCCGCCGTCCAGGCGCTAGGGGGCTGACGCTCCAGGGGCTGACGCTCCAGGGGCGGCGGCGTCCACGCGGAAGATGCGCAGGCAGCGCTGGTCGCGCCCCACCCGCTCCTCGACGACGAGCGCGAGATCGTCGCGTGCCTCGAGGGTGGCGACCTCGTCCGCCCAGCGCAGCGAGGGGTCCATGGCACAGGCCGGCCCCGCATACGGCCGCCCCGGCTGGCGGTAGGCGACGAGCACGTACTCGAAGTCCGCCCGGTAGTGCTGGTCGACACGGTGCAGGTCGATGCAGGCCCCTTCGGCCAGCAGGATCATGGCCAGGGGGCCGTACTCGAACTCGTCGAAGACGCCGACCCGGTGCAGGCGGTCGCAGTCCATGGGCAGGTTCGCCCGCAGGAACTCCAGCTCGGCCGGCGGCTCGGCCAGCCGGCCCGGCCGGAGGCTCAGCTCGAGACCGTGCTGGAAGCGGACATCGCCACCCGGATCCGTCGGCGGCGGCGGCGGCGGCAGCCGGCCCTCGTCGACGGGGGAGATGCCGGAGGGAACGGCGACGGTCCAGAGCTGCCAGCCCAGCAGGGCCGTCGCACCGGGCACCCACAGCGCCCGCGCCCACCCCGGCCAGCGGTCCCCGGGCCCGAAGCCGACGCCGATGACGGCCGGGATCGCGAGCAGCGTGCCGTAGACGTAGAAGGGCTGCTTCTTGTCGACCAGGCTGAGCGCGACCAGCGGGAGCAGCCCGGACAGCAGCGCGCCAGAGCCGACCCGCCGCCGCAGCAGCAGGAGCGCGACGCCGACCAGGGCGACGGCCGCCAGCTCGGGGCCGACCTCGTGCTGCTGGAGCCGATCGGCATAGGCGAGCAGCGCTTCCCGCGACCACGGGTCCAGGCGTGACACGTAGGGCTGGCTGGGGAAGGCCTGGCTGGGGCCCTCGGCGACCAGGCCGAGCTCCCGCATGTAGTACCAGAAGTAGGTCTGGACCTCCTGGCGTCGGCCGAACACGGGCACCGCGCCGACGAAGAAGCCGCCCAGCACGGCCAGCCCGCCGCCGATGCCGCGCCAGCGCCGGTGGGCGACCCCGCTGAGGGCCACGCCGGCGCAGAGGGAGAGGCCGACCGCCAGGCCGAGGACGCCGTCGGTCAGCACGGGGCTCGAGACGGAGAGCGGCACGCACAGCAGCCCGGCCAGGGCCATCCTGCCGAGGCGCGTGCCCTGATCGCTGCGCACGGCGACGGCACCGACCACGGTCAGCAGCAGGTACTGCAGGGGGTAGGGATCCCACATCCGGGTGGCGAAGGCCACGCCGGGCAGCCAGGGCAGCAGGGCCGCCGCCAGCACCGCACCGCCGGGCCGCGCGACCGGGCGCAGCCAGAGCCACGTGCCGATCTGGGCCAGCAGCAGCACGACGCCCTGGAAGATCTGCAGCCCGTCCAGGCCGACCATGCCGAGCGCCTCGGGGATCAGGGCGGTCCAGTTCAGCAGGCCGTCGGCGGGCAGGGCCAGCACGCGCTCCAGGGGAACGGGGTCCGGCGCCCGGTAGAAGGCGACGAGCTGGGCCGCCGGAGCCGTCATGTCGCAGCAGACCGAGGCGGCGACCCGCTCGTCGAGGGCCACCCACCGCGCATGACCCCACAGGGCCACGGTCCCAGCGGCCACGACGCTGCCGAGCTCGATGGCCAGGGAGAGCCAGTCGGCGCGGGCGCGAGGGGCTGGCCGTTGAGGGGTCAGATCGGGGGCCGCGGGGGAAGGACGACCCGCATCATGCGGTCCCGGGAACCGCCTCTGCCAGTGCCGCCAGCGTGCGGGGCGAGCACCCCTCGGCCTTGTTGTTGGCGACGATCCACGTGGGCAGCAGTCGATCGGCCATGGCCCGGGCGAGGCGCGCCAGGTCGGAGCGGGTCTCCGGATCCGGGTCGACCAGTCGGTCGAACGGGGCGTATCGGGCCCGTGCGACCTCGTAGGACAGGGCGCGACGGAGCATCCACCGGACCACGACGGCCCCCTGGCGACCGCAGCCTGCCAGCCGCCACTGGGTGCGCAGGCCCGGCATGGCGCCGTGCACGGTCAGGCAGTGCACGGCCCCGTGCGCGGCCAGGACGTCGGCGTAGGCCGGGGTCAGGAGCGCCGGGTTGCGGACCTCGACGGCATAGAAGGGGCCCTGGCCCGCGCGCAGCGGCGGCAGGGCGGCGAGGAAGGCGTGCAGCCGCTCGGCGAAGCCCCAGGGGCCACCCATGGCGTCGATGTCCTGGGGGGCGAACTGGAACAGCAGCGGACCGGCGGACCGGCCGAGGCCCTGGCGCCACGGTCCGACGACCTGGTCGACGGCATAGCCGGGGTCGAGGAAGCGCGCGTTCGGACGGCCGCCTTGCTCGCCATGGCGGGGGTGGCGCGGGAAGGTCGCCAGGGTGCAGTGGTCGTGGGCCTTGACCAGGAAGCGGAAGTCATCGGGGACGGCGCGGCGCCAGCCAGCGAAGCGCTCCGCGTCCACGGGACGGTAGTGGGTGCGGTCGACACCCACGGTGCGGAAGAGCGGGTGGCGGGCGTAGGCGGCGAGGCCTTCGTCCCGGGCCAGGACGGCCGGGGTGGCCGGCCGGTCGTAGACCAGGCCCGTCCAGCCGGGGAAGGTCCAGGAGGAGGTGCCCAGGTGGAGCGTCTCTGGGAGGCGGTCGGCCACCGCGCGCAAGGCGTCGGGCACCACCGCGGGGCCCACGCGGCCCGGCGTGGGCTCCTGGCCCCCGAACAGCCCGACCTGTCCCGCCATCCCGCTCAGCCGGCCGGGAGCGCCCGGGCCGCGTCGACCAGCACCGTGCGGCCCCGGTAGACGGTGACCTCGACCCCGCGGCTGGTGGCCGCGTACCAGGCGTCGACGGCCTCGCGCAGGTCGTGCTCCAGGTCGTCGCCCTCGGGCAGCGCCGCCAGGGCCCGGGCGAAGGTGGCGCCCTGTTCGTCGAAGAGCTGCTGCAGGGCGGGGCCGACCTCGCGGAAGGCCGCGCGGGCGGCCTCCGGATCGGGGAGGACCTCGAAGACCGGGGCGAGGTAGCCGGTGGTCTTCTCCCAGCCACCGGCGAGGTCGGCGCCGACCCCGGCCATCACGGCCGCCAGCGGCGCCGTGGCGACGTCCAGCCGGCCAGCGGCCAGCCCCTCGCGCGTCCCGTCGGTCACGGCGCGGGAGAAGGCGGCCTTGGCGTCGTTGAGGGGCTGCTGCGTGGGGACCAGCGCATCGCTGATCCGCTCGACCAGGCGGCGGCGGTCGTCGTCGGGGATGCGGCCCGCGAGGGCGCGGGAGGTGTCGGTGAGACCGATCTCCCAGGCCGAGACCAACGAGGCGCCCACCCGCTGCCAGGCGCTGTCGCCCTCTTCCTGCAGCACGGCGAAGGCCATGTCCTGGCTGGCGTCGAAGCCGGCGCCCGAGTCGCGGCCGGCGCCCGCTACCCGGTCGCGGACCCGACGGGCGAGGCCGCGCAGGCGGCCACCGGGAGGAGGCGGAGGTGGCGGGGACATGGTCGCTCCGGGGAGGGTCGGCCCCGGCCTAACCCCACCGGTGGCCAGCAGATAGACGGACCCGATGCGTGCGCCTCCCGCCCCCTCCCCGACACTCCGGCACCGGCGGCTCCCGTGGTGGACACAGGCCGCGGCGGGCGTGCTGGTCGGCTGCACGGGCGGCGCCTCCCCCGATCCCCTGGCCGATCTGCAGTGGCCCGAGGACGCCGCCGCCATCGAGCGGGCGCTCGCGGCCGAGCCCGACCCGCTGGTGCGGCTCTCGCGGATCGTCGCCCTGAGCGAGGCCCACCCGGGCACCACCGAGCCCCTCTGCGCCCTGCTCGACGGCGACGGCGCGGCCCGCTGCGTGGAGCTGAACCGGCGGCCTCACCTGCAGGTGGATCCCGCGCGGCCCGCGCCCGGCCCCGCCGCCGCCCCGGGGCTGCCCCGCCGCTTCGAGGCCGCCGCCGCGATGCACGCCGGGCCCACGCCCGCCCTGGTGCCGACCTGCGCCGGGGCGCCCGACCCGCGGGGCTGCGTCCAGGACGCAGCGGCCGCCCTCGACGCCACCGCCGCGAGCGCGGCCTGCGCCAGCCTGGCCGAAGCCCGCTGGCAGGCCGAGTGCCGCTTCGTCGCGGCCGAGGCCCCGCTGAAGGCCGCACCCGCGCCCGAGGACGTGCCCGCGCTCGTCGGCCGGGCCGTGTCCCTGTGCGCCGAGGCCTCGCCCTTCGCCGCCCAGTGCCTGCGCCACGTCGAGGGCCACGTCGCCGAGCGGGCCCCGCCGGCCGGCGTGGCCGACGCCGCCGCCTGGAAGCCGGTGGTCGCCGCCGCGGACGTCTTCTCCGACGCCTCAGCCCGGGTGGACCCCGCCCTGGGCCCGCTGGCCCGCGACCACCTGTGGGGCCTGGTCGCCTGGCGAAGCGTGGACCGGGCCGAACCCGTCGCCGGCGGAGCCGCCGCGGTGCTGCCCGCGGCCGCCGTGCCCGCGCTGCGCTGCGCCATCGCGCTGCGGCTGGTCGAGGAGGACGGGCTCCGCGAGGGCTCGCTGGACGCAGCGGCGGCGGCCGCCACCGCCGCGCTGGCGGCCACGGGCGCGGGAACGCGGGAGAGTGCGCGCCAGTACGACGCCCACACCGGGCCGGACGACGGGCTGGCCGACGCCCCGCCGGACCGGTGGCGCCATGCCTGGGGCGACGCGGTCCGCCCCGTGTCGGACGACGCGCAGACCGACCTGCGCATCTGCCTGCTCGAGTCCGCGGCGCGGCGCGGAGGGGTCACGCGGCCCTGGGCAGACGCTGCGGCCGGTTCTGGCGACGCCGCCCTGGCATGGGCCGCGGGACGCCTGGGCCAGCGGCCCTTCGAGATCCCCCCGGGCTCCGACCGCGTGAGGCCCCGATGACCGCTGGCCGCCTGTCCCTGCTGGCCGCTGGCCTCGCCCTCGTGGCGACCGCCCTGCAGCTGACCCTGCTCTCGGCATGGGGCGGTGCCGGGCCGGACCCCGACCTGTGGACCTTCGCGGCCCTGGACGCTGCGGCGGGCCGCGGTCACCCGCTGCCGCCACTTTGGCCGCTGGTGGCCGGTCTGCTGCCCGGCCACCCGGCGACCCTGGCGGTGCCCCTGGGGCTCTCGTGCACCGCCATCGCGGCGGCGGCCACCACGGCCCTGGCCCGCCTGCGCGGCGCCCCGGTCTTCCTGGCGGTCGGCGCTGGCGTCGGCCTGGCCGTGCTGCCCGAGCCCGCCGCGTTCAGCGCCTGGGTCGGACCGGACGGCCTGCTGACGGCGCTCGTCGCCGTCACCGCGCTGGTGGTCGACCGCGTCCTGGTCCGCGATCGCCCCTCCCCCGCCCTGCTCCTCCCGCTGCCCCTGCTGCTCGGCGGGGTCCTGCTCGCCCGCGAGCTCGGCCCCGTGCTGGCCCTCGGCCTCGCCCTCCCCCTGCTGCTCCAGGCCCGCCGCCAGCCGCCCACCGCCGTCGCCGCCCTGATCGCCCTGGTCCTCGCCGCCCTGAGCCCCGTGCTGCTCGGCCAGGACTGGCTGCCGACGGGCTGGGAGTGGATGCGGCGGGTCGACGCCGCGCTGGGCGGCGACGTGCCCCGCGAGGTGCCGGCCGACGTCGCTGCCGCGGGCCCGCTGCACCGCGCCGGGTGGATCCTCGGCCGCGCGCCCGCCCTGTGGGGGCTCTTCGGCATGGCCGGCTACGTCGCCTGGAAGGACCGCCGGGCGGGGCTGGGTCTGCCCCTGCTCGCCGCCCTGCCCGCCCTGGTCGTCTGGTCCGAGCCCCGGCACATCGCCGTGCTGGCGCCGGTGGCCCTCGCCGCCCTGGCGGCCCATCGGGCGCCCGGCCGCGAAGGCCGCCTGACCGTCGCCATGCCCTTCTTCGTGGTCGCCCTGGTGCGCTGGCCGGACGTCGGGGCCGCCACCCGGGACCAGGCCGCGGACCTCGCGACCTTGCGGGCCTTCGGCGCCGAGCTCTGCGAGCGGGCCGCCCCGGGCGACCTGGCCGCCGGTGAACCCCGCGCCTTCGTCGGCTGTCCCCTCCCGCGGACCACGGTGCCCCAGGCCGAGGGAGAGGGCGAGGGCGAGGGCGACGCGGGTCCGCCGCCCGACCCCACCACCGACGGCCCGGCCTGGAAGGCCTGGGTCGCCGGGGACGAGCCGCCGGGCCCGGACTGGGAGCGGGTCGCCATGGACCACGATCGCTACACCCTGTGGCGCCTCTCCCCCGAGCGAACCGGCGCGGACCGTCCCTGCGCCGAGAGCGTGCCCGCCGCAGCGACCCGCACCTTCCCGGCCCCGCCCCGCCACGCCACCCTGGAGCCGCCCTGCTCCCCGGGCCACCCGCCGTCCAAGAGCGGCCTGCAGCGCGCCCGCGATCGCCTCGAGAAGCGGGACTGATGCCCTCCTCCGACCAGCGACCGGCCCCGTCAGCGGGCAGTCTGGCCCCGATGTCCTCTCCCTGGCCCCTGCGCGTGCTGGCGGCGGCGGGCCTGCTGGTGCCGGCGGGCCTGCACGTCGACTACGTGCTGCACGACGCGCGCCTGCCCCGGGATCTGGGCCTGTTCTACGAGCGCCTGCCCCAGGTGCACGCCGCGCTCGCCGGTGGCGAAGGCCCGACGCTGGAGCAGGCGCTGCGCCCCCTGCTCCACCGCACGGGGGGCTGGTACGAGCTCTTCCTGGCGCTGTGGCTGCGGGTCTTCGGCCTGTCGGTCGAGGCCTTCCAAGCGGTCGACGTGCTCGCGCTGGTCCTGCTGCTCTGCCTCTGCGGCCTGGTCGGGCGCGCGCTGGCAAGGCCCCGGGCGGGGGTGCTGGCGCTCGTGCTGGCCGGTGGCCTGCCCTACGTGAGCATCTTCCCGCGCATGTCGTGGATCCACGTGGTCGAGGCGGTGCTGGTCCTGGGGGCGGCGCTGCCGTGGCTGCGGGACCCGACCCTGGGCCGGGCGCGCGCCGTCGCGGCGACCATCGCCTGCGGCGCCCTGGCCCTGCTCCTGCGCCCATCCGCGCTGCCGTGGTTGGGTCCCCTGGCGCTCGCCATGGTCGTGGGCGTCCAGGGGCGGCGCCCCTCGTGGAAGCGGCTGGCCCTGGTCGCGGTCGGCTGGCTGCTGGCCGCCCTGCCCGCGCTGCTCGAGCTGCAGCGCTACCTGACGACGAAGGTGGCCGCCCGGGCCCGGTACGCCCACGACGTGCCGGCCCTGGGAGAGCAGCTGCTGGTGGGGGTCGGCGTCGTCGGGGGCCCGGTCGCCCTGCTGGGCCTGCTCGCCCTGTGGCTGCGCGGGAGCGAAGCCCGCCGCGGTCCCACCCTGCTGCTGGCCACCTGGGCGGCCCTGCCCTTCCTGCTGTGGGGGCTGTTCCGGGCCGGCATGGACAACTTCACCCCCGGCTTCGCGGCCCTGGCCGTGCTCGGGGGCCTCGGCCTGGCCCGGCTGGGCCGCGTCGGACCCGTCCTGGCCGTGACGGCCCTGCTGCTGCCCACGCTGCCTCGCCTCCCCGGACTGTCCACCCACGGCGGCGCCCTGGGCCAGGTGGCGGCCGCCACCGGCATGCCGCCGAAGGCCAACCTGCAGAGCCTCTACCGGCCCTACACCGAGTTCGGTCGGGACCACATCGCCGCCCTGCTGGCCGCGTCCTGCCCGCCGGATCAGCGCTGCCGCCTGGCCGTCGACCAGGGCCTGAACGTGCCGTACAGCGAGGCCCCCGGGCGCCTGGGGCTGTACCTGGCCGGCCACACCCGGGTGGACGTGATCGACCTGCGCGCGGCCCAGCCGACCGGAGAGCTCGACCGGGTGCACGCCCTGGTGCACTGGGACTGCGGCGACCGCGACATCGCCTGGCGCCAGCGCTTCCCCCTGGGCATGGACCAGCTGCTGGTGCTGCTCGGTGACCGCGGCTTCGCGCCCCTGTGGCACAAGCGGGCGAGCACCGAGTGCGTCGTGGTCTGGTTCACCCCCGGCGGCGCCCCGCTGGTCGAAGACGCGACCCTGCCGGGCGACGGCGTCCGGGGGGTCGCGGGCCCGGGCTTCTCCGCCCCCAAGGGCGTCGACCCGCGCGCGCTGGGGACGGGGGAGGAGGAGGACCGCACGGCGGCCGAGGAGGCCCGCGAGATGCGCAAGCCGATGGGCCACAGCCGGGCCAGGCAATGAGCCGCCCCCGCCTGGCGGTGGGTGTGCTGGCGGCCCTGCTGCTGCTCGCCGTGCTCGGTCCCGCCCTGCCGCACCTGCACGACCACTTCCTGGGCAGCGAGTACGTCGATCACTACGGCACCCAGTGGTTCTACTGGTTCGTCGGCCGGGCGCTGACCGAGGGCGGCGAGTTCTCGCACACCGACCTGTTCTTCCACCCCTACGGCAAGGACATCTTCGGCCACACCGGCACCAACGTGCTCGACGCCATCCTGGCGGTGCCCGTGCTGGCCGTCCTGGGCCCCGTGCTCGGCTACAACGTCTTCGTCCTGGTCGGCGCCGCCCTGTCGGCGGCCGCCTTCAGCCTGCTGCTGCGCGAGTTCACCGACGATCGCCTGGCCGTCGCCGCCGGCACCCTGCTCTTCGCCACCAGCCCCTTCGTGCTCTTCGAGCTGGTCGAGGGCCGCCCGACCCAGGCCATCCTGCTGCTGCCGGTGCTGTTCGTGCTGACGGCCTGGCGCACGGCGGAGCGACGCGGCCTGCGCTGGCCCCTGGCCGCCGGCCTGCTGCTGGCGCTCACCGGCTACCAGTACTGGTACTACGCGCTGTTCGGCGGCCTGGTCGCCCTGGGCCACGGGCTGTGGTGCGCCCGACGACCGCCCGACGACAGCGGCGGGCCGGTCCGAATCCTGGCCCGTCACGCCCTGATGGCCGCCGTCGCCGCGGTGGTGGTCGCCCCCCTGGCGTGGCCGATGATCCAGGCGACCGCCGAGGCCGGCGCCGTGCCCGGCCTGCTCAACGTCGAGCTGTGGGACATGGGCGATCAGACGCCGGCCACCGTCGAGGGCACCGTCGTCGGCATGTACACCTGGCAGCCCGGGCGGCTGACCGCCGGCTTCTTCGCCCGCAACAAGGCCGGCGAGGAGATCTTCCTGGACTACGTGCAGCTGGTGCCGCTGCTGTCCGGGGCCCTGGCGCTGCTGGGGCTGTGGGTCGCTCCCCCCCGCCGCCGCGCGCGGCTGCTCGCCGCGATGGTGTTCTGCGCCGTGCTGGCCCTCGGGCCGACCATCCTGGTGGCGGACCTGGCCTTCCCGAACCCGCCCTACATCCTGGCGGCCAAGGCCATCCCCTTCCTCCGGCGGCTGTGGTGGCCGGCCCGGGCCACCGCGTTCCTGGCCATCCTGGGGGGTGTCGCCGTCGCCCTCGGCGTCGCGGCGGTCCGCCGGCGCTGGCCGGGCCTGGCGCTGCCCGCCGTCGTCCTGGCGGTCGCAGGCCAGGGCCTGCACCTGCAGCGCAACCACATGCTGCCCTTCCCCAGCTGGACCGGCGAGATCCCCGCCGGCTACCAGTGCCTCGCCGACGGACCGCCCGGCGCCATCATCGAGCTGCCCTACGCCTTCACCCAGGCGCACCTGTACTACCAGACCTTCCATGGGCGCCCGATGCTGGGCGGCATGATCGAGAACAACCCCGTCTTCACCCCCCTCGAGAGCATCCAGCTGCGGCGGGAGAACACCTGGGTGCGCCGCCTGCTGGGGCTCGGCAGCGGGCTGCGGGACATGCCCGAGGGCTGGGAGGAGGAGGACCGCCAGGCCGCCTACGACCTGGGCTACCGCTACGTCGTGCTGCAGAAGGACGCCTTCGACACCCAGCTCGAGGCCGAGGGTCTGCTCGACAACGCCATCAAGATGCGGCGGCGCCGGCTCAACAAGCAGCTGCGCGAGATGGTGGGCCGCTCGGTCTACGAAGACGCCCGGGTCGCCATCTACGACCCCTGGGAGCTCGGCCTGCCCTGCGCCGACGACCCGCCGATCCCCGACACCCACGTCTACGGCATCCCCGATCATCCCTGGTTCGAGCGCACCTTCGACTCGCCCTGGGCCCTGACCTTGCGGCGCCCCCTCGGGGCCGCCCACCCCCTCGAGACCTACCTGGACGCGGCCGGGGTCGAGCCCCGGGAGAGCGGACCCGAGGGCCCCGATCCCCGTGACATGAGCCCCGAGGTGCAAGAGACAGGTGACAACCACGCTGGGGAGTAGAGGACCGCCGGACCGGCGGCTACCTTGCGCGCCTTCTCTCCACCGCGGCGTCGCTCGCCCGAACGGAGCCGCCATGCATCCGCGTTCCTCCCTCCTCCTCGGCCTGGTCCTGGGCCTCACCCTGCCCGCCTGTGGCCTGCTCAACGTCGGCAAGGCGGACGAAGACGACGGCGGGGACGGCGGCGGCAGCAGCACCGACGACAACGACGGCGACGGCTACTCCATCGCCGACGGCGACTGCGACGACGACGACCCCTTCATCAACCCCGAGGGCAAGGAGTACTGCGACGGCGTCGACAACGACTGCGACGGCGCCATCGACGAGGACGACGCCTCGGACGCGCCGACCTGGTACCCCGACGCCGACGGCGACGGCCACGGCACCGAGGAAGACGCCATCACCGCCTGCGAGCGGCCCGAAGGCTACGTCGTGAAGAGCGACGACTGCGACGACGCGGACGCCGACAACTTCCCCGACAACGACGAGTCCTGCGACGGCCAGGACAACGACTGCGACGACGAAGTCGACGAGGGCGTCACCGGTACCCTCTACCGGGACGAGGACGGCGACGGCTTCGGCGACGCCTTCGTGACCCAGGACGGCTGCTCCGAGGGCGACGGCTGGGTCTTCGACGACTCGGACTGTGACGACGGGGACGACGAGCGCTTCCCGGGCAACACGGAAGTCTGCGACGACAAGGACAACGACTGCGACAGCGAGATCGACGAAGACGCGGTCGACGGCGTGCTCGGCTACCCGGACAACGACGGCGACGGCATGGGCGCCCCCGGCGAAGAGGCCGTGCTCTGCGACGCCGTCGAGAACAACTGGGACTGCGACGACCGCGACGCCGGCGAGCCGCAGGTCGTCGACGCCGACAGCATCTGGACGGAAGCCGACGGAAGCCTGGACTTCCCCCACATGAACATCCAGGACGGCATCGACGCCGCCAGCGACTGCGTCGTCGTCATGGAGGGCGTCTACCGCGAGGCCATCGACTTCGGCGGCCGCCGCATCACGGTGACCGGCGTCAGCGGCCCGTCCTCGACCATCATCGACGGCCGCGGCCTGGGCTCCGCCGTCGTGACCTTCGACAGCAGCGAGACCGCCAGCAGCGTGCTCGACGGCTTCACCATCCGCGCCGGAGACGGCTACGTCGAGTCGGACTCGGTCAGCACCACCTGCAACAGCACCGAGACCTGCACCGACTACTACGACATGTACTGCGGCGGCGGCGTGTTCGTGGACGGCGCCGACCCGATCCTGCGCAACCTCGTCTTCACCGACAACGAGCTGCCCGACGCGTCGGTGGTGGAAGACGGCAACGACACCTACACCACCACCTCCTTCGGTGGCGCGGGCTGCTTCCTGAACTCCTCGGCCACCCTCCACCACGTCATGTTCGAGGCCAACGCGGCCGACCAGGGCGGTGCCCTCTACGTCGACGACTACTCGGCCATCGACATCGACCAGGGCGCCTTCTACATGAACCGGGCGACCGACGGCGGCGCCATCCAGGTCGACGGCGGCAGCGTCACCCTGATCAACGTGCTGACCGCGGGCAACGAGGCCGACGACGACGGCGGCGGCGTGCTCATCGTCGACGGCAGCCTGTCGGCCACCAACGTCACCCTGGCCTACGAGACCGCGTCCACCGGCGCCGGCATCTACGCCAGCGGCAGCAGCAGCGCGACGGTGCTCAACAGCATCGTGGCCAACGCCAGCAGCCAGGGCGTGCTCATCGACTCGGGCGCCAGCTACCTGGGCAGCTACAGCAACGTCTACGGCAGCGGCTCGCTGAACTACGCCGGCACCACCGACCCCACCGGCGTCTCCGGGAACATCAGCAGCAACCCGCTGTTCACGGACATCAGCCTGGACGGCGACTACACCAACGACGACTACACGCTGCGCAGCACCTCGCCGTCGGTGGACGCGGGCAACCCGAGCAGCGCCTACGACGACGCCGACGGCACGCGCAACGACATGGGCGCCTACGGCGGACCGGACGGCGACTGGTAGCCTGGGGCGATGACCCCGCTCGTCGTCCCGCTGCTGCTGGCCTGCGCCGCCGATCCCTGTGACGTCACCACCTCGCTCGAGTGGGAGGAGGAGGGGGCGACGGGCGTGTCGGCGGCGTCGCGCTTCGGCGACGGTGTCGGCAGCTGGACCGCGCAGCTGTCGTGGCAGGAGGAGCTCCAGGCGGAGGTCGCCGCCGAGGAGCAGGTCGAGGCGCAGGTCGCCGCCCTGGGCGCCGAGGAGACCGGCGGCGACCCGGAGCAGTGCCCCATCGTGCTCGCAGGCATCGTGGAGTGGCAGCTGACGACCGACGCCGGCGGCATCACGGCCAGCGGCGAGCACCGGTGGTCCGCGCCGGTCGGCGGCATCGGCAAGGAGCCCAAGGACGATGTCAGCGTCGGAGTGCGCGTGAAGCTCTCGGCCGACCAGGTGGGCTTCGCCCCGGTCGAAGCGGACCCGGACCTCACCCTGACCTTCTCTCCGGCGGCGGGGGACGACGACCGCCTGTCCATGACGCTCACCGAGCGTTGGCTCCTCGACGAGCTCACGGATCGGGAGTGCGTGCGGGCATCGACCGATCCCGCCGCGCTGGGGTGTATCGACAGCGAGCGTGACCCGGACGACGAAGGCGGCGACGACGACCCCGAGACCTGGGACTGACACGGTCCCTCGACCTCCCATCGCCGGCCACCCCTGGGATAGAGTGCCGGTCGGGAGGGTGGTGGGATGGCCGGGAAGTCGAGCAAGCTCGCGGGAATGCGCATCGCGCTGGTGTTCCCCGACTTCCTGGAGCAGCAGCTCGCGTCCTACCAGGACACGGCCCGGTACCTGGGCAAGGTGCCTCCCCTGTCGCTGCTCTACGTCGCGGGGGCGCTGGAGGCCGAGGGCGCGACCGTGTTGGTGGTCGACTGCATCGCCGCCAACATCGGCGTCGAGGAGGCCGCCCGCCGGGTGGCCGCCTGGGGGCCCGACTACGTGGGCTTCACCCTGGCCACGGTCGACTGGGCCGGCAGCCTGCGCTGGGCGCAGACCTTCAAGGATCGGCTCGGCGTGCCGATCATCGTCGGCGGCATCCACATGGAGTGCTACCCGGCCGAGACGCTGACCCACGAGTGCATCGACCTCGGCTTCATCGGCCACGCCGACGCCGGCGTCGCCGACGTCCTGGTGGCCCACCACGCCGGCCGCTCGCTGGACGGCCTGCCGGGCGCAGTGTTCCGACGCGACGACGGCACGGTCCAGGTCAACGAGCCGGTGCCCAGGCCCCGCAGCGGCGACGACATGCCCGGCCCCGCCCGGCACCTGACCGACCTGGACGCCTACTTCTCCATCGTCTCGACCGAGCACCGCTACTCGTCGGCGATGAGCAACTTCGGCTGCCCCTTCGGCTGCACCTTCTGCATCTTGCGCAACGACAAGCTGCGCCAGCGCTCCGCCCTCTCCGTCGTCGACGAGATGGAGCGCGCCCACTACGAGTTGGGCATCCGGGAGATGGACTACTTCGACCCGGTGTTCACCATGCGCCGCGATCGGGTGCACGCCATCAGCGAGGAGATCATCCGGCGCGGCCTGCACAAGAAGGTGGCCTGGAGCGTGCGGGCCCGCCCCGACACGGTCGACGAGGACATGCTCGCCGCCATGTGGAAGGCCGGCGCCCGGCGCATCTTCTACGGGCTCGAGTCCGGGGACGAGGCGCTGCGCCGCCGGGTGACCAAGCGCATGTGCAGCAACGAGCGCATGTCGCAGGTCCTGCGGGCGACCCACGACCAGGGCTTCGAGGTCCTGGCCTTCGTGATGATCGGCAACCCGGGCGAGACCGAGCAGACCGTCGCGGCCACCCGCGACCTGCTGCTCGACAACCCCATCGACCTGCTGCAGATCTCCAGCCTCTTCCCGCTGCCGAAGACGCCGATCTACCAGGAACTGGTGGCCCGCACGGGGCGGGACAGCTGGAAGGACCACGTCCTGCACGGCACTCCCGTGCTGCCGGTCGAGCGCCTGGACACCGACCTCGACGACGCCCGCATCCGCCAGCTGACCGCCGAGACCTACATGCGCTTCTACTACCGGCCACGCTTCCTGCGGTTCGCCCTGGGGCGGGCCCGCCGCCCGGCCCAGCTGCGCCGCGGGGTCGTGGCCGCCGCCGGCATCGCTTCCTCCTGGGCCCAGCGCCGCTCGGTCCGGTCGTGAGCACCGCAGCGCGCCCCCTCTCCGCCCTGGCCCTGCTGGCCCTCGCCCTCGCCACCGCGGGCGGCCTGGAGTGGGCCGTGGCCCGCCACTACGACGCGCCCGTGCCTGCCCTGCTCAAGGCCCGCGCCTACCGGGCGCAGGCCATGGAGCCCGGGCCCCAGCTCATCGTCATGGGGACCTGCCTGCCCGAGCAGACCATCGACCTCGACGAGCTGGCGCGCCAGCTGGGCGGCGGCACCCGCACGCTGAACCTGGCGGCGCCCGCCACGGGCCCCCGGGTGTGGGCGCTCACCGTCGACGAGTGGATCCCCGAGGGCGCCGACGTGCGGGCCATCGTCGTGCCGTACGGGCACCACGACCCCACCATCGTGCTCGCCCCGTGGGAGAGCCAGGCGGTGGACGTGGCCGGCTGGGACGACATGCCCTTCCTGGTGCGGAACAGCTGCACGGGCCCGGCGTGCGCGTCGGACCTGGTGCTGCGCAAGGCGTCGAAGGCCTACCGCTACCGCCAGCGGCTGGCGAACGCCTTGTGGGCCGCGGTGGGCGCCCGGCCGCCCGAGGACGGCCCGGTCGGCGGGCCCCACGCGGGACCGGGCGAGGGCGGTCCCGCCGACATCGCGGACCACGCCCGCATCGATGCGACCGGTGCGCCCATCCAGGGCCGCGAGGTCGCCGAGGGGGCTGCCCTGCCCGCGGAGGTCTCCGCGGCCGGGCTCGGCTGGGCCGCCGCCGACGACGCCGTGGACTGGTCGCAGGACGACCTCGCCACCTTCCTGTGGTTCGACGACTTCCTCGCCCGGGCCCAGGCCCGGGGCATCCCCGTGATCCTGGTGCCCCTGCCCCTTCGCTCGGACCTGCTCCCCCGGCGGCGGCCCCCCTCGCCGGATGGCAGGGCCTACCGGGCGCGTCTGCTCGAGGCCGTCGACCGCTACGGCGCGCGCCACTTCGAGCTCGGCGCCGACATCGGTCTCACCCCCGAGATGTTCGAGGACGAGGTGCACGTCGGCGCGGAGGGCCGCCGGCTGATCACGCGCGCCCTTGCGGACCGTCTGCGCGAAGAGCTCTGAGCGCTCGGCTCCGGACGCCCGACCCCCAGGACGGGGCTCAGTCGGGGGCCCGGCCCGTCAGCTCCGACAGCGGCAGGCCCACCCGCCACACGCCGAGGAAACCCAGGGCAGCCGCCGGCACGTGCCCGGTGAGCCAGTGCACCGCCGCGCAGCTCAGGGCCAGCTCGGGGGGCAGCCCGAAGGCATCGAAGACCGCGCCCGCAGCGCCCGCGAGACCGACGCCCCACGAGCTGGGGACCAGGAGCGACGCCAGGGCGCTCGCAGCCACCAGCGACGCCGTCATCAGCGGCAGCTCCGGCCCGCCGATGCCGACCGACAGCATGGCCGCCATGAAGCCCAGGTAGAGCAGCACGACCTGGAGCGCCGCCAGCGCGCCGTGCCCCAGCACGTCCCGGGGGGTGGAGAGGGCGCCTGCGATGGTGCCGAGCACCGCCGCCACGACTCCACCCGCGCGGCCGAAGACCCCCGGCCGGGCGGCCATCCACCGCCCGGCGACCACCGCCCCCGCGGTGCCGGCCGCCGCCGCCACCGCCACCCCGGCGACGCCGAGGGAGACGCGCAGCACGGTGGTCTCCCCGAGGAGGCGCCCCAGGGGCTCGAGGCCCACCACCACGAGCACGGGGAGTCCCAGGGCGAACACCAGCATCTCGAGCAGGTTGCACAGCCCGATGGCCGCCGCGCCGACCGGCAGCGACACGCCCAGGCTGCGCCGCAGCAGCACCACCGTGGCGACGTCGCCGCCGCGCATGGGGACGAAGAGGTTGATCAATCCCCCCGCGAAGCAGGCGTCGAGCACCGGCAGGATGCGGGGGCGCGGTCGCGGCAGGGAGAGCCAGGTGCGACCCTCGTGCAGGCCGGCGGCGACGGTGTTCAGGAGCAGGCCCCCGACGAACCACGGCACCGACACCGTGGACAGGGCATCGCGGAGTGCGCCGAGCTCGATCTGCTCCTGGAACCACAGCACCACCGCCAGGCTCACCGCCACCCGGAGCAGGAGTTGGATGCGCGCGCCACGCCGGGGCCCGGGAGACGGCGACGGAGGCGCGGGAGGGCTCGGCACGCGCGGATCTCGGGGGAACGGGAGGGGACGCGTGCGAGGATACTCGTTGCCGGTCCACGCGGCCGATCCCCGTTGGCCACACAAGGCCCCCGAGAGCGCAGCGCAGCTTGGGCAAGAACCACCTCCTTCGTGTCGCTCCGACGGTGCTCGCCGTGGCCGCCGCCGTGCTCTGGCTGGCCTGGATCTGCACGCCCCTGGTCGCCCACCCGGGACGAATCGCCGCAGGGCCCCTGCCCGGCGACGTGATCTACGGACACTGGCTGTACGACTACGTCGCCAGCGAACTCGCCAGCGGGCGCTGGCCCATGGACTTCCGGGACTTCAGCTGGCCGGAGCCGGTCGTCCGGCCGCGAGAGATCCCGGCGATCATGGACGCCGTGGTGGCCGCTCCCCTGGCCTGGTTGTTGCCGTACCCGGCCCAGATGCAGTGGACCCACGTGCTGATCATCGTGGTCAACGGCGCCGGAGCCGGACTGCTGGCCGCAGGCATGCGCGCACGCCACGGCGGCATCCTGATCGCGGTGGTCCTGGGGGCGGTGGTGCCGAGCGCCTGGCGGGACATCCAGGTGGGCCACCTCAACAGCGCCTGGCTGGGGGCCACCACGACCACCATCGGCGGCGTCCTCCTGCTCGCGCGGGCGCGCCGCCTGCCGGGCTGGGCCTGGCCGCCCCTCGTCCTGGCGGTGGCGCTCGCCGCCGCCGTCGCGCTGCTGGCCTACCCGCCCTTCGCGGTGCTCAGCGTGCCCTTCGCTGCGGTCGTCGGACTGGGGCCGCTGCGCCAGCGGCCGCGGCACACCCTCGTCGTCGTGGCGGCCGTCATCGGGGTGGCGCTGCTCCTCGCCTGGCCCGACCTGTCGGTGATCGCCGGCTACACCGACGAGAAGCTGGCGACCTGCGCGCAGGCACGGTGCCCCCTGATGAACTGGTACATCCCGGCCGATCAGCTCTGGCTGTGGGTGCCGCCGGCCAACGAGCTGAGGCCCTTGTCCCCCTGGGGCGCGGGCTCGGCCTTCGCGGTGCTCGCCCTCGCGCTCTTCCCCGGGGAGGGCTGGGGGCGGCGGGTCGCTGCGGGCGCCTGGTGCGCCGGGGCCTTCGCCCTGGCACAGGGCCCCTGCAACCTCGAACAGGCCGGCCAGCTGCTCAGCGACGTGATCCCCTCCACCGCCCGGCTGTGGTGTCGACTGGACCCGCTGCACGACTGGGGCCGCCTGATGGCCTTGGGGTGCGCCCTGGGGGCCGGGCTGGCCGGGGCGTCCGCCGAGGCGGCGTGGCGCTGGTGGAGGCCCGTCGGGGGCGTCGCCCTGGTGCTCGGCGCGCTGGCGGCCGGGCACGCCGGCTCACTCCTCTACCAGCTGCAGCTCGACCGCCCCGACTACTGGCAGCAGTACACCCCGCCCCCTGCCGCGGCGCTGCTCGCGGACGTGTCGGGCCCCGGCGCGAACCTGCCCTTCGACGTGTACGAGCAGCTGGCGGTCGCCATCGAGACCGACCACTTCGTGCAGCTCAACCCCCTCAACCCCACCATGCGCGAGCCGATCTCGACCAATCGCCACCTGCAGGCCCTGACCTGGCTGACGGCCATGGGCCACGGCAACACCAGCACCCCGGCCCCCTCCCTGCGGGCCGTTCGTGCGACCGGACTGCGCTGGGTGCTGCTGGACCGGAGCCGCTGCGATCGCGCTCCCCTCCCCTCGCCGTCCGCCTGCAGCGCGGCGCTGGAGCAGGCCCTCACCGACGTGCTGGGCCCGCCCGACCGGACCGAGGGCCCGCTGCGGCTGTGGCGCCTCGACCCGGAGACGCCGTGAGCGCGCCTCCCCCCACCCTCGACCGGCTGCGGAAGGCATTGCCCTACCTGCTCCTGGTCGGTCTGCTGGCCTGGAACGCCTGGGGCCACACGTACTGGATGATGCGCGACGGCACCCCCGGCGGCGCGGTCTGCTGCGACATGACCGCCGGGCTCACGACGCAGATCGCCATGCGGCAGGCCGGCGGCGAGCTCTTCGACAACGTGCAGCGCACGCTCATGCCCGGCGTGCAGACCATCCCGATCACCCTGTGGCACGCCTGGGTCACCAGCGACGTGGACGCGATCTTCCAGGTGCAGGGCATCGAGTTCCTCTTCGCGCAGATCGCCCTGTTCCTGGCGGTCCGCGCGGTCGCCGGACCCTGGGCCGGCCTGCTGGCCGCCGTGCTGTTGCCCACGACCCCGGGCGCCATGTCGACGGCCCGGCGCATGACGCCCTACCCCCTGCAGCTGTGGCTGCTGGCGAGCGTCTGGTGGATGCTGCTGAAGAGCCGCAGCCTGAGTCGCCCCGGCTGGGTCCTGGCGCTGGTGCCGCCCATCGTCACAGGCATCCTGGCCAGCAACATGGTGACCGACGACGTGCTCTTCGGACTGTGGTGCGGCGCCCTGGGGCTGCCGGCCGTGCTGCGCGGGCTGGTGCTCGGCCGGGACGCGTGGGGGGAACGGGTCCATCGCGGCAAGGTGGCGGCGGGCACCGTGGTCCTGGTGGTGCTGGGGGGTGGCGCCGCGGTCTGGCTGCACTGGGTGCGGGGCGAGCTCGTCTACCACGCCGGCTACATCCTCAGCGAGCTGGGCTACCGGCCCACCTGGTGGGTGCCCGGCCAGGGCCACGTCCAGGCCTACACGGAGTTCCTGGGCGACGTGCCCTTCGCGACCATGGCGCTCGAGTACGTGACCACCCTGGGCGACGCCGACGTGGGCTGGATCGGCCTGGCGGCCGGTGCGGCAGGGCTGCTGGCGGTGGCCGTCTTCGGCAGGGGCATGGGCCGGGCCGAGGCGGTCGGCGCCGTGGTGCCCTTCGTGGTGCTGAGCCTCATCACGAAGAAGCAGACCTACTACGTCTACTACCTGCTCCTCTTCCTGGCGGCCTGGCCCGCCCTGGGCCTGGCGGCGGTGGCCCGGCTGCGGCGCGCGGAGGGTCCGACCCGCTGGCTGGTGCCCGGCCTGGCCGTGCTGGCGGGCGCGCTGCTCTACGGCCGCGCCGCAGCGACCTGGTGGTCGCTGACCACCACCGACGTGAGCGCCCACATGGCGGCCCGCGCCGCGACCTCTCCCCCGGGGCCCGTCCTGCCGGTGGGCCCGGTGCCCCCCGACCGCGCCCCGCAGGAGATCGCCTGGCTGGCCGACGTGCTCGACAGCACCTGCCCCGCCCTCGATGGCGTCGAGGCCTGGGTCGGCACATCGGCCGCGGTCGCCTGGCAGCTCTGGGCCTGGGAGGAAGGGCTGTGCCTCCAGGCGCCCGGTCAGCCCGTCGCCGGTGCGTCGGCGGCCTTCATCGCCCTGCAGCAGCCGGCGGCGTGGCCGTCGGCCTCCTTTGGCGTCGAGCAGCCGGCGCGCACCGTGCGGCCGCCACCGAAGCCCTGCACGCCCGACCCCGACCTGCCCTGGGGCAGCCGCCTTCGGAGCCTGGAGGCGGCCGAGGACTGGCGCCAGGTGGCCGAGGTGAACCTGGGGTGGGAGGGGCGCTGCTACCGGCTCTACGTCCGAGAGGGCGGGCGCCACGGGGACATGGCGCAGGTGGACCCCCAGCGGGCGGCCGACCTGCCCGAGGCCGTCGTCCCCTTCGAGCCCCCGATGCTGCGCCCGCCGCCCCGCCACACGCCGGGACAGGGCCCCCCCGGGCCGCCCCCCGGCGCCCCTCCGCCGGGACCGCGCTGACCGTTCACGGCCCGTGGTAGCGTCGCCGTCGCCGCGGGGAACCCACCTGGGAAGGAGCCAGCCGGCATGCGCGACCGCACCGACGCGGGCCACCCGCTGCCCATCGTCTGCCCGGCCTGCCGAGGGACGCTGACCGGGGACGACGACGGCCTCTGCTGCACGGCCTGTGGGGCGACCTTCCCCACCCGCGCCGAGGTCCCCGTCCTGCTGCCCGAGGACGAGTGGCACGAGGTCCTCGCCCACCTCGAGGAGGAGCGCGAGGCCCGCGAGCTCTACGCCAGCGCCCGGCGCCACGCCCCGATGACCATCATGTACACCGACTGGTGGGTGCGGCGGCTCTTCCAGTGGGTGCCCCGCCACATCGACGGCCCCCTGGTCGAGCTGATGTGCGGCGGTGCCGAGGTCTGCCGACGCCTGCCCCCGCGCTTCTCCCACGCCGTCGGCCTGGACATCGACGTCGAGATGGTCGCCCAGGCCCACCACGAGCTGCACGTGGGCGGGGACACGCGGGTCCGCCTGGTCTGCGCCAACGCCGCCAGGGTGCCCCTGCCCGACGCCTGCACGTCCGTCGTGCTCGTCCACGGCGCCCTGCACCACGCCCGGCGCGAGCTGCCGGAGATCCTCTCGGAGATCCACCGCATCCTTCGCCCCGGGGGGGTCCTGGTCGCCTCGGAGCCGGCCAACGACCACCCCCTGACCCGCGCCGTGCGCACCTGGCAGTACGCTCGATCGCCCTTCCAGGGCAACGACCCGGACGAAGACGGCTTCGACCGCCCCGAGCTGACCAGCCTGCTCGCCGCGGCCGGCCTGCACCTCGACGACTACCGCCAGTTCGGCTTCCTGGCCTACCCGCTGATGGGCAACACGGACCTGGTGCCCCTGCTGCGGCCCGTCCGCTCTCGCCTGTTGGGGCGCCTGCTGCTGACCGTCGACCGTGCCCTGGAACACACGCCGCCGTTGAGCCGCATGGCCTGGGCGAGCCTGTTCCGCGCGGTGAAGGGCCGCGACTGACCGTGCTGCCCGGTCAGCGGGCGGGCACCGCGTCGTCCAGGTAGGGCCGCAGCGCGTCCGCCAGGACGCGGTGGCCCGCGCTGTCGGGGTGGATGGCCATGTCCATGCGCCCCTCGGCGACCAGGCGCTCCTCTTCGGCGAGCACGTAGCGCTCCTCCCCGTCCCACAGCGTGCGCAGGTCCACCCACGGGAGCCCGCTCTCATCGAGCAGGGCGGCGATGTGGTCCATGTCGCCCGGCAGCCAGCGACAGCGGCTGAACTCCAGCGGGTCGGCCGTGCAGTCCGTCAGCCCCGTCGGCCCGACCAGGAAGATCAGCAGCGGGGCGTCGAGCGCCTGGGCGCGTGCGGCGATCCGGGCCAGGTGATCCCGGAAGGCGGCGTCGGTCTCCGGGGATCGGACCCGCGTGCGGTCGGGCGCCTGGCGGGCGGCCCAGGTGAACCAGACGAGGTTGGCCAGGTAGGAGCGGGAGGCCAGGTCGCGAAGCCAGGGGGTGCGGATGCGCCCGGGGTCGATGGCGAGCCCACCATCGACGACGATGGCGCTGTGGTGTTCCAGGTCGTCGGCGAACAGCTGCAGGATCAGGACGTCGGCGTGGGTGAGCGAGGCGCCCGGCCCTTCGAGCTGGTGGAGGTGATCGCAGTGATCCGCCCCCGCCTTGGCCAGGTTCACGCTGTGCACACGCTGTCCGCGCTCCTCGACGAACCGCGCCGCGAGGACCGCCGTCCAGGCGTCTTCGGGGGGCACCTGGACCCCCTCGGTGAAGCTGTCCCCGACGAACAAGAGCTCGACAGGCTCGCCCGCGCCACCCGGCTCCATGCGCTCGCGCGCCTGCTGGGTCGCGTAGACGGACCGGCTTCGCGCGCAGTGATCGCCAGGGCGCACCGGAGTGCCGGGATCCTCCCCGCCCCAGAAGGCCGGCGCGGTCGCGACGGCGTCCTGGTGCAGGGCGCGCACGCTGGGCAGGGCCGGGAGCGCCAGGCGCAGGGCCCCCTCCGCGGCGAGCAGGCCGACCAGGGCGCCACCCACGACCACGATGGGGCGGAACAGCCAGCCCATCGGGCCGGGTCGACGATGTCTCTCTCGCGCCATCCCGCGATTCTATCTGCCCGTCCGGCGAAACCAGCGATGCACACGACAGATTGGCGCAGGCCCCGCCTCCGTCGTGGCACGCCGTGGCACCGTGTGTGAAGATGCCCGGACGTCTGAGTCCTGGAGCCCAAGATGCGACCGAACCTGCTCGTGCTCGGCACGGTGCTCTTCCTGACCGGCTGTCCCGACCCTGGCGATCCCGCCCAGCGCGGCCCGACCGGGCCGGCCCCCGGCTCCGCCGCTTCCCCCCCGCCGACGGGCGGGCCGGCTCCCGCAGACGCTGCGCCGCCCGCGGACGCTGGGCCGCCCGCTGACGGCGCCGCCCCCGCCGACGGCGCCCCCCCGCCTGACGGCGCCCCTCCGCCCGCCGACGGCGACGCCGCCGCGGCCCCACCCCCGAATGGCGCGGGCGGGCCCGCGATCGCCTTCGAGGAGAAGGCCGTCGACTCCGGTCCCGTCGCAGACAACGTGGACGTCGGCGGCGTGCGCATCGCCACCACGGAGTCCGGTGGCACCGAGACCCGCGTGTACGTCACCCTGACGAACAAGGGCGACGACGCCATGCTGGTCGGCGCTTCCACCGGCTTCTCCAGTGGCTCGGCCGTCGAGGTCGCCGTACGGGAAGGCACGGATGTGGTGATGAAGGCGGTGGCGGGTGTCATCCTGCCCACCGACGCCGAGTTCGCCATGATCCCGGGCACCACCCGCATCCGCCTGTACGGGCTGACGGAAGCGGTCGCGAGCGGCGCCAGCGTCCCCCTCGAGCTGACCTTCTCCGACGGCACGACCAAGCAGGTCACGGCGACGGCCGAGGCGATCGCCGAAGCCACGCCGACCATGCCCGAGTAGAGCATCTCCGGCATCGTCGACCCGTTCGTCGCCGGCACCCTCCTGGTGCTGGCGGCGATCCTGCTGACGCGACTGGTCGACGGCGGCCGTGCCGAGCCCGAACCGCTGCGGGCCGAGGACCTGCTGCTGGTGGTGCTGGCCGGTACCTTCGGCGCCGGCCTGGCGATGGCGTGGGCCAGCGGCTTCTACGCTGCAGGGGGCTATCAGGCCGATGACTTCGACCAGTACTGCCTGACCCTGTCGGCGCTGCGCGACGCCCCGCTCGCCCCCGACCCCGACCTGATGCGGCGCGCACCCCTCGCCGGCTACCCCGCCGCCCTCCTGGCCACGGCCCTGGGCATCGTCGACGGCAGCACCGCGGCGGCGGTGATCGCCGCGGGCGGCCTGGGCATCCTGGCCAGTCTCCACGCCCGCCTGCTGGGCGGGCGGACCGCGGCCGTCATCGCACCCCTGTGGATGGGCGCGATGGCGCCCCTGGCCCTGGCCGCCCGCGAGCTCACCTTCACCCCTTGGACGGCCCTGACCTTCGCCGCCGGCGCGGTGACGGCCACGGCAGCCCTGCTGCGGCCCGAGCCGGGGCGCCTCCTGCTGCTCGGCCTGCTGGCCGGGGCGGCCGCCGCCGTGGACCAGCTCGGCATCGGCTTCGGGCTGGCCTGGCTCGGCCTGGGCGGCCTGGCGGCCCTCAGCGGCGAGCGCCTGCGGCTCGCGGGCCTCGCCGCGCTTGCGGCGGGTCTGGCGGCCAGCTTCGCACTGGCCGCGGCGGTGCCACCCGCCAAGGACGGGCCCGGCGACGCGCCGCTGATCAGCCTGGAGTTCCGGCTGGCGGGCCAGCACGCCCTGTTGGCCGACGACCAGTTCGACACCCGGGTCGACGCCGCCGCCGCCCAGGACACCCCCTACGGCGGGTTCTACTGGGGCCACAGCGACCTGCGCCGGCTGCCCGAGACCGCCGCCCGCGTCCAGGCGCTGCTCCGTCCCCCCGTGGATCCCGACGCCGCGCCCGTCCAGCGGGATCCCGGCTACGACGCGGGCCTGAAGCACATCGTCCGGCCCCACCTGCTCTGGCTGCTGCTGCCGGCCGGCGCGGCCCTGTCGGGCGTGCGTCGCCGGCGGCTGCGTCCGCTGGCGGCGCTGCTGCTGCCGCTGGTGCCCTTCGTCGGCTGGCTGGCCATCGTCGGACCGACCACCCTCCAGAGCCAGGCCGGCCACGAGCTGGCCGACGGTACCTTCGCCTTCACCGTGCGGCCCCGCTTCCTGGTCGTGGGCCTGTGCATCGCGCCGGCGGTGGTGGGGCTGGCCGTGGCCGGTCTCGGCCTGCCCGCCCGCCCCGGCCCGCGCGGTCGGGCCCCGCTGGCCGCCGCCATGCTCGTGGGCCTGAGCCTGCTGGCCGTGACCGGCGTCGTGCCGACGCTGGCCTCGCCCGTGGCACCCTGGCGCCTCCGCCTGGGCACCCCCGACTGGCCCGTCCGGGTCGCCAGCCTGCTCGCCGCTGGCGAGCTGGACGCAGACCGCGCCCGGGCCATGGGCGCCGCCCTCGAGCCCGGCTGCCAGGACGCCCTCACGGAAGACGCCGCCGAGGGCCGCATGGGCGGCGGGTCGGGGATCACGACCGCCATCCGGGTCGCCCCCATCCGCGGCGAGGACCTCGAGAGTGCCAGCCCGCCGAGCGCGACGCCTCGCCGGCCGCAGCGACCGGACGCCACCGGGGGGGACGGGCGCCGCTCTCCTACGACGCCCTGACGAAGCCCTGACAGCGACCACACGGGACCACGGCCAGCATTGTCCTGGGGTGGGGGCAGCGACCTGTCTGGGAGTCCGACCATGTGGTGGGCGGTCAGTACCTTCATCGGCTGCTTCGGCAATTCCCCTCCCGCGACCCCGGACGCCGAGCCCGCCAAGGGGCTCGCGGCAGCGACCGGGACGCCGGCCGCGGACGGCGCGGCGCCGGACGTGCTGATCCTGGTGCTGGACACCGTGCGCGCCGACGTCCTGCCACCCAGCGCCGACACGGGCCTCACCCCCCATCTCGAGGCCCGGGCCGCGGGCTTCCGCCGGTTCTCCAACGCCCTGGCACCCGCGACGTGGACGGCGCCCGCTGTGGCGTCCATCCTGACCGGCGCACCCACCTGGCGACACCGCGTGGCCGGGGCGACGTGGAACATCCGCCCGGTGCCGACGACGACCCCGGACCTGGTCCGCCGGCTCGAGCAGGAAGCCGGCTACGGGACCTGGCTGTACACCGCCAACGGCCTGATCAACCAGCTCGGCCTGCCCTGGTCGGCCGCCGAGGTCCGCGGCTACCACCACCAGGGGCAGTGCTGCGGCGATGCGCCCGTGTTGAGACAGCTCACCGAGCAGCTGCCCCGCCAGCTCCAGCCCGAGCGGCCGGACCTCGTCGTGGTGGACCTGATGGAGGCCCACTCCCCTGCCTTGTGGCGCGAGGACTGCATCGACGACGTGCCCGACGGCGCCCGCTCCTGGTTCGAGGACGGTCCCCCCGCCGACTCGGCGTGGCTCCAGCGGGCCGTGGTGCCCGTCTCCCGCGCGACCCCGGAACGACCGGCCGGCTTCTACCTGCCCGCCGAGGGCGCGCTCGACGTCGAGGTGGGGTCCTACGCAGCCGATGTGTACCGGGGCCTGTACCGCTGCGCGATCCGCCGCCTGGACGGCGAGGTCGACACCGTGCTCACGGCCTGGGACGCGGCGGACCACCCCGACGGTCAGCTCACCTTCGTGCTGTCGGACCACGGCGAGCTCCTGGGTGAGCACGGCCACCTGGGCCACGGGGGCGCGCCGGTGGCCGAGCTGGTCCGCGTGCCCCTGTGGGTGGGGGGGCGCGGCGTGGTGCCGGGCATCGTCGACGCGCCGGTCCAGACCCACGACGTCGCTGCGACGGTGCTTCGCCACGCAGGGCTCGATCCGGGCGAGGCCGTCGGTGGTGATCTGCTCGGGGAGCTGCCGGACACCCGCGTGCGGGGGGCGAAGTCCTGGTGGCCGACGGCAGACGAGCTGCTGGTCACGGACGTCGCGCGGATGCGACGGGTCGAAGGCCCCCCCACGGAGCCGCTGCTGTTCGACGACCGGGCCGACCCCATGTGGACCCGACCGATCGACGACCCGGCCGCCGCCGCCGCCGCCGATGCCGCCGCAGACGAGTTCTTCGGCGCCCACAGCCCGATCCTCAACCCCTCCGTCGCCGAGGTCGAGGGCGTCGAAGAGCTCGAGGCCCTGGGCTACCTCGAGCCCGCCGGGAAGTGACCGTCCCGAGCGCAGGCGCCCCCCATCCTCAGCAGCAGTCTCGGCCCACTCTCAGCCCAGGTTCCGGGGCTCCGGAAGATCCGTCGGATCGTCGCCGCTGGCCTCGCCCTGGTCCACATCCTCCTCGGGTGCCCAGGTGTCCGTGGCAGGGAGGGACTCGCCCTCGCCGTCCTCGCTGAAGGTCATCGCACCGGGCGGCTCGACCCGCGCGTCCAGCTCGCTGGACACCCACGGCAGCTCCGTGGGGTCCTTGCCCAGCCGGGCCAGGTGGTGCGTGAGCCAGGCCTGGACGGGCTCGACGCCGATCGGGGTCTCGGAGAGCTGCGGCAGCGGGTCGAAGGCTGCGGCCAGGAAGGCGTCTTCGGGCGCGCCGAGCTTTCCGCGCGCGTCGTCGAGGTAGCGCTGGCGATCGCTCTCGCGCAGGGTGTCGATCTTGTTGACCACGGCCAGCACCGGCCGCCCGGTCGACACACAGCCGCGGTAGTCGGCGCGCTCGCGGGCCTGCACGCCGCCCTGGGTGTTCACGACGTACACGAACACGTCGATGTGGTGCAGGATCTGGCGGGCCTGTTCGGTGACGGCTTCGACCACGTCGCCCATGCCCGGCGTGTTCACGACAAACAGGGCCCGGGCGCCCGCCAGCCGGTGGATGGCGACTTCCTTCGTCGACCCGGCGACCGGGTGCACGTTGCCGGTGTCGACCCCGAAGATGGCCTTGATGGCGGCGTCCTTGCCCGCGCTGGGAGAGCCGACCACGCCGACGGTGACGCGGTGCCGCACGACCTGCCGCAGGCGCGCGACCTCCAGCACGGCGGGCAGCAGCACCTTGTCCTTGGGGCGGCCGATGTACCAGGCGCCCGCGGCCAGGGTGACCGGGGCGAAGAAGGGCACCAGCAGCGGCGCGAAGCGCAGGGCCGTGGACGCGGCCAGCACCTTGCGGTCGCGCGAGGGCACCGGCAGGCTGGCCTGCTCGGCCGGGACCAGGGCCGTGCCGGCGTCGGGGTCCCCGAAGAAGGCCTCGATGCGGTCGAGGGCTTCGGGCGGCAGCTCGTCCCGGGCCTTGTCGAGCCAGGCGGCCATGATGGCCAGCTCGGTGCGTTCGAGGGTCGGCTGCGCCTGGGTGCCGAGGCGCCCGGCCAGCTCGCGCAGGACCCGGGGGTAGGACGGGCCCCGCCCACCACGCAGCACCAGGTTCTGCAGCTCGTGGCCGCCCGCACGACGCAGGGCCCAGGCGCAGACCTGGGCGAGCTTGCCGGTGCCGAGGCCCTGGGGATTGACCGCGAGCACCTCGGCCAGCGGCAGCACCTCGTCGCGGTGGCACTTGCGCAGCAGGTCCTCGAGGCCGAGCTCCTGGCGGGCGAGGGCGACGTCGGCCGCCCAGCGGGGATCCAGCGGGTCGATGCTCACCCGTTGTCCTCCTTCCACTTGCTGGCTTCCGCGTCGAAGACCCCGCGCAGCTCGGCGCCGGTCATGCGCTGGTCCTTGGCCATGTAGGACACGGCCGCCTTGCCGACGCCGTAGGTGGCGGCGCCGGCGATGGTGGCGCCGAGCGCGCTGGCGGCCATCTCGGCCACCGCACCGCCGGGGATCCAGCCGCCGGCCTTGAGCGCGGAGAGCGCCCACCGCACGAAGCCCTTGCCGGTGCCGGCCAGCGCTTCGGCCAGGATGAACATCGCCACGTCCTTGTCGAGCTTGACCTCGTGGATGGCGGCGATGTCGGTGATGAGCTTGACCTGGACCGCGGTCACGGCGGCCATGTCGGCGCCGGGCACCGGGATGGCGCCGGCCATGGCGGCCTTGCGGGCCGCGTCCGAGATGATGACCTCGCAGGCGGCGGCCTTGTTGCGCAGCTGCTTTGCGAACAGGAGCGACTTGCCGGACTCTTCGAGCCGCTCGTGGATCCACATGATCACCTTCTCGACGCCGATCGGCTCGTCGGCCAGGGCCGGCAGCGGGTCGAAGGCGGTGACCACCGCGTCGTCGGCCTCGACGCCGAGCTGGACGAGGGTGGTCTGGACGAACTCCTCGCGCTGGTGCGGGCGGATGAGGTCGATCTTGTTCAGGCAGACCAGCACCGGACGGCCCAGGTTGCGGATGGCCGCCAGGTCGTTGCGCTCGTCGATGGTGGCGCCGCCGTCGCAGTTGACGACGTAGACGGCGATGTCGAGCTGGGCCAGCACGTTGCGGGCCGCGCTCTCGACGCTCTGGCGCAGGTCGCCGAAGCCGGGCGCGTTGACCACCAGGCAGCGGCGGGCCGCGTCCATCGGGGCGACGCGGACGCGGTCGGTGGACCCGGGGATCGGGTCGACCTGGCCGAAGTCGATGCCGAACAGGGCGCGGATGGCGCTGTCCTTGCCCGAGCTGGCGCTGCCCAGGAAGGCGACCACCAGCTGCTGGTTCATGGCGTAGCCGATCTCGGTCTGCAGCAGCTCGACGCGGGCGGCGACCTGCTCGCGGGCGACCATCATGCTCTCGCCGCGCATGGCGTGCTCTTCGTCGGCGCGCGCGGGGAGCTGGGGCTCTTCGGGGGAGGAGGTGTCGTCGTTCATCGGGAGTCCTTCCAGCGCTGGAGGCGTTCGACCACGGGGGGAGCGAGCTTGTCGAGGAGCCACAGGACCCGGGCCCGTGGCGACAGGATGACCTGTCCGGCGCGCCGCTGCACGGCGTCGAGGGTGCCGGCGGCCACCGCATCGGGGTGCATCAGGGCCAGACCGGGGTGCTGGGCCTTGTAGTCGGCGAAGCCCGCGTTCTCGAAGAAGGGGGTGTCCACGGCCGGCGGGCAGACGATCACGACATCGACCCCGGTGCCGCGCAGGTCCTTCTGGAGGGCGCGGGACCAGCCGATGAGCGCGTGCTTGCTGGCGCAGTAGGCCGTGTGCTTCGGGTAGCCGCGCTCGCCCGCCACGCTGGCGATGCTGCACACGACCCCGTCGCCGCGCTCGACCATGGCCGGCAACAGCGCCCGAGTGAGCCGCACCGCCCCGTACAGGTTCACGTCCATGACCTTCTGGATGTCGTCGACCGCCGTGTCCGACCAGGTCCGGAACTGCCCGATGCCGGCGTTGTGGACCAGCACGTCGACCCGACCGAAGCGGTCCAGCACCGTCTGGGCCACCGCATCGACGCTGCGCTGCCGGGTCAGGTCCAGGGTCAGCGGCAGGGCGATCCGCCCCGCCAGGTCCATCAGCCGCGCCTGATCGCGGCCGGTGCCCACGACCTGCGCGCCCTCGGCCGCGAAGGCCCGCGCCAGGCTGGCGCCGATGCCGCTCGTGGCGCCGGTCACCACGACCACGGCGTCCTGGAAGCGCTGCGGGCGAGCCACGGGAGGGTCCGGGGAAGGGGCGGGGCGCGGCGTGGGTCCCGGAGGACGACCGCGGCGAGGACGGGCAAGCTATATCGCCGCACGCCCTGCTGTCGGAGACGCCATGCGCCCTCGTGCCTCGTTCGCCATCCCCTCCTTCGTCCTGCCGGCCCTCGGCCTCGCCCTGCTCACCGGCTGCGAGCCCGACCCCTGCAGCGACTACGTCGACTACATGTGCGACTGCCACGACGGCGACGGCGACGTCAGCTGCCAGACCTACGAGAACACCTACGCCAACGCCGACGCCGACCTGCAGGACGAGTGCGCCATCGCGCTGGAAGACCAGATCGACGAAGACGACGCCAACGGCGTCGAGTGCGCCAGCGACACGACCGCCGAGCAGTAGCGCCAGGCGGCAGGGTGCTCAGTCCTCGTCCTCCGGCGGCGGCACGAAGGGCGCCTCGGGCGACAGGCCCCCGCGCGCCTTCCACAGCACGATGACCACGGCCAGGCAGACCATGCCGATGCTGACGACCTGGCTGGTCGAGAACAGCCCGAAGTAGTCGGTGCCGCGGATGGTGTCGCCGCGGAACTCCTCGATGGTCGACCGCAGGCCGGCGTAGAACACCAGCATGCTGGCCAGCACCTGGCCGTCGAACCGCCGCCAGTCCCGCCACATCTTGCTCAGGAACAGGAACATCACGAAGCCGGACAGGCTCTCCCACAGCTGGGTCGGGTAGACCGGCACGCCGTGGATGGCGCCGACGCCTACGCCCTGCACGAAGTTCAGGGCGATGAACGGGAAGCCGTCGGTGGTCACGATGCTGCCGCCGGGCAGGGTCAGCAGCACGGCGCTCTGGGGCGTCGGACAGGCCTGCCCGTGGCAGCAGCCGGCCAGGAAGCAGCCGATGCGGCCCAGGGACAGGCCGATCATGATGCTGGGCGCCGCGATGTCCGCGATCTTCCAGGGCGGCAGCTTCTTGACCAGGGCGTAGACCACGCCGCAGGCCGTGCCGCCGATGACCCCGCCGTAGAAGGCGAAGCCGCCCTGGCCCATGTCGAAGAACACGGCCGGGTTCGAGAAGAAGGTCTCGGGCTCGGCCATCGTGAAGTGCAGCAGCCGGCTGCCGACCAGCCCGCCGACCACCGTCGACAGGTAGAGCCCGACCATCACGTCGGGGTCGATGCCGACCCGGGGCACCCGGCGGCTCACGAAGAAGAAGGCCGCGATGAAGCCGAGCATCACCATCAGGCCCCAGCTGTGGAAGCCGAGGGAGCCGAACTCGTAGAGGGTCGGGTACATCGCAGGTCTCCGCGGGAGCGCCGGCCCTAACCGGATAGACGCCGGGCCCGGTCCACGTCCCGACGCCCGAAGCAGGTGGAAGCTGTGAACGACGCCCTCATCGTCAAGGTCCTGAGCGCCGTACCGAAGAACCCGACCGCGCGGTTCATGGGTCGAACGGCGCGGCTGCGCCTGCCGCGCTTCCTGCACCGCGCCCTGGTCGGCTGGTTCGTGCGCAAGTACCGGGTCGACCTGTCCGAGTGCCAGGGCGGCGTCGAGGACTTCGACAGCCTGGCCCACTTCTTCGTGCGCCCGCTCAAGCCCGGCATGCGGCCCGTGGACCCCCGCCCCGACGTGCTGGTCAGCCCGGTCGACGCCAAGGTGCACACCTTCGGCACCATCCAGGGCGGCCGCTTCCTGCAGGCCGACGGTGTCGACGCCAGCGTGGCCGAGCTCATCGGCGTCGGCGACCCCCGTGCCCCGGGGGCGAGCAGCCTGTCGGCCGAGCGGTTCGAGGGCGGCGCCTACGCCGTGCTGTACCTCTCGCCGCGCGACTACCACCGCGTGCACACCGCCCGCGAAGGCCGCGTGACCGAGGTCCGCTACCTGCCGGGCACCCTGTGGCCCGTCTTCGCCGCCGCCACCCGCGAGGTCCCAGGCTTGTTCGGCAAGAACGAGCGCCTGGCCTTCACCTTCGACACCGACCTGGGTGCGGTGGTCGAGGTCATGGTCGGCGCCTTCGGCGTCGGCCGCATGACCACCGTCATCGGCGACGTGGTCACCAACGACCCGGCCCACGGCAACGACGTGGTCCTCGAGCATCCCGTGGCGCTGGACCGCGCCGCCGAGCTCGGTCGGTTCGAGCTCGGCAGCACCGTCATCCTGTTGTTCGAGCCCGGCCGGGTGGAGTGGCAGGTCGAGCCCGGGCAGCCCGTGCAGCTCGGCCAGCCGATCGCCCGGGTGTTCCCGGGCTGATCAGTTGCCGGACCGCTCTTCGATGTGCAGCTCGACGCGGCGGTTCTTCTCCCAGGCCGCCTCGTTGCTCTCCTCGACCAGCGGCCGGGTCTCGCCGAAGCCGATCGCGTGCAGCCGCTCGGGCTCGACGCCCTTGTCGATCAGGAACTGCATGACGGCCTTGGCGCGGGCGTCGGACAGCTCCATGTTGTAGGCGTCCGCGCCGCGCTCGTCGGTGTGGCCCTCGACCCGGACCTTGCGGATGTCGGGGTGGTCGCGCAGGGCCGACGCCACGTCCTCGAGCAGCGGGAAGCTCTCGGGCTTGATGGTCGCCTTGTTGTAGTCGAAGAAGACCTTCTCCTTGAGCTCGATGCGCTCGGTCGTGACGACCACACGGGCGGGCTCGAGCACGACCTCGACGACCTCGACCGTGCCGCTGGCCAGCAGCACCGTGACCTCGCTCGTGCGGTAACCGTTGGCCATCGCGCGCACCGTGTGCTCGCCGGCGCCGATCTTCAGGCGGCTCTTCTCGCCTTCGGTCCGGCCGCGGTCGCCGCCATCGATCACCAGCCGGGCGTCGATCGGGTTGCCGTCGGTGCCGACCACCCGTACCTCGAGGGTGCCGTGGGGGCGGACCATGACCTTGGTGATCTCGTGGCGATCGGCTTCCGGCACCTCGATCGTGGTCTCGAGGGGCACGAAGCCGGGGCTGGTGGCCTGCAGGCCCCAGGTGCCCGGGTGCACGGGGTTGGCCTTGGCGGGGTTCAGCTCGCGGAAGCCGGACTCCTGGTCGATGGCCATGCGCACGTCCGGCACGGGCTCGCCATCTTCGTCGACGAAGCGCACGGTGGTCATCGCGGCGTCGTCCGGGCAGCCATCGGTGTCGCGGAAGCCGTCGCGGTCCTCGGCCTTGTCCGGGCAGCGGTCGATGTCGTCGACGATGCCGTCGCCGTCGCGGTCCGCGACGTTGGGCGGTTCGTAGCCGAGCGACAGCAGGCCGCGGGCGTCGGGGGCGCCGATGCCGCCGGTGAGGCCGATGCCGCCGCCGGCGCGCATCACGAAGTCGTCGAACCGCAGCCAGCCACCGACCAGGGCTTCGGTGGGCGCGCCGCTGTCGTCGGAGAAGTCGCTGGCGTAGTTCAGCTCGGTGCCGGCTTCGAGGGAGAGGCCGGCGCGTTCTTCGGGGTCCAGGGCCTGGGCCAGGGCCAGCCGGGCGTAGAAGGCGTCGTTCATCTCGATGTTCGAGAGGATGACGCCCGGCCGCCCGCGGGTGCCCAGGTTCAGGGCCACCAGGGTCTGGTCGAGGCGCACATCGACGATGCCGCCGATCTCCCAGCCGACACCGTCCTGGGCCAGGGGCCAGGACAGGGGCGTCGTCGGGAAGTAGCCGCGGCCTTGGATGGCCAGGCCGAGCGGCTCGGTGAGCGGGTCGAGGATGCCGACGCGGACTTCGCCCACGACGTCGCCGACGGCCGGCGTCTCGAAGTTCCGGGTGCCGTCGGCCAGCAGGAAGACCGGCACGTCGACGCCCAGGTGCAGCCGATCCCAGCCGAGCGCCAGCAGCGCGTGGCCGGTCAGCAGGTCCGACACGATGCGTTCCTGCTCGCCGCCGTCGTCGGGCACCCAGATCACCGGGTCGTTGGCGTAGTTCAAGAGCAGGCGCGCCGACGGCTTCACGCGGGCCGCGAAGGCCGCGTCGTCGACCCACAGGGTCATGGAGCCGTCCGTCGTCGGCTGGAAGGTGATGGCGCTCCAGTCCTGGCTGAACGCCGAAGGGGTCGACTGGGCGAAGGCAGCGCTGGCAGCAAGCGCGAGGAGGAACATCCTTCCTTCCGGGTCTGAACGGGGGGGATCGAGTCGGCGCGATGGTAGCGAACGCGCCAGACGGGTGCGAGGGGGAGGCGCCCCCCTGCGCCGGGACCGACGCAGGGAGGCCGCAGCGCAGCGCTCAGTCGCGCCGGCGCATGCCGATCAACAGGCCGAGGAAGCCCAGGAGCAGGGCGCCCGCCGTGCGACCACCGGTCGGCGCGGCGCTGCAGCCGGCAGCGCAGCCGCCGAGCACCTTGCCGCCACCACCGGCCAGACCGGAGTCGGTGCCGCCGTCGTCGCCCGTGGTGCCGCTGTCGTCGCCGCCGCCGGAGTCGGTGCCGCCGGAGTCCTCGCCCCCCGAGTCGGCGCCGCCGGAGTCCGTCCCGGTGTCGTCGTCGCTCGGGTCGAGGGGATCGGTGCCGCGGTCGACCTCGTCGCCGTCGGGCACGCCGCCGTCGTCGGTGTCGCTGTCCAGCGGGTCGGTGCCGCGCTCGATCTCGTCGCCGTCGGTCAGGCGATCGTCGTCGCTGTCGGGATCCAGCGGGTCGGTGCCGTGCTCCAGCACTTCCTCGCCGTCGGACAAGCCGTCGTCGTCGCTGTCCGGATCCAGCGGGTCGGTGCCCGTGCCGGTGCTGCCGCCGTCGTCGGTGCCGAGCTCCTCGCCGTCGCTCAGCCCGTCGTCGTCGGTGTCGCGGTCCTTGGGGTCGGTGCCGGTCTCGTTCACCTCGCGGCCGTCGCCGACACCGTCGTCGTCGGTGTCGCTGTCCAGCGGATCCGTGCCGGTGCCGCCCTCGCCGGCCTCTTCCCCGTCGGTCAGGCCGTCGTCGTCGCTGTCGGCGTCCAGCGGGTCGGTGCCCAGCACCTCTTCGTCCCGATCGGTGAGCCCGTCGCCGTCCGAGTCGGTGGTGTCGGTGATGTCGTCGCTGGGGTCGAGGGGGTCGGTGCCGTCGAGGAGCACCTCGACGCCATCGCCCGTGCCGCCGTCGTCCGTGTCGCGGTCGAGGGGATCGGTGCCGTAGACGTCGACCTCGTCGCCGTCGGTCAGGCCGTCGAGGTCCGAGTCGTCGGAGAGGGGGTCGGTGCCGTGCACGGTGACCTCGTCGCCGTCGGACAGGCCGTCGTCGTCGGTGTCGGGGTCGAGCGGGTCGGTGTCGAACTCGCCGACCTCGTCGCCGTCGGTCAGCCCGTCGTCGTCCGTGTCGTCGTCCAGCGGGTCGGTGCCGTGCAGGTCGACCTCGTCGCCGTCGGTCAGCCCGTCGTCGTCCGTGTCGTCGTCCAGCGGGTCGGTGCCGGTGTCGACGACCTCCTCGCCATCGGTCAGCCCGTCGTCGTCCGTGTCGTCGTCGAAGGGATCGGTGCCGCGATCGACCTCGTCGTCGTCGGTCAGGCCGTCGCCGTCGGTGTCGACGCCGCTGTCCACGCCGTTGCAGTCCTGGTCGATGCCGTCGGCCTCGATCTCGTCCGCGCCCGGGTAGATCGTGTCGTCGGAGTCGTCACAGTCGTCGCCGCCCCAGGCGTCGCTGTCGTGGCCGTCGCCGTCCGCGTCGTAGTCGCTGGCGCCGTCGCAGTCGCCGTCGACCCCGTCGTACCAGGTCTCGGTGGCCGTGCTGCTGACGCTCGCGTCGGCGTCGTCACAGTCGCCGCCGCCCCAGGCATCGCTGTCGTCGCCATCGCCGTCCGCGTCGTAGTCGCTGTCGCCGGCGCAGTCGCTGTCGACCCCGTCGTACCAGGTGTCCGTCGCCCCGTCGTAGATCGACGCGTCCGTGTCGTCGCAGTCGCCGCCGCCGTAGACGTCGCTGTCGTCGCCGTCGCCGTCCGCGTCGTAGTCGCTGTCGCCGGCGCAGTCGCTGTCGACCCCGTCGTACCAGGTATCGGTCGCGCCGTCGTAGATCGACGCATCCGTGTCGTCGCAGTCGGTGCCGCCGTAGGTCTCGCTGTCGTCGCCGTCGCCGTCCGCGTCGTAGTCGCTGGCCCCGTCGCAGTCGCTGTCGACCCCGTCGTACCAGGTCTCCGTCGCCCCGCTGCTGACGCTGGCGTCCGTGTCGTCGCAGTCGCCGCCGCCCCAGGCATCACTGTCGTCGCCGTCGCCATCCGCGTCGTAGTCGCTGGCCCCGTCGCAGTCGCTGTCGACCCCGTCGTACCAGGTGTCCGTGGCGCCGGTGTAAACGGCGTCGTCGGTGTCGTCGCAGTCGTCGCCGCCGTAGCCGTCGCTGTCGTGCCCGTCGCCGTCGGCGTCGTAGTCGCTGTCGCCGGCGCAGTCGCTGTCGACCCCATCGTACCAGGTGTCGCCTGCCCCGTCGTAGACGGTCGGGTCGGTGTCGTCGCAGTCGCCGCCGCCCCAGGCGTCACTGTCGTCGCCGTCGCCGTCCGCGTCGTAGTCGCTGGCCCCGTCGCAGTCGCTGTCGATGCCGTCGTACCAGGTCTCCGTCGCCCCGCTGCTGATGCTGGCGTCCGTGTCGTCACAGTCGCCGCCGCCCCAGGCATCGCTGTCGTCGCCGTCGCCGTCCGCGTCGTAGTCGCTGGCCCCGTCGCAGTCGCTGTCGACCCCGTCGTACCAGGTCTCGGTCGCGCCGTCGTAGACGGTGGGGTCGGTGTCGTCGCAGTCGGTGCCGCCGTAGTCGCTGCTGTCCTGGCCGTCGCCGTCCGCGTCGTAGTCGCTGTCGCCCCCGCAGTCGCTGTCGACGCCGTCGTACCAGCTGTCGGCGGCGCCCGGGTAGACGCTGGCGTCGGTCTCGTCGCAGTCGCCGTCGTCCTGGGTGTAGCCGTCGCCGTCGTAGTCCAGACAGGTGATGTCGAGCCCGGCCGAGTCGGTCAGCCCGAAGGGACTGGCGACGAACACCGCGTCGCCCTCGAGCGAGCCGTCGTGGCCGCCGGCGCTGTCGGTGGCGCTGCTGCCGCTGTCGTCCATGTCCCACAGGCCGTACAGATCCGGCTCGGTGCCGGTCAGGGCGTAGTCCCGGGTGCACGCGATCTCGTCGGCGGTGCGCGCCTTGTTCCAGATGCGCACCTCGTCCATCACGCCCTCGAAGGGGTCGCTCGTGAAGACGCTCGGGCTGTCGCTGTCGATGCCCAGCACCCACTGGTCGGTGCCGAAGCCCGGCACGGTGCTCATCGTGTCCGACGAGACCAGGGTGCCGTTGATGTAGAAGGCGACGCTGGTGCCGTCGACCGTCACGGCCAGGTGGGTCGTCACGTCTTCGGCCGGCGCGCCGGTGGTCAGGCAGAGCAGCAGGTCGGTGTCGCCGGTGCGGCAGCCGTCGCCTTCCTGGGTCGTCGGGTCCTCGACCTCGATCTGCCAGCGGTCGGTGATGTAGCCCAGGAAGAAGCTGTTCCGGGCCGTGGTCAGGTCCGTGACCTCGAGGATGGTGTCGTAGTCGTAGAAGGTGCCCGCGACCCACGCCTCGAAGGTGAAGGAGGTGCCGGGGTCCAGCACGCCCAGATCGACGAAGTCGGCGTCACCGTCCAGCGAGACCGCGTTGCCGGAGGCCGAGGCGACGCCGGGCAGCGCGAGCGCCAGCAGGCCGAGGGGAAGGAAGGCGCGCGGGGAGACACGGGGGCGCATGGGGCACTCCGATGGGACCGAGGGGAACACGCGGGCGCCGCCGCCGGCGCCTGTCACGGATTGCAACGATACCGCAAGCGCAACGCCGAGACGTAGTGCGACCCCCTGGAAGCGGCGGCGCCGCCCTCCACGCATCGGGGGCAGCGACATCGGACCCGACATCCAGGGGGCCGCGGCGACGACCTGTGCTGCACCGGCCGGTGAAAGCAGGTGCAAGCGAACCGTTGCCAGGGTTGCACGGAGGGCACACCCACCGCCCAAGGGACCTGACTCGTCACAAATGGTGACACGCCCTGAGACACCACGCAACCCACTGCTGGCCGTGCTCGTCGTGGGGGAGCGGCACCCGCGGGACCCCGCGCGACCGCCCGGGTCGCCTCAGCGCCCCAGGATCTCCGCGAGCACATCCACGGCGCGCGCGACCTGCGCGGGCGGGGCCGACGTGAAGCACACCCGGACGAAGTGGGCGTAGTCCTCCCCGAACGACGCGCCGGGAGCGACGAGCAGGTTGCGGTCGATGCACCGCTCCAGCAGTCCCTGCATGCCGCGTTCGTCCAGCACCGGCGATGCGTCCAGGAACAGGAAGGTGCCGCCTTGCGCCTCGGGCACGCCCAGTCGCGCCGCGGCCGCCGCACCGGCGCGGGCGTAGGCGTCGCGGGCGCCGGACAGCCACTCGCCTCCGTGGCGCAGGGCCCGGGCCGCAGTCAGCTGCGGGCCCTTGGGGGCGGCGTAATACGCGTGCATCGCGACCTTCCGCACCTCCTGGACCAGCTCGCCCTCCTCGGGCGCGACCAGGTAGCCGACCCGGTTGCCGGCCATGCCGTAGGCCTTGCTGAAGCTCCACGCCGCGAAGGTCCGCTCCGGGGCCCGGTCGGCCAGGCTCTCGTGGCGCAGCCCCGGCGCGAAGACGTAGTCCTCGTACACCTCGTCCGACAACAGCCACAGATCGTGGCGCCGTGCCCACGCGACGATGCGGTCGAGCACGCCGGCCGGCAGGACCCGACCGGTCGGGTTGTTCGGGCTGTTCAGGTAGAGCGCCACGGTGCGCTCGGTCCGCCGGGCATCCAGGACCGCTTCGACGTCGTCCCCGTCGAGCGGCCCCGGCCCGCCGTCCGGGCCGACGAAGAAGGGCACGTCCACCGGCACCCCCCGCTGGCTCTGCACGATGCCGCGGATGAGCGGCCAGTACGGGGCCAGCAGCAGCACCTCGTCGCCGGGGGCCAGCACCGCGCCGAGCGCAGCGGACAGCCCGCCGGTCGCGCCCGCCGTCACGATCACCCGCGAGCGGGCGACGCCCCGCCGGTCCACGATGGCGTCGAGCAGGTCGGTCTCGCCCATCGGCGGCGCGTAGCGGTGCAGGCCCGGGGTGGCGCGGGTGTCGAGGTCGTCGTTGCAGCAGCCGGCGGCGGGCTCGAGCCAGGTGTCGCCGATGTGCAGCGGGTGCACCTCGCCCTGCAGGGCTGCGATGCGGTGGGCGACCGTGCTGAACACGCCGCGGGGCATGGCGGCGATCTCGGAGGCGACGCGGGGATGGCGCGGCAGGGGGGACCTCTCAGCGACGGGGGCGCGGCAGGGGGGGCCGACGCTTGGGGGGCGTCTGCGGCTGGTTGCCCGCCAGGGCGTCAGGCAGCTGGATGTAGCCCTGGTCGGCCGCCCACCACGCGGCGCCCGCGCCGACGGCGCCCAGTCCGCCCAGCCCGATGCCCAGCACGACGATGAGCAGGCCACAGCCCAGGCAGCCACGCTTCTTGGGCGGGGCCGGGGCGGTGGTGGCGGGGACGGTGGCGGCGGACTGCGAGGGGGCGGGCTGCGAGGGAGCGGGCTGCGGGCTGCGGGCTGCGGGCTGCGGGGGAGCGGGCTTCGGGCTGCGGGCTCCGGGCTCCAGGGAGGGCAGGGCCAGCGGCGGGGGGAGCGGGAGCGGCTTGGGCCGGGGCGGGCGGGGCCGGGCGGGGGGCGGCTTGGGCCGGGGCGGGCGGGGCCGGGCGGGGGGCGGCGGTCTTGGGGGGCGGAGGGGGCGCGGGCTCGGGAGTGCGCTCGACGAGGTCGGTCTCGTCGTCGTCGTCGTCGATCGAGGCACCGGCGTCGGGGGGCGCAGGGGGCTCGGGAGGAGGAGGCTCGGGCGCGGGGGGTTCCGGCGCTGGGGGCTCGGGCACCGGGGGCTCGGGCTCGCGCAGGCCGGCTTCTTCGGCGCTCTCCAGGTCCATGGTCACGGCAGGCGCCAGCAACGGCACCGGCGGCGACAAACGCGGCGTGTCCGGCGGCGCGTCGGCGGGTGTGACCGTGCGGGTGCGCGGAGGAGGAGGCGGGGGAGGCGGGGGCGGAGGCGCGGGCTCCGGAGGAGGCGCGGGCTCGGGAGGAGGCGCGGGCTCGGGAGGAGGCGCGGGCTCGGGATCGGGCGTCACCTCGGGGGTCAGCAACACCGGCCGGTCGATGGCGGGCGGCGGCGGAGGCGGAGGCGTCCAGGTCTGCGGAGGTTCCGCCGTGGGCTTCGGAGGCGGAGGCGGCGCGGGGGGCTCCGGGACGGGCGCCGGCTCCGGGACGGGCGCCGGCTCCGGGACGGGCGCCGGCTCCGGGACGGGTGCCGGCTCCGGCTCGGGCTCCGGCTCGGGCTCCGGGACGGGCTCGGGCTCAGGCTCCGGCAGCGGGTCCGCCCCCAGCGCGTCGAGCAGGGACAGCGTCGGCTCGATGAGCATGCCCTGCAGCTCGGCCGGCGCCGTGGGCAGGGGCACGTCGGGATCCGCGGCGAGCGCGGCGTCCCGCAGGCAGGCCTCGGCCACCAGCCGGCCGACCAGCAGGCGGTAGACCGGCAGGGCATCGGCCCCGCTGGCCAGGGCCTTGCGCATGCCCGCGATCGGCGTGGCGAGCGCGTCCAGCGCACCGCCCGCGACCTTGGCGACCAGGTGCAGGCGCTTCGCGTTGTTCAGGGCCAGCGTGTCGAGCAGGCTCAGCAGGTGCCCGGCCACGTGGGCCGAGCCGTCGACGGCGGCCCGGCCGACCAGCGACGCCAGGCGCTCTTCCTGGGCGACGCGGTGGGCTTCGACCATCGGCCGCAGCACACCGGCGGTCTGGTGCCGCTGCAGCAGCAGGAAGGGCAGCGCGATCTCGGCGGCCGCCAGCCAGGCCACCAGGTCGCGGCCGGCCTGCAGCGACAGCATCGTCCGGGCCCGCTCGATGGGCGGTCCGTCGAACAGGCGCCAGGCGATCTCGCCCAGGCCGAGCAGCTTGAAGACGGCGTCCTGTTCCTGGCGCTCCTGCAGCTCGGCCAGCGGGCTCTCGCCGTCGCGCACCGCCCGGTAGATCGACAGGGCCGTGTCGATGCCCGTGCGGATGTCGATGACGTCGTCGCCCGTGTCCAGGGCGCGCGCGACCTGCAGCGCCTCCGCGGGGCCGTCGTCGGCCGAGCCACTCCGCGCTGCTTCGATCAGCGCAGGGTCGGCGCCAGCCCCCTGGCGCGGCACCCACGGGCGGGCGTTCGCCAGCGCCTCCAGGCCGCCGGCGGCGTCGATGGCTTCGCCCCAGGGCACGATGTCCAGCAGGGCGCTGGCGGCGTTGACCGAGGTGCTGCTCGACGGGAAGTCGGCGAGCACCAGGTCGAGGGCGGTCGGGCTGGCGTGGGTGCGGTCCATGGCTGGGGCGTACTGTACGCCCCCCGCTGGCGGCAAGGAACCGGGCCCGAGGAAGCGCACGCCCGGAACCTGCTGCGGGGCTTCGGAGGCCCGGGCGTAACTCAAGATTGGACAACGCTTCCCCGACGGGTTCAGACTGTGTCCTCCCGCACGCCGTCTCCCGGCCTGCCCAGCCCTCCCGCGCGGACGCCTCCATGACCGAAGCCTCCTCCCTCCTCGAAGGCCTCCAGCAGGTCGCCCACGACCTCATCTGGACCACCTGGCCCGACGCCGAGGCCATCTGGTCGGACCTCGACCCCGAGCTGTGGGTGGCGGTGAACCACAACCCGGTCGCCCTGCTGCAGGAAGCCCACCTCGACCGGGCACCGGCCGGCTGGGCCGCGCGCGCCGAGACCCTGATCGCACGGCGGGCGGCGTACCACGCAGCCGCCCTGCCGACCGACCGCGGCCCGTCCGTCGCCTACTTCTGCATGGAGTTCGGCCTGCACGAGAGCCTGCCGATCTACAGCGGCGGCCTGGGGGTGCTGGCTGGCGACCACCTGCGCAGCGCCAGCGACGAAGGCCTGGACCTGGTGGCGGTGGGCCTGTTCTACACCCGCGGCTACTTCCAGCAGGTCATCCACGATGGCCAGCAGGTGGCGGCCTACCCGGTCAACGACCCCGGCCGCCTGCCGCTGCGCCCGGCCCTGGACACCGACGGCGCGCAGCTCGAGGTCGAGGTCCCCCACGGCCGCCACCGGTTCCATGCCCGGGTGTGGGAGGTGACGGTCGGCCGCGTGCGGCTGTTCCTGCTGGACACCGACTACGACGCCAACCCCCTCGAGCACCGCGTGCTCACGCGCAACCTGTACGGCGGCAACGAAGAGACGCGCATCGCCCAGGAAGTGCTGCTCGGCGTGGGCGGCATGCGGGCCCTCGACGGGCTGGGCATCCGCCCCGATGTGTTCCACATGAACGAAGGGCACAGCGCCTTCCTGGTGCTGGAGCTGTGGGGCCGCGGCATCCACGCCGGGCTGGGGGCGCAGCAGGCCTGGGCAGACGCACGCGAGCGCTGCGTGTTCACCACGCACACGCCCGTGCCCGCGGGCCACGACCGGTTCCACTGGAACGTCGTCGACCCGGCGCTGGTCGGCTACCGCGAGGCGCTGGGCCTGCCCCAGGGCGCCTTCATGGACGCCGGCCGCATCCGCCCCGGCGACATCCACGAGACCCTGTGCATGACGGTGCTCGCGCTCAAGGGCAGCCGTGCCGCCAACGGCGTGTCCCGGCTGCACGGCGAGGTCAGCCGCGACATGTGGCGGCGCCTGCCCCACCGCATCGGCCACATCACCAACGGCGTGCACCCGACCGCCTGGCTGGGGCCGGACCTGGCGGCACTGTTCGACGCCCACCTGCCCGGGTGGACCGATCACCTGCGCGACCGCGACTTCTGGACCGCCGCCGCCGACATCCCGACCGACGCCTGGCTGGCCGCCCGCAGCGCCCAGCGCAGCCGGATGGTCGACGCGGTCCGCACCCGCGTCGGCAAGCCGGTGCTGGACCCCGACCAGCTGACCATCGGCTTCGCGCGGCGGTTCGCCCCCTACAAGCGCGGCGACCTGGTGTTCAGCGACCCCGACCGCCTGCTGGCCATCCTGGACCGGGGCGTGCAGCTGGTCTTCGCCGGCAAGGCCCACCCCGCCGACGCCCTCGGACAGGCCATCGTGGCCGAGGTCGTGCGCTGGAGCCGCGACCCGCGCTTCCGCGGCCGCGTCGTCTTCGTGCCCGGCTACGACATGGCCCTCGGCCGCCTGCTGACCCAGGGCGCCGACGTGTGGCTGAACAACCCGCGCCGCCCGCGCGAGGCCAGCGGCACCAGCGGGCAGAAAGCCGCCATCAACGGCAACCTGAACCTGTCCATCCTGGACGGCTGGTGGCCCGAGGCCTGGGACGGGGACAACGGCTGGGCGCTCGGCGACGACCGCGACTGGGCCGACGTCACCGCCCAGGACGCCTTCGACGCCGACCACCTCTACCGGACGCTCGAGACCGAGGTGCTCCCGGCCTTCGCCGACCCCGCCGAGTGGGCCCGCCGCATGGCGCACGCCGTCGCGACCTGCATGCCGGTGTTCAACACCAACCGCATGGTGCGCGACTACCTGGCGCTGCTCTACCGGGCGGATGGCTGCCAGGAACAGGCCGGGGTCGATCCGGCCGGCGTGTTCGCGCCCGACCCGCGCGGCGAGATCCAGCGACGGAGGGCCGCCGACCAGGACTGACCGTCCTACGCTCGGGGTGCCTCGAGCTCCGGCGTCAGCCAGCGCCGCGACAGGATCGAGAAGACCGGCATCGGCCAGGCCTTGCCCGACAGGGCCTTGATCGCCGCGATGATCATGAAGGCCAGCCGCAGCAGCGCGAACAGCACCGCGAAGCCGGCCGCGAGCACGAACACCGCCCCGGCGGCCGCGGGCTCGACCCCCAGCCGCTGGCCGGCCATCGCGGCGCCGATCGCGCCACCGACGACCGCGAAGGTCGCGCCGCCCGTGAGCAGCTGGAAGGACAGGCTCTGCTTCGCGGAGAACCGCACCAGCGGGTCGTCGGACACGAACAGCGTGTAGACCGAGTACATGAAGCCGATGCCCTGGACCGGCACGTAGCACATGGCCGCGGCGTGCTCGGGCTTGCGACCGGTGCCCGACCGGGCGACGCGGGTGTCGACGGGCACGCCGAACGCGCTCCCCAGCCACTCGCCCAGGGCGGCGATGGTCCGCCCCCGGCCCGGCGGCAGCCGCCCCAGCAGCACGACCTCGCTGCCGTCGGATCGCTTGCCGATGACGCCCAGCCACTTCAGCATCGGCTGGGGCTGACCGACCCGCAGCGACACCAGCTCGCCGGGGCCGACGGCCACGCCCTGCCCGACGACCCGGCGGTCGGTGTGGATCAACACCTGGCTGTCGGCGCTCTTGCCCGGGGCCCGGATCAACATGACCACGCCGCCCATGACCGACAGCAGGCTACCGCCGGCAGCGACCGCGGCGCCGACGACCAGCCCCAGGTTGCCGGAGGTCATGGCGACGACCAGCAGGCCGATCAGCATCGACAGCACCGGCAGCAGCACCAGCACCGCCAGCCCCTGCGCGCGGAAGTCTCGGGCCGGCACCTGCAGCGTCGCGCCGTGGGCGCCGAAGTGCACGTAGTTCTCGAGGTCGGGCGGGCCGACGAGCGGCGGCAGGGGGCGGGACATGCGGTGTTCTACCTCTGTTCGCGGCAGCTGTCCGAAGGGCCGGTCCGATGGGCCGGTCCCGCGGGCCGGTCCGACCCGCCGCGCCGACGCGCTACGGAGGGCGGCATGATCGATTGCCCCCACCCGCCCCGGTTCACGCCGGACGCCGCCGCGGCCTTTCGCGCCGCCATCGCCGATGCAGGCGGCGTCGAGGTGTTCGCCGTCGGGCGGCTGGACGAGGCGGGCCGCGTGGCCGAGATCGAGGTGCACTGCCGCGGCAACGAAGGCGCCGTGCCGGCCCTGCTCTACGCCCCCCGCCCCGGGGACGTGGTGATCCACAACCACCCCAGCGGCCTGCTGCGGGCCAGCGACGCCGACCTGTACCTGGCCGGCCGCTACGGCGAAGACGGCGTGGGCATGGTGATCACCAACAGCCCCGTCACCGCCGAGCTGTGGGTCGTCGAGCCCCATCGCCCGGCCGTCGTGCAGGTCTCTCCGGACGAGGTGCGGGCCTTCTTCGAGGAGCGGCTGCCCGCCACGGTCCCCGGCTGGGAGCCCCGCCCCGGCCAGCTCGAGATGGCCCTGGCCGTGCTGGACGCGCTGGTCCACGGCAGCAAGGCCGAGCCGATCGTCGCCGCGCTCGAGGCCGGCACCGGCACGGGCAAGTCGCTCGCCTACCTGGTCCCCGCAGCGCTGTGGGCCAAGGCATCGGACCGACGCGTGGCCATCGCCACCTTCACCATCACCCTGCAGGGCCAGCTCGCCGCCAGCGACCTGCCGCTCCTGGCTCGCGCCGGGCTGGATGTCGAGACCGCCGTGCTGCAGGGCCGCAGCAACTACATCTGCCGCCGGCGCCTGGCCGAGGCCCTGGACGAGGTATCCCTCGACGAGGCCGAAGAAGGCGTCGACGCCGTCGGCCAGGCCATCCGGGCCGTCGGCGCCTGGGCGGCCGACCACCGCCGCGGCAGCCGCGCCGACCTGGGCTTCCCCGTCGACGACGCCGCCTGGGAACGCATCCACAGCGACCACGACCAGACCCTGCGCGCCCGCTGCCCCCACTTCGCCAGCTGCCTGTACTACGAGGCCCGCCGCGACGCGGCCCGCGCCCAGGTCGTCGTCGTGAACCAGCACCTGCTGCTGGCCGACCTGGTCCTCAAGCGCCAGACCGGCGGCGAGGGCATCCTGCCGCGCTTCGATCGGGTCGTCGTCGACGAGGCCCACCACCTCGAAGACGCCGCCACCGGCCTGCTGGGCGCCGAGCTCACCGCGACCGCGGTCACGCGGGCCGTGGCGCCGCTGCTCGGCCGCAAGCGCCAGCGGGGCGCCCTGTCCCGGCTCAAGGCCCGCTACGCGCCCGAGCTCGACCCCGACGCCGCGCGCAGGCTCGTCGCCCAGGCCGACCTGGTCGAGGCCGACCTGACCGCCCTGCGCGACGAGGTGCCCGCCGGCCTGCAGGCCCTGGCCGACGAGCTGACGGCAGGGGGAGGAGGAGGAGGCGAGGACCAGGCCCTGCGCGTCTCGACCAGCCTGCGGGCCGAGGAGCGCTGGCGCCACCACATCGCGCCGTCCGTCGCCGAGGTCGCCCGTCGCCTGGACCAGGCCGCCGCCCGCATCCAGGCCCTCGAGCGCCTGCTGGCCCCGCTGCCCGAAGAGGTGATCCAGAACAGCCCGCAGCCGCTGATGGACCTGCGACGCACCCAGGCGCGGCTCGAAGAGAAAGCCGCCGTCGCCGCCGCGCTGAACCAGGAAGACCCCGAGCGGGTGCAGTGGATCGGCCTGGATCGCAGCCGCCGGGGCCCCCAGCGCGCCGTGCTGGCCAGCGCCCCCATCGACGTCGGCCCGTCCCTGCGCGAGCACCTGTTCAGCCAGCAGCACGCCACGATCCTGACCTCGGCCACGCTCACCGTGCACGGCCGGTTCGGCCACATGCGCGGCCGGCTGGGGCTGCCGGCCCCCGACGACGGCGCCGAGCCCGAGCCTCCTCCTCCCGGCCAGGGCTGGCTCTCCGTGCGCACGGGCGTCTTCCCCTCCCCCTTCGACTACGAGCGCCAGGCCCTGCTCGCCCTCCCCCGCGACTTCCCTCCCCCGGACAGCCCCCAGTTCCTGGCCTGGGCCCGCCGGTTCGTCGTGCGCGCCATCCAGGCCAGCGGCGGCGGCGTCTTCGTGCTGTGCACCAGCTACACCCTGGTCGACGACCTGCACCGCGCGGCAGCCGACGCGATGCAGAGCGGCGAGCTGGGCCCCGGCTTCCTGCTGCTCAAGCAGGGCGAGGCCGGGCGAGGCCACCTGCTGCGCCGGTTCCGCGAGCGAGGCGACGCCGTGTTGTTCGGCACGGACAGCTTCTGGGAGGGTGTGAGCGTGGCCGGAGAGGCGCTTCGGCTGGTGCTCATCCCGCGGCTGCCCTTCCGGGTGCCGACCGAGCCGGTGCAGCAGGCCCGGCACGAGCGGCTGGAAGCCCAGGGCATCGACCCCTTCCGGGCCTGGGCCCTGCCCCAGGCCGTGCTGCGCCTGCGCCAGGGCTTCGGTCGGCTGGTGCGCACGAAGCACGACCGTGGCGCGGTGGTCATCCTGGACCGACGGGTCCACGAGCGCTGGTACGGCCGGGTCTTCCTGGCGTCGCTGCCGCCGGCGCGCCGTGTGACCGGACCGTCCCGGTCGGTGCTCGCGCGCCTCGAGGCGTTCTTCGCCGACCCCGACGCCGACCCCGATCCGGGGGACGGCGAGCAGCCGGCACCTTCGCCCTCGGCTACGCTCCCCTCCCCTGTCCCGGAGACGACATGAGCCCGCGCACCCTGCTGACCCTGGCCCCCCTGCCCGTCCTGCTGCTCGCCTGCGGCGACAAGGACGGCGGCGACGGCGACGGCGACGGGTCCGAGAGCGTCTGCATCGACGACGACCTGGGCAGCGAGGTCGCCCAGCCCCTGGCCACCGGCGAGACCGACGGCGACGACTACCAGGGCAGCAGCTGCAACGGCGAGGAAGTCGGCGACGACGGCCAGGACTGGGGCTGGACCTGGACCGCGCCGGCGACCGCCGGGTACACCTTCAACACCTTCGGCAGCGAGTTCGACACCATCCTGTACATCCTGGATGGCGACTGCAACGGCGAGGTCATCGCCTGCAACAACGACGCGTCCGCCGACAACACCGCCAGCCAGATCTACATCGAGCTGCAGGAAGGCCAGCAGGTCGTGCTCATCGTCGACGGCTACGACGCCTACGAGTACGGCGACATCCAGGTCGAGGTGCTGCAGGACCTGTGAGCGCGCTCACCAGCTCCACAGCCACAGCCGATCCCCGACGCTCGCCAGCCACCGTCCGCGGCGGCTGAAGCCCACGGACCGCACCGCCAGCTCGTGACCGCCGGTCTTGTCGGGGTGCGCGCGGTCGACGCTGCCGGCCTGCAGGCCCGCCAGCCCGACCCCGCCGTCGCGGGTGCCGATGGCGACGGTCTGCTCGTCCCGGGACAACGCGGCGCTGGTGATGCCGAAGGACCGCACGGTCAGCGAGCTGCCGTCGGGCTCCCAGACGGTGACACCGCCCTCGGCCACGCCCAGCAGCCGCCCCTGGCCCGTGAACCGCAGCCGGTGACTGGTCGGCGCGCGCCGGTCGAAGCGCCCCTTGCCGAGCGGGTGGATCTCGGGCCCGCCGCTGGTGACCCGGCCCAGCACGATGCGGCCGTCGGCATCGACGCCGGCGACCACCCCGTCCGGGAGCGCCCCCGCGGCGCGGCGGCGGCCCTGCTCGTCCAGCACCAGGATCCGCGCCCCGTCGAGCCCCTTGCCGGTGACCACCACGCCGTTGCGCCACCAGGCGACCCACAGCGACGACACCAGGCCCACCTCGACCCGGGCGATGCGGTCGGCGCCCGGCAGGGTCCGCAGCTCGAGCGGCCCCCCGCGGCCCAGGATCGCGACCCGCTCGCCGGTGCCGTCGACGGCCACCGCGCCGGCTTCCGGCAGGTCGTCGGCCAGGGTGCGCGTACCCATGACAGGATCGAACAAGGCCAGCGTCCCGGCTCGGCCGGCCACGACCAGCTCTTCGCGCCGCGGGTGCCACGCGACCGCGCAGACGTCGTCCACGGGCGGACTGACGACGGCCTGCAGGCCGCTCCGGTCGTGCCTGTAGTGGGGGTCGAGCCCGCTCACCGATCCGCTCCCGCCGCAACGCCCCCGGAGTGTAGCCCCGCCGAACCCGCCGGGCCCGCGCCGAAGGCCTGCGGTGTTGCATACTCCCGGCGAGAGCGGCAGCCACCAGCGGGTGGGCCGCACGTCCACGAGCCGCCCGGAGTCCTGCCCCCATGGCCTTGTTCGGAACCCGTCGATCGCTGGTGGACCGCCTCGCACAGAGCGACTGGCGCAGCGACGCAGAGCGCAACGTCCTGATCGAGTCGGCGCGCAAGGTCAGCCTGCGCGCGGCCGAGGTCGTGCCGCTGCTGTTCCACGAAGACACCCGGGTCCGACAGCTGGGCGTCGAGATGTTCACCGCCGACGCCGACACCGGCGCCGTGCGCAAGCTGCTGGCGGAAGCCAACAGCAAGGCGCCACACCTGAAGTCCTTCGCCACCCGGGCGGTGGCCAAGCTGCCCGGGGACGTGATCAACCCCGCCATCGAAGAGCTGGTGCACGACAGCAACAGCCGCCGCCAGCGCCAGGGCTGGGACATCGCCCTGCTGCTCGACGGCGGTGAGCGCGTGAAGTGGCTGCAGCGCGCCACCCAGGAAGCGCCCGAGGACCTGCGCATGCGGGCCCTGCAGGAGCTCGTCACCGCCGGCCGCCTCGAGAACGTCGGCCCCCTGCTCAAGGCCGCCAAGAGCGACGACATCAAGGTCGCCACCTACGCCATGCAGGCGCTGGAGCGGCTGGACAGCCCCGAGATCGCCGAGCTGATGGTCGAGCGCTTCGCCCACGGCGAAGGCACCGTGCGCGAGCGGGCCAGCTCCTGGCTGCGCCGCGCCGCCAAGTCCAACCCCCAGGGCATGCGCACCCGGCTGCTGGAGCTGCTGGGCGAGGGCGAAGACAGCACCCGCCGCTTGTGCGTCGAGGTCATGCTCGAGACCGGCGAGCCCGCCGAGATCCTGCTGGCCATCCTGGCCTACGCCAAGGACCTGGTGGGCTGGCTGCGCACCCGGATCCTGGAGACCCTCCAGACCTTCGGCGACGACGTGCTGCGGCCCGCCGTACAGCTGCTGGCCCACGAAGACGAGGGCATCCGCACCAACGCCCTGGTGCTGGCCGAGCGCTTCGACGACCCCCGGCTGGTCGGCCCCGTCTGCAAGCTGCTCAAGGATCCCGACTGGTGGCTGCGGATCACCGCCTGCGAGACCCTGGCCCGGCTGGGCGACGAGCGCGCCATCCCCTACCTGGTCGAAGCGCTCAAGGACCCCGACACCCGCTGGGCCGCCATCGACGCCCTGGGGCGCCTGGGCTCGCCGGTGGCCCTCAAGCCGCTGACCGGGCTGTTGCGGGACCCCCGGACCGAAGTGCGGCTCGAGGTCGTGTCCGCCCTGTCCCACTACACGGACCGCCGCCTGCTGCCGCTGCTGCGCCAGGTCAAGGAACAGGACCCCAGCAGCGAGGTCCGCACCCGCACGGCCGAGGTCATGCGGGACATGTCGCAGCGGCTCGAGGTGAGCTTCGAGGACCCCGAAGACGAGACCTCGGCCGTCCCCGGCGAAGCACTCACCCGCCCCATCGACCGCCTGCTGGCCATGGCCCGCGAGATGGGCGCCAGCGACATCCACGTCACCATCGGCGAGCCCCCGATGGTGCGCCGCAACGGCCAGCTGGTCCGGCTCGAGGGCTGGGAGCCGTTCAGCGCCGCCCACGCCGAGCGTGACCTGTTCGAGCTGTTGACCCCTCGGCAGGTGCGCATCGCCCGCGAAGACGGCGAGCTGGACTTCTGCCACGCCGTGCCCGAGGTCGGTCGCTACCGCGCCAACCTCTACGAGCAGCGCAAGGGCTGGGCCGCTGCCTTCCGCGTCATCCCCAACGTGCCGCCCACCTTCAGCGACCTGCGCATCCCGCCGCAGCTCACCGAGCTGCTGGACTACCACCAGGGGATCATCGTGGTCAGCGGCCCCGCCGGCAGCGGCAAGTCCACGACCCTGGCGGCCCTGGTGAACCTGATCAACGAGACCAAGCCGGTCCACATCATCACCCTCGAAGACCCCATCGAGTTCGTGCACCCGGTCAAGGTCGCCCTGGTCAACCAGCGCGAGGTCGGCGAGCACACCGAGACCTTCGCCCGCGCGCTGCGCGGCGCCCTGCGCGAAGACCCCGACGTCATCATGGTCGGCGAGATGCGCGACCAGGAGACCATCCGCATGTCGCTCGAAGCGGCGGAGACCGGCCACCTGGTCATCGCGACCATGCACACGACCAGCGCCATCCAGACCGTCGAGCGCCTGGTCGGGGCCTTCCCCCCGGACGAACAGCCCCAGGTCCGGATGAGCCTGTCCGAGTCGCTCAAGTACGTCGTCAGCCAGTCGCTGATGCCGCGCAAGACCGGCCAGGGCCGCGTCGCGGTGTTCGAGGTGCTCAAGGGCACGCTGTCCGTCGGCAACCTCATCCGCGACAACAAGAGCTTCCAGATCCCCAGCCAGATGCAGATCGGCCGCCGCAAGGGCATGCAGACCCGCGACCACGCCCTGCTCGACCTGGTCGATCACGACCTGATCAGCGCCGAAGACGCCTGGCGTCGGGCCGACAACCCCGCCACCTTCGAGCCGCGGTGCAGCCCCCGCTTCCTGGCCCAGATGCAGTCCGACAAGCCGGAGGACCTCGCGTGACCACTCCTCCTCCCCGCAGTGGCTCCGCCACCCCCGAAGAAGCCGTCGGCACCCGCCGCCCCATCGACCGCTTCCTGCGGCTGATGAACGACCGCGGCGCCAGCGACCTGCACCTGTCGGTGGGCCGCCCGCCCATCTTCCGCACGTCGGGCCGGCTCGAGCCGATCCGCTACCGCATCCTGGACGACGGCGACTACGACCGGCTGATCCAGCCGATCACGCCCGATCACCTGTGGAAGTCCTACGTCGAGTGCGGCGACGCCGACTTCGCCTACGAGGTGCCCGGCCTGGCCCGCTTCCGCGTGAACCTGTTCAAGCAGCACCGCGGCCGGGGCGCCGTCTTCCGGATCATCCCGACCAAGATCATGACCCTCGATCAGCTGGGACTGCCGGGCTCGATCCGGCGGCTCACCCGGCTCGAGGGCGGGCTGGTGCTGGTGACGGGACCGACGGGCTCCGGCAAGTCGACGACGCTGGCCGCGATCATCCACGACATGAACCAGCGCCGGCCGATGCACTTCGTCACCATCGAAGACCCCATCGAGTTCGTGCACGAGAACCAGGCCGCGCTGGTGTCCCAGCGCGAGATCGGCCCGAACAGCCGCAGCTTCAGCAAGGCGCTCAAGGCCGCCGTGCGCGAAGACCCCGACTGCATCCTGGTCGGCGAGATGCGCGACCTCGAGACCATCGAGATGGCGCTCTCCGCCGCCGAGACCGGCTTGCTGGTCTTCGGCACCCTGCACACGAACTCGGCCGCCAAGACCATCGACCGGATCATCAACGTCTTCCCGACGGACCGCCAGGACGGCGTGCGGGGCGTGCTCAGCAGCGTCGTGAAGGGCATCCTTGCCCAGCAGCTGCTGCGCCGGAAGGGCGGCGGGCGCATCGCGGCGGTGGAGGTCATGTTCGGCTCGCCCAGCCTGAGCAGCCTGATCCGGGAAGGCAAGACCCACCAGATCCCCGGCTACATCAGCCAGAACAAGAAGCGCGGCATGATCCCGATGGACGAGAGCCTGCGCACGCTGGTGAACGAGGAGATGGTCGACCCGGAAGCCGCGCTCGAGAAGGCGCTCGACAAGGACGAGATGCGGCGCTGGCTGAAGCAGCGCGGCGTGGACGTGAAGCTCGAGGAGTAGCGATCGCGGGCGTCGCGCCGGAACCGGCGCGGCGAATTACGCCGCTGGCATGAGCACCCTGGACGGCGACCGGGCGCGCGCGCTCCTGCAGCAGATCGTCCGGCGCTACGGGCTGGACGTCGAGGTGCAGGGTGCGCTCGACGACGCCCTGGCCCGGGCCGAGAGCGATCCGGGGGAGGAGGAGGCGCCGCCGGTCGAGGAGGAGGCGCCGCCGGTCGAGGAGGGCCCGCTCGTCGAGATCGAGGACCCCACGCTGGCTCCCTGGGAGAGCGGTACCCACGACACGGGGGAGAGCGGCTGGACCGGTGAGCCGGCCGGCAGCGGGACCCGGCAGATCGACCTGCCCGACGAGCTGCCCGAAGACGTGACCGGGGCCGTGCCCGTGGCCGCGCCGGAAGCCGACCCCGCGGCCTTCGGGCACGCCAACCCCGACCGCTACGAGCGCATGGAGCGGCTGGGCATGGGCGGCATGGGCGAGGTGCTGCGCGTCCGCGATCGCCTGCTGCAGCGCACCATGGCCATGAAGCTGATGCGCACGGGCAAAGACGCGACCCCGATGCGCGTGGCCCGGTTCATCGAAGAAGCCCAGGTCGCGGCCCAGCTGCACCACCCGGGCATCGTGCCGGTGCACGACCTGGGTCGCCTGCCCGACGGGCGGCTGTTCTTCACCATGGAAGAGGTGCGCGGCCTGACCCTGTCCCAGGTCATCCAGGCGGTGCACCAGGCCCGCGGCGAGGTGCCCGCCGGGCTGCCGGCCGCCGGCTGGACCCTGCGGCGGCTGGTCGACGCCTTCCACCGCATCTGCGAGACCGTCGGCTACGCCCATGCCCGCGGGGTGGTGCACCGGGACCTCAAGCCCGACAACGCCATGCTGGGCAGCTTCGGCCGGGTGCTGGTGCTGGACTGGGGCCTGGCCCGGGTCGGTGGCCGGGGCCCGGGGCCGGCGCTCGACAGCCTGGGCGGGCTGGACAGCCTGGACAGCATCGAGCCCGACGACCTGCGCACCGCGCGCTCGGGCCGCGACAGCCTGGCCACACGCATGGGCGCGGTCGCGGGCACGCCGTCCTACATGGCGCCGGAACAGGCGGCCGGTCGTACCCAGGACATCGGCCCGCACACCGACGTCTGGGCGCTGGGCGCCATCCTCTACGAGATCCTGGCCGGGCGGCGGGCCTACCAGGGGCGCACCGCCCTGGACACGCTGGAGCTCGTCTGCGCCGGCCCTCCGCCGAAGCCGCGCGGTGGGGCCCTGCCGGTGCCCGAAGGGCTGTGGCGGCTCTGCCAGGACGCCATGACCCACCCCATCGCGGCGCGACTGCCCGACGCCGGGGCCCTGGCCGACGGGGTGCGGCGCTGGCTGGACGGGGCGGCCCAGCGGCAGCGGGCGCTCGAGCAGGTGGCCCGCGCCGACCAGCTGCTGCCCGAGGTCCAGGCCCTGCGCGACGAGGCCCGGGACCTGCAGCAACGCGGCGACGCCCTGCTGGCCGAGGTGCCCGCCTGGGCTCCCGTCGACCGCAAGGCGCCGGCCTGGCGGCTGCAGGACGAAGCCGCCCGCAAGCAGACCGCCGCCGACGTGGCCGAGTCCGAGTGGCTGCAGGCCCTGCACGCCGCCCTGTCCGCCGATCCCGAGCTGCCGGAAGCCCGCGATCGACTCGCCCTGCACCACCGCCACCAGCACGAAGCCGCCGAAGCCGCCCAGGACGACGCCGCCACCCGCACCGCCGCGATGATGCTGCGCATCCACGATCGCGGCCGCCACCGCGCCTACCTGCAGGGCGACGGTCGGCTGACCCTGCACACCGAGCCCGCCGACGCCACCGCCGCGCTGTTCCGGTTCGAAGAACGCGACCGCCGGCTGGTGCCGGTGCCGGTCATGGACCTGGGCCGCACCCCGGTCGTCGACCTGCGGCTCGAGATGGGCAGCTACCTGGTCAAGCTGGCCGCCCCAGGGCGCATCGACGTCGATCTGCCCGTGTCCATCGGGCGGCAGGAGCACTGGGACAACGTGGCGCCAGGCGACGCAGGGCCCACCGCCGTGGTGCTGCCCGAGGCCGGCGCGCTGGGGCCAGACGACTGCTACGTGCCGGCCGGCTGGTTCTGGACCGGGGACCCAGGGGCCCACAACGCGGTGCCGCGGCAGCGGGTGTGGGTCGATGGCTTCGTGATCCGGCGCTTCCCGGTGACGAACCGCGAGTTCCTGGGTTTCCTGAACGACCTGGAGGCGCAGGGTCGGGGGGAGGAGGCGCGGCGGTGGGCGCCGGGGCATGGGACCGAGGATGGGGAGGGGGCTTCCGGATACCGGTTCGAGGAGGGGCGGTGGTGTCTGGGGGTGGATGGCACGGGGGATGAGTGGTTGCCCGACCACCCCGCGATGCGGGTGGACTGGTTCGCCGCCCGTCAGTTCGCGAGCTGGCTCTCGCTGCGCACTGCCCCTGGGTGGCGGTTGCCGATGGCGCTCGAGTGGGAGAAGGCCGCGCGTGGGGTGGATGGGCGACCGTATCCGTGGGGCACCCACTTCGACCCGACCTGGTGCAGAAGCAAGCACAGCCTGAACGGCCCTCCCCTGCCAACGGTCGTTGGGGCCCACCCAGGGGACGTGGGCGTCTACGGCGTGCGGGACATGGCCGGAAACATGAACGATTGGTGCTCGGACGGTCCGACGGACGATCCGCTCCCCCGCCGACTCACGGTGAAACAATCGTCGGACAACGAACCACTCCGCTGGATCCGTGGGGGCATGGCCGGGTATACGGCGCCCTGGTGCCGGGTCGCGGTGCGCCTTTCCCGCCCGCCGTCCCCCGGACGCGACACCATCGGCTTCCGCATGGCGCGGAGCTTCCCCCGCTGATCCCTGGAGTCCCGATGCGCCCCCTGCTCGACCGCCACCACCTGTTGCTGCTGCCCCTGCTGGGCGCCTGCGGCGGCACCACCGCCAAGACGACGACCTTCCTGAACAAGGGCACCCTGCTCTGCAAGGACGAGGACGACGACGGCGAGTGCGACGGCAGCCGGCTGGGCGGCTTCGGCGACGGCATCGTCGTCAACGGCCCCGAGGGCGACGATCATCACCCCATCCCCTACCTGGTGGCCGCCGAGCTCGGCCTGCTGGTCGACGGCGCCGCCTTCGAAGGCCTGGCCCTGCCCCTGCCCGGGGACGAAGCCCAGCGCGGCCGCGTCGTGCTGCTCAACCGCCTGCCCGACGCCGGCGAGGAGTGGAGCGACCTCTCCGACCTGGACGCGGCGGCCAGCCTCATCGGCGGCCGGGCCGGCGACCAGTTCGGCAGCGTCGTCACCGGCTTCGACGGCCAGCTGTTCGTCGGCGCCCCCGGCGTGTCCATCGCCTCGGACGAAGGGGCCGGCACGGCCTACAGCTACGACGACATCGACGGCGCCAGCGGCGACGTGGGCCCCGCGGCCGGCACCGCCTGGACCGCCGAGGACACGTCCACCGACGCGGCCTTCGGCTTCGCCATCGCGGCGTTCGCCGGCGGCGGCTTCGTCGCCATGAGCGCCCCCGGCGAGGCCGGCCTGATCAGCATCTTCAGCGAGGGCGGCCGCGACGGCGGCGCCATCGCCCAGTACCAGTCGGCCACCGACCGGGCCTACCCGGGCCTGGTCATGGCCGGCGGCACCGATCTGGTCATCGGCCTGCCGGGCACCAACACCGTCTGCGTGCTGGACGCCGGCAGCGTGGCCCCCAGCGACGGCGTGCTCGTGCTGGAAGAAGAAGCGGCCTGCTTCGAGGGCCCCGAGGGCTTCGGCGACGCCGTGGCCATCGGCGACTCCCGCGACGGCGAGGTCGTGGCCGCCGGCGCCTGGGGCTACGAAGACGGCACCGGTGCGGCGTACTACACGACCATCGACACCTGGCAGCGCGGCGCGGCCGCCGGCACCTCGCTCGAAGACACCGCCTTCTCCGTGGTCGGTGACGACTTCGGCGACCGGCTGGGAGCCGCCGTGGCGATCGGCGATCGCGGCGACCTGCTGATCGGCGCGCCCGGCGCCTTCGACGGCCAGGGCGCAGTGGCGCTGCTCTACAGCGCCGAGACCGCCGAGATCTTCGAGCGCCTCGAGGCCGACCCCGAGCTCGACGGCGAGCACCCCTTCGCGGCAGACGAAGCGCTCATCGGTCGCGACGGCGAGGCCCTGGGCGTGGCCATCCTGGCCGGCGCCGACATCAACGGCGACGACCTGGCCGACGCCGCGATCGTCGGTGGCGCCGGCTCGCTCGTCATCGTCTACGGCGCCGAGCCGTCCGTGGTCGAGGTCGAGGTCGGCGACGACGGCGAGATCGTCCCCGTCGAGTAGTGAACGATCGCGGTCAACCGGGTAGAGGCGGGCCTCTCGCTTCCTCCCGGAGACCTCCATGGCCAACCCCGCCATCCCCCGCGACGACGTCCACCGCCTGGCCGAGGGCTGCTCCGACGAAGGCGAAGCCTTCCAGAGCACCGCCACGCGGCTGGTCAAGCAGCAGCGCCGCCTGACCCGCTACATCGAACAGAACGTGCAGCACCTGGGCCCCCTGCCGGCCCAGGTCTCGCTGTACATGCTCACCGTCAGCATGCGCATCTTCGAGCAGACCGGTGGCCGCATGGGCAAGGTCACCACCCGCGACATCGACGCGGCCGCCCAGCGCATCCAGGCCGTCACCGACAGCCTGCTGCCCGCCGACGGCGGCTTCGTCGACCGCGTCAAGGCCGTCGAGTGGCGCGCCCAGCCGCACCTGCTCGACGAGATCCTGTGGGCCCTCTACGAGCGCGACGAAGAAGAGAAGAAGGAAGGCGAGGTCGACCTGGAAGACGGCGAGAGCGCCCTGACCTACCTGGTCCTGTGGCTGGCGGTCGAAGCGCTCGACGCCAACTGGCGCCCCCCGGTCGGCTACGGCGAGGGCTGAAGCCCTCGGCCGCGGCTCACCACTCCGCGGCCTCGAGCGCGATCGAGTAGCCGTCGCAGCGCGCGCCGACCGGCAGGCTGACCACCGTGCTCGCCGAGCCCTTCGGCGGCACGTTGCGCAGCTCGGCCACCCAGGTGTCGCTGCAGCGGATGCCGACGGTGGCGCGGTCGACCAGCCGCGGGCTCTTGTTCTGGGCCCGCACCTCGACCTCGACACGTCCGTCCTCCCACCGGGTGGCGACGGCGTCCAGGTCCAGCCACGGCGCCACATCGACCGCCCGGTCGTCGTGGTCCGGTCGCGGCTCGAGCACGAGCTCCTGGCGGCCGTGGTCCACGGTGACCTTGAACCGGCCCGTGACGTTCAGGCCCAGCAGCCCCACGGTCTCGTCGTCCGCGCACTCGTCGCAGACCGACACCGTGACGCCTTCGACCTCCATGCCGCCGATCCACAGGCGATCGACCAGGGCCAGCCGGGTGGTGCGCTCGCCGCCGGCGGTGCGCACGTCGATCTCCGGAGCGTCGGGGTCGATGCGCACGCCCAGCGCGTCCAGGGTCGCGTGGTCCAGGGTCGTGATGGTCGCGCCGGTGTCGAAGATGAACCAGCGGTCGACGGGCTCGCGGCCGTTGGCCTCGATGCCGACGGGCACGGTCAGCGACCGGCCCTCGCCTTCGTAGGGGAGCACGACCATGTCGGGATCCTGCGCCTGCTCGGCGGTTCGATCCGCGGCGGGCGGCACGGGCTGCAGCGGCAGCACCTCGGCCCGCGGTGGCGGGACCCGGCTGCCCCCCGCGCCGGGCAGGAAGGTGTCCAGGGTGCGCGCCTGCTCGGCGTCCACCCGCATGCCGACCGGCAGCAGCAGGATGGTGCCGCCCGACGCCAGCGCCTCGGCCCGTTCCCCCGGGAAGTACAGCGGGAAGCCGACCACCACCGCCGTCGGCCACAGGATGAGCCCCAGCAGGAAGCCGACGATGCGCTGCTCGAAGGCGTGGGCCACGCCAAGCGCTGGCAGCAGCACCAGCAGCCCCGCCGCCGTGCTGACCATCATCGGCGTGCCCTGGCGGATCACGCCAGCGCCCAGGAGCACGGCCACCGCCAGCGCCACCGGCACCACCGCCGCCAGCCCCAGCAGGGACACGACGGGCGCAGACGCTCTGGGAGAGGGGCTTGCGGACACGGACGAGGACGGGTTGCGGGGGAGGAGGGGCTCCGGTACGAGGCGCCCCCTGCACATACTGCGGTGATCATGCCCCAACGCGGAGGAACGATCATGTCTGAGCCTGTACCGGCCGCCCACGTCGAGACGCGCGCGACCTACTTCTGCCTGGACCTCGAGGCGAACGGTCCGGTTCCCGGGCTCTACGACATGGTGTCCGTCGGCGTCGTCGCCGTGGTCCCCGACGACGCCGGCCACCTCGCGCTCGGCGCCTCGCTCTACCTGGAGATCCAGCCCCAGGCGCCGCGCTTCTCGGCGAGCGCCGCCGCGATCCACGGCCTGGACCAGGACCGCCTGAAGCGCGAAGGCCTGCCTCGCCGCGACGCCGCCCTGCAGCTGGCCGAGTGGGTGCGCGCCCAGACCCGCCCCGGCACCGAGCCCGTGTTCGTCGGCCACAACGCGCCCTTCGACTGGAGCTTCATCTCCTGGACCTACGCGGCCGAGGACCTCGACAACCCCTTCGGCTACAAGGCGCTCTGCACCAAGGCGCTGTCGGGCGGCGTGCTCGGGCTGCACTGGCTGGACACGAACAAGGAGATCCTCTCCGAGCGCCTGGGCCTGCCGGCCGAGGACCTGGGCCAGAAGCACCGCGCCGACTACGACGCCGCCTACCAGGCCCGCATCCTGCTCGCGCTGCTCGACCACCAGGCCCGCACCGCGCGCTGAGCCCCGCTCGCCCCGGCGCGGGCCGCGGGCCGCGTCAGCGCAGATCGACCTCGACCACTGCCCGCTCGTGGGGCGGCACGTCGACCTGGACCGTGCGCGCGCCGACCGCCGGGTGCAGCACGTGCAGCTCGACGGTGCCCGGGGGCAGGCCGTCCAGGGATGCGATGCCGTCACCGTCGGTGACGGCCCCCCAGGCCGCCGGGGCCACCGACGCCGACTGCTCGCGGCCGGGCGCCTGCAGGTCCAGCCGCCCGCTCTCCGGCACGACCAGCCGGCGGGTCCCGCCGGGGGCCAGCTCGGCCGTGCCGCCTTGCCAGCGCAGGGTCAGACGGAAGTCGCCGGTGTTCCGCAGGGTGACCGGCGAGCCCGCGGGCGCGGCCACGGCGGCGGGGTGCGGACCGCAGGCGTCCCAGGCGATCTCGACGGGGCGCTGCGATTCTCCCGCGTGTACCGGCGCGGTCCCTCCCCCGACCCAGACCGCGGCCCCGGCGAGCCGCGTCGCGACCTCGCCGAGCGCCTGCTCGACCACGCCGGCGTCGGCACACAGTCCGACCGCGTCGTCGGGCAGCGCGCCGGCCACGTGGACCTGCAGGGACCCTCCCGTGGGGGAAGGCGCGTCGCCGCCGCTGCACGCCAGCAGGGCGATGAGGGGGAGGATCATGGGCGGGGGGTCTCCGCTGGCCGCTCTCCCAGGATCACCCGTCCGCTGTGCCCACGCCTGGGCCCGGACGACAACGTGACGTTCCGTGCTGCCGGCTGACAAGTGGCGACGAACCGGCGCGCGCCGGATCGCCTTCGATCAGCGCGCCGACAGCCAGAAGGACAGGGCCAGGTGGTCGCTGCCGGGCACCCGGTGCCGGCGGACCGCGTCGACCCGCAGCGTGTCGGGGACCAGCACATGGTCCAGGGCGAACAGCGGCAGGGCGGGCCAGCCCGCTCCGGCCGGCCAGCTGACGCGGAACAGGCCGCGGCCGCGCTGCACGTCGGTCAGCCCGTTGCCATCGGCCAGGCGGGACCAGGCCGGCGTGCCGGGCACGGTGTTGAAGTCACCGACCAGCAGGGCCGCGTCGCCGGCCAGGCAGGGCCCCCACTGCCGGATCAGCCGTCCGTCGGAGACCGCGGCCGCGACCCGCTCCACGTAGGGCAGGAGTCCCGTCGGGTCGATGGGCGCCGGCGGCGGCGCATGCAGGCTGAGCAGGCAGACGTCGACGGTGCTGCCGTCCGGCCGCGGCACGGGCAGGCGCAGCAGGCCGAGGGGCATGTGGGAGCTCACCGACCCGAGCTCGGGGCTGATCGCCGCAGCGCAGGCCTGCCCCGGGCGGCAGTGCACCGCGTGGCCGTGGGAGATGCGCGGCATGGGCACCGCATAGTTGTCGGCGACCCGGACCAGGCCCGGCACGTCTTCGGCCCGCTGCTCGATGACCAGCAGCACGTCGGGCTGCAGCGCGGCCAGGACCGCGGCGGCCTGGGGCGCCGGCTCGCTCGGATAGCTGTTGATGTTGGCGCTGACGACGCGCAGGGCGCCGGGCGGAGGAGGGGCCGTCGAGAGGTCCGGCCGCCCGGCCGAGAGTGCCAGGAGGAGGCCGAGGAGGAGGGCGAGCACCGGTCGACGGCGAACCCGCAGCAGGACGAGCAGCGCGCCGACGAGGAGCCACCAGGGCCGACCGGCCAGCAGCACCGCCTGCAGGGCGTGGCCCCACACCCGGTCCTGGGGCAGCGGCAGCGCGAGGAGCGTCGCGAGCAGCCAGCCCACGGGCCCGACGAGCGCCGTCCCGAGCACGGCCCGCGCGCCGCCCTGGTCCTCCTCGCGCGCCACGGTGGCCTCCTCGTCGAGCAGCGATCCCGGCGGTCGTGCCGGACCGGGCCGCCCTACCCGGGTCCGGGCATCCGCGCTGCGCCCTCGACCGGATAGAGCCCCCGGCCTCCCCTCCTCGGCTCCTCCTCGGCCCTCCCCCGCACCGGACGCTCCATGGACCGCCCCCTGCTGCTGCGCGCCCTCGCCGGCGAGCCCCTCCCCCGCCCCCCCGTCTGGTTCATGCGCCAGGCCGGGCGCTACATGCCGGTCTACCGGGAGCTGCGCCAGAAGGTCTCCTTCCTGGACCTGTGCGCGGACGGCGACCTGTGCGCCGAGGTCACCCTGCAGCCCCTGCGGCGCTTCCCCTTCGACGCCGGCATCGTGTTCAGCGACATCCTGCTGCCGCTCGACACGATGGGCCTGGGGCTGAGCTTCGGCAAGGGCATGGGCCCGCGGCTGTCGAACCCGGTGCGCAGCGCCGCCGACGTCGCCGCGCTGAAGTCCTTCGACCCGGTGCGGGACTGCCCGGCGCCGCTCCAGGCCCTGCGCATCCTGGACGAGGCCGCCGACGTGCCCATCCTGGGCTTCGCGGGCGCGCCCTTCACCATGGCCTGCTACGCGGTCGAGGGTGGCGGCAGCAAGGACTGGATCGAGACCAAGAAGCTGATGTGGCGGGACCCGGCGGCCTTCCAGCGGCTGCTCGACACCCTGGCCGACGCGGTCGGCGACCACCTGCAGGCCCAGGTCGAAGCCGGCGCCAAGGCCGTGCAGCTGTTCGACACCTGGGCCGGCGCCCTGTCGGTCGATGATCTGCGCCGCTGGGCGCTGCCCGCCGCGGCCCGGGCCCTGTCCCGGGTCAAGGGTGCGCCGACCCTGTACTTCACCCGCGACAGCGGTCCCTTCCTGCCGTGGCTGCACGAAGCCGGAAGCGACGCCATCGGGCTGGACTGGCGGGTCGACATGGCCCACGCCCGCGGGATCCTGGGCCCCGACGTGCCGGTCCAGGGCAACCTGGACCCGATCGCGCTCTACGCCGGGCACGACGAGCTGGTCGCGCGGACGAACGCGATCTGCCGCGCCGCCGGGCCCCGGGGCCACGTGTTCAACCTGGGCCACGGCATCACGCCGGCCACCCCGATGGACGCCGTGGACACCGTCATCGCCGCCGTGCGGGCCTTCCGCCACGACGGCGTCGAAGCCGCCGGCTGAGCGTGGCGCGCACCACCCACGTCTGGCTGCTGCGGCCGGCCGTCCCGACGTCTGCGGACGACGCGGCGGACTGGCTGCGCGCCCACCTGGCGGACGCCGACCAGGTCACGCCGACCTGGCCGATCCTGGGCGGGCTGTGGCGGTGGTGGGTGCGGCGCCGCGGGGCCGAGCGGGTGGTCGCGCACTGCCGCGACGCCGGTCGGGCCGTGCTGCGCGGTGAAGCCGACGAGCTGCTGGCCCGCGACCTGGGCCGGGTGCTGGGTCCGCACTACCGGGCCCGCGCGCTGGCCCCCCACGAGCTGGTCAGCGCAGCCCGGGACGTCGGCGGCAGCGACCGGGTCGTGATGATCCCGCTCTGCGCCCAGGTCGGCGGACGCAGCACCATCGGACCGCTGCGCGCCGGCCACGCCGCCCTGGCGGGCCACACCGCCGCGCGGGCGGACGTCGCCGGCTACCCGGACGCCGCCGACTTCGTCGACGCCGTCGCCGAGAGCCTGGCGACCTGCCTGCTGGACCGCCCGACCGACGCCCCGCCCTACGAGCTCGTCTTCGTCGGGCTGGGCTGGCACGGCCGACCCGACGCCTACCCCGCCCAGGTGCAGGCCAGCGTCGACGCCGTGCTGCGCCGCACGGGCACCCGGCGGAACGCCTCGCTGGCCTTCGTGCCGGCCCCCGGCGCGGCCCGGGGCCCCGACCCCGCCCTGGCCGACGTGATCGCCGAGCGCGGCGCGGCGGGCGCCAGGGCCCTGGTGTTCGTGCCGATCGGCTGCAGCCTGCCCACCGTCGAGCTGCACCTGGCGCTGGGGCCGGCCCTGCGCGACGCGGCCCGCGCCGCCGGCGTGCAGCACGTCGCGGTCGCGCCCTACGCCGGCACCCTGCCGAGCTTCCTGCACATGCTGGCCAGCCAGGTGCGGCAGGCCGAGGGCCGCGCGAACTGGGAGGTGCCCTGGCGCGATGCGCTGGTCGAGGGCGTCGTGCTGGGACTCACCCCCGCCCCCCCGCCGGTGGAGGAGGAGTGAAGGTCGTCGTCGTCGGCGCCGGCATCAGCGGCCTGGCGGTCGCCACCTTCCTGGTCGGCGACGCGCAGGAGGGCCCGCCGCTGGACGTGACCGTGCTCGAGGCCGCCGACCGGCCGGGCGGAGTGGCGTGGAGCGAGCGCCGGGACGGGCGGCTGATCGAGACCGGACCCAGCTCCTGGCTGAGCGGCGAGCCCGCCCTGGACCGGCTGATCTCGCTGGCCGGCCTTCGCGATGACGTGCTGCAGGCCAGCCCGGCGGCCAAGGCCCGCTGGATCTGGCGCAGGGGCGAGAAACACCCGGTCCCGGCCGCGCCCCCGTCGCTGCTCGGCACCCGGCTGCTGTCCGGCGGCGCGAAGCTGCGGCTGCTGGGCGAGCCCTTCGTCGGCCGGGGCCCCGCGGCCCGAGGGGCTGCGGACGTGGACGAGACCGTCGCGGCGTTCGCGGCCCGGCGCCTGGGCCCCGGCGTGGTGGACGCCCTGGTCGCGCCGATGGTGGCCGGCATCTACGGGGCGGACCCCCGCCAGCTGTCGGTCGCCGCGGCCTTCCCCAAGCTCGCGGAGCTGGAGCGCGACCACCGCAGCCTGTTGGTCGGCGCCATCCGGTCCCGCGACGGCGGTCCACGCCCGCAGATGCAGACCGTGCGCGACGGGGCTGGCGCGCTGACCCGGGCCCTGGCTGCACGCCTGCCCGCCGGCTGCCTGCAGCTCGGGCAGCGCGTGACCGCCGTCGAACGCAAGGGCGACGGCTTCGTCGTGCACTGCCAGGACGCGGCCTGGGACGCCGATGCCGTCGTGCTCACCAGCCCGGCCTTCGCCCAGGCGGCCGCCCTGCGCGGGCTGGACCCGGCCGCCGCGCGCGCCCTGGACGAGATCCCCTACGCGCCGATCGCCGTCGCCACCGTCGCCTGGGCGGCCGACGCCTTCCCCACGCCCCCCGACGGCTTCGGCGTGCTGGTCGCCGGTGACAGCCGCGACGAGGTCCCGGTGCTCGGCACCGTCTTCGTGAGCGCGACCTTCCCCGACCACGCCGCCCCGGGCGAGCTCCAGCTGCGCACGCTCATCGGCGGCACCCCCGATCCCGGGGCGCTGGACCTGGACGACCAGGCCCTGCTCGGCCGGGCCCACGCCGCCCACGCCGCCTTCCTGGGCGCCCCGACGGGCCAGCCCACCCTGGCCCACCTGACCCGGCACGCCCGCGCCATCCCGCAGTACACCGTCGGTCACGGGCGCCGGGTGGCGGTGGCGCGCAGCGTGGGCCAGCGGCACCCCGGCCTGTTCCTGGCGGGCAGTCACCTCGACGGACCGGGCGTCCGCGACTGCGCCCGCGTGGCCCTGGCCGTGGCGACCCGGGTGCGCACCGCACTGGGGGATTCCGCCCAGGTGTAAGGTCGCGGCGCGCTGCTTCGTTGAACGGTCCCGCTCCTCCCCCGTCGCGCAGCCCCGGAGCCCGGCTTGTCCAAGTCCGCGACCCCGTCGTCCGGCTTCCCCCTCAAGAAGCTGCTGTTGTCGGCCGGCGCCGTCGTCATCCTGTTCAACGTCGGCGTCGCGTCCTTCTTCGTGTGCGTGCCCGCCTGGGTGCGGTTCGGCATGAACGTCGACCAGTGCCCGGCCGGTCGCCCGGCCCCCATCGCCTGGGTCGAGACCAGTGGGCTGCGACGCGGCAGCTGGGGCACCGTGAACGTCGGCAGCGCGGGGCGCTACACCCCCGACCAGGCCGATCGGGCCTGGGTGGCCGAGGTGTCGCCCGGCAAGGTCCAGCTCGAGCTGGTCGACGCCGAGGGCGAGGTCACGGCCCTGGCGCCGCGCAAGCGCTGGTCGGGCAGCTACCGCAAGAGCAAGACCGCCGAGATCATGCTCCCCGAGGGCCTACCGGACGGCGACTACACCCTGCGGGCCACGACCCACGGCCGGGTCGGCGACGCGGTGGTCGAGGTCGACCTGCCCGTCTACGCCCCCGCGCGGGTCCACGTGCTCAGCGACCGGCCCCTCTACGAGCCGGGCAACGAGATGCTGTTCCGGGCCGTGGCCGTGCGGGCTGCCGACCTCGCACCCATCGCCGGGCGGCCGGGCACCTGGGTGGTCACCGACCCGGAAGGCACCGTCGTGCTCGAAGAACACGTCGTCGCCGACGACTGGGGCGTGATCGCCGGCAGCCTGCCGCTGGACGGCCAGGCCCCGACCGGCGCCTGGACCATCGCCTGGGAGAGCGGCGAGGACCGCGGCCAGACCGTCGTCACCGTCGAGCCCTTCACCCTGCCGCGCTTCCAGGTCGAGGCCGCCGCCCGTTCGCCCTGGTACGGCGCCGGCGACCGCCCCGAGCTCGCCGGCAAGGTCACCTACAGCTCGGGCGCCCCGGTCGCGGATGCGGACCTGCGCCTGACCTGGAGCAGCAGCGGTACCTGGCCCATGCCGACCGCCTGGAGCGAAGGCGCGCTGCCCGCCACCGCCCGGACCGATCGCAGCGGCCGGTTCAGCATGACCCTGCCGGACGTGCCCTCGGACCTGCTCGGTCAGGCCACCCTGTTCGCCCGCATCGAAGCCATCGACCCGGCCGGCGACATGGTCACCGGCGCCGCCAGCGTGCTGCTCTCCGAAGACCCCATCGCCGTCCAGGCCGTCACCGAGCTCGGCGACGGGCTGGTCCAGGGCTTCAACAACCGCGTCTACCTGCGGGCCACCACCGCCGACGGCCGCCCGCTGCGCGACAGCGAGCTGGTCGTCGCCCGCGCCTGGGACCCGGGCGACCCGGGCGAGACCGTGAAGACCGACGCCGAAGGCGTCGCTGCCCTGCAGCTCGACCCGGGCCCGCCCGTCAGCGTCGTCGTGCCGGCCCCGCCCGTGCGCCCGCCGCCGCGCCAGCCGGCCGCCCGCATCGACGGCGTCGTCGACAACCTGGGCAGCAACCTGGGCGACATCGGCGGGGGCCGCGTCTCCCTCGCCGACCAGCGCGCCTTGGATCTCGCGGCCACCCGCATGGAGTCCTGCGCCCGGTTCGTCGACGGCGACGAGATCGTCGAGCTGCCCCTGCGCGTCGAGGCCAGCGGCCGGGTCATCCCCCTCCCCCGCCCCGTGCCGGTCGATCGCTGCCTGGCCGACGCCCTGCCCTCGACGCTGACCCCCGACGACGAGCGCCTGCTGACCGCGCGCATCCGCCTGACCGATCAGGATCTGCCCGACCTGTCGCTGCGCACCCAGGTCTGGCCTGGCGGAGCCGAGGACCTGGCCTCTGCCCTGCGCCCCCAGGTCGCCGCGGCCCGCGCCTGCCTGCCCGACGACGTGCCCTCGGCCGCCCTGCCCCGCGTGCTCCAGTGGACCCGCGAAGCCGGCGAGAAGCGCGCCCGCATCCGGTTCATCGACGGCGAGCCCACCGCCGTGCCCGCGTCGGTGGTCCGCTGCATCGAGCAGTCCTTCTCCGACCCCACGGGGCAGCGGGTCGCCGACAGCCGCGAGCTGGGCTTCGCCTTCCTGAGCGCCTCGCCCGCGCCGCGTTTGTCGGTCGGCCGCGCCGAGCCCACCGTGGTCACCGGCTACGAGCTCGCCGTGTCGGCCGTGGCCGACGGCGAGGCCCTGGGCGCGACCACGCTGGTCCTGTCCCAGGGCACCGTGCCGCCGATCCGCCTGCGGATGGACCCGATCCTGCCGGCGCCGGGCGAAGCCGTCACCGTCACCCTGCTGCGCGGCCCCGAGTTCGTGGGCGAGCTGCCGGAGAAGCTGTTCCTGCGCCACCAGAGCGGCAAGACCATCAAGGCCGAGGTCGACGAGAAGGACCGCAGCGCCCGGTTCGAGCTGAAGGACGAGCAGCCCGGCTGGTGGAGCGTCGAGTGGAACGGCGCCGTCGCCCGCGCCTTCGTGCGTCCCCAGGGCGAGCTGACCGTCGACGTCGGCAGCGACCAGAGCACCTACGCCCCCGGCGACACCGCGACCGTCACCCTCCAGACCCGCCAGGGCGGCGTCGGCGCCCCCGCAGCGGTCGCCCTCGTCGGCGTCGATCAGAGCCTGGGCCAGCTGGTCCCCCTCCCCGGTCCCGAGACCCTCAGCGTGCTCCGCGACGAGGTGCCCACCGGCCAGCCCGCCTTCGGCGTGCTCGACGGCCAGGCCCTCTCCCTCGGCCGGATCCAGGGCGAGAACGCCGCGGCCGCCACGGTCCTGCGCGTCGACGCCGTGCCCGAGCCCGCCGACACCGACCGCTACCTGTACGTGTCCGGCGAGACCGACTTCGACGCGGTCTCCGTCATCTCCGACCGGTTCTACGTCGTGCTCGCCGAGCTGCACGGCCAGGTGCGGGCCTGGGAGGAGGCCGCCGGCGAGGGCGAGGAGATCGACAACGAGACCATGGCGAAGCTGTGGGCCGAGGCGCGCAAGGCCTGCGAGGCACGCGGCGAGGAGATCTCCGACGCCTACGGCCGGCAGCTGCGGCTCCACTGGCTGCCCGACGATCTGCTGGCCCTGACCGATCCCCGCGCCGTCGTCATCGACGGCACCCACCTGCCCGAGGACATCGACCCCTGGATGCCCTGGGTGCGCGAGGAGGAGCCCCGATGATGCGCGATGCACGAGCGAGCAGCCTGATCGCCCTGCTGCTGGCGGGCTGCGGCGGCGCCTACGAGGCCGGCGATGCCGCCCCGGCCAGCGTCGAGCAGGACTACTCCGAGGAGGAGCTGGCCCAGAGCGCGCCGATGGCGCCCGCTCCGTCCGGCGGGGCCAAGCGCGAAGCGAACATGCGCGGCGGCATGGGCAAGGACAAGGCGACCCTGGCCGACGACGAAGACGGCTGGGGCGGCGGCGAAGGCGCCCCCGAGCCCGAGGAGGTCGCCAAGAAGCCGACCGACGACGGCGAGAGCGCCCAGGCCCCGACGCGCTCCTGGTTCCCCGAGACCTTCCTGTTCGAGCCGGTGGTCGTGACCGACCAGCAGGGCCGCGCCGACGTGCCCGTCGTGGTCCCTGACCGCCTGACCGACTGGCGGGTGCTGGCGCTGGCCCATGATCGCCAGGGCCACCAGGCCGGGGACCTGACGACCTTCCGCGGCACCCTTCCCGTCTACGTCGAGCCCGTGTTGCCGCCCTTCCTGGTCGCCGGCGACCGGATCGTGCTGCCGCTGCAGGTGGTGAACACGACCGAAGCCGCCTGGTCCGGCACCCTCGACGTCGACATCACGGGGGCCACGGACGCGCACTGGTCCGGTCCCGTCAGCATCCCCGCCGGCGGCAGCCGGGTGCTGCCCGTGCCGCTCTCCGCCCCGCGGGCCGGCGAGCTGAAGGTCTCCCTCGCCCTGGGCGACGCGGACGCCGTGGTCCGGACCCTGCCGGTCCAGCCCTCCGGCAAGCGCATCGAGCAGGTGCGCACCGGCACCCTGGCGGCCGAGCGCAGCTTCGAGCTCGAGGGCGACCGCGATCTGGACCCCGACAGCGCCCGCGTGCGGGTGGCCGTGAGCCCGGGCGCGATCTCGCTGCTGCGACGCGAGCTGGCCCGCACGGCCGCCGGTGGCGGCAGCCCCGCCACCGATGCCTACGGCCTGCTGCTGTCCGGGGCCGCCCCGGACCTGCTCGCGGCCCTGGGCGAGCCCGTCGACGACGCCCGCCAGGACGCGCTGGACGACATGACCAAGGTGTCGACCCAGCGGGTGCTGCGGCACGCCCGGGCCCCGGATCTGACCACGGCGATGATCCTGCTGCCGGGGGCCGCCGCGCACCCGGATGCCCCGGTCCTGGCCCGCCTGCGCGACCGCCTGGCCGATCAGCTGGCCCGCGGGCAGCGCCCGGACGGCACCGTGATGGACGGCAGCGGCTGGACGGTGCAGCGCATGCTGGCGGCCACGGCCCTGGCCACCGCCGCGGTGCGCGACGCCGCCGCGGACGACGCCGGTCACCGCCGGGCCGACCGGATGCGCATCGCCGCCGGCGCCGCCTTCGAGCGCCAGGCCGCCCAGATCCGTGATCCGTACACCGCGGCGCTGGTCCTGCGCAGCGGCGCGGCCAGCCCCGGGCTGGAGGCGACCCTGCGCGCCATGGTCCGCGGCGCCATCAGCGACGCCGACGACGGCAGCAAGCGCATGACGGTCCCGACCGACGCGCGCCGGCCCGACGGCAGCCGGCCGACCGGCGCCGAGTGCACCGCCCTGGCCGCGCTGGTCCTGGCCGACAGCGAGCCCGCGGTGGCCGCCGACCTGGCCGCCGGGGTCCTGGGCGCCTGGCGCGCCGGCTTCGGCTGGGGCGACGGCCAGACCGACCTGGTCGCGACCCAGGCGGTGGCCCGGCTCCTGCGGGATCCCCTCCCCGACGAGATCTCCGTGGTGGTCTCCCGCGACGGCGAGGAAGTCACCCGCGGCGTGCTGACGGGCGACCGCCGCAGCGAGCTGCTCGTCCTGGACGCTGCGGGCGGCTCGGCCCGCGGCATGCACCGCTGGTCGGTGCGCGCCGAGCCGGCCGTGCCCGGGCTCGCCTTCTCCTTCGCCCTGCAGAGCTGGGTGCCGTGGCCGGACGCCGATCCCGCTGCCGGCGTCGAGGTCGAGCTCGACCTGCCCGCGGGCATGCGCGTCGGCCGCAAGGCCGGCCTGCAGCTGTCCATCGCCGCGCCCGCGCGCACCGCGCTGGACGTCGAGCTGCCGCTGCCCGCGGGGGTGCAGGTCGACGGCGACGCCCTGGACGCGCTGGTCTCGGCCGGAGACCTGTCCGGATGGAACAGCCAGGACGGACTGCTGGAGCTGTCGCTGCCCGGGCGCGACGCCACGTCCTGGCGGGCCACCATCCCCGTGGTCCCGACGCTGCAGGGCACGCTGCACGCTGCCGCGGTGCAGGTCACACTGCCGCTGCGGCCCGACCTGGAGCTCGCCACGCCGCAGGGCGTGTGGACGGTGGCGGGGGCGAGCGGGAGCTGAGAGAGCCGCGGCCTGGGGCTCACTCCCGCGGCATCCCCTGGTCGATCCAGCCGAGCACCAGCGCGGTCTGTTCGTCGGACAGCGGCGGCAGGCCCAGCGGCATGCCAGGGCGCTCGGGCCGGGTCAGCGCGGCGGGGAGCTCGCCCGGCGCGACGTCGTCGCGGGCGGCTTCGTGGCGCCGGCGGGCCAGGGCGTCGGGGATGCGATCGGCGACGGAGACCACGCCTTCGTAGGTCTGCAGCTCGATGCCGGTGGCCGCCCAGCCGAACCCACCGGCGTTGCCGGGGCCGGCGCGGCCTTCGTTCTGGGCGGGGTCCATGTGGCAGTGCACGCAGATCTTGCCGAACACCTCACGCTCGACATCGGCCCAGGCGACGGGCTCGGTGGTCGGCGCCGGCAGCCCGCTGCGCATCGCACTGGTGGGCGTGCCGTCGATGTCGGCCAGCAGCACGTAGTCTCGCAGGGCCAGCACCTCTTCGTCGGTCAGCGGCAGGGTGGGCATGGTGGCCTGGTCCGACAGGGACTTCGGGTCGCGGATCCAGGCGGCGACGTGGTCCTTGTCCATGCGCGCCCGGGTGTGGGCCAGGTCGGGCGCCATCGGCAGCACGGTCTCCTTGTGCCGCCAGCCCAGGCTGTGGCACCCCGCGCAGGCCTTGGCGGTGAACAGCGCCTCGCCGGCCGCCAGCCGCGCCGGGTCGGGCGCTGGGGTCGCCGGCACGCTGGCCGTCGCCGCGGCGAAGCCATCGACGATCGCCTTGCGCTGGGCATCGCTCAGGGCGAAGCGCGGCATGCCCTCGGGCAGCCCGGGGCGCAGATCGTGCGGGTCCTGCAGGTAGCCGTCGACCCAGGCCGGATCGAGGCGGGCCATGGCCGCCTGCAGGGACGGGACCTGCAGGTAGCTGGCGACGTTCTTCTCGTACCGGGTCCACAGGGGGAAGACCTGCATGGCCTTCTCCCGGGCCGCCGGCGACGCGGACACCTTGCGGATCCACGTGTGGCAGTCGGTGCAGGAGTCCTGCCGACTGGCGGGGGCCACGTCGGGGACGTCGTGGCAGAGGGGGCAACCGCCGGCCTGCCAGGCGGCATGCAGGGAGTCGGAAGACGCCGCCGCCCCCGGATGGGACGGACCCGGCACGGGAGTCGACGCGCCGGAAGGGACGGTGCCGGCCGAGGCTGCGGAGAGAGAGACCATGATCAGGCCACTCAGCAGACCGACGGTGCCGAAGGCGGTGGACCGGCGGGCACGGCGCATGGAGGACCTCGGGGTGGGGTCGACAGCGTAGTGCACGCCGGCCGGGACGCGGACTCAGCTCTGGGGCTTGCCGTCCCGCTGGCCGACGGGCTCGGCGTCGGCGGTGGTCTCCTCGACCAGCACGAGCTCCTCTTCCGGCAGCACGCCGTCGATGGCGGCGAAGGCGGCGGCGAGGTTCTCGGCGACGGCCTCGGCCTGGTCGGGCGCGACCACCTCGACCCGCTGGGCCACCAGTTCCATCTCCTCGGGGATGTACATCCCGCAGGCCCAGCTGACGTTGGGGAGGGTGATGGTGGTGAACACGGCCAGGAGGAAGGGACGCAGGGCACCGGTGGCGGGCTTGCTGCTGGAGATGGTCCGGGCGAGGGTGCGGCGCATCATGGCGACCTCCTGGGGGTCGAGGCGGGGGTGGAAGGGAGTGGGGGTGAAGGGTTGTCCCGGCCTCGTTCACCCCGACAACGGACCCCAGGGCGGGTTCCTTACACCCGCTCTGAAGAAAGATGCTTGACCACCCCCTGACAGGCTACGGGAACCGCCCGCCGGCCACCTGACAGCCACGGCGCCGAGGAAGCCCAGTGAGCGACAGCCCGTGAGCGAGTCCCTGACCCTGGCCGAGGTGCTCGAGAAGAGCGCTGGCTGGCTGAAGCAGCGCGGCGTCGACAGTCCGCGCCTGGACGCCGAGCTGCTGGCGGCCCATGCCCTGGGCTTGGACCGGATCGGGCTGTTCCTGCAGCTCGACAAGCCGCTGTCGCCAGAAGAGCTGACCGCCGTCCGCGCGCTGGTGGCCCGCCGCGGGGAACGCGAGCCGCTGGCGTGGATCACGGGGTCCAAGGGCTTCCACGCGATCGATCTGCTCGTCCGACCCGGGGTGCTCGTGCCGCGCCCCGACACGGAGACCCTCGTCGACGCGATCCTCGCCCGCACCTCGCCCGACGCCGAGCTGTTCGTGGCCGACGTCGGGTGCGGGAGCGGCGCCATCGGCCTCGCCCTCGCCCACGCCCGCCCAGCGCTCAAGGTCTACGCCATCGACCGGGCCGAGGAACCGCTGGCCTGCACCCGCGACAACGTCGCCGCCCTGGAGCTGGCCGGCCGGGTCGCGGTCCTGCGCGGGGACCTGCTGCAGCCCGTCCCCCCTCACCGACCCATCGACATCGTGGTGAGCAACCCGCCCTACATCGCGACCGCCGTGCTGGCCGGTCTGGCGCCCGAGGTGCGCGCCCACGAACCTCGGGGCGCGCTCGACGGTGGGGCCGACGGGCTCGACGTGTACCGCCGGCTCGTGCCCATGGCGGCCCAGCGCGCGCGGATCGGCGTCGCGGTCGAGATCGGCCACGACCAGGGCCGCGCGGTGGCTGCGCTGTTCCAGCGGGCCGGCCTGCAGGGGGTGCGGGTGCTGCGCGACCTGGCTGGCCGCGACCGTGTCGTGCTCGGCACCGTTCCCGGCGCCGCGTGGCCGGTCGACCCGACCGCGAGCCAGGGCGAGCGGGTGGTCGAGCTGGTCGAGCCGGAGCACCTGGCCGACGATGATGCGCCGGTCGTGATCGAGCCCCTCGACGACGGCGACGACGACGTCCCGCGCGACGAAGAAGGCAACCCGCTGCCGAGCTTCGACGCCGACCGCTGAGGGCGCGCAACCGGCGGCGGTCGCAGGGTCAGTGCGGCCGCAGGCCCTCGTTGCCGCTTCGGGGCCGGGGGAAGGCGGGGTGGAAGTCGTCGCAGTTGCCGGTGTTCAGGGGCACGCCGATCATGTGGCGGCACTGCATCTCGGCGTAGCCGAAGGACCGGCAGTCGATGAGGATCCCGCACTGTCCGGCGCGGGCGACGTGCTGCATGAAGGCGCCGTTGAGATCGCCCATGACGTTCCAGGCCTCGGCGAGCTGCTGGGCGTTGGGTCGGCCGCCGAGGACGCGGGTCAGCGCGTGCGACAGGCACGAGTGCGGCAGCTGGCCCGACAGGTCCGAGCAGGCCGCGACCTGCTGGGCCAGCGGCAGTGGGTACCAGTCCAACACCGTCATCCGACACTCGTCGGAGTCCTCGGGACAAGCCGCCCACAGCACCTCGAAGGGCAGCTCGCCGTGGTGGGAGATCCACTGGATGCGGCAGGAGAGCTCCCAGTCGCCCGCCTGGTCGCAGCGCGCGGCCTCGATGGTCGGGGCATCCGGTGCCTGCTGGAGGATGCACTGGGCGAACACGTCGGGACGCTCGGCATAAGCCGCGCAAGGGTCGCCCCCCCCGAAGCCACAGGCCCCCAGGAGGCCCGTACACAGCGCCAGCGCGGTCGCGCTCATCGGGGCGCGTTCTCGTGCTGCAGGTGGGGCGAGCCGACGTAGCGGACGCAGGCGTCCTGGCCGGCGCCTTCCACAAGGCCGCACAGCTCGATGGCGGAGGTGGCGTAGTAGCGCCCGCGCCAGGTGCGGATCCAGCCCATGACGGCGGCCTGGCGGACCATCGGATCGCCGATCGCCTTCGCGTCCATCCAGACGCCGCGGATGTCTTCGGGCGGGCGCGCCATGGCCCGGTCGAACAGGCACTCGTCCTTGGACGCCCCCGGGGTGCGGTAGTCGCACGGCAGGACGTCCGTCGCCGAGAGTCCGACGGCCACAGCGGCCAGCAGGACCAGCACGACCGGCGGGATGACGAGGAGCTTGCGGGAGACGGCCACGGACGCTCGGGGAAGGAAGCCGTCCTGTAGCCCGTCTGGAGCGCAGCCCCCACAGGCCGCGACGTCGCAGACGCCGACTCAGACCTCGTGGTGGGCGACCACCCGGTCCCACTGGGCCAGCAGGCGGGCGATGACCACCATGGCCATCGGCACCGTGATCACCATGCCGACGTAGCAGGCGAACACGCCGACGCTGCTGATGGCGTTGGCGACGAACAGGCCGACCAGCACCATCAGGTAGGCGCCCGGAGCAGCCCTCACCGCCCGGAAGCTCTGGCCCAGCGAGAACAGCGGCAGGGTCTCGCCGTTGAAGCCCCGACGCTGGAACTCGGGGACCGCCACGTTCATCAGCAGGATGCCGGCGAACAGCAGGGCGTAGAAGCCCAGCATGAACAGGCCCATGACCAGACCCAACGCCCCGTTGGGGTCGCCGCTGCTCGAGCTGCTGGCCGCGCTGGCTGCGATCATCACGAAGGTGGCGACGAACCAGACGCCCATCGCCATGACCATGGCGGGCAGCATCAGGTTGAGCATCGCCGCGAACGGGGGGACACCGTGCGACAGGTCCGCCCCGAAGTCCACGTCGGGCAGGGTGTCGATGTCGTCTTCGCGGGCGGCTTCGTAGACCCGCCGCACCCAGCCCAGCAGGATGAGCGGGCCGACCAGCGGGATGAACAGCATCAGCCCGGCCATGCCGTACTTCTTGAGCCACTGCGGGTCGCTCGTCAGGCCCGACAGGGCGGGCCCGAGCTCGACGGTGGGCGCGGCAGCGGGGAGATCGGACGACATCGGGGAGACTCCGGGGGACGCGTCACGCTACCCCAGGCGCCCGCCGATCCGTGCGCCTGCCGACCAGCGCACGCACCGATCAGACGGTGCCCCACTTGCCGAGGCCGACTTCCGGGATCTTCTTGAGCACGGTGCTCTTGATGATCTCGCCGAGCACGGTCGCGCCGCCGAGCATCTCCATCAGCTCTTCGCGGCCCTCGGACTTCGACAGCTTGCGGCGGATGAGGTCCGGCCGCAGGTAGAAGTTCATGTAGGCCTTGGTCCGGTAGGCGCGGAGCTGCTCGGCCGTGAAGGTCTCGGTCTCGAGCTGCGGGATCACGCCGCCGCCGTCGATCGTGTACTGCTTCCAGAAGTCGCCGTCGACGTAGCCGCGTTCCTGGGCGATCCGGTACAGGTCGGTGGCCGGCAGGGCCGTCGCCACGCTGAAGCTCGCCCAGTCCAGGCCGAGCCCGCTGGCGAAGCGGATCATGTCCTCGACGTCGTCGGGGGTCGAGTCGTAGTACCCGACCATGAAGTAGCCGCGGGTGTCGACGCCTTCTTCGCGGCAGACCCGGAAGGCCTGTTCGGTCTGGGCCCGCGTGATCTGCTTGTTCATGATCTTGAGCACGCGGTCGGTGCCGGCTTCCACGCCCATGTGGATGCTGCGCAATCCGGCCTTCTTCAGCGCCTTGACCACGTCGCGGTCGACCGTGTCGACCCGCGCCCGGATGTTGAACTTGACCTTGAGCCCGCGGCGCTGGACCTCTTCCGAGAACTTGAGCATCCGGCGCTTGCCGATGGTGAAGGTCTCGTCGAAGAAGACGATCTCCTTCACGCCGTAGGTCTTCTCCAGGTACTCCATCTCGTCGACGACCAGGCCCACGTCCCGGAACCGCAGCTTCTCGCTGTAGACCTGGCTGCAGTAGCCGCAGTGCCACGGGCAGCCGCGGGTCGTGACCATCGTCGCGAAGGGCTTGAGCAGGGTCAGGCAGTGGTAGTCGCCGACCGGGATGAGGTCCCACGCGGTCATCGGGTAGCGGTTGATGTCCTTGGGCAGCGGACGCGGCGGGTTCTGCACGATCTCGCCGTCGGCCTTGCGCACGACGGTACCCAGGCAGTCGTCCAGCGAGCTGCCGGACTCGACCCGCTCGCAGATCTCGAGGAAGGTCTCTTCGCCGTCGCCCACCACGGCGATGTCGAAGCAGTCCCAGGTCATGGACTCCTTCGCGTAGATGCTCATGTGGGGGCCGCCCAGGACGACCTTGGCCTTGGGGGCGGCCTGGCGGACCATCTGGGCGATCTCGATCACCGCGGGCCAGCCGAGGGTCTTGCTGGTGAGCGCGACGATGTCCGGCGCGAAGTGCCGGACCCGGTCGGCGGCTTCGGTCGGCATGATGTTCTCGACGTGCAGATCGATCATCCCGACCGGGAAGCCATGCTGCCGGACCCACGCGGCCAGCCCCGCCAGCGCCAGGCTGGGGAAGATGCCGAGCTTCTCCGCGGCCTTCTTCGACAGCGGCTGCTGATCGGCGGCCTCGTGGTACTTGATGAACAGGACCCGGGTGTTCTTGGGGCCGCCGTCGGTCATCGGGCTCTCCGTGGGTGCAGATGCATCGGGCGAAGTGTAGCCCGGCCGCCGCATGCGTCACCCCCGCCGGCGCTGTTGCGAGCGGACAGAAGCTGACCGCCGCCGGCGCGAGTTCCCTGCGGGGCCGGCGCAACCGGATAGGCGACGCCGGTCACGGAGCAGCGACCCATGAGTCGAACGACGCAGAACCTCATCCTCGCCGGCGGACTCGGTGTCGTCGCCCTGATCTCGCTCTTCAACGCCGTCCAGCTGGACCGGCTCGAAGGCATGACGATCGACAACGGCAAGCGCATGAAGGCGCTGGAGAGCCAGCTCGCCCAGGGCGTGACGGTGGCGGGTGGCGCGTCGACGGGCGGGCGGGCGGCAGCCACGACGTCGGCCTGCGACGAGACGCCGGGCAACCTGCTGGCCTGCCCGGCCGAGCCCCGCATTACCGCGGCCACCGTGGCTCCCGGCCAGACCCTGCGGTACCAGAACGCACAGGACCCGCGCGGGCTGAACCCGATGGTGGCCAACGGCGCCGACGTCTACGAGTTCAGCAAGTACACGACCGACTACCTGGGCGAGCGGCGACCCAGCGACCCCGACGTCTGGGAACAGAACCTCGCGACCTCGATCACGACCCGGGACAACAAGACCTTCGTCGTGACGCTGCGCGAAGGCGTGTACTGGCACCTGCCCACCGTCGACTGGGACAGCGGCGACTACGACTGGCTCAAGGGCGACGGCCCCGGCGGACGCCATGCGCTGGTGGCGGACGACCTGGTCTTCGCCCTGGACATCATCAAGAACAGCCAGACCAGCGGCCGGGTGTCGTCGCTCAAGAACTACTTCGAGCAGATGAGCAGCTGGCGAGCGGTGGACGACCACACGGTCGAGATCGTGTTCGACGAGGTGCTGTTCACCAACCTGCCGAGCATCGCCGACCTGTGGCCCATGCCGCGGTGGCTGTACATGTACGACGAGCAGGGCGAGGTCTTCCCCGACGCGACCTGGGGCCTCAAGTTCAACGAGCACTGGTACAACCAGAAGGCCATCGGCGTCGGGCCCTACCAGTTCGTGGCCTGGGAGCCGGGCGTGAAGCTCGAGTTCGAGCGCAATCCCCTGTACTGGGGCAGCGCCATCGGCAACACCCCCCCCTACGACCGCATCCTGATCCCGATCGTGAAGGACCAGCAGGCCTGGGTCCGCAAGCTCAAGGCCGGCGAGCTGGACATCACGCAGATCCAGCCGGAACAGTACGCGACCGAGGTCAAGCCGAAGCTGCCGGACGGCCCCTTCCTGGGGAACGAGCACGTCGTCGCCACCACCCACGACACCCTCGGCTACTTCTACCTGGGCTGGAACGCGGACAAGCCGATGTTCGCGGACAAGAAGGTCCGCCAGGCGCTGACCATGGCCCTGGACCGGCCCGGCATCGTCGACAACATCTTCCACGGCCTGGGCACGGTCACCACCGGCCCCTTCGGCCAGCAGCAGCCCTGCTACGACCACGCCATCCAGCCGTGGCCCTACGACCTGGACCGCGCTCGGCAGCAGCTCGAAGCCGCCGGCTGGACCGACACCGACGGTGACGGCATCCGCGACCGGGTCATCGACGGCGAGAAGGTCGATTTCGAGTTCACCATGCTCATCTACGGCAGCAGCAACGAGTGGGAGACCCTGGCGGGCGTCTACCGCGAAGACCTGCTGTCGATCGGCGTGAAGATGACGCCCAGCGCCGTCGAGTGGTCGACCATGCTCAAGAAGATGGACGAGCGCGAGTTCGACGTGTACTCCGGCGCCTGGGTGCTGGGCTGGGACGCTGACCTGATGCAGATCTGGCACAGCCAGGAAGCCGACAAGGCCGTGTCCAGCAACCGGATCGGCTTCCGCAACGCCGACGCCGACCGCATCGCCGAGGCACTCCGCCGCGAGCTCGACCCGGACAAGCGGCTCAGCCTCTGCCGCGAATTCCACGCGCTCGTGCACGAAGAACAGCCGTACACCTTCATCTACCAGCGCGAGCGGCCGGTCCTGTACTGGGACCACATGAACACGCCGCCCTTCCAGAAGAACTACCCCTATCGGGACCTGCGCTACTTCTCGCACCGCGAGGCGTCGCCCTTCTGATGCTGCAGTACACGGTCAAGCGCATCCTGCTGGTCATCCCGACCTTCTTCATGATCTCGCTGCTGATCTTCCTGGTGCTCAACATCGCGCCGGGACGGCCGGGCGCGACGGGTGGAGCGGGCCAGGGCGAGAGCCAGAACCAGGAACAGCAGGAGAGCTACCGGATCTTCAAGGAGCAGTTCAACCTGGACAAGCCGATCCTGGTGAACACCCGGTACACCCTCGACGCAGACGATGCCCGCGAGCTGCTGGTCACCGCCTACAGCATCGGTGGCCAGGCCTCGGCCAAGGACCGGATCGCCGCCAGCGACGCGCTCTCCGAGTACGGCGCCTACCTGGTCCGGCCCCTGGTCGAGCTGCTGGACGACGCCGACCCCGCCGTCCGCCGCAAGGCGCTCGACGCGCTCGTGGTGGCGGGCCAGCAGCCCTTCGAGAACGACCGGCGCGGCGACGACGACGCACGCGCGGCGGCCCGCGACGCGAACAAGCGCATCGCAGCCGAGAACCAGACCCTGAAGGAGCGGCGGTTGTCCGCGGACGCCGACGACGCCGACATCGAGGCCGCCGCTGAAGCGTGGAAGGCCTGGTACCTGGGCCACGAGGACCGCTACACCTACACCCTGTCCGAGCAGGTCGAGATCTTCTTCCTGGACACCCGGTTCGCCAAGTACTGGGGCAACCTGCTGCACCTGGACTTCGGCGTGTCCACCGTCGACCGCCGGCCGGTGATGGAGACCCTGCTCGGCAAGCTGAAGTACAGCCTGACGCTGTCGACCCTGGCCATCATCATCGCCTACTCGGTGGCCGTGCCGATCGGCATCTTCAGCGCGGTCCGCCAGGGCACCAGGCTCGATGCCGCCATCACCGTCGGCTTGTTCGTGATGTACAGCCTGCCGACGTTCTTCACGGGCACGGTGCTGCTCAAGCTGTTCACCGAGGGGGACCCCTTCGCCGTGTTCCCGACCGGCGACTTCCAGACCATGACGTCCGACCCGATGACGACGTGGACCCTGACGAAGGACATCGCCTGGCACCTGGTCCTGCCCATCGCGACCTACACCAGCGTCGCCCTGGCGGCCCTGTCCCGGTACGCACGCAGCGGTGTCATCGACGTCATCCGCGCCGACTACATCCGCACGGCGCGCGCCAAGGGCCTGTCCGAGCCGGTGGTCATCCTCAAGCATGCCGTCCGCAACGGCATGATCCCGATCCTGACCCTGCTCGGCGGCCTGCTCCCCAGCCTGGTGGCGGGCTCGGTCGTCATCGAGGTCGTGTTCAACATCCCCGGCATGGGCCAGTACCTGTACAGCAGCATCAACCTGCGGGACTACAACGCCGTGATGGCCGTGCTGCTGGCCTCGTCCTTCCTGGCGCTGATCGGCATCCTGCTCTCCGACCTGTCCTACGCCCTCGTCGACCCGCGGATCAGCTTTGACTAGCGACGTCCCCGTGGCCCCGCCGGTCGAGGACCCGTCCTACGGACAGATCGTCTGGGGCCAGTTCCAGAAGCGGCGCATCGCGATGGCGAGCCTGTTCGGCCTGCTGTCGCTGGTGCTGGTGGCCGTCTACGTGCCGCTGTTCGCCAGCAACAAGCCCTTCCTGTGGAACGCCGGCGACGGGCTGTCGTCGCCGTGGCTGCTCGCCCTGTTCGACCGCAACTTCTACGAGAACCAGGTCGACATCTTCTTCAACACCCTGATGGTGTTCGGTTCGCTGGCCGCCGTGCCGGTGGCGGTCGTGTTCCGACGCTCGCGGACCCTGCGGCGTCGCCCGCGCCAGGCCGCCCGGCAGCGGGCCCTGCTGGCCGCGCTGGCTTTCGTCGTCGTGGCCTTCGGGGCCGTGAACGCCGCCGGCATGCAGCAGGAGAAGACCGTCTTCCCGAAGCTCCAGGCCCAGCTCGAGGGCCAGGGCCAGGCGGTGACGGCCATCTACCCGCCGCTGCCCTACAGCTTCCGCGACGGCGAGCTGACCGAGACCCGCCTACCGGCGAGCCTCGCGCACCCGCTCGGCACCGACAACGCCGGTCGGGACGTGTTCGTGCGCCTGCTCTACGGCACGCGCATCTCGCTGACCATCGGCGTCTTCGCGGTGGCGCTCTACATCACGCTGGGCACCATCATCGGCAGCATCGCCGGCTTCTACGGCGGTCGTGTCGACGCGCTCATCCAGCGCCTGATCGAGGTGGTGATCTGCATCCCCTCGCTGTTCCTGATCCTGACCGTCGCCGCGTTCATCGAAGACCGCAGCATCTTCCACATCATGATCATCATCGCGGCGGTCGCCTGGACGACGCCGGCACGCCTGGTCCGGGCCGAGTTCCTGCGCCTGCGCAACCTGGACTTCGTCAGCGCGGCGCGGGCGGTCGGCTACCGCGAAGGCACGATCATCTTCAAGGAGATCCTGCCCAACGCCATCGGCCCTGTGCTGGTGGCGGCGACCTTCGGCGTGGCCCGGGCGATCCTGATCGAGTCGACGATGAGCTTCCTCGGCCTGGGCGACATCACGGTCCCCTCCTGGGGGCAGATCCTCAACACCGGCCGCACGACCAGCATCTGGACCCTCATCCTGGCGCCCGGCTTCGCGATCTTCCTGACCGTCAGCCTGCTCAACCTGGTCGGCGAGGGCTTCCGCGACGCCCTCGACCCGAAGCTGCGCCGGTAGGGGGACCGATGACCGATGCCCGCGCCCGCCGCCCGTTGCTCGACGTGGTCGACCTGCGCACACACTTCTTCACCGACGCAGGCGTCCTGCCGAGCGTGGACGGCGTGAGCTTCACCATCGATCGCGGCGAGACCCTGGGCATCGTCGGCGAGTCCGGCTGCGGCAAGTCGGTGACCGCGATGTCGATCCTGCGGCTCATCCCGCAGCCGCCCGGCAGGATCGTCGGCGGGCAGGTCCTGTTCGAGGGCGTGGACCTGACGACCCTGCCCGAGCCCGAGCTCCGCAAGGTCCGCGGCAACGACATCTCGGTCATCTTCCAGGAACCGATGACGTCGCTGAACCCGGTCTACACGATCGGCGACCAGATCATGGAAGCCATCCTGCTCCACCAGCAGGTCGAAGAAGACACCGCTCGCGCCATCGCCCTGGACATGCTCGAGCGGGTGGGCATCCCGGCGGCCGCGACCCGGATCGACGAGTACCCCCACCAGATGTCCGGCGGCATGAAGCAGCGCGTGATGATCGCCATGGCGCTGTCCTGCAAGCCCAAGCTGCTCATCGCCGACGAACCGACGACGGCCCTCGACGTGACCATCCAGGCGCAGATCCTGGAGCTGCTCAAGGAGCTCCAGGCGGCCGAGGGCATGGGCATCATGCTCATCACCCACGACCTGGGCGTCGTCGCCGAGACCTGCGACCGGGTGGCCGTGCTGTACGCAGGCCAGGTCGCCGAGACCGGCGCCACCGCCGACATCTTCGACCGACCCACCCACCCCTACACCCTCGGGCTGATGCAGAGCCTGCCGGACCGGGCTCCACCCGGCGGGCGGCTGTTCACCATCGACGGCATGGTCCCGAGCCCGCTGGACTTCCCGACCGGCTGCCGGTTCCGGACGCGGTGCCCGCGGGCATCCGGGACCTGCGCCGTCCCGCCGCCGCTGCACGACCTCGGCGGAGGCCACCGGGTGTGGTGCCACCACCCCCTGTCGGCGGACGAGCCCGGCGAGCTGGTCGATCGCAACGAAGCGGTCGAAGACGACGGCACGTCGCCGACCTGGATGGAGCCCCCCCGCGGCGGAGGGCAGCCATGAGCGACGCCCCCAAGGCCGCGCAGCGCCCGGTCGTCGCCGTGCGCGACCTGGTCAAGCACTTCCCCGTCTACAAGGGCTTCCTGCGCCGCCAGGTCGGCAGCGTGAAGGCCGTCGACGGCATCAGCTTCGACATCCAGCCCGGCGAGACCCTGGCCATGGTCGGCGAGTCCGGCTGCGGCAAGACGACGGCAGGCCGCACCCTGCTGCGCCTGGTGGAGCCCGATGGCGGGCACGTGCACTTCCGAGGCGTCGACGTGCCCAAGGTCGACGGCGACGAGCTCCGGCGGCTGCGCCGCTACATGCAGATCATCTTCCAGGACCCGTACAGCAGCCTCAACCCGCGCCAGACGATCGGCCAGATCATCGGTGGGGGACTGCTCCTCCACGGCGTCGTCGACAGCCCCCAGGCCGCCGAGGACCGCGCGAAGGAGCTGCTGTCCAAGGTCGGTCTGCAGCCCAGCTACACCAGTCGGTACCCCCACGAGTTCAGCGGGGGCCAGCGCCAGCGCATCGGCATCGCCCGCGCCGTGGCGCTCAACCCGGACTTCATCGTCTGCGACGAAGCGGTCAGCGCCCTCGACGTGTCGGTCCAGGCCCAGGTGATCAACCTGCTGCTGGACCTCAAGGACGAGCTCGACCTCTGCTACCTGTTCATCACCCACGACCTGTCCGTGGTGCGCCACATCGCCGACCACGTCGTCGTGATGTACCTGGGCAAGGTGGTGGAACGGGCGAGCCGCGCGGCGATGTTCGCCGCCCCGCGGCATCCCTACAGCCAGGCGCTGCTGTCGGCGGCACCGCGCACCGACCCGCGCCAGCGGCGGGCGCGGATCATCCTCCAGGGCGACGTACCGAGCCCCATCGACCCGCCGAGCGGCTGCCGGTTCCACACGCGCTGCCCGCTGGTGCACGACCGCTGCCGGGTCGAGGTCCCCCACGCCCATCAGGTCGACCCCGACCACTTCGTCGCCTGCCACCTGTACGAGAACCGCCGGGACCCCGTGTCGATCACCGACGCTCCGGGTCCTGCCGCGCGCTAGTCCCGCTCCCAGATCCACAGCGGCCCGCCGAGGGGTGCGGGGTCGAGGGTGTGGACCTCGGCCTCGAGCGCCGGGCAGGGTCGAAACCGCTGCCCCGGATCGGGACGGGTCCACGCGCGCACCACCAGGCGCCCCCCGGGTCGCAGGCGGCGGCTCGCGGCCGCCGGGGGAGGACCGAGCGCCAGGACGGCATCGAGGGGCGCTCCGGTCTCGGGCAGCTCCCGGTCGAGGAGGACGAGCCGTCGGGTGCGGTCCTGGAGGACGGCCTGTCCCGGCTCCGTGAGCCAGGGTCGGGGGAGGGGCCGGTCGAGGAGGATCTGCCGGAGTCCACCCGACGGCCCGCGCGCGAGGTCCCGCCAGCGGGAGAGGAGGGCACCGGTCGGCGCGGTCGGGTCCAGGGCCTTCGACCAGCGCTGGACGAGGAGGCGCAGCCGAAGGCCGTCGAGCGGCCTCTCCGCGCGCAGGATGGCCTCGAGCCGGTCCGTCAGACCGAGCCGTGCAAGGTCTCGGCGCAGTCCGGTGGCCGCGACCTGCACGGCCCCGCTGGCGAGCAGCCCGGTGCGGACGTACTGCTCGTGGGCATCGAGCCATCGCGCTGCGTCGGCCGGGAGCCCGGGAGGAGCGGGCCCTCGGCCCTCCTGCCGACCGTCGCGCACGTAGTGGTACAGGAAGACCCGGCGCCCGAATGCGTCGAGCCCCAGCAGCGACTGCACGTTCCAGAGCGGCAGGGTGCGGCTGGCGGACAGCTTGAGGGTGGCCAGGGCCCGGCTGCCCGGGTGCGGATCCGCGAGGTGGACCTCGGCAGCCCCCAGGGCCAGCAGGTCCAGTGCGTCGTCCCCTCCGTCCCCCGGCATGGCGACGACCGCGCCCTCCCCGAGCCCCAGGGCCCGCGCGAGCAGCTCGGCGCCCTGCGACGAGCGGGTCGAGGGGATCCTCCCCGACTCCCTGCCGTCGCGTCGACGTCGCGCCTCCACCAGCGAACACCTCCTCGCTGGGACCATGGCTATCCTGCCCGCCTCGACGCCCCCCTCTCCCCCGTGGTGCATGTCCGATCCCTCCCCGATCCTGATCCAGGACGACGATGCGCTCCGGGCACTGGCCGACGAGCTGGTTGGCATCGAACGCCTCGCAGCGGACACCGAATTCCACGCCGAGCGCCGCTACCACCCGGCGCTCGCCCTGCTGCAGCTGGCCACACGGGACCGCTCCTGGGCAATCGACCCCCTCGCCTGTGACCTGCGGCCGCTGGCGCCCGTGATCGAGGCCGCCGAGCTGCTGGTGCACGGTGGTCGCCACGACCTCGCCTTGATCCGGCGGGCAACGGGTGCGGTGCCGCGATCGGTCGTGGACACGCAGCGGCTCGCCGCCCTCCTCGGGTACGGCTACCCCCGGCGGCTGGACGACGTCGTGGTCGAGTCCCTGGGCATCGCACCGCCGCCCGCGCTCACGCTGAGCGACTGGTTCGCCCGCCCGCTGACCCCCGACGCGCTCCGGTACGCCGCCGCCGATGTGCTGCTGCTGTGGCCGCTGGTGGACCATCTCGGCAAGCTGCTGGGCTCTCTCGGACGCGAAGGGCTGGCCGCGTCGACGAGCTGCGAGCTGCTCGACAGCCTCGACGCCCCACCCCGCGACCCCGATGCCTGGCGCGGGTGGGATGTCGCCCCGCACCTCGGTGGCGAGACGCGCGCCGTGCTCGCCGCGCTGCTGCGTTGGCGGAACGACCAGGCGGCGAAGCGCGACCAACCCCCGCACTACCTGCTGGGAGACAGCCTGGCCCTGGCCCTGGCGCGCATGCGGCCTCGCGACGTGGCCACCCTGCGTCAGGATCGACGGATCGGCGACGGCCTGCGCAAGCGTCATGGGTCGGAGCTCGTCGAGGTCGTCCGGCGCGCCCTGGCCGGCCCCGTGCCTTCGTCCGTGACGCCGGAAGAGGTGTCCCGCCGCGGCTTCCTGCGGGTGTGGGCCGATGCCTGGGGCACTCCACAGGGGCTGGCGCCGCAGCTCTTGATGCCTGACGCCGTGCTCCGCGCGGTCGCCGAGCACGGTCCCGATGCGCTCCAGGGATGGCGGCGCGACCTGATGCATGAAGACCTCATGGCCGCACACAACGCGGGGCGTGGGGTGTTCATGCTCGCCGGCAGGTTGTGCGTGCTCGCGAACCGCTCCGACGTCATCCCGCGACAGGCCGGGGATTGAGCGGCCGCCTCCTCCCCCGGTAGATTGCCCCCGCTCGACCCGCCGGCCCACCCTCCTCCCGCGCCCCCTCCCCCCGGAGTCTCCGTGGAGCCCTCCGCCACCGCGCTCCTCGCTCTGGTGCTCGTCGCCGCGGTCTGGGACGTGGCGCAGCGTCGCATCCCCAACCCCCTGGTGCTGATCGGCCTGATCGTCGGCGCGGCCTTCGGCTGGACCTCGGGAGGGCTCGCGGGCGTCGGCCTGTCCCTGCTGGGGGCCGTCGTGGCCCTGGTCGTGCTGATCGGCCCCTTCTACGTCCGGATGATGGGAGGGGGAGACGTGAAGCTCGCGATGGTCGTCGGCGCCTTCCTCGGCTGGTCGGGGGTGCTGCAGATCATCCTGGTCGGCACGATCGTGCACGGCTTCCTGGCGGTCGGATTCCTGGTCGCACGGCGCGCCGCGCAGGCCCGTGGCAGGCAGATCTCCGAGCGTGCCGCCGTTCCACACGCCGTCGGGTTCGCCGTCGCCACCGCACTCTTCGTGACCGGCTTGCTGCGACTCTGGTAGACCCGGACCCGCCCTGTCGATTAGTGTCACGGGGCGCGACGCCGCTTCGGTCCCTGGCGTTGGCAACCGCCAACCACCCCCTCCTGGGGACAGGACCGAAGCCGTATGCGCGGTGGCCTTCCGGCCGCACCCTATACTCAGGCGCTCCTCCGACCCGCGGAGTCTTCATGGCCACCCAGCAGTCCTCTCGTTCCCGCACCGTCCTGTACCTGGCTGCAGCCGTGGTCGCGGCGGCCATCACCGCCGCCGTCGTCATGCAGGTGGTGCGGGCCTACCAGAACCAGCTCGAGCAGGCGACCGCCGGCCCCGAGATGGTCCGCTCGGTCGTCGCGGTGCGCGACCTGTACATGGGCATCCCCATCACGCAGGAGGACATCGCGGTGCGCGAGCTCCTGCCGGAGATGGTGCCCGCCGAGCAGGCCTTCCAGTCGATCGACGAAGTCGTCGGCCGGACCCCTCGCGAGCGCATCCTGGCCAACGAGATCATCCGCACCGAGCGCCTCGCGCGCCGGGACGCCGGCATCGGCCTGAACGCCCTGGTCACGCCGGGCAAGCGCGCCATGACGGTCGAGGTCGACACCGAGTCCGGCGTCGCAGGCTTCCTGCAGCCGAACAACTTCGTCGACGTCATCGTGACCATCCGTCCCGACGACGACAACATCGAGGTCGCCTGGGTCACCGAGACCATCCTGCAGGGCATCAAGGTCCTGGCCGTGGACAGCAGCCTGTCCAGCAACGAAGAGGCCGAGGACAACCGCAAGAACCGTCGGCGGATGCGCCCCTCGACCACCCTCGAGGTCACCCTCGAGGAAGCCGAGAAGCTGGCGCTCGCCAGCAGCAAGGGCGACCTGCACCTGGTGCTGCGCTCCGACGTGGACATCACCCAGGTCGAAGACCACGGCCCGATGGTGATCAACAACATCATCGGCCTGGCCCCGACCGACGACAAGGGCAAGGCCCAGCCCGTCCGGCGCCTGCCCAAGAAGTCCGACGAGGGTCCCAAGACCACCGTCGAGGTCATCCAGGGCTCCGACGTCAAGAGCGAGCAGTTCGACGCCTCGGGCAACAAGATCGAGTCCAAGGGCCGCGGTCGCCGCTGAGCGCCCACCTCCCCTCACCTTCCTGCATCCGCTGATCCCCTGCCACCGGAGTCCTCGATGAAGGCCAGCAACTGGTTGCTCTCCGCGGCCCTCGCCCTCCCCCTCGCCCTGACCTCGGCCGTGCTCGCGCCGGCCGAAGCCCACGCCCAGCAGGCCGCCGCCCAGTGGGTCGACGTGCCCGTCGGCCAGTCCTTCATCTACCAGGAGAGCCGCGAGATCGCGCGCGTGCTCATCTCGGACGGGGACATCGCCGAGCTCAAGCAGCTCACGCCGGGCCAGTTCCAGGTCCGCGGTGTGTCGGTCGGCAGCACCGACCTGTGGGTCTGGTTCAAGGACGCTCCGAACCAGCCCGTCAGCTACACCCTGACGGTCCACGAGGACCTCAGCGACATGATCCGGCGCATCGACCAGACGGTCGAGACCAGCCCGCCGAAGGTCTACCCGCTGATGAACCGGCTGGTCGTCGAAGGCCCGGTCCCCGACGTCGAGACCCTCGAGCGCGTCGCCGAGGTGGCCCGGATCTACGACGAAGACTTCGTCAACCTGATGACCGTCGCGGGCGACCACCAGATCCAGCTGGAGGTGGTGTTCACCGAGGTCGATCGCCGCGCGCTGCGCGAGCTGGGCGTCAACGCCCTGTGGGGCGACAACAGCCTCGGGGCCGCGCTCGAGGGTCCTGCCTCGATCGCCACGTCCTACGGCACCCGTCCCGGGCTGACCAACCTCAACGGCAGCTTCCTCCAGGCCGCCACCACCGGCACTTTCCAGCTGCTCGGCACCTTCGGCGGCGACGTCGACCTGACCGCCGTCATGTCGGTCCTCGAGCAGTACGACGTCAGCAAGACCCTGGCCCGGCCGACCCTGGTCGCGCTGTCGGGTCAGCAGGCCGAGTTCCTGGCCGGTGGTGAGGTGCCGATCCCGGTCGCCAACCAGCTGAACAACATCTCCATCGAGTTCAAGGAGTACGGCGTCAAGCTGCTGTTCGTCCCGACCGTCCTCGGCGGAGAGGTCGTCGACATGCGGGTCCAGGTCGAGGTCTCGGACATCGACAGCAGCAACTCCGTCCGCCTGACCGGCGTCGAGATCCCTGCGTTCAAGTCGCGCAAGAGCCAGTCGCACCTGCGGCTGGAGAGCGGGATGACCTTCGCGATGGCCGGCATGCTCAGCGAGAGCAGCAGCCAGACCACCGCGCGCATCCCGGTCCTCGGCGAGATCCCGATCGTCGGCACCCTGTTCCGCTACGTGAAGCACGAGCGCAACGAGACCGAGCTCGTGATCTTCGTGACGCCCCGGCTGGTCCGCCCGATGGCCCCCGGCGAGGTGCCCGAGTACCCGACGGCGCGCGAGGACAACAACCCCAACGATCTCGAGCTCTTCCTGCTCGGCGCGGACCACCGCCTGGGCAAGAAGGACGACGACGACGGTCAGAAGTCCAGCGGCAGCCAGCCGCAGGGCACCGTCGGCATGGCTCGCTGAGGAGCTCTGAATGCGACGTCAGGCAGTCAATCGCGGAGCCGCACAGGTGCTGGTCGTGGGCGTCGACGCCCGCGGCATGGGCCTGATCCGCGAGTGCCTCGGGACCGAAGCGGTGCTTCCCAACGCTTCGACGCCCTACCCCCAGGCGATCGACGCCGTGGTCGACGCGAAGCCCAACGTGGTGATCACGGGCTTCGACGGCGACTTCGAGGAAGCGGTGCGCCTGGGGCCCCTGCTGTCCAGCGAGATCCCCGGACTCCAGCTGGTCGCCATCTCCGAGAAGACCGACCCCGAGCGGATCCGCGCCGCGATGCGCGCCGGCTACCGCGAGTACGTCGTGCTGCCGGAAGACTCCGCCCTGCTCCGTCAGGCGGTGCGCGAGTCCGACATGGGCGGCCCCGGCCCGAACGAAGACCAGGGCCAGCTGATCAGCGTGGTCGGCAGCAAGGGCGGCGTCGGAACCACCACCCTCGCGGTCAACCTCGCCTCCGAGCTGTCGCCGGTCCAGCGGGTCTGCATGGTCGACCTGGACTTCTCCATGGGCGACGTCGCGGCCTTCCTGGACCTGCAGCCCAAGAGCTCCTTCCAGGACCTGCTCGGCAACATCGCTCGCCTCGACCAGCGCATGCTGGCCGGCTCGGTGAGCGTGCACCCCAGCAAGACCCACGTGCTCGCCCAGCCCAATGAGCTCATCGCCGAGGAACACGTCAGCGGCGAGCAGGTGCTGCGCGTGCTCACCGTCGTGGCCGACACCTACCAGTACGTCTTCGCGGACTGCGGCGGCCGGATCGACGACGCGACGCTGACCACCACGGCGGTGTCGGACCTGATCCTGCTGGTGTGCAACCCCGACGTCCCGAGCGTGAAGAACGCCTGGCGTCGGCTCAACCTGATGGAGCGCCAGGGCATCGACAAGAGCCTGGTGCGGCTGGTCGTCAACAAGTGGCGCAAGGGCATGGAGCTCTCGCTGGGCGACATCGAGAAGAGCCTGGGGATCCCCGTGGCCGCGACCGTCACCTACGACGAGGACACCTGCCTCAAGTCGATCAACGCGGGCAAGATCCTGCGCGACGTCGACAAGCGCAGCCAGACCGTGGCCGACATCAGCGCGATGGTCTCCCTCATCACCGACGGCGCCACCAAGGTCCAGGCCGCTTCCAGCGAGAAGAAGGCCTTCGGCTGGCTGTTCAAGTAGGTCCCCCGCTCACCCCCGAGGTAGCCCATGTCCTCCCGCCTCATCGACCGTGTCCGCGGAGCCCAGCAGCGCTACCGGAGCCCGACCCAGTCGGACTCCGCCGAGTTCGAGAAGATCAAGCGCCAGCTCCACGGCGAGCTCATCGAGGCCCTCGACTTCGAGCAGGTCAGCAAGACCCCGCGCGAGGAGCTCGCGCAGCGCCTGCGCAAGACCCTCACGGACCAGGTCGAGACCCGCCAGCTGCCGCTCAACCGCATCGAGCGTGAGCGCCTGGTCGACGAGATCCTCGACGACATCCTGGGCCTGGGCCCCCTCGAGCCGCTGCTCCGCGACCCGGAGATCAGCGACATCATGATCAACGGGCCCAAGACGGTCTACATCGAGAAGAAGGGCAAGATCCAGAAGACGAACGTCAAGTTCCAGGACGACGCCCACCTGATGCAGATCATCGATCGCATCGTGTCCGCGGTCGGTCGCCGCGTCGACGAGACCAACCCGATGGTCGACGCCCGCCTGGCCGACGGCTCGCGCTTCAACGCGATCATCCCGCCGCTGGCCCTCGACGGCCCGACGGTCTCGATCCGGCGGTTCGGCACCGTGCCGATCACCAGCGAAGACCTGATCGCGTTCGGAAGCTGCCCGCGGCCGATGCTGGAAGTGCTCAAGGGCTGCGTGAAGAGCAAGCTCAACATCGTCATCAGCGGCGGTACCGGCTCCGGCAAGACCACGCTGCTCAACGTCATGAGCTCGTTCATCCCGCCCGGCGAGCGCATCATCACCATCGAGGACGCCGCCGAGCTCCAGCTGCAGCAGCCTCACATCGTGCGACTCGAGACCCGGCCGCCCAACCTGGAAGGCAAGGGCGAGGTCACGGCCCGCGACCTGGTCAAGAACGCGCTGCGGATGCGCCCGGACCGCATCATCCTCGGCGAGATCCGCGGCGCCGAAGCCATCGACATGCTCCAGGCGATGAACACCGGCCACGAAGGCTCGCTGGCCACCGTCCACGCCAACACGACCCGCGACGCCCTCTCGCGCTTCGAGACCATGATCGGCATGGGCATGCCGAACCTGGCCGACAAGAACATCCGCGAGATGATCGCCCGGGCCCTCGACATGATCGTCCAGGTCGACCGCCTCTCGGACGGTACCCGCCGCGTGCTCGCCATCACCGAGATCATCGGCATGGAAGGCGACATCGTCACGACCCAGGACCTGTTCGTCTTCCGCCAGGCCGGCGTCGACGACGACGGCCGGGTGCGCGGGCGGTTCATCTCCACCGGTGTGCGGCCCAAGTTCGCCGGTCGGCTGGCTGCCAACGGCATTCGCCTGTCGTCCGACCTGTTCCGCTTCCAGATGGACGTGTAGGCGCCATGAATCCGCTGCTCACCGTACTTGTCGTCAGCATCGTCTTCGTCGGTGCCTTCCTCGCCCTGAGCTTCGTCTACTGGGGCGTCCAGGCACGCAAGGAAGAAGAGGCCCGGGAGCTGTCCCGTCGTCTGGGCCAGATGTCCGGCGATCCCGGTGACAGCCTGTTCCGGACCCAGGTCAAGGACGAGCTGGCGCAGGCGCTGGGCAGCACCGGCGAGCGGATGGAGATCCTGCTCCAGCAGGCGGCCGTCAACTACACGGTGAGCGGCCTGCTGACCCGCATGGCGCTGTTCGGGCTGCTGGGCCTGGTCATCATGTTCGTCCTGCTGCGCAACGCCTTCGGCGTGATCGGCATCATCGTCGCCTTCGTGCCCTACATCGTGCTGGTCAGCCAGGCGAACGCCCGCGCGTCCAAGATCAGCCAGCAGCTGCCGGAAGCCCTCGACCTGATGGCCCGCGGTCTGCGCGCCGGCCACGGCCTGTCCGACGCGTTCCGGATGTGCGCCGAGGAGATGCCCCAGCCGATATCCGTCGAGTTCGGCCGCGTCTACGAAGAGCACAACCTGGGCCGCGACATGCGCGAAGCCCTGGTGAACCTGACCCGGCGGAACCCCGCCAACTTCGACATGCGGATCTTCGTGTCGTCCGTCCTGCTCCAGCGTGACACCGGAGGCAACATGATCGAGATCCTGCAGAACATCAGCAAGACCATCCGGGATCGCTTCGTCTTCCAGGGCAAGGTGAAGTCGATGACGGCGGAAGCCCGCTTCTCGGCCTACATCCTGGGTGGTCTGCCCTTCGTGGTCGCTGGCCTCATCATGGTCATGCGCCCAGAGTACCTCGAGCCCCTCGTCGACGACCCCATCGGAAACGGCATGCTCATCGTGGCAGCGTGCCTGTTCTCCACTGGGGTCTTCGTGATGCGCAAGGTGTCCCAGGTGGAGGTCTGAGCCGTGCCTGAAGCCGAAGCCAGCCAGAGCCTGCTGACCAGCTCGACCGCCCTCTACGGGATCGGCGCCCTGGTCTTCCTCACGATCATCATGCTGTTCATGGTGCTGCGCGCCAGCTTCCGTCGAGACCGGACGGCTGCCGACCGCATCCAGGAACTGACCGGAACCGCCGGCCCCGAGAGCTTCTTCGACACCGAAGGCGTGCAGAGCGCCACGTCGCGGATCTCCGACCTGGCGGCCCCGGCCCAGGAAGAGCAGCGCAACGTCCTGCGGCGCAAGCTCATCCAGGGCGGGTTCCGGAGCCCGAACAACCTCGAGATGTTCAGCGCGCTGCGCGTGGTGCTCGCGCTGGCCCTGCCGATGTTCCTCGCGCTCATCTTCCGGCCCGACAACCTGCTGGCCATCATGCTGCTGGTCCTCGCGTCGGCGGCCGCGGGCTACTACATCCCGGGCATCGTGCTGAGCAGCCGGGTCGAAGAGCGTCAGGCCACCCTGCTGCGCCCCTTCCCCGACGCGCTCGACCTGCTGGTCAGCAGCGTGGAAGCCGGTCTGGCCCTGGACGCCGCCTTCAAGCGCGTGGCCGAGGAGATGGAGTCCGCTGCCCCCGAGCTCGCGAAGGAACTCCAGCTGGTCAACCACGAGGTCGCTGCCGGTGTGCCGCGGATCGACGCGCTGCGCCACCTCGACGAGCGCACCGGCCTCGACGATGTCGCGGCGCTGGTCAACGTCCTGGTCCAGGCCGAGCGCTTCGGCACCAGCGTCGCGCGGGCCCTGCGCGTCCACGCCGAGATGGTGCGCGTCAAGCGCATGCTCGCGGCCGAAGAAGAAGCCGCCAAGGTCAGCCCCAAGCTGACCGTCGCGATGGTCCTGTTCATCCTGCCCTGTCTGGTCATCGTGCTCATCGGCCCCGCCGTGATCAACGTCATCCGCATCCTCATCCCGACCATGTCCGGCGGCTGATGCTCCCGACCCTGCTCCTCCCCGCCCTTCTGGTGGTCGCCTGCGGAGGCGCCCGCAAGGCCCAGGTGCGCCAGCCGCCCGCCTGGAGCACGGAAGAGGGCAAGGATCAGGCGCGCATCGACATCGCGGATGCGCTGGCCCGCAACGGGTCCTCCGAAGCGGCCCTGAAGATGGTGGCGGAGCTTCGGGGCGAGGACCTCGACCCCTACGAGCTGGACCTGATCCAGGCGCGGGCACTGCGCGACATCGGCCTGACCGACGACGCCGAGGCCCTGCTGCTGGCCGTGGTGAAGAAGCGGCCGCGGGAAGCACGAGCGCACGACCAGCTCGGTGTGCTCTACATGGACCTGCACCGCTTCGACGACGCGCTCGTCCACCTGCGCAAGGCCGTGACCCTGGCGTCGGACGATCCGAAGTTCCGCAACAACCTGGGCTTCGCCCTGATGACGGCCGGTCACGCCGACGAAGCCGTGCCGGAGCTCCGCGAGGCGCTCCGCCTGGACGCTGGCAACGACCAGGTCCGCAACAACCTGGGCTTCGCCCTGGTGGCCGACGGCCGCGAGGACGAAGCGATGCGCGTGTTCCGCGCCGGCCAGCGCGAGAGCGACGCCCACTACAACCTGGGGCTGGGCCTGGAGCTGCGGGGCGAGACCGATGCAGCCGTGCGTGAGTACGCCGCCGCCCTCGACAGCGAGCCCACCCACGCGCCCGCCATGGATGCCCTGCGCCGCCTGCGGCCGCAGGACCTGCACCGACTCTCTCCCAATCCCCCCCTGCACCCGGCTCCCGTGAAGGAGGAACCATGACCCGCACCATCCTGCTCAGCGCCCTTGCTGGAGCCACCCTCGTCGGCTGCGCGCACCCGCGCAACCTGCAGGACGGCTTCGGCGACACCTACCAGACCGCCATGCAGGTCCAGGCCGACCGTGGCCGCCCCACCGCCGCCGACGCCGCGTACTCGCTGACCGGCTTCGAGGGCATCGAGCTGCGCCAGAACGTGACGCAGGAGACGACCGACGCCGAGTCCGGCCAGATGGAAGTCGCCAACTCGTTCCAGGTGAACTAGCCCTGCAGCGGGTGCCCGGGCCCCGCTGTGCCTGAGCACCCCCTCTTCATCGGGGCGCAGCTGTCGTGAACCCACCTCGTGGCAGCGCGTTCACGCTCATCAGCATCGCGACCGGCCTCGTGGTGGCCGTCGCGGTCGCCCTGGCCTGGTTCCCCCTGGTGCGCGAGCGCCAGGGGCGGGCGCTGGAAGACCAGGCCCAGAAGCTCGAAGTCGTCGCGGCGCTGGCGGTCGACCGGCTGCTGGCCGAGTACGGTGACGGGCCCCCGCTGCCGGCGGTCGACGCCCCGCAGGGCGACGTCCCGATGTCCCCGGCCGAGCTCGCCGAGGTGCGCAGCCGCACCGAGAAGGCGCTGCCCGGTGTCGTCGCGCTGGCGGACCTCAAGCGCGTCGTGGTGGTCGACAGCCGCGGGCGCTTGATCGGCTCGGAGCCCGCGAAGACCCCCGCCCTGTACGGCGACAGCGTCACCGACCCCGCCGTGGCGGCCTGCGAGCTCGATCGGGTCCTGGTGGACCGTCGCACGACCCGCGCGCTGTTCCGCGAGGCTCCGGGCGGCCGCCGTCAGGTGCTGTGCGTCCCGCTGTGGCGTCCGGGCGGGCGTGTGCTCGGCGCCTTGGCAGTGGTAGCCGACAGCGAGCCGGTGATCGCCCAGAGCCGCGAGCGCGGCCGCGACCTGCTGGTCGTGATGAGCGTGGCCGGCATCGCGGCCCTGGTGACCATCTTCGGGATCCGCCAGCTGCTCGCGCCACTCCGGGACCTGTCCCAGGCCGCGGGCCGCATCGCCAGCGGTGAGCGCGGAGTGCGGGTCGAGCTCCGCGGGCCTCAGGAGGTGCAGCGTCTGGCGCGGGCCCTGAACGCCCTGGCCAGCTCCGTCGAGAGCCACGAAGACGAGATCGGCGGTCGGATCGAGGTCGTGCAGCAGGTCACCGGCATGGTGGCCCACGAGGTGCGCAACCCGCTGCAGTCGCTGTCGCTGCTGGTCACCCTGGCCCGCACCGAAGACGACCCCGTCACCCGCGACAGCCACCTGGGGCTGATCGAAGACGAGATCAACGGCCTGGAAGGCGTGGTCCAGCGCCTGCTCACCCACTCCGGCCCGCTGCGCATCGTGCGGGCGGAGACCGATCTCGTGAAGGTCGTCGAGCGGGCGGCGGCGATCACCGCCCCGCGGGCGTCGTCGCTCGGCGTGCGCCTGCGGTCCGACCTGCCGCGCTCGCTGGAAGCCAGCGCGGACAGCTCCCTGCTGCGCCGGGCCATCGAGAACCTGCTGCTCAACGCCATCGAGTTCTCGGCCAAGGGCGGCCGCGGCCAGGTGAGGGTCTCGCTCGAGCACGTGGAGGGCGAGGTGCTCATCACGGTCGAGGACGACGGTCCCGGGGTGCCGGTCGAGGCGCGGGAGCGCATCTTCCAGCCCTACGTCAGCAGTCGAGAGGGCGGCACGGGACTCGGCCTGGCGCTGGTCCTGCAGGTGATGGAGGCCCATGGCGGGTATATTCGCTGCGAGGACTCCTCGTTGGGTGGCGCTCGCTTCGTCGCGGCCTTCCCCGACCATCCGCCCAGCCAGACCTGACCCGGCCCCCATGAGCTCGTCGCCCCTCTCCGTCCTGGTCGTGGACGACAACAAGACCGCCGCCGAGGCCGTGGCCGCCCTGCTGCGCCGCGACGGCCACCAGGTCGAGGTCCGCTACGACGGCCGCGCCGGCATCGAGGCGATGGGCGCGCTGAGCTTCGACCTGGTGCTCACCGACCTGCGCATGGAGCCCATCGACGGGCTGGCGGTCGTCCGGGCCGCGCGCAGCCACCAACCGCCCATCGACGTGATGGTGTTCACCGCCTTCGGGAGCGTGGATGTCGCCGTCGAGGCCATGCGGCTGGGAGCACTGGACTTCCTGACGAAGCCGGTGACCGCGGACCAGATCCTGAACCGGGTCGCCGGCCTGCGCCCGGCCGCCAACGGGGACTTCCCGCTGATCGGCGACAGCGACGCGACCGTGGGCCTGCGCGAGCAGGCGTCCACCATGGCCCGGGTCCGCAGCACGGTGCTCATCACCGGCGAGCCCGGCAGCGGCCGTCGCCACCTGGCGCGGCACCTGCACGCCCACGGGCTGGATCACGGCCGGCCCCTGATCGTCGCCCGCCCGGGCCAGGTCATCGACGAAGACCGCCTGGCCCAGGCCGGCACGCTGCTCCTGTCCGACGTGGACAGCTGGAGCCAGGACGCCCAGGTCACGCTGCTCCGCATGCTCGAAGGCCTCGAGGCCGGCCAGCCCCCGCGGGTCGTCGCCAGTGCGACCCCGGGCATCGACATGGCCGCCGCCCAGGGCGAGATGGCGCCCGAGCTGTACTTCCGACTGGCGGTCCTGGTCGTCCGCATCCCGCCGCTGCGCGAGCGCCCGGCCGACCTCGCGCCGCTGCTGCGGCACTTCCTGTCGGCCCATGCGGCAGCCTTCGGCAAGGGCGCTCCGATGGCCACGCCGACCCAGCTCGCGCAGCTGAAGTCCCATGCCTGGCCGGGAAACGTCCGCGAAGTCGCCAACCTGGCCGAGCGAGCGGTGGTGCTCGGCGGACATGCCTTCGACATGGAGATCCGCCCGGCCCAGGGGGCGGACCGTCCGCTGCCGACCCTGGCCGAAGGCTTCAACCTGCCCGGCCATCTCGAAGAGATCGAGCGCACCCTGCTCGTGCGCGCCATCGAGCAGACCGGTGGCGACCGCCCCGCCATGTGCCGCCTGCTCGGCCTCGAGCGCAACACCCTGCGCTACAAGCTCAACAAGTACGCCCTGCTCGACCGCACCTGAGCACCTGTGCCAAACCAAGCGGATCAGCCCGCCGCCTCCGACCGCTTCCAGACCGACGACGCCCGCCGCGGCCTGTCCCGCGGCCTGTGGACCATCGGCGGCCTGTGCCTGGCCATCGGCGCCGCCATCGCCGCGCTGCTCCAGACCGACGTCGGCGCCGCCACCGTGCTGGATCTCGTCGCCCGCGCCCAGCCCGGTCGCCTGGCCCTGTCGATGGCGGTGATGACGCTGGCCTTCCTGTGCATGGCCCTGCGCTGGCGCAGCCTGATGCCGGCCGGACACCACCCCCCGGCCGGCGGCCTGATGGCCATCGTGCTCGCAGGCCTGCTGCTCAACTACGCCCTGCCCGGGCCGCTCGGCGAGCTCGGGGCCGCGTGGTTCGCCAGCCGGCGCTACGGCGTGCCGCTGGCGATGTCGATGGCCAGCGGCTTCGCCGCGCGGCTGATGGGCCTGGCCGTCGCCGCGCTCACCGCGGCCGTGGTGTTCCTGACCGTCGATCTCGCCGTGCCCGAGGGCTACGACCGCCTCGTCGCGGCGGCCGTGCTCCTGATCGGTGTCGCCGGCGTGGGCCTGCTGGTGCTGGCCGCCTTTCCCGAGCCGCTGCGCCGCCTGGGCCACCTGCTCGTCGCGCCGCTGACCCGGGCGCCCGGCATCGTGGGCAGCCTGGCCCTTCGGGTCCAGGGCGCGATCGACGCCGTCGCCCGCGACCTGGCGCTGGTCGCCCGGTCCGGCCCCGCCGCCTGGGGCGGCGCCGCGCTGTGGACCCTGGCCAGCCACACCTCGGTCATCGGCGGCGTGCTCATCGCGATCAGCGCCTTTCAGGCCCCGGCCGACCTCGCCGGCGTCGTGTTCACCTACGCCACCACGACCGCCGGCGCGGTCGCCCTGTTCGCCCTCCCCGGCAGCCAGCTCGGCTGGGACGCGATGTTCCTCGGCCTGCTCGCCGGCCCCGGCGCCATGAACGTAGGCGACGCCTCGGCCGTGGCCCTCACCGTGCGGGTCCATCACCTCGCCGTGATGCTGCTCGGCGCCTTCGCCTTGGTGTGGCTGCTGCGCACCGGCACGACGCAGGCAGGAAGGGACGGCGACGGATAGGGGTCCAACGCACGCTCCCCGGGAGGACGACATGACCGGCCTGGCACTCTACGCGCTCATCTTCACCGCTTCGGCGGGCAAGAAGTCCAAGACGACGGAAGAAGCTCCTCCGCCCCCGCCCCCCCCGGCGGTGGAAGAAGACGCGGCCGACGACGAAGCGATGGACGAAGCCACGCCCGAAGAGCCGCCCGCTCCCGCGCCGGTCGTCCCCAACGTCGACCTCACGGTGACCCTGACCTTCGGCGACGGCAGCTCCAAGGCCGGCCACGTCGTGCGCATCGAGCGCAGCGAGGACTTCTACGGCGAAGAGGGCTGGCTCGACGACGCCAAGAAGCTGGTGGTCGAAGGCGAAGCCGGCACCACCCTCGAGATGAAGCCGTGGGCCACCATCAAGTCGGTCACCGTGACGCCCGGCAAGGTGCCGGCCGACGTCAGCTGCACCTACTCCACGGAGATGACCCCGTGGATGTACGACTGCACGCTCAAGACCCCCACCAAGATGGTCACCTCGGACGGCAAGACCTGGACCGTCGCCAACCGCCACAAGTGGCGGTTCTTCTTCGACGACGACACCGAGGTCGAGTTCTGGCTCGCCAAGCACTCCGCCCGCGAGCAGGACGAGACCGTGGTCGACATCTACACCGAGAACCCCGAGAACTACGACCTCTACGCCAAGCTCCAGGAGCGGCTGAAGAACGAGGTCAAGGGCGAGGCCTTCGTCACCAGGGTCGTCGTCGGGCAGTAGCCCCGGGGCTCCGTCGTCAGCGCAGGGCGCGCGCCAGCCGGGCGCCCAGCGCGTCGGCGACCATCTCGACCAGCTCCAGGTGGATGCGCGCGAACCGACGCCCCCGCGGCGGGTTGAGCAGCTCGAGCACGCCGTAGACGGTCTGCTCGTGCAGCACCGGCACGCAGAGCACGGCCTGCGTGGCGTAGCCGGTGACATCGTCGAACTCCGCGAGGAAGCGCGGGTCGGCGGCAGTGTCGTGGACCAGCATGGCGGCCTGGCGGTGCACCGCGAAGCCGGCGATGCCGGCGTCACCGGGCATGACGGCGCCCTGCAGGGTCGCGGCCGTCGGGCCGAAGGCGTACAGGAAGCGCAGCTGACCGTCCGGCTCGCGCTCGATGGCGGCCCCGGAGTCGGCGGGGCACAGCGCCCGCGCGGCGTCGAGCGCCTCGTGCCACGCGAACAGGGCGCCAGCGCTCTCCTCGATGCGCGCCACGCGCTCGTCGAGCACCGTGAGCGCGGCATCGGGGATGAAGGGCGCCGAAGACTCGGCCTCCTCCTCGACCGCCACGGACAGGTGCGGGGCGGTGACCTCATCGGCCACCCGCAGCGCCACGCCGTCGTCGCGCACCCGAGGCGTGTCGGTCGAGACGGGCGGAGGGGCGGCTTCGGGCGGGATGTCGGCGTCGGTGACCGGCTCGGAGACGAAGGCGCGGTCACGGTCGGCGTCGGGGGAGGCCGGGTCGCAGGTCGGCTCGGGCTCGGGCGCCGGTCCGCAGATGAAGCCGTGGCCGCTACGCACGTCCCGTGCGAGCACCCGGCCGTTGGGCAGGACCTCGCAGGCCAGGCGGTCCAGGTCGGCGAGCAGGCCCAGGGCCGTCAGCCCCTCGCCCAGGGCGCTGAGCCAGTTGCTTGCGTCCACCTGCACCGAACCAGCGGTGCGGGAGCTGACCTCGAAGCGCATCACGGATCCTCCGGCGTCGAGCGCGACTAACCGCGCCTCCCACGAAGTGCGGCCCGCGGCTCCTCCCAGGCGTTAAGCGCCCCGGCATGTCCGCCCGGCTCGTCGTTCGCTTCCGCCGCTGGGTCGTCGGCGCGATCGCCGTCGGCGCGCTGCTCTTCCTGGCCGGCAGCATCTGGGCCGGCTTCGACGAGGTCAGCGCCGCGCTGCAGCACTTCCAGTGGCTGTACTTCCTGCCCGTCCTGATGCTCACCCTGGTGAACTACGGGCTGCGGTTCGGCAAGTGGCACTACCTGCTGGGCCGGCTTGGCGTGCACATGCCCCTCGGCGACGACCTGTGGAACTTCGCCGCCGGCCTGGCGATGGTGATCAGCCCCGGAAAGGCCGGTGAGCTGCTCAAGCCCTACGTCGTGCGCGAGCGCACCGGCACGCCGATGGCGCGAACCATCCCTGCCCTCATCACCGAGCGGCTGACCGACGGCATCGCCATGCTCATCCTGGCGGGGCTCAGCGTCACGACCTACGCCGGCGACAAGGTGCACTACCTGGCCATCCCGCTGGTGCTCGTCGCCGGGGGCCTGGGCGTGCTGTCCAGCAAGACCCTCAGCATGGCCATCCTGGGCCTGGCCGAGAAGCTGCCCGTCGTCGGCCGCATCGCCCACAAGCTCGAGGAGATGTACCTGGCGATGCGCACCTGCGTCGCGCCGGTCCCGCTCCTGCTGACGCTGCTCGCCAGCCTGGTCGCCTGGTTCGCCGAGTGCATCGGCTACTGGCTGGTGTTCAAGGGCCTGGGCGTGCCGGCCAGCCTGGACGTCAGCGTCTTCCTGTACGCCTTCGCGACGGTGGCCGGCGGCGCCATGCCGGGCGGGCTGGGCGTCGCCGACGGTGCCCTGGCCGGCGGTGCGGTGGCCCTCATCCCGGGGCTGGACCAGGGCAACGCCGTCGCAGCGGCCCTGCTCATCCGCACGGCGACCCTGTGGTTCGGCGTGGGGCTGGGCGCCATCGCCCTGTTCCGGGTCTCGGCCATGCTCGGCGGCGACCTCGACCTGGATCACGCCAAGGAAGAGGTCGAGGAAGAGCAGGCCGAGGCGAAGCAGGACTGAACGCCGTGGCGGAGTGGTTCGCCTGGTGGGGCCGAGCGGTCGTCGAGCACCGGGTGCGGGCGCTGGCACTGAGCGTGCTGCTGTCGCTGCTCGCCGCCGCCGCCATCGGGATGCGATTGCGCGACGGCCTGCCGGTCGACTTCACGCCGCAGGCCCTGTTCATGGACAAGGGCGACGACATCTCGCGGCTGCAGGAGATCGAGGCGGTCTTCGGGCGCGAGGACAACGACGTCGTGCTGATGGTGGAGGGAGACCTCGGCACGGTCGAGGCGATCGCCTTCCTGCGCGACCTGCACGCAGACCTCGAGGCGCTCGACGTCGTCGAGGGGGTCGACTCGCTGGTCGACGCAGCCACGGTGCGGGCAGAGGGGGAGCTGCTGGTCGTCGAGGCGCCGCTGGACGACGCCGACCCGGCCGCGGCCATCGCCCGCGCGGCGTCCGACCCCGCCCTGGCCGGGCTGGTCATCGGCCGGGCCGGCGACATCACGGCCGTCCGGGTCCGCCTGGACCGAGAGCGCGAGCGGGTCGCAGACCTGGCCCCCGCCGTCGCCACCGTCGTCGAGACCGCCCGGGCCCGTCCAACGCCCGCCGGCATCACGGTCCAGGCCACGGGCGTGCCGTTCATCCGGTCCGAGGTCGTCGACCTGATGATCGACGACGAGACGCGCTTCCTGCCGCTGGTGGCCGTCCTGTTCGCCGGCACCTGCCTGCTGCTGTTCCGGCGCTTCTGGTCCGGGCTGGCGCCGCTGTTCGTCGTGCTGGTCGCCGACCTGTGGGTCATGGGCGCCCTGCTGGCGTCGGGGGCGGTGCTCAACGTGCTGTCGGTGCTGGTGCCCACGCTGGTCGTGGTCATCGGGCTCAGCGACGGGGTGCACATCGTGGCCCGCTACCGCGATGAGCTGGCGGACCGCGCCGGCGACCGGGCGGACGCCATGGCCGCCACCATGCGGCACATGGCGATGGCCACCTTCCTGACCAGCTTCACGACGGCGGCGGGCTTCGCGTCCCTGCTCGTCGCGAAGACCCAGGTGGTCCGTGACTTCGGCACCCACTGCGCCGTCGCCGTGCTGATCTCCTGGATCGCCGTCATGTTGGTGCTGCCGACCTGGCTGGCCTTCGTGCCGACCGCCCGCGTCGGGGGCAGCCTGCAGACCGAAGCGGGCCGCAGCCTGTTCGAGGCCCTGCACCGGCTGGTCGCCCGGCACCCGGCGCCGGTGCTGGTGACCTGCCTGGGCATGGTGGTCGGGGCGCTGTGGCTGGGCCGGGACGTGCAGAGCCAGTCCAGCATCCTGGAGATGTACCAGCCCGAGCACCCGACCTTCCGGGCGGTGCACGACGCCGACACGCGCCTGGGCGGCATCGTGCCGGTCTTCGTCTACATCGAGCTGCCGCCCGAGGCCGACGAAGGCGCGGTCCTGACGCCGGAGCTGCTGCGGCCGATGGCGGCGCTCGAGGCCGAGCTCCGGCAGCGCCCCGAGGTCGGCTGGGCGAGCTCGCCCGCGTCGTGGGTGGCCCGCATCCACGGCCTGCTGACCGGCGCCGAGGGCATCCCCGACAGCCGCGAGGCCGTCGCCCAGGAGCTGCTGCTGGCCGAGATGTCCGGCGAGCTCCCGCTGGACGCGCTGCTGACCGACGACCGCCGCGGCGCCCGGATCCTGATGCTCACCCAGGACGCCGGCGGCCGGGCGCTGATGGAGACCAAGGCCATCGCCGAGGCCCGTGCCGCCGAGCTGTTCGCCGGCACCGGCGCCCGCGTCGACGTCACCGGCGATGGGCTCATCGCATCGTCGGGGGTCGCCCAGCTGGTCGACGACCTGGTCCGCAGCGTCGGGCTGGTCGTCGTGGTCATCCTGGTGACCATGCTGGTGTTGCTGCGCGACCTGCGGCTGGCGCTCATCGCCGCCGTGCCCAACCTGGTGCCGCTGGTGTTCACCCTGGCCACCCTGGGCGTGCTGGGCGAAGACCTGCAGATCACCAACATCGTGAGCTTCACGGTGGCGGTGGGCCTGGCGGTGGACGACACCATCCACTTCGTCGTCCGCTACCGCGAGGAGCGCGACCACGGCCACGACGTCGATGACGCCCTGCACCGCACCTTCCACGGCGCGGGGCGGGCCATCGTGCTCACCTCGGTGCTGCTGGTCGTCGGCTTCGGGGTCCTGGCCTGGAGCGACCTGACCAGCACGCGCTGGTTCGGCATCCTCAGCGCGGTCACCATGATCGCCGCCCTCCTCGCCGACCTGCTGCTCCTCCCCGCCCTGCTCCACCTGTTCGACCGGCGGAATCGTCAGGCCCCGACGCGCTCCTCCAGCAGGTGATGCAGCACCAGCACCCCGCGCGGCAGCGGCATGATGCGCAGCCGATAGCGACGGGAGCACTCGCCCCTCGTCGCCACCAGCTCGTGGCTCACGGGCTGGCAGGTTCGGGCCACCTCGCCGATGGCAGCGGCCAGGGCAGCCTGCTCGCCCTCGGGCAGGCCCGACAGGTAGCGCGTGCCGTCGTCGGGGTAGCCGGCGCTGCCACACAAGAAGCCCGCCGCTTCGGCCCAGGCCCGGTTGGCCAGCCCGATGGTCAGATCCCGCCGCAGCCCGACCGCCGCCGTCCGGCTGCCGTCCAGTCGGTCGAGGTCGAGGCCCGCGGCGGAGGGCCGGAAGTCGTCTGCCAGGTACATGGAGCGTCCCGAGGTCTCGCGGCGCCATGCACGCCGCGCCCCCTTCCCAAGCAAGGTGCGTTCCAGGTTCAACCCCCGGGATCGCGGCCCCCACCTGTGGCACCTGACCCAGGTGGGCCGGGATCGCCGGGCGGGAGCCCACAGGGCCCCCACCGCCCCAGCGCTCACAGCGGGGCCCGCCACGGTCGATCCGTTCAGCGCGCCTTGCTCCGTGGCCTGACGCTGTGGCTGCCGAAAGCGATTCGGGGGGGTGGAAGATCGGTTTTCCGCCCCGGATTCCATCGTCGGCCCGTACGTGATCAAGTGGGGGTGGAGGTCCCGATGCCTGCTCCCCTCTCGAACGACATTCGCGAACGCGTGGTGCTGTACCGACAGAAGTACGGGGGCACCTACGAGTACATCGCCGAAGCTCTCGGCGTCGGCCGGGCGAGCGTCAGCCGGATCTTGCGACTCCATCGTGAGTCCGGCGGCGTTGAGCCCAAGCCGGCCACCGGGGGCTACGACAGCCGGCTGAACGAGGCTGCGGTGGACGAGTTGATCGCCATGCTCGAGGCGGAGCCGGATCTGACGCTTGAGCGCCTGGCCGATCGTTGGGCCGAGGAGCATCCCGAGCTGGCCTGCAGCCGGCAGACCGTCGGTCGTCTGGTCCGGAAGCGCGGCTACACCCGAAAAAAAAGTCGCTCCGAGCTCAAGAACGCGACCGAGCCGCCGTCGTTGCAGAGCGCGCAGCGTTCGAGGAGTGGCTGACCGGCGTCGATGCGGAGCAGCTCTGGGTCCTCGACGAGGCAGGCAGCCACGTCGCCATGACGCCGACCTACGCGCGGTCTCCCCGTGGCCAGCGCGCACCCGACGCCGTGCCGCGCAACCGAGGTGCGGTGACGACAATGCTCGCAGCGCTCACCGTCCGAGGAATGGAAGCGCTCATGACCGTCCTCGGTGGCACCAGCGGGCCGGTGTTCGTGGCGTACGTGGAGCACTTCCTCGCGCCGCTCCTTCGTCCGGGCGACATCGTCGTGCTCGACAACCTCGGAGCCCACAAGGTGCAGCGGGCGCGCGAGCTCATCGAAGCCCGCGGCGCCACACTCAAGTTCCTCCCGCCCTACTCCCCCGACTTCAGTCCCATCGAACTTGCATGGTCCAAGGTCAAGCAGGCCATGAGAGCGGCGAAGCCTCGAACGCACCAGGACATTGACGATGCCTTCGACGATGCCGCGAGGGCTGTCACGTCTGCAGATGCACGGTCGTACTTCAACGCTTGCGGCTACCAGGCTCAATCGTGGTGAGCGCTGCTGTCAGTCGGCCGCAGCGACCTCCCACTGCATGCCAGCCGCCCGCAGCCGCTCCAGCAGCACGCCACCCAGCGCCGACGCCGGGGTCCAGACGCCCCCCTCCTGGGCCGGCAGGGCGTCGCCCTGGGTCGCGAAGGCCAGCGCGCTCTCGCAGAGCATGCGCACCGTGCAGCGGTTGCCGGGATCGCCGTCGCCGTGGATGCGTCCACGCAGCGCCACGCCGCCCTCGGTCCGGGCGAGCAGGTCGCAGCGGAAGAAGCCGCCGTCCATCTCGGCCTCGCTCGGGCCCTCGCCCGGATCGGGCACCACCCGCTCGAACAGCCGGCGGCCCCAGGGCTTCTGCCCCAGGCCGAACACCGTGCCGATGGTCGCGGTCGCCGCGAGCGCCGTCGCACGGCCGGCCAGGCCCCGGCCGCCCCACATCCACTCCCGATAGGCGAAGCCGTCGCCGTAGCCCTGCCCCCGCGCGGCGAGCAGGGCGGCGCTGCGTCGGACCACCCGCGAGTTGATCGGCCCCATGAAGAACGGCGCCAGCCAGGCATCCAGCCGGGGCTCGTACCTCGGCCCGCGGGGATCCTGGCTGCGGGCCGCCACGTCGTCCGACACCGCCTTCGGATCCGGCGACAGCAGGAAGGGATGGGCCAGCCGCCGGATCGCCTCGCGGTCCATCATCCCGAGCGCGCTCGCCGCCGTGCCGCCGTTGAAGCCGCCCTTGGCCTTGAACACCGACGTGACGTCCACCAGCCCCTGGTCCAGGTGCCGCCGGGCGTGGTCGGCGACCATCCACACGCCCAGGTCGCTCGGGATCGAGTCGAAGCCCGACAGGGGCACCATGCGGGCCCCGGTCCGACGGGCGGTCTCGTGGTGGGCGTCGATCATCTCGCGCACCCACGGGGTCTCGCCGGTGATGTCCAGGTAGTCGGCGCCGTGGCGGGCACAGGCCGCGAACAGCAGGCTTCCGAAGCGCGCGTAGGGCCCGACCGTCGTCAGCACGACCCGGCTGCGCGCGGCGAGCGCATCGACCGCATCGCCGTCCAGCGTGTCGACCACGACCACCGGGCGGTCCGCATGGGCGGGCCCCAGGGCGTCCCGCACGGCGAGCAGCTTGCCTTCGCTGCGGCCGGCGAGTCCCCAGCGCAGGGATTCCGGCGCGTGCTGCGCCAGGTAGTCGGCGCACTGCCGGCCGGTGAAGCCGGTGGCGCCGACGACGACGAGGTCGAGGTCGCGGGTCGAGGACATGCGCCGTCCTAGCGCAGTCGACCCGGCCCGGCGTGCCCCCTCGGGCTCAGAGCCCCGCTTCCCGGGCCAGGGCGTCCCGGAAGTCCGGGTGCGCGATGGCGATCAGCGACTCTGCGCGGGCCGGCAGGCTCTTGCCCCACAGCTCGGCCACGCCGTACTCGGTCACGACGGTGTGCACATCGGCGCGGCTGGTGACCACACCGGCGCCGGCCGCCAGCACGGACACGATCCGGGAGTGACGGCCGCCGCTGGCAGTGCTGGGGATGGCGATCACCGGCCGACCACCCACCGACCGGGCGGCCGCACGCATGAAGTCGACCTGCCCGCCGACCCCCGAGTAGATGCGCCCGCCGATGCTGTCGCTGTTGACCTGCCCCGACAGGTCCACGCTGATCGCCGAGTTGATCGCGATCAGCCGGGCGTTCTCGCTGGCCACCAGGATGTCGTTGGTGTGGTCGCAGGGGTGGGCCTCGACCACGGGGTTGCTGTCCAGCCAGTCGTAGAGCTCGCGGGTGCCCAGGGCGAAGGTGGTCACCACCTTGCGCCGGTGACGGGTCTTGAAGCGGCCGGTCACGATGCCGGCCTCGACGGCGCGCATGACCCCGTCCGAGATCATCTCGCTGTGCACGCCCAGGTCGTTGCGGCCCTCGAGCTGGCCGATCACCGCATCGGGGATGGCGCCGATGCCCAGCTGCAGCGTCGCGCCGTGGGGGATCAATGGGACGAGGTGCTCGGCGATGGCCCGCTCGACCGGCCCGACCTCTGGCGGAGGGAGCTCGGGGAGGGGCTGCTCGGCCTCGATGATGCGGTGCACCTGGCCGACGTGCAGGAAGGAGTTGCCGAGCACCCGCGGCATCTTCGGGTTGACCTGGACGATGACCCGCCGCGCGGCCTCGGCGGCGGCCAGCGACGCCATCACCTCGACCCCCAGCGACATGAAGCCGTGCTTGTCGGGCGGCGACACCATCAACAGCGCCGCGTCCAGGGCCGGGTTCGCGGTGCGCAGCAGCCCCGGGATCTCGGAGAGGTGGCAGGGCACGTAGCGGGCGTGCCCCTCGACCACCGCCTTGCGGTCCGCGGGCCCCACGAACCACGACAGGTGCTGGATCAGGCCCCGGGCCTTGGCCGTCGCGAAGGGGTCGTCCCCCAGCAACAGCACGTGACCGACGGTCAGGCCGGCGACCTGGTCGGCCCGCTCGGCCAGGGCCGCAGCCAGCACCCGGGGGGTCGCGGCGTTGCCGCCCATGTAGACGACGTCGCCGGGACCCAGGTCGGCCACGGCCTGGGCGGGCGTGCAGAGCCTGGCGCGGTAGTCGTCGCGCCAGGCGGATGGCTGCAGGGGCATCGACCGTTCTCCGTCAGTCCCGCCGACGCATGCCGATCAACAGGCCCAGGAAGCCCAGCAGCAGGGCACCCGCGGCCCGACCGCCGGTGGGCGCCGCGCTGCAGCCCGCACAGCCGCCCAGCACCTTGCCGGGGGTGGCGCCGAGCCCGCTGTCGGTCCCGCCGTCGTCGCCGGTGGTCCCGCTGTCGTCGCCGCCGGAGTCGACACCGCCGTCGGTGCCGCCGCTGTCGGTGCCGCCGCTGTCGCCGCCCAGGTCGTCGTCGCTCGGGTCGAGGGGATCGGTGCCGGCATCGACCTCGTCGCCGTCGGGCACGCCGCCGTCGTCGGTGTCGCTGTCCAGCGGGTCGGTGCCGCGCTCGATCTCGTCGCCGTCGGTCAGGCGGTCGTCGTCGCTGTCGGGATCCAGCGGGTCGGTGCCGTGCTCCAGCACCTCTTCGCCGTCACTCAGCCCGTCGTCGTCGCTGTCCGGATCCAGCGGGTCGGTGCCCGCACCGGTCGTGCTGCCGTCGTCGGTGCCGGCTTCCTCGCCGTCGCTCAGCCCGTCGTCGTCGCTGTCGCGGTCCTTGGGATCGGTGCCGAGCTCGTCGACCTCGCGGCCGTCGCCGATGCCGTCGTCGTCGGTGTCACCGTCCAGCGGATCGGTCCCGGTACCGCCTTCGCCGGCTTCTTCGCCGTCGGTCAGCCCGTCGTCGTCGCTGTCCGGGTCGAGGGGATCGGTGCCGAGCACCTCTTCGTCGCGGTCGGTGAGCCCGTCGCCGTCGGTGTCGGTGGTGTCGGTGATGTCGTCGCTGGGGTCGAGGGGATCGGTGCCGTCGAGGAGCACCTCGACGCCGTCGCCGGTGCCGCCGTCGTCCGTGTCGCGGTCGAGGGGATCGGTGCCGTAGACGTCGACCTCGTCGCCGTCGGTCAGGCCGTCCAGGTCGGTGTCGTCCGCCAGCGGGTCGGTGCCGTACACGTCGACCTCGTCGCCGTCGCTCAGCCCGTCGTCGTCGGTGTCGGGGTCCAGCGGGTCGGTGTCGTGCACGTCGACCTCGTCGCCGTCGGTCAGGCCGTCGTCGTCGGTGTCGTCGTCGAGGGGGTCGGTGCCGAGGTCGACCTCGTCGCCGTCGCTCAGCCCGTCGTCGTCGGTGTCTTCGTCGAGGGGATCGGTGCCGCCGTCGACCTCGTCGCCGTCGGTCAGGCCGTCGTCGTCGGTGTCGTCGTCGAAGGGATCCGTGCCCAGGTCGACCTCGTCGTCGTCGGTCAGGCCGTCGCCGTCGGTGTCGACGCCGCTGTCCACGCCGTTGCAGTCCTGGTCGATGCCGTCGGCCTCGATCTCGTCGGCGCCCGGGTAGATCGTGTCGTCGGTGTCGTCACAGTCGTCACCGCCCCAGGCATCGCTGTCGTGGCCGTCGCCGTCCGCGTCGTAGTCGCTGGCCCCGTCGCAGTCGCCGTCGACCCCGTCGTACCAGGTCTCGGTCGCGCCGTCGTAGATCGTGGCGTCGGTGTCGTCGCAGTCGCTGCCGCCGTAGGCCTCGCTGTCGCTGCCGTCGCCGTCCGCGTCGTAGTCGCTGGCCCCGTCGCAGTCGCTGTCGATGCCGTCGTACCAGGTGTCCGTCGCACCGTCGTAGATCGACGCGTCGGTGTCGTCGCAGTCGCCGCCGCCGTAGGCATCGCTGTCGTCGCCGTCGCCGTCCGCGTCGTAGTCGCTGTCGCCGGCACAGTCGCTGTCGACGCCGTCGTACCAGGTGTCGGTCGCGCCGTCGTAGATGCTGGCGTCCGTGTCGTCGCAGTCGGTTCCGCCGTAGACATCGCTGTCGTCGCCGTCCCCGTCCGCGTCGTAGTCGCTGGCCCCGTCGCAGTCGCTGTCGATGCCGTCGTACCAGGTCTCGGTCGCCCCGCTGCTGATGCTGGCGTCCGTGTCGTCGCAGTCGCCGCCGCCGTAGGCGTCGCTGTCGTCGCCGTCCCCGTCCGCGTCGTAGTCGCTGGCCCCGTCGCAGTCGCTGTCGACCCCGTCGTACCAGGTCTCCGTCGCGCCGTCGTAGATCGACGCGTCGCCGTCGTCGCAGTCGTCGCCGCCGTAGCTGTCGCTGTCGTGCCCGTCGCCGTCGGCGTCGTAGTCGCTGGCCCCGTCGCAGTCGCTGTCGACCCCGTCGTACCAGGTGTCGCCGGCGCCGGTGTAGATCGACGCGTCGCTGTCGTCGCAGTCGCCGCCGCCGTAGGTCTCGCTGTCGTCGCCGTCGCCGTCCGCGTCGTAGTCGCTGGCCCCGTCGCAGTCGCTGTCGATGCCGTCGTACCAGGTCTCCGGCGCCCCGTCGTAGATCGACGCGTCGGTGTCGTCGCAGTCGTCGCCGCCGTAGTCGTCGCTGTCCTGCCCGTCGCCGTCGGCGTCGTAGTCGCTGTCGCCGGCGCAGTCGCTGTCGACCCCGTCGTACCAGGTGTCGCTCGCGCCCGGGTAGATGGTCGCGTCGCCGTCGTCGCAGTCGTCGTCGTTGTCGGCGTAGCCGTCCGGCTGGTCGGAGCTCGTGATGGTCGAGCCCGAGGGATCGCCGTAGCCGTCCCCGTCGCCGTCGCTGTACCAGGTGATGACCTCGCCCGACTCGCAGACGAACCGGAAGGACGTGCCGCAGGGCTCGTCGTTCCAGCTGCCGTCGGTGTAGCGGTTGTGCTGCAGGCAGTCTTCGCCACCGCCGGCGTCGTTGGGCTCGCCCGAGTGCCAGTTTTCGTAGGTCCAGTCGCTGCCGTCGACCCACGCCCAGGTGCCCTCGGTCGTCCGGTCGTTGCCGCCCATCCACCACTTGGCGGTGCTGCGGCTGTCGCACTCCCCGTCGATCCAGCTGTCTTCCTCGGCCGACGAGATGGTGGCCAGCTCGTAGCCGTAGGTGCGGCAGTAGTCGCGGGCCGCCGTCCAGGTGCTGGTGGTCTCGCAGAACATGTAGGCGTGGCCGTCGTTCTGCTCGACGTCGCAGGGGCAGACGCCGTCTTCGTCCGTGCTGCCGTCGCAGTCCTGGTCGATGCCGTCGCAGGTCTCGGTGGCGTCGGGGGAGATCGCGTCGTCGCCGTCGTCGCAGTCGTCGGCGTTGTCGACGTAGCCGTCGGGGGCGGCGTCGGCTTCGACCGCGCTGTCGGGATCGCCGTAGCCGTCGCCGTCGCTGTCCGCGTAGAAGGTGGCCGCCGAGGCGGTGGACAGCAGGGGAGACACGAGGAGCAACAGGGATCCAGCCACGGAGGGCCTCCGAACACACGAGGGTTGCGCTCCGCAGGGACGCGGAGTCGCCGCGTCACGGAATGTACCGCGAGTGTCAGTCCGCTGTCAGGAACCCGGTGCGGCGCGCCCGCGCGGGTTCAGAACACCAGCCGCGCGCCCACGTGTCCGCCGAAGCTGTCGTCCAGGCCCACGTTGAGCTGCCCGTACAGCTTCACCATGAACAGCTCGGCCTGGGCCCCGACGAAGCCGCGCGGCACCACGCCTTCGACGACGCCTTCGTCCTGGTGGGACACGACCACCGTGCCGAGCGTGCGGTCGACGCCCTGCGCCGAGAACTCGACCGGGCCATCCAGGCGGAACTCGCTGTCGCCCCGGGCCCCCAGGTTCACGTCCGCGCCCGCGCCCGCGTAGACCGACACCACCAGGATGCGCAGGTTGGTGCTGATCTCGACCGGGATGCTCTCGGCGTCGGCCGACAGCACCATCGATCCCGTCGCGTCCCAGGTCGTGCCGTCGGCGACGTCGATGGGCAGCCCCTGCTCCAGGGACATCTCGTAGCGGGCCCACTCGTAGCCGCTGGTCACGGCGAGCCCGCCCCACTCGACGGCGCCGCCTCCTTCGCCGGGGCGGATGAGCTGCAGCTGCAGGTGGGCGCCCAGGTGGGTGGCCTTGCCGGTGAAGGGATCGAGCTTCGTGTCGGCGTACATGCCGTCGACGTAGATCACGACCCGGCGGAAGAAGCCGTCCGGCTTGCCGAAGGCGCCCAGGTTCAGGCCGCCCATCAGCGACGCCTGGAAGGCGAAGCCGCCCAGCGGCAGGCCGTCGTCGCCGCGGCCGAACCGGGCGCCGGCGCTGTTCACGCCGGTGCCGACGCTGCCGCCCAGCAAGAAGTGCTGCGGGTTGCTGGCGTAGTCCACGCCCATGCCCTTGGTGCTGATCAGCACGGCCCGGGCCATCTGCTGCAGGAAGGCCGTCTGATCGGCCAGCTTCAGGTCGCCGCTGACCGAGCCCTCGATCTCGTCCTGGAGCTCGTCGGGGTTCATGCCGGCGTCGCGCACGGCCTGCTCGTCGAGGGTGATCTCGATGGACTGGGCGGCTGCCGGACCGGCCAGCGCGGTCCACAGCAGCAAGGTCTCGATGGGCATGCACCACCTCCTGCCTTCACCGTAGCCGAAGGCAGCCCGGTGACGAGCCGCGTCCCGGTCACCGTCGGTCCCGCGGACGGGGTAGAGCGGCGGGCCGTCCCGGAGGACTCCGTGTCGTTGACCCGCTCCCTGGCCCCGCGCTCCCTCGGTTCCCTGCTCCTCGCCCCCCTCCTGCTCGTCCCCGCGCAGGCCGCCCTCGCCATGCCGGTCGAAGGCGCGCTCCAGCTCCGGCTCACACCCGCGGCCCTCGACCTCGCCGCGGACCAGGTCGAAGACCTCGACCCCGTGCTGACCGAAGACGAGGTCAGCGCCACCGACGTCGAGTGCTACGACCTGCTCGGCATCCGGGACTTCAACCTGTCGGTGCCGATCGACTCCGTGACCCTCACCCCGGGCAACGGCACCCTGCGCGTGCAGGTCGAGCTCGGCACGGTCCACGGCGAGGACATGATCGTGTTCGGCGTCGACGAGGACTACCTCGACGCCTGCCCCGAGTTCGAGTCCGAGCTCGTCTACGCCACGCTGACCGACGGCGCCCTGGACGCCACCCTGTCCGCCCGGCGCAGCGCGGACGGCGCGCTGGAGCTGTCCTGGGCCGCGGCCCCGGTGGTGACCGGCGACCTGGACACCGACATCTCCTGGTTCCCCGACGACCTGGTGCTCTACTTCGTCGAAGACGCCATCTTCGAGCAGATCGGGCTGACCGTGGCCGAGGAGCTGCCGCCGGTCGTCGAGGAGCTGCTCGGCGAGGCGGCCATCGACGGCGGCTACGGCGACTTCGAGGGCGGGCTCGCCCTGGCCGAGGTCGAGCTGACCCCCGACGGCCTGTGGCTGTCGGCCGAGGCAGCCGTGAGCTTCACCGGCGAGCCGGCCTGCGACATCCCCAGCAACCCGATCCTGACCCTGGACCGCACCGAGCTCGCGCTGGCGGACGAGGGCGACGATCACGTCGGCGTCGGGCTCACCGAGCGCTTCGTCGGCGAGCTGCTGGGCGTCGCCTGGCAGGCCGGCTGGTTCTGCATCGAGTCCGACGCCGTCGCCGACGTGGTCGAGGACCTGGCCAGCCTGGTCGACCCCGACGTGGTGACCGGCCGCGGCTACGGCAGCCTGGACGCCGCGCCGGTGCTGCGCATGACCGCCGACGGCATGCTGCTGGACCTGTCCGGGCTGCGGGTCACGGTCGAAGGCCAGGTCGACGGCGAGCCCCGGGACCTGATCGACATGACCCTGGACATGACGGCCCAGGCCGGCCTGACGCTGGACCCCGGCACCGGCAGCGTCGTGCTCGAGCTCATCGACCCGAAGATCGACATCACCGACATGGACCTCGTCGGCTTCCAGGCCGGCAGCGAAGGCCTGGTCACCCGCCACGTCGAGAAGATGGTCACCCGCTCGGTCGCCGAAGAGCTGTCCCGCATCGCCCTGTTCGACGGCCTGTACCGCGGCTTTGGCCTGGTGGTGCGCATGGACCGGTTCACGCCCGAGCAGGACGGCCTGGCCGTGTGGCTGCGCCTGTACGACGAAGCCGACCCCGCGGTGGACGACAGCGCGCCCGACTGCACCGTCGACATCGTCGAGGTCGGCGCCGACTCCATCGAGGTCGCCTGGCAGGGCACCGACGATCGCGCCGACGCCCTGGCCTTCGCCTGGCAGGTCGACGGCACCGGCTGGAGCGACTGGACCAACGACGGCGGCGCCGTGATCGAGGACCTGGACCCCGGCGAGCACATCGTCGAGGTCAAGGTCCGCGACGCCTGGCTGAACGAAGACGCCACCCCCGCGACCGTGTCCGCGACCCTCAGCGAGAAGGGCCTGGGCCTGCTCCCCGAGAACTGCGGCTGCAGCGGCGTCGCGCCGGTCGGCATGCTGGGGCTGCCCGGGCTGCTCGCGCTGATCGGCCGGCGGCGGCGCCGGGCCTGACGGCAGGGTGCACCCGGCTCAGGGGCACTCGCCCTGGCCCTGGTAGCGGACCTCGACCTCGTCCCCCGGGGGCCGGTCGTCGAACACCACGGCGTTCGCGTCGGCGTCCCAGGACCAGCCATCGACGGCCTCGCCGTCGACGAGCACCTCGATGGTGCCGTCCTGGGCGGGCTCGGCCAGCGGGTAGGTCCACAGCCAGCTGGCCGACACCTCGGCCAGCGCCGCGAGGTGGCTGCCCCAGTCGTCGCTGCACAGGTCCAGGTGGGCGCCCCCGGTGGCGGCGATGGCCTCGGCATAGCCGGCGTCGCCTTCGTTGCAGTCGCTCTTGTCGACCACCCCGGACACGACGAGTGCATCCGGTCGGTCCAATGCGCCCTGCATGCGCTCCAGCCAGAAGTCCCAGGTCCAGGCCGCGGCTTCCTGGTAGCTGCGCTCGGGCTCGTCGGACACGACGATGACGTGCAGGGGGGCGTCCTCGCGCAGGAAGCCGGCGTTGCAGCCCCCGCTGTCGGTCTGGCCCAGCGCCTCCGACGACAGCTTGAGCAGCGCCTCGTCGTAGACGATCTCCGCGTCTTCGCCCGTGACCACGGCCAGGGCGAAGGCGGCGGCCACGTCGGCATCGAGCGGCGACAGCACGCCGCCGTTGAAGCAGCCGTCGTCCTGGGTCACGACCCCCATGCGCCAGTCCGAGGTGTTCGCGGACAGCGCCGCAGCGAAGGCGGTGAAGCCCGCCCCCAGCGACACGGCGTCGTCGAGCATGCTCGAGGAGCGATCCACCGCCACGATGAGGTCCAGCGGTGGATCCGTGTCCACGGGGAAGGTCTCGGAGCGCGGCGCCGTGCCCACGCCCGCGCCTTGCTGGACGGCCGTCCGGTCCCCGGCAGGGTCGTCGCTGATGGCGGTGAGCAGGCCGGACGCATCGACGACATCGGCGGGCACGAAGCGCACGGTGGCCGTGGTGTAGGCGCCCGGTGCGAGCACCAGCGGCAGGGCCGGCTCGTCGATCAGCGTCAGGCCGACGTCCCCGTCGTAGGACAGCGCCGTCAGTGTCAGGTCGGCTCGCCCGACATTCTGCAGGGTGAGCTCCACGTCCTGCTCGCAGGCCACCGCGACCTCGCCGAAGTCCCAGTCGTCGGGGCTGATCTGCAGGCTGCCGATGAGCCCCTCGGCCGTCAGCGCGACGGGGATCGAGGGTTCGTCGGCATCGCTGGAGTCGACGGTCACGGTGCCCTCGACCACGCCCGGCGCGATCGGCGTCCACGCCACGTCCACGTCGACCCAGTCCCCGGGCGCGAGCTCGGACGGCAGGTCCGTCGTGAGCAGCGAGAAGCCGGCGTCCCCGCCCAGCGCGAGCGGCTCCAGCTCGACCAGCGCGTCGCCGACGTTGGCGATGGTGAAGCGGCGGGTGGTCACGTCGCCCGCCTGGCCGCTGAGGAAGTCGAGCGCGCGCGGCGTCACGTCGATGGCCGGCACACCAGGGTCGTTCTGGGCGTCCGGCAGGCCGAGCCCGTAGTCGGTGCAGGCCGGCAGGAGCGCAGCCAGCGCCAGCAGAGCACACGACCGCGCGCCGGGACGCCGGGTCGAGAGGCGGGCCATCAGAGCTCCAGCCGGTAGCCGAGGGTGAGGTCGACCGAGGTCAACAGGACGTCTCCCGTCAGATCGCCGCGTGACGGCGAGAGCGACAGCGCCACCCCGCCGGCGAGCTGACCGGGTCCGAGGGCACCGCACAGGCCGACCCCGCCAGTGCCGGCGGGCTGCAGGCCGTGCTCTCGGGCCGTGGACAACACGGTACCCCCGGAAGAGGTCTCCGTCGTGGTCCGCTGGGCGGACAGCTCGCCGCGCAGCAGCAGCTCGGGCGACACCGGTGCGCGCCGGTCCAGGATCCGCCCGAACAGGCCCAGGCCGACCCGGAGCTGCTCCTGGCGGATGCGCGCCGTCCAGCCCTCGGCCAGGGTGGGGTCCTCGCCCCGAACCGTGGCGACCGGCGCGGTCCACGACAGCGACAGGTGCGGGCGCAGCCGCTCGTCGGCGACCGGGAGCACCAGGCCGGCCTGGACCGAGGGCAGGAAGCCACCGCCCAGGCCGTGGTTGGACAGGCCGACCCCCGCCGTGGCCCCCAGCCAGGGACGCAGGGTCGCCGGCGGCAGGGCCACTTCGGCGGCCGGATCGATGTCCGCTTCGCCCACTTCGCGCTCGTCGTCGGCGCGCTCGTCGTCGTCGCGCTCGCCGTCGTTGCGCTCGCCATCGTCGGCGGGAGTCGGCGCGGGCTCGTCCGCCAGGGCGGCGCCGCAGAGCAGGAGCAGGATGGCGGCCATCAGTAGTTCGTCCAGTCGGTCGAGGTGGTCGCCGCACCGGCGTCGTCGGCGCCCCCGACCACGATGATCACGGCGGACTCCTGGGCGCCGCCGGGCAGCCACTTCGCTTCGTGCAGGCTGGTCCCCAGGCTGTTCCAGTTCCGCACGTCCGGGTACAGGTCCGGCTGGAGCTCCGCGCTCACGCCACCCGTCGACGCGCTGTCGTTCTGGCCGCCGAAGGCGTACAGGAAGTTGCTCGCGCTGGCCGCCGCGAAGCCGGCACGCGCGGGGCTCATGCCGTCGATCTCCTCCATGCCCTGCAGCTCGCCACCCTCGTCCACCCAGGCGGTGTCGACCGTCCCGGTCGATCGCCGGCTGGTCACGCCGCCGGCGAAGTAGACCCGCACGTCGTCATCGCCGACCACCGTGTGGCTGCTGCTGTCGACGACCATCGCGCCGCAGCGCTCGCGGGCCTCGGACAGGCGGGCGTCCACGGGCTCCCAGGGCTCGGTGCTCTGGAAACGCGGCCCCTCGACGATGACCGGGAGCCGCTCGATGCTGTCCAGCACGTCGCCGTCCTCGTCGGCGCCGCCCGCGGCGTAGACGTAGACGATCTCGGGGTCGGGGAAGGGGTCCGGCGCGACGGCGACACAGGGGCTGCGCCGCGGCACGGTCAGCTCGGACAGCGCGGCCCAGGCACCCAGGGCGCCCTCCTCCTGGGACGGGACCGACCGGTCGACCGCGTCCCCGACGTCGGTCCAGGACAGGGCGTCGACCTCGGCCAGCAGGTACTCCTCGCCGACCGGCGCGTCGGCCTCGGCCGACCGGTAGACGCGGTAGGCCACGGCGCCATCGACCGCCAGCCAGCGGATCGTCGGCTTCCAGCCCCCCTCCACCTCGGGCAGCGACACCTGCACCGGATCGCCGGCCAGCCCCTCACCGCCGGGGTTGCTCAGGTCGTCGTCCGCGTAGACCGCGGCGACGCGCCAGGTCCACCGACCGGCGGACAGGCCGTCGGCATCGCTGTTGAGCGACAGGCCGTCGAACCACGGCACGTCCAGGGGGTCCAGGATCATCGCCCGCCAGGTGGTGGCCACCGCGTCGCCGTCGGCGCTCGTCGCGCCGCTGCCGCCCACCAGGTAGACGAAGCGGCCGACGATCGCCGTCGCCGCCAGTGTGCGGGCGTCGGGCAGGCCGCGCGACAGGACCCGCCACGGCCCCAGCTCGCCGTAGACGCCGACGCTGGCGACCTCGACCGAGGCCAGGGCGCCGGTGGCATCGCCGTCGTCGCCCCCGATGGCGTAGACCCAGCGGCTGCGCTCGGTGCTGCGCCCCGCCACCGACCCGGGCGCGCGCCGAGCCACGTTGAGCTCGGTGCCGGCCTGCCAGGGGAACAGGTTCTGCGCGGGGTTCGTGACCGAGATGGCGCTGTAGCGGGCCATGGTGCCGTCGTCGTCGACGACCACGACCACGCAGACGGCCTCGCCGATCGACGTGGTGGGCACCGTGGCGTCGATGCGCGTGGCGCTGCTGGCATCGACGTCGACCGTGTAGCTGCGCTCGACGCCGCTCTCCAGACAGGTCAGCGACACCGTCGGATCGCGGAAGTGGCGGCCGCGGATCACGACGGCCTGATCGGACGAGTTGGGCAGGGTGCCCGGGCTGACGCTGTCGATGCGGGGCGGCGGATCCTCGACCACCGCCACGGCGCCGGGCAGGTGGCCGGAGCGACCGTCGGCATCGACCAGCAGCAGGTCCCAGCTGCCGACCTCCAGTCCGTAGGGCACCACGGCCGACAGGGTGGCGTCGTCCCGCCAGACCATGCCGGCCAGGCGGACCGAGGCGCCGACCCCGCTCGGATCGACCAGCCAGCCGCGGATGCCCTGGTCGAAGCCGACGCTGCCGCCCGGCAGGGGATCGAGCGCCTGGATCTCGACCGCGGTCCAGTCGTAGGTCCACGCGAAGGCCGGATCGACCGCGCCCACGCCGATGACGTGGTCGTCCGTCACCTCGAAGGCAGCGCCGGCCTGGCCGGGGCAGCCGCTGCCCTGGTCGACGACGATGGTCCAGTCGCCCTCGGCCAGGGTGTCGGGCAGGGCGATCCCGACCTCGCCCGGCTGCTCCGCATCCCAGGTCCAGTCGGCGGCCTGCCGGCTGCCGGTCTCGTCCTGCAGCCAGACATCGGTGACCTCGTCGAAGACATCGCTCACCAGCGCGGTGATGCGCAGCGGCGCGCCGGTCGGCACCACGGGCGGATCGACCGCGAAGACCAGGGGCGGCAGCGACAGCATCACCGCCGCCTCGGCGAAGGCCTCGCAGCCGCCGGGGGTGGTGAGCGTGACGTCCCAGGCGCCGGCGCCCGGCACGCCCTCGTCGAGCCACGCCACCAGGGTGCGCTCGTCGAGCAGCTCGAAGTCCTCGACCAGCACGCCGCCGACGGTCAGCTCCATGCCGTCCACGAAGTGTTCGCCGTGGATGGTCAGCTCCGCACCGGTCGTACAGGCCTGGCCGGGCTCCACCGACTCGATCTCGGGGGCTGGCGCCACCTGCAGCGAGATCGGCAGCGCCTCGGCGCAGTCGACGGGGCTGGGGTTGCGCAGCGACAGGTCCAGGGCGCCGATGGGCAGCCCGCCCGGCTCGACGTCGAAGGTGGCCTCGGTGCAGAACCGGGCCCCGCCAGGCACGTCGAAGCAGCCGTCGACCGCGCTCGCCTCGAGCTCCTGGTCCCCGACCACCAGCCGTGGCAGCCCGCCGTCCACGGCGACCATGCCGGACCCGGTCACCGTGAGCGCCACTCGGTCCTGGGCGTCGGTGCAGAGCCCGTCCGGATCGACCAGGGTCAGCTCGGGCCGGCCGCTCAGCGCGAGCTCGGTCCACGGCTGGCCGATCGCCCCGGCGGCGTCGGGCACGTCGATGCCCCACACGCCCGGGTCCAGCGCCAGGCCGGGATCCAGCGTCAGCTCCAGCTGGTCGGGCCCCAGCACCTGCAGGCGCCCCGAGTCCGCGCCGATGACCACCTCGGCGTTGCCGACCTCGCTGCCGCGGGGGTCCCGCAGCCGGCGCAGGTGCACGGCGCCACCCACCAGCCGGGGCTCGTCGGTCAGCCCATCGGCCACCAGCGGCGCCAGGTCGGTGCCGGTCACCGTCAGCACCAGCTCGTCGACGCCGAGTCCCGGCAGGCAGGACAGCTCCGGCTCGACCGAGAGCACATCCGGCGCGGGCGCCCGGTCCTGGCAGGCGGCGAGCAAGGAGCTGGCGAACAACGAGGTGGCGAGCACGAGCACCGATCGGCGCGACATGGAGGCTCCGGCGACCGGTCCATCGTAGGTGGCGGAGCAGGGTGCTACCGAGCACACCCCGGTGTCATCGGTCCCGGTCCCTCAAGGCACGCCCTCGGGCGCCTCGCGCTCGGCCTCGTCGACGTAGCCGAGGGCGCGCAGGGCCTCGACCTCGTCGGCGTCGTCGTGCTCGCCCTCCTCCCCTCCCGGCAGGGCCAGCCCGCGCGCCTGGCGGTCGAGGGCGACGGCGTCCAACACGCTGCGGTCCTCGGCGTCCGGGAGTCGGTCGCTCTCCTCGCTGCGCTCGGCGGGATCGGCCGAGCGGTCGTAGGTCCGCCAGCGCACGCCGTCCGCAGTGGCCTGGCGCAGCACGGTGCGGTCGGCGGTCCGCAGCGAGAACTCCTTGCCGCCGGGCCCCCGGGGCCAGCAGTCCAGCACCGCGACGGCCTTGCAGTGGCTGCTCTCGCCCACCAGCGAGTGATGGTCGGCCCGCAGGAGCGAGACCCCGTCGGCGGCGGGCAGGGGCGGCAGGCCCAGCACCTCGAGCACCGTCGGCGCGACATCGGCCAGGGTCACCAGGCGGTCGACCCGAGTGCCCCGGGGCAGGTCGGCAGGCGAGGCGCCGCGCGGGAACTTGACGACCAAGGGGACGTGCAGCTGCTCGGCCGAGGCGTGGGTGCCGTGGTCGAACCACAGGGGTCGCTCGTCGAAGGTCTCGCCGTGATCGGCGGTGAGCACGATGAGCGCGTCCTTGTAGCGGCCCTCGTCCTTGAGCTTGCGGACGACACCCGCGACCTGGCGGTCGGCGAAGGACACCGCGGCGGCGTAGCGGGCGGCGTAGAAGGCGGGGTCGGTGACGAGCCCGTCGCGCTGGTACTGCGGCAGGTGGGGGAGCTGCTCGGGGTCGCGGATCCAGTCGCCGTCGGACGGCGCCGCATCGGCGTAGGGGGTCAGCGGCCCGTGGGCGTCGTAGCTGTGGAACCACAGGAACAGGCGGTCACCGCGCTCGCGGTCGTCGACCCAGCGCTCGAGCCGCTTGCGGGTCTGGTTGCCGGGGCGCCGGTTCGTGACGCCGGTCGGGGCGTCGTACCGCGCGAAGCCCTGGTCCAGGCCGAGCTTGGGGCGCAGGGTGAACCCGGACACGAAGGCGCCCGACTGGAAGCCAGCCGCCGTCAGCCGCTCGGCCAGGGTCTCGGTCTCCGCGGACACATCCGGCCCGCCGCGGAACAGGTTCAACACGACGCCGTGCGTGCTCGGGTCCTGGCCGGTGTGCAGGGTCGCGAAGGCCGGCCCGGTGACGCTGATCGGGGACCAGGCCTGGGTGAAGACCACGCCGTCGGCCGCCAGCGCGTCCATGGCCGGGGTCGCGGCAGGGCTGGCGGGGTTCAGGAAGCCGACGTGGTCCGCCCGCAGCGTGTCGACGGTGATGAACACCACGTCGGGATCGCGCCGGCAGGCAGAGGCCAGGACGACGACGGCGGCGAGCAGGGCGCGGCGGACCGGAGACATCGGGTCGAGGCTAACCGGCGAGGGCCTGCAGGCGGGCGACGGGGGCTGACCGGGCGGTCAGCGGCAGGCCTGGTCGACGTCGTCGGAGGAGGAGGTGCTGAACTTGCAGGAGAACGATCCCCAGTCCCAGCTGCAGTCGTCGTCGGTGGTGGCGAAGCGCCCGTAGCTGCCGCAGGAGGGCGTGCCCGAGGTCCAGCCCGCCACGGACAGATCGCAGGCGAAGTCCCAGGTGCAGGCGCCGGCGGTCGTGTACCGCTTCTCGGAGGTGCTGTCGCAGTTCCAGTCGTAGTCGCCGTCGCCGCGGTGGCTGGTCTGCCAGCTGGACGCGCCGGGGTAGGCGCTGCTGTTGTAGTCGTAGCAGTCGTTGCTGTAGCGGCTCGTGTAGTAGCCGCTGCTGCTGCACAGGCACTCGGACAGGGTCGAGGTGCCGTAGCCGTCGCCGTCGTAGTCCCGGTAGTAGGTCGTGCAGCCGCTGGCGCCGGACTCGTCGACGCCGCCGGTGCAGTTGTTGTCGACGCCGTCACAGGTCTCGGTGGCGCCCGGGTGGATCTCGTCGTCGTCGTCGTCGCAGTCGCCCGCGGCTTCGGAGTAGCCGTCGCCGTCGTCGTCGTAGTTGTCCGTGCCTTCGTCGACGATGCCGTCGCAGTCGTTGTCGCGGCCGTCGGCCAGCTCGGTGGCGCCCGGGTAGGTCAGGACGTAGCCGTCGTCGCAGTCGCCGGCGATCTCGGTGTAGCCGTCGCCGTCGTCGTCGTAGCCGGTGGTGCCTTCGTCGATGAGCCCGTCGCAGTCTTCGTCGTCGCCGTCGTAGGTCTCGGTGCCGCCCGGGTACACGGTGGCGTCGGCGTCGTCGCAGTCGCCCTCGTTCTCGGAGAAGCCGTCGCCGTCGTCGTCGTAGGCGGGGGTGTCGTTGTCGATGATCCCGTCGCAGTCTTCGTCCACGCCGTCGGCGGTCTCGGTCGCCCCCGGGTAGATGTCTTCGTCGGTGTCGTCGCAGTCGCCCTGGTTCTCGGAGAAGCCGTCGCCGTCGTTGTCGATGTCGGAGAGGGACTTCTGGGTGAAGTAGGCCGTGACGCTGCCGACCTCGCCGTCGGTGTCGGTGGCGCGGAAGGTCAGGAAGTGGTCGCCGGGGGTGAGCTCCTGGTCGCAGCGGGCCAGGCCCTCTCCGTCGGCGGTGGGCGTGCAGAAGGTGCCGTCCACGTCGCTCGTGAAGACGATGTCCAGGTCGGCGGGGTGGTCCTTGCTGTCGACCGCGCGGATGACGAACTCGAAGGTCTCGCCTTCCTGGCCGTACTCGCCGCTCACGGGATGGATGAGGTCGAGCTGGGGCGACTCGGGCTGGTCGTTGATCGTGATCGTGATCTCGGAGGTGACCGACTCGGCGGCCGAGTCCACGACCAGCAGGGTGATCACGTGGTTGCCCGGCGACAGGTTGGCCGTGCTGTAGCGCACGTTGCCGTCGAGGTCGGCCGGCAGGGCGCCTTCGAGCACACCATCGATGCTCGACGACCAGTGGATCTCCAGCTGGGGGTTGTCGTCCTGGTCGTCGTTCACCTTGCCGGTGAAGGTGACCGTCTCGTACTGGTCGAAGGCGCTGCCCGAGCCCGGCGTGCTGATGGTGGCGCTGGGCGGGGTGTTGAAGACCTGCACGCCGTTCTTGCTTCCGCAGGACGCCAGGAGCGCCAGGGCGCCGATGGAGATGGAGCGGGAGAGCCAGGGGGTCATGAGGACTCCGGACGGGGTGCGGCGGGGGAACGGACCGCCGAGCGGCGCGGATTGCCGCAGGGGCGCAGCATATCTCCGGTCGAGGGCACATCGCTGCCCCACGCATCCACGCGCAGCTGGAGACAGTCCGTCACCTGGGGGCTGACACTCTCGCGATACCCTGCCGCGACCGGTCCCGATGCCCCTGTCCCCCCGAGCATCTCCGGTCCCGGAGACCCTGTGCCTCTCGTCGCTTGCGTGCAGCTCAACGGCAGCTCGGACGTCGAGCGCAACCTGGCCGCCACCGAGCGGCTGGTGCGCCGCGCGGCCGCCGCGGGGGCCGTGCTGGTCGCGACGCCAGAAGCGACGACCTACCTGGGTCCCCACGCCCGCAAGGTGGCCCTGGCCGAGCCAGTCGACGGGCCGACCCATCGACGGCTGGGCGCGCTGGCTGCCGAGCTCGGCATCCACCTGCTGGTCGGCAGCGTCGCCGAGCGGCACCCGGACCCGGCGGTGGCGCAGGAGCGCGCCTACAACACGAGCCTGCTGTTCGACGATCGCGGCACCCTGGTGGCCAGCTACCGCAAGCTGCACCTGTTCGACGTCGACCTGGCCAGCGCCGGCGGCGTGACCTTCGCCGAGAGCGAGCGCACCGTGCACGGCGACGGGCTGGTGGTCGCCCCGACCCCGCTGGGTCCGCTGGGGCTGTCGATCTGCTTCGACCTGCGCTTTCCCGAGCTCTACGCGGCGCTGCACGCCCGCGGGGCCCGGCTGCTCGCGGTGCCGAGCGCCTTCACCGAGCGCACCGGTCGGGACCACTGGCACGTGCTGCTGCGGGCGCGGGCCATCGAGACCCAGTCGTGGGTCCTCGCCCCGGGGCAGTGGGGCCCCCACGACGATCAAGGCCTGCGCCGCAGCTACGGCCACTCGCTGATCGTCGATCCCTGGGGCACCGTCGTGGCCGAGTGTGGGGACGGCGAGGGCATCTGCCTGGCCGAGGTGGACCCCGAGGTCGTCACCGAGGTGCGCGCGCGCATCCCGATGGACGGCAACCGCCGCCTGCCGCCCCCCGGTCCCGAGCGCGGGGGCCCGTGAAGCGGGTCCTGGCGACAGCGGCCCTGCCCGCCCTGGTCGCCCTGCTGGCCACCGCCCTGGGTGGCCCGGCGGGGACCCCCGTGCACGACGCGATCGCCGGCCTGCGCCCCGGCGCGCCGGTGCCCGTCCAGGCCGCGCTGGTCGTGGTCGATCCCGCCACCCCCGAGGCGGCCGCCCGCGCCGTGCAGGCCGCCCGCGACGCCGGCGCGACGCGGGTCGTCGCCGCGCTCCCGGCCGACCATCCCCTCCTCGGCGGCGCGGCACCCGAGCCGGCTGGCTTCGGCGACGGTCCCCTCCTCCGCACGTGGACCGACGACCGCGGCGAGCGCCTGCTCTCCCTCCCCGACTCCCTCGACACGATCCTGCGCCTGGACGGCGGCCAGCTGTCGGCTGGGCGGCTGCTGCAGGACCAGGTGGCGGTCCTGTGGTTCGCGGACCCGGCCGTGGGCATCGCCGCGGCCGTGCCGGGGCGCGCGGCCCCCGTCGACCGCGCCGAGGTGCTGGCGCTGGCGCTCGGGAGCGAGCGGGGGCTGACCCGGCTTCCGCGCTGGGTCGCGGCGGCCCTGGCGGCCGTGCTGGTCGGCGGTGTGGGCCTGGCGCTGCACCGCCGGTCGCCTCCCCTGGCGATGACGGTCTCGGCGGCCGGCGCAGTGGTCGTGCTGGTCGCCGTGGTGCTGGCCCGCGGCCAGGGCCTGTTGCTGCCGCTGCTCGGGCCGGTCGCGGGGCTGCTGCTGACCGGCGTGGTGCAGGTGCTCCGGGTCGCCGGACGGCTGGACGGGGCGGTCGACCTGCTCGAGGCCCAGGTCGCGGGCGAGCCCGAGGGCGCCGGCGCGCCGGGGCTGGCCGACCTGGTCGAGATGGCCCGGATCCTGGTGCCCGGCGCCGCGGTCGCGGCCTGGGACCCGGCCGGCGAGCGCGTGCACGGCGGCGGCCCCGGGTCCGAAGCGCTGCAGCCCCCGCGGCCGCTGCCGGAACAGCCGGCGGGCAGCCCCGAGCGGGTGGTGCTGCCCGTGCGCCGCGACGGTCGGCTGCAGGGCGCGCTCACCGTGGCGCGCCTGCCGGCCCCGACCGACGCCGAGCGGGCGTCGCTGCTGGCGCTGACCCAGCTCGAGCACCCCCTGGCCGCCCTGCGGGTGCCCGTGGTCGACGAGCCCGACGACCCGCTGGGTCGGCGGCTGGCGCGCGTGCATGCCGGCGTCGGCGGGCTGGCCGTGCGCTCGGGTCGGCTGGACGCCCTGCTGCGGCGGGGCCCCGTGCGCCTGGGCCTGTTCGACCTGGCCGGGCGGGCCCTGATCCTGGGTGCTGGCCTGCGCGACTGGCTGCCCGATGGCCGGGCGCCGGCCCTGCTGCGGCTGGTCGAGCGGGTGGGCGGCATGGCCCGTGCCGACGCATCGATGCTGCTGCAGGACGCGCTGGCCGTGCCCCCCGGCGGCCCCCCGGTCGTCCGCGCCTTGACCGACGAGCTGGCCGGCTGGGAGCTGGTCGTCCAGGCCGCGCGCCTGGACCGCGCGAGCCCGGCCGAAGGCGTCGTGGTCTACCTGCAGGACGTCCGCGGCCACGCCCGGCTGGCATCGGCCCGCGCGACCGCCCTCACCCTGGCGTCCGACGAGCTGGCCGAGCTCCAGCAGCGGCTGCGGGACGCGGTCGACTCCGGCCGCGGCAGCCGCAAAGGCCTGCTGTCCGACCTCGACCGGCTGGGCGCCCTGCAGGCCCACCTCGCCGAGCTGGCCCGCACCGGCGCCGACGCCGACCCCGAGATCCCCCTCCCCATCCAGCGCTGCCTCTCCGCTGCCCTGCAGGGTGTGCCGGCCGACGTGCGCGACCGCGTGACCGTCGAGCTGCCCGAGTGCCCGGCGGTACGCGTGCGCGCCGCGGTGCTGGCACGTAGCCTGGGCGAGCTGCTCACCGACCTGGTCCGGCACGCCGGGCGGGTGCACGTGACCGGCGCCGCCGACACCGACGGCGTCCAGCTGCTCCTGCACGAGGGGGCCGGCGGGCTGCCCGAGGGCATGGCCGAGGCGCTGCTGGCGGACGACAGCGGCGCGTGGCCCGCCGTGCAGGCCCGACGTACCCTCGCCCGCATGGGCGGCACCCTGACCGCCCGACCCCACGGGGATCCGACCGCGGAGGACGCGGGCGGCACCACGCTGGTCCTGTTTCTCCCCTACTTCTGAGCGCCCTTGCTCGAGCTCTTCCCGGCTGCCGTCCTCGACACCAGCATCCTCACCTCGGTGCTGGTCGGCCTCGTCGTGGTGTGGGCGCTGCAGGAGTGGTTCGGCTGGGGCTTCACCGGCCTGGTCGTGCCCGGCTACCTGGCGAGCGTGCTGGCCATCCAGCCGCTGACCGCCGGCGTGATGGTGTTCGAGGCCGTCGCCACCTGGCTCGTGATGGTGGCCCTGTCCGACGCCGTGCCCCGCTGGTGGCCGTGGTCCCCGCTGTTCGGCCGGGACCGCTTCTTCCTGGCGCTGCTGGCCAGCGTGGCCGTCCGGCTGGCGATGGAGGGCGCCGGGTTCCCGCTGCTGGCCGAGCGCTTCGACGTGCGCGTCGCCGCCGAGCTGCACAGCATGGGCCTGGTGATCGTGCCGCTGCTGGCCTACGCGATCTGGCGCAACGGGCCGGTGCGCGCGGTGCCGCGGGTCGGCGTGCCGCTGTTCATCACCTGGGCGGTCCTCCAGCACGTCCTGCTGGCCCGGACCAACCTGTCGCTGGGCAGCTTCGAGCTGACCTACGAAGACCTTGCCCTGGACTTCACCTCGTCCCCGCGGGCCTATGTGCTGCTGCTGGTCGGGGCGTGGCTCGGGAGCGTCGCCAACCTGCGCTACGGCTGGGACTTCGGCGGCATCATCGTGCCAGGGCTGCTGGCCCTGTGCTGGCTCCAGCCCGAGCGGCTGGCCGCCACCCTGGGCGAGTGCGTGGTCATCGCCATCGCGCTCCAGCTGCTGCTGCGGCTGCCCTGGCTGCGCGAGACCAACCTGGCCGGCGGCCGCATGCTCGTGCTGGCCATGCTGGTCGGCTACACGCTGAAATTCGGCCTGGGGCAGATCCTGGGCGCAGGCTGGCCGGGCCTGCGCCTGCGGCAGCTGTTCGGCTTCGGCTACCTGCTGCCCAGCATCATGGCGCTGCGCATCGTGCGGTCGGGCGATCCCTTCCGGACGCTGGTGCCGAGCCTGTTCACGTCCCTGGCCGGCTTCGTCGGCGGCACGGCGCTGGCCTGGGTGATGGCCCTGGCCCTGCCGGCGCAGACGGTCGAGGAGCGGGTGCCTCCGCCGGGACGGCCGGCCGCCGACACCCTGCTGCTGGGCGCGTGGCGGAACGAGGGCGAGCCGCCGGTCGACCTGGCGGCAGTGATGGTCGAGGCCGAGGACGCCGGCCTGGAGGCGCTGGTCGCGGGAGGCGACGGCTTCGGGGCCCTGTGGGTGCGCGATCACGGCCAGGGGCTCGTGATCTCCGCGCGAGTCGGGACGCCGGGCCTGCCCGAGGCCGCGCTGGCGGTGGCGGACGCGCTCGACGCCCGGTCGGTCCACCTGTGCGGTCCCGTGGGGGCGACCTGTGGCGAGGCCCGCCGGCGGCTGGGACTCACGCGCCCCCTGTTGATCATCGAGGCGGGGACGGATGCCACCCTGGTCGGCACCGGCCCGGTGGTCAAGGCGCTGGATCTGCCCGCGCTGACCGCCGTCGTCGGCGACCTGCGGGTGCTGTCCACCGACGGGGCCAGCGTGCTGACCCTGCCGCCTGGAGCACGCATGTCCGCCGCCGCTGCCTGGCGGGCGACGTCGCCCGGCACGTGGGAGCACCCGGCCCGGGCGCCGTTCCGCACGCCTGCCGACGCCCCCGACGGCACCACGCGGCTGGTCCGGGACGCCATCGTCACCAACGCCCTGCAGTGGGCCCGCAGCAGCGACGACGACGGGATCGGCACGGACGCCCTGGACGTGGCGACCGGCACGGCGACCGCCGTCGGCGCGCGGCTGGTCCGCGACGGCGATCACGCCGCGGTGATCGCCGACGACTGGCGCATGGTCGTGGCCCGCCACCGGCGCCCGGTCGTGCTGCGCGTGCCCTTCGCCGAAGACAGCCCGGGCATGCTGGCCACCGCCCTGACCCTGATGCAGGCGCTGGACGCGGCGGTCCTGATCGTCGACGCCCCGCCCCGTCGCGCCGACGCCGGCTACGACGCCGGCCGCGTCGCCCACTTCGCGCTGCTGGGCGCGCTGCAGTCCCTGGGCGATCAGGCCCGCGTGGTCACCGTGCGCGGCATGCGGGACCTGCAGGACCCCGGCGCGGACGTGGTGATCAGCCTGGGCCGGGCCGTCGAGCCCGACCGCCCCGCGCCGGACGACGCCGGCTGGCTGGCCGACGACCTGACCGGCGCCGGCCTGACGGTCGCCTGGTACGACGGCGCGGCGGTCCGGATGGGCCTGCGCGACGCCGGCAACCCGGCGCGGTCCGCCAGCCGGGCCGCCACCGGCGCCGAGGATCACCTGACCCTGTGGGTCTCGAGCAGCGTCCGGGCGCGGGCCCGCGTGCTCGACAGCGATCACCCCCGCTACCCGCTGCTGGCCGCCGCCGATCTGCCGGTCTGGACCATCGACGCCGCCGACATCGCCCGGGCCGCCGAGGGCGTGCCCGTCGACCCCGGCGTGGTCGCCGCGGGCCAGGATCTGGTCGACCTGGGGCGCAGCGGCGATCTCCGCCAGCTGCAGCGCCTGGCCCGGGGACCCGGCGGCTCCCTGGGCATCGCCTGCGACCCGCTGGCGGGTTGCCGCTGGCTGGCCCTGCTGCAGTGCCGCGACGGCGCCTGCGACGGCCATGTGCTCGGCCTGGCGCCGGCGGTCGACGGCGTGCCCGGGGCATCGGCCTCCGATCGCCTGCTGCTGTCGGGCCTGCCCGTCGCCGTCGCCGGCCTGCCCGATCCGGACGGGCCACGATGAGGCGCCCCCTCGCCGTCCTGGCCTGGCTGGCCGTGCTCGTGCTGCTGGTGCTGGCCTGGGTCCGCACGCCCCAGAGCGGCCGCCTGCGGGTGGACGCCCAGCGCTTCCTGGCGGCCCCCCTGGACCGCGGCGTGGCCTTCTCGCTGGACCCGGGCGAAGAGACGGTCAAGGTGGTCACCTGGCTGACCCGCCCCCAGCCGTGGGCCCGCGACGTGCGCGCGACCGCTCCCTACCGACTGGACCTGGCCGTGCGGGACCGGGACGGCGCCGTCCGCTGGTCCACCCGCCTGTGGCACAAGAGCCGGGCATCGTGGATCGACGGCCTGGGGGGCCGCCTGCTGCGCCCCACCTGGCTGCCCGACAGCCGCGACGAGGTCACCGACAGCCGCATCACCCTGGTCGACGTGGCCGGCCTGACCGACGGCGGCGCCGAGCTCGTGCTGCGGGCCACCCCGTCCCCGCGCCCCGGGCGGGCGGGCGACGACGGCGGCGCGCACGTGCTGGCCGTGGCCTACCGCCACTCGCTGCGCACCCCCGCCGCCCGGCTGCGGGTGCTGGCGGCGGCCGACCGCGAGCAGGCGGACGCCCGCGCCGCCCCGATCACCCTCGAGGGCTGGGACGATCTGCCGGACGCCTGGAAGGGCCACCTCGCCGACCGCGTGTGGGAGCGGCTCAGCCCCTCGCCCGCGGTCAAGGGCATCGCCCTGCCGAGCGTCGAGCTGATGCACGCCCCGCTCCAGGAGCGCTGGGAGACCCAGCCCAGCCTGGGCACGCCAATGGTTCCGGGCAGCGCAGCCGCCCTGAACCTGCAGGCCGGGGCCCGGGTCGTCGCCCGCTGGCGGGATCGGGCCGGCCGCCGCGCCGACCCCGCACCCACCTGGATCCAGCGTGTCGGACCCGACGGCACCTCCACCCTCCAGTTCGCCGGCGTGGTCGACGAGATCGGCCCGCTCGTGGTCGACGGGCCGCTGGAGTCCATCCAGATCGCCCTCGACCCCGGGACGGTCGGCCCGCGCGTGCTCCAGGTCGAGCTGATCGGCGACCAGGCCGACGACACCGTGTGGGGCGACCCGCCGCGCGCCCCCGTGGTCCGCGGCGACGGAGTGGTCGCTCGCTGGCGGCTGGCCCCCGACCTGCGGGGCGTCGAGCTGGTGCGCCTGGGCGGCGAGCTGGGGCCGGCCCGGTTCCCGATCGAAGCCGCCGACGATGCCCTGCGCATCAGCGTCCGCGTGCCCCTGCCGGCCACCGGGGACGGTGCCGTCGAGCTGCCCGCCCTGGGCCGGCGGTGGGACCCGCAGCAGAACGAGACCCACGCCGTCGACCCCTCGCCCGCGGCCCGGCGCACCCTGGCGATCCGGGCACTGGACGCCGACGGGGTCGAGCTGATGGCCTGGGAAGCGGACGTCGAGGCCGTGCCCAGCGCCTTCGAGCGGTACACCCAGGGCGACTCGCCCGGCACCGCCCGGGCCAGCGAGCCGACACTGCGCACCGTCGTCCCGCCCGCCGGCGCGCGGGTCCTGGTGATCGACGCCGACGACGCCGTGGACGTCGGCCTGCGGGCCCGCCACCTGGGCGACCCGCCGGCCCGCATCTCGCCCGGCTACGGGCTGCCCGCCGCGCTGGCCCCGCCGCCGGCGGTGGTGGACCCCGACCTGCCCGAGTGGCAGGCCGACGGCGACGACGGTGCCGTCAGCCTGCACGACGCCCGCTACGTGCCCGCCGCCCAGGACGCCTGGCGGCAGCGCAACCCCGTCGACGCCGAGGCCCTGCTGGAGACCGGCCGCATCGTCCGCATCGACGTGCAGGTCCGCGTCGAGAGCCGGGAGCGCCAGATCGCCCGGACCGAAGCCGCCACCCCGACCCTCGCCGCCTCGGACGGCACGGTCGCGGCCCGCGCCGGCCTCGAGCTGGACCCGACCCTGGTCGCGCTGCGGGCCCGCAAGCCCGAGCACCCCCTGCCGCTGGACGGTGCCTACGGGATCGTGGCCGAGCCCGACCTGGACGGGGACACCCGCGTGGGCGGCCGGACGCGGGTCGCCTCGCCAGGCAGCAGCACCGGCCTCTCCCGCCTGCCGGTGCCCGCCAGCGGGCGCCTGGACGTCGAGTACCGCGTGGCCACCGACCGGGTCGGCCAGGACGCCACCTTCCGCGTCGACGGCACGCCGATCACCCGCACCCTCGCTTCGTCCGCCGGTCGCGTGCGGCTGAGCGGCCTGCGCCCCGGCAGCCACGCCTTCTCGGTCGACCTCCCCGGCCTGTTCCTCGCCCGCGCCGACGGCACGCCGCGCTGGCAGGCCCGCAAGGTCACCCGCCTCGCCCCCGGCGAGCGCCTGCGCATCCCCTTCCCCGAAGGCCCGGGCGCCGTGCTGCTGTTCGCCTATGGCAGCCAGTCGGGGGGCACCTGGCTGGACTGGCAGCTGTCGCTCGACAGCCGCCGCGCTCCCGCCGGCATGGGCCGCCGCAGCACCCGCCAGTCGGGCCGCCATCCCCTGCGCGCCGAAGGCGGCGAGGCCGAGCCCCTGTCCTTCGACGCCGAGCGGCTCCTGCGCCTGCGACCGCTGCGCGTCGACGTGGCCGAAGACGCCGTCGGCGGCCGGCCCGTGCTGACGGTGACCCTGTCCGGCACCGACCAGCCGGTCTGGCTACGGGCCCTCGCCAGCTGGTCGACGGCTCGCTCCGATGCTCCCTCCGCCGCCGTGATCGCGCCGCGCTGATGACCCCTCTCCTGCCCCTGCTGCTGCTGAGCACGGTCGCCCTCCCCGGGACGGCAGAGGCCGTGCCGTCTGCGCTGCCGGCCCCTTCGGGAGAGGAGCGGTTGGGGGAGGAGGAGGGCGAGCAAGAGGCCGAGGAGGTGGGCGAGGAAGTGGGCGAGGAAGACCGCGAGGACGAGGACGCCGCCGAGGAAGGCGTGCTCGAGAGCGAGACCTGGACCCAGGTGGCCTCGCTGCGATCCAGCCGCCCCCTCGCCCCGACCGAAGCCGACCGCATGGCCCTGGCGGCGCTGGTCACCGACCTGCTGCGTGCGGCGCCGTCGGGCCGGGTGCCGGTGGACGCTGGGGCCCGCGCAGAGGCCCTGGGCCTGCTGCTGACCCGCCAGGACGACCGGGTCTGGCTGCACGAGCCGCCCGGCGGCCGGGCCGGGCTGGGGCTGGTGGCCGTGCGGCTGGGGCCGCTGCCCGCCGAGCTGCTGCTGTCCGCGCCCCACCCCTTCTACGACATGGGCACCGGCCGCGTCGCCGGCGTGCTCTTCGACACCGGCCACGCCCGCGCCGTCGTCTTCGCCACCGCCCAGCGCCACGCGGTGAAGGGCATGGACCCCACCGACGATCCGCTGGGGGTCGTGCAGGCCGCGACCGCGGGCATCCAGGACGCGCTGGACGGGCCCCTGCTGGTCCAGCTGCACGGCTTCGGCCGGCGCACCAGCACGGCCGACATCGTCGTGAGCGCCGGCAGCGCCCGCACCGGTGGGGACATCGTGGCCCGCGCCCGGGATGGCCTGGGTCGCGCCCTGGATCTGGACGACGTGCGCACCGGCGTGAAGGTCTGGCGCCTGGCCGCCCTGGACAACGTGCAGGGGCGCCTGCTCAGCAGCCGGGAGCGCTTCCTGCACGTCGAGCTCGGCAAGGCCGTCCGCAACCGGCTGCGCCGGGACGCGGACGCCGTCGAAGCCCTGGGGGCCGCCCTCGAAGCGCTGGCCGAGCCGTCGGCGCCCGACCACGGCGCGGGCAGCGTCACCGGGCTGAGCTGGACCGTGCCCGGCGACCTGGCCGCCCAGGCGGTGGGATCCACCCGCGGTGGCGCGGCCGTGCTGGAGGTCCCGGCGGGCGAGGCCCTGCTGCTGCACGCCCCGTCGGACCACGAGCTGCCCACCGTCGTCCTGCTGCCGTCGAGCCTGGACGGACGCACCGGCGAGGTCGTGCGCGAGCCCGGCGAGCCCACGCCGCTCGACGTGCGCGGCACCGCCGAGGGGCTGCTGCTGCCCGCCGCCGAGTCCCGCCGGCTGATCCAGGTCGCGCCCGTCGATGGCCTGCGCCTGCGCCGCAGCACGACCAGCGAGAGCGTGGCCGCCTGGGATGCCGTGGCCCGCGCCGCCGCCGCCGACGACGCGGCCCGGTTCGACACCCCGCTGCCGTGGGGCTCGCCCGCGGCGACCGCCTCCCTGGCTGCCCGGGCGACCGCCATCTCCGACCCGCGGGTGCGCGCCCTCGGCGTGATCGAGGCACTGGCCGTGCTGGCGCCCCTGCACGGCAGCACCCACGCCTGGACCCAGCCCGCGACGGCCACCGTGGCGGCGGGCGGCGATGTGTTCCTGCCGGTGCACGGGCCCGGCACCCTGGTCGTCAAGCTGCGGCCCCGCGGCGACGAAGCGTGGCTGCGCGGCCAGGCCCGGCTGCACATCGCGCGCGACGGCGCGACCCGGGACCTGGGCACCATCGATGTCGCCGGCACCGGCCAGGCCTTCGTGCGCGAAGAACGCTTCGTGCCTCCCGGCCGCCACCTGCTGCGGGTCGAGGCCATCGGCGTGGACATGCAGGTCGAGGCCCGGGTCGCACGCCATCGGAGCCGCGTGGTGGGACCCCGCCCTGCCGGACCCGGCCACGTGGCGACCGACCCGGCGAGCGCGGCCGAGCTGGCCTGGCTGCGCGGCCAGGACGACCTGGCGCTGGAGCAGTGGCGACCCTGGGTCGACCAGCCCGGCGCCCTCGGGGGCCTGGCCCGCGCCCGCGTCCTGACCCTGTCCGACGACATCGACGAGCTGCGCCGACTGGCCGATCTGCCGGCCGAGCTGGGGCCCGACGGCCGCGCCACCGCCGTCGACGCCCTGCTGGCCCGGGCGGCCGAGCTGGGCCCGGCCGCGCTGCCCCCCGAGCTCGTCGAGCGAGCCCTGGACGGCACGCCGACCCCCGACCCGGCGCGGCTGGCCGCCTGGCTGGAGTCCCTGGGCGGCCCGCGCCCCCCCGGGATCGCCCTGCTGCGTGCGGCCCGACCGACCGTCGAGGGCGGCGCGCCGGTCGCCGTCGCCGAGCGCAAGCTGCGCGCCCGGACGACCCGGTTTCAGCGCGTGGAGCCCGATGCTGTCGAGGGGTCCGAGGGGGCGCTCGCCGAGGTTTCGGGGGAGGAGGGCGCAGTCGCCGACGAGGCGACCGCCGCCGAGCAGGAGGCGCTGCGGCGCCGCTACACCGAAGGCGGCCCCGGCATCCCGCGGGGCCTGGTGCTGCCGCTGGACCGGGTGGGAGTGACCCTGCCGGAGTGGCCCGGCCGCTTCCCGGTGCTGCGCATGGTGTCCGACGGCCCCGTCGCCTTCACCCTGGACGGCGAGGAGTGGCGGAGCCCCGGCGGCCCGCTCGAGATCGCGCTGCCCGCCGGCGACCACGCGCTGCACGGGGTCGAAGGTCGGCTGGTCCTGCTCGACCCCGAGCTCGCGCCGGGAGCCCGTCCCGTCTACGAACGGCGCCTGGACGCCCTGCCGGCCACCTGGACCCTGCCGCCCGGCACGCTCACCGTCGATGTGCGGGTGCTGGTGGACCCGCCCGTCCCGGTGCGGGCCACCCTGGACGACGGCACGGTCGTGGACCTGATCCCCGATGCCCGAGGCGCAGCGACCCTGGAAGCCGGCGCCTTCGCCGAGACGCTGGCCCTGCGACCGCGCGACGGCGAGACCGATGTCTTCGCCTCGGTCGAGGCCCGGGGCTCGCTCGGCGGCCCGCGCTCGCCTCCCCCCGAGCCGATCGACGACCTCGACGCCGCCATGCTCACCCTCGAGCGCCTGTCGGACCGCATCGACCAGGGCGACCTGGACGCCCGCATCGACCGGGCCGCCCTGCTCGGCCGCATGGGGCTGCTGACGGCGGCCCGGCGTGACCTGGCCGTGGTCCTGGCCCCGCCCGCGGTCGCCGCGGCGAGCGGGGAGGACGGCGGCGAGGACGGCGGCGAGGACGGGGCCACGGGGGAGGAGACCGCCGCCGCGCTGCCCGCCAGCTGGATCGTGGACCCCGAGGGCGCCCTGGTCCGCGCCCTGCGCCTGGGCCGGGCGCGGGCCCTGGCCGACAACCTGGCCCCGGCCACGCCCAGCGCCGCGGTGGACGGTCCGCTGTCCGCCGAGGCCGCCCTGGCGGCGAAGGGCCTGGCGCGGCGCCTGCCCGCCGGGCCGCCTGCAGCACGCGCCGCCGCCATCGAAGCGGCCGAGGCCGAGCTCGCGGCGAGCGCCCCGCCGACGCCCCCCGCGACCCTGCCCGAGCCGGTCGCGCCGTTCGTGGCTGCCGCCGCCGCCCGCGAGTGGCTCGAGGCCGGCGATCTGCCCCGCGCCTGGGCGGCCGCGAACCGGGCGGGCGACGCCCAGGCCTCGATCCTGGGCCGGCTGCGCGCCCGCACCCTGTGGACGCCGGTCAGCCTGCCCAGCAACGGCGGCGGCCTGGTCACGGTGCCGCGCCCGGCGCCCATCGAGTACCCCGAGCCGGCCTGGAAGCGGGCCCGCGGCGCGATGCTGCGCGCGCCCTGGCCCATCGACGGCCCCGCCGGCGACGCTACCGAGGTGCTGCGCGGCGACCGGGCCCAGGTCCTGCGCCTGCAGGGCGAGGCGGTCGAGCTCGACCTGTTCTGCCGGGACGAGGCCGGACCGGGCCAGCCCTGTGACGTCGTCGTCCTGGTGGACGAGGCGCGGCAGGAGCTGACGGTGGCCGACGGCGACACGGCCTCGGTGTCGGTGCCGCCGGGCGCCTCCTCGGTCGAGGTCCAGGGGCCCGGCCCGGATCACGCGCTGGTGGTGCGCAGCCTCGTCGATGGACAGGCCCTCCTCCCCTCCCCCACCGTGCGTGCCCACCGCGCCCGCCCCGGACGGCCCCTCGCCTACGACCTGGCGGGCCCCGCCCTGGTGCGGGTGCAGCGGGTCGACGGAGACCTGCGCATCCTGCGCGGCGACCAGCTGGTGGGCGTGCTCGACGACGAGCATCCCGAAACGGTCGTGCCCCTGGTCGACGACGGCGTCACGCGGATCGTGGTGCACGGCAGCGGCGACGTGCGGGTGGCGACCGGCCGGATGCGCGACGCCAGCGACGACACCGAGCCCGTCGAGCTCGCCGAGCCGCCCCCGCCGGCCCCGCCGCCGGTCGACCTCGACGCCTTGCTGACCGCGGTGGGCCCCGACGCGCCCGCCCCGCTGCGCACCCCCGCCGACGGCGGCAGCGTCGAGGTCGGCCTGGGCCTGCACCACGCGCCCGTGTACTTCCCGACCACCGGGTGGACCGCCGCCGAGGCCCACGGCGACTGGATGCTGGGCCTGCCCAAGGGGTGGCTGCGCACCGGCGGATGGCTGCGGGGGCCGAGCCCGGCGGGCGGGGTGGAGATCGAGAGCGGCACCCTGTGGGGCCGCGGGCATGCCGGCCTGCGGGCGATCGCCGCGGGCGCGACCCCGGTCGAGCGGCTCGCCCGCCCCGCGGGCAAGGTCGGCGCCGAGGTGCGGGTGCGCCAGGATCTGGGGCTGGGTCCCGATCTGGACCTGCGGCTGGAGGGCAGCCTGCACACCTTCGCCGTCTCCCAGGACCCGCGCGTGCACGCGGATCCCCGCGCGTGGTCGCGCTGGCTGGCCGACCACCCGGTGCACGCGAAGCTGGCGCCGTCGCTGGTGCTGCAGCCTTCTCTGGACCTGCGCCTGCAGCTCGGCGCCCGGGCCACGTCCAACACCGGGCCGTCGCTGGACCGCGTGGGCGCCTTCGTCGCAGGCGATCTGCTGCTGGGCGGGTCGACGGTCGTCGGCCTGGACGCCACCGTCGATCGCCGGCTGGTCGACGACCACCGCGCCGCCGGCGGCTGGGGCGGCCGGGTGCTGCTGTCCGCCGAGCACGGCATCTGGCAGGGCACCACCCGCTGGTGGCGGATCTGGGGCAAGGCCGGCTGGACCCTGTCGCCGACCCGTCCCGTGGCCTCGGTGGGGGTCAAGCTGCTGCTGCCCCACCGGCGCGCGCTGACCGACCTGCCGCCGGGCACCGTCGCCTTCCGCGCGCTGCGGAGCACGCCATGAGCCAGGGGAAGACCGGAACGGCGCGCCCGGACCCGGTGCTGCCCCGCCGCGCGACGGGCAGCCGCGCGACCGACCGCCTGGCCGCGCTGGTCGATCCCCTCACCGCGCGCATCCGCGGGCCGGAGCTGGCGGACCTCGCGCCGCGGATCCCGCTGGACCCGCCGGACGGGGCGGTGGCAGCGCTGGTCCAGGTGATGAGCGAGCTGCGGACCACGCGGGCGGCAGTCGACGCCCGCGCCTCGACCCTCCGGGCCCAGGCACTGGAGGCCAGCAACACGACGCGGCAGGCGCTGGTGGTACGCCACCTGCGGGCCACGGTCCAGGACGCGCGGGCGCTGCGCCGCGATCTGGGCGCCGCGGCCCGCGGCATGCTGGACATCTCCTGCCTGCTGGAGCGGGAGGGCGCCGCCGCCGAGGACGCCGGGGCCCGGCTGGAGCTGTGTGCCCGGCTGGCCCCGGCGCTGGTCGCCCTGCGCGAGGCGCACGCCGGTCCGGCGTCGGTGCTCGAGAGCCTGGACCGCGACCAGCTGCAGACGACCCTGGCCGCGGTGGCGCGGGGCGAGCCGCGGCGGCCGACCCGACTCGCCGCGGTGCATGCCCTGGCCGAGCTGCTGGCCGCCCACGGCCACACCCCGACCCTGTCGCCCGGCGGCCTGCGGACGCTGCAGGGGCTGGTCCGCGATCCGGACGAGGATCCCTGGGTCCGCCGGGCCGCCGTGCGCGTGGTGCGGGGCCTGGGACCCGATCTGGCGACGCGGTGGCTGCAGCCGACCCTGACGGACCCGGACGCCCTGGTCCGCAGCGAGGCGGTGGCCACCTGGCTGGCCCGCCGCGATCTGGACCCGCTGCCCGCCGTCCAGGCCGCGCTCCAGGACGAGAGCGAGCTGGTGCGCTTCCTGGCCATCGACACCCTGGCCGCCCGCGACGACCGCGACGGGCAGAACGGGCTGCGCCTGCTCCGGGCCCGAGGCGACGCCCGCCAGCGCGCCCGCGTCGCCTTCTCCCTCGGCCGCCAGCCGGGCCACGGCCTGGCCGGGCTGGCCCGCGACCTCAAGACCGAGGCGGACCCCCTCGCCTGCGACCCGCTCGTGCTGCGCACCCTCCTCGACGCCGTGCTGGAGCGGTTTCGCGCCGGCGAGGACCGGGATCCTCCAGAGACCCTGCGCGACGCCCTCGACAGCCTGCAGGAGCCGCTGTCGGTGCCCATCCGGCGGCGCCTGTGGCTGCTGCGGGCGTGGCTGGACGCCGCCGAGAGCCCGGCCCGCGCCGCCGCGGCAGAGCTCGCCCGCCTGCCCGACGGCGAGGGGCTGGAGCTGCGGCTGCCCGCCGGCACGACTGCGCTGGACCTGGCCCGGGCCCTCGTCCCCCACGCCGCCGAGCACCACGGCTTCCAGATCGACCCGCAAGGCGCGCCCGACGCGCCGGGCATCACCGTCCGCGTGGTGCGCGGCGACCCCGAGGCCCCGGCCGCCTGGCGGGTGCTCGACGAGCTCCGGCAGCCCGCCCCCGCCAAGCGCCAGGGCCACACCCACGCCAGCGGCCGCGCCGACCGCGGCCGGATCCGCGTGCCGCCCCAGGGCACGGCCGAGGCCGTCCAGACGGGCGTTCCCGGCCAGCGCGTCATGCTCTCGCGGGAAGAAGGCTGGGCCCCCGAGGTCCCGATGGCGGACGACCTGCTGCACAGCCTGCGGCATCCCGAGCTGATCATCGTCACGCCGGCCGGGACCACCCGCGTCACGCCGCCCGACGGCTTCAGCGCGCGCTGGCAGGCCCGCAGCTGGCTGACCTGGCGCTTCCGCCAGGTCGATCGCCTGCGCCACGACGGCCTCGACAGCGACGACCCGGACCTGGCCCGGGAGTGGGCGCGGCTGCTGGGCCGGCTCGGCTTCCGGGTCCGGATCGAGCCCGCCGACGCCGAGCGGCCGCCTCCCGATCGCAGCGCCGGCGCCTGGCTGGACCCCCTGGCCTTCGCCGTCACCATGGGCGCGAGCACCCTCACCCACCTCACCGTGCTGGTGTTCCTGCTCGGCGGCGTGCTGTTCGGACGGCTGGCCTGGGCCCGCCAGCGCCTGCGCCGGGCCCGTCGCGAGCTGCCCCTGGTGATGGGCGGCTGGGGCACGCGCGGCAAGTCCGGGACGGAGCGGCTGAAGGCCGGCCTGCTCGAGGCGCTGGGGCTGCCCTTCGCGGCCAAGACCACCGGCTGCGAGGCGATGCTGCTGCACGCCCCCCCCGGCGGACGCGCCCGGGAGCTGTTCCTGTACCGGCCCTACGACAAGGCCACCATCTGGGAACAAGCCGAGGTCGCCATCCTGGCGCCGCGTCTCGGCGCCCGGGTGCTGCTGTGGGAGTGCATGGCGCTCAACCCCAAGTACGTCGACCTGCTGCAGCAGCGCTGGATGCGGGACGACGTCAGCACCCTGACCAACGCCTTCCCCGACCACGAGGACATCCAGGGCCCGACCGGCCGCGACGTCGCCACCGTCATCGGCGGCTTCTCGCCCCCCGGCCGGACGCTGTTCACGGCCGAAGAGGGCATGCTGCCGGTCCTGCGCACCGAGGCCGAGCGCCGCGGGGCCACGCTGCACCCGGTCCGGCGCGCCGAGCACGAGCTGCTGCCCCGGGACCTGCTGGCCCGGTTCCGCCACGCCGAGCACCCCGCCAACGTCGCGCTGGTCGCCCGGCTGGCCGGCGCCCTGGGCGTTCCCTGGGTCGAGGCGGTGGGCTGGATGGCCGAGCGCGTCGTCGCCGACGTCGGCGCCCTGGTCATCCACGCGCCGGCCCACACCGAGGGCCGCACCGTCGTGTTCTCCCAGGGCATGTCGGCCAACGACCCGCTGAGCTTCCAGCACAACTGGCGCACGGCCGGCTTCGGGGACCCACCCGCCCCCGGCGAGCTGCGCATCACCGTCGTCAACAACCGCGCCGACCGCGTGGCCCGCAGCCGGATGTTCGCCGGCCTGCTGGCCGACCGTGCCGCCGCCCACCGTCATGTGCTCATCGGCACCAACCTCAGCGGCCTGCGCAGCTACCTGCTCGAGGCCGTCCGGGCGCGGCTCGAGCGCACCGACCTGGCCCAGCAGGACCAGGTGGCGCGCCTGTTCGCCCACCTCCGCATCGAGCACCCGGGGCCGCTCGGCGCTGCCTGCGCCCGGGCCCTCGGCGCCCCCGACAGCGCCGCCGCCGCCTGGGAGGCCGCCTGCGCCGAGGTCGGCCCCGCCTCGGCCGCCACGATGGACGCCGGCCGGGTCGCCGCCCGGGCGATCCGGGGCCCCGCCGACCTGCTGGCCCGCAGCCTGCCCGAGGCCACCCGGGTGCACGGCGACGAGCTGGTCACCTGGCTGGTCGACGCCATGGCCCGCTACCTGGCGGTCCAGGCCGCCCTGGCTTCGGGCAGCCCCGGGGACCGGGCCCGGCTGTACGAGACCCTGGTCGACGCCAGCCTGGTCGTGGTCGAAGACGCCAAGTCCACCGGCGACGAGACCATCCATCGCGCCCTGCAGGCCGCCCCGCCCGGCGCCACGGTCCAGCTGATGGGCCTGCAGAACATCAAGGGCACGGGCCTGGACTTCGCCTACCGCTGGGTCGAGTGGGGCGAGCTGCATCCCCAGCTCGTCGCGCTCCAGGAAGCCCACGAGCGGGGCGACGGCGCCGCGGTGCGCGACCGCCTGGGGCGGCTCGGCACCCGGGCCTACGGCTCGGTCCTGGCCTGCGAGAGCACGCTGCACGTGCTGGCGGGCCTGCCGGACGACCCGGACCTGCGGGCGGCGCGCACCGCCATCGAAGCCGCGCGGGACGGGCTGCTCCGGGCGCGCGGCCGCAGCGGCGACGGTGGCGGGCTGCTGTCCGTGCTGGTCGACGTGGTCGAGCGCTTCCTGGACCCCTTCCACGCCGTCTGGCGGCGGCGCGAGGCCCGCCGCATCCTGGACGCGCTGGCCGCGATGCGCATCTCCCACGAGCGCGCGGACAAGCAGCTCAAGGCCCTGGTCGACAGCCAGAAGGGCGGCTGGCTGCGCGGGAAGGGCTGACTACCGGCGCCGCAGCCGCCGCAGCCCGACCAGGGGCAGCAGCAGGAAGACGGCCGCCGCGCCGGTGTCGCTCGCGCCCGACGACGACCCGTCCGACGGCACCGGCCCGTTGCAGCCGCCGCCGGAGACCTGCGCGTTGCGGCTGGCCTGCACCTCGACCAGCTGCTCGTGCGAGCAGCGCACGGTGATGTCGGCGTAGGACGTCGTGGAGCCATCCGTGCAGCTGGCCCACATGCGGAAGTTCTCGGTGACGCAGTCCTCGAGCTCGGTGGGGGCGCGCCAGGTCACCGGCGAGCCGGAGGTCTGGAGGAAGTCGCCCTTGCCGCCATCGGTCCACCAGCTGCAGGTCGCAGCGTCGCCACAGCGCGAGCCACCGCTGATCCGGAAGGTGGCGAACTCGCCGACCGCCATCGCGCGCTCGTCCGGGCTGATGGCGCCCCAGTCGTCGCAGTCGCCCGCGCCGGTGTCGGCGGAGGCCGGGCCGGAGAGGAGGGCGGCGAGGAGGAGGGAGACCGTCATGGCGCACGAGGGAGCAGGGGGGAGGCCACAGGGTATCGCGATAGCCAGCCGAGGTGCATCGCTCGATCCCCCTGCTGCTGACCGTGCTCGCGTGGCTGGCGCTGGTCACAGGCCCCGCGGCCGCCGGGACCCCGCGCGAGGCGCTGGCAGAGGGAGATGCCGCCTGGGAGCGCGCCGACCGCGGCGCCGCCGCCCGGGCGTGGCGCGAGGCTGCCGCCAGCCAGGGCGACCCGGCCGTGGTGGCCATGGCCGAGCTGCGGCTGCTGCGGGTCTCCGGCGGCATCGGGCTGGCGGCGCACGGCCCGCGGGCCGACCGGGCCCTGGCCACCTGTCCGACCGAAGACCCCTGGTGTGCCCTGGCCTGGGCCGACCGGGCCGCCATCGTGTCCGAGCTCGGCCTGTCGGACCAGCGCGACGACGCCCGGGAGATCCTGGACGCCACCGCACAGTGGGCGCGCGACGTCGGTCGGGAAGACGTGCGGGCCCTCGCCGAAGCCCGGATGGCCGCCCTCGCGCGAGGGCCGGTCCCGGGCCCCGGCACCTGGACCGTAGGGCTCGGCGTGCTCGCCGCACCGGGCCTGGGGGCGGGACCGCTGCTGCGCTTCGTGCACCCCGACGTGGCGTGGAAGGCCTGGCGGCTGGAGCTCGGCGGGCACGCCACCACCGCCGGCAGCCTGCGACTGGCGGGCGGCTTGACCACCCGCGGCCGCTGGTGGCTCACCACCGGCGCCGCCGTCGAGCGGGTCCCGGTTCCGCACTACACCATCGACGGGTGGCGCTACGCGGCACCCCAGGTGCTCGGCTGGCGGGCGCGGGCGGGCGCGGGCCTGACCGCCGGTCCGGTGTCGGCCTGGCTCGGTCCCCAGGTACGGGTCGACACCCCGGAAGGCGGCCTGACCGTGCCGGGCCACGGCGCCTTCGGTGGCCTGTCCTGGGCGGCCGCGCCGGCGGTGCAGCTGCGCGTCTCGAGCGAGCTCGCGCTGTTCGGTCCGCCGCACCTGGGCCTGCGCACCGAGCTGATCGGCACCCGGCCGGTCGGCCGGTCGGTCCTGGCCGGCCGCATGCTGACCGATCTGACCCCGCTGTCGACCAGCCCGACCTGGCGCCAGGCGGCGTGGGGCGGTGGCGAGGTGCTGCGCCACGCCCCGCTGGGCCGGCTGCGCGGACCGGTGCTCACCGGACTGGTCGGCGAGTGGAGGGCCCCGGTGGTCGGCCCGCTCGGCGTCGTGCTGCTCGGCGAGGCCGCGCTCCAGGTGCCCGACGAACCCGCGGCCCTGCAGCTGCACGCGGGCGGCGGCGGCGGCCTGCGCCTGGCACTGCCACCTCGCCCCCACAACACCGTCCGACTGGACGCGGCCTTCGGGACCCTGGGCTGGGCGCTCACCGCCGGCTGGGGCGAGGCCTTCTGAGCCCGCCGCACCGGAAGCCCGGCGCCATCAGTCCGCCAGGAGCGCGTCGATGGTGCGCTGGTCCGCGCCCGGGAACTGGTAGCGGTCGAAGTGCTCCGGACGGACCCAGCGGTAGTCGTGCACCCGCAGGAGCTTCGGCGTGTCGATGGTGGTCGCGCGGTACACGACCAGATCCAGGGTGTAGTCGTCGTACTCGTGGCTGACGTGCAGGCTGCGCTCGATCACGGACACCCCGATGTCCATCTCCTCGCGCAGCTCACGGGCCAGGGCCTGCTCGTCCGTCTCGCCGGGCTCGACCTTTCCCCCGGGGAACTCCCACAGCAGCGGCATCGTCGCTTCCGGACGGCGCTGGGTGATCAGGAAGGCTCCGTCCCGCTCGATCTCGGCGGCGACCACGCGGATGTGGGGCTTGCTCATCGGGGCTCCAGGAGGCGGTCGGCCCCTCTACTCGCAGCTGGCTTCGAGTGCACGCAGCCGACCCTGGGCCTCGATGCGCGCATCTCCCGACCCCGTGGCAGCCACCTGGCAGTAGTTGCGGACCGCCGCCGTCTCGTTGCCCAGCTTCTCGTAGGCGTAGCCCAGGCCGAACCGGGCGTCGGCGTTGCCCGGGTCGCGCTGCAGCGCGTCGTTGAAGGTGGCGCGGGCGCCGGACAGATCGCCGCGCTCCACGGCCGCCCAGCCCTGATCGACCATGCGCTTGACGCTCACCGGGCGCGCAGCGGCGGCTTCCGTCGGCGCCGCCTTGGCAGCGGCCTGCTTCGCAGCGGCCTCCTTCGCAGCGGCTTCCTTCGCAGCGGCCTCCTTCGCAGCGGCTTCCTTCGAAGCAGCTTCCTTGGCGGCGGCTTCCTTCGCGGCGGCTTCCTTGGCGGCGGCTTCCTGCGCGGCGGCTTCCTGCGCGGCGGCGTCCAGCGCGGGCGGATCCGCATCGGTGCCGCTCGCGGGCCCGGCGGCGTCCGCGGACGCATCCCCCTGGCCTTCCTTCGGCGCCGAACCCGCTTCCCCCGGCAGCTCCGTGCCCGGCGCCGGCATCAGCGCGGGTCCCCCCGACGAGCCGCCGCCCTGGCCGGGTGCCAGGACCGGCGGATCGGCCGGTGCGGTGTGGGCGGCGTCGCTGGCCGGCTCGCCGGACGCCGGCGCATCGGCAGCGCCGTCTCCGCGCCCCAGGAACCACACCACAGCGACCAGCGCGGCGACCGCGCCGGCGACCACCATCCACGTCGGCACCCCACCCCCGCCCGGATCCACGGGCTCGGGCTCGGGCGGTGGCCAGCTGGTCTGACGGGCGCTGGTCTCGGCGCCGCCCGCGGGCACGGGGAAGAACTCCTCGCTCTTCCGCTCCTCGGGGAACAGCATGTCGTCGGTGAGGTCGTCGGGCAGGGGGCGAGCAATCTCCTCGGTCGCCTGCTCCTCGCGCAGCGACGAGCCGTCCGGATCGCCGATCACCTGGAACGGCGCCAGGCGCCCGCTGCCTGCAGAGTACGGATCGCCCGGGTCCAGCGCGTCACCCGCCGCCGTGTCGCTCGCCGCCGTGTCGCCCGCCGCAGCGCCACTGGCGGCCGAGCCGGCAGACGCCGCCGACACCGCCGAAGCGACCGAGTCTTCGGATCGCGCGGACACCGAGGGTCCGTCGTCGTCGACATCCCCGCCGGGCAGCTCCACCCGCTCGCCGCGCGTCACCCCCGGCTCGTCGGCCAGGTTGCGCACCGCATCGGCCGCAGCCAGCGTCGGCACGTCCGGGAGGTCGGTCGGATCGGGCCCGGCGGCCAGCACCGGCGGTGCGCCGAACACAGGCAGGCCGGCGTCGGTACCGTCGTCGTCCTCCCACTCGTCGTCGTCGGCTTCGGGCGCTGCGAAGGCATCCAGCAGCGACGCCTCGGCCGGGGACGGTTCGAGCCCGGGCTCGCCCATCTCCCAGGGGGCAGCGCCCTTCACGGCCCGGGCGCTGTCGACCCCCTCGACGGGCGGCGCCCCCATGCCGGTGGAACCATCCGACTCCTCCACCGACTCGACCAGCTGGAAGAAGACCTGCAGGTCGCGGCGACTGCCCACCGGCTCCCACTTCAGGCCGCCGATGCTCAGCAGGTCTTCGCGCAGCACCCGGCGCTCGACGATCCAGCGCTGCAGGGTGGCGACGTCTTCGACCTGGTAGACCTTGCCTTCCTGCTTGAGCAGCATCGGGGGCTCGGTCTCGACCGGCTCGGCCGGCGCGGCATCGGCCTGCCAGTCGTCGGGCAGGGACGACAGGGCGCTCGAGGTGCCGTCTTCACCGACCGTGAAGGTGTGGCCACAGGCGCTGCAGCGAAAGCGCATCGCGTCTTCGCCGAGCTCGTCCTCGTCGCCGACGTCGACCTCGTACTCGGCGCCGCAGCTGTCACACACGATCAACATGCCGCGCAGCCTACCAATGGAGAGGGCGTCGCGCCGGCCGGCGAGACCGGTTCAGCGAATCAGCGCGTCGATCTTGGCCTGGACCCTGGCTTCGTCGCCGGGGACCAGCTTCAGGTAGGCCTGGTAGTGGCCGACCGCGCCGCCGACGTCACCTTGCATCGCGGCGAGATCACCCAGGTGCATGTGCGCCTGGGCGCTGCCCTTGTTGGTTGCGGCCACCAGCTCGGTCCGCGCGTCGTCGAGCTGCCCGGCCTTCATCAGGGTGTACCCGAGCCAGGTGCGGTAGTCGGCGTTCTGCGGGTTGCCGGCGACTGCCTGGCGGAAGGACGTCGCCGCGTCGTTCCAGCGCCCCTCGCGGAACAGGGCGCGGCCCTGGTCGTAGTGCGCCTGGGGCGTGACCGGCCCGGCGGCCATGGAGCCCGAGCCGGAGCCCATGTCGGCGCTGACCGCCATGCCGGCCGCCTGCTGGGGCGGAGGGACGGAGCGCGCCGTGCCGCTGCCACCCGGATGGACCGGCGTCAGCTGTTCCTCGGGGTTCTCGGTGACCCAGCCCTTGTCGTCCTCGACCGTCTCCTGCAGGGTCTCCTTGAGATCCTTGGTGAGCTCGTCCTGGTACTGCTGGGCGGACTGCTGCACCGCGGCCTTGTTGACTTCGTGGTCGCGCTTGGCCTGAGCCGCGGCTTCCTGGCTGCTGGGCCCGCTGTTCATCGACGTCACGTACCAGGCGCCTGCGCCACCGGCGGCCAGCAGCAGCACCAGCCCGAGCACCAGCGGGCCCCTGCTGGCCTTGCCGCCGTCCTTCTTGGCGGCCTGGGCAGCCGGCTGCGCCGACGACTTGCGGCGGCGCTGGCCGCTGGCGCCCCGCTGGCGGGCGAAGGGGTCGTTGAAGCTGGGTCCGGTCGCCTTGCGGGCGCCGGTCGAGCCGGAGTCGTAGTCGCCGTCGTCTTCGGCAGCGGCGGCAGCGGCCATGGTCGCGGCCAGATCGCTGTCGGGCTCGTCGTCCAGGGTGGAGTCGAGCTTGCCGGCAAGGGCCGCGGCCCCGACGATTCGGGTCGGTCGGTCTTCGCCGAAGGCGGCCTCGGCGTCGCGCTGACCCGCCGCGGCGGCTTCGTAGACATCGAAGAAGTGCGACTCGAGGTCGGAGATGTCGCCGAGCCGGGTCCAGGTCTGTCCGTTGTGGGAGATCTGGTCATCGGAGTCTACGCGCCCGTCCTTGATGTACCGGGCGAGGGTCTTGTAGTCCGAGAAGTCGTAGACCAGGCCGATGCGGACCTTGACCTTCCAGCCGGAGATGCCGACCGAGGCGAAGTCCAGCGAGGCGACATCGCCGCGCGCCGACTTCTTCGGCGCGGGCGGGCGCTCGGCCGCGGCCGGCGCGGGGGTGGGCGCGGCAGGCCTGGCGGCGGGCGCCGCAGGCTTGGCGGCGGCCTTGGAACCGACGGGCTCCGCCGGCTTCGGGCGGGACGCGGCCCGGGTGAAGATCTGCGTGGCTTCGTCGTCGTCGTTGGCGTCTTCCGCGGCCTCGGCGGCCGCGTCGGCGGCCCCGTCCGACACGGGGACCTCGCCCGTGGCTTCCGCCTGTTGGCGGTAGACGACGAACACGTTCTTGCAGCGGGGACAGGTGATCCGCACGCCCCGGCCGGTGATGCGGGCCGGGTCGAGCTTGTAGCGTGCTCCACAATTCTCGCAGCTGACGATCATGTTGGCCCCGTCGCTCCCTGCTCATCTGGCTGCGGCAAGGTACCACCCGCTCGGAAGGACGGGCAAGCGGCGCCGCCGGGGCTGTGACCGCTCGTGGCATCCGGGAGTTCCCGTCGGCTCACGGAAGTTCGCCCGTGTACAGCTGCAGTCGGCGCTTCAGGCCGTCGTCGTCGGGAGAGAGGCGCACGGCGTCCCGCTGGCGCGCGACGGCTTCGTCGCGGTCGCCGAGGGCCCACGCGGCGGCCGCCAGGACCTGCAGCGAGCCGGCCGTCGGGCGCAACTCGACCGCCCGCCGTGCGAGCGAGCGCGCCCGGGCCGGGTCGGGGGACAGGGCCCCGCCGGGAGACAGCAAGAACCCGGCGAAGCCCACCAGCACGTCCGGATCCGTCGGCAGGCGCGCGTGCACGGTCTCCCAGGCGTCCAGGGCTTCATCGGGGCGCTGCAGCTGCCCGAGGGCGACGGCGCGCGCTCGGAGCGCGAGCTCGCTGTGGGGACGCCAGGCGAGCGCACGCTCCGTCCAGCGGAGCAGCTCGTCGGGACGACCGAGCAGCAGCGCGTCCTGGATCGCCCCGTCCTCGAGCTCCGCCGAAGGGGCCTCCGGCGCGGCCCGCAGCACCGCCTCGGCCGCCATGAGCCGGGCGCCGGGGCTGCCGACCCGGCGGGCGAGCTCCAGCCGCTCCCGGGCGAGCCCGTCGTGATCCGGGAACGCGTCGGTGGCCTCGTCCAGCACGGACAGCGCACGCTCGTCGAGGCCCAGCTCGGCCAGCGCGGTGGCGTGCAGGCCCCGCACGGAGGCGGTGCGTCGCCCCAGGGCGACGGCAGTCGCCAGATCGTCCCGGGCGCCCGCCGCGTCGCCCTGGGCCAGCCGGCGTGCCCCCCGCAGCTCGTAGGCCTCGGCCCGGTCGGGCGCCGCGTGCAGCACCTCGTCCAGCCAGGCCGCTGCTTCGGGGTGGGTGGCGGCGATTGCGGCGCGCGCCCCCAGGGCCCGATCGTCGGGGAACCGCACCAGGCCGGCCAGCGCGAGGTCGATGGCCCGCCGATGGTCCCCCACTGCGGCGCGCAGATCGATCGCGGCGGCGACGTGCTGGCCGGTGGCCTGCGGTGCCTGCACGGCGCGCTCGAGGTCGACCAGGGCTTCGGGATCGCGCGACAGGAAGTGCCCGATGCTCGACTCCATCCACAGCCAGGCGTCGGGGCTGCCGGTGCGCAGCAAGCGACGGCGGGCCCGAGCCCAGCTGCCGGCCCGGCCGGCGTGCCGCAGGGCGCGCAGCTCGAGCACCGCCGCGCCCGCGCCCTGGTCTCCGCCGCCTTCGTCGTGGCGCAGGCGTGCGATGCGGCGCGCCCCCCGCTCGGCCCCGGCACGGCACATCAGCCAGCCGTACAGCAGGTGGCGCTGGTCGTCGGTCGGCGCCTCGGCCAGGGCCGACAACGCGACGAGCTGCGCGAGCTCCCACTGCTCGGACTCGACCAGGCTCACGACCTCCCAGGTCCATGCCGTGTCGGGGTCGGCGCCTGCGTCGCGGGCTGCTGCCCAGGCGGGCGCGGCGACGTCCCACTGCTCGCGGTCGACCAGCGATCGCGCGAGCTGCTCGGCGCCTCCCCCGCCCACCACCTCGTCCCGCCCGAGCACACCCTCGGTCCGGCGCAGCAGCGCGTCGGGGGTCGCGCGCGCGGTCGGCGCGACCGCCACGAGCCAGGCGAGGAGGGGCAGGACGAGGGTCAAGGCAGCACGATCTCCAGGTGGGCGTGCCGCAGGAACAGCTTCTTGCGACCGTGGCCCTTGAAGTGGATGACGAGCTTCATGTTGGCAGGAGACCCCTGGCGTTCCTGGATCGTGCCCCGTCCGAACTGCGGATGGAACACTTCCGTGCCCGGCTGCAGCTCGGAAGGGTCTTCGGGGGTGACCAGACGCAGCTCTGCGTCGGGCTCGGCCGTGGAGAGCGGTCCCCGTCCGCCGGCCATCGCGGCGGACCGGAAGGGCGCCCGTCCCTCGGGGCCCGAGGGCGTCCGTCGACTGGCGCCGGCCGACCCGCCGCCGAGCCCTGCCGGCGGTCGATAGCCGGCGCGTTCGGCGCGGCGGGCGTGGAGCCCCGCGTCGTGGGGGCTGCGGTAGCCGCCGCCGCCGCCGAAGGCGCTGCCGCCGTAGCCGCCGCCCGAGAAGGCGCTGCCTTCGTGCTCGGCCACCTGGGGCGGGATGTCGCCCAGGAACCGGCTGGGCTGCGCGCTCTCGTAGCCGCGCCCCGGGAAGAGGCGGCGACGAGGGCGCGTGACCACGAGCTGCTGCTGGGCCCGCGTGAAGGCCACGTAGACCAGCCGCCGTTCCTCTTCGAGGTCTTCCTCTCGCTCGAGGGCCCGGAAGTGCGGGAAGCCCCCCTCGACCATGCCGACCGTGTAGACGACCGGGAACTCCAGGCCCTTGGCCAGGTGGGCCGTCAGCAGGGTCACCTTGCCGTGGTCGTCGTCGTCGGGCAGGTCCTCGTCCTGGCCGGCCAGGCTGACCCGATCCAGGAACAGGGTGAGCCGGACCAGCGGATCCTCGAGGTCGACGGCGGCGGCTTCGACGAACAGGTCGTCGAACAGCTCGGCGTCGTCGAAGGGTTCTTCCGCTGCGCGACACAGCGCCTCGACGTTCTCGAGGCGACTGCGCGCTTCGTCCGTGCCTTCCTCGCGAAGCGCCGCGGCGTAGCCGGACTGCTCGGCGATGCGCTGCACCAGCTCGCCGGGTGAGGTCGTCTTCGCGTCTTCGGACCAGCCGGCCAGCTGCTCGCACAGCCGGGCCGCGGCCTTGCGCGCCTGGCCCCCGCCGGCCGCCGCCCAGCGCGCGGTCGCTTCGAGCGGCGGCACACCGAGCTGCTGGCCCAGCTCACGGATGCCCGCGACCGTCTTGTCGCCGATCCCACGCCTGGGCACGTTGATGATCCGCGCCCAGGCGAGCTCGTCGGCCGGGTTGAGCACCAGCTTCAGGTAGGACAGCAGGTCCCGGACCTCGCGCCGCTCGTAGAACTTGCGGGCGCCGACCAGGACATGGGGCACTCCCGCCCGGACCAGCACGTTCTCGAAGGGGCGGCTGGCCGCGTTCGTCCGGTAGATGACCGCGAAGTCGCCCCACCGGGCGGCGCCCTGCTGCACGCGCCGACGCAGCTCGCCGACCACGCGCTCGGCCTCGGCGCCTTCGTCGTCGCAGGCGATGACCCGCACCCGGGGGCCGTCGCCGGCCGCCGTCCACAGCTGCTTGTCCATCCGGCCAGGGTTGTGCTGCACCACGCCGTGGGCGGCCGCCAGGATGTTGCCCGTCGAGCGGTAGTTCTGCTCGAGCCGCACCACCGTCGCGCCCGGGAAGTCCTTCTTGAAGTCCAGGATGTTGCGGATGTCCGCGCCGCGGAAGGCGTAGATGGACTGGTCGTCGTCACCGACCACCGCGACGTTCTGGGACTCGCCCGGCGGGCGCTTCATCAGCAGGCGGATGAGCGCGTACTGGGCCCGGTTGGTGTCCTGGTACTCGTCGACCATCAGGTACCGGAACCGCCGCTGGTAGCGCTCGAGCACCGCCGGGTGTTCCCGCCACAGTCGCTCGACCAGCCCCAGCAGGTCGTTGAAGTCGACCGCGCCGGCGGTGACCAGGGCGGCCTGGTACCGGGCGTACACCGACGCGACGGGGTCGCCCGGGTCCCGGCTGCGATCGGCCGCCAGGTCGTCGGGCGTCCACAGCTTGTTCTTGGCCTGGTCCACCTCGGACCGCAGCCGCGCCGGCGACCACTGCTTGGAATCGAGCCGCATGTCGCGGGCGATCTCCTTGAACAGCCGGGTCTGATCGTCGGTGTCGTAGATGTTGAAGCTGCGCGGGTAGCCCAGGTGGTGGATGTCCTGGCGCAGGAAGCGCACGCAGGCGCTGTGGAAGGTGCTGACCAGGATGCGCTTCGCCCGGTCCCCGACCAGCTGGGCCACGCGGTGCTTCATCTCGGCCGCGGCCTTGTTGGTGAAGGTCATGGCCAGGATCGACCGCGGGTCGACGCCCTTGTGGAGCATCCACGCGATGCGGTGGGTCAGCACCCGGGTCTTGCCCGACCCCGCGCCGGCCAGGATCAGCAGCGGGCCGTCGATGTGCTCGGCCGCACGCCGCTGTTCCGGGTTCAGGCCACTCAGCAGGTCGCTCACGAGGACGCTCCGTCGCCGCGGGTGGCCTGGCGCTTGCGCTCGGCGTTGCGAGCGTGGATCCGGGGTGCGAGCCCCGGCTTGACCACCTGCGACCCGCGGCCCAGGGCCAGCGCGTCTGCCGGCACATCACCGACGATGGTGCTGCCCGCCCCGACGATGGCCCCGTCGCCCACCGACACGGGCGCGACCAGCGCCGTGTTGCTGCCGATGAAGGCGTCGGCGCCGATGTCGGTGTGGTGCTTGCCGTGCCCGTCGTAGTTGCAGGTGATCGTGCCCGCGCCGATGTTCGTGCGCGCACCCACCCGCGCGTCGCCGATGTAGCTGAGGTGGTTGACCTTGGCGCCGGGCTCGAGCACCGCGTTCTTGACCTCGCAGAAGTTGCCGACGTGGCAGTCCTCGCCCACCCGGGCGCCGGGCCGGAGCCGGGCGTAGGGCCCGACGACCGCGCCCGGCAGCACCTCGCACCGGTCCAGGTGCGAGAAGGCCCGCACCACCACGCCGGGGTGCAGCAGCACGCCCGCATCCAGCAGGCAGTGGGGCCCGATGCGCACGCCTTCCCCCACCACGGCCCCGCGGCGCAGCACGCAGCCCGCCCCCACGGTGACGTCCCGCCCGAGCTGCACGCCGACTTCCACCACGGTGCTGTCGATGTCCTCGAAGCTCACGCCGGCTTCGGCGTGGGCGGCCTTGACCCGCCAGGCCATGGCCCGGGCGGCCAGCGACAGGGCCAGCCGGTCGTTGACCCCCATCACCTCGTCCACGTCGCCATCGTGGACGATCACCCGCGCCCGGCCGAGCTCGCTGGCCAGCCCGAGCACATCGGTCAGGTAGATCTCGCCCTTGGGCGGGTGGGGCAGAAGCCCCGGCACCACGCGGTGCAGGAAGGCCAGGTCGAAGGCGTAGACCCCCGTGTTGATCTCGCGCAGCGACGCCAGCTGCGCATCGGACAGCTCGGCGGCTTCGACGATCGACACGCGGTCCCCGTCCCGCACGATGCGCCCGTACCGGGCCGCGTCGTCGAGCACCGCGGACAGGCAGGTCACCAGCTGCCCGTCATGCTCGGCCAGCAGGCGCCGCAGGGTGTCGGCCCGCAAGAGCGGCGCGTCGCCGGGCAGCACCACCACCGTGCCCGTCGCCGGCAGGTCGGCCAGCGCCGCGCGCACCGCATCGCCCGTGCCGCGGGGGTCGGGCTGGCGGGTGAAGGTCACGCCGGCGTCTGCCATGGCAGCACGCACCGCGTCTTCCTGGTGGTGGACGACCAGCCGGACGGCCATGCCCGCCGCGCGACAGGCGGCGGCCGCGTGCCCCACCATGGGCAGCCCGAGCACGGGGTGCAGGACCTTGGCGAGGTCCGACTTCATGCGGGTGCCCCGGCCGGCGGCCAGGATCAGGGCGTGCGGAGGAGAGGCGGCATCCACGGCGAGGGGCTCCGAGAGGGGGCGGGGAGAGGAGGCGCAGGGTCGGAGGAGGAGGCGCGTCCGGGTCGGGAGGCGCGGTTGGTGGCCCACGCGCGCAGCGCCGGCCCCGGTCAAGCCGTATCGCGCGGTCCCCTCATCCGACCGGACAGCTTCTGACCCGGATTGTTGCGTCTGCGGGGGGTTCACCCGCCTCACCCGCGGCGCCTTGGACCCGGCTCAGCGGATGGTCACCGTGTAGGCCCCCGAGCCGCCGTCCCACCCGGCCACCACCAGCACATAGGCCGTGCCGCTCACCAGGCTGTAGCTGAACTGCTCGGGCTGGCTGGTCCCGAACTCGACCGCCTCGGCCAGCCGGTTCCAGCTGGTGTCGTAGAGGTGCATGTCGTAGTCGCCGCTGCCGGCCCCCCAGGTCAGCGCGAAGCTGTAGGTCCCGGGGGTGTCGATGCGGAAGGACATCAGGTCCAGATCGCCCGTGTACGAGCTGCTGCCGTCGTTGCTCGCCCGGTAGATGTCGCCGCACAGGAAGGTGTCGCGGCTCAGCGTGCCCAGGTTCTCGACGGCGGTCTCGTCGTCGCCGAGCTCGGCCAGGGCCTTGCTGGCACCCGACAGGGTCAGGCTGTCGGTCTTCGCGCTGCTCTTGTGTCCCAGCGCGTCTTCGAGCTGGACCGAGAACTCCATGCGCCGGCCGCGGCTGCAGTCGTCCAGGTCCAGGTACTGGGTCGACGCGCCCGACGGCCGCCAGTCGGAGATCTGCCCCGGGATGTTGTAGCTCTGGGTGGCGCCGTCGACGGCCAGCAGCAGGCGCCCGCCGTCCAGATCGTCCTGGGGATCGCTGGCCTGGAAGGACACCTCGATGCGCCCCGGGCCCTCGGACACGTTGAGCGAGCCGACGGTCGGCGCCTGGGCGCCCCCGGTTCCGCCGTCCGAGCCGCCGTCGCTGCCGCCATCCGCGTCGCTGCCGCTGTCGGCACCGCCGTCGTCGGGCCCCACGCCGCCGCTGTCCAGCCCGGTCGGGAGCCCGCTGTCGCCCCCCGCCGGCCCGCCCGGCGCGAAGGACTCGAGGCCCAGCCCGCAGCCGACCAGCCACAGGGCCGGCGACAGGCGCACGATGGCGGTGGGAAGGCGATCCATGGAGGGACTCCAGCGGGGTCGTTGGCATCCCCCGGGCCGTGGCATAGCCAGCGTGGCACCGGGCCGACGCCCGGAACCGCCCGAGGGGCGACCCTCTTGCGCTCGCATCATCGCACGTCGCGCGTGGTCCCGCGCGCCTGTCGCGCCCGACGCCGGCCACCGCGGACGCCTCCTCCTCCTGTCCCCCTCCCCTCCCCCTCCCCGCCCACGGAGCCCTCCATGTCCCACCTCTCCGGCACCGCCGCCGGCCCCCGCGTCGCCGTCGTCCTCGCGGGCTGCGGCTTCCTCGACGGCGCCGAGATCAACGAAGCGGTGATCAGCCTCCTCGCCCTCTCCCGGGCCGGCGCGCGCGTGCGCTGCTTCGCCCCGGACAAGCCGCAGATGCACGTGGTCGACCACCTCGCCGGCGCCCCCGTCGACGGCGCGACCCGCAACGTCCTGGTCGAGAGCGCCCGCATCGTCCGCGGCGCCATCGAGCCGCTGTCCGCCCTGTCGGCCGACGACTTCGACGCCCTGTTCCTGCCGGGCGGCTTCGGCGTCGCCAAGAACCTCTCGACCTTCGCGACGAAGGGCACCGACGGCACCGTCGAGCCCGACCTGGTCGCCGTGCTGCAGGCCTTCCGCGCTGCGGACAAGCCGATCGGCGCGGTCTGCATCAGCCCGGCGGTGGTCGTGCTGGCCCTGCACGAGGGCGAGGTCACCATCGGCAGCGACGCCGGCACCGCCGCCGCCATCGAGGCCCTGGGCGGCACCCACCACGCCTGCCCCGTGACCGAGGCGTCCGTCGATCGCGCCCGCAAGCTGGCGACCGCCCCGGCCTTCATGGAAGACGCCCAGCTCTGGCAGGTCGCCGACGGCATCGAGCAGGCCGTGGCCGCCACCCTGTCGATGGTGTCGGCATGACCGCCCGGAGCCCGCTGAAGGGCAAGGTCGTCGTCATCACCGGCGCCAGCCGCGGGCTCGGCGCCGCGCTGGCCCGCGCCTTCGCGGCCGAGGGCTGCAAGCTGGTGCTCGGCGCCCGCACCATGCCCGAGCTCGAGGCCGTCGCCGCCGAGACCGGCGCCATGGCCGTGCAGACCGACGTGCGCGAGCCGGGCGAGCTCCAGGCCCTGGTCGACGCCGCCGTCGGCGAGCACGGCCGCCTCGACATCATGATCAACAACGCCGGCCTGGCCATCTACGGGCCCTTCGAGTCGGTCAGCCCCGAGCAGCTCGACCTGCTGTGGCAGACCAATGTGCGGGGCGCCTACTTCGGCAGCCAGGCCGCCTTCCGGGTCATGAAGCAGCAGCGCAGCGGGCTCATCGTCAACATCAGCAGCGTCGCCGGCAAGTGGCACCTGCCCAACGAGAGCGCCTACAACGCCACCAAGTGGGCGGTCAACGGCTTCACCGGCACCCTGCGGCTCGAAGCCGAGCCCCACGGCGTCAAGGTCACCGCCGTCTGCCCGGGCGGCATCGACACGCCCTTCTGGAAGGCGATGGACTACTACCCCTTCCCCCAGGACCGCATCGATCCCGAGCGGGACTTCATGAAGCCCGAGCAGGTCGCCGAGACCGTCGTGCACGTCGCCCGCGGGGCCGACACCTACGTCGTCCCCGAGGTCGTCATGCTGCCGCTCATCAGCCAGCGCTGAGCCCGGGCCGGGCCCGGGCCCGGGCGCCTACTCCGCCGGGTAGAACGGCACCTCGGCGACCACGCTGTCGGGGTGCGACAGCTCGCTCACGACCACGCCGTAGGTGCTGATGCTGTACAGCCAGTCCTCGACGACGACGCTGCGCCGCATCCAGGCGTAGTCGCCGTAGTCGTAGCAGTCGTCCCAGGGGTCGTCGGGGCACTCGGTGCTCGCGGCGAGCCCGCTGTGGCTGATCCGGCCGGTCTCGGTGAGCGTGCCGGCGTCCAGGTCGACGCCCAGCACCAACAGCCCGCTGAACTCCTCGTAGTCACCGTCCTCGTAGGTGTAGGTGTAGGCCGGCACCGCCAGGGAGTCGCGGTGGTAGGTGAAGGCGTGCGGGTCCCACAGGGACTCCGACCACGACCAGTCGTCGCTCTCCAGCAGGTACCGGTCGGCCAGCACCGGGTTCGCGAAGTCGCTGATGTCGAACAGGCTCACGGCGAAGCCCTCGACCCAGCCTTCCTCGGTCGCCTCCATGCCGACGGCCAGCACGTGGTTCTCGCCCGCCGGGTGCAGGTAGCTGCTGTAGCCGGTGACCTTCAGCTCACCGACGACACTCGGATCGGTGGGATCGGACAGGTCGAGGGTGAAGAAGGGGTCGACCTGCTGGAAGGTGACCAGGTAGCCCCGCTCGCCCATGAAGCGCGCGCTGTAGATCTGTTCGCCGGGCGCGATGCCGCGCACCTCACCGACCACGTCCAGGCCGCCGTCGGACTCCTGGAGCACGAAGACGTTGTTCGCCGGTTCTTCGGTCTCGGCGCCGCCGCCCCACCACCAGTTGAAGTCGGTGGTCGCGACGCGCAGGTAGCCGTCGTACTCGCTCATCGCGAAGCGGTTGAGCAGCCAGCCGTCGACAGCGCCGCTCGCCACGTACCGGGTCTCGGCGCCGGCCAGCTCGAACTCGTGGAAGTGGGTCTCGAGGTCCAGGTCGTCCCAGCCCCACCACCACCACCAGCTGCTCTGCGCCACGTAGAGGTGGTCCTGGCTGGCGTAGACCTGCCAGCCGTCCGCCATCAGGCCGGTGCCGGTCACGTCGCCGCCGGCGTCGCCCGCGGACAGGTCGAGGTGGCTGACGGTGAGCACGCCGGGGCTGCTGATGCCGGCGGGCCGGTAGACATCGGTGCACTGGGTCAGCAGCGTCGGCGCCGCGTCTTCGCCGGGCACCTGGTCGCGGATCTCGGGCAGCAGCTCGGCGGGGTCCATGGCCAGCACGGCGTCCATCACGAAGGGCCGCAGCAGCTCGCGGGCCCGATCGGCCGCTGCGGTCAGCGCGGCTTCGTCCGACCAGTCGTCGACCTCGGGCAGGTCCAGCCGGTCGCCCCACACCAGCTCCCACAGGCTGTCGGGAGCCCACGGGGTCAGGTTGCTGACCAGGTAGACGTCGCCGTCGATCATGCGCGCGTCGGTGTACCAGCCCTCGATGTCGATCTCGCGCAGCACGTCGGGGGCGGTCGGATCGGCCAGGTCGACCACGTAGGCCCGCACGCTCTGGCTGTAGTAGCGGTCGGAGTCGCCGGCCCAGTCGGGCACGTCCCCGGTGCCGTCGTAGACGCTGCTGTCCCAGTCGGGATCGGTGCCGTCGCCCGCCCCCTCGTCGGGTCGATCCTTGCTGTCGGTCTCGTAGGAGTACTCCCACACCGTCGCCAGCACCAGGGCCCGGCCGTCCCGGACGAACAGGGCGAAGGGGATGCCGTCGAGATCGACCTCGCCGACCAGCTCGCTCGCGTCGGCCGGCCACGACTTCACGACCGACAGCTGGCGACCGTGGGCCACGTACAGGTAGGTGCCGTCCTCGGTCTTCACCAGGTCGGGCTCGTCGACGCCGACTTCCTGGGTGTTGGTCTCCGACCAGTCACTGGGGCCGGATCCCCCACCGCTGCTGCTGTCACCGTCGGCGCCGGCGTCGTCTTCCGCCCAACCGCCGTAGGCGTAGCCGTAGCGGGACTGGACCAGCTGCTCGAGCCAGGCGTCCGCGACGTAGGCCTTGAGCTCGGTGCAGGACCCGAAGCGGTGCAGCGAGTAGCCGCCCTGGGGCTCGAGGTCGGTCGGCTCGGGCTCGGTGTCGCAGCCGATCAGGGCCAGGCCGGCGACGACCGGGAAGAGGGCGAAGGAGCGGAGCGAGGGAGTGCGAAGCATGGGGCCTCCGTGGGGGCAGCGGCGAGAGCGCCGCCGTCACCCGGCTTCAGCTGCAAGATGCACACCAGCATGACCGCGCACAGCGAGACCCGCCGTCGCATGCACACTTCGTCGCAGGAGGAGGCGCGGGCCGCCACGGCCTCGGCTTCCGAAGCACGACACTGCGATCAGGGCCCCGGCAGCTCGCGGGGCCCCCGGAGCTCAGGGGGTCGGCCGCCCGATCGCCAGCAGCCGCAGGTGCGAGCCCGGGCGCTTCGCCGACAGGATCAGCGGGTGCTCGGCGTCGTCGGCGATGACGAAGGTGCCGCGCCCGTCCCCGAAGCGCGCGACGGTGGCCGGCACGCTCCACAGCGCGTCGTCGGCCTGCAGCGGCACGGACAGCCGCCCCCACGCCGTCAGCAGGCTGCCGTCGGGCACATCGGCATCGGCGAAGGCCGCCGCGCCCATGCTGGACAGGGTCCGGCGGGCCTGGCGGCTCAGGAACAACGAACCGGCGTCGGCGACGCGGTCGCCGGGGCTGTCGAACCGATCCGCGTGGGTGGCCCCCGACTCGACCAGCTCGGCCGGAACCGTGAGCACGCCGACGTGGTAGCGCTCGGTCGTGTCGTCGACCTGCATGTCGGGATCGACGTCGGCCTGCCAGCGCAGCACGCGGCTGCCGTCGGCGCCGTCCTCGACCGTCACCATCACGCCCATCGGCACCATGCGGGTGATGGGCTTGTCGTCCAGGGTCAGGCCGTAGAACAGGGTCGTGCCCGACGCCAGCCAGTCGCGCGGTGGCGCGATGGGCGTGGGCGCGGTGCGGCCGACGATGACGAGCTGTTCGACCTGCCCTTCCCAGGGCGAGCCGGCGGCCCAGGTGCGCTCGACGGAGAGCAGGAGCTTGCCGTCGTCTTCGAGGAAGGTGCCGGTGTCGTCCGCCAGCTGCCCTGCGGGCCGCGAGAAGGTCACGGGCGCCCGCGAGGCGACCACCAGCTCGAGGGGTTCCGCCAGGGCGTAGTCCTCGAGCCGCAGGTGCAGCGGGTCCTGACTCACGACCTCGAGCCGGGCCGGGCCTGCGTAGGTGCGGACCGGGCCGGTGCGCTCGAGGCGGGCGACCCCGGCGGGGACCTCGGTGACGCCGACGTCGGCGGGGGTCAGGGTCGGCAGGTCCTGCTTGCCTCCGCAGCCGGCCAGCCCCAGCAGGACCAGGGTCCCAGCGAGGGCGGAGCGACAGGGAATCGGCAGCGAGGGGCGCACGGCGGGGGCGGATAACCGACGCGTCCCCTCGGGGCAGGGCGAGCCGACCCGAGGGGGAGTGCGCGCGGGGTCCTTCCAGCCCGGGCCGGCGCTACTTGGGCAGCGGGGTGGCGCCGTCTTCGTCCGTCTCCGGACGGGGCAGCTCGGTCGGCGGCGCGGGCTCGCTGTCGTCGACCTCTTCGGCCGGCCGCTCGAGCTCGACCGGGGCGTTGGTCTCTTCGACCACGTCGCCGGGACCGGCGTCCGGCGTCTGCAGCTCGGGCTCGGACCCGCCCGCCGTCGGCTCCCACGAGCGCAGAGCGGGCGCGTCAACGGGGCGGCTCAGTAGCGCCGCGACAACACCGAGCGGTGCAGCTCCTGCCAGCCACGGAGCTCGACGAGCTCGTCCACCGTGGGACTCGGCCGCACCGGCTGATCGCCGGGATCGATCACGCCGTGCTCCACGATGTGATCCCCGATCCAGACGGCCACGTCGCGCAGGGCCAGCGACTTCATGTGCACGTTGTCGATGTAGAGCCCCTCTCCGGGCAGGGCGCTGCCCGCGTGCTGCACCATGATGGCGTCCACGTCGACCAGCCCACGCCCCCCTTCGGCCGCCACCTCGCGGGTGATCTGGTTGAGCGACGGCCGGGCCCGCCCCTTGTTCTCGACCTCGACGGCCATTCCCAGCATCTCCCGCGCCAGCTCGAACCGCCCGTGCTCCTGGGCGCAGCGACCGGCCGCCGCCAGACCGATCGCCGGCACGGTGCTGTCGGCGAACGCAGCCAGCGCCCCCTCGACGTCGCCCTCGGCACAGCGGGCCCGCCCCCGCTCGACGGCCTCGTCGGGTTGTTGCGTGAACGGCTCGCGGTCGTAGTCGGCCAGGTTGATGGGCACCGTGCCGAGCAGCAGCTCGACCCCTGCATCGCGGCAGGCGCGGTCGATGCGCCGCAGGTTGGTCCCGAAGTCGTCGTTCAGCGCCGGGTTCGAGGCCTGCTGGGGGGCATATCGGGGAGCCTGCTCCGGCGGGGGCCGCAAGGCGCGGTCCATGGCCCGGTACAGCACCCAGTCGTGGAGCACCTCGTCGTAGCCGTGGCCAGGGATCCAGGCTTCGTTGTTGCCCGCGATCAGGATGACGAGGTCCGGCTTCGCGCGCAGCAGCAGCGGCACCACCTTGATCAGGCGACGGGTGCCCTGGGCGCTCGCGCCGGCGTTGATGACCTCGACCTCGCGGCCGGGCATGCGCCACTCCAGCTCCGCGTCGAGCCAGGCCGGGATGCTGCCGTAGTTCTTGATGGGGGCGCCGGGGGGCACGGCGTGCTCACCGCGGACGAAGGACCCTCCCACGACCATCACCCTCGCCACGCCCGGCGCGGGCTCGGCGGAGAACCGGGCCTGCAGCACGCCATCCCGCCCGAGGTCCTGGAGCTCGAAGACCGGTCCGTCGGCGGTCTCCTTCAGGGTCAGGTAGTCGTCCTCGACGTAGACCACGATGTCGCCAGGGCGCTCGGTCTCGACGACGCCCATGCGCGCCAGCAGCTCGGCGAGCAGGGACAGCGCCAGCATCACGCCGACCGTGACGGCGGCTGCGTAGAGCGCCTTGCGCCAGGTCGGAATCGGAGGGGAGGCAGACATCGGCCCTGGCGCGGTGGAGTCCCTTGGATACCAACACTCTACCCGTGTCGGACCCGACCCTCAGCACCCTCGTCCAGGCGGCCCTCGTCGCGGCCGCCCCCGCCGCCGTCCCTGGCGAGCGGCTGTGGGTCGGTGTGCGCTACGACATCGCGCCGGGCTGGCACATCTACTGGGAGAACCCGGGAGACAGCGGCCAGGCGACGCGGGTCGAGCTGACCGAACAGGCCAGCCACGCGCCCGTCGGCCCGATCCACTGGCCGGCACCCCACCGCTTCGAGCTGCCCGGCGGGCTCGTGAACCACGGCTACGAAGGCACGGCCACCCTGCTGCTGCCGGTCGATGTGCCCGCCGGCGCCGGTGAGACCCTGCACCTGGCCGGCAGCACCCGGTTCCTGGTCTGCGACCCGGACCGCTGCCTGCCCGGCAGCCACCCGCTGGAGCTGACCCTGCCGGTCCACGCCGCGCTGCCTGCCGGGCCGGACCTGCTCGCCGCAGACCGGGCCCGCCTGCCGACCCCCGCGCCCTCCTCGGTGTCTGCCCACTGGCAGGGCACCGCCCTGGTGGTCGACGCCCCGGGCCTGACCGACGCCGCGATCTTCCCCGACAACGCGGTCGCCACCGTGCTCGCCGGCACGCCCACCGCCTCCTCCTCGCCCACGCGCTTCACCCTCCCGGTGCACACGCCTCCCGCCCCCGACGCCCGGGTCGTGCTCACCGGGACCGTGGGCGCCGACGCCGTGGCGTGGACCCTGTCCCTCCCTCCTCCCCCGGAGTCCCCGTGAACCTCGTCCTCGCTCTCGGCCTCGTCCTCGGCGCCACCCTCTCCCTCCCGGCCGGGGCGACGCCCCCGTCGGACGGCGCGCCGGTCGCGCCCGGCGACCCGGTGCAGGTGGGCCAGCCGGCGCCGGACTTCACGCTGCCGACCAGCGCAGGCGGCACGGACAGCCTGGCCGCCCACGCCGGCATCGTGGTGCTCGAGTGGTTCAACCCCGACTGCCCCTACGTGGTGCACGCCTACGAACAGGGCGTGCTGCCCCCGCTGGCCGCGAAGTGGGTCGGGCAGGGCGTCACCTGGCTGCGGATCAACAGCGGCGCGCCCGGCAAGCAGGGCCACGGGGCCGAGCGCAACGCGAAGGCCGTCGCCGACTGGGGCCTGCACGCCCCCGTGCTGCTCGACGAGTCCGGCGCCGTGGGCCAGCGCTACGGCGCCCGGACCACGCCCCACCTGTTCATCGTCTCCGACGGCGTCGTCGTCTTCGCCGGCGGCCTGGACAACGCGCCGCGCGGCGAGGTCGACGGAGACGTCCGGAAGGACTACGTGGACGACGCCCTGACCGCGGTCAAGGCCGGTCAGCCCGTGCCCGCTCCGACGCCTCGCCAGTACGGCTGCTCGGTCAAGTACGGCTCCTGAGCCGGCCGCACGCACCAGGGTGAACAGGTCGAGGACCCGCACTCGCGCGGTGTCCCCGACACGAATTCGTCACGCGTATTCCGTTGCTGTGCAGACCCCCTGGGAATAACCGCGCGGCCTTCACCCTCGTGTCTCCTCACAGGAGGACCCCGTGTCCACCCCTCCCCTCGCCCAGCTCCGCAACATCGGCATCAGCGCCCACATCGACTCGGGCAAGACCACGCTGACGGAGCGGATCCTCTTTTACACCAAGCGGATCCACAAGGTGCACGAGGTGCGTGGAAAGGACGGCGTCGGCGCGACGATGGACTCCATGGAGCTCGAGCGCGAGCGCGGCATCACGATCGCCAGCGCCGCCACCTACTGCTCCTGGAACGACCACCACGTCAACATCATCGACACGCCCGGCCACGTCGACTTCACGATCGAAGTCGAGCGCGCGCTCCGGGTGCTCGATGGCGCGGTCCTCGTCCTCTGCTCCGTCGCCGGAGTCCAGAGCCAGTCGATCACCGTCGACCGTCAGATGAAGCGGTACAACGTTCCGCGTATCGCCTTCGTCAACAAGTGCGATCGTAGCGGCGCCAACCCGGCACGCGTCTGCGACCAGCTTCGGGACAAGCTCGGCCACAACTCGGTCATGATGCAGATCCCGATCGGTCTCGAAGCGGACCACACGGGCGTCGTCGACCTGGTCACCATGAAGGCCTACTACAACGAGGGCGAGAAGGGCGAGACCGTGCGCGAGGCGGAGATCCCCGCCGAGCTGCTCGAGGAGGCGCAGTCCTTCCGCGAGGAGATGCTCGACGACGTCAGCATGTTCTCCGACGACCTGACGGAAGCCATCCTGATGGAGGAGGTGACCGAGGAGCTGATCCACGCCGCCATCCGCAAGGCCACCCTCAGCCTGCAGCTCACCCCCGTGCTCTGCGGCTCGGCCTACAAGAACAAGGGCGTGCAGAAGCTGCTCGACGCGGTCATCAACTGGCTGCCGAACCCGACCGAGGTCGAGAACGAGGCCATCGACCTCGAGAAGTCCGACGGCGCCAACGAAGTCCGCTACGTCCTGCCCTGCGACGGCGGCGGCCCCCTGTCCGCCCTGGCCTTCAAGCTCGAAGACGGTCGCTACGGTCAGCTGACCTACCTGCGCCTGTACAGCGGCAAGATCACCAAGGGTGACTTCATCTACAACAGCCGCAGCCGCGACAAGGTCAAGGTCGGCCGCCTGGTCCGCATGCACTCCGACGAGATGGAGGACATCGAGGAAGCCAGCGCCGGCGACATCGTCGCGATCTTCGGCGTCGACTGCTACTCGGGCGACACCTTCACGGGTCCCGAGACCAACATCGCCATGAGCAGCATCTTCGTCCCGGCGCCGGTCATCAGCCTGACCATCACGCCCAAGGACGCCAAGGCGCAGAACAACATGAGCAAGGCGCTGCAGCGGTTCAAGAAGGAAGACCCGACCTTCCAGGTCTACGCCGACCCCGAGACCGGTGAGACCATCATCGCCGGCATGGGCGAGCTGCACCTCGACGTGTACATCGAGCGGATGAAGCGCGAGTACAACGCGCTGGTCGACACGAGAGCCCCCCGCGTCGCCTACCGCGAGACCATCACGCAGCGGGTCGAGTACAACTACACCCACAAGAAGCAGACCGGTGGTTCCGGCCAGTACGGCAAGATCCTCGGCTGGATCGAGCCCATCGACGGCGGCGAGCCCAACTACGAGTTCGTCGACGAGGTCAAGGGCGGCAACGTCCCCCGCGAGTTCATCCCGTCGGTCGACAAGGGCTTCCGCAGCATGCTGGACAAGGGCCGCCTGATCGGCGCCCCCGTCGTCGGCGTGCGGGTCTGCCTGAACGACGGTGCGGCCCACGCGGTCGACTCGTCCGACAACGCCTTCCAGGAAGCCGCCCGCGGCGCCTGGCGCGAGCACTACGGCAAGGCCAAGCCGGTCATCCTCGAGCCCATCATGAAGGTGGCGGTCGAGGGTCCCTCGGAGTTCCACGGCAACATCATCGCCACCATCAACCAGCGCCGCGGCATGGTGATGGGCGCGAGCGAGGCCGACGGCTTCTGCTCGGTCGAGGCCGAGGTCCCGCTGTCCGAGATGTTCGGCTACGCCACGGTCATCCGGTCGAGCACCCAGGGCAAGGCCGAGTTCACGATGGAGTTCGCCGCGTACCGGGAAGCGCCCCGGGGCGTGCAGGAGGAGCTCATCAAGAAGTACCAGGAAGAGAAGGCCGCCTCCTGAGCGGTTCTCTTCGGCGGGCGGCACCTCACGGGGTGGCCGCCCGCGGTCCTTCCGGCCTCCGCGATCAGCGGAACCCCTCTCCTGGCGTAGGCTGTCGCCCGCGCCCTCCATCCCTCCCCGGGGAGCCTGGATGTTCGATGGCAGCACCGCCCGCCGCTTCGGCGCGGGACGTCGCTTCGGCCAGGTGATCCCCTTCCGCAAGAGGTACCTCATGCCCTACGACCAGCTCATCGAGCGCAGCCCGATGCAGGCTGTCGCGACCTCCACCCGCGGCGGCCTGGGCCCCGGCCAGATCGGCGCCTGCTTCGCCCGCAGCGGTGTCGGCAAGACCGCCTTCATCGTGCAGATCGCGATGTACCAGCTGCTGCGCGGCACGAACGTGCTGCACGTCAGCCTGACCGACCAGCCGGCCCACGTGCGCAGCTACTACGACGAGCTGTTCAACGCCCTGAGCCACGGCGTCCGCCGCGAGGACCGCAACGAAGCCGCCGTCGCCATCGAGCGCCACCGGGTCATCCACAGCCGCCTGGACGACGGGTTCAACCCCGCCGACCTAGAGAAGCTGCTGCACACCCTGGACGAGGTCATGGGCTTCCGCCCGGCTGCGGTCGTCATCGACGGCATGGAAGCCGGCGACTACACCGACAGCCACAGCATCTGGCGCCAGCTGGCCCGCGACCTGAAGGTCCGCCTGTGGTTCACCGTCCGCACCCACCGGGGCGACGGCGAGACCGACGTGGACGGCCTGGCCGCCCTGGTCGACACCGCGGTGGCCCTGGCCCCCAACGGCAGCGACGTCGACCTGCACGTGCTCCGCCACGGCGGCGACGTCGCCGACGAGGTCCCCGCCCTGCGGCTCGACCCCGTGACGATGCTGCTCCGCCCCGAAGACGTGCTCGACGGCGTGACCGCGCCCCCCTCGCCGGCCGCCAGCGCCTGCACGCTGTACAGCGGCGGCGCCGTCGGCGCCGAGGCCCGGTTCGGCGAGAACGCCGAGAAGTGGGGCGTCGCCGAGACCAACTTCTCCTTCGACGGCCACGAGCAGGCCCGCAGCGACAACCGCGTCGAGCTGGACGAAGCCGAGCTCGCCAAGGGCGGCGTGTCGCTGGTCTACGTGGCCAACCGCCTGCACCGCTCCTGGAAGCACCGCCCGGCCCTGCGCAAGGTGCTGCAGGTGCTCTGGCACGTGGTCAGCCACGCCGACCAGGTCTTCGTCGTGGGCGCCATCCAGCCCGACGGCACCGTGCACGGCGGCACCGGCTGGTCCGTCGAGCTGGCCCGCCGCTGGAACAAGCGGGTGTGGGTCTACGACCAGCCCCACGAGAAGTGGTTCACCTGGCAGAACGGCGCCTGGACCCCCGGCGAGCCGGTCATCGAGAGCGCCAGCTTCGCCGGTACCGGCACCCGGTTCCTGACCGACGCCGGCCGCGCCGCCATCGACGAGCTGTTCGAGCGCAGCTTCGGCGAGCACGCCTGAGCCCCGGGCCCGCAGGTCGGGCCCCCGCACTCCGCGACCCCGCCCCCGTGGCGGGGTCGTCGCGTCTCGGGGGCCTGGCGAGCCCGGTCAGTCGGACGCGGGGCGCCGGTGGGCGGGCAAGGCCGCGATCAGGCCGTCGCGGGCGCGGTCCATGACCTCGTCGCGGGACAGACCGGCGGGGTCGAAGGCCTCGCCCACGGTCACGCGGACCACGGCGGGGGACAGCTGCTCGGCGTCCACCGGGAAGACGGCGTCGCTGCCGTCGAGGGCCAGGGGCAGGACACGACAGCCCTCGACCGCGGCGTAGCGGCCCGCGCCGCGGAGGAAGGGCTGCAGGCGGCCACTGCGGCTGCGGGTGCCCTCGGCGTAGAGCAGGACCGGGTGTCCGGCCGCGACATGGTCCTGGGCGGCCTGCAGGGCGCGGCCGGCGATCCGGGCCAGCTCGCGCAGCGAGGCGCGGTCGGTGATGCCGCTGGCCTGGGCCGTGGCGATGGTGTGCAGGCCCAAGGCCGCCAGGCGACGGAACAGGGTGTCGTAGACCTTGGGCCCGGCGACGACGCACAGCGCGTCGGCGATGGCGGGAGCGCCGGCATCGGCGAGCAGCGCGTCGGTGAGCTGGGCATCGACGTAGGACAGGTGGTTGCCGACCAGCAGCAGGCGCCCACCGTGATCGCGGAAGGCGGTGTGCAGGCGGTCCAGCCCGTCCACCCCGGATCCGGGGGCCAGCAGCGGCGCGATGTAGTGGCGGGACAGGCGCCGCACGTGGGGGTCGGCGGGGTGGTCGCCGCCGGGCTCGCCCAGGGTGGAGAGCCGCTGCAGGATGCCGGCCAGCGCGGCGTCATCGACGGTGTCCAGCCACGCGAGCACGACGGGCTCGACCGTGGCGGGGACCGTGGTGGTGGCCGCCAGCCAGGCGGGCAGCGCAGCCCGCACCACGGCGGGCTCGGCCTGGGAGAGATCGAGGGGCACGGGCGCTCTCCTTGGGGGCTGCCGCGGGAAGGGGGGCATGGTACCGTGGCCGGCCAGCTGGGAGAGTGCTTCGCCATGTCCGACACGTCCGCCGACGCCCCGGGGCAGGCCGCGCACGGCGACGACGCGCTGTCGGACCTGGACCTGGCCGACATCCCGGACGCGGTGCGGCGCGCGGACGCCGTGCACCACGACATCCTGCGCACGACGGCGTTCAGCCAGCACCTCAACCCGATCAACACGGCCGAGGCCCGCCGCGTGTTTGGAGCGGGGCGGGCGGCGGCACCGCCGTTCCGGTACAAGCCGCTGACCCAGGCCGACGAGCTGCTCCGGCGCCTGGACGCCGCCGAGCCGCCGCGGGATCACCCCGCCGGCGCCTTGGTGGGGCAGTGCTTCGACGGCACCCGCCTGATGATCCGGGCGCTGCGGGACCGCACCGGCGACGCCTTCGACGAGCTGGCCCGCAGCGCGGACTGGTACCCCGACGCCGCCCTGCTGGGGCTGCGCTTCGCCGACGAAGAGCCGCCCGACGAGCCCTTCGACCTGCGAGCCACGGCCCTGATCGACGCCTTGGAGCGCGCGCTGCTCGAGCGGGGCATGGGCGACTGGGTCGTCGAACCCGACCGCGTCATGTCGGCCCGGGTGCTGGTCGACGGCGCCAAGCGGCTGCTGCGGGTGAACCCCGACAGCCGGTTCCGGCGGCGGGACCTGACCCGGCTGGTGGTGCACGAGATCGACGTGCACGCCTGGCGGACGCGCTGCGGCCAGGGCCAGGCCCTGCGCTGTTTCGAGACCGGGCTGCCGGGCAGCCTGACCACCGAAGAAGGCCTGGCGATGCAGGCCGAGCAGCGTGCCGGGCTGGCCAGTCCGGGCGTGCTCGCCCGCCAGGTGGAGGTCGTGCACGCCATCGATCTGGCCCGTCGGGCCGGGTTCCGCGAGGTGTACCAGGACCTCGAGGCGCGGGTCGGCGGCGGGCTGGCCTGGGGCATCTGCACCCGCATCAAGCGGGGGCTGGCCTGGCCCGACCGCCCTGGGGTCTACGCCAAGGACAGCGTCTACCTGCGCGGCTGGAAGGTCGTCGGGGACTGGCTGGCCGCCGGCGGGGACATCGGCTGGCTCTACGTCGGCAAGGTCTCGACGACCGACCCGGTGGGACGCTGGCTCGACCAGGGCTGGGTGCGTCCCGGCCGGGTGCCGTCGGTCTGGCGGAACCCCCCGGTGGACGCCGCCACGACCTGATCAGTCGTCGACCTGGATGAGCTCGCGCATGGACGGGAACTCTTCCTTGAGCAGCGCCTCGACGCCCATCTTCATGGTCATGATCGAGCTCGGGCAGGTGCTGCAGGCGCCCACCAGCTTCACGTAGATGTCGTTGGCCTCGATCTTGATGAGGCTGATGTCGCCGCCGTCGCCCTGCAGCGCCGGCCGCACCATGTCGTCGAGGATCTCCTGCACGGCTTCGACGGTCAGGGGCTCGCCGGCGGTGTCGTCGGCGGCGTCCATCGCAGCGGGCGCCTCGGCGGACGGAGCGACCTCGACCGCCTCGCTGACGACCGGCTCGGCGGCGACCTGCTCGGCGGCGACCTCCTCCACCGGAGCGGTCTCGACCGGCGCCGCTTCGACGGGGGCTGCCTCGACGGGGGCTGCTTCGACCACCGGCGGAGGCGAGGCCTGCGGCACCGGCGGCGCCGACGTGCTGCCCCGGTGCTGGGGAGCGAGGTCGGCGTAGTCGGGCTGCGGGCCGGAGATGTCGACCTTGAGGACCTTCTTGAGACCCTTCTTGATGCCCTGGCGCAGGCGGGAGCGAAGCATGGATGACCCCTGGGAGCGTCCGATGTTCCAAACCTAACGCGCGCGGGAGGGTTGGAAAGGTGGCCCGGCGGAAGGCCTGCGCCGCAGGGCGCGCCGGCTCGGGGAGCGCGCCAGCGGGATCCCGGCTCGGTCCAGCGGCTCAGGGATCCGGCTGTGCCGGCAGGCTCTGCGTCCAGGCCCACAGCGCGTCGACGTCGGCGGGCGGCAGGGCGGCGTAGTGGCGCCACGGCATCATCGGATCCAGGGTGCTGCCGTCCGGGCGACGCCCCTGCTGCAGGGCGGCGGCGAAGTCGTCGCGGTCCCAGCCCGCCAGCCCGTCTTCGTGCGGGGTCAGGTTGGCCGAGCGCACCCCGGGGCCCATGCTCTTGCCCGGCCCGCCGGCATGGCAACCGGAGCAGCCGCTCACCGTCGCCAGGTAGCTCCCCCGGGCCAGGGTGGCTTCGGACGCCGGCGCCGTGCCCGGCACCGGGGCGGCGTGGTCGATGCGCTCCGCCGTGCGGGGCCAGTCGCCCTTCTTCACCAGCATCTGGCCGATGGGACCGAGCCGGCTCTCGGGCAGCTCGTGGGCGACGGGCTCGAGGGTCTCGAGCCAGGCCACCACGTCCGCCAGGTCGCGCGCCGACAGCACGGCGTAGTCGTCGCTGGGCATGAGCACCAGGGTGCGGCCGTCCGCCGCCACGCCGTGCCGGATGGCGCGGATCCAGTCGGCGGACTGGTAGTCGAGGGTCGTCAGGTTGGGCGCCACGAGCCGACCGACGGGGAAGCCCGATGTCATCTCGGTGCCGGCCAGGTCGTCGCCGTGGCACTCGGTGCAGGCCAGCACGGCCCGGGCGAGGTGCTCACCGCGGGTGGGGTCGGCGCCCGACAGGTCCAGGGGCGCCGGCTCGACGGCCATGGTCTGCAGGGGGATGGGGCGGCTGCAGGCGAAGGCGAGGAGGAGGAGGAGGGACATCAAGGCGACTCCGGGGCAGTGGCGACGATGGCGCCGAGCGGCAGCACCCCGCCGGTCTGGGTGGAGAGGGGGAGGACCTGTGGATCGCGCAGGCCGGCGGCCCGCATCCAGGCGCAGAGCTCGTCGACGGGGTGCACCGTCCCGTGGGGCTGGCGCATGCGCAGCTGCAGGGCGTAGGCGTCGCGCGTGGGATCCCCGACGGACCCGATGGCATCGACGACGACCAGCTGCCCGCCGGCAGCCAGGGCCGCGGCGGCGCGCTCGACCAGACCAGCCGCGGCCGGCGGGCGGAACAGGTGGAGCACGTTGGCCAGGACGACGCGTGGGAACGGGCCGGCGGGCCAGGGATCGCAGGTCAGGTCCGCCGCCACCGCCTGCAGCCGGTCGGACAGGCCGAGCGGCCCCGCCGCCAGCCGGGCCGCCTCGAGCACCGGCGCGCGATCCACGGCGACGACCCGCGCGCCCGGCGCCTGCGCGGCCATCTGCAGGCTCCAGGTCGCGCTGCCGGCCCCCAGGTCCAGGATGGCGCCGTCGACCTTCGGGAGGGCCGCAGCGAGCCCGGCGGCCGCCGCGCCGAACATCGACGCCAGCCCGAGCACGGTCTCCGGGCTGTAGGACCGCTGTCGGAAGGCGGCGGACAAGGCGCCCTGCTGCAGGAACTCGGGGCCCGCGCCCAGCGCCTGGACCGTGCCGTCGACCCCACCGACCAGCTCGCTCTCGGCCTCGACCAGCCAGGGACGCGCCCGGAAGCCGTCGGGCCCCCGGCTGACCACGTCGGCGTCGATGAGGACCTGCAGCACCAGGGCGGTGGTCTCGGGGTCCAGGGACAGGGCCGCGGCCGGGTCGGGCACCGGGCCGTCGGCGCGGGCGAGGAGGCGCAGCAGGCCGGTGCGACCCGCCAGATCCAGGGCACGGGCCTGGGCCATGGTGGTGAGCAGGCGGGCACCGGAGGGGCCGAGGGGCCGGCGGCCGCGGGCCGGAGTCGAGTCCTGGCTCACGTCGCCCCTCCGGTCGTGACCGGGCGGCTCTGCAGCAGCCGGACCACGCCGTCCACGACCGCCCACTCCACGTCCTGGGGACCCCCGAGCAGGTCGTCGCAGCGCTCGCCCAGATCGTGCACCGCCGCGAGCGCAGCCGGGTCCAGCGTGGGGGCCCGCGCCGACTCGACCGACCGCTCCTGCACGCCACCCGCGGCCGGGTCCAGCCGGGTCGGCTTGTCCCCGACCACCTGCTCGACGACCGCGCCGTCAGGGGCCAGCACGTAGCGATCGGGGCGCACGCGGCCGTCGACCACCGACACCCCGAGCCCCGGGGCCGCTTCGATCACGCGCAGGTCCGCGCCGGTGCGCGGGTCCCGCCCGAACCGGACGCCGGCGCAGTCCGGCGCCAGCAGCGGCTGGAGCACGATGGCCATGCGCGGGGGCCCCGCGATGCCGAGCCGCGCCCGGTAGGCCAGGGCCGCGACGCCGTGGGCGGAGTCGCGGATGCGCCCGACGGCCGCGACGACCGCGTCGCGACCGTGCAGACCGAGCTCGGTCTCGTGCAGGCCGGCGAAGCTCGCGCCCGCGCCGTCCTCGCCCGGGGCGGACGAGCGCACGGCCAGCCCGTGCGGGAGGTCGGACAGGGTGGCCAGCGCCCGGTCGAGGACCTCGAGGCTGGCGGGATCGCCGGCAGCGATGCCCTCGACCAGGTCGGTGTCGAGCGCGACGCCGGACGGGGCGGGCAGGCCGGCCCGGAGCGCGATCGCGAGGTGGGCGGCCTTGCCGCCGAAGCGCACGCCGTCCGCGGCGTCCTCCAGCGTCACCCAGGCGCCGACCGTCGCTGGCGCCCGGGGGGCCGGCACGACCTGCGGCACCACCGGCTGCGCCCTGCCGACGGCCCGCCCCTCGCAGGTCGGCGCGAGCACCTCGACCCGGCCCCGGTCGCCATCCAGGCGGACCCAGGCGCCGTGCGGCACGTCGCGGGTCACGTCGCGGCAGCCGACCACGCCGGGGAAGCCGAGCTCGCGGCTCACGATGGCCGCGTGGCTGATGAGTCCGCCGTACTCGGTGACCAGCCCGCCGACCCGCGCGAGCACGCCGTTGAGGCTGCTCGTCGTCGACAGGGCGACCAGCACGTCGCCGGCGGCCACATCGCCCAGGTCCCGCCCCGGGGTCAGCACGAAGGCCCGGCCCTCGACCACCCCGGGCGACACGGCCAGGCCGTGCAGCGGCTCGGTGGCCTCGGCCGGGCGGTCGAACTGGGCGAGGAAGGTGAACACCGCGACGGTGAGCTCGCGGGCCGCCTCGGGCAACCACTCGACAGGCGGGGGCTCGCCCGGCTCGCCGATCACGTCCGGCGGCGTGACGCGCCCGGCGTCGCCGTGGGCGTCCACCCGCGCCCGCAGCGCCTCTCGGTCCGGCAGGGGCGCGTCGCCCAGCAGCTCGTCCTGGCGACAGAAGAGGGCCTGGTCGGGCCTGTCCATGGCGCCGGCCGCCACGTGCGCGCGCCCGATCGCCAGGGCGGCCCGGCGGTACAGCCCGAAGGTCCAGAACAGCAGCGAGCAGGACTGCTCGCGCGGACGCATGGCCACCCGCGCCTCGTCCACGTGGGCCAGGAACTCGTCCCGCCGCTCTGCAGGCAGGCGCTGCGCGAGCTCCACTGCCCAGGCGCGCCCGTCCTCCTCGTCGACCGGGGCGGCGGGCGACAGGACCGCAGCGCGCAGCGTGGCGGCGATCTCAGCCGGCTGCTCCAGCAGGGCCGCCCCGGTCATGTCGTCGATGCCGACCAGCCGCCAGCCACACTCGTCGAGCCAGGCGTCGAGGGCCTGGGCGACGTCCGGGTCGTGGGCCCGGAGCGACGCCAGCAGCTCGTCGGGCGCCACCGCCGCCTGCAACAGGGCCACGCCCCCCGACACCCGCACGGCGTCGGCCACCGCCGCGATCAGGTCGGCCGGCCGCCGCGTCGCCGGGGACGCGCCAGCCAGCGTACGCGCCACGCCCTCCAGCCCCAGCTCCGGGAAGCGCTGGCCCCACTGCAGCAGGCGACCGACCGGCGCGCCGAACTGCGTGGACGTGGCGAAGTGCTCCTCGAGCGCGAGGCCCGCCACCGCGGCCAGCCGGCGCAGGTGGGCCTGGAGCTCGACCAGCGGCCGGCCGTCCAGGGCCTCGGCCTGCAGGGTGGACAGCTCGGCGTGCAGCGCGGGCGCGACCTCCTGCTCGTAGCGCGCGGACTGGGCCAGCCAGGGGCGCTCGGCCCACACGACGCCGGCACGCTTCACCCGCCGGCGCAGGGCCGGGTGCAGCGCGAGCAGCGCCTTGAACACCAGCTTGGGCGGCGGACCCTTGCCCTCTGGCGGGGCGCCGACCGGGAGCGGCGACGCGTACAGCCAGCCGTGCACGAAGCGGAAGCGGATGCACTCCAGCAGGGCGCCGACGGCCTCGAAGCCGCGCCGCGATCCCTCGGTGAAGTGGGTCTCGATCAGCTGCTCGTAGATCGGCAGGGCCGGCACCAGCTGGTGGGTGCGGTCGTACTCCCAGGTCCCGGGCGCGGGCTTGTCGAAGCGCAGGGCGACGGCGGGCGGCTCAGGCGCGATGTGCACGGCGGACTCCACGGTGGGGGCTATTCGTGATATGGATTCTTGAATCAAGAGAGCTTTCGATACCGGAGCCCCCATGTCCGATGACGGCCGCAGCTACCACAGCCCCCTGCGCCAGCAGCGCGCGGCGGAGACCCGGGACCGCATCCTCGACGCGGCGACGGCGCAGCTCGCCCAGGGCGCCAGCGCGCTGACCATCCCGGCGGTCGCGCGCGAGGCGGGCGTGGCGGTCCCGACGGTCTACCGGCACTTCCCCAGCAAGGAAGCGCTGGAGGACGGCGTGGCCGACCACGTCCGCATCCGGGCGGGCGTGCTGGAGATCCAGCCGGGCGCCGGCGTCGATGCCTGGCTGGCCCACAGCCGGCGCACCTGGAAGCGCGCCGATGCCCAGGGCGACGAGGTGATGGCGGTCCTGCTGGCGTCCATCGGCCGGCAGCTGCTCGACGAGCGGCTGGCCGACCGGGTCGAGCGCGTGCAGGCGGTGCTGGCCCCCGACCTCGAGGGCGTGGACCCCGCCGACGCCGAGCGCATCGCCAAGGTCGTCGCCGCGCTCAGCAGCACGCCCGGCCGGGTCGCCTTCAAGCGCCTCGGCCTGGACGCCGACGCATCCCAGGACCTGGTGGACTGGGTGATCCGCACCCTGCTCGAAGCCCACGGGGGCCGGGCCTGACGACACGACCGCGCCCAGGACGGGGGCAGGCAAGTCGGGGAGGAGGAGGGGCAGGGACAAGGAGGCTCCGCAATCCGGTTCACGCTTTGGATATATGAATCATATCCGTAGAGCGTCAACCGCCGCAAGCCATTGGAGAGGCTTTTCCTCTCTCCAACCCGGAGACACCGTCCAGGAGGAGATCCCCTCGCTCAGTCGGCCAGCCCACGCCGCCAGATGATCTCGTTCATCACCTCGGTCGTCCCGCCGCCGATGCTGTACAAGCGCTGGTCGCGGAACAGGCGCTCGACCCGACACTCGGCCATGTAGCCCATGCCACCGTGCAGCTGGACGGCCGCGTCGGTCACGAAGGCGCAGGCATCACAGGCCATGTTCTTGGCCATGGCGACGTCGGCGGCGACGTCTTCACCGCGACGGTGGCGCTCCGCGACGGTGGCGACGAAGGCCCGCGCGCCGGCCTCGCGGGCGGCCATCTCGGCCAGCCGGTGCCGGGTCACCTGGAAGCCGTGCAGGGGTCGCCGGAAGGCGCTGCGCTCGCCGCAGTAGCGGCGGCTGTCCTCGAGGGCCATGCGGGCGGTGGCGACGGCCGACACGCCCAGCAGCAGCCGCTCGCTGACGAAGTTGGCCATCAGGCCCAGGAAGCCTGCGCCTTCGCCGCCGAGCAGGTTCTCGGCCGGCACACGGCAGCCCTCGAAGAACAGCTCGGCCGTGTCGCTGGCGTGCCAGCCCATCTTCTGCAGCGCGCGGCCGGTCTGGAAGCCCGGCGTGCCCTTCTCGACCACGAACAGGCTGATGCCGTCGTGGCGGGTGGCCGCGTCGTCGGGATCCCCGCCGGTGCGGGCCGCGACCACCGCCAGGTCGGCCCGCAGCCCGCTGGTGATGAAGGTCTTGGACCCGTCGATCACGTAGCTGTCTCCGTCGCGCACGGCGCGGGTCCGGATGCCCGCGACGTCGCTGCCGGCGGCGGGCTCGGTCACGGCCAGGCAGGACACCTTCTCGCCGCGGATCACCGGGGCGACGAAGCGCTGGTGCTGCTCGGGCGTGCCCAGGGCCAGGATGGGCGGCAGGGAGATCGCGTGGCTGCCGAGCCCCATGGCCGTGCCCACGCTGCCACCGCGGATCAGCGCCTCGGCCACGACCAGCCCGTGGAACACGTCGCCTTCGGCTCCGCCGACGGCCTCGGGGTAGGTCACGCCGACGAGCCCGGCCTCGGCCGCGGCCCGGTGCAGCTCGCGGGGGAAGTGCTTGTCGGCCTCCCACTGCGCGGCGTGCGGGGCGATGTGGCGGTCGACCCAGGCCTGGGCGCTGTCGCGAAGCGCGTGGTGGGTCTCGTCGAGGAACAGGTCGAGCATGGGCGGCTCCGGGGAGGCGCGCCCATCCTACCGCCGCAAGCCCTCGAACCGGGTCGGTCCCCTCGCCCCCCGCAGCCGGTGCCAGCTGGCCTTGGTCCGCGCGTAGACCGTGAAGAAGGCCCGCAGGGCGCGGGCGTCGCGGGGCCGGACGACGGCCGGGCTGCCCACCGGCACGCAGACCAGCTTGTCGTCGCGGTCGCCGTCGTCCAGGAAGGCGACGACGCCGAGCACGCGACAGGTCACGGTGGCGCCCCGCCGCAGCCCGGGGCCCAGCACGACCGCGTCCAGCGGGTCCCCGTCGGCACCGGCCACGGCAGGCACGCTGCCGTAGTTGAACGGGCAGGGGGCCGGCGACACGAAGTCGACGCCGCCGTCCGCGCCCCACTTCACGAAGCCACCTCGACGGATCTCGATGCAGACGTCGACCGTGTCCGGCAGGTCGTGATCCCGGTCGAAGCCGGCGGGGGGAGGCACAGCGGGAGGCACAGCGGTAGGCACCGCCCCCGCCTATCGTCCCGGGGCGGGACGGACGCGACCGGGCTATCGTGCCGCCCGCACGGACCCGACCGCACCGGAGCCCTCCCATGCGCCGCCTGCCCCTCCTGGCCTCCCTCGTCCTCCTCGTCGCCTGCGGCGGCGACACCGGCTTCTCGGCCGGCGACAACTCCAACGACGAGCTGCGCGGCACCGGCAGCGTGCAGCTCTACCCGGCCGACCAGCTGTCCTGGGAAGGCCTGTGGCCCGGCATCGCCTGCTCCCAGTACATGCGCCTCGAGAGCATCGGGGACAGCGACCTGATCATCGACCGGGTGGACATCGTCGAGTCCGGCGGCGGCGTGTTCACGATGAGCGAGGTGATGGACGAGGTGGTGAACCCCGGCGAAGCCTTCGAGTTCACCGTCCAGGCGACGCTGTCCGATCCCGCCGACGCCACCGGCGAGCTGCGCATCCGCAGCAACGACGCCGACACGCCGGACATCCGCATCCCGCTGGTCGGCGCGGTCGATCCCGACTGGACCGAAGGCGACACCGGCACGCCGGACTGCTGAGCCGGCCGCCGACCGCGACGGGCGCCCGCCGGGAGCCGCCTCGGCCGAGACGGCCGAACCCCCGACGAGCGGGGGTCCGGTAGGCGATCGCCGGCCCTCCGCGACGGAGGGCCGGGTCGAGGTCAGTCGGGGATGCAGGTGGTGTTCAGGTCGATGTCGAGCGAGTCCGCGTCGGGCATCGGCGAGTAGTACTCGCCGCCGACGACGGTGCCCCAGCTCCAGCCGGCCCGGGCGTTGAACGCGGTCATGATGACGGCGGTCTCGTAGGTCGTGGGCTGCTCGAACCACACGAAGGCCACCTGGTCGTCGCCGACGCAGCCGGTGGCCGCGGCGGTGTCGCCGTCGGTGTACCCGCCCGAGCCGTCTTCATCGATGTAGGCGATGGGCGCGTCGATCAGGAAGCCCAGGCCCAGGTCGTCGAAGTCGTCCACGTGCGAGGTGTCGGGCGAGGCCGGCAGGCTGAAGCTCCAGCTGTCGCCGCTCAGCGCGATGTCGTCGATCGGGCCGACGCCGTCCAGGTCACCGATGGCCGAGAACAGGGCCATGCGGTCCGCCCCGCCGGAGGCGACCACCGAGCCACCGACATCGGACAGGTCGGTCGCCAGCAGGTTGGTGGTGATGGTGAAGACCGGCTCGCCAGGCACACCACCGGTCGTGAAGTCGAAGGAGTACCAGCCGAGCTCGAAGCCCTCGGCTTCCAGGTCGGGATGGAGCGTGCCGCCGATCCAGGCGACCATCGGCGACTGCAGGTAGCCGGCGAAGGCGTCCCCGCTGGTGTAGGCGCCATCGTCGTCGGCGTCCTCGGTCAGGGCCAGGGCGAAGAAGCCGATGTAGGTGCCAGGGAAGTCCTCGGACTCGGTGATGCCGGGGTCGGTGAGGCCCGGATCCGGCAGATCGACGTAGGTCGTGGGCCCGGTGACCTTGGAGCTGGAGAAAGGCTCGGTCGGCAGGATGTCGGAGCCGAAGTCCACGGACCAGAGGTTGACCGCGAGGTCGGTCACGACCAGGGGGGCCAGGGTCGAGGGGGCCGCGATGGTGACGCTGAGCTCGGCGTCTTCGGGGTCGACCCCGCCGTCGGTGTCGGTGTCGGCGTCGGTGTCCGTGTCGGTCCCGTCGGTGTCCGTGTCCGCGTCGGTGTCGGTACCGTCGGTGTCCGTCCCGTCGGTGTCGGTACCGTCGGTGTCGGTGTCCGTGTCCGTGCCGGAGGTGTCGGTGTCCGTGTCGGCGTCGGTGTCGGCGTCCGCATCCGCGTCCGCATCCGCGTCCGCGTCCGCGTCCGCGTCGGCATCCGCGTCGGCGTCGGCGTCAGCGTCGGTGTCGGCATCGGTGTCGGTCGCGCCGCTGTCGGCGCCATCCTTGTCGCCGCAGCCGATGAACAGGGCGGCCGCAGAGAGCAGGGTCAGGGGGAGAAGGGCGGTACGCACGGGGGACCTCGGGGTGAGAGTGCAGGCTCACCCTCACCCATCCGCTCGCGAGTGTCTCTCTCAGAGACTCTCCCTTGTCACGGGACGGGACGCTCGCCCCCTCCTCTGCCCACCACACTCACTCGGCCGGGCGTCCCCGGGGCGTGTAGATGGTCCGGGGACGCACCTGCCAGCCGGTCTTGGGCAGGAAGGCGCGACCGCTGTAGCGCACCGTGCCGGTGGCTTCGTAGTGGTCCAGCAGGCCGTAGCCGAGCTTCTTGTCGGCGGTGAACACCGCGGCCCACCGCTGGTCGGCCATCGCGGCGGCGACCGCGTCGATGCCCTGGTGGTAGCCGCCGTCGTTGTCGATGTCCCACAGGGCGATCAGGTGCGGACCGCCCTGCTTTCCGGCCTTCACCGGGTACCAGGGCGCGTGCGGCATGAACACCTCGCCGTCGATGGCGGCGATGGTCTCGATCAGCTGCTCTCCAGCCGCGCGGTCTTCGGCCGTCGGCAGCTCGGGCGCCACGTCGAACCGGGCCTGCCAGGCAGCGAAGCCCAGGACGGCGGCGGTGGCCAGCACCATGACCGGGTGCCGCCAGGCCCGACGCAGCGCGATCGCGCCCAGGCCCGCGGCCAGACACAGCGCCCAGTGCGCCGGCATCAGCACGTTGAGGTAGCCGCCCGTGTGCCCGCGCATGACCATGCCGAAGACCACGGCCAGCACGATGTTCGCGGCCCAGAAGGCCACGCCCTCCCGCCAGTCGCGGCGGTCTTCGGCCACCGCTGCAGCCCCCTGCCGCTCCCGCAGCCCGCGCACCGCCAGGGCCACGGCACCGGCCGCGACCAGCGGCAGCACGACGGGCAGGGCCGCCTGCAGCTCCTGCGGCGTGCCCGGGAAGAAGCGCTCCAGCACGAAGCCGTGGTGGGCCGGCATGCCGAGCAGGTAGCGCAGGAAGTGCCCACCCGTCGTCAGCTGCATCGCGCCGGTGAACAGCAGGGCCGGGACCACGCTGGCCGCGCCGTAGCGCAGCGCCGCCCGCCGCCCCTGGGTCAGGGCCAGCCAGACGATGCACGGCAGGCCGAACACGGCGGCGTTGTGCTTGGCCATGAAGGCCAGCACCAGCAGCAGCCCCCCGGGCACGACGCGGCCTGAGCGCGTCAGCACCAGCGACCAGCCCAGGAGCCCCACCAGCAGGCCGTCGGTCCGCACCAGGTCCATGAACCAGCCGCTGTCGTCCCAGGTCGACAGGAACAGCGCCGCTGCCGCCAGGCCGATCAGCCCGCCGCCGCCTTCGCGCCGCAGCCCCCAGATCAGCGCCAGGCAGGCCGCGACCACGCCGACCACCGACAGCAGGCGCGCCGGGGCGTAGTCGACCCCCGTGACCAGCCCCACCGCGGCGACCAGCCAGGGGTACAGCGGCGGGTAGATGTAGGGCACCCAGTCCGCCGACGGCTCGGTGTAGATCGGCAGCCCCTGCGCGACCCGCCAGGCGTGCATCAGCATGCCGCCCTCCATCCACTCCAGGTCGAAGGGGTAGGTCACGCGCGCGGCCACCCCCTGCCCGAACAGCAGGCCGAGCACGGCCAGGGCGAGCAACCCGGGCAGCTCGGCCAGCAGGGAGAGGACGGGGGGGCGGGAGGATGCGGCCATCGGCACCCGGCTATCGCGGCGGGTCCGGAGGAGGCCGCCCGTCGCGCTCCAGTGCAGGCGGGTCCGGAGGAGGCGCGTCCGGAGGAGGCGGATCGCGGTCGGCCCGGGACCGCCCGCCGGGCAGCAGGGCCGAGAGCACGCCCGCCACCAAGGCGGCGAACAGCTTCAGACCGATCTCGATGGCCTGGCGCAGGGGCCAGAGGAGCAACCCCAGCAGGCCGCCCGGCTCGGGCGACGCGCCGTCGACGTCCCGGTCGGCGTCCCGCGCCTCGACCTCGCCCGGCGACGGAGGGGCCGGCGGCTGCTCGCTCACCCGTCCCCGAGGGCCCGCAGCACCTCGGCCACGACGGCGTCCTCGACCGAGCCCGACAGCCCCGGCGCGACCTGCCGGACGGCGGCTTCGGCGCGCGACGCCGCAGTCTGCGGGTCCGGCAGGGCGCCGCCGCCGGGCACGCCCGGGTGGGCCGCGGCGCGTCGCGCGGCGTCGATGGCGTCGCGCAGGCGCTGCACGGGGGCGTCCACCACCCGGGCCATGCGCAGGTCGGACTCCGGACCGATGCCGCTCGGGTGCGGGTGGCTGCAGCCGCTGCAGTCCAGGCAGGGCGGCGGCAGGTCGGCGCCGGCGTCTTGCACCCGGTCGATGGCCGCGGGCGGTCCGCCGTAGCGCAACAGCCCCATCTTGCGCAGGTGCACCGCTTCGTCGGGGGGCAGCTCGCGCACGTTGCCCAGGTCGCGGGCCGTCTTGGTGATGAGGGCCGTGTGTTCCATGGTCTCGAGCCGGCAGAACGCTTCCAGCAGCGAGCCGCCCAGGGTCACCGCACCGTGGCGGTCCATCAGGATCGCGTCGTGCTCGCGCACATAGGGGCGGATCCGGTCGGCCAGGGCCAGGGTGCCGGTGGTCTCGTACTCGACGGTCGGCACGGTCCCGAGGGTCAGGACGACCTCGGGCAGCACGCAGCGGGCCATCGACACGCCCGCGATGGTGAAGGCGATGGAGATCGGCGGGTGGGTGTGGATCACCGCCCGGCAGTCCGGCCGCTCTTCGTAGCAGGCCAGGTGCATCGCCATCTCGCTGGTCGGGTTGCCCCGGCCGCGCAGCTTGTGGCCCTGGCGGTCGATGACGACCAGGTCGTCGTCGGTCAGGAAGCCCTTGTGGCAGCCCGCCTTGGTACACAGGATGTTGCCGTCCGGCAGCACCGCCGACAGGTTGCCGTCCATCGCCACGAGCAGGTGCCGCTCATAGCAGAGGTGGCTGAACCGGACGATCTGCTCGCGCAGCACGTGCTCGGGGGTGTAGCGGCTCACGCGGGGCTCCTCCTGGCGGCCGAAGCCTATCCGACGCGCTCGTCGTCGCGCTCGGCCTTGCGGGTGCGGCCCATCAGCGCCATCAGCGCCGCGGCGACGGGCTTGTCCTGGTAGAGCATCTGGTAGATCTCCTCGCTGATCGGCATCTCGATGCCCTCGCGCAGCGCCAGGGCCCGCCCGGACTTCGCGGTCACGACGCCCTCGGCCACCTGGCCCAGCTCTTCGAGGATGGTCTCCAGGGTCTTGCCCTGGCCGAGCCCCAGCCCGACCCGCCGGTTCCGGGACAGGTCGCCCGTGCAGGTCAGCACCAGGTCGCCCATGCCGGCCAGGCCGGACAGGGTCAGCGGGTTCGCGCCGCGGGCGACGGCCAGCCGGGTGATCTCGGCCAGCCCGCGGGTGATGAGCGCGGCGCGCGCGTTGAGCCCGGCCCCCATGCCGTCGGCGACACCACAGGCGATGGCGATGATGTTCTTGAGCGCCCCGCCGAGCTCCGCCCCAATGACGTCGGTCGTGTAGTAGGCGCGCATGGCGCCGCCGTGCAGCGCCTGGCTGACCAGATCGGCCGGCGCCTTGTGGTGGCCGGCCACGACGACCGCCGTCGGCAGGCCGCGGGCGACCTCCTTGGCGAAGCTCGGCCCGGCCAGGAAGGTCAGGCTCGGGTGGTAGCGCTCCGGCAGCACCTCCTCCAGCACCTCGTTCATGGTCATCAGGCTGCCGGTCTCGATGCCCTTGCTGGCGCAGCAGACCGCTGCTCCCTGGGGCAGCATCGGCGCGGCGTCGGTCATCACGGCGCGCACCGTCTGGCTGGGCACGACCTCGAGCAGCACCTCGACCCCGTCGAGTGCGTGGGCCAGGTCGCCCGTGACCCGCAGGTGATCGGGGAACCGCACCTCGGGCAGGTAGCGGCGGTTCTCGCGGGCCTCGTCCCACTCGGCGGCGCGGTCGGGCCGGTGATCCCACAGGCGGACCTGGTCGTTGGTGCGGGCGAGCTGCAGGGCCAGGGCGGTGCCCCAGGACCCGGCTCCCAGGACGGCACAGCGCATGGCGGCTCCGGGGGAGGAGGAGGGTGCGGCGGGAGGCCGCGAGCCTACCAGTCCCCGGCGGCCGGGGCCTCGCTCCGGGCTACCCTGTCGCCGAGGAGGAGGACCCGATGCGCACCCTCTGCCCGGCCTGCCGGCAGCCCATGGACGCCGAGCACTTCGCGGGCCACTACGGCCGCAAGGTCGAGCTCGACCTGTGCCACCACTGCAACGCGCTGTGGTTCGACAAGCTGGAGAACCTGTCGCTGACCGCCGGCGGTGTGCTGTCGCTGCTGCAGTCGATGCAGGCCCACTACAAGGACGACCGCCGGCCGATGCCGAACCTCAAGCACTGCCCGCGCTGCGAGGGCACGCTCAAGCAGGCGCGGCGGCGCACCAAGGACATCCAGTACACCGTCTTCGACTGCGTCCAGGGCCACGGGCACTTCATCACCTTCTACGAGCTGCTGCGCGAGAAGGACTGCATCCGGCCGCTCAAGGGCGACAAGCTCAAGGAGCTGCGCAAGCAGCTCGACGTCGTGGCCTGCTCCTCCTGCGGCGCTCCGGTCGACCTGCACAAGACCGCGGCCTGCACCCACTGCAGCGCGCCGCTGGCCCTGCTCGACCCCGACGCGATGGCCGAGACCCTCGAGCGCCTGGCGTCCGAGGACGACCGCCAGCGCAACCCCGACGCCGACCGCATCGCGGCCGACATGGTGCTGCAGCGGCTGCGCACCGAGTCCACCTTCCAGAAGCACGACGCCATCGACCGCCGCGCCTGGGGGCGGTCGCGGTCCGGAGGGCTCATCGAGTGGGGGCTGGACGCGCTGCTGGCGTGGCTGATCTGAGGGCGCGCCGGCCGAACCTGCAGCAGCCCCCCTTGGCGCCGCCCCCCGGCGTGCGCAGGGTTCCGCCGCTTCCACCCATGGTGCGCCCGTGATCCCCGACCATCTGCTGACCCCCACCTTCGTCGCCGCCCTCGGCGTCACCGGTCTCGTCCTCTTCCTGGCCCGCGAGCACGTCGGCCGCCTGGTGGACCGACGCGCCACCATGCTGTCGTGGGCCGGCCTGGGCGTGGGCGCAGCGGTCGCCCTGTGGGCGACCCTGGCCGTCACCACGGTGCAGCACCCCATCGCCGAGGCCGACCTGCTGCCCGGGGGCGCCACCCTCGAGCTGCCGGCCGGCGCCCCCCACGCCAGCCTGGTCGTCAGCGGCGGGCTGCCCGACGTGAACCAGGGGGACAGCGCCGCCGGCACCTACCAGCTCGAGGTCCGCGAGGGCGACGCCGTGCTGGCCCGCTACGACGGCACCCTCGAAGAGCACTGGAACCAGAGCCGCGCCGGCCGCCGGGCCAAGACCCAGAGCCTGGTCCAGCACGTCGAGGACCGCTACGACCTGCCGTCCGAAGCCACGGGCCACCCGCTGATGGTGCGCGTCACCCACGAGAACGGCGACCTGAAGGGCCCCGTGCACGTGGCCGCCATCCACGCCCCCCCCGCCGTGCCCGCCATGGCCGCCCTGGCCGTGATCGCCGTGGCCCTGGCGTCCGCCGCCGACGGCTTCGGCGGCCAGCGCACCCGGCTCGGCCTGTTCGCCGGCGTGCTGGGCGCCTTCGGGCTGACCATGCTCGACGGCGTGACCCCGCACGACTCCGCCATGGCGGTGCTCGGCGCCTGCATCCTGGCCGGCCTGGTCGGGCTGCCGGTCGCCATCCTGCTGCGCTCGGTCATCGTGCGCGTGGTCGGCGGCCCCGAACCCGAGCCGGTCCCCGCCCCCTGACCCCGGCCGGGCTCAGAGCCAGGCCACCACCGCCAGCTCCGCCGCGGTCCACGCCGGGTCCTCGCAGCTGTGGTCCATGTCGAGCTCGATGAGCCCGGGGGCGTCGGCGTGCCCCTGCACCTGGAACCACGGCACCGGCTCGGACGCCGCGACCCAGACGGTGCCCAGCGCGGGGCTCTCGGACACCAGCAGCTCCATGCCGTCGCACTGCAGGTCGCCGCCCTCGCTGTGCGGCGCCGCGTCGAGGTCGTGCACGCCCTCCGCGTCGACGACCGAGATCCGCCCCTCGGCCGGCAGCGCCAGGTAGGGCACGCCCGAGATCGACAGCTCCAACCGGGTGCGGCCGCCCTCGGGGAAGGCCCGCAGGTCGAGCTCGAGGTCGTCCGCCGGACAGCCGTGCTCGGCGCTGCCGGCCAACAGCAGGTGCAGGCCGGGCGAGGGGTCCGCGGCCTGGGCCGGCGTGCCGTCCGCGCGCGGCCCGATCAGCAGGACCGGCAGCTGCACGGGGCCCAGACCGTAGTCGGTCTCGAAGGCCAGCAGGCGGTCGCCCCGGGCGATGAACAGCCCGGGCACGTCCGCGTCGCGGGACAGCCAGACGCGCAGCGTGGGGTCGGCGAGGGACACCCAGCTGGTCTCATCGACGGCGATCCAGCCGGTGGACGCGGGGGGAGGCGCGTCCTGGCAGGCAGGGAGGAGGAGGAGGGCCAGCGTGCAGGAGGTGATGTGTCGCATGCCGGCGGCCGAGGCAGGACCCGTGCCGCCCGCAACTGCCTGGAATCACGGAGAGCGCCCTCCTCGACCTGCCGGCCGGCCGGCACCCCCTGCCGGATTACCGGCACCCCCTCCTCCGCATTAGGCGCGCCCTCCCGCCCCCTCGCCCTCCCCCCTGGAGCTCCCGATGGCCCTGGAACCCGGCCGCCTCGGCACCGCCCTCACCTCCACCGCCACCCGCGTGCTCTTCCTCGGCTCGGGCGAGCTCGGCAAGGAAGTCGTCATCGAGCTGCAGCGCCTCGGGGTCGAGGTCATCGCCTGCGACCGCTACGAGAACGCGCCCGCCATGCAGGTCGCGCACCGCAGCCACGTGTTCCCGATGACCGACGGCGCCGCCCTGCGCCGGGTCGTCGAGCAGGAGCGCCCCGACCTGATCGTCCCCGAGATCGAGGCCATCGCCACCGACACGCTGGCCGCCCTCGAGGCCGAGGGCTTCACGGTGATCCCGACCGCCCGCGCCGCCCAGCTCACCATGGACCGCGAGGGCATCCGGCGCCTGGCGGCCGAAGAGCTCGGCCTGCGCACGTCGCCCTACCGCTTCGCCGGCAGCCTGGACGCCTTCCGCGCCGCCGTCGCCGAGATCGGCCTGCCCTGCGTGGTCAAGCCCATCCAGAGCAGCTCCGGCCGCGGCCAGTCCACCGTGAAGACCGCCGCCGACATCGACGCCGCCTGGACCTTCGCCCAGGAAGACGCCCGCGGCGGCGGCGACGGGGTCAAGCAGGTCATCGTCGAGGGCTTCGTCGACTTCGACTACGAGATCACCCTGCTCACCGTGCGGCACGTCGGCGGCACCAGCTTCTGCGCCCCGGTCGGCCACCGCCAGGAAGGCGGCGACTACCAGGAGTCCTGGCAGCCCCAGCCCATGTCGGCCGTCGCCCTCGAGACCGCCCAGCAGATGGCCGAGGCCGTCACCACCGCGCTGGGCGGCCGCGGCCTGTTCGGCGTCGAGTTCTTCATCAAGGACGACACGGTCTGGTTCTCCGAGGTCAGCCCCCGCCCGCACGACACCGGCATGGTCACCCTGGTCAGCCAGGACCTGTCGGAGTTCGCCCTGCACGCCCGCGCGATCCTGGGCCTGCCCATCCCCGGCATCCGGCTGCGCAGCCCCGGCGCCAGCAGCGTCATCCTGGGCCACGGCGACTCCACCGCGCCGGCCTTCTCGGGGCTGTCGGCCGCGCTGTCCGACCCGGACGTGCAGCTGCGGCTGTTCGGCAAGCCCGAGCTGCACGGCCACCGCCGGCTGGGCGTGGCCCTGGCGATCGCCGACGACGTCGACGCAGCCCGCGACCTGGCGAACGTCGCGGCCGCCGCGGTGTCCGTGGAGCTGTAGCCCCGGAGCCGCCCTCAGTTCCCCGAGGGCTCGTCCAGGAACTGCAGCAGCAGCGCCGCCATGGCCTCGGCCCCCTCGGCGCTCGGGTGCACGCTGTCGAAGTCGTAGTACTGCGGCGTGACGTCGGGCTGCACGACCTGGCCCAGGTCCACGAAGGTGACGCCCTCCCGCAGGGCGGCGGCCGTCTGGTAGCGGGCGTTGAGCACGGACAGCTCGTCGCCGCACTGGTCGAAGCCGTAGGCCGCCCCGTCGGGGAAGCGGTAGTAGCCGAGCAACAGCACGTCGGCGCCGTCGGCGGTGATGGTGTCGAGCAGGTCGGGCATCGCGCCGCCGCTGCCGTCCTGGCTGACCAGCACGTCGGTCATGTACGCGCACTCGTTGCAGCCGCAGTCGTCGTTCAGGTCGTTGGCGCCACCGTCGACCAGCACGGTGGTCCAGTCACCGGGCTGGTACTGGCCGGGGATCGCGTTGCCGCCGCTGAGCAGCTTCGTGCCGCTGATGGCGGCGTTCTCGACCCGGGCCCCGCGCAGCAGGCCGACGTGGTCGGGCACGCCCTGGCAGCGGTGCTTGTTCCAGGCCTGGATGCTGTCGCCGATCGCCAGCACGTCGCCCAGATCGGGCAGGGCGTCGACCTCCGGGCACAGATCGGGCACGCATGCGGGCAGCAGGGCCGCGGGCAGCAGCAGGGCGAGCGGCAGGCGACGGTGCGTCATCACTCCCCCATGTAGCCGAGCGCTTCGAGCGCCTTGCGGGTGTCGTCGTCCATCGCGGCGTCCGCCGCCTGAAGCTTGCGCTCGGGCACGGCCTGCTGCCAGGCAGCATGCGCGGCCAGCAGATCCGCGGGGACCTCGGCCAGCGGCTGTTCCTCGTAGGGATCCGCCTTCAGATCCCAGGCCAGCGGCGAGGCCGCATCGGGCAGATCCCACGCCGCCTTGGTCCGACGGTCCAGCGTCAGGGCCACCGCCCCCTCGCGCTGGCTGACCAGCGGCGGCGGGGTCTTGATGGTGACGGCCCACTCGGCGTCGACGCCGGTCGCCTTCGTCACGATGTCCGGCAGCGCCGCCAGGCCGACCTGCTCGGGCACCGTGGGGCCGTTGCGCACCACCAGCGGGACCGCTGTCAGCTGCTCCCACAGCCCGCCGTCGTGCCCGAACCGGTTGGCCTCGCCGAGCATCTCGCCGTGGTCGCTCGTCACGATGATGAGCGTGTCGTCCATGTGCGGCCGCAGCGCCGACATCAGCCGCGACAGCCGGAAGTCCGTGTCCTCGACCACCCCGTGGTAGGCCCGCCAGTAGACCGACTCCTCGATCTTGCCCTCGCGCAGGCTCGGCAGGGCCAGCTGCCCCTTGCGGCCGAGCTCCTTGCGCTCGATGCCCCACCGCTCCTGGCTGATCCGCCGCGGCGCCAGCGGGTGGTGCGGCCCCATCAGGTGCACGTACAGGAAGTGCCGCTGGTCGTCCTGCCAGGCCTGGACCGCCTTCTCGACCCGCAGGGAGATGCCCGGGTCGGTGCCCGCGTCCCAGGTGTCGAAGCCGCGCCCGTAGCCCAGGTTCCGCCCCAGCAGCTGGTTGGCGTAGAGCCCGGTGGTCACGAAGCCCGCGTCGCGCATCACCTCGGCCAGCAGCGGGGTGTCGGGCAGCGGCGGGTAGGTCTGGTGGGCGTGATCCATGCGCGCCGGGAACGGGAAGTCCCAGCCATGCTGCCGGACCGGCTGGCCGGTGAACATGCTGGCCACGCTGGGCGCGGTCCAGGTGCTGGCCGCCCAGGCAGTGCGCCGCTGGCCCCCGGTCGCCACCAGCCCGTCGATGTTCGGCGTCTGGGCGCGGGCCAGGGCGTCGTCCCGCAGCGTGTCGATGACGACGACCACGGCGTGCTTCATCTTGCCGGGCGGTACCGGCTGCGGCGTGCGCTGCGGGTAGACGATCGGCACGGCGGCCTGGTCCGCGGCGGACCCGACCTCGGGCGCGGCGGTGCCGAACACGTCGTCGTTGCGCCCCGGCGCGGGGTCCGGGGGAGGAGGCGGCTCGCCCGCGCAGGCGAGGAGGAGGAGCAGCGGGATCATGGGGCTCCGGTAGGCGGGAGAGGCGCCCGCGGCAAGCCCCGTCCGCAGGCGGGACTCAGCCCGCTTCTTCCCAGTCGGCGAAGAAGTCGATGCGACGGCGATCGGTGCTGGCGGGGCGAGCCCGCGTGCGCGCCCACTCCCGCAGCTCCTTGAGCCGGTCGTCCATGGTCACGGCCAGCGGCACCATGTCCCGCGAGGCGTCGACCAGGTCGCCGTCGTCCAGGCTGCGACCGTCGGCGAAGGCGTGGAACAGGCCGGCGACCACCAGCTGCTCGAGCTCGGCGCCGCTGAACTTCTCGGTGTCCTCGGCCAGGGCGGTCAGGTCAAAGCCTTCCGGATCCCGGCCGCGAGAGCGCAGGTGGATGTCCAGGATCTGCAGCCGCTCGTGCACGTTGGGCAGGTCGACGAAGAAGATCTCGTCGAAGCGGCCCTTTCGCAGCAGCTCGGGCGGAAGGACCCGGACCTCGTTGGCGGTGGCGACGACGAAGACCGGCGCCTCCTTCTCCTGCATCCAGGTCAGGAAGTGGCCCAGCCCCTCGCCGCCTCCTCCGTCCGCGAAGCCCTTCTCCAGCTCGTCGATCCACAGAACGACCGGCGCCAGCGACTCGGCGATCTTGGTCGTGTTGCGCAGGCTCTGCTCCTCGTCGCCCTTCGCGAACACCGCCGCCACGTCCAGCCGCAGCAGCGGGAAGCGCCACAGGTCGGCGACCGCCTTGGCCATCAGCGACTTGCCACAGCCCTGTACGCCCAGCATGAACAGGCCGCTGGGCTGGGGCAGGCCGAACTCGCGGGCTTCCTGGCTGAAGGCCAGCTTGCGCTGGACCAGCCACCGCTTCAGGTTGTCCATGCCGCCGACGTCGTCGATCGACCCGGTCCGGTCCCAGAACTCCAGGTAGCGGCTCTTGCGGATCGCCTGGCGCTTCTCCTGGGCCAGCTTGCCCAGGTCCTCTTCGCCGAACCGGCCGCCACCCAGCAGGATCCGCGCGTACATGCGCTTGATCTCGCGCTCGGTCAGGCCCAGGCTGCCCTGCACGAACTGCTCGAAGAGCTCGTCGGGGATGTCGAGCTTCTCGGCCCGGGCCAGCACCCGCAGCAGGCGCTCGACCTCGGCCGCCGATGGCAGCGGCACGTCGATGATCGCGACGTCCTTCTGCAGCTCGGGCGGGACGTGCAGCTTGTAGCCGACGGTGACGATGGCCTGCTGGCGGGGGCCGACGACCTGGGTCAGCTCGCGCAGCCGCCGCACCACGTCGGCGGCGCGCAGGTACTCGTGGGCATCGAGCAGCACGAGCAGCGCGGGGCCGTCGACGGTGGCGAAGCGCTGCAGGGCCGAGAGCACGGTGCCGTCGCCCGGCGCCACCTTGCCGTCGGGATCGACCAGCCCGCGGTTCGGCGTCCAGGTCCACAGGGCCATGCCGTCGCGCTTGGACAGCTTGTCCAGGGCGCGCAGCACCCGCTCCTCTTCGTGGCTGAGCAGCTGGATGACGGGGTAGCGCGCGCGGACCAGCAGGCTGATCTGGTCGAGGAGGTCCTTCATGGGCGGGCAGACCGGGACATCAGACGAGGTCGGCGAAGCGATCGCGGTGGTGGCGGAACACCGAGTAGCCGATGGTCACCGACAGGGACGCCATGACCAGGATCACGATCACCGAGTGGGGGTGCGGCAGGCGCTGGTTGAGCACGAGCTCGTGGAAGACGCCGACCAGGTGGGCCAGCGGGTTGAGCAGCAGGAAGAGCTTGTACTGCTCGGGGTAGGCGCTGGCCGGGTAGAAGATCGGGGTCACGAACATCCACAGCAGCAGGATGGCCTTGACCCAGTGGACCGTGTCCTTGAAGTACACGGCGGTCACCGACAGCAGCAGCCCGACGCCCAGCACGAAGGCGGCTTCGACCAGCACCGCGAAGGGCACCAGCAGGAAGTGCCAGGACAGGCCGTTGCCCAGGGCGATGGCGGCGACGGCCAGCAGGGCGATGCGGATGCACTGGTTGAGCACCGCGCTGGCGATGACGTGCCCCGGCAGCACGACCGCCGGGAAGTTGACCTTCTTGATCAGGTGCCCGTTCTCGGTCACCGACGTGGCCGCGCGGGCCAGGCCGTCCGACACCGCGTACCAGGTGACCATTCCGCAGAACAGGAACAGCGCGTAGTGGGCGCCGCCTGCGCCTTCGACGAAGCGCACGCCGATCAGGACGTGGAAGACGAAGGTGTAGGTGATGAGCTCGAGCAGCGGCGTCACCACCGTCCAGAAGAAGCCCAGGCTGCTGCCCGTGTAGCGGTGCTTCAGGTCGCGGAGCACGAACTCCCAGACCAGCCCGCGGTGGGTCCACAGCGACACCAGCCCGCGGGTCGGCGCGTAGTCCCCGACCCGCACCCGCGTCGTCGGCGACGGGGAGACCTGCGGGGTCTCGGGGAGCTTTGGCACAGGGGTCGCCACGGGTGCACATTACCGCAGTCGTCGGGGAACCCGCTTCGTCACGGAGCGGTTCAGGGCAGGAAGCGTTCGCGCTCGCCGGGCGTCGGGATCCGGCAGGCGTCCACCGTGCCGAAGATCCGGTAGCGCACGCGGGCGAAGGCCCGGTAGGCCAGGTCGCGCAGGAACCACGGCATGGTCCACGCCACCCAGGACAGGGCGCCCCACAGCCCGGGCAGCTGCCGGCCGATCCGGACGGCGGCGCGGCTGTACCAGTACACGCGCTCCTGCCCGGCCTCGTCGACCTGCACGTAGACCAGGCTGTCCAGGTCCGCGGGCATGTCGGGATGGCGCGCCCGCACGCCGGCGGCGGTCTCGCCCTGCAGCGGCGCGAAGCTCAGGCGCCCGTCGCGGTCGCGGTCCAGCAGGAACTGCACCGCGTGATCGCAGAACCCGCAGTTGCCGTCGAACAGCACCAGGTGGCGGGGGGACGGGGCACGCGCGTTCACGGCACCTCCCTATCCACGCGGCGGTGGGCGCCCAGGCCCGCCAGGGGCCCGCGGCCTACAGGGTCAGCGGCCGATCCCGCAGCACCCGGAAGCCGCCGCACATCGCCTGGATGAACGGGATCGACGGCTCCAGCTCTTCCATCGTCCACCGCATCGCGCCGAACATCTGCTCGACCGGGGGCACCAGGTTGAGCGGCGACAGGGTGCGCTTCAGCGTGAACCAGTGGTGTGCGTAGGGCACGTTCGCCTTCACGTTCGGGCGCACGATCTGCTGGATCGGCAGCCAGGCCGGCGAGCGCGGGGACGGCGCGAAGCAGTCCATCGCCAGGACGAAGGGGTTGCGACGGCCCAGCCGGCCCCGCATCGCCTCGGCGTAGGCGGGCTGTGCAGGGACGTTGTTCACAACACCGCCTTCGGTCAGGCGCGTGATGCCGTACTTGCCGTAGAGCTGGTCCAGCAGCAGCTTCATGCGCTGGTCGTCCCGGTAGATGTCGTAGTGGATCACGCCGGGCACGGCGCTGCTGAACCCGGCGGCGTCCAGGATGTCCGCGTCCATCGTCAGCGGGTCGGCGCCGAACACCACCTCGCGCAGGGCCTCGGGCTGGTCGATGAGCTCGCGCAGCACCGACACCAGCCGGGTCATGCGGGCCAGGCGGCTGCGGCGCAGGATCATCCCGGGCCGCACCGCGTCGTCCATGAAGTGTTCGTAGAAGTCCAGGTCGTGCTTGAGCGCGTCGACCGTGATGCCTGTCGCCACGATGAGCAGCGGGATCTCGGTGTTCGAGAAGGTCAGCGCCTCGCCGTCCGGGTCGCGCAGCAGGCTGCCGATCGCCGCCCGCAGGTACAGCCGCAGGGTCGCGGGGATGCCGTAGCGGCTGTCGGCTTCCAGCACCCGGAAGACCTTGTTCCAGGACAGGCGACGGGCCGCGGCCACCATCGGCGCCCCGTCGAAGATGCGCCGCCGGGCCCGGAACAGGCACATCAGCGACCCGATGCTGGTCCCGCTGAGCAGCTCGGGCTGTAGCCCCCGGCGGTGCAGCAGCGTGAAGGCGCCGGCATAGCCGTAGCCGGCCCCGCCGCCTCCGCCGCAGGTCACGACCAGCTGCCGCGTCGTGATCTCGGCTTCCAGGCTGTCGCGGTCCAGCGTGCCGTGGGCCAGCAGGGCCTGGCGCTGCTCGCGGGTGGCGCGCACCAGCTCGGGCAGCTCGCGCACCGCCCCCCACAGCGTGTCGTCGCGCGCGTCCTTCGACAGGTGCGGGCGCAGGGCCTCGAGCACCTTCCAGCGGTGCGGGGCCAGCTCGTCGGCGACGGTGACGTCCGTGCCGTCGGCGGCGCGCACCACCGTCAGCCGGGCGAAGCCGATGACGTAGCGCAGCGCCTCGACCAGCTCGGCGCTGACCTCGCCGTCGCGGGCCAGATCGCGGCGCACCACCGCCGCCTCGAGCTCGTCGAGGGGGCTTCGGAGCTCGAGGTGTCGCGCCGCGTGCACCAGCTGTCGCCGGGGAGGAGGGGCTCCCTCGACGGCCTGCCGGGGGGCCGATGCGAAGGAGGAGGGGCATCGTAGTGGGCGGAGGCGACCGCGCCGGTCGTCGGCCGTGAGAATCGGGTCAAGGGGCGCGCCGACGGTGCTACGGTGGCGGCACCTGGAGGTCCCCGTGGCTGCTGCCTTCTACACCTGTGCCCACTGTGCGAGTCCCATCAAGCAGGGCGGCATGCTCTGCCCCGCCTGCGGCCGGTCCCAGGCGCGCGGCGCGTCGCGCCTGCCCTCGGCCATGGCCGTGGCGCTCGGCCTGACCATCGCCGGCTGCGGCGACAAGGACGACGACGACACCGGCAGCAGCGACTCCGGCGCCACCGACCACGACACCGACACCGATCACGACACCGACACGGACGAGACCGGCGGCTCCGACTACGGCACCACCGACTCGTGGGGCACCGACGAAGACGCGCAGATCGAAGCGCGCCGCCGCCTCAAGCACGTGGACCAGGACTGGGACCCGGAAGTCGACGCGTCGGTCGAGGACTGACGCTCAGCCGGTCGGCCAGTCCTCTTCGACGATCTCGAACCGGCCGAAGTCGTAGGGCACACCGGCCGGCGCTTCCCTGTGCTCCAGCCGCTCGCGCCGCCCGGCTCGCTTGAGCGTGGCCGCGCGGTGGTAGCAGAAGGGGTTGTTGCCCCGTCGCCCGAGCGTGCAGTGGGCGGTGAAGTTGCAGCCGCCGCCGCACTCCTCGGCGTAGTAGCAGGTCCGGCAGAAGCCCCAGAGCTCGTCGACCGTGCGCTCGCGGACGAAGCGCAGCTCCGGCGCGTCGCGCCACACGTCGGCCAGCCGGTCCGTCTTCATGTTGCCGCCCACATAGGGCGCCGTCGGCAGGCTGGGGCAGCCCTTGATGTCCCCGTCGGACTCGATGCCCAGGGTGTGGCGGCCGGCCTGGCAGCCCTTCCAGAACTGCTGGGTGCTTCCGGCGATGCTGCGCAGCGTGGCTTCGTGGGGGCCGTAGTAGCCCAGGTTGTTGGCGATCTGGACCGACAGGAAGCCGTCGGGACCGACGCCGGCGGCGCGCGCCCGCTCGGCCACCTCGCGCTGGAAGTCGGCCAGGGTGTCGACCACCTCGACGACCTGCCAGGGCTCCAGGATCCAGTCCGGCCGGTCCGCCGCGCGGCCCATGGGCACGGTCAGCTGCATGCGCCAGCGCAGCACGCCCTCGCGCTCGACGGCACGCCCCACCTCGCGCAGGTGCGGCGCGGACAGGCGGTTGACCTGGGTGTTGACCGTCACGACCATGTGGGCGTCGATCGCGGCCCGCAGCGCGCGCATGGCCATCGCGTGGCTGCCCGGCGCCGCCCGCACCTTGTCGTGCACCGCGCGCGGCCCGTCGATGCTGACCCCGACCGCGTCGAGGCCGGCGTCGATGAGCCCGGCCAGGTGCGGCTCGAGCCCGCGGCCGCCGGTCTGCATGGTCACGCGCACGCCGCCGGCCTTGAGCCGCCGCACGATGTCGTTGCAGCGCGGGTGCAGGTAGGCCTCGCCGCCGATGAGCGTCACCTCGCGGGCCCCCATCTCGATCAGCTGGTCGGCCGTGTCGAACAGCTGCGCGTCGCTGAGCTCGTCCGGCCGCGCCTTGACCGCCCGGGACCCGCAGTGGGCGCAGGCGTGGTCGCAGCGCATCGTCAGCTCCCACACCACGTAGCGGGGGGCGGCCGTCGCCTGGTCGGCGCGGGTGATGGAGCGAGGGGAGATCGCGCGGGGAGGGACGGTGCTCATCGCCCGTCACCGTCCCACAGCCCCGCCAGGTCCGCCACCGGATCCTTGCTGCGGATCGGGGTCCAGTCCCGCGGGAAGAAGTCCTGGTACTGGCTGCGCAGGAAGCGCTGGCCGATCAGCACGACGGCGCCGCGATCCTGGGGCGTGCGCACGACGCGGCCCGCGGCCTGGACCACCCGCGCCATGCCCGGGACCAGCCAGGCGTAGCGGAAGCCCTCCTGGTAGCGCTCCTGGAACCACTGCTGCAGCAGGCGACGCTCCAGGTTGGCCATCGGCAGGCTGGGCCCGACGATGACCGCGGCCAGCAGCGCGTCGCCCGGCAGGTCCACGCCCTCGGCGAAGATGCCGCCCAGCACGCCCAGCAGCACGTGGCCCTCGGCCCGCTGCAGGGTGTCGAGCAGCCCCTGGCGGGCGGCCTCGTCCATGCGCCGCTCCTGCATCAGGACCGGCCGCTCGCCCAGGTCCAGGTGCGGCAGCAGGTCGTCCCGCAGCGCGAAGCTGCTGCAGAACACGGCCACGTTGCCCGGCACGGCCCGCACGACGTCACCGACCAGCGTGGCGGTGGCGTGGCGGTCCCGCCCGCGGTGCTTGTACTCGGTGCTGACCTGCGGCAGGACCAGCACTCGCCGGTGCTCGGGGGGGAAGGGCGACGGGAAGTCGGCCACCACGGTCTTGTCGAAGGGCAGCCCCGACATCTGCTGGAAGAAGTCGCTCGGCGCCAGGGTCGCCGACATCTGCACCGACCCGGCCAGCGACAGCAGCAGCGGCGACAGCAGCCCGCTCGGGTCCCGGCAGAGCAGCGACAGCGCGACCTCGACGTCCGGAGGCCCATGGTCCTCGGCCGGACCCAGCATGGTGAGCTGGGCGGCGCGTGGTCGCCGCGCCGAGCGGCGTGTTGCCCGCCGGGCGCGCCAGATGGCGACGGTCTCCTCGCCGGCGCGATCCAGGGCGCTGCGCAGCCGCAGGATGCCGCGGGCGCTCTCCAGCCAGGGATCGACCTCGCCGGCCAGGAAGAGCGGCCGCTCGTGCTTGAGCAGCACGTAGTCCAGCGCGACGGCGTCGACGTCCTCGGCCAGCTGGGCCAGCTCGCGACGGGACAGGGCGTCGGCGAGCGGCAGGGACACCTCGCGCCAGCCGGACACGCGGTCCTGCTGCCCGAGCTCCCAGGCGACGTCGGCGCCCTGGCGCAGCCAGCCCGCGATGCGCTCGGCCACGTCGGCGATGGCGGCGTAGCGGGGGTCTGTGTCCAGCGCGTGCAGCGCCTGCTCGACCAGCGACAGCTCGATGGTCGGGCTGCTGTAGCCCATGGCCCGCTCGGGCAGGTTGTGGGCCTCGTCCGCGACGACGATCCACTCGCCCGGCGTGTCGGTCAGCTCGGCCAGCCGCACGGCCGGGTCGAAGACGTAGTTGTAGTCGCCCACGACGACGTCGGCTCCGCGCACCAGGTCCAGGGTCAGGGCGAAGGGGCAGGCCTCGGCCGGCTCGGCGATGGTCAGCACCTCGTCGGGGGTCAGCCGGGGGTGGCCGTGCCAGGCCCGCTCGGTCAGCGCGCCCTCGCGCACCTTGTCGTGGTAGCCGCGGGCGAAGCGACAGGCGTCGGGCCGACAGGCCACCACCTCGTTCAGGCAGAGCTTCTCCCTCGCCCGGATGCTGACGGCCCGCAGCGGCAACCCCCGCTCGGCCATGGCCAGCAGCGCCTCCTCGGCCATGCGCTGCTGGGTCGTGCGGGCGGTCGCGAAGAAGATGCGGCGGTCGGTGGCCCAGGCGACCTTGATCGCCGCATGCAGCACCGCCGCGGTCTTGCCGTAGCCGGTGGGCGCCGACAACAGCAGGTGGCGGTTGCTGTGCAGCGCCTGCTCGACCTCTTCGGCCAGGTGCTGCTGCCCGGGTCGGAAGGCGTCGTGGGCGAAGGGCACGGCCGCGCCGCGCCGCTGGTGCAGCCAGGCCAGCCGTCGCTGCCGCTCGCCGACGATCCAGCCGAGCTGCGAGCGCAGCCAGGCGCCCAGCGCGGCGTCGAAGGGCACGTGCAGCACGCGGCGGAAGCCGTCGGCCAGCCCGATGAGCACCAGCCGGCCGATGGGATCGTGCCCCTCGGCCGCCAGGAACCACAGGTAGAGCTGCAGCTGCCGGACGTAGCCGGGCACGTCGTCCAGGGTCAGCGCCGCCAGCCGGTCGCCGGGCAGGGCGGTCGACTTCACCTCCTCGACGACGACGTGCTCGCCTTCGTGGGACAGGCCGTCGACCCGCCCCTGGACGGTGCACTCCCACTCGTCCACCACCACCGTGTGCTTGATGGTGACCTCGCGGCGGAAGCTGTCGTCGATGGCGGCGCGCTCGTCCTGCCAGGCGCTGTGGGCCTGCTGACCGGCGCGCATCCGGGCCCGGGCCGACCACGCGGCCTGCATGGACAGGTGGCCCGAGGGAGGTCCCGCCTCGAGCAGATCGTGCACGCCCAGGTCGAGGGTGCGGGCGTCGTCGTCGAAGCGCAGCAGGGGGCCATCCGGGGGAGGAGGCCGCTCCTATCCGGTGGGCCGCGGCCCGCCGGGGGGCTCAGGAGGCGTTCTGCGCGCTGGGCAGCGGCTCGCTGCGCACGTAGATGCCGCGGTCGCCGTGGGCCAGCATCACCGAGCTGCCCGGCGGCAGGGCGATGAACTCCTGGCCGCGGTCGATCTCCAGCATGCGCCCGTCGATGAGCGTGGCCGTGCCGGACAGATCGTGCCCACTGCTGACCACCAGCCGGCCGTCGGGGGCCAGCCGGACCCAGCCGCCGAGCGTGCGGACCCGCTGGCCGGGGGTCAGCTGGCCGATGCTCTTCCACTCGCCGCGCTTCTGGGCCCAGACCTCTGCCGGCTGCGGGCGGCGGGCCCGGGTGACCGGCGGCCGGACCAGGGACCGGGCGGTCTGCTCGGGATCGGTGCTGGCGCGCTTGCCGGTGTCCTCGCGGTCGGGGCGGGCGATGCGGGCCGTCAGGCTGGGCTCGTCGTCGGCCGCCGCCAGCTGGGCCAGGTTGCGCTGGGCCAGGCGCCGGGCGGCGCCGCCGGGAGCGGTCGCCTCTTCGGACACCAGCCGCTCCACGTCGGGCTGGGTGTCGCGCTCCTCGACCTCGGCCACCGGGACCTCGTCGACCGGCGCCTCGTCGACCGGGGATCCGTCGAGCGGGGCGAGGGACCCCGTCGTCAGCGCCTCGAGCTCCTCGGCCCGCGGGCCCAGGTCCGTGTCGCCGACCGGGAACAGCTCCTCCTCCATCGGCACCAGCTCGGCCGTCAGGCTGCCGATGTCGTCGAGCATCGACTCGTCGATGTTCGCCAGCTGCGCGAGGTTCACGGGCCGCGGCCGCGCCGTACGCGGAGTCGGCAGCGGCACCTCCTCGGTCGTCAGCGGAGGCAGCTCGCCGCCCGTCGCCGTCGGCTCGGGCATCGGCATCGTGAAGTCGTCGTCCTCCAGCCGGTGCAGGGGCACCGGCAGCTCGTCGACGGGACCACCGATCGGCTCGTGCAGGTGCAGCTGCTCGGCGCAGGCCTGGAACCGCGCCAGCGTGCGGCCGTCGGTCAGGTCGACGACCGACATGTCCAGGGGCGCATCACCGATGGACCAGCTGCCGAGCAGCTGGCCATCACGCTCGATGCGGAGGACGAGGCGAGGCGCCATCAGGGGGTCTCCCGGTGCCGGAGGCGACGGTAGCAAGGGGTCCGCTCCATCGTTGCGACAGGTCGGTGAACAGAGGCGCGATCCGACTCGACCTCGCGCGCCACTCCCCGCTCGACGAGGTTCCCGATGCTGTTGCCCCTGTTGTTCGCCTGCGCCCCGCAGCCGCCGCCCGCCGTGCTGCTCGTCACCCTGGACACCACGCGGGCCGACCACCTGGGCAGCTACGGCTACATGCTGGCCGAGACCCCGAACCTCGACCAGCTCGCCGCGGACGGGGCGCGGTTCGCGCGGGCCTACAGCAGCGCGCCGCTCACGACGCCCTCCCACAGCACCATCATGACCGGGCGGGCGCCGCCCACCCACGGCGTGCGCGACAACGGCGACTTCATCCTTCCCGACGACGAGCTCACGCTCGCCGAGCGCCTGTCCGCCGCGGGCTGGGACACAGCCGCCTTCACGGCCGCCTTCCCCACGCAAGCGCGGTTCGGCCTGGCCCAGGGCTTCGACGTCTACAGCGACCGCCTGGACCGCCAGCCCGACCAGCTCGACTGGAGCGACCACCGCCGCGCCGATGTCGTGGTCGACGACGCCATCGCCACCCTGCGCGACCGCGCCGACGCCGATCGGCCGCTGTTCGTGTGGGTCCACCTGTTCGACGCCCACGCGCCCTACGAGCCGCCCGAGCCCTGGGCCAGCCGCCATCGCGAGCAGCCCTACGACGGCGAGATCGCCTTCGCCGACGCCCAGGTCGGCCGCCTGCTGGCGTGGTGGGACGAAGCACGCCCGGACAGCGTCGTCGTCGTGACGGCCGACCACGGCGAGGGCCTGGGCGACGGGGGCGAGCTGACCCACGGCTTCCTGCTGCACGACCCGACCATGCGGGTGCCGCTGCTGGTCCGCACCCGCGGCACGCTGCCCGGGGAGACCGACGCGCTGCCCCGGCTGCGCGGTGGGGCGGTGTTCTCCGATCCCGTCGGACACGTCGACATCGTGCCGACGGTGCTGGCCCTGGTCGGCTTGCCCGGCGATGGGCGGCTGCAGGGCGCGGACCTGCGGCAGGGCGGCAGCGACCGCATCTACAGCGAAGCCGTGGCGGGCTGGCGCACGCTCGGCCTGTCCTCGCTGCGCGCAGAGACCACCGCCGCCGGCCGCTACGTCGAAGGCGCCCACGGCCGGTTCCATCCCGCATCGGGGGACCTGATCACCACGACCGCGCTGCCCCCGCGGCCGGGAGATGCCGCATCCCTGGCAGATCTGGTCGCGGTCCTGGGTGACGCCCAGGCGACGGGGGACGGGCTGTCCCTGGACGACACGCGCCGGCTGGCGGCCCTCGGGTACGTCGGCGACGACCTGCCGGTCGACACCACCATCGATCCCGAAGACGTCATCGACGTGATCCCCCTGACCTGGCGCGCCCGCCAGGCCCTCGAGCGGCGCGACTTCCGGCAGGCGACCGAAGACCTGGCCCTTCTGGAAGCACGACTCGGGCGCTCCTACGCGGTGCGCCGACTCGAGGCCCTGACCTTGTTCGAGGCCGGGGAGCTCGAGCGCGCCTACGAAGCCCTGGTCGACTGTCAGCTGGAGCATCCGACCAGCGACACCGCCTTTCGGCTGGGCTTCCTGGCCGAGCAGGCCGGCGACCTCGACGACGCGCAGGACTGGTTCCGGGACGCCCTGGCGCTGGATCCGCAGGGTCCGGCCGCCACCGCGGCCCTGACGCGCACGGCCGCCGCGTCGGGGGATCGGGAGGAGGCGCGGACCCTCGCGGACGAGGGGCTGGCCCGTCATCCCGACCACGGGGAGCTGCGCACGGCCCGGGCGATGCTGCGGTGGGAGGAGGGCGACTTCGAGGGCGCGCTGGCCGATGCGCGCATCGCCATCGAAGAGCAGCCCCGCTCCACCGCCGCGTGGCAGGCCTTCGCCCTGGCGTCCTGGGAGGCGGGATCGCCCGAAGACGCCGTGGACGCGCTGCGCATCGTCCTGCAGGAAGACCCCGAGCACCTGGGCGCCCGCATCACGCTCACCGGCTGGCTGCTGGAGCTGGGGCGGAACGCCGAGGCCTTGCGCACGCTCGACCAGGCAGCCCGGGCGGCGCGGGCCGGGCGGCTCCCCTCCCCCGTCGCCCGCGAGGTCCTGGCGCTCGCCGACGAAGTCGACAGCGCCGTGGCCGCCGAGCTGGGCAACGCCCCCAGGACCGGACGACCGGACAGCGGCGAGCCCTCCGCGCCGCCGGCGGGCACGCCATGACGCCAGCCCTCCTCCTGCTGGCCGCCTGTGTGGGCTGCGAGCCGGCCCCGACCGAGCCGCGCCTCGGTGCCGCCACCAGCACACGAAACCGCCGCGAAGACGCCGACGGCGACCGGTTCCCCCGCTGGAAGGACTGCGACGACACCGACCCGGACGTGCACCCGAACATGCCGGAGGTGTGCGACGACGGCATCGATCAGGACTGCGACGGGCTCGTGGACTGTGAAGAGGCGTCGTGCCTGTCCGCGCCGAACTGCCAGGAGGACTGCCTGTCGGGCGAGGACGAAGATCGCGATGGCTACATCGACTGCGACGACGCCGACTGCGCCGAGGCCTGCACGGTCGAGGTCCGCGTCGAGGCGGGGAGTGTCTGGGCGTGGTCGCACAGGGACAGCCGCTGCGGCTGGTCCTGTTCGGGCGTCACCTCCACGGTCCTGACCTTCGAGGATCTCGAGCTCGGCATCCGCAATGAAGGCGCTTCGGAGAGCTGTCGCTGGCGGGCCGACCTGGCGGTGATGACTCGGAGGAGGTCGCTCTGGGACCCTCCGCGTTGGCGTTGGGACATCGGCGCGACCTCGACCGAGGACTGTGGGCGGCTGGAGATCGACTGGGACGGGGTCCTGCTGCGCTGGCGCGACCCGCGGGAACTGCCGACCTTCCGCGTCCTCCTGCGCGAGGTTCCAGAATACTGGGACTACCACGGAGGGCCCTACTCGGGCGACAGCGCAAGGTCGTGGGCGGCGGGAGCCCCGACCGACTGGGGGACCGCGGAGAGACACTCCTACTGGTCGACCTCGTATCTGTCCTACCGGAGCGACGAGTACACGGCGTCCGCCGCAGTACCCACGCTCGAGGTCGGGCCATGGTTCCAGCTCGACGCCTTCGTCAAGACCGGAGCGGCCGCCGAATGACCTCGAAGCATCTCCACTGCGGCGCGATGGGTGCCCTCGCCCTGGTGGCCCTGCTGGTCGCCTGCGGCCCGCAGGGTGCCGCGCCCGCGCCCCGCGACGACCCCAGCACCACGGCCACGGACGACACCGGCGGCATCCCCTGGGCGTCCGATCCGGACCGCGACGGCGACGACCACCCCGGCAGCGAGGACTGCGACGACGAAGACGCATCCGTGCACCCCGGCGTGCCCGAGGACTGCACCGACGGGATCGATCAGGACTGCGACGGGCTGCGGGACTGCGGGACTGCGAAGACGCCGAGTGCATCGGGGTGGCGGCGTGCCAGGAGGACTGCAGGAACGATGTGGACGACGACCTCGACGGCTACATCGACTGCGCGGACCGCGACTGCGCGGACACCCCGGCGTGCATCGAGGACTGCTCGTCCGGCGAAGACGAAGACGCCGACGGCGAGATCGACTGCGACGACTGGGACTTCCGCCTGGACCCAGCCTGCGCCACTCGAGGCCGCGTCCTCTCCGGCTCGCTCGAAGCCGTCCAGCGGACGTCGAGCCACTCGGACTCCACCGGGGGCGTGTCGGGTGCCGGCTCCACTGCGACCTTTCACGGCCTGACCTTGGAGCTGACCAGCGGCTCGAGCTCGTCGGCGGTGTGCACGGCCAGCGTCGGAACCGCCGTCTGGGAGCGAGACGCCAGCTTCCTGCCCGGCGAGATCTACGTCCGCTGGGCCTGGGACCTGCCGGCCGGCGGCTGGGTCGGTTGCGAGTCGATGGAGGTCGACCTGGACGCCATCGTGTTGCAGTGGGGGGGTGTGGACGAGGGCCGGTTCGCGCTGCACGCGTCGACGGCCGTTCCAAATCCCGACTCGAGGCACGGCTACGACAAGCTCCTGCACACGCGGCTCGGCACCGACTGGATCACGGGTCCCGTCGGCACGGAGACCCACCGCACCGACACGATCCACTTTCCGGAAGGCACGACCTACGCGCCTTCCAGCGAGTGGCGCTACCAAACCACGTGGGTCACGGTGCCGACGCTCGATCCCGGCCCGTTCGCCCCCATGCCCATGCTCGACGGCCCTGCGCCTCCCTGACGCGCCGCGACCGCCTCCCGGACGACCGAGGGGATACACCCTCCCCTCCCCCATCCGGAGCCCGCCATGACCCCCGACGCCGCCTGGGACGCGCTCACCGCCCACTTCCACGAGGTCGATCTGCTCGCGGATCTCGGGGGCCTGGCCGAGTGGGACCAGCACGTGTGGATGCCGCCGGGGGGCGGGCCGCTGCGGGGCCAGCACAAGGGGCTGCTCGCGAAGCTGCAGCACGAGCGGCTGACGGATCCGCGGGTGGCCGACTGGCTCGCCGCGCTGGACGGAAGCGAGCACCCGGTGCGGGCGGCGGCGGTGCGCAACCTGGGGCGGACCCACCGGGCGGCCCTGGCCAAGCCGAGCGCCCTGGTTCAGGCCCAGGCCGAAGCCACGTCCGGCGCCTTCGCGACCTGGGTGAAGGCCCGCCAGGACGAAGACGTCGCGGCCTTCGCCCCGGCGCTGGCCCGGGTGGTCGAGCTGACCCGCCAGGAAGCGGCCTGCCTGGCCGACGCCGCCGACGTGCCCTTCGCCCATCCCTACGACGCGCTGCTGCACCAGTACGACCCCGGCGTCACCGTCGCCGACCTCGACGCTCTGTTCGCGAAGCTGTCGTCCGGACTCGTCGACCTGCTGGATCGGATCCGCGGCGCCTCGCAGGGCCCGACGGCCCCCTCGCCCACGCCCGTGCCTGTCGACGTGCAGCGCCGCATCCACCGCCGCGTCTGCGAGGCCATGGGCTTCGACATGCAGCGCGGGCGGCTGGACGAAGCGCCCCACCCCTTCACCATGGGCATGGACCCGGCCGATGTGCGGCTGACCACCCGCTACTTCGCCGACGATCTGCACGCCGGGCTGCTCGGCACCATCCACGAGGCCGGCCACGGGCTGTACGAGCAGGGCCTGCCCGCAGAGCTCGACGGTCTCGCGCTGGCCGGCACCGGCGTCGGCTCGGCCGCCAGCACGGGCGTGCACGAGAGCCAGTCGCGGTTCTGGGAGAACACCATCGGGCGCAGCCGGCCCTTCCAGGCGTGGCTGGCCGGTGTCGTGGCCGAGGAGACCGGCCAGGACGTCGACGCCGCGCGGCTCTTCGCCCACGCCAACCGCGTCGCACCGAGCTTCATCCGGGTCGAGGCCGACGAGGTCACCTACAACCTGCACATCGCGCTGCGCTTCCGGCTGGAGGTCGCGCTGCTGGCCGGTGACCTCGGCACCGCCGACCTGCCCGGGGCATGGGACGACCTGTGCCAGGAGCTGCTGGGCATCCGGCCCGAGCGACCGAGCCAGGGGGTGCTGCAGGACGTGCACTGGTCGGCCGGGCTCATCGGCTACTTCCCGAGCTACACCCTGGGCAACGTCTACGCCGCGGTGCTGGCCGAGCGCATGGCCGCGGACCTGCCGGACCTGTGGGACCGGGTGGGCGCCGCGGACCTGGCCCCGGTGCTCGGCTGGCTGCGCACCCACGTGCATGGGCGGGGGCACCTGGTCGACGGCGCGCTGCTCATCGACGGCATCGCCGCCGGACGCGACCCGGTGGACGCCTTCCTGGCGCACCTGCAGGGCCGGCACGGCGGGCTCTACGGGGTCTGAGCGCCTGGCGCCCACCCGTTGTACCGATCACTCCTTGCCGTCGAGCTCGTCCTGCAGGATGCCGCGCAGGGACTGCAGCACGCGGCGCCGATCCTCGTCGACCTGGGGGTACTGCGGGTCGACGCGGCGCATGGTGCGCACCAGGATGTCGGCGACCTGCTGGCGCATGAACGGCTTGTCGTCGGCCGGGATGCAGTACCAGGGGGCCCAGGGGCGGCTCGTGTGGTTGAGCGCTTCTTCGTAGGCGTGCAGGTAGGCGTCCCAGTGCTTGCGCTCCTCGAGGTCGCCTTCTTCGAACTTCCAGTTCTTCTCGGGGCGATCGATGCGCGCGATGAGCCGCTCGCACTGCTCGCGACGGCTGACGTGCAGGAAGAACTTGAGCACCACCGTGCCCTGGCGGGCCAGGTGCTCCTCGTGGTCGGCGATGGCGTCCAGGCGCCACCGCCACAGCTCGGCCATGTCGTCGGGCACCGTGACCCGCTGGTGCGCCAGGATCGACGGGTGCACGCGGACGACCAGGACCTCTTCGTAGTAGCTGCGGTTGAAGATGCCGATCATGCCGCGGCGGGGCAGCGCCCGGGTCGACCGCCACAAGAAGTCGTGGTCGAGCTCTTCTTCACTCGGCCGCTTGAAGGACGTGACGTTGCAGCCCGCCGGGTTCACCCCCGACATGACCGCGCGGATGGTGCTGTCCTTGCCGGCGGCGTCCAGCGCCTGGAACACGCAGAGCACGGCGTGCCGATCACCGGCGTACAGCCGCCGCTGCAGGTCGCGCAGGGCCTCGGTGCTCTCTTCCTGGGCCTGCTTCAGCGCCTTCTTGCCGGGGGCGTCGTCGGGCGGCGTCGTCGGCGCCGTGGCCACGCGGAAGCTGCCGTCGAAGGGGACCAGGTAGGGCGAAGCGACGGCGGAGTGCATGGCGACCAGGGGTGGGAGGGGGTCCAGGCTACCGGCTGCGGGACCGGGCGGCGGTGCGATTCGGGGGGAGTTGTACGTGCAACTGTGATGTTGGCGCATCGGGCCCGCGCCAACCCTGCCGTTTTCGCAACCCGCGGGCCCGGCGGGAGGCCATCTCGGCCGGAAGCGGCCCGACTTCGCGGGCAGCGGGGCCGCCGAGGCCGACCTCGGTTGCGAATTCGGGGGAGCTGCCGGGCCCCGGTTGCGAAACCACGACAGTTGAACACTCAACTGTCCCCACCCCGCACCCTGCAGCCGCGCCGGCCGCGCCCGGGTTGCGAAACCACGACAGTTGAACACTCAACTGTCCCGACGCCGCACCCTGCAGCCGCGCCGGCCGCGCCCGGGTTGCGAAACCACAACAGTTGAACACTCAACTGTCCCGGCGGCGCGACTCAGGCCTCGGCGTCCGCGAAAGGATCGAACACCCGAAGGTGCACGCCGGGGCCGTTGATGCGGACCTGGCAGCCGAGCCGCAGGGCGGGGTCGACCTTGTTGGCCTCCTTCACGCGCTGCTCGCGGTCGGTCTCGACGCTCAGCGAGCCCATGCCGGTGATGACCTCGACCCGGCAGGTGCCGCAGTCGCCCTCGGCGCAGCCCGTCATGATCGGGTAGGCGCCGCGCCCGGTGACGGCGACCAGGGTCTCGTCCTCCTTGCCCTTGACGGTGTACTCGCTGCCGTCGGGAGCGGTGACCTTGACGTCCCAGGACGGCCGGGGCGGCGCGTCAGGGGCCGGAGGCGCACCGCCGCCGAGGAGGGACTTGAGCTTCTTGCGGATGCCGAAGGGGGTCATGGACCGTCCGGGGAGGAGGGGGACCTTCGCCGGCTATCCCCGCCGGCCGGGCCCGGGGAGTCGCCCCCGGGACGGCCGGGCATTAGCGGGCCGCGGTGCCGACCTTCCTCGCCGCCATCGCCCCCGGACTCGAGCCCGTCGTGCAGCGCGAGCTCGCCGATCACGGCATCCGCAGCCACGCGGAGCCGGGGCAGGTGCGCTGCGAGCTGACCCTGCAGCAGGGGGCGCCGCTGGCCGCCGTGCTGCGCACCCCCGGTCGCTGGCAGGTCGAGGTCGCGCGCGGCCCGGCCCGAAGCCTGGAACAGCTCGCCGTGCTGGTCCGGCGGGTCGACTGGAGCCCCTTCCTGCGGCCCGGGGACGCCGTCACGGTCAAGGCGACGACCCAGCGCTCGCGCCTGCGCTTCGCCGACGCCATCGAGAAGAAGACGGCGCTGGCGGTGCGCGACGCGACCTCGCGGGCCCGGAACCGGGGCGGCGCCTCGGTGCCCGTCCGCGTGCACATCGCCGATGACGAAGCCGTGCTCAGCGTGGACTGCGGCGGCGAGCTGCTGCACCGCCGCGGCTGGCGCCAGGCCACGGCCAAGGCGCCGATCCGCGAGAACCTGGCCGCGGCCCTGCTGGTGATGGCCGGCTGGAACGGCGACGAAGCGCTGGTCGATCCCTTCTGCGGGGCCGGCACCCTGCCGATCGAGGCGGTGCGCCTGGCTCGCGGGCTGCCCCCCGGCGTGGGGCGCGACTACGCCTTCACGACCTTCCCCGCGGTCCGCCACAAGGAGAGCCGCGCCCACGGCCAGCCCCTGCTGGTGCCCATCGTGGGCAGCGATCGCAACCCGGGGGCCGTGGCGGCTGCCAGCGACAACGCGGCCCGCGCCAGGGTGCGCGTGGACTGGCGCCAGCTCGACGTCGCCGACATCGAGCCTCCGGCGCCGACCGGGCTCGTCATCAGCAACCCGCCCTATGGGGTCCGCGTGGGCGAGCGCGACGGCGGTCACGCCGACATGGCCGGCATCTACGCCAGCTTCGGCCGCGTGCTGCGCGAGCGCTTCGAGGGCTGGCGCGCCTTGTTCCTGGCGCCGCACGAGCGGCTGGCGCTGCGGGTCCACCGCGACGCGGCCCAGCTCACCGCCTTCAAGAACGGCGGCATCCGCGTCGGGGTCTGGGCCGTCGAACTCTGAGGGTCAGGGCCGCAGCAGCGCGTAGGTCGCCGTGTCCCGGTAGCCGCCGCCCCGCACCGCGCGCTGGTCCTGCCGGGCGATGCCCTCGAGGTGGTAGCCGCAGGCCTCGGCCACCCGCCGGCTGGCGTGGTTGTCGACGTCGCAGCGCCAGACCAGCCGCCGCCAGGGCCAGGCCGAGAAGCCCCAGCGGGTCAGGGCGTGCAGCGCCTCCTGACCGAGCCCCTGGCCGGCCACGTCGCTGCGGATCCACATGCCGATCTCGGCGATGCCCAGCTCGAGCGCCCCGTGGCGCAGGTGAAAGCCCGAGCCGCCGATCACGCGGGCCTCGTCGCGATCCCAGACCGCGAGCACGAAGTCCTGGGCCAGCAGCCAGCGGGCCACGCTGCCGCGGATGACCTCCTCGCTGCGGGCCACGTCCTGGGGCTGCTGGGCCCACGGCATCCACGGCCGCAGGTGATCGATCGACGCGTTGACCGCCTCGGAGAGGGCAGCACCCTCCCCCACCCGCCAGGAGCGGAGGACGAGGCGCTCGGTCTCGAGCCGCTCGGGGGCGACGAAGGACATGCCGGCTCCGGGGAGGTCGCGGGAGAGCGGGAGCATGCTCGCACAGTGCCGTCTCCGCCGCTCCCTCGTGGCCCGGTGCTGCGCCGCGGCGGCCCGGTTACCGGCCGCCCCGCACCCGAGCTCCAGGAAGCCGTCATGTCCGAGGTCCGCACCCGCGTCGCTCCGTCGCCGACCGGGGATCCCCACGTCGGCACGGCCTACGTCGCCCTGTTCAACTACTGCTTCGCCCGCGTGCACGGCGGGAAGTTCATCCTGCGCATCGAGGACACCGACCAGAAGCGCAGCACCGAGGCGTCCGAGCGGGCGATCCTCGACGCCTTGCGCTGGACCGGCCTGCAGTGGGACGAGGGCCCCGACGTCGGCGGCCCGCACGGGCCCTATCGGCAGAGCGAGCGCTCGGAGCTCTACCGCGAGCACGCCCGGCAGCTGCTCGACACCGGCCACGCCTTCCGCTGCTTCTGCACCGCCGAGCGCCTGGGCGAGCTGCGCAAGCAGCAGATCGCCGACGGCAGCGGCCTGCTCGGCTACGACGGCCACTGCATGGGGCTGTCCGCCGACGAGGCGCAGCGCCGGGCCGACGCCGGCGAGGCGCACGTCGTCCGGCTGATCGTGCCGCGCGAGGGCGCCTGCCGGGTCGACGACATGCTGCGGGGGCCCATCGAGATCCCCTGGACCCAGGTCGACATGCAGGTGCTGCTCAAGAGCGACGGCCTGCCGACCTACCACCTGGCCAACGTCGTCGACGACCACCACATGGGCATCAGCCACGTGCTGCGGGGCGAGGAGTGGATCAACTCGGCGCCCAAGCACCTGCGTCTGTACGAGGCCTTCGGCTGGGAGCCGCCGGTGCTCTGCCACCTGCCGCTGCTGCGCAACCCCGACCAGTCCAAGCTCTCGAAGCGCAAGAACCCCACGGGCATCCTGTGGTACCGCGACATGGGCATCGTGCCTGAGGCGCTGCTCAACTACCTGGGCAGCATCGCGTGGAGCATGCCCGGCGAGGTCGAGGTCTTCTCCCTCGACGAGATGGCCGCGGTCTTCGACGCCAGCCGCATCTCGCTGGGCGGGCCGATCTTCGACCTCGAGAAGCTGACCTGGATCAACCGCAAGTGGCTGCGCGAGCGGATCGACGACGCCGATCTGGTCGAGCGGCTGATCGCCTGGAAGCTCAACCGCGACTTCCTGGCCCAGGTCGCGGCCCTCGCCCGGACGCGGCTGGACACCCTCGGCAGCCTGGCCGACATCGCCGGCTTCCTGGCCATGGGCCGCCTCCCGCTGCCGGACGGGGCCTTCGAGGGCATGGCCGAGCCCGGCGAGCTGGCGGAGTGGTTCGTGATGGTCGAGGAGCAGCTCAACGTGCTGCCCGGCTGGGACAAGGACGCCATCGAGGCGGTGCTGCGGCGCAGCGCCGAGCACGTCGATCAGAAGCTCAAGAAGTTCCTGCCGCCCTTCTACATGGCCGTCACCGGCAAGAAGGCCAGCCTGCCGCTGTTCGACGCGATGGAGCTGCTGGGGCGCGACATCGTGCGTGACCGCCTGCGCCAGGCCACCGACGCCGTGGGCGGGCTGGGCAACAAGAAGCGCAAGAGCCTGATGGCGGGCCTCACCCCGCTGCTGGACCAGGCCGCGCAGGCGGGATGAGCCCCTGTCCCGGGCGGATCTGCCGCGCTGGTGCGGATCGTCGAGGAATTCCCGACCACAACATGTAGTAGCCATTGCACCACCAGACCCCAACATATAGGGTCCTGGGTGCGCCGCCCCTCGGGGTGGCCCGACCGGCTCGCGACCGATGCTCTCGCGGGGTTCCCACCCCGTCGTCGGCCGCACACGTCCCTCCCCGACCTCCCCGAACCATCCTCGGAGCGCCTCCCATGGCTCCCAACGCGTCTGCGTCCAGCGATTCCGTCTCCTCCACGAAGCCCGCCAAGAAGGGCCCCACCATGGCTCCGTGGGACCGCTTCCCCGACGACCTGCCCGCCGCGCAGCTCTCGGACAACGCCCGCACCGTGATCGGCAAGCGCTACCTCAAGCGCGACGCCGACGGCGTGCCGGTCGAAGACCCCGAGCACATGTTCTGGCGCGTGGCCCGGTTCATCGCCGACGTGGACCGCCGCTACGGCGACGAAGCCGCCGCCGTCGAACAGACCGCCCGCCGCTTCTACCGGCTGATGACCACCGGCCGCTTCGAGCCGAACAGCCCGACCCTGATGAACGCCGGCCGGCCGCTGGGCCAGCTCTCCGCCTGCTTCGTGCTGCCCGTCGAAGACGCGCTGTCCAACGGCGAGAGCGGCATCTACGACACGCTGACCGCGATGGCGCTCATCCACCAGTCCGGCGGCGGCACCGGCTTCTCCTTCAGCCGCCTGCGGCCCGAAGGCGACGTCGTGCGCAGCAGCACCGGCGTGGCCAGCGGCCCCGTCAGCTTCATGAAGCTCTACGACAGCAGCACCGACGTCGTGAAGCAGGGCGGCACCCGCCGCGGCGCGAACATGGGCATCCTGCGCGTCGATCACCCGGACATCCGGCACTTCATGACCTGCAAGGAAGACACCTCGCAGATCACGAACTTCAACATCTCGGTCGCCATCACCGACACCTTCATGAAGGCCGTGGCCGACGGCGGTCGCTACGACCTGCTGCACCCGGGCACCGGCGAGGTGATGGGCTCCGAGTCCGCCACCGAGATCTGGGACCTGCTGGTGCACGGCGCCTGGGCCACCGGCGAGCCCGGCGTGTTCTTCATCGACCGCGCCAACTACCACAACCCCGTGCCGCACCTGGGGCCCTACGAAGCCACCAACCCCTGCGGCGAGCAGCCCCTGCTGCCCTACGACGTCTGCAACCTGGGCAGCATCAACGTGGGCGCCTTCGTGCGGCCGGCCGGCGGCAAGAGCCTGCACGACCGCATCGACTGGCACGGCCTGCAGGAAGTGGTGCACGCCTCGGTGCACTTCCTGGACAACGTCATCGACGCCAACGCCTTCCCGCTCCAGGCGATCGAGGACCGCGCCAAGGCGATCCGCCGCATCGGCCTGGGCATCATGGGCTGGGCCGACATGCTGGTCCGCCTGGGCGTGGCCTACGACAGCAACGAAGCCGTCGAGCTCGCCCGCGAGCTGATGGGCTTCGTGGATGAAGAAGCGCGCAACGCCAGCGAAGAGCTGGCCCGCACCCGCGGCGCCTTCCCCGAGTGGGAACAGTCCATCTGGGGCCCGGCCAAGACCGCTGCCAAGGGCCCCAAGGGCGAGCGCGTCCGGCCCGAGCGCAAGCTGCGCCACTGCAACCTGACGACCGTGGCGCCCACCGGCACCATCAGCATGATCGCCGGCTGCAGCGGCGGCATCGAGCCGCTGTTCGCCGTCGCCTTCATGCGCAACCAGGCCGGCGTGAAGATGGCCGACGTGAACCTGGACTTCGTGGCGCTGGCCAAGGCCCAGGGCTGGTACTCCGAGTCCCTGATGGAGCGCATCGCCGAGACCGGCCACATCCATCACCCCGAGGTGCCGGACACCGTCCAGCAGACCTTCGTCACCAGCCACGACATCGCCCCCGAGTGGCACGTGCGCATGCAGGCGGCCTTCCAGGAGCACACCGACTCGGCGATCTCCAAGACCACCAACTTCCCGCACGAAGCGACCGAAGACGACGTCCGCACCATCTTCGAGCTGGCCTACGCCCTCGGCACCAAGGGCGTGACGGTCTACCGCGACGGCTCGCGGCCGATGCAGGTCCTGTCGACCGGCAAGACCGAGAAGAAGGACGAGCCCAAGGCCGTGGCCCCCGCGCCCCAGCCCCAGCTGACCCGCCAGAAGCGCAAGCGGCCGCAGATCCTCAGCGGCGTGACGGTCAAGATGCCGTCCCCCGTCGGCGACCTGTACACCACCATCAACGAAGACGAGGACGGCGTGCCCTTCGAGGTCTTCGCGGCGGTGGGCAAGGCCGGCGGCGCGGCCAACGCCGACACCGAAGCGATCGGCCGGCTGATCTCGCTGGCCCTGCGCCACGGGCTGCCGCTCGAGGAAGTGCGCGACCAGCTGCGCGGCATCTCCTGCGACCGCGCGGTCGGCTTCGGCCCGAACAAGGTGCTGTCGGCCCCCGACGCCATGGCCCAGGCCATCGACCACTACCTGGCGCGCAAGGCCGGCAAGGACCACCAGAAGGCCAAGGTCGATCCCGACCTGCTGGCGACCTGCCCGGACTGCGGCAGCAGCCACCTGGCCTTCGAAGAAGGCTGCATGAAGTGCCACAGCTGCGGCTACAGCGCCTGCGGCTGAGCGCGCTGCGGCTGACGCCGCCGGGACCCCGGACCCCTGTGCTGCCCGTCAGCGCAGGGGTTCGCTCGTCTCGGCCAGCAGGTCGAGCATCGCCCGCACCCGCGGCACGCGCTGGCGCCCCGGCAGGGTCAGGGCGTGCAGCGGGGGCCCCGGACCCTCCAGCGCAGGCAGCACCGGCACCAGCCGGCCGTCGGCGACCAGCCCGGCGACCATGAAGTCGAAGACCCGGGCGATGCCGAGGCCGGCCAGCGCGCCCTCGACCAGGGCGGGGCCGTGGTCCACCTCGACGGCGGCGACGGGATCGACGGCACGCTCCCCCATGCGCCACGGGGTGAGCTGGCCGTCCGGCCCCCGGAACCGCAGCAGGCGGTGGCCGGACAGGTCGGCCGCGTCGTCGGGCGCCCCGTGCCGGGCCAGGTAGGCCGGGCTCGCCACGCAGACCCAGCGCGGCGCGCGCAGGCGCCGGGCGACCAGGGCGCTGTCGTCGAGGTCGCCCAGGCGCAGGGCGAGGTCGAGCTCCTCGCGGACCAGCTCGGCCTGGCGGTCGGTGACGGAGAGGGCCACCCGCAGGCGCGGGTGCCGGTCGAGGAGGCGGGGGAGGAGGGAGCTGATCCACGGCGAGAGGACCGGGGAGAGGCTCAGGCGCAGGGTGCCCTGCACGGTCTCCGAGGTGGCGCGCACCAGATCGCGGCCCGAGGCGAGGGCGTCCAGGGCCCGCCGGCTGTGCTCCAGCCAGGCGCGGCCGGCGTCGGTCAGCGACACCGAGCGGGTGCTGCGCTCGAGCAACCGCGCGCCGAGCGCCTCTTCCAGCCGCGCGACGCCCTTGCTGACCGCCGCCGGGGACAACCCCAGGCGGGCGGCCGCGCCGCGGAAGCTGCCGGTCTCGGCGACCGCGACGAAGTGGGCCACGCCGGGGGGGATCGGATCACTGTCAACCATTCGTTGATGATGACATGAACCCGCCCTCCATTGTTCGACCGCACCCCGGGTCCTACCTTCCCCCAGTTCCTCCCCTCCCCGGAGCCCACCATGTCCCCCGCTTCCCCCTCCCTCCCCCAGCGACACGCCGTCTTCGGCACCGGCATGGTCGGCCAGGCCATCGCCGGGCGCCTCGCGGCGCAGGGCCTCGCGGTGTTCATGGGCAGCCGCACCGACGACAACGAGCGGGGGCGCGCCTTCGCGGCCGCCCACGGCGAGCGGGCCTGCCACGGCAGCTTCGCCCAGGGCGCCGAGCACGCCGACGTCGTCTGGCTCGCCGTCAACGGCCAGCACGCCGAGGCCGTCGTCGCCCAGGCCGGGCCGGAGCGGCTGGCCGGCAAGGTGCTGGTCGACCTCACGAACCCGCTGGACTTCAGCCAGGGCATGCCCCCCCACCTGTTCACGGGCCCGCGCGAGAGCCTGGCCGAGCGCATCCAGGCCGCCGCGCCCGGCGCCCGGGTGGTCAAGACGCTGAACACCATGAACTGCCAGGTCATGGTGGATCCGGGCCGGCTGTCCGCGCCCACCGACGTGTTCCTGAGCGGCGACGACGCCGACGCCAAGGCCACCGTCGCCGCCATCCTGAAGTCCTGGGGCTGGCAGGCGCCGCTCGACCTGGGCGGGCTGGCCACCGCTCGAGGCCCGGAAGCGTGGGTGCCGTTCTGGGTGATGCTCTACGGTGCCCAGGGCACCCCCGACTTCAACCTCAAGCTGGTCCGGAGCTGAGATGTCTGCTGTTTCCCCCGTCGCCGTCGTCACCGGCGCCAACCGCGGCATCGGCCGCCAGGTCGCCCTCGAGCTGGCCCGGGCGGGCCACGCCGTCGTGGTGACCGCCCGCAGCCCCGCCGCCGCCACCGACACCGCGGCCGAGCTCGCCGCGCAGTCCGGCGGGACCGTGGTCGGCGCCGTCCTCGACGTCACCGACGGCGCCCAGGCCGCCGAGCTCGCCGCCCTGGTGGCCGAGCGCTTCGGACGGCTCGACGCCCTGGTGCACAACGCCGGCGCCATCTTCGACGACGGCGACGACGTCGACACCGTGGACCCGGCCCTGCTGCTGCGGAGCATCGACAACAACGCCATGGGCGCCCTGCGTCTGACCCAGGCATTGCTCCCCCTGCTGCGGGCCGCCCCCGACGGCGCCAACGTCGTGCACGTCAGCTCCGGCATGGGGGGACTGACCGAGATGGGCGGCGGCTACCCCGGCTACCGCCTCAGCAAGACCGTGCTCAACGGCCTGACCCGCCTGCTGCACGCCGCGCACGCCGGCGAGGGCCTGCGCGTGAACAGCGTCTGCCCCGGCTGGGTGCGGACCGACATGGGCGGGGCCAACGCCAACCGCTCGGTCGAAGAAGGCGCAGCCGGTGTCGTGTGGGCCGCCACGCTCGGGCCGGACGGGCCGGCCGGCGGCTTCTTCCGCGACGGACGGCCGATTGCATGGTGAGGAGCGCCTGGTGAGGAGCGCCCGGTGAAGGGCGCTTGGTGAGGGGGCGCGTCAGCCCTCGACGGCTTCGTCGGGGACCACGGGGTCGGCCGGCGCTTCGGGCAGGTCCAGGGCGGCCGCCGCGCCGCGCTCGCGGAACGGCCCCGGATCGACCGGCCGTCCCTTGAACCGCAGCCCGAAGTGCAGGTGCGGCCCGGTGCTGCGGCCGGTGCTGCCGCTGTCCATCACGTGCTGGCCCCGCGTCACCTGCTGGCCCTTCTCGACGTGCATGGCCTCGCCATGGCAGTAGGCCGACGACACGCCGTGGCCGTGGTCCAGCTTCACGTAGTTGCCGTTGACCTTGTCGAACCGGGCGCGCTGCACCTGGCCGTCGCCGGCGGCGTGCACGGCGGTGCCCACGGGGACGGCGATGTCGACGCCTTCGTGCAGCTTGTTGGTCTTGAGCACGGGGTGGAAGCGGTAGCCGAAGGGGCTGCTGACCCGCGCCTCGGGGTCGACCGGCCACGCCAGGTCGAAGACGGTGGCCAGGGCCAGGCTCTGCTCCACCGCCTCGTCGGCAGCGACGGCCGCCTCGTCGGGCAGGAACCGGCGGTGGCTGGCGTAGCGGCCCGGCTCGGCCTCGCCCGACGCCCGGGCCCGCCGCACGGCGCGCTCGCGCACCTCGGCGCCGACGGCCCAGGTCTCGAGCGCCGCCTCGACCGCCGCGCTGTCTTCGCCCTCGGCCTCGATCCGGGCGGACAGCGCCAGCACCTCGGCCAGCGCCTCTTCACCCAGCTGCGCCGCCACCGCCGTGCGCACGGCCGGGGTCCAGCCGACCGCCAGCTCCTCGGGGGTCAGGGGCGCGAACACCTGCTCGCTCGTGGGCGGCTCGCCGAGCACCTCGACGATGCTGTCCTGCATCTGGCGGGGCAGCTCGGTCGAGAAGGTCGCCAGCAGGTCCGGGGGCTCCTCCCCCCGCCACAGGGCCACCGCCCCCGCCGCGGCGCTGCCCACGGGGGTGCGGGTCCAGCAGGCGACCAGCACGCCGGTCAGCAGCAGCAGCTCGGACCAGCCCTTCACAGCGCCTCCAGCGCGTGGCGCAGCGTTCCCCACACGGGCACGCCGTGGATCCAGGCGAGGGCCCCGACCGGCAGCAGCACCACGGCCGCGGCCCAGCCGGCGGTCCACCGCGCCGGCGGCTCCAGGGCCGCCACGGCCCGCAGCCAGGCCGGCAGCCCGAACCGCAGCAGGGCCGCGAAGGCCACCACCGCGGCCGCCGCCCGGGACGCCCAGGGCGCCGCCTCGGCCACCGGCAGCACGTCCTCGATGGCCATCGACAGCGACCAGCCGCCCGCCAGCAGCACCCCGCTGAGCGCCAGCGGCAGCACCACGGCCTGGACCGACAGCGCCCGCTTCCACCGCACCCAGGTCGGCTGCGCCGTGCGCGACGTCAGCAGGAAGCTGCCGCACAGCAGTCCGGCGGCCACCAGCTCGACCGTCAGCGCGGTCCAGCCCGACATCGCGCCGAGCGGCAGGGCGTCCCACCACTGCCAGCTGCCCGCCGGCCGCCCGAACCAGCCGGCCACGGTCTCGACCGGGCCCGCCAGCCGCAGATCCGCCTGGTCCACCACCCAGCTCAGGGAAGCCAGCACGCGGTCGTCCAGATCGTCCGCCGCCAGGTGCACCCCCAACACCACCAGGGCGCACTGCCCCAGCGTCGTCGCGAACCGGGCCAGCCCCCCCGCGACGCGATCCGAGGTGGTGGCGGTGCGCACGACGGCGCGGGTCAGGGTGCGGAGCAAGGGCGACTCCCGGGCGTGCTCGCATGGACTACGACCGGGGGCGGCTGGTTCTTACAGTTGTGGGGGTTCGGGCGGATCGACGGTGGGAAGCGCAGGGGCACCGCAGGCTTCAGGCTTCGGGCTTCGGGCTGCAGGCTTCGGGAGGGCGGGGCGGAGGGCTGGTGGCAGGCTTCGGGCTGCAGGCTGCGGGCTTCGGGCTCCAGGAGGGCAGGGCGGAGGGCTGGTGGCAGGTCGGGCTGCAGGCTTCGGGCTTCGGGCTTCGGGCTCCAGGAGGGCGGGGCAGGGGCTGGTGGCGTTGGCGGAGCGCCGCCGCAGGAGAAGGCGGCCCGCACACGGCCCCGCCCCCCCCACCCCCACACCCCCCCCCCCCCCCCGACGAGCCGAAGCCTGCAGCCTGCAGCCCGGAAGCCCCTGCCCCGCCACGCCGCCCCGAGTCCCCACCAGCCCCCCGACACGCCACGCCGCCCCGAGCCCCCACCACCCCCCGGCTACCCCTCGGCCACCGGCTGCCGGACCACCAGCTGCCGCACGCCGACGCCCTCGACCAGCATGCCGACGGCGCCCAGCAGGATGGTGAAGCCGAACTGGGACAGGTGCAGCACCAGGGCGAAGGTGCGGGCGCGATCGGCGTCGACCTGGAACAGCCACAGGGCCGACGAACAGAACAGCTCGTAGGCGCCGAAGAAGCCCGGGGTCGGCACGGCGACCATGCCCGACAGCGTCACGGTCCAGGTGGTCCAGGCGCTCGCGAAGGACACCGGGATGCCGGGCATGGCCGACATCACGACGGCGACGCTGGCGATGGTGGTGAGCCAGACGGCGGCGGTCAGCCCGGCGCAGGCCAGGCCCAGCAGCGGCCGGCGGAACAGCTCGATCAGCCCCTCGCGGAACCGCCGGGACAGCCCGGCGACGGCGCCGCCCAGGGGCAGCTTCTCGACGACGCGGAGCAGCGGCTCGCCGATGACGACGACGGCGCCTCCGCCGACGATGCCGAGCACCAGTGCGGTGCCCGCCAGCCGCTGGGCGGCACGCAGGATGTCGACGCCCTGCACCACGATGCCCTCGGCCGGGAGCTCGACCAGGAAGGACACGCCGAGCAGCATCACCAGCAAGGCGCCGAAGTCCAGCAGCCGCTCGATGACGATCGCCGCCAGGCTGCGCCCCCAGGGCACGCCCTCCTTCTCCTTGAGCAGCCAGGGGCGCACGGCCTCGCCCAGCCGCAGCGGGATCACGTTGATCGCCAGGAAGCCCACCGCCGTGATGGTGAACACGCGCCCGAACCGCAGCGGTGCACCATCCCCGCGGCGCATGCCGACCAGCAGCATCAGCCGGGCGGTGCGCAGCGCATGCAGCACGACGTAGAGCGACACCCCGAGCAGGGCCACCGGCCAGTTCGTCTCGGCCAGCGCCGCGCCGGCCTCGACCCAGTCCAGGTCGTAGAGGACCCCGACCAGGAAGGCCAGGGTGATGACGGCGACGAGGGCAATCTTCCAGCGCACGCCGCAGCCTACCGCCCCGCCGCCTCCGCTGCCGCCGCCTTCTGCCGGACCGACAGGGTCGTGCGCATCAGCTGCAGGGGGATGATCTCCTCGACCAGCTCGTCTTCCGAGCTGATGCCCAGCGCCTCGGGCACCTCGTCGCGGGTCACGTCGGTCCGGAACAGGCGGTCCCAGATGGTGAGCGTGTTGCCGTAGTTCCCGTCCCAGATGTGGCCCATGTGGGTGTGGTGCCAGCTGTGGAAGTGCGGGTTGTTCAGCAACAGGTTCCAGGTCTTCCAGAACGGGCTGTGGATGTCGATCTTGAGGTTGGCGTGCTGGAAGGCGTCGAAGAACACGCCGATGCCCAGCGCCGTCGGCATCACCCACGGCGCGAAGCTGCTGACGTCCATCACCACGCTGAACAGCACGATCGGGATGGCCGACAGCTGCAGGAAGTCGACGAAGTGCATGCGCAGGCCGCTCGTGCTGTCCATCGTCGTCGAGCTGTGGTGCACGCGGTGGAACAGCCACAGGAACCGGACGCGGTGCCCGGCGTAGTGCAGGCAGTAGCGCGTGAGGTCGAGCGCCAGGAACGCGACCAGCAGCTGCAGGGCCGGGTGGCCCAGCCAGGTCATGTCGACCAGCCCGAAGTCCGCGCGGGCCGCCACGAAGGCGACCAGCGTCACCCGGACCAGGAACATCAACAGTCCGGTCACGATGTTGATGACGGTGTGCTTGCCCAGGAGCGGCTGGGGGTACCGGGGGAAGGCGGCGCCCAGGCCCAGGAACAGCACCATGGCGCCACCCTGCAGGAGCGCGCCGATCATCACGGCCTCCTGGGAGGGTGAAGCCTGCGTCTAACCATGCCCCGAGACGACGCGAGGCGACCGTTCGCCACAGTCGCCTCGCAGAAGGGGGTCCGAGGACCGGCTCAGTCGGCCAGGATCTCGACCACCGTCACGCCCGGCAGCACCGGGGCTTCGGGGAAGAGCGCTTCCAGGGTGATGCAGGTCTCGTTGCCGTCGCCGCAGTCTTCGCAGACCAGGCCGACAGTGCCCAGGAACTCGCAGACGGCGTCGGGCTCGTCGCCAGCACCCAGCAGCGGACCCATGTTGCGGGTGTCGCCCTTGCCGATGGCCCGGCCGCCGCCGATCCGCGTGCCGTCCGCCGAGAAGGTGCCCTCGACGTGGAAGTTGTAGACGGGGATCTCGTAGATGTCGCCGCCGTAGCTGTACCCGATGACGATCTCGGCGGCTTCGGCCTCGAAGTAGGGCGAGGTGCCGAAGTCGGCGACCGGGAAGTCCCAGGTGACCTGGGCCAGATCCTGGATCCACTCGTCGGCGTCGTTGCGTTCGCCCTGGGCGCCGAGCAGGTCGATCTGGGTGCTGCTCACGTCGGTGATGCCCAGGATGATCGGCACGTCGAGGAAGGTCGCCAGCAGCGCGCCGACGCCCGGGGGCTGCACGAAGGTGGCGCCCGGCAGGTCGAAGTAGAAGGCCGTGTCCTTGAGCGACACGGGGTCGCCCTCGAGCGGCAGGCCGTAGGCGCTGGTCGTGAAGCTGGTGCTGGCGCTGTTGCCGCAGACGTCGACCTGCAGGGTGTAGGTCTCGTTGCCGGTCATGCCGTCGCCGGCGGTCAGGGTGGCGACCAGGCCGCCTTCGGACCAGCTGGCGGTGACGGGGATCGCCGCGCCACCACTGTCGGTCAGCGTGAAGGTGACGTTGGAGGGATCGGTCGCGCCGTCGAGGGTGACCTCCATCGGGTCGCGCCAGTAGACGCCGGTGTCGCCGTCGTCGGGCTCGAGGCTGTCGATGTCGACCTCGCAGTCGGTCGTGCCGCCGTCGGTGTCGGTGGCGCCGCTGTCGGTGTCGGTGCCGGTGCCGTCGTCGCCGGTGCCGTCGTCCGACCCGATGCCGCCGGTGTCGTCGCCCTTGTCCTTGCAGGCGATGGTGGTGGTCAGGCCCAGGCCGATGACGGCGAGGACGGCGAGGTGCGAGCTGCGCACGGTCATGGTCTCCTCCAGGGCGGCCCCGGGACAGGGCTGCGGGCCGCCGCTCTAATGGGGAAGGGTAGCGCCCGCACGGAGGACCCGCAGCGTCGATCGCCCCGTCCCCCGCGCGCTACCGGGCCTGCAGGGGCTCGACGACCCAGACCGCGGCGTCCTGCTCGTAGGTCATCGGCACGGCACCGAGGCCCTGGGTGAGCAGGATGGCTGCCAGCGCCTGGTCCCAGGGCACGTCCTTCAGCGTCGCCGTGACCCGGCCCTGCACGCTGTCGTCGAGCACGAAGTTGACGCCGGCGTGTTCGCCGAACAGGCGCAGCACCGATCGGATGTCCGCATCGACGACGTCGATCGAGATGGGCGGGGCGGTGGGCGCCGCCTGCACGACCTCTCCGTCGGGGCCGACGGCGAGCACCAGCTCGGCGGCGGGGGAGGAGGAGGACAGCAGGGCGGCGAGGAGGAGGTTCATGGCTTGCGCCAGGATGCCAGGAAGTAGCCGGCGTTGTCGCGGCCGTGCCGCAGCCAGGCGTCCCGCCACCGCCGCGCGGACAGGGCGAGTCCCTCGGCCGCCGGGTCCGAGGCGTGGCTGCGCGCCCACGACAAGCAGGCCCGCAGGGTCTCGCCTTCGTAGGCGTCGAGCTCCTGCGGCGACGCCACCGCCCAGTACTCCAGGTCCAGCCCCGCCGCTGCGCCGACCCCCAGGCTGTCGGCCAGGTCACGCCGATCGTCCTCGCCGTCCAGGAAGTCGATCCAGCCGGGCGGCACCGGGCCGGACCGGTACTCGCCGCCCAGCACCAGCCGGCCGCCCGGCCGCAGCGTCGGCAGCAACGCCTGCACCGCGTCCTCCAGCGAGCCCCAGGGCCGCGCGCCGATGCACAGCACCACGTGCAGCCCCCGCGCGCTGCGCACGGTGTCGCGGGCATCGCCCTGCTGCAGCTGCACCCGGTCCCCCACCCCCTCGCGGTCGGCCGCGGCCCTCCCCGCGGCCAGCAGCGCCTCGACCCGGTCCACGCCCACGCCACTCACCCCGGGCGACCAGCTGACCACCTCGACCAGCGCGTCGGCCTTGCCGCAGCACAGCTCCAGCACCCGCGCCCCGGGCCGCAGCGCCAGGGCATCGACCAGCCCGTTGACGGCCGTGAAGCCGAGCGGGTTCATGCGGCCCCGCCCCTCGTGGGCGATGACCAGGCGGCGGGTGGCGTCCATCTCGGACACCCTATGCGACGTGGACGAAGGCGCCCTCCCGGCGGCCTCCTCGTCCCGGCGACAGCCCCGTGAATTCGGCTCCGCGCAGGCTCCATCCTCGATATGCGGCCGCTTCGTCGACCTGGAAGGAATCATGGCCCTCCCCCTCCTCGCCCTGTCCCTGGTCCTGGGCTGCGGCTCCGACACCAAGCTCGGGCGCATCCCCTCGCCGCCGACCGCCCGCATCACCGGCCCCGAAGTCGACGCGATCTGGCGCCAGGAAGGCGACCTCGTCACCCTGACCGGCGTGGTCGGCGACGACTTCGACAGCCCCGACAGCATGACGGTGTGGTGGGAGATCGGCGAGCTCGAGGTCTCGGCCTCGGCCGACGCCGCCGGCGACGTGGCGACGGAGATCGACCCCGACCTGTTCGCGCCCGGGCCGCAGGTCGTGCGGCTCGCCGTGCTCGACACGGACGGGGACTACGGCGACGACGTGCTCGAGTACACGCTCTGGGGTCCGCTCGGCGCCCCCGCCGTCACCATCACGGCCCCCGCGGACGCCAGCGCCTTCGACGTGGGTGAGACCATCACCTTCCAGGGCACGGCCACCGACACCTGGACCGACCCCGACGACCTGGTCTTCGCCTGGAGCAGCGACCTCGAGGGCCCGCTGGACGGCGAGATCAGCGCCGACGGCGAGACCGTGCTGGTCAGCTCCCTGTCGACCGAGGGCACCCACATGGTCACCCTCACCGTCACCGACACCGACGGCGAGATCGGCACCGACACCATCTCCGTCGTGATCGGCGAAGAGGTCGAGCTGCCCCCCGACGAGCCCGAAGACGCCGAGCCCGGCGACCTGGTGTTCAGCGAGATGATGATCAACCCCCAGGCCGTCGCGGACGAGGTCGGTGAGTGGGTCGAGCTGTACAACACGTCGGGCTCGCGCATCGAGATCGCCGGCTACACCTTCCGCGACGACGACTTCGACTTCTGGGTGCTCGAGGGCTCGATGGTCGTCGAGCCGCACGACTACTTCGTGCTCTGCGCCGACCTGAGCACCGCCATCAACGGCGGGGTGCCCTGTGACGGCTGGTTCCTGCGCGACCCCGACACGCCGGGCCTGGCCCTGGCCAACGCCCCGGACGAGGTCGTGCTGATGCGCCCCGACAGCGTCGAGATCGACTGGCTGCACTACGACGACGAGTGGTACACGCCCGGCGTCGCGCTGGGCCTGGACCCCCGCTACCTCGACGCCGGGGACAACGACGACAAGAGCCGCTGGTGCGACCAGACCACGGTCGTCACCACCAGCGGCGAGCCGGGCACCCCCGGGTTCGAGAACGACCCCTGCTGAGCACCGTCGGGCTGCCGCGGGGACGCCTCGCCGCCCCTGTGGGGTCCTGACCTCCGCTACCCTCTCGGGACCCCCGGAGCCCCCATGCACGCCGCCCTGCTCTCCGCCCTCCTGTTCCTGTCGCCGCCCGCCCCCGCCGCCGAGCTCGCCGGCGTGACCGTCGCCGACGACGCCAGCGTGGCCGGCCAGACGCTCGTCCTCAACGGCGTCGGCCTGCGCGAGAAGTACTTCGTCGACGTCTACGTCGGCGCCCTCTACCTGCCGCAGAAGACCCAGGACGCCGAAGCCGCCATCACCCTGGACGCGCCCAAGCGCATCGCGATGCACTTCATCTACAAGGAAGTGACCCGCGCCCAGATGGCCGAGACCTTCCACGAGGGCCTCGAGAAGATCGGCGCCACCGAAGCCCTCGCCCCGCGCATGGCCAAGCTCGAGGGCTGGCTGGTCGACGCCCACAAGGGCGACGTCGTGGTGCTGGACTACCAGCCGGGCAAGGGCACGACCCTGGTCGTCAACGGTTCGTCGAAGGGCACCGTCGAAGGCGCCGACTTCATGCAGGCCATCTGGCGCATCTACCTGGGCGAGCAGCCCGCCAGCAAGAAGCTGCGCGACGGCATGCTCGGCCGCTGAGGGCGCGCCGGGCCTACTCGGTCGCTTCCCAGGACACGTCGACCACGTACCAGAAGGCCGCGCCACCGCCGCCTTCGCTGTTCCCGTTGCCGTCGACCTCGGGCAGGATCTTGATGCCCCAGGCGCCGCCTGCGTTCGGGCTGGCGGTCAGGTACGGGTCCAGGTCGGAGTAGCCGGACTCGTTGCTGTAGGAGTCGCCGCGGAAGTAGGTGCCGTCGGGCTTGTAGAGCTCGACCCGCACGTCGGCGGGAGAGCCCAGGTACCAGGCGTCGATGTCGATGGTGATGTCGACCCGCTCGTCGGGGAGCTCGATGGCGTACCAGTCCAGGTCGATGGTCGAGTCCATGATGCCCAGCACGCGCTGGTGGTTCTCGAGCATCTGGGCGCCGGACATGGTGTCGTTGGTCGTGGTGTCGCCTTCTTCGACGTCCCACTCGGTCGGCGGCTTGACCATGCTGGCCATCAGCTCCCAGCGGTAGCCGACGCCGTAGCGGGTGTACTGCTCGGACAGGGTGACGTAGAACTCGTAGTCGTCGTCGACGGGGAAGACGAGCTCGGCGTCGGTGCTGTCGGGGTTGCTCAGCCGCGACGCTCCGTAGGGGCCGTCGCTGCTGGACAGGGACACCGTGATGTCGGCCACGCTGCCGATCTCGAAGGCCCGGGCCCACACCCGCAGCCAGCCGGCCTCGGGGTTCTCGAAGGTGTAGATCTCGGCGATGTCGTCTTCGTCCGAGAAGGTGCCGCAGGCCCACTTCTCGAGCTGCAGCTCGGTGGCCTGGGTGTAGGGATTGTTCGGCTCGACCTCGGGCTGATCGCAGGGAGGCGGGGGCCCGGTGTCGACCGGGCCGGTGTCGCCGGTGTCTTCGCTCGTCTGCCCGGAGTCGCCGGACGATCCGTCGTCGTCGGTCGGATCGTCGATCGGCGGGACGGGGACGCAGGCCTGACCGTTGCAGGCGACGAGGAGCAGCAGGAGGGAGGTCATGGCGCCACGATAACCGCTGTCCCCGCGGCCTGGGGTCCGATGTGCGAGGGAGCAGGCCGATGCACGAGCGACGGCCGCGCCGGGGCGATATCCTCCGCGTCATCGAGGAGACGACATGGTCCACCGCCTGCGCGCGGGGCCCCTCTGCGGGGTGCTCGCCCTGGCCGCCTGCGACGGCGGCCCCGACAACAACCTCAACAAGCTGTACCCCGAGATCGTCGTCGCGCCCGACACGCTCGAGCTCGGCGAGGTGGTGGTCCCCTACTCCTCCTCCCAGGAGCTGCAGGTCATCAACGCCGGCCGCGCCGACCTGACGATCAGCAGCATCGCGCTGGCCGAGAACACCTCGCGCCCCGCGGCCTTCACCGTGACGCCGGCCACCGCCACCCTCGGCCCCGACGAGAGCGTGGCCGTGCTGGTGACCTTCGCGCCCGACACCTACGTCGACTACGGCACCTCGCTGGTGATCGAGTCGGACGACCCCGACCGCCCGCTGATCTCCGTGCCGATCCTGGCCGAGGGCATCGACGGCCCCGTGCCCGAGCTGTCCATCGACACCCTCGCCCTGGACTTCGGCGAGGTCGACGCCTTCGAGACCGAGCAGGCCGCCTTCACGATCACCAACTCCGGCACCGGCCCCCTCGAGATCCTCGACGGCAGCGGCCAGACCGGCGACGACGCCTTCACCCTGCTCTCGGACCCGGTCGGCGCGGTCATCGAGCCGGGCGGCAGCTTCCCGGTGATCGTCCAGTACGAGCCCGACAGCACGCTCGGCGAGTGGGGCCAGTACAAGGTCGTCAGCAACGACCCCCTCGAGCCCGAGCTGAACGTGCTGTTCATCGGCAACGGGGGCGGCGACTACAACTACCCGGTGGCGATCATCGAGGCCGACACGACGGCGGCCCCCCTCGACACGCTGCTGCTGGACGGCTCGAGCTCCTACGACCCCCAGGGCTACGAGCCGCTGTCCTACGAGTGGGTGCTCCTCGACCAGCCGGGCGTCAGCACCACCCGGATCAGCGATCCGAGCGCCGCCGCACCGTCGATGTTCCTCGATGCAGCCGGCACCTACACGGCCCTGCTCACCGTCGAGAACTCGATCGGCCTGCGCTCGGACACCGTCGCGCACTCGGTCGCCGCCATCCCGGTCGACGACCTCTACGTGATCATGTCCTGGAACACGGGCAACTCCGACCTCGACCTGCACCTCGTCCAGGACGACCCGGACAACTACTTCGAGTCGCCCGAAGACTGCTGCTTCTGCAACCCGAACCCGCGCTGGGGCGAGAGCGGCGACGCCGACGATCCGCTGCTCGCGCTGGACAACCGGGTCGGCTACGGCCCCGAGAACATCAACATCGAGGACCCGGTCGACGGCCTGTACTACATCCGGGTGCACTACTTCATCGACAACTCGGGCGGCCCGACCGAAGCGACCGTCAAGATCTACGTCGGCGGCGAAGAAGCCGCGACCTACAGCAAGGTCCTGACCCAGAACCAGGTCTGGGATGTCGCCTGGGTCGACACCAGCGACGGCTCGGTCATCGAAGACAACGCCGACCCCTACAACTCGCCCCATCGGGAGTGCCAGTGATGTCCCGCCGCGTCGCCCTGCCCCTGGTCGGACTGCTGCTGGCCGCCTGCGGGCCCGACACCAACATCAACCGGCTGATCCCCGACATGGCCGTCGCGCCCGAGTCGCTGGACTTCGGCCGCGTGGTCATCGGCGAAGGCGGCACCCTCGAGCTGCAGATCGTCAACGCCGGCGCCGGGCCGCTCTCGATCAGCGACATCTCGATGGCCGACGGGCCCGCGGCCGCCGCCTACACGGTGATGCCGGCCCAGCTCGACCTGGACGCCAGCAGCTCCGAGACCGTGCTCGTCACCTTCGAGCCCGACGATCTGACCACCTACAGCGGCGAGCTGCTGATCGGCAGCAACGACCCCGAGCGGCCGCTGGTCGCAGTGCCCGTCACCGGCGAAGGCGGCAACGGCGGGCCGGACCTGGTGCTGGACAAGACCAGCCTGGACTTCGGCGACGTCGAGGTCGGCGACTCGGAGACCGCGGTCTTCACCATCCGCAACCAGGGCGACAGCCCGCTCGTCATCGAAGCGTCCAGCCCCCAGGGCGGCTCCGGCGCCTTCACCGCGGTGACCGACCCCCGCGGCGAGACCATCGGCGTCAACGGCAGCTTCACCGTCCTGATGGAGTACACGCCCGAGACCACCGACGGCGACGAAGGCACCTTCACCCTGCTGAGCAACGACCCCGACGATCCCGAGCTCACGGTGTCGCTGGCGGGCAACGGCGGCGGCGTGTCCAGCTACCCGGTCGCCATCATCGCCGGCCCCACCGTGGGCGCGCCGAGCGAGACCGTCATCATGGACGGCACGGGGTCCTACGACCCCGGCGGCCTCACGCCGCTCACCTACAGCTGGACCCTGCTCGAGCAGCCCGAAGCCAGCATCGCCACCCTGTCGAACACCGCCCTGTCCGCGCCCTTCCTGACCATGGACACGGCCGGCAGCTACACGGTCGCGCTGCAGGTGTTCAACACCGACGGCGTGGCCTCCGCGACCGCCCTGCACACGGTCCAGGCCATCCCCGCCGACGACGTCTACGTGCTGCTGTCCTGGGACGAAGACGACGCCGATCTCGACCTGCACCTGGTCCGCGACGACGCCGGCGGCACCTGGAACCTGTCGGCCGACTGCTGCTGGTGCAACAAGAACCCCGACTGGGGCACCGGCGGTGACAGCTCCGACGACCCGCTGCTGGCGCTGGACGCCGACCACGGCGGCGGCCCCGAGAGCATCCACATCAGCGATCCGGCCGACGGCGAGTACTTCGTGCGCGTCCACTACTTCCAGGACGACGGCGCCGGCCAGGTGGAAGCCACCGTGCGCGTCTACGTCGCCGGAGAACAGGTCGAGGTCTGGCGCCGCGACATGACCCACAACGAGCTGTGGGAGGTCGGCTACGTGCGCTGGCCCCAGGGCTTCGTCGTGGACGAGGACGAGACGCCCTACGCCAGCGACGTCCGCGGCTGCCAGTAGCCGCCGCCGGGCGGCCCGCTACTGCAGCGAGATGCCCTCGACGATCCAGGTCGACACATCCGCCTCGCGGATCCGGATCTGGTCGCTGCAGACGTCCTCGACCGCGAGCAGCAGCTCTTCGATCGAGCAGCGCAGCCGGCGCTCGCCGGCGCAGCCGACGACGGTCGGACCGTCCATGGACAGGGCCCGGACCGGCACATCGATGGTGCCGGCGACGATGTCGATGCCCGACGTGTCCAGGATGTCCTCGACCGCGACCAGCACGCCCTTCTCGGGCAGCAGCATGTTGCGGGAGCGGGTGCCCGCCCGCTGGATGATGTTGCCGATCCACAAGCTGCCGTCGGCGCGACTGTGGCCCGTGGGGCGCTGGCCCCGAGCGGCGGCCATGGCCGGCCCCACATAGGCGCCGCCGACGACACCCTCGCGCAGCAGCGGGATGGCCATCGGCGGCACGCCGCGCTCGTCGAAGCTGCGGGTGTGCAGCGCACCCGACAGGCCGGGGTCGTCGATGACGTGCAGCTTCGTGCTGCCGATGCGCTCGCCCAGGCGGCCGGCCACGAAAGACTGGCCAGACTCGATGGCGATGGCCGAGAAGGCCGGCGCCAGCGCGGTGAGCAACCGGGCGACGGCGATCTGGTCGATCACCAGGGTCGTGGTGCCGGTCGGCAGGTCGGCGGGGGTGCGGAAGCCCTCGAGCCGCCGCGCCATGTCGACGCCGAGCGGCACGCTGGCGACGTCGGCGAAGTGCCGGCTCTGGATGCTGTCGACCAGCTCGGCGCCGTCGGCCTGCTCGTCGCGCAGGGTGCCGCGCAGCAGGAAGCGGCTGGAGAGCTCGGTGGACAGCTGGCCGGTCGAGGTGGCGAAGACGCGCTCGATGCGGTCCTCGACGTAGGAGAAGCCGACCGGCACGATGCCGGGGGCGAGCCCCTCGACGCCCTCGACGTTCATCTCCAGCACCTCGGCGCGGTCGGCCTCGGTGATGCCCTCCTGCCGGATGTCCAGGATGCCGAGCCCGCGGTCGGGCACGTCCAGGCGCCCCGCCCGCACGTCGGCGGGGTCGGGCGGCGTCGCCGCGGCGGCGGCCAGGGCCTGGCCCGCCAGGTGGGCGGCGGTGTCGGACACACGCGGCTCGCCCTGCCACAGCCCGGTGGCCTGGCGGCGGTCCCGCACCCGCACCGAGCACCAGACGCGCTCGGCCGGCGCGCTGCGACCGCGGCCCCGCTGGCCCTGCTCGTAGGCCCGTCGGGTCGTGCTGCGCACCTCGACCTCGACGTGGGTCGCGCCCGCGTCCTGGGCGGCGCCCACCAGGGCGGTGGCGATGGTGCGCAGGTCGCGCTCGATCAGGCTGAGATCGCCATCGGCGGAGTCGGTGGGGTTCGACGACAAGGGGCACCTCCCGGGTACGACTGGCCTATCCTGTCGCCGCCCCCGGGAGGCCGCATGCAGTACCTCCGACCTCGCCGCCAGCCTGCAGGTGCCGCCGTGCTCGCCGCGGCGCTGGCGCTGTGGTCCTGCGGCGGCGCGGCCTCCTCCCCGGCGCCACCGGCGGCTTCGGTTCCCGAACCGACCGCCGCCCCTCCTCCCGAAGCGACCGCTCCTCCTCCCCCGGCCAGCGCCGCGCGCATCGTCGCGGTGGGCGACCTGCACGCCGATCTCCCCGCGGCCCTCGCCGTGCTGCAGCTGGCGGGGGTGGTGGACGAAGCCGGGCGCTGGAGCGGGGGGAGGACGGTGCTGGTCCAGACCGGCGACACGACCGACCGCGGCCCCGACAGCAAGGAGGTCATCGAGCTGCTCGATCGGCTGGAGGAGGAGGCCGAGGCCGCCGGAGGACGGGTCGTGGCCCTGCTCGGCAACCACGAGGTGATGAACCTGACGGGCGACCTGCGCTACGTGAGCCCCGACGACGTGGCCGACTTCGGCAGCCCCGAGGCACGCGCCGCCGCCTTCGGTCCACAGGGCACGCTGGGCCGCTGGCTGCGGGAGCGTGACGCGGTCGCCATCGTCGACGACACCGTCTTCGTCCACGGCGGGGTCACCGCGGTCGCGGCCGTCCGGGGCGCCGACGGCCTGTCGGCCGATGTGCGCGCCGCGATCGACACCGACCCGCGAGCCGCCGTGCTGGGCCCCGAGGGACCGCTCTGGTACCGCGGCTATCTGCAGGCGCCGGAGCCCCTGGCCTGCCAGGAGCTCGAGCGCGCGCTGCAGGCGCTCGGCGCGCGGCGCATGGTCGTCGGGCACACGACCCAGAAGAGCGGCCGGGTGGCCGTGCGCTGCGAAGGGCGCCTGCTCGGTATCGATCTCGGGATCAGCGACCACTACGGGCGCCACCTGGGCGCCGTCGAGCTGGTCGGCGGCGATGCCCGGGCCATCTACCCCTCGGGGGCCGTGGACCTGCCCGACCCCGGCTGAGATCGCCTCCCCGAACATCGGCCTGCGCGGCCGATGATCCCCTCCTGCACGACTGAACCGCCCTTCAGCACGGCCCCGGTTACTTCAGTCGTCCTTCCCCCCCCCGCAGTCCCGAGTGCAGTCCATGGCTCCTCTCCAGCGGAAGCTCGACAGTGTGAAGCAAGCCGCCGTCGGTCACGACGGCCCCGACGCCGGGTCCTCCGACCAGTTCCAGGCCTTCGTCGACGGCAGCCTGCGGCAGCTCCGTGCCCCCTTCCTGTCGCGCCACGCCCCCGCCGACGTCGTGGCGCTGCTGTCGCAGACCCTGGGCCAGGCCCGCGAGTACAGCGGCGACGCACCGCGGGTCGTGCACGAGCTGCGGGGCTCGACCCTGCGGCTGTGGACGGTGATGCCCGACCAGCCGTTCATCGTCGACACCTGCCGGCTGCTGCTGCGCACCCGCCAGTGGGAGTACATCTGCGGGTTCAACATCATGATCGGCGTCGGCCGCGACGCCGACGGCGCGCTGACCGGCGTCGGTCCCAGCGCGGGCCCGCTCGAGAGCTGGACCTTCCTCGAAGCGGAGGTCCCCGACCCCGACGCCGTGCCGGCCGCCATCGCCGAGCTCGAGGGCAACCTGCGCCTGGCCCAGGCCACCGTGGGCGACTTCCACGCCATGACCGACTTCGTCGACAACATGGCGCATCGGTTCAGCCGGCTGGCCGACCGCATGCCCGACCGGGCCTCGGACCTGCGTGAGTCCGCGGAATTCCTGCACTGGCTGCTGTCCGACAACTTCGTGTTCATGGGGGTGGTCTGTGGCGACAGCCGGTTCGGCGTCGCCGCTCCGGGCACCGCCGAGCTGTGGGAGATCGACAGCCTGGTCGACTGGTCGGTGCGCACCGACGCCATGCCGATCTCGGTCCGCAAGGGCCGCCGCGAGTCCCGCGTGCACCGCGCCGGCCGCGTCGACGAGATCCGCATCGAGATCCCGCGCACCGACGATGCGACACCGGTGCTGCTCTACATCCAGGGTCTGTTCACCTACCGGGCCGTGTCCCAGCCCAGCCGGCACGTGCCCTGGCTGCGGCGGCTGCTGGCCAGCATCCTGGCCGGCCAGGAGACCAAGCCCGGCAGCTACCGCTACAAGGGCATCGCCAACGTCTTCGACAGCCTGCCCACCGAGTTCCTGTTCACGGCCGAAGAGCGCGAGATCGTCGAGATCATCGAGCGCGTGCTCGAGAGCGAGGTCCAGCAGGACGCCCGCGTCCAGATCGTCCAGAGCGGCCACGACGACGTGACCTTCGCCCTGGCGGCGATGCCCAAGGACCGCTGGAACGACCAGCTGCGCGAGTCGATGCAGGACGTGCTGCGGCGCACCACCGGCGCGACCTACAGCGACCACGGCGTGTTCGTCGGCCGCTTCGACACCATGCTGGTCCACTTCTACCTGACCGGCAGCCGGCGGCTGGCCGATGGCGAGCTCGAGGCCCTGACCGAGCAGCTCGTCGAGCTGGCGACGCCCTGGGGCGACCGCCTGTTCGCGGCGATCACCGAGGTCGACGGCGGCGCCGCCGCGGCCGAGGTGCTGTTCCGCTACGGCGAGGCCTTCGACGAGGACTACCGCCGCAACACCTCGACCGAACAGACCCTGCGCGACCTCGCGCTGCTGGAGCGGCTGAGCGACGACGTGGCGCTCATCGCCGACACCTTCGTCGACGAAGGCGGCCGCGTGAACCTGCGCGTCTACCAGCAGGGCGACGTGCTGCTGTCGGACATGCTGCCGGTGCTCGACGACTTCGGGCTCATCGTCATCGATCAGTACGCCAACTCGGTCAACGCCCACGCCCGTCCGCTGCGGACCATCGACACCTTCCGGCTCAAGGGCGTGTGGGGCATCAGCGACGACGAGCTGCTCGAGCGGGCCCCCGACCTCATCGCCGGCATCGAGGCCGTGTTCGCCCGCAAGGTCGACGACGACCTGCTCAACCGCATCCTGCTGCGCGCGAACATCCCCTGGCAGGCCGTGGATCTGGTCCGCGCCTACCTGGGCTACGCCCGCCAGCTCGGCATGCGGTACACGCTCGTCCGCTTCCAGGAGCTGCTGCTCGCGTCGCCGGAGCTGGTCCACAACCTGTGGGAGCTGTTCCAGGCCCGGTTCGACCCCGACTTCGACGGGGCCCGCGACAAGGTCTGGGCGGACCTCTCGGAGCGCTACCTCGACCGGGTGCGCAGCATCGACGATCACGACCAGGACATGGTCTTCCGGACCCTCTACAACCTGGTCGACAGCACCCTGCGCACCAACTTCTACCGGACCGACCGGGTCGACTGGTACATCAGCTTCAAGATCCAGTGCAGCAAGGTCTGGAACATGCCCGAGCCGCGGATGATGTACGAGATCTACGTGCATCACCGCGTCGTCGAGGGCGTGCACCTGCGCGGTGGGCCCATCGCCCGCGGCGGCATCCGCTGGTCCGACCGCGCCGACTTCCGCCGCGAGATCCTGGACCTGGTGAACACCCAGATGGTCAAGAACGTGCTCATCGTGCCGGAAGGCGCGAAGGGCGGGTTCTTCCTGAAGAAGACGCACAGCGATCCGGCCGAGCGCCGCCGCCGCGCCGACGACATGTACGAGATCCTGGTCCGTGGGCTGCTCGACCTGACCGACAACCTGGTCGGGGACCAGGTCGTGGTGCCGCCGCGGGTGGTGCGCCTGGACGGGGACGACCCCTACCTGGTCGTCGCGGCGGACAAGGGCACCGCCCACCTGTCCGACCGGGCCAACAGCGTCAGCCGGGCCTACGGCTTCTGGCTGGACGACGCCTTCGCGAGCGGCGGCAGCAACGGCTACGACCACAAGGGCTGCGGCATCACCGCCCGGGGCGCGTGGCGCACCGTGCACCGCCACTTCCTCGAGATGGGCGTCGACCCCTACACCGAGGACTTCACCTGCATCGGCATCGGCGACTGCGGCGGCGACGTGTTCGGCAACGGCGTCATCGAGACCCCGCACCTGCGACTGCTGGCGGCCTTCAACCACATGCACGTGTTCCTGGACCCCGATCCGGACACGGCGGCCAGCTTCGCCGAGCGCAAGCGGCTGTTCGACGCGGTGAAGGGCTGGGACCACTACGACGAGTCGATCATCAGCAAGGGCGGCGGCATCTACAGTCGCCGCAGCAAGAGCATCAAGCTGTCGCCCGAAGCGCAGAAGATGCTCGGCACCCTCAAGGACGAGCTGTCCGTCGACGCCGTCATCCGGCTCATCCTGCGCATGGACGCCGATCTGTTCTGGAACGGCGGCATCGGCACCTACATCAAGGCCAGCGGGGAGACCCACCAGCAGGCCAAGGACCCGACCAACGACGAGCTGCGCATCAACGCCGACGAGCTGCGCTGCCGGGTCGTGGGCGAGGGTGGCAACCTGGGCTTCACGCCGGAAGCCCGGATCGAGTACGCGCTGAACGGTGGCCGGCTGAACACCGACGCCATCGACAACTCCGGCGGCGTCGATATGTCGGATCACGAGGTCAACCTCAAGATCCTGCTGTCGGCCCCCGTCGGCCGCGGCGAGCTGACCACCGACGCCCGCAACGAGCTGCTCGAGGACCTGACCGAGGCGGTCACCCAGCAGGTCCTGGCCAACAACGACGTGCACGGGCGCCAGCTCTCGCTGGACCAGATCCGCTCGCAGCGCGATCCGATGTTCTTCTGGCCGACCATCCAGTGGGTCTGCGCCCGAAGCGGCCGGTCGACCAGCGAGCTGCACCTGCCGAGCCACGACGCACTGCGGCGGCGGGCCGACGGCAACCAGGGGCTGACCCGGCCGGAACTGTCCGTGCTGCAGGCCCACGTGAAGATGCACGTCTTCAAGGACCTGATGACGGAGGACCCCGGCCTGGTCCCGCACTTCCGCGAGCTGGTGCTGGACTACTTCGCCGAGGACGTGCGCGAGCGGTTCGCCGACGACATCGGCCGGCACATGCTCTACAAGGACATCGGCATGACGGTGGTCTGCACCCAGGTCGTCGGGGACGCGGGCGCCACCTACTTCCCGAACCTGGTCGAGCTCACCGGATCGTCGCCTGCCCGGGCGGCGGCGGCGTGGTTCCGCGGCATGGACATCGTCGAGGCGCCCAAGATCCGCGAGCGGGTCATCGCGACCACCGACAGCAAGGAAGCCCGCTACCAGGCGTGGATCGCCACGACCGACGCCGTGCTCAAGCTGGTCAGCACCTGGCTGGCGCCCGGCGAGCCCGACGTGACCGACGCCGAGCTGGACGGGCTGCGCGCCGTGCTCACGCGCCTGCCGAAGATCCGCGGCACCGCCCACATCGAGCGCCTGCAGGCCCGCGTCAACACGTTCACGGCCAAGGGCATCGACCGCACGGTGGCCAGCCGCCTCGCGGCCCTGGGCGAGCTGACCCTGGCCCGCGAGATCGCCCTGCTCAACGACGGCGAAGAGCGGATCTCCAGCACGATCATCCGCTACCTCGCCATCGGCGAGGCCAGCCGCATGCTGCCGGCGATCCGCGCCATCGAGCGCCGCCCGACCCACGACCGCTGGGACCCCGTGGCCATGGGCATCCTGCGCAACCGCTTCATCCAGCGCATGCGCGAGCTGTTCCACGTCGTGCCCGTCGGGGCCGAGGTGCGGCTGGGCGTCGACCGTCTGGCGCGGCGCCTGGCCCGGGGCGGCAGCGGCGTGCTCGAGCCGCTCCAGGGCGAGATGGATCGCATCCTCGGCAAGCAGGCCGACCTGGCCACCCTGCTCGTGGCGGAAGAGCGGGTGCGCGCCTGGATCGCCCAGAACCGCGGGAAGATCGAAGCGTGAGCAAGGACCTCGTCCCGGCTCCCCAGCGGGGCGAGGTGCAGCCTCCGGGCGCCGGAGACACCTGGATCTTCGTGCGCCACGGCGAGAGCGTGGCGAACGCCGAGAACTGGCTGTCCGGCCACGTGGACACACCGCTCACCGAGCGGGGCCGGGCCCAGGCCGACGAGCTCGGGCGGGTGTTGGCGCCCTGGCGCATCGCCCGGGCGGTGAGCAGCGACCTGCGCCGGGCCCGCGAGACGGCCGAGCGGGCGCTCACCGCCTGGTCTTCGTTGACCCACCACGCGCCCCCCCGCCTGGACACGACCGCCGCCCTGCAGGAACGCCACACGGGCGCCTGGGCCGGCCGCGACCGCGACGAGCTGCGCGCCGCCGGCCTGCTGCAGCGCCTGACGACCTGGAACGACGGCCCGCCCGGGGGCGAGTCCCAGGCCGCCCTGGCGGCGCGGGTGCTGCCGGCCCTCGCCGCCCTCGAGGCGGAACAGCTCGACGGCCCCACCCTGGTCGTCGCCCACGGCGGTGTGTTGCGCGTCGTGTTGGGAGCACTGGACGGCATCCCACAGGAAGACACCGGCTTCTTCGGTGTGCCCAATGCGGCGCCGCTCGTTCGACAGGTGTCAGCGGGATTTTTTACGAAAGCAGCGCGTGCTCTGCATTCTCGACTGTTGTAAGGTGAGTTCATGGCGTGCCCTTGACGCGCCAACACCGGGGATCCAAATCCCCAGGAGGACACATGAAGCGCACTCTCGCCGCTCTGGCCCTGCTCGCTGCTCCGATGACCGCTTCGGCGGGGGTCGGCTTCACGGCCCACGTGGAGAACAACTACTCGACCCGCGGGTACTACTACTCGGCGATGAACCTGCCGTCCCTGGACATCACCAACCAGGGCCTCGTCATCCAGCTCTACGCCCTCGACCTGATCGAAGGCCTGACCTTCGAGCAGGTGCACCTGGGCGGCGCGGTCTACAAGACCGTGAAGTCCGGAGAGATCACCGGCGACTGGAAGGGCGTGCTGCAGCCCGGCGGCAAGCTCGACTTCGTCACCAACTTCGACTTCGACCCGATCAACATCGGCCTGACCGGCCAGGCCCGCATGGGCATGCAGAAGGCCGGCGACTTCGGCTTCGGCGTCTACGTCGTCCCCGGCCTGGGCTTCGGCTACGTCGCCGACGAGCCCGAGCTGATGGTGTCCGGCGGCGTGCAGCTCGCGGCCTGGATGAAGTAGGTCACCCGACCTGCACCGTGGGACCCGCGTCGGCTCCGGCAGGCGCGGGTCTCCTGCGTCTCGGACCCTGTGTCTCGGGCCTGGCATCTCGGGATACGGCGTCCCGCCTCCTGGAGCGCTCGTGACGGACAAGCCCCCGCTGCTGCTGGCCAGCGCCTCCCCGCGGCGGCGCGCCTTGCTGTCGGGCGCCGGCATCACCATCGCCGGCATCGTGCCCGCCGACATCGACGAGACCCCCCTCCCTGACGAGGACCCGGTGGTCTTCGCCCTGCGCATGGCCCGCGAGAAGGCCGCCGCGATCCACCGCCCCGGCCACTGGGTGCTCGCGGCGGACACGGTCGTGCACGTGGGCGGGGAGATCATGGGCAAGCCCCTCGACGACGGCGACGCACTGCGCATGCTGACGGCCCTGGCCGGCGTCGAGCACCTCGTGACGACCGGCTGGTGCCTGCGCTGGTGCGGCCCGGGGACCGCGCCCGGGTCGGCGCCGGTCGAGCAGGCCGACCAGGTGTCGACCCGCGTGCGGATGCGCGCGATGACGACCGACGACCTCCGCCGCTACATCGCCACCGGCGAAGGCGTGGACAAGGCCGGCAGCTACGCCATCCAGGGCCACGGCATGGTGCTGGTGGAGCACATCGAGGGCAGCTACACCAACGTGGTCGGGCTGCCGCTGACGCCGGTCCTCCAGGCCCTGGCGCGCGCCGGTGTGCCGCCCGACCCCTTCCCCTCCCCGGAGCCGGCGTGACCTCCTCCCCCCTCCAGACCCGCCTCGCGGGTGTGCTCGCCCGCATCGACGCCGCCTGCGTCGCCGCGGGCCGCGACCGCAGCGAGGTGCGGCTGCTGGCCGCCACCAAGACCCGCAGCGCCGACGAGATCATCGCCGGCGTGGTCGCCGGGCTCACCCTGGTCGGAGAGAACCGGGCCCAGGAGCTGCGCGACAAGTTCGCCCCCGTGGCGGCGGGCCTGCCGCCGGGGGTCCCCGCCCCCGAGTGGCACTTCATCGGCCCCCTGCAGCGCAACAAGGTCAAGTACGTCGTCGGGCGCGCCACGCTGATCCACGCGGTGGACTCCCTGAAGCTGGCCGAGGAGCTGAGCAAGCGGGCCGAGGAGCTCGACGCGAGCGCCCCGGCGCCGGCCGGGCCCCCGATCGGCGTGCTGGTCGAGGTGAACACCGGCGACGAGGAGAGCAAGGCCGGCGTGCCCCCCTCCCACGCGCTGGCCCTGTGCCGCGAGATCCAGGCGCTTCCCCACCTGGCCCTGCGCGGACTGATGACCATCCCGCCGAACACCGACCGTCCCGAAGACGCCGCCCCCTACTTCGAGCTGCTGGCCGAGCTGGCGTCCCGCGGTCGGGCCGAGGGCCTGCCGCTCACCGAGCTGTCGATGGGCATGAGCGGAGACCTGGACGTGGCGATCGCCCACGGCGCGACGATCGTGCGCGTCGGAACGGCCATCTTCGGTCCCCGGGGCTGAGCCGCGGACAGACGATCGACGCGAGGGCTTGACGCCTCGGGCGACGTGATTTCATTCCCTGCGTCCGGTGGGAGCACCGGGTGGACAGTCGACGAACCGCGTGGTTCCTGGCGTCCTCCCGGTACAACCATCGAACCACCACCGCTTCTGTGCACGGTCCGCCCGTGCGATCGGATCGGTGCGTCCCGTCCCCACCCCCGACAGGAGAGATCATGCTCCGCACCCCCTCGTCCCGTCTGCACCCCGCCCTCAGCCGCGACCCGATGTTCCGCGCGCTCGACCAGCTGCTGGCCGGCGCCTCCCCTCGCCCCACCGTGGCGCAGGGCAGCGGTCCCCGCACCAACGCCTACCGCACCGACAGCGGCTGGCAGCTGGTGCTCGAGGTCCCCGGCGTCGGCGCCGACGCCCTGGAGATCACCGTCGAGAGCGGCGACCTGGTGGTCACCGCCAACAGCGAAGAGCCCGCGCTCGACGGCGCCCGCGCCCTGCGCACCGAGCGCACCGCCCGGCGCAGCTTCACCCGCCGGTTCAGCCTGCCCGACGACGCCGACGCCGCCGGCACCGAAGCCCACCTCCAGGACGGGCTGCTGACCCTGCGCATCCCCAAGCAGACCCCCACCATCCAGCGCATCCCGGTGCAGGTGGGCTGAGCCTACAGCCTGCCCCCCACGCGCCCTGAACCCCTGCCGAACGGAGGCCCCCATGACCACCCCTCATCTCCGCGCCGCCGCCCTTCCCGTCGACCTCTACGAACGCGAAGACGCCCTGCTCCTCATCGCCGACCTGCCCGGTGTGGCGGCCGAGGACCTCGACATCCAGCTCGAGGGCGACACCCTGAGCATCGGCGCCACCCGCCACGAGCCCATGCCCCGCGGCCAGGACACGGCCGACGACACCGTCGCTGATGTCGTGTTCCGCGAGCTCGGCAGCGTCCGCTGGGAGCGTACGTTCCGCCTGCGCACGCCGGTGGATCGCCAGGGCATCGACGCCCGCCTGGAAGCCGGCGTGCTGACCCTGACCCTGCCCAAGGCCGAAGAAGCACGCCCGCACAGCATCCCGGTGAACGTCGCCTGACGCCGGCCGGCTAGCAGCGCTAGCCCGACGCCCGCGTGTTCACGGGGCCCGCTCCGGCAGGTTCGGGCTCCAGGGCAGCGGGCAGTCGCGGCACAAGGCCCGGTCCGGCACGCCCGCTCCGTCGCACTCGCGGCGGGCGGCCCGCAGGGCCGGGCCGCGCCACAGCTCCGACAGGCGGCCGCTGGTGACCTCGCCGACCTTCTGATCGAGCCGCACGTCGCGGGGGCAGAGCACCACCTTGCCGTCCCAGGAGACCGTCGGCGTGGTCCACGGCGCCGTGCACCGCCGGGGGCGGTCCTCCTCGCCGAGCTCGGCGGGCACGGACCAGGCCTCGGCCACGCGCCGCAGCGACTCGCGGGCGTCGCGGTTGGCCAGGAAGTGGTCGTGGTCGGTGCGCCGGGCCCAGAGCACGCGCCGCCCTTCGGTGGGCATGCGGCCGGCGGCCGGCCGGAAGCCAGGGAAGGCATCGCGCAGCGAGACCGGGTCGGTCTCGGCCGTGGCCCGCACGGCGAGCAGGATCCGCGTCTGCGGTCCGGCCGCCGCCTCGAGCAGGGCCACCGAACGCAGAGCGTCCTCCCCCGCGCGATCCAGGTCGATCACCCAGTCCTGGGGGATGTCGGCGCCGGCGATCCGGGCCAGCCCGTCGGTCAGGAACCGCCCGCTGGTCTCCACGGCCAGCCGCGAGGCGACCTCGCCGCGGCCGATGGCGTCCACCAGGTAGTGCAGGATCGGCTCGATCTCGGGGTGCAGCAGCGGCTCGCCCCGCCAGCGCAGCGCCAGGGTCCCGAACCGCAGGCTGGCGTCGCGCAGGTCCTCGCAGACGGTGCGCACCACCTCGAAGCCCATGAAGCCTCGGCCGAAGTCCAGGTAGCCCTTGTCGCGCAGCTCGGCCCAGCTGTCGTGCGCCGGGGGCAGCGGGGCCCCCGCCACCAGCCGCTCCCAGCGGGACAGCGGCGTGGTGCAGCCCGGCGCCCCGGCCTCGACGACGTCCGACAGCTCCAGGTGGAGCACCGCGTCCGGGTGCTCGTCCACCGTGGCCCGCAGGCGGTTCATCCGGGCGCGGAGCAGCTCGGCCCCCATCGAGGCGGCATCGCCGAGCAGCTCCCGCCCCGAGTCGCTGCGCGTGCGCAGGTAGCAGTCCTGGATGCAGGGCGTGGTGCACTGCTTCACCACCTGCCGCCGCTGCTTGAGCTCGGGGCTGGCCCACAGCTGGCGCAGGGTCTGTTCCCGCACATTGCCGAAGGCCCCCGCCAGGAAGTCCAGGCTGCCATCGCACATGATCGCCTGGCCGTCGGCGTTGATGTACAGCTCCTTCCAGCCTGCCCAGCAGGGCGCCTCCAGCGGGCCCAGCTCGTCGCGGTAGTACCGGGGGATCTTGCGCAGATCCGCGGGATCGTTCTGGATGCGGTAGCCGGCGTCCGGCTGGGTCTCGGCCCGCCGCGCCAGCGTCTCGGCCAGCACCTCGAGCCGCGGCAGGTGGGCGTCGGTGAACCACAGGTCGCGGCTCTCCTCGGGCACGTCCGGGCCGCCACGGAACAGGTTGAGGATCTGTACACCGTCGAAGCCCAGTGCTGCCTGTTCGTCCAGCACCGCCGGGAAGTGGTCGATGTTCCGGGCATTGAGGATGGTGTTCGCGAGCATCTTCCGGCGGCTGTTGCCGGCCCGGGCGTCGGCGTCGCGGATGCGCTGGTAGCCGGCGATGGCCCGCTTCCACATGCCCGGACCGCGGATGCCGTCGTTGACCGGCTGATCGCCGTCCAGGCTGATGTTGACGTGCAGGCGGTCGGCCGCGATGGCGGCGATGGCCCGGGCCCGCTTCTCGGTGATGAGGGTGCCGTTCGTCGTGACCGTGACGTAGAAACCGCGCTTGACCGCGTAGGCCAGGATCTCCTCGATGTCCGCCCGCATGAACGGCTCGCCGCCCAGGGGGTTGAACACCTCGACGCCCCAGGCCGCGGTCTGGTCGATGATGGCCTTGACCTCGTCCGTCGACAGCTCGGGGCTGTCGTAGCAGGTCGTGCACATCTCGCAGGTCAGGTTGCAGCGCAGGGTCAGGTTGACGCTCACCCGATCCGGCGGCGCCAGGCTGCGGTTGAGCCGACGCGACAGGTACATCCGGCTGTCCCGAAGGAGCTCGCGTCGACTGCGCATGGCGGCAAGCTACCCCGCCACCGGGGCCTCGGGGTAGCCTGCGGCCATGCGCATCCTCGTCGTCCACCACGGAGTCCTCCCCTCGCCCGGTCAGCCGGCCTCCGGCGGCGCCATCCGGGCCTGGCACCTGGGCCGTGGATTGGCGGCCGCAGGGCTCGAGGTGCACCACCTCGCCCGCGACCAGGACGTGCCCGGCGGCTTCGCCTCGCCTGCCGACCTGGTCCGAAAGGCCGCCGCCCTGCGCCCCGACGCAGTCGTCACCGTCCAGCTCGAAGACGCCCCTCCCCTCCGGGCCCTCGGCGTCCCGGTCGTCGTCGACCTCTACGCCCCGCGCCTGCTCGAGGCGCCCTTCGCTGGCGCGCAGGCCGACACCGCCCCGGCGGTCCTGCGCGCCCTGCGGGCGGGCGATGTGTTCCTGACCAGCAGCCCGCGCCAGGCCTGGTCGTGGCTCGGCGTGCTGGCCCTGGCCGGCGTCGACGTCCGCCAGGACCCGACCCTGGCCGTCCCCATCGCCAGCAGCGCGCCGGCCCGGCGCCGCCGCAGCAAGGACCTGGTGCTGGTCGGCGGCGGCGGGGCCTGGCCCTGGACGGATCCGGTGCCCGCGGTCGTCCGGGCCCTGGCGTGGATGGACCAGCGCGACGCGGGCCGACTGGTCTGGTACGGCGAGGCGGCCCACCTGCCCGAGCACCCCCGCCTGGAGCGGCGCGGCCGGGTGGCGTGGGACGCGCTGCTGGCCGACTGGGCCGGCGCGACCGCCCTGTTCGACTGGCAGGGCGAGCACCCCGAGCGGCAGCTGGCCCTGGGCTTCCGCCACGCCGACGCCCTGGCCGCCGGCCTGCCGGTCCTGGGTCCCTCCGGCACCGCCGTCGCAGAGGGCCTGGGGGACGCCGCCTGGACCGGGGACGTCGAGTCCACGCTGGACGCCGTCCTGGACGACCTGTCCCGAGGTGGCGACGAGCGCCAGCGCCGCTCCGACGCGGCCCGGGCCCTGGCCCTGCAGCGGGACGCCCAGGCCGCCGCCGCTCCCCTCGCCCGCTGGCTCCAGCACGGCACGCCGAGCCACCGTGCGCCGCCCGGTCCCCTGCTCGACCTGGCCGAGCTGTCGGCCCGGGCCGCGAGCGCCGAGGCCCGCGCCGGAGCGGCCGAGGATCGGGCCGCGCGGGCAGAAGCCGAGGCCGTCGGCAAGCGCCAGGAGCTCGCCGAGGCCCAGGCTCGCGTGCACACCCTGCTGTCGACGGTCGACCGCCTGTCGCGCGCCGTGGACGAGGTCGCGGCCTTCAAGCGCGAGGCGGTCGATGTGCTCGGCCGCCAGGTCGCCGCGGCGGCAGACGCCCGGGACGGCGCGATGGATCAGCTCGGGCGACTGCGCGCCGACCTGGCCAAGAAGGATGCCGAGCTGGTCGCTTCGAGCGAGCGGCTGGCCCAGGACAGGGACGCCCGCGAGGCGATGCAGACCGAGCTCGACCGCCTGCGGGCCGCCCACGCCGCCCACACCGAAGAGCTCGCCTCGCTGCGGAGTGAGCTGCGGCGCAAGGACACCGAGATCGCCGGGCTTGCCGAGCAGATCTCGCGCCTGCAGGCCGAGTGCACCCGCGCGTCGGAGGCCCTGGAGCGGGCGCGACGCGAGCCGCTGCGGCGAATCTAGCGCTGCTAGCCCGGCGACGGGTGCGCGATCAGGAGGGGGCGAGCGCAGCCCGAACAGGGGAGCGGTGTCGCCGGCACGCTCGTCAACAGGTACTGCAGCGGGTCCAGGGCGTAGAGGTCCGTGGCGGGTCGCTCGGCCGTGACCGTCACCGGCTCCCCCAGGGCGCGGGCGGCGTTGACGAGGGCCCGAACGCCCGGCCGGACCCAGGCGCGTCGGTCCGGCGACAGGTCAGCACACCATGCGTCCACGGCACCCTCCGACGCAGGACCGGGGCTCGGTCGCAGGGCCAACCGGACCCCCGAAGGCAGGGCGACCTCCAGCCGCGCCGCAGGCGACGCCGGCCGGGGGCACGCCACCAGTCCACCACCCAGCAGGGGGGGCAGCACGAAGGTGCTGCGGTGCAGCCAGGGAGGCAGCTCGGCGTGCAGAAGCAGCAACATCGCCGTGAGGCTCAGCTGTCCCCAGGCGCCGCAGCCAGGACAGCAGAAGTGCACCACGCCCGCCGCGCGGGCCTGCTGGATGCGGCTGTTGCGCGCCCGCAGCACGACGACCAGCGAGGGGGCGTGCCGTGCGATCCGGACCGCGAGCCCGGGGTCCGTCTCGGTGGTCCAGGCCAGGACCTCGAGCGGTCCCAGCAGCAACAGGTCCTGCCAGGGCGGATCCACAGCGAGGGCTAGGGCCTCTCGTGCCGGCGGTTCTCGCAGCTGGACGGACCGGCCCCCGTCCAGCGGAAGCAAGCGGACGTTCGGGTCGGTCACCGTGCCTCCTGGTTGCTGCCACGCGTAGCATGCGCGGGAAGGGAACTCAGGCCGTGTCTGTATCGACGACCAACACGCCGTCGCCGTCGGGCGGCGCCTTGGCCACCGCCCGACCGTCGGGCGCGAGGATCGCCGACCGCCCACAGAACCGCACCCCGCGCTCCTCTCCCCAGCGGTTCGCGGCCACGAACCAGCCCCGCCAGCCCCGCAGCCGCAGCCGCCAGTAGGACTGTACGTCGAGGCCCTCCTCGAGCCAGTTCGTGCAGAAGGCCACGACCTGGGGGCGCTCGGCCCACAGCCAGCGGATGAGCCCGTCGTCGTTCAGGTCCATGCAGATGGCCGGCGCGAGGCGTCCGACCGGCGACGGCAGGCACAGGCGCTCGTGTCCGGGCTCGGCCCAGCTGTAGTCCAGGTCGAACAGCAGCACCTTGCGGTACACGGCCTGCAGGGCTCCGTCCGGGCCCACCACCAGCGCGCTGTTGTACAGCCGGCCGTCGGCGGCCTGCTCGGCGAAGCCGACGACCACCGTCGCCCGCGCCGCCGAGGCCAGCGGACCCAGGGCCGCCAGGGTGGGTCCCTCGGCGGGCTCGCTGTGGGGTCGGATCTCGTCGGCGGAGTCGAAGACGTAGCCGGTGGTGGCCATCTCCGGGAGCACCACCAGCTGCGCCCCCTGGTCCAGCGCCTGGACAGTCAAGGCGCACAGTTCCTCGCGGGCCTGCGCGGGCTGGCCGTGGGGCGGTCGGTACTGGATGGCGGACAGGCGCATGCGCTCCGGTATCGCCCGCCGAGGCCGCGGGCTCGCCTCAGCGCCGCCGACGCAGCCCCAGGAGACCGACCATGCCGAACAGGACCAGTGCGAGGCCGCCCCCGCGGGCGGACCCGCCGGCACTGCTGCACGAACAGCCGGTGCCCTTGATCGACGGGTCGAGCCCGTCGCCGCCCGTGTCGCCACCCTCGTCCGCACCGACGATGGCGCCGTCGATGACCGCGAACACCCAGGCGTCGGCCCACTCGCTGGCATCCCCGCCTTCGTCCACCGCGCGGGCAGTCCAGGCGTAGACCCCGTCGTCGAGGGTCCCCGGGGCCCAGCTGGTCTGGCCGGATCCGTCCTCGCTCACCCCCGTGACCTCGGCCACCACGCTGCCGCTGCGGCTTCGCAGGACGAAGTCGTACACCACGACGTCGTCTTCGGGATCGACCGCGTTGTCCACGACCAGGACCGGCGCCGCCTCGACCTCGGCGCCTTGGGCCGGCGACACCAGGAGCGGCACCGACGGCGCCCCCGCCGCCGCCGAGAGCGAGAACGAGATCTCCACCCAGTCGCTGGCAGCGCCTCCGTCGTTGCACCGGGCCCGCGCGTACCAGGTGGCGTCCTCGCGCAGCGGCGAAGCGGGCGTCCACGAGGTCTCGCCGTCGTCGTCGGTGGCCTGGCTGCCCGTCTGCAGCTCGGCCGAGTCGAAGGTCGCCACCGAGTCGAGCTCGAACTCGTGGATGGTGGCGCGGCCTTCCGGATCGACGCCGTCCTGGACGGTCAGCGTGGGCTGCAGCTCCGAGACCCGCCCGCCGTCGGTGGGGGACAGGAAGGCCGGGGCGGTCGGCGGATCGTTGAACAGATCCACGTAGAAGCAGGCCGTCTCGCTGACCGCACTGTCCAGGCCGTGCTCGTCGGTGGCGAAGGCGGACCAACAGTACTCGGTCTCGTCCGTGAGATCGGCATCCAGGCCCCAGGCGGCCTCTCCGTCCAGGTCGGGCAGGCCATCGACCCGCGCCAGCTCGACCCCGTCGGCCGTGGTCAGCACCACCGTGTACGTCACCACATCGCGGTCGACGTCGATGCTTCCGGTCAGCACCAGGTCCGGGCGGAGACTGTCCACGATGCCGCCGTCGAAGGGCGTGTATGGACTCGGGGCGCTCGGCGCTTCGTTCACGGTGTTCACGAAGAAGCGCCAGGACGGTGCCACCTTGTCGGTGGTCATGTAGTCGTCGGCGGCCGAGGCGGTCCACCAGTAGTCCGTGTTCTCGTCCAGCGCGCCCGTGACGCGCCACTCCGTCGTGCCATCGGGGCCCTCGTCCCGTCCGTCCACGGTGGCGACCAGGGAAGTGAGCGCCTCGTCGGCGTAGACGTAGAAGCCGTAGGTCAGATCCTGGCCCAGCGGGGCGGTCGCGTTGCCGACCTGCAGCTGCGGCGTCGCCTCGTCGACCTCGGCTCCGTTGTCGGGCGCCAGCAGGGTCGGGTCGCCCGGGCCGTCGTACACGCCGGGATCCGTGCCCTCCTCCCACTCGTCCAGGTTCGTGCGGCCGTCCCCGTCGGGGTCCTCGGACGCATCGGTCGGGTCGGAGGGATCGAGTCCGTACTCTTCCTCCCAGCCGTCGCTGATGCCGTCGGAGTCGGCATCCCGCTCGACCACCTCGACCGTCCACTCCAGGCTGTCGCTCCCGCCGTCGTCGTCGCTGACGGTCAGGCGCAGGTCGTGGTCGCCCAGGTCCCGCCACGTCGGGGTCCAGAGGATCTCGCCGCTGTCGGTGTCCAGCGACGCGCCGGGGGGCACGGTGCCCAGCCAACCGTGCGTGTCCGCCGTGCCAGGATCGTCCACGCCGGGCGTGAACAGATAGGTCGTTCCTTCTTCGACCGAACCGTCGGGGGTGCCGGTGATCGTCGGCGCGACGTTGGCGATGCCCTGGACCGCGGATGCGCTGGCCGAGCCGCCGTCGTCGTCGGTGACGGTCACCAGCACCGTGTACCGTCCATCGTCGGCGTAGCTGTGCGACACGGTCGCACCCGTCAGCGTGGTGCCGTCCCCCATGTTCCAGCTGACCGTGTGCGTGTCGGCGGCCTCGACGTCCGTCCAGGACACGGACAGGGACAGGTCGTCGCCTTCGTCGGCGTCGGGCGTGGAAGGTCCCGACGTGATGACGGGGGCCACGTTCGACACCGAGATGCGCCCGTCGATCACCGTGGTGTCGCCTTCGTCGTCGGTCACCGTGAGCGTGACGTCTTCGGTGGTCGGCCCGTCGTAGCCGCTGGCGGTCCACGAGAAGGACGTGCTGGTGGACTCGACCGAGCCGTCGTCGCCGACGTCCCAGCTCAGGTCGACGTCGCCGCCGTCGGGGTCGTAGGCCGCGTCCACGCCGAGCGTCACGCTCGACTCCGCCGCCACGGTCCAGAGCGCGTCGCCCTCGACCACGGGGGGCCGCTGCACGACCCACTGCAGGCCGTTCTCCACCAACCGGCTGACGTTGTCGTCCGTCCACTCGGTCTCGTAGGACGAGTAGCTGCGGGTCGTGTTGCCGAAGAAGGCGTACTGGACCAGGCGCCCGTCGCCCTCTTCCGCCGCGACCACGCCGGCCCGATCCGTGCCGTACCGATCGAAGGTGAACAGCGTGTCGCCGAAGGCGGCCGACGTGTCGATCACCAGGCCCGAGTCGGGGGTGAAGGTCGCCCCGTCGCTGTAGCCGTCGGTGACCGGGTGGTCGCCGTCGATGCAGGTGAAGGTCCGCGACGTCGTGTAGTAGGGCGTCTCGAGCGGGATGAGGTCGCCCATGCCGCCGTAGTCGTCGTAGTAGTAGTGGTAGGCGGTCGAGCCGAACAGCAGGAAGCCGCCACCGTCACCGACGAACTTGGACAGGGCGTCCCGACCGTCCCGGGGCATGTTGTACGAGATGGCCTCTGCCCCATCGAGGAGCACCACGGCGTCGTAGTCCTCCAGGTCGACCCCGCCTCCGTCGAAGTCCCAGGAGTAGAAGTCGTGGGCGTCGCTGCTGAGCGCCACGTCGTGCCCATAGGACTCGATCTCGGCCACCAGATCGTCGGCGTTGCTGTCGCCGTCGTCGATGACCAGCACGTCCAGGGCGGAGACCGACGGAACGGCGGCCAGCAGCAGGAGAACGGAGCGCATGCAGACCTCGCGGAGGCAGGCAAGGTACCACCGCGGTTCGCCAGCCGCGGTCACTTGGAGTATTCACGGTGGGTACACGAGGACGCCGACCCCCGCCCATGAAGCTCCGCACCAAAGCCGCCCTGGTCCTGATCGGCGCCGCAATCCTGGTGGCGCTGGCGCCCGTGCGTCGGGTCACCGATGCCGACATGGCGCCCAACCTGCAGCCGGGCGACCTGGTCTGGATCCTGCCCCTGACCCCCCAGCGAGGCGACGTGGTGCTGCTCGATGATCCACTGCAGCCGGGCCGCAGCCTGTTGCGCCGGACGCTGACCGACGGTGGCCACACCGTGCGGTGGGACGACGGCGGCCTGCGGGTCGACGGCAAGCGCATCCGCCAGAAGGACATGGGCGAGTCGGAAGCCGGACCGGTCTTCGAAGAGGTCATCTGGAGCAAACCCCCGGCCGTCGCGCACAGCTGGCGGGTGCTGCTGCGCCGGCCGCCGGTCTACTGGGAACACGCCGAGGTCGAGGTCCAGGACGGCGAGTGGTACCTGCTCGCCGACGACCGCGATCGGGCGCTCGACTCGCGCTGGTGGGGTCCGGTGGCGGCCCCGCGGATCGAGGGGGTGGTGCGGCTGCGAGTGGGCCGGCCGGACGCCTGGCGCGGCTGGGTGGAGTGGCTGCAGGGCACCGAGTAGCGCTCGCCAGCCGGTCTGCGGCGGATACGTCCCGCCCATGGATCCCCACCCCTCCGACGGCATCACCCTCGTCACCGGCAGCAGCGGGCTGGTGGGCACCGCCCTCGGACGCGCCCGCCCGATCGTCGGGCTGCAGCGCGGCGCGCCCGGCGACGGCAGCCCCTGGTGGGACCCCGGTCCCGATGGCGCCGTGCACGTCGGCGACCTTCCCGTGCGGGCGGTGGTCCACCTGGCCGGAGCCGGCGTGGCCGACCACCGCTGGACGGACACCTGGAAGGCAGCCATCCGGGACAGCCGCGTGCACGGCAGTCGCGCCCTGGTGCGGTGGCTCGCATCCCTGCCGGCGGAGCGCCGCCCCGAGTGCCTGGTCGCGGCGTCGGCGATCGGCTTCTACGGGGATCGTGGCGAAGAGCGGCTGGTCGAGGGCAGCCCCGCCGGCCAGGGCTTCCTGGCCGAGGTCTGCCAGGCCTGGGAGGACGAGGTGCGGGCGGCCGAGGACCTGGGCATCCGCACGGTGCGGGTGCGCATCGGCATCGTGCTGTCCAGAGAGGGCGGCGCCCTGGACAAGATGCTCCTGCCGTTCAAGCTCGGCGGCGGCGGCCCCATGGGCAGCGGGCGTCAGTGGTTCCCGTGGATCCACATCGACGACATCGTCGGCATCTTCGAGCGGGCCCTGGACGACTCCCGGGTCTCCGGGGCGGTGAACGCCGTGGCTCCGGGCATCGTGCGCCAGGGCGAGTTCGCGAAGGCCCTGGGCCGGGCCCTGCACCGACCCGCGGTCGTCCCCACCCCCGCCTTCGCCCTGAAGCTGGCCATGGGCGCCGAGCTGGCCGAAGAAGCCCTGCTCGCCAGCGCCCGCGTCGAGCCCGCCGCGCTCTCCGCCCTCGGCCACCCGTTCCGCTGGCCCGAGCTCGACCCGGCCCTGGGCGACCTGGTGGGTTGATCCCACGGCAGGGAACAATCCGCGCCGGCAGGTCGTAGGATGACCGACGCCCCGTGCACACGCCCTTCCGCCAGCTCGCTGCCCTCGTCCTCGCCCTCTGCTGGATCATCGGCATGGGGTTGCTGGCCGGTTGGATCGGCGCCCTGCAGGGCACGATCTACGCGGGCTCCGCCGTGTTCCTGATCTGGAACCCCGAGTTCGTCGGCAACTTCACCGGCTGGACCGGGCGGGGCTACATCAACCGGACGACGCCGGCTCCGGTGGTCCGGGGCATCGGCTGGGCCATGCTGACCCTGCCAGCATGGCTCACGCCCTTGTTGCTGCTGCTGAAGGCCTGCGGCTAGCAACGCTAGTCTGCGTCGTCCTCCTGGTAGGAGTAGCGCTCTTCCCGCCAGGGGTCCGCGTGGTTGTGATACCCGCGCTGCTCCCAGTAGCCCCGCCGATCCTCGGGCAGCAGCTCGATGGTCGAGAGCCACTTGCAGCTCTTCCACGCATAGAGGTGGTGCACCACGAAGCGCACGGGACCCCCGTGCTCGACGGTCAGCGGGGCGCCGTCGTGGTGGGTCGCCACCAGGTTCTCGGGCCGTGCGAAGTCGGCCAGCGACAGGTTCGTCGTGTAGCCGAGGCCGTCGTAGCTGTGCAGCAGGACGTGCCGCGCCTCGGGCAGGGGACCGGCCAGGTCGAGCAGGGTCCGGACGGACACGCCCCGCCAGCGGTTGTCGAACCGCGACCAGGTCGTCACGCAGTGGAAGTCCTGGACGGTCTCGAAGGCCGGCAAGGCCTGCAACGCGGTCCAGTCGAGCTCGACCGGGCGCGCGACCGCGCCGACGATGCGCAAGCGCCACGTCTCGGGATCGAAGGCGGGGGCATCCCCTTCGTGCAGGACCGGCCAGCCGCCGACCTTGCGCTGGCCGGGAGGCAGGCGGTCGGTGCTGCGCTCGGCCTGGACCTTGCGGCCCGGTCGCCACAGGGGCACGGCGGACTCCTCAGCCGGTCAGCTGCTGGTGCTGGAAGCCGAACCGGACCTTGAGCGTCAGGTTCTCTTCGGTCACCTCGATGGCCACGTCCTCGACGCCCATCTGCAGCTTGAGCGGACCGCCGGCAGGCGCCACGAGCTCTTCGAGCTGATCCTTCTTGAGGATGGGCACGCGGCCGAACCGCCCGGCCTGCTGCTCGAGCACGAGCGCCACCGCGCGGTTGAGCAGGCGCAGCACGATGTGCTCGCCCAGGTCGATGGCGGGCTGCTCGATGGCGCCGACGACGGCCCGGGTGCCCTTGTCGTAGTGGATGTCCCCCAGGCTGCAGGCCGCACCGATCCGCTTCTCGATGGTGAAGGGGATCTCGATGTTGTTCCGGAGCAGGTGGGCCTTGCCGTGCACGGTGGCCTTGACGTGCGCGTCGACGCCGATCTTCTGCGGGGCGTAGTGGAAGTCGGTGCCGTCGCGGTCGATCTCGAACTTCCAGTCGCCATCGACGGCGACCATCTCCTTGACGACCCGGTAGACCTGGGGACGGCGGCGCTCCCACATGGCGCCGGCGCGGGCCCGGGCCCGGTCGACGATGGGCGGCGCCTGGCGGTCCTCGAGCAGGGCGGTGACCCGTTCCTTGACGCCCAGCTGCTTGACCTGCTGGTACACCATCGGGAGCAGCTCGAACTCACCGTCCGCGACCTTCAGCGGCAGGGCGGCGCCCACCAGGTCGTCCCACAAGGACTTCCCGATGGAGAGCGAGAGGTGGTACTGCTCGGTGAGCTGGGGACGTGCCATGCGACCTCCGGTCACGGGAGCATAGCGCCTGGGGGGACCGACGCGAGGTCCGAGACGCAGGACGGCCCCGCGCCTGCTGGAGGACGCGGGGCCGCCGCTCTGGATGCCGCTACGGGAGCCGCGCGGCGACGTCCGCTCAGTGCAGCTCGAGGGCGCTGAAGAAGTAGGCGATCTCGTTCGCGGCGGTCTCGGGCGCGTCGGAGCCGTGCACGGCGTTCTCGCCGATGCTGGCGGCGTAGAGCTTGCGCAGGGTGTTCTCGGCGGCGTCGGCCGGGTTGGTGGCGCCCATGATCTCGCGGTTGCGCAGGATGGCGTTGTCGCCCTCGAGCACCATGACCACGCAGGGGCCGCTGCTCATGAAGTCGGTGAGCTCGTCGAAGAAGGGACGACCCTGGTGCACGGCGTAGAAGCCCTCGGCCTCGCGCTTGCTCATGTGGAGCTTCTTGGCAGCGCAGATGCGCAGGCCCTCGCTCTCGAAGCGGGCGATGATCTTGCCGATCAGGTTCTTGCCGGTGGCGTCCGGCTTGATGATGGAGAGGGTGCGCTCGACAGCCATGGGAGGCCTCCGGAAGCAAGGGAAGTGGACCCGGCACGGGCCCAGGAGGAAGGGCGCGGCGCGTAACGCGAGCCCACCCCCCGCGCGAGGCGGGCACGGAACCGTTGCGGAACCGCCTCGGGCGTCAGCGCAGCGAGCAGCGCATGAAGGCGGCGTTGCACCGGATGGTGGCGCTGCCGCCGGCCTGGACCGTCAGGTTGCCGGCGTCCACGGGCACGCCTGAGAACACGGCGCGCACGGCGTAGGTACCGGGCGGCACCGAGGGCCCTGGCACCACGGCGCCGGCCGAGCCGATCAGCAGGACCTGGTCGGCATCACCGCTCACCTTCACCGCACCTCCGCTCCCTGCCGGCTCGGCCGGCGCCACGGCAGCCGCCTGCTGGGCAGCGGCTTCGCGGGCAGCGGCTTCGCGGGCAGCGGCTTCACGGGCAGCGGCTTCGCGGGCAGCGGCTTCGCGGGCGGCGACCTCGGCCGGGGTCGGGGACAGGCTGGAGGGCGGAGGGCGGACCGGGATGGGGCGCGGGGCGGCTGCCTCGGGCTCCGTACGGGGGGCTGGGGGCTTCGCCGCGGAAGGGCTCGGCGCAGCCGGCTTCGCCGCAGGGGAGGCCGCCGGGGACGCGGTTGCAGGCGATGCGTCGTTCGACGCGGCCGTGCGTTCGGCGGAGGCCGGATCCGGCTCGGCCGCGGGCGCGGCGGCCTGGCCGCCGGGGGCATCCGGCGCCGCCGCCGCAGGCTCGGGTCCACCGGCGGAACCGGGGTCGTCGTCCTCGGCGGCATCCGGCTTGCGCGTCGCCTTGGCGCCGCCGACGGGGTGCGAGGCCGCGGTGGCGGACGCGCCGGGAGCCGGAGGGCCCGACACCGGTGGGGCCCACGGACGCCACAGCAGGATGACGGCGATCAGCGCCGCACCCAGCACGGCCGACAGGTACCAGCCCGCCATGCCGGAGTCGCGCGAAGGCTCGGCGAGCGCCCCGCTCGGACGCCACGGCGTGTCCGGGGTCGGTGCGCGGCGGGCCCCCGGCGCTGGGGGCACCCGCGGCGGGGGCGTGCGAGCGGTCGGATCCTCGCGCTCCACCCGCTGCACGCCGAGCAGCGCGTCCTCGCCGTCGGCCACGGGCGCCAGCTGACCCGTCGACGGGTCCAGGGCGAAGCGACCGGTACCGAGCGCGATCAGGTCCGACTGGTCCTCGGACAGGGAGTCCGGCACCTCGTCCCGGGCATAGGCGGGCTCGAGCTCGTCGGTGTTCTCGTCGTCGGTGGCCGGAGCCGCGGCGGCCCGCACGATCGACGCAGCCGGCTGGATCTCCCACAGCTGGCTGCGTCGCTCGACGCTGTCGGCGACAGCCGCGGAGGGCGGCACAGGGGCCGGCTCGTCTGGGGCAGCAGCGGCATCGGCCTCGCCCGACAGGGCGGGCGGGCGCACGTCGTCGGCTGCGGAAGCGATTTCGGGCTCGGCCTCCTGGGCCTCGTCCTCCTGCGGAGCCGCCGCGGGGCGGTGGGCGGTGTCGTCCTCGGCCAGGGGCGGCGCGGGAGCGACCTCGGCCGTGTCCTCCTCGCCGACCGGTCCGGCGGCATCCAGTTCGGCCTGCAGGCCCGCGTCGCGGTCCAGGCGCTCGGCCTGGGACGCCCGCAGGCCCGGCACCGTCTCTCCGGCCCAGGCCCCCAGGACATCGCGGCCCGTGTGTCGCCGGATGCGCGCCAGCTCCTTCTCGACCTCGGCGGCCGAGGGACGGGTCGCCGGATCGAAGGCCAGCATCGCCTGCAGCAGGCGACCCAGGTCCTCACGCTCCGTCGCCTCGAGCACCTGCCCGACCGCCCCGCCGACCGCCGCATCGTGCCAGTCGGCGTCGGAGCTGGCCCACAGCGCGGGCTGCCCGGTGAGCGCCTGGCAGAACATCACGCCGAGGGCATAGACGTCGGCAGCGTGACTGGCGTCGTCCGGCGCGGCTTCGGCCGACAGCAGCTCCGGGGCCATCCACGCATCCGCCGTGCGCTCGGGGAACACGCGGCGGCCGGACTCGCCTTCGGGCGGCGCCATGCCGAGCCCGTGCAGCCGCAGGTTGCCGTCGGCGTCCACGCGCAGCGCGTCCGGGGACAAGGCGCCGTGCACCAGCCCGTAGGCCGCGCTGGCTCCGCCGGGCACCCGGTCGAAGGCCGCATGCAGCGCGCGGGCCGCCTTGCGGAACAGGTCGACCGCCACGCCCACCGGCAGCGCGCCACCGCCGAACAGCGCGCCCAGCGCGATGCCTTCGTGGGGCTCGAGCTGCAACGCGACGCCCTCGACCAGGTCCTCGGCGGGGATCACGCCGTCCACCCGCATCAGGAAGGGGTGGCGCACTCCGCTGGTGCGCGCGGCGCGCAGCCCGGCCACCTCGGGGTCGCCGACGAGCTCGGCCAGGGCGGCCTGTCCGGCGCGCTCGACGCGGAGCAGCTCGCCGTGGGGTCCGCGGCCTTCGCGGGAGATGCGGGTCCAGGGTCCGGTCACGGGGTCCTCCGCATCACCAGGTGAAGGTCACGAGCGCGGCAGCACCGGCGCCGACGGCGACGATTCCCGCGCCGACGGCACCATAGGCGGCGCCATTGGTCTGCTTGCGGAGCCCTTCGAGGTCGGCATCGGCGGTCGCCGGATCCCAGAAGGCCCGCGACTTCGCGTGGGACACGCCGTAGAGCGCGGCCGAGGTCACGCCCGCCACCACCGCGGTGGCCGCCAGTGGCCCGGTGGCCTTGCGCCGCACGCTGCCGTCGGGGCTGCGTCCCGGCCGCTCGGGCACCGACTCCCAGGCGGGGAGGGACGCGCCCACCTCGACCAGGTCGGTGCTGTAGACCGCGCCGTCGTCGCCGACCCGCTGCAGGACGAAGGGCAGCGTGGTCGGCGCTTCGTCGGTGGTGCGTCCGTCGATCTGGACCCGGCCTTCGACGGGCGCGGGCAAGGGCCGGCCCGGCACTGGCGGGAGCCCTTGGGCGATCTCGAAGTCGGTGCGCAGCGGGTGCCCGTCGGGGGCGATCAGGTCCGAGAGCTTGAACCCGGGGGATGCGGCGAGCATCGACCGGAAGGACTGCACCGCGGCGGCATGGTCCCGGTCGAGGAAGGCCGAGAAGGCTTCGATCTTGTGGTAGCTGCCAGCCTGGGAGGAGTTCAGCGGTTCGCTCAGGCAGGGGAGCATGGCCCGCACATGGGCCACCGACTGGCGGAAGGTCTGTTCGTCGAGGTCGGCGAAGGCGGCGTCCGCCACGCTGAGTTCCTGCGCGACCTGGCCGGCCGACACCGGCTGCTCGCAGGCCGCCCTGGCGGTGCCGGAGAGGGCGAGGCCGACCCACAGGCCGGCGATGGTCGAGAGTGCTGCGCGGCTCACAGGCCACCTCCCAGGAAGAGGCGCACCGCGCCGTCGCCGTCCGAAGCCGTCACCGCCCCCGCCGCGAAGTCGGGGATGCCATCGCCGTCCAGATCCAGCCCGGCAGCGACCGAGCTGCCCAGGCCTCCGTCCGCGCCTTCGATGACGAGGTCGGCGTCGGACAGCGCCAGCGCGCCCCCCAGACCGCCGTAGACCAGGTAGACCGCACCGCCGTCCTCGACCCGCCGGTCCGACCCGGGCGCGCCGACGATCAGCTCGGAGCGACCATCGCGGTCGAGGTCGCCGACGAAGGCGAGGTCGGTGCCGGCGGCGTCGCCCGCCGCTTCGCCAGACAGCCGCAGGCCGACGTCGGAGAGCGAGCGCAGTCCGCGCTCGTCGCCAGACACCAGGTAGACCGCTCCCGCTCCGCCGTCCGCGCCCTCGGCACCGATCAGCAGGTCGTCGACGCCGTCTCCGTCCGCATCGGCACCGCCTGCGAGGGCCCGTCCGACGACGTCGCCGGCCGCCGCGCCGAGCAGCACCAGGTCGGCGTCGCTCAGCTCGAGCTCGCCCTCGACCCCGCCCAGCACCAGGTAGGCCGCGCCGGCATTGCTGCCGCCGCCGTCGTTCTGATGCGCGCCGACCAGCAGGTCGGTCAGCCCGTCGCCGTCCACATCGCCAGCGCTGCCGACCTGGCGGCCCGCGCCGTCGTTGGCCGACTGTCCGAACAGCGTCGCGACCTGCAGCGTCGTGAGATCGACGGTGCCCGAGAAGGGCCCGGCAAGCAACAGCGCCGCGCCGGCCGAGTTTCCGCCCAGATCGTTGCCCGGAGCGCCGACCAGCAGGTCCGGCACCCCATCTCCGGTGGCGTCGGGCACGCCGACCACCGCCCGGCCCGCGTACTCGTAGGTCGTCGCGGTCCACAGGATCGCGTCGGCCGCGTCCAGGCTGGCGTCGCCGGTGGCCGGTCCGGACACGATGTAGACGACGCCGCCGTCGGTGGCTCCCGCGTCGGCCGACGGAGCACCGACCACCAGCTCGGCGAGCCCGTCGCCGTCCTGGTCGGGAAGCCCGCTCAGCCCCCGGCCCGCGCGATCGCCGCCATCGATGCCCACGAACAGGCCGATGTCGACCGCTTCCAGGCTGTCCTCGCCCAGGCTGTCTCCGGCGAGCACGTGCACCGCGCCGGGCCGCGCGCCCGAGTCCTGGTACCGCGAGGCGCCCACCGCGAGCTCTGCCCGGCCGTCGCCGTCCGTGTCCGGCAGCATGGCCAGACGGTCGCCGGCCTCGGAGCCTCCGGCGCCCGAGTAGCTGCCGTCCGCGTCGGCCTCGGTCCACAGCCCGGTCAGCTGGCAACCGCGGCCGTCACAGTCGTTGTCGATCCCGTCGAAGCAGATCTCCTCGGCCCCGGGGTTCACCCCGAAGCTGTCGTCGGCGCAGTCGCCGGGCTGGTCGCCCCGGTAGTCACCGGTCGGCTCGCACCAGCACTCGGTGGCATCCCCGTCGCCGTAGCCGTCGCCGTCCGCGTCCAGGTAGAAGACCGTGCAGGCGTCGGCGTCCTGGGCGTTGGTCTGGCCGTCGCAGTCGTCGTCGGCTTCCGTGGCGCAGCTCTCGGTCGCGCCCGGGTTCACGTCCCCGTCGTCGTCGTCGCAGTCGCCGGCCGTCGCCACGAAGCCCGTCGGAGCCGTGCAGGCGGTCTGCGTCACCGAAGCGACGCCGTAGCCGTCCCCGTCCGCGTCCCCGAAGAATTCGATGCCGGCCCCGATCGCGGCGTCCCCGTCGTCACAGTCGTCCCCGTTGGCGACCGTGCCCGTCGGCGCATCGCAGGCCTCGGTCGTCTGGTCGGGGTCGCCCAGGCCGTCACCGTCCGCGTCCGCAAACCAGGTCGACGGCGTGCAGCCGGAGTCCTCGCCCCCGTCGTCGCCGGCGTCGCCCCCCTGGGACACGCGCCACTCGTAGGCGTCGTCCGTGATGATGGTGCACGCTGGCAGCAGCAGCGCGAGCAGCAGGGCGGGCGCCCTGCCGATGACGGGAGAAGGTGGGACCATGGTTCTTCCGTGTTGACGCGTCGAGTGTACCGCAGACGATTCGTGACCAGCGCGGGATCAGCCGCCCGGGCGCCGGCCGTCGGCCCCGAACTCGCCGGCGGGGTCCTGCAGGATGGCCGCGAAGTGCAGTGCCACCCGCCCGGCTGCCACGCCGTCGATCAGCCGGTGATCGAACAGCATCAACAGCGGCAGCATGGGCCGCACCTCGGGCCGGCCGTCCACGGCGACGACCTCGTCCTGGACCGTGCTCACCCCCCAGATCGTGCCGACATGCGCCAGCCGCTGCGGCGGGGACAGGGCGCCGCCGCGGAACAGGACCCCCGGCTGCTGGGCGAAGGGCGCCCCGGCGTTCGACAGCAGGGTGGTGACCGGCAGCGCCTCGAACAAGCGCTCCCGCGCGGGCGGAAGCCGATTGAGCCGTTCGACCGCGTCCATGGTGCGGAAGAACAGCGGCTGCGGGACGGCCTCGGCCAGGCGCGTCAGGGCGCCGACGATCCGGTTGGTGCTCTGGCCTTCGCGCTCGGTGTGCACTTCCGTGCGGGTCGCGGCGGCCACCTGACGCAGGGTCTGCTTGCCGGCGTCGCGCACCACCGCGACCCCCAGCTCGCGCTTGCTCCCGCCGGCGTGGCCCAGCAGGTTGACCGGCATGGCGACGCCGACCCGGTCGCGCATCACGATGCGGTTGGACACCACCTGGGCGTTGGCGAGCGGGTGGGCCTGGAGCGTGCGGCCGATGGCGGCGACCAGCAGGTGCTGGACCGTCACCCGGGGGCCGTCGCCGTCCTCGAGGGCGGCCAGGTAGGCCCGAGCCGCCCGGAAGTCGATGGCGAAGTTGATGCTGACGTGGGCGTCGGCGGGGGTCTGGAACCACCACAGCAACGCCCGGCGCACAGCCGTGTGCGGGTCCCGGGGGGTTCCGTGTCTACCGGCGTGCTCGTTCACAGGGCGCCTCGATGCAGGAGCGGACCTGGGTATGCCGTTGCCACGAGCCCCGGCCCGGCGAGGCGGCGAGGACCGCTGGATCCGTCCGCCCTTGCGCCGCCAGGCTCTCCGGGACTCAGAGCGAGGTGACCTGGAAGCGCTGGTAGAACAGCTCGCCGAGGCCTTCCGACAGCGGGTAGAAGTACGCGTCTTCGCCGGTCCCCGACCAGTCGCCGAAGACGAAGCCCGTGGTGTCGCCGAGCCCCATGTCGGCGCCCGTCGTGCCCGACGGCGTCGCGTAGGTGTAGCAGTAGTCGCCGTCGGCGCAGTCGCAGATGAAGCCCGCGACGTAGCTGCGGCCTTCTTCCGCGACCATGAAGATGTCGGCGTCGGGCCCGAACCAGGCGTCGGCGGTGGGCACGTCGTAGCCGTAGCCGGCCCACTCGATGTCGTAGTCGTAGGCGGCCGAGCTGCCGGGCGCCGTGTCCCGCCCCAGGACGAAGAAGTCGGCAGTGCAGCTGCTGTCGGCCGAGCCGAAGGACTCGAAGCCGACCAGCGTGTCTTCGGAGTCGGCCATGTAGGCGACGCCCAGGAAGGAGTCGACGGAGGTCCACGTGTAGTCGGTGCTGTTGACCGTGAAGTCGTCGACGTCGCCGCAGCCGTCGCCGCTGTCGCAGGAGAAGGTGGCGTCGTCGCCCGCGTTGTACTGGGCACCGAGCGCGTGCACGTAGATATCGAAGGGCGCGTTGTCGTCGCTGGTCCCAGGCTCGCCGAAGTCGACGCCGTCGATCTCCGCTTCGGCGTCTTCCAGGTAGAGCGCCGCGCCATAGCCGGCGTCTTCGTTCCGAGTGGCACCCGAAGCCCCCGACGTGCTGCCGGTCCAGGACAGCGCGCCAGCCACGATCGCCACACCACCGACCCACTCGATGGCGACGTTGTCGTACACGTCGACGTCCTCGAGCACGAACTCGGTGCTGCCGTCGCCGAACAGGAAGAGGCCGCCGACGTCGGCGTCGGTGCTGTTGCCGTAGACCTCGGTGTCGTCCACCGAGAGCCCCCCGTAGTAGGAGAAGGCTCCGCCGCCGCCCGTCTCGGCGTCGTTATAGGCCAGCTCGACGCCGCTGAGCTGGGCGTCGCAGCCGATGGCCTGCAGACCGCCGCCGATGCCGGTGCTGGTGTTGCGCTCGATGATGCTGTCACGCACGGACAGGCTCGTCGCGAAGGACGACACGTCCTCGCAGTGCACGCCGCCCGCCACGCCGAGTCCGATGCCGGAGGACTCGCTGCCTGCGCCACCGGTGATCGTCAGATCGGCCAGCGTCACGTCCAGGCTGTCGCCGTCGATGCGCACCACGGTGTCGCTGTCCGCGCCGTCCAGGACCACGTCCGTCGCGTCCCCGCCTTCACCGCGCACCGTCACGTCGGCGCCGATCGACAGGTTGGTGTACCAGGTGCCCTCGCAGATGCTCAGCGTGCCGTCGTCGTCCAGGCTCAGGCTGCCGGGGCGGCTGCTGGTGCCGCCCAGATCGTCGGTCACATCGGTGGGCCTGCCGGTGCGGCCATCCCACCAGGTCGCCAGACCGCGCTCGCCGGTGCCGCTGTCGCAGTCGTTGTCGGCCCCGTCGCAGAGCTCTTCGGCGCCCGGCCACGTCCACTCGTCCAGATCGTTGCAGTCCCCGCCATCCGCGACGTAGCCGTCGGGGGCTTCGCAGGCGCTGACAGCGTCGGCGTCGTCGCCGAAGCCGTCCCCGTCGCCGTCTGCGTACCAGTCGGCCATGTCCGCCGCGCCGACATCGATCTCGCTGTCGCAGTCGTCGTCGATGTCGTTGCAGATCTCGGTCGCGCCCGGGTTCACGGCCGCGTTCGCATCGTCGCAGTCATCGGACCGGTCGGAGTACCCGTCGGGCCGATCACAGGCCTCGATCGTCGAGTACTCGTCGCCGTAGCCGTCGCCGTCGTCGTCCAGGAAGAAGGTGGCCCCGGTGCTGGTGTCGACGTCGCTGTCGGCATCGTCCACGTCGCCGTCGCAGTCGTCGTCCATGCCGTTGCAGACCTCGTCGGCGCCGGGGTTCACGTCCGGGTTGGCGTCGTCGCAGTCCTCGGTGCTGTCGTAGCCGTCGCCGTCGGAGTCGACGGGGGCGGTCGTGTCGGTGTCCGTGTCGGTCCCGTCGGTGTCGGTGTCGGTGTCGGTCCCGTCGGTGTCCGTGTCCGTGTCGGTCCCGTCGGTGTCCGTGTCGATGCTGCCGTCGCCGTCGTCTTCGTCGGGTTCCTTGTCGCCGCAGGCGACCAGGGCGAGGCTGGAGGAGAGGGCGAGGAGCGGGAAGAGGAGTCGGCGCTTCATGGTCCATCCATCGGGCAGTTGACGATTGCCTGACAGCATAGCCAGTCCGGATGAAACGCGAGTGAGAGGGCGTGAGAGCCACTCGCCGGCGCCGATGTGTGAAGGTGGCCTCGAGGCGGCACCCAGGCCGCCCCACTACCGAGCCCCGAGGCCCATAATGCTCGCGATCTCCTCCGTCCTCCTCGCCGCCGCCCTCTCTGCTCCTTCGGCCCACGCCGGCGACGGCCCGGCCTTCTCCCACGACTTCTCGCCCAAGGTGCAGTGGTACGACATCACCGACGCCGGCACGGTCCTGGTCGCCACCAACCAGGCCGTGGTCGGCATCGACCCGTGGACCGGCGACATCGCCTGGGAGCGCGACGATCTGAAGAAGGTGCCCGAAGATGGCGTGACCTTCCTGCCCGGCACGCCGACTGCGATGGTGCTGGAGGCCGAGTGGAAGCTCGGCCAGGTGCCCAAGGGCACGCTGCACATGCTCGACGTCACGACCGGCCAGGATCTGTGGTCCATCCAGAGCGGTCCCGTCATGTGGACCCAGCTGCGCCTGTCCGACATGGGCGTGCTGATGCTGTGCCAGGAGTACACCGACAAGGGGGTCGACTGGGTGATGCGCTACGTCGACATCAAGACGGGCGCCGTGCGGTGGGAACAGGCCGACTACTTCCAGGCCAAGGCGCCGGTGCTGCAGTCCTGGAAGGCGCACCCCGACAAGAAGTGGTCGATCAAGATGACCATGGAGGGCAACCAGCCCGTCGTCTTCGTCGACGACGGCGCCGCCTACATCGAGCTGTGGCACCACAAGCAGGGCGTGACCAAGCGCGACGCGAAGAGCGGCGCCGTCCTCTGGAGCCGCCCCGGCAAGTACGCCGGCAAGATGGTCCCGACCCCCGCCGGCGGGAAGCCCGCGATGGTCGTGCACGACGGCAAGGTCTACGTCACCGACAACGAGAACCAGCTGTGGGCCTACGACGTCGCGACGGGCAACCCCGTGTGGGACGAGAAGAAGGCGCCCAAGCAGTTCGGCAGCATCCTGTCGGTCAGCCCGGACGGCGAACACATCGTGATGACCGGGCACGACGGCAAGAAGGCCTTCACCATGGTGGTCGACGACGACACGGGCGTCGAGGCCTGGAAGAAGCCGCTGAAGCTCAAGGGCATGATCTCGTACATGAACCGGCTCGACGACGGTCGGCTCGTCATCGCCGAGACCGTCGGCACCAAGAGCCAGGTCTACGTGGCCCAGGTCGCCGACGGCAGCCGCACCCTGGCCAAGCCCATCAAGCTCGCCGGCAGTGTCGACAGCGCCAGCGTCGAGGACAACCAGCTGTTCGCCACCGGCAGCAACGGCAGCAAGACCTACGTGGGCATGTGGGACCTGGGCACCGGCGCATCGCTGTGGCAGGGGGGCAAGGGCTACCGGGCCAAGGGCAGCGTGCCGAACCTGGTCGTCGAGGGCGACAAGGTCTGGTTCGTCGACAGCCGCGGCAACTTCACCAGCCTGAACCGCACCGACGGCAGCGAGCGGTTCAGCGTCGCCCTGCCCTGGCAGGGCAAGGACGAGAGCCCGGCCACCCTGATGGACCGGGGCGATCTGCTGGTCACCTACAGCGACCAGAACGTCATCGGCCTGAACCCCGACGACGGCAGTGTGGTCTTCCACAGCCACTACGCGCCGCCGCCGCCGACCGGCCTGCAGGTCACCGCCGGCGTCGCGATGATCGCCGCCAGCGCCGCCGCCGCCGGCGCCAGCGCCTACAACTCGGCCCAGGCCGGCTACGCCCGCGGCGTCCAGGGCCCGTACAGCTCGACGGCCGCCGCCTATCAGGACCGCGCCGACGACGCGGCGGCGGTCAGCGCGGCCTTCGGCGAGGCCGCGGCCGAGGTGATGCGGCGGTCCAAGGCCAGCAAGGCCACCGAGAACTACTACTTCATCCTGACCAAGGTGAAGGAGGAGGACGACAAGGGCGTGGGCCTGGTCCGGGTGTCGCTGGACGACGGCAGCGAGCAGGGCAGCGTGATCATCGATCAGCGCGATCCGGACTACGAGATCGACGAGATCGCCGGCATGCTCTACCTGCTGCGGAACGACAAGCAGCTGGACGGCTACAGCTTCGGCAGCGGCGTCATCGACGCGCCGGTCGCCGCGGCGCCCGCCGCGCCTCCCGTGACCGAGCCGGCTCCCACCGAGGAAGCCCCGGCCGAGGGCGGCGAGACCGAGTAGAAGCGTTGGCACGGGGCGCCTCGCAGAGCGGAGCCCCCGTGCTCGCGAGGTGCCCGTGTCCTCCTTCGCCCCGATCCTCTCCTCGGCCATCGACCGCCACGGCGAAGCCGCCGTCCAGGCCCGCATCGACGGCCTGCCGGCGCTCGTCGATCCAGCCACCGTCCCCGACGACCGCTGGCTCAGCGGCATGGCCCTGCACGTCTTCTCGGCCGGCTTCGTCTGGCGGGTCATCCGGTCCAAGTGGGACGGCTTCGAGGCCGCCTTCGAGGGCTTCGATCCTGACGCCATCGCCGCCTGGGACACCGACGACCTGGATCGCCTGCTCCGGGACGAGCGCATCGTGCGCAACGGCCAGAAGATCCGCGCCACGGTCCAGAACGCCGCCATGCTGCGTGAGGTCGCCGCCGAACACGGCAGCTTCGGCGCCTTCGTCGCCGCCTGGCCCGCCGACGACCCGGTGGGGCTGTGGCAGTGGCTCGCCCGGAACGGCAGCCGGCTGGGCGGCAGCACGGGTCCGTACATGCTGCGCCGCCTGGGGGTGGACACCTTCTTGCTGTCGAACGACGTGCTGGCCGCGCTGCGACACGCCGGGGTGGCGGTCGGAAAGGGGACCAGCGCCCGCGATCAGCGCGCCGCCCAGCAGGCCTTCCTGGCCTGGCGGGCCGAGACCGGGCGCTCCCTGTCTGCCCTGTCGTCGATCGCCGCCCTGTCCATCGACGGCTGAGCCCGGAACGGCGCCATGGAGCACATCGACACCATCGTGATCGGCGCCGGCCTGGCCGGAGCAGCGGTCGCGGCGCGACTCGATGGATCCGTCGTGCTGCTCGAGCAGGGCCGCCAGCCGGGCGCCGAGGCCACCGCCCAGAACGCCGGCATGGTGCGGCTGCTGGTCGAGGACCCGGTGGAGCGGCGGCTGGCGCTGCGGGCGCAGGAGCTGCTCGAGGGGCTCGACGACGCCTGGGAGCAGCCGCCGTCGACGATCACCGGCGCGGTGCACGGCCTGATCCACGAACCCGACGAGCTCGACGACGCCGTGGCCAGCTTGCGGGCCGCGGGGGTCGAGGTCCACCCGACCACCGAGCTGCCCCCCGCGCTGGACGGGGCGCCCCTGCGGCGCGCCTGGTCGGTACCGGGGGCGCGGGTGGCCGATCCGCATGCCCTGCTGACCGGCCTGCTCCGGGAACGCACCGTGCGCTGCGATGTCGCGGTGCACGGCCTGCGCCTGTCGGGCGGCCGGATCGCGGGACTGTCCACCTCCCACGGCGAGCTGTCCTGCGACCGGGTCGTGCTCGCCGCCGGCGCCTGGAGCGGCGCACTGGTCGCCTCGCTGGGACTCCGCCGCCCCCTGCACCCGATCCGACGCAGCCTGCTGCAGTCGGCGCCGCATCCCCTCTCCTCCCCCACCCATCCCTGGTGCTGGCTGGAAGACCTGGGGCTCTACATCCGGCCCGAAGGCGGCGGCTGGTTGGTGAGCGGCTGCGACGAGCGGATCGACCCGCCCGCCCCCGGGCCGGGCTCGACCGGAGCGGTGGATCCGACCTGGCGCGAGACCGTCAGCGAGCGGCTCCTGCAGCTGCTGCCCGCCCTGTCGGACCTGCGCTGGCGGGGGGGCTGGACCGGGCTGCGGACCTTCGCTCCGGACCGCCGGCCGCTGCTGGGGCCCGATCCGGAGGTGCCCGGCCTGTCGTGGGCCGCGGGGCTCGGCGGCTTCGGCGTGACCACCCACCTTGCCGTGGGCGAGGCCGTGGCCGCCTGGATGGACGGCCGCGACGTGCCCTGGCTGCTGCAGGCCGAGGTCGACCCGGGCCGGGACTTCCCGCGCCGCTGGGTCATCCGCCCGCAGGGGACCCGCAGGGGGATGCAGCTGGTACCGGGCTAGCGTCGCTAGTCCCCTAACACCGCTAGTCCTGGCTCGGGTACCACTCCAGCCGCACGACGTCGACCCCGCTGCCTTCCAGGCCTTGCTCGAAGACCGACAGATCGCTGCCCCGGTAGTGGTAGGGCACGACCCGCTTCGGCTTCATCGCCGCCACGCAAGGCGCCGCTTCTTCGGGCGGCATGGTGTAGGGCAGGTTCATCGGCACGAAGGCGAGGTCGACGTCCTTCAGGCCCTTCAGCTCGTCGGTGCACGCCGTGTCGCCGGCGAAGTAGATCCGCTTGCCGCCGACCTCGATGAGGTAGCCGTTGCCCCGCCCCTTGTCGTGGAACAGCTTCCCGGGCTCGGGACCGCGGTGCAGGTTGTACATCGGGACGGCGGTGATCTTCATGCCCGCGACCTCGACCGTCTGGCCGTTCGCCAGGACGTGGTCGACGTCACCGCCCTGCCAGGCATCGCGGACGGCCGCCGGAGCCACCGTCACGGTCTGCGCCGTGTGCACCTTGTCGATGGCGGCCGGGTCCAGGTGATCGGGGTGGATGTCGGTGATCAGCAGCACGTCCGCCTTGGCGGGGGCATCGCCGAGCGGGGCCTGGGACCAGGGGTCCAGCCAGATGGTCTTGCCGCCGAACTCGATGCGGGCGGTGCCGTGCTGGACGGCGTGCACCACGAAGGGGCCAGCGGAGGTCTGCTCGGTGACCGAGTTCGCGTCGGGATCCGTGGCGTGTGCCGAGGAGGACAGGACGGAGAGGCACAGGGCGGCGAGGTGGGGGATCATGGGGACTCCGGGGACAGGAGGGATCCCTACCGTCATGGGATCGAGGCGCACGCCTCCAGACGCCGCCGGCCAACGCCCCCATCCGCGCCGCCGGCGCTACAGTCCGGGCTGCACCCCCGGAGGCATCGATGGTTTCCGCCTTGCTCGCCCTGATTCCGCTGTCGTTGGGAGGGGCGCTGCTCGCGTGCACCCCGCCGGGCGGCGACTCCGACACGGACTCCGCCGGCGGCGACACGGGCTCCGCCGGCGGCGACTCGGGCTCGACCATGATCGACGGCGATGTGTTCACGACCCTCGACAAGGGTCCGGCCATCGAGGACGGCGCGCTGGTCGAGATCGCGCCCTTTGCCGTCGGCGTCGAGGAGAAACACGTCCTCGAGCGCTACGTCGAGGGGGAGCCACTCGACGTGCTGTTCGGAGTGTTCGTGACGGGGGAGTCGGGCGTCGACTTCACGTCTGCCGACGTGACGTCGCAGGGGGTCGAGCTGCCCGTGGAGATGGGCGACAGCGACAACCTGCAGCAGCGAGTCGAGTTCGAGCTGCTCTGGACCCCGCGGGAGCGGAATTGGAGCTTCGAGGTCGAGGTACGCAGCGCCAACTACCCCCAGCGGTTCAGGATCGTCGGGTCCGAGGCAGGAGCCCTCCCCACGGACCAGTGGGACCTGGATGGCGACGGCACCGTGGCCGCCGACGACTGCAACGACGAGGACCCGACCATCCACCCTGGCGCCGTCGAGGTCTGCAACGGCATCGATGACGACTGCGACGGCGACATCGACGAGGGCGTGCCGACGACCCGCTACTACGTGGATGCCGACGAAGACGGCTACGGCGACCCCGATCACTTCATCGACGAGTGTAGCGACGTGGTGGAGGGCTACACCACCGACAACACCGACTGCAACGATGCGTCCGCCGCCATCCACCCGGGAGCGGTCGATGTGGTCTCCGACGGCATCGACTCGGACTGCGACGGTCTGGACTGCCAGATCGGCATCCTGGACGGAGCGACCTTCGGTGTCTGCTTCGACGAATTCGTCTGGGAGGATGCCCGGGCGCTGTGCACCGGGGCCTTCGGCGGCGACATGGCGTCGATCCGCTCGGCCGCGGAACAGCAGTTCGTGCGCGAGCTGATGATCGAGGCGGCCATGCCCTATGCCTTGATCGGCCTGACCGACGTGGTCGTCGAGGGCACCTTCGAGTGGACCGACGGCGCGGCGCTCGACTACACGAACTGGGGCGTCGGCGAGCCCAACGACGGCGGTGGAGGCGGCGGCGGGGAGCTCGCCCTGGTCGACAGCGGCGAGGACTGCGCGGCCATCCAGGGCGACCGCGACTACACCTGGAACGACGTGCCCTGCGACCTGCTGACCGACTCGGCCGTCATCTGTGGGCGGCGCTGAGCGGGGGTTCGTTCACAGCCCCCGCCGGTGCTCCGGCCGGAGCGGGATCTGCCCCGCCAGCGCCAGGTCGATGACCTGCACGATGCGCTCGCGGTCGTCGGGCAGGGTGCCGGCCAGGGGCAGGTAGTTGCTGGCGTGGTTGGTGCGGAACAAGGCCCGTGAGGGGCGGCTGTCCCCGACCATCGTGCGCAGCTCGCCGAGCAGGCCCTCGATCTCCGGCAGCTGCCAGCCCTTGCGATGCCGGGTGCGATCGAGCGGCGTGCCCGGCACCACCGTGAGCGTCAGGGCAGCGAGGTAGTCGGGATCCATGGCCGTGATGAGCCGCGCGCTGCCCGCGGCGTGTTCGGCCGAGCGGGCCACCCCGCCGGCGCCCAGCAGGAAGATGGTGCTGAGCTTCATGCCGGCGGCATGCGCCTGCTGCGCGGCGGCCACGTGGCTGTCGAACAGGTAGTCGCGGTCGCGGGGCACCCCGGCGAGGCGCGGCTGCTTGGCCAGCTCGCGCATCGTCTGCTCGTCACCCGACTCCGGGCCCATGTAGAGCACCGTCAGCCCCTGGGCGCGCAGCGCGGCGAGCTCGGCCGGCGTCTTCTCGAGCACGTTGCGGGCCATCGCGTAGCAGGACACCTGCCGCAGCCGCGGAAAGGCCGCCCGCAGCGCCGCCAGGATCGGCTCCCAGTGGGACATCGGCATGCACAGCGCGTCCCCGTCGGCCACGAACACCTTGTCGACCCGGGGCCCGAAGGCCGACGCCGCCATGGCGATGTCCTCGAGGGACTCCGACAGCGGCCGGACGCGGAAGTCCGGCTTGTCGCGGTACATGTCGCAGTAGGTGCAGTTGTTCCAGGAGCAGCCGATGGTGGCCTGGAGGATGTAGCTCCGCGCTTCGCTGGGGGGTCGGTAGAGCTTGCCGGTGTAGCGCATGGGCAGGGGGCTATCGCGTCCGTCAGGGCGAGGGTGCAGCACGACCGGGCGGGGCCTGTCGCACAATCCGCGGGGAGGGAGGCGCCGCGTCGGGGTCTGTCCGATAGGGTGCTCCCGCAGTTGTCCCCGGGGAGACCGACGGATGCACGAACAGGTGCCAAGACTGGTGACGTTCGAAGCGCTCTGCGCCGCCGCAGCACGGGGCGATGGCCGGGCGGCGCTGCCGGGCGTCGTGACCGATGCACTCCGCGATGCCCCCACGCCCCTGGTGCTGACCGACTTCGCGGGCCGGGACAGCGTTGCGGCGGCGATGGCCTGGCTGGAGACCCACGAGGTCGGCACTCTGCTCCCCGTCGGAGACGTCGTCCCGACGCGGTTCGGCGACTGGAGTGTCTACGATTCGAACTGGCGGTCGCTGCGAGACCAGGTCGGGCGCCGGTTCCCGGATGTCGTCGTCGCCCCGTGGTTCGTGATGGAGGACGTCGACGCCTGGCGCCTGCTCAACGGCCGCTACCTGAACGAACTGATCGGGGCGTTCGGCTTCTTCACCCCCTGCCTCGGCTGCCATCTGCACTTCTACATGATGCGGACCGTCCTCGCGCAGGTGGTGGGAGCGACGGCGCTGATCTCGGGGGAGAAGGAACTGCACCGCCAGGGCAAGCGCAAGGCCAACCAGACACGTGAAGCCGTCGCCGCCTACGGCCGGTTCAGCCGCTCCCACGGGTTGAATCAGCAGTTCCCGATCCACGGGGTCACCTCGGAAGACGAGATGGGCAGGCTCCTCGGCGACGGGTGGCAGGAAGGCGAGCGCCAGCTGCCCTGCGTGAACAGCGGCAACGACCGTGGACTGGACGGCCAGCTGCTGATGACGCCCGAGCAGATCGACGCGTATATGCACCGGTTTGCCGTGCCTCTCGCGACCCGGCTGGTGGAGTTCCGGAAGCAGGGAGTCTCGGGTGCGGAGCTTCAGGCCCGGGTCGATCAGGTCGTCCGAGCCTTGTTGCGAGGCGAACCATGACCGGTCGGGCGGTCGGCGGGAAGGCGGCTTCCTGGCAGCATTTGCGCATGTCGGGCGTCAGGGTTCCGGACGGGTTTGCCGTGGCGTTCGACCGCCAGCTCGCACCGGGGTGCCTGGAGGAGGAGCTCGCAAGCCTTCGGGATCGGACGGGGGCGACCACCGTCGCCGTCCGGTCATCGGGCCTGGGCGAAGATGGTGCGGAGCGTGCGCTGGCAGGTCTGTTCGAGTCCTTCCTGGATGTGCCGGCAGCAGAACCGGAAGTGCTCGCGGCGGTCGAGCGTTGCCGGGCCCTCGGCGGTTCTGCCCGCGCCCGGTCAGCGGCGGGAGCTGAAGTCCTCATGGGGGTGCTGGTCCAGGAGATGCTGCACCCGAGCTGCTCGGGTGTGCTGTTCACGTCGGACCCGCTGGGAGAACAGTCCGGCATGGTGGTCGAGGCCGTCCGCGGCCACCTGGCGAAGCTGGTCGATGGCACCGGCGACGCATGCCGATGGATGCTCACGCCGGGGTCCACGAGCCCGGAGCAGTTCCCAGAGATCGACCCTGCGGCGCTGCTGTCGCTCGGCCGACGGGTCGAGGCCCTGCTCGGCCAACCCGCTGACATCGAGTGGGCCATCGTGGACGGAGCGCTCATCGTCCTCCAGGCCCGTCCGATCACCGGCCTGGTCGCGGCTACCGAGCGCGGCCTGGATCTGGTCCCCGTCTCGCCCGAACAGGTCGAACGACTGCCCACGGTGGTTCGCCAGCACGACAAGATCGCCCTGCGACTGGCCGCGGCAGAGCTCGGCGTGGGCATCTCCCACGGTCTTGTCGCCCTCGCGTCCCGCCCGACCGAGGCCCACTTGGAGGCTGCCGCGCGTGCGTTGGCAGGGTGGGGCGAGTTCATCGCCGTGCTGCTGTCCCCCTTCGACCTGGACGGAGCGATCTTCCGGCGCTTCGGAACCGGCCCGACAGCCCTCGCCGACCTGCGCGGATTCGTCGATCAAGTGGGGAAACGGCACGAACGGTTCGCGTTCCTGCTCAAGGAGTTGCAGCCGACCGCCAGCACCGGAGTGGCGGTACGCCTCCCCGACGGCCGGGTGCACGCCGAGCTCGTGCATGGGCACTTCGTGACCAAGGGCTTCGCCGACCCCACCATCTACACCCTCGACCCGGACGGATGTGTGCTCTCACACCAGCCGGGACGACAGCGACTGGCCATGCAGCTGCAAGACGGCAAGACGGTCCGGGTCCCCGTCCAGGCGGCGATCCGCGCCACCGAGCGCCAGCTTGCGGAGATCTGCCACGCCGCCAGCTGCCTGGCCGACCGCTACCCCGGCGCTGGCGTCGAGTTCGGGTTCACTCCCACAGGCGGGTTCTTCCTGGTGGACCTGTACCAGAGCGCCGCGACGACGCCTCCGGACCGCGCCGACGTGCTCAGCGCGGGCCGAGTGGTCGGCCGCATCCGGATCCTGGACCTGCCCGACAGCGCCGTCGAAGCAAGCATCGAGCGGCATGTGCACTCCCGCAGGGCGGCCACCCGGTCGGGCGACCAGGAACCGGAGATCCTGGTGATCCGCCGGCCCCTCCACGTCCTCGACCAGCTGATCTACGAAGCCGGTCCCGGCACGCTCGGGTTCATCTGCGAAGGCGGGGCGCTGCTCTGCCATCTGGCTGTCGTCATGCGGGAGCACGGCGTGCCGGGGCTCATCGTTCCCGACGCGCTCGACGGCTTCAACGACGGCGAGAGGATCGTCCTGGACACCCGCCCCGGCTCAGCTTCCGCGGTCACCCGCCTCTGAGGGCGGCGCCCAGTCGTACACGCCCGCGCGAGCCAGGAAGCCCTCGGTGTCCCAGCCGACCTGACTGACAGCCTCCCAGACACCGACATCGAGCAGGGAGTCGGTGTAGACGTGCCGCCCGGTCTTGTTGTGGAAGAAGCGGCCGAGAGCGTCCAGCATCAGGTAGGTCCCGGTGAGGTCGCGGTTGTCCTCGGCCACGGGTCCGATGTTCTCGGCGTCCAGCTCGCGGTGCCGGGCGACCCACCCCTCGAATTCCTGTTGCGTGATGAGCAGGGGCTCCACCTGTCCGTCGTTCTGGCCTGCGACCGGGAGCACCTGGAAGACCTTCCAGCGGGCCGGCCGGAGCGTGCGGATCAAGCCGCGCATGTCGTCGTGCAGGTTCTGGCGCGTGACAACGGTGTTGACCTTCAGGCGCAGGTGGGGAACCTGCGCGAGCTCCTCCCACCTGCGCAGGCACAGTGCATGGAACCGGGCGTTCCCGCGGCCCATGGCGGCCATCAGGGCTGGATCGGCCGCATCGATGCTGAGCGAGACCCAGTCCAGGTAGGGCACGATCTCGCCACGGTAGGCGGGGTCCAGCCTCGTGCCGTTGGTCACGAGCATGGTGACCAGGCCGATCTCCTTGGCATGGCGCACCAGCTGGGGAAGGTGCGGACACATGGTGGGCTCGCCACCCACGAACGTGACCTTCTCGGTGCCGGCTTCCCGGAGCCGGTCGAGGACGTCGATGGCCCGTCGCTCGGAGAGCGTGCCCGGGATGTCGCGGAACGTGGCGTAGCAGTAGGTGCACGCGAGGTTGCAGTCCGGCCAGAGGTGCCATGACACATTGATCGGAATGGGCAGGCCACCCGGTCCGGCGGTCATCCAGTCCACTCGCCTCATGGGGCCGCCTCCGCTTCCAACAGCCGGGCAACGATCTGCTTGCGCAGCAGCACACGGCCAGGCCGTGCCGCATCCGCCGAGAACTCGAGCCCGACCTTCCGGCCCACCCAGGCCCGGAAGTCCCGATCGTGGACCACGATGAGAGAGGAAGGCACCATCGGGTCCACCAGGTTCAGCAACAACCTGGGGAGCGCCGTGTGGGCGCGCGCCCGTTCCGCCAGCTCCACTGCCCCAGGGCACTCCAGCTGGGCCACCCGGAAGTCGCCCGAGGGATGCTGGAAGGTCTTGGTCTCGCGCTGAAGGACGGAGGGAAGGTCCCGGAGGATCTCGTCGGCCCGGGCCCGGAATTGCGCCTCGACGAACCCCTCCGGCAGCGGGTGACGGGATGCGAGGACCGCGGCAGCCGCCACATCCCGAGCGGTGGCGACGGCACCCCGAAGTCGCAGGGTGTTGGAGTGGATGGCTGCCTGCAGCAACCAGGCGACCTCGGCCGAAGGCACCACAGCTGACTGTTCGAACCGCTCGTGGACCAGCGTCGCGGCAGCTCCGACCGGTTCCACCTGCACTGCGGCGTGGGGGAAGCTCCGCGCCGGCTCTCCGTGGAGGCGGTGGTCGATGACCTCTACGACCGCAGCGGGATCGACGAACGCGGGCAGGCCCGGGAGTGCGCTCATGTCGACCAGGACCACCGGGGAGCCGGGGCCCACGACCGGCCCAGGCACGTGGAGGCCCAGGCGTTCCAGGACGTACCGGGCCTCTGCGTCGGGAGTGCCCGCAATCACCGCCACCGCCGGACGTCCGGTGGCTCGGAGGAGCTCGGCGTAGGCCACGGCGCATGCCACACCGTCCAGGTCCGGGTTCGTCTTGGCGGTGATGAGGAGGCCGGTCGCCATCGATGACCACTATCCAGGAGTGCAGGCAGGCGGACCGCCGGCCGCCCCCCGCTGCACACGCACACGACCCTCCACCCCAAATTCACGCCACAACCATTGACGCCAAATCCATTTCGCGCCATAACTTGTGTCACCACTACCGGAGCGCCCCCGGATGAGTCCTCCTCGCGACTACAACAGCCCCGCCCGCGACGCCGTGAAGGCCGAGACGCGGGCCCGCATCCTCGAGGCGGTGGTCGAGGTGGTGCGCACGGACGGCGTGCATGCCTTCTCGGTCCAGAACGTGGCCCGGAAGGCCGGGGTCTCGCATCGGACGGTGTACCGGCACTTCGCCACGCGCGAGGACCTGCTCGACGGGCTGGCCGAGAGCATCGACGCCCTGACCCAGGGGCGCGGCCTGCCGAGCCAGCCCGACGACCTGGGCAAGCTGCCGGACACCGTGCGCGGATTCTTCGAGCGGTTCGACGAAGCTCGCGACCTGATGCAGGTCTACGTGATCACCTCGATCGCGCTGGGTCGCGTGACGCCATCGCACCAGCACCGCACGCGCACGCTCGAAGCTGCGATGGCCAGGGCCTTCCCTCGCCTGCCCGCCGACGAGCTCCACCGCGCCGCGGCCCTGCTCCGCACCCTGACCAGCAGCCGGACGTGGTTCGGACTGACGGTCGAGCACGAGCTGTCGAGCGCCGAAGCCGGCCAGGCCGCGGCCTGGGCACTGCAGATCCTCATCGACGACCTGGCCCGCCGGGACCGCCTGGCGCCCCTCCCTCCCCCGGAGCCCCGATGACCCTCAGCCAACCCCTCGCCGCGCCTCCCTTCCCGACCCTCGACGACGCTGCTGCGACGGATCCGGCACGCTGCGGGCACAAGGCAGCGACCCTGGCCGCGCTCCGCCAGGCCGGGGCGGACGTTCCCCCCGGCTTCGTCATCCCGGCCGGGGCGACGGTGGGGCTCGACGACCCGACGCTGGCGGCCGCGCTGGCCCGCCTGGCCGGTCCGGTCGCGGTGCGCTCGTCGGGGATCGCGGAAGACCTGCCCGACGCTTCGTTCGCCGGGCAGTACGACACGGTGCTCGACGTGCACGGTCCGGCCGCAGTGGTCGCTGCCGTCGAGGTGTGCCGGGCATCCTGTCGCTCGGAACGCGCGCAGGCCTATGGGGCCGACGCCGCCGGCATGGCGGTGCTGGTCCAGGCGATGGTGCCGGCGGACGCGGCCGGCGTGGCCTTCTCCGCGAACCCGGTGACCGGCGATCGCGACGAGGTGCTGGTCAGCGCGACCGGTGGCCTGGGCGACCGCCTGGTGTCGGGGGAGGTCGACGGAGACGCCTGGACCATTCGGGGGCAGGAGGCGACCGCGACGTCCCGCCCCGAGGGCTGCATCGACGAAGACACCGCCCGGCGCGTCGCCCGGCTGGCCACCGACACGGCCGAGGCGCTCGGCCACCCCGTCGACATCGAGTGGGCGGTCCACGACGGGCGGCTGGCGCTGCTGCAGGCGCGACCGATCACGGCCCTGCCGACGGCCCCGGTCTTCGAGGTGCCCGAGGGCACCTGGCAGAAGGACTGCGCCCACTACCCGGGCCCGATCTCTCCCTTCGGCGCCACGACCTACCTGACGCTCTACGCGCACGCCCTGCGCACGATGATCGCCCACTACGGGCTGATGCCCGACGAGGTCGAGGTCGTCGCGATCGGCCACGAGGTCTACACCCATGCGAAGCCGGACCACGGCAGCAGCGCGCCGCCTCCGTGGTGGGTGCTCGGCGTCGTCGCCCGCCTGGTGCCGTCGATCCGCCGCAAGCTCGCGCGCGCCCAGGAGGTCTGGGACGAGGGCCTGCTGGAGCGCACGCCCGAGCGCTGGGAGCAGGAGTGGCGACCGCAGCTGCAGGCGGAGATCGCCCGCCTGGCGTCCGTCGACCTGCGGGCGCTGGACGACGAGGCGCTGCTCGCCCACCTCGACGAGCAGGTGATGCCCTTCGCCCAGCGGGGCATGGACCTGCACTTCGAGCTGTTCATCCCCTACATCGTCGGCGTGCACGGTCTGAAGGTGGCCTGCGAGGAGCTGCTGGGCTGGTCGTCGCACGAGGCGATGACCCTGCTGCAGGGACTGTCCACGGCGTCGTCCCGCCCGACCGAGGAGCTGCAGCAGGTCGCCGAGCGGGCCCGCGGTTCCGCCGCCGCCTGCGCCGCCATCGAGCCCGGCGGTCCGGACTTCCTGGCCCGGCTGGACGCCGCGGCGCCCGAGGTGGCCCAGGCGATGCGCGCCTGGCTCGGCACCTGGGGACTCCGGACGATGGCCTACGACCCCGGCGAGCCCTGCCTGGCCGAGCAGCCCGACCTGGTCGCGGCCCTGCTGTGGGAGTGCCTGACCCAGGCGCCCGTGCCCGACCACGACGCGCCCCGGACCGCAGCGGTCGCCGCCGCCCGCGCCGCCCTGTCGGATCCCGCCGCGCGCGACCGCTTCGACCGGGCCCTGGCCAGGGCCGAGCGGGTCTACCCCCAGCGCGAGGACAACGTGCTCTACACCGACAACCTGCCCTGCGGGCTGATGCGGGCCGTGGCCCTGGAAGCCGGCCGACGGCTGGTCGCGCGCGGTGGCCTGGCGCGACCGACAGATGCCGTGCTGCTGACCCGGGCGGAGCTCGGCGAGGCGCTGCTGGGCGCCCGGGACGACGCCCGCGCGATCGCTGCCCGGGTGCGCTGCGAGCAGGCCTGGGTGCGCGCCCATCCCGGCGACAACATCTACGGGCCGATCCCGGGCCCCATGCCGGACGTCCGCGGCCTGCCGCTGGCCGCCCGGACCATCAACGGCGCGATGCTGTGGGCGATGTCCGAAGAGCTGTCGCCCCCGGCCCTGTCCGCGACCAGCGAGGTCACGGGCAAGGCGGGCGCCCCCGGCATCGCATCGGGATCGGTCCGCGTCATCCACAGCTCCGCCCAGGTCCACGAGGTGCGCCCGGGGGACGTCGTCGTCTGTCCGATCACCACTCCGGCGTGGACGGTGATCTTCCAGCGCGCGGCCGCGCTGGTCACGGACAGCGGCAGCGTCCTGTCCCACGCCGCCATCGTCGCCCGGGAGCACGGCATCCCGGCCGTCATCGCCACCGGCGACGGCACGCGCAAGCTGGTCGACGGCGAGCGGGTCACGGTCGACGGCAACCGCGGGACGGTGACCCGGGCCTGAGCACGGGTCCTGCGAGGCGATCGACGACGACAGCTGCCCGGGAGGCACGCAGGCATCGGCCTGGTGCTCCTGCTGGTTCTGACCGGGGGCGATGGCAGGACGGCGGGCGCTCAGCCGACGGGGTCCGCGGTCTTGCGCAGGTAGGGCTTGAGCTTCTCGAAGCTGCCGAACAGGGCGGTGGCCTGCTCGTCGCTGACGCTCGGCACGACGATGACGTCGTCGCCGGGGGTCCAGTTGGCGGGCGTGGCGACCTTGTGCTTCGCGGTGCGCTGCAGGCTGTCGATCACCCGCAGCAGCTCGTCGAAGTTGCGCCCCGTGGCCGCGGGGTAGGTCAGGGTCAGGGCGACCTTCTTGTCCGGGTTGATGACGAAGACGCTCCGCACGGTGAGCGTGTCGTTCGCGTTGGGGTGGATCATGTCGTACAGGTTGGCGACGGTCCGGTCCGGATCGGCGACCAGCGGGAAGTTCAGCGCGCTGCCGGTCACGTCTTCGATGTCGCCGGCCCACGCGTGGTGGTCCTCGATCGGGTCGACCGAGAGCCCGACGACCTTCACGTTGCGACGCTTCCACTCCGGCTCGAGTGTGGCCACGGTGCCGAGCTCGGTGGTGCAGACGGGCGTGAAGTCCTTGGGGTGGCTGAACAGGACGCCCCAGCTGTCGCCGAGGAAGCTGTGGAAGGAGATGCGGCCGGCGGTGCTGTCGGCGGTGAAGTCGGGGGCGATGTCGCCCAGTCGGATGGCCATGGAGGACTCCAGGTTCGGGGGTGGCGAAAACTCCTACCTCTCGGGTGGGATTTCGAAAGATCCCCGAAGGGGCATTTGGGTTGTCGTTCGGAGGCGGATGCGTGATGATCGACATTCCCGAGGAGGTCCCGTGTCCTACAGCCGCAGTCCCGCTCCCCGCAGCCCTGCCCCGTCCTCGTCGGGCGCCGAGACCAGCATGGGGGCGCCGATGCGTGCCGGCGCCGGGAACGCCGCGGCGGCCGAGAAGCTGGCCGGAGGCCCCGGCGATCGGCCCACGAACCTGCACTTCGGGTTCAAGCGGAGCTTCCTGCAGAGCCACCATGTCGAGCCCGCCAGCGTCAAGGACGCGGCGCTGGACTCCACGGCGAACCAGACGAAGGAGCGGACCAAGGACGGCGAGACCCTGACCGACAGCGAGAACCTGTGGGTGGTGACGGACCGGCTGGTCGCGATGGGACTGAAGGACGGCGACCTGGCGGCCGAGATCGAGAAGATGTTCTTCGACCGGGGCGGCAACACGGCCGCCGACAAGGTCACCAAGGTGATCCTGTCCGGCAACGAGGTCCGGGTCGAGTTCAGCACCGGCGACGGCCACCACTTCGTCGGCGGCCGGATCATGCCGATCATCGGCACGCGCCCGGCGGACTACACGGGACTGGACACGAACGCCCGCGGCAGCCAGGTCGACCACCTGCAGGCCATGGCCAGCGAGCGCAGCATCCCGCGGGAAGGCACCTTCCTGGCGCGCAACGCCGCCCTGGTCGAGTCGCTGTTCCTGGCCAGCCGGCAGGGCTCGAAGTTCGCCCTGAACCCGACGAAGTTCCCGCCGAGCTCGACCGAGTACAAGCAGGCCCTGGCCGACTTCCAGGTCACCGCGATGTACGACTACATCGACAAGGGCACGTTCTACGTCAAGACGCAGCTCGGCAAGCGCAACGGCCGCAGCGACGAGCAGCTCGGCCGCGACGCCATGGACGCCGTGCTCGCGTGGCCCAACAAGGGGCTCGGCGCGGTGCCGCACACGAACATCGAGCTCCAGGACGAAGCGATCGTGCAGCGCGTGCTGGCCCTGCCCGAGTACGGCGTGAAGTACGACGTCGACACCGACGCCGAGCAGCTGCGGGTCGGCACTCCCTGATCCTCGCCGGGCGCCCTCGCCGGGCGCGCCCGCTCAGCGGGGGGTCATCTGCAGCTGGATCCGCGCCGACTCGGCCAGGGCATGGTCGGGATGGCGCTCGAGCAGCTCTTCGAAGACGCGCCGGGCTTCGTCGGTGCGCCCGGCCAGTGACAGGTCGACGCCGGCCGAGTGCAGCAGGCCAGCGCGGTCGGCGGCAGGCGCCGCGTCGAGCAGCTGCAGCCAGGTGTCCGCGGCTTCGCCGTACAGGCCGCGCGCGGACAGGTCCCGGGCCAGGTCCGACAAGGCGCGGCTGCGTCCCTGGCCGGCCTCTGCGACCGCGTCCGGCAGCTGGCGGGCCGCGGTGGCGATGCGGTCGTTGACCGGCCCGGCCGACGCCTCCCACGCCTCGAGGCCGTCGCGGGCAGTGTCCAGGTCGTGCACGGCGACGGCGAGGGCGACGACTTCTTCGAGCAGCGCCGGATTGTCGGGGAAGCGCTGCAGGCCCTCGGCCACGAGCTTCCGGGCTTCGTCGTGGCGCCCCACCCGGGCCAGCCGGTCGGCGAGGGCAGCGTGCCGGCCCCCATCGACGGCCTTCGACAGCCCGGCTCGGCGCTTGTCGATGTCGGCGAGGTCCTGGTCGAGGTTGCGCAGCGCGGTGGCACAGAGGGTCTGCCAGCGGGCGACCGAGGAGTCGTCGGCGGGGAGTGCCGCCACCTCGGCCCCGATCTCCCGTGCACGCTGCAGGCGCCCGGCGTGCACCAGCCCCTCCACCGCGTCTTTGCCCGCCTGGGCCCGCACGACGGCGGGCAGCCCCTCGGTCGCCGACCACGCGGCCTCGCAGGCCGGGCCCACCACGGCGGGCACGGCGCCGGCGGTGCAGGTCCACAGCGCCTCGGTGACCGCCGCCTGCTGGCGCAGCAGCGGCAGCTCCGCGCGCCCGGCCTCGGCCTTGCGGAGCAGGTCGATGCTGGCCTGCAGCTGGTGGCGGACGGACTGGGCCCAGCTGGTCATCGGGTAGCGGTCGAGCAGCTCCTGGCCGAAGGTGATCACGTCGGCGTGGCGGCGCAGGTAGACGGCCGCCAGGGTGTGGTTCGCCAGGGCCCACTCGTTGACGCCCATCCGGGTCACCTGCAGGTCCAGGCTGGCGTCGTCGGGCAGGCCGAGCGCCAGGACCGCGCCGCTGACCGCGAGCAGGTCGCGGCTCTCGGCAGGCAGCTCCGGCTGCCAGGCCTTTGGGTGCACGAGGGCGACGACGGCCGCGGGGTCGGCGCTTCCGTCCTGGGGCAGGGCGCGGAGCGCGGCGTACACCCGGCGGGCGGCCTCGGTGCGGACCTCCTCGCTGCGGGCCCCGGACGCCTGGAGCCGGTCCTGGGCGTCGTCCAGCGCGGACTCGGCCAGGCCGAACCGGTCGTCGGCCACCAGCGCGGCCTGCAGGCGATCGCGGGCCGCGTCGAGCTCGCCCCGGTCCAGGGCCGCCAGGCCCTCGCTCCACGCCTGGAAGGCGGCGAAGGACTCGGTCTGGACGCGCCCCATGCGGGCCTGCTCGCGGGCGGACAGCGCGATGCCGAGCCCGTCGGTGAGCCCGGCGGCCAGTTCCTTCTGCAGCAGGAAGAACTCGTCGCGGGGGCCCGCCGCGGACGCCGTGTGCACGATCTCGCCGCTGCTGACGTCGACGACCCGGGCGTCCAGGCGCATCTCGGGGGCGACGGCGGAGAAGGACCCGACCAGCACGTAGCGGGCGCCGAGGCCCCGGCCGAGCTGGCCGGCGGTGGCAGGGTCCACGAAGGTCCCCTCGGCCAGGGCCAGCTCGTCGAGCAGATCCTGGAGGCGCGCCCGCTCGACCAGGGTCAGGCGGTCGACGCTGGCGAGATCGGAGACCAGCATGTCGGCGAGGCCGCCGCCCAGCGCATCCCAGGTCGCATCGCCGGTCTGGTTGGCGAAGGGGAGGACGGCGAGCACCGGCCCGTCCTGGGCCACCGCCGGGGCCGGCGCGAGCAGGACCGCGGAGGGCGGGAGGGCGAGAGCGATCAGGAGGAGGAAGCGCCGCATGGCCCGGGTGCTATCCGGCTCGACGCGGACCGGACGCCGTGCTCGCCGGCCGCCGCCGCGCTAACCGCGCGGCATGTCACAGCAGTCCCCTCCCCTGTCCGAGCTGGTCGAGCTGCCCGCCGTCTTCACCTTCCGCGCGGTCGGCGACGACGACGGCGACCTCGCCGAGCGCTGCGCGAAGGCGCTGAGAGACGCGCTCGGCCGGTCCGCCGAGGCCGTCGAGACCCGCCCCTCGGCCGGCGGGCGCTTCCTGGCGGTGCGGATGTCGGTGCACGTGCACGACACCGACGAGCTCGCGGCGGTCTACGCCGCCCTGCGCGAGACCCCAGGGGTCCGGCTGGTGCTGTAGCCGGACCGCGTCGGCAGGCACCCTGCGACAACCGTGTCGCGGGGCTGTCAATCCGCCTCCGTCCGGTCGACAACCGTCACCGACATGTGTACAACGACCGACCGTTCGGCGCGGCGCGGCCGAGTGGACGACCGGAGTGCACATGAACGCCCCCGCCGCCGTGACGGGCCCCTCCGTCCTGACCCTGTCGAAGAGCGATCCGCGCGATCCGGGCCCCGGCCCCCGCAACTTCGTGGAGCGGTGGTTCGCCCGACGGCTCCGCGACGAGCGCGACCTGAAGTTCGTGCGGGTGGCGGGCCTGATGAGCCTGTTCATCTGGCCGGTGGCGGCGGCCTTCTTCGTGCTCGACCTGCCCGGCTGGCTGGGCTTCCTGTACGTGCCGGTGCTGTTCGGCCTGGGCGGCGGCCGGTTCACCCTGATGCTGCACGCGGTCTGCCACCGGCCGATCTTCAAGCGCGAGCACAAGTGGCTCGAGCACTGGATCCCCTGGACCGTCGGCCCGTTCTTCGGGCACACGCCCAGCAGCTTCTACGTGCACCACATGGGGATGCACCACCCCGAGAACAACCTGCCGCCCGACCTGTCGAGCACGATGGCCTACCAGCGCGACCGGTTCGGCCACTTCCTGCACTACTGGGCGCGGTTCTTCTTCTTCGGGACCGGCCACCTGCTGCGCTACATGCACAGCCGGAAGCGGACCAAGCTGTTCCGCCGGTTCATCATCGGCGAAGGCGCATGGTACCTGACCATCGCCGCCCTGCTGGCCTTCGACCCCGTCGCGACCTTCGTGGTCTTCCTGGCGCCCTGGCTGCTCATCCGCTGGTTCATGATGTGCGGCAACTGGGCCCAGCACGCCTTCGTCGACATCGACGACCCGGGCAACTGCTACCGCAACAGCACCTGCCTGACCGACGTGCCCTACAACCACAAGTGCTACAACGACGGCTACCACATCGTCCATCACATCAAGCCGGCCCTGCACTGGACCGAGATGCCGGACTGGATGATGGACCGCCTGGACGAGTTCGGCCGCGAAGACGCGCTGGTGTTCCAGGGCCTCGGCAACAACCAGGTGGTCTGGTGGTGCCTGATGCGGGACGACTACGGCAAGCTGGCCGATCACCTGGTCGACCTGCCGGGCGCGCCGGTCCGCACGCGGGACGAGAAGATCGCGATGCTGCAGGAGCGGGTCCGCCGCCGGTCGGGCGACGTGAAGCCGCTGATCCGGATGGGCGACGAAGAGCTGCCCCTCGCCGCCAAGTAGGCCCGCCCGGTAGGACGGCCCCCGCAGGGGGATAGCGGGCAGCCATGACGACGCCTCCGGTCGAGCGCCTGCCCCTCCCCGACGTGCCCGATGCCGAGCGCGTCTTCCTGGCCGACCCGGCCCTGCCCGGCGGCGGCTTCGCGAACCCGTGGCGCGAAGGCCGCGACCAGCAATTCTCGGCCCTCCTCCGCTGGCAGCTCCAGCAGAACCCCCACAAGGCCGACAAGCGGCGGCCGCCGGCGCTGCCCGTCGCGCCCGATCCGGCCGCCGCCTGGCAGGCCGCGCCTCCGGGGGCCCGCGTGCAGTGGCTGGGCCATGCGACCGTGCTGGTGGAGATCGACGGCGTCACCGTGCTGATCGACCCGCTGTTCGGCCGGGCGGCGCTGGCCCCCCGGGCGGTGCCGGCGCCCCTGTCGGTGGCGGCCCTGCCGCGAGTCGACGCGGTGATGGTGACCCACGGCCACTACGACCACCTGGACGCCCCGAGCCTGCGGGCCCTGGCCTCCCGGTTCGGCGAGGAGCTGCTGTTCGTCGTGCCGAAGGGCCAGGCCCGGAGCCTGCCCCGCGGCCTGCAGCGGGTGGTCGAGCTGTCGTGGTGGGAGGCGACCACCATCCGCGCCGCCGGGAACGACGCCCCGGTGCAGCTGTGCCTGGTGCCCGCACAGCACTGGCACCGGCGCGGGCCGCTGGACCACGACAAGGCGCTGTGGGGCGGCGTCGTCGTGCGCGGCCGGCGCAGCCTGTACCACTCGGGGGACACCGGCTGGTTCGACGGCTTCCGCACCATCGGCCGGGTCTTCCCGGGCCTGGACGTCGCCGTGCTGCCACTCGGGGCCTACGAGCCGGCGTGGTTCATGGCGCCCCAGCACATGAGCCCCGAGCACTCGGTCGAGGCCTTCCGGGCCCTGGGCGCCCGCCACCTGCTGGGCATGCACTGGGGCACCTTCGATCTGACCGACGAGCCGCTGGACCACGGACCGCGGGTGCGGCTGCCGCCGGCCGTCGCGGCGCAGGGCGTGCCGGCCGACGCGATCCAGGTGCTGGCCCACGGCGGCGTGCTGGCCTTCGGCGACGACGACGGGGTCTGGCACGGCGCCGGCGTCGACGGTCTGGGCCTCATCGACCGGGGCACCGCGATACTGTGACCTCGTGGTCACAGAAACGCCATATAGCCGCCCCCACCTGACGGTCCGTCGCCACGACCGGCTGCAGCTCGAGCTGAAGACCCGCCTGCCCGCCGACGAGGCCCTGCACAGCGACACGCGCTTCGTCCTGGACGCGTGGCTGCTGCCCCCGGCGTCCCTGGCGATCGGACCGGCGCACGGCGCGGCCGCCGAGCTCTACGCCGATCTGCGCGTGTTCTCGCGCATGGGCACCCCCGAGATCCCCCTGGCCCACCTGGTCGACCCGATGGGCGAGGGCTCGCCGATGGCCAGCCTGCGCGTCCTGGCAGGGACCCGCCCGGCCGGCCCCGGCAAGCGCTGGCAGCGCGATGTGCGCCGCGAGGCCCGACTGGTGGTCCGCACCCTGCGCAACGCCGGGCGCGCCGTGTTGTACGACCCGGGGCCGCGGGAAGACGCGGCCCTCGACGAGCTCCACACCCACCTGCGAGAGGCCCGCGACCAGTTCCGGAGCTTGCACGCCGCCCTGGACGAGCAGCGCCTGTCGTCGGTCACCAAGCGCTGCCTGGACGCCTGCGACGAGTACCTCAGCATGCAGGTCGAGCTGATGGCCACCCGGGCCGTCGCCCAGCACGACGAAGCCGGCGGACCGGCCGAGGTGCGGGCCCGGCTGGTGGCCCTGGCCCGCGAGGAGCTGGACCGCCGGGCGCGCCTGGAGCTGCGCAGCCGGGTGCCGCGCACCGACAGCGGACCGGAAGCCGAGGCCTTCCTGGACCAGGCCGGCCTGCTCAAGCGCCACGTCGAGCGGGTGCTGCACCTGCACGTGGTCGAGAGCAGCCGCCACCGCCAGGCCCACAACGCCATCCTGGGCGTGGCGGCCGCGCTGGCGATGACCTGGGCGGTCGCGGTCCAGATCCTGACCTTCCACGCCCTGGACATGGACCTGTCGCACAGCACGAGCTGGGGCTTCCTGAGCGCCTTCTCGGGCATCGCCGTGCTGGCCTACATCCTCAAGGACCGCATCAAGGCCTGGTCGGCCACGGTGCTGTCGCGGGAGCTGCCGCGGTTCATCGACGACCGGGGCCACGTGCTGACCTGGGGCGGCTCGGACACGCTGGTGGGGGACACCCGCGAGCGCCTGACCTGGGTGGAGCTCGAGGAGATGCCGGACAGCGCGCGGGATCGCCTGCACCGGGCCCTGCCGGACCAGCTGGTCGCGGACACCCGCGAGTCCCTGCTGCACTACCGGCGGCGCACCACCCTGCACCCCCGCAGTGCCGTGACCGCCTTCCCGCGGTTCACCGGCCTGACCGAGGTCATGCGGTTCAACACGTCCCGCTGGGTCCGCACCCTGGCGTCCCGCCACCGGCGGGTCGTCGCCCTGGACGAACACGACCAGCCGGTCGAGCGCCGCCTGCCCAACCGCTACGTCACCCCGCTGGTCGTGCGGCTGCGCGAAGAAGGCGGCGAGCAGCGCACCTGGTGGGCCATCCACCGCGTGATCATGAGCCAGCGCGGCATCGAGCGCATCGACGGGCCCGTCGACGTCAGCCCTGGATCGCGCTGATCAGGGCCGGGTCGCGCGGCGCCACGGTCGGCGCGAAGCGGGCGACCACGTTGCCCTCGCCGTCGACGACGAACTTGCCGAAGTTCCACTCGATGTCCTCGCCGCCGCCGGCGTCGCTGCCGACCAGGTAGCGGTACAGGGCGCTGCGGCCGGGACCGTTGACGTCCTGCTTCTCGAGCAAGGGGAAGGACACGCCGTAGGTGGTGCTGCAGAAGGTCTGGATCTCCTCGGCGGTGCCGGGCTCCTGGCCGGCGAACTGGTTGCAGGGCACGCCGATCACGGTGAAGTCGCCGGGCTGATCGAGGGAGGCGCCGAGCTGCTGCTGCAGGGCCTCGAGCTCGGTGTACTGCGGGGTGAGGCCGCAGCGGCTGGCCACGTTCACGAACAGGATGGTGCGGCCGGCGAGGGCGCTGGCGGGCAGGGGCGAGCCGTCGAGGCGGACGAGGTCGGGGAGGGACATGCGGGGCTCCGGGGAGAGGAGGGACACCGCCCGGCTAGCCCGGCGCGAGGCGTCGTCGAGGCGGGACAAGCGCGTCCTCCGTCGGCTACAACGACAGGACGACGGGAGACCTCGATGAAGCGCACCCTCAGCATCCTCCTCCTCAGCTCCGCCACCCTGTTCGCCTGCGGCGACAAGGACGGCACCGGCGACACCGGCACCGGCAGCACCGGCGGCGACACCGGCACCACCGGCGGGGACGGCCCCTGCGGTCCGTGGTCGAGCTTCGACCGCCCGGACGCCGAGTGGGGCTACAGCCTGGACGAGACCTGGGCCGAGGCGAACAAGAAGAGCGGCAGCTTCGAGCTCAGCGCCTTCGGCCAGGAGACCTGGGACAGCATCTACGTCTACCTGATCAAGGAGAAGGGCGACTACGTGGTGCCCGGCTGGGACCGCCACGAGACCGCCATCTCCTACCGCTACGTCTGCGACACCGAGGGCATCAAGCTCCTGCAGTTCGAGGGCACCTACAAGTACGAGGACGAGCTCACGACCGACGGCGGCTGGTGGGCCGGCGAGTTCGACGAGCCCGTGATGGTCCAGCCCCACGACATCGCCGTCGGCGACCACTGGGAGTTCTCGACCACCTACAGCTACACGAGCAACGCGACCGGCGGCACCGGCATGCCCCTGTCGGCGACCTACGACGTCGTCGACGAGCTGGCCGTCGACACCCCGGCCGGCAGCTTCACGGCCCTGGCCATCGACGTCGAGTGGAGCGGCGACGCCCGCACCGAGTTCCAGGCCGACAGCTACACCCTGTACGTCGCGCAGGACGTCGGCATGGTCGGCATGGCCGACCGGGCCTGGCTGACCAACTACGACCTGAACCCCGAGTTCGAGTACTAGCGACCGGGGTCGCGGTCGACCGGGTGCCGCCGCTGCCACCACAGCGGCAGCGGGTCGTCGGGGAGCTCGCTGACGTAGTCGTCGCCGAAGCCGTCGACGAGGTCCCGCATGGTGCGGGTCGCCTGGAGCGCCGCGGAGATCGGGCCCCAGAACGGCGGCCGCTGGACGCGGGCGACGGCGTCGGTCGCGATGCGCACGGCGGAGGCTTCCCACTCGCTGTCGTCGATCGGCTGCAGGGGATCGTCGGGCAGCTGGTCGTAGTACTGCCGGAAGCCACCGGTGGGGCCGAACATCTCGCGCATGCCGAACCGCTGCGCGAGCCAGCACTGCAGCCGCAGGCAGCCGAACTCGCGCACGTCGACCTTGTCCCACAGCGGGAAGCCCCAGTCGCGCTGGTCGTAGCTGTCGGCGCCGTTGGTCACCCAGTGGCAGAGCTCGTGCAGGGCCATCTGGGCGAGGTTGTCGTCGGCGTCGAGGTCGTCGCGGGTCGATAGCGCCAGGAGACCGGTGCCGTCGGTCATGCTGAAGATGTGGGGATCGCGGCGCAGGTAGAGGCCCAGCCGGGTCAGGGTCGCGAGCCAGACGGTCTCGAGGGGATCGACGTAGCGACAGGCGACCGGTCGCCGCCAGGCGTCGTCGTGGAAGCGCGGCGGCACGACCAGCCGCTCGGCGTCGGCCAGATCCCGGGGGTCGGCGCCCATGTCGGCCGCCCAGTCGGGCCGGCGGACCGCGGGAGGATGGCGGGTCTCTTCGTCCATCTGGAGGAGTTAGCCCGCCCGCCCCGCCGGGAGCCACCACGCCCATGGACGCACCGTCCCCCGCCGTCGACGCCGACGCCCAGGTCTGCCTGGACTGCGGGGCCTGCTGCCGCCAGGCCTTCCACGTCGTCGAGGTCGAGCCGGACGATCCCTTCGCCGTGCACCACGGCGCGCTGCTGGTGGCCGAGGACGGGCGCCTGGTGTTGCCCCGGCCCGGCGGCTTCTGTGCCGCCCTGCGGCAGCCCGCCGTTCCTTTCCTGTGCCGCTGCTACGACCACCGACCCGAGAGCTGCCGCGACTTCCCCGTCGGCGGAGAGAGCTGCGCCCTGGCGCGCAAGCGCGTCGGACTCGCACCGCTGTCGCTGCCCTGAGTTCGCGGTTGCGGTAGGCTGACCGACCGTCCCCGCCCCCTGGCGCTGGGACCGCCCCTGTCCGGGAGAGCGCATGGATCGCGAGTTCTGGTTGTCGCGCTGGGAGGAGGGCCGGATCGGCTTCCACCAGGGGGAGGTCCACCCGGATCTGCGCACCTTCCTGGACCAGTGGCTCGACGAGTCGCACCACCGCATCCTGGTCCCGCTGTGCGGCAAGTCGGTGGACATCCCCTTCCTGGCCGGGCGTGGCCACGAGGTCGCGGGGGTGGAGATCGCGCCGGCCGCCGTCGTCGCCTTCCACGACGAGCAGCGCCTGCACCCCTTCGTCGACGAGGACGGGCCCTTCCGCGTGTTCACCAGCCCCGGCATCACCGTGTTCTGCGGGGACTTCTTCGACCTGGACCCGGAGATCTGCGGCACCTTCGACCGCGTCTGGGATCGCGCGGCCCTGGTCGCCCTCGATGCCCCGCGGCGGGCCCGCTACGTCGCCCGGCTGCGCGAGCTCTTGCGCCCGGGGGCCCAGGTCCTGCTGAACCGGTTCACCTACGACCAGGCGATCATGGACGGCCCGCCCTGGAGCGTGTCGGACGACGAGGTCGAGACCCTGTGGGCTGGCGCCGACATCCAGCTGCTGCAGCGGGTCGACGCCATCGACCAGGTCCACTTCCGCGAGCTCGGCTTCGAGGAGTGGATCGTCACGACGCAGCTCATCACGCTGCCGGGCTGAGCCCTACAGCGGCAGGCACTTGCCCATCGCCGCGACGCAGCTGATGGTCACGGTGCCGTCGGCCGGGACGGTGACGGTGGCGGTGTCCGTGCGGCCGTCGGGAAAGCGGGCCCGCACGGTGTAGCTGCCGGCGGGCATGCGGCCCGGGGAGAAGGTGCCGGCGGCGCCCTGGAGCACGACGTCGACGCCGCCGTCGGCCTGGAGCCGGGCGGTGCCGAGGGCCTGGGCGAGGGGCTCCTGCGCCGCGGCGGGCTTGGGGCGCGACGCGGTGCGGGTGGAGGAGGTCGAAGGCTTCGCGGAGGCGGCCGGGGACGGCGCAGGCGGCTCGGCGGCGGCGGGCTGTGCGGCGGCGGCAGACTCCGCAGCGGCAGCGGGCGCCTCGTCGGCAGCAGGCTCCTCCGCGGCCACCTCCTCGACCGCCTCCTCCTCGACCGCCTCCTCCTCGACCGCGGGCTCGACCTCCTCCTCCCCCGACACACCCCCCAGGCTGTCGCCCAGGGCGTCGAGCGGATCCGCCGCGACGGGCGCGGGGGGCTCGGCCAGCAGGCCGGGCATCACCAAGGCGCCTGCGATCAAGCCGATGGCCACGACCACGGCGGCGGTCAGGCCGGCGACCACGGCCAGCCGCGGCCCGGAGCGGGCAGGCAGGGGGCGGCTGTCCTCGGTCACCCCGCCGCTGATCAGGCCCTGCTCGACCAGGGTGGCGCCGGAGAGGTCGTCGTCGAGGGCGGGCGAGGTCGCGACGACGCCGGGCACGGCGCGCTCGGCCCACTCGGCCAGCTCGAGCTCGCCGAGGTCCCGGCGCAGCTGGCGGCACTGGCGGGCCAGCTCGCGGGCGTCGGGTCGCGCGTCGGGGTCGTAGAGCAGGCAGGTGCCGACCAGCTGGTAGAGCGGCTCGTGGGGGTGGAGATCCCACAGGGTGTGCAGGGCGGCGCGGATGTGCTCGTCGTGGCGCTCGCGGTTGCCGCTGGTGCGGCCCACGCGCGTGCCGACCAGCAGCTCGTAGAGCACGGTGCCCAGGCCGTAGACGTCGCCCTGGTGGCGGTCGATGCCGTCCAGACGCTCGGGCGCCATGTAGTCCAGCGAGCCGAAGTGGATGTCGCGGGTGTCGGCTTCGCGATCGGCGAACTCGGCCCGGGCGACGCCGAAGTCGAGCACCTTGACCTGGCCGTCGGGGGTCAGCCGGATGTTGGCCGGCTTGATGTCGCGGTGCAGCAGGCGCAGCGGGACCTCGCCGTCCGGCCCGTCGACGGTGCGGCGCCAGGCGTGGTCCAGGGCGCGGGCGACTTCTTCGCAGAGCTCGAGGGCGACGCCGACCGGCAGCCGGCCGTGGTGGGCGACCAGCTGCTTGAGGTCCGCGCCGGGCACGTACTCCATGACGACGGTCCAGCGGCCGTCGAGCTGGTAGAGCCCGTCGACGTGCACGACGGCGCGGTGGCCCAGCATGCCGAGCAGGCGGGCTTCGTCGCGCAGGCGCTCGGCGACGCCGATGGCGCCGTGCGGGTCGAGGGCGAGGGCGTCCGGGTTGAGCACCTTGAGCGCGACGTCCTTGCGGAAGCCGCCCGCGCCGAGCAGCTCGGCCCGGTAGACGGTGCCGAAGCCGCCCTTGCCCACGGCGTGCAGGACCCGGTAGCGGCGGGCGCCGGCGACGCTCTTGTCATCGGCGGGGAAGGCGCTGCCGTCGGCACGGCCCGCTCCTCCGCCAGGGCCTGCGGCCATGGGCTCTCCTGTCGCGCCCATGGTACCAGCGGGGCGGGCTACGATGGGGCTCCCTCGCGCCCCCGGGCTCCCGTGACCTTCGTCCTCCTCTCGCTCCTGGCCTGCTCCGGCGGTGGATCCGACTCGGCCGGCGTCGCGGACACGGGGCCGATCGACCCGGGCCCTCCCGTCGATCTGCTGCCCTACGTCGACCCGATGATCGGCACCGGCGGCATCGGCTTCTCGGTCGGCTGCGCCTACCCGGGCGCCAACGTGCCGCTCGGGCTGGTCAAGGTGAGCCCGGACACGTCGGACATCAGCGGCAGCAGCCCGGCCTACCACCACGGCGGCGGCTACCACCACGACGACGTGCACGTGCAGGGCTTCAGCCACATGCACATGCACGGCATCGGCGTCACCGACTACGGCGTGCTGGCCGTGATGCCCGTCGACCTGGGCAGCGACGGCGTGCTGGCCCCCGAGCAGGCCCTGGAGCAGGGCTACAAGGCGCCGTTCACCCACGACGACGAGATCGCGCGGCCCGGCTGGTACGAGGTCCAGCTCGACGAGCCGGACGTGCACGTGACGCTCACCGCCACCGCGCGCACGGCCCTGCACCGCTACGCCTTCGGCGCGCTGGAGACCCCGGCCCTGCTGCTGGACCTGGGCCACTACCTGGACGGCGGGCGCATCCAGGGCGGCGACATCACGGTCGACCCGGCGACCGGGCGGGCCACCGGCAGCCTGATGGTCGACGGCGACATGAGCCGGCCGTTCACCGTGTGGTTCGTCATCGAGTCGGACACCGCGCCGCTGTCCGTCGGCACCTGGCAGGGGGGCGAGGGCGAGAACGGGCGGGACGCCAGCAACATCGTGGTCCAGCCCGGCGTCGCCGCCGTGGAGATGACGCCGCCGGACGACTGGAACGAGTCGGTGGACCCGGCGAGGTTGGGCGCCTGGCTGGCCTTCCCGCCGGGGACCGAAGAGGTGCGCCTGAAGGTGGCCCTGTCGACCGTCGACGCCGACGGCGCCCAGGGCAATTTCGACGCCGAGGCGGTCAGCTGGGAGCCCGACGAGCTCGAGGCCGCCGCCCGGGCGCAGTGGGCCGAGCGGCTGTCGGTGCTGCGGGTCTGGGGCGGGAGCGAGGACGACCGGACGAAGCTCGCGACCGCGCTCTACCACTCGCTGCAGATGCCCACGCTGTTCTCGGACGTCGATGGCCGCTACCGTGGCTTCGACCAGGAGATCCACAGCGCCGACCACGGCTTCCACACGGACTTCAGCCTGTGGGACACCTACCGGACGCTGCACCCGCTCTACACGCTGTTGTGGCCCGAGACCCACAAGGAGCTGCTGCAGAGCTTCACGCGCATGGTCGAGCAGGGCGGCAACCTGCCCCGTTGGCCGGCCGCGCTGTGGGACCCCGGCACGATGATCGGCATGCCGGCGAACGTCGTGTGGGCGGAAGCCTGGCGCAAGGGCATCCGGGACTGGGGCGAGGAGACCGTCGCCGCGCGGGCCGTCGAGGTCGCGATGGGCGAGTACACCCCGGCCTACGGCGGGCGCCCGGACCCGATGTGGCTCGACACCATCGGCTACTACCCGATGGGCGTCGTGGGGCGGTCGGTGTCCTGGACCCAGGAGGTCGCCATCGCCGACTACGCCCTGGCCGAGGTCGTCGGGCAGTTCGGCTACCGGGACCAGGCCATCGTGCTGCGCGACCGCAGCGACGCCTGGGCGCGGCTGTACAACCCCGAGACCGGCTGGATGCAGGGCCGGAACGCCGACCTGAGCTGGGCCGAGCTGCCCAGCGCCGAGATGTGGAACGACGAGATGTACGCCGAGGGCAACGCGCGGCAGTACCTGTGGCTGGCGCCCCACGTGCCGGAGCAGCTCGTCGAGGTGCTCGGGGGCGACGAGGTCGCGCTGGCGCGGCTCGTCGAGACCATGGAGGGCACGGCCGACGACGAGGAGGACCGGCTGGAGGCCGTCCCCAACGCCTGGTACTGGCATGGCAACGAGCCGAGCCTGCACATCCCCTGGCTGTTCGGCATCGTGGGCCGCCCCGACCTGGGCCGCGTCTGGGTGCGCTGGGTGATGGACACCTACTACGGCACCGGTCCCGACGGCATCACGGGCAACGACGACGCCGGCACCAGCTCGGCCTGGTTCGCCTTCGCCAGCATGGGCATCTACCCGCTGGCCGGCACCGAGCGGTACATCCTGGGGCTGCCCGCCTTCGAGCGCGTCGAGTGGGACCTGTGGGCGGAGGGAGAGGACGGCAGCTGGGCCAAGGGCGAGCCGTTCACCATCACCTCCGAGGTGGATCCCCTCGCAGGCGCCGACGAGGTCGAGGTGCTGCTCGACGGCACGCCGTGGGTGGCTCCGACCTTCAGCCACGGCCACATGCGCCCGGGCGGGCAGCTGCACTTCCGGCCCGCGCGCTGAGGGCAGCCACGTGACCGACGCAGCGACGGCCGAGCCGGCCAGGGTGCCCTCGCCCGCTCCGCAGGGCCTGCGCGCCCACCTGCGGGCCGCCTTCGTGGTCTTCCACGTGGCGGCGGTCCTGCTGGCGGCGATGCCGGCGCCGGACGGCGGCATGAAGCGGGCCGCGTGGAAGGACCGGACGGTGCAGGAGGAGTTCGCGGCCTGGACCGGGCGGCTGCAGGGACTCGGCGTGGAGATCGAGCAGCCCGAGCTCGAGGAGCGGCTGTGGACGCTGGCAGTGGCCTGGCAGGGTGGGCGGCAGCAGCTGCTGCGGCCCTTCCAGCCCTACTACCAGTACGCCGGCGCCTGGCAGAGCTGGCGCATGTTCGTCGCGCCCCATCGCTACCCGGGCCGGCTGCACATCGACCTGCGGCGGGGCGGGACCTGGGAGACGATCTACGTGGCCCGCGACCCGGACCGGGGCTGGCTGGGCCGGCAGCTCGACCACGACCGGATGCGCAGCGTGATCTTCCGCTACGCCTGGCCGCAGTACGGCCGGGCCTGGCGGCACTGGTGCGCCTGGGTCGCGGCGCAGGCGGCCACGGACTTCCCCGACGCCGACGCGATCCGCCTGCGGTACTGGAAGGCCCGCACTCCGAGCCCCGACGAAGCCCGGAGCGGCGCCGAGCCGCCCGGGCAGTGGATCCGGACCCGCACCCTGGCCCTGCCCGACGGCACGCCCCTGCACGAGCCGGAGCCCGATGGTGCGGACCCGGCCGACAACGGCGACGACGGCGACGACGACGGCGACGACGACGCCGCGGAGGTCCCGTGAACCCGTGGCGTCGGCTGGTCGCGATGCTCGCCGAGACCGAGCCCGGCTCGGTCCAGGCGCTGTTCCGCATCGCCATCGGCCTGTGTGTGCTGGGGGCCGTCGGCACCGTCGTCGTGGCCGGCCTGGTCGAGCCCCTGTGGGTGGACCGGACCTTCGGGGGCTACCGCGACCTGGGCCGGGGGCCCTGGCTGGTCGCGTGGCTCGGCGGGCCCACGCCGCGGGTGGTCTGGGGGCTGGTGGCCGCCACCCTGGCCAGCGGGACGCTGTTGACCCTGGGCATCGGCAGCCGGGGCGCCGCGCTGGTCGCGCTGCAGGGCGTCATGGGCCTGACCTGGCTCAACGGCCACGCCGGCGGCAGCTACGACGAGCTGCTGGCCAACGCCCTGTGGTTGCTCGTGCTGTCCCGCTCGGACGCGACCCTGTCGCTGTCCTGCCGGCTGCGGACCGGCGCGTGGACCGATCCGACGGCGCGGGTCGCCAGCTGGCCGCGCTGGCTGATGGTGCTGCAGCTGGTCGTGGTCTACAGCAGCACCGGCTTCCAGAAGGTCAGCTCCTACTGGGTGCCCGGTGGGGACTTCAGCGCCCTCTGGTACATCCTGCAGCAGCCCAGCTGGCAGCGGGTCGACATGCGGTGGGCGGCGCCCTTCTTCCCTCTGACGCAGCTGGCCACGGCGCTGACCTGGTGCTGGGAGATCAGCTACCCGCTGGTCCTGGCGACCTTCTGGGCCCGTCGCGGCCCGGACCGGGCGAACGGACTGCGCCAGCTGCTGCGGCGGCTCGACCTGCGCCGCCCCTACGCCCTGTTCGGCGCCCTGATGCACGTGGGCACGCTGCTGCTCATGAACGTCGGGCCGTTCTCGGCCATCACGCTCAGCTTCTACCTGACCCTGTGGCACCCCGACGAGCTGCGGTCCGTCGGTCGGCGGCTCAGGTCGTGGGCCACCGCCAGGCCGCCAGCGCCAGCGCCACCCAGCCCGCCAGGAAGGACAGGCCGCCCAGCGGCGTGATCGCCCCGAGCCAGCGCTGGCCGGACAGGGCGAGGACCCACAGGCTGCCGGTGAACACCAGGGTGCCGACGGTGAAGCCCACGCCCGCGACCGTCGTCGACGGGCCGGGCACCCGGGCCGCGATCAGGCCGGTGGCCAGCAGGGCCACCGCGTGGAGCATCGCGTAGCGGGTCCCCGTGTCCCACACGACCAGGAGGTCCGCGGGAATGCGGGTCTTGAGCGCATGCGCTCCGAAGGCGCCGCCGGCGACGCTCAGGAAGCCGAACACGCAGCCCAGTAGCAGCCAGGTCCTTGTCACGGTCCATCTCGTAATCGACACGTGCCCGCCCCGCGACCGGCGGCTGTACCCGAGTGGGATACACTCCCGACGCAGCCCACCGGGCTCGCGGCGAACATCCCCCCATATTTGTTCCATGGAGCCCTCGATGGGTGCCCAAGACCGTTCCGGCGACGGTGGCCCTGCCACGTCCGCCGACATCGCCCGTGCGTTTCTCGACACCGGAGACGCCCTGTTCAAGGTGCAGTCCCAGCTCGGTGCCCTGGAAGCCCGCGGCGCGGCAGACCCTTGGCAACAGCAGCAGGACCGGGTCCACCTCGAGGAGCTGGCGCGGCGCCGTGACGCCCTGCTGGACGCCTGGGCCCGCCAGGCCCTGAGCTGGCGGATGCGAGGCGGAGAGGTCCGGCTGGTCGGCAACGCCGACGACCGGGTCAGCCCTGGCGAGGCCCCCACCCACCTGCCCACCCTGGCCGCCGCCGCGCCGGCGGGGCTGGACGAGCCCGCGGTGGTCACGCGACGGGTCGTCGCGGGTCGCCGCGTCTTCGAGCCCGGCGCCACCGAGACCACCACCGTCGTCACCGCGACCGCGCGGCCGGCGCCGCCGCGCGACGTGGATCACGCCCGGCTCACCGAGCTGATCCGCATGCTGGGCGAGCCCACGACTCCCCTCGACAGCATCGAGCGCACCCGCGAGGAGCTGATGCGCCTGACCGAGGGCACCTCGACCGGACGGCTCGACGAGTGGGCGCGCTTCCCCAAGCCCATCCAGAAGGCGATGGTCGGCATGGTGGTCGCCCGGGCCCGCCACCTGCAGGACGAGGTCGCCGAAGACCTGATGCCCGTGCAGCTGTCCGGCGACCTGGACCGCCTGTTCAGCGCCATGACCGGCTACTCGAAGCGCGAGCAGCCCGGCTTCGTGTTCGGCCTGCAGCGCCACCACCACCCGATGGGTGTCACCTGGCTGGCCGACGCCCGCCGCTGGTGGGCCGATCTCATCGATCACCTGCCCGAGCCCGCCGTGCTCAGCCCGACCCGTGCCCTGGGCGAGCTGCGCCGCCGCATCGAAGCCGGCGCCGACGAAGCCGACGTGTTGGAACAGGCCGAGACCGTGCTCGACGCCAACATGGACCCTGGCGACGGGCGGCTGGTGACGCTCTTGACTCCCTACCTGGACGCCCTCGGCAAGAAGGCCCGGTTCAAGCACCTGCGCAACGCCATCCGCGACACCCTGGAGCAGGACGCCCAGGACGAGGCCGAGCTGAGTGCGGACGACGCCGAGCTGCCGCAGGACTGGCCCCCCGAGGGGCTGGTCGAGGGTCGACGCGTCGCCGTGGTCGGTGGTCCTTTGACCGACGAGACCAAGAAGGCCATGGGGTCCATCTTCCGCTGGGCCGACGCCCAGTTCGTCGACGGCGAGAACCCCCGGGTGCTCGAAGACCTGGCCGAGTCGGCCCGCGACGGCGACCTCGATCTCGTGATCGTCCTGCGCCGCTTCGTCGGCGACGACGCCGACCGCGTGTTGATCCCGGTCTGTGACGACCACGACGTGGCGGTGGCCGATGTCGACCGGGGCTTCGGGCTGGCGGCGCTGCTCGATGCCCTCGAGGTCGCCCACGAGGACATGACCGGCGAGTCGCTCTGAGCGGGCGCCGCGCTCACCGCAGGGTGAGCGTGATCGCCGGTTCGGCCGAGGTGATCGGGCCCTGCGCTTCGGAAGCGGGGGCCCCTTCGTCCTTGGTCATGGCGTTGCCGTCCAGATCCACGCGCGCCGAGACCCAGACCTCGTCGGGCCAGGTGCCCGGGCGGATCATGTCGGTCTCGGAGATGGTGAAGTCGTAGGGCAGCTGGCTGACGGGCACCTTGAGCGCCGCCAGGGGCGGGCCCACGCCGAGCTCGGGCGAGCGGGCGTAGATGAACAGCAGGGCCCCCTCGGGCACCGTCACGCCTTCGCCGATCTCGACCCGGCCGGCCACACGGGGCCCGACCGGGTGGGCCGCCTTGTCCAGGTCGCTCTTGAGGATGGCCGCCAGACGGCGGTCCTGCGCGTCCGTGGACAGCTCCAGCACCTTGTCGAAGGCCGCGCCAGCGCCCTCGAGATCGCCCTGCTGCTGGCGCAGCACGCCCCGCCACAGCCAAGCCGACGCCAGGTCCGGCGCGGCCTTCTGGGCGTCGTCCAGGGTCGACTCGGCGCGCTCGAAGTAGCCGATCGCGATCATCAGGGCGGCCAGGCTGGCCTGGATGCGGGGATCGTCGGGGTCGGCGGTCCGGCCCGCGTCCACGTACTTCATGCCGGCGTCGAGATCGCCGTCGCGGATGTAGCTGTGGGCCAGGAAGGCGGCGGCGTCGATGTCCTGGGGGTTCGCTTCCAGCGCGGCCTTCGCTTCTTCGAGGGCGGCCTGGCGGCTGTCCACCGTCGCGCCGGTCATGCCGCCGCTGCCCCGCTCGCGCGACGACTGCATCAGGGTCCAGGTGGCGCCGGCCGCGATGATCATCGCCAGCACGACGAAGGGCAGCTGGCGCCGCAGCGACCAGCCACCCGACGGCGCCGGCACCGCGGCCTGGGTCGGGGCGGCGGTGAAGTGCTCGAGGTCGCGCAGCGCTCGGGCCGCGTCGTCCAGGGTGCGCCTCCAGCGCGCATCGAACTCGTCCGGCGGCAGGCGGCCCTGCTCGGCCTGCAGGGCCCGCAATTCTTCGACCCGCGCGTCCTTGCGGGCCTGCAGGTCGTCGCGGGTCAGGCCTTCGGCGCTCAGCTCGCCGCTGTCGCCTTCGCCGAGGCCCCGCATCAGCAGGAACAGGCCGAAGCCCAGCCCGACCACCGCCACCGCGGTCGGCGGCCCCCAGACACTCCAGTCGACGCCTTCGAACACTCAGGCCTCCCCGCCGTCCAGGCCGAGCTCGGCCAGGATGCGCGCGCGGTAGGGCGACAGCTCGTCGTCCTCGACCGGCGTCACCTCGGCCCGCCGCGAGCGCACGCCGATGTTGGCCTGGACGTACCAGGCGACCAGGCCTCCTCCGAACAGCACGAAGGCGACCGGCAGGCCCCAGACCAGCACGTGGCGACCCCGGGTCGGCGGCTCGAGCTTGATCCAGTCCCCGTAGCGGTCGACGAAGTAGTCCTCGATCTGCTCCTGGCTGTAGCCCATGGCCACCAGCTCGCGGATCCGGGCCTTCATGGTGCGGGCGCCGTCCGAGGGCGAGTCGGCGACGGACAGCCCCTGACAGACGGGGCAGCGCAGGCCCTTGGACACGTGCTCCGTGACGTCGTCGATCTCGTCGTCGTCGGTCAGCGGCGCACGGGCCGGCGGCGCCTCGAGTGCCTGCGGGGCGGCGCCTTCGGCGGCCGGGGCGAGGTCGTCCTGGCCGGGGTCGTCCTGGCCGGGGTCGTCCTGGGCCAGGTCGTCCTGGGCAGGAGCCGGGGCGCCGGCGAGGGCGCAGAGCAGCAGGAGGGAGGCGCTCACAGCAGGCCGTCCAGCAGGGGCAGGAACTCGTCGGGCACGACCGGGCCGGTGAACTTGCGCACGATGTTGCCCTGGTCGTCGAGCACGAAGGTCTCGGGCACCCCCGCCACGCCGTAGTCGATGGCGACGCGGCCGCCGGGATCGACCAGGGTCGGGAAGGACTGGCCGTAGCGGGCCAGGAAGCCCTGCCACTTGATGGGCTCGTCGTTGTAGAGGACGTTGAGGAAGACCACGCCGCGCGGCTGGTAGTCGCGGGCCACGCGCACGAGCCACGGGTGCTCCTGGGCGCAGGGCACACACCAGCTCGACGCGAAGTTGATGACCACGGGCTTGCCACGCAGCGCCGCCAGGTCGACCTGCTCGCCGGTGTCCATGTCCGCCAGGACGAAGCCCGGCGCGGGCCGGTCGACCATCGTGGTCGGCAGCGCCCGCGGGTCGTGACCGAAGCCGAGCGCGAGCACGACGACCAGCGGCACGACCAGCACGACGCCGATCAGCAGCACCTTCCAGTTCATGCCGCCTGCTCCGCGGTCGGCGCCGCCTGGCTGCGGCTGCGCTTCCGCGACGGCCACCCGGCGACGATGGTCCCGAGCGCCATGATGCCGCCGCCGATCCAGATCCAGCCCACCAGCGGCTCGATGATCGCCTCGACCGAGACCGCGCCCGCCTCCGCCTCGACCGACACCAGCGTCAGATACAGGTCCCCGGCGAGCGAGCTGTGCACGGCCGGGTCCCCGAGCGGGTTCATCGGCATCTTGGCGTAGACATTCATGCGCGGCGCCAGCTGGCCGACCTCGCGGCCCGCGACGGTCTTCACGTCGAACTTCGCCAGGGTCGACAGCCGGTGCGACTCCTGGACCGTCTCGGCGCCCAGGTAGGTCAGCGCGAAGTCGCCCGCGACCGCCGTCTCGCCTTCGAGCAGGGTCAGCTGGTGCTCGTCGCGCCAGCCGGACGACGCCGCCACGCCGACGGCGATGGCGATGACGCCCAGGTGCACGATGTAGCCGCCGAACCGGCGCCGGGTCCGCACGGTGGCCTGCACCATCGCGACGGGCAGGCTCTCCCCGCGGGCGCGCCAGCGGGCGACGCCGGGGGCGACCATCTCGGCCAGGGTGACCACCAGGGCGAAGGCGCTGACCGAGAAGGTCAGCACCGGCCAGGGCTCGCGCAGGCCGGCCGCCAGGCAGCCGATCGCCGTCAGCACGAGCGCCACCGCAGGCGCCGCCAGCCGCTTCAGCACGCCGCCGGGCGTGGCGCGGCCCCACGGGAGCGCCGGGCCCACGCCCATCAGGAACACGATGAGCCCGGCCAGGGGCACGCCCCAGCGGTTGAAGTAGGGCTCGCCGACGCTGATCTGCTCGTTCGAGAGCGCCTCGTTCACCAGCGGCCAGACCGTGCCCAGCAGCACCGTGAAGGTGAAGGTGGCGAAGGCCAGGTTCTGGGCCAGCACCCAGGTGTCACGGCTGGTCGGTCCGGACAGCCCTTCCTGCGGCGGGGTCAGCTTGTCGACCCGCGCGGCCAGCAGCAGCACCGAGAACAGCAGCATCAGGGTCAGGAAGACCAGGAACACCGGCCCGATGGGCGTCTGCGTGAAGCTGTGGACCGAGTTGAAGACGCCCGAGCGCGTCATGAAGGTGCCCAGGATGGTCAGCAGGAAGCTGCTCATCAGCAGGGTCATGGTCCAGCCCTTGAGCTGGTCCTTGCGCTCCATCAGCATCGCGCTGTGCAGGAAGGCCGTCGACGTCAGCCACGGCAGGAAGCTCGCGTTCTCGACCGGGTCCCAGGCCCAGTAGCCGCCCCAGCCCAGCACTTCGTAGGACCACCAGCCGCCCAGGATGATGCCCACCGTCAGGAAGCCCCAAGGCACCAGCATCGCGTTGCGCAGCGCCCGCGACCAGGCCGGCGTGATGCGGCCGGCCAGCAGGGCCGCGGCGCCCATCGCGAAGGGCACGGTCATGCCGACGTAGCCCAGGTACAGGGCCGGCGGATGGATGACCATCAGCACGTGGTTCTGGAGCAGCGGGTTCGGCCCGGGTCCGTCCGACGGCGCTGGATCGACCAGCGTGAAGGGGTTGGCCACGCCCGCGACCAGGTAGCAGAAGAAGACGCCGACCAGCAGCGTCATGCCCAGGGCCCAGGCGCTGTGCTGGGGGAAGCGCTTGCGGGTCAGCAGGGCCTGGCCGGCGGCGTAGACGCCCAGCACGAAGGCCCAGAACAGGATCGAGCCCTCCAGGCTGGACCACAGGCTGACGATGGTCACCCAGGTCGGGCTCTTCAGGCTGCCGACCTCGGCGACGTAGCCGACGCTGAAGTCGTGGGTCAGCAGGGCGAATTCCATCAGCCCGACGGCCGTGGCGGTCGCGGCGAAGAACAGCCCCGCCATCGCCCGGGCCCAGGCTTCGGCCGCCGCACTGCGCTTCGCGCCGCCGTAGAGACCGGCCACCGCGCCGATCGCGCAGGCGGCCAGGGCGACCAGGACGGCCGCGCGGCCGAGCAGGGAGATGGTCACCGGTCAGAGCTCCTCGACGGTGGCGTACAGATCGGCCGGAGCCATGCCGTCGGTGGGGGCTCGGTACTCGTTGCTGTGCTTCACCATGACCTTGTCGGCGCGGAAGGTGCCGGCGTCCGTCATGGTGCCTTCCACCACCACGCCGATGCCCTCGCGGAACATCTGCGGCGGGGCGCTCTGGGCGTGCACGGTGATCGGCGTGGCCGTGTCGACCGCCGACTCGCCGACCGTGAAGGTCAGGGCCTGGGTGTCGGGCTGCCAGTCCACGCTGTCGGCCTGGACCACGCCGCCCATGCGGATGGTGGCGCCGACCGCCTTGCTGGCGTTCTCGTGCACCTGGGCCGGGGTCCAGAAGTAGACCAGGTTCTCGCCGATGCCGCCCATCGAGATCACCCCCAGGGCGACCGCCGCCACGAGCAGGGCGGCCACGAGGAAGACACGGCGCTGGGTGGCGGAGGACATGGGCGAGGCCTCGGGGAAGGAGGGCGACTCAGGAGCCGGGAGGCGACAGCCGGCCGGGCAGGACAAGCGTCACGAGGTAACCCAGGAGCACGGCCCAGGTGATGCCGTAGGCGGCCCACACGAAGCCCCAGCCGCCGTCGATCATGCCGTCCATGTCGTGCTCCTCAGGTCGCTTCGTCGAGGGTGGGGTCGCCCCCGGCAGGGTCATCGAGCCGGAGCGGCGCCGCGGTGGGCGGCAGCTCGGGGGCGTCGGCTTCGTGGGCCAGCCGGACCAGCTCGACCTTGGTGCGCAGCAGCATCAGGCCGGTTCCCATGACCAGCATGCCGAGCGCCGCGACGCCCAGGGGCAGGCCCATGACCGAGTCCATGCTGGCGCGGGTCGAGGCCTGCTGGTGCAGGGACGCCCACCACTTCACGCTGAAGTACACGACCGGCACGTCGACGAAGGCGATGATCGTCGCCACCGCCGTGGCCATCTGCCGCTTGGCCGGCTGGTCGATGAGCCGCCGCATCAGCAGCACGACGCCGAAGGCCGCCGCCAGCACGGCCGACGTCGTCAGCCGCGGGTCCCAGGTCCACCAGGTGTTCCAGGTGGGCCGGGCCCAGATGGATCCCTGGATCAGCAGCAGGAAGGTCAGCACCGTGCCGACCTCGACCGCCCCCGTGGTCGCCGCGTCGAAGCCGCGCCAGCCCGACCACAGCGAGCCGATGGCGGCCACGAAGGCGACCATGAAGAAGATCAGCGCCGCCCAGGCCGTCGGCACGTGCACGTACAGGATGCGGCCGACGTCGCCCATCATCGCTTCGGGAGGGGCGACGAACAGCCCGATCCAGTGCCCCGCCGCGGTGGCGAGCATGCCGAGGACCACGAAGATCAGTCCGACGATGGCGAGAGGGGACTTCATGCGATCGGATCGGGTGGGGACGTCAGGGGAGTCTCCGGCTCTAACGGCGGGGGGAGCGGTGGGCGATGCTGCGACGCTCGGTCGCACTGAGCTGCCGGCACTGCGGCGGGTTCCGTCGGGTGCACTGCGGTCGTGGCCGACCCACCGGTTTCACAGCACGACGTGAGACGCACGTAGGACCGACTCAGCCGTCGACCACCTTCTCGAACAGCAACCCGCACAGGCTCCAGTAGATGGCGTCGAAGCAGACCAGCAGCGCGATCCAGCCCGGCAGCTGTTCCATCGGGTCGCCCGTCATCACGAGGCTCGTCGCCTTGACCGAGGCCAGCAGGGCCGGCACGACCAGCGGGAACAGCAGGAGCGGCAGCAGCAGCTGGCGGCCGTCGATGCGCGCCGTGAGCGCCGCGTAGAAGGTGCCCGGAGCGGCGATGCCCGCAGCGCCCAACACCACGATCAGCGCGAGCAGCACAGGGTTCTCGACGATGCCCGCCCCGGTGATCGCCAGGTCCACCGGCACCGCCACCAGCGCCACCATCACGAGCAGCCCGGCGTTGGCCAGCGCCTTGCCGTAGAACAGGGCAGCCGGGGGCACGGGGGCGAGGAGGAGGGCTTCCAGCGCGTCGGTCTCGACTTCGGTCTGGAGCGAGCGGCCGAGGAGGAGGGTGCTGGCGAGGAGGAGCGCGAGCCACAGGTAGCCGCCGGCGTGCTTCGCCAGCATCGTGCTGTCGGGGCCGACCGCGAAGGAGAACAGCAGCAGGACCACCGCAGCGAAGCCGAGCAGGGCCACCGCCTGGGCGCGGGCCCGCCACTCGACCAGCAGGTCCTTGCGCAGGATGGTCAGGGTCATGGCGAAGACCCGCGTCATCGCGCCGCCCCCTGGGCCTGGACCGCCTTCCAGGCCCGCCAGGCCTGATCCGCCGGGCCGGACCAGCGCAGCTGGCCGCCGTCGAGCAGGATGGCCCGCGTGCAGATCGCCGCCGCGCGGTCCACCTGGTGGCTGGCGATGAGCACCGTGCCCGGGAGCTCGCCGACGAGCGCCGCGACGTCCGCGCAGCCCGCCGGATCGAGCGCCGAGAAGGGCTCGTCGAGCAGGACCAGGTCCGGCATCTCCAGGCGCACGCAGGCCAGCTGCAGCCGCTTGCGCATGCCGGCGCTGTAGCTGCGCAGCGGCTCGACGCGATCGTCCAGCCCCACCGTGGCCAGCAGCCCGGCCACGTCCACCGGCCGCCCCAACAGTCGTGCACGCACGACCAGGTTGTCCCGCGCCGACAGGTCCTCGTACAGGCCGTGGGCGTGCCGGACCATCCCGATCCGCGCCCGGACCCGGGCCCGATCCCGGACCGGGTCCAGCCCGAACAGGGACAGCTGGCCCTCGGTCGGCGCCAGCAGCGTCGACAGCAGGGTGAGCAGCGTGCTCTTGCCGCTGCCGTTGGCGCCGACGACCAGCAGCCGCTCGCCGGCGTGCACCGTCAGGTCCAGGCGGGCCAGGGCCCAGCGGCGGCCGAACCGCCGGGACAGCCCGCGGGCCTGCACCACGACCGCGCGCTCGGCGACGGCGCCCTCGACGGGGGGCCCGGCGCCCGGGGCGGACGCCTCCTCGGCAGCAGCGGATGCAGGCGGGATCGGCATGGCCGCCCCCCCTATCGCGTGGGATAGCTGGCCTGCCCCTCCTCCGACCGGAGCCCCCATGGCCGTCGACCCCGCCACCACCCCCTCCCTCGCGCCCGCCGTCGCCGCCCGTGCCGACGCCGCCTTCGACGCCACCGTCGCCGAGCTCTGCGGCTACCTGACGATCCCCGCCATCTCCTGCGACCCCGCCCACTTCGACGATGTGCGGCGCCTGGCCGCGAAGATCGCCGCGGATCTCGACGCGCTGGGCCTGTCCGGCGCCCGGGTCCTCGAGCTGCCCGACGCCCTGCCGAGCGTCGCCGCCGAGTGGATGGGCGCGGGCCCCGACGCCCCCACCGTGCTGGTCTACGGCCACCTGGACCTGCAGCCGGTCAAGGGCGAGATCTGGCACAGCCCGCCGCACCAGCCGGAGATCCGCGACGGCCGGCTGTACGGCCGCGGCGCCGCCGACGACATGGGCGGCTGGGTCAGCCACCTCGCCGCCATCCGGGCCTGGCTGGCCGAGGGCGGGCTGCCCTGCAACCTGCGGCTGTTCATCGAGGGCGAGGAGGAGATCGGCAGCCCCAACCTGGAGAGGTTCATGGACGCCTTCCCCGACGCCTTCGAGGCCGACGTGATGGTCCTGACCGACTGCGAGAACCCCAGCACCGAGATCCCGGGCCTGACCGTCAGCCTGCGGGGCCTGCTCGAGCTCGAGCTGACCTGCCGCGCCCTGTCCGCCGACGGCCACAGCGGCCTGTGGGGCAACATGGTGCCCGACGTCGGCATCGCGCTCTGCCGGCTCATCGCGCGGCTCACCGACGAGCACGGCCGCCTGGACGTCGGCCGCCAGGACGTGCCTGCCGACTGGGCGGACGCCAGCTGGGACGTGCCCCTGGACGACGCTGTCATCGCCGACGGCGCCCACATCATCGACGGTGTCCTGCCCCTGCCCCACGACGGCCGCAGCCCGGCCGAGTGGATGTGGCGCCAGCCCGCGCTGACCGTGGTCGCCACCACCATGCCCGACCTGGCCCACAAGAAGAACGCGCTGCGCCAGGAAGCCAAGGCCATCCTGTCGGTCCGCCTGGCCCCCGGCCAGACCGCCGCCGAGATGGAAGCGCTGATCCGCGAGATCGTCTGCGACGAGCCCCCCGGCGGCGTCGAGGTCACCCTGAAGGCCGACGGCTGGGCCGGCGAGGGCTGGCTCTACGAACCGAAGGGCCCCGCCTTCGAAGCCGCCGACCGCGCCTACACCGCCGCCTGGGGCCGCCCGCTGGTCCAGGTCGGCGTCGGCGGGTCCATCCCCTTCGTGGCCCTGTTCGGCCGCCGGTTCGGCGACCTGCCGCTCATCCTCAACGGCGTCATGGACCCGCGCACCACCGCCCACGGCCCCAACGAGAGCATGCACCTGGGCGTGTTCCGCAAGGCCATCGCCGCCAACGTGTTCCTGTACGCCGAGCTCGGCGCCCTGGGCCGGGCCGCGCTGCAGACGGAGCCCGTGTGACCGGCCGGCTGCTCACCGCCCGGGCCGACGTGGAAGCCGTGCTGCGCGGCTGCCGCACCGCCGTGGTGCTGGGCGCCCACCCCGAGCGGTTCCGACCGGCCTTCTACGTGCCCGAGTACATGCACCAGCAGGGCATGCGCGTCGTGGGCGTGAACCCCGGCAAGGCCGGACAGGTGCTGTGGGACGAGCCGGTCCGCGCCGCCCTCTCCGACCTGGGCCCCGCGGACCTGCCCGACGGCATCGACATCCTGGACGTGTTCCGCCGCTCGGCCGACGTCCCGGCCCACGTGCCCGAGATCCTGGCGATGCCGGTGCGCCCCCGCTGCGTGTGGCTGCAGCTCGGCATCCGGAACGACGCGGCGGCCGCTGCGTTGGTCGCGGCCGGTATCGACGTGGTCCAGGACCGCTGCATCCTGGCGGACCACCGGGCGTGGGGCCTGCCGCCGGTGGGCGCTCAGTAGAGCTCGGCGTCCACCCACACGGCCTTGTGGTCCGACAGGCCGCCGCAGCCGTCTTCTTCGCACAGGTCGGGATCGTGGTGGTGCACGTCCCGGGCGAGCAGCAGGTCCAGCACCAGCCCGTTCTCGTGGGTGATGCGGTCGTCGGGATCCAGCGACAGGTGCGTGTCCTCGAAGCCCCGGTCGGTGAAGGCGGCGATGGTCTCGTCGTTGTGCTGCCCGTTGCTCAGGTCGAAGGTGTAGAAGGGCGCGTTCGTGTCGCCCCCGACCACGACCCCGAAGGGCTGCACAGCGGCGTGCTCGGCGGTCTCGACGGCCTGGGCGACCTGGATGTCGAAGGCGCTCACGGTGCTCTCGAAGTGCACGGTGACCACGTGCACGATCTTCTCGCCCACGACGACGTCGGCCGCGACGGCGATCCGCCCGCCCAGGCGCGGCTCGCCTTCGTCCTCGTACCAGGACAGGTTCGCCTCATGCCGCAGCTGTTGCACGTTGGCCAGGGGGAAGCGCGACAGCACGGCGTTCCCGTGCTCGCAGGTCTCGTCCCCTCCCCCGCGCGGCAACTCGACGAACTCGACGGCGTAGGCCCAGTTCATGTCCAGGGCCTGGGCCAGCACCTGCGTCACGTTGCGGTCCCCGCTGCGCGCGCAGAACCGGTCGGACTCGGACAGCAGCAGCACATCGGGGGTGGGCACGCGGCCGTCGGCGAAGCCGGCGAGCTGGTCGTCCAGCCGCTGCCCGCGCTCGATGTTCCAGGCCATGAACCGCAGGGTGTCCTGGGGGGCCGGAGACCGGTCGTTCTCGCCTTCGATGGCGCAGTCGATGAACTGCTTGTCGACCGCTCCTTCCGGGTCCAGCGCGTCGGGGCAGAGGAAGCCGTCGACGACGTTGCTCTCGAAGGGGTCGAGGGTCAAGGCGCCGTAGTCGAAGCCGGGGCTTCCGCTGTCCGTCGCGTCGCCGTCCGAGCCGTCTGCACCGGTTCCGCCGCTGTCGGTTCCGGGGGAGGAGGCGCAGGCGAGGAGGAGGAGGGCGAGGGTCGACATGCAGGCCTCCGGCGGCAGGCGGTCGCAGGGGCGCCGCGACGCGAGGGTAGCGACCCGCCGGACCGCCCGGTAGTCTGATTCCCGTCCCAGGAGACCCGATGCTGCCCCTCGCCCTGACCCTGCTCGTCGCCTGCGGAGACGGGGACACCGACTCCGGCGCCACCGACGACGGCCACACGCACACCGATCACGGCGGCAGCGACAGCGGCGCCGTGGACTACTCGCGCACCCAGGACACCGACGGCGGCAGCTGGTCCGTGACCTGGACCCCGTCCATCGACCCCGTGCCCATGAACCAGAACTTCGACGTGGCGCTGGACGTGACGCCGGCCGACGGCGTGTCCATCACCCGCATCGACGCGACCATGCCGGCCCACGGTCACGGCATGAACGTGACCCCCGAGCTGGTCGACAACGGCGACGGCACCGCCACCGCGAGCCCCTTCAACCTGCACATGGAAGCGGACTGGCTCATCGAGGTCGACGTGAGCGGCGACGCCGGGACCGAGACGGCCAGCTTCCACGTGATGTGCTGCGAGTAGTCGCAGCCTGCGCTTCGACGCCGACGCGCCCGGCTCAGAACCGGACCTGGCCGCTGATCCCGAACCGGTCGATGCTGCCACCGTAGCTGCCGTTGCCGTGCGGGTAGAAGTACCGCTCGGCGGCGGCCGCTTCCGGGTCCAGGGTCATCGCGAAGGCGCTGTCGGTCACGTCGCGCGTCTGCAGGAAGTAGTGGCTCCAGGACACGCCGATCTCGACCACGTCGACCGGGCGGACGGCGAACAGGACCCCGGTGATCACGCTGTCGGTGTCGAAGTTGTTGGCGATCAGCGCCTTGCTGGGCACCGCCGCCTTGTCGAGCATCAGGCGCCCGCCGATGGTGAACCGCTCCGCCAGGGTGCCCTTGGCGTCCAGGCCCAGCCAGAAGCTGGTCTGGTTGTCGCGGGCCCAGGCCTGGGTGCGCTCGATGAGGGCGACGGACTCGGCCGGCAGCTCCGCGTCGCGACCGGTGATGTCGGACACGGTGATGATGTAGTCGTCGTGGACCTTCCAGAAGACCACCCCGCCCATCGCCTCGACCGCGAGCTGCTCGGTCGGGCGCACCTGGACGCCGCCGTGCACCCGGGCCGGCAGGGCGTAGGCCACCGAGGCCCTCCCGTCGGCAGCGCTGTAGCAGAGCCCTCGAGACTGGGCGCCGAACCGCCCCAGCAGGTCCTCTTCCGGCGGACAGCCGAACTCCAGGCTGACCTCGCCCTGGTTGTCGACCTTCGCGCCGTGCACGTAGGCGACCGAGATGGCCACGGTCTCGACCGGCTTCACCCGCAGCCCGGCCGAGAAGGACACGGCGTCGTCGTGCAGGTGCTGGAAGTCGAGGGTGGCGGCGTAGTCGGGGTTCTCGAGGTCGTCGTCGGTGTAGCCGGGGTCCTGGTCCAGCGCCTCGATCTCGTGAGCGAGGTCGACCATCAGCTCCTGGTCGACCCGCGCCGACCACCCGCTCTTGAGGTAGTGCACGGCCGCGCCGACCGCGACCATGTCCGAGAACTCCCAGCCGGCGGCCACCATGATGTCGATGGCCTCGATGCGGCCTTCGCGCAGGTGGTAGCGGACGGGCCCGCCCTCGGGGTCCTGGGCGCCGCCGCGCACATAGGGCACGCCGAACCCGATGCCGACGCCCAGGCCGTCGACGCCGAAGTCGCTCACCGCGCCGGCGTAGGGCACGACGCCTTCGAGCCGCACCGTGTCGGGCCCGCCATGCGGGGCCGCCCGCTCGATGTCGATGGTCGCGAAGGTGGGAGCGCCTTCGATGGTGATGCGCGTGCCCTGGCCGGCAGCGACGCCGGCGGGGTTCCACCACAGCGCCGTGCCGTCGGTGGCGGCCGGGGTACCCCACAGCCCGCCCATCTCCAGGTTGTCCAGGCTGGCGGCGCGCGCCGATGCGCTCCAGCACAGCGCGAGCGAGAGGCCCGCCGTCGCGACGCCGCGCATCGGCCTACTCCAGGGACGCGGTGACGCCGGTGTGCACGCCGCTGCTCTCGCGGCTGACCTGCACGTCCGTCAGCACCAGCCCGGAGATCTCCGGGATGGGGAAGGAGAAGTTGCCGACCAGCGCCAGCAGGGTGTCCAGCGGCAGCATCTCGGCGACCAGCTCGGTGACGGCTTCGTTGCTGGCGCCCCAGTCGCTCTCGCGGACCATCAGCACCGGGTTGACCTCGCCCAGGTCCAGCACCAGCTCGCCGTCTTCGTAGCCGACCTCGAGGTCGGCCTTGGCGGCGACGGCGATCACCAGGTGGGTGCCGAGCTCGCCGTCGGGGGTGTCGATGGTCACGATGAGCTCGGCGGCCTGCAGCTGCAGCCCGTTGCGGCCCTCGACGATGACGGGGGGCAGGGCCGCGTCGACGGTGATCGTGCCCTCGGTGGCGTGCAGCGGCGTCAGCAGGAAGGACTGCAGGCTGCCGTCGTAGGTCGACATGGACAGCTCGAGCACACCCGCGGCCCAGGCCTCGTAGAGCATGCGGTTGAGCAGGTCGTCGCCGATGACGGCGGCCATGTGGGCGTCGTGGTCGACGAAGGCCTCGCCGGGGCCGGCCAGCAGGAAGCCCGAGCCTTCGACGCCGGCGTTCGGCATGTCGGCCGTGATGTCCACGCCGAGCTCGACGCCGTCGCCGTCGACGTCGACCCGCACGATGTCGGCGGCGACGGACAGCGGGGTCGACAGCAGCTCGGTCTCGAAGCTCAGGTCCAGCCCGGCCAGTGCCTCGTCCAGGAAGCCGGGGACCTCCTCCTCGACCATGGCCAGCACCTGCTCCTCGATGGTGGACTGCAGGGTGTCGACCAGGATCCAGGACTCGACGTCGCCGGGCAGCAGGCTGGTGTCGTAGCCGAAGCCGACCAGCTCCAGGGACATGTCGCTGAGCTCGGCGGTCACCATGCCGTTCTTGGCGCCGAGCTCGAGGGTGGCTTCCAGGTCGGCGCGGTCGGCCCACATGGTCACGTCGCTGTCGAAGTCGAAGCCCACGACCGAGCCGCGGGCCTGGGCGTCCACGAACAGGTCGGGCAGCGTGCCTTCCAGGTGCAGGGCGCCCGATCGCGGCGTGACCGCCAGCTGGATCACGCCGAAGTCGACGCCGTCGACGTCGGCCTCGATCGTGACCGCGTCCCAGCCGAAGATGCCGTAGCTGTCGCTGTAGATGGGGTTGATGGTCGACAGGGTGCCGTCGAGGATGCTCGGGTCGATGAGCTCGCCGATCATGCCGAGCAGCACGTCCAGGCCCGACTGGTTCAAGCGGATGACGGCGGCGTCTTCGATGGCGCCGTCGGGCTCGCCGAAGGTCCCGGCCAGCACGCCGTGCCGCGCGTAGTGGGTGTCGCCCCGCACGTCGGTGCCACGGGCCTCGACCACGTTGACGCCCCGGACCAGCTCGACCTGCCCGGAGAAGGCGCCGCCGTCGTTGAGGACCAGCTGCTGCTCGCCGACCTTGACGGTGCGCATGTCGCGGCTGATGCCCGCCACCGGGGTGGGCCCGACCGGCAGCCAGGACGCCGCGGCCGGCGAGTCGAGCTGCAGCATCGGGTCGACCCGCTGGGTCTGGCCGGGGACGATGTCGTCCTCCTTCTTGCAGCCGATGGCGAAGGGGAGGAGCAGGCCGGAGGTGCAGAGCAGGAAACGCGCGACGGTGGACATGGGTCTCCCGGAGCAGGATCGATTCGGCAGCCTACAGGCCCGGTTCGGGGGAGCAACGCGGTTGCCCGCGTCGTCACGCGCCTTTCGCAAATTGTCGAGGGAGGGGGGGCCACGCGATAGCCTGCGGCCATGCGCTCCACGCTCCGGAAGCTCGCGTTCACCGTCGCGACCACCGCCCTCCTGCTCGTCGGCGTCGAAGGCGTCGCTCGGCTGGTCGCCGGCCCCGCGCCGACCCGCCGCACCCTGCCGCTGGCGGCGCCGAGCGCCGACCGCCTGGACGCCTTCGAAGCCGAGGTCGCTCGCCGTCGGGCCGAGCACGGCGATCTGGTGCCGCTGGTGGCCGACGAGGACATGGGCTGGACCGCCGCGCCGTCGCGCGTCGAGAACTACCGCGGCATCCCGATGCGGTTCAACAGCCTGGGCCTGCGCGGCCCCGAGCTGCAGCCCCGCAGCCCCGGCGAGGTGCGGCTGCTGACCTTGGGCGACAGCTCGGTCATGGGGCTCGGCGTCGCCTACACCGACATGTTCTCGACGGTGGCGGCGGTCCGCCTGTCCGAGGCGTGGGGCCGGCCCGTGACCCCCGTGGTCGGCGCGATCCCGGGCCACTCCTCCGAGCAGTCGATCCAGGTGCTCGATCGCCACGGCGCAGCCGCCGACCCCGACTGGGTGATCATCGCGGGGCTGTGGAGCGACATCTACGCCGGCCTGCAGCCCGGCCAGAGCAGCGATCCCTTCGCCGTCGGCCAGGTGCGCTCCGGCCTTCAGCAGCTCGCCTCCTACCGGCTGCTGTCCGAGTTCCTGGACCCCTGGAAGCACGCCCGGCGCGTGCGGTTCATCGACCGCGCCCAGGACATCCCCAGCCACTCGGACCAGGCGCGGACGCCGCTGCCCCGGTACATCCAGAACCTCGAGACCATCGTCGCCAAGACCGAGGCGCTCGGGGCTCGCCCCGCCTTCCTGGTGCTGCCGGCCCCCCTCGACCTCGATCCCCTGGGCGCCCCCGACGTCGTGGCCGACTTCCGCGCGGCGATGGCGGCCGTGGCCGCGCGCCACGATGCGCCGCTGGTCTACGGCCCGGCGGTGTTCGAAGCGGCGGGCGCGGACCTGGGCTACTGGTTCGATCAGGTCCACCCCGACGACATCGGCCACCGGGCCCTGGGCGAAGCGCTGGCCGAGACCCTCGCGCCGTATGGACCCCCGGCCCGGCAGTGACGGCCCGGCGGTGACGGCCCGGCAGTGACGGCCCGGCAGTGACGGCCCGCACGCAGGAGTCCCGTCGGCTCAGTCCGAAGGGGCGGGCGTGCCCGGCAAGGCCCAGACCTGGAAGCCGTCGGCGAGCTCCGTCGGGGGTCCGAGGGCCGCGGAGATCCGCTCGGTGAAGGCCGCGAGGTCGCAGGGCTGACGCTGCGGGTAGGCGAGGTCGGGCGGCGCACAGCGATAGGGCGCCAGCACGACGTAGCCGGGTCCCAGGGAGGCGAGCACCTCCGCACCCGGCGGATCGAGTCGGAAGGTGCGCCAGCCCAGGTCGTAGAGCCAGGCGAGCCCCGGGTCCCGAGGATGGATCACACCCTGCTGGATCTCACGGGGATGGAAGCGTGGGTTGGCGGGGTGGTAGAGGACCGACTCGAGCTCGTCCCAGTAGTCGAAGGGCAGCACGGCCAGGGGCGCGTCTCCGACATGCTCCATGATCGGGGCGAGGTGGTCCGCGGTGGGCACCGGGCGTCGATAGAAGGCGATGCGCAGCGGCAGCTCGAAGCTCTGCCAGGCGGCGGCCACCCCGAGCGCCGACGCCAGGACCAGGGCGGGCCAGCGACGTCCCCGGATCGTGATCCGGGCCAGCGCCGAGAGCCCCACACCCGACGCGACGACGAGCAAGGCCACTCCGACGATCGCCACCCGATGCAGGTCCGAGTAGAACCTGGCCAGGCCGAAGATCGGCGCGAGCAGCGCACCGAAGTCGAAGCCGAGGACGTCTGCGAGGGGCCGCCGTTCGTCGTAGAGCTGACAGACCCCCAGCGACACCGGCACCAGGAAGGCGGCGTAGAGCAGCAGCACGAGCTGCCGGGCCCGTCCCTGCCGCCGCAGCAGGGCCAGGGGGGCCAGCGCCCACATGCCCACCGTCACGCCGCCCGCCTGCATCGACACGATCCGGTGCGTGTCGAAGACGGCCCAGCGCTCGAGGGTCATGCGCTTCTCGACCACGTCGCAGGCGATCTCGACGTTGGTCCGCGTGCCTCCGAAAGCCAGCAGCCGCGTCAGCTCCTCCCAGCCCAGGGCCACGGCCGCCCCCGCGGCGAGCATGGCCAGCAGCAGTCGGGGGGCGACGCGCCGATGCAGGCCCACCAGGAAGAGCGCGACCGCCACGGGCGCGAGCACGACGCAGTGGGGCGGGTAGACCAGGGCAGCGAAGAGCAACAGCGGGGCGAGGGCCAGGGTGGTCAGCGTGCTCGGGACCGCCCGCAGCGGGGGCGACGGTCGCTCACTGTCGACACCGGTCCCGGTCGCCAGCAGCACCGCGCCGATGGCGAGCAGCGGGATCCCGATCCACATCGCGTTGGGACGGCCGCGGATCAGCTCCCGCCACATCGGGTAGGACAGGCTGGCCAGCACTCCGGCGAACAAGATGCCGACGCCACGGGCCCCGAGCGCCCGCGCGAGCACGGCCGCTCCCAGCGCGTTGACCAGCACGCCGAAGGCCATGGTGAGCTGGAACGCCAGAGGGTGGCGGAACAGCATGTGGAAGGGCACCCCCAGGTAGCCCTCGACGATCGTGGGGAACTCGCCCTGCCGGGGGACCACCGCGGGGTGGCCGAGCGGTCCCAGCACGTCGGCGGACTGCCGACCGAGGGCGACCTCGCTGACGTAGTGGAAGTAGTAGCGGGCCGACATCGAGTCGCCGACCGGCTGGCCGAAGAACTCCACCGGTGGCCGGTACAGTGGCGAGGTGAGCCACCCCACCCACAGGATGAGCAGGACCCACGGCAGCAGGCGGATCAGGCGATCCCGGGTGGGCGACGACGTCATGGACTCGCAGGGGCAGACACGCGGTCGGCGCACGGGGCGCGGAGCGCAGGCAGATGACGATACCGTGGGAGGGCGGCGGGTGGCGTCCGCCGGGCCTTCGGGTACCGTGCCCTCGCACGGCTCGCGACTGCCCGGGAGCACCGGCATCGCCTCCCCCACGTCCCACCGTCGCTCGCGCCGCCTCCTCCAGGAGCCCCGTCCATGCCCCTGCTTCCCTCGCTCCTCCTGCTGTCGCTGGTCGCCTGCAAGCGAGAGCCCTCGCCCGAAGGCACCTGGTCGGGCGAGTGTGTCGACGGCGCCGACAACGACCAGGATGGCCTGACCGACTGCGACGATCCCGACTGCCAGGGCACGGCGTGGTGCGGCGATCCGGACGCCGACGCTGACGCCGACGCCGACGCGGACGCCGACGTCGACGCGGACACCGACGCGGACGCCGACGCGGACGCCGACGCGGACGCCGACGTCGACGCGGACGCGGACATCGACGCGGACGTCGACGCGGACGGCACGGACGTCGACACCGACACCGACACCGACACCGACGCCGGCACGGACCTCGACACCGACACCGACGCCGGCACGGACCTCGACACCGACACCGACGCCGGCACGGACCTCGACACCGACACCGATACCGACACCGACGGCGGCGACGGCACCGACTTCGAGCGCTGGATGGGGACACCGCTCGCGTTGTTCACCACCCGGTCATCGGACGGCAGCAGCGGGACCTACGGCCTGATCGGCCTCGACGACGACGACTGGATCGGCAGCGAGCGTGCCCTGCCCGTCGCCGACAGCCTGCCGGAGTGCAGCGAGGCGAGCCTCGCCCTGCTCGAGCGCGGCGGCAGCGACGCCATCGCCTGGATCGACCCTGCCGACGGGTCCATCACCGGCCGGCTGGACCTGGGGGCCGACACCCAGCCGACCGCCCTCACCTTCGAGAAGGACGGCACGCGCGGGCTCGTGACCCTGTACGAAGGCGCCGAGAGCCCCTTCCTGTCCGGCGAGGCCCTGAGCGGATCGATGGCCGACTTCTCGCTCTACGCCGACGGCGACGGCAGTCCCGAAGCCATCGCGGCCACCTACGTCGACGGCGCCTTCTGGGTGGCCGTCCTGCGCATCGACGGCAGCAGCGGCGTCGGAACCGGCGCTTCGCTGATCCGGATCGACCTGGGCAGCGAGCGCGTGGGCATCGGCAAGCCCGTGCCCTCCGTCGACGTGGCGAGGCACATGGTGCCCGGCAGCGCCGGGATCTACGTGCTCGGGCGGGGGTCGGGAGAGGGAGCGGCCTACGACCTGAGCGGCGGGGTGGGGCTCCTGCCCCTCGGCGGTGGCGTCATCGGCGACTTCGAGTGGGTCGTCACCGAAGAGGAGCTCGACCTGCGCATCGTCGCCATGGACATCGACACCACGTCCGGCGAGCTGTGGCTCGCCACGGACGACGGCGCCGGCGGCTACGCGCTGCACGCCGTCGACGCCGCGACGGGCGAGGTGCTGCGCAGCTACGACACCGAGCAGGTGCTGGAGCTCGGGACCGACGCCGCCGGCGACGTGTGGCTGGCCACCTTGTCGGGCAGCGGCGAGTCCACGCTGTCGCAGTGGGATGCCCTGGGCGCGCCCCTGTCGTCGTGGGCCCTCGACTACCCGGTGACCGGCCTGGAGCTCTGCGACGTGGCCGACTGAGCCGCGGTCGAGGCCGCAGTCGAGGCCAGGACCGAGCTCGAGGTCCGGGTCGCGGGCGCCGGTGCGAGCAGTCCGATGGGCACGCCCACCGCCAGGGCGATGGCCGCGCTCACGCCGGGATTGGCGACGACCGTCAGGCCCAGCCCGAAGTGCACGACCAGGGCGAGCCCGGCGCTGAGCAGCGCCCAGCGGGGGGAGAGGGGGCCGCGGCGGAACAACCCGCCGACGAGGGGGCCGGCCGAGGCGGCGACCAGGCCGTAGACCCCGAGCTGTCCCAGCAGGAGCACCAGCTTCGGCGGGGAGAGGGCCACGCCGATGGTCAGGAGGGCCAGGACCCCCAGCACCGCCCGGTTGAGCCAGACGCCGCGGCGGGTCCCGGCCTGGCCGGTGCCGAGCAGATCACCCCCCACCGACGCGGAGATCGCCACCAACAGACCGTCGAGGGTGGACATGCTCGCCGCCAGGATCGCGACCGAGACCAGCGCACCCACGGGCTCCCACGGGAAGGCCACCGCCAGCCAGGCGCCCATCGCCTGGTCCTGGGGCACCGCCTGGGCCAGGTCGAACCGGGCGTAGACCCCGGCGAACAGCACCAGGCTGAACACCACGAAGGTGCCCATGCCGATGGCCACGGTGCGGCCGAGGGCGCCGCGGCCTTCGACGTAGAGGGCCTTCGTCAGCAGGTGGGGCTGGGTGGTGAGGGCGAGGCCCATCAGGAAGGGCACCAGCCACACCTCGAGGGCGCTGGAGAACAGCGCGCTGTCGGGGGCCGTCGTGCCCGAGGCGACCAGGGTCTCCACGACCGCCCCGCTCTGCCAGTGCTGCCAGCCGGCGCCGAAGATGGCCAGCGCGACCACCAGCATCACCGAGGCCTGCATCGAGTTCGTCAGCGCGTGGGCCCAGGCCCCGCCGAAGGCCGTGTAGCCGAAGACGAACAGGACGATCCCGACCACCGCGGCTTCGTAGGGCACCCCGAGCGCACGCTCCATCACGTAGCCGCAGCCCACGGTGATGAGCACCAGGTAGGCCACGTTCAGCACGTTGAGTCCCGCGAACGCCTTCCGCAGTGCAGCAGAGCCGTAGCGCTCGCCGAGCCAGTGCGGGATGGTCAGCGCCGCGACCCGCTTGCCGATCCGCTGGAAGGGCGGCGCGAACAGCACCAGGCCCAGGGCCAGGCCCGCGACCAGCGGCACGGTGAACCCGAGCAGGGCCGGCAGCCCGTCGGCATAGACGAAGCCCGGCATGATGACGAAGGTGGACGAAGACGCCAGGCAGGCCCCGAGCGTCAGGCCGGCCATCCACGGCGACATGCGGCCCGAGCCGACGGCGAAGCCACCGCCTTCCTGATCCTTGCGGCCCCCCTGCCAGGCCAGGGCGGCCGTCACGACCAGGTAGACCAGGAACAGGGACCAGTGCCAGGGATGGGCGAGAGCGGCTTCGAACATGGGGGACCTCCGGGACCCGGTCACGGTAGCGCTGATGCTGCGCTGCGGCAAGTCAGATATTGCGTCGCAGCATGCAGCCTGATCCGCAACGGGTGAAGCTCCCCCCTCGACCGGAGCGTCCCGATGGAGTTCAGCCCCACCTTCACGGCCCACGCCGGCGGCGCGCGCGACCTCGTCGTCCTGGACCCGGACCACCCGGGCTTCCGCGACCGCGCCTACCGCGAGCGCCGCAACGAGATCGCCCGCATCGCGCTGGCCCACCGCACGGGCCACGCCGTCGCCGAGGCGCCCTACTCCGACGAGGAGCACGCCGTCTGGCAGACCATCTGGCGGTCCCTGGCCCCGGTGCACGCCGACCGCGTCTGCCGCGAGATCCTGGAGCTGCAGGACGTGCTGCCGCTCGGCCACGAGCGCATCCCGCAGCTCGAGAGCCTCAACCCCCGGCTGCATGCAGCCAGCGGCTTCCGTATGGAGCCCGTCGGCGGGCTCGTCACCGCCCGCACCTTCATGCGCTACCTCGGCAACCAGACCTTCCTCAGCACCCAGTACATCCGGCACCACAGCAAGCCCTTCTACACCCCCGAGCCCGACGTCGTGCACGAGCTGGTCGGCCACGCCGCCACCCTGGTGCACCCCGCCATCGCCGAGCTCAACCGCCTGCTCGGCCAGGCCGCCCACGTCGCCTCCGAGACCGAGATGACCCGCATCGACCGGGTCTACTGGTACACGATGGAGTTCGGCCTGGTCGCCCAGGACGGCCGCCCCAAGGCCTTCGGCGCCGGGCTGCTGTCGAGCGTCGGCGAGCTCTCCGAGTTCGCCACCCACGCGACCCTCGAGGACTGGGACCTGGACGAGATGGCCAGGAGCCCCTTCGATCCCACCCGCTACCAGGATCGGCTGTTCGTCGCGCCGACCTTCACCCGCCTGCTGGTGGACGTCAGCATGTGGGTGCGGACGGGCGCGTGGCGGGACGACGAGGGGCGGTGGGGGCTGTAGGGTCGCGGAGGGAGCGCGATCGTCGCCCCGGGCCGTGGCCCGTGCAGCGCCCGAACTCGGAGCGATAGCTCATCGACCCCGGCTTCGGGCGCGATCCGGCGCCCCAAGTCCGGGCGACAGGTCATCGACCCCGGGTTCGGGCGGGAGCCGGCGCCCCAAGTCCGGGCGATAGACCATCGACCCCGGCTTCGGGCGCGATCCGGCGCCCCAAGTCCGGGCGATAGACCATCGACCCCGGGTTCGGGCGCGATCCGGCGCCCCAAGTCCGGGCGATAGACCATCGACCCCGGGTTCGGGCGCGATCCGGCGCCCAAAGTCCGGGCGATAGGACATCGACCCCGGCTTCGGGCGAGATCCGGCGCCCCAAGTCCGGGCGACAGGTCATAGACCCCGGGTTCGGGCGCTCCTCCTTTCGGCACCGTTGCCCCTCCCCCGAAGGGCGCTACACCTCTGGTCCTCCTCCCCGCCTCCCCGGCTCGCCCGATGCTCCTCCTCCTCTCTCCCGCGAAGTCCCTCGACTGGAGCCCCGTCGACCTCGACCTGGACGTGGGCACGCCGCCACTGATGAAGGACACGGCCGTGCTGATGCGGCGCTGCAAGCGGCTGAAGACGAAGCAGCTGCGCACGCTGATGGACCTGTCGGACGACCTGGCCAGCCTGAACCACGACCGCTTCCAGGAGATGGACGACGGCGCACCGGACGAACAGCGCGATCGGCCAGCGGCCCTGGCCTTCGACGGGGACGTCTACAAGGGGCTGGACGCGCGCAGCCTGGACCGGGACGCGCTGGCCTGGGCGAACCGGCACGTGGCGATCCTGTCGGGGCTGTACGGCGCGCTGCGGCCACTGGACCTGATCCAGCCCTACCGGCTGGAGATGGGCACGGACCTGTCGACGCGGCGGGGGAAGAACCTGTACGCCTTCTGGGGGGACAGCGTGACGAAGGTGCTGCGCGGCTGGGCCGAGGACGCCGGCGCGGACACGGTCGTGAACCTGGCGAGCAACGAGTACTACCGCGTGGTGAAGGCGCGGAAGCTGGGCCGCCCGGTGGTGACGCCGGTGTTCAAGGAACAGCTCGAGGACGGCCGGCTGCAGGTGATCAGCTTCTACGCGAAGCACGCCCGCGGCGCGATGGCCCGCTGGGCCGCGGAGCGCGCGCTGACCGACGTCTCCGCCCTCCAGGACTGCGACGCGGACGGCTACGCCTTCGACGCGGCGCTCTCCGACGACGCGACCTGGGTGTTCACCCGCCCCAAGCCGCCGCCCGTCAACGGCTGAGCCGCCCACGCCACCGCCGGCGCCCCCACCGGCGACCCGTGAACCGCGGAAGGTGGGCCTCCACCGGTCAGGACGATAGCCCCCCTCCCCCCTGACCCCAGAGGAGTGCCCATGCACACCGCCCTGCTGATCGGCGGCCTGCTGGCAGCGCTGCCGGCCCTGGCTGGCGATGCCGGTACTGGCAATGCCGCTACCGGCGATGCCGCCGCCGGCGACGAAGCGCCCGGCGCCGCCACGACGGCGACGCTCGACAACAAGCCCGCCGTCGCGATCCCCTTCGAGCAGTACACCCTCGACAACGGCCTGCACGTGATCCTGAGCGAGGACCACAGCGTGCCCTTCGTGCAGGTCAACCTCTGGTACGGGGTCGGCAGCAAGGACGAGGTGGCCGGCCGCACCGGCTTCGCGCACCTGTTCGAGCACCTGATGTTCCAGGGCAGCGAGCACATGAACGACGACTACTTCGTTCCGCTGCAGCGCATCGGCGCCCGGGTCAACGGCACCACGAACTTCGACCGCACCAACTTCTTCGAGGGTGTGCCGAGCGAGCAGCTGCCGCTGGCCCTGTGGCTCGAGAGCGACCGGATGGGCTGGCTGCTGCCCGCCCTCACGGACGAGAAGCTCGAGAACCAGAAGGAGGTCGTCCGCAACGAGCGGCGCCAGCGCTACGAGAACACGCCCTACGGCGAGGTCTGGGTCTGGCTCTTCGAGAACCTCTACCCGGAGAACCACCCCTACCACGTGCCCACGATCGGCCGGCACGAGGACATCGAAGCCGCCACGATGGAGGACGTCAGCGCCTTCTTCTCGACCTGGTACGTGCCGAACAACGCGAGCCTGGTGATCAGCGGCGACTTCGACCCCTCCGAGGCGAAGACGCTGGTCGACCGCTACTTCGGCGCGATCCCCGCCGGGCCCCAGCCGACGCCGGTGAAGTCCTTCGACCTGCCGGACGGCTGGCTGAGCGAAGAGGTCGTCGTCGAGAAGACCGAGAACGCCCCCGACCACAAGGTGTGGATCGCCTGGGTGAGCCCGAAGCTCTACGCCGACGGCGACGCCGAGCTCGACATCCTGTCGACGGTCCTGTCCGACGGCAAGGAGAGCCGGCTCTACCAGCGCCTGGTCAAGGACAAGCAGATCGCCAAGGACGTCGAGGCCTACCAGTACAGCGCCCTGCTGACCGGCAGCTACATCATCGAGGCCACCGCCGCCGAGGGCCACACGACCGACGAGCTGGTCAAGGAGATCGACGCCGTGCTGGCCGAGCTCCGCAAGGACGGCCCGACCGCCGACGAGGTCGCGGTCAGCAAGACCAACTGGCAGGTCGGCTTCTACCGCCGGCTGCTGACCATCGCCGGCAAGGCCGACATGCTCAACAGCTACTACACCTGGACCGGGGACCCCGGGTACATCGGCAAGGACCTGCGCCGGTACCTGAAGGTGACCCCCGCCTCGGTCAAGGAGACCGCCAACACCTGGCTCGTGCCCGGCCACCGCGTCGTGCTGCACGTCCGTCCCGAGGGAGGTGCCGAGTGAGCGCCGCCATCCTGATCCCGACCCTGCTGCTGGCCTGCGGCCCGAAGGCTCCCCCGACCCCCGTGGTCGACAGCCGGCCCTTCGACCATCGCCTGGACATGCCCGAGCCCCTCGCCCCGCGCGAGTTCCAGCTGCCCCAGGCGGAAGAGGCGACCCTGAGCAACGGCCTGCGCGTGGTGCTGGTCGAGAACCACGAGGTCCCCCTGGTGTGGGTCCAGGTCGGCCTGCGGGCCGGCGCCTGGACCGATCCCCACGACCAGCCCGGCCTGGCCAGCGTGACCATGGACATGCTCAACGAAGGCGCCGCCGGCAAGACCGCCGCGCAGCTGTCCAACGCCCAGCGCAAGCTCGGCAGCACGGTCGGCAGCAGCGCCGGCCTGGACAGCGCGACGGTCAGCGCCAGCGGCCTGCGCGAGAAGCTGCCGGAGACCCTGGACCTGATGGTCGACGTGCTGCGGCACCCCGACTTCCCGGCCGACGAGTGGTCGCTGATGCAGAAGAAGCGCATCCAGACGCTCAAGGCCAACCGCGAGGATCCACGCTCGATCGGGGACCGGGTCTGGGAGAAGCTGGGCTTCGGCGACGGCTACGCCGGGCACCAGACGACCGAGGCCGCCTACCAGGCCATGACGGTCAAGGACATGAAGCGCTGGTACGAAGCCAACGTCGGCGCCCAGAACGCCGTCGTCCTGGTCGGCGGCGACACGACCATGGCCGAGATCCAGCCCCTGCTGGAAGCGCGGCTGGCCGACTGGGGCGCCGCCAAGCGCGACCTGGTCCGGCCCACCGACGTCGACGAGCACGTGATCCAGCCCGAAGCGACCACCATCTACCTGGTGGACAAGCCCGGCGCGGCCCAGTCGGTGCTGCGGGTCGGCCGCTTCGTCGGCAAGCGCACGGACGCCGACGCGCCGGCCTTCCAGCTGCACAACATGGCGGTCGGTGGCATGTTCACCGCCCGCATCAACATGAACCTGCGCGAAGACAAGGGCTGGACCTACGGCGCCTGGTCGTGGGTGGACAGCAACTACGCCACCGACCGCTGGCAGGTGGGCACGAGCGTCATGACGCCGGCCACCGCCGACGCGGTGAGCGAGATCCTGCGCGAGGTCGCGGAAGCCGGCCAGGGCCACCGCATCAGCCAGGCCGAGCTCGACAACGGCCGCGGCTACCTGCTGGGCACCTGGCCGCTGGGCTTCGAGAACCCGGGCAAGCTGATGTCCGAGACCGAAGCCATGTGGCTCTACGATCTGCCCGACGACTGGATCACCGGCGCCCCCGACCGCCTGCGGGCGGTCAGCCTGGGCCAGGCCCACACGGCCTGGGACACCTGGGTCCGCGACCAGCCGCTGGCCATCCTGGTGGTCGGCGACGCCGCCACGGTGGGCGAGCCCCTGTCCGCCCTGGGCCTGCCCATCGTGAAGCTCGACGCCGACGGGCACCCGCTGCAGGCCACCCTCGAGACGCCGCAGTAGCCACCCATGGCCCTCGCCCGCTCCGGGTGAGGGCCCGCCGGTCCCGCAGGGGGGCCGCCGCCCACGGGCGAGCGACCCGCCAGGGCATTAGGGGCCGCCCGCAGACCTCGGAGGGAGCCCCATGGGCATCGAGAGCGACGTCATCTGGATGGACGGCGAGCTGGTCCCCTATGACCAGGCCAACGTGCACGTCCTGAGCCACAGCCTGCACTACGGGCTCGGTGTGTTCGAGGGCATCCGCAGCTACAAGCAGACCGACGGCGGCGGGGGCGGCGTGTTCAAGCTCGACGAGCACCTGCGCCGCCTGCTGGACAGCGCCAAGATGTGCCGGATCCACGTCGACTACGACCTGGATCAGCTGCGCGCGGCCTGTGTCGAGACCCTGCAGGCCAACCGCTTCGACGAAGCCTACATCCGCCCGCTCATCTTCCTGGGCAGCGGCGCGATGGGTCTGGGCGCCCGCGACAACCCCGTGCGCGTGGCGATCGCGACCTGGGAGTGGGGCGCCTACCTGGGGTCCGAGGGGCTCGAGCGCGGCATCCGCGCCGCGACCAGCACCTTCACCCGCCACCACGTCAACGCGAACATGCAGCGGGCCAAGGTCATCGGCCACTACGTGAACTCGATCCTGGCCCGCTACGAAGCCAACGACAACGGCTTCGACGAGGCGATCATGCTCGACCAGATGGGCTGGGTCGCCGAAGGCACGGGCGAGAACCTGTTCGTGATCCGCGACGGCGTCGTGAAGACGCCGCCGGTGGTCAACATCCTGGCCGGCATCACCCGCCGCACCGCCATCGAGATCCTCGAGCGCATGGGCCTGTCCGTGCGCGAGATGCCCTTCGGCCGCGACGCGCTCTACGTCGCCGACGAGATCTTCATGACGGGCACCGCCGCGGAGATCACGCCCATCCGCGAGGTCGACCGCCGCGAGGTCGGCGAGCCCGGCCCGATCACCCGCCGCGTCCAGGAGATCTACCGGGCCGGCGTGCGCGGCGAGGTCGAGTGGATGAAGCCCTACATCACCCGGTACTGAAGCTGGTCGCCGCGGCAGGATCCACGCAGTAGGAGTCGGCCATGGGAACCCTCCGCCGCATCGACGACCGCTCGCACTGCGTGACCCTGCGCGCCGCCCACCTGATCGGCCGCGCCGACCACTGCGCGCTGCGCCTGTCGGCGCCCACGGTGTCCGGCGAGCACGCGTCGCTGCGCTGGACGGGACAGCAGTGGGTGCTGCGCGACCTGGGATCCCGCAACGGCACCTGGGTCGACGGAGATCGGGTCGAGCCCGGCCAGGCCTGGCCGCTCCAGGCCGGCGCGACCCTGTCCTTCGGGTCGCCCGAGCCCACCTGGCGCATCGAGAGCGTGGCCGCGCCGGTGGTGCGGGCCGAAGCCCCCGGGCTGGAGCCCGTGCTGATCGACGGTGGCATGGTGGTCCTGCCGGACATGGAACAGCCGCTGCTGGTCGTCTACTGCGACCAGCGGGGCCGCTGGGTGGCCGAGCGCCCCGACGGCAGCCTGAGCCCGGTCGCGGACCTGGACGTCCTGCAGGTGGGCCAGGTGCCCTGGACCCTGCACATCCCCCAGGCCGTCACAGGCACCATCGAGCTCGACGCCCACCGCGTGTTGACCTTCGAGGTCGAGCTGCGCATCGAAGAGCGGACCGACGGCGAGCTCTGGATCGAGGTGCACCTGCCCGGAGGCGGCCGCGTGCTGCCGCCCAAGGCCCACCACCGGACCCTGCTGGCGCTGGCCAAGGCCCGCGAGGCCGACACGGACCTGCCGCGGGCCGAGCGTGGCTGGCGGCGCCCCGACGACCTGGAGCGGCTGCTGCACCTGGACCACGGCAGCGTGCGGGATCACGTCTACCGGGCCCGGCGCGAGCTGGCGGCGCTGGGCGTCGACGACGCCGTCCGGGTCATCGAGCAGCACCCCGACACCGGGGCCGTGCGGCTGGGCTCGGTGCGGCTGGCGCTCACCCTGCCCTGAGCAGCCGTCAGACCCGCGCGCCCGTCCGCGCCCACCCGCCCCGGCGGTAGATCCACGACGCCAGGGCCGCCTTCCCGACGAAGCCGAGCGGGAAGGCCACCCAGACGCCGAAGGCGCCGAGCCCCAGCGGGAAGCCCAGGACGAAGGACAGGGGGATCTGGAACACCAGCGTCACCAGCGCGTTGATCGACAGCGAGATGCGCGTGGCCCCGCTGCCCTGGAACAGGCCGACGAAGGCGATGTAGACGCCGACGATGGGCATGCAGTACCCGAGCAGCCGCATCCAGGTCGCCGTGAAGCCGCCCAGGGTGCTGTCGGGCGCGACCTCGAACAGCGAGATGATGCCGTCCACGCCGAACAGGATGGCCACCGCCAGCGTGGTCATCACGACGACGCACAGGCCGAGCCCGGCCCGCAGCACCGCCCGCGCCCGGGCCGAGTCGCCCGCACCCAGCGCATTGCCGACCAGCGCGCCGATGGCCTGGGAGATGCTCATGCCCGGCACGAAGGCCAGCGCCTGCACCCGCAGCCCCAGCCCGTGGGCGGCGACGGCGAGCGGATCGATGCGCCCGAGCATGCCGACGATCGACAGGAAGGCGGCGTTGAGCACGACCATGTCGGCGGCGGCCGGCGCCCCGATGCGCAGCAGATCGCGCACGTGGGCCCAGTCGGGCCGCACGATCCGCGGCCGGATGTGCAGGGCCGGCTCGATGCCGCGGGCCAGCAGCCCCCCCAGCACGACCACCGCGAAGACCTGCGACAGGCCGGTGCCCAGGGCCGCCCCCTGCACGCCGAGGGCCGGAAAGCCCCAGTGCCCCAGGATGAACCCGTAGTTGAACAGGAAGTTCAGCAGGTTGCTGGCCAGGCTGACGACGAAGGGCAGCTTGGTGTTGCCCACCCCGCGCAGCGCCGCCGCCAGCAGGATGTTGACGTAGGTCGCCGGCGCGAAGGCCAGCAGCACGCGCAGGTAGGCCAGCCCGGCGTCCAGCTCGGCGCCGTGGGCCCCCAGGAGCTGCATCAGCGGCCCGCCGAGCAGGTTGCCCACAGTGGCGACGACGAGCCCCAGCATCAGGGCCACCGTGACCGACTGCGCGACGACGTGGTCGACCCGGTCGCGATCGCCCGCCCCGTGGGCGCGCGCGACGAAGGCCACGCTGCCGACGGTGACGCCGATCATCAGCACCATCAGCAGGAACACGATCTGGGTCGCGAAGCCGAGCCCGGTCAGCGCGACGTCGGCGTCGGGCAGGTGCCCGACCATGGCGGTGTCGACCGCGAGCGCCAGCACGGTGAGCACGTTGAGGCCCACGACCGGCCAGGCCAGCTGGAACAGCTGGCGCAGGATGGGACCGTCGGGGGCGGGGCGGGGGCGCATGGGCGACGGCGTAGCGCAGCACCGCCACGCCGTCGCGCGGGGCTCAGCGTTCCTCGACGCTCAGCATCGGATCCACCGCCGAGACCGCCGACAACCACGCCGCACCGTCGGCCGCGCCGTCCAGGCTGTGGGCGAAGAAGGCCGCCGCGATGCTGCCGGCGCGCGCGCGGCCGGTGGCGGGGTCCACGTAGGCGAAGGTCTCGTCGGACTCCATGCGCTCGTCCTCGCCGCAGCCGGGCATGAAGCCGTCGGTGAGGCCCACGAGATCGCTCGGCGTCCAGTGCCCGGCGTCCGCGTAGCGCACGAGCCAGGCGGGACCGGGCGCCTCGGCGAAGTTGTTCTCGATCAGGATGTTGCCCGCCACGGAGATGCTGTGGTCCTCCTCGAGCAGCAGGAAGAGCTGCGGGCGGTCGATGCTCGCGATGTCGACGCCGGGCAGGAGCGGGTTCTCGCCGGGGGCGCCGACCATCATCACGGCCGCGACCTCGGGGTGTTCCTGGGTGAACAGCGCCGCCGTCACCGCCCCGAAGCTGTGTCCCACCGCGCCGATACGGGTGGTGTCGACCCCGATGAAGAAGTCGTCGGCGGTGGCGGCGGCCAGCACGGCCTCGAGGTCGTCCACCCGCATGGCCAGGGTCTCGGTGTCGAGCCCCACGGCGGTGCCGTCCAGCTGGTCGAAGAGCGTGTTGCCGTCGTGGTCGGGCGCTAGCACCACGAAGCCGTGGCTGGCGAGCCGCTCGGCCGCCGTGGCCATCGACCAGCGGGTGCACTCGTGGCAGTGCGACATCAGCAGGACGGGCCAGCTGCGGTCGGCATCGCGGCCGCCCTCCCAGGCCGCCTGCAGCCCCTGGCTGGGGCACTCGTCGGGAGCCGCCTCCAAGAGCGCCTCGTAGGCGGTCCGCCGATCCTCGTCCGGGATCAGGTCCGCCCAGGTCGCGCTCTGCAGCCCGTCCTCGCCCTCGGCCAGCGGGTACCAGGCCTCGACCGTCAGGGTGCGGTCCCTCCCCTCGTCCCGCACCGTGAGCGTGCGCTGGGCGGCGACGTAGGGCCCGTCGAGCTCGTAGGGGGTCGCTGCGCTGCCGGAGTCGCCGCCGCCGTCCGTGCCGCTGTCGCCGGTGGAGGAGCCCGAGTCGGAGGAAGGGCCGGTGCAGGCCAGCAGGAGCAGTGCGATCACGGGGACCTCGGAGTCTGGGGAGGAGCGGGAGGAGGGAGCGGAGGAGGCGCCAGCGGGGCGAGGGAGGTCGCCCCCAGGTCCCAGACGATCAGGTCGCCGTCGTGCCAGCGTGGGCCCAGCGCCGCGTCGAGCAGCTCGGGAGGGTACTGGCTGTGGTCGGACCGGTCACGGGGGAGCAGGACGAAGCGGAACCCGGCCGCACGCAGGGCAGCGGCGGGATCGTCGCCCTGCATCGCAGCGGAGACGATGCCGCGCAGCGTGTCCTCGCGGGGGCGCAGATCGCGCAGCACGCCCGTGGTCGGTCGCCGGTGGAACAGCGCGCGCAGCACGGCCTCCTGGGCCATCCAGGCGTCGGTCCCACCCTGCAGCGGCAGCTCCAGGACCGCGCCGTCGGCCTGCGCCGGCACGACCGCCCCCGCCGGGGCCATCGCCTGCAGCAGGTCGAGGTCGGCGACGGGCTCGATCCGCACGGGCCAGCGCCCCGCCCCGGCCGCCCAGGTGCTCTGCCCGGCGTCCACGACGTGCAGGCCCGCCACCAGCCACGCCAGCGCCGCCCCACGCCGACGTCCGGCCAGGCCCGCCGCGAGCAGCACCACCAGCCCGAGCTCGGCCACCACCGCGAAGCGGAAGTAGAGCCCGCCGTCCCGGGTGGGGTAGCCGAGCAGCTCGAGCAGGCGCACCGGCGTCGGCACCCCGTGGCCCGCGACCGCCAGGAACCGGCCGTCCGCCGCCAGCCAGGGTCCGAGCGCGAGCAGCACACCACCCACGACCAGGGCCGCGCCGAGCCCGCGGCCGCGGCCGGGCCGACGCAGCTGCAGGCCGGCGGCGGCCAGCAGGACCAGCCCCAGGTAGGCCACGTGGTCGCTCTGCCAGGGGCTGCGCGGGCGGCTGGCCGGCCCCCACAGCAGCGCGGAGGGGGTGGCGACGCTGGGCGGGTCGGGCAGGGGTCGCCCGGCCGGGTCGCCCTGGAAGGCCCGCGGAGCCGGCTCGACCAGGCTCTGCGGGCCGCGCAGCAGGTCCGCGTCGAACCACGCCCGCACGGGCAGCAGCGACAGGGCCAGCACCAGCACCGGCCCCGCCGCCAGGGCCAGCCGTCGGGGCAGGGCGTCCCGCCGCCGCAGCACGGCCACCACCGCCCAGGCCCCGGCCAGCAGCGGCAGCGCCAGCGCGTAGTAGGGGCTGCTCAGCCCGCCGAGCAGACCGACCACGGCCACCGCGACGAGGGCCCGAGGCTGTCCGGGCCGCTCGGGATCCAGGGGACAGGCGACGTCCGCGGCCCACAGGAAGGCCGGCAGCACCCACGCCTGGGTGTTCGAGAGCTCGCCCATGCCGAGGGTCGAGATGACCGTGGGGCCCAGGGCGTAGGCGCTCGCCGCCGCCGCCCGCACCCACGGGTCCGCGTCGGTCAGCCGGCCGAGGGCCAGGAAGGTCAACAGCCCGGTCAGCGGGAAGGCGAACAGCTGCGCCAGGCTGCCCGCCGCCAGCGACCCCAGCAGCGGCTGGAAGACCAGGAAGGGCAGCAGCGCGACCGCCCCGACGGCGCGCAGGTGGCGGGGGACCGGGTAGCCGGCCTCCAGGGTCGGATCGCCCAGGCCGCCGTCGCGCAGGGACCGCGCGGTCAGGTCCAGGATCCAGCTGTGGCTGTCCCCCCAGGCCGTCACCATGTGGTGATCGGACAGGTGCAGCACCAACGGCCAGGTCAGCCCGCAGGCCACGCCGAGCGGCACCAGCGCCGCGGCCAGTGCAGGCAGGCTGCGCAGCGGGGACGCGCGGGGCAGCAGGGACGGGCGGGGCAGGCGCATCGACGGAGCGTAGCGTCAGCCCCCGGCGGCGTCCTCCTCGGCGGCGGGCCGGGGCCGGTTGCGCAGGGGTCGGGCCATGGCGACGGGATACCTCGCCCGCCCTCCCCTGCCCTCCTCCCCCCGAGCCGCCCGTGACCGCGACCCCCTTCCCCGGCCTGCTGGCCCGCGTCGAGCCGCACATGGTCGACATGTTCGGCCACATGAGCCACGTCGCCTACCTGCAGCTGATGGAGTCGGCGCGGTTCGACTGGGCGGCCCACATCGGCACGCCGATCCCCACGATGATCGAGCGCGACCGCATGGGCCCCGCCCTGGTCAAGGTCGAGCTGCGCTACCGGCGGGAGTGCCGGCTGGGCGATCGGCTGCGGGTCACGGTGACGCCCCTGTCGGCCCGGCGACGGCTGGGCCGCCTGCACCAGAGCATCGTCCTGGTGGACCGCGACGAGGTCGCCTGCGAAGGCGAGCTGGTCTTCGCGATGATCGACCTGGACACCCGCCGCGCCCGGGCGCTGCCGGACGGTTTCTCGGTGCCCGAGCTCAGCGAGCCGTAGCTCCGCAGCGCAGGGTCGCGAGCGTCGCCTGGTGCACCTGCTCGACGGGATGCCCCGCCGTGCCGTAGGTCGTCAGCGCCACCCGGGGCCCGCCCGGACAGTCCAGGCTGGTGCCGAAGAACACGGTCTCGCCGGCATCGACGGTCCACGACAGGGCCTCGCGGCCGTCGACCCGGGACAGCGACGGCGCGTCGAGCTGGGCCGGGGGATCGCGGTCCATGGCGATGTAGACCAGGCTGCGCTCGTGCTGCACCTCGTCGGCCAGCGGACCGCGGGGCACCGACCAGCCGAGCGCCTGGTCGACGTGGGCGCTGCGGGCCTTGGTCAGGCCGGCGGTGGCGCTGCTGCGCTCCGAGGTCTCGCGCCCCTCGACGACCAGGGTGGCGGAGAAGGCGGCCGGCAGGTCCACCGGGCCCATCTCGGGCAGGGCGGGGCCACCGAGGCCGCAGCCGACGAGGGCGAGGGACAGGAGGGGCATGCCGGGACCCTACAGGGTCGCGCGCAGCAGGGCCACCTGGCGGGTGACCTCGGTCCAGGCCGTGCCGCCCCGCGAGGTCCGGCGCTCGGCGGCGGCGGTGGGCTCGAGCCAGGCCAGGGCGTCGTCGCCGAAGGCCGGGTGGGCGGCGCGCAGCTCGTCCAGGGTCAGGCTGGACAGGTCCTGGCCGCGTTCCTCGCAGGCCTTCACCAGGCTGCCGGCGACATGGTGGGCCTGCCGGAAGGGCACGCCGTTGGCGGCGAGGTGGTCGGCGAGCTCGGTGGTCAGCAGGAAGTCGCCCGTCAGGTCGGGACCGGGCAGCACGGTGAGCTCGGCCCAGCAGCCGGCCATCACGCGCACGCAGGCGCGGGTGGTGCCGACCGCGTCGAACAGCGGCGGCCGGTCTTCCTGCATGTCGCGGTTGTAGGCCAGCGGCAGGGCCTTCATCAGGGTGAGCAGGGCCTGCAGGGCGCCGAAGACCCGCCCGGCCTTGCCGCGCACGATCTCGGGGGCGTCGGGGTTGCGCTTCTGCGGCATGATCGAGCTGCCGGTGCTCCAGGCGTCGGACAGCCGCACGCGGCGGAACTCGGGCGTCGACCAGATGACCAGCTCTTCCGCCATGCGGGACAGGTGGCTCATGGCGATGGCGCAGGCCGACACGGCCTCGATCACGTGGTCGCGGGCGGACACGGCGTCCATCGCGTTCTCGACGACCCCGGAGAAGCCCAGCAGGCCGGCGCTGTGCAGCCGGTCGATGGGGTGCGGGGTGCCGGCCATGGCCGCGGCGCCGAGCGGCGAGCGGTTCAGGCGCTTGCGGCAGTCGGCCAGCCGCTCACGATCGCGGGACAGGGCCCAGGCGTGGGCCAGGATCTGGTGGCCCAGCCACACGGGCTGCCCGCGCTGCAGGTGGGTGCAGCCGGGCACCAGCACCCGGCCGTCCTGCTCCACGCGATCGAGCAGGATGCCGATCAGGTAGGCGAGCTCGGCGTCGAGCAGGTCGATCCGGCCGCGCAGCCACAGCCGCACATCGGTCGCGACCTGGTCGTTCCGCGAGCGGGCCGTGTGCAGCTTGCCGGCGACGTCGCCGACGTGGTGGTGCAGGCGCGTCTCCACCGCCATGTGCACGTCTTCGAGCTCGATGCCGGGGGTCCAGCCGGGCCCGGCCTTGGGCCAGCCGGCCTCCTCGGCCGCAGCGAGCTCGTCGCCCACCGCATCCAGGCCGCGGTGGATCTCGGCGACCTCGGCCTCGCCCAGGATGCCGACGGCCCCCAGCATGGCGCTGTGGGCCTTGGACCCCGCGATGTCCTCGCGCCACATCTGCAGGTCCGTGCCGAGGGACTCTCCGAACCGGAGCATCTCCTCGGCCGGTCCCCCGCTGAACCGTCCATCCCACAGTGCCATCGTGCCTCCAGGCGGCCCCGGAGCGTCAGGCCCCCGGGGCCGGCGCCCTATCGGGGCTCAGCTCTCTTCGCCGATGTTCTGCAGCTCGGGGATGGCGGCCTCGGTGTTGCGGCGGACCTGGGCGACCGTCTGGTAGGACAGGGCGTACAGGTCGATGAAGCCCTTGGCCGCAGCGCGATCGAAGGTGTCGCCGTGGCTGTAGGTGGCCAGGCCCTCGTCGTAGAGGCTGTAGGGGCTGCGGCGGCCGGTGATCCGGGCCAGGCCGGCCGACACGCGGATGCGCACGTCGCCGGTGACGGGCAGCTGGGTGTGGTCGATGAAGGCCTGCAGGGCGTCGCGCAGGGGGCCGAACCACACGCCGTCGTAGATGATGTTCGCGAAGTCCTGGCTGACCTTGCGCTTGTAGTTGAAGGTCGCCCGGTCCAGCGTGATGCGCTCGAGCTCGGTGTGGGCCATGTGGATGAGCGTGGCGGCGGGGGCCTCGTAGACCTCGCGGGACTTCAGGCCGACGACGCGGTTCTCGACCATGTCGATGCGGCCCACGCCGAAGGTGCCGGCCAGGTCGTTGAGGTAGGTGATGAGGGTGACGCCGTCCATGGCGCGGCCGTCGATGGCCACCGGGATGCCCTGCTCGAAGGACATGACGAGCTCGACGCTGCCCTTGGGGGCGTGGCTCGGGTCCTTGGTCATCTGCCAGGCGTCGGCGGGCGGCTCGGCCCACAGGTTCTCCATCTCGCCGCACTCGATGGCGCAGCCCCACAGGTTCTTGTCGATGGAGTAGGGCTTCTCGCGGGTGATCGGGATCGGGATGCCGCGCTCGACGGCGTAGTCGACCTCGGCCTCGCGGGTCAGCAGCTCCCACTCGCGCAGGGGGGCGACGATGCCGAGCTCGGGGGCCAGCGCCTTGCTGGTCACCTCGAAGCGCACCTGGTCGTTGCCCTTGCCGGTGCAGCCGTGGGCGATGGCGTCCGCGCCGTGCTCGAGCGCGACCTCGACCAGCCGCTGGGCCAGCAGGGGGCGGCCGAGCGCCGTGTGCAGGGGGTACTGGCCTTCGTAGACGGCGCCGGCCTTGACGGCGGGCCAGATGAACTCGGACACGAACCGCGCCTGCAGGTCGTCGACCACCGAGTGGATGGCGCCGGTGTTCAGGGCCTTCTGCTTGATGCCGGACAGGTCCTCGCCCTGGCCGAGGTCGCCGGTGTAGCAGATGATCTCGGCGCCATGGTTCTCGCGCAGCCAGGGGACCATGACGCTGGTGTCCAGGCCGCCGGAGTAGGCGCAGACGATCTTCTTGAAGGTGGGCTTGCTCATGGGAGCCTCGCGTGTGCCGGAGCGCCGGCACGCCGATGGGGAGAGGGAGGAGGAGGACCGGGAGGGAGGGTCAGGGCTCGGTGCCCTCGACCAGCGCCTGCACCATGGCGACGACGTCGTCGCAACGGCTCGGGTCGGAGGGGGCCAGGAAGACCGTGTCGTCGCCGGCGATCGTGCCGAGGACGCGGGCGTCGCCCAGCGCGTCGAGGAAGCCGGCGACGCCCTCGGCGCGGCCGGCCAGGGTGCGCAGCACGACCAGCTGGCCGTTGTGGCGCACGTCGAGGATCTCCATGCCCACGACCTCGCGCAGGGCGCGCATGTAGCGGGCGCGCTCGTCGAGCTCGTAGCGGGGACCGCTCAGGCCGCGGACCCGGACGACGCCCATGTCGCGCAGGTCGCGGGACAGGGTCGCCTGGGTGCAGCGCACGCCTTCGCCCAGCAGCAGCCGCCCCAGGTCTTCCTGGCTGGCCACTTCGTGGGTCTGCAGGAGGCGACGGATCATCGCGCGACGCTGCTGTCGATCGGCCACGGCGAACCTCCCCCGGCGCATGGGCGCGAGCGCGGGTCTATACCCGCTCGCGCATATTCATTCAACGCCGGGGGGACGGCTCAGGCGGACTGGCGTTCCTTCAGGATGCGATCGACCTCGGGAAAGACCCGGTAGTAGGTGATCACTTCACCGAACGTGTTCTTCCACTGGCGGACGCGCTCGCGGGAGACACCGAACTCGTCGGCGATGGTCTGGCCCGACTGCCCGGCGGCAAGCGACTCGAGCAGGCGGCGAAAGCGGGTACGGCCATAGGTGCGGATGAAATTTCGCGCGACCCGCTGACGGGTCTTGGCGGGCGAAGTCGCCATGGAATCTCCCTTCCTTTCAGAACTGCGGGGCATCGGCAGGGGGGGTTGAGCAGGAACAGCAGGAGCGCCGAGCCGCGTTCCACGAGCACTGTGCCTCATATCCATTGACGTGTCAAACCCTGGGGACGACCGTGGAACAGCAAGCCTCGATCATGACGGCCTGCTGACCGCAATCGTGGGTGCCGCCTCTGTGGAACAGCGCGTTGCACCCCCCCGTGTTCCGCGGAGCGGCGTGGAACGGGAGCGCGGGTTGGATAGCCCTGCGCAGCCCCTCACCCGGAGGCCCCGTGCCCCGCTTCCGCAAGACCCGCATCGTTGCCACCATCGGCCCCGCCAGTCGGGATCCCGAGATGCTCCGCCGGCTGCTGGACGCCGGCGTCGACGTGTGCCGGGTCAACTGCAGCCACGCCGACGCCGAGAGCATCCGCACCGACGTCAGCCGCATCCGCCGCGCCGCCATGGGGCTGGAGCGCAGCGTGGCCATCCTGCTCGACCTGCAGGGCCCCAAGATCCGGACCGGCCCCGGCAAGCCCGTGCAGCTGGGCCGCGGCGACGTGCTGACCGTCGTCATGGACGACGGCCGCGTGGCCGAGCAGCGGCAGGGCGGCGCCGTCGTCGGGACCACCTGGCTGTCGCTGAGCACCGACGTGCGCGTGGGCGAGCGCGTGTTGTTCGCCGACGGCGCCCTGTCCGGCCGCGTCGCCGCCGTCCGCGACCTGCCCGAGGGCGAGCCGGACCAGGTCGACATCGAGATCATCGACGGCGGCAAGCTCGGGTCCCACAAGGGCATCAACCTGCCCGACAGCGACATCCGGGCGCCCGCCCTGACCGACAAGGACCGGCGCGACGTCGCCGTCGGCGTCGAGGCGGGCGCCGACTACGTCGCCCTGTCCTTCGTGCGCAGCGGCGAGGACGTGCGCACGCTCAAGGCCGTGCTGGCCGACCTGGGCCACCCCAACGTCCCGATCATCGCCAAGATCGAGAAGCCCCAGGCCGTCGCGGCCATCGACGACATCCTCGACGAGGTCGCCGGCATCATGGTGGCGCGCGGCGATCTGGGCGTCGAGACCCCGCTCGAGCAGGTGCCCGTCGTCCAGAAGCACCTCATCGCCGCCGCCAACCGCCGGAACCGGCTGGTCATCACCGCCACCCAGATGCTCGACAGCATGGAGCGCAACCCGCGCCCCACCCGCGCCGAGGTCACCGACGTCGCCAACGCCATCGTCGACGGCACCGACGCCGTCATGCTGTCCGGCGAGACCGCCACGGGCGAGCACCCCATCGGCGCCGTCCAGGTCATGGACCGCGTCGCCCGCTCCGTCGAGAGCAGCCCCTTCCTGCCGGTGCCGGATCTGGACAGCCTGCCCCACCTGGACAGCGGCCGCGGCACCGTCACCCGGGCCGCCTGCTACGCCGTCCGCGACCGCCCGCGGCCCATGATCGTGTTCACCTGGTCGGGCGCCACCGCCATCCTGGCCAGCAAGAGCCGTCCGCCCGAGCCCATCTTCGCCTTCTCGCCGGACCCCACCGTCTGCGACCGGCTGGCGCTGGTCTGGGGCGTCGTGCCCATGCAGATCGCTGCCATCCACAGCTTCGACGAGCTCATCGTGGCCGCCGAGCGCCTGCTGCTGGACCGCGGCCTGGCCGAGCGCGACGAAGAGGTCGTCGTGCTGGCCGGCGACGCGCCGATCCGCGGCGGCAACACCTTGATGAAGGTGGAAGTGCTGGACGGACGGGCCGGCGGGGCCTGAGCGGCCGCAGGGCGATCAGGCGGGCAGGACCTCGTCCAGCCACGCCGACAGCGCGTCGAGGGCGCCTTCGTGGATCGTGTGCCCGCAGGGCCAGGTCGACCACTGCAGCGGGTGGTCGGCCAGGGCGGCGCGGGCGTGCTCGGCCCGGGCCAGGGGCACCACGTCGTCGTCCGTGCCGTGGGCCATGAACACGGGCGTGCCGGCGGCGTGGGCGCCCAAGGGCTCGTCGGGGGCCACCAGGTAGCTGGACAGCGCCGCGATGCCGGCGACCCGGGCCGGGTGCCGCAGCCCCATGAACAGCGCCATCGCCGCGCCCTGGGAGAAGCCGGCCAGCACGACCCGGTCGTCCGGCACCCCGTGGGCCGCCTGCGCATCGGCGAGCAGGCCCCGCAGGGACACCGCCGACGCCCGCACCCCAGCAGCATCTTCGCGCGGCGCGGGGCCGTCCCAGGGCACCGGGAGGATGTCGTACCAGGCCCGCACCGGCCAGCCGCCCGCGATGGTCGCCCGCATCACGGGGGCGTCGGGGAGGAGGAAGCGCCGACCGGGGCGCGCGAGCTGCGGCACCAGGGGACGCAGGTCGTCCGCGTCGGCGCCGAAGCCGTGGAGGAGGAGGACGAGGGAGGGGGTGGGCATGGGGAGGGACGGGGGTGGGAGTGGGCAGGCGGAGGATGGCGAAGGCGCTGGAACCACGCGAGCAGCGCGACCTGGGTGAGGGATACCCGGGCCGAGCGTGACGCGGCGCGGGGATACCCGGGCCGAGCGTGACGGGGCGCGGAGATACCCGGGCCGAGCGTGACGGGGCGCGGGGATACCCGGGCCGAGCGTGACGGGGCGCGGGGATACCCGGGTCGAGCGTGACGAACGAAGGGCGGACTCGGCCAGAGCACGAGGCGCTGTCTCGCTGAACGCCGGTATCTCGGGAGGCCGTCACGCTGGGGTCGGGTATCCCTGGACTCCCCGGAGCGGGCCCGCCGAGGGCCACCAGCGGGCAAGGCGCCGGCGCGGGCGGCTCCGTCACGAAGCCCTCCTCCTCGGACGCCACCGTCGCAATCGTGCGTCGCCTTCCACCAACCCGGGGAACCGGCGATCCACCAGCAGGCGCTCGACGACGCGTGTCTCCAGCGGCGTCAGCACTCCCGCGCGATGCACGGCGGCGCGGCTCACATCGAAGGCATCGGCGATGGCGGACCCGGACCAGCTGGTCAGCGACCGCGCCGCCGCGAGCAGCCAGACGCGCTCGTAGCGGTTCGTGGTCAGGCGCTCCAGGGGCACTCGCCTCCACTCGCTCACCGCGCAGGCCACTCGCCGCAGGTCCGGCCGCGGGTCCTCCAACTCGCCCCCTGGAAACGGCGTTCCGCCCACGGCCGTGCTGCCGTCCGCCGATGTCCGCTGATGGAAGGCCACCGGATCGCGGGCGGTGGGAACGACCCCGCGCGCGGCCAGACCCAGCCGATCCCGGTACGTGCTGAACGGCCAGCCGACCGGGCAGTCCACGAGGCCCGCGCGGCACGCATTGAGGTGGACATAGCGCACGCCCCGTCGAAGGTGGGGCTTCCCTGCGAACGCCTCGGCCGGAGGAACCGGCTCCCACAGAGCGCCGGCATCTCCCCGTTGCCAGCAACGCCAGCGCGAGTAGGCGGCCGCGGCGAGGGACAGGGCACGGCGCTGCGGCTCCCGGGCGACCACGTGGACGTGATCGGGCAGCAGGACGGCAGCTTCGACGCCGTGGAACTCTCGGAACAGGTCGTCCCAGAGAGCGGCAGCCGAGGCCCAGTCGGTGAACAACGGGCGCTCGTCGAGCGCGTGGGCGACGTGATGGAACATGGGCACCTCCACTCGGGCACCTGGCAAGAGCGATGCCAACCCATCGACGCTGTCCTGCCGCGCCCCGCGCCCTCCCGGGGTGCCGGATGGCCGGCACCCCCTGTCGAATGGCCGGCACCCCCTGCCGGATGCCCTTGCGTGACAATCCGTTGCATGGCCTTCGGGTTCGCCAGCCCGACCCCTATAGTGCAGACATGCCCATTGAACGCCGGGAACTCCCCGACGCCTCCCGCACGTGGACCGCTTGGTCGACGGGCGACGATGCTGGCACCACCGCCACGGTGGTGATGGCCCGCTACCGCCTGCGCGAGCTGGTCGGCGAAGGTGCCAGCGGGCGGGTGTACCGGGCCGTCGACCTGATCGGCCAGCGCGACGTCGCCGTGAAGTGCTTCCGCGACGGTGACCCTCGCAAGCGGGCACGCGTGCAGCGCGAGCTCGCGGCCCTGCGTCTGCTTCGGCTCCCCGGCGTGGTCGAGCTGCTCGACGACGGCGAGCACGATGGCGTGCCCCTGCTGGTCATGGCGCTGGTGCGCGGCGACCCCTTCCCGGTGCGGGCCCGCTGCACGTGGACGGAGCTCGAGGGTCCGCTCTGCCGGCTGCTCGAGACCCTGGGCCGCGTCCACGAAGCCGGCGTCGTCCACCGCGATCTGAAGCCCTCCAACGTGCTGGTCGATGCCGAAGGCCAGCCGGTCCTGCTGGACTTCGGGCTGGCCCGGGGCGCGGTCATCGGCAGCACCATCACCCGCGACGGCACGGTGCTCGGTACCCCCCAGTACCTGGCGCCCGAGCAGCTCGTGGGCGATCGCGCAGACGGACGGGCGGATCTGTACGCGGTGGGTGCGATGGCCTATCAGGCACTGACCGGCAGGCTTCCTCACGAAGCCGACGATCTGGACGGACTGTTCAGGGCAAAGCTCGCGACGCCCCCGATCCCCGTCCGCCGGCGCGCTCCCGACACACCGCTGGCGGTCGCGCAGGTGATCGATGGACTGTTGCAGCGGAATCCGGCCGATCGGCCACCGACCGCAGGGGCCGTCCTGGACGCGCTTCGCGGCGTGCGCATCGCCATGGATCTGCTTCCGTGGCTGGGCGAACGCACGGCAATCGAGACGCTGACCGCACATATGCGCCAACGAACAGCAGTGCGCCTGGACGGTGCACCCGGCAGTGGTCGCAGCCGCACCCTGGCCGAGCTCGCCGAGCGCCTTGCCTCCGACGGGTACTCCGTGCGCTGGACCGAGCGGAGCGACACACCCTTCGGGTCCCTCCTCGCGGTCGTCACCGTCGCTCCCGACGGGACCGATGTGCGCCAGGCGGTCGCAGCAGCGCTGCAAGGCTGGCTCGACGACCACGGCGTGCTGCTGATCGACGATCCCGACGGCATCGACCGCTGGTCTCGCAGCCTGCTCGAGTCCATGCCCGGCGCCGTCGCGTGGGCGGGCCTTGCCCCCGGCGGGTTGCCCTGTGTCACCCTCGCGCCGTTGCAGCCGGCGGACCTGCGAGCGCTGTTCTGGGGCCCGGATCGCCTGTTCCACCTTCAGGAAGACGGCGCCGCAGAGCTGTTCTCGCGCACCGCCGGTCGCCCTGGGGAGATCATCGACGAGCTCCGCGCGTGGGTGGCCGCGGGACTGTGCAGGTGGGACGACGGACGCATCCGCATCGACCGGCCGGCCCTCGACCGTCTTCGCACAGGCCTGCGGGTACGGCGCCGTGGCCCCCATGCCGTTGCCCTCCCCGCCGACCTGGACGACCAGCTGCACGCCACCTTGACCTGGGCGCAGCTCGCCGGTCCCGCCGCATCGATCGAGCTGCTGGTGTCGGCCACCGGGCGGCCTTCGTGGGAGCTCGCCCTCGAGGTCGAAGCGCTCGAACAGCTCGGTGTGCTGCAGCGGGACCCGAGTGGACGCCTGGACGTGCTGGTGGTCGAAGACCTCGCCGCCGGCTGGCCCGCAGACCTGCGCCGCGACGTCCACCGACGGCTGGCCGACGCCCTGCCGCCCGGGACCGACGGTCGGCTGGGTCACATGCTGGCGAGTGGACAGACCGACGGCCTGTCGGACGAGTCCATCGTGGTGGCGCGCCGGCTCCGGCACTCCGGGCGGGTCGGCGAGGCCGAAGGCGTGCTCTACGAGGCGACGCGACTGCTGCTGCGCGAGCGGCTCGACGCCACCCCGCTGGTCCCCGAGCTGGTCCGCACCGGCGCCGCCGCCGACACGCCCGACGCCCTGCGCCGCGCCCGCGACATGGTCGCCCGCATCGGCGCACCCGACCGGGTCTTCGCCCTGCTGGATGCCGCGGTCGACGTCCGGACCGGGCGGGCGGCCGAGGGTCGGGTGCTCCTGGACGCCATGCCATCGTTCGCACACCCGCTGCTGGAGTACGTGCGGCAGGCGACCCGTGTGCACGGTGCACAGAACGCCATGCGTGGCGACGAAGACGCGCTCATCGCCGAGCTGCAGCGTTGGGCCGAGGGTGTGGCTGATCCCGAGACGGTGGCCCGGGTGATCGGCTGGGAGGGACTCATCCGCTTCCAGCAGGGTCGCTTCGAGGAGGCCGCCGCGCTGCACGAACGGAGCGCGGCCCTGCGGACGCAGGAGCTCGGGCGGCTGTCGGCGATGTTGAATGCGGCGGATGCGTGGTTGGAGGCGGGGGAGTTGGAGAGTGCACATCAGGCCGCATCGGTGGCGCGTCAGATGGCGATGCGATCGCGCTCAACCACCCAGGAGGCACGGTCCGAGGTGATCCTCCGCTCTTCCAACGTTCGAGCGCAAGTCGCACGAGAAGCCGACATGGCCCTGGTCGAAGCGGCCTCGTTGATCGCCAACTCTTCCGTTCGCATAAGCCTGCTTGTTGGCGAACTGCGTATTGCCCGACTCGCCAGGAACAACAAACATGAACACACGATCGCGACCCGGTTCGAAGCAGACGCTATTCTACGTCAAGGCAACAGCACGATGAAAAACTACTGTGCAGCGATCCTCATACACTACGGCCTACCGACCCCGGTAACAGCAGAGGCATGCGCGCTGGCCGCGCTATCACAGCCGAGCGATTTGGTGGCAGCCGACACGCTCGCGCTGTTGCTATCAGGTAGGAGTGTGTGGACCAATCACGAACGAACCCTTGAGGCATTGACGCGGGCAACAAGCGTTCGTGAAGAGCGCGCGTCAAGAGGACTGTTTTCAAAATCCGACACGATATCTCTTCTGCGCACCGCTTGTACGAGGCACGAGAATTGACCATGCGCATCGTAACCGCCGAAGTCCTGGTGGCTCTCCTGCTGACAGGATGTGGGACCTTCGCTCCTGCGCCGACAGACGACATTACCGAGCAGATGTACGAGATACTCTCGACGCGCTATCGAGCCAGCTTCATCGAGACACAGGAGGGAACCACCGAGTTCCACTGGGATCCGTCAGGACTTGCCGGCCCACGGATTGCGGCAGTTGGACAGGCGACCGATTGGACGCTCGACGCGAACGACCAATGGGTGAAGTCTGAAACCATCTTCGCCTTCACGGACCCGCAATCGGCCCCATGGCTGCAGAGCCGAGACAAGTTTGTTGGGGGCATAGCGTCCTACCCTACGGATCGAGCGCCGTTCGCTGCCACCGTCGGCGCAAAGTCAACAGGGTCGCTCCGGATTCGCGAGTTCAAGAAATGCGGCACGGTGCTCTGCGCCAATTTCTCCTTTGACGATATCGCTGACTTCGAAAGCGACATCTTCAACGTTCTAGACTGGCGCTTGAATTTGCCCTCGAGCAGCAGTTCCCGTACCCTCAAACGCGTCGAGTTTCGCGGCAAGATCTCCCAGATTGGAACGTTTACGCAGTCGGTGTGCGAGCGCCAGAATCTCGCCGAGCCTCCGTCCACCATCACCAGAACATCAAACCTGTTCGGATTCACCAGCGAGTCCTATGCCGTGAGGAACGCGGACGGATCACTGACGCAATTGTTCGCGATACGCGGCGAGCACGGAATTCCAATGGGGGACAAGATCGAGCCAGAAGAACCAGCCACGACTCAATCCACCAGCTTCAACGAGTGGTGTACCAACGTGAGTCGCTACTGCTTGTGGCCCTTCCAATGCAACCTGCGTCGCTTTGACTATTCCGCCACACAAGGCCCCTAGATCAAACCAAACCTCGTTAGATTCCCGGCGCATGCCCCGCCCCCGCGCCGACTCCGACCACGTGCCGCTCACCGCCCCGCGCATCCATGCGGCCGCGCTGGCGATCATCGACGCCGACGGCCTGGACGCGCTGACCATGCGTGCGCTCGCGGGCCGACTGGGCGTGACGGCTGCCAGCCTGTACCACGTGGTGTCCGGCAAGGAAGCGCTGCTGGCGGGCATCTACGAGGCACTGCTGGCCGGGCTGTCGCCGGTGGCCGAGCCCCGCTGGGACGTCCACCTGCGGCGGCTGGCCGGCCAGTGGCGGGACCTGCTGCGCGCCCACCCCCAGCTGATCCCGCTGTTCGCGGCCCGGCCGCCGCGAAGCCCGGCCTGGCTGGACCAGGCGGAGCGCACCTTCGCGGTGCTCCGGGCGGCGGGCCTCTCGGCGGACGACACGGTCTGGGCCTTCAAGACGCTGTCGGTGCTGGTGATCGGCCAGGCGGCGAACCTGCACGCCCCCGCTCCGTCGACGCTGGTGGACCAGGCGCCGCTGGCCCGCGGCGAAGCGGCCGCGGTCGCCGGCACCCGCCCGGTGCTCGCCGACACGCTCGCGGCCTGCGACGGCCGGGACGGCGAGGCCTGGCACGCCTGGTCCGTGGATCTCCTCCTCTCCCACCTCCGCGAGCGCCTCCCCCCATGACCACCCCCCTCCTCCCCCTCCTCCTCGCCTGCTCCTCGACCCCGGCTCAGCTCACCCTCGACCCACCCGAGTCGTTCACGATCCGCGACGTGGCGGTCTTCGACCCCGACACGCGCATGGTGGTCCCGGGCCAGGACGTCGCGGTGGCGGACGGCCGCATCGTGTCGGTGCAGGCGACGGGGGGGCCGGTCTACGACACGGTGGTGGTCGGCACGGGCGCGACGCTGCTGCCCGGGCTCATCGACGCGCACGTGCACGTGGGGTCGCCGGTGTCGATCCCGGGCCAGCTGGTGCCGCCGGACCCGGTGGCGAACCTGCAGTCGTGGCTGGCCGCGGGGGCGACGACGGTGATGGACATGGGGGGACGGGCGCCGGACACACGCAAGGCGGCCGCGGCCGAGGCGACGCCGCGGGTGTACGTGGCGCACCTGCCGATCACGACGAAGGGCGGGCACCCGCTGGTGCTGGGCAAGGCGCTGCTGCCCTGGCCGGTGGACGCGGTGATCGCGGCGACGATTCCGCAGGTGGACCGCCCCGAAGACGCGGCGAAGGTCATCGAGGACACGCTGGCCCAGGACCCGGCGTGGGTGAAGCTGATCTGTGACGAGCTGCCGGTGGGGGCGCCGGAGATGTCGGACGAGGTGCTGGCCGCCCTGGTGACGGAGGCGCACGCCCGCGGCGCCCGCGTGGTGGTGCACATCGGCGACGAGCACAACGCGCTGGCCGCCGTGCGGGCCGGAGCGGACCTGCTGGTGCACGGCATCTGGCGCGGCGGGCTGTCGGAGGAGGGGCTGGCCGAGCTGGCGGCGTCCGGTGTGCCGGTGGTGGCGACGCTGTACGGCTTCGAGGCGACGGCCGACCTGATGGCCGGGCGCTGGCAGCCGTCGGCCCTGGATCGGTCGCTCGGCTACGGCGAGGTGTCGGAGGAGCTGATCGCCGGCCGCGAGAAGATCGTGCGGAAGTACCCGGCCTTCACGTCCTTCGCCGGGCAGATCGACCCGGGCTTCGGCGAGGTGACCCGCCGCATGCACGACGCCGGGGTGCCGGTGCTGGTCGGCACGGACGCGCCCCTGCCGGGCATCTGGCCGGGCAGCGGGCTGCACCGCGAGATGGCGGCCCTGGTGGACGCCGGCATGCCGCCGGCCGACGTGCTGGCCGGCGCCACGGGCAAGACGGCGGACTGGCTGGCCGGCGACCCGGCGCTGGGCGTGGACTTCGGGCGGATCGCGCCGGGGCAGACGGCCGACCTGCTGCTGGTCGTCGGCGATCCGACCCGCGACATCACGGCCACGCAGGACATCGCGGGGGTGTGGCGCGCGGGCCGGCGCGTTCGGCCGCTCGGGCCGGAGTAGCGGCCCCGAGCCGGCCGGTCAGATCGCCGGCACCCGCCAGCCCCACCCGACGCCGACGCCCCACCAGTAGTGGGACAGCCGGATGGGCGCCCAGCGCAGGTCGTAGCCGACCTGGGTGCTGAGCACGAGGTGGCCGGCGCCGTCGACGTCGCCGGTCAGCGGGATCCAGGTGGCCAGCTCGGCGCTGGGCGCGCCGACGCCCAGGAAGCCCCGGTGATCGCGGTAGCCGGTGTCCAGGGCCTGGACCCGGCCGCAGCCTTCGACCAGCACGGGGGTGCTGCTGTCGAGGCAGGCGACGATGCCCAGCGCCAGCTCGGCGGCCTGGGGACCGCCCCGGCCGCGCAGGGAGTAGCCGAAGCTGTAGTGGGGGAAGTCGGCCTTGAGGTCCCCGAGCACGGCGACCACCGGCGGGGAGTGGGTGGCCGGCGGTCCGTCGACGGGGTCGGGGTAGCGGTCGGGCACGGGCTTGCGGGGCTCGTAGACGGCGACGGCGCGCAGGCTCATGCAGCCCATGGCCAGCAGCAGCAGGCTCATCCGACCCCGGCCCGGACCCCGAGCTCGCCGTCGAAGGGCAGCACGACCGGGCGGCAGCCGGCCTGGCGGATCTCGTCGACGAAGCCGGGCAGATCGACGAAGGGCAGGAGCCGTGGCTCGGCTTCGTAGGGGGTGCTGAACAGGTCCCAGTGGCAGGCGACGATGGTGCGCGGCCGCAGCAGCTCGACGGCCTCGCGCACGTAGTCGGGGCGGTGGGCCCGGCCGATGGCGCACAGGCACAGCACGTCGACGCCGCGCTCCCGGACGCCGTGGGCCCGGTCCAGGTCCAGGAACTCGTCGCGCAGGAAGTCGGCGGAGTCGACGTGGACCATGGTCACGCCGCCCAGCTCGACGAACCAGTTGAGCACCTGGCCGTGGCGCAGCTCGGTGAACCGCGGGGGCCACGACGGGGGGCTCGTGATGTCGCCCGGCAGGGTGACGCGGCCCATGTAGACGCGACCGTGCAGGCTCGGCAGGCCGCGCACGATGCCCGGGCCGCTCTCGATGTCCTCGCGGCCGGCGGTGACGACGATCTGGTCTTCGGGCAGGCCGGCGGCCCGGCCGCACATGCCGACGGCGCTGCTGCCGATGAGCCGGGCGCCGGTGTGGTGGCACAGGGCGGGCCCGTCGAGGACGTGGTCGTAGTGGGCGTGGCCGACCAGCACGTCGTTCGCCCGCGGCAGGATGCGCCGGATGCGGGCCTCGTCGGGGACGAGCCGTCCGAACAGGGTGGCGCCCACGCCGCAGCGGCTGACGTAGGGGTCGACGACGATGGTGTGCTGGTCGGCCTCGAGCACGAAGCCGGCGGTGCCGAGGTAGCGCAGCCGCAGGTCGGCGCCGGGGTCGACGGGGTCGCGGTGGAACAGGGCCGGGTCGACGGTGGGCAGGAAGAACACTCAGTCGGCCCCGGCTTCGATGTCGCCCGTGTTGTCGGCGGTGCACGGGGCGTCGCCGCAGAAGTGCTCGACGACGCCAGGGACGTCGGGGTCCAGGAAGCGCAGGCTCTGGGCGATGGCGCCTTCCCAGGTACGCGGCGTGGCGTGGGCGCCGCTGACCTCGGCCGGGCGGTTCTCCTGGGGCGGGCGGCCGACCTGGGGGTCGAACTGGGCCACGGCGGGGCCGGTCAGGGGACCGTCGCCCGGGTCCAGGGCCCAGGGGTCCGACACGGAGGGCTGCAGGAGCGTGGCGCCAGCACCGCGCGCGATGCTCTCGGTCGTGATGTTGGGCACCTGCTCGTCGCCCATGCTCTCCTGCCACAGCACGCTGCGGCCGGCGAGATCATCGACGTAGCCGGCGGGATCGGCCTGGTCCCAGAACAGCTGGCTGGCCGCGTAGAGCAGCTGGCGGTCGGCGGGAGACGGGATGCCGTCGGCGACCAGGATCTCGAACTGGGGCCAGTTGCTGCTGCGCTCGAGCATGGTCGACCAGGTGCTGCCGCCGACGTGCAGCACGCCGTGGGGCACGGCCGGGTCCAGCGCCAGGAAGGTCGCGCCTTCGATGCCGCCGAGCGAGATGCCGTGGTACCGCAGGGTGTCGGCAGCGACGTGCCCGTCGGGGAACAGCCCCTCGAAGAAGGGGTCGGCCAGCAGGTCGCCGTCGGTGAGCAGCCGGCGCAGGGCGATGGTGTTGCCCACGCCGACGGCCAGCTTGTCGGTCAGCTCGGGGATGCGCCCGAAGTCGTTGCCGACGGTCACCGCGGTCAGCAGGTCGCTCTGGGTCAGGCCCCGCCAGGTGGTCGCCACGATGATCGCCCCGGCGCGGTCGGCCAGCTCGATCATGGCGCTGCTGTCTTCGTCACGGCCCAGGTAGTCGGCCGGCTTGCTGAAGATGCCGTGGCCGAAGATCCACACGGGCACCGAGCCCGCCGCGGCGTCGCGCACGCTGTCGGGGACGATGACGTAGAGGTCGGCTTCCGTGCTGCCCTGCAGGGCCGGCACCCCGGCGGCGTCCAGCGCGAAGGTCGTGTCGTCGACCAGCCAGGCGTCGACGGTGTAGCTGCCCTCGGCCTGCTTCCACATGCGGTCGGGCAGGCTGTCGCCCGCGTCGGCGTCCCGCGTCCGGTCGAAGGCGAAGGCCGTGGGGGTCGACCCGGCCGCCGCCAGCGCCCGGGTGGGCGCGGTGCCGTCGCCCACCGGGAAGTCCACGGCCAGCACGATGCCGGCGACGCCGTAGCCTTGAAGCTGTTCGACCAGCCCGGCGTAGTGCGCCTCCCACTCGGCCAGCCCCTCGCCCGGCCGGCCCGCCAGCAGGTCCGAGAACCAGGCCGGCCCCGCCCACGGCTCGCCCGCCGCGGTGCGCACGCCGTTCGTCACGACCACGGCGACCCGGTGGCCGACGGGCATCGGCTGCATCGGCCGCACCAGCAGGGTCGGGACCTCTTCCGCGCAGGCGGGGTCGTCTTCGGCGTGGTCGCACCACGCGTCGAGCTCGGCGAAGGCCAGCAGGCGCTCGCCGCGGTCCAGGTCCCACAGCTGGACGCTGGCGTCGGCCGCGCCCAGGTCGTCGACGCCGGGCAGCGAGGCGCCGTCGAGGGCGACCTCGGGCGCGATGACGGTGGTCTGCACGACCGAGAAGCCCGTCCGCCAGGTCAGCCGCTCGACGGGGAAGGCCGTCCCGTCGTCCACCATCGGCAGCCCGGCAGGGAGCGCCAGGTGGCCGTCGTCGCCGACGAAGTGGGCCGAGGGGAAGGGCGTGAGCGCCGGCTTGTCGGCGCCGGGAGCGACGCCGTCGGCGCCGCTGTCCCCGCCCTTGTCGGCACAGGAGAGGAGGAGGAGGAGGGTCCAGAGCATGGCGGCAGCCTACTCCGAACCCGTGCCGCCCTCTGCCCCCGTGGTGGCCTTGAGCGTGTTCCCGTAGCGCTCGACGACCGCGGCTTCCGCCGCCGGGGTGCCGCCCAGCTCTTCGAGGTACTCGGCCGCCAGCAGCCAGCGCTCGGCCAGCTCCGGCGTGTGCGACGAGCGGGCCCACGGCCCGGCCGAGCTGCCCTCGATGTCGATCCAGCCGCGCACCAGGCCGTCGGTGACGCCGACGACCATGCCGCGGGCCGGGATGCCGTCGGGGAAGGTGGTCGGGTCGTCCGCGCTGATGAAGGCGCTGTGGCACTGCCAGTGCCGGTCGGCCCCGGTCCGCGGGTTGCGCACCAGCGCCACGTTGCCGACCACCACGCGAGACGCACCCAGCAGCTCGAGGGCCCGGAAGAAGGTGGGCCGCACCGGGTAGTCGATCTGCCTCCGCCCCGACGGCGGGCGCGCGTCCAGCAGGGCGCAGTCGGCCGCGACCTGGACCAGGGTGTCGGCGTCGATGGCGCGGTCGCGCTTCGCGAGGCGCACGGTCTGCTCGACCGCCGGCAGGTCCAGGTCGATCCGGATGTCACGGGCCTGGAGCAGCTCGTCGAGCCAGGCCAGATCCCCGGCGCGCAGGGCGGCGTCTCGGGCGGCACGCTGCCACTCCGGGTCGTCGGGGGCGGGATGGGCCTTGAGCCAGTCGGCGCCTTCTTTGCCGCGCAGCAGCAGGTTCGCCTGGGCGTCGCCGACCAGGGTGTCCAGCGCGGGATCGTGGCCCTGCAGCAGCGCGGCCTGGCGCGCCGCCTCGGCCAGGGCCGTCAGCTGCGCTTCGGTGGGCTGCTCGGCCTGGCGGACGGTGTCGGCGGCGGCCTGCAGGGCGTCCCGGGCCGCCGTGCGGCGCTCGGCTTCGTGGTCGGTACAGGCGGACAGCCCGGCGACGAGGGCCAGGACCGCGGCGAGCGACAGAGGGGAGGAGGAGCGCGACACGAAGGACTCCGGCGGATGCAGCACACCGGGTAGCATCACGCCGCGGCTCCCGCCGCACCGGAGCCGAGGAGTCCGTCGCGATGGCCCGCCCTGTCGACCCCACCCCCGCGGCGCCGCCCCCCGTCGGGGCCCAGGCCGATGCCTGGGAGCGCCTGCAGCAGGGCACCGCCCGCGGCGGCCTGGCCTTCTGCGTCGAGCACGCGAGCCCCCGCGTCCCGCCCCCGCTGTACGCCGACCCGGACGATCGCGGCTGGCTCTCGACCCACTGGGGATTCGACGCAGGCGTGCGCACCGTCACCGGGGCCCTGGTCGAGCAGCTGGGAGGCGCCGCCGTGCTCGCGCGCTTCTCGCGGCTGGTGGTCGACGCCAACCGGCCCCCCGACCACCCCGACCTGGTGCGGACCCACGTCCTCGGGCAGCCCCTGTCCTTCAACGCCGGGCTCGACGCCACCGAGATCGCCCGGCGCGTCGAGGCCCTGCACGCCCCCTACCACCGGGCCATCGACGACCTGCTGCGGGACGAACGCCCCGCCGCGCTCGTGTCGGTGCACAGCTTCACGCCCGTCTGGGCCGGGCGCCGCCGCGCCCTGGACGTCGGCGTGCTGTTCGACCGCTGCGAGGCCGAGGCCCGGCTGGTGGCCGACGCCCTGGCCGCCGACGGCCTGCAGACCCGGCTCAACGAGCCCTACAGCGGCCGCGAGGGGCTGATCTACGCCGCCTCGCGCCACGGCGAGGCCCACGGCCTGCCCTACATCGAGCTCGAGCTGAACCAGCGGCTGTGCTTCGACGACGCGACGGCCCACACCCTCGCCGACCGGCTGGCGCCGGCCCTCTCCGCGCTGCTCCAGGCGCTCAGGGGCTGAGGTCGCCCGAGCCTTCGCCCGCCGCGACGGACTGCACCCCGAACATCGCCTTCACCTCGTCCTGGTCGGACTTGTAGGGGAAGACCTCGAGGATGAGCTCGTGGTTCTCGGGGTCGACGACGGCCGGGCGCAGGGCGCGCATCGCCGCCAGGCGGTCGTCGTTGTACTGCAGCGGCTCGAGCACGCGGACGACCTGGGCGCAGCTGAACGGGTGGCGGCGCGCGGCGGCCTCGAGCACGGCGACCTTGTCGCGCTGGTAGCGGGCCTCGTCCACCGACTCCAGCAGCACCTGCAGCAGCCGCTCGGGCATGCTCAGCACCGGGGTGCGCGGGTCCGCGGCGGGCTCGCGCAGGTCCGCGACGGTCAGGGGCGCGCCGCCGGCGACGCAGCCGGTGTCGTAGCCGTCCCGCCGCACGAGCACGGTGCAGGCGATGTGCTGGCCGGCCTCGGTGGTCATGGTGGAGGAAAGGGCGACCCGCTCGTCCAGCCAGATCTCGAGGGGGGCGGTGCCGGGGAGGAGGTCGGCGGCCACGAAGGCGGCGAGGGGCTCGTTGAAGGGCACGGGACGACCGCCCAGCCGCACCGCGAACCGCGTCGGGTCCAGGCCGCCGAAGCTGGCCGAGGCAGTGGCGACGCCGCCTGAGCCCCCGCCCAGCCCACCGGGAGAGGCGGCCGGATCGGTGGTCGTGTCCTGGAAGGTCAGCATCGTCTGGACGCGACCCAGGCCGGGCCCGACGAACAGCTCCTGCACGCCGGCGGCCTCGACCGCGGCATCCGCGGCGGCGGCCTGGGCGGCGGCGGCCTCGGCTTCGGCGCGCGCCGCGACGGCGTTCGCGCGGGCGGCGGCGGCGTGGGCATCGGACGCCTCGGCGGCGACCAGGGCGATCTGGCGGGCGGACCGCTCCTCGGCCACGGTGCGCCCCCGACCGAGCTCGGTCAGGGACCGGTCGCCGTAGTGCAGCAGCAGCCGCTCCTCCCCCTCGACCAGGACCGAGGCGCTGGTCCGCAGGCGCCCCAGCAGGTCCCGGACCTCGAGCTCGTGCGCGCCCTCGCCCAGGCCCTCCACCCGCACCCAGCGATCGCCGAAGGCCCCCGCGACCCGCTCGCCGTCCACCCTCAGGCGGACCGGCCCGTCGGTCACGAGCTCCAGGTCGCCGGCGCGGGCGGCGCCGCTCAGCGCGAGCAGGACGGAGAGGGCCAGCGGGGCCGACGACACGGACACCTCGGGATCAAGGTCTCCGCATTCTTCGCCGTGGCCCCGATCGTGTCCAGGGGCCCCGACATCCTGGGACAGGCGGGTGCAGGACGCGACGACCGCGGGCTTCAGGCCGAGCGCCCCGGATCAGCTGCGGTCCCTGAGCGCGTCCAGGGACTGTGCCAGGGCGTCCACGTCGAGCTCGCCGCGCCCAAAGGCGGCGTAGAGGGCGTCGACCTGGTCGAGCACGCGACGGGCCCGGGCCCGGGCGTCGTGGGCATCGCGGACCAGGGCGTCGATGCGGGCGCGGTTGTCTGCGCCCGGGTCGGGCACGACGACCGGCGCCAGATCCCGGGTCCGGATGCGCGGCCGGGTGCGGCCGCCGGTGCCACGCAGCTGGGCCCGGACGAAGGGGCTGCGGGCCGCCACCAGGGCGAAGTGGGGCGATTCCGGCGGAACCAGGCGCATCCACTCCGCCGAGCCGCACAGCTCCCCGTCGACGTCGGCCAGCGGGCGGCGGGCGATGGCCACCGAGTTCAGCGAGGGCCGGATGCGCGCGAACAGCAGGTCGCCTTCGTCGAAGGTGGCCTTGGTGCCCCGGAACTCGGCGCCGACCCGGCCGCGGCCGGTGACGACCTCGCCGGTGGCCTTGTCGGCGTCCACGAGATCGATCTCGACGTAGGCGCCGTCGGGATCGTCGCCGGGCTTGCGCTGCCGCGGCACGTAGGGCGCCAGGCGCCCCAGGGTCGTGGTGGGCACACCGCCAGCGATGCCGGTGGTGCCGAGCAGGGCCGCCGGGTCCCAGGACGGCTCGTCGGCCGGGAAACGCGGCAGGCCGTCGGGCCAGCGCAGCCGCAGGGCGGCGAGCTCGTCGGGTTCCTGGCGGTGGTAGGTGCGCCGGGCGGGGTCGTAGCCGGGGCTCTCGATGACGGCGGCGGCCCAGTCGACCACCGGGGCCGGGCGCTTCTGCAGGCAGACGATGCAGGCCCGGGCGCCGGTGCCGCCGAAGGGGCGGAACACGCCCTCGGGCAGGGCGACGACGGCCAGCCGCACGAAGCGCTGGTCGAGCCAGGCCCGCAGCCGCGCCGTGCGGGCGTTGGCCACGACCGAGTGGGGCAGCAGGGCGCACAGCCGACCGCCCGGCCGCAGCACGCGGAAGGCGGCTTCGAGGAACAGCTCGTCGCTGGCGACGTGGGCGCGCCCCTGCGCCAGGCTGGTCCGGCCCAGCGCCGCCGCGTCGCGGATCTCGACCGAGAAGGGCGGGTTGGCCAGCACGACGTCCCAGCGCTCGTCCCGGTCGAACAGCGCGCCGTCGTCGCCCCCGGACCGGGGTCCCCCGTCGAACAGGCCGGGGTCCCGGAACAGGTCGGCCCGCCGCACCGCCCGCGGGTCGGCGCCGTGCAGCTTCAGGTTCAGGCGGCACAGGGCGACGAGCTCGGGGTCGACCTCGATGCCATCGACGTCGGCGCCGCGGGCGTGGGCGATGACCAGGAAGCTGCCGGCCCCGCAGGTCGGGTCCAGCACGCGCTGGCGCGGGCCGACGCCGGCCAGGTCGGCCATCAGCTCGACCACGGGGCGGGGCGTGAAGTACTGGCCGTGCTCGGCCTTGAACACCTCGGGGAAGAAGCGCTCGTAGGCCAGCCCGAACAGGTCGAGCTCAGCGGTCAGCGGCAGCTGGTCCAGGCCGGCTTCCGGCGGCGCGTCGGGGCCGTCCAGCCACAGGTGCCGCGGCAGGGCCAGGCGGTCGGCCAGGGCGCGGCACAGCGCGGCGTAGGCGGCGCGACCCGACAGGCCCAGGGAGCGCAGGCGATCCTCGGCCAGGTGCAGCTGGCGCGCGAAGGCTTCGGCGGACACGGACCCTTCCCGGGGCGACTAGCGGATGCGGACCATGCACTCGGCGGGGATGACGTGCTCGTCGTGGTGCGGACGGAGCAGCCAGTAGCCGTGGGCGGCCACGAACTCGGCGCCGAGCGACAGGACCAGGCCCTTCATGCGGTCGAAGGTGGTGCCGAGCCCGGCCTCGTACACGCTGAACAGGGCGACCTTCTTCTCGTCGAGGTCGTTGAGATCCTCGAGGAAGGCGGTCAGCTCGGGCGTGGGCCCGACCCCCTTGATGCCCAGGCCGAAGCAGGGCGAGCCGATGACCAGGCCCTTGTAGGGCCCGATGTCCACCGGACCGTCCTGGATCCGGTGCACGTCGACGTCGAAGGCGCGGTGCTCGAGCAGCTCCTTCATGCGGGGCACGACGCGACCGCAGTATCCACGGGCGTCGTCGAACAGGATCAGCAGGCGGATGGGTTCGAAGGGCACGGCGCGGGGCTATCCGGCAGGGGGGGCCCGGTCCAGGCGTGCGCCGGGGCACGACCGGTGCCAGGGCGCACCTCCGGATCGGCCGTCGGCCCCGATGACATCGGGCAGAGCGCACTGCAAATCCTGGGTCAAACCCCCCTCCCGGGACCTTCGGTGCGCTTGACCCCCGGAAGGGGCGAGGGGTACACACGCCGGAAGCATGGAGATCTCATGTCCCGATGGCTGGTGAACCAGGGTTCGAGCCAGTTCAGTGTCCAGGATCTGGCCGAGCTCAAGGAGCTGGCCCAGCAGGGCCGTCTCGGAGCCGGTGACATGGTCCAGCCCCCCGGGGCGAGCGACTGGCTGTACGCCGCAGAGCTGCCCGAGCTGCAGGGTCTCCTGAAGACCGGCGGCGGCTCGAGCTTCGACGAGGACGATCTGCGTCCCAAGCGCAACCTGACGCCGGTGCTCATCGCCGTGCTGGTCGTGCTGCTCGGCATCGGTGGCTACGCCTTCGTGCACTTCGCCCAGAAGGTGCCCGAAGCCCGCAACCTCGACGCCCTGGGCGACCTCGAGCTGTCCGAGATGCTGGTCACCGCCGACCCCGCCCGCATGAAGAGCGAGCCGGGCGCGGGCACCGACGTCGGCAGCGCCGCCAAGGACAGCAAGGTCCAGCTGCTCGCCAAGCGCGGCGGCTTCTACGAGATCGAGTCCGAGGGCAAGAAGGGCTGGGTCGCCGTGGACGAGGTCGTGCCGGCCTACTTCTTCGAGAGCAAGGAGAAGCGGGACGACTACGACCCGGTCTACAACCCCGACCGGTACGTGTTCGTCAAGAACGCCAGCTGGATGCAGCTGCCCGACCAGCGCCGCGACAACATCACGATCTTCCAGCTGATGCTGTCGAACAAGAGCAAGTTCGTCATGGCCGACGTGGTCCTGTCCGCGACCATCAAGGACAAGAACGGCAACGTGCTCGAGACCAAGGACGTGCCGCTCAAGGGCACCGTCGCCGCCTTCGGCGACACCATGGTCGGCACCCTGGCCCCGCCGGAAGGCGACCGCGAGAGCGAGCCCGAGCTGATGACGCGCGAGACCTTCGAGGCCATGGCCGAGAAGGACGAGGACCTGGCCCTGCGCTGGTCCGACGGCATCGAGGTCCAGCTGGACTCCGAAGGCTTCGTCGAAGCCAACATCGACCTGGTCCAGGTGCGCGCCATCCCGAAGAAGGACGAGTAGCCGCCGACCGGCCGGCTGCGCGAGACACGGGGACCCCACGGGGTCCCCGTCGTCGTCTCGGGGCGGGCGAAGGATGCGAGCATCGCCGCTCAACCCTGCGCGCGGCTCACCAGCGCATCTCGATGAACTCGCCCGAGCTGAACCCGACGTAGGGGTAGCCCCAGCCGTCGGGGTGGTGGTCGCAGAAGTACTCGTCCGGACCGCACCAGCCGGCGGCGATGCCGATGCGCAGGCTGTCGGTGGCCAGCTCGAGGTCGGCCAGCGGCAGGTCGATGTGCAGGGTTCGGGGGTCGGGCTGGCTGCGGGTCGGGGCCGGCAGGGGGAGGAAGCCGCTGCCCGACAGGTAGCCGTCCAGGTCGATGCCGCCCGGCTGGCTGATGATCCGGTGGTAGAGGTAGGTGCTGGCGGAGGAGCGGCCCCAGATCTCGACGAAGGCGGTCTCGGCGTCGAAGTCCTCCCAGCCCAGCACCTCGAGCTGGAGGGTGTCGTCGACGACCCGGTAGCGGGCGTTGCGCAGGTCGACCGCCCCAGCGTCGAGCACGTCGCCGGCGGCGTCTTCGAAGGGGGTGAGCACGAACCAGGGCGCCTCGGACAGGGGGATCGACAGGGTCTCCACCCAGCTGGCCGTGCCGTCGTCCAGGGTCAGCTCCAGCACGAGCTCCTCGCCCACCCCTCCCTCACCCGCCTGCACGACGAGCTCCCAGGTCGTCTGCTCGCCAGCCGCCAGGACCGGCAGCTCGACCAGGGTCCCGTCGACCTCGGCCGGCACCTCGCTGTCCGCGGACAGGGCGGCCCGCGCCAGGATGGGCGCGAAAGCATCGGCGCTGCCGACGTTCGACACCGTCAGGGTCAGCACCACGGTCTCGCCGGCGTCCACGCGGCCGTCGCCGTTGCCGACGCCGACGGGGCCGGTGTCGAGCCCGCCGCTGTCGGCTGCTCCCGTGTCGGCGGCCAGCCCGTCGTCGACGTCGACCCGTCCGGCGGTGAAGCGGGGCCAGGGCACGTCGAGGACCAGCGGCACGACGATGTCGTCGACCCCGTCGTCGAAGCCCAGGGACAGGGTCACCGGCGTCGAGTCCCGGTGATCGGCCGAGACGTCCAGCGTGAGGCCGTCGACGTCCAGGTCCAGGCCCGGCGTCCACGCCCGGTCCAGCAGGGTCCGGGCCTCGCCGCCGTGCACGACCAGGTCGGGATCGTCGCTCCAGGCCTGCATCGTGACGGGCCCGGCCGTGCTGGCCCCCCGGTTGCGCAGGTGCAGCGACAGGGCCACGCCGGTGGCGCCCGGCGTCAGGGCCGGGTCCAGGACGGCGTCGACCACGGAGGGCTCGGGCGGCTCGGGGATCCAGGCCACGACGGGATTCCCGGCGTACAGCGCCTCCAGCACGGTGGCTTCCTGCAGCGTGCCGGCGTGCTCGAGCGAGACCGCGTCCAGGTCGCCGTCGCTGCTGGCCAGCACGAAGGCGTGCCAGCGGGCGTCGGGGCCGGCGGCCGCGGGCAGGGCGGCGCTGTAGGGCGTCAGGTCCACCGAGAGCGCGTGGGCCCCGGCGTCCAGCACCTCTTCGGCCACCGGTACGGTCAGCGTCGGCGCGTCGAGCGGGCCCCGGCGCAGCTCGACGGTGACAGCACCCGTCGCGTCCAGGCTCAGGTCCACCCGCCCGGTGGACGGCAGGCCCACGACCATGGCCAGGTCGTCGAAGACCCAGCTGCGGTCACCGCTGTCGAGCTGCAGCGCCAGCGGCAGGTAGCTGTGGTCGGGGTGGTCGCCGTCGATCTCCAGGGTCCAGGACCCGGTGGCGCGCCCCAGGCCGGCGACCGTGCCCAGGTCCGCGGTCGGTTCACCCAGCGTGCCGCCGCCGTCGGGCAGGGACAGGGTGGCGACCACGCCGTCGAGGGCGGCGTCCAGGGCGTTGTCGACGGAGATCTCGACCGTGACCGTGTCGCCGGGAGCCGCCGGATCCGGGCTCCACGACAGCACGGGGTCGACCAGGTCGCCGTCCAGGGGGCCCACGCGGACGTCGTCGATCCACCAGTCGTCGGCGGCCTGGCCTTCGGTGTACCAGCCCAGGGTCACGGGGCTCTGGCCGGCCCAGGCGGACAGGTCGACGGGCGTGGCGCGGGCCCAGTCGCCGTCGGGGGGCGCGTCCAGGGTGGCGGCCCGCACGAAGTCCCCGTCCGCGGGGTCGCGGCTGCCGGTGCTGACGTACAGGGCGTGCACCGCCTGCTCGACGTTCGCGCCCCGTTCCTGCCAGTGCACCATGGCGTCGGCCTGGTCGGACAGGTCCAGGGGCGGCGAGACCAGCCAGTCCTGCAGCACCCCCACGGCCTGGCCGCCGCGCAGGTGCACGGCACTCTGCGCGCCGTCGCTGTGGTGGGCCGCGGTCAGGTCCCAGGGCTGCCCGGCGAAGGCCTGGCTCGGCGTCAGCCAGCCGAGCGCCGACAGCGAAGCCGCGTCCTCGAAGGACTCGGCGAAGGGCACGGCCCGCGTCGCCACCTGGACCGGAAGGGTGAAGGCGCCGTCTTCGGGCAGGGTCGACGACGCCGACGGCGACTGCGTGTCGCGGGCGCGGATCCGGTACTCGACCCCCGGGGCCGCCACCGCGGGCACCGTCGCCGTCCAGGTCGCGTCGACCAGGGAAGCGCCGGAGAGCTCCGCGGTCAGGGACTCCCAGGCCGACGCCCCGGAGGTCCGCCACTCGACCGTGACCACCGCGACGCCGTCGTCGTCGGTGGCGGTGCCGGTCAGGGCGAGCAGGTCGCCTTCGGTGAGGAGGTCGGAGGGCGGGCTGTGGGCGAGGACGGGCCCCTCGTTCGCGAGCCCGCTGTCCTTGGGGGAGGCGCAGGCGGCCAGGAGGAGGAGGATCACGGGTCCTCCGCGTAGAGCCAGCACCAGGTGATGCAGTAGCTGCCGATCGGATTGCCGGCCCCGTCGCCCAGCACCGAGCAGGAGTAGCCGGCGGGGCAGTCCTGCTCGCTGTGGCAGGCCACGGCACACCAGTCGCCGTTGTCGCCCCAGCCGTAGCAGAGGTTGCCGTCCCCGCAGTCGGCGTCGCTGCGGCACTGGGCGCAGTAGGGATCGCCGGCGTCGACGCAGTCGCCGCGGTCGGTGTCGCAGAACTCGCCGAAGGCGCAGTCCACGCGGCCGTCCTCGCACTCGGCCGAAGCACAGCTGCCGTCGGGCTGGCAGGCGTCCCCGGGGAAGCAGTCCAGGTCGTCCCCGCAGCCCGCGGCGCAGGCCCCGCCGTCGCAGTGGGACTCCATCGGGCACTGCGCGCTGGTCGCGCAGGTCGCCTGCACGCAGCCGCCCTCGACGCAGACCGCGCCGAAGCCGCAGGGGGTGGCCTCGTCGCACTCGGTCGGGCTCCCGCAGGCCAGCACCAGCATCAACCAGGCGATCACGGCGCTTCCTGCCCGGTGGCCAGCAGCTCGTACTCGACCACCACCCAGCTCTCGCTCGGCGGGGCCTGGCCGGGGTCGAACACGACCGCGTTGGCGGGCTCGTCGAACCGGTAGTCCACGTCCCGCTGCAGCTCGGCGATGAGGCTGTCCTCGGCCTGGTCGGCATAGAGCTTCACGGTCACGGTCTCGCTGGCGGCCGGCTGGGACAGCACGAAGGTGGTGGACAGGCCGCTGGCCGTCAGCCCGAGCTCGTAGGCGATGGGCGAGAAGTCGGCGTCGCAGATGCTCTCGGCGGCGCCGGCCGTGGTGGCGGCCAGCTCGACGTAGCGGGCCGCGTACTCGGCGGCGCCGTCGTCGGACTCGCAGGACAGGGCGCCGTCGTAGGCCGGCGCGGCGACGCCCGCGACCGCGGAGACCGTGAACACGCCCGGGGTGCGGAAGGCGGCGTCGCCCTTGAGCGCGCCCAGGTCCCGCAGGTAGGTCTGGGTGGCGTCGGCGCTCTGGTCGTCCTCGTCGGTCAGGAAGATGAGCGACAGGTTGGCGTCGTCGCGCAGCAGCCCGTTGTCGGCGGCCACGACCTCGTCGGCGAGGGCGAGGCGCGCGGCCTCGAGCCCCATCTCGATGCCGGCGCCGCCGGTGCCGACCGCCACGAGCTCGGCGAAGGACTCGGCCACGTCGGGCTGGTCGGGGGTCAAGAGCCGGACCGGGTCGGCCAGCCGCAGCCCCTCGTCCACGACGACGTCCACGTGGGGCAGCGCGCTGCGGCCGACCACCAGGAAGCCGCCCGCCGGCAGCACGGCGCCGGCGGGCAGCACCGCCTGCTGGCCGCCATCGTCGCGCAGCAGGAAGCCCGACAGGTCGAGATCGACGTCGCGGAAGCTGCGCAGCTCGACCCACTCGCCCAGGGCATCGGCCTGGTCGACCCCGTCGACCATCAGCTCGGAGATCAGCACGTCTCCGACGGCGACGGTCGCCTCCTCCGTCCCCGAGTCCCCTCCTCCCGAGTCCCCTCCTCCCCCGGAGTCCCCTCCTCCCCCGGAGTCCTCCCCTCCCCCGGAGTCCTCCCCTCCCCCCGTGTCCGGCGGCGGCCCGCCGGCCCCGCAGACCGCGTTGGCCGCGCCCGGGCTGCCGCGGTCCTCGACCCCGTAGACGCCGGTCGACAGGCACCAGCGTGCGACGTCGTCGGCGTCGGTGGCATCGTCCACGTCGGCCGACAGCTGCAGGCTGGCGCCGGGGGTCGCCGGCCAGTCCAGGGTCCAGGCCAGCCGGTCCAGCAGGCGACCGTCCGGGGTGCGCAGCTCGAGTTCGTCGCCGCCCCCCACCAGCCGGCCGGCGTGCGCGCCGTCGGCCACGTCGGTCGTGACCACGCCGAGCTGCCAGTCCACGTCGGCGCCCTCGAAGGCCGACAGGAAGCTGTCGAAGTTGCGCGCCAGCTTGTCCTGTTCTTCGACCATCGAGCAGCTGTCGTCGACGACCAGCAGGATGTCCACCGTGTTGCGGCGGACCTGCTGGAAGCTGTCCTTCATGGTCAGCTGGGTGTAGCCGTAGTCGGTGCACGACAGCAGCAGCAGCAGGGGGATCACGCGCCCTCCCCGGGGTTCGTCGCGAGCCCGGGCAGCGCCGCCTGCAGCAGCGCGTCGGCGACCGGCCCGCGCTGGGCCCGCCAGTGGAAGGCGCTGAACACGACCACCCCCTTGCCGGCCGGGAAGGACAGCAGGAGCGGCAGGTCCAGCCGCGCTTCTTCGGGGGCCTCGGGATCGGGCCGCACCAGGGCGTCGCCTTCCAGCAGCACGGTGACGTCGGGGCCGACGGTCTCGACCACGGTCCAGGCGCTGTAGTCCATGGCCAGCCGGGTGGTGTCGCCGCCCAGCGCGTCGGTCAGCCCGGCGTCGAGCACGCGCGCGGTGATCTCCTCGGACATACCGACCTGGGCCGCGTCGGGGCCGTCGGACTCGGCCAGGAAGGCCACCTGGTCGGGCCAGGCGGCCTCGACCAGCTCCCAGGCCCAGTCGCTCACGACCAGGGCGTGGCCCGCTTCGACATAGGTGCGCACGTTGTCGACCAGCCGGGGGTCCTCGAGCAGGGCGTCGTCGGGGTCGAGCCCGTTGTAGACCCGGTCGCCGAGCCCGCGAGTGCCGCTGTCGACGAAGACCGCGTCGTGCAGGAACAGCTCCTGGACGCCGTCGTCGGACACCGCGAAGAACAGGTCCTCGGTGCGGGCGGCCATGCTGTCGGGGTCGAGCTCGTCGTCCCAGACCGGGCCCACGATGAAGCCCTCGTACTCGGCCTGGCTGACGCCGAGCCGGGACAGCACCTCGCCGCTGTGATCGAAGTCGCCGAGGGCCGTGGCGACCCGCTCGAAGCGGATCTCGGAGAGGCCCTGGTCCTGCGCGCAGCCCGCCAGCAGGCCGAGCAGGGGCAGGAGGAGGAAGGGGCCGAGGGCGGCGCGCGGCGAGGCGGGGAGGAGGACCACGGCGGTACCTTAGCCGCGGTGTTCCATGTCCGGGACGCCACCCGAGGTTGCGGGAGGGGGTCGTTGGCGGGTAAGCGGGAGGGGATCCCGGACTCCTTCCGGCGCGCGGCCCGTCGTGTCCGCCAGGTGGCTCCGGTCCACCCGGCGCTCCCCAGTGCCGCGGTCCCCCCCGACATCGACCCGCACAGGGAGCTGCCCCATGTCCATCCGTCCCATCGTCCTCGTCGCCACCCTCCTCGCCGGCTGCGCCACCGCCGACCAGCACGACCAGCTCGTCCAGCGCGTCGACGCCCTCGAGAAGAAGGTCACCGAGCTCGAGGCCCGCCCCGCCGCCGCCCCGACCGGCCCCGGTGGCGCCCCCGCCGCCGACAGCGCCGAAGAGACCGCCGCCGACGCCGTGCTCAAGGACCTCGCCACCGCCATGCGCGAAGGCGACTTCACCACCGCCAAGGGCAAGCTGGCCGAGCTGGACAGCAAGTACGCCAACACCACCGCCAGCAAGAAGGCCCGCAAGCTCCGCGGCGAGCTCGACGTGATCGGCAAGGACGCGCCGGCCAGCTGGGAGATGGAGAAGTGGTTCCAGGGCCAGAACGACGTCAAGCTCGACGGCACCGGCACCACCCTGGTCGTGTTCTGGGAGGTCTGGTGCCCCCACTGCCGCCGTGAGGTCCCCGAGATCGAGAACACCTGGAAGGAGCTCAAGGGCAGCGGCCTGAAGGTCGTCGGCGTGACCAAGATCACGAAGTCCGCGACCGAAGAGAAGGTCACCGAGTTCCTCAAGGAGCAGAAGGTGACCTACCCGATCGCCAAGGAGAAGGGCGATCTGTCCGAGTACTTCAACGTCAGCGGCATCCCCGCCGCCGCCGTGGTCAAGGACGGCAAGATCGTCTGGCGCGGCCACCCCGCCCGCCTGGACAAGGACCAGCTGAAGTCCTGGCTCTGATCGTCCCCGCGGACGCGCAGAGGGCGCCCTCCCCCCGGGGAGCGGCGCCCTCGCTGCGTCTCGGCCCCGCGGCTCAGCCGCCGGTGATGGCGAGCAGCTCGGCTTCGATGTCGGCGCCGAAGTCGTCGACGGCCTCGAACATGTGGGTGCCGTGGGCGCCGTCTTCGTACTCGCGGAAGCTCCAGCTGCCCGGATCCAGCGGTTCCTGGTCGACCGACCAGGCCCGCTCGGCCGTGCTGTAGGTGAAGAAGGCCGGCACGGCGGGCAGGTCCTCCATCGCCGTCTGGTTCTCGGTGTAGGAGCCGCCGGTCAGGAAGCCCAGGCCGACGGGCTCGGGCAGGCCTTCGCCGCCGGCCCAGACCGCGTAGTCGACCATGCTGGTGGTGCCGTTGCTGGCCGCGACGACCAGCAGGTCGCCGGCTCCGCGCCCGTCGAGCAGGATCGCGGCGGCTTCGACGTCGTAGCGCCCCTTCTCGCCCTGGTAGGCGTCTTCGGCCACGCCGCCGCTGGCGCCCGCGCCGCGGCGATCGAGGGCCAGCACCCAGAAGCCCTGGTCGACCAGGCGCTGCAGGAAGTCGCCGGGCCAGTCGACCCGGCTCCAGCCCCCGCTGGGGTTCATGTGCAGCAGCAGCACCGCCGGCGCACCGCCGGCACCGGCGTAGAGGTCGGCCTGGAGCGTGACGCCGTCGCGGGTGTCCAGGGACAGGACCTCGACGCCTGCGGGGTCGTCGCCGCCGGTGTCGACGGCGCCGGAGTCGTCGCCGCCCCCCGAGCAGGCGAGCAGGGTGGACAGGATGAGCGTCGGTGGGGCGATGATGGGGGCCATGTCTCCCCCCTATCCGCAGCGGGTCGAAGGTCCGACCGCCGGCCCTCGGGCCGTCCTGATCGCGCTGGTCGCGCTGGTCATCGGCGCGCAGCGCATGACGCTGCTGTACCGGCAGCCGACGCTGGTGGTCGACGCCGAGGCCCGGTACAACGCGGCCCACGCCCTGGACCTGCGGCACCTGTGGGGGAGCGGCCACGGCTGGGAAGCCCTGTGGGCGCTGCAGTACCGGCCCTTCTGCGGCGGCTGCACCCTGGACGCGGGGATCGGGGCGCTGCTGTTCGGGGTGCTGCCGCCGACGCTGTCGACCTGGACGCTGGTGCCGGTGCTGCTGACGGTGATCGCGGCCGGCCTGGCGGTCTGGCTGGCCGACCGGGACCACGGGCAGGCGCTGTCGGCGCCGCTGATGCTCCTGCTGGTCTTCGCGCCGCTGTCGTGGGCGCAGCTGTCGCTCATCGGCTGGGGCAACCACTACGAGGCCAGCCTGGCGCTGCTGGTGGCGTGGGTGCTGGCGATCGGTCCGCGGCGGCCCGGACGGGTGCTGGCCCTGGGTCTCGCGCTGGGCCTGGGCCTGTGGATCGGCTGGTCGGCCCTGCCCGGCGCCTTGGGCCTGGTGGGCTGGTGGGGGCTGCGGGAGCGGGATCCGCGCCGCTGGCTGCGGCTGCTCGCGGGGCTGGCGGTCGGGGCCGCGCCCATGCTGGTGCGGGCGCTGGGGACGGGGGAGAGCCCGGCGGCCACGATCTACGCCGACGGCGAGCTGTGGCCGACCGCGGCTCGGGTCGGGCACAACCTGCAGGCCCTGGTGCTGCCCCAGCAGCTGGCCGGCCTGCTGGGGTGGAACGAGCCCGGTACCGGCCAATGGCTGGCGCTCGCGATGCTCGTCGCGGCGGGCGTGGCCGTGGTCCGCGGGCGGCGGCACCCCGGCGTGCAGGCCGCGCTGGCGATGGGCGCTGCGTGGGTCGGGGTCTACCTGGTGGTCGCCTTCCCGCTGGGGCTGACCCCTGGCGTCATCCCGGTGCCGACCGAGCTGCGCTACGCCGCGCCCCTGGTCGTCGCCCTGATCTGCGCTACCGTCGCGGGGGCGTCGGTGGGGTCGCCCGACCGCGCGCGCTGGCTCGCCGTCCTGACGCTGGCCCCGTGGGTGCTGTCCGGGATGCTGGGTCCGATGCGCTGGGGCCCGGCCGATGCGCGCAGCCCGAGCGTGCTGCCGGCCGCCGACTGGGCCTGGTTCCAGGAGCAGGCCGGCAGCGCCCTGTCGGTCGAGGGGCACCTGGCCGGCGCGCGCCGTGGCGACGGCCCTGCCCGCGACGTGCACGCCCACGCCCTGGGCCGGCAGGCGGTGCACGACGCCCTGGCCGCCGCCGACGGCGCGCTGGACGGGCTGGCCCCCATCGAGCGCCCCGAGGGCGTGCCCGCCGAGCCCTGGGCGCAGGGCGCAGGCGCCGCGCTGATCGACCTGCTCGACGGGTCCCACGAAGGAGGATCCGCCGTGGTGCGGCGGGCCTGGGCCCTGTGCGACCGCGTCCTGGCGGATCCGGAGCTTGCAGCGGCAGCACGGGCCGAGGTCGCCTCGCGCAGACCCCCGCGGGGCGGGGGCTGATTAGAATGCGTCGAGGCACCCCCTCTGTCCCGGACAGGTCCCTCGTCATGCTGTTCCTCCTCGCCGTGCTGGGCTGCAAGTCCTCCGAGCCCTTCGATCTCTCCGGCGTCTGGCGCTTCGAGGTGGCGGTCACCGCCAACGACGTCGATGCCTGCGAGACCCGCGTCCTGCACAACATGAGCGACGTCATCGAGGACTCCGCCGACGAGGACCCCGGCGACACCGGCGTCGGCGGCTGGGAGGAAGACGCCGAGAGCACGGTCAGCCCGAGCGTGCACTTCGGCCGCTTCGTCCGCGACGGCGCCGCCTGGCTGCTGTTCCTGGACGGCGAGACCCTGCCCCAGGAAGAAGGCGGCGATGCCGCCAACCCCACCTTCGCGTGGGAACAGTCTGTCGACCAGCACACCGAGCAGACCCACCCGGCCGGCTACCGCTACGCCGTGGACACCACCCAGAGCTCGGTGATCCGGGTGCAGATCGGCATGCCCAACGACCAGCAGCGCACCGACGCCGAGCGCAACGACACGCGCGTGTCGCTGTCCGGCAGCTGGACGAAGGAGGACCTGGCCCAGGTCGGCTACGAGGAGTCGGATCTGTGGGCCGAGGAGCTCGGGCTGGGCGAGAGCGGCCAGATCCCGGTCGGCAGCTACCTGACCGCGCTCGATGCCCTGGGCTACGTCGTCCCGGCCGACAACCAGCGCACCTCGAGCGACTGCAACGAAGACGACTGCGTGCTGACGGTCAGCAGCTCCTGCTTCCAGGCCTTCGACCTGACGGCCACGCAGACCGACATCGACCCCCAGGACGAGGGCTGGGCCGATCAAGGCTACGAGGCCGGCATCTGACGTGAGCGCGCCCTCGCCCGAGGAGCCGCGCAGCCTGGACCACGGTCGCTACGTGCTGACGCGGGTTCTCGGCACCGGCGCCACCGCGACCGTGTGGCAGGCCACCGACACGGTCCTGGGCGTGCAGCGCGCGATCAAGGTGCTGGAAGGCCGCCCGTCGGGGACCCGCCAGCTGCGGCGCCGGCTGCTGACCGAAGCCCGGACCATGGCCCAGCTGGACCACCCGGGCGTGCTGCGCATCTACGACATCGGGGCCGACGGCGAGCAGGACTTCGTCGTGATGGACCTGATCGAGGGCGGCACGGTGGGCGACCGCGTCCAGGCCGAAGGTCCCCTGCCGCCGGCCCTGGCGATCGATCTGGTGATCCAGCTGCTCAGCGTGCTGCACACCGCCCACGGCCGCGGCATCGTCCACCGCGATGTGAAGCCCCACAACCTGCTGCTGATCGACCCGCACACCGTGCTGCTCTGCGACTTCGGCATCGCGATGTTGACCGAGGACCAGCTGCGCAGCACGCGCACCAACATCGCCATGGGCTCGCTGGCCTTCATGGCGCCCGAGCAGCGGCTGGACGCCCGCGGCGTCACGCACACGGCCGACCTGTACGCCGCCGGCGCGACCCTCTACAACCTGGTGACCGCAGCCAACCCGGTCGACCTGTTCACGGCCGACCCCGACTCGCCCCGCTGGGCGGGCGTCCCCGACGCGCTGCGCGAGGTGATCCGCCGTGCCGTGCGTCTGCAGGCGGCGGCCCGGCACCCCTCGGCCAAGGCCCTGGCCCTGGATCTGCTGCGGGTCCGGCCGCAGCTGGTGGGCGCCGAGGCGGCCCCTCCGCCGGCCACCGCCGAGGCGCTGGCCCTGCTGGGACCGGGCGAGCCGCTGGATGCGGCGCTGGACGCTCCGACCCAGGTCGAGGAGTGGAGCTCGGACGTGCTGCCGATCGTGGCGCCGCCGGCGCCGGCGCCCGCTGCCGCCGAGCCCGCTCCCGTGCCACCGCGCTCGCCCTCGCTCGTGCCGGGCCTGGTCGCGGCCGCGGTGGCGATCGCCGCGCTGGTGCTGTGGGTGGCTCGCCCCTGGCAGGCCGGACCGGACGACGGGGCCGGCCCGGCGTCGGCCACCGTCGCGGCGGCTCCGGCGACCCTGCCGGTGGCGGTGCCGGCTCCAGGACCGGCATCCTCGTCGGAGCCCACCTCCCCTCCCGACCCGGCCCCCGCTGCCGATCCCGCGGCCTCGACCGCGCCCGCCTCCTCCTCGAAGCCCCCCTCCCCCGCTCCACCGACCGCCGCCGGCGCTTCGTCCGCGCCGGACCAGACCGCGGCGACCTCCCCCGCGGCGGCCCGCGCCCCCGCCCCCGCGGCCGGGACGCCGGTCGACGCCCCCGACGGCGCACCGGGCGCCCCTGCCGTCGATCTGGCCGCCGTGGTCGGCACCTGGACCGGCTCGATGCACGCCAGCACGGCACGGATGGAGCTGCGGGAGAGCGGCGGCGCCCTGCGGGGCACCCTGCGCACCACCCACCCGACGACCGGCGCCGAGCAGCAGGTCGACGTGTCCGGCACGCTCGATGGACGCCGCCTGCGGCTGGCCGACGAGCTTCGCGACGACCCGACGGCGGGCCGCTACGACGCCACCCTGTCGGCCGACGGGACCGTGCTGGAGGGCACCTTCCGGACCTTCAGCGGCAGCCGCAGCTTCCGGTTCCGCTTGATCCGGACCGGCGGATGAGCGCCCTCGGCCGAGTGGCATGGGTGGGCGCCCTGACGCTGGGTGGGCTGCTGGCCGGAAGGACGGCGCAGGCGGCCGAGCCGACCCTGTCGGTGGGGCTGTTCGGCGCGCTGGGCGGGGTCGATCCGACCGCCGGCGCCACGACGGCGGACCCCCGCGCCGGCGCCGGAGCGGCCGTCACCGGGGGGCTGCCCTTGACCCGGCGGGTGCACCTGGAGCTCGCGCTCGACGGCGGGCTGGCGCTCGACGGGACCGGCGGGCAGCGCAGCGTGGCCGGGCCCTGGCTGGGCGCCCGGCCGGATCTGCGGCTGTACCTGACCGAGCCGCAGAGCACCCGCGGGGCCTTGTCGGTCGAGGCGGGCGGCGGTCTGCTGCTGGCTGGCGGGCCGGCGCTGGACCTTGTGGGCGGGCTGACCTTCGATCTGCCCGGCGCCGCCGACATCGTGCCCCGGGTCTCGGTGCTGGCCCGGACCGACGCCCAGGGCCTGTCCGGCGGCGCGGTGCGGATCGGCTTCGGCTTTCCCCGGGCCCGACCGAAGCCCCCGCCGCCGCCGCCCCCCCCCGACCGCTGGGTCTGGGTGCCCCACCCCGTGCGCGCCTGCCAGCTCGAGAGCGAGGTCCGCCGCGGGCTGCTGGCGGACCGGGGGCTGCCGTCGCTGCCCGTCGCGCCCGAGACCCCCGTGGACGACGTGATCGTGCCGCCCCCGCTGGACCTCGAAGCGCTGTTCCGGCCGACCCAGGGCACCCTGGTCGTCGTGGCGCACCCCCTCGACGAGGTCGTGCTGGACGAGACCGTCGTGCGCGCCAACGAAGACGGCACCGTCGTGCTCACCGCCCCCGAAGGCCCGACCGAGCTGACCGTGCGCGGCGCGGGCCGCAGTCGGGTCCTGCGGCCTGGCATCGCGGCGGGCTACGCGACCTGGGTGCGCGCCGAACCCGACATCTCGAGCCACCTGGTCGTCTTCGAGCTCGACCACGCCGAGCTCGACGACCAGGACCGCGCCCAGCTCGCCGCCCTGGCCGGCGCGACCGCCGGCTGGTCCTACCAGCTGCGCGGGCAGTACTCGCCCGAGGGCACACCGGAGCGCAACCAGCGGCTGGCCGGAGACCGCGCGCTGGTGGTGCACCAGGCCCTGCTCGAGCTGGGCATCCCCCAGGACCGGCTGCAGATCCTGCCCATCGAAGACGCCAGCGGCGAAGGCGACATCGTGCGCATGCGGTCCTGCCGGGTGATCCCGGTGCCGTCGCTGGGGGCCCCGTGATCGCCTGGCTCTTCGTCGGCGCGGCGCTGGCCCAGGACGGCGCACCCGCCCCCGTGCCCCCGCCGGCCGGGCCGGCGGCGTTCGTCGTCGGGGCCAACGGCGGCGGCACCGTCACCCTGCCCGACGGCGCCGTGCTGCCGCTCGACCGGTGCACGGGCGTGCCCGCCGGCGCGCTGCTGTGCACGGACGACACGTCCTACGCGACCCTGCGCCTGGCGCCTCGCCCGGATCAGCCCGGCGCCGAGGACATCGTGCTGCTGCCGTCGACCTGCGTGCGGGTGGCGGTCGGCTCGGCGGCGGCGGCCGAGGTCGAGGTGACCCGCGGTGGGATCAGCGTCGCGCCAGAACCCAGCCGCATCGGCACCCTGCGCGTGCGGACCCGCGACGGGCTGGCGACCGGGCTGGCCGGCGGCTTCCGGGTGCAGCTCGAAGGCGACGCCACCCGGACCGAGGCCGTCGACGGCAGCGTGCAGCTGTCCAACGACGTCGGCGCCGTCGATCTGGACGCCGGCGAAGGCGCCCGCGTGCGCGAGGGCCAGGCCCCGGAAGCCCCGGTCGACCTGCTGCTCACCGAGGCGCTGCAGAGCCCCGACGACGGCGCAGCCCTGCGGCGCCCGGACTTCCGCTGGCAGCCGGTGCCCTACGCAGGCAGCTACCGGATCGAGCTGGCCGCGGACCCGCTGTTCACCGACATCGTCGAAGCGACCGACGTACCGGCCGCCGAGTGGCTGCCCGAGCTGCTGTTCGCGCCCACGGCGATCGACGCCCTGTACTGGCGGGTGTCCGCCTACGACCGGTTCGGCTTCCTGGGGGTGCCGAGCGCGCCGCGCAGGCTGGACCTGCCGGGCGGGAGGCCCGAGTGACGCCGCTGTGGCTGGCGGTCGCTGCGCTGTGCCGGCCGGCGCTCGCCGTGGATCAGGACCTGCTGCCCGGCTGGCGGCTGGAGACCGACACCGACCTTGCGGTGGACGTGCTGGACCCGGCGACCGAGACCCTGTGGTGGGACGGCACCGGCAGCATCCGGGTCACCGATCCCGACGGCACCCGCAGCACGGTGCCGAGCGGTAGCAGCTACACGCCCACTGGACCCGCGGGCGCCTACCGGGTCGAGCTGTCGGCCAACCAGGGCGCGGACTGGGTCCTGGAGCTGCGAGACGGTTCCGATCTCGCGGTGCTCGGCCGGGTGTCGTCGGCGCACTGGTTCCTGCGGCGTCTGGACGGCACGGAGACCGATGCGTCGACCGCACTCGATCTGGTGCTCTACGCCGCGGTCCCCGTCGAAGGCGGCCGTGCGGTGGTCGCCTGGGACCACCAGGGCCTGCAGGGCACCGAGGTCGAGGTGGTCGGCGCCGACGAAGGCCCGGATGGCAGCGGCAGCATCGCCGACGACGATCGGCCCCTGACCGGCAGCCAGTCCCTGTACGCCGAGCCGCCCGACCCGGCAGTGGCGGCCTACGCGTGGCCCACCGCCACCGTCGGCGAGGTCGAGGCCACGCTGCTCGGCGAGTGTGGCGGGGTCGTGGCCGGCGAGGACGGGGTGACGCTGTCCTTCCCCGTCGATGGCGGCGCGCAGTGGGTCGTCGTCTGCGACAGCGACGGCGACGGCGTCATCGAGGAGGGCAGCGACTGGACCGCCGCCGGTGAAGGCTCGCCGGCCGAGCTCACCTGGCTGGCCGAGGGGGTCGAGGTGGTGGGCACCATCGCCTGCGCCGCCTGGGCCGAGGGCGGGTCCGCCCACCTGGTGCAGCGCGGGGCGAGCACCCTGTACCCGGGGCTGCGGGCCTTCCGGGTCGAGGAGGACGGGGCCACGTCCGGCCTGCCGCTGTTCTGGGACGACGCCGCCGTCCAGGCCAGCGCCGAGGCCATGCCCGACGGCGAGGTCGGCCTGGAGCACCCGGGCGCCGACGGGCTGCTGCCGGGCGCCTTCGAGGACGCGGCCGCCGGCAACGACGACGCCCACGCCTGGGGGGCCTTCGACGGCGGCGGCAAGGGCGCGGACGGCCTGATGGACTCGTGGGTGTCGGTCGGACGCAGCGAGGTCCGATCCTTCGAGCTGGTGTTGCTCGACGGCGTCAGCGACAGCGACGGCGACCGACTGCGCGATCTGGACGAGGACTGTGTGCACGGCACCGACCCCGACGACGCCGACAGCGACGACGACGGGCTCGACGACGGCGACGAGGTGCTCGACATCGGCACCGATCCCCTCGACCCCGACACCGACGACGACTGCATCGACGACGGCGACGAGGTCGCCCTCGGCACCGATCCCCTCGACCCCGCCGGCGACGCCGACGGCGACGGCCGCACCGATGCAGAAGAACACTGCGAGGACGGCACCGACCCCCTCGACCGCGACACCGACGACGACGGGCTCGACGACGGCGAAGAAGCCGAGCTCGGCACCGACCCTCTCTCCGACGACACCGACGACGACGGGCTGAGCGACGGCCGCGAGGTCGAGCTCGGCAGCGACCCCCTCGATCCCGACACGGACGACGACGGGCTGCGGGACGGCGACGAGGTGCCCGACGGCCAGGACCTGGACCCCGACGGCGACGGGCTGGACAGCTGGCAGGACCCCGATGCCGACGGCGACGGGCGCGGCGACGGCGAAGAAGGCACCGGCGACAGCGACGGCGACGGCATCCCCGACTTCCTGGACCCCGGCATCTTCGGCGGCTGGAAGGGCGGCGGCTGCGGCTGCAGTGGCGGCCCCCCGGCGGTCGGGCTGCTGTGGCTGCCGGTCGCGCTGCTGCTGCGGCGGAGGCGCCGATGAGCGCGCTGTGGCTGCTGACGGCGAGTGCATGGGCGCAGACGGTGCCGAGCGTGCCGGCGGTCGACGCCGCGGGCCCGGCACCGGTGGTGGACGCGGTCGGGCTCGGCCTGGTGCCGCCGGTCGCCGTCGACGACGCGCTGGTGGTGCGGGCCGACCTGGGCGTGGCCCGCGATCTGCTGGTCTGGCAGGCGGAAGACGGCGTGGACGGCCCGGGGGCCGAAGCCGCGGCCGTCGGCACCGCGTGGCGGCTGGACCTGGCCGCCGCCGCGGGCTTCGGGCCCCTGCGGCTGGGGACCGCGCTGCCGCTGTTCGTGGTGGGGCGCGGGGATCTGGCCGAAGGCGGTGCAGCGGTGGCCGGCGATCTGCGGGTCGAGGGCAAGCTCGACCTGCTGGGTGCCGCCGGGGTCGACGGCCCGATCGGCGTCGGCGTGCTGGCCGGGGCGGAGCTGCCGCTCGGTGCGGTGGCTCACGGGCTCGGCGAGGCCGGGCCGGCCGGCGACGCCGCCCTGCTGGTGGACGGCGAGGGCGGGCCGCTGTGGGCGGGCGTCCGGGGAGGCGTCCGGTTCCGCAAGCAGGCCGCGGATCGCGGGCTGGTGCTGGACGAGGCGCTCTGCCTGGCGGGCGGGCTGACCGTCGAGGTGCTCGACGTCACGTGGCTCGGCGGCGAGGTGGCCCACGAGGGCCCGCTGGGTTCCCCCTTCTCGGCCGACCCGGCCGCGGCGACCGAGCTGCGCGGGCTCGTCACCCGCGGCTTCGGCGCCGTCCGGGTGCAGGCCATGGGCGGCGCCGGCCTGGGCGAAGGCGTCGGCGCACCGGCCTGGCGGGCCGGGCTGGCGCTGACCTACGGCCAGCCAGCCGCTGCCCTGGCGCCGCCGGCCCCGCCGGAGCCCCCGGCGGCGTCCGAGGAGTGACTAGCCGACCCGGGCCCCGACCACCGACGGCGCCGGTCCGCGCCACTGCCCGCGCAGCACGCCGTCTTCGAGGGTGACGGGGCCGTAGGGGGTCGGCAGGTCCCGGGCCGCCGCCAGGCCGGGCAGCACCCGCAGCTCGCCCTTGCTGGCCTGGACCCGCTCGACGGCCAGCAGGACGAACAGCGCGGCGGACAGCAGATCGTCGCCCTCGCCCAGGGCCCCGCGGGTGGCGTGCCGCACGGTCGGCAGGGCGCCCGTCGGGCTGGCCAGGGCCGCGATGCGCCCCAGCTGGTCGGACCCCGGATCCAGGCGCTCCCGCACGGCGGTGAGCAGGCTGGTGGCCGCCACATGGGCCCCGCCGCGCAGCAGCACGCCGCCGTTGTGGGTGCAGTGGTCGCCCAGGAAGGCGACGGTGGTCGCGACCCCGCGATGATCGAGCGGCAGCACGCCCAGCCAGGCCGCAGTGAGCATGGCCGCCGAGCTGCCGTCGGGGGCCCGCTCGTGGGCCGACTGCCACGGCCCGTCGCCCAGGCGGTCGTCCAGCAGCTCGCAGGCCCGCGCACCCGCCAGGCCCCAGCGGGTCAGGCTGTTGCCGGCTTCTTCGCGGAACAGGGCGCGCAGGGCGTGGGCGCTGCCGACCAGCCCGGCCGCCCGCCAGATGGCCGTCCAGCGGGCGCTGCCCTGGCTGCCGAACAGGGCGAAGCCGCCAGGCTCGTCGGCCTGGTCCACCAGCCGCTCGACCAGCCGCTCCCAGCCCTTGCGGGTCGCCTTGGCCAGGTTGCGGGCGTCGGTCCACCGCAGGTGCTCGCTGGCCGCCCAGGCCAGGACCGCGGCGGTCTCGGGGCCCTCGGCGTCCGGCAGGCTGCCATCGCGCCGGACCCGGGCCAGCCCGGCCGCGATGCGGTCGCCGGCCCGGCGCACGAAGCCCATCCGGGCCAGGGCCACCGCTCCGAGCAGCCCGCCCAGGCCGATGTCCGTGGGCGCCGCGAGCAGCCGGGCGCGGCAGGCCTCCAGCACCTCCTGGTGGGCCGCCAGGGTCAGCTCGGCGCCGGCCCGCAGCAGCCCGGCGCGGTCGGCCTCGGCCCCCACCCACAGCGTGTGGCCGGTGGTGCGCACCAGCTGGGGCGCGACGCCGGCGGGGGGCGCGAACACCGCCAGCCGGGTCAGCGGCTCGCCGGGGGTGCAGGTGTCCCGGTACAGCTCGGCGGCGGACGCCTGGCCGGCGGGGCAGCGCAGGGACAGGGCACCAGGGCGACGGTGCGGGCCGCCGCGTCGCTGGCCGGTCAGGCGCAGCCAGGGATCGGCCTCGCCGTGCACGGCCTGGATCACCTCGGCCCCCGGCGAGGCCAGGGCCAGCAGCGGCTCGCCGTCGGCGGTCCACAGCCCCTCCTCGGACCGCTCCAGGTGGAAGATCGGGCTGGCGCCTTCGAAGCCCGAGGGGCGCAGGGCGAAGGCCAGCCGCACGGGGCGGGGTGCGGGTCCGTCGAGGGCCAGCGCGGCGTGCAGGACCCACGCGATGCGACCGTCCAGCCGGATCGGGAAGGTCGTCAGCGTCAGCGTCAGCGGACCCCGCTGGCAGGTCGTGACCACGCCCAGGTCCGGCCGCGAGCGCCGCTGGGACACGGTCCACGGCGGATCGGCGGCGGCCCCGCGCTCGTCGGGGTGGGGGCCGACCGGCCAGGCGTGCCGGCCGTCGCCGAACCACACCGCCACCGAGGGCCCGTCGCCGACGCCCATCCAGCCGAAGGGATCGACCCAGGCCACTCGCGGATCGTCGGGCAGTCCGAGCAGGGTGCGGTCCCGGGCCTGCAGCACCGGGTGCAGCCCGAGCGGCGGCAGGAAGGCCGGATCGTCCGGGTCCAGCTGCCGCATCAGCGCATGGGGCCAGGGCACCGGCGCCGAGTCCTGCAGCAGCCGGGCCGTGAGCACCGCACGGGGCACCTGGCCGGCGCCGCCGGGCAGGGGGTCGACCTCGGGCACCTTGCCGACCAGGGCCGTCAGGGCCCGGGCGCAGGCCGCGAGGTCCTCGACCTGGTGCCGCTGCACGGCCCGCCCCAGCCGGGCCAGGCCCGGGATGCGGCGCCGCAGGGGGCGGGCGTTGGATCGGGGGGCGCCGTCGCTCACCCCTTCGCCCCGAGCGACAGATCGACCTCGACGTCGTCGACGTCTTCGCGCCAGCGGCGGGACAGGGCGACCTCTTCTTCGTAGGCCAGCACCTCGCGCGTGGTGCGGTCCTCGTCCCAGCCCAGCAGGCGGGCCATGCGAGCGGCCACCGCCTCGGCGGCGCCCAGGCCCTGGTCCACGTCGCGGAAGAACAGCTGGGTCCGGCGGATCATCATGTCGCGCAGGGTGCCGGCCAGCTCGTGCTCGACGCCCCAGTCGACCTGGGCCATCAGCTCGGGCCGGCCCTCGACCAGCCGGGCGGCCAGCGCCTGGTCGCCGGCGGCCAGGGTCGCCACGTCGACGCCGCGCATCCCGTAGGTGTCGGCCAGCAGGCGCGCGCTGTCGGGTTCCACGCGGCCCTTGCCGGCCTTGAGCACCCGCTTGCCGACGGCGTCGTGATCGTCGTCGTCGGGCCAGCCGACCGCTCCCGGCAGGGGTTCCTTCTCGGTGCGGGCCTGGCGCAGGTCGTCGCGGCCGTGCCCGGTCATCATCAGCATGCCGACGGCCTTGTCGACGACCTCGGCCGCCATGCGCCGGTAGGTCGTGAGCTTGCCACCGGCGATGGTGATGAGCCCGTCGGCGTCGACGCGGATGTCGTGCTCGCGGCTGACGTTGGACTCGTTGCCGGCGCCTTCTTCGGAGATGAGCGGCCGCACGCCGGCCCAGGTGCTGATGACGTCGGCCGGGGTCAGGGCCGCGGCCGGGAAGTAGTCGTTGCTGGCGGCGATCAGGTACGCGACGTCGGCGCCGGTGGCGTGCACCTTGCCGGGGTCGTCGCGGAAGTCGGTGTCGGTCGTGCCGATGTAGGTGCGGTCGCCCCAGGGGATGGCGAACAGCACGCGGCCGTCCTTGGGGTGGAAGGCGACCACGGCGTGCTTGACCGGGACCTTGGCGGCGTCGACCACGATGTGGATGCCCTTGGTGGGACGCAGCCGCAGCTCGCCGCCGGACTCGCCCATCAGCCGGGTGCGGTCGGACCAGGGGCCGGTGGCGTTGATGACGGCGTGGGCCCGGACGCTGAACTCGTCGCCGGACAGCTCGTCGCGGACGCGGGCGCCGACGACGCGGCCGCCGTCCCCGCGCAGGAAGCCGACGACCTTGGCGTAGGTCGCGACCACCGCGCCCTGGCCGACGCCGTCGAGCGCCGACTCGAGGGTGAGCCGGGCGTCGTCGGTGGCGCAGTCGTAGTAGAGCGGCGCGCCCTTGAGGTCGGCGGTGCGCAGCAGGGGCAGCTCTTCGGCCACTTCCTTGCGCGACAGGTTGCGGTGCACCTTGGGGCTGCGGAACAGCGACAGGCCGTCGTACAGCCACATGCCGACGTTGATGGTGAACACGCCGCGGCGGCCGCCCTTGAACACCGGGAAGACGAAGCCCAGCGGGTTCACCAGGTGCGGCGCGATCTCCATCAGGGTGCGGCGCTCGGTGACGGCCTCGAAGACCAGCGAGAACTCGTACTGTTCCAGGTAGCGCAGGCCGCCGTGGACCAGCTTGCTGCTGCGGCTGCTGGTGCCGTAGGCCAGGTCCTGCATCTCGACCAGGGCGACCCGCAGGCCGCGCCGGGCGGCGTCGCGGGCGGCTCCCGCGCCGGTGATGCCGCCGCCGATGACGAGCAGGTCGAAGGGGTCGTCGCCGCCCTTGCGCAGGGCGTCGAGCTGGGTCTCACGGCGAGGCATGCGGGCTCCGGGGGAGGGAGGGCGTCGTATCCGGGAGGAGGCGACCGCGCGGCGCGGCGGCTCAGCGCGACAGCGGCAGGGAGCAGCTGTCCGAGGACATGGTCAGCTCGTCCTCGCCGTCCCAGGTCCAGGTCTGATCCAGGTCCGGGCAGGTCTCGCGCAGCAGGCGCCCGTCGGCGTAGACCAGGCAGTCGGTGATGGTCTCGATCACGGTCTGGCGGCCCGTCGGCCGTTCCTTCTCGAGCTCGACCTGCCAGGACAGCACGAGCTCGCCTTCGCCCGCGGTGCCGGCCACCTCGCCCTCGACCCGCAGCTCGCCCTGGAACTCGCCGCCGCCGTCGTCTTCGAGCACCAGCAGGGCGGCGCCTTCCATGCGCTCGCTGCCGCTGATGCAGTTGAGGTCGCCTCGCCAGTTGCCAGCGAGGCCGGTGCAGCCACCGAGCAGCAGGGCGAGCGGCAGGGCCAGCGGCAGGGCCCGTGGAAGGGCGGACGGGGGTCGGAGCGGGGGCACGCGACCCCCTATCGCGGGGGTTACCGATGCTCCCTCCTCCTCCGCACCCTTCCTCGCCCCTCCCCCGCCGAAGGGTCGCCCTCCCGGAGCCCGCATGTCGGTCGATCCCGCCGCCTTCACGCACCTCAACGTCCGTCTCTCCCCCGAGGGCGCGCTGCCGGCCGGCAGCATCGTCGAGGTCGAGCTGGACCACGGCCGGGCCAACGAGATGGGCAGCCCGCTGCTGGACGAGTGGGAGGCGCTGGCCGCCGCCCTCGAGACCGGGCCGCACCGGGCCCTGCTGACCTGGAGCCGCCGCCACAGCAGCAAGGGCACGGCCCTGTTCATCGCCGGGGCCGACGTCACCGAGCGCGTCGGCTGGGACGACGCCCGGGTCAAGGCCCACGTCCGCCGCCAGCGCGCCGTGCTGGGTCGGCTGCGCCGCGTGCCCGTCTTCCACGTGGTCGTCGTCGACGGCGTGGCGCTGGGCTGGGGCACCGAGTTCCTGCTGACCGCCGACTACCGGATCGCCGGGCCCGGGGCGCGGTTCGGCCTGCCCGAGACCGGGCTCGGCATCATCCCGGGGGCCGGCGGCACCAGCGAGCTGTGGTCGCTGATCGGCCTGCCCCAGGCGCTGCGGCTCGGCATGACGGGCGAGCAGATCGACAGCCGCGAGGCCCTGCGCATCGGGCTGGTCCAGGAGACCTGCGACAGCAACGACGTCGGTCGGGAACGGGCGCTGGCCCTGGCCGCGCGGGTCGCGCTCCGGTCCCCGACCGCGGTCGCCGCCTTCAAGCAGGGCGTGCTGGACAGCGTCGGCGTGCCCGCCGCGGACCGGGTCGAGGGCGAAGCCCGGGCCTACGAGCGCTGCGTCGACCACGGCGACGCCGCCGTCGGGCGGGCTGGCTTCAAGGCCATCCTGTCCGGCGAGCCGGTGGCCTGGCCGGAGCGCGGGTGATCCGCCACCTGTCGCTCTCGCTGCTGCCGGGGCTGCTGCTGGGGCTGCTGGCGGGCTGCTCGCCCGAGCCGACGGCCTTCGACGACTGCGGGCGCCTGTCCGGCACCGCGCGCGAGGACTGCCGGCTGCGGTTCGGCCAGGCGCTGCTCGACGACCCGGCCGCCCTGGAGCAGGCGCTGGCCACCCTGGATCCCGGCAGCCGCGACCTGCTGCTGCTGCGGCTGGCCGTCGCCGAGCCGGCGCGGGCCGGGCAGCTCTGCCGCCAGGTGGCCACCGCGACGGCCGCCGAGAAGTGCAACCAGGTGCTCGGCCGGCCGCACCTGGGCACGACGCCGAAGCCCCGCCAGCCGGACGGGGCCCCGCCGCCGCCGCCGGGCGCCCCGTGATCCTGTTCCTGCTGCTGGCCTGCGGCGGTGCGGAGCCGGACGTGGACCCCCTGGCCCCCTGGCCAGCCGATCCCGACGCGCTGGCCGCCCACTGCGCGACCCTGCCCTACCCCCAGCTGGTCACGACCTGCCGCGTCCAGGCCGCCGCCCGCTTCGCGACCGCCGACCGTGTCCCCGACGCCGAAGCCCAGTGCGACGCCGTGCCGGACGGCGCCTGGCGCGACGAGTGCCACTTCCGCGTCGGCGAGGAGCTCGGCGTCGCCGGGAACATCGCAGCCGCCGCCCGCCACTGCGGCCAGGCCGGCTGGTTCGCCCGCAACTGCGTGACCCACGCGGCCTGGCGCATGCGGCTGCCCGAAGGCACCGGTCCGACCAGCGACGTGGCCGCGCTGCAGGCCGAGGGCAGCGAGCTGCTGTCCGTGGTCGAGGCCGGGCTGTCGGCGCACGAGGACGGCGGGCTGGTCGGCGAGGGCCGGCAGGCCTTCCTGGCGGCCTGGGGGCTGCACGTCTACCTGGGCAGCGGGCGCACCGATCCCGCGCCCGCGCAGCTGTCGGGCGAGGTGGGCGCCGCCCTGCGCACCGGGCTGATGACCGAGGCGGCGCGGCTGCTGCCGGACCTGTCGGGCGACCCGGTCGCGCGGCTGGTCGAGGTGGCCGCCGGCCGCGAGGTGCTGGTCGGAGAGGCGCTGCCGCGCGGGCTCGACGGGGCCGGCGAAGGGGTCGCGGCCCGCGGGCGCTGGCACCTGCCCGTGCTGCTGCCCCACGACGCCGGCCTGCCGCACCTGCCGCTCTACGGCGGCGGCCTGCGGCTGGTGGGCGAGGACCGCGACGAAGACGCCGTCATCGCCGCCCTCGAGGCGCTGTACTGGCGCGAGGACAGCGGCGTCGGGCTGTTCCTGCCCTATGTGGCCGACCCACGGCCGCGGGTGCGCTGGACGGCGGTCAAGGCGGCGGCCCTGGTCGCGCGGGGCGACCCCGAGACCTGGGCCGCGGTGCAGGCGGCCGTGGACGGCGCCGCGGCCGACGCCGAGAGCGCGGCGATCGTCGCCGCGGTCGGGCGGCGGTAGGACCGCGGCGCCGGGGCCGCGGAAGGGCGACATTCCGCGGCAGGCGGGTTCCTCGACCGGCCCCCCGGGGCGGGCTACCTCGCGCCCATGCGCATCGTCTCCGTCGGAACCGCCCTGCCCCCGCACCACTACGGCCAGGACGAGCTGATCGACGCGATCACGGCCTACTGGTCCCAGCAGCACCACAACACGCGCCGGGTGCGGCAGTTCCACCAGGCGGTGCAGGTCGGGGGCCGCCACCTGGCCTTGCCCCTCGAGGCCTACCCCCAGCTCGGCGGCTTCGGCGACTGCAACGACGCCTGGATCCGCGTCGGCCTGGACGTGGGCGAAGCCGCGGTGCGTCGGGCCCTGGCTGCCGCCGGGCTGGAGCCGCGGGATGTCGACGCCATCTTCACCGTCAGCGTCACCGGCATCGCGACGCCCAGCCTGGACGCCCGGCTGGTCAACCGGCTGGGCCTGCGCCCCGACGTGGTGCGGGTGCCCATCTTCGGGCTGGGCTGCGTGGCCGGCACCGCCGGCGTGTCGCGCATCGCCGACTGGCTGCAGGCCTGGCCCGGCAAGGTGGCCGTGCTGCTCAGCGTCGAGCTGTGCTCGCTGACCCTGCAGCGCCGGGACCTGACGGTGCCCAACCTGATCGCCAGCGGCCTGTTCGGCGACGGCGGCGCGGCCGTGGTCGCGGTCGGCGATCACCACCCGCTGGCGTCGACGCCCGCGCCCGGGGACGACGTCACGCTGCCGCTGGTCGGCGCCACGGCGGTGGACGGGCCGCGGACCCGGGCCTGGCAGAGCCGGTTCTACCCGGACACCGAGCGGGTCATGGGCTGGGACATCGGCGACGCGGGCTTCCGCATCGTGCTGTCGGCCGAGGTCCCCGACGTCGTCGAGCGCTACCTGGGCGACGACGTGGCGGCCTTCCTGGGGGCCCAGGGCCTGACCCGCGACGACATCGGCGCCTTCGTCTGCCACCCCGGCGGCCCCAAGGTGCTCAAGGCCTTCGAGCAGGCCCTGTCCTGCAGCCGCGACGACCTGGCCGTCACCTGGGACAGCCTGGCCGCGGTGGGCAACCTGTCCAGCGCCAGCGTGCTCTTCGTGCTGCGCGACACCATGGCCGACCACCGGCCGCCGCCCGGCACGCTCGCCCTGATGATCGCCATGGGCCCGGGCTTCTGCTCGGAGCTCGTGCTGCTGGAGTGGTGACGGATGGAGGGGCTGCCGGTCTCGGCCCTGCTGTTCACGGGGCTCGTCGCTTTCACCGCGGTCGAGCGGCTGGTCGAGGTGCGGGTCAGCCTGAGGCACGCGGCCTGGGCCTTCGCCCGCGGCGGGGTGGAGCACGGCCGCGGGCACTACCCGTTCATGGTGGTGCTGCACACGGCCCTGCTGCTGGGCTGCGTGGCCGAGGTGTGGCTGCTGGACCGGCCCTTCCTGCCGTGGCTGGGCCTGCCGGCGCTGGTGCTGGCCGTGGCCTGCCAGGGGCTGCGCTGGTGGTGCATCACCAGCCTGGGCGAGCGCTGGAACACACGCGTCATCGTGGTGCCGGGCCTGGCGCCGATCCGCGATGCCGGGCCCTACCGCTACCTGCGGCACCCCAACTACGTCGTGGTCGTGACCGAGGGCCTGGCCCTGCCGCTGGTGCACGGCGCCTGGCTGACGGCGCTGCTGTTCACCGTGCTCAACGCCGGCCTGCTGTTCGTGCGCATCCGCACCGAAGAAGCGGCGCTGGCATCTGCTGCCCGGACAGCGGCTGCGACAGCTGCTACCTCCCCGGGCGGTACCTCCTCCCCCGCTACCGCCTCCTCCCCCGGACCCTCGTGAGCCGCCCCTCCCCCTCCCCCGAGGTCGCGCGCATCCGCGCCGACATCGAGCGCATCGCCCGCCAGGAGCTGCGCCGCGACGGGCCCCTGCCCGACGGCGATCTGGGCGAGCACCTCGACAGCGTCGAACGGCTCACGCTCATCGTGGGCATCGAGGACCACTTCGAGATCTGCTTCGAGCCCGAAGACGAAGACGACGTGCGCACGATCGACGACGTGGTCGCCCTGGTCCAGGCCCGGCTGGCCGCGCGGGACGGGGCGCTGTGATGCGCATCGGGCCCGCCACCATCCCGCCCCAGGCCGCCCTGCCGAACCCGGCCCTGCCGGCGACGGTCATCGGCAGCCTGAAGCGGGCGGCCCGCATGGGCACGCGCTCCGACGGGCTGCGCTTCCTGGACCGCAAGGAGAGCGAGACCTTCCTGAGCTGGGCCGAGCTGCACGAGCGGGCCCTGCGGGTGGGACACGACCTGCGGGCGGCCGGGGTGTTGCCCGGCGAGCGCGTGGCCATCGTGCTGCCGACCGGTCCGGCCTTCGTGGACTGCTTCCTTGGGATCCTGGCGGCGGGCGGCGTGCCCGCGCCGATGTACCCGCCGGTGCGCCTGGGCCGGATGGAGGAGTACGTCGCGCGCACCGCCGCGATGCTCGGCGCCTGCGGTGCGGTCGGCATCATCAGCGACGCCCGGATCCGCCGGGTGCTGGGCCGCGTGCTGGCCGAAGCCCGGCCGCGGCTGGGCGTGCTGGCGGCCGAAGAGCTGGGGCGGGGCCCGGCGGACAGCCCGGTGCCGCGCAACCCCGACGACCTGGCGCTGGTGCAGTTCAGCAGCGGCACCACGGTGCGGCCCAAGCCCGTGTCCCTGACCAACCTGCAGGTGCTGGCCAACGTCGACGCCATCGTCGACTTCATGCCGCTCGACGCCCGCGATCCGGACGGCACCCCCTACAGCCCGGCCGGCGTCAGCTGGCTGCCGCTGTACCACGACATGGGGCTCATCGGCTGCATCTTCGTCGCCCTGCGCCGCCCCGGGCCGCTGACCCTGCTGCCGCCCGAGGCCTTCCTGGCGAAGCCGGCCCTGTGGCTGCGGGCGATCAGCCGCTACCGGGGCACCGTGTCGCCGGCGCCGAACTTCGCCTATGCGCTGTGCGTCGAGCGCATCGAAGACGCCGACATCGAGGGGGTCGACCTGTCCAGCTGGCGCTTCGCGCTCAACGGCGCCGAGCCGGTCACCCCCGCCGTGCTGCGCCGTTTCCAGGACCGCTTCGCCCCCTACGGCCTGCGCCCAGAAGCGCTGACCCCGGTCTACGGCCTGTCGGAAGCCGCCCTGGCCGTGTCGTTCAGCGACCCCTGGCAGCCCTTCCGGGCGCGGCGCTTCTCCCGGGCCGAGCTGGCCCGCGGCCGGGCGCGCGAAGCCACCGCCGTGGTCGGCGTCGGCGCCCCGACGGGGGACGGACCCGATCCGCGCCACGTCGAGCTGGCCAGCGTGGGCCGCCCGCTGCGCGGCTACGGCATCGAGGTCCGCGACGACGACGACATCGTGCTGCCGACCGGGCGCGTGGGCCACATCTGGGTCAGCGGTCCCAGCCTGATGGCCGGCTACCTGGACCGCGACGAGCAGCCGCTGGTCGACGGCTGGCTGGACACCGGCGACCTGGGCTTCATCCACCGCGGCGACCTGTACGTGCACGGCCGCGCCAAGGACGTGATCATCGTCAACGGCGCGAACCACGCCCCCGGCGACATCGAAGGCGCGGTCGACGAGGTCGACGGCGTGCGGGCCGGCTGCGCCGTGGCGGTCGGCGACGTCGACGATGTCGCGGGCGAGCGGCTGGTCGTGTTCGTCGAGTACCGCGAGCCCCGCGAGGAGCTGGCCGAGGACTGCCGCCGCGCCATCCAGGGCCGCACCGGGCTGGATCCGGCGCTGGTCGTGCTGCTCAGCCCCGGCACCCTGCCGCGGACCAGCTCCGGCAAGCTGCGCCGCGGCGAGACCCTGCGGCAGTGGAAGGACGGCACCCTACAACCGCCCGACCGCGTCACCCCCCTGTTCCTGGCGGGCACCATGGCCCGCAGCGCGCTGGGCTACTTCAAGGCGCGCCGAGAGAGCGAGTGAGGGACCTGCTGGTCGTGGGCGGCGGGCCGGCAGGGCTGGCCACGGCCATCGAGGCCCGCCTGCGCGGGCTGCGCGTCACCGTGATCGAGCACCAGGACGGCGTCATCGACAAGGCCTGCGGCGAGGGGCTGATGCCGCCCGCCGTGTTGGGGCTGGAGCGGCTGGGTGTGCGGCCGGCCACGGGCCGCCCGTTCACGGGCATCCGCTACGTGCAGGGCGAGCGCAGCGCCTTCGCCGACTTCTCGGCCGGGCCCGGGCTCGGGGTGCGGCGGCTGGCGCTGCACGCGGCCTTCGGCGAGCGGGCGCGGGAGCTGGGCGTGGACATCTCGCTCGGGCGCGCGGGCACGATCCGCCAGGACGCGGACGGCGTGCAGGTCGGCGAGCTGCGGGCCCGCTACCTGGTCGCCGCCGACGGGCTGCACTCGGGCATCCGCGCCCAGCTGGGCCTGCAGGCCCCGGCCCGACGGCCCAAGCGGCTGGGCATCCGCCGACACTACGCCGTGGCGCCGTGGTCCGACCGGGTCGAGGTGCACTGGTCCCCCGTGGCCGAGGCCTATGTGACCCCCGTCGACGACGGGCTGGTCGGCATCGCGATGCTGTGGTTCCAGGACCGGGCCCCCGACCGCGACGACCAGGCCGGGCCCTTCGACCGCCTGCTGTCCGACTTCCCCGCCCTGGCGGAGCGCGTGGCCGGCGCACCCGCGGCGTCCCACGTGCGTGGCGCCGGCCCCTTCGAGCAGCGCACGCGCGCGCGCACCCAGGGCCGCGTGCTGCTGGTCGGCGACGCGTCGGGCTACCTGGACCCGATCACCGGCGAAGGCATCCGGCTCGGCCTGGACGAAGCCCGGGCCGCGGTCGACGCCATCGTCGCGGACCGGCCGCACGACTACGAAGCCGCCTGGACCCGCATCACGCGCCGGTACCTCTCGGCCACCGGCGCCCTGCTGCGGCTGGCCCGCAGCCCCGTCACGCGGCCGCTGATCGTGCCGACCTGCGCCGCGATCCCGGGGTTGATGCGGGCTGCCGTCGACAGCCTGGCCGCCTGACGATCGTCAGCCGAAGACCGGCGCCCCGTGGGCATTGCCGCGGGTCGCCTCCCGTGACAGCATCGCCTCTCCCCCCGACCGGAGATGTCCATGCGTCGCCTCGCGCCTTCTGCCCTCGTCGGCAGCACCGCCCTCGCCCTGCTCGCCTTCTCGCCCGCCGCCCTCGCCGACTACGGCAGCGCCGGCTGCGGCCTGGGCAGCATGATCATCACCCAGGACAACATCCTGCAGATCTTCGCGGCGACCACCAACGGCACCTTCGCCACGCAGACCTTCGGCATCACGTCGGGCACCAGCAACTGCACCAGCGGCGGCATCGTGCGCGCCGACAAGGAACAGGAAGCCTTCGCCGAGGCCAACCTCGACGCGCTCCGCCGCGACATGGCCCGCGGCCAGGGCGAGTACCTCGACGCCTTCGCGACCCTGCTGGCCTGCGAAGCCGACGTGCAGCCCGCCCTGGGCGGCTTCGCCCAGGACCACTACGAGGCCGTCTTCCCGACGGAGCAGACGACCCCGATCCAGGCGCTGTACGGCTTCAAGCTGCAGCTGTCCATGGACCCCGTCTTCGCCGACGGCTGCAAGCGCATCTGAGCGCCTGAGGTCCGGACACCGGGGGCGCCGTGCTGCTGCTGGCCGCCATGATCGCGGTGGCGGCGGCCGGGCCCCCGGACCCCGCCTACCTCGACGTCCTGCTGGCGGACGCGGCCGTGCTGCGCCTGCACGAGCGCCACGAGTGGCGCGTGCTCGGCCACTACAAGGGCCGCGAGCCGGACGTCTGGATGTCCCAGGCCGACGGGTCGCTGTTCTTCCTGGCCGAACGTGGCAAGCACGACCCGGAAGCCGAGCTGCGCGCGACCATCGAGGGGCTGTTCGCGCCGGCGGTCGGGCCACTGTGGGTGCACGGGGAGGCGTCGGGAGAGGAGGAGGCGTCGGGAGAGGAGGAGGCGTCGGGAGAGGAGGCGGCGTCGGGAGAGGAGGAGGCGTCGGGAGAGGAGGAGGAGGAGCCCGCCTGGGAGGCGCAGCACCCCCAGTGCCGGTTCCCGGCCCGGACACGCTGGCTCTACGAGGCGCTGGCCATCGATGAGGCGCGGCTGCCCCGCCAGCCCTGCCCGGAGCTCGACGACTGGAAGGCCCGGCTGCATCCCGATGCCGTGACCCTGGTGTTCGCCGACGCCTACATGGGCAACCCGGCCAGCATGTTCGGCCACACCTTCCTGCGGCTGGACCGGGCCGGGGGCAAGGAGCTGCTGGCGAACACGGTCAACTTCGCGGCCGACCCCTGGACCACCAACCCGATCCTCTACCCGGTGGCCGGCATCGTGGGCTGGTTCCCGGGCTTCTTCGCGACCCTGCCCTACTACCTGAAGGTGCGCGAGTACAACGCCCTCGAGAACCGGGACCTGTGGGAGTACCCGCTGGCCCTGGACGCCGACGACATCGACCGGATGCTGGACCACCTGTGGGAGGTCGGCCCCACCCCCTTCCGGTACCACTACTTCGACGAGAACTGCAGCTATCAGCTGCTCGCGCTGCTCGAGGGCATGGACCCGGCCCTGCGGCTCACCGACCGCTACACCGCCTGGGTCTTCCCGACGTCCACCCTGCGCACGATGGTCCGCCACACCGAGCTGGTCGGCACGCCGCGGCGGCGGCTGTCCCGCCACGCCGAGCTGGTGGCCCGCCGCGACGCCCTGCTGCCCGACGACCGCGCCCTGGCCCGGCGGCTGGCCGTGCACGCCGACCCGGCCGACCTGGACACCGTCGCCGCCCTGCCCGACCGCCGCGCCGCCGACGTGCTCGATGCGGCCTACGAGCTGCACCGCTACCGGGCCGGCGACCACCCCGAAGGCGACGCCGTGGCCCGCGACCAGCGGCTGCTGCTGGCCCGCGGCCGGGTCGCCGTGCCGCCGCGGGAGATCGAGGTGCCCGACAAGGCCGCGCCCCACGCCGGCCACCGCCCCGGCATGGCCGCGCTGGGCGCCGGCATCACCGACGACGGCGCCCCCTTCGCCCGGATCCGCCTGCGCCCGGCCCTGCACGACCTGCTGGCGCCCCAGGACGCCTACACGGCGGGCAGCAAGCTCGAGATGGTGCACGTCGCCGTCGACCTGCCGCTGGACGGCGCGCCGGTGCTGTCGCAGCTCAGCCTGTTCAGCGCGGCCAGCCTGGCCCGCAGCGAGCGCTGGCTGCCGGCCATGGCCTGGCGGCTGGAGACCGGCTGGAACACGCGGTGGGATGCCCTGGCGGCCGGTGACTGCAGCCCCCGGCGCCAGTGCCTGGCCTACGAGCTGTGGGGCGGCCCGGGGCTGGCCGCCGGCACCGAGGCCGCCACGGTCTTCGGCTTCGTCGAGGGCGAAGCCGCGGTGGGTCCCGGAGTCGGGCGCCACCTGCGGCTGGGCCCGGGTGCCGCGGCGGGCCTGCTGCTGGCTCCGGTGCCGACGCTGCGCCTGCTGGCCGAGGGCCGTGCGCGGTACGGCCTGTGGGGCGCCGACGGCCTGCTCCCCGGCACCCAGGCGCTCGTCTGGCAGACCGACGTGGCCGGCAGCGTCCACCTGGGCCGCGGACTGGAGGCCCGCGTCCGCGGGCGCCACACCGCCCGCGGCGACGGCCCGGCGGACGACGAGCTGTCCACCGAGCTGTGGTGGTACTGGTAGGCTGCGCCGTCCCCGTGCGAGATCCCCCACGTCCCCGGAAGCCCCGCATGTCCGCCCAGATCCAGGCCCCCCGCGCCGCCGCGATGGCCGCCGGCATCGCGATCATCCTGCACACCGCCGACGGGGTGGTGCTCAGCCTGTTGATGTTCCTGTCGGCGCTCGCGCCCGACAACGAAGCGCTGCTGGTGCTGCAGGCGCTGCCCGCCATCGGGCTCATCCTGACGCTGGTGCTGGCGTGGGTGACCTTCCTGGTCTGGTTCAACCGGACCACCGTGGCCGTCCGCGCGCTGGTCGGCGACCAGGACGAAGCCCTGACCGACCTGCCCACCCCCGGAGGCAGCGTCGGCTGGTGGTTCGTGCCGTTCATCAACCTGATCCGGCCCCGCGACATGACCCGCGCGTTGTGGCGCTGGTCGGCGCCCGACCCGCGGGACCGCCCCGACGCCGAGCCGTCGTTCATCAACGCCTGGTGGGGCTTCTGGATCGGCAGCAACCTGGTCAGCAACTTCACGACGCGCATCAGCTTGAAGATGGACGACCAGATGGTCGTCGCGATCATGGACGGCTTCGTGCAGATCCTGACCGTCGCCGCCGCGGTGTTCGCCATCCGCGTGCTGCGCCAGCTGACCGAGCGGGTCGAGCAGGCCGCCGCCCAGGCGAACTGAGCGGCGGGCACGACGACGGGGCCGCGGCGGCTCTGGTGGCGCTACTGCGCGGCGCCGACCAGCTGCACGCTCCACGACAGGTCGTCGCGGTTCTTGAGCGCACCGAGCATCGCGCTGAACGGCTCGAGGCCGAAGTCGCTGCCGCGGGCCTGGAAGGCGCCGGTCGCGGTCAGCGTGCTGCCGTCGGCATCGACCTTCAGGGTCACGGTCACGGGCTTCGTCTGGCCCCGCAGGGTCATGTCGCCCTGGACCTTCACGCTGCCGCCCGAGCCCGCGCAGCTCTTCGACGCGAAGCTGATCGTCGGGAAGCTCTCGCCGTTGAGCTGATCCTTGGCCAGCATGTTCTTGCGGATGCTCTTGCGGTCGCCGTCGGACAGCTCGCCTTCGTAGCCGACCTTGTCGCGCAGCCACTGCGGGTCGACGTCGAGCTGGGCGACCGGCACGGTCACGTCGACCTTGCAGCTGCTGGGGTCGTCGGGGTTCCAGGTGAAGCTCCCGGAGTAGCCCTTGGCCTGCATCACGTGGTCGTGGGACAGGCCGGCGGCGACGGTCGACTGGTCCTTGAACACCTGGACGTAGAGCAGGCCCTTGGCCGGGTCGATGGTGTAGGTCGTCGGGCCCGCGGCGGGCGCGGCTTCTTCTTCCATCGGGGCGTCGGTGGCGGCCGGGTCCTGCTGGGAGGGGGTGTCGTCGGCGAGGGCCAGGGAGGACGACAGCAGCACGGCGGCGGAGAACAGCAGGCTCATGGGGGGGGCTCCAGGGGGAGGATGGGGAGAGCATAGGCCCGACGGGGCATCCGGTCGCTGTGGATGCTGCGTTCCAGGATGCGTTGCGGTGCGAGGACCCGTGGAGCGGCGCGAGGCGTCCGGTCAGCGGGCCCAGGCCGTGTCTCTCAACAGCTCCGCCGCCCGCTGGCCGTCGGCGGCCGAACCGCCGGCTCGCAGGTCCAGCAGCGTCGCCAGCACGCGCCCTTCGGTCAGGTGGGCGCCCAGGGCCCGCGCTTCGTCGGCCGCCGCGCGCAGGTCGACGGCCGCCCCCTCGTGCCCCTCGGCCCGGCGCACGGCTCCGCGGGCGAACAGGATCTCGACCCGCAGCGCGGCCAGCCGCCGGTCCGCGGCGTAGTCCAGCGCCCGGTCCAGCTCGGCGGTCAGCGGCGCCTGGCCCAGGGCGACGCGGGCCCGGGCCTCGAGCGCCGCGGCGCGCATCAGGCCCGCGCGCCGTCGGGCGCGGGTCCACAGCGCGCGGGCTTCCTGCGCAGCGGCCAGGGCAGCGTCGGGCTCGCCCAGGAGCAGGGCCTGCTCGGCGGACTCGGACTCGAGCGCCGCCCGCGGCCCGTCCCAGGCCGGGTCGGCGGACATCGCAGCGCGCACCCGCCGCAGGCAGGCCTGGGCGTCGCCGAGCCGACCGCGCACCCGGTGCACGGTGGCCAGCCGGTAGTCGCGGGCCACGGGCACGGGGATCGCGACGGCCGCAGCCTCGGCCGCGTCGAGCTGCAGCGCCTCCAGGAGCAGCCCGACCCGCAGGTCCTGCGCCAGCACCGCCTGCCGGTCCGTGCAGCCCTCCCGCAGCACCTCGTCCAGCAGGGCGCGCGCCGCGGTGGGTCCGTCGAGCTCGGCGACCACCCCCGCCTGCTCGATGGCGAACATGGCCCGCTCGACCGGCGAGCCGACCCGCGCCTGCCCCCGCTGCAGCAGCTCGCGAGCCCCCCACAGCTGGTCCTCGCGGCGCAGGGCGTCCGCCGCGAGCAACAAGCACTGGGCCGCCGCCCCCGGGTCGAGCATCTCCAGATCGACAGCCAGGGCGTGCCACACGCGGGCCGCCTCCTCCCAGCGCCCCTGCTCGGCCAGGACCCGCGCCGCCGTGGCCCTGGGATCGTCGATCTCCTCGCCGGGCTGCTGCATGCCGCCTCCTCCGCATCCGACCCGCGACCACGGTAGCATCGGCCTCCCTCCCCCCTGGGCGCCATGTCGACCACTCCGCCGCGCCAGTCCAGAGCGCTGAGCGCCCTGGCGGCCTTCCTGCTACCGCTGGCCGGCGGCGTGGTCGCCAACGTGATCGGCGAGGACAGCGTCATCGGCGCGCTGCTGCTGTTCCTGGAGCCCGTCGCTGTGGTCGTCGCGATCTACCTGGTCCTGCGCGCGGCCCTGGCGCGGCGCCCCTGGCTGGCAGGCGGACTGGCGCTGGGCTGGGCGCTCGGCATCGGGCTCGTCCACCTGCCACCGACGCCCGTGCCGCCGCCCGACCATCGGCCCGACTGGACGCAGCTGCTGCGGACCTGCGCGACCAACACGGGCGCCGTCGAGGCCCCGGTGCGCGTGGTGCAGTGGACCTTGCCGGCCGGGGCCGCCGTGGACCCGGCGACGCTGGTCGAGCAGCTCGGAGAGGCCGACGTCGCCGTGCTCCACGGACCGGTGAGCGGCGAGGCGGGGACGATCCTGGCGACGGCCTGGGGCGGCGAGGCGAAGAGCTTCCCACCGCCCACGGCCGCCGGCTCGGGTGCGACCCTGGTCGTTCGGGGCGCCTTCCAGTACTGCGGCGGCACCGAGGACTCCTGGGCCGTCGACCTGCCGTCCCACGACGACCACGGGGCCAGGGTGATCGTCACCTTCCCCCGGGTCGAGGGTGCTGGGACCTTCCCGCTGCTGGCGGTGCAGCTCGACGGCGCGCATGGGCCCACGGGCTGGCCCGGCTGGCCGCGCCGGCTGGCCGACAGCGGCCGCATCCTGGCCGCGCTGGTCCAGGCGATCGGCCCGGCCAAGGTCGTGCTGGTGGGTGACCTCGCGGTGCCGCCGAACTTCCGGAACCTGGCGGGCCGCCTGTCCGGCGCGGGCCTGACGGAGGCCCGCGTGCCGCCGTCGTGGCCGGCGGGGTGGGGTCCCCTGCCGCTGGCGCCGGTGCACCGGCTGGATCGGGTCTGGCACGGCGCGGCGTGGATCCGCGGCGGCGCGACCAGCCGGCCCCGCAGCGGAGCGAGCCGGGTGCCGGTGCGGGTCACGCTGCAGCCGGCCACGGCGACGGTGCACCGCCGCTGAGCGGGACCGCCGGGCTCAGAACCGGCCCTTGACCCCGACCATGCCGGCGCCGATCCACGGCGTCAGGCCGGGTTCGTCGTCCAGGAACAGCACCACGCCGCCCGTGACCAGCGCGGCCGCGCCGACGCCACCCAGGCCCATCACCGTGAACCGCAGGGTGTTGTGGCGGGTGCTGAGCGTGTCCGCGGTGTCGGCGTCGGTGTTGGCCGTGTCGTCGCGGGCGTCTTCGATGTCGGCGTAGTTCGGGGCGAAGGCCGTGTAGTAGACCGCCGTCGCGCCGCCGAGCGCCGCGGCGCCGCCCGCCATCAGGTAGCCGCCGACCGGGTTGAGCCCCCGGCGGCTGCTGCTGCTGGACAGGCCGGTCTCGCCCACGACCGCGCGGGTCGGCGGCGGGTCGTCCTTCTTGTCGTCGCCCTTGCTGTCGGCCCCCTTGCCGTCGGCCACCGCGTCGCCCTTGTCGCGGTCGTCGCGCGGAAGGGCCACCGGGCCGCTGCCCGGCTTGTCCTCGGCCTGCTTCTTGGCTTCGTTCTCGGCGGCGCGCCGGGCCTCGGCCTCGGCCTTCTTGCGGGCCTGTTCTTCGGCCTTCAGCCGGGCCTGCTCGTCCTTCTCGGCCTGCTTGCGGGCTTCTTCTTCGGCCTTCTCGCGGGCGGCCTGTTCGGCAGCGACCCGCTGGGCTTCTTCTTCGGCCGCCTTGCGCTGCGCCTCTTCCTCGGCGGCCTTGCGCTTGGCTTCTTCGTCGGCCTGGCGCTGGGCTTCCTCAGCGGCCTTGCGCTTCGCCTCTTCGTCGGCCTTGCGCTGGGCTTCCGCGGCAGCCGCCGCCTGGGCCGCTTCGTCGGCCGCCTTCTGCTTCGCGGCTTCCGCGGCCACCCGCGCGGCTTCGTCGGCCGCGGCCTTGCGTGCGGCTTCGGCAGCCGCCGCCTGGGCGGCTTCTTCGGCCGCCTTCTGCTTCGCGGCTTCCGCGGCGACCCGCGCGGCTTCTTCGGCCGCCGCCTTCTGCGCGGCCTCTTCGGCCGCCTTGCGCTTCGCCTCTTCCGCCGCCAGGCGCGCGGCTTCTTCGGCCGCCGCCTTCTGCGCGGCTTCTTCGGCCGCCTTGCGCTTCGCCTCTTCCGCCGCCAGGCGTGCGGCTTCTTCGGCGGCCGCCTTCTGGGCGGCTTCTTCGGCCGCCTTGCGCTTCGCCTCTTCCGCCGCGACCCGCGCGGCTTCTTCGGCCGCTGCCTTCTGGGCGGCTTCTTCGGCCGCCTTGCGCTTCGCTTCTTCGGCCGCGACCCGCGCGGCTTCTTCGGCCGCCGCCTTCTGGGCGGCTTCTTCGGCCGCCTTGCGCTGGGCTTCTTCCGCCGCCTTCTTGCGGGCCGCTTCTTCGGCCGCCTTCTTGGCCTGGGCCGCGGCCAACACCGCCGCCGGGTCCTGGGCGGTGCCCGGGTCGGCCGGCGCGGTGCCCCCGTCGGCAGGCGGGCCCATGCCGCCGTCGTCCCCGGGGCCGAACATCGGGCCGAACTCGGCCCACTCGTCGTCCTGGCCGCCCTGGTCGGCGACGACCACGGAGGTGTCGACCCCGCCGGGGCAGAGCTTGAACCAGCGCGGGTCCTTCTCGAGGTCCGTCCAGGCGCCGTGCACGCTGCCGTCCGGGCACTCGATCTGGGCCAGGTGCATGCCGGCGATCACTTCTTCGCCGGCGTTCTTGCGCACACCGTCGACGTAGAGCTTCGCCGCGCCGGTCTTGTCCGGCACCTGGGCGTCGACCCGGGGGCGGCTGCGCACTTCCGCCCGCAGCGCCTCGAAGATGGCCTGTGGGTCCTTGGCGCCCAACACGTCGGCTTCCCACGAGTAGCCGTTCTCGATGAGCAGGGTCTGCCGCCAGAAGTCCAGCGCGCGGCCCTTGCGGTCGCCGTCGAGGTGTTCGACCACGCCGCGGTAGTAGAACAACCGCGCCACCGCGACGGGTCGCAGCACCGCCGCTTCTTCAGGGGCGACCCGCTCGGCCTGGTCCAGCGCCTTGCCTGCGGCCTTCAGATCGCCGGCGACGATGGCGTCCCGGGCGGCCTGCAGGTCGTCCGCGACCCCGGCCAGCGCGGTTCCGGGGAGGAGGAGCGCAAGGGGGAGGAGGACCCCTACTCGCAACCGGCTGCCTGCCATTCGTCCGAGTCCTGGTCGAGGCGGAGTTCGTAGCTGCAGACCCGGCCGGCCTGCACTTCGACGGTGCCGCGGACGGTCGAGCCCGAGGTCGGGCTGACCTTGGTCTTGTAGGTGCCGGACGGCAGGCCGACGAGCTCGAGGGTGCCCGACCCGTCCCAGTCCTGCTTGAAGCCGGTCATCGACGAGATGCTGACCGTGGCCTGGCCCGCCGGGGCGACGACCAGCGTCAGCGCGCCGTTCTCGCCGCCCATCGGGCCGACCTCGATCCGGCCGCCGGGCACGCCGCGGTCGCCGCCGGCATCGACGACGCCGTCGTCCCCGCCGCCATCGGTCGCGGGCGTCGAGCCGCCGTCGCCGCCGATGATCCCCATGGCGCGGGCGCCGACGAGGCCGCCGACCCCCACCACGCCCAGGAAGACGATCGCCGCCACGCCCAGGATGATGCCCTTGCCGCCGCCGCTCTTCTGGGGGCGGGCGGACACGGTCTGCGGCTTGCTGCCGGGACCCAGCGCGCCGCCGGCGCCGGTGGGCGGCCGGGGCTCGGGGGGCGGGGCCACCGCGGGCGTGATGCTGCGCGGCACGGCGCTGCGGGCCACCGGCGGGGGCGGGGCGCTGTCCAGCGCCGGTTCGTTGGCCATGGCCACGGGCATCGGCGGCGGCGTGGGCTCGGGCGGGCCCAGGTCGGGCGCACCGAAGTCCGGTCGCTGCGGGCCCTCGATGTCCAGGCCGTCCAGGTCGTCGGCGCTGGCCAGGACCGTGGGCTGCTCTTCGTCCCAGTCGTCGTGCGCGGGCACGCTGTGGGCCTGGGAGATCTGGTCTTGCGGCGTGTCGGGGGTCGCGAGCTCGGGGGGCACCTGGAAGGGGTTGGCCGCGTCGAGGCCACCGTCGTCGTAGCCGTCGTCGTAGCCACCATCGGCTTCGCCCGGGTCGGCCAGCTGGTGACCCTGGTCCACCGACGGTTCCGGCGGCGTGGCCAGGCCGGCCCAGGTGTTGTCGGTGCCGCCGCCCTGCGCGAGCTCGCCGTCCGGCGGCATGGTGACGTTGTCGTCCATGCTCGCCGTGCGATCCTCGAACAGGGTGCTGCCCGTCAGCGGATCGTGGGGGTCGGGCTCCGGCTCGAGCTCGTCGCGACAGGGGCCGACCACGTTGCGGGCGAACCGCCGCATGGTGCCGTCGTGCACTTCATCGGCCAGCGCTTCCATCAGGTCGACGACCTGGCGCGCGGTCGGCCGGTCTTCGGGTTCGTAGGCCAGGATGAGCCGCAGCACCTGCTTGACCTGGGTGGTGCGCTCGGGGCCCAGGTCGGACAGGTCGATGTCGTCGACGCGGTCTTCGAGGGCGGCGTCGAACTTCTCGGGCCGGATGTGGATCTTGCCGAAGCCTTCGGCCGTCAGCATCTCGTAGAGGGTGACGCCCAGGCTGAACACGTCGCCGCTGGGGGCGTCGGGGTCGCCGAGCAGGCGCTCGGGCGCCATGTAGGCGGCGCTGCCGAAGGCCAGGGCCTGGGTGTGGGCTTCGCGCTCGTCGAACTTGGCCTGGGCGGTGCCGAAGTCCAGCACCTTCACGTCGCCGGCCCGGGTCACCATCACGTTGGACGGCTTGATGTCGCGGTGGATGAGGTGCAGCGGCGAGCCACCGGCCAGGGGCGGCTGGTTGTAGGCGGCTTCGAGCGCGCTGGCTGCCGCGGCGATCACCTCGAAGGCGACCTTGCGGGGGATCCGGCCGTCGCGCTCGCGGCACCAATTGATCAGCGTCTTGAGGTCGACGCCGTCCAGGTACTCCATGACGACGGCGCACTGACCGTTGATCGACGTCAGGTCTTCGACCCGGATGATGTTCCGGTGGTGCAGCAGACCGAGGACGCGCGCCTCGTCGCGGGAGCGCTGCACGATCTCCTCGTGCCCCAGCCACTTGCCATGAAGGAGCTTGATCGCGACGATCGAGCGGAAGCTGTCTCCCGTGATCATCTCGGCCATGTAGACCTTCCCGAAGTTGCCTTCGGACAGCTCCTTCAGGAAGCGAAACCGACGACGCGGCTCCATTCACACTCCGGCGTTCAGCGCGCGTGACTATAGCCCAGCGACCCGGCCCGGCACCCGTCCGGGAGCATCCGGGACACGCGCTGACGCCCCCGGGTTCCCGCCGGGCGGCCTACTGGCAGATGCCGTCCTCGGCGTTGGCGAGCTCGATCGCGAGGTGCATCAGCACGAAGTACTCGAGCACGTGTTCTTCGATGCCCGCGTTCTTCTCGACGACCTCGTCCCACGACCAGGGGTTGCCGAGCCCGCGGCCCCAGGGCCGGTAGCGGTTGAGCACGTCGCCTTCCTTGGCGGCCAGGATGCCGGCGATGGCCATGCGGGTGGCGTCGTCCTTGCGGTCGTCGGCCAGCTCGAGCTCGTCGAAGATGCCGGAGATGGGCGACGCGACGGCCCAGGGCTGGACCACCAGGCTGCGGGCCCGCTTGAGGCGGATCGGGCGGCGCTGGCCCTGGACCTCTTCGACCAGGAACTTGAGCGCACCGTAGCGGGGCCGCACGCCGCCGGTCTGGCCGCACAGGGCGTCGGCCAGCGCGACCGGGTCGTCGGCGTCGTCCATCAACAGCTGCAGGCGCTTCATGCCGTCGTCGCTGTCGGCCATCCGGCGAGACCGGTCCAGGGCCCACTTCACCTGGTCACCGTCCAGGCCGAAGGCCTTGAAGTCCTCTTCGCGGCTGCTGGCCGTGTAGGCCAGGTCGACCAGCGGGTCCTGGATCCGGGCCACGGTGTCGGCCGACACCTCGCCCTGGGCGATCTGTTCCTTGGACAGCAGGTAGCCGTAGACGCCGACGCTGATGACCAGCCCGCCGACCGCCAGGAAGGTGCGCAGGGTGCTCATGGGGTCTCCCGGCTCATCGCTTCACGCCGCCCTTGGCCCGGACCTCGTCGGCGGTGGGCACGCCGAGCTGGGTGCAGTAGCCCTCGCCGCGCACGTACTGGTTCCAGTCCTTGAAGGCACCCATCCCGCCGTAGTTCTCGGCGTAGTAGCAGACGGCCAGGAAGTGCTGGGCGGTGATGTTGTAGGCGTAGTGCTGGGTCTCGCGGTGCAGGGCGCCGCCGCAGGTCATGTCTTCGCCCTGGGTGCTGTCGCAGGTGATGTTCTGGCCGTAGAAGTCGGGGGCCCGTTCCTGGTTGGTGGCTTCCAGCCAGCGCCGGTAGGCGTGCAGCACGTTGAGCTTCTTGACCCGACCGCGGGGGTCGAACCGGCTGTCGTCGTAGCCGGCGTTGTGCGACAGGATGGTCAGCTGCACGGCGGCGCCGCTGGCACGCAGCTCGTCGTCGTTCCAGGCTTCGGCGAGCAGCCGGACGGCGGCGCGGGTGGACGCGACCACGTCCTTGCGCTCGTCGATCTCGCAGCCCTGGATGCGGCACTTGCTGGCGAAGGGCTGCGTGTCGTCGATGTACTCGGCGTTCTTGTAGACGTTGATCGGCGGCGCCAGCGCCGTCGGCGACCACAGGCTCTGGCTGCCGCGCAGCTTGCAGCCACGTACGCTGAGCTCCATGCGGTTGGCGACCTCCGGCATCAGCTGCCACATGCCGGCGGCGCAGGCCGGGCTCGTGCGATCGGTGCGGTAGCCGGACTCCTGGTAGGGCACGGCGGCCAGCACCAGGGGCAGGTCGGTCTCGCGCAGGATGCTGACCACGGCTGCGTAGTCGTCGACGATCGCCTCGAGCCGGCGCCAGAAGGCCCAGGCGCGCAGGTGCTGGTTCATCGAGCCCTGCACATAGGTCAGGTAGCGCTGGTCCCAGGTGTCCTGCCGCACGGCCAGCTGCTTCCAGTCGGCGGCCTCGGCGTTGGGACCCATCACGAAGTCGTGGAAGGGCTGGTTGATGCCCTCGGCGAGCTCGGGCGGGATCTCCGCGAGGACCTCCTTGGTCACGAACTCGTAGTACTCCTCGCCTTCGTCGACGGGACCGAGCGGGTTGATCTCGCGCTGGAACTCGCCGATGAGCGGGACCAGCACGCCCATCGCGATGGCCAGGGCGCCGACGGCCATCGCCGGGATGAACCACCGCGGCACGCCGCGGCCGGTGTCCAGCTCGCGCACGTTGCTGGGCTGCACGCCGGGCTGCACCTGGCTGGCCTCGGACAGGATCTGCCGCTGCTCCCACACACCCAGCCGCCGGCACTCGACGAAGCAGATGGTGGCCCCGCGGCCCGGCGGGCCCAGGTGGAAGACCGCGTCCTTGTCCAGGTAGACGGGCGCCGAGATGGGCAGGATCTCGTTCCAGTCGACGTTGGCGTGGGTCGACACCCGCACCTGGTTCGCGCCGACCGGCGCGATGGCGACGGTGCTGCCGTCATAGGCCGTGATGGTCGCCTGGCGATCGTCCAGCCCGCGGTAGCCCTCGACCCGCAGGCCGCCCGGCCCGGGCTTGGCGCCCATGCGCACCACCGGCCCGCGGCAGACGACGTCGCCCTGGTACATGAGCGGGCCGTCCAGGAACCGCAGGACGACGTCCCAGCGCTCCTGCGTGCTCATCCGTCGCCTTCCACCACGACCAGCACGCCGGCGGGCGGGTGATCGGCCAGGATCTCGTGGGGACCGAGCACGACGCCCCCGACCTGGACGGCGTGGCTGCCGGCAGGCAGATCCAGCAGGCCAGCCAGCTGGTCGGCCAGGGTCGCGGCGGGCACGGCCACACCCACGGGCGCGACGAAGCAGGCGGCAGCGCCCGCGCCGGCGGGGCCGCTGATGGTCATGCGCCGCACGTCGTTGTCGACCAGGACCAGGTCGAGGACCCCGCCGCCCGCGACGTCGGCGAGGGTGGCGGTCGCGGGCAGGCGCTGGCCGTCCCGGGCGAAGCGCCACCAACCGACGATGCCGCCGGCCAGGTCGGTCCGCAGCGGCAGGGGGTGGCCGATCAGCCGTGCGACGGCGTCGGCCACGGTCAGCCCGCCGGGCAGGCGCAGCTTCAGCGGCCGCTGGCCCGGTCCGGTGCGCAGCTGGAAGGTGACGGGCTCCCCGCCGCCGCCACCGCTGACCAGGGCCGGCGGTCGGCAGGCCACGGTCGCCGCCGCCACCGGCGTGGGCGGAGGACCGGTCGGTGCCGGGGTCGCGGTCGGCACCACCGCGACCGGGGCAGCGACGGGCGCGGCATCCCGCACGGTGGGCGGCTCGTCGGTCGCGGGCGCCAGCACCGGCGCGACGGCCGGCGGCGGCGCGTCGCGCTGGGGCTCGGTGAAGGGCTTGGCGTCGCCGGGGGGCTCCAGCGGCTCGAGCCGGCCCGGACGAGGCCGCGATGCCCCGCTCGCTGCGGGACCCGCACCCAGCCCGGGGCCCGCGCCCAGCCCGGGAATCGGGGGCGGCCCGGACGGCTCGTCGTCGCGGTCGCGGCGGCTGCGCCGGGTGCGACCGGCCGCGAAGCGCGGGCGTCCGTCGTCCCCCCCAGGCACGGCGGGGGGCTCGGGGGCGCCGCGGCGCCGGCCCCCGCTGCTGCGCGCCAGCTCGTCGATGAGCTCGGCCGCCGACGGCGCGTCGCCGCTGCGCTGCAGGCCGTTTCCGGACGACCGGATCATCTCCAGCAGGTCCTTGGCCTTCTCGCCGGAAGCACGCATCGGCGCCGGGTCCGGAGTGGCCGGCGCAGCGGCCCGCGGGGTGGCCGCGCTGTCGTCCCCGCGGCTGCGGCGGCTGCGGCGGGCCCCGGCCGTCCAGCGCGGCGCGCCATCGTCGCTGGCGGGAGCAGGAGCGGTGGGCTCGGGCGACGGCGGCGACGGCGCCGCCTCGTCCATCGACTCGTCGAGCGAGTCGGTCCGCGACGTCCGGCGCGAGCGGCGGCGGCCCCGGTCGGGCGGCGGGCTCCAGGCCTTGGCGGCGCTGCGGCCCTCGACGCCATCGCCGGCCCCGCCGACGCTCTCGTCCTCGAGCATCTTCTGGATCTGCTCCTTGGACAGCATCTGCGTCTTGCCGCCCTCGAGCGCCTGGATCGCCGCTCCCGAGCGCGGTCCCTGACGGGACACCCGCCGCATCAGGTCCATCAGCGACGGCCCGACGGCGTCCCGGCTGGACAGCACGGCGCGGACGCTCTCCATGAAGTCGTTCCCGCTCGGGTACCGGTCGTCGCGCTCGGGCTTGATCGCGTAGGCCAGCACATCTCGGACCGACTGCGGCAGCACCTCGCGGAACCGGAACAGGCGCCGGCTGCCCTCGCCGCGGGCGGCCTGCTGGCGGATGTCGCTGACCAGGCCGTCGTAGACCGGCTTTCCGGTCATCAGCTCGAAGGCGATGAGCGCGAGGCTGAACAGGTCGCTCGTCAGGTCCTCGCTCTGGGCCTCGATGCGCTCCGGCGGGCAGTAGCGGAAGCTGTCCTCGCGCGGGACGCGGCGGCTGTCCTCGTGGAACTGCAGGATCTCGACCTGCGGCAGGGCGTGCCCGATGACCAGCACCTGCCCGTCCCGCTTGAGCATGATCCGCCACGGGGTCAGGCCGCCGTGGGAGTACACGCCCTGGGACTCGCCCACGTCGGCGGCCTCGACCAGGATCTGGCCGACCGTGTACATCAGCTCCAGGCCGGCGCGCACACCGCCGCTCTCGCCCAGGTCGGCGAGCATGCGGATGACCTCGGCCACGGACCACGCCTCGCCCGTCGGGTAGACGAAGGCGCCCTGGTCGCGATCGACATCGACCAGCTCGACGAGCCCGGTCACCATCGGCGCCTGCAGGAAGCCGACGACCACGTCGAGCGCGCTGCCGATCGCGTCGTGGCCCCGGTACTCGGGGTGGAAGGCCACGGCCGTGTGCTTGAGGCCGCCGTCGTCGTCGAGCTCGACCAGGTCCGCGGCCGGTCCGATCAGGGTGCGCCCGGTGGCCTGGAAGCCGCCGATGGTGTCGCCACGCTGCACTGCCATGGAAACGCGTCCGGTCGAGGAGGTCCGGCCCCGCCGACAGGTCGGCAGGCCTTGTGGGCGTCGGCGCAGCTTAGCAGCCGAGTCCGACCACCGGGTGCGCACCCGCGGCGGCCGGGCGCTATGCTCGCCCCTGGCCGCGACAGGCGCGGCGCGGGGCCGGAACCGAGCCGCACGGAGCACCGCCCATGGCATCGACGGGGCAGGAGCAGCGCAGGCGCCTGGATCAGGGCGGCAAGGGCCCGGACGGACTGCAGTCGCAGGACCAGGGCAAGGACAAGGCCCCGGACCTCGAGGGGCTCGAAGAAGGCCAGATCACCGCCGAGCAGGCGGTCCAGCTGCAGCCCCAGCTCGGCAATGCCGCCCTCGCCGCGATGATGGAGCGCGCCGGCATCGGCAGCGCCGGGCTGGGAGTGGAGGGGCAGGAGCAGGAAGAGGCGCTCGAGGTCGGGCAGGAGGAGGAGGAGGTCGTCGGCGAGGAGCTCGAGGGCCCCTGGTTCGGCGGCGGCGGAGGAGGAGGCGGAGGAGGAGGCGACGCCCCCTGGGACGTGGGCAAGCTGTTCGGTGGCGACGACGACGACGACGGCCCGTCGAGCGCGGCCGCCGCCGGGCGCCTGCGGCCGTCCCCGTGGCGGGATCTGCCCGCCGAGCCCGAGGACGAGGAGGCCCCGCCGGAAGACGAGGCGGTGGACCCCGAGGACCACGCCGTCGTCGACATCGCGCTGCCGGGCCTGCCCCGCGGCACGGTCACTGCACCCATCGGCGATGCCGTGCACGGCACGGTCGCCCGCGTGCTGGCCCGGGCCGATCGCGTGGCCCGCCCCGGCCTGCAGGCGGAACACCTGGTGGACCAGAGCGGCCCCGGCGAGCCTCTGGGCCGCCCGATCTCGCTGGCGCGGCTGCTGGCCCGCCACGGCCGGGACGCCCGCAGCCGGGCCCTCGGTCGGGCGCTGGCGTCCGGCGCGGCCGCCCTGCTCGTCCCCGACCAGGGCGCGGCGCCGGCCGTGGCACGGCTCTGCGCGCTGGCCGTCGACGCCCAGGCCGCCGAGGCCGGCGGCGACGTCGTGGACCGGATCCTGGACGCGGGCCTGCAGCCGTGGGCCTGGACCCGCGCCGTGAACGCCAGCGTGCGCATGGGCCGCCGCGGCCGCCTGCACGCCCCCCGCATCGCCCAGCGCATCGTCGGCGAGCTCGAGCCCGAAGGCCCCGTGCACATCGGCATGCCCGCCGGCCCCTCCGACGTGGCCCTGGCTGCCCGCCTGCTCGACGAGATGCTGCCCGTGCCCCAGGCCTGGTCGGTGCCGGGGCTGGCCCTGCCCGAGCCCGTGGCCCTGGCCGAGGACGAGCACCTGGCCGCCATCGACGACATCCTGGCCGAGTGGACCGGGGGCGAGAGCTTCCTGGACCCGCCGGCCGACCCGGTCGTGGACGACCAGGCCGTGCGCCCGGTGCTGGCCGCCGCCACGAACCTGGTGAACGCGATGGGCCGGCTGCAGGTCGAGCTGGCCGCCGCGGCCGCGGCCGCCCGGACCGCCCGCGAAGACGCCCCCGTGCGGCAGGTCCTGGTGCACGCCGACCGGGCCCTGCGGGTCATCGCCCGCCAGGTCATCGAGGCCGGCGACGCCCTGTCGGCGCTGCGCGGCAACCCGCGGGCCCGGGCCCACGACGCGGCCGCCCCCCACGTGGCCATCCTCCGCCAGGGCGCGCAGGCCCTGACCGAGCTCCGCGCGTGGGCGCTGGACGCCCTCGGCGAGCGGGTCGCCAGCGGCCTCTCCCACCCGGGCGCCCCTGGTCCCCAGGGCGTGCTGCCGGCCGCGGCCCTCGACGCCCTCCGCCGCGCCGAGGGGGGCCAGCCGGACGTCGCCCGGGCCGCCCTCCAGCGCCTCCTCGACGGGACCTCCTCCCCTCCCCTGCAGCGGGACCTCGCCTTCCTCCTCGCCCTGCTCCACCTGGAACAGGCCCGCCCCGACGAAGCCGAAGCCGCCCTCGCCCGCGCCTGGGCCCTGTCCGGCCCTGCGGCGCCCTGCTCGTGGACGCGCCTGACCGCTGGGGGCCTGCTCTGCGCCCTCCAGCAGCGCCGCGGCGCCTGGCGGGCGGCCGCCAACACCGCGGCGGCCAACCGCGAGGTCGCGCGGGCCCGCAACCACCTGCTCGCCCTGGCCGACAGCGCCTGCGCCGACGCCGCCTGCCGGCTGCAGCTGGGCGACCCCGCCGCCGCCGTCGGAAGCCTGCTCGCCGCCGGTCACGTGCTCCGCAAGCAGGACGCCCGCGCCGCCGTCGTGCTGGTCAGCGCCCACCTGGCCGAGCTGCGCAGCGTCGTCGGCGCGCGGACCTTCGACGCGGTGCTGCAGGCCTTCGTGGGGGGATGAGAGGGATCTGGCGGAGGGAAGGTGGGGACGAGTCGTAGCGGAGGGGCAGGGCAGGCTGCAGGCTGCGGGCTGCAGGCTCCGGGACGGCCAGCGCAGCGCTTTCGCGGATCGGGCTGGGACGGAGGCCGGCCGGCGCAAACTGAACGCCTCCCACCGCCAGACCGCCCGCAGCCGCCCCGCTGCAGCCCGGAGCCCGGAGCCTCTCTCGCTGCATCGACCGCCCCCCGAGGCACGCCCCTCCGCGCGCCTCCACCTCTCCCAGCGCCGCCGCTAGCCGAGCTGCGCGTTGCAGACGGCGCAGCGGCTGTCGTCGCCCCGGTAGACGCTGGCGCGGGCCTTGTAGCAGCCGACGTGGAAGTAGCGGCCGCAGGCGTGCTGGCACTCCCAGCGCACGTCGGCCTGCACGTCGCCGCCGCAGATGGCGCACTGCACGACGGCGGCGGCGGCCTGTTCCTGCACCTGCTGCTGGACGGCGTCTTCGGCGGGCAGGGCTTCCACCGCGCCCCACCAGGCCAGCCAGCCCATGAACACGCCGACGAAGCCGAGCAGCAGCCCGCCGACGCTGTCGCTGAAGATGAGCGCCGGGTCGCCGCCGCTGACGGACTGCAGCGGGCCGTCGGGGAAGGACAGCTCGATGCCGGCCAGGCCGATGGGCACGACCACGGCCAGCGCGAACAGCATCGGGAAGAGGATCATGCCGGTCAGCAGCACGCGCAGGCTGCTGGCTTCGCCGCCCCAGGCGTGGCGCGCGAAGCCGGTGGACAGCAGGCCGAGCGCCAGTCCGGGCACCCAGACGGTCAGCTCGGTGCGCGCCATGTCGAGGGCGAAGCCCCAGCCGACGGCCCAGCCGACACAGGCCATCAGGCCGCCCAGCAGGGCCAGGGTGCCCTTGCCCATGTAGCCGCGGTTCTCGGGGTAGTCGGGCTTCTGCTCCATCACCCCCGAGCCCGGGGGCGGCTCGGGCAGCAGGTAGACCAGCTCGCCGTCGATGACGCCCAGATCGGCCAGGGTCTCCTCGTCGCCGAGCAGGCGCCCGCGGGCCCGCAGCCAGTACAGCCGCCGTCGGCCGCTGTCCCAGTAGGCCTTCAGGCCGGCGTCCCGGGCGACGCGCTGGGTCAGGTCGCGGGCCTTGAGGTACGTCGGCACCTGCAGGTCCAGCGTGAACGCGTCCATGTCGATGACCTGGACGCGGACCGTGACCGTCTGCTGGGCCTGGGCCGGCTGCTGGGGCGTCTGCGCGTACACGGCGGCAGTCTAGCCCACGGACTCAGCGCTGGGCTTCGACGGTCTTCTCGAGCTCGTCGGAGATCTTGTTCAGCGGCACGAGCAGGCGCTCGAACTTGTCGAACCAGCGCAGCCAGATCTCGTTGCCCTGATCGGGGCCCGGGACCTCGGCGTTGACCCGCCGCACGAACTCCTTGAAGCGCTCGATGGGGTCGATGGTCTTGGGCAGCGGGTTGTAGAAGTCATGCGCGTAGCCGATGAGGCTGCCGGCGGTCCGGTAGAGCACGCGGTCGGTGGTGCCTTCTTCGATGAGCAGGAACTCGCTGCTGATGAGGGCGCTGTGGAAGCCGAGCGCCGTCAGGCCGAGCTCGGACAGCAGGGCCGTGCGGAACAGGTTGACCTGGATCTTCTTGTTGACCCGGATGAACTCGACCACGCGCGGCTTGAGGTAGCTCTCGGCGGCGCGTTCCTGGCGGCCGGCGCGGGGCACGGGCAGCTTGACCTGGACCATGCGGCCCAGGCGCACGTTGATCCGGCAGAGGGCGACCGCGTCGGCCTGGTCGTCGTCGATCGGGTGCAGCCGCGGGGCCACGGACTCGCGGATGCGCGCGGCCTTGGTCTCGGCGGTGTCGAAGACGGGGCGCAGATCGCGCTCGTCGGGGCCCTCGACGTGGAACAGCCACAGCATGTACTCGCCGTCCTTCTTGGGGACTTCGAGGGGCACGGCGACGGCTTCGGGCAGGAGCACCTGCTGGCCGGTCCGGGTGATGCCGAAGCCGCCCTGGATCAGCGCGACATAGGTCTTCTTGCGCTGCTCGAGCTCGACCTGGAGCCCCTGCACGATGCCGTGGCCGTGCAGGTAGAGGTTGTGCCGCTGCAGGCTGCGGCGGTGGTAGAGCTGCTCGTCCTGGAGGTCGTGGGACGTCAGGCAGAGGCCCTCGAAGGGATGCAGCCGCAGCAGGTTCTCGTCGAGCTTCATGGGACTTCCGTGGCGGGTCCGGGGTGGGAGCGAGCGGTGCCGCTCACACCCTCTCGTCGAACTGGATGGTGAATGTGACGTGGCCGGGCATCTCGTTGCTGACGATCTGCGAGATCCGGCGCAGGTTGGTCGAGGCGCGCTCGCCGAATTCCTTGCCGAAGGTCTCGCGGTCCGCGAGCATCAGCACGAAGAAGGTGGTCGAGGCGCGGTCGGGGCGCACCATGTAGTGCGCGGGGGGCTCGCCCCCCAGGAAGCGGTCCACCGGCGTGCGGCCGCCGGCCAGGGTCATCGCGCCCAGCACGCAGGACTGCGGCTTGTTGCGCTCGACCACCCGGGCCTTGGTGCCGACCAGCACGGCGATCATCTCCTCGATGCCCGCCGAGGTGCCGCGCGTGCGGTGCAGGCGGATCGAGCGGCGGACCAGCTCGCGCTGCTGATGCAGGGGCAGGCCCTCGTCCAGCTCGAAGTTCACCCAGGACGCGATCCACGGCAGGAAGCGCGGGTCCGCCAGGGTGGGGTCGATGAGCGAGACGATGCCGTCGATGCGCTCGGTGACCGTGGTCATCAGGTGCTGGAAGATGAACAGGAAGCGGCGGAACTGGTCGGCGTCCTGTTCCTGGACGGCCGTGGTCGTGACCCGATCGCTGGCGCCGTACTGGCGCATGGCGCGTTCGTCGGCGCGGACCACGTCGCGGCGCTGGGTGGGCACGCCGCCGCGGTAGATCCCCGGCAGGAAGCGCAGGTAGGAGCGCACCGGCACATGCAGCAGGATGCGGTCCTGGGGCTGCAGAGGCGGCAGGGCCTGGCCGCCGTCGACCCGCAGTTCGGTGCGCATCTGGACCAGATCGTCCGGCGCGAAGTAGCTGGCGGGTGTGCCGTCGGGCAGCGTGCGCACGGCCCGCACCCGGATGGTCGGGCCGCCGCTGGCGGAGTGGATCTCGGCCTCGCGCACGTGGCCGGGGGGCTCGCCGCGGCGGGCTTCGACCAGCTTGTAGATGACCCGGTTGCCCATCTGCCGCGCCAGGTACGTCCGGGCGTCGCGGACGGGGAACCCGACGCGCACGACCTCTTCGACGTACCGGTAGTCGTCCCGGTCGGTGCCCTGCACCCGGGGACGGGCGGGCAGGCCGCCGCGGCGGGGGGCGACGGGGAAGCGGCTCATCGCAGCCCGTCCTCGGTCGTGATGCGCACGCGCCGGACCATGAACAGGTCGTGATCGTCCAGGACGAGCTCGGGATCGCCCTCGCCCTCCTCCCAGCCGGGCACGCCGCGCTCGAGATCCGCGGCCCGCATGTCGTGCAGCTGCACGTCGACGACGTGGCGCACCTCGGCGATGTCGCTGACCAGGCGGGCGAAGTCCTGGGCGTAGAGCGTGCCGCCGAAGGGCCAGCCTTCGCCGTCCAGACCGCCTTCGTAGGGGTCGAGGAAGGACAGCACCCAGGCCTGGGCGGCTTCGCGCACCTGGACGATGTTGGCGTTGGGCCGCAGACGCAGGGTGACCGAGAGGTCGATCGGCAGGAACTTCGCCAGGCGGACGACGGGGTCGACGTTGATCAGGCAGCGGCGCTTCAGGTAGCGGCTGACGTGATCGCGCAGGCCCGCCCCCAGGAAGGGATCGGGCACCCGCTCGTCCTCGCGGCGGCGGGGCAGGATGACGACTTCGACCTGGCCGTCGTCGTCCATGCGGCCGGTGCAGGCCGCGCGGGCGACCTCGCCAGACGCTTCGGCCGCGATGATCTCGAAGTCGGCCTTGGTCACGGCGCGATCGCGGCTGGTCAGGATGCTGGGCGCGCGGCGCACGATCTCGTCGATGGACTCGGCGTCCCGCCCGCCGATGCTGGGCAGCAGGTTGGTCACCGCGATCGAGTCGCCGAAGCCCTCGGACACGACGATCTCGCCGGGTCCCAGGTTGCCCCGGGTGCCGGGCACCATCCGGTAGATGTCGACCAGCACGTTGTTGCTGCCGACGGGCAGCATGCGGCCGCGGATGCCGTTGCCGAAGGTGAGCGTGCCGTCGACCGGGTCGACGATGAACACGCGGTCGTCCTTGCTGGCGGTCAGCAGGGTGCCGTCGCGGGCCGGCAGCCACTCTTCCTGTTCGCCGTCGTCGGTCTCGACGAAGACGCGGATGTCCGGGAAGGCGTCGGGCCGCGGGAACAGCGAGCGCCCCTGCTCGCCCTGGTGCAGGAAGAGCGGGCGGCGCAGCAGCTGGACCGTTTGGTTGGGGACGCCGTGGCCGCTGTACCGTTCCGTCCGCATCGTGTGCAGGTTCACCGCGTCGACGGTGTTGAGCAGCACGTGGGTGACCGGCGGCAGGGGCGGCAGATCCGCGATGGACTGGCCTTCGGGCAGGGTGTACCGGCCGCGCAGCCAGAAGCCGTGCTCGGAGAGCTCGACCTGTTCGGGCAGCGAGAACTCGAGCACGCCCGAGCGCGTCAGGTCGTAGGGGGGCTTCTCTTCGAGCCCGTCCTCTTCGCGCTGGATGTGCTGCACCCGTCGCCAGCCGGTGCGGCCGTGGTCGCGGGCCTCGAGCAGCTCCCACTCCATGCCGGCCCCTTCGGGCAGGAAGCTCTCGCCGCGCAGGCGGAACTGGATGGCGTGGCGGGCGCCGACCGGCAGGTTCTTGTCGAGCTGCAGGTAGAGCGACTGGTTCTCTTCGGCGATCTCGACGAAGGGGAAGAACGGGAAGTGTTCGGACAGCCGGCCGGTGGCGCGGGTGACGACCCGGGTCAGGCGGCGGTTCTCTTCGCGGAAGTCGAGCTGGGCCATGCGGGGGCCCGGCATGGGCTGCTCGTAGGTGTCGTCGCCCAGCGTGTTGTCCGCGCCCAGCCGGATGCTGTAGATGCGCGGCACGATCGGGTGCTCGTTCTTGTCCTTGTCGACGCCCGTGAGGTTGGACTTCGTCAGCTCGAGGCGCAGCCAGGTGGTCTCGGTGTCCGAGACCTTGTGGCGCGCGAGGCCCTTGAGCTGGGTCTTGGGGTCCAGCGTGAGGCGGATCTTGCGCTTGGCCTTGCGCTTCGCGCCGTCCGGGTCCAGGTCGGAGAAGGTGAAGTCGGCGAACAGCTTGTCTTCGCTCCACACCACGCGCCAGTTGTCCTCGGCCCGGTAGGTGAGCTGCATCGAGTAGAGGTCCTTCTTCTCCTCGACCAGCTCGCCGTTCATCTCGAAGCCGATCTCGAGCTCGACCAGGACGGGCGCCTGGCGCCGGTTCTCGAACAGGTCGGAGCCGATGTAGAGCCGGCGGCCGATGGTCGGCGCGATGAGCGGCGAGATCTGGAACGGGGACCAGGGCGCCTCGTCGATGAGCTGGCGCTCGACCCGGCGGGGGTCGTCACCGGCGTAGAGCGCCACTTCGACCGGGCGGACCCAGTCCAGCTCGAGCTCGAGCTCGGGGATGAGGCCCTGGACATAGGCGACCTCGATCCGCTCGGCGCGCAGGTTGAAGCCGTCGGTGGCCATGTCGGTCAGCGGACCGGTGATGACCACCATCGTGCCTTCGGTGCGGACGCGCTCGCGGGGGATCTCCTCCCAGGTCTCGCCGCGCCGGTAGTACCAGCGGTAGCGGGGCAGGTAGCTGTTCCGGCCCGCCGGGACGCCACGATCGACCAGCGCGAGGCGGATGGTCCAGCCACCGCGCAGGGGCGGCAGGTCCTGCAGGAAGAACTCCAGCGTGCGGCCGACGCTGCGCACCCGCCAGTTGTGGATGCTGCGGTCTTCCCCGCCGCGGTCGTCCTTCCAGGTGACCTCGAGGTCGTCCTGCATGCGCGCAGAGAGCCAGCGCTCGTAGTCCAGCCGACCGCGGATCCACCAGTCGCTGCGGGCGACGGGTTCGGGCTTGTCGAACTCCTGGCCGGCCTTGCCGAACTGCGCCAGCGGCAGGATGCCGGGCATGGCGGTGACCAGGGAGTCCTCGGGCAGGCCCAGGTTCTCCTCGTCCTCGCGCTGCAGGTCGATCGGCTTCCAGCCCTCGGCCGTCGGGTACTCCCAGCGGAAGAAGGGCACGACCGACAGGCGATCGCCAGACGTGCGACGGATGCGCATGCGGCCCGGGCGTCGCTCTTCGTCGTCGAGCGCCATGTCCATCAGGCGCAGATCGTCGTGGGCGACGTAGAGGTACTGGTAGGGCGTGTAGGCGTCGGGGCCGTAGTCGGCCGGGTCCAGCTCGAAGAACTGGGCGCCGCGCCCGCTGCCGAAGGTCAGGGCCGAGTGGTGCCCGTCCTGGTGGCCATAGGGCAGCTCGCGCACGGCGGGCCGCTTGCCGCCCTTGACCGCCATCACCCGGGTGACTTCGGCGTCGTGGATGGTGAGCCCATCGACGGTGAGGAACTCGAGCGCCGGGCGGTCTTCCCGCTGGCGGGTCGCGCAGCGGGCGAAGGGGGGCAGCTCGACGCTGCGGCCGGAGCGCAACGAGAAGGTCAGCGGCGCCGACGCCGGCAGGGCCCGCCGACGCTCTTCACCGATGAAGTTCAGGAAGTGGATGTAGGTCTTGTCCGGGACCTTGTTGAGCCGGTAGATCGTCAGCTCGGTCATCCACGCGAACAGCTGGACCATCGTCATGCCGGGGTCGGCATCGGTGAGGTTGGTCCACTCCGGGCAGTACTGGGGGATCAGCGCGCGGGCTTCCGCGACGATGTCCGCGTAGCGCCGGTCGTCCAGGTTGGGAGGCTTGATCGGCATGCGTCGGTCTCAGCGGGACTGGGTGTTCGAGATGACGTGCATGGCGCTGTCCACCGCGCCGGTCGAGATGATCTTGTAGGAGATCTCGACCCGGATGGCGCCGGATGCGTCGACGTCGGGGCGCACGTCGACCAGCTCGATGCGGGGCTCGAAGCGCTCGAGCGCATCGCGGACGTGGCGGGCCACCATGTGGCTGGTGGCGCGGGTGTTCGGCGCGAAGAGCAGGTCGTGGATCTTGCAGCCGAACTCCGGGAGCATCTGCCGCTCCCCCGGGCGCGTGCCCAGGATCACGGTGATGTTCTCGCGGATGTTCTCCTCGTACTCGGACAGGGCGACCTTGCCCGTGGCCGGGTCGAAGCGGAAGGGAAAGGCCCATCCTCGACCGAGGAACTCCTTGCGGACCGCCACAGCACTCCCTCTGGCTGGCAACCGGGCCGGAAGCGTCCGACCCACCCATGCGCGGGAGGGGATTCTACGCCACGCGACCCACCCGCGCGAGGCGGATCAGGAGCCCATCGTGTTGCTGCAGAACGTGAACTCGGTCGTGTAGCCCGTGCGGCCGCTGATGACGTGGCGGGTCGACAGGACGAAGTACTTGCCGTTCTGACCGGAGGGCAGCCCCTCGAACTCGACGATGGTACCGGCGCGGATCTTGTCGTTGCCCTGGACCGACGCAGTGCCGCGGCCGAAGCTGCGGGCCAGGCGCTCGAGCTCGGACTTGGCCACGGCGTTGGCCATCGACTGCGACGAGACCGGCACGTCGGTGATGTAGGCCGTCGAGTCGCCGAAGGCGCCGGCGACGCTGGCGCCGACCTCACCGCCGCCGATCGACGTGATGTCGCCGGTGGTGGCTTCGCCGACGATCTCCTTCTTGGCCGCGACGTCCCAGCCGCGGACCACGACCTTCTGGACCTGATCGCTGCTGTTGAAGGCCATCCGCATCGAGCGGAGGTTCTCGCCCATCTTGACCTTGACCGACGAGCCCTGGAAGCTGGCCTTCTTGAAGAGCAGCTTGTTGGAGGAGGCTTCGACCCGCAGGATGTAGTTGTTGCGGGCGGCCAGGCGCTTGAGGAAGGCCAGGTTGCTCTCGTTGCGCTGCAGGATGTAGGGCAGGGTCTCGGAGGTGGCGTCGGCATCGACCGACAGGCCACACTCGGCGCCGACCTCGGACACGACGTCGGAGTCCTTCATGTCCTCCCAGAACCGGGTCTTGCGACCACGGCCCAGGCGGTGGGCCTTGTCGAGCGCCCGGATGGTCATCGAGGACACGCCGTCGACCTGGTAGGAGGGCTCCAGGCCGATGACCTCGCCCTCGAACAGCGGGCTGCCGCCTTCACCCAGGGACGCGGTCACGGTGTCGCCGATCTTCGCGTTCCAGGTCGGCCGGTCCTCGGCGCCACCCATGCGCAGGGTGAGCATCTGCACGAGCTCGACGTGGTCTTCGACGACGAGCATCGCGAGACCGTCGGCCTGGGTCTGCGAGAACTCCTGGCCGTTGACCGTGACCTTGTAGGACGTGGCGGAGCGGACGAGATCGTTGGACACCGGAAACCTCCTCAGCCGCCGGTGGGAACGGCGAGCATGTCACCCGGCGAGGCACCGTCGATCGCGTCGTCGATGCCGTTGGCGTCGCAGATGGCCTGGGTGGTGGTGCCGTTGGCGAGGGCCACGGCGGTGATGGTCTGGCCGGCCTGCAGCTGGACGAGCTTGATCGGGGTCGAGCCGTAGGCCGAGCCGCCGCCGCCGCCGCTGTACTGGTTCTGCGGCGTCCACTCCTTCATCTTGACGGTCACGCGGGCACGCAGGGGCGTGCCGTCGGCGCCGAACATCATGTAGGAAGCGTTGATCGCCTCGACCACACCGGTCAGGTAGAACTCGCCCCACACGAAGCTCACGCGGGGCGGGCGCTTCTTGCCGAGCTCGGCGGCTTCGCCGCTGGTCGGCTCGACTTCGGGGTTCGTCAGCTCGAGGAGCTTGTTGACCCAGGACGTCCGCACGTCCGACCCGTCATGGGTCGTGTCGAAGAACAGCTCGACCTGCATGGTGGCCGGCTGCGACTTCTGGAACTCGAGGGTGCTCTCGGTTCCCTGCTCGTCGTGCTGCTGCCACTGGACAGGCTTGTCGAACTTGAATTCCTTCGGGTTGTACTGGACCTCGAACCAGGAGCCCGTGTCCTCGTTGTTGAACCACGCCTTCTCGACGCTACCACCAGCCGAACTCATCGGAGCCCTCCTGACTGCGCTGCTTGCGCATCTCGAGTTCCAGGGTCACGACCTCGAGCACTTCTCGACCGAGAGCGTCGATGTCGACCTTTTCGTTGTTCCCACCCTCGGCCTGGCCCGGGGAGGAGGACCCTTCGGCCCGTGCGGCGGCAGAGTCTTCTGCCATGCGGACTTCCTGACGGGCCGCACCACGCTGCTTCTCGGCCAGGAGGATCAGCTGCTGAAGCTTCTTGCTGAGCTTCGAGATCTGGTCGGCGCCCACGCCGCTGCGGCGGGAGGCACTGCCCCGGACGCGCAGCAGGGAGCCACGGGCCATCGGCGCCGAGGCCGCCGACGGGGAGCGGGTCTCGCCGCGGGCGCGGCGGACCACTTCCAGGTCGCTTCCGGGGCCGTCCATCGGGCTGTCGCCACCGAGGTCCGGCGGGGCAGCGCTGACGGCGTCGGCCACCGAGCGGATCTGGTGGATGACGTTGAGCACGGGAGCCGGCAGACCCGACGCGCCCGCGGAGAGGGCGCCCGCTTCTGCACGCTTGTAGATGACCCGCACGATGTCTTCGGGGGTCGAGGCGCGGGCGAGGGCGTCGACGAACTGCTCTTCGCGGTGGATGAGGGGCTCGCCCGAGGCGCGACGGGCCCAGACGGGCAGGCCGCTGCTGTCCATGCCGGCGTGGGCCGCCGCCGTGGTCATCGCGAAGGAGGGGCGCACCTTGGTGTCCGCGGCGCGGGAAGGCCCGGTGAACCACGCGCTGGCACGCTCGGTCGCGGGACCGGCACTCGCGGGGCCGGTGGACTCGGGCCCACCGGCGGCGGCGGGGCCGAAGCCGTCGGGGCGGACCGCGGTGAAGTCGTCGGCCACACGGGCACGGCGGACGTTCGGAGCGCCGCGTCCGGGCACCCGGTAGGTGCCCCCGCCGTCGAAGCGGCCGCGGGGGGTGCGGACATCACGGGCCAGCGAGGCCCGCTGCCCGGGCGTGCGCGCGGTGCGGGCGCCTGCCCAGTCGACAGGCTGCGCGCTGCCGGCGACCGAAGCGCCGACGTAGGCGCCCGACGCGGTGCGGACGACCCGAGCGCCGGGACCCGCGGTTCCAGGCGTGCGGGACGACGCGGCAGCGCCGGTCGCGCCGCCGGCGGTCGCAGCGGCAGTGGGCGCGCCCAGCCAGGCAGAGCTGGGAGTGCGGGAGGACGAGGCGCCGGTCCACTTGCCTTCTGCCGCCGCGGCGTCGCCGCTCGGGTCGGCGAAGCGCACGACCACCGGGTCGAGGGACAGGGCGGGCGAGAAGCGCAGCCGGCCGGGCGTCCGGGAGACCGACGCAGGGTCAGCGACGCGCGGCGTCTGGGCGGCGGTGGCCCGAGACTCCATGCGCTGCAGCGCGGCGGCGACCGAAGCGGGCGTGCCGGGCGCGACCTGGGCGGCGGCGCGACGCGACGCGGCGGGCGCACCCGCTGCCGAAGCGGCGTCCGGCGCCGACGAGGCAGGAGCCGGCTCGGTCTGCACGACGACCTGGTCGGGGCTCGACAGACCGAAGGCCCGCGCGTAGGCGACCGGGTTGGGCCGATGCCGGGTCTCGACGCGATGCACGACGGCGTCGCTGTCGGCGCGGGTCGCGCGCTGGGCGGCCGCACCGACCAGGGGCGAGCCGGAGGAACGATCAGCCGCGCGGACCGAAGCGGCAGCACGAGACGACGCGGGGCTGTGCTTCGCGGACGCGACCGGAGCCGCAGAGGAACCCCACGCGGAGACCCGCGGAGCAGCGCTCGGCGAGGCGGCGCGTGCGGTCGGCGCATCGCCTTCCGCCGGCAGGTCAGAAGTCGCGCCGACGGCAGGTGCCAGGAGCGCCGGCACCGCGGCGGGCATCAGGCTGCGCCGACGGGGGCTGGAGCCCACGGCAGCGGGATCCGTCATGCGGGCGGCAGCCCAGGAGACCGGCAGACCGGCGGTCGCGGAGACCGCCGCACGCGACGGAGCGACCGTTCGCGTTTCGTCCCCGGCCACCGCGCGCGTGGCCACGAAGGCACCGTCCGCGCGGCGCGAGAGGGACAGCCGGCGCGCCGGAGCCGAAGCGGAAGCCGTCGCCGAAGCCGTCGGGGTGGGCCGACCGGGCGCAGCCGGCAGCACGGACCGCGGACGCTCGGCGACCTGGGCACGGCCCGCGGCGTGGCGGGAGGACGGCGTCCGGCTGACATGGGCGGTCGACTCGAGCCCGGTCACGTACTCGGCACGGCGCGCAGGCGTCGGGACGTTGGCGACCCGGGGCGTGGGCGCAGCATCGGCTTCGGCCGGCTCGGACGCCGCCACAGGCTGGGCGGCAGCGAGGACCTGGGCCGGTACGAAGACACCCGCAGCCGACCGCCCCAGCTCGAAGCCGCCGCGCCGGGAACGGGTCGCGCCGTCGTCGGCCAGCCGCAGGGCCGCGCCCGGATCGACCGCAGCGGGCGCCGCGTCGGCCTGGACGGCTTCCTGCGCGACGGCCAAGCGCTGGAAGGCGCGCGCAGTCGGGGCCGGGCTCGGGACGAAAGTGGAGTCGCCGAGCGACTCGAAGTCGAGGGTGCCTGCGTCCGCAGGCCCCGATGGACCTGGGCCGTCGTCCGCGCCGCGTGCAGACGACGACGTCGCGCTGGCGGCGGGGGTGGCTCGACGCCGCGGCGTGCGGCCGGCGCCCGTGTGCACACCGACCGAGGTCTCCGCGCTGCGGGTCATCACAGGCGAAGCACTGCGGGCCGTGCGGACCCGCGCGGCGGATACCTGCGAGGCGCGCGCCGCCGGGGGAGCGGTCGCTGCGCGCAGGGCCGCCACAGGCGAGGCGGACAGGGCCGCGCGGGCCGCGCGGGCCCGGCGAACCGGCGAGGCGGACAGCCACGGGCTCGTGCGCTCGGTCAGTCGCGCAGCCGCAGTGGCCGCCGGACGGACGCGCGGCGCGGGGGCAGCTTCAGCGGCGTCGCCCAGGTCGGCGGCGGGGGCCGCGGGGACCAGGGCCTGCATGCCGGGCGAGTGGCTCATCACGGGACGGAGCCCACGGCGACGCTCGACCGGGGCCAGGCGATCGGCCGCCAGCTGGGTCGGGCTGACCTGCGGAGCCACCGCTTCGATCGGCTCGAGCGCGGTGCGGGTCGTGGCGCCGGCGCGGCGCAGGATGCGGCGGACCTGGACGGCCTGTTCGGCCTGGGGCAGGTCGGCGATCGCGCGGAGCTGCTGGGCCACGGCGCGACCGCGTGCGCTGCGCTCGAGCTGGGGGGCGGCAGCGTCCACGGCACGGGCCAGGCGGTTGCCGGGCGCCGTCACGGCGACGCTGCGCGAGGCAGCGCGCTGCAGGGCCGAGGGGCGACGCTCCACCGTCGAGGCACGGGCGACAGGAGCGGCGAGTTCGGGGGCGGGCACCGTCACGACCTTGGGGGTCCGAGCGACCTTGGCCGGGGACCACGGCGTCGACAGCCATGCGCTGCGCGCGGGCCGGGGCGAACGCGAGGAGGTGTAGCGGGTGCCAGCGGCAGGGGAGGCTTCGACGACCGCTTCTTCTGCGGCAGGAGCGATGTCGCCGCGCTCGGGCAGGACGAAGTCGCTGGTGCTCAGGCTGCGGTCACCCAGCAGAGCGGCCAGTCCGGTCCGCTTCGGCGCGAAGCCGGGCAGGCGACGGAAGGCCGACGGCTGCATGCGCTGCTCGTAGCGAGCGAGCATGGCCGACAGCCGGGCTTCGCGGCGCTGCCGGGACTGCGCCAGGCGGGACATGGCCTGCAGGTAGGGCCGGATCGACAGGGTCGACATCTCGGCCGCGGGGGCGAGCCCGAAGCGCGCTGCGACGGCGGTGCCCACCGTCGAACGCTCGGCACGGCCCGACCGGGCGGCGAGGCGCTCGGACAGGGTGGCGCCCGGGGTCTTGTGCTCCTGCTCGGCCATGTGCTGCTCCGAAGAAACGGGCCCGGGGGGCGCTCAGCTGACGAAGATGCCGTGGTGGGCGAGCTCGACGCTCTCGATGGCCAGCTCGGCGCCGGCAGCGGCGAAGTTCGGGCCTTCCCAGGACACCGGCCAGGCATCCACGAAGTTGTAGCGGCGCACCGTCTCCATCTGGTTGTTCTTCACCACGATGGAGCCGTTGCGGCGGCTGCCCTTGCCGAAGGAGTCGTCGAGGATCTCGCCCCGCCACTTCATCAGGGAGATGTCGTTGGTCACGCCGTAGCGCAGGACCAGGTTCTCCCAGCGGGACTGACCCGGGAGCTTGTGCACCCGGTGGTTCATGCCGCCCTCTTCGAGCTCGAAGACGGTGGTGCTGGACTTCAGACCGTTGCACTCGAGGAACTGCGCGACCTCGATGCCGTCGATCTCGAGGGCGAAGATGTAGTTGCCCTCGGGGTCGGCGACATGCTTGTCGGCGCCCGAGGTCATCTGCCCGGTGCTGGCGCTGCTGCGCGTGCCCAGCAGGGAGCCCGTTGCGATGTCGGGCTGACCGCCAGCGCGGCCGCCGCCAGCACCCTTGCCGCCCTCCCCCGGAACCGAAGGCTGCGACTTGGTACGACCCTTGCCTCGACCGACCCAGCTTCCCATCTGGAACCCTCCTCATGCGCTACGGGCGACTCGCCCCTCAGCCGTCTAACTCTCCCCACCCAGGCGCAGATCGATGAGGATCTGTTCCGTGGCTCCCACAGGACGCAACCTGATCAGGACATTGACCTGTCCCGCGTCGCGCGTGTGGGCAGGGTTGTTCTCCGGACTGCAGGTGACATCGTAATCCTCGCCCGCGCGGGCGCCGGTGAGCAAGCCGGCAGACCAGAATTCACCTAGCCTCACGCGAACGTCACGCTCGAGCACGTCCCACAGGTGCGGGTTGTTGGTCTCGAACACGGCCCAGTCGCTGTCACGGCGCAGCTGCTCGGCCACCACGTTGACGATGCGCCGGCTGTTCACCTGGGCGAAGCTCGGGTCTCGCGACAGCGTGCGGCTGCCGAAGACCACGACCCCGCGGCCCTGCTGGACCACGATCGGGTTGATGTGCTGGTCCGCCAGGTCGCCGGCTTCCTGCCAGTCCAGCTCGAACTCGGTGTGCGTCACGCCGCGCAGGGGCGTGTTGGCCGGAGGCCAGCCGACTCCGAAGGGAGCGTGCTCGAGCTCGACCCGGGCGTAGGTCCCCATCACGGCGCCGGATGGCGGGAACAACTCGTCGCCCTGCATCAGCCAGGGGTAGTACAGCGCGCCGTAGCTGCGGTCCTTCGGGTGCCGGTCGCGGAAGTCGCGCACCCAGCGCTCGAGCGGCTCGGCGTGCAGCCCGCGCGGGGCGTCGATGACCAGGAAGCGGTTGGTCATCTCGCGGCAGTGCTGCAGCAGCTCGTCGTAGAGCGACTCGGCCAGACAGCGGACCGAGCCGTCGCGCGACAGCTCGCAGCGCAGGTAGGCGGCCGCCGGCACCGCGAGCAGGGCGATGTCCTCTTCGGTGCGCAGGCGGTGCAGCAGCGGCGCGAGCACGCCTTCGCCGGCCGAGGGCGCGGTGATGTCGTCCTCGCCCTCGATGCAGACACCGAACAGGTGGCAGACGTCGCCGCCGTTGTCGAAGAAGGCCCGCACGGCCCGGCGGCTGGCCGGGTCGAACAAGCCGCGATCGGGATGGGCCCACAGGTCCCCCTCGCGGCGGAGGAGGACCTCGACGAAGTCGCCGGACGCCGCGCCTTCGGGCCACCGCACCTTCGGGATGAACCCGATGATCCCGGCGATGTCGCCGCGCACCAGACCGGTGTTCCGGTCGGGCAGGCGGGCATGCTGGATGACGATGCCGGGCAAGGCTCTCTCAGGCGGCGGGCGGGACCGAGACGAAGGGCGTCAGCGGGAGTCGTTGATCCGGTCGTTGATCGACGAGATCTCCTTGACCCACGTGTGCCGCTCGCGGTGGGACATCTCCAGCACCGCGTCTCGATCCCAGTGGAAGTGGTAGGCGATGAACGCTACCTCCTTGAAGATGCTCTCCAAGGGGTAGCTTACGATTCCCCCAGGCGACCGAACTCCTTGTCGAACTTGGCCCCGCACTCGGGACAGGTCACGGTGACCGTGGCCTCGTCTTCGTTGATGCGGTTGTACATCTCCTCGAGGAACCGCAGGTCGCTGGCGAACAGGTTCTCGATGATGCCGGTGTTGACCTCGCCGAGCGTGCCGAGCTTGGTGATCACGCGGCTGAGCAGCACGATGATCAGGTAGGCGCGGTTGCGCTGGACGCGGAGGTCGTTGAGGGGGACGATCTCGTCCTTGGCGTTGGCCAGGCGCATGACGCCTTCGCGATGGAGGTTGCCCTCCTTGTCGACGAAGCCGCGCGGCAGGACGAACTCGTACTCGGTCTGCAGGTTCATGGGTGCTCCCGAAGGTGGAGGGCGGCAAACCGGGGGCCCGGAGCGTCAGAGTCGCGCCGGGCCCCCAGGTGTGCGTGGGACAGGCTCACTCTTCGATGAGCGCGCCGCCGTCCCACTGGCCGATGCTGAAGATCACGAACTCGGCGGGCTTGACCGGGCAGATGCCGATCTGCACGTTCACCTGGCCGGCGTCGATCAGGTACCGGGGGTTGGTCTCGTCGTCGCACTTGACGTAGAAGGCCTCTTCCGGGGTCTGGCCGAACAGGGCGCCGCTCCGCCACACGCGCATCAGGTAGGCGCGCACGTCGCGGGTGAGCTTCTTCCACAGCGTGTGGTCGTTGGGCTCGAACACCGCCCACTGGCTGCCCAGCATGATGGACTGCTCCACCATGATGAACAGGCGCCGGACGTTGATGTACTTCCAGCTGGGGTCGGACTTGGTCGCCAGGGTGCGGGCGCCCCAGACGCGGATGCCGCGGTCCTTGAACGACCGGATGACGTTGATGCCACGGTCGTTGTACTGACCCTGCTCGATCCGGTTGATGTTCTGGGACAGGCCGGTGATGCCCATGACGAGCTCGTTGGCCGGGGCCTTGTGCACGCCGCGCTCGGTGTCGACCCGGGCCATGATGCCGGCCATGTGGCCGCTGGGCGGGACGAACAGCTCGTTCTTCTCGCACTTGATCAGCTTGCGGCGGTTGGGGCCGGTGACCTTGATGTGGTCCTGATCACCGCTGAACCACGAGGGCTTCGTGATCTTGACCCACGGCACGTACATGGCGCCGTAGCCCTTCTCGCTGGCCGGGATGTCCATCGAGCCGTCGCTGACGATCGGGCCGTCGAGGATCGCGAAGCGGTCCTTGCGGGTCTCGCAGTGCTCCAGCAGTTCCTTCTGCTGGGACGGGTTCAGGCCGGGGGCGACCATCAGGGCGATGTCGTCGGCGTCGTCGAAGGAGTACAGGCCCAGCTTGTCGGCCTGGTTCTCGCGGATCGAGCAGTCGATGTCCTGGACGCCCATCAGGTAGACGTAGGACTTGCCGCCGCCGTTGTCGTAGAAGCCGTTGACGGCGCTGACGAAGCCGAAGACGCTGGGCTGGCTCAGGAAGTCGCGGAACTCCTTCTTGAGGGCGTCGTCCTTGGCCAGGGCCTCGTACACCGCGTCGGCGGCGTCGTCCGGGTCCTCGATCTTCTCGCCGACCAGCTCCTCGATCGAGCGGGTCTCGAGCAGGTACTGGGCGAAGAAGCTCTGCAGCCAGCGGAAGAACTCCGCCTTGTTGGTCACGGCGACCGGCGGGATGCTGTACTCGCTGCGGAGCGCGGTGCCCTCGGCGCCCTTGAAGGAGAAGCCGTAGACTTCCAGCACGTCGGCGGCGGTCTTGGGCTGGGCGGCAGCCAGGGCGAAGGTCTCGTGCACCTGGTTGAGCAGGTCCTCGACCAGCTGGTCGTTGTCGGTGACGACCTTGCCCTCGGTCGACACGACGGTGTCGGCGACCTCGAGGGTGGCGGTCTCGTAGGAGATCTTCACCTTGCCCTTGGCGCCGGCCTCGAACTTCGGCGCCTTGGCACCGGCCTTCGGAGCGCCGTGCAGCTCCATGTACTTCTTGACGTCCTTGACTTCGGAGCGCTTGAGCCGGAAGGCCTGGGTCAGGGCGGTGGTGGCGGCGTCGCCGTCGCCCTTGACCGCGCCCTTGGTGTCGACCAGCTGGGGGACGACCTTGCCGCGGATCTGGCGGGTGCCGTCGCTACCGACGATGGCGACCGCGTCCGTGGGGGGCGAGAAGGGGAACAGCCCGAGGAAGCCGGGGATGCTCGTGGCGACCGACGCGATGGGCTTCGGGCCGCTGTCGACCTCGCGGATGTAGACGCCTGGGGTGTGGTATTCCATGGACTTCAGTCCTCCGTCTCGGGGTCAGCGTCGGCATTGCGCCGCATGAAGTGGGAATCGGGCCCGGGGGGGCGCCGAGGGGGGGTGGACCCTGGCTGGGCGCGCCCAGTCTTGATCCGGCCGGACGGAGATTCAAGGGATGAGTCCGATCCGGGAGGGGGTTTCGCCGCCAGCCGCGGCATCCTGATGGTGGTACCGCCTTCACTGCGGACCAGGGGACCATCGAGCGCGATGCGCGCCCGGTAGGTGAGGAAGGGCCGGTACGGCGCTTCGTGCAGGCTGTAGAAGTTGATGGCGTCGCCGACGGTCAGGTCGTCGACGAGGGCCAGGGAGACCTTCTCGACCTGGAGCTGCTCTTCGTCGTGGTCGACGTCGGGGGTCCAGGGTCGGCCCAGCGAGTCGACCTCGCGCCCGTCGGGCAGCAGGAAGCGGCGCGGCCGGTAGACCAGGTGGGTCGCCTCGTTCAGGCGGAGCAGGACCCAGCCCAGCAGGCGCTCGGCGTCGCTGCGGAACTTGCTGTGGACGCTGATCAGGTAGAACAGGTCCAGCAGCATCGGAGGCCGGTGGTAGTAGACCTCGCCGCCTTCTTCGGGGCTCTGGCCCACGAAGACGGGGGCCGCGCGGTAGCGCTTCTGGTTCTGCAGCGCCTGGTTCTGCGCCACCCGGTACATGTAGACGTAGAGGACCTCTTCGCGGTCCTTCGGGACGAAGGCGAGGTCCTCCTCCAGGCGCGGCGGCTGCTCGGAGATGTCGTAGCCGTCGAGCAGGAAGCGATGGACCGACTCGGTCACCTCGCCGATGACGTTGCGACCGGACATGGGCCCGAGCTGGGCGCCGCGCAGGCCTTCGCTCACAGGCGCTCCCGTTCGGCGCGCTCGTCGGCTTCGACCTGGGCGCGCTCGTCCGCGCTCAGGCGGGGCGGGGTGGGATCCGACAGCCAGCCGTCGGCGGCCAGCCGGCTGCGGGTCGGCAGCGGCGGATGCACATCGGTGGGCTTCGGGAAGGCCGGGCGCTCGATCTCGACCATCAGCACCCGCAGCTGGACGCCGAAGGGCTCGCGGATCTGGTCGGCCACGCGCACCCGCTTCTCGGCGGTGCGGCTCTTGTCGACACGGACCCGGTCGGTCTCCTGGCGGTAGGGCGTGCGGACCAGCCGGATGAGCTTGGGGGTGTTGGGCCCGGGCTCGACCTGCCGCCGGCAGGGGCGCGTGGCGCCGCTCCGGGTGGCGAGGACCCGCTCGGGCACCGGACAGGGAGGCTCTTCCCACTGCTCGCGCACCACCAGCCGCTCGGGGATGTCGCGCGGCTCGCAGCGCCGCTCGCCGACCACCGGGCGGAACAACCGCAGGCGGAGGTCTCCGGGCTCCAGCTGGAGCTTCGGAGCGGCCGGGCCGGCACGAAAGCGGAGCGCGTCCTTGGAGAGCGCGACGGGCAAGCAGTCCCCCCGGCGTGGTGCAACCGGGCGTGTGCCCGCGGGGCGCGGGCAGGTCGGCACGCTACCGAAGGGGTGGGGAGGGGGTCAAGGGGACGGCGCGCGCTGCCGGGAGTTCCCGCCCCCCACCCGTCACACCCCATCGCCGGCCCGGGTGATAGCGTTCCGGCATGTCCCGATCCACGCGCAAGTCCCCGAACGCCACCGACCGCCAGACGACGACGATGCGAGCCACCCAGACGGGCGGCAAGGGCGTCGACGACAAGGCCAGCCAGGCCCTCCGCGGCATCGCGGGCAAGGGCGGCAACGACGCCATGGCCGCCAAGCTCGCCGACGCAGCCACGGTGCGCGACCTGCTGGCCCGCTTCGCCTGCCAGCGCCTCGAAGAGATGCACAAGGTGCAGCTCGTCGAGCAGGACCAGATGGGCAAGGAACGCGAGTGGTTCAAGGGCGTGGCCAAGGGCCAGCCCGGCTACCACCTGCCCGATCCGACCCGCTGGCACCTGGCGGCCGACCTGTACAAGAAGGCCGTGCTCACCATGTGCAACGGCAACCTGGGCCAGGGCGCCGAGCTGATGAAGAAGGCCGAGGAAGCCGAGCGCACCGCCTACGACTCGATGCCCGACTTCGTGCGCTGGGAGGTCGGCCACCTCAAGGACCACGCCCAGACGGCCCCCGACGAGCAGGCCCACGTCGCCATGTCCGCGGCCTGCCCGACCTCGTCGGTCCCAAAGGAGCTGCGCTTCGCCGATCTCATCCTGAACATCGGGGACGAGATGGAGAAGACCCCGCCCATCAACCGGCGCAAGGGCAACGCGTGGTGGCTGGACGAGGAAGAGGACGAAGAGGACGGCGCCGAAGCCTGATAGACCCGGCCCATGCCTGTCTCCCTCGACGTCGTCGACGCGCTCTCCGAGCTCGTCGCCTTCCCCACCGTCAGCGACCGCCCGGTCACCGAGCTCGCGGCCTGGCTCGCCCAGCACGCCGAAGACGTCGGCATGCGGGTCGAGCGCTTCGAGACCTCGCCCGGCAAGGTCAACGTGGTCGCCAGCGCCGGCCCCGCCGGGACCGACGGGCTCTGCCTGTCGGGCCACATGGACGTGGTCCCGGTCGACGGCCAGGACTGGACCAGCGACCCGTTCCGCCTGAGGGAAGACCAAGGGCGCCTGTACGGCCGGGGCAGCTGCGACATGAAGGCCTTCCTGGCCGCCACGACCGTCGCCCTGCATGGTCTCGACCTCTCCCGGCTGCAGCGCGAGCTCGTGCTGGTCTGGACCCACGACGAAGAGGTCGGCTGTCACGGCAGCCGCACCCTCGCCGATCGCCTCGCCGCCGAGCCCCGGACCCTCCCGAGCGCCTGCATCATCGGCGAGCCCACCGCCTTCCGCATCTGCCGGGCCCACCCCGGCCACACCACCGTGCGCATCGACATCCGCGGGGTGGCGGCCCACAGCAGCCGGCCCCAGCTCGGCGTGAGCGCCATCGCCCTGGCCGGCCGCATCCTGGTCGGCCTGGAGCGCCTGCAGGACGCGCTGGCGGCCGAGCCCGCCGGCATCGACCCGCTGGTGCTCGCCGAGCTGCCCAACGATCACGCGGTGCTCAATTGCGGCCACGTGCACGGCGGCAGCGCGGTGAACATCGTGGCCGACCACTGCACGCTCAAGGTCGGCATCCGTCCCCTCCCCGGCCAGCCGGCGGACGCGCTGGTCGCCCGCATCGACGCCGTCGTCCAGGAAGCGGCCGCCCCCCTCGCGGCCCGCGGCGCCTCGGCGACCACGACGCTGATGCAGTCGGCGCCCGCCCTGCTCACCCCCGCCGACACGGACCTGCAGCGCGTCCTGGCGGCCTGGTCCGACGACCCTCGGCCCACCGCCGCGCCCTTCGCCACCGACGGCGGCAACCTGGCGCGGGTCGGCGCCGCGCCGCTCGTGTTCGGCCCCGGCAGCATCGACGTGGCCCACAAGCCCGACGAGTACGTGCCCGAGGCCGCCCTGCGGACCTGCGTCGACGTCGTCACCGCCGCGGTGCGTGCCCGCTGCGGCGACCCGCGCGGCTGAGGGCGGTCCCCCGCCGCGCGCTCGCTTCGCGCGATCTTCACGGTCCGACGCCGCCCACCCCCGCCCTCCGACTGACGCCCCGCCGGCCATGCGCTACGATGACCCCGCACCGACAGGGGGCTCGTCATGGCCAAGGACACCGTCAGCCGCATCACCGGTCGCCTGCAGCGCAGCGAGCTGCAGCGCATGTCCATGGCAGACGGCGGCGCGGTCTACCGCGGCGCCCTCGCCTCCCGCGCGCTGCAGGCCGTCGGCGCCCGCGCCATGACGCTGGACCGCAGCATCATCGTGGCCGAGGACTTCAACCCCTCCCGCCCCGAAGACGCCGCGCTCTACGCCCACGAGCGCTTCCACGAGCAACACGGCGACGGCGAGGGCGGCGGCGGAGGCGACAACTTCCGCGACGCCGAGGAGATCGCGGCCCGCGCCACCGAGGCGATGGTCTTCCACCGCATGGCCGGCGGCTACGAAGGCGGCCACGAAGGCGGCTCCGGCCCCGGCAAGTTCGACCCGCACACCGCCCAGCACAAGGGCGACGGCGTCAGCCCCCAGAGCACCAGCGCCACCCAGTCCGAAGAAGCGCCCGACAACCCGGACGTGCAGCGCGGCTACCAGGCGCTCAAGGCCCAGGGCTACACGCACGAGGACATCGTCCACATGCTCGCCCGCAAGATGCTGGGCGCCATCGACGAGAAGAAGGGCGCCGGCAACGACCGGCACGCCGACAAGCGCGGCGCTTGGTAGCCTGCCGGCCCGCGGGTCCCCGCCCGCGCTCCTGACCGAGACCAGGGCCCGGCCATGCGCACCGTCTTCGAAGAGCTCGCGCGGCGGCTCCGCCGCACCGACCTGCTGCTGCTGCGCGCCGTGCGCCGCCAGCGCTCCCGCCCGGCCATGCGCGCCAAGGGCCAGTTCTGGGGCAGCGTCATCACCGACGACGAGGTCGACGCCCTGCTGCGCGCCCACGGCGAGATCGACTGGCCCGACAGCCCCGACGGGCTGGCCGACGCCGTGGCCGCCAGCGCCGCCCTGCGCGACGAGACCGAGGGCCGCGTCCACCGCCTGCGCCACGCCTTCGACCTGGACGGCGACGACGCCGACCTGCTGCTGCTGGCCATCGCCCCCGAGATCAGCTCCGGCTACGCGCGCATCTTCGCCTACCTCAACGACAACCTGAACCAGGGCTACCTGACCGTCGACCTGGCCACCCGCGTCCTGCGCACCCACCGCACCGAGCGGCTGGCCCTGCAGGCCCGGCTGATGAGCAACGCGCCGCTGGTCCGCAACCGCCTGCTGATGCTGTACCCGAACGACGGCGCCGAGACCCTGTCGTCCCGCCGGGTGCACCCCGCCGGCCGGCTGCTGCGCTGGCTGCTCGAAGAAGAAGAGCTGCCCGAGGGCACCGGCTTCCGCCCCATGCGCACCGACGTCGAGCCCTTCGTGCCCGCCGTCACCCGGACCCGGATCAGCGAGATCGCCCACGCGCTCCAGCGCCCGGTCACCATCGCCGTCATCGGCAGCACCATCGGCAGCCGCGAAGGCGCCGCGATGGCCATCGCCCGCGCCGCCGGCCGCCCCCTGGTCCGCGTCGACCTCGAGCGCGCCCAGCAGTACATCGAGCAGCCCTCGGAGCTCATCCGCGAGCTGCGCCTGTCCCGCGCCCTGCCCTACGTGGTCAACGTGGTCACCAGCCAGGAGGACCCCGCCCAGAAGCTCGCCATCGTGCGGCTGGGCAGCGCCCTGGCGGCCCTGCCCTACCCGGTGCTCATCGGCGGCGCCGACCGCCGCAGCATCGGCGACCTGCTGGGCAGCGAGCGCCCCAGCCTGACCGTCCAGGTCGGCCGCACCAGCCTGGACGAGCGCATCGGCGCCTGGTCCACCGCCTTCGAGGGCCGTGGCTGGTCGGCCGAGCCCGCGTCCGAGCTGTCCGAGCGCTTCTACAGCGTCGGCGGCACGACCATCCCCCAGGTCCTCGAGCGGGCGGAAGCGGAGTGCGGCGGCAACGAACCCACCATCGAGGCCATCTGGGACGCCGCCCGCGAGTGCAGCCGCCCCGAGATGCAGGGCCTGGCCCAGCACGTCGTGCCCAAGTACCGGTTCGAGGACCTGATCCTGCCCGACAAGATCATGGGCCAGCTGGTGATGCTCAAGAGCTACCTGGCCGAACAGGAGACCGTGTTCCACAAGTGGGGCGCCATCAAGGTCCGGCCGCGCGGCTTCGGCATCAAGGCGCTGTTCAGCGGCGGTCCCGGCACCGGCAAGACCATGGCCGCCGAGTGCATCGCCGGCGCGCTCGGGCTCGACATGTACCGGGTCGACACCAGCTCGGTCATCAGTCGCTGGGTCGGCGAGACCGAGAAGAACCTGCGGGAGATCTTCGACGCGGCCGAAGGCGGCGCCGCCGTCATCCTGTTCGACGAAGCCGACAGCCTGTTCGGCAGCCGCGGCGAGGTCAAGCAGGCCCAGGACCGGTTCGCCAACCAGGAAGTCGCCTTCCTGCTGCAGCGGCTCGAGGTCTTCGAGGGCTGCGCGATCCTGACGACCAACCTGCAGGAGAACATCGACGAGGCCTTCCTGCGCCGGTTCGGGGCGGTCATCGAGTTCCCGATGCCCAGCATCGAGGCCCGCCGCCAGCTGTGGCACCGCGCCATCCCCAGCGGCGCGCCCCGGGCCCCCGACCTGGACCTCGATGTCATCGCCAAGCAGTTCGTCCTGGCCGGCGGCAACATCGTCAGCTCGGCGATCAACGCCTGCATCATCGCCAGCGCCGCCCGCGAAGACGTCGGCATGAAGCACGTGGTCGAGGCCGTCGCCCGCGAGATGATCAAGATGGGCAAGCAGGTCAGCCGCGTGCACTTCGGCGAGTTCTACGACTTCGTCCAGGACCTCTGAGGCGCGCGGGGCGTCGGCCTCGCCACCTCCCCTCCCCTTCCAGATCCTCCTCCTCCGCCTTAGACCCCTCGCACATTCCCCCATACGCCCCCGGGTCCCGGGAAGCTGGTGCGAGTCCAGCGCGGGCCCGCCACCGTGAACGGTCAGGCCCTGCCACAGGCCACTGGGAGCTCGCTCCTGGGAAGGCGGCAGGGACGACGGCCGTGAGCCGGGAGACCGGTCCGGGGGTCCGACCAACGATCCTCGGGCGCAGGATCGCGTCCGCCACGCCCCGTCGGGGTGTCCGAACGCGCGCCCGGGATCGGCTCTCCGCCCCCGGAGCCGGCCGTGACCGTCCCCCGCCCGACGCCGAAGAAGAACCTCGAGAACCGCGAGCGCGTCGGCCTGCTGATGGTCCACACGGGCGACGGCAAGGGCAAGTCCACCGCCGGCTTCGGCATGGCGATCCGCGCCGCCGGCCAGGGCATGCGCGTCGTCATCGTGCAGTTCCTCAAGGGAAACCGCGACGCTGGCGAGCTGCACGCCTTCGAGCGCTTCCCCGAGATCACGGTCCACCGCGCCGGCGAAGGCTTCACCTGGGAGGTCCGCGACGACGCCCGCCAGGCCGAGCTCGCGGCCTGGGGCATGGACCGCGCGCGCGACGCCATCGCCGACGGCGTCGACCTGCTGATCCTGGACGAGGTCAACATCGCGCTGGCCAAGGGCTTCTTCCCCCTGACCGACCTGCTCGCGATCCTGGCGGACCGCCCCGCCGGCATGCACGTCTGCTGCACCGGCCGCAACGCGCCGGGCCCGCTGATGGACGCCGCCCAGCTCGTGACCGAGATGCGCCCGGTCAAGCACCCCTGGGACCAGGGCATCGTCGCCCAGCGCGGCATCGAGTTCTGATGGCCCCCGCCGCCCGCATCCCGGTCCTGCTGCTGCTGCTCGCGGCGGGCGGCGCCGCGCGGGCGGAGGGCGGAGCCGGGGAGGAGGGGGCGCCGGACGAGGGAGGAGCAGCCGGGGAGGAGGCGGCCGAGGAGCTCCCGGCCGGCGAGGAGATGCTGGTCGCCGAGGAGGCGGCCCCGGAAGGCCCCGACCCGGGCCGGGTCTCGTCGGCCGTGACCGTCATCGCTGTCGACGAGGCGCTGCCGGCCAGCGACGACGTCGCCAGCGTGGTGGAGACCGCGGCGGGCACCACCGTGACGCGGCTCGGGGGGCTCGGCGACTGGGCCGGCGTGAGCATCCGCGGCGCCCAGGTCCGCCACACCGAGGTCGTGCTGGACGGCATCCCGCTCAACCCCGACGGCAGCGGCGCCGTGAACCTGTCGGAGCTGCCGCTGTGGGCCTTCGATCGCGTCGAGATCTACCGGGGCGCGCCCCCGCCCGCGCTCGCCAGCAGCCCGCTCGGCGGCGTGATCCACCTGGTCACCGCCGACGCCGCCGAGGCCCGCCAGAGCGTCGCCGCCAGCTACGGCAGCCACTGGACGAACCGGGTCGTCGCCGCCGCGCGCGTGCCCGAGACCCTGGGCTCGCTGGACGCCGACACCTTCGCGGTCGCCGAGGTGCTCTCGACCCGCGGGGACTACAGCTTCTTCTCGGACAACGGCACCGAGTACAACCTGCTCGACGACGGCTTCGCGACCCGCGAGAACAACGACAAGCTGCAGCTGTCCGCCCACCTGCGCCAGACCGTGGGCGGGCCCCGGTGGCGCCTGTCGGTGCTCGACGCCTTCCTGGACCGCGAAGAGGGCCTGGCCGGCCACGCCAACAGCCCGACCCGGCAGGTGCGGCTGTGGACCCTGCGCAACCTGGCGGCCGCGCGGCTCTCGGGAGAGCGGGGCGACCTGGCCGGCGAGCTGCGGCTGTGGGGGCTGCTGCGGCGCGAGGATCTGGACGATCGCGCCGGCGAGATCGGCGTGGGCAGCCAGCACAGCCGCGACGCCAGCAGCGCCGTCGGCGTCCTGGCGAGCGGCCGGGCGGCGGTGGCCCCCGGCGTCGTGCCGGGGCTGACCCTGTCGCTCCGCCGCGACGGCTACCGCCCCATCGACCTGCGCAACGACCGCCCGGGCACCCTGCGGACCCGCGTGGCCCTGTCCGGCGCCGCCAGCGGCGACCTCTACTTCCTGTCCGAGCGCGTCCTCCTCTCGCCGGCCCTGCTGGCGACCGGGCTGTTCTCGCAGACCGACGGCGCCTCGGTCCAGACCCTGCTGCTGTCGCCGCGGGTCGGCCTCCTCCTCCGTCCCCTGCCCTCCCTCGCGCTCAAGGCCAACGCCGGCATCGGCCAGCGCGCGCCGGACTTCAGCGAGCTGTTCGGGGACCGCGGCGCGGTCGTCGGCAACCCGGACCTGCGCCCCGAGCGGGGCCGGATGCTGGACCTGGCGCTCCGCCTCGCGCCCCCCGAGCGGGGCGGCGTGCAGGGCGTGCTGGAGGCGGGCGCCTTCGCCAACCGCATGACCGACCAGATCGTCTACGTGCAGAACGCCCAGCGCACCATGGTGCCGCTGAACCTGGACGACAGCCGGACCCGCGGGCTGGAGCTCGCGCTGGCCCTGGACCTGTGGGCCCGCATCGAGAGCCGCAGCGCCCTGACCCGCAGCTGGTCCGAGAACCTGTCGACCGACCCCGCCGAGGCCGGCAACCAGCTGCCCCGCATCCCGGCCTGGGAGCTGTCCCAGCGCACGGCCGTCCTGCACGGCGAGCGCTGGCGCATCGGCCACGACTACAGCTTCACCGACGGCAACTTCTGGGACCGCACCAATTTCTACCGGGCCGCACCCCGCCACCTGCACGGGCTGTTCGCCCGGGTCGGCAGCGACGCCGGCCTCAGCGCCGAGCTGTCGGTCCGCAACCTGTTCGACCGCGTGGTCCAGGTGGTCCCCCGCAACCCGCTGGACCCCGACGAGACCGACCTCGTCGTCCAGCCCCTGACCGACTTCGTCGGCTACCCCCTCCCCGGCCGCACGGTGCTGTTCACCCTGCGCTGGGCGCCCTCCCCCGGAGCTTCCTGATGCTTCCGCTCCTGCTCCTTCTGGCCTGCGGCGACAAGGCCGCCGACGACAGCGGGCACGACGCCACCGGCGGCGACACCGGCACAGGCGACGGCGATGGCCAGACGACGGCGGTCCTGGCCACCGTGTCCGACGACTACGCCGTCGGCGCCCTGGCGACGGTGGCGCTCGACGACCACCGGGTCACCGACACCATCACCGACATCTCCGGCGACCCGGCCGTCATCTCGACCGGCGGCAGCGTCTTCCAGCTCGACCGCTACGGCTACGACGTCGTGCGGGCCTTCGCCCCCGGCGAGTGGGAGGAGCCGCGCTTCGAGGTGGCGCTGGCCGACCTGGCCAACCCCCAGGACGTCGAGGTCTGCGCCGACCGCGCCTTCGTCAGCCAGTACGGCCTGGCCGCGCTGGCCGTGCTCGACCCCGGCACCGGCCTGCTGGTGGGGAGCGTGGACCTGTCGGCCTTCGCCGACGCCGACGGCCTGCCCGAGACCACGGGGCTGGTCGGTGACGGGGCCGGCCGGCTGTACGTGACCATGGACAACGTCGACCGCGAGGGCGACTGGGGCTCGGTCGGCGGGCACGTCGTGCAGGTCGACTGCGAGACCATGGCCGTGACCGACAGCTGGACGGCCAGCGGCAGCACCGGCATCGCGCGGCACCCCGACGGGCGGCTGATGGTCAGCGTGCTGGGCGAGGGCCTGCGCTGGCTGGACCCCGACGGCGAGGGGCTCGGGCCGGTGTTCTGGGACGCGGCCGCCGCCGGCTTCGAGGGCACGCGAGTGGTCCTGTGGGAGGAGCACGCGCTGGTCGTCGCCCTGGACGAGGACTACGCCTACCGCATCGGCTGCCTGGACCTGACCGACGGCGCCTTCACGGTGGCCGAGGAGAGCCCGCTCTACCTGTTCGCCATGGCGGCCAACGACCGCGGCGAGGCGTGGCTGGCGGCTCGGCGGCACTGGGAGACGCCCGAAGGCGAGACCGGCGCCGTCGTGTGGGACATCGCCACCTGCTCGGCGATCACGGCCACGCCGCTGTCGACGACCCTCGCCCCCTACAGCATCGCCTTCTACTGATGACCACCCTGATCCTGCTGCTGTTGCTCGCTTGTGCCGGGGACCGCGATCCCTGCACGGAGATGTGCGCGGCGGCGGCGGCGCTCTACGGCGACTGCCTGGCCGACCAGGGCGCGGACTGGACCGCCGCCGGCTACGCCGATGCCGACGCTTTCGTCGGATCCTGCGAGACCTGGGCCGTCGAGATGCGGCTGCTCGAGCGCGAGCTGGACGCGGCCGGCTGGACCGATGACATCTGCGGGGCGCGGGCCGAGCGCTTCCGCGACGGGGCCTGCACCGACTTCACCGGCACCGACTGGAACCAGATGCCCGGAGAGGACGATGGCTGAGCTGCTCTGCGTCTTCGGGACCGGCAGCGACGTCGGCAAGAGCTGGCTGGTCGCCGGGCTCTGCCGGCTGTTCCACCGCGCCGGCGTCGACGTCACGCCCTACAAGGCTCAGAACCTGTCGAACAACGCCGGGGTGACGCCTACTGGCGAAGAGCTCGGCCGGGCGCAGATCGTCCAGGCCCAGGCGGCCGGCCTGGTGCCCCACGTCGACATGAACCCGCTGCTGCTCAAGCCGCACCGCGAGCGTGGGGTCCAGGTGGTCGCGATGGGCCACGAGCTGCCGCCGGACAGTGACCTGGCCCGCGGTGGCTTCCCGGCGCGGCAGGCGATGGTCCAGGGCGCCCTGGACCGCCTGATGGCCCGCCACGCGCTGGTCGTGGCCGAGGGGGCGGGGTCCTGCGCCGAGGTGAACCTGCGCGGCCGCGACCTCGTGAACTTCGACGTGGCCCACCACGGCGACGGACGGGTGCTGCTGGTCGGCGACATCGACAAGGGCGGGGTGTTCGGCCAGCTGGTCGGCACCCTGGAGTGCATGCCCGACGCCGACCGCGAGCGCGTCGCCGGCCTGATCGTCAACCGGTTCCGCGGCACGCCCGACAGCTTCGCGGACGGTGCCGCGTGGCTGACGCAGCGCACCGGCGTGCCCGTGCTCGGCGTCGTGCCCTGGGCCGGCCACGTCCGCCTGGAGCTCGAAGACAGCCTGCACCCCGAGACCGTGGTCGATCCCCCTCCCCCGCCGTCCGACGGGCGGTTCCACGCCGCGGTGGTCCTCCTCCCGCACCTCTCCAACAGCTCCGACCTCGACGCCCTCGAGCGCCACGGCGTCGTGCTGCACCACCTCTCCTCCCCGCGCGACCTCTCCCCCTACGACCTGGTGCTGCTGCCCGGCAGCCGGCACACCCGGGGCGACATGGCCTGGCTTCACGCCACGGGCTGGAGCGAGCGCTTGCGGGCGCACGACGGCGCGATCATCGGCCTCTGCGGCGGCTACCAGCTGCTGGGGCGCAGCATCGCCGACCCCCACGGCGTCGAAGGAACCCCCGGCGAGACCGAAGGGCTGGGGCTGCTGCCTGTCGCGACGACCATGGACCGCGCCAAGATCACCCGCCCGGTCCGCGGGTGGCTCGGGGACCTGCCGGTCGAGGGCTACGAGATCCACGTCGGGCGCACCGTCGTCGACGGCCCGCCGCTGCTGACCCTGGGCGCCGAGGAGCGGGCCGAGGGCTGCGACCTGGGCCGGGTGCGCGGAAGCTACCTGCACGGCCTGTTCGACGCAGAAGGCGCCGTGGAGGCGCTGCTGGGTCCGATCCGGCCGGACCGGACCTGGCCGCGCCCCGGATCGCACCATGCCTGGCGCGAGCAGCAGCTCGACGCCGCGGCCACCCACCTGGCGGGGTGCCTGGATCTCGAGGCGCTGCAGCGGATCAGCGGCGTCGCGCTGGCCGAGACGACCGCGGGCCCGCTCCCCCCTCGGTGCTGAGGGCGGGACGGGCCCGCGAAAGGAGCGACTGGCTCAGCCGCCCGCTGCGTCGCCGCCTTCAACCGGCTCGCCGGCGGGCGGCTTGCTGCCGTCGTCGATCGGGTTGCCGGAGGCATCGAGGGGCGGGCCGGCGGGAGGAGCATCCGTCTTGCCGCCGTCGGGCGCGCCGCCTTCGGGCAGCGCGCCGGCGGGGGGCCCGCCGCCGCCCGGCGTCAGATCGCCGAGCTCGGGATCGTCGGAGATCTTGATGGTGATGCCCTTGACCTCGGACGAGCCGATGGTCACCGGGGTCGCGGTGCGGCCGGCGGGGTCGGTGGGCGACGGCCCATCACCGGCCACGTCGACGAAAGCGACGATGTTGACGGGGCCCGTGCCCTTGGGGGCTTCGACGCTGAACGCACCGGGCTCGCCCAGCCCCATCGTGTAGGCCGGGCCGGTCTTCTCGCCGGCGTACAGGATGTCGATGCGCAGGGGGCCTTCCGCCTTGCCGGTGTACACGATCGTGCCGGACACCGTGACCTTGTCGCCTTCGCCCCAGGTTGGTGCCGACACACCCCCCTCGGGAGGCGGTCCGCCCCCTTCACCCATGGCCGGATCGAGAGGCTGCATCCCAGCGGCATCCGCCACGCCGTCGGCGGGAGGGGTCTCCGGGTCGGCGGCCGCCGCGCCATCGGTCGCGGCGCCATCCACGGCGTCCGGCGCATCCGCGGGCGGGGCGGCGGCTCCGTCGGTGGCAGCGGGTTCGGCCTTGTCGCCGCAGGCGACCAGGGCGAGACAGAGCAGGAAGGCGGACTTCATGGGACACACCAGCGTGGGGGGGGGAAGGGCGCCGGCAGTGTATCGAACCCGCCGCGCACTTGCGTGACAACGACCCCAGGGCGTGGCCGCGGTTCCCGCCCCTGCGCTCAGCCCGGGCCGTGCTGCTGCTCGATGGTGCCGTCGTCGTGCAACACCCCGACCCAGGCCGCGAGCCCGTAGGCCGTGATGTCGCCGACCTGGATGGACTGCGCGGTGTATTCGCCGGTGACGGTGATCTCGCGCCACAGGACGCGCCCGTCATCGGCCGAGAACCGGGCGGTGCCCGCGCCGATCAGGTTGATCATCTGACCGGCCCCCAGCTCGAAGTCCAGGCCCGTGCCGACGTTGCCGCGACCGAAGCTGGTGATGACGACGCCGCCCCCCTGCTCGTCGCCGAGCTCGTGCCCCATCGTGCTGCCGCCGGCGGTGCCATAGGCGGTCATCAGCTCGAACATCAGCGGCTGGCCCTTCTGCTTCCAGCCCCGCGCCTTGGCGACGCCCTTGCGCGGCAGGCCCAGATCCAGCGGCGCGAACGCGCGGCGCAGCAGCTGGCGCTGGGCTTCGTGGATCTCGGCCATGCGATCGTCCTGCTTGCCCACGCCCTCCAGGTCGACGGTGGTGATGCGGCCGTCGTCGGAGACCACGAGCTGCACGACCTGGCCGGTCATCAGCCGGCCGTACTCGGCGAGGATGGCGTCGAGATCGTCCTGGTCACCTGGATAGGCGGCGCCGGCCAGCGCCACCCGGTCCAGGGTGCACTCGACGTTCCAGCCCCGGCTGGCCGGGACCCCGGTGCAGGTGGTGTCGAGCGCGATCTCGTGGCGGACCGCGCGGGCATCGAGGTTCTTCACGCCCAGGTACAGGAAGCTCTCGGGCGTGCTGACCAGCGCTTCGTGGTGGTAGCGCACGGTGCCGCCCCAGTCCGAGACCAGGACCGGCGCGGCCGCCGCCACGGCCAGGGACGACAAGAGCAGCAGCATGGGACCTCCGGGGTCGGTCCTGACCTAACCCCGGCAGGTCCGACGGCGTCCCTCAGAAGGTCATGCCGATGCCCAGCGTCAGGCCGAACACGCCCTGCACGGTCTGCTTGCCGTTGTCCTTGCCCAGGCTCTTCTTGACCAGGAAGGCGGCGCCGCCGCGGCCGTCGATGTCCAGCAGCGGCCGCACCCGCTCGCCGGCGGGCAGGAAGCCCGGCTGGATGGCCCACCCGAAGTGGCCGGTGGTGACGATGGCGTGGGGCAGGTTGGTCCAGCCGACCCGGAAGGCGAACCGCGGGCCGAAGCCGATGCCGGCGTCCCGCAGCAGGACGACGCCAGCGCCCATGTACAGGTGGCGGTTGAAGGTCTTCTGGTTGAGCACGGTGGCGATCTGGCCGCACTCGCGGACCAGGATCGGGTCGCCGTTCTCGTCCAGGTCGGGGTTGCCGTCGCCGTCGCTGTCGAGCTCGACCGTGTCGCAGCCGCTGGCTTCGGGATCGACGGTGATGGTCGTCGGCTCGCCGGGGGTCTGGTAGTACTCGAGCCAACCCTGGCCTTCACCGGCCTCGAAGCCGGCCTCGGCGCCGATGTTGACCATCAGCCGGTTGTAGTGGCCCCGCAGCTCGAAGTTGAACGGGATCGTCGCCGGCGACAGGTCGACGTTCACGCGGCGGTCGTTGGCCACGTCGTCGGGGGCCAGGCTCTCTTCGTCGCTGAAGTCCTTGTCGACCGCCATGCTGCCGTTGTTGTAGAGCAGGCCGGTGCTGAACACCGCGGCGAACCGCACCGGGAAGCCGTCGGGGCCGCCGCCGACCAGCTTGAGCTGGCCGGACTCGCGCACGTAGCGCCAGATCCACATCTTGTTCGGGTTCCCGGTCTCGGGCACCGCGATGTAGATCTCGGCCTGGTCGTGCAGCTTCGCGTAGATGGCCAGGAAGTTCAGGATGTCGCCGTCGACTTCCGGGTTGCACTCGTTCTTGTGCAGGAACAGCTGGTCGATGAACTCCTTGCCCATCTTCTTCCGGGCGACGTCGCGAACGAAGTAGTTCTTGTCGTCGAGCTTGCTGACCTCGAGCCGTTCCGACAGGCCGTGGCCCGTGTCCTTGCGCACCAGGTAGATGTCGGTCCGCCCCAGGAACACGTCCATCTGCCCGCGGCTGTCGGGTTCCACCGGGATGCCGTTGAGCCGGACCTCGTACTGGTCGTTGAACCACTCGGGGTCGAAGTCCACGCCTTCCTGCTCGAAGTCGAGCGGGATGGTCGGGAAGGAGCCCTGCTGGATCTGCTGCAGCATGATGCCGACGCTGCCCGACAGGTCCTGGTCGGTCAGCTTGCTCATCAGCGCGGGCTCCTGGTAGGCCAGGGTCGCCGCCAGGTAGTAGTAGTAGTTGACCGAGAAGGGCCCGACCTGCTCGTAGTACGGGGGGCTGGAGTCGTTGGCGTTCTCGGCGGCGCGACCGATCTGCGCGTACAGCAGGAACATCGGCTCGCGCAGCTCGACGCGGTCGATGAACCACAGGTCTTCGGCCAGGGCGCGCAGCTCGTCGGCCTTCTGCCGCCACTCGAAGGGCTGCAGGCCGTTCCAGGGGATGGCGGACACGCTGTCGATGGCCGCCATGACGCGGGGGACGTTGGTGTCGGGCACGATGGCCGGCTGCATGACCGGGATGACGGTGCGGTCCTTGACCGTGCGGCCGTTCTGGTAGAGGTCGACTTCCGGGAAGAACATGGCTTCCGGTCGGTCGATGCGGCTGCGCACGTTGCGCCGGACGGTCTCGTCCTGCCAGTCGGCCGACTTGGTGCCTTCCCACTTCAGCACGACGACCCGGGCCAGCTTGGCCTTGCGCTCCCGCTCGGCCTTGGCTTCGGCCTCGGCCTGCTCCGCGTCCTTCTCCTCCTCGGACATGTCGTCCTTCTCTTTCTTCTTCTTGAAGGCGCGCTCGGAGGCGTCGACGGTCGAGGAGGGACCGCCGGGGTCGGCGAAGGCGGGGGTGACCGTCAGCACTCCGACCAGGGAGAGCAGGGCGACGAGAACGCGCAGCAGCATCCGGGCTCCACGGGAGGACGCGAAGGTGCCCACCGAGAGCGGTCCGGTGCGCACGAGGCCCCCGAGCCTACCGGTTTTCGAGCGCCCTTCCCAGGGAGGCGGCGCGGTGACGGGACAGCCTGTCGCTGGCACCGCCCTTTGCGCGCGGTGCGACGGTCCCTAGCGGCAGACCATCGCCGTGCCGCTCACGGAGCAGGACAGCGACTTGCCGCCGCTGACCGGTCCGAACCGGTACTGCGTGATGCCGCCCTTGAAGAACATCGTGCAGGACTCGGCCGGCACGCCGGTGAGCGTGGCCCTGCCGCCCGCGAAGGTCGCGCGGTTCCGGTAGTTGCTGGGGCACACGACCTCGACCGAGGTCGACACCGACGGGTCGGAGATGGTGACCGTGATGTTGCCGGGCGGCGTGGACGGAGCAGCCGGCGGCGGCGGCGCGGTGCTGGCCGGGGGCTTGCTGGAGGTCCCGCCGGAGGTCCCGCCCCCGCTGCGCTTGGGGGGTCGCTTGGGCTCGGGCTCGGCCGGGGCCATGCCGGTGTCTTCGTCCAGGCTGACCTTCTTCTTCTTGGTCGTGGTCACGACGGGCGCGGTGGCGGCAGCGTCGGCCACCACCTCATCGCCGCCCTTTCCGTCGCCGCCGCTGGGCCGCAGCCACACGGCGACCACCACCGCGACGCCGATGAGCATGAACAGCGCGAACAGGATGGCGTAGAGCCGGGTCGACTGGACCCGCTGCTCGGCTTCGGCGGACGGGGCCGCGCCCGGCGTGGGCCCGCTGACCTGGAAGGGCGTCTGCGCGCCCATCGGCGCCTGCTGGCCGCCGTAGGACGCGACGGGGCCCTGCACCATCGGCTGCGGAGGCGGAACCATGGGCGTCGGAGCCCCACCGAAGCCCGGGTTGGCCATGCCGGGCATGGGGGGAGGAGGCGCACCGAAGCCGCCGCCCGGAGGGGGCGGAGGCGCGCCGAAGCCGCCCATGGCGGGCGGCGGTCCGGGAGGGGGCGCGACACTGGAGGGACCACCCATCGGGGGCGGCGGCATCGGGCCACCGGCGCCGCCGGGCCGGCTGCGATCGGCCTTGGGAGCGGGGATCGCGAAGAAGGCGGTGGCGCTGGGATCGGCCGCGGCCTCGGACTCGTCGGCGTTGTTCGACAGCGGCACCATCTCGAGCATGCCGGTCTCGTCGGGGCTGCGCCCACCGACCGAGCGCAGCGCGGGCCGCCCATCGCCGGCGCGGTTGCCGGCCGAGGGAGTGAAGGTCTGGGCCCGGGATGCCGTTCCGCCCACCGGCGGGCGCACGGGGCGCCGACGGCTGTCGTCGTGGTCGCGAGAGGACACGGGGGCTCCTGGGCCGGGGGGAGGCGGAGGCGCGGCACGGCCGCTGGCCGCCGGGCTGCTGGGCATGGGAGGAGGCGCCGAGGGACCGGTGGGCTCGGGCGTGCGACCGACCCGCTTGCGGGCGGTGTTCTCTCGGGCCATCGACTGCTTGAGGCGCTCTTCGATGGACAGCCGCCGGCCGGGGCTGGCGTTGCCGCTGCCGCCGGGGCTGACCCGAGGAGCACTGGCCGGACCACTGGCGGTCGCCCCACTGCGTGGCCGACCCGCACCGCCCTGGCCATCCAGCGTCGGCGCCGGCCCGATCTCGCAGATCGACCCGAAGAAGAACTCGCAGAACTCCTGCAGGTAGGCGCCGCGGTCCCGGTAGAGCTGGCGCCGCAGGTCGACCATCACGTCGTGGCCGCCCTGGTAGCGGTCCTCGGCCCGACGCTGCAGCAGCCGGGTCACGATGGGGCCCAGCTGCGGCAGGCGGCTCTCGAGCTCGGCGCACTGCTCGCGCAGGTCGCCCGACTCGATGCGGCGGTGCACTTCCGACAGGGGATCGCGGCTGTTGCGCGGCACCGTGTAGGCCGCATCGCGCATCAGCAGCTCGTAGAGGATGAGCCCCAGCGCGAACAGGTCGGTGCGGTGATCGACGCTCTCGCCCCGGGCCTGTTCCGGCGCCATGTAGATGGGCGTGCCCTTGATGCGCTCGCCGGAGTCCTTGGCGAAGTCGGCGTTGTCGACCCGCGCCAGGCCGAAGTCCAGGATCTTGACCTCGCCCTGGGGCGTCAGCATCACGTTGGCGGGCTTCAGGTCGCGGTGCACCAGCTGGAGCGGCTCGCCGTTGTCGCCGGGCGTGGTCCAGGCCTGGTACAGCGCGTCGGCCAGCTCGCAGCCGATCTCGATGGCGGCTTCGGTGAACACCTGCTCGCGGGCCTTGGACAGCTCTTCGAGCACCTGCCGCAGGGTCACGCCGTGGATGTGCTCCATGACGACCGCGCTCTCGTGCTCGATGTACTCGTAGACCCGCACGATGCCGCGGTGCTTGACCTGCTCGAGCAGGGCGAATTCCTGCAGCAGCAGGTCGACCGAGCGTTCGTCGGCGCCGTCCCGCAGCTTCTTGATCGCCACCATGCGGCGCTTGGCCGGGGCGCGCCCCCGGGCCGGCGTCTCGCCCACGGCCAGGTAGACGGTGCCGAAGTGGCCCGATCCCAGCTCGCGGATGACCTCGTAGTCGCCGATGTAGCGCGCCAAGTTGCTGACTCCGTGGGGGGGCTTCTGCGGTGTGCCCGGCCGGCGGCGTGCGTCGGCCATCAGGCCCCATCCTAACGCCTGCGCCCTGAGACCCTTACGGTCCCGATGCGTTCCCGCCCTTCTTGGGGGCCGCCTTCTTGCGCGAGCGACGGAACAGGATGCGGCTGGTGTTGAAGCCCGCGGCCCCGATGAAGGACAGGGAGATGAGGAGCCCGAGCGCCGGCATCAGGACCGTCGCCGTGTGGTGGTAGGGCTGCGACACCACGCGTCCGTCGGCCGCGCGGCTGCCCGGCGGTGCGTCCAGCCAGGCGCTCGGGTGCACGCGGATGGACGTGTCGGCTTCCCCGCTGGGGAACAGGCGCAGGCGGCTCTCGAAGCTGCGGCGCAGGTGGTGCGGGTCGACCTGGTAGCGGACCTCGAACCACGTGTAGCGCTGGGCGGCCGCGGCGCGGAAGGCCTCGGCCAGGCCCTCGCGGTCGCGCCGCACATAGGCCTGGCCGCCGCCGCGGTCGGCGATCAGCTCGAGGCTGGCGTTGTCGATGCCGCGGGTCTCGAGATCGCCGTCGATGCGCTGGTCGCGGTAGCGCTTGCCGCACAGGCCGGCCGGCGACACCGCCGCGAGCGCGGCTTCCTTGGTGTCCGGCCGCTCGAAGCGGGGGCGGAGGGGCTTGCCCAGGCCGACGGTGAACACGCTCGGCCGCATCCGGATGTCGGCGGCGTCCCGCCGCGCGGTCTCGAGGTGCTCCATGAGCATCTGCAGCCGCGGCGCGTTGTCGGCGCAGGTGTCGGTGGCCGCGATGTTGTTGAAGCCGTCGGTCAGCACGATGACGGTGGGCGCGGCCTGGTTGAGATCGATGAAGTCCTTGATCTCGCGCTCTTCGAGCAGCGGGCCCGTGGCGTAGCGCACGGCGTTGTAGAGGTGCGTGTACCCGCCGCGGACCTGCAGGTCCTGGCGCACGATCTTCGTGTAGCCGCGGCGGTCGGTGACCGGCTTCAGGCTGCCGCCGAGCACCACCGGGTCGCCGGAGGTGAAGCTCAGCAGCACCACGCCGGTCTTGCTGCCGCCCCGGGGGAAGAACGCGTCCTGGACGGCTTCTTCGAGCAGGGCGGCGCGCACCCGCTCCATGCGGCTGGTCTTGCGACCGTCGGTGTCCGCCATCGACCCGCTGCCGTCGATGACCAGGATGTAGAGCTGGTCCACGTCGACGGGATCGTGGGGGATCACGTCCAGGGACATGCCCGGGCCGTCGGCGACGACCGTGCCCATGTGGGTCGCCCGCAGGCTGTCTTCCGTCAGGGGGTAGGGGTAGTCGTCGCCGTCCAGCCGCAGCTGCACCGCCAGGCGCACCTGGCCGGAGCGCCGGTCGACGTGGGGCAGGCAGAGCGACACGTCTTCGGGCTTCACGGTGCCGGCGCACTCCTGCCGGTTCGTGAAGATCTTCATCTCCAGATCGGTCTCGGAGCGGCGCTCGGGCGCTTCCACCCGGGTGGTCGTGCCGGGCACCGGGATCAACGCCGACCCACCGCAGGCGGTGAGCAGCAGCAGCAGCGACAGGACCAGGGTCCTCACCGCTCCTCCCGCGGCAGCATCACGAACTCGACCTCGACGCTCTTGTCACCCTGGCCCAGCAGGATGCGGTCCCCGCTCGACAGGCGGGTCTCGAGGGGGGCCGGCCGGCGCGGGTCGTAGCGCAGATCGACCTTCTCCAGGAAGCGCTTGACCGTCGTCGGGTGCAGCGACAGCCCGCGGGCCTTGTAGTTGCCGTCGGCATCGACCGCGACGCTGACGTGCAGCTCCATCACGCCGGCTTCGACCGGCAGGAACATGTCCAGCCCGCGCGGGAAGTGCCCCAGGAAGCGCTCCTTCGGACCCAGGTTCGCCGCGTCCACCGGGATGCGCCGGCCGTAGCGGGTGCTCGACAGCACGCGGATCCAGCCGGCGTACAGCCGATCGGGGATGGGCCAGGTGATGAGCCCGTACAGGAAGCCCCACACCAGCCCCAGGGCGGCGCCCGACAGGTACAGGTCGGTGAGACCCGTGAAGTTGCTGTTGAGCACATGCCAGGCGGCGCCCGCGACCATGGCCGAGGCGATGCCGCCCGCGACGTGGCTGACGACGTGGCTGAACCGCCGCACCGTCGTGCCGGCCAGCCCACAGGCCAGCCCGCCCATGACGAAGGCGCCCACCCGGTAGCGCAGGCTGACCAGGCTGAGGTCGGCGGCGTCGGCGGCCCAGTCCTCGGGCAGCAGCATCGGCACGACCAGGTGCCACAGCCAGTACCACAAGAGCGTGTTCGCGACGGCGATCACCACGGCCAGGGCGGCGCGTCCGACCCGCTGCAGCAGCGGGCGCCGGCGCAGGTTGTCCTCGCCGAGGATGCTCGCCCCGGCCACGGCCGCGCTGATCGCGGTCAGCAGGATCGGCCCGTCCCAGTCCGGCGTCCAGATGGGGCCGCCGATGACGGTGATGCTGAGCACCAGCCACCACGCCAGCAGCCCGAAGCCGCCGCACCACAGGGCCATGGCCAGGTGACGCCACGCCGTGTAGGGGACCAGGACGATGTTCATGCCGGGGGGCCTCCGAGCGGCCCCGGCACTCTACCAGCGCCCGCGCCCGCCACGCAGCAGCGGTGGTAGCATCGCCGCCCCTCCCCTCTCCAGACGGCAGCCATGGCAGGCCTCCCCGAAGAGCTCGTCACCTACCTGCGGCTCTCGCCCGAGTTCGGCGGCACGCGCTTCGGCCCCTTCGAGGGACTCGAGGTGCGGCTGGGCAGCAACCCCGACCGCTGCCACATCGTGCTGCCCGAGTCCCTGGGGGTGCGCGCCGAGCACGCCAAGGTCATCCGCCAGGGGCCGCAGAACCTGATCCTGACCCCCGCGGAGCGCACCGCGACGGTCTTCCTGTACAAGGCCGGCACCCACCGCCCGACCCAGCTGCAGACGCCGACGGCCGTGCGCCCCGGCGACGCCTTCGCCCTGGTCACCGCCGACGGTCCGCGGTTCATCGTCGAGCTGGACGAGCTGCCCGCCGAGATCAAGCAGCAGCGCGACGAAGCCAAGAAGGTCGCCACCGGCCGCCGGCGCCTGTCCGCCAAGTCGATGGGCGACGAGGTCCAGCGCCAGGCCTTCACGACCATCCTGACCCAGGCCCCGGCGCAGATGGCGCAGCGGGCCTGGACCTTCATCAAGTCCGGCGCCATCTTCCAGCCGCGGAACATCATCCTGGGCATCACGATGGCCGGTGGGTGGATCCTGGGCGGCACCAGCGCCTGCCGGATCAGCGGCTTCAAGAGCAAGCTGCGCGTCCAGGAAGCCCAGGTCGAGACCTGCCGCCAGGAGCTGGCCTTCGTCGACAACATGAGCGGCGACAGCACCCAGTACAACCTGACGGAGCTCGCCTACCGCGTCACCGGCGTGCGCAGCCTGGCCACCAGCCTGGAAGAAGACGACGCCCTGCGCGGCGAGTGGAAGACGCGCATGAAGGTGCTGGCCAGCGACACCACGCGCTGGGAGTGGCTCACCGACGAAGGAGGCCGCAAGGTCGGCGAGTTCGCCAGCTGGCGCGAGCGCATCGTCGGCACCGACGGCATCGACCCCGACACCGCCCGCATGCTGGTCTGGCTGGCCGCCCACCCCGGCCGCCGCCACACCGACTTCACCGACCTCGCCGACAGCGAAGGCGACGACGTCTGCGGCCGCGGCACCTTGCAGATGACCTACCGCCAGGGCCGCAACCTGGGCCTGTCCGTGCGGCCCGACGCCCTGCTCAAGCGCGACTTCGACTCCACCCTCCAGGACCGCACCAAGTCCCGGGGGCTCATCAGCAGCACCCTCACCCTGGCCGGCATGCCGGCGCTGGGCGACGACGAAGAGCTCGAGCTCGCCCTCTCCCCGATCGCCCAGGGCAACGTCGCCTGCATGCACGCGACCGGCGAAGACGACCGCGAGCGGCAGGCCCGCCTGGCCACCGCCCTTTCGCGCGAGCTCGGCCCCGACGCCGCCCTGGTGCCCCCCGAAGGCACGAGCTTCATGACCACGGCCCGGCTGGCCAAGTTCTGGGCGGCCGATCTGACCGTGGTCGACTTCACCCGCACCGAGCCGGGCCTGGACCTGACCCAGGCGCCGCCCGGCACCGCGCTGGACCCCTTCGAGGCCCGCGGTCAGTGGGTCATCAAGCGCACCGCCGAGACCGTGGCCAAGGCCGTCATGCTGCCCTGCCACGCGGTGCTCGGCGGGGACGCCGACACCGCCAAGAAGATCCTGGGCGAAGACGGCGTGCCGAGCGCCATCGACTGCCTGGTCCTGGACTGGAAGCTGCGCAACGAGGAGTAGCGCGCAGCGCCCGGAGATCCGGCCTCAGGCGTCCGCGCAGCACCGCTTGCGGCGGAACAGCAGCGGGATCGGCAGCAGCAGCAGGAAGGCGCTGTTGCCCACGCAGCCGAAGCCGCCCTTCTCGTCGGTCGCCTCGGACAGCTTCTCGCCTTCGTCGAAGAAGGTGTCGGTGCCGCCGCTGTCGGACGTGGCGCTGTCCGAGTCGGTGTCGCCGTCCGTGGCAGTGTCGGAGTCCGTGTCGGTGTCCGTGTCCGTGCCGGAGTCGGTGTTGCCGCTGCCGTCGCCCTCGGGGTCGGTGGCGCTCTGGCAGTCGGGGTCGTCGGCGTCCACGTACCCGTCGTCGTCGTTGTCGACGTCGTCGTTGCACTCGTCGCCGCCGAAGCCGAGCTCGGTGTCGCCGCCCAGGATGCAGTCGGGATCGGCTTCGTCGGTCCAGCCGTCCTCGTCGTTGTCCAGGCCGTCGTCACACTGGTCGGCCGCGTGGGCCTGCGGCGACAGGGTCAAGCCGGCCAGGGGCAGGGCGAGGAGGAGGGCGAGGCTGAGCTTCCGCATGGGGACTCCGTCAGGCGGGCACGTCGAAGCCGGCGGCCTCGACCGCGGCGACGAGGCGCTCGCGGGAGGGCACCGGCGAGGAGAGGACCAGGTCGACCCGCTGGGCGACGTGGTCGGCCCGCACCTCGACCACGCCTTCGACGCGGGACAGCGCACGCTGGACCGAGGCTTCGCAGCCGCCACAGGTCATGCCGGTGACGGGGAGGGTGAGGGTCTGGGACACGGGTCCTCCGAGAGAGCAGGAGCGTAGCCCGGCCGCCGGCTACACGCCGCGCTGGTCGGGCGGCCACACCACCTTGTGCAGCTGGAGGTGAAACCGGGCGGGGAGGCGATCCTCGACGATCCAGCCGGCCAGGGCCTGCAGGTCCACCTGCCCCCAGGCCGGCGAGATCAGCACAGGGCAGATGCGATCCAGGCCCCGGTCGCGGATGGCGTCCCGGGCCCACTCGTAGTCCCGGCGGCTCGCGACCACGATCTTGATGTTGTCGTCGCCGTCGAGGTGGTCGAGGTTCGACCACAGGTTGCGGCCGGCTTCCCCCGAGTCGGGCGCCTTGAGGTCCATGATGACGCGCACGCCGTCGGGGACCGGGGCGATGTCGATGGAGCCGCTGGTCTCGACCAGAACGGTGTGGCCGCGGTCGAGCAGGCGCTGCAGCAGCGGGAAGGCCTGGCGGTGGGCCAGCGGCTCGCCGCCGGTGAGCTCGATCATGTCGATGCCCGGCGCGCAGGCTTCGTCGACCACGTCGTCGATGCTGCGGTGCTCGCCGCCCGTGAAGGTGAACTCGCTGTCGCACCAGGTGCAGCGCAGGTTGCAGCCGGCCAGCCGCACGAAGACGCAGGGCAGCCCCGCATAGGTGCTCTCGCCCTGGACGGAGGGGTAGATCTCGATGACGCGCAGGCGCTCGTCGGCAGGGATCTCGGGGCGTTCTTCGGGCGAGGTCATGCTAGGTCCGGGCCACGGGCCATGGACTGGCCCCCTACCCCGGAGGCTCCATGTCCGCTGATCTCCGCGTCGAGCACGACTCGATGGGGCCGGTGTCCGTCCCGGCCGACGCCCTGTGGGGCGCGCAGACCCAGCGCGCGGTCGAGGTCTACGCCATCTCCGGTCGACGCATGCCCGGGGCCCTGCTGTCGGCACTCGGCCGCATCAAGCGGGCCTGCGCGGCGGCCAACGCCGAGCTCGGCGAGCTGGACCCGGAGCTCGCCGCGGTCATCGAGCGGGCCGCTGGCGAGGTCGTCGACGGCCGCCTGCACGCCCACTTCCCGATCGACCTGTTCCAGACGGGCTCGGGCACCGCCAGCAACATGAACGCCAACGAGGTGATCTCGAACCGGGCCATCCAGCTGCTCGGCGGGGTGCTGGGCAGCCGGGACCCGGTCCACCCCAACGACCACGTCAACCTGGGCCAGTCCAGCAACGACGTCGTGCCCACCGCCATCCATGTCGCAGCCGCAGTGGAGATCGACCAGCAGCTGCTGCCCGCGCTCGACGAGCTGCACCGGACCCTCGCCGAGCGGGCGGCCGGCTGGGATCACGTGCTGAAGTCGGGCCGCACCCACCTGATGGACGCCACGCCGATCCGCCTGTCCCAGGAGGTCGGCGGCTGGGCTGCGCAGGTGGCCCACGGTCGCCGCCGGGCCCAGGCCGCCCGGGACGCCCTGCTCGAGCTCGCGCTCGGCGGCACCGCCGTCGGCACCGGCATCAACCGGCACCCCGACCTGCCGCGCCGCGCCATCGCGCGCCTGGCCGACGAGACCGGCCTGCCCTTCCGCGAAGCGGCCGATCACTTCGAGGCCCAGGGCGCCCGCGACGGCGTGGTCGAAGCCCACGGCCAGCTCGAGACCATCGCGACCGGCCTGTTCAAGATCGCCAGCGATCTGCGGCTGCTGGCCAGCGGCCCGCGCACGGGCTTCGCCGAGCTGTCGCTGCCGGCCCTGGCGCCGGGCAGCAGCATCATGCCCGGCAAGGTGAACCCGGTGATGTGCGAGGTGCTCACCCAGGTCTGCGTGCGGGCGCTCGGCAACGGGGCCACGGTCAAGGCGGCGGGCATGTCGGGACAGCTGCAGCTCAACGTGTTCCTGCCGGTGATGGCCGACGCGCTGCTCGACAGCATCGCGCTGCTGGCCAACGGCAGCCGCGCCTTCGCCCGCCAGGCGATCGCCGGCATGCAGGCCGACGAAGCCCGCTGCCGGGAGACCCTGGACCGCAACCTGTCCCTCTGCACCGCCCTGGCCCCCGAGCTCGGCTACGACCGGGCCGCCGCCCTCGCCAAGCAGGCCTGGAAGGACGGCACCGGCATCCGCGCCGCAGCACGGGCCGCCCTGTCGACCGACGAGCTCAGCGACGAGCGCCTGGACGCGCTGCTCGACCCGCGGTCCATGACGGAGCCGGGCTGACTAGTCGCGCCACACCGGCGTGCTGACGGCCCAGGGCACCTCGCCGGTGAGCGGCGACGGCGCCGAGCCGATGGCCTCGACCACCAGCCACTCGGGCATCTCCACGTCGAAGCGCAGATCGACGGGAGTGGGCCCGGGGGCCGCGTCCCAGCGGGCGAGCACCTCGCCGTCGGGGCCGTGCAGCAGGACCCGATCCACCGGCGCCCAGGCCGGCGTGTCGACCCGGATGCGAGCGACGACCTCGCCTACGGGCATGTCGTCGGTGGCCACGCGCTCCCCGGGGCCCGCCCCGTCGATGTCGACCCGGATGCGCGGACCGGTCGTGGCGATCGTCGCGCCCTGGTAGATGCGAGCCTCGACGTCCACCGCGCTGTAGGCCTGGGCGTCCAGGCCCTCGACCCAGGTCCAGGGACCGACCACCGGCAGCGCCAGGCCATCGTCGACCCAGGCGAGCCAGGCGGCGGTGTCCTGGGGGCCCGACAGCCGGAGCGCCGTCGCGGGGACCGCGCCGGGCACGATGTCCTGGGCGGCCGCCAGCCACTGCAGGTCGACCACCACCTCGCGGGGCGAGGTGCCGCGCATCACGGCCAGCAGGTCGTCGGCGCTCAGCCCCGGCCACGGCGCGGCACCGTGGGCCGCGTGGGCGGTGTTGGCGGTCCAGGGCCAGGCGACGGGCTGGCCGACGGCGTCGGTGGCCGCGCGCGACCCGCTGCGGACCGCGACGGCGTCGGCGACGTGCGGCTCTGCGCTGCGATCCTGGGCGATCTCGTCGTCCGCGACCAGCACGGCGTAGCCGACGCCCTGCCCGACCAGGGACTCCAGGATGTCCGCGCTCCAGCGTCGCTCCTGCACGTCGGGCCAGGCCTGCTCGCCGATCCGGGCCAGCACGGCTTCTTCGGTGTCGGTCACCCGGCGTAGCAGCACGGAAGCCTCGGCCTCGCCGTCGTCGGGGACCTCGAGCGCACCGAGCCAGGCGGCCTCGAAGGCGGGACCGGCCCACACCAGCGCGTCTTCGACCCCCGGTCCGACCGGCAGGGCTGCGCCCCCGGGCGGGATCACGTGCACCTGGTCGCCCCACCGGACGGTGGCGAACAGGTCGAGCCCGGCGTCGTCGACGGCCCGCACCCGCAGCAGACCCGACGGGCCGGCGGCCAAGGCCAGGCCCGCACCCGGAGCCACGCCGACGCCGTTCCGGCGGCCCTCCGCCACCGGCACCAGCAGGCTGGTCTCCGCGGGCACCGGGCCGGCGAAGGCGCCGTCCGCGCCGACCGGCAAGCGCAGGAGCCGGTCTCCGCCGCGCCAGGCCTCGACCCACTCGGCGTCGGTGGCGACGCCGTCCACCTCGATCACCTCGCCGAGCGCCTCCTCCACGGCCTCCCTCCGGGAGCCCACGGTGACCCGGTCGGTGAGCGAGAACCACAGCTCGCCCCCGGGATCCTCGACCTCCCCTCCCCCGATCAGCAGTGTGTCGCCCTGCTCGACGATGTTCCCGACCCGCTCGGCGCCGATCCGCGGCACCAGCCGGAAGCCCCGCGCACCGTCGAGGTGCAGCGTGTGGCTGTCGGGGGCCAGGCGGTAGGTGAGCTCGGTCTGCACGCCGTCGGCGTCCAGCCCGGTCAACCGCAGGGCCGCGCCGTCGTCTTCGTCGGGCAGGGCGGTCAGCTCGACCTGGGTGAACCAGTCGCCCTCGAGCGCCGGCTGCAGCTCCAGCACCGGGTCCTCGCCGCTCTCGGGCAGCATGCCGATGACCGTGCCGCCGGTACCCGACAGCCGGGTGAGCGAGGCCTGCTCCCCGCGGATGATGACGTCCAGCAGCGCGTTCTGGAGCCGGTAGTCCCCGGGCCGCCCGCCGCTTCCGTCGGGCACGTCGCCCGCGCCCAGCCGGCAGACCCGGGCGGTGCCGCTGGCCACGGACGGGCCCTCGCAGCTGACGGACGACAGCACCGGCACCGGGTCGGTGCAGCCGAACAGCAGGGGTGCGGGCAGCAGGATGGCGAGGCGCATGGTCCCTCCGCGATGACCGAAGGGTAGCCGCAAGCGCGCGGCTCTGGCTGCCGGCTACTCGCCTTCCTCGCCGACGAACTTGATGTCGACGGGCTTGAGGCGCACCTTCTTGCTCCAGTCGGCCGGCATGTCGCCGGTGGTCCACTCGAAGGTCCGGGTCTCGCCCGGCTTCATCGGGATCTTGAATTCCTCTTCGACCGGCATGTTGCCCGGCAGGGCGGGCGCGACGACCGGCCACTTGTCGGTGTCCAGGACCTGGCCCTCGGGGCCCAGGTAGGCGACCTCGAGGTCGAGCTCCTTGACCGGCTTGTCGCCCGCGACCGTCACGTCGGCGTAGATGCCCCAGCCGTCGAGCGGACCGTCGGGGTTCTCGGCCAGGTTGATCTGCTCGATGCTGGGCGCGCCGATGGTCACCAGATCGCGGTGCTGCGCCATGTTCAGGCGCGTGCGGGCCTGCTGCTTCAGCTTCTTGTCGCCGGTCGGGTACTCGTCGAGGAACTTCTGCCAGGCTTCGGGCGTGTCCTGTTCCCCGGCCCAGTCGAACAGGAAGGTCCGCCGCTCTTCGACGGCCTTCTCGCGCAGCGTGCCCTTGGGGTACTTGTCCAGGTAGACGTCGTAGCTCTCGAGCGTCTTGTCCTGGCGGGCCTTCTCCAGGTACAGCTCTTCCAGCCGCAGGCTGCCCTGGGTCACGAAGGGGCTGTTGGGGTTCTCGGCCAGGAAGGTCTCGTAGGCCTCGATGGTGTCGGCCTCCTGCGCGGCGGCGAACGGGTTGGTGCAGGCCAGGTTGCCCGCCACCAGGAAGGCGCAGAGGGACAGACCGAGGAAGGACGACGTGCGCATGGGGACTCCGGGTCGGCCCGGGAGCCTACCGCATGCGGCTCGGCGCGCGTCGCCGGTCAGGTCCCCTCGACCTGCTTCTTGACCCAGCCCGTGGCCTTGTCGAGGCCCTTGTTGGCCAGCATGTCCTCGACGAAGCCGGGGATCCAGCCCTTGAGCCGCAGGTCGACCGTGTACTCGACGCGGGTGTAGCCGGGCCGCCCGGGGGTCTCGTAGACCAGCCAGTAGCCGGTGGAGTCATCGATGTCGGACTCGCGGCTGTAGTCGAGCTGCCAGGTCACGTAGCCCTGGTCCACGCGGCGCTCGTGGTCGATGAAGTACTCGACGTCCTTGCCCATGACCTTGAGCTTGAACCGGACCAGCACCTCGTTGCCGTTCTTGCCGTAGACCTCGGTCTCCTGGAGCATGTCGATCCAGGACGGGTAGCTGCCGAAGTCGTCGATGACGGCCCAGACCTGGGCGGGCGTGCCCTTGACGTCCATGATGCTGATGCCGCGCCCGCCGTTCTCGTACTTGACCTGCTTGCGCACCGACTGGCCGGCGAGCAGCTGCTCGGCTTCCTTGTCGCTGAACGAGGTCGTGCGGGCCGGCACCGTGAACTTGGGCGCGACGCCCTGGTGGGGGTGCGGCGACGTCGTGCTGGAAGCGACGGCGGGCGGGGCCAGGAAGAGCGCGGCGGCGAGGAACAGGCCGGTCATGTCGACTCCGGGGCGGGAGGGCTCAACCCTCGTCGTGGCGGGCCTCGTCCAGCTGGGCGAGCTGGCGGGCCTGGAATTCACCGGTGAGCGCGGTGACCACCGGATCGAGCTCGCCCATCACGATGCGGTCGAGCTGGTAGAGCGTCAGGCCGATGCGGTGATCGGTCAGGCGGTTCTGCGGGTAGTTGTAGGTCCGGATGCGCTCGGAGCGGTCGCCGGAGCCGATCTGGGCCCGGCGGGCGTCGGCTTCTTCGGCGTGGGCTTCGGACTGGGCCTTCTCGAGCAGGCGCGCGGCCAGGACCTTCATGGCCTTGGCCTTGTTCTTGTGCTGGGACTTCTCGTCCTGGCACTGGACCGTGGTGCCGGTCGGCAGGTGCGTGATGCGCACGGCGCTGTCGGTGGTGTTGACGGACTGGCCGCCCGGGCCCGAGGCGCGGAACACGTCGATGCGCAGGTCCTTGTCGGCGATCTCGACCTCGACCTCGTCGGCGACCGGCATGATCGCGACCGTGGCGGTCGACGTGTGGATCCGGCCCTGGGTCTCGGTCAGCGGCACCCGCTGCACGCGGTGCACGCCGCTCTCCCACGCCAGGTGCTTGTAGGCGTCGTCCCCCGAGATCTGGGCGATGACCTCGCGGAAGCCGGTCGCGGTGCGCCCGCTGGCGCCGCCCACGTGGGTCTCCGAGCTGTCGAGCAGCTCGACGCGCCAGCCGTTGCCGTCGGCGAACCGGCTGTACATGTTGAACAGGTCGGCGGCGAACAGCGCGGCTTCGTCCCCGCCGGTGCCGGCGCGGATCTCCAGGATGATGTCCCGGCCTTCGTAGGGGTCGGGCGGGAGCAGGGACAGCTTGAGGTCCTGCTCCAGCGCGGGGATGCGTTCTTCGAGGTCGGCCACCTCGTCCTTGGCCATGTCCCGCATCTCGGGGTCCGCCAGCAGCTCCTTCGCGCCCGCGAGGTCGTCCCGCAGCTGCTGCAGCTCCTGCCAGGTCTCGACGATCGGGACCAGGCGCGCACGCTCCCGCGTGACCTCTCGCAGCCGGCCAGGGTCCTGGGTGGTGGCGGGGTCCATGAGGGCCTGGTCGAGCTCGGCCAGGCGCCCCTCGACCTGGTCGAGGCGCTGGAACACGGGGACTCCGGGGGAGTGTAGACGCGACGGTCTATCGCATGGGCCGGACGCACGTACCCCCGGCCCGGGGGCTCACGGTGAGCACCGGGTCGGGGGACGTGTCGAAGCGATGGCGGCTCAGCCGTTCTGCATGCCGTAGCGCTTCATGAAGCGCTCGACGCGACCGGCGGTGTCGACCAGCTTCTGCTTGCCCGTGTAGAACGGGTGGCAGGCTTCGCAGATCTCGACCTTGATGCTGTCGACGGTCGAGCCGGTGACGAAGCTGTTGCCGCACACGCAGGTCACGGTGCAGTCGTGGAACTCGGGATGGATGCCGGACTTCATGGGTGCCTCCAGACAATCCGAGGGTGTCACGCCAGCGGCGCGAGCAGGTCGCACGCGACGTGCGCGCGAGGCCCCCCGGAAAGGACCTGCCCTATTTGCCCGCCGCGCCCAGCTTGTCAAGGGGCGTGGGACGCCGCAGCGCTTCGGCGTTGTCGTCCGAGCGCGTGACCCGGTCGATGAGCCCGGGCAGATCTGCGGACAGGTCGCCGGTGAGCTGGGCCCGCAGCTGGCGACGGCCCTCGAGGGCCAGCTCGTCCAGGAAGCGCTCGGCCCCGCGCGACCAGGTGCGGGCGGGATCCAGGGCCGGCCACCACGCATGGGCCGCGGCCGCGCTGTCCAGCCGGATCACCGCGTTCGCGAGGCCGTGAAGTTCGTCGGCCACGACCTCGTCGATGCTGGCCCCGCTGTCGGTGAGCACCGCGGCGATGACGGTCAGGCTGCCGCCTTCTTCGAGCTTCCGGCCCAGCGCGAAGGTGCGCCGCACCCGGTACAGGGCGCCGACGTCGATCACGCCGTGCAGCATGCGGCCGCCCGGCTGGGCGGCGGCGTTCGCGGCGTGGGCCAGGCGGGTGAGCGAGTCGAGCAGCACGACCACGTCGCGCCCCTGCTCGACCAGCCGACGGGCGCGTTCCATCGCCATCTCGACCACCTGCAGGTGGCGGGCAGCGGGTTCCTCGACCGTGGTGGCCAGCACCTCGGCCGGGACGGAGCGGCGGAGGGCGACGACTTCTTCGGGGCGCTCGTCGACCAGCACGAGCATGACGTGCACTTCCGGGTCGAGCTCGGTGCAGGCTTCGGCGAGGTCGTGCAGCAGCCGGGTCCGACCGGCGCGCGGCGGCGCCATGAGCGCGACCCGCTGGCCCCGCCCGATGGGGCAGAGCAGGTCGACCAGCCGGGCGCCGGCCGGGGCGTCGTCACCGCCCAGGTCCAGGTACTGGTCGGCCAGGACCGGCGTCAGGTTGTCGAACAGCATCTTGTCCCGTTCCACGTCGGGACTGCGGCCGTTCACCGCCTCGATCTTGATCAGCGCGAAGTAGCGCTCGCCTTCCTTGGGGGCGCGGACGCGGCCCTTGATCGTGTCGCCCGTGCGCAGGTTGAACCGGCGGATCTGGGACGGCGAGACGTAGACGTCGTCCGGACCGGGCTGGAAGCTGCTGTCGGGCCAGCGCAGGAAGCCGAAGCCGTCGGCCAGGATCTCCAGCACGCCTTCGCCCCGTGCGCCGGCGGTGGCCTGCCGACGGGCCACCTCGAACACCAGGTCCTGGCGGCGCAGGCCGGCCGCGTTGTCGATGCCGTAGCCACGTGCGGCGTCCACCAGATCGGAGATGGGCCGGGTGCGGAGCTCGTTGAGGTCGACGTTCATGGAGGGTCGGGAGGAGAGCGGGGGGAGGAGGTCGCTGCCCGTGGAGGGGCCCGGGAGGAGGAAGACCCGGGAGGAGGGCGGCGGAGGGGAGAGGCGCGTCGCGCACAGCATGACACACCTCGGGCCGGCCTATGTCACCGCGATCCGTTGATCAAGGGGCGCGCCCGGCGGGGGCCTTCGGACCGGACTGGGAAACCAGGATCCCACCTGAAGCGCATTGCCGATCCCACCTGAAGTGGGCGTCCCTGGCGCATTCGTGGGCCAGGCCCGCCGACGGGGCACGACACTTCAGACGAGGACCTCGAACGGGTTTGGGAATCCGCCTTCCAGCACCCGGATACCGTAAGTGCCTGCAAACACGCTACTCAAAAGTTGGCACGGACCCTGCAAATGTCCCAGGCGGCACCGGGAAGGTGCGGTCGGCCGGACCGACCAGACGACCCGGACCCGTTCTTTGACGTCCAGACCAGCTCCCAGCGCCCACGACCTCGGTCGGGGGCCGGCGCCCAGACCTCACGGGACTCGTCCCGAGCGAGCGGAAGGCGCAGACCGGAAGCGGAACCCCTCACGGGGGACCGGGGCCGGGAGTCGGATGAAAGCCCAAGGAAGCAACGGGCCCAGGCAGCCAGGCACCCCAGGAAGCGACGACGGCAACGTCGGCGCAGAGCGGGACCGCCAGCAGCCCGGGCAACGGACTCCGACTCGGAACAGTCGGACCCGGACCCGCGGCACCGAAAGCTGGCGGCACCCTCGTGGTGCAGCAGGCGGACGGGGTCATGGAACCCGGATTCGATGTCCGGCAACGGACAGAGGGCCAGGAACGCGGACCGGAGGTCAGCGGCGACTCGTCGCCGACGGCACCGACCCGCACCCGGCTCGAGACCTCGAAGTCGGCGAACCACGAGCGGCAGCGCAAGCTGCAGTGCGTGATCGCAACGACAAGGGGGGAAGGGGCCGCGGTGACGCGGAACCCGCTGAGCTCGGAGGGGAAGGCTTCGAAGGGTGACCGCGCCCGTGAGAACGGCGTGGCAGCACAAGCAAGGGTCGCATGACACCCCGGCTTCGTGAAGCAGCTCGGAACCCGCAAGGGCTCGGGTGCTGTGAACCACGAAGGCCGGCTCCGAAGGCTCCACCGACTCCGGTCGGGACGAGCATCGGCGGGTCCCCGGACCCCACTCGTCGAGGGAAGACGACGGCTTCGGCCGTTCGCGCTCCCCGCGTCGAGCGGACCAGGGAAACGGGAGCACTCGCTCCACGTGTCGTGCCGCGTGGCCTCGGACGCACTCTTCGGAGTGTGGTCCGGTTCGCTCCCCTCGGGGACGGCCGGACACCGGGACCGACGTCGCGGACCCACACCGTCCAGGCC
>JACKEY010000039.1 GCA_020632755.1 Alphaproteobacteria bacterium | reverse complement strand
TTGGCCTTCTTGCTCGAGATGGCCATGAACACCTTGCACTTGTTGGTGCTGCACTCCACGGACTTGCGCTTGCCCGGGCCGATGCCCTGCTTGTCCGAGGGGAGGATCATGGACGAGTCGTTGCCGTTGTAGGCGCAGACGAAGACGCGCTCGTCGAGGCAGTTGCGGATCTTGACCTTGCCGGCGAAGGCCGGGGTGGCGGTGGCGGCGAGGGCGGCGAGGGCGAGCAGGCTGCGAGCGATGGTGTTCATGGGGGCTCCTGAGCGGGTCGGTTTGGGTGTGCCGGGGTCACACCGAACCGCGCCAGGGGCCGCCCGAGTCCGCAGTGGAGCGGGCGTTTTTCTGCGGCGAGGGGGGATCAGGGGTCGAAGAAGACCTGGGCCGGGAGGGCGTCGGCGGCGGCCTGGGGGAGGTGGCTCAGCCAGTCGTCGCCCACGGCCACGGTGCCGCCCTCGCCGCCGTGCGTGCCAGCGATGAAGGTCCGGGCCGGCACGATGCCGGCCTGGGCGTAGGCGTAGATGTCGGTGGTGGCGTTGCCGTAGGCGGCGTCGATGACGTAGCCCAGGCCCTGCAGGTGGCGCAGGTAGTCGGCCTTGTAGTCCCCGACCTGGCCGTTGGTCGGCAGGACGTCGCTGACGGCGTCCACCACATGCAGGGGGCCGACGGGGAAGCCGAGCTCGGCGAGCCACCCGCGGCTGATGTCGGTGAGTACGTAGGGGCGGCCGGTGAGGTAGACCACCAGCCGGCCCTGATCGAAGCGGCGCAGCCGAGTGAGCTCCAGGCCACCGGCCCGGGCCTCGGGCACGTAGTCGCCGTTCAGGATGGGCTCGAACAGATCGGCCAGCACGTCGCGGAACAGCTCCAGGTCGTCGGTGGTGAGCGTGCCGTCGATGTCGAAGACCATCAGGTGGGCCCCGGGCGGGGTGACGAACAGGCGCGACCGAGCGACGCTGCCGTCGCCGACCACCCGCAGGGCCACGTCGTGCTGGCCCACGGGCGGCAGCGCGCCCTGGGGGAGGTTCAGCGCGATCCGGCCGTCGCCATCGGTGCGGGCGCGGCCGAGCAGACGCCAGCCGCCGGCGCAGTCGCTGACCTGGACCTCCACGTCCTCGTCTTCCAGGTCCTTGCTGATGGCCCCGTAGGCGAACTTGCCGGGCAGCGCGGTGGCGCGGTCCGTCGGGGCCAGCACGTCCTGGGCCGAGTGGCCGGCGTGGCCCAGGGTGATGACCTCGTTGCTCAGGTGGCGCCAGTCTTCGGTGGGGCCGACCGGATCGGCGGCGGTCTCACAGACCTGCCACGGGGGGCGCGGATCGGCTGGGGGCGCGGCGTCGGCCTCCGCGGGGCGCTCGGCGTCGGCCACGGCGCCATCGGGCGCGGCGTCTTCGCCGGGGTGGGCGTCGCGTGGGGCACCGTCGGCGTGAGCATCGTCGGCCTTCCCGTCGGACAGATCCGCAGCGGGCCCGGACCCGTCGGCGCGGGCCGTGTTCTGAGGATCGGGCTGCGCCTCGTCGTCGCAGGCGGTCAGAGCCGTCAGAGCGGTCAGGGCGGTGAGCAGGGCCAGCGTGCGCCGGATCATGGCGGCCTCGGGTAGAGCGGTGCCCGGACGGTGCCCGATGGGCCGCGACGGCTGCAAGGCGGCATCCAAAGCAATGTTTGGATCTCCACGTGGCCTCTGTCGCGGCCCGGGACGCCTCCCCTAGGGTCGCTGTGTTTCCGATGTGTTCCCGACCTTGGAGGT
>JACKEY010000038.1 GCA_020632755.1 Alphaproteobacteria bacterium | reverse complement strand
CACGACCAGCGTGTCGCCGTCCATCGCGGCGCTCCACAGGTAGATCGTGTCGTTGGAGGTGCAGTCCGACAGCACCTCGGGCACGCCGGGGACGTCGGTCGTGCCGCTGTCGCCGCCGGTCGTGCCGCCGTCGGTCGTGCCCCCGCTGTCCGCCGGGCCGCCGCCGCTGTCGTCATCGTCCTTGTCGCCGCAGGCCACGAGCGCCAGGGACAGCCCCAGCCACAGAACGGAGCGCACTGTCATGTCCACCTCCTCCTCCACCTTCGTCCCTCTCCAGCCGATGGGCAAGTCGGCCGATAGGATCGTCGCATGATGCACGACACCGGCGACGACCCTCCCCGCCCTCCCGCCGCGGACGCCTCCGGCGACGCCCCGGTCGAAGACCACCGCAACATCGACCCCAACGACTTCGCGCGCGAGGTCGAGCTGCGCCCCCTCACCCTCGACGACTTCGACGCCCTGGTCGCCCTGCAGCGCGCCTGCTTCCCCGACCTCGAGCCCTGGGAGCGCGACGAGGTCGAGAGCCAGCTGCGCACCTGGCCCGAGTCCCAGCTCGGCGTCTTCGTCGACGGCCGGCTGGTCGCCAGCGCCGCCCACCTGATCGTCGACTACGGCGACTACAGCCGGTGGTCCGACTACCTGGAGATGTCCGACCAGGGCTACATCCGCAACCACGACCCCGACGGCGACACGCTCTACGGCATCGAGATCCAGGTCCACCCCGACTGCCGCGGCATGCGGCTGGCCCGGCGGCTGTACAACGCCCGCAAGGAGCTCTGCCGCACGCACAACCTGGCGCGCATCGTCATCGGCGGGCGCATGCCCGGCTACGCCGCCCACCAGCACGAGCTCAGCGCCCGCGAGTACGTCGAAGAGGTCATGGCCCGGAACCTCTACGACCCGGTGCTGACCAGCCAGCTCGCCAACGGCTTCCAGCTGCAGCAGCTGGTCCCCGACTACATGCCGAGCGACGAGGACAGCGCGGGCTGGGCCACCTGCCTGGAGTGGCCGAACCTGGACTACATCCCGGCCAAGAGCCGCCGGACCCGCCGGGCGGTGCAGCCGGTGCGCACGTCGCTGGTCCAGTGGCAGATGCGGCGCATCCAGCGCTTCGAGGACTTTGAGCAGCAGGCCCGCTTCTTCGTGGACACGGCCGCCGACTACGAGTCGGACTTCGTGCTGTTCCCCGAGCTGTTCACCCTGCAGCTGCTGTCCCTGGTCGAGGCCGGCCGTTCCGGCCAGGCCGCGCGCCGGCTGGCCGAGTTCACCCCCCGCTACCTCGAGCTGTTCACCCACCTCGCCGTGCGGTTCAACATCAACATCATCGGCGGCAGCCAGTTCACCCTCGAAGGCGACGACCTGTACAACATCGCCTACCTGTTCCGGCGCGACGGCAGCATCGAGACCCAGAAGAAGATCCACGTCACGCCGAGCGAGGCGAAGTGGTGGGGCATCCAGGGCGGCGACGACGTGCGCGCCTTCGACACCGACTGCGGCCGGATCGGCGTGCTCATCTGCTACGACGTGGAGTTCCCCGAGCTGGTCCGCGTGCTGGCCGACGACGGCGTGGGCCTGCTGTTCGTGCCCTACAACACGAGCGATCGCTACGGCCACCAGCGGGTGCGCACCTGCGCCCAGGCCCGCTGCATCGAGAACCACATGTTCGCGGTCACGTCGGGCTGCGTCGGCAACCTGCCCTTCGTCGAGAACGCCGACACGCACTACGCGCGCAGCGCGGTGCTCACCCCGTCCGACCTGGCCTTCGCCCGCGACGGCATCGCCATCGAAGCCGAGAGCGACGTCGAGACCGTGCTCGCCCACGACCTCGACCTGGAAGCCCTGCGACGCCACCGCAGGACGGGTACCGTGCAGAACTGGAACGACCGGCGCACCGACCTGTACCGTGTGCGCTGGAACGGCCGGTCCCCCCGGGAGATCTGACCCCATGATCGCGCTGCTGCTGCTCTCCTGCACCGGCGGCAGCGCCGTGGACAGCGGACCCGAGCCGGACCCCTCCCCCGATCCGCGGGGCTGGGCCGACGTGCCCTGCCAGCAGCTGCCCGACCCGCTGGAGCTGTCGGCGCCGGAACCCTGGGGGGAGTCCCCCGTGCTTCCGGCGTACTCGGCCTACCTGGACTGGCTGACCGACAGCCCCAACCGCGCGGACGAAGAAGGCGTGCCCGAGCGCACCCTGGACGATCTGGTCGTGCACGACGGGCGGCTGTGGTCGGGCCTCGGCGACTGGGGCTACAACACCGGCAGCCTGTACTGCCACGAGCTCGGCGGGCGCTGCCCCTACGAAGACGCCGACGGGCACG
>JACKEY010000037.1 GCA_020632755.1 Alphaproteobacteria bacterium | reverse complement strand
AGAAGGCCGCCCGCAAGGCGAAAGCCGCCCCCCCGCCCGACGAGGGCAAGACCACGGTGATGAGCCCCGACGCCCTCGACGAGCTGCGCCGCAAGCTGCTCGCCGACGACTGATCCGCGTCCACGGGTCCGAGACGACAGAGGGGCCGCCCCCTTCCAGAGGCGGCCCCAGCAGGCCGGTGTGGATCAGCGGCGGCGTCACGTGTCCCCGGACGGACCGCCGTGGTCGGTTCCCTGGCAGGGGTCCCGACCACCGGGCATCGTGTCCCCGTCAGCCCGGAGACCCGCACCCACCTGCATCGCCGACTGCGCGGGCGAGCACCCGTCGCAGCCGGCCAGGGGTCCCTACAGGACCCCGCGTCGCTCCTGGTCGCGCTCGATGGAGCGGAACAGCGCGCCGAAGTTGCCCTCGCCGAACGAGAGGTGGTTCTTGCGCTGGATCATCTCGATGAAGATCGGCCCGACCAGGTTGCGGGTGAAGATCTGCAGCAGGTACCCGTCGTCGTCGCCGTCCACGAGCACCTGGTGGCCCTTGATGCGGCGGTGGTCCTCGGTGACGCCGGGGACGCGGTCGTAGACGGTCTCGTAGTACTCGTCGTCGATGTCGAGGGTCTCGATGCCGGAGCCCTCGAGGGCGTCCAGGCTGGCCAGCAGGTCGTCGCTGAGGAAGGCCAGGTGCTGGATGCCCGCGCCCTTGTACTCGCGCAGGTACTCCTCGATCTGGCTCTTCTCCTCGCTGCCTTCGTTGATCGGGATGCAGAAGGACCCGTCGGGGCTGCGCAGGGCGTAGCTGGTCAGGCCGGTCTTCTCGCCGCGGATGTCGAAGGTGCGGACCTCGGTGAAGCCGAAGACGTCCTTGTAGAAGCGCTGCCAGCGCTCCATGGTGCCCTGCTCGACGTTGTTGGTCAGGTGGTCGATGCAGAGGAAGCCCTTGTCCTTGACCACCACCGGAGCGGCGTGCTCCTGGAAGTCGGTCAGGATGTCGTCTTCGTCGCCGACGAACCAGATCAGGCTGTCGCCGATGCCGTAGATGGCGGTGGCGTCGGTGTAGTCGTGGTGGCCCTCGTAGGCGCGGGCGCCGCGCCGGGTGGCCGCCGCCAGGGCGCGATCGCTGTCGGCGACCTGCCAGCCCATCGCCGAGATGCTCGGCCCGTGCAGGTCCGCGAAGGCGGCGTTGAAGCCGGTGCGGCGGCGGTCCAGCAGGAAGAGCATGTCGTTCTGCTTGTACAGATCGATGTCGGCGTCCCGGTGCTGCATGATGCGCGAGAAGCCGAAGTGCAGGAACAGGGCATCGAGCTGGTCGAGGCCTTCTTCGGTCGGGGCCGACCAGACGACGAAGCGGATGCCCTTCAGGCCGGTCGGGTTGTCGCCGGCGGGGACGGGGGTGGTGAGCTTGGGGGTGCCCATGGGGTGCTCCGGGACAGGAGGAGAGGAGGGGTTCAGCGCGCGGCGGCGGCGGCGTCAGCGGAGGCGCTGCGGGAGGAGGCGCTGTCGGAAGCGGCGGACGCGGGGGTCATCCAGCTCTTCCAGTAGTCGTCGACCTGGACGGACATGGCGGCGTCGGTGGCGACCAGCGGCCGGATGGTGTCGAGCATGACGGCGACCTCGTTGGTGCGCGTCTTCGAGCCGGCGGCGGCCACCGCGCCCGGCTGGGGCCCGTGGTGGATGCCCTGGGGGTGGAAGGTGACCATCCCCGGCTCGATGCCCTCGCGGCTGAAGAAGTCGCCGTCGTGGTAGAAGATGACTTCGTCGTAGTCGATGTTCGAGTGGTAGAAGGGCACGCGCAGGGCGCCCGGATCGCCGGTCTCGAGGCCGCGCGGCAGGAAGGTGCACAGCACCCAGCCCGGGCCGACGAAGGTGGCGTGGGCGCTCGGCGGCAGGTGGTAGCGCTCGGACAGCACCGGCCGGATGTCGTCGACGTGCAGGCGCCACACGGTCAGGTCGCCGCGCCAGCCGACCACGTCGAGGGGGTTGTAGGGGTACCAGACCGAGCTCAGCTGGCCGGCCCGCTGGATGCGGACCTCCCACTCGCCGGACTCGGCGGCGCTGGCCGGATCGGTGGGGGCGGCCGGGGTCGGCACGTCGATGACGTTGGGGTCGAACAGGGCGTGGCGGCCCATCAGGCCGCGCTCGGGCAGGCCGACCTCGCCCATGCTCTCGACGACCAGCAGCTCGGTGGGTTCGGTGGGCAGCAGCCGGTAGACGGTGCCGCGGGGCACGACCAGGTAGTGGCTGCGCCGGTAGTCCAGCGGCCCGAAGTCGGTCTCGATGCGGCCGGCGCCGTCGTGGACGAACAGGATCTCGTCGGCGTCGGCGTTGCGGAAGAAGTAGGGCATCGGCGCGGTCAGGCGGCCGCGCAGCATGCGGACGTCGCCGTTGTGCAGCACGACGACGCGGCGCTGCAGCCAGTCTCCGCCCTGGTCCGGCTCGGCGTGGTCCAGCGGCAGGCGGTCCAGCAGGAAGCAGCGCGGCTTGAGCGGCCCCTCCATCCGGGTCCAGTTGACCGGCGGGTGGCTGCGGTAGAGGTGCGCGACCCGGCCGGAGAAGCCGTAGCGGCCGTACTCCTCTTCGACGGTGCCGTCGGGGATGTCGACGTGGGCCTGCCGGGTGACGGTGCCGCGGGACCAGTACATGCCCTGCATCCGAGCC
>JACKEY010000036.1 GCA_020632755.1 Alphaproteobacteria bacterium | reverse complement strand
ACGCCGAGCTGGCATCCGAGATGATCGGGCGCGTCTGCGAGAGCGGCGCCGCCGACGCCAGCGTCCAGGCCGGCAGTCGCGCGGCCGGCAGCCGGGACGTGGCGCTGGCCGGCACCGTCGCCTGCCGCGACGGGGCGGCGTCCAAGGGCACGGCCGCCTGCGAGGAGATGCGGGATCTGCTCGATGCCGAGCTCGGCACGGCCTTCACCACCGCGACCGACTTCGGCGGCGGGTGCAGCGTGACGGCCTACTGAGCTCTGGTCGCTCGGCCGGTGAGGGCGGGGCGCCCAGCCGCCCGTTACCCCGCCGGCATGGCTTCCCCCGACGACACGCCGCTGCGCCTGGACGAGCGCATCCCCGACCTGGGCTTCGCCGACGCCGACGCGGCGCTGGACTGTTTCCTGGGCTGGGTGCTCGAGCGCGGCATCACGCCCTACGACCACCAGGAAGAGACCTTCCTGGAGCTGTTCGCCGGCAGCCACGTCGTGCTGGACACCCCGACGGGCAGCGGCAAGTCGCTGTGCGCCCTGGCCCAGCACTTCAAGACCTTCAGCGAGTTGGGTCGCACCTTCTACACGGCCCCGATCAAAGCGCTGGTCAGCGAGAAGTTCTTCGAGCTCTGCCGCGTGTTCGGCGCCGAGCACGTCGGCATGATGACCGGCGATGGCGCCATCAACCGCGACGCGCCCATCGTCTGCTGCACGGCCGAGATCCTGTCCAACCTGGCCCTGCGCGAAGGCGCCGACGCCCGCGTCGACAGCGTCGTGATGGACGAGTTCCACTACTACGCCGACCGCGACCGGGGCATGGCCTGGCAGATCCCGCTGCTGACGCTGCCAAACACCCAGTTCCTGCTGATGAGCGCGACCCTGGGCGACACGTCGGCCATCCGCGACGACCTGGAGCGCCGGACCGGCCGGCCGGTGGCCCACGTCGACCGCGCCCAGCGGCCCATCCCGCTCGAGTACCGCTACAGCATGGACCCGGTGCACGAAGCCATCGACCACATCGTGCGGTCCAGCCAGGCGCCGCTGTACATCGTGCACTTCTCGCAGCGCGAGGCCAGCGAGCAGGCCCAGGCGCTGATGTCGGTCAACTACTGCGACAGCACCGAGAAAGACGCCATCGCCGCCGCGGTGCGGGGCTTCCGCTTCGACAGCCCCTTCGGCAAGCACGTCGAGCGCTACATCCGCCACGGCGTCGGGCTGCACCACGCCGGCATGCTGCCGCGCTACCGGCTGCTGGTCGAGAAGCTGGCCCAGCAGGGGTTGCTCAAGATCATCTGCGGCACGGACACGCTGGGCGTGGGCATCAACGTGCCGATCCGCAGCGTGCTGTTCACGAAGCTCTGCAAGTACGACGGCCGCAAGGTCGACATCCTGACCCGCCGCGACTTCCAGCAGATCGCCGGCCGCGCCGGCCGCGCCGGCTTCGACACCCGTGGCTACGTCGTCGTCCAGGCTCCGGCCCACGTCATCGACAACGCCCGGCTGGCCGCCAAGCACACCGACCCCAAGAAGCTGCGCAAGGTGCGCAAGTCCCAGCCGCCCACCCACGGCTTCAAGCACTGGGACGAAGACACCTTCCGCCAGCTGGTCGACCAGCCGCCCGAGACCCTGCAGCCGACCTTCCGGGCCGACCTGGGGCAGCTGCTGGCCGTCATGCAGCACGCCCAGGAACAGGGCGGCGACGCGCTGCCCGGCCTGGCCCGCCTGCACGCCCTGGTCGACGAGAGCCACCTGCCCGACGAGCGCCGCGCCTGGGTCCACGAGCAGCTGGACGCCCACTACGACGCCCTGCTGCGCGCCCAGGTCGTGCACCTGCACCCGGGCCCCACGGCGACCCTGGACCCGGACCTGCAGCACGACTTCAGCCTGCACCACTCGCTGTCGCTGTTCCTGGTCGCCGCCCTGTCGTCGCTCGACCGCGCCTCGCCGACCTACGCCCTGGACGTCGTCACCATGGTCGAGGCCATCCTCGACCACCCGATGGCCATCCTCAACGCCCAGACCGCCCGCGAGAAGGGCCGCAAGGTCGCCGCCCTCAAGGCCGAGGGCATCCCCTACGAAGACCGCCTGGAGGCGCTCGAGGGCATCCGCTGGCCCGAGCCCATGAAGGACGAGCTGTGGGCCATGTTCGATGCCTACGTGGAACACCACCCCTGGCTGGACCGCGACGCGCTCAAGCCCAAGGCCGTCGCGCGGGAGCTCGCCGAGGGCTACCGCGGCTTCGCCGACTACATCGGCGAGCTGGGCGCCCACCGGTCCGAGGGCCAGCTGCTGCGCTACCTGACGGACGTCTACAAGGCGCTGCTGCAGAACGTGCCCGAGGCCATGCGCACGGCCGAGCTCACCGACCTGCTGGCCTGGCTGCGGGCCCTGCTCGGCCGGGTCGACAGCAGCCTGGTCACCGAGTGGGAGCGGCTGCTGGCCGGCTCGGACGCACCCGCGACCGCGGGGCCCCCGCCCCCCCTCGACATCTCGGCCGACCCCAAGGCCTTCGCGGCCCGCATCCGCGCCGAGCTGCACGGCATCGTCGCCGCCCTGGCCCGCAGCGACTGGGAAGAAGCCCACGCCTGCATGCGCGGCAACGGCTTCCTGCCGGCCGACATCGAAGCCGCCGTGCAGCCCTTCCTGGACGAAGCCGGCGACATCGCCTTCGACCAC
>JACKEY010000035.1 GCA_020632755.1 Alphaproteobacteria bacterium | reverse complement strand
GCGGCCTCGCTCCGCGGCCCCGCCGTGGGCGACGCCGACCCCGTGACCGCCCGTGCTCATGTGGCGCCCGACCGCGTCCAGGTCGACCTCGATCCGGGCGCCGCCGCCTGAGCGGAACTGCACTGCGACACAGCCGGCTTCGTCCAGGGGCAGGAACAGGGCGACCACGTCGCGCTGGGGCCAGGCCATGCCGGCCAGCCCGCGGGCGATGGCCGCCAGGTCGTCGGCGTCGGGGGAGAGGTGGGGGAGGATGAGGACGTCGGGCATGGGAGCTGCTCGCGCGAGGGAGGACGCGGATGGTACCGCCCCGTGCGGGCGCCTGCCGTCCGGCGAGGCGGAGGCAGCGACAGCCGGCCGCGGGCCCAGGCCGTGCTGAGCCCATAGAGGGCGTCCTCGCCCGGAGCACCCGTGACCGACTCCTCCCGCGACCTGCGTCCCATCCTCCGCCCCCGCTCGGTGGCCGTCATCGGGGCCAGCAACCGCCGCGGCACCATCGGCGCGGAGATCGTCCGCAACCTGGTCGTGCACGGCTTCTGCGGGCCGGTCTACCCGGTGCACCCGACCGAGCGGGCGATCCAGGCCGTGCGGGCCTGGCCGGACGTGCGGGACATCCCCGATCCGGTGGATCTCGCCGTGATCGCGGTCCGCCAGGACCAGGTGCTGCCCGTGGCCCGCGCCTGCGCCGAGAAGGGCGTGGGCGGCATCGTCGTCATCACCGCCGGCTTCAAGGAGGTCGGCGGTCAGGGCGCGGCCGAGGAGCGCGAGCTCACCGAGCTGTGCCGGGCCCACGGCATCGCGCTGGTCGGGCCCAACTGCCTGGGCGTGGTCAGCACCGACCCGGACACGCGGCTCGACGCCACCTTCGCGCCGACCTTCCCGCCGGCCGGTGGGGTCGCCGTGGCCAGCCAGAGCGGCGCGCTCGGCGTGGCGATGCTCGACTACGCTCGCGAGCTCAACATCGGCGTGTCGGACTTCGTGTCCATGGGCAACAAGGCCGACGTGTCCGGCAACGACCTGCTGCAGTGGTGGGCCGACGACCCGCGCACCCGCGTGGTGCTGCTGTACCTCGAGAGCTTCGGCAACCCCGAGCGCTTCGTGCAGCTGGCCCAGCGGGTCACCCGCGACAAGCCCATCGTCGCCGTCAAGGCCGGCCGCAGCCAGAAGGGGCTCCAGGCGGCCAGCAGCCACACAGGCAGCCTGGCCGGCGCCGACGTGGCGGTCCAGGCGCTGGTCGACGACACCGGCCTGATCCGCGTCGACACGGTCGAGGAGCTGTTCGACATGGCGGCCTTCCTGGCCCACCAGCCGGTGCCGCGCGGGCGCCGCGTCGCCGTGCTGACCAACGCCGGCGGGCCCGGCATCCTGGCCACCGACGCGGCCGAGGCCTTCGGCCTGGACGTGCCCGACCTGGGCGACGAGCTGCAGGCCGCCCTGGCCGCCTACCTGCCGGCGGCCGCCAGCACCCGCAACCCGGTCGACATGATCGCCAGCGCCACCCCCGCCCAGTTCCGCGCCTGCGCCGAGCTGCTGCTGGCCAGCGACGAGATCGACGCGCTGGTCGCCCTGTTCGTGCCGCCCATCGTGACGGACCCCGCCGAGGTCGGCCAGGCCATCGCCTCTGCGGCAGCCGGCAGCGGCAAGCCCGTGATCTCCTGCTTCATGGGTCGCCACGGCGTGCCCGAAGGCCTCAGCACCCTGCAGGCCGCCCACATCCCGAGCTACGCCTTCCCCGAGTCGGCGGTGCGGGTCCTGGCCCGCGCCGCCCGCTATGGCGAGCACCTGCGCCGCCCGCCCGGTCGCGCGGTGACCCCGCCGGGCATGGACCTGGACGCCGCCCGCGCCGTGGTGGACGCCGCCCCCGACGGCTGGCTGTCCCCGGACGGCTGCCAGGCGCTGCTGTCGGCGGTGGGCATCCCCGTGGCCGCCGGCCGCGTCGCCCGCACCGCCGGCGAGGCCGCCGAGCTGGCCCGCGCGATGGGCTTCCCCGTGGTGCTCAAGCTGGTCAGCGACACGCTGACCCACAAGTCCGACGTCGGCGGCGTGAAGGTCGACCTGCGCCACGAAGGCGACGTGTTCGCCGCGTGGGAGTCCATCGCCGGCGCCCTCGCTTCGCGCGGCCTGGCCGAGCACATGCAGGGCGCCCTCGTGCAGCCGATGGTCCGCGGCGGGGTCGAGACCCTGGTCGGGCTGACCCGGGATCCCTCCTACGGGCCGCTGGTGGCCTTCGGCCTGGGCGGCGTCCAGGTCGAGCTGATGCAGGACGTGGGCTTCCGGCTGGCACCGCTCACCGATCGCTCCGCCGCCGAGCTGGTGCGCGGCATCCGCGGCTTCCCCCTGCTCGACGGCTACCGCGGCAGCCCTCCGGCCGATGTGACCGCGATCGAAGCGCTGCTGCTGCGGGTCAGCGCGCTGGCCGTGGCCTGCCCGCGGGTGGCCGAGCTCGACCTGAACCCGGTCAAGGTGCTGGCGGCCGGACGAGGCGTCGTCGCGGTGGATGCCCGTGTGCGGATCGCCGCCCCCTGAGGGGAGTGTGTGAACCGACACAGGGCGACGGGGCAGAGCACCCGCTCGCCGCGATGACGTGCGCGCCCGCTGCGTTCGCGTGGTGGCACGGCGGTTGCACACGTCCGCGCCCTCCCCCGCGTGGGGGGCCCCTCCACCCCCGAGGCTCCCATGAAGCACCTCGTCATCCTCGGCGCCGGCACCGCCGGAACCATGATGGCCCACAAGCTGCGCCGCGCCCTGTCCGCGGACGAGTGGTCCATCAGCGTCATCGACCAGGACGACCAGCACGTCTACCAGCCGGGCCTGTTGCTGGTGCCCTTCGGCATGTACGAGGCCGACGACCTGGTCCGGCCGCGCACGACCCTGCTGCCCGACGGCGTGCGCCTGTCCCACGACGGCATCGCCGCC
>JACKEY010000034.1 GCA_020632755.1 Alphaproteobacteria bacterium | reverse complement strand
CCCCACTCCCGCGGCCACGGCTCGCCGCGGTTGCCCGGGATCTCCCGCCCCGCGCCGTCCGTGATGAAGTTGCCCTGGTCGTGGAAGGCCCGTTCGGTGCAGGTGCGGTCGCCTTCCTTGCGCATGGGCACGAAGCCGCCGTCGACGGCAAGGCGGCAGCACTCGTGGGGGGCCAGGCGCAGATCGACCAGCGCGCCCTTGCGGGCGGGGTTCAGCAGCTGCTCTTCGTTGCCGATGGGGTCGGCGACGGTCTTGGCCTTGAGCGTCCAGACCAGCAGGCTGGTCGGGTCGCGGTGGGGGTGGCGCACGGACAGCAGGTCCTGCATGCCGTAGAACTGCTTGCCGATGTCGTTCTGGTTCACCGGGCCGGCCATCAGGCAGATGCCGGCGAGCAGATCGCAGCCGTCGGGGATCTCGGCGCAGCCGGCGAGCTCGGCGGTCAGCGAGCTGCGGGCGGCCGCGGCGCCGAAGGCCCGCACCGCATGTTCCCAGCCGATGCCGGCGGCGGCGGTCTCGTCACGGGACAGGCCGCCGACGTAGATGCGCTGGCCGGCCAGGGCGAAGGCCTTCTTGCCCCGGGCGGCGTTGCGGGACAGGGCCTTGCCGGTCGGCAGGTCGGCCCACAGGGGCAGGTTGTCGACGACCCGATCGGTCACGAGCTCCAGCTCGCGGCGGACGGCCCGCAGCCGCTCCTTGCCCTGGTCGGTCAGGGGGTCGATGCGGTCCAGGATCAGCAGGTCCTTGGCCTGCTGGCGCTCGAGGCCGGTCCAGTGGGCGAAGCCGTTGTAGCCGGCGCGTCCGGCCATGAAGGCCAGCCGGTCGGGCACGTCCATGGCCTGGCGCTCGTGGTACTGCGCCGGGGCCTTCTCCTCCTGGTTCACGCCGGGCTGGATGCGCTCGCTGCGCAGGGCCAGCAGGTTGGCGCCGAGCTTGCGGCAGAGCGCGTCGTCGAAGCCGTCCAGGGCCGCTTCCTCCGCCGAGACCGTGCCGACCTGGGCGACCAGCGCGATGCGCCAGCCCTGGGCCTTCTGCGCCTTGGACAGGCCGACCATGGTCTCCAGCTCGCGCATGGCGGGCCCGGCGCTGTCGACACGCTCCAGCCCGGCGAAGGGGGCCATCAGCACGTTGGCGCGGCGGCGGGTGCCGCTGGCCAGCACGGTGGCCGTTCCAGTCCTCGGGCACCTTGCCGTCGGGCAGATCCGGCACCGTCGGTGTGGGCAGCTCGACCGGTGCGTCGGGGTCGGGGAGGGTGACCGGCCCGGTGTCGCCGCCCGGTTCGGGCAGCGGGGTCTGGGCGAGGACGGGGGAGGAGAGGGAGAGGGACGCGAGGAGGAGGATGCTGTGCCTGGGGCGGAGGCATCCGGCGCAGCAGGCCGCAGCGAGGGGCGGCATCAGTCGGAGGGAGCCCAGGGGCGGGGCCACTCCTGTCCCGCCGAGCTGAACCAGATGTGCAGGCCCGCCCCCATCCGGCCTTCGTGCGGAAGCTGATCGACGCTCATGCCCGCGTCGTGCAGGGTCAGGTCTACGATGCCATCTCCGTCCAGGTCGCTGTCTGCGCGAAGGATGCCAGTGCGACGGGAGTGGATCTCGATCCCGTCACGGAACTCGTATGTGCCCGCGATCGGGCCCCAGTACAGTCGCGTCCCGGCGTCGGTCGTGAGCTCGGTCTCGCCGAGGTAGTTTCCGGCTCGATCGTATTCGTATTCGATCTTCTGAGCGGAGCCGGCGACGAGATCCGTTGCTTTGTCGCCGTCCAGGTCGCCCATCGTGGCGTAGGCAGCAACGCCGTCCCACTCGTGCGTTCCCACAACTCGAGCAATGGTGATGTCCTCGATCTCATGGTCGCCTTCGAACGGACCAGGCGCCACCCACAGAATACCCGCGCGTTGAATTCCATCGATGTGGCGCGCGCTGCCGGAGATAACCAGATCTTGGTATCCGTCACTGTTCACGTCGCCCGGGCTCCTGATGAGGAAGCCGAAGTGCGTCGAACGATCGTCCTGGAACGGGTCTGGCTTGTACGAGTAGGCGCCGATCATGGCGTCGTGATCACTGATGTCGCGCGAGTACGTGATTGGCCCGAAGAAGACGCGAACTCTCCCTGCGCCGTCATCGAATCCGCTTCGTGCCGGCGCTACGTCCATGACGCCGTCACCGTTCGCATCGAATCGCCCGGGGATGGTTGGTTCGCCGTAGACGTTCGGGAGCATCGCCCCCCCGACCCAGAAGTCCCAGTCGTCCAGCGAGACGTCTTCGTCGAGAGGGCCAGGCAGGATGGGTAGCACTGTCTCTGCCGGCGCACCGAGGTTCGCAAGGCCCAGGACGACGGCCAGATCGTCCAGCCCATCTCCAGTCACGTCACCGAGCACGATCGGTGGCTTGGAGGTGAAGTCGCCCTCTACAAGCGGCATGTCGATCACCGTGGCCCAGTCGTCCAGGTTCGCTTCGGCGGGGAGCGACGTCGGGTCGTGCACCACCCAGAAGATGATGTCACGCTCGCGGTCTTCGTTGATGCGGCCCGAGTAGAAGCTGCTGATGGCCAGATCCGTGCGACCGTCGCCGTCGAAGTCGCCTCGTCCCAGCTCGCGACCCAGGAACTCCATGTCGGTCTCGGACCGGAACACATGGTCGGCGTGCTGCTGATCCCACTGGAATCCGTCGGCGTCGGGAGCAAGCTCCGTCACGGTCACCACCCCGCCGTAGATGTCGTCTTCTGGACCGGTCGTCCACTGCCAGTGTGGGGTTGCGACCAGGGCGTGGCCATCTCCACTCGGCTCCACTGGATCGCGCCAGGCTTCCATCATCGATGTGGTGCAGCTTCGGACGACGACGTCCCCGTACCGGGTGGTTGGTGTCTGGAGTGTGTTCGAGTCGTCGTCGTTGCGGTCCACCTCGCAGGGGCCCGGGCGACCGGTGTCTCCCGACACACGCGCGCTCAGCGGGGCCGGTGCTGGGGGAGACCCGCCGCAGCCGCCGAAGACTGTAGCGGCGAGCAGGGTGAGCGATGCCAGCAGTGCCCTCGTCGCCCTCGGCGTGGACCACAGGTCCTGCTCGGGGCATCTCCCATCCAGGGGCGGGCGCTCCCCGATCACAGGAGCTGCAGGCGGAAGGCTGGCCATGCCCCTCCGCTATCTCCCCCTCACCCCCACGGCCGCTTCTCG
>JACKEY010000033.1 GCA_020632755.1 Alphaproteobacteria bacterium | reverse complement strand
ACCGGCAGCGCCAGCACGCCCGTCAGCAGGCTGCGGGCCGCGGCCGTGCCCAGCAGGGCGGCGCCGACCCCCAGCACCAGCACCGCCAGACTGCCGGCGCCGGGCTCGAAGAGCGCGCCGACGCCGAGCCCGACCAGCATCGCGTTGTAGCCGTAGAGCCCCTCGCGCAGGTCGGTGCGCGGCAAGCGCAGGGCGAGTCCCAGCCCCGCCGCCAGCGCCGCCGCCAGCAGGCCGCACAGGCCCACCCGCGGCGACAGGAAGGTGGCCGCCAGCAGCACGCCGCCCACCAGCCGCGAGCGGCTGAACAGCACCTGGGCGTAGGACCGCAGCACCGCGTCGAACAGCAGCCGTGGCAGCCCCTGCTCGGCCGGATGCAGCGCCGTCGGCGACGGCCGCCGGCCCGGCGCCCGGCGAGGCTCCGGGTCGGACGCCGGGAGCGGCGCCTGCGGCGTGCTGGACATCAGGCTCAGGCCAGCCACGCCGGGACCTCCTCGTGCTCCAGGATGCTCTGCAGGTTCTCGCCGCGCCGCATCAGGGCGTGCTTGCCGTTCTCGCCCACCAGCACCACCGGCGGCCGGTAGGTGATGAACTGCATCCACTGCGTCACGTTGTAGGCGCCGACGTTGCGGAACACCAGGCGATCGCCGGGATCCATCGGGGGGAAGAGCATCGTGTCGCGCACCACGTCGATGTTCATGCAGAGCGGACCGTACATCACGGTGGGCTCGGGCAGGCCGTGGAAGGCCTGGGCGGGCACCACGTCGTGTCGGTACCAGAAGCTGGTGAACAGCAGGTTCACGCCGGCGTCCAGCACCAGCCCGCGGCGGCCGTCCGGCAGCCGCTTGTTGGCCTGCACGGTGCTGACCAGGAAGCCCGCGTCGTCGACCAGGGCCCGGCCGGTCTCCAGCACCAGCGTCGGCTGGGGGCCCTCGATGGCGGCCAGGCCGTCGCTGATCGCCTCGGCGTAGCGGGAGAAGCTCGGCGTGGCCTGCTCGCCCGGCAGGTACTGGGCCTTGAGCGTGTTGTGGCTGGCGAAGCCGCCGCCCAGGTCGATGAAGTCCAGCTGCACGCCGTGGTCGGCCCGCAGCTCGTTGGCCAGGGCGGCCAGCTTGCGGCCGGCGTCGCGGTAGGCGGCGGGCTCCAGCACGAAGGTGCCGATGTGGCAGTGCAGACCGATCAGATCGAGCTTGCCGCCCGACAGCACCCGGCGGGCGGCGTCCCGGGCCTGGCCGCTCTCCAGGTTGAACCCGAACCGGCTCCACTGGGGCGTGCCCTCGGCCGCGAGGTTGATGCGGATGGCCACGCCGGGGCGGATGCCGCGATCGGTGGCGATGCGCTCGGCCAGGGCCAGCTCGTCGAAGTTGTCCAAGTGGACCAGGGCGCCCTCGCAGAGCGCCCGCTCCAGGTCGGGGCGCGGCTTGTGGGGCCCGTTGAAGTGGATGCGGCTGCCGGGGTTGCCCAGGTGCCGGGCCTTCTCGTACTCGAAGCCGCTGACGACCTCGGCCCAGGCGCCCTCGTCGTGGAAGATCCGGCAGACGGCGTCGAGGTAGTTGGTCTTGTAGGACCAGGACAGGCGCACCTTGGGCCAGTAGCGGGACATGGCCGAGTGCAGGTCGCGGTAGCTGGCGCGCAGGGTGCGCTCGCTGAACACGAACAGGGGGGACCCGTAGGTCTCGACCAGCTCGTCGATGGACACGCCGTCGATCTCGGTCTGGGGCCGCGCCGAGCGGGTGCGGCTGTACTTGTTCATCAGGCCGGCCTGGTGCCGGACGATGACCGGGCGCTCGTAGGCGGGGCGGCTGCCCTGCGGGGTCGGGTTCGTGCTCATCGGTCCTCCTCGGGGGAACGGTGCAGCTCGCCCAGGCCGGCGAGCTCCTGCAGGTCGGAGATGTGGGCCAGCTGGTCGAAGCTGATGCGGACGAACATGGTGCCGGCGACCAGCTCGCGCAGCGGCGCCACGGGCTCGCCCATGGCCAGCCGCAGCACGGCGGCGGGCAGGTTCTGGCCGGCGCCGGCCGACACGAAGCACCAGGCCGGGAAGCGCGGGTTGATCTCGAGCAGCCGGTAAGTGCCGTCCTTGTCGCGCACGCACTCGACCTCGCAGGGGCCGCGCCAGCGGGTGGCGGCCATGAACCGCTCGGCCAGGGCGATGAGCGCCGGGTCGCGGACGACCACGCCGGCCCAGCCCTTGCCCTTGTCGGTCAGCAGGGTCTTCTTCATGGGGACGGCGCCGACCAGCCCGCCGCGGCCGTCGCCGACGGCCACCACGTCGTACTCCTCGCCGGGCACCTCCTCCTGGACGATGACCGGCAGGCCCCAGCGGGCCACGACGCGGTGGAAGGCGCCGGCGGCCTCGTGCACGTCCCTCGCCCGCTCGGCCCCGTAGAAGGCGCCCTTCACCCAGACGGGGAAGCTCATGCCGTCCTGCTCCAGGCGCTGCAGCTCCTCGACCGTGGACACCGACCGGCTCTCGGGCACGGGCAGGTCGTGGTCGCGGCCCAGGTCGGACAGGCGGACCTTGCTGCGCAGCTCCAGCTGCTCCTTGCCCGGCAGGAAGGTGTGGATGCCGCGGGCCTGCAGCTCCGGCGCCAGCTCGATGAAGGCCGGCAGCTCGGCGTCCAGGGTCGGGATGATCGCGTCCAGCGGCGTGGCGGCGTGGATCTCCAGCAGCCGGGCGCGCAGGGCGTCGACCCCCTGCGAGGGGTAGGGCACCAGGAACACATCGTCGACCAGGTCGCGGGCGTAGATGCCGGGCTCCAGGGCGTCGTAGGCCAGGCCCACGATGCGGCCGGCGAAGGGCGCCAGCCGGTCGTCGTCGGTCGGGAAGGGGGCGCCGTGCCGCAGGGCGCGGATGACGCCGACGCCGGGACCGGGGTTGTCGGTGGCGTTGAGGCCCGTGACCGCGACGGTGGCGTTGCGGGGCAGCACCCGGGCGGCCGCACTGCGGGGGAGGGGGCTCACAGCTCGCCTCGCGCCGGCAGCAGCTCCAGCCGCCGCAGCTCGCCCAGGAAGTCGACCACGTCGCGCTCCGGGTCGGACAAGCCGTGCACGTCGAAGCGCTCGCGCAGCAGGGTCGGCAGGCTGTCGGGGGACAGGCCGCGGGCCAGCGCCTCGATGATCGCCTTGCCGGTCGGGTTCACGCTGAAGGTGGTGCCGCTGAACGGGTCGAAGGCGAAGCCCGACTCGGACAGGGCCAGGTCGCGGAGGCGATCCTGGGCGGCCTGGGGCAGCGGTTCGTTGGACAGGAAGGCCATCAGGTACCTCCGACGCGGGTGGACAGGGTCAGGGTGAACGAGTGGATGTCGATGTCGTGCACGTTGCCCGCCGACAGCGGGTCGACCTGGGTCAGCGGCGCCAGGCTCCAGCCGGCGTCCAGGGACAGCGGGGACGTGGCGGGCAGGCCCAGGTCGACGTCCACGCCGGCCCAGACGCC
>JACKEY010000032.1 GCA_020632755.1 Alphaproteobacteria bacterium | reverse complement strand
GCGATGTCGAGCAGGCGGGGGCGCAGGGCGGTGCGGGCTTCGGGGTCCACGGGAGGGTCCTGGCGGGTCGCCCGGCGGTTCCGGGCAACAAAAAAAGGAGGGGCCGAGGGGCCGCTCCTTCCGGGGGAGGTGCGATGTGCCAGAGGTCTAATCCGCCCATCGCTCGCCCGTCAACCCGGCTCGTCCCCCGGGGGAGGGGCCGGCGCCGGCAGCTCGACGGGGCCGGGATCCTGGGGGAGCGCGGGCTTCGGGAGCGGGGTGCCGGGCACGGTCAGGTCCAGCCGGCGCCCACCCTCGGCCCGCGCGTTGGCGGCATCGAGCTCTTCGCGGGTGACGGGGTGCGGGCTGGACTGCACGACCTCCTGCAGGAAGTCGGCCACGACCTGGGCGACCATCTCGCCCTCGGGCGTGTCGGCCCGGCTGGCCCAGAACGAGAGCAGCTCGCCCCGGCGGGCGGCCGGATCGGCGAGGTGGATCTCCCGGCCGTCCATGGTCGCGCCCTGCTGCCAGACGGCGTCGACCAGGGTCGGGACCTGCTCGTTGACCCGCGCCCAGGTCGCCTGGCCCGCGATGGCTTCGACCCAGGCGTCGCGCGCCGGATCGATGGCATCGAGCACGTCCTGCTTGCGGGGCTGGAGCTTGGCCTTGCTGACGACCTGCCCGCCGATGCGCACGCACATCGGCGTGAACGGCGGCAGGCACCACAGCTGGTTGAGGGGGTTGTCCTCGCGGCCGGGGGCCCGCCAGCGCACCGGAGAGCGCCGGGTGTCCACCCGCCCGTCGTCGTGCACGATGACCGACGGCTTCCAGGGCACCTCGGGGCGGAAGATCGTGCGATCGCCCTTGTCCTTGCCGACCCGGTAGTCGAGCTCGCGGATCTGCTGTTCGAGCGCCTTGCGGCGCCGCGCGACCTCGGCCTGGTCGTAGATCACGAGGGTCTCGCCGGCTTCGCCCGGCATCGCATCGGGGGGCGGCTCCTCCTCGACGGCGGGCGACGGCAGCTCGACCGGCGTGCCGGGCTCGGCGGCGGTCGTCGGGGGCTCGGGCGCGGACGCCTCCTCCCCCTGCGCGAAGGCCACGCCGGGCAGGAGCAGCAGGGCCGCGAGCAGGGTCTCAGGAGCCGGAGAACTGGACATCGTCGAACAGCAGGGAAGGGGTGCGCCAGGCGCCGAGGGTCCACACGTCGGAGGCGGCCTCGGCGAACCGGGGGAGGAGGTCGAGCACGTTGCCCGAGATGTTCATCTCGCTGACGTTCGCGACAGGCTCGCCGTGCTCGAAGAGCACGCCGTGCACACCGAAGGAGAAGTCGCCGGTGGTGGGGTTGGCGTTGCCGCCCAGGAAGCCGTCCACGCGGATGGCCCGGGGCAGGGACGCCAGGATCGCACCCGGCGAGCGCTCGCCGGGCGGCACCACCAGGTTGCCCGTGCTGCCACCGGTGGGCGCAGTGCCCAGCCGGCGCGCGTTGTAGACGTCGATCAGGAAGGTCTCGAGCACGCCGTCCTGGAACAGGGCCCGGCGGCGCGCGGGGATGCCGTCGCCGTCGTGGGGCTTGCTGCCGCTGCCGCGCGGGATCAGCGGGTCGTCGAGGATGGTGAAGCCGTCGCTGCCGAGCTTCTCGCCGAGCTTTCCGTCCAGGCAGGACCGCTTCTCGTAGAGCAGCTCGCCGGAGAGGGGGGACAGGGCCGTGCCGAGCACCCGGCCGGTGATCCGCTGGTCGAGGAGCATCGGGTAGCGGCCGCTCTTCGCGGGACCGCTGCCCAGGCGGTCGCGGGCCCGCTCGACGGCCCGAGCCGCCACGTGGGCGAGCGACAGGGCGTCGTCGGCGTGGCGCGAGGTCGAGCTGTACCAGGCTTCGGGCAGGCGTCCGCCGGCGTCTTCCAGCGAGATCACCGCGGCGGTGCTGACCCAGGTGCTGGCGAAGGTGCTCTCGAAGCCGTGGCTGGTGACGATGGCCCGGGCGCTGTAGCCGTCGGCCAGGCCGCTGGTGACGGACCGCACGGACAGGCCGTCCGCGGCGGCGCGCACGGCGTCCTCGAGCGCCTCGCAGCCGGCCCGGCGGGCGGCCTGGTCGATGCCCAGGATCGCGTCGTCCCAGGCATCCAGGGCGTCGACGTCGGCGCTGCCCATCTCGGCGAGGGGCGGCAGCGCCCGGTCGGGATCGGGCTCCAGGAAGCGGGTGCCTTCGATGGCGCGGGTCAGGAAGGCCCGCAGGGCGCCTTCCCGCAGGTCGCTGGTGCTGTGGGCGCTCCAGCGGCCGTCGACCATCAGCGAGACGCTCATGGCGCGGGAGCGGCTCTCCTCGGCCTTCTCGATGCGGCCGTCGCGGCGCGACAGCTCGGTGGACACGCCGCGGCCCACGCGCACCCGGCACTCGTCGGCGCCGAGCCCGGTGGCCAGGGCGACGACCTTGCGGGCGCTGTCGAGCAGGCCCTCGTGATCGGCGGTCGCTTCGCGCAGGGTGGTGCTCATCCGACACCTCCGACCACCAGCTTGCCGACCCGGACGGTGGGCATGCCCTGGCTGACGGGCACGCTCTGGCCGTCCTTGCCGCAGGTCCAGCCGCCTTCGTCGAGGATCGAGTCGTTGCCGACCATGTCGATGTCCGCCAGGGCCTGCGGGCCGTTGCCGATGATGTTCACGTCCTTGATCGGGCGCGTCAGCTTGCCGTCTTCGATCAGGAAGCCGGTCTTCATGTAGAAGGCGAAGTCGCCGGCGCCGATCTGGACCTGCCCGTTGGCGAAGGTCTGGCAGAAGATGCCCTTGTCCACGCTGGCGATGATCTCCTGGGGATCGAGCGGGCCGGACTCCATCACCGTGGCCCGCATGCGCGGCAGCGGCGCGTGCCGGAAGCTCTGGCGGCGGCCGGACCCGGTGGGATCGACCCCGTAGTGCTTCGCCGAGATCTCGTCGTGCATGTAGGTCCGCAGCACGCCGTCCTGGACCAGGACCGTGTGCTGGCCGTCGTTGCCTTCGTCGTCGACGTTGACCGCGCCGCGGCTGCCGTCGATGGTGCCGTCGTCGACGATGGTGACGTGCTCGCTGGCGATGCTCGCGCCGAGCTTGTCGGCGTAGATGCTGGTGCCCTTGCGGTTGAAGTCGGCTTCCATGCCGTGGCCGATCGCCTCGTGCAGCAGGATGGCCGAGGGGCCCGCGGCCAGGACGACGGGCATCTCGCCCGCGGGAGGCTTGCCGGCGCCGAGCAGGAACAGGGTGCGGTCGATGGCTTCGTCGACCAGCCGCTGCTGGCGGCCCTCGTCGAAGTACTCCAGGCCGGCGCGGCCCGCGACGTTGTAGGCGCTGCTCTCGCGCAGGTCCCCGTCGACCGCGACCGCGCGCACGAAGCCCTGGGTCATCGGGCGCCAGTCTTCGACCAGGCGGCCGTCGGGGCGGACGACCATCACGACCTTGGCGGCGTCGCCCAGGTAGGTGTCGACGCGGGCGATGCGCGCGTCCCGGGCGAAGGCGCGCTGTTCCCAGTCGCGGACCATCTTCACGCGGGTGGCCATGTCGACGTCGGTCCACGGCTCGAGCACCGGCGTGCGGTCGGGGATGCGGCGGGCGACGGGCACGGCGACGTCGCGGGTGCCGCCGTGCTCGGCGATCTGTGCGGCGGTGGCCGCGGCGGCGAGCATGGCGTCGGGGGTCAGCTCTTCGGTGTAGGCGAAGCCGACCTGGTCGCCGACCACCACGCGCACGCCCATGCCCAGGTCGACGTGGGTGTTGGCGGCGTTGACCTTGCCGTCGGACAGGCGCACGGCCGTGCTGCCGCTGTGCTCGAAGTACAGGTCGCAGTCCTCTCCCCCGCGGGAGAGGGCCTGGGCCATCACGCGGCGCAGCAGCTCGGGAGTGACGCCGAAGCGTTCCTCGAACCAGGCGCCGGGAGGGCCCTTGGGGCGGGGGATGCTCATGAAGCTCCTGGGGGCGGCGGGACCCGATGAGGGGGGGCCCGCGCGTGGGGGTGACCTCTGTACCCTGTACACGCGGGAGGGCGGGGAACAGCCCAGGCGGGAAGTCGCAGGCTCAGCGATCCAGCCCGGCCCGGAGCTGCTGCTCGCAGGCCGCGCGTGCGTCGCGGGCGGCACGAGCCAGCCGGTGCTGGGCGGTGGCGCGCGTCAGGTTGTGGGCGCCGGGCTCGGGCCAGCGGGCGCGGTCCTCGCGGAAGTAGCTGCGGTTCACGGCATCCGCGAGGAACCGGGCCGACAGCTCCAGGCAGATGCGCTCGATGCCGGGGACCAGGTTGTCGCGCTCGACCGGCGCCAGGGCGGGCGCGGTGGACAGCCAGCCGTCCAGGCTGGCGGCGAAGACGTCGAGGTCGAACCGGACCGCGTCGGGGTCGGACTCGCCGGCCGGGTTGCACCACGATCGCCAGGCGTCGCCGAGCTCGACGGACAGCGGCAGGGGCCCGAGGGTGTCCAGGTCGAGCAGGCAGAGACCCTCGTCGCGGGTCGGGTGGAAGCGCAGGTTGCTGATCTTCAGGTCGCCGTGCGCCGGGCGATCGGGCTGGTCGAGGGTGCCGGCCCAGGCGGCCCAGTCGTCGAGGATGCGCTGCCCCAGCGACCGCACGGGGCCTTCGAGGGGGTCGCCGTCGGCGCGGTCGAGGGCGTCCCGCAGGTCGCTCATCCGCGCCTGCGTGTCGTGCACGTTGCGGCGCGGGGCGAGGAAGCCGTCGGGGTAGTCGGCGAGGGCTGCGTGGAACCGGCCCACCAGCGCGCCCGCGGCCCGAGCGAGCGCCGGCGAGGACACCGTGTGCACGGTGCGGCCGGGCACGAAGCTCTGCATCCGCCAGAAGCCGCCGGCTTCATCGTCGACCGACCAGCCGCCGTCGCGGGCCGGGAGCAGGCGGGGCGTCACCAGCCCCTTGGCGTCCAGCCAGTGCGTCACGGCCGCGATGTCGCGGCAGATCCGCGGCGAGAAGATGGGGTTCACCCGCTGCAGCACCGCGACGGGGCCGTCGTCGCCCAGCACCATGAGCGTCGTGTTGATGAGGCCGTCGTCGGCGGGGACCAGGCGAC
>JACKEY010000031.1 GCA_020632755.1 Alphaproteobacteria bacterium | reverse complement strand
GCGGCGCCCTGGGCCTCGTAGCCGAGCGGCGCCACCTCGATCAGCCAGCCCTGCAGGGCATCACAGCCGGTGAGCATCAGCGGGGACAGCAGCGACAGGACGACGGGCAGCACGAGCACCTCCGGGCTCGGCCGTATCCCAGACCACGCCGGCGTCGCGTGGCCGGTGCCCCAGGTCCCGCCCGTGCTCCCGTCCACTGTCCCGCCCCGGATCCCGCCCCGGATCCCGCCGCTGGCCCCGCGCGGCCTCGGCGGTGCATCATCGGCCTCCCCTCCTCCGCACGGAGCCCCCATGCCTCGCCTGGCCCTGCTCACCTCCGGCGGCGACGCCCCCGGCATGAACTGCGCCATCGCCGCGGTCACCAAGGTCGCCTGGGGCCTGGGCGGCACGGTGGTCGGCGTCCAGGACGGCTACGACGGGCTGGTGGCGGGACGCTGGTCCGAGCTCACGCGCGAGCGCATCGACGGCATCTGGCACTGGGGCGGCACCATCCTGGGCACGGCGCGGTCCGAGACCTTCCGGACCGCCGACGGCCGGGCCCGGGCCGCCGAGCGCCTGCGCCAGGACGGCGTCGACGCGCTGGTGGTGGTGGGCGGCAACGGCTCGCTGACCGGGGCCCACCTGCTGGCCCGCGAGACGGGCTTCCCGGTGGTCGGCCTGCCGGCCAGCATCGACCACGACATCGCGTGCACCAGCTGGGCCATCGGCGTCGACACCGCGCTCAACACGATCATGGAAGCCTGCGACCGGATCGGCGACACGGCCTGGTCGCACCGCCGCTGCTTCGTGGTCGAGGTGATGGGCCGCCAGTGCGGCTACCTCGCGATGGCCTCGGCCATCGGCACCGCGGCGGACGCCGTCCTGTTCCGCGAGCAGGGCAAGGAAGAAGCCGAGCTCGTCGCCGAGCTCGAGGCGATGCTGGTCCGCGCCGTCCGCGAGCGCGGCAAGAAGCGCATCCTGGTGCTCAAGGCCGAAGGCGTGCAGATCCCCACCGCCCGGCTCTGCGACCAGCTCCAGGCCGCCGCCGACGCCGCCGAGCTGGGGATCGGCGTGCGCTACACGGTGCTGGGCCACGTGGTGCGTGGCGGCGCCCCGACCTTCCGGGACCGGCTGGTGGCCGGCCGGCTGGCCCACGCCGCCGTGTGGGCCGTGCTGGCGGGGCCCGACGACGTGCGGGCCCAGGCCGCGTCGACCGGCCTGATGGCCGGCTGGGAGCCCCGCGAGCCCGGCGGCATCGACACCCCGGACCGCTCCGTGCAGCTGTTCGCCCTCGACGATGTGCTCGCCCAGACCGACGCCCTCCTCGACGGCAGCCACCCCACGACCAAGGCCCGCGTGAAGCTGCTCGGGGCCGTCCAGGGCGTGCTGTCGCTGTGAAGCCGCCCGCCTGCTGCCACCACCGCGTGGCTTGCCTCGACGTCGACGGCCCCGTGCTCTGGCACCTCGGCACCGGCCGGCACCTGCGCCTGCCCGCCGACGCGATCGCCGACCTCGACGGCTGGGACCCGGGCCGGCCACCGCCCGCCCGCTGGCTCCCGCTGGCCCGCCGCATGGCCGCGCTCCACCTGCTCGAGCCCGGCCGGGACGACCTCGCCCGCCTCGTGCCGGCGCGGTCCCGCCTCGTCCTCCTCCTCCCCGACGGGCCCGCGCTGTGGCACCCCGATCCCTGGACCCGCGACGCCGGCGGCCACGCCTACCGCTCCCTCCCCCTCTCCCCCGACGGCCTCGCGCTCTGGCGGGCCTGCAACGGCAGCCGGACGGTCGCGCAGGCCGCCCGCACCGCCGGCCTCGACCCCGACCGCGGGCTGGACCTGCTGCGCGCCTGGACCCACCCCGACGTCCAGGCCCTGCAGCTGCGCGACGGCCCGGTGCGGCCGACCGAGCCCGGCCTCGCCCGGCTGCTCGGCGCGGCCCGGCCGGTCGCCCCGCGCAGTGCCGATCAACACGGCCCCGACGGCGGCACCACGCTGGGCGCCTTCCACGCCGACATCCGCGACGCCGCCACCCACTTCGACGACGTCGAGCCCACCGTCGCCCACGCCTTCGGCCGCCCCCACCCCGCCCTGCAGGGCCAGCCCTACGGCGCCCGGCTGCACGACGTGCTGCGGGCCCGCGGTGCACCGGTCACCGGCCGGCTGCTCGAGATCGGCCCCGGCGACGGCGAGCTCGGCGCGACCTGGCGGGAACACGCCCGGGCGCTGGGCACCCTGCCCGCCCACCACCTGCGCCTGGACGCCAGCCCCGCCCTGCTCGCGCTCCAGGCCGAGCGCCAGCCCGGCACCGTCGGCATCCTGGGCGACGCCACCGCCCTGCCCCTGCCCGATGCCAGCGTCGATCTCGTCGTCTGCAACGAAGTCGTCGCCGACCTGCCCGCCGTGCCGCGGGCCGCGGCGGCGGACCGCATCGCCCGGTTCGGCCTGGCGCCGCTGCCGGACCCCGCCCGCTACAACCTGGGCGCCTGGCAGCTCGTCGAGCAGCTCGCCCGCGTGCTCGCTCCGGGCGGCATGGCCTTCCTCTCCGAGTTCGGCGACGTCGACGAAGCCCCCACCGAGACCCGGTTCCTGGGCCACCCCGAGGTCAGCATCCACTTCGGCCACCTCGCCGCAGTGGCCGCTGCCGTCGGCCTGCAGGTCGAGCGCCTCCCGCTGCCGGCGCTGCTCGGCATGGACCTGACCGCCCGCTGGCTGTCGCGCCCCTCCTACGAAGCCCTGCGCGCCCTCTGCCGGGCCCGCGGCCACCACCTGCAGGCCCGCGCCTGGACCGCCGACGACGTCGACCTGCCCTGGCCGGTGGAAGGCCTGTGGGACGTCCCGGTGCACCAGGACGGCGCCGGACCGGTGCCCACGCGCTTCCAGGCCCTGCTGCTGCGCCGGCCCTGACCGCGCGGCCGGGCGGCTGGGTCAGTCCTGCAGGTCGACCACGACCCGGTCGGGGTCCTGCAACAGCACCACGCGCATGCCGGACTTCTGCGTCGCGCCGATGGCCCAGGACACGTCGCCTTCGTGGTCGCAGATCTGGACCAGGTGGGGGACGCGGCCGCCGGGGCGCAGCTCGGTGGCCGGCACGGTGACCCGGCCGGCTTCGTCGTGGGCGGCGGCCGGGCCGAGCTTCACGACGAGCAGGGCGTCGCCGTCGACCGCGACCGGCTGGCCGCTGCCGCAGCGGGTGGCGGGCTCGGTCGACCAGCCGGCGCTCACGCCGACCGGGCCGGACAGCTCGAAGGCCACGCGGTGGTAGCCCTCGTGCCCCGCGACGCGCACGTCGGTCAGGGTCGCCGGCGCGGCCCCCGCCGGGGGCGGCCGCACCACGTTCATGGTCGGCCACGGCCCGTCGTCCGCCGAAGCCTGGGCCGCGGCGGGCGGCGTGGCGGCCTGCGGCTTCGCGGGCGTGCCGGCAGCGGGCGTGCCGGAAGCGGGCTTGCTGGCGGTGGGCGCGTCCGCGGCAGGTGCAGGCGCCGGACCGGGGGAGGAGGAGGAGGCGCAGCCGAGGAGGAGGATCGGCAGGCACAGCGTGGAGAGGAGGGTCGCGCGCATGCCGACCCCTATCCGTCCGCCTTCGGGCCCGCGCGCAGGGCGGCCAGCACGCAAGCGAGGCCGACCAGGGCCAGATCGACCCACTCGCCGCCACCGACCTGCAGCTTGCCGATGAAGAACACCCAGGCCAGGTGCGCGGCCAGGGGCGCGAGCAGCCCGAGCCGTTGCTGCAGCAGACCCAGCGCCAGCCCGCTGAGCACGCCGCGCACGGGATCCATCGGCATCACCACCACCGCCCAGGCGACCGCGGTCCCGACCAGGCCCAGCCGGCGGTGCAGGAAGCCGCGGAAGAACAGCTCGGAGCCCACCGCGACGGCCACCGCCGCGCCGGTGCCGACGATGGCCGGCATCAGCGCCAGCTCCAGGCGCACGCGGAGCGGCAGCGCCCAGGCCGGCCCGGCGACCGACCCGAGCCCGAGCTCGGTCGCCGACAGGGCCACGCCGACCATCAGGCCGCGGATCAGCGCCTGGGGCACCCGGCGCGGCGGGCACAGGTCCGGCATGCGGCCCTCGCGCAGCAGGGCCACCACGGCGGTCGCGCCGATCAACACGCCGCCGGCGACCAGGCTCGCGTCGAGGGGGGCGGGCAGGTCCTCGGCGCCGCCCAGCACGAACGTCGCCGGCCCGGCCACGGCCAGCCACCAGCCGAGCCCGCCCAGCACCAGCGTGCCGACGTAGCCCCCGTCCCGGGCGCGGGGCTTCACACCTTGGCGGTCCAGCGAGCGGGTCGTCGCCCACAACAGCCCCCCGCTGGCCAGCAGCGAGCCCCCGACCGCGGCCAGGACCGGCAGCACGCCCGGCACCAGCCCGCTGGCCACCAGCAAGGCGCCGCCGAGCGGCACCGCCGCCCCCAGCAGGGTCGCCTGGTTGCCGAGCCCCCAGGCCACGCCCACGCCCACGACCGCGACCACGGGCAGCACCCGCATCGGCGCGGCCGCGCCACCGACCAGATCGGCCGCCCCGCGCACCAGCCACAGCCCCAGGGCCACCGCCACGCCCAGCGCCGCCGGCATCGCGACGACCCAGGGCCCGGGCGCGATGGCCCCGGTCACCATGCCGCCGAAGCCTGCGACCAGGGCCGTGAAGCTCGCGCTGGCGGTCCACGCCAGCCACTTGCCGACGACGATCTCGCCCCGCGACAGGCTGGTCGACAGCAGCACCTCCATGGTGCGGCCCTCGCGCTCCCCCGGCAGGGTCTCGGCCAGCGGGCCGGTCAGCAGCGAGATGGCCAGCAGCGCCACGAACAGCGCCCGGCTCGGCAGCGTCAGCCCACGCGGGTGCAGCTCCAGGCGGACCGCGGGGGACCCGGCCTCGAGCCGCTTCTCCAGCACCTGCCGCAGCGCCGGGGCGATGCCGCGGGCCTCGACCGTCACGACGCCGTCGGCCTCCCCCACCGTGACGGGAGCGCGCTCCTGCACGACCACCGCGTCCTGCAGGGCGGCCGGCGCCTCGCCCGCCACCACCGGGGTCGGCGGAGTGTCCCGCGACGGCAGCCGTAGCGCGCTGACCGGCAGCAGCAGGAACATCGCCACCGCGAAGAAGCGCCAGCCCCGGCGCCCCGCCGCCGAGCGGACCAGCTCGCGCCGGGCCACCGACAGGAGCCGCGACGGCCGCAGGCGCTTCATCGACCCAGCCCCCCGTGGTGGCGGCCCCACCAGCCGGCACAGGCCGCGAGCGAGAGCGCCGACAGCAGCACCACCACGACGTCCGCGACCGGGCTCCACGGCCCTGCCCCCGCCGCGGCCAGCGACGCCACCGGCAGCCAGGCGCCGACCCACGGCAGCCCGAAGCCCAGCCCCAGCAGCCCGGCCACCAGCACCATCGCGCGCGACAGCCCCGCCGAGAAGCCCTTCTTCTGGGCGCCGGCCCCGCCCGTGGTCGCCAGCCCCACGGCCGCCGACACCGCCGCCCCCAGCGCGCCGTGCCCGGCCCAGGCCGACGGCCGCTCCATGCCGATCAGGCCGTGCAGCAGCAGGATCGTCAGCCACAGCCCGCCGCCCAGGGCGATGCCCAGCCCCAGCACCCGGCTGGCGCCGTGGGTCCACGCCGGCACCGGCAGGGGCAGGCTGGCTTCCACCACCCCCTCGCCCCGGTCCCGCCAGGCCAGGCCCGCGCCCATCACCACGCCGTAGAGCACGAACAGCACCGCCACGAGCGCACCCATGCGACCGGCCTGGGCCGTCGCCGCCTTGCCGGCCGGCGGCTCCGGCGCCACCACCGGCCGCCAGCTCGCTCCCGCCTCCTCACGCAGCACCATCTCGGCCCGCAGGCTGTGTACGCCCGCGTCCCGGGCCGACAGCACCCAGCCCTCGCCCTCCCGCCAGGCCGCCCGCTCCGCGCGCCCCTCCTGGACCGCCGTCGTCGGGTCCGGATCCAGCCGCACCGTCAGCCCGACCTCGTCCAGGGACGGCCCCATGATCGCGACCTCCTCGGCGGACAGCGCCACGTGGGGCTCGATCTGCTCGCGCCCGCCGAAGGCCGCCACCACCGACGCCGTGCCGACCAGCGCGACCGCCGCCAGCAGCCCCGGCCAGGCCAGCGCCCGCAGCACCATGCCCTCGCGCGACAGCCGCAGCAGCACGGCCAGCGTGCCCACCACCACCGCGCGCAGGCTGGCGCTCACGCCGGGGCCGAGCCGTCGCCGGTGAGCTTCACGAAGACCTCGCTCAGGTCGCGCTCGCCGGCGATCTCGCGCAGCTCGTCCAGGGTGCCCTCGGCCACCAGCTGCCCCCGGGCCACCACGCCCGCGCGGGTGGCGACGGCCTCGACCTCGCCCATGATGTGGCTGCTCAGCAGCACCGCGCGGCCTTCCGCGGCCAGCCGGCGGACCAGCCCCAGCACGTCGCGGCGGCCCGGCACGTCCAGCCCGTCCGTGGGCTCGTCCAGCAGCAGCACCGGCGGGTCGTGCACCAGCGCGCGGGCCAGCACCACCCGGCGCTTCTGCCCCGTGCTCAGCGTGCCGCAGGTCGCCCCGGCCAGCGCGCCCGCGCCGAGCTCCTCGAGCAGCGCCTGGGCCCGCTGCCGCGGCTGCTTCACGCCCTGGATGCGCGCGAACAGCTCGACCGCCTCGAGCGCGCGCAGCTGCGGCTCCAGCCCCGCCTCGGCCGGCACATAGGCCAGCTTCGCCCGGGCGCCGAGCGGGTCCCGCTTCGCGTCGATGCCGTCGACCAGCACCCGCCCGCGGTCCGGGCGCAGCAGCGTGGCCAGCATGCGCAGCGTCGTCGTCTTGCCGGCGCCGTTGGGCCCCAGGAGCGCGTAGATCTCGCCGGCGCGCACCTCGAAGCCGATGCCCACCACGGCGTCCACCGTCCCGCGATCGGGGTCCTGGAAGGCGCGGTGCAGGTCTTCGGCGAGGAGCATCGGCAACGGCGGGAGGGAGGGCCCGGGCAGCCTACCGTCGGCGGCGGGTGGGCGCGGCGAGCGGTACGCTTGGAGACAGGCGCCGACGTCCCGCCCGGAGCACCCATGCCGTCCCTGATCCTGCTGCTCGCCTCGTCCTGCGTCTGGTACGCGCCGGGGGAGTCCGACGACACCGGGCGCCCCGGCGGCAGCGACCCCGACGACGACTGCGACGTGGTGCTCGTCGATGTGCGCCCGGCGCCGGGCGCCACGGGGATCTCCACATCCACCGACATCGTGGCCGCCTTCTCCCGCTCGGACGAAGAAGCGCGCGTCTACCTGCACGACGCCGACGGCCGGGCCATCTCGGGCGAGACCTCCCGCGCCGACGGCGGCGCCACGCTGATCTTCCGGCCCTCCAGCACGCTGCGCGCGGCCACCGACTACCAGACCACCGTGTCCTGGTGCGGGGGCCAGGCGCCCTTCGACTTCCGCACCGGGGGCGGCGAGCCGCCGGTCGAAGACGAGCGCATCGGCCGCAGCTACCGGTTCGACCTGACCCAGGGCCGCGTCGTGAGCCCCGAGGGCGTCGGCGACCTGTTCCTGGCCCTGGTCGAGCGCCCCGCGTGGCTGCAGGTCCTGGGCGCCGACCCCGACCTGCGGCTGCGGCTGGCCAACGGCACCCCGGACGGCGGCCAGGAAGCGTGCATGGTCACCAACGACCTCGTCACCACCGACGAATTCCGGCCGACCTTCTCCGCCCGGCTCGACGCCATGCGCATCGGCGCCCCCGACGTGGCGCTGCTGGTCACCGACGTCGAGCTGACCGGCACCTTCTCGCCCGACGCCAGCGAGATCGGGGCGGCCAGCGTGTCCGGCAGCGTCGACTTCCGCCAGAACCTGGCCCTGCTCGAAGAGCTGCTCGGCACCACCACCTCGGCCGAGGCCTGCGCCATCGTCGAGACCTTCGGCGTCCGCTGCGAGCCCTGCGCCGACGGCGTCGCCCGCTGTGTCTCGCTCGTGATGGAGGACCTCGGCGGTGAGTGGGCCGAGGACGTCGTGCTGGAGGAGCGGACCGAAGAGGCGATCGCGGCGGATCCGGAGTGTGGGGGGTGAGCGGGAGGGGGATACCCGGGCGCTCCGTGACGGCAGCCGGGGATACCCGGCCGCTCCGTGACGGCAGTCGGGGATACTCGCGCGCTCCGTGACGGCAGTCGGGGATACCCGGCCGCTCCGTGACACCGCATGGGGATACCCGGCCGCTCCGTGACGGCAGTCGGGGATACCCGGCCGCTCCGTGACGGCAGTCGGGGATACCCGGGCGCTCCGAGACGCCCCGTCACGCGGAGCCGGGGTATCCGCCGGCCCCGTCACGCGGAGCCGGGGTATCCGCCGGCCCCGTCACGCGGAGCCGGGGTATCCGCCGGCCCCGTCACGCGGAGCCGGGGTATCCGCCGGCCCCACCCTTGCGCCGCCCAACAGTTGCATATACAACTGTCGCATGCCGACCCCCGAAGCCATCGCCCCCGAGACCATCGCTGCCGAGATCGCCGCCCAGTGCCTGGTCATGCGCGTCCGCCGCCTCAACCGCGAGGTGACGCGCATCTACGACGCCGAAGCCCGCCGCCACGACCTGACCGCCGGGCGCGCGACCGTGCTCATCGCCGTGGCGACGAACCCGGGCGCCTCGGCCAGCGACTTCCTCGAGCCACTGTCGATGGACAAGTCGACCCTCTCCCGCAACCTCGACCGCCTCGAGGCCGACGGCCTGGTCCGCACCGAGACCGACGGCCGCACGCGGCGGCTGTTCCCCACCGACGCCGGTCGGGACCGGATCGCGGCCATCCATGACGACTGGAAGCTCGTGCAGGAGCGAGCTCGCGCCCTGCTGGGCGAGCTCGTCGACCCGCTCATGTCGCACTGATCTCCCCCGCGGGGGCCCCTGGGCCCCCTTCTTCCCGCCACAACAGTTGTATATACAACTGTCGGAGCCCACGATGCCCGAGACCGAAGAGCACCCCACGATCACCGCCGTCCGTCAGCGGCCCGCGACGTCCTCGCCCGCGATGCTCGACGCCGACTGGCTCCGCGCCGCGGCCATCGCCGCCGGCGCCGACGACGTCGCCTTCGTCCCCCTCGACCACCCCGACCTGGCCGAAGAAGCCGCGTCGATGCGCCGGGCCTTCCCGGCCGCCCACAGCTTCGTGTCCTTCGTGGTGCGCATGAACAGACCTTCGGTGCAGAGCCCGCTGCGCTCGATCGCCAACCGCACCTTCCACGACACCGGCGAGCGCGCGGAACACGTCGCCGCCGCCCTGGTCCGCGCCCTGTCCGAGCTGGGCGTGGACGCGGTGCACCCCTCGATGGCCTTCCCGATGGAGATGGACGACTTCCCCGGTCGCACCTGGGTCGTCAGCCACAAGGTGGTGGCGACCGCCGCCGGGCTCGGTCGCATGGGCGTGCACCGCAACCTGATCCACCCGCGCTTCGGGAACTTCGTGCTGCTCGGCACCGTGGCCGTGGATCGCCCGATCGGCGAGCCCGTGCGCATCCTGGACTACGACCCCTGCATGGGCTGCAACCTGTGTGTGGCGGCCTGCCCGGTCGGTGCGGTCCGGCCGGACGGCGGCTTCGACTTCCAGGCCTGCTACACCCACAACTACCGCGAGTTCATGGGCGGCTTCCTGGACGTGCTGGGCGAGGTGGCCGACGCCCGGAACCGGGCGGATCTCGACCGCCGCCTGCCGGTGAGCGAGGGGGTTTCCCTGTGGCAGAGCCTGACCTACGGGGCCAACTACAAGGCGGCCTACTGCATGGCCGTCTGTCCGGCCGGAGAAGAGGTGATCGGCCCCTGGCTGGACGATCGCAAGGGCTACGTGGACCGCACCGTCCGCCCGCTCCGCGACAAGGTCGAGACCGTCTACGTGCTGCCCGGCAGCGACGCGGAGACCCACGTCCGCAAGCGCACGCCCCACAAGACCGTCCGCCACGTCCGCACCGCCGTGCAACCCCGGGACATCGACGGCTTCCTGCGCTTCGCCGGACTGGCCTTCCAGCCGCGCAAGGCCCGGGACGTGACCCTGCGCCTGCACTTCACCTTCACGGGCGCCACCGAGCGGGACGCCACCATCGCCATCGCGGACGGCACGCTGACCGTCCTCGACGGCCACCAGGGCGAACGGGACGCGCACGTCACCGTCGATGCCGCCACCTGGCTCGGCATCCTGACCGGTCGCGCCAGCCCGGTCTGGGCGGTGCTGCGGGGCAAGCTGCGCGTGAGCGGTCCGATCGCGGCCCTGGACACCTTCCAGGGCTGCTTCGCGGGGGTGGGCTGATGCTGGTCGTGGTCAGCGAGGCCCACGTGCGTTCCCCGTGGCTGCTGCCCCGGTTCGTGCCGCTGTCCGGCGCCGCCGTGACCGATGCGCGGGCCACCCCGGGCTGCCTCGGCGCGCGCATCCACGTCGACCACGACGACCTGGGTCGGGTCACCTGGACAGAAGCCCGCGCCGCGCTGGCCCGCGCTACTTCTGCCCGCCCAGCCGATAGCTGACCCCGACTGTCACCGTCGGACTGTGCACGTACTTCTCGAGGGTCTGTTCGAGCCAGATCTCCGACGCGGACGTGAAGGCCCGCTGGGTGAGCGGGTTGCCGTCGAACTGCGGCGTCACCACCGCCCGGCTCTCCAGCGTGAAGAAGCCGCCCAGGCCGGTCTCCACGATGATCCGGTCGCCGACGGGGATCTGCCAGCCCAGCTCGGGTCGGATGGCGTGCAGGGTGGCGTGCAGATCGTAGAGCAGGTTCGAGCCCGCGTTGTTGTCCTCGGGGGCCTCCTGTCCCGTGGCCGCGACCACGATGTCCTGGGCCGCCGCGCTCCCGCCCAGGGTCACGAGCGAGTAGCCCGCGCCGAAGGTGAAGCCGTGCCGCTCGAAGGGACGCCAACCGACGTCCACACCCAGCACCAGCGACGACTCGATGGCCGAGCGGATGACGTCGGCCGTCGGCTGCTCGTAGGCGCCGAACGCCATCGCCGCTTCGTTCATCAGCCCCACATAGGGCCCGGGCAGGAAGCCCACCCGCAGGCCCGGCTGGATCCGCGGACCGAGCTCCGTCCGGACCTGGGCGGCCACGTCGATCGGCACGCGCGTGCCGATGGACAGATCCACCGGCGGGGCGGCGGCCGCCGCTCCGACCAGCAGCAAGAGCACAGGGTTCACGGGACCTCCGTGGGAACGCCGCGATCCTACCGCAGGCCGCGCAGGAAGGCCCCAGGGTCGTCCCCTCGCTCGATGACCTCGATGAGCGCGCTGCCGACGATGACTCCATCGCAGTGGGGCGCGATCTCGTCGACCTGGGCCTTGGACCGGATGCCGAAGCCCGCCATGACCGGGGCGCGGGCCACCGCGCG
>JACKEY010000030.1 GCA_020632755.1 Alphaproteobacteria bacterium | reverse complement strand
CGGCGGGATCAACGAGTCGATCCCCCAAGAGGCCCGGCGGCGCCTTTTTCAGCGACCTGCTAGGCTCAGGCCGCAGCGCGCTCGTCGACGGCCAGCGGCACGATGCCCAGGCTGCGCTGCACGTCGACCAGGGGCTCGGCCCAGCGCTCGCGCCAGACGATGCCGAAGATGGACCGCGCCGCCTTGCCCATGGACCAGCCCCGCGTCAGGGCGTCCATGCGCCGCGCCGCTTCTTCGGGCGGCTCCTTCATCGCGTTGAGCAGGATGCCGCCCATCAGGATGAGCGGCAGCGGGCTCGGCACCTGGGCCAGGTAGAAGGCCTGCAGCCCGCCTTCGCCGCAGGTGTCGATGTCGAAGCCCGTCAGCACGTGCCACAGGTCGTGGGTCTCCCGCAGGTGGTCGATGGCCCACTCGCCGGGCAGCACCCGACCGCCGGCGGCGTCGTGGGTCGGGATGTCGGCCGGATCGAAGCCGTGCAGGTCCAGGAAGTCGACGTAGGCACGGCCCAGGCTGCCTTCGGGCAGGGCGCGCAGGGCCGGGCGGTCCAGCGGCAGCATCCGCGGCTGCTCGGCCAGGGCCCGGCGCGTGACGTCCGTGTCCGGAAGCCCCGCCAGGATGCGGTCCTGGCGGTCGGTGGCGTCGAGGTTGTCGACGACCATCAGCACCTTCTCGAGGTTGTCTACGGGGTTGCGGATCAGCGAGATCATGGCCCACAGGATCCGGGCCCGATGGATGAAGGCGAACATGCGCGCTCCCGATGCTGCGTCCGGAGGGGATTCCGGGCGGTCGGACTGGTTCTTCCGACACAGTCAAGGTAAGTGAGCAAAAGCTCACATTCCAATCGTGTAAGGCTCGCTTGGAGGTCGCATGAACGGTGAGTGGAAAGCTCGTAGGAAACCGACACAAGCGCGAGCGATCGCGACCTGGGACGCAATCGTCGAGGCTTGCGCTCAGGTTCTGCGGGACGAAGGCGCCGCCGCGGTGAGCACGAACCGCATCGCCGAGGTCGCTGGCGTCAGCATCGGGTCGCTCTACCAGTACTTCCCCAACAAGGAGTCGGTGCTGCTGGCCCTGGCCGACCGCGAGGTGGAGACCCTGCGCGACAACCTCGAAGCGCTGCTGCGGGTGTCGGGCGATCTGCACGCCGAGGTCGTCGTCGAGCAGGTCATCCGCGGCATGTTCGCGATGCGCGAGCAGCACGTGCTGCTGATGCGTGTGGCCCAGGCCGATCGCGATCTGCCGGACATGGCCAGCCGCCGTGTGGCCGTGGCCGAGAGCCTGCGCGACATGGTGCGCCGGCTGCTGGCCCGCCGGAAGGGCCAGGTCCGCGAGATGGACGCCGATGTGGTGAGCTTTGTCATCGTTCACGCCATCCAGGGCAACCTGCAGGCCATCGACGGGGGCCTGGAGCCGTGGTTCCTCAGCAAGGACGAGCTGATCGACGAGATCGTGGCCCTCGTCGTCCGCTACGTGCGGGCCGATCCACCGGCTGGGTAGACGCGACTGCCGCGCGGTAGGCTGCCGCCATGCCCGACCGCCCCCACGACCGCGACGCGCCGACTAGCGGCCGGACCATCGTCGTCCCCGACGACGACCCGGCGTCGAGCGGGCACACGATCGTGGTCCCCGACGACGACCCCGCCACCAGCGGGCACACGATCGTGGTCCCCGACGACGGCCCGGCCACCCACGGGCACACGATCGTGGTCCCCGACGACGGCCCGGCCACGCATGGGCACACGATCGTGGTCCCCGACGACGGCCCGGCCACCCACGGGCACACGATCGTCGCGCCGGACGACGGCCCGGCGTCGAGCGGCCGGACCCTGGTGGCCCGCGAGCCCGCGCCTCCCCGCACAGCACCTCCTCGTCCGAGCGCCGCGCCTCCTCGTCCGAGCGCCGCGCCTCCTCGTCCGAGCACCGCGCCTCCTCGTCCGAGCGCCGCGCCTCCTCGTCCGAGCGCCGCGCCTCCTCGTCCGAGCGCCGCGCCTCCTCGCTCTCCGCCTCCTCCGGCGAGCCGCGCGGCTCCCACCCCCCGCCACGAGCCTGCGCCCGTCCGCCGGCCCGCGCCGGCCGACCCGGACCTGGGCGGCCTGCCGTCGCTGCCCGATCTGGCCAGCCTGGACGGCGCCGGCCCCAGCCGCCGCGAGCCCCTGATCCCCCCGGCCCCCGACCGGCTGCCCGGCCCCAGCGTCGTGCCGTCGGGTGCGCTGCCCGACGAGTCCGAGGCCCAGCGCGCCGCCCGCTACGCGGAAGCCAGGGGCTACCTGGCGACGGCCGTCGATCGGCTGCGGCGCGCCAACGAACGCGGCCGGCTCTACGGCCTGTCGCACCCCGAGGCCCAGGCCGCCATCGACGACGCCTGGGGCCCGCTCAACGGCGCGCTGGAGCTCGTCCACCCGCTCAAGGTGCACGCCTCGCTCGACGGCACCATCTGGGAAGGCGACCTGCTGGTCCCCGAAGACGACGACAAGCCGGGGCTCGGCCGGCTGCTGCACCGCGAGGGCATCCAGACGGTGGCCTTCCACCAGGGCATGACCCGCGACGAGCTGGTCGGGCTGCTCGGCGTGCTGCGCCTGAACCTGGGACTGCCGCAGTACGAGGAAGAGACCCTGGACAGCCTGCTCTGGCAGGCGGATCTGCCCCACGTCTCGCACAAGGCCGTGGCCGCGATCATGCGCGCCGAGGCGATCTCCGGCGACGCCGAGCGCTTCCTGAAGGCAGGCGCCAGCCGCAGCGAGACCCTGCTCGAGGGCATCCAGGACCTGGCCCGCAGCCGCCGGCGGACCCGCTTCGAGCTGGACGAGCAGGCCCTCGCCCGGGCGATGCAGGCCCAGGCCGACGCCCAGACGCAGGGCGGGGCCGAGGGCTGGGACGACGAGCTGCCGGACGAGGACTGGGAGCGCCGGTTCGCCGAGGAGGCCGAAGACGACGGCGAGGCGCTGCGCGAGCTGGCCGACGCCGCCGCCCGCGAGACCCCCGGGGACGTGACCGCGCGGCTCGGCATGCTGCTGCTGGACACGGCGCGCGAGAAGCGGGCCGAGCTGCTGACCCGCGAGGCGCTCAAGCTGGCCGAGGGTGCGCTGGCCGACCTGGTGCGGCTGCACGCCTCGCGCGGGCTGGCGACCCTGCTGGCCGCCCTCGACGAGGACATCGCCGCCGAGTCGTCGCTGGCGGTGCGCCAGCGGCTCGAGGAGTTCCGCCGGCTGGCCACCGATCCGACCCTGATCGCGCGGGTGCTGGCGCATGGGGACGACAACCCGGGCGAGGGGGACGAGGCGTCCGGCGAGGCGCTGCTGCGGCTGCTCGACGACGGCGCCATCCGCGCCCTGGTCGAGTGGAGCTTCGGCGAGCAGGCGGGCGACGAGGCGGCCGAGCAGGTCTCGTGGCTGCACTCGGCGCTCGGCGCGGCGGCGGCCCGGCGGGCGCGCGGCTGGCTGTCCGAGGCCCACGGTCGGCCAGAGCTCCTGGTGCCCGGCATCCGACTGCTCAGCGCGCGGGACCAGGCCGAGGACCGCGCCCTGCGGCCCCACCTGCTGTTCCACGAGGCCGGCCGCGTGGTCGAGGAGACCCTCGCCTGGTACGGCCGCACGGGCATCCCCGACGAAGACCTCGACGCCTTCGGGCAGCTGCTGCTGGACCGCCGCCCGCGGATCCGCCGCAGCGCGGTGACGGCGCTGCGGTCGGGCGACGGCGAGCGCATGCGGCCCTGGCTGGCCCGGCAGCTGCGGCCGGAGTCGCTGGCCCAGCAGTCCCCCGAGCTCCAGCAGGACCTGTGCGAGGCCGCTGCCGCCCTGCTGGGCGACCGCGCGCTGCGCATGCTCGAGTCCATCCTGCTGGAGCACAAGGTGGGGCTGTTCGCCGGCAAGGACGAAGCCGCCCTGCTGGAAGCCGCGGCCAGCGGGCTGGTGCGGCTGGGCACGCCGTCGGCGAAGCGGGCGCTGGAGTCGGGGGCCAAGGGCTGGGTGCGGGCCCGGTCGCAGGCCTGCAAGGCGGCGCTGTCGCGGTTCCAGCTGCGGGGGAGCGGGGCATGAGCACGGTGCAGGGATCGGCCCACGGGGGGGGCCCGGGCGCGCTGCCCGGCCGGCTGGCCCTGGATCAGCCCGGCGTCGAGGCCGCGAAGGCCGAGCGTGCGCGTCGCCGCGCGGTGGCGGACCACGCCCGCGAGCTCGCCGTGCAGCTCGACGCGCTGGGTCGGACCCTGACCTTCCACGAAGCCAGCAACGCCGCGGTGCGCCACGTGCTGGCCCGCGTCGAGGAGTCGCTGGCCGGCCTGCGGGCCACCGGCCCGGGCGGACTGCCCGAAGAACGTGTCGCCCTGGTCTTCGCGGAGGGGCACGCCTTCGCCAACGGCGTCTGGTTGCGGGCCACGCGGCGGTCCTGGGACGCCACCAGCCGGTTCACCGAGCAGCTGGCGGGCCTGCGCGCTCGCGGGGTGGTGCTGGACCTGCCGCGGCTGACCGCCGACAGCCTGCTCGGTGTGGCGCGCATCCTGCGCGTGTACCGCGACTTCGACCCCGAAGCGGTCCGGCCGCTCGGCGGTGTGCGGCTGATCCCGCTGCCGGCCGACGCCGGGCGCCTGCGCGATGCCGCGGCCCGCCGGCGCGTCGAGGCGCTGGAGCTGTTCGAGGAGGGGCTCGCGGTCTGCGATCCGGAGCGGCTGGCCAGCCTGGACCTGTACGTGCGCCGCCGCCAGCGCGCCCTTGTGCTGGGCATGGTGCAGATGGCCGAAGAAGGCACCGAGGAGCTCCTGTCGCTGACGGCCCTGCGCGAGCCGGCCCTGACGGACGCCGCCCACGACCTGGTCGTCGCCATCCTGTCGGTGTGCATCGGGCGCGCCATGGACCTGTCCCGCCGCGACCTGCTGCGGCTGGGCGTGTCGGCGATCAGCCACAACGTGGGCGAGGCCTTCCTGCCCGAGGAGCTGCGCAAGGTCCCGCGATCCCTGGCCCCGACCGAGCGCGATCGGCTCGAGACCCACCCCCTGCGCGGCACCCGCTACCTGCTGCAGACCTACGGCTTCGCGGCGGGCACCGTCGACCGCGCCCTGGTCAGCGCCGAGCACCACCGCCACAACGACGGCGTCGGCGGCTACCCGGCCGGACCCGGCCAGCCCCACCTGTTCGCCCGCATCGTCAGCGTGGCCGATCGCTTCGCCGCGCTGGCCTCGCACCGGGCCCACCGGGCCGCGCTGCCGCCGGACCAGGCCATCAAGAAGCTGCTGCGCGGCTCGGGCCCCGAGCTGGACCCGCTGCTGGTCCGGTCCTTCGTCCGGGTCGTCGGCCGGTTCCCGCCCGGGTCCTGCGTCGAGCTCGACACCGGCGAGGTCGCCGTGGTCCTGGCCCCCGGCCAGGGCCGCTTCCCGCTGGCCCGCCCCAAGGTGCTGCTGGTGCGCGACGAAGACGGCCTGCCGCTCGACACGCCCATCGAGGTCGACCTGGGCGATCGCCACCCCCGGCGCCGCGCCTGGCTGCGCACCATCGCCCGCACGCGGGACCCGGGGCGGCTGTCCCTGGACGTGGCCAACCTGGTGTTCGGCGACCGCGCCCAGGTCGCGCCCACCCACCTGGACACCACGGTGATGGCGACCTGAGCCGGAATCCTACGGATTCGTAGGATCCAGATCGCGCCCCGCAGCGGAGGCGTGCCGCGAGAAGCCAGCAGGGGCGGGCATCTCGGACATCCGCCTCCCCGACGACGACGGCGGCATCGGGGCCTCTCGAATCCTACATTATCGTAGCTCGACGGAAGGCATTCCTACATCCATGTAGGTCCGTGGAGGCGCCTCCTCCTCGACATGCCCATCGCCAGCGCCTCCTCGCGGGCTGGCACGGAGGTTGCTCAGGGGCCGACCCTGCCTCGCAGGACCCCTTCTCCCCCCGCACCTCCCCTGGAGCGCCCCATGGCCACCATCGCCGAGTACATCTGGGTCGACGGAACCCACCCCACCGCCCTCGTCCGCAGCAAGACCAAGATCATGCCGGAGACCCTCGAGGCGCCCGACCTGTCGGACTTCCCGCTCTGGGCCTTCGACGGCAGCTCCACCAACCAGGCCCCCGGCGGCGACAGCGATCGGATCCTCAAGCCGGTCTGCATGGTGGCCGACCCCGTCCGCGGCAAGGGCGCCTGGCTGGTGATGTGCGAGGTCTTCGAGCCCGACGGCACCACCGCCCACAAGAGCAACAAGCGCGCCGTGCTGCGCGAGGTCATGGCGAAGGCCGCCGCCCAGGAGCCCTGGATCGCCTTCGAGCAGGAGTACACCTTCTTCGACGGCAGCAAGCCCCTGGGCTTCCCCGCCGAGCGCCGCTACCCCGCCCCCCAGGGCCCGTACTACTGCGGCGTCGGCGCCGACGAGGTCTACGGCCGCGAGGTGGTCGAGGAGCACATGAAGGTGTGCCTGGAAGCCGGCATCCACCTGACCGGCATCAACGCCGAGGTCATGCCCGGCCAGTGGGAGTTCCAGTGCGGCGGCCCCGGCGTCGACCCGCTGACCGCCAGCGACCACCTGTGGCTGGCCCGCTGGCTGCTGTACCGCGTGGGCGAGGACTACGGCATCAGCGCCACGCTGGACCCCAAGCCCGTGCCCGGTGACTGGAACGGCGCCGGCATGCACACCAACTACAGCACCGCCCCGATGCGCACCACCGGCGGCCGCGGCGTCATCGAGGCCGCCTGCGAGGCGCTCGGCACCCGGCGCGAGGAGCACCTGGCCGTCTACGGCTGGGGCAACGAAGGCCGCCTGACCGGCGCCCACGAGACCTGCTCGTACAAGGACTTCAAGTACGGCATCGCCGACCGCACCGCGTCCATCCGCATCCCGCGCATGGTGGCCGAGGTCGGCTACGGCTACCTCGAGGATCGCCGCCCGGCCGCCAACGCCGATCCCTACGACGTCTGCACCGTGCTGCTGAAGACCACCCTGGGTCTCTGGTAGTCCAGGCGACACCCACGGCCCCGCTGGCTCCCCGCCGGCGGGGCCGTGCTGCGTCTCGGAGGTGAGGGCTCCGTGGCACGGGTCGCGGATCCCGTGGGACCGGGGCATGCTGCGCCCGTCGCCTCCCTCCCCGGTTCCCGATGCTGCCCCTGCTCGTCGCCCTGATCCCCACGGCTTCCGCCGTCGGAGACTGCGGCACCCCCGCGGTCCTCGCTGCCCTGCACGACGCCGGTCCCGTGCCCTTCGCGCACGCCCTGACCGCGCCTGCGCGCCTGGACGGCGTCGCCCTGCCGCCGCCGCCTGGCGGAGGCAAGTCGATCTACGGCTCGCCGTACAGCATGCACATCGAGACCGACAACTTCACGGTCAACTGGTGGGACAGCAGCATCCACCGGGCCGACGCCGAAGCCGCGGCCGATGCGCTCGAGGTCGCGTGGAACAGCTACGTCGACCAGGGCTGGGTCGCGCCGGTGTCGTCCGACCGCTACCTGCTGTGGGTGCTGCTGGACCCGGGGCTGGGCGGCACCACCGGGTACACGACCGAGTACTTCACCGACGAGTTCGGCGAGGGCTACCCGGTCATCTACCTGAACCCGACCTACGCCTACGACGACCCCTTCTGGGCGTCGCTGGCCGCCCACGAGCTGATGCACGCCTTCCAGTACGCGGTGCGTGACTTCGACAGCTACCGCGAGAGCGAGACCTGGTACTGGGAAGCCAGCGCCACCTGGGGCAGCGAGCTGGCCGACCCCGACGTCGACGGCCACCTGTACATCGCCGCCTGGTACGCCGATCAGTCGGCGCTCCGCTACGACAGCACCGTCGGCAGCCACCAGTACGGCATGTTCGTGCTCAACGCCTGGCTCGACGAGCACGTCGGCGCCGACACGATGCGCGACGTCTGGCTGGCCGGGCGGGATCGCAGCGGCGACGGCTGGGACGAGATCATCGGCGACACCACGGCCCGCACCCCGGGCGAGGTGTGGGGCGGCTTCACCGGCGCCTACGGCAACAACCTGCTGGAAGACTCCGCCGGCTACGGCGACGTGCCGATCCGCGGTGTCGTCGAGGACGGCGCGACCGGTGAGCTGCCCTACCTGGGCACCCACTACTTCGAGGTCGGCGAGGCCGCGTCGATCACCGTCGAAGGCACCGCCGTGGTCTCCGGCCCCGACGCCGTCGGGTCGAGCATCGACGTGTCGGGCGGCGACGTGCTGGCCGTCACCGGTCTGGCCGACGGCGCCAGCTACCGGCTGGCGGTCGGCGCGCCGTCGAGTCCCGACGACGACGACGACGACGAAGGGGGCGGCGACACCGGGCCCACCGGCGGCGGGACCGGCGGCGACGACGACGGGCTCGCCGGGGACGACGGCGGCGGCGACGGGGACGGCGACGGCGACGACGACGAGACCCCCAAGGGCGGCTGCGCCCTGTCGCCCGCCACGACGGCGCTCGCCCCTGGCATGCTGGCCCTCCTCGCGCTGCTGGGTCGGCGCCGGGAAGGAGCGGCCGATGCGCGAGCGGGACGAAGGACCTGACGACTTCGACGGGGACGACCTGGACGGAGAAGACCTGGGTGAAGAGGGCTTCGAAGCCTGGGATCGCACCTGGAAGCTGCCCTGGCGCAAGCTGGACGAGGGGGCCATGCGGCGGGCGGCCGAGGACGTCGCCAGCCAGTTCCAAGGCGTGAGCGTGAAGGTGGTGTGGGAGGAGGACGACTGCGTCACCGCCTTCTTCACCGTGCCCGCCGAAGCCGAGAGCGCCGAGCACACGCGCGAGGTCGAGGTCAGCGCCTACTCGCTGGGCGGCGACGGCGTCGTGCTCAGCCTGGAGGTCGACGCCGCCGACAACGAGCTGTGCTGGGAGGACGCCGAGCGCCTGGCCGAGGATCTGGCCGACGCGCTGGACGCGGGCCCCCTGGATCTGTGAGCCTGGGACCGATGACCCTCCTGCTGCCGCTGCTGCTGGCCTGCTGGGCGCCCGAGCTGGCGCCCGCGGGCGACGACGGCGAAGACGGCGTGCCGCGGGTCGACGTGATCTTCGTGGACGGCGGCATCGTCGTGCCCGCCGACGTCGAAGCCGACGGCGCCCACCTGCCCGAGGACCGGGTGCTGGTCGAGCGCGCCTGGTCGCCGGGTGAAGACGTCGAGATCCTGGGCCGGGCGCGGCGCGTGCTCGCCACCGCGCCGGACGTGCCCCAGTGCGTGATGCTGTTCCGGGTCGGCATCGGCAGCGAGCCGCCCCGCAGCCTGGCCTGGGCCGAGCCCGACGGCGGCACCCTGCGCATGGAGCGTGTGTTCGGCGACCTGGTCATCGTCGACAGCTGGCAGGGCCAGCCCGTGCGCTCCGATCCGGTGCCCGACGACGCCGAGCTGGTCCCGGTGCCGGCGGGCTGCCCGACCGAGAGCGCGGCCGAGCAGGGCGTGCTGCACCCCGACGGCAAGCGCATCGCCGTGGTGGAAGGCCCCTTCCAGGAACGCAGCGGCGACGTGGGCTGGCGGGTCGCCGTCTACCGCTGATGGGGCAGCAGCACCTGCTGCACCCCGCGCGCCCGCAGCCAGGGCACCAGCTCGGCGGCGTGGTTCCAGGCCAGCAGCAGCACCCGGTCGGACGCGACCGCGTCGGGCGGCAGCACCGGGATGGCCGTGCCGGGCACCTGCAGGCCCTGCTTGGCCGGGTTGCCGTCGCCGATCCATGGCACCCGGTCCACGTCCAGGCCGCACCAGGCCAGCAGGACCGTCGCTTTCGCGGCGGCGCCGTAGGCCGGGGTCGGAGGGAGGGCGCGCAGGCGCTCGCGGACGGCGAGGGCGTGGCCGACGAGCGGGGCGAGGTCGGGGTCGTCGGCGGAGGCGTCCACCGAGGCAAGCGCGGCGGGGGCGCCCGGCTGCAGCCAGGCCCGCAGGCTGCCGCCGTGCACCGGGAGGCGCTCGAGGGCGACCAGCCCCAGGCCGGCGGCCCGCGCCGCGGCCGCCAGGGTGCGCGCCGAGAAGACGCAGAGGTGCTCGTGGTAGACGGTGTCGAAGGCGCCCTCGTCCACCATCGGGCGCAGGTCGGGGACCTCGACCACCACGTGGCCGCCGGGCCGCAGCAGGCCGGCCGCGGCGGCCAGCAGGCCGACCGGATCGTCGACGTGGGCCAGCACGTTGCAGGCGACCACCGCGTCGAAGGCCCCGTGGTCTGCGGCCAGTCGCGCGGCGCTCTCGCGGTCGAAGAAGGCGCAGACCGTGGGCCGCCCAGCGGCGTTGGCCGCGGCCGCCAGGTTCTCCGCGGGGTCGACGCCGAGGGCATCCAGGCCGGCGCGGGCCATGGCCGCCAGGTGGGTGCCGTCGTTGCTCGCGACCTCCAGCACCCGGCCACCCGGGTGGCGGGCGGCCAGGGTCTCGGCCAGCCCCTGCCAGTGCCGGCCCATCGCCGGCGACGTGCCGGACACGTAGGCGTAGTCGGTGAACAGCGCGGCCGGATCGACGACCTGGGGCACCTGGACCAGCCCGCAGCGGGCGCAGCGACACAGGGTGAGCGGGGCCCGCGGCGCCGCGCGGCCGTCGGCGGCGAAGGCGTTGGCCAGGGGCGGGTGGCCGTAGTCCAGCACCACGTCCAGGGCGGCGCTGCCGCAGATCCGACAGTCGGATCGCGTGTGGAAGGCCACGCCCGGCGGGGTCGGCGGGCTCATCGGGTCCCCGCGCGGTCGGCCAGCATGGCCCGGGTGAAGTCCACGACCGTCTGGGGCCGCACGTGGGAGCGGCCCCCGCCGCGGGCCCGGGCCTGGACGTCGACCTCGATCACGGGCAGCCCCCGGGCGCGGGCCTTGCGCATCAGCTCGAGGTCCAGCAGCCAGTCGTCGCTCCGCAGGTCCATGGTCGCCAGGGTCGCGCCGGGCAGCAGCTTCGGGTTGCCGTTGAGATCGATGCTGCCGAGCCCGCCGTAGAGCACGTTGGCGGCCAGGTTGTAGGCGACCGACACCAGCTTGCGGTCGCCGCCGTCCTTGCGGAACCGGCGCCGGACCTTCACGAGGGCCGGCGCCGACAGGCCTACCGCCTTCGCGTAGAGCGCCCGCACGTCGGCGCCGGACACCTGACCGTCCGCGCACAGGAAGCCCACCCACGGGGCGTCGCAGGCCGCCAGCCCGGCCCGCACGCCGAAGCCGTAGCCGCGGTTGACCGGCACGTGCACCTTGGTCACCGGCAGCCCCTCGGCGACCAGCCCGTCGATGGCGGCCCCGGTGCCGTCGCGGCTGCCGTTGTCCACCACCACCAGCTGCAGGTCCACGTCGACGAAGGCCGCGCACAGCTCGCGGACCGTGGCGGCGATCACCTCCTCCTCGTCGAAGGCGGGCATGGTCAGGGCGAGCTCGGCCATGCCGCGGTCTAATCCGACAGGGCCAGGGGGATGCCCTCGGCCAGCGACACGGCCGGCGGGGACAGGCCGAGCGCCCGCAGGCGGTGCAGCGGCACGGCGTCGTGGGCCCAGGGATCCTCTCCCTCCGGCCCCGGCCGCCGCGCGCCGAACCGCAGCAGGCCCGGGTCCAGGCCGAGCGCCTCGGCCACGGCGCGGGCGAAGGCCTCGACCGAGGTCAGCCGGCCCGTCGCGACGTTGACGACGCCCTGGGCGTCGGGGTGCCCGGCCAGCGCCACCATCGCGTCCGCCGCGTCTCCGACCCAGGTGAAGTCCCGCAGCTGCCGCCCCGACGACAGCGGCAGCGGCTCGCCCGTCCGCGCCGCGCGCCGCAGCGACGGCAACAGCCGGTGCGGCGCCTCGCCCGGCCCGTACAGCTGGAAGAACCGCGGCGCGACCACCCGCACGCCTCGGGTCGGTCCGATCTGCAGGGCCGCGCCGGCCCCGGTCGCCTTGCTGCGCCCGTAGGCGGTGGTCGGGCGGCAGGGCGTCTCCTCGTGCACGTCGCGCCCGCCGACCTCGGCCACGCTGCCCGCCAGCACCAGGGTGCTGCCGGCGGGCAGCAGCTCGACCAGCAGCACGGGCAGCCGCGTGTTGAGCCGGGCCATGGCCAGCGGGTCGGCGTCCGGCAGCGCGCCCGCGCACAGGAACACGGTGCGGGGCGGGCTGTCGGCCAGCAGTGCGCGCACCTCGCCGGGGTCTTCGAGGTCGACGTCCAGCCGGTCGGGCGCCTCGGCCGTGGGGACCCGGGCGGCCACCTGGCGACCCAGGAATCCCGTGGCTCCCAGCAGCAGCGGTGGCGTGTCGGACATGGCCGAAGCGTAGCGCGGCCGCCTCGCGCGCTACCATGGGGGCAACGGCACCCCCTGGTCTCGATGACCCGCTCCCCTCGCATCCTGGCGACCACGCTCGCCGCTGTCCTGGGCGTCGCCCTCACCGCGGGGGCCTTCGTCGTGGTGCGCGGCTTCGTCACCCAGGAAGCCGAGCTCCGCGCGCAGCAGATCTTCCAGCGGGACTTCGCCCACCACCTGGTGCTGCTCGACGAGTCCATCGACCAGGTGCTCGGCCAGGCGCGCGCCGTGGCGTCGCTCTACGCCGCCAGCGAGCAGGTCACCCAGGACGAGCTGGCCCGGTTCACCCAGGGCCTCGAGGTGCAGCCGGCGGTGCGGGCCTACGGGACCTGTGTCGTCGAGAGCAGCGGCTGCCGGTTGGTCGACCACGTCCTGGCCGACGGCCAGGCGCGCTTTCCCGGGCTGAAGGCCGGCCAGCTGCCCCTGCACGCGGCCGGCGACGCGGACCTGCGCATCGACGGCATCGGCGACGGCGCCTTCCTGGTCCACATCGACCTGCCCGAGCAGGAAGCCGGCGGCTCCTGGCTGGCCGTGGTCGCCTTCGACGCCGAGGCCCTGGGCGTCGACGCCTTCGACGGCCTGCGGGAGGACCAGGACCACAAGAGCGCCTTCTTCGTCTACGACGACAGCGGCACCCTGCTGCTGGCCCACCCGACCGACGCGGATCCGGGCCGGCCGGCCACCCTGGCGCCCGTGCCCATCGACGTCGGCGCGCTGCAGTGGCGCGCCAGCGCCCGACCCCTCGGCCCCGCGCCGACACCCGAGCCCTGGCTTCCGCTGTTGGTGCTGCTCGGCGGCCTGACCCTGACCGGGCTGGTCGCCGGATGGGTGGCCCTGCTCACCGGCCGCACCGCGACCGTGTCGCACCTCGTCGACGCCCGGACCGAGCAGCTCGTCGCCACCAGCCGCGAGCTCCGGGCCAACGAAGCGCTGCTGCGCGCCATCGTCGAGACGACCGTCGACGGCATCATGGTCTTCGACCGCTCCGGCCGCATCCAGTCCGCCAACCCCGCCGCGGGCGAGATCTTCGGCTTCGCCCACCGCGCCATCATCGGCCGGTCCTTCTTCGACCTGCTGCCCGAGCCTCACCGTCGCAACCACCGCGAGGCCCTGGACCGCTTCCTGGCCACCGGCGATGCGCCGCTGCTGGGCGAGCGCCGCGAGGTCGCCGGCCGCCGCCCCGACGGCAGCGTCTTCCCGATGGATGTGACCATCACCGAGCTGCACACCACCGAGGGCCGCCGGTTCATGGCCGTCGTCGCCGACGTGTCCCAGCGCCGGCTGGTCGACCGGCTCAAGGGCGAGTTCCTGTCCACCGTCAACCACGAGCTGCGCACGCCGCTGACCAGCATCATCGGCAGCCTGGAGCTGCTCAAGGACGGGCTTGCCGGCCCGCTGGAGCCCCGCGCCCAGCGCTTCGCCGACCTGGCCTACGAGAACAGCGAGCGCCTGCTCCGCATCGTCAACGACATCCTGGACATGGAGCGGCTGGGGTCCGGCCACGTCGAGCTCAACCGCCGCCCCCTCGACGCGCTGGAGCTCATCGAGAAGGCCGTCGCCATGCACGAAGGCCTGGCCGAGCACCGCCAGGCCACCCTGGCCGTCGCGTCGGGCCTGGTCCCGGTCGAAGTGCTGGGCGACCCCGACCGCCTGATGCAGGTGCTTGCGAACCTCATCAGCAACGCCGTGCGCTTCTCGCCCCCCGATGGCACCGTCACCATCGGCGTCGACGAGCAGGACGGCGAGGCGCTCTTCTGGGTCCAGGACCAGGGCCCCGGCATCCCCGAGGCCTTCCGCGAGCAGGTCTTCGTGCCGTTCTCGCAGGCCGACGGCAGCGACAGCCGCCACGTCGGCGGCACGGGCCTGGGCCTGTCCATCGCCCGGGCCATCGTCGAAGCCCACAACGGCGTCATCTGGTTCGACACGGCGGTGGGCGAGGGCACCACCTTCCTGTTCCGCGTGCCGCAGCCCGCCTTGCCGGGCACCGACGAGGTGCCCATGGACGACGACGGGCGCGACGAGGACACCTTCTCGTACGTCTCCGAGGTGTCGCGATGACGCTGCCGCCCCACATCCTGCACGTCGACGACGACGACGACATCCGCGAGATCGTCGCCCTGGTGCTCGAGGAGATGGGGGGCGTGCGGGTCACCAGCGCCGCCGGCGGTCAGCAGGCGCTGGACGCCATGGCCCACGAGCGCCCCGACATGGTGCTGCTCGACGTCATGATGCCGGGCATGGACGGCCCGGCCGTGCTGTCCCGCATCCGCCAGGACCCGGGCCTCGCCGCCCTGCCCGTCGTCTTCCTGACGGCCAAGTCCCTGCGCCAGGACCGCGAGCGCCTGCGGGCGCTGGGCGCCATCGACATCATCGAGAAGCCCTTCCGCGCCAACGAGCTCATCGAGCGGCTGCGCGGCATCTGGGCCGGGCGCTGAGCGGCTCGCTCAGTTCCCGATCCGCTGCGCGACCCCCTGCAGCGCGACGTCGTAGCAGACGCCCCACACCGGCTGGACCTTGCGCACGTAGACCTTGCGGAAGGGCTTCGGCGGCAGGTTCAGGAAGGTGTGCAGCTCGAGCTCGGTCCCGCCCTGGACGTCCGTCGCCGTCCAGGTCGTCACGAAGCCCTTGTTGCCCGGGTGATCGACCACCACCTGGCGGCCGGGCTTCACCTCGCTGATCGTGGCGGTCAGCTTGCGCTTGAAGGGCCCGGCCGTGTAGCGCAGCACCGCGCTGGCCCCGACGCCCACGTGCTTGGTGCCGTGCTCCCACTTGTCCGTGCAGCCCCGCAGCACCACCTGCTGGTTGCGCAGGTCCGACACCCAGTCCGTCACCGCGTCCGGCGCGGCCGACAGCGTGATCGTCGCCACGATGTCGCCGTTCCAGTCGTCGGGCACCTTGCCGTCGGGCAGGTCGGGGATCTTCGGCACGGGCAGGGTCACCGGCGCGTCGGCGTCCGGCAGCGCGACGGGCCCACCGTCGCTGTCGGCGTCGGGCTCGGGCAGCGGGGTCTGCGCGAGGGTGGGGGAGGAGAGGGAGAGGCCGGCGAGGAGGAGGATGCTGTGCATGGGGCGGAGGTATCCGGCGCAGCAGGCCGGAGCGAGGATCGGCATCAGTCGGAGGGAGCCCAGGGGCGGGGCCACTCGCTCGAGGCGCTGGAGTACCAGATGTGGATGGCAGTCGGGAACATCGGGTCGTCGTCGCTTCCTGCCAGATCGTTATCCGTCATGACCAGGTCATCCACGCCATCGCCGTCCAAGTCCACGTTCGCGATGAGCTCGCCCGCCCGACTGTTGTGGATCTCAACGCCGTGGTCGAACGGGACGGTACCTCCGATCGGGCCCCAGAACAGACGGGTGCCAGGATCGGTGGCCTCGTCCGTGGGCCAACCGCTGTACGGGTCGGTTTCCTGCCAGTTGTTTGCTGCCGCGACAAGGTCGGTGGCGCCGTCACCGTTCAAGTCGCCTTCTGCGGCGTATGCGCCTATCTCGTCGCGGTCGTTCACTCCTACGACTGTCGCGTAGGCCAGCGATTCGATGTCCCCGTCCTCCAAGAACGGTCCCGCCAGCAACCAGATCTTCCCCGCGTCAGTCGTGCCCTCGATGTCTCGCCAGCGATCTGCGATGACGAGATCGTCATACCCGTCTCCATCACGATCGCCGGGGCTCGACAAGGCACTTCTGCCAAAGTCCGTGGAGTCGCCATCCTTGGAGGACTCGTGAGCTGGGGAGTAGGAGAACATCCCCAGGATGACGTCTTGGTCTGCGGTCTCGCGGCTACTATCGATCGGGCCGAGGAAGATCCTGAGTCGGCCGGCACCGTCGCCGCCTCCAGCCCTTGCCGGCGCGAGATCGTACACCCCATCTCCGTTTGCGTCAAAGCGCTGGACCAGTGCTGGCTTCGAGTCGCTGATTACTTGTGCCCCCCCAATCCACAAGTCCCAGCCCTCGAGTGGAACGTCCTGGTCGATTGGACCAGGAAGCACGGCCATATCGTCGAGTATCAACGCGATATCGTCGTTTCCATCGCCCGTGACATCGCCGACCACGCCGAACTGAGGTCCCAGCCAATCCGAGTCGTCGTAGGGCTTGTCGACGACCCAGGCGCTGGCTTCGACATTCGGAACGGTTGACTTGGGGTCGACTTCGGTGATGTACCAGAGCAGCGTTCGGCGATCAGTCTGACGCACCGACGAGTTGTATGGTGCGCCGACGGCGAGATCGGTGGTGTTTCCTGTGGTGAAGACCTGTTCGACGTTCTCCCCGAAGTTCGCCATCGTGGAGCCGCCAAGCACTGTCCCGTCGGACTGCAGAACGTCGAGGCCGCTCAGGTCATGGTCTTCCGCAGGTATGAACAGTATGTCGCCTGGCGTATACAGCTCCTCTTGCTGCAACTCACCGCCGTTGGGGGGAATCCATGGGGTGGAGTACCTCACGTGCTCCGCCCATGGGCGGCCCGATACGAGGTAGGTAGAGCCGGTGGTTTCGTGGATCAGGTCGGTGCTGACGTATCGTTCACACGACCGGATGCTTCGGTCGCCGTAGCGAGTGGGTGGAATCGAATCCGACCCCCCCGGTTGTACACCGGGTTCTGTGGGCGCACAGATGTGATCATCTTCGAAGTCGCTGACCAACGTGGGGTCTGCCATGCAAGCGACACCCCCGGCGGCGAGCAAGACCGAGGGCGAGATCACTCGACTAGCCACCGGACACGGTCAACGGCAGCGAAGACCAACGGAAGCCCACCCGGTTGAACCTGGATCAAGGTCCTCGAAGCTCCCTCAAGCGCCACAGCAGCAGGTGCTGGGACGCTTGGGAGAACCTTGTAGCGCGGCAGCCAGAGCCGAGCCTCGTCGGCTTCTGCCTCGACATCGACGGGGACGGGCAACAGCCATCGGTCAGGGTCAGTTGCGAACGGTTCTAGCGACAGAACGGAAGGCTCGCCAGATACCGCAGTACCTCTGATCTCGACGGGTGGTGCACTTGCCATTGTCGAATCCACATTGCTCATTGGTTGAGGTGCACGTGGGAAAGGGCCGGAACCCGATTGTCACCCCCACGGCCGCTTCTCT
>JACKEY010000003.1 GCA_020632755.1 Alphaproteobacteria bacterium | reverse complement strand
ACAGGCGTACAAGGCCGCCATGCTGGCCGAGGCGCTGTCCGCCTGATCTGAGCCACCCCGAGCGGCAACGACCGTGCCGGCCGAGCGGGTCTGCACATCCCGCCGCCCGTCGCTGATCGGTCAGTCCACGGCGACCCTGCACTCGTTCTCCTTCCCGATGCTCGTGCTGGAACGGCGGTCGCCGAAGGCCACGACGCCCGGCGCTCACCCAGCTCGGCACAGGGCAGCGCTCACCCTGATGGCTGTCTTCGGCACGGCGCCCTCCGGCACGGCCCGCCTTCCGTGGTCAGCAGCGCAGGGCAGCGCTCACCCCGACGACCACGATGTTCAAGAGCACCGTGACCTTCGGACCGAGGCCCCGTCCCCCACAGCGCCTGCCCGGACCTTCGTTCCGCAGCCGGGAACCGAGCTCGAATTGGAGTCTGTCCATGGTCGGTAGCGCCCGCCGACCGAGGAGGTCCGCCGGCTCTCCACCGGCAAGACCGACGCACGCGGAGACTCTGACTGTCGCCGCTCACGTTCAACTGCGGACTTCGCGCCGGCTCGACCTCGTGAGCGCCCGACTGCATGAGTGGTCGACCCGCTCTAAGACAGGTAGCCGACCTCGTCGACGACCAGGAGGCGCGGCGCCGTGTACTTCCGAATTCGGGACTGCAGCGCGCGCGGGCCGTCGCTCAGGTCGAGCAGCATCGCGCCCGCCGTCGTGAACAGGACCATGTGTCCGGCCAGGACCGCCTTGTAGGCGATGTTCTTCGCGACCATGGTCTTCCCCAGGCCCTGCGCCGCAGCCAGGATCACGTTGTCGCTGTCATTCATGAACGCCAGCGTGAGCAGCCGCCCGATGTGCTCCCGATCGATGTGCGTCGGCCACGTCCAGTCGAAGCTCGCGATTGGACTGAACTTGCCGATCCGCGCGTCCCTGAGGCGCCGCTCCACCGAGCGTCGCTGTCGCTCCTCCATCTCCCTCTGGACCAGCGCTTCCACGATCTCCTGGGCGCCCCACCGGTTGCGCGTGGCCTCGGCGTTGAGGTCGTCGAGGTGTGCGGCCAGGTAGTGCAGCTTCAGCGAGTCCAGTAGACGGTGCAGATAAGTGGCAACAGCCGCGGCTGCTCCTCGCGCCAGGCGTCCTCGACCGTGCAGGTGCGGTCCTGCGGCCACTTTCGGACGTTCGCGACCTGGTCGAGCCACTGCCGGAGCTGAGCGTTGGCGTCACACGTCCCGCTCGTCCACCGCCTCCCTGCTCCGCTGATCGGTCACTGCGCGAGTACCTGCAGTTCGCAGCGAAGGGCAGCGCTCACCTCGATGGTGGCGGGCGGGCGAGGTCGGCCCGGGCCTGCCCGACGAGGTCGCGAACTGCTGCCACGTCCTTCAGGACACCGGCACCGGGAGGCGGGCGGACGATGCGACCGCCCGGGGTCGGGTAGCGAAACGTGGTGGCATAGGCGGAGTACGACAGCACCGGCTCAAGCCGATCTCGCCACATGTCGCCTTCAGGAAGGCGATCCGAGAGCACGTCCAGGCGATGCTCTGTGCCGGCTTCGATGCCACGAAGGAGCAGCAGGGCCTTGAGCACCTTCTCGACGGCCTGCTGCACGTGGTAGGCGGCGTACTGGTTGCCGACACGGGCGAGCACCTCTGCCGCGTCGAGATCGGCAGCGGCGAGATCGAGGAACGCGGCACATCGCCGTTCAGTGCTCAAAGATCTTCCTGCCGCGGGTCACCGCTGCCCGAGCGAGGGTGTCGATCTCGTGCTGGTCTTCCACAAACTCGGCGTGCGTGCAGGGGACGATGTCGGCGGACACCCGGACCTCACGCCCGATCTTCCAGGCCTGGACGGGGTCGAACGCGTTCGGGTCAACGTCATCCGGCAAAACGACAAGGAGGTCGTAGTCGCTATCCGGTCGGGCTCGGCCCTCGGCTCGGCTCCCGAACAACCAGACCTCCAGGGGACGCATCACGTCCACGACCCGGCGGAGCAGCCGTTCGAGGGCGGGATCGTCGATCGGGACGAACGCGTTCATGCCCACATCGTAGCCCGACCCGAGTTGGTGCGTCCTCGGAGTGGCCGACTAGTTCCGGCGACAGCAGGGCGACTTCGGACCCGCGACGACTCGGTAGGCCCAGGGCACTCCCGCCCGACAGCCTTCGGACCGAGGCCCGTCCCCCACAGCGCCTGACCGGACGGCGGCAACTTCGTTCCGCCGCCGGGAACCGAGCTCGAATCCGAGTCCGTCCGTCCCCTTGGCGGCGCCCGCCACCGGCGAGGTCGGCCAGCTCTCCACTGGCAAGACCGACGCCCGCAGAGTCCCTGACGGCGTCTCTGGCCTGGCGCCCTCCGTGTCGCAGCGGTGCTGCAGCTCGCAGCAGCGCAGGGCAGCGCTCAC
>JACKEY010000029.1 GCA_020632755.1 Alphaproteobacteria bacterium | reverse complement strand
TTCGCAACAGCCGGGCCCTGCGGCGCGGAGGCCGATCGCGCAAGTCCAGCAATCGCGCCGCTCTGGCATCCTGGTCGGCCCGCGTTCCTGACCGATCCGGGAGACCTGCCGGCGGCCGGTTGCGAAACCAGGGGACCTGCCCGCGACCGGTTGCGAAACCAGGGGACCTGACGGCTGCCGTGCCCTCGGCATCGCCCCGCAGCGTCAGCCCCGCTGCACGATGTTGACGTGGCCCATCTTGCGGCCCGGACGGACCTCGTCCTTGCCGTAGTCGTGCAGGTGGGCGTCGGGGTCGCGCAGCCAGCGGTCGCGGTCCAGCACCTCGTCGCCGAGCAGGTTGACCATCCGCGTCGGCGCGATGGCGCGGGCGTCGCCCAGGGGGTTGCCGGTGATGGCGCGGATGCACTGCTCGAACTGGCTGACGCGGGCGCCGTTCATGGACCAGTGGCCGGAGTTGTGGGGCCGGGCGGCGAGCTCGTTGACCCGCAGATCGCCGTCGGCGCCGACGAACAGCTCGACGGCGATGAGCCCGACGATGTCCAGGGCCTGGGCGACCCGCTCGGCCAGGGCCTGCGCGCGGGCGGCCACGTCGGGCGTCGCGCGGGGGGCCGGGGCCAGGGTCTCGTGCAGGATGTGGTCGCGGTGGCGGTTCTCGACCAGGGGGTAGCAGACCGTGTGGCCGTCCAGCCCGCGGGCCACGACGACGGACGCTTCCCAGGAGAAGTCCACCCAGCCCTCGACCACGCCGGCGGCGTCGGGGGCATGCCCGGCGATGGTGGCCCAGGCGTCGGCGGGATCCGTGCCGGCCTTGACCATGGCCTGGCCCTTGCCGTCGTAGCCGAAGCGCGCGGTCTTGAGCACGCAGGGGCGGCCCAGGGTCTCGGCCAGCCGCGCGACGTCGGCCGGGCCGTGGGCTTCTCCCCACGGGGCGGTCGGGATGCCGGCCTCGCGCAGGAAGGTCTTCTCGGCGATGCGGTCCTGGCAGGTCGCCAGCGCGCGGGGGCCCGGCCGCACCGGGACGCGGGCGGCCAGGAAGGCGGCGGCGCTGGCGGGCACGTTCTCGAACTCGCTGGTCACGACGTCGACGGCGTCGGCGAACCGCGCCAGGGCGGCTTCGTCTTCGTAGTCGGCCAGGGTGTGATCGGGGGTGACCTGGGTCGCCGGTCCGGGCCGGGGCGACAGGACGTGCACGCGGTAGCCCAGCTGCTCGGCGGCGTGGCCCAGCATGCGGCCCAGCTGGCCGCCGCCCAGCACGCCGATCACGCCCCCCCGGTGCAGCGGTGTCACGCCGGCCCCTCGTCCACCGGAGCCTCGGCGACCGCGTTGGTCTGTGCGGCCCGCCAGGCGTCGAGCCGGGTGGTCAGCGCGGGGTCGTGCAGGGACAGGATGCTGGCCGCCAGCAGGCCCGCGTTGGCCGCCCCCGACGCGCCGATCGCCAGCGTGCCGACCGGCACGCCCTTGGGCATCTGCACGATGGACAGCAGGCTGTCCATGCCGGACAGGGCCCGGCTCTGGACCGGCACGCCGAGCACCGGCAGCGACGTCATGGCCGCTGTCATGCCCGGCAGGTGGGCGGCCCCGCCGGCGCCGGCGATGATCACGTGCAGTCCGCGCCCGCGGGCGGTCTTCGCGTAGTCGACCAGCCGGTCCGGCGTGCGGTGGGCGCTGACGATGCGGGTCTCGTGGGGCACGCCCAGGGCGTCGAGCACGTCCGCCGCGAGCTTCATCGTGGGCCAGTCGGACTGGCTGCCCATGATGATGCCCACCTTCGGGGCGGTCGGGGTTCCGGCCATCGGGACTCCACGGCGAACGGGGGAGCGCCCTTATAGGCCAACCGGGGGCCGTTCGCAGGCCCCTTTCAGGGCCTTTGCAAGGGCGCTCAGAGGGGGGTGAAGCCCGTGCGCACGGCGACGCGCAGCCGGACCGGGATCGGGTCGGCGGGCCCGGGCTCTTCGACCCACAGACGGAAGCCCTCGTTGCCGGTGCGGACCTCGACGGGGCGGCCCTTCTCGTCGGTGGCCGACACCTCGGGGAAGCCGATCCGCGGGTCGCGCCGGTTCTGCCGGGCGTCGATGACGAACCACAGGGGGTTGCCCGTCGTCGCCGACACCTCGTCCGGTTGGGCGCGCCGCACCTCGACCCCGACCTCGTCCAGGGCCGGCACGGTAAGGATGCCGGGCGGTTCGTGGGCCGGCGACTCCAGCCACGCCTCGGTGAAGGTCGGCTCCAGCAGCACCCGGAAGTCGATGACGACCTCGACCGCCTCGCCCGCGGCGGTCCGGCCGACGTAGACCTCGTAGGCGCCCGGCCCCATGCCGGCGGCGGCGAAGGCCAGCGCCTCCCCACCCGGACCTGTCAGCCCCGTCACGCCATCGACGGCGGCGGATGGTGCGATCGGCGTCACCCCGGGCGTCTCCCGGTCGACCAGGGCCAGGGCCACGCGCCCCTCGGACGCCGTGATCTGCGCCACCCAGTCCCAGGTCGTGGCTCTGCCGGTCCCCAGCCGCAGCCGCATCGCCGCCGCCAGCGCCACCGAGTCGCCGCCGGTCCGCGCCCGGACGAAGGCGCGGGACAGCTCCACGCGGAACCGGCCCTGCGGCACCGTCAGCGGCAGGACCGCCACCGGCTCTTCCATGTCCGGGTCGGCGGTGGCCACGGTCCGGCGGTCGTCCGCCTGCAGATCACCCAGGTGGTCGACGGCGATGGTGATGCGCTCGTCGCCGTGATCGATCTCCAGGCCGTGGGTGAAGGCCCGGGCGAAGTCCGTGTGCCAGCCGTCCCCCGTCGCCAGAGGCGGGGCCGGCAGCGGTCCCAGCACCACGCCGGCCGGGGTGGCCGGGGCGTCGGCGGACGACGAGGAGCTCTCGGCCGCGGCTTCGCCGCCGCAGCCGGTCAGCAGCAGGGCCAACACAGGGAGGAGGGGACGCATGCGCCGATGCTATCAGCCGCGTCGGGCAGAGCGGACCGCTACGGCTGGCCCTCCCCCGGCTCCGCCGGCTCGGTCGCCAGCGGGCTGAAGTCCGGGTGGTACTCGATGAGCTGCTCGGCCAGGACCTGCGCGTTCGGCAGGAAGCCGAAGAACTCCCTGCAGAGCAGCCCGCGGCCCTCCTCCTCCCACACGGGCACGGCGTGGTCGTTGAACCGAAGCTGGTGGGTCGCCTCGAAGGACTCCCCGGCCGAGGCGGGAAGGCGGCGCCGCTCGTAGGTCCACTCGACGCCCTCGTGGCTGCCGCGCTGGAGGACCTCCCACTCGGTCCCGGGCGGATCGGCCTTGGCCATCAGCGTGAAGCCGTCGATCTGGATGCTGCCGTCGAGGGGGACCACGACGACGCCGAAGGACCGCAGCTCGCGCAGGGTGCTGCGGGCGGTGAAGCGCTGGCCGTCGGCTTCGAAGTCGTGGACCTCGAGCACGACCTGGGGGATGTCGGTGGCCCCGCCGGCGACGACCGCCACCGAGCCCAGGTAGTCGGCGGGGTCGTAGAGCTCGGGCGAGTTGTCCTGCAGATAGATCTCGGCGGCGCTGCCGGGCTCGGCGTGCACACCCTCCAGTCGCAGCTGCAGCATGCCGGGCGCGTCCCGAAGATCGTCTCGCAGGAAGATGGGCCCGTAGACGGCGACCGTCTGGCCGTCCCGCCCGGTCTGCAGGCTGGGCTCGCCGCCGGGCAGGTGCTGGGGGCGGGGCAGCTCGGCCGCTGCAGCCGCGGCGGCTGCTTGGGGCGGGTCGTGGGTGGGGGCCCCGCAGGCGGCGCAGAGGAGGAGGGTGAGGAGGGGCTGCACGGGGCCTCCGGAGGGCGGGGGAGGAGCATCCTGCTACCATGCGGACCCGCCTCGGGCGGGTGTTGCATTGGAGGCATCGATGGACGGCATTCCCCTTCGTACCGTCTTTCTTCACGGGCAGGGCTTGGACCGCCGCAGCTGGATCCGGTTCCTGGGAGCGGACAGTGGCGCGGTCTGCCCGGATCTCGTGGGGCACGGAAGCAAGCAGGGCATCCTGCCGACCGGCTTCGACCACTTCGTCGAGGACCTGCGCACCGAGCTGAAGCCCGGCGCCAAGGACCCGGTGATGCTGGTCGGTCACAGCCTGGGCGGCTGGGTGGCCGCGCGCTGGGCCGCGCTCTACCCCGACGAGGTCGTGGGGCTGGTGCTGGTCGCGCCGGCCCTGGCCATGCCCGACCACTTCCTCGGGCCCTTCCAGCAGCTGGTCGGCGACCTGCGGGCCCGGGGGATGCCGGCCCTGCTGGAGTTCGTCGACGGTGCGCGGCCCCTGTGGTTCCCCGAGCCCTGGGCCAGCGCGCATCCCGCCGAGATCGACGCAGTGCTCGACATCGTCCGCGACCAGGATGCCCAGGCCCAGGCCCGGGTGATGGAGGTGCTGCTGGCTGCGCCCGACTGCGCGCCCGGCCTCGAGGCGGCGGACCTGCCGGTGGCCATCCTGCGCGGCCTCGCCGATCCCACGGCCCTGACCGTCACGGTCCGGCCGGACGACCACGTCGACATCGACGGTGCGGGGCACTTCCTGTGCGAGCAGGCTCCCGCCGTGGTGCGTGAACAGATCCGTCGGACCCACATGCGGGCGACCCTGCGGGCCATGCTGCGCCTGCAGTACCGGCTGCGCCGTCCGGACCTCGCGCAGCGCATGCGCCACCCCGACTTCGTGCGCCTGGACGCGATGACGTCGGATGTCGAGGACAGCACGGACCACGTGCACTTCCTGCGGCGGCTGCTGCAGCGCCACGATCGCATCGACTACGACCTGGTCTTCGAGGAGGTACGCAACGACCGGCTGTTCGTGCACGCGCGGTTTCTGTTCGACGACCACACTCCCGCCGATCTGTACGGCCTGCTGGCCTTCCGCGACGGGCTGCTGTGGCGGTCCTACAACGACTACGAGCCGCTGTGGCCGGCCTGACGGTCGCGGCTACTTGGCCTGGGCGACCTCGCCGAGCGCGGGGAGTCCCGTCACCCGGCGAAGGAGCTGGACGGCCGCTAGGTCGTCTGGCGACAGGGAGGCTTCGGAGTGCGAAGCGATGGCGCGGCCGAGCGTGCGCGAGTGCTCGCGTCGCAGGCGCCCGATCACCGCGTCACAGTCCAGCATGCCCTTGTCGCGCAGCCGCGTCAGGGTCATCAGGCGGTTCCAGTCCCGGCTGTCGATGGAGTGGGACTTGCTCATGTGGCTCCTCTCTTGCTCATGGCGGCCAGGGCACGTGGCACTGTAGCGCCGGATCTGCTGGGGAGAGACGCGTCCAGTAACCCTGGGGGCTGCTGACGCCATCCTGTGACAACTCCGTGGTCGCGCCGGTCGGGGGTGCAAACCGCCACCACCGCGGCCTGTTCGGCCGCGCGAGGCACCCCTGCTCCCTCGGATTCGGGGCGGGGTGGCCAGGCTCGCCGGGGGCGTGGGTTCGGTGCACGGAAGGCTCCACAGGTGGGGCGTGGGCGGCAGATCTAGCGAGCCGCCTTGCCGCCCGGGATGGGCAGGAAGCCGGCGAAGGTGGGGAAGTAGGCATGGCGGTGGTCGCTCCGGCCATCGGCCGTCCACTCCTCCATCTCCTTGCAGACGAGGCTCAGGACGCCGCACTCGCAGTCGTCCGGGAGGGTGAGCTCCTGCTCGCCGTACATGACGTCGCGCCAGAGCGCGATGACCCGACGCCGGTCTTCGGTCGTGCTGTCGCGGGGCTCGCTGAGGGCCGACATGCCGAGCGATGTCAGGGTGAGGACGCTGGTGCCGGGGTCATCGGAGAGCACGCTCGCGTAGCGCGCAGGCCAGCGCTTGCGCACCTGGGGGCCGTCCATCAGCAGCGCGATCAAGAGGTTCGGGCCAACGGCGCGCATGACGTCTGCCACCGGATCCTGTCGCGCCAGGTCCTCGCAGATCAGCACACACAGGGTCAGCCACTTCTCCAGGGTCAGGAAGGTCACCTCGCGCGGCCCGATCTCCGACAGCTCCCAGCAGTCGTGCGAGGCCGGGATGACCGAGCCGAGCCCGTACTGGATCACCTGCCAGCGATCCAGACACCAGCGGTGGTGCTTCTTCTGCTGGATGACGGGGGGCTGCACGTCCGGATCCACGAGGCCCGACCAGTCCAGGACGGCCTCGTTGGACGGCAACCCGGTCCCGTCGCTGTGGGACACGCCGGTGATCAGCATGAGCCCCCGGCGGGCGCAGATCGCCCGGGCCCGCTCGAGCTCGCGGCTGTTGCGGAGGGCGAGCTCGGGCAGGACGACTCCGTCGAGGTCACGGGCGACGTCCGAGGCCCGCGCGATGGTCTGGTGGAGCCACATCTCGAACGAAGCCCCGTCGTCGGCTTCGTCGGCGTCTCCGAAGGCGAAGAACCGGAACGGCCCGGGGAGGGGAGGGGCGACCTCGGAGTCCCGGCGCACCAGCGAGAAGTGCCGTCGCTCGAGGCGGAGGGGCCAGGGGACCAGGAGCAGGTTGAGCACATCCAGGTCGTCGCGCTGTCGGTCCGACAGGCTGATCGGCTCGAACCAGCGGGCAATCACATCTGATGCGGGTAGCAAGGCCAGGTGGTGGCTGAGCGAGCGCACGGTGAGGCCACGCTGCGGTGTGTGCTGCTTCGGGAGGACCCGAAGGCGGGACAGGTGCACCTCACGACAGAGGCTACGGGCATCGTTCTCCTCCAGGACGGCCAGTGCGAAGAGCAAGAAGCTGTCGTCCTCGGCAGTGCTGATCCCGATCCCGCGAGAGGCGTGATCCGCGAAGCCGACCAGTCGCAGCAACGCTCGGCAGAGCGCCTGGCAGCTGTCGCCGATGTCGTCTCGTGTGCGGCCGTCGAGCAGGTCGTCGAGCGGGAGCGACCCGTGCTCCCAGACGGTGCTCCAGTCGCTGCGGACGGCTTCGGGGACGGCGACGGGGCCAGGCTTGTTGTCGGAGAAGGTCGCCGCCTTCCACTGCTGTCGCCACAGCTTGCCGACCGTCTCGGCCTGCGCGGGCCACTCGTCGTCCAGCAGCCGCTGGCGGGTGCCGTCGAGGAGCTCGACCACTCGCACGTAGGCACCGGTGCGATGCAACACGGCGGCGGCGAGTGCAAACACGTCTGGTGGCCACGATGGGCAGACGGACGGTTCTTCGATCCCGCCCATCAGGAACGTCAGGAACTCGGCCACGGACCCCACGGGCGGACGATTCGACACATTCGACGCCAAGAAGATCTCCAAGTCGAAATCGGACGGGACGGTGCAAGCATAGGGCCGAGGCGCTCGGCCGCGCAACCCGGCAGCGGGGGCGACGGCCATCGGGGCCGGCCTGACGGCGCCTACACCCCCTCGACCATCCCCCGATTGACCGGCACCGTGCACGGACACATGCCGTAGGGGCAGGGCCGGGCGTCCGACCAGCGGACCAGGGTGCCGTCGTAGACGTTGCCCAGGAAGCCCTCGCCGTGGCGCTTGCTGGTGCGGCAGGCCCAGGCGCCGCCGTCCTTGTCGATGACGAAGTAGTCGACGCCCGCCCAGCAGCGCTGGCCCCGGTAGCTGGGGGCCAGGTTGGCGTCCCTGGGCCCCGGCTGGTCGCCCAGCAGGCGCTGGAGCCGCGCTTCGTCGGGGTAGGCCGCCACGGTCATCGGGTCGCCGCCCTGGGCCCGCTCGGCCTTCGGGCGCTTGACCTTGTAGAGCTGCGGGAACCAGCGCAGGCCGGCGGCCTCCACGGTGGCCTTGCCGGTCTCGGCGGCGTCGAGGGCAGCGGGCAGGACGACCTGGTTGACGACGATGTCGACGTCGGGCTCGACGCTGTCGCGCACCCACGAGAGCTTGTCGACGAAGGTGTCGGCATCGACGTGCTCGAGGTGCAGGCTGGCGCTCAGCACCCGCAGGCGCCCGCGGGTCAGGTGTACGAAGCGCTGAAGGTCCTTGCGGGACGCGCTGAGGTTCGTGAGCACGCTGATGTGGTGGGGCGTGTCGGCCATCAGACCGGGCACGATGCGGTCGAGGAACAGGGGGTGGGCGAAGGCTTCGCCGCCGCTGCACTTGATCTCCCAGGTGCCGGGCAAGGAACCTAGCGCCGCTAGGGCGTGCTCGACGGCTTCGGCGTCGGGTCGGCCGCGGCGGAAGCGCGGGCTCTGGATGCAGTAGCTGCAGTCGTAGTTGCAGGCGCCGGCGACCTGCCACTCGACGGTCGGTTGGCGGGCGCGGGGCGGGCGGGGAGGGGTCACGCGCCGTCCGCCAGCCGGGCGGCCCACTTGCGGTTCTGCTCGACCTTGCCGCAGCGCTCGCAGCCCGGCAGGTCTGCGGCCTGGGCGATGCGGTCGCGCAGGGCCTGCCAGCGAGGGCCCCACCACTGGTCGACGAGCGGGCCGTCGTCGAGGTGGCCCACCGGAAGGGCCGTGTTGCAGCAGTACAGCAGCTCGCCGTCGACGGTGATGCGGGTGTAGACGTGGCCCATGTGGCAGCCGATCTCGACCATGTCGGTGGTGACCAGCTGGCCCCGCAGTGCGGCGTCGACCTGGGCCGTGAACAGATCCAGGTTGGTCGGCACGCCGAGCTCGGCGGCCAGCGCCCGTGCGTCGGGGATGGCCCGGTCGGCCAGCCAGCGCAGCTGGTCCGTGGTGGCGACGGTCTGTTCGGTGCCGTCGGCCAGGCTGGCCAGCTTGTAGTTGACCCGGTCGGCCTGGAACAGCTGGCCGAAGCGCACCATCTCGACCAGCTCGGGGGCGGTGTTGCGGTCGATGACCTGGACGTGGCGCACCCGCACGCCGGCCCGGACCAGGGTGCGCAGCGAGCGGCACATGCGGAAGTAGTGCTGCTCGGTCCAGCCGGGATGGAAGGCCAGGTAGGCGTCGGGGCTCGCGCCGTGCACGCCGACCAGCAGGTTGTCGACGCCGACGTCGACGAGCCGATCCAGGTCCGCCGCCACCAGGTTGGTGAGCACGGTCAGGTGCCAGCCCTCGGCCTTGACCCGGGCCAGCAGATCGTAGACATCGGGGTGGGTCAGCGGCTCGCCCATGCCGCTGACGACCACGGCGCGCACGCTGCCGAGGGCCGCGAGCTGATCGCAGATGGCGTGGAACCGGTCGCGGGACATGCGCCGCCGTTTCCAGTCGGTGCTGCGGGGCGTGGCCAGCAAGGGGCTGTGGTCCCAGCAGGTGATGCACGCGGCGTTGCAGCCGTTGGTGATGTCGATGTGCACGTTGCTGGGGCCGACCGTGGGGTGGCCGTCGCGGATGCCGTCCAGGATCCGCTGCCGCAGCTGCTTGCCGCGCAGCGCCCGGACGGTGGGGCCGGTGCCCGTGGCGGTGGTGTCAGCGCCGCTGCTGTCCCGCGGGGGGCCGTTCACGACGGCTCCTGGGACAGGAGCCGCAGCACCTCGGCGACGCTGCGCTGGCCGCGGGCCTCGAGCCGGCTGAAGTCGCGCAGGGCGTCGAACAGATCGTCTTCGCGGGCCAGCCAGGCGACCATGGCCGTGGTGAAGGCCGACAGCGTCAGGTTGCGCTGGGTGGGCATGGCGCGCAGCAGGCTGATGGCGCCCATCCAGTCGGAGAACCGCGCCCAGGCCGGGAAGAGCTGGGTGCAGGCGGCGATGAGGTCGCGGGGGCCGGCGGCCGGGAACTTGCGATCCAGGGCCCGCAGCAGCGCCAGCGCCGTGTCGATGGGCACGGCGTGCTGGTCGCAGAGGGCGAGGAAGCGGCCCAGCAGGTCGGCCGGGGCATCGGGCTCGGGAGGCGGCACGTCGATGCCCTGCTCGGCGAGCTCGGCGAGCAGGGCGCGGCGCCGGGCCCGGGTCGAAGGGCTGCCACCGGCCAGCACGCGCACCAGGGCCATGGCGTGATCGAGGGCGGCTCCGGCCGGGGCGCCTTCCGGCACGAGCCGGCGCAGGCCGGCCTGCAGCTCGGGGGTCAGGGCCTTCACCGCGACCGCCAGGTCCTCGGCGGGAAGCACGTCGCGCAGCACCTCGGCGGCAGCGGCGCGGGCACCGTTGTGGGGCACCAGGGCGCGGGCGGCGGCGGCGGTCCCGGGGGAATCTAGCAGCGCTAGGACGTCGTCGACGCTGCGCGCGACCCGGCCGGCGCCGGCGGCCTCGGCCCGGGCAGCGCGGCCCTCCTGGTCGTCCGAGATGCGCGGCTGAGGCAGGAACACCGTCGGCACGCCGACGTGCATCAGCTCGTGGAAGCTGTTGTACCCGGCGGCGCTCACCGCGGCGTCGACCCCGGGCAGCAGCTCGATGGGCACGTAGCGGGACAGCCAGGTGATGCCCTCGCCCCGGACCTCCTCGCCCTGGTACAGCGGGCCCGCGCCGACGACGACGTGCCAGCCGCCGTCGCGCAGGGTGCGGGTCAAGCGCGGCAGGGCCCCGGGCGCCGCCAGGTCGCCGCCGCCGCCGAGCGACAGGTAGACCGTGCGGCGGTCATCCGGGATGCCCAGGGCCGCGCGGGCGGCGTCCCGGGACATCAGCTCGGTGCGCTCGCGGATCAGGATGGGCCCGGTGCCGCGATCGTCGGGCACGATCACCCGGTCGTAGAGCGGCAGCAGCGCCTGGTAGGCGTCGGTGGCGGCGATGTCTTCGCGCACGGCGCGCTGGACCAGGATCCGGTGCGGCACCAGCTCGAGCACGGACACCAGCTCGCCGACGCTGCCGCCCGGGAAGGTGTCGACCACCAGCACGTCGGGCTGCAGGGTGGCGATGGCCTGCAGCACCAGCCCGCGCAGGACCGCCAGGTGGTGGTGCGGCTCGAGCCCGGCATCCCGCAGCATCGCCTTGCTCGGCAGCTTGATGGCGGGGATGCCCTCGCGGCGGGCCAGGGTGTCGGCCTCGCTGCTGGTCAGGATCCAGCACTCGGCGCGCACGTCCACCAGGGCACACAGGCGCTGGGCCGTGCGCAGGATCGACAGCTGGCGGACCAGGTGGCCCATGCCGCGGCCGTTGATGGCGTAGCCGACGATGCGCAGCGGGCGCGCCATGCGGGACTCCGGTCAGGACAGGTAGTCGACGTCGTCGAGCTCGCGGGCGGCGGCGGCCAGGGCGGTGGCCTGGGCAGCGGTCCGGTCCCGGTCGCGGTCCCAGGTCGGGCGCTGGTCGGGGTGGGTGTCGTACCACCGCCGCAGCCGGGGGGTCAGCGAGCCGCTGGGCGCCTTGCCGGTCATCTCGTACCACCACAGCTCGGGGGCGTTGCCCAGATCGAAGCGGTCGTAGTCGTCGTAGCGCTGCATCCTGGCGATGAGCGTGCGGATCGTGGCCTGGCGCTGGGCGTACTTGCGGGCCTTGGCCTGGAAGGACCGGTCCAGCCAGCGGTCGGGGATGTCGACGTGGGCGAACTTGGACCGCTGGAACTTGCTGATCTTGCGGCCGTACTTCTGGCTGCGGTCGCGCAGTCCGTCGATCATGCCCTTGATGCCGGTGCCGTAGAGCTCGGCGAAGGCATCGAGCTTGGCGGTCAGCCCCGCCATGCGCCGCAGGGCCAGCAGGATCGGGCGGCTGTCGTCGGGTGCGGCGCCCAGCCACTCGGCCAGCAGGGCGGGGTCGGCGTGCTCCAGGTGCTTGCCGAGCATCTCCTGGCTGGCGGCCAGGTAGATCTCCGGCAGCCGGGGGATGCGGGCGACGGACTGGTCGTGGCGCTGCACCAGGCCGTGCACCTCGTCGATGCGCGCGTCGACGGCGGCGACCTGCTCGCGCCACTGCCTGCGCTTCTCGGCGACCTGCTGGTAGGCCGGCAGCACGACGTCGCCGAAGTCGTCCATGCCCAGCGCCTCGCAGATCGCGTCACCGCGCGACCAGGACCGCCAGTACTCGGCCTGCCAGAAGGACAGCTGGAACTCGGGCGTGTCGTAGCGCTGCTCGACCAGGTCCAGGAAGCCATCCAGGTCCTCGAACCGGGCGCACTCGGCCTCCCACGGCTCGAGCAGCGACGCGGCCTCCGCCCGCTCGCGGGTGAGCTCGCCGTGCTCGCCCACCAGGTACTGGCGGCGCCGGTAGCGCTCGTCGGCCAGGACGTTCGCGATGGTGCGCTGGAGCACCTTCTCCTCGCGGCCCATGGCGGCGATGGGATCCCGGCGACTGAAGCCCCGGAAGCCCGTCAGCTCCTCGGCCCGGGCCAGCGCAGTGGCGTCCAGGGTCGGCAGGTAGGCCTGGGCCAGGGCGGTGATCGCCTGGGCGAGCTCCTCGGCCACCGCGGCGCGTGCGGACTGCAGCTCGTCGCGCAGGGCCTCGTAGTCGGAGACCAGCTGCAGGGCGATGCGCTGGTTCTCGCTGTAGTGCCGCGCGGCTTCGGTGGCGGTGACCGGCATGCAGACCCTCCGGAGGGAGGCATCATCGGTCGCCGGGGCGCGGCAGGCAACCGCCGCCGGGGTCTTCAGTCCGCCGTGCGGAAGATCCGACCGCTCTCGCCCCACTCGACGCCGGCGTGCACGAAGACCGACAGGCGGCCGACGTCGGGCTGGCGCTCGATCCACGGCGCGTAGCCGGCGGCGAGGTCCAGGAAGGACCGGCCCCGCTGCCCGCGGGCCCACAGCGAGAAACCGGTGGCCCAGGGCCCCGCCGGCTGGCTGGAGCGGATCTCGGCCGCGGACGCCACGTCGGCCAGGAGGCTCAGGTCGAGCCGGCCGCGCTCGGCGAAGTCCAGGCGGTAGCGGGGCCCCAGCCGCGCTGCGACGTAGGACTCGACCCACCACTCGGCCCAGGCCGCCCCGGCCAGGGGCACGACGTAGGGGTTCAGACCGCCCAGGCGGGTGCGGGTGACGTCGTCCTGGTTCCACGCGAAGCCGCAGGACAGCGCGGCGGTGGGGGCCAGGGTCCAGTCCGGCGCGGCGGTCGCCTGCAGGTGGCTGTGGGGAGCGACCGTCCAGGGTTCGTTGGACAGGGTCCAGCCCTGCAGGCCCGTCCGGCTGTACAGCGCGGCCTGGGGCGACCACCAGCCCAACACCACGTCGGCCCCGAGCACGGGCCGTGCTTCGGGTACCGGCACGGTGGCCGTCGCCATCGCCCCGAACAGCTGATAGCGCGCGCTGCCCTGGACCCCGGCGTAGAAGCCGTGCGGCAGGTAGCGCTGGGCGCCGGCCTCGGCGCCGACGTAGTGGGACAGCAGCGAGCGGCCCTCGTCGGGGCCGCCGTCCGTCCACGGCGAGATGAACAGTCCCGCGGCGCCGCCTTCGCCGCGCAGGGCCACCCAGGCCTTGCCGCGCTTCCACTCGGGGCTGTGGCGGGCGTCCAGCGTGTCGGTCAGCAGCTGGAGGGACCAGCGCCCGTCCCGGACGCCGATGTCCAGGATGCCGTGCGGCTCTGCGTTGAACTCGCCGCCCACGCCGGCGCGCCACTCGAGGGCCGAGGCAGGGGACAGTCCGAGGAGGAGCAGGGCGAGCACGGGCCCAGGCCTATCCGGCGCGGACGCGCATCGGTGGCCGGCGGGCTATCGTGCCCGTCCTGCTTGGAGTGCGCGTGGTCGTCGCCCTGTTCCTCATCCTGCTGTCCTGTGGAGACGACAAGGACGGCTGCGAGATCGTGGCCGAGGAGTACGAAGCCGAGCTGGCCCGCATCCAGTCCTGCGACGTGGCCGAGGACTGCGGGCTGCCCCTGCCGGGCACGGGCTGCGGCTGCGACGACAACCTGGTCGCCCGCGACGACGCCGACACCGAGCAGCTCTACTACATCCTGCAGCTGCAGCAGGACCTGCAGTGCGAGCTGGTCCCGGGGCCCTCGGACGACTGCGAGTGCGGCGAGCCCGTGGGCTACCGGTGCGACGACGGGACGTGCACCTGGGCCTACGAAGAGGGCTGAGGGTGCGACGCCGCGAGGCCGCCCTGCGCGCCGCCTGGAGCCTGCTCCGCCGCGATCGACCGCCGGTGCCGGTCGGGCGTGCGGACCGCGACGGCGCCTTCCTGGACGAGGCGCCCGCCCTGCGGCACGTGGCGGCGGCCATCGGTGGCGCCCACCGCTGGACGGCCGCTGACCTGCAGGCCCGGCGCCCCCCGCTGGTGGCGCCCCCGGATCCCACGGCCTGGCTGCGCGAGATGCACGGCGCCAACCCGACGCCGACCGCCGACGCCGTGCCGCTGACGGTGCTGACCTGGAACGTGGCCCTGCTCGACGTGAAGGTGTTCGGGCGGCCCCACAAGGCCAGCCCCTACGTCGACGAGCGCCGCGTGCCCGTGCTGGAGCGCGCGCTCCGGGCCGGGGCCGACGTCGTGCTGCTGCAAGAGGTCTGGCATGCCCAGGACGTCGGCGCCCTGCGGCGGCTGGCGGCGGACGCCGGCTACCGCGTGGCCTGTCCCGAGCGGGCCCATGTCGACGGGCTGGCCGTGCTGCTGCGCGACGGCATCGTGGCCGGCGGGCTGGACGTCGAGGTGCGCCCCTACGGCAGCCAGGTGCGGCTCGAGGCACTGGAGCTGCCCGGCAAGGAACAGTTCCTGCGCAGCTTCCTGCGGGTGACCTGGACCCACCCCGAGCTCGGCCGCATCACGGTCTTCGACACCCACCTGCGCGCCTACCCCGAAGGCTGGCCGGCCCGGCTGCAGCAGTCGCGCACCCTGGGGCTGGAGGCGGCCCGGCGACCGTCCGACGAGCTGGTCATCGTCGGAGGGGACCTGAACGCCGGGGCCTACTACGGCCGGCAGACCTGGCAGCGACCCGACGGGCGCATCGAGTACGGCTGGTGGGCCAACGCCCTGAGCCTGCCGGCGCTGTGCCACCACGGCGGGCTCGTCGACCTGGCGATCATGGGGCGGCCCGCGGCCGACGTGGACCTCGAGGTCCGCCTGGGCCGCACCATGCGCAACGACCCCGACGCCGCCATCGTCGCGCCCCTGGACTGCGACGCCGCCCACCAGCGGGCCTACACGGCCACCGACTGCAACCGGCTCTACTTCCTGCAGTACGCCGGGACCGAGCAGGCGGCGCGCCTGGACCACCTGCTGGTCCGCGACCCGACCCGGCGGGTCCACGTCGCGCGCAGCCGGCACCGGTTCATGGCCCGGGACCTGGAGCTCGATGCCGAAGCCGTCGAGCCCTCCGACCACTACGGGGTCGAGGTCGACCTGCGGATCAGTCGCTGAGCCGCGAGCCGGCGACCAACGGGACCCAGTAGGCATCGCCGGGCACGTGGATCGGGGCTTCGGCCAGCTCGAAGCGCGCGCCGGCGCCCAGGGTGCACTGCACGCGGGCGCTGGAGTCGTAGCCGTTGTGGCGGTCGGGGTAGTCGGCCCGCACGTTCACGGCCTGGTCCAGCGTGATCACGTCGCCCTTGGCGCCCGGGCTGGTGCGGCCGGCGTACCAGTAGCCGACGACCTGGCCGGGGGCCCCGTCGCAGCCCGCGGGCACAGCGGCGGCGGTGTGGGTCGCGGTCGGCGCGATGGAGGCGGTGCGGACCGGCTTCGAGGCGGGCTCGGTCGAGGCGGGCTCGGGCGAGGACGCCGGGGCCGTCGCTGCGGCGACAGCGGCGGTCTCGACGGCGGCGGTCTCGACGGCGGCGGCCTCGACGGCGGCGGTCTCGACAGCGGCGGGCTCGACGGCCTCGGTCGGTTCGGCGGGGGCCGCCGCGGGAGCGACCTCGGCCGCGACCGGGGCCGTGGCGGCGACGGTCTCGTCCGCGGACGGCGAGGCCATGCGCAGCGCGAAGCCGGTGGCGGCCACCAGGACCACCACGCCCACGGCCGCGACGGCCAGGATCGGGGCCATCGGCCGGCGCTCGGCCCGCAGGATCAGCCCGCAGACCTCCTGCAGGTTGGCGTCGTCGCGGTCCTGGGCGGCCAGGGTGCGCGCCAGGCGGCGCAGGCGGCCCTGCACGCTGGCTTCGACGATCACCGTGCTCCACACGGTCTGCACGTCCCCGGCCAGGGTGTCGGCGAGCTCGATGCCCGCCGTGCGGGCCAGCTGATCCAGCTCGCTCCGGTCGGGGAAGCGACGGGCGAAGAAGGAAGCGAGGTCGTGGGTTTCGCGCGGAGAGAGGTCCATGACCCGCATGGTAGCGCACTTTACGCGTCAAGTCCACCGATGTCGTGTCACCTCAAGAGCGTCGCCGTCGCAGGCCCAGGATGCCCACCAGCAGCGCAACGAAGGGAGCACCGGCCGGGTGCACGCCGCTGCAGCCACAGTCGCCCGCGGTCTCGACCGGCGTCTTGCTCGCGGGCACCGTCGACTCCAGCGTGAAGTACAGGACAGACGCGCCGCCGTCCTCGTCGCGCAGGGTCAGGTTGCCGGACCAGCTGCCGGGCCCGTCCGGGTCGGCCTGCAGCCGGCCGTCGCTGCTGATCGAGAACCAGTCGGGCAGGCTGCCCTGCAGGTCGAAGGTGACGGTGTCGTCGCCGGGGTCCCGCGCCACCAGCCGCTGGGCCGTGGGGCCGCTCACGGTCACGGCGCCGGCGAGCAGCTGGCCCGCCGGCCCGCCGCTGTCTTCCAGGGTCGGAGCCACGTTCTCCAGCGTGATCGCGTGCTCGAAACCGCCGGCGGCCGTGCCGTCGTCGCTGACCCACGAGGCTAGCACTGCTAGCTCGCCGTCATCGAGCACATCACAGCGGATGCGCGAGCCTTCCGTGGTGCAGCTGGCCAGCTCGGCGCCGCGGATCACCGTCAGCTCCCAGGTGCCGCCGACGCCAGGGTCGTCGACCAGGCTGGCCTGTCCCGACAGGCGCTCCCCCTCTTCGACCCGGTCTGGCAGGTCGTGGTCGGTCGCCACGGCCAGCACCGGGTTGCAGCCGCGGGTCCAGATGACCCGCACCGTGCCCAGCCGGTCCATGACCACGTGGTCGTCGCAGCCGTCCCCGTCCAGGTCGGCGGCGTCCAGCCCGCGGCTGGACAGGGGCTGCTCCAGGTACAGGGCCCCGTCGAAGTCCGTGCCCATGGCGGACAGTCCGCCGGTCTCCAGCCGCCCGATGGTCAGGGCCCCGATGCCGTCGCCTTCGACGTCGCTGGCGGCCAGCAGCCCGGGCGGCCACACCAGCGACAGCGTGCCCAGCGGGCTCTGCAGCGCTTCGGTTCCCGGCAGCGATGCCCACGCCGTCGGGCCGTCGTCGTCGTCCGCGATGGCCACATCGGCGGCTTCGGCATCGAGCACCAGGCTGCTCCAGCCGGTGCCGTCGTGCAGGTGCAGGGTCGCCTCTCCCTGCGACAGGGCCGCCACGTCGTCGCCCAGCACGGCGAGGCGCGGCGTCTCCAGGTCCAGCGCGAGATCGATCGGCGGCTGGCGCTCGCCCTCGACCCACTCCCAGCGCAGCAGGGTGCCGGCGACCGCAGCGACCAGCACGTCATCGTCGGCCGCGACCGCGCCGCAGCTGCCGTCCGCCATGCCGACCGTCGGCTCGGCGCCCGTGTCCACCGGGCTGTCGGGCCGCAGCAGCTCCACGCCGCTCGGTGTGCACAGCGCCACCGCGGCCGTGCCGTCGATCGAGAACGGCGCGAGCTGCCCGGCGCGGGCGGGCCAGCTGCCCAGCACCTCGCCGGTCGCGGGATCCACCTCGATCACGTCGAGGGCCTGGGCCACGAAGACCCGGCCCGGCATCGCGCCGATGGCCACGCCGTCGGCGGCCAGATCGGGCTCGCCGACCTCGAGCGACAGGCTGCCGGCCAGGGCGGGGAGGGGGAGGAGGAGGAGGAGCATCACCTCCCCCTACGCCGACGGAGCCAGAGCGGCATGCCCAGGAGGAGGACGGGGGCGAAGGGCCCGGCCCCGGAGGAGGCGCAGCTGCCGCAGGCGCAGCCATCGTCCGCGCGGGGCTCCGGAGCGCAGTCGGGGTCCCCGGCGATGCGCAGGGTGACGGGCAGGGTGGTGCTGCCTCCGGAGACCTCTGCGGCGACGAGCTCGAAGGCCGTCTCCTCGTCCCAGGGGGTGCACGGCACGTCCCCGATCAGCGTCGCCTGGACGTGGGAGGCCGGGCTGCCGCTGTCCTCGCGCAGGGTCAGCCAGTCCACGTCGGACTGCAGGCGGACGACCACCTCGTCGTGGGCGCCGACGGCGCGGGCCTCCAGCGCCACCTCGAAGTGGTCGCCGGCGCCGACCTGAGCCAGTGACTCCTCGCTGGTCCAGTGCAGCTCCGGTGGAGCCTCGTGCACCTCGATCTGCGCGAGGTCGGTGGCCAGCACCCGGCCCTCGTCGTCCCGCACCGTGGCCTCGATACGCAGGACGGTGGCATCGAAGATCCGGCACTCGACGGTGTCGCCCTCGGACGTGCATGCGTGGCGGTCGTCCGGGCTGGCGTCGGCGAGCTCGACCGAGTCGGGGGAACAGTCGGCGGGGCCGGCGGACAGGGTGATCACCGCGTCGGTCTCGTCGAACCAGTCGATGCCGGACCAGACGACATCGTCGCCGCGCTCGATGCGGCCGTCGCAGTCCTGGTCGATGTCGTCGCAGTGCTCCTCGGCGCCGGGATGGCGGCTGTCGTCGTCGTCGTCGCAGTCGCCTTCGTCGGTGGTGTAGCCGTCCCCGTCCCGGTCGACGCCCAGGGCGCAGGGCTCCTGATCCAGGGCGACCAGCGCGTCGTCGGTGAGGGTGAGCAGCAGCTCCGGGCAGGCGTCGTCGTCGAGCTCCGCGCCGTGCACGGAGCGCACGGGTGCGGGGAGGGTGACCGCGAGGGTCGTGGAGGAGGTGAGCAGTCGCGCCACCGGGGCGCCGTCGGTCGTGCGGAGGCCGGTGGCCAGCAGCCCGGGCCGCCCGAGGTCCACGGACCAGAGGCCGTCGGGGAGCAGATCCACGGCGACGGCCTCGTCGGTGTCGACCGCGCGCAGGGCAGCCTCGACGCCGTCGATCCGCCAGGCCCGGTCCGAGAGCCAGGCCACCGCCAGGAAGGGAGTGGCCAGGTGGACCGAGGACCAGCTGTCGTCGGCGGGGGAGAAGACCAGCTGCTCGTCGAGATCCCAGGCCCCGAAGTCCTCCCCCGCCGGGCCCAGGCCGTCGACTGCACCCCAGGGCCAGGGCCGCGCATCCGCGACCGGTCCGTCGGCGCCGACGGTGCCCAGCCAGGGGTCCCCGTCCGGCACGGCCACGGCAACGCGACCGTCCGCAGCGGTCCCTCCGACCACCGCGGTGCAGCGCAGCGTCAGCGTGACCCGATCGACCGCGCCGACTTCGAGCGTGTCCCCGTCCCACGACAGCGGCAGCCAGGTCGCTCCACTCGGGCCACAGGTCACGACGCCGTCGGCGACGCCGACCAGCCCGGTGGCGTCGTCGTCGATGCCGGACAGGGTGGCGCCGTCGGTGGCGTCCACGAAGCGCACCGTGGCGCCGTCGGCCACCGCGACCAGGGGTGTGCCGTCCACCGACAGCCCGGCCGCAGCGAGCACCGGCCCGTCGATGGGCAGCTCGAGCGGCACCAGGCCGTCCCCCGCAGCCGGCGCGACCAGGGCCAGCAGGATCACCATCAGGGGGCCTTCCGTCGGCGCCGCACCGCCAGCAGGCCGAGCGGGAACCACAGCACCGACGCGCCGCAGCAGCTCGAGCCGCCGCAGCCCGAGCCATCCCCCCACGTGACCTCGTCCAACCACTCGTCGGGCTCGGGGTCGTCCTCGGTCGGATCGTAGGCGTCGTCGGGATCGGTGTCGGACACATGGAAGGCGACCAGCAGGGAGCGGTCGCCGCCCTCCTCGTCCCGGAACCGCAGCCAGGCCTCCTCGCTCACCGCGCGGCTCGGCGCGACGCCCTGCAGCCGCCACCCGTCCTCGCCCAGCGACCGCAGCGAGGCCCAGCTCGGAACGGTCACCGCCTCGGCCCACGGCCCGTCTCCCTCGGCGTCGATCAGCTCGAAGTCCAGCGCGAAGGCTTCGCCCTGGGCGAGCCGCACCTGACCCCGGGCCAGATCCGCGCCGCCGGACAGGGTCGGGGCGTCGTTCTCCACCAGGACGGTGACCGTGCGCCGGGCGAGCAGACCCTCGGTCTCCGACCACGCCGACACGGTCGCGAGCAGCTCGCCGTCGTCGATGGTCTCGCAGGACAGCGCGCCACCGGCGCTGTCGCACGAAGCGAAGTCGCCTTCGTCCAGGCCGTGCAGCTGCAGCACCTCCCAGGTCCACAGATCGACATCGAGCTCCGACGATGCCGTCAGCGACAGCGGGAAGCCCTCGTGGAGGGTGCGCGCGCCCTCGATGGCGATGCGCTCCGGGGCGCCAGTGTCCCCGCCCCCGCTGTCCAGTCCGCCGGTGTCGGCCGGACCGGTGTCGGGGGTCCCGGTGTCGGGGGTCCCGGTGTCCGCGACGGCCGGACGGATGCCGGGCAGCAGCGATGCGAGGAGGAGGGGGACCATGGGGGGAGGATAGGCCGGGCAAGGTGGGATCCGCGCCGGGCGGATCCTCAGCGCCACCGCCGCCGCCGGAGTCCGACGAGCGGCGCGCCCAGGCCGACGAGCAGCGCGCCGCCACGCAGCGGCCCGGTCGCGCAGGCCCCCCCGCGGTAGACGCAGCCCTCTGCCTCCGCCTCGGCCTCAGGGGCCGATGGACAGTCCGCGGCCCCGTTGGCCCGGACACTGTCGGCCCAGATGGTCTCGCCGCCACCGTGCTCGGTGGCCACCAGCTCGATCCAGGCGTCGGTCCACTCGGTGGTGCAAGGGGGCTCGACCGAGAACTCCAGGACGGCGGGGTTCCCGGTGGCCCGGCTGTCGTCGTCGAGCTGCACCCAGTAGGAGTCCGTGCTCCAGGTGAGGGTGACGATGTCTTCTGGTCCCTGCGGTCGGGCTTCGACCCGGTGGCGGTAGCGGCGGCCGGCCACCATGCCCGGGTAGCTGCGCTCCTCGCCGTCTTCGTCGATCCAGGTGCGGATGAGCTCGGGGGGCACCTCGTCGACCTGTCCGACCCACTCGTCGGACCCGAGCACGCGCCCCCGCGCGTCCCGGGCCTCGATGCGGACGATGAACGATCCGTCGTCCTGGACCCGGCAGGTCAGCGGGCCGTTCACGTCGGGGCAGTCCAGGAAGTCCACCGGCTCGGCGAGCTCGAGGGCGATCGACGCTGGCGTGCAGGGCCAGGACTGGCCCTCGAGGGTGAAGCTGCCGTCGGTCTCGGTCGGGTGCGCTCCCGGGGCGACCCGCAGCACGATCGGCTGCTCGGCGATGCCGTTGCAGTCGTCGTCGACCAGATCGCAGCGCTCTTCGGCGTTCGGGTGGCGGTCGGGATCGCTGTCGTCGCAGTCCCCCTGGTCCCAGCTGTAGCCGTCGCCGTCGAGGTCCGGCCCGATGGGGCAGGGGTCGAGATCGAGCGCCCACAGGCTGCCCAGATCGTCCACCACGACCAGCTCGTCGCAGCTGTCCGTGTCCAGCTGTAGCGCCGCGACGTCGACCGGCGGGCGGTCGAGGTCCACGCTCGAGGCGGTGGTGGCGGTGAGCACCTGAAGCCGTCCGCCGTCGCCATGGGGTCCGCCCACGACGAGGTCGACGACGTCGTCGGCGTCGAGGTCGGCCCCCCGCAGCAGCTGGGGCTGCACGGAGACGTCGACGTGGAGGCCCGAGGGGGTACGCAGCGTGTGCGAGTCGGCGAAGGCGAGCCACCACAGGCCGTCGCGGCGGGCCGCCTCGTCCGCGCCTGCGGGGTCATCCGTCGCGACCCAGCCCCGCCCCTCCCACAGCCAGCCTTCCGCTGCGTCGGGAGCCCAGGCCATGGCCGCGCCCTCCCCCCCTGCCAGCCGCTGCACGGCGTCGCCAGGCCAGTCCGGGCCGGTGTCGAGGGTGCCGTCGTCGCGCAGGCGGTGGGCGACCGGGGTCCCGTCCTGTCGCAGCACGACCACCATGGTGTAGCCGTCGTCCGTCGGCGCCAGGGTGACCCGGTCGCAGGGCGCGTCGTCCCAGGTCGGACCGGCTTCCAGGGCCAGGCGTCCGTCGCTCACGGTGACGACCCACCACCCGGCGCCGCCATCGCCGCAGCGCATCAGGCCGCCGGGGCCGCCCTGCAGGTCGCGATCGACACCGTCCCACAGGGCGGGCTCGACGGTGCCGAGGGGGACGGAGGCCGCGAGTCCGTCGGAGGTGGCCCGAAGCAGCACGTCGCCCACGCCCTCGACCTCGACGACGGCGAGCGCCCGAGCCTCCCCCGGCAGCTCGATGGCCAGCGGCACGAGCTCTGCTGCGTCGGCGGGACCGGCCAGGGCGAGGGCGGCGAGCAGGACCGGGCTCGGGCTCATCGCCGTCGCCTGCGCACGAGCAGCAGGAAGGGGAGCGGGAGGATCAGGGCGTTCGAGGAGCAGCAGAGGTTCGTGTCGCGGTCCTCGGCGCAGGAGCGGACGGACGAGAGGCCGGTGTCGCTGGCGTCCCCGAGCTGTCCCTCGGTCGTGGACACGTAGATCGTCGCCGTGCCACGCCCTGCCTCGTCGTCGCGTCCGACCAGCTGCACGGGGAAGTGCACGTCTTCGGCCCAGGCGAGACACTCGAGCTCGCGGAGCCGGCCCTCCCCTCCGCTCCAGCACCACTCGTCGCCCTGGCGGAGCTCGACGTCGACGGGGTCCCCGGGCACGTCGACGACCTGGTAGGACAGCGTGAGGTACTCGCCGGCGGGGACGACCCACAGCCCCTCCAGCGGGGCGCCGTCCTCGTCGAGGAAGTGTGGCTCGACGTTGTCGATGACGACCAGGGCCTCGGCCCGCCCCAGCAGCCGCTCCCCTTCGCCCCACGCTTCGACCCGGACGGTCAGCTCGCCGTCGTCCTTCGTGGTGCAAGAGAGGGTGGCCCGGTCGTCCTGGCACCACACGAAGTCGCCCTCGTCCAGGCCGTGGTGCTGCACGGCGTCCCAGGCCCACCGCTCGACCGGGGTGTCGCCGGTCCACGACGCCCGGGCGACGAGCTCGTCGCCTTCGTCGATGCGCAGGGGCACGTCCAGGAGGACCGAGGCGGTCGCGCCGGTGTCCCCGCCACCCGGTTCTGCCGAGCCGGTGTCGGGCGCCCCGGTGTCGGCCCGCGCCGCCGCCGTGGGCAGCACGAGGCAGGGCAGGACGAGACGCGCGAGCGCGGGCAGCATGCGGGGGACCACATCGTCGAGCGTAGTCGCGGGACGCGTCGTCCGCGCCCCGCGGGTTGACACCGCCCCCCCCACCCCGGTACGACTTCCCCATGACCTGCCGCTCCCCGAGCCCTGCCGCCCCCGACCGTCGCTGGTGGTGGTGGTGCGTCTCGGCGGAGGTGGCTTCTTCCTGACGGTCGGACCGACCCTGGCAGCCCCACCCCGCCCCCATCCGGCGGGGTTTTTCGTGGCCGCCGCCGGCTCCCGAATCCGGACCCGCGATGCCTCCCGCCCCCATCCTGCAGCCGCCCTTCGACATCCCCGCCGATCTGGACACGCCGGTCTCGGCCTTCCTGAAGCTCGCCCCCTTCGACCCGCTGTTCCTGCTGGAGAGCGTCGAGGGCGGCGAGCGGGTCGGTCGCTACAGCTTCATCGGCTTCGGCGCCGGGCTGTCGCTGCGGATCGACGGTGACGTGGTGCGCACGACGGAGGGGGACCGGGTCGAGGAGCAGCCGGTGCCCGACAGCCCCGAGGGCGTGCTGGACCTGCTGCGCGCGGCGCTGGCCCGGGCGCCGCGGCCGGGACCGCGGGTCGAGGGGCTGCCCTTCCACGGCGGGCTGGTCGGCGCCATCGGCTACGACCTGGTGCGGCGGCTGGAGCGGGTGCGGGTCGACGGTCCCAAGGCGGGTCCCGCCACCCCCGACGCCAGCTGGGTGGCGCCGCGGAGCCTGCTGGTGTTCGACCACAGCACCCGGCGGGTGGCCCTGCTGCACGACGGCACGGACGAAGAGCGGGCCGCCCTGCGCCGCGACGTGGTCTTCGCCCTGCGCGGCGCGGTGCCGACCCGCCGGGCGCCGGGCGCCTACGCCACGCCACAGGCGACCTTCGAGCAGGCCGCCTTCGAAGCCGCGGTGCGACGGGTGAAGGAGGAGATCACGGCCGGGGAGGTGTTCCAGCTGGTGCTGTCCGCGCGGCTGGAGGGCGCCTGCGACCTGGATCCCTTCGAGGTGTACCGGGCGCTCCGGCTGCTCAACCCGAGTCCGTACATGTTCTTCTGCCGCCTGCCTGGGCGCACGCTGCCGGACGGTCGCGACGGCGCGCTGCACTGCATCGGCTCGTCCCCCGAGGCGCTGGTGCGGCTGCACGGCCGGACCGCGACGCTGCGGCCGATCGCGGGCACCCGGCCGCGCGGCGCCGACCCGGCACAGGACGCCGCCCTGGCCGACGAGCTGCTGGCCGACGCCAAGGAGCTGGCCGAGCACGTGATGCTGGTCGACCTGGCCCGCAACGACGCCGGTCGGGTGGCCCGCACCGACTCGGTCCAGGTGGACCCCTACCGGATCGTCGAGCGCTACAGCCACGTGATGCACACGGTCAGCGGTGTGACCGCCGAGCTGCGCGACGCCGTGGACGCGCTGGATCTGTTCGCGGCCTGCTTCCCCGCCGGCACGGTGTCCGGCGCCCCCAAGGTGCGGGCGATGGAGCTCATCGACCAGCTGGAGCCGGCGCGGCGCGGTCTGTACGCCGGCACGGTCGGCTACTTCGGCGTGGACCCGGACGGTCGGCCCGGCGACATGGACCAGGCCATCTCCATCCGGACGATGTTCATGTACGACACGCCCGATGGGGGGCGGTACGAGATGCAGGCCGGCGCCGGCATCGTCGCGGACTCGGTGCCCGCGAGCGAGTACCGCGAGGTGATGGCCAAGGCCGCCGCCCTGGGCGCCGCCCTGGCCCTGGCCGAGCGAGGGCTGTGATGCCGGAACGGAACCTGGACGGACCCGTGAAGATCCTGATGATCGACAACTACGACAGCTTCACCTTCAACCTGGTGCAGTACCTGCAGGTGCTGGGCGCGGACGTACTGGTGCGGCGCAACGACGTGCTGACCGTGGACGAAGCGGTGGCCCTGCAGCCGACCCACCTGGTGATCTCGCCGGGGCCCGGCGACCCCGACGACGCCGGCATCAGCAAGGCGCTCATCGAGCGGGTGCTGGGCCGGATCCCCATCCTGGGCGTCTGCCTGGGCCACCAGAGCCTGTGCGAGGTGCTGGGCGGGCGGGTCGTGCCGGCCCGGGCGCTGATGCACGGCAAGAGCAGCATGGTGGACCACGACGGCCGCGGCATCTTCGCCGGGCTGCCGCAGCCGCTGCAGGTCGGCCGCTACCACTCGCTGGCGGTGCGCGATCTGCCAGACGTGCTCGAGGTGAGCGCCCGGACGGCCGACGGCGAGATCATGGCCGTCCGCCACCGGCAGCACGTGGCGGTGGGGGTGCAGTTCCACCCCGAGAGCATCCTGACGCCGCAGGGCATGGACCTGCTGCGCAACTTCCTGCGGCTGGCCCCGCAGACCGGAGAGCCCCGATGAAGCGCCTGTTGGACGCCCTGCTGGACGGTCGCGAGCTGGCCGAGCAGGAAGCCGCCGCCTTGATGGAGACCTGGGCCGACGGCGGGCTGGACCCGATCGTCGCCGGGGCGGTGCTGGCCGCCTTCCGGGTCCGCGGGGTCACCCCCAGCGAGGTGCGCGGCTTCGCGAAGACCCTGCGGCGGTGGGCGGTGCGCCCGCCGATCGACGAAGGGGGGCCGCCCCTCGTGGACACCTGCGGCACCGGTGGCGACGGCAGCCACAGCCTGAACCTGTCGACCGGCGCGGCCCTGCTGGCGGCGGCGGCCGGCGCCCGGGTGGTCAAGCACGGCAACCGCGCGGTGTCGTCCGCCAGCGGGAGCGCCGACGTGCTGGGCTTCCTGGGGGTGAAGGCGCCGCTCGTGGACGATCCCTTCCAGGAAGCGGAAGCCGCCGCGGAGCTGCTGGCGCGCACGGGCTTCACCTTCTTGTTCGCGCCCCGCTACCACCCCGCGATGGCCCACGTGGTCCCGGTCCGACAGGCGCTGGGTGTGCGCACGGTGTTCAACCTGCTCGGTCCCCTGGTGAACCCCGCCCAGCCGCCCTACCAGCTGGTCGGCGCCTGGTCGCCGGACGCGGCCCGGCTGATGGCCGATGCCCTTGCGGGGCTCGGCGTGGATCGCGCCTTCGTCGTGCACGGCGAGCCCGGCTGGGACGAAGCGACGCCGGTCGGGCCCTTCCTGCAGGTGGAGGTGCGGGAGGGCGAGGTCGAAGAGCGGATGGTCGATCCGGCCGACCACGGCATCCCCCGCTGCGGGCCGGAGGAGCTGGCGGGAGGAGAGCCCGCCTACAACGCCCGTCGGCTGCGGGCCGTGCTCGAGGGTCGCGAGGAAGGCGCGCACCGCAACGCCCTGTGTCTGTCCGCGGGTCTGGCCCTGCAGGCCTGCGGGCTGGCCGACGATCTGCGCGGCGGCATCGATCGGGCCGCGCAGGCCATCTCGGACGGGGCGGGCACGGCCCTGCTGGAGAAGCTCGGTGGCTGACTTCCTGGCGCAGATGGCGGCCGCCAGCCGGGTCCGGGCCGAGGCCCTGGACGAAGGCGCGCTGGCGCTGGCGGCGACCCGCGCACCGCTGCCGCCGCGAAAGGTCGACGCCTTCGCGTTGATCGCCGAGGTGAAGCGGGTGTCGCCGAGCGAGGGCGCCCTGAACCCGGCGGTGGATCCGGTCGCCCAGGCCGTGGCCTACGCCAAGGCGGGCGCCTGGGCGGTGAGTGTGCTGACCGAGCCGAGCCGGTTCGGCGGCAGCCTGGAGGATCTGTCCGCGGTGGCCGAGGCGCTGCGGCCGCTGGGCGTGCCGGCCATGCGCAAGGACTTCATCGTGGACAGACGGCAGGTGCTGGAAGCCCGGGCCGCCGGCGCGGGCGGCATCCTGCTCATCGCCACGATGCTGCCCTGGGAGCAGGTGCGCGAGCTGGCCGAGCTGGCGATGGGTCTGTCCATGTTCGTGCTGGTCGAGACCTTCGGCGCCGACGAGCTGTCCGCGCTGCGGCGCCGGGTCGAGGCCACCCGGCTGTGGCGGCGCGGCAACGACCTGCTGCTGGGCGTCAACTGCCGGGATCTGCGCACCCTGCAGGTCGATCCGGACCGCTTCCCGGCGCTGCGCCGGTTCGGTCCCGGCCAGGTGGTGGCCGAGAGCGGACTGTCCACCCCCGACGACGTGCGGCGCGTGGCCGCGCTCGGCTACCGCGGGGCGCTGGTCGGCAGTGCCTTGATGCGGGCCGACGATCCCGGCGCCGCCGCCGTTGCGCTGCGCCGGGCCGGCCAGCGGGGCTTCGTCGACACGACCGTGAAGCTCTGCGGCCTGCGCACCCGGGCCGAGGTGGACGCCGCCGTGCGCGCCGGCGCCGACCAGGTGGGATTCGTGGTGGTCGACTCGCCGCGGCAGGTGTCCGTGCAGGACCTGCCCGCGCTGGTGGCCGACCTGCCCGTCGGCGTCGAGTCCGTGGCGGTGATGCGCGACTACGATCAAGCGCTGATCGACGCCGTCTCGCCCCACGTGGACATCGTCCAGTGCCGGGCCGAGTCCCTGCCGGACCCGCTGCCCCGCCGGCGCCGCAAGCTGACGGCGGTGTACCGCGACGGTCCGGACCTGCTCGCCCGGCTGGAGGGGCGTCGCCCGGGTCTCGGCGTGCTGATCGACGCGGCGACCGAAGGCAGCGGCGAGCTGGCCGACCGGGACCGGGTCGCGGCCGCCCTGCAGGCCTGTCCCTCCGCCGTGCTGGCCGGCGGCCTGTCGCCCGCCAACGTCGCCGACGTCATGCGCCGCACGGGCGCCCGGTCCGTCGACGTCTCCTCCGGCATCGAGGCCTCCCCGGGGGTCAAGGATCCCGCCCGCATGGCGGCCTTCGTGCGCGCCGCCCGCCTCGCCTTCTCCTCCTCCCCCTCTTCCTCCTCCTCCCCCTCTGCCTCCTCCTCCTCCCGAACGGAGACCCCATGAAGCCCGCCACCGCCGTCATCGCCGGCGTGGATCCCGCCGCCTTCGGGCCCGGCGCGGACCTGCCCCTGGACCCCAAGGCCGCCCTGCAGGCGCTGCTCGAGGGCCGCTTCCCCGACGCCCGCGGGCGCTTCGGCCCCTTCGGCGGCCGGTTCGTGCCCGAGACCCTGGTCCCGGCCCTGGACCGGCTGGAGGCCGGCGCCCGCGCGGCCCTGTCCGACCCCGCCTTCCTGGCCGAGCTGCAGCGCCAGGGCGACGAGTGGATCGGCCGCCCCACCCCGCTCTGTCGCGCCGAGCGGCTGGGTGAACGGTACGGCGTCGAGCTGTGGCTCAAGCGCGAGGACCTGAACCACACCGGCGCCCACAAGGTGAACAATGCGATCGGACAGGCCCTGCTGGCGAAGCGGCTCGGCGCCACCCGGATCATCGCCGAGACCGGGGCCGGGCAGCACGGGGTGGCCAGTGCCGCCGCCTGCGCCCGCGTCGGCCTGCCCTGTGTGGTCTACATGGGCGCTGTCGACATCGAGCGGCAGGCCCCCAACGTCGACCGCATGAAGCGGCTGGGCGCCGAGGTCGTGCCGGTCACCAAGGGCGACGCGACCCTGCGCGCCGCCATCGACGAGGCGCTGCGCGACTGGGTGTCCGACCCGCAGGGCACCTACTACCTGCTGGGCAGCGCGGTCGGGCCGCACCCCTACCCGTGGCTGGTCCGCGAGCTGCAGAAGATCATCGGCCAGGAGGCGCGCGCGCAGGTCATCGAGCGCACCGGCGGCCTGCCCGATGCGGTCGTCGCCTGTGTCGGCGGCGGCAGCAACGCCATCGGACTGTTCCACCCCTTCCTGGGGGACGCCGGGGTGCGCATCATCGGCGCCGAGGCCGGCGGCAGCGGCGGCCTGCACGCGGCGACCTGCGCCGAGGGCGAGCCCGGCGTGCTGCACGGCTGCCACAGCCTGCTGCTGCAGGACGAGCACGGACAGATCCACGAGACCCACAGTGTCTCCGCCGGCCTGGACTACCCCGGGGTCGGTCCCGAGCACGCGCTGCTCGCGGCCATCGAGCGGGTCGACTACGTCGCCGTCAGCGACGCACAGGCGCTGGAGGCCGTGGACGATCTCTGCCGCTTCGAGGGCATCCTGCCCGCACTCGAGAGTGCGCATGCCCTGGCCTACGCGAAGGTGATCGGTCGCGAGGCGCCGGGCAGCAAGGTGCTGGTCGGCCTGTCGGGCCGCGGCGACAAGGACATGCCGACCCTGCTGAAGGTCGCGGGAGGTG
>JACKEY010000028.1 GCA_020632755.1 Alphaproteobacteria bacterium | reverse complement strand
GCGATGACCACGCGCGACAGGGCGTCGGCGGCGTGGGTGAACCGGAAGGCGCTGGCGCAGTCGCCGCTGGCGTAGACGTGGGGGTTCGTCGTGCAGAGCCCGTCGTCGACCGTGATGCCCGCGCCGTCGAAGGCCACGCCTGCCGCGTCCAGGCCCAGGCCGTCGGTGCGCGGGCGGCGGCCGGTGGCGACCAGGATCCGGTCGCCGCGCAGCCGCGTGCCGTCGTCCAGGGTCAGGCCCCCCTCGTCCACGGCGGTCGCGGACCGACCCAGGTGCAGCGCGATGCCCTCGGCGGTGAACGCGGCCTGCAGCGCCTCGCCGGCGTCGGGCTCCTCGCCGGGCAGCAGCCGGTCGGCGGGCTCGACCACCGCGACCTCGCTGCCCAGCCGGCGGGCGGCCTGGGCCAGCTCGCAGCCGATCGGTCCGGCGCCCAGCACCACGAGCCGCTCGGGGCGCTGCTCCAGGGCGAAGAAACCCTCGTGGGTCACGGCCTGGCCGCGCGCCAGCGCCTCGGCCAGCCCGGGCACCGGCGGCAACACGGCGTGGGCCCCCGTCGCGATCACCGCGCGGGCGAAGGACAGCCCCAGCGGGCCGCCGGCGGTCTCGACGACCAGCCGGTCGCGGTCGGTGAACCGACCCCTGCCCAGGAACACGTCCACGCCGGCATCCCGCAGGCGCAGCGCGCTGTCTTCGTGGGCGATGCCGGCCCGGATCCGCCGCATGCGCCCCATCACGGCGGCGAAGTCGACGTCGGGCGCCGTCGTGCGCACCCCGAGCTCGGGAGCCGTGCGCACGGCCTGGGCCGCGGCCGCGCTGGCGATCAGCGCCTTGCTGGGCACGCAGCCGCTGACCAGGCAGTCGCCCCCCAGCATGCCGGCCTCGACCAGGGCGACGCGGGCCCCCAGCCCGGCGGCCCCGTGGGCCGCGACCAGCCCCGCCGTGCCGCCGCCCAGCACCACCAGGTTGTAGCGGCCGGCCGGGGTCGGCTGCACCCAGTCGGGCGGCGCCACCCGGTCGACCAGCTGGCGGTCGTGGGGATCGTCGGGGCGGACCGGCATCAGCGCTCGAGCACGCCGTCGCACTCGTTGTCCGGGTCCTCCATCTCGATCTCGTCGCTGCCGTCCCAGCTCCAGATGCCCAGGAAGGGCTCGACCCGCTCGCCTTCGTCGTCTTCGGCGTCGCCGCAGCCGTCTTCCTGCGGGATGCCGTTGCGGACGAGCTCGCAGTCGTAGTCCTCGAGCCGCGTCGTGTAGGTCAGGTCCTGGCGCTCGGTGCCCTCCGCGAAGATCTCGACCAGGTAGTCGGCCTCGAAGTCGTACACCCACGCCTCGCCGCCCTGGTTCCACTCCCAGTGGCCGCTCATCGTCATGTCGGCCGAGTGGTCGCCCAGCCCGTGGTGCGTCACGTCCATCTCGATCTCGAAGGGGTCGAAGTAGTCGGTGCAGTCCCACTCACCGTCCCAGCCGCCGGACAGGTAGGTCGAGCAGCCGGCCAGGGGGAGGGCGAGGAGGACGAGGCGGATCGTGCGCATGGGCGCTCCGATGAGGCGGACGGAGGAGGGGGGACCGGGTCCGGACGAGGCTACCGCGCCTGGATCCGACGCGGGTGTAACGACGTCGGGTCGCCTCCCTTGAGAGGAAGCACCGGTCGACGACGACCGGCGCCTCTCCCTCCCCCGGAGCTCCCGATGCGCGCCTGGACCGCCCTTCTCGCCCTCGCCCCTCTCGCCCTGGCCGCTTCCGGCACCGCCGAGGCCCGCCGGCCCGCCCCCAGCACGCCGCGCACGATGGTCGTGAACTACTGCTGGGGCTACGCGCCCGGCACCGTCGACTACGGCCTGTGCCCCGCCGTGCTCCTGACCTTCCGCAGCGACGGCACCGTCGAAGCCCTGGGCGAGGTCGGCTGGTACGAGGAGCGCCGCGGCGGCCGCGAGCTCGACTTCGGCTTCCCCGGCGTCGCGCCGCAGCCCGAGTACTACAGCGATCGCGTCGGCGGCGGCTGCTACGAAGGCGAGATGATCGTCACCGCTGGCGACAGCGCCGGCCTGACCGGGTCGTTCATGGGCTGCTTCGACTGATCCCGCGCGCCCGCGCCCTGCTCCGTGCCCTCGGGCCCGGGGCGGGCGCGTGCGGGCCGCCGATGCCACCGGCGCGTGCTTGCTCCCCTCGCCCCCAACCCGTACCCTCGGCGGGAAGAGGGCTGCATGAGCACAACCACCCCCCCGGGGGCGGCTTCGGGCCGCTCCACCCTGCTGAACCTGCTGTCCGCGATGGAGAACGGCGGCGCCTCCGATCTCTTCGTGCACGAAGGCAAGCTGCCTGCCGCACGCATGGCCGGGCGGGTGCGGACGCTCAAGGGCGAGGCGATCTCCCGCGAGGACATCGAGGAGCTGCTCCGCCAGTGCCTGCCGCCGCACGAGTGGGACGCCTACCAGTCCACCGGCGACGCCGACGCCAGCCTGGCCCTGCCCGACGGCCGGCGCTTCCGGATCAACGCCTTCCACGAGCAGCGGCGGCTGGGCATCGTCGCCCGCGCGGTGCCCAGCGGCGCCCTGGACATCGACAGCCTGGGCCTGCCCGAAGCGGTGCGGGTGCTGTCCGACCGGCACCGGGGCCTCGTGCTGGTGACCGGCGCCACCGGGTCCGGCAAGAGCACGACCCTGGCGGCGATGATCCACCACATGAACTCGACGCGTGACGCCCACATCGTCACCATCGAAGATCCCATCGAGTACGTGCACCGGGACCTGCGCTCGCGCATCACCCAGCGCGAGGTGGGCATCGACACGCCGAGCTTCAAGGCCGGCCTGCGCTTCGTGCTGCGCCAGAGCCCCGACGTCATCCTGGTCGGCGAGCTCCGCGACGAAGAGACGACCGAAGTCGCCATGCAGGCGGCCCTGACCGGCCACCTGGTGCTGGCCACCGTGCACACCATCGACGCCGCGCAGACGCTGCAGCGGCTCATCAGCCTGTTCCCCGAACACAAGCGCGACCAGGTCGCCTTCGACCTGTCCCTGTCGCTGCAGGGCGTCATCTCCCAGCGGCTGCTGCGGACCGTCGACGGCAAGGGCCGCGCCGCCGCCACCGAGATCCTGGTCGCGTCCCCCGCCGTCCGGATGCTGCTCAAGGAGAAGGACGTCAACGGGGTCGAGGACTACCTGCGGTCGAACACCGACGGCCTGTCCATGCCCTTCAACGCCGCACTGCTGCGGCTGGTGAAGGAGGAGAAGGTCAGCGTCGAGGCCGCGATGGCGGCGTCGACCGCCCCCGAAGAGCTGGCGCTCAACCTCAAGGGCATGTCCAGCGGCAGCGATGCCCTGCGCAGCATGGCCGTCGCCGGCGTGGGCGAAGGCGCCGGCCAGTTCGACATGCAGACCCTGCTGTCCGAGGTCAGCCGCCGGGGCGCCAGCGACCTGCACCTGACCACCGGGCGCCCGCCGATCCTGCGCATCTCCGGCGAGCTCGTGCCGCTCGGCCGCAGCAACCTGACCGAGCACGACATGCGCATGCTGCTGCACAGCATCATGAACGCTCGGCAGCGCCAGGACTACGAGCTCGACCGCGAGATCGACTTCGCCATCGCCCTGGACGAGCGGCGGCGGTTCCGCGTCAACGCCTACTTCCAGCGCAGCTTCATGGCCGCGGCCCTGCGGGCCATCGCGAGCTCGATCCCGAGCCACGAGGAGCTCGGCATCCCGGGGTCGGTCATCGAGCTCGGCATGAAGCCCCACGGCCTGCTGCTGGTCGTCGGCCCCACGGGCTCCGGCAAGAGCACGACGCTCGCCTGCCTGGTCGACCAGATCAACCGCAGCCGCGCCTGCCGCATCATGACCATCGAGGACCCGGTCGAGTACGTGCACAAGGGCGTGCTGGCGACCATCGACCAGCGGGAGATCGGGGTCGACACCCACTCCTTCCCGGCGGCGCTCAAGTACATCCTGCGCCAGGACCCCGACGTCATCCTGGTCGGCGAGATGCGGGACCTCGAGACCATCGGGTCCTGCCTCACCGCCGCCGAGACCGGCCACCTGGTGCTCGCGACCCTGCACAGCAACGAAGCCGTCCAGGCCATCGACCGCATCGTCGACGTCTTCCCGAGCCACGCCCAGCCCCAGGTCCGCAGCCAGCTGGCTTCGTCGCTGGTCGGCGTCGTGAGCCAGCGGCTGCTCAAGCGCCGCGATGCCGGGGGGCGCGTGGCCGCCTTCGAGGTGCTGGTCGCCACCGCCGCCATCAAGAACCTGGTGCGCGAGAACAAGATGCACCAGGCCGCGTCGATGATGGAGTCCGGCCGCCGCGAGGGCAACATCCCGCTGGACCAGTCGCTCCAGGAGCTGCTGCGGCGCGGGCTCATCGATCGCCAGGAAGCCATGCGCTACATGCGCGACCCGCTCAACGCCCAGACCCAGCAGGATCCGCGGGCCCGCAGCCGCTCGACGACGTCGACGATGGCCACCCGGGCGCCGACCAAGGGACCGGCCGGCGGGGGCGGCGGGGGCGGCGGCGGCTGGGGACGCTGAGCCCCGCGGCCTGCCCGGGCTGCGCGATCAGGGCTTCAGCGGATCGACCCGCACGGTCTTGAGCCCGTCGTCGTGCTCGCCGCCGCGTCCGGCGGCGCCGTGGCGGATCTTGCTGCCCACCCAGACGAAGCCGTCGGCTTCCTTGACGGCGAAGCAGGAGATCTGCCGGTCCTTCATGGTCAGGCACTCGCCGGTGCGCAGGTCGAAGCGCCAGTCGTGGTACGGGCAGGTCACGACGAAGCCGTCGGCGTGGCCTTCGCCCAGGGGCCCGTTCTCGTGGGTGCACTCGTCGTCGACGACGTAGACCTTGCCCTGGACGCGGTAGGCGGCGACCGGCACGTCGCCGACCTTGAAGGTGTTGCCGTCGCCTTCGGGGATGACGCTGCTGGGGCAGATCGCGACGAAGCCTTCGGCGTCGGGTTCCCGCGGCACGCTGGCCATGGCCTTGAGCAGGTCCTGGGCGGCGGCGGCGGGGTTCTCGGCGGGCGCGCTGGCGGCGGGGGCGGTGGGGGCGGCAGGGGCCCCGCGGCCCAGCTGGCGCTTGATGAAGCTGCGAATGCCCATGGGTCCTCCGTCGGGGACCGGCAGGCTATCCCGTCGCTTCGGGGTCCGACCCCTCCTCGCGGTGACCGGGGCCGTGGGCGGCCAGCACCTGGATCTGGTGCTGCACCGCGGCGGCCTCGCGGTGGCAGGCGTCCTCGACCGCCCGGTGCAGGCCGGCGTGGTCCAGCCAGTGGGCCGACCAGGTCTCGGCGGGCAGCAGGCCGCGCTTGAGCTTGTGGTGGCCCTGGGCGCCGGCCTCGAACCGGGTCCAGCCGGCCTGGATGCACAGCTCGATGGGGCGGTGGTAGCAGAGCTCGAAGTGCAGGGCCTCGTGGTCGGGGCGGCAGCCCCAGTAGCGGCCGTACAGGTGCTGGCCGCGCTGGAAGAGCAGGGCCATGGCGACGGGCTCGCCGGCTTCTTCGGCCAGCAGCACGCGGGTCATGGACGACAGCCGGGTCCAGCACAGCGAGAAGAAGGCCGGGGTCAGGTAGGTCTCGCCGCCGCGCTTGAAGCAGGTGTCTTCGTAGAAGGCCCGCACGTGGGCCCGCTGGGTGGCGCTGAGCTCGTCCCCGCGCAGGTCGTGGACGACGACGCCGGGCGGCAGGCGGCGCTCGCGGCGGGTCTCCTTGCGGCGGCGGCTGCGGAAGGTCGACAGCCAGGCGTCGAAGTCGGCATAGCCCTGGTTGTGCCAGTGGAACTGGTGGGTCGTGCGGCCGATGAGCCCGACCTGCTGCAGGGCGTCGCGCTCGTCGCGGGTGCAGAACAGCACGTGCAGCGAGCTCGCCTCGACGGCCTTGGCCAGGTGCAGGGCGCCCGACAGCAGGGCCCGGCGCAGGGCGTCGCGGCGCTCGCCCGTGGCCGCGCCGACCAGCAGCCGCGGGCCGGTGGCCGGGGTGAAGGGCACGGCGGAGACGAGCTTCGGGTAGTACCGGATGCCGGCGCGCTGGGCGGCGTCGGCCCAGCCCCAGTCGAAGATGTACTCGCCGTAGCTGTGGCCCTTCACGTACAGGGGCATGGCCGCGACCAGGGCGTCGCCGTCGCGCACCACGACGTGCTGGGGCATCCAGCCGCTGCGGCGGCCGACGCTGCCGCTCTCTTCCATGCACGACAGGAAGGCGTGGGTCGTGAACGGATCGTCGGGGGACGTCAGCGCGTCCCAGTCCGCGGCGGGCACGCGGTCGATCTGGTCGACCAGCTCGACGGTCAGGCGGCCCTGGGAGGAGGGGCCTGCGGGGGGAGGGGAGGTGGAGGAGGACACGCTGGCGTCTTAGCCGCGTGCGGGCGCCCTGCGAGGGGAGGCCCCCGCGTGCAGCGAAGGAGGCCCCCGTGCACGAGCTCGTCATCGGCATCCCCCGGCACGGCGCCGGCCCCCGCGAGGTCGCCCGCGGCAGCGAGATCTGGCGCCTCTTCCAGGAGATCGCCGTCCAGGCCTCGGCCGCCGTCGGCTGGCCGCCCGAGCGCTACCGCGAGACCGGCACCAGCTTCGTCGTCTACGGCATGACCGTGCAGCACCACCGCGAGGTGCCCTACGGCCAGGCCCTGCAGGCGCGCACCTGGGTGCACGACTTCCGCCGGGCCACGCTGACGAAGCGCCAGATCCGCCTCTCCCTGCCCGACGGCACGCCGGTCGCCTCCTGCACCCAGCAGTGGGTGCACACCGACGCCTCGCTGCGGCCCTGCCGGGCCCCCCAGGCCCTGCTCGACGCCCTGCCCGTCGAGCACCCCGACGAGCCCTCCATCGAGCTGCCCGAGCTCGACCTCCTCGACCCTCCCGTGCCCGTCTTCGCCTTCAGCTTCACCGTCTGGCACGTGTGGATGGACCCCCTCGCCCACGTCAACCACCCCCAGTACGTCGACTTCGCCGACGAGTCCCTCGCCCGCGCCCTGCACGCCGCCGGCGCGGATCCCCAGGGCATCGTGCCGGTGGCCGAGCACGTCACCTTCAAGCGCGGCGCCGACGCCCCGCGGCAGGTCACGGTGACCACGACCTGTGTCGGCCGGGCCGGCGACGCCTGGGCCTTCGCCCACGAGCTGCTCGACGACGCCGGCCAGGTCTGTGCCCGCGTCACCACCCTGCGCCGCCACGTGGCCGGGGACCTCGCCGCGCTGCTGGGCCTCGGCCTGTGACCGGGCGCTGGGCCCGATAGCGGTGGGCATGTCCATCCTGCTCCTCCTGCTCGCCTGCGCGGTCGACCCGCCGCCTCCTGCGCCTGCCCCTCCCCTCGACCCGGCGGCCCTGGCGCCCGCGGTCGGGCCGGTCGCGGCCGCCGATGTGCAGGCGCGGGTGGCCGACGCCAAGGCGCGGCTGCAGGACAGCGAAGCCGGCCGGCTGCTGTGGCGGGCCATCGAAGCCCACGGCGGGCTGGCGGCCTGGCACGGCGCCGGCACCCTGCAGTTCGACTTCGACTACGCGCCCCTCGACCAGCCCGACCGCCGCATGTTCACGCACAACCGCATCGACCTGTGGTCGTCGCGGGCGCTCCAGGAAGAGCTGCCGGCCTCGCTGCCGCCGGAAGAGCGCGCGCTGCTGGGCTGGGACGGGACCGAAGCGTGGATCGCACCCGGGCCGGACGCCTTCCCCAGCACGGCGCGCTTCTGGGCGCTGACGCCGTACTACTTCGTGGGCATGCCCTTCGTGCTCGCCGACCCGGGGGTGCGGCTGGAGCGGCTGCCCGACGCCGAGCTGGGCGGGGTCGAACACCGCGTCGTGCGCGCGCGCTTCGACGACGGCGTGGGCGATGCCCCTGACGACTACTACGTCCTGTACCTGCACCCCGAGACCGGGCGGGTCGGCGGGCTGCGCTACGTCGTGAGCTTCCCGGGCTTCTTCCCCGACGGCGGGCACAGCCCCGAGAAGCTGATGGTCTACAGCGACCCCGTGGCCGTCGGGCCGCTCACCCTGGCGGGCCGCTACGACACCTTCCGCTGGGACGCCGACGCCCAGGTCCCGGGCGACCAGGTGACCGCCATCACGGCAGGCGGCTTCGTGCTGGGCGAGCCGATCCCCGTGGCCGAGTTCTCGCGCCCGGCCGGCGCGGTGGTCAGCCCCCTCGACGCCGGGCGGTAGCCACCGCCACGCCCACCAGGATCAGCGCGGCGCCGGCCCACTCGCCGGGGCCCGGCCACTCGCCGAGCACCAGCCCGGCCAGGGCGGCGGCGCCGGCGGGCTCGAGCAGCACGACCAGCGAGACCACCGCGGCGGGCAGGTAGCGCACCGCGAAGTTCAGGCCGACATGGCCCAGGAACTGGGGGCCCGCGGCCATCGCCAGCAGCACCAGCCAGGTGCGGCCGGGGAAGTCCCACAGGGCGGCCGGCTCGCCGGGCAGCAGCAGCACGACGGGCAGCAGCCACAGGGCCGCGAAGCCGCTGACCATGCTGCCGTAGCTGAAGATCCCCATGCGCTGGCGCACGGCGCGCCCCGACACCAGGTAGACGCCGGCCAGCATGCCGCCGAGCACGGCCAGTGCGTCGCCGAGTGGCCCCGACGCGCCGGCCGGCGGTGCCGCGGCCGCCATGGCGCCGATGCCGCCCAGGGCCACGGCCACCCCCGCCCAGTACCGGGCGGTGGTCCGGTGGCCCAGGAACAGCCGCTCCAGCAGGGCGGTCCACACGGGCGACAGGCAGACCAGCACGGTCGAGCGCAGCACGGTCGTGTGCCGCAGGGACTCGAACCAGGTCCAGAAGTGCAGGGCCAGCGCCAGGCCGGCCAGGGCGGTCAGCAACAGCTCGCGGCGGGCCGGGCGCTTGAGCGCGGGCGCGAGCAGCAGGGCGACCATGCCGCAGCGCCACAGGGCCACGACGGGCGCAGGCAGATCGGGCACCAGCCGGACCAGCACGGCGGCGGCGCTGATGGCCGAGACGGCCACGATCAACACGGGCACGGTGGCCGGGTGGCGCTCGGTGCTCAGTCGTCCTCCAGGGCGGCCGGGCAATATCCCAGCGTGACGATCGTTTGGCGCACGCGCGGCGCTCCCGTTAGCCGCCGCTGTTCTCGCGCCGGGGCCCCTGGCCGGGTGGGCAGGAAGTGCCCACCGCCCCGCGATGCGTCCCCACAGGCCGGGTGGAGTTCCCCCATGAAGCGCATCCTGTTCGGCTCCTTCGCCGCCCTCCTGTTCGTCACCGGCTGCGGTGAGACCGACACCCCCGACGCCGGCACCGACGGCGCAGCCGCCGGCGACCACGCCAAGGGCGACGACCACGGTGACAAGGCCGGTGCCGACAAGGCCCCCGCCGCCGACGCCAAGGCCTCTGTCAAGCTCCAGGGCGAGTGGGCCATCTCCCTCTCCGACGAAGAGAAGCGCTCGGTGGAAGTCCTCCAGCTCGCCCTGAAGGACCCGGCGCCGACCGAAGAGGACATGACCAAGATGAACCTGACCGACGACGAGAAGATGATGGTCGCGTTCATCGGCGCCGCCAAGGCCCAGGACCCGAGCGATCCCAAGGTCAAGGAGATGGAGGAGACCGCCAAGGCCCTCGGCAGCGCGACCCTGACCGTGTCCGACAAGGAGATGACCTTCAAGGCCGGCCCGACCGTCGAGAAGGCGACCTACGTCGTCGAGTCCGAGACCGACACCAGCGTCACCCTCAAGACCACCGACGCCGACGGCAAGGAAGACTCGTCCACCATCACCTTCAAGGACGAGAAGACCATCGAGCTGACCGACGCCAACGATCCGTCCAAGAAGCAGACCTTCGTCCGGAAGTAGGCTTCTGCAGGTCGCCTGCGGACACCGACAAGGGCCCGACCGGCATCACCGGCGGGCCCTTCGTCGTCTCAGCCGGGTCCGACGCTCAGGTCACGCCCTGGGGCCGGGTTGCGTACATCACGTCCATGAGCGCTTCGTAGAGCGCGTCTTCGGTGTCGATGTCCTCGCGGTCCTCGAGCATGTCGAAGACCTCCTGGGCGGTGAACTGGTTCTTGAGCGTGCCCAGGCTGGGGTCGTCCTCCAGCATCTCGCGCACGGTGTCGACGGTGACGGTCATCGGGGGCTCCGGGGCGGTGCCCAGTGTCGCACAGGGGGCGGCTCTGTCGCCAAGCTGCCCTCGCGACCACGCGGAGCGGGCCGGGAGGTGCTGCGGTACTGTGCGCCTCCCCTGGAGGCGCAGTGTCGGATCCCCTGCCTCGCCGCGACCGTCAGATCCCGTCGGAGACCGTCCGCCGCTGGGGGGCGGGTCTGGCCTGCGTGGCGGCCCTCGGGGGCTGCGCCCGACCCTACGACTCCTGGTACGAGTACGCTGCCGAGCTGCAGGACGTCCATCGAGCCACAGGCAGCTGTGCGGCCATGTCGCTCGAGACCGGCGCCATGGCGAATGGCAGGGCGTACACGCCGCGGCCGCGCGTGATGGACCTCGCGGCGGGCGCCAGCGCCGGCAGCTTCCAGACCGGACTGCGCACCTCGCAGTGGTACCTGAGGGCGGCCGAGATCGAAGAGGCCCCAGGGTGCTGGTACGGCCTGGAGCGCTTCACCGATCCCCTCGCGAAGGGCGACGTGGCGGTGGCCTTCTCGGCGTGGCTCGAGAGCGCCGTGGTCCCTCCGCTGCTCGAGTACACCGGCACACCGGCGGCGAGACCCCTCTACGAGGTCGAGGCATCGGCGTTCGTCGGGGCTGGCGCGGGGCAGCGCTACGAGGCGCCGCGCGCCCTCGCGTGGATCTGCATCGACGAGGTCGCAGGGCCCGTCGGCGCGGCCAACGGACCCGGCCACTGGACCGGCATGCTCTGGCTCCACGCGGAGCGATGGCGGACCCCGGATGGCTCCACCGTCGACGCGGGGTCCCACGAGGGCGTGGACCTGCCGCTCGACATCCAGCTGCCCCTCGGAGTGCTGGACTGCACCGTGTCCGAAGACGCGAGCTGGTACGCGGACACCTCCTACTGCCACAACTGGAGTGGCGACTGCGACGGCATCGACAACGACCTCGACGGCGTGATCGACGAGCACTCCGAGCTCTACCGCGGCGAGCCGGACATGGACCTCGACGACAACGGGGTCAAGGACTGCATGGACGACCGGGACGGCGACGGCGAGCCCAATTGGATGGAGCCTGACGCTTGCTGCTGCGATGACATCTGAGGCGCCGCCGCGCTCGGCGGCCGGGGCTCAGCCGTTCCAGCGCACGCCTTCACAGCCGGCGAGCTCCCACTTCACCATGAACTCGACGACCGGCTGGGTGTACTCCTCGTCCAGGTCGTCCCAGGGGTAGGGGTCCATGCAGGTGACCTGCTCGTCGACGCGCTCGACCAGCAGCCAGTGGGCGCCGACGTTGCCGCCGGGGAAGCGGTCGATGACCCGGGCCAGCCACGGCAGGTTGGTGGCGAACTGGGCGCGGCGGGCGGTGCGCGTGCGCTCGGCGCGGTCCTCGCCGAAGGCGGTCGTGACCTTGTCGGCCCCGAACAGATCGCCCAGCCAGCCCGTGACGGTGGCCAGGTCGTCGCCCGGCAGGCTGCTGGCGACCGCTTCGACCAGGGCCTTGCCGAGCGCGTCGACGTCGGCGCCTTCGCCGGCCTCGCGGAAGGCGGCCAGGGCGGCGGCGATGCCCTCGTCGTCAGGGGCGTTGCCCTGATCGTCGAGGAGGAAGATCCACGTGGCGAGGGCTGTGTGCAGCTCGCCGGCCTTGCTCTGGGTCTCGGACACGACCACCTCCAGGGGGGAGGTGGTCATAGCACGGAGCCGCCCGCCTACAGGCCGCTCTCGCCGACCACGAACAGTGCGCCGGCGTCGGTGCCGGCCAGGTCCGCGGAGCGCGCGCCCACCAGCACCGCGTCGCCGGTCCCGCCCGTGACGCCGCCGCCGTAGCGGACCAGCCGACCGACGCCTTCGCTGTTCGTGTCGCCCAGCCACAGCGCGTCGGCGTCGGCCCCCGAGTAGCTGCCCGACAGGGGGCCCAGGAACAGCAGGGCCGCGCCGCCGCTCTCGGCGCCGGCGCCGGGCGCGCCCAGCAGCAGGTCCCAGCTGCCGTCGCCGTCGTGGTCGCCCCAGCCGTCGCCGTCCATGCCCAGCTGGTCGGTCGAGTCCGCGCCGATGAAGGTCACGGACGCCGCCGCCGAGATCAGCCACCCGTCCAGGGCCGAGGGGTCGTCGCGGCCATCGACGATCCACGCCGCACCCGCGTCCAGGCCGGCGTCGTCCACGCCCGGGGCGCCGATGAGCAGCTCGTCGTAGCCGTCGTCGTCGCGGTCGGGCACCGACGTCGCCAGGGCGCCCAGCTGGTCGGCCGAGCTCTCGCCCAGGATGGTCAGATCCGCGTCATCCAGCGTCAGCTCGCCCGAGATGCCGCCCAGGAAGACCGCCACCGCGCCGGCCGTGCTGGCCGTGGTCGCGTCGCGGGACACGCCGACCACCAGGTCGACCCGCCCGTCGCCGTCCAGGTCGCCGCGCGCGTCGGCCGACAGCCCCAGCTGGGTGCTGGGATCGCCCACCAGGCGCGCATCCCAGGTGCTGCTGCCGACCGATGTGCTGCCGGCCGCGATGGGACCCTCGTACAGGTACAGCGCCCCGCTGGCGCTGCCGCCCACGTCCACGCCGCTCGCGCCCAGCAGCACGTCGCCCTGGCCGTCGCCGCTCAGGTCCGCCAGGAACACGCCCACGCCCAGGTAGTCGAACCGCGCCCCGCCGGTGAACCGGGCGTGCTGGTCCTCGAGCGCGCCGGTGCCCGCCGACGGGGTGGCGCCGTCGATGACGTAGACCGCGCCCAGGCTCGTGCTGGACCCGTCCAGGTTCGGCGCGCCGACCAGCATGTCGGCCACGTCGTCGCCGGTCACGTCCACGCCAGCGGCCACGCGGCGCCCGGCGCGGTCTTCTTCGCCGTCGCCGTCCAGCCGCAGCCAGGCGTCGGACAGGTCGAGCTCGCCGGCGAGGGTGCCGCGCACGATGTAGGCGCTGCCGGCGTCCAGCGCGCCGTGGTCGGTGCTGCGCGCGCCCACCAGCAGGTCGTCGATGCCGTCGCCGTCGACGTCGCCGGCGGGCACCGCGTCGTAGCCGGCCTCGTCCAGGGCCGCGCTGCCCAGCAGGACGGCGGTCGCGTCGTCTTCCAGCACGCCCTCGCAGCCGTTCCAGACGCCGTCGCAGTCGTTGTCGATGCCGTCGTTGCAGACCTCGACGGCGTCGGGGTTCACCGCGCCGTCGTCGTCGTCGCAGTCGCCGGGCGCGGCGGCGTAGCCGGTGGGCTGGTCGCAGGCGGCGATGGTGTCGTCTTCGATGCCCCAGTCGTCGATGTCGGCGTCCAGGTACCAGAGCGGGGCGTCCACCGCGCCGATCTCGTCGACGCCGTCGCGGCAGTTGTTGTCCAGCCCGTCGCAGTACTCCGGCGCGTCCGGGTTCACCGTCGGGTCGCCGTCGTCGCAGTCCCCGCCGTCGGGCACCCAGCCTTCGGGCGGCTCGCACGCCAGCGCGAAGGTCGAGTAGTCGCCCCAGGTGTCCTTGTCGGCGTCGGGGTACCAGGCGCTGGCGCTGGCCGTCTCGAGCCCCGGGTCCTCGTCGTCGGTCAGCCCGTCGCAGTCGTTGTCGATCTCGTCGCAGACCTCGGCGGCGCCGGGGTTGATGGCGGCGTTGTCGTCGTCGCAGTCGCCGGGCACCAGGACCGTGTCCTTGGGCTGCTGGCAGTCGACGGTCACCTCGTCGGCGGTGCCGTAGCCGTCCTCGTCCAGGTCCAGGTACCAGGTCGGGATGTCGATGGCGTCTTCTTCGTCGACCAGCCCGTCGCAGTCGTTGTCGTCGCCGTCGCAGATCTCGTCGGCCGCCACGTTCGTCGTCGGGTCGCCGTCGTCGCAGTCGTCGCCGCCGTAGGCGACGGCGTCGTAGCCGTCGTTGTCGACGTCGGGGTCCACCACCTCGAAGGCCACGCTGGCGAAGCCCACCGCCCCGTCGTCGGCCCGCCGCACCTGCACACCCAGGTCGTAGACCCCCGGCGCCAGGCCGCTCAGATCCACGACGGCGCCGCCGTCGCTCTCGGTCGCCGTCGGCGCGCCCGCTGCGTCCGCCGCCGCCCCGAACCAGGTCAGCTCCAGGCCGCCGACGCTGCCGCCGTCGGGGTCTTCGACCGCGATCTCGGCCCGCACCGTCGTGGTCTCGGCGTACCAGGCCCCCGCCAGCGGGCTCAGGAAGCGCACGTCCAGGTCGTCGGCGACCGCGGTGTCGCCGCTGTCCGTCCCGGGGTCGCCGCCCTTGTCGGTGCAGGCGACGAGCGGGCTCAGGGAGAGGAGGAGGGCGAGGGGAGCGCGCATGGGGGGACCGGGGCGAGAGGGCCTATGCTGCACAAGGTAGCGTTCCCCGAGGAGTGGACGGAGGAGGAGAGGTGGATCAGCCCCCCGACGACGCCCTGCGCCGCACCGTGCTGGCCTGCCTGGAGGCGCGCGGGCTGGCGGATCGCCTGCTGCGGCGCGGCCGCACCGTCCGCCAGGTGCGCGCGCTCGTTCGCGACGACCTGCTGCCCGCCGGCCCCGGCCTGTCACCCCTCGCCGACGAGCAGGTCCAGCTCGACGCCGTGCGCGCCGTGCTGGACAGTCTCGTGGCCGAGGGCCTGGCCCGCCGCAGCCGCGCCCGCGTGCGGCACTTCCTGGGCACCAAGGGGGGCCGGCTGGTCGAGGTGGATCTGTATCGGCCCGCCTGAGCAGGCTGCCGGGCGGTAGAGTCCGTTCCTCCTCGGAGACCGCGCGCCGGCCCTGTGCCGGGGGCCCCGACTTGGACGGACCTCCGCCAGGAGTTACCTGTCCGCAGCCTGTCGAGGCCGTGCTTCGCACTCCTCTCCCCTCCCGCCCGGAGCCCAGCATGACCCGTCGCCTCCTCCCCCTGCTCGCCGCCCTCGCCCTCACCGCCTGCGAGAGCGAGCTGGACGACAAGACCGCCGCCGAAGTCACCCCCGTGACCGAAGCCGCTCCCGCCGATGCGCCGGTCGCCGCCCCCGCCGAAGCCCGCACCGTGTCCTTCGACGGCGCCAGCTCGAAGCTCGAGTGGGTCGGCGCCAAGGTCACCCGCGACCACAAGGGCGGCTTCAAGGACTTCCGCGGCACCGCGAAGCTCGCCGGCGACCGCCTGTCCGACATCGACGTCGAGATCGACACCGCCAGCGTCTTCTCCGACTCGGACAAGCTGACCGGCCACCTCAAGGACGCCGACTTCTTCGACGTCGCCCAGTTCGCCACCGCGACCTTCAAGAGCTCGGCCGTCGAGCCGGCCCAGGGCGACGGCGGCACCCACAAGATCACCGGCGTGCTGGACTTCCACGGGGTCGAGAACCAGCTGACCTTCCCCGCCGACATCCAGTTCATGCCCGACGGCAGCGCCAAGCTGGCGGCCGAGTTCACCATCGACCGCCAGGAATGGGGCGTGATGTACCCCGGCAAGGCCGAAGACCTCATCAAGAACGAAGTCCTGGTCAAGCTGGACGTCGTCCTGAAGTGATCGCGCGCCCGTCGTGACGCCGCTGCTGCTCCTGACCGCCCTGCTGGCCCCCGCCAGCGGGGCGGCCGACCGTGAAGACGCCTTCCAACAGGCGGTCCTGGCCGAGCTGCAGGCCGCGTCCCCCGACGCCGCCGCGCGCTACGAACAGGCCGACGCCGCCTGGAAGCTCGGCGAGCTGTCGCGGGCCGGCACCCTGTTCGCCCAGGCCGCCGACGCCCTGCCCGACAGCCCGCACCCCCTGCGGCGGCACTGCGGCGTCCTGCTCGAAGCCGGCATGCGCGACAGCGCCATCGAGCGCTGCCGGGCGGCGCTCGCCCGCGCCGAGACCCCCGAGAACCAGGTCGCCCTGGCGGCCGCCCTGCTGGCGGTGCCGCTGCAGCTGCCCGTCACCGACGGCGACCGCCGCGAGGCCCGCGCCCTGCTGCTGGCCGCGCGCGACGCCGACGCCGACGACCCGATGAACGCCGCCCTGCGCTGCCACCTGGCCGAAGACGGCGACGCCGCCGCCGACATCCCGCTGCTGGAAGGCTGCGTGGCCGACCTCGACCGGCTGGGTGCCGACCCGCAGCGCACGGCCTTCCTGGCCTGGCGGCTGGCCCACGCCCAGGGGCGCTACGAAGACGCCCTGGCCGCTCTGGACCGGGCGGAAGCCGCCGGCATGGCGCCCGAAGACGCCCGCCGCTTCCGCAGCCTGACCCTGCGCGAGCAAGGCCCGCCCCTGCTGCGCATCGCGCTCGGGGCGGGCGGGGGGCTCGTGCTGTTCGGCCTGGTCCAGCTGCTCCGCCGCAGGCGCTGAGCCGCCGCCGCCGGCGCTGAGCCGCCGCCGCGGATCCTTCGCGGGCTCAGCGGCTCGCGACCTCGCTGCGACCGACCGTGGCCAGGCCGTCGCTGGTGACGAACAGCAAGCGTCCGTCCAGGTCCGGGGTCACCGCGTTCACGTCGCGGACCGGCAGGGCCAGAGCCTCGACCGCGCCGGTGGACAGATCCAGCGACACCGCGGGCATGCCGATGCCGCCGACCCACAGCGTGTCGCCCACCTGGGCCAGGGCGCCGGGGGGCACCCACTGTCCGGCGATCGCCGGGGTGACCCCGCCCTCGTCCAGGCGCCACAGGCCGTCGGCGTAGCTGCCGATCCACAGGCTCGCGCCGTCGCTGTGCAGGGCGGTGATCCAGCTGGCCTCCAGGCCGTCGGCCACGGTGACCGGCGCGGCTGCGAAGGACCCGCCGTCGACCGCCCCCAGGTGCACCAGTCCGTCCAGGGTGCCGCCGTACAGATCGCCGCCGTGCCAGGCCACGCTGATGTACCTGCCCGTGCCGACCATCGGGTGGGCCAGGGGACCGTCCAGATCCACCCGCCGGGCGCTGCCGCCGGCCACCACGAACAGACCCTCGCTGCTGGCCACGGCCAGGCCGTTGCGGCCACTGTCCAGGTCGTGGGCGGCGCCGGGCAGCTCACGGCGGACGCCGGTCTCGGGGCGGTCGGGATCCAGCGACAGCAGCCCGCCCTCGGTGGCCAGCCACAGCCGGCCGCCGTGCAGGGCCACCGCGTTCACCCGCTTCTCGTCGGCGTGCAGGTCCAGGGGCACCGGGTCCAGCCCGCCTTCCGGGCCGCGCCGCCACAGGCCGCTGTCGAAGCCGGCCACGTAGACGCTGTCGCCCACCGTGACCGCGTCGACCAGGTCGTCGGCGCCCACGTCCCGGTGGTTCAGCCCCGGGCCTTCGTACAGGTAGCGGTCGCGGGCCACTCGCGAGAACCGGCCGAAGCCACTGTCCACGGTCAGGTCCAGCACCGGGTCGCTGGCCAGCAGGTCGCCGGGTGCGGTGAGTCCGTCCACGTGGTCGTGGGGGAAGCGGGTCTTGAGCGCCTTGCCGCCGGTGATCCGCCACAGACCGTTGTAGGCCGTGCCCACCAGCACGTCGCCGTCGTCGGCCCGGGCCAGATCGGTCACGAACCGGCTGCCGACCCGCCAGGGGGCCGCCACCAGCCGCGCGCCGTCCAGCAGCCGCAGGCCCTGGCCCAGCACGCCGACCAGCACGCGCCCGTCGTCCAGGGCGACGATGCCGCTGACCGGGTGTTCGTCGGCGCCGGTCTGCACCGTGGCGGCCGTGCAGCTGCCGTCGGTCGCGCAGGTCAGCGCCAGCAGGTCGCCGCCGCGGGTGCCGATCAGCACGCGTCCGTCGGGGATGGCGGCCGCGGCGGTCAGCTGCACGCTGCGCAGGGCCAGGCCCCGCAGGTCGAAGGACAGGCTGCGGTCGGCCAGGTGGACCACGGCACGGTGGCCGTCCAGCTGCACGTCCTCGCCGTCCAGGGTCACGGGCAGCTCGCGGCTCGCCAGCCGGGGGGCGGCCGTCGGGCGGGCGCCGGGCTCCAGGGACAGCCGCCCCTCGGCCACGGTCGCCGGCAGCCGCAGCACATTGCCGGCCCGGTCGCGGACCACGACCGTGAACCGCTCGGGCAGCGCCGCGGCGTCCGCCGACCAGGTGTGGGCGTCGGCGGCGGGCCCGGCGTCCAGGCCCAGCCGCTGCACCACCCCCTCGGCGTGCAGCTCGACCGCGCCGATGTCGGGCGTGGCCTCGCCGGTGTCGATGACCAGCCGGCCGTCCTGCATGGCGATGCGGGCGTCGGGGGCGGCCTCGTCCAGCACGTACCAGGCGTCGCTGCGGGTGACGGTGCCGTCGGCGTGGCGGCTGAAGATGTCGACCCGGTAGGCGCGCTCCCCCCAGTAGCGGGGCACCAGGAACCGGTCCGTCCACGCCTCGCCCTTCTGGGCGTGCGTGTCGCGGACCAGCCGCCGGCTGTCGCCGAACGGGTACCAGGCGACCACGTCGGTCACGCCGGGCGCGGCGTCCACGGTCAGCGTCGGGTCGCCGGGCTTGATGGCGACCAGCGACAGCTCGGGATCGTCCACCTGCAGGCTGGTGAACGCGGTGGGGATGCCCTCGCGCAGGCTCACCTCGGTGATCCGGGTGCGCAGCGCGTCGGTGGGCTGGTCCTTCCAGGCACGCATCCAGCTGGCCAGCAGGTCGCGGTAGGCGGCCTTGCGCAGGCGGCCGTCGGCGGTCTCGGCCTTCACCGTCAGGGGCCGCACCAGGGGCGCACCGTCCAGCCGGCCCTCGACGATGAGCTCGGAGCCCTGCAGATCGGCCAGCGTCTGGTCCGTCAGCATGCCGTGCATGCGCAGCAGGCCGCCCTCGGCGACGCGGTGGGGCCCGGACTTCAGCGGCACGACCTCGCGACCGTTCACCAGCAGCCGGTCGATCTCCAGCACGGGCAGCACCGCCTGGTCGACCGCGGCGTTCAGCCGGGCCTGCGGATCCACGCCGGGGGTGAAGGTCGCCGCCCGGGGCGGCAGGCTGGCCGCGAAGTGGGCCGCCTCGTGCACATCGTGCAGCACCAGCACCTCGGCCGGGGCCGCCTCGAACCTCGCCAGCTCGGGGACCTGCGCGTCGGTGATCACCAGACAGCGCACGGCGGGGCCGCACTCCTCGGCCCGGACGACCGCGTCCAGGTCCTCCCAGGTAGCGCGGCGGCCGGCTTCGTCGAACAGACCGGTGAACACCCGGCCGTCGGCCACCGTGCGCACCATCACCGGGCGGGCACTGCTGGCCTCGGCGCGGTCGACCGCGGCGGCCACGGTGGCCCAGCGGTGCTGCATGGACAGACTGCCGTCGACGATCACCACCACGTGGCTCCATGCCGGCTCGCTGCCGCCGCCCTGGTTCAGGCCGACCCGCAGCCCCACGGCGGTGCCGTCGGGCGTCTCGGTCGCGGCCACGGACAGATCGATCGGCGGCGCGTCTTCCTGCCAGTGCACGATCAGCGGGTGGCGGGACGTGGCGGCCAGCAGGGCCTCGGTGCCTTCCTGGCGCAGCACGCGGTGGTCCACCGCGGTGCCGTCGGCCAGCGAGATGCCGACCTTCTCCAGGGGGCGCGGTGTGTCCAGGTGGACGGTGACCGTGCTGGTCGCGCCGGCCTGGCCCAGGAAGTGGTCGACGGGCACGCGCAGCTCGCGGCGGCCGCCCTCGACCTCCACCGGCACCCGGATGGTGGTCTCGACCTGCTTCAGCGCGCCAGCCTCGACCGGGAAGACCGAGAAGCGGTGGATGGCCCCTTCCTGGTCCATGATCGCCGTCGCGCGGCCCTCGGTCGCGGCCTCGGTGTGGGCGGCGCGGGCCTCGTCCTTCTCCTGCAGGGCCGCTTCCAGGTAGCGGTCGTGGTTCCAGAAGCCGAAGCCCTCGACACTGGCCCCGTCGGGCAGGTGCAGGGCATAGTCGGCCTGGCCCAGCCGCTCGCCGTCGTTGGCGAAGACCTGGGTCAGGTGCAGGGTGGCTTCGTCGCCGTCGACCCGGACGGTCACCGCCTGGCTGACCAGCGGCAGCTGGCGGGCTTCCGTGAACAGACCGGCCGAGGGATCGTCCTGGGCCAGGACGGGGGAGGAGAGCAGGCCGGCGAGGGCGAGGAGGGTGCTCATGGGGGGCTCCGTGCGGGGGAGGCGTCTGTTCGGGGAGGGGACTCAGTTCAGGACGGTCTCGATGGCGGTGGCGGGGGGCACGCAGCGGGACAGCTCCCACACCGTGCGGCTGCCGTCGCCGGGGGCCAGGGCCAGCTCGACGCCCATGCGCGCGCTGCCGGTCCAGACCTTCGGCGGCCCGGACAGATCCATGCCGTCGGGCACCATGACCGTGAGCGAGCAGACGTCGCCGGGCCCGTCGGGCTCGGCCTCGGCGGCGTCCCACCAGGTGCCGGGGCGCACGACCACGCCGCCCGCGAAGGGGGCGCCCGTGCTGTCCGCCCCCCGGCGGCGGCTCTCGTGCACGGTCAGCGCCTCGCGCGGGCCGTCGTCTCCGGGCGCGGGGGCCAGGGTCTGCAGCATCGCCTCGGCCAGCCCGCCGCTGTCGGCCTCGACCCGGCCGATGTGGTGGTACCGGCCCTCGGTCTCGTAGGCCAGGGTGCGGAACCAGTCGATGCCGTCGCCCGACAGGCTGCGGCAGCCGATGGTGTGCACCACCACGTCGGCCGCGCGGGCCCGGGCGGCCAGCGCGTGCACGTCGGGGTGGCCGTCGTAGGTGGTCTGGGCGGGCGCGTCGCCGATCAGGAACAGCTGGTGCTCGGCCTGGGGGTCCCAGGCCAGCTCGTCCAGTGCCGCGACGACGCCGGCGATCACGTCTTCGGGCGCGTCGCCGCCGCCGTTGGCGTCCAGTCCGTTCAGGAAGCGCCAGGTGCCGTCGACCTCGGGCATGAGCGGCGAGGTGCGCGTGACATAGGCGTCGCCCCGGTCGCGGTAGGCCACCACCCCGAACCGGATCGTCTCGTCGGGACGTGCGGCGGCCAGGGCTTCCGCCAGCTCGCGGACCCGGGCACGGGCCTCGCGCAGCTCGCCGGACATCGACCCGGTCGTGTCCAGGACGAAGGCCACGTCCAGGTCGGCGCGGGCAGTGCCGGTCGCCAGCAGCAGGGGCAGGAGGAGGGCGGGCATGGGGGCTCCGGGCAGCCGCGACCATGCGGGGCGAGGTCCGTGGAGGGAGGGCGGACCTCGCCCCGCGCCTCGTGGGAGGGAGTCCACGAGGCTCGGTCGGGTGGGAGTCCCCGCGGGGATGGAGGGAGGGAGGGCCCCGCGGGGAGCGGGCCGGGGCTGCGTCCGGCCTCGCGCCCTGGCTCATTGCGAGGGCCGTGCCAGGTGCGAGGATGGCGACAGGGAGCGGATCGATGGCGAGCGAGGGGGCTCGGGCGGGGGAAGGGAATCTGCGCTGGGTTGCGGGGGGCGGAGGATTGGTAGAAATGCCCCCGGCCCCCCACCCGCAGGCTTCGCCGGCACCTCCCCCCAGCGCGCTGGGGGGAGGGGGAGTGGCGCTGCGGGTATGTTGGGGACAGTCCCTCCCGCGCCCCCGGCGGGGGGAGAGGGGAGCGGCGCAAGGTTCAGCTCGGAGGCCGTCCGTCCCTCCCCCCGCTCCCGGCGGGGGGAGGTGGCAGCGCCGCGGGGTTCAGCTCGGAGGCCGTCCGTCCCTCCCTCCGCCCGCGGCGGGGGGAGGTGGCAGCGCCGCAGGCGCTGACGGAGGGGGGCCTGGCGGTTCAGTCGCTGTCACACTCGCCTTCGGAAGGCGGGCCGGTGTCGTAGTCGTCGTACGTTCCATGTGCGCTTCCACACTGGCCTCTGACCAGCCCGCTGGTGATCAGGCACCCGTTGTCGTCGATACACTCACAGCCGGGCCATTTGGGCTGCAGCACCTCGAAATCCCTCGATCCGTTGATGCTGCACACCCAGAGCGTGCCGCATTCATCGCACATTGCGGAGTGGTACTCGTTCTGGAGTCCGACTTCGGGGCAACTGAGCCCCGCCAGATCATCACAGACCGGGTCCTTGTCCCGACACCCCCCGACGCCCCCCGTCACCAGCGCCACCCCCGCCAACCATCCGGCCCCTCTGCGCCTCCTCCGACTGCCCACAGTCCACCCCTCCCTGCACGCCTCCTCCTACTCCACATCCACATAGATCCACACCGGCCGGTGATCACTCACCACCTGCTCCCCGTTCCAGCCGCCCTCGTAGCTGGCCCAGGGCGAGATCCGGTCGTGGGCGACGACCTTGCAGCCGTCTTCCTGGCCGCGCTCGCCGTAGCGATCGACGATCGCCTCGCTGAGCAGGATGTGATCGATCTTGCTCTTGTGGCTGATCTGTGTGTATTCGAGCGTGTCTTCGGTCGCGAAGGTCCACGCGGGGTCTTCTTCGAAGGGCTCCAGGGTGTCGATGGACCCGTGGATGCCCGCAAAGGTGTCGTTGAGGTCCCCGGCGACGATGACGTGGTCGGCGAAGTCGGTGCCGGCCTCGTCGACGGGCAGCTCCTCGTCCAGGAAGGCCTTGAGCTGCAGGATCTGGTTCTGGCGGTACTCGGCGCTCTCGGTGTCGTCGAAGGCGCCCAGGTGGGCGGACACGAAGGTGAAGGCCAGCCCGCTGTCGCGGTGGCGCACCCGGGCCACGAGCGGGTCCTTGCTGGGCCACTGGGTGCCGGGCAGGGTGATCTGTCGCACGCTCTCGATCTCGATGACGGCGGGCTTGTACAGGATGGCCAGGTTCTGGGACCAGCCGGTGGTGCCGACGATCCAGTCGTAGCTGTCGGGCAGCTCCAACAGCTCCATGGCGGCGTCTCCGTTCACCTCCTGCAGCGCCATCAGCTCGAAGTCGTAGGTGGACAGCAGCTTGCCGACCATGCGGAAGTCGACCTCTGTCCGTGGTTCGTACTCGCCGCCCGTGTGATCCCACAGCCAGTCGGCGTTGAAGGTGCCGACCTGGATGCGGTCGTCGGTGAACCAGTCGGGATCGTAGGGGTAGTCCGGGCCGGTGTCCGGCGGCAGCTGCTCGGACCGGGGGACCAGCACACAGCCGGACAGCACCAGGGCCGCCGGGATCAGCGCGACCGCGACCCGGCTCCACGGGGGGCTCATGCGGCCTCCGGCGGGCGCAGGGGACGGCCGAGGGCCGACTGGGCGGCGTACCAACCCGCCATGCCGTGCACCCCGCCGCCGGGCGGCGTGCTGGCCGAGCACAGGAACAGCCGGGGGTTCGGGGTGCTGTAGGGATCGAGCCGCGCGACGGGCCGGGTGAACAGCTGGTCCAGGTCGTTGGCCCCACCGTTCACGTCACCGCCGACGTAGTTGTCGTTGTGCACGGCGAAGTCCGTGGCGGTCATGACGTGGCGGGCCAGGATGCAGTCCCGGAACCCGGGGGCGGACCGCTCGACGGCGGCCTCGACGATGGCGGTGTGGTCCTGGCGGTCCCCGTTGGGCACGTGGATGTAGCCCCAGGCGGTGCTGCGGCCGGCCGGTGCGCGGCGCTCGTCGAAGGCCCCCGGCTGGCAGACCAGCACGAAGGGGCGCTCGTCCACCCGCCCCTGCCACGGCGCCCGCTCGCTGCGGGCCAGACTGTCCAGGTCCCCGCCCAGGTGGACGGTGCCCGCCCTTCCGACGGTCGGGTCGGCCCAGGGGATCGGCTGGGACAGGGCCCAGTCGACCTTGAAGATGCCCGGCCCCCAGCGAAAGGCCTGCAGCCGCCGGCGGTAGCGCTCGGGCAGGGCGTCGCCGCAGATCTCGGCCACCGCGGGCGGGCTGGTCTGGAACAGGACGGGTCCGTCGGTCTCGATCTGTTCCAGGTCGGTGATGTGCACCCCGGTCCGGATCTCGCCGCCCAGGCTGCGCAGCAGGCTGGCCAGGGCGTCGGGGATGGCCTGCGCTCCGCCCCGGGGGAAGGGCCAGCCCACCCCGTGGCCCGCCAGCAACAGCATCAGCCCGATGGCGGCGGACGGACTGCGATCCAGTGGCAGGCAGCTGTGGGCCGCGAAGCCGCCCCACCACGCCCGGGTGCGCTCGTCGCGGAAGATCGTCCGGCCGAGCGTGGTCGCCGGCACCATGGCGTGCAGGCCGAACCGCGCCATCAGCACCGGGCGCGAGGGGATGCCGCCGACGGGCGCCATGCCGTCGCGGCTGAGCGCGGACCAGCCGGCGACGAAGGGCCCGACGATGCCGGCGTAGCGATCGCGGTCGGCGCCCAGGGTCTCGGCGGTGCGATCGAGCTCGCGGTACTGCAGCACGGCGGGCTGGCCGTCGAGGGGGTGGGCGACGGTCGCCGGCGGGTCGATCCAGGTCAGCCCGTGCTCGGCCAGGGGCAGGGTGGACAGGAAGGGCGAGCCCTTGGCCATCGGGTGGATGGCCGAGCACACGTCGTGGCGGAAGCCCGGCAGGGTCAGGGGCAGGGTGCGGGCGCTGCCGCCGATGGTCTCGGACGCTTCGTAGACCACCACCTTGCGGCCGGCCTGGGCCAACGCCACGGCGGCGGCCAGGCCGTTGGGACCGCTGCCCACGACGGCGGCGTCGAAGGCGGCTGCGGCGGGGGGAGGGGCACGCATGGAGCGACCCTATCGAGCCGCTCCCCCCAGGGCACCGCCGGGCCCGTGGCGGGCTACCCTGGCGGACCGTGACCCACCCCACGCCCGATCCCCGCTGGCTGCAGCGCCGCCAGGCCCTCCACGACGACTTCGATCGGGTCTGCACGCCTCCGGATGCGTCCTGGCTGGCCTACCTGGGCCGCCACCGCGAGATCCTGAGCCTGGACGACCTGGCGGGGCTGTGGCGCACCGCGGCGGCGCCGCCGGGCGACCGCGCGGCCATCAACCACGTCTATGTGCACGTGCCCTTCTGCAAGAGCATCTGCTCCTTCTGCAACTACGAGCGCCTCCGGCCCCGCAGCCCCGACCTCCTCCGCGCCTGGGAAGCCCGCCTCGTCCACACGGTCGAGACCCTCGCCCCGGCCCTGCGCGACGTCACCTTCTCGACCCTGTACTTCGGCGGTGGCACGCCCTCGGTCCTGCCCGCCGACCAGCTGCGCCGCGTCGTCGCCGTCCTCGAGCAGCACCTGCGGCTGGACGACGCCATGTCCCGCTACCTGGAGCTGGACCCGGCGATGATGTCGGACAGCCGGGTCGCGGCCCTGCGGGACCTGGGCTTCTCGCACCTGTCCTTCGGCATCCAGACGCTGGACGCTGCCGTCAATGCCGCCCACGACCGCGGCGCCCAGGGCCGCGAGCTGGTGGGCAAGCGGTTCGACGATCTGCGCGCCGCCGGCATCCACGACGTGTCCTGCGACTTCCTGTTGGGCCTGGCCGGCACCACCGTGGACCAGATCCTGGCCGAGCTCGACGAGACCCTGTCCCGCTGGGCGCCGGTGTGGGTCGATGTCTTCCAGCTGGTCCCGACCCAGGGCTACCTGGACCGCCACTTCGGCGGCTCGCGGGCGGCCTTCGACGCCCACATGCAGCCCTTCCTGGACCGCGGCCCGGACGGGGTGCGGCGCATCGCGGCGACCCACGGCTACCGGCTCAACGACGGCCAGGGCCACGCCATCAGCCTGTACAAGCACAACGAGCAGCCGACGGTGGACCCGCGCACCGGTCGGCACCTGCCCGAGGGCCCCACCGCCTACTCGCAGCAGGCCTGCGAGCAGGACGCGCCGCTGAACCTGCTGGGGCTCGGCACCTCGGCGCGCACCCAGATCTTCGGCGGCGCCTGGGCCGAGTACCGCGACCCCGGCGACGACATCGCGGCGGACGGGCCGACCCGGTTCCTGGGCAGCCGGATCTCGCTGGTCGACGAAGCGCTGATGTGGCTGGTCCACGACCTGCGCGACCGCGATCACACCGACCGGGCGCGCTTCCACAGCGTCTTCGGCCGCGACGTGGAAGCCCTGTTCCCCGGAGCGGTGGCGGCCTGGCGCGCCCAGGGACTCCTGGCCCGGGACGACGCCGGCGGTCTGTCCTTGGTGCCCCAGGACCGCGCCGCGCGCATCCGGGCGCTGCTGTGGCTGGTGCCCGAGGAGCGGCTGGAGTGGGAGCTCGCTCGCCGCGTCGGCCTGGATCTGTCCCCCGACGGGCTGGCCGAGCGGCTCTCGCCCCTGGGCCCCGGCGCAGAGGTCGAGGGCTGGACCCTGACCGGCACCTCGGCCTCGCACCTGCACCTGTCCCGCGACGGTCTCGCCCTCCGCCTGCGCGTGCGACCCGATGCCGACGGCGGCCCCCCGCGACTCGTCGTCGCGGATCCGGTGCCGCAAGACGCCCACGCAGTCGCTACGCTGCGCGCCGCCGCGCGGCTGCTCCGCCGCGCCCTCGGCCCTTCCCGACGGGAGCCGCGATGACCCTGACGGGTGTACTCGTCTTCGCCGCCAGCTGGCTGTTCGCCGTGAACCTGCTCGGGCTGGGCAACACCGTCGGCTACCACCGGCTGCTGACCCACCGCGCCTTCCAGTGCGGTGCCGGCACACGGGCCTTCTGGACCCTGGCGGGCGCCATGCACGGCGGCTCGCCCATGATGTGGGTCGGGCTGCACCGCCTGCACCACACCAAGTCCGACGCGCCCGAAGACCCGCACACCCCGACCAAGGGCTTCTGGGCGGCGCACAGCGGCTGGCTGGTCGGCACCACGAACCCCCTGCTGTCCATCCTGTTCGCCCTGACGGGCTTCGGGCAGCAGCTGGTCATCCTGGTGCACGACGTGCAGCGCATCCTGGGGCTGCGCCAGGCGGACTGGGTCAGCCTGTGCCCGGACCTGAAGAAGGAACGGCTGATGCGGTGGCTGGACATCCCGCTGGTGATGCCCGCGCTGTTCGGCCTGCAGCTGCTGCTGGCGTGGGTCGTCGGCGGCCCCTGGGGCATCCTGTGGCTGTACCTGCTGCACCTGTTCCTGACCAACAGCTCGTGGTCGGTGAACTCGGTCTGCCACTGGCCGAAGTTCGGCGTGCAGCGCTGGGACACGGGCGACTGGTCCCGCGACGTGTGGTGGATGGGCGTCATCACCAACGGCGAGAGCTTCCACAACGCCCACCACCGCTACCCGCGCAGCGCCAGGCACGCGCTCGAGGGCGGCCAGGACCTGTCCTGGCGGGTCATCCAGCTGATGTGCGCGCTGGGCCTGGCCAGCGACCCGTGGCTGCCGAAGAAGTACCGGGACGCGGCCTAGCGTTGCTAGGAACCTAACAGCGCTAGCCGCCGATTCCCCAGCGCCCCAGCTGCTCGGCGCTGCCGCCGGTCGGCTGGAACCACGCTTCCACGATGGCGCCAGCGGGCAGCGGCGTGTCGGTCGGCACGCGGCCCTGCAGCCAGAAGGACTGGGCGGGGTTGCTCGACCAGCCGATGCGCTCCAGGGTGGCGGCGCCGACCAGGGGCTCCAGCCACGGGCGGCCGTAGGCGTCGGTGATGCGCACCCAGGTCCAGCCCGGGCGGCCGGGGTTCAGGCGGCCGGTGACCTCGATGCCGCCATCGATCGCATCGACGTAGACGCCCTGGGCGTCCGAGGTCGGCTCGCCGGGGGGCAGCCAGCCCCAGGGCTGCTGGCTGGTGTCGACGTCGTCGTGGAACTTGTCCAGGCTCTGCAGATCGGTCGTGATCCACCGCAGCGCGTCGCTGGTCTGGTTGAGCTCGAGCCGGGTCGACAGCTCGTGCACCTCGACCGTGGCGACGGGGCCGACGACCTCGATCGCGGCGGCCCGCCACAGGTACCAGCCCTCGCCGCCGGGCTGCCAGCCGTGCACCTTGAGCATGTTGTCGGTGGGGGTGAACCGGTCGATCAGCGGGGACTCGGCCCACTCGGCGCCCGCACTGCGCGGCCGGATGCGGACGGCCGCCCGCCAGATCTGCTTCTCGTCGCGGCTGCCGTGGTAGCCGGCCCAGGGCACGACGCGGCCGTGGTCGCTGTCGGTGCGCAGGAAGGCCATGGTCGCGCCGTCCCAGCGGGTGACCCGCCAGCCCGGGTGGGCGGCCAGGTGCGCTTCCAGGATGTCGGCCTCGCTCGGGTCGATGAGCGCGACGGGGCCCAGGTCCGCGCCGACGGTGAAGGTCAGCGAGGTGCGGGACAGGCCTTCCACGATGATGGCGTCGGTGCTGCCCGACAGGGGCGGCGTCGGCGGGGCCCCGGCCACGCCGTCGGTCGAGGGCAGGGCCGGCGCGCCGGTGGCGGGCGCGGTGGCGACGCCGGCGGCGACCGGGGCGTCCACCGCGGGAGCGGGGGTCGAGGAGGTCGGGGCCTTGGGGCAGGCCATCAGCAAGGACAGGAGCAGCACGGGTGACCTCGGGCCGAGGAGGCCGGGATGGTAGCGCTCAGAGGGGCTCGACGTCGTAGAGCTTGATGCCGGGGGCGTTGTCCTGGGCGAACTGGATCATCCAGGGGGTCTCGGCGAGCACGACGGGCTGGCCGTTGCGGTCCTCGACCACCTGGTAGTCGCGGCGGCCGGACAGCCAGGCCAGGCCTTCCGGAGCGCCGCCCACCCAGCGCGCGTGCTTGTAGCGGAGCGGGTGGAAGGCCACCTTCTGCACGTTGTACTCGTTGCGCAGCCGCTCCTTGAGCACCTCGAACTGCAGCATGCCGACCGCGCCCAGCCAGGCGTCCTGGTGGCCGAGCTCGGGCCGGAAGAACAGCTGGATGACGCCTTCGTGGGACAGCTGGGACAGGCCCGTGTCCAGCTGCTTGCGGCGCAGCGGGTCCTTGAGCTCGACGCGCACGAAGTGCTCCGGCGCGAAGCGCGGGATGCCGTCGAAGCGCAGCCGGCGGCCGGCGGCCAGGGTGTCGCCGATGCGCAGCTTGCCGGGGTCGTACAGGCCGACGATGTCGCCCGGCCAGGCGTCTTCGACGATGGACCGCTCCTGGGCCATGAAGGTGTGGGGCTTGGCCAGCCGCAGGGACTCGCCGGAGCGCCCGATGGTCACGTCCATGCCGCGCTCGAAGCGCCCGCTGACCACGCGCATGAAGGCGACGCGGTCGCGGTGGCGCGGGTTCATGTTCGCCTGGATCTTGAAGATGAAGCCGCTGAAGGCTTCGTCCTGGGGCGCGACCACCACTTCGGTGTCGCGGTCCTCGCCCTCGAAGCCGGTGCGCTCGCGGGGGGCGCCCGCGCTCTCGGCCAGGAACCGCAGCAGCGGCTCGACGCCGAAGTTGGTCATCGCCGAGCCCCAGAAGACCGCGCTCACGTCGCCGGCCAGGTAGGCCTCGTGGGTCCAGTCGTCGCCGGCGATCTCCAGGAGCTCCAGCTCCTCGCTGACCTGCTCGTAGAGGTGACTGCCGAGCGCCTCCTCGGCCTCGTCGAAGGGCAGCTCGACGGCCTCGAGCACCTCCTGGCCGTGCCGTCCCTCCAGCTTGTAGAGGGTGACCATCCGGGTGCGCAGGTCCACGACGCCCTTGAAGTCGCGGCCCATGCCGATGGGCCAGTTCAGCGGCACGACCTTCAGGTCCAGGGTCTTGCTGACCTCGTCGAGCAGCTCGAGGGGGTCCAGGCCCATGCGGTCGAGCTTGTTCATGAAGGTGATGACCGGCAGCTTGCGCATGCGGCACACCTCGAACAGCTTGCGGGTCCGCGCTTCCACGCCCTTGCTGTGGTCGATGAGCATGACGGCCGAGTCGACCGCGGCCAGCGTCCGGTAGGTGTCTTCGCTGAAGTCGGCGTGGCCCGGCGTGTCCAGCAGGTTCAGGGCGGCGCCCTCGTACTGGAACTGCAGCACCGAGCTGGTGATGGAGATGCCGCGTTCCTGCTCCATCTTCATCCAGTCGGACACCGCCAGTCGCCCGGCCTTGCGGCCCTTGACCGAGCCGGCCAGGTGGATGGCCCCCGAGTACAGCAACAGCTTCTCGGTCAGCGTCGTCTTGCCGGCGTCCGGGTGGCTGATGATGCCGAAGGTGCGCCGCCGGGCGGCTTCTTCGGCCAGGTCACCGGGGGGCGGGGCAGCGTCGTCGAACGGCTCGAGGCCCGTGTCCGCGGGGGCGGTGTCCACGAGGTCGGCGCCGGGCTCGGTGGCCGGAAGGTCGGAAGACAAGACAGGCTCCAGGAGGGAAGGCGCGGCGTGTAACCGCCTCCACCGCCCTCCCGCTCAGCGCTTCCGCCCCGGATCGGTCGGCGTCTCCTCGGTCAGGGCTGCTTCTCCCCGGCCCAGGGCCACCCGCAGGCGATCGGTGCGCCCCCGGTCGCGGCGGCGGTCCCAGCGCGCATCGGCCAGGCTGCGGCGCAGGGCCGAGCGGATGGCGCCGCGCCCGGCGAGCGCCTCGGCGGCGCTGCCGGTCTTCGACGACGACGACCAGGACTCGATGTGCAGGTCGGACAGCACGCCGTCGGTGGCCACGGCCAGCTCCTGGACGGACGTCTCGTCGCCCTCGTGGAAGCCGTGGTCGGTCGGGATCGTCGGCACCGTGCGCGAGGCGGCGTCGTCGCGGCCGGGTTCCTCGGTCCGCCGGGCGGCCGCGGCCAGCGCCGCCGCCAGCTCGTCCAGCCGGGCCCGCTGCGCGCCGTTGACCGACAGGATCCGGGCCCGCACGCGCCGGTCGCGCATGCCGCAGGGCGGCGCCACGTCCAGGGTGCCCCACAGGGTCTCGCCGCCGTCGGGGGCCAGCGCGAAGGCGCAGGCGCCGCTGCGCCAGGGGCCGGGACCCTGGTCGTCCAGGATCAGGCTCAGCTCGTCGACCCCGAGGCGCGCGACCTCGCCGCGACGGGGACCGTAGGGGGTCGTGAGCGTGATCCGGAGCGGTCGGGTCATGGTCTCAGCCTAGCGTGAGACCTCGCTGAAACCTGTCAACGGATGTCGCAGTGACTGGCGGTCAGCAAACCGGTCGGTTCACCGCGGATCTTCCGTCCACGCCGTGCCGGACCACGCCCACGCCTGGGTGTACTGCTCGTCGTCGGCCGGCGCGACCTCGCGCGTGATGCGGCCGTCGTCGTGGAAGGTCCACTTCTCGTCCCACTTGTCGTCGCGGTCCAGGTCCAGCTTAGCGCGGTTGGCGGTGCTGTGGCCGGCGTCCTGGTAGACGTTGATCTTCCAGGACCGACCCTTGCGGGCATCCTTGATCTTCTCGCTGCCGACGGGCTTTCCGGCCCAGGACAGCGCTTCCTGCTGCCAGTCCGGCAGGGCGGGGGCCGTGGCGGAGGACGCGGCTTCGGGCGCGGCTTCGGGCGCGGCTTCGGGCGGGGCTTCCTGCGCGTCTCCGTCCCAGCTGCCGCTGGCCGAGCGCTGGTGCTCGACGGTGTACTGCTCGTCGTCGGCGGGCGCGACCTGGCGGGTGATCGAGCCGTCGTCGTGGAAGGTCCACTTCTCGTCCCACTTCTCGTCGCGGTCCAGGTCGACCTTGGCCCGGTTGACCGTGCCGTGCCCGGAGTCCTGGTACAGGTTGACCTTGACCCGGTCGCCGGACCAGGCGTCCTTGACCTTGTCGCCGCCGAGCGCGCGCCCGGCTTCGGCGGCCAGCCGGTCGACGTGGCTGGAGGAGGATGCCTGCGCCGTGGGCGCCGTCGGGGACGGGGCGGGCGACTTCTGCACCGCGACCGCGGGCGGCGGCGGAGGAGGCTCGGGCCGCTGGCTCCACCAGTAGCCGCCACCCACCGCGGCCAGGGCCCCCAGGCCGCCGGCCAGGAGGAGGAAGGTCTTGAGCTTCATGTCGCCAGCGAGCATCGGGCCTCCGACGGGATCGGGAAGGTCGGCGGGCAGTCTACCGGTCCCGGCTGGCCGAGGGGGCGCCCGCGATGTCGACCATGCCGCGCTGCTGCGGCACCGTGCAGTTGCAGTAGGCGTAGGGGCAGGGCGTGGGGCCCGGGCGCAGGTCCAGGGCGCCGTCCAGCAGGTTGCCCAGCCGCTCCTGGCGCCGCCGACGGGCCGGGTAGCAGCGGTAGACCTCGCCGCGGTGATCGACGATCAGGTAGCGGGCGCCGGCCCAGCAGGGGCGGCCCGACAGGTCGGGATCGACCTGGCCGGTGCCGTTGTGACCGCCGAGGGCCACCAGGGCCGTGCGCTCGGCGGGGCTGTAGGCGACGACCTCGCGGTCCTGCTTCTCGGGCTGCACCCGCAGGTCCAGGCCGGCCTCGGCGAACAGGGCCTTCAGCGCGGGCAGGCGCGGCAGGAGCTCGCGCGTGGCCACGCAGGTCGCGTGCGTGGACCCCGCGTGACGGTCCCGGAAGGCCGCCAGCTTGTCGCGAAAGGCCCGGGGCTCGGCGTACTCCAGGTGCAGGCTGGCGCTCAGCACCCCCGGCCGCGGGGCCGTGATGGCCGCGAAGGCCGCCAGCGCCTCGTCGGACGCCGACAGGTTCGTCACCACGCTCACCCGCAGGCCGCCCGCGACCAGCCCCTCCACCGCCCCCAGGAAGTCCGGGTGCCGGAAGGGCTCGCCGCCCGACAGCTTCACCTCCCAGTCCCCGGGCAGCGCCGCCAGCGCCGCCACGAACCGCGGCAGGTCCCGCGCCCACTGCTTGCGATCGTCCACGAAGCGCTGGGTGCAGTAGCTGCACCGGTAGTTGCACGTCGTGTTCATGTTCCACGACACGACGCCTTCGAGCGGGTAGCGGGGGGCGGTCACGGCCCCTCGAACAGTGCTCGCTCGTGGCTGATCCGCTGCCGCAGCCGTCGCCAGGCCGCGGGCTGCTCGGCGAAGTGCTGGGCGACGTGGGCGCTCTTGAAGTCCTGCATGGTCAGGCCGACCTCGGTCGCCTCGAGCTCGCGGCCGGCGGCGGACTGGGTGCGAGCGACGTGCTCGGCGATGGTGCGCGCGCGGGGGCCGTACTGCTTGATGGTGCCGACCACGACGTCGAACAGGGTGTCGTCGCGGCGGGCCTCGGCCGAGACCTCGGCCTGGTCCATGAACCCGCGCACGTCGGCGACGAAGGCCTGCTCCAGGAAGGCTTCCTGGGCCAGGCCGAACCGGCGGTTCTCGACCTTGGCGATGTCCTTCCACAGCTGGTCGAACAGGGCGCCGCCCGGTCCGCTGCGGCGGATGGCGCGGCGCAGCTCGGCGCCGAAGGGGTTCTCGGGCCAGCGGCTGAACCGGGCCACGGTGCTGCGGATGACGGCTTCGGGCGCGGCGGTCGAGCCGTCCCGGTAGACCAGGCTGCCGAACTGGTAGGTGCCGTAGCCCTTGCCGCGCGGGTCCTGGAGCGGGGTGGGCTTGGTGATGGCGCCGACCGCGTAGGGGTCCTTGCGCTTGCGGTACTCGGCGGACTCGGCCCAGGCGGTGGCCAGGTAGCTGGGCACGAAGCGGCGGGTGTCGTGGTACAGCGCGCGCAGGGCGACCCGCGGGGTGGGTACGCCCAGGGCTTCCAGCGGCACCAGCCGGCGGGCCGAGGTCGTGGGGCGCACCAGCCGCGGCCGCGGGGGCCCGGGCTGCACGTCGCCGACCAGCGCGGCGCGGGTCTCGGGTCCGACCTCGCCGTCGGCGATGACCCCGTGCGCCCGCTGCCAGGTGCGCACCGCGCCCTCGAGGTCGCTGCCGAACACTCCCGTCTCGGGCAGTCCCAGTCGGCGCTGCAGCGCGCTCACGGCGGGGCCCGCAGCGCCGATGCGCAGCACCTGCGCGGATCCGGCGTCGGGTCCAGCAGCCGCGGGAGCTTCGTGGAGCGGGGGGAGCAGTCTGCGCACGGGGGCCTCGACGACGGAGGGTACCGCTCGGCGGTGGCGGACGCGAGACGGCATCAGAAAGCGCGACACCGGGATACACCGCAGCGCCCTTGGGAGGTCCCATGTCCCTGCGGCCCGAGCTGCTCGCCGACGCCACCGAGATCCCTGCTGCCGGCGCCGCCGGTGGATCTGCCGCCCCGGGGCTGCGGCTCCTCGAGCTGCCGCCCGCCCGCGGTGAACGCGAAGCCGCCCGCCGGGTCGACCTGGTGCTGGGCCTGCTGACCGACGTCGCGGCCGCGGTGCTCGTGTGCATCGACGACCCCGGCGAAGACGAGGTCGGTGGCGAGTGGGCCCCGGCCGGCGAGGGGCGGTGGCGCCTGCCGGACACCCCCATCGACCTGGGCCTGCTGCTGGACTGGCTCAGCACCGGGACCTGGCAGCTGGTGGGCTTCGCCGACGCCGACGCGGTGCCCGTGGTGCCGGTCATCGACCTGCACGAAGACCCCGAGGGCAGCGCCGCCGAGCTCGCCGGCATCGGCGCCGCCTGGGCGATCGACGTCTTCCACGACGAGCATCCCTGGCGGCTGGCGCTGGGCTGAGCGGCCCCTGAGCGGCCGGCGAGCGGCCCGGGTTGCGTCGGGCGCGGAACCGGGCGGTCAAGGGTCCGGCTTTCGCAACCGCGGCCGGTCAGCCCTGCCGTT
>JACKEY010000027.1 GCA_020632755.1 Alphaproteobacteria bacterium | reverse complement strand
CCCCACCTGCGGCGGGGGGAGGGAGAAGGCGGTCAGCGGCGGCGGGGGAGCGGCATCGCCAGGATCAGCCAGCCGAGCCAGGCCGCGGCGGGCGCGGTGGAGCAGCCGGTCTTCGCGCCGGCGTCGGGGTCACCGTCGTCGCCGGTGCCGTCGTCGCCGGTGCCTTCGTCGCCGGTGCCGTCGTCGCCCCCCCCGGAGTCGACCCCGCCGTCGCCGTCGGTGCTCCCGTCGTCGCCTCCCCCGGAGTCGACCCCGCCGTCATCGCCTCCCCCGGAGTCGACCCCGCCGTCGTCGCCTCCCCCGGAGTCGACACCTCCGTCATCGCCTCCCCCGGAGTCGACCCCGCCGCCATCCCCTCCCCCGTCATCGCCTCCTCCCGAGTCGCCCCCGCCGTCATCCCCTCCTCCGGAGTCCCCTCCCCCGGAGTCCCCTCCCCCGGTGTCGCCGCTGCCCGTGTCGGGCCCGCCGGTTCCGTCCCACGGGCACAGCGCGTCGTCTTCGGCCGCCACCGGCGTGCACGGCGTGCCTTCGATCGGCCATGACCAGGGGGTGTCGCCGGGGATCACGTCCGGATCGCCGTCGTCCGGGTCGATGCCCGCCACGAAGCAGTCGCCGTCGGCGTCGGTGCGTCCGGCGCACAGGCCCATGTCGACGCCGCCTTCGCCCGCGCCGGCCAGCGGCGACGTCGCCGTCAACGCGAAGTCGGCGTCCCGGCAGTCGACCCCGACCTCGTACCAGGTGAAGCCCGGGTCGGCCTCGACCGTGCCGTCGAAGTCGGCGGGATCCAGGTCGTCGTCGGCGACGTCGCCGTCTTCGTTGTCCCACCACGCCGACCACGACAGGTCGGTCTCGGACAGGGCGGACGCGCCGACCAGCACGCCTGCGCCGTCGAGGGTCCACGCCAGCACGCTGTGCTCGATGTCGATGGGCTTCGTGGTGTCGATGGCGGCGTCGCCGGCGTCGTTGCCCAGGACCACGCTGTGCAGCAGGGTGCTCGGCGCCTTCAGGCGCACGGCGTCGACGGCGGTGCGGTTGTCGGCGATGACGTCGTGTGTCAGGAAGATCTCGTCGGGACCGGTGCCGACATCCAGGGCGGACGCGATGTCCTCGGCGCCGTTGTCGCAGAGCATGCTGTCGTGGACCAGCACGGTGCCCCCGACGCCGGAGACGTACAGGCCCCCACCGAAGCTCGATGCCGAGGCACTGCCGACGTCGGTGCTGTTTTCCACGAAGGTCGTGCCCGCCACGACCAGCTGCTCGCGGGCCGACACGAAGGCCCCGCCCCCCGAGGTGGCGCCGTGGTTGTCCGAGAAGACGCTGTCCAGGATCCACACCGCGTCCACGAAGCGCACCGCCAGGCCAGCGCCGGACGCGCCGTAGTACTTCGACGCCACCGCGGTGTTCTGGTCGAAGACGCTGTCGCGGACGACGACGTTCGACGCGGACGAGACGCGGATCGCCCCGCCGCCGCCGGTCTTGTGGGACCAGCCGTTCCGGCGCACGGTGCAGCCCTCGATGCGGACCAGGCCGTCGTCCGACACCAGGGTGGCGATGCCGCCTTCGTCCTCGAACAGCCCCACCCACTCGTGGTCGTGGATCTCGCTGTCCTCCAGGCGGATGTCGACGGCGGAGACCACCATGGCGCCGGTCCGGGATCCCCCGGGGAAGTCGCTGCGCCGGACCACCACCTCGGCGGCGCCGTCCACGCTCAGCGCGTGGCCCTCGACGGTGGACAGGGTGCTGTCCTCGACGGTGACCACCGCCGTGCCGGTGCCGTCTTCGACCTGGATGGCACCCGGCCAGTCGAGCGGCCCCTCCCACCCGGGCTCGCTGCCCTCGACCACGCTGTCGCGCAGCAGCAGGTCGCCGTCGACCACGTGCACGGCGGGCCCGTGCAGCCCGTCGACCAGCCCGCAGTCCGTGAGCGTGACGTCGACCAGCTCGACACTGCCCGACTCGGCAGCGACGCAGCGACCGTCGGCCGCCGACAGGGTCAAGGCCTCGGCGTACAGCGACTCTCCCGCGGTCGCGGCCACCAGGGTCTCGCAGCCCTCGCCGTCGAGCACGGTGGCGCCCACGCCGCTGCCGACCAGCGACAGGTCCTTGCCGTCCAGGTCGACGCACTCGGCGAAGGTGTCGGCGCTCAACGCGAGGGTGTCGCCGGAAGAGGCCGCGGCCACGGCGTCGCCGATGGTGGCGTAGGCGCTGCCATCACCGGGGTCGACCACCAGGGTGGCCGCCAGCGAGACGGACAAGGACGAGAGCAGCAGGACCATGGGGCACACCGGGACACAGGGCGACGCTTCGAGGGTGGCCCCCCGGGCCGCTTCGGATCAAGCAGGCGACATCGAAGCGGAGATGCAAGCTCGCATCGCGCGGACCAGGGGCCCGTCCCGAGGGGTCCTCGCGAAGCCGGCTCCACGCCTTTAGACCAGCCCTGTCCAGCCGCTCGGGGTCTCCGTGTCGCTCCTCCTCCTGACCGCCCTCGCTCTCGCCGCGGAGCCCCCGCACGCCGGGGCGCCCCCGCCTGCGGCCACGCCGTCTCCTCCCCCGGCGCAGGGCGCGTCCTCCTTCCAGGCCGAGACCTCCCCCATCTCCGACGCGCTGTGGGCCCAGATGGACGGCGTGACCTGGCGCCCGGGCTGTCCGGTCGGACGCGAGGACCTGGCCCAGGTCACCGTGCGCTACCACGGGGTCGACGGCCAGCCCCACGACGGGCTGCTCATCGTGGCCGGCGCCCACGCCGACGGCGTCATCGCGGCCTTCTCGGCCCTGTGGGACGCCGGCTTCCCGCTGGTCGAGGTCGCGCCCGCCCACAGCCGCGGCGGCAGCGACGACCGGCTGATGGCCGACAACGTCACCAGCGCCTTCAACTGCCGGCCGGTCGCCGGCGGCAGCCGCTACAGCGAGCACAGCTACGGCCACGCCATCGACATCAACCCGCTGTGGAACCCCTACGTGCGCGGCGAGCGCGTCTGGCCCGAGGCCGGCCGGCCGTTCATCCCCCGCGAGCCCGGGCGCATCGGCACCATCACCGCCGACGACGCGGTGGTGCGCGCCTTCCGCGCCATCGGCTGGACCTGGGGCGGCACCTGGCGCAGCAGCAAGGACTACCAGCACTTCTCGGCGACGGGGCGGTAGGGCGCTCCCGGGTCGCATCGGCCTCCCCCCTCCGATAGGGTGGCGGCTCCACGGGAGAGGCGCGTGACCCAGCCAGGGGCGCAGGCTTCCGGCGCAGCCGCCGGAGCGCGCAGGTACATCGTCATCGAGGGGCTCATCGGCGTGGGCAAGACCAGCCTGTGCCGGATCCTGCGCGACGAGTGGGGCGCCCGGCTGGTGCTCGAGCCGGCAGAAGACAACCCCTTCCTGGCCGCGTTCTACAGCGACGCGGAACGCTTCGCCTTCCCGGCCCAGATGTTCTACCTGGCGACCCGCTACGACCAGCAGCTGCGGCTGGCCCAGGGCGAGCTGTTCAGCGACCTGGTGATCGCCGACTACCACTTCGCCAAGGACCGGCTGTTCGCCGAACAGACCCTGTCCGGCGACGAGCTGGCGCTCTACGACCGGTTCGCCGACCTGCTGCGCGACCGGGTGCCCAAGCCCGACCTGGTCATCTTCATGGACGCGCCGACCGAGGTGATCCGGGCCCGCATCGAGCGCCGGGCCATCGACGCCGAGCAGGTGATCAAGGCCGCCTACCTGGACAGCCTGCGCGCCCGGTACATGGGCCTGTGGGACCGCTACCGCGACGCCCCCGTCTACGTCATCGACACCAGCACCATCAACTACGTCGACGACCCGGCGGACCGCCAGCGCATGCTCGCGATGATCCGCGGCTGGCTGGACGGCCGGCCCGTGCCCGGCAGCCCGGAACCGCACCGGCCCCAGGACCTGCGGCAGCTCGGGCTGTTCGGCTGACGCTCAGAAGTCCAGCACCACGATGTGCTGCTTGTCCTTGTCGCCCTGGGCGTCGAAGCGGTTCTCCAGGCGCAGCACGCCGCGCGGGCAGACGTGGGCGCACATGCCGCAGCCCACGCAGGCCGCGCGGGTGAAGGACTGGTTGCTCTGGGCATAGGACCGCACGTCGATGCCCATCTCGCAGTAGGCGCTGCAGTTGCCGCAGCTGATGCACATGTCGTCCTTGACCGCGATGCGGAACCGGCCGAGCTTCTGCACCAGCCCGAGCAGGGCGGCCATCGGGCAGAAGTTGCGGCACCACACCCGGGGGCCCAGCAGCGGGTACAACCCGGTGCCGACGACGCCGGACAGCACCGATCCGACCAGGAAGCCGTAGAAGCTCTTGGTGTGGTCGGCGAACACGACGAAGCCCGGGTGGTCGTGCCCGATGAGCGCCTTGATGCCCATCACGCCGGTCATGAACACGACCAGGCCCAGCACGACGTGGATGGCGACCTGCTCGAAGCGCCAGGCGCGGGTGCTCGTGCTGGTGAGGTGCCGCCAGGGATCGCCGTAGGTGTTGGCCAGGCCGCCGCAGCCGCAGACCCACGAGCAGTACCAGCGCTTGCCGAAGAAGAAGGCCATCACCGGGGCCAGCAGGAGCGAGCCCACCAGTCCGTAGATGGCCAGGTAGAGCGGCAGCTGCCAGATGGTGTCGGGCAGCAGCAGGTCGTACTTCAGCGGCCAGAAGTAGCTGAAGTAGAACTCCTTGCCGCCGAACAGGGGCATCACGAAGGGCAGCAGGAAGGCCAGCAGCACCTGCACGCCGACGTTGGTCGCGATGCGGGCCTGGTTGTAGCGGCTGTTGCCGTGCCGGCGCAGGTGGTACACGGCGCCGCCCACCATGAACAGGCAGTACAGCGCGCCGTACAGGTACCACTTGTTGCGCAGGCCGACGGCTTCGGCCAGGGGCTGGAAGTGGTCGAACCAGTACAGGTCGATGTAGAAGCCGACCATCAGGGCCGCGATGATCCACGCCGACAGGGCGCGGCTGCGGAAGCCCTCGCGCCAGGTGGCCATGAGGCCGTTCTGTCCCTGCAGGTACATGTCGCTCCGGGGGAGGAGAGGGCGTCAGCGGGCGGCGGCGTCGGGCGCGCGCCGGGCCTCGGGCGGGATGCGCAGCGGCGGCACCAGCTCGGTGTCGAAGCGCGCCTCGGACAGGTGGTCGAGGACCCAGGACAGGCTGCGGCGCTCGGCGATCCAGCGGATGAGCACCGTGTGGTCCCAGCGGCGGCCCAGCATGTTGAACCCGACCACCCTGGCCTGGTCGCCCTCCCCCGGGCGACAGACGATGCGGGTGGTGCTGCGGACAGCGCCGCGCTCTTCGTGGAACCACGACCACAGGTCGTCGTAGCCGAAGTCCACGAGGCCCGCGGTCGTGTACTCGATGTCGATGAGCTTGGCCGAGTTGTACCAGTGGCCCCGCTTGTAGGCGACGTCGTCACCGGACATGGCGGCGGCCGCGACCCGGCCCTGATCGCGGCTGGTGTACCAGAGCTGCTCGGGCCGGCGGGAGCCGTTGAACCACGTCACGCTGGCGCAGTCGCCGGCGGCGTAGACCCCCGGCGCCGAGCTGCGCAGGTCCGGGCCGACGACGATGCCGCCGCCCGGATCGCGCTCGATGCCGCTGTCCGCCAGCCAGTCGGTGTTCGGCATCACCCCGATGGCGACGACGCACAGGTCGCAAGGCACGGTCTGGCCGCTGTCGAGCACCGCCCGCTCGACGGCGCCGTCGCCCTCGAAGCGCTCGATCTGGGTGGCCGTCAGCACGTCGACGCCGTGCTCGCGCAGGCGCTCCTGGATCCAGGCGCTCTCGGCCGCGTCGATCGCCATCGGCCAGAAGAACTCCTCGCGGATGACGAACCGCGGCTTCAGGCCGGCCGCCAGCATGGTCTCGATGACCTCGATGCCGATGAGCCCGCCGCCGATGACCATCGGGTTCTGGGGCGGGCTGCCGCGCAGGGTCCGGGCCACCGGGCGCTGCCGATAGGGCGAGTCGTCGGTGCTGGCCGACAGGTGGGCGTCGGCGGCCGGCGCCGCGCCCCCGCGGCCGGGCCCGCCGTGCAGCTCCCGCTCGAGCCAGGCCAGGTCCTGATGCGTCACGAAGGTGCCGATGCCCGGCAGGTCGCCGCCCGGCCACGGCGCGGGCCGCGGTCGGGAGCCGCTGGCGATGAGCAGCCGGTCGTAGGACAGGGGTGCCAGGTCCCCGGCCAGCCGGACGGAGCGGGCCGCCGGGTCGACGCCGATCGCCCGGGCCCGGACCCGGGTGAAGCCCATGCGGGCGTACAGGTCCCGCTCGTAGGGCTCGGTGTCGCGGTGCGTCAGCTGCCCCGCCAGGATGTACATCAGCGCCGTGCGCGAGAAGAAGTGCTCGGACTCCTCGCTGACCAGCGTGATGCGGGCGTCTTCGTGCCGGCGTCGCAGGGCGATCGCGGCTTCGATGCCGGCGACGCCGTTTCCGATGATGACGTGGTGCATGGGGCTCCGATGCGGGCCGCGGCTCGCGGTTGCGCGGCCGCCGTCCTCAGTCGGAGACCTCGACCTCGGCCACGCGCAGACGGATGTGGCCAGACCTCTTCTCGATGCACCACGGCTCGAAGCCTGCACTCGTAAATTCCTTGCGAACCCGGTGCACCAGGACCTTCAGGCGATTCCCGCCGCTGGTCAGCGCGCCGCGTCCCCACACGCCGACGATCACGTCGTCGTCCTTGGCCCAGCCGCGGTCGGCTTCCGTCATGCCGGCTTCCAGGTCCTCGATCAGCTTGCGGGCCAGCACGTAGAGCAGCACCACCCGGTTCTCGGCCGTCAGCCGGTGCACCTGGCTGGTCGCGATTTGCGAGAGCTCCGCCACCATGCCGCCCGGGCCGTCGAGCCCCACGCGCAGCGTGTACGGGTAGTGGTGCGCTTCCGGCTGCACCGTGGGAGCGCGGGTCGGGTCGATCTCGACGACCCGGAACCGGGCCGCCCCGACCTGGAACTCCTCTTCGAGCTCGAGCCGGCGGTCCTCGTCCGCCTGGCCCAGCCAGACCTCGCCGTCGCCGTGCACGATGAGCGTCGCGGCGTCACCGTCGGGCAGCCGCAGGTCGGCGTGGGCGCCGTTCCCGATGACGAACCGGTCGGAGTGCAGCGGCTGCCGCATGCCGGTGGTCAGGTCTTCGACGGCCAGCGCCTTCACCGCCTGGGTCGGCACGGCGGCCTGGCCTTCGCGCACCGACAGGTGCACGTTGGCGCCCAGCCGGATGTCGGCCCCCATCGCGATCTCGACGGTGTCGCGCACGCGCTCTTCGTCCACGAAGGTGCCGTTCGCGCTGCCCAGGTCGCGCAGGAACACGCCCGCGTCGGTGCACCACACGAGCGCGTGGTGCCGGGAGATCTGCGGATCGGGCAGGACGATGTCGTTGTCGGGGCCCCGCCCCACCGACAGGTGGCGGGTTCCCAGGGCGATGGCCCGCGGAGGAGCCCCGCCCGCATCGATCACCAGAAGTTCAGGTAGCAGTCGCACGCCGGAATCATACCCGAGGCGACCTTCGTGGGTCCGCCGCCGGCCCCTCCCGAGACGGAGAGCGGCGGGCCAGGAGAGCTCTCCCGACCCGCCGCTCAGGGAGTCGTCGCCGCGCAGGGCGCTCGGGCGCCCGAGGGCGCGGGAGTGCCGTTGCACTGCTGTCAGCGTAGTGCGAGTCCCGCTGGAGCCCGGTGTCGGCACGGTTACCCGCCGCCGGCAGCGGCTCGCTCGTGATCCGGGGCCTCGGCCCTGCTACCTTCGCCCGATGCCATCCGAGTTCGCTGCCGACACCGCCGTGGTCATCGCCAACCCCGCCGCCGCCGCCGGGCGGGTCGGGCGGGACTGGGACCGCATCACCGGCATGCTGAAGAGCCACCTGGGCGACCTGCGCTGCCTGCAGACCAGCGCCCAGGGTCACGCGACCGAGCTGGCGGCGCAGGCGGTGCGGGACGGCGCCACCGAGCTGCTGAGCCTGGGCGGGGACGGCACCCACAACGAAGTCGTCAACGGCATCGTCGACGCCGGGGCCACGGACGGGCGGGTCACGCTGTCGGTGCTCCCCGCCGGCACGGGCGGCGACTTCCGCCGCATCCTCGAGCACAGCGACACCCTGGACCAGGCCGTCGCCCACCTGCCGCGCGCCGCAGCCCACCGCATCGACCTGCTGTCCGTCGACTACGTGGCCGACGACGGCTCGATCGGCACGCGCGCCTGCCTGAACATGGCCAGCTGTGGCGTGTCCGGGCTGGTCTGCCGCATCGCCAACGCCAGCAGCAAGAAGCTCGGCGGTCAGGCCACCTTCTTCCTGTCCACGCTGCGGGCGCAGCTCCGCTACAAGCCGTCCCCCGTCCGGGTCTTCGTCGACGACCAGCAGGTCGGCGAGTGGGAGATCACGACCCTGGCCGGCGCGAACGGGCGCTTCGCCGGTGGCGGCATGATGTTCACGCCCGACGCGCGGCTGTCGGACGGCCTGCTCGACGTCTGCGTGCTCGAGCAGCAGAGCCTGGTCCGCACCGTGGGCATGGCCCGCTACATCTACGACGGCCGGCACGGGGACCGCCCGGGCGTGCACCTGCTGCGCGGCCACACCCTGCGGGTCGAGCCGGTGGATGCCGCGCGCCCCGCGTGGGTCGAGATCGACGGAGAAGCCCCCGGCATCGCGCCGATGACCGTCCGGGTGCTACCGGGTGCCATCGGGCTGCGGGGGGCGCGCGCCGACGTGCTGTAGGGGCGTCGGGCGGGGGCCGCCGGCGCTCAGTAGCAGTCGAAGGCGCTGCAGCTGAAGCTCTCGTTGCTGCCGAAGTTGAAGGTGGCCGCGTACGGGTCCAGGTAGATGTCGTGCGGGCTGTTGTTGGTGCTGCCCGTGCCCCAGTCGCAGGTCACCGACCGCAGCGAGGTCGGCGTCGACGCGAACACCGCGCCGCCGTAGCTCGCGGCGTTGTCGGTGAAGCCTTCGGTCTCGGACGACGAGCCCAGGCAACCCAGCCCGGCGCTGAACACGCCGGCGCCGCCGCCGAAGTCGGCGCTGTTGTCGTCGATGAGCGAGTAGTTCAGCTGCACCGCGGCGGTGGTGTCGGCGACCTCGCCGTCGATGTAGAAGCCGCCGCCCGTGTAGTTGGCGGAGTTGTCGGTGTAGGTCGAGTCGCTGACGGTGAGCTCGCCCTCGAGCACGGCCGAGCCGCCGCCGAAGTCGGCCGAGTTCCCGTCGACCAGCACGTTGGACAGCGTGATGTCGCAGCCCTCGACGTAGATGCCGCCGCCGACGTCGGCGACGCTGTCCTTGATCACGACGTCTTCGATGCGCAGGTCCGCGGACGCCGCGCACCACACACCGCCGCCGCTGCCGTAGTCGGTCGTGCCGAAGAACCGGCCGTCGCCGTTGCCGTTCTTGAGCGTCACGCCGCTGATCTCGGCGTCGACGCCGTTGGTGCCGATCTGGACCACCGACCAGTTGTAGGAGGTCGACAGGATCGTCTCGTCGGAGCCGTGCACACCGACGATGTTGATGTCGGCCGCCAGGTCCAGGGCCGCGTAGTAGGTCCCCTGGCAGAAGTAGTAGGTGCCGTCGCCGGACATGCGCCAGGACTCGGGGGCCGACGACGTGCCGGACGCGAAGTAGCTGGTCACGTCCAGGTACGCGCCGTCGGGGTCTTCGTAGGTGACCAGGCCGGGCTCGGTCGTGCGGCTGTCGCAGTCGTTGTCGATCCCGTCGCAGATCTCGTCCGCCCCGGGGTTCACGGCGCCGTCGTCGTCGTCACAGTCGCCGCCGACCGCGGCGGTGTCTTCGGGCTGGTCGCAGACGACCTCGTAGAGATCGTCCAGGCCGTAGCCGTCGCCGTCGTCGTCGATGTACCAGGTCGGCGCATCGACGGCGTCTTCATCGATCTCGGTGTCGCAGTCGTCGTCGACGTCGTTGCAGATCTCGTCGGCGCCGGGGAACACGTCGCCGTCGGTGTCGTCGCAGTCGTCCTGGTTCTCGACGTGCCCCTCGGGCAGCGTGCAGGCCACCGCGACCGTCGCGGGGTCACCGAAGCCGTCGGCGTCGGCGTCGGCGTAGAAGGTCAGGGCGTCGATGGCGTCGTCTTCGTCGACGATGTCGTCGCAGTCGTCGTCGATGTCGTTGCAGATCTCGTCGGCGCCCGGGAAGACCGCGCGCGCGTCGTCGTCGCAGTCGTCGGGGTTGTCCGCCATGCCTGCTTCCTGCTCGCAGGACTCCAGGATGACGCTGCCGTTGCCGAAGCCGTCGCCGTCGGCGTCTTCGTAGAAGGTCTGCTTCACGCCTTCGTCGATCGAGTCGTCGCAGTCGTTGTCGACGCCGTCACAGATCTCGGTGGCCGCCGGCGAGATCGCCGGGTTGCTGTCGTTGCAGTCGTCTTCGGTGGTGAAGCCGTCCTGGTCGGCGTCGATGTAGTCGCCGCCGCCATCGCCGGTGTCGGCCCCGGTGGTGCCGCCGTCGTCGTCGTCGGTCTCCTTGAGCTTCTGGTCGGACCCGCAGGCCAGGACGACCATGGGCACGACCAGCAGCAGGGCGAGCGAGCGGGAATGCGGGATCGAACGCACGAGAGCCTCGGGGAGTCCAGAGCGGGGCCGTCTACCCGCTGCGCGCGTGGCGTGCAGCCTAGAGCGCGTTCAGCACGTTGCGAACGACGGCCTTGCCCGACGTGTCGGTGTTCGCCTGGAAGCGGAAGGTCGACAGCCAGACCTGACCGGCACCGGCCTGGAAGCCGACCAGCAGGGGCTTGTCGGGCAGGGCGCGGGTCTCCTGACCCTCGCGGTAGCTGACGTCACCGCGCACGTAGACGGTGACCCCGTCGCCGACCCGCTCGATGACCGGCCACTCGATGAGGTCGAACAGCACGTTCACGCTCTCGCCGGCGTCGGCGGCCATGGTCGCGTCGCTCACCGTCGCTTCGATCAGGCCGGTCTCGCCGGACTGGGCGGCGTCGGGGACCAGGTCGTCCCCCAGGAACTCGATCTTGTCGGGCCAGATCGACTCGATGACGTCGTAGCTCCAGTCGGTGGCGACGATGGTGCCGCCGCCCTCGACGTAGGACTTCAGCGACGCCAGCACCGCCGGCACGTCGCCGTCCACGTCGCTGCCGTCGGTGTCGTAGAACACGTCCTCTTCGAGGTGGCCGCCGCCGAAGAACACGACGTCGTAGGACGCCACGGCCGCGTCGCTCGTCAGGAACTGCACGAGCTCCTCGCCCGTCTGGCCGTTGATCAGGTCGAAGGAGCCGAAGCCCATCTCCTGGAGCAGGACGTCGAACTCGTCGTAGTCGCCGGTGACGACCGCCATCGCCGCGTCACCGCCGCCGCAGTCGGGCTCGGGGACCTCGATGACGCTCGCGCCCAGCGGGGCCTCGACCTGGAACTGGTCGATGACCGCCGAGCCGTACTGGACGTAGATCGGGCCCAGGCGGTTGTAGGGCACGTCGACCAGCTGGTAGCGGCCCTCGGCGTCCGACTCGTCCTGGATCGTGTTGTAGTGGGCGCCCTGGTCGTCGAACAGGTGCATGTAGACGGTGGCGCCTTCGAGCCAGGTGCCGCGATCGGGGTCGCAGACACGACCCTCGACCAGCACCAGGTCTCCCCCGTTGTCGGGCGGCAGGGCCGTGAAGCCACTGTCGTTCTTGCAGGCAGCGACGGCCAGGCCGGCCGCAGCGATCATCAGGCGGTTGCGGAGGGTGGCCATCAGTAGCTGCTCCCGGGGACGACGACGTAGATGTCCATGGTGTCGAGCAACACCGTGTCGTCGCCGATGACGTTGAGGGTGAGGGTGAAGACCTGGTCTTCCTCGGCTTCCGCGACGGCGCCGCGGAAGTCCAGGGTGAAGCTGACGGCTTCGCCTTCGGCCGAGCCGCCCAGGCTGTAGGACTCGGGGTGGATGCCGGTCACGAAGCCGTAGGGGTCCGAGGCGACTTCCAGGCGGACCCGCTCGAACTGCAGGCTGGCGACCAGGTCGCTGACCGCGTTGACGATGGTCGAGCGCAGCGAGGAGGAGGAGCCGCTCCAGGTGAAGACCAGCCGCTCGTTGGCGTAGCCGTCGCCGTTGGTGTCGGCGTAGCTGCCCGTGGCGTCGGCGAGGCTGTTCATCTGGCTGACCGGCGTGCTGCCGACGCCGATGCCGATCAGGTAGGCGCCCTGGGCGTTGGCGGCGGCGATCACGTCGCTGCTGCTGGCGTCGCGCAGGCAGCCGCCCGGCGTGCCGTAGCTGGCGCTGTCGCGCAGGTTGGCGTCGGTGGCGTAGATGACGACGGGCAGTGCGTAGTCGCGGAAGCCCATGCCGCCGCCGGTGCCGCCGCCCGAGTAGCTGCCGGTGCGGGCCTGGCCGCCAGTGCCACCGAAGGGGTCGGTGCTGGTGGCGAGGAAGGGCTTCACGTCGGTCGACGAGTCGAAGGTGCGGCTGCAGTTCTGGTCGTAGCCGGCGCCAGACAGCGCCTGGTAGAGCGCTTCCATGCCGGACTCGGGACCGTCGCCACCGTAGTGGGTCGACAGGCTGCGCAGCACCGACTGCACGCGGCTGGTGTCGCTCGTGACCTCCTGCTGCAGGATGAAGGGCCGGTCGCCCGAGGACGTCGAGCCGTAGCTGCCGTAGGCGTAGTCGTCGTAGGTCGCGACGCCGTACTGGGCGTCGGGCAGCTCGCGGCTGATCTCGCCGACCAGGGTGCTGAACTCGGTGGCCACGGCGTTGAGGGTGCCGCTCATCGAGCCGGTGCTGTCCAGCAGGAAGGCGATGTCGCCCATGCGGACCGACAGCTCGAACTCGAACTCGTGCTCGATGGTGACCCGCTCGGGCACGGTGACGTAGACGCCCTCGATCACGCTGCCGGAGTCGCGGGGGTCGGTGCCGGCACCGACCTCGGCGCCGTCGGAGTACCCGTCGCCGTCGGTGTCGTCGACCCACGGCGAGGTGCCGTAGACGTCGCGCTCCATGGCGTCGCTCAGGCCGTCGCCGTCGCTGTCGCTGTCGAAGAAGTCGTAGTCGCCGTCGCCGTCGGTGTCCCGGGGCTCGTCGTCGGGGCTGGTGACCTCGCCTTCTTCGGCGTCGGAGTAGCCGTCGTTGTCGCTGTCCAGGTCCAGGTAGTCGGGGGTGCCGTCGCCGTCGGTGTCGCGGGGGGTGGTCTCCCAGGCGCTGGTGCCGGCCTCCCACTGGTCGCCGATGCCGTCGCCGTCGCTGTCCTTGTCGATGTAGTCGGGCTTGCCGTCGCCGTCGGTGTCGGGCTTCTCGCAGGCCGCGCCGATCTCGATGCTGTCGAGGATGCCGTCGCCGTCGTCGTCCAGGTCGTTGAAGGCCGCGATGCCGTCGCCGTCCTGGTCCGCGCCGCCTTCCTCCGAGTCGGGGATGCAGTTGTCGTCGCTGTCCAGGTCGCGGAAGTCCGGCGTGCCGTCTTCGTCGCTGTCGAAGGGCAGGGTCAGCGGGTCGGTGTCGCCGGCTTCGTTGGCGTCTTCGATGCCGTCGCCGTCGCTGTCGGTGTCCAGGTGGTCGGGCGTGCCGTCGCCGTCGGTGTCGACGGTCACCTCGGCCGTGGCTTCGCCGGTGTCGCCGGCTTCCACCGCCTGGGTGTAGCCCTCGTGCAGGTCGAGGATCGAGTCCCCGTCCTGGTCGCTGTAGGTGACCTTGACGCCGTCGTCGCCGCCGCCCTTGCCGGCGTCCTTGCAGCCGGTGGCGAGCAGGGCGACCGAGATGATCGAGGAGGCGGTCAGCAGGCGGGGAGGAGTCATGGGGGCTCCGACGGAGGCGTGCGCTGGGGGGCGAGCGGGAGGCGGAGCAGGAGCCAGCCGGGAAGCCGGAACGCCACAGTTCCCACCCTGATCGCGCGGAGCATACACGTTCGGGTCACGTCATGTCATCCAGTTGTCAGCCGCGCGTCGCGCTGGGACCGGGGGGAGCGGCTGGGGGGGGCGGCGAGAGATTCCCCCTTGCACATCAAATGAAAACGAATATCAATATCGACCTTCCTCGGAGACCCGATGCTGCCTCGCACGCGACGCCTCCTCCTCGCCGGCGCCTTCCTCCTCCCCTCCCCCTCCTTCACCGACACCCTGCAGGACCTGGCCGCCATCGGCACCGACGCCTGCGACGCCGCCAACCTGGGAGACGACCATGGCAACGGTGGTTGGTAGCGCCGACTGGCGCTCGTGGGTGGCGCTCGGCGCCCTGGCCGGGCTGGCCTTCGCCCAGCCCCTGGCCTGTGATCGCGGCGCCGGGGACAGCGGGGGGGCGAGCGCCCAGGTGGCCGCGCTGCTGGCCCAGGTCGGCCCCGGCGTGGTGGTCCCGGCCCTGGACCGGGCCCAGGCGACCCTGCCGCCGCTGCGCACGGCGATCGAAGGCTGGCAGGCCGCGATCGGCACCGACGGCGAAGCCGCCGCCCGGGCGGCGGCCCAGGACGCCTGGCGCGACAGCTTCCTGGCCTGGCAGCAGGTCGAGCTCATGCAGATCGGCCCCGCCGGCAGCTCGCTGACCGTGGTCGGCGGCCAGGACCTGCGCGACGAGATCTACTCGTGGCCCACCGTCAACGCCTGCCGGGTCGACCAGGAGACCGTCGAGGCCGAGTGGGACGCAGCCGACTTCTTCTCGGCCAACCTGGTCAACGTCTACGGCCACGACGCGCTCGAGCACCTGCTCTTCGCCGGGGACGACAACGCCTGTCCCGGCGAGGTCGAGATCAACAGCGACGGCAGCTGGGACACGCTCGGCGCCGACGGCGTGGCTGCGAACCGGGCCGCCTACGCGCTGGCCGTGGTCGACCAGCTGTCGGCCGACACGGACGCGCTGGAGTCCGCCTGGGCGTCCGGCTGGAGCGACGTCCTGGCCGACGGCGCGGATCCCTACGACGGCCAGCAGGCTGCGCTCAACGCGGTCTTCGACGGGCTGTTCTACCTGGACACCCACACCAAGGACCGCAAGCTGGCCCAGCCGCTGGGGCTCGACGACTGCGCCGAGACCACCTGCCCCGACGACGTCGAGGCCCTGCTCAGCGACGCCAGCCTGGACGCCATCGTCGAGAACCTGGACGCCTTCCGCACCCTGTTCACGGGCGGCGACGGCGCGGGCTTCGACGACCTGCTGGTGGACGCCGGGCACGGCGACCTCTCCGACCGCATCCTGGGCCAGGTCGACACCGCCCTGGCCGCCGCCGACGCCATCGACGTCCCGCTGTCCCAGGCCGTGGCCGACCCCGACGCCGCCGTCTACGCCGACGTCGTCGCGCTCCACGACGCGATCAGCGCCATCGACGACGACCTGAAGGGCGACCTGGCGACGGTGCTGGCGCTGGTCGTGCCCGCCGAAGCCGCCGGCGACGCCGACTGAGCCATGCCCGACGCCGCTCCCACCGTGCTCGACGCCCTGCTGGGTCCCTTCCTGGACCCGGCCAGCCGCACGTGGTGGCCGACGCTGCTGTGCTTCGTCGGGGTCGCCCTGGCCGTCGCCTGGAAGCGCGGGACCCTGCGGAACGTCGTGCCCGGCGCCCTCGCCGTCCTGCGCCACCCCAGCAGCCGCCTGGATCTGCAGCTGCTCGCCGGGCGCCAGCTGGTCCGCCTGCTGCTGGGCAGCTCGGGCGTCGGCGGGGCCTGGGTGCTGGCGACCCACCTGGTCCGCCGGCTGGACGGCTGGCTGGGCGTGCCGGCCGTGCCGGAGCTTCCGACCCCGGCGATCGCGCTGCTCTACAGCGTCGTGTTGTTCGTGGCCTGGGACCTGTCCCGGTTCGTGGCCCACCTGCTGATGCACCGGGTGCCGCTGCTGTGGCACTTCCACCAGGTGCACCACAGCGCCGAGGTCATGAGCCCCCTGACCTTCCACCGGGTGCACCCCGTCGAGTCGGTGCTGTACCAGGCCCGCGGGGCCCTGGTCACCGGGCTCGTGACCGGAGTGGCCTTCTGGCTGTGGCGCGACGACGCCGTGCAGCTGACCCTGCTCGGTGTGCCCGCGGCCGGCCTGCTGCTCAACGCGGCCTTCGGCAACCTGCGGCACAGCCACGTCTGGCTGCGCTTCCCGGCCCCCGTCGAGCGCTGGTTCCTGTCGCCGGCCCAGCACCAGCTGCACCACAGCGACGCCCCCGAGCACCGCGACGTCAACCTGGGCACCTGGCTGGCCGTCTGGGACCGGCTGGCCGGCACCCTCTGCATCCAGGACGCGCCTCCCGCGCGGTTCGGCGTGCACGACCGCAACCACGGCGACGACCTGCTCTCGGCCTGGTTCGGACCGCTCCGGGCCGCGGTCGGCGCCCGCGGCATCGCCCTCGGCGCGGTCCTCCTCCTCGCCCTCGGCTCCTCCCTCGCCCAGGCGGACGAAGCCGGGGGAGGAGAAGACAGCGGAGCAGAGGATGCAGGGGAAGAGGAGGCCGGCGGGGAGGAGGCCGGCGAGGAGGAGGAATCCGGAGAGGACGCGCCGCCCCCGCCGTGGTTCGAGCCGGGTGTGCCGGGCATGGAGATGATCGTCTCCGACGAGTCGGGCACGCCTCGGGTCGCCGGCAGCGCCCACGAGATCGGCGCCGAGGTGCTCGACCGCTACGAGTACGACAACATCGAGAAGATCCTGTCGCAGGTGCCCGGCGTCACGACCCGGGGCGAGGACGGCTTCGGGCTGCGGCCCAACATCGGCATCCGGGGCGCCAACAGCGATCGCAGCGCCAAGATCACCCTGATGGAGGACGGCGTGCTGCTGGCGCCGGCCCCCTACGCCGCGCCCGCCGCCTACTACTTCCCGATGAGCGCCCGCATGGTCGGCGTCGAGGTGTTCAAGGGTCCCGCGGCGACGCGCTTCGGCCCGCACACCGTCGGCGGCGCCATCAACCTGCGCACCCGCGACGTGCCGCGCGAGGGACCGGCCTGGCTGGCCGAGGTCAGCGGCGGCAACCACCTGACCCTGCGCGGCCACGGCTTCGTCGGCACCGGCGATGCCACCCGGGGGGCCTTGCTCGAGGCCGTGCACCTGCACAGCAACGGCTTCAAGGAGATCGACGGGGTCGGCGGGCCCACCGGCTTCGACCGCACCGAGCTGATGGGCAAGGCGCGCATCGCGCCGGCGGCGGCCCACGACCTGGAGCTCAAGCTCGGCTTCGGCCACGAGCTGAGCCACGAGACCTACCTGGGGCTGACCGGGGCGGACCTCGCGGCGACCCCCGACCGGCGCTACGCCGCGAGCGCGCTCGGGCGCATGCGCTGGAACCGCACCCAGGCCGAGCTGGCCTGGCTGGCCGACGCCGGCGCCCTGCGCGTGCGGACCGTCGCCTACCACCACTACCTGTCGCGGGCCTGGACCAAGCTCAACGGCTTCGGGGCCGGCATCGACCTGCACGATCTGCTGCAGCAGGACCCCGACAGCGGCAGCGCAGCCGTCTACCTGGACATCCTGCGCGGGGTCGAGGACAGCGCCACCGCCGACCAGGTGCTGCTCATCGGCACCAACGACCGGCGCTTCCACAGCTACGGGCTGCAGTCGACCGCCCTGTGGTCGGTCCAGGGCGACCGGGTCGGCAGCGAGCTGGAGCTCGGCCTGCGGCTGCACGCCGACGACGTGCACCGGGTGCACACCGAAGACCCTCACGACATGGTCGGCGGCGTCCTGGTCCAGACCGGCGAGCCCGTCGAGACCATCCTGGACAGCGACACCCGGGCGCGGGCGCTGGCGGCCCACGTGCACGACGACCTGCGGCTGGGCCGGCTGCACCTGCTGCCGGGTCTGCGGCTCGAGGTCGTGCACGGCAGCCGCGCGGACATCGGCGTCGACCCCCACCCGACCACCACCCGGGCCACCCTGCTGCCCGGTGCGGGCGCGCTGTGGCAGGCCACCGACTGGCTGTCCGTGCTCGGCGGCGCCCACCGCGGCTTCTCGCCCGTGTCCCCCGGCCAGGACGCCGAGGTGCGGCCCGAGCTGTCCTGGAACTACGAAGGCGGCGTGCGGGTGCACCCAGCGGGCCTGCCCCGGGTCGAGGCCATCGGCTTCTACAACGACTACCGGAACATCACCGGCCAGTGCACCCTGTCGGGCGGCTGCAGCGGCGACCAGCTCGACCAGCAGTTCAACGGCGGCGCCGCCGAGGTCTACGGGCTGGAGTCGGTCGCCGGCGTCGAGCTCGTGCCGCCGGGCGCCTTCACCGTGCCCATCGAGGCCAGCTACGCCTGGACCAAGAGCCGCTTCCTGACCGGCTTCGTCAGCGGCTTCCCCCAGTTCGGCGCGGTCGAGGCCGGCGACGCCCTGCCCTACAGCCCCGAGCACCAGGCGGGCGGCCGCATCGCGCTGGTGCACCCGCGGTTCGAGGTCGGCGCCGGAGCCAGCTGGCGCAGCGCCATGCTCGACGAAGCCGGCCTGTTCCCTGCCGGCGAAGGCGACATCCCCGACCTGCTGCTGCTCGACGCCGCCGTCACCGTGAACGCCACCGACCTGGTCCGGTTCACGGCCACCGGCACCAACCTGGCCAACGACCGCAGCGTGGTCAGCTGGCGGCCCTACGGCGCCCGGCCCAACGCGCCGCTGCAGGTCATGGTGGGGGTCGAGGTCGGACCGAGCGAGCGCTGAGGGGCCGCTGCGCGCTCAGGCGGCGGCGGGTTCCCAGGGCACGAAGCCGCCCTCGGGGCTGGCGCGGACCAGCGCATCGGCCATGGCCAGCACCTGCAGCACCCGCTCGTCGGTGACGTAGGGCTGGGCGCCGTCCAGGATGCGCGCCGTCGCGCAGAGCTGGTCCTGCAGGAACAGGCCGGGCAGGGTCGGCAGGGCCACCGGCGCGCCGTCACGGGTCAGCGTGTCGTCCCGCTGCTCGAGCACCACGGGGCCCTCGGGCCCGGCGGCTTCGATGCGCAGCCCCGTGTGGCGGGGCAGGCCGTCCTGCAGCCGGAAGTCCAGGTCCAGCTCGGCGTCGCCGTACTGGAGATCGCCCTGCATGAAGCCCGGGCCGCGGCCGGTCACGCGGACGCGGTCGGGCAGCCCCAGCGCGTCCACGATCCGGTGCAGCCGGGCCACGTTGGCGTGGGCCAGGCCGTAGGTGCCCTTGCGGCTGCCGCCGGTGAAGGTCACGCCGCCGCCGGTGGGACGCAGGCCGCGGGTGTGCTCGCGCAGGGCGTGGGCGACCGGGCCCAGCAGCTCGATGTGCTCGACGTGCAGCACCACGCCGCGGTCGGCGGCCATCGCCAGCAGGTCGGCGCCGACGTCGGCGGACCCGGCCAGCGGGAACTCGGTGAGCACGTGCAGGCCGCGGGACAGGGCGGCGCGGATCAGCTGCGGGTGCTGCGTGTCCGGGGCGCAGATCGCCACCGCGTCGACCTTGCGGAGCAGCTCACTGACCGAGGGGGCCGTCGCCAGCCCGACGGCGCCCGGGTCGCCCCGGAAGCCCAGGACCGCCTGGCTGCGGGGATCCTCCGCGATGGCCCGGGCGCGCGCTCGACCGGCTCGGCCCACGCCGATGATTCCCCAACGCAGCACATGGCCTCCGGGCACGGATTCCCACGACGGACCAGGCCGACCCGCCGCTCTCGTCCCTCCTCTACCCGTCCCGGATCGCCGCGGTAGGGGAGCGCCCGAGAGCGATGCTCAGGGGCCGCGATCCAGCGCGTACAGGTCGTCGATGAGCTCCTGGTGCCCCAGCATGAAGGGCTGCGACCACTGCAGCTCCCAGGCGGTCTGCCCGTCGGGGGTCACCTCGCGCACCACCCCGCCGCTGCCGAAGTTGCCGAGCGTGTTGCCGTTGGCCAGCCGCACCGCCTCGCCGTGGTGTTCGGCGAAGGGCGCGTCGGCGTCGCCGTAGGACCAGATCTGGTGGAGCGTCTGCGTGTCCTCGTCCAGCGAGAACTCCCGCCAGCGCTGCTCGGCGCCGTCCACCGTGTGGGTGCTGATGAGCAGCGTGCCGTCGGCCGTGAGCTCGGGCCAGTGCTGCTTGTCGAAGTTGCTGTCCGGCGGGTCGAAGGCCCAGCTTCCGTCGAGCTGACCCCATGACGCCACCACCTCGCCCGTCGGACGGTCGACCCGGACCACCGTGTGCGAGTCGAACAGCGACCAGAGCACCGTGTCGGTCTCCTCGTCCCACTTCACCGCGTTCGGCGAGCAGCAGGCCTCGCTCGCGCAGCGGTCCCCGATCCAGTCGAAGCACTCCCAGATCTGCCGCCGGGCGCCGTCGGGCGCGACCTCGGTCAGCCAGACCTGGGGCCAGTCGCTGTAGTCGTCGTAGAGCAGGCTCCCGTCGGGCAGCTCCCAGAACGAGAAGCCCAGCGCGTCCATCTCCGTGACCTCGTGGTAGCGGCCCGACAGCGTGCGCCGGTCCACGAAGGTCTCGGCCCCGTCGAACACCCCGACGAAGCGCCCGCGCTCGTAGACCACGTGCGTGCCGTCGCGGGACAGCTGCGGGAACAGCGTCCACGTCTCGCCGTCCAGGCGCCGGTACCACACGATGCGGCCCTGCCGGTCGGCCACGAACAGGGTGAACGGGCCCCAGTAGTAGCCGGTGCTGTTCACCTCGACCGAGCCGAACAGGTAGGGCGCGTCGCTGGCCAGGCCCGGGTCCCAGCTGATCTCCGTGGGCTCCAGGCGGCTGTCGAACAACAGCCCCGTGCGCGCCGAGGTCTCGTGCAGCAGCTCGTCGACCCCGTCGACGCGGGCCATGATCCGCACCGTCGTCGCCGTGTCCTGCGGCAGGCCCAGCACCACTTCATCGTGGGGACCGGGCGTGCCCGCGCGCTCGGGCGAGCTGCGCCACTCCCCGTCCGCGTCGAGGAAGGTCAGCCAGACCGCGTCCACGTCCGCGTTCAGCGTCCACTCCACCCACAGCATGATCGGCGTGTCGTCGTCCAGGCTGACCGTCACCGGGCCCAGCAGCGGCAGCGGGTCGCCGCTGTCGGTGGCGCCGTCCGTGTCGGTGGCCCCGTCGATGTCGGTGTCCGCGTCGGCGGGCGTGCCCGAGTCGGAGGGTGCGCCGGTGCAGGCGAGGAGGAGCGGGAGCAGGAAGGAGGGCATGGGGGAGGTGTAGCTGGAGGAGGGGGCTAGCGCTGCTAGGAGGTTCGCGAGGGGGCAGCGATAGGCGATCGCTGCGGGCTCGAAGACGGGTTGGCGGCTCGGAGGTTCACCAGCGTGCAGCGATACGCGATCGCTGCGGGCTCGAAGACGGGTTGGCGGCTCGGAGGTTCACCAGCGTGCAGCGATAGGCCATCGCTGCGCGCTCGAAGACCGATTGACGGGCCAGGGGTTCACGAGCGTGCAGCGACAAGCCATCGCTGCGCGCTCGAAGACGGGTTGGCGGATCGGAGGTTCACCAGCGTGCAGCGACAAGCCATCGCTGCGCGCTCGAAGACCGATCGCCGGTCCAGACGTTCACGAGCCCGCAACGACAAGCCATCGCTGCGCGCTCGAAGACCGATCGCCGGCCCCGGCGTTCACGAGCCCGCAACGACAAGCCATCGCTGCGCGCTCGAAGACCGATTGACGGCCCGGCCGTTCACGAGCCCGCAACGACAAGCCATCGCTGCGCGCTCGAAGACGCCGCCCCCCGCCTACAACCACCCCCGCACGAACCCGTACACCCCGCGCAGCGCGGGCACGTACAGGACCTCGCCGACGTAGAGCAGGTAGAGCACCCGCAGGGCGACGACGGTGGCGGTGACCAGCCCGACGCCCACCACGATGCCCCCGTCGAGCGCTCCCATCCGAAGCGGCCGGCGCACGGCCCGCGGGGCGAGAGGATCGAAGCCGCGCGCGTCCAGGCTCTCGGCCAGGGCGTGGGCCCGGCGCCAGGCGCGCGCGACGACGGGGCGCAGCAGACCGACCTCGAGGGCCAGCCAGCGCCACGGCGCCCGGCGCCAGGCCGGACGGCCGCGGGCGGCGCGGGCCCGGCGGACGGTCCAGAGCTCCTGGCCGACGGCCGGCACCATGCGCAGCGCCGTGGTGGCCATGAGCGCCAGGCCGAAGGGCACGCGGAGCCGGAGCATGGCGGCGTAGAGGCGATCGGGCGAGGTGCTGACGGCCAGGCCGAGCCCGGCCAGGCTGACCGCCACGAAGCGCAGGCTCTGGACGAGGCCCCAGCGCACGCCCTCGCGCCACAGGACGAGGGGGCCCAGCTCGACGAGCGCCACGCGCGGCTGCTCGGCGTAGAACAGGCCCTGGGACAGGACGGTGGACCAGACGATGGTCAGCACGCCGATGACGCCGCGGCGCCACCACACGCCCGGCACGCGCAACACGGCGAGCGGCAGCAGGGTGGCGAGCACGAGCGCGCCCAGCGCACCGGGCTGCTCGAGGCAGATGGCCAGCACACCCACGGCGGTGACCAGGAACAGGCGCGTGCGCGGATCGATCACGGCGGCCCCCCGGCCGGCCGTGGCCCCCGCGACACCGCAGCCGCCAGCTCCGCCGCCGTCGCCGGCGCCCGGCCCGCGTCCAGGCACAGCGCCGCCAGGGGCGGCACGACGATCGGCAGCGACGCCGGCAGCGACGCCAGCACGGTCCGCGGAGGCCCGTCGGCGACCAGTCGGCCCCGGTGGAGCACCAGCACGCGCGTGGCGTGCCGCAGGGCGAGGTCGACATCGTGGGTGGCGAACAGCAGCAGCCCTTCGACGAGGGCGGCTGTCAGGGCCCGCATCATGCGCTCGACCTGGTCGTGGTCCTGGCCGCTGGTGGGTTCGTCGAGGAGGAGCAGGTCGGGGCGGCAGGACAGCGCGCCGGCCACCGCCACCCGCAGGCGCTGGCCACGGGACAAGGCGTGGGGAGGACGGTCGAGCAACGGGTCCAGGGACAGCGCTCCGGCCGCCCAGGCGACGGTCCCGGCCACATCGGCGTGGCCGGCTTCCAGCGGCCCGTGGGCCAGCTCGTCGCGCACCGACGGCTGGAACAGCGCCAGGTCCGGGTCCTGGGGCACGCCGACGACCCGGCCGTGCACCGAGAGCCGACCCCGCAGCCGCCCCTCGATGAGACCCAGCAGCGTGCTCTTGCCCGCGCCGTTGCCGCCCAGCAGCGCCACCCGCTCGCCGGCCCGCAGGCACAGGTCGATGCCGCCCAGCACCACGTCGTCGCCGTAGGAGAACCGCAGCCCCTCCGCCCGGACCCGCACGGGCCGGTCCGCCGCAGCGGCCTCCTCCCCTCGCCCGGCAGCAGCCGCCTCGGCCGCCACAGCCTTCTCCCCGGTCACCTCCCCTCGCCCCGGAGCCGTCCGCAGCCGCCCGGCGACCTCGGCCTCGGCCAGCCCCCAGCGATCCGCCAGGTCGAGCACGCCCGGCACGGTCAGGCCGAGCCCGCGCAGGGTGCCGAGCAGCGGGTGCCCGGGCACGATGTCGCGTCGCGCTTCGTCGGCGACCAGGCGCCCGGCGTCCATGACGACCACCCGGTCGAGGAAGGGCCAGCAGGCCTCGAGCCGGTGCTCGACCAGCAGGACGGCGAGCTGCCGGTCCCGGGCCAGGGTCCGCAGGCCCGCCAGCAGGTCGGTCGCGCCCCGGGGGTCGAGCTGGGCGATGGGTTCATCGGCGACGAGCACGCCCGCTCCGGCCGACAGGGCAGCGGCGACGACCAGCCGCTGGGTCTGGCCGCCGGACAGGGTCCGGGGGTCCCGGTCGAAGGCGAGGTCGAGGCCGACCGAGGCCAGCAGCGGCCCCAGGGCCGCGTCGATCTCGGCGCCGGACTGGCCGGCGGACTCCATGGCGAATGCGAGCTCGTCGGCCACGGTGCCCGCCACCAGCTGATCTGCGGGCTCCTGGCCGACGAAGCCGACCCGCCCGACACGGACCCGGGGCGCGAGGGTGGCCGGATCCTGCCCGTCGAGGCCGACACGCCCCAGGACTCCACCCTGCCCGTGCCGCTGGAGCAGGCCGCAGGCCAGCCGCAGCAGGGTCGACTTGCCGCAGCCGGTCGGCCCCGTCAGCAGCACGACCTCGCCGGGCGCCACCTGCAGGGAGACGCCCTGGACCGCCGGCGCCGTCGCCGACGGGTAGCGGTAGCCCGCCTCGACCAGGGACAGCCCCTTCATCGCTGGATCCTCCGCAGGCTCTCGGCGAAGGGCACGGCCAGCGCGCAGGCGAAGAGCACGTAGAGGAAGCCCGGCAGGGCGAGCACCGCCACGACGTACCACTCGGCCAGGAACAGCCGGTACAGCGTGACGTGCAGCACGAGCCCGGTCGCGCTGGTCAGCAGGCTGGCGCCGCCCAGGCCCAGCCCGAGCCGCGCCCAGCGCGCCCACGGACCCTGGTCCTGCCAGCCCACGACCCGCGTGATGCCGGTCAGCCACAGCAGGGACTCGAGCCAGAACACGCGCCCGCCCACGAACAGCAGGTCGGTGGGGCCGAAGCTGCCGAGGGCGATGCCGGACAGCAGCCAGCCGGTGAGCACCGCCAGCGACGCGGTGCCGACCCGGGGCACCAGGGTGAGCAGCGTGGCGAGCAGGGTGTAGCGCAGGCAGTCGTCGACCAGGCCGGTGGCGAAGGTGGCGAAGGGACCGAGCACGCTAGCCAGGCCCATGGTCAACAGCCGACCGATGGCGCTCACGACGAAGGTCAGGGCCCCGAACAGACCGATGGTCATCAGCTCGCTGGTCCGGGCCGCCGCCAGCCAGCGGCCGCCGCGCCGCCACAGCAGCACGGTGCCCGACAGCGCAGCCAACAGGGCGGCGACCAGGCCCAGGCTGGCGACGGTGCTGCCGCGGGTGGCGTAGAGCGGGCCTTCGTCGACCAGCAGCGGTGCGCCGCCGCCGAGGGGCAGGACCTCGACGCGGCGGGTCCAGGCGGTGGCCCGCGCCAGGTCCTGGTCGAGCAGGGACTCGTCGACGAACAGGGGCAGCGCCGCGAGCACGGTCCGGCCAGCAGGCAGCCGCAGCAACCCCTGGACGGTGGCGCCACCGTCGTCCCCCGCCCGCAGGCGGCGGCGGAAGGCAGGCGCCGGGGACCCGTCGGCTTCGGTGATCTGCAGGCGCACGAGCACGTTCTGGTCGCGCTCACCGTCGTTGCGCAGCGCGACGCCGACGAAGCTCCAGGGCGCCCACGGGTCCCGCGCCCGGACCCCCAGGCCGGCCACCGACAGCGCCCGGGTCCACCACCGGGCGGGCAGGGTCACGCGACCGGCCGCCCGCCCCGGATCGGGGGCCCCGGTGCCGTCGGCGGGCAGATCGACAGCGACGATGGACAGGTCGGCGGCGAGGGCGGCGGCGGGGATGGCCGGGGCTTCGACCGGCAGGGAGAACCGGTGGGTCGGCCCCTGCACGTCGATGCGCACGGGGCCGTCGATGGTGGCCAGCAGGGCCAGCCGCTCGCCGGGCTGCAGGTCGGCGACCTCCTCGGCCAGGACCTGCTCGTCCGGGCCTAGCACCGCTAGCCTGGCCTCGCCGGCCCGCAGCGCGGTCGCGGTCACCGCGAGCTGTCCCGGGGTGCCGTCGATGCGGGGCAGGGTCAGGCGCTCCCCCTCCTCCACCTCCCGCCCGCCCTGACCGACCGGGGCGTCGACCTCGACCAGCAGCTCACCCTCGCCCGGCACGACCGCGAAGGCGATCACATCGGGCTGCCCGTCCCCGGCGCCGGTCCACACCTCGGCGGACCAGGCGCCGGGCTCCTCCCACACCCACGGGAGCTCGACCCGCTCGACGGGAGCGGGCAGGCGGCGGGTCACGACGGGCAAACCCGCCGGGTCGCGCAGCCGCACCCGCTGGACCCCGGCCGGCGACTCCACGACCACGCCGACCGGGCCGACCTGGACCGTCGGCCCGGCGGGGGGCGCCGGTCCACAGCCGGCCAGCAGCAGCAGGGCCGCGCTCACCGGAAGACGGTCACCCGGTAGGCGCCGCGCTGGCCGCCGGTGCCGGTGGGCTCCGGGGCCTCGACCAGCGCGATGCGGCCGTCGGCGGTGGCGGCGTGGGTGAACAGCGCCGGGCCCTCGGTGCTGCAGGTCGTCCGCAGCCGCTCGGCGCCCCCGGCCGGCCCCGGACCGAGGTCGAAGACCAGCGCGCCGAACAGGTCCCGCCGCTCGTCGGCGCTGCGGGCGCCGGCCGCGACGATGGCCTCGTCGCCGTCCGGCGAGATGGTCAGGCCCTGCAGCGAGTGATCGCCCGACCACGACCAGGCCAGGGCGCCGTCGGCCGCATCCAGCACCTGCAGGCTGTTCTCGGCCGGGTGGGCCGAGGGCGGCCGCAGATCGGGGGCCGCCGCACCCCACGGGATGCGCGTGGGCGAGGTCACGACCAGCGCCTGCCCGGCGTGCAGGGCGCCCCAGCCGATGCCGACGTGGATCGGCACCTCGCCGGCCAGGATGGGCGCGCCGGTGTCGCGTGCCGCGACCAGCTGTCCGGCCAGATCCCGCAGCTGCAGGCGCCCGTCGCCGAAGCCCATCAGCACCCGCTGCGAGGCGCCGCTGACCGCCAGCCCGGCCCACAGGCGGGCCTCGTGGAACCAGGGCTCGAGCGGCTCCGCGGTGGCGGCGGCGACCGGCTTCAGATCCGGCAGCGACAGCAGCTGCATGCCGCCGACGGGCAGGTCCGCCGGAGGGTCGCCGTCGGCCGAGAAGCCGACCGACAGGGCCACGAACCGTTCGTCCTCCGACACGGCGGGGTTCAGGAAGGTCGCCGACGCCGGCGCGTCCGGCCAGCGCGCGGCGATGGCGCCGCCGTCGGTGAGTCGCAGGACCTGGAAGCGGTTGCGCCGCACGCCATCGACCGCCCAGGAGTGGCCGGCGACCACCAGCAGGCTGCCGTCCGCGAGGGGGGACAGGCCGAAGCCGGCCGGCAGGGTGTAGATGCCGTACAGGTCTTCGCCGTCGGGGGGCAGGGACTGCTCGACGATGTCGGCCAGGCGCAGCGACCAGCGCTCGCCCAGGGTCCCGGGGTCCAGCACCCGCACGAAGGCGTCGGGCGACTGCTCGGACACGGCCAGCCACGAGCCGTCGGGGGCCCAGGCCACCTGCTTCACGGTCGCCTCGGACAGGGTCTGTCGGGCGACGACGGCGCCGCTCCAGGCGTCGACGACCAGCACCTCGCCTCGGTAGCTGCCGACCGCCAGCCAGCGCCCGTCGGGCGAGAAGGCCAGCGCCGTGTCGGGGGCCTCGCCGCCCATGGCCACGAGCCGCGAGACATCGCCCAGGTCGACGGTGAACAGCGGCACACACTCGGGCTTCACCGGCGCGATGTCGTGCAGGCGCCCGACCGCGACGTCGGCCCCTGGGGTCCAGGGGGTCTCGACCAGCACGCGGTCGCCGGAGGTCGGCTGGCCCTGGGGACCGGCGTCGGCGCGGGGGAGGAGGACGCCGTCGCGCACGAACACGAGCTCGCCGGTCGGCGCGGCGGCGGACGTAGGCGCGGCGTCGTCGGCGCAGGCGAGGAGGAGGAGGGACAGGAGCATCGGGATCCCGCGGGGCGTGCGGGCATGCGACGGCCCGAGGGACCGCGCGACCCGTCCACCACCCGTGGAGGTCGTGCATCCTGCAGGCCGGTCTCCTGGCTGCTGGTTCGACCACGCCCGTGGGCCTTCCCGCCGCGAGCGGCAGTGGCGCACCCACATGACGTGGGCACGGGCGCGTCCCCAGGCACAGTGGCGGGGGCCGCGTCGGTCGACCGGGTCGTGGACCCGGCCTCCGGACTTCCCAGTTTCACGAGGCCGCTTGCGCGACCCCGCACCTGCAGGGCTGCGTGTCAGAGAGCATCGGGTTGCTAACCCGGACTTCAGCCGCGCGGCGTGACCACCGTCCAGCCGCAGTCGTCTGGCACGGCGACGTCCTCGCCGTCCGCGAACACGAAGCGCTCGAAGGCCACGGCAGGGCTCTCGGCCAGGAAGGCCAGGTCGTCGAGCTGGTCGCAGTCGACGATGTAGAGCAGCCGCAGGCCGGGCAGTTCCGCCAGGCCGACGAGCTGGCAGAGCTCCGGGCAGCTGCGCAGCTCGAGGATCTGCAGCCGGTCGGACGGCGGCAGGTGCAGGCTGTCCAGGTCCTCGCAGAACTGCACGTGGACCTCGTCGGCGCCTGCCAGCACGGGGCTGCCGTCGAGCTCGGCGCCGGCGTCGGCGAACAGGGCGACGTGGGGCAGGGGCGCGCGGGGCACGGAGCCCAGCCAGGCGCCCACCGCGGGGCGGCCGCTCTGTTCCCACAAGGCGCGCAGGTTGCGGTGCCCGGCGATGCCGTGCGGGCGGCAGGCGAACAAGGCGCCATGCAGCCGCGACAGCAGGTCGGGCTGGCCGGCGAGCAGCTGCATGGCCAGGCCCAGGCTGTCGGCGCCGCTGGCCCGCGTCGCCTGGCGGGCCAGCCGCCGGAGCAGGGTCAGGCGGGCCTTCCCGGTGCTGTGCTGCAGCTCTTCGACGAGCTGCTCGGCGAACAGGTGGTCCTGGACCAGGCTGTGGGCGAAGCGCACGCCGCCGCCTTCGGTCCGGGTCAACAGCCCGCCCTGGGACGCCAGCGTGTCGAGCACGCCGGCGGCGCCGGCCGGATCGGTGGTCTCGTCGAGCGCCTCGGGCAGCCCGCCTGCCGGCACGACCCAGCCGTGGCGGGGCTCGCGGCTCCACAGCCGCCGCTGACCCAGGCGGGTCGCCAGCGCCCGCAGCCAGGTCCGCAGGGTGCCGACCGGCGCGCCGTGGCTGCGCACCAGCCAGGCGTCGACCAGCGCGGTCAGCAGGTCGGCTTCGCAGTCGGCCGCCGCCGTCGTTCCGCTGGCGGCGGGCAGACCCGCCCCTGGGAGATCCGCCAGCAGACCGGCGAACAGCGGCAGGGTCGACAGCCCGCCGGGATCGTGCACGGCGGGATCCGGCTCGCCCTCGGTCCCGTGCGCGCTGCGCCGACGCCTGACCAGCCCGTCGCGCCGGGGGGCGTCCAGGGCCAGGATCTCGCAGCGGACCAGCCCGAGCGCGCCGGGCACCCGGTCGGGGGGGCCGCTGGCAGGAGGGTCGAGGGGCAGGCGCGACAGGGCCGGAGCGCCGCCGGTGACCAGCCAGGCCACCTTCGGGAACCGGACCATGAAGTCGGCCAGCACCTCTGCCAGGGCCTGCCGCTCGCCGGGATCGGCGACCTCGTCCCACCCGTCGAGCACGATGAGCAGCTGTCCGCGGCCGGCCAGCTCGATCAGGTGGCCCTCGAGCCACGGCGCCCAGGGGCCCTGGCGGGCGGCGAGCTGCAGCAGGAACTCGAAGCCGGTCTGGCCCCGGTCCAGGTCCACCGCCGCGAGGGGCAGGCACACGGGCCAGTGCTGGGCCAGCCCATCAGGGGCGTCCACACCGGAGCGATCCGCCAGGCGACGGACCAGCTGCCGGGCCAGGGTGGTCTTGCCGGCGCCGGCCCCGCCGAGCAGCAGGACCCGGCGCACACTGCCGACCAGGCGCCCCAGGTCGTCGACCGCCGCGGGCGCGACGGCGCCATCCGGGCCGGGCAGCCAGGCGCGCAGGGCGAGGGGCTGGAAGGTCGCGTCCAGGCGCAGGGGGGCGTCGCCGTGGGCGGCGGGGAACGCGACGGGATCGAGGGCGCGGGTGCGGTCGGAGAGGACGCGCCAGGCGCCGTAGAGGCCGGGCTCGTCCGTCAGCGGCGGGAAGGTCGCGGGGTCGGGGCGCTCGCCGGCCACGGGAGCCCAGGGCAGGCTCGCGACCGAGGCGACCGGCGGCGTGCGGCCGACGAGGCGGTAGACATCGGCCAGCCGGGCAGTCTCGGGGCGACGCAGCAGGGCCGCCCCCCGCAGCACGGTGCCGTCACCGGGGTCGTGGAAGGTGAGCGCGACCCGCGGGCCGTCGGGGCCGTCCAGCAATCCGGGCACCCGCAGCCGGGCGAGCTCGGGGTGCAGGCCCCTGGCGGTGTCGCCCAGCAGCGCGCGATCCCGCACCTGCCGCCAGATCCGCGGATCGGCCGCGACCAGGCGGTAGACCTCAGGCGACCAGCTGGCGACGGCCTGCAGGGCGGCCGCGGTCGCCAGCTGCGGTCGGACCCCGTCGACCCCAGCCGCCCGATCCAGGCTGTGCTGCAGCTCGGTCAGGAACCGCTTCACCTTGCGGGGATTGCCCGGCAGGAAGGGCGCGTCGGCCTGCAGCCGCAGCAGGGCGTCGGCTTCGGCCGGCGGGCCGCGCCAGTTGTGCCGGACGAGCCCGCCGAGGTCGGTGGGGACGGGCACGTGCACGACCGCCTGGAACAGCTTCTCCATGTACTCCTGGGCCTGCCGCTTGCGGGGCAGCGAGTCCAGGTCGGCGTCCTTGGCCGGGAACAGCTGGCGCTGGACCGCCGCTTCGACCGCGCGCGCGTCCATGGCCAGGACGAACACGACCCGCGGCGTGCACAGGTGCAGCTTGATGGCCTCGAGCACACCGACCACGGCGGCGTCGGTGCAGCGGTCCAGGTCGTCGATGAGCACGACGAGCTTGCCGTGGTCCCCGGCGACGGCCGCGACGGCCCGGTCGAGCTCGGCCTGCAGGGCGACGCCGGGCAGCGGTCCGGTCGGCGGCTCCCAGGCCGCGAGCGAGCCCGCGACCGCCCCCAGGGCCGCCGTGGTCGGGGTGGCCAGCAGGTTGGCGAGCTTCATGGCGGCGAGCAGCGGTGCGGTGGCGGTCTTCACGGCGGCCGCCATGGCGTCGCCGGCCTTGGCGAGGGCCGAGAAGCCCTGCTGGATGGACCACAACAGCGCCACGGCGGGGTCGGCGGCACGCTGGTGCCGCCAGGCCTCGTGCACGATCGGGACGAGGGTGCGCGGTGCGGTGGGGCAGCCGTCGCGCAGCATGTGCAGCAGGCTGGTCTTGCCGGCTCCCCAGTCGCCGTGGATGCCGATGACGTAGGGCGGCTCGGCCCAGGAGATGCGCTGCAGCAGGTCGGCGACGAGCGTGCCTCGATCGAGCAGATCGACGGTCGTGGGCTCATCGTTGGGCAGGCGGGGTTCGGCCACGGGACCCTCCAGGCGGCAGAGCCTACCGCCGTGGCGGGCCGCACACCCCCCCGAGGCGGGTGGGCGATACCACACAGCCTCTCCTCCCCAGGACGCCTCCTCTCCTGGCCCGGCCCTTGCAAACCCTCCCGGCGTCCCCTCCCCCGGAAGCCCCATGTCCCCCTCCTCCGACCGCCTGGACGCCGCCACGCTCCTGCGCCTGTCGGCCCGCTCGCCCCGGTACACCAGCTACCCGACGGCCCCGGCGTGGTCCGCCGACGTCGACCCGGCCGCGCTGACCGCCGGCATGCGCCGCATCCACGCGCCCGCCAGCGTCTACGTGCACGTGCCCTTCTGCGCCGAGCAGTGCTCCTTCTGTGCCTGCAACCAGGTGGTGGCCGGACGCCGGGACGCAGGGGATCGCTACCTGGACGCCATCGAGCGCCAGCTCATGGGCCTGCCCCTGCCCGCCGACACCCTGGCCGTGCAGCGGATCCACCTGGGCGGCGGCACCCCGACGTGGCTGGACGACCGGCAGCTGACCCGGCTGCTGGCCACCCTCGACCGGCGCTTCCGGCGCGAGCCCGGCGCCGAGCTGTCGGCCGAGGTCGACCCGGAGATCACGACGGACGGACAGGTCGAGCTGCTGGCCGGCCTCGGCGCCACCCGCCTGTCGATGGGCGTGCAGAGCTTCGACCCCGCCGTGCTCGAGGCCGTGGGCCGCCCCCAGCGCGCCGAGCGCATCGGCGCCATCCTGCGGCGGGCCCGGGCGCTCGGCATGACCGGGCTGAACATCGACCTGATGTACGGCCTGCCGCGCCAGGACCGGCGCGCCTTCCAGGCCGACCTGGACCGCACCATCGCGCTGGCCCCCGACCGGCTGGCCATCTTCGGCTACGCCCACGTGCCCTGGCTCAAGCCCCACCAGAAGCGGCTGGAGCCCTATGGCCTGCAGAGCGCAGACGACCGGCTGGAGCTGTTCCTGCTGGCCCACGACCGCTTGAGGGCGGCCGGCTACGTGCCGATCGGCTTCGACCACTTCGCGAGGCCCGACGACGCCCTGGCGAAGGCCGCCGAGGCAGGGCGGCTGCACCGGAACTTCATGGGCTACACGACCCTGCCCGAGGTCGAGCTCATCGGGCTCGGGATGAGCGCCATCACCGAGCTGCGGGGCGCCTTCTTCCAGCAGGAGAGCAAGCTGTCGCGCTGGTGGCGCGCGGTCGAGGAGGGCCCGGAGCGAGGCAGCGTCGGTCCCATCGAGAAGGGCATCCTGCTGACCCGGGACGACCGGATCCGGCAGGACGTGATCCGGCGGATCATGTGCAGCCTGCAGGTCGACTGGGTCGAGGTGGCCAGCCGCTGGGGCATCGACCCGGAGGCGTACTTCGCGGACGACCTGGCCCGGCTGGCGCCGCTCGAGGCGCTGGGCATCGTGCGCCGGGAGCCGACGCGGCTCTTCGTGCCCGAGCGCGGTCGGCTGGTGGTCCGCAACGTGGCGATGGCCTTCGACGCCTGGCTGCAGGCCCGCAAGGCGAGTGGTCCCGAGACCTCGCCGCGGTTCAGCAGCTCGATCTAGCACCGCTAGCCCGACCAGGACGGACCCCGTGCATCAAGGCGCCGGACGGGCCCGCGGGCGCACGCAGCCCTCGCCGACGCCGATCCGATGCACGACGATCTCGCTGGCGATGCCCATGCGCGGCGGCAGTCCGGTGTTCCAGTTGCCGCGGTGCACGTAGAGCAGCGTCTCGCCGTCGGCCCCGGCGCGCCGCCAGTGGCCCTGGTCGTACACACCGAGCGGCCGCAGCACGGACCAGGGCAGCCCGATGAGATCCAGGCCGATCTGCCCGCCGTGGGTGTGTCCCGACAGCACCAGGTCGAACCGGCCGGCCGGCAGGGGACGGAACAGCCGGGGGTCGTGGGCGAGGAGCAGGCGCAGATCGGCGGCGACCGGCGGCCAGGTCGGCAGCACCTGGTCGAGGTGGGCCTGGGCGCTGGTCCAGCGGAAGTCCAGGCCACAGCACTCGACGGCGCGCCCGCCGATGTCCAGGATGCAGCGCTCGTCGACAAGCAGCGGGATGCCGATGGCCGCGAGCTCGTCCCGCAGGCGGTCGCAGACGGGCAGGTCGTGGTTGCCCGGGCAGGCGACGGCGGGGGCCTGCAGCCGGGCCAGCGCGTCGATCAGGTAGCCGTGCTCGGCTTCGGAGAAGGGCATCAGCAGGTCGCCCGTGATGGCGACCAGGTCGGGCTCGAGCGCGTTGACCCGGTCGACGAGGGCGAGCAGCTCGGGGCCGGGGGTCACCGGCGACGCGTGCAGGTCGGAGAGGTGCGCCAGCCGAAGCTCGCCGGCCAGCCCGGGCAGCGACAGGGCGTGCCGGCGGACCCGGTTGGCGGCGCCATAGGTCCAGGCGGTGCCGGCCAGGGCGAGGCCCGCGGGCAGGAGCAGGAGCGCCCCGGGCCACAAGGGCGGCCGCCCGGTGAGCAGGGCGAAGGGCGCCCACAGCACCAGCAAGAGCCCCGCCCACAACGAGAAGGCGTAGGCGGGCTGGGCGATGCGGGCCCAGGCCAGCAGCGCCCCGGTGGCCTCGCGCTTGCGGCCCAGCACGAAGAACAGCCCGAAGATCGCCGACATGCCGAGGCCCATCAGCAGGGCGAGCGACGGACCCGCCAGGCCCGCGCCGACCGCCCCCCACCACAGCAGCGGCCAGACGGCGACACAGCCGACGACGACGGCGGCCACGGCGTGATCGTTCAGGGTGGTCCCGCCGCGGTAGACGATGCGGGCGGTGGCCACGGCGGTCAGCCCGCCCAGCACCAGGCCGGCGACGACGGGGGGCGAGAGCTCGGGCAGCACGTCCACGGGGTCCCGCTAGCCGCCGACGTAGACCCGCGGCACCCGGGTGTTGATGTTGGTGAGCACTTCGTAGGGGATGGTGCCCGCCCAGTCGGCCAGCTCTTCGGCCGTGACGGCCTGGCCGCCGTCGCTGCCGAGCAGCACGACCTCGTCGCCGTTGTAGGCGCTGTCCCAGCCGATGTCGACCATGACCTGATCCATGCAGATGCGGCCGCGGACCGGGTAGCGGCGGCCGTGCAGCACGACCTGGGCCCGGTTGGACATGGCCCGCATGTAGCCGTCGCCGTAGCCGACGGGCACCGTGATCATGCGGGTCAGCTGGTCGGGCGCCCAGGTGCTGCCGTAGCTGACGGGGCTGCCCGGCTGCACGACCTTGAAGTAGACGACGCGGCTCTTCCAGGTGTGCGCGGGCCGCACCGGCACGGTCGCCGGCACGGCGCTGTCGGGACGGACCCCGTAGAGCAGGATGCCCGGCCGCACCATGTCGAAGGTCGACTCCGGCAGCTGCAGCACGCCGCCGCTGTTGGCGGCGTGGCGGATCGGGGTCGGCACCGACCGCCGCTCGTAGAAGGACAGGACCTCTTGAAACCGCGCGAGCTGCGTGCGGGCGTGGGTCAGGTCGGCGGCGTCGCTGTTCGCCAGGTGCGTGAAGATGCCCTCGACGTGCACGTGTCGCAGCGACAGGCTGGCTTCGAGCAGCTTCTCGGCGCTGTACCAGTGCACGCCGATGCGCTCCATGCCGGTGTCGATCTTGAGGTGGACCCGGGCCCGACGCCCCGTCGCCGCCGCGCACTCCTCGATCGCGTGCAGCTTGTCGACGCTGCTG
>JACKEY010000026.1 GCA_020632755.1 Alphaproteobacteria bacterium | reverse complement strand
GATCACGAACCGACACGGGCAGACGCAGCTTGCGGAAGCCACGACGGTAACCGGATCCAGCACCCATCACGTCGCGCGACACTCTGAAGGGGCGTCCCACCACACCGAACCGGTGCCAACCTCCACCCCCCTGGGCCACCACCCAGGGGGGTGGTTGCGTCTCGGGGGCACGATCGACCGCGCGGCAGCTGCACGCCGGCGCGCCGCGCCTCGTTCAGAAGCTCTCGGCCGCCCGCAGTCGGTCCCCGCCACCGGGCGGCGCGATGCCGAGCTCGCGGCAGACGCGGGCGTGCAGGGCGTCCATCTCCTGCTGGTTCCCGGCGTTGAGCGGCCGGAAGTAGATGGTGTCGACCTCGCGGCTGGGCCAGTCCCAGGACTGCTCGAAGGGGCGGCCGAGCTCGGTCAGGATGCCCGCCCAGTGGTCGCGGAAGGCGCGGGCTTCGTGGTCGTTGCCGGGCTGGACGACGAAGGCCAGGGTCGCGTGCGGCCGGCGGCCGCCCAGCTCTTCCCGCAGCCGCAGGAAGCGCTCGACGTTGCGGTAGACCTGGGCGCCCTTGTCGGCGCCTTTGACGTCGGCGTAGACGGCAGGGCTGTGTGCGTCGATCGAGAAGTGCACGAACCGGAAGGTGTCGCTGGCCTGGTCGGGGGCGTTCGCCAGCCGGATGAGCAGCCGCGCCCGCTCCTCGCCGAACACCACGGCGTTGGTGTGCAGCTTGAACTCGCGGAACAGGCGGTTGCCCGGGTTGATGGCGAAGGCGTACTCGACGAACCGGTCGAAGTCCGGGTGGATGGTCGGCTCGCCCAGCCAGTGGGGGCACAGGTGCACCTCGTCGGGCATGTCGGCCAGCCCGAGCAGGCTCTGCCGCCAGGTGTCCCAGGCCATGAACCGGTGCGGCACGCCGTGGGCCTCGTCGCGCAGGGACTGGCTGCACATCCGGCAGGAGATGTTGCAGTGGTCGGTGAGCTCGAGGTTCAGGTTGATGGCCACTCAGGCCCCCCGGGACAGGGCGGAAGCCGCCGGTGGATCGGCGGCGTCGGTCGGAAGGGCCGACCGGATGGCGCGCTCGTGCGCCAGGATGTTCCAGGAGCACTCCCGGCACCGTGGGTGCGGGCGCCCATCCAGCATGCCGCGGCGGATGGTCTCCAGGAAGGGATCGTCGGCCCAGACGTCGGCGACGGCCCGTTCCGCGACCGAGCCGCCTTCGCCGGCGAGCACGCAGCAGGGCGAGCTGCGGCCGTCGGACTGCACGACCAGGTAGTGCCAGGCCTTCAGGCAGGGGGCGCCATGGATGCCGGGTGCGTCGGCGCCGGTCGGCAGCTCCTGGCCTCGCTGCACGCTGCGGCGATCCAGGAAGTGCGCCAGGGTGGTGGCGATGCCCAGCTGATCGGCGACAGCCAGGGCCTCGCGGGCCAGCCCCGGCAGGGCCTGCGCCTGGGTGTCGGTCAGGGCCAGGGCCTGCTGCTCGGGCCGGTAGGCGATGAGCGCGTCGAAGTCGACGCGGTGGGCGCCGAGGGCGTGGGCCAGCCGGACGGTGTCGGCCAGCTGGTGCACGTTCTCGGTGGTGATGACGAAGTGCAGCGCCAGCTTGGGGCCTGCAGCGCCGCGGGCCCGGCGCAGACGGGACAGGCGGCAGGCGTTGCGCACCGTGCGCTTGAAGGCCCCCCGCTGCCCGCGCAGGCGGTCGTGCACCTCGGCGGTGGCGCCGTCGATGCTGACGTGCACCTCCTCCCAGCCGTCGGCCAGCAGCTGCTCGGCCAGCCGGGCGTCGAGCTTCGTGCCGTTGGTCGTGAGCACGCCCTCCATGCCGAGGGCCTTGATGCGGTGCAGCAGGGCCGGGGTGTCCTTGCGCAGCAGCGGCTCGCCGCCGCCCAGCACGAACACCCGCCGCACCCCCATCGCCGCGGCTTCGTCGACCACCGCGGCCAGGCGCTCGGGGGACAGCTCGTCGACCGGCGGGCGGTGGCGGTCGGTCGTGTCGCAGAACTGGCAGTCCAGGTTGCAGGCCAGCGTCGGGTAGAGCTCGAGGGTCATCGGGCCCTGGCGGCCGTCATCGGCCCACCGCGCGATGCGGGCGGCGATGTGGGCTGGCTCGTGGGGGCTCTCGGCCGAGGACGCCTCGGCCACCGGGACGGCGGACTGCATGGCCGCAATCTACCGCCTGGGGGCGGCATCGCAGCGGACGGCGAGTCGGGTCCTCCTCCCCCGGGACCTGCGGGCTACGCTCTGCGCAACGTGACCGCCTCCTCCCATCCTCCACTCCTGGCACCGCCGCACCTCGCCGGCAGCTACCTGGTGCTGGAGCTCACCAACCGCTGCAGCCTGGCCTGCGTGCACTGCAGCGTGGCGGAAGGAAAGGCCCACCCCCACCACGCGACCAGCGGCTACCTCGACCCTCGCATCCCCATCGAGCTGGTCGACGACCTGGTCGACCTGGGCGCGCGGTTCGACGCCTTGATCCTGTTCTGGCTGGGCGAGCCGCTGCTGCACCCGGCCTTCGGCCGCATCTGGCGCCATGCCCTGCGCGCGGCGTCGCGCCACGGCACCTTCGGCAAGGTCGAGGTGCACACCAACGGCACCCACCTGACCGACGCCCGCGTCCGCGTGGCGCTCAACGACGCCGACGTCGAGCAGCCCTGGCACTTCAGCCTGGACGCCATCGAGCGGGAGACCTACCTGAAGGTCAAGGGCATGGACCGGTTCGACAAGGTCCAGGCCAACATCGAGGCCTTCCTCGCCGCCAAGGCCCGCACCGGCGCGCGGTGGCCCCGGCCGATCTTCCAGTTCATCGTCGGCAGCAACAACGTCGCCCAGGCCCGGCCCTTCCGCGACCACTGGGAGGGTGTGTGCCGCCGGCTCGGGCTGCCGGTGCGCGCCGCCGCCGGCCACGTGCCGCCGGGAGAAGACGCCATCGTCTTCTTCCGCCAGCTCGACTGTCCGACGGCCGAGCTGCAGACCCGCGAGAACGCCATCTTCCGGGCCGAGATGACCGCCCAGGGCCTTTCGCTGCCGCCCCAGGCCGAGCACGGCGTCACGGTGGTGCCGGACAACCCGTCGCCCTGCTCGGGCTTCTGGAAGAGCCCCGTCGTGGGATGGCAGGGCGACCTGACGACCTGCACCCGGGACAACCTGCTGCACAACCGGGTCGGGAACCTGCGCGAGCACCGGTTCCGCGACCTGTGGTGGGGCGGCGCCATGGCCGGTCGCCGCATGCGGGTGGCCGAGGGCGACTACCGCGGGCTGTCCCTCTGCCAGACCTGCTTCATCCCCAAGAGCCTGAACCACAGCGAGCTGTCGCGGGACGACATCAGCGCGCAGGGCCGCTGGGACGCCGACCACGTCAGCGACCTCGCTGCACACCTCGAGCCCGAGGCCGCGAAGTGAACGCCAAGCGCCGGCCGCCGACCCCCACCGTGGTCGACCGCGCCCTGGACCGTGCCGGCCTGCGCCGCGCCCCCGGTCGGCCGACCCAGGTCCACCTGTCGGTCACCGACCGCTGCTTCCTGCCCTGCAAACACTGCGACATCTGGAAGAACGAAGACCCCGATCTGCCCGGCCACGTCTGGGAAGACGTCATCGACCGGCTGGCCGAGTGGGTCGCGCCGGCCAGCATGAACTTCGTCGGCGGCGAGCCGCTGCTGCGCAAGGACCTCGAGTCCCTGATGGGCCGCGCCGTGCAGCGCGGTTTCGACGTGTCCTTCAACACGAACGGCTGGCTCGTCACCGAGAAGCGCGCCCGGGCCGTCGCCGCCGCCGGCGTGCGCATCGCCTACGTCAGCATGGACGGCATCGAGAAGGCCACCGTCGACCACAGCCGCGGCCGCGCCGGCAGCTGGGAGAAGGCGACGACCGCCATCGACCGCCTGCTCGACGCCGGCGTGCCTCGGGTCATCGTCGCGACCATCCTGCACGCCGGCAACGCCGCCGAGGTCGACGGGCTGCTGGCCTTCGTGAAGTCCCGCGGCCTGCAGGTCGTGGTCCAGCCGCTCTACCAGAACTTCGGCGACAACGACTACGACCCCGACTGGTGGCGGCAGAGCGAGATGTTCCCCCGGGACGAGGCGCAGCTGGCCGCCATCGAGGGCGCCCTGGACCGGCTCAGCGTCGAGCGCCTGCGCGGCGGCCCCGTCTGCAACGCCGTCGGCCAGCTGCAGGGCATGAAGGGCCACTTCCGCGCCCCGGACCAGGACAACCGCCACATCTGCCGGGCCGGGCACAGCGACATCAGCTTCGACCCGCAGGGGCGGATCCGGCTCTGCTATTTCCTGGATCCCGTCGGCAGCGTCTTCGACCCGACCCCCTTCCCGCTGATGTGGGACGGGCTGGCCACCCTGCGGCGCCGGTGGGAGGTCAGCCGCTGCGACCGGCACTGCAACCTGCTGAACTGCAACTTCGATCGGGACGACGCCTGACGGTTGCGCGTCTCGGACCGCGGCGCTACCGTGCCTGACATTCGTCACTGACGCATGTCAGCAGGAGCCGCCGGTGGACGACACCCCGCCCGAGCACGCGCCCGAGATCTTCGTCCCGCCCAGCCGTGAGGCCCGCCGGCTGCAGGCCGTGGCCCCTCGGCTGACCGGGGACCCGGGCGACACCGGCGCAGTCCGGCACCTCCGCGACGCGCTGGTCGCGCCCTTCACCCAGCTGACCTTCCTGTCCTTCGACCTGCAGGCCTTCCTGTTCGAGGTCTTCCACACGACCTTCGTGTCGCGGGCGGGCCACCTGCTCGGCATGGTCGGGGTCAACCTGTTCCTGATGGCCGGCTTCTCGGCGCTGACCGCGGGCATCGACGGCATCGACGGGGGTGCGGTCTACGCCGGGGCGCTGCTGTGCTGGTACGCCGCCGTGTCCCGGGACGCCGAGCTCCCCGGCTGGTGGTGGGCGATGGTCCCGGTGGTCGGCGGCCTGTACGGGCTCTCGCAGGGCTACCTGGCGCTGACTGCGGACGCGGCCTGGTGGGCCTCGCCGTGGATCTGGATGCTCGCCTCCGCCTTCCTCATCAGCCTCTCACACGCCCCCGAGCCGCGGCTGCCTCCCCGCGCCGGCGACCCGCATCGCTGGGTCTCGGTCCCCGACTTCGTCCTGGGCGAGGACCGCGACCACCCGCCGACCCTTGCCGCCCGCCGCGCCCTGCGTGTCGCCGCCTACCCGTTCATCGGGCTCGTCGACGAGCTGTGGGCCTCCCCGCGGCTGTTGCCCTACAACGTGCTCTTCCTGATGTTCGCCGCCGGCTACGCGCCGGCCCGGCGGCAGGAGCTGCACGACCGCGCGACGCGAGCGATGGCCCACGGCCAGCCCGCGGTCGACTTCGTGGGCACCGGGGGGGGCGCCCTGCTCCCCCGCGACGGGTGAAGGCCCTGCTCGCCCGCCACGGAGACACCGTCGCGGTCGCGATGCTGTGGATCATCGGGCTCTACGACGTGGCCGTCGGCGCCTTCATGCTGCTCGCCGACCACCCGGGCCTGGCCCACGGCCCCGGCACCCTGTGGGTGCAGGCGCCCGACGACGCGCTGACCCTCAGCCTGTTCCGCCGGACCGGCGCCTTCTCCCTGCACGCCGGGGTCGCGATGCTGGTGTGGTCGGCCCTCGGGCGCACCCGCCCGCCGGTGCTGCTCGCCCTGCTGCTGACCTGCGCGGTCACGGGCATGGGCTTCGCGTGGACCGACGCGACCTTCTTCGCCGACACCCCCTACCGGGTGGTCAAGCAGGCGCTGGGCGGCGTCTTCGGCCTGGCCTTGCTGGCCCACGTCGGTGCCCGCCTGGCGCGTCGCGGTTGATTGACGTCTGTCGATGACCGCGGCATAGTCCCGCCGGTCCCTGGAGAGTCCGTGTCTCGTCGTCGCATCGCCGTCATCGGTGGAGGCGCCAGCGGCTGTGCGCTGGCCTGGGCCCTGACCCGCAGCCGCGACGCCGCGGCGCTCGACGTGGTGCTGCTGCACGACGAGCCCCAGCTGGGCGGCCACTCCCACACCGTGCCCGTCACCGTCGACGGCGTGCAGGTCGGCGTCGACATCGGCGTCCAGTACGTGACCCCGACGGCCTACCCCAACGTGTTCAGCATGCTGGACCTGCCCGAGCTGTCGTCCCGCGTGCACGCCGAGCCCGTGCGCCCGGTGCACTTCGCTGCCAGCTTCACCGAGGACATCAACTGGGGCGCCTTCCCGTCCTACCGGGAAGGTCCCCTGTTCGCGCGCATGGCGGCGCCAGAGGTGCGGGCGCAGGCCCGCGAGCTCGGCGGCGACCTGGCCGCGGCCTGGCGGCGCCGCGTCGGTGGGCGCTCGGCCTTCACCATGAAGCTGTCCGAGTACCTGGACCACAAGCCGCACCTGCGCGACGGCGACTTCGTGCGCTTCGCCTTCTTCCCCATCCTGAGCGTGTTCAACGGCTACACCGCCTGGGACCTTCTCGAGGGCACCCTGGCCGATCTGTGGCCGCTGTTCGCGCGGTTCCCCTTCGTCGACGGCCCGCTCGTGCACTTCGAGCAGCCGGGCCAGGGCTGGCACCGGTTCGAAGGAGGAGCCCAGCGCTGGATCGAGGCGATGGCGGCCCTGGCGCGGGAGCGCGGCGCGGATCTGCGGCCGGCCAGTCCGGTCCAGCGCGTCCGGCCGCGGCCGGGGGGCCGGACCGAGGTCGTGTGGGAGGAGGAGGGCGCCGTCCGCTCCGAGGAGTTCGACGACGTGGTGTTCACCGTCGACATGCAGGGGGTGGAGGAGCTGCTCGCCCACGAGGAGGATCCGCTGTGGGAGCGGCTGTCCGGCTTCGTCGGCACGCAGCACTTCTCGACCCTGCCCGGCGTCTGCATCATCCACACCGACGCCGCCGTGCTGTCCCCCCACACGGTCCATCTGCAGCACGAAGACGTGCAGTTCACCGGCACCCACGCCTGGCGACCGGACGCCGAGAACCCCTACGGCCTGCCCTACGATCTGCACAGCACCTACGCGACCCACATCCAGGGGCACGGCGTGCCCGGCGTGCCCCCCGGCCTGTACGTGACCATGTACGCCGAGGCCCAGGACGCTTTCTGGCCGGACCCCGCCAAGGTGCTGCACCGCAAGGAGTGGCGCCACGGCCGCTGGCTGTCGTCCTACTTCGCCGCCGCCAAGGCCCGGCTGCACCAGGTCCAGGGCCTGGGGGGGCTGTGGTTCGCCGGCAACCCGGCCACCTTCGACGCCGAAGAGGGCGCCCTGCTGTCGGCCATCGGCCTCGCCGGCCGCATGGGCGTCGGCTTCGACCTGCCCTGGGGCGGCCTGCGGGGGCGGCCGCACGGTGCCATCCTCCGCCGGCACTTCATCGACGGCATCATGTTCCCGTCGTCCTGGACCCGACCCGCCGCGTGACCGTCCCCCTCCGCCAGCGTCCCCTCGACGCAGTGCTCGCCGCCACCTACGCCGGCTTCGTGTGCTCGACCTTCACCGTCGACGTCTGGGCGGTGACCGGCTGGATCCACGGCGACGACCCGCTCGCCCGCGCGCTGGCGCTCTACACCGGTTCCTTCGACCCGCTGTTCGGCGTGATGCCCTTCTACGTCTGGGCCGTGATGCTGGTGTCGGTGCTGTTCTTCGGGCCGATGGACCTCGCGATCGTCTACGCCCTGATCCGCGGCCGCGCGTGGATCCGCACGCCGGCCCTGTTCGTCAGCGGCATGCAGTTCTGCTGCATGGTCTGCTACTTCGTCTTCCAGGCCATGGGTCCCCATCCGCCGCGGTCCTGGCCGGTCGTCATCGCGGCCAACGGGCCCTACCTGCTGGCGCCGGTCGTGCTCTCGGCGCGGCTGTGGAAGGGCCGCGGCTTGTCCTGAGCCCCCTTCCCCGAGCGCTCCTCCGTGGCTACCGCTGGGCATCCCCGGAGCGGTCGTGAAGCTCATCCTGTTCGGCGCCACCGGCATGATCGGTGAAGGCGCCCTCATCGAGTGCCTGGACCACCCCGACGTGGAGTCCGTGCTCGCGGTGGTCCGCAAGCCCACCGGCCGCCAGCACGACAAGCTCACCGAGCTCGTGCACGACGACTTCCTGGACTACAGCGCGGTCGAGCATCGCTTCGCCGGCTTCGACGCCTGCCTGTACTGCCTGGGCATCTCCGCCCAGGGCATGTCCGAGGCCGACTACCGCCGCATCACCTTCGACTTCACCGTTGCGGCGGCGGACGCCATGCTCCGCCAGAGCCCGGGCCTGCGCATGTGCTTCATCTCGGGGGCCGGGACGAACCCGGCGAGCCGCCAGATGTGGGCGCGGGTCAAGGGCGAAGCCGAGCAGGCCCTGCTGGCGATGCCCTTCTCGTCGGCCCACATGTTCCGGCCGGCCGGCATCCTGCCCGAGAAGGGTGTGCAGGCGCGCATCCCGTCCTACGCCTTCGCCTACCGCTGGTTCAGCTGGGCCTTCCGGCTGCTGCGCGCGGTCGCGCCCGGCATGGTCACCACCACCGACGAGCTCGGCCGCGCCTTGATCCGCGTCGCCCGCGACGGGCACACCCTCGACATCCTCGAGGGGCGCGACATCCACGAGATCGGCCGGTAGTCAGGTCTCGCGCACGGCCCGCAGCACCCGCAGCACCTCGCCCTCGCGATCCAGGTCGATGATGGTCTCCTGGTCGGGCGGTCGGCCGTTCGCTTCGCGCAGCACCTCGCACAGCGGCTTCTCCCACGACCCGGGGAAGCGCACCGTCGACCGCGAGCGCACGATCCGTCCATCCTGCAGCTCCAACACCGTGCCGGGCGGGTACCGCCCCAGGGTGTTGATGAGCAGCTGCAGCAGCACGGCGTCGTAGCGCAGCCCCGCCCAGGCCCCCATGCGCGCCAGGGCGTCGGCGGGCGGGAAGCCGCCGCCGCGCACGCGGATCAGGTTGTCGTAATCCTCGGAGATCCGCAGGATGCGACCGAACAGCGACGGGCGCCCCTTTGCGTTGTCCAGGTCGCGGTGGTGCTCGATCGTGGCCAGCGCGCGGCGGATCTTGCCTTCGTGGAAGCCCCGCTGCTTCAGCATCAGGCGCACGCCGGCCGACCCGTGGCGGGGGAAGGGCGGCGCGAATCCCTCGGCCACCACCTTGCCGCTCTCGTCGACCTGCTGGCCCTCGCGCGAGGCGTAGCCGATGTCGTGGAACATGGCGGCCACGCCCAGATCCTGGAGCACCTCGGTCGACAGACCGAGCGCCTGGCCGAGCATCAGGGCGACGTGGGTCACCCGCTGCACGTGGGCGGTGTAGCTGCCGATGCCCGGCCGGTCCTCGTGGATGAGCGCCGTGTAGTCGCCTTCCTGGACCAGCTCGGCCACCACGCGGCGCACCTGGGATGCCGGCGGCATGCGGTTCTGGCCCAGGTTGTCCCAGCAGTGGTCGATGACCGCGGTGGTGCGGTGGTCGAGGTGGATGGTGTCGTGGGTCGACGCGTGGGCTTCCGTCTCGCCGCTGAGCTTGAACCGGTACTCGCCGTGCAGCTCGATGCTGCGCACGCCCCGGGCCCGCATGGCGTCGGCGAGGGCCTGGCGGGGGGCGACCTCGGCGGGGGGCTGGCCCAGCAGGTCGACCAGGGTCCGCACCTCGATGCCGGTCAGGCGGTCGTGGAAGCTCAACCCTCCGACGGCGTGGCGGCCGAGCTCGAAGGTCAGCTTGCGGCCGAGCTCGGTGCGCTCGTCGAACCGCACCCGGGTGTCGTTGACGTAGACCTGATCCTCGACCAGCACCACGTGCACGGCGCCCAGCCGCTCGTGCAGGTCCGAGACCGTGGCGCGCAGGTCGCGCACCGGGCGCTCGAAGGCGTCGTTGCCCGTGCCGTGGGTGCGCGTCATGCGCAGCACGGCGAGCAGGCTCATCACCAGGTGCTCGCCCCGCGTGCGGACCTCGTCGACCAGCCCGTCCTGTTCGCCGGCGTGCACCCGGTCGCGCGCGCGCTGCAGCTGCTGGATGCTGCGCAGGATCGCCGGCGGGATGGACGCGGGCTCGGCGTGGGCGGCCGGGGGGACGGGCGTCGTGGGCTCAGGCATCGAGCCTCCCGTGCGCTCCGGTGGGCGCGCGCAGGGACCGGTCGGTCAGCACCCGCACGCAGTGCTGCGACAGCTCGCTGCCGGAGCGCTTGGAGAGCCAGCGGATCAGCTCGCCGTGGCGGGCCAGGTCCAGGCTGGCGAGGCCGCTCACCGCGGCGAATTGCAGGGTCGTGTCCTTGGGCATCTGGAACAGCCGCTTCCACAGCGACCGCGGGCGGGTCCACTCCACCATCTCGCCCTCGAAGCGCTCGGGGGCCACGCTGCACAGGGCGACGCCGATCGTGGCGGCTTCTTCGGCCGCCACGCCGGGCTGCTGCAGCCGTCGCAGCAGGGCATCGGCGTGGGCGGGGACGGCCAGCCGCGCCAGCCGCTCGATGGCGACGACGCGCACGGCGGCGTCCGGGTGGTCCAGCAGGGCCAGCAGCCGCTCGGCGTGGGCCTTCTTGACGGGGGCGCCATCCAGGAGCCGGATCCCCTCTGCGCGCAGGTCGTCCTCGGACCGACCCAGCAGGACCAGGCCCAGGTCGACGGTCTGCTGCGGGGCGTCGCGCAGGATGGCCACGGCGATGCGCCGGGTGGCCAGGGCCGGCAGCGAGGGCACGGCCGAGAGCAGGCGTGCCGGGCGATCGCGGGCCCAGGTCGCGGCGAGATCGGCGAGGATCCGCTGCCGCACGGGATCGGGTTCGTCGAGGAGGTAGAGCAGGATGTCTGCATCGTGTTCGCCGGGCAGCGCGGTGAGCATCGCCCGGATCTCCCGCAGGTCGGGGGCCGAGGGGCGCAGCGCGAGCTCGAGGACGCCGGCCACGGTGCGGGTGCCGACGAAGCCCGCCAGCACGGGGCCGATGCGCTCCGCGTCGATCTGCTGGAGCGGGGACAGCCGCCGCAGGAGCTCGACGACCGAGGCCATGTCGCCTTCCCCCAGGTAGTAGTCGCGGATCTCGGCGAACACGTGGGCGACGTCGACCACCCCGGTCGGATCCACCGGGTCCTGGATGAGGTCGATGAGCTCGTCGACCAGGCGCATGCACAGGTCCGGGAGCTCTTCGGTGTCGGCTTCGTCCTGCAGGCGGTGGATGCGCTCCATCGGGATGGTGCGCAGCTTGATGGCGGCGGGCTCGAGCACGGCGGGGATGGGCAGGTCCCAGTCGCGCGGGACCTCGGCGCGGCCGATGTCGGGGGCCAGGGGGCCTTCGGGCCGCGGCGTCGAGGCGGTGCCGCCGCCGATCGCGGTCGTCACGTCGTCGGACACGAAGCCGTCGACCGCCTCGATCGAGATGCCCTGGAAGTCCGACTTCCAGAACAGGGTGACCAGGTCGTCCTCGTGCTGCGTCAGGCCGGTGCTCAGGATGCCGACCACCTCGAGCAGACGAACCTGTTCCTCCCACGATGCCCCCGGCTCGATGGTGAGCTTGCGCACGCCATCGCGGAACAGTCGGAACGCCAGCGAGCGCTCGCGGTCGCGCTCCAGGTAGACGACCTGGTCGTGGTAGACGAACTCGAAGGGGCGCACCACCAGCTCGATGCGGCCGTGGGCGTCCAGCGCCTCGCGCATGGCGGTACGGAACTCGGTCAGGAAGCCGATGACCGTCTGGTTCCGCAGGTCGTACAGCGAGAAGCTGCGAACCAGGCGGGCCATCGCACGCAGCGCGTCGGAGACGGCCTGGGGCGCGCTGCCCTTGCGCAGCGGCAGGCTGCTTCCCGGCTTGCGGTCCACGGCTGCGGGTTCATGCATGACAAGTCGCCTCGACCCCCAGGAATAGCACACTGGCGGCGGTCCATGGTACGGCCCGGGCCGTCCGTCGTACTCGGCGCGCGAACGAACGGCTTCCGGTGATAGGCCAGGGCGGATGCCACCGGTCGACGCCCAGGAACCCGCGCCCGCAGCTCCCCTCCGCTGGGTCGGACTGCTGCCCTTCCAGCTGGTCGCCGTGTTCGGCGCCGCCCTGGCGCAGCATCGCGCCGGTGCGGGTGTCGGCATCGTCCCCGCCCTTGCGCTGCTGTTCGCCGTGACCGCCGGCGTGCTGTGGTTCCGCGGCCAGCGCGGAGGCCTGTCGCCGCGCGCGCTGCCGATCATCAAGCGGCTGGGGATCGCCAGCGGCATCGGGCACGGGCTCGTCGCCGCGGCGGCCTACGCGCTCGCGTGGCGCGCCGCGCCCGAACAGTTCGAGTTCGGCGCCACGACGCTGTTGTGGGCCGCACCCGCCGTCGGCGCCGTGGTCGGTGGGGTGGCCTTCGGCATCACCTTGATGGCGGCCGACGCGGTCCGCAGCGTGCTGAAGCTGCCGCGTTGACCCGGCAGGGCCGCGGGGTCAGCCCAGCACGTCGACGATGGCTGCGTGCACGCCGGCCACGACGTCCCCGATCTGGTCGGGGGTCATGGCCAGCGGCGGCATCAGCACGACGAGGTCGCCGAGCGGACGCACCACGACGCCGTGGTCGCGCGCGGCCATGCAGACCCGGTGGCCGATCCGGGCCGCCGGGCCGCGGTGGTGGCGCAGCAGCAGGCCGGCCATCAGGCCCTTCTGGCGACGCTCGACCACGTAGCGGTCGGGGACCGCGGCCATCGCCTGTCCGAGCGCGGCCACCCGGGCCGGCAGGCCGGCCAACACGTCGCCCTGCTCGAACAGATCGAGGTTGGCCAGCGCGGCGGCGCAGGCCAGGGCGTTGCCGGTGTAGGTGTGGCCGTGGAACAGGGTCCGGTGGCTCTGGCTGTCGCCGCGGAAGCCGTCGAAGATCCGCTCGGTGGCCAGGGTCGCGGCCAGCGGCAGGTAGCCGCCGGACAGGCCCTTCGCGAGGCACAGCAGGTCGGGCGAGAAGCCGACCTGTTCCATCGCGAACAGGGTGCCCGTGCGGCCGAAGCCGGTCGCGACCTCGTCGACGATCACGAGCGCGCCGGCGTCGCGGGCCATCGACAGCAGCCGCCGCAGGAAGTCGGGGCTGTGCATGCGCATGCCCGCTGCGCCCTGGACCAGCGGCTCGACCACGACGGCGGCCAGCGTGTCGCCGTGGGCGGCGAACAGGGCGGCGGCCCGCTCCAGGCAGGCGGCTTCTTCGGCCGGCGCGGCGCGCTCGGGGGCCGGCAGCCGCACCGCGTCGAACAGCAGGCCCTTGTAGACCGCGTGGAAGAGGTCGATGCCGCCGACCGACACCGATCCCAAGGTGTCGCCGTGGTAGGCCTCGGTCAGGGCGGCGAAGCGCGTGCGAGCGGTGTTCCCGGCCTGCTGCTGCCACTGGAAGGCCATCTTCAGCGCGACCTCCACCGCGGTGCTGCCGGCGTCCGTGTAGAAGACCCGGCGCAGGCCGCTGCCCGGCAGGCGCGCCTCGACCAGCTGCGCGAGCCGCCGGGCCAGGTGCACGGCTGGCGTGCCCGACAGCCCGAGCAGCGTGCTGTGGGCCACCCGGTCGAGCTGGTCGCGCACCGCGGCGTCCAGGGCGGGGTGGCGGTGGCCGTGCACGTTGGTCCACAGGCTGCTGACGCCGTCCAGGTACCGCCGCCCGCGCACGTCGATCAGGTACACGCCGTCGGCGCGGTCGACGATCAGCGGGGGCCCGTCGGCTTCCCACTCCTGGTGCTGGGTGAACGGGTGCCAGACGTGGTCGAGGTCCCACTGCTCGAGCTGCTCGGGGGAGGGGAGGGCGGGGTCGGACACGGCGCGCACCAGGGAGGACGGACGACTGCAGGAGAAGAGGTTGTCCTAGCACGTCACGGGATCCTCCTCGGCGTCGATCCGGGCCGGCCCCGTAGGTACCTTTCCGATGCGTCCCGTTTCGAGACGCCTCCTTTCTCGGGCAGGCTCCCCGCGCGGTCCCGGAGCCCTCGTCCCCGGAGCGACCATGTCCCTCCTTCCCTTGCTCCTCCTGGCTTGCACCAGCGGCGACGAGCTCGCCGTCGCCCGCGTCGGCGCCTACGGCGACCGCGTGGGCGGCATGACCCTCTCCACCCGCAGCACCGGCGACGGCGCCCACGGCCTGGCCGAAGACGTCACGGTCACAGTGTGGACCCGCGCCGGCGACGGCGACGACTGGACCGAGGCCGACACCCTGGTCGGCGAGCCGGGCACGGCGTCGCTCGAGGTGTCGCTGGTCGCCGACAACAGCGGCAGCGAGACCGGCTACCTCGAGCCGATGCAGGAAGCCGTCGGTGTCATGGGCGACCACGTCCTGGGCCGCGGCGCCGACGATCGCGTGGGCCTGACCCGCGTGACGACGCAGAGCGAGATCGTGCTGCCCCTGACCGACGACAGCGCGGCCTGGGCCGCCGCGGTCGACGACCTGTTCATCGCCAACGGCTGGACCGCCCTGTGGGACGGCGTGCGGCTGGGCCACGACGTGCTCCAGGCCGACGTCGGCGTCACCGACGGCAGCACCGGCACGGAAGCCTGCCTGAGCCAGGTCGCCCGCACCATGGTGGTGTTCACCGACGGCCAGGAGAACAACTCGGCCGACGAACACCCGACGTCCTACGCGGGCGACGGCGTGGACACGTCCCTGCTCGATCTCTACGACCTCGAGGTGATGGGCGTGCAGACGCCGATCCACACCATCGGCATCGGCACCGGCGTGGACGCCGACGCGCTGTCGGCCCTGGCATCCGCCACCGGCGGCGCCTACCGCGCGATCGACGAGTACGAAGAGCTGACCGACGCGCTCGACGGCGTCGTGTCGGGGGTCGAGGAGGAGCTGCCCGTCTGCTTCGAGCCGGCCGACTGCTCGCACACCCAGGCCAAGGTCCGCGTCGACGACGGCGAGGAGAGCTGGGAAGCCGAGTTCACGCTGTGGGAGGGGCTCTGCGGCTGCACCCGGACGCGTGGCTACTGGACGACCCACGAAGAGGTGTGGCCGGTCGACAGCCTCGAGCTGGGCGGGCGCACCTACAGCAAGGCCGAAGCCCTCGACCTGCTCGGCACGTCGACCGGCGGCGACAAGAGCCTGCAGCTGGCCAGCCAGCTGATCGCCTCCAAGCTCAACGTCATCAGCGGCGCAGACGACAGCGACATCGCCGACTGGATCGAGGCCGCGGACGCCTGGCTGGCCGACAAGGACGACGGCGACGGCCTGCCCTTCGACTGCCGCGCCTGGGGCACCGACGGCGAGGACATCAAGGACGCGCTGGACGACTGGAACAACGGCCTGTCCGGCCCCGGTCACTGCGACTGAGCTTCGCGGGTCGCTGCGCCCGGCCGACCTGGGTGCAGTCCTGCACCGGACCTGCACGGGACCGTCACTGTCGCGACCTCTGGACCGGTGGACAGGGGGGCTGGGACGGGTCAAGGGGGCTCCTTCCTCCCGCACTGGAGCCACCATGTCCCTCGTTCCCGTCCACGGCGGTCTCAACAAGCTCGTCGACCGCGTCCTGCCCTGGTCCAAGCGCAAGTCGCTGATCGCGGAAGCGGCCGACATGCCCAAGATCCTGGTGACCGACGCCGACCTGTCGGCGGTCTACCGGTTCTCCGACGGCACCCTGTCGCCCCTCGACGGCCCGATGGACGAAGCGGACTGGAACCACGTGCTGGACAACTGGTCCATCGTGCGCGGCGGCACGTCCTACGCCTGGTCCATCCCCCTGGCCCTGCCGGTGACCGACGACGAAGCGGCCACCCTCAAGCCCGGGCACCACGCGGCCCTGGTGAACAGCGACGGCGAAGTGGTCGGCGTGCTGCGCGTCAGCAGCGTCTACGACTGGGACAAGGCCCGGTACATCGAGTCCGTCTACAAGACGACCCGCACCGACCACCCCGGCGGCCACATCGCCATGAACGACGAGCGCACCAAGCTGGTCGGCGGCGAGATCGAGACCCTGCCCCAGCCGGTCGATCCCCACTTCGGTGACTACGTCTTCAGCCCGACCATCACCCGCGCCGTCATCGCGGACCGCGGCTACGACGCGGCCCTGGCCTTCCAGACCCGCAACCCCCTGCACCGGGCCCACGAGTACGCCCTGGTGCACGGCGCCCAGGAACTCACCCGCGCCGGCAAGTACACCGGTGTCTTCCTGAACCCGCTGGTCGGCCAGCTCAAGGGCGACGACGTCGACGCCGTCACCCGCATGAAGACCTACGCGAACCTCAAGGCCAACCGGCTCCTGGGCCAGGGCGACAGCGACACCGCCCTGTGGGACAGCGTCGGCTACGAGCTCAACGACGTGTTCCACCTGGTCGGCCTGGACATCAAGATGTTCTACGGCGGCCCCGCCGAAGCCGTGATGCACGCCATCTACCGGCAGAACCACGGCTTCACGAACATCGTCATCGGCCGCCAGCACGCCGACGCCCCCTACGACGACGGCGGCGCCATCTGGGGTCCCTTCGACGCCCACGAGATCTTCGACAACCTGGGCGGCGAGCTGCACATCCAGCCCGTCAAGGTCGGCTTCGCCGCGTACTACCCGTCCATGGGCCGCGTCGACCTGATGGACAACCACACCGCGGCCGACGACAAGCCCCTGTTCATCAGCGGCAAGGCCGTGCGGTCCATGCTGGTGGGCGGCGAGCTTCCGCCGACCGAGATCATGCGCCCCCCGACCGCCGAGATCCTGATCGAGGCCTACCGGGCCCAGGGCGCCTGAGACACAGCGTCGAGCGGCCTGTGACGTGCAGGTCGGCCGACCACCGAGTAGGCTGCGACGGCCGGTCCTCCCAGGGATCGGCCGCTCGCGTCTCGCACGCCCCCCTGGAGCTTCCTCCCATGCGTACCTTCACCTCCGCCTCCTTCACCGTGCTCCTCCCCCTCGGCCTGTCCCTGGCCGTCCTCGCCTGCGGCGACAAGGACACCAGCGGCGACACCGGCAAGAAGGGTGACGGCGGCACCGACGCCACCGACACCGACACCGACGGCGGCACCGACGGCGACACCGACGCCACCGGCACCGACGGCGACACCGACACCGACGGCAGCACCGGCCCCGACGGCGGCACCGACACCGGTCGCGAGCTGCGCGATGTCTACGCCGGCAGCTTCACCGTCAAGATCTTCACGCCGGGCGGCACCGAGCCGCTCGACGCCTGCGTCGGCGGCGCCGAGCTCGATGTCGATCCCGAGCGCGACCCGGTCATCAAGGGCACGGCCGAGTGCCAGTTCCGCGGGGACCTGGCCGGCACCTACCCGGGCGTGTTCAACACCACCATCGACGGCGAGATGCTGGGCGGCGGCGGCGTGGCCGGCACCTTCCGGTTCAACCTGGCCGGCAACATCATCTCCGACGACTGGACCGGGTCCATCGTGGGCGCCAAGATGGGCAGCGAGTTCGACGGCCGCGCCACGGTCGACGGCACCGAGTACGCCTACGAAGGCGGGTTCGGCGTCGAGCTCGTCGTCCGCGAGTAGGAACCGACCGCCACGGGCCCCGGGGAGATAGTCCCCGGGGCATGCCCGGCGGACCCAACGACCTGTCTTCGGTGAGCATCGCGCTCGCTTCGCTGCTGCGCCAGCTCGACGGAGAAGCGCCGCCCGAAGCGCCGGACGCCCGCGAAGCGTCGACCCTCGACCGCGGCGCCCTCCCCGACCGCTACGAAGACATGGGCTTGCTCGGCCTGGGCGGCATGGGCGAGGTGCGCCGCGTCCTGGACCGCACCCTGAACCGGCCGGTGGCCATGAAGGTCATCCGGCCGAGCATGGTCTACAGCCCCGAGTCGATGGCGCGGTTCATGGAGGAAGCGCAGCTGGCCGCCCAGCTGGAGCACCCGGGCATCGTGCCGGTCTACGAGGCGGGGCGGCTGGCTGACGGGCGGCTGTACTTCACGATGCAAGAAGTCCGCGGCCGCACCCTGGACCTGGTCATCGACGAGGTGCACCAGAGCAGCGGACCCGACCAGTGGAGCACGACCCGCGACGGCTGGAGCCTGCGGCGGCTGGTCGACGCCTTCCATCGGATCTGCGAGGCGATGGCCTACGCGCACGCCCGCGGCGTGATCCACCGGGACCTCAAGCCGGGCAACGTGATGATCGGGCCCTTCGGCGAGGTGCTGGTGCTGGACTGGGGTCTGGGCAAGGTGCTGTCGAGCGCTGGGGACACGATGGTCCCCGGGCGGTCCGGCGGGCTCGGCGGCGGGGCCGTGGACGGCACGGACGCCGTGCGCACCGAGCGCAGTGACGGCGATGCCTTCCAGACCCGGGCCGGCGAGGTCGGCGGCACGGTGCTCTACATGCCGCCGGAACAGGCCCGCGGCGAGATCTCCGAGCTGGGGCCGCGGTCGGATGTCTATGCCCTGGGCGCCATCCTGTTCCACGTGCTGGGCAACGCGCCGCCCTATGCGGTGGCCACCGTGCCCGGCCTGCTGCGGGCCCAGGCCGAGGGGCTGCCGGAGCCGCCGGGGCGGGTGGCGGCCGAGGGCGTGCGCGAGCGGGGCCAGCGCGGTCGGCCGATCCCCCAGGACCTGTGGGACATCTGCTGCCGGGCGCTGTCGGCCGAGCCGGGGCGTCGCCACCGGGACGCCGGCACGCTGGCCGACGAGGTCGCCGAGTGGCTCGAGGGGGCGCGCCGACGCGAGCGGGCGCTGGCGGTGGTGGCCGAGGCCGCCGAGCTCGAGCCCCGCATCGACCGGCTTCGCGCCGATGCGGCCCGGCTGCGGGCCCAGGCCGAGGCGCTGCTGGTCCGCGTACCGCCGCTGGCGCCGGTGCGCCAGAAGCGCCCGGGCTGGCGCATGCAGGAGCAGGCCGCCGGGCTGGAGCGCGAGGCGGTCGACACCGAGGAGCGCATGGTCGAGACCCTGCACGCGGCCCTGTCGCACCAGCCGGACCTGGCCGAGGCGCACGCCCGGCTCGCCGCCTGGTACCGGCGGGCCCACGAAGAGGCGATCGCCGCCGGGGACCCCGGGCTGGCGCGGCGGGTCGAGCTGCGGCTGCGGTCGCACGACGACGGCACCTACGCGGCCTGGCTGTCGGGCGACGGCCGGCTGACGCTGCGCACCGAGCCGCCCGGCGCGGACGTCGTGCTGCATCCCCTGGTCGAGCGGGATCGGCGGCTCGAGGAGTCGGACGGCCGGCCCCTCGGCAGCGCGCCGCTCGTCGACGTGCCGCTGCCGATGGGCAGCTACGTGCTGCACCTGACGGCGCCGGGCCGCGTCCCGGTGCGGTACCCCGTGTTCATCGGCCGGCAGCAGCACTGGAGCGGGGTGGGTCCCGACGGACGGCCCCGGCCGATCCTGCTGCCCGATGCGGCCGAGCGCGGCGCGGAGCGGCTGGGGATCGACGACTGCTATGTGCCCGCCGGGCCGGCGCGGGTCGGCGGCGACGACGAGGCGACCCACGCGCTGCCCGTCGGCACGGTGTGGATCGACGGGTTCGTGATCCAGCGGACCCCGGTCACCAACGCTGCGTACATCGCCTTCCTGGACGATCTGGTCGCGCAGGGTCGCGAGGACGAGGCCCTGCAGTGGGTGCCGCGCGAGCGGAGCGCCCGGGCGGGCGAGCTCGGAGGCGCCATCTACGGGCGGGACGACGCCGGGCGGTTCGTGCTGGTGCCCGACGCCGAAGGCGACACCTGGCAGCCCGAGTGGCCGGTCGTGATGGTGACCTGGGATGCCGCGGGCGCCTACGCCGCGTGGTGGGCCGCGCGAACGGGGCTGCCCTGGCGCCTGCCGTCCGAGCTCGAGTGGGAGAAGGCCGCCCGCGGCGTCGACGGACGGGTCTACCCGTGGGGGGATCACCTGGACCTGACCTGGTGCCTGCTGCAGGACAGCCACGCGGGCCGCATGAAGCCGGCGGTGGTGAGCGCCTTCGCCAGCGACGAGAGCGTCTACGGCCTGCGGGGCGCGGCGGGCAACGTGCGCGACTGGTGCCGCGAAGCCGAGGGCGAGGGCGAGGCCGCGGTCGCGCTGGGGCACCTCGTCGACGAGCAGGCCAGCGTCGGGGACGCCGACACCCGCCGGGTCAGCCGAGGCGGCTGCTGGTACTCCGCCCAGCGGGACGCGCGCGTCGGCACGCGGGTGCGCTCACCGCAGAACTTCCGGGCCGCCGGCGTCGGCTTCCGCCTGGCCCGCAGCCTGGGCTGAGGGCGGGGCGGCCGCCAGCACCTGGACCAGGGCGTCGACGAGGGCGTCGAGCTGGTCGGTCGTGTGGGCGGCGGACACGGTGATCCGCAGCCGGTCCGTGCCTTCGGGCACGGTCGGCGGGCGGATGCCGGGCACCAGGAAGCCCCGCTCCAGCAGCGCGGCGGCGGCGTCCATGGCGCGGGGGCCGAGCACGATGGGCACGACGTGGTCGCGGCCCAGCGCGGAGATGCCGACCTGGGCCAGGGCGTGCCGCAGGTACCGGACCCGCTCGGCCAGCAGCTCGCGCAGGCCCTGGTCGGCGAGCTGCAGCGCGACCAGGGCCGCCCGCGCGGCGCCCTCGGGCAAGCCGGTCGTGAAGATGAAGGTGCGCCCGGCGCTGATCAGCAGCTCGCGCAGCTCTGGGGGCCCGACGACGAAGGCGCCGACGCTGCCCAGCGCCTTGCCCAGGGTGCCCGTCAGGAAGTCGGGCTCGACCCCCTGCGCGGCGGCGGCGCCGCGGCCGCCGGGTCCCAGGGCGCCGACCGTGTGCGCCTCGTCGACGAACAGCCAGGGGCGACCGCCGGCGGCGGCCGCGTAGGCCGGCAGGTCCAGCTGGTCGCCGTCCATCGAGTACAGCCCCTCGACCGCGACCAGCCGGGCGTCCGCCGCGACCCGGGGCAGCCCGTGCGGCATGACCCGCCGCTCGCAGCGGGACAGGCGCAGCCCGTCGATGGTGCTCGCGTGGTTCAGGGCGTCGCTGCAGGCCAGATCGCCGCGACCGAGCACGGTGGTCAGCAGCGCCAGGTTCGCGTGCCAGCCGCTGCCGAACAGGGTGGCCGGGCGGCCGTACCGCGCGGACAGCGCGTCTTCGAGGGCGTGGTGGGCGGGGCGGTCGCCGCTGATCAGCCGGCTGGACCCAGCACCCCGGCCGCGCCACGCGTCCTGGACCGCGGGGTGCCCGGCCAGCCCCAGGTAGTCGTTGCTGCTGAACACCACGACCTCGCGCCCGTCGGCCAGGCGCCCGGTCACGGCGTCGTGCATGGCGACGGGCCGGAGCTGCCGGGCCAGGCCGCGGGCCTCGATGTCGGCCACCCGGGCGGCCAGCCGCGCGTAGCGGTCCCGCGACGTCACTTCGCGGGCGCGTCCACGAGCCCGAGCTCGGCCAGCCGGGCCGGGTCCGTGCCTTCGGACCGGACGGCCGGCGGCACGCTCGGGGGCAGCGGCTGGTGCGGCGGCGGCCGGATGACCATGCCGAGCGACTCCATCAGCGCGTGATCGCGGGCGACGGCCTGGCCGGCGGTGGTCAGGTAGTTGCCCAGCATCACGCCGTTGGCGCCGGCCTTGAACATGTTCTGCTGCTCGTCCATCAGGTTCATCTCGCGGCCGCCGCAGACGATGACGTCCTTGGTCGGCAGCACCAGGCGGATGAGCGCGATGATCTTCAGGCAGTCGACGGGCTGCAGCTCGTGCTTGTCGGCCAGCGGCGTGCCGGGCCGCGGGTTGAGGAAGTTCACCGGGATGCTGTCGACGTCCAGCGCGCGCAGGTCCAGCGCCAGCTCCACCCGCTGCGCCCAGCTCTCGCCCATGCCGAAGATGCCGCCGGAGCACACGTACATGCCGAGCTCCTTGGCGTTGCGGATGGCGTCGACCTCGTCGTCGTAGCTGTGGCTCTCGACGATCTGGTCGTGGTAGCTGCGGGCGGTCTCGAGGTTGTGGTGGAAGGACTGCATGCCGGCGTCCTTGAGCCGCTGCAGCTCTTCCTTGCGCATCAGGCCCAGGCTGGCACAGGTCTGCATGCCGGTCTCGGCGCGGATGCGCTGGAAGGCCTGCTCGAGCACGGCGAGCTCGGGTTCCTTGTCGATCCGCTTGCCGGCCATCACGATGCTGAACTCGCGCACGCCCTGGTCGAAGGCGGCGCGGGCTTCGTCGACGATGGTGTCGGCGTCCTTGACCGTGTAGGCCGGGGCGGCGGTCGAGAAGTGGGCGGACTGGCTGCAGAAGTTGCACTTCTCGGGGCAGCGGCCGGACTTCGCGTTGCTGATGCCGCAGGTGTTGACGTAGCGCCCCTTGTGGTGGAGGCGCACGGCGTCGGCGGTGGTGAGCAGCGCGTCGACGTCGGCGGGATCCGTCAGCGCGACGATGGCGAGCGCCTCGTCCTGCGAGATGCCGATGCCGTCTTCGCCCCTGCGGCGGATGTCGTCCCAGTCCAGACCCATGGGCCCTCCAGAGCGGCCGAGGCCGTAACCGGGGCGAGGCGAGGGCGGGGGAGGGGCGGGCCAAGGTCTCGCTCAGGCCTCGCTCAGGCCTCGCGGTGGTCCCGGAAGACGCGGAACGGAAAGCCGGCTTCCTCGATGCGGGCCGCGGGGCCCGCGTGCACGCCGACACCGGCGGGCGGGGCGCCGATCGCGCGGGCGAAGGCCTCGCTGCACAGCACCTCGCGTCCTTCGCCGACGTCCTCGCCCAGCACGAAGGCCCGGTTGACCTCGGCGCCGTACAGGTCCTCGCCCGGAACGACCAGCGTCGGGCCCCAGCCGAGCCCGATGCTGGCGTGGATGGGGTCGTTGCGGCTGCCGTCGTGCACCGTGCCGGTGCGCGGGGCGTTGAACAGCGCCAGGTCGCGCTGGGCGTCGAGGGCGGCCAGCAGGGCCGGCTCCGGCCCGGAGAAGACGGCGAAGACGGTGTCCGCGACGCGCTTGACGACCTGGCCGCCGTGCCTGCGCAGCGCCGGGGTCATCGCCGCCTCGGCCGCCCGGGCCAGGGACAGGGCGTAGACGATGCCTTCGTGGTCGCTGCGCGAGACCATGTCCGTGTAGTCGACGACCAGGATGGCCGCAGGCTGTTCGTAGCGCCGCCGCAGCTCGAGCTCGGCGCTCGGGTCGGACCAGGCGGCAGCGACGAGGTCGTCGAAGGTGGCGAAGCCGGGACGGGGCATGGGATCTCCGGAGCACGTCGCGGCCGCCGGGCAGGCCGGGGCCGTCGTCGAGCCAGAGCGTCCTACATGCGGTCTTCGATGTCGCGCAGCAGCTGGGCCGCGGGGCCGGTGCGCTGCGAGCAGATGCAGCGCTTGTAGGCCTTCCACAGCTCGCCCAGGAAGGGGTCGTCGACGAGCTTGTGTTCGTCGGGGTGAGGGTCCTGGGTGGGCAACTCGACGGCGCCGATGCTGCGTCGGCGGTGGAGGTTCTTCACCGAGCGGAGGAAGGGCTGGTCGACGTCTTCTTCTCCGCGGCGACGGAGCTCGACCCACACCTGCCAGAGCAGGCTCTCGGGGAGGATCTCGTCGGCGCCCAGGTTGTCGGGCTGGTTTCGCAGCATGCGCTTGAGCTTGCGCGAGTCCGCGGTCGCGGGGTCCAGGCCGATGGCGGTGACGCTCTGATGGGTCATGCGGCAGCTCCGGGGCGATGTCGGTAGAGGCCACGGCGCGGCATCGACAGGTTCCAGAGATGCGCCTGGACCCTGGTCTTTCGGGACTGCCGCTCCGTCTCTGGCGAGACGATACCACGGGCTTCGAGACACTTCGTCACACATCCGTCAAACAGCGAGGGTGTCCCCGCAGCGTCGCCGGGGCAGGCGTCCTGCGCTAGGACGAGCGCGTGCCGCCCCGCGTCCTGCCCCTGGTCCGCATGTCCACCGCCGCCGCCGTGCTGGCGGCGCTGTCCGTGTCGCCGCCGGCCGCTGCGGTGGGCTGCGTCGTGCTGCCGTCGGGGGAGTGTGCGGACGAGCCTCCCCGGCTGCTCGGCGGGTGGGTGGCCGACGAGCGACTGGCCGGGGGCCCACGCGTCGTCGTGGTGCCGACCCCGACTCCTGGCCGCGTGACGGTCGAGCTGCGGCTGGACCGCCCGCTGGTCGATCTGCGCGACAGCGACCGGGTGATCGCCGAGCTGCTCGGGTCGGGGACCGGCGATCCCGCGGGCGAGGGGCGCGGCCTGCGCCGCGACGGGCTGGGCGCCCGGACCCACCTCGAGCTGGCGCCCGGGGCGCTGATCCTGCGCACGGACGGCCCCGCCGATGCGCTGCCAGCACTGATCGAGCTCGAAGCCGAGCGGCTGGCCCGGTTCGCGCCCACCGCCGATGCCGTCGAGCGGGCGGTCGACGCGGTCACCACCTCGGCCCGGCGCCGCGCGAGCGCCCCTGACGCGCAGCTGGTGGACCTCGCCGTGGGGGTAGCGCCGCTGTCCGCCGTGCCCCCGACACCCGAAGAGCTGCGCGCGCGCGTCGCCTCGACCTGGTGGGGCCCCTCGACCACGCTGATCATCGCCGGCGACGTCGAGGTGGATGCAGTGGCCGATCGGGTCCGGGCCTTGTGGGCGGCGATCCCGGCACCGACCCCCGACGTCGCGCCGCTGGTGTTCGAAGGCGTCGCCCCCGCGGATCTCGTCGTGGCGGGCAGCCGGGCCACCCGCACCCGCGTCGCCCTCTCCTGGCCGCTGCCGATCGCCCTCGATGGCTCGCGGCGAGGGGCCGTGGCCGAGCTCCTGCGGGAGCTGCTGGTCGGACCCGGCACGCCGCTTCACCGGGCGCTCGGCGCGGACGCGCTGCGCATCTGGAGCCCGGAGACGCCGGGCAGCCTGGTCCTGGCGGTCGAGCTGGCCCCGGGGGCCGACCCCGACGCGGTGCTGCAGGCTGCCCGGCGCGTGGCCGCCGACCTGTCCCGGGCCGGCGCCGACACCTTGACCCCCGCCGTCGAGCGGGCCCGGCTGCACCTGGTCCAGCGCGCGACCGTCGAGCTGCAGGACGCCCACGGCTGGGCCCATGCCGCGGGCCGCGTGATGGCCAGCGGCGCCCCGCCCGAGGGCATCGACCGCCGCGTCGACGTGCTGCGCACCGTCCCCGTGGACGATGTGCGCCAGGCCGCCGCCGAGCTGCTGGGCCCCGGCCCCCACCGCACCGTGGTGCTGCTGCCCACCCCCGAGGCGCCGTGAGTCCCTGGATCCTGCTCCTCGCCGGCTGCTGGACCCGCGCCCCGGGGCCCGTGCCCCTGGACCTGGCCGCCGATCCGGTGCCCATGGTCCAGGCCACGGCCGAGCGCAGCCGCGTCGACCTGGTGGTGACCCTGCGGGCCGGCGCGGCGCTGGATCCCGTCGGCCAGGAAGGCCTGGCCTGGCTCACCGCGCAGACGGTCGCGCTGGGTGGCGCTGGCGGCCGAGGCGCCGACGACACCGCCGACGCCCTGTACCGCCTCGGCACCCAGGTCCGGGTCGTCGTCGGTCCCGAGCTGGTCGCCCTGCACCTGCCCTGCGCCCTCGACGCGGTCGCCGAGTGCGCCGCGCTGCTGGCCGACATGGTGGCGGCACCCGACCTGGACCCGGCGGTCTTCGAGCGGGTGCGCGCCCAGGCCATCGCCGGCCTCGAGGAGCGGGCCCTGGGGCCAGCGCCCGAGCTCGCGGCCACCGGGCTGCTGCGCGCGGTCTACGCCGGCCATCCCTACGGCCACGGGCCGGACGGGCGGCTCGGCAGCCTGCCGACCCTGCAGCTGTCGGACGTGCGCGCCTTCCGGACCGCCCACTGGGTCCGGCCCGCCGCCCTGATCGGCATCGCCGGCACGGTGCCCAAGGACGTCGCCAACCAGCTGCAGGACGGTGTGTCCCGGCTGCCCCCCACCCTGCCCCTGGGCGTCACGGCCCTCGGCCTGCCGAAGACGCCGGGCCGTCGGGTGATCCACGTGCAGGGTGCCCCGGGCATCCGGTCCCACGTCGCGGCCGGTCACGCGGTCGACCTGGCCGTGGACGACCCGCAGCGCCTGGCCCTGGACGTCGGGCTCGCGGTGCTCGGCGGCCCCGCGGGCGGGCGCCTGGACGCCGTGCCGGAGCTGGCGGCGGCGAGCCCGCGCCTGGCCCTGGACGGAGCGGATGTGCGGGCCCTGCGCCAGCAGCCGGCCCTGCGGCTGGACCTGTCTCCGGGCGAAGACGCCGACCCCGTCGGGCTCGCCGTGCTGGCCCTGGACGCCCTGGGGGCGGCCGCCGCCCAGGGCGTGACCCCCGAAGAAGTGGCCGCCGAGGTCGGGCGGCGCCTGACCGTGCTCGACGCCCAGACGGACGCCGCGCCGGGGCGGGCCCACATGGTCGCAGTGGCCGGTCTGCTGGGCGCGCCGGGCCCCGCGGCCCTGCGCACCCGCCTGCAGGCGCTCGATGCGGCGGCCGTCAACGCCGCGCTGGCCGCCCACGTGCACGTAGACGACGTGCGCATCGTCGTCGTCGGCCCCGGCCCCGCGGCTGCGTCCCCGGTGGACCTCGCACCGCCCGCGGACGCCGTGGACGACCCGGTCGCCTCCGGTCCGGCTACGCTCCCCGTCACCGCGGTCGAAGAGACGGACGCCGCCTCCGTCCAAGGCACGACCCTCTCCGCCCAGGAGCTCCTGCGATGAGCCGCCTCCCCTCCCTGGCCTCGACCCTCGCCCTCCTCCCCGTCGTGGCCCTCTCCACTGGCTGCGAGGCCCTCGCCGACTTCCTGCCCACCGTCGCCTTCGACCGCATGGACGTGTCCGCGGTCGACTGGAACGGCGCGGACGCGCAGTTCGTCTTCAAGATCAACAACCCCAACCCGGTCGAGGTCAAGCTCGCGCGCTTCGACTACGCGCTGGCCTTCGCCGACGTCGAGTGGCTCGAGGGTGACGATCCCGACGGGCTCGTGCTGGGCGCCGAGGGCGACAGCGAGATCGCCCTGCCCGTGTCCATCGAGTTCCAGGAGCTCTACGACGTGGTCCAGGCCACGCGCGGCCTCGACACCATCCCCTTCGGGCTCGAGGGCAGCTTCGGCTTCAACACGCCGGCCGGCATCATCGACCTGCCCTACGACGCCGACGGCGACTTCCCCGCCCTGCGCACGCCGAAGTTCGCCTTCAAGAAGGTGCGCGTGCCGGACATCGACATCACCGGCGCGACCATCGCCGTCGACCTGGACGTCGACAACGAGCACGGCAGCAACCTGATCTTCAGCGACTTCGACTACGCCATCAAGCTCGCCGGCACCAACGTCGGCACCGGGTTCATCGCCAACCTGGGCACCGTCGACGGTGCGGAGACCGGCACCCTGACCGTGCCCCTGACCATCGACTTCCTGGACGCCGGGACCGCCGTGTACGAAGCGATCACCAGCGACCAGGTGACGGTCGGGCTGGCCGCCGGCACCGACGTGCAGACCCCCTTCGGCCCCGTGCCCCTGTCCATCGACGAGTCGGGTCGGGTCGACGTGGCCTTCTAGTGGCCGAGCGGCGCGGGCCCGTCGGCCGCGTAGCGATGGGCGTCGGCCGCGTGGTGCTGGGCGCCGGCAAGGCGGCGGCCCAGGTGCTGCCGGGAGTGGCCCGCAAGGCGCTGTCCGACCGGTTCTTCTACGCGGTCTTCAACGTCACGCGCGTGACGAACGACCACTACGGCTGGCGCCCGGACGCACCGGCCGGCCGACCGGGAGAGGACCCGGCCCCGTCGGGCGAAGACCGGGACGCACCGGACGGACGGGCGCGGTAAGCGCAGGCGACCCCCGCCCGGAGCGCCCCCGATGTCCCGCACGCCTCCCTTGTTCGGTGATCGCCTCGCCGCCGCCGTCGACGCCGTCGGCAGCCCGCTCTGCGTGGGCCTGGATCCGCACCTCGACCGGCTGCCCCCGGCGCTGCGGGCCCGGTTCGCCGGTCGGACGGGCGCGGACTTCCGCGGCCTCGCGGCCGACGCTGCCGCCGAGTTCTGCATCACCGCCATCGACGCGGTGCACGGGATCGCCGCGGCGCTCAAGCCCCAGGTGGCCTTCTTCGAGGCCCTGGGCGCCCCCGGCGTGGCTGCGCTGGAGCGCACCGTCGCCCACGCCCGCGACCGCGGCATGCTGGTCATCGCCGACGCCAAGCGGGGCGACATCAGCAGCACCGCCGCCGCCTACGCCCGCGCCATCCTGGATCCCCAGGGCCCGCTCGCTGCCGACGCCGTGACCCTGGCGCCGTACATGGGGCTCGACGTGGTGCAGCCCTTCCTGCCCTGGTGCCGCGACCACGGCCGCGGCGTGTTCGTGCTGGTCCGCACCACCAACCCCGGCAGCGCCCTGCTCCAGCGGCACGGCAGCCCCGAGGTCGCGCAGGTCGTCGCCGACGGGCTCGCCGAGCTGGGCGCTCCACTGGTCGGCGACAGCGGGCTGTCCAGCGTCGGCGCGGTGGTGGGGGCCTTCGCCGCCGAAGAAGCGGCGGCCCTGCGCGCCCGGATGCCGGCCGCCTGGTTCCTGGTGCCCGGGGTCGGGGCCCAGGGCGGCGGCGTCGCCGAAGCGCTGGCCGGCGCCCGCAGCGACGGTCAGGGGGCGCTGGTCAACAGCGCGCGCGGCATCCTGTTCGCAGCGGGGGGACGGGACGATGACGACCCTGCAACGGCCATTGCCGGCCGGGCCCGGGCGCTCGCCGACCAGTTGCGCTCGTGCGCGGGGGCCGCTTCGTCGTAGGATGGGTTGGTCCCCCACAATCGGAGCCGTCCATGCGGAAGTCCCTCGTCCTCCTCGCGCTCACCCTCGCCGGCTGCAGCACCAGCAGCACCTACTCGGGCACCATCGTCGACGCGATGAGCGGAAAGCCCCGGGGCGAGCTGCGGGTGATCGCCAAGAGCGAAGGCGCGACGGACCTGACCTGCATGGCCAAGGAAGCCACGGCCGACGCCCAGGGCGCGTTCACCATCCAGGGCCTGTGCGGCGACATGGAGTACCAGCTCAGCCTGTCCGACGAGACGCTGATGATCGAAGGCGCCACCACCGTCACCGGCGGCACCCCGGTCACCGGCGTCACGCTCAAGACCTGGCGCGCGCCGAGCGGTGACGGCGTCTACATGCTCGAGAACGACGAGCTCAAGATGGTCCGCACCTTCACCGACGTGAAGTACGAGACCAAGCTCGACGACGAGACCATGAAGGTCGCCTACCCCTACATGAAGCCGACCAAGCTGTCCTACGCCGTCGAGCCCGGCGACTGGTTCGTCCTGTCGGGCCAGAGCAACCTCGAGCGGCTGAAGTTCCGCCCGCTCATCGCCGACCCCGACAAGCGCACCTTCGTCGACGGCAGCATCGCCGACCACGCGTGGGTCGGCGTCAAGTTCGCCAGTGACACCGAGTGGGAACCGGTCGAGGCCCAGCTGGACGAGAGCAAGATCAAGTCCGTGCAGAGCAACGGCCGGACCGTGAAGTACTACCCGCACGACGCGCTGCCCGAGGGCCGCTACGCCATCTTCGGCGACAAGGACCAGCGCATGTTCATCATCGACTTCGGCAAGAGCCAGAACCCGACCGACGCGCCGGCGGCGGGCGGCGAGGGCGAGTAGCCCCCGCCCCGGCGGCGGGACTCAGCCGTTGGGGAAGTCGCCGAACTCGCGGCGGCCCATCCACTCGGGGAAGCCGTTGCCCATGTTGCGACCGGCCCAGTTGCGGCTGATCCGGGCGACGAACATGCGGTCGCGCTCGCCCAGGAACTGCTTGAGGTGGTCGCGGATGCGCCGGGCGCTGCTGTTGCTCTCGAGCAGCCAGCAGTCGTCCATCCGGTTGCTCCAGTTGCCCATCGTCTTGAGGGCGGCGGAGATGCGCTCTTGGGTGACTTCGTTGTCTTCGCCGTGGAGCGAGTAGGCGATCACGTACATCATGGCGTGGGCTCCGGATCGGCCGCGGGGGCGGCGTCGTCTGCGTCTGCGGGGGGAGGGGAGTCGTCGGGAGGAGGAGGGGGCGCGGCGTCGGCCCCGGCGTCCGGGGGGGCGGCTTCGTCGCTGCCGGCGTCCGCGCCGTCGGGGGTCGTGGAGGGAGAAGGCGCCTCGCCCACGTGGGCGGGCAGCTCGAGGCCGTTTCCGGTGGTGTCGAGCCCGTGGGCCGTCGCGCCGCTGCTGGAGGCGTCGGTGACCGGCTTGAGCGCGCCCTGCAGCTCGGGGGGGACCACGGGCGGCGGGGGAGGCGCCGCCAGCTCGCGCTCGCCCGTGCAGGCGAGCCCCGAGGCGACGGGCATCGAACCCACGAGCGCCAGCAGGGCGATGGCGGGCCAGCGGCGGGCGGGGGAAGGCATGGGCGCTCCGGGCGCGAGGCGCTGACCTTCAGCGCGGGCCCAGCATATGCGCTGGCGGGAAGGGGGCAACCGCCCGCTGGCCGGGCCCCGTCCGGATCGCGTGCTCGGGCGGGTCTGCGCCGCGATAGGAGGCGGCCCCCTCCCTCCCCGGAAGCGGCGTGAAGGTCCTCGTCACCGGCAGCTCCCGCGGCATCGGCCGCGCCATCGCAGTGCACCTCGCCCGCCCCGGCGGCACGGTCGTCGTGAACTACCTGCAGAACGAAGGCGCGGCCGAAGAGACCGCCCGACTCGTGCGCGAGCAGGGCGCCGTGGCCGTCGTCGTGCAGGGCAACGTGCGGGCCGAAGACGACCTCAAGCGCCTCGCCGCCGCCCTCGGTCCCCTCGACGTGCTGGTGCACAACGCCGCCATCGGTGCGCTCAAGCCCTACGACAAGCTGCGCACCGCCCACTGGGACCTGACCCTCGAGAGCTCCCTGCGCCCGTTCTGGCTGCTGACCAAACACGCCCGCCTGGCCGACGGCGCCAGCGTCATCGGCATCAGCAGCCTGGGCAGCCGGTCCTACATCCCCGGCTACGCGGCCATGGGCGCGGCCAAGGGCGGGCTCGAGGCGCTCACCCGCCAGCTCGCGGTCGAGCTCGCGCCGCGCGGCATCCGCGTCAACACCGTCTGTGGCGGGCTCATCGACACCGACAGCCTGGACCACCTGCCCACCGGCCACCAGATGAAGGAAGCGGCGAACCAGTACACGCCGCTGGGCCGCGTCGGCCAGCCCGACGACGTCGCCCGCGCCGTCCGCATGCTCGTCGGGCCGGACGCCGGCTTCATCACGGGCCAGGTCATCGTCGTCGACGGCGGGCTGTCCCTGCTCTGAGCACCGACCGGCTCCCGCGGGCGGCCCCTGCTGCAATGCTCGCCATCCGCAGGGCGAACCCTTGCCGCCGTCCTCCTCCGTCGCCATGCTCGGAGGGTCCCCCCACCGGCCGGAGCGCCCATGCCCGAGCGTGAGCCCAGGAACCTGTTCGACAGCTTCAACTTCGAGATCGATCCGGATCGCGTGGACGAGTCCGTCCGGCAGCTGTCCAAGAAGGTCCGCGAGTTCGTCGACGAGGGCCGCTACACGAAGGTCCGCATCAAGTACAAGGGCAAGCCCCTGATGCGCGACATCCCGCTGGGCGTGTTCCTGGCGACCGAAGCGGTCACCTTCTGGTACGCCGGCGTGCTGCGTGCGCTCGTCGTGAACCTGGGCGTGCGCACGGTGATCGAGGTCGAGCTGGTGCACGACGCGGTCGGCAAGGTCGAAGAAGGCATCGCCCACTACATGGACGGCGAGGTCGAGGCAGCCGAGGACTGCTACCGCGAGGCGCTGCGCATGCGGCCCAGCGACACGGCGGCGCTGTACAACCTGGGCGTGCTGCTGCGCGTCACGGGCCGCCGCCAGGAGGCGATCGAGGTGCTCGAGCGGGCGGTCGAGGACGCCGAGCATCCCGACGCCCCGCGGGCCCGCGAGGTGCTGGAGAAGCTGCGCCGGGGTCCCCGCACCCTGTGACCGCGTGGGGTTGGCGGCCGGCCAGGGCGCCGGCTAGGCGGCCCCATGGACCTCTCCCTCGCATCCCGTCACGCCCTCGTCTGTGGCGCCAGCGCCGGCATCGGCCGCGCGGTGGCCCTCGAGCTCGCCTCCCTCGGCGCCTCGGTCACCGTGCTCGCCCGCCGGGCCGACCGCCTGGACGCGCTCCTCCCGGACCTGCGCGCGGCCGGCGCCTCCGCTGCCCACGCCCTGGCCGTCGACCTGGACGATCGGGGCGCGGCCACCGCCGCCGTCACCGCCCACATCGCCGCCCACGGCCCCGTGCACGTGCTGGTGAACAACGCCGGCGGCCCTCCCGGCGGGCCCCTGCTCGCCGCCGACGAAGCGGCCTTCCTGACTGCGTTCGGCCGCCACGTGCTGGCCAGCCACGCCCTGACCCGCACCGTGCTGCCGGGCATGCAGGCCGCCGGCTTCGGGCGCATCGTCAACATCATCAGCACGTCGGTCCGCGAGCCCATCGCCGGGCTCGGCGTGAGCAACACCATCCGGGGCGCGATGGCGTCGTGGTCCAAGACCCTGTCCGGCGAGCTGCCGCCCGGCGTGACGGTCAACAACGTGCTGCCCGGCTTCACCGACACCGAGCGGCTGCACGCCCTGGCCGAGGGCCGGGCCGCCCGCCAGGGCGTGGACCCCGGGGCCGTCTGGGATGCCTGGCGCGACATGGTGCCCGAAGGCCGCGTCGGCGAGCCCCACGAAGTGGCCGCCATGATCGCGTTCCTGTGCAGCCCGGCAGCCGCCTATGTGCGGGGCCAGTCCATCGCCGTGGACGGCGGCCGGCTGCGCTCGATCTGACCTACGCCCGCGGGAGCCTGCGTGTTCTTCGACGTCTTCTTCAGCATCAGCCAGACCCCCGTCGACGGGGTGCTCCCCGACGAAGCCACCATGTGGCGCAACTTCTTCCAGCAGGTCGAGGCCGCGGACGCGCTCGGCTACGACTGCGCCTGGGTGGCGATGAGCCACCAGTCGACCGAGGTGCAGAAGCGCCACGCCCACCCCGTCGTGCCGCACTGGCAGGGCGAGATCGGGCTGAACAACGACATCTTCCAGCTGGCGACCCGGATCTTCGCCCGCACCCGGCGCATCGAGGTCGGCAGCGCGATCATGAACCTCTTGTGCAACGGCGGCCCGGTCGCCCGCGCCGAGCAGGTCGCCACCTTCGCGAGCCTGCACGGCCTGGACCCGGCCGAGACCCGGCGGCTCCGGCTGGGCTTCTCGGGAGGGCGGTTCGACTTCATGGCCCGCACCTTCGGCATCGGGCCCCGCAACGTGATGGAGGAGGTCGCCTGGCCGGCGCTCAAGGGCCAGGTCTTCGCCCAGGCCTGCGAGATCTTCCTGCGGCTGCTCGACGGCCAGGTGGTGGCCAGCGCCGACGTGCCCGCCGTCGTCCTGACGCGGGCCCACTTCCGCACCGACGACCACTGGCACCAGGTCCGGTCCGCCGCCCGCCAGCTCGGCATCGTCGACGTGGACGCGCTGACGATCCCCGACTTCTTCTCCTTCGAGGCGACGAAGATCGTCCCCCAGGACTGGCGGCGCGAGCTCGTCGACCTGGTGCTCGGCAGCCACGATCCCGACCTGCAGGAACAGGTCAACCAGGTGCTGCCGGTCAAGGTGTTCAACCTGAGCATCACGCGGCCCGAGATCATCGACGCCACCCACGCCCGCATGGCCGCCGCCTACCACCGCGATGGCGGCCCCTGGCGCCGGGACTACATGCCGCGCACGGTCATGGTCTTCGTCAACGCCGAGCCCGGCCTGACCGACGCCGAGCGGTCGGCCGCCGCCGCCCGCGAGGCCCGCGCCGCGCTGTCCGAGTACTGGAAGGCGCTCGAAGGCACCATCGACCCGGCCAAGGTCGAGCGCGCCGCGGACAACGCGGTCATCGGCAACCCCGCCGAGGTCGCCGCCCAGGTGGCGGAGCGCTTCCACCCCGACGACCGCCTGATGCTGTGGTTCGACTTCTTCAACCACGACAGCGACCGCGTCGTGCGCAACATGGCCGCCTTCCGCGAGCAGGTCGTGCCGCTGGTGCAGGAACGCCAGGCCGCTGCCTCGGCCGCGCCGGCCTGAGCGAAGGTCCACGCGGAGTCCGGGTCGCGGTCCGGTCCGGCCGCTGATTAGGCTCTCCCTCTCCCGGGAGCGCGCCGTGTCCTCGACCTCGACCCCCGAGTCCCTCCAGAACTTCGTCGCCGGGCGGTTCCAGCCAGCGGCCGACGGGCGCGTGCTCGACGACCTGGACCCGGCGCGGAACCGGGTCGTGGCGACCATCCCGCGCAGCGCCGCCGCCGACGTCGACGCCGCCGTGGCCGCGGCCCGTGCCGCCCTGCCCGGGTGGGCCGCGACCCCGGTCGCCGAGCGCGCGGCCGTCCTGGACCGCGCCGCCACCCTGATCGAGGCCCGCCTGGACGACCTGGCCCGCATCGAGTCCCGCGACAGCGGCAAGCCCGTGTCCCTGGCCCGCCGCATCGACATCCCCCGCGCCGTCGCCAACTTCCGGTTCTTCGCGGGGGCGGTGCGCCACCAGCACGCCGGCTTCCACGACATGGACGGGCGGGCGCTGAACTACACCCTGCGGCGCCCGGCCGGCGTCTGCGCGCTCATCACGCCCTGGAACCTGCCGCTGTACCTGCTCTCGTGGAAGACCGCGCCGGCGCTGGCCATGGGCAACACGGTCGTGGCCAAGCCGAGCGAGCTCACGCCGGGGACCGCCACGGCCCTGGCCGGCATCCTGGCCGAGGCCGGGCTTCCCGCCGGCGTGTTCAACCTGCTGCACGGCCTGGGCCCCGAGGTCGGCGGGCCGCTGACCGCCCACGACGGCGTCGACGCCGTGTCCTTCACCGGCGGCACGGCGACGGGCCGGCTGGTCGCCCAGGCCGCCGCCCCCCGGTTCAAGAAGCTGTCGCTCGAGCTCGGCGGCAAGAACGCCACCCTGGTCTTCGCCGACGCCGACCTGGACGCCGCCGTCGACGGCGCGGTCCGGGCCGGCTTCACGAACCAGGGCCAGGTCTGCCTGTGCGGCAGCCGCATCCTGGTCGAGCGGTCCGTGCACGACCGCTTCGTGGCGGCCCTGGTCGCCCGCGTCTCGGCGATGCGGGTCGGCCCGCCCGACGATCCCGCCACCGAGCTCGGCGCGCTCAGCAGCCTGGCCCACCGCGACAAGGTCGCGTCCTACGTGCAGCTCGCCCGCGAGGAAGGCGGCACCGTGGCCTGCGGCGGCGTCGTGCCCGCGCTGCCGGCCCCCTGTGACCAGGGCGCCTTCTTCGCGCCCACCGTGCTCACCGGGCTCGCCCCCACCTGCCGCGTCGCCCAGGAGGAGATCTTCGGGCCGGTCGTCAGCGTTCACCCCTTCGACGACGAAGCCGACGCCGTCGCCATCGCCAACGGCGTCCGCTACGGCCTGGCGGCGAGCGTGTGGACCCGCGACCTGTCCCGCGCCCACCGGGTCAGCGCCGCGCTCGAGACGGGCATGGTCTGGGTCAACACCTGGCTGTTGCGCGATCTGCGCGTGCCCTTCGGCGGCATGAAGGAGTCCGGCGTCGGCCGCGAGGGCGGCGAGCTGTCGCTGCAGTTCTTCAGCGAAGCCCGGAACGTCTGCATCCAGCTGTGATCAGCGCGCCCCGGCGGCGACGAGCGGGTCCTGGCCGTTGAGTGCGGCCCGGACGGCGGTGTCCATCACGACGCGCATCGACGTGGGCACGCGGTGGCCCTCGCCCTCCCAGACCATGATGTCCGCGGGCCAGCCGGCGGCCTGCAGCGCGGCCACGCTGTCGCGGGCGGCCTGGGTGGGCACCACCTCGTCGGCGCCACCGTGCAGCGCCAGGATCGGGGGTGCGTCCGGGGGGACCGCCGTCGGCCACAGCGCCTCGGGCAAGAGCCCGCCCAGCGGCACGGCCGCATCGACCAGGGTCGGGTGCCGCACGGCCAGCGCGAAGGACAGCATGCCCCCCTGCGAGAAGCCCGTGACCACGACGTCGTCGTCGGCATCGACGCCCTGGCTGCCGAGCCAGGCGGCCAGCTGATCGGCGCTGCGGGCCACCGCGTCCGCCAGCCCCGGTCCCCCCTCGCGGGCGCGGATCGCGAACCACGAGAAGCCCTGGCCGCGGGGCTCCCAGCCCCCCGGCGCGATGACCGTGGCCACGTCCGACAACCCCTCCGCCATCGCGATGAACCGCGACGGGTGGTCGCCGAGCCCGTGGATGGCGACGACGACCGCGTGGTTGTCGGGATCGGCCGCCGGTCGCCGCTCCACCGCGCTGGGTGTCGGGACGGTCGAGGAGGAGGCCGAGGGCGCCTCTTCCGTAGAGGCTGCGGGCGGCTCCTCGGGGACCTTGTCGGGGGAGGAGGCGGAGGAGCTGCAGGCGAGGAGGAGGAGCAGGTGCATGGAGAGAGGCTATCGGAACCCGCACCCCTCCCGCCGTGTCCCTGTGGCCGATGCTGCTCTCGCTCCTCCTCTCCTGCGCGCTCTCCTCGGCCTGGGCCGGGCCGGTCTGCGCCCCGACCGTGGACGCGCTCGTCCTGCCCGACGACCTCTCCTCCGCCGACTCGCGGCTGCAGGGGGACGCCGTCGTCGTCGTGACCAAGGCCGCCCGAAGCCTGGGCCTGTACCAGGACGGCGTGCTGGTGCAGCTGTCCGCCGACCAGCCCGCCTGCTGGCAGGTCGGCCTGGCCGCCGGCTACCCGCCGGGCACCAAGCTGCGGCGCGGTGACCGCAAGACGCCCGAGGGCTGGTACCGGACCAGCGACAAGCCGTGGTCGAGCTTCTACGGGGCGATCGCCGTGCACTACCCGGACGCCGGCGACGCAGCGGCCGGGCTGGCGGCCGGCCGCATCGACCGGGCCACCCACGACCGCATCGTCGCGGCGGACCGCGCCGGCCGAAAGACGCCCCAGGACACGGCCCTGGGCGGGGAGATCCTGATCCACGGCGGCGGCGGTCGCAGCGACTGGACCCTGGGCTGCGTGGCGCTCGACGACGATCAGCTCGACGCGCTGCGGGCCCGGCTGCCGGCCGGCATGAAGACCGACGTGCTCATCCTGCCCTGACGGCGCGGCGTGGCCCGGAGCATCGTCTCGATCCGTGGGACGGTCCCTCCCGCGAGCCGGCCGGTGCGGCCTGCGCTATCGGCCGGACGTGCTGACCCGAGACCGCATCCGAACCGTCCTGGCGCTGGGCCTGCCCATCGTCGGCGGCATGCTCTCCCAGAACGTGCTGAACGTCGTGGACACCGCGATGGTCGGGGCGCTCGGGGACGTGGCCCTGGCGGCGACCGGGCAGGGCAGCTTCCTGAACTTCATGGCGGTCGCCTTCGTGACCGGCCTGTCGTCGGGGGTCCAGGCCATGGCCGCCCGACGGAAGGGCGAAGGCCGCGACGACGAGACCGCGGTGCCGCTCAACGGCGGCCTGCTGCTGGCCACGGCCATCGCGCTGCCGGCGTCGATCGTGCTGGTGGGCTTCGCGCCCGAGCTGTTCGCCCTGGTCAACGACGATCCCGCGGTCATCGACGCCGGCGCGCCCTACCTGCAGGCCCGGCTGTGCGCGATGGTCGCCGCTGGCGCCAACTTCGCCTTCCGCGGCTACTGGAACGGCGTCGGCCGCTCGACCGTCTACCTGCGCACGCTCATCGCCATGCACGCGGTGAACATCTTCCTGAACTGGGTGTTCATCCAGGGCAACCTGGGCGCCCCGGCCCTCGGCGCCGCCGGTGCCGGCGTGGCCAGTGCGATCGCCACCTGGGTCGGGACCATCGCCTACACCCTGCAGGGGCTGACCCTGGCCCGGGGTGCGGGCTTCCTGCGGGGGCTGCCCGACCTGTCGACCGTGCGGTCCATGCTGCGACTGAGCGTGCCGAGCGGCGTGCAGCAGCTGTTCTTCGCCGGCGGCTTCACGGTCATCTTCTGGATCGTCGCCCAGGTCGGCACGTCCGAGCTCGCCGCGGCCAACGTGCTCATCACGCTGACGCTGGTCGTCATCCTGCCGGGCATGGGGCTCGGGCTGGCGGCCGCCAGCCTGGTCGGCCAGGCGCTGGGGCGCGGCGATGTCGACGACGCGCGCGCCTGGGGCTGGGACGTGGTGAAGCTCGCGGTCGGCACCCTGGTGCTCATCGGGCTGCCGGGGCTGCTCGCGCCGGACCTGGTGCTGGGCGGCTTCATCCACGAAGCCGACACCCTGGCCCTGGCGCGCGGGCCGCTGATGCTGCTGGCGGCCACCATCGGGCTGGAAGGCGTCGGCATGGTGCTGCTCAACGCGCTGCTGGGCGCGGGCGACAACCGCCGGGTGATGGTCGTCAGCGTCGGCAGCCAGTGGCTGATCGGCATCCCGCTCGCGTGGCTGCTGGGCCCCGGCCTGGGCTACGGGCTGATGGGCATCTGGGTGGCCCAGGTCGCCTACCGGGTGCTGTGGGCCGTGATCTTCGCCGCCATGTGGCGCGGCAGGGGCTGGACCCGCATCCAGGTCTGATGACCCGTGGTCACCCGGCAGCCCGGTGCGATAGGCGAGGGAGGACCTGCCAGGAGGCCCCCATGTCCCACGACCACGAGAGCGCGCCCAGCGCCGCCGCCGCCGCCCACGCCGAGGGGGCCCCCGCCGAGGGAGGCGCCGCCCAGGTCCAGCAGGCCTACGGGCGGCTGCGCACCGCGTGGAGGGAGCAGGGCGGGCTCGACTACAAGACCCGGATGAAGCTGCTCGACGACGTGATGAAGTGGGTGCGGAAGAACCGCCAGGAGCTCATCACCGCCCTGAACAGCGACTACGGCCACCGGTCCCCGCACGAGACCCTGATGGCCGAGGTGTTCACGGTCGTCGACGACATCAAGCACATCCGCGCCCACCTGGCCGAGTGGATGGCCGAGCAGCCCCGCCCGGTCGCCGCGACCTTCAAGCCCGGCACGGCCCGCGTCATCTGGCAGCCGATCGGCGTGGTCGGCGTCATCGCGCCCTGGAACTACCCCTTCCAGCTGGGCATCCTGCCCGTGGTGGCCGCGATCTCCGCGGGCTGCCGCGTGATGATCAAGCCGAGCGAGTTCTCGCCGGCGACCGGCGGCATCTTCCGCCGCATCGCCACCGAGGTGCTGCCGCCCGACGTCTTCGCGGTCGTCGAGGGCGGCGTCGATGTCTCGGCCGAGTTCTCGCGCCAGCCCTTCGACCACCTGTTCTTCACCGGCAGCACCAGCGTCGGCCGCCACGTCATGCGCGCGGCCAGCGAGCACCTGACGCCGGTCACCCTCGAGCTCGGCGGCAAGTCCCCGGCCATCGTGCACAAGGACCACAGCCTGGCCCAGGCCTGCGCCCGCATCGTGGCCGGCAAGGGCTTCAACGCCGGCCAGACCTGCATCGCCCCCGACTACGTGCTGGTGCACGAAGACAAGCGCGACGCCCTGGTGGCCGAGCTGCAGAAGCAGTTCGCCGCCCAGTACCCCACCGTCGCGGCCAACCCCGACTACACCGCCGTCATCAACCAGCGGCACTACGATCGGCTCCAGGCCTGGCTCCAGGACGCCCGCGACCGCGGCGCCAAGGTCGTGCAGTGCAACCCCGCCGGCGAGACCCTGGACCCCGCGGTCCGCAAGCTGCCGCTGACCCTGGTGCTCGACTGCCCGGACGACGCGACCGTGCTGCAGGACGAGATCTTCGGGCCCGTGCTGCCCATCGTGACCTACCGCGAGCTCGACGGGGCCATCGCCTACGTCAACGAGCGGCCGCGGCCCCTGGCGCTGTACTACTTCGACTGGAACAAGAAGCGGCAGGAACAGGTGCTCCAGAACACCTGGTCGGGCGGCGTCACCCTCAACGACACCATCCTGCACTTCAGCCAGCTGGAGCTGCCTTTCGGCGGCGTCGGCCCCAGCGGCATGGGCGCGTACCACGGCTGGTACGGCTTCCGGACCTTCTCGCACGAGAAGGGCATCTTCAGCCAGTCCCGCGTCAACGGCGGCAAGCTGATCACGGCGCCCTACGGCAAGGTCACCGACACGCTGCTCAAGGTCATGATCGGCTGAGCACCCGCGGCTGCCGCGCGGCGCCCGCTGGTCGGATCGGCCGGTCGGGCGGACCATGGCGGCGGACCCGGGGGTCGCATAGGGCGTGCCCATGGTCGTCGCGCTCATCGCCCTGTCGCTGTGTGGACCCGCGCTGGCGGGGCCGGTGGATCCGATCCGCGAGGCGCTGGAGCGGGCCGACGCGCGCGAAGCCGCGGCAGAAGGCGCCGCCCAGCCGCTGCCCGTCATCGTGGTGCCCGTGCCGTCCGCGGCCGGCGTGCCCGAAGAGACCTGCGAAGAAGCGCTCAAGGCCGCGGCCGCCTTCCGCAAGACCCGCCCCGAGCCGACGCCGCCGGCCGGGCCGGTGCGCCCGCCCCAGGACCCGCAGCGTCGACCGTCGGACTCGAGCGACGACGACGGTGTCGCCGGGCGGCCCCGCGTCACGGTGAGCGAGTCCGGCGTGCGCGACAGCGGGCTCCCCGGGGTCGAGCCCGACCGGGTGCCGCTCGAGCCGCTCCAGGGCAACCCCGAGGCCCTGCGCCGGGTCGGCGACGTGCTGCGCAAGGCAGCGATGGGCCAGCGCACGCGCATCACCACCTTCGGCGCCAGCCACACCGGGGGCGACTTCTGGACCGGCCACCTGCGGCGGCTGCTGCAGGGCCGCTACGGCGACCTGGGCCACGGCTGGATCCTGCCGGCGGCGCTGTACACCGGCTACCGCGGCCAGGACCTGAACCTGTGCCGCACCGACGGCTGGACCCCCGACTGGGTCGGCAAGAAGCGCGGCCGGGACGACGGGCTCTACGGCTTCGGCGCCAGCGTCAGCAGCTACGACCCCGCGGACCTGGGCTGGCTCGAGACCACGACCGACAACGACCAGGG
>JACKEY010000025.1 GCA_020632755.1 Alphaproteobacteria bacterium | reverse complement strand
CCGGAACTACTACACCGAGGGCTACCGGCTGCGGGCGTCCGACGCGCTCATCGACAAGGCCGCCCTGCTGGGCCTGACGCCTGCGGAGATGACGGTGCTCGTCGGCGGCCTGCGGGTGCTCGACATCAACAGCGGCGGCAGCCAGCACGGTGTGTTCACCAGCCGGCCGGGCACGCTCAGCAACGACTTCTTCGTCGCGCTGGTCGACATGTCGACGACCTGGACGCCGAAGGGCGACGGCAGCTTCGAGGGCAAGGGCGCCGACGGCAAGGTCAAGTGGACCGCGACCGAGGCGGACCTGGTCTTCGGGTCGAACGCCGAGCTGCGCGCCATCGCCGAGGTCTACGCAACCGACGAGGCGAAGTTCCGCGCGGACTTCGTGGCGGCCTGGGTGAAGGTGATGCAGGCCGATCGCTTCGACCTGCACCGCTGAGCCCCAGGCCGCGCTTCGCGCAGGCGGACGGGCGTGGGGGGCCAGGGGCCCCTCATGCCCACGTCGAGCCCGCTCCCGCTCATCGCCGCGGGCATCGTCACCGACCGGTTCGATGTAGACTCGACGGGCTTGATCTTGACGCTGCTCGCACCTGTCGCCGCGGTCGCGGCCTCCTTCCCCTCCGGCGACGTGCCGGGGTGGGTGGAGCCTCTCGAGGTCGACCTCTCCGTGCCCGAGCCCACGGGGCCGGTGCGCCGCGGGACCCAGTACCTGCTGATCGACCACCAGATGCGCATCGGCAGCGACGGCGCGGTCGCACTGTACTCGCACCTGGCCTACCGGATCGTGACCCCCCAGGCGCTCGACGACCGCGCTCGGCTCGAGCTGGACTACACCCCCTTCTCCGAGCACCTCACCGTGCATCGCCTGGAGGTGTGGCGGGACGGGGCCTGGCACGACCGGCTGACCCGGTCCGAGTCGGTCGAGATCGACGGCGAAGACGATCTCTGGAAGCACATCCTGAGCGGGACCTCGACCCTGGTGATCGTTCCCGAGGACATCCGCGTCGGCGACATCATCCGCTACGCCTGGACGGTCGAGGACGAGAACCCCCTGTTCGGTGGCCATGCCGCGCGCTCCTGGCAGATGGCCTGGTCCATCCCGGCGGAGCGCCGCTCCCTGCGCGTCCTCCGTCCCGAGGCCACCCCCTTGCAGGTGGCCCTGCACGGAGACGCCACGGCTCCCGACGAGCGAGCGCTCGGCGCCGAGGTGGAGCTGCGATGGGACGCCGGTCCCGTTCCGGCCATCCCAGCGGTCGATGACGCTCCCATCGGCCACGAGGTCTGGCCCTGGGTGCAGCTCAGCACCTTCCCCGACTGGGCGTCCGTGGTGGACTGGGCCCTGGACCACTACGAGCTGACCGGGCCGCCCTCTGCCGAGGTCGCTGCAGTCGCCGCGGGCCTGGCCCCCGCGGACGCCACCGACGCGGCGGTCTTCACCGCGGCGCTGCGCTGGGTGCAGGACGAGGTGCGCTACTTCGGCGTCGAGCTGGGCGTCGGGTCCTACCAGCCGCGACCGCCCGACCTCGTGCTCCGACGACGCTACGGCGACTGCAAGGACAAGACGCTGCTGCTGGTGGCCCTGCTGCGCGCGCGCGGCGTCCAGGCCTGGCCAGCGCTGGTCAACAGCTCGGACCGCGGGGCCATCTCGACCTGGCTGCCGTCGCCCACCGCCTTCGATCACGTCATCGTCGCCGCCGAGATCGACGGGCGACTGGTCTTCGCCGACCCTACCCGCGTCCAACAGGGTGGCCCGGTCGCGCGCATCTTCGTGGGGGACTACGGCAAGGCCCTGCTGGTCCGACCGGGCGAGTCGGGGCTCGTCGACGTGGACCAGGTGCCCGACTCCATCGGCAGGCTCGAGACCCGCAGCCGGTACACGTTCTCCGACGATCACCTGGGGATCGGGCTGCAGGTGGACACCTGCAGCTACGGCCGTCGCGCGGAGATCTTCCGCGCCGCTCTGTCCGATCAGACGCCCGAACAGATGCAGGACGCCTACTCCGCCTACTACCGCCGGGCCGGCACCACGGTCTCGATCGTCGAGCCGATCGGGGTGACCGACCACCGCGACGCCAACCGCCTGTGCATCAGCGAACGGTACGACCTGGACGATGCCTGGTCGGAAGGCGAGGGACAGCGGCGCTTCGACACCTTCGCCCCCCCGCTCCTGCAGGCCCTGCCCGCGGTCGACGACCCGGACCGGGCCGCCCCTCTGGCGCTTCCCCTCGGCCGACACGAGATCGAAGAAGTGGTCATCGCGGCGCCTCGGCGCTGGACGTTGGAGCCCAGGACGGCATCGGTGGCGAACGAGTGGTTTCGGTACCGCCTCGAGGCCACACCGTCGAAATGGGACAGCTCCGGGACGCACGAGATCGCCCTGCGCCACACCTTGGAGGTCGTGGCCGATCAGGTCCCAGCCGCCGGGCTCGCTCGCTACGAGCAGGATCGCGAGCGCATCGGAGACGAGCTGGCCTACCAGCTCCAGCGCGGGGCTCCGTCCGACCCTGTCGATCACAGCGGCCTGGTCACGTTCATCGCGGTGGTGTTCGTGCTCGCTGCCGCCGCGTTGCCCACGGTGCTCCCGAGCGCCGCGGTGCTCATGTTCCTGGTCTGGTTGGTCCGCCGTCGACCCAAGGCCGGACCCGAGCGGCGCTGACCAGAGGTGTTGATGCCGACGCTCACGCAGCTGCAGTACATCGTCGCGGTGCACCGCACCGGTCACTTCGGCCGGGCGGCGGCCGAGTGCGAGGTCTCGCAGCCCACCCTGAGCGCCCAGGTCGCCAAGGCCGAAGAGCAGCTCGGGGTGGTGCTGTTCGACCGGCGCACGACGCCGGTGACCCCCACCGAGCCCGGACGGCGGCTCATCGCGGCCGCCCAGGACGTGCTGGCGGCCCACGCCCGGCTGATGGACGCGGCCGACAGCACGGCCGGGCTGACCGGCAGCTTCACGCTGGGCGTCATCCCGACCCTGGCGCCCACGGTGCTGCCGTGGTTCCTGCGCGCCTTCACCGAAGCCTGCCCCAAGGTCGAGCTGACCGTCCTCGAGCGCACGACCGACGGCATCGTCGCCGCGCTGCTGGACCGGCAGATGGACGCGGGGCTGGTGGCGACGCCGCTGGGCGAGCCCGGGCTGGACCGGCGGGTCGTGTTCTACGACCCCTTCTACGTCTACGCGCACCCGGAATCGTCGATCCTGGCCCGGGACGAGGTCGCGCTGGCCGACATCGAGCGCGACGACCTGTGGCTGCTCGAAGACGGGCACTGCTTCCGCAACCAGGTGGTGCACCTGTGCGGCGCCAACCACCGCGCCTTGCTGGGCAACGTGCGGTTCGAGGCCGGCAGCTTCGACACGCTGCGCGGGCTCATCGACCAGGTCGGCGGCTTCACGCTGGTGCCCGAGACCTATGCGCAGACCCTGCCCCGGGACGTGCGCCTGGCCCAGGTGCGGCCCTTCGCCGATCCGGTGCCGATCCGCGAGGTCAGCCTGGTGGCGCAGCGGCGGCACTGGAAGGGCGCCATCCTGGACGCGCTGGCCGACACGCTGCGTGTGCACGCTCCTCGCTGCCTGCCCCGCGAGGCGGGCACCGGGAACGTGCTGCCGGTCGACCTCGACGACTGATCCCTCAGCCGCGGCCCGGCAGCGGGCAGAGCCGCTCGACCAGGGCGACCAGCTCGGGGATCGAGAAGGGCTTGGCCAGGACCGCGGTGGCGCCGAGCTGGCCGGCGTGGTGCCGCAGCTCGTCGTCGGCGAAGCCGCTGACCATCACGACGGGCAGGGCGCGGCCCGACGCCCGGATGGCGGCCAGCAGCTCCAGGCCGTCCAGCCGGCTCATGCGCAGGTCGGTCACCACCAGGTCCACGGTGAACACGAACCGGTCGGCGTCGGGGTCGAAGTCCTGCCAGCGCAGGGCTTCTTCGCCGTCCTGCAGGGCGGTGACGTCGTAGCCGGCGTCGACCAGGACGTCGGCCAGCAGCGTGCGCATCGCCAGGTCGTCGTCGACGACCAGGACGTGGGGGGCGCGCAGGCGGGGGGGCAGGGCGGGCGTGGGCAGGGCCGGGGATCCGGCCGCGCGGGGCAGGGCGTGCATGGGGCACCTCTCGGTTCCCGTCTTGCACGCGGCGTGCCAGCCGCTGCGCTCGGCGCGCGCGGCGAGACCCGGCTCAGCCGCCCTTGCGCTCCCAGCGGAACAGGGTCGAGGGGTCCACGCCCAGCCGGCGGGCGGCCTGGCTGCGGTTGCCGCCGCAGGCGTCCAGCACGTGGGCGACGTAGGCCTGCTGCACGTCGCGCAGGGGCAGGCCGGCGGCGGCCAGGGCCGCCAGGGCGCTGTCGAGGTCCCGGGGAGGGGGCGTCGGGGCCCCGGTCGAGGCCGGTGGTGGGGCCGCAGCGGGGGCGGCCGGCGTGGCGCCTGCGGCGTCCATGCCGGCCAGCGCCTCTTCGACCACCGCGCGGCCGGCGACCGGCCCCTCGGCCAGCACGGCGATGCGCTGCACCGCGTTGCGCAGCTGGCGCACGTTCCCGGGCCAGGGGCGCGCGGCCATCGCGGCCAGCGCCTCGTCGTCCAGCCGCGCCAGGGCGAGCCCCGGCCAGGCCGCCCGCGCCGCCGCCAGGAAGTGCGCGACCAGTGCGGGCACGTCCTCGGGTCGGGCCGACAGGGGCGGCAGGTCGATGGTCAGGACATCCAGCCGGAACAGCAGGTCCGCGCGGAACCGCCCCTCGGCCACCCGCTGCTCGAGCGGCTGGTGGGTCGCGCTGACCAGCCGGATGTCGACGGGGCGGTCCTTGTCGCTGCCGACGGGCCGCACGCGCCGCTCTTCGAGCACCCGCAGCAGCCGGCTCTGCAGCTCGACCGGCATGTCGCCGATCTCGTCCAGGAACAGGGTCCCGCCGTCGGCTTCGACGAACAGGCCCTTGCGCGCGGTCGTGGCCCCGGTGAACGCGCCGCGGTCGTGGCCGAACAGCTCGCTCTCGAGCAGGGCGGCGGGCAGGGCGGTGCAGTTGACCGCCACGAAGGGACGGTCGGCGCGGGCGCTGGTCTCGTGCACGGCGCGGGCGACGAGCTCCTTGCCGGCGCCCGACGGGCCGCGGATCAGCACGGGGGCGTCGACGTGGGCGGCGCGCAGCACGCGCGCCTTGACGCGGGCGAGGGCCGGGGAGGCGCCGACCAGCGGGGCGAGGGCGGGGTGTGCACCGTTCGAGGAGGCGGGGTCCGAGGAGGCGGGGTCCGAGGAGGTGGCTCCTGAAGGGGCCGACCCCGGGGAGGCGTCCAGGGAGGGCGCCGGCTTGCGGGTCCGGGCGCGGCGTTCCTGCATGGCGCGCTCGACGTGCACGCGCAGATCGTCCAGCCGGAAGGGCTTGGGCAGGTACTGGAAGGCGCCCCGCCGCATCGCGTCGCGGGCCAGCTCGTCGCTGCCGAAGCCGGTCATCACGATGACGGGCACGTCGGGCCAGGACGCCTGGATCTCGTCGAGCAGCTCCAGGCCGTCGACCCGCGGCATGCGCACGTCGGTCAGCACGACGTCGACGCCGCCCTGGCGCAGCTTCTCCAGCGCCTGGCCGCCGTCGCGGGCCAGCCGGGCGTCGAAGCCCAGGTCGGACAGCTGATCGCCGAGCAGGCGGGCCATCTCGAAGGCGTCGTCCGCGACGAGGATGGTCTTGGTGCGGGGCAGGGCGGGCTCCTCAGGCGCCGGGGCGGGCTCCGCCGACCGGCCACCGGACGATAGCCCGCGTGCCCCGGCCGGCGCGGGGCTCGAGCCGCAGCGTGCCGCCGTGTTCGCGCAGGATGCGCTGGGTGACGGCCAGCCCCAGGCCTGTGCCCTGGCCGCGCTTGCGGGTGGTGAAGAAGGGGTCGAAGACGCGGTGGGCCAGCTCGGGGGCGATGCCGTGGCCCTGGTCTTCGACGACCAGCTGCACGTGGCCGGCGCCATCCGGTGCGGCGCGTACGACGACGGCGCCGCCCTGATCGCTGGCGTCCAGGGCGTTCTTGACCAGGTTGACCAGCACCTGGTCCAGGGCGTCGGGGGTGGCCAGCACGACCAGGGCGCCGTCGGGGACCTGGACGTCGAGCTCCACCCCCTGCTTGCGGGCGTGGGTGGACAGCAGATCCCCCACCCGGCCCAGGGCCGGCGCCACCGGCGAGCGCTGACCGGGGTCGGTCGGCGGGCGGTCGCGGGCGTAGTCCAGCAGGCTGCGGATGATGCGGCTCACGCGGCCGATCTGCTCGACGATGACGTCCAGGCCGGCGGCCTGGGGGTGGTCCTCGCCCAGCTTGCCGCGGATGTACTCGGCCCGCCCCTGGATGACGCCCAGCGGCGTGCCGATCTCGTGGGCGATGCCGGCCGCCAGCTCGCCGACCGTGGCCCGCTTCTCGGCCCGCAGCAGCCGCTCGTGCAGGTCGGACAGCTCGCTCAGGTCGTCGAGGACCAGCATCACGGCGTCTTCGTCGGGGAGCGGCACCGCCTGGACGCGCCAGGGCCGACGCACCCGGGTCGCTTCGGGCAGCAGCAGCGACCGCTCCTCCCAGCGACCGGTGCGGCCGGTGCGGCGCGCTTCGTCGACGAGCGCGAGCAGGTCGTCGCGCTCGCCGTCGGGCACGGCCTGCCACCAGGTCGACAGCGGCACCCCCTCGGGGGGCTGGTCGAAGCGGTCGAGGGCCGCCGGGTTGCTCTCGCGCACGCAGCCGTCGGGGCCGATGAGCAGCACGGCGGCGGGCAGATGTGCCAGCACGCGGCGGGCGCGCTCGTTGGCCCGGCTGACGGCCTGGGCGCTCTCGAGGCGCTCGGCGAGCACGGCCCCGCGGCGGGCCTCGGCGGCGACCCAGCCGATCAGCACGGCCAGCACGAGGCCCGCAGCACCCGCCCCGCCCAGCAGCCGCTGGAGCAGGGCCCGCTGGTGGCTGCGCAGCGCTTCGGTCGACGACAGGCTGAGCACCAGCCAGGCGTCGGTGGACGACGGGGCGACCCGCCGCCAGGCCAGCACGGCGTCGGCCCTGGGCAGGCCGAGCGCGGCGGCATCGTCGGGGCCCAGCTGGCCGGCGCCCTGGGGCTGGCCGGCGACCCGCGCGAGCAGCGCCGTCGCGCGCCCCTCGGCGACGGCGCTGCTCAGGGTCGGGCTGGACACCGCCGACGTCGCGCCGTGGGGCCCGACCACCAGCAGGTGGGTCGCGGGCTCGGCCGTGACCAGGGACACGGGGGCCAACAGCGGCGCGGGGTCGGCGACCAGCACGACGCTGCCGACCGCGGGGGCGTCGGGGTCGAGGGGCACGGCGAAGGCCCGCAGGCCCACGGCGTCGTCGCCCTGGGACAGGCCGGGGGACACCTGCACCCCGCCGACCCGCATCGCCTCGGCGGCGACACCGGCCGCCAGGGCCCGCAGGGGTGCGACATCCCCGCCCGGACGGCGGGTGTCGGTGACCTCGTCGACCAGGGCCCCGTCGGCATCGAAGACGAAGACCGCGCGGTAGGCACGCACGGACGCGAGCAGGGTGCCGAGCCGCTGCTGGCGCTCGTCCGGGGTGTCGGCGGAGCGCACCAGGTCGGCGGCGAAGTCGGCGTCTTCGGCGACGTCGCGCAGGCTCTCCTCGATGCGGGCGGCGGCTTCGTCCAGCACGGTCGCGCGGTCGTCGGCGAAGCCGGCCAGCAGATCGCCGCGGGCGGCGCGCAGCAGGCGCTCGGTGACCATGGCCAGCAGCACGCTGGACAGCAGCGCGGCCACGGCGGCCAGGACGAGGGGGCGGTGGGTGCGGAGGGGGGACATGCGCGGGGATTCTGCAAGGCGCGGGCCGTCGGCGGGGAGGGCGGCCGCCGCCGGTGGAGGGGCCGCGGGGCCGTCGTGGAGGCGCCGGACCCGTGCAGTCTGCCCGGGCAGGTCGTGCAGCCTGCACGGGTGGTCCGCGGCGGCGCGGCGGGTCGAACCCGCGATCGCCTCGTCGGCGACGAGATCTCCGCGGGTTGGCACGGCCCGTGCTCATGTCCATGGCGCCGGACCACGATGCCGGTCCTCCCCCTCCCCCCCGCGTCCCCCGACGCCTCGAGAGCACGCCATGAAGCGCACCATCCTCCTGACCGCCCTGTTCCCCCTCGTCCTGGCCGGCACGGCCTGCAAGAAGCAGGTCGCCACCCAGTCGATGGCCGCCGCCGAGCACGTGCCCGTCAAGACCGCCGCCGCTCCCGTCCAGGACGCGATCGGCCAGATGCGGCAGAACTTCCAGCGCGTGCACTTCGACACCGACAGCGCCACGCTGACCGGCGACTCGAAGAACGCCCTGAAGGCCAACGCCACCATCATGTCGCAGCACGCCAGCATCGAGGTCGAGGTGCAGGGCCACTGCGACGAGCGCGGCACCACCGACTACAACCTGGCCCTGGGCCAGCGCCGCGCCCAGGCCGTGGCCGACTACCTGGCCGCCCAGGGCATCGCGAAGAGCCGCGTCCAGATCGTGTCCTACGGCGAGGAGAAGCCCGTGGCCCGCGGCGCCGGCGAGACCGCCTGGTCGCAGAACCGCCGCGCCGAGTTCGTGATCCACAACGGCGAAGCCGTGGCCATGGGCACCGTCCAGTAGCGCCCCCGCCCGCGGCGGCGCTGCCCCCCTCAGGGGATCGGGCTATGGCTCGATCCCCTCGAGGTGCGTGATGGACCTGCGCGACTGAGCCCGCTCCCCTGACTGCCCTGCGCCGTGCACGATCCGGCGCGGGTCTCCTCGCTCGTCGCGTGTCCCATGACCCCGCTCCTCACCTCTGGCCTGGCCTTCGCCTGGCCCGGTCGCGACCCCGTCGTGACCGACCTCTCCCTTCACCTCGCGCCCGGCTGGACCGGGCTCGTCGGGCCCAACGGCGCCGGCAAGAGCACGCTGCTGCAGCTGCTCTCCGGGTCGCTTTCGCCCTCGGCCGGCACGGTGTCGGGCCCGCCTGCGGTCTGCTGCCCGCAGCGGGTCGACGCGCTGACCGACGACGTGCGCGCCTTCGCCTGGTGCCAGCGGGGGCTCGAGCCCTGGCGCTGGCTGGAGCGGCTGCAGCTGGACCCGGCGGTGCTCGACCGCTGGCCGACCCTGTCGCCGGGCGAGCGCAAGCGCTGGCAGATCGGGGCGGCGCTGGCGGACGGGGCGGCGCTGCTGCTGCTCGACGAGCCGACGAACCACCTGGACGCGGCGGGCCGGGGGCTGCTGGTCGAGGCGCTCCGGGACTGGGAGGGCGTCGGCGTCGTGGTGAGCCACGACCGGGCCTTCCTGGATGCGCTGACGACGCGGACCCTGTGGCTGGAGGGTGGGCGGCTGCGGGACTTCCCGGGGCCCGTGAGCCCGGCGCTGCAGCACTGGGAGGAGGAGGCGCGGGCCCGCAAGGAGGAGGCGGACGCCGTCGGGCGGGCCCGGCGGGCGGCGCGGCGCGAGGCAGCGGTGGCGGTGGCGCGGGCGGCGGGGGCCGACGCGCGCATCTCGGCGCGGTCGCGGATCAAGGGCCCGCGGGATGGGGACGCCCGCAGCACGGCCGCCAAGGGGCGGGCGGAGAAGGGAGCGGCGCGGGCGGGGCAGGCGGCGGCGGCCGCGCGGCGGCGACGGGACGCGGTGGAGGCGACCCGTGTGGAGGTCGACAAGCGGCCGGGGCGCGAGCTGTTCGTCGATCACCTGGCGGCGACGCGGGATCCGCTGCTGGCCCGCACCGGGCAGGAGCTGCGGGTCGGCGGGAGGTTGCTGCTGCAGGACGTGCACCTGGCGCTGGGGCCGACCGACCACGTGCACCTGTCCGGCGGCAACGGCGCGGGCAAGACGACGCTGCTGCGCGCGCTGCTGGCGGACGCGGGGCTTCCAGAGGACCGGGTGCTGTGCCTGCCGCAGGAGCTCGGGCCGGAGCGGGTCGCGGCGGACCTGGCGGCCCTGCGGGCGCTGCCGCCGGACGCTCGCGGGCGGGTGCTGCAGCTGGTGGCGGCGCTGGGGGTGCCGCCCGACGCGCTGCTGGCCACGGACGCGCCGTCGCCGGGCGAAGCGCGCAAGCTGGCGCTGGCGCTCGGCATGGGGCGCGGCGCCTGGCTGCTGGTGCTGGACGAGCCGACGAACCACCTGGATCTGCCGGGCATCGCGCGGCTGGGCGAGGCGCTGGCGGCGTTTCCAGGCGCGGTGCTGCTGGTGACCCACGACCCGGTGCTGGCGCGGACCTGTTGCGCGGTGGAGTGGCGGATCGAGGCCGGGCGGGTGGAGGTGCTCAGCCGCCGCCCACCGCGATGATCACCTCGACCTTGTCGCCGTCCTGCAGGGTGCGCGCGGCGTGCTGGCTGCGCGGCACGACCCGCATGTCCACGGCGACCGCGACGCCTTCGCGGTCCATGCCCAGCTCGGCGAGCAGGGCGGCGACGGTGCAGCCGGCGGGCACGGTGCGGGGCTCGCCGTTGATGGTCAGCGCGATCGCGTCCATGGGCGCCTCCTCCCGGGCGGTAGCATGCCGCCGTCCTACTTCGGAGCGACCGTGTCCGCCTCCTCCCCTGCGTCCTCCTCGCCCTCCCCCTCCCCCGGATCCAGCATGGCGCGCTGGTTCGTGCGCGGCGACATCGACGGCTTCTTCGGCCTGGCGGTGGACAACCTGGTCCAGCTGCTGGTCATCGATGCCCTCTGCCGCTTCGTGTTGGGCTTCCCGGCCGAGCTGGTCTACGGGCGGGTGCTGCCGGCCGCGGCCCTGTCGATCCTGGTCGGCAACCTGTTCTACAGCTGGCAGGCGATGCGGCTGGCCCGCAAGACCGGCCGCGACGACGTCTGCGCGCTGCCCTACGGCATCAACACGCCGAGCGTCTTCGCCTACGTCTTCCTGGTGATGCTGCCGACGAAGCTCGCCACCGGCGACGCGCATGCGGCGTGGCAGGCGGGCCTGCTGGCGGCCTTCGGCAGCGGGATCATCGAGCTGTTCGGCGCCTTCGGGGCCGGCTGGCTGCGGCGGGTGGTGCCGCGGGCCGCGCTCTTGTCGACCCTGGCCGGCATCGCGCTGACCTTCATCAGCCTGGGCTTCCTGTTCCGGACCTTCGCGAGCCCGCTGGTCGGGCTGTCGACCCTGGTGGTGGTCAGCCTGGTCTACTTCGGGCGGCTGCGGTTCAAGGGCGGCATCCCCGGGGGGCTCGTGGCTGTGCTGGTCGGCATGGCCATCGCCTGGGCCCGCGGCATCGCGCCGGTGGGCGAGGCCCCGGACACGCTCGGGCTGTACCTGCCGGTGCCGGCGGTCGGCGACCTGTGGGCGGCGCTGTCGGGCCCCGACGCGCTGACCTGGCTGTCGGTCATCGTGCCGATGGGCCTGTTCAACCTGATCGGCAGCCTGCAGAACCTGGAGAGCGCGGCCGCCGCCGGCGACGACTACGAGACCACGCCGTCGCTGGCCGCCAACGGCATCGGCACCCTGGTGGGCGCGCTGTTCGGCAGCGCCTTCCCGACGACCATCTACATCGGGCACCCCGGCTGGAAGGCCCTGGGCGCGCGCATCGGGTACTCGTGGCTCGACGGCATCGTGATGGCCGCGCTGTGCCTGACGGGCACGCTCGGGTGGATCGCGTGGGCCGTGCCGATCGAAGCCGGCATGGCCATCGTGCTGTGGATCGGCATCGTGATCACGGCCCAGGCCTTCCAGGCGACGCCGCGGGCGCACGCGCCGGCCGTGGTCGTGGGCCTGCTGCCCGGTGTGGCGGCCTGGGGCGCGATGATGATCAAGGGCGGGGTGCGCGCGGCCAGCGGGATCGCCGGCGTGGACTCGGTCTTCGGGCCGGAGCTCGGCGCCGCCCTGACCCGCGCCGACGTGTACGCCGACGGCGCCTTCGCGCTGGAGCAGGGCTTCATCCTGACGGCGATGATCCTGGCGGCCGCGGTGGTCGGGATGATCGAGGGGCGCTTCCGCGTGGCGGCGGCCTGGCTGGGCGTCGGCGCGCTGTTCAGCGCGACCGGGTTGATGCACGGCTGGTCGTGGGGCTTCGCGGACACGGTGCTGAAGGTTGGCCCCTTCGCGGCCGGCGAGGCGGCGGCGGCCTACGCCGTCGGGGCCGTGCTGTGCCTGCTCGCGCCCCTGGTGGCCGATCGCCGCGAGGACGCCCAGCACTGACCGCCGGGTTGCGGCCTGCGGCCCGGCTCTGCGACTGCAGCAGGGGTCGATTAGGCTCTCGGATGCGCCGGCCCCCGCCGGCTGGAGGATCCATGACGCTGCTCGTCACTGCCCTGGCCCTGGGCTGCACCACCGAACAGGAAGTGCCCCCCCACCTGCCGCGGTTCACCGAGATCTCGTCGACCGCGGACGGCTACGTCGATCTCATCGACCGGGTCGAGGTGCTCGCCGATGCGCGCGAGGAGTCCACCGGCGGGGCCCCCATCGACATCGCCACCGCCAACGAGCTGTTCCGCGTCAACATCGACAGCCTGGCGATCCAGGCCCTCGACGACGCCCTCGACACGACCGAGGACAAGTACGAGAACATCTCGCTGGCGACCTCGGCGGCGGCCAACGTCGACCTGATCCTGAAGAACCGGCTGGGCTCGATGAACCAGGCCCTGCTGTCCATGGACAGCATCGAGCCGAACGAGGTCACCGAGTACCACTGGTCGTCGACCCGGTCGGTCACCAACGACCTGGGCGAGACCGTCACGGTCGAGTTCAACCAGCACTGGGTGGGCACCGGCTGGCTCATCGACATGCGGATGACCAGCCAGGACGGCAAGTACGAAGACACCCTGTGGTTCAACGGCTACTACCAGGCCGACGGCACGCTGGGCTGGTGGGACTTCTACCGGACCGGCGGCATCCTGGTCGTGTTCGAGTGGATCGGCGACAAGAGCAACGGCGAGGCCCAGCTCGTGTGGCCCACCGGCGAAGCCGCGGGCGACGCCATGAACTTCGTGTGGTCCGGCAGCTCCGGGCTCGTGCAGTTCATGGACAGCCAGCCGCCGCCGAACCCCGACGCCGAGACCTCGGTGACCGTCGCGGCCGACCTGTCCGGCGTGGCGCTGATCCCCGACTACGCCGAGACCGACGTGCTGTGCTGGGACAGCGACCTCGAGAACGCCGACTGCCCCGACGACGACTCGACCGGCGGGGACGACGGCGGGGACGACACCGGCGGCAGCGACACCGGCAGCTGATCAGCGGGCGACGCCCTCGACGACCAGCGCGCCCGCGCGCCGGTAGGCCAGGTAGTGGTCGTAGGACGGCGAGTAGGCGCTCGGCACGAAGGCCTCGCGCGGCTTCAGCGGGCGCCGGTCCTGGACCTGGCGCCAGCGCACGTCCTGCCAGCCCGCGGCGCGGGCCAGGTCGGCCCAGGCGTCGGCGCCCAGCACGTGCACGGCGACGTCCAGGGCGTCGACCCAGGCCAGGCTGCCCTGGTTCTCGGCGTAGAGCTCGATGACCAGCGCGAACCGGCCGCCGTCCCGGGTGACGCGGCGCCACTCCGCCAGGGCCGCGCCCGGGTCGGGGTAGTAGTACAGGCTCTCGACGCTGAGCACGTGGCTCACGGCGTCGTCGGCCAGGGGCAGCGCCGCGCCGCTGGCGACCTCGAAGCGCTGGGCCATGTCGCCGCCGCGCAGCTGGCGGGCCCGTCGGACCATGGCCGGCGACACGTCGACGCCCATGGCGAAGCCCGCACCGGGCCCCCCGGCCGGAGCCCCGTGGCGCAGCCAGCGGACGGCCCAGCCGTTGCCGCAGCCCACGTCCAGGACGCGGTCGCGGCGGGTCAGGGACCAGCCGGACAGGCCCTGGGTGGTGACGTCGCGGTGGCCGTCGGCCATGGACTCGCCACGGCCGGCCGCCGCCCAGCGGTCGAACTCGTCGGCCGCCGCCCGCTCGGTGGGGAGCACGGTCGGCACTAGAACGGGATGTCGTCGTCCTGGTAGCCGCCGCCGCCGCCACCGCCGCCGCCGTAGTCGTCGCCGCCGTAGTCACCGCCGCCGCCGCCGCCGCCGCCGTAGCCACCGCCGCCGCCGCCGCCCTGGCTGCCGCCGCCGCGACCCCGCGGCTGCCACCGCCGCCGCCGCCGCCGCCGCCGCCGCTGCCGCCGCCGAAGTCACCGCCGCCGCCGCCGTTGCCGCCCAGGAAGCGGACCGTGTCGGCCAGGATCTCGGTGGACCAGCGGTCGTTGCCGTCGCGGTCCTGCCACTTGCGGGTCTGGATCTTCCCCTCGATGTACAGCTGCTTGCCCTTGCGGCAGTACTGGGCCACGGTCTCGGCCGTGCGGCCGAAGGCCACGACGCTGTGCCACTCGGTGTGGTCTTCCCAGTTGCCGTCGCGGCTCTTGCGACGCTCGGACGTCGCGATGCGCAGGGTCACGACGGGCGTGCCGCTGCCGGTGGTGCGCAGCTCGGGGTCCTGGCCGAGGTTGCCGACCAGGATGGCCTTGTTGACGGTCATGGGGAGGCTCCGGGGAGTCGAGGGGGATGCATGGAGAAGAGCCTGCAACGTAGGACGCCGAGCAGGCTGCGTCCACGAGGCGGGGCGGGGTGCGGGCCTGCAGGGCATGGCCGGGGAGGAGGAGGCCGCCGGCTGCCGGGGGCCGTCGGTGCGCGCTACGTGTCGGCCGTGTCGACCCCTCGCCCCGACGAGCTGATCCTGACCGTGCCCCAGGCGGTGGCGCGGCTGTGCGCCGGCGACGTGGTCGCGATCCCGACCGAGACCGTCTACGGCCTGGCGGCCGACGCCGGCAGCCCGCTGGCCGTGCGGCGCATCTTCGCGGCCAAGGGGCGCCCCGCGGATCACCCGCTGATCGTCCACCTCGCGGCGACCGAGGACCCGGCGGCGGCGCTGGCCGGCTGGGCGCTGCCGGACCCCCGCGCCGAGCGCCTGGTCCGGGCCTGCTGGCCGGGCCCGCTGACCGTCATCCTCCCCCGGGCGCCGGGAGTGCCCGACGAGGTCACGGGCGGCCGGGACACCGTGGGGCTCCGCATGCCCGACCACGCCGTCGCGCAGCAGATCCTGGCGGCCTTCGCCGCGACGGTGGACGGGCCGGCGGGGCTGGCGGCGCCCTCGGCCAACCGGTTCGGCCGGGTCAGCCCCACCACCGCCGCCCACGTCCGGGCGGAGCTGCCCGAGGTGCCCGTCGTGGACGGCGGCCCCTGCGCGGTGGGCGTCGAGAGCACGATCGTCGACCTCAGCGGGCCCGTGGCGGCGGTGCTGCGGCCCGGTGCGGTGTCGGCGGAGCGGGTGGCGGCGCTGGTCGGACCCCTCGGCGGGCCCACCGGCACCGCGGCGCCGGGGACCCTGGCCAGCCACTACGCGCCCCACACGGCGCTGCTCATCGACCCGGATCCAGACGCGGCGGCCGCCCGGCTGCGCGCCGAGGGTCGCTCCGTCGCGGTGCTGCCCTCGCGGCCGCCGGCCGACTACGCGCGGCTGCTCTACGCCGAGCTGCGGCGCCTGGACGAAGCCGGCGTGGACGTGCTGATCGCCGCGCCGGCGGACGACGACGACGGGCTCGGCCGCGCGGTCAACGATCGCCTGCAGCGGGCGGCGCACGGGTCGGGCTGAGCACGGGTCGGACAAGCCAGGGGTCGCGCCATGCATCGCAGCGCGATCAGATCTGGCGGCTCCACTCTTCGACGCGGGCGTACCAGGCGTTCTTGATCCGCGGCTCGTCCGGCGGATCGTCGCGCAGCCGACGCTCGAGCTCGCTGACCAGCACGTCCAGCACCCGGCTGTAGTTCAGCACGATGCCGCTGCGCTGGCGGTAGCCCATCAGGAAGTCGTCGAGCAGATCGGGGTTCGTGGCGAACAGGCTGGCGCCGAGCTCGCCGACGTCGGCTTCGCGGGGGCCCCAGTGGGCGCTGGTCCAGTCGCAGACGCCGTTGAGCCGCCAGCCCTGTCCCAGCTGGAAGTTGCCCAGCACGTTGCCCAGGTGGAAGTCCATGTGCAGCAGCCGGGGGTCGCTGCAGTCCTGGCCGGGCAGATCGGGGATCACGGTGGGGGCGTCGGTCGGCTTCTTGACCCGGTGCAGCTCGGCCAGCATGCGGCCCATCTCGACGCAGACGGCGCGCAGCGTCCGGTGGTCCATGCCGCGCTTGAGCAGGCTCTCTTCGGGCGGGACCCCGGGGATCACCCCCATCAGCGCGGCCGGCAGGTCGCCTTCCATCAACAGGTAGGGCTCGGGCAGCTGGGGTGTGCCGCGCAGCTTGGCCTGGCCGAGCGCGATGGCCTCGGCTTCGGCCCGCAGCCCGGCGATCGACGTGCGGTCGGGCCAGTGCGGGTCCAGCGTCATCTGGCCCTTGGGCACCTTGCCCAGGCGGACCGCGCCGTCGCTGAGAACGACGTGGAACAGGTGGTGTTCCAGGCCGCTGCGCGCCGGTCGCACCGAGCTGGCTTCCAGGCCGTGCTCGCGCAGGCGCTGGCGCAACAGCTCGGCGGGCTCGACGTCGGACACGCGGTGCACTCGGGGACGTGGGGGCGCAGCGGGATTCACTGTAGTCCAGGGCGAAGGGCCGGGGGCCGAACGGGCGCGCGCCCGGTGCGCTGGTTAGCCGGGCTGCCCGTGTCCCCGACTGGAGCCCACATGCGCAAGATCGTGCTGCTTCCCTTGTTCCTGGTCGCCTGCGGCGGCGCCTCCGAGACCCCCGCCCCGGCGCCGGCCGCTCCGGCCGCTCCGGCCGCCGGCGGCGACGCCCCGGCCGAAGGGGCTGCGCCCCCGCCCCCCGAAGCCGCCGTCGACGCCGGCCCCAAGTCCGAGGGCGAAGACCTGTACAAGCAGTACTGCATCGCGTGCCACCAGGCCGACGGCAAGGGCATGAACGGCACCCTGGCCGGCGACTTCACCAGCGGCCGGCTGGGCCAGAAGTCCGACGACGAGCTGCTGGCGTCCATCAAGGGTGGCTTCACCGGTGAAGTCGGCGCCATGCCGGCCTGGGACGGCGTGCTGACCGAAGACCAGATGAAGGCCGTGCTGGCCTACGTCAAGGAGACCTACCACCCCAAGGGGTGACGGGTCCGGCGCGCGCACCGCGGCGGGTTGTGCACAACGCGGTGGCGCCGCCATCGGCCGTGTGATTCACACGGAATTCGCGTCGCGACCGATGTTGTCGCCGCTTTCCCAACGGGTGGGAAGGCGGCTTCTCAATATCGCGCCCGCAGTTTTCCACAGGCGCTTGTGGGCAACTACGCCTGCCGCCGCCGGCGCACGGCGACCAGGCCGAGCAGCGCGAGCTCGAGCCCACCCAGGGGGGCGATGGCCGAGCACTTGCTGCCGCCGGTGCCGGACTTGCCGCCGGACTTCTTGCAGCCGCCGCCGCCGCCGTCGCCGCCGTCCCCGCCGCCGTCGTCCCCGCCGCCTTCGCCGTTGGGGGCGCCGGGTGTGGGGGCCATGTCGGTCTCGAAGTCGACACTGCTGTCGTCGGTGTCGGCGCCGTCCGGCGTGCGGCCGATGGACAGGTCGCTGTCGCTCACCCACAGGGCGAAGTCCAGGAAGCCGCGATCGTCGGTCAGCTCGGTGTTCTCGGGCTCGGCGCCTTCCTTGCCGTAGAGCATCGTGTCCTGGACGCTGCCCTCGCAGTCGACGATCCGCACACCGTCGGGAGCGGTGCTGGCGTTGCCCAGGCTCAGGCTGCTGCTGGTGTAGTCGGCGACCGGCACCGGGGGGTTGCCGATGACCAGGAACTCGCCCGCGCCCAGCGTCACGCCGCCGGGGAAGGTGAAGTCGTCGTCCCACGACGAGGTGCCGGTCTCGAGCACCCAGCCGTCGAGAGTGACCGCCGCGCTGCCCGCGTTGTACAGCTCGACCCACTCGCCGGTCTCGCTGTCCGTGCCGACCGGGTCGGGGAAGATCTCGTTGACCTTGATGCTGCTGCCGTCGCCGGCCACGCAGATGGTCGGGGCGACCGAGGGGTTGCTCTCGCCGGGGGTCGGGCTGTCGGAGATCACCCAGTCGACGCTGTTGTCGTCCGTGTCGTAGCCGTCTTCCACCCGCTGCAGGGTGTCGCCGTCGCCGGGCTTGGGCGCCAGGCTGGTCGCCACGGCGTCGGTGTCGTCGACCCACTCGTCTTCGTTCACGCTGCCGTAGACCACGGTGTCGGCGGTGCCGGGGCCGCAGTGGCGCAGCTGCACGGCGTCGGCGTTGGAGCTGGCGGCGCCCATGTCGATCTCGACGACCAGGTCGACGTTCTCGGCGCCTTCCTCGCCGACCACCAGGATGCCGCCGGCGTCGATGCTGCCGAGCTCGCTGATGTCGATGGTCTTCCAGCTGCCGGGCGAGGTGCCGTAGCGGATGGACCAGCCGTCGAGCGACACGGGCCCGGTGCCGGCGTTGTAGAGCTCGATCCACTCGGGGGACTCGTCGTCCGCGCCCTTGGGCTTGGCCGGGTTCGGGATGAACTCGTTGATGACGACGTCGTCCATGCCGGGGCAGTCGCCCTCGCCGGCGGCCGCGTTGGTCTCGCCGGGGGTGGCGTACTCGAAGGCGACGAAGTCGGTCGCCGGGTCGTCGGTGTCGTCGCCGTCGGGGTCGCGGCCGAGCGACCAGCCCGAGCCGGGGCGGGTGGCCACGGTGGCGATGGTCCCGTTCTCGTCCAGCCAGCCCAGGTCGTTGGCCCCGCCGTAGGCGGCCAGGTCGACGTACTCGGCGTCACACCACAGCTCGACCGTGTCGATCGAGCTGCTGTCGTTGCCCATGTCCAGGTCGACGATCACGTCGGCCTCGGCCACGAACTCCTCGCCCAGGACCAGCCAGCCGCCGGCGGGGATGATCGTGTCGGCCGGGATCGAGACGGTCTTGCTGGATGCCTCGCTCTTGCGGTTGATCAGGTCCCAGCCGGACAGATCGATGGCCGTGCCGCCGCTGTTGTACAGCTCGACCCACTCGTAGCCGCCGTCGCCGCCATCGCTGGCCGGGTCGGGCATGAACTCGTTGATCGTGACGGTGAGCACGGAGCAGTCGGCGTCGCCGCCGCCGGTGCTGCCGCCGACGTTCATGGCGCCCGGGGTCGGGCTGGCGACGTCGGCGAAGTCGGCCGCGGCGTCGTCGGTGTCGGTGCAGTCGGGGATGCGGGCGAGGGAGTGGCCGGCAGCGACGTCGACGGCGAAGCTGGAGCCGATGCCGCCGCTGTCGTCTTCGAGCTCGTTGCTGTTGTTGTCGTCGTAGAGGAGGGTGTCGACCACGCTGGCCGCGCCGGTCAGCAGGCGCACGCCGTCGGTCTCGGAGCCGCCGTTCTGCATGGTGCCGGTCAGCGGCACGGTGCCGCCGGAACCGATGAGCAGGTACTCGCCGGGCGCCAGGGTGGCCGAGGGGATGGTCGCGACGGTGGCCCAGCTGGAGCCGGCGGCCTGGACGGTCCAGCCGCTCAGGTCGACCGTGCTGTCGCCGGCGTTGCAGAGCTCGATCCACTCGTTCTCGGTCGTGTCGGAGTCCGCGGGATCGTAGAGGACCTCGTTGATCACGACGTCCTGGGCGAGGGCGGACTGCAGTCCGAGCAGGGCCAGCAGCATGGGGGACCTCCGAGCCGGTGTTCCAGACAGGCCGGCACCTTAGCCAATGCCCGCCCGGCGCGGGTGGCGTCCCTGTGCCAACTGCGGGAGCCCTCGATGTGGCCCCGCGCCGCGCGCTACGCTGTGCCTCCCCCGCCGTAGCGACCGTGGTTCCTCGCGACGCGCCGGCTCGCGCCCTCCGCCCGTCGACGCCGCCTGACCCCGCCGCCTGACCCCACCTCCCCGCGTGCCCGTCCCCGTGTCCGAAGTCACCAGCACCATCGCCGTCCACAACCCGCGCCAGATCCACATCCGTCGGGCACGCCTGGCCTGTGAAGCGGGCCCCGAAGCCGGCCAGAGCTGGCAGGTCGACGGCGACGTGATCCGCATCGGCGCGCTGAAGACCGGCGACGTCGTGCTGACCGACAACACGGTGTCGCGCCGGCACGCCGAGATCCTGCGCACCTCGGGCGGCATCGTGCTGCGCGACCTGGGCAGCACCAACGGCACCTTCGTCGGCCCGGTGAAGATCAAGGAGGTCTTCCTGGCGCCCGAGACGCGCTTCAAGGTCGGCCGCACCGAGCTGGTCTTCACCCTGGACGACGAGGTCATCGACGTCGCCCCCAGCCAGCTCGACCACTTCGAGGGCCTGGTGGGCGCCAGCATGGCCATGCGCGAGGTGTTCGGCATCCTCGAGCGCATCGCGCCGACCGACCTGACCGTGCTGATCACCGGCGAGACCGGCACCGGCAAGGAGCTCGCCAGCCAGGCCGTGCACAGCCGCTCGCCCCGGGTCGGCGGCCCCTTCGTGGTCTTCGACTGCGGCGCGGCGCCCGACAACCTCATCGAGAGCGAGCTGTTCGGCCACCAGCGCGGCGCCTTCACCGGCGCGGTCGACTCGCGCCCGGGCGTGTTCGAGCAGGCCCAGGGCGGCACGATCTTCCTCGACGAGATCGGCGAGCTCCCCCTCGACCTGCAGCCCAAGCTGCTGCGGGTGCTCGAGCAGCGCGAGGTCCGCCGGATCGGCGGCCGCGGCACCAAGGGCGTGGACGTGCGCGTGGTGGCCGCCACCAACCGCGATCTGCGCGAAGAGGTCGATGCCGGGCGGTTCCGCGAGGACCTGTACTACCGGCTGGCGGTGGTCGAGCTGCAGCTGCCGTCCCTGCGCAGCCGCCTGACCGACCTGCCGCTCCTGACCACCCACCTGCTGCGCCGCGCGCCCCACAACCGCGGCGTGGTCGGCCTGTCGGACCCGGTGCGGGCGATCTTCGAGGCCTACCACTGGCCCGGCAACGTGCGCGAGCTCAACAACGTGATCGAGCGGGCGCTGCCGTTCTGCGACGGCCGCACCATCGCCATCGACGCCCTGCCTCAGTCCCTGCGGGCCGCCGCCGCCCAGCGCGCCAAGGCCGCCCCCCAGGCGCCCATCGCCGCCGCGGCCGAAGCCGGCGCGGCCATGGCCGAGCTGCCCTTCAAGGACGCCAAGGACCAGCTCATCGAAGCCTTCGAGCGCGAGTACCTGCTCGATCTGCTCGACCGGCACGACGGCAATGTCAGCAAGGCCGCCCGCGCCGCGCACATGGACCGCAAGTCGATCACCCGGCTGATGAAGAAGCACGGGATCACGCGGGGCTGAGGGCCCCCTGATCGCGAGGCGGCCGGGAGCCTGACGGCCGGTGGGGATAGCGGCCGGGAGCGTGGCGGTCGGTGGGGATACTGGCCGGGAGCGTGACGGTTGGCCTGGATACCGGCCGGGAGCGTGACGGCCGGTGGGGATACTGGCCGGTAGCGTGACGATCGGCCTGGATACCGGCCCGGAGCGTGACGGCCGGTGGGGATACCGGCCCGGAGCTGACGGTTGGCCTGGATACCGGCCGGGAGCGTGACGGCGCGTTGCGTTCGGGCGGGGTTCAGAGTCCGGGTGTCACGGTGCGGCGGGGTATCCCCGGGTCGCGTCACGGTGCGGCGGGGTATCCCCGGGTCGCGTCACGGTGCGGCGGGGTATCCCCGGGTCGCGTCACGGAGCCACGGGGTATCCCCGCCCCGCGTCGCGGAGCAGCGGGGTTTCCCCCTCCCGCGTGACGGAGCCGCGAGGTGTCCCCGTCCAGCGTCCCGTCCCGCCCCGGTACCCCCGGGCAGCACTGCCGGCGCTCCCCCCCCGCTCAGCGCTTGAGCCACCGCCGAAGCAGCCCGCCGCGGGCCGCCGCCGGCACCACCGGCCGCCGTCCGGCCAGCACGTCGTGCACGAAGGCCCGCACGGCCTGCTCGTCTTCGACGGTGCCCAGGCTGCCGTCGGCCATGCAGGCCTCGACCGCGGCGAGGGGCTCTTCGAGCCGGCCCTCGACATCGACCAGGGCCACGGCGGGGGGCGTGCCGGCGTCGGTCTTGATGGTGCGGCAGGCCCGCAGGGCGTTGCCGCTGCGGCCGCGGGGCACCTCGAGCAGCACGATGGCCGGTCGCTGCTGGCGCACCGCCCGCACCGGGTCGTCGTCGACGGCGAGCGGGACGGCGTCGAAGGCGGCGCCCAGGGCGGCCAGCAGGCGCAGGCGGGTGCGGGTGTCCTGGACGGCGAGCAGGACCTGCGGGCGGGCCCCGCTGCTCACGCCCCCGCCGCTCGCGCCCCCGCCGCTCACACCTTGCCCTCGGCGATGGCCCGCCGGATGATCTCCTCGAGCACCGGGGCCTCGACGGGGTGGCCGGTGAACAGCTCGAAGGCCAGGGCGCCCTGGTGGACCAGCATGCCGAGCCCGGTCTCGAAGCGCAGGCCGAGCGCCCGGCAGCGCTGCTGGTGCGGCGGGTCGGGCATCCAGTAGTTCACGTCGACCCAGGTGGCGCCCGACGCCGCGTGGGCCGGATCGAGCCCGGCGATGGTCGACTTCGCGCCCCCCGCCGTGCAGTTCACGATGATGTCGGCGTGGGGGGCGGTGCGGGCGAACTCGGCTTCCGACAGGGGCCGCGCGTCGAGATCGGCGTGCCCGAAGCGACGCTCCAGGGCCTTCACCGCGTCGATGGCCCGGGACAGGGTCCGGTTGTGCAGGGTCACCCCGGCGGCCCCCCGGTCCAGGAAGGCGCTGGCCACGGCCCGGCCGGTGCCGCCGGCCCCCAGCACCACCCCGCGGGCGCCCGACAGCTTGATCCCCTGGGCGTCGAGGTAGCGCATGAGCCCCTCGCCGTCGGTGTTGTAGCCGGTGAGCACCCCGCCGACGTGCACCACGACGTTGACCGCGCCGGCTTCCTCGGCCGCCACTGTGATGTGGTCCAGGTCGGGGAGCACGCGCTCCTTGAACGGCACCGTCAGGTTGACGCCGACCAGGTCCAGGGTGCGGATCGCCTCGCCCACCGCCTCGGCCCGGTCCGGGTCGACGTCGAAGGCCATGTAGACGGCGTCCAGGCCGTAGCGGCGGAACAGCTCGTTGTACATGGCCGGCGACAGGCTGTGCCGGACAGGGTGGCCGACCAGGCCGAACAGGCGGGTGCGGGCGGAGATCATCGGGACTCCCCCGCCGCGTCGGCGCCCAGCGCGTCCCGGGCCGCGTCGGCGTCGCGGCGGAGCTGGTCGGCCAGGGCATCGACGTGGGCGAAGCGCTGCTCGTCGCGCAGCCGGGCGATGAAGTCGACCCGCAGCTCGTGGCCGTACAGGTCGCCCGACCAGTCCAGCAGGTGCACCTCGAGCAGGGGCCGCCGACCGTCGAAGGTGGGCCGCACCCCCAGGTTGGCCATGGCCGGCAGGGGCGCGCCGCCGTCGATCCGGGTCCAGACCGCGTAGACCCCGTGGGCCGGCAGCAGCTCGGTCTCGGTCTGCACGTTCGCCGTCGGGAAGCCGATGGTGCGGCCGCGCTGGTCGCCGCCGACGACCGTGCCGCGCACGAAGTGCGGCCGGCCGAGCAGCTGGGCCGCGTGGGCCATGTCGCCGCTCGCGACGACGCTGCGGATGCGCGACGAGCTGGCGATGCCGCCGCCGTCTTCGGCCGCGCCGATCTGCTCGACGGGCAGGTCCGGCAGCAGCCGGCGCACCAGCGCCAGGTCGCCGGCCCGGGCCCGGCCGAACCGGAAGTCGTAGCCGACCACCAGCGCGCCCACGTGCAGCCGGCGGGCCAGCACCTCGTGCACGAACCAGTCCGGTGGGTGCTGCGCGAAGGCGTGGCTGAACCGCTCGACCACGACGGCGTCGACACCTTGTTCGCCCAGCAGCCGCACCTTGTCGGGCCAGGCCATGATCCGCGCGACGTGCTGGCTGGGGGCCAGCACCACCCGCGGCGGCGGCTCGAAGGTGTAGACGACCGCGGGCGCACCACGCTCCCGCGCCCGCTCGACGAGGCGGGTCAGCAGGGATCGGTGGCCCATGTGCACGCCGTCGAAGTTCCCGATGGTCACGACCGGATCGGGGGCGTCGGCGGGCCATGCGGCGCTGCCTGCGTAGACCTGTGGCATGCCGGCGGCCTATCCGGTCCCGTGCGCGGGTGGGCCTCGCCGCTCAGGCGGCCCCGGCCAGCTGCGGGCGCCCGTACAGGTAGCCCTGCAAGAGCGGCACCCCGGCCCCGATCAGCATCTCGGCCTCGCCGTGGGTCTCGACGCCCTCGGCGACCACCTTGCTGCCGCTGGCCTCGGCGAACCGGCACACCAGCTCGACCAGGCGTTGCTTGGGCGCCTCGACGTCGACGTCGCGCACGATGCCCATGTCGATCTTGATGTAGTCGGGCTGCAGCTCGGCGAGCATCCGCAGCCCCGAGTAGCCGGCCCCCAGGTCGTCGATCGCCAGCGAGAAGCCCATCGACGCGATGCGGTCGAGGGTGCGCAGCCAGCGCCGGAAGGGCCGGGTCGGGCCGCGCTCGGTGACCTCGAGCACGCAGCGATGCGCCCACGGGGCCAGCGGGGCGAGGCGCGCGGGCAGGCCCTCGACGTCGACGAGCTCGTCGGGGTGCAGGTTGACGAAGATCTTCGCCTGGTCGGGGATGGCGTCGAGGGAGGAGACGACGCGGCCGACCACCGCCTGGGACAGGGCGGCCAGCATGCCGGCTTCTTCGGCGGCCTCGACCATGCGGTGGGTGGAGGCGAAGCGGTCCGCGGGCACGCGGGCGAGGACCTCGACCGCGTGCAGGGAGGCGCTCTCGGCGTGCACGATGGGCTGCAGCGCGATGCCGAGGCCGCCGTCGACGAGGCGCTCGGCGAAGCAGGCCGACAGGGCCTGGGCCAGGGCCGCCTGGTCGCGGGGAGGGGGCCAGCTGGCCTGCGGACGCTCGCGCAGCTCGGTGATCGCGGTGTCGATGGCCTGGGGGCCGGCCCGGCGCGACAGCACCCGGTGCACACCCGCGCGGTTGATGGCGGCCAGCAGGTCCGCCGCCCTCGGGTTGTCGGCCAGCATCAGCCGGGCCGCCCGGGGGTGGACGGTGCGCAGCGCGGCCAGGACCGCCACGCCCGAGTCGTCCAGGTGGGGGTGACCGACGACGATCACGTCGACGGAGCCGGGCCCCGCGATGCGCAGGGCCTCGTCCCGGTCGGCGGTGCAGCGCACCTCGTGGCCGGCACGCGCGAGCCCTCGCGCCACGCTGCGGCGGGCCGGCTGGTCGTCCAGCACGACGAGAATTCGGGACATGGGCGGGCTCCCCCTCGGGGAGTCGGTGGGGGCCGGGTTCGCCGCGATACCCTGCCGCCGCACCATGAAGCGGAGCACGAGCTTAGCGGCTCACGGCGCGGGGTACGCTACACCGCGGTTTCTCCTCGCCGGTGCGCGGCCGATCCTCCGCGGCCCCCCCCATCCTCCTCGAACCGGATCAGGAAGGCTCCCCGTGCGCGTGCTCCTCGCCGACAAGCTGTCCCCCCACGTCACCGACGCCCTCGAAGACCTCGGCTGCGCCGTCATCTCGGACCCGTCCCTGAGCGGCGACAGCCTGGCCGACGCGCTGCGCCGCCACGATCCGGCCGTGCTGGTCGTGCGCTCGACCAAGGTCCTGCCCGGCCACTTCGAGGCCGCCCGCAACCTGTCGCTGGTCATCCGCGCCGGGGCCGGCGTGAACACCATCGCCCTCGACGAAGCCAGCGGCCGCGGCGTCTACGTCGCCAACTGCCCCGGCAAGAACGCCGCCGCCGTCGCCGAGCTCACCCTGGGCCACCTGATCAACTGCGACCGCCGCATCGCCGACAACGTCGCGTCGTTGCGCGCCGGCCGCTGGGAGAAGAAGGAGTTCGGCAAGGCCCGTGGCCTGGCCGGGCTGACCCTGGCGGTGCTGGGCTGCGGCCAGATCGGCCAGGAGGTCATCCAGCGGGCCAAGGCCTTCGACATGAACATCCGCGCCTGGAGCCGGTCCCTGACGCCCAAGCAGGCCGCCGCCCTGGGGGTCGAGTTCGCCGCCACGCCGCTGGACGCCTGCCGCGGCGCCGACGCGCTCACCGTGCACCTGGCCCTGACGTCCGACACCCGCGGGCTCATCGACCGCGAGCTGCTCGAGGCACTGCGCCCCGGGGCCTACTTCGTGAACACCAGCCGCGGCGAGGTCGTGGTCCAGGACGACCTGCTGGCGGCGGTCGAGACCCGCGGCCTGCGCGCCGGGCTCGACGTGTTCGCCGAAGAGCCCGCTGGCGGCGAGGGCGACTTCCCCTACGCCATCAAGGACGTCGGCGGCGTCTACGGCACGCACCACATCGGCGCGAGCACCCAGCAGGCGACGACCGCCGTCGGCGACGAGGTGCTGCGCATCGTGGCTTCGTTCATCGACAGCGGGCACGTGCCCAATTGCGTGAACCTGGCCGAGCGCACCGACGCGACCCACCTGCTGGTCGTGCGGCACCGCGACGAGGTCGGCGTCCTGGCCGCGGTGCTCGACCGGCTGGGCAAGGACGGCGTGAACGTCCAGGAGATGGAGAACATCATCTTCAAGGGCGGCGGCGCGGCCTGCGCCCGCATCCAGCTCGCCCAGGCGCCCTCGGCCGAGACCCTGGCCGCCCTCGACGCGCACGCCTCGGTCTACGCCACGAGCCTCGTGGCCCTGGACACCTGAGCCGGCCCCGCCGGCGGTCTCCTCCCCGGCGACCCCTGCTCCCCGCTCCTCCTCCTCCCCGGCCTCTCCTCCTCCCCCGGAGCTCCCATGTCCCGCAGCCACAACTTCTCCGCCGGCCCCGCCGCGCTGCCCGTGTCCGTGCTCGAGCAGCTCGGCCCCGCGTCCATCGAGTTCGGCGACACCCGCGCCGGCATCATGGAGATCAGCCACCGCAGCAAGGCCTTCGATGCCGTCATCGCGTCGGCCCAGGACCGCCTGCGCCGGCTGATGGGCATCCCCGACGACTACGTCATCCTGCTGCTGCAGGGCGGCGCGAGCCTGCAGTTCTGGATGTCGGCGCTCAACCTGGTCGGCGACGGCGGCGCGGTCGACTTCCTGGACACGGGCACCTGGTCGAGCAACGCCATCAAGGAAGCCCGCCGCATCGCCGACGTGCGCGTGGCCTGGTCGGGCAAGGAGGGCGGCTACCGCGCCGTGCCCCACGCCGGCGGCTACACCGTCCGGGACAACGCCCGGTACCTGCACTACACCAGCAACAACACGATCTACGGCACGCAGTTCCACGCCCTGCCGGCGACCGACACCCGGCTGGTCGCGGACCTGAGCAGCGACATCTGCTCGCGGCCCGTCGACGTGGCGCGGCACGAGCTCATCTACGCCGGCGCCCAGAAGAACCTGGGCCCCAGCGGCGTCACCGCGGTGATCCTGTCGCCCTGGGCCCTCGAGCAGTCGGCCGTGGTCGGCGCCAGCCACCCGGGCGGCCTGCCGAGCATGCTCGACTACGGGCTGATGGCGAAGAAGGACAGCATGTTCAACACGCCGAACACCTTCGGCATCTTCGTGCTGGAGCGCGTGCTGGCCTGGCTCGAGGACCAGGGCGGCGTGCACGCCATCGCGCACCTCAACGAGCGCAAGGCCGGCATGCTCTACGAGGAGCTCGACCGCAGCGCCTTCTGGCAGCCCCACGCCGAGCCGATGAGCCGCAGCCAGATGAACGTGACCTGGCGGATCCACGACCCCGCGCTGGAGTCCGTGTTCCTGCACGAAGCCACCGCCGCCGGGCTGATGGCGCTCAAGGGCCACCGCAGCGTCGGCGGCATCCGGGCCAGCCTGTACAACGCCGTCGGCTGCGACAGCGTCGAGGCGCTGGTCGGCTTCATGAAGGACTTCGAGTCCCGCAAGGGCTGATCAGGCGGGCGGGCCGCGGGCAATGGTCCACAGGCAGCCCAGGCCGTAGGTGACCGAGCGCCGGAAGGTGATGCTCTGCACGTCGTCGTCGTAGCGGGCACTCACCGGGCGCTCGGCGATGGGCAGGCCCCGGGCCAGCAGGCTGACCAGCACCTGCTGGTCGAACAGGTAGTCGTCGCTGAACCGCTGCAGCGGCAGGTCGGCCAGCACGTCGGCGCGGAAGGCCCGGGCGCCGGTGTGCAGCTCGCTGACCCGGGTGCCGAAGCGCAGGTTGGCGACGCCGGTCAAGAAGCGGTTGCCGACCCGCCGCCAGCCCGGCACGCCGCGGCCGTGGGCTTCCAGGAACCGGCTGCCGAGGGCGGCGCTGGCGTCGTCCAGGGCGTCGGCCAGCGCCAGGGTGGCGGCGGTCGGGTACTGCGCGTCGCCGTGCAGCAGCACGATGCGGTCGGCGCCGGCGGCGATGGCGGCGGCGTAGCCGGTCTTCTGCGAGCCGCCGTAGCCGCGGTTGCGCGGGTGGCGCAGCAGGTGGGCGGTGGGCGCGTGGGCGGGCAGCTGCGTCGGCGTCGGCGTGGCGTCGTCGACGATCCACGTCCAGGGGTGCAGCGCGACCGGGATCTCGTGCAGCAGCCGATCCACGGGGGCCTGGGGCCCGTAGACGGGGATCACCACCGCGACCTGCTCGGCCGGTCCTGCCACGCCGCCCTCCCGCCCGGACTCTATCGGAGCCGCAGCGGGGCGGTGGCCCGGCCGACGGCGGGCTCTTCCAGGCTGCCCAGGTACAGGCTGCCGCCGGCCTCGCGCACGGTGGTCAGGGGCGCGTAGCCACCGGCCGGATCGTCGAGGTAGTGCAGCACCCGGCCCAGGTGGCTGATCGCGACCGCCTGGGGGTGGCGGCGCGGGCGGGTCAGGATGTCGGTCGGCAGCCGGGCGCCGATCTTGCGCAGCAGCGGCAGCCGCAGGCCGGCGTCCTTGAGTGCCGTGCGGGGGCTGGCCAGGGCGACCCAGAACACGCCGCCGCCGGCCGACGTGATGTTGTCGGGGAAGCCCGGCAGGTGGTCGACGACGACCTCGGACTCGCCGGCGCGGTCGCCGGTCAGCCAGACCTTGTGGACCCGCATGCGCAGGGTCTCGCAGAGCAGCAGGTAGCGCCCGCCGGTGCCCATCGCGACGCCGTTGGCGAAGTGCAGGCCGTCCATCAGGACGCTGACCTGCTCGGTGTCCGGGTCCCAGACCAGCAGCCGCCCGTGGGGGCCGCCGTCCAGCAGCGACTCCTTCATCCGGGCGTGGCCGAACACCCGGTCGGCGTCGGTGAAGTAGACCTTGCCGTCGGGGGCCACCGCGACGTCGTCGGTGAACCGCAGCCGCTCGCCGTCGACCTCGCCGACGATGACCTGGACCTCGCCGTCCTTGTCGACGCGCAGCAGCCCGTGCACCGCGTCGGCGACCCACAGCCTGCCCTTGCGGTCGCGATCCAGGCCGAGCGGCCGGCCGCCGGTGTTCGCCAGCACCTTCACCTGGTCGCGGCGCAGCTCCAGGATGCGCCCGTCGTCCACGCCGGTGATCACGGTCCCGTCGGGGTCGACCTCGATGTCTTCGGGGCCGTGGGCGTCGCCGATGTTCAGGCGGCTGAGGCGGGCCAGCCGGCCGTTGCTGTCGTAGGGCGAGGCGCCGATGGTCGGCGGTCCCGGGTCCCAGGCCTGCGGATCGATGTCGACCGGCCAGGCCAGCAGCCAGGCGAGGACGAGCAGCAGGACGACACCGAGGACGGGGAGGGCGCGCTTCATCGGTTCAGCCGGTGGAGGGGGAGCGGTCGACGAGGCGACGGCCGCGGGAAGAGGAGGTGTCCTGGGAGACCGGTTTGTGCAGGACGATGTCGCGACCGGCCGCATGTCCGTCGGCGAAGGTGCGATCGGCGACGACCCGGGTCCGCCGCGCGGTGTGCAGCCGAGGGTGCCGGCGGCCGACCCAGTCGTCGAGCCCGGCGTCGCCGACGTAGACCAGCCCGGCTTCCTCGCACGCCTGGGCCTGGGCGTCCAGCTTGTCGCCGAAGCCCATCATGACGCCGGTGCGGTAGCGGCCGCCCAGTCGGCCGGGCAGGTCTTCTGCGGCCTGGTGCACCCGCCACAGGCGGTCGGCCGTGCGCAGCAGGAAGGCGTGCACCCACGCGCCCATCTCGACGTTCTCGACCGCGCCGCACAGCTCGAGCACGCGACCTTCGTCGCCGGTGGCCGTGTCGACGGCGTGCACCCAGATCGCCTCGACGAAGAAGTGCCGGGCCAGCAGGCCGGCCAGCACCTTCTCGTGGGCGGGGGTGCGGCGGCGGATCTCGCCGACCTGGCGGAAGGTCCAGGTCCGGTCGGCGGACTCCTCGGCCCAGTCGATGTTGTGCTTGCGCATCAGCCGGTGGGCGGCGGCCATCGCGGCTTCGGCTTCGTGCACGTTGTCGCTCTCGGCCAGGGCCAGGAGCCGCTGCACCTTGCGCAGGGCCCGGTCGCGGGCGGGATCGGCGGGGGCGACGACCGGCAGGCCGCTGGCCGCCGGATCCAGGCCGATGCGGGCGCAGATGCGCTGGAAGCCGCGGCCGTGGGCGGCCTCGTCGGTGGCCTTGAGCACCTCGTGCACGTACTGGTGCACCATCTCGTGCTTGAGCACCTCGACCACCACGGTCCACGGCTGCCCGGCCAGCAGCTGCCGGGACAGGCCGATGGTGCGGTCGCGGAGGCGCCAGGTGCCCAGCGTGCCGGCGTCGTCGGTGAGCACGAAGGCCGGCGGGCGCATGCCGTCGCCGAAGTGCAGCTGGTTGAGCTGCCGCCAGGTGCGGGCGACCGCGCGCAGCAGCGCGGCTTCGACCCGGGGACGCGGTGCGGTCATGCCGGGCCGGGAAGCGGGGCCGGCTCGGGGTCCTTCTCCATCACCGCGGCGGCGATGGGCACGATCAGCGGGATGCCGCAGCAGGACGCGACGACCGTGATGATCGCGGGCCACATGACCAGGATGCCGATCAGGATGCCCATGGTGGCGCTGGGTTCGGGCGTCGACTCGCCGGTGGCGGCGACCTGGGCGGCGTGCTTGATCCACGGGTGGTAGGCCGCGCCCCAGATCGGGGTGCAGGTGGTCCAGCTGCCGTCGGGGCGGACCAGCACGCTCTGCGAGGCGCTGCCCATGCCCTTGCGGTTCGTGTTCAGGGCGAAGGCGGCGGCGTCTTCGGTCGCTTCGTCGGCCAGCACCACGTCCAGCACGTTGCGCATCTGCTGGAAACCGCGCGGGATCTTGGAGGGATCGATGGGCCCGGCGTTGTTGATCATGTCGCGCAGCCCCGCGTCGAGCTCCTGGCGATCGACGGACGCGGCCCGGCGGACCCGGGCGATGGTGCTGATCCGGATGCCGGCCAGCCAGTAGAACTTCTTGCGGACCAGGACGATCTCCCGATCGTCGTGGTGCACGCAGATGAAGCCCTGGTCCTCGAGGGCCTTGCGGCGGACCAGGAGGGCGTCGGCGGGGAAGCTTCCGTGCGAGGGCAGATCGGTCATGCCCCGGGCGTAATCGGTCGGTGGGCCGGCGGTCAGGGGGGAGGCCGGCGCCCCGTCAGTAGAAGTCCTCGAAGGGCACCCGGCCGAGCTCCAGGAAGGTGCGGCCGAGCTGCGTCAGGTCGGGGTCTTCCGGGGAGAAGCGATCGACGACCACCGCCAGCCCGTCGTCGAGCCCCTCGAAGACCCACCGCGCGCCGTCCAGGGTCGGGTCGTCGTCGGGGTCCCGCGACGGCTGGTGCAGCAGGTCGACCCGGTCCAGGTCGGCGTGCAGGCGCGCCAGTTCTTCGGGCGTGAGCGAGACCCGCCAGTGGTCCAGGTCGGAGCCGACGCGGCCGGGCTCGGCCATGCCGGTGAGCAGGTGCACCTCGGCCACGCCGCGGTCGCCGACCTCGGAGATGCGCACGATCACGGGCTGGTGCCACTGGCGCAGCCACAGGAAGCGCCAGGCGCGCCCGGGGCGGTGGGCCAGGGCGCGGAAGCTGGGCTCGCCGGCCTCGGCCAGGGTGGCGGCGTACCACTCGTGGCGCAGCGCCGCGATGTCGGGATCGGCGTGCAGCTGGTCCGGCGAGAAGTAGCCGGGGCGGGTCCAGGCGACCGTCGGCGGCGGGGCCGGCGGTCGGCAGGACAGCAGGGCGAGGACGAGGAACAGGGCGGCCACCCGGTGCGGGGTGGACCGTCCCTATCCGCGCAGGTCGAAGAGCAGCGCCTCGACGTCGTCGTGGGCCGTCAGCCGCAGCGTCGGCGGGGTCTCGTCCGCGCGGGCGTCGATGGCCAGCCCGTCTCCCGGCTGCAGCAGGGCGCCCTCGACCTCGAGGGTGCCTCGCACGACCTGCACCCAGGCCCGGCGGCGACGCAGGGGCCGGGCTGCGGTCTCGCCGGCGCCGAGCAGCACCCGGTACAGGTCGACGTCCTGGCCGATGGTCAGCGACCCGTCGCGCCCGTCGGGGCTGGCGACCAGCCGCACGCCCCCCTCGGCCGGGTCGAAGAAGCGCTGCTCGTAGCGGGGCGCGGTGCCGGTGGCGGCGGGCAGCAGCCAGATCTGCAGGAAGTGCACCGGCGCGGCGGGATCGTGGTTCATCTCGCTGTGGGCGATGCCGCGCCCCGCACTCATCAGCTGGACCTCGCCGGGGCGGATCACCGAGCCGTTGCCGATGGTGTCGCGGTGCGAGAGCGCGCCGTCGACGACGTAGCTGACGATCTCCATGTCGCGGTGCGGGTGGGTGCCGAAGCCACGGCCGGGGGCGACGCGGTCCTCGTTGATGACGCGCAGATCGCCGAAGCCCATGAACCGCGGGTCGTAGTAGCCGGCGAAGCTGAAGCTGTGGTGGGAGTCGAGCCAGCCGTGGTCGGCGTGGCCGCGCTGGGTTGCCTTGCGGATCTCCATCAACATCGGGACCTCCACTGGTTCCGGGGGATGGGGACGATGTAGTCATGCCACTGTGGAGTGGAATCCGTGGCATCGCGAGCCGTGTGTTCCTCCAAGGGAACAATCCCTACTCGGCCGCCACGATCCAGTCGTGCCCGAACCGCAGCCCGTCGTGCAGCGCGCAGGTCGCCTTGGCGCGGGCCCGCAGCTCCTCCACCCGTCCCCGCATCGCTGCCGCCAGCCCGTGATCCCCGAACCGCGGCAGCTTGCGCAGGCAGACGTCGAGCTGCCCGTCGATCCAGCGCTCGCGGTAGACGATCGGCACGCTCTCGGCGTGCACGACGGTCATGCCGCACCCGGCCAGCCGGCGCTCCACCCAGTCGCGGGGGTACTCGCGGTAGCAGCGGTGCCCGGCCAGCAGGATGCAGGCGTCGCGCAGGCGGGCGATCTCCCAGACGATCTCGCCGACGGCGTCGGTCGGCTCGTCGTAGGGGGCCAGGCCGACGGCGTACAGCCGGCCGCCCACGTGGGGGCGCAGCCGGGCGAACAGGCGGTCCTGGAAGTACGGGGCGAAGCCGTCGATGGCGCCGAGCAGGTAGTCCGCCAGCACCACGTCGTAGCGCTCGCCCGCCAGGAAGCCCGGGTCCTGCCAGTTGCCGACCGCGAACCGGTCGCCGGGCCGCATGTGATCCCGGTGCTCGTCGGTCAGCGCGGTCGCGCGGGACTCCGCGCCGGTCACCGCGGTCCAGCCGTCGGTGGGCAGCCCCAGGATCCACCGCAGGCTGTGCCGGCCCGTGCCGGCGTCGAGCACGCGGCCCCAGGGGCGGTCGCCGTGCCAGCGCGCGACGGTGTCGAACAGGGCGTCCTGGATCCGGGGAGGGCGGGGGCGGCGGAGGAGGGGCATGGCGTCGCTGTACCGCCGCGGCGGGCGTCCGCCCAGGGTGACAGGCGTGCCGCGGAGGAGGGACCTTGACGGACTCCTGACACGATGGACGATCCAGTTCGTTCAGGCGCGCCACTCCGGACCCATACGAGATGTCGTCCGCTCGTCCGTCTGTTCTGTACGGGGTTTCCGTGACCTTCGTCCAAGTGGAATTCGTCCTGCTGTTCGCAGCGGTCTTCGCCCTGTACTGGATGCTGCCGCGCCGGTGGATGCAGAACGCGCTGCTGGTCCTGGTGTCGGCACTGTTCTACGGCTGGGTGCACCCCTGGTTCCTGTTCCTGCTCTACGGGAGCGCGGTGCTGGACTACGCGATGGCGCTGGCCATGCGGAAGTGGCCGGACCGCAGGCGCTGGTTCCTGGCACTGTCCATGGCCGGCAACCTGGGCATGCTGGGCTGGTTCAAGTACGCCGACTTCTTCATCGAGAACTTCGTCGCGGCCTTCGACGCGATGGGTGTACAGACCAGCCTGCACACCATGGGGATCTTCCTGCCGGTGGGCATCAGCTTCTACACCTTCCAGACGATGTCGTACTCGATCGACGTCTACCGGGGGCAGCTGGAGCCGCGCCGGAACTTCCTGGACTACGTCACCTTCGTCAGCTTCTTCCCCCAGCTGGTCGCCGGGCCGGTCGAGCGTGCACAGAACCTGCTGGTCCAGGTCGAGACCGACCGCCAGCTGCAGCTGGCCCTGGTCCGCAGCGGGCTCACGCTGGCGCTGTGGGGTGGGCTGAAGAAGGTGATGTGCGCGGATCTGATCGCGCCCTATGTGGACCAGGTGTACATGATGACCAGTCCGTCCTGGCCGCTGGTCTGGGCGGCGACCCTCGGCTTCGCCATCCAGATCCTGGCGGACTTCTCGGCGTACACGGACATCGCCCGCGGCGTGGCGCGGATGCTCGGCTTCGAGCTGGTCGAGAACTTCGACCACCCCTACCTGGCGCGCAATCCCTCCGACTTCTGGCGCCGCTGGCACATCAGCTTCAGCACCTGGATCCGCGACTACGTCTACATCCCGCTGGGTGGCTCGCGCGGGGGGCGCTGGGGCACGCTGCGCAGCACCTTCGGGGCGATGGTCCTGTCGGGCCTGTGGCACGGCGCGGCGTGGTCCTTCGTGTTCTGGGGGGCCTTCCACGCGGTGCTGCTGACCGGGTACCGACTGGTCACGCCGCGCATCCCGCGGTCGGTCCGCGACCGGCGGGTCGGGCCAGTGCCCGTCGGCGACATCGGGGCCATCGGGCTGATGTTCTGCTTCACACTGTTCTCGTGGATGCTGTTCCGCGAGACGCGCTTCGACCGGGTGCTGCTGGTTCTGTCCTTGTCGCCGCTCGACGCGACGGCCGAGGAGTGGGCGGCGACGGCGGTGCTGCTCGGGATCTGTGCACTGGCCGCGGCGCCGATGGTGCTGGCCCTGCTGTGGGAGCGCGTCGTCGCGCCACGACTGTCCACGTCGCACTGGCGACTGCCCGTGCACACGACGGCCTGGGCCATCGCGACGGTCGGCATCCTGGTCTTCTACCGCCGGACGGGCGGCGACTTCATCTACTTCCAGTTCTGACCGCCCGGAGCCCCCGATGTCCCGACGACTGTCCGTGATCGCCGCGGTCGTGCTGCCGCTGTTCGTCCTGGCCCTGGCCGGCGACTGGCTGGCCGCTCCTGCGCCCTTCCAGTGGAGCGACGAGGCGCTGGCCTACCGGGCGCGGGCCGCGTCGCAGGGCGAGCAGCCGGGTCTGTTGCTGATCGGGAACTCGACCGTCGGCGCGGGGCTGGATCCCGATGTCCTGGCGGCGGGGCTGGACACCACGGTGGCCAAGGCCCACATCAACGCGACGTCGGCGTCGACCTGGTACCTGGCGCTGAAGAACCACGTGTTCGGGGCGGGTGTGCGGCCCAAGGTCGTGGTCGTCGGTTCCTTCGCGTCGGCCATGCTGCAGCTGCGCGCCGGTGGCGCCCCCGAACAGGAAGCCCAGGCGGCGATGGCCGGCGAGGTCGAGCCGCTGCTGGCGATGCGCGCCTACGGCCGGGCCTGGCAGCCGGCGTGGGTGATGCGGGCCGACCGCCGGCGGCAGGAGGCCCGGGCGGCCATCGTCGCCGGCACGCGGGTCCGGGCGGCCGGGCTGGTCGGGGTGGACGACGTGGACGGTGCCATGGACGAGCTGTTCGGGGGCGAGGGCAAGCTCGACGACCGGCTGCACCGCAGCGGCGTGCCGATCGTCGATGCCCGGGACGCCCAGGAGGTCCGGCTGCGCAAGCGCGTGGCGGCCGAGGAGTCGTGGGTGCGGGACATCGTCGAGCTGTGCGCCGAGCACGGCGCCCGAGTGGTCTTCGTGCGCATGCCGCTGCGCCCCGGAGGCGCCCGCGGGGTCAACACCGCCGACGAGCTGTCCGGGCTGCTGGCCCTGCTCAACGAGCTCGGCGCGGGCTGGGTGGACCTGACCCAGGAAGGCCTGACCGAGCGGCACTTCAAGGACGCCCTGCACGCCAACGGCCGCGGCATGGCCGAGCTGTCCATGATCCTGACCGCGCGCCTCGCCGAGCTCGACGTCCTCGGTGACGCCCCGCTCCGCTCGGCCTGGGTCGTCCAGGTCGACGACCTCGTCCGCACGGGCACTCCTCCTCCGCTGCCCGCGCCCTCCCTCTCCCCGGGGAAGAAGCCCTGCGAGTGGACCGGCAAGTCCCACCTGCCGGCAGCGCTGGGGACGGTCGGGCGGCTGGCCTGGATGGGGCTCGGGGAGATCAGCCCGGTGCGCGTGACGGCGGGGGGCCAGCCGCTGTCGCCGGCCGGGACCGGCCGGGGCTGCAGCGGCGACTTCGACTTCAAGAACGGCCTGACCGTGCACGCGCCGGCCGAGGGGCCGATGGACTTCGGCATGGCCTGGATCGACGACGTGGCGGTGCAGGACTCGGCCGGGCGGGCGCACGTCTGGCTGCTGCCGGGCACCACCCTGTCGCTGACCCTGCGCGGCACGGGCGGCGGCGACGCGGTCGGGCTGGTGGCCGAGGCGCTGCCGCTGCGCCCGGTCGACGATCCGGGCCTGGTGCTGCGCGTCGACGACCACGAGGTCGGCACCCTGGAGCGGCGAGGGCACCGGGTGGTGCTGCGGGCCGCGCTGTCCGGGGATGGCGAGGGAGGAGCGGTCGATGGCCGGAGGGTGTCGCTGTCGCTGGCCGAGGACGCGCCCCCGATGCTGCTGGAGGGGCTGGCCCTGCAGGCCGGCGGGGAGCGGGTCTTCGCCCTGGGCGCGCCGGCCCACCTGCGGCCCGGGCGGCTGGGGCTGCTGGGTGCCCCGAACGACCCGGCGGACTTCGCGACCGCACCGCCCGCGCTGACCGGCATCACGCGCGAGGTCGGCGGCGACGGCGAGATCCGCCTGGTGCTGCCTGCGGCGCTCGATCCACTGGGCCGCCAGCCGGCGCGGAACATCCTGGTCCAGGGCACGCCGCCCGTGGTCGAGCTGCAGGTCGACGGGGACCCCGTGGGCCAGCGGCCGGTTCCGTGCAGCGCATTGACCGAGGGCGCTGCGGGCGAGCTGCGCTGGTGCCACCACGGCCACACGCTGCGCGTCCGCGGCGACATCGCGCCCGAGCGCCTGTCGGCCGGGCTGGCGGCGACCCGGGGCCGCGTCGGGCGGGTGCTGTACCCGGGCGATGTCGCGACCCTGCGCGGCAGCCAGACCGCACGGCCGGCGATCCGGGCCGGGGCCGGCGGTCTGGTGCTGGACATCGCGCCGCTGCCGCGGCTGGCCCCGGGGGACGACGGAACCGCCGTGCTGCCCGGCACGGTGGCACTGCTCGTCGAGCGAGGTCCCAACGTCCTGCTGGAGACCACGCTGCCCGTGCAGGCGCTGGGCGACGGCGCCGTGTCGCTGGCCTTCTCGCAGCAGGTCGATCCCTTCGCCACGCCCAAGGTCCGGCTGTCGCTGAGCGACGACGCACCCTACCTGGTCGTTCGGTCCGTGACCCTGGTCGAGCGGGTCGAGCAGCCGGCGGCGGTGGCCGCGGGCGGCTGACCCCAGGCTCCGCACGATAGGCGGGCACATGCGCAAGGCCCTGCCGCTGTTGCTGCTCGTCGCCGCCGTGCTCTACGGCCTGTTCTCGGTGCGCCCGGCGTGGGACGCCGTCACCAGCGTGAAGCACGCCCGGGACTACGCGACCTACCACTACGCCGCGGTCGAAGCGGTGAACCCCGGCAACGACGAGCGCGGCGATCCCTACGACACCGCCGCCCTGGGCCGGCGGGCCCGCAAGGAAGGCACGCGCAAGACCGTGCACCCCTACTTCTACCCGCCGCCCTTCCTGCTCTCGATGCTGTGGGTGGCGCCGCCGGGGCTCGAGCCGCTGTCCCTGTCCACCGGCTACCGGGCGTGGTTCTGGATCAACCAGGCCTGCCTGTTGGGCGTGCTCGTCGCGATGTGGCGCTGGTTCCGGGCCCACCCGCTGCTGCTCGCAGCCATCGCGCTGACCTTCTCGCCCATCCCCGACAACATGAAGATGGGCCAGGCCAACCTGCCTGTGCTGCTGGTGGCCGTGCTGGGGCTGTGGCGGACCCGTGGAACGCTGGTCGGCATCGCCGGCATGGCCAAGATGTCGCCGGCCCTCTACCTGGTGGCGTGGGTGGCCCAGGGCCGCTTCGTGCCGGTCGCCCTGGCCGCGGCGACCGCGGTGGGCCTGTCGCTGCTGGCCCTGCCGCTCGTGCCGCTCGACACGCAGATCGAGTTCTACACGCAGATCCTGCCGGGCTTCTCGACCGGGCACTACCACGGCCTGACCGTGCCGATCTCGCTGCCGGCCAACCACTCGATCCCCGACCTGTTCAACCAGCTGTGGCCCGGGCCGGACGACCACAGCCTGGATCCGCGGGCCCAGACGGCGGCCAAGGCCGTGTCGCTCGTGCTGCTGGGCGGGCTGGCGGCCCTGTCGCGGCGGGCGCACCTGCGCGGGGACGGCGACGCGCTGGGCCAGGCCAACCTGTTCGGCGCCTTCACCGCGCTGCTGCTGATCACGCCCGTCTACACCTACGAGCACCACCTGGTCATGATGCTGCTGCCCGTCGCCGCGTCGCTGCAGGCGGTGCTCTCGCGGCGGCTGCCGTGGGCCACGCTCGTGGTGCTGGCGCCGGCCTATGGCGCGCTGGCCTGGACCCTGGCCATGCTGCGCGGCACCCAGAAGGCGCTGCCCGAGCTGGCCTGGTGGCTGCAGGAGAGCAAGTTCATCGGCGTCGTGGCCATCGGCGTCGTCTGCGCGGTCGCGGCCTTCCGGACGCCCCGGGGCGAGGGCGCTACCGCTCGCTGACGCCGATCTCGAGCGCCGACGCGGCCAGCAGCATCAGGGCGATCCACACGATCTGCGCCAGCAGCAGGTGGGTGAGCTGCATCCAGGTCGGGGCGAGGGCGAGCAGGTTGGCCCAGCCGAAGGCGACCTGGCCGACGACGACCACGATCAGCAGGGCCGCCGACTTCCAGACGAGGGGATGGCGGCGCAGGGCCGACAGCGCCAGCCCGATGCCCAGCAGGATGCCGGCGGTGAGCATCGCGACCAGCGGGTGGAAGGCGCGCAGCCGCAGCAGCGTGTGGGCGTTGGGATCCAGGTCCTGGGCGATGCCGTCGGCCAGGGTGGTCGCGGGGAACAACGTGTCGCCCAGGGCGGCGATGCCGCCGGTCGCGCCGACGGCGAACATCGCCAGCACACCGGGCAGGACCAGCCAGGGCACGATGCCCTGACCGCGGAACAGGGGGATGCCGGCGCGGGCGGCGGGCCGGCGGACCCACCACGCCAGCGTGGTCAGGCAGCCCATCAACAGGAAGGTGTTGATCAGGTGGAAGCCCATCACGCCGGCGCGCAGCATGCTGTCGTTCTGGTCGGTGAGCTCGAGCAGCACGATGGCCGCGCCGACCAGCGCCTCGAAGATCATGAAGACCAGGCTGGCGACGGACAGCCGGCGCACGATGTCACCGCGCTCGAAGGCCCTGAAGGCGCCGAACACCAGCACGATCACGAGCGGCAGGCACAGACCGCTCGTGAGCCGGTGGGTCAGCTCGATCATGGTCTCGATGCTCTGCGGCCGGTGCAGCACCTCGCCGTTGCAGGCCGGCCAGTGCGCGCCGCAGCCCGCGCCCGATCCCGACGCGCGCACGAAGGCGCCCCACAGGATGACGAACAGCGTGTAGACGACCATGCCGACGGAGAACGGGCGGATCCAGCGCATGCGTCGGCCTTGTATCGCCGTGGGCCGAGCGGGGTCGCGCGGTGGGACCTTCTGGCAGGTGTGGAACGGTGGGAGGGGCGGGGCGTTGTTTGAGGGGTTTGTGAGTAAGAAAGGTTGGAGCAGCAATATGGAGCATGTTCCACGTGGAACCGCTGCGCGACGTTCCACACGGGGCGGACCGGTCGCGACGCCGGGATAGGGCGGCTGGACCTGCCTTGGAGAGCCCATGGACGCCCCCCACCCCGAGCTCGAGCCCGTGTTCCACGCCATCCGCGAAGGACGCATGGACCGGGCGCTGGAGCTCGCCCGCGCGCTGGCCGAGTCGGCCGAGGGGGACCTGGCGATCGAGGCGCGGCGCCACGTCGGGCTGACCTTCTTCCACCTGGGCGACTACGGCAGCGCCGTGCCCAACTTCTTGGAGGTCGCGCGGGCCAAGGGAGACCGCCAGAGCTGGTTCGTGCTGTCCCTGGCGCGCACCCTGGCCGGGGATCCGGTGGGCGGCGGGCGCGACTTCGAGCGGGCGCTCGGCGCGCCGGCGCCGGGGGTGGGGCCCGACGGGCGGCCCGAGCTGACCGAGCACTTCATGCGCTTCGACTACATGCACGTGCTGGTCGACTCGTGGAACTGGGACCTGGCGCTGCAGCAGCTCGAGGCGCTGACCGCGTCGATCCGCGGGCTGGCGCGGCACGACGACGCCTTCCTGCTGGGCAAGGGCATCCCGGCGCTGACCGACATCCTGGAAGGCGGCCTGCGCGTCTACGAGCGGGTGCCGGACAGCGATCCCATCGCCTGGCTGACCGGCCTGCGGCGGGACCTGAGCCAGCCGGCCCGCGTGAAGGTCGACCAGGCGATCAGCGTGCTGGCGCGCAAGCTGGGCCCGCCGGGCATGCAGTAGCGGTCAGCGGCGGGCGTCCGCCCGGCCGCTGCAAGTCCGACGTGGATCTGCAGCGGGCGGAGGGAGGAGCGGTCCCCGCGATCTGCTTCGTCTCGGCGG
>JACKEY010000024.1 GCA_020632755.1 Alphaproteobacteria bacterium | reverse complement strand
GCAGCACCTCGTGCTGCAGGCCCAGCAGGTCCGGCAGCACCAGCACCTCGTGCCAGGCCAGCACCCCGCCGACGATGCCGCCGACGATCGCCAGGATGCCCGCCGCCAGCGCACCGGGCGCCCGCAGCCGCGACAGCGGGCCGAGGGCGACCAGCACCAGCAGGGGCGCTGCCGTCGCCGCGACCGCGATCACCACGGGCTGCAGGCTGCTGGGGATCACGTGGACTCCGGCCGATCGACCCGGTTGCGCACCGGGTTGTCCAGCAGGCCGACGCCCTCGACGAACACCTGGACGCGGTCCCCGGCGACCAGCGGCCCGACCCCGGCCGGCGTGCCGGTGGCGATGACGTCGCCGGGGTACAGGGTCATCACGCCGCTCACGAAGGACAACAGCTCGGCCGGGCCGAACACCATGTCCGAGCTGCGACCGTCCTGGACCGTCGACCACGCGCCACCGCGCTGCAGGTGCAGCCGCACGGCGAGGTCCCGCGGGTCCAGGCCCCGCACCAGCCACGGCCCCAGCGGGCAGAAGCTGTCGAAGCCCTTGGCCCGGGCGAAGACGCCGTCGAGCTGCTGCAGATCCCGGGCCGTCACGTCGCAGAGGCAGGTCACCCCGGCCAGTCCGTCCAGCGCTTCCGCGGGCGAGACCCGCTGCAGGGTGCGGCCGACCACCAGGGCCAGCTCGGCTTCGTGGTCCACCCGCTCCGTGCCGGGCGGCAGCTCGATCGGTGCGCCAGGGCCCACCACCGCGCTGGACGGCTTCAGGAACATCTTGGGCACCGTCGGAAGGGCACGGCCCAGCTCGGCGGCGTGGGCCCGGTAGTTGCTGCCGATGCCCACGATCTTGCCGGGCATCACCGGCGGCAGCAGGGTCACGCGGTCGGGCGCCAGGTATCGGCCGGTGCCCCGCAGCTCGCCCAGCAGATCGCCCTCGGCCAGCTCGAAGCGCAGTCCCGCCAGCGGCGCGTCCCCCTGCTCGACCGGGGTGCCGTGCACGCGGACGGCCCACGGGCGACCGTCGGCATCGCGCACCCGCGCCCGGCGGTCGATCCCGCTCATGCGTCGGCCATCCGGCGGGCGATCTCCTGCATGCACTCGCTGGGGTCGGCGGTGAACATCAAGAGCCCGCGCCAGACCCACTTCTGCCAGAGCACGTCGTCGATCTGGCCCTGGGCCACGGCCAGGTGGCAGCGGGGCAGCTCGCCGCCGTAGCACAGGGTCAGGTCCTCCCAGAGCTGCTCGAACTCCTCGTGGTCCGGCCGGTAGCCGACGAACAGCACGACGTGGCCGCGGATCAGCTTGCGGACGGACTTCTTGACCTCTTCGGGCAGCTCGGGGCGCGGATCGCCGGGCAGGATCACGGCGTCGGGCCGCGAGAACACACCGTCCATGCGGTACAGCACGGGATGGTCGGCGTCCGGGGCGTCGACCTCGTCCCCCCGGTGTCGCACCTCGCGGGCCTGGCCGAGCTCGGCCGCGGCCCGCTCGAGCAGGTCGTCCCGGGTGGTGGTGAACACCAGCGGGAAGTGCGTCAGCGCCTGGCGGTGCCACTCGGCGGGCGCCACGTCGGCCGCGCCGGTCAGGGTGCGCAGGCGGGCCAGCAGGTCGGCCCGGTTGTGGCGCTCGAGGAAGGCCGCCGCGCCGGCGGAGGGCGTCGCCCGCGGGGGACGGGCCCGAGCGCCCAGGCGCTGCCGCGGCCGGGTCCAGCCGAGCTCCTTCGCGAGCTCCTTCTCGGCGGGCAGGGACCTGCCCTGGGCCTCGGCCGCTTCGGTGCTGAAGCGCCCGCCCACGAACAGCAGGCAGCGCTGCTCGGAGATGGCCTCGACGACCTCGACGGGCAGGTTCATCGGAGCCTCAGGCCTGTGCGGCGGTGATGGCGGCGGCCAGGGCGTCGCGGTCGCGGACCACGGCCCCCAGCTGCGCGACGGTCAGCGAAGCGACCCGGGCGCCCAGGTCGGCCGCGCGCTGCGGGGCCCAGCCCTGCAGGTAGCCGTACAGGAAACCCGCGGCGTAGGCGTCACCCGCACCCGTCGTGTCCACCGCCGCCACGGGGTGCACACCGACGGGGAACAGGTCGTCGTGGTGCTTGACCAGCGAGCCGCGGCCGCCGAGCTTGAGCACCACGGTGTCGCAGACCTCGCCGATCTCGTGGATCGCCTCTTCGGGCGACTTCCCCGTCAGGGCGCGCGCTTCTTCGGCGTTGAGGAAGACGACGTCGGCGAACTCCTCGACCGTGCGCCACATCACGTCGCGCACGGTCGAGACCACGAAGGGATCGGCCACGTCGATGCTGACCGGGATCTCCTCCTGGTTGGCGATGGCGATCGCCTCCATGCAGCGGCTGGCCATCGGCTCGCCCAGCAGCAGGTAGCCGGTGACGTGCAGCATGCCGGCGGAGCGGACCGTGTCCTCGAAGGCCCCGAGGCCCGGCATGGCGACCGCCGCGCCCAGGTCGGTCAGCATCGTGCGCTCGGCGTCCGAGCTGCTGATGATGCTCAGGCACTTCCCGGTGTTCAGCTCGCGCGTGAAGGTCAGGGCGTGGGCGCCGCAGGCTTCCGTCATCTTGGCGGCGTAGAGGTGGCCGAGCTGGTCTTCGCCGACCTGGCCGGCGTAGATGCTGCGCACGCCCATCAGCCCCAGGGTGGCGATGGTGTTGGCACAGGAACCGCCGCTCTGGATCTGCACGCCGTGGTGCTGGAGCGCCTCGAAGGCGGCCTGCCAGCGCGAGTGGTCGACGGGGTGCATGTTGCCGCGGGTCAGCTCCATGCGGGCGAGGATCCCGTCGTCGTCGATGCGGACGAGGGCGTCGACGAGGGCGTTGCCCAGGCCGGCGACCTGCCAGGTCCGCGAGGCGTCGGGCGTGCGACCGATCATGCGTGCTCCAGCGGGGAGGAGGGAGAGCACCCGGCGCCATCGGCCTCCGAGCACCCCGGCGCCTATCGGCCGAGGGGCCCCACCGCCACGGCCGCCGGCGGTATCCTCCGCGCCGCCTTCCCCGCTGCACGAGGTCCCCAGACGTGGCCGAGACATCCCCTCCTCCCGCTCCCAGCTCCGGCCGTCGTCGCCGCCTGGGCGGGCTCGTGGTGGGCATCGGGGTCAGCGGCGGCGCCCTGCTGTGGTTCCTGTGGGGCATCGACTGGCCGGGGCTGGGCGACGCCCTGGCCCGGGTCCACCTTCCCTGGGTGGGCCTGGCCGCGCTGATCCTGCTGGCGGAGTTCGGCATCCGGGCCCTGCGCTGGGCCGTGCTGCTGCGGCCGCTGGGGGCGTCGGCGCGGGTGACGGACCTGTTCGCCGCCCAGGTCATCGGCGCCGCCTGCAACACGCTGCTGCCGCTGCGGGCCGGCGAGATCGCCAAGCCCCTGGTCGCCGCACGCCGGACGGGCCACCCGCTGTCGGCGGTCGTCGCCACCGCCGTGATGGAGCGGGTCTACGACCTGTTCGGGCTGGTCAGCGTGCTGGTCGTCATGGTGCTGGTGCTGCCCACCGATCTGACGAACCTGCCGCCGGAGGAGCAGCTGCTGGTCAAGAACCTCAAGCTCTACGGCGGGCTGTTCGGGCTGGCCGCCGTGGTGGCGATGGGCATCTTCTTCGCCCTGGCCAACGGCCGGGCCACCGCTCGGCGGGCCTTCGTCGCCATCGCCAGCCTGGGGCCTCCGCCGGTGCGCGACCGGGTGGTGCAGCTCTACGACGGCTTCGTCGCCGGGCTCGGGAACACCCGCGACCCCAAGGGCCTGCTGCAGGCCGGTCTGCTCAGCGTCGGCCTGTGGCTCAACGGCACCCTGGCCATCGCCGTGCTGTTCCGGGCCTTCGACATGGCGCTGCCCTACGGCGCCGCCTGTTTCACGGCGATCGCCCTCGCGCTCACGGTCGCGCTGCCCCAGGCGCCGGGCTTCGTCGGCGTCTTCCACGTGGCCATCGAGAAGACCCTGGTCCTGTGGGGCCAGCCGGTCACCCCGGCCAAGGGCTACGCCATCGTGCTCTGGGCGGTCAGCTTCCTCCCGGTCCTGATGGTGGGCCTGGCCGCGCTGTGGCGCGAGGGCCTGGACCTCGCGACCATCCGCGCCGCGTCGGCGTCGGCGCCCCCTCCTCCCCCCGCCGGCCCGACGGCCTGAGCCGGTGACCGCCCCGGTCGGTCCCAACCAGCCCGCCCGACCCTGCGGGACCGTCCCTGCCAGACCTCCGTGAACCTGCGCGCCTCCCGCGACACAGCGCTGGCGAAGCGGCCTGCAATCCGGTAGTCGAGCAGGTCCGAACCGCCTGCCGTCGCCGGGCCCCTGCGGCCGCGACCCACCCGCGGAGCCTCCATGCTCGCCCCCTCCGATCTCCTCCGCCCGCGCACCGCCTGCCTGTGTCTGCTCGGCGCCCTCGGCGTGGTCGGGGCCCTCGCCTCCGGCACGGCCTCCGCCCAGGACCCGGACGACGGGGACGCCCCGGCCGAGCCCGTGGCCACCTACCCGCTCAACGGCCTGGACATCGTCGTCCGGACTCCGACCGGCCTGGACGACGGCTGGGCGCCTCCGCCCTGGATGATCAACGCCGAGGACAGCCTGGCCCTGCAGAAGAAGGGCCAGCAGCTGGTCGCGCTGATCGAGGTGGTGCAGCGCACCTGGCAGCCGAAGTTCACGGCCGAAGACGCCGAGACCCAGGGCAAGCTGCTCGCCACCGCCTTCCTGGACTCGACCTACGCCGGCCCCGAGCTCGGCACCATCGACTGGGAGTCCGTGCGGCTGGTCGAAGACCCCTACCTGGGCACGTCGATCCGGGCCGACGCGCTGGTCGAGCTGCCCGAGCTGGCCGAGCAGCTGGCCGCCGAAGAAGGCAAGCAGGGCCGCCTGACGGTGCTGCTGTTCCCGATCCGCGACGGCCACGACGCCATCGCGATCGTCGGCGTCGCCGATCCGCTCCTGATGGACACCGCCGTGACCGAGCTCACGTCGATGGTGGCCTTCTACGACGGGCCGCGCAAGTGGAAGGACATGCCGACCGGCACCATCCAGGAGAGCGCCGGCTACACGATCACCCTGCCCGAAGGCTGGCGTGCCCTGGCCGAGAACGAGCGGTTGGGCATCAACGGCGAGCCCGTGGGTGGCAACTCCGGCTACGGCGGCGCCCTGGCGCTGCAGTACTTCCTGGACCCCACGGACGTGACCGGCCGGACCGGCTTCGGCTGCGCGGCCTGGTCGTCCGAGACCCTCGAAGTCGTCGACCCCGACAAGGCGCCCGGCCTGGGCGACAACTACCGGCTCGCCGCGCGGCTGATGCTCAAGGGCGGCGCCTACCAGGTCGACGGCGGCAAGCCGATCCGCGGCCGCAACGCCGACATGCTCGACAGCCGCTCGATCGTCATCGACCCCGACGAACCGGGCGAGCTCACGGTGATGAGCCTGGGCGACCGCGACGCCTACCTGTGGCAGGTGTCGGGCACCAAGACCGAAGCGTCCGGCAGCTCCGAGCCCGTCGACGTGCTGTCCTGGTACACCGCCTACAGCGACGTGAACCTGCACTGCCACGTGGACGCCCCCGCCGGCCAGGGCACGGCCCTGCTCGACGCCTTCCGCACGGCCATGGCCACGGTCAGCATCGACGACGCCGAGCAGCACCCGATGGAGATGGGCCTGATGGCCCGCTACCGCCGGTGGTGGCCCAGCACGAACCCGATCCTGCAGCTGTACTGGCTGCCGATCCCGGTCATCCTGTTCGCTGGCATCCTGGCGCGCGGCGGCGACGACTGAGCGGACCGCCGGTCGATCACAGCCCCAGCGCGGTCCGCGCCAGCCCCTCGGCCTCGGCCCGCTGGCCCTCGAAGTCCCCGAGCGACAGGAAGCTCGCCCCCGACGCCGGCGTGCGCACCAGGGTCACGTCGTGCAGCGGCGGTTCTTCGGCCGGGCCGTGGGTCGGCGAGACCAGGTGGACCAGCAAGGGTCGCTGCCCCCGCCAGGCCCGCCAGCCGTCCAGCCCCAGGCGATCCTTCGCGCCGCCGTCCTGCCACAGCCGCCCCTCGATCTCGACGGGGCGGAACACGTAGGGCATCGCGCAGCTGGCCGCGACCGCCGGGGCCAGCGGGCCCGAGCGCAGCAGGTGCGGGCGCCCCTGCCGGTCGATCACCCCCACGGCGAAGGGCCGCGGCAGGTCCTCGAAGGTCGGCGGCAGCACCTCCGCCAGCCGGGCGATCACCCGGTCCATGGCGAACAGGCCGCGCCAGGGCTGCAGGTGCAGCGCCACCATCGACAGCGGCGTCTGCCCGGCCAGCTCGGCCGCCACCTGGGCCGCCGACATGCCCGACGCCCACAGGCTGCCGGCCAGCGCCCCCGACGACGTGCCGCAGACACCGTCGATCGACAGCCGCCCCGCCGCCTCGGCGGCTTCGACCGCGGACAGGACCCCGGCCTGGCGGGCGAAGGCCAGGAAGCCGCTGCTCAGGATCAGGTCCACCGTGGCCCCTGGCCGCTCGGGCCTCAGCGGGCGTCGCCGGCGATGTCGAGCTGGTAGTCGCCGAGCTCGCTCTCGTTGTAGCCGGCGACCACGATCACGATGGTCTGGCCCTCTTCGAGCTCGACCGACACCGTGCTGGTCAGGATGTCGGGGTAGGCCTCGTCGTCGTTGCAGCCGAGCTCGCTCGGGCACTGGTCGCCGACGCCCCAGATGGTCAGCACGGTGTCGAACTCGGCTTCGGACGTGTCGAAGGTCCAGGTGCCGGCGTAGGGCGCCGCCCACAGCAGGCCGTCGGTGTAGGTGTAGTCGGACGCGCAGGCCGAGTAGTACCAGTAGTCGATCATGTCCTCGGTGCCGTCGATGTCGCTGCTGTAGGCGGCTTCACCGGTGACCGAGCCGATGGCGTCGTCGTAGAGGTACTCGTACTCGGAGATGCTCAGATCCCAGCTGCCGGAGGCGGTCGACGACGCGCCGTCCACGACGATGACGAAGTTCTCGTCCGCCTCGCCCTCGACGTAGAGCAGCGACGTGCTGCCGTCCTCGCCGCTGTTGTCGTCGCAGGCGGCTTCGCCGGTCACGCAGTTCTCGTAGAGCCGCAGCACCGTGTCGAAGGTCGAGCCCGCGGTGTACAGCTCGTAGCAGCCGTCGGCCGGCACGGTCCAGATGACGCCCTGGTCCAGCCCGCCGGCGCTGCCGCACTCATCGAGGTCGGAGAAGTCGTCCCCGGCCCCCGTGGTGTCGCCGGTCGCGACGCTCTCGCCGGTCGCTGCGCCGACCTCGTCGTCGGCACACTCGGCCAGGCACACGGTCGAGCGCCAGCAGTCGACGTCCAGGCAGTCGGCCGCGCCGTCTTCGTCGTCGTCGACGCCGTTGTCGCAGTCGGACTCCTTGCAGGCCGCCACACCGAAGCAGTCGGTGTCGCGGCAGTCGATCAGGCCGTCGCCGTCTTCGTCGTCGTCGTCGTCGCAGTCGCTCTCGTAGCAGTAGGGCTGGCTGAAGCAGTCGTCGTCGTTGCAGTCGGTCGCGCCGTCGCCGTCGTTGTCGACACCGTCCGCGCAGTCGAGCTCCTGGCAGGCCGGGTCGTCCAGGCAGTCGGCGTCCGCGCAGTCGACCGCCCGGTCGCCGTCGTTGTCGATGTCGTCGTCGCAGTCCAGCTCGGGGCAGACCGGCACGCCCAGGCAGTCGGGGTCCTCGCAGTCGGTCAGGCCGTCGTCGTCGTTGTCCACGCCGTCGTTGCAGACCGACTCGAAGCAGGCCGCGTCCCGCTCGCAGTCGTCGTCGGCGCAGTCGGTCAGGCCGTCAGCGTCGTTGTCCACGCCGTCCGCGCAGTCGTCCTCGGTCGGGTCGCCGCCGTCGGTGTCGGTGTCGGTGTCGCTGTCGGCGCCGGTGGCGTCCGTGTCCGCATCCGCGTCGGCGTCGCTGTCGCTGTCGCTGTCCGCGTCCGCGTCGCTGTCGGCGTCGGCATCCGCGTCGGTGGCGCCGTCCGTGTCGGTGTCGGCATCGCTGTCGGCGTCGGTGTCCGCGTCGGAGCCGCCGTCCTTGTCCCCGCAGGCGGAGAGGGAGAGGAGGGCGCTGAGCGAGAGGAGGCGAAGGGTCACGGAGGCTCCGGGAGGCGCGGAGGGGCATGATGGAGGGTGACGGAGCGTGGGGCCGACCCCACGGACGCGTCTGTGTACCGCATCATGCCCCGTCCGCGCTCGCTCCGCTCTGCTCCCCTGCCCCGGCACGTCTGCGAGGCCCCGCCTGGATCCCCACCCGTCGAGCTCCCGCGCCTCCTGGCTGCCGCTGTGCGCCCTGGCCCTGCTGTGGGGGGTGCTGCCCGCGCTGCCCGCCTGGTCCCGCGGAGCGCTGCTGGGACACGGCGGGACCGACCTGTACCCGTCGGTCTGGGGCCTGTGGTGGTGGTCGCAGAGCGAGCGCCTCCTCCCCCTGCACACCGCGCTGCTGGCCTTCCCCGACGGCATGGACCTGTACTACGGCAGCCCGCTCAAGGGGCTGCTCGGCAAGGCCGTGATCCCCATGTTCGGCCTGCTCCACGGCTGGAACCTGCTGGTGGTGGCGGCCCGTGTCGCCACGGTGCTGGCCGCCGGGGCAGCCGGCCGGGCCTTCGGGCTCGGTCCCCGCGGGGCCCTGGTCGCCGCCGCGGTCTACGGCTGCGCGCCGACCTTCCACGGCTTCGCGGTCGAGGGCATCGTCGAAGGCACCGACGGTTGGACCCTGGCCCTGTGGGCCTGGGCCATCGGCCGTCGCCGGCACCTGCTCGCGGTGCCCCTGCTGGCCCTGACCGTGCTCAGCAGCTGGTACCTGGGGGCCGCGGGCCTGCTGCTGGCGGCACTCGCCGGGCTGCGCGACCGCCGCGCGTGGGCGTCCCTGCTCGCGCCGGTGCTGGTGGCACCTGCCATCCTGGCCTTCGCCTCGTCCTTCCCCGAAGCGGCGCCCCTGCCCGACGCCGTGCGGGCCGCGATGGGCAGCCCGCTGCGCCTGTGGGACCCCGCCCTCCTCGACCCGAGCCCGCGTCCCTTCGCGATCAGTGCCTGGATCGGCCTGCTCGCCCCGCTGCTGGCGCTGTACGCCCGCCGGCCCTGGCTGGCGCTGGCCGCCATCCCGGCCGTGCTCAGCCTGGGGATCGGCCCGTGGTACGACCTGCCCGGGCTGGAGCTGCTGCGGTTCCCCTACCGCCTGCACACCGCCACGCTGGCGATCCTCGCCCTGGCCGCCGGGGTCGGCGCCGACCGCCTGGGTGCGCGGTTCGGGCGCGCCGCCTGGCTGCTGGGTCCGCTCGTCGCCCTGGAGGGACTGCTCCTGTCGCCGGTGGAGCCGATGCTCCCGGGGGCCTCGGCCGAGGTCCCCGCCATCTACGCCGAGGTCGACGGCCCGCTGCTCGAGCTGCCCGGTCCCGTCGCGATGCCGCCAGGAGCCCTGAACATGAGCCGGCCACGGGCGCGCTACCTGCTGTACTTCCAGGCCGCCCACCAGCAACCGAGCCCGTGGGTGCCCGATCTCAACGGGGTCGGCACGGCGGCGGAAGCGTCGCGCCTCGCGCCCTTCGCGGCCTGGGACCCGCTGGTCTCCGCTGCCGCGCCGGACGCCCTGCCCGCGGACACCCTCGCCGACCTGGCCGGGCGCGGGGTCGCGCAGATCATGGTGCAGCGCCGCGAGCTGGGACCCGAGCGGGCGGAGCGGCTCGAGGCCGCCCTGCGGGACCATGGGGCCGTGCTGCGCGCGGACGACGGACGGCGGGCCCTGTTCGACCTCGCCTCGTCTCCCCCGCCCGGCGCGGGGGCCGGCCGCTGATAGACTGCCGGGCACCGAGCCTCGGCGACACGGGAGATCCAGTGGGGATCAAGGGCTGGCTGGACCGACTGGGCGGCCGACGGGAGCAGGAGCCTCCCGTCGCACCTCCTCCTCCCGCGCCCGCCCTCCCTGCCAGCGCCGGACTGGGCTTCGCCCTGGTGGACGACGTGCACGGCGACGATGCCTGTGTCGGCTGCGGCCTGTGCGCCGCCGTCTGCCCGGTCGGCGTCATCACGCTGCAGGGTGCACCCCTGGCCCCCTCACCCACCACTGGTCGCGTCCGGGGCTGGCTGCAGGCCATGACGATCGCTCCCCAGGACTGCGTCGCCTGCGAGCTGTGCATGCAGGTCTGCCCGACCGACGCCCTGCGGCTGTTCCCCGACATGCGCACTCCCGCGGCGGCACCGGCGCGGCCGAGCCTGGATCGCAGCGACCTGCGCCAGGCCGCGTCGCAGGTGCGCCTGGGACGCCGCCGCTCGCCGCTCGGCAGCATCCCCGGTGCGCCGGGCGCCGCGCCTCCCGCACCACGGCCGCCCGCTCCCCGTCCCCGGCCCGCCATCGGCCTGCGTGGCCCGCTCCGCCCGAGTCCCGACCCGGTCGAGCTGACCACCGACGAGGACCGCACCCACCTGGAGGCCTGGCGCGCACCGCACGGGGCCGAGCTCGAGACCGAGCCCGTGGGCGCGACGGACGGCGAGGAGATCTGGACCGAAGCCGCGTCGGCCTTCGAGCCCACGCCGCCACTCCCGGAAGACCTGCTGCCGTGCGAAGCCGCGCCGCGACCGGACCCCGCCGTGCCCCGGGCCGAGGACGAGACCTCGCGCGTCGGTCCCGCCGACACGGCCCCGCTGCCCGGAATGGCCCCTCGCGCGGGGCGGTCGGGACCGGTCGACACGGCGCCGCTCCCCGAGCGCCCCCCACGGCGCAGGAAGAAGGACCGAGACAATTGAACGGTGGCGATTCCGGAACGTCCGGGGCAAGGTGCCAACCCTTGACACCCCCCTGACGGCTTCCCGGAGGTCCCGATGTCCGTCCACCGCCCCCTGTCCCTGCTGGCCCTGCTCGGTCTGACGGGTTCGTCCGCCGTCGCGTCCCAGACGCTCGACGGCGACTACATCACCATCAACTACGACAGCGACGGTCACTGGAACGACCAGGACTCGACGGACGACGGCTTCGTCGCGACCTTCGAGGGCAGCGACTACGACGTGACCTACCCGGGCACGGCCTACGCGGGCTTCTACTTCGAGTGGACCCAGGGCGGCAGCGCGCGGTCCTACCGCGTCGACAGCTACTACTCGGTCACGATGACGGTCGACTCGGAAGAGGACCTGTCGAGCGGGACCACCAACTGGACCCGCTACACCTACACCGCGGGTGACCTCGAGATCGTCAAGGACGAGATCTGGGAGCAGGGCGACCAGGCCATGCTGGTCCGGTTCACGATCACGAACGAAGGCTCGGGCGACGCCACCGACCTGCGCTACCGGTTCGTCATCGACCCCGACCAGGACTACAGCTACTCGAGCGACTACAAGACCCGCAACGACGTGGTCGACGCCGACGGGGACGGCACCGCCGACTTCGCCCAGTCGGCCGGCGACGACAGCCGCCACACCATCGGCTTCGGCTCCTGCGCCCCCGACGACGACGAGCTCGGTCACAACAGCTCGTGGCCGAACAACGACGCCGACCAGTCGGTGACCGACTACGGCGGCGCGTCGGCCGACATCTCGATGTCGATCCGCCACAGCGAGGCGTCGACCATCGGCGCCGGCGAGACCATCGTCACCAGCTTCATCGTGGCCGTGGGCGACGACGAGGCCGAGGCCCAGGACGCCTACGTCGCCGCCCAGGACATGTGCGACACCTGTGACGACGACGGCGACGGCTACTGGGGCGCCGACTGCGGCGGCGACGACTGCGACGACACCGACGACAGCATCTACCCGGGCGCGGCCGAGACCTGGTACGACGGCGTCGACAGCGACTGCGGCTCGGACAGCGACTACGACGCCGACGGCGACGGCCAGGACAGCGACGCCTACGGCGGCGAGGACTGCGACGACACCGACGACACCATCTACGACGGGGCGGCCGACACCTGGTACGACGGGGTCGACAGCGACTGCGCGGGCAACTCCGACTACGACGCCGACGGTGACGGCGACGACAGCGACGCCTACGGCGGCGGCGACTGTGACGACACCGACGACAGCATCTACGACGGGGCGCCCGACAGCTGGTACGACGGCGTCGACAGCGACTGCGCCGGCGACTCCGACTACGACGCCGACGGCGACGGCCAGGACAGCGACGCCTACGGCGGCGAGGACTGCGACGACACCGACGACGCCATCTACGACGGCGCGGCGGAGACCTGGTACGACGGCGTGGACAGCGACTGCGACGGGGCCAGCGACTACGACGCCGACGGCGACGGCCAGGACAGCGATGCCTACGGCGGCAGCGACTGCGACGACACCGACGACAGCATCTACGACGGCGCGACCGACACCTGGTACGACGGCGTCGACAGCGACTGCGCCGGCGACTCCGACTACGACGCCGACGGCGACGGCCAGGACAGCGACGCCTACGGCGGCAGCGACTGCGACGACACCGACGACAGCGTCTACGACGGCGCGACCGACACCTGGTACGACGGCGTCGACAGCGACTGCGCCGGCGACTCCGACTACGACGCCGACGGCGACGGCCAGGACAGCGACGCCTACGGCGGCAGCGACTGCGACGACACCGACGACAGCATCTACGACGGCGCGACCGATACCTGGTACGACGGCGTGGACAGCGACTGCGACGGCGCCAGCGACTACGACGCCGACGGCGACGGCCAGGACAGCGACGCCTACGGCGGCAGCGACTGCGACGACACCGACGACAGCATCTACGACGGCGCCACCGACACCTGGTACGACGGCGTCGACTCCGACTGTGCCGGCGACTCCGACTACGACGCCGATGCCGACGGCCAGGACAGCGACGCCTACGGCGGCAGCGACTGCGACGACGGTGACGCCAGCATCTACGACGGCGCCGCCGACACCTGGTACGACGGCGTCGACTCCGACTGTGCCGGCGACTCCGACTACGACGCCGACGCCGACGGCGACGACAGCGACGCCTACGGCGGCGGCGACTGCGACGACACGGACGCCACCATCAGCAGCCTGGCCGACGAGACCTGGTACGACGGCGTCGACTCCGACTGCGCCGGCGACTCGGACTACGACGCGGACGCCGACGGCCACGACAGCGCCGACTACGACGGCGGCGACGACTGCGATGACACCGACGACACGGTCTACCCGGGCGCCGACGAGATCGAGGCCGACGGCATCGACCAGGACTGCAACGGCGTCGACAGCGGCGTCGACACGGACGAAGACGGCATCGACGACGACGACGAGGTCGACATCTACGGCACCGACCCCTACGACCCCGACACCGACGGCGACGGCCTGACCGACGGTGAGGAGCTCGACGAGTCGATCGGCACCGATCCGCTGGACGAGGACAGCGACGACGACGGCCTGTGGGACGGCGACGAGCTGGACGAGGAGATCGGCACCGATCCCCTCGACGACGACTCCGACGACGACGGCCTGACCGACGGCGAGGAGGTCGGCTACAGCGACGGCAGCGTCGAGGGCACGGACACCGACCCGCTCGACGACGACAGCGACGACGACGGCCTGCTCGACGGGGACGAGGTCGAGATCTACGGCACCGACCCGCTGTCCGACGACACCGACGTCGACGGCCTGACCGACGGCGAGGAGCTCGAGACCTACGGGACCGACCCGCTCGACCGCGACACCGACGACGGTGGCACCAGCGACGGCGTCGAGGTGCTGATCGACGGCACCGACCCGCTCGACCCGAGCGACGACATCGACGACACCACGGACTCCGACGGCGACGGCCTGCCCGACCGCGAAGAGGACGTGCTCGGCACCGACCGCGACGATCCCGACTCCGACGACGACGGCCTGCTCGACGGCAAGGAGATCGAGGTCGGCTCCGACCCGCTCGATCCCGACACCGACGACGACGGCCTGACCGACGGCGAAGAAGCGGGCGACGGCGGCTACGGCACCGACCCGACCGACGATGACACCGACTCCGACGGCCTGACCGACGGGCGCGAGGTCGGCGAGACCGGCACCGATCCCCTCGACGAGGACTCCGACGACGACGGGCTCTCCGACGGCAAGGAAGTCGACGAGACCGGCACCGATCCCCTCGACGCCGACTCCGACGACGACGGCCTGACCGACGGCGCCGAGCTCGGCACCTCGGACACCGACCCGGGAACGGGCACCGATCCGCTCGACGACGACAGCGACGACGACGGCCTGCTCGACGGGGACGAGATCGATCGGGGCACCGATCCCCTCGATGCCGACACCGACGACGGCGGCGTGTCCGACGGCGCCGAGGTCGACGCCGGCACCGATCCGCTGGATCCGACCGACGACTACCCGCCCGAGGACTCCGGCGACTCCGGCAGCACGGGTCAGGACAGCGGCACGACCGGCGGCGACGACACCGGCGACCCCATCGAAGGCGGGGGCGGCGAGGTCAAGGGCGGCTGTGGCGGCTGCGCCACCAGCGGCAGCCCGACGGGTGCGGCCGGACTGATGCTGCTGGGCCTGGTGGCCCTGGTCGGCGGGCGGCGGCGCCGCGACTGAGCGCCCTCCCGGTTCCAGATGGCCGTCCCTCGCGCTGCGGGGGGCGGCCGTCGCCGTCTCGGCCGCGTCTTGCGGCGCCGCTTTCCCCGACCGGGAGGCTCAGGTCACGGCGCCCGCGCGCCGCAGGCGGTGCCGGAGCCGGGCGAGCTCGCCGTGCTCGGGCGCCAGCTCGGCCAGGCGGGCCACGTCGGCCGCCGCGTCCTGGACCTCGCCCGCCTCGAGGGCCGCTTCCGCGCAGCGGGCCCGCACGGCCGGGTCGTCGGGAGCGACGGCACGCGCCATGGCCAGCAGGGCCAGGCCCCGGCGGCGGGCGCGGTCCGAGCGCACGGTGGGGTCCACGACCAGCACCCAGCCGTACCAGGCCATGATCTCGGGGTCGTGCTCGTCCTTGCGCGCGGCGACGGACAGCCACCGCCGCGCCTGGGCGAGGTCGCCGGACACCGCCGCGGCCTGACCCAGCCGCAGGGCGCGCGCCGGGTCGGGCGACTCGGGCGGGTCGTGCTGTTCCGCGGCCGCGCCGAGGTGCTCGATGGCGGCCTCGACCCGCGCGCGCACCTGCCGCACGGTCTCGCGGCTGATCTCGTCGTCGACACCTTCGTCGGCCTGGGCATAGCGGTGCCGCATGCGGGCCGCACCGCGGGCCACCAGGTCCGGCGGCGCGTCCTTGGGCACGCCCAGGACCTGCCAGTCGTCGGCGTCGCGCAGGGTCGACCAGTCGCGATCCAGCCGCGCCTGCAGGCGCCGGATCGCCAGCCGGTTGCGCTCGCCGGTGTCGACGCTGCTCGCGCTCCAGCGGCTCTCGCCGGGCCGGAGCTGGACCAGCCCCAGGGCGACCAGCGCCGCGAGATCCTCGGCCACCAGCTCGGGGGCGATGCCGATGTGGTCGAGGGTCTGCAGCAGCGGCTCGCGGCGACCGGCCACCTCGCGCAGCACCCGGCGGCTGGCCGCACGCAAGGGAAGACGCTCGAGCGCGTCCCCGCGCGGCCCGACCACCAGCCGTCCGCGCTCCAGGCCCTGCAGGCCGGCGCGATCCGCGGCCCGTCGCCCGGCCTCGAGCAAGGTCGCGCCGAGCCGGCTGCCGAGCTGCGCTGTGCCACCGCCCGTCATCGGCACGAAGCGCAGCCCGGGTCGGCACACCGCCGTGGCGAGCCAGACCAGCCCGGCCGCATCGCGCGGCTCACCGTCGACCACGTCGACGGTGCCCTGGGCCCCCGGCGCCGCGAACCGACCCGTGCGGCGGTCCGCCCACACCGCGACCAGCGCCGACAGCGAGGTGCGATCGGGGCGCAGCCCCGGCGACAGCGCCGAGCCGCTCACGCGCCCTCCGCGACAGCGCCCCGGTGGGGCAGCTCGCAGGCGCCCAGCCAGAAGGAGAAGGTGCGGGAGAGCAGGTCGAGGAGCTCGGCGTAGCGCAGCGGCTTGATGAGGAAGCCGTTGGCGCCGAGCTGGTAGGCCCGACCGATGTCCCGCTCGTGCCAGGAGGTCGTGTAGACCAGCACCGGCAGGGTGCGGGTGGCGGGCTGGGCGCGCAGCTGGCCCAGGAGGTCGAAGCCCGTGGTGCCCGGCAGATCGAGCTCGAGCAGCAGCAGATCCGCCGGCTCGCGCTGGACGGCGGCCAGCAGCTTCGCGGGGTCGTCGAAGAAGCGCAGGTCCAGCCGCAGGCCCAGCTCGTCCACGGCTTCGCGGAAGAGCGCGCGGTCGTCGGCGTCCGCCTCGACCACCAGGACCCGCGGCGGCGGGCCTGGGATGCCCGTGGCTTGGCGGGGGTTCGTCACCCGCTCAGCGTAGCACCCGGCCTAGTCCAGGTCGTCGGCCAGGTTCGGGCCCAGGCCCGGGAGCGCTTCCTGGATCGGCTGGAAGTTGTCCGGGTCCCAACACTTTCGACAGCGGGCCTCGTAGGCGTCGGTCTCGCCGACCAGCACCCGGGCCCCGCCGCGCACGATGCGCTGGCTGCGATCGGCCGGGTTGCCGCAGACGACACAGATGGCCAGCTGCTTGTGGATGTACTCGGACACCGCCAGCAGGTGGGGCATCGGCTCGAAGGGCTTGCCCAGGTAGTCCATGTCCAGGCCGGCCACGATGACCCGGCGGCCCTCGTTGGCGAGCTCCTCGCAGATCGGCACCAGGCTGGCGTCGAAGAACTGGGCCTCGTCGATGCCGACGACCGCGGCATCACCGACCAGCGGCGGGATCTCGTCCGCCCGCGTGATCTGGAAGCTGCGCAGGCGCTGCCCGCTGTGGCTGCCGACGCTGTCTTCCGCGTAGCGATCGTCGATGGCGGGCTTGAACACCACCACCGGCAGCCGCGCGTACTGGGCCCGGCGCACCCGGCGGATGAGCTCCTCGGTCTTCCCGCTGAACATGCAGCCGGTGACGACCTCGATCCAGCCGACGTCCTTGGGGGTCATGTGGGGATGCGGGCGCATGGCGGCTCCTCGGGCTCCGACCCGCTCACTCTGCCCCGTTGCAGCGCCCCTGACCAGCGCCCCCGAACCGGCTTCCGGCAGGCCGGCGCAACAGGCGCCGCACGGCGATCAGCTGCCTCGCCTGCGCAGGACCACGCGCACGCCGGCCAGGGCGGTCCGCAGCTCGCGCAGGGCCGTCCCGGACGGCTCGAGGCTGCCGGCGTCCGCGAACACCACGGCCCCGTGGGCGAAGCCACCCGGCGGGTAGAGGGGCACGTCGTAGAGCGGTGTCCGGACGCCGCAGGCGCCACACTCGACGACGACGGCGGTCTCTCCACCCCGCCAGCGCTGCGTGGCCTGGGAGAAAGCCTGGGCCATCGGCGCGCGGCAGTGCGGACAGGGCACCCGGAAACCCCCCAGCTGGTTGGCGTACAGGGTCGGGCGGTCGGGCCGGTCCAGCCAGACTGTCGAGAAGCCGCCCTGGACCAGCGCCCAGGCGCGGGGCCCCGCGGTGCGCCGCAGCGAGCCCGTCCCGGACGCCAGCAGCCCCTGGCCCTGCCACTGGTCGAACAGCGCGCGCACCGCATCGACGTCGATGTCGCCGTCCGGATCGGCCGGGAGCACCAGCACGTCGAGGTGGTCGCGGGCGATCGCCATCAGCGCGGTCCTGCGGGAGCCGGTGGGCCGTGGGTGCCACGATCGGTGCAGATCGAGAAGTCGTGGGCGCTGTCACACAGGGCGTTCCCGTCCACTGCGAGCAGGGTGCCGGCCACTGCGACGAACCGCTCGCCGGCGGTCCACACCACCAGCCGCGCGTCGGTCTCGACGACCCGCCCGTCGGGCAGGGGGAACCCGGTGGCGGCGGCGTCTTCTCGGACCAGCACCACGTCGTCGCCGACCAGGAACCCGGCCTGGCCATCCGCCAGGTCGAGCGCCGTCAGCGCCAGGGGTCCGTCGTCGGCCGCGCTGCCCACGCGGAAGGGCGCCAGGATCGACAGCAGGGCGGGCTCGACCGCGTCGACGGTGGCGTCGACCACCACGTGGGCGCCAACCGTGCGGTCCAGGTCGAACTGGTGCACGTGCGGGGGCTCACCGTCCACCAGCGGGGGCTCGCCGACGACCACCGCGCCGCGGGTCGCCTGCACCGCCACGTCGACGCCCGCCAGCTCGCGCTCCACCCGCGCCCCGTCGGGTCCGAGGGCGTAGCTGCCGCCGGCGTCGTAGCCGGCGTTGCCGTGCACCCGGAAGGTCCACGCCCGCGCCCCGGGGTCGGCGGTGCTGCGCAGGTGATCCGCCACCACCACGTAGCGGTCGTCCACCACGACCAGGGTCCGCTCGACCTGGGCCGTGTCATAGGCCTGGCTGCCGCCGGTCACCGCGAAGGCCTCGCTGTCGTCGAGCAGGGTCACAGCCAGGGCGGCGTCGGCGTCCCCCCAGTTGGTCAAGAGCCCCTTGTCCGGCGCTCCCTGGCCGTCCACCAGCACCACGTTGTGGCTGCCCGCGTCCGCCGTGCGTGCGTTGTCCAGCGGGCTCGGCTTGTAGTAGCCGGTGTCGATCAGCAGGTACTCGCCGTAGGCCGCGAGGCTGAAGGACAGGCCGTCCACGTGGTCGTGCAGCGTCTTGCGGGCCGGCCCCTGTTCGGCGAGGAAGGACAGCCACAGCGCGTCGGCGTCCCAGCCGCTGCGCAGCATGACCTCGCCCCCGTCGGGGAACAGCCGGTCGGTCCACGGAGGCGGCGCCGCAGCGGCCACGCGGTCTTCGTCGAGCCGAGCCAGGGTCTGGATGCCCAGCGGGAAGCCCCGGGTGGTGTCGGCCGGGTAGTACCGGTTGTCCTGCCAGTCCCAGACCCAGGCGGACGCATCGTCGTCCAGGGCGGGATCGGCGAAGGCGGCCACGACCTGGGCGCCGTTCTGCTGCACCAGGTTCGCGTCGGCGATCGGGGGTCGCATGCCGTCGGGCATCCGGGTCGCCAGGGACCAGGTCAGGGCCCGCTGGAACCAGGGGTCGTAGAGGGGGCTCTCCCAGACGAGCGGCGCGCCGTCGTCGCACAGCTCCGCCGTGGCATCCCAGGGGTCGACCGGGTTCCGGTTGCGGCAGTCCCAGGTCAGGGGCCACTCGTCCAGCCGGGCGCCGTCGGCTGCGACCAGGAAGGCGACCGCCGCGGGCAGCCCGAAGGCGAAGTAGTAGGGCCCCTCGCTCACCTTGCCGTCGGGCTGGATGTACAGCCCCTGCTCGCCCAGCAGCCACGCGGTCTCGCTGGCGGCGAAGTCCAGCCACTCCTGCGCGTCCGGGTGATCGGGGAAGACCAGCGCCGGCACGCCGACGGCGGCCACCGTTCGGATCGGGTGGTTGTTCTGGGACAGGCCGAGCAGCTGCAGCCGCACCGCGTCGTCGTCGATGTAGGCGTCGAAGAACTGGGCGGTGACCGAGGTGATCGGCTCGGCCAGGGCCAGCTGCTGGTCCTCGTCCAGGAAACCGCCGCCGACCAGCAGGTCCCAGGCGCTGCTCGCGCAGATGAGCGGCCGCGGCATCCGGATGTTGACGTCCCACTCGGGGTTGGTGTCGAAGTCCGTGCGCATGGCCGACAGGGCTTCGATCGCCCGGTCGGCGCGCGCTCCGTCGTCGTGCAGCCACGCCAGGAAGGCGTTGGCTTCGGCCGTCATCGCGTTGTCCGCCTCGACGTCGTGGTCCCAGTGGTCCGAGCTCCGGAGCTCCTCGTCCGCTTCGGCCACGATGCGGTCGTAGACGGTGGCCCAGGGTTCCTGGCCGATCCGGGCCAGGATGGCGTCTCTGTCGTCGGCCTGGACCGCCACGAAGGGATGGGTCGGCGTGGGCCGCACCGGCGCGCCGCTGTCGCCTGCGTCACTGTCGCCGGCGTCGGTGTCCCCTGCCCCCGAGTCCACGGGCTGGCCCCCGGCCGGCGCCCGGCAGGCCGACAGGCCGGACAGCCAGAGCAGGCCGGACAGCCCCACCAGGGGCAGCGAGCCGCTCACGGCTGCTCCCACCCGTCGACCTGCGACAGGAACAGCACCGCCGCGCCGACGCCCAGGATCAGATCGTCGATGGTGACCACGGACACGTACATCTCGTACTCGCCGGGGTTGGTGCCGAAGCTGGTGCCGGTCAGCACCGGTCCGTCCGCGTCGTCGTCGATCATGGCCAGCACGCCGTCCACGGCCGGACGCACCACCTGGCCCAGGTCGGGGTCGAGCACGCCGCCCCGCACGCCGCGCGCGATGGACGTGGCCAGCAGCGCCGAGCCGCTGGTCTCGACGTAGTTGTCGGGGTCGGCCCCGCGCGGGCTGTTGAGCACGGTGTGCCACAGGCCGGTCTCGGGATCCTGCAGGGCGGCCACCGCCCGGGCGTGGGCGTTCACAGCGTCGGCCAGGGCCGGGTCCGCGTCGGGCCCGAAGACCAGCAGCGCTTCGACGCCGACGTAGAGCACCCAGGAGTTGCCCCGGTTCCAGTACACCGCTTCCGTCGGGATGTTGTCGCCGCTCGGCTCGTCCCAGGCATGTCGGTAGAGCTGGTCGGCCGGGTCCCGGCACAGGTCGGAGAACAGCAGGTACTGGGTGGTGAACAGGTCCGCCCACGCAGCGTCCCCGGTCGCCCGGTAGCGTTCGATGCTGTACTGGCCGAGCATGAACATGCTGTCGATCCAGACCTGGTCGGGCACTCCGAAGGGAGCATCGGGTCCCCAGTGTTCCCAGGCCCCGCCTGCGGTGCGGGGCGCGTCCGTCCGGACCCACTGGTCTGACTGGGCCACGATCTCGGCGTAGGCGTCGTCGTCCAGCGCCGCCGCGATGATCGCCGGGCTGGTGCTGTCGCTGCTCTCGAAGGGCGCGTCGCCGGCCGCCAGCTGCGCCTGCAGCTCGGGCAGCCAGTCGGCCATCCACACGTCGGCGTAGTCGTGCCCGACACGGCCGCCGTCGGCGTCGTCGAGGGCCAGCAGGCCGAACACCCACACGGTCTGCATCCAGTCCCGCAGCTGGTGCTCGGCGGGCCAGGCATCCACCCCCTTCGACGCCAGGGCCTGGGCGATGGCGAGGGTCTCCACCGGCGCGAGCCCGCCCGCACCGCTGTCATCGGCGCCGCTGTCGTCCGCGGCACCCGAGTCCCCGGGCTTCGAGCCGGTGCAGGAGAGAAGGAGCAGGGCGACGAAGGAGGTCATGGGCGGCGAGGTTCGCAGGTGGGGGTCACAGGTACAGGCTGATCGTCGCGATGTCCGCGCCATCGTCTCCGACGAAGCGCACGTGGGCTTCACCGGTGCCGGGGTCGAGGGTGAACAGCACCGAGTTCCAGTCGCTGAACAGCAGCCGGTAGTGGCTCTCGTCGTTCTCGTAGAGGTCCGCGCCGACGTTGGGGGTGCTGCCGGCCGACCCGACCGTCACCTCCCACTGTTCCTGGCCGGGCAGGTCCGAGCCCTCGATCCCGACGGTCTGGACCATCGCGTGGTGCACGTCGCCGGACACCCACAACAGCCCGCGTACGCCGGCGTCGTCGATCGCCTGCAGCACGCGGGTGCGCTGCTCCGGCCAGCCCTGCCAGCGGTCCTCGCCCGCCGCCGAGCCGAACAGGTCGCTGTAGTCGACGATGGGCACCGAGGTCAGCACCAGCTTGAAGGCGGCGGAGCTGGACGTCAGCTCGTCGAGCAGCCACGCCTCCTGGTCGGCGCCGATGTACAGGGCCGCGTCTTCGTCCCGCTCGGAGCGCACGTCGAGGACGAACAGGTCGAGCACCTGGCCCCAGTGGATCTGGCGCCAGACGCCACCGGTCGGGCCCACCGTCTGCGGCAGCGACTCCCGGTAGGCGGTCAGGGCCGCGTCGTACTGGTCGGGCGTGACCGCGTCCCAGGACCAGTTGTTGTCGACCTCGTGGTCGTCCCAGGTGGCCACGGTGCCGGTCGCGGCCAGGGTGTCCCGCAGCCCGGAGAGCGCGAGGTTGGTGTCCCACTTGGCCCGGTACTCGTCGAGGGTCACCGCACCGTCGGCGTAGACCGTGTCCCCGAGCAGCAGGAAGACGTCGGGGTCCAGGGCCGCGACGTGGCTCATCGACGGCCAGGGCGGGTTCGCGTTGCCCAGGCAGCTGGTCGCGCCCACGGTGACGACCCGCCAGTCGCCGTCGTCGAGGGCCGTGCGAAACCGCCCCACCGGGCTGCGGGCGCCGCTCGTGTCGGTCCCTTCGTAGAAGGCGTAGGCGTACACCGTGTCGGCCACCAGCCCCGACAGCTCGGCACGCACCGAGACCTCGCCATCGCCCCGGTCCAGGGTCTCGCGGTGCACCTCGGTCCAGCCGCCGGCGCCGTCGTCCGCCATCACGACCAGCGTGGCCTGCTCGACGTCGGCGCGGGCCCCCAGGATCACCCGGTCGGGCCGCGGATCACCCGCCGCGATGCCCCACAGCGCCGTGCCTTCGGCGCCCGGCGCCGCCCACGGGTCCGGCTCGGCCGGGCGGGTCGCGGTCGGGGGGTGCCCGGAGTCGGCGCCATCGCCCGTCCCCGAGTCCACCGCCGCCTTGTCGGTGCAGGCCAGCGTCAGCAAGAGCAGCAGCGTCACGTCGTCTCCTGGAGCACGAGGGGTTCAGCCTTCTGGGCGCTTGAGCACATCGTCCTGGGCGACCCCGTCCTCGACCTGGACCCAGATGCCATCGGACAGTCCGAGCGCGACGTCACGCCGGGCGAACTGCTGCGGCGCCTGCTGGACTTCGACGTAGGGGGTCTCGCCGTCGAACTGGAGCACCGCTTCTTCGATGGCCAGCACCTCGGTGCGCTTGTCCAGCACGATGTCGGCGTTGGCCGACGAGCCGGCCCGGACGAACACGTCGTCCGGCGGGGTGATCGCGGCGCGGATCTCGAACTGCACCGCCCCCTGGTCCAGCACGCCCTTGGGCGAGATGTACTCGAGCGCACCGTCGAAGGTGCGCCCGGGGAAGGCCGCGATCTTGATCGACAGGGCCATGCCTTCGGAGATGCGCCCCACCTCGCTCTCGTCGACCTTGCCCTGGAAGATGAGGTCGCCCATGTCGGCGACCGTGGCGATGGTGGTGCCTTCGTTGAAGGTGTTGGTCTCGATGACCGACCAGCCCTGCTCGACCGGCACGGACAGCACCATGCCGCGCACGGGGGCTCGCACCTCGGTCGAGACTGCGCCCGACTTCCGGCTGGCCCCGTCGCGCACGATCTGCAGATCGGTCCGGGCCGCGTCGAGCTCCTGCTCGCGCTGGGTGTACTCGGACCGCATGCGGTCGAGCTCGGCCTGGGACACGGCGGACTCTTCGGCCAGGCGCTCGGTGCGGTCGAGCTCCCGGCGCCCGTCCTGCAGGTTGAGCTCGGCTGCGCGCACCCGCGCCTGGGCGCTGGCCAGCCGGCCGCTGTCCGGGACCACGCGGATCTCCGCGACCAGGTCGCCCTGCTCGACCAGCTGGCCCGGCTCGACGTGCAGCGCCGCGACCAGGCCGCTGACGGCCGGCTTGATGCCGACCTCGCTGCGCGGGACGATCGCGCCGGTGGCGACGGTCTTGCGGACGATGTCCCGCACCTGCGGCGTCGTGGTGGTCACCGTCTGCGGCGTCTCGCGGGCCTGGTTCCACAGGAAGCCCAGGGTGCCGAGGAAGGCCAGGGCGACCAGGAGGACGAGCAGCAGGGGAGCGAAGCGACGCATGGTGCCGGGCTATCGCAGGGCGGGGCGTGCGGCCCGACGGCCGACGCGGCCGCGGCGGGCGTGCCGCAGGAAGGAGAGGAGCCGCATGGCCTGACCGCGATCCGCGACCGAGCCGCTCGCCCCCAGGGAGACCAATTCCTGTCGCAGCGGCTCGGGCACGGGCTCGCGGCGCCAGGCCGCCCGCTCGGTCGCGCTGCGGGCGCTGTCGGGACCGCGCTGCCCGACCTCGTGATCGACGGCTTCCACGGCCTGCTGCACGTGGGAGAAGCGCGCCATCTCCTTGCCGTCGACCTGCACCTGCCAGCGGCGTCCGCGCCCGCCGCCGTCGAGGACCAGGATCTCCGACAGCAGGTCCCGCCGCGCAGCCTTGGGCCCCCAGTAGGCGTGCAGGACCAGGCCGCGCGCGCCCAGTGACTCCCAGCGGTTCGGGCTGATGGCGAGCACCTCGGGGTCCAGCCCGAGGGCCAGGGGATCGAAGTCACGGGCACGCCGCTGGATCTCGCCGAGGGTGATGGTGCCGGGGTCGACCTCGAGCCCCGGATGCTGGTCGAACAGCCGGGCGAGGGTCCGCTCGGCGTCGTCCACCCGGCCGCCCTCCAGATCCAGGTCGCGCGGCAGGCCCGCGAGCGCGGGCAGGCCCATCAGGGACAGATCCGACAGGTCGACGAAGTCCAGCACCAGGCAGTCGGTCTTGCCGGGCGCGAGCCGCGTCCCACGCCCCACGCACTGGGCGTAGAGCCCCTCGGACCGGGTGGGACGCGCCATGGCGATGCAGGAGACGCTGGGATCGTCGAAGCCCTCGGTCAGCACGCCGACGTTCGTGACGGCGGCCAGCCGCCCGGCCCGGAAGTCGTCCAGGGTCTGCTGGCGCCGGTCGGCGGGCATGGCGCCGTAGACGATGCCGCAGGGGACGCCCACCGCGTTGAGGGCCCGGGCGAGGTTGCGGGCGTGGGCGACGGTCACGCAGAAGGCGATGGTCCGCCGGTCGCGGGCGAGCTCCTGGATGGCGCGCGCCACCAGCGCGTTCCGCTCCTGCACGTCGACGGCTTCGGCCAGCTCTTCGAGCACCAGGTCGCTGCGTGTGAGCCCGACGTGGGTCAGATCGGCGGCCGTCGCGATCCGGTAGCCCCGCAGCGGGGCCAGGAAGCCGTCGTCGACCATCTGGTGGATGGTGCGGGTGTAGACGATGCGCTCGAAGACCTGGTCCAGGCCCTGGCCGTCGCCCCGGGCGGTGGTCGCCGTGAAGCCCAGCAGGGTGCCCGACCAGTCGTCGCCGAAGGCCCCCAGGGTGCGCAGCACCCGCTGGTTGTCGTCGGCCGTCGCGTGGTGGCACTCGTCGTAGACCACGAGCCCGAAGTCCCGCGCCGCGAGCAGCCGGGCCAGCCGGTCCTGGTGCAGGGAGCGGATGCTGGCCACGACGACGCGGGCTTCGTCATGCGCGCTGTCGTCGCCCTGTTCGATGGCGACCACCCCGTCGTCCTGCAGCGCGCGGGCGAGCTTGTCGCGGGCCTGCTGGACCAGCTCGCGGCGGTGGGCCAGGACCAGCACGGGTCGGCGGGCCAGCCGCGCGAGCTCGGAGAAGATCACGGTCTTGCCGGCGCCGGTCGGCAGGCAGACCACCATGCGCCGCACGCCGTCGCGACGAGCCTGGACCACGGCGGCGATCGCGTCCCGCTGGTAGGGACGGAGGGCGAAGCGCGGGCCTGCCGAGGCAGGTCCGGGGGACGCAGAGCTGGCGGAGGAGGGGCGCACGCCGTCCAGCTAATGCGGGTCGCCGGGGAGGCGATGTTGCGACCGGACAGGATCTGTCCGGGTTCGCCCGCGACGGGCCCACGGGGGCCCCCCGGACGCTACGGTCCCGCGACCGGAGGTCCCCGTGTCCGCATCGCTCCCCCCCAACGTGCTGCGCCCCACCGAAGCCGACCACGCGCCCTCGACCTGGGACGTGCCGGCCCCCTACGGCGGCCGCGTCCTCGACCTCAGCGAGCCGCGCGGCCTGACGGCGCTGGGGGCCAGCATCGGCACGCTGGAGCCCGGCCAGCTGCCCTGCCCGCTGCACAGCCACCACGAAGAAGAAGAGGTCTTCGTGGTCCTCGACGGCGTCATGACGGTCCGCGAGCTCGACCCCGGCAGCGACCGCGAGCGCTGGTACCGCCTGTACCCGGGCGAGCTCGTCGCCTACCCGCCCCGCACCGGCATCGCCCACCAGTCGCGCAACGAAGGCGACCGACCGCTCCGCTACCTGGCCCTGTCCGACGGACGGCACCTGGGCGAGCTCTGCGAGTACCCCGACAGCGGCAAGACCCTGGTCCGCCAGGTGGGCATCGGCACCGTCGACCAGCCGGTCGAGCCCGCGGTCGCCGCGGCCCGCGCTGCCGCTGCCGCGCGCGCAGTGGACCACCTGCCGGACGATCGGCGCCCGCCCCACGCGGCCACCGCCGCCGTGCCGTGGCGCGACCTGGGCCCCGGCCAGCAGGGACGGCCCCTGTCCCGCAGCGCCGGCGCGACCGCCGTGTTCGTGAACCACGACCGCCTCGACGTCGGCGCGTGGAGCAGCCCGCTGCACTGGCACACCCGCAACGAAGAGCTGCTGCTGGTTCGGTCCGGCCGTCCGCTCCTCCGCCAGCTGCGCGACGGGACCGTCGAGACCTGCCGCCTGCAGCCGGGCGACCTGGTCTTCTGGCACCCCGGCGACCGGGTCGCCCACCAGCTCCAGGCCGTCGACGAGCCCTGTGAGCTGCTGGTGATCGGCACCGACGACCCGGCCGACGTGTGCGTCTTCCCCGAACAGGACGCGCTGTTCAGCCGTCGCCTCGGCCGTCGGCTGACCTTGCACCAGACGAACTACCTGACCGGCGAGCACCCGCCGGTCCGCTGACGCTCCTCCCTCGCGCCAGCGCGGCCTCCAGCTTGCGGCTCTGCCGGCGCCACTCCCAGGCGCCGAACAGCACGACGGCGCCGCCGACCATCCCGTAGAGCCACAAGGGCGGTTCCCCCCCGACAGCAGCCTCCTCCGACAGCTCCAGCTGGTCGGCCGCGAAGTCGCCCACGTCGATCGCGACGCTCGCCCCCTCCTCCACCACGTCCACCACCCACGCGCCCGTCTCCGAGCGCCGGGCCGCGTGGGCCGCGCCTTCGGCGTCCAGCAGGTAGACCGCCTTCCCCTCGACCCCGGCGAGCAACCGAGGCTCGACCGCCACGGTCGGATCGAGCAGCAGCGCGTCGTCCGCCAACGCCCCGAGGTCATCGACCGACGACCAGGCGCCGTCGGCGCGCACCACGGTCAGCCCGTCGCCTTCGCGTGCGACGAAAGCGGCGACCCGCCCCACGTCGTCGGGGAGCGCCGCCAGCCCGAGGGCCGCCCGCTCGGCCACGGCCACGCCGGAGAGTGCGCCTCCGACGCGCAGCGCGCGCCCCGTCCGAGCGGCCTTCGCCGCCAGGCTGGCTTCTTCTCCGACCCGGGCGAACCGCCCCGCTCGGGCCGCCAGCTTCACCAGCCCCTCGAGCCCGGCGTGGGCCGGGGGCGAAGCAGCGAGCAGCAGGGCGAGGAGCAAGGCGCGCATCTCGCCAGCCTACTCCCCCCGCAGCGCGTCCACCGGGCGGATCGCCGCCGCCCGCCGCGCCGGGACCACCCCGGCCAGCAGCCCGCCCAGGACCATCACGAGCGTCGCCACCAGCGCGACCGAGAGGTCGATCTCGGGCGGGCCCATCATCTCGCGGTCCGGCCCGATCAGCCTCGCGGCGAGCGCCAGCGCGCCGACCCCCACCACCAGCCCGGCCATGCCCGCCAGGGACGTCAGCAGCAGCGCTTCGAGCATCACCTGGACCACCACCTGGCCGGGCCGGGCCCCGACCGCGCGGCGCAGGCCGATCTCCGGGGTGCGCTCGCGGATGCTGACCAGCAGGATGTTGCTGACTCCGAACACCCCGGTCAGCAGGGTGGCGCCGCCGACCAGCCAGACGAAGGCCCGCACGCCGGCGAAGGTGTTGCGGATCCGGCGGAACTCGGCCTCGGCGTTGAAGGAGCCCATGGCCGGCTCGTCGTCGGGGTGCAGCCCGTGCCGCTCGGCCAGCACCTTCCGGACCGCGGCCTCGACCTCCTCGCCGTTGGCGCCGGCGGTGGCCGTCAGCGCGAACCAGGACACCTCGTCGCCGGTGTTGAAGGCCTGCTGGAAGGTGCGGAAGGGGATGTGCACGGTGGACTCGGCCCGGTCGGCGTCGTCGCCGCTGCCGGGGGCGTCGAACATGCCGACCACCTGGAACCAGACGCCCTGGATCTCGACGTGCTCGCCGACGGGATCCACACCGGGGCCGAACAGCTCGTCGCGGACCTGGGCGCCGATCACCGCGACCTTGCGGGCTCCGGTCATGTCTTCGGGGTTGATGAACCGGCCGAGCGGGATCTGCATCGGGAAGACGTGGCGGTACTCGGGCACGTCGGCCATCACGTTGAAGCTGCCGACCTTGTCGCGGTGCCGCACCACGTTGCCGGACCGGTAGCCGCCCAGCTGGTTGCGCGGGCAGAGGTATTCGATCTCGGGGACCCGGCTGCGCAGGGCGCCGACGTCATCGGTGGTGAAGTCCACGCTGCGGCCGGGCTGGTTGCCCTGGTAGGGCAGCGTGCTGCGGCGCCCCCACAGGTACACGGCGTTGGTGGCGTTGTCGCCGAGCGAGCGCACGACGCCGTCTTCCAGGCCGTTGCCGAAGCCGTACATCAGCACCAGCATCAGCATCCCCCAGAACACGCCGAGCAGGGTCAGGGCCGTGCGCAGCCGGTTGCGCCGCACGGTCTCCAGCACCTCGGCCCACAGCTCGCCCTGGAACAGGTCGCCCATCACTCGCTCCGCAGCGCTTCGACGGGCGCCACCCGGGCCGCGCGCCGGGCGGGGAACCAGCCCGCCAGCGTGCCGGCGACGACCAGCAGCACGGTCGCGCCGATGACCGCGGGCATGTCGACCTGGGGGTCGCGGATGTACTCGTTCTCGGGCATCAGGCGCCGCACGGCTTCCAGCACGGCCACCCCGCCGACCAGCCCGGCGTAGCCGGCGGTGGCCGTGAGCAGCAGGGCTTCCTGCACGACCATCGAGACCAGCTGGCCGGGGGTGGCGCCGATCGCCTTGCGCAGCCCCAGCTCGGCCGTCCGCTCGCGCACCGAGATCAGCATGATGTTGCTGACCCCCACGACGCCGGCCGCCACCGTGCCGACCCCCACCAACCAGATGAAGATGCGCAGCCAGACGAAGATCTGCTGGATCTCGTGGAAGCTCTCCAGGTTGTTGCGCACCCGCACCGCGCGCAGGTCGCCGGGGGCGAAGTGGTGGTTGCGGGCCAGGACCCGGCGCACGCGATCGGCGATGCCGGCGGCTTCTTCGACCGTCGCGTCGCCGACGGTGAACATCACCTGGTGCACCTGGTCGCCGCCGCCGTAGGCCGCCTGGGCCGTGGTGATCGGGATGTAGACCTGGCGCATCTCGCCTTCGCCGCCGACGTCCTCGAAGACGCCCACCACCCGGTACTGGATGCCCGCCAGGTCGACCCACTCGCCGAGCACCCCCGACAGCGGGCGCCCCGGGAACAGGAACTCCGCCACGCGCAGGCCGATCACGATGACCTTGCGCTCGGCGGCCAGGTCTCGCGGGCTCAGGTAGCGCCCGGCGACCATCATCGTCTGCTCGATGTAGCGGTGGCCCGGGTGGCAGGACCGCACACTGAACGCGCCGCTGCGGGTGCCGCCGGCGGGGGTCTGGGCGGTGATGGTGAACTCGCCCCGCAGGTAGAAGCGCCCCGAGATGTGGTCGATCTCCGGGACCACCTCGACGATGCGCTCGATGTCGGCGTTGCTGAACTGCACGACGCGGCCGACGGGCTGGCCCTCCCACGGCTGGCTGGTCATGCCCGGGTAGATCCAGATGCTGTTGATGGCGTCGTCGCGGAACTGCCAGCGGATGTTGTTCTCGAGGCCGGTGCCGGCGCCGAGCAGCAGCACCAGCATGAAGATGCCCCACGCCACGCTGCCGGCGGTCACCGCCGTGCGGAACCGGTGGCGGGTGTGGCTCTCGACCACCTCGCGCAGGCGATCGAGCCAGCCGGTCACGGAGCCGCTCCAGCGCCCTGGGGCTCGCGGCGCTCGTCGCGCTCGATGCGACCGTCCTTGAGGTGCACCACACGGCGGCAGCGGGCGGCGATGTCGTGCTCGTGGGTCACGATGAGCACGGTCATGCCCTGGTCGTTGACCCGCTGGAGCAGGGCCATGATCTCGTCGCTGGTGGTGCTGTCCAGCGCGCCGGTGGGCTCGTCCGCCAGGATGAGCCGCGGCTGGGTGACGAGCGCCCGCGCGATGGCGACCCGCTGCTTCTGTCCGCCGGACAGCTGGCCGGGCATGTGGTCGGCGCGGTCGGCCAGCCCGACGTCCACCAGCATCTGCCGGGCCCGCCGCATGCGCTCGGCCCGCCCGATGCCCTGGTAGTACAGCGGCAGGGCGACGTTCTCGGTGGCGTCCTTGTGGGCCAGCAGGTGGAAGCTCTGGAAGACGAAGCCGATGGCCCGGCTGCGCAGCCGCGCGGCGTCCGCCTCCGACAAGGCGCGGACCAGCTGCCCGTCGAGCTCGTAGGCGCCCGTGTCGTAGCCGTCGAGGATGCCGAGCACGTTGAGCAGGGTGCTCTTTCCCGAGCCCGAGCTGCCCATGATCGCGACCAGCTCGCCTTCGTCGATGTGCAGATCGATGCCCTTGAGCACCGGCAGGGGTCCGCCGGCCGTCGGGTAGGCCTTGTGCAGGTCGGAGAGGGTGATCACGCCCCAGGGCTAGCCCACCCGCCGCCTGCGCGCCCTTTGCACCGACTCTACGACTGGCACTTGCCAGTGGCGAGGCTACCCGCCACCTTGTCGTCCAAGATCGTCCAAGGAGCCCTCGTGACCGTGATCATCGCCCTGTCCCTGCTCGCCTGTTCCCCCGACGAAGCCGGCGATGGACCCTCGGCGCTGGGCGGCGGAGACCTGGACAACGTCACGCGCACGGTCATCGGCACGGGCGGCGACGGCCTGAACATCCCGCGGGACCTGGGCTTCAACCCGGACGGCCAGGACGAGCTGTGGGTCGTCAACCGCGCCGACGACAGCACCGTCACCTACTGGGACGCCGGGACCGCCGGCCAGCAAGCCGAGCACATCGTCGACCCCTTCGCCCTGCACTTCATGGAGGAGGTGTCGTCGATCGCCTTCGGCGCGCCCGGCACCTTCGGCACCTGCCAGGAGAGCACGAACACCTACAACGGCCAGTACCAGGGCAACAACTTCATGGGTCCGACCCTGTGGTCGAGCGACATGGACATCTACGGCCAGTCCAACCCGGAAGCCGTCGACTACCTGACGGACCTGTTCGGCTTCTACGCCGACCTGGGCAGCCACCTGGACATGCTGCACCAGACGCCCCTCTGCATGGGGATCGCCTGGGATCACGACAACGTCTACTGGGTGTTCGACGGCAAGGAAGGCGCCATCGAGCGCAACGACTTCGCCGTCGACCACGGCCCCGGCTACGACGACCACAGCGACGGCGTGATCGGCACCTACGTGCAGGGCGCCCTGGCCCGGGTCGAGGACGTGCCGAGCCACCTGGAGCTCGACCGCGACACCGGCCTGCTGTACATCGCCGACACCGGCAACAACCGGGTCGCCGTGCTCGACACCACCACCGGCGCCCGCGGCGACGACCGCCGCGCCCAGGAACCCGGCACCGACCACTACTTCGTCGACGGCGCCGAGCTGTGGACCCTGGTCGACGGCGACAGCGTCGGCATGCAGCAGCCCAGCGGCCTGGCCCTGCACGACGGCGTGCTCTACGTCGGCGATCACGCCACCGGACGCATCCACGCCTTCGACCTCGACGGCAACGAGCTGGTCAGCCTGGACACCGAAGCCGGCGGCCTGATGGGCATCGAGGTGCGGGGCGAAGACGACGTCTGGTTCGTGGACGCCGAGTACGACGAGGTCATCCGCCTGCAGCCGGCCGAGTAGCCCTCGACCCGCATGCTCCCGCTCCTCCTGGCCCTCCTCCCCTCCCCCGCCCGCGGTCATGCCGGGGCGAGCCTGGCCGGCGTCGATCTGCACGCCGGGGCCGACGGGATCACGCTGTTCGAGGGCAACTTCGGGCTCCTGCTGCAGGGCCACGACCCCGCCGACCCGACGCGCTGGGACTGGATCTGCCACGAGGCGATCACCACGGCCGACGCTCGCATCACGCCCCGCTACGACCGCGATCCGGACGGCGTCATCTGGGCGGTCGTGCCCGACCCCGACCAGGCCGGTCTGGTCGGGCGCAGCGTGTACACGAGCGTGGACGGCTGCGACTGGCAGCCCGTCGAGGGGCTGGCCGAACAGGCCGTCGTCGCGCTGGCGGTCGACCCCGCGCGGTCCGGGCACGTCGTGGCGATCACCGCGGACCGGGTGCTGCGCACCACCGACGGCGGCGCCACCTGGTCGGAGTGGGCGTCGCCGGACGCCACCCTGGACGACGTCGCCATCGGCCTGGGCGGCGTGGTCTGGGTGACCGGGCACGGGGACGACCTGGTCGTGCTCCACGGGCCCGGCGACGGCTCGCCGACCGAGTCCCACCACCCTGCCCCCGACGCCGAAGGCGGGGCCGGCGAGGTGACGCTGACGATCGCCACCCTGTCCCCCGACGACGCCGCGGTGGCCTGGCTGGTCGCCGGTCCGACCACCGGCGACCACCTGTGGCGCACCGACGACGGGGGGGCATCGGTGGCCGAGCTGATGCAGGTCACCAACGACATCGTCGACGGCGCGGTGTCTCACGACGGCGCCGTCTGGTTGGTCGAGGGCAGCCGCGCGCTGTGGCGCAGCACCGACGGTCGCGCCTTCACCCCGGTCAGCGGCGTGCCGCTGGGCATCGGGGTCGATGCCGATCCCGCGGGCAACGGCGTCCGCCTGACCAGCTTCGCCGAGTACACCGGGATCCTGCTGGCCGACGTGGACCCGGGCGGGGCCTGGACGCCGGCGCTGCGTCCGCCGGATCTGACCGGACCGCTCGCCTGCCGCGACGGCAGCACCCAGCGCGAGCGCTGCGTGCCGCTGTGGGCCGACGTGCAGGCCAGCATCGACCTGTACCAGCCGGCCGACAGCGGGGACAGCGGAGCGGGGGGAGGAGGCGCCGGCAGCGGCCACGAGGAGGAGGAGGGCTGCTGCGGAGGAGGAGGCGCCGGCGCGGCCGGGCTGTGGCTGGCCGGGCCCCTGGGGCTGTGGATCCGTCGCAGGAAGGCCCGCTGATCCGAGGGCAGACCGCCGTCCACCCGTTCCTCCTCGGCCATGGCCGACAACGCAGCGGACGGAGGGCCGGCGGCCCCGGGGCGAGATAGCTCCCCCGTCCTCCTCCCAGACCTCGGCATCCCCCGGAGCCTTCCATGAGCGACATCGGCCGCATCCAGGACATCCTCGGCGAAGGGGGCGACGACCTCCTCGCCTTCGACAGCCCCAAGATCAGCAAGGACCGCCTGCACGTGCCGGGCCCCGACTGGGTCGACCGGATCTTCGGGCAGAGCGACCGCAACATCCGGACGCTCAAGAGCCTGCAGTCGATCTACGGCCACGGCCGCCTGGCCGACACGGGCTACGTCAGCATCCTGCCGGTGGACCAGGGCATCGAGCACAGCGGCGGCGCCAGCTTCGCGAAGAACCCCGACTACTTCGACCCGCAGAACATCGTCGAGCTCGCCATCGACGGCGGCTGCAACGCAGTGGCGACGACCTACGGCGTGCTGGGGGCCGTGGCGCGGCGCTACGCGCACAAGATCCCCTTCGTGCTGAAGTTCAACCACAACGAGCTGCTGACGGTCCCCAACGCCTTCGACCAGATCATGTTCGCGCAGATCGAGCAGGCCTACGACATGGGCTGCGCGGCCGTCGGCGCCACGATCTACTTCGGCAGCCCCGAGTCCGGCCGCCAGATCGTCGAGGTCTCCCGGGCCTTCGCCCTGGCCCACGAGCTCGGCATGGGCACCATCCTGTGGTGCTACCTGCGCAACAACGCCTTCAACACCGGCGGCACCGACTACCACGCGGCCGCCGACCTGACGGGCCAGGCCAACCACCTCGGCGTCACCATCGAAGCCGACATCATCAAGCAGAAGCTGGCCACGAACAACGGCGGCTACGCGGCCCTGAACATGGGCGACAGCAGCTACGGCAAGTTCGACAAGCGCATCTACAGCGAGCTGTCCAGCGACCACCCGATCGACCTGTGCCGCTACCAGGTCGCCAACTGCTACATGGGCCGCATGGGGCTCATCAACAGCGGCGGGGCCAGCGGGGCCAACGACCTGCAGCAGGCCGTGCAGACCGCGGTGGTCAACAAGCGCGCCGGCGGCATGGGACTCATCAGCGGCCGCAAGGCCTTCCAGAAGCCGCGGGCGGAGGGTGTGGCCCTGCTGCACGCGATCCAGGACGTCTACCAGTGCCCGGATGTGACGGTCGCCTGACCGCCACCCGCACCCCGACCCGCGACGCCCGGTCCTGCACAGGCCGGGCGTCGCTGCGTCTCGGGCCACAGCCTCTCGGACCCCTGCCCACGCCCCGCGCAAGGACCGTGCAACGGAATCGCAGGATCGAAGTGTAAGGAACCCCCTGCAAGGGCCGTTGTCGGGATGCACACCCTCTGACAGGAGCATCCGATGCAGCGCTGGCACCTCACCCTCGGCCTGGCGGGCACCGCCGTCCTCGCCGCCATGATCGCCCCCACCGTGCAGGCGCGCTTCGTCGCGAAGGACCCGGTCGACCCGATCCCGGGCGACCCCACCGTCACGACCAGGGTCCCCGTCCCGCCGAAGGGCTTCGACGGCGCGCTGGAGCTGACCGCCGCCCTGGACCAGGACGCGCTGCTGCAGGGCTCGGGCGAGGATCGCTACCTGGTCATCGAGGTCACCGCCCCCGACATGCCCGGCGATGTCCGCCGACCCGTCAACCTGGCGGTCGTGATGGACACGTCGGGCTCGATGGCCGGCCGCGGCAAGATCGACAACGCCCGTATGGCCGCGTCCGAGCTGATCTCCCAGCTGGGCCCCGAGGACACCTTCGCGCTGGTCAGCTTCAGCGACCGCGGCCGCACGGTCGTCAGCAGCCAGCACGTCACGGACCCCGCCCGGCTGCAGCGACAGGCGGCCGGCATCCGCCCCGGGGGCGGCACCAACCTGAGCGGCGGCCTGCAGCTGGGCCTGGACGCCCTGTCCGACCCCTCGCTCACCGGCATCAAGCGGGTCGTCATCCTGTCCGACGGCATGGCCAACCTGGGCGTCACCGACACCGCGTCCCTCGCGCGCATGAGCGGCGAGCAGGTCGAGGCCGGCATCAGCGTCAGCGCGATGGGCCTGGGGCTCGACTACAACGAGGACCTGCTCTCCGCGATGAGCGACGCCGGCGGCGGGCGCTACCACTTCGTCGATCAGCCCGGGCAGCTGGCCACCATGTTCCAGACGGAGCTGCAGCAGATGACCCGGGTCGCCGGCCGCGAGGTCGCCGTGGACGTGAAGCTGCCCGACGGCGTGCGGCTCGAAGAGGTGTTCGGCTGGGACGCCGATCTCAGCACCGACGGCTACCGCGTGTTCCTGGGCGACGTGCACGGCGGCGAGACCCGCAAGATCGTGGCCCGGGTGTCGGTCCCCGACGGCGAGCTCGGCACCCTGAACGTCGCCGATGTCGACCTGCGCTACACCGACGCCGACAGCGGGAAGGCGGCCGAAGAAGCCGCCGTGGTCGCCGCGAAGATCACCCAGGACAACCGGGTGGCCGCCCGCAGCGTGAACCGCCGCGCGGGTGTGTCCGCGGCCAAGGCCCACGCCGGCCGGCTCATGGACGAGTCGGCCCGCGACTACGCCGACGGCGACGTGGCCGGCAACCAGGCCAAGCTCGAGCAGGCCCAGGGCCTGCTGCGCAGCATGCGGACCCGGTACGACGCCCCCGAGCTGGACTTCGAGGCCGAAGAAGTGGCCGTGCAGCAGCAGGCCTTCTCGGAAGCGGCCCCGGCCAGCGACGACGGCCTGTGGAACGTCAAGAAGACGAAGGAGGCGGCCCTTGAGTACGCACGCTGAAGCCGGCATGGACCTGGAAGCCGCCCTGGCCCTGGCCGAGGAGCAGCCCGGCGCCGACAAGGCGCCTACGCTGGCCCTGGCTCCGGATCCCGAGACCGAGGAAGAACCGAGCGAAGAGCCGCTGGCGGAACCGCCGGCCGCCGAAGTCGCTTCCGCAGAGGAGGCGCCCTCGGCGAAGCCCGCCGAGACGCCCTCGGCCGCGGCGGCGCCCCGCACCGGCGAGCGCGCCCACCAGGTGCGCACGGCCCCCGATGTACGGAGCGGGCGCTTCCACCTGGTGCCCGCGGTGAAGGAGCGGCTGCTGTCGCGGCAGCTGGCCTGGACCGCGTGGTGCGCCCTGGCCCTGGCCGGGACCGCCGCGGTCGGCCCCGGGGCGGTGCCCTACGCCGCCGTGGTGGCCGCCGCGCTCGGTGTCGGCGCGGCCGCCGCCTGGCCCAAGGCCGCACCGAAGGCCCTGGTGGTCGCCTCGGTCGCCGTAGGCGCCGTGCTCCTGCTGCCGCTGCTGATCCCCGGCAGCGCGCTCATCAGCAGCGCCCAGGTCCTGGTCGCGGGCGCCGTCGTCGGACTCGGCCTGACCTTCCTGGACGGAGCCGTCGCCGATCGCTGGCGGCGCGTGCACGGCACCCTGGGCGGCGCTGCCGCGGCCGGCATCGGATGGTGGGCCGCCACGGCCCTGGTGGGCCCGCCGGGCACCGAGCCGCTGCAGGGCGCGCTCCAGGGCGCGCTGTTCGGCCTGGTGAGCTCGCAGGCCCTGGTCGCCGCCGCCCTGGCCTTCAAGGCCACCGACCGCATCCCCGGCCGCGGTCGGATCCGCGCCGCCCTGCCCCAGGGCTACCGGGACCCGGCCCTGCGCGCCCGCCAGCTCGACCACGAGATGGCCCGGCACGCGCCGGACCCCGAGACCCGCGACGGCGTCGGCGAGGTCGCGGCCTGGATCTTCCGGCTGCAGTGGTCGCGCATGGTGCTGGACGAGGAGATCGCCGCGCTGGAGGACACGGGCCTGGATCAGCGGCGCATCGATCTGCTCGAGCGGGCGCAGCAGACCGACGATCCCTTCACCCGGGAACGCCTGGAAGCCACCGCCCGCCACCTCGCCGCCCTGGTCCGCCACCGCGAGGCCCTGGAGCTGGAGCGCGGACGCACTGCGGCCCTGTCGGAGTACGCCAGCGCCTTCCTGGAAGAAGCCCGCGCCGGCCTGGCGGTGGCCCGGGTGCAGCCCGGCGAGCGCACGCCCGACCGACTGGACGACGTGCTGGGCCGCCTGCGGTCGCACGCCACGGACAGCGAGGCCCGGCGGCGCACCGCCCGCGAGGTCGGAGCCCTGGCCTGAGGGCCGGGGTCCCGACCTCGCGGGCGGGGCCTGCTCCGGTGCGGGTCAGCGGGCGAGCGCCTGCTGCAGCTCGCCCGGGCTCGTGATGAGCGGCAGGCGACGGGTGGAGTTCCCGCGCACCACCGACCGTGGTCCCAGCACGCCCGTCCGCCACTCCACGCGCACGGGTCTGCCGTCGATGGTCCCCACCGCGACCAGCCGGGCACGGAAGCCCGTGGGCTTCAGCGCGAGTCCGGCGTCCTGCGCGGCGGCGATGGCGTCGTGGGCCTGTTCGACGAGCCAGGCCCGCTGGAGCGCCTGGAAGAAGTACCAGGCCCACAGCACGAGCACCAGGGACAGCAGTCCCCCGATCACGCTCATGATCACCGTCGAGTCGACGTAGGAAGCTACCCCTCGAGGTCCACGGTCACCCCCTCTTGCGCCAGGAAGATGTCGAGGTCGCCCTCATGAGCGCTCCACCGCTCCGCCCGCTCGTCGAGCTGCGCGTCACTCGCGTCGGGGGAGTGGTGGAACAGAGCCAGCTTTCCGACCCGCGCGGCTTCGCACAGGGCGACGCCGTACTCGGGGTAGGAGTGCCCCCAGGTCATCTTCTCGAGGTACTCGTCGAAGCTGAACATGGTGTCCATCACGACGAGATCGGCGCCCTCCATCGCGGCGAGCACGCGCTTCTCCAGGGCAGGCGGCGTCTTGCCGGCCAGCAACCCCTCGCCCACCCCGGCCAGCGGGGCAGTGTCGCTCAGGTAGAGCATCACCTTGCCGCCGGCCTCGATGCGGTAGCCGCAGCAGCCGCCCGGGTGGTTGAGCCGCACGGTCTGGATGCGGAAGGCGCCGCGCTCGAAGGTGTGGCCGACCCGCACGTGCTGAAGGGACAGGTTGCCCTGCACGTCCCGCAGCCGGACCGGGTGGTAGGTGCCGTTGAGGTAGCGCCCGAGCTTGGCTTCGGCTTCTTCGGAGGTGCCTGCCGGCACGGTCACACCGACCTGGCAGCTGGGCGCGTAGACTGGCCCGAAGAACGGGAAGCCGAACACGTGGTCCATGTGGAAGTGGGTGAACAGGATCTCCACCCGCTTCTCGTGCGCTTCGAGCAGCTTGCGCCCCAGGCCCCGCGCGCCGGTCCCGCAGTCGAGCACCAGCGGCGGACCGCCGTCGGCCTGCACCTCGATGCACGAGGTGTTGCCGCCGTAGCGACTGGTGGCCGGACCCGGCACCGGGATCGACCCACGCACGCCCCAGAAGGTCACCTGCAAGGCGACCTCCGGCAGACCCGCCCCGTCGCGGGCGGCTCCGTCTCCGGCGACGGGTACATGGAACTCCAGTGCGCACGGGCCCGGCGCGGGCTCTCTCGCTGCGCAACCTATCACGCCGGGCAGGCACCTACGGCCCGACGGACACCGAGACGCGACGAGCGGGAGCCCGAAGGACTCCCGCTCGCTTCCAGCGGTCCGGTCCGCTGTCGAGGTGGCGCGCGATGCAGGATTCGAACCTGCGACCTTTGGCTCCGGAGGCCAACGCTCTATCCAGCTGAGCTAATCGCGCAGCGCGTGCCGGCGGACCTAATGCCCCCGCTGGTGCGGGTCAAGGAACGTCGGCTCCGCGGCGCTCAGGCGTCGTCGAGCCCGCCGGCCCAGCGGCGCATGGCCGCCAGATGAGCCGACCGCCAGTCGTCCGAGGTCCGCTCGGCCGCGAACCGGCGGTACAGGGCGCCGACCATGAACCACAGCTCGTCGAGCAGGAACATGCGCTCGTAGAGCACCTCGCTGGTCTCGTCCTTGGCGCCGAGCTCGGCGGGCAGCTTGGCGCCCTGCAGGTCCAGGTGCACGCCACGCAGGGTGACCGAGTACTCGCGCTCCTCGCGCTTGAGCGCCAGGCGCAGGTCCCGGACCACCTTGCCGCCGGCCAGGGCCGCGCGGGCCTCGAGCGTGGCCGCCGCGCTCTCGCCGGTCAGCACGGCGCGGGCCTTGTCTTCGTCCGGCAGGCGGAAGCTCAGGCGGTCGTCCACCCAGAACAGGAACACGCCCTCGGTCCCCGGCAGCACGAAGGTGCCGCCGTCGCGCTCGCTGGCGTACCAGAGCCAGGCGAAGAACTCGGTGGCCAGGTGCGGCAGGGCCGGGGTCGGGTCGGGGAAGGAGGCGGCGTCCCCGAAGCCGCTGCCCTGCGAGGAGCCGTCGGTCGGCTCGAAGCTGTCGCTCATTCCTCACCTCCCACGGGAGCGGCGGCGCCGACCGCGTGGTCGGGGCGCAGATCGGACAGGCCCTGGGCTTCCAGGGTGGCGGCCAGGTCGGGGCTGTCGGCCAGGAAGTCCAGCGGGGACCACGGCAGCAGGGCGATGCCGAAGGTCTCGCGGAACACCTTGCGGAAGGTGTCGTTGACCTTCTCGCTGGTGTTGTGGAACAGCACGGTGCCGTCGACGATGTTCCAGCAGAACTCGTGCACGGCCACCCGCGGCAGGGTGCGGACCAGCATGTCGCCCTCGAGCTGTTCCTTCAGGTCGGTGCGGACCCGCGCCGGGCACTTGTCCCGGTGGTTCTCCTGGCACCACTCGGCGACCTTCTTGTCCAGGTGCGCCTTGAGCAGCTTCGCCGGCAGCGACTTCTTGTCGATGCGCATCGCGAGCACGGCGTACTCGTTGTACAGCCACTTGTTGAGGTCCGAGAAGTCCGTGTCCAGCAGGTTGTGGACCTGGCACCACCCGATGGCCTCGACCCCGGGGGTCCAGTCGCGCGGCTCGCGGAAGGCGTTGTCGTTGAGCGCGTCCACGTAGGACGTGCGGAAGTCGTCGGGGACGGTGCCCGCGGCCCGGTAGCGCCGGACGGTCAGGCTGCCTTGCAGGATTCCCACTCAGAGCTCCTCGAAGCGAGAGAGTGCATGCCGGAAGAAGACGAGGTCGATGGCGGCGCCGCCGCTGCCCTGGCGCAGGCCGAGCTCCCAGCGGCCGACCCAGGTCAGCGTGCCGGTGACCACGTCGCCCTCGAGCGAGGTCAGCCGGACCTTGCGGCCGCTGTCCAGGGCCGCGAACGCCCGCTTGTCGGAGAGGTGCCAGCGGTCCTGGGGGCGCTTGACGGGCTGCGCCGCGACCCGGCCGCCGGGGATCTCGTCGACGGTGGGGCCGACGCCGTCGGCGTGGGCGAGCTTGATGTCGAGCTTGTGCACCGCGACCGGACCGCTGCCGTCGTCGACGTCGATCTCGAAGGGGCGCACGGCGACGATCCGGCCGGTCCGCGTGGTCAGCCCGTGCAGGTGCAGGGTGAGCGGGTCGCCGGTGGTCGACGCCGAGAGCAGGACCGAGCGTTCCTTGTTGCGGTCGACGTGCTCGACCCGACGCTGGCGCTCGAGCACGGCGTCGAGGTCGGCTTCGCCGCGGGCCACCTGGAAGGCCAGCGAGCGATCCAGGCCGTGCCGTCGGACCAGCTGGTCCACGCGATCGTGGACCGACAGGCGCTTGAGCACGTCGTTGAGGGTGACCTCGCCACGCGCCACCTGGAAGGCCCAGGGGCGGGGGATGCCGGTGTCGCGCACCAGGGCTTCCGCCTGCTGCTTGAGCTGCTCTCGGGCGCCTTGGTCGCCGGAAGGGCCGCGCTGGGGCTTCCGGGAGCCGGGACGGCCCTTGCCTCGCTTCATGCACACACCTCGTGGATCATGTCCCTCCACACCCTCCACCGGCATCCGGGGCTTGTCCGGAGCGACGAGACCCTCTAGTGGGTCGCAGCAGCCCCGACAACCACGCCCCGAGCCATCCCGTGCAGGTCCTGCTCCTCCTCGTGTCGACCGCCCTCGCCGGCCCTCCGGCCGCGGGCGGCACCGTCGGGGAGTCCTCTCCGCCACTCGACCAGCGTCCCCTCGATCAGGTGGGCCGGGTCGAGCTCGACGGCCTGCGGGGCGTCGCCTGCGGGGCCGATGGCTGCAGCGTGCTGGTCGGGGACCGGCTGCACGACCTGGATCCCAAGACCCTGGCCCTCGGCGAGGAGCGGGGCGTCGCGCCGGCCGACGCCCGGCTGGTCGAGGGACCGGGCGGCCCCGTGCTGTTGCACCCCTGCGCCGCGGAGAGCGGCTGGTGCACCGTCGGCGTCGGCCCCGCGGCGACGCCGGCCCCGCTGGTGGTCGAGGAGCAGGCCCTGCCGCGCTCTCCCCAGGAGGTCGGGGTGCTGTGGAACACGCGGCACGCCCGGGGCTGGCGGGTGCCCTTCCTGGAGCGGTCCCCCTCGCCGACGGGCGGCCTGCTCTTCCTGCTGCGGTCGGCGCCGTCGCGCCTGATGCGCACCGGCGGGGCCATCAAGGCGACGGAGCTCGAGACCACGGCACCGCTGTTCCCGTGGTTGCCCTCGGTCGCCCTGCACCCGACCGGCACCGAAGCCTTCGTGCTGCCCTGGCCCGGCGGCACCCTGACCGGAGTCGACGTGCGCCGGATGGCGCCCCGCTGGACCCTGCCGCTCGGGCCGGCCGCCCACGGCCTGTTCGTCGACGAGAGCGGCCGGCTGCTGGTCGCCGAGGAAGCCGGTGCCCAGGATGGCAGCACCGCCCACCCCGACGGCGCCCGCCGCGCGGTGCCCGGGCTGGACATCGATCCCACCGGGGATCTCGCGCTGGCGCTCGGCCGCGGCGACCGACCCGACGCGGCGCGCACCGTGGTGGTCGACCTGTCCGTGCCGCGGCTGGTGTGGCGCGAGTCCGGCCGATACCTCTCCCTCGTGTCCCTCGGCGACCACCGGTGGCTGCTCGCCACCGAGCAGGCGCTCGTCCTGCTGGCGCCCTCCTCCTCCTCCCCCTCCCCCCCACCGGAGTGAGCCCGATGTCCATGCCCGAAGCCGGTCAGCCCGCCCCCGCCCTGTCCGGGCCCACCCAGGACGGCGCCTTCGACCTGTCCGCCCACCGCGGCCGCTGGGCGATCGTCTACTTCTACCCGAAGGACAGCACCCCGGGCTGCACCACCGAGGCCTGCGACTTCCGCGACGCCTACGCGGCCCTGTCGGCCGCCGATGCGGTGGTCGTGGGCGTCTCCCGCGACAGCGTCAAGCGCCACCAGGGCTTCGCCGGCAAGTTCGAGCTGCCCTTCCCGCTGGTCGCCGACGACGACGGCACGATCACCGAAGCCTGGGGCGTGTGGCAGGAGAAGAAGAACTACGGCCGCAGCTACATGGGCATCGTGCGCAGCACCTTCCTGGTCGATCCCGACGGGAAGATCGCCCACGCCTGGCCGAGCGTGCGGGTCAAGGGCCACGTCGCCGACGTGCGCGAGACCCTGGCCCGCCTGCAGGGCTGACCCGCGGGCGCGTCGGTCAGACGCCCCAGCCGATCACCAGCACGAAGGCGACGGCGTTGTTCAGGGCGTGCATCAGCACGCTCGGGCCCAGGCTGCGGCTGTAGACCCGCAGCCAGCCGAGCGCCTGGCCCAGCACGAACAGGGGCAGGACGCTGGTCGGGTCGCTGAGGTGCATGGCCGCGAACAGGGCCGCGGTCAGCGTCACCGCGATGCCGCGGCCGGTGTAGCGGACGAGCGGGGTGAGCAGGAAGCCGCGGAACAGGATCTCCTCGATCAGGGGGGCCGCCAGCACCCCGAAGGCCACCGACAGCAACGCCCCCGGGGCCGTGGGATCGGACTGCACCTGGGTCATCATCCACTGGGGCTCGGTGGGCACGCCCCACCAGTCCAGCGCGACGACGATGCCCCACGAGAGCAGCACGAAGGCCGGCACTCCGACGATGGCCAACGCCCAGGCGCTGGGCCGGACCGGCCAGCGGAGCCCCAGCCGCTCGAAGGCCTCGCCGTGGTGCGCCCGCAGCAGGGCCCAGCCGGCCGCCAGCACCCCGCCGATGGCCGTGCCGGTGACCGCCAGCCACAGCGGCAGGGGCTCGTCGACGTGCAGCGGCGCTTCCTGGAACAAGGACAGCACGCCCAGCGCCTCGCCCGAGCCCCAGAACAGGATGCACAGGGCGATGATGCCGTCGACGACGCCCCAGACGGGCGCCCTGCCGTTCCGCCAGCGCAGCAGCGCGCGCAGGATCCAGCCCATCAGCAGGACCGACAGGATCGACACGACGACCGCGACCCACGGCGGCAGCCCCGGCGGCACTGCGCCCGTCACAGGGGCCCCCTCACGGCGCTGCGCTCACAGTGCGTCCGTCTGCACGATGTAGACGCGGCCCTGGTCGACCTCGCCGTCCCCGTGGCCCGGCACGCCCACCACCACCCAGCCGTCGACCGCACCGACCGCCAGCGGGGACGCGTCGGCGGCCCGCTCGACCACCCAGGCCGCCGCGCCGTCCGGGGCGGCGCCGACCACGGGCACCACCCGGCCGCGCGGCCGGCCGTCCCAGCGGGTGAACCGGCCGGTGGCCCACAGGACCCCGTCCGCGACGGCGAGCTGCTGGCCCAGGTGCTCGCCGGGAATGCCCTCGACCACCGTGCCGTCGTCGCAGCGCACCTGTCCGGGCGCGTCGTCCCGCTCCGCCTGGACGTCGCTCCAACAGGGCAGCCCGTCGACGATGGCCACGTCCCCGCCCGCCGCGACCCGGTCGACGACCCGGCCGTCCAGCAGCACGTCGCAGCCCGCGTCGGTGTCGCAGCGCAGCCCCAGCCGACGCACGCTCGGCACGGGGTCCAGCGCCTGTTCCCGGGCCTCCAGCAGGCGCCCGTCGAGCCCGAGCTCCCGGACCTCGGTCCGCGCGGCGTAGCCGACCCGCAGGCGACCCTCCCGGGCGGCTCCTCGGGCGTCGATCCAGGCGCCGAACCCGTCGCCGTCGCCGTCCACGACCATGGACGCCACCTGGGTCCCGAGCACCCGCTCCTGCGACCCGTCCGCGCAGCCACAGAGCCCGATCAGCACCAGCCCGGGCCGTCCGAACCCGCGGGTGCCCCGCCCGGTCGCGACCGACACGCCGCTCACGACACCAGGTCGTCGAGGGCGACACCCGCCCCGACCAGGAAGGCCGCCAGGTGGTCGGCTTCGATGTCGCGCACGGGGATCTCGAGCCCGTCGTAGAGGGTCGCCACGTCGTCGAGCAACCACTCGGGCGCGTCCGGCCTGCGCCAGCGCAGCACGGCCTGGACGTGCTCGACCTCGGCCCGGGCGGCATCGAGGGTGCGGCGCAGGGTGCCGGGCACCAGGACCAGGTCGAGCCGCCGGTCGACCAGCAGCTCGCGCAGGATCCGGTGCAGCTTGGCGCTGCCGCCGACGATGGCCAGGCGCGAGAGCCCGTTGACCAGGGTGCCGTCCATGAACCGCCGGCGGGCGGCACCCAGATCGTCGCCAGCGCAGAGCTCACAACGGGCCGGCGGCACGTCGAGCCGCACCTTGCCGGCGACCTCCGGACAGGTCCCGCAGCCACCAAGGCGCAGCACCCGGTCGTCGAGGAACCGGGCGAGGGGCGCTGGGTCGTCGACGCTGAGGGTGCCCAGCAGATCGCCGCCCATGCGTGCTTCGGCCAGGGAGGAGAGCAGTTTGTCGGCCTCGAGCGGGCCGCGGATGCCGAGCGCTGCGAGGGCGTCGGGCGCCGGCACCGGGCCGACCAGCGGGGCCCCGTCCGGTCGCTCCCCCTGGATCCGCGCCAGCGTCCGCTCCAGGCGCTCCGCCCGCGCGAGGGCCGCGTCGGTCGTCCGGCGCTGGTCGTCGAGGGCCGCCAGCAGCGTGTCGCGCTCACGGACGAGGCCGGGCAGCTGCTCGGCCGAGGCACGGGCGAGGTCGAGCTCGGCCTGGAGGTCGGGCGCCGCCGGGGCCGGGGGAGGAGTCGGCCGAGCGGGAGCGACGCGCGGAGCAGTGGCCTGGGGAGGAGCCTCGCGGGGAGGAGCCGCCTGGGGAGGAGCCGGCGGCTGCGAGGCCTGCTCGGCGGCCTTCGCCTGGGCAGCGGCCTTGGCCTGGGCGGCGGCCTGCTTGCGGGCCTCTGCCGCCGCCTGCTTGCGGGCCTCGGCCTGTTCCTGGTCGCGCAGCGCCTGCTCGTAGGCCGAGAGTTCCTTGCGCGGCGCCGGTGTCGCCTTGCCCGCGGCCCGGCCGCCGCGCTTGCCCTTTCCGGCCTGCTGGCCCTTGCCGGCCCGGGGCCCCTTGTCCGCCCCGGAGGCGCCGGCCTTGCCGCCGCCGGCCTTGGCCCCGTCGGGACGCGCCAGCGGGCGAACGCCCAGCGACGACATCAGGGCATCGAAGCCCTCGCCCTTGTCGCCGCTGTCTCGCCGGTCCCTGCCGATGTCGCCTCCATGCAGACCGGCCAGCTATCCGCCGAGCGGCCCCTACGCGAGCCGTCCCTCGCTCGTCGGGCCGCCGTCACGCAGGGCACGCAGGCCCGCGAGCAGGCGCGCGGGCGCCATGCCCTCGGCCGGCACGTGTACGAACACCACCGCCCGGTCGGACGGCGCGGCCCGGGCGACCCGGTACAGCCAGGCGTTGCACACATAGTCGCCCGCGTCCTGGGAACAGGCGGCCTGCAGCCCCGCCGCGAGCCGCTCGACGGCGGCGGTGGCGGCGACCTGGGCGGGTCCGTCGGTGGAACAGAGGGCCAGCGCGACGCCGTCCACGTCGGGCCGGGCGGGCGAGAGCCGGTTGCGGCCGACACACTCGACCTCGACCCGGCTGCGCGTGACCGCGACCCCAACGCCGACGATCAGCCGGGCATCGAGCTCGTGGGCCCGGGCCAGGGCCAGCGCGGGCGCGCGGTCGTAGCTGACCGGCATCTCCTCGCCGAACACGACCAACCCCTCCTCGACCACCCCGTCCACCGCGAGCGCGACCCGCCGCGCCGGGTTGTCCCGCACCTCGCCGAACGGCCCGAAGCCCAGCACGAGCACCCGCAGCGGGGCCGCGCCGCCCGAGTCCTGGCTGCTCAGGGCAGCTCCGCGATGCGGACCAGCAGCTCCTGCGCGTGCACGAGCGGGTAGGCGCGCAGGGTCATCACGATGCCCTTGCGGCGGGCCCTCAGCTCGCCCAGGCGCTCGCCGCCGACCGGCGCCTGCACGTGGCCGAGCAGCTGGCCGCCGGCGACCTGCTGGCCGATGCGCACCTCGGGCACGAAGAAGCCGCCCATGTCGGCCCGGTGCTGGGCGACCTGGGCGTGGGTGACGTCGGCCAGGGTGCCCGGACCGCCGCCAGCGGGCAGCACGCCCATGTGGGCCAGCAGGCCGGCCAGCCCGCGGGCGATGGTCTCGGAGTGGCTGGTGTCCAGGGTGCTGCCGCGGCCGCCTTCGACCACCAGGGCGCGGCGGCCGGCCAGGCGCCAGGCGCCGACCAGGCCGGTGGCGTCGAGCCGATCGCCGGGCCGCCGCCAGACGACGGGCACCTTCATGGCGCGGCCGAGCTCGAGTTCTTCTCCGCCCAGCGGGACGCGGACCTGGGGCAGCTCGCGCACGTGGGGCGCGCCGCTGTGCACGTCGACGCAGACGTCGGCGGTGCTGTGCTCGAGCAGGGCGTGGGCGATGCGCTGCACGGCCGTGCCCGAGGGGTCGCCCGGGAAGGCCCGGTTGATGTCCTGGTCGTCGAAGGGCCAGCGCTTGCGGGCCTCGTCCGCGCCGAAGGTGTTGACCAGCGGCAGGAGGTGCACGGTGCCGCGGGGCGGCTGCACGCGCAGCATGGTGGCGAGCATGTTGACGGCGTGCAGGCCGGTGAGCTCGTAGCCGTGCAGGCCGGCGACGATGGACACCGTGGGCGAGCCGCTGCCGAAGGTGAGCCGGTGGAGCTCGTAGGCGCCCCGGTAGGGGGCGTCCATGCGGAACACGACGCTCATGGACCCTCGCTGGCTTCGGGGCTGTCGGCGACCACGACCCGCGCGACCATGCTGCCGGGGAAGACCACGGGCTGCTCCCGGACGGCCATCAGGCGCCCGGAGACCGGGCTGACGATGGGCTCGCCTTCTCCTCCCTGGACCGGATCGACCACCCGTCCAAGCAGATCGCCCGCCTGGACCTCGGACCAGGGGCTGCCTTCCGGCATGAACAGGCCACCGCGGCCGGCCCGCACCCGCACGACCTTGTCGTCGGTGACGCGCAGCGGGCGGGTCAGCGCCGCCCAGTGGAAGGGCAGGTGCTGGTCGGGCAGCACGCCGACCGTGTTGAGCAGGTTGATGACGCCTTCGGTCAGGTCGCGGCTCACGCCGGCCGTCAGCCGGTTGCCGGTGCCGCCTTCCAGCACGATGGTGCCGGGCAGCTGGTAGGCGAAGGTGCTCGCCGCGGCCGGGCCGGGGTGCCGGGACCACACGACGGCGACGTTGGCGTGCATGGCGAGCTCGGCGGCTTCGGGGTCGCGGTGGCGGACGTGCGCCTGCGGGACCTCGCGGAAGGCCGGGTGGGCGCCGCGCAGCTCGATGACCTGGTCGGCGCCGATCACGTCCTGGACCAGGGCGTGGGCGACCCGGTCGGGCGGGTGGCCGTCGGCGCGACCGGGGAAGAGCCGGTTCAGGTCGACGTCGAAGAAGGGCCAGCGCCGCGAGCCGCGGTGGGCCGCGAGCGGGTTCGCGCAGGGGTACAGGTCGACGGTGCCGCGCAGGTCGGCCTCGACGCCCACCAGGAAGCGGAGCAGGTCCGTCGCGACGCGGATGCCCTCGGGGGTGTCCCCGCGGATGCCCGCGACGATGGCGACCCGGGGACCCGGCTGGGCGCCCCGCAGCCGGTGGCGGACGATGGGCACGTCGCCGCCCGAGGGCATCTCGACGGTGACGATGGCGTGGTGCTGCGGCATCGGCGGATCCTACCCCGTGCCGGGGGGGACGCGCACGGCGCCATGGGCCGTGCCCGCCGGGCCGCCCCTTTGCACCCGCGCCCCCCGGGATAGCGGGAGCGCATGCTGTCGCTGGTCTTCCCCCTGTTCCAGGATGCCCTGGTCCTGCCCCACGCCCACCAGGGAGTGAAGGCACTGCGCGCCGCGCTGCCCTACCCGGTGGAGGTGGTGGCGGTGGACGACGGCAGCACGGACGACACGGCGGACCAGGCCGAGCGCCTGGGCTGGCACGTCATCCGCCAGGCCCACCGGGGCCGCGGCGCTGCCGTGCGCACCGGGATGCTCGCCGCCGGCGGCGTCTACCGCATGCTGGTCGACCCGCACTGGTCGATCCCGCCCGAGCAGGTCCAGCTGCTGCTGCCCCCGACCCTGACCGGCTTCGACCTGGCGGTGGCAAGCCGCACGCTGCCCGGCGCCACCCGGCGCGGCGAAGGCGCGGCCCGGCGCATGCTGTCGACCAGCCTGGCCCGACTGGTCAAGGGGCTGGTGCTGCCCGGCATCTCCGACGTGCACGCCGGCGTCATGTGCCTGCGGGCCGAGGCCGCCCGCGCCCTGTTCTCGCGGACCCGCGAAGACGGAGGCGCCGTCGCGGTCGAGGTGCTGGCCCTGGCCCGCGCCTTCGGCCTGGAGGTGCGCGAGGTGCCCGTCGACTGGCAGGCCCCCGAGCGCGGCAACGGCCACATGCTGCGCGACGCCCCCGACCTGTTCGCCGGCATGGCCCGCGTGCGCGCCCGCCTGGCGACCGGCGCCTACCCCCCGCTCCAGGCCGGCGCCGAGCCGGAAGCGGAGGAGCGGGTCGAGGGGATGGTCTAGGCGGTTCGCGTGCCTGCGGGGCTGGGATTGCAGGCGGTGGTTCGGGAACTCGGGGCCGGCGGGAGGGCTGCAGGCGACAGGCTCCGGGCTTCGGCAATCTGTGGTGGGAGGCGATGCCGCTGGGAGGCGGTCCCGAGGGCCGGCCGGCACCCTCTGGCTCGCCGCGCTCGACCTCTCCCCCCCCGCACGCGCGTAGCGAGAGGGATCGACCCACGCCCGCCCCTCCTCAACGCCCCCCCCTTGTCTCCTCCCCTCCCCCTGCCCTCCCGAAGCCTGAAGCCCGAAGCC
>JACKEY010000023.1 GCA_020632755.1 Alphaproteobacteria bacterium | reverse complement strand
ACGCCGACGACGATGTCTACACTGGTGCGCTCGATACCTGGTATGACGGGGTCGACAGCGATTGCGAGGGCAACAGCGACTACGACCAGGACGCAGATGGCGAGGACAGTGACAGCTATGGTGGCGACGACTGCAACGACACCGACGCCGCGGTGAACACGAGCGCGACTGAGGTTTGGTACGACGGCACCGACCAGGACTGTGACGAAGTCGACGACTACGATTCTGACGGAGACGGACACGCGAGGGAGGGGGAGACCGGGTCGAGCCTCCCGGCCGACGACTGCGATGATACCGACGGCGGTCGCTACCCAGGCAAGACCGACGATGCTGACGGTGTCGAGGAGGACTGTGACGTCTTCATCGACGAGGACGACGTCGAGGTAGGCGACCTTGTGATCACCGAGATCATGATCAACAGCGCCGACAGTGGGACCGAAGCCTGGGAGTGGTTCGAGGTCTTCAACGCCAGTGGCGACGACTTGTACCTGGATGGTTGGGAACTCAACGAGACCATTGGAGGGAACACGACCGTATGGGTGAGCGACGAAGCTGCGCTCTCCATCGCGCCGGGCGACTACGCCGTGTTCTGCTATTCCGTCGCTGCTCCGGGGATTGATTGCGACTACCCCTTTGGTGTCAATCCCTGGGCTGACTCTTCGCAGGGGCCGGCATCGAGCAGCAGCTTCATCTTCAATAACAACAGCGACGGCAGCCTCACTCTGTCGCTTGATGGCGTAATCATCGATGACGTCGACACTACAGGGTTCAGTGATGCACCCATCTATGGCAACGGCCTCAGCGCAGAACTTTCGATCGAGCACCATTCGGCGTCTGACAACGATTCCGTTCTATACTGGTGCGAGGCCACGAGTGTGTTCACAACTACGACCGCGGGGGAAGGCTTCGAGGGCGATCACTACGGGACGCCGGGCGCCGCGAACGACTGCACCGGCCCATGAAGGGGGGGCCGCAGTGCCCTCTGTCGGCGTCACCTGGCGCGAGCTTCGGCGGCCAGTTGTGGTCACCACGCCGTCAGCACCGGCCAGTATCCTGCCGCGCGGTATTCAGGGATCCGGCAGAGGCTCGTAGCATTTCGACCAACGCCGGCGCGGACACCGCGCTGCCCGACGAATTCCACAGCGAGAACCCTGCTCGAATAGCGGCCTGGTCGAGCGGGTCGTCGTAGCGCCCGAGGAGGCCTTCTCCGTCAGGTTGCACTGTCTCGTTGTCGAGCAACTGAGCCACACCCGCGCCTTCAATCAAAGCGAACTCAGGAAGCCCTGCCGCACGCCCTACATGGCCATAGTGGACGTTCGACCACACATCAAAGTTGTAGAGGATACCACTGGTTGGATCCACGGCCCATTCGCCCCACTGCGTGAGAATTCGAGCCTTGTGGTCCCAGGGGCCTCCACCCCTGACCATGGCAGCCCACTCGCCCAGGGCGGCGATGAGCTGGATACGTGTGAACGGAGTGAAGGGCGCTATGGTGGCTGACTGTAGCTGGAATCGGATCAGTCTCACCACGGGGCTGACCGAGTTCTTCGCCATTTCGCCCGCCATGTACTTGGCGATGTCTTCGATCGATGGGTGAGGAGATTCCTCTGGATCGCACGATTGCTCGGAGATTGCCGGAACTACGGTCTGTTGCTGCTCGACGGCCGGCTGGTCGCGTCGAGGCCCGATGTCTGTCGACTCCGCTGGTAGCGTCAGCATTTGTCCGGGGAAGATTAGGTTCGGATCACTACCAACGACACCACGGTTCAGCTCCCAAACTTCGGTGTAGCGCATCCCGCTGCCCAAGAACTCATCCGCGATTCCCCACAAAGTGTCGCCATTGCGGACCGTGTACTGCGCCGGTCGAGATGCTGCGTCGTCTTCGAGTTGGCGCGCCAAGGCGGAATTCCCATAGGGAGCAAGTGCCGTAGTTTCGACATGGTCTTGCTCCGCCATGGGGGCCGCACCAGCCGCAACCGCGCCGGGACTCTTCTGTCGTTTGAATGCCATGAGTTGCCTCTGGTTGGCTCCACCGTAGGTGACCGATGGGCCGGCAGCAAGCTCCGTTCGGCCGCGTGAAGGCGAGGCAGTCAGAAGGCGCAGTTCCCCAGCTCGACCAGCGGTCGCATGGTCAGGATGCTGGCGGCGAAGGACGCGATCACGGCGAGCAGGACGACCAGCGCGCCCAGCTGGGCGATACGGCTCTCGGGCTTGCGGTCCTTGTAGGGGACCACCCAGCCCAGCACGAGCCCGGTCGCGAGTCCGCCCAGGTGGCCGGCGTTGTTGACACCGGACATCGCGAAGCCCATGAAGAACAGGAGCCCGGCCCACATCAGCATGTCGCTCTTGATCGCCTCGCCGAAGGTGCCGCCCCGCTTCTTGCCGTAGGCGATGAGCACGCCCATCAGCCCGAAGATGGCGCCGCTGGCGCCGATGGTGGGCGCGCCGGACCACAGGTTGGACAGCACGAAGCCGCCGACCCCGGCCGCCACGAACATCAGGAAGAACCGGCCCGGGCCGTAGAGCTCGATGACGCGCGGGGCCAGGCTGCGGGTCCACATCATGTTGAAGGCGATGTGGATCAGGCTGCCGTGCAGGAAGATCGCCGACAGCAGGGTCCAGTAGTGCTGCAGCCGCCACGCGGTGCCGCCGGTCATGCCCATGACGTAGAGCGCTTCGCTGCTCGGCGCCCCGAAGTCCAGGTGGATGCCGCGGTTCACGCAGCCGGGATCGACGACGAGGCTGGCGCCGTAGGTCAGGATGCAGATGCCGACGATGATCTGGCTCAGGTCCAGCTGGTCGCGGAACAGCCGCTGCAGCCCCGGCGCGAAGCCGAACAGCCCGGGCATGGCCGCCCCGCAGTGCGGGCACTTGCGGGCCTCGGCGTTGACCAGCTGGCGGCAGCTGCTGCACAGGACGGCCGGTCGGCGCTTCTTGTCCGCCACTCAGCGCTCCCGACGCCGCAGGCCCAGCAGGGCGAACAGCAGGCCGAGCACCCCGGGGGCCGCGGGCACGGTCGCACAGCCACCCCCGCCGTCGACGTCGCTGCCGATGGCGGGATCGACGACGATGACGTCGACCTCGTCGGGGTCGCTGGCCGACAGGCCGTCGTCGACGACGAGCGAGAAGGTGTAGGTCCCGCCTTCGTCCGGGGTGAAGCTGGGCCGCGCCTTGTCGTCGTCCACCAGGTCCACCCGCGGCCCGGCGACCTGGTCCCAGGCGTAGGTCAGGCTCTGCCCGTCGGGATCGTAGGACTCGCTGCCGTCCAGGATGATGGTCTCGCCCGGGTAGGCCAGGAAGGGCACCCCGGCCAGGGCCACGGGGGGCTCGTCGGCGAGGGCGGGACCCGCGAGGAGCAGGCTGATCAGGCTGTGCATGGCTGGCCGTCGGGCCCCGGGGGAGGCGCCGCAATAGGGTGGGGAGGGCACCGTATCCAGCCCTGCCCCGCCAGGGGTCCCCTCGTCCACTGCAAGGCTCGGTGGACGTCGTGCGTTGTGGGGATCCCGGGCAGCGTGGTACGTCACTCGCACACCCTCCTCCTCTGCCGCTCGCCGGCCGTCCCAAGCAAGGGAGCCTCCCGATGGGTTTCTTCGAACGCCTCAGCAACGTCTGGAAGGGCTTCCTCAGCCTGTGGGTCTCGGACATCGAGAGCAAGAACCCCGAAGCCGTCTACGAGTCCGCCATCGAAGAGCGGATCAAGAAGCACCGGGAGCTCAAGAAGGCCGTCAGCGGCATCGTGTACCTGCGGAACAAGATCTCCGCGGAGCTCGAGGAGAAGGAGAAGGAGCTCGCCGAGATCAGCGTGCAGATCCCGGTGGCGGTGGAAGAGGGAGAGGACGAAGCCGCCCTCATCCTGATCCAGAAGCGCGACGAGCTGACCTCGTCCATCTCCGACCTGCGCATCGAGCTCGACAAGGTCTCGTCCCAGGCCGAAGAGGCGAAGGAGGGCCTCATCGCCTTCCAGGGCGAGATCGAGAAGCTCAAGCGCGAGAAGGAGGAGATGCTCGCCAAGAAGGCGAACGCCGAAGCCCGCATCCAGATCCGCGAGACGCTGGACGGCCTGTCCACTGACGCCGACATCAAGGCCCTCGAGAACGTGCGCGAGTCCATCGAGAAGGCCCAGGCCGAAGCCGACGTCGCTGGCGAGATCGCGGGCGAGTCCCTCGACTCCAAGCTCAACAAGATCAAGAGCAAGGCCGCGACCGCGTCGGCCCGCCAGGAGCTCGAGGCCATGAAGAAGCAGATGGCCGCGAAGAAGGCCGCCGCCCAGGGCGAAGCCGCCGCCGCCGCATCGGTCAAGAAGACGATGTGACGATGCCCGGCGCTCCTGCGACGGAGCGTCGGACGGGGCTCGGGGGCCGATCGCTGCGTTAAGCCGGGCGACGCCCGCAGCCTGGAAGGTGGATGGACCGGGTCCCGCAGCGACTGCTGACCGCGTGGTCGGCCCTGACCGACCGCGAGCGTCGCCACGGGGCGATCCTGGCGCTGGTGTGCCTGGTCTACGTCGTGCACTACCAGGTCTTCACCCTCGGGTCGCCCTGGTACATCGAAGACGCGGCGATCACCTTCGCCTACGCCCGCAACTTCATCGACGGCGAGGGCTTCGTCACCTTCGCCGGCGGCGAACGGGTCGAGGGCTACAGCAATCCGCTGTGGACCTTCCTGATCGCGGGCTTCTACGCCATCGGCATCCCCGAGTGGATCTCCGCCAAGGTGATGGGCGTGGTCTTCGGCATCGCGACGATGCCGCTGGCCTACGGGCTCGGTCGCCGGGCACTGGCCGCCCTGGCGCCCCGGGACTCGGCGGACCCCACGGGCCGGCCGACCGACGCGCTGGCCCTGCTGGGGCCGCTGCTGCTGGCGCTGGCCCCCCAGTTCGTCATCTGGAACGCGTCGGGCCTCGAGAACAGCCTGTACGTCTTCCTGCTGCTGGGCGGCTTCGTGGCGCTCTGCCGCGAGCACGAGGCCGAGCAGCGCGGCAGCGGCGGGATGCCGTGGTCCGCGGTGTTCATGGTGCTGGCCTGCATGACGCGGCCCGAAGGCGCGATGTACGCATCCGCGGTGCTGGCGGCGCGCGTGATGACCGCGGTGCTGAACCGGCGTCCGCTGGCCGTGTTGTCGTGGCTGGCGGTGTTCGGGGTGCCCTTCGCGCTCTACAACGGCTGGCGCTACTGGTACTTCGGCTGGGAATTCCCCAACACCTACTACGCGAAGGCCGGGTCGGGCGTGAACCAGTTCAAGCCCTGGAGCTGGACCAGCGGCGCCTGGAACCAGATCCACGGCTACTTCACGTCCCACCACCTGGTCTACGCCCTGCCGCTCCTGCCGCTGGCGATGACGGGCCTGCGCGGCTGGCGCCGGTGGGTGGGGGTCGTGGCCATCGCCTGGCTGGGCACGGTGCTGTTGTGGGACGGCAAGGAAGGCCTGCCGGACGGCATGCCCGCCTTCTGGTCCGACGTCTCCGGCGCGTGGATCAAGCTGCGGGTCGGGTCCCTGCTCGGCTGGTCGGTGCTGCTCGGCCTGGCCAACCTGGGGCGGCCGGGCTGGCTGGCCCGCAGCCTGCTGTGGTGCCTGTTCACCGGCGGGCTGCTGTTCTGGGTCTACACCGGCTACGAGTGGATGAACGGCCTGCGCTGGTACAACATCATCGGCGCTGGCATGTTCCCGCTGATGGCCATCGGCCTGGCCGAGCTCATCGACGGGCTGCCGCTGATGGACCGGCGCCTGCCGCTGCCGGGGGACCGGCTGGGGCACCTGGCCCTGCCGTCCTGGGCACTGGTGGTCGTGCCGCTGACCGGCGCCTTCGCCGTGAGCGAGGGCACGCACAGCTTCGACTACGCCGCTGGTCCGGACGTCGCGACCCGGGACATCCACCGGCGGGTCTGGTACATGAAGGAGGTCCAGCGCAAGCTCGATCTCGACGACGTCACGCTGCTCGACGTCGACATGGGCGCGCACCTGTACTTCACCGACTGGCGCATCCACGACATGGCCGGCCTGGTCGACGTGCCCATCGCCCGGCATCGCCGCTACGACCGCGCCTTCATGACCGAGTACATCTTCGAGGAGAACGTCCCCGACTTCGCTCATGTGCACAGCAACTGGGCCCGCGCGACGCGCATCCCGAGCTTCCGCCAGTGGAAGCAGGGCTACCTCGAGATCCCCGGCTACCCCTACGGCAACAAGCGGCTGCACGTCGGCAACCACGTGCGCAAGGACCTGTTCGTCACGACGGGTCGGGCCTTCCCCGACTTCCCGGCCGTGGACTTCGTCGGGCGGGTGCGGCTGCTGTCCGCCGACGTGCGCAGCCCGATCGTGCCGCACGGCGGCGAGCTGTTCGTGCACCTGGTCTTCCAGGCCCGGCCCCGGGACGAGGGCTTCCAGGCGCTGCTGGTGTTCGACGACGGCAGCGGCCAGGCGGGGCCGGAGCACCGCGGCGTCGTGGCGGTGCAGCCCGGCTACGGCTGGTACGCGCCCCAGGACTGGAGCCGCAGCGAGCAGGTCCACGGGTACTTCCGCGTCGCGGTGCCCCAGGGCCTGGCGGCCGGCGACTACGACCTGGGCCTGGTGCTGCTCGACGAGGCCCAGGGCCGGGTGCTGTCCCCGCGGCTGGTCGACGACGAGCCCTACCAGGCGTCGGGGAGCCCCCGCTACGTGGACGGCGAGTACTGGCTGCCGGGCGTGAAGGTGACCGTGACCAGCGCCGGCCGGGCCTATGACGAAGCCGGCAAGGACCTGCAGGCGGCCCGGGACGCGATGGCGGCGGGCGACTGCGACGATGCCTGGCCCATGTTCAAGGACGCGACCCGCCACGTGCTGGCCGACCTGGACTGGCGGGCCCGCAACGAAGCCGACGTGCGCACCGAGCTGGCCGGCTGCTACCTGGCCCGGGCCGGAAGCGAGGCCGACCGCGACGCCCGGGTGGACGCGCTGCTGCTGGCCCGTCGCTGGGATCATCGGCTGGAGGGACTGGTCGACGCCTCTGCGGCCGACGCGGACGCGCTGCAGGCCGAGGGGGACGCTGCCTTCGCCGCCCAGGACTGGGAGCTCGCCTATGCCCGCCTGGCGCGGGTCATGGAGCTCGATCCGACCCGCAGCCACGTGCGCCGCCGGGCGGAAGAGGCGCGCGACTACAAGCTCGCCATCCGCAAGCCGGGCCAGTCCTACCCGCCGGACGGCGACTGAGCGCCGCGGGGAGAGCGCTGGGCCGGTAGTGGTTCAGCCTGCCGCGTCCGTGACCTTGCCGCGCATGTCGCCGCCTTCGACTTCCACGAAGCTGCACATCTCGCGCAGGCGGCTGTAGACCCGGTCGCCCACCCGATCGCCGAGCGTCTGCCGCGGTCCTTCGGGGTTCGCGAGGTTCACCGACTGGATGCCCGACGCTTCCTTGGGCAGGTAGTTCGTCGTGCCGAAGGTGCAGAGTCCGGCGTTGTACCGGCGGCTGACGACCTCGTCGATGATCGCGAGCTCCCAGTCGGTCAGCCGGCCCTTGCCCAGCTCGTCGACGGCCAGCACGGGCACCTCGGCCAGCTCGCCCAGCAGCTCGCTGTCGCCCTGGCCGCGGCTGTAGCGTTCCTTGAGCTGGCCCAGCAGGCGGCTGAACTCGACGAAGCGGGCGACCAGGCCGTAGTCCAGCGTCATCGCCCGGATCATGCCGATGAGCAGGTGGGTCTTGCCGCGGCCGACCGGGCCGTGGAAGACGATGCCCGGCGGCACGCCGGTGCCCTCGCGCAGGCTGGCGAACCAGTCGGCGGCGGCCTGGTAGGCCGGCAGCTTGGTCGGTTCCTCCCACCGCATCGCGCCGCGGGCGAAGGTCGCCAGGGTCGCGTCCCGGTGGCGGGCCGGGACCTGGGCGTGGTTGAAGTGCACGATCCGGTCGGGCAGCAGCTGGCAGCGGCAGCGACCGGTCAGCGGGCGGCCGTCCCGCTCGACGGTGACGCGCCCGGTGCCGTGGCAGCGGGGGCAGACCGGCACGCAGCTGCAGCGCTCGGCGACCGCCAGCGCGCCGACGCCGCGCACCACGTAGCCGTCCCCCCGGCAGTGGGGGCAGTCGGGCAACCCCTGGACGGGGGCCTGGTCGGCGGGCGGCAGCGTCACCCGGCGAGCCTATCCCACACCCTCCGCGCGGACACAGCGGGGGTGCGCTGGCGCAGCAGGTCCCGGGCGACCTCCTCGACGAGCTCGGTCCACTCCCGCGGCTTGAGCGCGGACCGCATGCCGGCGAGCTGGGCGGCGGCCCGCTCCCGCAGGGCGTCGTGCTCGGGGGTGGCGGCGTTCCAAGCGGCGTCGTGGAAGGCGGTGACGGCAGCAGCGGCGGCGCGGCCGACCTCGTCGACGTGGGCGCCGGCGGGAAGGCCGCGCAGGGCGGCGAGCAGCGCGTCGTGGGCGGGTCGCAGGGAGTCGGGCACGGGGGTGGCGGCGATCTCGTCGATCAGGTCGTCCAGGGCGCCGCGGGCGGCCGGTGGGGCCGGGGCCTGGAAGTGCTCGGGGCCCGCCGGGCCGCGGCGGGACGCGCGGGGACCGGCCTCGACCACCTTCCGGCAGTCCCGCAGGCTCAGGCGACGTCGGGCCCGTCGCTGGCGCCGACGCTCGGCCACCGTGTCGATGGCGGCGACGATGGCCGCGGCGGGAATGCCGGCCTGTAGCCAGGACAGCAGCAGGTGGTCGTCGGCGGGGCTCAGGAAGGGTGCGCCGCCGCGGACGGTCACCAGCCAGGTGCGCACCTGCTCGGCATCGGCCCGGATGCGTGCGTCGGGGTCCAGGGCGGGCGCGTCCGGGGCGGCATCGGAGGGGGCGTCGGGGTCGCTCACGGGGTCCGTGTCGGGCGGGTGCACAGCACGTTGCAAGGGGCGTGTGGAGCCCGTGCTGGTCTGGTTGCGTGGCCGGGGGCCGGGCACTATCATCGCCGCCTCCCGCCCGCCGTGACCTGCTGAACCGCGGTGGAACCGCATCCTCCGAATCGAGGCTCCCCATGGCCCGTCGCCCCCTGTCCCTCCTCGCCGCCTCGCTCGGCCTGCTCCTGACCGCGGCCCCGGCCGCCGCCCAGGACGACGACTTCGACTTCATCGACGACGACTCCGGGACCGAGGACGACGAAGACGGCGGCAAGGCCATCGACGCCCCGCCGGAAGAAGAGGACGACGAGTTCGACTTCACCGAGCCCACCGACGACGTCGACCCGCTCGACGACGTCGACATGAACCTGGAAGGCGTCGACACCGCCGACATCTACCGGGACTACCAGGCCGAGGTCGAGCGCCTCCCCCCCGAAGAAGAGGCGATGGCTTGGGGCAAGTACCTGCGCGACTACCCGAACACCCAGTTCCGCACGCGCATCGAGGCCCGGGTCGAGAAGCTCGAGGAGCGGATGTACGACAGCCGCATCGTCGACGAAGAAGAGCGCGTGGAAGCCGGCAAGGCCGAGCTGAACTTCGCCCAGCCCTTCACCATCGAGAACATCGACCCCCGCAAGAAGGTCCGCGCTGGCGTCGAGTTCGGTCTGCCCGGCTACGTCGCGCCGATCCTGGACTTCGAGTACGCCTTCCTGCGCAACCTGTCGGCCCACGCCGGCGTGCGCGGCCGCTACGGCGGCGTGTCCATCGAGCCCGGCGTGAAGTGGGCCTTCGTGAAGTCCGCCAAGAGCAAGACCATCGTGGCCGTGCTGGGCGACTTCCGCATGAACACGAACCCGACCTACGTCGGCATCCGCCCGCAGCTGGCGGCCGGCCAGCGCATCACCCCCGGTGGCGGCGACCTGAGCATCGACGTCCAGGCGCAGTTCGGCACCGAGCTCGTGACCTACGGCCTGTTCAGCCCCCGCGTGGTCGGCGGCGCCAACGTGACCGTCAGCCCGGGCGACACGGTCCGCTTCTTCTTCGAGACCAACGTCTACATGAAGGACCTGGGCTGGGAAGAAGGCGACAGCTTCCGGTTCAACGTCGTCAGCTTCGGCGTGAAGTTCCTCGAGCGGAACAAGACCGGCGCCGACAGCCGCTTCGAGATCGGCGGCGGCGCCATCGCCCCCTACAGCTCGAGCTACTGGTCCTTCCACAGCGGCGCCATCGGTGTCGACGGCCACTACTACCTGTAGCGGCCGCGCCCCTCAGCGCTGGCGCAGCGCCAACATGCGCGGCTCGGTGTACTCCGCGATGGCGTAGCGCAGGCCCTCGCGGCCGAGCCCGCTCTGGGCGATGCCGCCGTAGGGCATGTGGTCGACGCGGAAGGTCGGCACGTCGTCGTGGATGATGCCGCCGACCGCCAGCCGGTCGTGGGCCTGCATCAGCGCCTGCACGTCGCTCGTGAAGATGCCGGCCTGCAGGCCCCAGGGGCCTTCGTCGGCCAGGGCGAGCGCGTGGTCGGTGTCGCGGGCGACCTCGAGCAGCACGCCGGGGCCGAACAGCTCGCGGCGGTACAGGTCGCAGTCGTGGGGGACGGCCTCGTGCAGTGCGGGGGCCAGCAGGCGGGCTCCCTCGCGGGCGCCTCCGGCCAGGCGGCGGGCGCCACGGCCCTCGGCCTCCTCCCACCAGGCCACGACGCGGTCGGCGTGGTCCTCGCCGACCATCGGGCCGCTCACGGTGGCGTCGTCCCAGGGGTCGCCCCAGGGCACCTCGTGAGTCGTGCGCGCGACCAGGCGCTCGCGCAGGGCGTCGGCGACCGCGGCTGCCACGACCACGCGCTGCACGCTGATGCAGACCTGGCCGGCGTAGGCGAAGGCCCCGAACGCGATGCGCTCGGCGGCCAGGTCCAGGTCGGCGTCGGCGAGCACGATGGCCGGGGCGGCGCCACCGAGCTCGAGCAGCACGCGCTTGCGGCCGGCCTGGGCCTTGACCGCCCACCCGACCCGGTCGCTGCCGGTGAAGCTGACGATGGCGGGGCGCTCGTCGGAGACCAGCAGCGGCGCGTGCCCGCGGGACAGCAGCAGCACATGGGCGGCGTCGGCGGGCCAGCCGGCCGCGACCGCGAGCTCGGCCAGGATCAGCGCCGGGGTCGGGGTCGGGTCGCCCGGCTTGATGATCCACGGGCAGCCGGCGGCGATCGCCGGCGCGATCTTGTGGGCCACCAGGTTGAGCGGGAAGTTGAACGGCGCGATGCCGACGACCACGCCGGCCGGGTAGCGCTTGACCAGCCCGGTCCGGCCCTGGCCGGCGGCGACGGCGCCCAGGTCGACGACTTCGTGGGCGGGGCGCTTCGCTTCTTCGGCGGCGAAGGTCAGGGTGTCGACGCAGCGGTCGACCTCGCCGCGGGCGAAGCGGACGGGCTTGCCCGCCTCGCGGACGATGGCGCCGACGAGCGCGTCCTTGCGGGCGGCGACGCCGGTGGCCATGGCGTGCAGGATCTCCGCCCGGCGCCACGGCGGCAGCGCCTGGCAGGCCGCTCGCGCGCCGAAGGCGGCGGCCATCGCGGCGTCGATCTGCTGCGGGCCGACCAGCGCCTGGTCGCCCAGCCGCTCGCCGGTCCAGGGGTCGACGACGGCGCGGGTCTCGACGCAGGCGCCGCTGGGCTGGCCGGACAGGATGCTCTGGGCGTACATGGCGTGCTCCGCGGGGGATCCCTCCGTGGCCTGTCGCGGCGGGGCCCGCAAGGCATTGCGACGCCGCGGAGCGGGGTACGCTGGCTGCACCGACGAGGTGCACCCATGCTCGACGACGGCAGCACCGGCTCCACTCCCTCGGAGCCCGAGACTTCCCCCGGTCCGCGGACCGCTTCCCTGCCCGCCACCATGCAGGCGCTGACCTTCGACCGCTCCCGCGAGGAGTGGGCCCGCAGCACGGGCCTGGTCAAGGAGCGCGTGCCCACGCCCACCCTGGACGAGCCCGAGGGCGCCGACCGCAGCCACGTCATCATCCAGGTGATGTACGCCGGCTTCTGCGGCAGCGACCGCGGCATCTGGTGGCGCAAGGCCTTCGGCGACATGATCCTGGGCAGCCTGGACGAAGAAGGCCGCGACAAGCGGATCGTCGGCCACGAGATGCTGGGCCGCATCGTCGCGGTCGGCGAGCGGGTCGGCGAGAAGTACGGCTACCAGGTCGGCGACGTCGTCAGCACCGAGTCGCACATCATCTGCGGCACCTGCTTCCAGTGCCGCGTGGGCGACACGCACGTCTGCGCCCGCGACAAGATCATCGGGATCAGCACCGACGGCTGCTTCGCCGAGTACGTGAAGCTGCCGGCGAAGTCCCTGTGGCCGACGGACCTGACCCGCATCCGGCCCGAGGTCGCTGCGGTCCAGGAACCCTTCGGCAACGCCATGCACGCCTGCCAGGTCACCGAGCTGCGCGGCAAGCGCGTCGCCGTCATCGGCTGCGGCACGATCGGCCTGTTCGCCATCCTGATCGCCCGCGGCATGGGGGCCAGCCAGGTCATCGGGGTCGAGATCGACCCGCACCACGCCGAGCTCGCCCGCAAGCTCGGCGCCGACGTGGTCCTGTCACCCGGCCTGCCCGACCCGGCTGCGATGCACAAGAGCGACCCGGCGCTCATCGAGCGCATCCACGAACTCACCGACGGCACGGGCGTCGACGTCGCCATGGAGATGGCCGGCTTCAACTCGGCGCTCAACAACTCCATCAAGATGACCCGCCGTGGCGGTCACGTCGTGATGTTCGGCGTGAAGAACGGCGACGCCGTCATCGAGGACATCCACCGGGTCGTGATGAACGGCCTGCAGATCCACGCCGTGGTGGGCCGCCGCATCTTCGAGACCTGGGAGCTGGTCCGCAACCTGCTCGAGAACAAGGGCAACGGCATCCAGGACGCCATCTGGGAGGTCATCCTGGGCGGCGGCGGCGACGCGCTGGTGGACTTCGCCACCTGGGATCGCGACGACTTCGAGCGCCGCATCCAGCAGCACCCCAAGGTCGTGCTGCGCATCGCGGGGCACTGACGGCGCGACCGGGCGGGCTGCGTGGCCCGTCCGGCGGCGTGCTTCAGCGGGCCGTCCAGCGGTGCTGCGCTGGCGGGTCGATCGATCGACAGGCCCGAAATTTGAGCACCCCCTCGGCCGTTGCCGAGGGGGTGCTGTGGCGGGAGCGGGGGGGGGCATCTCCCGCCACGGGGGGGACGTTGAAGTGGCGCAGCCAGGAGGAGTCGAACCCCCAACCTTCGGATCCGTAGTCCGACGCTCTATCCAATTGAGCTATGGCTGCGTGTATGCGGTCCGTGGGGAGTGGCGGAGACGGAGGGATTCGAACCCTCGGCGGAGCTTTTGACCCCGCACTCGATTAGCAATCGAGCACCTTCGGCCTCTCGGTCACGTCTCCAGCTTCAGAGAACACTGTGGTGTCAGGCGGAGGCGGTGGGATTCGAACCCACGGAAGCTTGCGCTTCGGCGGTTTTCAAGACCGCTGCCTTCAACCACTCGGCCACGCCTCCCCGGCGGGCCTTCGGCTATTAAGAAGTCGCTCCCACGCCGTCAAGGCGATTGCGGCTCATCGCGCGGTGATTCGCTCCTGGCCGCCCATGTAGGGCCGCAGGGCCTCGGGGACCACGATGCTGCCGTCGGCCTGCTGGTGGTTCTCCAGCACCGCGATGAGCGTGCGGCCGACCGCCAGTCCGGAGCCGTTGAGGGTGTGGGTCGTCTGGGGCTTGCCGCCGCCTTCCGGGCGATGGCGCAGGCCCATGCGCCGGCCCTGGAACCCGCCGCACCAGGAGATGCTGCTGATCTCGCGGTAGCTCTGCTGACCGGGCAGCCAGACCTCGAGGTCGTAGCAGATGCGCGCGGAGAACCCCATGTCGCCGCCGCAGAGCAGCTGCACCCGGTAGGGCAGCCCCAGCTTCTCGAGCAGCCCGGCGGCGTGGGCCGTCATCTCCTCGTGCTGGGCGGGGCCCTGCTCGGCGGTGGTGAGCTGCACCAGCTCGACCTTGTGGAACTGGTGCTGGCGCATCAACCCGCGGGTGTCGCGGCCGTAGCTGCCCGCTTCGCTGCGGAAACAGGGCGTGAAGGCCGTGTAGCGGATGGGCAGCGCAGCGCCGTCCAGGATCTCGCCGGCGTGCAGGTTGGTCAGCGGGACCTCGGCCGTCGGGATCAGGAAGGCGTCTTCGCCGTTGACCTGGGCGTCCAGCCGGAACAGGTCGGGCTCGAACTTCGGCAGCTGGCCCGTGCCCGTCATGGTCTGGCGGCTGACGATGTAGGGCACGATGTGCTCGACGTACCCGGCCTTGGCGGCTTCCTCGAGGAAGAAGTTGACCAGGGCCCGCTCCAGGCGCGCGCCATCGCCGACCAGCACCGGGAACCGAGCGCCGGACAGCTTCGCCGCGCGCTCGAGGTCCATGATGCCGAGCGCCTCGCCCAGGGCGACGTGGTCCTTGGGGTCGAAGTCCAGGGTCGGGGGCGTGCCCCAGCGGCGGACCTCGACGTTGTGCGCCTCGTCCGGACCGGGGGGGACCCGGGCGTCGACCAGGTTCGGCAGGGACAGCAAGGCCAGCTGCTCCTCGGCCTCGAGGCCCTTGCGCTCCTCCTCCAGCCCGTCGAGCTCGGCGCCCAGGGCGTTGACCTGCTCGCGCAGGGGCGCGGCCTCGTCCCGGCGACCGGCCTTCATCAGCGGGCCGATCTCCTTGGTCATGCGGTTGCGCTCGGCGCGCAGCTCGTCGGTGCGGGCGGTCAGCTCGCGGCGCCGGGCGATGACGTCGACCAGCCGATCCAGCAGGCCCAGCAGCTCGTCCGAGGCGTGGCGGGCCTGCAGGCTCTGGCGGACGATCTCGGGGCTCTCGGCGACGACGTTGCGGTCCAGCATGGGGGTCTCCCTGGCACGAGGCCGCCCCCTAACCGCGGCGCCCCTCCCCGAGCACGGCCGGAGCCCTGCCACCTCCCCGTCCGCGGCCGCTCAGCGGGGCGGGAAACGCGCCAGGCTGGCCTGGACCTCGGCCCGCGGATCGGGGCCCTGCCACCACGCGTCCAGGCGGTCGGCCAGCGCCTGGGCCAGGTCCGCCCAGTCGGGCACGACGTCGAGGTGGTCGGCCAGCCGCGTCACCGTGTCCTGTCCGAGGCCGCAGGGGTTGATGCGCCGGAAGGCCGCGAGATCGGTGGTCAGGTTGAGCGCCAGCCCGTGCCAGGTGACCCAGCGGCGGCAGCCGATGCCGACCGCGCAGACCTTGCGGCCGTCGAGCCAGACGCCGGTGTTGCGGGCGTCCCGGCCGGCAGCGAGCCCCAGATCGCCGAGCACCTCGATGACGACATGCTCCAGCCCGTGCATCCACAGGTGCAGGTCGCGGCGGTCGGGGGGCAGGGACACGACGGGCCAGGCGACGATCTGGCCGGGGCCGTGGAAGGTGACGTCGCCGCCGCGGGCGGCCGGCACGACGGGGATCTCGCCGGCGGCCAGCACGTTGTCGGCGGCGCCCCGGCGGCGCCCCAGGGTGAACACCGGTTCGGGCTCGACCAGCAGCAGGGTGTCGGGGCCGTCGCCAGCCACCGCGGCGTCCAGGGCTGCGACCATCGCCGCTTCCGCGTCGGCGTAGGGCACGCCGCGCCGCACGACCCGGTTCAATGCGCGCCGTCGAGCAGGGCCTGGACCTGGGCGACGCAGTCGGCGTGCACCCGGTCGATGTCCTGGGACGCGTCGATGCGCACGATGTGCTCGCCCTGGGCGCGGCAGTGCACCAGCACGGTCTGGTAGGCCTCGTGCACCTCGCGCAGGCGGTCGAGCTCCTCGAAGCGGTCGCGCGGCGCGCCCCGGGCCAGGACCCGCTCCAGGCAGGTCTCGGGGTCCAGGTCCAGGAACAGGGTCAGGTCGGGGGCCCGGAACCGGCGGTTGAGCTCGACGACGGGCGCCAGGCCCATGGTCAGCGACTGGTAGGCGAGGGAGGAGTGCTTGTAGCGGTCGGTGATGACCACCCGGCCGGCTTCCAGGCCGGGGATCACCACGCGGTCGAGGTGATCGCGGCGGTCGGCCGCGAACAGGAAGGGCAGCACCGGGTCGCCGATGCCGAGGGCGGGCTCGGAGAGGGCGCGGCGGATGAACAGGCCGACGGGCCCGGGGGACGGCTCGTGCGTGGTCAGCACGTCCTGTCCGCGGGCGGCGAACCACTCGGCGAGGCGGCGCACCTGGGTGGTGCCGCCGGAGCCGTCGAGCCCTTCGACGGCGATGAACAGGGACGGCATGCGAGCTCCGGTGAGGACGCTGGAGCTAACCCGGGCGCGCGCTGCGTCCGAGCCGCGGGAGGGCGCTGTGCAAGGGGGCGGCAAAACGCGGCGAGACGGACCGGCGAACCGGGGTCTGCCGTGCCATGGTGGTCAGCCTGTCGCATGGGGTGGCGGCTGGAACTGCGGGTGCGCATCCTCGCCTCGCAGCCGGTCGCCTCCCGCGCAGAGCGGGCCTACCGCGCCGACCCTCCCCCCGAGCTCTCGGAGTCCACGTGCTGACCACCGCCCTCTCCCTCGCCCTGGTGGGCATCGCACCGGCCCATGCCGCCCCCCTCCACCTGGACGCGGCCGAGCTGCGCAAGCGCGACGAGCTGCTGGCTGTCTACGACCGCGTCTTCCTGGGCGCCGACGCCGCTCCGGAAGCCGTCGTCGATGACACGGCCTGGGCCGACGAGCACGGCCCCCTCTGCCTGACCGGCTGGATCGAGGACCTGCAGCAGCACCGCGACCTGTTCGACGACGCCGAGTGGCGGGACCTGGCGATCACCCTGCACCTGCCCGGCGGCATCGACGCGCCCCCCATCGCCGACGGCGGCGACGTCACCTGCGTGGGCGACACGGCCGAGAACTCCAAGGACAGCGAGCACTTCGTCGTCTACTACGAGAACGCCGACGACGGCAGCAAGGCCGACCAGCTGCTCGAGAGCTTGGAGTACTCCTGGTCCAAGGAGATCGACGAGCTGGGCTGGAAGGCTCCGCTCGGCACCGACGACTACAAGCTGCGCTTCCTCATCGAGAACCGGAACTACGCGGGCGCCTACACCACCGTCGATTTCTGCGGTGGCGTCGGGTACATGCCGTACATGGTGACCGGCCGCGGGTCCTTCCAGGGAGGCTCCTGGTACAAGACCATGGCCGCCCACGAGTTCAACCACAGCAGCCAGTTCGGCTACGGCTTCGCCCACGAGTTCTTCTGGTGGGAAGCGACGGCGACCTGGGTCGAAGAGCACGTCTACCCGGACAACAACGACTGGGCGGACATGTACTGGGCCTTCTCGGAGTACCCGTACATCGGGCTCAACGCGTCGAGCCAGTCCGACCAGGACATCTTCTACCACATGTATGCCATGGGCATCTTCGGCACGTACCTGGACGAGTACGTCGGTGGGCACGACCTGGTCCAGGACACCTGGGAGCTCGTCGACGGCGACCGCGGCCAGTACAACATGTGGCTGCCCGATGCAGTGGAAGAGGTCGGCGTGGACTTCGACGAGGCGTGGGCCGGCTTCCTGGCCACCACCGCCTTCATGGACTTCCGCGAGGCCCGCTACTTCTACGACGTGAAGACCGACAACAAGGTCAGCAGCCTGCCCGGCAGCGGCAGCTCGTCGAACAACGCGCCGCAGAGCCTGGGCGTGAGCTTCAGCAAGTTCTCGTCGAGCGCTGGTGGCGCCGGCAAGTACCTGCAGGTCGACTTCACCGGCGACAGCGGCGTCGACTGGATCGCCGTGCTGGTGACCGGCAGCGGCAACAGCGTGAACGAGTACGCGACCTTCGACATCGCCGCCGGGGAAGGCAGCGCCTGGATCCCCTTCGATGGCGACGCCGACGGCTTCCTGGTGGTGAGCCCCAAGGACGAGGGCGCCCAGGGCTACAACTACAACTGGGGCCGCCCCGACGAGTACGAGTACAGCTTCGAGGCCTGCCTGGTCGACAGCGAGACCGGCGTGCCCTGCGGCAGCGACCCTGGCGATGGCGGCGACGGCGGCGGTGATGGCCCCGCGACCCCTGGCGACGACGACGGCGACGAGAAGCTGAGCGGCTGCGGCTGCACCACCCCGGCGGCCGCGCCGATGGGTGCGGTGTGGGCCCTGGGGCTGCTCGGCCTGGTCGCGCGCCGGCGCCGCGACTGAGGGTGCTTCCCCTGCGGTAGGCTCGCCGCTCCCTGGACTTCCGTGTGCGGGGAGAGGAGTGGCATGCCCCGCTGGAGCAACTGGGCGCGGACCGTCACGACCGAGTACGGCGAGGTGGCCCGCCCGGAAGACGAGGGCGAGCTCGCCGCGCTCGTCGCGGCCGCGGCGACCGAGGGCCGGCGGCTGCGGGTGCCCGGCAGCGGCCACTCGTGGAGCGGCTGTGCGGCACCAGAAGACGTCTGGGTGCAGCTCGACGGCCTGCCGCGCGGCATGGAGCTCGACGGCGACACGGTGCTGGTGACCGGCACGGTGACGCTCGGCGAGCTGGTGGGCTGGCTGTGGGCCCACGACCGCATGCTGCCGAACCTGGGCACCATCACCGCGCAGACCGTGGTCGGCGCCACCGCGACCGGCACCCACGGCACGGGCTTGTCGCTGCCCGTGATCAGCGCGGGCGTCACCGGCATGCGGCTGGTCGACGGCAGGGGCGAGGTGCGGCTGGTCGGCGCAGAGGACCCGGCCATCGCCGAGGCCCGCGTGCACCTGGGCGCGCTCGGGCTGGTCACCGCGTTGCGGCTGACCACCGTGCCCGCCACCCGCCTGTCCGAGCGGCTGGTGAACCTGCCGCTGGACGCCGCCCTGGAGCAGCTGGACGAGGCGCTGGCCACCCACCGCCACCTGCGGCTGTGGTGGCTGCCGCAGGCCGGGGTGGTGCAGCTGTACACCGCCGACCCGACCGACGACGCCGACACCGGCCCCAACGACCTGGCCGTGCGGCTGGACCGCTGGGGCGTGCAGCAGCCGGTGTTCGCCGGGCTGCTGGCGCTGGCCGGGCTGGTGCCGTCCCTGGTGCCGACCATCCACCGCTTCGCCCAGGCCACCAGCTTCCCGCCGCGCCACCGGGTCGAGTCGCAGCCCCACGTGCTCACGATGCCGGTGCCGCCGCGCCACGACGAGGTCGAGATCTCGCTGCCGGCCAGCGACCGGCACGACGCCATCCGCGAGCTGTGGCGCCTGTCGCACGCCCAGCCCCACTGCCCGGACTTCGTCCAGGAGGTGCGGTTCGTCGCGGCCGACGACATCGCCCTGTCCCCCGCCCAGGGCCGCGACAGCGTCTACCTGGGCGCCTACTGCACGAACCCGGGCACGGCTGCCGCCTACCACCGCGACATGCTGGCCTATGCCCGGGCCCATGGCGGCCGGCCGCACTGGGGCAAGCGGTTCGACCACACGGCCCCCGAGCTGTGGAAGCTCTACGAGTACTGGGGCGACTTCCAGGCCCTGCGTCGCCAGTGGGACCCGCGCGGTGTGTTCCAGAGCGCCTGGCACGACCGGGTGCTGGGGCCCCTGTCCTGAGCGGACCGGCCCTCCCCGGGCTCCCCGTGGATGCGTCGCTCGCGAGGACCTGCGGTTGGCGTCGCCCCCTCCTCCTGCGATAGCGACGCAGCCCAGCCCTCGGATCCTCCATGTCGCGTCCTCCCGGTCCTCCTCGCCCGACCTTCCCCGCCCGCGCCGTCGTCACCGGCGGCATGCCCTACGGCAACAAGGCGCTGCACTTCGGCCACATCGGCGGCGTCTTCGTCCAGGCCGACGCCTTCGCGCGGTTCCTGCGCGATCGCATCGGCGCCGACAACGTCGTCTTCGTGTCCGGCACCGACTGCTACGGCTCGCCCATCGTCGAGCACCACCGGCGCATGGTCGAGGAGCAGGGCTACCAGGGCAGCCTGGTGGACCTGGTCACCGAGAAGCACGAGCAGCAGAAGGCCACGCTGGCCGCCTACCAGGTCGCGCCGGACATCTTCGCGGCGTCCGGCTTGGGCCGCAGCGGCCAGGTGCACGCCGGGATCAGCGCCTGGATCTTCGAGACCCTGCGCGCCAACGGCCACCTGCAGCGGCTGGTGACCCAGCAGTTCTACGACCCGGTCCGCGATGCGGTGCTCAACGGCCGCCAGGTCCAGGGCCGCTGCCCCATCGATGGCTGCGCCTCGGAGAAGGCCTACGCCGACGAGTGCAGCCTGGGCCACCAGTACCTGCCCAAGGACCTGGTCGACCCCAAGAGCATGCTGTCCGGCACCCGCCCGGTGCTGCGGGACACCAGCAACTGGTACCTGGACCTGCCGAAGTTCAAGGCCGCGCTCGAGGCATGGGCCGACGACCTGGACGGGCGGCGCGGCTCGCGTCGGTTCGCCATCGCGGCGATCCGCGAGTTCTTCGGCGAGCCCGACGTGCACATCGTCGAGCGGCACGCCGACGACCTGTCCGCGGTGCGGGACCAGCTGCCGCCCCACACCGAGGAGCCCGCCAAGGGCAAGTCGATCACCCTGCGCTTCGCGTCGCTGCCGGACCGCGAGCGGGCCTGCGAGCAGCTCGGTGAGGCCGGCATCCAGTTCCGCACCGGCAAGACCCTGGTCCCGTTCCGGCTGACCGGCGACGAGGAGTGGGGCGTGCCCGTGCCGGACACGGACGAGTCCACCGGCCTGACCTTCTGGGTGTGGCCCGAGAGCCTGTGGGCGCCGATCTCGTTCACCGCCACGGTGCTCGAGGCCCGCGGCGGCTCGGTGGACGACTGGCGCGACTGGTGGTGCCGCGAAGACGCCGCCGTCTTCCAGTTCATCGGCGAAGACAACGTCTACTTCTACGGGCCCGCCCAGTCCGGGCTGTGGCTTGGCACCCAGGGCGCGGACTTCGTCGCCGACCCGCCCGACGGCCAGCTGCAGCTCACCGACCTGGTGGTCAACCGGCACCTGCAGTTCCTGGGCACCAAGGCCAGCAGCTCGGGCGCGGTCAAGCCGCCGATGGCCGACGATCTGCTCGAGCACTACACCGCCGAGCAGCTCCGCGTGCACTTCTTCAGCATGGGCCTGGCCAACCGGAACATCTCCTTCCGGCCCAAGCCGCTGGACCCGGACGCCGACGAGCGCGCCGGCGACCCCGTGCTCAAGGAAGGCAAGGTCCTGACCCACGCGGTCAACCGCCTGGCGCGGTCCTGCTTCTACGGCTGCCAGGAACACACCGACGGCCGCATCCCCTTCGGCGCCGTCAGCGCCGAGGTGAAGGAGCGCTCCGACCGCGCCCTGCTCGACTTCGAGCGCGCGATGTTCGACCGCGCCTTCCCCCACGCCTTCACGACCATCGAGCGCTACGCCAAGGCCGCGACCAAGGACTGGCACCACCGCAGCCAGTCCGCCGAGGGCGACGAGATGGCCGCCGTGCTGGTCGATGCCTTCCACCAGCTGCGCGTCTGCACGCTGATGCTGCACCCCATCGCGCCGGGCGGCGCCGAGAGGGTCCGCCGGCAGCTGCAGGTCGACGAGCGCTTCTGGAGCTGGGACTTCGCCTTCGAGCCGCTGTCCGCCTTCATCGACGACCCGGCGACGCACCGGCCCCTGCACCTCGCCCCCCGCGAGGACTTCTGGGAGCAGCACGAGAGCCAGCTCGGCAGTTGAGCCCCGTCGGGCGCTTCAGCCGTCGAGCTCGATGCCCGCGTCCAGGTCGGCCGGCGTGATGTGCGAGGCACACCAGTCACAGGACCGGGCCTGGCAGTCGGGCCGATGCTCCGTGCGGACCGTCATCACCGGCACCACGCTGTCGCGCAGCACCGCTTCGGCGACGCTGCCCATCACCATGCGGGCCAGCCCGCGGCGACCGTGCGTGCCCATGATGATCATGTCGTGGTGGCCGTCCGCCTGGTGGCGCAGGATGCGGGCCGGGATGTCGCCCTGGTCGATGAGCGTGGCCACGGGCACACCGAGCCGCTGCACCATCGACGCATAGACCGGCAGGCGCTCGTGGGCGCTCTCGACCAGGTGGGCCGCGACCGTCGTCGGGTGGCCGTCCTGGCCCGGGTCGATGGCGACATCGCCGGGCAGCCCGTCGGGCGGGTGCACGACGTGCAGCAGCGTGATGCTGGCGTCGAGCTTCTGGGCCAGGCGGCCGGCTTCGGCGACCAGCAGCCGCGAGCAGTCGCTGAAGTCGATCGGGACGAGGATGCGCTGGGCGGCCATCGGGCCCTCCTGCAGGAGACGGGGGTCGCCGTGCAGGAGTGCAGGAACCGTGCCCGCCGTAGCGGGGGGCGTGGCGGGGCCTGGGTGCGGATCCCGGGTGGTGGGACCCGCCCGCCTGTGCCGGATGACACAGGCGGGCGCGGGGCTCAGCGGTTGACGATGTGCACGGCCTGGCCGAGGGCGGCCTTGGCGGACTCCATCACGCCTTCGCCCAGGGTCGGGTGCGGGTGGATGGTCAGGCCGACGTCGAGCGCCTCGGCGTCCATCTCGATGGCCAGGGCGGCTTCCGAGATCAGGTCGCTGGCGTGGTCGCCGCAGATCGTGATGCCCAGGATGCGGTTGTCCTTGGCGTCGATGATGGTCTTGAAGAAGCCCTCGTAGTGGCCGGTCGTGATGGCCCGGCCGATGGCGGCGTAGGGCACGTTGCCGACCTTGATCTCGTAGCCCTGGGCGACGGCTTCGTGCTCCTGCAGGCCGGCGGTGGCGACCTCGGGGTCGGTGAACACGACGGCGGGCACGGTGCGGGCGTCGTTGAAGGCGGCGTGGCCGGCGATGACCTCGGCGCAGATCTCGCCTTCGTGGGTGGCCTTGTGGGCCAGCAGCGCGCCGCCGGCGACGTCACCGATGGCGAAGACGCCCGGCACGCTGGTCTTGCACTGCTTGTCGATCTTGACGAAGGGGCCGTCCATCTCGACGCCGGTCGGGGCCAGGCCCTCGGTGTTCGGGCGGCGGCCGACGGTCACCAGCACGTAGTCGCAGGCGACCTTCTCTTCGCCCTTGGGGGTCTCGATGGTCACGACGATGCCGTCGTCGGCCTGCTCCCAGCCCTTGGCCCTGGCACCGAGCAGGGTCTTGATCTTGGACTTCTTGAGCTTGCGGCCCATGAGCTTGACCACGTCCTTGTCGAAGCCCGGCAGGATGCTGTCCTGCATCTCGACGATGGTCACCTCGGTCCCGAGCTTGTTGAACATCTGGCCCATCTCCATGCCGATGTACCCGCCGCCGATGACGACCAGGCGCTTGGGCAGCTCGGACAGGGCCAGGGCCTTCGTGCTGTCCAGGATCGGGCCGTCGGCGTAGGCGAAGCCGGGGATCTGGATCGGACGGGAACCGGTGGCGATGACGACGTTCTCGGCTTCGATGTGGATCTCGCCGTCGTCGGTCTTCACGGTCAGGGTCTTGGGACCGGTGAAGGTCGCCTCGCCCTGGAGCATGTCGGCCTTGTTGGCCTTGAGCAGGGTGCGGATGCCGCCGGTCAGCTTGTCGACGACCGAGCCCTTCCACTCCTGGAGCTTCGCCATGTCGACGGAGCGCTCGCCCTCGGGGATGGAGATGCCCATGCCGGCCAGCTCGTCCAGGCCCTCGAACCGCTTGCCGGCGGTGATGAGGGCCTTCGACGGGATGCAGCCGACGTTGAGGCAGACGCCGCCCCAGTAGCCGCGGTCGATGCAGAGGGTCTTGATGCCCTGCTGGGCGAGGCGGATGGCGCAGGGGTAGCCGCCGGGGCCGGCGCCGACGACGACGGCCTGGTACTTGCGGGTCTCAGCCATGGGAGGCTCCTTCGGGGTTCAGGGAAGGGTGAGGAGGAGCAGCCGGGGGCCGCCCTTGGAGGCTTCTTCGCGCAGCGACTGCACACAGGCGCGCACGCGCTCGGCTGCGTCGTCTCCGCTGCAGGTCAGGCTGCTCTCGGGCACGCCGTGGGCAGCCGCGATGGCGCCGACGTCGCCGGCCAGCTGGCGGCCGACCGGCGCGTCGTCCGGCAGCTGCTGGACCAGGAGGACGAACAGGACGGGGGCGCCGGTGAGCACGGCGCTGTTGAGCGCTTCGTGCAGGGCGCCGCTGGCGATGCTGGCGGATCCCAGCGCGCAGAGCACGGGCCGGCCGCTGCCCAGGGCCAGGCCGACGGCGTGCAGGGCGCGGGCGCCGGGCCGGCCGGTGGTCGGGGCGAGCTTGTAGGGCCGGGCGCCCCGAGCGGGGTCGACCAGGCGCTCGACCGGACAGCCGCGCAGCACGGCGCCGATGCGCTCGCGGGGGCCCAGGACCAGCCAGTCGCCGGTCTGCATGCCGGTCACCATGCCGGCGACCGCAGGGGCCAGCGGGCCGAGCGGCAGCGGGAAGGGCAGGGGCCCCAGGGCGGCGAGCTCGGCTTCGGCCCGGGCCAGGGTCGACAGCTCGCTCATCGCAGCTCCAGCATCAGGCTGGCCGGGGACTCGAGCACGGCCTTCAGCGCGCTGGTGAAGCGGGCGGCGACGGCGCCGTCGAGCACGCGGTGATCGAAGGCCGGCGACAGGTACATCATCTTGCGGGCCACGACCTGGCCGTCGATCACCATCGGGCGGTCGTGGATCTGGTTGACGCCCAGGATGGCGCACTCGGGCGCGTTGATGATCGGGGTCGCGAACCGGCCGCCGATGTTGCCGACGCTGGTGATCGTGAAGGTGCCGCCCTGGAAGTCGTCCAGGCTGGCCTTGCCGGCGCGGGTGCGCTCGGTCAGGTCGGCGACCTCGGCCGCGAGCTCCAGGATGCTCTTCTGCTCGACGTTCTTGACGACGGGCACGTACAGGCCCTGGGGCGTGTCGGTCGCGATGCCCAGGTTGACCTCGCCGCGGATGGTCATGACCATCGTGGCTTCGTCGAGCACGCTGTTGACCTCGGGGAACTGGCGGAAGACCTGGACCAGCGCCTTCATGATGAAGGGCAGGTAGGTCAGCTTCACGCCGTGCTCGGCGGCGAAGCCCTTGAGCTGCCGGCGGACGGCGACCAGCTCGGTGGCGTCGACCTCGTCGACGTAGGTGAAGTGCGGCTTCTTGCTGTAGGACTCGACCATCTTCTCGGCGATCTTGCGCCGCAGGCCGATGATCTTGACCTGCTCGTCCTGGCGGGTGGCCATGCCGGCCCAGGCCGGGGCGCGGACCGCGGGCAGGGCGCTGGGGGCGACGCCGTTGCCGGACCAGCCGCCTTCTTCGCCGCCGGCGAAGCGCGAGATGTCGGGCTTGGTGACGCGGCCGTCCTTGCCGCTGCCGGGCACCGCTTCGATGTCGACGCCGTTCTCGCGGGCGAAGGACCGAACGGCCGGGCTGGCCAGGGTCTTGGCGCCGGGCGCGCGGGGGGCGGGAGCGGGGGCCGGGGCGGCGGCGGGCGCGGGAGCGGCCGGCGCGGGGGCCGGGGCGGCAGCCTTGGGGGCCGGAGCCGCGGGGGCCGGAGCGGCCGGGGCGGCGGCGGGGGCGCCGCCGTCGTCGATGTCCACCAGGGGGGTGTGCACCTGGATGATGTCGCCGGGCTCGCCGTGCAGGCTCTTGATCGTGCCGCCGACCGGCGAGCTGATCTCGATGGTGGCCTTGTCGGTCATCACCTCGCACAGGGGCTGGTCGCGGGTGACGGCGTCGCCCTCGGAGACGAGCCACTGGACGATCTCACCTTCGACGACACCCTCGCCGATCTCGGGCAGCTGGAAGACGAACATGGGGGGCTCCTGCAGCGACGTGCCCGGTGGCGCCGCGTCGGGCGGTCCGGGCGGGAGGGGGGCGGTTCAGTAGGAGAGGGAGGCGCGGACGGCGGCAGCCACGGTCGTGGCGTCGGCGTCGGCGGGGACCCGCGCGGGCGGGCTCTCGAGGCGGAGGAAGGCGGCGTCGACCACGGCCAGCACGGCGCTGTCGACGGCGCCGACGAACACGGGGCGGCCGGTCTCGTGCACCCGGGCGGCCACGGTCGCGGCGTCCAGGGGGCGCAGGCTGCGCAGGTCGACCACGTCGATCTCGATGCCCTGGTCGGCCAGGCTGTCGGCGGCGGCCAGCGCGGCGCGCACACCGTCGCCCAGGGCGATCACGGTGGCGTGCACACCGGTGCGCCGGACGCGCGCGGCGCCCAGGGGCAGGTCGTCGGCGTCGTCCCCGACCTCGGCCAGCACGGCGCGGGGCTCGAGCACGACGACCGGCCGGCCGGCGCGCAGGGCGGCGCGCAGCACGGGACCGACATCGGCGGCCGTCGCGGGGCAGGCGATGGCGACGCTGTCCGGCAGGGCCGCGGCGACCCGCTCCGGGGTGCCGCCATCCGGGCCGCAGGGCACGCGCACGACCAGCGACACAGGCTGCTCGGCGCTGTGCAGGCGGCCGGCTTCCGACAGCTGGGGCACCGCACCCCACAGCGCGTCGGCGTCGGCCAGCTCGACCACGGCGGCCTGGCCGGACAGGGCCAGCCCCACACCGACGCCGACCAGGGTGGCGTCGGCAGCGGGCAGCAGGTGCACGCGGTCGGGGTGGGCGGCCATCAGGCCGCGGGTCGCGGGCGACAGCTCGACGGCTTCGCCCAGGACGTGGGCGGGCGGCGCGCCGCTCAGGGCGCCGGCCAGGGCCTGGGAGAGGGCGCGGTGGGCCGCCTGGCTTCCGTTCACGGGGACTGCTCCTGGACCGCGGGCGCGGCCGCCGCCTGGCGCTCGCGCAGGTACTGCTGGATGAAGAACTCGCCGGCCTTGTAGCTGCTGCGGACCAGGGGGCCGCTGGCGACGTACTTGAAGCCCATCTGGCGGCCCAGGCGCTCGTACTCGGCGAACTGCGCGGGCTCGATGTACTCGATGACGGGCAGGTGCTGGTCCCGGCTGGTCGGCCGCAGGTACTGCCCGATGGTCAGGAAGTCGCAGCCGACCTCGACGAGGTCCGCCATCGCCTCGATCATCTCGTCGCGGGTCTCGCCCAGGCCGACCATCAGGCTGCTCTTGGTCAGCTGGTCGGGGTTGAGCTCCTTCATCGCGCGCAGCACGGCCAGGCTCTGGCGGTAGCCGGCCCGCGGGTCGCGCACGGTGGGGGTCAGGCGCTCGACGGTCTCGACGTTGTGGGCCAGCACTTCGGGGGCCGCGTCGACCAGGACCTTCACCAGGTCGCGGGCGCCACGGAAGTCGGGGACCAGCACCTCGATCATCGTGCCGGGCGACCGCTGGCGCGTCGCCTGGATGCAGGCCGCGAAGTGGCCGGCGCCCTGGTCGGGCAGGTCGTCGCGGTCGACACTGGTCACGACCACGTAGTCGAGTCCCATCTCGGCGATGGCCTCGGCCAGGTTGGCGGGTTCGTCGGGGTCCAGCGGCATGCCGTTGCGGCGGGTGGTGACCGCGCAGAACCGGCAGCCGCGGGTGCAGATGCCGCCCATCACCATGAAGGTGGCCGTGCCGCCGCCCCAGCACTCGCCGACGTTCGGGCAGCGCGCTTCCTCGCACACCGTGTGCAGCTTCAGCGTCCGCGCCCGCGCCTTGATCTGCGTGTAGCGCTCGCCTCCGGGCATCCGGGCCTTGAGCCACGGCGGGTGGGCGGGACGGCGGCGCGTCATCGGGCGCTCCGGAGCGGGAGGACGGGCAGCGGGGAGAGGCGGAAGGCCAGCCCCCATCGGCGTCCTGGCGGTCACCGGCTGCGGAGGATGGGGCTAACCCGAGCCCCCCCGCGATGCTGTGACGAGGAGGTGAGGGCGGACGGACGCGCGGGGCTCAGCCGTGCGGCTCGCCGCTGTCGTCCTCCTCGTCGGCGCCCTCCTCCTCCTCGACCTCCTCCTCCTCGTCTGGCAGCTCCGTGCCGGGGTCCGGACGGGTCGCGTGGTTGAGGGACCAGTCGTAGGGGAAGACGTCCATCGGGCAGTCGTCGGCGTGGGCCTCGAGCCACTTCTTGCGCGGGCCGACGGCGAAGTCGACCAGGTAGGCGCAGACCGTGTCGGCTTCGGACCAGTCGGTGAAGTCGTCGGCGTACCAGGAGAAGATCTCGTTGAACAGCAGCCGCTCGGGCAGGCCATCCGCGCCGAGCGCGCCGTCGATGCGCAGCGCGTCGTCGGTGGCCACCCACTGCCGCATCGCCCGCTTCAGCGCCGGCTGCAGCTTGCGCTTGCCGGCGGGCCAGATCTGCAGCGGCGGGCAGCTCGCGCTCGCGCAGTTCAGCGCCACGTGCAGCAGCGGCTCCTGGTAGCGGTTGACGATGAGCTCGGACTCCAAGTGGTGCAGGCTCATCCACTCGCCGTCGACCCGGAAGCGCTGCCCCACGAAGAAGCCCGGGCCGCCGGCCGGGAAGACGCCGGCGCGGACGTCCTTGACGCTGCCGATGCGCTGGTCGCCGTCGCTCTGGGCCAGCACGCCCTTGATGACGGCGGCGTTGTAGGCGTTGAGCAGGAAGGCGACCGAGCGGTCCTCGCGCTTCTCGCCCCACTGGTCCTTGCGTGGCCCGTGCTTGCCGACCCAGGCCAGGTAGCGGTCCAGGGTGCGCTCGCGCTGGCGGATCAGGTCGTAGTCGACGCCCTGCTTGCTGACGGCCGAGTCCAGGACGGACGCCCAGGCCGCCGACGGGTCGCGTGCCGGCGGATCGAGCGACGGCTCGATGCGCTGGGTGCAGGCGAGGGTCAGGGCGAAGAGGGGCAGCACGGCGAGGCGACGTAGCGTGTCGCTTCGGCGGGGACATCCCGGGAGCGGGACATCGGGGCCGGGAGATGCCGCGGCCGGCCGCGCCGTGCTAGCCGGGAGTCCATGCGGGACCTGCCCTTCATCGCCCTGTACCTGGCCTGCCTGGGGCTGTGCATCGGGGCGGTCGAGCTGGCCCGCGCGACCTGGGAGCCGCCGCCGCCGCCCCCTCCGCCGCCGCTGGAAGCCGTCGCCATCGCCGTGCCGCCCAAGCCCGAAGGCGCCCGCCCCACGACCGGCCAGGGCGACGAGGGCTACCGCTACACCGAAGAGGGCTGCCGGGCCCGCGACGGCCAGCTGCGCGACCTGTGCTTCCAGCAGCTGGCCATCCAGCGGGGCCGCACCGATCTGGACGGCGGGCTCGCCGCCTGCGAGCTCATCGCCGAGCGCGAGGTCTCGCTCGAGTGCCGCAGCGACGTGGCCGAGGCCTACAGCCCGGTCGACCGCGACGCGGCGCTGGCCGTGTGCCCGGCCATCCCCAAGAAGAAGTGGCGCGACCAGTGTGTGTTCGGCATCGCGCTGGCCTGGTCGACCCTGGACTCGCCGTGGGCCTTCCGGCTGTGCGACCAGGCCGGCAAGTGGCGCGACTTCTGCCGGCACGACGTCAACGGCGAGATCGCCCAGGTCGACGTCGACCTGGCGCTCGAGCACTGCGCCGCCGAAGAAGGCGACCTGCTGCGCCGCAAGACCTGCTGGCACGGCATCGGCAAGTACATCGCGCGCATCGACGTCGACGGCGCCTTCGCGGCCTGCGACCGCGTGCCCGCCGGGCCCGACAACCTGTACCGCGAGAACTGCATCCACGGCCTGGGCTGGGGCGCCAGCGAGACCGCCGGCGTCGGCTTCCTGCCGACCTGCAGCCGCGCCGGTCCCGAGCTCGACAGCTGCCGGCTGGGCGTGGCCTACAACCTCAAGCGCTTCGACCCCGGCGCCGCCCTGGACATCTGCCGGTCGGTGGGCCGGGCGGACCTCAAGGCGCAGTGCGAGGCCTTCGTCGGGGGAGGGTGATGGGGGTGTGGTGGGGCGCGGGGGCGAGGGCGGGGCAGGCGTCTCGGCGGGACGGGCGTCTCGGCGGGGCGGGCTTCGGGCTGCAGGCTGCGGGCTTCAGGAGGGTGGGGCGTGGCGGTTGGGGGCTGTGGGCGAGGATGCGGGCGAGGGAGGTGTTGCGGGCGGTTGGTCGACCTGGTCGATGCGGAATGGGAGTGGCTGTCGATCCCGCCCGCACCATCGAGCCGACGGATCCGCCCCGACGCCCGAGTCCCCCCGCCGGAGCCTGCAGCCCGAAGCCCGAAGCCCTTCCGCCCCGCCCCCGCCGCCCCGAGCCGCTCCCGACGCCCGAACCGCCCCCTCCGTCCCGCCCTACAACGACGCCGCGGAAGCCGCGACCAGCTCGACCTCCTCGTAGCCGGCCTGCTGTGCCGTGAACATGACCTTGCCGAGCAGGGTCCAGGGCGTGTCGGCGTGGGCGCGGACGACGACGCGGCGGCCGCCGCGGGCGAGCAGGGCGCTGTGGACCTCGGCGACCAGCACCTCGTCGCTGGATTGGTGGTAGGCCACGCTGCCGGCGCGGGCGCCGTCGACGTACAGGCCGCTCGGCCCGATGTCGACGATGACGCCGGTGCCCACGGGGGCCTCGCTGCGGGACAGCGGCAGCGCGGTGTCGGCTTCGGCCAGGTCCATCGGCGGGTCGGTGGACCAGGTGCGAATGAGCACGACCAGCAGGATGGTGAACAGGTCGACCATGGGCGCCAGGGCGGCGACCGCCAGGCCGGGCGCCGGCGGTTCCTGCGGGAACAGGCGGCTCATGGGGCGTCCTCGCCCGGGGGCGCGGGGGCCGGGACCGCGTCGCTCGCCGGGCCGACCTGGGCGGCCTCCAGCACGACCTGGGGGTAGAGCTCGCCCTGGGGACCGGCCCGGACGGCGTCCATCCAGGTGACGACCTGCTCGGCCGTCGAGGTCGGCGCGGGCGCCAGGGTCAGCCGCTGGCGCGCCGGATCGAGGGCCTTGAGCGAGGCGAGGTGGGCCTGCAGCGCCGGCAGATCCGGGGCGAGGAGCTCCTGCTGCTCGAGGTCGCCGGCAGACGCGAGCACGTCGGTGCGGCGCACGCCGGCGGTGACCAGGAAGCCGGCCTCGACCCGCTGCACGCGCAGGGACTCGACCGGACCGGGCAGCTCGGGGGGCAGGTCCTCGCCGGGTCCGGGCAGGCCGAGCGCCAGGCCGGTGGCCTTCTCGCCCGTGCTGGTCAGCAGCACCATCGGCACCAGGACGATCATCAGCGCGACCACGGACAGCAGCGCCGGGCGGGCGTCCGGGGGCTCGGCGTCGTCCGGGAACAGGCGCGGCAGACCAGCGGGGTGCGGCCTCACCCCTTGCGGCCGGGGCGCAGGGACGCCGCCAGCAGCCCGGCGGCGGCCTCGATGAAGGCCAGCTCGCGGCGGGCCTTGCCGTCGACCAGGGCGTGGGCGGCCAGCGCGGGGATGCCGACGATGAGCCCCCAGGCCGTCGTCACCATGGCGGTGGCGATGCCGTCGGAGATCCGGGTCGCGCGTTCCACGGTGCTGGCGTCGGTCAGGCCCTGGAAGGCGAAGATCAGGCCGTAGATGGTGCCCAGCAGCCCGAGCATGGTCGCGATGTTGCCCGCGGTGGCCAGCCAGGCCACGCGGCGGCGCACTTCCTCCTGGACCAGCGCGGCCTGGGCGCCCATGGCGTCCCACGCGGCATCGGCCGACGCGGCGTCGGCGCCCGCCCGCAGCAGGCTGGCCCCGGGGTGGGCGCCGGCGGCCTGGATGGCCCCTGCGACGTCGTGCTGGCGCAGCTTGTCGAGCACGGCGTCCCGGTCGGCCCGCCACGACAGCCAGTACAGGAAGCCGCGCTCCAGGCCGATGGCCAGGGCCAGCGCGAGGACGGCCGTGATGGCGTACATGAAGGCGGCGCCGGGTCCCGAGAAGGCGTCGGCGATGGCGTCGAGCACGGGGCGCTCCGGGGAGGACGAGGGGGCAACACCATTTGCATCACCCGGGGGCCCGATGCAAGGTAGGACGGTCCGCATCGCCCCCCGGAGGACCATGTTCGCGGCTGCCTGGTTGTTCGTGCTGTCCTGTGGCGGTGTGGGGGCGCCGACCCCCGAGCGGTGCGAGGCGATGGGCGCGGGTGCTGCGCGGGACGAGTGCTGGGCCACCGTCGCCCCGCAGCTGTTCGCCGACGACCCGGCGCGCGGCGAGCAGCTGGTCGAGGCCCAGGTCCAGGATCAGAAGGTCAAGGACTTCATCTGGCTGACGGTCACCCGCGAGGTCGACCCCGGGAGCGGCCAGTACTGCCAGAAGATCGTCGAGCCCGCGCTGAAGCGGCGCTGCATGACGCTGGTCAGCCGGCCGCACCTGCACCGTGCGCTGCAGGAGGGCGGAGGAGCCGGCGAGTCGTCCCCGCCGGGCGCGCCTCCCGCGGGAGGAGGCCCTCCGCCGGGCGGTCAGATGGGAGGGGGGCCGATGGGAGGGGGACCCGTCGGAGGGGGGCCCCCGCCCCAGGCGCCGCGCGGCCTGCCCCCGGGACAGGCGCCGCCCGAGGGCCCGCCGCCGGGTGAGGCCGCCCCGGAGACGACGAACGCCCCGCAGTGAACTGCGGGGCGTCGTGTCGATGACCGGTCAGGAAGCCCCCCTCGCAAACAGCCTCACCGCATGGAGATGGAGGAGACGCTGAAACGTGTGCCTGTGAGTCCGGCGAGAGGGGCTGATCCTGACTGATTCCGCCGGGTTTCGGCGGAGTCACACAGTGAAGGTAGAGCACGACTGGCCGACCGGCAAGGGTTCGTGGAACATTTCTTTCGCAGCGGCAGCGCCGCTGCGAAAGAACCCGGACTTGCAGCCGCCGGGCGGCGTTGCCGCCCACGGCTGAAGTCCGGCTCGACAGACCGGGAAAGTCGTGGAACCCCGTGGGGTCTGCGGCGGTGGCGGGCGGCGCGGGGGTTCACGAGGGTGGCTGCGCTCAGCGGCCCTCGGCCTCGCGGACCTCGGCCACCAGGCTGGCCATGCGCTCACGCAGCTCCGACAGGCTGAACGGCTTGTGGATGATGTCGGTGCGCACGTGCGGCGTCGAGCGGCCCAGGCTCTCGCTGAGGTGCCCGGTGATGATGAGCACCGCCGCCGCTGCGTTGCGGCGGCCCAGCTCCAGGATCACGTCGCGGCCGGAGATGCCGGGCATCTGCCAGTCGACCAGGGCGATGTCGAACCGACCCACGCCCTGCTCCAGCAGGTCGATGGCCTGGCGGCCCGACGACACCGGGCGCACCTGGTGGCCCAGGGCGTCGAGGTACTCGGCCACGACTTCGCGGATCTCGACCTCGTCGTCGACGATGAGGACGTTCCAGGAGTCCATTGGGCCTCTGGTGGGGGGATGCGCCCTGCCGGCGCGGGCGACGCACGCGACAGGCGGGCGATGATAGCTCCCGGGCTGCCGCGGTGCACAGGTCAGCGCGGTGTCCTCTCCCGGAGCCCGCCGTGTCCAGGCCTCCCGCCGCCCCTGCCCCCGGTGTTGCCCCCGGTGTCGCCGCCGAGTTCCTGCGCTTCCGGTTGTCCCAAGACCTGGCGCCAGCGGCCGATGCCCCGGCGGCCCCGGCCGACGCGTGGCTCCCGGGCCAGGACGCTGCCGTCGACACCGTGCGGCGGCTGGTGCGGGGGGGCCGCTCCTTCGTGGTGACCGGGCTGTCGGGGCCCCATCGGCGACAGCGGCTGGCCGACCTGCTGGGCCGCCTGGTGGAAGCCCCCACCGAGCGCCGCGACCTGGTCTACGTCGCCCGCCCGACCGCGCCCGAGCGCCCCGCCCTGCTCGCCTTGCCCTCCGGCTCGGCCCCCGCCTTCCGGCGCGCCCTGCACGAGCTCGGTCCCGCCCTCGACGCGGCCTGGCCGACCCTCGACGAAGGCGGCATCCACGACGCCGACGATGCGGCCTGGCGCCGCGCCCTGGCCCGTCCCTTCGCCCCGCTGCGCGACGCCTTCCCGGCCGCGGCCGGGTGGCTGGACGCCCTCTGCGCCGCCGTCGTCGCCCGCGACGACCTGTTCCGCCCCGGCGCCGGCCTGCGCCGTCGCGCCGACGATGGCGACCCCGATGCGCGCGCGCTGCTGCGCTGTCTGGACGTCGGGCTCTTCCTGGCCGACGACGGAGGCCCCGCCGTGTGTATCGCCGACCCGGCCCGCGCCGATCTCCTCCTGGGCGGGCTGGCGGCCGGCGACGGCCCCGGCCACCTGCGGCTGCGGCCGGGACTGGTCCACCGCGCCCACGGCGGCTGGCTGGTGGTCGACCTCGACGACCTCGACGACGCCTCCCTCGCTGCGCTCCTCTCCCTCCTCCGCACGGGCGCCCTCGCCGCCCCTCCGGTCGGCGCCCAGCCCTCCCTCCTCCTCCCCGACCCGGTGCCCGTCGACCTGCGCGTGGCCCTCATCGCCGGCAGCGCCGCCGCCGTCACGCGCTGGAAGGACCACGGCGAGCTGCGACCGCTGGTGTCCTCGCCCGTGCAGCTCGCGCCCCACCAGCCGGTCTCCGCGGCGCTCGTCGCGGCCTGGTGGCGCTGGCTCGGGCCCGACGGGCTGACGCCGGACGGCGCCCTGGCCATGGTCGAGGCGCTGGTCCGCGAAGGCGGCCGCGGGGGCCGGGTGCCCTGCAGCTACGACGGCGCCCGCTCACTGCTCGATGACGCCCGGAGCGTTGCCGACGGACCCGTGGACCGGGCGGCGGTGGCGGCAGCCCAGGCGCTGCGCCGCCGCGAGCGCAACGGCGCCGGTGACCGGGTCGTCGACGCCATCGAGGCGGGCTTCGTGCGGGTCGAGACCCAGGGCGCGGTCGTGGGCCAGGTCAACGGGCTCGCCGTGTACCGCGGCAGCGGCTTCGCCTTCGCCCGGCCGATCCGCATCACGGCCACGGCCGGCGTCGGTCGGGGCGCCCTGGTCGACGTCGAGCGCGACGTCGGGCTGTCCGGCACCAGCTTCAAGAAGGGCGTCCGGCTGTTCGCGGGCCTGCTGCGCAGCCGGTTCTCGCGGCAGCGCACCCTGTCGGTCCAGGCCAGCATCGCCGTCGAGCAGCACTACGGGCAGATCGACGGGGACTCGGCCAGCCTGGCCGGCGCCTGCGCCCTGGTCTCGGCCCTGGCCGGCGTGCCCCTGTCCCAGGCCGTCGCCGTGACCGGCAGCGTCGATCAGCACGGTCGCGTCAACAGCGTCGGGTCCGTCACGCGCAAGGTCGAGGGCTACTTCGAGGTCTGCCGCCGGGCCGGCCTGGACGGCCGCCAAGGCGTGGTCGTGCCCCGGGTCAACGTCGCCGACCTGTGCCTGCGCGACGACGTGGTCGACGCCATCGCGGCCGGGCGCTTCCACATCTGGCCGGTGGACGATCTGGAAGGCGCGCTGGCCCTGCTCACCGATCTGCCGGTCGGAGACCCGGCGGCCGACAAGTGGCCCGCCGACACGGTCTACGGCAAGGTCGACGCGACGCTGGCGCTCTTCGAGCGGGCAAACCGGCGGGCGGCCAAGGGCGACAACGCGACCTGAGCGCGGGAGATCCTCGCGCTCAGAAGTACATCGCCATCGACACGAAGCCCGTCACCGGCATGTAGCCGAGCTCGCTCTCGAACTGCAGGCCGTCGGGTCGGGCGCCCAGGCCCACGTAGGCGCCGGCCGACATGCTGGCGTTGTCGGCGACGCTCACGGCGACGCTCGGGATGAGCAGGGCGCTCGGGTCTTCGACGTTGGCGATGGCCGACAGGCTGCCGCTGATCATCGGGCGCAGCTCTTCGGCCCACGACAGGCCGACGTAGGTGCGGCCGAGCGCCCACAGCTCGCCGCGGGTGTACCGGGCGTTGGTCGCCTGCACCAGGTACTGCGCCGGGTCGGTCTCCCCGTTGCTCTGGACGTAGACCTCGCCCGACAGGGTGCTGGTCGCGAAGGGCCGCCAGGTCGCGCCGACCACGGCCCGCACGAAGGGGTCCTCGGTCGGGTCGCGGCCGTCGAGGTGGCCGGGCGGCAGGGTCAGGCTGGCGTCGCCGTGCAGGCCGACCGGGCCGACGCCGCTCACGACGCTGACGCCGACGACCTCGTCGTCGTAGACCTCGCCCAAGAACAGCGCCAGGTCGGTCACGCCGACGGTCACGCGGGTCCAGCTGGCCAGGGCCAGGTCGTCGACGCCGGCCTCGCAGCCGTTGTCGGTCTCGGTGACGAAACAGTCGCCGACCCAGGCGGCGACGACGCGCTGCTCGAAGGCGTAGCCGGCGTAGGCCTCGACCCGGACCGCGTCGACGCCGGGCTTGTACTCGGTGTCGATGGTGCCCGGGAAGAACGGGCTCACCAGGTCCAGCGGGGTGAAGAACATGCCGGCGCCGAAGCTGACGGGCTGCCGGCCGATGCCCACGGTGACCGGCCCCAGCTCGCCCTGGGCGAACAGCCGGTCGGTGCGGCCCTGGATGGTGGTGCTCTTGCCCGTGGGGTCGTCCGGCACGGTCCAGGTCAGGTCGACGAGCTCGGGCGCGCCGCCGGCGACCCCGGTGCCGCCCAGGGTGGTGGCGCTGCCGGTCACGGCTGCGATGTCGTGGTGGGCCTCGAGCTTCCAGTCCTCGCCCAGGTCCAGCCGCAGCTTCAGCCGGCCGTCCAGCACGGCCTGGCCGGTCGGGTCTTCGGGCCAGAAGCCGAAGGCCGCGGCCACCTCGTTCTCGTAGGGGAAGGTCACCAGGCTGAACGCCTTCAGGTCGCCGTGCACCTCGGCCTTCACCTTCGGCTCGGCCCCCGCCGCGCCCGCCGCCCCGGGGTCGGCCGCGGCCGCGACACCCGAGAGCGCCAGCGAGCCCCAGAGCGCCAGCAGGCCCGGGATCACTTGCGCTCGTCCTGCTGCACCTGGCCGTCCTCCATCCAGACGACGCGGTGGGCGGCGTCCTTGACCTTGGGGTCGTGGGTCGCGAAGACGAAGGTCAGGCCGAGCTCGTCGTTGAGCTTCTGCATCAGCTGGATCAGGTCGTGGCCGGTCTGGCTGTCCAGGTTCGCCGTCGGCTCGTCGGCCAGCACCAGGGCCGGCTCGCTGGCGATGGCCCGGGCCACGGCCACGCGCTGCTGCTGGCCGCCGGACATCTCGCGGGGGCGCCGGTGCTCCATGCCGCCGAGCCCCACCTGCTGCAGCACGGCCATCGCCTTGTCGCGCCGTTCCTTCTTGCCGACCCCGCGCAGCATCAGCACGAACTCGGTGTTCTCGACGGCGCTGAGCACGGGGATCAGGTTGTAGGACTGGAACACGAAGCCGATCTTGTCCAGCCGCAGGTCCGACTTGCGCCCGCGGTCCATGGCGCCGACGTCCTGGCCGTCGACGAGCACGGTCCCGCTGGTCGGGCTGTCCAGCCCGCCGATCATGTTGAGCAGGGTGGTCTTGCCCGAGCCCGACGCGCCCATCAGGGCGGTGAATTCGCCGCGGCCGATGTCCAGGTCCACGCCGCGCAGGGCCTTCACGGTGATCTCGCCCTGCTGGTAGTGCCGGTGCAGGTCGCGCACGGTGACGATGGGGGAGGAGGTCATGGTCGTGCCTTCGGAGGAGGGGGTCACTGGTGCTGGATGGCTTCGATGGGGGACAGCCGCGTGACCTTCCAGGCCGGGTACAGGCTGGCCAGCACCGAGAAGCCGATGCCGATGAAGGGGTAGACGAACAGCCGCGCCCAGTCGATCTCGGCGTACATGTGCATCGACAGCGGCACGCCGGCGGTCTCCATGGACTCGCCCATCGACGACATGTCGATGCCGTAGACGACGAGCGGCCAGGACAGCAGCAGGCCCAGCCCCACGCCGATGACGGCGGACGCCATGCCCAGCACCAGCCCCTCGGCCAGCACCATCAGCGCGAGCTTCAGGGGCTTGAGCCCGACCGCCATCATCACGCCGAACTCGCGCACGCGCTCGAGCACGGACATCAGCACGGTGTTCACGACGCCCATCGCGACGATGAGCCCCAGCACGAACCAGATGCCGTCGCTGTAGGCGCTGTCGAGCTTCACGAACTCGTAGACGTCGGGGATGGCCTTCTGCCAGGGCAGCACTTCGAGCCCGTCGGCCGTGACCACCTGGGTGGCCCGCTCCCAGGTCGGCAGGGTCTGGCGGTCGCTGTCCAGGTGCACGGCGATCTGCGTGGCCGGGTCCTTCGCCTGGTACAGCCCCTGGGCGGCCTGCAGCGGCACGATGGCGATGTAGCCGTCGATCTCCGGCGAGCCGGTCCGGTAGATGCCGCGCAGGCGGAACAGCTTGGACTGGACCTCGTCGCCGTCGGGCTGGGCCATGAACACGACCTTGTCGCCGATCTCGATGCCCAGCGCGTCGACCATCTCCTCGCCCATCAGGATGCCGCGGTCGTCGTCGTCGGCCAGCCACTCGCCCTCGATGACCTTGTCGTCGAGATCGATGACCTTCGCCTCGGCCGACGGCTCGACCCCGCGCAGCGCCGCGCCGCGGGCGTTCGTCGGGCTGGTGATGAGCCCGTCGACCAGCAGCCTCCTCCCGACACTGGCATCGGGGAAGGCCTGGCGCAGCTGCTCGGCCACCGCGGTGGAGTCGGTGACGACCAGCTCGGCGTCGTTCTCCTCCTGGTAGCCCTCGGCCTGGACGACCACGTGACCGGCCAGCAGGCCGATGGCCGTGCGCAGCATGTCCTGGTGGCTGCCGAAGGCCAGGTTGTTGCTGCCCATCATCATGGCCAGCCCCAGCGAGATGCCGGCCATCGTGATGAGCGTCCGCCGCGTGTTCCGCAGCAGGTTTCGCGTCGCGAGCTTCAGCAAGAGCATGGGGTCACCGGTCCTGCATGGCCTGGACGGGCTCCAGGCGGGCTGCCCGCAGGGCGGGCCACAGAGCGGCCAGCACGGCCACCACGAGCAAGGACACGACGGTGGTGACGATGCGCTCGGGCTTCACCACGCCGTAGATCACGGGGTCGAACAGCACACCCATGCTGGACAGCTGCTCGCCGTCGCCGGTCGTGAGCGACAGGCCCTGCGTGACCAGCAGCCAGTCCAGCACGCCGCCGAGCGCCAGCCCGCCGACGGCGGCCATCGCGCCCAGCAGCAGGCTCTCCCACAGCACCAGCTGCACGATGGCCCAGGGCCGCGTGCCGAGCGCCTTCATCACGCCGAGCTCCTTCGTGCGCTCGAAGACGCTCATCAGCATGGTGTTCAGGATGCCGAGCCCGGCGACGCCGAACACGATGACCAGCATGATGCCGGCGCTCGCGTCGGACATGCCCATCATCTCGGCGGTCTGGGGGGACGCTTCCCACCAGGTCAGGATCTCCAGGTCGTCGCTGTCGCCGACCACGCCGCGCACGGCGGCGGCGGCGGCCAGCACGTCGGGGTCGTTGATGCGCGCTTCGCTGGTCGGGGCCAGGATCGTGATCTGGTGGACCTGGTCGGGCAGCACCAGCAGGGACTGCACGTCTTGCAGGTGCAGCCAGGCGCCCATCCGGTCGAGGGTGACCGAGCCCGAGGTGCTGATGCCGACGACCTCGTACAGGTCGTTGCCGAGCGAGCCGTCGGCGGCCTGGGTCATGGCGACGACCTGGTCGCCGACCCCGACCTCGAGCGTGTCGGCCAGCCCCCGGCCCAGGACGATCTCGCGGGCGGGCTCGGGCGACAGCCAGCGCCCCTCCTTGACGCGGTCGTGCACAGGCAGGACGTCGGCCTCGCGCACGGGATCGACGCCGACCAGCTGGGCGCCGCTGGTCTTCTTCTCGCCGCCCAGCAGGGCGTAGCCGTTCAGCCGCGGGGCGATGGCGCGGGTCTCGGGCAGGCCGCCGAGCGCCTCGATGCGGGCGCCGGCGTCCTTGACCGTGTCGTCGAGGGCGCGCGTCCCCGGGTAGTCGGGGTGGTGCACCTGCACGTGGCCGGTGGCCTGATCGATCATGATCTCGGCCATCTTCCCGTACATGCCGTCGACGTAGGCCAGCATGGCCATGACGAAGGCGACGGACACGCCCATCGCGGCAGCGGTGATGAAGGTGCGCCGCCCGTGTCGCCACAGGTTGCGCCAGGCCATGGCGGGCAGCATCGCCCCCCCAGGGTCACGGGTGGGTGGGGCTCAGCGCTTGAGCGCCTGGAGCGAGAACATGTCGTCGGACACGTCGATGTCGAAGTCGATCTGGTCGTAGCGGACCAGGGTGAACTCGTCGGGCTCCTCGGCGGGGACGAGCTTCATCTCGGCGGGGACCTTGCGGCCGTCCATCTCGCGCACGTCGCCCCAGGTCATGGTGCGGACCAGGTTGCCCTTCTCGTCGTAGTAGCGAGCGACGGTGGGCACCTTGTCGGGCGTGATCTCGATCTCGACCTTGCCCCAGACGACGGGGGCGTCGGGCTTGGGGGTCAGCGTGATCTTCCAGACGCCGCCGTCTTCGGGTCGGCCGACGATCTCGCCGGTGAAGTCCTCGGACATCCGGGACTCCTTGACCAGGTCGTCGTTCGTGAAGTGGCTGCCCATCCAGCTGCCGCCCATCATGCCGGCCGGCACCTTCATCGTGCGGTCGACCTTCGGCAGGTAGTTCCAGATGTTGTCGTCCACCATCAGCGTGGCGACGCCGGCGTCCTTGGCGGGCTCGAGGATGCGGATCAGCGAGCGCTCGGTGCCCTTGGCCCACGACTCCATCTTCATGGTGCGCTCGTAGCGGTCGGTCTTGACCTGCATGACCACGACGGCGTGGCTGGACGCCCCGCGCTGGATGTCGTCGGCGGCGTCGAGCAGGTCGTCGATGGAGGGGTCCTCGGCCCGGGCCGGGGCGGACAGGGCCGGGCCCAGGCAGGCGAGGGAGAGGAGCAGGGCAGGGAGGAGGCGTCGCATGTCAGGACTCCGGGGAGGCGGGGGAGGCAGCGCCGCGCTTGCGCGCGAGCCACTTCTCGAGGAGGAGGGGCATCTCCTTCTCCATGAAGGCGTAGAGGTCGTGCAGCTCCTGCAGCCGCGCCCGGTGCTCGGGAGGTTCGTCCTCGAGCAGCGACAGGCCGCGGCGGCACAGGTCGGTGAACAGGCCGACGCGGGCCATGTCCCGCATCATGTGGTTCTCGAAGGCGTCGGGCGGGACGCGGAAGTAGGTGTTTCGGTCGCCCGGCACGGGGTGCTTGACGATCATGCCCATCTGCAGCAGCTGGCGCGTCGACGTGGAGATGCTGGCCCGGCTGACCATCAGGTCCTCGGCCAGCTCGGCGCTGCTCTGGTGGGCCGGGTCGCAGATCAGCAGGCGGCCCAGGATGCGGCCCACCATGCGCGTGCTGCCGAGCTCCTCGAACATGAGCCCCATCTCCTCGACGAAGTGGCGCTCGCGGGTCTCGCGTTCGGACAACGGGTTCCTCTGCGGTCTGGGGGACATCAGACGTTTTCCATCTTTCAGTTATTGCTGAAAACTCATGATGTCCACAACATTCCGGATCGTGGACAGCGGCCGACAGGTGCATAGGCAGGGGCGTGCCCACGGTCTGCCCCCGCTGCGATCAGCCGCTCGACGGCCTGGTCGACTGCCCTGCCGGCTACCCGCCGGGCTGCGCCGTGAAGATCGCCGCGACCCTGCCGGCTCCCGCGGACCCGGCCCACGTGCAGCCCAAGCCGGCGCGCGCCCGGGCCTTCGCCGGCGAGCTCGGCCTGTTCGTGGCGCTGGAAGTCGTCGGCCTGCTCGCCACGCCGATCACCTTCGGCGCCGCCGGCATGATCACCAGCCTGCTGGCCACCGCCTACGTGTCCCTGCGCGACGTCGACGGGGGGCGCTACCGGCTGGGCAAGCGCGCGTCCGGCGTGCGTGTGGTCGACGCCATCACCGGCGAAGCGGCCACCAACGAACAGGCCATCCTGCGCAACCTGCCGCTGGCCCTGGCGTGGGGGCTCGCCATCCTGCCGGACCCGGTGGGGCTGCTCGGCTGGGCGGCGGTCGGCTTCCTGCTGGTGCTCGAAGGTGTGCTGGCCCTGGCCCGCGACGACGGGCGGCGGCTCGGCGACCTGGTGGCCGGCACCATCGTCGTGCGCGACGGCGACTGACCCCGCCGGGGGGGCGCACGGGGCGGCGGCTCAGCCGAGCGTGGGCACCCGGCGCCGGGCCACGATCACGATGCCGATGAACCCGGCCGTGCACAGCCAGCCGAAGATCCAGCCGCCGCGCTCGTAGACGGTCGGCACGTGCGCGACGCGCATCGGCACGACGTGGGCTTCCTCGGTGAAGGGCGTGGTCTCGTAGTGGATGTCGCCGTGGGGATCGACGACCCACGAGATGCCCGTGTAGGCGATGCGCAGCATCGGCCGGCCGACCTGGACCGTCTGCACGGCGGTCAGCATCGCGTGCTGGTGGGGGCTCGCGGTGTTGCCGAACCACGCGTCGTTCGTGATGTTCACGAAGAAGTCGGCGGTGGTCTCGGGGCTGTCCCCGCCGGCCAGCTTGCGCATGGTCGGGTTGAGGATCGCCTCGTAGCAGATGGGCGTCGTGTACCGCAGGGTGTCGCCGGCGGCGTTGGCGACCTCGAAGAACACGGGGTGATCGCCGGCCTGGAAGTCGCCGGGCCCCTGCACGATCTCCTTGAGGAACGGAAAGGTGTCCGACAGCGGGATGTACTCGCCGAAGGGCAGGGGCACCATCTTGTCGTAGCGGGCCTCGATCGTGCCGGTCTCGTCGAAGACGTACAGGCTGTTGTGGGCGGTGAAGTCCTCGGGGCCCGGGCCCATCTCGATGGTGCCGCCGCCGATGAGCAGGTCGAAGCCGCCGTTCTGCGCGATCTCCTCGAAGGTGCTGCGCACCGACTTCTCGCTCAGGGCCGCGACCAGCGTCTCGTTGTTCGGCGAGAGCACGCCCTCGTACTCGGGCCAGCTCATCAGGTTGTAGCCGCCGCTCTGCATCAGGCGGCCCAGCAGGCGCCGCTGGCTGCCGCTGCGCAGGGTCGAGAAGGGCCGCTCCTCGTGCGGGTTGAAGGGGATCGCGCCTTCGGGCCACACGACCAGATCGGGACGGTCGCCGGCGACGCGGCTCGTGAGCCGCAGCCACTCGAAGTAGCCCTCCCAGCCGGACTGGCGCAGGCGCTCCTCCATCGTGACGTTCTGCTGCAGGATGGTGACCTGCAGCTCGGGGGCCTTCGCCAGCTCGGCCTCGACCGCGCCGTGGCGCCAGACGCCGAAGCCGACGGTCGCGGCCATGACCGCGGCGGTCGCGCCGAGGGCGGCCAGGGGCGGGCGCTGCTTGCGGCGCAGGCGGTCCAGCGACTCGAAGAGCACGCAGTTCACCAGCACCACCAGGAAGCTGATGCCCATGATGCCCGTGACGCTGGCCAGCTGGATCATCGGCGCGACCCGGTACTGGCTGACCCCCTGGTAGTAGGGGAACAGCACCGGGAAGGCCTGTTCGCTCGCGACGATGGTGATCGGGAAGGCCAGCATCCACCAGCCGCCGAGCCGCGCCCGCAGCCAGGGCATCAGCCCGAACATGCCGTAGGACAGGCTGAACACCGTGGTGGCCAGGATGTGCACCAGCAGCGCCACCACCCACGGCAGGCTCGAGAACCGCTGCACGGTCTCGATGAGCCACCAGAAGATGATGAAGTTGCTGACCCAGCCCGTGAAGTAGGACAGCAGCACGCCGCGCTTGAGCGACAGGCCCGACAGCGCCGCGAACAGCGGCAGGAAGGCCACCCAGTGCAGCCAGTGCAGGTTCGCGGGCGCCGAGATGAACGGCAGGCTCACCGCCGTCAGCAGGGCGCCGATGATGCGGGCGGCCGCGGTCATGCGCGCTCCGTCGGGAACCGGGTCACTTCTGGATGCTCCACGAGGCGGGGCGCTTCTCGGCGAAGGCCATGGTGCCTTCGCGGGGCTCGCCGCTGGTCAGGGCGGCGACACCCGCGTCGGTCTCGGCCGACAGGGCGGCGTCCAGGGAGCGGCCCGGCACCTTGCGCAGCGCCGCGACGGCCGCGCCGACGGCGTGGGGGCCGCCCTCGCAGATGTCGGTGGCGATGCCCCAGGCTTCGGTGAGCGCGGTGCCTTCGTCGCAGACCACGTCGACGTAGCCGAGCTCCAGGGCGCGGCGGGCGTCGAACATGCGGCCGGTGGTGACGGCCAGCGCGGCGCGGCCGGGGCCGACGCGGCGGGTCAGCAGGGTGGTGCCGCCGACGTCGGGCACCATGCCCCAGCGGACCTCGGGCAGGCCGACCTTGCCGCCTTCGCCGATGACCAGCATGTCGCAGTGCAGGGCGACCTCGTAGCCGCCGCCAGCGCAGACACCCTCGATGGCGGCGATGGTCGGGGCCGGGAAGTCCAGCAGCTTGCGGGTGATCGCCTTGAGCTCCAGGATGACCCCGCGGGCGGCGTCGGCGTCGGCGTCGATGATCGCCGGCAGGATGCGGTGGACCAGCGGGTTGTCGGGCTTGAGGTCCATGCCGCTGCAGAAGTGGGCGCCGTGCCCGGTCAGGATCAGCGCGCGCAGGCCCAGGTCGCGGGCCTCGTCCACCTTCTCGCCGAGCTCGACCCACAGCGGCCAGTGCAGCGCGTTGCGGCGGCTGTCCCGGCGGATGGTCAGCAGCCCGATGCCGTCCTGGTGGTTGAGGCTGATGTGGCCGTCGGCAGGCGGACCGAAGGAGGAGGGCACGGGAGCTCCGGGGGAGGCGAGGGCAGCGCCGGGAGGATGAAGCCGCGGGGGCGACACCGGGAGGGCGGCCCCGCGCAGGGGAGGGGACCGCTCGGGTCTAACGAGGCGACCGCCGGGCCACCGCTCCCGACCGTCCAGCCGGGTCCGGCGGCCTCGGGCGGCGCGGCGAGGTCAGGGTGGGCACACAGGAGGTGCGGGATGAACCGACGGCTGTTGGCAGTGGTGGCGGGGGTGGTGGCGCTGGGTGTGGGGCGGACCGCGTGGTCGTGGCGGTCGGCGGCCTGGGACGGCGAGGCAGCGGCCCTGCGGCTGTCCGACGAGGTCGATCGGGCGGTGCAGGCCGGACCCGAGCACAGCGCCCTCGGCGTCATGGGGGTGGCGCCGGATGCCGAGCTGTTCGAGCAGGAGTGGGTGTTCGCGACCTACGCCTTCGCCGCGGCGGGCCACGCCCAGCTCGGCCTCGCCCACCCCGAGCACGCCGGGCTCATGAAGGTCCGCACCCACCGGGCGGTCGACGCCATCCTCCAGGAGGAGCGCTGGGCCTTCGACGAGAAGCAGTGGGGAGACCTTGCCCTGACCTGCACCCGTCACGACCACGCCGTCCTCGGCTACCTGGGCGTCGCGATGGGCATGGAGCGCCTGCTCGACCCCGAGACCGACCACGCGGCCGAGCACGACCGCATCGTCGCCCTCCTCTCCGACCACATGAAGCGCCAGCCCATCCTCGAGACCTACCCGGACCAGGCCTTCCCCGTCGATCACGCCATGTCCATCGCCGCGGTCGCCCTTCACGCGCAGGCGACCGGTACCCCCGTGCCCTGGCTGGACGCCCACCTCGACGGCTACCGACGCCGCTTCGTCGACCAGGACGGCCTGCTGGTGCAGATGACCTACGGCGACGGGCGGCCCCGCAGCGTCGGCCGCGGCTCCGGCACGGCGCTCGCCGTGTGGGCCCTGCGGCACGCCGATCCCGCGCTGTCCCGGGACCTGGCCACCAGCGTCCGCGACGGGCTCGCCATGCAGGCCCATGGCTTCCACGCCGTGCGCGAGTACCACCCGCGGCGCTGCGCGGCCGGGCACCGCTGCGAGGGCGACGTGGACAGCGGGCCGCTCATCGAAGGCGCCAGCATCTCGGCCACCGGCTTCTCGCTGGCCGCGGCCCGCGTGATCGGCGACGAGCAGTGGTTCGGCGAGCTGTGGGGCACGACCCGGGTGTTCGGCGGCTGGACCGGCAGCTCCTTCAAGACCGGCGGGCCGCTCGGCAACGCGATCATGCTGGCGATGCTGACCGTGCCGATGGACGTGCCCGAGGGCTGAGCCCGGCGGGCGCGTGCGCTCCGCGAGAGCAGGACCCGAGACGCAGACCACCCGCCCCGGCGAACCGGAGCGGGTGGCTGCGAGCGCGACCCCCACGGCGGGGGGCCGCCTCAGGCGCGGGGGGCGCTCACATCATGCCGCCCATGCCGCCCATGCCGCCCATGCCACCCATGCCGCCCATGTCGCCGCCACCACCACCGGCGGCGGGCTTCTCGGGCTTCTGGGCGATGACGGCTTCGGTGGTCAGCAGCAGGCTGGCGACCGACGCGGCGTTCTGCAGGGCCGAGCGCACGACCTTGGTCGGGTCGATGACGCCCATCTCGAACATGTCGCCGTACTCCTCGGTCGCCGCGTTGAAGCCGAAGCTGGCGTCGCCGTGCTTGACCTTGTCGACGACCAGCGAGCCGTCGAGGCCGGCGTTGGCCGAGATGCTGCGCAGCGGGGCCTGGATGGCATCGCGGATGATGCGCACGCCGAAGGCGGCGTCACCGTCAAGGGCGATGTTCTCGAGGGCCGGCAGGGCGCGGATCAGGGCCGTGCCGCCACCGGGCACCACGCCTTCTTCGACGGCGGCGCGGGTCGCGTTCAGGGCGTCTTCCACGCGGGCCTTCTTCTCCTTCATCTCGACCTCGGTGGCGGCACCGACGTTGACGACGGCCACACCACCGACCAGCTTGGCCAGGCGCTCCTGGAGCTTCTCGCGGTCGTAGTCGCTGGTCGTGTCGGCGATGCGGGCGCGGATCTGCTTGACCCGGCCGCGCACGGCGTCGCGAGAGCCTTCGCCGTCGACGATGGTCGTGTTGTCCTTGGTCACCACGACGCGGCGGGCCTTGCCGAGGTCGGCCAGGGTGGCGCCGTCGAGCTTGATGCCCAGGTCTTCCATCAGGGCCTTGCCGCCGGTCAGGATGGCGATGTCCTCGAGCATGGCCTTGCGGCGGTCACCGAAGCCGGGGGCCTTCACCGCCACGACGTTCATGTTGCCGCGCAGCTTGTTGACCACCAGGGTGGCCAGGGCTTCGCCGTCGATGTCCTCGGCCAGGATCAGCAGGGGCTTGCCGGACTGGTGCACCTTCTCCAGCACGGGGAGCAGGTCCTTCATGTTGCTGATCTTCTTCTCGTGGATGAGGATCAGCGCGTCCTCGAGCACCGCTTCCATGCGGTCGGGGTCGGTCACGAAGTAGGGGCTCAGGTAGCCGCGGTCGAACTGCATGCCCTCGACGATGTCGAGCTCGGTCTGCAGGCCCTTGGCTTCTTCGACGGTCACGACGCCGTCGCGGCCGACCTTGTCCATGGCGGTGGCGATCATGTCGCCGATCTCGGTGTCGCCGTTGGCGGAGATCGTGGCGACCTTGGCGATGTCGCTCTTGCTGGTGCAGGGCTGGCTGATGCTGTGCAGGTGGTCGATCACGGCGGCCACGGCGGCGTCGATGCCCTGCTTGAGCTCCATCGGGTTGCTGCCGGCCGCGACCAGCTTGGCGCCGGTCTTGTAGATGGCCTGGGCCAGCACGGTGGCGGTGGTGGTGCCGTCACCCGCGACGTCGTTGGTCTTGGAAGCGACTTCCTTGACCATCTGGGCGCCGATGTTCTGGAACTTGTCCTTGAGCTCGATCTCCTTGGCGACGGTGACGCCGTCCTTGGTGACCGTGGGGGCGCCCCAGCTCTTCTCGATGACCACGTTGCGGCCCTTGGGACCGAGGGTCACCTTCACGGCGTTGGCGAGGGTGTCGACGCCGGTGGCGATCTCGCCCCAGGCGGTGTCGCGGAACTGGATGTCCTTGGCAGCCATGGTGCAGTTCTCCTTGGAGCCGCGGGGGCTCCGATGCGGGAAGCCGGTCGATGCCGGCGGGAAGGGTGGGGGCGAGAGCCCCCGGGTGTGGGTGGGGGCGATGCCCCCGGAAGCGGGGTGCGGACCGGCCCGGTCGGGCGGTCCGCGGTGGGATCAGCGCTCGACGACGGCGAGCACGTCCTCTTCGCGCAGGATGATGTGCTCGACACCGTCGAGCTTGACCTCGTCACCGGTGTACTTGCCGAACAGCACGCGGTCGCCGGCCTTGAGCGTCATCTCGCGGGTCTTGCCGTCCTTGGTCACGCGGCCGCTGCCGACGGCGATGACTTCGGCTTCCAGCGGCTTCTCCTTGGCGGCATCGGGGATGATGAGGCCGCTGGCGGTGGTCTCTTCGGCCTCGACGCGCTTGACCAGGACACGGTCGTAGAGCGGACGGAACTTCATGGTGCTTCTCCACGGAGGGGAAGGGTTGTGGGGGGACTCGGAGCCGCCGACGGTGCCACGAGGGCGTCAGCGCCGGTGCTCCGACGAGGTGCGCCGTGGGAATAGGCACCTGTCCCCGGGCGTCAAGCCGAGGCCGGAAGAAATTGGGAGGTGTCGGAGGGGCGTGGCGGGGCGGGGGCAGCAGCGCCGACGGGTCCCGAAAAGGATGAAGCCGCCGGCCCTCTCGGACCGGCGGCAACAGGATGGGACAGCACCCGGCGCGACCCTGTGCCGCGTGGGCGCCGGACCTCCCCCGCGCCCCACAGGTCAGGGCACGGACGTCTTTGTGAGAAGGACGCGGGTTCGGACGCCAGGAGGTAGTGCAGGGGGCGTGCCAGGTTTGTGGGTGCTGTGATTGCTGTGGGTTGCGTGGTTGCAGGATCGGGCGAGGGGCGGGAAGCGCGACATTGGGGTCGTGGTTGGGGGGGGAGGGAGGGCGTTCACGAGCGCGCAGCGATGGCGCATCGCTGCCGGCTCGTAGACGTGTGGGGCGCTCTGCGGTTCACGAGCGCGCAGCGATGGCGCATCGCTGCCGGCTCGTAGACGTCTGGGGCGCTCTGCGGTTCACGAGCTTGCAGCGATGGCGCATCGCTGCCGGTTCGTAGACGTCTGGGACCCGCCCCGGTTCACGAGCGCGCAGCGATGGCGCATCGCTGCCGGCTCGTAGACGGTCCCCTCGGAAACAACCTCCCCCTCCACCTCGTTCTCCTCCCGTCGCCGCCCCCCTCCTCCCCCCACTTCCCCTCTCGCCCTTGTCGCTCCGGGGACCGCGATTACCCTTGCCGCGAACCCGCCGGATCCCTCCCGGACCGGCGCGGGGGCCCCGCTGATTCCGTCGTCCCTGACGGTGTTGTCGTGGCTCCGGCTCTCACTGCGCGCCCGGCATCGGGCGCTGTCCCCGAACCACCGAACCAGCGCCCCCGGACCACCGGGGCGCCCGAACGCAGGAGGAACCCCATGGGCAAGATCATCGGGATCGACCTCGGTACCACCAACTCCGTCGTGGCCGTCATGGAAGGTGACAGCCCCAACGTCATCGTCAACGAAGAAGGCGCCCGCACGACCCCGTCGGTCGTGGGCTTCTCGAAGGACGGTGAGCGGCTGGTCGGCGCGGTCGCCAAGCGCCAGGCCATCACGAACCCCACCCGCACCGTGGCGTCGATCAAGCGCTTCATGGGTCGCCGCTTCGACGAGTGCAAGGTCGAGATCGACCGCATGCCCTACGAGGTGCAGCGCGGCTCGGACGGCCTGCCTCGCGTGAAGGTCGACGACAACCAGTTCAGCCCGCCCGAGATCAGCGCGATGGTGCTCCAGAAGCTCAAGCGCGAAGCCGAGCGCTACCTGGGCCAGCCGGTGACCGAAGCCGTCATCACGGTGCCCGCGTACTTCAACGACGCCCAGCGCCAGGCCACCAAGGACGCCGGCAAGATCGCCGGTCTCGAGGTGAAGCGCATCATCAACGAGCCCACCGCGGCGGCCCTGGCCTACGGCTTGGACAAGAAGGACGACCAGGTCATCGCGGTCTACGACTTCGGCGGCGGCACCTTCGACATCTCCATCCTGGAAGTGGGCGAGGGCGTGGTCGAGGTCAAGTCGACCAACGGCGACACCCACCTGGGCGGTGACGACGTCGATCAGGTGCTCATCGACTGGATGGTCGCCGAGTTCAAGAAGGAACACGGCGTCGACATCAGCAAGGACCGGATGGTCATGCAGCGGCTCAAGGACGCCGCCGAGAAGACCAAGATCGAGCTGTCCACCGCGCAGAGCTCGGAAGTGAACCTGCCCTTCCTGACCGCCGACGCCTCGGGTCCCAAGCACTTCGTGCAGACCCTGTCGCGCGCCAAGTTCGAGCAGATGATCGAGCCCGTCGTCGACCGCACCCTCGAGCCCTGCCGCCAGGCGCTCAAGGACGCCAAGCTGTCGGCCAGCGACATCGACGAGATCCTGATGGTCGGCGGCTCGACCCGCATCCCGCTCGTCCGCGAGAAGGTCAAGAAGCTCTTCGGCAAGGACACGAACCACTCCGTGAACCCGGACGAGGTCGTGGCCGTCGGCGCGGCCATCCAGGGCGGCGTGCTCTCGGGCGACGTCAAGGATCTGCTGCTGCTCGACGTGACCCCGCTGTCGCTGGGCATCGAGACCCTGGGCGGCGTGAACACGGTCCTCATCCCGCGCAACACGACGATCCCGGCCAAGAAGTCCGAGGTGTTCAGCACCGCGGCCGACAACCAGACCGCCGTCGACGTGCACGTGTACCAGGGCGAGCGCCCCATGGCGAAGGACAACCGCCTGCTCGGCACCTTCCGCCTGGACGGCATCCCCAGCGCCCCCCGCGGCGTGCCGCAGGTCGAGGTCACCTTCGACATCGACGCCAACGGCATCCTCAACGTCACGGCCAAGGACAAGGCGACCGGCAAGGAGCAGAAGATCACCATCACCAGCAGCAGCGGCCTGTCGAAGGACGAGGTCGAGAACCTGGTGAAGGAGGCCGAGGCCCACGAGTCGGAGGACAAGGCCCGGCGCGAGATCATCGAGTCCCGCAACCAGCTGGACACGCTGGTCTACCAGACCGAGAAGCTCCTCTCCGAGCACAAGGACAAGCTGCCCTCGGCCCAGGTCAGCGATGTCGAGGCCGCCCTCTCCAGCGCCAAGGAAGCCCTGGACAGCGACGATCTCGGCACGCTCAAGGCCGCGAACGAGAAGCTGTCCGCCGCCAGCCACAAGCTGGCCGAGGCCGCCTACCAGGGCGCTGGCGCCGGCGGCGCGGCTCCCGGCGCGGACGCCCCGGGTGACGGTGGCGGCAGCGGCGGCGACGACGACGTCATCGACGCCGAGTACGAAGAGGCCTGAGCCCATCCGCGCGCCGGACTCCTCCCGGGGTCCGGCGCTCTCCCTTCGGACCGCTCCCTCCGGGGAGCGGCACCCCCACCCGGACGGCCGACCCCAGCGGAGGCCCTCCGGGTGTCGAGCGCCCGGCTGACGGGCTGGAGGCACCCGCGATGTCGTCCCAGCGCGACTACTACGAGATCCTCGGCGTCGCCCGCGACGCGGACGGGACGGTCATCAAGAAGGCCTACCGCAAGCTTGCGCTGCAGTACCACCCGGACCGCAACCCCGACGACCCCAAGGCCGAGGCGTCCTTCAAGGAAGTGTCCGAGGCCTATGCGGTGCTGTCGGACACCGAGAAGCGCGCGACCTACGACCGGTTCGGCCACGCCGGCCTGCGCGGGGCCGGCGTCGACCCCGGCTTCGCCAACGCCGACGAGATCTTCAGCCAGTTCAGCGACCTGTTCGGCGACCTGTTCGGCTTCGGCGGAGGGGGCCGCGGTCGAGGAGGCGGTGGCCGCCGGGTCCGCCGCGGCGCCGACCAGGAGTACGCCCTGGAGCTCGACTTCCTGGAAGCGGTGCACGGCGTGCAGAAGGAGATCACGGTCCCCCGGTACTCGCACTGCGACGCCTGCGACGGAAGCGGCGCCGAGCCGGGCTCCTCGCCGACCAGCTGCCCGACCTGCGGCGGCGCCGGCCAGGTGGTCCAGGGCCACGGCTTCCTGCGCATCCGCACCGCCTGCCCCCACTGTGGCGGCCGCGGGCAGGTCATCTCCGACCCCTGCAAGGAATGCGACGGCAACGGCCGCGTGCGCGTGACCGACACGCTGACCGTGACGGTGCCCGCCGGCGTGGACACCGGCCTGCAGCTGCGCCTGTCCGGCCGCGGCGACGTGGGCGATCCCGGGGCGCCCCCCGGCGATCTCTACGTGCACATCCAGGTCCGCCAGCACGAGGCCTTCAAGCGCAACGGGGCCGACGTGCTGGTCGAGGTGCCGATCACCTACCCGCAGGCCTGCCTGGGCGGCGAGATCACCGTGCCCACCGTCGACGGCGAAGCGCCCCTCGAGCTGCCCGCCGGCACGCCCTCGGGCAAGGTCTTCACCCTGCGGGGCAAGGGCGCCCCCCGGCTCGGCCGCCGCGGCGGTCGCGGCGATCACCACGTCCAGGTGGTCGTCTCCGTGCCCAAGAAGCTCGACAAGGAGGAGGAGGAGCTCATCCGCAAGCTCGCCGACCTCCAGGGCGGCCACGTGGCCGAGAAGGGCTTCTGGAAGGACTTCTTCGATCGCATCAGCGGCTGAGGTGTGGACATGACTTCCGAAGAGCTCTCCGTCGCCCAGGTCGAGGAGCGCATCTCGGCCGTCCAGCCCACGGTCGCCGCCATCCGCGAGGAAGTCGGCCGCGTCCTGGTCGGTCAGCGGCCGATGGTCGACGGGCTGCTGGTCAGCCTGCTCTGCCACGGCCACGTGCTGCTCGAGGGTGTGCCCGGCCTGGCCAAGACGACGGCCGTCGCGGCGCTGACCCAGGCCATGCACCTGGACTTCCAGCGCATCCAGTTCACGCCGGACCTGCTGCCCGCCGACCTGGTCGGCACGCAGATCTACAACCCGGCCGACGGCGGCTTTCGGACCCACAAGGGCCCGGTCTTCGCCAACATCGTCCTCGCCGACGAGATCAACCGCGCCCCGGCCAAGGTGCAGTCCGCGCTGCTCGAGGCCATGCAGGAGCGCCAGGTCACCCTCGCCGACCGCACCTGGAAGCTGCCCGAGCCCTTCCTGGTCCTGGCCACCCAGAACCCCATCGAGCAGGAAGGCACCTACACCCTCCCCGAAGCCCAGGCCGACCGCTTCCTGCTCAAGATCGTGGTCCGCTACCCGACCCGCGACGAGGAGCGCGAGATCCTGCGCCGGGCCAGCCTGCCGCGTCCCCAGGTCCGCCAGGTGGCCGATGCCCAGGCGATCATCGCCGCCCAGCAGGTCGTGCGCCTGGTCCGCATGGAGCAGGTCGTCGCCGACTACATCGTCGACCTGGTGCACGCGACGCGGGACCCCGCGCGGCTGCCCGGCGGCGCCGACGTCGGCCGCTACATCGAGTTCGGCGCCAGCCCGCGCGCGACCCTGGCCCTGGCGTCGACCGCGCGGGCCCACGCCTTCCTGGACGGCCGCGGCTTCGTCACCCCCGACGACGTCAAGGCCATGGCCCCCGACGTGCTGCGGCACCGGGTGCTCCTGACCTACGAAGCCGAAGCCGAAGGCCTGGCGGCGGACCAGGTCATCGAGCAGGTCCTGCAGCGGGTCCGGACGCCGTGACGGGTCGCTGCCGGACGGGTCGCTGGCTGACGGGCCGCTGCGGGTGAGGGTGCGATGGGACTGACCCCCGACGAGCTGCAGCAGATCCGACGCCTGCACCTGCAGGCCGGCCGGGCGGTCGATTCTCCTTTCGCCGGCGAGTACAAGAGCGCCTTCAAGGGCCGGGGCATGGAGTTCGAGGAGGTCCGGCCCTACGTGCCCGGCGACGACGTGCGCCACATCGACTGGAACGTGACGGCCCGGACCGGCGAGCCCTTCGTCAAGGAGTACCGGGAGGAGCGGGAGCTCGTGATCCTGCTGGTGGTCGACGTCTCCGGGTCGGTGCACTTCGGCGGAGGAGGCTTGGACGGCGAGACCGACAAGCGCCGCCAGCTGGCCCGTGTCGCCGGCGGCCTGGCCTTCGCCGGCATCCGCAACGGCGATCGCGTGGGGCTGTTGACCTTCACCGACCGCATCGAGCGCTCGGTGCCGCCCCGCAAGAGCCGCGGCCACGCGTGGATGGTCATCCGCAGCGTGTTCGAGGACGTGCCCTCCGGGCGCGGCACGGCCCTGCCGCTGGCGCTCGAGCACGCCGCCCGGGTGCTCAAGCGCCGGGCGGTCGTCTGCGTGCTCTCGGACTTCATGCACCCGGGGTCGATGGAGCCCGTCCAGCGCACGATGCGGGTGCTGTCCCACCGCCACCAGGTGCACGCCTTCGTCGTGCACGACCCGCTGGAGCGCCAGCTGCCCCGCGTCGGCCTGGTCGAGCTCGAGGACGCCGAGACCGGCACCGTCCGGCTGGTCGACGCCGCGGGCACGGCGGTCGGACGGCCGGTGGGCGATCGCGTGCGTGCGCTGCAGCGCGCCGGGGCCCGGGTCTGCGAGATCCCCACCGATCGGGACGCCTTCCACCAACTCCACCAGCACTTCCGCCGCCACGCGGGGGCCCGGTGACGCCGCTCCTGCTGCTGCTGGCCTGCGGGCAGCCCGGTCCCACCGCCGCGGTGGTGACCGAGCCGACCCTGACGGCCACCGTCGCCGCCAAGCAGGTCGCCGAGGGCCAGCCCGTCACCCTCACCGTCGACCTGCGCCAGCCCGTCGACTGGCAGGTCGCGGTCCAGGGGCCCGCGGCCCAGGGCCTGACCGTGCAGCTCGACGACGAGCAGGGTCCGACCACGCTCTCGGGGGCGGTGCGCACCACCCGGACCTACACGCTGACCGGCCCGGCCGGCAGCTACGTCGTGCAGCCCGGCGCGGCCCGGGTGACCTCGCCGGCCGGCGAGACGTCCACCCTGACCGCGCCGCCGGTGTTCGTCGACATCGGCGTGGCCGGCCCCCTGGCCCAGGGGCTGCACGACTACCAGGCGCCGCCGCCGCCCGAAGAGCCGCCGTGGGCGCTGTACGCGGCCATGGCCGGCGTCGGGCTGCTGGCCGTGGGCGCGGCAGTGGGCGTCTGGGCCTGGAGCCGCCGCCAGCCGGTGGTCGTGGCCCCGCCGCCTCCGCCCCACGTCGCCGCTCGCACGGCCTGGGGCGAGGTGCGCGCCCGGGCCGTCGAGCGAGGCGGAGACCTGGACGATCACGCCCAGGCGGTCGCGCTCTCCGTGGTCCTGCGCCAGTACCTGGAAGCGATCACCGGCTGGCCTGCCACCCGCCGCACCGGTCCCGAGATCCTGCGGTTCATCGAGCGCGAGGCCGTGGCCGGCGCCTCCGCCAAGGTGCACGCCGGCCAGATCCTGTCCGCCACAGACCGGCTCAAGTTCGCCCGCGAGGGCGGCGGCGAGGCCTTCTTCACGCAGCTCGACGACGCCTTCGACCGGGTCATCGAGGCGACCCGCCCGGTCCACGACCGGGGCGAGGGGGCGTCGTGATCGAGTGGGCCCACCCCTGGCTGCTGCTGCTGCTGCCGCTGGCCCTCGGCCTGCCGTGGCTGGGGCGCGGCCCGCGGCTGTCCTGGTCGACGACCGAGGGCCTGCGCACGCGGCTGACCCTGCGCCGGCTGGCGGCGCCGGTCCCGCGGGTGCTCGGCATGGCCGGGCTGGCGCTGCTGGTGGTGGCCATGGCCCGGCCGCAGCGGGTCGATCGCGAGCGCATCGTCGAGCGCGAAGGCATCGACATCATGCTGGTCCTGGACACGTCGGGCTCGATGGAGGCCGAGGACTACACGCTCGACGGCCGTGGCGTCAGCCGCCTGCACGTCGCCAAGGAGGTCATCGCCGACTTCGTCGACGGCCGTCCCGACGATCGCATCGGCCTGGTCGTGTTCGGCGAGGAAGCCTTCACCCAGGTGCCGCTGACCCTGGACCACGCTGCGATGGTCGACATCCTGCGCCAGGTCCAGCTGGGTGTGGCCGGCGAGCGCGCGACGGCGGTCGGGGACGCCATGCGGGTCGCCGGGCGCCGGCTCAAGGACCTGGACGCGCCGACCAAGCTCATGATCCTGCTGACGGACGGGCGCAGCAACACCGGCGCCGACCCCGTGGAAGTGGCCGAGGCCGCCCGCGCCAAGGGCATCCAGGTCTACACCATCGGCATCGGCAGCAAGGACAGCCGCCGCGGCGGCCTGCTGGGCCTGCTGGGAGGCGGTGGCGGGGACCTGGACGAGCGCACCCTGCAGGCCGTCGCCCGCATCACGGAAGCGCAGTACTTCCGGGCCGAGGACACCAAGGCCCTGCGCCAGGTCTACGAGACCATCGACCAGCTGCAGCCCAGCACGGCCGAGGCCAAGGAGTACGTGCACACCGAGGAGCGCTACCACGGGCTGCTCGGCATCGGCCTGGTGTTGCTGGTGCTGCAGCTGCTGCTGGGCGAGTCCTGGCTGCGGAGGCTCCCGTGACCGAGGAGCTGTTCTCGTGGGGACGCCCCCAGGCACTGATCTGGCTGTGGGGCCTCGCACCCCTGGCCCTGTTCGCGCTGTGGGCGCTGCGCAGCCGGCGGCGGGCCCTCGATCGCCTCGCCCTCGCCGGCGTGCACGTCGCTTCCCGCGCGCTCGGCGTGGCCCGGGGCCGGGTCGGCCTCTCGCTCGTGGGCCTCGCCCTCTGCCTGCTCGCCCTCGCCCAGCCCCGCTACGGCTACCAGTGGCGCGAGCTGCAGCAGGAAGGTCGCGCCCTGGTCGTCATCCTCGACGTCAGCCGGTCCATGGACGCCCAGGACGTCAGCCCCTCGCGCATGGAGCGGGCCCGCCGCGAGCTCATCGACCTGGCCGAGCGGCTGCGGGGCGACAAGATCGGCCTGGTCCTGGCGGCCGGCGGCGCCTACCCGCGCATGCCGCTCACCCTGGACTACGACGCCTTCGTCCAGATCGTGCGCGACAGCGACAGCGGGACCCTGCGCGCCCAGGGCAGCGATCTGGGCCGCGCCATCGAGGTCGCGCAGAAGACCCTGGGCCCCGCCGGCGAAGCCGACCGCGCGATCCTGATCGTGAGCGACGGCGAGGACCACGTCGGCAAGGCTCGCGCCGCCGCCCAGGCCGCCGCCGACGACGGCGTGCGCATCTACGCCCTGGGCGTCGGCACGACCGAGGGAGCGCCCATCCCCGAGCCGACCCTGCCCGGCGGCCGCGGCGGCGGCTTCAAGAAGGATGCCGGCGGAAGCGTGGTGCTCACGCGGCTGGACCGCGACCTGCTGGCCGATCTCGCGCGCATCGGCGGCGGTGGCTACGCCGACAGCGTGGCGGGCACCAGCGACACCCAGGCGCTCTACACCGACGGCATCCTCGGTGCGCTGCAGGCGGCAGTCCAGGGCACCCGCCGCGAGAAGGTCTGGACCGAGCGCTACCAGTGGCCGCTCGGCCTGGGGCTGCTGCTGCTGGCCATCGCCGCCGGCCTGCGCCCGCCCCGCGCCCGCCGGGCCGCCCCGGTCGCTGCCGTCGCGCTGCTGCTCCTGCTCCCCCTGAGCGGCCGGGCGGCCGATCCGCCCGCCACGCCCCAGGCCCGCGTGGACGCGCTGCTGGCCGAGCAGGCCGATCACCCCGGCGACCTGGACATCGCCGAGCGGCTGGGCGAGGCGCTGTTCCGGGCCGGCGACTACAACCGTGCCCTGGACGTGCTGACCGCCGTGGCCGAGCAGTCCGACGACCCGGCCCAGCAGGCCCGCGCCCGGTACAACGCGGGCCACGCCGCCTACCAGGGCGGCCGCTTGATCGAGGCCGCAGACGCCTGGAACCAGGCCGCCCAGCTCGATCCGGAGGACCAGGACGCCGCCGCCAACGCCCAGGCCGTCCAGGAGGAGATCGCCCGCCGCCTGCAGCAGCAGCCGCCCGAGCAGGACCCGAGCGGCGAGCAGCAGGACGGCGAGCAGCAGGACGGCGAGCAGCAGGACGGCGAGCAGCAGGACGGCGAGCAGCAGGACGGTCAGCAGCAGGACGGTCAGCAGCAGGACGGCGAGCAGCAGGACGGCGAGCAGCAGGACGGTCAGCAGCAGGACGGTCAGCAGCAGGACGGCGAGCAGCAGGACGGTCAGCAGCAGGACGGTCAGCAGCAGCCTCCCGAGTCCGACGGCAGCCGCGAAGCGCAGCCCGGCGAGGATGATCCGGCCCAGGGCGAGCCCGGCCAGGCCGAGCCCCCCACGGCTGCCCAGGCCGGCGAGGGCCAGGACAGTGGCGCCGCCCAGCAGGGCGAGATCCAGGCGGCCGGCGAGCAGGGCGACACCGGCGGCGAGCCCGGCGACGCCGCGGAAGCCTCGCGCCCGGGCTCGGTGTCCGAACAGGAGGCCGACCGCATGTTCGACTCGGCCGAAGAAGGCAGCCCGCGCGTGGTACTGGACCCCGCGTCCCAAGGAGGCAAGGACTGGTGAGCTCTCCCCGTGCCCGCGCCTGGCGCCTGGTCCAGGCCCTGCTGGTGCTGCTGGCCGTGCTGGCCGTGCACCCCGCCCTGGCCGCCGATCCGCGGCTGGAGCTGGTCGTCGACGCCGACCGGATCAGCGTGGGCCAGACGGTGAGCGCCCAGGTCCGGCTCATCGACACCGTGCACCGCGGCGCCCCCGAGCTGCCGGTCGGCAAGGGCCTGGCCGCGACCTACCGCGGGCAGTCCAGCGAAGTCGTGGTCGTCAACTTCGAGTCCAGCCGGGTCACCAACTGGAGCTTCGCGCTGACGGGCCTGGCCGAGGGCACCTGGACCGTGGGTCCCGTCGAGCTGCAGCACGGCAACCAGACCCTGCGCGCCGACGCCGTCATGGTCACGGTCGCGCCCGGCGAGCAGATGACCGTCGACGGCGGCGCTGGCGTCGACGCCTCGCTCAGCGACGAGGCGCCCTACCTGGGCGAGGTCGTGCTCTACCGGTTCCGCCACAAGCACAACGACCGGGTGCTCGACCTGGACTGGACGCCGCCGGCCTTCGACGGGCTCATCGAAGAGAAGACCGCCGGCCCCGATCAGCAGGACAGCACCGTCACCGACGCCGACGGCACCTGGAACCTGCAGGAGATCGTCGTGCCCCTGGTCGCGTCCCAGGTCGGCGATCACGTGGTGCCGCCCGCCGTGCTGACCGCCAAGGTCCCGGCCCGTGACCGCGGCCGTCGGCGGCCCTTCCTGGGCAGCGTCGAGCTGCGCACGCTGTCCAGCAAGCCCATCGGCGTGGACGTGCGGCCGCTGCCGTCGGACGGCCGGCCCCGCGACTTCGACGGGCTGGTGGGCCAGTTCCAGCTGACCGCCACCCTGCGCGAGCGGGGCGGCAAGCGCCCCGTGCCGGTGACCGAGGTCGCCGAGGTGCCGCTGGGCGAGTCGCTCACGGTCGAGGTCGTGCTGCGCGGCAACGGCACCATGGCCGGGGTGGCCCTGCCGCCGCCGCCGTCCGCCGCCGGCTACCGCGTCTACGACGACGCCCCCGAGATCCAGGCCCGGGTCGGCAGCGACGGCTTCCAGTCGGTCGCCACCTTCCGCCGCGCGGTCGTGCCCGAAGCCGAGGGCCCGCTCACCATCGCGCCGGTCGAGCTCTCGGCCTTCGATCCCGAGGTCGGCGCCTTCGTGACCCTGCGCACGCGGCCCATCGAGGTGCTGGTCACCCCGGGCGAGGCCGGCACCGGCACCGTCGCGCGGTTCGAGCGGGACGGGGACAGCGACTCGGCGGGCGGCGCCGAGGTCGCGGCGCTGGGCGAGGACATCCTGCCCGTCAGCGGCGGCGCGCGCGTCGGCGACGCCCGCCTGTCCCGCATCGTGCCCCTGGCCGTGGCGCTGCCGCTGCTGCCGGCCTTCGGGCTGGTCGCGCTCGGCATCGACGGGCTGCGCCGCCGCCGGGCCCCCGACCCGCGCGCCGACCTGCGCGCCCGCCTCGCCGCTCTCCCGGCCGAGCCCCAGGCCCGCCTCGCGGCGCTCGAAGAAGCCTTCCGCGAGGCCTGCGGCCTGCGCCTGGGCCGGCCCGCGCCGGGCCTCGACCGCCAGGTCGTGACCGAGGGCCTGGGCTTCGAGGCCGGCGCCCTCTACGTCGACCTGGAGCGGGCCCGCTACGGCGGCTTCTCGCCGGGCGGCGACCTGGAAGGCCGGGTGCGCGCCTTCGTGGAGGCCACGTGATCCGCCTCCTCGCCGCGCTCCTCCTCCTCCTCCTGCCCCTGGCCGCCCGCGCCGACGCCCAGGACGCCTTCGACCGCGGCGTCGCCTCGACCCGCGCCGGCGAGCACGACGCCGCCGTGACGGCCTTCGCCCGGGCGATCGCCGAAGGCGCGGTCGATCCCGACGCCTACCACGGGCTCGGCAACGCGCTGTGGCGCCAGGGCCACCCCGGCCACGCCATGGCGGCCTGGGCCCGCGGGCTGCAGCTCGACCCCGACGACGCCGACCTGGCCGCGAACCTCGCCCTGGCCCGCAAGCAGACCGCCGACCGCCTGGAGCCCCCGCAGCCCGAGACCGGCGCCTTGTTCTGGATCGACCTGTTCGCGCCGCGCAGCCAGGTGTTCGCCGCCAGCGGGCTGTGCACCCTGGGCCTCGGCTTGTGGCTCCTGACCGCCCTGCGCGCTCGCCGCGCCGGTGCGCCTTCGCTGCGCCCGGGCGTGCTGCCGCCGGTGCTGGTCGTCGCCGGCCTCGCGGCCGCCGTCGGCGCCGTGGTCGCCCTCGGGCGCCCCCCCGTCACGGTCGTGCTGGCCGACCAGGTCGCCGCCCGTTCGGCGCTCGGGGCAGAAGGCGTCGAGCTGTTCGTCCTGCACGAAGGCGCTGTCGTCCGCACCCTCGAGCGGCACGGGACGGAAGGCGAAGCGGGCGCCGCGGTGTTGATCCAGCTGCCCGACGCCCGCAAGGGCTGGGTCCCCGCCGACGCCGTCGACGTGGCCGACCCCGCCGCGCCCTTCCCGCTGCCCGACGCCTCGTCCGCGCCGGCCCCGGGTTAGGACCGCCCCTTCCGCTCCTGGAGGCCCGCTGTGCATCCCTTCGTCTTCGCCCTCGCCCTGTCCCTCAGCAGCCCGGCCGCCGCCGGCTGGCAGGCCCGCGTCAAGTTCCTGAGCGACACCGAGTTCGAGCACTACTACGCCCTTCGCGCCTACATGACCGAAGAGCAGAAGAAGACCTACCTGAAGATGAAGACGGAGGAAGAGCGCAACGCCTTCCTCCAGGAGCTCGGTCTGTGGGACCGGTTCTACCAGTACGACGAAGCCGCCCGCGAGAAGATCGTGTCCGGCCGGGTCGAGGAAGGCTGGACCAAGGACAAGCTCGAGATGGCCTGGGGCGTGCCCTTCGACAAGCGCAAGCTGGCTGGGCGCCAGGCCGTGCGCAGCGAGCTGTGGGTCTACCGCTTCGAGCAGCAGAAGGACGGCAGCGTGCTGGTGTGGGAGCCCGGCAGCAAGACCCAGTACAAGGCGGTCCGCCTGTTCGTGCGGGAAGTCGTGCTCGACGACGACGTGGTCAAGGAGATCCGCGAGCAGGACGCCGCCTGGTAGCCACAGCGACACCGGTCGTGACGGACGTTCCGCCGCTCCTTGGCGTACATTCGGCCGGTGCGGCGAGATGACGGCCAGGATCCGTGGCGCCTCTTGGGGCAGGACGCGGACACGTGGATCTTCGACGAGGGGGACTCGCAGGCCACAGCTGCGCCCGACGGCCTGAGCTTCGTCGACCGCTACGAGCGGGTCGAGCAGATCGGACAAGGCGGCGTCGGCACGGTCTGGCGGGTGTGGGACGCGCTGCTCCAGCGGCACGTCGCCATGAAGGTCCTGCGAGAGGACCGGCGGGACCCGGACTCGACGCGGCGGTTCGTGGTCGAGGCGCGGCTGACCGGGGCGCTGGAGCACCCCGGCATCGTCGCCGTGCACGACGTGGGCGTCGACGAGGGCGGGCGGCCCTTCTTCACGATGGAGGAGGTCCGCGGCACCAGCCTGCGCGACCTGATCCGCGCGCCGTCCGACGGCGGTGACGAGATCAGCCGCCGCATGCGCCTGCTGGTCCGGGTCTGCGAGGCGCTGGCCTTCGCCCACGACGCAGGCGTGGTGCACCGCGACGTGAAGCCCCACAACATCATGGTCGGCGCCTTCGGCGAGGTGCGGCTGATGGACTGGGGCCTGGCCGCCCGCCTGGACGACGACGGCACCGACCTGCCCGGCGGCACCCCGGCCTACATGGCGCCCGAGCAGCTCCAGCAGCGCGGCCGGCCCGGCTCGACCTCGCCGGATGTGTTCGGCCTGGGCTGCGTGCTGTGGGAGTGCCTGACCGGGGAGCGCGCCTTCGCATCCCCGGGGGACGGCGAGTCGCTGTCGACCTGGTCGAAGACCCGGGCCGTGCGCCGCCCGTCGGCCCTGAGCGTGCCCCAGCGCAAGGCGCCCCGCGATCTGCTGCGCGTCGCCGAGCGGGCCATGGCCCAGGACCCGGCGGACCGGCACGAGAGCGTGCTCGCCCTGCAGGAGGACCTCGAGGCCTGGCTCGCGGGGCGGCCGGTGGCGACCGTGCGGTACGGCGGCCACGAGCTGGCGGGCAAGTGGCTGCGCCGCAACCAGGCGGCCATCCGCGGCGGCGGCTTCGTCGCGCTGGTCGCCACCTTCGTCCTGTCCTACGGGCTGACCCGGTACGTGCGCGACACCCACACCCAGGCCGAGCGGGCGCGGGTGGCCGAGCAGCTCGCCCAGTCCCAGGCCGTGAGCGCCGAGCTCGCGGCCGGCCAGGGCTTCCTGGCCAGCGGCGACCAGCTCACGGCCAGGACCCGCTTCCGCACGGCCCTGGGCCGGTCCGACCCCAACAGCGCCGACGGCATCGCCGCCCGGCTGGGTCTGTGGGCGACCCACGCCCGCGCCGTGAGCCCCTTCGCGACCGTCCAGGTGCGCCCCGGAGCGGCGCTCGCTGCGCGCGACGACGGGGCGGCCCTCCTGGTCACCGAGGGCGACACCGTCCAGCTGGTCGAGCTGCCCTCGGCGCGGGCCAGCCTGCGGTGGACGCTGCCGGGCCCGGTCCGCGCGGTGGAGTTCCGTGCGGATCGGCCCATCGCCTGGGTCGAAGCAGGAGACGTGCTGTCGGCCTGGGCGCTGGACGACGAGCCCGTCGCCCTGGCCGCGCCGGCCATCCCGGTGGACAGCGCCGCCGTGTCGGTGCTCCCGCGTGCCGACGGCGTGCTGGTCCGGCGCAATGCCGTCGACACCGTCGGGCTGCTGCACGGTGTCGCCTCGGTGTGGTCGCTCGGAGCCGCCCACACGGCCTGGTTCGACGAACACTTCGTGGTCGCCGGTGGATACCAGCGGCCCACGGTGCTGTTCGATCGGGGCACGACCCGCGCCGTCCGGGAGATCTGCCCTGCGTCCTGTCCGGGCCAGGTCACGCCGGACGGTGCGTTGCTCGTGTACTACGCCGAGCTCGAGTACGAGCTGCGGGCCGAGGACCCGCGCACCGGCGCACGCCGCTGGGCGCAGGAGGCCCGCAACATCGAGGCGCTGGACCTGTCGCCGGACGGGCGGCGCCTGGTGGTCGGTACCCTCGACGGCCGGGTCGTGGAGCGGGATGTGGCGACCGGGCGGGTGATCGCCGAGCTGCAGGGGCACGAAGCGGCGGTGGTGCAGGTGATCGCCGGGGACGCCGTGACGATCACGGCCGACGCGTCCGGTCGGGTGTTGGCCTGGGGCACCGGGCCGGGCCCCCATCCGCCTCGGCTCATCGAGCGGGACTCGACCACGGGCGCCTCGCTGTCCCCCGATCGACGCCTCCTCCTCCTCTCCCAGGCCCACCAGGCCACCGTCTACGACCGTGCCAGCGGCCTGCCCCTGTGGGTGCTGCCGCGCGCCGGCGACCGGGTCTGGGGCCAGGCCATCGCCGACGACGGCACCGTGTACGAAGGCCGTCCCGGGCAGGGGGTGGCGCGACGGACGCCCGCCGGCGCCGAGACGCTGGTGATCGACGCACCGGCTGTGGCGGTCGAGGTGTTGCCCGACGGTGCCTTGTTCGTGGGCGAGAAGGACGGCGGCTTCGCGGTCTGGGAGGCCGACGGTGCGCTCCGCTGGCGGGGCGCCGAGCCCGTCGGCGTGCCGGCCTGGTCGGTGGACGCGGACCCGCGCGCCGGGCTGGTGGCGGTGGCGGGGTTCTCACCGGCTTCGGTCGCCCTGTTCGACCTGCAGACCGGCGCCGAGCGCATGCGCGCCACGCTGGCCGACGTGGACGGCGTCTACGGCATCGACATGGTCCCCGGCGGCGACGGGGTGCTGGTCGGCGCGCGGGACGGCTCGGTGCGGTGGATCGGTCCCGACGGCCAGGAGCGGCGGCGGTTCGCGGGGGGGCTGGACGGCCCCGTGCTGTCCGTCGCATGGGGCGCCACCCGCGGGCTGGTCGCCGCCGGAGGCTTCGACGGAACCGTCGCGCTCTACGCGGCCGAGGGCGAGCTGCTCGCCACCGACCAGGAACACGGCAGCTCGGTGGCCGCCCTGGAGTGGTTGCCCGCCGGGCAGCTGCTGGGGGTCGGCACGCAGGGGCCGGTGCTGGTGCGGGATCTCGACCTGGACGATCGCCTGCGCACCGCCCGTGCCGAGCTGGACGGCAGCGGCGAGCTGCCGCGGGACGAGGCCCTGCGCCGGTTCGGGCTGCTGTCGATGACCGCTGCGCTCGGCGACGGCGACGAACGGCCCCCCGGTGGGTGGCTCAACCGGGCCAGTGCAGAGCTGTGGCTGGGCCGCTGGGACCGGGCCCGCGCGGATCTGGGTCGCGCCCGTGCTGCGGACGAGGCGCCGGCTGTCTACCTGGACCTGCTCGACCGGGTCGCCGCCGAGGACGCCTCGCTCGCCGGCATCGGGCCCTGACCGGGGCGCGCTGTGGCAGGCTCTGCGCGCCCGTCCTCCTTCGCTTCCGCCTCCTCCCGCCCGTCCCTCCCGCCCCGCCTCTTCCGCTGTCGGAGCCCGCGCTGGAACCCTCCCTCGCCCGGGGCCTGCTGGCCGCCTTCCTGATCGGCTTCATCGCCGTGCGGGTCGTCTACGAGCGCCAGTGGAAGCAGGCCGAGCGCCAGGGCGTGCACGATCGCCGCGAGCACCTGATGACGGTGGGCATCGCCCTGTCCCAGGGCATCCCGGCGTGGATCTGGATCGCCACCGACCGGCTGGCGGTGGCCGACGTGGTCCTGCCGCTGCCGCTGCGCTGGCTGGGCCTGGGGCTGACGCTGGCCGGGCTGGCGTCCTTCCTGTGGGTGCACGCGACGCTGGGCCGCAACTTCTCGCCGCGGCTGGACATGCGGGCCGATCACACCCTGGTGACGTCGGGGCCGTACCGGTGGGTGCGCCACCCGATGTACACGACCAACTTCGTGCTGGTGCTGGGCTACTTCCTGCTCAGCGCCAACCTGGCCGTGCTGGTCCCGGCACTCGTGATGCTGCTCGTGCTGGTGGTCGTGCGTGTGCCCGACGAAGAGGCGATGGTGCGGGCCCGGTTCGGCGCCGAGTGGGACGCCTGGGCGGCGCGCACCGGCCGGTTCCTGCCGCGGCTGTTCAACGGCTGACGGGGGCTCCGGCGCGCGGGGTGCCGACGGCGCGGACTTCGTCCCACAGCTGGCGACACAGGGCCCGGTCGGGCTCCGGCACCGTGTCGCAGGCGGTGCGGAGCGCGTGCGGGCTGCGCTGGAAGCTGATCTGGTAGAACACCGACCAGACGCCGGGGTGGACGGGGATCTCGGGCCCCAGCCGGGCCTGCCAGGTGGACTCCAGGGCCTGGGTGGCCGGCAGGCTCTCGACCCAGCCGTCGACCCCGGCCGCGCCGACCGTCGCGCGCACGGGGGCCTGGTAGAGGTGCTGGCCGCAGGGCGCGGCGAAGTCCCCGGCTGCGCCACAGGCCGCCGCGGCGGCGTCCGGGTCGTCGGCGTGCAGCCAGGCCTCGGCCTGGACGAAGCGGCACTCCCACCGCCACGGGCCATCGGGCAGCTGCGGGCACCACACATCCCCGTCGGCGGGGGCGGCCTCGACCCGCGACGACAGGACCCCCAGCATGCAGTTGCCCTGCAGATCGGCGTCCTCGACCTCGGCGCACCAGTCCAGCCGCTCCGCCACCGGGGCCGCATCGTCCTGCAGGGCGCGCAGCACGGCGTCGCGGGCACGGGCCTCGGGCGAAGGAAGCGCACAGGACAACAGGGCCAGCAGCATCTCCATTCGCTATCCTTCCGGCCGCTCGAAGCCGGCCCACAGGAGTCTGCCCTGCGCATCCCCGACGAGCTCTACCCCCTGTTCGACGCGGGCGTCGTCCAGGCCGTCGTGCGACCGCTGATGGCCGGCAAGGAAGCCGCCGCCTGGATCGTCGAGAGCGAAGGCGAGCTGCGCTGCGCCAAGGTCTACAAGCAGGCCCACATGCGCAGCTTCCAGAACCGCGCCGACTACACCGAGGGCCGGAAGACGCGCAACAGCCGCGACGAGCGCGCCCGCGCCAAGAAGACCCGGTACGGCCGCTCCCAGGAAGAGAGCGCCTGGCAGACGACCGAGGTCGACGCGCTCTACAAGCTGGCGACCGCCGGCGTGCGTGTGCCGAAGCCGCACCTGTTCATGGACGGCGTGCTGTTGATGGAGCTCGTCACCGACCACCTGGGCAACCCGGCGCCGCGGCTCATCGACGTCGGCCTGAACAGCACCCAGGCCCGCGCCATGATGCAGTTCATGGCCCAGCAGTCCGTCTGCATGCTGCTGGCCGGCGTCGTGCACGGCGACCTGTCCGAGTACAACGTGCTCATCGCCGCCGACGGGCCGATCATCATCGACTTCCCCCAGGCCCTGGACGCGGCCGCCAACCGCAACGCCCAGCGCGTCTTCGAGCGCGACCTGGACCACATCGCCCAGTTCCTGTCGCGGTTCGCGCCCGACCTGGCGCGCACCCGCTACGGCCGCGAGATCTGGCGGCTCTACGAGCAGGGCAAGCTCGCGCCCGACACCGAGCTGTCGGGCAAGGTCGACGAGCGGCACGCGCGGCCCGTGGATGGCGCGCGCCTGCGGCGGGAGATCGAGCTGGTCGACGCGGCGGACCGGGAGGAAGGCGGCGGCGGCGAGCGCAAGCGGCGCCGCAAGCGCAAGCGGCGGGGCGGCGGTGGACCGTCGGTCGAGGCCTTCGGCGGCGGAGGCCAGGCCGGGGGAGGCCAGGGCGCGTCGGGTGGAGG
>JACKEY010000022.1 GCA_020632755.1 Alphaproteobacteria bacterium | reverse complement strand
AAAGGACGAGCTCGCACTGCGACGGTCGCAAGACCGGCGCTGAGCCGCCCCCGCCCAGGTCCCCCACGCCGAAGCCCTCGGGCCGACGCAGTGCCGACGCCCTCGGGCGCCTGTACGGGGCCGACCGAAGCCCGCAGCCGTCACGTCGCGCGACACTCTGTAGGGGCGTCCCACCACACCAAACCGGTGCCAACCTCCACCCCCCTGGGCCACCACCCAGGGGGGTGGTTGCGTCTCGGGCATGGCCCTCGCCGAGCGCCTCCTCCTCGGCGGCACCCTTCCTCCTCCCCCGGACCCTGCCCCCGAGACGACGAACGCCGCCCCGGGGGGCGGCGTCGCAGTCCGTGCAAGCAGCGTCGGCTCGCGAACCGCCGTCTGCCCGTCCGAATCGCCGTCAGCCCATGAACCAGCGGGGCGGGATCCAGGACCAGCCGGCGTTGCCCACCGCGCCGACCTTGGTGTCGAGCACCTTGCGGCAGCCCGCCACGACGTCTTCCGCGGTGAGGATGGTGGCGTCTTCGAGCACCAGCGACTGGGCGATGCCCGGGATGTCCTTCTGGCCCAGGCCGACGCTCGGAAGGCCGGGGAAGCGCTCGACCACCTGGCCCTGGACGGCGCGCACGAAGCCGGCGTAGCTGCGGTCTTCGGCGGCGACGACCAGCCGGCCGGTGCGGCCGACGCTCTCGCAGACGTGCTCCAGGTCGAAGGGCACGATGGTCCGCAGGTCGATGACATCGGCCTGCACACCCTGGGCGGCCAGGTCCTCGGCGGCCTTCATGGCGGTCCAGACGGCGCGGCCCCAGGCGACGACGGTGACGTCGTTGCCGGCGCGACGCGTGACGGCCTTGCCCAGCGGGACGCGCACGTCGGGGTCGATCTCGGGGATCTCGCCGCGCATGACGGACTTGCGCAGGGCAGCGACGGCGTCCTTGTCGGTGGGCTCGCCGGGGAAGGCGGGGCCCAGCGTCTGGCGGTACATCCACTTGGGCTCGAGGAACACGACCGGGCCGCGGTAGTCGGCCGCGGTCATCAGCAGGCCGTAGACGTCGAAGCTGGTCGACGGCATGACCAGGACCAGGCCGGGGATGGGCGAGAAGTACCCGTCCACGCTCATCGAGTGGTAGACGGCGCCGCCGCCGAAGGGGTCGACCGGCATGCGCAGGATGGTGGCGAAGTTGCTGTTGCCGTTGGTCGTCCAGTACAGGTTGCCCATGTGGACGAGCCAGTGGAAGGCGTTGAGCGAGTAGTCGCCGAACTGGATCTCGGGCAGCGCCACCAGGTCGTCGTGCATGCCGGCGCCGCAGCCGGTGCCGACGATGAGCGGCTCGTTGAGCGGCGCGTCGATGACCTTGTCCGGGTACTTCGCCTTGAGCCCCGCGGTGGCCTGCATGACGCCGCCCAGCCGGCCGATGTCCTGGCCCCACATCACGCCGCCCTTGTCGGCGATGATGTGGTCGAGCGCGGCGCGGATGGCGCCTCCGTAGGTGATGTTCGTCTGGCCCTGGCCGGGGTGCTCGGCCACGTCGGGGAAGGGCGCGCGGATGTGCGACCAGATGCTGTCGGTCGGCGGATCGGGCTCGTCGCGGACCTGATCGATGAGCGCGGCGATGGTGTCGTTCTCGCCGCCCATGATGTCGCCGAGCTCGTGGTGCGCGAAGAAGTCGCGGCCGCTGCCCTGGATGCGGCGCAGGATCTGGCCCTTGTCCAGCACGCCGCGGTCGACGAGCTTCTCGCCGAACCGGATGAGCGGGTCGTCCTGGCCCAGGTCGAAGGTGACGTCGGCGGCCGACGAGTGGCCGTTGAACCGCGGCAGGTGGTGCACGTGCATCAGCGCGGGCTTCTGGTTGTCGCGGACGTACTGGGCGCACTTGTAGGTGGCCTGGTAGACCTCCCAGAAGTCGCGGCCGTCGCACTCGAAGTGCTTGACGCCGAAGCCTTCGGCGTAGGCCTTGAAGTCCTTGATGCCGCGGCCTTCGTCGGGCTGGGTGCTGATCGCCACGCCGTTGTCGGTGATCATGACGATGAGCGGCAGCTGCCAGACGCTCGCGGCGTTCATGGTGTCGTGCAGATCGCCCTCGGCCGAGGTGCCGTCGCCGATGATGCCCATGCAGATGCTGTCGTCGATGCCCTTGAGCTGGAAGCCCTTGGCGTAGCCGGCGGCCTTGCCGAGCTGCATGCCGACGGGGCTCTGCACGGGCAGGATGCCGACCTCGCGGATGTCGAGGTGGTAGACCATCTGCCGGCCGCGGCTCATGACATCGGTGTCCTTGGAGAACTGCTGGCGCAGCACGTCCAGGGTGAAGCCCTCGCGGCCGTTGAGCTCGCACCACATCGCGCACAGGCTGCCGGACCGGTAGTGCGGCACGATGCCGAACCGGCCGGGGTCGGTCAGCCGGGACAGGGCCAGGGCCGTGGCCGTGCCGTGCACTTCCTCGCCCGGACCCCAGATGGCGAACTTGACCTCGCCGCGGCTGACCAGGCGCACGATGTGCTCCTCGGTCGCCCGCGAGCGCACCGCGACGGTGTAGGCCAGCCGCAGTTCTTCGGCGGTCGGTTCCGGGATGCCGCCCGGGACGACGTCGACGTCGTCCGCATCGTGGGACTGGGGGGCGCTCTCGGGGGAGGTCGCGTCGCTCATGGCTGCTCCACGAGGAAGGAGGAAAGGGCGGTCCGGTAACACAGGCCCCCCGCCGTCGAGGAGGACGCTCCCGGCCCTCACGGGAAGGTCACGAAGCGCGCGCGGCGGCGCTCAGATCACCATCTGCTCGCCGTGCCGGAAGCTGCGTCCCAGCGCGAAGGGGCGCAAGGACGCGGTGCGCCCGAGCACCTGCACCTCGGACAGGTCCCGGCCGGCGGTCGCCAGCGCCGACGCGACCGCGGCGGTGAACGGACCGAACATCGCACCGTGGCCCGAGAAGCCGACCAGCCGCAGCAGGTTGCCGAGCACGGGGTCGAAGCCCAGGAAGGGGTTGTGGTCCGGCGTCGTGCCGTAGAAGCCCGAGGTGGTGGCGGCGATGCCCGCGAGCTCGCCGACCGGCGGCAGGTACTCGGCCAGGGTCAGCCAGGCCTCGAAGGCGTGGGAGTCGGTGCCGGAGCGGTGGCTGAACGCGGCCGGCACGACGTCCTGGTCTTCGTAGGAGAAGTCCGGCTCGGGGGGCAGGTCCATGGCGAAGCCCGTCAGCAGCCGCTCGCTGTTCTCGGGCCGGCAGTAGGCGCCGGGCGGCGTGATGACGAGCGGCATGGCGGCCATGGCGTCGGCGGACAGCGCCTCGCTGCGCTCGATGAACCACAGGAAGCGCTTGAGCGGCACCACGGGCAGCCGGACCGCACCGAGCGCATCGGCCAGCCGCGGCGACCAGGCGTTGGTCGCGTCCACGAACAGGTCGCCTTCGTGCCAGTCGGCGCCGGCCCGCACCGCCTGCAGCCGGCCGCCCTGGTGCCGGCCCTCGACCACCGGCGCGCCCTGGCGCACGGCGCCGCCGGCAGCCCGCACGGCGTCGATGGCTTCGTTGTACACGAGCTCCGGCCGCAAGAAGCCGTCGCTCGGGCACCAGGTGGCGCCCGAGATCCGCTCGCCGTCCACCCACGGGAAGCGGGCGACGGTCTCGGCGGGGTCGAGGAGCTCGACGTCGTCCAGGCCGCACTCGCGCTGCATCGCCACCCGCTGCCGGGCCTGGACGACCGCGTCGTCGCCTTCGAGGAGGAAGAGGTAGCCGTTCTCGACCAGCGGCGAGGGGCCGCCGACCAGCTCGGGGAAGCGCCGGTAGAAGTCCACCGAGTAGCGCATGCCGATGACGGTCTCGGGCGTGCTGAACTGCTGGCGGATGCCGGCAGCGGTGCGCGACGAGGAGCCGGCGCCGACGTGGGCGCCCTCGAGCACGGTGACCTGCCAGCCGTCTCGCTGCAGCGACCAGGCGACCAGCGCCCCGGTGATGCCGCCGCCCACGATGACCGCCCGCTGCGCCATGCACGCCCTCCTCGGCCCACCGCTCGCGGGCGCGTCGCGGCAGCATAGCCCTTCCACGCTGCCGCACCCGCCAGGGCCAACGGCTCGATAGGAGACGCCCTCCCCCGGAGTCCAGCATGTCCGCTCCCCTGCCCTCGGTGCCCGGCCCCGTGGTCCTCCTCGTCCTGGACGGCGTCGGCTGGGGCCGGCGGGACGAAGGCGACGCGGTCTTCCTGGCCGAGACCCCGATCCTCGACCGGCTGCTGTCGGACCACACCTGGGGACTCCTGCAGGCCCACGGCACGGCCGTCGGCATGCCCGGCGACGACGACATGGGCAACAGCGAGGTCGGCCACAATGCGATGGGGGCCGGGCGGGTGTTCGACCAGGGCGCCAAGCTCGTCGCCCACGCCATCGAGCGCGGCGACCTGTTCCGCGGCGCGGCCTGGCGCGGCATCGTGGCGGCCGTGGCGGGGGGCAGGGGCGGCACCCTGCACCTGCTGGGGCTGCTGTCCGACGGCAACGTGCACAGCCACGTCGACCACCTGCACGCCATGATCGAACAGGCCGCCCGCGACGGGGTCACCCGCCTGCGGGTGCACGCGCTCACCGACGGTCGCGACGTCGGCGCCCGCAGCGCGCTGCAGTACATCGAGCCCCTGCAGGCGCGCCTGGATGCACACCGCCGCGCCGACCGCGACTACGCCTTCGCCACCGGCGGCGGGCGCATGCACATCACCATGGACCGCTACGAAGCCGACTGGCGGATGGTCCAACGCGGCTGGCGCTGCCACGTGCACGCCGAAGGCCTGCGCTTCCCGACGGCCGCCGACGCCGTGCGGTCCCTGTACGCCGCCCACCCCGACAAGGACGACCAGTACCTGCCCGCCTTCGTCGTCGGGGACTACGCCGGCATGGACGACGGTGACGCCGTCGTGTTCTTCAACTTCCGCGGCGACCGGGCGATCGAGATCAGCCGGGCGTTCAGCGAGCCCGGCTTCGCCGTCTTCGACCGCGCCGGCACCGACGGGCGCCCCGCCCCCACGCTGCGCTTCGCCGGCATGATGGAGTACGACGGCGACCTGCACGTGCCGCCCGTCTACCTGGTGGCGCCGCCGGCCATCGACGACACCGTCGCCCAGAACCTGGCCCGCGCCGGCAAGCGCTGCCTGGCGATCAGCGAGACCCAGAAGTACGGCCACGTCACCTACTTCTACAACGGCAACCGCAGCGACCCGCCCGCCGGCGAAGACCGCGTCGAGGTGCCGAGCCTGGACGTCACCTTCGACCGGGCCCCGGCGATGTCGGCGCCCCAGGTGACCGAGCGGGCCTGCCTGGCCATCCGCACCGACGACTACGACTTCGTGCGCATCAACCTGGCCAACGGCGACATGGTCGGGCACACCGGCGATCTGGACGCCACCATCCAGGCGATCGAGGTGCTCGACCGCTGCATCGCCGACCTGGCCCTGGCCGTGCGCGATGCCGGCGGCGCCCTGCTGTTGACGGCCGACCACGGCAACGCCGACGAGATGTTCCGCCCCGACAAGAAGCGCGGCGGCTATCAGCGGGACGAGAACGACGAGCCCGTGCCGTCCAGCAGCCACTCCCTGAACCCCGTGCCCGTCGTGCTCGTCGACTTCTCCCAGCGCTTCCGGCTGCGCGCCCCCTACCCGGGCGCCGCGATCGGCGGCCTGGCCCAGCTCGGCGCGACGGTCCTGGATCTGTGCGGCGTCGCGACGCCCGACAGCTACCTGCCTTCCCTGGTGGAGCCCGCATGACCGCGCCCTTCGTCGACCTCCGCAGCGACACCGTCACCCGCCCCACCGACGCCATGCGCCAGGCCATGGCCTTCGCCGACGTCGGCGACGACGTCTACGGCGAAGACCCGACCGTGCAGCGCCTCGAGGCCGCCGCGGCCGAGCGCCTGGGCAAGGAAGCCGCCCTGTTCGTGCCCAGCGGCACGATGGCCAACCAGATCGCCATCCGCTGCCACACCCACCCCGGCGACGCGGCGCTCTGCCACGAGACCGCGCATCCCTACCTGTACGAGGCCGGGGCCGCGGCGTTGATCTCCGGGGTCACGCTGCTGCCCGTCACCGGCGACCGCGGCATGTTCACCCCCGACCGCATCGACGCCTGGAACCGTGGCCCCGACGTGCACGTCGCCCCCATGACGCTGGTGATGGTCGAGGACACGGCCAACCGCGGCGGCGGCGCCGCCTGGCCGACGAACCAGCTCGCGGCCGTCAGCAAGGCCGCCAAGGCCGCGGGCGCCGCCACCCACATGGACGGCGCCCGGCTGTTCAACGCCGTCGTCGCCAGCGGCGTGCCCGCGGCGCAGCGCACCCGCGGCTTCGACACGGTCAGCATCTGCCTGTCCAAGGGACTCGGCGCGCCGGTCGGCTCGCTGCTGGTCGGCAGCGCCCCGCTCATCCACCACGCCCGCCGGATCCGCAAGGCGCTCGGCGGCGGCATGCGCCAGGCCGGCGTCATCGCCGCGGCGGGCCTGCACGCCCTCGAGCACCACGTGCTGCGACTGGCGGACGACCACGCCCGCGCCCAGGCCCTGGCCGAGGGGCTACGGCCACTGGGGGTCGAGGTCGGCCCGGTCGAGACCAACATGGTCTACGCCAAGGTCGGCGACGCCCGCCGCGTCGTGACCCGGCTGGCCGAGCTCGGCGTGCGCTGCAACGCCGTCAGCGCCGACAGCATCCGGCTGGTCACCCACCTCGACGTCGACGACCGCGGCGTCTTCCACGCCATCGACGGCTTCTCGCGGGCCCTGGGCCGCTGAGACCGGCCTGCGGGGTTCCCGACCCGACGCTCAGGCGGCGGTGGCGGCCCCGACCCGCACCAGCTCGGCCAGCACCTGGGCCACCTGGTCCGGCGGTCCCTGGACCGCGGCAGCGACGGCGGCTGCGTCACGCTCGCCGTCCAGCGCGCGCAGGACGTGCACGGCGACGGGGTGCACGGCGACCGGCCGGAAGGGCGCGTCCCACAACAGGAAGCCCACCGTGTCCACCCGGCCGCGGCGCAGCGCGCTGGCGGGTCCCGGGGCCAGCAGCCCCTCGGCCAGCGGCATCAGCACGGCCCCCGCCTCGCCGGCGTCGGCGTCCTCGAGCAGCTCCTCCCAGTGCGCCTCTCCCTCGACCCGCAGCCCGGCCGGCCCCCAGCGCTCGTAGGCCCGCTGGTGCGGCCCCTCCATGCGCAGCTCGCCCAGCGCCAGGGCCGCTGCGGGAGACGGCGGCGGCGGGCTCGTCAGGCGGACCGCCGCCGCCTCGCCCGTGACCAGGGCCCGAGCCAGCGCGGACCGCTCGCCGACCAGGGCCAGCCCGTCGACACTGCGCACCACGGGCAGGCCCGGGTCCTCCTCGCCCGACACGGGCACCCCGAGCGCCGCCGAGACCAGCACGGCCCCGTCGGCCTCGCCCCGACCCGACAGGCGGACGGTGCGGCCCTCGGTCTGCGCGACGATCCACTCGTCGGGCGGACACGGCCAGGGCGTGCCGGGGATCCGGCGCCAGCCGAAGCCGTCGAGGACGCAGGCGGCAGCACGCTCGATGATGGCCAGCGCCTCGGCCGAGGGCGCGGCGGTCCACTCGGCCCGGGCCTGCTCGATGGCGGCGGCGAGGGGCCAGGTGTCGAGCCACAGGCCCAGCAGGTCGGCGGCGCGCGGAAGGTCCCCGGCCTCGAGGGCCTGGGCGAACCGGGCCTGCAGCGCCTGGCGGGCCGGACCGCTCAGCACGCCGCGGGCGAGGAGCTGATCGCGGAGGAGGGCGCCCAGGTCGAGCACCCCGTCGGCCGGCAGGGCCCGGCCCCAGGGCGGGAAGGGGCCCAGGGGGAGGAGGCGCAGGTCGCTCACGAGAGGCCTCCGTCGGCCGCCGGGGCCACGTCGCGCTCGACGTCGGGACCATCGAGGGCCGGCACCCACAGGTTGCTGTAGACGGGCACCGGCTCGTCGGCCAGGGCCGAGAGCGGCACCTGGCGGGCCAGCGAGGCGTAGTCCGGCCGCCCGGAGCTGTAGAGCACCGTCACCGGATGGTCGGCGGGCAGCGTGGCCGCCAGCCGGTCGCGGAGCTCGGCCAGCAGGGTCGTGCTGCCGCCGGTGTCCAGGGCGTCCCCCCCCGCCGTGAACTCGCCGAGCTGGCAGAGCAGCGCGGGCACGGCCGGGTCCAGGGCCTGCCCGTCCCGGGCGACGTTCCAGGCGCTGTACAGCTGCAGGCCGCGGTGGCCGGTCCAGTAGACCCGCGACAGCACCAGCTCGACGAAGGACATGCCGTGCACCAGCCGCAGTGGATGCCCCTCGCGCGCGCAGAGCCGCCGGATCAGCAGCACCGCGTCGTTGATGAAGAGCGGACTGCCGGCGACGATGTAGACGACGTCCTGGCCGTCTTCGAAGGCGCGGCGGACCAGCATGCGGGCCAGGTCCTGGTAGGCCACGGGCCGGTCCACGCCGGGCAGGGCGTAGAGGTAGTCGAGGGCGCGCACGTCCAGGTCGGGAGCCAGGTCGGCGACGAGCTCGCGCACGTGGGCCAGGCCGTAGGCCCGCGCGCCCCGCTCGCTGGCAGACCGCAGCAGCTCGCGGGCCTCGGCGGTGACGTGCTCGGGGCGGGCGGGGCCCAGGCCCACGATGGTCAGCTGTCCGGACATGGCGCGATCAGAGGGGCTGGGAGGTCCCGCGTCAAGGACGCCGGGCTCGACGGCTCAGTCGCAGGAAGCGTAGGCGGCGTAGGAGACCTCGACCACGTCGGCCTCGCCGGGCACGTTGCCGCTGAACACGACGGCGTTGGTCGACCCGTCGTAGGACCAGCCCAGCTCGCGCCGCGTGCCGTTGACGCTGACCTCGATGGTCTCGACCACCGGGTCGCGGCTGAGCTCGTAGGTGTCCTGGAAGACGCTCGCTTCTGCCAGCAGCGCCAGGTTGGCCGACGTCGCCCAGTTGTTGCAGATGTTCAGGAAGACGCCGCCGGTCGCGTCGACGGCCTCGGCGTAGCCGGTGCCGGGCTGCGCGCAGGAGGACGTGCCGGTCGGGCCGGCGATGGCCGAGATGCGCACGTTCGCCGCCGAGCCCTTCTTGGCGATGATCTGGTCGACGTAGTTGCTCCACGCCAGCGGCGTCTGGTTGGGCTCGTCGCTGACGACGATGATGTGCAGCATCGCGCCCTCGCGCAGGAAGCCGTGGTTGCACTCGCCGGGGTCGGTCTTCTCGACGCCGTTGGCCGCCGGCAGCAGCAGGGCCTCGGTGTAGGTGCCGCCGCCGCGGCTGACCGAGTTGCTGAACTGCGTCTGGTAGCCGCTGGTGCGGCGCGTCAGGATGCCGGAGTTGTAGCAGCCGTCGTCGTCGTTCACGACGACCACCTGCCAGTCGTCGGTGTAGGCCGACAGCTCGCTGATGAAGGTCGTGAAGTTCTCGCCCAGCCGGCGCTGATCGTCGTCCATCGAGCCGGACTGGTCGACCAGGAACATGATGTCGCTCGGCGGGTCGACGGGCAGCTCCCAGCGGTCGACGTACTCGCCGGCGTAGGCCCCGTCGCCCACGATGACCGCGTTGCGGCTGCCGCGGGGCTCGTTGCTGTCGACCACCAGCTTGTCGCGGAACTCGCCGACGTCGTCGGGGGTGAAGTCGATGAGCAGCTGGGCGGTCTCGCCGGGGGCCAGCGTCAGGGGCAGGGTGATCCCCAGGGCCTCGTCGAACACGTCGTGGGCGTCGCCCTCGTAGCGGAGATCCGAGATCACCAGGTCGTCGGTGCCGACGTTCTCCAGGTACACATCCTGCTGGTCGGTGCAGCCGATCCACGCCTCGCCGAAGTCCAGCGGGTCGGGCTGGATCTGCAGCTCGGGCACCGCCCCCTCGCCCAGCAGATCGACGACCGACACGGGCTGGTCGGGGTCGTTGCTGTGGATGAGCACCTGGGCGACGGGGTTCGCGCCCATGGGCAGGAAGACCACCGGGATCTCGCGGCTGGCCGTCGCCGGCAACGAGAAGCTCTGGTCCTCGTCCAGGATGACGAAGCTCAGGTCGTCGCCCAGGATCTCCATGCCCTCGACGCTCAGGTCGGCGCCGCCCACGCTCTCGACCAGGAAGGTGCGGACAACCGCCTCGTCGTCGGCGCCCAGCACGCCGAAGTCGATCCGTGCCGGACTCACCGCGATCGCCGGCGTCGAGCCGTCGTTCATGCCCTCGGTCGCGGTGAAGCCGTGGTCCGAGCAGGCGGTGGTCAGGGCCAGGAGGGCGACAGGGGCGACACGACGGATCATGGAGACTCCGGGGCGGTTCCTGTCAGGGGGATGCAAGATGCATGCCCCGATCTCCGGCACAGCAGGCGCGGATTCCTTCGTCTTTCCAGCTGCTTGCGGGCACCCGCCGACCGCTGGGACATCGACGCCCCACCCCGAGACGGGACACGGCCCGGACAGCTGGGACATGCGTGTCCCAACCGGCCGGGCCGTGCGACGCCAGCGGGCAGCGCCCGCCGGAGATCAGAGCAGGTCCTTGACCGCGTCCCGCTCCTCGAGCAGCTCGTCGACGTTCTTCTGCAGGCCGGCCTTGGCGAAGGCGTCCATCTCAAGGCCCTCGACGATCGTCCACTCGCCGTTCTCGATGGTCACGGGGAAGGAGTAGATCAGGCCCTCGGGCACGCCGTACTCGCCGCGGCTGACGACGGCCATGCTGTTGAAGTCGCCGGGAGCGGTGCCGTGCCACCAGGTGCTCATGTGGTCGATGGCGGCGGCGGCGGCGCTGGCGGCCGAGCTGGCGCCGCGGGCGTCGATGATCGCCTTGCCCCGGCCGGACACCGTGTCGATGAAGTCGCCCTGCAGGTAGTCGAGCGGCAGCTTGTCGGTGACGGCCTGACCGGCGACCTTGGCGTGGGCGAAGGCCGGGAACATGGCCGGGCCGTGGTTGCCGAAGATGGCCATGTTGGTCACCTGGCCGGCGGTCACGCCGACGCGACCGGCGATCTGGCTCTTGGCGCGGTTCTCGTCCAGGCGGGTCATGGCCGAGAAGCGCTCGCGGGGCACGTCCGGCGCGTTGTTCATCGCGATCAGCGCGTTGCTGTTGCAGGGGTTGCCGACCACGATGACGCGCACGTCGTCCGCGGCCTTGGCGTTGATGGCCTGGCCCTGGCCGACGAAGATCGGGCCGTTGGCGGCGACCAGGTCGGACCGCAGCATGCCGGGGCCACGGGGCCGGCTGCCGACCAGGAAGACCTGCTGGGCCCCGTCGAAGGCCACGTTCGGGTCGTCCGCGGTCACGATGCCGTGCAGCAGCGGGAAGGCGGCGTCGTTGAGCTCCATCACCACGCCGTCGAGGGCCTTCATGCCCGGCGGGATCTCGAGCAGCTGGAGGATGACGGGCTGGTCCTTGCCGAAGACATCGCCCGAGGCGATGCGGAAGAGCAGGGCGTAGCCGATGTTGCCGGCAGCACCGGTGACGGCGACCTTGAGAGGAGCGGGCATGGTGGACTCCGAGGAGTGGGAGCGACGGGGGTGGAGGGCAGGCGCCCTCCGGGAGGAGGTCAGAAGGTGTAGCGCTTCATCTCGGCCACGTCCTGCGTCCGGTCGAAGACCTGACCGCACTGGCGGCACTTGAAGTCGACCCGGGCGGGCACGACGGACGACCCGAACAGCAGCCAGAACCAGCCCCAGGTGGAGTAGCTGGGCTCGGGCGACACCATGAAGTGATCGCGGTCGTGGCCGCAGGCGCAGGTCGGCCCCGCAGCCGAGACGACGGCGGCCGCCCCGTCCCCATCAGGGGCAGAGGCGGCCGAGGGTGCGTCAGGCATCGACACGGGACTCAGTGGTGCCCGCCGGAGCCTTCGACGTGGTGAGCCGGCTCGGCGTACTTGGCGCCCATGTCGGCCCGCTGCGAGAAGTTGTCGTTGGCTTCGATCAGGTTGCCGCGGCTGCCGAGGTCCGTCAGCGTGAAGCCGAAGAACACCAGCATGAACCAGAACCCGCCCAGGAACACGAGCAGGTTGAAGCGGGTGTCCCACTTCAGGTGCATGAACCAGCCGGCGACGAAGAAGGCCTTCACGCAGGCGACGCCGATGGCGACCATGATGCTGATGTCACTGGGCAGGCCCAGCCGGGACACCCCGACCGTGACCACGGTCAGGACCAGCAGGATGCCGAAGATGACGAGGTAGCTCTTGAGCGACGAGATGTGCTCGCCGTGCTCCTCGTGGGCGTGTGCGGATGCGGACAAGTCGGTCTCCTAGGTGCGTGGAGGTGCGAGGGGGAACCCTCAGCGCACCAGGTAGAGGAGCGGGAAGAGGAAGATCCAGATCAGGTCGACGAGGTGCCAGTACAGGCCGACGTTCTCGACGAGCGGGTAGTAGTCCTTGCTGATCTTGCCCTTGCGGATGGGTCCGAAGATCATCCACAGCATGATGCCGATGCCGATGACCACGTGCAGACCGTGCACGCCGGTCATCATGAAGTACACCGCGAAGAAGACCTCGGGGGCGCCGCCCTCGATGCCGTCGAAGGTGTACCACTTGCCCGGCAGCGTCCCGGCGTGGAACTTGTGGCTGTACTCGAAGTACTTGACCACCATGAAGATGCCGGCGCAGCCGATGGTGATCCACAGGTACCGGACCACGGCCTTCATGTCGTCGAGCTGGCAGGCCCGCACGGCCAGGGCCATGGTCAGGCTGCTGAACAGCAGGACGACGGTGTTCAGGCCACCCAGCCGCCAGTCCAGCAGCTCGTGGGCCGCCAGCCAGGTGTCCGGGTACAGGTAGCGGAAGGCGAAGTAGGCCATGAACAGGCCGGAGAAGAACAGGACCTCCTGGACCAGGAAGGCCCACATCCCGAGCTTCACCGACGCCTTCTGCTGCGCGCCGCTGTAGAAGTGGTGGGCCTGCCAGGCGGGGTGCTCGTGGCCCCCGGCCGCCTCGGCCTCGTTCTCGTTGTGGGAAAGCATCGGATCAGCCCCGGGAGTAGTCGATCTCGTCGAAGTCGTAGGGGCCGTGGTCGCAGACGACCTGACCCACGAAGTTGTGCTCGATGGGCGGGGACTCGGTCTCCCACTCGAGAGACTTGGCGCCCCACGGGTTCTTGCTGGCCTTCTCGCCGTTCTTGAGCGAGAGCAGCAGGTAGCCGAGCGTGATGAACAGGCCCGCCGCCAGGGTGAAGGCCCCGATGGTGGACAGCTGGTGCCACAGCTGGAACTCGGGCAGGTACTCGTGGTACCGGCGCGGCATGCCGCGAGCGCCCATCACGAACTGGGTGAAGAAGGTCAGGTTGAAGCCGGTGAAGACCACCAGGCAGCCGAACTTGGCCAGCTTCTCGTTGTACATCTTGCCGGTCATCTTGGGCCACCAGTGGTGGATGCCCGCGATGAAGCCCATGAGCGTGCCGCCCATCATCACGTAGTGGAAGTGCGCGACGACGAAGTACGTGTCGTGCATGTGCACGTCGACGGCGAGCACGGCCAGGAACAGGCCGGTCAGACCACCGATGGTGAAGATGAACAGGAAGGCCAGGGTGTAGAGCATGACCGAGTTCAGGCGGATGGCGCCGCCGTACATCGTGCCCACCCAGCTGAACACCTTGATGGCGGTGGGGACCGCGACACCGAAGGTGATCAGGCTGAAGATGGTGCCGGACAGCTCGGACTGGCCGGACACGAACATGTGGTGGCCCCACACCAGGAAGCCGATGAAGGCGATGGCGACGGAGCTGGCGGCGATGGCCATGTAGCCGAAGATGTGCTTGCGGCTGTGGATCGACACGGTCTCGGAGATGACGCCGAAGGCCGGGAGGATCATCACGTAGACGACCGGGTGGCTGTAGAACCAGAAGAAGTGCTGGAACAGGACGGGGTCACCGCCGAGGGCCGGGTCGAAGATGCCGATGTGGAAGGTCCGCTCGAACATCAGCAGGAACAGCGTGACCGCGATGACCGGAGTCGCCAGGACCTGGATGAGGCTGGTCGCGTAGGTGCCCCACAGGAACAGCGGCATCTTGCGCCAGGTCATGCCGGGCGCCCGCATCTTGTGGATCGTGACGATGAAGTTGATGCCCGTCAGGATCGAGCTGAAGCCCAGGGTGAACGCGCCCATCAGCGCCGAGATGACGCTGCTGTCCGTGGTCGAGGAGTAGGGCGTGTAGAAGGTCCAGCCCGTCTCCACACCGCCCGAGATGAGCGTGTAGATCAGGAACAGGGCGCCCAGGATGTAGATGTGGAAGCTCAGCAGGTTCAGTCGCGGGAAGGCGACGTCCTTCTGGCCCAGCATCAGCGGCAGGAAGAAGTTGCCCAGGCTGGCCGGGATCGACGGCACCAGCACCAGGAACACCATCACCGCGCCGTGCACCGTGAACCAGCGGTTGTACTGGCTGCCGGTGAACAGGTCGGGCTCGGGCGTGAACAGCTCGGCGCGGACGCCCAGCGCGGCCAGACCGCCGATCAGGAAGAAGGTCAGGATCGCGACCAGGTACATCACCCCGATCCGCTTGTGATCGAGGGTGAAGAGCCAGGACGCCACGCCCTTGGTGGCGGTGAGGTACGACGCGTGGTGGTCGTGCTCGTGGCCGGGGGCCAGATCGCCGGTAGTGGAGGACATCGGTCGCTGCTCCCTACTTGAGGGTCTTGATGTAGTCGATGAGGGCGTTGACTTCTTCGTCGTTCAGCCGGCCCTGGTAGGGCGGCATCTGCGGCGCGTAGCCAGCCACGACCTTGGCGCCGGGCACCATGATCGACTCGCGGATGTAGTTGTCGTCGATGGCGACGGTGCTGCCGTCGGTCAGCTGCTCGTCGGTGCCGTACTTGCCCTTGAGGCTGGGGCCGACCAGCTTGCTGCCGTCGATGCTGTGGCAGCCGATGCAGCCCATGCTGCTGAACAGCGACTGGCCGTCCACCGGGCCGTCGTCGGCCTTGTTGTCCCGGACCCACTCGCGGAACTTCGCGGGCTCCATCACGTGGACCTTGGTCAGCATGCGGCTGTGGTCGTCACCGCAGTACTCGGTGCAGAAGACCTGGTGGTCGCCGGTGCCCTTCGCCTCGAACCAGATGGTCGAGTAGCGGTTGGGGACGACGTCCTTCTTCACCCGGAAGTCCGGGATGTAGAAGCTGTGCAGCACGTCGACCGAGCTCATGGTGAGCATCACCGGCTGGCCGGAGGGAACGACCAGGCCCTGGTCGCCGCCCTGGCGGATGCCGTAGTCGGGGTACTCGAAGGACCAGTTCCACTTCTGCCCGGTCACGCGGATGTTCAGCGCGTCCTTGGGCGGGACCTGCATGTCCATGTAGGTCTGGAAGCCGAACCAGAAGAAGGACAGCAGGATCAGGCCCGGGATGGCCGACCAGGCCAGCTCGAGGCTGTGGCTGCCCTTCAACGGACTGGTGCGTTCCTTGCCCGTCTTCGCCCGGTACCGGATGGCGAAGTACACCATCGCGCCGATCACCAGGAAGAAGAACAGGACGTCGATCCAGTAGATGAAGTAGTAGATCCAGTCGACTTCCTCGGCGAAGGTCGACGCCTGCTCGGGCATCCAGAAGGTGCCCTCGGCGCGCGCTTCGGAGGCGGCGAGGAAGGGGAGGAGGGACGCGAGGGTCACGAGGTCTTCTCCGAGTCGGAAGCTTCGGTGTCGCTCTTGCGGGTGAGCTCCTGTCGCCAGAACACCACGCCGAAGCCGGCGACGATGAGCACGCTCAACGCACCGCCGAGGCGCATGATCCCGAAGGCGAAGGGGCTGTACTGTCCGATGGTCTCGTCGTAGTGGAAGCAGCTGAGCAGCAGCTTGTCGACGGGCGAGCCGACGCGGCCGGCGGCTGCTTCCATGAGACCGAACTTGAGGTCACGGGGGGGGTACTGGATCCCGTAGAGGTAGCGGGCCACCGTCGCATCGGGGGCCAGCATCATGATCGCCGCGCTGTGGGCGTACTGATCCTGCTTGGGGTCGTAGCGGTAGGCGAAGCCGACGCTGTCGGCGAGCGCGCGGACCTGGTCTTCGTCGGCGACCAGGAAGTTCCACTCGACGTCGCTGCCCCGACCGTACTGGTCGAGGTAGGCGCCGCGCTTGGCGTGGGCGAGCTCGACGGTGTCGTCGGGGTCGATGCTGACCGTGACGACCCGGAACTCGTCGCCCGCGGTCCAGTCCAGCTGCTCGAGGCCGGCCATCAGGCCGTTGAGCTGCACGCTGCACAGCGTCGCGCAGTTGTAGTAGTTCAGGGTGAGGATGACGGGCTTTCCGTCACCGAAGTAGTCGCCCAACCGCACCGTCTTCCCGTCGTGGTCCGTGAAGACCAGGTTCGGGTTGACCGCAGCGCCGAGGCGCTCGGTCACGGTGATGCCGTCCAGCTCGGCGGGCTCGGACTCCATGGCCCGAGCCTGCCCGGCGGTGCCGGCAAGCGCTGCGCCCAGCAGGGCGGCAGCGATGGTGGGGCGGGACCAGCTCACTCGCCGGCCTCGCCGTGGGCGTCGCCAGCCGGGGCGGCTTCCCCACCGTGGGCGTCGCCAGCCGGAGCGGCTTCTCCACCGTGGGCGCCTTCGGCCGGGGCGGCGTCTTCGCCGGCCTTCTCACCGTGGCCGTCGTCGGCCGGGGCGGCATCCGCCTTGACCGGCAGGGTCACGCGGTCGCCGGTCCAGCCCTTCGCTTCGAGCTGGACGCCCTTCTCGTAGTCGAACAGCCACACGGCCGTGAAGATCAGGCCGAGGGTGATGACGGTCGTGGCCACGGCCATGATGGTCAGGGAGCGGACCGGGACGTCGTCCGGTTCCGGCGGGAGTTCTTCGACGTGGTGGCCGCTTCCGTGGTGATCAGAGGCGTGCGTGTCGGTCTCGTGCGCGTCGCTCACGGTCATCCCCAGGCAGGTGAAGGGCGGGGTCTAACGCTCGCGGTCCGGCCATGCCACCTCGCGGCAAACTGTCGCATAGACTCCCAGGAAGCCGATCCCGCCTGCGTCCTCGACGTCGCCCAGCAGCCGCCTGCACCCGCGGGACCCGACCGGCGCCGGGGGCACCGGCGCGCGCCCGGTCGTCACCGGCCCGACGCTTGACAGGGCACCCGGGGACGGTCAAATGGGGCCCTTCGCCTGGAGCCCCGCCCATGTCGCGCCCTTCTTCCGTCTCGCGCCCGGACGCCTCCGCGACCACGGTCGCGCGCGACGGCGTCGCTGTCGCGCTCGACGGCGTCGAAGGCCCGGCGGGCAGCATCTCCGGCGACAGCGCGGCCGAAGCACGCGACCCCGGCTTCCTTCGCGACCTCCTCTCCCTGACGAAGCCGCGTCTGTCGTCGCTCGTGCTGTTCACGGCCGGCGGTGGGCTGGCCCTCGCGCCGGCCCCGGTGGACGCCACGCGCGCCCTCGCCGCCATCGGTGGCACCACCCTGGTGGTCGCGGGCGCCAACGTCCTGAACTGCTACCTCGAGCGCGAGAGCGACCGCGGCATGGCCCGCACGGCTGTGCGCCCCCTGCCCCGCAACCGCCTCGACGCTCGGGTCGCCCTGGTCTTCGGGCTGGCCCTCAGCGCGGCCAGCGTCGCCCTGCTCACCCTGGTGACGCCGCCGCTCGCGGGGTTGCTCGCCGCCATCGCGCTCGTCCTCTACGTCTGCGTCTACACCCCGATGAAGCGCACCAGCTCGCTGTCGGTGCTGGTGGGCGCCATCCCGGGCGCCATGCCGCCGGTCATCGGCTGGGTGGCGGCCACGGGCCGTCTGGACGTGGGTGCGCTGGTGCTGTTTGGCATCCTGTTCATGTGGCAGGTCCCGCACTCGCTGGCGATCGGCCTCTACCGAAAGGACGAGTACACGCGGGCCGGCCTGGTCGTGCACGCGGCCGAGCACGGCGACGAAGCCAGCCGCCGGCAGATCCTGCTCTACACCCTGGGCCTGTTCCCCCTGCCGCTCCTGCTGGTGCGCATGGGCCTCGCCGGGCTGCCCACCGCGGTCGTCGGGAGCGCCCTGGGCGGTGTGCTGCTGTACCAGGCCTTCGAGGGCATTCGCAGCGAAGGCGGCGCGAAGTGGGCCCGGAAGCTCTTCCTGTGGACCCTGGTCTACATGACCGGGCTGTTCGCGGCGCTGGGCCTCGACGTCTGGCTGTGAGCCGGTCGCGGCCGTGACGGGCGCGTCCCCCTCCCCCGCCATGTTCCAGCGACGCTGGGCGTGGGGCCTGTTCACGGTGCTCATCCTGGGGCTCCCGGCGCTCGGCGTCTGGTGGCGCACCCCACCGGACCTGCCCCGACACGCGCCGATGCCCGGCTTCGACCTGGTGGACCAGAGCGGCACGCCGCTCGCGACCAGCGAGCTCCGCGGCGACGTCGTCCTGGTCGACTTCATCTTCACGCGCTGCCCCGACGTCTGCCCGTTGTTGACGGCCCAGGCCGACCGCCTGGAACAGGGTCTGCCGGACCGGCCGCTGCTGGGCGTTCCCATCCGGCTGGTCTCGATCACCGTCGATCCGGCCTACGACACCCCCGCCGTGCTGGCCGAGTACGCCGCGGTCCGAGGCCTCGACCTGTCGCGCTGGCAGTTCCTGACCGGCGATCCCACGACGGTGCAGCAGGTGATCGCCGGCTTCCAGACCATGGCCGACCGGCTGGGGGACGGGCCCGAGGGCATCCCGAACATCGCGCACTCCGAGCGCTTCCTGCTGGTCGACGCCCAAGGCGTGATCCGCGGCTACTACCGGTCGGACGAGGAGGGGCTGCGCGAGGTCGCCCGCGACGCCCACCGGCTGGCCCGCAGCGGCGGATCCTGACCGGCCTCCCGGTTCCTCAGCGGGGCGCCGGCCAGGCCATCGGCGGGACGCCGACCCGCTCGAGCAGGTCCTCGACCATGCGCAGCGTCAGGCCCCAGACGCGCACTCCGTCCAGGTCGATGCGGGGCATCACCCAGGTCTGGCCGCGCCAGTCCATCTCGAAGGTCCCACGGCCCTCGTCACTGGCCAGCCGCTGCAGCGAGAACCAGTGCACATCGGCGACCTCGTGGTTGGGGGCCAGCGCGGGCGGCTCGGCATCCAGGCGGTAGACGAAGGGGCTGATGACCAGCGACATCGGTCCCCGGCGCTGCGGGCTCCGCTGGTCGTCCAGCCGACCCACGAGCCGCCCGTGCCGGGCGAGATCGAGCCCGACCTCCTCCCAGGTCTCGCGCACCGCGGCGGCCTGCACGCTGGCGTCGGTCGGATCGACCCGTCCGCCGGGGAAGGCCATGTGGCCCGACCACGGGTCCCCCTCGCGCTCGCTGCGCTTGATGAACAACAGCCGGCCTTCCGGACACAACACCGCCGCCACGGCGGCCCGGCGCAGCTCTGCCTCCTCGGGCACCAGGGCCTCTCCGGGACGGGCGGCGAGCGAGCGGGTCAGGTCCTCGAGCACCGGGCCTCCTGCCGCGGGGGGCGGACGACAGCCTGCAGCGACCCGCCTCCCACAGCGGGCGAAACACTACCCCCTCACCGCGCGTTAGCTACCCGGGCCTCCCCGCTCCTCCCCTCCCCCTCCCTTTCGCCGGTGCGCCCCGATGGCCGAACCCGAGCCCCCAGACGACACCAGCGGCATGCAGCGGATCACGGACTGGCTCTGGGATCTCGCGCGCACCTGGGGCCCCGCGATCCTGGTCGTGCTGCTCATCCGCAGCCTGCTGTTCGAGCCCTTCCGCATCCCGTCGGGATCGATGGTCCCCACCCTGGCCATCGGGGACCACATCCTGGTCACCAAGTACACCTACGGGCTGCGCTGGCCGCTCACCCGCATCCCGATCGGCGACATCGCGGTGCCCGAGCGCGGCGACGTCATCGTGTTCGTGTTCCCCGGCAGCGACCGGGACAAGACCACCGGCGAGCCCGAGATCGGCCACTGGCTCGACGTGCCCGTGCCGGGCATCACCATCGACTACGTCAAGCGCGTGGTCGGCCTGCCCGGCGACACGATCGAGGTCCGCGACAACGTGCTGGTGCTCAACGGCGAGGTCCAGCCCCAGACCACGACCGGCGACTACGAATTCGTCGACGACCGCTGCGACCCGCACCCGACCCGCCAGCACGAAGAGGACCTGGGCGGCATCGAGCACGCGATGCTGACCACGACCCGCTACGGCAGCCGCATGCCGGACTTCGGGCCGATCACCGTGCCCGAAGGCCACGTCTTCGCCATGGGCGACAACCGCGACCACTCGGCCGACAGCCGCGTGTGGGGCTTCGTGCCCTTGCGCAACATCAAGGGCAAGGCCCGCTTCGTGTGGCTGTCCTACGACCAGTGCAAGCCGGGCCTGCCGATGCTGGGCGAGATCCGCGGCGCCCGGTTCGGAGAGCCGGTCCGCTGAGCCGGCGGCCGGCGCCGTCGGCGACGACCCGGGCCGATGATCGGACGACGGCTCAGCCGTGCTCGCGGGTGCTGGGATCGGTGATGTCCTCTTCGCCGACCAGCTCGTCGATGTCCAGCCCGTCGATCTCGTCGAGGGTGATGGTCTCGGCCACCAGGCGCTCGTTGGTCGTGCGCAGGTGGTGGGCCAGCTTGCGGACCATCTGCCAGAGCAGGCGGGTGCCCAGGGCGGGGTCCTGGCGGAGGAGCCGCATGAAGTGCGTCTTGTCGATCACCAGCAGGCGCGTGTCCACGGTCACCCGGGCCGTGGCGGAGCGCCGGGCCTGGTCGAGGAGGGACATCTCGCCGAAGTAGTGGGAGGCGCCGATGATCGCGAGGCGGGTGCCCTGCTTCTCGATGGCGACTTCGCCGCTGACGACGACGAACAGCTCTTCGCCGGGCTCGCCGTCCTGGAAGACGGTGTCGCCGGCCGAAAGCACGCGCTCCTGCGCGGCCTGGGTGAAGGCGATGAGCTGACGGTAGGTGCAGGCCTGGAAGATGTCGACGCGGCGCAGCGCGTCCATCCACGCCGGGACGGGTTCTTCCTGATCGGCGTCCGACGACTCGACCCGCGGCCGGGCGAAGGCGACGGTGATGTTGTCGCGGCCGCCGCGCTCGTTGGCCATGGCGACCAGCTTGCGGCACGCGCCCTCGGCGTCGGCTTCGTTGACGACGAAGCCCAGCTCGCGGCGACCGATGTAGCGGTGCAGCCCGTCGCTGCAGAGCACGAAGGTGTCGCGGGGATCGACCTCGAAGGCCAGGCTGTCGACCAGCACCGAGCTGAAGACACCCAGCGCCCGCGTGATGACGTTCTTGTTCCGCGCCTTCCGCGCCTGTTCTTCGGTCAGCACGCCGGCGCGCAGCTGCTCCTGGACCAGGGTGTGGTCTTCGGTCAGCTGGTGCAGCTCGCCGCCGCGGTGCAGGTAGACCCGCCCGTCGCCGACGTGGATCAAGAAGCCCGTGGCGCCGACGACCAGGACGGCGTCCATGGTCGTGCCCATGCGCCCGCCTTCGCCCACCAGGCTCAGGCTGGCTTCGTGCACCTGGCGGCAGGCGCGCTGGGCCGCGTCCTCGAGCATGGCCAGCACGGCGTCCTTGTTGGCGTCGCTCGGGTCCTGGTCGAAGCGCGACAGCACGTCCTGGCCCTCGGCCACGGCCTCGCGGAGCACGCCGCAGGCCAGCTCGCTGGCCACGTCCCCGCGCTTGAAGCCGCCCATGCCGTCGGCCACGGCGACCAGGCCCAGATCGGGCGCGATCAGGTAGCTGTCCTCGTTGGCCTTGCGGGCGCGACCGGTGTCGGTGACGGCCCAGGTCTCGAGTCTCATCCTTCCTCCGAGGGGTGGCCGGCCTGCACCGTCGGCGCTTCGATGGTGACGTCCACGAAGCTGTCCTCGATGCCCTTGTGGCGGGCGAGTTCCTTGCTGGTGGCGCGCAGGTTGGCCGAGAGCCGCAGCAGCATGCTCCACAGCACCTTCACCGCCATCGAGGCGTCCCCCTTGAGCGCGAGCAGGAAGGCGTCGCGGGGGATCGCCAGGACCTCGACGTCGGTGAGCGCCTCGACCGTGGCGCTGGCCTTGGGGTCGTCGAGCATCGACATCTCGCCGAACACCGAGCCCGCTCCCATCTGTGCGATGCGGGTGCCGTCCTTGTTGACGCCCACCTTGCCGGCGACCAGCAGGAACAGGGTGTGGTTCAGGCGGCCCTGGCGCAGCAGCAGCTCGCCCTGGCCGTAGCGCCGTGGCTCGGTCAGCCCGACCACGGCCAGCAGCTCGTCCGGCGTGCACCACTTGAACAGGTCGATGGTGCGCAGCAGCTCGAGCCGGTCGTCATCGCGGCCGCCCGCCGCGTCGCCGAGCTGCACGGCGACGGCCAGCGCCGGGTCTCCCGGCTGCATCCGGGCAGCGGCACCGACGGCGCGCAGGGCTTGATCCACCGTGGCGCCCACCGCGCGACGCCCGACCTCGGCCGTCTTCACGGCGTGGGCCAGCGACGCCCCCAGCAGCACCAGGCGGTCGCCCTCGTGCAGCTGCACCAGCAGGGTCTCGACCGGGGGCGGCTCGGCTTCTTCGCCCAGGCCCGGCTGCGGCAGGTCGTCCCCGCGATGCCCCGGGGGCGCTTCGTCGAGCACGCGCGGTGCCCCCTCGCGCGGCGCGAAGCCCCGCTGGGTGAGCTGGTGGGCCAGCCCGGCGTGCAGCAGCACCGCCCGGCCGCGGCCGGCGTGGCCCAGCACCGCCTCGGTCCCCGCCACGACGGCGACATCGACGTGCACGGACACCTGGGCGGACCGCCTGCGGGCCAATGCCCACACCTCGCGCGAGGCCATCACCATGCCCTCGGCCACCGCCTCGCGGATGCGCTCCCGCAGCGAGTCGTCGGGGTGCGCGGCCAGGCGGCGCCGCAGATCGTCGTGTCGCTCGAGGTGGGCGCGGATGCCCTCGACCGCCATGCGGCTGGCCGCCTCGACCAGCTCCGGGGGGCCGTGGGCTTCGGCCACGATCACCGTCGCGCGGCCATCATCGCGCAGGCAGAACCCGACACGCGCGTCGCCGTCCTCCGACGCGCCTCGGGCAGCGAGCTCGAGGATGGCCAGGGACGCTGGCACGGGCTCCGCGCCCGCGCTGCGACGGGCTGGCGGTCGGGAGGGGGGCTCGCTCGCGCTCAAGGGGGACTCCAGCCGGCGAGGGGCACCCGGCGGGAGGAGGTTAACAGGGACGGGCATGCGCTCCCCTCGGCTCACACCACTCACCGTCGTCGAGGCGTGCGCACTCGTCGCCTTCATCGTGCTGGTGGGCGTCTTCGCCAGTCGCCACCAGCAGCGCAGCACGATGGTCCCGATCGATGTCGAGGCGCTGTCCACCGGCGCGACCGAAGAACGCTGGATGGGCATCTTCTTCGAGGACCAGAAGGTCGGCTACGCCGTGACCCGATCCCTGCCCACCGCCGACGGCGGCAGCATCCTGGAAGGGCGCAGCCGGTTCCGCCTGGCGGCCTTCGGCACCATCCAGGACATCATCACCGCCCAGGCCGCCGTGACCGACGCCGACGGCGCCCTGCGACGGTTCGACTTCTTCATGCTGAGCGACCAGGTGCGCATCTCGGCCCGGGGCGAGGTCCGCGGCAGCGAGATCGTGATGGAGGTCGACAACGCCGGCGACACCAACACCTTCACCTTCCCGGTCAGCGAGCCCCCGCACGTGCAGCTGTCCCTGGAGCAGGTGCTCGCGCGCGAGGAGTTCGCCATCGGCCGCAGCTGGCGGGTCCCGTACTTCAACCCGGCCACCATGGCCGAAGGCACCATCGAGTACACCGTCGAGGACGTCGTCGTGCTGGACAACGGCGAAGAGGCCTGGTGGGTGCGCACCGACTTCGAGGGCATCACCGCCCGCGAGCTGGTGCTGACCAGCGGCGAGGTCATCCGCCAGGAGAGCCCGTCGGGCATGTCCATGGTCCGCATGTCGGCGGAAGCGGCCAAGGAGATGCCCGTCGACGGCGAGGCGGTCGACATCATCGCGAAGAGCGCCGTCCCGCTGCGCGGCGGCAGGCTCGATCACCCGCGCACCGCCCGACGGGTCTCGCTGAAGGTCCTGGGCGTCGAGCCCGAGCGGGTCCTGGACGACCCGCCCCTCCAGGTCCGGGACGGGGACGTCGTCACCATCGAGGTCCCGCTCCTCGAAGAGCTCGCCGCCGCCCCGCTCACCCCCGCCGAGGGCGCGGAGATCGACCCGGAGTGGCTGGAGAGCAGCCCCACCATCCAGGCCCGCGACGAGCGCATCGTCGCCCGGGCCCGCGAGGTCGTCGGCGACGCCACCGACCGCCTGGAGGCCGCGCGGAGGCTGAACAGCTTCGTCTACGACTATGTCGAGAAGGTGCCCGTGTTCGGGGTGCCCAGCGGCGCCGAGGTCCTCGAGACCGGCCGCGGCGACTGCAACGAGCACACCGCCCTGTTCGTCAGCCTGGCCCGCAGCCAGGGCATCCCCACCCGGATCGCCGCCGGCGTCGTCTGGTCGGACCGCGTGCCCGACCCCGAGCGTGGCTCGCAGGGCGCCTTCTACTACCACGCCTGGCCCGAGGTCCTGATCGCCGACGACGACGCGGGCACGGGCAGCCGCGGCTGGCGCTGGATGCCGGTCGATCCGACCTTCGGCCAGTTCCCGGCCGACGCCACCCACGTCAAGCTGGTCGAGGGCGACCTGGATCGCCAGGTCGAGATCCTCGCGGTCATGGGCCGACTCGCCTTCGAGCTGAAGGACTCCCGATGACCGCGTGCTACCTTCCCGGGCGCTCGGAGTAGGCATGATCCGCGTCATCGGCGTCGAGAAGCGCTACGGCAAGTTCCAGGCGCTGCACAAGCTCGACCTGGAAGTCCGGGCCGGCGAGGTGTTCGGCTTCCTGGGCCCCAACGGCGCCGGCAAGACCACGACCATCCGCATGCTCTCGGGCGTGCTGGTGCCGACCGCCGGGCGCATCGAGATCGCCGGCGTGGACCTGCAGCAGGACCCCGTCGGCAGCAAGCGGGTCGTCGGCTACATCCCCGACCGCCCCTACCTGTACGACAAGCTCACCGCGCGCGAGTTCATGCGCTTCGTCGGCGGCATGTACGGGGTGCCGGCCGACCAGATCGAGTCCCGCACCGCCCGCCTGCTGGCCGAGCACGACCTGTCCCACCGGGCCGACGAGCTCATCGAGGCCTACAGCCACGGCATGAAGCAGCGCCTGGTGCTGTCCGCGGCCCTGCTGCACGAGCCCCGGGTGCTCATCGTCGACGAGCCGATGGTCGGCCTGGACCCCCACGGCGCCCGGCGCATCAAGGATCGGTTCCGCGAGCTGGCGGACGAGGGCCGCACGGTGTTCCTGTCGACGCACAGCCTGGACGTCGCGCAGGAGGTCTGCGATCGCGTGGGCATCCTGTTCGGTGGGCGGCTGGTCGCGATGGGCACCATGGACGAGCTCATCGGCGAGAAGGGCCAGGACCTCGAGCAGGTCTTCCTCACGATCACCGAAGAGGAGTCCGCCGCGAAGGGGGTCCCCATGACCGGGCCCCAGGGGCTCGAGGGGAGCGGATGAGCGGCAGGCTGCCGATCCTGCTCGCCATGCTGGTCCTGGGCGGCTGCAGCGCCCGTCACCGCAAGGCGAAGCGGGCCGAGGGCAACTACGACGTCGGGGTCCCCGGAGGCGACTGGGCCAAGGTCGAGCCCGGCGGCGCCGATCACGCCTGGCACCACGTCGATCTGGGCGCCAGCATCTACACCGACAGCAACTGCGAGAGCCGCTTCGACGACAGCCCGCTGCCGCGGCTGGCGTCGTCGATGGTGTTCGGCATCGCCCGAGGACAGCCGCTGCGCGACGAAGAACGCGTCATCGACGAGCGCGCGGGGCTGGTCCGCACCTGGCAGGGTCAGCTCGACGGCGTCGACGTCCAGCTGGGCGTCGCCGTGCTCAAGAAACACGACTGCGTCTACGACGTCACCGTCGTGGCGCCGCCGGACTCCTTCGAGGCCAGCTGGGACGCCTTCGAGCGCGTGCTGGCCGGTTTCCGGACCCACGAGCGCTGACCGATGAGCGGTCCAGCCACCTTCTTCTCCGCCATCGGCGAGCTGTCGATCCTGACGGCCCGCACGATCCGCGAGTTCCTGCGCCCCCCCTGGGAGCTGCGGCTGTGGGTCGCCCAGCTCGATCAGGGCGGCGTGCAGAGCTGGTCCATCACCGTGCTCACCGCCGTGTTCACCGGCATGGTCATGGCCAGCCAGTTCGCCATCGGCCTCGAGCCCTTCGGCGCCAGCCTGTACACCGGAAAGCTCGTAGCGCTCGGCATCGTGCGCGAGCTCGGCCCCGTGCTCACGGCCCTGCTGGTCGGCGGCCGGGTGGGTGCGGGCTTCACCGCCGAGCTCGGCAGCATGGCCGTCACCGAGCAGATCGACGCCATCCGCGCGCTCGGCGCCAACCCGATCCGCAAGCTGGTCGTGCCGCGGGTCGTGGCCATGACCATCGCCCTGCCGCTGCTGACCATCCTCGCCGACATCGTCGGCTGCCTGGGCGGCGTGCTCATCACGATGGTCGAGGTCGGCATCACCTTCCGGTTCGGCATGGAGCAGATGATCGAGACCGTGCACGTGCACGACATGCTGCACGGCGTCGGCAAGTCCGCCTTCTTCGGCTACTTCATCGCGATCATCAGCTGCTGGGTCGGCATGGGCACCCGCGGCGGCACCGAAGGCGTCGGCCAGGCGACCACCCGCACCGTCGTCTGGACCAGCATCACCATCCTGGTCAGCGACTTCTTCCTCACCCGCATCTTCCTCACCCTGTACGGCTGATGTCCGCGTCCTCCCCTCCCCCCGGTGCCCCCGCCTCGCCCACCTCCGTCGTGGCCGAGCCGGAAGACGTGCGCCGCCGGCACCAGGGCGACCCGGGCGAGGTCATCATCTCCTTCCGGGACGTGCACAAGGCCTTCGGCGACAAGGTCGTCTACGAGGGCCTGAGCCTGGACATCCGGCGCGGCGAGACCCTGACCGTCATCGGCGGCTCGGGCGTCGGCAAGAGCGTCTGCCTCAAGATGCTCATCGGCCTGCTCAAGCCCGACCGCGGCGAGATCCTGGCCTTCGGCCAGGACGTCACCCAGATGGACGAAGCCCAGCTGCTCGGCGTGCGCAAGCGCATCGCCATGCTGTTCCAGGGTGCCGCGCTGTTCGACTCGATGACGGTGGCCGAGAACATCAAGTACCCCCTGCGCGAGCACGGCTGGGGGACCGAGGTCGAGATGGACCGTCGGGTCGAAGAGGTGCTCGAGACCGTCGACCTGCCCGGCGTGCAGCAGCTGAAGCCGAGCGAGCTGTCCGGCGGAATGAAGAAGCGGGTCGGCCTGGCCCGCACCATCGCCGTCGAGCCCGAGGTCATCCTCTACGACGAGCCCACGACCGGTCTGGACCCGGTCACCATCCGGCGGATCAACGGCCTCATCCTGCGGCTGCAGCAGCGGCTCGGCGTGACCAGCATCTGCGTCACCCACGACATGGACACCGTCTTCACCGTCACCGACCGGCTCGCCATGGTCTACGAGCGCCACATCGCCTTCACCGGCACCCCGGAAGAAGCGAAGCACAGCGACTTCCGCTTCCTGCGCGAGTTCGTGAAGGGCGGGATGGGGACGCTGGACGAGGACCTGACCTAGGCAGCGAGGCGGTCGTCGGGGCGAGCGAGGACCGGCGAGGCGTCGGGGAAGGGCGAGGCTACGGCTTCGGGCTGCAGGCTTCGGGCTGCAGGAGGGCAGGGCGAGGCGGCGGGAGCCACCCGGCGCGTCGTGCTCGCCGGTGCGGACGACGCAGCGCACGTCCAGCCCCGCCCGAGGCGGATCCCCGAAGACCGGAGCCCGGAGCCCGAAGCCCCTCCCCCCGCCAGCGCCTCGCGGAGCGCCCTTCGCTCCCCGCCTACTCCCCCTCTTCCCGTGGCTCGAAGCCGGGCAGCCAGTCGCCCTGCTCGTCGATCATCTCGCCGGCCAGGCGGCGGTCGAAGATCGTCTTCTTGTCGCGATCCTGCAGGTCCGTCAGGATGCGCGCGGTCGTGATGCCCTCGGCCTTCTGGACGACCACGCCCACGACCTTCCACTGGCCGTCGGCCCACTGCACGCTCACGCTGCGGGTCCGGTTGGTGCGCTTGTGGGTGTAGGACACGTGGTATAGCGTCGGGTCCTTGGGGTCCTTCTTGATGGCGCCGAAGTCGTCGTAGCGGTCGGCGACGTACTCGAGCCAGGGCGTGCCGTCCTTCATGCGGGGCTCGCCGCGGGGCACCGGGCCGAGCGCGATGACCTCGCCGATCGAGCAGGTGCCGACCTTGTTCTCCTCGAACAGGTTGTAGCAGACCATGCTGTCCAGCACGGCGGCGAAGTCGCCCTCCCACAAGGCATCGTCCAAACGCTTCAGCGCGGCGCTCACGTCGGCCTTGCTCGGCGCGGCCTTGGGCCTGGCGGTCGGCCGGGCGTACCCGGTGCGTTCTTCGCCGCCGGGCAGCGGCGCGGGGCAGCCGCCGTCCTCGACCAGCGCCACGTCGGACTCGAGCACCGCGGCGGGCTCGCCTTCCTGGCCCTGGCGCACGATGATCGTGCGTTCCTTCACGTCGTCGGCCAGGCAGTCGAACCAGGGCGTCGGCTCGGCCATCGTGTACTTCACCGTGAAGCGCCAGCGGTCCTGGGTGCCCCAGTCGAATTCCGCCGCGGTGATCTCGGTGGACAGGCCCTTTCCGGCGTACACGCAGTAGCCGCTGTCGGTGCTGGCCGTCAGGTAGCGCTGGGCCGCGTAGGTCGGCGAGATGCGCGCGGTGCCGCCGCCGCCGCCCGGCCGGGTGGCCGGGTCGTCGTTGAAGGCCAGGTCCTTGTTCTCCAGGCAGCTCTTGTCGAAGAAGGGAGCCTGGAGCCACACGGCCTTGCCCTTGAGGTGCAGGCCGACGCGGTCGGGGTTGGCCACGCCGGCGAGGGCGGGCTCGAGGACGGCGCGGGCGTCTTCCTCGCCGATCGAGACCGCCGGGCCGCAGGCCGCGACGGTCAGGGGGAGGAGGAGGACCAGGGTCCGGGAGGCGGTCGGGTACATGGGGCGCTCCAGCAGGCGGCGGACGCTACCACGGCCCCTCGATAGAGGGAGGAACGCACCGGAGCGACCATGGCCGACCGCACGCACACGCCGAACTACTGGGACTACCTGGGCCTCGACCGCCTGCTCGCCCTGCAGGGCGGACTCGAAGGCGACGACGAAGCGCTCATGCCCGACGAGCTGCACTTCATCGTCACCCACCAGGCCTTCGAGCTGTGGTTCAAGCTGGTCATCCGCGAGCTGCGCCTGGCCCGCGACCACCTGTCCGCCGAGCTGGTCGACGAGCAGCACATCCCCCACGTCGTGCACCACCTGCGGCGGGTCAGCACCATCCTGCGTCACCTCGTCACCCAGTTCGAGGTGATGGAGACGCTCACCCCGCAGGACTTCCTGGCCTTCCGCGACAAGCTCGTGCCCGCCAGCGGCTTCCAGAGCTTCCAGATGCGCGTCATCGAGGTGCTGCTCGGCATGGACCTCGCGACCCGCCCCCGGTACGGCAAGGTCGACCCCGTCGAGCACATCCGCGACCTGGCCAAGAAGAGCCCCAGCAGCGCGGTGGCCCTCGGCCAGCTCGAGCGGGCCATGGCCGAGACCACCCTGCGCAAGGCCATGCAGCAGTGGCTGTTCCGCACGCCCATCCGCGGCAGCTCCCCCGGCGACCCCGGGGACGCCGACACCGTCGCATCCTTCGTCGACGACTACCTGGCCAACGTCGCCGCCGTGCATGCCCGGCAGGCCGCCCAGATGCCGGCCGCCCTGGGCGTCGACCCCGACGCCGTCGCCGCGCGCTTCGCCGGCATGACCGCCCAGGCGCGGGCCTTCATGCACGCCGACGAGATCGAGGACGCCGGCGAGCGGGCCCGCGTGCGCCGCATCCGCGCCGCCCTCGTGTTCATCGAGAGCTACCGGACCCTGCCGCTCCTGGCCTGGCCGCGGCTGCTGCTCGACACCATCGTCGAGACCGAAGAGCAGCTGGTCCTGTTCCGGACCCGCCACGCCCGCATGGTCGAGCGCGTCATCGGCCGCCGCATCGGCACCGGTGGCAGCTCGGGCGTCGACTACCTCGACCAGACCACCGGCGTGCGCGTCTTCCACGACCTGTGGACCGTGCGCACCCTGCTCCTCCCCCGACGCGAGCTGCCGGCCCTCGACCAGGCCGACTACTACGCCTTCGCCGGCAAGGGCAGCCCCGCATGAGCGACCGGCGCTACCTCACCCGCGAGGGCTACCAGGCCATCGCCACCGAGATCGACCACCTGTGGCACACCGAGCGCCCCGACGTGGTCGAGCAGGTCACCGCCGCTGCCGAGCTCGGCGACCGCAGCGAGAACGCCGAGTACATCTACGGCAAGAAGCGGCTGCGGCAGATCGACAGCCGCCTGCGCTACCTGCGCAAGAAGATCGACGGCGTCACCGTCGTCGACCTCGCCGACATGCCCGCGCGGGCCGACATCGTGTTCGGCGCGCGGGTGACCGTCGACGTCTACGAGCCGGGCGAAGAAGACCCCGTCGAGCGCACCTGGCGGCTGGTCGACAAGGACGAGTCCGACCCCAAGGTCGGCCGCATCTCCGTCCAGAGCCCCATCGGCCAGGCCCTGATGGGCAAGCGCGAGGGCGACTTCTTCAAGGTCGTGCTGCCTCGGGGGCCCGTCGAGATGGAGGTGACCGAGGTGTACTACGGGGCCGACGACGGACCCGGCTGACGGCGGCAACTCCGGCTACGCTGCCGCCGACGTCTTCGGAGCCCCCGCATGATCCGCCGCCTCGCCTGCCTGCTGCCCGCCCTGGTCCTCACCGCCTGCTTCGAGAAGGCCGAGGAGGACGAGGACGAAGACACCACCGCCGACAGCGGCGCCTGGGACGACGGCGGCTGGACCGGCGAGGACGACACCGCCTGGCCCGACGAACCCGACGAGCCCGGCACCATCGACACCGCCGTGCCCGAGCTCGGCATCGACTGCGGCTGGGACGGTCCCGACGCCCTGTGGGTCTTCATCGAGGGCGGCGCCGGCCCGTTCCGCCTGGGCCTGCGCGAGACCCCCGAGAGCCCCGACCCCTGGACCGGCGAGGACTGCGCCGGCGGCTACGTCGGGCCCGATGGCTCGGACTACCGCTACTGCCACCCCATGTCCCCCGACGGCGGCACCCTGATCAACGTGAGCTCCGTCGACGAGATCGTCGAGGGCGAGACCACGCTGTTCTGGCGCGACCTGGACATCACCTACATGCTCCGCTCCGTCGAGCTCGACGCCTGCTGGAGCTGGGGCGCCGACCCGGCGTTCTACCTGGACAGCATGGGCTGCAGCGTGATCTCGCTCGAGTGCCGCTGAGCGCGTTCGGGGGGGCCAGGGAGGATGGAGCGCCCGAAGTCGGGGGCGACAGGTCATCGACCCCGGGTTCGGGCGTGATCGAGCGCCCGAAGTCGGGGGCGATAGGTCATCGACCCCGGGTTCGGGCCGTCCAGAGCGCCCAAAGTCGGGGGCGACAGGTCATCGACCCCGGGTTCGGGCCGTCCAGAGCGCCCAAAGTCGGGGGCGACAGGTCATCGACCCCGGGTTCGGGCGTGATCGAGGGCCCGAAGTCGGGGGCGACAAGCCATCGCCCCCCGGTTCGGGCCGTCCGGAGCGCCCCAAGTCGGGGGCGACAAGCCATCGCCCCCCGGTTCGGGCCGTCCAGAGCGCCCCAAGTCGGGGGCGACAGGTCATCGACCCCCGGTTTGGGCGGGATCGAGGGCCCCAAGTCGGGGGCGACAAGCCATCGCCCCCCGGTTCGGGCCGTCCCGATCGCCCCTCCCGCGCCCCGACCGCCCGCGTTCCCGAGTAGGCTTCCGGTCGTCCCCCTCCCGGAGTCCCGATGCGCCACCTCGCGCTGCTGTTCGCCCCCGTGCTGCTCACCGCCTGCTTCGACAAGGCCGACGAAGACGAAGACGACGGGCACAGCGACACCGACGACTCCAGCGCCGACCCTGACACCGACTCGGGCTGGGGCAGCTCGTGGGACTCGGGCGGCTGGATGGACGACAGCTACGACCCGGGGACCGAGACCGGGGAGACCCTGCTGGAGTGCCGCTGGGACAGCGGCGGGATCGACGTCATGCTCACCGGCGGCTCCGCCTCTGGCTACTACTTCGGCCTGGCGGAGGCATTCCCCGAGGGCTGGACCGGAGAGGACTGCTACCTGGGCTACACGACCGGCGACGGCACGACCTGGGAGATCTGCCATCCGCTGTCCCGCGACGGCGGCTACCTGATCTCCGTGGGCAGCTTCTCCGACCTGGTGCCGGGCTCGACCACGATCCATCGCGCCGAGCTCGACAACACCTACTACCTGGAAGAGGCCGCGAGCGGCCTGTGCTGGACCTGGGGCGACCGCCCCGAGTACTACGCCGGCCTGGGCTGCACCGACATCTCGAGCGCGCTGCGCTGCGACGGGGACTGACCGCGCCGCGGGCTCGTCCCGGCGACGCCTGCGACGCCGTCGCTAGTCCATGCACCCCACCTTGTCCGCTTCCAGGTCCTTGAGCCGCTGGACGTTGGCGGTGGCGACCTTGGTGAGCCAGCTGCTGTCGAAGTCCTCGCGGCGCTGGTACCAGGGCTGCTTGCCGAAGGCGTCCTGCCACTCCTTCTTGGTGAAGGGGTAGCCGTAGCGGGCGAAGATGCCGTTGCGCAGGGCGCTGTAGGCGTCGCAGGACGGCACGTCGTTGAACGGCCAGTCCATCTCGCAGCGCCCGTCGTCCGTGAGCTTGCCCGGGCCGCAGCACAGGTCGGAGAAGGAGCTGTGCAGCTGGTCGTAGTCCCAGCGGATGAGGGCGAGGGAGTCGTCGGCGCAGATCTCGGCGATCGACTTGCCGGCGAGGGGATCGGGTCCCTTGCCGCCCGCCTTGGCCGCCCCGGCGGCGTCGGCCTTCTTCGGGGCCTTGGCGCCCGCCGAGGAGCCCGCGCCAGAGGCCGCCGGCGTGTCGGTGTCGCCCCCACAGGCGGCGAGCGCAGACAGGGCACAGATCGAGAGCACCAGGGCGGTACGCCGCATCGTCGACTCCTCAGGGCTTGGGGATCCTGACGCGGCTGACCATCAGGGTCCCGCTCAGGGCGAACATGAGTACCAGGGGGTGGAAGCCGCCGGGCCCCACGCGGATCTCACCCAGCCACAGCCCGTCGCCAACGGCGTGCATGCGCCAGGCGACGAACAGCACCAGCACGAAGGCCAGGCTGGTGGGGATCGGGGTGCCCTCGAAGTGGCTGACCTTGCCGCGCTCGTCGGCCAGGTCGCCGGCGGTGACGTTGAACCGGGCCAGGCGCGCGATGCCGCAGGCCACGAAGTAGACCAGCACCAGGGCATCCCAGAAGCCGCGCATGCCCAGGGTGAAGGCGACGACGGCAGGCCCGACGCCGAAGCTGATGGTGTCGGCCAGGCTGTCGAGATCGCCGCCGTACGCGCTCTTGCGGTTGCGCCAGCGGGCGACCGCGCCGTCCGCCGCGTCGGCGACGAAGGCCAAGGGCAGCAACAGGAAGGCCGCCCACAGCCACGGGCTGTCGACGCAGTCGGCGCGGTGGGCCAGCCCGGCGCCGGCGCAGGCCCGGCCGGCCACGTCCATGTGGTTCAGGCAGGCGAAGATCGCCGCGGTGCCGCAGGCGGCGTTGAGCAGGGTGATGAAGTCCGCCAGCACCAGGCTGCGGATCATGGACGGCGAGCGCTCGGACATCGGCGCACTGTAGCAGCGGGGATCCGCCTCCCAACCATCACCTCGCCGCCGCACGTCGGAGCGCCCTGCGCGCTACAGCAGGGGTCCCTCCTCCGCAGGCCCTCGACGCCTCCTCCCCCGGAGCCAGCATGCCCCGCCTCCTCGTCCTGGACTTCGACGGCACCGTCACCGACGCCGAGCGCGAGGGCGCGCCCTTCCGCGAGGGCTACCTGTCCGACATCGCGACGCTCACAGGCCTGTCGCGGGACGAGGTCGAGGAACTGGCGCGGCGCTTCGAGGCGGAGATCGCCGCCGACCCGCAGTCCCACGGCTGGATGTACGGCGGCCGCATCGTCGCCCCGGCGACGGTCGACCCGTACCTGCGCATCATGCCGGTCGCCCGCAAGATCTTCGACGAGGTCGGCGCCTTCTCGCGCGAGCAGGACCGGACGCACCTGCTCGACGGCATCCTGTACAAGTACAACTACCCGAAGACGGAGATCGCCTTCCGGGACGGCGGCGCCGAGGTGCTCGGCGCGCTCGGTCCCGACGGGGACCTGCTGACCTACGTGGTCACGAACTCGCACACCGACGCGGTGCAGCACAAGATCCGGGTGCTCGGGGGGCCGGGCGGCGCGCTGGACTGGCTGGTCGACCGGGTCCACGGCCGCGCGAAGAAGTACGTCATCCACGACGACTGGACCGCCGTGCCGGAGTCGATGACCCTGCCCGGCCTGGGCCGCCCGGTGCTGCTGCGGCGCCAGCAGTACCACGACGTGATCGCGGCGCTGCTGGACCGCCACGGGCTCGGCTGGTCCGATCTGGTGGTGGTGGGCGACATCTTCGAGCTCGACCTGTGCCTGCCCTTCCACATGGGGGCCCGCGTCGCCGTGATGGCCAACGCCCACACGCCGGCCTACGAGACCGACTTCCTGCGCGGTCACGCCCGCGGCGGCGTGCTGACCCACATGGACCAGATCCCCGCTTTCGCCCGAGGCTGACGTGCCCCTGTCCACCCGCGAGCTGCTCGACTCCCTGCCCCAGCAGGGCGTGCTGCGCTGGATCGGCCTGCGCCCGGCGCGCAAGGCGCCCATGAACAGCGTCGACGTCGTCGACGTGATCGAAGCCCAGGGCCTGTTCGGCGACCGGGCGGTCAAGGGACCTCGCCTGCGCCCCGGCAAGCGCCAGGTGACCTTCTTCCAGCACGAGCACCTGGCCGTGCTGGAGGCGCTGCTGGGCCGCCCGGTGCACCCCGAGCTGCTGCGCCGAAACCTGGTGGTGTCGGGCATCAACCTGCACGCGCTGAAGGGCCGGCGGTTCCGCGTCGGCGACGCCCTGTTCGAGCACACGGGCCTGTGCGACCCCTGCCACCGGATGGAGGAGAACCTGGGCCCCGGCGGCTTCAACGCGATGCGCATGCACTGCGGCATCACTACGCGGGTGCTGCAGGGCGGCACCATCCGGCTGGGCGACGCGGTGGTGCTCGAGCGCTGATGTCGCTGGCCCGGGCCTTGCTACGGAAGGACTCCCCCCCGCACGGTGCATCCGCACACGAGGAGTCCCCATGAGCAACGACCTCCTGCACGCCGACGGCAGCCTGGACCTGGGCCGGGTGCGCGAGCACCTGGGCCGCGAGCTGGCCGGCATCGTCCACCGCCACGAGAAGATCCAGGACCACCTGCAGAACGTGGACCGCGAGATGCCCGACGACTGGCAGGAAGCCGCCCAGCTCGTCGAGAACGACGAGGTGCTGGAAGCCCTGGAGACGTCGAGCCGCGCCCGCATCGAGGGCCTGCGCTTCGCCCTGCGCCGCCTGGACGCCGGCACCTACGAAGCCTGCGTCCGCTGCGGAGAGGCCATCAACCCCCGCCGCCTGGCCGCGCTGCCCGTGACCAGCCTGTGCGTGTCCTGCGCGGCCCAGGGCTGAGCCAGCTGACCCGCCGCCTGTGCGATTCGACACAGGCGGCAACGGCGAGCCCGCGCTCCGCCGGCACGCGGTAGGGTCCGCGCTGCCTGCACGGAGCCCCCATGCGCCACGCCTTGCTGCTCGTCCTGCCCCTGCTCTGGTCCTGCGGCCCCAAGGCCGCCGACTCCACCGCCGCGGCGGCGCAGGCGTCGGCCTGGGACTACCCGGACGCCGCCCGCGGCGACGTGGTGGACACCTACCACGGGGTCCAGGTCGCCGATCCCTACCGCTGGCTCGAGGACCCCGACAGCGACGCCTCGCGCGCCTGGATCGAGGCCGAGAACGCGCTGACCCGCAGCTACATCGACGCCGTGCCGCAGCGGCAGGCCATCCAGGACCGGCTGCACGCGCTGTGGAACCACGAGCGCTTCGGCACGCCCTTCCACCAGGGTGGCCGCTACTTCTGGACCCGCAACGACGGCCTGCAGAACCAGAACGTGCTGTACGTGGCCGACGGGCTGGACGCCGAGCCCCGGCCCCTGCTGGACCCCAACGGCTGGAGCGAAGACGGGACCGTCGCGCTCGGCAGCTACGCCGTGACCGAAGACGCCCGCTACATCGCCTACAGCAAGCAGGACGGCGGCAGCGACTGGCGGATCTGGCACATCCGGGACATCGACAGCGGAGCCGACCTGGCCGACGAGCTGCGCTGGGTCAAGTTCTCCGGCGTGTCCTGGCTGCCCGACGGCAGCGGCTTCTTCTACAGCCGCTACCCGGAACCGGACAAGGCGCTCCAGGACGTCACCGAGAACAACAGCCTGTACTTCCACCGCCGCGGCACCCCGCAGGCCGAAGACCTGCTGGTCTACGCCGAGCCCGACCACCCGCAGCGCGGCTTCGGCGCCGGCGTGACCGACGACGGCGAGCACGCCGTCATCACGGTGTGGGAGGGGACCGAGAACAAGTGCCGGGTCTACGTGATGGACCTGGACGAGGGCTGGCAGGACGCCCTGTCGCCGGAAGGCCCGCGGGCCGAGGTGACGCGCATCTTCGACGCCTACGACGCCGCCTGGTACCAGGTCGCCGACGAGGGCGATCGCCTGTGGTTCTGGACGAACAAGGACGCGCCCAAGGGCCGGGTCGTGTCGCTGACCCTGGCCGCGCCCGGCGAGCTGACCGAGGTCGTGCCGGAGTCCGAGCACGTGCTCGAGACGGTGAACCGGGTCGGCGGCCACCTGGTGCTGCAGCGGCTCGAAGACGCCAAGAGCGCCGTCGAGGTCGTGACCCTGGACGGCGCCCACGTGCGCGATGTGGCCCTGCCCGGCGTCGGCAGCGTCGGCGGCTTCGCGGGCGACCCCGACCGGGACGAGACCTTCTACGGGTTCACGGGCTTCACCTCGCCCCACACGATCTACCGCTACGACGTGGCCACCGGGGAACAGGAGCTGCTCCGCCGCCCGGCCCTGGCCTTCGACCCCGACGGCTACGTCACCGAGCAGCGCTTCGCGACCAGCAGGGACGGCACCCGGGTCCCCTACTTCGTGACCCACAAGAAGGGACTGGCGATGGACGGCAGCAACCCGACCATCCTGTACGGCTACGGCGGGTTCAACATCTCGCTGACCCCGTGGTTCAGCGTCAGCAACGTGGCCTGGCTCGAGCTCGGCGGCGTCTACGTGGTCGCGAACCTGCGCGGCGGCGGCGAGTACGGCGAGGCCTGGCACGAAGCCGGCACGAAGCTGCAGAAGCAGAACGTGTTCGACGACCTGTTCGCCGTGGCCGAGCAGCTGCAGGCCGACGGCCTGACCCGGCCCGACAAGCTGGCCGTCATGGGCGGCAGCAACGGCGGCCTGCTGGTCGGCGCGGCCATCACCCAGCGCCCGGAGCTGTTCGGCGCGGCCCTGCCGGCCGTCGGCGTGCTCGACATGCTCCGCTACCACCAGTTCACCATCGGCTGGGCCTGGGCCAGCGACTACGGCACCAGCGCCGACCCCGACGAGTTCAAGGCCCTGCTCGCCTACTCGCCGGTCCACAACACGAAGCCCGGCACCGCCTACCCGGCGACGCTCATCACCACGGCGGACCACGACGATCGCGTGGTCCCGGCCCACAGCTTCAAGTTCGCGGCGGCCCTGCAGCACGCCCAGGGCGGACCCGCGCCGGTGCTGATCCGCGTCGAGACCCGGGCCGGCCACGGCGGCGGCAAGCCGACGACGATGGTCATCGAAGAGCTCGCCGACCGCTACGCCTTCCTGTTCCGCGCCCTGGACATGCAGCCGCAGATCCCGCAGGCTTCGGGGGCGTCCCCCGCGGAGTCCGAGTGAACGTCCCCGAGCAGAAGAACAGCGGCACCCTGGTGGCCGTGTCCCTGGTGGTGCTGGGCTTCACGGCGATCTGCTGCGGCTGCGGCGGCTTCATGACCGCCGCCATCGTGCAGGCCGACCAGGAGTCGGAATTCGAGCCGGTGGAGATGAAGATCGACACGGGCTGGGCCGGCGACGCCGACTGACCGCCCGGGCGCCTTCCGGGCGCCCCGTACTGGCGGAGCAGTACAGAAACGCTCGTGATCGCTGATGCATATCGGCGCGGTGGCCACCTCCGTGGGTGCCGGCGGGATGACCCGTCGGGACCCCGACCGACAAGGAGGCCCCGTGAAGCTGCGTTCCCTCTCCCTGCCCCTGTGCCTGGCCCTGCTGGCCCTGACCCCGGGCTGCCTGGACTACGGCCTGAACGGCCCCGCGGGCGCTGGCGCCGACGGCCGCCGCGCGAGCGACGGGACCGCCGACACGGCGACGGACGGCGCCGCGGACGAAGGCGGCGACGACTCCGGCTGGGAGGACGACGACGAGGACGACGCCTGGGACACGGGCGAGGAGGAGGACGGCGAAGACGCGAGCGACGACGAGAGCGCGGACCCCGACGACGACCTGGAGGGCGATGACGACGACGACGAGGACGAGGACGACGACGAGGACGAGGGTGAGGAAGACGACGAGGAGGCCGACGACTGATCCCCCGTCCGGCCCGAGCACCGCGACGGCCGCCCTCCCCGCTTCGGCGGGGAGGGTTCTGTCGTCTGGGACCCCACGCGGAGGCGACCCCGCAGCCGGCGGAGGCGACCCCGCAGCCGGCGGAGGCGCCCCGGTCGGCTCAGCGCCGCCGCAGCCCCAGCAGCAGCCCCGGCAGCATCAGGAAGACGAAGGCGCCGCGGATCTGGCTTCGCCCGCAGTTGCCGGTCCGCGTGTCCATCGACACGGTCTCCTGGAAGCCGGTCGTGCCGGTGTCGGCGACGTCCTGATCCCGCGCCTCGCCGGCCGCGACCGCGCCGACCGAACGCTCGTCGTCGGCCAGCTCGCCGTCGCCGTCGTCGTCCTCGAACAGCGCCGAGCGCAGGGCCACCGTGTCGGCCAGTGCATCGTGCAGCGCCGCGTCGGCGTCGATGGTCACCGCCCCCCCCGCCTCGAGCCCCAGCAGCTCCGCCGACAGCCACCCGGGCTGGGCCATCTCGAGCACGAAGGACTGGCCGTCCACCTCGAAGCCGCCCAGGGCCTCGACCTCGATCCAGCCGGGATCCAGGTCGACGCGGAACGAGCTGCCGTCCGGCCCGCTGCCCTCGAACTCCAGCTTGTCGAGCTCGAGCCCCAGCGCGCACCAGCTGCCGCCCGGCAGCTCGATGACGTCCCGCAGCAGGTCGACCTCGATCTCATCACCCTCGGTGAAGGGCGCGAGATCGATCTCGGTGACCTGGCCTTCGCAGGAGTAGACCTCGATGAGCGAGACGTAGGCCTCGGCCTCGCCCAGCGTCAGCTCGGCCGAGACCGGGGCCACGCGTGCCGCGGCGTCGCCGGGGTTGCCCACGACGGTCCCCTGGTCGGGGCCGAGGCAGGCCAGCATGAGCGGCAGCAGCAGGGTCACTTCTCCTCCGGGGAGCGGGACAGGGGGAAGGCGTGCAGGTGGACCTGGTAGACGCGCTCGGGGTCGCCGTCGGCGCCGTCGCAGCGCTCCAGGATGCGCTCGGTCATCGCGTTGAGCTCGGCCTTGAGCTCGGGCATGAGCGACTCGGGGATGCAGACGGTCACGGCCATGTAGTGACGCTCGGCTGCCTTGTGCCGGGTGATGGCCTGGCGTGCCAGCCGGAGCATGCCCTGGTGGTAGTTGTGCACGGCCATGCCCGCCACCTCGCGCGGGGTGACGATGGCGCCTTCGGCCTGGACCCACCGCCCGTCGTCGCGCTGGGCCAGCATGCCCAGATCGTCGAGCACTTCGAGCGCCTCGACGGCCTGGTCCAGCGCGATCTCCGGCACCAGCAGCCCCGCGATCCACGCCGGATCCCGCCGGAAGTCCGGGCGCCGGACCAGCTCGCGCACCGCCGGGATGTACCAGCAGCTCAGGTAGCGGTAGCTCGCCCCTTCGACCCGGCGCGCCTCGCGGAACCGGCGGCTGGCCGAAAGCCGCACGAAGGCCGCGTCGCGCTCGTCGGGCTCGGCGGCCTGGTCCAGCGCCACCAGGTCGACGAAGAAGCGCTGGTCCTCGTCGTCGAGCTTCATCGCCTCGGCGAAGGCCAGGGTCAGCTCGGGCGTCAGGTTGCGCCGGCGGGCGATGACATCGGCCAGCAGGCTGGGGCTCTTCTGGCCGACCCGGCGCACGAAGGCCCGGTGCGAGAACCGCGGGTTGGTGGCCTTGCGGGCCTCGAACCAGTCCCGCAGGAAGGACCGGTAGTCCAGGTAGCCGGTGATGTCGGGACCAGGAGCCATGGATGCATCCTACACAGCTCCAGTACACCGGGAACCCTTCTGGTTCCTTACTCGTCCAGCGATCGCCTCCTCCGCACGTTCCTCCCCTCCAGTACATCGCGCGCGGCCCTCGACCGCCACGGCCGGCTTCGTCACGCGGCCGCCTCCGCCCAGCGCTACCCTCGCGTCACCTCTTGTCACGGAGCCCCCCATGGTCCCCTCCTCCGTCCGCTCCTGGTCCGCGCTGCTCCTCCTCGGCCTCGCCCAGGCCTGCATCATCTACGTGCCCGCCGACGACAAGCCCTGTCGCGACCGCTGGGACGACGACTGCCGCGACGACGACGACTGGAGCGACGATCAGGACGAGCCGCGCCCCGGGGCCGGCAGCGAGGAGTGCGAGGGCATCGAGGCCTACTACGAAGCCCACGCCGAAGAGCTGCACATGATGGCCGAGGAGTGCTGGGGCGGTGACGGCGGCGGCGGCGGCGAGGACCCCTGGGCCGAGGAGTGCCGCGCCATCCTGACCGAGATGGACGCGATGCTCGCCGGCATCGGCCTGACGGTGGAAGACCTGTGGCGGGTGATGCTCGAGGCCGGACCGCTGGCCGCCCAGGAGCTGCTGCGCGCCCACGGCATGGAGCTGCCGGAAGACCAGCTGTGGCTGATCTTCGAGTGCTACGAGACCGTCGGCTGGGAGAGCACGGACGAGGGCGGCGGCAGCGGCGGGGGCGGCACCGACTCCGACGGCGACGGCATCCCCAACGAGTGCGAGGCCGTGTCCATCGACGAGCCGTGGACCGGTGACTGCGACGAGCTGGCCGTGTACTTCGAGGCGCTGGAGCGCTGCTGGGAGGGCTGACCGGCCCCCGCGCCGGCAGTAGACTGCCGCCCATGTCCGAGCCCACCGACCTGGCCGCCCGCTGGCAGGAAGCCGATCGCCGCCGCGACCGGCGGTTCCTGCTCTACGCGCCGTGGGCGGTGCTGGGCTTCCTGCTGCCGACCATCGCCGCCACCCTGGGCTTCGGCATCACCGCCGTCCTGGCGTCGGTCGTGAACCAGAACGCCGGCTGGTACGTGGGCAAGGCCTGGTGCCGGCTGCTGCTGTGGCTGAACTTCACGCGGGTCGAGGTCGTCGGCCGCGAGCACGTCGTCGACGGCCAGAGCTACGTCTACATGCTCAACCACCAGAGCCACTTCGACGTGCCGAGCTTCTACGCCAACTGGCGGCACCAGTTCCGCTGGGTGGTGAAGGAGGAGCTGCGCCGGGTCCCCGGGCTCGGCTGGTACTGCACCTACGGCGGCCACGTCTTCGTCGACCGCAGCAGCCGCGAGCGGTCCATCGCCAGCCTGACGCGCGCCCGCGAGCGCATGGAACGCGAGCACCTGTCGGTGGCCTTCTTCCCGGAAGGCACCCGCAGCCGGGACGGCCGCATGCAGGCGTTCAAGAAGGGCGGCTTCATCATGGCCCAGGACATGGGCCTGCCGATCCTGCCGATCAGCGTGAGCGGCAGCAACGCCGTGCTGCCCGGCAAGCGGCTGCGGCTGCTGCCGGGCCGGGTGCGCATCACGGTGCACCCGCCCATCGACACCGCCGCCTACGGCGGCGACCGCGAGCGGCTGATGGCCGACACCCGCGCCGCCATCGCCAAAGGGCTCACGCCGTGGGAGGCAGGGGGCTGAGGGCAGCGCGCACCGGGCTGGCGTCGGCCCCCGGGATGCGCAGCGGCAGGGCGATGAGCGTGTAGCGGCCCGGGTCCACGTGGCCGAGCACGACGCCTTCGAGGATGGCCAGATCCCGCCGGTGGATCGCCTGGTGGCTCTCGAGGGCCTTGCTGTCGAAGGGATCGACGCTCGGCGTGTCGATGCCGACCAGGACGACGCCCCGGTCGGCCAGCCAGTCGACCAGGGCGGGGGACAGGGCGGCGAAGTCGCGGTCGAACCGGTTGGGATCGGGGAAGGTGCCCGTGCGGAACAGCACGCGGGGGGCAGCGATCGGCACGGCGACGTCGGCGGGCAGGATGCGGGCGCCGCGGGCCACGTCGACGGCGATGACCTGGCAGGGGCCGTAGTAGCGGTCGAGCGGGCGCTCGCCGATGCCGGCCCCGTCGGCGGCGTAGTGGCTGGGTCCGTCGGCGTGGGCGCCGACGTGCACGGTGGTCGTGACGCTGGACAGGTCCAGGTTGGCGCCGTCGGCGATGCGCAGGGCGTAGGCCTGCGAGAAGGGCACGTCCCCCGGCCAGACGGCGATGTCCGGCGTCAGCGGCGGGCTGATGTCGATCAGGCTCACGCGCCCGTCCACTTCCCGTCGGCCAGCGCGGCGAGATCGACGTCCCCGGCGGCGGCGACGACCTTGAGCTCGACGGCGATGGGCGTCGGCAGCGCCGCGACCGCGACCGTGGTGCGGGTGGCGCCGACCGTGGCGAAGAACTCGCCGTAGACACGGTTGTAGCCGGCGAAGTCGCGGTCCATGTCGACCAGGAAGGCGGTGACGTCGAGCACGCGGGACAGGTCGCTGCCCGCCGCCCGCAGGATGGCGGCGATGTTGTCGATGCAGGCGCGGGTCTGCGCTTCGATGTCGTAGTCCTGCGGCGTACCGTCGGGGGCGCGGATGGCGCCGCCGGGGATGGTGTCGGTGCCGGCCTGGCGGGGGCCGACGCCGGACAGGAACAGCAGGTCGCCCACGCGGCGGGCGTGGGGGTAGGGGCCGACGGGCTTGGGGGCGGCCGCGGCGTTGGTGCCGCCGGCCACGACGGGCGGCTCGTGCAGCGGGGTCGTGGAGCGGTCGGCGCGGGTCCCGGCCGGGGCGGCCATGCGTCCAGCGAGGTCCGCGGGCCGCGGCGGCAGCGGCTGGTCGAGCAGCTTGTCCAGGCTGACGGCGGCGCCGGGGATCTCCCCGGGACCGACCCGCCCGAGCCCACGCCCCAGGGCGGCGCCCATCGGCGCTCCGCCGGGACCCCGCTGGGTGCCGGCGCTCTCCAGCACCTCGAGGTCGCCGTGGTAGCGGTCGACGTCGTCTTCGTCGAACTCGTGCTGGCCCTGGGCGACCTGGGCCGGGACCAACTCGACCACGGCGGCGCCGGTGCCCCAGACGGGTGCGTAGGCCAGCACCTCGCCGCGGTAGCGGTTGTGCTGGCCCATGACGGCCGACAGCCACCAGAAGGCGCGCATCTGGCTGTCGGCGTGCGCCTGGTGGGCCACGGTGCGGGCCAGCTGGGCGACGTCCTCGAGCCGCCCTTCGGACAGGATCTCGAGCAGCTTGTCGTTCCACTCGGCGTCCTTGGCGCTGGCCAGCTGGTCGTCGGCGGGGTCCACGGGGCGCACGTGCTTGCGGGCGGACAGGCTGGTGACGGCGACCGCGATGGCGCGGCGGCCGCCGGCGTCGATGGCGTCGCGGGCCGCCTTGCCCAGCACCAGGGTCTCGCCGCGGTCGGCGTACATGTTGCAGCTGGTCGTCGTCGCCGGCAGGGCGTTGTCGGCGTTCAGCAGCTGCAGGGCGACGATGGTGCCGGTGTCGATGGGGAAGCCCCGGTAGGACACCGGGCGGCAGGACAGGCCGCGGGCCTGCGCAGCAGCGGCGTAGGCCTGCGCGTAGTCGGCGTCGATCCGGAACCGGTAGGGCATGCTTCCGAGCTGGTGGAACTCGGGGTCGACGTGGGTCCAGGCGGCGTCGGGGTCGGCCTGGACCTGGTGGCCGATGACGCTGACCCACTGCGTGCTGTAGAGCACCAGCAGGTCGGCGCCGTGGTCGACCATGGCCTGGCGGATCCGGGCCGCGGCGGCGTCGAAGCCGTCGCGCACGGCCCGCCAGTGCGGCGAGCGGTCGGGGGCCAGCAGCGGGTGGGGCAGCCCGGGGACGATGTAGCCGGCGACGACGGGCATCAGGCGCTCCCGACGGGCGGGGTCCACTCGACCACGGCGTTGCCGGTGCCGATGACGGTGCCGTAGGCGTGCACGGTGGCGGGGTAGTCGGGCACGCCCAGGGCGCCGAGCAACCAGGTCAGCGACCCGTCCTTGCACTCGCTGGTGGCCTGCTCGATGAAGTCGGGCATCTCGTCGAGCAGCTGGCGGCAGCGGCCGCGCCGCATCAGGTCGACGACGTGCATGTCCCACTCGTACTGGTTGAGGGAGTAGGGCCGCTCGAAGGAGGGGTCTTCGGGCACGGCGGGCTCGACGGTGAAGTGCCGGTGGCTGAGGCTGTTGCTGGCCAGCAGCACGGCCCGGCGTCCGGTGGCTTCGATGGCCCGGCGGGTGGCCGCGCCGAGCCCGAGCATCTCGGCTTCGCCGACCTCGTTGCTGAAGTAGAAGTAGGCCCGGTTGCTGCTGATCGCGACGATGGGCACGTCCCAGTCCGGGTGGGCCAGGTGGCAGCTGGTGATGGTCCCGTAGTCCACGCGGAAGTCGGGGTTCTCCATCAGCTCCATGTGCAGGCCGGCGGCGCGGCCCTGGTCGGCGATGGCGCGGGCCAGCTCGACGTCGACCTTCAGGTTGTAGTCGTAGCGGAACAGGTTCGGGAAGATCGGGTCCACCGAGCGGCCCTGGAACCGGGGCACGCCCAGCAGGTGGTGGCCGGTGACGGTCTTCCAGTGGGGGCTGTGCACGACGATGACGTCGAAGTCGAGCCCGGCCAGGCGCTCGCGGACGGCGGCGTAGCCGGCCCGCAGGGTCTCCCAGCCGCCGGTGGCCCGCGGCTCGTTCTGCGGAGGGTTCTCGGCGTAGACCAGGTGCGGCGGATGGGGGGCCAGGAAGCCGGCGACGATGCGCCCGGTGCCTGCGTCCGACGTGCTGCCCATGGGGCCTCCTCGGTGGAGTGCCAGCCTATCTCGCCGTAGACTCGACCACCCTCGCCCGGCCGATCCCAGGGTTGCACGATGGAAGACCTCTACCCGCCCCGCCCCGAGGGCGTCCCCGCGGACCTGACCGCGCCGACCTCGGCCTACCGGCGGCATGCCTGGCTGGCCAGCGTCAGCCTGCTGGCCTTCCTGCTGCTCTACCTCGGGCTCACCGGCTGGTTCGGCTGGATCGCCCTCCGCCAGGCCCACGCCAGCTGGGTCTCCGGCGAGATCATCGGCTTCCTGCAGGCCGTCCCGGCCGCCTTCCTGTTCTTCTTCCTGGCCAAGGGCCTGCTCGGCGTCCAGAAGGGCGCCCCGGACGGCCTGGTCGAGCTGCACGAGGCCGACGAGCCGCGGCTGTTCGCCTTCGTGCACCGGGTCGCCGACGACGCGGGCGCGCCTCGTCCGCACCGGATCTTCCTCTCCCCCCGCGTCAACGCCGCCGTCTTCTACGACCTGTCCCTGCGCAACCTGCTGCTGCCCACGAAGAAGAACCTCGAGATCGGCATCGGCCTGGTCAACGTGCTGACCCTCGACGAGTTCAAGGCGGTCCTGGCCCACGAGTTCGGGCACTTCGCGCAGCGCTCGATGGCCGTCGGCCGCTGGGTCTACACCAGCCAGCAGATCGCGGGCCACATCATCGGCAAGCGCGACGCCTTCGACGGCTTCCTGGACGCGCTGAGCCGGTTCGACCTGCGGGTCGCCTGGATCGGCTGGATCATGCGGCTGGTCGTGTGGTCCATCCGCGCCGTGCTGGACACGGCCTTCCGGCTGATCCTGCTCGCGGAGCGGGCGCTGTCCCGCGAGATGGAGCTGCAGGCCGACCTTGTCGCCGTCAGCGTGAGCGGCAGCGACAGCCTGCCCCACGCCCTGCACCGGCTCGGCCCGGCCGACGACGCCTGGGACCAGGCCACGCGCTTCGTGGCCGGCCAGCACGACCGCAAGCTGGCCTCGGTCGACCTGTTCACGGTGCAGCAGCGCATCCTGGAGCAGCTGCGGCGGGTGCACGGCGACCCGACCTGGGGGGCCCCGCCCGCCGTGCCGGCCGACCGCGCGGCCCACCGGCTGTTCACCGCCGGGCTGGCCCAGCCGCCCCGCATGTGGTCGACCCACCCGCCCAACCACGAGCGCGAGGCCAACGCCAAGCGCCGCTACCTGGCGAGCCCCTTCGACCCCCGCTCGGCCTGGGCCCTGTTCCAGGACCCCACCGCCACCCGCCGCCGCATGACCGCGCACCTGTTCGAGCGGGCGGGCGTGGACGGCCTGGCGCTGGTGGCCGACGCCGATGACGCCGGCGCGGCCTGCCTGAAGCGCCTGGACCGCCAGTTCGCCGCCGCCTTCCTGGACCCGCAGTACCGCGGCGCCTACCTGCGCCGCAGCGCCGTGCTGTCGGTCGAGGACCCGGCGGCGCTCTACGACCCGGTCGAAGCCGGGATGCTGGACCGGTCTGCCGCTCCGGACGCGGGGCAGCTCTACGACGACGGCCTGGGCGAGGCGCTGGAGCGCTGGCGGGAGCTGGAGGAGGAGGTGGTCCACCTGCAGGGGCTCGCCGACGGCGTGCTGACGGCGCCGGGCGGCGTCATCCGCCACCGCGGCGAGGAGCTGCCGCGGCGCAAGCTGCGGTCCGTGCTCACTCGGGTCCGGGACGAGGCGAAGGCGGCCCGGGAGGCGCTGCTGGCGCGGGATCGGCGGATCCGCACGGCCCATCGCGCGTCGGCCCGCGCGCTGTCGCCGGCCTGGGAAGCCCACCTGGTCGGGCTGTTGTCCCTGCTGCACTACCTGGACCACCGGGCCCAGGACCTCGACGACGCCCGCGGCAAGCTGCAGAACGTCCTGCAGATCGCCGTAGCCGACGGCTCGGTGAGCAGCGCCGAGCTCAACCGGCTGGTGGTGGCCGGCCGCGACGTGGTGGCGGTGCTCGACGACATCTGGTCCGAGCGCAGCGCCGTGTCGCTGAGCCCCCCGGTCTCGGCCGCGCTGGCGGCGCGGAGCGAGGGGGGCGCGCCGCCGCCGGGCTGGACCGACCTGCTGCCCGACCGCCAGGGCCTGATCGAGCCCGGCCGCAACCAGATGGGCGAGTGGCTCGACGCGGTGGACTCGTGGGTCGACGCCTTCCTGCGGGCCCTGCGCACGGCGTCCACGGCGACGCTGGAGACCCTGCTGCGCACCGAAGCCCAGGTCGCGCTGGTGCACCGGGCCGGCCTCCCTGTCGCGGATGCCCCTCCCCCGCCCACCGTGCCCCGGCTGTACGCGACGCGCTGCCCGGGCACCGAGCGCGACCGCCAGAAGCAGCTCGGCTGGTGGGATCGCTTCCAGACCGCCAACGGCGTCGTGCCCGGGGCGGCGCGACTCGCCGTGGCCGGTGGGGTGCTGGCCCCGGCGCTGCTGCTGACGGGGGCGAGCGGGGACGCGACCATCGCCATCACCAACGGCCTGGCGGCACCCGTGATCGTGCAGGCCGGTGGCCAGACAGCGCGCGTCGAGCCCTTCCGGACCGCCACCCTGGACCTGTCGGCCGACGGGCCGGTGGCGATCCACAGCACCCTCGAGGACGGCACCGAGGTGGAAGCCTTCGACGTCGACGGGCTCAGCCCGTGGGCCACCTACGCCTACAACGTGGCGGGGGCGACGACGCTGGTCGAGTGGACCGCCGTCTACGGGGACGCCGAGGAGCGCCCGCCGCGATTCCTGGGCACGACGCGCTGGCAGCAGACCCGCGCGCATCATGTCTTCACGGATCCGCCCGGCTCGATCGAGACGTCGGGGGACGGCGGCAGCCGCACCGTGTTGGAGTCCATGGCCGGCCAGGACCCGATGCAGCTGTCGTGGACCACGCCGCTCGACGAGCTGCACGACATGGCCTGGGCCCACGCGCGGCTGGACCCGGTCGACCACGGCCAGCTGGGCGTCTGGCTGGGGCTGTTGGGGGACGACCCGGACCTGCCCGCGCTGGTGGCCGCCCGGATCGAGGCCGACGGCCCGTCGGTCGAGCTGCTGCGCACCCAGCAGGACCGGGCCGGGGACGCGCGCGACCAGATCTGCCGGCAGCACCGCGCCCTGGCCGCGGCGGCTCCCGACGACCCGGGCCTGGCCTATGCCGCCGCCCGCTGCGCTCCCGACTGGCAGACCGAAGACGCCGCGATGCTCGCCGGCCTCGACGCCCACCCGGGGGACGGCTGGCTTGCCGTCGGGGCGGCCTACGCCCACGGCCGCGCCGGACGCTGGCCGGAGGCGCTGGCCTGCTGGGACATCGCCCGTGACGCCCTGCCCGGCCGCTGGCCGCAGCTCGCCATGCCCGCGGTCCGCGCCCGGCGCATGCTCGAGGGGGCCCGGGACACCGAGGATGTGCGGGCCATGACGGTCGCTTCGCCGGCGCTCGGGATGATTCTCGACATGGAAGCGGGGACCAGCGAAGGTCCATGGGCTGCGCTGCACCGGGGAGATCTCGCCGCGCCGCTGCCCGACGAGCTCGACGACGACGGCCGCCTGCTGCTGGGCTGGCTGCGGGCCGCCAGCGACGGCGCCGACGGCACGCTGCCCCCTCCCCCCGATGACGCCTCGGAGCGCGGGCTGGCCGGCAGCTGGCTGGGGCTCGCCGTGCGCCAGGGCCAAGGCGCCGATGCCGCCGTCCAGGGCTTCGTCGATGCCTTCGAGATGGCGCCGGGCGACCTGCCGGCCGAAGCCGCCACCGCCGCGTGGTGGGCCGATGCCGCCGCGGTCGAGGCCGCCGCCGCCACCCTGGTGCCGGCGGGACGGGGCCAGCTGTTGCTGGCCGGCGTGCTGATCCGCGGCGCCGAAGCACCGGCGGCCTGGCGGCGCGACGCCGACCTCCTCCTCCTGGCCACCGAGAAGCCCTACTTCGCCCGCTGACGGCGCTATCCTCCGCCCATGCACCGCTCCTTCCTCCTCTTCCCCCTGTTGCTCGGCTGCTCGGACTACAGCGTCGTCGCCGGCAAGCCCGACGCCGCGGCCGAGCCCCAGCTCACCGTCAGCCCGGACGCCCTCGACGACGTCGTGTGCGAGGGCCGGACCATGACGGTGACGCTCGACAACCCCGGGACCACGCGGGTGGAGCTGCTGGACATCCGGCTCGAGGGCGAGGGCTGGACGCTCCTCACCACGTCGTGGCCGGAGGGCCTCGCGGCCGGCGAGCAGCTGGTGGTCGAGGTCGCGTCCGGGGTCGGCGAGGCCACCCTGTTCGTCGAGAGCAGCGCGGAGCCCGCCATCGTCGAGGTGCCGCTGTCCGGCGTCGCCGACGGCGCCCCGACCGCCCGCATCGACGCGCCCGTCCCCGGAGCGATCCTGGGCAGCGGCGAGCTGCTGACCCTGGTGGGAGCGGTGGACGACGCCGAAGACGGAGCCGAGGGCCTGGCGCTGCGCTGGAGCAGCGACGTGGACGGTGAGCTGGGCGTGGTCGGCGCCACCGCCGACGGGCGCACCACCCTGGACTGGGCCGCGGCCGATCGCAGCGCCGGCGTGCACCTCGTCACCCTCGAAGCGGTCGACCGGTGCGATCAGCGGGCGGTCGCCACGGTCGAGATCTGCCAGGACGAGGGCTACACGGTCGAGGAGCTCGACCTGTCGTCATGGAACCTGGAGGGCTCGGCCACCTGGAACGAAGCCGAGCGCGTCGTCGAGCTCACGACCGCCACCACCGACCAGGTCGGCAGCGCCTTCGCCGTCGACGAGACCGTCCCCGGCGACGAGGTCGAGATCCGCTTCCGGTTCTGGATCGGCGGCGGCAGCGGCGCCGACGGCCTGTCCCTGACGGTGCTCGACAGCAGCCGCGCCACCAGCTTCCTGGGTGGGACGGGCTGCGGCATCGGCTACGGCGGCGACGCCAGCTGCACATCCGGCCCCGCCCTGCCGGGCTGGAGCGTCGAGGTCGACACCTACTACAACGGCGGCCAGGACCCCACCGAGGCCGACCACCTGATGCTGACCTTCGACGGCGACGTGGACGACCCGGCGGTCTGGGCCACCCTGCCCGAGATGGAGGACACCGGCTGGCACGAGATGGTCGTGGTGGTCAGCGCTCCCCACGTGACCGTGTCCATCGACGGCACGGTCTACATCGACCAGGATCTGCCGGGTTTCTCGGCCTTCCCCGGCTGGGTCGGGTTCACCGCCGGTACCGGCAGCCTGACCAACCGGCACCGCATCGGCAGCCTGGAGGTCACGGCGCGGACCTGCGAGGCGCCGTGAGTGGAGCGTCCTGGAGCGCCCGGGTGGCGCCGGCCGGGTCGTCGTCGAGCAGTGCCGCGAAGGCGTCGGCGATGGCGCGGTTGGCGTCGGGCCACAGGTGCTCGAAGTCGCCGTGGAAGGCCGGGTAGACCGCCAGGGGCCCGTCCCGTCGGGCCCGCGCCACCAGGGCGGCGTGGCCGTCGACGGTGCGGCAGCCGGTGTCGGCGCAGACCCGGCGGGCGACCTCGGCCAGCGCCGGCGTCGCCCGCTTCCGCGAGATGTCCAGGGCCAGGGCGTGCAGCAGGTCGTCCACGGCGTCGTTCGACCGCCCCAGCTCGGCCGCGGCCATCCCCCGCTGGAACCACGCATGGGCCCAGGCGGGATCGAGCGCGATGGCCTGGCCGGCCGCATCGACGGCGGCCAGCGGGTCCCCGGCCAGGCGCGCGGCGGCGGCCTGCGCACAGAGCGCCTCGGAGCGGGTTGCGTCGTCGGACGAGACCCCGGGGCCGTGGGCAGCCCGGAAGGGCGCCTCGTCCAGGCGGGGCGGCGTGTTGATGTAGAGGAGCGTGGCGCCGGCAGCATCGGCATGGGCGGCGATGGCCCGCAGGTTGGCCTCGAAGCGGGTGAGGATCGCGTGCTGTACGTCGTCGGTGGGCTCGTTGCCCTCCACGAGCGGTCGCCCGGCCTGGGTCCACTGGGCCGAGACCACTGCAGCGGGAGCGAAGGCCTCGAAGTCGTCGCGGCTGTGCTCCCGGGACGAGAGGAGCTGTCGCTGGCGGTCCTGCCGGTAGCGTCCGACCTTGTCGGCCAGGAGCCGGTACAGGTGGCTCCGGCGCAGCAGGCTGCGGCCGTGGAGCACCGGGATCGAGCTGCCGTCGAGGACGCGGGAGATGAACAACGACTCGTTGTTGCCCGCGTAGATCGCCAGCACATCCGCCTCGAGCGCGTCGAGCTCGGACGAGAGCGTCACCAGGCCGTCGCTGTCCCGGGCGATGGCGCCGGCATCGATGACCTCAGCCCCGGTCCGCTCGGCGAGCAGACCGCTGATCGACAGGTCCGCCCGCCACACGGAGATGCCCGGCGCGAGCTCGACGACTTCATCCGGAGGGGGCGGTCGCCAGTCCCGGGTCACCTGCAGCCCGCTGAGCGGCGCCTGACCCGTCGCCGCCGAGCCTCCCCCCACCACGATGCGCTGCGGTCCCCCGGGGACCCGCGGCTCCACACGCAGCGCCCGGGCCCGGTTGTGGAGCGACGGCGCGGTCGCGAGCCCCCCGTCGGGGGCCGGCTCGAAGTGCGTCGCGGTGGTGATGCCGAGCACCGCCGGTGCGGATGGATCCGCTCCGGCGAGCACCAGCGCCGGGGGTGACCAGCGCTCCTCGTCCTCCAGGCCGAGGGCGCGGACGGTGAGCTCCAGACCCACGACCACCGACAGCCCGAGCAGCAGGGCGAGGGCTCGCTGCAGCCCGGGCGAGAGCCGGGGCAGCGCCACCCGTCGCTGGGAGGGCGAGCGGTTCCGCCGGGTCGGCCGCCCCCGCCCGGTCGGCCCCGATCGGCGGGTCGGTCGCCTAGCCAACGGACGCGGCCGAGACCAGCGCCTGGAGTGCCGACGCGGTGCTGATCAACGGGTCGTCCTCCTTCTGCAGGTTGTCGGGGTTGCGCCACGACCCGTCGTCACCCTGCTCGGCCAGCACGGCGGCCACCAGGGCATCGCGCCAGCCGGGAGGGCCCTCGAGCGCGGCGAAGACCTCGGCCGACGCGGCCCGGTAGTACCCCCGCATCGCCGTGCCGTAGGCCGCGATCGGGGCGTCCTCGAGCCCGGGGTTGCGGTCGAGCACGTGGTGGGCCTGCAGCCAGGACAGTCCGCCGGCCAGGTCCGGATCCGTGGCCGCCACGCCGGCGGCGTGCAGCGCCAGCACGGCGTCGGCGGTGGCCGAGCCGTAGCCCTTGTGGTCCGTCACCGCGGTGGCCCGGTCGCCGGTCAGCGTGGCCGACTTGTTGAGGGCCAGCTCGACCGGGCTGTAGACGAAGCCCCCGTCGGCCGCCTTGCAGCGCCGGGCGAATTGCTCGACCGCCTTCAGCGACAGCGGCAGGCGCAGGTAGTCACCGCGCCCCTTGCGCTTGCAGTCCGCCACGGCCTGCGCGGCCCGGCGGGTCATGGACAGGTCGACGTGGCCCGGGTTGGCGGCGTCGGGCGCCGGCATGTCGTCGCTGCGCCCCATGCCGAAGCCGCCGGCCGTGGGGTGACCGACCCAGCCTTCCATGTACTGCTGGCCCAACAGCCAGGCGATGGCGGCGTCGAGGTCGGGCCGGCCCGGGGCCGACGCCAGCACCAGCCGCAGGGCCAGGCTGGTGGCGTAGACCGGGTAGTCGATGGCCGGCGGGACCAACCCCAGCCCCCCCTTGGCCAGGTGCCCCAGGCACCAGTCCCGCGCCGGGTCCCGCAGCGACAGGGCGGTGGGCCCCAGCGTGTCCGGGAAGGTGACGGCCACGCGGTGCAGCGCCAGGCCGACGAAGGGGGTCAGCGAGTGCCCGACCTTCATCAGGCCGTAGGTGCGGCTGCCGAAGGACCCGTCGGGGGCCTGCTGGGTGGCCAGCCACGACAGCGCCCGGCCGATGGGGGCTTCGGCCGGGTGCGGTGTGCGTGAGCAGGCCAGGGCCTGCGGCAGCAGGGGCAGGACGGGCAGGGCGGCCAGCAGGTCTCGGCGTCGCATGCAGCTCCCGGATCCGCCTGCCCCTATCGGATGCTCAGCGCTTGAGCCCGAAGCCGGCTGCCCCCAGGATCATGTCGCCGCCCGCGCTCGGCGCCTTGCGGGGGGCAGCGGCCTGCGAGCGGCCGGCGTGCTCGCCCGCGCCGAGGGTGATGAGCGCCGTGGCGGTGACGAAGGTCCGGCTGGTGATGCAGTGGTGGCCGGCCCACGACCCGTCGGTGTTCTGGATGCTCGACAGCCAGCCGCCGATCTTGCCGTCCCACTGCTCCCACTCCTGGATGTGGCCCTCGTCGGCGTTCTCGGCCAGGGTGTCGGAGATCATCATGTAGGACAGCATCTCCTCGCCGCCCACGCTGCCGAAGCCGGAGATCAGGGCGTCGGCGCTGGAGCCGCTGACCATCTCGCGGGCCTTGGCCTCGGCCTTGCCCGCACCGACCACGCCGCGGTCGCGCTGCTCCTTGTCCATGCGCATGTTGCTGGCGACGCTGTACAGGCCGACGCCGGCGCTGCCCTCGGCCCCGAAGGCCCCGGCGGTCTCGTCGTAGAGCCCGTCCTGCCAGCGGTCGGCCCGCTCGATGACCTCGGGTGCGACGGCGACGCCCTTCTCCTGGGCCTGGACCAGGCTCATCGCGGCGATGGAGTTCGACAGGACCGGAGCCCAGCCGTTGCCGTCGAAGGACCCGTCCGCGCGCTGGGCCAGCTGGACCTTGCCGATGACGGTGTCGAGGGCGACCTGGACCTCGCGATCGAGTTCCGGGGGCAGCTGGCCGGCGACCTCGCCCAGGACCAGGGCCGCCATGTGGGTGTCGACCAGCTGGCCGAGCTTGCCCTGGGGCTGGGTGCCGGTGGGGGTGCGCAGCTGGGGGCTGTCCTTGGGGGCGTTGTCGACGGCGGCCACGATGAACCGCACGCCGCGCTCGATCCGGGCCTTGTGCGGCCCCTTCACGCCGCCGTCGCGGACCAGGGCGGTGACGGCCATCGCGGTGGTGGCGACGTCCGCTTCGGTGCCCTGGGCCTGCCCGAAGGTCCCTGCACCCCAGCCGCCGCTCGGCAGCTGGGCGGCCTCCAGCCAGGCGATGCCGGCCTCGCGGGCCTGGGCCGGGGTCCGGCCGGAGTCCCCGTGCTGGATGCCGCCGGCCGGACCGTAGCCGACCGTGGTGACGTCGATGGCCCTGTCCTCGCGACCCAGGCGGGGGGCCTCTTCGACGGCGAGGCTGTACACATCGCCGCGGGGCTCGGGGGAGGAGGCGCCGGCCGGCGCCAGGGCGAGGGCGGCGGGCAGGGCCAGGCCGAGGGCCAGGGCCGAGAGGGAGAGGGAGGGACGAGGGCTGCGCATGGGGGCTCCGGGGCCGGTCGGGGGTGCGACCGGGGAACGGAGCCGGGCGGGCGCGCCTTACACCCGCCGGCGTCGAAGCGGCAGGACCATCGCCAGAGCGGCCAGCAGCAGCCCGCCGCCGGCCGGCCCCACGGCGCAGGCCACGCCGTCGCCCTTGGGGGAGGCGTCGCAGGACTGCTCGAGGGTGAGGGTGTCCGAGGTGGTGCCGCCGCCGTCGTCGACCTGGACGGTCAAGGTGTAGGTGTCGCCGTCCACCGCGGGCGGGCAGGGCGGACAGGTGACGAAGATGCCGTCGCTGTCGACCACGTCGATGGTGCCCCCGGCGTCCCAGAAGGCGTCGTCGAGGTCCCACTCGGTCGAGGCGCCGTCGGCGATGCCCTCGACCCACGCTTCCAGGCTGCTGTCGGCGTAGCAGAGGTCCGGATCGATGAACAGGTCCCACGCCATGGCCGGGTTCGACAGGGAAGCAGCGAGCAGCAGCAGCGACATGGCGGTCCTCCGAGGGTGCCCCGCTCCTATCCCGTCCCCGGCGGCCCTACCCCTGCCGCGCCGCCCCGCGCCCGCCTCGCGGCTCCCCCCACCACGCGGCCGGCGGGGCGTTAGGGCGCGGCCGGCTTGGACCGCTGCCGAGACCGAGATGCACACACCCGACCCCGACCGCCTCCGCTACGCCGCCGACCTCGACGCCATCCGGGCCGCCGCCGCGCGCATCGCGCCGCACGCCCACCGCACGCCGGTGCTCACCAGCCGCACCCTCGACCGGATGGCCGGCCGCTCGCTGTTCTTCAAGTGCGAGCCCTTCCAGATCGGCGGCGCCTTCAAGTTCCGGGGAGCGCTCAACGCGGTGCTGTGCCTGGACGACGAGACCGCCGCCCGCGGCGTGGTCACGCACTCGTCGGGCAACTACGCCCAGGCCCTCACCATCGCCGCCGGCATCCGCGGCATCCCGGCCTGGGTGGTGATGCCGGACAACGCCCCCCGCGTGAAGGTCGCCGCGGTCCAGGGCTACGGCGGTACCGTGGTGCCCTGTCCGCCGGCACTCCGCCAGCAGACCGCCGATCGCGTGCGGGCCGAGACCGGCGCGACCTACCTGCCCAGCTACGACCACCCCGACGTGATCGCCGGCCAGGGCACCTGCGGCCTCGAGCTGTTCGAGCAGGTTCCGGACCTGGACGCCGTGGTGGTGCCGACCGGCGGTGGCGGGCTGCTCAGCGGCGTGACGCTGGCCTTCCACCACCTGTCGCCGGGCACTCGGGTGTACGGCGCCGAGCCGCGGGGCGCCGACGACGCCGCGCGATCCCGGGTCGCCGGGCGGATCATCCCGCAGACGGCGCCGGACACCATCGCCGACGGGCTGCGCACCAGCCTGGGCCAGCACACCTGGCCGGTCGTGCGCGACCTGGTGGCGGACATCCTGACGGTGGAAGACGACGAGATCGTCGCCGCCATGCGGCTCCTGATGGAGCGACTCAAGCTGGTGGTGGAACCGAGCGGCGCCATCGGGCTGGCGGTCGCCCTGTCCCCCGCCTTCCGGGCCCTCCCCGACGCCGAGCGGGTCGGGATCGTGCTCTCCGGCGGCAACGTCGACCTGGCCGCCCTGCCATTCTGACGCAGCCTCCCGGGCCCTCGCCTCGGGTACGATCCCGGCCATGGATCGACCTCGTCAGCGACCCCGGCTCGAGCTGCTCGTCCCCCTCCCGCCGGACGAGGTCAGCGAGCGCCTGCGGACGGGGCTCGTCACCTGCGAGTGCCCCTGTGTGGGCAGCGTGACGCGGCGCCACGCGTGGATCCACATCCGCGACGAGGACCGCCACTTCTGGTCCCCCACGCTGGATCTCGGGCTCGAAGACGCCGAGGGCGGCACCCTGCTGCGGGGCCGGTTCGCGCCCCATCCGTCGGTGTGGACCTTCTTCATCTTCGTCTACGGGCTGATCGGCGTGCTGTCCTTCGCCGCGTCGATGTACGGCGTGGCCCAGCTCACCCTCGACCGCACGCCCTGGGGACTGCTGGCGGCGCTCGGAGGTGTCGCGCTCATCGGCTTCGTCTACGGCGCGGCCTTCATCGGACAGGGGCTGGGACACGAGCAGATCGTCGAGATCCGCCTGTTCCTGGACCGCACCCTGTGCCGGCTCGACCTGGACGCGGCGCTGCACGAGGGCGCCCCCGACGCCTGAGTCGGGGCCCGCTTCAGGGCCGCCAGCTGTCCGCGCGTCTGCCCAGCCGAGGCGACGGGTCCTGGCCCTCGACGGTGACCACGAAGCCGTCGGCGACAGGCAGCACGGTGTCCCAGTCCATGGCGTCGGCGCGCCGGACGAGGTCGGCCACGACGGCGGCGCGGACTTCCTGCGTCAGGGCCCCCGCGTCGGCCAGCGCGAGGCCGATGCCGCCGCCGGCCAGCGAGGTCGGGCCCACGGCCAGCAGATCGCCGCGACTGAGCAGCCGGGCCGCGTCGGACCCGAGCGCCGCGCGCTGCCGGGCGAGCCCGATGGCGAACCACGGCACCGGCGCGCGCTCCCAGCCGATGACCAGGATGCAGGCGGGTTCCTGGAGTCCGACCAGCGACACCCGGTCCGGGAGCTCGCGCATGAGCGCGAGCCCGAGTCGAGCGAGACCGTCGGAGGTGGCGTCCCGGGACATGGCGACCCCCCTCTGAGCGAGATGTCCACGCGTAGCCCGCCCACTGCCGATCCCGCAATCACGGCCGTCGCTGACGTGGACTTTGCAACGATCTTGCGTGCCCCCCCGATGACGAGCGGGATCGTTGCGGGCCCCCCGCGCTGGATGCGATAAGCGGCCGACCCGCCGACGCCCCTCCCGGTGTCCCCCCTTCGGTCTCCCCTTCCGAAGGCCTGCCGGAAGGAGCGGGACGGCTTCAGGACGAGGACTGGAATGGCGAGCGTCCACATCCGCAAGGGACTCGATGTCCCCATCACCGGACAACCGGCCCAGAAGGTCGAAGACGCGCGGCCCGTCGTGCACGTCGCGATGAGCGCGGTCGACTTCGTCGGGCACAAGGCGAAGATGCTGGTCAAGGAGGGCGACGACGTCGTCCGCGGCCAGCCGCTGGTGGAAGAGCGCAAGAACCCCGGCGTGCTGCACGTCGCGCCCGCCACCGGCGTGGTCGTGCACGTGCACCGCGGCGCCAAGCGGGCCCTGCAGAGCGTGGTCATCGCGCTGTCCGACGCGGAACGCGCCGGCGACGACGCCGCGGTCCCCCACCAGACCTTCCAGAGCTACACCGGGCAGGCCCCCGCCGGCCTCAGCCGCGACCAGGTGGTCGCGCTGATGGTCGAGGGCGGCGCCTGGCCGGCGCTGCGCCAGCGCCCCTTCGACCGCATCCCGCCGATCGACGGCACGCCCACCGCGCTGTTCATCAACACGATGGACACCCGGCCCAACGCCGCCGACCCGCAGGTCGTGCTGGCCGGCCGGATGGACGACTTCCACGCCGGCGTGGCCGCGCTCTCGAAGCTCTGCGACACCGTGCACCTGGTGCGCGCCAAGGGCAGCAGCATCGACGCCGGCGGCGCCAAGGGCGTGCAGCTGTCCGAGTTCTCGGGCAAGCACCCCGCCGGGCTGGTCGGCACCCACATCCACTTCCTGTCGCCGGCCGACCGCGAGCACCCCGCCTGGCACGTCGACTACGCCGACGTCATCGCGATCGGGCACCTGTTCCGGACCGGCCGGATCGACGTGCACCGCGTCGTGGCCCTGTCGGGGCCCGCGGTCAAGAACCCCCGCCTGCTCCGCACCCGGGTCGGCGCCCACCTGGCCACCCTGACCGAAGGCGAGCTCGTCGACGGCGAGCTCCGCGTCATCTCCGGCGACGTGCTCTCCGGCCGCAAGGCGATGGACGAGCAGACGGGCTGGCTCGGGCCCTACCACCGGCAGATCTCCGTGCTCCGCGAGCAGCGCGAGCGCGAGTTCATCGGCTGGCTGATGCCGGGCCTGGACAAGTTCTCGACCATCCCGGCCTACCTGGGCGGCATCCTGCCCGGGAAGAAGTTCGCCTTCGGCACGTCCACCCATGGCGAGCAGCGCCCGATCGTGCCGCTCGGCATGTACGAGCGCGTCATGCCGCTGGACCTCGTGCCGACCTACCTCTTGCGGAGCCTGCAGACGGGCGACGTCGAGCGCTCCGAGAAGCTCGGCTGCCTGGAGCTGTCCGAGGAAGACCTGGCGCTGTGCGCCTTCGTCTGCCCCGGCAAGCTCGACCACCAGGGCGCGCTCCGCACCATGCTCGACCAGATCTGGAAGGAGGGCTGATGCGCTGGCTGCGCGATCTCCTCGACAAGCAGGCCCCCATGTTCGAGAAGGGGGGCAAGCTCGAGAAGCTGCACCCCGTGTGGGAAGCCCAGGACACCATCCTGTTCACGCCGGGCTTCGTCACGAAGGCCGGCGCGCACATCCGCGACGCCCTCGATCAGAAGCGCATGATGATCACGGTCGTCGTGGCGCTGGGTCCGGCGATGCTGATGGCGATGTACAACACCGGCTACCAGGCCCACAAGGCCATCGCGGCCGGTGCGAGCCCCGTCGGTGACTGGCACGACGCCATCTACACCGCGCTGGGCATGGGCTACGACCCGCAGAACATCCTGGCCTGCTTCCTGTACGGCGCGCTCTTCTTCCTGCCGGTCTACGCGGTCACGATGGCGGTCGGCGGCATCATCGAGGTCGTCTTCGCCGTCATCCGGCACGACCCGGTGACCGAAGGCTTCCTGGTGACGGGCGCACTGTTCCCGCTCATCCTGCCGCCCCTCATCCCCCTGTGGCAGGTCGCGCTCGGCATCGCCTTCGCGGTCATCCTGGGCAAGGAAGTGTTCGGCGGCGTCGGGTACAACATCTTCAACCCGGCCCTGACCGGTCGCGCCTTCCTGTTCTTCGCCTACCCGGCGCAGATCTCGGGCGACAAGGTCTGGATCGCCGCCAAGGGCCTGAGCGCGGATGGCGTGTCGGGCGCCACCGCCCTGGCCCACGCCAGCGAAGGCGGCCTCGGCCAGCTGACCAGCCACGGCTTCGACTGGATGCACGCCTTCCTGGGCCTGGTCCCCGGCTCGATGGGCGAGACCAGCGCCCTGGCCGCGCTGCTCGGCGCCGGCATCCTGCTGCTGACCCGGGTCGCCTCCTGGCAGACCATGGTGGGCGTGACCCTGGGCACGGTGCTGATGGCCAGCACCCTCAACGGCATCGGCAGCGAGACCAACGCCTTCTTCGATGTGCCCTTCTGGTGGCACATGGTGCTCGGCGGCTGGGCCTTCGGCATGGTCTTCATGGCCACCGACCCGGTGTCCTCGGCCTACACGGCCAAGGGCAAGCTGCTGTACGGCCTGGGCATCGGCATCCTCGTCGTCCTCATCCGCGTGGTCAACCCGGCCTACCCGGAGGGCATGATGCTCGCGATCCTGTTCATGAACATGTTCGCTCCTCTGGCCGATCACTTCGTGCTGCAGGGCAACATCCGTCGGAGGGCGAAGCGCCGTGTCGCATAGCAACGCCTACATCGTCGGCTTCGCCGGAGCCGTCTGCATCATCTGCTCGATCTTCGTGGCCGGCTCCGCCGTGGCGCTCAAGGATCGGCAGGAAGCCAACAAGGTCCTGGACCGGCAGAAGAACGTGCTGGCCGTCGCGGGCAAGCTGCCCGACAACGCCACGCCCGACGCCGTCGCCCAGGCCTTCGAGACCAACATCCGGGCCCGGGTCGTCGACCTGCAGTCCGGCGAGTACGTCGAAGACGTCGACCCGGCGACCTTCGACCAGCGCTCGATGCGGGACGACCCGGCCACCAGCCACGCGGCCCCCGCGGGCAACGCGGCCAAGGTCCTGCGCCTGCCGAACGAAGGCCTGATCTACCAGGTCGTCGACGGCGACAAGGTCGAGATGGTCATCCTGCCGGTCGAGGGCAAGGGCCTGTGGTCCACGCTCTACGGCTTCGTGGCGCTCGACGACGACATGAACACCATCCAGGGCCTGACCTTCTACGAGCACGCCGAGACCCCCGGTCTGGGCGGCGAGGTCGACAACCCGCGGTGGAAGGCCCTGTGGGTCGGCCGCGAGGTCTTCGACAAGTCGGGCGAGCCTGCTATCGAAGTGATCAAGGGCCAGGCCGGCCCCGCCGACTCCGACCCCCACCGCGTCGACGGCCTGTCCGGGGCGACCCTGACCAGCCGCGGCGTCAGCGCGCTCATGCAGTTCTGGATGGGTGACGACGGCTGGGGCCCCTACATCGACCGCATGCAGAAGGGAGGTGCCTGATGGTCATGCAGACCAAGGATCTCAAGGTCCTCACCGATCCGCTCTTCGAGAACAACCCGATCGCCCTGCAGGTGCTCGGGGTGTGCTCGGCGCTGGCCGTCACCACCAAGATGGAGACCGCCATCGTCATGTCCATCGCGCTGACGGTCGTCACGGCCTTCAGCAACATGGCCGTCAGCCTGATCCGCAACAAGGTTCCGTCGAGCATCCGGATCATCACGCAGCTGGTGATCATCGCCTCGCTGGTCATCATCACGGACCAGATCCTCAAGGCGTTCCTGTTCGACATCAGCAAGCAGCTGAGCGTCTTCGTCGGCCTCATCATCACGAACTGCATCGTGATGGGCCGCGCCGAAGGCTTCGCGATGCAGAACCCGCCGGGCCGGTCCTTCCTCGATGGCATCGGCAACGGCCTGGGCTACAGCGTCGTCCTGCTCAGCGTCGCGTCCATCCGGGAGCTGTTCGGCTCCGGCAGCCTGTTCGGCATCACCCTGCTCAAGCCGGTGACCGAGGGCGGCTGGTACACCCCCAACGGCCTCATGGTCCTGGCCCCCGGCGCCTTCTTCATCATCGGCCTCGGCATCTGGGCGCTCCGCACCTGGAAGCCCGAGCAGGTCGAGGAGGACTAGACAGATGGTCGAGCATCTCCTCTCCCTCTTCGTCAAGGCCACGTTCGTCGAGAACATGGCCCTGGCCTTCTTCCTGGGCATGTGCTCCTTCCTGGCGGTGTCCAAGAAGGTCGACACGGCCATCGGCCTCGGCGCGGCGGTCACCTTCGTGCTGGGGGTGACGGCTCCGGTCAACTACCTGATCCACCACTACATCCTTCAGGAAGGTGCGTTGGAGTGGCTGCACCCCAGCCTCGCCACCACCGATCTCAGCTTCCTGACGTTCCTGACGTTCATCGGGTCGATCGCCGCCATGGTGCAGATCGTCGAGATGACGCTCGATCGCTTCGCCCCCGCGCTCTACAACGCGCTGGGCGTGTTCCTGCCGCTCATCGCGGTGAACTGCGCGATCCTGGGCGGCAGCCTCTTCCTGGTGGAGCGTGGGTACGGATTCGGCGAGAGCACGGTGTTCGGCATCGGCTCGGGCGCCGGCTTCGGCCTGGCCATCGTGGCGCTCGCCGCCATCCGCGAGCGCCTGACCTACAACCACATCCCGTCGGGGCTGAAGGGCCTGGGCATCACGTTCATCACGGTGGGCTTGATGGCCATGGGCTTCATGGCCTTCGCCGGCATCCAGCTGTGAGCTGACCACATGCAGACCATCCTCATCGGCGTCATCGTCTTCACCGTCGTCGTGCTGGCCCTCGTGCTGGTGCTGATGGCGGCGCGCGCGAAGCTGGTCAACAGCGCTGCGGTGACCATCACGGTCAACGACAACCCCGACCTGTCGCTGCAGACGAAGGCCGGCGGCACGCTGCTCGGCACCCTGGCCGACAACGGCATCTTCATCCCGTCCGCTTGCGGCGGGAAGGGCTCCTGCGGCGTCTGCAAGGTCGACGTGCTCGACGGCGGCGGCGCGATGCTGCCGACCGAGACCGGCCACATCAGCCGTGCCGAGGCCCGCCACGGCTGCCGCCTGGCCTGCCAGCTCAAGATCAAGGACAACATGTCCATCCATCTCGAGCCGGAGTTCCTGGACATCCGCAAGTGGCGCTGCAAGGTCCGCAGCAACGACAACGTCGCCACCTTCATCAAGGAGCTCGTGCTCGAGCTGCCCGAGGGTGAAGAGGTGCCGTTCCGCGCCGGTGGCTACATCCAGATCGAGTGCCCGCCGCACGTCGCCGAGTACAAGAACTTCATCATCGGCGAGGAGTACCGGGGCGACTGGGACCAGTTCAACATGTGGCGGTACGTGTCCAAGGTCGATGAAGACGTGACCCGCGCCTACTCGATGGCGAACTACCCGGGCGAGAAGGGCATCATCATGCTCAACGTCCGCATCGCCAGCCCGCCGCCGCGGGCCCCCGAAGACACCCCGCCGGGCAAGATGAGCTCGTTCATCTTCGACCTGAAGCCGGGCGACGAGGTCACCATCTCGGGTCCCTACGGCGAGTTCTTCGCCAAGGACACCAAGAACGAGATGTGCTTCATCGGCGGCGGCGCCGGCATGGCGCCCATGCGCAGCCACATCTTCGACCAGTTCCGCCGGCTGCACACCGACCGCAAGGTGACCTTCTGGTACGGCGCCCGCTCGCTGCGGGAAGCCTACTACGTCGACCACTTCGACAAGATCGCCGAAGAGAACCCCAACTTCAAGTGGCACCTGGCGCTGTCCGAGCCCCAGGAAGAGGACAACTGGACCGGTCCGGTGGGCTTCATCCACCAGGTCGCGCTGGATGAATACCTCAAGCACCACGAAGCGCCGGAAGACATCGAGTACTACCTCTGCGGTCCGCCGCCCATGATCAACGCGGTCAAGCGCATGCTGGCCGATCTGGGCGTCGAGCCCGAGAACATCCTCCTCGACGAGTTCTGAGACATGGCGGGGGCCGGACCCGACAACCCGAAGCTCCAGCCTCGGGTGCTCATCCCCTCGGCCCTCTTCCTGGTCGTCCTCTTCGCCGCCCTGTGGATGCGCCGTCCCGCGCCCTCCCAGGGCGGCGAGGCCGTCTCGGACACCGTCCTCGACGTCCAGGTCATCAAGGTCCACGGCGAGACCATGGGCACCACCTGGAACGCCACGGTGGTGGGGCCGCAGCCGCCCCGCGAGACCGCCGACGCCATCCAGGCCGCGCTGGACGCCGTGAACGGGTCGATGTCGACCTGGCTGCCCGACTCGGAGCTGTCGCAGCTCAACGCGGCCCCGGCGGGACAGGCGATGCCGGTGTCTCCCGAGCTGCTGTTCGTGCTGGAGCTGTCGGGCCGGGTCAGCGTCGAGAGCAGCGGCGCCTTCGACGTCACCGTGGGGCCGCTGGTCGACCTGTGGGGCTTCGGACCGGCCGAGGCGCCGTCCGAGCCGGACCCGGAAGCCCTGCAGGCCGCGCGCGACCGGGTGGGCTTCCCGGGGCTGGTGCTGGGCGTGGGCACCGTGACCAAGGGTCGCGACGACCTGCACGTTGATCTGTCGGCCGTCGCCAAGGGCTACGGCGTGGACCGGGTGGTCGAGGTGCTGGCCGCGCGCGGCCACAGCGGTGCCTTCGTCGAGGTCGGCGGCGAGGTCCGCGTCCTGGGGGTCAAGGACGACGGCAGTGTGTGGCGGGCGGGCATCGAGCGCCCGGACGGCAGCGCCGCGGTCCAGGAGATCGTGCTGCTGGGCGAAGGGCCCGGCGCCTGGCCGGCGCTGGCGACCTCCGGGGACTACCGCCGCTACCGCGAGATCGACGGGCAGCGCGTCTCCCACACCATCGATCCGCGCACCGGCCGCCCGATCACCCACGGGCTCGCCAGCGTGAGCGTGCTGGCCGCGACCTGCGCCGAAGCCGACGCCTGGGCGACGGCGCTCAACGTGCTGGGCCCGGTGGACGGCATGGCCCTGGCCGAGGCGCGCGGCATGCCCGTGCTGATGATCACCCGGCAGGGCGATGGTTTCGAGACCGTGAAGTCCACCCACTGGCCCACGCCGGGGCTGGCCGATCCCCCCGGCGGCGCTAAGGAAGACCCCTTGCAGGAGGCCCCATGAGCACCATCCTCGCCACCACCGCCATCATGGGGGCCATCATGGCCATCATGGCCGTCGGCGTGATGATGGGCGGCAGCCCGCTCAAGGGCTCCTGCGGCGGAAAGGGCGGCCCCGAATGCGTCTGCGACGCCTTCGAGCAGGCGAAGTGCAAGCGCAAGAAGGAAGCCCGCAAGGCCTTCGGCCTGGGCTGAGCTTCCGTCGACGGTGACGACCCCGCGCGGATAGGCCCGCGCCGTGCTGTTCCACACCCTCGACTACCTGCTGTTCCTGCCGCTGTGCGTGGCGCTGTACTGGTTGCTGCCGCGCCGGTACCGCATGTGGGTGCTCGGGCTGTCGAGCGTCTTCTTCTACGGGTCCTGGAGCGGGTCCTACCTGCTGGTGCTGGCCGGGGTCACCGTCATCGCGTGGCTGGGGGGCCTGTGGCTGGCCGGGCGGCAGTCCGTCGAGCCGGCAGCCCGGCACCTGCCCGAGCGGGTGCTGGTGCTGGGCGCCCTGCTGTTCCCGCTGCTGTTCTTCAAGTACTGGGACTGGATCGCCGAGAACATCGACTGGGTGACCCAGCGGCTGGTGTTCGACCTGCCGACCCTCCCGCGGGTCGACATGCCGCTGCCGGTCGGCATCAGCTTCTTCACCTTCCAGGCGCTGGCCTACGTCATCGACACGGCGCGGGCGCCCGAGCGCGGGGGCCTGCCGCCCGAGCGGGACCTGGGCCGGTTCGGCACCTTCCTGGCCTTCTTCCCCCAGCTGGTCGCCGGCCCCATCGTGCGCCGCCAGGAGCTGCTGCCCCAGCTGGTCAGCCTGCCGCTGCTGCAGCAGGACCAGGTGGGCGCCGGCCTGTTCCGCATCGCACGGGGCATGGCCAAGAAGGTGCTCATCGCCGACATCGTGCGGGTCGGCATGGTGGACCCGGTGTTCAGCGACCCCGGCCGGTTCACCGGCCCCGAGATCCTGGTCGCCCTGTACGCCTACACGCTGCAGATCTACTACGACTTCTCGGCCTACACCGACATCGCCATCGGCAGCGCGCGGCTGTTCGGCATCGAGCTGCCCGAGAACTTCCGGCGGCCCTACCAGGCGACCTGCGTCGCCGGCTTCTGGCGGCGCTGGCACATCACGCTCAGCAACTGGGTGCGCGACTACGTGTACTACCCGCTGGGCGGCAGCCGGGTCCGCGGCGGCCAGTGGAAGGTCTACCGCAACGTCATGGCCACCCTGGTCATCATCGGGATCTGGCACGGGGCCAGCTGGAACTTCGTCGTCTACGGCACGCTGCACGGCCTGGCCGTCGCGTACTGCCGGCTGCGGCGCAAGCAGACCGGGCGACGCCCCGACGACCCGCTGCCCAGCGCGTGGTCGTGGCTGTGGCGCTGGTTCTTCACCTTCCACTTCGTCGTGCTGGCCCGCATCCTGTTCCGGGCCGAAGACCTGTCGAGCTCGTGGGCCCTGTTCACCGAGCTGTTCGACCCGACCTTCCTGATGCCCCGCTACTCGATGCTGGCCTGGGGCATGTTCGGGCTCGGCTACCTGATCCACTTCACCCCGATGCGCTGGAGCCAGCAGGCCGAGGCCTGGTTCAAGGCGCGCCACCCGGCCGTCTGGGCCCTGGTGGCCGCGGCGGTGGGCGCCGGCTGCCTGAGCCTGGGCGGGGGCGAGCAGCTGGCCTTCATCTACTACCAGTTCTGATCCCCCCGGTGAGACCCAGCCTCCCGCCAGGGGAGAGGTAGAGTGCCGCCGATGGACGACAAGACCCTCCCCCTGTTCGACACCCTGCTCATCGCGTTGGCGGTGTTCGGGCCGCTGCTGTCGGTGGCGCTGAGCTTCCTGGTGCTGCCCCGGATGCGCCTGCCGCCGGGCACCTTCGGGAGCGTCGGCGCGTTCTGCATCATCGTCATGGGCATGGGCCTGGGGGCCCTGCTGGGCGCCATGGACCTGGTGCCCGTGCCCGGCGGCGTCAGCCGTCCGCCGGACCCGGCCCTGATCGGCACGGCTGGCTACCGGCCGACCGAGGGCGCCTACACCCAGCTGCAGCTCCTGATGGTGGCCTGGATCGCCATGTCGACCAGCACCCTGGTGCTGCTGGGCACCTGGCGCAGCGTGGTGATGCAGAAGCGCCGCGCGAGAGAGGAAGCCGAGGGCCCGCAGTCGGCCCCCTTGTTCCGCGACTCGCGCTGGCAGTGATCCCGCCCCGGCGTCAGTCCTCCAGCGCTTCCTGGATCAGGACCTCGATCGCCTCGACATCGGGCTCGTTGCTCGCGTAGAGGATGCGCCCGTCCGGGCCCACCACGAAGTCCTGGGGGTAGGCCCCCGTGGGGAAGGCGAACTCCAGGTCGTAGAGCCGGTCCACCTCGCCCGTGCTGTCCAGCAGGACGGGGAACTCGACGCCCAGCGACTCCGTGTAGCTGCGGACGCGGCCGGCCTCTTCGCGGGTGAAGATCGCCCACACGACGGCGCCGTCGTCACCGTAGCGCTCCCAGATTCGAACCTGCAGGTCGGAGACCTCCGACGCACACTGCGGTCACCAGGTGGCGAAGTAGGCCAGCACGACCGGGTGGCCGAGCTGCTCGGACAGGCGGTGTTCGACCCCGTCGAGGTCCTGGAGCACGAAGTCGGGCGCCTGCTGGCCGACGGCCTTGCCCTGGCCCTCGCCGCCGCTGGTCAGGTGCAGCGACACCGTCGGCCGCCCGGGGTCGTCGGTCGCCAGGCACAGCGTGCCGTCCAGGGCGTCGCCGCCTTGCCAGTCCAGCTCGACGAGCCCGCTCTGGCCCGGCGCCAGCGTGGTGGCCGACACCCGGGCCTCGACGCCGTCCGGCGGCAGCAGGCCCGTCAGCGCCAGGTCGGCCCCGCCGCGGTTGGTCACGGTGACCCGGCGGGTCTCGGCGCCGTCCAGGAAGGCGACCTGGTCGACGGCCAGGTCGACCGCCGGCGCCGGGTCGTCGCCGAGCGCCCACATGCCCAGGATGTTCCAGTCGCCGACCGCCCACAGGCCGTCGGCGGCGTGCAGGGCCATGGCGTACTGCTCGGTCTCTTCGTAGGCGTAGGGGCTCGGCGCCGTCGGGGTGCCCGCCCGGGAGATGTCGTAGAGCACGACGGCTTCCTGGGTGACGACGCCGAGGAAGCCGTCCAGCACGGCCACGTCCTGGACCCCGCCGCCGGCGTCGAGCGAGCCCGTGGCAACGGGGTCGAGGGGATCGGTGCGATCGAAGATCTCCAGGCCCGCGGCGCCGCTGGCGACGTAGAGCGCGTCGTCGGTGGCCCGCAGCCGGAAGGGCTGCCCGGCGCTGGGCAGGCGGCCGACCTCGACCGGCGCGGCCGGATCGGCCAGCGACAGCACCAGCACGCCGAGATCGGCGTCCGCGACATAGGCGGCGTCACCCGCGACCTCGATGTCCCAGGGGCGCCCCAGGTCGTCGAGACGCCACAGGAAGGCCGGCGCGTCGGGCGCGGAGACGTCGAACACATCGACGTAGCCACGGGTGCTGGCGATGTAGAGGTGGTCGCCCGACCGGGCCATGCCTTCGTAGCCGAGGCCATCGACCGAGTGCAGCTCGGACAGCCGGTCGGGGTCGTCCAGGCTCAGCGTGTCCAGGCCGAACTCGCGGTGGGTGACCCACACGCGGCCCGGCGACGCGGCCAGCAGGTTGTAGTAGCGGAGCAGGCCCGGGTCGTCGGCGGCCCCCAGGTGCCCGCGGGTGACCGGCTCGGCCGGGTCTTCGACATCGTGCACCACCAGGCCGCCCTGGCCGGCGGTCAACACGCGGTCTTCGTCCGGCAGGTAGACCACATCCAGGATCTCGGTGAACCAGCCGCCCGAGGTCTGCGTGTTGATGACCGACCCGACCATGGTGAACGGATCCGCCGAGCGCAGGGCCGGCGGCGTGCAGTCGGCCGGCAGCGTCGTCCACGTCAGCGGCGCGCCGCTGTCCGTGGCTCCGCCCCCGCTGTCGGCCGGGTCCGTGCCGTCGGTCGAGGAGGACCCGCTGTCGAAGGGTCCGACGTCGACGGGGCCGCGGCCGGCGTCGGGGTCGGTGCAGGCGAGGAGGAGTGCGGCGGGGAGAGGGAGCAGCATCTTTGGAGGATGCCAGGGGAGGCACGGGGTCGCAGGGGAGGAGGGGCTGAGGAGGGACAGACAGTGGGGATTTGCTGCGGCGCCGACACCTTCGAACCACCACCGCCCCCGCCGGGCCGCTCCGGGCCTGATGGCGGAGAGGTCTTCGTCGGGACGTTTCGGCCGCCTGCGGCGGCCTGCAAATGTCCCGACTGCGACCCCGTCCGCCCGGCCCTGCGCTGCCCTCTGGGGGCTGCATCACCCCGGGGTGGTGGGGCGCAACCTCGGTGGTGGGGCGTCACCCCCCGGCCGGCCGCTGGCCGGCCCCCCCCTCGAGGGGGGGACACGATGGCGGGCGTGGCGATGCGTGGCGTCGAGGTGGTGCGCGCGGCGGAGCTGGGCAGCTGCACGCGCCGTCAGCCACCGCCGTGCAGCCCCAGCACTACGCCATCGTGTCCCCCCCTCCTGGGAGGGGGGGCCGGGCGCAGCCCGGCCGGGGGGTGGGCGCCCCGCCACCGGGGCCCGCCCCTGCTCCCCGTCGCAGGTGCAGCCCGCGCAGGGGACCGCAGGGGCGGCGGGACGGGGTCGGAGTCGGAACATTTGCAGGGAGCCGCAGGCGACCGAAACGTTCCGACGTAGACCCCTCCCGCATCAGCCCCGGAGGTCCCCGGAGAGGGCGGTGGTTCTACGAGGAGGCCGGTCCGGCCGAGAGCCCGAGCAAGAGCTGTCGCTCTCCCCTCAGTCCTCCTCCACCACCGTCAAGAACCCTTCCCCCACGAGCGTCCTCACCATCCCGAGCCGCTGCTCGTCCGTCAGCTCCCCCGCCAGGTCCCGCACCGCGAACGGCCCCGACGTGCCCAGGAACCGCGCCGTCCCGATCGCGTGCCACGGAAGCTCCAGCTGGCGGCCGTGGAAGGCGAGCACGACGCGGTCGCCGAGGGCCTCGGCCCGCCAGACGATGCCTTCGCGGCGCATGACGACGGTGTCGAGCCCGACGGTGTCGCGGCGGGCCAGGTCGGCCAGGACGCCGCCCAGCAGCGGCATGCGGCTGCCGGCGACCTGGCGGGCCAGGCGGTCGAGCAGGCCGTCGAGGTCGGCCACGCCGGCCAGATCGCGCAGGGTCGCCTGCAGCTCGTCCTGGTCTTCGTCGGAGCCTTCGTTGGGGCCGTGCAGGTCCAGGCGGTAGCCGCGTCGCAGGCGCACGTCCTCGGTGGCTGCGTCGACGAGCTCGCGCAGGACGTCGATGGTGGTCACGGGCACGGCGGACAGGCTGACGTGCAGCGAGGTCTCGTCCAGGGTGCTGGCGTAGTGGACGGTGCCGCGGGGCAGGTAGAGCATGTCCCCGGGCTCGAGCACGACGTCGAGCAGCTGCTCGCCCGGCTCGACCCCCGCGACGGGGCACTCCTGGCCGCGGACCGGCAGCCGCACGTGGGGCACGTGCACCCGCCAGTGCTTGCGGCCGGCGGTCTGCAGCACGTAGACGTCCTGCAGATCGTAGTGCGGCAGCAGCCCCTGGCTGCGCGGCGGGGTCATGTAGGCGTTGGTCTGGGTGCGGGCGCCGAGCGCCAGCTCCATGTGGCGGGTGAGCTCGGCCAGGGCCGGCCAGATGCGCTGGATCTGCTCCAGCACGACCGTGGCGCCGCCGCGGATGAGCGCCAGGGCGCGCATGTAGTCGATGAAGTGGGCGACCGAGCCCGTGCCCCACGGCATGCTGCGGTGGGTGTAGGTGTCCGGATGCGCCTCGCGCCCGTCGACGAGCAGCCGGAAGGACGGGTAGCGCAGGCCGGAGCCGGTCAGCAGCTCGTCGAGATCGTCGAGGTCGAACAGGCCGTCGACGAAGTCTTCGCCGTGGCGCAGGTGCAGCGGACCGCGCTCCCAGTGCTCGGCGAAGAAGGACTCGGGGGAGTGCGGGGCGATCAGCGCGGGAAAGCCATCGGTCCAGTCGGCCATGGATCCTCCAGGACCGGAACCCTACTCCGGTCCCGGAGCCAGCGCCGCGACCGCCGCATCCCAGGCCTGCGCCGCCGCGTCGCGGGCCGCCTGCACCGCTGGCGGCTTGGGGGGCTCGGGCACGTCGGCCAGCAGCCCCCGAGGCGGCACCGACCAGATGGGGGTCTCCCGCAGGCCGTGCCGGGTCAGCACCCCGTTGGCGGCCAGGCGCCCGCTGCTGCAGGCCGCTTCCATCAGCATCGCGGGGAAGGGCAACCCCACCCAGTCCCCGGCCAGGAACAGGCCCGGCACCTCGGTCACGGGGCCCGGCCGCGCCGCCTGCATGCCGACGTGGAAGGCCGCGAAGTCCCGCCGCACCTGCAGGTGCTCGTCGCGGATCCGGTAGCCGGCCAGCTCGGGGAAGAAGTGCAGCAGCTCGTCGAGCAGCTGCTGGCGGACCGCCGCGTCGGATGCCGCGTCGTCGAGTCCCTCGCCCACGGCGTCGGGCACCGCGTAGCTGTGCAGCTCCAGCACGGCGCCGCCGTGGCGGTCGACGTAGCGCCGGCTCTCGTCCTCGAGGCGGTGGACCACCGCGATGGCGTCGAGCAGCACGACCCGGTCGGTGATGGCGAAGGCGGTGACGTCGGGCCGCAGGTCCCGGTCCAGGTACAGCCGCAGCACGGCGTAGCGCTGCCCGGGCCGCAGCACGTGCAGGCGCCGCTGCAGGGCCGGCGCCGCGGCGGGCAGCCAGCCCGCACCGTCCAGGATCCGCCGGGCCCCGACCACGTCGGCCGCGATCACGACATCGTCGAACACGGCAGCGTCGAACCCGGCGGCATCAGACCCACCGTCGCCGCGCGCGCTGCGCACGACGAAGCGGTCCCCGTCCCGCTCCAGGCCGGTGACGGGGGTCGACAGGTGCAGCTGTGCCCCCGCCGCCGCGAGCCGCGCCCGGATGGGCTCGAGCAGGGTCCGCTGGTAGTCGTCGGTCGGGTAGGCGTAGAGCAGGCCGCCGTCATGGGACAGGTAGTAGAAGTGGAAGCTCTTGATGAGCTCGCCCATGCTCATCCGGTCCTCTTCGGCGAAGAAGGCCCGGCTGAAGGTGTTGAACACCAGCCGCAGATCCGGCGGCAGCGCGGCGCGCTCGGCGAAGTCGGCGAAGCTCATGTGGTCGAAGGACCGCGGGGTCTCCACCGGGTCGTAGCGCAGGAAGGCGTCCATCTCGTGCATGGCCGGCTTGCCGATGATGTCGCTCGCCCGGTACAGCCCGCGGCGCATCAGGTCGACCAGGTTGAGCACCGGCACGGACTCAGTGGCGGCGAAGCCCAGCCGGCCGCCGTCGCGGCGCAGGATCTCGTAGTCCTCGATGTCGGTGAAGGCGCCGGTCAGCCCGAGCTCGGTCAGCCAGGCCCACTGGTTGTGGTAGTGGTGGAAGAAGGCGTGGAAGCCGTGCTCGACGCCGACGGTCTCGCCGGTGGACAGGGTCTGGTCCCAGCTGCCGACCTTGCCGCCCAGGTAGTCGTGGGCCTCGAACAGCTCGACCTGCAGCCCCCGGTCGGCCAGCAGGGTGGCGGCCGCGAGCCCGCCCAGCCCACCACCGATGATCGCGACCCGCGGCCGCTCCGATCCCTCGACCCGCAGCGGAAGCGTCGGATCGGGCTGGTTGACCGCGTGCCGCCAGCCGCCCAGCCGGCGCTCGACGGCGCGCGAGAAGGGCCCTCGCAGCCCCAGCCAGCGCCGGTCGAGGCCCCGGCGGGTGGCCCAGCAGGCCAGCCAGCCCCCCCCGAGCAGCACGGGAGGCAGGGCACAGGCGAGACCGAGGAGATCGAGGGTCACGGCACACCGGGGAAGCCAGCGGGCCGTATCGGTCCCCGAGGCGCGGGCAAGGACGGCGTGCGAGCGCCCCCCGGTCGGGGATAGGGCGCGGCCATGTCCGATCCCGCTGCCGAGCCCGCCGCCGAGCCCGTTACCGCCGTCGCCCGCACCGACCTGCTGGCCCTGTCGCGCGACGAGCTGACCGCGTGGCTGCGCGACCATGGCCAGCCGGCCTTCCGCGGAAAGCAGCTGTGGGCCTGGCTGTGGGACAAGGGCGCCGCCGACTTCGACGAGATGACCGACCTGCCCAAGGGACTGCGGCAGGTGCTGCACGAGCAGGCCTGCATCGGCACCCTGACCCGCACCATCGAGCAGCAGAGCCAGGACGGCACCCGCAAGCGGCTCTACGCCCTGGCCGACGGCAAGGCCGTCGAGAGCGTGCTGATGCCCTACAACGACGGGCGCCGCACGGCCTGCATCTCGACCCAGGCCGGCTGCGCCATGGGCTGCGTGTTCTGCGCGACCGGCCAGATGGGCTTCCAGCGCCACCTGACGGCCACCGAGATCGTCGAGCAGGCCTGGCGCTTCGACCAGGAGCTCAAGGCCGAGGGCGGCCGCCTGAGCAACGTGGTCCTGATGGGCATGGGCGAGCCCTTCCACAACTACGACAACGCGCTGGCCGCCATCCGCCGCCTGAACCAGGACCTGGGCATCGGGGCCCGGCACATCACCGTGAGCACGGTCGGGCTGGTGCCGGCCATCCGCCGCTTCGCCCAGGAGGGCATCCAGGTCACCCTGGCCATCAGCCTGCATGCCGCGACGGACGCGCAGCGCAGCGCCCTGCTGCCCGTCAACAAGCGCTGGGGAGTCGATGAGGTCGTCGCCGCCTGCCGCGACTACGTCGACGCCACCCACCGCCGCGTCACCTTCGAGTGGGCGCTCATCGCCGGCGAGAACGACACGCCCGACGAAGCCCACCGGCTGGGCCGGCTGCTGCGCGGCCTGACCTGCCACGTCAACCTGATCCCGCTGAACCCGACGAAGGGCTACGGCGGCGCCCCCACCGCCGAGCCCGACGCCGCCGCCTTCGTCGAGGTACTCGGCCGCTACGGGGTGCCCGCCACCGTGCGCGTCCGCCGCGGCATCGACATCGACGCCGGCTGCGGGCAGCTGCGCGAGCGGGCGGACGCGGAAGCGACGCAGTAGGCTGCCCGCCATGCCCGACCCCGATCCCACGGTCGTCCACCGCCGCGAGCTGCGCGCGCTGCTGCTGTTCAGCGGCTGCTTCGTCGCACTGGGCGCCGTGTCCTACCTGACGCCGGCGACCGCCAGCGTGCGACCGTGGATCCCGGGCGAGCCCGTGCCCCTGCTGCGCCTGCTGCAGACCGACGGAAGCGTCCAGGAAGACGCCCAGGGCGAGCTCGTGGTCAAGCACGGCAGCGCCGACGCCGACGACAGCGGCGCTCCCGACGGTGCCCCTCCCGACGCGACCGCCTCCTCCGACGGCTCCGACCACGCCTCGCCCGGTGCGGCCGCCGCCCTGCCTCCCCTCCCCCGGCGCAGCCCCGCCCGGCCGACCCCCATCGAGGTCCCCGACGGCGCCTGGGAAGGGCTGTACCGTCAGCTCGCCATGGCCGAGCAGGGCTACCCGGGCGCCGTCGTGCGGGTCCTGCACTGGGGCGACAGCACCATCGCCGGCGACGGCATCACCATGACCGTGCGCGACCGCCTGCAGGACCGGTTCGGCGACGCCGGCCCCGGCTTCCTGGCCGTGCACGTCGACCCGCGCTGGGCCCTGCGGCCGGGCATCGCCCGCTGGACCCAGGGCCCGTGGGAGAGCCTGAGCATCACCTTCGGCGGCGCCGAGAGCGACCGCTACGGGCTGGCCGGCACCGTCGCCACCGCCCCCGCCGGCGAAGAAGCCACCGCCACGCTGGGCGGCCGCAAGCGGGCCGACGCCGAGCGCAACAGCGACCGCCAGCTGGTGCACCACGTCGACGTCTTCTACCAGAAGCAGCCCGGCGGAGGCGGCCTGACGGTCAAGCCCAAGGGCGCGCCCGGCCGCACCCTGCGCACCGACGGCGGCGACCGCACCTTCGACGCCTTCGAGCGGCTGGACAGCCCCGACGGCAGCCCGACCGTGTGGCTCAAGGCCGACGGCAGCGGCCCCGTCACCGTCTACGGCCTCGCGCTCGAGACCGACGGCCCCGGCCTGACCTGGGAGACCTTCGGCGTGGCCGGCAGCGGCCAGGGCAGCATGCTGCAGAACCAGGGCCGCCGGCACCTCCAGGACCAGGTGGCCCGCCGCGATCCGCAGCTGCTGGTCTACATGACCGGCGGCAACGAGCTCGGCTACGGCACCCTGTCCAGCGGCGAGGGCGAGAAGTACCTGGAGACCTACCTCAAGGTGCTCGAGCGGCTGCGCGCCGGTGCGCCCCACGCCGCCTGCCTGGTCGTCACCCCCCTCGACCAGGCCACCCGCGAGCGCGGCCAGATCAAGTCCAAGCCGCTGCTGACCCGCATGGTCGCCCTGCAGCGCCAGGCCGCCCTGGACGCCGGCTGCGGCTTCTGGGACGCCCGGGCCGCGATGGGCGGCGAAGGCAGCTTCCAGCGGTGGCTGGACCACGAGCCCCGGCTGGCGTGGACCGACCTGATGCACCTGACCGACGAAGGCCTGGAGCTCATCGGCCACAGCTTCGCGGACGCCTTCGAGCGGTCCTATGACGAGTGGAAGCTCGCCAACCCCGCCTCGATGCCGCCGGCATGGGTGCCGCCGCCGGGGGAGGAGGCTTCGGCGCCGGGCCTGCTGGACGAGGAGCCGTCGGGCGAGGCGGGGGTCCAGGACGAAGCGCCGCCGGACGAGGCCGGGGTCCTGGACGAAGAGGCGGGGGCCGGCTGAGGCGCCCCTGCGGAAGCGTCAGGGCTGCTGCTGCCGCTGCGCCTGCTGGATGCGCCAGTCGTCGATCATGTTCTCGCCGGGCAGGCCGCCGGTCTTGAGCGCCGCGTCTTCCATCGCCATCAGGAAGCGCTCGGCGGACCAGACGTAGCCGGCCGGCGTGAAGTGGATCAGGTC
>JACKEY010000021.1 GCA_020632755.1 Alphaproteobacteria bacterium | reverse complement strand
CCATCGACGCCAACGGCGCGGCCGTGACCCCCACGGGCGACGTGCGTGTGCTCCTGACGAGCACGGGCCAGGAGCCCCAGCGTGTGGTCCTGCAGCCCGACGGCGATGGCTGGGCGGGCGCGGCCAGCGCCGCGGGTGCGGCGGGCTACATCGCGGTGATCAGCACCGAGGTCGAGGGCGCCACCTGGTCGGGACGAGCGAGCTGGGGGGACGTCACGGAGGTCACCCCGGCGCCGAAGCCGCCGCCGCCGCCCTACGAGGAGGACGACGACGGTCACGGGCATGGCCACTGACGCTTCCGGCCGCGGCGGGCTCGCCCCCGTCCTGTGGTGCCTGGCCGCCGCCGCCTTGTTCGGCGCCTCGACGCCGGCGAGCAAGTGGCTGCTGGACGAGGCGGTCGGTCCGCTGACCCTGGCCGGGCTCCTGTACCTGGGCGCGGGGATCGCCTGCCTGCCCTTCGCGCTGCGCGGTGGATCGAGCGAGCGGCGTCGCGACCCGGCCAACCTGCGGCGGCTGGCGGGGGCCGTGCTGTTCGGCGGCGTGCTGGGGCCCGTCGCCCTGCTGGTCGGCCTGCGGACGGCGCCGTCGGCCAGCGTCTCGCTGTGGCTCAACCTGGAGACCACGGCGACGGCGCTGCTGGCCTGGGCCTTCTTCCGGGAGCACATCGGCGGGCGGGGCTGGGTGGCGAACGGGCTCGTGCTGGCCGCGGGCCTGCTGCTCGCGGCGCCCGATGGCTTCTCGGTGGCGCCGAGCGCGCTGCTGGTCGCGGTGGCCTGCCTGTGCTGGGGGCTCGACAACAACCTGACGGCGGTCATCGACGGCTACACGCCGGCCCAGACCACGGTCGCGAAGGGCCTGGTCGCCGGGGCGGTGAACCTGGGTCTGGGGTGGGCGCTGGAAGGAGCGCTCCCAACGGCGCCCATGGCGGCCGCGGCGCTCGGCGTGGGCGCCCTGGCCTATGGCGCGAGCATCGTGCTCTACATCCGGGGCGCCCAGCAGCTCGGGGCGACGCGGTCGCAGATGCTGTTCGCGACGGCCCCCTTCCTGGGCACGGCGGTCGCGTGGGTGGCGCTCGGCGAGACGGTGCTCCCCGTGCAGCTCGGCGCGACGGGCCTGATGGTGCTCGCGCTCGGGCTGCTGCTGACCGGGCATCACGCCCATGCCCACCGGCACGCCGCGGTGCGGCACACCCACGCCCACCGCCACGATGACGGGCACCACAGGCACGAACACCCCGACCTGCCGGCCGAGGTGTGGCACACCCACGAGCACGGGCACCTGCCGGTGGAGCACAGCCACCCGCACGCGCCCGACCTGCATCACCGGCACCGGCACGGCTGAGCCGGTCGGGCCGGTGGGGGCAGGGGGGCTCAGGCCAGGTCGAACCGGTCGAGCTCCATGACCTTGGTCCACGCGGACACGAAGTCGCAGACGAAGCGGCCCTCGTTGCCCTTGCTGGCGTAGACCTCGGCCAGGGCGCGCAGCTGGCTGTTGCTGCCGAAGACCAGGTCGGCGCGGGTGCCGGTCCACCGGACGGCGCCGGTCTTGCGGTCGCGGCCTTCGAACAGGCCCTGGTCGGCGTCGGTGGACTTCCAGGCGGTCGCCATGTCGAGCAGGTTCACGAAGAAGTCGTTGCTCAGCACGCCCGGCCGGTCGGTCAGCACGCCGTGGCTGCTGCCGCCGCTGTTGGCGCCCAGCGCCCGCAGGCCGCCGACCAGGACGGTCATCTCCGGCGCGGTCAGCGTCAGCAGCTGGGCCTTGTCGACCAGCAGCTTCTCGGCGTAGGCGCCGAGCTTGCCGCGGGCGTGGTTGCGGAAGCCGTCGGCCCGGGGCTCGAGGTAGGCGACGCTGTCGACCTCGGTCTGCTCGACGGTGGCGTCGGTGCGGCCGGGCCGGAAGGGCACGGTCAGGTCGAAACCGCCGTCCTTGGCGGCCTTGGCCACCGCGGCGTTGCCGGCGATGACGATGAGGTCGGCCAGGGACACCTTCTTGGCTCCGGCCCGATCGAAGTCGGCCTTGATGCCCTCGAGCACCGACAGCACCCGGGCCAGCCGCTGCGGGTCGTTGGCGGCCCAGTCCTTCATCGGGGCCAGCCGGATGCGTGCGCCGTTGGCGCCGCCCCGCTTGTCGCTGCCGCGGAAGGTGGACGCGCTCGACCAGGCGACGAAGACCAGGTCGGACACGGACAGGCCGCTGGCCAGGACCTTCGCCGAGAGGGCCGCGACGTCGGCGTCATCGACCAGCGCGTGGTCGACGGCCGGGACCGGGTCCTGCCAGATGAAGTCGGCCGCCGGGACTTCGGGGCCCAGGTACCGGGACTTGGGGCCCATGTCGCGGTGGGTCAGCTTGAACCAGGCCTTGGCGAAGGCGTCGGCGAACTCGTCGGGGTTCTCCAGGAAGCGCTTGGAGATCACCGCGTACTTCGGGTCGTACCGCATGCTCATGTCGGCGGTGGTCATCATCGGCGGGAACTTCTTCGACGGGTCGTGGGCGTCGGGGATCATGTCCTCGTCGTCGACGTCCTGGGCCTGCCACTGCCACGCGCCGGCCGGGCTCTTCACGAGCTTCCACTCGTACTTCCACAGCACCTTGAGGTAGCCCATGTCCCACTTCGTGGGGTTGGGCTTCCAGGCGCCCTCGATGCCGCTGGTGGTGGTGTACACGCCCTTGCCGTCGCCGAGCGCGTTCTTCCAGCCGAGCCCCTGTTCTTCGAGGGCGGCGCCTTCGGGCTCGCGGCCGACCAGGGCGGGGTCCCCCGCGCCGTGGGCCTTGCCGAAGGTGTGGCCGCCGGCGGTCAGGGCGACGGTCTCGTAGTCGTCCATCGCCATGCGGGCGAAGGTCTCGCGCACGTCCTTGCCGGAGGCGACGGGGTCGGGGTTGCCGTCCGGGCCCTCGGGGTTGACGTAGATCAGGCCCATCTGCACGGCGCCCAGCGGATCCTCGAGGTCGCGCTCGCCGGTGTAGCGCTTGTTGCCGAGCCACTCGGTCTCCTGCCCCCAGTAGATGTCCTGCTCGGGCTCCCACACGTCCTCGCGCCCGCCGCCGAAGCCCAAGGTCGAGAAGCCCATGGACTCCAGCGCCACGTTGCCGGCCAGGATCATCAGGTCGGCCCACGACAGCGCGTCGCCGTACTTCTGCTTGATGGGCCACAGCAGCCGGCGGGCCTTGTCCAGGTTGCCGTTGTCCGGCCAGCTGTTCAGCGGCGCGAAGCGCTGGGTGCCCGACCCGGCGCCGCCGCGGCCGTCCTGCACCCGGTAGGTGCCGGCGCTGTGCCAGGCCATGCGGATGAACAGGCCGCCGTAGTGGCCCCAGTCGGCCGGCCACCAGTCCTGGCTGTCGGTCATCAGGGCGGTCAGGTCGGCCTTGACGGCGGCGAGGTCGAGCGACGCGAAGGCGGCCTTGTAGTCGAAGTCGGCGCCCAGCGGGTTCCCGGCGACGGGGTTCTGGTGGAGGATGCCGAGGTCGAGCTGGTCGGGCCACCAGTCGCGGTTGGTGGTCTTGCCGGCCGAGGCGTTGGTCGCGGTGCCGTGGAAGGGGCATCCGCCCGTCTTCGAGGTCGAGTCGCTCATCGTGTGCTCCGTGGTGGGGGAGGGGGGCCGTGGGGTGGCTGTTCTGGATTTAGAATGATTCTAATCACAGTGCAAGACCCGACCCTGCATTCTTGCGGCGGTCAGTCCCCACAGCCGCCGACCAGCGTCGCCTCCAGCGTGCCGCTCGGGCCGGCGGCCGCCCCGGTCAGCACCATCCGGGACGCCGTGTGGTCCACCGTGAGTGCGCCCTGGCCATCGGGCAGGGTGAAGGACTCGCGCTCGCCGCCGAAGGCCCCGCCGCCGTCATCGGGGGTGATGCGCAGGTCCCCGACCCCGGCCAGCGCGATCCACGACTCGTCTCCGTCGTGCTGGAAGGCGGCGCCGGTCGGCCCCTGGCCGGGCGCGAATTCGTAGGCGCAGGACGAGCCCATCACGTGATCCTCGGCCAGCGCGGCGAAGCCGAGGGCCGGGCTCGGCGGGGGCGCGGCGGACGGGGAGGCGACCGGCACCGGAGGCGCTGGGGCGGGAGGGGCGACCGGCGCGGGCTCGTCCCCGCAGGCGAGCGGGAGTCCGTGCAGGAGGACGAACAGGGAGAGCGGCACGAGGGACCTCGGGGTGGGACGGGAGCGCGAGGGATCCTATGCGCTGCCAGTGGACTTCAGGTTCCGTTCAGCGGAGCCACAGGAACCGTTCAGGCAGGTCCGGCAGGGTGGACGCACTCCCGAGGCCACGATGCTCCCCTCACTCCGCTGGATCCCGCTCTGCACGGGCGTGCTGTCGTCCACCGCCCTCGCCCAGCAGGCCGACGGCTCGGCCATCGGCCGCGCGGTCGACGCCGCCACGGGCGAACCCCTTCCCGGGGTCGAGGTCGTGCTCGATGGCGCGCTCCAGGATCACGCCACCACCATCGACGGCACCTTCCGCCTGCGCGGCCTCGCGCTCGGGACGCACCGGCTCGAGCTGCAGTCGCCGGATCACCAGCTCGCGCTGGTGACCTTCGAGGTGACGGGCCCGGGTGAGCTCGCCTTGGGGGAGGTGGCGCTCGAGCCGGTGGCCGTCATCGTGGTCACGCCGGGCACCTTCTCGATGCTGCGCGACCGCCGGGCGAGCCAGCAGGGGCTGTCCGGCGCCCAGGTCAAGGAGATGTCGTGGTCCGAGGACGCGACCCGCGCGGCCACCCGCTTGCCCGGCGTGACCGCCAGCGACTACTCCTCGCGCTTCTCGATCCGGGGCGGCGAGGCCGACGAGGTGGCGATCATCCTCGACGGCATGACGCTCGCGGAGCCCTTCCACCAGCGCGACTACCAGGGCGGTCTGTTCAGCGTCATCGACGTCACGTCCATCGAGGGCGTCACCCTGAACACCGGCGGCTTCGGGGCCGAGCACGGCAACGCCCTGTCTGGCGTGTACGAGCTCACCAGCCGACAAGGCATCGACCAGCGTGCATCGTCGCTGGGGCTCAGCATCCTGTTCTCGCGGGCCTTCACCGAGGGCCGGTTCGGCGAGGCGGGCGAGTACCTGGTCACCGCCCGGCGCAGCATGCTCGACGTGGTCTACCCGGCCCTGGGCCAGGTCGAGTTCCTGCCGAGCTTCGAGGACGCCTACGCCAAGGCGGCCTTCGACCTGGGGCCGGACCAGACGCTGTCGGTGCACACCCTGTACGCGGGCGACCGGGCCCACGTGAGCAACGGCGGCTACGACGACTTCGACCTGACGTACCGCAGTCTGTACAGCTGGCTGCGGCTGCGGTCCATGTGGTCGGCGAAGCTCGCGTCGGACACCGTGCTGTCCGTGACCTCGCTCGGGCAGGAGCGGTCCGGCGGCTACCAGAAGTACGATCACTCCGACAAGGGCAGCTTCGAGGTCGCGGATCAGCGGAGCTTCCTGGGCCTGGGCCTGGAACAGGACTGGACCTGGGTGCCCGGTCGGCGGGCCACCGTCCGGTTCGGCTTCGAGGGCCGCCACGAGCGCGCCCACTACGACTACCACTACGCCCAGTCCGAGCTCCGCCTGGACGCCGACGAGAACATCTACACCTACGATGCCGCCCTCGACCACCTGCTCGACCCGACCGGCCAGCGGGTGGGCGCCTACGGGTCGGTCCGCCTGGATCTGTGGGAGCGGCTCTACCTGGAGCCCGGCGTCCGCTACGACTTCGCGACCACGACCGAGACCCACCTGATCAGTCCTCGGGTGGCCGCTGCGGTGCCGATCGGGGATCGCACCATCCTGCGCACGGCCTGGGGCATCTACCACCAGACCCCCGCGCTGTACCAGCTCGACGTCGCCCACGACGCGACCACCTTCGCCGCGCCCGAGGAAGCCTGGCACTATGTGGCTGGGCTGGAGCACCAGACGGAGTTCGGTCTGTCCTTGCGCGCCGAGGCCTACCTCAAGCAGTACACCGCGAACGGTGGCTACTGGATGAACCTGCGCGATCAGTGGGAGGTGTTCCCGGAGGCGCGCAACGACGACGTCCAGGTGGTGCTCGACGGCGCCCGGTCGCGAGGTGTGGAGCTGCTGGCGATCTACGACATCGGCGATCAGCTGTCGTTCTGGGCGAGCTACGCGCTGGCCAGCGCCGAGGAGAACGTGACGGACATCGTCTACGACGGGCTGCTCGAAGAACGCACGGGCTGGCTGCCTCGCAACAACGACCAGCGGCACACCGTCCAGCTGGACGCCACCTGGCGCCCGACCTCGCGGCTGACCCTGAACGGAGCCTGGCAGTACTACAAGGGCTGGCCGCGGACCACCTACACCTATGACCTTCAGTACCTGGACAATGGCCGCGTCCACTTCTACCCGACGCACGCGGCCTTCAAGGGCGCAGGCTATCCGCCCTACCATCGACTGGATCTGCGGGTCAGCTACGCCTTCCCCATCGGTCCGACCACGCTGACGCCCTACGTCTACGTGCTCAACGTCTACAACCGACACAACCTCGAGAAGTACGATCTCGACACCAGCAACGAAGACGGCACTCCCTCGCTCGACTCCGACGGGAACTACGTGACGGTGCGTGACGACACGTACTTCCTGGGCACCGTGCCGGTCGTCGGCTTCGACTGGAGCTTCTGATGCATACCTTCCGGCTCCTGCCGCCCGGCCCCCTCCTCGCCTCCCTCCTCCTCCTGCCCGCGGCCCTGCTCCTCCCCGCCTGCGAGCCCACCTGCGAGCCCCTGCAGGACGGGCGGTGGTCCGTACAGACCGTCTGGCCCTATGGAGACGACCTGCTCGACCGCACCCTCGAGGCGACGCTCACCATGACGAGCGAGGACGAGCGCATCTGTTCGTTCACGCTGACCGACTGGGCGGAGCCGGACGACGACCTGCCCGACTCGGTCCCGACCGAGGGCATCGTCAACATCGACGAGGTCTTCCTGCACAGCGACGATCTGTACTGGCACAGCTGCGAAGGCGAGGTCGTCGAGGAGTGGCAGGTCGAGGGCCAGTGCTTCTCGGGGGCCGCCCTGGCGATGGACCGGGTGGACTGAGCCCCGGGGTCAGTGGCTCCACTCCAGGGTGCTGTCGTAGCGGTAGTCGCTGCTGCTGAAGGCGCCGGAGACGGTCGTTCCGGCGGCGCCGTAGCCGCCATACGAGTCGGTCGCCCAGCGGCCCCGGGTCGTTCCCATGCCGGCGTCGCCCGACGTCCCACCCGACTCGTCGTAGTAGTAGACCACCCGGTCGATGGACGTACAGGTCCAGCCGTAGCCGAACGCGTAGAACTTCCCGACCTCGACGGGGACGCCGATGTCGCCGGTCTCGACCGGGCCGCGGTCGGTGTCGGTCAGCGACACGGTCTCGATGTACTCGACCGTCCACGACGTCGACGCGGTGCTCTCCGCGCTCAGCAGGAACAGATCGATCGAGCAGCCGAGCCCGATGCCGGCCCGCATCGAGAAGGCGAAGCGATCGATGGTCCCGTTGTCCTCGGCCTCGAAGACGATGCCGCGGGTCGCTTCGTAGGACAGGGCGTAGGTGTCGACGCCGCCCAGGATCTCGACGTTGTCGGTGCCGCAGCGCTCGCCGTCGCAGGTGGTGCTGGTCTCGTCGTCGTAGTCGTAGCGGAACACGCTCTCGGCGCAGTAGAAGTCGACGGGATCGTTCGCGTCGCCGTCGCTGCCGACGTCGACGCCGGCCAGCTCGATGCTGCCGTCGCGGACGTAGACCGCTGCCGTGGCGTCGTCGTCGCAGCTGTTGTCGAGCATCGAGGCGCTGCCGCCGCCGACGGCGCGGAAGTCGACCCGGGCGTCGTAGACGACCATGGCGCCGGCCGCGTCGGTGGCCTGGTTGCCCGACACGGAGCTGTCGGTGATGTCCACGTACACGGTCTGGTCGGCGACCTGCTGCAGGTACAGTCCGCCGCCGTCGTCGAGGGCGACGTTGTCGTCGATGACGGAGTCGTCGATGGACACCAGGCCTCCCCAGACGGTCAGGCCGCCGCCGTCGCCGCCGGTGTTGCCCGTGATCGTGCTGGAGACGATGTCTGCGTCGCAGTCGTAGATGAACACACCGCCGCCCCCGAGGGCCGCTTCGTTGTCCGTGACCGTGACCCGATCCAGCTCGAGGGTGGTGGTGCCGTCGGTCGAGGCGCAGGAGATCCCGCCGCCGCAGAACCCCGGTGCGCTCGTGGTGTAGTCGTCGTTGCCGATGCCGTTGCGGACGGTCAGCGCTGCGACCCGCACCTCGACGTCGTCGTCGGCGACCTGGATCACCGTGCTCTCGCCGGCGCCGTCGAGCACGACATCGTCGGCGTCGCCGGTCGCGCCTTCGATCTCGACGTCGGCCTGGACCAGCAGGTTCACGTACCAGGTGCCTTCGCACAGGGTGAGCACCCCGTCGCGGTCCAGGGTGACGTCGGCGGCCCGCGCCAGGGTGCCGGCCAGCAGGCTGGAGTAGTCGCTCTCCACCCCCGCGCCGTCGGTGAACACGGCGGTGCCCTCGTCGGTGGTGGCGGCATCGCAGTCGTCGTCGATCCCGTTGCAGCGCTCGGTGGCCCCGGGGTGGATGGCGCCGTCGGTGTCGTCGCAGTCGGTGCCGTCGCTGATCCGCCCGTCGCTCAGGGTGCACGCCATGGCGGCGGTGGCTGGGTCCCCGAAGCCGTCGCCGTCTTCGTCCCAGTACCAGGTGCTGGCGTCGATCGCGTCGGCCTCGTCGATCTCGCCGTCGCAGTCGTCGTCGACCCCCACGGTCTCGCAGCGCTCGGGCGCGTCGGGGTTCACGTCTGGATCGCTGTCGTCGCAGTCCTCGGACGCGTCCCAGCCGTCTCCGTCCGCGTCGCGGTCGCCCGTGGTTCCGTCGGTTCCGTCGGTTCCGTCGGTTCCGTCGGTTCCGTCGGTTCCGTCGGTTCCGTCGGTTCCGTCGCTTTCGTCGGCGCCGGTTCCGTCGGTGTCGGCTCCGTCGGTTCCGTCCGTGTCGGCGCCGGTCCCGTCGGTGCCCGTGCCGGTCCAGTCGGTGTCGGTTCCGTCGGTGTCGGTGTCGGTGTCGACGTCCCAGCCACCCCCGCCGATGCCGTCGTCGTCGTCTTCGTCGGCGGCCTTGTCGCCGCAGCCGGCGCCCAGGGCGAGGGACACCAGGGCGAGGGTGGTCATCAGGACCCGGTGGGAGGATGAACGCATGAGGCACCTCGGGGGAGGTGCACGCTACGTGGCGAAAGCACCCGAGGCAAGCCGGTGGTTCATCCGCCGAACACCCGCTTCACCGTGGCCCGGAGCGCGTCCTTGGCGCCACCGACCAGCGGCTTGCCGTGGCCTCCGACGACCGTGTCGAAGGGCAGCGCCAGCAGGCGCTCGTAGTCGGGCCGCAGCGAGCCGCCGGGGGGCGTCATGATCCGGCGCCAGGGCGGGCCGATGTTGGCCGGCTTGAGGAAGCCCATCGCGACGGTCACGGGCTTCGCCAGGGCCGAACAGCCCTCGAGATCGGGCCAGTGCTGCACGCTGTCGCAGGTGATGAGCACGCCGTGCCCGCGCGCGGCCAGCAGCGCGGCTTCGGGGCGCCGGGTCTGCTCGAACAGGAAGGGCGTGACCCACGGCACGGGGAAGGGGCCGTCGGCGGTGAAGCCGTGGTCGATCGTCAGGGTCGGGTCCTGGTGCGTCATGCCGGCCGCTGCCCACAGCCTGGCGTCGTAGCGGTCGAGGTACCAGGCGTCGTCCATGCCGTGGGTGCCGATCTTCACGATGTGGGCGACCCGGCCGAGGGCGTCGAGGGCGGCAATGCCTTGGTCGTCGAGCCGGACAGCGCTCACCAGGGTGAGCTCGCCTTCGTGCTGCAGCACCACCATGGTCCGGGGGATGAGCACGCCGGGCCCCATGCGCACGCTGCCGCGGACCCAGTGGATGCCCGGGGCGAGGGGCTCGAGCACACCGTGGGGGAGGACGTCGGGAAAGGCAGGCATCGCGGCTCCGTGGGCCCCCCGCATATGGGGGCCCGTGGTCGGCGGCGAGCAGGTGGCTTGACTGGCCTGCGCTGGAGGAGTATTTAACGAACGCGTTAAGTACGGAGCCACGATGTCCCCCGACACCCTCAGCCCGACCCTGGCCGCCCTGGCGGATCCGACCCGGCGCGCGATCCTGGCGCGCCTGGCCCAGGGCCAGGCCACCGTGAGCGAGCTCACCGAGCCGCTCGACATCTCGATGCCTGCGGTGTCGCGGCACCTCAAGGTGCTCGAGCGCGCCGGGCTCATCGAGCGGGGCCGGGACGCCCAGTACCGCCCCTGCCGGCTGCGCCCCGAGGGCCTGGCCGAGGTGCAGTCGTGGATGGACGCCCTGCGGGCCGAGTGGGTGCAGCGCCTCGATCGCCTCGAGGCCTACCTGGCGGAGCTCCAGGACGCGCCCGCGGTCGACCTCCTCTCCGACGAACCCTCCTCCTCCCCCTCCCCCGAGGTGCCCGATGACGACTGAGTCCCCGACCCCCGACGCCGCGGATGACCCCCGCGACCTGACCCTCTACCGCGAGCTCGACGCGCCCCGTGCGCTGGTCTGGGCGACGCTGACCGAGCCGGCCCACCTGTCCCGGTGGTGGGGCCCCTCGGGCTTCACCATGGAGACCCACCAGCACGAGCTGCGGGTCGGCGGGGTGTGGGAGGCGACCATGCACGGACCCGACGGTCGCGCCTACGAGAACCACGTGATCTTCGACGAGGTCGTGCCCGAGGAGCGGCTGGTGCTCCGCTACGTGTCCGAGGACGACGACCCCCACCTGCACGTGACGACGGTGACCCTCGACGCGCTCGGGCCCCGCCGCACGCGGCTGACCCTGACGGTGCGGTTCCCGACCGAGAAGATCCGCAAGGCGATGGAGACCTTCGCCGCGCCGGGTGGTCGCCAGACGCTCGGCAAGCTGGCCGCGCTGCTGGCCGACCTGCAGGCCGACGGCGGGGCCGAAGCTGGCGGTGCGGCCGATTCCTTCGTGCTGCGCCGGGTCGTCAAGGCCCGCCCGGAGAAGGTCTGGGCGGCCTGGACCGACGCCGACGCGCTGCATCGCTGGTTCCACCCGACGTCGTGGTCGATCTTCTCGTCCGAGCTCGACCTGCGGGTGGGCGGCCGCTTCTTCTACGGCTTCCGCGGTCCGGACTTCCCCGAGGCCTTCGGCCTGTGGCGGTTCACCGAGATCGTGCCGCTGCAGCGCCTGTGCTTCGACCTGTGCTTCGCCGACGCCGACGGGCAGCCGACGCCGTCGCCCTTCGGTGGGCCGTGGCCGGCGCGCATCGCGACCGAGGTGCTGCTCGAGCCGCATGCCAGCTTCGTGGGCGGCACCCTGCTGACCCTGCGGTCGACGCCGGTGCAGGCGACCGACGAGGAGCGGGCCGCCTTCCGCGCCATGCACGAGGGCATGGAGCAGGGCTGGGGCGAGACCCTGGACAGCCTGGCAGCCTTCTTCGCGCCCTGAGGGTCGGCAGCCGTTAGCAGGCGGGGCGATGTCTTCGTTCCGCGCTGCGCTCCTGCTCCTGCCGCTCCTGGCCTGTGACGACCCGTCCGGTGGCGACGAGGCGGTCGTGCAGTGGGAGCCCGTCGACGGCGGCTTCGACGTCCTGGGCGACCTGATGGACGGCGCGGTCGCGGGCGAGGCCGGCGCCGTGCCGACCTCGGTGGCCATCACCTGCGACGGCGACCACTACCAGTTCGACGTGACCATCGACGGTGACGCGCAGGCCGCCGTGGTCCTCGGGCTCGAGCTGAGCGACGCGACACGGGTGCTCACCGACGCGGCGCTGGAGCCCGATGGCTCCGGGGCGTGGAGCCTGTTCCTCGAGGACTGGTACGTGGGCTGGTCTTGTGGCGAGGACCCCCTGTTGGTGGGGGTGGTCGCCCTGGACGCGGCCGGTGTCCCGTCCCCGGTGCGGTGGGCGTCGAGCTGGGATGCGGCCGGCGCGTGGATCCAGGAGACCGCCGCTTCGACGGACCAGGACCCCCGCGCCTACACGCTGACGGCGGCCGAGGGTGTGGACGGCGCGGCGCTGTACCTGCTGGACCCCTGGCAGGCGCGCGTGGCTGGCCCGCTGGACATGGCCGACGACGGCGACGGCGCCTGGCAGATCGAGCTGGGCAGCGACGCCCTGGGGGACGTCGGTGACCGACCGCTGTGGGCCGGTGCGCGGGTGGTCGTGGACGAGGAGACGGCCGACGTCGCGGGGTTCTGACCCCCGCCGGGGCGGTGGTGGCCCGCCTCAGCCGCCGTGCTCCGAGGTGATGGTCACGGTGTCGCGGCCGACCTCGGCGCCGTGCAGATCGGTCGCCACGAGGGTGATCCGGTTCTCGCCGGGCTCGACGGGCACGGTGACCTGCCAGGTCAGGTCGTCGAGCCAGGTGAGGGCGAGGGCTGTGGTGTCGCCGTCGAGGGAGAGGGCACGCACGTCGATCCAGGCCTGGCCCTGCAGGGTGGCGTCGAGGCCACCGACGGTGCCGTCGTCGGTCGTGATCTCGAAGGCGATCTCCGGGAAGCGGCTCTCGATGGACTCGGACGAGCCGCTGCGCACCCAGGCGGCGCGCTCGTCGATGAAGTCGCAGTGGCTGTCGAAGTCCTGGTCGGGCAGCAGGGCGCCGAGCTGGTCGCACCAGCGGCCCAGCGGCCCGGTGCCGTAGGCCCGGTCGAGGATGTCGTCGAGGTGGCCGTAGTAGGCGCGCAGGTACACCGGGTCCTCGAGCAGCCGGGCCAGGTCGCCGTTGTTGACGACGGGCATGGTGCTGCTCGACCAGAAGTCGAGGTCGTGGGGGAAGAACAGGACCCGGCCGTCGTCGGGGCGGACGTAGAGCTGGGCGTTGTGCTGGCTGCCGGCCCCGCCGTACTGGTCGGTCACGCCGGCGAGGGTGGAGAAGGCGAAGGCCCGCAGCCACTCGTCGACGTCGATGACCTCTTCGGCGCGGACCAGGAACTCGTCGTCGGGCAGGGCGAAGGTCTGGCACATGCCGATCAGCGCGTCGAAGTCGTCCTGGCGCGCGTTGTTCTTGACCAGGAAGTTCCAGCGGTAGGCTTCCTTGTCGTCGCCGAGGTCGGTGATCGCCGTGCCCACGACCCGGTCGGGCTGGGGCAGCTTGTAGCCCTCGGCCGTGCCGTCGTCGGTGGTGGTCGGGTAGTAGACGAGCTCGTACTCGAAGCGCGGGCCGTCGGCGCCGTCGTCGAACCGGGCGTCCAGCACCAGTCCGCTGAACCGGTCGAGCTGCAGCTCGGCGGAGCCCGTGTAGGCGGACCGCGGGGCCACCAGCCGGATGAGGTCGTTGTACTCGCCGTGCACCGACCCGGCCTTGGTCATGACCAGGTTCATCAGCATCTCGCGCTGGCCGAAGCCGACCCCCTCGGAGCGGTCGATCATCACGCTGGTCTGGGTGCCGCGGAAGGGTTGTTCCGGCGAGAAGCGCAGCGCGTAGCCCAGGCGGCTGGTGGTGGGGCGGCCGCGCTGGCTGCCCTTGAGCCGCACGCCCACGTCGTAGTACAGCTCGGCTTCGTCGCTGACGACGGTGGCGCCGACCAGGTCGTTGCTCATCAGGTGGATGTCGGTGTGCAGCCACTCGGCGTCGTCGGGGGTCATCAGGATGCGCAGCGGCGGCAGGGCGGGATCGTCGGCCTCGCCGTCGTCGACGACGAACAAGGCCCGGGAGTCGGGGCCGGCCGCCGGGAGCGTGGCGACGGCGCCGCGGCCGTCGGTGGCCTGCACGTAGATCTGCACGATGCTGCCGGCGTCCTGGCCGTCGAGGACCGCGGACCAGCGGCCGTCGGTCCCGACGGCCATCGGGGTGGACGCGAAGGCGCCGCCGTCCACGGACCAGTACAGGTCGACGGTGTCCACGCCGTCGGGGTCGTCGGCGGTCACGGACACGGTCACGGCCTGGCCGGGGGCCGGCACGGCCACGTCCTGGCGCAGGCCGTCCAGGGTCGGCCCCAGGTCGTCGGTGCGCACCGAGTTCTCGGCGCCAGGGGTGCCGCTGTCGTCGGGCTGCGGCAGGAGCGTCGTGCGCGGCAGGCGGTTGAAGTACAGGCGGCTGTGCAGCTGGTTGCTGCCGCTGAGCCACCGGGCGCGGAAGGTCAGCCGGTACTCGTGCTCGCCGATCGGCTGGAGCAGGGTGGTCTCGGCGTGGTCGTGCATGTGGCCGGTGGCGTCGGTGGCGACCAGCCGCAGCACGCGGTTGCCTGCGTCGTCGGGGTCGTCCTGGACCCGGCTGTGGCGGTGGGTGCCCAGCAGGCGCCAGCTGGCGGCCTCATCGTCGAAGCTGCCGTCCTGGATCAGCTCGATGGCGTCGCCGTCGGGGTCCTGGACCAGGCTCAGGTCGTCGATCAGCACCTCGCCGGCATCCAGCAGGCCCAGGACGAGCTCCTCCCACTGGCCGTCGGGGCCGACGGCGCTGCCCTCGGCGATGCCGCGGATCTCGACGTCGGTCCACTCGGTGCGGGCGAGCTCGTCGCTGGCGGCCCAGGCCTCGGCCACGGCGTTGTCGGCCCACGGGTCGCGCAGCTCCAGGCTGGACCCGCCCCCGTCGGCGGCTTCGGGCCAGCGGCCGCCGTCGAGGTAGTGGACCTCGTCGGCGGGGTTGCCGGCGGCGTCGAGCAACAGCACGCGATCGCCGCCGTTGCCCAGGCTGCCGTCGTAGTCGCCGAGCACGTCGATGTCGGGGTGTGCGGCCCGCAGGGCGGCGGCGTCGCGGGCGATGACCAGGTACTCGCCCGCGCCCAGGGTGGTGCCGTCGGGCAGCTCCAGCGCGACCGCGTCGACCAGTTGCCAGCCGCCGAGGTCGACGGGCTCGTCGCCTCGGTTGTACAGCTCGAGCCACTCCTCGTCCCGGTCCGTGACCGGCTCTCCCTCCACCGAGCGCGGGGCGCGGTGGTACAGGATCTCGTTGATGACGATGTCCTCGACATGGTCGACGAGGTTCTCCTCGCCCGGGGTCGGCTCGCGCGGCGCAGACCAGGGGCCCGCCTGCCCGTCCCTCGCCCGCGGACCCTCCCCGAAGCGCGCGGCGTCGAGCAAGACGGCGTCGGCCCCGCCGTCGGCGCCTTCGTCCAGCAGGAACAGCCGGTCGCCGGGCTCGACCGCCCCCAGGCCCTCGACCAGCAGGCGCTCGCCGGGGGCCAGCACGGCCGTCGGCAGGGCCAGGCGGTCGCCGCCCGAGGTCTGCAGGGCCATGCCCGAGAGGTCCTGGTCGTCGTCGCTGACGTTCTGCAGCTCGGCCCAGGGGCGGTCGTCGGCCGGGCCGAGCTCGCCGAGCAGCACGGTCTGCGCGGGTGGCTCGGAGCGCAGCGCGACGGTCAGCGAGCACCCGAAGTACAGGTCCTCGTCGTCCGCCGTCGCCTGGTGCAGCTCGACGGCGAGCACGTTGTCGCCGCTCCGCAGGGCGTCGGCCGGCACCGTCGTCGAGACCGTGCGGGGGCCGTCGGTCGCCGCCAGCGCCAGGGTGGACGCAGCGACGGCGCCGTCCGGCATGTTGTCGCGGTGGAGCTCCTCGCCGTTGAGCCACACGACCGCGCCGTCGTCCAGCCGGCAGTCCAGCTGCAGGGTCGGCGTGCCGCCGCCGGGCTCGTAGGTGAAGTCGGTGCGGAAGAAGGTGGTGGTCGGGACGGTGGCCAGCTCCGAGGCGCCGGCCGGGCCCAGCACAGGATCGATGGACCGGTACAGGGCGTAGGTGTCGTCGGTGTTGGTGATGGACGCGGCGTCGAAGCCGTCCGCCCAGATGAAGCCGGCGGCGTCGGTGAAGCTGCCCGACACACTGCTGCCCCACGGGCTCGCGCTGCGGGACCGCTCGTCGGCGGGCAGCGCCCAGGCCGCGTCGGTGTCGGCGGCTTCGATCAGCGCCTGCAGGTCGGCTTCCAGGGGGGACGCGCCGCCGGGCAGGGCGCCGGGGTTGTCGCCGGGCAGGCCGAGCACCCACTCGAAGTCGTCCATGGTCGTGCCCAGGACGCCGTCGTCGGTCTCGACCTCGGCGATGACCATCTGGGTGCTGCCGCTGTCGCCGGTGAGCTCCCAGGCCGCAAGGAACAGGTGATCGTCGGGCCCGACGGTCAGGTCGAGGGTCTCGACGGTGGTCCAGCTGCCGTCGGTGTCTTCGCCGACCCAGCGCAGATCGCTGCCGTCGGCGCCGCCCAGGTAGACCGCGAAGTAGTTGTCGGAGGTCACCCAGGCGGTGGCGGGCACGTCGGTGGCCCGGGCGCCGGCGTGGAAGGGCGCGACGCCGGCGGGCCAGCTGCTGTCGTCGGCGTCCGGATCGGCCCAGCCCGACACCGTGGCCGCGCCGCGGTCGTCGTAGCGCCAGGTCGCGTCGGAGGGCACGAGCTCGACCACGGTGGCCCGCTCGTGCGGGTCCAGGTGGTTGGACGCACCCGGGCTGCCGCCGCGGTCCCGGCTGGTCGTCCAGCGCTCGGCGTGGTCGCTCATCGCCGCGGCGACGGTCTTGGCCAGGGGGAAGCCCGAGCCGTCCGGCCCCACGGGCCAGGGGTCGTCGTCGCCGTAGTCCAGGCTGTCGATGAGCCGCCCGGCGTGGTCGTGCAGCTCGATGCGCTCGCCGCCGTTCGAGAGCTTGCCGTCGAAGGGGCCCAGCACCTCGGCGAGGCCGGTCGTCTCCGCGAGCAGGGCCGGATCCGACGCCACCACCAGGTAGCCGCCGGCGGCCAGCACGGAGCCGTCCGGGAAGGTGTAGGAGATGCCGTCGCCCAGGGTCCAGCCGGACAGGTCGACGTCCAGCACCAGGGGGTTGTGCAGCTCGAGCCACTCGGGATCGCCGTCGTCGGCGGGGTGGTACTGCAGCTCGGTGAACCGCACGGGGCCGGGGCTCTCGCGCTCGTCGCGCTCCCATGGGGCGGCGCGGTCGGGCACGGGCTCGCCGGTGTCGCCGCCGGTGTCGGTGGCGCCGTCGGTGTCCGTGTCCCCGTCGGTGTCGCTGCCGTCGGTGTCGCCGTCGGTGTCCCCGTCGGTGTCCCCGTCGGTGTCGGTGTCCCCGTCGGTGGGCGCGCCGGAGTCGCCGCTGGCGCCGTCGTCGGCGCCGGGGGCCTTGTCGCCGGTGCAGGCGAGGGCGAGCAGGGCGAAGGAGAAGAAGGAAGCCACGGCGCACGCTCGGGGGAGGGCGCCGAGGATAGCGCCGGGACCGGGGCGGCCGCGGGTTCAGGCCGGTGGCGCGGGGTCCGCGAGGGCGCGGAGGAAGGCGTCCGAGGGCGCGTCGGCCGGGAAGACCAGCTCGACGCGCAGCTCGTCGAGGGTGACATCTCCGGCGTTGCCGAGCCGGCAGATGGTCGTGAAGGTGCGCACGACCTGGTCGCCCAGCCGCAGCCGCGGGCAGAGCACGGCCGGGACCGGCCCGGTCGTCGCGGGGCGAGGCAGGCGGGCCAACAAGACCTCGATGGCGGCCAGGTCCTCGGCCAGCGCTTCGTCTCCGGTGGCGATCACGTCGCGCTGCAGGACCTCCCAGGACTGCCAGGCGACCTCGGCGTGGTTGTCGAGCATGGCCGCGGCGACCGGGCTCTCCAGGAAGGCGCGCAGCACGTTGCCGGAGCTGCGATCGACGCCGAGCATCGCCCACATGCGGGCGCCGGGGTCGTTGCTGTCGATCAGCCGCCAGCGCCCGTCGACCACGTAGGCCGGGTAGGGCGCGTGGCCGGCCAGCATGCGGTCGATGACGGCGCGCACCGGGGACAGCGCCGCTGCGTCCAGGGGGTGTTCCGCGTAGGCCGCGGGGTGCCCCGCCGCGCGCAGCAGCTGGTTGCGGTGCCGCAGGGGCACGTCCAGGCACCGGGAGAGGCGCAGGACCATCTCGGCGCTGGGGCGCGAGCGGCCGGTCTCCAGGAAGGACAGGTGGCGCGAGGTGGTCTCGGCCCGCAGGGCGAGGTCGAGCTGGGAGAGGCCCCGGCGCTTGCGCCAGGCGCGCAGCTCGCGGGCGAAGGGAGAGGCGGTGGGCATGGCCCATCGTGGCACGGCCAGGGAAGTGTGGCCCTTCCCTGGCAGGGAATGGTGGCCCTTCCCTGCGGCGGTGAAGCTTGGGGCACCTGCCACCCCGGAGCTTCCCGTGCAGACCCGCAGCGCCTTCGTCTTCGCCCTCGGCAACCTGGTGATGGGGGCGGCCATGGCCCTCGTCGCCGCCTCGCCCGCCGCCGGCCCGTTCATCCAGGCCGCCTCGCTGCTGCACAGCAGCGTGGACGCGGCGGCGGCCGACACCGACTTCGCCCGCTGGGTGCTCGGAATCGCCGGCGGGGTGTGGGCGGGCTGGGGGGCCGCGATGGTCGCCCAGACCCGCGGGCTGCCTGCCGGCCGGGCCCACCTGATCGGGCTGTCGGTCTGGTGCCTGCTCGACAGCGCGGCGTCGGTCGCAAACGGTGCGCCGCTGAACGTGCTGGTGAACCTGCCCTGGCTGGTCCTGGGCCTGTGGCTGCTGCGGACCCCTGCGGCCGCGTCGCCTGCGACCCGCGCCGCCGCCTGACCGGGCGCCGCGGGCTGCGCGTCAGTCCTGACCCAGCGCCGACTGCAGCGCGGCGGCCATCGCGCCCAGCGACGGGCTGTCCGGCTGCCGCGCCGGGCGATCCGCGGGCCGCGCAGGTCGGTCCCGGCGGGGCGGGGGGCGGCCCTGGTCCCGCGGTCCGGGGTCGCGGCGGCCCGGATCCCGCTGCGCCGACTGGCTCTTCATCGACAGGGCGATGCGCTTGCGGCCGTGGTCGACCTCGAGCACCGTGACCTTCACGGTCTGCCCGGTGCGCACGACCTGGCGGGGGTCGTCGACGAACCGGTCGGCCAGCTGCGAGATGTGCACCAGCCCGTCCTGGTGCACGCCGACGTCGACGAAGGCGCCGAAGGCCGTGACGTTGGTCACCGTGCCCTCAAGCTGCATGCCGGGCTTCAGGTCCGCCAGGGTCTCGATGCCGTCGGCGAACCGGGCGGTCTGGAAGCTGGGGCGCGGATCGCGGCCGGGCTTGGCCAGCTCGCCGAGGATGTCCTGGACCGTGGGCAGGCCGAACTGCGCGTCGACGAAGGCCCGCGGGTCCAGCCGCGCCAGGAAGCGGTCGTCGCCGAGCAGCTGCTCGACGGTGCGGCCGGTGTGGTCGAGGATGCGGTGCACCACCGGGTAGGCTTCCGGGTGCACGGCGGAGGCGTCCAGCGGGTCGGCGCCGCCGCGGATCCGCAGGAAGCCGGCGCACTGTTCGAAGGTGCGTGCGGGCAGGTACAGGGACTCGCGCAGGGCCTGGCGGCTCTGGAAGGCGCCGTGTTCGTCGCGCCAGCGCACGATCTCGTCGGCGGTCCACTCGTCGAGCCCGGCGACCCGCCGCAGCAGGGCCGGCGACGCGGTGTTCAGGTCGACGCCGACGGCGTTGACGCAGTCCTCGACCGTGCCGTCGAGGGCCCGGGACAGCTGGTACTCGTCGACATCGTGCTGGTACTGGCCGACGCCGACCGAGCGGGGGTCGATCTTGACCAGCTCGGCCAGCGGATCCTGCAGCCGTCGGGCGATGGACACCGCGCCGCGCAGGGTCACGTCCAGCCCGGGCAGCTCCCGCGACGCCAGCTCGGACGCCGAGTAGACGCTGGCGCCCGCCTCGCTGACGACCACCCGGGTCAGGCCCGGGCAGGCCTTGCACAGCTCGCCGGCCAGCTTGTCGGTCTCGCGGGACGCGGTGCCGTTGCCCACGGCGACCAGCTCGACGCCGTGGCGCTCGGCCAGCAGGCGCAGGGTGGCCAGGCTGCCCTGCCAGTCCTTGCGCGGCGGGTGGGGGTAGATGGTGGTCGTGTCGACGACCTTGCCGGTGCCGTCGACCACCGCGACCTTCACCCCGGTGCGCAGGCCCGGGTCCAGGCCCATCGTCGGCCGCGGCCCGGCCGGCGCGGCCAGCAGCACGTCGCGCATGTTCTGGGCGAAGACGTCGATCGCCTCGGCGTGGGCGCGCTTGCGCAGCTCCTCGACCAGGTTCAGCTCGACGTGGAAGCCGATGCGCCACCGCGCCGCCATGCGGGCGGTCTCGAGCAGCCAGCCGTCCCCCAGACGGCCCTGGTCGCGGATGCCGAACCGGGCGGCGACCTCGAGGGCGGTGGGCGTCAGCGGGCCCGGGTGGTCCTCGTCGAGGACCAGCGACAGGCGCAGCACCTCTTCGCGGCGGCCCCGCAGGAAGGCCAGGGCGCGGTGACCGGGCACCGTCGCGATGGGCTCCTGCCAGTGGAACCAGTCCCGGAACCGGGCGCCCTCGGCCTCCTTGCCCTCGACCACCTCGACCCGCAGCAGGCCCTCGCGGCGCGCCCGATCGCGGATCGACGCGACCAGCTCGGCGTCTTCGGCCATGCGCTCCACCAGGATGTCGCGGGCGCCCTTCAGGCAGTCGTCGGCGGTCGCGAGCTCCCCTGCGGGGTCGACGTAGGCGGCGGCCTGGTCGGCCGGGTCGCGGCCAGGGTCCGCCAGCAGCGCGTCGGCCAGCGGTCCGAGCCCCCGCTCGCGGGCGATCTGGCCGGGGCTCCGGTACTTGGGCCGGTAGGGCAGGTACAGGTCGTCCAGCCGCTCGCGGGTCTCGGCGGCGTGCAGCTCGGCCTCGAGCGCGGGGGTGAGGGCGCCCTGGTCGGCGATGGACTTCAGCACCTCTTCCCGGCGGCGCTCCAGGCCGCGGAGCTCGGTCAGCAGCCCGACCAGCGCCCGCAGCTGGACGTCGTCCAGGCCGCCGGTCGCTTCTTTGCGGTAGCGGGCGATGAACGGCACGGTGGCGCCTTCGTCCAGGAGCGCCATGGCGGCGCTGACCTGGGCGGCGCTGACCGGGCTGGCGCTGACCTGGGCGGCGGGGGCCGGACTGGCGCTGGCCGGGGGAGCGAGGGCGTCGAGGCCCCGCGCGATGCGCACGGGGATGGGCGGCAGGGCCGCCTGCGGCTGGGGCATGGGCTGCAGCGGGGAGAGCGGGGGAGGAGGAGCGGGGAGGGGGCGACCGGCGGGGGGATGCCGATGCGGGGGGCCGCGGGGATACCGCGGGCGAGGGGCGGCAGGCAAGGGGGAGGGCGCCTGCCGCGCGGGGAGGGTCAGGGGTAGCGGTGGACCAGCGGCGTGACCTCGCCGCAGGGGCGGCAGATCGTGTTGGGCACACCGGTGTTGCGCCGCGTGCGGCCGGCGACGGCCTTGAACACGGGGCCGCTGTGGTCCTCGTCGCACTGCAGGCAGGGGTTCAGCGAGCCGTCGGGCTCGTTGTAGGGCGACGACAGGGCCGCGAGGCACTCGCTCAGGCACTGGTCCTGGGTGTTGAGCGTGTTCCAGTACCAGATCCAGGCGCAGGGGGTCGTGAAGCCCAGCGCCTCGAGGCAGGCGACGTGCTCGTCGGGATCGCCGCCCATGTGCTCGAGCCCGCAGGCGCGCACGGGGTCGGTCAGGTCGAGCTGGGTCATGTAGACGGCCAGGTCTTCCAGGGTCGAGCAGACGCCGCAGCCGCCGGTGTGGGTGACGCGGGCCCCGGCGGCGTCGGCGTCGGCCGCGCTGTCGAAGGTGCTCAGGTGGTAGTGCTGGTCGTCGTCGGCGACGAAGCCGCAGACGGTGTCCGCCGGCAGCGGGTCCGGGGCTGCGGCCTGGTAGGGGTCCTCGAGCACGGGCGCATAGGGCGCCGAGAGCTGCCAGGCGCGCAGGGCGGCGATGTCGGCGTCGTCGTACTCGGGGGCGGTCCAGGTCTCGCCCTCGCAGGCGCAGGCGGGGCCACACTCGGCGTCGGACAGGCCGGTGGCTTCGCTCGGCCGGCCGAACAGCGTGTCGCCGTCCTCGCAGGTCTCGGGGAGGACGTCGTCGACGCCGGCCGAGTCGCCGGTCCCGGGGGAGGAGGGGCAGGCGAGGAGGAGGGTGGGGAGGGCGAGCAGGGCGGGCATGGGCGGAGGATAGCGAATCGTCAGGCCGCAGCCTCGCCGCGCTGGACCGTCCGCGCCACGGCGTCGGCCAGGCGGGGCCACAGCGCGGCCGGCAGGTCGTGCCCCATGCCCTCGATCAGCAGGAGCTCGGCGCCCGGGATGGCGGCAGCGGTCGCGCGCCCGCCGCTCGAATCGCTCATCCGGTCGGCCAGGCCGTGGACCACCAGGGTGGGGACCCGCACCGACCCCAGGTCCGCGGTCCGGTCCCCGGAGGCCACCGTCGCCACCGCCTGGCGGGCGATGGCGGCATCGTCGTGGTCGCGGTCCCAGCACAGTCCGGCGATGCGGGCGACCTCGTCGGGATCGAAGGGCCAGGCCGGAGACCCGACCAGGGCCCGCGCCCGCAGCATGCGGGCGATGTGGGCATCCCGGGTCGTGGCCGGCGGTCCGGCGAACAGCTCCTTGGCGGCGTCGGGGTGGATCAGCCCCACCCCCGGGGCGCCCGTCGTGAACATCATCGACGTCAGGGAGCGCACACGGGCCGGGTGGTCGATGGCGATCGTCTGGGCGATGGCGGCCCCCATCGACGCGCCGACCAGATGGACCGCGTCGTGCCCGAGCGCGTCGATCAGCCCCACGGCGTCTGCCGCCATGTGGGACAGGGTGTAGGTCACGCTGCCCAGGGCCCCCCCGAGCACTGCGGGAAGGTCGGCCGGCGGCGCTCCGGTCATGTGGGTCGAGTGCCCGCTGTCCCGGTTGTCCATGCAGATGACCTGCAGGTCGCGCGCGACCAGCGCGTCCAGGAAGCCCGCGGGCCAGCTGATCAGCTGGGCGGCGATGCCCATCAGCAGTAGCACGGGAGGGTGGTCGGGCGACCCCAGGGCCCCGTAGGCGATGGTGAGGCGGTCGGGCCCGACGTCGTGGGCGAGGCGCTCGGTCAGCAAGGGTCCTCCAGGGCGGTGAGGGCGGCATCGAGAAAGGCGAACAGCGGTGGGTCCCAGCCGACCAGGGACGCGGGCGGCGCCTGCCTGCGCAGCTGCGCCAGGGCGTCCAGCACGCGCTCGTCTCCGTCGGAGAACGCGACGATGGCGATCCGGATCTCCGTGGCCACCGCGCGCACCGCGGCGCTGGCGGGATCCGCCCCCTCCTCCATGAGGACGCGCAGGCGCTGGCCGCGCACCCGCCACCGCTCGCCCGCCCGCGGAGCGGACCGACGGGCGGCGGCGTGGGCTGCGACGCGGCTGCTCGCCTCGACCACGCCCATCAGGGTGGCCGCATCGGGCTGCGCCAGGGCGGCATCCAGCCCGGCCAGCTGCGCCTCCCGCCGGGCGAGCTCCTCCTCGACCTTCGCCCGGTGTCGGCGGAGCAGGTCGGGCAGGTCCTGGACCGCGCCGTCGAGCACCAGACCGATCTCCCGCAGGCCAAGGCCGAGCTCGGCGAGTGCGCGCACGGCGTACAGGCGCTCGACGTCGTCGCGGTCGTAGAGGCGGTGCTCGCCGTCGGAGCGGGCAGGCGAGAGCAGTCCCAGCTGCTCGTAGTGGTGCAGGGTGCGGACGGTGAGGCCCGTCGCCGCGGCAAGCTCGCCGATGCGCCAGGGAGGGGGAGTCTTCATGCCGGCAGGGTAGAAGCTGACGTCGCGTCAGGTGCAAGCCCCGCGACGGCACTCCTGCTCGAGCGTCCTCCATGCCCCCCGCCCGCGTCCTCTTCCTGTGCGTCGCGAACTCCGCCCGCAGCCAGCTGGCCGAGGCCCTCGCCCGGCACCGCTTCGGGGACGCCGTGCGCGTCGAGTCCGCCGGCAGCGCCCCCTCGCGGGTGAACCCCTACGCCATCCGCGTGCTCGCCGAGCTCGGACTGGACACCGCCGGCCACCGCAGCACGCACGTCGACGCGGTCGAGGATCCCGACGGGGTCGATCTCGTCATCACCCTCTGCGCCGAAGAGGAGTGCCCGGTCTTCCTGGGCCGGGCCGAGCGGCGCAGCTGGGCGATGCCCGACCCCGACCGGAAGCACGAGGAGCTGACCGACGCGCAGCGGCTGCACCAATTCCGCGTGGCGCGGGACGCCATCGCGGCGCGGGTCGATGCGCTGGCGCGGGAGTGGGACGGCTGAGGCCGCCGATCAGGGCGCGTAGGTGACCGACTGCCCGTGCACCGACAGCACCAGCTGATCGCCCTTGGCCACGCCGAGCGGGGCGAGCGAGAAGGTCTGCGTGGACGAGAGCCACGCCTCGCACATGTCGCCGCCGGCGTCGTGCAGCACCTCCAGCCGGGCCTGGCCGGGGTCCGACTCGGCGATGGCCCCGTCCCAGCACAAGCGGTAGCCGTGGGACCCGCAGCCGCCGCTGTGGGCGAGCTCCAGCACGAGCGCGTCGCCGTCGATGCGGGCCGCCGAGACCTCGATCGGCGCGGAGCCGGCCGGGTCGCACTGCTCGACGGCGTTCCCGGAGGCCGGCCCGGCAGAGGGAGCTGCTGCCGCGGGAGCCGCTGCCGCGGGAGTCGCTGCAGTGGACGGAGGCTCGCCAGAGGGGCCGTCGGGGGTCGTGGCGCAGGCCAGCAGGGCGGGGAGGAGGAGCAGGGAGCGCATGGGCACCTCGGCGTGGGGGAGGGAAACGGGGAGGAGGACGGCAGGCTTACACCCGGCGCCGCGCGCGCCGTCACTCGAGCGGCGGTGTGCCCAACGCTTCGTAGGGGTCGACGATCTCGACCGGGCCGCCCCGGACCCAGGTCGACAGCACGTGCTGCATCTGCAGGGTGCCCTCGTCCGACTTGGGGGTGGCGACGTGGGTGGCGTTCTGCACGACGCCGTCGCGGGAGACGCGGTCGAATTGGAAGAAGGCCGCGGTGCCGCCGTCGGGCAGGTTGCCCACGACGGGGTCGGCGTCGATGGTCTGCAGCAGCTCGACCGGCTCGACCACGGGCTCCATGTGCGGCAGGTCCAGGGCGCGGGCCAGGGCGTAGCCAGAAGTGCGGGGCACGACCTCGTCGTCGCGGGCGACCTGCAGCAGCAGGTCGATGCCGGGTCGGCCGTCCCAGCGGTCGCGCAGGACGTGGGGGGCGTAGGTGCCGCCGTCGGCGGGGTCGACGATGTGCTGGGCGACGGCGGTCAGGCGGTCGAAGCGCTCGACCGAGCCGACCAGCGCGGCGATGAGGTCGATGTAGTCGGCCAGCTGGGTGGTGTCGGTGACGATGGTGATGAGCCGCGCCCCACCGACCGAGAGCACGCCGCCCTCGAGGTCGGGAGACAGGGCCAGCAGCTGCGGGCCCAGCACGGCGCCCAGGGACACGCCCAGGTACCCGATGTGGTCGGCGTCGAGCTCGGGGATGCCGTCGCCGTCCAGGTCGGGGTGCGTCTTCAGCAGCTGGACGAGCCGCAGGCGGTCCAGGTTGGTCTGGTCGAAGTTGCCGCGGATGGCGCGGGCATCGAGGGACACGGTCGACAGGTCGATGCCCAGGAAGCGCATGGCGTCGTCGCTGCTGCTCCCGCCGCTCGCGCTCGGGTGGTCCCCGTGCTCGACCGCCTCCATGGCGACCACGGCGTAGCCGTCCTCGCCCATCGCCTCGGCCACCAGGCTGCCCTCGGACCGCCGGCTGCCGAGCCCGTGCCCGTAGACGACCACCGGCCACGGCCCGCCTTCGCGGTTCGGCAGCCAGATGGTCACCGGGATCTCCGCCTCGACCGGCTCCACGCCGGCGTCGATCAGGCCGAGCGCGTTGCGGTGGTCGAGCACGGTCAGCCGGGCCTCGCAGCGCAGCAGGGCCCCGTCGTCGCTGCAGCTCGGCGCGCCGATCCACTCGACGGGGTGGTCGGGCACCTCGGCTGCCAGCTGGCGGGCGACGTCGACGTCGTCGTGGGTCGTGTAGACCGTGATGACCGAGATGTCGTCGGGGCGCAGGCCCAGGGCCTCGACGGCGTCGCGGTACCGGGTCGCCGCGTCGGCCATCAGCGGGTCGTCGAGCGCCTCGGCGCCGAACAGCAGCGCGCGAGTGGCGTCGGCGGGCGCCACGCAGCCGCCGTCGTCGGCGGACGCCTCGGTCGTCAGGACGAAGGCGTGCCGGGTGCCGCGGGCCAGGGGGCGCAGCGGCCAGATCAGCACGGTGAGCCCGTCCTCGAGCACCTCGGCCTGGTAGGGGACCCGCTCGCCGGCGGCCAGATCGACCAGCATCCACGGGCCGTCCAGGCTCTCCTCCACCGACACCGGCGCGTCGCTGACCGGGGCGGTGAACCGCAGCAGCACGGCACCCTGGGTGCCGAAGCCCGACAGGTCCTCGCCGGCCTCGACCGCGGGCGCCAGCAGGGGCGGCAGCTCCGCGACCCACGGCGCGCGGTCCACCGACAGGTCGATGCCGCGGCCGGTGGGCGTGGACGGGTCCGGCACCTCGAGCAGGCCGTCCGGGAAGAGCTCGACGTCGTCGGCGTCCCAGGGGTCCCAGCGGTGGGCCGTCGCCCCGTCACACCACTCGGGCGGCGCGACCTCGTCGGGCCCGCTGTCGGTGCCGCCGCCGCTGTCCGCGTCGGGGAGGGGGCCGCGGTGCTCGCTCGGGTTGCAGGCCGTGGCGAGCAGGGCGGCCAGGGCTGCTGGGGCGACGGTGCGCATCGGGGCTCCGGTGGAGGCGGGCATCATAGGTCGCCCATCCGGCTGCGCCCGCTGGATCGTCCAGTGGGCGACCACGCCTGCCGCAGCCAGCAGGATCAGGCAGGTCATCGGCAGGAACCGTCATGGGCGATGGAAGCGTCGGCCCGTAGGTTCTGCGTGCGATGGGGACACACCCGTCGCCCACCCACTCCCCCGGAGCAGACCATGATCGTGCAAGACCACTACCGCCTGTCGAACGGCGTCGAGATCCCCAAGCTGGGCCTGGGCACCTGGATGATCCCCGACGGAGCGGCCGGGCGTGCCGTCATCGACGCCGTCGGGCTCGGCTACCGCCACGTCGACACCGCCCAGGCCTACGGCAACGAAGCGGGTGTCGGCGACGGGGTGCGGGCCGCCGGTGTGGACCGGGACCAGATCTTCGTGACCACCAAGCTCGCGGCGGAGGTGAAGGACCACGCCGGGGCCGCTGCGGCCATCGACGGCTCGCTGCGGGCGCTGGGCCTGGATCACATCGACCTGATGCTCATCCACAGCCCCCAGCCGTGGATGCGGTTCGGCGATGCCGACCGCTTCCTGGACGGCAACCGGCAGGCCTGGCGCGCCCTGGAAGACGCCTACGAAGCCGGCAAGCTGCGATCCATCGGCCTGTCCAACTTCCAGCAGGGCGACCTGGAGAACATCCTGGCGGCGTGCTCGGTGAAGCCGATGGTCCACCAGGTCCTGGCCCACATCAGCAACACGCCCTTCGACCTCATCGCGTTCAGCGAGCAGCACGGCATGCTGGTCGAGGCCTACTCGCCCATCGCCCACGGCGAGCTGCTGGGCAATGCCGACGTCGCCGCGATGGCCGGGCGCTACGGCGTCTCCATCCCGCAGCTGTCCATCCGCTACACGCTGCAGCTCGGCCTGCTGCCGCTGCCGAAGACCGCCAACCCGGCCCACATGCGGGACAACGCCGCTGTGGACTTCGTCATCTCCGACGCGGACATGGACGTGCTGCGCGGGCTGCCGACCATCCAGGACTACGGCGAAGCCAGCGTCTTCCCGGTCTACGGCGGTCGCCTCGGCTGACCGTCCTCCTGCTCCACCTTCCCTTCGGAGACTCCCCATGAGCGATCCCTCCTCCCTCCTCGTCCTCGGCCTTGCGGCCTCCTCCGCCCAGGCCGGGCCTCCCGCTCCCCAGACGACGGTCACGGCCGCCACGGAACGCGACCGCTTCGTCGGCGGGGCCGAGTGGTTCACGGGCACCGCGACCGTGTCGATGCTGTTCGGCCCCGACGGGGCCCGCACCTTCGGAGGCGCCAGCGTGGCCTTCGAGCCCGGCGCCCGGACCGCCTGGCACTCGCACCCGGCAGGCCAGACGCTGGTCGTGACCGAGGGCCAGGGCTGGGTCCAGGCCGAGGGAGAGCCCCGGCGCGACCTGAAGCCGGGCGACGTGGTCTGGACACCGCCGGGCGTGCGGCACTGGCACGGCGCGACCGCGACCCACGCCATGACCCACCTCGCCCTCCAGGGCGAGGTCGAAGGCGCCGTCGTCGCCTGGGAGGAGCACGTCGATGATGCGCACTACCTGGGCGACGGCAGCCGATAGACCCTCCTCCACGGAGCCCCCATGCCGAAGCTCGCGCCCCTCCTGCAGGCCTTCCGCCGCACCGTCGCTTCGCGAGAGCCCTCTGGCGTCGCGGAGACCGGTGTGCCGGGGGTGACCTTCTTCTGGATCGACCAGGAGACCCCGCGCTCGCCGCTGCTCTACGACACGGGCATCGTCATCCTGGGCCAGGGCCACAAGGTCGGCTGGCTCGGCGGGCGCACCTTCCGCTACGACGCCGACACCTGCCTGGTGCTGGGCGTGCCGGTGCCCTTCGAGTGTGCGTCCCACGGCACCCCCGACGAGCCGCTGCTCGGCGTCCGGCTCGACGTGGACGTCGGCGCGCTGCACAGCCTGGTCGCCCGCTTCGCCGGGGGGCTCGGGCTCGAGGCCGGCGGCCGGGTCGCCCTGCACAGCGGGGTCGAGCCCCTGCACCTGGACGGCCCGCTGCTGGACGCGACGGCCCGGCTGCTGGCGAGCCTCGACGATCCGCTGGACCGCCAGGTCGTCGCGCCGGCGGCGGTCGAGGAGATCCTCTACCGGGTGCTGCGCACGCCCCAGGGCCGAGTGCTCTTCCACCTCACTCAGCACCAGACCGCCTACGCCCAGGTCGCCCGGGCGCTGGAGCGCATCCACGACGACTTCCGCGCGCTGCTCTCGGTCGACGACCTGGCGCGGGTCAGCGGCATGGGGGTCTCGTCCTTCCACCGGGCCTTCAAGGAGGTGACCGGTGAGTCACCGCTGCAGTACCTCAAGAAGGTCCGGCTGCTGAAGGCCAAGGCCCTGCTGGTCTTCGAGGGCCGAGGGGTGGAGGAGGCGGCCTACGAGGTCGGCTACGCCAGCCCCTCCCAGTTCAGCCGGGAGTTCAAGCGCTACTTCGCCGTGCCACCGTCGGAGGCGCGGTCGCTGCCCTACAGCGACAGCCTGATGCCGGCCTGATGGGGTATCGGTGAGGTGCACCCCGGCGAAGGAGCAGCTGTGCACGTCGTGATCTTCGGAGGCACCGGTCCGACCGGAAGACTGGCGGTGGAACAGGCGCTCGCCGCCGGCCACCACGTCCGGGTGCTCGCCCGCACTCCGAGCAAGCTGGCGATGGAGCACGAGCGGCTCGAGGTGGTCGCGGGTGACGCGCTGTCGGCCGAGGACATCGCCCGCGCCATCGCGGGCCAGGACGCCGTCGTCACCACCCTCGGCGTGCCCTACACCTTCAGCGAGGTCACGCTGTACAGCACCGCCACCGAGCACATCCTGGCGGGTATGCGGGCCGCGGGAGTGCGGCGCCTGGTGGGCGTGACCTCGGGCGGCACGCTGCCAGGCCGGGACCCGAACACGCCGTGGTTCTTCCAGTACCTGCTCAAGCCGATCATCGGCCGCACGCTCTACGCGGACATGCGGCGCATGGAGGCGCTGATCATGGCGTCGGACACCGACTGGACCATCCTGCGACCGTCCCGGCTGATGGACCGGCCATCGAGCGGTGCCGTGCGCGTCGTGCCCGATGCCTACACCCTGCCCGGCGGCGACGAGGTGTCCCGGGTGGACCTGGCGGCGACCATCGTGGCGGAGCTCGGTGAGGGCGCGCACGTAGGCAAGGGCGTGGCGGTGGCGGACTGACAGCGCTGCCCGGCGGTGCGAACCGGCGACGGTTGAGTGTTCAGCTGTGGGGGGAACGCAGGCCGCGGCGGCTGGCGTTGCGAACGGGGGACAGTTGAGTGTTCAACTGTCCGGGATTGGCAGGCCGCGGTGGCGGGCGTTGCGAACGGGGGACAGTTGAGTGTTCAACTGTGGGGGGAGCGCATCGCGGCCCGTGCAGGTCCCCCGAATTCGCAACGAGTCGGGTGATCTGCCCGGTGTGGGTAGCGTGATTGCTGGACTTGCGGACGCCGCGGCGGGGCCGGGCCGACCCGGGTTGCGAAATCGGGACCCCTGTCCGGCTGGTGTTGCGAATGCACGACCCTTGTACGTGCAACTGTCCGGGAACCGCACCACGCGGGGGCCGCGGCGTCGCTCAGACGGCGTCGCTCAGACGGCGTCGCTCAGACGGCGTCGCTCAGACGGCGTCGCCCGGGCGGTGTCCCTCAGGCAGAGCCCTCAGTGCACGGTCTCGCCCCGGGCGCACATGGCGACGAACTTCTCGATGCGCCGCGCGCGGGTTTCGGCGCGCTTCGCTTCGTGCACCCGGTAGAGGATGGCGTACCGATTCGCGCTGCTGAGTGTGGCGAAGAAGGCGCTGGCGGCGGGATCGGCGTCCAGGGCGGCCTGCAGGTCGGGCGGCACGGTGATGGTGCGCGAGCCGGCGTAGGCGCGGTCCCAGCGGCCGTCCGTGCGTGCGGCATCGACCTCGCGCTGGCCGGCAGGCTCCATGCGGCCGGCGGCGATCAGGGCCTCGGCCTTGGTGCGGTTGACCTTGGACCAGGGGCTGCGGGCCTTCCGCGGCGTGAAGCGCTGCAGGTAGACGTCGGCGTCGGCGCTGGCCTTCTGGCTGTCGATCCAGCCGAAGCGCAGGGCTTCTTCCAGCGCTTCGCCGTAGGTCGGGCCCGACACGGTGCTGCCCTTCTTGGGGATCTGCAGCCAGATGCCGGGGCAGCTGGTGTGTTCTTCGGCCAGCCAGGCGCCGAAGGCTGTGCCGCTCTCGAAGCCGCGAATGGCGAGGCCGTCCTTGCCTTGCGGGAAGGCGTCGTCGTTCGGGGGCATCCGGGCTCCTTCTGGGCGGTTGGTCGGCGGGACCCGCGACTACGGCGCGGCCGGGTCGGACTGCTCCCGTATCGTCCGGACGACATCGCGGATGGCGGCGGTCACGGCGTCGGGCTGATCCCACATGATGACGTGGCCGCTGTCGGCGACGATCTCGAGTCGCCCGGCAGAGGATCGCGAGGCCAGGTCGCGCTGGAGGCCTTGCCAGCGGGTGAGCTCGTCGCCGCTGAGGCCTTCCGGTCCATGGCCGTCCTGGCTGAGGACGATGAGCGGCAGGTCTCTCAGGTCGGGCGGCGCGCCGCGGGCATCGAGCTCGGCCGCCATGGACAGGAACTCGAGACCGTTGGCCCGGGAGGTGTGCGACTGGCCAGAGGTCGCGATGAGCGAGGCACGGTCGGCATCGGACAGCGTGGGGATGGAGGCGGTGGCTGCCTCGACCATGCCCGCGAGGCGCACCACGCCGAGCGGTTGCAGCACGCGGCCGAGCTGGAACGGGAGGGGCACGCCCTCGGCCGCCGCTTCGCCGAGGGCATCGAGCTGGCCTTCGTGGGAGGAGTCGATGAGCACCATCCCGGCGACGCGGTCCGGCTGGCGGGTGGCGAAGGAGCGCGCCAGGATGCCGCCCCAGGAGTGGCCGACCAGGACCAGCGGCTCGGTGATGACCGCGGCGTCGAGCAGCGCGGCCAGCTCGTCGGCGGTCTCGGCCGCGCGACGGGGGTGGTCGGTCGGCTCGCTGTAGCCCAGGCCGGCGCGGTCGTAGGCGCAGGCCCGGGTGGTCTCGGCGGCTGCGCGCTGCACCGGCCCGACCACGCTGGCGGTCCCGTTGAGGCCGGTGATGAAGACGACCACGGGGGCACCGTCGCCGATGCAGTGCAGGTGCAGCAGCCTGCCATCGACCTGGAGCAGGTCGCCGGGGGCGGGATGCGCGGCCAGGTCCTGCGCGGAGCGGGCCGACTGCCAGACCAGACCCGTGCCCGCGAGGCAGGCGGTCAGCGTGGCGCCGAGGGCGACGGCGCCACCGATCAGGACCTTCGATCGTGCGGTCGCCATGCCGGCCTCCCTGGGCAGTCTCTCACGGCGGGCGGACGCGGCGCACGCCAGCGGGGCGGCTGGCGGGGCGTTCAGCGGGCAAAGGCCTCGACGATCACGCGGTGGCGCGACAGGGCGGCGAAGTCGAAGGCGGTCGAGCCGCGGGCCATGTCGTAGCCGCTCTTCTTGAACTTCTTGCTCGACGGGATGTCCGGGTCTGCGCCCGCAGCCTGCAGCCGCTCGATCACCTGGATGGAGCCGCGCACGATCCCCTGCTGGAGCGGCGTGATCCCGGACTTCTTGTCGATGACGTTCGGGTCGGCGCCGGCGTCCAGCAGCTGCTGGACCAGGTCGGCGTTGCCGACCTGCGCGGCGAGGACGAGGGGGATGGAGACGCCCGGGCCGGCGTCGTGGGGGCTGGCCCCCGCGGCCAGGAGCTGGGGGGCGCAGGCGGAGCCGACGAACCCCATCGCGCATGCGAGCGGCGTGGATCGCCGCTTGTCCAGGGCCATCAGGTCGATGCCCGGTGCGGCGACGAGCGCGGCGACGGCCTGGGTGTGGCCGGAGTAGACGGCCCAATGCAGTGCGGTGTGGTCGTTCTGTCCGTCGACATCGACCCAGTTCGGGTCGACGCCTGCCTCGAGCAACAGGCGGACGACGGCAGCGCTCCCGTGCAGGGCGGCCCGGACCAGGAACCACTCGGGAGGGAGCGTGCGCCCGTCCAACCGGCTGCCCGCTCCCGCGAGCCCGCCGGCCCGGGCGATGCCCAGGGCGAACAGCGCGGCGCAGTCGGTCTCGGCCGCTCCCAGCAGGGTGAAGTGGAAGGCGGCCAGCTCGGGGGCGTCGAACAGGGCGCGGGCGACCTGTGCGTCGCTGGCGTCCTTCGGGATCGCTGCCAGCGCGGGGGGCGCGGCCGCGATGACATAGGGCTGCGAGGTGTAGAGGCCACGGACGACCGACGCAACGGCGGCTTCGACCTGCGCATCGGGCGCGAACCCGGCGTACTGCATGCAAGCTCCCTGGGGCGCCGTGGGGCGGCGGGGAGCTACGAGTAGCCTGGGCGCTGCGTGTTCGCTCGGGGAGCGGGGCTGCGTGGGCGCCGCGGCTGGGGCCTTCGTGGCGGTGGCTCGTCGCTTCGCGTCAGCCGGTGGGTCCCCCGTTTCCGTTACCCCAGCAATGAGTCCCGAAGACCGCAATACTTCCGCCCTTCACGTCCTGGCCGTCCTCGGTCTCGACGTCGTCGACCTCCAGCTCGCGGACCGGGGGCTCGGCGGGGGGCGGGGCGCTCTCGGTCTGGGGGGCGGTCGGCGTCTTCTTCGGGTCGGTCATGCGGGCTCCTGGCTGTGGGTTCGATGACACTACCGAGGACGCCGGGGAAACGTCACCTGAAAGGGAGAGATTCACGGTCGGTGGGGTCGTCGCGGGTATCGCGGTGGGGCGAGGTCTCGGGCTGCGACGCTTGGCGTGGTAGGCGCTCGATGGGGACGGGGGGCTGGTTGCCCGCGGGTGGCGTCCGTCCAGCGCGCGGCGCTTGACGGCGACGGTGCTCGCGCGGCAGCGAGCGCGGCGGAGTGGGCACGGCAAGTGGGTCCGGCGGCGACAGGATTCGCCCTCCGGCCTCGCTTGCCGCTCGGCCTGCGGGCCGGGGCTCCGAGCTGCGGCGCTTGACGCGCCGCGCGCTCGATGGCCCGCGGGCTATCTGCCCGCGGGTGGCGTCCGTCCAGTGCGCAGCGCTTGACGGCGACGGCGCTCGCGCCGCCCTGCGCCCTTCGAATCCTGTCCCTCGCGAGGCCAGGCCCCTGCCGCTTGCGCGACAGATCTGCGTGGGCACGGCATGTGGATCCTGCGGCGACAGGATTCGCCCTCCGGCCTCGCTTGCCGCTCGGCCTGCGGGCCGGGGCTTCGGGCTGCGGCGCTTGACGCGCCGCGCGCTCGATGGCCCGCGGGCTATCTGCCCGCGGGTGGCGTCCGTCCAGCGCGCAGCGCTTGACGGCGACGGCGCTCGCGCCGCCCTGCGCCCTTCGAATCCTGTCCCTCGGGCGTCGGCTGCGCCGCCGCCCTGCGGGCTGCGCGTCGGCCTGCGGCCGACGCTTGCTCCCCGACCACAACGCCCCCTGCCGCTTTCGCGACAGGGGGCGATGTGGTCGGGGAGACAGGATTCGAACCTGCGACCCTCGGCTCCCAAAGCCGACGCTCTACCAGACTGAGCCACTCCCCGGGGTCGCGGTGCTGTAGCCCGGGAGGGGGACGCGGGGCAACGGTGGGGGCCGGTCAGGCGCGGGAGGGGAAGCTCCGGAAGGGGCGCAGGGACAGGCTGCTGTTGCGGTTGGTGGCGGCGCACCAGAAGCGGTTGGCGCAGCGGGCGTAGCGGGCGGGGCCGCCCCACAGGCCGCCGCGGTTGCTGCGCAGGTCGGGCGCGTCGGCCGGGGCTTCGTCGGGGCGCACGCGCAGGTCGGGCAGGGCGGGCCCGTCGGCTTCGTGGATGCCGGCGCACCAGTCCCGGACGTTGCCGCCCATGCCGCGCACGCCGTAGACGCTCTCGTCGACGGGGAAGCTGTCGACGACGGCGGGCTCGTGCACGTCCTGGCGGGTCTCGCGCAGCAGCGCCCAGGACGGGTCGGCGCGGTCGCCCCAGGGGAAGGCGCGGCCGTCGACGCCGCGGGCGGCCTTCTCCCACTCGAGCTCGGCGGGCAGCCGCCAGGGACGGCCGCTGCGCCGGGCCTGCCAGTCGCAGAAGGCCCGCGCGCCGTGCCAGTCGACGTGCAGCACGGGCCAGTCGGGCTGCCAGACGTCGCCGTCGGCGTCGGCCCGCAACACGAAGCGTCCGTCGGCGTCGCGACCGTAGATGGCGGCGCCTTCTTCGCCGGACTGGCCCCCGCGCTCCCGCGGCACGTGGCGCAGGGCTTCGTCGTCGAGGCCCTGGGCGACGAGGTCGTCGAGGAAGGCGATGAACCGGCGGTTGGTCACGGGGAAGCGCTGCACGACGAGCCCGTCGCACCACAGGCGGCGTCGGGGCAGGCTGCTGGGCGCTTCGGGATCGCCGCCCGACCAGAACCAGCCGGGCGGGACGTAGCAGTCGTCGGGCCCCAGGTCGTCCCGGCCCGGCAGCGGCACGGGAGTCGGGTCCCGCTCACCGGGCGCGACGCCGTCCCAGTGCTCGCCGCGGCCGATGTGCACCGGGTAGTGCACGTCGGGGTGATCGGGGTGGCGCAGCACGCACAGCCAGCTGCCGCGCGGCAGGCGGGTCCGTGCGATCGGCGTCCGGCCGAGCGAGCGCTCGAAGACGGGCACGAGCCGGCGCCGGTGCAGGGCGTAGCGGTGCAGCAGGACCTCGGCCCCGGGGGGATCGGAGTGCAGGGTGAGCGCACCGTCGCCGCTGAGCCACGCGGCGGCTCGCCGGCGGGTGGGGTGGTCGACCGGCAGGGCGGCCGCGTGCTCGGTGAGCAGCAGCTCGGCCCGGGCCAGGGCGTCGGCGTCCCGCACTTCTTCGGCAGCCTGGTGGGCGTCGCGGTGCCGCTCGGCCAGGGCGGCGTGGGCTTCCGGCAGGCTGGGGTCGATGCGGAGCGCGCCGTAGAGCCCCTGCTCGACGCGCAGGGCGAGCAGGTCCGCGTCGCGCTCGAGTGCGGCGGCCCCGTCCTCCTTGTCCCAGCCCGGGGCCTTGCGCTCGTCGCTGTCGCCGCTGGCGACGCCCTCGAGCAGGGCCTCGGCCTCGGCCCGCAAGGCGGCGGCATGGGCCCGCAGCGCGTCGGCCCGGGGGGCGAGCTCCTCGGCCCGGGTCACGACGTCCAGGGCCTGCTCGCGCCGTCGTGCACCCTCGAGCCAGGCGGCGATCTCGTCGGCCAGCTCGCCGGCGTCGGCGAAGCGGTCGCCCGGTTCGCGGGCCATGGCGCGCCCGACCGCCCCGACGAGCTCGGCGGGCAGCGGCAGCCCCACGGGGTCGTCGAGGACCGCGGGGGCGTCGGGCTGCTCGACCCGCCCGACCGGCGCGGGGGGACCGGCCAGCACCTGCCGCAGGACCTGCAGGCCGTCGGGCCCTTCGTAGGGCGGGCGCCCCGACAGCAGCTGGTAGAGGATGGCGCCCAGCGCGTAGACGTCGCTGCGGGCGTCGATGCGCTCGATGTCGCCGCGGGCCTGTTCCGGCGGCATGTAGGCCGGGGTGCCCGCCACCGCGCCGGCGCGCGTGGTGGTGGCGTCGCCCTGCGAGCGGTCGGTGACCACGGCGTCGAGCGCGCCGGCCTCGGCGGCGAGGTCGGGCCGCCCGACGACCTTGGCCAGGCCCCAGTCGACGACCTGCACCTCACCGTGATCGCCCAGCATGACGTTGTCGGGCTTCAGGTCCCGGTGCACGACGCCGCGGCTGTGGGCGTAGGCGACCGCCTCGCAGACGCGGTGGAAGGCGTCGACCAGCCGGCGGAAGGTCCAGCCCGAGGCCCCGGACCGCCAGGCGCCGCCGCGGCTGGCGTCGTGCACCTCGGCGATGAGGGCGTCGAGGGTGCGGCCGCGGATCTCGGCCATGGTGAAGTACAGCGCGCCGTCGTCCTGCCGCCCGAGCTCGTGCACGGGCACGATGCCGGGATGCTGCAGCTGCGCGGTGCACTGCGCCTCCTCGACGAACCGGGCCAGCGCCGCGCCCTGTCGCATGGGCTCCGGGCGGACGACCTTCATGGCCAGGGTCCGGTGCAGCTGGCGGTCGCGCACCCGCCAGACCTCGCCCATGCCGCCGGCGCCGAGCAGGGCCAGCCGCTCGTAGCGATCGGCCGCGGGGGAGGGGCCGGCCACGGCTCCTTGAGGCGCGCCCGCCTGTGCCGACGGCGCGCGCTGCTCTCCGAACAGGTCGAAGGCGGTCTCGCCGGCGTCGCTCGCCCCGCCGTGGCTCCCCCCGCCCGCGGCGGCCGCCTCGCACAGCTCCGCCAGGAGGGGCACGGCATCGTCGGCGAGGCCGAGGCGCGCGGCCCAGGCGGCGAGCTCGGTGGGGTCCATCACGCGCTCCGGTGGGATGGGCACCATGGCACGGGGGAGGCGGATCGACACAGGTCCCTCCTCCTCGCCGGACCAAGCGCTACACCTCGGGACGCCCCCGCGCCCTCCTCCCGTGGAGCCCTCGTGACCCTCCTCGCCGTGCTCCTCCTCCCCCTGCTCCTCCTTCCCGTCCTGGCCTGCCACGCCGACGCGCCCGCCACGCCTGCTCCTGCCCCGGAGGTCGCGGCCCCGCCGTCGGCCGAGGCGGCCCTGGCGGCGATGGACGGGCGCGCGCCCGTGCCGCTGCTGCCGATGATGGCGGCCCACCAGAAGGAGCAGATGCGCGACCACCTGCGGGTGATCGAGGAGATCACGGGGTCGCTGGCCGAGGAGGACTGGGACGGGGTCGAGGCGGCCGCCGCGCGCATGGGGTCGTCTCCGCAGATGGCGATGACCTGCGAGCACATGGGGGCCGGCGCGGACGGGTTCACGGAGCAGGCCCTGGACTTCCACGCCCGCGCCGACGGCATCGCCGAAGCGGCGCGGACCCGGGACGCCGCCGCCGTGCTGCGCGCGACGCAGCACACCCTGCAGGCCTGCACCGCCTGCCACGACCAGTGGCGACAGGAGGTGCTGGACGCCGCTGCCTACGAAGCGCGGACGGGCTCCGCCGGGCCGCACCATCCCTGACGATCCGGCAGCGGCGCGCCGCGTCCGACGGAGCTAGGCGGGGCCATGCGCATCGCCTGGCTGACGTCTTCCGACATGGTCCCCGGCTCGCTCGGGGGGCGCGACGACCTGTTCGAGCTGGAGCTGCAGTGGGCGGCCCTGCAGCCGGCCTGCGCGGCCCTGGGCATCGACCTGCAGCTGCGGGTCTGGGACGCCGAGGGCCCGGGGCCCGGCGGCTGGTCCATCGACGACCACGACGCCGTCGTCATCGGCACGACCTGGGACTACGCGCCGCGGGTGGCTGCCTTCCTGGAGCGGCTGGACCGCTGGGCCGCACGCGTGCCGGTGCTCAACCCACCCGCCGTGGTGCGCTGGAACGCCGACAAGGGCTACCTGCGCGACCTGGCGGCCGCCGGGGCGCCCACGGTGCCGACCCGGTGGGTGGAGCGCGTGGACGAAGCGACCGTGGCCGACGCCTTCGTCGCCCTGGACAACCCACACCTGGTCGCCAAGCCCGTCGTCGGCGCCAGCGCCTACCGGCAGGTCGAGCTGTTCGCGGGCCAGTCGCTGCCGCCCGCCGACGCCCGCCCGCCCGGCGGCGCCTTGATCCAGCCCTTCCTGCCGGCGATCCGCGACGAAGGGGAGCTGTCCTTCCTGTTCTGCGGCGGCGTCCTCAGCCACGCCCTGCGCAAGCGGCCGGCGGCCGGCGACTACCGGGTGCAGTCCATCTACGGCGGGCGCGAGGAGCGGCTGACGCCGACGGACGCGGACCTCGCGGTCGCCCGCGCCGTGCTCGATGCGGTGCCCGGCGTCGCGCCCGCGGACCTCCTCTACGCCCGGGTCGATCTCGTCCGCCACGACGGCACGCTGCGGGTGATGGAGCTCGAGCTCATCGAGCCCTACCTGTACCCGGAGCAAGGCCCCGAGCTCGGCGCCCGGTACGCCGCCTCGCTGGCCGCGGCGCTCGCGGGCTGCTCGCCGGGGGCTGCGCGGTAGACTGGCTGCCTCCCGCTCACGCGGCCACCTGCCCCGGACCCGCCCATGTCCCCCTCCACCGGCCCGCGTGCGTGGACGCGGCCGTGGCGCCGCGCCGCGCAGTTCCGCCTGGAGCGCTTCCTGCTGCGCGGGGCCCTGTTCCGACTGGGCTTCATCGCGCTGGTGCTGTTCCTGGTCGCGGCGGCCGGCGGCCTGGCCGCCTTCGTGCTGGCACCCGTCGACGGCTCGCTGGGCGACTCGGTCTGGTGGGCCTTCCTGCGGCTGACCGACCCCGGCTACCTGGGCGACGACGAAGGCGCCGTGCGCAGGCTGATCTCCACCTTCGTGACGGTCTGCGGCTACGTCATGTTCATGGGCGCGCTCATCGCGATCATGACGCAGTGGCTGGACGCCACGATGCGGCAGCTGGAGCGCGGCGAGACCCCGATCGTGATGCGCGACCACTTCCTGGTGCTGGGCAGCTCCGAGCGCGTGGCGGTGCTGATCCGCGAGCTGATGCTGTCCCAGGCCCGGGTCGAGCGCTTCCTGAGCCGTCGCAAGGCCCACGACCTGCGGATCGTCGTGATGGCCGACGAGGTCGACGCCGACTACCGCAGCGACCTGCGCTCGCGGCTGGGGCCCTTCTGGGACGACCGGCGGGTCATCCTGCGCTCGGGCTCGCGGCTGCGCCTGGACCACCTGGAGCGGGTCGACTTCCTGCACGCCGCCGCCATCCTGCTGCCGGCCGGCGACGAGGGCGAAGAAGAGAGCACCCGGGACGCAGCGACGGTCAAGGCGCTGCTGTCGCTGGTCCATCACCCCCAGGTCGTCGACAGCGCCTTCCCGCCACGCATCGTCGCCGAGGTCAAGGACCACCGCGTCCTGCAGGTCGTGCGCGACGCCTACCGCGGGCAGCTGGACCTGATCCCCGGGGACCTGCTGGTCGGGCGCCTCCTGGCCCACAGCCTGCGCCACGCCGGCCTGTCGCACGTCATCGGCGAGCTGCTGGACCGCCACCGCGGCCACAACCTGTACTTCCACGAGCTGCCGGAGCTGGCGGGGCTGCGGTTCCACGACGCCGTCGTGCGCTTCCCCACGGGCGTGCTGATGGGGGTGGTCCGGCAGGAGGGCCGGCGCGGCGTGCCCCACCTCAACCCGCCGGGGGACTTCCGCCTCGAAGCCGATGACGTCTGCGTCGTGATGGCCCGGAGCTACGAAGACGCGCGCGCCGGCGCTGTGGCGACCGGACCGGCGCCCTCGCAGGATCAGCGCGCCACCGTCCGGGATCGCCTGGCCGGCGAGCGGCGCCTGCTGCTGTGCGGGTGGAGCAGCAAGGTGCCCGATCTGCTCGCCGAGCTGGACACCTACGGCAGCGAGCGCTTCCGGATCGACGTCGTGTCCCTGCTGGGGGTCGAGGCGCGCGAGGCCGAGCTGCGGGACGCCGGCTTCGCCCCCCAGCACATCGTCGTCCAGCACATCGAAGGCGACTATGCGCTGGCCGACGTCCAGCGCCGCCTGGCTCCCGGGGACTACGACAAGGTCGTGTTCATCGGTCGCGGCCGCTCGGCCAGCGGCGAGGTCTCGGACGCCCGGTCCCTGCTCGGCTACCTGGTCCTGGACAGCGTGCTGCCCGACGAGGACCGCCGGCCCGAGGTCGTCATCGAGGTGCTGGACCCGAGCAACGTGGCGCTGTTCCACAACCGCTCGGGCGAGGTGCTGTTGAGCCCCGCGCTGCTCAGCCACGTGCTGGCCCAGGTCGCGCTGCGGCCCGAGGTCGGGCTGGTCGTCGACGAGCTGTTCACCGTCGGCGGGGCCGAGCTGTGCTTCCGCGGGGTGGAGGAGCTGGCGCTCGGCCCGTCCTGCCGGTTCGACGAGGTCCAGCGGGCTGCCTGGCGGCGGGGTGAGGTCGCGCTCGGCGTCCGCGTCGGCGGCGAGGTCCAGCTGGGCCCCACCCGCGACCAGCGGCTGGCGCTGGCCCCGGGCGACCAGGTGGTCCTGCTCTCGACCTACTGAGCCGGGCGCGGGGTCCGGCTCAGGTGAAGGGCGTCACCGCGAGGCCGCGCTGCACGGCCGGCCGGGCGTTGAACCGCTCCATCCAGGCCACCACGTTGTGGAAGTCGGCCAGGCCGACGGCTTCTTCGGCCTTGTAGAAGCTGATGCCGCCGACCCAGGGCACGGTCGCGATGTCGGCGATGCTGTACTCGCCGATCAGCCAGTCCTGGCCTTCGAGCTGGCGGTCGAGCACGCCGAGCAGGCGGATGACCTCGGCCTTGTACCGCTCCTCGCCGTAGCTGTCGGTCTTGCCCTTGGCGAACATCGCGAAGTGGCCGAACTGGCCGAACATCGGGCCCACGTTGGCCGCCTGGAAGAAGGTCCACTGCAGGGCCCGGCTGCGGCCGGCCGCGTCGGCCGGGATGAGCTTGCCGTACTTCTCGGCCAGGTAGAACAGGATGGCGCCGGACTCGAAGATGGCCAGCGGCTCGCCGCCCGGGCCGTCGGGATCGATGAGGGCCGGGATCTTGCCGTTGGGGTTGATCGCCAGGAACTCGGGCCGGTGCTGGTCGCCCTTGCCGATGTGCACGGTGTGGGCTTCGTAGGGCACACCCAGCTCTTCGAGCGCGATGCCGATCTTCTTCCCGTTGGGGGTGTTGACGCTGTAGAGCTGCAGGCGATCGGGGTGCTGCGGGGCGAGGCGGTCGGTCGGGAGGGCGGTCACGGGGGGCTCCGAGGGGGGAGGGGAGGGAGGTGCCCTAAGCACGGATTTCGATCAGCAACCCACCTGGCCGGCGATGAAGGCGGCGACGGCCGACCAGGTCGCCTCGAAGGCCGGGCGGCCGTAGGCCGAGCCGCTGCGCAGCCAGTCGACGTGGGGCGGGCGACTGCCGGGACCGTCGAAGTAGCCCAGCACGTCGAGGTGATCGCCGCGGTCCACGTGCAGGAGGCGACCGTGGACCTGGGCCAGGGTCGGCACGATGCCGTCGCTGTCGCAGGGTTCCGGCGTGCGGCCGAGCCGCGGCGACAGGGGTCGCGGGTCGGTGGCAGGAGGCGGTCGCTCGTCGGGCCAGCCGGCCAGGCGATGGAGGCGGCGGTAGAGCCGGTGCGAGACGTCCAGCAGTCCGGCGGGGTTCGGCCGCGGCCTTGCGGCCATCAGCACCACGGATGCGTAGGCGACACGGGGGTCCTCGACCAGGCTGTCGCGCAGGGCGCGGATGCCGGCGGGGCGCAGCTGCAGCAGCAGGCTGCGGTCGGCGCGCACCTCTCGGAAGAAGGCCTGCAGCTCGTCCCGCCTGCCGGCGTCGAAGTCGGCCAGCACACCCTTGCGCACGTCGTCGAGCAGCCCGGCTTCGACCCCATCCAGCGAGCCGGCCTTGCTCGCGGCGGCCAGCAGCAGGTTGGCGGGCTCGGTCGCGAAGCTCCCCAGCCGGACGACGTGCAGGGTGAACAGCGACAGCAGGTGCAGCACCCGCTCGCCCTGCAGGGTCGAGAAGAAGTCCGCCACCGGTGCGCCCGCGTGGGGGCTCGCCACCCCGATCACGCTCTGCACCTGGCCCCGGCGGGCCGCCCAGCGGCCGTCGGCCAGCGACGCCCCGGCGGGGCCGGTCAGGATGCGGGCGTCGAGCCCGCCGGTCGAGTGGCCGACGACGTGCACGGCGTCGTCCGGCCCGGTGCGGGCCAGGATCGCCTCGGCCAGCCGACCGGCCCGCCGCTGCAGGGTGGCGGTCGGCAGCGTCGCGACCTCGTGCAGCTGCGCATCCACGCCGCGCGCCCGCAGGCTGGCGGCCAGGAAGGCGTGCACGTGCGTGAAGTAGCGCATGCCCCCGATGCTGGAGAAGCCGAAGAAGCCGGGGACCAGGAAGACGTGCTGCACGCAGCGACCGTAGCAGCCTCGTGGCCTGCGTCACTCCTCCCAGGCGCCGTCCGCGACGGCCCCGGTCTCGCGCATGAACCGCCAGGTGCCGTGGGGCCACAGGGTCCGGTTGGTGCCGTCTTCGTCCAGGTACCAGCTGTGGCAGCCCGTCTGCCAGACGGTGCCCTGCAGGTCGCGCTGTACGCCTGCGTTGAAGGCCGCCTGGGCTTCGGCCCGGATCTCGACCGGGCGTGCCCCCGGGCGGTCCAGCCGGCCCAGGGCGTCCAGCACCAGGCGGACCTGGGCCTCGATCATCAGCACCATGCTGGAGTGCCCGAGGCCCGTGTTGGGCCCCAGGAGCAGGTACAGGTTCGGGAAGCCGTGCACCACGGTGCCCAGGAAGGCCTCGGCCCCCGCCGCCCAGGTCTCGGCCAGGCTGCGCCCGTCCCGCCCCACGACGGGGATCCGGGTCAGGTTGGGCAGGGTCTGGAAGCCGGTGGCCCACACGATCACGTCGGCGGCGTGGTGGTCGCCGTGTGCATCGACCACGCCGTGTTCGTCGAGGCGGGCCGCGCCGCCGTCGACCAGCCGCACGTGGGGGCGCTGCAGGGCCGGGTAGTAGTCGTCGGACAGCAGGATGCGCTTGCAGCCGATGGTGTAGTCGGGCGTCAGGCGCCGGCGCAGGGCGGGGTCCGCGACCTGGGCGCGCAGGTGCCGCTGCGCCATCCGGGTGGCGATGGCCATCAGGCGCGGATCCTCGAACAGGGCGGTGCCGCGCAGCTCGCCGCGCAGCCACAGGCCCGCCCGACGCAGGGCGAGGGCGCCGGGCAGGTCCCGATAGAGGCGCTGCTCGGTCGGGCCGATGGGGCGGTCGTGCCGGGAGAGCAGCCAGGGAGGCGTGCGCTGGAACACCGTCAGGGCGGCCACGCGGTCGACGATGGCGGGCACGACCTGGATGGCGCTCGCCCCGGTGCCGATGACCGCGACCCGCTTGCCGGTCAGGTCCAGGTCGTCGGGCCAGCGGGCGGTGTGCACGGCGCGGCCGGCGAACCGGTCGGCGCCCGGAAGCTCGGGGATCTGCGGCAGGTGCAGCGGGCCGAGGGCCAGCACCAGGCTGCGGGCCTGCTCGCTCGCACGGTCGGTCTCGATCTGCCAGTGCCCGCCGGCTTCGTCGGACCAGCGGGCGCTCCGCAGGCGCTCGCCCAGGCGCAGGTGCGGCGCGAGGCCGGCCCGGTCGACGCAGTCCTCGAGGTAGCGGCGGATCTCGTCGCCCGGCGCGTAGGCGCGGCTCCAGTCGGCCTTCTGGTGGGTGGAGAAGCTGTACAGGTGGCTGGGCACGTCGCAGGCGACGCCGGGGTAGCGGTTGTCCCGCCAGGTGCCGCCCACCCCGTCGCGCTTGTCGAGCACCACGAAGTCCCTCCGACCGGCGCGCTGCAGCCCGATGGCCATGCCCAGGCCGGAGAAGCCGGCGCCGACGACGAGCACCTCGTGCACGGCGCTGCCTAGGCCAGCACGGCTTCGATCGGGGGCAGGTCGCTGCCCTCGTCGGGGTCGACGTCGGCCAGGGCCAGCAGGGTCGCCCCCAGGTGGCCCGGCTGGAGCGTCACGCCGCCGTCCCCGGTCTCGCCGCTGCGCAGGTCGGTGGGCAACCCCTCGACGTCGTAGGACCAGCCGCCGACCGTCCGGCCGCCGGCGATGCCGGCGCCGACCAGCATCGCGCTGGTCCACGTCCAGTGTTCCTTGCCGGCCGAGGCGTTGTGCGCGGGCACGCGGCCCATCTCGCTCATCACGACCACCGTGGTCTCGTCGAGCAGGCTGCCGCCGCCGCTGCCCGGGCGCTCGGCCAGGTCGACCATGATGTCGCCCAGGGACGAGAACAACAGGTCGAAGTGGCGGTCCTGGAATTCGTTGCCGGAGTGCGTGTCCCAGCCGCCACCGCCTCGTCCCATGCAGGTGACCATGCCGCAGCGGGCCAGGTCCTGCTCGAACAGCTCGGCCACGACCCGGGCGGCCGCGGCGGTGTCGCTGGCGTCGTCCAGGGCAAGCCGGTCCCCCAACGCGGCCAGCCGCGCCGCACGCTCCACCGCCAGGGCCTCGGCATCGAACAGCGCCCGCTCCCGACCCCGGCCGGCGCGGGCCTGGAGCTCCGCCACCCGCGCCGCGTGGAAGGACTCCTCGAGGGCCTGGACGGCGTCCGTCGGCGCGTCGTGCGGCAGATCCGACTCGGCCAGGGCGCCGCCGTCGAGCAGCCCCGGCAGCTGCCCGGCCTCGCCGACCCGCACGATGGCGTCGCCGTGGGCCACGGGGAAGGCGGGGCCGCCCAGGTGCGCGAAGGGCATCGCCAGCCCTGCGCTGTCGGCCGCGGCCAGGCGGCTGGCCCAGTCGTCGCGGTCGCCGCGGCTGCCGCCGGTCATCACGAGCTTGCGGCAGATCTCGTGCGCGACCGACTGGATCTGGATGCCGTTGACGATGCAGGTCCGGTCGGCCCAGTCCTCGAAGAAGCTGCGCACCGCCGGCCGGGAGTCGCCGTCGACGAAGTCGATGCCGCCGACGTTGGCGGCGGTGGCCGGGAACTCCCGGTCGATCGCGTCGTTGTCGAAGATCGGCGCGAAGACCTGGACCTGGTCCCAGCCGCCGGGGCAGAACACGAACAGGAAGCGGTGCCGCCCGCCCCCCGCGCGACGCGCCTGCGCCCGCAGCGGGCCGGGCAGCATCGCGGCCAGGCCGCCGAGCCCGGCCAGGGCCAGGACCTGGCGGCGGCTGGTGCGGGGGTCGAAGCGCCCCATCAGTAGCTCCAGAACGCGGGATCGCGCAGCATGAGCGACACCACCGAGGCCCACGCCTGGTCGGGATCGGCGGCGTCGGAGACCGCGGTGTAGAGCGCGGCGAGGTCCGCGACCCGGTCGTCGTCGGGGACGGTGCCCAGGATCCGGCGGTGCAGCTGCACCACCTGGGCGCGCCAGGCTTCGTCGTCGGGGGTCAGCGCCGCCAGGTCGTCGCCGTCCCGGAACAGGCGCCGCCCGCTGTCGATGGCACCGTCGGAGGCGACCACATCCGCCGCCGCGGCCTGGGCCAGGCGGCGGATCACCAGCGACCGGGTCAGCGTGGGCAGGGGATCGGGGCGCAGCACCACCAGCCCGTCGACGCCTCCTGCCATGACCCGGTAGCCCACGATGTCGTTGGTGAGCTGATCGTAGCCCTCGAAGGTCCACCGGTGGCCGGTCAGGTCCTCGACCACGTCCGCCAGCAGCTCGGGACCCATCAGCCGCCGGGTCGTGGCGGCGGCCGCGAGCGCGTCGTCGGCCCCTTCGCCGAGCGCGCCCGCCCGGTAGGCATCGGTCGCCAGGGTCGCGCGGATCAGCGCCGACAGGCGCAGGTCGCCGTCGACGAAGGCGTCCCGCAGATCGTCGAGGACGGCCAGGTCGTCGGCGTCGTGGCGCCGCCCCCACAGTGCCTCGGCCACCTGCTCGACCGCGCAGGGCAGGAAGCGCGGGTCGGCCGCCACCACCGTGCCCAGCGCCCCGGCGCCGGTCACCGGGACCCCGGAGATCGCCGCCGGCTGACCCAGCCAGTCGGCGCCCAGGGGCTCGCGTTCCGGGTGGTAGCGGCTCATCTCGGTGGCGTCCTTGTCGTCGTACCACCAGAAGCCGAACAGGGCGCTGGCGACGGGGTCGACGCTGCTGTGGCAGGAGACGCAGCCTTCGTTCGTCCGGATGGCCTCTTCGAGCGCCTCGGTCGTGAAGTCGGTCACGCCCTCGAAAGCCACCGGGCGCGTCAGGTGGTCGTGGCAGAGCAGCAGCTCGGTCAGCGCGTTGGCGCGGCCGCGGTTGAAGTTGTTGAGCGTGCTGGTGTACCGCCACCACAGCCCGTTCGACATCAGCACGCCGCCTGGGGGCCGGGCGTCGCCGTAGCGGGCGGGCACCCAGCCGTCGGCGCCGGGGTCCAGGTCGTCGACCGGCGAGAGATCCCACATCGACAGCAGCGTGTCGTTGGCCATGGTGTGGTCGGCCTGGACGATCTCGGTCCACGGCAGGTCGCGAGCGCCGACCCAGGCCAGCAGCCGCAGGGGCTCGTCTTCGACGCTGCGCAGGAAGTCGAGCTCGCGGTCGGCCAGATCGAAGTCGCTGGCGGGCACGTTGAGCGCGTCGACCCGGGTCTTCCAGCGGTCCGCGAACAGGTCGACCAGCCGCGACTCGTGGCGAGGGTCGACCAGCCACTCGTCGACGAGGCGGTCGAGGGCGGCGGGGTCGGCCTGGACCCGGTCGAGCTCTTCGATGGAGGGGGCGACGCCGCGCAGGTCGATGCTGATCCGGCGGGCCAGCGCGACATCGTCGAGGGGGACCAGCATCGGTCCGGGCGTGTCGGTCCCGCTGTCCTGGGGTACCGCCGAGAAGAAGGGGTCCCGGACGCAGGCCAGCAGCAGGGGCAGCAGCAGGGTCATGGCACCGCCGAGTCGACGGCCGGGGTGGCCGCCAGCAGCGCGCCTGCCGCGTCGCCGAAGGACGTGGAGAGCGCGCCGCCGATGCAGACCTCGCCGCGATCCTCGCCCAGCCAGCTGGCACGGGCGCAGGGGGCGCAGCGCTCGCCGAAGTCCAGGCGCCACCAGCCCGTCGACGGGTCCCGCAGCTCGAGGGCGCCGCCGACGCCTTCGGTGCAGTCCTGGGCCGCCCAGAGCAAACCGTCGAAGTACAGGAAGGTCTCGTCGCCCAGGCTGAGACCGCCGTCGAGCACCACGACCGGCCCCTCCTCCAGGCCGATGACCAGGTACTCCAGCCCGGTCCCGGCCCCCTCGTCCAGCCAGCCGACCTGGTCGTCGAGCTGGTAGGTGCCGCCCATGGTGGCCGAGACCTCGCTCTGCCCGCCCTCGATGCGCCGGCTGCTGATGGTCAGGGTGCCGCCGCTGGTCCACGTCTCGCCGTCGGCGTCCGCCACCTGGAAGCTCGACAGCAGCGACACCAGCCACACCCCGGTCGGCATCAGCTCTTCGGAGTAGAGCCAGCCCCCGTCGTAGTGGTTGCCGTCGGCGTCCTGGCAGTCGCCCTCCCAGGCGGCCGTCAGGGACGAGCCTTCCACCCGATCGACCGAGAAGCAGTCCCCGGCCCGGTCGACGACCCGGTCCACGAACAGACCCCGCACGGTGGCGGGCTCGGCGATGCCGCCGTCGGCCGCGGCCAGCATCTGCGCGCCGACCTCTTCCACGGTCCACACGGGCTCCAGCGGAGCGACGCCGTCGGTGTCGCCGTCGGTGGCGCCGTCGGTGGCGCCGTCGGTCGCGCTGTCGGTGCCGCCGTCGGCCCCCGCGTCGGTCGCGCCGCCGTCGGAACCCGCCCCGTCGACGGCGGGTCCGTCGGCAGCGGGTCCGTCGGCGCAGGCGAGCAGCAGCATGGCGGCGAGGATCGGCACGGCGGCAGTGTGACACGGTCCCCGAGCGGCCGCCCGCGACGAGTGGTCCTTCCCCGCGGCCGGACCAACGGGGTAGGCGGCAGCGGGCGCGGCGTGCCTGTGCCATTCTTCACGGGCCGCTGACCTCTCGGATCCCTGCTGCCGATGCTTGCTGCCATCGCTCTCGTCGCCCTCTGCGGACCTGCAAGGGCCCAGGCTCCCGCTGTGGGCGAGGGCGATGCGCCCGCGGACGAGACGCCGCCTGCCTCGGCCGAGACCCCGCCTGCCTCGGCCGAGACCCCGCCTCCTTCGGACGAGTCCCCGCCTCCGTCGGGCGAGTCCCCGCCTCCTGCGGACGCGCCTCCTCCTCCCGGACCGGACGCGCCTCCCCCGACCGAGCTCGACCCTCCCCCGACCGACAGCCCCGAGCCGGGCGCTCCGGCCGCGCTTCCCCAGCCCGGCGCTCCGGCCGCGCTGCCGACCCCCGAGCCGGGACCCGCGTCTGGCGCTCCCCCGCCGGAAGACGACGGCACGACCCTGCCGCAGGTCCGGCTGGCCCCCCCGCCGCCCTACCCGGAGAGCGCCCGCGAGGCCGGTCTCGAGGGCTCGGTGCTGCTGGAGCTGGCCCTGTCCGAGCTCGGCCTGGTGCTGGACGCGTCGGTCCTGCAGTCCAGCGACCCGGTCTTCGAGGGCAGCGCGCTGGAAGCGGCCTTCGGCCTGCAGTTCACGCCGGCCCTGGACGCCGACGGCCGCGCGGTCCCGATGGTCCTGCAGTACCGGATGTTGTTCTCCCTCGACGTCGTCGCGACGGTCGGGGTCGAGGGCGTCGTCCGCCAGGCCGGAACGCGCGACCCGGTCGTCGGGGCCACCATCGTCGCCACGCCCTTCGTGCTGGTGACCGACGGGGCGCCGGCGGAGGAGGGCGCGGGAGAGGAGGGCCCGGGAGAAGAGGGCGCGGGCGAGGAGGGCGCGGGCGAGGAGGGCGCGGGAGAGGAGGGCGCCGGAGAGGCAGGAGCCGCCGAGGCCCCCGACGCCGAGGTGGTCCTGCGCGAAGACGCCGCGGTGACGGTCAGCACCGACGCCGACGGCCGCTTCGTGCTGGCCGGGCTCGACCCCGGAAGCTGGCAGGTGGTGGCGTCGTCCCCGGGCTTCGAGGCCGACCCGCTGGACGTCGAGGTCGCGGCCGGCGAGGTCGTGTCGCTGACCTTCTGGCTGGCGCCGCTGCGCCCGTGGGAGTCGACCTCGGCCGACGAGACCATGGAGATCATCGGCTTCCGGCTGCCGCCGGAGATCACCGAGCGACGACTGGACGCCAGCCAGGTCCGGTACATGCCCGGCACGGGCGGCGACATCGTGCGCGCCGTGCAGACCCAGCCCGGCGTGGCTCGCACGCCCTTCTCGACGGGGGCGCTGCTGGTCCGCGGCACGCCGAGCGACGCCAGCGGCTTCTACCTGGGCGGCGCGCGGCTGCCGCTGGTCTTCCACTTCGGCGGCCTGTCGACCGTGCTGCCGAGCGATCTGCTCGACGAGGTCCGGTTCCTGCCCGGCACCTATGGCGTGCGCTACGGCCGGCACCTGGGCGGCGTCGTCGACCTGATCCCGCGCGCCGAGCTGGCCGAGCGCAGCCACGGCAAGGCCAGCCTGGACCTGTTCCAGGCCAGCGTCTTCCACACACAGAAGCTCAGCGACCACTGGACCCTGACGGGCGCCATCCGGCGGTCCTACATCGACGCCATCCTGGGCCCGCTGGTGAACATCGACCCCAGCTACAGCCTGCGGCTGCCTGCCTTCACCGACGGCCAGCTGCGCGGGCTCTATGTCGACGATCGCGGCAGCAGCGTCGACCTGATGGCCCTGTTCAGCGACGACCGGTTCACCTTCACCGAGCTCGACGGCGACGGCGACAACACGACCAGCAAGATCCGCAGCGGCTTCGTCAAGGGCCGGGTCGGCTGGAACCACGTGCTGGGCAAGGGCTGGGAGAGCGAGCTGTCGTTCATGGCCGGCCCCGAGGCGACCCAGGCCGAGTACCAGGGCAGCCAGGAGGCCTACGAGCAGATCCAGCGCGAGCAGCTTCGGTTCGAGGTGACCCGCCCGGTCCCCGAGGGTGGCGTGGTCGGCTGGCGCATGGGCATGGACTTCGAGAGCAGCCGCGAGGACTTCAAGTACGCGCTGGACGACCTGGACGGCTTCTTCCCCTACGCCGACCCCGAAGAGGGCGACGTGCGCGTGCTGCGGCCCGGCCTGTACCTGGAGCAGACCCAGAGCATCGGCTGGCTGCAGGGCACCCCCGGCGTGCGCATCGACTGGATGAGCACGGACGAGGGCTGGTTCGCGCTCACGGTGGACCCGCGGTTCCGCATGCGGGCCGAGCTGCCGAACGGCACCGTGCTCAACGGCGGCGTCGGGCGCTACAGCCAGTTCCCGCTGCTGCGCGAGACGCTGGAGTCCAGCAACGGCAACCCCGACCTGGGCCCCGAGTCGGCCATCCAGCTCAGCGTGGGCGCCCAGCACGAGTTCTTCCCGGGCCTGTCGCTCGAGGGCACCATCTACTACTCGGCGCTCAGCCAGCTGGTCGTGGGCCTGGACAACCGGTTCACCTTCGAGCTCGCGCCGCCGCCGATGGCGCCCTACGACACCGACCCCTACGACAACGAAGGCACCGGCAAGGCCTACGGCCTGGAGCTGCTGTCCCGCTACGAGGACAAGCGCACCTTCGCCTTCGTCGCGCTGACCCTGTCGCGAGCCACCCGCATCGAGCGCGAGGGCCAGGAGCCGGGGCTGTTCCAGTACGACCAGCCGGTGATGCTGACCCTGTCGGGCTCGCGGGTGCTGCCCCGCGGCTGGCGGGCCGGCGGGCGCTTCCGGTTGACCTCGGGCAACCCCTACACGCCCATCGTCAACAGCTTCTACGACCTGGACGAGCAGACCTGGCTGCCGGTCTTCGCCGAGAGCAACGTCGCGCGCATGCCGACCTGGTGGGCGCTCGACGTCCGCGTCGACAAGCAGTGGACATACCGGACCTGGGCGCTCACGCTGTACTTCGACATCCAGAACATCACGAACCGCCGCAACGTCGAGCTGCTGAACTTCTCGCCCGACTACAGCCTGGAGATCCCCGTGTACGGCCTGCCGATCCTGCCGGCCTTCGGCCTGGAGGCCCAGTGGTGATGCTCCTTCCCCTGCTGGCCTTCGGCTGTGGCGCGACGGGCTGGGAGCCCACGTCCATCGACGAGCTGCGCGTGGTCACCATCACGACCGACCCCGCCGAGGCGCTGCCCGGCGAGCGGGTCGAGGCCGACGCCTACATCGCGGACCCCGACGGCGACCCCAGCGACATCGAGGTGATGTTCTGGACCTGCCTGTACGTCGACGACGAGACCTGCGCCGAGCCGCTGTTCGCGTCCGAGCTCGAGGAGTGGGTCACCATCGGCACGGGGTCCGGCGGCCGGTTCTCGACCGCGCGCGAGATCCCCTCGCAAGCCTGGAACTACTTCCCCGACGACGCCGACCGCGTGACCGTGCAGGTGTTCCTGCTGGCCTGCGAAGAGGGGCTCTGCCCCCAGTTCGAGCGGGTGCGCGCCGGGATGGACGCCCGGGGCATCGACGAGGAGATCGCCGCCGAGCTGGCCCGGCCGGACCTGTGGCTGGCGAACCTGCCGATGGAGGGGGTGGCGCTGGCGACCCGCGCCTACCCGGTCAGCAACCGCGACCCCGGCCTGCGCAACGTCAACCCCGAGTTCGACGCGCGGTTCCCCGAGGCGCTCACCGACGCCATCAACGTGCGCGCCGGCGGCATCATCGACCTGATCTTCCAGTGCCGGGATCCGAACGGCGAGAGCGTCTACGCCTTCCCCGTGACCACCGCCGGCCAGTTCGACGACCGCAAGGTCAAGTGCGAAGACGAGCAGGTGCGGCTGTTCCTGGAGGCGCCCGCGGCCGCCGGCGAGGGCCATGTCTGGGTCGTGTTCGACGACCGCGACGGCGGGCTCGCGGTCTACGACCAGGCCGTCGTCGTCCGCTGAGGGTCAGCGCCCGGGCGCCTTGAGCATCACGACCTGGCCGGAGCCCGCGCCGGGGATGCCGATGACGATCTCGTCGACGTTGTTGCTGTCGAGGTCGCTGACCACCGCCACCGCCGAGCCGGCCCGGCTGTTGGCGCTCTCGCCGGTGAACAGGCCGAAGGCGTCGTCGACACCGGACAGCTCGGTCGCGCCGCCGTCGAGCTCGGTGATGATCCAGGCTGCGCCGACGGCCTCGGACACGCCGTCGTCCCGGTCGGTGCCGGGAGCGCCGAGCACGATGCCGCGCCGACTGCTGCTGGTGAACCGCCCGGCCCCGGCGACGGCGGCGCCGAGCATCGCGCCCGGCTGGTCGCTGGACCAGCTGGCCCAGGCCACGTCGTCGATGGCTGCGCTGCCGCCGATCTCGCGCCCGCCGCCCACCAACCAGGCGGCGCCGGCGCTGTCGTCGCGTCCGGGACCGCCGAGCAGCAGCTCGTCGTTGCCGTCGCCGTCCAGGTCCGAGACCACGGCCATCGCCGTGCCCAGGGCGTCGGCGGCGTCGCCCGTCAGGGTGGCGGTGGCGTGCTCGACGTCGCCTTCGCCGGGCTCGTGGGGGGCCAGGAAGACGTAGACCCGGCTGGACTCGACCGACGCGACGATCAGGTCGCCCACGCCGTCGCCGTCGATGTCGCCACCGGCGACCTGCTCGCCCAGGCCGACGTCGTCGTCGCCCCCGCGGATGCGGAGGAAGGCGTCGCCGGGCTCCAGGAAGCCCTCGGCTTCTTCGAACATCAGCACCACGGCGCCGCGGCCGTCCGACGCGCCGGGGGCCCCGGCCAGGATGCCGTGGGGGGTGCCGCCGAGCGGCGAGGGCACGCCGGCCACGGCGGTCCCCATGCGGGCGTCGGCCTCGGCCCCCAGCAGGAACCGGTCTTCGCTGGTGTCCCGGCCCGAGCCGGTGGCGGTCGGGCCGTGCGTGACCAGGACCGCGCCTTCGCCCGTCTCGCCCCAGCGGGCGCCGGGCATGCCGACGGCCAGGTCCTTGTAGCCGTCACCGTCGACGTCGCCGGGCAGGGCCAGGGCGCTGCCCACCAGCCAGCCGCGGGGCATGCCGGTCAGCTCACGCGAGACCGAGCCGATCGAGAAGGTGCCGGTGGTCGTGAAGAAGAACTCGCCGGCGCCGGTCATCCAGACGCCGCCGGAGTCGCCGTCCCAGGTCGGCGCGCCCATGGCCAGCGCCAGGCTGCGGCTGCTGGTGCCGCTGGGGTCGGGGCCGACGGTCAGGCGGCCGCCCAGGCCGACGGCCTCGCTCGCGCTGGCCAGCACGGCGATCTCGGCGTCGTCGGGGCGCAGCTTGCCGCTGTGGTAGCAGATGTCGGCGTCGTCGTTGCAGTCGTTGTCGACGCCGTCCCCGCAGCGCTCGGTGGCGCCGGGGTTCACCGCGGGATTGCTGGGGGCGCAGTCGCCGTCCTGCAGCACGAAGCCGGTCGGGCCTTCGCAGGCTTCGACCGTGGAGCTGTCGCTGCCGTAGCCGTCGAAGTCCTGGTCGATGTACCAGGTCTGGATGCCGGAGGTGCCTTCGTCGATCTGGCCGTCGCAGTTGTTGTCGATGCCGTCGCAGACCTCTTCCGCCGAGGGGTGGATGAGGGGGTCGGTGTCGTCGCAGTCGGCGCCGGCTTCCCAGATGTCGCCGTCTTCGTCGATCGGGTCGTCGAGGGAGACCTCGCCGCCGAGATCGCAGGCCAGGTTGAACCGCTCGCACCAGCCTTCCTGGCTGCAGCCGGGGAGGAGGCCGGCCAGCAGGAGGCCGACGGGCACGGACCGGGAGGGGCGGAGGAGCTGCTGCATGCGCAAGAGACCGCGGGGAAGGGACGCTCACGCAACGTAGCACCGCGGTCGGGGGATGGGCGTGCCGGCGCAACTGTCGCGGTCGTGGGGTATCGGGCGGCAGCCCGGCCCGGCCTCGACTACGCTCTGCCGCGCCCGCACCCCCACACGGAGTCGACGTGCAACGGTCCACCCCCCTCTTCCTGCTGCCGCTCGCCGCGCTGCTCGCCGGCGGCTGCGACGACACCGTCTTTCCCACCGAAGAGCTGGTCGTCTCGGCCGAAGGCTGGGACGGTGTCCAGGAGATCTTCGCGGCCCAGTGCCTGACCTGCCACTCGGCCGCCTCGGCGCCGTCCTTCGGCAACCTGGACCTGGAGACCGACCCCTGTGGCGCGCTCGTGGGCGTGACCGCCGACGGCTACGCCGCCGAGCTCGTGTCCGCCGGCGACAGCAGCGCCAGCGTGCTGTGGCACAAGGTGGCCGAGACCGGCACCTACGGCGACGCGATGCCCCCCGGTGGTGGCATGAGCCAGGACAACATCGACCTCATCGCGACCTGGATCGACGACGGAGCCGCCTGTGAGTGAGCGTTCCCCCTCCTTCTCCCTCCCGCTGACCGGAGCCCGCATGCTCACCGCCGCCGCCGCCCTGTTGCTCGCCTCGGCCCCCGCCCACGCCTACGTCGACGAGGCCTGCCAGGAGCTCGCCGCCCAGGGCGCCCCCGAGGGCTACAACGAGCAGGCCCAGCAGGACTACCTGCAGAACTACTTCGCCCTGGCGACCACCCTGTCGCCCATCCACTCGGTCGTGCCCCACAGCGCGGGCCGCGGCTCGCTGGGCGTCGACGTGCTGGGCATCCCCCCGCTGGGCTGCAAGCGCCGCCTGGTGCTGTCCTACGGCAAGACCGAAGACACGAACAAGACGCCGATCGCCCCGCGGCTGCGCGGCATCTTCACCTTCCCCAAGCTCGGTCCCGTCGCGATCTACGCGGGTGCCGGGTACGTGCCGCCGGTCACCTTCGCCGGCACGCGCAACGTGATCACCAGCGGCGAGCTGGGCTTCGGTCTGCCGGCCGAGGGCACGGGCTTCGAGTGGGGTGGCCGGTTCCACTACACGATGCAGAAGACCATCGGCGAGATCGCCACGCCCTTCGTCGAGGGCGATCCCGCGGTCGACGATCTGTACCTGGGCAGCACCTTCGGCTTCGACGTGATGCTCGGCTTCTCGACGCCCAAGGTGAACCCGTACCTGGCCGTCGGAATCACCGACGCGAGCACCTTCTTCTACATCGGCGACGACGGGCTGGTCGGCAACAACCTGAGCCCCTACATCGGCCTGAGCAGCAGCCTGGGCGTGCAGGGCAAGCTCGGCGAGCACTTCCAGTGGGCCGGCGAGTTCTACGCGGCGCCCTACAACTTCAGCCCGACCACCGAAGAAGAGTCCGGCGGCGGCGACCCGAACTTCGCCCGGGCGCAGTTCTACACGGGCCGCCTGCGGGCGAGCTTCGTGTTCGGCAAGTCCGAGAGCTGAGCCGGCTGGCGGCTCTCCCGGGCGACCCCGGGAGAGCGTCCGCGCTCACCAGGTCTCGAACTGGACGTAGTCCTGGCCCGAGCTGTGGCAGCCGCTGCAGCCGCTGACCGAGCCGTAGAGCTCGATGGTCCCGTCGGCCTGGTACTTGGCCCAGAACCAGTCGCCGTTGTCGGCGTCGAAGCCGTCCACCTTCTTCATGACGGTGATGCCGGTCAGGGTGCTGCCGGTCTCGTCGTCGTAGCCTTCCTTCACCAGCACCGCGCCGTCGGGCATGTCGCCGCCGCCGCCGCCGGTGATGGTGCCGTAGGCGGTGGTGTTGGCCCAGATCTGGACGTAGTCGCCGTGGGTGCCGTCGACGCTCGGCTGGATGCCGATCCAGTCGGCGGTCTGCGACCAGCCTTCGTAGCCGTCGATCTCGGTCCACAGGGCCTGGGCGGTGGCGAGGTTGGCGTCGTCCTTGGAGTCGCCGTCGTCTCCGACGCCGGTGTCGCCGTCCTTGTCGCCGCAGCCGACGAGGCTGCCGGCGCTCAGCGCCAGGGCGCCGGCGAGCATCAGGAGGGAGGGACTGCGCATGGGATCTCCTCGGGGAGCGGGGGGTGGGGAAGGCCGATGCTACGCGTCGGGAGAGGTTGCGGGGAAGGCGCAGGGCGCGCGGGGGCCGGCCGGCGATGGACCCCGGCGGGCTCCGTCGGGTAGGATGATCGGGACGACCGAGGTCCGAGGGTCATCATGGGACGCTTCGCAGCTCCGTTCCTGTTCCTGTCCGCAGGGGCGTTCATCCTGTGGCACAACGCCACCTACAACGACCGTGTGCTGCTCATCCCGGGCATCGACTACCTGTACACGCCCGCGGTCGGTGATCCCGAGCTGCAGGGCCGTGTGTCCGGCATCGCCTTCCTGATCGTCGGCGGCCTGCTGCTGCTGTGGAGCTTCTGGAAGCGCCTCAGCAGCCACGACGACCGCTACGGGCGCCACTGAGCGCAGCGCCGGGCGCCACTGAGCGAAGCGTCGGGCGCCGCTGAGCGCAGCGCCGTCGGCGGGCCGCACCGTCAGGCCAGCCCGAGCGCCGCGATGAGCGCGGGCAGCTGCGAGAAGGCGCGGCCGCGGTGGCTGATGGCGTTCTTCTCGGCGGTGCTCAGCTCGGCCATGCTGCGGCCGGGGTGGTCGTCGGGCAGGAAGAGCGGGTCGTAGCCGAAGCCGCCGTCTCCGCGCGGGGCGTGGGCGATGCGGCCCTCGCAGCGGCCGTCGACGGTGCGCTCGCCGGCGTCGGTCACCAGGGCGAGCACGCAGCGGAAGCGGGCGGTGCGGTCGGCCCCGTCCGCCAGCCGCTCGAGCAGGTGCGCGTTGTTGGCGTCGGCGGTGGCTTCGGGGGTGAAGCGCTTGCTGCGCACGCCCGGAGCGCCGTCCAGGCCATCGCACTCGAGCCCGCTGTCGTCCGCGACCGCGGGCAGGCCGGTGGCGGCGTGCACGGCCCGGGCCTTCTGCAGGGCGTTGTCCACGAAGCTGTCGTGGTCTTCGGCCAGGTCCGAGAGCGCCGGCCAGGCCGACAGGTCGAGCACCTCGACCCCGCGGAGGCCGGCGGTGGCCAGGATCTCGCGGATCTCGTCGAGCTTGTGCTGGTTGTTCGTGGCGATGATGAGCTTCATGGCGTCCTCGACCGCTGTGATAGCGTGGCCGCTGTCTTCCTGCCGGCGCCTGGCGTCGGCCCTCCTCCCCGGCGTCGCCTCCTTCCCCGACGTCTCCCGCCCTGGAGCAGCTCATGCGGTCGCAGCCCCTCCTCCTCGCCCTCCCGGTCCTCCTCCTCGCCTGCGAAGAGCAGGGCAGCGGCATCACCGTCGGCAAGCAGGCCACGGCCGAGTGCGCCCTCTCCAAGGACAGCCTGGTCGACACCGAGTGGGTCATCCTCAAGGCGATGCCGGACAAGACGGAGATCCCCGATCACAAGACCCGGATGAAGTTCGTCAAGGGCGACGATGGCCTGCAGGTCAAGTACAACGTCGGGTCGCTGTCCGACATGTACACCTACGACTGCGAGACCAAGGGCGAAGGCCTGGTCTGCGTCGAAGAGCCCAAGGTCAAGGACATGTGCCAGGCGCTCCTGGTGGCCGACGCCGAGTGCACGGACGCGAAGCTCAAGGAGCTCGCCCCCAACGCCAGCGACGACGAGATCAAGAAGGGCATCGAAGAAGCCGTCGCCAACGTCGAGAAGTACAAGGGCGGCGAAGGCTGGGACAGCTTCAAGCTGAACAACAACAACCTGGGCAACAAGCTCCAGGGCATCCTCTACGTCGACATCGACACCCGGAACTGCCGCCTGCGGATCACCGACAACTACGTCACGATCTACAACGGCAAGCGGCTCGAGGACAGCAACCCCACCGGCACCAACCCCTTCGTGAAGCACGAAGGCGGCGAGCTGTTGTGGGAGCACTGCACCGACAGCGGTGACGTCGCGATCACCCAGCTCACCGAGTACCCCGAAGACCTGACCAACGTCGCGGTCATCCGCGAGGCCGGCATGGGCGACGAGGTGCACTTCTGGTACCTGGGCGACGACGGCCGCCAGGCCGCCGAGACCTGCGACGTGACCTACGATCTGTGGTTCGACGGCACGAACCCGCAGAAGGGCCTCAAGCCCGAGATCGTCGACGCCAAGGGCGGCAAGGAGTACCGCTGGCACTGGTCCCACAAGTGGACCGAGCCGAACAAGGACGGCACCCCCCTGGCCGGCACGACCTTCATCCACCGCAAGTGGACCTGCCAGGACGCCACCAAGAACGGCGAAGAGGTCAGCTGCGCGGCGCTCGTGATCCGCTGAGCGGCCGGGCGCCCGCGCCCGCTGGACAGGACCCCGCTCTCCGGGTGACCGGAGCGCGGGGTTCGTCGTCTCAGGCGCTGCGCATGCGCCAGCGCGTGCCCTCGGCCCCGTCCATGACGACGACGCCCAGGTTGTCGAGCTCGTCCCGCAGCTCGTCGGCGCGGCCCCAGTCCTTGGCCCCGCGGGCGGCTTCCCGCGCGTCGATGAGCTCTTCGACCACGTCCCGGGTCAGCCCGCCCTTCTTGAGCAGGGTGTCGGTGAGCGTGTTGAAGAACTGCTCGCTGTCCTGGCCGCCGATGCCGAGCACGCGGCCCGACAGGTCGAAGCAGCGCAGGGCGTCGCGGGCCAGGGCGCTGCTGCGCTTCCACCACTTCTTGTGGTTGCCGAACCGGTTCACCGCGCGGGTCAGCTCGAACAGCTCGGACAGGGCGTTGGACGTGTTGAAGTCCTCGTTCATCGCCGCGGCGAAGGCGGCGGGGAAGGCCTGGACGCGATCGTAGAGCTCCTGGGCATCGCCACCCAGGTCGGCGGCGACCTGGTGGGCGGGGCCGGCGGGCTCGTGGGCGGCGATGGTCTCGAGCACCTCGCGGGCCAGGTAGATGCGCTCGGCCGAGCCGACCGCGTCCATCAGGCGCGCGCGGGAGAAGGGCAGCGGGCTGCGGTAGTGGCTCTCGAGGTAGACGATGCGCAGGGCGTCGGCGGGGACCTCGTCCAGCAGATCGCGGATCCGGATGGCGTTGCCGAGGGACTTGCTCATCTTGATGGGCGAGCCGTCGTCGTCGACCAGGGTCAGGTGGCCGTTGTGCATCCAGTACCGGGCGAAGGGATGGTGGTCGCTGGCGCACTCGGACTGGGCGATCTCGTTCTCGTGGTGCGGGAAGATGAGATCGATGCCGCCGCCGTGGATGTCGAAGCTGTGGCCCAGGTGCTCGGTGGACATGACCGAGCACTCGATGTGCCAGCCTGGACGCCCCTTGCCCCAGGGGCTGTCCCAGCTGACTTCGCCGGGCTTGGCGCCCTTCCACAGGGCGAAGTCGCCGGGGTGGCGCTTGCGGTCGTCGACGGCCACGCGCTCGCCGGCGCGCAGGTCGCCGAGCTTCTTGCCCGACAGGGCGCCGTAGTCGGCGTAGCTCTCGACCGCGAACCAGACGTCCTGGCCGTCGGCCACGTCGCCGGTGGCGTAGGCGTGGCCGCGATCGACCAGGGCCTGCACCATGGCGATGATCTGCGGGATGTGCGTGCTGACGCGCGGTTCCACGTCGGGCTGGCGCAGCCCGAGCCGGGCCAGGTCGGTGTCCAGGTACTCGATGAACCGCTGCGACAGGGCCAGCGGGTCTTCGCCGAGCTCGGTGGCCCGGGCGATGATCTTGTCGTCCACGTCGGTGTGGTTGCGGACGTAGGTCACGTCCCAGCCCTTCTCGAGCAGCCAGCGGTAGACCACGTCGAAGCTCATCATCGCGCGGGCGTGCCCGATGTGGCAGTAGTCGTAGACGGTCATGCCGCAGACGTACATGCGGACCCGGCCGGGCTCCGTGGGCTCGAAGGGCTCGAGGCTGCGGGACAGCGTGTTGTACAGGCGGATGTCGGACATGGGTCTGCCGGTCGCGGGGGAGGGAGGGGAGGCGGGCGGGGTATCCCGCTTTGGGAGAGGGGGTGAGACGAAGCGAGGCGGCCCGGGGGCCGCCTCTTCGAGCTGGGGAGGGGGGCTCCCTAGCCGGTGTAGCGGCGCGCCTTCTCGATGCGCGCCTGACAGCCGTCGATGCCGAGCAGCGACAGGATGGTCGCCACACCCGGGCCTTCGCGCTGGCCGGTCATGATGAGCCGCAGGATGGCCATGGCCCGCCCGGGGGTGCTGCTGTTGGTGCGCAGCTCGGAGAGCACGCCGCGCCAGGCGTTGGCGTCGGTGCCGTCGCCTTCGATGCCGGCCATCGCCTTGGCGAAGGCCTCGACCAGTTCCTGGGTCGAGGGCTCGCGCAGCACGCGGGCGACCTCGCGGTCGTAGTCCGCGGTGGCGGTGAGCAGCAGGGCGGCCCAGCCTTCGGCATCCGCGAGGGTGGTCATCTCCTTGCGGGCGGCGCGCACGAAGCGCTGCTGCCACTCGGGGTCGCGGTCCATGAAGGGGTAGCCGCGGCGCTCGAGGTGCTCGCCGACGGCCTGGACCAGGTCGGACTCGTCCAGCCCGCGCAGGATCTCGCCGTTGAGCGTGCGGAAGGCGTCCATGTCCAGGACCGGCGACTCCGTCGTCAGGTCGGCCACGTCGAAGGCCTTGGCCATGTCGTCGATGTCGGTCAGGTCGCCGGGGTTCCAGCCGGCCCGCGCCGCGATGGCGACGATGGCCTTGGGGTGGAAGCCCTGGGCGCGCAGGCTGGCCACGGTCAGCGACGAGCTGTCCTTGCCCATGACCTTGCCGTCGGGGCCGATCCACGCGGGCAGCACGACCAGCTGGGGGATCTCCCAGTCCAGCGCCTGGGCCACGACCAGCCAGTGGGCCAGCTCGTGGGCACGGCCGCCGTCGACGAGCAGCGCGGTCGCGCCGGCGTCGCGGGGGGACAAGACCGCGCTGAACAGGTCGAGGGCGTGCCCGTCGGGGCCGACGATGGGGAAGTCGCTGGTGACGGCGGGCGCGTCGACGTCGGGGGTCGGCAGCTCTTCGGGCAGGATCAGGCGCACCCGGGGGCTGCGGCCCATCTTCTCGAGGGACGCGCGGTCGCTGGGCGTCAGGCGCCGGCAGCGCAGGTCGTAGGCCACGGTCTCGGGGAAGCCCGACGGGTTGACGGGCATCTCGCGGAACTCGGCCTGGGTGCAGTAGCACTGGTAGGCCTTGGCTTCTTCGATCAGCTCGGCGGCGACTTCAGCGGCGCGCGCATCGCCGGCGGGGGCGGCCATCTCGTCGGGCTCGATGCCCAGCCACTCCAGGTCGTCGAGGGCGGAGCGGTTCTCGATGGAGGCGACGACGGTGCCGTCGTCGTGATGGGCCCAGAGGGTGCCGAAGAGTGCGAGGCGCACGTCGGCCAGGTCGAGGGGACGACCAGCGGGGAAGTGCAGCCGGATTCGCGGGGAGCTCAAGGTGGGTCCTGTGCAGCGGGAGTTCGGAGCAAGGCTCAATCGTCGTCGTCGTCGTCGTCGTCCATCGGCGCGGCCTTCTTCTTCTTCGAGACCGGCTTCTTCTTCTTGTCGTCGGCTTCGGGCTCGGGCGCCGTGAACAGGTCGTCGATCTCCTTCTCGACCGACTGCTCGTCGGTGTCCTTGGCGAAGGCGATCTCCTGGATGAGCAGCCGGCTGGCCTTGTCGTACATCTTCCGCTCGCCGAAGCTCAGGTTCTTGTCCTGGCGCAGCAGGGCGAGGTCGCGCAGGACCTTGGCGACTTCGATGGGGTCGCCGGTCTGCAGCTTGTTGGTGTACTCGCGGTAGCGGCGGTTCCAGGTCTGGTTGTCCGTGGGCACGTCGCGGTCGCGCAGCACCTCGTAGACCTTCTCGACCTGCATCATCGAGATCACGCGTCGGACCCCGATGGCGCTGACGTTCTGGACGGGCACGCGGAAGGTGCTGCCGTTGTCCAGGATGGTCAGGACGTAGAATGTGTAGCGATCACCTTCGAAGTCGATGGTCTCGACGGCCTTGATGACACCGACACCGTGTGCCGGGTACACCACCTTGTCGCCAACCTTGAACTCCATGATCCTGTCCTCGCTCGGTCCAGTCGCACCGACCGCGCTGCCCTTCGGGGTTCCGGGCGGCGCGCCGACGTGGTCGCGGCCCTCCCAGCTGCTTCTGGGGGGTCCGCGGGTGGCGCATCTTAGGCACCAGCGGCGTTTTGTCAAGGAAAGCGGACACCTGCCGAGCCAGGCTGTCGGGGCCACCGCGGTTGTCGGCGGGTCGGGGATGCCGTGGGGGGGCTGAGCTGGCGTCCCGGCATCGCGCTCGCGCGCGAGGCGACACGTCCCGTCGCCATGGCGGTGGGGGGGCTGACGGCGTTGTTCCTGCTGGTGGTGCTGGCGCGAACGATGTCGCTGGCTGCCGCGACGCCGGGCGCAGGCGGCGTGTTGGCGCTGGTCGTCGGGCTGCTGCCGGTGGCGCTCGGCACGGCGCTGCCCGTGGGTCTGCTGTTCGGGCTGGCGACCGCGGCGCGGACCTGGCGGCTCGGGGGAGACTGGCGGGCCCTGGCCACGGCCGGGCGGGGGACCCGCTCGGTGGTCCCCGGGGTGCTGGGGCTGGGCCTGCTGGCGGCGTGCCTGCTGGCCGGCATCGGACAGGTCGCCGAGCCGGCCGGCCGGCGCCAGGTGCGGGTGGCCCTGACCCGGGCGGTGGGCGAGCTGCACCTGCGGCCGTCCCAGCCGGTGATGGTGGGGGACGCCCTGGTGGTGGCCGAGGAGGTCGACGGCGAGGCGCTGGGAGGCGTCGTCATCGCCAGCGGGCCGACCGCGCTGACGGCCCGGACCGGGCGGCTGTCCGGCGGAGGCGCTGTCGGTCTGGTCGAGGGCGAGGCGCTGCAGCTCGGCGACGACGGGGCCGTCACGGCCCGGCTGCAGTTCACCACCGCCACCCTGCGGCTCGACGTCGAGGGGCCGCGCCAGGAGATCGAGGAGCTGAGCGCGTCCGCGCTGCGTGCGCGCGTCGAGCGCATGCAGGCCGCGGGGAGAGACGCGACGGCCGAGGCGCTGGCCCTGCACAAGCGCAGCAGCCTGCCGGCCGGGCTGCCGCTGCTCGCCTTGCTCGCCGTGCCGCTGGGCGCCCGGGGCGGGCGCCCGGGAGCGGTCTCCACGGCGGTGGTGGCCGGCTGGTGGGTCGTGCTGCGGCTGAGCGACCAGGCCGCGCCAGGGCTGGGCCCCCTGGTCGCTGCCTGGCTGCCGACCGTGGCCGTGGCCGCCGCCGCCGCCGTGGCCTGGGCCACCTGGCGGGACCGATGAGCCTGCCGCGTGCGCTGGTCCTGGACCTGCACCTGGGCGGCCGGGCGCTGGGCGCTGGCCTGCTGGCCATCGCGCTGGCGGTGTCGCTGATCGTGTCGGCCGGCATGGTCGAGGGGGCCCGCCACGGGCTGGCCGTGGCCCTGGCGCTGGCGCTGCGGGAGGGGCCGCTGCTGCTGTTCCCGCTGCTGCCGGCGCTGGTGGCGGCAGGCGCCGGGCTGGCCGCCGCGGCCGCGGTGCAGCGTCACGAGGCCGAGGCGCTGCAGGCGATGGGCATCTCGCCCCTGCGCGCTGCGCGGGGGCCGGCCCTGGTCGGCCTGCTGCTGGGCGGGCTGTCGACCGGGCTGCAGGACCGGGCCGCGCCGGTGCTCGCCCGGGACGCCCTGGCGCTGCGGGCGGAGCTGTCGGACCAGCCTCCCGCGGCCTGGGCGTGGTTGCCGGCCGAACCCCAGGGCGGCGCTGGCGGCGGGGGCGAGCTGGTGGCCCTCCACGACGGCCAGCGCATCCTCGCTCGCGATGGAGGCCTGCAGCCCGCCGGGACCTCGTCGGCGCCGGGGCCGGACCTGCTCCGGCAGGCCCAGGCGCTGTCCTTGCCCGCCGTCGCGGGCGGCGGCGAGCTGGGCCGGACGCCGCCGCTGCGGGCCGAGCGATGGCAGCGCCGCCTGCGGCCGTGGCTGTGCGCGCTGGTGGCCCTGCTGGCCAGCGTGGGCCCCGGCCCGGGCCGGCGGGCGCGGCTCGGGCCGGCCCTGGTGCTCGGACTGTGCGTCCAGGCGGCGGTCATCGCGGCGTCGGGCGCGGCGGCGTCCGGCCACCTGCCGGCCCTCGGCGCCGGGCTGATGCCCCTGCTGGTGGCCGTCGGTGTGTTCGCGGGCGGCCGGGCGGTCTACTCGACGACCAGCCAGACCCCGGAGTAGCGCTTGCCGTCGGCGTCGATCGCGTCGTCGGGCGTGAAGAAGCCCCGGTCCCAGTCGGCCAGGAAGTACTCGCCCGGGGCCAGGTTGAGGGCGACGATGCGCTTGCCCTCGGCCACGGTCTGCTCCTGCATGGGCGGCTTGTCCTTGTAGGTGACCTCCCACCGGTGCTGCTCGTCCTTGAAGTCCCGGTAGGCGCAGCCGTCGTCGTCCAGGCGGAAGGGTCGCCAGCCGATGCTCTCGTTGTCGAACAGGGCGTGGGTGCCCGCCGCCAGGCGGGTCGGCTTGCTGCGCTGGCGATCCAGGCAGTAGGACCGGGTGCGGGTGGTCGAGTGGCCTTCGACGATGGTGCGGTCCAGCCAGGCGCCGGCCATCGGCACGTAGCGGTCGGCCTCGAACAGGAACAGGCCCTGTTCTTCGGGGATCGCGATCATCACCGTCTTGCCGAGGTCCTTGCGCTCGCGCGCGACGGCGCTGACCTCGGCCTGGCGTTCGATGTAGCCGGGGTGCGTGATGAGCAGCGTGTGCTCGCCGGGCGTGCAGGGCATCGAGAAGCGGCCGTCGGCGCCCACCGTCGCGCTGCAGGTCGTGCCGACCGCGGCCACGAAGGCGCCCTCGAGCGGGGCGCCGGCGACGTCCACCACCTCGCCGTCCACGGCCGTGCGGCCGCAGGCGCCCAGCAGCAACGCCGCAGGCACCAGCGCCAGGAGCACGGGCCGCGAGGCCGGGGCGGGCGGGGAGCGGGTCATCCGTCCAGCATCACCGCGTGGTCGATCTTGGCCATGGGGAGGAACAGCGTCTGGTTCTCGACGCCCTCGATCGGCTTGCCGACCCCGTCGTAGAAGGCGTCGGCCACGACGGTCAGGCCGCCCTGGCGATCGACCAGCGCGCCTTCCACCACGAAGACGCGGCGGGGGGCGTGGGGGAGGGAGGGAGGGCTGAACAGCTCGGTCCGAAGGAGGACGCGAACGCGCGGGGACTCGGTGGACATGGGCGCTCCGGACGCGGTCCCGCACTGGGAGGGGGCGCCTCTCGCGCCCGTGGTGCGGCACCGCCAAGCTATCACGCTGGCCGGAGCTGCCCCGCCCCCCGGCGCCTGGCACCCCTGTGCGGGCGAGGGCTCGTGCGGATAGCCCCCGCGGGTCCTCCTCCCGCACGGAGTCGCCGATGTCCCCAGCACGCCCCCTCGCCGCCCTGCTGCCCCTCGCCCTTCCCCTGGCGCTGGCCTCGCTGGCCGCTTGCGGCCCCTCGTCCGAGGTGCAGGCCGAGCTCGACGGGCTGAAGGAGAAGGTCGGCGAGCTGGAGACCCAGAGCGCCCGCCTCGAGAAGGAGAACGGCGAGCTCGTGGCCAACAACCGCAAGCTCGAGCAGGAGATCCAGCGCCTGCGCCTGCGCGAGGTCTACCTGCGCCTGGACCTGTCCGAGGGCGACACGCTGCACGCCCACCTCGACACCACCCAGGGCACCATCGACTGTGAGCTCTGGCCCCAGTACGCCCCCCAGACGGTGCTCAACTTCGTCGAGCTGGCCGAAGGCACCCGCGAGTGGACCGACCCGCGCACCGGCCGCAAGGTCACGCGCAAGCTGTACGACGGGACCATCTTCCACCGCGTGATCCCCGGCTTCATGATCCAGGGCGGCGATCCGCTGGGCAACGGCACGGGCGGCCCCGGCTACCGGTTCGCCGACGAGACCGACAGCGGCCTGACCTTCGACAAGCCGGGCCTGCTGGCGATGGCCAACTCCGGGCCCGACACCAACGGCAGCCAGTTCTTCATCACCGACCGCTCGACCCCCAACCACCTGGACGGCAAGCACACCATCTTCGGCGCCTGCGAAGACGCCGACGTGGTCCAGGCCATCGCCGAGACCGACAAGGGGGTCCGGGACAAGCCCGTCACCGACCAGGTGCTGGAACGTGTCCGCATCGAGCGGCGCCCGGGCTGAGCCGGGGCCGGTCGCTGCGGCCGCTGCTCAGTTCTGCCAGCCGATGCCCGCGCCGAGCATGGTGAAGGCGTCGTCCAGGTCGCCGGCCGACTGGCGGTCGCTGTCCTGGATGTAGACGCCGGTGCTGCGCTGGGCCCAGCCCAGGTTGCCGTAGGCGTACAGGCTGTCCATGAACGCCCAGCCGATGCGGGCGTCGATGTCCAGGCCGTACAGCCCGCCGCCGCCGCCGTTCAGGCCGGTCAGCACCGACGCCTCGCCGAACACGGTGCCGTCGTAGTCGGCGCCGAGCTCGAGGCCGACGGCGAAGCTCGGCACGACGAGCGGGCCGTAGTCCAGCACCGGGCTGTCCCCGGACAGGTCCTGCCGGTAGATCATGAAGTCGTCGACCGAGACACCGGCCTTGGCGCCGGCGTGCAGGCGCGTGCGATCGATGTCGACCGGGTAGCGGGCCATCAACGTGGCCTGGAACTGGTTGAGCCAGTCGGGGACGACGCTGCCGAAGTCGGCGAGCTCGACCTTGTAGCCGGTGGTCCGGAAGCCCAGCTCGGCGCCGAAGTACTTCATGCCGGGCGACCAGGCGCGCGCGCCCAGGGCCAGGCCCGCCGCGCCGGCAGCCGCGGTCTCGCCGCCGCCGAACGCGATGCGCTCGCCGTAGAGCGGGCCGCCCGCGGCCGCGGGGGTCTGCTGGTAGCTGTAGAAGCCGCCCAGGAAGCCGGCCTGGACCTGGACCCAGGGGTGGTCGCCTTCTTCTTCGGGCTTGGGCTGCTTCTCGGGGGCGACCTCGCGGACCTCGGGGTCGGGGGCGGCGATGACCGGGGCCTCGCGGACCTCGGACTCCTGCGGCGGGCCGCTGTTCTCGGCGGCGGCGGCTTCGGCGACGCCCCAGGTCGGGCCCGGAAGGCCGACCGGCACCTCGATCATCTGCGAGATGCCCGACGCCGGGTTGACCACCGTCACGCGGATCATGTCGGTGCCGCTGGCCGGCGCCGTCAGCTTCGCTTCGTAGGTGCCGTCGCCCTTGTCGGACAGGCTGCCGATGGTGCCCGCGCTCGGGAAGAGCTGCAGCTGGGCGCCGGTCACGCCGCGGCCCTGGCCGTCCTTGGCGGTGACGACGAGCTTGACCTCGGCGCCGGGGGGCACCTGGGCGGGGTCGGGACTGACGGCCAGCGTGGCGACGGGACCGGAGATGGCGGTCGGCGTGGTGGTGGTGGCCGGCGGGGTGGTCAGGGCGACCGGCTGGCCGGGGCGCGGCACCACGATGCTGTTCACGCGGCCGTTCCAGGCCTGCCAGGCAGCCATGGTCGCCGGGTCGCCGCCCATGCCGCTCGCCGGGGCGGTGAAGCCGGCGTCGGCCTGGAACAGGACGGCCTGGCCGACGTGGCCGCCGCTGGCGGCCTGGATGCGGACCAGCCCGGCGGTCTTGCCGGCGGTCATGCGCAGGTGGGCGATGCCGTGCTCGTCGGTGGTGATCGAGCCGCCGATGACCGCGTCGCCTTCGATGACTTCCAGCGCCACGGGGGCCTGGGGCACCGGGTAGCCGTCGCCGTCCAGGGACAGCACGGTGACCACGGTCTCGCTGGCGCCGTCGGGGCGGACGACGTCGGTGGCCGGGAAGACCAGCAGGCGGGCCAGGGGCCGGTCGCTGGCCGGGGCGGCGACCGCGCCCTGGATGATCGCAGGCTGGTTGCCGGGGGTCTGGAAGGGGGTGGTCCAGGTGCCGTCGGTCTGGCGGCTGCCGGCGCTGCTGGCCTGGGCGTTGGACGCGCCGAGCGTCACGCCGCGGGCGCCGCTGTTGTCGGAGATCCGGGCCGAGACCACCACCTTGCCGTCGGTGCCGGGCAGCTTGTCGGGCGCGGCCTCGAGGGTCATGGCGTCGGGCAGGGCCGGCAGCAGCTTGACCTCGAGCTTGTCGGTCTGGGCGCCGCCGTCGTCGGCCACGTCCACCGAGATGGTCGCGGTCAGGGGCGCGCCGCTCTTGGGCGGAGTCCAGGTGGCGGCGTAGATGCCGCCGCCTTCGTGCTTCGCGGCGCCGACGGTGCCGGCGCTGGACTGGAAGGTGACCTTGGCGGCGCCGTCCGGCGAGCCGTCGGGCTGGGCGACGAACACCCGCACGGTGGCGGTGCGCTTGCCGTCGGCGGGCAGCTGCGGGACGGTCGGCAGCAGCTTGACCCGCTGCGAGGTCGGGACCTTCAGGTCGAGCTGGGCTTCGGTGCGGGCGCCGTCCTTGATCGAGATGACGGTCGCGGTGCGCACGCCGGGCGGCACGGTCAGGGGCACGGTGGCCTTGCCCTGGGCGTTCGCCTGGACCGGGCCGAACTCGCGGGTGCCGACCCGCACCAGCAGGCTGGCGTCGGGCTCGCCCTGGACCGGGAAGCTGGCCTTGCCGACCAGCGGCAGGGCGAAGGCGCCGGACGTCGCTTCGGAGTCGCGCCGGTCGGACACGGTGATGAGCGCCAGGTGCGGGAACAGCTTGTCGGGGGCGGTGTAGAGCAGGCTGTACTGGCCGCCGCCCAGGTTCGTGACGTTGGCCGCCGTGCCCGACGACGTGGTGACCACCAGGTCGGCGTCGTCCCGGGGCCCGGTGGCGCCGCCGGTCAGGCTGAGCTTCACGGTGGCGGTGCTGTCCTGGCCGAGCACCACGCTGGTCGGGTCGGCGGTCACGCTGACGCCGTAGCGGGCGACCGGCCGCACGGACACGGTCAGATCCTGGTTCACCGCGCCGGTGCCGACCTTGGCCTTCACGTTCAGGCGCACGTTGGTCACGTCGTCGACGGCGGGCGGGGTCCAGGTCGCGCGGAAGTGGCCCGGGGCGACCAGCGTGGGCTTGCCGGTGTTGCCGGACGTGGCCGAGAAGCGGCCGCTGAACTCGGTGGCCGGCTTGCCGTCGGCGTCGACCAGCAGGAAGTCGACGGTGGTCTCGGTCTTGCCGTCGCCGGTGACTTCACCCTGGTGCAGGAAGGCCAGCACCGGCGACGCGAAGGTCGCGGCCTGGGCCGTCGACGACGCCATGGTGGCGACCAGCACCCCGGCGGGGGCGACGGGGGCGGCCAGCGCCAGGATCAGGGAGAGGAGCGGGGACGACGAGCGGGACATGGACCGACCCTGGAGCGCGGGAGGTGGGCGTGGCATCGGCGGAACCGCGGGGGTGGGGACGCGTCACCGACTGTCACGGAGTCGCGGAATATTAGAGATGCCCTGAAAGCAGTGTCAACGAGGGGCGGAGGTGCTGACCAGATGCTGACGCCGTCGTCGCCCGGGACTCCTGCGTCCTTCGATTCCCACGCCGCCGACTATGCGGAGTCGTGGGAGGTCGATCCCGTCGCCCGCCACCAGCGGGCGGTGGTGTTCCGTCGGCTCGCGGCGCTGCTGGCGCCCGGCAGTCGCGTGCTCGACGTGGGCTGCGGCACCGGCGTGGACGCCGCCTGGCTGCGCGAGCAGGGCCACCACGTCGTGGCCATCGACCAGAGCCCGGGGATGGTCGAGCAGGCCCGCCGCCGTGGGGTGCCCGCGCGGGTGCTGCCGGTGGAGGAGGCCGGGCAGCTCGCCGAGGAGGGGCCCTTCGACCTGATCCTCATGGACTTCGGCGTCGTCAACGCGGTGGAGGCGCGGGTCGTCGGCCCCGTGCTGGCCGGGCTGTTGCGCCCGGGAGGACGGCTGCTGGTCGCGACCATGCCCCGGGTGCACCCCGCGTGGCTGCTCGGGCGGGCCCTGGCGGGGGATGTCGCCGGTTTCCGGCAGCGGCTGCGCCCGGTCGTGGATGTCCCGGTCGGGGACGGACCGGTGCGGACCCGGTACCGCAGCCCCCGCGGGCTGGCCCGTGACCTGGGGCCGGCCTTCCGCCTGCGTCGCCGCCAGGGGCTCTCGGTCTGCACGCCGCCGCCGGGCGGGCGGGCCCGAGGGCTGTCGCTGCTCGCGCCCGTCGATCGCCTCGTCGGGCGCCTCCCCCTCGCCCGGGACTGCGGCGACCACGTGCTGGTCGAGCTCGAGCGGGTCCCCTCCTCGGCGACGGCCCCTCCTCCTCCCCCCTCCAAGCTGGCCCGGCGCCTGGCCCTCCACCATGCACGGGCCACCGGCGAGGTCCGCACCCTGCACACCCTCGTCCTGCACCTCACCGACGGCTGCAACAGCCGCTGTGTCGCCTGCGACTTCCGCGGCCCGGCGGGCGGTGAGGCCCTGGACGCGGCCGCCGTCGCGCGCCTGTGCCGCGAGGCGGTGGGGCTCGGCGCCGTGGACGTGCTGCTCACCGGCGGCGAGCCCCTGCTGCGGCAGGACATCGACGCGCTGCTCGCGACCGCCCGCGCGACGGGGCTGCGGCCGGTCCTGCTGACCAACGGCCTGCTCCTGCGCCGCCACGCGGCTGCGGTCGCCGCCCACGCCGCCGAGGTCGTGCTGAGCCTGGACGGCCACGACGCCGCGTCCTACCGCGAGGCCCGCGGGATCGATGGCCTGGCGGCGGTCGCGGCGGGCATCTCCGCCCTGCGGGACGCCGGCTTCGACCGGCCGGTGCGGGCCAGGGTGACCGTCACCGCGGTCAACGCCGGGCGGCTGCCCGAGATCGCCGCCGCCGCCCGGGCGCTGGGCTGCGACAGCGTGAGCTTCCTGGCCGCCGATCTGTCCGGCACCGACGCCTTCGGCCGGGCGCAGCCGGTCGATCCGGCCCTGGTGCCGGACCCCGAGGTGGTGGCGGAAGGCCTCGCTCGGGCCCGGCAGGCGCAGGGCGCCTTCGTCGTGGACAGCGCCTTCGCCGAGGCGCGCATCGCCGCGAAGTACCGGGCCGACCGGGGCCGGGCGCCCCATCGGCCGCCTCAATGCGACGCGCCCTGGACCAGCGTCGTCGTCCGACCCGACCTGACGCTGCGCCCCTGCTTCTTCATCGCGGCCGACGCGCCGGACGCCCACGCCCGCGACCACCTGGCCGCAGGCCTGTTCCGCATGGGCCGCCAGCTGGGGGTCTTGCGGGTCGAACAGGACCCCCGCTGCGCCCGCTGCGTCTGCTGGGCGCGGCTCGGCTGAGCTACAGGTCGCCGCGATGCATCTGGTCCTGTTCAACCCCCGCGCCCAGAAGGCCCACCGGCGGCTGCCGCTGTCGCTGTTGATGCTGGCCCGGGTGCTGCCCGACGACGTCAGCTGGGAGCTGTGCGACGCCAACGTCGACCCCGACGCCAAGGCCCGCGCGGAAGCCGCCGTCGCCCGCGACCCGGCGGGCACGCTGCTGCTGGTGACCGTGATGCCCGGGCCCCAGCTGCGGCAGGCGGTGCCCTGGACGCGGCACGTCAAGGCGCTCTGGCCCCAGCTGACGGTGGTCTGGGGTGGCTACTTCCCGACCGTCTACACCGCTGCCTGTGCGCGCGAGCCGGCGATCGACCTGGTGGTGGTGGGGCAGGGCGAGGACACGGTCGTCGACCTGATCGCCGCCCTGCGGGCCGGGACCGACCCGGCGCTGGTCTCCGGGGTCGCCGCCTGGCGGGACGGAGCGCTGGTGCAGGGCCCGCCGCGGCGGCTCAAGATCAGCAGCCGCTACGGCGACCCGCCCTACGACGCGGTCGACATGGAGCGCTACGCCGCCCGCACCTTCCTGGGGCGGCGCACCTTCAACCACCACAGCAGCGTCGGCTGCCCGTACACCTGCAACTTCTGCGCGGTCACGACCCTGGCCAACGGCCGCTGGCTGGCCGACCCGGCCGCCGACGTGGTCCGCGTCGTGCGGACCCTGGCGACCCGCTACGGCGCGGACGCCATCGAGTTCCACGACAACAACTTCTTCGCCGCCGAGAAGCGCGTCGCAGCGGTCGCGGACGGCATCACCGACCTGGGCCTGCGCTGGTGGGGCGAGGGGCGCATCGACACGATGCTCGCCTGGTCCGACGCCACCTGGCGGGCGATGGCCGAGAGCGGCCTGGCCATGGTCTTCTTCGGAGCAGAGAGCGCCGACCAGGCCACGCTCGACGCCATGGACAAGGGTGGCTTGCAGGTGCACGAGACGGTCGAGCTCAACCTGCGGGCGCGGGCCCACGGCATCCGCCCCGAGTTCAGCTTCGTGCTGGGCAACCCCGTCGATCCCGACGGCGACGTCGACGCCACCCTGCGCCTGGTCCGCCGGCTCAAGGCGGACAACGAGGCCTGCGAGATCATCCTGTACATGTACACGCCCGTGCCGCTGCCGGGCATGTACGACCAGGCCGTCGCCCAGGGCTTCTCCTTCCCCGAGCGGCTCGACGACTGGCTGGCGCCGCCCTGGACGCTCTACGAGGCCCGGCGCAACGCCGTGACCCCCTGGCAGGAGCGCGCCCTGGTGCGCCGCGTCTACGACTTCGAGGCGGTGCTGCACGCGCGCTACCCGTCGGTCAGCGACCAGCGCCTGTCGGGCTGGCAGCGCCACGCCCTCCGCTGGCTGAGCGCCCCGCGGTGGCGCGCCGGCCGGTACGCCCGTCCCTACGAGCTCAAGGCCCTCCAGAAGCTGTGGCAGTATCGGCGGCCCGAGGAGATGGGCTTCTGAAGCCCGGCGGACCTCGCCTCGCCCTCCTCGCTCCCCTCCTGCTCCCGAAGCCATGGCCTCTCGTCCTCCCCGCCTCTCGCGCCGCATCGCCGACGCCGGCCTCGCCCCCGAGGTCCGCCGCCGCTTCCTGGACGAGCTGCGCCGGGTCGCGGCCGCCGATGGCCCGGTCGAAGAAGCCGAGTTCTCGCTCATCGAGCGGCTGCTGCCGGGGGCCGACACGATCCAGGCCGAGCCCGCCGAGCTGCAGTCGCTGTGGCCCCACTCCGAGCTGCTGCTGACGGCCTGCGTCTTCGTGGCCGTGGCGGACGGCGAGTACGGGGTCGAGGAAGCGCGCACCATCAGCGACCTGGCGCACCGGCTGGGCCTGTCGGCCCACCAGCTGGGCGCGCTGGAGGCGCGGGTCTTCGGCGAGCTGCAGGCGCGCGCGGACGCCTAGATCCACCACATGCGGCGGCGCAGCCCGCGGGGATCGTCGCTGTGGTCGGCCGGGGCCTCGTCTTCGGGCGCGGCGCGGGGCGATGCCGGCGGCGCCGAGGTGAAGGTCAGGTCGCTGAGCCGGGTGCCGTCGAGCACCTCGCGCATGGCCTGACCCAGCCGGCGCCACAGCGGCCACAGGCGCTCTTCGGGATCGCCCGCGTCGGGCGGTCCGGCCCCGGGGCCGGGGTCCAGCGGTCCGTCCACGGCGCGCACGATCTCGCCGACCGTGATCCGGTCGGGAGCGCGCACCAGGCGGTAGCCGCCCCGGGCGCCGGCCCGGCTCTCGACCAGGCCCGACTCGCGCAGGTCGCGCAGGATCTGCTCGAGGAACTTGACGGGGATCTGCTCCCGGCGCGCGAGCTCGCTGGCGGACAGGCGCTCGTCCCCCAGCTGCTCGCCGAGCAGCACCATCGCCCGCAGGCCGTACTCGGAGCGCCTGGTGATCGGCACGGCTACTGCGCCTGGGTCAACAGGGCCTGCAGCCGGGTGGCCAGGGGGTGCAGGCGGTTCTGCGGGTCGGCCAGGGCGGTCTCACAGACCCGGCGGGCGGTGTCGGCGTCGCCGGTGGCCAGCGCGGCGTCGGCCAGCACCTCGGCCGTCTCGATGTCGCCGGGCATCCGCTTCCAGGCTTCCCGAGCCGCGCCCATGGCCTTGCCCAGGTCGCGCTGCTGGCGGCCCGCCAGGGCGAGCACCAGCCAGGCGTCGCCGGGCGCTTCGTCCTTGGCGATCGCCTGGCGGGCCGCCGCTTCGGCCGGACCGCCCTGCCGCGCGTCCAGCCAGGCCCGCGCGACCTCGACCCAGCGGTCGTGCCCTGCTTCGGCCGCCAGCGCCGCCCGCTCGTGGGCGGCGGCGCTGCCGGCCGCGTCGCCCTGGGCCGCCCGGGCCATGGCGATGCTGCGCCAGAGGTCCTCGACCAGGGGCTGCCGCTCTTCGCGCTCGATGCCGCGCCCGCCGACCACCGTGTCGTGCTTCACGGGGTCCTGCTCGAAGGGGTACCGCGGCAGGGCGCGCAGCAGGGCGGCTTCGGCCAGGGCCGGCTCGTCGGCGGCCAGCCACGACACGCCGAGCTCGCGCGGCAGGTAGCCGTCGTCCGGGAAGAACTGCTCGGCCTGGGACAGCAGCCGCGCCGAGCCTTCGACGTCGCCGGCTTCGCGCCGCCGCTGGGCGGGCACCTGCAGCTCGTCGACCTCGACCGTCCGGAAGAGCCGGGCGCGGTCGGCGAAGGTGGCGGCCGAGTCGGCGTCGTCGCAGGCCTGCAGGGTCGCGGCGGCCAGGGCCAGCGGCTTGGACGCCTCGGCGGCGTCGGCGGCGGCCCCGGCCGTGCGGCTGCGGTCGATGGCGGCGGGGCAGGCGTCGCTGCCGCCCGCTCGCCAGATGGCCCAGCCGTGCAGCGCTTCTTCCCAGGGGCCCGGCGAAGCCAGCGCGCCCAGCACGGACTCGGCCGCCGCGGCGTCGCCGGCGGCCAGGTGGGCTTCGGCCAGGGGGCCGGCCAGCGTCGTGTCGCGCAGCGCGGCCGAGGACAGGGCCTCCCGCGCGGTGGCGCCGCGTCCCACGAGCACGTGGGCACGGGCCAGCAGCACCGCAGCGCCGTCGGCGTCCCGGGCGCTCGCGCCTTCGGCGGACGTGAGCGCCCGCTCGCCGTCGTCCAGGGTCAGCCAGGCGCGCGCGGAGCCGCTCCAGGCGGCCGGGATGTCGGGGTGGTCACGGCGCACGCTGTCGTAGAGACGGGCGGCGCGCAGGGCTTCGCCGTCCGACAGCTCGCGGTCGGCCTTGCGCAGGTTCTTTCTGGGGCCGCCACAGCCGACCACCAGCGCGCACAGGACCAGGGCCGTCAGGCCCCGGCGCCCACCAGCCAGTAGGGGCTGCCCTGGAGCTGCGCCTTGAGCTGCTGCACTTCTTGCGGGTGCAGCTCGAAGGTCTGGGGCTGTCCGGTGCGGGGATCCACCTGCGTCGCGAACCATCGGTCTCCCACCTTGCTCTTGTGCAGCATCAGGCCGCGCGGATCATCGTAGACCAGGTCGAGATCCGCGGCGGTCAACGGGCGGTTGGGGTCGGACTCGGGCTCGGGCTCGGGCTCGGGCTCCGGCGTCGCAGGCGCCGCCTTCTTGGGCGTGGTCTCCTCGAGCACGTCCTCGATCTCCCAGCGCGTCTCGAGCAGCTCGCCCTTCATCGCGTTCTCGAGCAGCTCGCGGGCCCGTGCGCCGTCCGCGCCGGAGCAGGCCGCGACGAGCGCAGCCTTGGCGTCGTCGTCCCCGTCGCGCAGGCGGGCCACCAGGGCGTCGATCTGGAGGGAGAGGGCGTCTTCGGGGCGCTGGGCGTCGCTCATCTGGACCTCGGCGAGTGCAGGCGGCGGACCTAACGCAGGGCCGCCGGGGAGCGCCACGGAGCCGGATCCATCGTCGATTGCGCGGTCGCGTGGATTCGTGGACCGCGGTGCCGGGCCCGCTCGGGGGGAGGAGGAGGGGATGGTGTACCCGTGCGGATCGTCGACGCTGGCACGGCGGCTGCAATCGAGGAGCGCGACACCCCCCCGAGGAGGATCCCGTGAGCTCCGCAGTCCCCAAGTCCGCCCCGGCCGCCACGGCCCTGCACCTGCCGCCCCACCACCCCCTGGCCGCCCGGGTTGCGCTGCGCCGCCACCTGCTGGCCCCCGACGGGAGGGCGCTGCTCGCCGATGACGGCGTGCCGGCGTCCCCGGCCGGGCTCGCCGCGTCGCTCGGCGTGGCCTTCGCGGGAGCTGCGGCCTTCCTGTTGTCCGCGGCGGTCGGCCTGACCCGCGGCGAGGGGCTCGCGGACGTGGGGCCGGCCCTGGTCGGCGGCGCGCTGCTGGCGGCCCTGCTGACCTTTCCGCCCCTGGTGCTCGTCAGCGCGCTGCGCGGTCGACAGGCCGACGTGCTGCAGCTCGCGGCGTCCGCGGCGGTGGGGCCCACCGTCGCCGGGACCACGCTGGCCGCGATGGCCCCGGTGGTGCTCGTGCACGCGCTGGGTGCCGAGCCGGACTTCGGCCTGGCGCTGGTCGTCGTGATGCTCTTCCTGCTGTCGCTGCTCGCCGGGGCCGTCGCCACCGTGAAGCGCTCCCTGGCGACGGGCGCCTCGTCGGCCGGACCGGTCGCCGCCCTCGTCCACTACGGCCTGACGCTGTGGACCGCCGGCGTCCTCGCCGTGCACCTCCTCTGAACGCCTCCCCCTCGCCCTCCCGGAGTCCCCCCATGGACGCTTCCTCCCTCGCCGCCGACGCCGTGCGGCCCACGATCGACCTCCCCGAGCTCGGCCCCGCGGCCCTCCGCGAGCTCGCCGACGATGCAGTGGACAGCCCTCTCGGCGGCCCGGGCACCGCCCCGTCCGGCTCCCTCGCCCCCGCCGCGGTCCTCCAGCAGCTGCTGCGCGACGGTCCGGGCCTGAGCCACCGGATCCTGGTCGGCCCCGAGCCCGCCGCGCTCATCGCGCCGCTCGCCGCCGTCGCCGCCGCCGGCGCCGCGGTGTTCGGCCTGGCCATCGGCCTGCAGGGAGGCGCCATCCAGGCGGTCGCCAGCGCGGTGAAGCTGCCGATCGTGCTGCTGGCCAGCGCGGGACTGAGCCTGCCCGTGCTGCACGTGACCTGCGCGCTGGCCGGGCGGCCGATGTCGCCCGTCCGGCTGTCGGGCCTGGTGCTGCAGGCTGTCGCCACCGGTGCCGTGGTGATGGCGGGACTCGTCCCGCTGGCCGTGATCACCTGGCTGACCTTCAGCATGGGCAGCAGCGCCGATGTCGTCGAGTGGTACGCCTACCGGCGCTTCGTGCTGGCCGTCGTCGGGGTCGGCGCCCTGGGCGGTCTGGCCGGGGCCGTGCGGCTGCTCCGGCACCTGCCGTGGACCGCCGCCCTGCCGTGGGGCGGGGTGCTGGGGCTGACCGGGCTGCAGCTGTCCTGGCTGCTGCGGCCGGTCATCGGCATGCCCGGCGACACCGTGCTGCTGCGCGGGCCCGAGGGCACCGGGCTCATCGAGGTGCTGCAGGCCATCGCGGCCGTGCTGGGGGCTTGAGATGGACGCCCTGCTGCTCTTGATGGCGTGGACCGCTGCCGGTGTGGTGGTCGCGACGCGCGGCGCCCGCCCAGCCTGGGAGCGCGTGCTGGCCGTGGCCTTCTGGCCCTTCTTCCTGGCGGCCTCGCTGGCGCCCGCGGCCGAGACCGCGCCCGTCGCGACCGAGCCGCCGTCGCCCTCGCCCGTGCAGCGGCTGCGCCAGGCCCTGCCGGCAGGCGACCCGGCCCTGGCGACGGTGGCGGCGCTGGATCGCGCCTTGTCCGCACAGCAGGCCCGGCTGTCGCGGCTGGATCGGGCGCTCGCCGAGCTGGTGGACGGACCCGATGCCGGGGTCGATGCCGCCCTGGACGCCGCGCGCGGCCAGTCGCGGGCGCTGTTGTCGGCGGCCCGGGAGCGGGAGCGTGCGGCCTTGTCCGAGGCGCTCGCCGCGGTCGAGCTCACCGCGACCCGGCTGTGGCTGCTGCGCGAGACCGGCGAGCAGCAGGCGATGGGTGCGCTGCTGGACGAGCTGGCGGCCCGGCTGGGCGCGGCGGAGGAGGTCGACGCGGCGGCGATCGGTGTCCAGGGCCTTGCACACGGTTGACAACTCCGTGCGTCGCGGCGCGGAACGGTGTACGCTCGCAGAGCGTCGGTCGTTCCGCCGCTCTGGTCCCCCCATGCGACTCTCCTCCCGCCCCCTCCTGGCGTTGCTGATCGGTGCCTGTGGCACCGACGGCGGCGTGGTGCGCGATGCCGTCGACGGTGGCTCGTCGGCCGATCTCCCGGGCATGGGCCAGACCGTCGCGCCGCTGCTTCCGCCCGGTGTGGACCTGTGGGGCTCGGCCCCGGCCGGCCCGGAAAGCGACGACGACGGTGGCTGGCACGACGACGACGGGGAACCCGCGGGCGACACCGGCGACGGCGACGACGAGCGGCCGAACCTGCTGCTGGTCGTCGCCGACGACATGGGCATGGAGTCCTTCGTCTGTGACGATCGCTTCCCGGACGTGCAGCGCGGCGAACAGCCGACCTTGCGGGGCCTGTGCGATCAGGGGGTCACCTTCACCCAGGCATGGTCCTACCCGGTGTGCAGCCCGACCCGTGCCGCCATGACGACCGGCCGCCAGGCCTGGCGCACCGGCATGGGCGAAGCCGTCGGCAACCGCAACGATCCCCTGGATCCCGACGAGCTGACCCTGCCCCAGGCCTTCGATCTGGCCGATGTGGGCTACACCCACGCCCTGATCGGCAAGTGGCACCTGTCCCTCGAGCCCGGCGACCCCAACCTGTACGGCTGGGACCACTTCGCGGGGGCGCTGGACGGCGAGGTCGAGGACTTCTACGACTGGACCCGCATCGTCGACGGGGTGTCCGCGCAGGAGTCCGGCTACGCCACGACCGTCAACGTCGACGATGCGCTGGACTGGATCGACGATCAGGACGGCCCGTGGCTGCTCTGGCTGGCCTTCAATGCACCGCACAAGCCACTGCACCTGCCGCCGTCGGACCTGCACTCCTTCGACGACCTGACCGGTACGGCCGAAGACATCGCCGCGCGCCCCGAGCGGTACCACATGGCCATGATCGAGGCGATGGACACCGAGCTCGGGCGGCTGATCGCGGGCATCCCCGACGACGAGATCGACCGCACCTGGATCGTCTTCGTCTCCGACAACGGCAGCACCGCGAACGTGGCCCAGGGCGCCTGGCCGGGCGACCAGGCCAAGGGCACCCTGACCGAAGGTGGCGTGCTGGTGCCGCTGGTGGTCATGGGGCCGGGCGTCGGGGACCCCGGTCGCGCCGTGTCCCAGCCGGTGCAGGTCGCCGACCTGTACGCCACGCTGCTCGACCTGGCGGGCATCGACCCGCTGATCGGCCGGTCCCACATGTCCGAGCTCGACGGCAGCAGCCTGCTGCCGCTGGTCCAGGATCGGGAAGAAGTGCTCGCCCGCGACGTCGTGATGACGGGCCTGTTCGGCTCGCGCACCACCTCGGATCGCGAAGGACTGGCGGCCCGCGACGACCGCTACCGCCTGATGGTCTACGAGAACGGCCGCACCGTGCTGACCGACATGCAGGCCGACCCCCACGGGACGGTGAACCTGCTCGACGGCAGCACCCTGTCGCTGACGACGCAGGCCCACCACGACCGGCTGGCCGACGCCATCGACGACGCCCGCGAGCACAGCCGCTACATCGAGTGGTAGCTCAGAGCACCGCGGGGTGGCGGCTCTCGGGCTGCACCCGGGGGCTCTCGGCCAGGTCGAGCACGTAGACGACCATGTCCTTGCCGTAGAACCGGAACCGACCGGCGTCGTGGAAGCCCCAGCTCCGCAGCTGGCGGTTGGCGCCTTCGTTGTCGGTCTCGGTGGTGATCTTCACGTAGCGGTGGCCGCGCTGCAGCAGCTCGTCGAACAGCACCTGGTTGATGGCGCCGGACACGCGCTTGCCGCGCAGGTCGGGGGCGAAGCTGCAGAACAGGCTCTCGGCAGGGACCGGGACGGGCAGGGGCGGCGCGCTCTCGTCGAAGTAGCGGGCGGTGCGGACGAGCTGGCGGATCACGCGGGGGTCGCGCAGCACGCCGGGCAGGGCCGCCGGACCCAGCAGGAACCAGGCGCTGCGGAACACCGCGGCGAACATCGCCTCGGTGTCCTGGCTGCCGGCGATGAAGCCGCGGATGCGCTCGTGCTCGGGGCGGTCGGGCTCGGTGTAGACGAAGCCCAGGAAGCGCGGGTCGTTGACCAGCGCCTGGTAGAGCTGGGTCAGGAAGCCATGCCCCAGCCGGGCCCACAGGCTGTTGCCCATCGCGGCCTGGTGCAGCGCCGCCACCTGCGCGGCGTCGTGGAACTGCATCGGCCGGATGCGCGCCATGGTGCCGTCCGGCACCTGCAGGGGGCGGACGTCGCGGGCGGCCTGGGCCAGGCGGGCGACGTCCCCGGCGCGCGAACCGCCGGGGGCCGGGTCGCTCACTCCCCGCCCTTCTTGCGCAGCGTCTCGAGGAAGGCCGTCTGGCTGATCGAGCGGTGCTGGGCGGCCAGGAAGTGGCCGATCGCGTCTTCGTAGGAGAACTCGTAGCTCTCGTTGAGCAGCCGCCGCGCCAGGGTCACCGCCACGACGTGGGTGGGGCCGAACTCGGCGATCACGGCGTCCGTGGCGGCGTCGACGTCGGCGGTGACCCGGTCCACCAGCCCGAGCCGCAGTGCTTCGTCGGCCGTGACCACCGGGCAGCGCATCACCAGCCGCTTGGCGTGCCCCAGGCCGACGTACTTGGCCAGCCGGTAGGTCGCCATGCCGGGCAGGAAGCCGTGGTGCACCTCGTCGAGCTGCAGGGTGGCGTCGGGGGCCATGACCCGCGCGTCGGTCACCAGCGCCAGCTGCACGCCGCCGCCCACGACGGCGCCCTCGAGCACCGACACGGTCACCTTGCGCAGGCGCTCGATGCGCACGCACATCTTCTCCCACTTGCCGAAGCCGTGGATGTCGACGGGCTGGTCGGGCTTGAAGTCGGCGTAGTCGATGCCGCGGCAGAACACGCCGCCGGCGCCGCGGAACACGACGACCTTGGTGGCGCTGTCGTCCTCGAGGTGGTTGCAGACGGCGGTCAGCTCGCGGACCAGCTGCATGTCGATGCGGTCGCGCAGCAGCGTGACGTGGGCGACCTCGCCGCGCTCCTCGTAGCGCACGGTCTCGGCGTTCATGGGGACTCCGGCTGGGGTCGGGAGAGAGGGGGAGGGGAGGGCAGGCTACCAGCGCAGCAGCGCGGTCTCGACGGTCGAGCCGGGGCCCATGGTCATCATCACGCCGTAGTCGCCGCGGCGGACGACCCGCTCGTCGAGCAGGCGCTGCAGGCTGAACAGGAAGCTGCCGGAGCCCAGGTTGCCGTAGTCGGCCAGCACCCCGGTCGTGTGCCGCACATCGTGGGCGGTGATGCCGACGGTGTACTTGATGGCGTCGATGACCTTCTTGCCGCCGCTGTGGACCAGCCAGTGCGAGATGTCCCGGACGTGGAGCCCGTGGCGGTGCAGCAGGTCGGTGACCGGGATGTCGGCGTGCAGGCCCAGCACGTAGGGCACGTCGCGGGCCAGCCCGAAGGAGAACTTCCCGTGGGCTTCCTGCCAGCGGTAGATCATCGCGTCCCAGGCATCCGGGATCAGGTGGGACTCGAAGCCCAGGACCCGCGGCGCGAAGGCGGGTTCATCGGTCTCGTCGGCGCGGACCAGCACGGCCGCGCAGCCGTCGCCGAACAGGCTGTTGACCACGCCCGTGTCGATGCTGTCGTCGTAGACGTAGAGCGCGCTGTTGATCTCGCAGCAGACCATCAGCGCGTTCTTGCCCGGGTTGCTCTGGGCCCAGGACACCACCGGGTTGAGCCCGTTGAGCCCGGCGTTGCAGCCCATGCCGACGATGTCGGCCCGCGAGCAGTCGACCCGGAAGCCCAGATGGCGGATGAACATCGCCGTCAGGCCCGGCAGCATGAAGCCGGTCGAGGTCACGCAGCACAGGTAGTCGATGTCCGCGGTGGTCAGCCCGGTGCCGGCCAGCGCCTTCTCGATGGCTGCCGCGCCCAGGGTCAGCGACCAGCGGCGGTGCTTCTCGAGCAGCTGGGCCTGGGACTCGGTGGGGCGTCCCTCGTCGTCCCTGGGGGGCAGCACCAGGTAGCGGCCCTTGATGTGGCTGGCGCGGAACATCGAGCGCACCGCGGGATTCGCCACGCGGTAGCGGTCGATGATGTCCTGCTGCGTGTAGTAGTCCGGCGGGTTGCTGGTGCCGACGGACAGCAGGCGGGCACGCTCCATGGTCACGGGATCGACGTCCTCTGGCGCAGGCACCCGGCGGGTCGCCGGGCGGGCGTGGGCGGATTCTACCCTTGCACGGGCGGCGGTGCTGCGGCCGGTCGGGCAGCGTCGCCGGTGCCGGGCTGTCCCGTCCAGAACGGGCTCTCCCGGCGCCTTCGGCTGTGCGAGAATGGACCCATGCCCGAGTCGCCCGACATCGGCGGGGTCCCCCCGAAGGACCCGGCCCTCGACGGTGCCGTCCCCGACGATGCCGTCAGCGACGACGCCGTCAGCCTCGAAGAGCACCTCCTCGCGGAGGAGATCGCGCTCGGCGGGGACGCCGTCTCCCGCAAGGTCAACGACGGCCTGCGCGCCCTGGCCCGCGCCGCGCGCTCCTTCCTGCTCTACGACCCGGGCAACGAAGCGATCCGGGCCTTCCTCGACGCTTACCGCACGGCCATGCGCGCCGCCCTGGCGGCCGTGGACGAAGACGTCGCCCTCGCGGTGCGCCCCTTCGAGCTGGTGTGGAAGGACGAGATCGTCTACCTCGAGCGCGATCGCGAGCGATCGCTGGCCTTCCGCCTGTTCCGCGATGGCGTGCGGCGGGTGACGGTGCGCCGGGACGTGCCCTGGGACGAGCTGCTCACCTTCCTGCAGATCATGAGCATCCGGTACACGGGCGTCCGCCAGCAGGAAGAGGACATCGTGACCCTGCTGTGGAAGGCGGGCTTCAAGGGCATCGACATCGTCGCGGTCGAGGGCTTCGAGGCCGAAGACGAGGACGACGACGCCCCGATGGCCCCGGCCTCGATCGGCGGGCGCGAGGACGAAGGACTCGAGCTGCAGCGGATCGAGGCCTTCGCCTCGGTCCCGGCGGACTTCGACCTGCCGATCCCCTCGCCCCTTCCGCCCGGCCAGGTGCGTCCCCGGCACCTCACTCCCGAGGAGCTCGCTCCCCTGCACGCCGAAGCCAGCTCGCAGGTGCTGCCGGCACTCTGCGTGCGGCTGGTCGGGCGGGTCCTGCGCCTGGTGGCCGACCCCGTCGATCCCACCGAGTGGAGCGATGTCGAGCACCTGGTGCTCGAGGTGCGCGACTTCCTGTTGGCCGAAGGACAGCTGCAGAACCTGCTGGCGATCGTGCACGAGCTCGACGCCACCCGTGTCGTCGGCGAGGCGAAGGTCGAGCGCTTCCTGCGGTCCTTCGTCGATGCCCGCGCCATGGCGCGCATCGTGCACTCGGTGCCGGCGTCGCACACGGAGCTGCCCGCCGAGCTCCTCGAGCTGCTCGACCTGATCCCCGGCTACCACCTGCTGCGCTGCCTGGACGTGCTGGAGCAGGAGCGCAGCGCGTCGTCGCGCCGGATCAGCCGCCAGCTGGTCGAGCGCTACGCCCACCAGGACGTCGACGTCGCCATCGACCGGATGCGCACCGCCGAAGAAGGCGTCTGTGCGGACCTGCTGCGCTGCCTGCACCGGGCCGTCCCCGAGCGCACGCCGGCCCTGGTCGACATCGCCATCGAGACCGGCACCCCCGAGCCGCTGTTCGAGGTGCTGCACGTGCTCGCTGCCCACGAAGCGTCGGACTGGGTACCGGGCGTGCTGACGCGCCTGCTGGACGCGCCGCTCGAGGAGATCCGCGTCCGGGCCATGGGCCAGCTCGCCGAGCTCGGTCCGCGGCGGGTCTACCCGGTGCTCGACGAGTCGCTCCACCGGCGCAGCCGCGCGGGCATCTCGAACAGCGAGGCCGAGGCCTACGGGCG
>JACKEY010000020.1 GCA_020632755.1 Alphaproteobacteria bacterium | reverse complement strand
GCCCCGGCCGGTGCCAGCCGAGCTGCACGCACACGCCGAGCAGGCAGAGGTTCTTGACCAGGTTGGATCGCTGCAGGACGGTCCACATCCACTCGGCCTCGCCGAAGTCGGCGGGTGGGGGCAGCAGGACGCCGGGGACGTGCACGACGGCGGTGACGACGACCAGGAAGGCGCCGAGCAGCCAGGCGGCGCGGCGCAGGTGCAGGCCGAGCAGGACCTGGACGCCGCCGGTGAGCAGCACGAGACCGGCGCAGATGCTGACGACGCGCGGCGCGGGCATCCAGGTGGGCATGAGCTGCTGGATGAGCTGGTCGCTGAACAGGTGCTCGGCGCCCAGCCCCAGGAAGATGCTGCTGAACAGCACCCGGAACATGAGCTCGCTGACGTCGTAGCCGAAGGGCCAGCGCACGGTGCACCCGCGTGGAGGGAAGCTGCATCCTACCGGCGATAGGCTCTGCCGGACCCCGGAGCACCGATGCCGATCACCCGCGATGCCTACACCGCCGCCGACGCCCACGACCTGGCCGCCCTGGTGCGCGACGGGGCCGCCACCCCCGCCGAGCTGGTGGACGAAGCCATCGCCGCGATCGGCGACGTGGACCCGCAGCTGAACGCGGTGGTGCACGACATGGCCGACCACGCCCGACAGGTGGCGAAGGACCCGCCCGCCGGGCCCTTCCGCGGCGTGCCGATGGTGGTCAAGGACTTCGACGGCTTCGTGCAGGGCCAGCCGTGGACGGCGTCGACCCGGTTCCTGGAGGGCTTCGTCGCCCCCCACGACAGCGAGGCGATCGCCCGCTTGCGCCGCGCGGGGCTGGTGTTCTGCGCGAAGACGAACCTGCCGGAGCTCGCGATCATCGGCACGACCGAGAACGAGTGGCGTGGGGCGACGAAGAACCCCTGGGGCGTGGCGCACACGGCCGGCGGCAGCAGCGGCGGCACGGCGGCCCTGGTCGCGGCACGGGCGGTGCCGGTCGGCCACGGCGGCGACGGCGGCGGCAGCCTGCGGATCCCGGCCAGCGCCTGCGGCCTGGTGGGGCTCAAGGCCACCCGCGGGCGCATCCCGCTGGGCCCGGACCACGGCGAGGGCTGGGGCGGCTACGTGCAGTGGGGCACGCTGACCCGCACGGTGCGCGACGCCGCGGCGATGCTCGACCTGATGGGCGGGCCGATGGCCGGCGACCCCTACGCGGCGCCGACGCCGGCGCGCCCCTTCGTGGACGAGGTCGGCGCCGACCCCGGCACGCTGCGCATCGGGCTGGTCACCGACCCGCTGTTCGGTCGGGTCACCGATCCGGTCTGCAAGGAAGCCGCCGAGCGGGCCGGCAAGGCGCTCGAGGCCCTGGGCCACCAGGTCGAGGTGGCGACCCTGCCTGTGTCGACCGACGCCCTGGCCCACGCCTACCTGGTGCAGGTCGGCGTTGGCGTCGCCGCGGAGATCGAGGAGTTCAGCCGCCTGTCGGGCCGACGCCCGGCGGCGTCCTGGTTCGAGGCGAGCACCTGGTTCCTGCGCCAGGTCGGCCTGTCGATGAGCGGCCTGGACCTGCAGCACGCCCGCGACGCCGCGCAGGAGGCCGGCCGCCAGATGGGCGCCTGGCACCAGCGCTACGACCTGTTCCTGGGGCCGACCCTGGGCCTGCCCCCGGTCGAGCTCGGCAGCCTGCTGCTCAAGCCCGCCGATCGCCTGGGGCTCGGCATCCTGCGCACGGTCCCGCTGCGGCCCGCCATCCGCGCCGTGCTGGCCCAGCTGGCGGCCAACAACTTCGACGCCACCGGCAACACGCAGCTGTTCAACCAGACCGGCGCCCCGGCGATCAGCCTGCCCCTGCACTGGACCGACCAGGGCCTGCCGGTCGGCGTGCAGCTCGCCGCCGCTCTGGGCCGCGAGGACCTGCTGCTGCAGGTCTCCGCCCAGCTCGAGCAGGCCCTGCCCTGGCGCGACCGGCGCCCCGCGGTGTGTGCCTGAGCCCATGCGCACCGCCCTCGCCTCGACCCCGCTCCTCCTCCTCCTCGCCTGCACCGGCGACAAGGGGCCCGGCCTGGACACCGGCGCCGCCTCCAACGACAGCGGCACGCCCTCCACCGACACCTCCTCGACCGACACCTCCTCCACCGACGACACCGACGACACCGACGACACCGACGACACCGACGACACCGACGACACCGACGGCACCGACGGCACCGACGGCATCGACGCCGACGGCGACGGCTGGACCGACGACGTCGACTGCGACGACGGCGATCCCGCCACCCACCCCGACGCGGCCGAGGTCTGCGACGGCATCGACCAGGACTGCGACGGGATCGCGGACGACGGGATCATCCACGACGGCGAGGGCTGCCGGGACCCCGGCGCGCCGGACTTCCCGGCCACGGTCGGCATCGTGACGCTGACCCTGCGCACAGGCCCGGGGGCCTTCGACGGCACCGACGACGGCGGCATCGAGGTCTGCCTGTCGTCGACGGCCTGCATGAGCCCCTACAAGCCGGACTGGAACGACCTGGAGACCGACACCGTCGACGTGATCGCCCACGAAGGCCTGGGCTGGTCGCGCGCGTCGCTGGACCGGTTCCGCGTGCAGCTGTCCGACGGCGGCGACCAGTGGCAGCCGGTCGGGATGGAGGTCGCGCTCGACGGCGATCCGGTCTACTGCCGGCGCATCGACGACCTGGAGCTGGGCGATGCGTCGGACGAGGTGATGGCGTGGAGCGACCCCGACGGGCTGACCTCGTCCTGTGACGCCGCCACCGACGAGATGCTGACCCACGGCCCGATGGTCGGCGCCGTCGACCACGAGAGCGCCCGGCTGTGGGTCCGCACGCACGCCACCCGGCACGTGACCTTCTTCGTGGCCGAGGACGAAGCCGCGCTGGCCACGGCCGCGCCGGTGCACCATGCCTGGCCCCGCGCGGCCGACGACTTCACGCACACCGCCACGATCCTGGGGCTGTCGCCCGGCCGCCGCTACGTCTACGCGGTCGAGGTCGACGGCGAGCGGTCGGACAGCCACTCCTTCGTGACCGCACCGGCCCCCGACACGCCCGCGACCGTGCGCTTCGCGTGGGGCAGCTGCACCAAGGACGACGACCAGCCCGCCTTCGGCGCGGTGAGCGCCTGGGACCCGGGCCTGTTCTTGTTCATCGGCGACAACCACTACGGCAACACGGGCGATCTGGACGCGCTGCGCCAGTGGTACCGCTGGGCCCACGAGCGGCCGCTGCGCCGCGATCTGCTCGCGTCCGTGCCCATCGTCGCCACCTGGGACGACCACGACTACACGGGCAACAACACCGACGGCAGCGCGACCGGCAAGGACGCCGCCCTGCAGGCCTTCACCGAGTACTGGGGCCTGCCGGCGACCGGGCTCGACGGCACGCCGGGCACCTTCTACACCCACCGCTTCGGCCCCATCGAGCTGTTCGTGCTGGACGTGCGCTACCACCGCGGCGTCGACGGCAGCCTGCTGGGAGCCGCCCAGCGCGCCTGGCTGATCGACGCGCTGGCCGACAGCGACGCGCCCTTCAAGCTCATCGCCAGCGGCAGCCAGTGGAGCCCCTACGGCAGCACCGACTCGTGGGCCGCCTGGCCCGACGACCGCGCCGAGATCTTCGAGGCCATCGTCGACCGCGGCATCGACGGCGTCGTGCTGCTGTCCGGCGACATCCACCGCTTCGAGATCCGCGAGCTGACGCCAGCCGCCGGCGGCTACCCGCTCTACGACCTGAGCAGCTCGGCCCTGGCCAACGCGAGCACCAGCGGCTGCGGCAGCGACAGCAGCGAGCCCGACCGCCTGACCTGCCTGTACGGCTTCGACGGCTTCATCGGCATGACCGTGGACACGACCGTCGCCGACCCGACGCTGACCGCCGAGATCATCGACGCCAGCGGCACGGTGCTCCACACCTGGTCCGTCGCCCACAGCGCGCTCGTGCCCTGACCCGCGGCGTTGCGTTCGGTGACGCGAGAGACGGCGTTCTCCATGGCATACAGTCAGGCGTGAGGGGGGGGTCGAGCTGCTTGGAGCTTGCCCATGGCCGCGTCTCGAGTCGACGCCGCGGAGCTGTTGGACTTCCTGGACGCGGTCGACGCGGACGACCTCTGGCAGTGGCTGTCGCTCCGACCGGGCGCGCCGGTCGAGGCCATCACCGACGCGGTGCGGGTCCGCCGAGCCTGGGCCCAGGCGCAGCAGAGCAACCCCCGCCACAGGCGTGCCGCGCGCTGGATCATCCGGCACGCGCGCACCGTCGAGGCGCTGCTCGCCACGGATCCCATCGGACTGCAGCGCCTCGATGCCCGCGTCTACGAGCTGCGGCGCCAGCAGGCCCGGCGTCTGCTGCGCCAGCTGGGCGAGGATCCCGACGCCGTCGAGACCCTGACCCATGCCCAGGACATGAGGGCCCCGCCCGAGGACGACTCGGCCAGGGCCCGCGCCACCGAAGACGACACCGCCGCCTGCCGGCCTGCGCCGGGGGACGACGACGACGACAGCGCCGAGCTGAGCACCATGTTCCCGAGCTCGCCGAAGGGCCCCGTGACCTTCCACGTCGATCCCGAGCGGATCCTGGCCCATGCCCGTCACAGCGGCCGCCAAAGCGCCATGCTCGATGGGCTCGTCGCCGTGTGGCGCGACCAGGGCCTGACCGAGCAGCAGATCGCCGTGCTGCTGCTCGACGAGCTGAACCTGCGCGTCCCGATGTGACGCCGGTCAGGCCAGCTTGGTCGCCACCGCCCCGTCGGGCCCGGTGATGGGGTCGATGAGGTCGAGGCGCGCCGGGCCGATGGCGACCGCCGTGTAGGTGGGCACCCCGCCGAACTCGGTGCGGCCGCTGTCGCGGATGAGGGCGCAGGGCAGCCCGGCTTCCTGGGCCAGGCGGTGGGCGGTCAGCAGGGCGGCTTCGTCTTCGACCGAGAGCACCACCTTGGCCGAGCCGGCGCGGACCCACGACGCCATGTCGGCGGTCAGCGGCAGCACCAGGGTCGTGGCCGGGTCGAGGGCGTCGAGCGGCTGGCCGGCATCGTCGACGGCGACAGCCACGGCGCGGGCCTGGCGGCGCAGGAACACGGCCAGGCTGGCGTGGGCGCACTGGGCCGCGATCTTGCCCTTGCGCATCTGCAGATCGCGTCGGTACAGCAGCACCTGCTTGCAGCGGGTCGGCTCGGTCATGCGGGCACCTCCAGGCTGTCGACCAGGGCCCGGGCCAGCACCAGGCGCTGGATCTCGCTGCTGCCTTCGTAGATGCGCGTGATGCGCGCGTCCCGGTAGTAGCGCTCGATGTCGTACTCGCGGCTGTAGCCGTAGCCGCCGTGCAGCTGGACCATCCGGTCGACGACCCGGCCGGTGGCTTCGCTGGCGTAGAGCTTGGCGGCGCTGGACTCGGCCGCCGCGCGGTGGCCCTGGTCCAGCAGCCGCGCGCCGCGCAGGGCGAGCAGCCAGGCGGCGTCGAGCTCGACGCGGCAGTCGGCCAGCTGGAAGCGGCTGTTCTGGAAGTCCAGCACGCGCTTGCCGAAGGCCCTGCGATCGGCGGCATAGCGCAGGCCCGCGGCCAGGGCGGCCTCGCCGATGCCGATGCAGAGCCCCGCCATGCCGACCCGCCCGGCGGCCAGGGCCGACAGCGCGATGCCGTAGCCCTGGCCTTCTTCGCCGATCCGCTGGTCGGCCGGCACGAACACGTCGTCGAGGTGCAGCGCCACGGTGCCCGACGCGCGCTGGCCCATCTTGTCCTCCTCCCGACCGATGGCGAGGCCCTCGGCCCCCGCCGGCACCAGGAAGCAGGAGATGCCGCGCGGACCTTCTCCCGTGCAGGCGAAGACCAGGTGCAACCCGGCGAAGGCCCCCGAGGTGATCCACATCTTCTGGCCGGTCAGCCGGTAGCCGTCGCCGTCGCGCACGGCCTGGGTGCGCAGGGCGCTGGCGTCGCTGCCGCAGTGGGGCTCGGTCAGGGCGAAGCTGACGGGGCCGAGCTCGCCGGCGGCGTAGGGGCGCAGCCACTGGTCGCACTGCTCGGTGCTGCCGTGCTGATCGATGATCCAGGTCGCCATGTTGCTGGCGGCCAGGATGACGGCGGTGGACGCGTCGGCTTCGGCCACCGCTTCCATCGCCAGCACGTAGCCGACGTTGTCCAGCGCGCTGCCGCCCCAGTCGGCCGACACCTTCATGGCCAGCAGGCCGAGCGCGGCGAGCTCGTCGACGAAGGTACGCGGGTACTCGCCGGTGCGGTCGCGGTCGTGGGCGCCGGGCGCCAGCCGGTCCCAGGCGAAGCTGCGCGCGACGTCGGCCAGCAGACGCTGCTCGTCGCTGAGCGGGAAGGCCAGGCGGTCCAGGTCGAGGGCGGGGTTGCAGGCGGTCACGGCGGCTCCCGGGGGAGGCGGCAGCCTATCGCTTCGCCGGGAGGCGCTACCGGCGAGCGACCACGACCATCTCGGTGTCGTCGGCGAACAGGAAGACCTCGGAGTCCATGTCGACCGCGGCGAAGGCGTCCTGGATGAGGGCCGGCGTGAGGAGGTGGTTGCCCTGGACGTGCTCGTTGAGGTGCATGAAGGACAGGCCGCGCAGCTTGGGGCTGCCGCCGAGGATGGCCGGGTCGTCGGGCCAGCGGGGCTCCCAGATGGCGACGACGCCGTCTTCGGCGAGGTGGTCGCGCAGGATGCGGGCGATGCGGTCGGGGCCGTCGGCCCAGACGTGGTGCAGGGCGCGGTTCATCACGACCAGGTCGGCGGGCTCGTCGACGGAGAAGTGGTGGATGTCGCCCTGGTGGAAGTCCAGTCGGCCGGCCAGCCCGGCGGCTTCGGCCCGCGCGCGGGCGCCGGCGATGTTGTCGGGGACCATGTCCAGCCCGACGCCGCGCAGCTTGGGGAAGCGGGCGGCCAGCCGGCGCAGGTACCAGCCGTTGCCGCAGCCCAGGTCCACGGCCAGGCCGCCGCGGGCGCCGATCTCGGCCAGCGCGGGCACGGCGGGCAGGATCTGCTCTTCGAAGAAGGCGCCGAAGTTCGTCTCGAGCATCGGGCCGAACCACGGGCCCAGGGTCGTGATCTCGCCCAGCACGCCTTCGCCGGCGACGTCGCCCGACGGCATCAGCGCGGCGGCCCGCTGGCCGACGTGGGTGCTGAGCACCGCCATCAGCGCGGTGCCGAACTGGCTGCCCGGACGGTCGGGCAGGAAGGCGGCGCCGAGCTCGGTCAGGGCGAAGCCCGCGGCGGTGCGCTCGATGAGCCCGAAGGCCGCGGCGGCGTCCGTCCAGCGCTCGGTGTAGCGGAGGTCCACGTCGGCGGCGGCGGCCAGCCCGGCCACGTCCAGGGGGCCGGCCTGCAGGGCGGGGAACAGCTGGTTGGTGACGCCGATGTAGGCCAGCGTCAGGCGCATGCTGCCCTGGGCCTGGGCCATCAGCTGCTGGCGGATCTCGAGGGCGACGGGTTCCATGGACGGCTCCGGGAGGCGGGCGATGTAGCCACTCCAGGCAGCGCGTCCAGCGGCATCAGCGCGACGGAGTGGCCCAGCCCAGCGCCTGCGCCAGCTGCCCGCCGGGCGAGGCGCGCAGCCCGTCGCGACGGCCGACGGCCTGGCTGCGAGCGAGGGCGGCCGCGTCGAGGTCCTGCAGCTCGAGCTCGATGGCCGAGCGCGCGGCGGCATCGGAACCGGCCGCGGGCGGCAGGGATCGGAAGCCGGTCCGGAGGGCTCCGACCAGGCGCTGCGCGGCCTGCACCCGGGCCGCGTCGGAGGACCCGGTGCGGAACTGCTCGAGCGCGGCCTCGAGGGGCTCGGCTTCCGCGCCGGCGGCGACCAGCCGGGCCGCGAGCCCCTGCTGCCGCTCGACCGCGCCGATCAAGGCAGCGTCGGCATCGTGCAGGGCGACCTCGGCCGTCGTGAGGGCGAGCGCCTCGGACCGCGCCCAGGTGCCGCCGATGACCACCACGGCCAGCGCCGCGGCGAACATGACCGCCGCGACCAGGCCGGCCCGCCGCAGGCGCGAGGGCCCGCGCTTGAGCAGGTCGCCCGTCGGCGCCGGCGCGGCGTCGTAGCGGCGCCGCAGGGACCGGCCCTCTGCGTAGCCCCGCGGCTCGAGCATCGAGTAGCGGGAGTAGGACTCGGTCGGCGGCCCGGCCACCGTCGGCCCGTCCGCGCGTGCGGGCAGCATCAATGCGAGCCGCTGGCGGACCGCCTGGCCCAGCGAGCGCTCGGAGGACCGCGTGCGCGGCGGCTCGGTGCGCACGGGGGCGGCCTTGGCGCGGGCCCGCGCGGCGGCCAGCGGGTCGGGCATGTCGGGCTCGGCGTCCGGGTCCCAGGTGTTCGGACCGCGGGAGGCGGCGGAGCGAGCGCGGGAGGGGGCCTGGGTGGGCACCGCCGTCGGCGCCGGCACGATCTCCGGCGCGACGATCTCGAGGTCCATGGTGTCTTCGGCGTTCCAGACCTGCTGCTCGCGGAAGGCGCCTGCGCGCTCGGTCACGCGCAGCGGGCCCAGCGCCCGCTCGCGCACACCGCGGGGCAGGGCCTGGAGCCGGGCCTCGATGGCGCGACAGGAGGCGGGCCGGTCCCCGGCCTCGGGCGCCAGGCAGTCGTGCACCAGCGAGATCAGCGCGTCGGGACAGTCGGGCCGCAGCTCGTCCAGCGGACGGAAGCGGCCGCGCACGGTCGCGTCGAGCACGGCGTAGAGATCGCCGCCCTCGAAGGGCCCCACGCCGGCCAGCATGTCGTAGAGCATCACGCCCAGCGCGAAGATGTCGGCCCGCTCGTCGACGTGGGCCGCGTCGCTGTACTGCTCGGGCGCCATGTAGCCGGGGGTGCCCATCATCACGCCCGTGCGGGTCATGCGCCGCCCTTCGGCGCCGACGATCTTGGCGATGCCAAAGTCGGTCACCTTGGCCAGCCACCCGCCGCCCAGCGAGGCGAGCAGCACGTTGCCAGGCTTGAGGTCGCGGTGCAGCACGCCCTCGGCGTGGGCGGCGCCGACCCCCGCGAGCACCTGGCCGAACAGCTCGACCGCCTCGCTCAGGTCGAGCGCGCCCTGCTCGTCGATGTGGGTGCGCAGCGTCGGGCCATCGACGTACTCCATGACCAGCCCGACGGCGCCGCCCACGTCGACGACATCGGTGACCGCGACGATGTTGGGGTGCCGCAGCCGCGCCTGGATCCGTCCTTCCTGGACCAGCCGGTCGACCAGCCCGGGCCGGTGCACGTGCAACAGCTTGATGGCGTGGCAGCTCTGCAGCACCTCGTGCTCGGCCAGGTAGACCTTGGCGAGGCCTCCCTCTCCCAGCCTGCGGACCACCCGCAGGCGGCCCAGGTGGGCGCCGGGTTCCAGGGTCCGGGGCGCGGTGGCGGACGTCATGCGGCCTCCCCTCCCGACGACACCGCGCAGCGGCGCTTCTTGGAGGAGCCCTCAGGGTAGGGTCACCGGTTACACCCCGGTGTCGCCACCTGTCTCGTTGCCCACGGGCAGCGCGGCCAGGGGTCAGCCGACCGCCATCCACACGCCGATCGACAGGGCGATCGCCGCGCCCAGGCCGCCCAGGATGAGCGCCACCCGGCTGCCGCCCGCCCGCTTGCGGGCCGCGGGCTGGGGCGGGGCCGCGTCGATGGACTGACGGGCCCGCTCCCGCAGGTGGGCGAGGGGATCGGCCGCCCGCGGCTGCGGGGTCGCCCGCGGGGCGGGGGCCCGGGTCGGGGCCGAGGACGGCGCGGTCCGATCCGGGACGATCTCGTGCGTGTGCACGGCGACGTGGGCGCCAGACGAGTCGGGGGCGGCGACGCGGTGGAACTCGTCGGGCCGCTCGGTGACCTGCAGGGTCCGCACGCCGGGCCGGCCGGCGCCGACCGCGCCGCTGACCAGCTCGCCGAGCAACACGCAGTCGGCCGGCCGCCGCAGGGGATCGACCTGCAGGCAGTCGTGCACGACCGCGACCAGCCCGGCGGGGCAGTCGGGCCGGGCCGCCGCCAGGTCCCCGTGCCGGCCCTGGCGCAGGGCGACGGGGTCGAAGGCGGGGAAGGCGGGCTGTCCGGCCAGCAGCTCGAAGAGCAGGGCGCCAACGCCGAAGACGTCGGTGCGCTCGTCGGCGCCGTCGGGGTCGTCGAGCAGCTCGGGGGCGCCGGGCCCGCCGCGGCGCTCGCCGGTCAGGTGCGTGACGCCCAGGTTCGCGACGCGCACGTGCACCCCACCCGGCATGTCCTGCACCCGCACGTCGCGGGCCTGGAGATCGCCGTGGACCAGCCCGGCGCGGTGGGCCGCGTCGAGGCCGGCGAGCACCTGCTCGACGACGCGCAGGGCGTCGGGCAGGGCCATGGGGCCGTCACGCTGGATGCGCTCGCGCAGGGTCTCGCCGTCCAGGGCGCGGGACACGATGCCGACGATGCCGCCGACGTCGATCACGTCGGACACGGGCAGCAGGTTGGGGTGCTTGAGCGCCGACTGCCGGCGGGACAGGTCGACCAGCCGGGCGTCCATGCCCGGCGGCCCCTCGAGGACCAGCTGGACGCGATGCAGGGTGCCCTTGCGGGGGTGCTCTGCCAGCAGCTCGCGCACCCGCCCGGCCCCGGCCAGCTCCTGCACGAAGCGGAGCGGTCCGACGGGGTCACCGGGCGAGAGGCGGCCGAGGGCCAAGGGGGCCTCCTGGGGCGGAAGCCGGGCGCGCGACGGGTGGCGGCGCGCGGCGATCCGGCAGTGGTCCCACCGTGACACAGCCACCGCGCCGCACGGTGTCGCACCTTGTCTCGCGACAGGTCGAGATCCCCTCCCTCCACCGGATACCCTGCCTCGTCCCCCCGCCCTGGGAGCCCCCATGAAGCTGACCGAGACGCACGAGGACATCCGCTCCCTCGTCCGCAAGTTCGTCGACCACGAGATCAACCCCCACTGCGACGAGTGGGAGGAAGCGAAGATCTTCCCCGCCCACGAGCTGTTCAAGAAGATGGGCGATCTGGGGCTGCTCGGCGTGAACCGGGCCGAGGAGTACGGCGGGCTGGGGCTGGACTACACCCACAACGTCATCCTGGCCGAGGAGCTCGGCCGCTGCCGCAGCGCGGCCGTCAGCATGGCGATCGGCGTGCAGACCGACATGTGCACCCCGGCCCTGGCCAACTTCGGCAGCGACAGCCTGAAGCGCAACTTCCTGGCCCCGGCCATCGCCGGCGACATGGTCGGCTGCGTGGGCGTGTCCGAGGTCGGCGCCGGCAGCGACGTCGCCAACATCACGACCACCGCCCGCAAGGACGGCGGGGACTACGTGATCAACGGCGGCAAGATGTGGATCACCAACGGCTTCCAGGCCGACTGGATGTGCTGCCTGGCCAACACCAGCGACGGCAAGGCGCACCTGAACAAGTCGCTCATCATGATCCCGATGGACGCCAAGGGCATCGAGCGCAGCCGCAAGCTGCACAAGCTCGGCATGTGGGCCAGCGACACGGCGCAGATCTACTTCGACGACGTGCGCGTCCCGCAGGAGAACCTGATCGGCGGCGAGGGCTTCGGCTTCATGATGCAGATGGCCCAGTTCCAGGAAGAACGCCTGTGGGGCGCCGCCAACGTCATCAAGGGGCTGGAGAACTGCATCCAGGACACCATCGACTACGCCGGCCAGCGCCAGGCCTTCGGCCAGAGCATCCTGGACAACCAGGTCGTGCACCACAAGCTGGCCGAGCTGCAGACCGAGGTCGAGCTGCTGCGCGCGCTGGTCTACCGGACCACCGAGCTCTACGTCGCCGAGCAGGAGAAGGGCGAGCTGATGGCCAGCAACGAGGTCGTGAAGCTGGCGAGCATGTGCAAGCTCAAGGCCGGCCGGCTGGCCCGCGAGGTCGCCGACAGCTGCCTGCAGTACTGGGGCGGCATGGGCTTCATGTGGGAGAGCAGCGTGGCCCGGTTCTACCGGGACGGGCGGCTCATCAGCATCGGCGGCGGCGCGGACGAGGTGATGCTCAACATCATCGCGAAGATGATGGGCACGCTGCCCCGAAAGAAGAAGGGCTGATCAGCCGTCCGAGGGCGCGCCCTTGCGGCGCTTGCGGACGATGCTCCAGCCGAGCGCCAGCAGCGGCGCGCCCAGGAAGGTCCACGCCCACTCCCAGTTGTCGGCGAGCCACAGCTGGGCGCGCTGGGCCGTCGTGACCTCGACCACGATGGTGTCCGAGTAGGACTCGATCTTGGTGCCGCTGGCGTGGCCGGGCTCGATGGCCAGCACGCTCAGGTTGAGCTCGACGTCGTGGGGGCCTGCCGGGGTGATGCTCCAGCGCCAGGTCGCGGGCCGCCGCCGGGAGATCCGCTGGCGCGCCGGCTCGAGGGGCTCGATGAGGGCGTTGCTGCCCAGCAGCAGCACCTCGACCTCGTCGCCGGTCGGTGCGGCGACCGCGCGGGTGGCGCCCACCATGTCGGGGTGGTCACGCCGCAGGGCGTCGAGGGCGGCCGCGGCGGCATCGGCGTCGCCGGACAGGTCGATGACCAGGCCGATCTCGAAGCTGCCGCCGAACGGGACGCGCTCGGGGCGGTTGTACTGGATGGCGCTGTCGGGGAGGGACTCGAACCAGTCGACGGCGTCGGTCGGCTCGGGGGAGGGAGGGGTGCCATCGGGAGGCTCCGCCTCGGCGAGCTCGGCCCCGGCGCCTGCGGCGCCCTTGACGATGGCCAGGTCGGGGCTCGCTTCGCGGGAGGGAGCCGGCGCGCCGACCGCGGCCCCCTCCTCGACCCCGGAGTCGGGGGGCCGGGGCGCGGAGGAGGCCGCCGGGAAGGAAGGCGGCGCCGCGTCCTCCTCCGCCGCGCCACCGCAGGCCAGGGACAGCGCCAGGAACAGCGACAGCAGGGACGGAACGAGGGGGAGCCGCATGCGACGAGGCTACCGCAGGCCCGCCCCGGCAGGCCAAGATGCGTCCTCCCCGGGAGCCTGCCGTGCGCCTCGCCCACGACCCCACCGCCGTCGCCTCGCTCCGCAGCCCGACGGCCGACGACCCCTGGCGCATCCTGGTCAGCGGCTGCCTGCACGCCTGGCCCTGCGCCATCGACGGCACCGACTACGGGCTGGGGCCCGCGCTCGGCTGGCTGCGGGCGCTGCCGACCGCACGGGTCGTGCCCTTCTGCCCCGAAGAACACGGCATCGGCGTGCCGCGCGGCATGCCCGATCTGCACGGGGGCGACGGCTTCGCCGTGCTGGCCGGCCGCGCCCGGGTCCTCGACGAGCACGGCACGGACCTGACCCCCGCCATGGTCCGCGGCGCCCGCGCCATGGTCCAGCGCGCCCTGCGGGCCCGGGCCGAGCTCGCCATCCTGGTCGACATGAGCGGCGCCTGCGGCACCCAGGTGATCAGCGACGGCTGTCGCTACGACGACCCCCGGCGTTTCCAGGTGGGGGTCGGGGTGGCCGCGGCGGCCCTGCTGCAGGCCGGCGTCGCCGTCGTCGCCCAGCGGGACCACCGCACGCTGGGGCTCCTTCGGGCGCGGCTGGACCCGGGCTTCAGGCCGGATCCGACCGCCCGCGACCACCACCAGGGTGACTGGTACGTCGAGACCTTCGGGTCGACGGCCCCGGGGGGACGCTAGGGCAGGGCCGGCGGCAGCGCGGGCCGCTGGTCGTCCCGGTAGTAGGCGATGACCCGCACGTGGCGCCAGGGACGGGCCTTGCTGTCGACCGGGCGGGCCGAGGGGTCCATGACGATGGTCCGGTCGTAGCGGTGCGGCACGTGCAGCAGCTGCCGGCTGATCACCTTGCGGACCGAGTGCAGCCGGTTCTCGGCTTCGGTCCGGTTCCACTTGTCGTTCTTCCAGTCGGCGGCGCTGGCGACCAGCACGAACTGGATGGGCCGGCCCCGCGACTGCAGCACCAGGTTGTCCAGCCAGCGCTCCAGCCGCTCGTAGCGGCGCGTGTAGGTCGGCATCACGTCGCGGGCCCACGGGAAGAACAGCGTGACCTCGCCGGTGCCCTGCCGGGCGGCGATCTCGAGGAGCGCGTCGAGGTCCTGCTGCATCTCGGCCTGGTTGGCGAGCACCTGCTCGACCTTGGCTTCGACCCGCGCGACCTGGCCCCGCGACGCGGGGATCGACGATGGGGGAAGGCAGCATCCCGCGACGAGGAGCGCGGGCGTGAGCCTGAGCAGGCGGTGCATGGAGCCTCCGGGTCCGGGGAGTCTACGTGCCGGCGGCCGGGACTCTTCCCCGTCCGGGGATAGGGCCCCTGCATGCCCGCAGCCGTCATCGTCGGATCCGCCTTCGACGCCCCGACGGGCACGGCGTCCCTGCTGGGTGCGCTCGAGCCCGAAGCGGTGCCCACCGATCACGGGCCGGTGACCGTCTACCGGCACCGGGAGTCCGGCGGCATCGTGCTGTTCCGCCACGGGCGGCCCCATCGCTGGCTGCCCCACCAGGTGCCCTGGCTGGCCCACGCCCAGGCCCTGGCCGCCCTGGACGTACACGCCCTGCTGGTCACGAGCAGCGTCGGCGTCCTGTCGCCCGACGTGCCCCTGTTCCAGCCCATGCTGCTCAGCGACCTCATCATGCGGGACAACCGGCTCCCCGACGGCCGACCCTGCACCATGTGGCAGACGCCCACGCCGGGCCAGGCCCACCTGGTCGTGCGCGAGGGGCTGTTCAGCGCCACCCTGTCGGCCTGGCTCGAGCACGAAGCCGACCTGCCCGGCCAGCGGCTGACCTTCCTGTACGTGCCCGGCCCGCGCACCAAGACCCCCGCCGAGAACGACCTGGCCGCCCGCACCGGCGCCCAGGTGAACTCGATGAGCCTGGCCCCCGAGGTCGTGCTGGCCAACGAGCTCGGCATGCCGGTGGCCGGGCTGGTCACCGGCCACAAGTACAGCGTGTCCGGCGGCGTCACCCCCGATCGCAGCGGCATCGCCGACAGCCTGGAGCGCGCCCGGCGGGCCACCGCGGTGACCATCCGCCGGTTCCTGGCCGGCGCCCCACGGGTGGTGTTCGGCAACGAGCTGTTCCGCTTCGGGCCGGACCCGGCGTGACCCCGGCGCAGGCGGCCGACCGGGCCGAAGCGCTGCTGGGCTGGCGGGGCGCGGCCACCGCCCTGGACGGCGGGCTGCTCAACCACGTCTTCCGCATCCGGGGCGACGGCCGCACCGTGGTGCTGAAGCACGCCCCGCCCCACATCGCCAGCGCGCCCGACGTCCCGCTGGATCCTGCCCGCGCGACCTTCGAAGCGCGGGCCCTGGCCGCGGCGGGCGGCGCGCCCGGGCCGGGGCTGTCGAGCCCCCGCCTGCTCGCTCACGACGGCCCTGTGCTGATCATGGAGGACATCGGCGAGCTGCCCGACCTGGCCACCGCGCTCGCGGCAGGCCCCGTCGACCTGGAAGCCCTGGGCCGCGGCCTGCGGGGGCTGCACGAGCGGGCCGACGCACCCCGGCTGCACAACCTGGGCATCCAGCAGACCCGGCTGGCCCTGCAGTACAGGCCCGTCGGCACCTGGCTGGCCGACGCCGGCATCCCCGACGCCGCGGCTCTGGGCGACCGGGCCCGCGTCCTGGGCGAGCTGCTGCTGGCGCCCGGCGACGTCTGGGTGCACGGCGACCTGTGGCCGCCGAGCGTGCGGGTCGCGGCTGAGTGCCTGGTGCTGATCGACTGGGAGTTCAGCACCACCGGGCGCCGCTGCCAGGACCTGGGCCACCTGGCGGCCCACCTGTGGATGCAGGCGGACCGGGGACGCATCGACCCGGACTCGGGGCGGGCGCTGCTGCAGGGCTACGGCCGCCTGGAAGAGCGGGATCGCTCAGAGACCGCCGTGCACCTCGGCTGCGAGATCCTGGCCCGCACGGTCGGCGCCTTCGTCGCGGGTTTCCTGTACGACGCTGTCCCCGACGCGGCGCGGCAGCACGCGGTCTGCGTGGCCGCCGAGGCGATCCGCACCGGGCAGCTGCCCACGGCCTGATCGCGCCGAGCCAGCCGGCGACGAGGGACCCGGGCACGCCCGGTGGGAGCGCGGCGGCGCTCAGCGCCCGACCAGGTCCGGCGACTCCAGCAGCAGGGCCGCGGCCATCACGCTGGCGGCGTAGTCGTTGATCAGGCCGCGCTGCGTCAGCTCCCACGGGTCGTCGGTGCCGCCCGCGTCGATCGCCGCGCGCACTGCCTTGGGGCCCATGTTGTAGGCCGCCAGGGCCAGGCCCCAGTCGCCGAACTCGGCGTGCAGGTCGGACAGCAGCGCGACCGCGGCCGCCGTTTCCTTGTCCAGGTCGAAGCGCTCGTCGACCCGGTCGTCGACCCGCAGGCCGTAGTCGCGGGCCGTCTGGGGGATGAACATCCACAGCCCGCGGCCGGGGATGGTCCCCGGCGCCCCGCTCTGCGGTTCCGACGCGCCGGGCGCGCCCCAGTTGCTGTAGCCGGACTCGACCAGGGGCACGGCGGCCAGGAAGGGAGGCAGCCCGGCGTCCAGCAAGGCGTCGTCGACCAGGGCGCGGTGGTCGGCCCGGCGGGCGAGGCCACGGGCGTAGAAGGCGCCGCCCCCCCGGAGCATCGCGGTGAGCTGCCCGTGCACGACGGGGTGATCGGGGACGATCATGTTCGCGTCGGCCGCCACGTCTCGCAGCTGCTCGAAGCGGCGGGTGGTGACCCGCTGGTCGGCGGCCAGCGAGTGGCCGGCGCCTGCAGCCAGCGACAGGCCCAGCAGGCCCACGGCGCACAGGGTGAGGGTGCGGAGGGGACGACGGGCACGGGGAGCGGCGAGCATGCGGAGCCTGTGGTGGAGGGGAGCGGAGGGGGACAGGGCGGCCACCGGGAGCGACGCGGGCGGCGCTGCGGCCGCGGCCAGCAGCAGGCGCCCATAGGCCCGGGGAGAGACCCGCGGGTGGGCAACCACGGCGGCGTCGCAGGCCAGTTCTTCGACCAGTGCGGCCCGGCGCGCCCAGGCCCCGACCAGCGGGTTCCAGCCGAGCGCCGCCCGCAGCAGGCGCCAGCCCCAGGCCCAGGCCGGATCACCCTGGCGGTGGTGCTGGAGCTCGTGGCGCAATGCGAGGGCGCGGCGGGCCGGCGAGGCGGCCGTCACCGGGTCCAGCAGCACGACGCGACGCGGGGCGCAGGCCGCGAGCGGTCCCGGCACGGCGGCATGCACGCGGACATCGACACCGCCGACCCGCCGCCAGGGCGTCGAGCCCGCCACCAGCCGTCGCAGGGCCAGGGCGTCGCGCAGCAGCAGCCCGAGAGCGAAGAGCCCGAGCACCACCAGCGCCCAGGGCGCGGCGGCCACCTGCGACGGCAGGTCGGCCCGCAGCGCGACGTCGCCGAGGTCGACGGCCAGCCGCGCCCCGCCCGGGGCCCCGCCGTCCCACACCTGGGCCGCCGGCCGCCACGGCGCCGCCACGGGCAGGGCGGAGACGGCGAAGGGCAGGACCAGCGCACCGACCAGCAGCGCGCGGTGGGCCCACAGGGCATCACGGGGGGACAGCCACCGCTCGGTCAGCACCGCGAGCCCGAAGGCCACAGACAGGCAGAGCTGCACCAGCAGCAGGAGTCCGAGGGTGGTCACGGGTCCTCCGGCAGGTCTTCGACCAGGGCGCGCAGGGCCGCGCGCTCGGCGTCGCCGAGGGGTTCGGCGGCCACCAGGGTGCGCACCAGGGACACGGGATCCCCGCGGAAGACCCGGTCGACCACGTCCTGGACGTCGCGGGACTGGTAGTCGCGGCGGGACAGGGTCGCGGCGAACACGTCCGCGCGACCGGTGCGGGTGGCGGACAGGAAGCCCTTGTCGACCAGGATGCGCAGCAGGGTGGCCACGGTCGTGTAGGCGCGCCCGTCGTCGAGCGCGTCGTGCACCTGGCGGGCCGTGCTGGGGCCGCGGTCCCAGACGACGTGCATCAGCGGGAGCTCGGCCCAGGTGAGCTTGGACAGGGTCAGCTCGGACAGGGGGTCGGTCATGGCGACAATCTACGAAGGTCTTCGCAGTTCGTCAACGAAGACCTTCGTAGATCGACTACTGTCACACGCCAGAACGACCGCGATTCCTACACTTCAGACGAATTCCGGACTTTTCTCGCGGCCCCTGTCGATCGCTGGCGTCCTCGTTCGACCTCTGGGTGAACGTCGGCCCTCCGGCCCGTTCCTCCTCCTCCCTCCCAGCACCCGGAGCCCCCATGTCCACCCCCTCCTCCCACACCGGCCGCTTCGTCTGGCGCGAGCTGATCTCCGCCGACGTCCCCGCCGCTCGCGACTTCTACGGCGCCTTGTTCGGCTGGGACGCCGCCGAGCAGGACATGGGCATGCCCACGCCCTACGTCATGTTCCAGCACGGCGACGAGACCGTCGGCGGCGCCATGGCCCCGATGATGGACGGCGTGCCCAGCCACTGGCTGGACTACATCACCGTCGACGACGTCGACGCGGCCCTGGACCGCGCCGTCGCGCTCGGCGGCCAGAAGCTCACCGACCCGATGGACATCCCGGGCATCGGCCGCTTCGCCGTCGTGCGAGACCCGAACGGCGCCGCCTTCAGCCTGTTCACCGGCACGCCGGGGGCCACCGACACCGAGCGCCGCCCGCCCGCCCACACCTTCTGCTGGTCGCAGCTGATGACCCGCGATCTCGACGCCACCGTCGCCTTCTACACCGGCCTGCTGGGCTGGACCGCCGAGCCGATGGGCGACGGCGCCGTGGTGTTCAAGCGCGGCGAGGCCATGCGGGCCAGCGCCATGTCCATGCCGGAAGAAGCCCAGGCCCCCAGCCACTGGCTGCAGTACGTCGCGGTCGAAGACACCGACGCCGCCTGGGACAAGGCCCTGTCGCTCGGCGCGCGGGGCTTCCACGGGCCGCAGACCATGCCCGGCATGGGCCGCTTCGCCGTGCTGGCCGACCCGACCGGCGCGCCCTTCGCCCTGTGGAAGGATCTGTCCCAGCCGGCCTGAGCGCCGCTGCTTCCGGAGCACCCGTGACCTACCAGGGCCTTCCCGCCGACACCGTGGCCTTCCTGGCCGACCTGACGGACCACAACGACAAGGCGTGGTTCGACGCCCACCGCGATCGGTACGAGACCGCCTACAAGCAGGCCGGCATCGACTTCATCGAAGCGATGGCGCCGCTGGTGGCGGACCTCTCGCCGCATGTCGTCGCCGAGCCCCGGCTCAACGGCAGCCTGCGGCGCATCCACCGAGACACGCGGTTCAGCCAGGACAAGACGCCCTACAAGGACCACCTGGACATCATCTTCTCGGACGAGCGCTCGCCTTCGATGGCGTTCTTCTTCCGGCTGAAGGCCGATGCCCTGATGGTCGGCGGGGGCTGCTACCAGTTCGACAAGCCGACCCTGGACCGCTGGCGGCAGGCCGTGCTGCGCGACGGCGACCGCATCGCCGCCATCCTGGCCGGGCTGCGGGCGCTCGACGCCGAGACCCACATGGAACCGCTGAAGCGGGTGCCCCGGGGCTTCGATCACGACCACCCCCACGCCGAGCTGCTCAAGCTCAAGTCGGTCGGCCTGGTGCAGGCCATGCCCGTGCCCGACGTGCTGTTCACCCCCGACGCCCCCGCGCATGTCGCCTCGCTGATGCGGCCCTACCGCCCGCTGGTCGACCTGCTCGCCACCCTCTGACCCCCTCTCCCCGAACCGGAGCATCCCATGCAGTACCTCCTCCTCATCTACAGCAACGAAGCCGATGGCCAGACCATGACCGACGCCGAGCGCGGCGCCTTCATGGACGACTACCGGACCTTCACGCAGCGCATCGTCGCGTCCGGCGAGTTCAAGGCCGGCGACGCCCTGCACCCCGTCGCGACCGCGACCTCGGTCCGCGTGCGCGACGGCCAGACCCTGCTGACCGACGGCCCCTTCGCCGAGACCCGCGAGCAGCTGGGCGGCTACTACCTGGTCGACGCCGAGAACCTGGACCGCGCGGTCGAGATCGCCAGCCAGATCCCCTCGGCGAAGCACGGCACCATCGAGGTGCGACCCATCATGGTGTGGGACACGCAGGCGTGAAGGACGCCGTCCAGGCCCGCCTGGACGAGGTGGTGCGGAGCGAGCGGGGGCGTATGCTGGCCCTGCTCGCCCGCACCACCGGTGGCGACCTGTTGCTGGCCGAGGACGTGCTGCAGCAGGCCATCATCGCCGCCCTGGAGCAGTGGCCGGACCGCGGCATGCCCGACGCCCCGGTCGGCTGGCTGGTCCGCACCGGCCGCAACAAGGCCATCGACCACATCCGCCGGCGCGCGACCTGGGACCGCAAGGCGGCCCGGCTGCTGGCCGAGGAGGCCGCCGTGGCGCCCCCACCCGAGCTGTCCGACGCCGCCATCCCCGACGAGCGGCTGCGGCTGATCTGCACCTGCTGCCACCCCGCCCTGGCGCTCGACGCCCAGGTCGGGCTGACCCTGCGCACCGTCTGCGGGCTCACGACCGACGAGATCGCACGGGTCTTCCTGCTGGATCCCCGGGCGCTCGCCCAGCGGCTGGTGCGGGCCCAGCGCAAGATCCGCGACGCCGGCATCCCCTACGAGGTCCCCGGCCCCGACGCCCTGCCCGCCCGCCTGCAGGCCGTGCTGCACGTGGTCTACCTGGTGTTCACGGAAGGCTACGCCGCGACCGCCGGCGACGCGCTGGTCCGCGGCGACCTGTGCGACGAGGCCCTGCGCCTGGGCGAGCTGCTGGTCGCCCAGGTCCCCGACCAGGGCGAGGTGCACGGCCTGCTGGCGCTGATGCTGCTGCAGGACGCCCGCCGCGACACGCGCACCGACGCCCACGGCCGCCCGGTGCTGCTGGCGGACCAGGACCGCAGCCGCTGGGATCGGCGGCGCATCGCGCTCGGCATGGCCGCCCTCGGCGCCGCCCTGCGCCGCGGACCGCCCGGCCCGACCACCCTGCAGGCCGCCATCGCCGCCGAGCACGCGCGGGCGCCCACCGCCGAGGCAACCGACTGGGCCGGCATCGTCCAGCTCTACGCGCTGCTGCTCCAGGCCGCGCCGTCGCCGGTGGTCCGACTCAACCACGCCGCCGCCGTGGCCGAGGCGCAGGGCGCCGCCGCGGGGCTGCTGCTGCTGGACGGGCTCGACGAGGATCCGCACCTGGCGCGGGGCCACCTGCTGCCGGCCGCCCGCGCCGAGCTGCTGCGCCGGCTGGGCCGGGGAGAGGAGGCGGCGGACGCCTACCGCCAGGCGCTGGACCGCGTGGGCAACGGCCCCGAGCGGGCCTGGCTGACCGCGCGGCTGGTCGAGGTGGAGGGAGAGTAGGAGGAGACACCCGGGCGTGCCGACCCGCCGGAACCGGACGAGGCGGGACGCGTCGGAGGAGCCCTGGAGGGACCGTGTGGTGGTGGGCCGGCATCGCGGCAGCAGCGACACCCGAGGTGCTGGTGGTCGAGCGGCCGCGGGTGCTGCTGGACGGCGCCGTGCTGCCCGACGGCGACCGGATGCTCGAGCGGTCGATGGCGCGGGTGCCCCACTGCCTGCAGGCCCCGATGCAGGAAGGGCGGCTGCACGAGGACGACGCGCTCACCCTGACCCTGTCGATCTCGGCAGGCCGCGTGCGCACGGCGCGGGCACAGGGGCTGCCGGACGACGCGCTGCGCTGCCTGGAGGAAGACGCCCGCGGCTGGTCCTTGGACCCCGACCTGCACGGCACCCTGACCGTGATGACGTGGCTGTCCACCGGCCTGCCGTCGCCGGCCCGGCTGCGGGAGCTGGGCGTGCTGCCGATGCAGAGCGAGCCACCGAAGGTCGAGTGGGAGGAGCCCGACGTGCCGGACAAGACCGCGTCGAACCTCGCGGTGCGCCTGGGCACGGTGGCGCTGGACGAGGCGCCGGTGGCCGACCCCGTGACCCTCGTCGGGCCGCACCGGGCCGACGTGCTGCGCTGCATGCGCCCCGCGGTCGAGGAGGGGCGCTTCACCCTGGGCGAGAAGGCGATGCTGTCGCTGCAGCTGGCCGACGGCCGGGGGGCGCGCCCGCAGGTGTTCGGCGTGCCGGTGGACGCGGCGGCGTGCCTGGTGCCGGCGATGCGGGGGTGGAGCTTTCCGGCGGAGGCGAGCGGGGAGCTGACGGTGTGGTTCGAGATCAGCGAGATCGCCCAGTCGAAGCTCCTCGCCGGGCTGATCCTCAGCCGCCCCGGGTCCGATTCGTTCGTCGAGGGCCTCGACGATGACGACGAAGCCCAGTTTGGCGACCTCGACACCGCGCTCGCGGAAGTCGGTGGCCTCGTCGAGCTGATCGAGGCGGCCGAAGCCCGACGGTCACCTGCGGAGGACACTCCAAGGGTCGAGCTCGCCACGGTCGGTCTGGACGCGGCCGACCAACAAGCGGTGGAGAGCACCCTGCACCGGCAACGTCGCCGATTCCAGGACTGCGCCGAACGGTCGGTGACGGCGGGCGTCGAGTCACTCCCCGTCGAGCTGCAGCTGCACCTCGCGCTCGACGCCGGAACTGTGCTGCAGGCCACATCCCAAGGCGGTTCGGCCGCGCTGCAGTCCTGCGTGACCAGCGCGGCCCGCACCCTCCGCTTCCCCCCGGACGTCGACGGCCCCCTCGACATCCACCTCACCGTGGAGCCTCCGCCGTGATCCTCCTCCTGCTCCCCCTCCTCTCCCTGGCCTGCGGCGACCCGCCCGCGTTCCGGGAGACGACGACCGGGCGCGACCCGCCGGCGGCGCCGCCCTCCTCCTCGCCCGCGCTCCGGCCCTCCCCCCGCGAGCGCGCCCCCGACGCGCGGTCCGAACCGTCGCTCCAATGCGAGATCGAAGCCGTCGCGCTGGACGGCGAGGGGCAGGAAGAAGCCGTGAAGGTCATCCGGCGGTACCGGGGGAGCGTGCAGGCCTGCGCCGAGCGCGAAGCGACCCGTGGGGACCTGGACCTTCCCGTCGACCTGCAGCTGCGCCTGGAGATCACGGCGGGCAAGGTGACGGGCACGAACACAGGGGGGGTCGAGGACGAGCTGCGGGCCTGCATCGTCCGAGCCAGCCGATCATGGCGCTTCGACGCCGGTGTCACCGGCGCCCTGACCGCCGACTACTCGCTGACCGAGCGGCAGTAGCCCTCGCCCTCTGCCAAGATGCGCGGGTGCTGCCGCTCCTGCTCCTCATCGCCTGCCAGCCCGACGCCCCGAAGGTGGTCCAGCCCAACGTCGTCATCCTGACCTGGGAGACGACGCGCGCCGACCACACGAGCCTGCACGGCTACGACCTGCCCACGACGCCGAACCTGGAGCGGCTGGCAACCCGCGGCGTCACCTTCGACCAGCACGTCAGCGCCGCGCCGTGGACGCAGCCGAGCGTGACCAGCCTGCTGACAGGCCTGACCCCGTCCGCCCACGGCGTGCGCGAGTTCGAGGACACGCTCGGCGAAGACGTCGTCACCGTGGCCGAGCGCATGCAGGGCCGCGGCTACCACACGGCCTTCGCCGGCGTGAACATGGTCTTCGAGATGGGCCGGCACCTGGAGCAGGGCTTCGACTGGTACTTCGGCCAGGGCGACGTCGACGGCGCAGCCCTGGGCCAGCGGGTCGACGACTGGCTGCGCGAGCGGCCGCGGGACAAGCCCTTCTTCCTGTACGTGCACGTCTTCGAGCCGCACTGCCCCTACACGCCGCCCGCCGAGTACCTGGGGGTGTTCCATCGCGAGCCCGCCGACCAGACCGGCGGGGTCTACCCCCAGGACTACTACGACCAGATGTTCGGCTGCTTCAAGCTGCCGGCCCCTGGCGAGTCCGGGTCTCCGCAGCTGGACATCGACGCCTACTACACGGCCTGGGACGGCGAGATCCACTACGCCGACCACCTCTCGGCGCTGATCCTGGCGCGGCTGCAGCGCGAGGGGCTGCTGGACGACACGCTGCTGATGGCCACCGCGGACCACGGCGAGGCCTTCTACGAGCACGGCGACCACGGCCACGGGCGCCAGCTCTACCAGGAAGCCGTGCACGTGCCGCTGGTCGTCGTGCCGCCGTGGAAGGGCGAGGGCGCACCGCCGTGGGCCGGGCGGCGCGTCGAGACCGTGACGAGCTCGGTGGACCTGTCGGCGACCGCCCTGGCCGCCGCCGAGGCCGACGCGGACGGCATCGAGGGCATCGACCTGTCGCCGGCCTGGACGGGCGGCGGACCGCCGTCGTCGTGGACGCAGCGGGCCGTCTACAGCCACACGGACCACGAGGCCTACCTGCGGTCCGTGCACCAGGACGGCTGGGTGCTCATCGTCGACGTGCGCGAGGAGGAACCCGACCCCGACGTGCCCGGCGCGGTGCTGACACCGCGGCACCCGCCGGAGCTGTACCACCTGGCCGAGGACCCGCAGCAGCGGACCAACCTGGCCGAGGACCCCGCCCAGGCCGAGCGCCTGGCCGCGTTGCTGGCGATGGTGGGCGCCCACGAGGCGCAGGCGCTGCAGAAGGCCGCCGCCTGGGGCGGCACGCGCCGCACGCTGGATCAGAGCACCGAAGAGGCGCTCAAGGCGCTCGGCTACCTCGAGAAAGGCGGGCCCTGACTTACAATTGTCAGCGGTCCATCGGCCTGTCCTCTACGCTCGCCGCTCCCCCAGGGAGTCCCCCTTGTCCCTGCTCTCTCGTCGCGGCTTCATGGGCCTGGGTCTCGGCACGGCCGCCTGCGGGCTGCTGCTCGGGGCCTTCCACACCATGGGCCAGGCCGGCGACTACCCCGACGCCCCCTTCCCCACGCAGGCCCTGGATCGCCGCGCCGTCGCGATCCTGACCGTGCTGGGCGATTTCCTGATCCCGCCCGGCGGGCCGCTGCCCGGTTCGGCCGGCGACGCCGAGAGCCTGCAGCTGTTCGACGCCTACCTGGCGACCCTGCCCGAGCATCACCGCATGCTGATGCTGGGCCTGCCGCTGCTGTTCGAGCACGGCACCGCGCTGGAGCGGTTCGGCGCCGACCGGATGACCGCCATGACGCCGGAGCGCCGGAACGCCTACCTGACCGAGTGGGCGGAGTCCCAGGATCTGGTGCGCGCGCAGCTGTTCACCGCCCTGAAGATGGTCTTCAACATGAGCTACTTCGAGCGCGACGACGTGCAGCAGGCGATGGGCATCCCCCAGGTCTGCGCGGTGCTGGCGTGAGCCCGACGACGCCGATGACGGCGTGGTGGACCCTGCCGGTGGGCGAGCTGCGCGAGCGGGCCCGCGTGGTCGTGGTCGGGGCCGGGGCCGGCGGCGCCTTCGTGGCCGCGACCCTGGCCGAGGCGGGCCTGGACGTGGTCGTGGTCGAAGAAGGCCACAGCAGCGACAAGAAGCCCCGGAACATCCCCGAAGCGACCAGCCGCCACTACGCCGAAGGCAGCTTCCGCACGTCGATGGGCAGCAACCCGCCGATGCCCGTCGTCGGCGGCCGCGGCCTGGGCGGCAGCACCCTGGTCAACTCGGCCCTGTGCTTCCGCACGCCCGAGAGCACCCTGGACGAGTGGCGCGAGCTGGCGCCCGGCATCGTGCCCGACGACGACGAGTGGTACGCCGTCCAGGACCAGGTCGAGGCCGTGCTGTCGGTCGCGCAGACCCCCGACCACCTGCTGTCCGGCAACGACCGCGTGCAGAAGGACGCCGCCGGCCGGCTGGGCTGGTCCGAGTTCAACGCCCGCCGCAACGCGCCGGGCTGCGGCGGCTGCGGGCGCTGCCACCTGGTCTGCCCGACCCGCGGCAAGGCCAGCGTCGACCTGACGATGCTGCCCCGCGCGGCCGCCGCCGGCGCGCGCATCTACGCCGGCTGCCTGGTCCGCCACGTCGGGCCCGGGCGGGTCGAGGGCGAGCTGGTCGACGAGTACGGCCACCCCACGGGCACCTTCTCGGTCGACGCCGACCACGTCGTGCTCAGCGCTGGCACCATCTCGACCCCGCGCATCCTGCACGACTCGGGCGTGGTCGACCCCGACGGCGAGGTCGGCCGCGGCCTGTGCCTGCAGCCGGTGCACAGCATCCTGGCCCTGATCCCCGACACCCAGGTCTACAAGCGCGGCGCCACCCAGGGCCACGTGGTCGACGAGTTCGTCGACGACCGCATGATCTTCGAGACCAACCCGACCCTGTCGGCCATGTTCGCCAACCTGCCCTTCCACGGCACGCAGCTGGCCGAGCTCCTGGCGCAGTCCCACCGCATCGCGAACACCGGCGGGCTGATCCGCGACACCAGCCGCGGGCGGGTGCTCGGCAGCATCAACGGCGTGGCGCGCATCGCCTACGACCTCAACGACACCGACATGGCGCGCATCCAGCGGGTCTTCCGCCGCGGCGCCGAGCTGTGGCTCGAAGGCGCGGGCGCCGAGTGGGTGGCCTTCACCATCCACGGCCAGCCGCCGGCGCGCACCATGGACGAGGTCATCGCCCACACCCCCGACGACCTGGCCCGGCAGCGGCTGCTGTCCTACGCCAGCCACCCCCAGGCCACCTGCAGCGTCGGCCGCGTGACCGACCACACGGGCACCCTGCTCGAGCTGCCCGGCGTGTCCTGCATCGACGCCAGCGCGCTGCCGAACAACGTCGGCCGCAACCCGCAGATCAGCGTGATGACCATGGCCCGGCTGCTGTCCAGCCGGCTCGCCGAGGAGCTCGGCGGCACCGTGCAGCCGCTGGTCCCGGCCTGATCCCTACTCGCGGCTGGCCAGCGCCACGTTGGCCAGCCCGGCCTTGGAACAGCGGGCGATGACGTCCATGATCACGTCGTAGCTGGCGGCCTGATCGCCCCGCAGCACGATGCGGATGTTGTCGTCCTTGGCCTTGCGCTCGCGCAGGTGGGCTTCGAGGTCGGCGATCGGCACCTCGACCGTGTCCACGAAGACGGTGCGGTCGGGCATCACGCTCACGACGACGTCTTCGGGCACGATGTCTTCGTTGCCGGCGCCCTCGGGCGTCATGATCTGCAGCGCGCGCTCGGCCAGGCGACCCTGCTCGTAGGCCGCCGACTTCTCGTCTTCGATGACCGACGAGCTGACGACCATCAGGATGATCAGCAGCACCAGGAACACGTCGGTCAGGGGCGTGATGTTGATCTCGGCGAAGATGCCGCCGCCTTCGTCGTCGAGGTCGAAGTCGTCGCCGCCGTGGCTACTCGGAACGCCCTGCATGGGACCCTCCGGCGTCGTCCACGTCGATGAGCTCGGACAGCTCGTCGACCAGCAGCGCGAGGTCCCGCCCGACCTTGGTCGCGATGTTCTGCAGGAAGTTGAACAGCAGCACGCCTTCGAGCGCGACGGCGATGCCGACGGCGGTCGCGACCAGCGCCTGGGAGATGCCGACCGACACGATGGCGAAGCCGCCCTGGCCGGACTCGCCGATGGCCTGGAAGGCCGCCATGACGCCGATGACCGTGCCGAACAGGCCGACGAAGGGCATCAGCGCGCCCGCCGTGCCGAGCAGCCAGGTGCGGGCCTTCATGGCGCCCGCGACCCGCTTCAGCTCGCGCCGCATCGCCTGGGCCGGCACGCCCCGCACCCGCCCGAGCGCCCGGTCCAGCCCGGCCTTGAGCACCAGCGCGCCGGGGCCCGTCTGGCTGGTCAGCGCCTTGTCGGCGTCCTGCAGCGTGCCGTCGCGGCCGGCCTGCACCACCGCCTGGGCGGCCGGCAGCGAGCCGCGCACCCGGTTGAGCACGAACAGGCGCTCGAGCGCGATGGCGACCAGCAACAGCGAGCAGCCCAACATGCCGAGCACGATGATGTGCTCGACCGAGAATTCGGCGAAGAGTTCGGAGATCCCCAGGCGGTCGAGGGTGGCCTGGATCTGCGGGGGGAGGGTCATCGGCAGGGACCTGCGGGAGGAGGAGTCACTTCTTGATGCGGTAGGTGTAGGTCAGCTCTTCGCCGCCGCGGCGGGTGAACTCGACCTTGATGGTCTTGTCGTTGCGGACGGCCAGCCAGGTGGTGACGCCCTGGGCGATGGTGTTGACCTTGCGGCCGTTGACGCGGTGCACGATGTCGCCGTTCTTCATGCCGCCTTGCCGGAGCACGCTGCAGCGCGGCAGGTACAGCCTGGCGCCGTCGCGCTTGCCGTCGTCGCCGCGGTGGGACGACAGGCCGACCTGCTTCTGGAGCTCCTTGAGGTGCCCGGCGTACCAGTCGAGCACGTCGCGCTCGATGCTCCACTTGTCGGGGCCCAGCTGCACGATCTCGTCGATGGGCTCGCAGGGCTTCTTGCGGCCGCGCGGGGGCTTGCCCGGGGTCCCCTCCTTGACGGCCACCGGCCCGGATCCGGCCGAGCCCTGGTCCGCTTCGACCTCGGCCTCGGCCCCGTCGCCGCCGCCTTCCTCGCCCGAGCCCTTCTGCGCGGCGGCGCCGCTGCTCTTCCGAGGCGCGGTGCTGGCCTTGCGCTGCGGCTTCGCTTCTCTGTAGACGCTGACCTGGACGGGCCCGGCGGGCCGCTCCATTGCTGCGCCACCGTCGCCGACCGGTCCCCCCGGCCCCTCGTCCCCCGGGGTGTCGAGCTCGGCCGTGAACTCGGACCAGGCCAGCCAGGGCGAGGCCGCGAACAGGTGCAGCAGCACGCTCGCGACGAGGGCGAACAGCTGCAGCCGCAGCTTGGTCGCCAGCACGTCCGGCGGGGGCGAGGACAACGGGGCGCACTCCGGGAGGGGGCGGGGACGCGGGCCATCCTACCCGCTGCAGGGCCGGCTCAGGAGCGGCGACGCCGGCCGAGAAGCGCCAACCCGAGCAGCAGCAGGCCGCCGGCTGCGGGACCCGCCGGCACGGACCCGCTGGCGCAGCCGCACATGCCTCTCGGCACGGCCGGCGCCTCGCCCTGGCCGACCGCATCGGCAGCCGGGGCGGCCTCGGGCTCGGGCGGGGGCTGCGGCGCGTCGAGCAGGTCGAGGTTCTGCCGATCGACGGCGTCCAGCAGGCCGTTGCTGTAGTCGTCGCGGGGCTGGTACCAGTCGAAGCGCTCGAAGACGCGGGCGTGCTCGGGGCTGGGGGTCCGACGGCCGCGCCGGGCGTGCACCCCATCGCGCAGCAGGCGCTGGTCGCCGGGGCCCAGGGCCAGGACCTCTTCGCGGGTCAGCGGGCGGTCCAGGCGCTGCAGCAGGTGCACGGCGAGTGCGCGGGTCACGCGGTTGCGCTCGCCGGCGTCCATCGCGTCGTCGGCCAGCGCTTCCTGGGCCGCGGGCAGCAGCAGCAGGCGGGCGTCGTCCGAAGCCGCCAGGCACAGGTAGAGGTCGAGGTCGGGGCCGGCCCGCAGCGAGGTCAGCCAGGCGTCGGGCGAGCCTTCGCAGGTCGGGGCCGCGGCGGCGGCGTCACCGGGGGCATCTGCGAGGGCCACCGACAGGGCGGCGGAGAGGAGGAGGGGGAGCATGGGTCGGCCCTATCAGGCGTCGATGGTCGCCGTGCCCGCCAGGTAGGTCGCGAGCGTGCCCTGGACGATGGCGGCGCGGGACAGCACGCCGCTGGTCTCGAGCCAGGCCTGGCGTTCATCGGCGTCGTCGAGGACCAGGTGGGCGACGGTGTCGATGTAGCGGAGCGGTCCCGGCTTGCCTTCGCGCACCCGGGCCATCGCGCCGGACAGCTCGGGCTTGTGGGTGACGAGCGCCTGGCCGAGCGCCTCGATCTCGCCGACGATGCGGGTCAGCTCGCCCGGATCGACGGGCGGGTCGCGCCGCAGGTGGCCGCTGGCGATGCGGTAGGTCGTGTCGGTCGGCGGCTCGCTGGCGATCTCGAAGGCCCCGAGCCCGTACAGGATCAGGTTGTAGCGGCCGTCCGGCAGCTGCTGGTGGCGCACGATCTGACCGAGCCCGCAGAGCCGGTGCACGGGCGGCTTTCCGTCGTAGGCGCCCTGCCAGCCGTCCATCAGCCGCGGCACGGCGATGAGTCCCGGCCCGGCCAGCGCGTCGGTCGTCAGGTCCCGGTAGCGGGGCTCGAAGACGTGCAGCGGCAGCAGCGAGCCGGGCAGGAAGACGACGTCGGGCAGCGGGAAGAGCGGCACGGCATGCAGGTGCCGCGCGATCTCCTCGGGGGTCATGGGGACGAAGCTCACGGGCACCTCGGGGGCACGGCCCCCACCTATCGCGGGGCGGGGGTCAGGCCTTGGCGACCGCGGCCGCCCACGCGGCCAGCTGGCGGTGGCGCTCGGTGTCGGACATGGCGGGGGTGAAGGCGCGGTCCTCGGTCCAGGCGTCGGAGATGGCCTGGGGGCTGGACCAGAAGCCGGCGCCCAGGCCGGCCAGGAAGGCGCTGCCCAGCGCGGTCGTCTCGAGCACGGTGGGGCGCACGCAGCGCACGCCGAGCACGTCGGCCTGGAACTGCATCAGCAGGTCGTTGCGGGCAGCGCCGCCGTCGACGCGCAGCTCGGCCAGCGGGGTGCCGGCGTCGCCGCTCATCGCGGTCAGGATGTCGCTGATCTGCAGGGCCACGCCGTCCAGCACGGCGCGGGCGATGTGGGCGCGGGTGGTGCCGCGGGTCAGCCCGGTCAGGATGCCGCGGGCGTCGGGCCGCCAGTGGGGTGCGCCCAGGCCGGCCAGCGCGGGCACGAACATCACGCCGTCGCTGTCGGGGACGCTCGTGGCCAGCGCCTCGATCTCGGCCGCGCTCTGGATGAGCCCCAGGCCGTCGCGCAGCCACTGCACCGCGGCGCCGGCGATGAAGGCGCTGCCTTCGAGCGCATAGACGACCCGGCCGTCCAGCCGCCAGCCGACGGTGGTCAAGAGCCCGCTGTGGCTGGTGACCGCCGTGCCGCCGGTGTTCATCAGCACGAAGGCGCCGGTGCCGTAGGTGCACTTGGCCATGCCGGCGTCGAAGCAGGCCTGTCCGAACAGGGCGGCCTGCTGGTCGCCGGCCATGCCGCTGACCGGGATGCCGTCGGGCAGGAAGCCGAGCCCGCGGGTGATGCCCAGCACCTCGGCGTTGTCGCAGATGCGCGGCAGGCAGGCACCGGGCACGCCCAGCAGGTCGAGCAGCTCCTGGCTCCACTCCATGCGGTGGATGTCGAAGAGAAGGGTGCGGCTGGCGTTGCTGGGGTCGGTGGCGTGGGCTCCGCAGAGCTTCCAGGCCAGCCAGGCGTCGATGGTGCCGAAGGCCAGCTCGCCGCTCTCGGCGGCGGCGCGGGCGCCCGGCACGTGGTCGAGGAGCCACGCCGCCTTGGTGCCCGAGAAGTAGGGGTCCAGCACCAGGCCGGTCATGGCGCGCACGCGCTCTTCGTGGCCGGCGTCCTTGAGCGCCTGGCAGCGGTCGGCGGTGCGGCGGTCCTGCCAGACCAGCGCCCGGTGGATCGGCGCGCCGGTGGTCTTGTGCCAGAACAGGCTGGTCTCGCGCTGGTTGGTGATGCCGATCGCCACGATCTCGACGGGACCGCCGGCCTTCTGCAGGGCGCCGGTCACCGCGGCCTCGACGCTGGCCCAGATGTCGGCGGTGTCGTGCTCGACGTGGCCGGGCTTCGGGTAGTGGTTCTTGAACTCGACGTTGTGGGCGGCGAGCACCTGGACCTGGGCGTCGAGGAGGAGGGCGGTGGTGCCCGTGGTGCCCTGATCGATGGCCAGGACGGCCTGCCGGGTCGGCGACATGGGGATCTCCGGGGTCGAGGAGGAGGCGCGTGAGAGGCGCGCTGCGACGGCCGGTTCTACCACGGTCGCCCCCGCCTCCTGGCCGTGCTACCGTGCGAGGCGAATCGCGCGGCGATTCCGTCGGGGCGGGCATGATCGCGGCTCCCGGCGGGCCGCCCCCGGAGAAAGCATGCGCATCCCCTCCCTCGCCCTCGTCGCCGGTCTCGGCCTGCTCGCCGGCTGCACCAACGGCGGCGGCACGAACTACAACGGCCACAACACCTACGAGTACTTCCCCTTCGACGGCGAGCGGTACTGGAAGTACACGAACGACGGCGACGACGTCGACTACAACCTGTACGTCGAGAAGGTCGGCACCAGCGGCTCGGGCGGCTCGGCCGTGCACACCCTCGAGTACAGCGACGACACCACCGGTGACCTGCTGTACTCGATCGACTGGACCAGCTCGGCGGCCAACGGCGTGCAGATCGCCGGCTACGAGATCCAGGGCGGCGAGAGCGTGACCTTCGACCCGCCGATGCAGCTGGCCGACTTCCAGATGGCCGGCGGCGAGTCCGTCGAGACCACCACCGGCGGCGCCACCTACACCAGCACCATGGTCGGCATCGAAGAGTGCCCGAACCTGTGGGTGGACGAGGTCTGGGAGTGCCTGCACTTCGAGGTCGTCGTCGACAGCGGCACCGCCGACACCGACGCGCCCTTCGTCGGCGACTGGTGGGGGGCCGGCAGCTACGGCGCCAGCCGCTTCCGGCCGACCGGCTTCGACAAGGACTGGGTCCTGTACGCCGGCGACTGGCAGTCCGAGAGCGGCGGGGAGTAGCCCATCGACGGCCTGCGCTCCCGCGTCCGGCTGGTCGTGGTGGCCGCACCGCTCCTGTGGGGCTGCGCGGTCGAGGACTGGCGCAACGCCGATCTCCAGCTGGAGATCGCGGGCGTCGATCCCGGCACGCAGGCGATCGTCCGCACCTGCGTGGACGGGGTCGGCAGCCGCGACGCGGCGCTCGGCGCCGGGCGGGTGGCCTTCCCGGGGCTGCCCACCGACGGTGATCTCACCGTCACCGTCGACGTGCTCGAGACGGCCGACACCGGCAGCGACGCCACGCGCAGCGGCCGGGCCGGCCCGATCACCTTCTCCGGCGACGTGATCGTGCAGCAGGCCGCCTGGACCGCCTGCGACGACGCGGACTGCCCCCCCTGCCGCGAAGCCGCCGCACCGGTCGACACCGGCGCCGCCGGCCGGCTGCTGGCGGTGCGATTCCTGGCGGCGGAATAGGCCCCCGGGTGGCCGCTTCGCCGGGGCGCCTCGCCGGGGCGCCTCCCCTGGACGCCTCCTCCGGACAGCTCCTTCGGACGCCTCCTCCCCCGTGGACGGACCCCGTGACCTCCCTCCTCCTCGCCCTCCTCCCCCTCGGCCTGCTGTCCTGCAAGGACAAGGGCGGCGCGTTGGACACGGGCGGCGACGACGACAGCGGCTACTCCTCCATCGAGACCGGGGTCGTGCCGGACGACAGCGGCGACACGGCGACGGACACGGGCGGGACGGACAGCGGCGGCGGCGACACTGGCGACACGGTCGAGTTGGCCGTCACCGGGCTGTCGGCCTGGCCGACGTCGATGACCGTCGACGTGGGGGCCACCTGGAGCCTGCGCACGGTGGCCACGTGGGAGGACGGCACGGTGGCCGACGTGTCGCCCGAGTGGGCCACCTTCGACCCGTCGGTGGCCCGGGTGGACGGCGCGGGCATCGTGACCGCCAACGGGCCGGGCGCGACGACGCTGACCGCCACCTACGGCGACGCCACGACCAGCGTCGAGGTGCTGGTCCACGACGACGACCAGGTCACGATCACGGTGATCGAGGCGCGCTCGGGCCTGCCGCGGGCCGGGGCCCACGTGCGGGTCGGCCCCGACGACAGCGTCGAGGGCCTGACCGACACCGACGGCCGGGTGACCCTGTCGTGGTCGGACCCCGGGCCGGTCGACGTGACGGCCTGGGACCACCTGCGGGTGCCGGTGACGGTGGTCGGCGCGGTCGGGCGCACGCTCACCCTGCCGCTGCGGATGACGGCCGACGTCGCCGTCGACCGGGCGTCGGTGTCGGGGCCGGTCGACCTGTCCGGCGTCGAGAGCGGTGGCGTGGGCGATCACAAGCTGGGCATCGCGCTCGGGTCGATGCCCGACGGGCCGCTGCTGCTGGACCCGGACCTGCTGCTGGGGCCCAACAAGGACGTGACCCTGTACGGCGTGACCGCGTCGGTGCCCGGCAACCTCTACGCGCGCGATGCGGCCGAGTCCTATGTGCTGGACCTGCCGGTGGGCACGTCGTCGCTGTGGACCCTGTCCGCGCCGCTGCCGATCGACGACGTGACCAGCGGGCTGGCCGGGGCGACCGACGCGCTGGCGCTGATGCTGGACCACCTGGACGACGTGGCCTGGGACTGGTCCGACCCGGTCAGCGTCGGGCCGGACGAGGCGGTGACGGTGCCGCTGGCGCCGTCGGTGCCGGTGACCGAGACCTGGTCGGTCGACGTCGGCGAGCTGCCGGTGGGCTTCTCCGGGGACGAAGACGCGCTGGTCCTGGTCGGCGAGCGGCTGCCCGCCCAGGGGCTGGTGCCCGCGGGCGTCGGCGTCGGTCGCTTCGCGGTGGACGTCTACGGCGGCGCCTCGCCCTACGCGGGCGAGGGCGTGCTGCAGGCCGCCGCCATCGCCCAGGTCGGCGGGCTGGGCAGCGGCACGGGCATGGGCATCGTGGCCAGCCAGGGCGCGGTGGCATCGAGCGGCCTGACCACCCTGCCGGCGCTGCCGCGGGTGCCGACGGTCTACCGCTTCGACCCGGCGACCAAGGACTGGTCGCTGGAGACCGACGGCCGCATGCGCTTCGTGCACGTGCTGATCCGCGGTGGAGGGGACGAGAGCACGGAGCTGCGCGAGCTCGTGCTGGACGGCGGCGCCGCCGAGGGCGCCCTGGCCGACCTGCGCGAGCCCTTCGGCTGGGGGCGGACCACCTGGGAGATCGTGGCGATCGAGCCGGCCACGGGCAGCTTCCACGACCACGTGCGCGACGGCTGGCCCGCCGACGCCGACCTGGCCCGCGACGCCTGGACGTCCGGCATGCTGACCTTGGAGCCTTGATGTCTTCGCCGACGACGACCACCGCCGCCCTGGATCGGGTCCGCGCGGCCTTCGCCGCCAGCGCGCTGCCCGAGCCGGTGCGCGCCGCCGCCCTCGAGCACCTGCGCACCTGGCTGACCGACCCGACCTTCATGGCCTGGCGCAGCCAGATCCTGGCCCTGATCGAGGCCGAGCGCTGGGCGCTGCTGCTGGACAGCTTCTACCAGGTGCTGCCCTTCGGCACGGGCGGCCGCCGCGGCACCGTCGGCATCGGGCCCAACCGCTTCAACCCGTGGACCCTGGGCAGCAGCGTCCAGGGCCACGCGCTCTGGATGCGCCGCACCCTGGGCGTGCCGGACGATCGCCCCCTGCGCGTGGTCATCACCTACGATGTGCGGGTCTTCCAGGACAGCCGCGGGCAGCTGATCCCCGACGTGCCCACCCCCGTGCTGGGCATGAGCAGCCGCGACTTCGCGCTGATCGCCGCCGAGGTCTACGCCGCCGCCGACATCGAGGTGATCCTGCCGCCCGAGGGCGTGTACCTGAGCACGCCGGAGCTGTCCTTCGCCATCCGGCACCTCGACGCCGACGCCGGGCTGATGATCAGCGCGAGCCACAACCCGCCCGACGACAACGGCGGCAAGTTCTACAACGCCCAGGGCGGCCAGGAGGTCCCCCCGCGCGACGAGGAGATGGCCCGCGAGGTCGAGACCATCAGCCACATCGAGCGCATGCCGCTCGACCGCGCGCGGGCCGCCGGCCTGGTTCGCGACCTGCCGGCCGACGTCTACGACGCCTACCTGCAGACGAACCTGGCCACGGGGCTCGATCCCACCGCCCGCAGCGCGCGGGTCGTGTTCACCGGACTGCACGGCCTGGGCACCCAGACGGTCGGCCAGCTGCTGACCCGCGCCGGCTTCGACGTGACCTTCGAGCCCACGCAGAGCGCCTACGACGGCGCCTTCCCCAACGTGCCCTTCCGCGCGCCCAACCCCGAGGTGCCACGGACCATGGCCGCGGCCTGCGCGACGGCCGACAAGGTCGGCGCCGACATCGTGATGAGCTGCGATCCCGACGCCGACCGGCTGGGCCTGATGGTCAAGCACCCGGCCAAGGGCAAGGGCAGCTGGCGGTTCTTCAGCGGCAACGAGATCGCCGCGCTGGTCTGCCAGTACGTGGTCGCCCACGGCGGTCGGCCCCACCCGCTGGTCATCCAGACGGAAGTCACCAGCCAGCTGCTGGCCCGCGCGGCGCGCGCCGGCGGCGCCCGGGTCGTCGATCACCTGCTGGTCGGCTTCAAGTACATCGGCGACGCCCTGCACCAGCTCGAGACCCGCGGCGAGTTCGCCGGCATGAAGGGGCGGCTGTCGGACTTCGCGCTGGGCGCCGAGGAGTCCCACGGCCTGCTGGTGACGCCCGCCATCCGCGACAAGGACGCCGCCGGCGGCGCGCTGATGCTCGCCGAGCTGGCCAGCATCGAGAAGGCCCGCGGCCGCACGCTGGTCGACACCCTCGAAGACCTGTGGCGCAAGGTCGGCTACGTCCAGAACCTGCTGCGCAGCCTGGTGATGCAGGGGGCCGAGGGCAAGGCCCGGATCGCCGCCGTCCTGGACCACCTGCGCGCCCACCCGCCCGCCGAGATCGGCGGCCTGGCGGTCACGGCCTTCCACGACCGCCGCGACGTGCGCGGCGTGTTCGGCCCCATCCAGTCCGACACCGACGCGGCCAGCCGCAACGTGCTCGTCTTCCAGCTGGGTGAAGACGCGCGGCTGATCCTGCGGCCGAGCGGCACCGAGCCGAAGGCCAAGGTCTACGTGGAGGTCTGCGGCGAGAAGGGCGCCGAGCTGTCCACCGAGGTGCCCCGCGTCAACGCCGAGGCCGTGCGCCTGGCCGACGCCTTCGTGCAGCACATGCTGGCGTCCATCGACCTGCCCGTGCCGACCTGGGCCCTGCGTGCCAGCGACCTGGTCGCGGTGGAACACAAGGCGGACTTCGCCCGCGACGTGCTGCCCGCGCTGGTCGAGCGCCTGGACGCGGACGACGCCGACCCCGGCGCCTGGCTCGACGCCCGCATCGCCGGCTACGGCCGCGACGCCCGCCAGCTGATGGCGCCTGCGGTGCGCGCCTTCGTGCGCGAGGCCCGCCCGGCCAGCGCCAGCCGGCTGCTCGCCCTGTTCGAGGGTTAGCCGGCCGGCAGGGTGCGGGACCGCCGCGGGCCGAACTCGCGCGGCATCAGCACGCTGATGCCCTCGACCGGCCACCGGTCGTACCAGCGCAGGTGGTCGAGGTACCACAGCAGGCTGTGGTCCATCACGCGCTGGCCCTTCATCTTGGTGGCGTGGCGCATCACCGGCCGCTCGGGGTCGCTCGGCACCTTGAAGCCCAGGTGGGTCACGATGATCGGCACCCCCGGCTTGGGCCGCCGCACGGTGATGATGAGCGCCCCGGGCGGGATGTCGCCGGCGACCTCCATCGCCGCGTCGATGCTCATCACCGGCAGGCGGAAGTGCCCCACCGGCAGCGCCGCGTCCGGCAGGGCGAACAGCTTGCGCTTGCGCCACCAGCGCCAGGTGTCGGCGTCCACATCGACCTCGACCAGGTGGGTGTCGCCCAGGGTCGCGGTGATGTCGGTCAGCCAGCCGTCTTCGATGTTGCCCGGGATCCACTCGGTCAGCATGAAGTGGCGGCGGGCCTCGTAGGACGGCTCGGCGCCGCCGTAGCGCAGCCCGTTGCGGACCATGGGCGCAGCCAACGGATCGGCCGGCAGCGTCAGGGCCAGCACCTCCTCGACGAAGGTCAGGCAGTCGAACACGTCGTAGCGGGCGAGCGGATCGAAGTCGGGCGCCTGCCCCTCGCCCGCGGCATCGACCTGGTAGGGCGCCCCGAGCAGCTGGTCGGACACCGCCATCATCCGCGCTCCCAGCGGAAGGTCCCGGCTCTCGCGGGCCACCGCCAGCAGCTCCGGCGGGATGGTCCCGAGCGGGTCGTCCTGGCGGCTGGCCGTCGCCCCGCTGTCGCCTCCGTCGTCCAGCGCCGTCGCGGCGGTGGTCCCCAGCACGAAGAAGGCGGCCCCCAGGGCCGCCGCGCTCATCCACCGGGCCGTGCGCCCCGCGGCCACCTCAGAGCCCCATGCGCTGCTGGTACCCGGCGATGTTCTCGAGCATGTCGTCGATCAGCTCGTCTTCCATGGACTCGACGCTGGCCGACAGCGTGCGCTGGATCAGGTCCAGCATCGACTCTCGCAGCAGCTGGCGGTGCTCGGACTCGGGTCGCTTGCGCAGGTTCCGCAGGATGCGGCGCGTGTCCATGTGGCCTTCGTCGTCCACCTGCACGCCGCGGAACACCACGGCGAACTTGGATGGCGGCCCGTCGACCAGCAGCTGCAGACCGACCCGGCCCGACCCGCGACCGGTGCTCTCGTCGAGCGCACGGGCGACGTGGGCCAGCACGTCGTTCACCACGTCGAGCTTCTCGAGGATGTCGTGCTCGTCGAGCTGCGGGCCCGTGAAGTTCAGCGCGACGGCGCCACGCGCTTCTTCGGCCGTGGCTTCGCCCATCTCGATGATGTCGTGCTGGGCCGGCGGAGGCTCTGGCGCCGCGGCGCCCATGGCGCGCTGGAAGGCCTCCATGCCTTCTTCGGACAGGTCGACCCGATCCAGCATGTCGTTCTCGGTCGAGAACGCGCCGTCCCCGCGGCCCCGGACCTTGTCCTGGTCCTCGAAGAAGGCCATCTCGTCTTCGCCGACCATGCCGCCGAGGAAGTCGAAGCCGGGAGGCGCCTTGCCCGCCCCGTCGGTGTCGGGGCCGTCGTCGTACCACTCGAAGCCCGGCGGCGGACCGCCGGCTTCCTCGGCCGGCGGCGTGGTCGTGACATCTCCCGCCTCGTCGCGCTCCATGTCCTCGCGGGCCGCCGCGCGGCGGGCCTCGATCTCCTGGGCGCGCCGGATGGCGTGGGCGACCTCGGGGTCGTCGTCCTCGGGGTCGTCGTCGTAGAGATCGTCGAGGGGCTCGAGGGTCTCGTGCACGTCCGACAGGGGCTCGAGGGCCGCGCTGTCGAGGGCCGACAGCCCCAGGTCCAGGGGCGGCACCTCGGCGGTCTCTTCTTCGAGCTCGGGGATGATCGAGCCTTCTTCGATCTCCAGCTCGGGCTGCTCGCGAGGCGAGGGCTCGCCGAGCACCACCACGCCGCTCGCGGCCATGTCGACGATGGCCGTGACGGTGGCGCCGTCTTCGAAGGGGCTCAGGTCCATCAGCGAGCCGAGCACGATCTCGGGCTCGCTCAGGTCGAGCAGCCGCGCGTGCACCTGGCGACGCGGCGCGGCCGTGCCGGGCCGGACGACGACCCGGTCGCGGTCGGCGAGCAGCTCGGCGATGGTGTCGCGCTGGGCGGTCAGGACCGACAGCAGCTCCATCGAGTCGTGGCCGGTCTGGATGTTCTCGACGAACACGGCCTCGAGCGGGGTGAACCGGGGCGCTTCCAGCGACGAGATGAAGTCGAGGACGTTCTGCCGGAACCGCTGCACGAGCAGGTCGAGGAACAGGTCTTCGGGCACCCGGCCGAGGAGCTCGCCCTCGAAGGAGGCGCCCGACGCCAGCGCCTGGCGGATCTCGCGGGCCAGTCCCTGGGAGATGGCGCCGCCGTTGAGCATGCGCTGGACCACCGCCGGCCCGTCGTCGGGGGAGTGGGCCGCGATGATCTCGCCCTGCATCACGTAGAGCTGCAGCTCGGCGCCGTCGGCCCGGCACAGCTCCAGGCAGCCCGTGACCCCCCGGGACAGGTGATCCCGGACGACCTCGGCAGGCTCGTTCAATGCGGCACGGCGACGGGTGGCCACTGGCAGTCCTTTCCCTCTCTCAGGGGCCTCGCATCCTACTGGAGAGGTCAAGGCCGGGTCAACGCGCCCCGGCTCGGCCCGACGGCCCCGCTCTTGCGGCGTCAACGGCCCGCGAGGAAGCGCACCGCGGCGTCCCGCTGGACGTCGGTGAGCTCGCCGCGGGCGGGACCGACCAGGGGCAGCGAGACGGCCTCGACGATGAGATCCGGCGCCAGACCGACGCCCTCCCACGACGTCCCGTCCGCGCCGCGGATGCCCTGGTCGGCCAGCTTGAGCACCACATCGCCGCCCAGGTCGTGCAGCGACGCGAGGCGCGACAGGCCGGCCGTGCGCGTGCCGACCAGCGACGCCTGGGCGTGCTCGCGCAGCCCGATGGCCAGCGCCTCGGCCAGGCCCGCCGTGCCGTGGTTCACCAGCACCGCCAGCCTCCCGCGCCACGGCCGCCCGGCGCCGATCCCGCGCACCTCGGCCTCTCCGGCAGGGCCGTCCAGCACGAACAGCACCCCGTCCCCGCGCACGAACAGGCCGGCGACCTCGCGGGCGGCGTCCAGCTCGCCGTCGTCCACATCGCGCAGATCCAGGACCACCGGGCGGCGCCCGGCCTGGGACAGCGCCTGGGCGACCACGTCGGCGACGCCGTCCCCGAGCAGGTCGACGCGCACCATCACGTGCTCGTCATCTTGGGTCATCCGCGCGGGGGCCGCGCGGAAGGTGGCCGGGGTCAGGCTCAGGCGGTCGAGCGCGCCGTCGGCCCGCTTCAGATCCACCGCCACGGCGACGCCTTGTCCCTGGCTGCGACGCGCGGCGGCTTCGGCCGCCTGGCTGATCGCCGGTCCCTGCAGGCCGGTGAAGGGCATGCCGTCCATCGCGACGACGATGTCGCCGGCGCGCACGTCGGCTTCGGCCGCCGGCGACCCCGGGAAGACCGTCGTCACGACCAGCCCGCGACCCGCCGCCACCGTGAACTCGATGCCCAGCCCCATGCGCTCGCCGCGGAGCGACGCCTCGCGCCGGGCCGCTTCGGCGCGGGTCATCACCTCGTTGGCCTGCGACCCGGTCTCCTGGTTCAGCCAGCGGGCCATGCCCTCGATGGCGGCGGCGTCCAGCGCCTCCTCGGCCACGCGATCCCCCATCCGGTCGCGGATCAGCGAGGCAGCGGCGTCGACCTGCTCGCCCGCCCGGGCAGGGGCGAGGAGCAGGCACAGGGGCAGGAGGAGCGGCAGCATGGGCACCGGAGAGGCGGAACGGGCCTCAGAGGCTACCCCGGTAGGGCGCCCGGCTCACGAAGCTCACGGGCTCGACCGGCAGCGGCGTGCTGGCCAGCGCGGACTGATCGTCGACCACGCCCTGCAGCTCGGCGACCTGGGCGTGGGCGTCCGACGCCTCCTGCCACAGGGCGCCGGCCAGGCCCAGGGCGAGCAGCATGCCGGCGGCGTAGAGCAGCGCCACCCCGGCGGGCAGGCGCAGCTCGCGGCGGTACCAGGGCGGCGGAGCAGGCGCCGCCTGGAGAGCTGGCGCCTCGTGGTCGGCCCAGGCGCGGTCGAGGGCCGCGTCCATCGGCCCCCAGAAGTCCGGGCGCTCCAGGACCACCAGCTCGGGCTGGGAGAACCGCTGGGCCGCCATGCGGTCCATGAGCCCGGCACAGTCCGGACAGGTCTCGATGTGGCGGCCGACCAGCTCGACCTCGCCGGGAGCCAGCTCTTCGTCGAGCAGGGCGGCGAGGCGATCGACGACGGCGTCGCAGTGCATCCGCACGGGAACCTCCAATGCTGCAGGATCGAGCAACCCACGAAGCCACGGGAGCGTTCCCCAGGGGGCCGCTCCCGTGACAGCCGGAGACTCAGGCCTGCTCGGCGCCGGGGTCCATCACGTCCAGGAGCCGACGGCGGGCCCGGGACAGGCGGGACATCACGGTGCCCAGCGCGACGTCCAGCACCTCGGCGATCTCCGCGTAGGACAGGTCGTCGTAGTAGCGCAGCAGCAGGATCTCCTTGTGGTCGGGCGTCATCTGGTCGATGGCGGCCAGCACCTCGGCCCGCTGCTCGCCCTCGAACACCATGCGCAGCTGGTCGGCGTCGGCGTGCTCCTTGTGGGGCACGGTCTCCAGGATCTGCCCGCGGCGGCGGCGATCGCGGACCAGGTTGAAGCACAGGTTGCTCGTCACCCGGTACAGCCAGGCCTTCTGGCGGAACTCGAGGTCCCAGAAGCGCTGCTCGCGCATCGCCCGGATGAAGACCTCCTGCACGATGTCGTAGGCCTCCTGCTGGTCCTTGGTGATGTAGGCGGCGTGCCGGAACAGGCGCTCGCGGTGCTTGCGGATGACCATGTCCATCGCCAGGCGCGGGTTCTCACCGGCCAGGACCTTGATGTCTTCATCGGGCCAGCTGGCGGCGGCTTCCGGGGCGACGAGCTTGAGCTGTGCGGCCATGGGATCCTCCCTCGGGTCTCGGGGGGTGGGAAGGGGATCGGCCCGTGGTGGGTCTGACACCGGGGAGTGGGCCGATCCGACCGTCGCGATGGCGAGCAGTCGACCGTGGGACGCCGACCCCGCCCCGACCATTCGACGGTCGGAGCGGCGTGACATCGCGTGACAGGGCACGCGGGAAGGCAGCGCGCCCCCGGGGGGCTGGCCGACGCTTTCGCGCAGCACAGGCCCCTCACGACGCCGTCGAGCGGTTGACGGAACGGCCCTGCGCGTACAGGATCAAGGAGCAGAGCTGGGCCGACGCGGACCTGTCAGGGGGTTCGCGACAGGGATGCCACCCCAGGGATCCCAGGCGACACGTCGTAGGAGCTGCTGATGGAAGTGCGCGAACTGATCGAGGAAATCGTGAAGGCGCTGGTCGATCACCCCGACCAGGTCCACGTCAACGAGGTGCAGGGCGCCCACAGCAGCGTGCTCGAGCTGCACGTCGCGCGCGAGGACATCGGCAAGGTCATCGGCAAGAAGGGCGTGCACGCGGACGCGATCCGCAAGCTCGTGCACGCGATCGGCGGCAAGAAGAAGACCCGCTACGTCGTCGAGATCATCGAAGACCGCTGAGCCGCCCCGGGGGGAGCGCTACTCGGTGATGCCCGGGATGCGCACGCCACGCTCGCGCGCGACCTCGATGGCCCGGTCGTAGCCGGCGTCGGCGTGACGGAACACGCCCATGGCCGGGTCGGACGTCAGCACGCGCTCGATGCGGCGCGCGGCTTCGTCGGTGCCGTCGGCGACGATGACCTGGCCGGCGTGCAGCGAGTAGCCCATGCCGACGCCGCCCCCGTGGTGGAAGCTCACCCAGCTCGCGCCGTTCACGGCGTTGACCAGCGCGTTGAGGATCGGCCAGTCGGCGACGGCGTCGCTGCCGTCCTGCATGGCCTCCGTCTCGCGGTTGGGGCTGGCGACGCTGCCGCAGTCCAGGTGGTCGCGACCGATGACGATGGGGGCCTTGACCCGGCCGGTGCGCACCAGCTCGTTGAAGGCCAGCCCGGCCCGCGCCCGCTCGCCGTAGCCGAGCCAGCAGATGCGGCTCGGCAGCCCCTGGAAGTGCACGCGCTCGGCGGCCAGCAACAGCCAGCGGTTGAGCGCCTCGTCGTGGGGGAACAGCTCGCGGATGACCTGATCGGTCGCGAAGATGTCCTGGGGGTCGCCGGACAGGGCCGCCCACCGGAACGGGCCCTTGCCCTCGCAGAACAGCTGCCGGATGTAGGCGGGCACGAAGCCCGGGAAGTCGAAGGCGTTGTCGACGCCGCCCTGCTGGGCGAAGGCCCGCAGGTTGTTGCCGTAGTCGAAGGTCCAGGCGCCGCGCTGCTGGAGCGCGAGCATCGCCCGGACGTGGTCGGCCATGGTCGCGATGCTCTGCCGCTCGTACTCGGCGGGGTCGGAGACACGCAGCGCCAGGGCGTCGGCGAGGGGCATGCCGCGCGGGACGTAGCCGTTGAGCGGATCGTGGGCGCTCGTCTGGTCGGTCAGCAGGTCGGGGACGATGTCGCGGTCGAGGAGGATCTCGAGCCCCTCGGCCGCGTTGATCACGAGACCCATCGACCGGTTGATGCCCTGCGCCTTCCACTTGAGCACGGTCTCCAACGCGTGGTCGACGTCGTCGGTGACCTCGTCGAGGTAGCCGGTCTCGACCCGCCGCCGGGCCCGCACGGCGTCGACCTCGAAGCCCAGGAAGGTGCCGTTGTTCATGGTGGCGGCCAGCGGCTGGGCGCCGCCCATGCCCCCGAGCCCGCCGGTGACCACCAGCCGGCCGGTCAGGTCGCTGCCGAAGTGCTGCCGGGCCGCTTCCGCGAAGGTCTCGTAGGTGCCCTGCAGGATGCCCTGGGTGCCGATGTAGATCCACGAGCCGGCCGTCATCTGGCCGTACATCATCAGGCCCTTCTTCTCGAGCTCGTGGAAGTGCTCCCAGGTGGCCCACTTCCCGACCAGGTTGCTGTTCGCGATGAGCACCCGCGGCGCGTCGCGGTGGGTCTTCACGATGCCGACGGGCTTGCCGGACTGGACCAGCAGCGTCTCGTCGTCCTCGAGGCGGCGCAGCGAGGCCACGATGGCGTCGAAGGCCTCCCACGACCGGGCCGCGCGGCCGGTGCCGCCGTAGACGACCAGGTGCTCCGGGTCCTCGGCCACTTCCGGGTCCAGGTTGTTCATCAGCATGCGCAGGGCGGCTTCCTGGACCCAGCCCTTGCAGGACAGCTCGGGGCCGCGGGCGGCCCGGACGACGCGCTTCATGACGACGCTCCCGGAGACGAGAAGAGGCGAGAGACCCTAAGGTCCTCGCCTCTCCCCGGCGACTGCGCGAGAGCGCCGTCTCAGTCGTCGTCGGCGTCCGTGTAGCCGGACGCGGTGTGGTCGAACCGCGCGCGGTGCTCGAACTTCACGTCGGACACGACGACGCTGTCGCCGCAGTCGTCCAGGCTGTCGAGCCAGGCCTGGTACTCGTCCTTGGTGATCAGGCCGGCGGCCATGTTGCGCTTGACCGTGCGACGGTCGAACAGGTGGGCGGGCTTGTCCATGGGGGTCTCCAGGTCCGCGGGCGGCCGGAAGCGGCCTGCCGGCGCGGGTCAGGGGGAGGGAGGCTCAGGCTTCGGGCGGCAGGTCGTCGTCGGCGTCCGGCGGCAGGTCGTCGTCGGCTTCCGGCGGCAGGTCGTCGTCGGCCACCGGCGGCAGATCAGCGTGGGTGGTCGGGCCGGCGAAGGAGCGCAGGTGCTCGTTCTCGTCGAAGGAGGAGAGGTCGGCCTTGATCACGCCGGCGGCGACTTCGCGCAGGGCGGTGACGACTTCCTTGTTGGTCCGGTCGTCTTCGATCAGGCAGCGCTCGCCCTGGACGAGCTGCTTGGTCCGCTCGGCGGCGATGAGCACCAGCGAGAAGCGGTTGGGGATCTCTTCGAGGCAGTCCTCGACGGTGATGCGGGCCACGGTCCCTCCAGGGGATGTTCGAGGTTCCCAGCGGTCTCCCGCTGGACAGTCTCCGGAAGCAGGCAGCCGCGAGACACACGCGGCGCACGGATCCGGCCTGACAGCGGACCTCCCTATTGGCGGCGCAAGCGCCCGTCAACCGGCGCCACGGCCGCGGAGACCGCCGGCGCTCAGCCTGCCAGCGCCCGCAGCCGCTGCATGCGACGGTGCCCGCTCTGCCGCCAGAAGTCCCGCTGCTGGTCGATGATCGCCTGGGTGTGGGGCAGGCGCTCGAGCTGGCCGACCCAGGCCCGGGCCAGCCGCGCCGCCTCGGTGTAGCGGTGCTGCTCGTCGGGGGAGAGGCCGTCGGCGAGGGCGGCATCGTCGAACAAGCGACGGCTCCACTCGGCCCGGCGCTCCGGCTGGTGCAGCGCGGCGGTGAGGTACTTGTCGACCTCGGCCTGGGTCTCGAGCTCGAGCATCGACACAGGCTCTCCGCGCTGCGCCCGGTCGACGAGCAGCAGGAAGTGGCTCACGCCCTCGACCGCGGCGCACAGGGCGCGGAAGCAGGCGTGGGCAGCCTCGGCGAGGTGGGCCACGCTTGAAAGCGCCTGCAGGTGGCTGTCGGCGATGAACACCCCCAGGTCCAGGGCATCGTCCTCCTGCCGCACCAGCACCCACTCGTCGGCCGGGCGCCGGTCCTCGCCCAGCACCTCGTCGAGCTGCGCCTCGTTCATCAGGAAGGGGCCGATCTCCGGGGCATCCACCCGGTACAGCGCCTGCAGCTGCCGCTGGACGAGGGCCAGCACTCAGGCGCTCCCGGCGGGAAGGGCTCCGGCGGGGACCAGGCCCAGCCGGGCGAGCTTGTTGGCGATGCGCGGGCTGCCGGTGGCCTGCCACTCCTCGTAGAGCGCCAGGATGTCGGCGTCGGACAGCTCGCCCCGGGCCTGCTCGCGGACGGTCTCGCAGACCTCGCCGAGCACCTCGCTGCAGCTCTCGAAGGCGTGGGCCAGCTCGTCGTAGATGCCGTCCAGGCCCTTGCTGCCGCCGCCGCCGTCCCCGACCAGGGCGGCCCCGCCGAAGCCGGCGGCGCGCAGGAGCCCGGCCAGGCTGTCGTAGGCCGCGGCGCCCATGTCCAGGTAGTACTTCCGGCTGACCAGCTTGCGGGCCAGGCTCTGGCGGAAGAAGCCGCTGACGTAGAGCGCCCGGTCGCCCAGGTGCCGGTAGGCGCGGATCGCGGTGCTGCGGTCGCCGGTGCGGGCCTGCAGGTGCAGCTCGACGAGGGTGTCGGGCTGCTCGGACTCGTCGGGCCGCGACCGGTCGACGAGCAGGCTCGTCAGGTACCAGACGCTCTCCTCGCTGACGGGCGCGGCGTTGCCGACGACGGCCTGCTCGACGTGATCGAGGAAGAAGTCGAACAGGTTGTCGGACTCGCGGTCCAGGCTCGCCCTCGGTTCGTGGTCCAGGCGGACCGGGGCATCACGGTCGTGGGGGTCTCGGCCCATGTCGCCTCCTGTGCGGTCGTGGTTCTCCGAGATCACGATGGCGGCGGGGGTTCCGTGTCGGAAGGCACGAATTGTCGTGGCCCTCGCTTGACCCCCTGCCCGATGTGACTAGTCCTGCGCCGAGCCGGCGGATCGGGCCCGCACCTGCGAGCGCCCTTCCGTCCTCGACGGAGCGCGAGACGCCCTGTCTCCCTGCACCCGTCCTGCAAGACGCACCTTCCGCGTCCCCGGGGTCCCCCCGGAGGGCGTTCCTACCGAGCCAACCCCACTCCCCTGGAGGATGAGCCATGAACATCCGTCCCCTCTTCGATCGTGTCCTCGTCAAGCGCTCCGAGGAGCCCACCAAGACCGCGTCGGGCCTGTTCCTGCCCGAGACCGCCAGCAAGGAGAAGCCGGTGCAGGGCGAGGTCCTGGCCGTCGGCAACGGCCGCGTCTCCGACGACGGCGGCGTGACCGAGCTGACCGTGAAGGTCGGCGACAAGGTGGTCTTCGGCAAGTACGCCGGGACCGAGATCAAGATCGACGGTGAGGATCGCCTGATCCTGCGCGAGGACGACATCCTGGGGATCATCGAGGACTGAGTGTCCCGCTGATCGACCGGATCCGCAACCCCTCCCCCTCTTCCCTTCTCATCATCCGACTGAAACCAAGGAGGCACACATGGCCGCCAAGGAAATCCTCTTCGACGTCAGCGCCCGGGCCAAGGTCCTCGAAGGCGTCGACACCCTCGCCAACGCCGTCAAGGTGACCATGGGCCCCAAGGGCCGCAACGTGGTCATCGAGAAGTCGTGGGGCGCCCCCGTTGTCACCAAGGACGGCGTCACGGTCGCCAAGGAAGTCGAGCTCGAAGACAAGTTCACCAACATGGGCGCGCAGATGGTCAAGGAGGTCGCCAGCAAGACCTCCGACAACGCCGGCGACGGCACGACCACCGCCACCCTGCTGGCCCAGATCATCTTCCGCACCGGCCTCAAGCTGGTCGCGGCCGGCCACAACCCGATGGAGCTCAAGCGCGGCATCGACCAGGCCGTCGCCGTCGTCACCGACGAGCTGCACGCCATGAGCCGCGAGGTCGCCGACAGCAAGGAGATCGCGCAGGTCGGCACCGTGTCCGCCAACGGCGACACCGACATCGGCGAGATGATCGCCAAGGCCATGGACACCGTGGGCCGCGAAGGCGTCATCACGGTCGAAGAGAACAAGGCGCTCGACACCGAGCTCGAGACCGTGGACGGCATGCAGTTCGACCGCGGCTACCTGAGCCCCTACTTCGTGACCGACGCCGAGAGCATGCAGGTCGAGTTCGAGGAGCCCTACATCCTCATCCACGAGAAGAAGATCGGCAGCATGCGCGAGCTGATGAAGCTGCTCGAGAAGGTGCACGGCACCCGCAAGCCGCTGCTCATCATCGCGGAAGACGTCGAAGGCGAGGCCCTGGCCACCCTGGTCGTCAACAAGCTGCGCGGCACCCTGAACGTCGCGGCCGTCAAGGCTCCCGGCTTCGGTGACCGCCGCAAGCAGATGCTCGGCGACATCGCCACCCTGACCGGCGGCAAGCTCGTGGCCGAGGAGCTCGGCATCAAGCTCGAGAACCTCGAGCTGTCCGACCTCGGCACTGCCAAGAAGGTCGTCATCAGCAAGGACCACACCACCATCGTGGACGGTGCGGGCACCGAAGACGACATCCAGGGCCGGATCAACCAGATCCGCCGGCAGATCGAGGACACGACCTCCGACTACGACCGCGAGAAGCTCCAGGAGCGCCTGGCCAAGCTCGCCGGCGGCGTCGCCGTCATCAAGGTCGGCGCGGCCACCGAGGTCGAGATGAAGGAGAAGAAGGCCCGCGTGGAAGACGCCATGCACGCCACCCGCGCGGCCGTCGAAGAGGGCATCCTGCCCGGCGGCGGCGTGGCCCTGCTCCGCGCGGCGGCCAAGCTCGACGGCCTGACCGTCAGCGAGGCCCAGGCCTTCGGCGTCAACATCGTGCGCCGCGCCTGCGAGGAGCCCCTCCGCCAGATCGTCGCCAACGCCGGCGGCGAAGCCAGCATCGTCGTCGAGAAGGTCCGCAACGGCACGGGTGGCTTCGGCTACAACGCCCGCACCGGTGTGTACGAGGACCTGCTCGAGAGCGGCGTCATCGACCCCACCAAGGTCACCCGCACCGCCCTGCAGAACGCCGCCAGCGTGGCCGGCCTGCTGCTGACGACGGAAGCCATGGTGGCCGAGGCGTCGGACGACGAGGCCGAGGGCTGAGACCTCCGGGTCTCTGACCACCGCGGGCCCGGGGGGCGTGTCCCCTCGGGCCCGCGCTGCGTCTCGGGGGCGTGGGCGAGGCGCCCTACTCGGCGATCAGCGCCTCGTAGACGGCCACGTCGTAGTACACGGTCGCGACGCGCTTGAGCACCGCGCCGAGCTCCGGGTCCCTGGCGAAGCCCTTCCAGTCGGGATCGGTCACCACCGACCGCAGGTCCCAGCCGTTGCGGACCGCCTCCATCATGAACCGCTCGAAGCCGTCGGCGTCGCCCCGTCGGGCGGCCAGCTCGGCCAGCCGGAAGAAGGCCGCCCAGTGGTCGCTGCGCTCCTCGGCGGCGACCAGCAGGTCCTCCTCCGCCGCATCGAGCTCGCCGGCCTCGATGAGCAGCTCGGCCCGGTCGTAGCGGGCGGCGGCGTGCCGCGGGTCGGCTTCGATGGCCGCGCCGTAGGCCTTGCGGGCCTTGCCCTTCTCGCCGAGCGCGTTCCACGCCAGGCCCTCTTCATAGGCCACGTCCGCGGCGACGCCGAGCCGGCGCCCGTGCTCGCGGCACAGGTCGATGGCTTCCTGGTGCTTGCCCCGCAGGTTGAGCGCCTCGGCCGAGGCCGCCACCCGCCGCGCCAGGTCCTGGCGGTAGGGCACCGGGTCCCGGGTGGCGCCCGCCGGCAGGGCGAGCGCCAGGGCCAGCAGGAGGGCGCTCACTTCCGCCGGCGGACCAGGGCCAGCAGGCCGAGGGCCAGGCCCGCCAGGCCGAAGCCGGGCGCCGCCGCCGGAGAGGCGCTGCAGCTGCAGCCGCCCTTCTCGACCGTCCAGTCGTCGCCGCCGTCGGCACCCGCGTCGGCCCCGCCGAGTCCGCTGTCGCTGCCGCCGTTGCCGCCGTCACCGGGGTTCTCGGCGCCTTCGACCGCGTAGACGCAGACGTCGTCGATGGTCCAGCCGCCGAAGGTCAGGCCGCCGTCACTGACGATGTCCCAGCCGACGATCAGCTCGTTCATGCCGGCGACGTCCAGGGTCTGGCTGTGCAGGGTCCACTGGTCGTCCTGGTGGTGGTCCTCGTGGTCGACGCTCTCGCCGCCGCTGCTGCCGAAGTTGGCCCACACGATGCGATCGTCGCCGTCGTCGGCGCCGACCATGACCACGCGGGCGTGATCCCAGTAGCCGTCCTCGACGTTGAGCCAGCGCCGGAACTGCAGCACGACGGTGTCGTGGCCGGACACGTCGATGCCCGTGCTGGACAGGCGGTTGTGCTTGTCGTTCTGGTACTCGCCGTTGTAGTTGCCGCCGCCCAGGTCGTTGCCCCAGACCTTGTCGCCGCTGAAGGCGAAGTCGGGGTCGCCGCCCATGCCGCGGGGCGTGCCCCACATCCAGTCGTTGGCGCCGAGCTCGTCGGCGCCGTCGAGCAGCTCGCTGAGGTAGCCGCCGTCGTCGGCCTCGAAGTCCTCGCAGTAGAGCTGGACCATCTCGCCGACGACGAAGCTGTAGGGGTTGATCGACTTGCCGGAGGGGCTGCCGACCTCGGTGCCGTCGGCGCCCTTGGCGGTCAGGTAGTAGTGGACCACCGTGCCGGCGGGCTGGGCGGGGATCGCGCCTTGCACGCCTTCGCCCGCGGCGGTCAGCGGTGCCGTGGCCCAGGTCTCGCCGCCGTCGGTGCTGTAGTGCACGAGCCCCTCGGCCAGGCTGAAGTCGTTGCACTCGGGCGCCAGGTTCAGCAGGTCGCCGCTGATGGCGTACTCCGACGCGCTCACCGGCTGGTTGCCCAGCGCTTCGTGGTCCAGCAGCATCAGGGCGCCTTCGCCGCCGGCCGGGCTCAGGCCGTGGGCCTGGAAGGCCTCCAGGATCAGGCACTGGTGCGGCGTGCCGTTGCTCAGGTCGTTGTCGTCGTCGTCGCCGAGCACCGTCGCGTCGTAGGCGTTGGCCAGGGTCGGGCCCGACTTGATGCCCTGGGCGAAGATGTCGATCGCGGTCTCGTAGCCGACGTCGGCGCCGTACTCGTCCTCGAGCAGGTCCCACAGGTCCCACACGGCGCCGGCGTAGATGAGCCCGTCGGCGTGCACCTCGCCGGTGACGTCGCCCGGGTAGCTGCGGTTGGGGGCCACGTCCCGGATGCCCGAGCCGTTGGTCATGAAGTAGGGCGCGATGGTGCTGTCGCCGGTCATGAAGAAGGCGACGACGTCGGCGATGCCTTCGGACATGGACCCGTCGAAGCTGCCGCTGGTCAGGCTGTAGTAGTGAAAGCCGTGGCCCCACTCGTGGTAGTTCACGTCGGCGATGCGGCCGGTGTTGTTGCAGCCGTCGCCGGACTTGTAGAAGTTGACCGACCCGTCGAAGTAGGCGTTGCAGGTGCTGTTGAGGTTCACGTTGGACCGCAGCACGCCGTCGAAGCGCACGTCGGGGGCGTGGGTCTGCTTCCAGTCGATGACCTGTTCCAGGAAGACGTAGCTGTCGATCTCGGCCTGGGTGGCGTCGTCGTCCTTGAAGACCTGATCGCCGCCGGTCAGGTCGAGCTCGCCTTCGCCACCGGTGTTGTTCACGACGCGCACCTGCGAGCCCCGGAGCTCGGCGGTCGCGGTGCTGCCGGAGATGTCGTAGGCGCCGTCGACGTCGGTGTAGACGCTGCTCGAGCCGCTGCTGACCCGCAGGTTCGGCAGCGGGCTGACCATCATCTCGCCGTCCACCGTGCGCACGTCGTGCTGGCCCGACACGGTGCCCTGCACGTAGCGGACCTCGTTGTAGACGTGCAGCAGCTCGCCGGTGGTGGCGTCGACGAAGCCGACCCACAGGCCCACGGGAGCGGTCGTGCGGGTGCGCACCTCCCAGGCCAGCACGTAGTCCAGCCCGGTGCCGGTCTGGCCGAAGGGCGCGTCCACGCCGATGCCCCACTTCTCGATCGGCAGCACGACCAGGCGGGCGCCTTCGACCTGGTGGTCCGCAGCCGGCTCGGGGCCGTCGGCGATGGCGACCTCGACCGCTTCGGGCGCGCCCACGACCGGGTCGTCCTGGACGTCGGCGGCGCCGGGGTGCGTCTGCACCTGGATCATCTGGATGGCGCCGTTGCGGACGAAGACCTGCACGCCGCCGCGCCACACGTCGACACCGCTGGCGTCGAGCACGGGCGTGAAGTCGATGGCGTCGTCGGCCAGCGCGCCGCCGATGCCCAGCGGGTCGAGGGCCATCGACAGGGCCGTGGCCGCGTCGGTGTCCACGCCGGGGTCGAAGCCGCCGGCGTCGGCCTGGGGGCCGCTGACCACGTGGGCCAGCTGCACCGACCAGGCCTGGCGGGCTTCGTCGAAGTGCACCGCGCGCAGGGCGAGCTCGTCGACCGGCACGCCGATCAGCCCGGGGTTGCGCGAGAAGAAGTCGTACAGCGCGGCGTCCACGGCCTGGGCCGAGTCCAGCTGGCCGAGCAGGATCGGCGGACCCCAGGCCGACAGCGGCAGCCCGGTGCGCTCGTCGAACCGCGCCTGCCAGCCCTGGCCGTCGCCGTCGACGAAGGCCTGCCAGGCCGCGCCGTTGCGCCACAGCCGCTGGACTTCGAGGTGGGTCCGGTACACGCGGGTCGGCTCGACCCCGATGTGGGTGTCGGCGTCGGGGGAGAAAGCGAGGGCAGGCAGGCCGAGGGCGATGAGCGCGAGCATGTCGTTCCCTTGTGTGCGGTCCGGAAGGAGGCGGTCCCTTGCAGGGCGCTTCGAGGCGGCAATTCGCCTACCCCGACCCGGGCGCCCTGAGGACCCCGACCTTGCCTGCGATTAGGGTGCTCCTCAATGAAGCCGCTTCGAATCCACAGCCCCTTGACAGGTGTCACCCGGGTCCTGACGCTCGCCGCCGCGCTGGCGGGTTGCACCGGGCAGGGGCCGACTTCCGCCGACACCGACCCGCTGCCGGTCCTGCCCGATCGCCGCCCCGACGCCCACGAGCGCCCGGCCGGCGACGCCCGCCCCCAGCGCGAGCTGTCCATCGCCCTCACCGGCGAGGTCCGCGGCGAGATCGAGCCCTGCGGCTGCCCCACGCTGCCCTACGGCGGCTTCCGGCGGCGCAGCAACCTCCTGTCCCAGGTGCCCCACACCGGCCCCCTCTTCCAGCTCGACGCCGGTGAGCTCCTGGTCAAGGGCACCTCCGCCTTCCGCCGCGACCAGGACGCCCGCGCCCGGCTGGTCCTCGAGCTGTCCGAGCGCGTCGGGGTGGACGCCTGGGTCCCCGGGCCCAGCGATCTGCTCGCCCTCCCCCTCGACCAGATCATCTCGACCGCTCGGCCGCCGGCGATCAGCGCCACCTGGGCCGATACCGACGGGGCCCTCGTCCTGCCGCCCTCCATCGTCCTCGAGCGCGACGGGCTGCGGCTGGGCGTCGTCGGCATCTCCGCCCCTCCCCCGGACGACCACGGCCTGACGGCGCTGGACCCGGTCACCGCCGCCCACCAGGCGGTCGATGCCCTGCCCGACGACCTCGACCTCGTCGTGCTGCTCGGCAACGTCGACGCCGACGGCGCGAACACCCTCGCCCGCGAGGTCGACGGCATCGCCGCCGTGCTGACGACCCCCGGCGGCCAGTACGAAGACCCGCGCGTGGTCGACGACGTCCCGGTGGTGGAAGCGCCCGACCGCGGCCGCTACGTGCAGATCCTGTCCACCCGCCTGGGCGCCGACCGGGACCGCGCCCTGGAGCTGCGCCCGCGGGCCGAGACCTGGCGCAGCCTGATGACCCTGCGCCAGCTGGCCGCCGACGACCCGGCCCGCGCCGAAGAGCCCGCCCTGACCAAGGCCGAGGCCGAGCTCCAGGACCAGGCCACCGGCCGCAACCTGGCCTGGCTCGAGAGCCGCCCCCTGGGCGAGGACCTGGACCGGCCGACCCCCGCCGTCGACGATCTGCTCGGCGCCTTCCAGACCGAAGCCGTCCAGCAGGCCGCCGCCCTGGCCGCCGCACCGCCGCCCCCCGCCGAGGACGGCTACGCGACCGCCGCGAAGTGCACGACCTGCCACCTCGACGAGTTCACCCGCTGGACCTTCACCGACCACGCCCAGGCCTGGCAGAGCCTGGTGCAGCGCGACGCCGTGAAGAACGTCGAGTGCGTGCCCTGCCACACGACCGGCTGGGCCCGCCCCGGCGGCATGGGCGGCGTGGACGAAGCCGACGTGCGGCGGTTCAAGGCCGTGCAGTGCGAGTCCTGCCACGGCCCGCTGCGCGGCCACCCGAGCGACGCCCGCATCGAAGCCGAGCCCATCACCGAGCAGACCTGCACCGGCTGCCACGACCCGGCGAACAGCCCGGACTTCGACTTCGAGAGCTACCTGCGGCGCGCCACCTGCCAGGGCGGCGCCCCCGAAGTGCACCCGCTCTAGTCGCCGCGCTCGACCCGGAACAGCAGATCGGGGCCGACGACCTGGGGCTCGGCGCCGAGCCAGGAGGCCATGTCGCGCGCCGTCGGCTGCGTGGCGTCGGTGTCCGTGACGACCACGAAGGTGCGCCGGTGGGCCGCGACCACGGTGGCCACCCGCTCGCGGGCCCAGTCGTCGACGTAGACCACGTGGTCGCCCGCCAGGCGTGGGTTGCCGTTGCGGTAGTCGTCCCAGGCGCCGTCGAAGGGCTGCACCCGGGGCAGGGCCCGCCAGGGGGCCAGCCGCCACAGGGTCGGGTCGAGCGGCCGCTTGTCGTCGTCGTCGGCCCGGCGGGTGATCAGCAGGTAGAGGGCGTCGCCGCTGCAGGCCGGGGAGGGCGCGCCGTCGCAGGTCCAGGGGGCGTCGAGCTCGGCGAGGGCGAGGTCGATCGCGCGCTCGCCGTCGGGGAGGGCGAGGAGGTCGGGCAGCGGGCGGAGGGGGAGGAGGGCGTGGAGGAGGGCGGTCACTACGGCGAGGCGACGGGCGAGGGGCCCCGCGAAGGAGGCGGCCAGCGCCAGGCCCGGGCCCAGCAGCAGCCAGTAGGGGAACTGGTGGGGGGCGCCGATGCCGATGGCGATGAAGAAGGCGACGAAGCCACCCAGGCCCAGGGTGGGGCCCAGCAGCCACGGGGCCTTCCGCAGGCCCGCGATCCAGGCCGGCACGAAGCCGAGCCACATCAACCCGAAGCGCGAGACGACCTCGGGCACGATGAGCGCGGGGCGCACCGGCGGCTGGCGGAAGGTGCCGGCTACGCCCAGCACCTCGACGACCCCGGGCACCAGCGGCAGGCAGCACAGCGCCATCACGCCGAGCACCTTGAAGCGATCGCGCAGGCCGAGCGCCACGAGGCCCGCCGCGAGCCCGGCCAGCACGTGGGTCCACGCGGCCAGGGCGCCGGCTGCCGCCAGCCAGCCCCAGCGGCCCTGCTCAGCCGGGGCCCGCGCGGCGATGCAGGCCGCGACCAGGCAGACCGCCAGCGGGTAGTCGTTGATCTCGGCGGCGTAGGCCAGCTGCAGGGGGCTCGTCGCCAGCAGCAGCGCCGCCAGCCACGACCGGCGCGCCAGCAGGGCCACGGCGGCGGTGCTGGCCAGGGCGCTGCCGCAGAGCCACAGGAGCGGCACCGGGGCGAAGAGCTCGGTCAGCGCGTGCAGCAGCGGCCACAGCGGCGGGTGCAGCCCCGAGAAGGGCAGCGCCCCCAGGAGGTCGCCGGCAGCCAGCGCATCGGCGGTGTGCGACGGGTAGGACGCGTACAGCAGGTTCGGCGTCGCCCACCGGGCCGGCACCCGCAGCAGGCGCAGGGCCAGGGCCAGGCCGACGATCCCGACCACGCGGACCTCAATACGCGCCATCGGTGCCCTCGGGGACCGGGGTCACGACGACGTCCGGCCGCGCGACCTGCAGCGGCCAGGACAGCTCGCCCTCGCGCCCGTCGCGGCGGCGCACCACCTGGATCTCCGCGCCCGGGGGCAGGGTCTCGGCCAGCCGGGCCGCGGTCTGCCGCAGGACCGTCGCGTCGTCGGTGCTGCACTGGGCGAACAGCTCGCCCGCGCCGACCGCCGGCCAGGGCAGCACCGGCAGCGCGGGGACCACCGCCCCCGCGTCGCGGCGGGCCCGCTCGGCGCCCAGCTGCGTGACCAGCGCCACCGACAGCGGCAGCAGCAGCAGGGCCGCGCTCCGCCACCGCACCAGCGCGCCGACGAAGGGCAGCGCGGCGATCACGGCCCCGCCCAGGTACCGGGGCTCGACCCGGTCCCCCATCAGGCAGGCCACCGCGAGCCCGGCGACCAGGGGCCCGGCCGCCGCCAGCCGCAGGCCGCGGGGCAGATCCCGTGCGGCGGCGGCCACGGCCAGCACCAGCAGCGGCGCCAGCGCCCACAGCTCGGCGGCACCCAGGGCGTGCACACCCGTCGCCAGCCAGCCGGGCAGCGCGTCCACCGCCGGAGGCGCCCCCTGGCTGCCCAGCCACCAGCTGCCCAGCAGGCCCCCGCCCGCGATGGGCTGCAACAGCGGCGTCAGCCAGCGGGCGGCCAGCGGCAGGGCCAGCACCGCGCCCAACAGCGCCCAGGGCCGCACCACCAGCAGCACCAGCAGCGGCAGCGCGATGGGCTTCACGGCCAGCGCCGCCACCGCGAGCACGCCTCCGAGCGCCTGCACCGGCCGCCGCGGGGCGGTCGACAGCGCCAGCCCCGCCGTGACCACGAAGGCCGCCGGCGCATCGCCCGCCGACAGCGCCCCCGTGAGCACCGCGACGGGCAGCGCCGCATGCAGCCAGCCCCCGACTCCGCCCAGCCCGACGCGGCGGCCCCACAGCCACAGCAGCGGGCTGGTGAGCGCGCCGGCCAGCACCGACACCGTGCGCGCCGAGCCGAGGGCCGCGACCATCGCGACGTGCAGTGGGTAGGGGTGCCCGGGGAGGTGGACCGACGCCTCGACGCCGGTGCCGTCGGGACCGAAGGGCGCGCCCTGGCCGAGGGCCCAGGCAGCAGCGACCCGGAGGAGGAGGCTGGTCGCGCACAGGGCGAGGGCTTCGTGCAGGGGCTTCACTCGGGCCCCTCTCCCCACACCCACGGCCACCGCGGCTCCAGCCGGTACAGGCGGATGCCGTCGATGCGCTCCGCCTCGACCGTCAGCCGGTAGAGCGTGTGCATGCGCAGCGCCCGCGGGCGCAGGCCCCGGCTGCTCCAGGCGCCGTGCTGCGGGTCCTCGCCCCACAGCATGCAGTCGCCGTGGGGGATCCCCCGCCCGACCAGCACGTGGCTCGGGATCGGCTGGTCCGGGATCGGCGGCTCGTCGCTCACCTCGACACAGCCGGCAGGCACGGCCCCGCGGTCCAGCCGGCCCTCGGCCGCCGGCGGCACCGGCCGTGGGCTGTGCACGATCCCCTTCAGCTGCACCAGCGACAGCGCCAGGCCGGCCACCGCGATGACGCCGGGCACGTGCTTCCAGCGCACTGCCGCCGCGCCGACCAGCACGCAGGCCGCCGCCCCGCCGATCAGCTCGTGCCGCGGCCCCTGGTCGAAGAAGGCCGCCGTCCCGACGTGCACCGCCAGCACGAAGGCCAGCAGCGGCCAGGCCTTGCGGGCCGTGTCCCCCGGCAGCAGCGACAGCAGGCCCACCAGCAGCACCGGCGGCCCGATGAAGGCCACCATCGGCAGGTTCACCATCACCGCCACCACGGGGTCGCCCAGGTGCGGCGCGGCCAGCCGCGACAGCCAGAACAGCCCGACGCCCAGCGGGAACAGCCCCGCCCAGCCTCGCGCCAGGCCGAACAGCGCCACTTCCGGCCGCACGCAGGCCGCCAGCGACAGCCACAGGGTCGCGACCCGCTTGTCCTGCGCCGTCAGCCCCGCGACCAGCAGCAGCTGGGCCGGGATCACCGTGTAGGCGCTGGTGCTCCACGCCGCGTGCTCGGGCAGCAACGCCAGGCAGGCCGCCGCCCACAGGCCCGCCGCCGTGCCGAAGCGATGCGCCGCCCAGCGCCCGACCAGCGGCACGCACAGCGCCCCCATCAGGCAGCACAGCCCGACCAGCACCCGCACATCGTCGGTGACCCGGCCCAGCAGGCCCCAGGCCGCCGTCAGCGCCGGCACCGCCTGCATGCTGGGGTCCGGCGCCTGGCCCAGGAAGGCGCGCACATAGCCCCGCTCGTGCCCGTCGAAGACCGACAGCGGCGGGAAGGCCCCGCCCGGCGTGGCCGGCACCAGCAGCCGGTCCCAGGCGACCAGCCACAGCCGGATCCCCAGCGCCCCCAGCGTCAGCAGGCCGAGCCCCAGCGCCAGCCGCCGGTCGTCCGTGATGCGCGAGGGCGAAGCCATGCCCGGGACTGTACTGCTCTCCGCGGCGGGCGCGCCTGTACGATGCCGTCGTGCCCGAAGCCCGTCGCGAAGCGCTGCACACCGCCCTGGCCCTGGCCGTCGTCGCCGTCGGGGCCCTGGTGCTGGCCACCGGACCGGCCGCCGACCTGCGCACCCGGTTCTGGGGGCCCGAGACCGCCTGGTCGCACATGGACTTCCTGGGCACCTGGTGGATGCTGCAGGCCAGCCCCGATCTGGACGGCGCCGCCGCGCTGCTGCGCCACCCGGTCGGCGGCGCGGACTGGCGCGCCAACTTCCCGAACCCCTGGGACGCCTGGCTGCTGGGTCCGCTGCTGTCGGCGCTGCCCTTCCCGCTGGGCATCAACCTGTGGCAGCTGTGCATCCACCTGGGCAACGTGCTGGCCGCCACCTGGCTGTGTCGCGCCGCCGGGGCCCGCGCGCCGGCCGCCGCGGCCGCCGGCCTGCTGGTCGCCGCCTGCCCGGTGATGCAGCACGAGGTCGCCGGCGGGCGCACCATCTCCGGCTTGCTGTGGCCCGGCCTGCTCGGCCTCGGCCTGCACCTGCGCGGGCGCTCGGCCTGGGCCGGCCTGCTCATCGGGCTGCAGGGCGCCTGCTACGTCTACGCGGGCCTGGCCGTCGGCGTCGTCGCCCTGATCCTGCGCTTCGACCCGCGCCTGTTCACCGCCCTGGTGCCGATGGCCGCCTATGTCGCCTGGCTCGTCCCCAGCTGGAGCCAGGCCGTCGGCAACACGCCACCCGCCGGCCACACCTCGCTGCCCCTGTCCGGCCTGCTGGGCCTGGACCTGGTCCCCGAGCGCTTCCGCATGAACCCGGTCCTCCTCGCCGGAGCCGTCGCCGCCGGCGCGACGAAGCGCTGGCGCTGGCTCGCGGCGATCGGCCTCCTCCTCGCCCTGGCCCTCGGCCCCTCCCCGACCTGGGCGCTCGGCAAGGTCGCCCTCTTCCCCTCTCCCGTGGCCTGGCTGCTCCAGCTGCCCGGCCTGTCGCGCATGCACCACCCCGTCCGGCACGCCATGCTGCTCGCGCCCCTGCTGGCCGTGCCCCTCTCCCTGGCGCTGGGCCGCCTGCCCTCCGCCACCCCGCTGCTGGCCGCGCTGCTGGCCCTGCCCATGGCCCGCGCCAGCTGGCTCGCCGTCGGCTGGCCCACCGTCGGTCCGCCCCCGGGCCTCGCCGCCGCCACCTGGATCGCCACCCAGCCCGATGGCGCCGTCGTCGACCTGACCGGCGGCGTGCTGCAGCCCCTGGCCATCGTGCACGCCCATGGGCGTCCCATCCTGCAGGGCTTGCGGCCCGACGAGCCTCCGCTGCTGCACGAGGCCCGGGCCTGGACCCGCGGGGATGAAGTCGAGGCGGCCACCCTCCAGGCCCTGCGCGACGCCGACTTCCGCTACGTGCTGGTGGTCGCGCGAGGAGAGGCGGTGCCCGAGGAGGCGCTCACCGCGCAGCTTGGCGCGCCGATCTACCGGGACGAGGAGGCGGGGGTGTGGGGGATCGGGGAGTAGACCGCCGCCGCACCCACCCCAGCGCCGCAAGCCACAGCCCACCCAGCGCCCCCGCGCCGGGCGCGACGCTGCACCCCTTCGGGTCGTCGGGGAGGGCGCAGTCCATGGGGATCTCCACGCTCGCGAAGGCGGCCTGCCCTGCGGGGTCCGCGACCTGCACCAGCACGGTGTAGACGTCGCCGTCTTCCCCCGGCGGGCACGACGGGCACTGCATCGTCGCGACCGCGTCGGACGCCGGCTCGATGGCGCCTTCGCCCTGGCTGGCCAGCCCGGCGTCCGGCGTCCACGCAAAGGACGGCTCGTCGCCATCCGACGCGACCTCGACGGTCAGCGTGAGCTCCGCATCCGGCGTGCAGGTCGCGGGGGTCGCGTCGACCGACACGATCTCGACGTCTGCGAGCGCGACGCCGATGAACCACATGGCCGCGAGCATCCGGGCCTCCAAGCAAGGCCCACAACATAGCGCTGCAGCCGCGCCCGCAGACCGCCCCCGGGGCTCAGCCCCCGGAACCGCCGTTCCGCTCTGCTTCGAGGCGTCGGGCCTCGCCTACCCAGACCCCTCGGTCGGCCTGTCACCCCCCCGGCGACTCGTCGTCGGGCAGGGCGTCCGATCCGTAGGTCAGCGTGTAGATGGCGCGCTCGAGCGTCTGGAGGTCGCGAGCGTGCAGCTGCTGCACGTTGGACAGGGTGACGATGGTCTCGTCGCCCAGCCGGGTCACGCAGCGGCCCAGCAGCAGCATCTTGTAGACCATGTCGTTGGGGTGCTCGGTGTACTCGCGCGACATGCCGATGTACAGCTCGTCGGCGCCAGTGACGGCGCGGACCTCGGCGGCGGTCTGGCGCGTACCCTTGGGGTCGAGGAAGCCCACGGGCAGCTCGACCGTCATCCGGTAGGACGGGATCTCGGGGGAGGCCATGCAGGCGACTCCGGGGAAGTGGGGACCGGGTCGCTGTGGACCCCCGCCAGCGTAGACGAGGCGGCCGGGCGTGCGCGACGACCGCAGCGCGCCTACGGGTGCACGGTTGCGGCCGGCTGGAACTCGATTTGCTCCGCCACGTGGATGCCGACCTGGAAACCCGGCGCGCCCATCAGCGGACGCCCGAGGACCTGCATCAGGCGGACGCGCTCGTCATCGCCGAGATCCTGGGTCGGCTCCAGCGAGACCTCGTGGGGCGGGTGGGGCGTGACGACGACCCCGGCCGCCTCGCGCAGCAGGGACGGCACATCAGGACCCAGCTCGGCTGGGAGGCGGCTCCGAGCGGCGGGGTCTTCCTCGAGGGACCGTGCCAGGACGCCGAGGTAGCCGGCCAGCAGCGCAGGCTGGGCCCAGGGAGCCGGCAGGTCCACCGACAGCGTCCCGTCGAGCCTGGCCGCCGTCGCGACGACGGAGAGCGCCGACAGCAGGCCTGTCGTGGCGGCGGTCCCGCCGCGGGTGTCGGCCGCCGCCGCGCCCGCGAGCAGGTAGTGGACGGAGCTGGCGATCCCCGGGCGCCACAAGAGCGACGGAAGACTCCCGAACCTGCCCGGCTTCGGCCCGTCCACCACCCATCCGGGGCCGTCCTGGGCCTCCAGCCAGGCTCGCAGGGGCTCGGGCAGCTCGGCGAGCGGCCTGAGCGCCCGCGGGCCGGCGGGAGCGTGGCCAGGGGCGCCGCCGCCCGCGCCTGCGTACAGAGCGATCGTCACCTCTGACATCACCCGAGCGAGGAGTGCCACGGGCGAGTCCCCCCTCGGCACCGTACGGTCCGGCGCATGCACGGTGCCGAGCAGCTGGACGGGGCGGCCCTGGCGCTCTTCGACCAGCCCGGAAGCGACCCGGAGGGGGTGGACCACCACGTGTGGTTCCGTGTCGCCCGCGAGCGAGAAGGCGTCCCGCACATCCACGTCACCGATGCCGGCGTCCTGGAGGACGCTCCGCGTCCAGGCGAGCACACCCTCGTGGACCCGCGTGACCGCCTGGTCGACCCGGGCGAAGCGGGCGAAGCGCGCGGCCGTCACGATCGCACCGTCGGACGCATCCTCACCACTCGGCCAGGAAACGATCGACCTCTTCCCGCTCGAGCAGGCCGAGGCTGAGCTCCAGGCAGTGGTTGCAGATCTGGTGGCCGTTGTAGGTGAACACCGCGGCCTCGAAGTGGGTGCGGTGGCACAGGTTGCAGACCGCGTCGTCGGCCGCGGTCATGCTGCGGCGGTGGGTGGCGATGCGCATGACGCAGCGGTCGCAGATGACGCTGTCGCCGCCGGCCATCATGTGGCTGACCTCGTGCGGGGCGCGGCCGCAGGTGCTGCAGCGGGTGTGCTCGCCGTCGCTGACCCGGCGGGGCTGGGTGCCAGCGGCCGGGGTGACGCCGGACAGCAGCCGCTCGACCACGGGCACGGCACCGCGCTGCACGGCGCGATCGCGCAGCCGGCGGGTGGCTTCGGGCTCGCCGTACATGGCCAGGGCGGCCCAGGCGGCGCTGGCCAATTCCGGGTCGGCGGTCTCGGCCCAGTCGCGCAGCAGCGCCTTGCCGGCGGCGCTGCGGCGGGCACCGATGGCGACCAACAGCATGGCCTGGTGGGCCCGGGCGCGATCCCGCTCCTTGGCCAGCTGCTCGCGGTGCTTCCGCACGTCGTCGGCCGGCGGGTAGCGGTCGACGGCGGCCTTCTTGATGTCGCCCTCGTCCAGGTTCAGGCCCTCGATCAGCACCGGGTCGGGCAAGGCCCCCGCGCCGGCCAGGGCTTCGGCGCCGAGCGCCGGCCCGTAGCTGGTGCCGGCCGCGCGCAGGCGGCTGCTGGCCCGGTCGGCCACGGCCCCGACGGCCATGTCGCAGGCGGACTCCCACAGCTGGAAGCGCAGGCCCTCGTCCTGGGTGTGTTCGATGCTGGACAGCACGCCGCCGACGCTGCCGGGGCCCAGCGCCTTGAGCTCGTCCAGCACGACGCCGACCCGCTGGCGGGTCAGGGTCCGGGCCCCGCTGCGGCCGCCCTGGGGCAGCCGGTCGTGGTTGCGGACTTCGGTCGTGAGCGCCTGCTGCAGCCAGCCGCCGTCCCCGCCCCGGCGGCGGGTGCGGACCATCTCGAGGTAGGCCGGCAGGTAGCCGGGCACTTCCTTGAGCGTCTCGCGGAACACGCGCAGGGCTTCGTTGGGCTGGCCTTCTTCGAGCAGGGTGGCGCCCAGGGCCTGGCGGGCTTCGAGGTGCATGGGCTCGCGCATCAGGGCCTGGTTGCAGGCTTCTCGCGCCCGGCTGAACTCGCCCAGCTGGAACCAGCACATGGCGACGCGGGCCAGCACGTCGGCGTCTTCGGGGCGGTCGCGCAGGTAGGCGCGGAAGTGCTGGATGGCGTTGTTGTACTTGCCGAGCTCGTAGGCGACGCGGCCCAGGTGCAGGCTGGCTTCGGTGCGGAAGCGGTCGTGCTCGCGCAGGCGGATGAAGAACTTCTCGGCGTCGCGGTGCCGGCCGGTGCGCATGCAGGTGATGCCCATGTCGCGGAACAGCGGGGCCTGCTGGTCCGGCGGGGCGCCCAGCCGCAGGGCGCGCACCAGGTGGAACTGGCTGCGCTCGACCAGCCGCTGGGGCCAGCCCTGGGACCGGGCCAGGTCCATCAGCGCGCGGGCCAGCGACGTGTGGGTCTCCCAGCTGTCGGGGGCCTTGCGGCAGGCGCCCTCGCACTGGCGCACGGCGGCGCCCAGATCGCCCTGTTCGCGGGCCAGCATGCCCAGCGCCAGCCGCAGATCGGCACGCTCCGGGTCCAGCCGCAGCGCCTGGTCCAGGTACTTCAGCGCGCCTTCGGGCCGCGACATGCCGAGCAGCGCCAGGCCGGCCAGGGTGTGGGCTTCCGCGTTGCCCGGGTCTTCCTGCAGCACCTTGCGCAGGGTGCCGAAGGCGCGGTTGCACTCGCGCTCGGCGCCGTCGCGCATGCCGCTGTGGAACAGCCCGCGGGAGATGAGGGCGCGGGCGAGCTCGAGTCGGGCCTGGGGGTCGTCGGGCCGCTCGTGGACCTTGTCCTCGAGGCGGCTGATGAGCCAGTCCAGCTTCTGGTGGGGGAAGAGGGCGTCAGCCACGGAGGCCGCTCCGACAGGCAGGGGGACACAGGGCGGAAGAACAGTCCGCAGGCTATCAAGCTCGGCCCGCTCCCACCCCTTCTTCCCCAGGGTCGCCGTGAGCGCCTCCGCCGACAACGACGCCCTCGCCTTCCGCCAGCGCAACGCGGTGCGGGCCCTGGTCCCGCTGTTCGTGTTCAGCGGCGCGACCTCGCTCGTCTACCAGACCCTGTGGGTGCGCCAGCTGCACCTGGTCGTCGGCACCAGCCAGCTCGCCGTGGCCACCGTGCTCGCCGCCTTCATGACCGGCCTGGCCGCCGGCGGTTTCCTGGGCGGGCGCTTCGCCGACACGGCGAAGAAGCCCATCCTGACCTACGCCATCCTCGAAGCGCTCATCGGGCTCTACGCCCTGGCCTTCCCCTTCCTCCTCGACCTGGTCGAGCCGGTCTACCTCGAGTTCTGGCGCGCCAACGAACCCAGCCCCGGCGCCTTCTTCTCCTTCCAGTTCGTGCTGCTCGGCATCCTGCTGCTGCCGCCCACGACCTGCATGGGCGCGACCCTGCCCTTCCTGGCCCGGTTCGCGACCAGCCCCGAGACCCACGACGCCCAGCGCGCGTCCACCAGCGACGCCGGCGAGCGCGTCGGCCGCCTGTACGGCGCCAACACCATCGGCGCCGTCGTCGGCACCGGCCTGGCCGGCTTCGTCCTGCTGCCCCGGCTGGGCCTGACGTCCACCACCTGGCTCACCGCCGGCGGCAACGCCCTGCTCTGTGTCCTGGCCATCGCCATCGCCACCCGGGCCGGCGAGATCGCGCCGGCGCCGCGGGCCGAGCGCAAGCGCGCGGGTGCGGGCTTCTTCCTGCTGGCCGCCGTGGCCTTCCTGGCCGGCTTCTCGGGCCTGGTGCTGGAGGTCGCCTGGTTCCGGGTGCTCGGCCTGAACCTGGGCGGCAGCGCCTACGCCTTCAGCATCATGCTGCTGGCCTTCCTGATCGGCATCGGCACCGGCGGCTGGACCGGCGGTGGGCTGGCCGACCGGGTCTACCGGCGCTTCGGCCACGCCGGCGTGCTCACCGGCCTGGCGGCCCTCGAGCTCGGCGTCGCCGTGCTGACCTGGGGCACGATGTACGCCTACGGCGAGCTGCCCTACCTGTTCACGGCCCTGTTCGGCGTCTTCGAAGAAGCGAACGCGCTGGAGTGGATCTGGCCGGCCAAGCTGTTCATCGCGCTGCTCGTGACCTTCCCCGCGGCGGCCTGCATGGGCGCCGCCTTCCCCTTCCTGGTGCGGGCCGCGGCCGACGATCACGACGCCCTGGGCGGCCCCGTCGGCACCCTCTACGGCTGGAACACCGTCGGCGGCATCTTCGGCGCCGCGCTGGGCAGCCTGGTCTTCCTGCCGCAGCTGCACGTCACACGGACCAGCATCCTGGCCATCGGGCTCAACGTGCTGGCCGCCGTGCTGGCCATCGGCGCCGCCGAGTGGACCCGCGGCCGCAGGGGGGTCGTCGTCGGCTGGGCCATCGCCGGGCTGTGGGCCGTCGGGCTGGTCGCCTGGAAGCCGCCCCCGTGGGAACCGCTCTTGATGACCGCCGGCATGTACAAGTACGCCGGTGACCTGTCCGACCGCACCCGTGCGGGCGTCTACGCCTTCGCCGTCGAACCCTACGACCTGCTGTTCTACGACGAAGGCCTCAGCAGCGTCGTCACCGTCGCCCAGTCCCGGTCCACCGACAACATCTGGCTCGCCAACAACGGCAAGGTCGACGCCAGCACCAGCATCGACATGCCGACCCAGGTGCTGTGCGCCCAGCTGCCCTTCGCCTTCCACCCCGACGCGAAGCAGGCCGTCGTCATCGGGCTCGCCAGCGGCATCACCGCCGGGGCCGTGACCCTGAACTCGCGCCTCGAGCACATCGACATCATCGAGCTCGAGCCAGCCATCCTCGAAGCCAGCCACCTGTTCGACGAGTACAACCACCGGCCGCTGGACGACCCGCGGACGACGCTCATCGCCAACGACGGGCGCAACCACATCACCCTCGTCCCCGACGGCACCTACGACGTCGTCGTCAGCGAGCCCAGCAACCCCTGGCTGAGCGGCGTGTCCAACCTGTTCACCCAGGAATTCTTCACCCTGGGCAAGCGCAAGCTCAAGCCCGGCGGCGTCTGGTCCCAGTGGGTCCAGATGTACGGCATGAACCAGGACGATCTGCGCACCCTGGTCAAGACCTTCGCCAGCGTCTACCCCCACGTCCGCCTGTTCAGCACCATCGAAGACGCCGACCTGGTGCTCATCGGCAGCGACCGGCCGCTGGACATCGGCGTCGACGCCCTGGGCCGGCTGTGGGACATCGACGAAGACATCACCTTCGAGCTGGCCGGCATCCACATCGTCGGCCCCTACGACCTGCTGACCCGCTACCAGCTCGATCACGACCAGATCATGGCCTTCGCCGGCGACGTGCCCGTCAACACCGACGACAACATGCGCATCGAGTACAGCGCCCCCCTGCACCTGCACGAAGACACGGCCGAAGCCAACTTCCGGGCCCTGCTGGGCGACCGCGAGGAGCGCAAGCTGCCCCTGGACGCGGTCGAGGGGGTCGAGGGGCTCAAGGAGCTCGCCCGCTCCTACCACCGCCGCGAGCGGCTGGTCGAGGCACTGGTCGTCGTCAAGGAGGCCTACAAGCTCGCCCCCGACGACGAGGAGCTCGAGGGCATGTACGACGCGTGGCAGGGGGAGCTGTTGGAGGAGCTGGAGGAGTAGCTCACGCCTCCCCCCACACCTCAGCCGGGTGCCCCTCCAGCTCCGCCGCCAGGTGAAACAGCTCGCCGGTCACCGGGCCCTTCGCCCGCCCGTCGGCGTCGCGCGGGGGGAACTTGGGGAAGAGGAGGACGCCGGCCCGCGGCGCGATCACGAGGGGGCTCTGGGGAACGGAGAGGAGCTCATGGGCGTGCACCGGCATCAGGTTGCAGAGCTCGGGCCGCAGCTGCTGGCGCGCGTCGACGAAGGGCTCGCGGTGCACGGTCTGCAGGTAGCGCAGGGGGCGCGACGCGGCGGCGGCGGCCTGGATGTCGCCGGGGGTCTCGGCCAGCACCAGCAGGCGGTCCAGGATCTCGGTGGTGTGCCGGGTGGTCTGCCCGTCGATGCCCTTGCGCGACAGCTCGACGGTCAGGCCGGGCTTGCCCTGGGCGCGCACGTACTCGTCTGCGCAGCAGGTGCCGGGGCTGAAGGACTCGCCCGACCGTCGGGTGACCCACAGGTGCGACGCGCCGAGGGCGCGGGCCCAGTCGTCGTCCCGGCGCCGCCAGGGCAGGGTGTAGAAGGGCGCCAGGGTCGGCGCGCCGGTCTGGTGCAGGTCGACGAACAGGTCGCAGGCATCGAAGAGCGGCATGAGCGCGCCGGCCCGGCGGCCCTCGGTGTCGTCGGCCCGGTCGGGCACGAAGACGCGGTTCAGGTCGCTGTCCACGCACCGCGTGCCCGCCCGCACGGCGCCGGGGTTGCCCAGCACGATGTCCAGCCGGCCGCCGAACCGCCGCCGGCCCTGTCGCAGGTCGTCGATCAGGGCCACGGCCGCGGGCAGGGTGCCGACCTCGTCGCCGTGTACGCAGACGCCGACCACGACGTGAAAGGACCCGCCGCCGTCGTGGCGGTGCACGAAGGGCGCGGGGCCGTCGGCCAGGGCCTCGAAGCGGTCCAGCCAGCCGACGGCGTCCCGGCGGCGGCGATCAGCGGCCTGCTGCCGGCGCTGCCGCATGGCGGCCGGCGAGCGATCCACCGGACTCACCGGTCGCGGCGCTCCGCGCGCACGACGCTGGCTTCTTCGTCCGCGTCGTCGAGCTCGTCCAGGCCCAGGCCCAGCGGGTCTTCGATGTGCGGGCCGGGCTCGCGGCGCACGATGGCCATCATGTTGTCGACCATGGCGGCCGACAGGTACAGGCTGGCGATGGCCAGGAAGGCGCTGGCCCAGCGGTACTGCAGGCAGACGAAGGCGACGATGCCCATGCCGAGCGCGACCAGCATCATGTGCTGGGGCCGCAGCCGCAGGGCGGACCAGCCGAAGAAGCGCAGCCGGCTGACCATCATCACGGACAGGGCGACGGTGAAGCCGGCGACCTGCACGGGGTGCTCGACCACGCCCAGGTCGTTGGCGGCGTGCGCCATGACCAGGGCCGCGACGGTGCCGCCGCCCATCGTGATGGTCAGGCCTTCGCTGTGGGTGCTCTTGCTGCCGTCGGCGGTCAGGTTGAACCGCGCCAGCCGGAAGGTGCCGCACAGGAAGAAGAAGAAGGCGATGCCCAGGCCGACGGGGCCCAGGTCGCGCAGGCCCCAGGCGTAGACCAGGACGGCGGGGGCGATGCCGAAGCTGACCACGTCGGCCAGGCTGTCCAGCTGGATGCCGAACGCGCTGCCGGTGCCGGTCATGCGCGCCACGCGGCCGTCGAGCATGTCGAAGATGCCTGCGAACACCAGCATCCAGGCTGCCCGGTAGAAGTTGGGCTCGCCGTCGACGCCGGTCGCCAGCAGGATGCTGTACAGCCCGCAGAACATGCTGGCCGAGGTGAACCAGTTGGGCGGGTTGAGGAAGTGCTTGAGCATGACGGGCCCCCCTGGGCCGGGAGTGCTGGAACCGGTCGAGGGTAGGACTGACCATTCCGGCTGTAAAGGCCGGTGACGTAACGATTGCGCTGTGTTCACAGTGCCGCGAACGGCCCGGTCGCCTGCCCCCCTCTGTCGGCTGCGCCGACATCTCCCCCCGCTCCGCGGGGGGAGGGTGGGGAGAGGGGAAGGCACCACACCGTCCCTCCCCCCGCTCCGCGGGGGGAGGTGGCTCGCGCGCAGCGCGAGTCGGAGGGGGGCAGCCGCTAGGCGCCCAACCCCGCCGCCGCATGGGCCGCGCGCTGCACCGCCGCCGCGTCTTCGCGCCGCACCAGCAGGGTCAGCGCCTCGCCGCTCGCCCACCAGGCCAGCGGGCGGCAGGCGGCCAGCACGGCCGCGGTGCGGCCCGGATCCGTGACCACGGCCCGGCCGACCACGGTGACGGTCGCGACTTCCTCTCCCGCCAGCTCGCCGTGCACGTTGCGCACATCGACCAGCGCGAAGGGACCCGACGGCCCGGGGATCCACGCCCGCACGGCCCCGTCGACGCCCGCCAGCCCGTCGGGGCCGACCCCCTCGACGCGCACCAGCAGCGGATCGCTGGCCACGCCCACGACATCGTCGGGCACAGGCCCCGGCGGCAGGCGCGTGCCCGAGCCGCTCGCGTTTCCCGTGGCCGATGCGACCAGCTGCACCCCCCACCGCCGGGCCTGCTCGACGGCGTCGGCGGCCAGCACCTTGCTGCCGGCCTGGGCCAGCGCCGCCGCCGCGTCCAGGGGCAGCACGTCGATGCGCTGCGCATCCGGCACGACCCGCGGGTCGGCGGTGAAGACGCCGTCGACGTCGCTGCACAGCTCGCACCAGGCGGCGCCGAGGGCGGCCGTCAGGACCACCGCGGTGGTGTCGGAGCCTCCGCGGCCCAGGGTCGTGACCTCGCCGTGGCGGCTCACCCCCTGGAAGCCCGCCACGATGGCCACGCGGCCTTCGTCCAGCGCCCGCCGCACGCGGTGGGGGCGGACCTCGATGACCTGGGCGGAGACATGCCGCTCGTCGGTGATGATGCCGGACTGGCTGCCGGTGAAGCTGGCGGCGGGCACGCCCAGGTCTTCGATGGCCATGGCCAGCAGGGTCATGCTGACCCGCTCGCCGACGCTGACCAGCAGGTCGAGCTCGCGGCGGCCGGGGCGGGGACTGACCTGGCGAGCCAGGGCCAGCAGCTCGTTCGTCGTGTTGCCCATGGCGCTGACCACGACGACGACCTGGTGCCCGGCGTGCACCGTGTCCACCACGCGCCGGGCGACCTCCTGCAGCTTGGCCACCGTGGCGACGCTGCTGCCGCCGTACTTCTGCACGACGGTCGTCTGCGCGGCGGTCTTCTGCTCCGCGGTCGTCTGCACTGCGGCACGCGAGCCGGGGTCGGACTGCGGGTCGGCCACGACGCGCCTCCTGCGGGGTGCACCGGGATAACCCCGGCCGATGCCGCCTGTGTTCCTGCCCATCCGCCACACCTGGGACGGCCGCGACGCCGACCCGGGCGAGCACGCATCCGTCGTGGTGAAGCTGCGGGACGACGGCCTGCTCGTGCAGATCGACGCCCCCTTCCACGGCGACCCGCCGCCCCCAGGTCCCGCCGGCCCGACCTGGGCCCTGTGGGAACACGAGGTCGTCGAGCTGTTCGTCCTGGGCGCCGACGACCGCTACCTGGAGCTCGAGCTGTCGCCCCACGGCCACCACCTGGGCCTGCAGCTGCACGGCGTGCGGACCATCACCGAGCGCCTCCTCCCGCTGCAGCCCGACACCCGCCTGCACGCCGGCCGCTGGACCAGCACCCTCCTCGTGCCCCTCGCCCTCCTCCCTCCTTCCCCCTCCCACGCCAACGCCTACGCCATCCACGGCAGCGGCGACGCGCGGCGCTACCTCGCCCACGCCCCCGTCCCGGGCCCCGCGCCGGACTTCCACCGGCTGCAGCACTTCCCCCGCGTCGAGCTGTCGGGTGCGGGTCGTCGCTTCTCCCGCTAGGCTGCGCGGCGAACTCCGGAGTCCCACGTGATCGCGCTCCTCCTGCTCGCCTGCACCGGCGGCACCGACAAGGCCCCCGTCCGCGACAGCGGCGGTGGAACCGACACCGTCGAGTGCAGCTGGGTCGGCGAGTACCCGACCTTCTGCAACAAGCGGCCCAAGAACGTGGTGATCGTCTCGATCGACACCACGCGGCGGGACCACATCAGCCGCTTCGATCCCGACCATCGCGACCTGACGCCGTTCATCGACTCGCTGATGGACCAGGGCTTCGTGCTCGAGAACCACAACACCGGCGCCAGCTGGACCAAGCCCGGCATGGCCCTGGCCATGGGCGGCATCCAGCTCTACGACTGGGGCAAGATCCTCAAGATCCAGGACCAGCCCGACGGTCCGCCGCGCGAGACCCTGGCCAAGGTCCTGACCGACGCCGGCTACACGACCATCCTGCGCACGACCAACGGCTGGGTGCACAGCACCGGCATCGACTACGGCTTCCAGGACGCCAGCCACCCCGACGGCGACACGGTCACCAGCATCTTCAACGAAGCGCGCAGCGCCTGGCAGAGCAAGGGCGGCCTGGCCTCGGCCCCCTGGCTGGTCCAGATCCACGTCAAGGAACCGCACGCCCCCTACAACCCGCCGGACTCGTACCTCGAAGGCATCGACGAGCTCGCTCCCCTCGACATCCCCGTCGAGACCTGGGAGATGCACTACGACGCCATCGACCTGTGGCCGGACATGACCGAAGAAGAGCAGGCCGCCCTCGAGGCCCACCTGCGGTTCCGCTACGAAGCCGAGATCCGCTGGATGGACGACCAGCTGCGCGACGGCTTCCAGATGCTGGCGGACATCGGCATGCTCGACGACGCGCTGGTGGTCATGTACACCGACCACGGCGAGGCCTTCTGGGAGCACGGCTACCAGAACCACGCCTGGTATATGCACCCCGCCGAGTCGCACGGCTTCGGGCTGTTCTGGGCCAAGGACATGCAGCCCGGCGCGTTCACCGACCTGACCGGCAACATCGACTTCCCGCCGACCATCGCCCGCGCCCTCGGGGTCGAAGGCAGCCCGGACTGGACCGGCTTCGCGGTCGGCGATGGCGGCGCGGATCGCGTGCTCATCGGCGAGAGCTACGGGCGCCGGGGCCTGGCGATCACCGCGCGGACCAGCGACCTGCGCGTGGCCTGGCGGGCCCGCGAGGACGAGACCCTGGCCTGGGACCTGGTGGCCGATCCCGAAGAGCAGACTGACATCTGGAACCCCTCCGACCCGGCCCAGGCTGCCCTGTGGGACGCCCTGCTGCCCGCCAAGCAGGCCTACGAGACCCTGGCCGCCGAAGCCGAGACGGGCGGGTCCACGGTCATCGAGTAGCGCGCCCGGCGCGGCTCAGCGCAGCGACAGGACGTCGATGCGCACGCGGTTCTCGCCGCGGTCCGACCCGTGGAAGGCGGTCACGTCCTGGAGCATCAGCAGGCGCACGTCGGCGGGGTCGACCCGGTCGTCGCGGGCCAGGGCGGCGGCCGGCAGCAGGTCGGCCAGCTCGAGCTCGAGCTTCGTCTCGGCGCCAGGGCGCACCAGGGTGACGGGCGTGGCCCAGCGCTGGCCGTGGGCGTCTTCGGCGATGACCCGCAGGTGGGCGGGGAAGTCGTCGGCCCGCAGGTGCAGCACCAGCCGGTCGAAGGGCGCCGCGGCCGCGTCGATGGCGGCCAGCAGGAAGTCGTCCCGGCCGTCGCGCACGTCGGTGACCCAGGTCAGGCCGTCGTCGTCGGCGGTCAGCGCCGCGTCGGGGGCCGCGCTCCAGCCCAGCACCAGCGCAGCGCGGGCGTCTTCGGCCGGCGTGGCCTGGACGCGCTGCTCCCAGGCGTCCAGCTGGACCCGCCAGGCGCGGGCCCGGGCGCCGACCCCGGGGTCGCTGCCGGCCTTCTCCAGCGCCTCGCGGGCGCCGTCCAGCGACCCGTCGTCGAACCGGGCGCGGGCCAGCTGCAGCAGCAGCTCGGCTTCGAGCTCGTCGTCGGTCGGCAGGTGGTGCAGCAGGGTCTCGTAGATCGCGACGGCGTTGGCCGGATCGCGGTCCGCCGACTCGGTCAGTCGGGCGTCGTGCAGGGCGGCCCACACTTCCGGGCCGCCGGCCCACGCGGGGCCCGCCAGCAGCAGGGCCGCACCCCACAGGGGCAGCGCCTGCAGCGCGATCACGCGCCTTCCTTCGCGATGAACTGGTAGCCGACGCCGTGCAGGGTCTGGATGAAGCGCGGGCTGCTGGCGTCGTCCCGCAGCTTCTTGCGCACGGTCAGCACGTGGGTGTCGACGGTGCGAGTGGCGATGCCGCTCTTGTACTCCCAGACGCGCTTGAGCAGCTCGTCGCGGGGGATGATCTTGCCGGCGTGCTCGATGAAGTAGCGCAGCAGGTCCCGCTCGCGGTTGCTCAGCCGCTCGGCGCCGTCGGCGTGGCGGATCTCGTAGGCGTCCAGGTCGACCTCGACGTCGCCGAACTTGTAGACGCTCTTGGCGCCGCCGGCGCGGCGCAGGTTGGCCTCGATGCGGGCCTTGAGCTCGAGCAGGCTGAACGGCTTGGTGACGTAGTCGTCGGCGCCCATCTCGAAGCCCAGCAGCTTGTCCTGTTCGGTGGTGCGGGCGGTCACGAAGATGATCGGCCGGTCGAAGCCGCCGTCGCGCAGGCTGCGGCAGATCTCGAAGCCGTCCATGCCCTCGCTGCCGGCGGGGCCTTCCTGCAGCATGACGTCGAGCACGGCGATGTCGACGGGCCGGCTGTCGGCGATGTCGATGGCCTCGGCGCCCGTGCGCGCCCCGTGCACTTCGTAGCCCTCGCGCGTGAAGAACTTGGTGAGGGTCTTGAGCACCTCGGCTTCGTCCTCGACGAACAGGATGCGCGGCATGGGTGGGCTCCGTGGGAGAGGGGGTCAGGGGAAGGAGCGGGGGCTTCCGCGTCGGGCGCCGTCGGGCGGCTCGAGGGGGAAGCGCAGGGAGAAGGTGCTGCCGTGCCCAGGCTTGGACTGGACCGCAACGGTACCGCCATGCGCTTCCATGATGTAGCGCGTGATCGTCAGGCCGATGCCAGTTCCCTTGCGGCGGCGGGCCAGGGAGTCCTTCGATCGGTAGAACGGCTCGAAGATGGATCGCAGGTCGTGGGCGGCGATGCCGATGCCGTGGTCGGTGACGGTGACCTCGACCACCGGGCCGGAGTAGCCGCCGGGAAGCTCGCCCTCCACCACACGGGCGGACACGTGGATGGTCTCGCCCTCGGGGCTGTACTTGGCGGCGTTGCTGACCAGGTTGATGACGCACTGCGCGACCGCGTCGGCGTCGTGGTGCACGGCCGGCAGATCGTCGGGCAGCCGCATGTCCAGGTGCATGTCCCGGAACTCCAGGCTGCTCTCCATGCTGACCAGGGCGCGGTGCACGCTCTGCGACAGGTCGCCGGGCCGCAGGGTGTAGCTCTTGGCGCCCCGCTCGATGGCCGCGAAGTCCAGCACGTTGTCGACCAGCCGCGACAGGCGCTCGGACTCGCGCACGATGGCGTGGTAGTGCTCGTCGCGCTCTTCGTCGGTGTCGGCCAGCCCCAGCATCAGGCTCTCGCCCTTGAGCCGGATCTGGGTGATCGGCGACCGCAGCTCGTGGCTGACGCTGGCGGCGAAGTCGGCCTTCATGCGCGCGACGTCCAGCTCGCGGCCGATCATGCGCAGCGAGAACATGAAGCCCAGCGCGATCATGCCGACGGACAGGGCCACGACGGCGAAGCGCAGGGTGCGGCGCCAGTTCTGGCCGCGCTGCAGGGCGTCGGGGTCTTCCAGGGCCACCGCGACGGCCCAGCCGGTCAGGTAGGGCGCCAGGCTGCGGCGCTCGAGCACGCCGGTGGGTTCGCCGTCTTCGGGGGACAGCAGGAAGGCCAGGACCGGCGAGTCGGCGGCCACGACCCCGCGCGCGTCGGCCTTGAGCCGGCTGCTGAGCGTCTGCATGTCGAAGGCGTAGGCGTAGAGCCCGTCGTCCCAGCGCGTGGTCGCCCACAGGGCGCGGTCGCCGGTGCGCCAGCGGATGGCGCCGGGGGCGGTGGACTCGGCCTCGGCGAAGGCGGCGGCCGGGTCGAGCTCGGGCAGCAGCTGCTCGGCCCAGAACAGCATCGCGGTGCGCCGGGCGATGCGGCCGCGGGCGCCGGACACGAAGTCGGGGGCCAGCCAGGGCTCGGCCGTCGACAGGGCCCGCCGGGCGACCGCGCCTTCGCCTCCGCGACCGAGCTCCCAGCGCTCGGACAGCAGCCGCTCGACCAGATCGCTCAGCGCCGCGGCCCCGTCCTTGGGCTCCTCGGCCAGCCGCAGCTCGGCGACTTCGAGCGAGACCAGGTCGGTGTAGCGGAAGCCCCAGGGATCGCGCTCGGTGCCGTAGCGGTCGGCCACCTCGGCGAAGGCGGCGGTGGCGTCGCCGATGCGGCCGGCGCGGGCCAACATCCGCGCGCGGTCGAACCGGGCGCGGGCGACGACGCGCGGCTGGGCGGCGTCCGCGGCGACCTGGGCGAAGGCGTCGGCGGCCTTGTCGGGGGGCAGGACCCCGCTGCGGGCCAGCGTGTCGATGCGCCGCCAGTCGGACAGGTCGAGGGGACCGGGGCCCTCGGCCAGCAGGGTGGAGCTGGCGGCGAAGGGCGCCTCGAGCCGCAGATCGCGGTCGAAGCGCAGGGCGACGACCACGTCGGGGTGCAGCTCCTTGGGGGAGTCCAGGGTGCTGCGGCCGCTCTCCAGCCGCGTCCGGACGGCGTCTTCGAAGGACGTCATCTCGCGGTCCAGCCCCTCGAAGAAGGCGCCGGCGGACAGGTTCGCGGTGCGGCGGGCCTCGGCCTGCAGGTCGAGCTCCTCGGCCCGCAGCGAGCGGATGCCCAGGTAGCCGAGCAGCAGGGCCGGCAGGACGACCGTCACGACGAAGAGCGCGAAGAAGCGCACCACGCCTTCGAGGTGCAGGGCCTCTTCCAGCGCCCGCACCTCGCCCTTGCCGGGAGCCAGCGCGCGGCTGAGGAGGCGCAGGAGGAGGGTGCGGGGGGAACGAGCCATGGACGGGCCGAGCATAGGGTGCGGACGAGGCGGAGGCACCCGGTTCCGGTCCGAGGCGGCCCCGGGGGAACCCGATAGAGGTCGCGCCTGTCGAGGAGCGGCACATGAGCAACCACGGCCCAGGCGAGCGGACCATGCGCGCGATCCGCGTCGACGAGCACGGCGGCCCCGAGGTCCTGCGCACGGTCGTCGTCCCGCGACCCGAGCCCGGCCCCGGCCAGGTCGCCGTCGACGTGACCCACGTGGCGCTCAACCACCTGGATCTCTGGGTGCGCCGCGGCGTGCCCGGCCACCGCTTCCCCCTGCCGCTGATCCCCGGCAGCGACGTGGCCGGCGTGCGCGCCGACACCGGCCAGCCCGTCGTCCTGCACCCGGGCTTCGGCTGCATGGCCTGCCCGCGCTGCCTGTCCGGCCGCCACGACCTGTGCCGCCGCTACATCATCCGCGGCGAGCGCGGCGACGGCGGCATGTGCGAGCGGGTCGTCGTGCCCGAAGCCGAGCTGCTGCCCATCCCGGCGGGCATGGACCCGGCGCATGCCGCCGCCCTGCCCCTGGCCCTGCTGACCGCCTGGCACATGCTGCGCACCCGGGCCGGGATCGCCCCCGGCGACCGGGTGCTGGTCCAGGCCGGCGCGAGCGGCGTCGGCGTCATGGCCATCCAGATCGCGAAGCTCTGCGGCGCACGGGTCGTCGCGACCGCCAGCAGCCCCGACAAGCGCGAGCTCTGCCGCGCGCTGGGCGCCGAGCACGCCTGGTCCTACGAAGACGCCGCCACCGGCGTGCGCGACTGGACCGGCAAGGAAGGCGTCGACATCGCCGTCGACCACGTCGGCGCCGCCACCTGGCCGCTCAGCCTGCGCGCGCTGCGCTGGGGCGGGACCTACGTGACCTGCGGCGCGACCGCCGGCCACGAGGTCGCGCTGGACCTGCGCGCCGTGTTCTTCAAGCAGCTGTCCGTGCTCGGCAGCACCATGGGCGGCATGGGCGAGCTCTGCGATGCCTGGAAGGCGGTCCAGGCCGGCGCGATCCGGCCGGTCGTGGACCGGGTCGGGCGGATGAGCGCGCTGGGCGAGGCCCATGCCCTGCTCGAGGACCGGGCGATCGCCGGGAAGATCGTGGTGCGGCAGGATCTCGGGGAGGAGGCGTGAGGAGCGGGCGGGACACGACGCCCCCCTCGGTCGAGCGGGGGGAGGGAGAGCGGCAGGCGTGGGGGAGAGACACGAGGCCCCCCTCCGCCTCGCTTCGCGAGGCACCTCCCCCCGCCGGGCGGGGGGAGGGAGAGGGGTCTTCGTCCCTCCCTCCACGCCAGTGGGGGGAGGTGGCCAGGGCGAAGCCCTGGTCGGAGGGGGGCGCGGTCGCCTCCATCCTCGCAGTCCTCCTCCTCCTCCTCCCCACCCTCGCCCACGCCGCCTGGGAGCCGCCCGCCGACGTCGCCGAGCCGTTCAATGCCGGCGTCGTCGCCCTGGGCAAGGGCGACCCGGCGGCCGCCGAGACCGCCTTCCGCCAGACCCTGGCCACCGACCCGGCCTGCGGCCGCTGCGCCCACGGGCTCGGCATCGCGCTGGTCCGCCAGGAGAAGCTCGGCGACGCGATCACCGTGCTCGACCGCGCCGTCACGGCCTTCCCCGACCGCGCCGAGCTGCACACCGCCCTGGCCGGCGCGACCTTCGCCCGCCAGCAGTTCGCCACGGCCATCGCCCACGCCCGCGAGGCGGTGCGGCTGGACCCCGGCAGCGTCGACGCCCACGTCGCCCTGCAACAGGGGCTGCTGCGCGAGGGCCGCACCGACGACGCCCGCGCCGCTCTGGTCGGCGCCGCCCTGCCGGGACCCGAGGCCACCTGCCTGGAGCTGCTGGTCGGCATCGAAGAAGGCGCGACCCCGCCCCCCGGCAAGCTCGCCTACTGCCGCCAGGCGAAGCACCCCGGCCTGGCCAGCACTGTCGAGGCCCGCATGGCCGCCGGCACCGGGCGCATGGCCGCCGCCGCCGCGCTGGCCGGCGACACCCTGTCGGCCGACGGCCAGGCCACCAGCGTCGAGCTGGTGGCGTCGGCGGTCCGCAAGCACCAGGGCGGCGACGACATCGGCGCCCTGCCGCTGCTCGACCGCGCCGTGACGCTGGAGCCCCGGCGCGTGGACGCCCGCATCCTGCGCGCCGTGTGCCGCGCCCGCACCGACGACCTGGACGGCGCCCTGGCCGATCTGCAGGTGGTCTTCGAGGCCGACAGCTGGGTCGAGGTGCACGAGACCGGCGGGCTGTCCGGCGTGCTCACCGCCCGCGACGAGGCCCAGCTCCAGGACGGCGTGCGCAAGGGTGCGGGGCTGCTGGTCAGCCTGCTGGTCGAGGCCGGCCGCCTGGACGAAGCCGAGCGCGCCCTGGGTCGCGCCAGCGCCGAGCTCGGCATGGGCCCGCGCCTGGCCGCCGGCGCCGCCCGGCTGCACGCGGCCCGCGACGAGCGGGTCGACGCCTGGAAGGTGCTGGGACCCGCCCTGTCGCAGTGGCCCGACGACGGCGATCTGCGCCTGCTCGCCGCCGAGATCGCCGCCCAGGACCCCGGCGTGGTCCCCCCCGACGTCGCCGCCGTGCTCGACGCCGCCGCCGACTGGCGCTCCGGCTACTACAAGGCCCTGTCCCAGGCCCGCGCCGGCGAGCACGACGCCTGCGCCTCGTCCGCCCTGGCCGCCAGCAAGGCGATGGGCGGCGCGGTCCAGCCGGCGCCGACCCCCGACGACCAGCGCACGGTGCTGCGGCTGCTGCACACCTGTGCCGTGAACGCCGAGCGCCTGGTCGACGCCGACCGCGCCGCCGAAGCCATCGGCAGCCCCGGCGCCCTGCAAGAGGTCGCACGCATCAACCACGCCCTGATGCGCCACCAGGCGGGCCGCTCGGCCGACGCCCTGCAGCTGCTCGAAGGGCTGACCGCCACGACCCCGCGCCGGCAGGAGCTCATCGACGCCATCCGCGCCCAGGCATCCGGCGGCTGAACCGCGCCGCCGAGGCGTATGATGGCGGCGGTCCCCCGCATCTGTCGCCCGATGCTCCGATGAACGACGCACTTGCCCCCGTGCGCGCTGCCGTGCAGACCGGCCAGCGCTTCCTGTTCCCCGTCAGCCTGGTCAACCTGCTGGTGGGCGCGGCCATCGCCGTGCTCGACAGCAGCATCGTCTGGCGCTTCTTCGGCTTCGTGCTGGCCTGCGTCGGCGTCGTCTTCCTGGTGGCGTGGGCCCGGGGCCGGGACAGCGACCGCCACCCGCTGATGCAGGTGCTGCGCGAGACCCCCGACCAGGTGCGCTTCGTGCACCGCACCATCGAGCGGAGCCCGATCGGTCGCGCCGATCGCGCCGTGCTGCACGTGGCCCTGGCCGACGGCCAGCACTTCAGCCTGCCGGTCGAGGACCCGGCCCTGGCCGAGCAGGCCGCCCAGGCGATCCTGGCGGTGACGCCGTCCGCCGAGCGGCTGCCGGACGAGACCCAGGGCTGACCCACGCGCCGTCGATCAGGGGATCGTCGGCCCGTCCCAGCCCTCGACGCGGCCCGCGTCGTCGGGCACCCACTCGCGCACCACCGGCGCCAGCTGGCGGTACAGGTCGGTCTGGTCCTGGACCCGCCACGGCGCCTGCAGTGGCACCGGCCCCACCGCGGCCTGACCGGCGGCGGCCCGGGCGCCGACGGCGGCGTCGACGTCCTCGGGCAGGGTCGAGGGCCCCCAGAACACCGGCGTCTCCGGCGTCAGCGGCCCGGGCGCCACCACGACCAGGTGGTCGCTCTGCGCGCTCCAGCTGATGCGCTCGGCGGGCACGGGCCCCACGTAGAGCACGGGCCCGCCCACGTCGCGCGGGCGGGCGTCGGCCGGGTCGACCTCCAGCACCAGCACCACGCCGTCGTGGACCGGCGTGTGCTCGGCGTGCCAGGCGTGGGGCCAGGGGGTCGCGGCCTGGAAGGGGATGGCGACCAGCACCTGGGGCGGCGCCGCCCGCGCAGCCGGCGAGAGGGCCAGGGTCAGCAACAGCGGCAGCATCAGTCCTCCACCAGCATCAGGTCGTCGACAGCGACGCGACCGAAGGCATCGCCCCAGGGCGTGCCGTCCGAGCCCGTGCCGAACCGCAGCTCGACGGCGACCACGTCGGACAGGTCCAGCGCGCCCCCGTCGGCCAGGAAGTCCTGCAGCGGCAGCCGCAGGGTCGTCCACTCCGATGCCCACCCGAAGCCGCTGCCGTAGCTGGTCCGCGGGTAGGGGTTGGTGAGCGACAGGCCCAGGGTGTCGAGCGCCATCACCGCGCGGGTGCCGGCGCCGTCCTCGAGCACGACCGAGAACACGGCCACGTCGTCGAGCGCCATCACCAGCGGATGCCGCGAGGTCTGCGCCGCCCGCAGGGACAGCCACCGCCAGGTCGAGAAGTCGCGGCCGGCTTCGGGCACCTCGAAGCGCACCGAGGCCTCCTCGCCCTCGTCCCAGCCGATGATCAGCCCGCGGGCGCGATCGTCGGAGTCCTCGGCCAGGGTCATCGTGTTGAAGGCGTCGCTGCCGTCCCAGCCGAAGCTGCTGTCGGCGTCGTCCATCCGGCCCTCGACCGCGTCGCTGGCGTCGATGTCGACCGCCCCGCCGCTGCTGCTCTCGTCGAGCGCGGTGTTGTCCTGGAAGTCGTCGATCACCCAGGCATCGACGGGGTCGGGCCGCCACTGGTTGGCGACGATGACCCGGCTGGACAGCGCGCTGTCGTGGAAGCTCTCGTAGGGGCGGCGGAAGAAGGCGGCCGGCGCCGGATTGCCCTGGACCACCCACTCGAGCAGCGCCAGGTAGGTGCTCTTGGCGACGTCCTGGGCCCGGGTGCGGCCGATCAGATCCGGCCCTGTGCCGTCGTCGAAGCCGCAGCAGTTGAAGTCGTTGTGCGACGCGCCCTGGACGTAGGTCACGGCGACCTGCGCCTCGGCCGCTTCGGCGATGCGCAGGTACTGGACCACCCCCGAGTAGGGCCCGCCGCTGACGTCGCCGTCCGCGCCGCCGGCGATCAGGTGGTACCAGGTGTCGTGCGGGTCGCTGTCGGTGACCCCCAGGAACACGGTCGGCGCGATCGAGCTGATGAGCACGATGTCGTCGGCTTCGAAGGCCAGCGGGTCGTAGACCCCGTCGACGATCTTGTCGTAGGCCCGGGCGACGCCCTCGCCGCCGCGGGAGTGGCCGATCCAGGTGATGCGGTGGCTGTCGACCCGGCCGTCCAGCTCGCCGTCCGCGATGCTGTCCAGCCGCTGCAGGAACCAGTCCGTGTTGGACAGCGTGGTGTTGCTGGCCGTGTCGATGCCGGGGCCGGTGTTGTTCTGGTGGCTCATCACCACGTAGCCCCAGCTGGCCAGGTGCTCGCCCAGGTAGTCGTACCAGCGGTAGTCGTGGCCGTTGCCGTGGCTGATGACGACCAGCGGCAGCGGGCCCGACGCCGCGGACAGGTCGGCGACGTCGCTCGGGTAGTACAGCCGCTGGCCGCGCCAGGACCCGCCGCTGTACTCGTCGGTGGTCACGTCGTGGGGGCCCTCGCGGGTCAGGTCGCCCAGGACCCAGAAAGCGGGCGCGTCGGTGCCCACGCCGTCGAACAGGTCGCCCGGCGACAGCTGGCCGTCCCCGTCGACGTCCAGCACCACGTCGAAGCCCAGCCCGACCTGGGCGTCGGCAGTCGGCAGGTCCGACGCCCAGACGGTGAACCGCTGGTCCTCCAGGCTGCCGCCCAGCAGCGTGATCGACTCGGCCCCGTCGCCGGCGTCGACCAGCGCCGGATCGGCGGCCCACGCGTCCGCGTCGCGGTGGGCGACCACGTAGAGGTCGGCCGACAGGCCGCTCAGGTCGCCGTGCAGCCCGGGCTCGATGCCGACCTGGGGCTGCTCGTCGACGGTGAAGGCGTCGACCCGGTAGAGCCACGGCCAGGCCGTCAGCGAGCGGCCGGCCAGGGTCCGCCAGGGCGCCACGCGCAGGTCGAGGGCGGCGGGCTCGGCCCCGCACTCTGCAGGCGTCGCGGCGACCGTGGCCACCGCGCCATCGGTCAGGCCCTGGACCAGCAGGGTGCGCGGCAGGTCGGCCATCGCCACGGGCTCCTCGAGGTCGACGGGCTGGCCGTCCTCGGTCCACAGCGCGACCCCCTCGCCCTCGACCGACAGCACGACGCCGCCCTGGACCAGCGCGGGTTCGTCGGCGGACAAGACGAGCGGTCGCATCGACGCCGCGGCGACCTCCCAGACATCGGCACGCTCGGGCTGCAGCCGGACCAGCGGGTCCATCGACGCCGCCGAGCCGACCCGGGTGTCCAGCGAGACCGCGCAGGACAGGCAGCCGGCGTCTTCCTGGCAGACCTCGCTCTCGCTGCAGGGCACGGTCGACAGCACGTCGCCGTCGTCGTCGCAGGTGATGGCCTGCCCGTCCTGGCAGAGCACGCGACCGGGGGCGTCGTCGCACTCGTCGGTCTGGGGCGAGGAGGTCCCGGAGTCGTCCGGGTCGCCGTCGCCATCGCCACCGACCTTGCCGGTCTGACAGGCGGCGAGGAGGGGGAGGAGGAGGAGGAGGAGCCGAGGCACTGTCACACCAGGGGACACGCGGGGAGGGCAAGGTAGCGTCTCCGGCTGTCGTCCCGGTGGCGGATCGTCCCAGGAGGATCTACTCGTAGGCCCCGCAGGACCGGTCCCAGGAGTCCCCATGCGCACCGCTCTCGTCCCTCTGCTGTTGTCCCTCGTGCTGGTCGCCTGTGGCGACAAGGACGGCGACTCCGGCAAGACCGGCACCGACACGACCGATGGCACCGACACCACGGACGCGACCGACACGACCGACACGACGGACGCGACGGACACGACCGACACGACCGACACGACGGACGGCGGTGACGCGGATGCAGACGCCGATGCCGACACCGACACCGACACCACGATGGACGACGTCGACATCGACACCGACACGGACGCCGGTGGGGACACGGACGCCGACGGAACCGACGGAACCGACGACGCAGACACCGACACGACCGACGGAACCGACACCGACGCGACCGACGGCACGGACGATGCCGACACCGACGCGACCGACGGAACCGACACCGACACGGCCGACGGAACCGACGCCGACACCGACGCGGACACCGACACCGACGACGGGGGCGCCGACTCCGGCGGCTCCGGCACCGACTGCCTGCGCTTCTCGCTCGACGTGCTCAGCGCCGACGGCTCGGTCTGCACGACCTGCACGGCCGGCCCGCTGACCGGTCAGGCGTCGGTCACGAACACCTGCGACTCCGACGAGATCTACACGACCCTGTCGACCTGCCTGGTGTCCGGCTGGAGCGTGGTGAACGAGTCCACGGGCGAGGCCTTCGGCTTCGGCACGATCTGCGGCGACGCCATCACCGACTGGCCGCTCGGCGGCGGCAGCTCAGTGTCGGCGTCGGAGTCGCTCGGCTCGCTCTCCGCCGGCCGCTACACCGTCACCGCCACCTTCGACGACCGGGCCCGGTCGTCGGCCAGCTCCGCGATCACCGTGGAGTAGGCTGCCCTTCCCCGCGGGGCCGTACCGGGCCCGCCCCATCGATTCCCCTCTTGGGAGCTGCCCCATGCGCCACTCGTCCGCCTCCGCCCTCGGAGGCGCCGCCTCCCTCCTCGCCCTGATTGCCCCGGGCACCGGCCTGGCCGCGACCCTGACGGTCGGCGGCTCCGGCACCTACAGCACCATCCAGGCGGCGATCGACGCATCGGCCGACGGCGACCGCATCGAGGTCGCCGCGGGCACCTACAGCGAGTCGATCAACTTCGAGGGCAAGGCGATCACCGTCGTCGGCGTCAGCGGTGTGGACAGCACCACCATCAACGCCGGCGGCAGCTCCGACTACGCGGTGGTCTTCGACAGCTACGAAGACGACAGCAGCGCGCTGTCGGGCTTCACCATCCGCAACAGCGGCAAGCGGGGCATCCGCCTGAACCGCAGCGGCCCCAGCCTGAGCAACCTGAAGCTGTCCGGCCTGGGTGGCAGCAGCCTGGACGGCGGCGGCATCTACATGACGTCGTCCAACGCGGTCATCGACAACGTCGAGTTCAGCGGGAACAGCGGTCGCTACGGCGGCCACGTCTACATGGACGACCTGTCGGCGCCCGAGTTCGAGGACTGCACCTTCACCAGCGGCAGCGCCCAGTACGGCGGCGCCTTCTACCTGGAAGACGCCAGCTACGTGACGCTGGTCGACAGTGTGTTCACCAGCAACAGCGCGACCTACCAGGGCGGCGCCTTCTACGGCGCGGACTTCGCGGTCTTCGACATGACCAACGTCGACGCCAGCGGCAACCAGACGTCGGGGTCGGGCACCAGCAGCAGCAACAACGGCGGCGGCGCCCTGCACGGCGAGGACTACGTCGAGGTCTACCTGGACGGCGGCACCTGGGACACGAACACCTGCGGCAACTGGGAGAGCTACAGCAGCTACGGCGGCGCCATCGACGTGCGGACCTATGCCACCGTCGAGATCAGCAGCGTCGACTTCAGCGACAACGAGTGCCGGACGGGCGGCGCGTTCAGCGCGCTGTCCGGCGGCGTGGTGTCCATGACGAGCGTCACGTTCGCCGACGACGAGTCGGCCAGCGCCGGCTCGGTGTACACGAACACCACCGACACCACGTTCTCCGATGTGTCGATCAGCGGCTCGAGCTCGACGGGCTCGGCCGGCGGCGCCTACATCTACCGCGGCACCCACACGTGGGACGACGTGTCCGTCGACGCGACCACGGCCGTGTCGTCCATCGGCGGCATCTACTTCTACGACGTGGACGCCGACATCGACGGGCTGGACATCGCCGACTGCTCGGCCAGCACCAACTACGGCGGCGCCGCGTACATGAACTCGGCCCGCATCGTGGGCACGGACTGGTCGCTGACCGGCAACTCGGCGCACGACCGGGGCGGGGCCATCTACATCTCGGGGGGCAGCACCGCCCTGGACATCGACGGGGCGGTCATCAGCGACAACAGCATCTCCGGCGGCGACGGCGGCGCGCTGTGGATCTACAACATCGGGTCGATCCGCCAGGTGTTCTCGAACGTCACGGCCGAGAACAACAGCGGCGGCGACGGCGGCTTCGCCTACATCGAGCGCGCCTACGTCGACATCGAAGCGTCGCTCATCGCCGGCAACACGGCGTCCAACGGCGGCGCCTTCAGCGTCAACCAGTACGGCAGCCTGCACATCAGCGACTCGGACATCGAAGAGAACGAAGCCACCGCACTGCAGGGCGGCGCCATCTTCTTCAACCCCGAGTCGAGCTCGTCGACCTACACCCTGTCGATCACCGACTCGACCTTCACCGACAACCTGGCCGACGAGTACGGCGGCGCCATCTACGCCGACACCTACTACAGCCTGACGGTCGACGGCGCCGAGTTCTACGGCAACGAAGCCGCGACCGGCGGCACGGGCAGCGGCGGCGCCATCTACAGCTACCTGGCCTACGGTGGCATCAACGTCACCAACAGCACCTTCTGCGGCAACGAAGGCCAGAGCGGCGGCGGCATCTACGCGACGTCCACCAGCACCAACTTCGACGTCACGAACACGGTCTTCCAGGCCAACATCGCCGACACCTACGGTGCGGGCATCTACGTCAGCACGGCGACCGATCCCGACCTGATCAACAACACCTTCGTCGGCAACGCGGCGAGCAGCAGCGGCGGCGCGCTCTACGCCAACGCCACCAGCCTGGACTTCCGCAACAACATCGTCGCCTACAACCTGGGCGGCGACGGCATCTACTCGGTGACCGACAGCGGCTGGATCACCAAGTACAACAACTTCTACAACAACCGGACCTACCACGCGTCCGGCGCGCGGACCGAAGCCGAGCTGGACGCCGAGACCACCAACATCATGGACGAAGCCCCCGGCTTCGTGGACTACGCCCCCGGCGGCTACTGCGACGACGACCTGACGCTGACCACCAGCAGCGTGAACCTGGACGCCGGCGACCCCACCATCTACGACCCTGACGACACCCGGTCGGACATCGGCGCCTACGGTGGCCCGGCCGCCATCGAGCCCACCGTCGACGACGACGGCGACGGCTTCGACGCCGACGAGGACTGCGACGACGACGACGCGGCCATCTACCCGGGCGCCACCGAGACCTGGTACGACGGCGTCGACAGCGACTGCAGCGGCGGCAGTGACTACGACGCCGACGGCGACGGCGACGACAGCGACAGCTACGGCGGCGGCGACTGCGACGACAGCGACGACAGCGTCTACAGCGGCGCGCCCGAGACCTGGTACGACGGCACCGACTCCGACTGCGACGGCGAGAGCGACTTCGACGCCGACGGCGACGGCGAGGACAGCGACGACTGGGGCGGTGACGACTGCGACGACGGTGACGACAGCGTCTACAGCGGGGCCGCCGAGACCTGGTACGACGGCGTCGACAGCAACTGCGACGGCGAGAGCGACTACGACCGCGACGGCGACGGCTACGACCACAGCAGCTACGGCGGCACCGACTGCGACGACAGCAGCGCGAGCGCCTACCCCGGCGCAGCGGAGATCTGGTACGACGGCGTCGACGGCGACTGTGCCGGCGGGTCCGACTACGATGCCGACGGCGACGGCGAGGACAGCGACGCCTACGGCGGCGACGACTGCGACGACACCGACGACGACGTCTACCCGGGCCACGCCGACACCTGGTACGACGGCGTCGACAGCGACTGTGACGGCCGCAGCGACTACGACCGCGACGGCGACGGCTACGACAGCGACGACTACGACGGCAGCGACTGCGACGACACCGACGCCGACGTGAGCCCCGGCGAGCCCGAGGTCTGGTACGACGGCGTCGACAGCGACTGCAGCGGCGGCAGCGACTACGACCGCGACGGCGACGGCTACGACGCCGAGTCCTACGGCGGTCGCGACTGCAACGACGGCGACGACGACGTCAGCCCCGGCGCCACCGAGACCTGGTACGACGGCGTCGACAGCGACTGCGACGACGCCAGTGACTACGACGCCGACGGCGACGGTGACGACAGCGCGGCCTACGGCGGCGACGACTGCGACGACACCGACGACGATGTCTACGACGGCGCTCCCGAGACCTGGTACGACGGGGTCGACGCCGACTGCGACGGCGACAGCGACTACGACGCCGACGGCGACGGCTACGACAGCTCCGCCTGGGGCGGCACCGACTGCGACGACGGCGACGCCCGGATCCACCCCGGCGCCACCGAGATCTACTACGACGGCGTCGACAGCAACTGCGACGGCCGCAGCGACTACGACCGCGACGGCGACGGCTACGAAGCCAGCAGCTTCGGCGGCACCGACTGCGACGACAGCAGCGCCAGCATCCACCCCGGCGCCACCGACACCGAAGGCGACGGCGTCGACAGCGACTGTGACGGCACCGACGGCAGCAGCGGCGGCACGGACACCGACACCGATGCGGACACCGACGCGGACACGGACACCGACACCACCGACACCGACACGGACACGGACACCGACACCACCGACACCGACACCGACGCGGACACGGACACCGACACCACCGACACCGACACCGACACCGACACGTCGGACACGGACACGGATGTCGACACGGACGCCGACACCGACACCGACGGCACCGACACGGACGCCGATGCCGATGCCGATGCCGACACCGACACCGACGGCAGCACCGACGGCTCGATCGACGGCGGCACCGACGAAGGCGACGGCAAGAAGGGCTGCTCGGCCGTCCCGGGCGGCGCGACCAGCGGCGGGCTGTTCCTGGCCCTGTTCGGCCTGGTCGGGCTGGCCCGCCGGCGGCGCTGAGCATTCGGCCGGGCCCCTCGGAGATGGCGCTGCGGCTCAGTCCAGCAGCGCCACGGTCCCCCGCCCGCCGTCCACGCGGATCCGCTGCCCGTCACGGATCCGCGTGGTGGCCTCGTGCACGCCGACGACCGCGGGCAGCCCCAGCTCGCGGGCCACGACGGCGCCGTGGGTCATGCGGCCGCCGATCTCGGTGACCAGCCCGCCGGCCAGCAGGAAGGCCGGCGTCCAGCTGGGGTCGGTGAACCGGGTCACCAGGATCTCGCCGGGCTGCAGCGCGGCGTCGCCGACGTCCAGCAGCACCCGCGCCCGTCCCTCGGCCACTCCCAGCGACACGGGCAGTCCGACCAGCTCGCCGGCACGTGCCGCCCCGTCGGGCCAGCCGCCGTCCAGGCACTCGCCCTCCGATGTCAGCACCCGCGGGGGCCGCAGTCGCTCGTTCCGGGCGTGGTCGAGCCGCCGCGCCGCCACGAGGCCAGCTTGGACCCGCCCGGTGCGAACGACCGCCCGCAGCTCGTCGAAGCTCAGGAAAAAGGCGTCGGTCTCGTCGGCGAGCACGCCCGCCTGCACGAGCCGGCGGGCCTGGCCCAGCAGCACCTGCTTGTAGAGCCCGTACCGCTGGATCATGCCGAACTTGGGGTACTCGCGGTAGCCCATGTAGGTCCGCAGCCGGGCGATGGCGCGACGGGTCCGGTCGACCTTGTCCGCCCCCTGGGGCAGCGCCTGCAGCCGGCCGAGCACGTCCGCCGCCTTGTCCGCCGCCTCGCGCGCTCCTTCGTCCCGGCGCCGCGTCGCTTCCCCGGTCGGCAGGTGCTGCACGTGGGCCAGGAGCAGCGGCAGCAGCCGTCCGGGTCGCTCGCGGAACCGGGGACGGCCCAGGTCGATCTCGCCGACCCCGCGCATGCCGTAGCGCTGCAGCCAGTCGCCCAGGGCGTCGGCGGCACCGGCACCCCCCCCGACCCGCCGCAGGCCCGAGAGCAGCGCGTCCTGGCCGACCTCGGCGTCCACCTGCCCGAGCCACGCGACCACCGCGGGGTGTGGGCGGATCGCATCCGCCACGTCCAGCAGGCCGAGCGCCATCTCGGCGGTGACGTCGCCGGGCGCCGACCGGGCCAGCACGGCCGCAGCGTCCGCCTCGCCCAGCCACTCGCCCAGCTGCTCGTCCAGCCAGAAGGCGGCGTCGATCGCCGACATGTAGGCCTGGCGGCCGACCGGGTCGGCCATGCGCTCGCGCAGCGCCACCAGGTCGTCGTCGATGGCGTCGAAGCAGCCCTCGCCCGCGCAGCCCTGCAGGCGCCGACGCCCCTGCTCGAGGGAGTCGTCCCAGGCTGCGATCAGCGCGGGCACGACGGTGTCGTCGGCCTCCAGCGGGGGAGGGGCGGCGGGAGGAGGCGCCGCGGGCGCCGACGAGGCGACCGGCGGCAGCAGGTCCCCGCGATCCAGCACCGTGCGCAGGGCGTCCAGCGTGAGCAGATCGTGCTGCGCCATCGTGTGCAGCAGCGCGGCCCGGCCCGGCCCCGTCGCGAGCATCGCCGTCACGTCGACGAACAGCCGGCCGCCGGCCTCGGCCATCGGCCGCGGGGTCGTCTTCAGCCACAGCGACCGGCCGAGCGGCGTCAGCGCGTCGAGCATCATCTGCTGGTGGGCCACGGACAGGTAGATCCGGGGGGCGTCGTCGGGGGCCGGCGGGATCGGGAACAGCGTCGTGATCGGCCGGCTCTGCACCACGGAGAACCGGCCGCCGGCCCGGCACCACTCGATGTCCTGGGGCGCTCCGCGGGCCGCCTCGATGCGCCGCCCCAGGGCTTCGAGCGCACGAAGCTCGTCGTCGGTCAGCAGCGCCGCCACGCCGGGCTCCGGCCGCCGCTCCACCACCCCGCCGCGCAGCGCGAAGCCCTGGCCCGCGACCCGCCCGCCGACCAGCGCCTCGCCCAGGCCCGCGCAGGCCTCGATCGCCGCCGTGCCGCGGCGCCCGCTGACCGGGTCCGCGGTGAACAGCGTGCCGGAGACCTCGGCCGGCACCAGCTCCTGCACCAACACTGCCATCCGGGCGTCGGTGTCCAGGATGCCCTGGGCGCGCCGCCAGGCAACCGCCCGCGCGCTGTGCAGCGAGGCGCGACAGCGGCGCACCGCGTCCACCACCGCGTCGGCGCCCACCACAGCCAGGAAGCTGTCGTGCAGCCCGGCGAAGGCCGTGTGCGCCTGGTCTTCGGTGGTCGCGCTCGATCGCACGGCCCAGGCCGTCTCCGGGCCGCGGGCCAGTACCGCCGCGCGGATCTCGGCGGCGATCGCCTCGGGCAGGCCGTGCAGGGCCGCCCGGCCCGCCTCCTCCTCGGCCGCGCCCTCCTCCCCGCCGACGCCCTCCTCCCCGGCGGCGCCTTCCTCCTCCCGAACCGGCCGCTCCTCCTCCTCCCCCCACCCTGCTTCTGCAGAAACGCAGAAGCCCCCGGGGACGTGCACGCCCTCCACCCCGCACAGCGCCGCGAGCTGCACGGCCTTGCCGCCGAACCGCGCGCGCTCGTCCTCGCCCACCTCGGCCAACGCCCGAACGAACCGACTGCCCATGTGCACCTCCTCCGCCCCGGGCGGATGCCGCGCACTGTGCGCCCCGGGGCCCTGGATTGCACGCCCTGGCGCCGATCGATAGAAGCTGAGGGGGGCTACCAGGACGGACAGGAGATTCCTGTCGATCGCGGCGCAAAGCGACCGGCGGCCGCGGCGCGCGCGCCCTACTCGTCCTCGACCATCACTTCAGTGAAGTCGCAGTCGCCGTTCGGCGTCACGTCCGCGCAGGCGTCGGGGAAGGTGATGAGCGGGCTGCCGTCGTCCCAGACGGACTGCACGAACTCGACCATCTGCTCGAAGGCCGCCGCGCCGGCTTCGGTCTCGCGCGCGGCGAAGCCGTGCACGTCGTACACGCCGGTGTTCGGCACCCGGTACTGGGTGAAGGCCGCGCCGCTGGTGACCTGGTCGGCGGCTTCCAGCCCGGGCACCACTTCGAGCGGGGGGCCGATGTGCTTCGCGCCCAGGGCGACCGCCAGGATGTCGGTGCCGGGGTTCGGCACGACCGGGTCGTCCATCGACTCCTGGAGCAGGAACATCGTGCCCTTGTCGATGGCCGGCTCTGCCCAGGCGGCGGCGTCGATGTCGTCCCAGCTGGTCTGGCTGATGAGCAGCTGGTGCACGACGTCGATCTCGTCGCCGTAGACGTTGGCCAGCGGCCCCTTGAGCGCGGTCTCGTAGAGCAGCGAGCCCGGGATGGTGTGGCTCCACGCGCCGTTGGGCACGTTGCAGATCGCGTAGTCGACCTGCGGGAAGGCCGACGAGATCAGGCAGCCCATCGCGCCGCCCAGGCTGCCGCCCATCCAGAAGGGCACCGACAGGTCCGGGCGGCGACCGGCGGCGGGGTTGGGCTCGCCGCCCACCGTGTCGGCGGACAGGGCGTCGCTGAGCACGCCGCCGTCCAGGGCGAGGAGGATGGCCTGGGTGTTGGCGACGGCCTGCATCAGGCCGGTCGTGCTGCCTTCGATGCCGGACTGGAAGGCGTTGAGCGAGGTGAACAGGGTCACGAGCTCGGCGCCGGTCCAGCCCAGGAACCTGGTGCCGGCCTTGCCGATGCCGAAGGAGGCGAATTCCTTGTCGAAGGAGTCGTCGCCGACGTCGCCGCCCGTGCCGTGGCCGTAGAGGGTGACGCGGTAGTCGCCGTCGCCGGCGGGCACCATCACGCGGAACTCGGCGTCGGTGGTGCCCTGCTGCACGGGCAGGCCGTCGGCGTCCAGGACCAGCCGGCCGTCGGCATCGCGGAAGTCCGGCACCCCGGTGATGCGGCCCAGCACGATGAGATCGATGGTCTCGTTGCCCGAGCTGCCGACACCGTCGAACTCGACGCCGAAGCCGTCGGTGGCGGCGGCGACCTGCTCGATCATGCTGGCCAGGCGCCGCGTCGGGTCTTCGGCGCTGCGGGTCGTGAAGTCCCAGACGCGCAGTACGTGGGCCGGGTCCTGGCCGACGTCGGCCAGCAGCGTGCGGGTCGGCGCGTGGTAGGCGGCCAGCCGGGCTTCGTGGTCGGTGGCCGGTTCATCCAGCCCCAGGATGACGCGCGTCTCGCGGTCGGCGACCGGCGCGTCGCCGTCGACGGTGATGCCGTCGGTGAGGACCACGACGTGCTCGGCGCCGGCGGCCAGGGGCTCGCGCGGGAAGCCGGCGATCAGGCTGTCGGGCGACAGGCTCTCGTTGGTGGTGACCTGGGTCCACAGGGGGACCGAGCGGCCGTAGTCGGCGCGGTCCGGCTCGGCGACGTAGATGCGCAGGGCGCTGTCGTCGCTCCAGGCGGGCCAGGGGGCCAGGCCGCTGTCGGCCACGACGCCGTCGAGGACGGTGGCGACGGGGGTCAGCCGCGAGAAGCCGTCGGCCTGGTTCATCCAGCGCGCGTCGTCGTCGACGGGGAAGGAGTCCGGCTGGATGGAGATGCGCAGGCCGGTCGAGGTGCCGGCGTCGGCTTCCAGCCAGGCGCTGGACGGCCACGGCAGCATGCACCGCGCCGGGTCCTGGTCGTCGCAGGTGCGGGTGTAGGGGGCGCGCTCGCCGGGGAGGCGGTCGTCGTAGGTGCCGGGCGCGACCGAACCGGAGTCGGTGGTCGCGCCGTTGCACGCAGCCAGCAGCAGCAGGAAGGGACTCATGGCGGGGACCATAGCCGGACAGGCACGCCGCGTGGATGCAACTGGAGACACTCGCATGTCACCGCCCGACAACCCCCGGAACCGGGCGGTCCCGCTCGACACCTCGATACAGCCCCCCACCTCCAGCGCGGTACACTGCTGCCTGCGGCCGCCGGCAGACCGCGCCTCCGGCCCACCTGACCCTCGGACCACCCGACCCTCGGACCACCCGACCCTCGATCCATGTCGAACCGAGACGGCGACTCCCCGAACCCGACCCCCGACGACGACCTGGACCGGGCCGCCGCGCGGGAGCGTGTGCGTCGCGGGATCGACCAGGAACGAGAGCGGCGGAAGACGCCCGGCGTCGACGCGATCCGCCGGCTGGCGGGGGTCGACGATGCCGACGAACCCAAGGTCGTCCCCGGCGGCGGCGGCCGCACCCGCGAGGGTCTGCGCCGCGGTCAGGTCGTCGCCACGCACTACCGGATCATCGATCGCATCGCCCGCGGCGGCACGGCCATCGTCTACCGGGCGCACCACATGGGGATCGACCGCGAGGTCGCCTTCAAGCTGCTCGCGCCGCCGCAGACCACCCGCAACGACGGCAACTTCGAAGCCCGCTTCGTGCGCGAGGCCCGCGCCCTGGCCGCGCTGAGCCACCCGAACATCGTCGAGATCATCGACTTCGGACGGCTGGACGACGGCCGCTGCTACCTGGTGATGGAGTACCTCGAGGGCCTGCGGCTGACCGAGTACTACAAGGACCCCGACACCAGCGTGGTCGAGCGCCTGGACTCGGTCATCGACCTGGTCGAGGGCCTGGCCCACGCCCACGCGCGCGGCATCGTTCACCGGGACGTGAAGCTGTCCAACGCCCTGGTGGTCCGCCGCGGCGACCGGATGGTCACCAAGATCCTGGACTTCGGGCTGGCGCGCCTGGTCGACGAAGAAGAGGACCAGGAGATCACGCAGGAAGGCGTGACCATGGGCAGCCCGCACTTCATGTCGCCCGAACAGGCCCGCGGCAAGCTGCTGGACCCGCGCACCGACATCTACAGCATCGGCGTGCTCATCTGGGTCGCGTTCACCGCCCGCTACCCCTTCTCGGGACCGACCTCGGCCGCCACGATGCTGCAGCACGTGACCGAGCCCGTGCCCTGGCTGTCCCGCGAAGAGACCGTGCACCCGGTGCCCGAAGGCCTGTGCGCCACCGTGCGCACCTGCCTGGCCAAGGACCGCCGCGATCGCTACGCCAGCGCCCGCCTGCTGGTCGCTGATCTGCGCAAGGCCCGGGCCGCCGCGGCCGAGGGGCGCTTCGACGCCACGGGGGTCGACGCCCCCCTGCCGCCGCCCGCCAACGTGCCGGGCCCCAGGGGCCACATCCGGCTGGCGCTGTTGGGCTGGCTGCTGGTCTTCACCGCCTGCCTGTGGTGGCAGGAAGAAGGCGTGACCCCGCCGCCGTGGACCGTCGAGTACCGCGAGACGCGGGCCGCCCACCGCTGAGCAGGGCCCGGGCGGCCGCCGGCCCCCCACCCGCACCCCCGGGGAGTGCCGCTACTCGGCGTCCGGCATGCGCGCGCCGTTCAAGAACAGGAAGCCCGCGCCCTGCAGCGCCGCTTCGAGCGGCATGTCCGCGTCGCTGCGGGTCCAGCCCATCGCGACGGCGAAGAAGCTGGCCAGGAAGAAGTCGGCCAGCGACTGCGGCGGCACCTGGGGCAACAGTTGGCCCCGGGCGGCGGCGGCCGTGAAGCGGCGCGCCAGGGCTTCGCGGATGCCGTAGGCGTCTTCGCGGCTGGCCAGGCTCTCGGCCGTGCGGCGCAGGGCGACCACGCCGACTTCGACGAACAGGTCGGGCGCCTGGCTCCACGACCGCGCCATGGCGACGGCCGTGACCCCGACCACGTCTTCGATCGGCGCGTCGCCCGGCAGGCTGTCCACCGCGTCGACGAAGTCGCTCTCGGACTCGCCCAGGAACTCGAGCAGCACGGCGTCCTTGGTGGGGAAGTGGAAGTAGAAGGTGCCGCGACTCACGCCCGCCAGGGTCGCAATGTCTTCGATGCGGCACTCCTGCACGCCGTCGCGCTTGAAGACGTCGACCGCGGCCTCGTAGACCTTCCGGCGCGTCTCCAGGCGCTGCTGCTCGCGTGCGGTCAGCGGCTTGTCCTGGGAACCACTCATGCGACCGGGCTTAAAGGCACGACCTTCATCCGGCAACGAGAGGACGGCGCCCGGCGCCTCGGGGACCGGGTAGGATGCGACCTTCGACCCGGAGCCCTCCGTGCGCCCGTCCCTCGCCCTGGCCCTCCTGCTCGGCGCCACCGGCTGCGCGAGCGAGCAGTACGCCCGCCTGTACGCGTCCCAGGAAAAGGCGCCCAGCTACAGCTGGGACGACATCGCGGCCCTGGACCACATGGGGCCGACCATGGTCGACGGCGGCGTCAACTTCGCCACCTTCAGCGCCCGGGCCGAGCGCATCGACCTGCTGATCTTCGAGGATCCCGAGAGCGATCTGCCGACCCGCGAGTTCCCGATGACCCGCGAAGGCGACGTCTGGAACGTGTTCGTCGAGGGCATCGGCGTCGGCACCCACTACGGCTACCGGGCCTTCGGACCCAACTGGCCCTACAGCGAAGCGTGGTTCCCCGGGTCCACCGAGGGCTTCCTGGCCGACGTCGACGCCCAGGGCAACCGGTTCAACCCCAACAAGCTGCTCACCGACCCTTGGGGCCGCGCCGTGCACCGCGAGTTCGACTGGAGCAAGGGCAGCAGCGCCAGCGGGCCCCACCGCTACAAGCTGTCCTACGCCGCCAGCCCCAAGTCCGTGATCGTGCAGAGCGACTACGAGTGGTCCGGCAACGAAGAGGCCTGGCAGGCCCGCCGGCGCGCCGGCGACGTCTGGCAGGACAACGAGGTCATCTACTACGAGGTCCACCCCAAGGGCCTGACCGCCAACCCCGCCAGCGGGGTCGACCACCCGGGCACCTTCCGCGGCATCGGCGAGATGGCGCCCTACCTGGCCGATCTGGGCATCACCAGCCTCGAGCTGCTGCCCATCCACGAGAAGCCCGACGACGGCGGCTACTGGGGCTACAACAACATCTCCTTCTTCGCGCCCGAGCTCGGCTACTCGGCCGCGTGGCAGACCGACGGCGACCCGCGCGAGGTCATCGACGAGTTCAAGTGGATGGTGGACCAGCTCCACCAGTACGAGATCGAGGTCGTGATCGACGTCGTCTACAACCACACGGGCGAGGGCGGCCTGTGGCGGGAGAAGCTGTTCTTCGAGGAGTTCTCCGACGCCTACGAGGTGAACTTCGACCCCAAGGAAGTCGCCGGCATCTACAACATGCGCGGCCTGGACAACTGGTCCTGGTACGCCCTGTCGCCGGATGGACAGACCTACTGGAACAACACGGGCGTCGGCAACCAGACCCGGCCGAACAACACGCCGATGGAACACCTGATCATGGACAGCCTGCTGTTCATGGTCGAAGAGCTGCACGTCGACGGCTTCCGCTTCGACCTGGCCGGCATCCTGGGCGAGCCCGACCTGGACTACAACGACTGGGTGGACCCGGCCGAGACCGTCCTGCAGCAGATCATCGATCATCCGACCATGCAGGAACGCAACATCCGCATCGTGGCCGAGCCGTGGACCGCGGCGGGCAGCGGGCCGGGCATCGGCGGCTTCCCCAACAGCAGCGACGTCGACGGCTACGGCTGGGGCGAGTGGAACGCCCACTTCCGCGACTGGTGGCGGTCCTTCGTCAACGACGACGGCTGGGCCCTGAACAGTGTGGACGGCCTGGACGGCGGTGCCGTCATGACCGGGTCCTACGATCTGTACGCGTGGAACGGTCGCAAGCCGACCCACTCCATCAACCTGGTCACCGTGCACGACGGCTTCACCATGTACGACCTGATGTCGTACAGCGAGAAGCAGAACGGCTGTGGGCTGCTCAACCCCATCTGCTGCGACGACCCCACCAGCGCCTGGTGCGACGACGACAGTGGCGAGGACCACAACCGCAGCCGCAACTGGAGCGAGACCTACGGCGACGAAGGCGAAGCCGTGAAGCGCCAGATGATGCGCAACCTGTTCACCGCGCTCATGATCAGCCACGGCACACCGCTCATCTACGGCGGCGACGAGTGGATGCGGACCCAGTACGGCAACAACAACGCCTACAGCACCTGGGCCGACAACGAGTGGAACTGGTTCCGCTGGGGCGAGTGGCAGAGCACCTTCAACAAGAACCGCTACCGGATGCACGACTTCGTCCGGAACATGACCCGGTTCCGCCTGGACCACGCCTACGCCTTCGCCCCGAGCGAGTACGGCGGCGGCATGCCCTTCTCGTGGAAGACCGCCGACAACGGCGAGATGCAGGACGCCGACTGGTCGGGCCGTGCCATCATGGTGCACTACTACGACGACGGCGGCGGCGACTACGGCCCCGAGCTCGCCGTGCTCATCAACATGAACCGCGACGACACCACCTTCACCCTGCCCGGCGGACGCCAGTGGGCCGTCGTGGTCGACACGCAGCGCTACTACGACCTGCCGGGCGACCCCAACGAGTCCGACGGCTGGTTCAGCGACAACCCCGACGCCGACCCGACCCTGAGCCGCAACGTCACGCCCGACGCGCAGGACACGGTGGGCACGACCTACACGGTCAAGGGCAGCAGCATCGTGATCGTGGAGCAGCGCTGATCTGGCTGCTGGTGGGCTGTGGCGGCGGCACGGGCAGCCTGCCCTTCCAGTGGTTCGAGGGCGAGCTGGTCGTGCTGGAGCGGGCCGACGAGCAGGTGGACAGTGGAAGAGAGGCCGGCGGAGGAGAGGCCGGCGGAGCCGAGGGCGGGGTGCACAGTGGCGATGCCGCCGAGGCGATGGTGGTGTACGGCACCCACGCGGGGAGCGACACCGGCGCCGCCCTGTACGTCGGAGGCGGCGGGTGCTTCACCGGGGCCGCGATCGGCGACGTCGACCTGGACGACGGCCAGCGCGTCACGATCGTGCACACCGGGGGCCGCAGCGAGATCCGCGGGGTCGTGGCGACCCACTGGTCGGGGGAGGAGATCTCCTGGTACGGCGAGCCCTGGAGCGGCACCACCATCCGGGGAGAACCAGCGGCGATCGCCTCGCCCCGCGCCGACCTGGTCGAGGTCACCCCGTCCGGCGCGGTCCGCGTCCTCGACGACCGCCACCTGGTCTGGGCCGGCGAGCACGAGTGGGTGTTCCGGGGCGAGGTCGAGGGTGTGCTGCTCGAGGAGCGGCTGGTCCAGCTCGGCGAGGACGAGCGCGCGGTTCGCTTCGAGAAGCAGCTGCCCTGCTGCCAGGGCGCCCCGGTCGTGGGCGGCTTGTGGCTGATCGTGCTGGGCGTCGTGCGCCGGCGCTGTGGGGATACCGGCCGCGTCCGTGACGCCGGGCGGGGATACCGGCCCCGTCCGTGACGCGGAGTGGGGATACCGGCCCCGTCCGTGACGCGGTGCGGGGATACCGGCCCCGTCCGTGACGCGGAGTGGGGATACCGGCTCCGTCCGTGACGCCCGGCCGGTGAACCCACCACAATCGCAACACAGCGTCACGCTGCCGCCGGGTATCCCCCCGCGCTGTCACGCTGCCGCCGGGTATCCCCCCGCGCAGTCAAGCTGCCGCGGGGGTTCCCAGCCAGGCGTCACGGTGCCGCCGGGGCGGCCGCCTGCGACTACTCGAAGCGGTAGAAGCCCGACAGCGACCACAGGTCCTCGCTGTCCGGGGTCAGGCGGAAGTTGGTGTTCGCACCGTCCATGGTGGTGTTCATGAAGGCGGTGCCGGCGACGTCGTGGGTGCCGGCTTCCAGGCTGCCGTGGCCGTCGGGCAGGTCGACCTGGCAGCCGGGGTCGAAGTTGGTCTGCTCTTCGGCCGGCACGGTGAAGGCGCAGGTCAGCATCCAGCTGTCGCCGCCGTCGGCGGGGGGCAGCTCGACGCTGAGCGTGCCGGCGCCGTCGGCGTCGACGGAGAGGGTGCCGGTCTCGCCGTCGAAGACGACCTGGTCGTCGCTCTCGTCGGCGTCGAAGGCGGTCAGGCTGTAGTCGCCCTGGAAGCTGTTGCCGCAGCCGGCGAGGAGGGCGAGGACGGGGAGGATCAGGCGCATGGGAGTCTCGGGTGCGAGGGGAGGAACAACCGGCCACTTCGACGGGAGGAGGCGCGGGCCGCGAGGGCTATCCCGCGGTCTCGCCCGCGGCCGGTCCGGCGAGGACGTCCGCGCGCTACACCGACGGCATGACCGCTCCCTCCTCCGCCGACGCCTTCTTCCTCCCCGACGGCTCGACCTTCGTCGCGACCCCGCTGACCCGCGGTCCCTGGGACGTGCGCTTTCAGCACGGAGGCCCGCCCTCGGCCCTGCTGACCGAGGGACTGTCCACCCACGACAACCCCGACGGGGACTTCGTCCTGGCGCGTCTGTGGATCGAGCTGCTGCGTCCGGTGCCCATCGCCCCGCTGACCGTCCAGGTCCACACCGAGCGCGCCGGCCGCACCGTCCAGCGCCTGTCCGCCGTGCTGTGCCACGGCGACACGCAGCTCGCGGTGGCGCAGGGGCTGCGGATCCTGCGCGCGCCGGTCGCGGCACCGGTGCTGGCCGAGCCGGCCTGGACAGACCCGGACGCGCTCGACGACTACACCTTCACCTTCTTCGACCACGAGGTCGGCTACCACCAGGCGGTCCAGCTGCGCTACGCGGCCGGCACCTGGCCCGCCCCCCGGGTGTCCGTCTGGGGCCGCCCGCGGGTGCCGCTGGTCGCCGGTCGGCCCACCGGCGCCCACGCCCGCGTGGTCATCGTCGCCGACGCCCAGAGCGGCATGTGCCCGCCGGTCTCGCCGACGACCCACACCTTCGTCAATCCCGACCTGACCCTGTACTTCCTGCGCGCCCCGGCCCCCGACGGGTGGCTGGGCTTCGACATCCGCAGCGAAGCCGGGCCCGACGGCGCCGGGCTGGCCGAGAGCCGGCTGCGCGACGCCGCCGGGGTGTTCGGGCGCAGCGCCCAGAGCATGGTGGTGACGCCGCGGTGACCAGGGGCAGGCGTCCGTCTGCGCGACGGCCGCGGTACTGCGCGGCGCCACCACCCCCCGCGCCCCCTCCCTCAACGCTTGCTCACCAGCACCAGCACCAGCCCGATGATGCCCAGGGTCGGCACCGCCGAGAACAGGGCGATCGACAGCCCGATGAGCAGGATCGAGCCGCCGAACATCGGCAGCGGGGTCCGGCCCACGGCCAGGCGGGTGCCGGATCCGCCGCTGGCGACCAGATCGTAGCGACCGTCCTGGGGGACCACGAAGACGAAGCGCACCTCGCCGGCCACGCTGCCGACGTTGTAGTTGCTGCTGCCCCAGGGCGGCCGGACCGGCACGTCGGCCCCGCCGGGACCCCGGACCTGCAGCACCAGGTCGGGCGGCAAGGGTGGCACCACGCCGACGCCGACGACTTCCTGGGCGACGTCCCACTTGCCCGCGTCCAGGTCCATGGACAGGGTCGAGGGCGAGGTCCAGCGGGTCCGGCGGGTGTCGAGCGCCCCCTTGATCGCAGCGCCACCCCCGGCCACGAACAGCCCGGCGCCCAGCAGGGCGCAGATGAGGGTCAGGACCAGGCAGAACCAGCCCACGCGGGCGCGGGTGAACATGCGGGGCAGCTATCCGGTGCCGAGCGGCCCGCGACGCCGGCCTGCACGCGGAGGGTCACCCGGGCGGGGGAGGGGCGGCAGGAGGCGAGCCGACCTCTGCGGGCGGGTCCGACTCCGACCACGCGAGAAAGGGCAGGCTGACGACCGAGGTCCCCACGTTCAGCACCGCCATGCCCGCGGCGATCAGCATGGCGACGGCGCCGGCGTAGTGGCTCCGCCCCCGCGGGGCATGGACCGCCGGCCGCGCCAGGTAGCACCCCTCGACGATCAGGCCGAACCCGATGACCTGTGCCACGAACAGGAAGGCCGCCAACGGCAGGACGACGGCCCGGAGCTCGGGGTCGTCGAGCCAGAGGACCGCGGGCAGCAGCATCCCGAAGACCAGGCTGGGACCGTAGGTGGTGGCCGCCACGGCGGCGCCCACGGCCGCGAGCACCGCCGCCTTGAAGTGTCGCCTTCGCATCGGCGCCGGGACGTCGTCCCGCCAGCCCTGGCGACGAGGGGGCGGCCGCGGCGCAGCGTCGCCGGCACCCGCGGCTGCCCGGGCGCGCGGCACCCAGCCGACGGGGAACACCGCCAGCCACGCCGCGCCCATCAAGACCCCGAGCGGGGGGAACACCAGCACGAGATCGACGCAGGCGTCGAACACCAGGCCGAACAGCCCGCTGAGCCAGAAGGGCTGCATCCGGCGAGGCAGGGCCTGCACTCGCACGCCCTCGGGGGCGAAGACGGTCAGTGTCGACCGACTGCCGGCGAGGCCGATCGGCCGCACGGGCGGCATGTCGTCCTCGCCGTCGGAGGCGTCCCGCCAGCCCGACCCGGGGCCCACGCGTTGGCTGCCCACCGCGATGTCCAGCGTCGACAGGGCATCGTGGCGGGCCGCCGGGTCCATGGCGGCCCAGTCGTCGGGGTGCACACGCACCGCCCACTCGGCGAAGGGGTCGACGGCTTCGTCGATGCGTCCCGGCGCCTGCGTGTCCGCGTCCACGACGAGGGCCTCGTCGAAGGCCGAGGGGCGCACCACGGCGAGGACGGTCGACAGGGTCATCGTGCCGAAGAAGAGCGCGACCGGCCCGAGGATCGCCCCGACCGCCAGCCACACCCCTGCCCACGCCCGGACGGACCACGGGCGGAGCGAAGGCTGCACATCGGACATCAGCGACCCCTGCAACGAGTCCCGCCACGCTACCACCTCCTCCGCGATAGGCTGCGGGCTCCTCGCCGACGCCCCGGTCCCATGCTGCTGCTCGCCCTCGCCCTCGCCTCCTCCCCCGCACAGGCCGTGCGCGCGGACGCCGGTGGCTACCTGCGGGTGATGACCCGGCCGGACTTCCAGGGGGGCAGCGGGCGGCTGGGCTACTGGAACCTGTACGGTCGCCTGCTGAACGAGGGTCCGTACGCGACGCTGGATCTGCGGCTGGACGTGCTCGAACAGACCCCCGGCACGAACGCGCCGTGGACCAGCGTGCACATGCGCGTCGAAGGCGGCAGCGTGGGCAACAGCGACGCCGGCAACGGCACGTTGGCCGACTACCGCCTGTCGCAGGCCTACATCCAGGCCGGGAACGTGCTGATCGACGACGTCGTCTGGCAGTTCGGCACACTCGAGTACTACTTCGGCGACCTGGGTCTGTACGACTTCCGCCCCGCCCAGATCTTCTTCGAGACGGTCGGGGCCAGCGCCCGCTACGACAAGGGCCCGGTCGAGCT
>JACKEY010000002.1 GCA_020632755.1 Alphaproteobacteria bacterium | reverse complement strand
CGGGGCCGGCGGCGAGCCCGGCGCCGGCGGCGAGCCCGGCATGGGCGGGGAGCCCGGCATGGGCGGGGAGCCCGCCCCCGAGGGCGAGACCATCGGCGAACACGTCGCCCGCACCTGCTTCACCGACGGCGACGACACCCCGCGCGCCCTGCTCGACGGCCTGTCGCGCCAGCTCGTCGACGCCATCGACTGCGTTCGCCCGGGCACCCTGGGTGATCTGCCGCCGGGCAACTGGGTGATGCTCGATCCCGCCCGCCGCCCGCTGGTCGACGCGCGCGGCGTCGACGATCTGCTCGACGCCGCGGCCGCCGGCCCCGGCCAGCTGGTCATCAAGTGGGCCTACCGCGACGTGGCCATCCAGCACCTCTTCTACCTGTGGACCCTGAAGGGCTGTGACTTCGCCGCGCCCCCCGGCCTGTCGAACCACCAGAACGGCCTGTCGGTCGACCTGGTCGACCCGGAGGACTGGGCCGCGACCATGCGGCGCTTCGGCTGGGAGAACAACCTGCCCACCGACCGCCCGCACTTCGACTACGTCCTGGCGGAGGACGAGGGCACCGCGACCCTGTCGCTGTTCGCCTTCCAGGCCCTCTGGAACCGCAACCGCCCCGAGCACCCCATCCCGCTGACCGGCGAGTTCGACGCGGCCACCGAGCAGGCCCTGACCGACGCCCCGCTCACCGGCTTCCGCGAGGGCCTGTGCGATCCGGGCGGCCCGCCCATCGAGCTGCCGCCCCTGCGCGGCCCGTCGGTGGCCCAGGCCGCGTGGCGCGGCTGCGACGCCCCCATCCCGCTCATCGAGGGCCTGTCCGCGCAGGTGGCCGAGGTGATGCGCTGCGCCGACGCCGCCGCCGTCGTGCCCCTGAACCTGTGCGCCGGCGCCGGCTGCCTCACGGTGGCCGCGCCCCCCAAGCCCGAGTGGCTCGAGGCCGACACCCACGCCGCCCTGGTCCGCGCCAGCCAGCGCGTCGGCCGATCGCTGTCGGTGCTGTGGGCCGGCCGCGATCCCACCCTCACCTGGTTCCTCTACTCGGCCCAGCGCAACCTGAGCTGCCCCGGCGACACCGCCGCCCCCGGCGCCAGCGCCTACGTCACCGGCCGCGCCGTCCAGATCGTCGGCGACGACGATCCCGCCGTCGCCGCCGCCCTCGAGGCCGAGGGCTTCCAGCGGCTCGACGAGGGCGACGGCTGGCTGTACCCCGCCGGCGCCGATCTGCGCCCGCTGGCCGTCTACGCCTTCCAGGCCCTGTGGAACGCCAACCGCCAGGACGACCCCCTCGACGCCGACGGCCGCCTCGGCCCGGCCACCCAGTCGGCCCTCGACCGCGCGCCCACCGCCGGCTTCGCCAACGTGCCCTGCGCCGGCCTGGACCCGCCCGACGGCCCCGCCGGCCCCGGCTTCTCGTGCATCGCCGGCTGCGTCAACCAGGCCTGCCCCGGCACCTACGACTTCTGCACCGAGCAGCACGGCGAGTGCGCCGCCGTCCCCTGCGCGGGCGACGCGGACTGTGACGGCCTGGCCGCCTGCGACGATCCGGGCCGCGGCTCGTCGCCCCTGTTCTATTGCGACGAGGGGCGCTGCCGCCGCCAGCGGTGAGCCGCCCCTGGCCCGAGCCGTGCACGGACCGGCCCCCGACCCCCCCGAAACGGGGCAGAGACGGAGGCCACCCGTGCACTTTCCACGACCCACCCATGGTTTTCTGAGGATCCTCGCCGCCGCCCTGACGACGCTGGCCCTCTCGGCCTGCGGCCAGGACGAGTCGGGCGACGGCGACGCCTACGT
>JACKEY010000019.1 GCA_020632755.1 Alphaproteobacteria bacterium | reverse complement strand
GCTGCACGCCGATCTGCTGCTGTTCGTGCTCGACGCCAGCCACCCCCAGGCCCTGCAGCAGGTCGACGCCGTCTACGAGGTCCTGCGCGAGCTGGACGTGGACGAGGACCGCATCGTCGGCGTGCTCAACAAGGTCGACGCCGTCACCGACGACGGCGAGCTCAGCGTGCTGCGCAGCCGGTTCTCGCAGTCCGTCACCATCAGCGCCGTCACGCGGGTCGGGCTGGACGAGCTGGCCGATGTGGTCGTGGGCAGGCGCTCGACGGACTGGGAGGAGCTGCAGCTGTTGGTCCCCCACGACAAGGCGCGGCTGCATGCGCTGGTCCACCAGCACGGCGAGGTGCTGGAGGAGGCGTGGGAGGACGACGGCTGGCACGCCCGTGTCAGCGTGCCCCGGCGGATCCTGTGGCAGCTCGAAGGCGTGATCGCGGGCGGTTGCGATGCCGGAGCGCCGCCAGACGCTTAGGGGCCCTCGACGCTCCCGCTCCGGACGCCCCGAGGCTGCTCCATGCTCATCCAGACCACCGCCGATCTCGTCGCGTTCTGCGCCCAGGTCGCCGACGCTCCCTACCTGGCCGTCGACACCGAGTTCCTGCGCGAGAAGACCTACTTCGCGAAGCTCTGCCTGGTGCAGGTGGCGTTCGGCGAACACGCCGCCGCCATCGACCCGCTGGCCGACGACATCGACCTGCAGCCCCTGTGGGACCTGCTGGCGGACCCGCGCATCATCAAGGTGCTGCACGCCGCCGATCAGGACCTGGAGATCCTGCTCCAGCACATGGGCACCCTGCCGCGACCCGTGTTCGACACGCAGATCGCCGCCACCGTCTGCGACATGGGCGAGCAGCCCGGCTACGCGCGGCTGGTCAGCAGCATCGTCGGCATCGAGCTCGACAAGAGCTCCCAGGTCACCGACTGGTCCCGCCGGCCGCTGACCGACAAGCAGCTGGCCTACGCCCTGGCCGACGTGACCCACCTCTGCGTGGTCTACGAGACGCTGGAACAGCGGCTCAAGCGCACGAAGCGGCTGGCCTGGGTGGCCGAGGACATGGCCGCCCTGGCCGACGAGAGCCGGTTCCGCAACGACCCGCGCGAGGCGTGGAAGCGCGTGAAGATGCGCCGGACCAAGCGCCGCATCCTGGCGGTGCTGCGCGAGCTGGCCGCCTTCCGCGAGTCCGAAGCCCAGAAGCGGGACCTGCCGCGGGGTTGGCTGGTCAAGGACGAAGCGCTGGTCGAGATCGCCATGAACCTGCCGCGCTCGGTCGACGATCTGAAGCACGTCCGCAAGCTCAGCGAGAAGCAGGCCACCGGGTCGATCGGCAAGGGCCTGCTGGCTGCGGTCGAGGCCGGGCTGGCCGTGCCGGACGACGAGTGCCCGACCCAGAAGGCCCGCCGGCGCCGGGTCGAGGGCAACGAGAACCTGGTCGCCCTGCTGCAGGCCCTGCTCAAGCTGCGCTGCGACAAGTACGGCGTCGCCCAGAGCATGGTCGCGACCCGCAAGCACCTCGACGAGCTGTCGGTCGACGACGAGCCCGAGATCCCCTGCATGAGCGGCTGGCGCTACAAGCTGTTCGGCAAGGACGCCCTGGCCCTGATGCGGGGCGAGCTGGCGCTGACCGGCAATGCCGACGGAGACGTCGAGCTGGTCGAGCTCGAGCCCGAGTAGGCCGCGCCCGAGACAGGCCGCGACGACCCGGGGATGGCCCAACAGCGGCGTGCATGGCAACCTTCCTCCACACCCGAAGTGGATGGTCCCCATGCATCGCTCCGCTGTCGTCCCGGTCTCCCTCGTCACGCTCGTGAGCCTGGGCGCACCCGCCTTGGCCGGTACGCGCATCGCGCTGGAAGGCGGCGCCACGACCATGGCCACGACCACCCTGCTCGATCTGCAGGATGTGCTCGAAGCCGAGGGCTACGAGGTCGACATCGTCTCGGCCGCCGACATCGACACCCTCGAGGAGATCGGCGGCTACGACGCCGTCCTGATCGGGGACACCGGCACAGGTGACAACGACTGGTCCGCCTTCGACGACGTGCTCGACGACTATGTCGACGCCGGCGGCGGGGTGCTGTTCTCGGGTTGGGTGCCCTACTTCGCCGATGTCAGCACCGAGCCGAACCTGGTGGCGCTGCTGCCGGTCGAAGCCTCGACGGCCTACGAGTCGGGCGGCACGACCATCACGGCGGGCGGGGCGACGGCCCTGTCCGACGGCTGGACCTCCTTCTCGATCCCCGGCAGCGCCTACAGCAACCACGGCGGCGGCACGAAGTCCGGCGCCTCGGTCGATGGCACCACGAGCGGGGGCAACGACGCCATCGTGTACTGGGAGGTGGGCGACGGTCGGGTCCTGCACCACTCGGCGAACTACGTGGTCGACACGCTCCACTACAGCCACAGCGCGCTCTACGACGGGTCGGACCCGGACGCCCTGCAGAGCTTCCTGGACGCGGTCGCGTGGGTGAGCGACGGGCCGTCGGTGGACGAGTGCTCGGATGCGCCGCTGGTCGCCTTCGAAGGCGGCGGCGTCAACGCCACCGACACCTACCCGGCGCTGCAGGCGCTCCTCGAGGACCTCGGCTGGACCGTCGACATCGTCACCGCCGAGGACATCGACACCCTCGCGGAGATCGAGATCTACGACGCCGTCTTCCTGGGAGACTCGGGCTACGGCGACTTCGACTGGGCCGACTTCGACAGCGTCCTGCTCGACTATGTCGACGGTGGCGGCGGCCTGCTGTTCTCGGGGTGGATGTCCTACTGGACCACCGTCGACGCCAGCACCTACCCGAACATCGCGACGCTCATGCCCGCGTCGACCTGGACCGAATTCCCGACCAGCGTGACGGTCACCGCGGAGACAGGCTCGGCGCTCGCGACCGGCTGGTCCGAGTTCTACGTCAGCGGGAACGTCGACCAGGTCACCGTCGTCGAGAGCGGCGCCACCGTCGCCGCCTACGACTCCGAGGGCAACCCGGCCATCGTGCACTGGGCCTACGGCGACGGACGCACCATCTTCCTGTCGCCGAACTACCTGGTCAGCTCGGCCACCTACAGCCACGAGGACCTGTGGGACGGCACCGAGCCCGACGCCTGGCAGGCCTTCGTCGAGGCGGGGCTGTGGGTCGCCTGCGGAGCGTCCGAGCCGGACGAAGACGGCGACGGTTCCCCGGCGTCGGAGGACTGCGACGACGCGGACCCCGACGTCTACCCGGGCGCCGAAGAGCTCTGCGACGGGATCGACAACGACTGCGACGGCGACGTCGACGAGGCCGACGCCACCGACGCCGGTACCTGGTACTACGACGGGGACGCCGACGGCTACGGCGATCCGGACGACAGCACCGTGGCCTGCGATGTCCCCGACGACCACGTGGACAACGCCGGGGACTGCAACGACGCGGAAGCCCTGGCCTGGACCGGCGCGGCCGAGGTCTGCGACGGCGTCGACAACGACTGCGACGGCACCGCCGACAACGACGACGCCGTCGATGCCCAGACCTGGTACGCCGACGCCGACGGTGACGGCTTCACCGTGGTCGACGACACCGCGACCGCCTGCGACGCCCCCGACGGCTACGCCGCCGAGAACGGCGAAGACTGCGACGATGGCGATGCCGGCGTCTACCCGGGCGCGCCCGAGGTGGAAGACGACGGCATCGACCAGGACTGCGACGGCGCTGATGCCACCGGCTCCGGTGACGACGGTGGCGCCGACTCGGGGGGCACCGATGGCGGCACGGACGGCGGCACGGACGGCGGCACCGACTCGGGGGGAACGGACGGCGGCACGGACGGTGACGGTGGCAGCGACACCGGCGGGGACGACGGCGGCGACGACGGCAAGGACGAAGGCTGCGGCGGCTGCGCGAGCACTGCCGGCGGTGGAGCTACCGCCGTCTGGCTGCTGCCCCTGCTGGGCGGGCTGCTGCTGCGGCGGCGGCGCCAGGGCTAGTCAGAACAGCGACTGCTGCAGCGCCGGTTGCTGGCCGGACTCCATGGCCAGCAGCCAGCGCTTGCGGTCGAGCCCGCCGGCGTAGCCGCCCAGGCCGCCATCGGCGGCGACCACGCGGTGGCAGGGCACGGCCAGCAGGACCGGGTTCCGGGCGTTGGCCTGGGCCACGGCGCGTACGGCGTCGGGGCGGCCCAGCCCGATCGAGAGCTCGGTGTAGGTGAGCCGCTCGCCGGCCGGGATGGCGCGCACGGCGGTCCATGCGGCCTGCTGCAGGGCGGTGCCGGACGGCGCCAGCGGCCAGTGCAGCAAGGCGTCGTCGTCTCCTCGGAAGAAGGCGTGCACGGCGCCCGCCAGGTCCAGCGGTGCGTCGCCGGCGGGTGGAGGCGCGCCCACCAGCCGCTCCGCCCGGGCCGGATCGAAGTCCATCGCGTGCAGGCCGGCGTCGGACCACCACAGGTGCAGCGGACCGAGGGGCGTCGACAGGACGGCGCGCCGCATCAGGCCTTCTTCAGGAATTCGGTCTTCAGGAAGATCTCGACCCGGTCGACCTTGCCTTCGACCAGCCCCGGATCGCCGGTCAGCCGGATGCCCTTGACCAGCGTGCCGCGCTTGGCCGTGAACCCGGCACCCTTGACCGGCAGGTCCTTGATCAAGGTGACGCTGTCGCCGTCCTGCAGCACGGTGCCGTTGCTGTCGACGGTGGGCACCGCCGACGGGTCGGGCAGGCCGGCGCGGGCCCAGGCCAGGGTGTCGTCGTCGACGTAGAGCGTGTCGAGCAGATCGCGTGCCCAGCCGTGCTCGCGCAGCCCCTGCAGCAGCCGCCAGGCGGTGACCTGGACGGCGGGGGTCTGGCTCCAGGCGGACTCCTGCAGGCAGAACCAATGCGCCGCGGCGACCTGGTCGGGCGCCGTGAGCCCGTCGGCGCAGGTCGGGCAGAGCAGCACGGCCCGGTCCGACGTGGGGGCGTCGACCGGGGGCACCTCGACCGCGCGCAGGCCCTCGGTCGCGCCGCACAGCTCGCAGGCGCCGCCGGAGCGCTCCTGCAGGTCGGGGACGAGCGCGGAGAGATCGGACACGGGGGCTCCGGGGAAGCGAGGGGCCGCCCCCGTAGCCGGTCTCACCGACGCGCGGTGCAACGGTTCAGGGGCAGACCCAGACGTCGTCGCTGCAGTCGGTGTCCCCGCCGTCGTAGCCGCCGCAGTCGGCGGCCTCCATCAGCTGCCAGCACTCGGCGGCCTCGGCGGCGTCGAAGGTGCAGTCCGAGAAGCTCAGGTCGTAGTAGCTGGCGGCCAGGTCGACGTTGGCGATGCAGTCCTCGTAGCTCAGGTACATCGCCTCCTCCGGCGTGCACTCCTCGTAGAGCTCGCAGGCCCGGTAGCCGAAGGCGACGAAGTAGTCGTAGCCGGTGGAGGGATTGTCGACGTTGGCCTGCCCGTCGGGGCCGGCGCCGCCGCCGCCGCCGTCGTCGCTGCCGCCGCCGCCGTCGCTGCCGCCGCCGTCGTCGGTCGCGCCGTCGGAGCCGCTGCCGTCGTCGCCGCCTCCGCCGCTGCAGGCGGCGAGGCCGAGGGAGAGCACGAGGGACAGGAAGGGAAGGGAACGCGTCACGGGACCTCCTTGGGGGTGGGAGGCACTGTATGGACGGCAGGCTTCGTTCCCTGTCGCAGGTCTGTCGCAGCTGTGGCGCGCGGGGCTGCGCCCTCAGCGGTCGGGGTCGAGGTCGACGATGCTGGCCTCGACCAGCCGACCCACCAGGGCCAGGTAGGACACGTCCTCGTCCCCGACCAGGGCGGATGCCTGGGCCCGCACCTCGGCCACCAGCCCCGGCCAGATCGCGGCGTCGGCGTGGGCCAGGTCGACGATGCGGCGCTCCAGCGCGATGCCCGCCACCAGGTCACCGGCCGGATCCACCAGGTCCAGCCCGTCGAGCGCGGCGAGCCAGGCATCGGCCGCCGCGAGGTCGCGCTGACGGGCGGCCGCGGCGGCGAGCGAGACCAGCAGGGCCGCGGAGTAGCCGTGGCTGCCGCGCTGGCGGGTGATGGCCAGGCTGTCCCGCAGCAGCGCCGTGGCCGTCCCCATGTCGCCTTCCAGCAGGGCCACCCAGGTCAGCGTCCCCATGCAGAACTGCGTGGTCTCGGAGTCCCCGCTGCGACGGGCCAGGATCAGGGCGTCGTTGGCCCGCCTGCGGGCGTCGGCCAGGCGCTCGTCGCCCAGGTCGATCCACGCCAGCAGGTTCTCCATCCAGGCGTTGCGCGGGCCCCAGGCTTCTTCGATCGCCCGGGCCCGCTGCAGCTGGTCGCGGGCCTCGTCGAGGCGGCTGCGCCAGCGCAGCAGCAGCGAGGCGAGGTTCGCGCGGGCGATGCGCTCGGCCCGCGGCTGGCCGTCGCGGACGGCCAGGGCGATCGCCGCGTGGAAGTCGGTCTCTGCGGGGCCCCAGGCGCCGCTGAGCTGGTGGAGGATCGCGCGGGTCGACAGCGCCTGCGAGCGCTGCGAGGCGGTGGCGTCCGAGCGGTCGAGGAGCAGGTCCACCGCGTCGGAGGCGTCGGCGCGGCGCTCCCGGGAGGACAGGACCCGCGCCAGCTGCAGGAGGACCGACGGGTGACCGTCCCCCGCGCGGGTCTCGACCAGCACCGGCTGCAGCAGGGAGAGCCCGAGCGCGGTGTCGCCCCGCAGGGAGTGCCAGCGCGCCAGCGTGGCCCGGGCCTGGGCCCACAGCCGTCGATCGCCGCTGCGCTCCGCCAGGGTCACGATCCGCTCGTAGGGATCGGGGCGATCGACGGCGGCCAGGAGGGCGTCTCCGTCCCGGCCGGCGAGCAGCAGGCGCGCGGCGTCGGCGGGCGCTGCGTCCACGATGCCGTCGCCGGCGGCCACCAGGTTGGCGCTCGCCTCGATCCGGGCCGCTGGCCGGGCGGCATCGCAGAGGCTGTCGATGGCCGTCGCGCGACGAAGCATCGCGTCGGCGAACCGGCGCTGCACGGCGTCCCGGTCCGGCGCCACGACGAGCTGGGCGCGGGCGAACTCCCGGACCGGAAGGAGCAGGTGGTAGCGCAGACCCTGCCCTGGGGACGCGTCGCGCTCCAGCAGCGAGGCCTGGCGCAGCTCGGCGACGGCCGAGGCGGCGTCGTGGCCCAGGATCTCGTCGGCCAGGGGCAGGTCGAAGGAGCCTCCGGCGATCGAGAGCGCGGCCAGGGCGCCCTGGGCGCCGGGAGACAGCAGGTCCCAGGACCAGCGCAGCGTCGCGGCCAGGCTGCGGTGGGACAGCAGGGAGTCGTCGGGTCCCGCGGCCAGCTGTCCCGACCCCAGCAGCAGCGAGTCGAGCCGATCCGCGACCGCGCGCACCCCCAGGCTGGCGACGCGGGAGGCGAGCAGCTCGATGCACAGCGGGTGATGCTCGACCCGGGCGAGCAGGGCCACCACCTGCGAGCGCTCGGCCTCGCCGAGGGTGGCGTCGGGATCGGCGTCGCGCAGGCGGGACCGGAACAGCTCCAGCGCGTCCGCGGGGTCGAGGGCGGCCAGGATCATGCGGGCCTCACCGGCCAGCCCGAGGACGGTGCGGGACGTGCCCACGACGTGCAGCTCGGGCGCTTCGCGCAGCCAACGGTCCACGGTGCCGGGCAGTGCACCGACCAGCTGCTCGAGGTTGTCGAGCACCACCACGCCGGGCCCCCGCGCCCCCAGGGCCCGCGCCAGCACCGCGTGGTCCGCGTCGGTGGCGCTCAGCGGCAGCTGCAGGGCGTCGGCCATCGCCTGCACCAGCCCGGCGCGATCGGTGACGTGGGCCAGCGACACCGCGAGGTGCACGGGCTGTGCGGTGGTCTGGAGCCACTGTGCCACCAGGCGGGTCTTGCCGGCGCCGCCCGGCCCCAGCACGGTCACCAGCCGGCGGCGGCCCACCAACTCGTCCAGCCGGGCCAGCTCCTCGGTGCGACCCACGAAGGGGGCGGGCGGGACGGCCAGGCGGGGGTGGGCCACCAGGACCGGCGGGGCGGCGGGCGACGCGCGCGTCGGCAGATCCAGGACGTAGCCCCGGCCGCGGATGGTCTGCAGGTGGTCCGGCGCCTTGGGGTCGGCCTCGACCTTGGTGCGAAGCCGGCTGACGGTGTTGTCGACGGCCCGCGTAGGGACCGGGCGCGGGAAGCCCCACACCTCGACCAGCAGCGTGTCGCGCGGCACGGGGGCCCCGGGCCGGGCCGCCAGGTAGGCCAGCAGCGCCACCTCGAGCTCCGAGAGCGGGTGCACGACCCCGTCGTCCCGGCGCACCTCGCGGCGCGCCAGGTCCACGGTCGCGGCGCTGAGCGGCAGGACGTCGGACATGACCCGCCGGCATGGTAGCCAGCGGGGCCCGGCTGCGGGGCGTCCGGGCCGGTGCCCGGCTCACGGCAGGGTCAGGCCCGTCAGCGTGGTCCAGGACTCGGCCACCAGCGGTGCGCCGACCCCGGTGTCGGTGGTCGTGACCACATCGTTCCAGACCAGGCCGTACAGCGATCCGCAGTAGATGCCCAGCTCGTCGGTGCTCACGACCGTGCCCATCACCTCGGTGCGCGAGGTGCGCGTGTAGGTGAAGCAGCCGGTCAGGGTCGTCTCTTCGTCGAGGTCGTAGGTGAGACCGACGCCGGTGACCGCCCACGTGGCCGAGTAGCTGCCGCTCATCGCGCCGCTGCTGCCGCCGGCCGACCAGGTGCCGGTCTGGCTGCCGGCGCTGTACCAGCCGGTCTTGGTCGTGGCGTCGCCGCCCGGCCAGACCAGCATGGCCGGGCTGTAGTCGTAGGAGGTCGAGAAGGCGCTGCCGACGCTGTCACCGCCGTGCAGCTCGACGGCCCCGTCGGTGTCGCAGGTGTAGAACAGATCGGTGCGGGTGCCCTCGAGCAGGGTCTGCAGCACGAACCGCCCGTCGCTCTGGGGGAGCACTTCCTGGGTCCAGGTCGCGCTGCCGCCGTCGTCGTAGTCGGTGCGGAACGTCCAGGCGATGCCGGTCTGGTCGGCGGGGAAGAAGTCCGGGCAGGCGCCGGGCTCGCCGGAGCCGCCGTCGGTGTCGGTGTCTGCGTCGGTGTCTGCGTCGGTGTCTGCGTCGGTGTCTGCGTCGGCGCCGTCGGTGTCGGTGTCGGTGTCGGTGTCGGTGTCCGCGTCGCCGCCGTCGGTGTCCGCGTCGGTGTCGGTGCCCGCGGTGCCGGCGTCGGTGTCCGTGTCCGCGTCGTGCGTGTGGTCGCCGCTGCCGGTGTCGCCGGTGTCGTCGCCGTCCTTGTCCCCGCAGCCTGCGAGGCTCAGGGACAGGGCGAGGGTGAGGGGCAGGGTGCAGAGCTGCAGGGGTCGGATGTCCACGGGCGCCTCCGGTGCGGGGGGACGTCCGCAGCCTATGGACGGCCCGACGGGGCCCTTGTCGCAGCTCTGTCGCAGCGTCGCGCGGCCGAGATGGGCGGTGGGGCCGACGGGTCGGAGAGAGCGCCTGCGATGGCGACCCGCGCGGCGGCGGGGCAGGGGAGGGACGCGACCCCGGAGCGCCCGTGACCCCCGTCCTCCTCGTGCTGGCCTGCGCCTCCTCCGACCCCGTCCCAGCGCCTGCCCCCCCGGCGGGCCCGCAGCCGCCCGCGGTCGAAGCCTCGCCCTCCCTCCCCGCGCGCACCGCCCCGGCCGGTCCCTTGTGGGTGCAGACGGAAGCCGCGCTGATCCGCCTGGACGACACCGGCGGGCGGGCCGTTCGGGGGCTGCCGGGCCCGACCGACGCCTGGGTGCTGGACCCCCAGGGCGCACCGGTCGTCGCGGTGGGCGGGCAGGTGTTCCGCGTCGACGGCCTGGACGCGGTCGCGCTCGGTCCGCCCGCCGACGACCTCTTCCCGATCGGCATCGACGGGCTGGCGGTCGCTCCGGACGGGACCACCTGGGCGGCGGGACCGATGGGGGTCGCGTCGCTGCGGGACGGGGCATGGACCGCCGCCGAAGCCGCTGGCTTCCGGCCTGCCGCCGCCGAGATCGCGGACGTCGCCGTCGGCCCCGACGGTGCGGTGATGGTCCGCGGCCGGGCCGGGCTGTGGCGCCAGGACCCGGGAGGGTTCGTCTACGACGATCTGACGGCCACCTTCCCGGGCCTGGAGTTCGTGGACGACCTGACGATCACCCCCGACGGCATCGTGTGGCTCGCGGTTCTGGGCGAAGGCGCCCCGAGCGTGATCGCGCGGCGGGAGGGGGCGTGGACCGCAGACGACCGGAGGTTGTCCTTCGGCGTCGACGGGCGTGCGCTGGCCGTGGACGCCGACGGAGGGCTGGTGCACGTCGACCGCGAGGACGGGCGGGTCGTGCGGGGCGAGCAGTCGCTGGATCTGCGCGAGGCCGGGGCCGTGGCCCTGGGGGTCGAGGCGATCACCGTCGACAGGCGCAACCGGGTGTGGGCCGCCACCCGCCAGGGGCTCCTGGTCTGGGACGAGGCCGGCACGGTCACGGAGTACGCCCGAGGGCGCAACGGGCTGCCGACCGAGCCGATCGTGGCGCTCTCGGCCGCCGCCGGAGGGCCCGAGCTGGGGCCGCCGGTCGCGGTGGTGCAGGCGGTGGGCGGACGCCTGCTCCGTGGCGAGGCGCCGGTCGAGGGTGCGCCCGTCGCCCTCTGCGGGGACTACGATCTGCTCTACGAGGGCCACCCCTGCCGGGCCGACACGGCGCGCTACGAGGCGACCACCGACGCTGCCGGGCGCTTCGAGCTCGCGGCCGTGCCGCAGGGCTCCTACAGCTTCCTGGCGCGGCTGGACGGCGAGTGGACGGTCGTGCTCGGCGCGCTGTGCTGCCGCGACATGCCGGCCGACGGTCCGGTGGCGCTCGGAGACATCGTCCTGTCCGACTGATGGCGTGGCGGGTCCGAGACGCAGCGCGCCCCGACCATCAGGCCGGGGCGCGGGCTGGCCAGCGGCGCGGAGCCGCTGCCACGCAGGCGTGGAGCTCAGGCCTTGGGGGCCCAGCTGGCGCACCAGCCGGAGGCCTTGACGTTCTTGCCGGCGAACAGGGTGCAGGGACCCCACTCGTCGCCTTCGGCGCCGGAGTACAGCGCGCAGTTGCCGCAGTGGCTGCCGGCCTTGAAGGCGGGGGTGGCGGCGGCGTCGATGGTCGAGGCGTCTTCGACGTACTGCAGCGACTTGGCCAGGCCGTCGTTGGGATCGACCTGGTCGCCACCGGCGGCCGGGGCGGCGGGGGGTTCCGGGGCCTTGGCGGGTTCCGGGGCCTTGGCCGGTTCGGGCTTGGGCTCGGGCTTCGCGGCGGCGGGCGCGGGGGTGTCGCTCTCGCCACAGGCGGCGATGCTGCCAGCAGCAGCAGCGACGCCCACCAGGGCAACAGCGTTCTTCAGCAGGTCACGACGGGAGGAGTTGGCCATGGAAGGCTCCGGGGCGGGGGAAGAAGCGGGCGTAAGCATCCACCATGCGGGCCGCCAACGCAAAAGGGTGCCCCTGCGGCGGATCCCCGCAGGCCCCTTGGCGGGGGCCGGCGGCCCGGCGTGCGTCAGCCGCAGCAGCGACGGGGCGGCTTGCGGGCTTCGATGGTGGCCGACACGACGTAGTCCTCGACGCCGCGGCCGGGTGCCCAGTCGGCGATGAAGGCCCGGGATGCGTCCTTGGGCGCGATGGCGACGTCCTGGAAGCCGGCGTCGGCGATCCAGCGCTCGAGGTCGGCCAGCAGGGCGGCGTTGCCGATGCAGCCCGCGATCAGGTCGGCGTCGGCGCGCAGCTCGGGGGGGAGCTCGGTGGTGGCGACCACGTCGCTGATCGCCAGCCGGCCGCCCGGCTTGAGCACGCGGAAGGCCTCGCGGAACACCTGGGCCTTGTCGGGCGACAGGTTGATGACGCAGTTGCTGATGATCACGTCGACCTGGCCGTCGGCCACGGGCAGGTGCTCGATCTCGCCCAGCCGGAACTCGACGTTCAGAAACCGGCCCTCGGCGGCGTTGCGGCGGGCCTTGGACAGCATGTCCGGGGTCATGTCGACGCCGATCACGCGGCCCTCGGGGCCGACCTCGGCGCTGGCCAGGAAGCAGTCGAAGCCCGCGCCGCTGCCCAGGTCCACCACGACCTCACCCGGCTGCAGGGCGGCGATGGCCTTGGGGTTGCCGCAGCCCAGGCCCAGGTCGGCGCCCTTCGGCACGGCGGCCAGATCTTCTGCCGCGTAGCCCAGGCGGGTGGAGATCAGGGTGCGGATGCCGGCGTCTTCGTCGACGCCGCAGCAGCTGGCGCCGTTGCCCTCGGGCAGGCCGGCGTCGTCTGCGCGCGCGACCCGGGCGTAGGCGTCGCGGACGGCCGTGCGCACGCCGTCGGCGTCGACGGGGGTGGGAGCGGGGGAGGAGGAGGGGCCGCAGCAGGAGGACATCGGGACTCCGGGGGAGGCGTGCGTCCTATCGCAGGCGGATCCGCGCCGGCGGTGCGCCCGCTCGTCGCAGGTCAGCGGCCGCCGGTCTCCTGCATGGCGCGTCGGGCGCGGGCCACGTCCTGGCGGAGCTTGCGCGCGTCTTCGGCCGCGGCTTCGTCGACCGGCCGCCGCAGGTCGTCGATGAGGGCGCGCAGCTCGATCGCCGCGGCACCATCGGGGTCCCGACGCGCCACCTGCTCGAGGGCCCGCGCCCGCTCGAGCAGGGGCGCCGCCATGTGGGCGGGCAGGTGTTCTTCGAGCAGACGCAGCTCGTCCTGCAGGGCGCGGCGGGGCGAGGCGCTGGTGCCGACGACGCGCAGGCCGGTGTTCCGGTTGAGCAGGATCGCGTTGACCACCGTCATCAGCATCAGGAGCGCCGCGGCGGCCAGGGGCAGGATCCACAGCCCCGGGCCCTGGCCGGCCTGCAGCAGGTCCGCCAGGGGCTTGGCGCTGAGCGCCACACCGGCCAGGCCGGCCATGAAGGCCATGAACTGCGCGCCCAGGGCCGAGCCCAGGCGTCGGCTGGCCGTGATGCCGGTGCCGTTGACCACGCGGGCGTGCAGGCCGATGCCGCGCAGATCCTCGGCGAGCTCGGCCGCTGCGGCCGGGTCCAGCCCCTCGGCGGCGATGAACTCGTGGGCGTCGGCGAGATCGCTGCCCCCGGCCATGCCCAGCCCGTGCCGCGCCAGCACCGCCGCGACGGCGTCCTGATCCAGCGGCGCGCCCCCCGCGGGGAGCAGGTAGAGGCTGGTCTGGCGGCGAGAGGCGATGACCGTGGTCGACATGCGGGGCATGTAGTCCGTACGGGCGGCCTCCGACGCCCCTTTCACGGCGGTCTCGCGCCCGGTCCGGTCAGGGAGCCGCGGCGTTCGGCCCGCACCAGGGGCGATCGGCGCAGGTAGCGTCGGCGCAGATGTCGGCCACGCCGCGCGGCGTGAAGGCCGGCACCAGCTCGAGTGTGGGCACCAGGGTCAGCGTCCAGCACCGGTCGGTGCCGTCCACGCAGGGCGCGCAGGGGATCTTGCCGCCCACCATGCTGCACAGCTTGTCGGGGTCGTCGCTCCCCAGCAGCCCCACGAAGGCCGCGGAGTCGACCTTGCCCTGCACCGACGTCAGCTCGACCTGGGTGGGCGCGACCCGGCCCTGCAAGGTCACGTCACGGAGCAGGAAGGGCACGTCGTCTTCGCCGATCAGGGGAATCTCCGGGGCGGTCGCGGTGAACCCGCCGTCGGGGCTGAGCTGCAGCGGCAGCGCCGTCGTCAGCCCGCAGGCCATGGGCGCGTCGTCCACGTCGGCGGCGTCCACGAACAGCGTCGGCACACCGTCGACGGGGGCCGCGGCGAACAGCACGTGCACGTCGAAGTAGCCGCCCATCAGCTCCGGCAACGCGGCGGGGGCGGTGAGCGAGTCTGCGGCATGCATGCGGAAGGCCCCCTCCGGCCAGGTCACGGGCGCGTTGGTCGGCGGCGCGCCGGACTTGGCGCAGCCGGTCGCCGCCAGCAGGGGGAGAGAGCAGAGGACGGCGGGCAGGAGGTGGGTGTTCATGCCCGATCGGTAGCCCGGTGCAGGGGACGCCTCGCTCGCCTTCGCGTCCCATCAGTGGGACGAAGCGTTCGCGTTGACCGCTTCTGTTGCACGGCTACGAGGCGAACCGAAGGCAATCCCTCCTTCTCCTGGAGTCCCCATGCGAAAGCTCATCCCCACCTTCCTGCTCTCCCTGGCCTTCGCGCAGCCTGCGCTGGCCGACGCCTACTCGGTCGACGACGACCACAGCGCCGTGCTGTTCTCGGTCCAGCACTTCGGTGCGGCCTGGGTCTACGGCCGCTTCGACAAGATCTCGGGCGACTTCGACTGGAGCGCCGACGTCAGCAAGTCCACCTTCAGCCTGACCATCGACGCCGCGTCGGTCGACAGCGATCAGGAGAAGCGCGACCAGCACCTGGCGGGTCCGGACTTCTTCAACGCCGCCGAGTTCCCGACCATCACCTTCAAGAGCAAGAAGGTCGAGAAGAAGGGCGACAAGCTGCTGCACGTCACCGGCGACCTGACCCTGCGCGGCGTCACCAAGGAGGTCACCATCCCCATCGAGCACACCGGCGAAGGCGACGACCCCTGGGGCGGGCACCGCGCCGGCCTGCACAGCACCTTCACCATCAAGCGGTCGGACTTCGGCATCACCTACATGCCCGACGGTCTCAGCGACCAGGTCAAGCTGATCGTGTCCCTGGAAGGCGTGAAGAAGTAGGCGTGTGGGACCTCGCCACAGGGCCGATCCTGGGCGGGGTCCTGGGACTGCTGGCCGGTCGCCTGCCGTCGTCCCTGCAGCGCGTGGGGGTGTCGGTGGCGTTCGGCGTGGGCGCCTGGCTGGCCATCCAGCCGCCGTGGCCGCCCCTGTCGGCGGCCCAGCGGGTGGTCCTGCTGGCGCCGCTGGCCCTGGTCGCGGGGCTCGGGGGGCCCGTGGCCGGCGGGGTCGGGGCCGGGGTCGGCATCGCGGTCGCCGCGGCCGCGCTGCTCCTGCGGCTGTTCGACCGGGACCCGGTGACGACCGGGGTCATCGTGTTGGTGGCTGCCGTCCTCGGGGGCGGGGCGTCCGCCACGGCGCTGCCCGCGCGATCCGGGCGCCTGCTGGTCGGCGGCGTCGGCCTGCTGGCGGCTGCGGCGATCGCGGGCACGGGCTCGCTGTCTCTCGGCGGCGCAGCCCTGGTCGCTGCCCTCGCCGTCGGCGGGACGGCCAGCGGGTCCGCTCCGACCACCGGACCGGCCCGCGCCGGTGTCGCCCTCCTGGCGGTGCTGCTCTCCCTGGGGGTTGCGCTCAGCGAGCTGCCGCCGGTGCTCGCGGTGGGGCTCGGCGCCGGGCTGCTCGGCGCCCAGATCCTCCTCGGACGCCGGCTCCGGGCCGTCCGGTAGTGCCGGGTCAGGCTGCGACGTGGCAAGGTACGTGCCTCCTGGTCCTCGACCGCCTCTCCCGGAGCGCCCATGTCCCGCCTCTCCCTCCTGCCCCTGTTCCTCGTCGCCTGCGGGGACGGCGGACCCTCCGACGACGACCTCGACGACCTGAAGGCGCAGCTGGACGCCCTCGAGGCGACGGTCCAGGCCGACCAGGAGACCATCGCTTCGCTGCAGTCCGAGCTGACGGCGGCCAACACCCGCATCGACGACCTGGAGACCCAGGTCGGCGCCGGCTCCGACGCGCTCGCGCTCCTCGAAGACAGCGGCCTGCTGCCGCTGAGCTACTACCTACGGGTCGACGACGACGCCCACACCATCGTGATCGAGGGCGCCAACGTCTACATCCAGAGCGGCACCGGCGCCACCGACGACGGCGGCGTGCTGACGGGGCTCGGCAACCTGTTCATCGGCTACGACGAGGTCGACACCGGCAAGGAAGCCCGCGGCGGCTCGCACAACCTGGTGGTCGGGGACGGCCACTCCTACAGCGGCTACGGCGGGCTCGTGTCCGGCTACGCCAACACGGTCGCCGGGCCCTACGGGGTGGTCGCCGGGGGTCGGTACAACACGGCGTCCGGCACCTACGCCGTCGTGGCGGGCGGCCAGTTCAACGAAGCCACGACCACGCACTCGGTGGTGGCGGGCGGCGCCTACGGCACCGTCAGCGGCGGCAGCGCGTCGATCTTCGGCGGGCTCTCCAACGCCTCGAGCTCGGACTACGCCACGGTGGTGGGCGGGCACGGCAACGACGCCACGGCCTTCCACGCGACCACCGTGGGCGGCTTCGAGGGCGTCGCCAGCGGCGGCACGTCGACCGTGGTGGGCGGTCGCCAGAACGCGTCGAGCTCCGACTACGCGACGACGCTCGGCGGCTACCAGAACGACAGCACGGCGTGGCACGCCACGGCGGTCGGCGGGTACACCAACGACGCGGGCGGGGGCACCTCGACCGTGGTCGGCGGCCAGGGCAACACCGCGTCGGGCGACTACCAGGTCCTGATCGGCGACTGAGCGCTTCCGCACGGGTGCCGCACCCGGCCGAGCGCCACGGTCACGCGGGCTCGGCGCCCCACGCAGCGGCCAGCAGCTCGGCGGACTGGATGCGGCCCGCCCGGTCCGCCGCGTTGGTGACCACCATCACCTCGTCGGCGCCGGTGCGGGTCGCGACGGCGTGGATGCGCGCCGCCACGTCGGCGGGGGTCCCGGTGAACTGCATGCGCCGGATCAGGGCCGCGACCTGCTCCTCCATCGGGTCCAGCTTCCAGGCCCGCGCCTCTTCCGGGCCGGGGGGCCGGATCGGTCGGCCGGTGCGCAGCCGCGTGAAGGCGATGAGCGACGGCAGCGCCAGGTCCTCGGCCTCCTCGACGGTCGGCGCCACGAAGGCCGCCACGGCCAGCATGGCGCGACGCCCGGCGGGGCGGTCGGGGTGGGCCCGGAAGCCGTCGCGGTACAGCGCCATCGGCCCGTCCGGCGGCGCCGGGCTGAAGTGGCTGGCGAAGGCGAAGGGGTAGCCCCGGGCGGCGGCCAGGCGCGCGCTGAAGTCGCTGCTGCCCAGGAGCCAGATCGGCGGCAGCGCGGCGTCGGTCGGCTGGGCGCGCACCCCGCGCAGGGGCTCGAGGTCGCGTCCCCAGGCCTCGAGCTCGGACAGCTGCTCGGGGAAGTCGTCGCGGTGCACGCGCTCGGCGCCCCGCAGGGCGACGGCGGTCATCGGGTCGGTGCCGGCGGCCCGGCCCAGGCCCAGGTCGATGCGGCCGGGGTGCATCGCCGCCAGCAGGCGGTAGCGCTCGGCGATCTGCAGGGCGGCGTGGTTGGGCAGCATCACGCCGCCGGCGCCCAGCCGGATGCGGGACGTGTGGGCCGCGACGTGGGCGATCATCAGGTCGGGAGCGGTGGACGCGATGCCCGGCAGGCTGTGGTGCTCGGCGTACCAGATCCGGTGGTAGCCCGCGGACTCCGCGGCCTGTGCCAGCGCGACGCTGGTGCGCACGGCGTCGCTGGCGTCGGTGAGGCGCGAGACCGGGGTGAGGTCGAGGAGGGAGAGGGGGAGGGGCATGGTCTCGCCGTCGAGGAGGAGGGGGCGTCCGCTATCCGCGGGGCAGGCTCGATCGCCGGTCCAGACTGTTCCGCGGAGGAGGGGGAGTCGCGAAGGGATCGGGCTCTATAGATTCACGCATGAATGTATCGAGCCCTCCCGCACAGGCCCCCGCCATGTCGACGCCCACCCGCATCCCCATCGGCCTGCTGCTGCTCATCGGCGCGCTGGCTGCCATCGGGCCGTTCACCATCGACCTGTACCTGCCGGCCTTCGGCGCGATCGGCGACGACCTGGCGGCCAGGCCGGACGCCGTGCAGCGCACGCTCTCGGCCTACTTCGTCGGGCTGGCCCTGGGGCAGCTCGCGCTCGGCCCCATCTCGGACCGGCTCGGGCGGCGGGGGCCGCTCCTGGCGGGGCTCCTGGTCTACGTCCTGGCGTCGATCGGCTGTGCCTTCGCCGGGTCCATCGAGACGCTGACCGCCTGGCGGCTGCTGCAGGCGATCGGCGCCTGCGCGGGGGCCGTCACGTCGCGGGCCGTGCTGCGCGATCTGTTCGGGCCGCGCGACATGGCCCGGGCCCTGTCGCTGGTCATGCTCGTCATGGGGCTGGCGCCCATCGTGGCCCCCCTGGCCGGGGCCGCGCTGCACGAGTGGCTGGGCTGGCGGGCCTTGTTCTTCGCCTTGTCCGGGTACGGTCTGGTGGCGCTGACGGCGGTGGGGCTGGGGCTGCGCGAGACCCTGAAGGCGCCCCAGCGTCCGACGCCTGCCCAGGTGGTCGGCCGCTACCTGGGGCTGCTGCGCCTGCCGGCCTTCATCGGCCCGGCGCTGGCGGGCAGCCTGGCCCAGGCCGCCCTGTTCGTGTACATCGCGTCGTCTTCCTTCGTGTTCACGACCGTCTACGGTCTCGAGCCGACCGGCTTCGCCGTGCTGTTCGGCGTCAACGCCGCCGGGCTGATCCTGGGCTCGCAGATCAACGAGCGCCTGCTGCGGACCCGGTCCCCCCACGACGTCGTGCCGGTCGCGCTGCTTGCACAGGGCATCGCGACCGCCGCGCTGGCCGCCGTGGTGCTCAGCGGCGCGGGGGGCCTGCCGGGCGTCGCCGTGCCGCTGTTCTTCGCCATCGCCTGCGTCGGGTTCAGCTTCCCCAACACGACGGCCACCGCGATGGCGCCGGTCGGCGACCGGGCCGGGCTGGCGGCGGCGCTGCTCGGGACCCTGCAGTTCGGCATCGCCGGGGTAGCCACCTGGGGAGTGGGTCAGCTGCACGACGGCACCGCACGACCGATGGCCCTGGCCATGGCGGCGTTCAGCCTGGCGGGCGGCGTGGCCTGGATCCTGGGCGCCCGCCTGCGTCCGGGGTCGTCCCATCCGTCTCGGCCCGAGTCCCCCGTCGCTGGAGGAAGCCATGGCACGCGCGAGCGCCGCTGAAGCCGCCCGCACCCGGGAGCGCCTGCTCGACGCGGCCCTCGAGGTGTTCTGGGAGGAAGGCGTCGGACGCCCCAGCCTGACCAAGGTCGCGTCGCGCGCTGGGCTCACCCGCGGCGCGGTCTACGGCCACTTCGCCAACAAGCCGGCCCTGTTCGGTGCGCTCTGCGACCGCTACCTGATGCCGGCAGCGTTGCTCGAGCGGCAGCGCGCCGAAGGCGCCGACGATCCGCTGGGCGTGCTGGCCGACTGGATGACGACCGTGTTCCGCCGCGCCCGGCGCGAGCGGCAGTACCGCATGCTGCTCGAGATCCTGTTCCTGAAGTGCGAGCTGGTCGAAGGCGACGATGTGCGCCTGCGCATGCGGGCCGACGCCGCGCGGGTCCGCGAGCACGAGCGCGCGCTGCTGCAGGCCGCCGTCGAGCGGGGGCAGCTGCCGGCCGATCTGGACGTCGAGCGGGCCACCATCACCGTGCACGCGATGCTGGGCGGGCACCTGCGCTACTTCGGGCTGCACCCCGAGCTCGACGCCGGCCCCGTTGTCGCCGGCATCGGTCAGGTGCTGCGTGATGTGCTGCAGGGGCCGGGGCTGCGGCGGCAGGGCGGCTGAGCGCCCGTGCTCGACGCCCTCCCTCCTCCTTCGGGACCCCTGCCTCCTCCTTCGGAACCCCTCCCTCCCCCGGAACCCCGATGACCACCGCCCAGACCGCGACCATCCGCGTCGAGCGCCTCTTCCCGCACCCGCCGGCCACCGTGTGGCGGGCCCTGACCGAGCCCGAGCTGCTGGCCCGCTGGTGGGCCCCGGGCGACATCACCCCCGTCGTGGGCCATCGGTTCACGCTGGACATGCGCGGCTTCGGCCCGCAGCCCTGCGAGGTGCTCGAGGTCGTCCCCGCCGAGCGCTTCGTCTACCGCTTCGGCCCCGGCTGGACCCTGACCTGGACCCTGCACGCGCAGGACGGCGGCACGCTGCTGCGCCTGGCCCACGGCGACTTCGACCTGTCCGACCCGCGGGCGCGCTTCGCCTTCGAGAACATGGGCAAGGGCTGGGAAGGCGCCGTGCTGCCCCGGCTGGCGGAGCTGCTGGACGGGGGCATCGGATGAGGGTGGCATACTGCCGGCGGCCCCACCCCCTGCCCCGGTGATCCCGTGAAGCGTCGCTTGCCCCTGATCTTCGCCGTGCTCGTCCCCATCGCCCTCGCCTGTGGTGGCGGCGGGGACGGGACCCGTCCCGCCCGCATGGAGCGCAACGCCGGCAAGGAGGGCTACAAGGCCCACTTCGACGGCGCCTGTCCCGCGCTGACCGCCGAGTTCACGGCCGACGGCGCCGCGGCGACCGAGAAGTACAAGGGCAAGACCGTGTTCCTGAGCGGCACCGTGGCCGAGGAGTACGGGTCGGCCACCGGCGGCGCGGTCGTGCTCGCCGGCGAGGGGGACCAGACCTGCCGGGCCAAGGTGTTCGCCGGCTCGGCCGCCAAGGAGGCGCGGGAGCTCGAGGCCGGCGGCCCCGCCGAGTTCCTGTGCACCTTCGAGCTCGCCGACACCCGCGGGCCTGTGTTCAAGGACTGCTCGCCCTACCGCGAGAAGTAGCCGCGGACGAAGGCCAGGTACTCGGCGCGCCGCGCCCGGTAGAACGGTCCGCGGGCCCCGATGTGCACCAGCGGATGCAGCGGGCGCTCCAGGGCGCTGGCTTCGGCTTCGACCCGCCGGAAGGGCGCGCGTGCGCCCTCTCGCCAGCGCACGTCGTATCCCCAGTAGTGGCGCATGATCTGCGGGTGGCCATCGCGGACGAGCGTGGGCAGCACCGGCTGGCCCAGGCTGATCACCAGCGCGTCGGGGAAGCAGGCCAGCTCTTCGTGGAGCAGGGGCAGCCAGTGGTCGGCGCTCGCCCGGATCACGTCGAGGCCCTGGGTGCGGGCCAGCTCGGTCGGCGGCGCCGTGAAGAAGCAGCGCGCCACGTTGGTGGCGTAGACCTGCGCCAGGGTGAGCCCCAGGGCGTCGACGACGTCGGTGAGGTAGCGACGCAGGCTGCCCCGGCGATCCAGGTTCAGGACCGTGCGCACGTGGCAGCGCTGCGCTGCCCGCTGGATGGTGGGGTCCTGACCGAGCAGCACCAGCCGGATGTCGTCGCCCCCGACGAACGGCAGGGGGATGTCGAGCTCGCGATCGACGAAGGGCCCGACGCGGGGGTCCTCGGCCAGCGTGTCGCGCACGGCGCGGGCGCGGTGCTGCAGGTCCTGGGCCAGGCGGTGCGGGTCGAGCGAGGGCATGCCCGCACGGTAGCGCGTGGGGCTCAGCCGTCGGTCACGGCCACGACGACCTTGCCCTTGGCGCGGCCGGACTCCAGGTAGGCGATGGCGTCCAGGGTCTCGGCGAAGGGGAAGCGCTGGTCGACGACCAACTCGAGGCGACCTTCGTCCACCCAGGCGGCGAGCTCGGCGAGCCCGGCCCCGCTCGGGTGCATGAACATGTAGTGGTAGGTGGCGCCATGGCGGGCCGCCGCGCGGCGGGTCGACCAGCTGGCGAACCAGAACAGCAGCGGCAGCAGGCCCCCGCGGCCCAGGTCCTCGCGTGCCGTGCGGGGCTCGGGCATGCCCGACACGGACACCACGGTCGCGCCCGGCGGCACCAGGCCGAAGCAGTCTGTCAGCGTGTCCCCGCCGATGAGATCGAAGACCCCGTCGAAGCGTTCGGACACCGACGACAGGGCGGTCGTCGTGTAGTCGATGACGTGGTCGGCCCCCAGCCGCTCGACCAGGGCGCGGCCGCGCGGCGACGCCGTGGTGGTGACCTCGGCGCCCAGGATCTTCGCGATCTGGATGGCCAGGGTGCCCACTCCACCGGCGCCGCCGGTGATCAGCACGTGGAAGCCCGGTCCCACGCCGAGCACGTCGCGCAGGGCCTGCAGCGCGGTCAGGCCGGCCAGGGGCAGCCCACCGGCGTCGACCAGCGGCAGGGACCTCGGCGCGCGCGCGGCGTGCTCGGCCGCCACGACCGCCCACTCGGCGAAGGCGCCCATGCGCTCCTTGTCGACGCGGGCCATCACCCGGTCGCCCACCGCGAAGGCGGTGACGTCGTCGCCGACGGCCTGCACGACGCCGCTGAACTCGTTGCCGAGCACCACCGGCAGGGGCGGCCGGTAGATGGTCTTGAGCTTGCCGTCGCGGGTCTTGAAGTCGACCGGGTTCAGGCCGAAGCCGGCGACCTGGACCAGCAGCTCGCCGGGTCCGGGGGAGGGGCGGGGCACCTCGGTCAGGCGGGTGCGATCGGGCCCCCCGTAGCCGACGAGCTGCAGGGCGGTCATCGAGGCGGGGACGGGCGGGGCGGGGACGGGCGAGGAGGACACGGCGGGCCCGGGGTGGGGGAGGGGACCGCGACCCTGCACGCCGACGACGGCGCGACAAGAGGCGTCCTTCAGTCGCCAGCGATCCGCACGGGGACGGCCAGGGCGTCGGGGTCGCCGTGGTACTGCCCGACGCGCAGGGTCCAGTCGCCGTCCTGGACGACCCAGGCGCCGGCGTCCACGTCGTAGTGGGCCAGGGCGTCGACCGGCAGGGTCAGGGTCAGCGTGCCCGTGCCGCCGGCGGCGACGTCGAGCTGGCCGTGGGCGCGGAGCTCGGAGAGGTAGCGCCGATCGGGCGTGTCGGGCGCCTCGGCGTAGACCTGGACCGTCAGGCGGCCGTCGCGGGCGCCGGTGTTGCCCACGTCGACCGTCAGGGTCAGCACGTCGCCGGGGCCCGCCGTGGACCGATCCACGGCCGCGTCCTGCAGCGACCAGGTCGTGTACGACAGGCCGAAGCCCATCGCGAACAGCGGGGCGAGACCTTCGCGGTCCAGGTGCCGGTAGCCGTGGGCCACCGCGTACACGACCTCGTCGCTGACATTGTCGAAGGGCGGCAGGTCGGACTCGGCCGCCGGGAAGACCATCGGCAGGCGGCCCGACGGGTTCACGTCGCCGTAGACCACGCCCGCGAGCGCCTCGCCGCCGCGCGCCCCCGGGTAGAAGGCCATCAGCACCGCCTGCGCGTCGGCCAGCCACGGGTCCATGGTCACGGGCCCGCTGCCCTCCAGCACCACGACCAGCGCGTCCGTGAGCCCGCCGGCATCGGCCAGCAGCGCGCGGTCCGCCTCGGACAGGGCCAGCCCCTCGCGGTCGCCCGCCGAGATCGTGCCTTCGCCTTCGTCGTCCCGGTCGAAGCCCACGACCGCGATCACCACGTCGGCGGCGGCCACCCGGTCCCGGTCGGCGGCGTCGGCCAGGGCCCCGGGGACCAGGCTGAGCGTCGCGGCGCCGGCGGCTCCGGACAGTCCCTCCCAGGCCGTCATCACCTCGGTCGGGGCCACCGCGCTGCTGCCCAGGTCGCCGATGTTCTCGACGTCGGCCAGCCGCCCGATCACCACGACGTCGGGGGCCGCGTCGCGGTCGACCGGTAGCACCGCGCCGTCGTTCTTCAGCAGCACCATGCCGCGCTCGGCGACCTCGCGGGCCAGGGCCAGGTGCGCGGCGGACTCGGGCACCGTGGCGTCGACCACCGGCGGGTCCACGTCCATCGCGTGGCAGAGCTGCGCCCGCAGCAGGCGGCGGATCGCCAGGTCCAGCCGCGCCTCGTCCACCAGGCCGTCCCGCACGGCGTCCGCCAGGGGCGCGCCGTAGATCTTCTCGGCCGGCATCTCCAGGTCCAGCCCGGCCTCGATCGCCGGCAGCGTGTCGTGGGTGCCGAAGATCCAGTCGCTCATCACGAAGCCCGGGTAGCCCCACTCCTGGCGCAGGATCTCGTCCAGCAGCGGCACGCTCTCGCTGGCCCAGGCGCCGTTGACCCGGTTGTAGGCCGACATGAAGGCCGCCGCGTGCGCGTCCTGGGCCGCCCGGCGGAACTGCGGCAGGTAGATCTCCCGCAGCGTGCGCTCGTCCACCACCGCGTCCACCGAGAAGCGCGTGTCCTCGATGTTGTTCGCCGCGAAGTGCTTGGCCGTCGCCAGCACGTGCTCCTGCGCCCCCTCGATGAAGGCCACCCCCATGTCTCCGACCAGCAGCGGGTCTTCGCCGTAGGACTCCTGCGCCCGGCCCCAGCGCGGGTGCATCAGGATGTTGATCGTCGGCGCCAGCAGCGTGTTCGCCCCCCAGGCCCGCGTCTCGGCCCCGATGGCCTGCCCGACGCGTCGCTCCAGCGCCGGGTCCCAGGTCGCACCCCGCATGCTGGCCACCGGAAAGGCCGTGGCCGGCCCGACGCCCTGGCTGACCCCGCGCGGCCCGTCCACCGAGTGGATGCCCGGGATGCCCACCGCCTCGTCCCCCGACGCCCGCCAGATGCCGCCATCGGCCGTGTAGCCGTCGCCCCGCATCAGCCGCGCCTTTTCGTCCAGCGACAGCTGCGGCAGCAGCGCGTCGATCCGGGCTTCGACATCGTCGGCGTCGGCGTGCAGGCAGTACGCGGGGTCGTAGGTCTCGGCGGGGGCAGCGCCGGAGTCGACGGCGGAGGAGGTGTCGGCGGGCCCGGCGGAGGGCCGGCAGGCGGTGAGGAGGAGGAGGAAGGGCATGGGGGGAGGGTACTGCGGGGCGGGGCCGGCCGGATCAGCCCCAGAAGGCGCCGTGGTCGTCTTGGTCGAGGATGGCCACCAGCGGCTCGAGTGCTGTGATGTGGGCGGAAGGCGGCCAGATCTCGCGGCGGCCGCTCGCCCGTGTCCAGTACAGGGTCCAGGTGCCGTCGGTGCGCGTGAAGGTGAGCTGCGCCACCTCGAGCTGCGTGTCCTGATCGTCGTGGAGCTCGTGGATGCGCACGCGGTGGCCGACGATCTCCAGCTCGAACCGGAGTCGGTCGCGCAGGTGGGCCGGCGGCTGGCGGCGGGCGACCAGGGCGCCGACCGTGGCTTGGATCCGGGCGAGCTCGTCGGGGGAGAACGGCATGGGGACGATGGGGGCAGGTGGGGCGGCTTCGCGGGGCGACGCTACACCGACTTCATGACCTGGACCCTGCTGCTGCTCGCCTGCCGGGCCTCGCATCAGGGAATGCGGTGCAGGGGGGCGGCATGGGGAAGAACCCGTCGCGCGGGTTGCGGCCCGGTGCGAGCTGCCGCGGCAGGTGGGACGGTTTCGCAACCGGCGCTCGGCAGGGGTGCCGTTTTCGCAACTCCCGGGTGGGATCCCGCGGGGCCGGGGACGTAAGTCCAGTGATCACGGCGCTGCGGGCGGCAGCAAGGGCGTTCGGGTTGCGAATTCGAGGGGGTTGATCGGGCGGGGTTGCGAACGCCGGGCAGTTGTCCGCGCGACTGTGGGGGAGCAGCGGGGGATGGTGCTGGACCACGGCTGCGGAATGCTGTCGGCCTCCACGGTCGCGGCCCGAGTGGCCACGAGTACCGAGCGTCATCCGGAAGTGTCCCGGAGGTGGCTCAGAACACTCGCGGTGACAGGGTTCGCTGCCATGGTGATGTTGGCTTGGCAAGCCAGAGGTCCCCTTTGGCGGGCACCGATGGCGCCCTGTAGCGCTGGTCTCGAACGGTAGGTCACGCTCCGACAGTGAGGGTGGCCTGGGAGCAAACCAGGATGCTCGACGGGTCGACGTGCATCCCAGGGACCGGGTCGCAACGACAGCCCGTTGGTTTGGAATGCTGTGGGACCGAACGTCCAAGGCTCCGTCGTTGATTTGCGGGGGACGTGGAAAGGCGGACAGATTCTGGCTCGCCGCGGGGGCTGAGGTTCGGTACAAGAAGGGGAACATCGTCCCCGCCAGGAGACTCTCTCGTGCAGCAGTCCAACCAGATCCGACTCTTCGAGCCTCCCAGTTCGCGCGGACGAGCGGTGGACGCGGCCATTCGGCAACTGGCAGCGGATGGCGATGACGCAGAACGCGGCGCGGTCTACACCAAGCGGAGCGTGGTAGACGCCATTCTCGATTTGGTGGGGTACGTCGAAGCCGCTGACCTGTCTTCTCTCCGAGTCTTGGAGCCATCGTTTGGCGGCGGCGACTTTTTGTTCCCGGTCGTGGACCGCCTGCTCGCGTCGTACGAGAGGACTGGCGCTGCTCCAGCGGAGGCCGCCGAGGCGCTAGCTCCCTGCATCCGAGCAGTGGAGATTCACACGGCGGCCGTTGCATCGACTCGGACGGCGCTCGTCAGACGGCTGGCCAGTTGGGGGCTGCCGGGCGTCGATGCGGAGAAGCTCGCCGATGTGTGGCTCCAACAGGATGACTTCTTGCTTGCCGATCTTGATGGACCATTCGACGCTGTCGTTGGCAACCCACCCTACGTGAGGCAGGAGCGCATTCCTCCTGCGCTGATGGCTGCGTACCGAAAGCAGTACAAGACCATCTACGACAGAGCTGACCTGTATGTGCCCTTCTACGAGCGTTGCCTGGACTTGCTGGGCGAAGGTGGCCGGCTCGGCTTCATCTGCGCCAACCGATGGATCAAGAACAAGTACGGCGGCCCCCTCCGGGCAAAGGTCTCGAAGGCGTTCTCCTTGCTCTTCTACATCGACATGGAGAACGTGGATGCCTTCCAGACCGAAGTGATCGCCTATCCGGCGATCACCGTGATTCAGCGTCGAATGGGCTCGTCGCCCGTGGCTAGTACTCGCATCGCGCTCCAGCCGGACCCTGGCCCTGCCTCGATGGCTCGTCTGTCGGCGGCCATGCTGAATGGAGGTCCTGCGTCGGACAGCCGTGTGGCGGAGGTGCCGAACGTCGCCAACGGTCGCGATCCGTGGCTGCTGGACGAACCGTTGCAGCTCCAGCTTCTTCGGCGGTTGGAGGCAGCGTTCCCGAGTCTTGAAGAGGCGGGATGCAACGTCGGCATTGGGGTAGCGACCGGAGCAGACAACGTCTTCATTGGAGACCTGGAAGGCCTCCCGGTCGAGACCAAGCGCAAGCTTCCCTTGGTGATGGCTCCTGACTTGCTGGATGGACGCATCGAGTGGCGGGGCCGTGGCGTCCTGAATCCCTTCAATGACGATGGCTCCTTGGCAGCGTTGGAGCAGTGGCCCCTGTTTGCAGCGTTCCTGGAAACGCACCGGGATCGTATCGCTGGTCGGCATGTGGCGAAGAAGAACCCGACCCGGTGGTACCGGACCATCGACCGCATCTACCCCAGCCTCACGTCGCGGCCGAAGCTGCTGATTCCGGACATCAAGGGCACGGCGACGGTCGTTTACGACCGTGGTGAGTACTACCCCCATCACAATCTCTACTTCGTGGTCTCCGACACTTGGGATCTCCGGGCACTCCAGACGGTTCTGCGTTCATCCGTAGCGGTGATGTTCGTTGCTGCCTACTGCGTCCGGATGGCGGGCGGCTTTCTGCGCTTCCAGGCACAGTACCTCCGGCGCATTCGAGCGCCCCATTGGGAGGCAGTGTCGGAAGTCCTGCGGGCGGATCTGATTGCAGCGGCTGAAGCCCGCGAACAGGCCGTCATTGACGAGCCCGTGTTCCGGCTGTTCGGTCTCGATCGTGGGGAACGTGCCATGGTCTCGGCGCTGGCCGATGATGCGCAGGTGCGCCCGGTTGGTCAGCGCAAGCAGTAGGAGCCCCCGTGCCGCCGGAGTTGTTGCCGTCTGACTTTGACCAGAAGCTCGCGATTGCAGTCCGCACCTTCTGGTTGACGAGGAGCGGCAGTGCATCGAGTAGCCAAGGCGGCACCCGTGGTGCCGTGATCAGCGGCAAGAACATGGACGGGTTCATCGACTTGGTGCGTGGTGTGGTCCAGCATTGCGGTCTCCCGGCCACCAGTGTGCACACCAGGAAACGGGACGTGGTCCTGCCTGGGTACTTCCGGGCAACCAAGAACTGGGACGTGGTGGTCATTCATCGCCAGCGGCTTCTGGGGGTCTGGGAGTTCAAGTCGCAGGTCGGCTCGTTTGGGAACAACTTCAACAATCGGTCCGAGGAAGCCATCGGCGCAGCTGCCGATCTGTGGGTTGCCAGTCGGCACGGAGCGTTTGGTCTCCAAGGGGGGCCGATGTACGTGTCGGAGCCGGATGAGGGGCTGCCGCTCCTGAACCCCGCATACCAAGCGGACCCCAGGCCACCGTTCCTGGGGTGGCTCATGTTGCTCGAGGACTGTGAGGGGTCGACCGTCCCGGTGAAGGTCGCCGAGCCGCACTATCAGGTGTTCCCGGAGTTCCAGGGAGCGTCCTACGCCGACCGCTACCGTCTACTGTGCGAGCGGCTCATGTCTCGAAGGCTCTACAGCGGGGCCGCCCTGTTGCTTTCGGATGGTGCCACGGGTGGTTCGACCGGTGCCCAGCGTTCTCTCTCGGATGCCACTGCTGTGCACGCAGTCTTCCGTGAGTTTTCTGGGAAGCTCCTCGCGGGAGCAGGTGGGTGAAGGGACTTCCCCCAGGATTCGAGGGCCTGCTCCAACGCGCCGTCGATGGTGTTTCCACGGTGGACGCAAGTGATCACGCTGTCCGGCAGAATGCCCACTTGGAGGGATTTCCACGCCTGGTGGACACGATTGTCGCGCACCACCGCTTGGATGGCGCTGCGGTGTTCACCGGGGGCAGCATCAATCGCAGCAACCCGGAACTCGAACCCGGCACGGCTGGCGTGACGCTGCCGGGGTTCTACCGGCGAAGCAAGGCGTGGGACTGTGTGGTGGTTCATCGTCCAACCGGGCTCTTGGTCGCTGCTCTTGAACTGAAGACCATGAACCGAGAGCAGGGCAAGAACGTCCAGAATCGGCTGGAGGAGCTGGTAGGACTGGGAGCGGACTTCCGGGCAGCGGTTCGGGCTGGCTTGATGTCGCCGGAGAAGAAGAGGTCGCTGCGGCGGCCATACAAGGCTGTTGCGAGCGCCCTGCCACAGCGCGACCTGCCTTCCCCCTTCGTCGGATACCTGATGGTCCTCCCGGACTCAATCGAAGTCACTGGAAGAGCTGTCCAGCCAGTGCGAGCACAGTACTCCACGATGTCCCGCTTCGACGGGACATCGCAGAGTGCACGAGTTGCCGTTGCCCTCGCCCAGGGCATGCACGACGGACTGTTCGACGCGGGCGCGGTCTTGATTCGGAAGGCTGGCCAGCCTCATTCACACGAATCAGGGGCGATGTCCGGCCTCGAGTTCTTCGAGGCGCTTGCTGACCACATCGCGCTGGTCGCGGAACGCCTCGACCACTGAAGATCCGAAGTCCGCTGCTCCCATTGTCGCCCGGCCTTTCGCGCGTTTCTCCTACCCGGCGAGCCCACTTGTGCGTCGGTTGTGCGTGCGGCGCTCCTGACGTCTGACAGGCGAGCTCAGCCCTCTCCGGAAACCCGCACCAGTAGGGAGTCCCCGGAGAGGCTGGGTACAGCCGTCAGACATTGAACCGGAAGTGCATGATGTCCCCGTCCTTCACCACGTACTCCTTGCCCTCGAGCCGGAGCTTGCCGGCGGCCTTGAGCCCGGCTTCGTTCTTGTGGGTCTCGAGGTCGTCGAGGGTGTAGACCTCGGCGCGGATGAAGCCGCGCTCGAAGTCGGTGTGGATGACGCCGGCGGCCTGGGGGGCGGTCCACCCCTGGCGGATGGTCCAGGCGCGGATCTCCTTCTCGCCGGCGGTGAAGTAGGTCTGCATGCCGAGCAGCGAGTAGGTGGCGCGGGCGAGCTGGTTCAGGCCGGGCTCGGTGATGCCCATCTCGGCCAGGAACTCGTTGCGCTCGGCCGGGTCGAGCTCGGACAGCTCGGCCTCGATCTTGGCGCAGAGCACGACGACCTCGGCGCCGACCTTGTCGGCATGGGCCCGGACGGCGCGGACGTGGTCGTTGTCCTCGGCCAGGCCGTCTTCGTCGACGTTGCAGGCGAAGAGCACGGGCTTGGCGGTGATGAGCTGGGCGTCCTTGACGCTCTTCCACTCGTCCTCGGTCCACTCGGCGGCCCGGGCCGGCGTGCCGGTGCCCAGGATCTCGATGAGCCGCTCGCCGACGGCCAGGTGCAGCTTCGCGTCCTTGTCGCCGCCCTTTGCGGCCCGGCGGAAGCGATCGACGCGGCGCTCGACGCTCTCGAGGTCGGCCAGGATGAGCTCGGTGTCGATGGTGTCGATGTCCCGCATGGGATCGATGTCGCCGTCGACGTGGGTGATGTCGTCGTCGTCGAAGCAGCGCACGACCTGGATGATGGCGTCGACGGCGCGGATGTGGCCCAGGAACTTGTTGCCCAGGCCCTCGCCCTTGCTGGCCCCGCGGACCAGCCCGGCGATGTCGACGATCTCGACGGCGGCGGGGATGATCTTCTGGGTCTTGATGAGGGTGTGGATGCGCTCGAGGCGCGGGTCCGGCACCGGCACGATGCCGACGTTCGGCTCGATGGTGCAGAAGGGGTAGTTCGCGCTGTCGGCGCCAGCGGCGGTCAGGGCGTTGAACAGGGTGGACTTGCCGACGTTGGGCAGCCCGACGATGCCAGCCTGGAGGGCCATGGGAGGCTCCGGGAGATGCGAGAGTGGCCGGCGGGCTATCGGGGCAGGCAAGCGGGGGCCAATCGGGCCCGGTGACGGTCCCGACACAACCCCCCGCGTCCCTCGCAGGTCCACGGAGTCGGCATGTTCGCGTGGTGGCGCGCCCGCAGGCGCAACCGCATCCGGGAGCGGCCCATCCCGGCGACCTGGCGCCCCCTGCTTCAGGCCGAGGCGCCCTTCTTCCGGGAGCTGTCGGCAGACCGGCAGGCGCAGCTGCTGTCGGACCTGGCGGTGTTCCTGGACGAGCACGGGATCGTGGCGGCCGGCGGGCTGGAGCTGACCGAGGAGATCCGCGTGCTGGTCGGCGCCAGCGCCGTCCGGCTGACGCTGGGCCTGGACCTGGACCACTACCAGCGGCTGACCGAGGTGGTGGTCTACCCCTACGAGGTGATCCTGGACGCCGACCACGAGCGCGAGCTGCTGGGCGTGGCCCACCGGCACGGCACGGTGGTGCTGTCCTGGCCGGCCGTGCAGCGCGGGCTGCGTCGCCCCCACGACGGGCACGACACGGCGGTGCACGAATTCGCCCACGCCCTGGACCTCGCGGACGGCAGCTTCGACGGGGCGCCGGCCCTGCGGGCGTCGGACCACTACCGGTCGTGGGCCCACGTGCTGGGCGAGCACTTCGCCCGCCTGCAGCAGGGCGATCCCGCGCTGCTCGCCGTGCTGCGTCCCTACGGCGGCACCGAGCCGCCCGAGATGTTCGCCGTCGCCACCGAGGCCTTCTTCGAGCGGCCGGCGGCCCTGCGGCGCAAGGCGCCCGAGCTGTACGCCGAGCTCCAGCGCTTCTACGGCCAGGACCCGGCGGCAACGCGATAGCGTGGCGATCCGTCCGGAGTGCCCCGTGTTCCTGCTCGTTCCCCTGCTCGTGCTCGGCTGTGGACCCAAGACGTCCTCGGCCAAGGCCGCCCCGAACTACTTCCCGGTCGCGGAGGGCGCCCGGTGGACCTACCGCGGCACCTTCAACGCCCGCATCGACCACGAGACCGACGTGGCCGTGCCGTTCACCGTCGACGGCCAGCAGGCCTGGATGTTCGTGGACGAAGGCGACCTGGGGGACGGCGCGGCGATGCCCTTCGCCGAGATGTTCGGGCTCGGGGCCTACATCGTGCGGCCGGACGGGGTGCTGACCGCCGACCTGATGTGGGCGAACGAAGCGACGAACCTGCACATCGGCGACTTCCAGCAGATGCTGGCCCTGCCGCCCCAGGTCGGCGCGAAGATCGCCTCGCAGTCCGACAGCCCCGACCGCTCGGGCGGCTGGACCGTCGCGGAGATCGGAACTGTCGAGCTCGGCATCGGCACCTTCCGCGACTGCGCCCGCCTGGACCTCGGCCAGGGCAGCTTCGCCTGGCTCTGCCCCGACATCGGCCTGGTGAAGTGGCAGTTCGTCACCGGGCGGGTCGAGGAGCTCGAAGCGTGGTCGATCCCGGGCCTGTCGGAGGGTCCGTGATCGCCGCCCTGCTGCTGCTCTTGGCCTGCCAGGGGCAGGCGACCGTGCAGGAGCCCTGCGTGGACGATCCGACCCTGTGCCCGGCCTGCGATGCCGACGCACAGTGCGTCTTCCAGGGCAACCGCTGCACCGAGACCGTGGACTGCGCCCATGTCGACGCGGGCCTGGCCTACATCCAGATCGGCTGCTCCGAGGCCCTGGAGTACTCCTGGCCCGACGACGCGGACTGCGCCTGCATCGAGTCGGTCTGCCAATACGCGGCGGACTGAGCGCACCGGCACCCGGCCCGGCGGCGTGGTGGGCCTACCGGGGGTCGATGGGCGTGCGCGGGAAGCCCGGCGCCTGGGACACGTGGGCTTCGATGGCCGCCATGGCCGCCAGCACGGTCTCCTCGGCCCACGGACGGCCGACGACCTGGACCGCCAGGGGCAGGCCGGCGCTGCCCTCCAGGAAAGACGCGGCCTTGCGGTCCAGGCGGTCGCCGGGGTCCGGCCAGGTCTGCTCGTCTTCGCGCACGGTGGTGACGGGCTGCACGCCGGCGGGCAGATCGAGCAGGTTGTAGCGCATGGTGTGCCAGGCCCCCAGGCTCCAGTCCCCGGTCTGGTCCCGCAGCGCGGGCGGGGTCACGGTGGGCGGGCAGAGCACGATGTCGAGCCCGTCTTCGGCCCAGCGGTCCAGCTCGCGGCGCTGCTGGGCTGTGCGGGCCGCGTGCAGGGCGAACAGGTCCTGGACCGGCTTGGCGCCGAACACGTCCAGGATGTCGGCCACACGGCCCTCGCCGCGGCGGCGGAGCAGGGCCGCCACGGCGGGCCGGGCGGGGCCGGGGATGCGGGACAGCAGGAACAGCGTCTTGATCTGGATGGTCGGCGCCTGGTCCCCGACGCGGGCCTTGGCCGTCGCGGCGCCGTCCGCGCTCAGGGCGCCGAAGTAGGTCTGGACGAGCTCGCGCCCGTCGCGGGGCACATAGGGCACCACGGTCGCGCCGGCGGCTCGCAGGGCGTCGGCGGCCTCGCGCACCGCCCGCCGCACGCAGGGTGCGGGGGGGAAGACGTCGTCTTCTTCGTAGACCCCGACACGCAGGGCGCTCACGTCGACGCGGTCGGGCTGCACGGCCGGCAGGGGCGGGATGCGGGGGTCGAAGGCGTGCTGGTGTTCGGGGGACAGCGCCCGGCTGAGCAGCACGAGGTCGCCGACGGTCCGCGCCATGGGCCCGGTGGTGGCCTTCACGCCTTCCTGGCCCGGGATGCCGCCGGCGCTGCCCAGCACCGACCAGCGACCGACGGTGGGCTTGAGCCCGCAGATGCCACACCAGGCGGCGGGGATCCGGATGCTGCCGCCGATGTCGGTGCCCAGGCCCAGCGGCGACTGCCCGCTGGCGATGAGCGCGCCTTCGCCGCCGGAGCTGCCCCCCGGCGACCGGGCGGCGTCCCAGGGGTTGTGCGTGGTGCCCCAGATGTCGTTGTGGGTCTCCATCGCCAGCAGCAGCAGCGGGATGTTGCTCTTGCCGAGTGGGATGGCGCCCTGGGCGCGGGCGCAGGCGACCACGGCGGCGTCCTTCGTGGCCAGCTGATCCTGCAGCCGCCGTATGCCCATGGTCTGCGGCAGGCCCGGCGTGGCGAGGTTCTCCTTGATGGAGATCGGGATGCCGTGCAGCAGCCCGCGGGCGGACCCGGCAGCCCGCTCGGCATCGGCCTGTCGGGCGTCGGAGCGCGCCTGGTCGTCGAACCGATGCACCCAGCCGCGCACCCGCTCGTCGATGGCGTCGCGGCGGGCGAGGAGGGCATCGACGATCTCGACGCTGGTGATCTCGCCGGCGTCGAGCAGGCGGCGCAGCTCGGTCGCGGGAAGCTCATGGAGGTGCACGGCGGGTCTCCCGGCGCGGGTCGGTGGCGCTCGGGTTATCGTGGCGAGGAGTACCCTGCGTGCGCCTGCGGACCGCGACCTCCCAGGCGCCCGCCATCTCCCGGGGGATGACGATGACCTCGACCCTTCAGCGCCTCGTCCGCGACGAGTCCGCCGCGACCTCCATCGAGTACGCGCTGATCGCCACGCTGGTGAGCACCTTCATCATCGGCAGCCTGACCTTCTTCGCCGACTCCCTGGGCTCGACCTTCGACTACATCAGCACGAAGGTCAGCACCGCCCTGGGCTCCTGAGCTCGGGACCGCCCTCGCTCAGGGCCACACCTCGATGGTGTAGGCCCGCTCCACGGTCCCGCTGATCGCCACGGTCAGGCCTCCCACGGACAGCTCGCCGCTGGCGAAGGTGTCGCTGGCCACACCGGCTTCGTCGGGGGCCCCGCTCGCGGCGTAGGTCGTGCCGTCGGCCTCGACGAAGCGCCCGCCTCCGCCGAACACGCGCACGACCCGCGCCCCGTCGACATCACCGAGGGTCGTCAGGCTGTCGTGGTCGGCCAGGAAGGTCTCGGGCGCCTCGGCCAGCAGGGGCACCAGGCTGCCGGAGGGCACGAACACGGGGATCTCGTCCAGGGCGGCGTCCACCCAGCCGGACTGCGCCTCGGCGCCGGTCCACCAGTCGTACCAGTCGCCAGGCGGCAGCTCGACCTCGCGGCCGGTCACGCCGCGCTCGAGCACCGGGGCGACCAGCAGCGCGTCGCCCAGGGCCCAGGCGTCGACACGACCGTAGTCGTCGCCGCCGAAGGCGAGGGCGGGGGGCAGCAGCATCGGCGTTCCCTGGGACTCGGCCCGGGCCGCCAGGCCGCGCAGGTAGGGGAACAGCTCGGCGTGCCAGGTGGCCGCGCGCACCCAGTGGGCGGTGGTCTCGGCGTCGGACAGGGGGGACCAGTTGTCGTCGGCCAGCGCGCCGTGGTGGGTCCGCATGATCGGCGAGAAGGCGCCCAGCGACGCCCAGCGGAACCACAGCTCCTTGTCGCTGGGGTCGTTGCCGACGCTGCTGTAGCCGCCGATGTCGTGGCCGAAGATCGCCACGCCGCTGGCGCCGTAGCCCGCGCCCATCGCGACCACGGTCGGGAAACCGTCGTCGGTGTCGAAGCTGGTCCGCTGGTCGCCGCCCCAGGTCACCGGGGCCAGGGCGGGCGTGCCGGTCCAGCCGCTGCGCACGAACCACGCCGCGTCGTCGACCTGGTCGAGCACCTCCGCGTTGATGTCCTGCCACCACAGGGGCTGCAGGTTGTGGTCGTCCACCGCGTCGGCGTGGTCCAGCACGGCGTCCGGCGGCAGCCACTCGGCGAAGTCGGCCATCCAGCCGACGAAGCCGACGTCGACGAGGTCGACCATCCGGTCCTGGGCCCAGGCGGCGGCGTCGGGGTCGGTCAGGTCCAGGAAGCCGATGGGCTCGATGATCGCGCTCGGCACCGTGTAGGGCGCGCCGTCCGCGTCGTGGATCAGCAGGCCGACGTCGGCGGTCTCGTCCCAGGCGACGGTGTCGACGCCGACGAAGGGCGACAGGTAGGCCTGCCACCCGAAGCCCAGGTCGTGCAGCGCTTCGACGATGCCTTCGGGGTCCGGGTACAGCGTCTCGTCCAGGTACCAGTCGAAGGACAGGTGGTAGCCGAAGGCGTTGTCCTCGGCGCCCTTCCAGTCCTCGGTCCACATCAGGCCCGTCGGAGCGCCCGCCTCGCGCAGGGCGGTGGCGATGGCCAGCACGGCGTCCCGGCCCTTGATGCCGTCGTTCCACGGCCCGAAGGCCACGTCCCCCGGGAGCTTCACGCCGCCGGTCGCGCGGACCTGGCGCTCGATGACGTCGACCGGGTCGTCGCCCGCCGTGATGGTCAGGGTGAGCTCCTGGTCCCAGGCGGTCATCGACCACTGGTCCGGGTCGCTGGCGCACAGGTCCAGGTCGACCGCGCCGCCGGTCTGCACGCCGACGCCGACCGGGATCTCCGGCCGCAGCACCCAGGGCACCGGGTGGCTGGCGGCGTGGCGCGTGCCCGTCAGGAACCAGTCGTCCGGCGGGTCGTCGTCGTCGACCTTGCCGATGCCGGGCTCGCTCACCCACAGCCGGAAGGCCTCGCCGCCGTGGTCCACGTCCTGCTGGTGGCCGCCCGCTCCCAGGAAGGCGGTGCCGCCGGCGCAGGCCATGGTGGCCCGCACGCGATCGACCTCTCCGGCGTCGGCGTAGGGCGTCAGGTGCAGGACCAGCAGGTCCTCTCCCGGGGTCCACGCCTCGAGCACGGCGATCGGGCGGTCCCCGCTCAGCAGGTCGGCGACCAGGAAGACATCGTCCTCGACCCGCAGCGGGTCCAGGCCGTCGCCGGGCTGCCAGGCGGTCTCGTTGTCGTCGAACAGGTAGCTGCCGACCTGGTGCTCGATGGTGGACGCGCCGTTGCCGATGGCCAGCTCGGTCACCGTGACGATGGTCTGGCCCTTGCGGTCGACCGCCAGCGCGCCGCCGTCGCGATCGAAGGTGACGACGAAGTCGCCCAGGGCCACATCGGTGGGCTTGCAGCCCACCAGCAGCAGCGAAGCGAGGACGAGGGACACGACGGCCTCCGGAGCATCGGGGCCGTTGTAGCCGGGACTCGAGCCGTCCGCCGCGTCAGGCGGTGCGGACGAAGGTCTCGGTCCAGCTGCGCTGGTCGTCGGCGCTGCCCACCGTGGTGTGCACGGCCAGCATGTCGCCGTCGACCCGGAAGGTGCGCGTCACCTTGGAGCCGTCCACGCAGAGGGTCTGCATGGCGGGGCCCTGGTCGGCGTGGGTCCACTCGCCCTGGGCGCCGCCCACGCCGTCATCGAGCAAGACGCGATCTTCGAAGGGGATCACTTCGATGGTCGTGCCGAGGGGGGCGATGGTCGAGGAGGGGGCCGCGTCGCCGTGCTTCTTCCACACGCCGGCGATGCCGTCCTGCTCGCGGTCGTCGTCGTCAGCGAGCGCGGCAGGACCCAGGAGGCCCATGGCGGCGGCGACGACGAGGGGGGAGACCTTGATCTTCATGGCGCCTCTCTAAGCCCGACCCGCCGCAAGTCCAACACCATCCCGCAAACGTCACCGTTGCAGGAGAGGGACAATGCGGGCGCCGGGCTCAGTAGGCGCCGATCTCCTTGACCAGCTGCATGTCCTCGTAGTCTTCGCGCGTGAACATCAGGTAGGCGTTGGCGGTCGAGCAGATGATGAGCCCGCGGGCGGGGATCGCGCCGACGCAGCAGAGCATGAAGCCGGCGAAGCCGACGAAGCTGTGGACCAGGTTGAACCAGAACAGCCGGAAGCGGTTGCCCTTGGCCATCGTCCAGCTGCGGTCCAGCGCTTCCATCGTGCCGACGCCGTCCAGGCTGATCGCCAGGTTCCCGAGCTGCAGGCCCAGGGTCACGTAGATGGTGACAGGCAGCGCGATGAGCGCGATCAGGAACACGCCAGCGGCCAGCAGGGGCACGTTGGGCTCGCCGCCGCCGTCCATCGCGGGCAGGGCGCCGAGCGCCAGCAGGCCGCCGCCGGGCGCGGCGGACACCACGAAGACGCCCAGCAGGATGACGCCCATCAGCAGCTTGTAGCCGAGCATCGGCAGCCACGCGTCCTTGCCGCTGAACAGCACGTCCATGCCGCTGGTGCCGTCCTGGGTCATCCGCGCGCCGACGCGCCAGGCGCCGGGCTCGACGAAGGCCTTGATCGCGAAGACGACCAGCCCCAGGCCGCAGGCGAAGCAGGCGATGGCCAGGAAGACCATCGCCATCTCCTCGTCCATCCCGGTGCCCTGCGGCGGGTTCTGCACCCGGTTGCCCTGGCCCTGGCAGGCATCGAGCAGGAACATCAAGAAGCCCGCCGCGATCACGGGCGCCGGCTCGCGCTTGAAGGCCTCCATGCCGTGGCGCAGGGCGCGGAAGGGGTCGAAGGCGGCGTCGAAGTCCATGCCCATCGTCGGGGCTCCTGGGAACGGCAGCGGTGGGTTGCGGGTCCGGCGACTGTACCGTGCGCGCCTGCCCTACGGGCCCGCGCCACCTGCATTGCTTGACCTTCGGCGGGCGCGGTGTGAAGCAAGGCGCACCCGCCCGCCCCGGAGGCCCCGTGCCCGGCCCAGTGTCGCCAGGAACCGCGTCGTCGCCAGGAATCATCGTGCTGGCGCTGCTCGCGACCCTGGCGGGCTGTGGTGGGAAGAAGCCCCACGTCCCGGACACCCAGGACCTGGCGGAGATGCTGCCGGTGCTGCCCGCGGCCGAGGCGCCCGTCTACGCCACGGGGGGCGGCCCTCCGCCGGACCCCATCGTCGCCCTGGCCGTGGGCGAGCTGCCCTGGGACGAGGCGCTGTCCGGCGCGGCCGGCGCGCTCGCGGTCAACACGGACGTGCTGACCATGTCCGATGCGCGGCTCGCCGCCTGGCGCGCCGGCTACCCCTACGCCCTGGTCGGCGTGGCCACCGAGACCACCGGCCCCGCCGAGCTGCCGACCGCGATCCGCGGCGAGCTCGATGCCCTGCGGCGGCCCGGCGACCAGGTCGGCCTGACCCGCGCCCGGGTGGGCGAGCAGGACCGCTGGGTCGGCATCGTCGGTCGGCCCGTGGCGGGCGTGCCGTCCTTCCCGCGCCAGCACGACCTGGGCGATCGGCTGGCGGTCGAGCTCGCCGGCGGCCTGCAGTGGACGCTGGTCTCGCCGACCGGCCAGACGCGCTCGGGCGTGGGCCCCGTGTCCAGTCCGCTGGGCGAGGTCGGGGAGTGGTGGCTGGAGGTGAGGGGAGGCACGGGGATGCTCGGCGTCCCGCTGCACGTCGGCATGGTGATGCCCACCGCCCCCGTGCTCGAGGCGCCCGGCGAGGCGGCCGTGAGCCCCGCCGACGCCCGGGATCGGGTGCTGGTCGCGATCGAGGACGTGCGTCTGGCCTTCGATCTGCCGGTCCCGCGAGAGGACCCGACCCTGCACACCCTGTCCGACGCCCCGCTGCAGGAGGTCGTCGATGGCGTCTGGGACCACGCGCGCAACGTCGAGCGCCTGCGGAGCGCGGGCTTCGTCGGCGGGAGCGCCGACCAGGTGTGGTGCCGCGGGCGCACCCCGGTCGCCTGCGTCGACGCGCTGATGCGCTCGGCCACGGGGCGTGCGGCCCTGCTGGCCCCCGGCCACCGGCTGGTGGGGGTGGCCACCCGTGTCGAGACGGACGGGGTCACGGTGGTCGCCAGCCTGGCCAGTGAGTGAAGATGCGGCCGCGATGACCTGTCTGCCCCCCGCCGCCGTCCTGCTCCTGCCCCTGCTGCTGGCCTGTTCCGCCGGCAAGCAGGACACCTGGGTCCGCCCCGGCGACTCGCTCGCCGCACGGGCTGCGGGCATCCCCGAGGTGCGCCAGCGGCCGGTCTTCGACGCGCCGGACGCCGACGCCGCGTGGCTGGTCGAGCAGATCGACGGCAGCGGCTGGGACCAGGGGCTCGCCGACGCCGCCTCGCGCTTGCTGGCGCTCCACGTCGATCGGGGCGGCCGCATCGACGCCGCCAGCGCCGCCGGGGTCGCCGCGCGCGCCGGCTACCCAGGCCAGGCCCGGTTCACCCGCGCCTTGACGGGCGGAGGGCTGCCCGTCGACGTCGCCGCCGAGATCGCCGCCGCCACCCGCGGCCAGCCCGTCGACGTCGGCCTGGCCGTGCGCCGCTTCGAAGACGGCACGGCCATGTGGATCGTCGCCTGGGCGCGCCGGGTCGCGCGGCTCGACCCCATCCCGATGCGGCTGGACCTGGACGCGCAGCTGCCCGTGCGCGTCGAGCTCATCGATCCGGCCCTGGCCCACGCCGAGCTGCGCTTGTTCCTGGCGCCGCCCGTCGGCCCCGTCGAGGAGATCCCCATCACCCCGTCGCTGACCCGCTGGGTCGACCGCTTCCACACCCCGGGCGAGTGGCGCATCGAGGTGGTCGCCCAGGCCGACGATCGGGTCGAGGTCGCGCTGCTGTTCAGCCTGTGGGTCGACAGCGAGCCCGAGCGGCTGCCCCCGCTCCAGGCCGGGACCCCGGGCGTCGAGAACCCGATGGACGCCGAGCGGGTCCTGTTCGGGGACCTCAACCGCCTGCGCGCCACGCACGGCCTGCCGCCGCTGCAGTGGTTCGCCACCTTCGAGCCGCTGGTTCGCGAGCACTCGGCTCTGATGGCCAGCACCGGCCGCGCCAGCCACACCATCGAAGGCATCACCGCGGGGGTCGCGGCCCGGGCCCGGACCTGGGCCTACCCCGCCGCCTTCCACCACCAGGCCGTCGCCGTCGCACCGACCGCGGCCGAGGCGATGGCCCTGGTCGTCGACTCGCCCGCCCACCGCCGCACCCTGCTCTGCGAGACCTGCACCCACGCCACCGTGGGCGTCGCCCTCGAGCCGGTGCTGGATCGGCCTCCCCGGCTGTTCGTGACCTGGGAGCTGCTGGAATTCCCCAAGGGACCTCCGGTTCCCAACGATCAGCGCGGCTACTGAGCGCCTCCCGGAAGGCCGCTCGGCCCGGGTCCCCCCTCCTCACCCTGCCGGGGGGCGGCTATGGTCGAAGCGTCCGAGCCCGAGCGGCTCCTCCTCCTGCCTCCGTGAGCCCCCATGCGCGTGCTGCTCGTCCAGGCCTTCACCGCCCTCGACATGGAGCTGGTGTACCCGATCGGCCTGGCCTACCTGGCTGCCCACCTCGATGGGCACGAGGTCGAGATCTTCGACCTGAACCTGCACCGGGACGACCCCTACACGCCCTTCGGGCAGGCCCTCGACCGGTTCAAGCCGGACGTCGTCGGCATCAGCCTGCGGAACATGAAGGTCGCCATGCCCGGCGTGCACACCGACGACTTCCAGCCCCAGGCGGAAGCGATCGAGTTCGTGAAGCAGCGCGTGCCGGGCATCAAGGTCGTCGCCGGCGGCACCGCCTTCTCGCTGTACAGCGAGGCGATGATGACCCGGCTGCCCGCGATCGACATGGGCTGCTGGGGCGAGAGCGAGGAGTCCTTCCCCGAGCTGCTCGAGAAGCTCGACCGCCCCTGGGACGTCCAGGGCGTCTGGTACCGGGACCCCCAGAGCCGCGAGATCAAGTTCACCGGCTACCGCGAGAAGCTCGACTTCAAGAGCCTGCGGCACCCGCGGCGCGATCTGGTCGACCACGCGCCCTACCTGGCCAGCAGCTTCGTCAGCGTGGGCGTGCAGTCCAAGCGCGGCTGCGCGCTGCGCTGCATCCACTGCAGCGACACCTACCTGCTGGGCCACCAGGTCCGGATGCGCTCGGCGAAGGACGTGGTCGACGAGATGCAGGAACTGGTCGAGGATCACGGCGTGCAGCAGATGTTCTTCTGCGACCAGATCTTCAACATCCCGGTCAAGCACAGCATCGAGATCTGCCAGGAGATCGTCGACCGGCGGCTCGAGGTCGCGTGGTCGGCGTGGTTCAACGAGCACCGCAACACCCTGCCCGACGAGCTGATGGTGTGGCTCAAGCGGGCCGGCTGCGGGCTGCTGTCGTTCAGCCCCGACCACGTCGACGACCGTATGCTCAAGAACCTGGACAAGAACTTCCGCTACGAGGACATGCTCTACACCGTCGACATCGCGAAGAAGCACGGCATGGACGTCGAGTACAGCTTCTTCCTGAACTCGCCGGGTGAAGACGTGCGCAGCCTGATGGCCATCTTCAAGTTCCTGCTGCACGCCAAGATCCAGCTGCGCGGGCAGCTGCGGATGTTCACGCTGTTGATGATGAACCCCATCCGGATCTACCCGCACACCCGGCTGGCCGAGCTCGCGCGCGAGAGCGGCATGATCCCCGAGGATCACGACCTCATCGAGGCCGCCTACTGGAACCCGGGCGGCATCCAGCACCTGGTCACCGGCTGGCAGCACACCGCCAAGAGCCTGTACGACGTGCGGCGCCGCTGGAAGGAAGCCACGGGCAACACCTACGCCAGCGTGACCCGATAGACCGCTGGGCATGACCTCCCCCGTGTCCCTCGCCGACGCGCGACTGGTGCAGCGCCTGCGCCAGGGGGAGCCCGCTGCCTTCGACGAGCTGTGGGCGCAGTGGCAGCGGCCGATCTGGTCGCTGTGCAACGCCATGGCCGACGACCGCGCCCAGGCCCTGTCGCTGCTCCAGGACGTGCACGGGGCGCTCTCGCTGGCCTGCCGGGGCTTCGCGCCGGACGTGTCGCTCTGCTGCCACGTCTCGTCGCTGGTCTACCGGCGGCTCCAGCAGCGGCTGGAACTCGCGCCCCTCGATGGCATCGACATCGACGTGCCGGCGCACACCGGTCCACCGCCCCGCGCGCAGCTGGCCGCCCGGCTGCGGGCGGTGCCCGCGGAGCTTCGCGTGGTCTACCTGCTCGACGTCTTCTTCCACTGCCCGGCGGGGACCCTGTCCCAGCTGCTGCAGTGCTCGGAAGTCGACGTCCGCCACGCGCGGGCCCAGGTGGCCTTCGCCCTGGTCGCGGAGGAGGGCGCATGAGCCTGGACCTGCCGACCACCCGCGCGCTGCTGCCCTGCTACATCTGCGGGGATCTGCCGCCCCACATCCACGCCGCGGTCGAGGCCGCGCTGGCCGAGCACCCCGAGCTGCTGCGCGAGGTCGACGACCTGCGCGACGCCCGCGACGCCTGCCGGGTCGTGATGGAGGAGCTCGCCGGCGAGGTCCCCGAGCTGGCTCCGCTGGCCGTCCCCCCGGCTGCTCCACCGGTCCCGGCCGAGCCGGTCCCGCCGCTGCGCGTGCCCTTCGCCCTGGGCATCGCCGCTGCCGCCCTGCTGGCCGTGGTCGGCATGGCCCGCATGAACCAGCGCCCCGACGGCATCTCCGCGATGGCCGCCCACCACGGCCCGCTGGTCGACGGCGCGGTCCCGCAGTGGTTCGACCAGACCGACAGCGGCGAGCTGCGCGACGCCTTCCTGGCCGCCGGCGTGCCGCCCACCATGGCGGTGGCCCCGAACCTGGATCACCTGGGCATGCGCATCGTCGGCGGCGCGGTGGTGCCCGGCGACGTGCCGGGCGCGGTCGTCGTCTACGAAGACGACCAGGGCCGGCGCTATGCCTGCCAGATGGTGGCCCGACCGGCGCCGGCCGAGCCGCCCCAGGCCCTGTCCATCGTCGCTGGCCACGTGCTGCGCGGCTTCCAGCGCGGCGACACGGCGGTCGTCGTCTGGGAGATCGCCGGCATGGTCTGCCTGTTCAGCGCCGACATGCCGCTCGACCAGCTGATGGCCGCCGTCGAGCGCCGGATCGGCGGCGCCGGCTAGACCGGCGGCGCGGGGCCCAGCAGGTCCGGGCCCTCCTTGCGTGAGTCGTTGATCGCCGTGCCGACGTCGGTCGCGACGAGCAGATCGTCCGCCGGCGGGCGCAGCAGCTCGCCCACCACGGCCAGGTCCTGCTGGTCGGGGTCGAGCCACAGGGCGAAGGCGTCGGGATCGACGAACACCGGCATGCGGTCGTGGATCGCCGCCACGGCGCCGACGGCCTCACAGGTCAGGATCGAGAAGGACCCCACCACCCCGTCGGGCCCCTCCCAGCGGTCCCACAGCCCGGCCATCGCCAGCAGGTGCCCCCGCCGCGGGTGGAACAGCAGCGCGGGGCGCGGGGTCGGCAGGCTGCGGTCCCACTCGTAGAAGCCGGTCGTCGGCACCAGGCAGCGGCGCCGCTGCAGGGGCCGCTTCCAGCTGGGCTTGCTGGCGGCCGACTCGGCCCGGGCGTTGATCATCCGGTAGGACTGCTTGCGGGCCTCGGCGAAGCTGCCCTTGGCCCACGACGGGATGAAGCCCCAGTGCATGGTCTCGACGGCCGGCCGGGGCCACTCGTCGTCGTGCGCGGCGCGGATCACCGGCACGTCCTGGCTGGGCGACACGTTGTAGCGGGGCGGCAGGGGCGGCAACAGCCCCTCCTCCTGCAGGTCGACGCCCTCCTCCAGCTGCGGCGGCAGCCTGAGCTTGAAGAAGGACAGCAGCTCGTCGGCCGAGGTGTTCAGGCTGAAGCGTCCACACATGGCGGCTCCCGGTCGGGAGCGCAGCCTATCGCCTCGTCCCGGGGCCTCGACCCTAGCGCTCCAGCCAGCGCAGGCTGAACACCTCGTCCTCGACCGGGACCTTGAAGGCCAGCTCCTCGAAGTGCAGCTCGGTCTTGCTGTCCTGCTGCAGCTGGTCGTCGGCCGTGAAGGTCGTCGGGAACCAGCGCTCGCCGTACTGCTGGGGTGCTTCGAAGGTGAACACCTTGAGCAGCATGCCGGACAGGGCGTAGAGCTCCTCGCGCACCGGCACCGAGCGTTCCTTGTCGACCCAGCTGATGCGCTTGGGGTAGTTGACGTCGTCGGACTTCGCCTTCAGCTCGAGCTTGTAGCAGGTGGCGCCGTCGCCGCAGGGCTCCTCGCCGACCAGGGTGGCGTCGTAGCGCTCCAGCAGGGCGCTGCTCTCGAGCATGTCCTCGTAGCTGAAGTCGCTGCCCATCAGGCCCTGGCGCAGCATGTGGCCCGAGATCTTCTGGGTCTTCTCGATGTTGGGCAGGAAGGTCCACAGCTCGCCGCCCTTCTTGAGCATGCGGGTGCCCTTGTCGCGGGCCGGCGCGTTGAACTCGATGGCCGACTCGTCGGCGCCGCGGCCGTAGCTGTGCATCTCGAAGACCTTCTCGCGGCCGCGCTTCGTGACCGTCATGCGCAGGGTCGCTTCCCGCGTCTCGAAGGTCATGTTCTTGTCCATGGCCTGGATGATCTGCTCGGCGGTCGGCGCGGCCGAGGCGGAGAGGGGCAGGAGGAGGAGCAGGCCGGAGAGGACGCGGGGGAGCTTCATGGGAGCGTTCCGAGCGGCGGGGGAGGAGGAGGAGTCGGGACGAGGAGGTGCCGGGCGGAGGCCGGGCGGCGTGGGCTCAGCGCCGGCTGCGCATGGCCTGGACCGGCTGCACGCGGGTCGCGCGCACGGCCGGGGTCGTAGACCCCACGATGGCCATGACCAGTCCCAGTCCGAAGGCACGCAGGGCGATGCCGAGGTTCCAGGCGGGGTGCAGGATGCGGTTCACCGGCATCGTGTCGGGCAGGTTGCTGGCCGCCGTGCCCAGGTCGATGCCCGTCTGGCCCATGGCCAGGGCCGCCAGGCTGCCCAGGGTCACGCCCAGCAGACCGCCGACCACGCTGATGACCAGCGCCTCGAAGACGAAGGCCAGCACGACCTCGCCGCGCTGCATGCCCATGGCGCGCAGCACGCCGATCTCGGCGGTGCGCTCGAGCACGGACATCAGCATGGTGTTCAGCACGCCCAGCGCGGTGATGAACACGATGCAGGACACGACGATGCCGACGATGGCGTCGAACAGGGACAGGGCGCTGACCCACGGCTCGCGGTGGTTCCAGGCCTGGGCGATGAGCTCGCCGCCTTCCGGCAGGCCGGCTTCGCGGGCCAGCTGGCCGTCGGCCAGGAGCGCCTCGATCTGCAGGTCCAGCGCGTCGGCGCCGCCGTAGTCGTCGCCGTAGGCGAGGAGCTCGAGGGCTCCGTCGGGGATGTCGGCCGCCCAGCGGGCCTGCTCGAGGTCGATGAACAGCTGCTTGTCGTACAGGCCGTTGCCGGTGTCGACCACGCCGACCGCGGTCAGGCGCAGGTCGGACATGCTGCCGTCCTGGGTGCGGCCGAGCACGATGACGTCCTGGCCGGCGTCGACGCCGAGCTGGGCCGCCAGGGCCTTGCCGATCAGCGCCTCGCCCTTGCGGGCGCCGTCGTCCTCGCTGAAGAAGCGGCCGCTGGCGACCCGCTCGTCCAGGCCCATCACCTGCTGGTGCCAGGCCAGGGGCGCTCCCACCATCAGCGCGAAGTCGTCGCCGATCTCGCCGTCTTCGGGGGCCATCGCCGCGCCCAGCAGCAGCCGCGGGTAGACGCCGGTGACGCCCGGGATGCGCTCGATGGCGGCGGCCACCGGGGCGGTGTCGGGGATGTTCTCGTACAGGGGCTGCAGGGCTTCGCGCTCGGCCCAGGCCTTGCTGACGACGCGGACGTGCCCGGTGCTGCGGGCGGCCTCGCGCTGGAACTGGCCGAAGATGCCGTTGATCCAGGACAGGCCGACCACCAGCAGGCCGGTGCCGAGCAGCACGGTCAGGGCGGTCAGCGCCGTGCGGCGGCTGTTGCGCAGGGCGTTGCGCGCAGCGAGGGGCAGGATGAGCGACAGATCCGGCATCAGTCCGCCCGCACCGCTTCGGCCGGGTCCAGCCGGGCCGCGTGGTTGGCCGGGTAGATGCTGGCGACGACCGACACCAGCAGCCCGAAGACCAGCGCGACGACGACCGGGGGCCACGAGAAGCGCATGTAGAGGGTGCTGGCCATGGCGAGCTCGCCGACTTCATCGGCGACGGTGGACAGGTCGATGCCGTGGGTCGAGAACCACAGCACGACGGCGCAGCCGATGGCCGTGCCGACCAGCCCGGCGCTGGCGCCCATGACGGCGCCTTCGACCAGGAACAGGGCCCGGATGCCGGCCGGGCTCATGCCCATGGCCCGCAGGGTGCCGACCTCGCGGACGCGCTCGTAGGCCGCCATGATCACGGTGTTGGCGATGCCCGTGCCCGCGATGAGCATCAGGATGCCGACCACCACGCTGATCGCGCGGCGGCGGAAGGCGTTGATGGCCAGGATGTCGCGCGACAGCCAGGTGGCCGTGTGGGCGGTCCAGCCCGGGGTGGTCACGCTGTCGGCGACGGCGTCGGCCTGGCCGCGGCGCTGCAGGCGGACGGCCAGGTGGCTGACCGCGCCGTCGTAGCGCAGCAGGTCCTGGGCGAGGGGGGCGGGGACCCACAGCACGCGGTCCGCGGTGGGCGTGCCGGTGTGGATGACCCCGCTGACCGTCATGGGCAGGGCGTTGAAGGCGCCCGTGACCGTGCGGGCTTCGACCACGAGCTCGCTGCCGGGGCTCAGCTCGAGCAGGTGGGCCAGCCACTGGCCGACCACCACCTGACCGGGTGCGGTGGGCCAGTCGCCGTCGAGCTGCCAGCGGTCGACGTCGAAGACCTGGGCCTGGGTGTCGGGATCGTAGGCGAAGCCCCGCACCCGCATGCCGTCGATGCCGCTCACCGCGCGGCCGTCGAACCAGGTGCGGGTGGTGAGCCCCTGCACCCGCGGGTCGGCGCGCAGCTGCGCCACCAGGGCGTCGGGCAGCGGCTCTGCGTCTTCGACCGGGGTGGACAGGCCGTCCTCCGGCCAGTCCGACGGCTGTACGACGAGGTGGCCCGACAAGGCGCCTTCCTGGGCCCGCAGCACGTTCTCGTCCAGGCCGTCGACCAGCCCCCAGCCCGCGATGAGCACGGCGACGCCGGCGACGACGGCGCCGGCGGTGATCACCGTGCGCCGCACGTTCCGGAGCAGGTTGCGGGCCGCCAGGCTGGAGATCAGCGACCAGTCCAGGGGCGGCGGGGCGGAGGCGGGGGCGCTCACTTCGGCTCGGCCCCGCTGCGGGGGGGCTGGGTGCGGTGCTCGTCTTCGATCACGACGCCGTCGTGGATGTGCACCACCCGCCGGGCGACCTGCATCACCATGTCGTCGTGGGTGCTGAACAGGAAGGTGGCGCCGCCTTCTTCGTTCATCTGCCGCATGATGTCCAGGATGGCCTGGCCGGTCTTGCTGTCCAGGTTGGCGGTCGGTTCGTCGGCGATGACCAGCGCCGGGTCCTTGACCAGGGCGCGGGCGATGGCCACGCGCTGCTGCTGGCCGCCGGACAGCTGGCTGGGCCGGCGGTCCATCAGGTCGCCGAGCCCCACCTGGGACAGCGCGCGGGTGACCCGTTCCTTGCGGTCGCCGCCCTTGTGGCCGGCCAGCCGCAGCGCCAGGGCCACGTTCTCGAAGGCCGACAACACCGGGATCAGGTTGAAGCTCTGGAAGATGAACCCGATGCGGCGGGCCCGCAGCGCGCCGAGCTCGGCCTGGGACAGCTTCAGCACGTCCTGGCCTTCCATCTCCACGCTGCCCGAGGTCGGCACGTCCAGCAGCCCGACCAGGTTGAGCAGGGTCGTCTTGCCCGAGCCCGAGGGGCCCGCGAAGACGGTGAACTCGCCGGGCTCGATGGCCACCGACACGCCGCGCAGGGCCGGGACCCGGACCTCGCCCATGCGGTAGTCCTTCTTCACATCGGTCAGGGTGCAGAGCGCCACGGCCTCTCCTGGCGGGAACGAGCCGGTCTAATCCGGCGGGCCCCGGGTCCCCACCGCAGGGGTCCGGGTCGGCGTGCCGTGCGCCCGTCGCTGCTCAGAAGCTGGCGCGGACCCAGGTCAGCGCCGTCGCCCGCGGCACGAGGGGGTTCAGGTCGAAGATGCCCTCGGTCAGGGCTTCCTCGGGGGGCTGGAACTCGCCGTCCCTGCCGACCAGCAGCTGCACGCCGGCGTTGAGCGACAGGAAACCGCCGACGTAGACCGTGGTGCTGGGGAAGACGAGCCCGGTGCCGTCTTCGAGGTTGACCAGCGCCACGCCGTCGATGCGCCAGTCCTGGGTGATGGTCTGCCGCACGATGGCCAGGCCGTACCAGCGCCCCTTCGTCGCGCGGTAGGCCCCGACCGGGTCGCCGCGCTCGCTGGGGTCGGGAAGCGGCAGCTGGTCGGGCACCTCGCCCAGGCAGTCGATGGTGTAGTCGTAGCTGTCGAAGGCGCTGTCCGCGGCGCTCCGGTAGTCCATGGTGTCGGGGCCGTCGCCGCCGCCGTCGTGGTGGCCTTGCAGCGCGATGTACAGCCCCTGCAGCACGTCGAAGCTGTAGTCGGCGCCCACGCTGGCGCGCACGTCGCCGTCCCAGGCGGCCTCGACCCACCAGCCGATCTCGGTGTCGCCGGCGATGTCCACGCCGCCGAGTGTCCGTCCCTGGCTGCCGCTCTGCTGGTGGAAGCCGACCAGCGACAGGTCGACGGGCCCCAGGGCATAGGTGCCGCGGCCGCCCGCCTTCCACGCCAGGGCCTGCCAGTCGTCGGGCAGGCTGTCGTCGCCCAGGTCCCGCAGCTCGGCGGGCAGGTCGTCGAAGCCGCCGACCACCGTGACGAGCCCCCGCTCGGTGAGCGGCACCGTGGCCCGCAGCGCGTCGACGCCGGCCCGCTCCCGCCAGGGCTCGGCCAGGATGTACTCCGCGAACACGTCGGTGGGGTTGAGCACCTTGGCGCTGCCCCAGCTGACCGACTGGCGGCCCAGCCGCAGATCGATCGCGGGGTACTGCGCCTCGACGAACAGCCGGTCGACGGCCAGCACGTCGCCGACCTCGTCGTAGCGGCGCTTCGTGTCCAGCGAGCAGCCAGCGAACTCCAGCGCGTCGTCCAGGTTGTCGAAGGTGTCGTCCTTCGTGATGATCTCGTCGAGCAGCTTCCGGCTCTCGTCCGGCGGATACCGGCCCTGCTGGGTGGCGGCGTCCAGGGTGAGCTCGAGGTTCCAGCGCTCGTGCAGGTGCAGGGTCCCGGTCGGGCGCACCCGCTCGGTGAGCTGCCAGGGCGTGCCGTAGGCGTCCGTCCACGAGAACCGCAGCTCGCCGTAGCCCTGCGCCTCGACCACGCCCCAGCCGGGGGGCTCGCCGCCCAGCAGCGTGTCGTCCCGCCCGTCCGGGGCGGCGTTCGCCTGCGACGGGAGGACGGTGGTCCACAGGAAAAGGGCGGCGGCGGGGGACAGGAGCATCGAGTCGGCCTATCGCCTCGGGCTATCCTTCGCCGCCGGTCGGAGCGCCCATGAACGTCCTCGCCACGCTGCTCGCCCTGTCGGGTCTCTCTCCCCTCGCGCACGCCGGCGGCTGGATGGGCGGGCCCGCCGCCGGGGACCGCCCGTTGCTGCAGCCCGATGCCCTGGGGGCCGCCGCGCCCGATCGGAGCTTCGATCTGCAGCAGCTGCAGCTCGACCTGGACCTTCACCCCGACACACGCAGCGTCTCCGGCACCGTCGTGCTGACCCTGTCGCGGCTGTGGGAGGGCCCGGTCGTCCTGGATCAGGCGGCCCTGGACATCCGGCAGGTCAGCGCCGACGGCGCCGAGGTGGCCTGGCGTACCCAGGGCGAGCAGCTCATCATCGACGTCGCCCCGACCTTCGGCGCCGACGCGCCCGGCACCGTCGCGGTCACCTACGCCGCCACGCCGCGCACCGGGCTGCACTTCCGCGAGGCCGGCCCCGGCAGCCCCGACAGCTACGCCGAGATCTGGTCCCAGGGCGAAGGCGAGGACAACCGCTACTGGCTGCCCACCTGGGACCACCCCAACGATCGCTTCGTCTACCAGGGCACCGTCCGGGGCCCCGACGGCTGGCAGGTGCTGACCAACAGCGGCCACGACATGGTCAGCTACCTGATCATGGTCGCGGCCGGCCCCTACGAGATCGTCGCCCACGACGATGCTCCCGACGTCACCGTCTGGCTGCCCCCGGGCACCGACCACCAGGCGCTCGCGCGGGTGCTCGACCCCGTGCCCGCGATGATGGCCCACATGGGCGAGCGCACCGGCGTGCCCTACGCCTGGGGCAGCTACCGCCAGGTCTTCGTGCAGCGGTTCATGTACACCGGCATGGAGAACACCTCGGCCACCATCAACCACGAGCGGCTGCTGGTCGACGACCGGTCGGGGCGCAGCTGGGACGGCCCCGAGAGCGTCGTCGCCCACGAGCTCGCCCACCAGTGGTACGGCGATCTGCTGACCTGTGAAGGCTGGCGCGAGCTGTGGCTCAACGAAGGCTTCGCCAGCTTCATGGCCGCCGACTGGCTTACCCAGGCCCGCGGGGAGGCGTGGTACGCCGAGCAGGCCCGCGGCTGGCTGGACGGGGCCCAGAACAGCCCCCGCCCGCTCACCGGCCGGTTCTTCCAGGGACCGGACGCGCCGCCGAACCACAACGTCTACGGCCGTGGCGCCGCCGTGCTGCACATGCTGCGGGTCTACCTGGGCGAGGAGCGGTTCTGGGCCGGCATCCGCCGCTACACCCAGGGCCACCAGCGCCAGCTGGTCCACAGCCGGGACCTCCAGGCCGCGATGGAGGAGGTCAGCGGCCGCGAGCTGGACTGGTTCTTCCAGCAGTGGGTGGAGCTCGGCTTCGTGCCCGAGCTGACCGTGACCCGCCGCTACGCGGACGGCCGCCTGTCGGTGACGGTGCGCCAGCAGGGCGGCGAAGACCGGCCGCAGTACACCCTGCCGATCACGGTCGAGGTGGGGACCGCCGACGGCCAGGTCCTGCGCCGGACGGGCTGGCTGACGGACGAGGCGACCACCCTGGAGTGGGAGATCGCCGAGGCACCCCGGTTCGTGGCCTTCGACCCCGACGGCGCGATGCTGGCCCACCGGAACGACGAGCAGGAGCCGGACGCCTGGATCGCGCAGCTGGGCTCGCCATCCCCGATGGCCCGGCTCGTGGCGATCCGGGCGCTCGGCGAGACCGATCGGAGCGAGCCGCTGGCCGCGCTGCTGGCCGACAGGCAGGCGGCCCAGAGCGAGCGGGCCGCCGCGGCGACGGCGCTGGGGGCACAGCGCGCGCAGGGCCCGCTGCTCGCCGCCCTCGACGACCCGGACGGGGTCGTGCGCAAGGCCGTGGCCCGGGCGCTGGGTGACGCCGTCGACCGCGCCCCCGCCGCAGCGCTCATCCGGACCGTCCAGCGGGACGCGGACCCCGGTGTGCAGCGCGAGGCCCTGACCGCCCTGGCGCGGGTCGACGCCGACCGCGCGGTCGGGCTGGCCCGCGAGCTGGTCGTGCGCAAGACCGACCGCGAGGGCCAGTGGCTGTGGGCAGGCGCGGCCGAGGTGCTCGGCGAGCATGGCGAGCCCCGGGATCTGGGCCCCCTGCTGGCCACCCGACTGCCGGCCCGGCTGCGCCACGACGGCACCAACGCTGCGGCCCGCATCGCCGCCCGCGAAGAAGGGGACAAGCGGGAGCGGCTCGAGGCCAGGGTCGCGCGGGCGGTCGAGCCGATGCTCGACGACCTGGATCTGCGCGGCCGGCAGCACGCCATCGGGCTGCTGGGACGGGTCGGAGACCTGGACAGTGCGGACCGGCTCGAGGCCTTCCGGCGGAGGGAGACTGTCGCCGGCCTGTCCGACGCTGCGCGGGACGCCGTCGAGGCCATCCGGGCCCGCCAGGGCAAGCCCGCGCCGACGCCCGAGGGCGCCGAGGCCGCGAAGCTCGAGGCCCTGCAGGAGCGCCTGGAGGCAGTGGAGGAGCGGCTTCAGGACCTGCAGGACCGCCACTGACCCGGCGCTCCCTCCCTCAGGTGGACGGTGGTGCGAGGGTGGGGCGTGTGCGGGGGGCCGCCGAGAATTTCTGCAGACCGCGTGTAAGGGCCCCGGGTCGGGTGGCGTTCCGCTGGCGAACCCCACCCTGGAGCCCCCATGACCCGCCAGCGTTCCCTCCTCCTCGGCACCTCCTTCCTGGCCCTGGCCGCCCTCGCGGCCTGCAGCAACCACGAGCCCCGCACCTTCGGGCCCGACGAGTTCGCCACCGAGGAGGCCGACGAGGTCTCGGAGACGACCCGCACCAACACCGCGGGCCCGGTCGCCCAGGAGCAGCAGAGCGCGGGCGAGAAGGCGCTGCCCGGCAAGAAGGACATCTCCTACGACCCCGCGCCTCCCCCGCCCGCCGATCTCTACGATTCCAAGAACGAGGAGCGCGCCGGGGCGATCGCCGAGGGCGAGCCGATGCCGACCTCGACGCCGGTCGCCATGCCGATGGGCGGCGCCCGGGCCGAAGACAGCGACATGGACATGAGCGTGGCGACCCGGCCCTCGCCGGACCGCCAGAAGTCCGCCGAGCGCAAGCCCATGGCCCCCCGCAAGGAGAGCGCCGGCGGCGACGCCATCGCCTTCGGCCTGGCCGGCGGTCGCGCCTCGGGCTCGGGCACCGTCGCCGCGGCGGACATGCCGAAGACCGCGACCGGGTCGTCCGCCGTGGCGCCCCCCACCGAGATCGTGACCAGCACCGAGATCACGATGTACGGCGGCAGCGAGCAGTACACCGACCACGGCGTGAACCCCTACACCCTGGTCGAGGACGACGCCCAGAGCACCTTCTCGATCGACGTGGACACCGCCAGCTTCACCGTCGCCCGCAAGAAGCTCGAGGCCGGCGTGCTGCCGCCCCAGGAAGCGATCCGCGTCGAGGAGTTCGTGAACTGGCTGGACTACGACTACGCCGCGCCCGCCGCCGACAGCAGCGTGCCCTTCGCCGTCCACATGGACGCCATGCCCGACCCCTTCCGCCCGGGCCGCCACATCATGCGCGTCGGCGTGCAGGGCAAGGAGGTCAGCCGCGACGAGCGCCCGCCCCTGCACCTGACCTTCCTGGTCGACGTGTCCGGGTCCATGTCGAGCCCCGACAAGCTGCCGCTGGCCAAGCAGTCCCTGCACATGCTGGTCGACAGCCTGCGCGAGGACGACACCATCGCCCTGGCCACCTACGCCGGCCGCACCGCCAAGATCCTGGATCCGACCAGCGCGGCCGACAAGGGTCGCATCCACGCCGCCATCGAGGCCCTGAACAGCGGCGGCGGCACGGCCATGAGCAGCGGCCTGGACCTGGCCTACGGCATGGCCTGGGACAGCTTCGAGGCCGGCCACGAGAACCGCGTCATCGTGCTGTCCGACGGCGACGCCAACATCGGGCGCACGTCCTTCGACGAGATGCTGAGCCAGATCAAGGGCTACGCCGACCGCGGCGTGACCATGACGACCATCGGGCTGGGCATGGGCAACTACAAGGACACGCTGATGGAGCAGCTGTCCAACAAGGGCGACGGCAACAACTTCTACATCGACAGCCAGGACGCGGCGCAGCGCATCTTCGTCGACGAGCTCGGCGGCACCCTGGTGACCATCGCCCGCGACGTGAAGATCCAGGTCGAGTTCAACGACGACGCCGTCCACGCCTACCGGCTCATCGGCTACGAGAACCGCGACATCGCCGACGCCGACTTCCGCAACGACAAGGTGGACGCCGGCGAGGTCGGCGCGGGCCACGACGTGACCGCGCTCTACGAGGTCATCCTCAAGGACGGCTACACCCGCGACCTGGCCACCGTCCGCCTGCGCTGGGAGCAGCCCGGCGCGGATGTCGACCAGGGCGGCCAGGCGGCCACCGAGCGGTCCTTCAAGTTCCGCGATCGCGCCCTGGCCGAGCGCTCCGACATGGCGGCCCGCGACCTGCGCATGGCCTACACGTCGGCCACCTTCGCCGAGATCCTGCGCAACAGCCCCGGTGCCCAGGAGCTGTCGCTCGACGCCCTGATCGCCTTCGGCAAGACCAGCGCCCGGCGGGGAGAGGACGACGACCAGGAGCTGATCGGTCTGATGCAGACCGCCCGCGACCTGGGGGCGGGCACCGCCTCCGCGACGCTCAGCCGCCGCTGAGCCCGGCGACCCGACGGCCCCTCTCTGCCCCGGCGGAGGGGGGCTTCGTCGTCTCGGCCCCCGCGCAGCAGCGGGCGGGCGCCCGGGCCCGGGCGGGCGGGCTCGGTCGAGCGGGCGGTGTCGGCCGCGGTCAGGCGAACCGGCGCGGCGGCAGCTCGTCGGCGAAGGGGTGGCGGCCTTCCAGCGCCACCTGGGCCAGGGCATGTCCGGCCAGCCAGGCGAAGCCGAAGCCGTGGCCCGTGAAGCCGGCGCCGACCAGCACGCCGTTGGCTCCGGGCGCGGCGCCGACCAGGGGCAGGCCGTCCCGCGAGAAGCCCATGGTGCCGGACCAGCGGTGGGTGACCGGCACGTCGCGCAGGGCGGTGAAGCGGTGCAGGAAGGCGTCCATCCGGGCCTGGATCTCGTCGTGCAGGACGTCGGCGTGGCCGACCTCGGCGTCGGGATCCAGGTTGCGCCAGCCGCCGAGCACCACCCGCCCGGTGGCGGGGTCCTGGCGCCAGTAGTCGTAGCCGTGGTCGGCATAGACGGGCCGCTCGAACAGCGGCGGCGCCGGAGCGGTGGCGAGCATCTGGCCGCGCACCGGGTCGACCTTGTCGGCGAACCACGGGAGCAGCCGGCCGACGGCGGCGTTGGTGCAGACCAGCGCCACGTCGCAGTGCACGGTGCCGCCTGCGGTCTCGACCCGGACATCACCCGCCCCCCGGGCGTCGATGGCGGTGACCGGCGTCTGCTCGTAGACGGCGGCGCCGGCCTGCTCGGCCGCGGCCACGGCCGCCTGGACCAGGCGGGCGGGGTGCACTTCGCCGTCGCGGGGCAGCAGCACGCCCATGTTCCAGCCGGCGTCGCGGTAGACGGCCGGAAGATCGGCGCCGTGCAGCAGCTGCGCCTCGAAGCCGTCTTCGACCAGCAGGGCGGCGCTGTCGGCGAGCTCGCCCTCTTCGCGGTCCGAGCCGGCCAGCTGCAGGCTGCCCGCCCGGCGGTAGCCGCAGTCCACGTCGTGGTCCCGCACGAAGGCGGCCATGCGATCGTGGTTCTCCAGGCTGTAGGCGTGCACCCGGCGGGCCCGCTCGCGCCCCAGGACCGCGCAGGCCCGGTCGTAGCGCTCGGCGGTGCCCTGCAGGATGAAGCCGGCGTTGCGCCCCGAGGCCGAGCCGGCGATCGCGCCGGCTTCGAGCTGCACCACGTCGATGCCCGCCTGGGCCAGGGCCAGGGTGGCCGAGCTGCCGCACAGCCCGGCGCCGACGACGCAGACCGAGGTGTGCAGGTCGCGGTCGAGGGGGGGGCGGCGCGGCGCCGGCGGGTCGTGCCAGAACGGGGTGGTGGCCATGCGCGCTTCCGTGGGGAGGGGAGAGCGCGTACCCTACGCGGGCCCCCCTCGTCGATCCACGCCGGTCGATGTCGCCCCGAGTCCCCGTGGCCCGCACCCCGCCTCCGCCCCCGGCCGCCCGTGAGCCCCGCGACCGCATGATCACGGTCGTGCTGTGCGTGCTGGTGGGCCCGTTCGGCGTGCACCGGTTCTACACGGGCCACACCGGCATCGGTCTGGCCCAGCTGTTCACCATGGGGGGCTGCGGGGCGTGGTGGTTCGCCGACCTGATGGCGCTGTACCGGGGCACCTACACGGACGCGGACGGAGCGCCGCTGGTCGGCTGAACGCGCAGGTCCCGCGGCGCGTGCGGGGCCGGCGGGCCGTGCCTGTGCGGTGGACCCGGCGCTCACCGGAAGTCCCGGGACGTGGAGTCGACCCGCGGCGCCGCGGACAGCGCCACGAAGCGCCAGCACAGCAGGGACAGCGAGTCCCCGTCGCGCTGGACCATCGCGTCCACTTCGACCAGCGACTCGCCCAGGATCACCTGGCGCTGTCGCTCGAAGAGCTGGGGCTTCACCACCAGGTTCAGCAGTCCGGACTCGTCTTCGAGGGTCATGAACAGGATGCCGGACGCCGTGCCTGGGCGCTGTCGGTGGCTGATCATGCCGGCCACCCGGACCCGGTCTCCCGCCGCGCGATCGAGCACGTCCAGGGCCGACAGCACCCCCCGCCGCTGCAGTCGCTCGCGGATCATCCCGATCGGGTGGCGATCCACCGAGAGCCCGGTCACGGCGTAGTCCTCGCGCAGCTCGTCGATGGCGTCGGGGGCGGGGAGGGGAGCCGGGCCTTCGTCCCGGGTCAGCCCGCGGAACAGGGGCAGGTCGTAGAGCCCCTGGACCGCCCACACGGCCTGGCGGCGGTCCCAGGGCCGGTCGGGCGGCCCCAGCAGGCGCAGGGCGTCGGCGCGGGCGAGCTTCGTCAGCTCGTCCCGGCGCAGATCGGCCCGGCGCTGCAGGTCGCCGATGCCCGCGAAGGGGCGCTCGGCGCGGGCGGCTTCGATGCGACGGGCCGAGTCTTCGGAGAAGCCCTTGATCAGTCGGAAGCCCACCCGGATGGCCAGCAGGGCGCCGCCGTCGGCGGGCGCGGTCGCGTCGAGGAGCGGCTCGAGGGTCAGATCCCAGGTGCTGACCGTCACGTCGACGGGGCGGATCTCGACCCCGTGGCGCTGGGCGTCGGCCAGCAGGGCCCGGGGGCTGTAGAAGCCCATCGGGTGGCTGTTGACCAGGGCGGCGGCGAAGGCGTCGGGGTGGTGGTGCTTCAGCCAGCAGCTCACGTAGACGAGCCGCGCGAAGCTGGCGGCGTGGGACTCGGGGAAGCCGTACTCGCCGAAGCCGCGGATCTGCGCGGCGATCTGGCGGGCGTAGTCTTCGGAGATGCCCTCGGACAGCATGCCCTGGACCAGGTCCTCGCTCATGCGCTCGAGGCCGCCGCGCTTGCGCCAGGCCCCCATCGCCCGCCGCAGCTGATCGGCCTGCCCGGGGGTGAAGCCGCCGACCGCCACGGCCATGGCCATGACCTGTTCCTGGAAGATGGGGACCCCCAGCGTGCGGGCCAGGATGGGCTCGAGCTTGGGGTGGGCGTACTCGACGGGTTCTTCGCCGTTGCGCCGCCGCAGGTAGGGGTGGACCATGCCGCCCTGGATGGGGCCCGGGCGGACGACGCTGACCTCGATGACCAGGTCGTACCAGCACCGCGGCTTGAGCCGGGGCAGCATGCTCATCTGGGCGCGGGACTCGATCTGGAAGACGCCCACCGTGTCGGCCTTGCAGATCATGTCGTAGACCGAGGGGTCTTCGGAGGGCACGGTCGCCAGGTCCAGGTCGCGTCCGTGGTGCAGGCGCAGGAAGTCGAAGGCCTTGCGGATGGCCGTCAGCATGCCGAGCGCCAGGAAGTCGACCTTCACGAAGCCGACCACGTCGATGTCGTCCTTGTCCCACTGGATGACCGTGCGGCCTTCCTTGGTCGCGGGTTCCACCGGGCAGAGGTCGACCAGGGGGCCGTCGCTGATCGCGAAGCCCCCGACGTGGATGCCCACGTGTCGCGGCATGCCGGCCAGCTCGTCGGACAGGTCGCAGGCCAGCCGCACGCGGTGGTCGCGGGGGTCCAGGCCGGCTTCGCGCAGCTGGGCGTCCGTCACGTGGCCGCCGTCGAACCAGTGGATGCCGCGGGCCAGGCTGTCGACCTGGTCCAGGGACAGGCCGACGGCCTTGCCCACGTCGCGGACCGCGGAGCGCCGTCGGTAGCTGATGACCGTGTTGATCATCGCGGCCCGCTGGCGGCCGTACTTGCCGTAGATGTACTGGAAGACCTCTTCGCGGCGCTCGTGCTCGAAGTCGACGTCGATGTCGGGGGGCTCGCCCCGTTCCTCGCTGATGAAGCGCTCGAACAGCAGGCTGCTGCTGGCCGGATCCACCGCCGTGATGCCCAGCACGAAGCAGACCGCGCTGTTCGCCGCGCTGCCCCGGCCCTGGCACAGGATGCCCTGCTCCCGCGCGTAGCGGACGGCGTCGTAGACCGTCAGGAAGTAGGCGGGGAAGCCCATGCGTTCGATGAGATCGAGCTCGTAGGCCAGCTGCTTCCGGACGCTGTCGGGGCAGCCCGTGGGGTAGCGCTGGGCCGTGCCCTGGTCGACCAGCCGGCGCAGCCAGGCCATGGGCTGCCAGCCTTCGGGCACGACCTCGCGCGGGTACTGGTAGGAGATGTCGTCCAGGCCGAAGACGACGCGCTCGGCCACGGCGAGGCCGCGGGCGATGGCGCCGGGGTCGTCGGGGAACCGGGCGGCGAGCTCGGCCGGAGACAGCAGGTGGCGGGCGTGGTTGGCCTGCAGCGCCGTGCCGGCCCGGTCCAGCGTGGTGTGCAGGCGGATGCAGGTCAGCACGTCCTGGAGCCGCTGGCGCGAGGGGGCGTGCATCAGCGCGTCGGAGGTGGCGACCAGGGGGATGCCGGTGCGCCGGGAGAGGGCCCGCCGGGCATCGAGGCGCGCCGGATCGTGGCTGTCCAGCCGGCGGGTCAGGGCCAGGCTGACGTGGTCGCCGCAGGCGTCGTGCACCCGGTGCAGGTCGGCGTCGGCCCAGTTCCCGCACAGCACCAGGTCCAGCCCGTCGGTCTTGTCGAGCAGCAGGGACAGCGGCACCCGCCCCCGGCCCTTGACCACCCCGCGGACCCGGCGCTGGGCGGCGGTGCCCGCGGCTTCGTCTTCGGCGTCGCCGCCGCAGCGGGCGTGGGTCACCAGGTGGCAGAGGTGCTTCCACCCGACCTTGGTGCGGGCGATGGCGGCCAGGCCCGGCCCGCCGTCGATGGTCAGGAGCGCGCCGCAGAGCAGCTTGATGCCGTGATCACGGGCCGCCCGCCAGGCCCGGGGCAGGCCGTAGACCGCGTCGCGATCGGTGATGGCCAGGGCCGACAGGCCCAGGGACGCGGCCTGTTCCACCAGCTCTTCGGGCAGGCTCGCGCCTTCGTGGAAGGAGAAGGCGCTGCGGCAGAGCAGCTCGGCGGCCGGCGCGGCGCTGGCGGCCGGGGCGTCCCGGTAGCGGGTGGGGGGCCGCGGCGGGTGCGGCGGCGGCGGATCCGGCGGCATCAGTCGAACCAGCCGTGCAGGATCCAGTGGCCATCTTCCTGGTAGAGCCAGGCCCGCCGGCCGTCGGCCAGGGTCGCGGCCCAGTAGCGGCGGTCCATGGCGGCCTTCCACCACTCTCCGGCGAGCTGCTCGGGCCCCGCCAGGCCCACGCAGGGCACCCATCGTCCGTCGCTGTGCACGGCCCGGGGCACGTCCCCCAGGTCGGCCGCCACCCGACCGCCCAGGTCCGGCACGGCCCGCACCTCGATGGCCTGGGGCGGGTGCTGGAGCAGGGCCGGTCGCAGGGCAGGCGGTGGGGTGGCGAAGCCTTCCCACTCGCGCACGGGATCGGAGCCGTCGGGGCGCTGCTGGCCGAGCAGATCGGCGTGCGTGCCCCCGCGAGGCGCGGCCTGCAGGGCGTCCCGACGGGACTGGCCCACGCTCACCGGCAACCAGGCCTGTTCCGGGCGGTGCACCGGGGCCAGGGAGGGCACGAAGACGGCGTCGGCGCCGAGCTCGTCCTGGATCCGGGCGACGACCTGGTCCAGGGCTTCGGCCGCGCGCTGGCGCTCGAGCAGATCCCGCTGCCGGCCGTCGAAGGGCACCGGTTCCGGCAGCTCGATGGACACGCGGCAGACGGGCCCGGCCAGCTTGAGGCCGTCGAGCCGGGCCCGCAGCAGGGCCAGCATGTGGGCCGGGTCCCGGGTGGGCGCCCCCAGCCGCAGGGAGAGCTCCTGGACGCCGCCGGGGGCCACGATGACGGCGTGGCCACGCTCTTCGTCGTCCAGGCCGTCTTCCTGGGCGTCCAGGGTCAGCCGCAGGACCAGCCGCTGGGCCGCCCGCCCGGCCCCGGCCAGCCGCAGGGCCGCGTCGCGCAGCAGGGCGTTGAGCACGAAGACCAGGGCTTCCTGTTCGCAGACCAGGTGCATCAGGTCCTGGGACAGGACCAGGGGGCCGTCTTCCTGCCAGGTCTGCAGGGTGGGGCGAGGGCCGCCGCCGCGGGCCAGGGCATGGGCCGCGCAGGCCACCGGACCCAGGCGCCCGACCACGCTGGCCGGCGGCAGGGCCGCGAAGGCGCCGACCGTGTCCAGGCCCAGGCCCAGCAGCAGGTCCTGTTCCCGGTCGGGCAGTCCCAGGGCTTCCAGCGGCAGTCCGGCCAGGGCGTCGGCCCCGCCGCCGGGGGGCACGATGCGGCTCTTGCGGCCCCAGGCGGCGCAGGCCAGGGCCGTGCCGGGGTCGTCGGCGATCGCGGCCCGCACGACGTGGCCCAGGGCCGCCATGCGGTGCCGCACCCGCTCGAGCAGGGCACGCTCGGCGCCGGCACGGGCGGCCTGGCCGGCGACGGAGGAGCCCACGGTGCGGGAGATCTCGGCGACCAGCGAGTCGGGGGGGAGGGGAGCGACCTGCGGGGAGATGCGCAGCAGCTGGGCCGTCACGTCGGCCAGGTCCAGGGTCTCTGCGTCGGGATCGAGCGGTTCGACCTGCAGGGCCGGCAGGATGGCGCGGGCTTCCGCCGCGGTCATGCCCCGTCGCACCCCCGCCCGGCTGGCGACGGGCGTCATGGACTGCACGCGCAGGGCGCTCTTCTCTTCGGCCAGCAGGGCCACGGCGTCCTGGGCGGACCAGCCGCAGCGCTCCAGCCGGAAGCAGGGGAGGTGCACGACGAGATACCTGAACATGCGTTCATGGTATTCGGTGGCCGGTTCCCGGCAACACTGAACAAGGACAGAAAGTGTCCGATGCTAAGCCTTGACAGGGCAAGTCCTCCTCCGTCACCCCCTGTCTCGCCCTGGGACACCCCTCCGCGTCACGGCCTATGCTCCTCCCGCACCCGAGGTCCCCCGATGAACCGCACCGCGCTGCTCTGCGTCTCCCTCCTCCCCTCCCTCCTGATCGGCTGCGACGACGACCCCGCCAAGGCCATCGACTCCGGCGGCGTCGGCGACACCGATGCCTCCGACACCGATGCCTCCGACACGGACACGGACACCGACGGCAAGACCGACACGGACACCTCGGCCACCGACACCGACACCACCGACACGGACGGCACCGACACCGACGGCACCGACACCGACGGCACCGACACCGACACCGACACGGACGGCACCGACACCGACACCGACACCGACGGCGGCGACAGCGGCGATCCCGGCGACCCCTGGTTCCGCACCCCGCACTGGACCGACGTGCTGGCCATCGGGGACCAGCAGGCCCTGGTCACCAACGTCGACGACAACGCCGTGCAGCGGGTCGACCTGACCACCGGCGAGGTGCTCGACGAGCTGGTCATCGGCGGCAATCCCTCGCGGGTCGCGTGGAACCCGGGGCTCGACCACGCCGCGGTGGTGCACGGCGAGGACAGCGTCACCCGCGTCGATCTCATCGATCTGACCGACTGGACGCGCACCAGCGTCGACCTCGAGCTGGACGGGGAATTCCTGCCCGGTGTCGACGTGGCCTATGGCGACGACGGCCAGGTCTACGTGCTCGCCACCGACCCCACCTTCAGCACCCTGCTCACCGTGTTCGCCGTCGATCCCTCGACCGCAACGGTGAGCGGCGCCTGGGCGTCGCCGGACAGCACCCACTACGCCCGGCTGGGCGCCGCCGACGGCGACCTGTACATCGGCTGCTCCCGCTACGCCGTGCCCGACAGCGGCGACGAGCTGACCCTGGTCGAGGAGTACGACTGCACCTTCAACCAGGCGACGCGCACGCCGTTCTCTGCCGACGGCGACGGCGTGCTCTACACCACCGGGGCCGAGTCCCTCATCGAGTTCCGCCGCAGCAACGGCGCCCGCATCCAGTCCTTCGGGGTCGAGGACGATGCGGTCTTCGGCTGCCAGGACCACGGCTACATGCCCGACGACGAGCGCGTCGTGTCCATGTCCCTGATGTTCGACGACCAGCTGATCCAGGTGTTCGACCGCGACACCAGCGCCGAGCTGTTCCGCGACTGGATGCCCTTCCCCAGCTGGGTCGAGAGCGTGTCCTACGACCACCAGTTCCTGATCGTGCCGCCCGACGAAGAGCGCGTCTACGTCTACCTGTACTACGCCTTCTACGACGACGAGGGCACCATCGCCTGGCTGGACATCGCCTACTGATCCGGCCTTGGACACCCGGGGATCGAAGATCCGCACCCCGCGAATAGGCCGGAACAGGGCTCCGTAGCGACCGGGCGACCACCCCGGAGGAGTCATGGTCCAGCCGTCTGCCCTGTCGCCGCCCCGCCCCGTCCCCGCGTCCGCCGCCGCAGAGCCGGCCCGCCCCGACCGGGTGCTGCTGTTCCTGCTGCTGCTGCTCAACCTGGGCAGCGCGGTCACGACCGTGCTCGGTGCCCGGCAGGTGCTGCCGAGCCCGGTGGGCGAGGTGCTGGGCCTGACCGTGCAGGGCATGCTCTTCCTGCTGCTGGCGGGGGCCGCCGCCCGCCACGCCCCGCTCCGGCGCTGGCTGGTGGTCGCGGTCTTCGGCGCGTTCAGCGTCTACACCAGCTTCTTCGCCTACTACCGGACCCTGGCCGGCCACGCGGTCGAGGCCGAGGGGCTCGACCGGGCGCACCAGGCCCACGCCGCCTTCGTCGCCGCCGTGCAGCAGCCCGCGGTCGAGCAGCTCGCCCGCCTGGAGACCGAGGCCGCCAGCCTGCGCGCCCTGGCCCAGGACGAAGCCGCCGCCGGCGCGACCACCGGGGCCGTCGGCTACGGCCCCGTCGCCCGCGGCTACGACGCCCGCGCCCGCGAGCTCGAGACCCAGGCCACCCTGTTGACCCGCGAGCTCGAGCGCCTGGCCCCGAGCTTCGCCGAGCCCGCCGACGACGCCGACGCAGCGGCGATCTACACCGCCGACCTGGCTGCGTGGCAGGCCGCTCCGACCGGCTGGAAGGCCGCGGTGCCGACCCCCAGCCGCGGCGCCTACGTCGACCTCGAGCAGCAGGTCGACCTGCTGACCCCCTTCTACAAGGTCCGCCGCGGCGAGCTCCCCGCCGTCGTCGCGTTGCTGCTGGCTTGCCTGGTCGACGGCATCGCCATCCTGCTGGGCACTACGATCACCGGCCGGCGTGGCCGCCCCGTGGTCCAGACCGTGAGCGCCGGCGCGGCCCGGGTCGTCCAGCAGGCCAAGGACGGCGCCGCCCAGGTCCAGGCCGCCTGGCACCGCCCGGGCCTGCCGCTGGCCGAGGAACCCGCTCCGCCGCCCGCCGCCCCGGTGCTGCGCGTCCGGCTGCGCGGCCGCCTGTCCGAGCTGCTCGGCGCCCTCTACGCCGGCATCGATCCCGAGACCGGCGCGGCCGACATCCCGGCGCTGCTGGCCCACGAAGAGCCGAGCTTCCGGGTCGCCGCCCGCCTGCTGGTCGACCACCTGCGCGCCCCCGAGCGGGGCTGGCTGGTCAGCCGCGACGGCCGCTGGGCCGTGCCGCCCTCCCGCTACGGGGCGCTGTCCGCCTGGCTCGCCGATGCCCTCGCCCGGGCGGTGGAGGAGGAAGGCGCTCCCGACGAGGAACGGGTCTACGCCCTGGCTCTTCCGGGCTGAAGGGCTCTTCCGGGCTGAGGGGCGCTTCCGGGCGGAGCGGTTCGGCGCCGAAGGCCTCCGCTACAGGGCCGGCGCCCGCTCCTCGGCCACCGCCTCCCAGCTCTCGGCGGCTTCTTCGTCCCGGCTGGCCCGCTCGACCTGCATGCCCATGTGCGTGTCGTAGCGGACGCCGGCCTGGGCTCGGGCCCGCTTGTCCCAGGCGCCGTAGGCCGGGCCCGGAGGGACCAGGTGCTGCGGGCCGCGACCGATGAGATCGCGGCGTCCCCATTCGATCAGCGCCTCGCGCACGTGCGGATGTTCGCTGGACTTCCAGTAGAACAACAGCGCCCGCTGGCGGCTGCGCTCCTTCCACCCCTTGGCCACGAAGACGGGCTTCTTGGTGTAGGGGTCGATGCCGCTGACGTACATGGCGGTGGCCAGGGTCGCCGGGGTCGGCATGAACATCTGGGCCTGGCGCGGCCGCAGGCCCTGGGCCTTCATGTACAGCGCCAGATCGATGCACTCCGCGGGCCCGGTGCCGGGGTGGGCGCACTGGAAGTAGGGCACCAGGTAGCGGTCCTTGCCCTGGTCCGCGCAGGCCTTCTGGAAGCGCTCCATGAAGGCCTGGAAGTACTCGATGCCCGGCTTGCGCATCAGGCCCAGGCTGTCTGCGCTGGCGTGTTCCGGGGCGACGGAGAGCTGGCCCGGCGTGTGGTGGGCCGCCAGCTCCTCGACGAATTCGTCGTCCAGGCTGGCCAGGTCGTAGCGGATGCCGCTGTTGACGTAGACGTGCTTGATGCCCGGGATGGCCCGGGCCTTGCGGAGCAGCGACAGGTAGGGCTTGTGGTCGGTGCCGTAGTGCTTGCAGCGCACCGGGTGCAGGCAGCTGACCCGCCGACAGACCTTGTTGGCGGCCTCGCTCTGGCAGTTCATGTGGAACATGTTGGCGGTCGGCCCGCCCAGGTCCGTGACCGTGCCGTTGAAGCCGGGCCGGGCCGCCATGGCGGTCAGCTCTCGCAGCACGCTCTCGGGGCTGCGGCTGACGACGTCCTTGCCCTGGTGGATGGTCAGGGCGCAGAAGGAACAGCCGCCGCTGCAGCCCCGGTTCACCGCCACGCTGCCCTGGATGCTGTTCAGGGCCGGGATCGGCTGGCGGTAGCAAGGATGGGCGCCGTGGGCGTAGGGCAGCTCGTGCAGGCGGTCCAGGTCGGCGGTCGACAGGGGCGGTGCCGCGGGGTTCTGCACCACCGCGCGGCCGCCGTGCTGCTGGACGAGCACCTTGCCGCAGTGCGGGTTGCTCTCGCGGTACATCAACAGGGTCAGCCGGTTGAAGGCCAGCGGGTCCTGCTTGCACTCGGCCAGGGTCGGCAGCTCCTCGATCTCCCGGCCCTCGGGCAGGGGCTCGCTGCCGCCCAGCGCATAGGCCGTACCGGGCACGTCGCGGATGCTGCGGATGTCCTCGCCCGCGTCCAGCCGGCGGGCGATCTCGACGACCTGGTGCTCGCCCATGCCGTAGACCAGCAGGTCGGCCTTGGCTTCGAGCAGGATGGACCCGCGGATCTTGTCCTGCCAGAAGTCGTAGTGGGCGAAGCGCCGCAGGCTGGCCTCGATGCCGCCGACCACGACGTTCACGCCCTTGTAGGCCTGCTTGCAGCGGCTCGTGTAGGGGATGGTCGCCCGGTCCGGCCGTCGTCCGACCTCGCCGCCGGGGGCGTAGGCGTCGCTGCTCCGCAGGTGCCGCGCGGCGGTGAACTTGTTGACCTGGGTGTCCATGTTGCCGGCCGTCACGCCGAAGAACAGCCGCGGCCGGCCCAGCACCCGGAAGGCGTCGACGTCGGTCCAGTCCGGCTGCGCGATGACGCCGACGGTGAAGCCGTGGGCCTGCAGCCAGCGGCCGATGGCGGCCATGCCCCAGCTGGGGTGGTCGACGTAGGCGTCGCCCGTGACCAGGATCACGTCGAGGGGCCCCCCGGCTTCTTCGGGGGTCATCGGCAGGAAAGACGGCGAGGCCGCCGTGGGTCGGGTCGCGGACATCTGCCGCGCCGTAGCGCTACTCGGCCCGGTCGCCAAGGGGAGGGGAGGAGGGGCCGGTCCCGGAGGAGGCGGCATCCGGCGGCTGCGAGTGCAGCGCGCGCGTGCCCTCCCGCCAGCGCTTGAGCGCGGCGAAGCTGAACAGGAAGCCGACACCGAGGAGCGCGCTGGCGCCCAGGAAGGGGGCCTGCTCGAGCACGTGGGCGAACAGCAGGCCGCCCAGCAGCGGTCCGACCACGCGGGCCAGCGCCGACATGCTCTGGTTGGTGCCGAGCACGAAGCCCTGCTCGTCGACGCTCGTGCCCTTGCTGATCAGCGCCTGCAGGCTGGGGGTCGAGATGCCCTGGCCGATGGCGATGAGCACGAACACGCTCACCATCGCCAGGGGGGGCGGTGCGAAGGGCAGCAGCGCGAGCCCGAGCGTCAGGAGCAACAGCCCGACCGGCACCAGCGGGGCCTCGCCGAACCGCTTGACCAGCCGCCCGATGAGCCCGCCCTGGACGAAGATCATGACCAGCCCTGCGACGCCGAAGTAGCGCCCGACGGTGGGTGCATCGAGCCCGCGGGCGTGCTCGGCGAACAGGGTGAAGGTGCTCTCCATCATCGCGAAGGCGATGGTGGTCAGGAAGGTCAGCCCGACGCAGAGGCCGACCACGGGGTGCCGAAGCACCGCCGCGAACCGCCGAGGATCCAGCGTCCGTCGGGCCGCCGGGGCCGCCCCTTCGCCCTGCATGCCGCGGGTCTCCGGCAGCAGGAACAGGGCCAGCAAGAAGTTCAGCGCGGACAGGCCCGCCGCCAGCCAGATCGGCGTGGCGTGGCCCCAGCGGGACAGCTCGCCGCCCAGCCACGGACCCAGGGTGAAGCCGACGCCGAAGGCCGCGCCGATGAGCCCCATGCCCATCGCCCGCTTCTCCGGTGGGGTCAGGTCGGCCACGGCGGCCTGGGCGGTGCTGATGTTCGCGGCGCTCGCCCCGTGCAGGGTGCGGAACAGGAACAGCATCCACAGCTGGTCGGCGGCGGCGAAGCCCGACAGGAACAGGGCGGCGGCGCCGATGCTGGCCAGCAGCACCGGCCGGCGGCCGTAGCGGTCGGAGATCGCGCCCCACACCGGGGCCATCAACAGCTGCGCCAGGCTGTAGCAGGCCATCAGCATCGTGACCTGCAGGGCGCTCGCGCCGTAGTCCTCGGCGTAGAAGGTCAACAGCGGGATGACGATCCCGAAGCCCAGCAGGTCCAGGAAGACGGCGAGCAGGACCGGGATGAGCGCACGGACCACGACGGCGGGCTCCGGGAGGGCAGGCGGAGGGGGCTATCACGCAGCCCGGGATGCGCCGCCCGACCGCGACCTCGCGTCCTGCGTCCGCGACCCCGGGTCAGCCGCCGGGATCGATGCGGTGGAGCAGGGCCACGTCCGCGACGTCGTCGCCGTCGAAGTCCCCGACGGCCAGGCCGCGGCCGGTGCGCAGGTAGGCCTGGGCGCGGACGAAGGACACCTCGGCGTCCGACACGTACAGCAGGCCGTCCCAGTCGGCGAAGTCGTCGGGACCTGCGAACACGTAGACCACGCCGGACTCGTAGGCGTCCAGGGTCTGGGACTCGGTCGGGTTGAACCGGGGCGCCCCGACCAGCAGGTCCGCCCGCCCGTCGCCCGTGACGTCCCCGATGGCCAGGTTGCGGCCGAAGGCGTCGCCCGCGCGCGCGCCGCGGATGCGGTGGCTCGCCGTGGTGGACAGGCCCAGGCGCGCGTCGTTCTGCCACACGAGCACGCGCCCGGTCTGGGCGTCGACCCCGGGCGCGCCGGCCGCGAGCTCGGCACGGCCGTCGCCGTCCAGGTCGGGAGTGGCCACCGACCAGCCGAGCCAGGCCTCGTCCTCGGTGCCGTCCAGGGTCAGGGTGGCGGCGTCGGCGAGCCGGCGCTGGTCGCCCCCGGTGGGCAGCGTGGTGGCGCCGTGCACCACATACACCCGCCCCCGGGCTTCGCCCGCCCCGTCTGCGAAGGGCGCCCCGACGACCAGATCCGCCAGACCGTCCCGGTCCAGGTCTGCGCCGCAGCTGAGCGACGAGCCCGCGCGCTCCCCCAGGTCGCTGCCGAACCACTGGTGGTCCAGGTCGTCGACGCCCAGGGCCTCGCCCAGCGCCAGCTCGGCCGCGCTGACCAACACCACCTGTCCCGCCAGTGCCGTGCCGTCGTCGGCCGTGGCCCGGGGGGCCGCCGAGAGCACGTCGGTCAAGCCATCCCCGTCGACGTCGCCGCAGCCCGCCACCGGTGCGCCCAGGCGCCCGCCGGCCCGGCTTCCGGCGACGCGGGACAGGGCCGCTGCCGCGTCGAGCCGGCGGTCCTGGCGCACCCGATCTCCGGAGAAGACGTACAGCGCGCCCTCGTCCAGGCCGGTCTCGTCCACCGGCCGGGTGGGAGCGCCCACCACCAGGTCGGGCACGCCGTCCCCGTCGACGTCCGGCGCGATCGCCAGCGCGTCGCCGAACCGGTCGCCCGCGGTCTCGCCGATGACGCCGCCGACGTCCTGGTCGATGGACAGCGTGCCGCCGCCGTCCAGGGTCAGGGCGGCGACCGCGTCCGAGCCGGGAATGCCGACCAGCAGCAGCCCCGGCAGCAGCGCCAGCGACCGGTCAGGGCCCTGCTCGGAGGTGCCCGTCAGGGTCGCGTAGCTCTGGAGCGGGTCCCGCTGGCCCGGGACCGGCAGACCGGCGCCGTCGTGCACCGTGACCAGCGCCGCGCCGTAGGCGGACAGGCAGCCCGGGCCCTCGCAGGGGGTCTGGCAGCCCGAGAGCGGCAGGGCGAGGGCGACGACCAGCGAGCCCGCGACGGTCGCCCCCCGCCGCAGGGCGCGGCTGGTACCGTCACGCCGCCCACCGCGAAACAGGGGTGCGTCGATGTCCGAACGTGTGGTCACCGTCATCCTGGGGGGCGGGCGCGGCACGCGGCTGTACCCGCTGACCGCCCTGCGGGCCAAGCCAGCGGTCCCGCTGGCGGGAAAGTACCGTCTCATCGACATCCCGGTGAGCAACAGCATCAATTCCGGCTACCGCAACGTCTACGTGCTCACCCAGTTCCTGAGCGCCTCGCTCAACCGGCACATCGGGCGGACCTTCCAGTTCGACGTGTTCTCCAAGGGCTTCGTCGAGGTGCTGGCCGCGGAGCAGACCGACCACACCGAGGACTGGTACCAGGGCACCGCCGACGCCGTCCGCAAGCAGATCCACCACTTCGACCGTCCGTCCTTCGACCACGTGCTCATCCTGTCGGGGGACCACCTCTACCGGATGGACTACCGCGACCTGGTCATGCGCCACGAAGCCAGCGGCGCCGACGTCACGGTGGCCACCTTCCCGGTCGACCGCAAGGGCTGCACCGGCTTCGGCATCATGGGTGTCGACGCCGACGGCCGCATCCGGGCCTTCACCGAGAAGCCCGGCGACGACGACGACCTGTCCCACATCGAGGTCCCCGACCGCCTGGCCGCCGCCTGGTCGCTGGGCGATCGCCGCTACCTGGCCAGCATGGGCGTCTACGTGTTCCGCCGCGAGGCGCTGCGCGCGGGCCTCGCGCTGCCCGGAGCCCTGGACTTCGGCCGCGACATCCTGCCGGCCATGGTCGAGAGCCACCGCGTCGTCGCCCATCGCTTCGACGACTACTGGGCCGACATCGGCACCATCGACGCCTTCTTCGAGGCCAACCTGGGCCTGTGCGAGGACGAGCCGCCGTTCCGCTTCTGGGACGACCAGGCGCCGATCTACACGCGCCGCCGCATGCTGCCCGCCAGCAAGGTCATCGACGCCCACCTCGAGCGCACCATCATCTCCGAGGGCTGCATCGTCCAGGGCGCCACCCTGGATCGCTGCGTCGTCGGGCTGCGGACCCGGATCGGCGCCGGGTCCTCGATCCGCGACTCGGTCATCATGGGCGCGGACTTCTACGAGTCGCCCGTGCGTCGCTCCGGCAACCGCGAGGCCGGCCGCCCCGACGTGGGCATCGGCCAGGGCTGCGTCCTGGAGCGCGTCATCGTCGACAAGAACGCGCGGATCGGCGAAGGCTGTGTGCTGCGCGGCAAGCCCGGCCGCCCCGACGAAGAAGGCGACGGCTGGGTCGTCCGCGACGGCATCATCGTCATCGAGAAGAACGCCGTGATCCCGGCGGGCACCGTCATCTGACGGCAGCGCCTCGCGCCGCGCGGCCCCCGCCTTCTCCGGCAGGAGCCCGCGGGGCCATCAATCGGCGGCGGGCTTCGGCAGGGGAGCGGGACCGCCCTCGGTCGGCGTCGCCTCGGTCTCTTCGACGCCGCTCTCGTCCTCGCCCTCGGGCGCGGTCAGCTCGACCGGACCGGAGCCTTCGTCGCCGTCGCCCATGCGGGGTGCCTGGCGACGCAGGGGCTGGGCCTTGGCCTGTTCCAGGATGCGGAACTCGACACGGCGGTTCTGGGCGCGGCCCTCGTCGGTCGTGTTGTCGCCGATCGGCTCGGTCTCGCCGTAGCCCTTGGCGACCAGCCGGTCGGCGGCGATGCCCTGGCCGACCAGGTAGGCCATGACGGCTTCCGAGCGGCCCTGGGACAGCTTGAGGTTCGCGTCGTCCTTGCCCTGGTCGTCCGTGTGGCCGGCGACCTCGACCTTCTTGATCTCCTCGTGCTTGGCCAGCACGCCGGCGATCTCGTCGAGCAGCGCGTGGCTCTCGGGCTTGATGGTGGCCTTGCCGGTCTTGAAGAAGATCTTGTCGGTGATGACGATCGCCTTCTGGCTGATGAAGACGCGGCTGGGGCAGCCGTCGCTCTTCTTGGCGTCGGCGCGGGCGTTGGCCTTCTGCATCGGGCAGGCGTCGCGGTAGTCGGGGACCCGGTCCTCGTCCCCGTCGGGGCAGCCGAAGGCGGACTCGGGGCCGGCTTCGGCGGGGCACTCGTCGTCCTGGTCGGCGATGCCGTCGTGGTCGCGGTCCGGCGGACCCCACATCCAGGCGGCCTCGGACCGGGCGGGGCGCCCGTCTTCCAGGTACTTCGCCGCATCCGGGCCGCCGGGGAAGGGCGTGCGCCAGGTGCTCGTGGTGCACAGCTGTTCCTTGTGCACCGAGTCGTCTTCGTAGGCGAACTGCACGTCGTAGCAGCCCCACTTGACGTCGTGCAGGGCGGCTTCGGTCAAGGAGTGCACCTGGCCGATCTCGATGTCGTTGACCGTGATCGTCGCTTCGCCGAGGCGCTTGTTGATGATCGGCAGCACGCCCTTGGGCGGGAAGCTCGGCGCCGAGGCCGGCTGGCCGGCCGGCGGCGTGGGAGCGGCCGGCGGGGCGGCGGGCTTGAGCCGCTCGGCCAGCGTCATCGGGTCGACGTAGACGTCGGTGAAGTTCTCGACCGGCGGCGCGCTGTTGCGGGTGTCGACCAGGTAGGTGTCGGGCCGCAGGACGATGCCGTTGTCCACGCTGGTGACGTGGGTGGAGTTGGCGTGCGCGGGCAGGGTCAGGGCCGCCGGCAGCAGCAGGAGCATGGCGCTCACGGGGACTCCGTCGGAAGGGGAGGAGAGGCGTTCGGGGGGGTGTACCACGGCGTGCGCGGGTCCGCCCGTCGTGCGGAGCCGGTGCGCCGGCAGAGGCGGCCGTTAACGCACCGCGTCCGCCTGCCGGGCCCCCAACGACAGCGGCCCCACCGGGCCGAAGCCGTCGGTGGGGCCGCGTGGCCGTCTTCGGCCGGAGCCGGGGTGGCTCAGTCGATCGTCAGGCCCGAGAAGCCGGTGAGCTCCTTGCTGGCGATGGTCGCGGCCGTGTCGGCGTTGACGTGGATCTCCTTGACCAGGCCGAGGCCCTTGACCCACCACTGCTCGATGTAGCCGTTGACGGTGCTGGTCTGGCCCACCTGGGTGTAGGTGTTGACCAGCTTGTAGGCGGTGACTTCCGTGCCGTTGAACAGGGTGATCGGCTGCATGCCGGCTTCGGCGTAGGTGCCCGACACGGTGTAGGGGTTGACCTGGGGGCCGCCGGAGTCACCCTGGGCGATGATGCTCAGGTTGTAGCTGTAGTCCCAGCTGCCGACGCTGCCGAGCGCGTACTGCGGGGGCAGGAACTTGCGGCCCGGGGTCAGGGTGGCGGTCACGTCGTAGGCCATCGGGAAGCCGATCATCGACATGGTGTAGTCGCCTTCCCAGGCCACCACGAACATGCCCTCGTCGCCGCCGGGGTCGCAGGCCACGAAGGTGGTGACGTCGTAGCTCTCGCCGCTGGTGCTCACCGCGTCCTGGTAGGCGAAGCCCTCGCTGCCGTCGGGCAGGGTCGCGCGGCCCAGGCCCGACTCGCTGGCGGTGCCGCTCTGGGCGTCGCCGTTGAACGAGAAGGTGGCGTTGTAGGTCTTGGTCCAGCCCGACTCGTGGATCGGCTGGTAGTCGTGGTGGCAGTAGTCCGGGCCACCGTCGTCGGTGCCGTCGGTGTCGGTGCCGTCCGTGTCGGTGTCGGTACCGTCGGTGTCGCTGCCGTCGGTGTCGGTGTCGGCGTCGGTGTCCGAGTCGGCGTCGGTGTCCGAGCCGCTGGTCGAGCCGTCGTCCGTGGTCCCGCTGTCGAGGTTGATGTCGTTGCCGCCCCAGCGGTTGCCGCCGTTGCAGGCGGCGAGGACCAGGCCGAGACCGAGGAGGAGGCTGTGCGAGGGCTTCATGGGGACTCCGGGGGGGCGATCGGGACCGCCAGGACGATGGATGCGGGGGGAGCGCGAGGTCTGTGGGCAGGGCGGGTCGCAGGGGGCGCGAGGCACCCGCGACGTGGCGAAGGGGACCGGCTCGTCTCTCGACCCGCACGGATACCACGACCACGGACCCCCCCGCAACGCCGATGGTGCGTGGGTGTCAGGGGCCTGTCACACCTGCGGGCGGGGCACGGCGCGGGTCGCGGAGCGGGGTCGCCGGATAGGGGCGACCGATGGACGATCGCCACACCACCCTCCAGCACCTCAAGGACCGCGTGCGGGCCTTCAACGACGAGCGCGACTGGGGTCGCTACCACTCGCCGCGGAACCTCGCGATGGCCCTGTCCGTCGAAGCCGGCGAGCTGCTCGAGCTCTACCTGTGGGCCAGCGACGACGGTCCCCAGCCCCCGGTCGGCAGCCGCGAGCCCAAGGTCGCCCAGGAAGCTGCGGACGTGCTGATCTGCCTGCTCAACCTGTGCGACCGGGCCGGCATCGACCTGGCGGCCGCCGTGGACGAGAAGCTGGCGCGAAACGCCGAGAAGTACCCGGTCGAGGCCGCCCGGGGGCGGCTGGAGAAGTCGACCGAGCTGTGATCAGCGGCGGCGACGGAGCGCGATCAGGGCCGGCAGGGCGAGCAGCCACGACACCGCTGGCGTGGGGAGGCCGCTGCAGCCGCAGCCGCCGGGGGTCTCTGCCCCGGAGTCCGCGCCGCCGGTCCACACCGCGTCCTTGACCGCCACCGCATCGATGAGCCCGTAGCCGTAGAAGTCGTTGTGGCCGGACTCGTCGTGGGACACCAGGGGCGAAGGCACGGCGGCGTCGACCAGCAGGGCGTGCAGCTCAGCGGCCGTGAGCGAGGGGTCCACGCTGGCGGCCCACGACGCCAGGCCGCTGGCCACCGGCGCCGCGGCGCTGGTCCCGCCGAAGTTGTCGATGACCTCGTCCCCAGGGGCGATCGTCACGGTCGCCGAGGGTGCGGCCACGTCGATGGTGGCGCCGTAGTTGGTGTAGTTGGTGGGGTTGCCGTAGCTGTCGACCGCGCTCACGCAGAGCACATCGTCGAGCGCCTGCAGCTCGTCGTCCTCGATGACGCGGTCGTCGTTGCCGGCCGCGAAGACCACCAGGGCCCCCTTGCCCCCCCGCGGCTCGGTGGCCGCCCGCTCGATGACCTCGGCCAGGGTCGCCGGCACGGGGATGCTCTCGGTGAAGCCCCAGGAGTTGTTGATGACCGCCACGTCCTGGGCGATGGCGTGCTCGAAGGCCCGCACGTCGCGGCTCAGCGTGTTGGTGACGCCGCCTTCGCCGAGCAGCTTGATCGGCACCAGCGTGCACTCGGGGCACATGCCGACGATGCCCAGGCCGTTGTCCGCACGGGCCACCATGACCCCGGACACGGCGGTCCCGTGCACATCGCAGATGCCGGTCGCGCCGGCACAGAACTCCCCGGGATCCGGCGAGGGGTCGTCGTCGTCGTCGTAGGCGTCGTAGGGCGCGTCCACCGCCGCTGCCAGGTCGCCGTGCGAGATGTCGATGCCGCTGTCGATGACCGCCACGCGGGTGTCGGGGTCGCCGGGCCAGACGGCCAGCAGCTCGTCGTAGGACAGATCGTCGAGGTACCACTGCCCGCCCCGGCGGGGGTCCGTGCTGCCGGGCACGTCCTGGGTCCGGCGCAGCGGCAGCTCCACATCGGGGAAGGCCGTGACCCCGGGTCGAGCCTCCCACGAGAGCGCGACCTGCACCGCCGTCGCTGCGTCCGCCACCGGCAGCCGCCAGGACCGCCCGCCCAGGTGCTCGGCCCCGGGCGGCGCCGCGCCGTCGGCCGACAGGTGCAGCACGACGCCCGGCAGCACCCGCAGCGACGCATCGGGTGCGTCGACCCGCCGCGGGAAGGCGTAGCGGTCCCCACCGACCGCGACCGGGGGCCGGCGCGGATCCAGCCGCAGCCCGGGCGTGGCGTGGGCTGCGGGAGAGACCAGTAGGACGCCAGAGAGGAGGTGTAGGAACATGCCGGGCAGGCTAACGTGGCGACTTCCCCCCTCGCTTCCCCGGTGATCCGATGCGCCCCACCTCGCTCTTCCTCCTGGCCCTGCCCCTCGTCGTCGCCTGCGGCGACAAGGACGACGGCTCCGCCGACAGCGGCACCGGCGACGGTGGCGACGGCGGCGCGCTGGAGTGCGAAGCCACCGAGCCCGCCTGCGTCGACGCCCTCATCTCCGACCTCTCCTTCCAGGACGACGAGGTCAGCGAGGGCGCCGTGACCACCTCGACCGAGGGCAGCGACTTCGTGTCCATCGTCGACGCCACCGCCGGCGGCTACACCGCCGCCTCGCAGAACCCCTGGGTCTACGTCCGGTTCACCGCCGATGGCCTCGAGAAGGTCGAGATCGACGACGAGGACAGCCTCGACGACCTGACCTGGGACCTGGGCATGCGGCGCTACCTGGTGCGCGTCAACGGCGGCGACAGCGGCCCCGGCTGCGTCCAGGCCGCGACCCTGCGCGAGAAGGCCTACGCCGACGTCGGCAGCTCCGACGCCGAGTCCCTGGAGTCCGGTGGCTACCTGGGCCAGGACGACTTCTACACGGACAGCTGCGAGTTCATCAACGACAGCAGCGGGCTCGAGGGCAGCCCCAACCTGGTGCTCGGCCAGTGGTGGTCCTACCCGGGCTGCGTCGCCACCAGCGGCTACCCCCACATCGTGCAGACCAACAGCGGCGCCTTCGTGAAGCTGGTCATCGAGGAGTTCTACGAGGACGGCCAGGACGGCTGCAACTCGTCGGGCGTCGGCGGGGACAACGGCGGCATGCTCAAGATCCGCTGGCAGATGCTGTAGTGCCCGGACCTGCCGCCATCCTGTTGCTCGCCGTCGGCGCCGCAGCGGCCGCCCGGCCGACCGACCTGACCGGGTTCTACGCCTACACGGCCGAAGACGTCATCGAGTACGTCGACAGCCCCGAGGGCACGGTCCGGGTGCACTACTCGGTCGAGGGCCCCAACCAGGTCAAGGCGCTCGACGCCGACGACGACGGCATCCCCGACCTGGCCCAGGACACGGCGCTCGAGGCCGAGCTGGTGCTGCAGGCCTACGCCGACGCCGGCTTCCGGCTGCCGCTGTCAGAAGAGGACATGGGCCTCGAGCCGCTGGGCGGCAGCAACGCCCTGGACTTCTACCTGGTCGACTTCGACGGCACCGGCGACGGCCAGTTCGGCACCGACCGCTGCAGCGGCGGCGTCTGCAGCGGCTACATGATGATGGAGAACGACTTCAAGGGCTACGGCTACCCCGACCTGGGCGAAGCCGTCCGCACCCTGTCCAGCCACGAGCTGTTCCACGGGGTGCAGTACGCCTACGCCGTCGACCAGCCCGGCTGGGTGGCGGAAGGCACCGCCACCTGGGCAGAGTACCTCTACGATCCCGACAGCTACGACTTCCGAGCCTGGTGCGGGCGCGTGCTGGAAGAGCCGGAGCGGGCCCTGGATCGGCCGCCCAGCGGCGCGTTCACGGGCTGGGAGTACGGCACGGCCCTGTGGTTCGGGTTCATGGACCAGGCGCTGGGCACCGAGAGCCTGGTGGCGCTGCAGGAAGCGCTGGCCGAGCTCGGCGGGGACCAGGACATCGACGCCCTGGCCGCGGTCATCGCCGACGCCGGCACGGACATCGAGACCCTGTTCGCGGCCTACGCCAGCTGGAACCTGGCCGTGGGTGACCGGGCGGGCGTCGCCGAGAGCTACGACTTCGCCGCCGACCTGACCGAAGTCGCCATCGCCAAGGAAGGCGACAGCGTCGTCGACGACGAGCGCATCTACCCCCTGGCCACCCTCTACGTCCGCCTGGACCACGCCGGCGGCCCCCTGTATTGGGCGACCGCCGACGACCCCACCGGGCTGTCGTGGGCCGTGCACCCCGTCGCGGACGGCGGCGCCGACGGGCCGGTGGCCGACGCCGTCGCCACGGGCAGCTTCGACGGGCCCGGCCGCGTCGAGCTGGCGGACCTGGACGCCGGCGGCGTGTTCGTCGTGGTCAGCCACCCGCTCTTCGCCGAGAACAGCATCGCCATCGACTACTGCCTGGGCGACGCCGACGTCGCGTCGGAGTGCGTCGCCGAAGACGACGGCGACGGAGCCGCCGACACCGGCGGCGAAGAGAAGGGCGGCTGCAGCAGCGCGGGCCGGACCTCAGGGAGCCTGTGGCTCGGGCTGCTGGCCCTGGTCGGCCTGGGCCGTCGCCGCCGGTAGCCGGGCGGCCAACCAAGCGCCGATCAGCGGGTGGATCTCGGCCGCCGCCGCGTCGCCGACGGTCAGATCCAGGTGGCCGTAGTCAGTGGCGAAGCCGTTCGCGCGGCTGGCGACGACCAGGGTCTCGTCGGGCGAGGCCGCGGCGGGGATCCAGGCCGTGACCCGGTCGGGCGGGGCCACGCGGTCGCCTCGGCCGGCGATGACCAGCAACGGAGCGTCGTCCAGGGCGGTCAGGCTGTCCACGTAGTCCGTGAGCCCGTCCCGGCTGACGAAGCGCTCCTCGGCCAGGATGCGGCGGAACTGCCGCACCTCGCCCCGGGACAGGGGGCTGACGATGGACCGGTACATCGCCCGCCGTGCGTCGGCGTCCACGCTGCCCGGCGAGAAGAGCAGGTCGTCGATGCCGAGCGGCACGCGGTCGAAGGCCGCCGCGGCCCGGGCCAGGGTGGGGGTCGGCAGGGTCGGCAGCAGGCCGGCCGCCGGGGCGCCGATCAGCGCGGCTTCGAGCAGGGGCTCGGGGTCCCCGAAGTCGATCGGCGAGCCGACCACGGCCAGGGCCGCCAGTGCGTCGTCCCCGTACTGGGCGACGTAGATCGCCGCGACCATCCCGCCCAGGGAGTGGCCGACGTAGCCGACCTGGGCCGCCCCGGTCTCGGCCCGGACGTGGTCGATGGCGGCCGGCAGGTCCTGGCGACCGTAGGTGTCGATCGACCAGCCGGCGCGCTGGGCGTGGCCGTCGGCGTCGACCCGCGCCAGGCCGTGTCCCCGCAGGTCCAGGAGCCAGGCGTCCATGCCCCGGGCCTGCAGGTGGCGGGCGAGGGAGCGCTGCTCGTCGAGGTCCCAGGCCCGGTGGTTGCTGGAGATGCCGTGCACCAGCAGCACGGGCGGCCCCTCGGCCCGGTAGCGGCGCAGGTGCACGCTCGCCCCGTCCGCCGTCTGCACGAAGGTGTCGTCCGGGCCGCTGCCGGACGAGGCGGCGTCGTCGGGGGCCGGCCCGTCGTGGCGACAGGCGAGCAGGCCGAGCAGGGCGATGGCGAGGGAAGGCGTCACGGGACTTCCCTATACCCGGGACTTCGACCGTCCATTGCCCGCGCCCGCGCCCGACTGGCTACCATGCCGCCATGACGCGCCCTTCCTTGCCCGCCCTCGCGATCCGCCCGCTGCTGGCCGGCCTCGCCCTGTCCTCCGCCATCGCCCTCTCCCCTGCCTGGGCCGGGCCGATGCCGAGCGCCCGCGACGAGCTGGCGCGGCGCCTCCAGGGACACCCGAGCTCGCCCGAGGTCGGGCTGTCCTGTGCCCCCAGTGCCACCGTCTTCTCCCTGTTCTCCGCGGCCCTGCTGGGCCAGGCGGGCATGGACGCCGACGGGCGCGTGCTGGCGGAAGCGGTGCGCTCCGCCGACGGCCTCCGTGCAGTGGGCATCGACCCCGACGGCAGCCTGGGCCTGTCCCTGTGGTCCGTGAAGGAAGCCCCCCGCGGCGTCCTCAGCCTGCCGTTCAGCGGGGACGGCGCCCAGGCGGTGCAGACCCTGGCGGCCTTCGGCCTCGCTCCCGAGGTGGCGCAGCCGGGGCTCGGCGAGTGGCGCACCGCCGACGGCACCGTCGTGAGGCTGGCCGACGGCGAGCTCAGCATGGCCTTCGCGGGCACCCCGCCCGCCGACGGGCCCGGCGCCGATCTACCGCTCGTCCAGGGCCTGCCCGACGACCCTGGCTGTGCCTTCTGGGCCCGGCTGCCGGGCGACACCCTGCCCGGCCCGCAGCAGCTCCGCCCCGACGGGCCGCTCACCCTGGCCGGCTTCATCCCCTTCGCCCGGGGTGGCACGGCGGTCGTGCGTGTGCGTCCGCAGGGCCCGCCGCCGGCCGCCCTGCGCAAGGCCCCGGCCGCGCCGGTCTCGGGCAGCTCGGTCAACCCGCCCAGCGTGGTCGTGCACCTGGGCGTGTCGCTGGACGACCTGCTGGGCGACCCGGCCGTGCAGAAGGCCTTCGACCTGAGCCCGACCACGGCGCGGCGCATCAGCAAGCGCCTGCGCATCGGGGCCGGCACCACCGTCGCGGCCTTCGGCAATCCGGCCCAGCGCGAGCTCGTCGGTGTGATCCCCATCGACGACGGTGCGTCCGACCGCAAGCACACGAAGCGCGTCGCCCGACTGGCCCGCAAGGCCGACATGGACGTCGTCAGCAAGGGGGACGAGACCCTGGTGCTGGCGTCCGGCGAGAAGCTGGTGTTCATCGAGTTCCAGGACGGCCGGGCCTACGCCGGCTCGGACGCCGGGCGGGTGCGCGAAGCGGCGAGCGGCCAGGGCACGCCGTGGGTCAGCGCCGACGAGCTGCAGTGGCTGATGAGCTGGCCCGTCGCGGCCTTCACCCCCGCCGACCTGGGCGGGGGGGGCATCGGGGCCCGGATCCACGCCGGTCTGCGCGCGACCGACGACGACGTGTTCGAGCTCGGGGTGCAGGTCAAGACCAACGCGCCCCCGGGTGCGCTGGCGGGCTTCCTGACGCAGATGCTGTCGAGCGAGCTGGCGATGCCGCGGCCGGGCGCTGGCGGGGCGGACGAAGCTCCGACCGACACCGAGCTGCTCCCGCCCCCGCCGCGTGGCACGGAGACGACGCCTTCATCGGACTAGCGGTGTTCGGCTGGGGCTGCGGGCTCAGTCCTCGAAGCGGTCGACCAGCTGCTGCAGGACGAACACCGTCCCGAAGGTCGCGACCATGCCGCCGGCCGCGGCCGCCAGGAGCGCGACCAGGGGGGACAGCTCGGTCCGGCCGAGCAGCACGGCGGCGAGACCCGCCGTGAACAGCAGCTGCAGGAAGCAGCCCAGGCGATGGACGAGGTTGCGCACGGGGTCGGCCTAGCGCTGTTCGGCGACGGTCGCCGCGAGCCAGCGGGCCGCGGCGCGCGTGCTGCGGGGCGACGCGAGCAGGGCCGCATGGTCGAAGGCGGTCGGATCCATGCGCAGCCGGCCGAACCGCACGACCCGGGCGTCGGCCGGCAGCCACGGGCGGATGGCTTCGGGCTGGCCCAGCTCGTCGAGGTCTCCCATGCCGACGTAGAGCGGGCAGGGCAGCGCCCGCAGGTCGACGGGTGCGGTCCAGTCGGCCAGGGCCTGCAGCCAGGCGGCGTCGATGCGGCCGAGGGAGGGCAGGGGAGTGCCCAGGAGGAGGGCCAGGACGCGGCGGTCCCGCCAGCGCGCCTCGGTGAGGGCGGCGAGGTCGAGGCCGCCCGCGGGCACCGGCCGGGCGTGCAGGTCGTCGAGGAGGGCGGATGCCGGGGGAGCGAGGGGCGCGCCCAGGAGCACCAGCGCGCGAGGTGGCGCCGCCGCGGCCGATGCGGCGGCCCAGGCGCCGCCGATGCCGTGGCCGACCAGCACCAGGTCCGGGGGCAGGGCCGCTCGGGCGTCCGCCAGCTCGGCGGGATCGGGCGAGGGGAGGGTGACCGTCCAGGCGTCCAGGCCCTCGGCCTCCAGCGCGTCGAACAGCGCCTGGTGGGCCGCCCGCGCCAGACCCGGCGACTCGACCACCAGGGCCACCGGAGTGCCGGGAGGCATCGGTCGCCCGACATCGACCGGCACGGCGGCATCGGCCGCCGATACAGCGAAGAGCGTCAGGAGGGGCAGGAGGGGCAGGGCCATCGCCGGCCACGGTAGCCCGCTCACCCGCCGTCCACCTCGTCCTCGGGGGCGCCCAGCACCTCGCCGAGCGCCTCCAGCACCCGCGACAGCTCCTCCCGCGTCATCGGGAAGGGCTCCTCCACCCGGCCACCCTCGGCGCGCCGCCGCTGGCGCGTCAGCTCGGCGTCGCCCCGGTCGACCTCGAGCTGGAAGAAGCGCCCGCCGCGCATGTCGTCGGGGCGGGTGCGCAGGACGGCGCCGCCCAGGGCGGGGTCGACCTCGACCGGCTGCAGCCGCTCGCCCGCGGGCCGCAGGGTGTCGGCCAGCACCTGGGCCCGGTCGACCAGGTCGCCGACCCGCCCCTCGACGCGCAGGCGTTCGACCACGACGCCGACCGGGCCGGCCTCGCCGTGGTCGAGCTGCGCCGTCCAGCCCGGGCCGTGCAGCTCGGCACGCCCGTCGCCGTCCCGCGCCAGGGCTTCGTCCAGCTGCTCGCGCAGATCGCTCAAGACGCCTCCTTCTGCTGCTTCTCGCCGGCCCCTGGCTTGCCTTCCTTGTCGACGGTGAACGACGCACCGTCGTGGTGCAGCACCGTGCGCCGGCCGTCGACGGTGGTCACCAGGTGCGCCGCGCGGCCCCAGATGCGGGCGATGTTGCCGAGGGTCAGCTCGGCCCAGTCCAGCTGCAGATCCATGCCCTCGTGGGCGTGGGTGAGCTCGAGCTCGCCCCGGTTGCCGTGGTTGGCGTCCGTGACCGTGATGGGCGGGTTGCCCCGGCTGGCCAGCATGGTCAGCATCTGCTGCTTCACCGCGCCGAACTCGCGACTGTCCACGACGTAGTGGCCGGCCTTCTTGTCCCAGGTGGTCGTGAACAGACCCTGCTCGCGGACGAAGTCCTCGGTCAGGAATTCGTCGATGAAGGTGACGTCGTTGTGGGTGCGCCGCACCTCGAAGATCTTGTCGCGGCCGAGCCCGGCGCCGGTGTCCCAGTCGCGCTTCACGGCGACGTCGTCGCAGTCCATCCAGTCCTTGCCGAACCGCCCCTTGTCCCAGCGGTCCTCGATGTGGCGGAACAGCTCGATGCCGACCTTGTAGGGGTTCAGGCGACCGGGCTGCATGGCGACGGTGCCGGAGTGGTGGTCGCAGTAGTCGATGACCTCGGCGTCCGTCAGGATGTCCCGGGTCATCATGGTGGTGTGCCAGTAGCTGGCCCAGCCTTCGTTCATGATCTTGGTCTGGCCCTGGGGTGCGAAGTAGTACGCCTCGGACCGGATGATCGACAGCACATCCCGCTGCCAGGGGCGCATGCGGCCGTGCTCCAGCAGGAAGCCCAGCACGTCGCGCACGGGGCTGTCGGGGAAGCGGGCCTGGGCCGCCATGCGGTCCTGGTGCCGCTGCCGCTGCTCCTCGAGGAACTCCGGCGGGTTGATGTACTTGTCCATGTAGTGCCGGGCGGGCATGCGGGCGTAGCCGGGGGCCCGCCGGGCGGCTTCCTTCTCGCGCTCGCTCTCGCTCCGTTCGCGCCGGATGTGGGGCAGGTGTGGGTCGATCAGGTTCTCGATGGACAGGCACATGTCGATGAAGGTCTCGACGACGTCCTGGCCCTCGGCGTCCATGTGCCGCCGCACCCGCGTGGCGTGGTTGGCCATGCGGTCGAGCATCTTGCGATCGGTGTGGGCGAACCAGGCGTTGTTGGTGAAGAAGTCGACGTGGCCGTAGACGTGGGCCATCACCAGCTTCTGGTCCATCATCGTGTTGTTGTCGAGCAGGTAGGCGTAGGCCGGCTGCGTGTTGATGACCATCTCGTAGATCTTCTGCAGACCGTACTCGTAGGACTTGTCCATCTGCAGGTAGTCCATGCCCCAGCGCCAGTGCGGGTAGCGCGTGGGGAAGCCGCCGTACGAGGCGAGCATGTTGATCTCCTGCCAGTCGCACATCTCGAAGACGGTCTCGCAGAACTGCAGGCCGTAGCCGGACGCGATGCCCTCGATCCAGGTCTGGGCTTCCTGCAGCTCGCGCGGCAGGCCGCGGCGGGCGCGGAAGAAGTAGCTCTCATGCGCCATGGGTCACCGTCCCGTTCCCAGGAGCTCCTTGATGGAGTCCATGATGTGGTCGCGATCGGGCACGCGGCTCAGGGCCAGGCGCTCGTCGCCGGAGAAGCTGCCGGACAGGTCCTCGTAGAACTGTCCACTGCCGTAGTCGCTGTCGACCTGGGCGTAGGAGAACTGGTTGCAGGCGGGCAGGAAGCGCTCCTGCAGCATGGTCAGGCACTTCTTCGTGTCGGCCTTCGACCAGTTGTCTCCGTCGCTGAAGTGGAAGGGGTAGATGTTCCACTCGTCGGGCGGGTAGTCGGCCTCGATGATCCGCCAGGCCAGCTCGTAGGCGCTGCTGATCAGCGTGCCGCCGCTCTCCTTGGTGCGGAAGAAGGTGTCGCGGTCGACCTCGCGCGCCTTGGCGTCGTGGATGATGAACCGGGCCTGCACGTTGTCGTAGTTGTGCTGCAGCCAGGTGTCGATCCAGAAGGCCTCCAGCCGGACGATCTCCTTCTGTTCACGACCCATCGACCCGGACACGTCCATCATGTACAGGATCACCGCCGACGACTGGGGCTCGGACTTCGTCTTCCAGCTGCGGTAGCGCTTGTCCTCGCGCACCGGGACGATCCGGGGCCGACCGGCGTCCCAGGTGCCGCTGGCGATCTGCCGCTTGAGCGCCTCGCGGAAGGTCCGGCGGGTGTGGCGCAGGCCTTCCGGGCCGACCCGGGAGATGCCGGTGTACTTGTCGCGCTCGCTGCTGATGTGCTTGTGGCCCTTGGGCTCGATGCGCGGCAGGGCGAGCTCCTCGCCCATGATCTCGGCGAGCTCTTCGAGGGTGACCTCGGCCTCCAGCACGTGCTGGCCCGGCTGCTCCCCGGCCTGGCCCTGGCCGTCACCCGGCTGCCCGTCGGCGGCGTCGCCCGGCTGACCGTCGCCCTGGCCGACGCCGCCCTGCTCGTTGTCGCCGTAGCGGAACCGCGGGATGCCGATCCGGGGCAGGGGGATGCTGACGATGCGGTCGCCCTGGCGGCCCAGCAGCTCGCCGCTCTGCATGAACCGGCGCAGATCCTTGCGCACGCGGCCCTTCACGATGGTGCGGAAGCGATGGACGTCGTTGTCGATGTTGAGGGGCACGTGGCCTCCCGGAGGCGGGCGCCGCCGAACGGCTAGCACTGCTAGGCAGCCGGCGACGCCAGGTGGCTCAGGACTCGGAGCGGGCGTCGCCGCGGGCGAAGATGCTCGCGACGAAGTTGAGCACGTCGGTGGCCGACTGGTCGTCGTAGCCGAAGCGGTCGATCAGCCGCTGCTTGACCACGTCGATCTTGGCCTGGGTCTCCTTGTCGACGACCTGGCTGACCAGGCTCGTGAGCTTGATGCTGTCCTTCTGGTCCTCGAACAGCTTGAGCTCCAGCGCCTTGTGCAGCCGCTCGTTCATGCGGAAGTCGAAGACCTTGCCGTCCAGGGCCAGGGCGCCGATGTAGTTCATCAGCTCGCGGCGGAAGTCGTCCTTGCGGTTCTCCGCGATGTCGATCTTCTCCTCGACCGCGCGCATCAGCCGCTCGTCGGGGTCTTCGTACTCGCCGGTGTAGGGGTTCCGGACCCGCTCCTTCTGGGTGTAGGCCTTCACGCTGTCGATGTAGTTGGCGCACAGCCGGGTGATCGCCTCCTCGTCGCTGGCGATCGCCTTCTGGACCTCGTTCTTGACGATGTCCTCGTACTCCTTCTTGACCATGCCGAGCAGGTCCCGGTAGTGCTTCTTGACCTCCTCGTCGGACAGCAGGCTGTGTCCGTCCAGGCCGGCCTCGAGCTCGTTGAGGACCATGAACGGGTTGATGTGGTGGGCGTCGGCCTCACGGACCAGGGCGTTGCTGATCTTGTCCTGGATGTAGCGGGGGCTGATGCCCATCAGGCCTTCGCGCTTCGCGGCCTTGCGCAGCTCCTTGACGTTGTCCTCGGTGTAGCCGGGCAGCGTCTTGCCGTCGTAGAGCCGCAGCTTCTGCACGATGCTGAGGTTGGCCTTCTTGGGCGGCTCCAGGCGGGTGAGCACCGCCCACATCGCCGCCATCTCGAGGGTGTGCGGCGCGATGTGCGCAGCCACCCGGCGGCCGTTGAAGTCCTTCTGGTAGATGCGGCTCTCGTGCTTCCAGGTCGTGATGTACGGGATGTCGATCTTGATGGTCCGATCCCGCAGCGCTTCCATGAACTCGTTGCTCTGGAGCTTCTTGTACTCGGGCTCGTTGGTGTGCCCGATGATCACCTCGTCGATGGACGTCTGGGCGAACTTCTTGGGCTTGATGACGTGCTCCTGGCTGGCGCCGAGCAGGTCGTAGAGGAAGGCCACGTCCAGCTTGAGCATCTCGACGAACTCGATGATGCCGCGGTTGGCGACGCAGAACTCGCCGTCGAAGTTGAAGGCCCGCGGGTCGCTGTCGGACCCGTACTCGGCGATCTTCCGGTAGTTGATGTCGCCGGTCAGCTCGGTGCTGTCCTGGTTCTTCTCGTCCTTGGGCTGGAAGGTGCCGATGCCGACCCGGTCGCGCTCGGACAGGACCATGCGCCGCACGCGGATGAGCTGCAGCACCTCGGTCAGGTCGCCGCCGCACTCGGCCATCGCCCGCTTGAACATGAACCGGCTGACCGGGTCCAGCTCGCCCTCGAGCTTCAGCGGGTAGCGGCCGCGGCCCCGGGCGTTGATGCGGCCCAGGATCTCGTCTCGCAGCTCGAGGGGGATGAGCTTGAGGGGGTCTTCGTTCAGGGGACTGTCGACGATCTCGCCGGTCGGCATGTGCCACGAGAAGGTGTACAGAGCGCCCTCGGGCTGGCGGCTGTACCACTCGAGTCCCTTCTTCAGCAGCCGCGCGATGGTGCTCTTGGCCGAGCCCACCGGGCCGTGCAGCAGGATGACGCGCTTCTCGGTGCCGTAGCCGAGGGCCGCGGACTTCAGCACGCGGACCAGCTTCTCGAGGTGCACGTCCAGCCCGAAGACCGCGTCCCGTCCGCCCTCGATGGGATCATCGAAGAAGTGGTACCGGGTGATCTCCTTCTTGAACTCGGTGTGCGTCTCGGCGCCGAAGGACAGGATCAGATCGTAGAGCCGCTGGTAGGCGTTCCGGGAGAGGTTCGGGTTCTCCTGGACCATCGCCAGGTACTCGGCGAAGGTTCCCTCCCAGTGCAGCTCCTGCCAGGTCTCCTTGTCCTGGAGGCGGCCGAGGGCGGACAGCAGATCGCCGGAAGCCAGGGGCTCGGCGGCGGGGTCGCGCTGGTGCTGCGGACGGGGGTCGGTGCTCATGCAGATCCTCCCGACCCGGGCGCGACATGCGCCGTCGGGTCGATGCTCTCCCGGGCGAGGGTGGGCGCCCGGGGTGGTGCGCGGGGTGGGGGGGAAGAGCGCGCTGTGGAGGTGATCTGCGGCCATGCCGCCGTGGGCGGGGCCGTCCGTTCAGGTGCTGCTGCTCGGGCGGTCCCCGGCGGGGCCGCCTGCTACGTCTGCTGACTTGGAGACGTCCGTGCTCGTACTATTGTTCCCGTGACCCTGGTCCGGTCGCACCTTCGGCCTCCGTTTTGACAGACATCTCCCAGAAGTGACAGCGACCGGGCTCTTCTCATGTCAAGATTGCGCGCCCGGGTGAGGGAGGCGGTGGGGCCCCGGGACGAGATCCGGTAGGCTCGCCCTTCCCCTCGTTCCGCCTGGAGCTCCCCCTGGATCGCGTGCTGCTCACCGGAGGCGCCGGCTTCATCGGCTCGCAGCTGGCCCGCGAGCTGGTCGCCCGGGGTCGGGTGGTCCGGGTGCTCGACGCGCTGACCTACGCCGGGCGGGCGGCGCACCTCTCGGGCGTCGACTGCGAGCTGGTGGTCGGCGACATCACCGATCCGGCGGCGGTGGCGGCGGCGCTGGACGGCTGCGGGGACGTGGTGCACGCCGCGGCCGAGAGCCACGTCGAGCGGTCCCTGACGGACCCCGGCGGCTTCGTGCGGACCAACGTCGAGGGCACCCGGGTGCTGCTGCAGGCCGCGGTCGACGCCGGTGTCCGGCGCTTCCTGCACCTGTCCACGGACGAGGTGCTGGGCGAGGTCGCCGAGGGCGCGCTGGGGCCCGATGCCCCGACCCGGCCCGGCAATCCCTACGCGGCGAGCAAGGCCGGTGCGGAGGCGCTGGTGCACGCCTGGCGCAAGACCCACGGCCTGTCGGCGGCGATGGTGCGGCTGGTCAACTGCTACGGCCCCCGGCAGCACCCCGAGAAGGCGGTGCCCTGGTGGATCCGCGACGCGCTGGCCGGCGGGCCGGTGCCGGTCCAGGGCCGGGGCACCGCGGCCCGCGACTGGCTGTTCGTCGAAGACGCCGCCCGCGGGCTGGCGCAGGCGCTGGATTGCTGGCAGGACGGCGCGATCTGGCACCTGGCGGCGCATGCCCAGCGGCCGAACCTGGCGCTGTGCCGGGCGGTGGTCGAGCTGGTCGCTGCGCGCACCGGCCGCACCGCCGACATCGGCTTCCTGCCGGAGCGCCAGGGCCAGGACATCCGCTACGCCCTGGACGATGCGGCCACCCGCCGGGCGCTGTCGTGGGCGCCCCGGGTGTCGCTGCAGGACGGCCTGGCCCGCACGGTGGCCTGGGTCGCGGACGAGGGCCTGGCCCTGTGGGCCGAGGAGGGCTGAGTGGAGCTGCGCCGCTTCGACCGCCGAAGCATCAAGCGCCTGCGCCAGGCGCTGATCGACGGTGAGCCCGTGCACTGGGCCCCCGAGGGGCCGGTGCCCGAGGGGTTGCGGGTGGACGAGCTCGCGCCCCTGCTGACCACGGTGCGGACCAGCGACGAGCGGCTGCGCGCCGCCGTCGAAGCGCGCATGGCGCCCGCCGCCGCGCCCGATGCACCCACGGACCTGGTCACCGTCGTGGTGCCCACCCACCGGCGGGTGCCCCTGGGGCTCGCGGCCCTGCGCGCCCAGGACGTGCGGCCGCGCATCCTGGTGCTGGTCAACGGCGATGACGGCCCCGAACGGATCGACGGCGCCGAGCGGCTGGTTGTGCCCTGGCAGGGGCATGGCCGCACCCGCCAGGCCGCCCTGGCCCACGTGCGCACGCCCTACGTCTTCTTCACGGTCGACGACGCGGTGCCGCTCGGGCGCGGCTTCCTGCGCCTGCTGGTGGAGTCGCTCCAGGATGCACCCCGCTGGGAGGCGATGGTGGCCCGTCAGCTGCCCTGGCCCGGGGCCGACCACGTCACCGCCGAGCGGCTGCGGCGCTGGACGCCGTCGGGCGAGCGCGTGGTCGCCGCACCCCAGGCCGACGACGTGGCCACCCTGTACCGGACCGACGTGCTGCGGCGGCACCCGCTGCCCGATGTGCCGATCGCCGAAGACGCCTGGTGGAGCCGCGGGCGCCACGTCGGCTACCAGCCGCGGGCCGTGGTCGTGCACAGCCACCGCCGCACCCCGCGGGCCCTGTACCAGCGCACGCGGGCCATGCACGCCGAGCTGACCGCGATGGGCCACGCCCCGGCGGTGCCGTCCCTGCTGGCCCTGGCGCGGGCCCTGCCGGGGGTCACCCGGCCCGTCGCCAAGGGGGGGCCGGTCGAGCTGCTCAACCAGGTGGCCGAGCTGGTCGGGCAGTACCGGGGCGCCCGCGACGGCGCCGACGGGTGAGTGCGGGGCGCTGGGCGCGGTTCCAGACCCGGGTGCGCGGCGCCACGGGCCAGCCGCGGCCGGTCGAGGCCCCGCCCGTCCTGCGCATCCCCGTCGAGCCGTGGCAGGTGGGGCAGGGGCGCGCCGCGGTGGTCGCGGCGGTGCAGGAGCTGGACCTGGCGCCCCGCTGGTCGGGCTGGAAGCGGCGGGCGCTGCCGACCGGCTGGCAGGCCCTGCTGGATCACGGGCGGCTGCGGATCCCGCCGTTCACCTGGCTGGTCATGGGGCTGGTGCTGACGGTCGGGGCGGCGCAGCGGACCATCGAGGGCCTGGTGGTGGGTGTGCTCTGCGCAGGCGTCGCCGCCGGGCTCGTGGTGGCGCTGGCCCGCTTGCGCCGGGAAGCGGCGGCCCCCCTCGACGCGGCCCCGCTGGACGGCGAGCCCTGGGACGCGCCCGGGGGCTGGTCCGCCGCCCTGCGGACGCTGGCGACCCATCCCTTCGTCGCCCGGGATGGCAGCCGGCTGGTCGACGGCCGGGGGCCGGCCGAGCGCAGCCTGCAGACCTGGGAGGGCTGGCTGCGAGAGCGCGAGCTGCTGCTGGACAGCCAGGAAGAGGAGCTGCGCGCCGGCGTGGCGCTGGTCGGCGAGCTGGCCGGGCTGCGGGCCGAGGCGGGGGCGTCGCGTTGGCGCCTGCTGGACGCCCTCGAGCGGACCGTTGCCGTGCGGGAGCAGGTGCTGGCGCTGCGCAAGGAGGTCGCCTGGACCCGCCGCGAGCTGGCCGGGCAGGACGAGCTCGTGACCCGGGGGGACGACGGCGGCGTGGCCGAGGCCGATCTGACCGAGCTGTACGGCGAGCTCGCGCAGGTCGCGCGGGCATGGGCGTCGCTGCAGGCCGACGGCCCCCATGGCTGAGACCCGACGCACCATCCGACGCGCCGACGCCCACCGGCTGGCGCGGGGGCTGCCACCCGAGGACCGGCGGCTCGAGTCGGCGCTGGTCCGCCTGTCCCGCAACCGCCCCGAGGCGCGGCTGCCGCAACAGGTGCGCCCCTACGGCCAGCTCGCCGTCGTGCTGGCGCTGACCCTGCCGACCCTGATGTTCGGACTGGTGCTGATCCTGACGCCCCTGACGCTGCTGCAGCTCGCGCTGGGCGGTGGGGGGGCACTGCTGCTGGAGCAGGCGCCGGAGCAGCTGTGGGGTGGCCTGGGTGCGGTCGTCGGGCTGCCGTGGCTGCTCTTCCTGCTCACGGGCTTCGGCATGCTGCGCTCGACGCTGTCGATCGCCCAGGGCACCGCGGTCTGGCGCCGCGAGGTCGCCGCGGCGCTGGCCGGGCGGGCCTGGAGCCTGACCACGGGCCGGGAGCGGATCGACAACCTGGAGGTGCCGCGCGACGGCCTGGAGGCCCTGCGGGTGCGCACCCGGAGCCTGGCCGCCGACTGGGCCGAGCTCTGCGAGGAGGGGCAGGCGCGGCAGGCCCTGGCCGGCGAGATCCGGGCCGCGCCGATCCCCGGGGCGCTGCCGGACGCGCCGGGGGCCGACCGGGCGCTGGTCCGGGGCCGAGAACGTGCGCGGCTGCTGGCGACGCGGGTCGAAGCCGCTGCGGCAGCGCTCGCCGGGGAGGAGTCCCTCGCCGGGGAGGAGGCGCCGGGCGGCGAGGGACCCGGCGGCGAGGGACCCGGGCTGTTGCCCCTGGAGCTCTACCGGGACGAGACCGAGGAGCTGGAGGACGAGGCGGGACGGGTCCGGCGCCAGCTGGGGCTGGTGGTGCGGCGCCAGCCGTCGGGCACGGCGCGGGGAGGCTAGCGCTGCTAGGCGCGGCCCCAGAGGTCATCGGCGCGCACCCGGCCGTCACGCAGCAGGCCCCACATCGCTGCGTCGCCCACGGTCCAGCCCACCGCGTCCGAGCGCCGCTTGCGCAGCGCATCGGGCAGGTGGCGCAGCCCCGACAGGGTGCCGGTGGCCACGCCGAGCAGATCCGCGGGCGCGACGGTGCTGCCCAGGCCCCGGCCCGCGCCCGCCGCGGCTGCCAGGGCCGCCAGGCGCAGGGTGGTCCACAGCGGCATCGTGCACAGGGCCGAGGCCGGCAGGCTGCGCACGGCGGCGCGGATCCGGTTGCGCTCGACCAGGTGCAGCTTGCGCCGGTCGGCCCGGCCGTAGGACGCGCCCAGGGCGTGCCGCACCCGGGCGTCCGGCACGGCGTGCAGGGCGAAGCCGCGACGGGCGGCCCGAAGCGACAGGTCCACGTCTTCGCCGAAGGCCTGCAGATCGGCATCGAAGCCGCCGCAGGCCGCCAGCAGCTCGCGGGTGAGCAGCACCGCCGCCCCCGAGAAGGTCGCCGGCCGCCCGCCGCCGGGGTCCGACCGGCCCCGCCCCCGCGCCAGGTTGAAGCCGTCGGGCCACAGCCCGTGGCCTTCGTTGTCCAGGCGTGTTTCGTCGTCCGCCAGTAGGATCCGGGGCTGGTACATGCCCGGTCCGTGCCGGTGGCGGGCGCCGAGCAGCGCCTCGAGCGCGCCCGGCAGCAGCTCGGTGTCGTCGTTGAGCAACAGCACGTCGTGGCCGGCGGCGGCGGTCAGGCCGAGGTTGGCACCGAGGGCGAAGTGCGCCGGGGCCGGCGTGCGGTGGACCTGGACGCGGTCCCAGAGCGATGTCGGCAGCGGCACCGGCGCCCCGGCCGTCACGACCAGGTGCACCCTCTGAAGCGGCGCGGCCGCCAGGCTGTCGAGGCAGCGCGCCAGCCAGGCGCCTCCCTGCCAGGTGACGACCACGGCGTGCACTGCGGGTGAGGCCTTGTCCACGCCGGGCAGGGTAGCCCGGTAGAGTGCGGCGATGTCGGCCCCTCCGCTCGCACCGGTCGCTCCTTCCTCCGACGGATCCCCGCCGGACGTCGAGATCGGCCTCGACCAGCACCAGCAGCTCGTTCAGGGACCCCTCCACCTGCGCATGGCCATCGCCCGCTCGATGATCCCGGTGGACGGCGCCTGGCCGGCCGGCCTCGACGCCCTGCGCGAGGCGGTCGAGGTCGAGCCTGGGGCGCCCCGCACCGGTCTGTTCCTGGCGGCCATGGTCGTCGCCGGCATCGGGGTCGGGCTGGGTGTGGGCATCGCGGCCGGGCAGCCCGGCGAGTCCGCGCCGGTCGTGGCGGCCGTCGTCACCCTGCTGGCTGTCGCTGTCGCGGCGCTGGTCGTGTGGGGACAGGCCCGGCGGCCCCAGCGTTTCGCCGAAGCGCGCCTGCTGGCGGTCGAGGCGCTGCGCTGCATCGCCTTCGTGCACCGAGGCCCCGACGGACGGGTGGTCCACGTCGCGGTGCCTCGCCTGGCGTTGCTGGACGTGACGGCACCGCTGTCGACGCTGCTCGAGCAGGCCCGCGAGGCGCTGGCCGAGGCAGAGGCGGCCACCACCCTGCGGTCCGAGGCGGCGGGCACCGTGCTCGACGGGGTCGTCCCCGACCTCAGCGAGCGCCGGGCCGACCTGATCCGGGCCATCGCGCTGCTGGAGTCGACCCGCGACGAGCTGCGCGAGGTGGACGCCGCCCTGGCCGAGGCCGCCGCGTCGGCGGCAGGCTCGGGCCAGCCGGGCTGGCAGCGGGACATCGGTCGGGACCTGGCTCGGGGCCGGTCGGTGCTGCAGGCCGTGACCCCCGTCGTGCACGGCCGACCGCCTGGGGACCCCGCGTGAGCCTGCCCCGTCACGAGCTCCTCCCCGAGGACCTGGCGGGGCTGCTGGACGTGGACGACGGGGTGCAGGACGAGGCCCGCCGCCGGATCGCCGCGGTCGGCCTGCCTGCCGAGGGCGCGCGCCTGCTGGCGGTGCGCCGGCACCTGCGCACGTCGATGGGCGTCGCGGCGGTCCTGACCGGCGTGAGCCTGTCGGGTCTGGCCCTCAGCGGCATGGTCGCGATGGCCCTGAAGATGGGCACCATGGTCTGGGGAACGAAGCCCGTGGTCTGGATCGGAGGGCTGGGCGGCTTCGTCTGCGTCGGCGCCGTCCTGCTCACCCTTCACCTCACGAACCGCTCGCGGGCGCGCCGGCGGAGGGAGGCGGAGAGCGCCGGGCGGCGGCTGGTGGACTGGCTGCAGCACACCGCCTTCGTGCACGAGGACCAGGGGCGGATCGGCGTGAACCTCGAGGTGCCGCGCAGGCGCCTGGACGAGGCGCTGGACCGGCTCGCGGAGCTCGAGCGCATCCTCGCCGAGGCGGGAGGCGAGCTGCTGGCCGCGCAGGCCCTGCTGGCCGAGGCCGCCTCTCTGCCCGTGCCCTCGCCCCGGGACGACCTCGACCCGCTGCGCCGCGAGCAACGACGGCTGGTCGACCTGCACGCCCGCCTCCTCGCCCGAACCCGGGCCGAGCGGGCGCGGCTGGGGCCCCCCGAGCCCGCGGCGCCGTTCCTGCAGGATCTCCAGCTGCTGTTCGTAGGCATCGACGTGCTCGACGAAGGCGTGACCGTCCTGACGGCGCGCCTGGAGCTCCGATGACCCTGCCGCCGCCGCCGCGACGCGAGCTCGCGCCCGAAGAGCTCGACGCGCTGCTCTCCGAGGACCGCGTGGCGCGGGAGCGGGTGCGGATGCAGCTCGATGCCCTGTCCCTGCCCGGCGTCGGGGGACAGCTCGCCCACCGCCGCCCGGCACCTGCCGCGGCCGTGATGCTCGTGGTGGTCGGCACCAGCGCAGGGCTGGCCGGCGTCTTCGGCACCTTCTGCGCCCTGGTGCTCGCCCAGCTGGCCCTCGACCCGAGCCCCATGGGGGCCGTCGGGCTGGTGATCGGCCTGGCCACCGCACTCTGTGCGGTCCTGGTCGGCGCGTCGGTGCTCGGCATCCGCTGGCACCTGGCGGCCGCGACGCGCAGGCAGTCCCGCCAGGCCAGCGCCTTGCACGCCTGGCTGCAGGACACCGCCTTCGTGCTCCCGCGGGCCGGGCGCCACCTGGTGAACCTGGCCGGGCCGCGGCGGCGGCTGGACGGAGCGCTGGTGCGGCTCGAAGCGCTCGGGGCCGAGCTGGCCGAGCTGCTGGACGAAGCGCGTGCCGCCCAGGAGATCCTGACCGAGGCGGCCGACCTGCCCGTGGACCTGCCGCTCGATGCGCCGAGGGAGTGGCAGGCCGAGCTGCTCGCGCTCCACCGTCGGCAGGAGCGGCTGGTCGAGCGCCTGCGCACGCTGCGCGATCGGCTGGGCCCTCCGGATCCGCCTGCGCCCACGCTCGAACGCATCGGCGGACAGGTCGCCGCGGTCGACGAGCTGGCCGCGCAGGTCGCGGCATGTCGTGGGCGCATCGCTCCGGGTGGTCGCGGCGCGACGCAGCCGGTACCCTCTGCGGGTGTCGACCCCGTCCGCCGACTCCAGCTTGAGCGCCGCTGAGGCCCTGGACCTGCTGTCCCGGGCCGCGCCCGAACACCTGCCGGCGTCGCTGCGCGCCCTGCTCGCGCCGCGTCGGCTGGGGCTCACCGTCGTCGTCGGGGCCTGGCTGGGCTTCGCGGTCGGCGTCGCGCTGGTCTCCCTCGTGGGCAGCACCTCCGAGCTGCTGCTGCACACCAACAGCGCCGTCGTGCTGGTGCTGGCGATGATCGCAGGCACCCTGACCGGGGGCCTGGCGGGCTGGAACCGCGCCTGGCGGCGGGGGCGGCGCCTGGACGCGCTGGTCGCCGACGCCATGTCCCGTCACGCCTTCGTGCTGCCGATGGCAGGGGCCGACGTGAAGCGCCACGTCGATGCGCCCCGAGACAGCCTGCGTGCTGCCCACCGGGGCCTGGACGAGCGCGCCGAGGCCCTCGAAGCGCTGTGGCATCGAGACGGCCAGGGGACGGGCCTGTCCGAGACGGACCGCAGCGAGCTGCGCCAGCTCCGGCGGGCCCACCTGCAGCTGGACGCCATGGTCGGCGCCGCGGTCGAGCAGCTGGCGCCTCCCGGGCCGCCGGCTCCCTTCCACCTGGACATCGGACCGCTCGTCGACAGCATCGACGAGTACATCCAGGCCGTCGACGCCCTGCTGGGTCGGGTGCCGCAGGGGAACGCCGGATAGCCAGGGGCAGCACCCGGAGCTCCGATGTCCTCGACCCACGGCACCCTGTTCCGTGCGACCACCTTCGGCGAGAGCCACGGCGGCGCGCTGGGCGTGGTGATCGACGGCTGCCCCCCGGGGCTGCTGCTCGACCTCGACGCGATCCAGGCCGAGCTGGATCGGCGCCGCCCCGGCCAGTCCTCGCTCACCACGGCCCGCCAGGAGCCCGACCGGGTCGAGGTGCTCAGCGGCCTGTTCGAGGGGCGCACCCTGGGCAGCCCGCTGGCCCTGCTGGTGTGGAACCGGGACGCCGACGCCAGCGCCTACGCCCCGTTCCGCGACCGCTACCGTCCGAGCCACGCCGACCTGACCACCGATGCCCGGTACGGCCACCGCGCGTGGGCGGGGGGAGGGCGGGCCAGCGCCCGCGAGACCGTGGGCCGGGTGGCCGCGGGGGCGGTCGCTCGCCAGGTGCTGGCGGCACGCACCGATCAGCCCGTCGAGATCGTCGCCTGGGTCGACCAGGTCGGCGACATCGTGGCCGGCTGCGATCCCGCGACCGTCCGCCGCGACGCCGTCGAGGCGAACGCCGTGCGCTGCCCGGATCCGGCCGCCGCCGCCGAGATGGAGGCGCTGATCCGCGCGGTACGCAAGGACAAGGACACCGTTGGCGGCGTCGTGCGCTGCGTGTGCCGCCACGTGCCGGCCGGGTTGGGCGCGCCCGTCTTCGACAAGCTCGAGGCCGAGCTGGCTCGCGCCATGCTCAGCCTTCCGGCCGCCAAGGGCTTCGAGTCCGGTGCGGGCTTCGCCAGCGTGGCCATGCGCGGCAGCACCCACAACGACCTGTTCGAGCCCGCCCCCGCCGACGATCCCCACGCCGCCGTGCTGCCGTCTGGGGCGCGGGTGCGGACCCGGACCAACCACAGCGGCGGCATCCAGGGCGGCATCAGCAACGGCATGCCGGTCACGCTGTCGGTGGCCTTCAAGCCCGTGGCCACCATCTTCCGCGAGCAGGACACCGTCGACGCCGAGGGGCGCCCCACGACCATCCTGCCCCGCGGCCGGCACGACCCCTGCGTGGTGCCCCGCGCCGTGCCGATGGTCGAGGCGATGGCCGCCCTGGTGCTCTGCGACCAGCTCCTGCGCCTGAGGGCCCTGCGTCCGTGAGCCGCCCCGCGGCCGACGAGGTCCCGCTGCCCGAGGACGTGGCCACCCTGCTGCGTGACGGCACCCCGTTCCCGGCGCGGCCGCACCTCGAGGCGCTGGACCCCGACACCGAGGGCCTGCCCCCGGCCCTGCGCCTGCTGCTGCGCCGGGGCCTGCCCGCACCCGCGACCCGTCGCCTGCGTCCGCTGCTGATCGGCGGCGCCGTCGGCGGGACCGTCGGGGCGCTGATGGACATCGTCCGCACCGACGACACCGTGCCGCTGTGGGTGGCCGTGGGTCTGGGAGCGGCCGCGGGGGCCTCGGCGGCGACCCTGTGGCGGGCCGGCCGCGAGCGGTCCGCCCCCGTCGGCGCCGACCACCCCGTCGATCTGGCCCTGGCGCGCCCCGCCACCGCCGCCGAGCGGGCGCTGGGCGAGGTGGCCTTCGTCCTGTGGCACGACGGGCGCTACTGGCTGAACGTGGACCTGCCCGCCCGGGTGGTCGTGACCTGGAGCCTGCGCGCCGACCAGGGCATGGCCCGGCTGGAGGACCGCCTGGCCGAGCTGCAGGCCGGCGCGTCGATGCTCACCGAGCTGTCCGCCGCGGCGGCCGACGCCCGCGCCCCGGCGGCCGCCCTCGACGACGAGCTGCACCGCTGGCGCGCCCTGCGTCCCGAGCTCGCGCGCATCGGTCGCGAGCTGCGCCATGCCGCCGGGCAGCTGGCCGACGAGGCCCACCGGCGCAGGCGTCCCCACCCCGAAGGCGGCACCGAGGTCGTGTGGAGCCTGGACCTGCGGCGGGTCCTCGACGAGGTCCGCGGCTACGCTGGTGTCGTCGGCTTCTGAGCCGGCTGCGGACCGGAGGCCCCCAGGTGGAGCGCGTCGAGGACATCTCCCTGCAGGCCGTCGACGAGCTGTCGGCGCCGGAGTTCCTGGTTCGGGCCCGGGCCCAGGAGACCCTGGCGGCCCTGTCCCTGCCGGGGCTGGGCGGACCGCTGGCGTCCGGCGGCGTGCCCGCGGGGGTGTCGGGGCTGACGCCTGCGCGGATCGCCGTGATCGGCACCGCCCTGGCCGCAGGGGTCCTGCCGGTGGCGGTGGTGCTCAGCCTGGTGCTGCCCGACGGGGGCGGGGGCTACCTGCTGGGCATGGCGGTGTTCGCCGCCGTGGTCGGCGCCGTCGCGCTGATGGCCATCGCCGGAGGCCGTCGGGCCGCGACCCCCGTCGGCGACGCCGCCCAGTGCGCCGCCCTGCAGGCCTGGCTGGCTCAGCACGCCTTCGTGCACCCGGCCGGCCGGGGCGTCGTGCGCAACCTCGCCGCCCCTCGCCGCACCCTGGATCGGGCGGCAGACCGGCTGGCCGGCGGGCGGCAGTCGCTGGACACCGTCGCCGCCGAGGTCGCCGCCGGTCTGGCCCTGGCCGAGGAGGCCCGCGACCTGCCCGTCGCCGTGCCCGAGGCGACGCTGCGCGCCGTGGGGGCCCAGCTCGATTCCCTCCGGGACCAGCACGAGGCCCTGGGGCGAGAGGTGGCCGAGGTCGAGGCCAGCCTCGGGGATCCCGCGGCGACGCCCTTCCAGCGCGACCTCGCGCCGCTCCTGGACCGCATCATGGCCTGGGAGCGGGCGGTGGGCACCAGCCTGCGCCGGCTCACCGGGGTTCGCTGACCCCGCGCCGACCGGGGGCCCTCAGCGCGGCGCAACCGTCTGCAGGCGCTCGCGCAGCCCGCGGGCCTCGACGATCGGGGTCGCGGCGTTGATGCCGTACTCCAGGGTGTGCCAGCGGTCGTCGAACTGCCGCAGCAGGAACGAGTCCGTGGCGGCGGTCGTCTTGAGCACACGCTCCATGCGCGTCCCGCTGCCGTCGGCCTCGAGCTTCCAGCTCCACGACGAACCCTCGAGCGCCCCGTCCCGCCAGGTGCCGCGGATGGTCCGTGCCGCGGCGTCCATCTGGTAGCGCCCCGTGAACCGCACCGCGGGGCCCGGCACCTTGATGGTCCAGGTCAGGTCGACCCAGTCGTCGCCTCGCTCGCCGGCCTCGACCTCCTTCACCCGGGGCATCCAGTCGCTGTAGGCCTCCCAGGCGACGATCGTGCTCCAGACCGTGTCGACGTCCTGCGGAAACCACGACCAGGTCTTCACCCGCGCCACCCGCCCGTCGGCGCCGTGCTCGATGAGCACCAGGTCCCCGTCGGCCAGCAGGTCGGCCAGGTCCTGGGCCTGCGCGGAAGAGGGGAGGAGGAGGAGGGCTGCGGCGAGGAGGGAGGCGAGCATGGGCTCAGGGTAGCGCGGAGTCCGGGGGGGAGGGGCTCGCCGGGGAGGCCGCCGCTGCCGGGGCAGGCACCGGGCCCGTCAGGAGCAGCAGTCCCTCGCCGAGGGCCTCGGCCTGCCAGCCATCGGGCGGCGTGCCGGCCCGGGCCGCCGCCAGCAGGCGCGGCGCACTGTGATCGCCGTGCAGCGCGCTCAGGCCCACCGCGTTGACGGCGAAGACCATCCCGTTGGGACCGCCGAGCACCTGGGGCCGCTCGGTCTCGCGGTCCAGCAGGGCCAGCAGGGCGCCTCGGAGCCGCGGGTCCTCTTCGATCGGGGCCTGCGCGGGACCGCGTCGGTCGAGCACCCAGTCCAGGTTCGCCATCGTGCGCGCCACCTGGCGGTCCGCCGACACCCAGCTGCAGCGACGGTGCAGGTCGCCGGCCCGCACCGCCTCGAGCACCGCGTCCAGCTCGACGATCGGCCGCAGCAGCCGGTCCTGGACCCGCCGCACCAGCCCGATGCTGACCAGGAAGCCCAGGAAGCCGAGCAGGGCCATCGCCCAGGCGCCGGCCAGCCCCAGCCGCTGCGCCAGGGCGTCGGCGTCTTCCATCGACTGGTGGTTGACGGCGCCCAGGTCGCGCAGGTCCCGCGCCACCCGGGCCCGGGCCTGGGCGTCGCCGTCCAGCGCCGCCTGGTGCTCGGCGTCGATGCGCGCCAGCAGCGGCAGCTCGGCGTCCTCGGTCACGTTGCTGTGGGCGCGGGCCAGCGCCTCCTCGAACTGCTCCGGGGGCTCCTCGGCCGCCAGCACCAGCAGCATCTCCTCGACCGCGACCGTCGAGTACACGTTGTCCATCAGGATGTGCTCGACCGCGGGGGCCATGCGGCTGAGCAGCAGCACCCCGGCCACCGAGGTCAGCAGCTGCAGGGCCAGCAGGCTGCCGATGCCGACGCGGGCTTCGCTGGACGGGCGCACCTCAGCGCTCCTCGGCGAAGCGGCGGGCGGCTTCCGGCGGCCCGACCACGATCAGCACGTCGCCGGCCTCGATGCGCAGGTCGGCGCCAGGCCGCAGCACCCGGCCGTGGCCTTCCGGGCCGCGGCGCACGCCCAGCACGGTCAGCTCGTGGCGCCGCGGCAGCTCGAGCTGGGCCAGGGTGCGGCCGCGCAGCGAGGGGGCGGCGGACAGCTCGGTGATGTGCAGGTCGTCGCCCAGCGGGATGGTGTCGAGCACGCTCTGGTGGGCCAGCCGGGCGGCCAGCCGCTCGCCCAGGATGCGCTCGGGGTTGAGCACCTCGTGGGCGCCGACCAGCAGCAGGATGCGCTCGTGCAGCTCGTCGGTGGCCCGGGCGATCAGGTGCGGCGCGCCCATCTGCTTGAGCATGGCGGTGACGATGATCGACGCCTCGCGGCTCTCCTGGCCGATGGCGCAGACGCACAGGTCGCGGTGGGCGGGGCGAAACCGGGCCAGGCCGGTCTCGTCCATCGCGTCGGCCTCGACCGCTTCGGTGGCGAAGGCGGCGGCCAGCTGGACGCGGTCGGCACGGCGGTCCACCGCGACGACTTCCGTGCCGTGCTCGACGAGCGAGCGGGCGAGCGCCATGCCGAACTGGCCGAGGCCGACGACCAGCGCCTGCTTGGGGCCGTCGCCGTGGTGGGGAACGGACGCGGACATGGGGGCTCCTAGCCGACCTGGACGGCTTCGAGGGGGTAGCGCCGGGGGGTGCCGCTGCGACCGGCCAGCAGGATGAAGACCGTGAGCGGCCCGACGCGGCCGGCGAACATGCAGGCGGTGATGACGAGCTTGCCGATGGCGTCCAGCCGCCCGGTCGCGCCCGTGCTCAGGCCGACGGTGGCCAGGGCCGACACCACCTCGAAGATGGCCTCGTCGAGCGGCAGCTCCTGGGTGAGCTGCAGGGCCAGCAGCGCGCCGGCGCTCAGGATCAGGAAGACCGTCACGATCGCGGCGGCTTCGTAGACCGTGCGGTGGGGGATGCGGCGACCGAAGGCCTCGGCTTCGTGGTGGCCCCGGACGGCGGCCCACACGGCCAGCATCAGGACGGCCAGGGTGGTGGTCTTGGCGCCGCCGGCGGTCGAGCCGGGGCTGCCGCCGACCAGCATGGCCAGGATCGACAGGGTCCACGACGCGGGCTGCAGGGCGGTCAGGTCCACGGCGTTGAACCCGGCGGTGCGCAGGGTCACGCTCTGGAACCACGCGTTCACCACCCGGTCGCCCGCCCCCAGGCCCGCGAAGGCGTGGTCCCACTCGATGGCCAGGAAAGCGACGAAGGGCACCAGCAGCAGCGCGGCGGTGGTGACCAGCACCAACCGGTTGTGCAGCGGCTGGCGGCGGGGGCGCGCCCAGGTGGTGGTCGCGATGACGGCCGGCCCCAGGCTGCCGACGACGATGACGACGCTCAGCACCAGCAGCACGCCCGGGGTCTCCTGGTAGCCGACCAGGCTGTCGCTCTGCAGGGCGAAGCCGGCGTTGCAGAAGGCCGAGATCGACGTGAACACCGCCCGCCACAGGGCCTGCAGCGGGGTGTCGCCGGCCTGCCAGAACATCGGGGCCAGCAGCAGGACGCCGACCAGCTCGGTCACGAAGGTCACCCGGAACATCGTGAACAGCGCCGACTCCAGATCCGCGCGGGTGCCGGCCCCGCCCATCAGCTGGGCGGCGGCCAGCTCCTCCTTCACGCCCAGCCGGCGCCCCAGCAGCACGGCGGCGGCGGTGGCGAAGGCCATGATGCCGAGCCCGCCGAGCTGGATGAGCACCAGGATCACCAGCTGGCCGAAGGGCGTGAAGTCCACCGGCGTGTCCAGGACCGCGAGCCCCGTGACGCACGAGGCGCTCACGGCGGTGAACAGCGCGTCCAGGCTGCCGATCGAGCCCGGGCGGGTCGTCGAGAAGGGCAGCAGCAGCAGCCCCGTGCCGGCGACGGCCAGGCCGACGAAGCTGGCGACCAGCAGGTTCACCGGGCTGCCGAGCAGTGCGTCCACCACGTCTTCGTGGCGGCGGCTGGCGGCGCGGGCGAGGGCCAGCAGCTCGGCCAGGGCGAGCAGCACCGGGGCGACGAGGAGCCAGTCCCGGGGGAGGGGGAGCGCGTCGGGCACGCTCAGGCAGGCCGCCACCATCAGCAGGGTCGGCAGCGCGGTGCCGGGCTCGCCCGAGCGCAGGATGCCGTCGCCCCCCGGCCGGGAGGCGACCAGGGCCAGGACCATGCCGATGGCCCCGACGAGGCCGACCAGCGGCTCGTCCAGGCGTTGCGAGACGGCCAGCACCAGCAGCAGCGACAGGCCGGCGACCTGCAGGGTGCGGGTGGCCGCGCCCAGGTGCCGCTCGGCCGCGGTCGCCAGGGCCACGACCCCCCCGCCCGCGACGGCGCCGACCCGCCACGCGACGGCGGCGTCGGGGTCGAGCGGCCACGCCAGCAGGGCGCCGACCGCGCCGGCCACCGCGGGCGCGGCGTCGTGCAGCAGGCGGCGGGCATGAGCGATGGTGGGCAAGGGCGCCTCGGGGCCGCCCGGGGGCGGCGCGGAGGCGCTCTATGTGACCGGGGGCGCGGGCGGCAACCTGGGGACCGGGCCCAGCGGGTCGGGTGCAAGGGCGACGGCTTCTGCGGGCGGTGCCCGCAGGTCGGCCTTCACCCGCCGGGCGAGACCTTCCGAGCGCCACCCCCGCCCCCCGACCGACTCCTTCCCTCCGCCGGCCGGGTGCAAGGGCGACGGCTTCTGCAGCCCCTGGCTGCAGAAGCCTACTTCTTCTTCTTGTCGCCCCGGATCACCGTCCGCATGTTGCCGGCCAGCACCTTCTTGCGCAGGCGGATGGCGGCGGGCGTGACCTCGACGAGCTCGTCCTCGGCGATGTACTCCATCGCCTTCTCCAGCGTGATCTGGACCGGCGGGGCCAGGATCAGCTTCTCGTCGGCCCCGGCGGAGCGGATGTTCGTCAGCTGCTTCGCCTTGGTGGGGTTGACGTTCATGTCGTTCTCACGGGCGTTCTCGCCGATGATCATGCCCTCGTAGACCTCGGCCCCGTTGCCGATGAACAGCTTGCCGCGCTCCTGCAGGCTGTAGAGCGCGTAGGCCGTGCTCTTGCCGATGCGGTCGGCGACCAGGCTGCCGTTGAGGCGGTAGGGGATGTACCCGGCGAAGGCGTCCCACCCGTCGAAGAGGGTGTTCATGATGCCCTGGCCGCGCGTGTCGTTGAGGTACTCGCCGCGGAAGCCGATGAGCCCGCGGCTGGGCACGCGGAACACGACGCGCATCCGATCGTGGCCGCTCATCTTCATCTCGACCATGCGGCCCTTGCGCAGGTTGAGCTTCTCGCTGACGATGCCCATGAAGTCGTTGGGGAAGTCGAGCTGGGCCATCTCGTAGGGCTCGGTCTTGTTGCCCTCTTCGTCCTCGCGGACCACGACCTCGGGCTTCGACACGCAGAGCTCGAAGCCCTCGCGCCGCATCTGCTCGATGAGGATGGCCAGCTGCAGCTCGCCGCGACCGAAGACCCGGGCGCGATCCATCTGGTCGAGATCGACCTTCAGGGCCACGTTGTAGAGCACCTCCTTGGCCAGGCGCTCGCGGATGACCCGCATGGTGACGTGCTTGCCGTCGCGGCCGCTGAACGGACCGTCGTTGGCCAGGAAGGTCACGCCGATGGTCGGTTCTTCGACCTTGACCCGGGGCAGGGGCTTCGGGTCGTCCTTGCTGGTCAGCGTGTCGCCGATGCTCAGCTCGGAGATGCCGGCGATGGCCAGGATCTCGCCGGCCGACACGCTGTCGGTCGGGATGCGCTTGAGGCCGTCGTAGGTGAACAGGTCGCGCACGCGGACGATCGTGGTCTCGTCGGCGCCGACCAGGGCGTACTGCTCGTTCTTGCGCAGCGTGCCGTTCATGATGCGGCCGACGGCCAGACGGCCGACGTAGTTGTCGTAGTCCAGCTGGGTGACGAGCACCTGGGGGATGGCGTCGGCGTCGCCCTTGGGGGTCGGGATCGTGTCGACGATCGCCTCGAACAGCGGGCGCAGGTCGCCGGGCTCGAGCTTGTTCTCGGTGTGGGCGTAGCCTTCCTTCGCGCAGGCGTAGAGCACCGGGAACTCGAGCTGCTCCTCGTTCGCGTCCAGGTCGATGAACAGGTCGTAGACCTCGTCGAGGACTTCCGGCGCGCGGGCGTCGGGGCGGTCGATCTTGTTGATGCAGACCATGACCTCGTGGCCGGCCTCGAGCGCCTTGCCCAGCACGAAGCGGGTCTGCGGCAGGGGGCCTTCGCTGGCGTCGACCAGCAGCAGCACGCCGTCGACCATCTTCATCACCCGCTCGACCTCGCCGCCGAAGTCGGCGTGTCCGGGGGTGTCCACGATGTTGATCTTGAAGGGCCGGCCGTCCTCGGTCTGGTAGAGCACCGCGGTGTTCTTGGCCAGGATGGTGATGCCGCGCTCGCGCTCGAGGTCCATCGAGTCCATGACCCGATCGGTGACCTCTTCGTTGTCGCGGAACAGGCCGGACTGCCGGAGCATGTGGTCGACGAGCGTGGTCTTGCCGTGGTCGACGTGGGCGATGATGGCGATGTTGCGGAGCTCGAAGCTCGTGGGCGCGGACATGGATCTTCCGGTGGGGGGAGGGAGGCCGCCGCGCATAACGGGTCCCCGGGCGGCGAGGGTGCGCCCATGCCCCTTTGCTCCCTGTGCGTCACGCAACCGTGGCCCCGAGACGACGACCGCCGCGCCCCCGGGGAGGAGCGCGGCGGTCGGGGAACGGCCAGAACGGGAGTCCGGCCGGGCTCAGTTGGCCGCGGCCGTCCAGTTCAGCGTGATCGCGTCGCCGGAGAAGGGCGGGAACTGCACGGTGTAGAGCGCGGCCGACAGGCAGCTGTCGAGCTCGGTGCCCTTGTACCGGTCGGTGGTCACGTAGGCGCTGCTGACCTTGCCGCTGGGCAGGACCTTGAAGCGGATCGTGACGGAGCCCAGGTTGCCTTCGGAGCGCTTGTACTCCTGGTACATGCACTTCTTCACGTTCTTGTTGGACTTGAGCATGGTGTCGACGACGGTCGGCGGCAGGGTGGCCATGCCGCTCTTGGTGCCGGCGGCGGGCTCGGCCGCGCCACTGCTGGCGGGGCTGCTGCTGCTGGAGGACGACGAGCTGCTGGAGCTGGTCCGCGCGCTGCTGCTGTCGCTGCCGCTGCTGCTCGGGCGGGCGGGCTCGGAGGTGCGGCTGCTGCTGCTGCCGCTGTTGGAGGGCCGGGACGGCGCGACGTAGGCGTCGTCGCGGCTCGGCTCGCTGCGCACGGGCTCGCTGCGCACGGGCTCGCTGCGGACCGGCTCGCTGCGCACGGGCTCGGGCGGCGGCTCGGCGGCGGCGACGGGCTCGGGCGGCGGCTCTTCCATCAGCGCTTCGGTGGCCGAGGGCTGGTCGTCGTGGGTCGGCGTGGGCTCGGCAGCCGCGACGGCGTCGCCGTCTTCTTCGAACAGGGCGTCGATGTTGCCCTTGTCCACGTCGGTGCCGACCGCGGCGGCGTCGAGCTCGTTCTGCAGGTTGGCCAGGCCGCTCTCGAGCGCCATCGCGCCCCCGGCGACCACCGAGATCAGCCCGGCGCCGCCGACGGCGAAGATGGTGCCCAGGATGACGGACAGAACCTTGCCGGCGGGCTTCCGGCCGCGGCTGCTGGTCACGACCAGGAACACCGCGACCAGGCCGCCCCACAGCCCCAGGAACAGGCCGCCGAAGCGCATGGCCATGGTGTTGTCGAGGTTCACGGCCAGGATGAGGGCGCCGAGCACGGCGAGCAGCGCGGCGAAGCCGATGAAGGCCATGTCGCCGGACGGATCGTGGGCCGGCGCCGCGGCGCGCGCCGTGGTGACCTGC
>JACKEY010000018.1 GCA_020632755.1 Alphaproteobacteria bacterium | reverse complement strand
GAGCCCGAAGCCTGCAGCCCCGCCCCTCCTCCTCCCTCTCCAGGCCCACCCACGCCCGAATCCCCACTCCCGCCACTCCGCCACCGCGAGAACGCCCCCGCCCACACGTTCACCACGGCCGCTGCGGCGACCGCGCTCACCAGCGCGACGCCCACGACGCTGCCCGCGCTCGAGCAGTTCGGCGCGTGCCCCCGGTAGACGGCCAGGATGCCGCCTCCCTCGCCAGCCCGCGCCTCGGCGGCCCGCTCCTCCGCGACCTCCTCCTCGATGCCCCTCCCCTCCCCTGCACTCACAGCGCCTCCACCTCGACCGGAACCCCGGACAGCACGGCCGTGCCGCCCACCTCGTCCAGGCGATCGCCCGGGATCAGGTCGTTGATGCTCACCCCCGCGTGGGCGGCGGCCACCGACCAGCCGACGCCGTCGCGGTGGTGCCCGAAGCCGTGCGGCAGGCTGACGACCCCGGGCATGACCGCGTCGCTGACCTGGACCGGCGCCTGCACCTGGCCCACCGACGACCGCACCCGCGCGGTCCCGCCGTCGACCAGGCCGCGGGCTGCGGCGTCGTCGGGGTGCACCAGCAGGGTGCAGCGCGGCTTGCCCTTCATCAGCGACGGGCTGTTGTGCATCCACGAGTTGTTGCTGCGCAGGTGGCGTCGGCCGATCAGCAGCAGGCCAGCCGGCGGCTCGGCGGCCAGCAGCCGGGGCAGCTCGGCCAGCACCTCGGCGCGGCCCAGGTCGATGCGGTCGGTGAACAGCCGCTCGGGCAGCACCGGCTGCAGCGGCCCCAGGTCCAGGCCGCTGGCGTGCTGCTTGAGCGCGGCCAGCGACAGGCCCTCGCCGAACAGCCGCTTGCCGTGCGGGCCCAGGCGCAGGGCCAGGTCGATGATGCGCGCCTGGCCGGCCTTTCGGCGGGCCCGGGCGTCGACCTGGGCCATGCCCCGGGTCAGGCGCACGTGCAGCCCCGCCAGGATGCGCCCGTCGTCCCAGTCGTCCGGCCCCGGCGGGAACAGCGGCTCGGACCAGCGGGCCACGTTGCGCACCGCCAGCAGGTTGAAGACCACGTCGTAGTGGGGCCGCGACAGGGGCCCCACGGGCGGCAGGATCAGGTCGGCGTGCCGGCTGGTCTCGGTCACGAAGGGGTCGATCGACACCATGAAGTCGAGCCCGGCCAGGGACCGCTCCAGGGCGGCGCCGTCGGGGGTGGACAGCACGGGGTTGCCCGCGATGCACAACAGCCCGCGGACCGCGTCGCTGCCGAGCTCTTCGGCCATGACGGCGGCGGGCAGCTCGCCCAGGACCTCGGGGCGACCACGCACGGTGCTGCGCCAGCGGCCGTAGCTGCCGCGGCCGATCAGCTTGAGGCCGATGGGGTCGACCGCCGGCGTCGTGAACATCGCCCCGCCGGGCTCGTCGAGGTGCCCGGTCAGCAGGTTGAGGGCGCCGATCAGCCAGTGGCACAGCACGCCGTGGCGCTGGGTGGACACGCCCAGGCGGCCGTAGACCACGGCCCGCTCGGCGTCGGCCAGGGCGCGGGCCAGGGTCCGGATCTCGTCCGCGGGCACACCGCTGCCGGCCTCGGCCCGCTCGGGGGTGCAGGCGGCCACGGCGTCGGCCAGCGCGTCCACGCCGTCCACCAGGCCCGAGAGCCGCCCGATGCGGACGCGGTCCTCGGCGAAGAGCACCTGGAGCATGGCCGCCAGCACCAGCGCGTCGGTGCCCGGACGCACGAAGTGGTGGGCGTCGCAGAGCCGCGCGGTCTCGGTGCGGCGGGGGTCGAACAGGACGACCCGGCCGCCCCGCTGGCGGATGGCCCGCAGCCGCCGGTCGATGCCCGGCGCGGTCATCAGGCTGCCGTTGCTGGCCGCCGGGTTGCCGCCGAAGATCAGCATCAGGTCGGTGCGGTCGACATCCGGCAGCGGCACGAGCAGCTGGTGGCCGAACATCCAGAAGGCGCAGAGCTGGTGGGGGAGCTGGTCGCAGGAAGTGGCCGAGTAGCGCTGCTTCGTGCGCAGGGCGCGCACGACACCGCCGCCGTAGAGCATGGCCCCCAGGTTGTGCACCGTCGGGTTGCCCTGGTACACGGCCACGCTGTCGGGGCCATGGGCGGACTGGAGCGCGCGGATGCCGTCCGCGGCCCGATCCAGCGCCTGTTCCCAGGACAGCTCGACCCAGGTCCCGCCCTGCTTCTCGACCGGTCGCCGCAGCCGGTCCGGGTCGTGGTGGAGCTCGCCGATCGCGACGCCCTTGGGGCAGATGTGGCCCTGGCTGAACGGATCGTCGGGGTCGCCCCGCACCTCGGTCACCCGGTCGCCGTCCACGGTGACCCGCAGGCCACAGGTGGCTTCGCAGAGCGGGCAGGCCAGCAGAGCGGTGCGGGGGGACATGCCGCGGCCTTATCGCGCTGCCCGCGCCGACCGCGCGCTTCCTACCGATCCTCGGCCGCATCCAGGATGGCGAGCTCGACCTTCTCGAGCGTCCGTGCGTGGCCCTCGGCGTTCATCAGCACCACGACGCCGCGAGCGTCCCTGCGCCGCAGCAGGATCTCGGTGGACACGCCGTCGTCGCCGCCGTTGTGGCCGATCACCTCGTCGCCGTCGAGCGCCCACCAGTACCAGCCGAGCGCCTGGTCCTCGTCGAGATCCGGCACCTGCCGCCGCATCAGCTCGTCCACGGACGCCTGGGTCAGCAGCGCCTGTCCGTCCAGGCTGCCGCCGCCGGCCACCGCCGCCAGGAAGCGGCCCATGCTGCGGGCGTCGGCGCGCAGCTGGCCGTTGGGGTAGTCGGGGAAGCCGTAGTGGGGCAGCACCTCCCAGGCGCCGCCCCCGTAGATCGTGGGCGACGCCACCAGGTCCGGGTCGAAGTCCGCCAGGTGCCAGCCGGCGTTCATGCCCAGCGGCGCGAAGATGCGCGCGTCGCAGACATCGTCGAAGGGCGTGCCCGTCGCAGCTTCGACCAGGTAGCCGGACAGCGCCGAGCCGACGTTGCTGTACTCGTAGGCGCCGCCGACGCCGTCGGGGTGGAAGTTCTCCCAGCTGTCGTAGCCGGCGCCGCCCGGGACCAGGTAGCTCTCGAGGAAGGCGCCGAGCGCCACGTCCGAGTCCCCGTCGACGTACTGCGCCTCGAGCACGTCCCAGTTGTCGACGATGCCCGAGGTGTGCGTCAGCAGGTGGCGGGCGTGGATCGCGGCCCCCGGGCTGTCGGGGTGCACCACCTCGAAGGGCAGGATGCCGTCGATGTCGGCGTCCAGCGACAGCTCGCCCCGCTCGGCCGCCTGGACGACCGCCACCGTCGTCACGGCCTTGGACACGCTGGCCAGCATGAACGGCGTCGACGGGGTGGCCAGCAGGCCCGAGTCCGGGTTGCCCTCGCCGTAGCCGCCGCACCAGGTCACGGCGGCGCCTTCGACCAGGCAGGCCGCCAGGCCGGCGACGCCGTGCCGCTCCATGAGATCGACGATCTCGTCGTCGACGCCGGGCAGCGGCGCCCAGTCGGCGTCCGGGTCGCCGTTGATCGAGCGCGGCGGGGCGCGGGTGCAGCCCAGGACGAGGGGCAGCAGCGGGAGGAGCAGCGGCATGGGTCCCCCGGACACCGTCGCGGGGCCACAAGGACCGTGCGCGGAGCCTGCTCCCCACCATATACGCAGCGCATGATCACCGTGACCGACCTGTCCAAGACCTTCGGCACCCGGGACCTGTTCCGGGACTGCAGCCTGCAGCTCGACGCCGGCAAGCGCTACGGCATCGTCGGGGCCAACGGCTCCGGCAAGTCGACCCTGCTGCGCATCCTGACCGGCGACGAGACCGCCAGCACCGGCACCATCACGATGCCGCGCAACGCCCGCGTCGGCGTGCTGTCCCAGGACCACTTCGCCTACGAGCAGACCCGCATCCTCGACGTCGTGATGATGGGCAACAAGGTGCTGTGGGACGCGATGGTCGAGAAAGAAGCGCTGCTCGAGAACGCCGGCGAGCACTTCGACGCCGACCGCTACAGCCAGCTCGAGGACATCGTCCTGGCCCACGACGGCTACGGCCTGCCGGCCCGCGCCGGCGAGATCCTCGAGGGCCTGGGTGTGCCCACCAGCGTGCACGAGCAGCCGCTGGCCGTGCTGTCCGGCGGCTTCAAGCTGCGGGTGCTGCTGGGCCAGACCCTGGCGTCGGACCCCGACATCCTGTTCCTGGACGAGCCGACCAACCACCTCGACATCCTGGCCATCGCCTGGCTCGAGCAGTTCCTCCTGTCCTTCAGCGGCTGCGCGGTCGTCGTCAGCCACGACCACCGCTTCCTGGACGCCGCCTGCACCCACATCATCGACGTCGACTACGAGCGGGTCATCGTCTACCCGGGCAACTACAGCCGGTTCGTCGTGCGCAAGGAGGAGGAGCGAGCCCGCGCCGAGACCGAGATCGCCGCCCGCGAGAAGGAGATCGCCGACCACAAGGCATTCATCGACCGGTTCAAGGCCAAGGCCAGCAAGGCGCGGCAGGCGAACAGCCGCCAGAAGCGCATGGAGCGCATCGAGCTGACGGAGCTTCCGCGCAGCAGCCGGCGGCACCCGCACTTCCTGTTCAAGGCCCGCCGCCCCTCGGGCCGCGAGGTCGTCGCCGTCGAGGGCCTGTGGAAGTCCTTCCCCGACCCGGGCACCGGCGACGACAAGGTCGTGCTGGCCGACGTCACCTTCAAGGTGCACCGCGGCGAGCGGGTCGCGCTCATCGGCCGCAACGGCATCGGCAAGTCCACCCTGCTCAAGATCATGATGGACCAGCTGGCCGCCGACGACGGCGACGTGCGCTGGGGCCACGAGACCGACGTCGGCTACTTCCCCCAGGACCACCACGAGGTGCTGGTCGACACCGAACAGGCCGTCAGCAGCGCGCTGTGGGACGCCTGCCCGACCGAGGGCCTGGGCCAGATCATGGCCCGGCTGGCGGCCGTGCTGTTCACCCGCGACGACGCCGACAAGAAGGTCGGCGTGCTGTCGGGCGGCGAGGCGGCGCGGCTGATGTTCGCCCGGATCTCGGCCCCGGAGCCGACGGTGATGGTCCTCGACGAGCCCACGAACCACCTGGATCTGGAAGGCATCGAGGCCCTGTCCCACGCCCTGAAGCAGTACGACGGCACGCTGGTCTTCGTGAGCCACGACCGCTGGTTCGTCGACCAGCTGGCCACCCGGGTCATCGAGCTGACCGACGAAGGCGTCGTCGACTACCCGGGCAGCTACCAGGAGTTCCTGGCGCGGCACCACACCGATCACCTCGACGCCGCCGAGGTCGTCGCCCGGGATCGCGACCAGCGGCGCAAGCAGCGCAAGCGGAAGTAGCGCGGGTCGCGGTCCGCCGCGCTACCATCCCGGTGGGTCCCGGACGCAGGCCACGCCATGCGCACCACCACGCACGCCCTGCTCCCTTCGCTGATGCTCGCGGCGGGGCTGTCCGCTTGCCGCGACGCCCCGCCCCCCTGCCAGGACGCCGCCCCCATCCTGGACCGGGACGGCGTCACCACCGGCTACGTCCGCTGCGCGGACGGGTCCGTCGACCGGGTCGGCGCGGTCTCCGTGGCCGTGGTCGACGAGCGCGCGGTCTGCGAGGGCACCGAAGAGGAGCGCAGCTGCGAGACCGCCGCGGACTGCACCGAGGCCGCGCACGGCAACTGCCTGACCACCGGGGCCCTCTACGACGACACGCCGTCCTGCACCTGCGCCTACTCCTGCGCCACCGACAGCGACTGCGGGGCCGGGCAGGCCTGCGTGCCGGCCGACCTGTTCGACGAGCTGTCCGCCAACCGCTGCGTGTCCGCCGAGTGCACCCGCGGGGCCGACTGTGAGAGCGGCGCCTGCGGGGTGTCGGCCTGGGACGACGGCTGCGGCTTCCAGGTCGCGCTCCTGTGCCGCGACGGGGACGACGAGTGCCGCAGCGACGAGGACTGCGACCCCGGCAGCCGCTGCGGGGCCGAGGGCTGGGCCACGCCCGAGGACTTCGTCTGCAACGCCTACGAGTGCGCCATCGGCCGCAGCCTGCTGGTGGACGGGACGCCGCGCACGGCCCCCCACAGCGCGACCCCGCCGCCGGGCCTGGCCGCCCACTGGGCGCGGGTCGCCGCGATGGAACACGCCAGCGTGGCCAGCTTCGCGCGGTTCACCCTGCAGCTGATGGCGCTGGGGGCCCCGCCCGAGCTGCTCGCCGACGCCCACGCCGCCGGCCTGGACGAGATCGAGCACGCCCGGCTGGCCTACGGGCTGGCCGGGCGCTTCGCGGGCCACCCGCTGTCGGCCGGGCCGCTCCCGCTGGCGGGCCTGACGGTGCCGACGGATCCGGGGGAGGTGCTGCGCGGGCTGGTGGCCGAGGCCTGCGTGGGAGAGACCCTGGGGGTCGCCGAGGCGCACGCCGCCCTGCAGGGCTGTACCGACCCCGAGACGCGCGCGGTCCTGGCCCGCATCGTCGCCGACGAGGAGCGACACGCCGGTCTGGCCTGGCGCACCCTGAACTGGCTGCTGGACCAGCATCCCCACCTGGCCGCCGAGACCCGCCGGGCCGCCGACGACGCGCTGGCTGCGCTCACGGCCTCGCGCCCCGCAGGCGCCGGGCCCGCCCGCCCCGGCCTGCCGGCCTGGGGCCTGCTGTCGTCCGATCAGCGCCTCGCGACACGACGTCGCGCCGCCACGGACCTCGTCCTCCCCCTCCTCCATGCCACCCTCTCCCCTCGACCCGGAGCCCACCGATGAACCGCCACCTCCTCCTGCCCTCCTTCCTCCTCGCCCTCGGACTCACCGGCTGCGGTGACAAGGAAGAAGACGACACCGGCGGCAAGACCGGCGGCGGCGACAGCGGCACGACCACGTCGCTGGCCTGCACGGGCGGCTCGGACATCCTGGGGCCCGACGGCAAGGCCACCGGCTACGTCGCCTGCCCCGACGGCAGCGTCGATCGCACCGCCGCAGCGACCATGGACCCGACCCACGAGCTGCCGTCCTGTGCCGGCACCGAGGAGTCGCGCAGCTGCGAGACCGACGCCGACTGCACCGACGGCGCCAACGGCACCTGCAGCAGCGGGTCGTACTACGACTACGAGTTCTACGGCACGGTCACGACCTGCGGCTGCGTGTACTCGTGCAGCAGCGACGCGGACTGCGGCAGCGGCCAGGTCTGCCTGGCCAACGGGGCCGGCGGCAGCGCGACCACCCACAACACCTGCGTCACGGCGTCGTGCACCACCGGCGCCGACTGCGCGACCGACGCCTGCGGGGTCAGCACCTACTTCGATGGCTGCGGCTGGGACGTGCAGCTGGCCTGCCGCACCGAAGCCGACGAGTGCCGCGCCGACAGCGACTGCGACGAGGACTGCGGCCTGGCCAGCTGGAGCGACGTGGACGAGTGGACCTGCCTGACCCAGGACTGCGCCATCGGCCGGCCCCTGATGGTCGACGAAGACGCCCGGACCGCCGACGGGGCCGCCCGCTCCGACTGGGCCAGCGCCCAGGCAGGTCCCGTGTCCTCCCAGGCAGGTCCGGGGCCGGCCCAGGCCGCCTTCCTGGCCGCCCACTGGTCGCGGGTCGCCGCGATGGAGCACGGCAGCGTCGCCAGCTTCGCGCGCTTCACCCTGCAGCTGATGGCGCTCGGCGCCCCGCCCGAGCTGCTGGCGGAAGCCCACGCCGCCGGCATCGACGAGATCCGCCACGCCCAGCTGGCCTACGGCCTGGCCACGCGCTTCGGCGGTGTGCCCGTCGGCCCCGGGCCGCTGTCCCTGGACGGCGTCGACGTGCGCACCGACCGGGCCGACGTCGTGCGCGCGCTGGTCGAAGAAGCCTGCGTGGGCGAGACCCTGGGCGTCGCCGAGGCCCACGCCGCCCTGCAGGCCTGCCGGGACGAAGGCGTCGCCGCCGTGCTGGCCGAGATCGTCGCCGACGAGCAGCGCCACGCCACCCTGGCCTGGAAGACCCTGCGCTGGCTGCTGGCCGAGGACCCCGCCCTGGCGGCGGTCGCCCGCGAAGCCGCCGACCGCGCCCTGGCCCGCCTGACCCGCGGCGGCGATCCAGCGCCCGGGCTGCCCGAGTGGGGCGTGCCGTCGGGCGCCGACCGCACCGCCGCCCGCCGCCAGGCCGGCGCCACCCTGATCCGCCCCCTGCTCGACGCCGTGCTGGGGGCCGAGCCCACCGTCGCCACCGAGGTCTTCGCATGAGCCGCCACATCCTGCTCCCGTCCTTCCTGCTGGCGCTGGGCCTGGTCGGCTGTTTCGAGAAGAAGGACGACGAAGACGACGGCGACAGCGGCGGCAGCACCAGCACGACCGACCTGGGCTGTGCGGGCGGCACCGCCATCCTGGGGCCCGACGGCGTGAACACCGGCTACGTCACCTGCCCCGACGGCAGCGTGGATCGCGTTTCCGCCGAGTCCATGGACCCGACCCACGCCCTGCCGGCCTGCGAAGGCACCGAGGAGGTCCGCGACTGCGAGACCGACGCGGACTGCACCGACGGCGAGAACGGCACCTGCGTGAGCGCGGTCGAGTCCTACTACTACTACGACGGCTACGGGCCCTCGACGACCTGCGGCTGCGTGTACTCGTGCAAGTCGGACGCCGACTGCGGGGCCGGCAAGGCCTGCCTGCCGGTCGCCGCGGCGGGCCACGCCATCGACCACAACCGCTGCGTGGACGCGGCCTGCACGACCGGCGCGGACTGCGCGAGCGGCGCCTGCGGCGTCAGCACCTACCACGACGGCTGTGGCTGGGACATCCAGCTGACCTGCCGCACCGGGTCCGACCTGTGCCGGTCGAGCGACGAGTGCGCAGACTACGAGTACTGCTCGGTGCCGACCTACTACGGCGGCTCGGAGTGGACCTGCAACGGGCCGAACTGCGACATCGGCCGGCCGCTGCTGGTCGGTGGGGTCGCCCGCACGGCGGCGACCGTGGCCGTGGTCGGGGGCGGGAGCGGGGGCGGCTGGAGCGGGGCCGAGGCCGGACCGCAGCCCCCGGAGGCGGCGCTGCTGGCGGCGCACTGGGGCCGGGTGGCGGCCATGGAGCACGCCAGCGTCGCGAGCTTCGCGCGGTTCACCCTGCAGCTGATGGCGCTCGGCGCGCCGCCCGACCTGCTGGCCGAGGCGCACGCCGCCGGCCTGGACGAGATCCGCCACGCGCAGCGCACCTACGGGCTGGCCGCGCGGTTCGGCGGAGGCGCGGTCGGTCCGGGGCCCCTGTCCCTGTCGGGGGTCGAGGTGCAGACCGACCGGGCCGAGGTCGTGCGCTCGCTGGTCGCCGAGGCCTGTGTGGGCGAGACCCTGGGCGTGGCCGAGGCGCACGCCGCGCTGCAGGCCTGTGAGGACGAGGGCGTGCGCGCCGTGCTGGAGGAGATCCTGGCCGACGAACAGCGCCACGCCACCCTGGCCTGGAAGACCCTGCGCTGGCTGCTGGCCGAGGACGCCGCGCTGGTCGAGGTGGCGCGCGCCGCGGCCGACGAGGCGCTGGCCGCCCTGACCGCGCGGCGGTCCGAGGCGCCCGGTGTGCCGGCCTTCGGCATGCCGAGCGGGCCGCAGCGACACGCCGCGCGGGTCGCCGCGGCCGAGGGCCTGGTGCGGCCGCTGCTGGCCGCGGTGCTGGGCGAGGAGGCGCGGGTCGCGGCCTGAGGCCGAAGCCTGCGGAGGGGGCGGGCTAGAGCCCCACCCACGGCCACAGCCCCGCCCGATCCAGCACCACCGCCGCCGCCGCCAGGGTCGCGAGCCCGCTGGCGAGACCGAACAGCCCGGTCCACATGGGCCGGTCGCGCAGCGCGGCGGCGCCGCCGGCCGACAGCAGGTGCGTGCCGACCAGCACACCCAGCAGGGCCAGGAAGGGCGCCGCGACCTCGGGGGCCCAGGCCGCGGCCAGCGCCAGGCCGCCGAGCCCGACCACGCCGAGGGGTACGAGCCCGCGCAGGGCCGGCCGCGGTCGTCGCAGCCAGCCGCGGACCGCCAGCGGCAGGGCCACCAGCAGCCAGGCCGCCAGCACGCCGCGCCCCAGGATCCCCAGCCGGGACCGGGTGCGGGCGGTCTCCAGCGCGGCGAGCTCGCCGATGGCCGGCGCGCGGGCGGTGGCCGCGCCGAGCAGGGACTCGACGGCGTGGGCGTCGTCGCTGCGCCCCAGCGCGAACAGCAGCCGCACCCGCAGGCGGGCGTGGCGCCGGGCATCCCGTTCTGGCAGCGCCAGCGCGGCCAGGCCGTCGGTCGTCGCCTCGGGGGCCCACCAGCGGTCGCTCACGGCCAGGGCGAGGTCCAGGTCGTCGGCGTCGATCGCCTCCTTGACCAGCCAGGTGGCGGCGGCCGCCCGCACCGGCGCCGCCCGCCCCTCGTCCGCCTCGAGCGCCTCGAAGGCCGCGGCCTTCTCCTCGTCCGGAGCCCGCCGGGCCCGCTCCAGCGCCGACAGGTCGTCGAAGCCGCCGTCCTGGTCGCGGTAGTCGTCCAGCAGCTCGATCCGGCCCTCGCAGCTGCGCCGGTGGCGCTCCTCGCCGAACGCGAGCACGGCCTCGCAGGCCTCCCACTCGGTCGCGGGGTCCCCCGCCCGTTCGGCGGCGCGGGCCGCGGCCAGTGCCTCGCTCACGCTCTCCCAGCGGCCCACGGGAGGCTCCCCGGGGCTGCGCGCGAGGGCGGCGGCGACCAGCAGCCAGACGGGCATCAGCGCCCCTGGCTGACCAGCGCGCACCCGGCGAGCTTGTAGAGGGCCCGGGCGCCGACGATGGCGTCGATGCCGTCACGGGTCCGGTCCGCCAGGGGCCAGGGACCGGGGTTGACCTCGACCAGGTCGAAGCCGACGACGTGCCGGGCGTCCGCCAGCCGCTCGAGCAGGATGCAGAAGTCCCGCCAGGACAGGCCGCCGGGCACGGGCGTGCCGGTGTGCGGGCACAGGTCCGGCGCCAGCCCGTCGATGTCGACGCTGACGTGCACCTTGTCGGGCAGGGCGGCCACGATGCGGTCGACGATCGCCGTCCAGCTGCCGCCGTCGCCGAGCTCGCGGGCGAGCTCGTGGTCGAAGAAGGGCACGATGCGCGGATCGTGGGCGGCGCGCTCGCGCTCGGCGCTGCCCAGATCGCGCCAGCCGACCCCGACCAGGCGCTCGACCCCGTCCAGCTGCAGCGTGTTGTGGAAGATGCTGGCGTGCGACCAGCGGAAGCCCAGGTAGGCGTCGCGCAGGTCGGCGTGGGCGTCGATGTGCAGGAAGCCGACGCCGGGGTGGGCGGCCGCCACGGCCTGGTGCAGGCCGTAGGGGGTGCTGTGGTCACCGCCCAGGACGGCCGGGATGCCGCCCTCGCGCAGGATGCGGGCCGCCTGCTCCCAGACGATGCCGTGCACCTCGTCGCCGGCGGCGTCGACCCGGGCCGCGCGGTCGGGCAGGGTGCCGCCGCTGTCGATGACGGCCAGGGCGTCGGCCTCGACCTGGTCGGCCAGGCGGTCGATCTCGGCGCCCAGGTCGAGCAGGCCGATGCCGTGCCGCCACGCCTCGCCGAAGTCGGGATCGGACAGGTCGACCTGCCCGCTGGCCCGCAGCACCGCCGCGGGTCCATGGCGGGTGCCGCGGCCGTAGCTGGCGGTCGCTTCCCAGGGCACCGGGATCACCTGGACCGCGGCGGCGCGCGGGTCGCCGTCCAGGCCGAAGAGCCCCTCGCCGGCGCCGGGGCCGTCCGGGTCGAAGCCGGGCTGATCACTGCCGTCCGTGTGCACGCGCACCTCCTGGCAGGGTCCTAGCATGGCGGTGCGCCGGCCACCGCACTCGCGGGTCGGGCCTCGCGCGGCTACAACCCGGGCCCGCCCGAAGATGATGGAGAGACCCCCCATGCGCACCTCGCGACTCCTCGCCCTGCTCGCCCCGGTAGCACTCGTCGCCTGCTTCGAGTCCAAGAGCGACGACGACGACGACGACGGCTCCAGCGACACCGACGGCGGTGGCTGGGACGTCGGCGCCGACGACAGCGGCTTCACCGGCAGCACGGACGACGGCACCGGCACCGACGGCACCGACACGGACACCGACACCGACACCGACGGCACCGAGACGACCCACGGTGACCCGTGGTTCCCGACCTTCATGCTGGTGGAAGCCCGCATGGGCTTCGCCCGCGGGGGGCTCACCGAGTACTCGGTCGATGGCGAGCCGGTCCCCAACTACTTCGGGCTGCGGCTGGTCGACGACGAGTGGTCGGGCGCCGATGACACCGGCAACTACTGCCTGGTCTACTGGGAGCAGGCGCGGCTGACCGACACCACCGGCTGCCCGGACTGCTACGACGGCTTCCAGTGGGAGGTCGACACCAGCGGCGGCGCGCTCACCAGCGGCTGGTGCGACGACCTGGACCCCACGACCTGGGGTGACGACATCGGCGAGACCCTGGCCGACTACCACTGGGAGCACGGCTTCCGGCCCCTCGACGGCGCCGGCAACGAAGACGACGTGCGCGACGCCTACTACGACTACTGGGACGAGTACGGCGACAAGTTCATGGCCCACAGCGTGGCGATCAGCGGGGAGTGGTACGACATCAACACCGCCTTCGCCTACGAGGTCGAGGGCGACGAGGTCATCGTCGACAGCGACGGCGGGGCCAGCCTGATCCCGGTCGAGGGGCTCGAAGACGCACCTCCGACCGCGTACTACACGACCAGCTGGTTCTACGGCTTCTCGCTGTAGCGGCCCGCCAGCAGCTGGGCCGTCGCCCGGACCCCCGCGGCCAGGGTCGACAGCCCGTAGCCGCCCTCCAGCACGGCCATGGTCGGCGCCCGCCGCACCAGCGGGCGCCACAGCGCGCACATGGCGTCGACGCTGAGCCGGGTGCCGCCCAGCGGGTCGCCGGCCAGACCGTCGAAGCCGGCGGAGATCACGACGGCGTCGGGGTCGAAGGCGTCGATGGCCGGCAGGGCGACGGTCTCGAAGGCCGCGCGCCAGGCGTCGTCGCCGGCTCCGGCGGGCAGCGGCACGTTGACCGTGGCCCCCAGGCCCGGCCCGGCGCCTCGCTCGTCCACGCTGCCGGTGCCCGGGTAGAAGGGCGCGCGGTGCAGGCTGACGTAGAGCACGTCACCGCGCTCCCAGAAGATGTCCTGGCTGCCGTTGCCGTGGTGCACGTCGGGATCGAAGAGCAGCACGCGGCGGCCGGCCCGCGCCAGGCGATCGGCGGCCAGGGCCGCGTGGTTGAACAGGCAGAAGCCCATCGCCCGGCGTCGCGTCGCGTGGTGGCCGGGAGGGCGGGCGAGGACGAAGGAGGAGACGCCGTCCAGGAGGAGGTCGGCGGCGTCCAGCGCCGCGCCGGCGGCGGCGCGGGCGGCGCGCACCGAGCCCGGCGAGGTGTGGGTGTCCGGATCGAGGGAGACCGCGCGGCCGTCGCAGGCCAGGACGCGGTCGACGTGGGCGGCGTCGTGCACGGCGAGCAGCTCCGCGCGCTCGGCCAGCCTCGCACCCCGGGTCGGCAGGCCCAGGTCGGCCAGGGCCGCACGCACGGCGACGAGCCGCGCCGGGCACTCGGGGTGGCCGAAGCCCGGGTCGTGGGTGTCGAAGACGGGATCGTCGAACAGCAGCACGGATCCTCCTCCCCCGGAAGGCGCCCGCCGGGGGCAGCCACGCGCAAGGGAACGTGAGAAGCTCCGTACCCTCCCTCCTCCCCCGACGGGCATGCGCGCCGACCCCCTCGATCCCCCCACCTTCGACAGCGCGGCCTTCGACCGCCACGGGCCGCTCGATCGGCTGCGCTACGCCGTCGATCGGTTCCTGCACCACCCGGTCACGGATCTGGTGGTCATCGCGCTGATCGTCGCGGCGGTGATCTCGGTGCTGGCCGAAGAGGCGACCCGCGGCACGGCGATCTCGGCCTTCTACGCCCAGGTGAGCGACGCGCTGGCCCTGGTCTTCGCCGTCGAGCTGACGGCGCGCTTCCTGGTGGCCCGCCGCAAGCTGACCTTCTTCCGCCACTACTGGCTGGACATCATCGCGATCTTCCCGGCCTGGCGCGGGCTGCGGCTGCTGCGCGTGCTGATGCTGCTGCGGCTGTTCCGGGCCGGCGTGCTGCTGAACCGGCGGACCCGGTTCATGGGCGGCGTGCTGCGCAACACGCTCAGCGAGCTGACCATCGTGGCCACCATCTCGGCGACGATGGTGCTGGTGGGCGCGATGATGGTGCACCACGGCAGCGGGGCGGTCGCCATCGACGGCGCCGGCCTGGAGCCCGGCGGGCTCGAAGGCGCGCTGTGGTACGCCGTGTTCACGCTGATCGGCGGCGAGCCGATCGGCGGCATGCCGACCAGCCAGTGGGGCCGCATCCTGACCCTGGGCCTGATGCTGGGCGGCCTGACGGTCTTCGGTGTGTTCGTCGGTACCGTCTCGGCCACGATGGCCGCCCTGCTCAGCCAGCGCCTGGAGATCGACGTCATGGACCTGGGACGCCTGCAAGACCACCTCGTCATCTGCGGCTGGAACCCGGCCGGGGCGCCGATGATCGCCGAGCTGATCGGCCCCGGGCAGCCCGACCGGGACCTGGTCGTGGTGGGCGAGGCCGAGCACGAGCCCGCCGCGCTGGCGCACCTGCGCGCCCAGAGCGAGCGGCTGCACTATGTGCGGGCCGACTACACCCAGGTGCGCGTGCTCGAGGAGCTGTGCATCGACAAGGCCGCCGGCGCCGTGATCATGACCGACGCCCACGGCGATCGGACGGACGCCGACCGCGACGCCCGCACGGTGCTCACGGCCCTGACCATCGAGAAGATGTCCAAGGGCATCTTCGTCTGCGCCGAGCTGGTCGACAGCCAGCACGAAGACCTGCTGCGCATGGCCGGCGTCGAGGCGGTCGTCATCCGCGACTGGTACGCCGGGGCCATCATGGGCAGCATGGGCCGCAGCCGCGGCATGGCGGCGGTGATCAGCGACCTGCTGACGACGACCAGCGGCAACGCCTTCCACCACGTCAAGGTGCCTCGCCGGCTCGACGGCAAGACCGTCATGGAGCTGCACCAGCTGCTCAAGGAACAGCACGGCGCCATCCTGGTCAGCCTGGAGCGCCCCGGCCACGAGACCCAGGTCAACCCGCCCGCGGGCCAGCGGGTCGAGACGGGGGACCGGCTGGTGGTCATCTCGACGAAGCCCGTCAGTCTCTGAGCGGATACCCGGCGGCACCGATGGGGATCCCCGATGCCGCTGCCCGAAGACTTCGCGAGTGAGTGCCTGTACCGCCCGGACGCCTGGTTCGTGCACGATCTGATCGAGCTGGACCGGGACGGCGACCGGGTGGTCGCGCGGGTCGACACGACCCGGCTGGGGCCGCTGGTCGACGCCCAGCGGGTGTGGCCCGGCCACGACAAGCACTTCCCGGGGGCCATCGCCATCCAGATCACCGGCACCCTGGGCCAGCTGCACGCGGCCTACCTGGCGGGCCTGCGCGCCACCGACGGCTGGTTCGGCTTCGGCACCCACATCAAGAAGGCCCGCTTCCCGCGCATGGGCATCATCGGGCCGCCGGTGACGACGACGCTGACCTGCACGCGGCGCCGGAACTTCCGCGGCACCTGGTTCTTCGACTACGACTTCCAGTACGAACAGGAAGGCGCTGTGATCTACGAGAGCACCCAGACGGCCGCGTGGGGGCGCAGCGAGCACCGGGGCCCCCTTGGCGACTGAGCCGCGCACGGCCACCGTCGTCGCCGTGCGGCGCGGGACCTGCGAGGTGCGGGGCGAAGGCCCGAACGGGCTGCTGCCCGCCGAGCCCTGCGAGCTGTCGGGGGAGCTGGCCCAGGTGCAGCGGACCGCCATCGCGGTCGGCGATCGGGTCCAGCTGCGGGACCGCGCCGATGCGCCTGCCATCGTCGAGGCGGTGCTGCCGCGGCGGAGCTGCCTGTCGCGCCCCGATCCCATGGACCCGCGCATCGAGCGGGTGATCGTCGCGAACATCGACCTGGTCGTCATCGTGCTGGCCGCGAAGAAGCCGACGCCCAAGCTGCGGCTGGTGGACCGCTACCTGGTCGCGACGGGCCGCGGCGGGGCCGACGCCGTGGTCGTCGTCAACAAGGTGGACCTGCTCAACGACCGGCGGATCGCCGAGCTGCACCAGGAGCTCTCGCCCTACGCCGAGCTGGGCGTGCCCGTGCACCTGGTGAGCGTGGCGACCGGCGCGGGCCTCGACGCGCTGCAGGCGACCCTGGCCGGGCGCCGCTGCGCGATGGTCGGGCACTCCGGGGTCGGCAAGTCCAGCCTGCTCAACGCCCTGGCCGGGCGGGACCGCGCCGCCGTGGGCCAGGTGCGGGACGGGGACGGCAAGGGACGCCACACGACGACCTTCTCCGCGCTGCACGAGCTGCCCGGTGACACGCTGGTCATCGACACCCCGGGCATCCGCGCCTTCGGCCTGTGGGACCTGTCCCGGGACGACCTGCGCCACCACTTCCCCGAGTTCGACGGGCGCACCTGCCGCTACACCGACTGCCTGCACGGCCCCGAGCCCGAAGCCGACTGTGGCGTCAAGCGGGCCGTCGCCGCCGGGGAGATCCCGCGGGCCCGCTACGAGACCTATCGGCGGATGCTCGACGAGCTCGACGGCACCGGCCGCCCCGCCGGGCGCACGGCCGGGCGAGTGGACGGGCGCATGGACGGGCGAGTGGGCGGGCGCGACTAGCTGCCCCCGTGGCTCGCGGGGTGCCCGAAGCCCCAGTGCCAGAACACACCGTGCAGGGCGGCGTCGACCACGGCAGAGGCGAGGGGTGCGGGCACGGGAGGAGGATGCCCACCGGGAGCGCGGGCGGAAGGTCAGCGCGGCCGTGGATCGCACGCGGGAGGCGGCCGGTCGGCCAGGGCCTGGACCAGGGCATCACCGATCAGGGCGTGGCCGACGGCGGTGGGGTGCACCTGGTCGAAGAAGACCTCGGCGCCCAGTCCGTTGGCCCGCAGGTGGGCGCGGCCGTCCACCAGGGGGCCGCCGCTCTCCTCCGCCACCATGGCCATGGCCGCGCGGAACTCCTGGATGGTCTCCGGGACCGGCGCGTCCTCGCCGTCGAAGGGGGCGGGCAGGGCCAGGAAGACCGGCACGGCGCCCAGCTCGCGGGACTCCGCGGCCAGGGCGCGCAGGTTGGCCGTGTAGGTGCGCAGCAGCCCGTCGTAGAGGGTGGCCCCGTCGGCGACGTCCTGCTGACCGGCCAGCCAGCGCACGTGCCGGGCGGCGAGCCAGGGCGACAGCAGCGTGCGCAGGACCCGGTAGGTGGCCAGCCGCCGCAGGGGGCTGCGGACGTAGCCGAGATCCACGAAGGACCCGTCCTGGGCGGCCCGCTGGGGGAAGGCGTCGCTCCACATGGTGGCGATGACGACGACGTCGGGGTCGATCGTCCGGCCGAGCTCCTTCAGCCGCACCAGGTTCTGCCCGGCGTCCCAGCCGGGAACGGCGCCGTGCACGGGCTCCACCGGACAGCCCCAGCGCTCCGTCAGCCGGGTCGCGGCCAGACTGGTGAAGGTGGCGTCCTCGGCCACGCCGTCCCCCCAGACCGTCGAGTCGCCCAGGCTGAGCAGCCGCAGGGTGTGCGCCGGCTTCGGCACCACCTCGGGGCCACGCATGCCGAACCGGTTCACCCGGTACTCGACCGCTTCGCGGACGACGACGGTGTGCGGGGGCAGGGACCAGCGGGTCGTGGCGTCCTCGACCAGCGTGGCGTGCACGTCGGGCGGGATCTCCCGTGGCGCATGAGGCCCGCCCTCGGTCTCCTGGAACGGCAGCGCCTCGTGCCGCCCGTTCGACAGGAAGAGCCGCTCGACCACGGCGGCGCTCGCCTCGACGGCGCAGAGCCCGAGGAGGGTGGCGACCACGCTGAACAACGCTCGTCGAGGCACGTTCATCAGCGGCCTTCGTAGCCCGAGACAGCCGGACACGGGATCGGTTACCCGCCCGGGTCCCCTTCCACCGTCGAGAGACCGGCATGGCCAAGTACCGCACCGCCCCCACGGCCAGCTCCGGGATGCCCAAGGGCATCCCGTACATCGTGACCAACGAAGCCGCCGAGCGGTTCAGCTTCTACGGAATGAAGGGCATCCTGGTCATCTTCATGACCAAGTACCTGATGGATCAGGGCGGTCAGGCCGACTTCATGAAGCAGGAAGAGGCCATGGAGTACTACCACCTCTTCACGAGCGCGGTGTACTTCTTCCCGGCCCTCGGGGCGCTGCTGTCCGACGTGATCCTGGGCAAGTACCGCACTATCCTGACCCTGTCGGTCGTCTACTGCCTGGGCCACCTGGCCCTGGCCATGGACGAGACCCGCATGGGGCTGGCCATCGGCCTGACGCTCATCGCCATCGGCAGCGGCGGCATCAAGCCCTGCGTGTCGGCCCACGTGGGCGACCAGTTCGGCAAGAGCAACAGCCACCTGATGGAGAAGGTGTTCAACTGGTTCTACCTGGCGATCAACCTGGGCGCCTTCGTCAGCACCCTGCTGACGCCCTGGCTGCTGGACAACTACGGCCCCCACCTGGCCTTCGGCGTCCCCGGCCTGCTGATGCTGATGGCGACCATCCTGTTCTGGATGGGCCGCAACGTCTTCATCCACATCCCCGCCGGCGGCACGTCCTTCATCAAGGAGATCTTCTCGGCGGAAGGCCTCAAGGCGCTCGGCAAGCTGTCGATCATCTATGTCTTCGTCGCCATGTTCTGGGCGCTGTTCGACCAGACCGGCAGCGCCTGGGTGCTCCAGGCCGAGAAGATGGACCGGAACTTCCTGGGCTTCGAGTGGCTGAGCAGCCAGATCCAGGCGATCAACCCGGTGCTCATCCTGACGCTGATCCCGCTGTTCACCTTCGTGGTCTACCCGCTGGCCAACAAGATCTGGCCGCTGACCCCGCTGCGCAAGATCGCGATCGGCTTCTTCATCACGGTGCCGGCCTTCCTGGTGCCGGCCTGGATCGAGCTGACCATCGCCGACGGCGGCTTCCCCAACATCGCCTGGCAGCTGGCGGCCTACGGCATCCTGACCACCGCCGAGATCCTGATCTCGGTGACCTGCCTGGAGTTCTCGTACACCCAGGCCCCCAAGAAGATGAAGTCCGTGATCATGGCGGCCTACCTGATGTCCGTCAGCGTGGGCAACATCATGGTCAGCCAGGTGAACCACTTCATCCAGGTGCCCTCGCCGTCCTTCGAGACCACCGTGCCCGGCGACTACGAGCTGCAGCTCACCGCCAGCGACGGCACCGTGCAGATCCAGGACACCGTCGCCGTGCGCGTCCTGCCCGCCGGCGCCCAGCTGCCCGGCGAAGGCGAAGAAGCCCCGCCGCCCGCCGACGAAGAGAAGCAGCCCGTCGCAGACGCCGGCCTGCTGCAGGCGGTCGCCCCCGGCGAGCAGGTGCGCCTGTACGCCACCGCCGACAAGAACGGCCTGTCCGGCAGCAACGCCTACAGCTGGCAGGTGCGCAGCGTGCCCGACGGCAGCCGCATCGACGCCAGCTCGCTGGTGGGCGCCGACACCCGCAACCCGACCTTCGTCCCCGACGTGGCCGGCGCCTACGACCTGGAATTCGTCTACGAGATCGGCGGCAAGAAGGCGACGGCGACGACCCGCGTCGTGGCCTCGACCGCCAACATCGCGCCCCAGGTCGACGCCGGCCCCGATCAGGTCCTGGTCCTGGGCGAAGACGGCACGCTGACCGTGACCCTCGACGGCGGCAGCAGCTTCGACCCCGACGGCGACGCGCTGACCTACGAGTGGCGCATGACATCGGCCCCCGACGCCAGCGGCATGGACAGCGCCGACATCGACAGTCGCGACCGGGCCACCGCCGGCAGCACGCTGTCCGGCGCCGCCTACTACGCCTTCTGGGCCGCCTGCATGGGCCTGACGGCCATCCTGTTCATCCCGGTCGCCCTGCTGTACCGCGAGAAGACCTACATCCAGGACGAAGACGACCAGGAAGGCGCCAAGACCGCCGCCAAGGCCCAGGGCGTCGACGAGAAGTAGGTCGGCTCAGTCCGCGACCTTTCCGGTGACCAGGAAGTCCCACCGGTCCGGCCGCTCGTCGTAGTGCATGCTCGAGAACTGGAACCGGGCCTGGCCGCCCGGCTTCAGCTGCTCCTTGCCGACGGCGTAGGTCTGGTCGATGCCGACGATGCGGCCGTCGGCCGCGCGGGCCACCGCGAGCACCTCGACGAAGTGCGCGGCCGCCGCGCCGTCGTTGTGCACGGTGCCGCCGACCGTGAACCAGCCGCTGCGGTCCTCCTGGATGGGCAGGGTCTCGACGCGCAGGCCCTCGGAGAGCTCGGGGACCCAGCTCGCCTCGGACAGGGACAGCTCCACCCGGAACTCGGTGTGGGCGGGCGGGTCCTTGACCAGCACGCTCGCGGGCGTGGTCTGGCCGGGGCCCAGCACCGGCAGGTCGGCATAGCCGGTGGCCTGCCCGACCTCGTGGCCTTCCCCGTCCAGCAGCACGACCACGAGCTTGGGCTTGTCGAGGATGTAGGGGGAGGTGCTGGTGACCTCGGCGAGGACGTAGAAGCTGTCCTTGTACCCGGACTCGGTGCCGTGCACGACGAGCTCGGCGGTCGGGTCCGGACGAGGGGCCGGTGCTTCGGAGGAGGCGCGGGCCGCGTCGGGCACCGAGGTCGGCGGGGTCGACGGGGACGCCAAGCCGGCGGCGCGGGAGGGCGGGTCCGGGTCGTCCGAGGTCGCCAGGTAGAGGGCGCCGATCATGCTGCCGGCGAACAGGACCAGCACAGCCGCCACGAGGGCGCCGGCCGGGCGCACGCCCCCGGCCGCGGGGGCCGCGGGGGCCGGCTCGGCCTTGGGGCCCTGGGCCGTCTGGCGGTAGCGCACGCCGCAGTGCTCGCAGACGTGCACGCCCTTGCCGTCGGCCGGCGAGTGGTCGGGCGCCCCGCAGGCCGGGCACCGCAGCACCCCGCCCACGGTCAGGTCTCGCCGGGCGGGGGGGAAGCGGCGCCCGACGCGGCGGCGGAGTGCTCGTCGACGACGGTGCGGCCACCGCCCCCGTTGCGGGCCTGCAGCAGCGCGCGGTCGGCGCGGGCCAGCACGTCGGCTTCGTGGTGCCGCGTGTCGGCGATGCCCACGGAGATGTCGACGTCGGGGAAGCCGGCTTCTTCGCCCCACTGGTGCAGGAGCGGCCGCAGCGACTCGACCCGCTTGCGGGCGTCGAATCCGACGCAGGCGGGCATCAGCACACAGAAGCTGTCGCCGCCGACCCGGCCGACCACGTCGGTGTCGCGGAAGGTCTCGAGCAGCACCGACGCCACGCCGCGGATGACCTCGTCGCCGCCGCCCAGCCCGACGCGGCGGTTGAGCTCGCTCATGCTGTCGATGTCGATGAGCACGGCGGACAGGGGCTTGTTGGCGCGGCGGGCCAGGCCGATCTCGCGATCGGCCGCCCGCAGCATCGCGCGGCGCGACAGGGTGCAGGTCAGGCGATCGACCACCCGCGACAGCTCGACCTCGCGGGCGCGGCGCAGGCGGGCCAGCACGCGGGCCCGGAGCTGGGTCGGCGACCAGGGCTTGTGGACCACGTCGTCGGCGCTGGCCACCAGGGCCTGGCGGTCGACCTCGTCGCCGTCGATCATCAGCAGGACCGGGATCCCGCCGTGCGCTTCGTGGGCGTGGATGACCTGGGCCAACAGGGCGCCGTCGTGGTTCGGACCGCGGCCGGCGATCAGCACGAGCTCGGGGCGGAACCGATCCAGGGTCGCCAGCATGGTGGCGCCGTCCCGGACGCGGGTGACTTCCTGTTCGGGGCCCTGGAGCGAGTCCAGCAGCTGCTGGGCGTGCACGTCGTCGGGCTCGACCACCAGCACGCGGTAGGGCGGCGGATCGACCTCGCGGGCCCGAGCCCGGACCAGGTCGAGCACGGCGTCGAGGTCGACCGGGGTCCCGACGTAGCCGGCGGCGCCCAGGCGGACGGCGTCCATGCGCAGCTCGAGGTCGGTGCCGCGGCCGGCGGCGAACACGGGCACGGCCTTGAGCGCGCCTTCCAGCCGCTCGAACAGCTCGCCCAGGCGCTTGGCCGGCACGACGAAGGCGGCGGGGTCTTCCGCGTCGGCCAGGGCCAGGGCGCCTTCGATGTCGGGGCTGGTGCGCAGATCGACCGCGATGTCGTCGCGGACCGGCGTCTTGACGCCGATCACGACGACCGGCCGGAACAGGGGCTGCACCCCCTCGAGGGCGCGGGTCGCGTCGACCAGCTGCTGGGTGAGCTCGAGGAAGGCGGCGTCGTCTTCGGCGGCCAGGGCGGCGCGGGCGGCCCGCTCGATGGGCAGCAGGCCGAGGGAGCTGGCGGTGCTGGCCACGCGGTCCAGCTCGAAGGCCAGGGCGTCGCGCACGTCCAGGTCGCCCTGGGCGTCGCGGGCGAGCTCGGCGATCTCGCCGGCCTGACGCTTCACCACCTCGGCGAAGCTGTTGCGCAGGCGGTTCTTGGGGTTCATCGGCATCGCGGTTCCGGCGGGCGGGGCGAAGAAGGGCGTCGGACCGACCCGGTCCGGCGCGCGCTGCGCGCACAGCCTATGCCAACCGGCTCCGACCTGACCGTCACGGTGGGTCGACACCCGCCACCCGGCTACGTCGGCCCCCCCGCGGAGGCTCCCTTGTCGCACGATCCCGAACACTGGACCGAGTCCTTCTTCTCCGGCGCCTGGCTCGACGTGCAGCGGGCGCTGCACCCGCCCGAGCTGTCCGCGCAGCAGGCGGCCTCGCTCTGCGAGCTGCTCGACCTGCAGCCCGGCGACCGGGTCCTCGACGCCCCCTGCGGCAACGGACGCATCGCCCTGGCCCTCGCCCGCCTCGGCCTGCAGACGGTGGGCGTCGACCGCTGCCGCCCGCTGCTGGAAGACGCCCGCGCCGCGGCACAGGCCGACGGCCTGGACGCGACCTTCCACGAGCTCGATCTGCGCGAGGTGCACCGGCTGGCCCGCACCGGGCCGGGCGGCTCCTTCGGCGGCGGGGACATCGACGGCTTCCAGGGGGCCGGCTGGTTCCAGGCCGCGCTCTGCATCTGGGGGTCCTTCGGCTACTTCGGCGACGGCGGGCTCGGCGCGGTGGGCTCCGACCTGCAGGGCGGCGGCGACCTGGACTTCGCGCGGGCGGTGGCCCAGGCCCTTCCTCCGGGCGGCTTCTTCCTGATCGACACGCCCTGCATCGAGCAGATCATGGCCCAGTACCAGGGCCGGGGCTGGTGGGACGTCGGCGGCGTGCGGGTGCTGGAGCAACGGGCCTGGGACCCGATCGAAGGCGTGATGCACGTCGAGTGGACCCTGATCCGCGGCGAAGACGACGGCGCCGCCGAGGTCGAGCTGCGCCAGTCCGAGATCCGCATCTACAGCGTGCCGGAGCTGGCGCGGCTGCTGACCCGGGCGGGCTTCTCCGAGGTGGACGTCGTGTCGGACTTCGACGGCCGCCCGTGGACGCCGGGCGACCGGGCGGTGGTGGTCGCGACGCGCTAGGTCGTCGCCATGCAGCCCCCGATCACCGATCCGGCGGTCCTCGCCGGCTACCTGACCGACGCGAGCAACGTGCCGGGGCGGGCCGACGCGTTGTTCCGGCCCCGCAGCGCCGAAGAGGTGGCGGAGGTGCTGGCCGCGGCGACCGCGCAGGGTGTGCCGGTGACCGTCACCGCCCGCCGCACGTCGACCACGGCCGCCGCCGTGCCGCGGGGGGGCTGGCTGCTGTCCACCGAGCGGCTGTGCACCGTGCACGCCCTCGACGACGCCGACGCCGGCGTGCTGCTGGGCGAGTACCAGGCCCAGGTGGCCGCCGCCGGGCGGCTGTTCCCGCCGGACCCGACCAGCCGCCACGACTGCAGCCTGGGCGGCGCCATCGCCTGCAACGCCAGCGGTGCCCGGTCCTTCCGCTACGGCCCGACCCGCCCCTGGGTGCGGGCCGTCGACGTCGTCCTGCCGGACGGCCGCATCCTGCACGCCGACCGCGACACACCGATCCCCGCCGACTGGCCGCTGCCCGCCTGGACCGAGCCCGGGGTCAAGACAGCAGCCGGCTACTTCCCGGCCGACAACCTGCTGGACCTGATGATCGGCCAGGAAGGCACGCTCGGCGTCATCACCCGCGCCTGGCTGCGGCTGACCGACGCGCCGGCCGGCGTGCTGTCGCTCATCGCCTTCTTCGACGACGCCGACGCCCTGCGCGCCTTCGTCCGCCGGGCCCGCGACGGCGCCCGTCGCCCCGGCCGGCTCGCCCGCCCCGGGGCCCTGGATCCGGCCGCCATCGAGTACTACGGCCCGCACGCCCTGGACATGGTTCGCGCCCGCGTGCCCGACGTGCCTGCCGCCGCCATCGGCGCGCTGTTCATCGAGATCGAGCACGACGGCGAGCCGCCCCTGGACCGCTGGTGGGACGCGCTGGTCGACGGCGGCGCGCTGGCCGACGACACGGTCGTGGCCGAGGACGAGCGCGGACGGGAGCGCCTGCTGGCCGTGCGCCACGCCATCCCCGCCGGGGTCAACGAGCGCGTGGTCCACAACGGCATGCCCAAGGTCGGCACCGACTTCGCCGTGCCCGACGACGCCCTGGCCCCGATGATGGCCGCCTACGACGCCGTCGACATGGACAAGATCTGCTTCGGCCACATCGGCGACAACCACCTGCACCTGAACCTGCTGCCGCGCACCGCCGACGAGCTCGCCCGCGCCAAGGCGATCTACCGGCAGCTCGCGCTCCAGGCGGTCGCCCTGGGCGGCACCGTGTCGGCCGAGCACGGCATCGGCAAGCTCAAGCGCGCGCTGCTCGCCGACATGGTCGGCCCCGACGCCCTGGCGGGCTTCCAGGCGCTCAAGCGGCACCTGGATCCCGGCTTCGTGCTGGGCCGCGGCAACATCCTGGCGGGACCGGTGGACGATGCGGCGCCGAACTACTGAACGCCTGCTGGCGGGTCTCGCGCTCTCCGCCGGCCTGGCCGTCGGCGGACCGGCGTGGGCGGACGAAGCCGCCTCCTCCGACGACGGATCCTCCTCCCCCGACGACGGACCCTCCTCCCCCGACGACGGATCCTCCTCCCCCGACGACGGCTGGATCGAGCTCTCCGTGCCGGTCGACTTCGGCTCGGCCCTGGACGACCCGGCGCTGGACGGCGCGCCCAACGGCACCGACGACGCCGGCCTGGCCGAGCTCGTCGCCCTGGACCCGGACAGCGAGCTGGCCCTGCCCGGCAAGAGCCCCACGCTGCGCTCGCGCGTCGGCGTCCGGCCCTGGCTGGGGGCCTTCGTGCGGGAGCGGACGACGGGTCCGGCCCGTGGATCCGCCGGCGCCGGGGCCACGGTGGGCTGGCAGTGGTGGAGCCTGCGGGCGACCACCCTGCAGCCGGCCGGCGAGACCCAGCTGCAGGCGGTGGCGCCCTTCGGCGGCCTGAAGGGCTGGCAGCTCGGGCTGGACTCGGTGCACGGCGCCTGGCTGGGCCCCGTGGGGCTGCTGGTCGGCCCGTCGGTGCAGGCCGGCGCCCTGAACGGACCGGCGGACCTGGACCCGATCTCGCCGGCGCTTCTGCTCGGGCCGACCGCCCGGCTGGCCCTGCAGCTAGGCTCCCTGGTGCCGTGGGTCGCCGGCGGGCCGCGCTGGCAGCTGGCCGGGTCCCGGCCGCACGGCGGCGCCACCGCGCTCGGGGGGCCGTGGGACGGCCTGGCCCTGGGGGCCGGCGTGGTGCTCGACTCCCGGCCGCTCGGGCTGCGCCTGTCGGCCGAGCGCATCGACACCATCGGCGACAGCGGCACGCGCGCCCGCACCTGGCAGGCCGCCCTGGGCCTGCACCTGAGGCTCCTGTGAACGTCCTGCTCCTGCCGCTGGTCCTGTCCCGCCTGACCCTCGCCGGACCGGCTCCCGCCGCGATGGCGGCCGAGGGCGCCGACGACCCGCTGCCGTGGGAGCAGGCCTCCCGCGCCCTGCTCGACGGCCCCGACACCTGCATCCAGCTGCGCGGCGAGGTGCGCTACGCCGTGGCCCTGTACACCCCCGGCGGCTGGCTGGGCCGGGCGCAGCGGCGCGACCTGACCCAGCAGGGCGTGCTGGAGGGCACCCTCGACCACGGCTTCTGGACCTCGCTGCAGGCCACCTGGCCAGAAGCGGAGGAGGGGGCCGAGGAGGGGGACGAGGACGTGCTGGAGGTCGCGCGGGTCCGGCCGATCGTCGGGCGCCGCCCGAAGGGAGAGCTCGACGGCGAGGAGGGCGAGGAGAGCGAGGAGAGCGAGGAGGGCGGCAGCCTGTCGATCAGCCTGTCGGGCGACGACACGAAGGTGGCCGCCGACCAGGGCGCCCAGGCGCTCGGCATGCTCGACGGCATCATCGAGGACATCGACCCGGCGGTGACGACGTCGTGGATCGCCTGGGACGAGGCCAGCGACGCGGTCGTGCTGCGGCAGCAGGTGCCGCTGCAGCAAGGTGGCGAGCTGATGGTGCAGACGGTCTTCCCGGACATGGGGCCGCCGACGTCCCTCGACGCCGTGTTCCCGCGCCGCATCGCCTTCCGCGAGGGCCCCGTGCGCGTGGTGCTGCGCGACGCCCAGCTGCACCTGCGCGGCCAGCAGACCTCCCTCGGGCTGGTCCCGGTGGAGGAGAGCGCGAGCGCCGTGGTCGGGGTGTTCGGCTTCACGCTCGGCTTCGAGCAGCGGATCTCGTACACGGGGGCGCGTGCGTGCCCCTGATCCTGGAACGCTTCGATCACTCCGACCGTCCGCCTGGGCCTCGACACCGACTGCGTCGGTGCACTCGGCTTCGGCGTCCGGCGGAGTGATCTGCGCGATTCGGTCTGATCCCGCACGGTTGGCAGGGGCGTGTAAGCTCCGACCCGGTCCCCGCGTTCCTCGGACGGGTGACCGAGGAGGCACCCTGGTGACACAGCCCGACCCGCAGACGGGGCTCGTGGACCTGGCGGCAGAGCAGGACGTGGTGCAGCGCCTCATGGCAGGCGATCGCAGCGCGGCGGGACAGCTCTACGCCTGGTACGGCGAGCGGCTCTACCGCCAGGCCATCCTCCCGCGGCTGCCCATCCCCGAGCTCGCCGAGGACGTGCTCAAGGACACCTTCCGCACCGTGCTCGAGCGCATCGAGACCTACACCTTCACCGACCGGAGCATCTTCTTCTGGCTGCGACGCATCGCCATCAACCGGGCCATCGACGTGCACCGTGCGCACAAGCGCCGCCTGCGCCTGCAGGAGGACCAGCACCACGACGCCATCGTCGAGCGGACCACGAGCCAGCAGCCGCTGGCTCCGGACCGTGGCCCCGAGATGGACGAGACCCGCGCGCAGGTGGAGAAGGCGCTGGAGCTCATGAACCCCCGCTACGCCCAGGCCCTTCGCATGCGGCTCATCGAGGACAAGGACCGCGAGGACTGCGCCGACGAGCTGGGCGTCAAGGTCGGGAACTTCGACGTCATCTTCCATCGCGCCTGCAAGGCCTTCCGAAAGGTCTGGCCCCCCTGAGCCGTTGATCGGACAGACGCCCCCTCCCTCCCCCACCCACCCCCTCTCCCCCAGACGACGCCTCCGTGAACGAAGACCGCCAGGCCCAGCTCCTCGCCGAGTGGCTCCGACAGGAGCCCGGCACGGAGCCCCCGCAGCAGCTCGATCGCGACGCGATCGAGGCGGTCTACGCGCTGCGGCCGGACCTGGCGCCCGCCCCCGGGCTGTCGATCGACGACATCCTGGACGAGGTGGCCGAGGGGCCCCTGGCCCGCCCCGCCGCGCCGCGGGACGCCGAAGAAGCTGCGGCCGTGGCCGCCCTGGTCGCGTGGCTGGAGGAGCGCCCCGGCGTGCGGCCGCCGGCCGACAGCGACCCGGTGGTGGTCGAGGCGGTCTACGCCCTGCGACCCGATCTGGCTCCCGCCCCCGACATCGACCTGGACGAGCTGTTCGCGTCGGTGCGCACCGGGCCCTTCGCCGGCTCCGCGCAAGACGGCGCGGCGGGCGGCGCAGCGGACGGCGGCGCGGGACCCGGGGCGAGCGGCCTGCTCACCGAGAGCGAGGGCCTGCCGCCCGGCGTGGTGGCCGATCCCGACACGGTGGTGGACCTCGCCGCCGCGGCCAACCAGCGGCCGGCGCGGCGACGCGGGCTGCCGGCCTGGGCGATCCCCGGCCTCGGGGCCGTCGCCGTGGCCGCCACCGCCCTGCTGTTCGTGGTGCCCGGCGCCCGCGAGGCGATGGACGCGCCCACGCCCTTCTCGGCAGCCGAGACCCTCGACGCGAAGCGCGAGGCGGCCGCCACCGAGACGACGACCAAGGGGCCGGCGGCCCAGACGGCCACGCCGGCCGCCGCCGCCGACCCGGCTCCGGCCGAGCGCAAGAACGCGCTCGAGAAGGAAGTGCAGCGGGCGGGCGAGGCCGTGGAAGAGGCCGAAGAAGACGCCTGGGATGGCGCCGAGGGCGAGCTCGGCGGCGGACGGGCGCAGCGCCAGAAGTCCGCCGAGCTCGAAGACCTCGGAGCTGTCGGCTACCTCGACGATGTCGCGGGCGGCACGGCGGGCCTGGGCAACGTGGGTTCGGCCGGGCTGACCACCGGCTCGACCAGCGCCGGCCGCCGGGCGATGGACGAGTCGATCGTCGAGACCGCGGTGGCGCAGCCGAAGGCCGAGACCCGGGCCAGCGGGGCCGCGCCCCCGGCGCCGCCGGTCACCGCCAGCCCGGGACGCAGCTACAGCCCCCCCACCGAAGCCGATGCGCCGGCGCGCGACGCGGCCTTCGCCGAACCGCCCACCGGGACCGCTGTCGCTGGCGGTGGAGCGGCGGCGAGTGGCGCCACTGCGAGCGGGGACGCCTGGGGCCCGGCGGACGAAGCCGGCTACGACGCGCGCTACGACAGTCGCAACGAAGTCGACGAGCTCGACGCCAGCGCCGTGGCCACCCGGACCGAGGCCGCGGATCTGGAGTCCGCCGAGGCCGAGTCGTCCCGGCGCCGGCCGACGCCGCCCCGGCTGAGCCCCGCCAAGGAGAGCGACCGCAAGCCGCTGTCCGGCGGCGGCAAGAAGAAGGACCTGGCGCCGGCCTCGGCGCCGGCGGCGGAGCCCGCTGGCAGTCGCTGGTCGGCCGACGCGGACCTGGCCGAAGAGCAGGCGCCCGCCCTGGACGACGCGGACCCCACCTACGGCACCGGCAGCGCCAGCACGGCCCAGGGCGGCGACGGGCTGGACCTGGCCGGCCTGCGCAGCGCCGCCAACCCGGTCGGGGCCCTGCCGGACGTCACCCTGGGCCGCCCCGACGTGGCCGCGGTCCACCAGGCGGCCCGCGACGCCGACGGGCGCGGCGACGACGCCGGCTACATCGCCGCCCTGCGCCCGCTGCTGGGCCACGGCACCGTCGCCGTCGCCCAGGACGCCGCGTGGCGCATCGCGCGTCGGCAGACCTCGCTCGGCCAGCTGTCGGCAGCCCGCAGCACCATCGCGACGGGGCTGGGTCGCGGCACCACCGGACCGTGGGCCTCGCGGCTCTACGCCCTGCAGGGCGAGCTCGCCGAGCGCCAGGGCGAGGCGGCCGGCGCGGCGGAGGCCTACCGGCGCGCCATCCAGGCGCGGTAGGGCTCGGCACCGACCGACCCCGATCGGCCGAGGACCCCGTGCTGCGCCCGGTCGTCGCCCCAGCGGCAGGCGGCCCCGTGATACACCGGGGGCCATGCCCTTCCCTCCCGCCGTCGCCCGGGCCATCGCCCAGGCCACCGTCCCCGCCGCCGATCGCGAGCGCCTGGCCGGCCTGCACTTCCACGATGCGGGCCACGGCTACGACGCCTTCGGCATGCACCCCGACTTCGTCACCATGTCGACGACCATCGTGCGCGGGCTGTACACGAAGTACTTCCGGGTGATCTCCAGCGGGCACGAGCACATCCCCCAGTTCGGCCCCGCGATCCTGGTGGCGAACCACAGCGGCAACATCCCGATCGACGGGATGATGATGTGGTACGACGTGCTCACCCACACGGACCCGCCGCGGGTCCCGCGCGCGGTCGCCGATCACTTCGTTCCCAGCCTGCCTTTCGTCGGCACCCTCTTCGCGCGGGGCGGCATGGTGGGCGGCAGCCGCGGCAACGCCCGGGCCCTGCTCGAGAGCGGCGAGCTGCTGATGATCTTCCCCGAAGGAACGCCGGCGATCGTCAAGCCCTTCCGGGATCGCTACAAGCTGCACCCCTTCCGGGTGGGCCACGCCGAGATGGCCATCCGCCACGGCGCCCCCATCGTGCCCTGCGGCGTGGTCGGCGCCGAAGAGCAGCTGCCGCAGCTCACGACCAGCAAGCGTCTGGGCAAGCCCTTCGGCGTGCCGGAGGTGCCCATCCCCGCGGTGCCGGTGCCGCTGCCGGTCCGCTACCACCTGCTGTGGGGCCCGGCGATCCCGGTACACAAGGACTACACCCCGGCCCAGGCCGACGACCCAGGCGTGGTCGAAGAAGCCGCGGCCCGCGTCCAGGCCGCCGTCGACGCCTTGATCAAGAAGGGGCTCAAGCAGCGCAAGGGGATCTTCCGATGACCCGCCCGGTCAACGTCATGGTGACCGGCGCCGACGCCCCCGTCGGCGAGCGGCTGGTCCGCGACCTCCTCGACGACAGCCGGGTCGACCAGATCCTGGCCGTGCCCTGGAAGGTCGGTGATCACCTCCCCCGGGACAACCGCCTGACCGTGGTCCCGGTCGACCTCTCCTCCTCCCGACGGGTCCACCGGCTGCTGTTCGGCGCGGCCCGCGACCTCAACATCGACATCGTCGCGCACACGACCCTGCACCGCTCCGCCCGTCAGGAAGGCAGCCGGATCCACCGCTACAACGTCGACGCCATCCGCTCGCTGCTGACCCTGTCCGAGCGCCACCCGACCATCCGGCGGCTGGTGCTGCGCAGCGACGCCGCCGTGTACCAGATCCAGCGAGATCTGCCCGTGCTGATCGGCGAACACCACCCGCTCAACATGCGCGGCAACGCCCCGCAGTGGATCCGCGACCGGGTCGAAGCCGACATCACGGCCTGCACCCGCATGGGCATGACGCCGCTGGAGATCGTCGTGCTGCGCACGACCGAGGTGCTGGCCCCCGGCACCGGCAGCCAGCTGCACGACTACCTGCAGAGCACCATCTGCTTGCGGCCGGCCGGCTTCGACCCGATGCTCAACCTGCTCACGATCCAGGACGCGGCGGCCGCCATGCAGCGGGCGGTACATCACCAGGCCCAGGGCGTGTTCAACATCCCCGGCGCCGACACCCTGCCGCTCACCGCCGCCATCCGGGCCTGGGGGCGCATCGGCGTGCCCGTGCCCGGCAGCATCCTCGCGCCCGCCTACCGGCTGCGCAGCGAGGTCACCGGCCACGACTTCCGCTACGGCATGAACCGCCGGCGCTTCCACTACTCGGGGGTGCTCGACGGCACCCGCGCCCGCGAGGTGCTGGGCTACGTGCCCTGTCACCCCATCCGGTGGCCCTCCCACGACGGCCAGGCGGCCTCCGCCTGAGTCGCGCGCACCGGTCCCACCTCCCCCGGCTCCTGCTTGCAGACCGTCCTCCTGCTCATCGCGCTCGCGACCTTCGCCTACGTCCTGGCGCACTTCGTCGTCGAGCGGCTGCAGGCCCGCTTCCTGGTGACATCGGGGGCCGAGTACCTGATCCTGGGCCTGCTCATCGGCCCGGTCGTGCCGCTGGGCTCGGCCCTGCCCGAAGAGACCCTGGTCAGCCTGCACCCGGTCATGAGCCTGGTCATCGGCGGGGTCGGGCTGCTGATGGGGCTGCAGGCCAACCTGCGCTCGCTGCTGCTGCGGGACGACGGGGCCGGCATGCTGGGGCTGGCGATCTTCCTGTCGGTCGGCGCCAGCGTCGGCCTGGGCAGCTTCGCCTTGCTGCAGTCGCCGTGGCTCGGGGACGTGCCGGCCGACGCCGCCTTCGCCGGGGCCTGGGTGCTGGCGTCGAGCGCGGCGGTCAGCAGCCCGGGCGCGCTGGAGCTGGTGCAGCGTCGCTTCTCGGCGGCCGGGCCGCTCACGGACCTGCTCGAGGGCACCATGCGCTCGGCGGAGCTGCTGGCCATCGCCGCCTTCGGCGTCGCCTTCTGCGTCTTCCACGCCAGCGACCCGGCCCACGGCAGCTGGAACTCGGCGAACTGGCTGGTGCTGACCGTCGGTGTCGGCGTCGGCCTGGGGCTGGTCTTCCGCCTGTTCATCGGCGACGACCACGAAGACGAGGACCACATCTTCCTGGCCATCCTGGGCATCGTCGTGTTCAGCAGCGGCCTGGCCTACTACCTGCAGCTCTCGCCGCTGCTGGTGAACCTGGTGCTGGGCACGGTGCTGGCCAACATCGCCCGCAGCGCCGAGCAGATGGCGACGGTGATGCAGCGCCTGCGCCGGCCCGTGTTCATCATGCTGCTCATCCTGGCGGGCGCCCTGTGGCGGCCGGTGCCGTTGTCGGTGCTGGCGCTCGTGGCCGCCTACCTGGCGCTGCGCTTCGCCGCGAAGATCGTCGGCGGGCTGGTCGGCGGCGCCAGCGCGCCCGCCGCGCCGCGCGACGTGGGCCGCGGCCTGCTGGGGCACGGCGACGTGGCCGTGGCCATGGCCGTCAGCTACCGCATCGTGTTCCACGGCCCGGTGGTCGACATGGTGTTCACCGCGGTCCTGGCCAGCGTGGTGCTCAGCGAGCTCACCAGCGCCCGCCAGCTCAAGGGCCTGCTCATCGACAGCGGGGACATCCAGGGCAGCGAGCCCGGTGATCCCGGCGGCGGCACGGCCGCGGCGCCCGCCGCGCCGGCGACGACTCCTGCCGGGGCCCCCGCCGAGCCCCGCCTCGACACCCACAACCAGGGGGCCTGATGTACGTCTGTGTCGTCGGCATGGGAGAGGTCGGCCGCTACGTGACCCAGGTGCTCCAGAGCGAGCAGCACGACGTCGTGGCCATCGACACCGACACCCAGGCCCTGGCCCGGGTCAGCGAGCGCGCCGACGTGGCCACCCTCGCCGGCTACGGCGCCAACGTCGACGTGCTGACCCAGGCGTCCGCGGGCACCGCCGACCTGGTCGTCGCCGTCACCAACCACGACGAGGTCAACCTGCTCGCCGCCCTGGCCAGCAAGCACCTGGGCGCCAAGCGCACCATCGCGCGGCTGCAGGGCAAGGAGTACAGCAAGATCGAAGAGGGCATCCAGTACGGCATGCTCGGCATCGACGTCGTGGTGAACCCCCGGGTGCTCGTCGCCCAGGAGATCGCCAAGATCGCCCGCAGCCACGGCGCCCTGGACGTGCTCGGCCTGGCCGGCAACCGCATCGAGGTCGTGCAGCTCGAGCTGCCGCCCAGCAGCCGCGTGCTGCACAAGCCCCTGGCCAACCTGACCCTGCCGGAACAGACGCTGGTCGCCGCCGTCGTCCGCGACCGCGAGCTGTTCGTGCCCGGTGGCGCCGACGTGCTGCTGCCGGGGGACCGGGTCTACCTGATCGGCCGGAGCGGCCACATGGACCCGGTCGAGGACCAGTTCTGCGGCGGTCGCGAGGCCGCGCGGGTCTGCATCGTCGGCGGCGGCGTGGTCGGCGAGGCCCTGGCCCGCGTGCTGTCGGTGACCGAGGTCGAGGTGCTGGTCATCGAGAAGAACCGCGAGGTGGCCGAGGCGCTGGCCATGGCCCACCCCAAGGTCACGGTCATCCACGGCGACGGCACCAACCTGACCCTGCTCGAGGAGGAGCAGGTCGGCGCCTACGACCTGTTCTGCGCGGTGTCGCACGAAGACGAGGTCAACCTGATGTCGGGCCTGCTGGCCAAGCGGGTGGGCGCGCGGCGGACCGTCAGCCTGGTCCACCGCCCCGACTACATGGACATCTACCGGCAGCTCGGCATCGACGTCGTGCTCAGCCCCCGGCAGACCGCCAGCGACCACATCCTGAAGTGGGTGCGCCAGACCGAGCTCAAGAGCCTGACCATCCTCGAAGGCGGCCAGGCCGAGATCCTGGAGCTCGAGGCCACCCAGGGCAGCCGTGTCGTGGGCACCCCCATCAAGCGGCTGAACTTCCCCCGGGGCGCCATCCTGGGCGCCATCGTGAGCAGCGGCGCGGCCCGGGTGCCGCGCGGCGACGACGTCATCCGCCCGGGCGACACGGTCGTCGTGCTGACCACCGCGTCGACCCGCAGCCAGGTCGAGCGCCTGTTCCGCCGCCGCGTGCTCTGAGAGGCCCCGCCCATCCCCGTCGTCCACGCCAACCCCTTCGAGGTCCTACGCCTCGCCTCCCGCCCGGTGGGCCGGCTGCTGCTGGTCCTGGCCGGCAGCATGGCCCTGTGCGCCATCATCGGGACGCTGGAGGGGGGCCTGGACGGCTTCCTGCACATGGCGGCCGCCGCCGGCATCTGCGCCGTCTTCGCCGGCATCGCGCTGTTCCTGGGCCGCAAGATGCCGGAACGAATCGGCCGCCGCGAGGCCCTGGTCGTGGTCGCGGCCGCGTGGCTGGCCTGCGGCGTCTTCGGCGGGCTGCCCTTCGTCATCGGCGCGCGCTTCACCCCCTGGGACGCCTTCTTCGAGGCGATGAGCGGCTTCACCACGACCGGCGCGACCATCCTCCCCGAGATCGAGCACCGCCTCTCCCCTCCCCTGCATCTGTGGCGTATGGCGACCCACTGGCTGGGCGGGCTCGGCATCGTCGTGCTGTTCGTCGCCCTGTTCCCGGCGCTGGGCGTCGGCGGCAAGCACCTGTTCCGGACCGAAGCCCCCGGCCCCCAGACCGAGGGCCTCGCCCCGCGCATCCGCGAGACCGCCAGCGTGCTGTGGAAGGTCTACAGCCTGCTGACCCTGGCCGAGACCGCGCTGCTCATGCTGGCCGGCATGGACTGGTTCCAGGCGCTGATGCACGCCCTGTCGACCATGGGCACCGGCGGCTACTCGACCAACAACAGCAGCATCGCCGGCTTCGACAGCCTGCCCGTCGAGATCGTCATCACCATCTTCATGGTGCTGGCGGGCAGCAACTTCAGCCTGTTCTACGAAGCCCGCAAGAGCGGCCTGCGCGTGTTCCGGGACAACCCCGAGTTCCAGTTCTACATCGGGCTGTTCTTCGCCTTCAGCCTGGTCATCGCCTGGAACATCCACGGGACCGTGCACGAAGGCATCGGCGACTCGCTGCGCTACGCGAGCTTCCAGGTCGCCGCGATCATGACCACCACGGGCTTCGGCACCGACGACTTCGAGCAGTGGCCGACCCTGTCCCAGACCTTGCTGGTGGTGCTCTACTTCTTCGGCGGCTCGGCCGGCAGCACCGCCGGCGGCATGAAGATCATCCGCATCCTGATCATCTTCAAGCTCATCCTGGCCGAGATCCGCCGCGGCTACCGCCCGGCGCTGGTGGCCCCGGTGCGGGTCGGAAACCACGTCGTCGCCCCCACCGTCGTCACCGAGACCCTGGCCTACGCCATGGTGTTCATCCTGACCGTCGGGGTCGCCGGCATCGGCGTGGCCCTGATGGACCCCGTCGACCTGACGACGGCCTTCATGTCGTCGCTGGCTTGCGTGGCCAACGTCGGCCCGGGCCTGGGGCTGGTCGGCCCGACGGACAACTTCGGCTTCCTGTCGGCCGGCAGCAAGATGCTGCTGTCCTTCGCGATGCTGCTCGGTCGCCTGGAGTTCTTCGCCCTGCTCGCGCTGTTCGTGCCGCGCTTCTGGAGGCGCTGACGTGCTGCTGAGGAAGGCGATCATCGTAGCGGTCCTGTTCTGGGCCATGGCCGAGCTGGACACCTTCTCGGCCCTGCACGGCGGGGACGCTGCGACCGCACTCACGATGGTGAGCTTCGGCTTCATCATCCTGGCCGCCTACACCCTCGGCGCGATGGCCGAGAAGATCCACCTGCCGCACATCACCGGCTACCTGCTGGCCGGCGTGGTCTGCGGCCCCTACGTGCTGGGCCTGCTCGACGCCGACGTGGTCGGCCAGCTCAAGGTCTTCGACATCCTGGCCATCGCGCTCATCGCGATGGAAGCCGGCTCGGCCCTGGACCTCGACGGGCTCAAGCAGCGCTGGAAGACCGTCTCGGTGGTGTCGGTCGCACTCATCGTGGTGTCGATCGCCGGCGGCCTGCTGTTCGCCGCGGCGACCGGCGGCATCATCCCGGCGATCGCGATCCCGTGGGTGGCCGAGGGCGGCCTGCCGATGATCATCACGGTCGGCCTGCTGCTGGGCGTCATCATCATGGCCGCCAGCCCGCCGGTCACCCTGGCGGTCATGTCGGAAGCCCGCGCCCGCGGCCCGTTCAGCGACACGCTGCTGACCACCGTCATCATCAACAACATCCAGGTCGTCGTGCTGTTCGCCGTCGCCGTCGCGGCGGGCCACGCCCTGGTCGGCGCCCACGGCGAGCACGGCGGCGGCGCCACCGCGGTCCTGGCCCAGCTGGGCTGGTCGCTCATCCTGGGCAGCGTGGCCGGCGCCCTGGCCGCGGCCGCCCTGAAGTACCTGCGCGGCGACGCGCTGCTGGCCATCATCGGCCTGTGCTTCACCGTCAGCTGGGTCAGCGCCCAGGTCGGCGGCAGCGCGCTGCTGACCTTCCTGACGGCCGGCGCCCTGCTGAGCAACGCCACCGCCCAGGGTGCGGCCTTCAAGTCGGTCGCCACGCGCCTCTCGCACCCTGTCTACGTGCTGTTCTTCACCCTGGTCGGCGCCGACCTGCACGTCGACGCCCTCCGCAAGATGCTGCTCTACGCCGTGGTCATCGTGGGCCTGCGGCTGGCCGGCTACTTCGCGGCCTTCCGGCTCTCCGAGCTGGTCGTGCCCATCCCGGACTCGCTGCGCCGCTACGGCGCGCTCGGCCTGGCCCCGCAGGCCGGCATCGCGCTCACCGTCGCCCTGGCGGTCGGCCACGAGTTCGAGGGCTGGGGCATGTCCTTCGAGACCCTGGGCCTGGCCGCCATCGCCCTCAACGAGATGGGCGGCCCGATCCTGCTGAAGCTGTCGCTGTCCTTCGCCGGCGAGGCGCGCAAGGACGGGGAGGACGACGAAGCCACCCAGGCCGGCGCCGCCGCGACCACCGCAGCCACGACCACCGACGACGAGGAGCCCCTGCGCTTCCCGATCGCCGAGTGGCTGCCCGAGCCGGGTCGCCCCGACCACGACCCCTGGGGCGGCCCGCCCAGGACCGGCGACCGCCGGACCGACGAGATCTGCCGCGAGCTGCAGCGCGACCTGGACGCCATGGTCCGCGACCTGCGCCAGGGGGTCGTCGCCCAGCGCCGCCAGAGCACGCTCGGCTTCGTGCAGCTGCTGCGCAAGGAGTTCCTGCGGGCCCACCGCCGCGCCCAGGTCCAGGCCCAGAACCCCGCCCTGTCCGACGAGCAGTTCTGGACCGCCCTGCTGGCCGAGCGCGGCGAGCTGTCGGCCCGCTGGAAGAGCCTGCTGCTGGACCGCGCCGCCAGCGTCGAGTTCCGCGCCGAGCGCAAGGCCATCCGCGGGCTGCTGGAAGGCGTCGAGCGGGCCTGCGGCGTGATGCCGGCAGCCACCACCGCGCCCTACGAGCCCCACCACCTCGCGGCGGCGGAAGGCGACACCGGCCTCGTCACCCTGGGCAAGCAGTGGACCCGCGTGCAGCGCGGCGTCCGCCGCATCATCGGCAACGAGCCGCCGCGGGTCATCGAGCCGCGGGCCATCGCCCGCTACGTCCTCCTCGGCCGCCTGCCCATCTACCTGCGCGATGTCGTCGGGCTGCTCACCCTCGAAGAGCGCTACCTCCTCTCCCGCAGCCGCAACCTGTTCGCCGTCTTCGAGCACGCCCTCGACCAGGCGATCGAGGCCGCCCAGGCCCACGCCTTCGCCATCGCCGAGGCGGCCGAGGCCGCCGAGGCCGCTGACGCCGCCGGGGACGCCGCCGACCCGACCGCCGTCCCCGATCCCGCGTCGGCGGTCGAGGAGAAGGCGGCCCTCGTCCAGCAGCGCCTGGAGCTGCTGGGCCGCGTCCGGGACGAGCTCGAGGAAGAGCTGCGGCTGCTCCAGGAGGCGATCGATCGGTTCAGCGACGAGACCGTGCGCGTCACGGCCAGCGCCCTGGGGCGCGCCTACCGCGAGCTCGCCCACGACCTGTCCATCGCCGGCACGCCCGCCCTGCCGGCCCGCGACTACCGGTTCAGCCGCATCTACGAGCACAGCGAGAAGGCCACCGCCCTGCTCTACACGGGGCTCGACAACGCCCGCGATCACACCCGCGGCACCGCCAACGCGCTGGCCATGGAGCTCGACGTCGTCCGCCTGACCGAGCAGGTCCGCGGCGAGACCCGCCGGGTCGCGGGGGCCACCAGCCGCGACGTGCTGGGCCGGATGAGCCACCAGCTCGATCGCGTCCAGGCCGCCATGGACGAAGCCGTCGTCGCGGTCGGCACCCAGCTGGCCGCGCCGCGACCCACCGGCGAGTCGCTGCTGGCCGGCGTCGAAGAAGCCCTCGCGCCCCTGTCCCGGGTCATCGACGAGATCGTCGGCATCGCCCAGGTCTACCGCGGGGCCGTGCGCAGCCAGCCGCCCTTCGAGGGGCTGATGGTCAGCCTGACCAACAGCGTCGACGGCCTGACCGAGCGGTTCAGCGTCATCTTCGACGCCCAGGGCCCCGTCGGTCGCGGCATCCCCGAGCCGGTCGACCCGGTGGACGTGCCCTTCCGCGACCTGGTGCGGGCCTACATCGAGAGCGAGACCGGCCGCGAGCTGTCCGACCTGGCCGAGCGCCTGCAGGATCAGGTCGACCACTTCGCCCGGGGGGTCGAGGAGATCGACCGCATGCTCGTCTTCCACGCCGAGCTGGCGCGGGCCGAGCTCGAGAGCCGGGACGAGGCCGGCCCCGTCCCGCGCGAGAGCCTGGAAGTGCTGGAGGAAAGCCTGTCGGGCACCCTGCGTCGGCTGGCCCGCCGCGCGCAGGAGCTGCACGCCGACGCCGACGCCCTGGCCGAGGAGGTCGAGCACGGCGTGCTCCAGGCGGTGCTCGGCAACCTGGACCGGCTGCGCGACATGCTGCTGTCCGGGCAGATCAGCGAGATCCGCAGCCGCCTGACCCAGCAGACCCTGCGCCAGGGCCGCCGCGAGCTGCGATCGGCCGCGGGCCGGGTCGCCGCGGTGGGCGGGCAGGTCGTGCGCGTCGCCCGGGCCACCCTGGGCGAAGACGCGCTGCAGGACGCGCGCAAGATCGTCGGCCTGCGCGACGCCCAGGACCAGCTGCCCGGCCCCGAGACCTTCGCGCCGCCCGCGGAACGGGTCGACATCCCCATCGCCTACCGCCGCCTGTTCAGCGACAAGGCGCTCGAAGCCGGCGACATGCTGGCCGGCCGCGAGGCCGAGGTCGCGCGCCTGCGGGCCACCCTGCTGGGCAACGGCATGGGCGCCAGCCGCGCCGTCGCCATCGTCGGGGTCGGCGGCATGGGCCAGGGCGCCGTCATGCAGGCCCTGGTGCGCGGCCTGGGCGACCGGGCCCGGGTGCACCGCTTCGAGCTGGGCCCGCCAGGGCTCGACGAAGGCGCGCTGGCCGAGATGCTGGCCATGGCTCGCCAGGCCGCCCAGCACCGCAACCGGCCCACCATCATGATGCTCGACGGCTTCCAGTGGCTGTTCGAGATCCGGCCGGGCGGCTTCGACCTGCTGCGGCGGTTCATCGCCGGCGTCGTCGAGACCAGCGGTCACGTCGGCTGGCTGGTGTGCGCCGAGCGGCCGGTCTGGGCCTACGCCGACCGCGCCGTGCCGCTGCACGACGCCTTCCCCGAGCGCATGGATCTGCAGCCCCTGGACTCCGACGGCCTGCGCCAGGCCATCCTGAGCCGCCACGCCATGAGCGGCTACAAGCTCGAGTTCCGCCGCCCCGAAGACAACCTGGCGTGGTGGATCCGCGACGTGATCTCGGCGAAGCCCCGCGAGCGGCGGCTGTACGAGGCGCACACCTTCAACGAGCTGCACAAGGACAGCGGCGGCGTGCTGCGCGACGCCCTGCGGCTGTGGATGGCCAGCATCGTCGCCATCGATCCCGGGACCGACACCATCTGGGTCGGCACCCCGCCCCCGCCCCCGATCCGCCCCCTGCGCGAGCTGCCCGCCGACCTGGCCATCACCCTGCGCCAGGTCGCCCGCAGCGGCCGCATCACGCCCGACAACCACGCGATCCAGTTCCAGGTGCCCGTCGAGATGAGCCGGGCCCTGCTGACGCGCCTGACCCACTGGGGCCTGCTGCAGCACATCGACGACGACACCTTCGAGATGCGCGACGAGGTCGCCGGCGCCATCTACCGGGTCCTGCGCGAGCGGAGGCTGGTCGGATGAACGCCCTCTGTCTGCTGCTGCTGCCTGCCCTGGCGCTGGATGCCCGGGCCCAGGATCCCGCTGCGCTGCCGCCGGCTGCGCGCCCGACGGACGAAGCCCCGGCCGCGCTGCCCCGTGCCGACGAAGGCCCCGCGGCCCTGCCCCGGACGGGCGAGGGTCCGGCGACCCTGCCGGGGGGCGAGGGAGAGGAGGCGTCGGCGGAGGAGGCGCCCGGACAGGAGGCGGCCCCTGAGGAGGCGGCCGGAGCGGAGGCGGCCGGAGCGGAGGCGGCCGGAGAGGACGCCGCCGGAGAGGACGCGCCCGAGCCGCCGCCCTGGGCGCCGGTGCCCGAGGGCGACCGGATCATCGACGGCGTGCCCCAGCTGGGTCCGTGGCCGGATCACTGGGCCCCCGAGCGCGACGGCCAGGCCGGCCTGCCCCTGATCGATCCGCTCACCTTCGACACGCTCGACCCGGGCAGCCCCTACCTGGCCGGCCCCGAGCTGGGCCCGACCCCTCCGCCCGAGCTGCTGGGTCCCTTCGCGCCGCTGACGGTCGACCCAGCCGAGCCTCCCGACGCCGTCGCGGCCGAGCCCGGCGAGACCCTGCTGGTCGAAGCCACTCCCGCCGAGCCGGAGCCCACGGCCGCGCCCGCTCCGGAGCCCGCGGCGACCGCCGCCCCGGTGCTGGGTCCGCGCCGCAGCATCGCCGAGGACCTGCTGCCCCCGCCTCCGCGCAGCGGCGGCAACCGGGCCCTGCTGTTCGCCCTGCTGGCCCTGATGGCCTTCCTGGGCGGCGAGGTCACCGAGCGCCTGCAGGAGCGGGTGCTGCGCAAGGGCCTGCTGCCGCGCTTCCTGTCGATGCTGACCGGCATCGGCCGCGGCCTGACCATCCCGCTGGTCTTCGTCGCCGTCCTGTCCCTGCTGCCGCACAGCTGGGGTCTGGCCGTGCCCTTCGCGCTCGTCGCGCTGGCCCTGGCCTTCGGCTGGACCGCCCGCGACCTGCTGGCCGACGTGTTCGCCGGCATCGTCCTGACCATCGAGCGCCGCGTCCAGGCCGGCGAGCGCATCGAGGTCGGCGACCACAAGGGCGTCGTCCAGGGCCTGGGCCTGCGCACCACGCGCCTGACCGTCGACGACGGCCGCATGGTGTCGATGCCCAACCGCCAGCTGCTGCGCCAGGACCTGCGCGTCGACCCCGACAGCTACGCCCCCGTCCAGGTCCCCGTGCACGTGCACCCGCACCTGTCCGTCGGCGAGGTCCGCCAGCAGCTCCAGGAGCTGGCCCTGCTGTCGCCCTACATCGCCCCCAGCCGCCCGCCGAACGTCTACCGGGACGCCGACCGCCCCGAGGTCTGGATCGTCGAGGCGCGGCTGGTCCACCCGCGGTTCGCCAACGCCTTCCGCGGGGCCCTGGTCGAGCTCGCGGACGAGGTGTTCACGCCGGGCGAGGTCTAGCCGGTGCGGCGTCTCCTGCCGGCCGTCGCGGGCCTGCTCCTCCTCGCCCTGGGAGGCTTCCTCCTCCTCGCCGCCCTGGTCTTCCTCCCCTTCGACGCGGTGGAGGAGGGCTCGCGGCTCGGCAGCCAGCTCTTCGCCGGCGGTGGCGGCCTGCTCTGCCTGGGCGGGGCCGCGGCGCTGTTCCGCCGCGCCGCGCGGGCGTGACAGCCGGCTACGTTGGCGCCGTGGTCCTCCTCCCGCCCCTCCTCGGCCTCCTCCTCCCCGCCTGCAGCCCGGGCGAGGCGATCTCGGACGGCGAGCCGCTGCTCGACGGCGGCCAGGTTGCGCCCTCCCCTCCCCTGGCGCAGCCCGAGCGGGTGCGCTTCGTCGTGATGGGCGACACGGGCGCCGGCAACGGGCCCCAGGCCCGAAACGCCCAGGCGATGCGCGACTTCTGCGCGGCGAAGGCCGACGAGCACGGGCCCGGCTGCGACTTCATGGTGCTGCCGGGCGACCTGTTCTACTACCAGGGCGTCACCGGGCCCGACGACCCGCAGGTGGGCCCCAAGTACGCCGAACCCTACGGCGACCTGGGCTTTCCGGTCTACGCGGCGCTGGGCAACCACGAGTACGCCGACCCGCCCTTCGACCGCGAGCGCGCCCGCGGCATGCTGGCCCTGGCCGCGGCCCGCGACGAGCTGGTGCTGCCGGGGCCCTGGTACCGGTTCGACGCCGGGCCGGCGCGCTTCCTGGTGCTCGACACCCACGCCGTGCTGATGGGCTGGAGCGACGCCGAGCAGCAGGCCTGGCTCGAGGCGCAGCTCGCCGAGCCGTGGGGCGGGCCGACCGTCGTCGTCGCCCACCACCCCTTCCTGAGCAACGGCAAGCACGGCATCGCCGGCGAGTACGAGGGCTCGTCGGCCCTGCCCTACGCCAGCGGCAAGCGCGTGCGGGCGCTGTACGACACGCTCTGCGGGCGCGTCGATCTGATGGTCGGCGGCCACGACCACAACCGCCAGTGGCTGGAGCCCCACTGCGGGATCGAGCTGGTGGTGTCCGGGGCGGGCAGCAAGACGGCGCCGCTCAAGGGCCGGGGCGCGCCCACCCTGTTCGAGGAAGACCGCGAGCGAGGCTTCGCATGGTTCGAGCTCACGGCCGACCAGCTGACCGGCCTGATGGTCGACGAGCGGGGCCGGGTCGACTTCGAGCGAACGGTGACGCTGTCGGACCGGGCGGGGCGGTAGCCTGCAGGGCCCCCCCTCCATCGAGCCTGTGTGTCCGACCCGCTGCTGACCTGGGCGCCGACGCAGACCCTGCGCGGCGACGCCGAGACCGAAGCCAGCACCGCGCGCGGCCCTGCCGTGCCGGCCCACGCCGCCGGGCCGGTCGACGACGTGCCCCTCGAGCTCGGCCCGGTGCTGGGCGTCGGCGGCATGGGCGTCGTGCACGCCGCCACGCAGCACAGCCTGGACCGCGAGGTCGCCGTGAAGCAGGTCTCCGGCGAGAGCGCGGCGGCCGTGGCGGCCCTGTTGCGCGAGGCGCGGGTCGCCGGCCGCATCGAGCACCCGGGCATCGTGCCGGTGCACGCGCTCGGCTGGACGCCGGCCGGGCCCGCCATGGTCATGAAGCGGGTCGAGGGCGCCCTGTGGAGCGCACTGCTGGCCGAGGCGCGGCAGGGCCCGTGGGCCGGCCGCGAGGGCGATCCGATCGAGTGGCACCTCGAGGTGCTGCTGGAGGTCTGCCACGCGCTGGAGCTGGCCCACAGCCGCGGGGTCGTGCACCGCGACATCAAGCCCGACAACGTGATGATCGGGTCCTTCGGCGAGGTCTACCTGCTGGACTGGGGCATCGCCTGGGTGCTCGGCGAGGACGGCGGGGTGGGTCCCGGAGGCGGTCCCGCGGTCGGGCCGGGGGTGGGGCGGGGCACGCTGGTGGGCACGCCGGCCTACATGGCGCCCGAGATGGCCGACCCGGGGCGCGGCGAGCTGGGGCCGTGGACCGACGTGTACCTGCTGGGCGCGACCCTGCACGTGGTGCTCACCGGGCGGACCCTGCACGCGGCCGCCACCACCCCAGACGCCATCGCCCAGGCGCGGGACTCGGCGCCGGCCGTCTTCGAGGCCGACGTGCCCGCCGAGCTCGTCGAGATCGTGCACACCGCCTGTGCCCGCGACCCCGCTGCGCGGTTCCCCGATGTCGCCGCCTTCCGCGCGGCCATCGCCCGCCACCGGGCCCACCGGGGCTCGCTGGCGGCCAGCCGCGGGGCCGACGCCGAGCTGGCCGCTCTCGAGGCCCTGGTCGCGCGAGGCGCCGATCCCATCGACGTCCACCGCCGCTACGCCGCCTGTCGGTTCGGCTACGCCCAGGCCCTGACCGCGTGGGCCGGCAACCGCGCGGCGCAGGGGGGCCTCGCCCGGGCGGCGGCTTGCCTGATCGACTTCGAGCTGGACCGGGGCGACGCCGGGGCGGCGGCCAGCATCCTGGCCGAGCTGTCGTCTCCCGACCCGGCGCTGGTGGCGCGGGTGGCCGCGGCCGCCGAGCGGCGGGACGCCCTGCTGGCCGAGGGCGCGCGCATGCTGGCGCTCGAGGACGAGCTGCGCGTGGCCGGACGCGACTGGGGGCGCAGCGTCGTCACCCTGCTCAACGGCTTCGTCGGGCTCGGCATGCTGGTGGCGCTGGGCGTGTGGCTGCGGGCCCACGGCGGCGAGATGACCGGCCTGCAGTTCGCCGGCGGCTGCGCGGTGGCGCTGGGCATCAACGTGTCCGGCCTGGTGCTGGGCCGGCGCTGGCTGCTGGACAACCGGGCCTATGTGCGGCTGATGTGGGTCCTGCTGCAGTTCTGGGGGCTCGGCATGCTGCTGGGCGGCGGGGCGGCCCTGCTGGGGCTCGGCTGGCCGGCCCTGCTGCTCGGCATGTGCCTGATCATCGTGGGGGTCTGCGCGACCCTGGCCGTCACCTTCGACGGCCTGTTCTGGGGATCGACCCTGCTGGCCGTCGTCTTCGCCGGGCTGGCCATCCGCTGGCCCCTGTGGGGGCCCGACATCGTCGGCCTCGGCTACCTGGTGCACAGCATCGCCTTCACCTGGGCCCTGCGGCCCGGCCGCGGCAGTGCTCCGGCCGCCCGCGGTCCGTCCATGTGGCGGGCGCCAGACTGACCGCCTCCCCGGCCGCGTTGCGGGGGCCGGGAGGCACCGGTAGTCTGCGCGCCATGAAGCCGTCGTCCATCCGCCACATTTCGCTCCTCCTCCTCCTGACCGCCTGTGACGACAAGGGGGCCGGCCCTGCCGACACCGGCGTCGCGGGGGGAACCGACTCCGGGGCCACGACCGACGGTGGGGACACGGACGGTGGGGACACGGACGGCGGCACCGACGGCGGCGACACCGACGGTGGCGACACGGACGGTGGAGACTCCGACGGCGGCACCGACGGCGGCACCGACGGCGGCACCGACAGCGGCGGCGGGGACGGCGGCAGCACCGTCGACCCGGGCCCCACGAACGTCGTGCGCTTCGTCGCCATGGGTGACGGCGGCGAGGGCAACCCCGACCAGTACGCCGTCGCCGAGACCATGGCCGCCCTGTGCGAGACCAAGACCGACGACCTGGGCCCCGGCTGCGACTTCGTGCTCTACCTGGGCGACAACTTCTACGACGACGGCGTCGAAGACGTCGACGACGACCAGTTCCTGACCAAGTTCGAGTGGCCCTACGAGGTCGTCGACCTGCCGTTCTACGTCGTGCTGGGCAACCACGACTACGGCTCGCTCAGCCTGTACTGGTGGAAGGCCGACTACGAGGTCGAGTACACCGACCACTCCAGCAAGTGGATCATGCCCGACAAGTACTACGGCTTCACCGCCGAGCACGCGTCCTTCTTCGGGCTCAACACCAACGAGATCCTGCTGGGCTGGTCCGACACCGAGCAGCTCGCCTGGCTGGACGGCCAGCTGGCGGCCAGCACCAGCACCTGGAACATCGCCTTCGGCCACCACCCCTACCTGTCCAACGGCCAGCACGGCAACGCCGGCGAGTACGAGGGCTACGAGTGGCTCCCCATCGCCAACGGCACCACCGTGCGCGACTTCATGGACGTCGGCGTCTGCGGCCAGGTCGACCTGTACCTGTGCGGCCACGACCACAACCGCCAGTGGCTCGAGCCCACCTGCGGCACCGAGTTCATCGTGAGCGGCGCCGCCGCCAAGACCACCGACCTGGTGGGCCGCGGCAGCCCCACCCTGTTCGAGGACGACACCGTCGAAGGCTTTGTCTGGATCGAGCTCGCCGACGACCAGCTCACCGGCGAGTTCTGGACCCGCGACGGCGACATGGACTTCAGCCGCAGCTTCACCAAGAGCCGGTAGCAGCGCCAGCGGCGGGGACGGGCGCGAGCGAGGGCCCGAACCCGGGGGCGACAGGTCATCGACCACGACTTCGGGCGCGAGCGGAGGCCCGAACCCGGGGGCGATGGGTCATCGACCCCGACTTCGGGCGCGATCGGGAGCCCAAACCCGGGGGCGACAGGTCATCGACCACGACTTCGGGCACGATCGGGGGCCCGAACCCGGGGGCGACAGGTCATCGACCCCGACTTCGGGCGCGAGCGGAGGCCCGAACCCGGGGGCGATAGGTCATCGACCCCGACTTCGGGCGCGATCGGAGGCCCGAACCCGGGGGCGACAGGTCATCGACCACGGCTTCGGGCGCGATCGGGGGCCCAAACCCGGGGGCGATAGGTCATCGACCCCGACTTCGGGCGCGATCGGAGGCCCAAACCCGGGGGCGACAGGTCATCGACCACGACTTCGGGCACGCCCCAGGGCCCGAACCCGGGGGCGACACGCCATCGCCCCGACTTCGGGCGCGATCGAGGGCCCAAACCCGGGGGCGACAGGTCATCGACCCGACTTCCGCCGCGACGCAGGCGCCGCCACAGCCGCCGCCTTCAGCTCCGCGGCACCATCGCGGCGATGCGCTGGAGCACCCAGAACCAGCGGACCATGCCGACGTCCATCATGGGCTTGCCGGTGGTCAGGTAGGTGACGGCCAGGTCGCGGGCGGGATCGGCGAAGACGACGACGTTGGACAGGCCCAGGTGGCCGTAGGCCCCCGGCGTGTCGAGCCCGAACAGGCTGAAGGCCGTGCCGCCCATCATGACGCCCAGGCCGTAGCGCATGGGGAAGCCGAAGGTGCCGTCGAACTGGCGGCCGGTCACGCGCGTGGTCATGCGCTGCACGGCGTCCGGGCGGATGACGCGCTGGCCGTCGAGCTCGCCGCCCTGCAGGAGCATCTGCAGGAAGCGGCCGACGTCGCGGGGGGTGCCGATGACGTTGGCGCTCGGCAGCACCGCGGTCAGGAAGCGCGGGTCGTTGGTGAGCCGGACGGCGGTGTCCAGGTCGACGCCGGCGGTGCGGGCGAAGATGTCGGCCATGATGGCGGGCGCGGGCGGACCGGTGACGGCGTGCAGGGCCACGTCGCCGACCCGCTCGGGGGGCACGCCGTAGTCCAGGGTGGCGATGCCCAGGGGGTCGAGCAGCCGCTCGCGCAGCAGGCCGCGCAGCTCGCGCCCGGTGGCCCGCTCGATGATCTCCTGGACCAGGAAGAAGCCGGCCAGCGGCGAGTAGGCGACGCGGTGCCCCGGTGGCGTGACGGGCACCAGGTCGAACAGGGGCGCCATGGGCATGCGGCCCAGGTCGAGCGCGGCGTCCAGGTCGAAGTCCCGCGGCATGGCCGGCAGGCCGGCGGTGTGCTGCAGCAGGTGGTGCAGCCGGATGCCCTGCTTGCCGTGGCTGGCGAACTCGGGCAGCCAGTGGACGACGCGCTGGTCGAGGTCGAGGACGCCGTCGTCGACCAGCGCCTGGACCAGGGTGCTGGTCACGATCTTGGAGGCGCTGAACAGGTTGAACAGGCTGTCGGGGGTGACGATGGCCCCGGTCGGCCCGCCGGGCTGGTTGTCGAGGTGGCCGATGGTCCGGTCGAGGATGCACTGCCCGCGGTGCACGACGTTGAGCGCGATCGCCGGGTGCAGGCCGGTCTTGTAGACGCGCTCGACCTCGCGCCAGATGGCGCCGACGTCGAGCTCGCTCGGCGCTTCGGGGCCCTTGCGCCGCACCTCGCGCACGGGGAACACGTCGACGACGGAGCGCGGCACCAGCGGCCCCTGGCTGCGCGGGATGAGCGCACCCAGCCGAGGCGAGCGATCGGGTCGGAAGCTGCGCAGCAGGCGCAGGCCACGGCGATCGGGCGTCTTCTCCACCATCGGGCACCTCGGGAACGCCACATTCTATACACGCGTCAGCCACTCGTCGACACGTGTCAGCCGGCTTTGACCTCCCCTGACTCCCCCTCTTCCAAGGCCGGCATCTCGCTGGCCGGCCCCCAGGCCCCGACCCCGGGCAGCATGGCGTAGAGCAGCCGGTGGTAGACGCCGCGGGGCAGCAGGCGCCGCATCCAGCCGAACAGGGACGCGTCGAAGGTCGCCGGCACCCGCAGCGGCGGGTCCGGGTGGCGGATGGTCCACAGGACCTTGCGGGCGACGGACTCGGGCGTGGCCCAGGTGCGCTTCATCAGCTGGCCGATGAACCCGCCCATGTGCGTGTAGTGGGCGTGGTAGGGGTCGCGCGGATCGGACAGGGCCCGGGCCGCCTGGGGCGTGTCGAAGGTGTTCTGGTAGCCGTCGCTGTTGATGAAGCCGGGCTGCACCAGGGACACGCCGATGCCCCACGGTCGCACCTCGTACCACAGGGCCTCGCTCGCCCCCTCCAGCGCGAACTTGCTGGCCGAGTACACGCACATGGTCGGCATCGCCATCATGCCGCCGACGCTGCTGACGTGGATGATCCGCCCCCAGCACCGGGCCCGCATGCCCGGCAGGGCCAGCCGGGCCAGGGACATGGGCGACTGGAAGTTGACGTTCATCTGGGCGATGCGGTCCTGGGGGCTCACGTGCTCGACGACGGCCCGGTAGGACACGCCGGCGTTGTTGATGAGCACGCCCAGCCCGCCGAGCTCGTGCTCGATCTCGTCGACCAGCCGCTCGCGGTGGACCAGCTCGGTGACGTCCAGGGGCCGCAGCCACAGCCGGCCGGGATCCTCGACCAGGCCTTGCTCGGCGAAGCGATCCATCGAGCGTGGCCGCGCCGTGGCGACCACCGGGTAGCCGTTGTCGAGCAGCAACCGGGTGATCGCCAGACCGAGTCCGGTCGAGGCGCCCGTCACCAGGCAGGTGGGAGGGGAACCCGTCACGGAGGACAGTGTAGCGCCGGGCGGCGGCGGTTCGTCGCAGGAGCCGTCCGAGCGCGGCTCGCGGCCCCGTCGGCAGCGCGCTAACGGGGGCCCTTCCCCGGGCCCAACCCCGCCGGAACGGACCGCCCGCCGATCAGGACCACCCGCGATGAGCAACCAGGACATCGAGCACCACAAGCGCATGTCGATGGCCTTCCGGGCCATCCCCATCGTGTTCGCCTTCGTGCTGGCCGCCAACGTCGGCCTGCTCTACTTCCTGGGTGGGCGCGGCGGCTCGGCCGACGGCGACCGGGTGGAGATCGTGCTGGCCACGAGCTGCGCCCAGTCCGCGGCCCCCCTGGTGATGGCCCGGGTCGACGCCATCGGGCTCGGCGACCCCGAGCTGGACACCGCCGCCAGCCCGCTGCGGCTGCGCGCGACCCTGCCCGACATGCCGGACGCCCGCACCCACATCCCGGCCCTGCTGGCGCGGCGCGGCGCGCTGCGGGTGCTGCACGGCGAGGCCCAGGTCGCGTCGAGCGAGGACATGCTCGACAGCGTGCTGACCCTGGACGAAGGCGGCATGCCCTTCAACCAGCTGTCCTTCCGGGCCGAGGCGGTCACCGCCATCCAGGCCGTCCTGGACCAGGACCCCGACGGCGAGCTGGTCTTCCTCCTGGACGACGAAGAGCTGGCCCGCCGGCCCAACGCCATCCACATGAAGGACGGCGCCCTGAAGGTGGCCGCCGGCACCGGGGTGACCCGCGAGCGCATGCTGCGGGCCACCGACCGGCAGATCCTCCTCACCAACGGCCCGCTGCCCTGTGACGTCGAAGTGGCGTCGGTCACCACGATCCCGACAGCGGAATAGGGCCGCCCTCCTCCTCCCCGCACCCCGCGAACGCCCCCGCCCTGGAGCGCTCCCATGAAGTACCGCGTGACCCTGATCGAGGGTGACGGCATCGGCCCCGAGGTCACGGGCGCCACCTGCCGCATCCTGCATGCCGCCGGCGCCCCCATCGAGTGGGAACAGGCCCCCGGCGGCGCCGCCGCCGTCGCGCAGTACGGCGTGCCGATGCCCGACGACACCATGGCCAGCGTCAAGCGCAACCGCCTGGGGCTCAAGGGTCCCCTCGAGACCCCCAAGGGCAAGGGCTTCCGCAGCGCCAACGTGACCCTGCGCCAGGAGCTCGAGCTCTACGTCGGCTACCGCCCCGTGCGCAGCCTGCCGGGCATCCACACCCCCTACAAGGACGTGGATCTGCTGGTCCTGCGCGAGAACACCGAAGACCTGTACGCCGGCATCGAGCACGAGCTCAAGCCCGGCATGGTCATGAGCCTGAAGGTCAGCACCCGCCAGGCCGGCGAGCGCATCTCGCGCTGGGCCTTCGAGCACATGCGCAACCACGGCCACCGCAAGATCCACTGCTGCCACAAGGCCAGCGTGGTCCCGATGGCCGACGGCGCCTTCCTCGACGCCTTCCACGCCATCGGCGCCGAGTACCCCTTCATCGAGAAGGACGACCTGCCGGTCGACAACCTGGCCTTCGCCCTGGCCCAGGACCCCGGTCCCTTCGACGTGCTGCTGCTGCAGAACCTGTACGGCGACATCCTGTCCGACCTGGCCGCGGGCCTGGTCGGCGGCCTGGGCGTGGCCCCCGGCGCCAACATCGGCGACCGCATCGCCGTCTTCGAGGCGGTGCACGGCACGGCCCCCGACATCGCGGGCCAGGACAAGGCCAACCCCCTGTCCGTGCTGCTCTCGGCGCTCCTGATGCTCGAGTACGTCGGCGAGGTGAAGCTCGTCGAGCGCATCGAGCGCGCCGTCTTCGACGTGCTGGAAGAAGGCCGCCACGTCACCGGCGACCTGGGCGGCAGCGCCAGCTGCAGCCGGTTCACCGACGCCATCATCGACAAGCTCTGAGGAAGGCCGCCATGCAGCACCGAGTCCCCCCCGACAGCAACGGCCGCCACCGCGTCACCCTGATCCCCGGCGACTGGATCGGCCCCGAGACCTGCCGCGTCGTCCAGGACGTCCTGGCCGCCATGGACACCCCCGTCGAGTGGGACGAGCACGCGCTCACCCCCGACACCGTCGACGCGGTGGTGCACAGCGCCCGGAACACCGGCGTCGTGCTGTCCGCCCGCGTCGGCGCGAAGCGCGAGGCCCACCACCTGCCGCCGACCGTCGAGCTGCGCAAGAAGCTCGGCGTGTGGAGCAGCGTGCGCCCGGTCAAGGCCCTGCCGCACTCCGGCGCCCGCTTCCCGCACACCGATCTGTACGTGATCCGCGAGACCAGCGAGGACATCTACGCCGGCTACGAGCACGAGGTCACCGACGGCGTCTACGAGGCGATCAAGCTCACGACCACCGCCGCCTGCGAGCGCATCGCCCGCTGGGCCTTCTACGTCGCGCGCAAGCACGACCGGAAGAAGGTCACCATCGTGCACAAGTCGAACATCATGAAGAAGTCCGACGGGCTGTTCCTGCGCACCGCCCAGAAGGTCGCCGAGGAATTCCCCGAGATCCAGACGGACGAGGTCATCGTCGACGCCCTGTGCATGCGGCTCGTGACCAGCCCCGAGCGCTTCGACGTGCTGCTGACCGGCAACCTGTTCGGCGACATCGTCAGCGATCTCGTCTCCGGCATCGCCGGCGGCATCACGGCCAGCACGACCCTGTCCTACGGCGACGGCGTGGCCCTGTTCAGCAACCCCCACGGCCGCGCGCCCGAGCTGGTCGGCGGGGACGCCGCGAACCCCGTCCCGATGCTGCAGGCCGCCAGCTACATGCTGCGCCACATCGGCCTGGACGGGCACCAGGGCCGGCTGGACCGCGCCGTGACCGCCACCCTGGCCGACGGCGTCCGCACCCGCGACATGGGCGGCAGCGCCAGCACCGCCCAGGTCCGCGACCGGATCATCGCGAACCTGGACCGCTGAGCGCGGGAGTACAGTGTGGGCCCCGCCACGGAGCCCCCATGCTGCTCGCCCTGCTCCTCGCCTGCTCGTCGGGCCCCTCCTCGACCGGCGACACGGGCGCCTCGGCCACCGACGCCGGCAGTGGCGCCGACAGCGGCGCCGTGGACAGCTGGGACCCCTCCCTGCCGATCTCCGAGCGCTGCTTCGCCGGCATCGGCGACGCGGCCGCGGGCTTCCCCGACTACGACCAGTTCGGCGCCGTCGTGCCCTACCACTGCCAGGGCACCGACCACCAGGACATCGACGGCATCGAGAAGGTCGTGTTCCTGGGCGACAGCGTCACCGCTGGCACGCCGCCCACGCCCAGCGACGAGTACTACCGGGTGCTCCTGGCCGAGCGCCTGACCGAGCGCTTCGGCCCAGACCTGGAGATCGCCGACTGCAGCCGCTGGGGCGAGCGCACCGACGATCTGCTGCAGAACGGCGACACCGGCCTGTCCCTGTGCTTCCCCGAGGGCACCGAGCCCAAGCGCACGCTCATCATCATGACCATCGGCGGCAACGACGCCTTCGCGGCGGCCGAGAAGATGGCCGAGACCGGCGACGCCACCCAGGCCGCGGCCGTCCTGGTCCAGGCCGTCGACTACCTCGAAGAGGCGATGCTCTGGATCCGCGAGGGCAGCGACCCGGCAGCGGCCGACCCCGCCCTGTCCGACCGGTTCCCCGGCGGCGTCTTCGTGGTGGTGGGCAACGTCTACGAGTACACCGACGCCACCGGCGTGATGGACAGCTGCCCCGCCGCCGAGATCCTGGGCTTCGGCGGCACCATCCCCGAGCTGCGCGACGGCTACATCTACATCAACGAGAACTGGCTGCGCATCGCCACCGAGACCGGCACCGACGCCATCTTCATGCTCGAGCACTTCTGCGGGCACGGCTTCTTCGCCGGCGACCCCGACAACGAGTGTTTCCGCGGCGAAGACGCCGAGACCTGGTTCGACGGCACCTGCATCCACCCCAACCCCATCGGCCACGAGAAGATCGCCGACATGTTCTGGGCGGTCATCACCGACAGCGAGGACCGGCTGCAGTAGCCGCTGCGCGTGCCCGCAGGCCCGCTACCACTCGGTCTGGTAGCGCGGGTCCGGCGACAGGAAGCGCACCTCGACGACATCGGCGCTGGTGGTGGCCTTGAAGGCGCCGGGGTCCAGCACGCCGCCGAGCGCCTTGCCGACCAGGTGGTGCCGCGGGGCGGGGCCTTCGGGGCACTGGTGGAAGACGACGCGCAGGCGGGGAGGGAGGGGCACGCTCTGGAGGAGGAGGCCGAGCTCGCCCACGGCCCGCTCGGCGGAGCGCGGGGAGAGGTGCTCGAGGACGAGGGCGAAGGGCACGCCGGCGAGGGGATCGGGCTCGATCCGGGCGCCGTCGGCCTGGAATTCCCGCAGCCGGGCGAGGACGCTGCCGCGGAAGCCGCCCGCGCCCAGGGGGGCCCCGGAAGCGCCGGCGGAGGCGGGGCGCGCGGCCTGGCGGGTGTGCGGTCGGTGACCGGCCTGGCTCGGCGTGGCGGGCGCGCGGTCGGACACGAAGCGCTTCACGAAGCCGGGCAAGAACAGCAGCACGCCCAGGATGGCCACGATGCTGTACAGAGGAACCGGGCCGAGCGACGACTGCAGCTCGACCACTGACAGCGCCACCGCGCTCTGCCGGTCGAAGCGGACCAGGTAGAAGAGCACGGCGGCGACGATCAGGAAGAGGGTACCGAGGGCACGCATGGGGGGAGCGTAGCGCAGGCGCCCGCTCCCCCCCGTGTCCGACCCCGGGCCTTCAGCCCGGAGAGAACATGCCCTCCGGCCGTTCAGCCCGGAGAGAACATGAACGGGTAGGTCACGATGACGATGCCGCCACCGGCCGGCTCGGGGAAGCTCAGCCGCAGGAACCGGTCCGTCATGCAGCTCTCGACCGCCTGGCTGCCCAGGCTGCTGCTCTTGACCTTGGCCTTGGACACGCTGCCGTCCTTGGCGATGACGAACTGCACCGCGACCTTGCCGCCCAGCGACGGGTTCTTGGTGAGCTCGCGCTGGTAGCAGAACTTGAACTGGTTCATGTGACGCTTGACCACCGCGTCGATGAGGCTCTTGTCCAGGCCGCCGATGGTGATCGGCGGGCCGCCGGCGCGCAGGTCGGGTCCGTCGCCCTTGGGGCCCAGGTCGCCGCCGCCGGAGAAGTCGCCGGAGCTGCCGTCGGAGCGCCCGCGGGTGCCGGTGCCGGTGAAGCTGCCGATCTCGTTGCCGCCGCCGCCGGGCCCGCGACCGTTCAGGCCGTAGCCGGTGCCCATCTGCACGCCGACCGCGCCGTGCAGCCCGCCGATGCCCTGCGTCAGATCCCCGGACAGGCTGTTGCTGTCGAACACGCCGGCCAGGGCGCCGGAGTCGGCCAGGTAGCCCAGCAGGCCGGCGTTCTCGGCGACCTGCTTGTCGATCTCCCGCTGCAGGGCCTTGCCGCCCTTGGCCTGGCGCTTGCCTTCCTTGCGGCCGGTGCGGCCTTCTTCGTCCGCGCGCTTCTTGCCTTCGCCGGCGTCGGGGTTCGTGGCCGTGTTCGACGCGACCTTCACCTCGGGCTTGGGCGGCACGCTCAGGTAGACCTCGGCGAAGCGATCGGGCAGATCGACCACCGCGCTCTCGGTCGGCGGGGGCGAGATGGCGATGGCGGCCGCCATGATGGCGCCCAGGCCCACCGCGCTGGACAGGATGGCCAGGAAGGGCAGGTCGACGTCCTTGGAGACGCGGCCCGCGACCTTGGCGCCCGGCGCGGCCAGGCGCAGCAGGAAGGCCAGCTCGCCGATCTGCAGGAAGACCTGGTCGCCGGCCCGCAGCGGCAGGCGCAGCACGCCCAGCGACACGGCCTCGACGGGCTCTTCGCACTCGGGATCGGACAGGGCCGCCAGCGGGGTGCGCTCGTCGCCGCGGATGCGCCAGCCGCCCCAGCGGTCGGAGATCTGCACGCTGACGTCGCCGCCTTCGCACTCCACCAGGGCGAAGCCGTCGTGGGGCAGGCCGGATGCCGGCGTGAACAGATCCGCCTCTTCGCCGATGGTCAGCCGGGCGCGCCCCTGCCGGTCGGGAGCGATGTGACGCACATCGATCAGCGCGTCGCCCCACAGCTGGGCGACCTCGACCACGGCCGGCCCGCGGCCCTCGATCCGCGGCAGGGGCTCGGCCGGATCCCGCACCCGACCCAGCAGGGCGGTGGCGGCGGCGACGGGGTCCCGGTGCGGATCCTGGGTGGACTCCAGGGCCGGTTCGACGATGTGCTGCGGCTGGACGGACGGGTCCTCGTGGGGCCAGGGCATGGTGCCTCCCTCTCTGTTCACGGGTGTCGAGCCGGTCCTCCCCGGCTCATGGACATCGACCTCGGCCCGACCTGAACGGTTCGGCCCTCGCACATGGTCTTGCAACTCCCCGACAGGTCCCTGACGGGTCCCGGACGGGTGCAAGGGACGCGTCAACCTGCGGTCCCGCCGGGAACCGGATCCACCCGGTCGCGGTCCGCGCGGGTGCACAGGCGCACGCGCCTGGAGATAGGGCCCCCGAGAGCCCCTCCCTCCATCGGAACTCCGCGCCAGGATGGTCCCCGTGCCGCGCTCCTCCGCCCGCGCCTCCTCCCTCGCCCTGCTCCCCTGCCTGCTCCTGCCTGTCGCCGCCTGCGGCCTGACGGAAGACGAGGGCTGCCAGGCGAACAGCGCGCTCGAGGTCTCGACCCACGACCTGATCAACGCGCACCGCGTCGACATGGGCCTCGAGCCGCTGACCCTGGACGCCTGCGCCAGCGAGATCGCCCGCCCCCACAGCCAGGACATGGCCGACGGCACGCTGCAGCTGTCGCACGAGGGCTTCGACGTCGAAGGCGGGCGGTCCGACCAGCTGCTCGACCTGTTCCCCGACGCGTACATCACCGGCGAGAACGTCGCGATGAACCAGGGCTACAGCGACCCCGACGTCGTGGCCGTCCAGGGCTGGCTGGACAGCCCGCCCCACCGCGAGAACATCGAGCTGGCCGAGTTCACCCTGTCCGGCATGGCCATCGTGGAAGCCAGCGACGGCAGCTTCTGGTTCACCCACCTGTTCGTCGCGGAGTGAAGGAGTCCCCGTGAGCGTCGACCCGACCCCGAGCGATCGCGAGCCTGCCGACGTCCGCACCGCGGGCCCGCTGCAGATCGTGCGGGTGCCGGCCTTCCGCGACAACTACCTGTGGCTGCTGCGCTGCGCAGCGACGGGCACCACGGGGGTCGTGGACCCGGGCGACGCCGAGCCGGTCCGCGCCGCGCTGGCCGCGCGCGGCTGGGGGCTCGACTGGATCCTGGTGACCCACCACCACTGGGACCACGTCGGCGGCGTGCTGGAGCTGAAGCAGTCCCACGGTGCGCGGGTCGTGGGGGCCGCGGCCGACGCCGACCGCGTGCCGGGCCTGGACGTGGCGGTGGCCCAGGACGACGGCTTCACGCTGGGCGCCCAGCAGGCGACGGTGCACTTCGTGCCCGGCCACACCCGGGCCCACATCGCCTACCACTTCGCCGATGCCCGGGCCCTGTTCGTCGGGGACACGATCTTCGCCATGGGCTGCGGCCGGCTGTTCGAGGGTACCCCCGCCCAGCTGTGGGACGCGATGGCCCGGCTGCGGCAGCTGCCCGGCGACACCGAAGTGTTCTGTGCCCACGAGTACACCCTGTCCAACGCCCGCTTCGCGCGGACCGTGGACCCCGACAACGCGGCGCTCGCGGCCCGCGCCGCCGACGTCCAGGCCGCGCGCGATGCCGGCCGGGCCACCGTGCCCTTCCGGCTGTCCGCCGAGCAGGCGACGAACCCGTTCATGCGGGCCGACGACCCCGCCATCGCCCGGCAGGTCGGCCTGGCCGGCGCCCCGCCCGTCCAGGTGCTGGGCGAGGTCCGCGCCCGCAAGGACGCCTTCTGATGGACGGTCGCTGATGGCCGGCGCGCCGCCTCCGCCTGCCGCGGCCGGCGCCGTGCCGGTCTGGGAGGACCTGGAGCGGCACGCCCACGTCGCGCCGCCGCGGCTGCTGCAGGACGGCGTCTGCGTGCCCGTCGACCTGACCGTCCTCGAAGAGGAGATCCGCCAGGGCCAGGCGCCCGAGAACGCCTGGCTGCACCACCCTGCGTGGACCGGCGCGCAGTTCGTCCGCGTGGACGAGGTCGCCCAGCTCGCCGACGCCTTCCAGTCGCCGGCCGCGCGGCTGGTGGCCCGCCTGCGCAGCCGCTGCATCCCCCGGGCCGCCATCGCCCTGACGGCGACCGTGTTCGCCTTTGGCGTCCTGCAGCTGGTCGCGCGCGCCGGGCTGCTGGGGGACGACGCCAGCCAGGCGGTGACGGCCTTCTTCACCCACGGGCGGGTCGGCTACGACGAGCTGCTGCTGGCCGGCGAGTGGTGGTCGCCGTGGCTGTCGCAGCTGACCCATGGCGGGGCCTGGCACCTGATCGCCAACCTGGTGGTGCTGTCCTTCATGGCCTGGCGGGTCGAGCGCGCCCTGGGGGCCGGCAGCCTGGCCCTGGTGGCGGCCAGCAGCATGACCGTCGGCACGCTGGCCATCGCCTGGCTGGACGACCTGCCGGCGGTGGGCTCGTCGGTCGTGGCCTACGGCCTGTGGGGGGCCGTGCTGGCGGTGGGCTTCCGGTTCGGCGACGCGCTGCAGCACCTGCGGGTGCGGGGGCGCTACGGCTTCGGCACCCTGCCGCTGTTCGCCGTGCTGTTCGCGTCCAGCCTGGGCCAGCCCGCGACCACCCACGTCGGGCACTTCTTCGGCCTGGTGGGCGGCGGCCTGGCGGCGATGGTGGTGGCGGCCGAGACCCTGGAGCCGGCCCGGTCGACCCGCCGCGCTGCGCTGGGCAACGCAGCCCTGGCGGTGTTCGTCGCCCTGGTCCCGGTCCTGGTCCAGGCCGCGGTCGGGCGCTCGCCGGTCCTGCTCGCCGGGCGCCGCGTGCCCATCGACGTGCCGTCGTCCGGCGCGTCCCTGTCGCTGCCGACCCGCATGGCCGACCACGAGGTCCGGCTGCTCGGCATGCCCGCCTGGACGACGTCGGCATCCAGTGAAGCAGCGCTGTTCGTGGGCCTCGTCGACGTGCGGGCCGACGCCGACCTGACCGAGGCCCTGGTCGAACAGTGGGCCGACGCCACGCTGATGTCGGTGCAGGTCGACGCCGACACGCCGATCTGCCCCCCGGCCTGGGCCGAGCAGGGCTGGCAGTGCCTGCGCCTGGTCCTGACCGACCCGGACAGCGGCGAGCTCGTCGATCACGTCGTCGAGCACCTGTTCATCCGCGGTCGCACGGTGCTGCGCGTGGGCTGGCGCGCCGGGCAGCCGACCGCCGAGCCGCGGCGCGAGGCCCTGTACCGCCACCTGCTGGCCAGCCTGCAGGTGGCCGAGCCACCCTCCCTGGTGGACGCGCGCGAGAAGCTGGCCCGCAACCCCGACAGCCCGCGCATGCAGTACGAGCTGGCCCGCCAGCTGGCCCGCCTGGCATCCACCCACGGCAGCCCGCCCTGGGGCGAAGCCGACGGCATGCTGGGCGACCTGTCCGCCCGTGAGGACGCCTGGGCATGGGACGCAGCGCGGCTGCGGCTGGAGCTGTGGGCCCAGGCGGCGGAGTCCCAGCGGACCGACTTCCGCGGCGGCGGGCAGGCCCTGGCCGATGCCCAGGACTGGACCCGCACCTGGCTGTCGCGGGCGCCCCCGCTGGACTCCGGGATCCATCGGCCCGGCGTGCGGGTGCTGGCTGCCACCGGCGACTGCGAAGGCGCGCGGGCCCACCTGGCCGAGCTGTCCCGCCACGACGCCGCCAGCGAGCTGATCGGCACCCTGTCGGGCGACGTCGCTCGCCTGTGCGGGGCCGGGCGGTAGACTGGGCCCATCCGGAGCCCGCACGACCGCACCCCTGCCGCCCCCCGACACGAACCCGCCCGGCGGCGTCCCGATGGACGACAGCCCGGGGCTGCGCCGCTGGCTGCGACGCGCGCTGACCATCCCGGCCGTCCACCTGGGCCTGTGGGGGGTCCTCGGCCTGCTGCCGCTGCTGCTGCCGCTGGCCCTGATCCTGGACGCCGTCGACGCCCGCCGCCGACGCCGGCTGCCGCTGACCCGCGGACTCCTGTTCCTGTGCTGGTACCTGGCCTGCGAGTGCGCCGGCCTGCAGGGGGCCTGGTGGACCTGGCTGGCGACCGGCGGCGGCCTGTGGCGAGAGGGGCTGTACCGCAGCAACCTGGTCCTGCAGCGGGTCTGGGTCGATGCCCTGTGGCTGGGTGTGCGCACCCTGATGGGCATCCGCCTGACGGTGGAAGGTGCGGACGCCGTGGCCCCGCCGGGGGACGGCCGCATGCTGGTGCTGCTGCGGCACAGCTCGCTGCCCGACGTGCTGCTGCCCGGCCTGGCCTTCGCCAACCCCCGCCGCATCCCCCTGGCCTATGTGCTCAAGGTCGAGGTCTGCTGGAGCCCCTGCCTGGACGTGGTCGGCCACCGGCTGAGCAACGCCTTCGTCCGCCGCGGCAGCGGCGACCCGGCCCGCGAGATCGCCCGGGTCGTCGCGCTGCACGACCGCGTGCGGCCAGGCGAGGGCCTGGTCATCTACCCGGAGGGCACCCGCTTCTCGCAGGGCAAGCGCGCCCGGTTGCTGGCCCGCCTGGACGAGACCGGCGACACGGCCGGCGCCGACCGGGTGCGGCGCTACACCCACGTCCTGCCGCCCCGCCGCGGTGGTCCGTCGGCCCTGCTGGCCCGCCGCCGGTCCGACGATGACGTCTACATCGTCGCCCACGCCGGCACGGAAGCCGCCATGGACGCCCGCGGCCTGGCCCGCGGCGGGCTGGTGGGCGCCGAGTTCCGTGTGCGCATCTGGCGCATCCCCGGGGACCGGGTGCCGCGCGACGCCGACGCCGTCATGGCCTGGCTCGACGGGTGGTGGGAGCGGGTCGACGCCTGGGTCGGCGCCCAGGGGACCTGAGCGACCGGAGCGGCCAGGCCGCCCCGCGGCTCAGCCGAAGCCGTCGAAGCTCGCGGTGGTGCGCAGCAGCTCGTGCTCGGCGATGTCCTGGGTCTCCGGGTCGAGCTCGACCTCTTCGCCGGCGATGACCCGCTGCAGGGCGATGTTGCCGCGGCCGAGCTGCTCGTTCAGGCTGGAGATCAGCAGCCGCCGCATCAGGTCACCGGCGCCGCCGGTCTCGAGCACCAGCTGGTCGAAGGCCGGCTTGGACAGGGTCGCGACCTTGATGGTGCCGGCGGCGGTCACCGTGGCGCTGCGCGGTGCCCCGTCGATCAGCGTCATGTGCCCGATGATCGTGGGCGCGTGCAGGTCGGCCAGGTGGTGGGGGGTGCCGTCGTAGTTCTTCTTGCTGACGGCGACGGAGCCGTCGAGGAGGAACCACATCTCCTTGCCCGGGCGGCTCTCGTGGCAGAGCACGTCGCCGTCGTCGAGCAGGTCCTCGCGGCAGAGGGCCATCACGTCGACAAAGTCTTCGAGGGGCGCGTCCCCCAGGCCGTGGTCGGCGAGCAGGGAGCGGAGGGACTGGGCGGCAGCGAGGTGGTTCATCACTTCATCCCGAAGAGCTTGGCGAGGCGCTCGCCGAGGGTGCGGGGCTGCTTCTCGACTTCCTGGGTGGGGGCCTCGGCGGCCAGCGCCTGGTTGCGCTGCTCGTGCCAGGCCTTCTGGATGGTCGAGTTCGTCGAGCGGATGCGGCGGGCGAGCACGGCCAGCAGGTAGCGCTGCATGGCGGCCAGGGCTTCGGTGCCACGGGCGCTCTCGAGCAGCTCGCTGCTGATGTCGATGGCGCGGGCCGGGGTGGACGCCGTGACCCGGACCCGATGCGGGACCTCGGGGTGGAAGAAGGCGGCCTCGCCCACGATCTCGCCGGGCCAGACGTCGCCCACGTTGCGCGGGCCCTCGTCGGTCTCGACCGCGACGGAGAGCCGACCGGACAGCAGCAGCCAGGCGTGGGTGTTCGGCTTGCCGGGGGCGATGAGGTGCTCGCCGGCGTCGAAGGCGACGCCCTTCGCCAGCGGCAGCAGGACCTTGAGGTCGTCGGCCCGCACCGTCTGGAGCGGACGCAGGCGGCTGAGGTCGTCGAGGGTGACGGTGAACTCGGTGGACATGGGACCCCTGGGGAGGAGCGCGGAGCCTATCACCCCTCGCCGGCCGACTCTGGGCCACTCAAGGGGCTGGGGGTCCAGGCCACGTCGACGGGTCCACGCCCGCCCACCGATGCACCGCCTGCCACAGCGCGGCCCGCTCGTCGGCGCTGGCCCGGGTGCGCCGGCTCAGGTGCGGCGAGACGGCGCGCCGGTCGAACCAGAAGGCGCCGCTCCGCTCGGCGATGGCGGGGCACACGGCCAACCAGACGATGGTGTCCGCGCCTTCGGCCGGGGTCCGCAGGATGCGCCGCGTGATCGCGTGGAAGGTCGGCAGGCTGTCGACCACGCCCTTGGTGCTGGCCCAGCCCGGGTGCATCGCGTTGCAGACGACCCCGCTGCCCCGCAGCGCGCCGGCGAGCTGCTCGCTGAGCACGACCTGGGCGCGCTTGCAGTCCGCGTAGGCCGTCACCCCGTCGAAGGACCCCTCGTGGCGGTCCAGGCGCTGGACCGACAGCTTGCGCGGGTACATGCCGCCGCTGCTCACCCAGATCACCCGGGCCGGCGGGCCCTCGTCGCGCCGCATGCGGGGCAGCAGGCCCGCCAGCAGCCGCAGGTGTCCGACGACGTGCACCGCCAGCGTGCGCTCCAGGCCCTGCGGGCTCGCGCCGCGGGCGTCGAACAGCGCTCCGGCGTTCAGGATCAGGCCGTCGACCCGCTCGGCCGGCAGCGCGGTGACCAGGGCGTCGACGCTGTCCAGATCGGCCACGTCACAGGCCACCACCTGCAGCGGTCCCACCACCGCGGCATCGGCGCGCAGCTCGTCCCGCGCCGCTTCGCCGCGCTCGACGCTGCGGCAGGCCATGAACACCGTGCCGCCCCGGGACGCCAGGGCGCGGCAGGTCTCCTTGCCGAGCCCGCCGTTGGCGCCGGTCACCACGTAGACGCGGCCCCGCAGATCCACGTCCAGGTCCGCCTCGTCGAACTGCACGGCGTGGCGCCGGTAGCCGGTCTGGTCGAAGGACAGCACGATGCTGGGATCCAGCACCGCGTCGACCGCGCGAGCCAGGGCGCGATGCCAGCCGGGTCGTGCCATCGGATGCCTCCTCCTGCACTCGCTGGTTAACCCCCACCCTCGCCCGCGCTCGCCGCGCCCGGCCCCCCCTCCCCCTGCCTCGCCAGCCCCGGAGCCCGCGTGCTCTCCGCCTTCGTCATCGGCGCGCTCATCATCGCCATCCTCGGCCCGACCACCAAGCGGATGCTGGACCTGGGCGACCCGCCCAAGGTCGCCTGGCCGCTCATGCTGTTCGCCGCCCTGATCCCCTGCGCGATGGGCTGGATCGTGCTCAACCCGCCGCCCCCGGTGGACGAGGCCGACCTCAGCATGCTGGCCAGCGAAGCCGTGCTCGAGGCGCCCGCGGGCCACAGCATCCTGGTCACCGCCACCCTGACCGAAGACCCCAAGGGGCCCAAGGCCGGCAAGAGCAACTACGCGCTGGCCATCTCCGGCGACGGCTGGGCCCAGAAGGCCACCGCCGAGATCCGCCGCAAGGTCGAAGAAGACGAAGACAGCATCGACGTCAACGTCATCGAGGGCGAGCAGCTGTCCGAGTCCGGCCGCCGGCGCGGCGGCAAGTGGGGCGAAGACCTCGAAGAGCGCTTCGACCTGCAGGGCCCCGGTCCCGTGAAGATCGAGCTCACCAACTTCGACGGCGACGCCGCCAGCGGCGTGCACATCTCGGTCATCAAGTCGCCGCCCTCGGACCTGATCCTGTGGCCCCTGGCCCTGGTGCTGGGCGCCATCGGCCTGGCCATCGAGCTGAAGTGGGGCCCGACGCAGCTCGGCGGCGACATCGCCTTCCTGGCGCTGTACGGCGTGTTCCTGCGCGACGGCGTGACGCCCGCCGACAGCTTCCAGAAGGTGGCCTTCGCCGCGTTCCCCGCCGCGGTGGTCGGCTGGGGCATCTTCGCGAGCGCCGGCTACCTGGTCGAGCGCTCGCGCGCGAAGAAGGCGAAGGAGGAGGAGCGGCAGCGCAAGCAGGAGGAGGAGCAGGCCCTGGCCGAGGCGAACCGTCGCCGGCGCGGTCGGTGAGGCGCGCATGATCCTGGTCGTCGCGGCCGTCGCCGAAGAGCTGGGAGACCTGCCGGGCCGCACCGTCGGCATCGGTCCCGTGGTCGCGGCCGCCAACGCCGCCACCCTGCTGGCCGAGCTGCGGCCGACCGCGGTCGTGCTGGTCGGCACGGCCGGCGCCTACGCGGGCGGTCCCGCGATCGGCACCGCCTGCGTGGCGCGCCGGGTCGGCCTGGCCGACGGCGCCGCCGCCATGGGGCTCGGCTACGTGCCGCGCCCGCCGGCCCCGGTGCCCTGCGACACCCGGCTGCTGGCGCGCACCGAGCTGCGCCGCTGCGACGTGCTCAACACCGGCGGCGTGACGACCGACCCGCTGCTGGCCGAGCGCCTGTCGGACGGCTGGCAGGTCGAGCACATGGAAGCCTTCGGCGTGGCCCAGGCCGCCGCCGCCGCCGGGGTGCCCTTCACCGCGATCCTGGGCATCGCCAACGTGGTCGGCCCCGACGCCCACGTGCAGTGGCTCACCCACCGCAACCAGGCCCAGGACGCCGCCCGGGACGCCGCGCGCGCCCTGCTGCAGGGCGAGCAGCTGGTGCCCCCGGGCACCGGACCGACCCGGCGCTGATCGCAGCGGCGCGAACGCAGACCCGCGGCCGGCGTCCCGTCGTGGTGGCGAATTGCGCCACGCCGCACCTATAGTCGTCGCTCCGCCTGCCCTCCGACAGGCCCGTGCTTCCCAGGAGCCGCTCCCGATGATGCCGTCCGTGCTGCTGACCGCCGCGCTCTCCCTGTCCGCTCACGCGCAGGACTCCGATCTCATCCCCCTCTGGGAGTACGAGGACTACCCGAGCGAGGAGTACATGGACGGCGTCGACGGCTGGTTCTCCGGCTACGACGACGACCCGTGGCTCGGCTACGTCAGCAGCAGCAGCGGCCGCGGCTACGCCCTGCCCCTGACCGACGACAACGGCGGCAGCTTCGGCAGCGGCGGCGCCACCGACAACTACCTGGTGAACGAAGACGCCATGTTCGGCGACGGCATGGTGCTCGGGTCCTTCTACATGGAGGACGACGACACCCTGGGCCTGGTGGCCGGGTGGCAGGACCGCACCGACTACCTGGTGCTGATGATGACGGGCACCGGCCGCACCGCCGGCAGCAACCCGATCGAGAACGGGACCTGGACCGGCATCGTCAAGGTCGGCGACAGCGGGGCCACCATCCTCGAGCAGACCGACGACTCCTACGACCGCTACACCCTGCAGAACTTCGCCATCGGCATGAACGACGGCGTGGTCTTCGCGGTGGTCTGGGAAGCCTTCGACCCCTCGGCCGACCCCTACATCGAGCTGTACACCGAGCTGCCGGGCGCGGGCGACGAGCTGGGCCACGTCGGCTTCTACAGCTACGACGCCGGCTACGGCGAGGATCGCGAGTACACCAACGTCTACTTCGGCCCCGTCAGCACCTACGGCTTCGACGACGACTTCGACGGCGTCATCGACGACGAAGACAACTGCGAGTTCGTCGAGAATGCCGACCAGCAGGACCTGGACGGCGACGGCATCGGCAGCGCCTGCGACGACGACGAGTCGACCGGCGGCGACGACGGCGGCACCGACAGCGGCCCCGGCGACGGTGGCACGGACGGCGGCACCGACGGCGGCACGGACGGCGGCACCGACGGCGGCACCGACGGCGGCACCGACGGCGGCACCGACGGCGGCGGCGACGACACCGGGCCCACCGGTGGCGACGGCGGGGGCTCGGGCGACGCGTCCAAGGCCGACCTGACGGCCTGTGCGGGCTGCGCCAGCGCCGGCCGCGTCTCGCCGACGGGCATGCTGGCCGTCGTCCTGGGCCTGTTCGGGCTGGTCGGGCTGCGCCGCCGGCGCGCCTGACCGGGCCGGGCCCGCGGCGGCGGCCGGTCGGTTAGCCCACCGGCTCCGATCGACCTCCTCCTCCGCCACACCGGGGCCGGGCCGTGCGCTGGACCGACTGTCGCATCGTCGCCTTCGACACCGAGACCACGGGCCTGCGCCCCTTCGACGGGGACCGGGTGATCGAGTTCGGCGCCGTCGAGCTGACGGTGACACCCGACATGCGGGTCACGGACGTGCAGCGGCACGACTTCCTGATCAACCCGGGCATGCCGATCCCGCGGGACGCGACGAAGGTGTCCGGCATCGGCGACGACGCCGTCGCGGACGAGCCCCCGTTCGAGAAGCGCGCCGGGCAGGTCCGCCGCCTGCTGGCCGACGCGATCCTGGTCGCACACAACTTGGCCTTCGATCTGGGCTTCATCCGCGCCGAGCTCGCGCGCTGCGACCACTGGTGGCCACGCACCCTGGCCGAGGTGGACACGCTCCCCCTGGCCCAGGCCCGGCTGCCGGAGCTCAAGAACTACAAGCTCGGCACACTCTGCAAGGCGATGGAGGTCGACCTGGTCGAAGCCCACCGCGCCAGCAACGACGCCGAGGCCTGCGGCCGCGCCTTCGTCGAGCTCTGCCGCCGGCAGGGCGCGCCCGACTCCCTCGAAGAGCTGGTCGTCTGGGCCGACGCCGTCAGCCAGCCGCCGCCCACCGGGCACCTGGCCGTCGGCGACAAGGGCGTGGCCGAGTTCCTGGGTGGGCCCTTCCAGGGCCAGACCATCGAACAGCACCCCGACTACCTGCAGTGGATGACCATGGCGCTCGAGCGCACCGACGGCGGCTGGACCCACCGCTTCCCCGACGAGCTCCGCGAGTGGGGCCGTCGCTGGCTGCGGGCCCGCGGCGCCGCGCGCACCCGCGCCAGCAGCAAGGGCGGCAGCAGCCAGGACTGGAACCTGGACCCCGCCCCCTGGCGCCAGGCGCGCGCCATCCGCCCGGAGGCCCCGTGACTCCTCGCCCCCCCTGCCGGCCGCCCGCCGCGCTGCTGCTGCTGTCCCTGTGGGCCACCGGCTGCCTGGCGCCCAAGGACGCCGAGCTGATCCGCAGCCTGGACGCCGAGATCATCGCCGTCCGCCAGAAGAACGCCATGCTCCAGGCCGAGCTCGCGAACTGCAGCGAGGGCGAGCTCGAGAGCGACCTGTACGCCCAGCTGACCCAGGTCTTCTCGGGGACCGAGGTGTGGGTCGCCCGCGAAGGCGCGCGCTCCGTCGTCGTCATCCCCGGCAGCGTCCTGTTCCGCCCCGGCGAGACCACCATCCGCGAAGAAGCCACCATGGTCCTCGACCTGCTGGCCACCGCCCTGAAGCTGCACCCGGACACCCAGGCCTGGATCATCGGCCACACCGACGACCACGCGCTCTCCGGCACGCTCAAGCGCAAGTACGACGACAACTGGGGCCTGTCGACGGCCCGCGCCCGCGCCTTCATGGACCGGCTGGTCACCGACTTCGAGATGGACCCGGACCGGTTCACCGTGGCCGGCCGCGGTCCCAGCGACCCCATCGACGTCAACGACACGCCCGAGGGGCGCGAGCGCAACCGTCGCATCGTCGTCGTCGTCGGCCCCGCGGAGCAGTACCGGTAGGTCGGCTACGATGCCTCCTCTGCCGGAGGTCCCCGTGCGCCCTGCCTTCTCGTCGCTCCCCCTGCTCGCCCTCCCCCTGGCCCTCGGCCTCCCCCTGGCCCTCGGACTCACCGCCTGCGCGGACAAGCCCGGCGACGACACCGGGCCGACCGGCGACGACGGCACCGGCGACGACCCCACCGACAGCGGCGGCACCACCGGGGGCGGCTGCGTGCCGACCGCCGACGGCGCCCTGCCCGACTACGCCGACACCTGGTCCTGGGACGACGACACGCCGGTGGCCAGCATCATCGGCCAGGGCTTCGCGGTCGGCGACTACGCGCTGGAAGACAACCCCCTGCACGAGTGGGTGCGGTTCGAGGCCAACAGCGCGGTGCAGATCGTCGGGGTCTCGGTGGCCTTCGAGGGGCTGCCCGAGGACCCCGACGCCCCGGTCGAGGTGCGGCTGTGGGACGACTTCGGCCACAACGGCTTCGACGCCTGGCACCCCGACCCCCTGTGGACCGGCACCCGCTGCGCCGGGGACCTCGAAGAAGGCGGCTGGTCCACCTTCGTGCTGGACGACCCGATCAGCCTGTCGCGCGGCGACCTGATCTACGCCGGCCACCTGCGCGAGGCCGGCGGCCCCGCGGTGCTGTTCGACGGCGGCACCGACGGCGACGGCAGCTGCGCCACCTTCGACGAGTGCCACTCGGCGCTCAACACCCCGGAGCTCACGAGCTTCGTGAGCGGCGGCTACAGCTACAGCTTCTGGAAGGGCTACAGCTTCTCCTTCCAGTACGACTACCTGGTGCGGCTGCACGTCGTGGTCGCCGACGAGCCGCCGCCCGAGCCGACCTTCGAGCAGACCGACGCCGTACCCACCGGCAGCCGCCAGGCCTGGGGCGACGTGGACAACGACGGCGACGACGACCTGTGGCTGCCCGGCGCGCTCTACATCAACGAAGGCACCGGCACCTTCGTCGACTACACCGACGCCAGCGGCATCGCCGCCATGGGCATCACCGGCAGCGGCGGCGTGTTCGGCGACTACGACAACGACGGCTGCCTGGACCTGTTCGTCTTCGCCGAGAGCTACACCGCCAGCGACAGCCTGCTGCGGGGCGACTGCGACGGGGGCTTCACCGACGAGACCGCCCTGGCCGGCATCACCGACGTCCAGGACTACAACCTGTGCAACGGCGACGCGTCGCGCGACCGCACGCCGAGCGCCGCGGCGGCCTGGGCCGACCTGGACCTGGACGGCTTCCTGGACCTGTACGTCGCCGACTTCATCTGCTGGGACGACTACAGCTACTACCGCGACCAGGTCTGGCACAACGAAGGCGACGGCACCTTCACCGAGTGGACCGGCGAGCTCGGCTTCTCGACCAGCCGCACCGCCAGCCGCGGGGCCAACCCCATCGACCACGACCAGGACGGCGACATCGACCTGCTGGTCAACAACTACGTGCTCCAGCAGAACCTGTTCTTCGACAACCTGACCATGGACGGCGAAGCGCCCGGCACCGTGGACGAGGTCGCGTCGGACAAGGGCCTGGGCGGCACCCGCACCTTCACCAGCGGCGGCAGCTACTACGGCCACACCATCGGCACGGCCTGGGGCGACCTGGACAACGACGGCGACTGGGACGTGGTCCAGGCCAACCTCGCCCACCCGCGCTTCTTCGACTTCAGCGACAAGACCCAGGTGCTGCTCAACGACGGCGCCGGGGACTACGTCGACAACGCCGGCGACTGGGACGCGCCCTACAGCGAGAACGGCCTGCGCTACCAGGAGACCCACAGCATCCCGACCCTCGGCGACTTCGACGCGAACGGGACGCTGGACCTGGCGATCACCGCCGTCTACGACGGCCGCCCCACCGACTTCTACTGGGGCAACGGCGACGGCACCTTCGCGCCGGCCTGGGCCTACAGCGGCATCACCGCCGAGAACGGCTGGGGCATGAGCGCCGCCGACTGGGACAACGACGGCGACCTGGACCTGCTGACCAGCCAGGGCGCCTTCGAGAACGTGCACGAGCAGGGCAGCTGGCTGCAGGTCCGCGCGCGCTGCGCCGCCACCTGCAACGCCGCCGCCATCGGCGCCACCGTGCACGTCGAGACCACCGACGGCGATCGCTTCATGCGCCACGTCCAGGGCGGCACCGGCCAGGGCGAGCAGGACAGCCAGACGCTGCACTTCGGGCTGGGCAGCGCCGACGGCGTTGCCGAGATCACGGTCGACTTCCCGGGGGCCGACTCCGTCACCCTGACCGGGCCCTTCGACGTGAACCAGCGGCTGTGGATCTGGGAGGATGGCACCGTGCACAGCGGGTGGGCCCCCCCGACCCGCTGATCCGCCCGGAGAGGCCCTTGCTGACCGCCGACACCGCCCGCTGGTACGACCTGTTCACCGATCCGCAGACCGCCGACGTGGACTGGTACGTCGCCCGGGCCCGCGAAGAAGGCGGCCCGATCGCCGAGCTGGGCGCCGGCAGCGGCCGCATCACGGTCCCGATGGCCCGCGCCGGCGTCGACGTACACGCCGTCGACATCAGCGCCCCGATGCTCGACCGCATGGCCCTGCGGCTGCAGGGCGAAGCCGAGGCCGTGCACGCCCGCATCGAGCGCTTCGAAGGCGACATGCGCGTCTTCGGCCACGACGAGGCCTACCAGCAGGTGTTCCTGCCCTACCGGTCCTTCCTGCACATGGCGACGGCCCAGGATCGCCACCAGTGCCTGTGGAACGCCTGGCGCATCCTCAAGCCGGGCGGCCGCCTGGCGCTGAACTTCTTCCACCCCGAGCCCGGCGTGCTGCAGCGGGCCAGCGGCGACCAGGCCCGCGCCTGGTGGGACCTGGGCGTGCACGAAGGCGCCGACGGCACGGTCGTGCGCTGCCAGCAGCAGGGCCGGCTGGACCTGCTGAACAAGGTCATGCACATGCGCTTCCGCTGGGTCGAGGAGCGGGAGGAGGAGGCACGCGTGGTCGAGGAGGGCTTCACCGCAGGCCTCGTCTTCCGCGACGAGCTGGTGCTGCACCTGGAGCTCGCCGGCTTCGCGCTGGAGGAGGTGCGCGGCGACTTCGAGGGCGCGTTGCTGGAGCGCGCCGACCAGGAGGTGGTGGTCACCGCCCGCAAGGTCTCCTGAGCCGCCTGGCGTAGGCTGTCGGCGCCCCCCGGAGGTCCCGATGAAGCCCGCCCACCTGCTCGCCGCCGCCCTGACCCTGGGCGCCACCCTGGCCAGCCCCGCCGCCCACGCCCGCGAGTGCATGCTCGGCGAGGTGACCTTCTTCGCCGGCAACTTCGCCGTGCGGGGCTGGGCCATCGCCGACGGCAGCGTGCTGCCGATCTCGTCGAATTCGGCGCTGTTCTCGATCCTGGGCACCACCTACGGCGGCGACGGAAAGACCACCTTCGCCCTGCCCGATCTGCGGGGCCGCGCCGCCATCGGCTCGGGCACCGGCGCCGGCCTGACCGAGACCCGGCTCGGCGCCAAGGTCGGCGCGGAGGCGGCCACCCTGGCCACGACCGAGAGCGCCGCCCGCCCGCGCGCCGACGAGCGCCCCGGCAACGGTCCGCCCACCAAGACAGCCAAGCCCGATCAGTCCATCCCGCTGCGCGACCCCAGCCTGGCGCTGACGCCGCTCATCTGCACGTCGGGCACGTTCCCGTCCCGCGGCTGATCACGGCCGCGACGGGCCGTCCGGCTCGAGCGCGGCGCAGGGCGGCAGCGGTGGCACCTCGCTGCCGATGAAGGCCGGGCTCAGGTCCTGGCAGATCCGGCCGGTCGCGGCCGGCGCGATGGGCCCCGCTGCCAGCGCGGCCACCAGCAGGGTGCGCAGGTCGCCTCCCTCGGCCAGGGGCGGCCTCTCCGCAAGCATGGCGAAGCCGTCGCCTCCCCCGTGCAGGTAGCCGGGGATCACGACGCGCAGCGCCTCGTCCTCGGCCACGACCCGCCCCTCCCCCAGCAGGGTCACCGACCGCACCTCGCCCGACGCCAGGTCGTGGCGGAAGGCCACGCCGGCCACCTGCAGGAACCGGCCCTGGCCCGGCCAGCCCTCGAGCCCGTGCCGCAGCACCGCGGCGAGCTCGGCGCCGGACAGCTCGACCACCACGAGGCCCATCGGGTAGGGCAGCAGCTCTTCGACGTGGCGCCGGGTCAGCGCGCTGTCGGCCGGCAGGTCCTGGTTCAGGCGCAGGCTGCCGGAGTTGAGCAGGGCCACGTCGGCGCCGCCGTGGGCGCGGCCCCAGGCCAGGGCCAGGTCCGCGGCGAAGCTGCCGAAGCTGGTCTCGCGGCTGCGGATCGCGGTCTCTTCGGCCTCGAGGGCGGTCGTGGTCTCGCCGAGCGGCGCGTCCAGGCAGGGGCCGGCTTCGCCCAGGTCCGCGCAGAACTCGCGCTGGTGGCGCGAGAGCCAGTCGAAGACCCGGGCCTGCAGGGCGGGATCGGGGGCGACGGCGGCGTCCAGATCGACGACGGTCGGCAGCACCTGCACGGACCCGTCCGCCCGGACGTTCACGGTCGTCCGCACGACCTGGGTGGCGTCCGCCGCGCCCTTCACGGCCCAGCCATGCGCCCCGCTGTGCACGGTCATGGCGTGGTGATCGTGGCCGCCGACGATGAGATCGGGCCCCAGCGCGTCGAGCTCGCGCAGCAGGGCGACGTCGTCCTGGGCGTCGAGGTGGGTCAGGGCGATGACGACCTCGGCGCCGCGGGCGCGCAGGGCGCCGGTGCGCAGCCGGGCCGTGGTCAGCGGGTCGGCGTAGCCAGCGACATAGGCGGGCTGGACGAAGTCGCCGGTCAGGCCGAACAGGCCGACGGACACCCCGCCGATGTCGACGATGGCGTCGGCCTGGAGCGGGTCGGCGGCGATCAGGGGCTGGCCGTCGGCGCCTTCGGCCCAGCGGATGTTGCTGGACAGCCAGGTGAAGCCGCTGCCGGCGATGGCCGCCTGCAGCCGCGGGGCGTCGTCCAGGTCGCCCTTGTCGAACTCGTGGTTGCCGGGCACCACGAACAGGTGCTCGTCGAAGCGCCCGGCGTCGCCGTCCAGGCGCGAGAGCACGTCGATCATCTGCATGCCGTCGTAGCGACGGGACAGCAGGCTCGGGTGCAGCATGTCGCCGCCGTGCAGCACCAGCACGGGACCTTCGGCTTCCAGCCGGGCCCGCAGGGTGCGGACGCGGGCCAGGCCACCGGCGTTGCTCTCGGGCAGGCCCTCGATGCGGTAGACGTCGTTGAGCGACAGCACCGTGAAGGACCGCGGGGCGACGTCGACCGGCGGTGCGGGCGGGGCCGGCTTCGCGCAGGACCACAGCAACAGGGGCATCAGCATGGCGGACTCCGACGACGAGGACCTGCTGCGGGGCGTAAGGCCGTGGACCCGCGACGGCGAGCGCGCCCTGCTGAGCACCCGCGTCTTCTCGATCCACGGCCACACCGGCCGCTCCCCCGACGGCGATCGCCAGGCGCCCTTCGTGGTGATGCACACGACCGACTGGGTCAACGTCATCGCCCGGACGCAGGACGGCCGGCTGGTGTTCGTCGAGCAGTACCGCCACGGCACCGACGACGTGACCCTCGAGATCCCCGGCGGCATGGTCGACCCCGGCGAGGACTTCGTCACCGCCGCCCTGCGCGAGCTGGCCGAAGAGACCGGCTACCGCCCCGCTCCCGGCGCCGACGCCGCCGTCATCGGCGTCGTGGCGCCCAACCCGGCCATCCAGTCCAACCGCTGCGGCACCGTGCTGGTCGGCCCCGTGCTGCCCGGCCCATCGAGCCCCGACGAGAACGAGGAGCTCTGCGTGCGCTGCCTGGACGAAGCCCGGGTGCCCGGGCTCATCCGCGACGGCGTCATCACCCACGCGCTGGTGGTCGCGGCCTTCCACCACCTGCACCTGCGGGAAGGCCGCTCGTGATCGACCGCACGACGGTGCTCAAGCTGGTGGGCGGCGCGCTGGCCGTGCTGGCCGTCGCCGGGCTGTGCGGCGTGCTGCTGCGCGAGCCGCTGATCGCGTGGGGCGGCCTGTTCCTGGACCGGTTCGGCCTGGCCGGCCTGTTCTTCGGGGCGATGTTCACCGACAGCAGCATCGTGCCGCTGACCAACGAACCGCTGATGCTGCTCGCGATCTCGGGCGGCGCGAACCCGTGGGTGGTCGCCGCCATCACCGCGGCAGGCAGCGTGCTGGCGGGCCCCATCGGCTGGACCTGCGGCCGCCTGCTGGCCCGCCACACCCGCTTGGGCCCGTGGCTGGCGCGGCGCCACCCCCAGGTGGTCGCCTTCCTGACCCGCTACGGCGCCCGCTTCGTGGCCGTGGCCGCCCTGCTGCCCTTCCCCTTCGCGGTGAGCACCTGGCTGTCCGGCGCGACCGACGTGCGGTTCGGCCACCTGCTGCTGGCCAGCCTGCTGAGGATCCCCAAGACCCTGTTCTACGCGGCCCTGCTCACCGGGGGCTGGGCCGCGGGGGGATGAAAAGCGACAACTCCGACGAGCACGGCGTCGTAGCCTCGATGCAGCTCCTTGGAGGCCCCATGTCCCGCCGCCGCGGTTTCAGCCTGGTCGAATTGATGATCGTCGTCGCCATCATCGGCATCCTGGCGGCGATCGCCATCCCGAACTTCATGGAGATGCAGCTGAAGTCGAAGCGCGCGGAGGTCCCGGGCAACATCGACGGCATCAAGACCGCCCAGTTCGCCTACGACGCCGCCTTCGACCAGTTCATCACCGCCCAGCCGTCCCCGGACATCGCGCCGTCCGGCAAGTCCTCGGTGAACTGGGTCGACCAGGGCGGGTTCACCGACCTGGGCTGGGCCCCCGACGGGCGCGTCCGCGGCAGCTACGTCACCGACTACGACAGCTTCGGCCGGTTCTTCACGGTCAAGGGCCAGATCGACGTCGACGGCGACGGCGTCATCGCCGAGTACGTCTGCGACAACGAGAACAACGCCACGCTGATCACGGCGAACGCGGTGTACTGACCGCCCTGCGCGGGCCGCGCTGCACGAGCTGCGCGGGCCTACCAGCTGCCGGTGTTCGGCATGCTGGCCCACGGTTCCTGCGGCGGGAGCGCGCCGCCGGCCTGCAGCAGCTCGATCGAGATGCCGTCGGGGCTGCGCACGAAGGCCATGCGGCCGTCGCGGGGCGGGCGGTGGATGGTGACGCCCGCGTCCTGGAGCTTCTGGCACAAGGCGTAGATGTCGTCGACGGCGTAGGCCAGGTGGCCGAAGTTGCGGCCGCCGCCGTAGGGCTCGGCCTGGTCCCAGTTCCAGGTCAGCTCGACGGTGGCGGGATCGTCGGGGTGGCCCGTCGACAGGAAGACCAGGCTGTAGCGCCCGGCCTCGTGGTCGCTGCGGCGGACGGGCTTCAGGCCGAGCAGGTCGAAGAAGGCGAGGGCGGCGTCCAGGTCGAGGACGCGGATCATCGTGTGCAGGTAGCGCATGGGGGAGTCCAGGAGAGGAGGGTCAGTTCGGGAGGGCGTCGGGATCGGGTGGCGCGAGCCGGAGCACGGTGGAGACGCCGCCGATGGTCGCGGAGAGGTGCAGCTCGCCCAGATCCGGCTTGTGGGCGAAGCGCCAGTCCACGCCCTGCATGGCGGCCAGGGCGCGGTGCACCGGATCGATGAACATGGCGGCCGGCAGGGCGAAGCTGCCGCCGAAGCGCGGGTGCACGGTCAGGGAGTCGGCGGACAGCCGGTCGAAGACCAGCACGCCCTGGCCGGGCCCGTCGACGCGGGTCACCCGGTAGCTGCCGCTGCCGACGCCGCTCACGCCGAACTGGGCGGCCAGGTCCAGGATCTGGCTGCCCGCCGCGGGCCCGGCGAAGGCATCGGCGAAGACCAGGTCGAGCCGCCCGTTGGCCCGGAGATCCAGCTCGATGCCCCTGGCGGCGCCCAGCCGGTCCCCCCAGGTGCCGGCGGACAGCTTCCAGGTGCCGAGCGGCAGCGCGTCGTCGACCTCGAGGGCGCCGGCGCCGACCAGCCGGGTGCGGCGCTCGCCGGACGCGGCCAGGATGGCGCCGCCGGGCCAGCGCACCACCGCTCCCGGTGGGCCGGCCTGGATGCCGACCCGCTGGAAGGCCAGCGGGGGGATGGGCCGCGCGTCCTGGGCCAGCACCGCCGGGCCACGCTCGATGGGCGCGGGAGCCTGGGACAGGGGCCCGTGGGCGGGGTCGTCCAGCCAGGCGCCGAAGGCGTCCCAGCGGGCGGGATCCAGGTCCGGCCGCTCGCCGACGACCCAGGGCAGCCCCTGCTGGCGCCACCAGCGCACCAACCAGCCGGCCCGACGGGGGGCCTGGTCCAGCGGCACCTCGGGTCGCCGCACCAGGTCGGCGGCTTCGGGCCACAGCCAGCCCAGCTCGGGGGCCGCGCGGTCCACCGCCTCGGCCGCGGGACCCAGCACCCACCAGGTCGCGGGCACGGGACCGCCCAGCTCCTCGGCGATGCCGGCCAGCGCCACGCCCTCCAGCACCGCCCCCGCGGCGCGGCGCCAGCGGTCCAGCGCCAGGGCGGCGACGGCCGGATCGGCAGCCGCCCAGGCGTCGTCGTCCGGCAGGCGGGCCGCCGGGCCGAGCAGCGCGGGATCCAGCGCGATGCCGCGGCGGGTCAGCCCGATCCGGCCGTCGTCGGCGACGACCACGGGCGGCAAGACCGCAGGCTTCAGGGACAGGCGATCCAGCGCCGCCGACAACAGCGGGCGCAGGGGCGAGAACAGGGCCGCCCAGGCGGGCGCGGCGGGCAGGTCGGGGAGCATGGACCCCTGTCTTCCCACGGCCACGGTCCCGGTCAAGCGTCGTCGGACGTGCCCCAGGGCCGCGGGCGGAAGGTCCGCCAGTCCAGCCCCAGGCGCAGCATGCGCGAGCGCAGGGTGCTGGGGTGGATGTCGAGCAGCACCGCCGCGCCGGTCGGCCCGTCGATCTGGCCGCGGGACGCCTGGAGCGCCGCCGTGATCGCCGCCCGCTGGGCGTCGCGCAGGGTCGTCACGCCCACCGGGACCGGCGCGGCGGGACGCGCCCCGCCGGTGCGTTGTGTGCCGAGCGCACGCACCAGGTCCAGCCGCTGCCCGTCGCCCAGGATGGCGGCCCGCTCGATGACCGCGGCCAGCTCGCGCACGTTGCCCGGCCAGTCGTAGCCGTGCAGCAGGGCCAGGTCGTCGGGCGAGACCGCCAGCGGGAAGCCGTGCAGCCGCCGCCCGGCGCGCTCGGCGAAGTGATCGGCCAGGGCCGGGATGTCCTGGCGGCGGGCGCGCAGCGGCGGCAGCACGACCGGGAAGACGGCCACGCGGTACCACAGGTCCTCGCGGAACCGCCCCTCGGCCACCAGGTCGTGCATGTCCCGGTGGGTGGCCGCCACGATGCGCACGTCGGCCCGCAGCACACGCTGGCCGCCGACCCGCTCGAAGGTGCCGTCCTGCAGCACGCGCAGCAGCCGCACCTGGGCCGCCGCCGGAAGCTCGCCCAGCTCGTCCAGGAACAGCGTGCCGCCGTCGGCCCGCTCGAACCAGCCGCGGCGCGTGGCCACCGCTCCCGTGAAGCTGCCCCGTTCGTGGCCGAACAGCTCGCTGTCCACCAGCTCGGCGGGGATCGCCCCGCAGTTGACCCGCAGGAAGGGCCCGTCGGCGCGGCTGCTGCGCTGGTGGATGGCGCGAGCCACGACCTCCTTGCCCGACCCGGTCTCGCCCAGGATCAGCACGGGCGCATCGGTCGGCGCCACCTGGGCGACCCGCTGCATCACCTCACGCAGGCCGGACTGGCCGCCGACGACGGTCTCGGCGATGTCCTGGCGCTGCAGCCGGGTCAGCAGGGCGCGGTTGTCGGCCTCGACCGCCTCGCGCAGCCGGGCGAGCTCGTGGATGCGCTGGTGGTTGCGCAGGGCGGCGTGGAAGGGCTCCACCAGGTCGGCGAGCAGCAGGGCGTGCCCGTCGGCGTCGGGCAGGGCCAGCAGCAGCACGGCGGCGCCGTCGTCGAGCACCGCCGCCCAGCCCGGGCCGTCCAGCAGCGGCAAGGCATCCAGGCTCCGGGGTGCCCGCACCAGCCGCGCGATCGACGTCGGGTCCAGGGGCGCGGTGGCGGCCGGGCCGACCAGGCTGCGCAGCACGCCGCGCTCGCGGTCCACGGCAGCCACCGCCACCCCCCGTACGCCAGCGTGTTGCGCGAGCGCCGGCGCCACCGCGTCGACGAACTCGGCGATCTCCAGGTGGCGGCCCACCTCGCGCCACAGATCGAGCAGCAGCGGCAGGTGCAGGGAGCGAGGCATGCCGCCTCCTATCCGCCGACGGCGCACCGACGGTGGCCAGTCGCCGTCCGCGGGCGTACAACCACCGCATGCTCCTGCTCGCCCTCCTCCTCCCCGCCCCCGTCCATGCCGCGCCGGACGTCCTGGTGCTGGGCAACTCCTACGTCTTCCAGCAGGACGTGGACCAGACCCTGCAAGCGCTCCTGCGGGCGACGGCGCCCGGCTGGCAGGACGCCCAGGTCACCGCGCTCACGGCCGGCGGCCTGCGGTTCACCGATCACCTCGCCCGCACCCAAGACGGCGGTGACCCGGCCTGGCGCACCGCGCTGGTGACCGGCGACACCGCGTGGGCCGCAGTCGTGATGCAGGACCAGAGCCAGATCCCCGGCTTCCCCCAGACCGAGCCGACGTGGCTCGAGGACCGGGACGCCGGCGTGGCCCTCGACGACCTGGCCCAGGCCAGGGGCGCCACCACCGTCCTCGAGCTCACCTGGGGCCGCCGCGACGGCGACAGCAGCAACCCCGACCTGTTCCCCGACTTCGCGACGATGCAGGACCGCCTGACCGAAGGCTACCTGGCCTTCGCCGACGCGATGGCGACCGCCGAGCGCCCCGTCACCGTCGGCCCGGCCGGCCTGGCCTTCGCCGCCGCGCGCGACCGCGACACGGCCCTGTTCGAGGGGCTGTACAGCAGCGACGGCAGCCACCCGAGCGCCACCGGCGGCTACCTGGCCGCCGCCGTGCTCTCGGCCAGCATCACCGGCTGGCCCGTCACCGGCGCCCCCGAGCTGGACGGCGTCGACGCCGACACCGCGGCCATCCTGCAGGCGCTGGCGGACGGCGTGACCGTGGACGATCCCTTCGGTCCCGTGCCCTTCGCCTGGGCGGTGGGCTGGGCGGACTGGGAGGGCGACGTCGCGGGTGACGGGCTCGTGCGGCCCACCGTCGGCATCGTCGGCGGGGTGAGCGGCGACCGCGTGACCGTCGGAGGCGCCGGCGCCGGACGCCTGTGGGTGGGAGAGGAGGCCCACGGCGAGCTCGTGGGCATCGCCGTCGAGGAGGACGGGCTGCTGCAGATCGAGAGCGGGCTCCTGTCGGTCGACGAGGTGAGCGGCGGCGCGGGTGTGCCGGTGCGGCTCGACGGGGGGGCGCTGACCATCGGGCAGCTGACCCTGGCCGACACGGGCGTGCTGCAGGTGGCGGGCGGCAGCCTGGATCTGGGTGGCGGCGTCGGCGGCCGGGTGCTGGTCGACGGCGGCGCGGTGCTCGCGGGCCCCGACGCCGATCTGGCGCTGGTCCTGGACCTCGTCGACGGGCTGGCGGCGCTGCGGGCCCCGGTGGACCTGGGAGGGCTGTCACTGTCCGCCGACAGCGAGCTGCAGCTGGTCGGCATCGAGCCGGGCGAGCCCGCGGTCGAGATCGCGGCCGCGGTCACGCTGGCGGGGCTCGTGACGCCCAGCTTCTCCCGCTGCGAGGTCGGCGACTGGCCGGTGCTGGTCGCGGCGACCATCAGCTGGTCCGGCGAGGTCGACGGCTACGACGCAGCGGTGGTCGATCTCGACGACGGACAGGCCCTGCAGGTGACCGTCGCGGACTGCGACGGCCAGACCGACGGCGACACCGACGGCACCGCCGAGCTCGACCCGGTGGGCGAGCCCGACGGCGGCTGCGGCTGCGGTGGCCTGTCCCCGGCCGGCGGGCTCCTCGGCCTGCTCGGGTGGGTGGGGGTCACGACCCGCCGCCGCCGGCACGCGCCGGTGATCAGAGCTCGGTGAAGCCCACCGAGATGCTGTAGGGCCCCGCGTACTCGGTCTGGTACCAGTGCTGCTCGACGGTGGTCAGGTCATCGTCGTAGAACCCGATCTGACCGCCCGAGCCGACGGCTTCGCCGAAGCCCATGTCGGCGTCCGGGGCTTCCGTGTAGCTGTTGTAGGCGCCGCCGAAGGGGCAGTCGAAGGCCACGCCGAGCGCATAGTAGGTGCCGATCTCGGTGAGCACCGCGAGGGACGACGTGGAGATGGGGCCCTCGGTCGGCAAGGTGCCATAGACGGCCGAGCCTTCGTAGGTCCAGTCCCCTGCGGCCGGGTCATCCGACGAGTAGACGACGAAGGTCGCATCGCACGGGCTGAGCGACTCGAGGCCCCAGGACAGCTCCTGGATGGTCACGGCGGCATCCGCCAGCACCACGTTGTAGAGCAAGTAGCTGCTGAGGAACTCGGTCGCGGTGGGGTCACCGTTGTCCCAGGTCTCGATCACGCCGCACCCGTAGGAGTCGCAGTCGAAGGTCGCGTCGTCCGGGGCCATGTACGGGATCTCGTACTGGAAGGTGTACAGATCGTAGGGCTCGTTGTCGTCCCCGCCGTCCGCGGTGCCGAAGTCCACGCCGTCGAAGGACAGCCGGTCGACGTAGTAGCCGACGTACACCCCGCCGAAGCGGCCGCTGTTGACGTTGCCGGTCAGCGCCGAGGCACCCGCCGTGGTGCCGATCCACTCCAGCTCGCCGTAGTCCATCCACAGACCACCGTTCTCGCCGGCGACGTTGTCCATCAGCCGGACGTCCTCGAAGGACACGACGGGCGGGTGGCTCAGCGAGAACAGATACACGCCGCCGTTGAATTCGCTGGCCGCGTTGTCGTGCACGTCGACGCCCGTCCAGACGTGCGTGCCGTCCGTGAGCAGCGCGCCGCCGACACCGCGGGTGGCGTTGTTGTCGTGGATGGTGACGTCGGTGACGGTGGTGTCGCAGTAGGTGCTGTTCAGGCCAGCGGCGTAGTACGAGGTGCCGCCGGAGATGTCGACGTTGTCGAGCTCGACGGTGCTGGCGGCCTGGCAGAAGACACCGCCGCCCGCGTCGCCGCCGACATCCGAGCGGATGCCGGTCCCACCGACCAGCGCCAGATCGCGGGCCGCGACCCTGATGCCGTCGGTCTCCGTCCAGATGGCAGAGGTCCCTCCGGTGGCGTCGACGACGACATCCGACCCCTCGCCCTGGATGGTGGCGTCGGCGCGGACCTCGACGTTGGCGTACCAGGTGCCGTCGCACAGGCGCAGCGTGCCGGGCTCGGTCACCGTGGCGGCGACGGGGCTGCCCGCGCTTCCGGCGAGCGCCGACGTCCAGTCAGTGCCGACCCCGCTCTCGTCGAAGAAGGTGGCGGTGCCGTCTTCGCTGGTCGCGCTGTCGCAGTCGTCGTCGACCCCGTTGCAGAGCTCGTCGGCGCCGGGGTGCACGGACGCCGAGCTGTCGTCGCAGTCGCTGCCGTCCTCGACCGCGCCCTCGGGCGCCTCGCAGGCGAGCACGCTGGCAGCCGGATCGCCGAAGCCGTCGCCGTCGCCGTCTTCGTAGAAGGTCGCGCGGTCGATCGCGTCGTCGTCCGTGACGCCGTCGCAGTCGTCGTCGATGCCGTTGCAGGCCTCGTCCGCACCGGGGTTCACCGTCGGGTCGTCGTCCGCGCAGTCGCCCCCGCCGGCGGCGGCGCCCGCAGGCTGGGCGCAGGCCTGCACTTCCTGGTCGCCGTAGCCGTCGTCGTCCCCGTCGAGGTACCAGGTCGGCGCGCTGCTCAGGTCGACGCTGTCGTCGGCGTCGTCGACCAGATCGTCGCAGTCGTTGTCGACGCCGTCGCAGACCTCGGTGGCGCCGGGGTTCACCGCGGGGTCGCCGTCGTCGCAGTCGTCGGCCGCCGCGTAGCCGTCGCCATCCGCGTCGTCGTCCGCGGTGGTGTCGGTGTCCGTGTCGGCGTCGGTGTCCGTGTCGGTGTCGGTGTCCGTGTCGGTGTCGTCATCGCCCTTGTCGCCACAGGCGAGCAGGGCAGCCGACAGGCCGACGGGGAGGAGGAGGGTGGCGACGAGGCGCAGCGGAGGCAGGACGGAGCGGGGCACGGGGAGTCTCCGAGACGAGGAGGGGATGGGCGAATCATGCCGCAGGCGGAGCGGGTCCCCGTCCGTCTCCGATCTCACCGCAGCGGCGGCGAGAACCGACCCACGAACCACCGGGCGATCGGCGCGAACCAGCGGGTGAACCCGAGCAGACCCGGGTACACGACCCGGGGTCGCCGCCGGCGCAGGGCGGTCAGGATGCGCCGCGCCAGGCCGTCTTCGGTGGCCGCGGGCTGCATTCGCAGCCAGACGCTGTCCTGGAAGGACGCGATGCCGGCGCGGGCCAGCGCCGTGCTGGCGATGATGCCCGGGTACACGGTCAGGACGTGCACGCCGGTGCCGCGCAGCTCGTGGTGCAGGGCCTCGCTCGCCGCGGCCAGCCCGCCCTTGCTCGCGTTGTACCAGGCCATGCCGGGGGTGGGCGTGAGCGCCGCGGCCGAGCAGATGTCGACGATGGCGCCGCGGCCGCGGGCCTGCATGCCGGGCAACACCGCCGTCCACAGCCGCATCGGCGTCGCCAGGTTCAGGCGCAGGCTGGCCTCGGCGTGGTCGACGTCCAGCCCACCGGTCGGCCCGATGACCTGCAGGCCGGCGTTGTTGACGAGCAGCGCGACGGGACCGAGCGCCTCCTCGGCGGCGGGCAGCCAGTCCGCGCAGTGCGCGCTGTCCGACAGATCGGCGGTGACCACGTGCACCGGCGTGGGCGCGAGCTCCTCGGCCAGCGCTTCGAGGCGTTCCCGCCGACGGGCGACGAGGGTCAGCGCGTAGCCCTCCCGCGCGAGGTGACGGGCCAGGGTCTCGCCGATGCCGCTGCTGGCGCCGGTCACCACAGCATGGGGGGCCGCGGAGGAAGACGAGTCGCTCACCACTCGCTCCGGATGCGCTGCTTCTGCACCTTGCCCATGGCGTTGCGGGGCAGCTCGCCGGCCACGCGCAGCTCCTTGGGGCACTTGTAGGGGGCCAGCCGCTCGCGACAGGCGGCGATGAGCGCGGCGGCGTCGACCCCGCCGCCGGGCTGCGGCACCACCAGGGCCACGACCCGCTCGCCCAGGTCGTCGTCGGGGATGCCGACGACGGCGACCTCGGCCACGCCCGGCTGGTCGCGGAGCACGGCCTCGACCTCGGAGGGGTACACGTTGAGCCCGCCGCTGATCACCATGTCCTTCTGCCGGCCGACGACGTGGAAGTAGCCGTCGTCGTCGACGAAGCCGAGATCGCCGGTGTGCATCCAGCCGTCCTCGATGGCGGCGGCCGACTGCTCGGGCAGGTTCAGGTAGCCGGAGATCACGCTGTCGCCGTGGATGCGGATCTCGCCGACCTCGCCCGGCGGCAGCTCCTCGCCCGTGGTCGGATCGGTGATCCGGGCCGACACGCCGGGGACGGGGAAGCCGACGGCGCCCGGGCGGCGCTCGCCGTCGTAGGGGTTGCTCAGGACCAGGCCGACCTCGGTCATGCCGTAGCGCTCCAGGATGTCGACCCCGAACCGCTCGCGGAAGGCGACGTGGTCGGCGGCGGGCAGCGGGGCGCTGCCGCTGGTGACCAGCCGCAGGCTGGACAGGTCGGCGTCCCGGGGCGGCAGGGCGAGCAGCCGGTGGTGGAAGGTCGGCACGCCCATGAACACCGTGATGCGGCGATCCGCGATGGTCTGCAGCACCACGTCCGCGTCGAAGCGCGACAGCCAGGTGGCCGTGGCCCCGGCCCACAGGGCGCCGTGCTGCGCCGCGAACAGCCCGTGCACGTGGAACAGCGGCAGGGCGTGCAGCAGGTGGTCGGCCCGCGACCAGCGCCAGGCCAGGTGCAGGGCGTTCACCGTGGCGCGCAGGTTGCGGTGGCTGATCATCGCGCCCTTGGGGCGACCGGTCGTGCCCGACGTGTACAGCAGGCAGGCCAGCACGTCGTCGCCGGGCTCCGGCAGGAAGGCCATCGGCAGCGGCTCGGCGGCGTCGATGCCCGCACGGACGTCGGCGGCGGGCACGACGTCGACCGGCAGGCCAGCGGCCCCGTCGACGGCCACCAGCACGGCCAGGCGCGGCCGCGCGTCGGCCAGGTAGAAGGCGACCTCGGCCGCCGGGTAGGCGTCGTTGAGGGTCAGGCTGCAGGCGCCGAGCGCCAGGCAGGCCAGGTGCAGCTCCAGGAAGGCCAGGCTGCGCGGCTGCTGCAGGGCGACGACGTCGCCGTGGCCGACCCCGCGGCTGCGCAACCAGGCGGCGGCGCGCCGGACGCGCACGTCCAGCTCGGCATAGCGGACCGTCTCGGGCAGGTCGGGCACGACCTCGCCTTCGACGAGATCGGCTCCCTGCCCGCCGGGGGACCGCCGCACCGGCACCGGGGGACCGGCCCGCAGCGCGATCTCGTGCATGCGGTCGCCGGCCAGCCAGCGGCGTCGGAGCTCGTGGTAGACGGCCACGGGGCCTCCGGGGCGGGGGGCAGGAGCGCGGGGCTCAGAAGAAGTCGGCGGTCAGGTCGGCGATGGACTGCTGCAGATCGGGGTCGTCGGTCAGGGTGCGCATGAAGGCCGCCTCGCAGGCGCCGCGCGCGGGCGTGCCCTGGGCGATGAGCCGCGCGGCGTGCACCAGCAGGCGCGTGCTGACGCCCTCCTCCAGCCCGCGATCGGTCAGGTTGCGGACCTTGGCGCCGAGCTTGACCAGCCGGCGCGCGACCTCGATGTCGACCCCGCCCTCCTCGGCCACGACCTTGCGCTCGATCTCGGCCGGGGGGTACTTGAAGTCCAGGCTGACGAAGCGCTGGCGGGTGCTCTGCTTGAGCTCCTTGAGGACCGACTGGTAGCCGGGGTTGTAGCTGACCACGAGCATGAAGTCGGTCGGCGCGTTCAGCACCTGGGCCAGCTTGTCGATGGTCAGCACCCGGCGGTGGTCGGTCAGCGGGTGGATGACGACGATGGTGTCCTTGCGGGCCTCGACCACCTCGTCCAGGTACAGGATGGCGCCGTGCCGGACGGCCGCGGTCATGGGGCCGTCGACCCAGACGGTCTCGTCGCCCTGGATCAGGTAGCGGCCGACGAGATCGCTGGCGGTCAGGTCCTCGTGGCAGGCGACCGTGACGAGCGGGCGGCCCAGCTTGTGGGCCATGTGGGCCACGAAGCGGGTCTTGCCGCAGCCGGTGGGGCCCTTGAGGATCACGGGGATCCGGGCCTTCCAGGCGTTCTCGAACAGCTCGACCTCGCCAGCGACGGGCAGGTAGAACGGCGTGTCGGCGATCAGGAAGTCTTCGACGGGCGGGGTCAGGACCTTCATGGACGGCTCCCAGCGGTGGCCCCACCGTTAACGCCGAGCCGCGCGCCTGCCCCCGGAGCCGCCGCGCACGCGAGGCATTAGACGGTCGGATGGATCGCGCCTCGCACCTCGCCGACGTCCTCGAGCAGCACCACCCGGCGGCCGCCGCCACCCTCTCGGCGCTCGGCCGGCGGCTGTTCTTCCCGCAGGGCATCCCCGCCCAGTCGGCGGAAGCGCGCGGCACACGCATCAACGCCACCATCGGCCAGATCACCGATGGCCACGGCAAGCCGCTGGCACTGCCGTCCATGCTGTCCTGCCTGGGCGACCTGGACCCCGGCGAAGCGACGCTCTACGCCGCCCAGGGCGGTCGCAGCGACCTGCGCGAGGCCTGGCGCGACCACGTGCGGGCCGACGATCCCGGCTGTGGCAGCCGGGTGTCGCTGCCGGTCGCCACCGGTGGCCTGACCCACGCCCTGTCGATGGTCGCCGACCTGTTCGCCGGGCCGGGCCGCCCGGTGCTGCTGCCCGCGCCCTGCTGGGGCAACTACCGGGCGATCTTCGGCACGCGGCGCCAGGCCCCGCTCATCCCCTGGAACCTGCTGCGCTCCACCCGCGGGCCCGACGGCTGGCTGGACCTCGACAGCCTGCGCGACGCGGTCGGCAGCCTGGAACAGCCCGCCCTGCTGCTGCTCAACTTCCCGAGCAACCCCACCGGCTACTCGCCCACGGCCGCCGAGGTCGACGGCATCGTCGACATCGTCGCGCACAGCCCGGTCCCGCTGGCGGTGCTCACCGACGACGCCTACCAGGGCATGTGGTGGGAGCCCGACTGCTACGCCCACAGCCTGTTCCACCGGCTGTCACTGCTGCCGCCCGACCGCGTGCTGGCGATCAAGGTCGACGGCGCCACGAAGGAATTCCTGTACTTCGGCGGCCGGGTCGGCTTCTTGACCTTCGGCTGCGAAGGCCCTGCCGCCGACGCGCTGGACGACAAGGCCCGCGGCATCGCACGTTCGGTCATCAGCAGCGTGTCGGCCACGGCCCAGGTGCTGGTCCTGCACATGCTGCGCGACCCCGGGATCCGCGCCCAGCAGGACGACGTGCGGGAGCGGCTGCGCGCCCGCTACGAAGCGCTGAAGGCGGCGATCGACCGCCACGGCCTGCGGGCCCTGCCGTTCAACAGCGGCATGTTCGCCCTGCTGGCGGTCGACGGGGACGCCGAGGCCCTGCGCCTCGCGCTGCTCGCCGAAGGCCTGGGCGTCGTCGCTTTCGCCGAGTCCAGCGCGCTGCGCCTGTCCTACGGCAGCGTCGACCGCGACGACATCGACGAGCTCGTGGCCGGCATCGCGCGCCTCGCCCGGCGATGAGCCTGCTGGCGGGTCCGCTGCTGCTGGGTCCCCTGCTGCTGGCCGGCTGCTTCGCGTCGATCCTGGAAGCCCCCTACGTGCTGGCCACCGGCGCCGGCGAGCCGGCCTGGCAGTTCTCGCCGGGCCTGGACCACACCCTGGTGGTCGCCAGCGACCAGGGGGTGCGGGTCGTGGACGGCAGCGGCGTGGTCACCCCGCGCAGCACCGAGCCGGCCCGCGTGGCCCTGGATCACCTGCCGTGGCGCCTGGTCTTCGACCCGACCGGCGGCCGGTTCTCGGGCGGGTCGACGGCGACCGTCGCCATCGACCAGGTGCGCGCCGGCACCGCCTGGTGCGATCACGCCGCGCTGGTGGCCCGCCCCGGCGTGCTCCTGCTGGTGCGGCCGGACGGCGGGGTCGATGCCTGGCGCGAGGTGCCCGACGACGTGGTCGACGTCGGCCTGGCCCCCGGTCCGGCCTGCGAGGCCGCGCTGGTGCTGCGCCCCGACCGGGTGATCACCACCGGTCCCGCGGGCGGCCAGCTGGTGGCGGATGGCCTGGAGCAGGCGCGGGCCGCGTCTTTCGACCATCTGGGGCGCGTCTGGGTGGTGCACCAGGACCCGCCCGTGCTGGCCCTGATCCAGGACGGACGGCCCGTCACCATCGCGCGCTACCTGGGCGACGTGGTCGACCTGCAGTTCGGCACCGGCGAGCTCCTGCACCCCGACAACGCCTACCTGCTCAACCGCGACGGCCAGGTCGACTACGTCCGGGTGCCGACCCCCTGAGCGGCCGCCCGCCCGGCCGCTGGCCCGACCGACCGGGCCGTGGGTGGCACGGCCCCCCTCCCCTCGCTACCATCCCGCTTCCTTCCGCCCCGGAGGCCCCCTTGGCCGCCCGTTCCTTCGCGACCCTGGCCCTGTTCTGCACCGGCCTGTCCCTGACCGGCTGCGAGGTCGCGCCTTCGCACGTCTACAGCGCCGACATCGACGACGCGCTGGCCCGCAAGCACTACAAGACCATGTGCGTCGGCCTGGACATGAAGGACGACGACGTCCGGCGCTACGCCACCGAGCGCTTCGAGACCCTCGCCGAGTTCGAGCCCCCGGATCCCGAAGGCATCGAGGCAGGCCGCGAGTGCGTCTGTGACCACATCAAGAACGAGGACGGCCTGGTCGACATGGCCGTGGCCGAGGGCCTGAAGTCCAGCAGCCGCGAAGACATGGTCGGCTGCCTGGCCAACGCCGTGGCCGAGCCCGGCCTGCCCAACAAGAAGGACGCCGTCGGCGCGCTGTCGCGGACCACGGCCAAGGCCGCCCGAGACACCCTCGACCGGATCGCCAAGGGCAGCGACGACGCAGAAGTGCGGATCATCGCCATCGACGCCATCGCCGGCGACCCCGCCTACAAGGCCACCCTGCTCGAGCTGGCGACCACTGCGGACGCCCCCGAGCTGCGCGCCGCCGCCACCAAGGGCCTGCACCCCTTCAAGGACGACGGCAGCGTCATCGACGCCCTGGTGAAGCTGGCCGAGTCCGACAGCGACGGCACCGTGCGCGGCACCGCGCTCCAGGCGCTCAAGACCGCCGGCGCCGCCCAGGCCGACGCCATGATCTGCCAGGCCATGATGCAGGACGAGAGTCCCGACGTGCGCCAGCGCGCCGTCCTGGCCTTCCGCGGCACCAAGCGCCCCGAAGCCATCCAGTGCCTGCGCGAGCGCGCCCTGACCGAAGAAGAGTCCGGCTCCGTGCGCAGCGCGCTGCTGACCACGCTGGGCTCCTCGCCCAGCGACGACGCCGCCAAGGTGCTCTGCGACGCCATCCCCCAGTGGGTCAAGTGGTACAGCGTCGACGACATGCCCGACCAGGTCCCCGGCGCCGACATCATCAAGGCGCAGAACGACCGCGACTGGCAGAACAGCTACGCCTGCGTGCAGAAGGCCTACGCCCGCAAGGGCGGCTTCTCCTGCTACGGCCAGCGCTATGTCGGCTGGTGGTTCCAGGAGCTCGGCGGCAGCGGCTTCGTGCCCAAGTGCCCGCCCAAGTACCCGGACTGAGCGGCCCGGCCGCCGTCCGCTCCCCCTCCCCCACCTGCCAGGAGCAGCACCGATGGGTTCCCTCGTCGAGGTCATCAAGGACGACAACAAGCGCCGCGCGGTCGTAGCCGACTGCGAACAGCTCATCGAAGCGGAAGTCCGCGACAAGTCCGGCCTGTCCGGCATCGCCATCAAGGCCGGCTTCGCCACGGTCAAGGGGCTCCGCCCCGGCATGATCCCGATGGCCATGAACCACCTGCTGGACGACTTCGCCGCCAAGGTCGAGCCGTTCTGGCAGGAGTGCCAGGCCCAGGGCAAGGACGCGCGCGTCTACTTCACCGCCAAGAAGGGCGAGATCGCCAACGCGCTGCTGACCATCACCGACGACCGCGCCAAGCGGTCCAGCCACAAGGTGCTGGTCAAGACCTACGGCAAGCTGCGCCCCAGCGCCATCGAGCACGTCGGCGCCGCCATGCCGCGGTTCGCCGACCTGGTGAAGAAGCACGCGAGCTGACGGCTGGTGGTCGGGGCGCCGCGGCAGCTCGAGGGCGCCCTTGCTGCTCGGCCGCCCGAGGCTCCGGGCTGTGGGCTCCAGGCTCCAGCGTGGGGGTTCGAGCGTTCCGGCGGTCGGTCCGACGACCGGTGGCGCGCAGCGCCCGGCGCACCGCGAGCCCTCCCACCGCCCGATCCGCTCCCCGGCCCTCCCGAAGCCCGCAGCCCGAAGCCTGAAGCCCCTGCTGCCCCGCACCGATCGCGGCAGTTCACGACCTACGGCTCGACCGTGATCTCCGCGGTGTACGTCACCGTCCCGACGTCGCCGCCGATGTCGTGGCTGCCCGTGATGGTGGCCACGAGCGAGCCGTCGGCCTGCAGCTCGCCCTCCCAGGGGTCGCTGTAGCCCTCGGCGACGACGGTGCCGTTGACGCGGTCGCCCATCGCGGCCCCCGACCAGGTGATGCGCAGCTCGCCCGCGTCGGCGCCGCGGCGGTCGCTGATGCAGGTCGCCGTCAGGTACAGGTTGCCGCTGTTGGCGGAGCCCTCCAGCCGGCCGCTGCAGGTGTCGCTGGCGCCGGTCAGGCTGCTGCGGGCCTCGACCTCGAACCGGCCCTGCTTCATGCCGTCGGTGAGCAGGCTGGTCGGGCTGCTGGTGCCGCCGCCGCTGCCGCCACCGCCGGCCACCAGCTCCATGTAGTAGTCCCAGTCCCAGCCGTCGCCGGGGTCGGTGTGGCAGCTGCTGCCGCCGCCCTTGGGGTTGCTGCAGCCGGGGACCTCCCAGTGGCCGATGATGTGCGAGCGGTCCTTGGGGATGCCGTAGCGGTCGCAGAGGTCGGCCGTCAGGGCCGCGCTGGCCCGGTACATGGCGTCGCTGTACCAGGCGCTCGGGTCCGACGTGAAGCCCTCGTGCTCGATGCCGATGCTGGCCTGGTTGGTGTCCCAGTGGCCGGCGTGCCAGGCGATGTCGGCTTCGTCGACCATCTGGGTGATCTCGCCATCGCTGCTGCGCACCATGTAGTGGGCGCTCGCCCCGGCCGAGGCGTTCTGGAACCAGGAGATCGAGCCGCTGTAGCTGCCTTCCATCGTGTGGATGACGACCTGGCTGACGCTGCCCCGGCTGCTGTTGGTGTAGTTGGAGGAGGAGGCCGGCACGAAGGAGGCGATGAGCGAGCTGCCCGCCGTGGCCTGTCGGTACTCGTCCCGCCAGGGGAACTGGTGGGGGGGGATCTCCAGGAAGTCGCCGGTGTGGGCTTCCACCAGCATGCCCCACTGCATGCTGTCGTAGACCTGGTCGGCGAAGCCGTTGGCGACGAAGGGATCGTCGGCGCCCGAGAAGCGGGCGACCAGCGGGAACCACTCCCGCAGCTCGTCGACGGGCTCGCCGGTGCGGAGCTCCTCCTGGTCGGCCTGGTAGCGCAGCAGCGCGGCCGCGCCGCGGATGTTCAGGAAGTCGTCCAGGGCGACGTCATCGACGTCCTTGGCCAGCAGCGTCGCGGCGCGCTCCAGGCTCGGCTGGCTGCCGTCGGCGTGCAGGTTCATGATGCCGACGCCGCTGTCGATGGCCTCCATGCCGGCGTGGGAGTCGAGCCGGGTCAGGTGGTGGCTCATCGCGACCAGCAGGTCGCGGGGCACGTCGTACTCGCGCGAGGCGCTGTCGAAGGCCTCGGCGAGGTCGGTGGGCGCCGGGGCCTCGCCCGCGCCCGTGCAGGCGGTCAGCAGGATGAGGAGGGGGAACGTGCGAGGGAGCGCTGCAGCCTGGTTCACGGGGCCTCCGGTCTTCGTCACCGGTTCGTTGCAACCCCCGTGCCGGGCAGGATCCGCCGACGATTCACTGCCCATCGACCTCTGGGGGCAGCCCCACCGGGGCATCGCCGTCCCGGGTGGGACATGGACGCCCCACTCCCTGGGACCACCGGTTCCCGCCCTGCGGTGCTAAGGTCCCCGCCTCCTCTTCCTCCCCGCTCCGGAAGGTCCCATGCGCACCCTGACCCTCACCTCCCTGCTGGCCCTCCCCCTCGCCCTCGGCCTGCTCGCCTGCGGCGACAAGGACGGGGACAGCGGCGGGACCGACGGCTCCACCGACACCGACGGCGGGGACACCGACACCGACGGCGGCGACACGGACACCGACGGCGGGGACACCGACACGGACACCGACGGCGGCGGCGGCGGCACCGCCAGCATCTCCGGCAAGGTCGTCGACCCGTCGGGCGGCGGCGTCGAGGGCGTGCAGATGCGGCTCTGCGCCGAGCTGTGCACCACGGTCTCGACCGGGTCCGACGGCAGCTTCGCCTACAACAACGTCTCCGCCGACCACTACGCCCTGGAAGCCGTCTACCTGGCCGACCAGAAGAGCTACGCCACGCCGCTGGACCTGATCTCCATCGCCGACGGCGACGCGATCAGCCTGGAACAGGACATGATCCTGTACCCCTTCGCCACCTCGTCCGACGTCTCGAGCGGCGAGTCCCTGGTCGACGTGGACGGCAGCCTGTCGATCTTCGTCGACGCGGACAAGATGACCGGCAGCACGGCGAACTCGCCCTACCTCGACGATGGCGAGAGCGAGTACCTGGCGGCCGTGCGCGTCGACCCCGGCGCGATCGGCCTGCCCCTCGAAGAGGTCGAGGGCACCGTGGTCGCCGCCTGGTTCATGGGCCGCATGAGCGTCGCCCACGACCCGCCGGCCCGGTTCATCCTGGCCGACGACCTGGGCCTCGAGTCCGGCACGAAGCTGCGCATCCTGTCCGCCGACTACGACCACAAGGAGTGGGCCGACGGCGGCACCGCCACCGTCTTCCAGGGCGGCAGCACCGAGAGCGACGAAGGCGCCGGCATCGCGGTGTTCAGCACGGTGCTGCTGGTCCAGGAGTAGACGGCCTTCGGCCGCACCGACCCCCTACGCCCCGAACGTCGCCAACACCGGGCAGTGGTCCGACAGCGCCGGCGTGCGGCCGACGATCGAGCTGGACTCGAGCGTGGCGGCCAGCGCCGGGCTGGCCAGGATGTAGTCGATGCGCCAGCCGCGATCGAGGGCCCGGGCCTGGCCGCGGTTGGACCACCAGGAGTACTCCCGAGCGTCGGGGTTCGCGGCGCGGAAGCAGTCGGTCCAGCCCAGGCCCAGCAGCTCGCTGAACCACTCCCGCTCGTGGGGCAGGAAGCCGGAGTTCTTCTTGTTGGCGCCGGGGTTGTGGATGTCGGCTTCGGCGTGCGCGATGTTCAGGTCGCCGCAGATGGCGATGGGCGCGCCGGTCGCCAGCAGGTCCCGCGACCAGTCGAAGAAGTGGGCCATGAACCGTTCTTTCATGGCCTGCCGCGCCTCGCCGGAGCTGCCGCTCGGCAGGTAGACGCTGTACACGCGGGCCCGATCGAGCTGCATCCAGGCGACCCGGCCCTCGGCGTCGGCCCAGTCCAGCCCGATGCCGGTGCCCTGGTCCACGACGGGCAGGCGGCTCCAGACGGACGCGCCCGAGTAGCCCTTCTTCTCGGCGTCGACCTGGACGCGCTTCCAGCCGCGGGGCTCGGTGTGGTCGCCCGTCATCTGGTCTTCCTGCATGCGCAGCTCCTGCAGGCAGAGCACGTCGCAGCCCGAGCGCCCGCGCCAGGCGGGGAAGCCGTTGCGCACAGCGGCGCGCATGCCGTTGACGTTGACGGTGCCGAGGGTCCAGGACATCGGGTCGCTCCGGGGAGGAGCGGGGCCCTATCGCGCCGGGCGCCGGCTCAGCGGGCCAGCAGCTCGATGCCGTCCAGCCGAACGGTGCGATCGCCGATCGGCGTGCCCGAGAGGAAGGCGCCGCCGCGGCCGAGCAGGACGCCGGGCGTCGCGCGCAGGGCCGTGCGGCCGGGGTCGACGACGGAGAGCTGCTGGAGGAGGTCGGCCTTCCAGCCCACCGTGCGCGGGGGCAGGTCGGCCTGGACGGCGGCGTGCCAGCGGGGGTCGCGGAAGATCGGGTACTCGCAGACGATGCGGGCGTCGTCGGAGACCCCGCCGCCGGGCTGGACGTCGCCGTCCGGATCGACGATGCCGCCGCCACCACCGCCGGTGTCTCCGTCCGGATCGACCGCGTGCGTCGCCATCACGCGGGCGGCCATCTCGGCGCGCGGATCCAGGTCGTGGGCAGACGCGGGCAGGACCAGGGTCAGGACGAGGGCGATCACGGGCGCTCCGGGGCTACAGCCGAGCGTACCGCCCCCGGGCGCCACCGTCTGCGGCCCGCACCGAGATGGCGCCGCCCTCGACATCGACGGTCTGTCCGGGGCCCAGGGCCTCGACCACCGTGCCGTCGACGCTGACGGCCAGCCGGCCGCTGTCGCAGGCGATCCGGTAGGGCCGGACCACCGCGCCGCGGAACACGGCCTGGCGTTCTTCGGCGTCCAGGCGGATGCCGCCCTCGACGGCGAGGCCGGCCGCGGGGGCGGGGCTCTCTGCGGGGGGCTCGCCGGCGATGTGCAGGTCGGGTCGCGGCCGGGCCGGGCGCGGCGCATCGCGGGGCAGGCCGCCGTCGACCACGTGGATGTCGGGCGTGCCGTCGTCGGGCCGCAGCACCTGCACGGTGATGTGGCCGGGATCGAGCCCCTGCAGGCCGTCGAGGGCCTGGGCCACGGCATCGGCCAGCGCGTCGCCGCTGAGCCCGGCGCGGGACATGGCGTCACGCACCGCCTCGGCCACGGCATCGGCCAGGCGCGGGCGATCGGTGCCGTCAGGGGGCTGCTCGGACATCTCTCCTCCCAGGTCGGCAGAGCGTAGCAGGCCCCCCGGGAGCTCCCAGGGGGCCTGCAGTGCTCAGGCCGCGGCGACGGTGGCCACCGCCTCGGCCTCGGCGGCGCGCGCGTCCTCTTCCGCCGCCGCCATGCCGGCCTCGATCCACCGGGTCCCGCGCACGCGCAGGCCCGCGATGGTCATGTAGGTCACGATCTCCGCGGTCAGCGCCAGCCAGGCGCCCACCGCCCCGAGCTCCAGGTGCAGGGCCAGGAACCAGCCGAGCGGCAGGTTCACGAGCCACATGCAGCCCACACCGGACAGCAGCGTGAACCGCGTGTCGCCCGCCCCGTTGAGCGCACCCATCGCCACCATCGCCACCGCGTCGAAGACCTGGAAGGCCGCTGCGATCAGCATCAGCTGGGCCGCGACGACCGCCACGTCGGGGGCGGGGTGGAAGGGGAGCAGCAGGGTCTCGGGGATCACCACGAACACCAGCGCCATCGTGCCCATGATGGCCACGGCCAGGCGCGTCGCCGCGCGGAAGGCCTGGTGGACCAGCTCGGGGCGGTTGGCGCCCAGGGCCTGGCCGACCAGCACACCGGCGGCTTCGCCCACGGCATGGCCGGGGAGGAAGCTGACGCTGACGATGCGCAGCACGATCACGTGCGCACCCAGGTGGGCGTCCCCGCTGTGGGCCAGGATGGCCACGAACACGGAGAAGCCCGCCACGGACAGCGTCCCGCGCAAGGCCATGGGCAGGCCCGTGCGCAGCGCCGGCACCAGCAACCGCGGCCGCAGCCACGGCGCCGTCCCGCGCAGGGCGGGCGCGGCAGCCGCGGCCAGGATCGCGAGGGACAGGCCGTGGCCGACGACCGTGGCCAGCGCTGCTCCGCCCGCGCCCCAGGCGGGCACGGACAGCCCGCCCGGCAGCCCGGCGCCGAAGATGAACACCGGGTCGAGGGCGATGTTGAGCAGGTTGGACAGCACGGCCGCGACCATGGGCGTGCGGGTGTCGCCGCGGCCCTGGAACCAGGCCTGCAGGGCCAGGCTGCCGAGCGCGGGACCCGTGCCCAGCAGCATGACGCGCAGGTAGTCGCTGGCGTGCCCGGCCGCTTCCGGGGACGCGCCGAACAGGCGCACCACCGGCAGCGAAGCCGGAGCCAGGACCAGCCCGACGAGCCCGCCCGCCAGCGCGATCCAGCCGGCCTGGAAGGCCAGCGCGGCCACGTCGGCGTGCCGACCGGCGCCGGTGGCGGTGGCGACCTTCACGCGCACGCCGGCGGTCAGGCCGAAGCCCGTCGCGGTGAGCAGGAAGGCCGCCGTGCCGCCGATCCCGATGCCGGCCAGCGGCGCGGTCCCGAGTCGACTCACGAACAGGGTGTCCGCCACGGTCATGGCGGTGTGGGACAACATTCCGATCATCACCGGCCAGGCGAGCCGGTGGACCTCCCGGATGCCGATCCTCTCGGGCAGGGAGGTGGGGTTCGTGCGCATGGCGCACCTCCAGGCGGATCTCGGGCCGCGGGCCCCCGCCCCTCGGGACGGGGGGAGACGCGGACGAGGCGCCGGCAGGACGCACGCCGCCGCAGACAGCGGACGGACGCGCGCCGGAGACGAAGACGCAGCGGGTCGCACACGTGCCGGGGCACGAGGAGCGGACCGATGCGGGGTCAGGGAGTGTCCGGACCCCCGCGAGCGCGGAGGATCAGGACCGCTGCCGGGTCAGCAGCGGCGCTCCCGTCGCCTCGTTCGTCGGAGCCGCCCCGTCGGGCCGGGGACCTTCATCGGATCCGGCTGGACGAGGGTGCAGGTGGCGATGGTGACGCTGTAGACGTTGCTGGACATGGGGGGCCTCCTCTCGATGGAACAGGCAGGTGGGGAAGGAACGCGCAAGGGTCGCGCGCTGGGCACGGCCGTGCCCGGATACAGCGTGGTCCGCGGACCCGACCGCGCGCAAGTCCCGGCGTGTGACAAGCTGGCGAACCGAGCTCCTCTCCTCCCCCGGATCCGATGTCCCCGCGCACCTCGCCGCAGCCCGCCGACGGCTGGCCGCTCCAGGGGCTGCGCGACACGGTGCACGACGCCTTCCACGCGCCGTCCACCGACGCCTTCCGGTGGACCCAGGGCGTCGTCTGGGCGCTGATCATCGGGTCGGTCGCCCTGTTCGCGCTCGAGCTGGCGCTGCCGGGCGCCTGGTGGGACAACGCGGTGCTGCGGGCCGTCGACCGGGCGATCCTGGTCTTCTTCGGCCTGGAGATCGTGCTGCGCGTGGCGTCCTGGCGCCCGCCAGAACTGCGCTTCTTCGCCCTGCCGGCCCATCGCCGGCTGCGCATCCACCTGCTCGGGCGGCTGTCCTACTGCCTGCGCCCGCTGATGCTGGTCGACATCCTGACCGTGCTGGCGCTGGTCCCGGCCCTGCGCGGCCTGCGCGCCCTGCGCCTGCTGCGGCTGCTGCGCACCGCGAAGCTGTTCCGCTACAGCAACCCGTTCACCGGGCTGATGCGGGCCTTCGAGGAGAACCGCCTGCTGTTCGTGTTCGGGCAGGCGCTGCTGCTGGGCGCGACGATCCTGGGCGGCATCAGCATCTGGCTGGTCGAGGCGCAGGCCAACCCCGCCATCAACAGCCTGGCCGACGGCCTGTGGTGGTCCATCGTGACCCTCACCACCGTCGGCTTCGGCGACATCTCGCCGGTGACCGGCCTGGGCCGCATCGTCGGCGCCGTGCTGATGGTCGCCGGCATGTTCACCCTCGCACTGTTCGCCGGCATCGTCGGCAACACGCTGCTGCACGCGGTGATGAGCATCCGGGAGGAGCAGTTCCGCATGTCCGACTACATCGGCCACGTCGTGGTCATGGGCTACGACGAGAGCGCGTCCATGCTGCTCTCGGCCATCACGGAAGAGCTCGCCGACACCGGCCAGGACATCGTGGTCGTCGACGATCTCGACCGCCCCTACAGCCTGGGCCCGACCTTCACCTGGGTCCAGGCCGACCCCACCAAGGAGTCCGAGCTCGACAAGCTGCGGCTGACCCACGCCGCCAGCGTCGTGGTGATGGGCAAGCGCAACCTGGGGCCCCAGTCCGCCGACGCCCGCACGATCCTGACCCTGTTCACCCTGCGGTCCTACATGGCGCGCCAGGAAGCCACCGCCCTGCGCAGCGCCCCGCTGTACGTGGTCGCCGAGATCCTGGACGCCGAGAACGTGCAGCACGCCCACGCCGCCGGGGCCGACGAGGTGATCGAGACCACGCGGCTCGGCTTCTCGCTCATCGCCCACGCAGTGCGGGTGCCCGGCAGCGCCGCGATCATGAGCGAGGTCGCGAGCAGTGGCGCCCAGAGCCTGTTCGTGGGCGCGTGGACGCCGGCGGACCCGGCCGCGCCTTTCCCGGCCACCTTCGGCAGCGCCCAGCGGGCCATCCGCCAGCAGAGCGGCGCCCTGGTCATCGGCATCCGCCATGACGACGGCACCGACCGGCTCAACCCGCCCCTCGAGCAGCCCGTGAAGCCCGACACGCGGTTCGTCTACCTGGCCGAGAGCCCCTGTCTGGGGGAGGAGGAGGCCGGCTGAGGAGGAGGAGGCTGCTGGGGAGGCGGCTCCTGATTGCGGTCAGAATCTGTCCGGGCCGGAGCGGCGCGGCAACATAGAGGAGGAGGACCGAGCCGAGAGGTCCCCCTTGCTCCGCATCCTGCACACCGGCGACTGGCACCTGGGCCACCGCCTGCACGACCTGCCGCGCGACGAAGAACACGCCGCCTTCCTGGCCTGGCTGCTCGACCGGGTCGAGGCCCACGGCGTAGACGCGCTGCTCATCGCCGGCGACGTGTTCGAGACCGCGAACCCGCCAGCGGCCGCCATGCGGGCCTGGTACGGCTTCCTGGCCCGGGCGCGGACGCGGTTCCCCGACCTGGACCTGGTCGTGATCGGCGGCAACCACGACTCGGCCGCGCGGCTGGAAGCCGCCCACCCGGTGCTGCAGTCCCTGCGCATCCAGGTCGTCGGCCGGCTGCCGCTCTCCGACGACGGTGCGCTGGACCTGGACGCGTTGGTGGTGCCCCTGCACGGCGACGGCGGCGCGGTGGCGGCGTGGTGCGCGGCGGTGCCCTTCCTGCGGGCCGCGGATCTGCCGCGGGACGCCGACCCGGGCATCGCCGACGGCGGCGACCCGCTGGTGGCCGGCGTGCGCGCGGTCTACGACCGGGTGCTGGACCACGCCCGCGGCGTGCGCCGGCCGGGACAGGCCCTGGTCGCGATGGGCCACTGCTACATGGTCGGCGGGACCCTGTCCGAGCTGTCCGAGCGCAAGGTGCTGGGCGGCAACCAGCACGCCCTGCCGACCGACATCTTCGGCGCCGACGTGGCCTACGTCGCGCTGGGCCACCTCCACCGCGCCCAGGCCGTCGGCGGCCGCGAGAGCGTGCGCTACGCCGGCAGCCCCCTCCCCCTCGCCGTGGACGAAGCCCCCTACCCGCACCAGGTGCGGTTGCTGACCCTCGACGGCGAGACGCTGGTCGGCAGCGAGTCCCTGCCCGTGCCCCGCCACGTCGACGTGCTGCGGGTTCCCGGGCCCGACGCGGCCCCCTGGGATCAGGTCGAACCCCTGCTCGACGCCCTTCCGGACCTCGCGCCGGACGGCGACGACCGCCGCCGCCCCTTCTTGGAGGTGCGGGTGCTGCTCGACGGCCCGATGCCCTCCCTGCGCCGGCTGGTCGAAGCCCGCGTCGCGGACAAGGCCGTGCGGCTGGTCAAGCTGGCCGCCGTGCGCCGGGGTGCCGGGGGTGCCCTGGCCGATGGCCCCGAGCGACGCACCCTCGACGACATGACCCACGAAGAGGTGTTCCGGCAGAAGTGGCGGCGCGACCACGACGCCGACCCGCCCGACGACGTGCTCGCCTGCTTCCACGGGCTGCTCGACGAGCTCGGCCAGCACGACGACGCGGACCCGGACGCCGTGCACGGTGGGGGTGTCGCGTGAAGATCCTCGCCGTCCGCGGCCAGAACCTGGCCAGCCTGGAAGACCGCTTCGCCGTCGATCTGGCCGCCGAGCCCCTGGGCAGCGCGGGCCTGTTCGCCATCACGGGGCCGACCGGCTCGGGCAAGTCCACCCTGCTCGATGCCATCTGCCTGTGCCTGTACGACACGACGCCGCGCCTGGACAAGAACGGCGGGCCCACCGTGCTCCTGCCGGGCCAGGACGACGCCGGCGCGCTGCGGGCCAACGACCAGCGCAACATCCTGCGCCGGGGCGCGGGCTCCGGCTGGGCCGAGGTCGACTTCCGCGCCCGGGACGGCAGCCACTGGACGGCCCGGTGGGAGGTCCGCCGGGCCCGGGAGAAGCCCGACGGCCCGGTGCAGTCCCAGCAGCTCTCGCTGCGTGGCGCCGACGGCAGCCGGGTCGCCGGCACCAAGACCGAAGTGCTCGACGCCATCCGCGACCGCATCGGCCTGGACTTCGCGCAGTTCCGACGGTCGGTCCTGCTGGCTCAGGGTGACTTCGCGGCCTTCCTGCGGGCCAAGGACAACGAACGCGCCGACCTGCTCGAGCAGATGACCGGCACGGACGTGTACACGCGCCTGTCGCAGGCCGCCTTCCGCAAGGAGAAGGACCTGCGGGCGACCCGCAAGGACCTGGCCACCCACATCGAAGCCCAGGGGGTGCTGGACGACGAGACCCGGGCCGCGGCCGAAGCGGCCCTCTCCGAAGCGACCGCGGCCCGCAAGGCCGCAGCAGCGGGCAGAGACGCGGCGGACGCAGCCTGGCGCTGGCACCAGCAGCAGCAGACGCTGGCCCGGGCCGTCGCCGACGCGACCCTGGCGCGCGACCGCGCCCAGGCGGCCCTGGACGCGGCCGCCGCGCGGCGCGACGCCTTCGGCCGGGCGGAAGCCGCCTGGGACCTCCGCAAGGACGCCCGCGCCGTCGACGACGCCCGGCGCAAGGCCGCCGCGGCCGAAGCCCTGGTGGCCCAGGCCACGGCCGAGCGGGACGCCGCGCAGCGCACGCTCGAAGCCGCCCAGCGGGCCCTGGCGTCCGCCCGGGCGGTGGTGGCGGCCGAGCACCGCCGCCTGGCGGACCAGATCGCCGCGCGGCTCGACACGGCGACGGCTGCGCTGGCCGACCACCAGGGCTGGCTGGACACGCACCCCCGGACGGTCGAGCTGCTCGGCAGCGACCGCGTGGTCGACGACCTGAGGGCAGATCTGGGCCGCAGCCGGACCCTGGTGACCGAGCTGGCGGCCCTGGACCAGGCGGCACGGGACCGGCTGGCCCAGGCGGAGACGCTGGGAGCCGCGCTCGTGGCTGCCCGTGCAGCGGCCGCCGACGCGGCCGAGCAGCTCCAGGCTGCGGTCCAGGCCCGCGACGATGCCCGCGCGGCCTACGTCGCCCTGGATGCCCTGCAGCTGGACCGGGACCGCCGCGAGCTGAACCTGCGTCGGGACCAGCTCCAGGCGATGCAGGCCCTGGTTTCGCGGGCCGACGAGCTCGGCGCACAGCTCGCCGCCGCCACCGGCGAGCGGGACACGGCGACCGCCGCGACGGCTGCGGCCGAGACCGAGCGAGACGCCGCGGACGCCGCCCTGACCGAGCTGGGGCCCCGCCTGGACGAAGCCGACGCCGCCCTGCAGCGCGCCCGCCAGGCGGTCGACGCGGAGTCCCTGCGCAGCGCCCTGGAAGCCGGCGAGCCCTGCCCGGTCTGCGGCGGCACCGAGCACCCCTGGGCCGACGGCAGCGTGGTGGCCCGACTGCACGAAGAACAGCACGCCCGGGTGGCCGCCCTGCGCCAGCAGCAGGCCGACGCGGCGGACCGCCGGGCCCGCGCGGTCGCTCGGGCGGCGGCGCTGGCCGAACAGCGGGACGCGGCCGTGACCCGCGTCGCGACGGCCCAGGCGGCGCTGGACGCCCTGGCCGCGCCGTGGTCCGACCACACCGGGCTGGTGGACGGCCCCGTGCCCGACGGCCCGACGGCCGACGGTGCGGCGGACGCCCTGCAGGCACTGCTGGCCGAGGCCACCCGTCGGGACGAGACCCTGCGCCAGCGGGAACAGGCCGCCCGAGACGCCAGCAAGGCCCGCGACCGGGCCCAGGCCAGCTACGACATCGCCCGCGACCGGGCCGAGCAGGCCCAGCGGGCGCTGGTCGCCGCCGACAAGGCGGTCGACGCCAGCGCCGGCGAAGCCAAAGAGCGCGCGGCCACCCGACAGGGCAAGGCGGAGTCCCTCGACGCCCTGCGGGCCGCCCTGGGCGACAAGCTCGACCCGCTCGTCCCCGAGCAGCCGGCGCTGGCCGGGTGGCGGACGGACGACCTCGATCCCCTCACCCGGACCCTGTCGGATGCCCGGCGGGCGGTGTCGCACCACGGCACGCGGGCCCGCCTCGCCCAAGAAGCGATCGCCACGCTGTCGGACCGCGCGCCTCGCGAAGCCGACGCCGCGGGCGTGGCCCGCCGGGACGTGCCGGCCGAAGACCTGGCCGCCACGACGTTGCCGCCGTTCCCGTCCGAACAGCACGCGGCCGACCGGACGACCTGGCTCGAAGCCCGGCTGCGCGACGCCCGCGAGCGGGCGACACAGGCCTCCGACGGGCTGACCGAGGCGACCGCAGCGGCGACCCGGGCGGCCACCGCCCTGGCCGCGGCCCAGGGAGAAGCCGGCGGCCTGCGGACCGCCGCCGACCAGGGGGCGGCCGCCCTGGCCACGGCCCTGGGCGAGCGCGGCATCGACGCGGACGCGCTGGCCCGGCTGCTGGCCCTGGCCGACGACTGGCTGGCCACCGAGCGCAACGACCTGCACACACTCGCCGACGCGCCGAAGCAAGCCGCCACCGTCCTGGCCGAGCGCCAGCAGCGCCTGACCGAGCATGCCGCCGACCCGCCCGCCGTCGACACGGATCAGGCGGCAGACGCCCTCGCCCGGGCCACCGCCGCGGTGAAGGCCGCCGACGACGCCTGGAGCGCGGCGCAGACCCAGGTCTCGGCGGACGACCAGGCCCGCCAGCGGGTGTCGGACCTGCAGGCCCGCCTCGCCGCCCACGACGAAGCGGCGGCGCCCTGGCTGGCCCTGGCGTCCAGCATCGGCTCCGGCAGCGGCATCGAGTTCCGCCGCTTCGCCCAGTCGCTCACCCTCGAGGCCCTGCTCGAGCACGCCAACGCCCAGCTGCGCGCGCTGCGACCGCGCTACTCGCTGGCCCGCATCCACAAGACCGACCTGGACATCATGGTCATCGACCACGACCTGGGCGACGAGCCCCGCACCGTGCAGTCCCTGTCCGGCGGCGAGACCTTCCTGGCCAGCCTGGCGCTGGCGCTTGGCCTGTCCAGCCTGTCGTCCCGGGATGTGCGCATCGAGAGCCTGTTCATCGACGAAGGCTTCGGCACCCTGGACGAAGACACGCTCGAGAACGCCATGGGCATGCTCGAGGGCTTGCAGGCGTCGGGTCGCCAGGTCGGCGTGATCTCCCACGTCAGCGGCCTGGCCGAGCGCATCGGCGCCCGGGTCCAGGTGCTGCCGCAGGGCGGCGGCTGCAGCCGGGTCCTCACCCACGGGCGGTAGTCCCGGTCCGGCCCACCCCGCGGGGCGTTCCCGCGCCGGGCGGGCCAGCGCCGGAATAGGCCCCCTCCTCGACAGGAGCCCCCATGGACATCCGCACCATCACCATCTCGGGCCCCGGCAAGAACGCGCTGGGCAGCACGCTGATGGCCTCCCTCCGCAGCCAGCTCACCGACGCGGGCGGCGCTCCGGTGCTGCTGACCGGCGGCGGGGACGCGTTCAGCGCGGGCCTCGACCTGAAGGAAGTGGCCAGCCTCGACGCGCCGGCCATGCGGGACTTCCTGGACGGGCTGGAAGCGCTGGTGGTCGACCTGTTCCACTACCCGGGGCCGGTGGTGGCGGCGGTCAACGGACACGCCATCGCCGGCGGCAGCGTGCTGGCGCTGTGCTGCGATCTCATCGTCTGCACCGACTCGCCGCGGGCCCGCATCGGGCTGAACGAAGTGGCGATCGGCCTGCGCTTCCCGCCCAGCACCCTGCAGTGCATCCGCTTCGCCCTGCCCCCGCACACCCAGGGTCGGGTGCTGCTGGGCGCCGGGCTGCATGCCCCCCAGGACGCCCTGGCGCTGGGCCTGGTGCACGAGCTGGCCGCCGACCCGGTCGCCGTGGGCATGGACCGCCTGGCCGCCCTGGCCCGCCACCCCTACGCGGCCTACGCCCGCACCAAGGCCGATCTGCGCGACCACGTCGGCCGCATCGGCCCCGAAGAAGCCGAGCGCTTCGCGGAGGAAGTCGTGCCCGCCTGGACCAGCGACACAGTCCAGCAGACGCTGCAGGCCTTCCTCAGCGGTCGTCGGGGCTGACGGCCGGCTCCTGCCGCACGGTGACGACCCGCTGCGGGAAGGGGATCTCGATGCCGACGGCCCGGAAGCGCTCGAGCAGCTGGCGCCGCAGGGTGGTCGACGCCGCCAGGATGTCCTGGGTGGACACCCACACGCTGAACTGCAGATCGACGCCACTGTCCAGGAAGGCCAGCACCTGGAACACGGGCTCGGGGTCCGACAAGGCCAGCGGCTCGTCCAGGGCGAGCTCGCGCAGGACCTCTTCGACCTGGTCCAGGTCGCTGTCGTAGGCGACCGCCACGCGCAGATCGACGCGCCGGATGGGGTAGCGCGAGCGGTTGACGATGCGGGCCTTGACCAGGGCTTCGTTGGGCACGCGCACGTACAGGTTGTCGACGGTGCGCAGCTTGACGCTCAACAGATCGATGGACGTGACGACGCCGATGGTGCCTTCGATCTCGATGACGTCGCCGGGGTCGAAGGGGCGCTCGCCCAGCAGGAACAGGCCGCTGATGATGTTGCTGGCGGACGTCTGGCTGGCGAAGCCAAGGGCGACGGTCAAGATGCCGGCCGCACCCAGCAGCACCGACAGGTCGAAGCCGAGCTCGCGCAGGACCGACGCGACGACGGCGGCGAACAGGCCGTACCAGGCGAAGCGCCGGAAGGTGGTCGCGGTCGAGGGCCCCAGCCCGCGGCGGGCCAGGCCGCCGATCGCCCGCGCGGCCAGCCAGGCCATCGGCAGGCCGACGACGACCAGGGTCCCGACGCGCACGAAGGCGGCGACGACCTCGGCGCCGAGCTGCTCGTTGATGCTGGCCCAGAGTTCGGTGACGTCCACGGCGGCCTCAGCGGAGCAGGTGGGTGAGGGTGCGCGTGAAGCGGCGCTCGAGCGGGCTGTGCACCGGACGCTGCAGCACCTCGGTGCCCGCCGGCAGCTCGCCGATCGACACCGCGGCGAGGCCGCCGGGCTCGACGCCCATGGTGAGCGACTGGGTCCACAGGTGACCGGCGCTGTCCGTGCCCAGGCTCAGTCGCGGCACCGGGACGGCGACCTGGGACACCCGCAGCGGCGTCTCGGCGGGGTTGCGCAGGTGGACCTCGGTCATGGCGCGGTGCGGCACGTGCTGCACGTCTTCGGGGTGCAGTCGCAGCATGGTGCGGCTGGCGTAGCAGAGCTCGCCCTCGAGGGTGTCCGGGCCGAACCAGCTGCCGGAGGGCCGGTGGATGTCGATGTCGACCAGCACGGTGCCGTCGGGCATGGACACGCGCAGCCAGAGCGGGGTGCTGACGTAGGCCCGCACCGCCTGGCGCGGCACCAGCACGAAGGGGATCTCCGGGCGACAGGCCACGGGGCGAGGGGCCAGCACCGGCAGCAGCCGCAGGGTGTCGCCGGGCTCCTCCATGCCGAACCGCGCCAGCTCGACGTCGCCTTCGACCACGCCGGGGCCGCGCGCCACCCGCAGCGGGTCGGCGTCGGGGTCGCGCCGGACGCCCACGGTCCACTCGTAGCGCCGCCGCCGGATCCGCAGCCCCACGGGGCCCAGCAGCAGGCCTTCCTCTTCACCGGGGACCAGCGTCACATCGCCCCACCAGCGCTCCGGCAGCGACGCGGGGGATCGCTTCGTCGGCGGTGTGGTCATGGGCTTCCTCGCGGTCGGAACGGTGGACAGCAGCGCTCTGACACGGCAAGCTATCGATTCCCGGGGCACCTCGCGATGTCGCCCCCCACTGGAGTCCGCCATGTCCCTGCGCACCCCCCTCCTCTCCCTCGGTCTGGCCACCGGTCTGGGCCTGCTCGCCCTGGGCTGCGGCGACAAGGACGGCGGCGGCGACGGCGGCGACAGCGGCACCACCGGCGACGACGGCGCGACCGACTCCGGCAGCAGCACCGACGGCGGCACCTGGGACGACGACGACGCGGACGGCGACGGCTACCCGGCCCGCAACGACTGCGACGACGGCGACGCCAGCATCCATCCCAACGCCGACGAGCTCTGCAACGGCTTCGACGACAACTGCGACGGCGTCGTCGACACCGACGCGGTCGACAAGATCACGATGTACCCGGACGTCGACGGCGACGGCTACGGCAACCCCCTCGCCGGCGTCGAGATCTGCCCCGACGAAGCCGAGACCGAAGCCTACGCCTCCTACGTCGACAACGACCTCGACTGCCGCGACTCGGACCGCACGATCAACCCCGACGGCACCGAGGTCTGCGACGAGATGAACCTCGACGAGGACTGCGACGGCCTGCGCGAAGACGAAGACCCCGACGTGGCCGAGGTCAGCAAGACCGAGTTCTTCGCGGACTACGACCTCGACGGCTACGGCGACGGCTCGACCATCGTCATGGGCTGCGACGCCGGCGACATCCGCAGCCTCAACGAGATCGACTGCGACGACACCACCGACGCCATCGGCCCCGACAGCACCTGCGCCCCCTGGGACGGCGTGTGGACCGGTGCGGTGCAGTTCGAGGTCAAGGGCCCCTACGGCTACTCGGGCGACTGCGAAGACAACGGGTCCATCTCGATCACCGACAGCAGCAGCACCCAGGTCAGCGGCTCGGTGACCTGCAACTGGTACAGCCCCTACGGCTACAGCTACTACCCGATCGTCATGCGGCTCTCGGGCAGCATCAACTACCCCTGGGACATCGAAGGCACCTGGACCGACAGCAGCAGCTACTTCACCGGCGGCACGACCAGCTTCGTCGGTGAGTTCAGCGCCGACGGCCAGTCCCTGACGCTCTACGTCGAAGGCGCGCGCGACAACTGGTCGGGCAGCTACGACCTCGAGCTGGCCGGCGAGTGGGTGGTCGAACCCTAGTCGATGCCCCAAGCCCGCGCCCGTGTGCGCGGCCTGGACCTGCACGGCACCGTCGTCACGGCGGCGCTGGGCCCGACCAACACAGGCAAGACGCACCACGC
>JACKEY010000017.1 GCA_020632755.1 Alphaproteobacteria bacterium | reverse complement strand
GCGGGCGGCCCCCGGCGAAGCCCCCCTCGCGGCGCGACTCGACCTCTCCGACGACCTGCGCACCGCCCGGGCGGCCGGGCTGCCCGCGCCCTCCACTCCCCTCCTCCCCCACCAGGTCCCGCTGAACGCCACGGGCGGCTTCGAAGCCTGGCAGTGGCCCGGCCCCCTCGGCCCGATGCCTGCCCTGCTGCACCGCGGGCGCGGCCCGGCCCTGCTGTGGCTGCCCGACGATCCACGCGGACAGCTGCTCCCCGCCCACCAGGACCCCGTGCTGGCCCTGCTGGTCGGAACCGGCGCGACCGTCGTGGTCCCGGCGCTGCGGGGCCAGCACGGCGCACCGGGCCGCTCCGAGCACTTCGGCGGCGAGGTCGACGATCTTGCGGCGCTGATCGACGCCGTGGCCACCCTGCCCGAGGTCGACCCCGACCGCATCGTGCTGCTCGGCGCCGGCGACGGCGGCACCCTGGCCTGGCTGGCCGCCGACGCCACCGACCGCCTGCACCTGGCCCTGGCGCTCTCCGGGCAGCCCGACGCCTGCACCGCACCCGGCGACGCGCCCCTGGCGACCGACGATCCCCTGGCCTGCGCCCTGCGCTCGCCCGCGGCCTTCCGCCCGCGCAGCCCCGTGCTGTTCGTCGGCGGCGCGCTGGACGCCCGGGCCTGCGCCGTCGCCCGCCGCGCCACCGACACCCCCGGCGGGCCGCTGCGGGCGGTCTGCATCCCCGGCCAGGACCAGCATGCCTGGCGACCCCTGGCCCTGGAGCTGGTCGCGCAGCAGCTGGCAGCGGCGGTCGACGGCGGCGGCCCCGTCGAGCTCACCGACCTGATGCTGCTGTCGCGGATCGCCGAGCGCAGCCTGGCGCACCTGCCGCGGGAGTAGCCGGGGCGTTCAGCCGCCCGGCGGATCCATCCACACCCCGCCCCGCTCGTCCCAGGTGACGTCGGGGTTGTGGGCGACCTCCCAGGCGTGGCCGTCGGGATCGGCGAAGTAGCCACGCCACACGCCCCAGGGCGTGTCGCCGGCGGGCTGGGTGATGGTGCCGCCGGCGGCCTCGGCGCGGGCCAGCAGCCCGGCCACGTCCTCGCGGCGCTTCACGTTGTGGGCCAGCGCGATGCCGACGCCGGCCCGACGCTCTCCCGGGCGACCGGCATCGTGGGCCAGCGCCTGCTCGCCGAAGCAGGACAGCACGAGCCCCTGCGACAGCTGGAAGAAGGTCACGAAGTCGTTGGATCGCGGCGAGGCGCGCAGCCCCAGGGCCTCGTAGAAGGCGCGGCTGCGGGCGATGTCGGCGACGGCCAGGGTGATGAAGGACAGGCGGGCTTCCACGGGCGCTCCGGGGGATCAGTGGTCGAGCTGCGCTTCGGCGGCCCGGACGATGGCGGCGATGGCCGGGTTCTGGATGCGCCGCTCCATCGTGTGGGCGTAGTAGCGCTCCGCCAGGCCGTCCAGCGCGCCCAGGCAGCGCACGCCGTAGGTGTCGACCACGTCGGCGCTGACCAGGCTCGGCAGCACGAACAGCCCGGTGCCCGCGTGACCGAAGGCCTTCATCAGCGCGCTGTCGCTGAACTCGGCCACCACGTCGGGGGCGATGCCCGTGCGCTCGATCCAGTCCTCGAGCTGGGCGCGCACGGTCGATCCGGCTGTCGGGAACAGCATCGGCGCCCCGTCCAGGCTGCCCGGGAAGCCGTCCGCGAAGCGCTCGGCCAGGGCCGGCGTGCCGAACACGGACAGCCCGCTGGACCCGAGCACCCGGGTCTCGGCCTGGACCTCGCGGGCCAGCCCGACCGGCGTGTCGGTGAGCACCAGGTCCAGGTGGTGCAGGGCCAGCTCGGCGACCAGCGCCTCGGCCCGGTCCTCGATGCAGACCAGGTGCACGTCGACGTCGCGCAGGGCCAGCGCCGGCGCCACCAGCCGGTAGACGACCAGCTTGTGCAGGATGCTCACCGCGCCGACCCGCAGCCGCACAGGGCGGTCGCCGCCCGTCCGGTGGCGCACCGCGTCCGAGAGCTCGCGCCCCAGGCCGAAGATCTCGTCGGCGTAGTCGGCCACCATGCGCCCGGTGGGGGTCAGGACCAGCCGCCGGCCGCGGCGCTCGAACAGCTCGACCTCCAGGCTGTCCTCGAGGGACTTGATCTGGCTGCTGACGGTGGAGGGGGAGAGGCGCAGGCGCTTCGCTGCGCGGGTCAGCGAGCCCTCTCGGGCCGTCACCCAGAAGTAGTGGAGGTGGTGGTAGTTCAGCCAGTCGAGGGCCATCGGTGCGCCAGGGAGGAGAACTCGGGGAGATCATTCGACCACGCCGAACAACGGACCGCCAGGGTGCAACCCCGGTGAAACATCCACCTCGGGCCGATGGCAGCGCAATTGTCAGCGCATGTCACGGAGCCCGCCGCGGCCGACCTTCGTGAACGCTGCGTGACCAGGGCGACGATCCGCATCGGTCCGCGGTAATCGTGGCTCCGCGACACCCTTGCACAGGGCGGCGCTGCGCCGTCGGCCCGGCGCGCCCCCTCGGACCCAGAAGGAAGCATCCATGAAGAACCACAGCCTGGCCCTCCTCGCCCTCCTCGCCCTGTCGGCCTGCGCCGACGAGCCCCAGTCCGTCGACGCCTTCCGCGCCGACGACGCCGCGAGCGACCAGCTCGCCGAGCAGCTGGCCTACGACTACCTGGGCCGGACCCCGCGCTTCGCCTCCTTCACCGACCTGCGGACCCGCCGGGTCACCGTCGACACCCTCGGCCAGGCCCACGTGCACGTCCGCCAGTTCGCCGGCAACGTGCCCGTCCTGGGCTCCGAAGCCATCGTGCACATCGGCCCCGACGGCGGCATCCGCTCCGTCACCGACGACCTGGGCCGCGGCGTCGACGTCGACACCAACCCCGCCTGGTCCGCCCAGGAAGCCATCGACCTCGCCCTGGCCGAGCACGGCCTGCAGCACGACCTGTCGGAAGCCCCGACCGCCGAGCTGGTCGTCCTGCCCCAGGACGGCCAGGACCGCCTGACCTGGGCCGTGCGCATCCGCGACGTCGAAGACGCCGAGAAGCCGTCCATCCCGATGATCTTCGTGGACGCCCACACCGGCGAGATCGCCTGGAAGTACGACGACCTGCAGTCCTACAGCCTGAGCGACAGCGACAAGACCACCTACGACCTGCGCAACCGCACCAGCTACGGCCGCGCCACGGTCGGCAGCAGCAGCGACGGCGAGCTGCTCACCACCCACGACGCCGTGGGCGAGACCCTGGCCTTCCTGGCCGCCGAGTACAGCCGCGACAGCTTCAACGGCGGCGGCGCGGTCGTGAAGTCCTACGGCCACTACAGCCGCAGCTACGTCAACGCCTTCTGGGACGGCAGCCGCCTGACCTTCGGCGACGGCGACGGCTACTACAGCACCTACCTGGGCGTGCTGGACGTCGCGGCCCACGAGCTCGGCCACGCCGTGACCGACTACGAAGCCGACCTGGTCTACAGCAACGAGTCCGGCGCCCTGAACGAGGCCGCCAGCGACATGCTGGCCGCCGCGGTGGAAGCGTGGGTCGACGGCGGCGTGTCCGGCGACACCTGGGACATCGGCGAGGACTGCTGGATCGAGCCCGGCACCAGCGCCCTGCGGTACATGGATCGCCCGAGCGACGACGGCAGCAGCCGCGACCACTACAGCGACCGCTACACCGGCAGCAGCGACAACGGCGGCGTGCACTGGAACAGCGGCATCGCCAACCACTGGTTCTACCTGCTGTCCCAGGGCGGCCAGCACCACGACGCCAGCTTCCGCAGCGGCTACTCCGTCGGTGGCGTCGGCATCGATGCCGCCTACGACATCTGGTACCTCGCGCTCACCAGCTACATGACCTCCAGCAGCGACTTCGGCGACGCCCGCGCCGCCACCGAATCGGCCTGCGCGGCGCTCGGCTACGGCACCGCAGTCTGCGAAGACGTCAGCCTGGCCTGGTACGAGGTCGGCGTCGGCAGCGACCCCGGCGGCAGCACCGGCGGCGACGGCGGCGGCACCGACAGCGGCACCGGCGGCACCGACAGCGGCACCGGCGGCACCGACAGCGGCACCGGCGGCACCGACTCCGGTGGCGGCGACGGCGGCGGCGACGGTGGCGGCATGACCTGCGCCGGCACCCTGTACACCGGCAGCCTGAGCGGCGGCGGCGACAGCGCCATCGAGCCCGACGGCAGCTACGCCAGCTTCCCGGCCGGCCTGACCGCGACCCTGGAAGGCGCGGCCGGCACCGACTTCGACCTGTACCTGTACAAGTCCAAGAAGCGCGGCTGGAGCCAGATCGCCTCGTCCACCAGCAGCAGCAGCTCCGAAGCCGTCAGCACCACCGGCTCGGGCACCTACTACCTGCTGGTCTACAGCTACTCGGGCTCCGGCTCCTACGAGCTCTGCATCGAGTAGTCGGGCCTCCGGGTCCCCCCACGGCGCCCCCGCCGGCCTCGGCCCGCGGGGGCGTCCTGCGTCTCGGGCGCCGTCTTTGTTCGCTCTTGTCGAACAATGGCTTCAGTATTTTGTGATTGTCCGCACATTCCGGGAGCCTACGGTCGAGGAGTTGCCCTGGAGGACATGCATGAAGACCCGGTCCGCGCCCCTGCCCGGCCCGCTCGGCGGGCTCAAGGAGCTCATCGAGCGGCCCGCCGCGCCCGGACTGGCCCTGATGGCGGCCGCCGCCTTCGCCTTCGCCTGGGCCAACTCGCCCTGGGCGGCGTCCTACACGACCCTGCTGCAGACCCCGGTCGCCGTGTCCATCGGCGAGGCCGGCCTGCACAAGCCGCTGCTGCTCTGGATCAACGACGGGCTGATGGCCCTGTTCTTCCTGCTGGTCGGGCTCGAGGTCAAGCGCGAGATCGTCCAGGGCGAGCTGTCGACCGTGCGCAAGGCCGCCCTGCCCGTGGCCGCCGCCGTCGGCGGCATGATCGCCCCGGCCCTGCTCTACGTGGCGCTGAACCAGGGCGGCATCGGCATGGACGGCTGGGCCATCCCGATGGCCACGGACATCGCCTTCGCGCTCGGCGTGCTCGCGCTGCTCGGCGACCGTGTGCCCGTGTCGCTCAAGGTGTTCCTGGCGGCCTTCGCGGTGGCCGACGACATCGGCGCCGTCACGGTGATCGCCCTGTTCTACACGGCGAAGCTCAGCGTGGTGGCCCTGGCCGTGGCCGGCGGCATCGCCCTGCTGCTGCTGGCGCTCAACCGGCTGCGGGTCGACAACCTGGGCCTGTACCTGCTGCTGGGCGCCGCCCTGTGGGTGGCGGTGCTCAAGAGCGGCGTGCACGCCACCATCGCCGGCGTGATCCTGGCCATGGCCATCCCGCTGCGGGGACCCGCGACGGCCGACGCCGGGGCCACCGACGACGACCACAGCCCGCTGGTCCACCTCGAGCACACCCTGCACCCCTGGGTCAGCTGGCTGGTGCTGCCGGTCTTCGCCCTGGCCAACGCCGGCGTGGCCGTGGTCGGCGCCGACATCGACCCCCTGCACCCCGTCGCGCTCGGCATCACCGTCGGCCTGGTGGTCGGCAAGCTGGTCGGCATCCCCGCCATGAGCTTCGTCGCCGTGCGCCTGGGCCTGGCCGAGCTGCCGGCAGGCGCGACCTGGCTGCACGTCGTCGGCATCGGCCTGCTGGGCGGCATCGGGTTCACCATGAGCATCTTCATCGCCGGCCTGGCCTTCGCCGACCCGGCCCTGCTCGACACCGCCAAGCTCGGCATCATGAGCGCCTCGCTGCTGGCGGGCACCCTGGGCATCGGCGTGCTCCTGCTCGCGGGCCGAGGGCGGGAGACGCGGGCCGAGGACCTCGACGCCCAGGCGGCCTGAGCGATGTCCTCCCTCCCCCGGAGCCTGCTCCTCCCCCCGACCCGCGACGAGGCGCTGGCCGACCTGCGCGCCGTCGTCGACGAGGTCCGCCCTCGCCCGGGCGAGGCCCCCTGCACCCGCATCCTGGCCCTGACCGACCGGCTGGACGCCGAGCCGGCCCTGCGCGCCCGGCTGACCGTCGCCGTGCACGCCCTGTTCGAGCAGATCGACGCGGTCGACACCCTGACCGACGCCGGCGTGCTGTCCGAGAGCGCGCTGCTGCCCGAGCTCGCCCACCGCCTGGCCCGCCGCGTGCTGCCCCCCGCCCCGCGGCCCGACCGCCTGCACAGCGTGCTGCGCGAGCTCTTCCCCCACGACACCGACGCCGACTGGCTGGCCGCCGTGCCCCCCGGCTGCTGGGCGCGGCTGCAGGACGCCCTGGGCCTGCACGTCGACCCCGCGACCCCGATCCCCGCCGAGCTGGCCCTGGCCATCCGCGTGCTGGCCCACCGCATCGCCGCCCTGGGCCTGCGCCCCGTGCTGACCGAGCGCGTGCCCGAGCTGTCGCCCCACCGCGGCGAGAGCCCCTTCCTGGTCGTGTCCGACCAGGTGCTCGCCTATGTGCGCGCCCACGGCAACGGGCGGGTCGACGACGAGGTGCCGGCGCTGCTGGTCTGCCAGGAGACCCTGGCCCGCTGCCGCCGCGCCATCGACGACCTGCGCGCCCACAAGCACCGCTACGGCACCAGCCTGGAGCTCACCGCCCTGTCCTTCCGCATGGCCGGGCTCATCGACCGGCTGGAGCTGCTGCTGGCCCTGACCGACCCGCGCGACCGCCAGCGGGGCCACGACATCGCCGCCGTCGTCGCCGCCCTGGTGCGCGCCGAGCGCGAGCGCGACCGGCTGGGGCTGCTGGTCAAGCAGCACGCCGACCTGCTGGTCTACCAGGTCGTCGAGCACGCCGCGCGCAAGGGCCGGGCCTACATCACCACCACCCGCGCCGAGTACGGCCGCTTCCTGCTGTCCAGCATGGGCGGCGGCGCCATCGTCGCCGTCTTCGCCGTCGCCAAGGTCAAGCTCGCCAGCCTGGCCCTGCCCCTGGCCGGCCAGGCGCTGGCCTACAGCCTGAACTACGCCCTGTGCTTCGTGCTCATCTACCTGACGGGCGCGACCCTCGCGACGAAGCAGCCCGCCGTCACGGCCCACACCCTGGCCGCCAGCCTGGACGCCGCGGATCTGGAAGCGGCCGACCCGGAAGCCGGGGGGGACGGCCGCGACCTGGGCCGGCTGGTCGAGATGATCGCCCGCGCCGCGCGCAGCCAGTTCGTCAGCTTCGTCGGCAACGTCGCCGTCGCCTTCCCGCTGGGCCTGCTGTTCGCCGTGGCCTGGCCCCACCTGCTGGGCCTGCCGCTGGCCGACCCGACGAAGGCCGCGAGCCTGACGGCCGACCTGCACCCCTGGCTGTCCGGCAGCGCCTTCTTCGCGGCCGTCGCCGGGGTCTTCCTGTTCTCGTCCGGGCTGGTCAGCGGCTGGGTCGACAACCGGCTGGTCTACAGCGGGATCCCCGAGCGCATCGCCGCCCATCCGCTGCTGGTGCGTTTCCTGGGCCCCGCCCGCGCGACCCGGCTGGCCGAGCGCACCGAACAGAAGGCCGGCGCGCTGGTCGGCAACGTGGTCCTGGGCTTCTGCCTGGGCAGCGCTGGCACCCTGGGCCACATCCTGGGCCTGCCCTTCGACATCCGCCACATCGCCTTCAGCAGCAGCCACCTGGCCATCGGCCTGTTCGGCCAGGGCTTCGAGCTGCCGCTGGCCGAGGTGCTGACCCTGGCCGCAGGCGTCGCGCTGATCGGCATCGTCAACTTCCTGGTCAGCTTCGGGCTGGCCCTGGCCCTGGCCGTCGAGTCCCGCCGCCTGACCCTGCGCGAGGGCCGCGCGCTGCTGTGGATGCTCGGCGTGCACCTGGCGCGGCGACCGCTCGACTTCGTGGTGCCGCCGCGGGATCCCGTGGCGACCTGATACTGGAACGCTTCGATCACTCCGACCGTTCGCCTACGCCTCGACACCGACTGCGTCGGTGCACTCGGCTCCGGCGTCCGACGGAGTGATCTGCGCGATTCGGTATGAGGCTCAGCGCCGCTGCAGCAGCAGCACCTGGAAGTCCTGCGTGCCGCCCCGCGGGTGCGGGTGCAGCTCGCGCTCGGCATGGACCCGGGCGAAGACCGCATCGCCGCCCAGCGCTTCGTGCAGCCCGTCGGCGTCGTAGCGGGCGGTGGGCAGGTCCGAGCAGCGGTCGGGTCCGTCGCGGTGGAAGGCCGACACCATCACGTGCCCGCCGGGGCGCACGGCGGCCGCGACAGTGCGGGCGTAGGCCTGCTGTTCGGCCGGATCGGTCAGGAAGTGGAACACCGCCCGGTCGTGCCAGGCGTCGAACCGTCGGTCGGGGACCCAGCTGCGCAGGTCGGCCTGCACGAAGCGCACGGAGGACCCGGGGGAAGCGGCAGGGGAGGAGGCCAGGAGCCGCGTCCGGACGAGGTCGAGTGCGGCCGAGGAGATGTCGACCAGGGTGAGGTCGATCGGTCCGCGGGCGAGGAGGTGATCGGCCAGGGTCGACGCGCCGGCGCCGACGTCGACCACCGCGTCGCCCGGCGCCAGCACTCCGCCCAGCAGCTGGAGCGACCGGTGCGGGACCGGCTGGTACCAGCTCACGGTGTGCACGTCCTTGGTGCGGTAGACCTGTTCCCAGTGGTGCGCGAGCATGCAGTCCTCCAAACACGATTCAATATAATCATTGAATCAACACTCCGCCGGAGTCCGCCCCGTGTCGCGCGACCTCAAGGACCCCGCCTACGCCGCCCTCGCCGGCATCGGAAAGGCGCTGTCCCACCCCCATCGCCTCGAGCTGCTGCACCTCCTCGACCAGTGCCCGCGCGACGTCCAGGCCCTGGCCGACGGCACCGCACGCCCGATCGCCAACACCTCCCAGCACCTCCAGGTCCTGGCGGCCGCCCACCTGGTCGAGCGCCACCGCGACGGCAGCCGCGTGGTCTACGCCCTGGCCCCGGGCGCCGTCGATCTGCTCGACGCGCTGGACACCCTCGGCCGGCGACGCGACCCGACCCTGCGCCTGCTGCGCCCGGACTGGCTGCAGGCCCACCCCGCCGTGCACGAGATCGACGACGCCGAGCTGCGCGACGCCGTGGCCGCCGAGCGCGTGCACCTGGTCGACGTGCGGCCGGTCGACGAGCACGCCCACGGCCACGTGGACGGGGCGATCAGCCTGCCCCTTTCCGAGCTCGACGCGCGCCTGTCCGAGCTGCCCCGCGACAAGGAGATCATCGCCTGCTGCCGCGGCCCGTGGTGCACCTGGGCCGACGAAGCGGTCGAGCGGCTGGTCGCCGCCGGCTTCCGGGCGCGGCGCTACGCCGGGACCGCCCGATCCGCGGCCCGCACCGCCTGAGCACCGCAGCGGCCGGGCGCACGGACTACAAGGGCGCCATGCCCGACCGCCGCGTCCACGGCGCCGTCCACCCCGCCTTCCGGCGCGTGGCCGACGTCTTCGAGCAGAACCTGCGCCAGGAGCGCGGCGCCGCGCTGTGCGTCACCGTCGCGGGCGAGACCGTCGTCGACCTGTGGGCCGGCGAAGCGCGGGAAGGCGCGCCCTGGGAAGCCGACACACTCTGCACCGTGTTCAGCGCGACCAAGGGGCTCGTCGCCCTGGCCTTCCTGCGGCTGGTCGAGCAGGAGCGGCTCGGCATCGACGACCGGGTCGCGGACCACTGGCCCGAGTTCGCCGCCCACGGCAAGGGCGGCATCACCGTGCGCGAGCTGCTCGAACACCGCTCGGGCATCGCCTGGGTCGAGCAGCCCCTGTCCCTGACCGACCTGGCCACGCCGGAGATCCTGGACCGGGTGCTGGCCGACGAGCGCCCCGGCCTGCCCCGCGGCACCCAGGCCTACGGCGCCACCGCCTGGGGGCTCTACGCCGGCGCCCTCTACCGCCGCATCACCGGCGAGAGCGTCGGGCAGTCGCTGCAGCGCGACGTCCTCGACCCGCTCGGCGCCGACTGCTTCCTGGGCCTGCCGCCCGAACAGGGCCACCGCCTGGCGCACCTGGGCTCGCCCAACGGCCTGCGACTGGCCCGGTCCGTCGTCCTGCCCTTCTTCACCGACCGGGGCCACGACGGGCGCATCTTCCGCAACGCCGTGCGGGCGCGCACCCCCACCGCGAAGGCCATCGCCAACCCCCGGGACACGGGCCGCCACGGGCTGCACAACCTGCACGACCCCGGCGTGCTGGCCACCGAGCTGCCCTGGGCCGGCGCGACCTGCACCGCCCGCGGCCTGTGCCGGGTCTACACCGCCCTGGCGAACGGCGGCAGCCTCGACGGCGTGTCGATCGTCGACCCGACCAGCATCTCGGCCGTGGTCGAGGACCGCCCCCGCGTGCGGGACCGCGTCATCCACAAACACCTGGCGTGGAACCGCGGCTTCCTGAAGGAAGACCCCGGCCTGTTCAGCCGCACCAGCCACGGCTTCGGCCACCCCGGGGCCGGCGGCAGCCTGGGCTGGGCCGACCCTGCCGACCGGCTGGCCATCGCCTACGTGATGAACCGCATGGACCCGCGCCTGCGCAGCCCGCGCAGCCTGCGGCTGTGTCGGGCGGTCCAGCAGTGCCTGGGCGCCGGACGGTGACCCAGCTGCAGGCCCTGGGCCTGACCCTGTTGTTCGAGCTGCCGGTCGTGGCCCTGCTGTGCGCCCGCTGGAAGCCCGACTGGGCGCGGCTGATGGTCGTCGCCGCGGCCGCCAGCCTGGTCACCCACCCCTTCGCCTGGCACGGCATCCGCGCGCTGCAGGCCGCCACCGGCAGCTTCGCCGTGGCCGCCGCCGTCGGCGAGCCGCTGGTCGCGCTGGTCGAGGGGCTGCTCTACGCGAAGGTCGCCGGGCTGGGGTGGCGGCGCGGCCTGTTCGTCGGGGCCGCCGCCAACGCCTTCAGCTTCGGGCTCGGGCTGGTGCTCAGCCGGGCCGGGTGGCTGTAGCCGTCAGACTGGAACGCTTCGATCAGTCCCAGCGGCGCTTGAGGCCGGCCAGGAACAACAGCCCCAGGCCCAGGCTGGCGCCGCTGGTCGCCTTGCTGCCGCAGCCGTCGTCGTCGTCGGCTTCGTCGTCCGACCCGTCGGTGTCGGAGTCGGCGTCTTCGTCCCCGCCCGGCTGGTAGGTGTCGTCGGCCACGTCGGCGCGGGCCACGGACGGCGTCATCGAAGCGCCGACCATGACGGCGGCGGTGGCCAGGTGGGCCTGCAGCAGGAAGGACTTCATCTCTTCACCTCAGTGCTGGCATCGTGGACACCGCGGGCCCTGTAGGGAAGAACCGAACTCCCAGTTCGCATGAACTTCACCGTTCCAGGATCAGCACCGCGCCGGGCCGCGCGGCGTCGCCGGTGGCGAGATCGACGGCCCCGTCGGGCAGATCGACGGGATCCAGGCGCACGCGCCCGACGCCGCCGACGTCCCAGCAGGTGACATCGCGGCGGACCACGGCCGCACCGGAGGGGATCCCGCGGGCCAGGTGCAGCAGGCTCCACCACGCCGGGCGCGGGTCGCCGCGGCGGTCGATCAGCCCGTGGCGCGGGAAGTAGCCGCGGTCGTGATCGACGAAGGTCTCGAGCCCGACCCGGACGTCCGGCCAGGCCCGCGCCGCCAGGAAGGCCTGGGCGACGATGCGGACCACGGCGGCGTCATCGACGGCGGCGGTGCCTTCGCCGGCCCGGGGCAGCCAGACGCGGCAGACCGCCCGGTCGCCCAGGCGCTCGGCGGCGGCAGACACGGCGTCCCACACGTCGGCGTCCGGGGGGACGCGCACCACCACGCCGCCTTCGTCGGGCAAGGGGACGTCCAGCGGGAAGCCGTCGGCGGGGAAGTGCGAGAAGTACACGCCGTCGGCGGTGCGCGCCTTGTGGTGCAGCGAGCGCCACAGGGGGACCGGGAGGGAGGGCGCGGCGGAGAGGAGGTGCGGCGGGAGGACGAGCTCCAGCGCCAGGACCAGGTCGCGGTGCCGGTCGAGGAGGGCGAGGTCGTCGGGTCCCGGCAGCGCGGCGGCGAACAGCACGAAGGACAGGCCGTGGGCATGCAGATCGACCATGCGCTGCCGGGTGGCGGGGCGGTGCAGGTCCGACAGCGGCAGCCGCAGCACCGACGGCCCCAGCTGCCAGGCCGCCAGCAGGGCCAGGTCGCTCCGAGCGTCCTTGCGGCGGTAGGGGTCCAGGTTGTCGGCGGGCACGCTGTGCACCTGGTCCCAGGCGTGGCGCAGGGTCAGGTGCAGCGGACAGCGGGGAGCCCCCTGCCCGGGACCCAGTCCCGGGGCCCAGGTCCGCGCCGTCGTCGCGCCTTCGGTGCGCACCCACTCGACCCGGTGCCCGCCGTCGTCGGCCACGTGCACCAGGCACAGGCCCAGCCGGCCCACGTCGTTGCGGCCGTGCTCGTCGGCGGCGGCCAGCGGCGCGAGCTCCGCGAAGCCCGGCCGCACAAAGGCCAGCCCTGGCAGCAGGTACCAGTCCGTCGCCCCGTGCCGGTGCCAGAAGGGGTGGTGCACATGCCCGCAGAAGGCGGCGTCGGCGCGGGCCAGCAGGCCGAGCAGCCGGCTGCGCGCGGGCTCGGCAAGGTTGTCGTAGTGCTCGCCTTCGTCGGGGTGCAGCAGGAAGGGCGGGTAGTGCAGGAAGGCGTGCACCCGCCGGTCCGTTTCCAGGGCCTGTTCCAGGAAGGCCCACTGCGCCGCTTCTTCCGGCAGCCCACTGTTCAGCACCGGCGTGTCGATGCCGACCAGCCGCAGCGGGCCGTGGTCCCGGACCCAGAAGGGCGCGTTCCAGCGTGCGGCGAAGGCGTCGTGCCGGGCGCTCGTGACGCCGGGTGCCGGGGCCCAGGCGTGCGGCTTGTCGCCGATGTCGTGGTTGCCGGGCACCACCAGCAGCGGACAGCCCAGCCCGGCCAGCGTGCGCTGGGCCTCGGCCATCGCCACGTCGTGGGCCCGCAGGCCCGGTACGGGGTGGGACAGGTCACCCAGGTGCACCGCGAAGGCGGGGCGCACCCGCCGGACCAGCGCGACCGCGGCGGCGTTCCGGGCGTTGAAGGACGCGTCGGAGGGGTAGCCGAGCTGCGCGGCGTCGGCGTCGGCGGCGTGGAAGTGGCTGTCGGCGAGGACGGCGTAGGTCAGCATCGGGGGGATGTAGCGCGGGGGGCGGGTTGCGGATGCGGGGCAGTTGAGTGTGCAACTGACGTGCGGGTGCAATCGCGGTGGGGTGACGGGCCGGCGGGTTGCGAAAACGGGGCAGTTGAGTGTGCAACTGACGTGCGGGTGCAATCGCGGTGGGGGCCTGGGGCGGACGAGTTGCGAAAACCGGGCAGTTGCGTGCGCAACTGACCAGGGGGTGCCGCCGACTTGCGAGGGCGGGGCCACACGGTTGCGAAAACCGGGCAGTTGCGTGCGCAACTGACCATGGGGTGCAGCCGTCGTGGGGGGGCGGGGCCACAGGGTTGCGAAAACCGGGCAGTTGCGTGCGCAACGGACGGTCTGGCGCACCATGGCCCCGACAGGTCCCCCGAATTCGCAACCAATCGGGCGCGGGCGAGCGAAGGCAAAGCCTGATCACTACCACTTACGGGTTCCCGCTCTCGCAGACGCCTCCCGCAGTTGCGAAACCGGGGGACCTGCCCGCCCACCGTTGCGAAACCAGGACAGTTGTACGCTCAACTGCCCGGGAGCCACACCAACCGTCCCCCACCGTTGCGAAACCCGGACAGTTGTACGCTCAACTGTCCGGGGCGCGCACCAAGCGCCGCTGGCACATGTCGATCACGCCGCCACTACGCTACCGACATGCTGCCGCTCCTCCTCGCCTGCGCGCTCTCTTCCGAGCCCTCGCCCGCCACCGCCCCCGAGCGCGGGCCCGCCACCGCCAACGCACCGGCCACCTCCCCCGAGCCCGCGCCGGCCACCGCCCCCGAGCCCGCGCCGGCCACCTCCCCCGACCTGCGCGCCCAGCTGGCCGCCCGGCCGCTGGTGCTCACCCGCCACGGCGAGTGTCGCATGGCCTGCCGGCACATCGATCGCTCCGAGGTAGTGCACCTGCTCGCCACCGGCGACCTGGTCCCCGAGCGCAGCCGCACGGACGGCGAGTGCCCGAGCCACGCCATCGAAGGGCGCACCCCCGACGGCCAGACCGCGCGCCTGGTCGTCGCCGCCTGCCCCGACGAGACCCGCGTCGTCACGGTCATCGACCTCGACACCGACTGGGAGTGCGCGTGCGACTGAGCCCGGCCCTGCTGCTGCTGTTGCCCGCCTGCCGCGACAAGGCCGCGGCCACCGACTCGGCCGCCCCCGCCGACGACGCCCTGGTGCACACCACCGAAGACCGCACCCCCTGCGCTGAGCGCACCGCCGCCCGCGACGTGTTCTGGGGAGACCTGCACGTGCACGCGGCCATGTCCTTCGACGCGGCCAACTACGGCAGCACGCTGACACCGGCCCAGGTCTTCGGCTTCGCCCAGGGCGCGTCCGTCGTGCTGCCGGGCGACCGCACCGTGTCCATGGACCGGCCGCTGGACTTCATGTCGCTGACCGAGCACGGCGATTTCCTGGGCGAGGTCGCGCACTGCACCACGCCCGGCGCGCTCGGCTACGACGCCGACATCTGCAGCGCCTACCAGGGCGGCGACCCGGACAGTGCGCTGGACTTCGGTGTGTTGCTGGCCAGCGAGGATCCGACCCGACTGCCCGAGCTGTGCGGCGAAGACGGCGCCCAGTGCGACGCAGCCGCCACCGAGCGCTGGCAGGCCCTGCAGGACGCCGCCGAAGCCGCCTACGACCGCAGCGCCGACTGTTCGTTCACACCGCTCATCGGCTACGAGTACACGAACACCCGCGGCGTCTCGAACCTGCACCGCAACATCATCTTCCGCAACCACCGGGTGCCCGACCGCCCGATCACCACCTTCGAGGCGCCGACCCCGCTGGCCCTGTGGCAGCAGCTGTCCGCCGCCTGCCCCGGCGGCGACGACGCCTGCGACGTGCTGAGCCTGCCGCACAACAGCAACCTGTCCAACGGCCACCTGTTCTACCCGGACTACGAAGACGGTGACTCCGCCGAGGTCGCCGCCCTGCGCCACCGCATGGAGCCGGTCGTCGAGATCATGCAGCACAAGGGCGAGAGTGAGTGCCGGACCGACCTGGGCCTGTCCGATGAACGCTGCGGCTTCGAGAAGCTGCGCCCCGCAGACGACCCCATCTGCGACGACGACGAGACCGGCACCGGCGGCATGCGGCTGTGGGGCTGCGTGCACCGGCTGGACTTCGCCCGCAACGTGCTGGCCGAGGGCCTGTCGGAGGCCGCCCGGCTGGGCGTGAACCCCTACCGCCTGGGCGTCATCGGCAGCACCGACACCCACAACGGCACGCCGGGACTGGTGCGCAGCGTCGACTTCCCCGGCCACGTCGGCATCGTCGACGACACCCCCGAAGAGCGGCTGGGCGACGGCGTCGTCACCCACGACACGCTCATCAACAATCCCGGCGGACTGGCCGCCGTCTGGGCCGTCGAGAACAGTCGCGACGCCATCTTCGAGGCCATCCGCCGGCGCGAGACCTATGCCACCAGCGGGCCGCGGATCCGCCTGCGCACCTTCGCCGGTCGCGGACTGTCCGACGACTTCTGTTCGCGCGCCGACCTGGGCGCGGGCGAGGGCGAGGAGGGCGTGCCCATGGGCGGCGTGATCTCCGGCGGTGACGGCCCCCTGCGCATCGCCGTCGAGGCGCTGGCCGACGAGGGGACCGTCCTGTACCCGGGCGTCGGCCTGGAGCGGGTGCAGGTGATCAAGGTGTGGCGCAGCGCCGACGGCAGCCTGCACGACGCGGTCTACGACGTCGCCACCGGTGACCCCGGGTCGCTCGACCCCGCGACCTGCGACGCCAGTGGTGGCGCCGACCGACTGTGCACCGTGTGGGAGGACCCGGACTTCGATCCCGACGTTCCGGCGCTGTGGTACACGCGGGTGCTCGAGGTGCCGACCTGCCGCTGGTCGACGCGGGAGTGCCTGGCCCTGGACGAGACCGACCGGCCCGCCGTCTGTTCGGACGGCAGCGTGCCCGCAACCGTGCAGCAGCGGGCGTGGTCGTCGCCGGTGTGGTGGGATGGGTGAGCATGTCAGGGAAATGTCAAGTCGAAAGTCTAAAGGTTCCAACCGTACCGTACCGTACCGTGGGGCCACCTCCCAGGTCCCGGGAGGCAACAGCGATTCCGTTGGAGGCCCCCATGGCCAACCAGTATCATCGTCTCCTCGATGCCCGCACCCTCCAGGCCGACTGGACCCAAGACCGCGAAGAGGCCTTCGACGGTGGCGCCTACCGCATCATCGAAGCCCACTGCCGCTCGCTCAAGAACGGCTCGGCGGGCAACATCAAGCTGCAGACCGCTGCCGTCAACGAGACCGATGCGTGGGTCGACATCAGCGGCGCGGCCTGGGCGGCAGATGGCACCGGCCCCCGTCTCATCTACGCCGAGCACTACCTGCGCTACATCCGAGCCGCCGCCGATGGCAGCGTCGCCGGCGACCCGGTGGTCCTGATCGACATCGTCGTGAAGAACTGACGATGGGCTGCGGCTGCCAGGGCGGGGGCGGGTGTGGGTGTGCGCCCGAACAGCCATCCGTGAGCGCTCCCATCCCGCCCGCCAACGCCCGAGCGGTGCGACAGCTCCGACCGGCGGCGACCCTGCACGCCGGTTCAGGCACAGTCTTCGACGCCGCGACCCACGGACAGCTGGAGTGCGGCGTGGACCATGGACCGCTGCCGACGATGCTCCGCGCAGCCGGCGATCTCTCTGCCAGCCCTCAGACATCGCATCGGTCCCTCTTGCTGTGGCCACGCCGAGGGCCGGGCGTACCGGTCGGATCGAGCGCCACAGAGGCGACCGCCGCGATGCTGGACTTCGGACCGGGCGACGTCATCGAGCCCGAGGTACCCGAGTCCGACTCGCCCATCCCTGGCGGACACATCGGGGGAACCATTCCGCTGCCCGGCTCTGGCGGGTTCATCGATCCCGACCGCGGCCACCCGGGTGGCCTCGCTTCGCCCTTGGTCGCCCTGTCCTACCGCGCCGTGACGGTCGCGGTTCCGGCGGACTGGTATTCGCGGTGGGAGTCGGGCTGGAGCCGCTTGTCCGGCACCGAAGACGGAGCTGGACTGGTCAGCAGCGTCGACGAGTGCCTGGACTTCGTATGGCCCCACCGCGCTGCGCTTGCTGCGACCAGCGGCTTGGACGACGAGAGCGTCGACGGACTGTTGGGCTGCTACGATCTGCTGTCCGTGCGCTACCGGTCGCTGTTCTGGCGGGCAGGGGAAGGCTCGCATCGGGCGGTGTATCGCGAGATGGTGCGACTGGTCGCTCTCTACGCCGACGACATCGTCGATCGGTTCATGGACCCGCAAGAGTACTCTGTGGGGGGCAGCAGCTTCGAGTTCTCGTGGTGCGAAGGACTCGACGAATTCTGCCGCAGCGTCCTGCGCGGGCGAGAAGCGTACATCCGGAGCCGCAAGCGCAAGTGTCGCATTGCCATCCACTTCGAGGCCGACGACTATCGGTTCGACGATGAGATCTATCTGCGGAGATGCCCCCATCACCTGAATCGACCGTGTGGCGCCGGCCTTGCCGCAGACGAGCCGAGTGCTGCCTGCAAGGGGAAGCGATTCGACGCGTCGTGGGGGGACTGGGAGCGGTCCGCGTGGGACGCGACCTATCGGTGCTACGCGGAGCCCACTGCGGGTGTGCCGTACCGAGATGCATTCCCCAACGCAGGTTGTGGCTTCGACGGCTACGGCGGCGACTTCAAGGTCGACCTGCACCCCTACCAGCTGGCGTGGCTGGGGTTCTGTGTGGACCGCATCCTGCATCGCGCCCGGGTCTGCTACGACTATGGTCGCGCGACAGGCTCGACGGAGCACCTGACGGCGGCCCGTCGGCTCGGTGCCTACGCCCTGTCGCCGATCGGCGACTGGGGGCGCGTGCTCATCCACGAGCTCGGCCATACCTACATGGGTCAGGGCGGCCACTGCCGGTTCCAGTCGTGCTTCGATGTCGCCGCCTTCGCGTGGGACACGGCCGTGCGCGCACGGCTGGGTCTACCTCTCCGCGTGTGGGATTCTGGCAGCACTCCGACCACGACGACGGCCTTCGACAGGGACTTCGGCGGGGGCACGGTGAGGATTCCGACATCTCCTGGCACCTACGACGAGAAGGGCGCCGGTAACTGTCCCGAGTTCGACCGGGACACGATCGAGAGCACGCACTCGAGCGCGCGGTATGAGTACGCGCGCCAGCTCCACCAGGCCGGCGTCATCGGGTCGTCGCACCGATTCTGCGTGGCGTCGGGTTGGGTCCGCGCCGAAGACGGGAGCACCGCAACCGAGTGGGACGTCCACACGATCCGGAGCTGCTGATGGAACGGATACGCGCAGCCACCCTCGCAGCGCTGGCGGCGGTCGGCATTGCCAGCGCCTGCGATCGAGACGACCCCCAGCAAGACACCGGCCCGGTGTGTCCCAACTTGACTGGTGACGTCTGCTCATCTGTCGGGATACCCGATGAAGTCGGGTACGCCTGGTGTGACCCGTGCGAATCCCTCTGGGTGTGCACCGGGCGGGGGCCGGGGACTCTCGAAGATCCCCGCTTGGAAGACCAGTCGAATTCGCCCTGCACCTGCATCGACGAAGACGGGAAGTTCATATGGGGGTCCGTGAACAGTTCGGATACCGGGTGGTTGGAAATCCCAGATGAGTGCCTTCAGGGCTGGATCTGACACTCGCTGGCACAACACCCTTCGATCCCCTCCACGTTGCGCTTGGTCTCGCCTGCGTGGATCGAGGCCCCGTCCGCTGTCCAGCCCCCCCCTCGAGGGCAACCGACAGGCCGTCCGCTCCCGCGCGAGCGCGTGCGACCGCCGCTGTCGGATCGACCGCGCTGCGGGGGTATCGTGTAGACTGCCGGCATGACCTCGGCCCCCCGTTCCAAGCCACCTCGACGCGCGCTGGTCGCCACCGCACTGCTCTGCAGCGTCGTTGCAGGCGGGGTCGCACGATCGTCGTCATCCGACAGTGGGTCCGGGTACGAGTTCCCCGAGGGAGTATGCCCGCGCGAATGGTACGGAGCACCGTGTCCCGGTGACTGGGTGCACAAGCTCCGGTGCGATGACTTCGAAGTCGTCTGGATGTGCGAGGACACCCCTCCCGGCCGTACCGACTACCCAGACTTCTACTGGACCCGGCTCGATCCCATGCCCTGCGAGTGCATCAATCCGGACGGGACCGTCCGAACGGACCCCCCCGACTGCGGCTGGGACACCGGGACCAGCGACCGGCCGGTGGCCCCATGAAGCTGACCCTACTGTGGCTCCTGGCCTGCAAAGGCGCCGACAAGGACCCTTCCTCTCCCTTCGAAGACACCGAGACCATCGAAGACACCGAGACCTGCGGCGCCGACTGGACCGGCGCCCTCTGTCCGCCCGAGTCTCTCGGCAAGCACGCCTGCGATGAAGACCGACACGTCTGGAAGTGCGCGGTCGTCGCCGACAAATCTCTGCCCGAGTGGACGGCCACCGAGATCGCCTGTGACTGCGTGGACGAAGGCGGGGGTCTCCGGTCGGGGGACGGTTGCTGAGCGCGCGGGGTCTCGCGGTCTCATCGGTCAGAGGCCGGAGGACACATCCACGGGGCGCCCGCTCGAGTGCGAACCACAGGCCGGGTGACCCCGCTGGAGCGCACTCTCGCAAAGGGCCGGCCGCGAGCTTCCCGAGCGAACGGAGCGACGGTTGGCGCGGCGACGAACTCGAAGCCGTTTGGCAGCTCGTGCCTTCGCCGCCCGGACACGGAAGCGCGATAGGTGCCTGGTACCTCACCGTGGCAGGAGACAGCCAGTGCGTCCCTCCCTGACCCGTTCGATGGTCCTCTGGGCAGCGTTGATCGCCAGTGCCTGCCAAGGCCAGAACGATAAGGATCCCGAATGCGACGACCTCGCCGGACAGTCATGCACTGCCGTCGGCATTCCCAGCGCGGAGGGGTTCGGCTACTGCGATGAGTGCGAAGAGCTGTGGAAGTGCACCACGGATGATGGCAGCGAAGGCGAGCTGGTTCGTTGGGAATTCCCCTGCAGTTGCATCGGCTCGGATGGAGTGATCCTGTGGGGGAACGCGTACGACCCAGACGACTTCGAGACCATCCCCGGCGCGTGCCTGAGTGGTTGGGAGTAGCCCCGATCGCGACGGAAGCATCTCGAGGCTGCAGCTCCCCCCTCCCCCACACCGGCCCCCCCCTGCCCCCCCGACTGGGGCTGGGACACCGGGACCAGCGACCATGGAGGTGGCTCTGCTATGGCTCCTGGCATGCACCGGGGCCGACAAGGACCCTTCCCCTCCCTTCGAAGACACCGAGACCTGCGGCGCCGACTGGACCGGCGCCCTCTGTCCACCGGAGTCTCTCGGCACCCGCGCCTGCGGTGACGACCGACAGGTCTGGACGTGCGCGGTCGTCACCGACGAAGCGCTGCCCATCCTGGTGGCACGCGGTCACACACTTGGGCCGGAGCCGGTGAACGCACTATCCAGCCCATCCCGTGACGAACGACCCGACGGCGACGTCTGCCCAGCCCCAAGGCTGGGGTAGACTACCGACATGACCTTCGGTCGCCCCCTCTCGAAGCCGACTCAACGGGCGGTGTTCGGCACCGCCCTTCTCGGCAACGGATGCAAGCGGCGTAGCGGGGCCGGCGTCGCCGACTCGTCGCACCGATTCTGCGTGGCGTCGGGCTGGGTCCGCGCCGAAGACGGGAGCACCGCAACCGAGTGGGACGTCCACACGATCCGGAGCTGCTGATGGAACGGATACGCGCAGCCACCCTCGCAGCGCTGGCAGCGGTCGGCATTGCCAGCGCCTGCAATCGAGACGACCCCCAGCAAGACACCGGCCCCGTGTGTCCCAACTTGACTGGTGACGCCTGCTCATCTGTCGGGATACCCAATGAGAATTGGTACGCTTGGTGTGACCCGTGCGAAACCCTCTGGGTGTGCACCGGGGGGGGGCAGGGTGCTCTCGAAGATCCCCTCTTGGAGGAGCGGTCGAGTTCGCCATGCACCTGTATCGACGAAGACGGGAAGTTCCTCTGGGGGGATACCATGGGCTCGGACACGGGGTGGGAGGACATCCCAAGTGAGTGCCTTCAGAGCGTCTACTGACGGGTCCGGGCCCCCCGCAACCGAGCCGGACGTCCACACGATCCGGAGCCGCTGATGGAACGAGTACACACAGCCACCCTCGCCGCGCTGGCGGCGGTCGGCATTGCCAGCGCCTGCGAGCGCGACGACCCCAGCAAGACACCGGCCCGGTGTGTCCCAACCTGACTGGTGATGTCTGCTCATCTGTCGGGATACCCGATGAAGTCGGGTACGCCTGGTGTGACCCGTGCGAATCCCTCTGGGTGTGCACCGGGCGGGGGCCGGGTACCATCGAAAGCCCCCGTTTGGAGGAGCGGTCGAGTTCGCCCTGCACCTGTATCGACGAAGACGGGAAGTTCCTCTGGGGGGATACCATGGGCTCGGACACGGGGTGGGAGGACATCCCAAGTGAGTGCCTTCAGAGCGTCTACTGACGGGTCCGGCGTCGGCGCGGCGATGGTACGGGACGCCCACACAATCCGGAGCTGCTGAAGAAACGAGTACACACCGCCACCCTCGCAGCGCTGGCGGTGATCGCCACTGCCATCGCCTGCGATCGAGACGAACCCCAGAAGGACACCGGCCCCGTGTGTCCCAGCTTGACCGGTGACGTCTGCTCATCTGTCGGGATACCCGATGAAGCCGGGTACGCATGGTGTGACCCGTGCGAGTCCCTTTGGGTCTGTAGCGCGCTCCAGGGCACTGCCGACGAGCCGCTTCTTGAGGACCGGTCGAGCTCGCCATGCACCTGCATCGACGAAGACGGGAAGTTCATCTGGGCGCATGTCAACGACACCGGGTGGGAGGACATCCCAGATGAGTGCCTTCAGGGCTGGTACTGACGATCGCTGCCACACCTCCCCTCGCTCCCCGACAGATTGCGCTTCGTCCCACGCGGGTCGACCGAAGCCCCATCCGCTGCCCGGCCCCCCTCCTCGAGGGCAACCCACAGGCCGTCGGCTCCCGCGCGAGCGCGTGCGACCGCCGCTGTCGGATCGGCCGCGTTGCGGGGTATCGTGTAGACTGCCGGCATGACCTCGGGCCCCCGTTTCAAGCCACCTCGGCGCGCGCTGGTCGCCACCGCACTGCTCTGCAGCGTCGTTGCCGGCGGGGTCGCACGATCGTCGTCGTCCGACAGTGGGTCCGGGTACGAGTTCCCCGAGGGCGTGTGCCCGCGCGAGTGGTACGGAGCCCCGTGTCCAAGCGCGTGGGAGGACCGATGGCGTTGCGACGACTACAGTGTCGTCTGGCATTGTGTCGCATCACCCCCCGATCGCACCGACTACCCCGACTACTACTGGCGGCGGAGCGACCCGTTCCCATGTGACTGCATCGATGAAGCGGGCGTCCGTTCGGACCGCCCCGAGTGTGTCTGGGACACCGGAAACAGCGACCGACCGGTGGCCCCATGAAGCTGACCCTGCTGTGGCTCCTCGCCTGCACCGGGGCCGACAAGGACCCTTCCCCTCCCTTCGAAGACACCGAGACCGTCGAAGACACCGAGACCTGCGGCGCCGACTGGACCGGCGCCCTCTGTCCACCGGAGTCTCTCGGCGCGTACGCCTGCGATGAAGACCGACAGGTCTGGAAGGGCGCGGTCGTCACCGACAAGGCGCTGCCCGAGTGGACCGCCACCGAGATCGCCTGTGACTGCGTGGACGAAGGCGGGGGTCTCCGAACGGGGGACGGCTGCTGATTCCGACGGCACCGGCCCCCTCCCCGCGTAGCATCCCCCCCATGCCCCCCTTCCCCCGCCTGCCGCCGCCCTTCCTGGAGGGCGCCTACGTTGTGCCCGAGCGGGTGTCGTCCTGGCACGAGTTCCCGTTCAGCCTGCCGGTCGTCCGCGACCTGCGCATCGAGCTGGACACGGCGGTCACGATCCTGGTGGGCGAGAACGGCTGCGGGAAGTCGACCCTGCTCCAGGCGATGGCCGTGCTCGCGGGAGCCCCGGCCACGGGCGGCGACACGCAGCATCGCGGCATGACCCACGACCTGCCCCACAGCCAGGACTCGGTCCTGGCCCGGGCGATGCGGCCGATGTTCCGCGAGCGCCCCAGCCGCACCTGGCTGTTCCGCGCCGACCTGCAGGCCAGCTTCGCGCAGCGCTTGCACTCGAGCGGGGGCAAGCACTTCTACGGCAACGACCGCGACGCGATCTTCACCGATCGCGCGCTGCACCAGCTGTCGCACGGCGAGTCCTTCCTGGCCGTCCTGCACAACCGGGCGAACCAGGGACTGCTGTTCCTGGACGAGCCCGAGTCGGCCCTGTCGCCGCAGCGGCAGCTCTCGCTGCTGGCCATGCTGGCGCGGTCGGTGCGGACCGGGCGGACCCAGGTGGTCATCGCGACCCACTCACCGCTGCTGATGACCTTCCCCGGGGCGCGGCTCCTGTCCCTGGACGGCGGGGAGATCCGCCCGACGACGCTGGAGCAGACGAAGCACTACGAGATCACCCGCGGCATGCTGGAGTGCCCGGAGCGGTACTGGAAGCACCTGCTGGAGGTCGAGTAGGGCCCCCCTCCGGCCCTCCGGGCCACCTCCCCCCGCGATGCGGGGGGAGGGGTTCGCTCCGGGTTTCCGTCCCTCCCCCCGCGATGCGGGGAGAGGGGTCGTGGCGGGATTCCGTCCCTCCCCCTGCGATGCGGGGGGAGGGGTTCGCTCCGGGTTTCCGTCCCTCCCCCCGCGATGCGGGGGGAGGTGCCGGCGTAGCCGGCGGAGGGGGGCCTACCCCCGCCGCCGCACCGCCCCCACGACCCCCAGCAGCAGCCCCAGCCACCCGGCCGCCGGCCCGGCGCCGGCGCAGCCGCAGCCGCCGACACAGGTCTCGGGTCGCACCCAGTTCTCGTCGGCCTGCTGCAGCTCGGCCTCGCCCAGGACCGCCGCGAGATCGTCTGGCTGGGTCCACGAAAGCGTTGCGGTCGCGGACAGGTCCGCCCAGGCCGCCGTGACCACCGCCGAGCGGGTTCCGGTCCGCTTGCCGGGCTTCACGCAGTCGTCGCCCAGCTGGATCAGGTCGGTGGCCAGGTCCTCGCTCACGGGCTGCACGTTCAGCGCCCCCTTCGTCACGTCCCAGGTCACCGGCGCCCCGAACACGGGCGCCCCGTCCGCCGTGCGCAGCACCGCCCGGGCGCCGGCCGGCGTGCGCCAGGCATCGTCGGGGTAGTAGGCCGGCACGATCTCGATGGACACGACGTCCGCGGGGTCCACGCCGACCACGGTCCCGATGGCGCCGTGCACGCCGTGCAGGTCGAGCACGACGTCCGCCGCCTGCCCCGCCGCCAGCGTGGCCACGACCCGGTTGTCGTCCAGGCCCACGCCCGCTCTGTCCAGGGTCGCACCGTCCAGGGTCGCCTCGTCGGGCACCCAGGCGACCTGCTCCCCCTCCCCCGTGAACAGACCGACCGGCACGGCGGTCGCCTCCTCTGCCACGACCTGCAGCGCCTCCCCCTCGCCCGGCAGCCAGTCGTCGGGGACGGCGCCGTCGATGACCAGCTGCCCCTCCTCGACCCCGCGCTCGGCCCAGAAGTCCCAGGTCGCCGCGACGTCGGCCCCGTCCACGGCCGAGAACCGGAACCGATCGTCCACCGGTGCGAAGCCCAGCTCGTCCGCCGTGCAGCCGAGCGAGGTCAGCGCCCACTCGATCTCGCCGGCGCCGTCGATCTGCAGGCAGCCGTCGGCGTCCAGGGTCGCCCCGCCGCCCACGGACTGCGCGTAGCAGGCCGCGACCTGGGTCGCGCTCAGCGCCGCGTCCTGGTCCCTGCCCGACAGGTCGCCGCAGATCCGACTGCCCACCAGCAGCGGCTGGCCCGCGCTGAACCCGGCCGCCAGGGCGTCGGCGGACACATCGGGCGCGAAGAAGACCAGCGACTCGTCGACCGAGGCCGCGGTCCGATCGCAGGCGGACAGGGCGAGCAGGATCAGCATCGCCCCGAGCCTATCGCCCGCCGAAGTCCCGCCGCATGGCGAAGTCCACGATGACGCGCAGCACCTCGAGCGGGTCGGGCGGCGGCAGCTGTGGCAGCAGCTCGTCCCGGGTCGTGGCGTCGAACACGGGGTTGCCGGTGAAGTACGGCAGGTAGGCATCGCCCCCGCGCTTGACCGCCGCCCCGCGCTTCGTCTGGAAGAAGGGCCACAAGAGCGGCCGCACGAAGCGCCGGTAGCGGCCCTGGTCCACGACGCGCAGGGGCGGACCGTCGATCTGGGCCTGGACGGCGTCCATCAGCACCTGGACGGTGGGGGCGGCCGGCCCCTGGGCCAGGTGGACGGTGGCGCCGATGCTGGCGTCGTCGCGGTGCAGGGCCACCATGGCGTCGGCCAGCCAGTCGACAGGCACGAGATCGACGGGGGTGTCGACGCGGCCGGGGAAGGTGCGCCACAGGCCCCGGGCGTAGAGCTTGAGCGGCCAGTACAGGACGTTGAAGCTGCGGGTGGCGCCGGTGCGGCTGTCCCCGACCACGATGGAAGGACGGTGCACGCAGACGGGCAGCCCGGCCTGGGTGGCGTCCCGCACGGCGAGCTCGGCCTGGCACTTGGACCACTCGTACTTGTTGCGGAAGCCCTGGCCGACGTCGATCTCGTGTTCGTACACCGTGCCGCGGCGGTCCCCGGCGATGTAGCAGGTGCTGACGTGATCGTAGCGATCCAGCCGCCCGGCGTCGGCCAGATCCCGGCACAGGGCCAGCACCTGCTGGGTGGCGGCCAGGTTGCTGGCGGCGGCTTCGTCCTGGGTCATGTCGAAGCGCACGCTGGCGGCACTGTGCATGACGGCGTCGACCTCGGCGAGCACCCGCCCCCGATCGCGCGTGGACAGACCGAGCCCCGGCGCGGACACGTCGCCGGCGACCAGCTCGAGGCCCTCGTCCACCCCGGCGCGCTCGGCCAGCACCCGCCGCCGCTCGGCCAGGTGGGTCTCGTCGCGGGCCCGAACGAGCGCCAGCACCCGCGTGTCGCCGCCGGCCAGCAGCCGCGGCAGCAGGGCCGTGCCGACGTGCCCGGTGGCACCGGTCAGCAGCACCGTCTTCATGCCGACTTCCCGACCAGGAAGAACAGTCCGATCACGATGAACATCACACCGGCCCCGCGGTTGACCCACAGCTCGGGCACGTAGCGACTGACCAGATCGCCGGCGAGCACGCCCAGCGCCGTCGTCGCGATGAGCCCGGCCGACGCCCCCAGGAACACGGCCCACTTGCTCTGGCTGCCCCCGGACAGGGCCATGGTGGCCAGGTTGGTCTTGTCGCCCAGCTCGGCGATGAAGATGGTGGCGAAGGCGGTGGCGGCGAGCTTCCAGTCCATGGGGTCCTCTCGGGAGCGGCTTCCTACCCCGTCGGACCGCGCCACCGCGGGCGCTCAGTGCGCCTCGCCCCGGGACAGTGTGTACAGGTCGTCGATCAGGGTGACCCGGCCGACGGCGGTGCCGAGATCGCTCTCGACCTGCCAGGCGACCTGCCCGTCGGGGGTCAGCTCGTTGACGATGCCCGCACTGGTCCAGCTGGCCAGCACGTTGCCGTTGTCCAGCAGCCGCCCGTCGCCCAGCAGCTGGATGAACCGCCGCTGGGGGTCGTCGTAGCGGAAGGTCTGGCGCACCCGGCCGCCGACCTCGTCCCACTGGTAGGCGACGACCCGCGAGAACACGCGGTCGTGGTGGTAGCCGTTGTCGAACACGACCATGCCGCCGTCCCACAGGTGGCTCATGTGGGCGTGGCTCCACATGGCGGCGGGGTCGATCTCGAAGTCGGACTCGGGCCCGCCGAGCTGCCAGACGACCGCGCCGGTCTGGCCGTCGACGCGCAGCACGTGGTCGTGGTTCTTGGACATCAGGTACAGGTCGTCGTCGCCGTCGACCTGCATCAGGCTGTTGCCGTGGGTCCAGTCGAGCGCGCCGGTGCCGTAGGCTTCGGCGTCGAAGTGCTCGCACATCCGGTAGGGATCGCCCCAGTCGTCGAAGTAGGTGAACAGCTCGCCGGGCGGGTCGGCGTCGGTGGCGCCTTCGGCCGCGAACAGGATGCTGTCGCCGGCCACGGTCTCGAGCACGCCGTCGACCTCGACGTCGCGGATGTCCAGGGACAGCCAGGCGAAAGCGCCGTCGGCGCGCTCGACGAAGCTGTGGTGGCCCAGCAGGGCGCGGGTCTCGGTGTGGCCGCTGCCGTCGACGGCGACGCGCTGGATGTTGCTGACGTCTTCGACCTGGTCCTGGCCGTTCTGGGTCAGCAGGATGCTGCGCCCGTCGCGGCCGGGCTTGGTGGTCGGGATGCTGAAGCCGTCGGTCGCCGGGTAGTACCAGACGACCTCGCCGTCGCGATCCAGGATGACGACCCAGCTGTCGGCGGCCTGCAGCAGGCTGGTCAGGACGTAGCCGTCGGGGCGGGCCGCGTCGTCGTCGACGGTCAGGGTGAACCGGCCGATCGCCCTCGGCGGCGCCGACAGCGTCACGGCGCCGACGTCGCTGCGCAGCTCGGTGCCGTCGTCGGCGACGGTGACGGCCTGCAGGTGGTGCTCGGCGCCGGCCCGCAGGCCCAGGACCAGCACGTCGTGGGTGGTGCCGCCGGCGTCGTCGGGGGTCGCCTGGCCGAGTGCTGTGGTCAGGCCGTGCTCGACGTGGCTCCGGCCGGCGACGGGTGACGTCCACTGCACGCGCACGACCGTGGGCACCACGCCGCTGATGACGCCGGTGACATCTTGCAGGTCCCCGTCCGGCAGGTCGACGAAGCTGTCGTCGTCGAAGAAGCCCGTGTCGTCGGGCAGGGGCGCGCCGCTGTCGGGCTGGGCGCAGGCCAGGGCGAGGAGGAGCAGCATCGGCCCACGGTAGCCGCCCGGCCCCACGCCCGCGAGGCGCCGAATAGAGGGACCGGGTCCCAAGGAGGCCCTCGTGAGCACCCCCTCCCCCGAGCAGGCCGCCGGCCGCCTGCGCGCCGCCATCCGCCAGGCCAGCAGCGGGCTCGTCGAGCGTGAAGCGCTGGTCGAGCTCATCGTGCTGGCCGCCGTCGCCGGCGAGCACCTGCTGGTCATCGGCCCGCCCGGCACCGCCAAGTCCGAAGCCGCCCGCCGCACCAGCCGCGCGCTGGGCGGCGCCTACTTCGAGTACCTGCTGGGCCGGTTCACCGAGCCCGGCGAGCTGTTCGGCCCCATCGACCTGCGCCGGCTGCGCGAGGGCGAGGTCGTGACCGAGACCCGCGGCATGCTGCCGGAAGCCGAGCTGGCCTTCCTCGACGAGGTGTTCCTGGGCAGCACCGCCATCCTGAACACGCTGCTCGGCATCCTCAACGAGCGGCGCTTCCGGCGCGGCCACACGGACCTGGCCTGCCCGCTGCGGGTCTGCGTGGGGGCCAGCAACCACCTGCCCGAAGACCCGGCCCTGGCGGCCTTCGCGGACCGGTTCCTGCTGCGGGTCTTCGTCGACGCCCTGCCCGACCCGCACCTGGAAGACCTGCTGGCCGGCGGCTGGGGCCTGCGCGGGCCCGCGGCCGAGCCTGCCGCCGGGGTCGCCGACATCGACGCCCTGGCCGGCCACGCCCGCGCCATGGACCTGGGCGCCGTGCGGCCGCGCCTGGCCCAGGCCATCCGCACCCTGCGCCGGGCCGGCATCGACCTGTCCGACCGCCGCGCGGTGAAGACCCAGAAGCTGGTCGCCGCCGCCGCCGCCCTGGCCGGCCGCCCGGCCCCGACCGAAGCCGATCTGTGGCCCATCGTGATGGCCGTGCCCACGGCCCACGCCCAGGCCATGGCCCGCGAGGCCCTGCACGATCTGCTGGCGCCGAGCGAGTCCGCGGCCCTGGTCGCCGCCGCCACCACCGCCAGCCGCGGCATGCTGGCCCGCGTGCCCGGGTTGGTCGAGGCCATGCAGGCGCTGATCGCCGCACCCGCCGCCACGGACGACGCCTGGCGCCTGCGGGCCGAGGGCGTGCTGGCCGAGATCGACGCCGCCTTCGCGCCCGGCGCGCGACCCGAGCCCCTGGTCGCGCCCCGCGCCGAGCTGGCCGGACTGCTGACGGCGTGAGCGTCGCCCTGCCGTGGACCGACCAGCCCCCCGGGCGCGCCGTCGCGGTCGCCGGCTTCGGGCCGGTGCGCCGCGCCCTGCTGGTCGCCCTGCTGCGCCGCACGGACCCGGCCCTCGCCCTGCTGGAGGGCGTCGAGAACGACGACCTGGTCGTGATCACGGGCCCGGACCTGCCCTGGGCCGAGGGCGCGCTCTGGCTGACCCGGCGGCCCCACGCGCCGGCCCTGCTGCTGCCGACCCGCCGCACGCCGGACCTGCCCGCGGACCTCCTCCAGGCCGCCGTGCTGCGCGGCCTGCCGGCCGGGAGCGCCCCCGTCCTCCTCCTCGAAGCCCCCGCCCTGCGCGTGCCCCTCGGCCCCTCCCGCCCCCTCGACCGGACCTTCCTGCAGCGCGCCCTGCGCGCGGAGACCCTTTGACCGTCGAGCTCCCCGCGGCCCTGCGCCCGTGGGCCCCCTGGCTGAAGGGCCTGGACCCGGTGATCGCCGACGCCCTCGGCCCGGCCCTGCGGCAGCTGGACCTGGCCATCGGGCCGCTGGTCAGCCGCGCCGAGCCCGGAGGTGCCGAGCCCGACGGCGTCGACGGCCTGACCCGCCGCGGCAGCTACGACCGGCTGCTGCTGTCGGAGTGGGTGCTGGCCGACGTCCTGCCCGACGAGTTCCTGCGCCGCGCCGCCCAGCGCGAGCACCTGTTCCTGGACCTGGCCCGCCGCACGCCCCAGGGCGGCCACCGCTGCCTGCTGATCCTGGACGGCAGCCCCGACGTGCTGGGCGACGCGCGGCTGGTGCAGCTGGCCCTGCTCATCGTGCTGGCCCGCCGGGCCGAAGCCGCCGCCGCCGAGTTCCGCTGGGGCATCTTCCACCGCGCCGCCGGCAGCACCTTCGAGGGCCTGAGCCGGCGCCAGCTGCCCACCTGGCAGACCGGCCGCAGCCTGGCGCACCCGACCGCGGCCCACCTGGCCGCCTGGCGCACCGCCCTCGACGCCACGCCCCTGCCCCCAGGCGACGAGCTGTGGCTGGTCGGCGGCGCCACCCTGTCGTCGCTGCGGGCGCCCGACGCCTGGCGGGTGGACCTGCGTCCCGACGACGATCTCGACGGAGACGCAGTCGCCGTGCGGATCCACGCCCCCGGCGGCTCGCCGCGGGCCCTGCGCCTGGTCCTGCCCGAGACCGAGACCCGGGTGCGGATCCTGCGCCGGCCGCTCGAGGCCGCACCGCCTCCCCGGCCCCCGGAGCGCGAGACCAGCCCGACGGCCTGGGTCTGCCCGATCGTCGACTGCCTGCGGTTCAGCGACAGCGGCCACCGCTTGATGGGCCGGCTGGCCGACGGCCGCGTGGGGGCCTGGAAGGTGCCGCGCAGCGCCCAGGACCGGGGCGCGCGCCCGTGGACCAGCACGCACCTGGACGGGGACCGGGTCGTGGCCTTCGGCTGGTACCACCAGCGGCTGCTGTGCCTGACCCGCTACGGGCGCAACGGCGAGCTGCAGCTGCGCCGCCAGAACGACCTGTGGCGGCGGATCGGCGACATCGACGACCCGCCGGATCCCCCCGCCGACGCGCTTCCGGGACGGCTGTTCATGGACAGCCGCGTCGAAGAAGCCCAGCAGCTGTCGGTGCTGGAGCCCGACGGCACCTTGTGGATCGGGTCGGCCGAGCAACCCCGGCTGGCCGTGCACCCGACCCTGGAGCAGTCGCAGGTCCTGTACATCGGCCACCGCGAGGGCCACCTGCTGCGGGTCTGGAACCACTTCGGCGAGGTGCACGCCACCGTCGGGCAGCCCGGCAAGGCCGGCTACCAGCACGGCACCGTCCTGAGCGACAGGGCCGAGATCGCCGTCGGCCCCACCGGCCCGCCGTGGAACCTGGGGCTCGTCATGGTCCGGGTCGACGCCCAGCGCTGGGTGCTGCTGCAGCCGCACCCGAGCCCCTCGGGCGGGCCGTTCGAGATCATCGTCCCGCCCGACGAGCGGGTGCTGGGCGCCACGCGGCGGGTCGACCAGCGTCCGGTGCTGCTGTGCCTGGAGCCCCAGACCGCGTCCCTGCGCCTGCGCGGGCCCGAGGGCATCTCGGTCGCCCTGCCCCACCAAGGCGCGGTGACCGACGCCGCCACCAGCCCCGGCAAGGGCTGCGAGCTGGCCTGGCGCACCGACGACGGCTGCATCAGCATCTACAGCATGCACAACCACGCGGTGACCGCGCGGTTCTTCCCGACGAAGGACGCCTGGGAAGCCGACCGCGAGACGCACGGGCAGGCGCCATGAGCACGGCCCCCCTGCAGCGCCGTCCGGCCCGCCTGCGGCACCCGGGCCTGGTCCAGACCGCGGATCTGTGGCTGCCCGCCGACGCCCGCGGCCATGTCCTGGCCCTGTGGCAGCCCGGGGCCCGGCTGTTCCAGGCGGCCGGCGGGCTGCTGCTGCGGCTGCCGGCCCCCGGCGCCTGGCACGTGGACCGCTGCCCGGGTCTGCCGCTGCGCACCGTCGACGGCCGGCTGACCAGCGCCCCCCTCGACCCCCGCGACCTGCACGCCCACCCCCAAGGCGCCCTGCTGCGCCTGCACGAAGGCGCGTTGCTGGTCGCGCCGGCCGACAGCTGGCAGGCGGTCGACCCCAGCGCCTGGCTGGACCTGGACCTGCCCCCCGTCGCCACCGTGCGCCCCCTGGGCCCGCCCCCCGCACCGGCCGTGGTCGTCGCGGCCCCCGTCGAGACCAGCGCCCGCCGCACCCTGGCGATCGGCGAAGGCGGGGCCGGCAGCGTCGGCGAGCTGGCCGCCGCCCTGGCCCGCGGTGGGCTCGGGGCGGCCGCCGGACTGGGCGCCGCTGCGGGACTGGCCGCAGGCGCCGCCGGCATGCTGGGCAAGGCGCTGTTCGGCCTGGGCGGGCTGCTGGGCGGCGCCGGGGGAGGAGGGAGCTTCGGGGGAGGAGGAGGCTTCGGGGCAGGTGGCTTCGGAGGAGGCGGCTTCGGAGGAGGCGGCCGCGGCGGTGCCGGAGGAGGAGGAGGCGGTCTGCCGGTCCCGCGCGGCCCCGGCCTGCTCGATCACCTCGCCCAGCGCCTCTCCGCCCTGGGCCAGCGGCTCGGCCTGCGCGCAGCCATGGCCCGCATGCTGTCGCCCCAGTACTCCCGCTACCTCCAGGCCATGCTCGACAAGCTCGACCAGGCGCTGTCCGGCGGCGACATCCTCGACGCCCTCCGGCACGCCCTGCCCCTCTCCGACGTGCCCTCGGAAGGCCACGACGCCTGGCCGTCCTGGCTGCGCCCCCGCGACGGGCTGGACCTGTCCCGCGGCGGCGCCCGCGGCACGGGGCTGGCGGCCAGCGCGGGCCTGTTCGAGCACCTCAAGGCGCTGTACCGCCGCATCCTCGACCGGCTGAAGCGCGAGGAGCGCTGGAAGGAAGCCGCCTATGTGCTGGCCGAGCTGCTGGGCGAGCCCGCCGAGGCCGTCGCGCTGCTCGAGGAGCACGGCCTGTTCCGCGAGGCCGCCGAGATCGCCGAGGCCAAGGAGCTGCCCGGCGAGCTCGTCTGCGTGCTGTGGCTGCGGGCCGGCGAGGTCGACCGCGCCCTGGCCCTGGCCGCGCTGCACCGGAAGTGGGCAGCGCTGGTGAAGGGGCTCGAGAGCCGCGACCTGGTCGAAGAAGCGTGGCAGGCCCGCCAGGCCTGGGCCTGGGCCGAGGCGCGGGCCGGCCGCCCCGCCGCCGCCTTCGACGTGGCCTGGCCGGTCGAGGCGCTGCGCCCGCTGGCGAAGCGCTGGCTGACCGAGGCGATGGACGCCGGAGGCATCGCCGGCGCCGAGGCACTGGGCGAGGCCGCCCGCCTGCCCGACGCCGATCCGGACGCCCTGCGCCGCGTGCTGGAGCGCATCGCCGCCGAGGACGGGGCCGCCGGCCGCGGCACCCGGCGCAAGCTGCTGGCCGCCCTGTCGGCCGACGGGGCCCAGGCCGAGAACCGCCGCTTGCGCACGCTGCTGTTGCGCCCGCTGCTGCGGCAGGTGCTGGCCGATCTCGTGGCCCACCCCCACCACGACGGCCTGGCCCTGTTCCGCAGCGTGGCGCAGCACATCGACCCCGCGCTGATGGCCGATCTGCCTCCGCTGCCGTCGGTCGAGGCCAGCCACCAGCTGCGCAAGCGCACGTCGCCGCTCGTGGTCGGCGCCCGCGAAGGCGACACCGGCAGCCGGCCGGTGCTGGACGCCGCCGCCGCCTGGCGGGACCGGGTGCTCGTGGCCCTGGGCGAAGAAGGGGCGGTGCTGCTGGCCCCCGATGGGCGGCAGCTGCGCGCCTGGGCCGCGCCGACCCACGCCATCGCCATGGCCAGCAGCGGCACCAGTGCCGTGCTCATCGGACGGCGCGGGCGCATCCAGCGCCTGACCCGGGTCGACCTGCGCACCGGGGCGGCCGAGCGCTGGTGCGACGCCGAGCTCGACCACTGGGCCCGCGAGCACGACGGCCGCATGTGGTTCGTGGCCCAGGGCGACCGGATCCTGGGGCTGGACCCCTACGCCGCGGGGCTGCGCGCCCTGTGGTCGGTCGGTGATCTCGCGCCCCAGGACCTGGGCGGGCAGGCCGACCGGCGCGTGCTGGCCCTGGACGCCGAGAGCGGCGGCGTCTACGCCTGCGTGCCCGCCGGTCCCCAGGCGGTCGAGCACTTCAGCTGGCTGGCCGACGGCATGCGCCTGCACCGCCGGCGCCGCGTCGATCTGGGCCAGGACCAGCTGCTCGGCGTCGGCTGGTACGGACCGCTGCTGGCCCGCAGCGATGGACCCGCCGAAGACCGCGAGCAGAACGTCTGCACCCTGCCCCTGACGACCGTGGTCGGCGCCCGCGTGGTCGGCGGCACCCGGGCCCAGTCCCGCTCGTCGCTGGTCAGCGCGGCGGTGCACGGCGAGACCACCGCTGCGGTCGTCTTCTCCAGCACCACCGCGACGACCGGCAGCCTGCTGCTGCGCATCGATCACCCTGGCGCCACGCATGTCGGGGTGCGGCAGAGCTCGACGGCCGACAGCCAGGACTACCGCACCCTGTCCTGGGACGATCGCGGGCGGATCCGGCTGGTCGGCCACCAGGAAGGCGAGCTGGTCGCGGATCTGCGGGTATAGCGCCCCGGACCGCCGCCCCGGCTCAGGGAAGCATCGCCACCAGCGCGTCCACCGCCGCCGCACCCAGCAGGGTGCAGCGCCGCGGGCTCCAGCCTTCGATCGGCTCGGGCGCGTCGGCGTTGTCCTTGAACGGCATCTCGAGGGTGAGCGACACGGCCCCGAAGCGGTGGGCCACCTGGTTGGTGCACATGCTCAGGTTGCCTTCTCCCGGCTTGTCGACCGGGTAGCCGTGCACCTGCTGCACGTCGGGACAGGCGCGCTCGTAGGCGTCGCAGAACCGCTGCTGGGCCGCAGCCCGCGCGGCCGTCCAGCCGGGGATGCCCTCGGCGCCGGCCAGGAAGACGTAGGGCAGCGCTTCGTCGCCGTGCACATCCAGGCACAGCTGCACGCCGGTGCGGTCCATCTCGTCGCGGACCAGCGCGACCTCAGGGCTGCGCTCCATGGTGGGGGCGTGCCACTCGCGGTTCAGGTTCGCGCCGGCGGCGTTGGTGCGCAGGTGCCCGCGGATGGCGCCGTCGGGGTTCATCATCGGCACGACGTGGATCACCGCACGCTCGCGCAGGCGCCGGGCCTGGGCGTCGTCGGCGTCGAGCAGCCGCTCCAGGAAACCCTCCATCCAGAAGCTGGCCATGGACTCGCCCGGGTGCTGGCGGCCGATGACCCAGAACACGGGCGTGCCGGGGCCGGGGCTGCCGATGATGAGCCGGTCCAGGTCGCGACCGTCCAGGGTGCGCCCGAGCACGGCGGCCCGCGCCCGGCCGGTCGCCAGGCACTCGCCGAGCAGGTCCTGGTGGCGATCCTGCGAGTAGGGCGCGAAGTAGGCGTACCAGCACAGGTCGGCCGGCGGCGTGTCGTGGATGACCAGGTGGCCGTCGACGTAGTCGGTGGGCACCCGCACCCAGGTCTCGCGGTCGACGCTGCGCACCGCCTGGGTGCCGGGCCAGGCCTTCGGGTAGCTGGCCTTGGACGCGTTCTCGAGCTGCAGCGCCAGGGGCAGGCCACGCGCGCCCGACACCCGGAAGTGGAACCACTGGTAGTGCTCGCTCCGGTGATCGGGGGTGATCGCGAGCCGCACCACCGTGCGGGCGTCGACCCCAGCGGTCTCGATGGGCGCGAGCAGATCGGCATTGCCGCTGTCGAAGGCGGTGGAGATCTCGATGGCCACGGGTCCCTCCCTGCAGGCAGGCGTCCTATCGCGCGCCACGACGGGCTACCTCTGCGGCATGCGTCGCCTCCTCGCCCAGCGCGTTCTCCCCGGGCTCCTCCCCCGGCTCCTCCTCCCCCTGCTCCTCCTCCCCCTGGGGAGCGCCTGCAGCCTGTCCCGCACGGCCACCCGCGTGGTCGAGCACCGCGTACAGTCCCAGGGCCTGGAGCACCGGCGCGCGGTCTTCGGCGGTCGCCAGGTGTCGTACTGGATCGGCGGCGAGGGCCCGCCGCTGCTGCTGCTGCACGGCTTCGGCGGCAACGGGCTGTGGACCTGGAACAAGCAGCTGCACGACCTGTCGCGGCACCGCACCCTGATCGTGCCGGATCTCGTGTGGTTCGGCGACAGCTCGGCGCTCGGGGTCGAGCCCGGGCTGGACGTCCAGGTCGAGACCATGATCGACCTGCTCGACCACGAAGGCATCGAGCGGGCCGACGTGATGGGCATCTCCTACGGCGGCTTCGTGACCCTGCTGCTGCACCAGCACCACCCCGACCGCACCGGCAAGGTCATCGTCGTCGACAGCCCGGGCCCGGTCTTCGACGAAGCCGACCGCGACGCGATGCTGGAGCGGCTCGGCGTGGGCGACCCGGCCGACTTCTTCGTGCCCACCGACGCCGAGGGCGTGGGCCGCCTGCTGGCCATCGTGCGCCCCGGCGGCCCGAGGATCCCCCGCGGCCTGCTCGAGGACATCCGCCGCGCCTGGTTCCGCGGCGACCTGGACGCCCGTCGGGCCCTGCTGACCGAGCTCATCGGCCTGCAGGACGCCTTTCCGCCCGACCGCTGGCAGGTCCCGGACGACCTGCTGCTGGTCTGGGGCGACAGCGACCCGGTCTTCCCGCTGACCGAGGGCCAGCAGCTGGCCGCGGCGATGGACGCCGAGCTGGTCGTCATCGAAGACGCCGCCCACGGCCCGAACTTCCAGCGGCCGCGGCAGTTCAACGACGCCGTGCTGGCGTTCCTGACCCGCGAAGAGGGCCCGACCCGCGACCAGCGCGCGCAGGAGACCCCGTGAGCATCGACGTCTCCACGGTCGACAGCCTGGGCGCCCTGATGCTCGCCGGCGCCCAGCACGCCCCCGAGCGGGTCGCCTTCTACGTGCCTGACGGCCTGCCCTTCCCCGAGCTGCCCGGCAGCCGCGCCCCCGGACCGGCCGGCACCCGCGGCGCCTGGCACGGCCTGACCGTGCGGCAGGCGCTGGACAACGTGGCCGGCATCGCCGCGAAGCTCCGGGCGCTCGGCGTCACCCGCGGCACCCCCGTCGCCATCCTGGCCGAGACCAGCCACGCCTGGGTGGCCCTCGACCTGGCGGTCCTGTGCCTGGGCGGCATCACGGTCGGCATCTACCCGACGCTCACCGGCCCGGACGTCGCCTGGCAGCTGGCCCACAGCCGCGCCGAGCTGCTGTTCGTCGAAGACGAGGCCCAGTACGACAAGGTCCGCCCCCACCTCGACGACCTGGACGACCTGCGGCACGTCTTCGCCATGGCCGAGCCGGCCGATCCCGAGCGCGCCCGGGTGGCCACCCTCGCCCCCGGCAAGCCCGATCTGGCCATGCTGCGCACCCAGGTCGCCGCCGTCGGGCGCGACGACGTGGCCGCCATCGTCTACACGAGCGGCACCACCGGCGAGCCCAAGGGCGTCGTGCTCACCCACGGCCAGTTCCTGGAGAACATCGCGTCCACCGCGGCCTGCTTCCCGGTCGAGCCCGGCAGCCGCAGCATCGTCTTCCTGCCCCTGGCCCACAGCCTGCAGCGGTTCACCGTCTACCGGGGCCTGGCCGAGGACATCGAGGGCTGGTTCGCCCCCGACATCGCCGCCCTGCCCGACGTGCTGCGTGACTGCCGCCCCCAGCTGCTGGTCACCGTCCCGCGCATGCTCGAGAAGATCAAGGCCACGGCCGAAGCCAAGGCCGCCGAGCGGGGCCCGGTCAGCGCCACCATCCTGCGGTGGGCCATCGCCGTCGGGCACGCCCGAAACCTGCGCCTGCGGGAGGGGAGGAGGGTGCCGCGCCGCCTGGACGCCCAGTACCGGCTGGCCGAGCGACTGGTCCACGGCAAGGTCAAGGAGGCGCTCGGTGGCGAGGTCACCCTGCTGTGCAGCGGCGGCGCCGCCCTGTCGGTGGACGTCGCCGAGTGGTTCGAGGCGCTCGGCATGGGGGTCCGCGAGGGCTGGGGCCTGACCGAGACCTGCGCGCCCGCGACGCTGAACACGGCCCAGGACTTCCGCATCGGCAGCGTCGGCCGGCCGATGCCCGGCGTCGAGCTGGCCATCGCCGCCGACGGCGAGGTGCTGGTTCGCGGCCCCGGCCTGTTCCAGGGCTACCTGCACGACCTGGACGCGACGTCGGATGCGCTCCTGCTGGCCGAGGACGGCGGCCGGCCCTGGTTCCGCACCGGTGACCTGGGGCGCATCGACGGCGACGGCTACCTGTTCATCACCGGCCGCAAGAAGGCGATCATCGTGACCGCCGGCGGCAAGAACATCGCGCCCGCCCCGCTGGAGAAGGCGCTCGAAGGCGGCATCGTCGGCCAGGCCTGCGTCGTCGGCGACGAGCGCCCCTACCTGGTCGCCCTGCTGGCCCTGGACCCGGAAGCGCTGGCGGCACGCGCCACGGCCGCCGGCTGGCCCGGCGGGCCCCAGGAGTGGCGCGACCGCCCCGAGGTCCAAGCCGCCGTCCAGGCCCAGGTCGACCGCGCCAACGCGCCACTGCCGCCCTTCTCGACCATCAAGCGCTGGGCCCTGCTGCCCGGCGAGCTCACCGTCGAAGCCGGCGAGCTGACCCCGACCCTCAAGCTCAAGCGCCGCGTCGTCCAGGAGCGGCACGCCGGGCTGGTCGCCGGGCTGTACACGCGCTGACCGCGACGCCCCTCCCCGCCTCCGTCCTGCCCGCTACACTCCCGCCATGGCCTCTCCCTCCAAGCGGCGCCCCGCCGCGGACAAGTCGGCCCGCCGGGGCCTGATGCCCGGCGCTCCCATCTACACGGGGGCGCCGCGCGACGGACAGGTCACCATCTCCGTGCTGCACTACGGCGCCGACGGCGTGCGCGAGGCGCCGCAGGTGGCCCCCGGGGCGCTGGCCCCGCTCGTGAAGGACCCCGACATCACGTGGATCGACGTGGCCGGGGTGCACCAGGCCGAGGTGATCCAGCAGATCTGCGAGGTGCTGGGCATCCACCCGCTGGCGATGGAGGACGTGCTCAACCCGACGACCCGCCCCAAGGTCGACATCTACGACGACCACGTGCTGGTCTGCGTGCGCATGCTGCGGGTGCTGCCGGGCGAGGGCGAGCGCGACCTGGACATCGAGTCGGTGGCGATGGTGCTCGGGCCCCGCTGGGTGGTCACCTTCCAGGAACGGCCCGGCGACCTGTGGGACGGCGTGCGCGAGCGCATCCGCAGCGGGCGCGGCCGCATCCGCCAGCTGGGCCCCGACTACCTGCTGCACGCGCTGCTGGACGCCATCGTCGACGGGCTCTTCGAGGTGCTGAGCGACTGGGAGGTCCGGGTCGAGGATCTCGAGGACGAGGCGCTGGGCATGGAGGCCGAGCGCGACCTTCCCCGCCGGGTGCACCGGGCGCGGAGCCGGCTCAACGCCATCCGGCGGCTGCTCATCCCGGCCCGCGAGGGCGTGCACCGGCTGCTGCGCGGCGAGACCCCCATGCTCACCGCCCAGGTCCGGCCCTACTTCAACGACCTGACCGACCACCTCGACCAGGCCCTCGACCTGCTCGACGCCAGCCGCGACCGGCTGCTCGGAGCGCTCGACATCCACCTGAACCTGGCCAGCCACCGCATGAACGAGACCATGCGCGTGCTGACCGTCGTCGCGACGATCTTCATGCCCATCACCTTCGTGGCGGGCATCTACGGCATGAACTTCGACAACATGCCGGAGCTGCACTGGGTCTGGGCCTACCCGACGGCGCTGGGCACCATGGCGCTGATCTCGGTGGTGATGCTCGCCTGGTTCCACAAGCGGGGGTGGCTGTGAGCCCGGCGCGAGAATTCTCGCGCCCGGCGGAATCCATCGGCGGACGATCCGGAACCTGCAGGGTGAACCCCACCCTGGAGTCACCGTGTCCGCTTCCAAGCTGCTGCCCCGCAACGAACACAACGTCGATCGCGTCGTCCGCGTCGTCCTGGGCCTGGGCCTGCTGTCCCTGCTCGCCGTCGGCCCGATCCCCGGCTGGGGCCTGGCCGGGCTCATCGGCCTGGTCCCCCTGGCCACGGGGCTCCTGGGCTCGTGCCCGCTCTACACGCTGTTCGGGATCTCGACGTGTCCGGTGAAGCACCAGGGCGCGGACGCCTGAGCACGGCCCCGCCCCGCATCGATGTCCCCGACGACCCCTCGCCGTCCGACCGCGCCCTGCTCGAGCGGGCCGCAGCCGGCGACCGCGCGGCCTTCCGCGCCTTCGTCGCCCGGCACCGCGGCCCGGTCTGGCGCCTGCTGCGTGCGACCTGCGGCAGCGAGCAGTCCGCCGAGGACGCCCTGCAGGAGACCTTCCTGGCGGTGCACCGCGCCGCCGGGAGCTTCCAGGGCGACGCCGACGCGCGGGCCTGGCTGTTCGGCATCGCGCGCCGGCAAGCCGCCCGCACGTGGCGGCGTCGCGCCGGCGAGCCCCTCGCGGCCGAGCCCCTCGACGACGCGCAGCCCCTCGCCGCGCTGGGCGCCTCGGCCGGCTGGGGCGGTGACCCCGAGCGGGTCGTGGCCGCGGCCGAAGACCGCCGGCGCCTGCAGGCCGCCCTCGCCACCCTCTCCTCCCACGACCAGGAGGTCATCGTGCTCCGCGACCTCGAAGGCCTGACGGGCCCCGAAGCGGCCGCCGCCCTGGGCATTCCCCTCGCCGCGGTCAAGACGCGCCTGCACCGCGCCCGGCTGCGCCTGATGGCCGCCCTCCAGGCGCCCGGAGCTCCCGCATGAGCCCCGCTCCCCGCCTGGTCGCCGGCCTGTGGTGCCACGAAGTGCTCGACGCGCTCCCGGACTACCTGTCCGGCGAGCTGCCGGCCGACACCCGCGCCCTCGCTGAGGCCCACCTGCGCGGCTGCGAGTGGTGCACCGCCTTCGGAGGCAGCTACGCCGGGCTGGTCCGCCAGCTGCGCGACGGGCTCGGTCCCGCCGAAGACGTGCCCGACGCCGTCGGCGCGCGCCTGGACGCCCTGCTCGACTCCGACTGAGCGGGGTCAGTCCCGCTCGTCGTCGACGTCGTCCTCGCCCTCGTCCTCGCAGCCGTAGGACTCGTCGTGGTGGTCGTCGTCGCTCTCGCTCTCGTCGTCTTCGTCGTGCGACTCGCCGTCGTCGTCGTGCGCGTCTTCTTCGCGGTCGGGCCCGGCCATCACGAGCCCCGCGGCCCGCTCGGCGTCGTCGAGCCAGCCGTCGCCGTCGACGTCCTCGACCAGGGCGGAGCGCCCGGCCAGCGCGTCGGACAGGGCGTCGGGATCGTCGAGGGACCAGCCACCGCGGGCCAGCTCGAGGACGAAGCGGGCGTCGGTCACGTCGAACTGCTGGACCGAGAACAGCTCGATGGTCTCGACATCCACGAGCAGCTCGACCGCGCCCCCGTCGGCCGCCGTGCCCGCGAGAGCCAGCGGGCCTCCGGTCCGGAGGGCCACGCCGGACCAGCAGCCCCCGGGCACCACGAAGTCGCTGTCGGCGAGCAGATCGAGGTGACCCACGGGCTCGCCCTGGACCGTGGTGCCGTCGCAGGACAGCCAGTCGATTCCGGCCACCACGAGCTCCGCCCGGTCGAGGGCGACCGCATCGGTCGGCGCCATCCGCGCGGCGGCTTCGCCGGGATTGCCGACACTGGTGCCCTCTCCGACGGTGCCAGAGGCGCAAGCGAGCAGGAAGGGAAGCAGGAGGCTCACGTGGGCTCCGGTTCGATGAGGGCCGACAAGGGGAACAATTGCAGGTTTATCTGGACCACGCGATCCCTGTCGGGGGACGCACTGTCGCACAGGTCGAGGATCCGCTCCTGGAAGGCCGAGAGCTCGGTCTTCAGGCGGGGCAGCAGGTCCCCAGGAATCGCCACGGTCACCGCGCCCAGGTGCCGCTCGGCCGGCCGGAACACGGCGATGGACTCGATGGCCCTGCCCAGCATGCCCCGGTGGTAGTTGTGCACGGCCAGGCCGGCGACCTCGTGCGGGGTGACGATCGTCGTGTCCCGCACCGTGACCCCGCCGTCGGTGTCGATCTGCAGCATGCCGAGCGCCTGCAGCGTCGCCAGCGCGTCTTCGGCCTGATCGGTGGTGATGCGGGGCACCAGGGTCGCGGCGATCCAGACCGGATCGGGCCGGAAGCCGGGGCAGGTCGCGAGCTCGCGGATCGCCGGCAGGTACCAGACCGACAGGTAGCGCACGGCCTCGCCCTCGATGCGGCGGGCCTGCTGGAAGCGCCGGGTGGCGGAGAGCTGCTCCCAGATCTCGTTGCGTTCCTCGTCGCTGACGGCACGGTCCAGCTGCACCAGCAGCCCGAAGAAGGCGGCTTCCTCTTCGTCGAGATCCATGGCCTTGCAGAAGGCCAGGGACGTCGACGCCGTCAGGTTCCGGCGCCCCTTGATGACCTCGGACAGCAGGCTCGGCGAGCGCTGCCCCGCCAGGCGAGCGAACAGCCGGTGGCTGAACCGGGGGTTCTCGTGCTTGCGCCAGTCGAACCAGTCCGCCAGGAATTGGCGGTGGTCGAGGGTCGCGAAGACATCGGGGCGGGTCGGCGGCATGCTCGGACGAGGATGCCCCGGGGTGTACTCATCCGCAAGGGAGACGACAGGGGCCCGGCAGGCACGGGATCCTCGTGTGGGTGCCCGTTCGCGGTGTTCGCGGTGCGAATACGAATCGTGGGTCCCGAGGCTCGCGACCGGCACCGACCCTCGGTACGGTAGCTCCCGGTCGCCCCCCTTCCTCCCCGGGCGCCCCGGAGTCCCGATGCGGATCCCCTACTCGACCCTCCTCGCCGTCCTCGCCACCGCCACCCTCGTCGGCTGTGAGCAGGGCGGCACCCTCCAGATCGACCCGGTCGCGGCGTCGGCCGACGTCGGCTCCGGTGGGGACGACGGCAGCTGCGGGGGCGACGACGGCGACCACGACGGCGACCACGGCGACGGCGACCACGAAGACGACGACGACGACGGCGACGACGGCGACGGGCACCATGGCGACGGCGGCTGTGGGGACGACGACGGCGACCACGGCGATGACGACGGCGACGACGACGACGACGACGGCTACGACGACGACGACGACGACGACGATGGCTACGACGACGGCGACGACGCCGACGACGACGACGATGAGGAAGACGAGGACTGACCCTCCCCCCCCTGAGGTCCTCGGCTTCCGGACCGGCGCCTTCTCTCCGAGGGGCGCCGGTCCACTTCGTCTCGGGCCCCTCGCGCAGCGGCGCCCCTCAGGTGACCCGCAGCACCTCGGTCAGGGTCGTCAGCCCGCTCTGCACCAGCTCGAGCCCCGTCTCCCGCAGGGTCGGCAGCTGCTTCTGGCGCAGGACCTCCTTGATGTCCTTGGTCGACTTGGTCGACTTGATGACGGTGCGCAGGTCCTCGTCGATGACGACCACGTCGTAGATGCCCGTGCGGCCGCGGTAGCCGGTGCCCATGCAGAACTCGCAGCCGACGGCCTGGCGGGCGCCCGTCAGGTCCAGCGCGAAGGGCCCGAGCTCGGCCATCTCGTGGGCCGGGGGCTGTCCCGGCGTCGAGCACTTGTGGCACAGGGTGCGCACCAGGCGCTGGGCCACGACGCCGATCAGCGCGTTGGCGACGGTGTAGGCCTCGACGCCCATGTCGACCAGCCGCAGCATGGTCTCGGCCGCCGAGTTGGTGTGCAGGGTCGAGAGCACCAGGTGGCCGGTCAGGCCGGCCTGGACGGCGATGTTGGCGGTCTCGAGGTCCCGCATCTCGCCGACCAGGATGACGTCGGGGTCCTGGCGCAGGATGGCGCGCAGGCCGCGCGAGAAGTCGAAGCCCGCCTTGGGGTGCACCTGGCCCTGGGTGATGCCGTTGAGCTCGACCTCGATGGGGTCTTCGAGGGTGACGACGTTGCGGACCTCGGTGTCGACCTCGTCGAGCAGGGCGTAGAGGGTGCTGGTCTTGCCGGAGCCGGTCGGCCCCGTGACCAGCAGGAGCCCGCCGGGGCGCTGGACCAGCCGGCGCAGGGTGTCGGACTGGTAGAGCGAACAGCCCAGCTCCTGCAGGGGCATGACGGCGGCACCGACGAGCAGCCGGAGCACGGCCTTCTCGCCCCACACGCTCGGGAAGGTGCTGGCCCGCACCGCCACGGGGGCGCGGCCTTCGGGCTCGGCCTTGAAGGTGCCGTCCTGGGGCAGCCGCTTCTCGGCGATGTCCATCTTGGCCAGGACCTTGATGCGGGACAGGAGCGACGCCGCGTAGCTGGTCGGGAGCGTCCGCTGCTCGACCATGACGCCGTCCACCCGGAAGCGGATGCGGACCAGGTGTTCCTTGGGCTCGACGTGCACGTCCGAGGCGCGGGCGTCGAGCGCCTTGGCCAGGATGTTGTCGAGGAGGCGGATGACCTCGCCGCCGATGCGCGGCGTCTGTTGAGTCGGAGCGGGCATGGGGCGACCTTACGACGGAGGGCCCGTCGCGGGTAGCATGGCGGTCCCTTCCCGGAGTCCCCATGCGTCCAACCGCCCCGCTGCTCCTCACCCTGGCGCTCGTCACGGCCTGTCGAACCGGTCCCAAGGGTGCCGACTCGGGGGGCATCGGTGACACCGACAGCGACGCCGACACCGATGTCGTCGCGGACACCGACGCGGACACCGACACCGACACCGACGCGACGGATGGCAGCGACACCGACACCGACGCAGACACCGACGTCACGGACGGCAGCGACACCGACACCGACGCAGACACCGACGTCACGGACGGCACCGACACCGACGCCGACGCCGACACCGACGCCGACACCGACACCGACACCGACGGCGGCGACACCGGCATCGGCGATCCCGACGAAGACGGCGACGGCTCGCCCGCGTCCGAAGACTGCGACGACACCGACCCCGCCGTGTTCCCGGGGGCCGAGGAGATCTGCAACGACAAGGACGACGACTGCGACGACGAAGTCGACGAGGGTGTCCTGTCCACCTGGTACGCCGACAGCGACGGCGACGGCTTCGGCGATCCGGACAGCCGCGTGGACGCCTGCGAGGCCCCCGACGGCTACCTGGCCGACGCCTCGGACTGCGACGACACGGCCGACAGCGTCCACCCGGGTGCCGCCGAGACCTGCAACGACATCGACGACGACTGCGACACCGAGGTCGACGAGGGCGTCCTGTCCACCTGGTACGCCGACAGCGACGGCGACGGCTACGGCGACGCCGACGCGGCCACCGAGAGCTGCGAGGCCCCCGACGGCCATGTCGCCGACGCCACCGACTGCGACGACGCCGTCGCCACCACCTTCCCGGGCGCCGACGAGACCTGCAACGACGTCGACGACGACTGCGACACCGAGGTCGACGAGGGTGTCCTGTCCACCTGGTACGCCGACACCGACGACGACGGCTACGGCGACGCCGACGCCACCATCGAGCGCTGCGAGGCCCCCGACGGCTACGTCGCCGACGCCACCGACTGCGACGACGCCGTCGCCACCACCTTCCCGGGTGCCGACGAGACCTGCAACGACGTCGACGACGACTGCGACACCGAGGTCGACGAAGACGCCGTCGACGCGACGACCTGGTACCCCGACGCCGACGGGGACGGCTTCGGCGACGAAGACGCCGGCGTGACCGCCTGTGATGCCCCCGACGACCACATCACCGACGACCAGGACTGCGACGACGCCACCTTCCGCACGAACCCCGACGCCGTCGAGATCTGCAACGGCGTGGACGACGACTGCGACACCGAGGTCGACGAGGACTGCCTGGACACCGTCATCATCGGCGAGCCCAGCGGCGATCCCCTCGCCGAGATCATCGGCGAAGGCGCCTGCGCCCACATCGGCGAGATCTCGGGCGTGGCCAACCCCCACTACATCGAGAACATGGGCACGTTCATGGACGCGCTCAGCGGCGCCTCCGGGACCCTCTACGACGACGTCCAGGACGTGACCGACACCCTGGACTGGTCGGTGCGCTGCGGCACGGACCACAGCGCGTCCCCGGGCAACTACGACAGCACGACCCCGTGGCCCGACCTCTCGACCGGCAGCTACGGCGCCAGCCGGTTCCGCGGCTACCTGCGCATCGCCGACGGCGAGAGCATCGACCGCACCATCGGGCTCATCGGCAACGACGCCCTGGACCTGAGCATCGAGGGCACCGACGTCGTCTGGGTGAACTGGAACGACGGGCAGTGGAAGAAGTTCCGCCACGTCAGCTTCCCGCGCCCCGGGCTCTACGCCTTCGAGGTCCGGTGGAGCACCAACCTGGTCTGCGGCATCGATCCCTTCGAGCTGGTCTGGGGCGACGAGTACATCGACGGCTACGGCGACTACGACGACCTGTGCGCCTTCGAGAGCTGCGGCTACGGCGACGGCGAGGAGATCCCCGGCCTGTGGGTGCTCACCGGCGACGAGCTGGCCCGGTCCATCGACGGGCTCGAGACCGAGTGCGAGGAGTGCGAGAGCGACGACGACTGCAGCGTCGACGGCGCCTTCTGCAACACCGCCGGGCTCTGCGAGTAGCTACTCGACCGCCGGGGCCCCGACGGCCTGGGCCCGCAGCGCCTTCGCCGTGCTGTGGGCGCCGTCCTCGGACCACCCGGGCGGACCGAAGACCGCCATCAGCCGCCCGCGCAGGGTGCGCCGGGACCACAGGTCACGCAGCATCGCGAGCGGCTCGTCGAAGGCCACCCACAGCGGGTTGAACCGGGTGAGCGGCTTGACCGTGCCGTAGTCGACGGGCTCGGTCTCGGGCTCGTAGGTGCCGAACAGCCGGTCCCAGATGACGAGGATGCCGCCGTAGTTGCGGTCCAGGTAGCGCGGGTTGCGGCCGTGGTGGACGCGGTGTGCGCTCGGGCTGTTGAGCACCAGGCCCGCCACGCCGAGATCGCCGATCAGCTCGGTGTGCAGCCAGTACTGGTAGAGCAGCGAGATGCTCTGCTGGATGATGATCATCTCGACCGGGAAGCCGACCAGCGTCAGCCAGACCCACAGGAAGGGCTGGTAGAACTGCTCCCACCACGACTGCCGCAGCGCCGTCGACAGGTTGTACTTCTCGGAGCTGTGGTGCGTGTGGTGGGCGGTCCAGAACAGCCGCACCTCGTGGCTCAGCCGGTGGTGCCAGTAGAAGGTCAGGTCCTCGGCGAAGAACAGCAGGACGAAGGCCCACCACGACGGCGGGATGTCGAACAGGCGGAACTGGTGCGCCCAGCTCCAGCCCGACAGGTACAGGATCGACCAGCCTGCGTGGATGACCAGGAAACCGACGCCCATCGCCAGGGACGACGCGGTGTCCTTGCCGGTGTAGCCGGCGTGCTGGCCGCGAAGCAGCTTCCACTCGACCAGCATGGTGAGCAGGAAGGCCGGCACCGCCAGCAGGAAGAAGGCGTTGGCGCCGAGCTCGTCGAGGATCGCGTCCATCAGGGCTCCGCGGGGGAGGAGGAGGGTCCGGGGAGGGGCAGGCCGAGCTCGGTGCGGGCGAGGCGCTCGATGAATCGCAGCTCGAGGGAGGCGTCGGCGGTGGGCCGGGTCGCGACGCTGACCGCGGCGCCCTGCAGCGTCGTCAGCAGGCCGGCCACGACGTCGTCGAAGTCGGCCCGGCCGGCGGCGTGGGGGAACAGCTCGCGGGCCAGCGACAGCTCGACCTGGAAGTGGGCGTCGAGCACCGGCTGCAGCGCCGCCTGCAGCTCGGCGTCGGTGCGGGCGGCCAGGAACAGCTCGAAGACGCCGTAGAGCGCGGGGTCGGTGTAGACGACCCACAGGGCGCGCAGCCCGACGGACAGCAGGTCCTCTCCGTCGCGCTGGGGGTCGTCCTGGACGGCGCCGACGAAGCGCACGACCAGCCCGGCCAGCACCCGCTCGGCGGCGCCGGCCAGCAGCTCGGCCTTGGTCGGGAAGTGTCGGAACAGCGCGCCCTGGGACAGGCCCGCCGTGCGCGCCACCCGCGCGGTGGTGGTGCCGGCCAGGCCGTGCTCGCCCAGGCAGGCCGCGGCAGCGTCCAGCAGCGCCTCTCGGGTGCGTACGGCGCGGGCTTGCTGGGGGACGGGAGCGTTCACCTCGCCTCCATAAAAAAGCGAGCACTCGCTTTCTACATCGGCACCCTCCGTCCCGCAAGCCCGCGGTAGCCTCCCTCCACCCCCGGGAGTCGCCATGTCCTTGCTCATCGCCCTGACCCTGCTCCTCGCCTGCGGCGACAAGGACGACGGCTCCGACGACGGCGGCGACGACAGCGGCAGCTGCGTGGCCGAAGAAGCCTGCCAGGACGCCTGTCGGAGCATCTACGCCGACGCCGGCTGCGCCCTGCGCAGTCCCGGGCAGACCACGCCCGAGCTCATCGACTGGTGCACCGAGGAGTGCGAAGGCGCGGCCGCCACGGCGGGCGGCCTGGGGGACTACGACCCCGACACCCTCCCGTCGGCGTCGACGTCGGTCCGCCTCGAGACCTGCGCCCAGGCCCAGGCCTGGCTCGACTGCATCGACCGCCGCAGCTGCGAAGAGCTCGAAGAGGGCTACTGCGCGCCGATCCGCTGAGCCGCGCGCCGCCTGCTAGGGCCGGGTGATCACCGGCTCGGCCTCGCCGAAGAAGGCGCCGTAGATCTCCCAGATGTCGGCGCCGCTGTAGATGGCGCCGTGGCCGGCGTCCTCGACCTGGACCAGCCCGGCGGTGACCGCCGTCCCGTCGAAGGCGACGACGTTGTCGGACAGGGGTCCCTCCTCCGCGGACAGCCCCGACAGGGTCCACGACGCGGGCGACGTCACCGCCGGGGCCAGGGGCGGCGTGCCGGTGGCCGCGGCCAGGGACTCGGCGATCCGGTAGCTGCTGATCGGGTCGAGCAGGCCCGAGAACCGCAGGACGTGCACCGGCGGCGAGCCCATGCCGGTCCGGGCGAAGGTGTAGGGCGCGCCGTTGATCGGGTCGGTGACCTCGCTGAGCCACTGGATCAGCACCGGCACGGGGTGGTGCTCGTCGAGCACCTCGTCTTCGTCCAGGCGCAGGATGCCGGCCAGGGCTTCCTGCAGGCTGAACGGCTCGGCGCGGTCGAGCAGGGTCAGGGCCACGCCGCCGCCGCTGCCGCTGCTGACGACGCGGGTGGCCTCGCCGGCCAGGGCCGGGGCCGCCAGGTCGACGGACAGGCCACCCTGGCTGTGGCCCATGACGCCGATGCGCGCGGGATCGAAGCGCACCTCGGCGCCGTCGTCGCGGGTCAGCACCGGCGGGGCCGCGGCCAGCGCGTGCACCAGGTACAGCAGGTCGATGGCGCCCTGGCGCAGCACGCTGCGGGCCGCCGCCGGGTTCAGGAAGTTGTAGGGGTGGGTGATCCCGGACAGCACGACGCCGTCGGGCAGCCGCTCACCGTGCAACGGCAGGTCGATGCACAGGGTGGCGACGCCGTGGCGGGCCAGGACGGCGGCTTCTTCGTCCTCGCTCTCGTCGTTGCTGCAGGTGAAGGCGTCGCCGTCGGTGCCGTGCTGGTAGACGACCACCGGCCAGCCCGCGGCGGGGGTGTCGCCGTGGGGCACGGCCACGACGAGCCGCATGTCGTCCCAGTCGACCGGGTCGGCGCCGGGATCGGCGTCGAGCACCAGCCCGCCGCCCTCGAGCTCGTAGGGGCGCTCGCCTTCCTGGAAGACGGGGCCGTCGTAGCGGCCCAGGTACAGGTCGTGGGCGGCGAAGTGAGCCACGGGCTCGACGTGCTGGGACAGATCGGGCGCCTCGGCGGCATCGACCCAGCCGCGCGCGGCCCGCAGCCAGGCCAGCGGGTCGGTGGTGGTGAACACGGCTGCGCCAGCGACCTCGTCCTGGGGCCAGCCCTGGTCCGCCAGCCACCCGCGCAGGGCGGCGAAGTGCGCGTCGTCGGCCAGGGCCGCGGTGAAGGCCGGCGCGGGCGCGGCGACGTCGGCCCGCACCACCAGGGCATAGGGGGTGGCCGGTCGCAACGGGAAGCCCGGCACCGCCGCCACCGACAGCAGGTGGTCGGGCGTCCACGACGTCGCGTCTTCGGTCCAGGTCCAGACCACCGGCACCCGCTCGCCGGCGGCGTCCCCGCCGAGCGCGACCAGCACGAGCGCGTCGTCGTCGCCGGGCGCCCCCCCGCTGTCGGGCAGCGCGGCGAGCTCCGGGACGTCGGTGAAGGACAGCCAGATGCTGCCGTTCGTCGGGTAGCCGACCTCGGCCCCCACCGTGGCCAGGTAGGTCTCGATGACGGGGATGTCGACCGGCAGCGGAAAGCCGGTCAGGTCGGGGTGGCCGTCGCCGTCCACCCGCAGGTCGGTGGGCCAGGGCGCGCCGAAGATGTCGGCGGCCTCGGGGTCGAACCGCAGCTGCACCGCGGCGGGGCCTCCGGAGTCGGTGGAGGAGGTGTCGGTGCCGGTGGAGGAGGTGTCGGTGGAGGAGGTGTCGGTCGAGGCGCCCGAGTCGTCCACGCCGCCGTCCCCACCCGGATCCTTGGGCGTGCAGCCAGCCAGCAGGGGGAGGAGGAGGAGCAGCACCGTCGGCCTTGTCCGGAGGAGCCGGCATGGTAGGCCGTGGCAAGGTCGCCCGCAGCCCGGAGCCCCCATGTCCGACGACGAGCCCCGCGAGATCCAGCTCACCGAGGCCCAGTGGCGCGAGAAGCTCGACGCCATGCAGTTCCACGTCCTGCGCCAGGCCGGCACCGAGCGGCCCTTCACCGGGCGCTTCTGGAACGAGAAGCGCGCCGGCACCTACCACTGCGCGGGCTGCGACACGCCGCTGTTCAAGAGCGACCAGAAGTACGAGAGCGGCTGTGGCTGGCCGAGCTTCTTCGACGAGCTGCCCGGCGACCGCGTCGAGACCCGCGTGGACCGCAGCCACGGCATGATCCGCACGGAGATCCTGTGCCGCCGCTGCGGCGGCCACCTGGGCCACGTCTTCCCCGACGGCCCGCCGCCGACCGGCACCCGCTACTGCGTCAACAGCGCCAGCCTGCGATTCGAGACCGACTGATCAGCCGTCGGCTTCGGCCCGCACCTGCTGGCGGCCCGGCGACAGGGTGCCCTTCTCGCCGGTCGCGCGGACCACGACCACCGGACAGGTGGCCTTGCGCAGGATCGCCTCGGTGAACGAGCCGGCCGGCAGCAGCCGCCGCAGGCCGCTCGGCACGTCCGAGCCGATGACGACGTAGTCGACGTGCAGCTCGTGGGCGCAGGACCACACCTGATCGACCACGTTGCCGCGCCGCAGGGCCAGCTGCACCTCGACGCCCTCGGCCTCGAGCCGCTCGCGCAGGGGCGCCATGCGCAGGCGCGCCTCCTCCGTCACGATCTCGCCGATCGGGGCCGGCCCGCCGAGCTCGGGCATGGCGACGGAGACGCGATCGGGCAGGCCGCCCAGGTCCACGACGTGCATGACCACCAGCCGGGCGCCGACGCGGTGGGCCAGGCGGGCGGCGGCCAGGCCGACCTCTTCGGCGTAGGTGGCGAAGTCGACGGCGACCAGGACCGTGCCAGACATGGGACCTCCACAGCGGGGCCGGCAGCATACTCAAGGGCGTCGTGCGGGGCTGGTGGGACAGCAGGCCGGACGCCTGGATACACCCCGACCGTGGCCCACCTCCCCACCGACACGGTTCTCGCCGGGCGCTTCCGGATCGTCGGCGAGCTCGGCAGCGGCGGCATGGCGACGGTCTACCTGGCCGTCGATCTGGCATCCGACGAGCGCGTCGCCCTGAAGCTGCTGCACCCCCACCTGGTCGCGGATCCGAGCGCCCGGCGGCGGCTGCAGCGCGAGCTGGCGGCGGCCGAAGCGCTCGACCACCCGGGCATGTTGTTGGCGCGCGAAGCCGTCGAGCTCGACGGGCAGGTCGGGCTGGTGCTGCCACTGCATCCGGGGCGCACCCTGGCCGAGGTGGTCGCGATGGACGGCCCGCTGGACACCGACGGGCTGCGCCGCCTGGGCACCCGCCTGGCCGAGGCGCTCGAGGCCGCCCACCGGGCCGGCGTCCTGCACCGCGACGTCACGCCGCGCAACGTGCTGGTCGACGACCGGGGCGCCCCGGTGCTCACCGACTTCGGCCTGGCGCGGCTGGCGGACGGCGGCACCCGGCGCAGCACCCAGCTGGTCGGCACGACCGGCTTCCTGGCGCCCGAGGTGCTCCACGGCGGCCGCGCGGACCCGCAGGCCGATCTCTACGGGCTGGGCGGCGTGCTCTACCAGGCCGCGACCGGGCGGCCGCCTTTCTCCGGCGACTCGCCAGCCGCCGTGATGCAGGCCCAGCTGTCCGGCCCGCCGCGCCCTCCTCGGGAGCTCGCCCCCGACCTGCCCGCGTGGCTGGACACGCTGATCCTCCGCCTCCTCGACCCGGACCCGACCCGGCGTCCGCCCGGCGCCGCCGCCGTCATCGACGCGCTCGCCACACAGCAGGCACCGACCTCGCCCGCGGAGACCCGTGCCGTCGCCGTGACGCCCCGCCTGCCAGGTGGCGACTGGACCGTGGTGGTGCGCGAGTCCGAAGACCACATGGGGCAGCGCGACTTCCGCCGGGCCGTGCGCCGCCGGGCGCGACACGCAGGTCGCCACGCGGAGCGGCACGCAGAACGCGTCGGCGGCATCGACGTGGGGCGGATCGTGGATGAAGCCTCGCGCGCCATCGAGCAGATCGCCGGCTGGGACGACGATCGCACCAGCCTGGAAGGGCGGCTGGCGACCGCGGTGGCCGAGCAGGCCGGCCTGCCCCCCGACGCGCTGCAGCCGACCGCGCCCCTCGAGGGCCGGCACTTCCACCTGGTGCGGGGCATCGATCGCGACACTGCCGAGGCGCTGGCGCAGCAGGTCCGGATGCTGGGGCTGCGGGCCCGGGTCCGCCGGGAAGGCGCCGACGACTCGTCGACCTGGCTGCGCCGCCACTGGTGGGCGCTCATCCCGCTGATGTGGATCCTGTTCCCCGCGCTGATGGCCGTGGGCGCACCCAGCTGGACGGTGTTCGCCTTCGTCGCCGCGACGGTGCTGCTGTCGACGACCATCGGCCCCTGGCTGGTCCGCGACCTGCTGTCGGCCAAGGACGACCAGGCGCCGGTGGCCTACCGCCAGGACCTGGGCCCGGCCCTGGCCGAGGGCTACCGCGCGGTCGAGGGTGGGCGCGAGGCGACGGGCGAGGAGGGGAAGGCGCAGCACGCCCAGCCGGCGGAAGCACGAACCCGCGCCCAGGCCGTCGCTGCCGAGGCGCTGGCCGGCATCGCTGCCCTGGAGGAGGCGATCGCGGCCCGCCACGAGTCGTTGGCCGAGCCCGTGGCCGTCGATCTGCGGTCGTCTGCGCGGAGCCTGCGGCGGGAGGTCGAGGGCCTGGTCGAGGACACCACCCGGGTCGAGGCCGAGCTCGCGGCCCCGGCGGCGCCGGACGCTGGCGCCTGGGCCGCCGAGCGCCTGGGGCGGCTGCGCACGCTGGCGGCCGCCGGGCAGCCGGTCGACGCCCACGAGCTCGAGCGCCTGCAGGCCGCAGCCGACGCCGCCGACGCGGCGTGGCAGGCCGAAGCCGCCCTGGATCGCCGGCTCACCGCCGATCTGGCCCGCCTGCTGGAGATCGCCGCCACCGCTCGCCGGCTGGCGCGCGAGGTGGCCCTGGAGCACGACGAGCCCCGCCGCGCCGAAGAAGCGCTGGCGGAGCTCGAGGAGCGGGCCCGGGCCGCTGCGGCCGCCCGGCGGGAGCTCGCGGGCTCCTGAGCCGGGCGACCGGCGGCGACGGGCTCAGTCGTCGATGGTGACGACGCCGATCGCCGGCTTGCTCACGCCCGTCCCCCAGTCGATGGAGACGCTGCTGGCGTCGGAGGAGTAGCGGACCGACCAGCTGTTCGACGCGCCGTCCCAGGAGATGGCGTCGTCGGCGCCGTCGCCGTCCAGGTCCGAGGCCATCGGCGCGCCGCCGCTGACGCCGATGGTGATGTCGCTCAGGCCGGCCGGGCCCATGTAGAACTTGCGCTGGCTGGGGCGGAACACGATGCGCTCGGCAGTGCCGTCGCCGTTGAAGTCGCCGGTGACCGGGATGTCGCCGCTGGTGCCCCAGCTGGTCTCGACGATGGTGCCGGTCGACGACGTCTTGACCGCCCAGCTCCCGGCCGAGAACACGCCACCGTCGTCCTTGCCGTCGCCATCGAAGTCCGCGACGACGGGCACGCCGGAGTAGCCGGTCAGGATGATGTCGCTCGGCGAGCTCTCCAGGCTCGACGCGTAGAACTTCTGCTGCGAGGGGCGCCAGGCCAGCAGATCGTCGTAGCCGTCGCCGTCGACGTCACCGGCCATGCCGATGTCCCCGCTGGTGCCCCACGACCGCGTCGTGATGGCCCCCGTGCTGCTCAGCAGGATCCGCCAGGAGCCGGCGTTGAACAGGGCCGGGTCGGTCTTGCCGTCGCCGTCGAAGTCGCCGGGGACGAGCTGGCCGGCGGTGCTGTCCAGGTCGAGCGCGACCTCGCAGCCATCGCTGCTCTGCCAGACGACGACCACGCCGTCCTGGAGCAGGGCCATGTCGTCGATGCCGTCGCCGTCGTAGTCGGCGGGCTGGCCGAAGCCGGTGATGGTCAGCGCGGCGCCGTCGCCGCCGACGTGCTCGCCGAAGATGGGGTCGCCGCAGGCTTCGCCGCTGTCGCCGCCGCCGCTGTCGCCGCCACCGTCGGTGTCGGTGTCGGTGTCGGTGTCGGTGTCGGTGTCGGTGTCGGTGTCGGCGTCGGTGTCGGTGTCGGTGTCGGTGTCGGCGTCGGTGTCGGTGTCGGCGTCGCCGTCGGCGTCGGCGTCGGTGTCGGTGTCGGCGTCGGCGTCGGTGTCTGCGTCGGCGTCCGCGTCGGCGTCCGCGTCGGCGTCGGCGTCGGTGTCAGTGCTGCCGTCGGTGTCGGTGTCGGTGCTGCCGTCGGTGTCGGTGGCGTCCTTGTCGCCGCAGGCGGCCAGGGTCAGGGCCAGGGGCAGCCAGGTGATGATGCGTCGGGTCATGGGGGTTCTCCTCGGGTGGCGGCGCCGACCGCGGGCGCCGTGCCAGCACCCAAGGGCCGACCGCGCGCGCCGTTACAGCCCCTGCTCCCGAACCCGCCCCGGCGCGGCTTCCGGGCCCGGCCCCGTGATAGGGCGCCGGCATGGACGACCAGGGCGACAGCCGGGCACACGAGACCACCGAGCGCATCCTGGACGCGGCCCTGCCGCTGTTCGCGAGCTTGGGCTTCGCCGGGGCGTCGACCCGCCGCCTCGCTGCGGCCGCCGGGGTCAACATCTCGACCCTCGCCTACCACTTCGGTGACAAGCAGGGGCTGTACGACGCCGTCGTGGACCGCATCTACGACCGGCTCCTCGACCTGCCCCTGCCGGCCGACGACGCGCTCGGGCCGACACCCGCAGCCCGGCTGCGGGCCCTCGTCGCGCTGCTGTACGGTCAGGCCCGCGACAACGCCGACGGCATCCGCCTCCTCCTGCGCCACGTGATGGAACACCAGGCATCTCCCGAGGCGGTTCGCGGCCGGTGGACCGCCACCGTGATGGGTCGGGTGGGCGAGATCCTGGCGTCGCTGCCGCTGCGGCCGGGCGTCGATCTGCGCCTCGCCCTGCTGTCCCTCAACCACCTGGTGGCCCGCTACGCCGTGACCGAGCCCGAAGACCTGCTGCCCTTCGTGCCGCCCGGCCAGGACCCCCACCAGGCGGTGGCCGAGCACCTCGGCGCCCTCGCCTGCACCCTGCTCGGCGTGCCCGACTGAGCCCTCCAGGCGGTACCATCCGCCAGATGTCCCAGCTCCCGCCCGGCCCCGGCCCGCTCCCCGAGAACTCCCGCACCTTCCGGCTGCGGCGGCCGTCCGATCATCCTCCTTCGCCCGTGCCCGGCGCGGTGGACGAGGATCTGGGCGACCCGGGACCGGGTGACGACCGCGCCTACCGGGCCAGCTACTTCTACGAGCAACTCATCGACGCGCTGGTCGTGTTCGCCTCGCGCTATCTGCGCACGGCGACCCTGCTGGCGCGTCGCCCCTCGACCGCGGCGGACCGGCTGCTCGAGGAGCTCGACCAGGAACAGGGGCGCTACACGCGGCCGCTCGCCTTCCTGGCGATCTCCTACCTGCTGTTCTCGGCGCTGCTCGCCTGGCTGCCGTGGATCATCGACGTGCTGCAGACCGGCATGCTCCAGGCCGGGCCGGCGACCGAGTCCCTGCGCCTGACCGTGCCCTTCGACGAGCTGGTCAAGGGCTTCGGCGACATCGAGACCGACTACCTGGTGGTCGCCGTGCTGGCGCCGCTGCCGGCCGTGGTGCTGGTCAGCATCATCAGCAACCTGGTCGCCAACCTGCTGGTGTCGGGCTCCGAGTACAGCCGCTCGCGGTTCTCGGCGATGGTGCAGTACGCGGTCGGCCTGGGCCTGTTCAGCATGGTCTGGCTGATCTCGCAGACCCTGGTGCTGCTCAAGGTGCTGGTGCGCCTCGCGGAGCACCTGCTGGTCGATGGGGGCGGCACCGGCACGCTGGTCCTGGCGGTGCTGTTCCTGGGCTGGGGCCTGGTCCTGACCCTGGCGACCGTGGCGTTGATCATCGGCATGGCGACGGTGCCCGTGTGGCGGCTGCAGAAGGTCCTGCCGGATCTCGCGCGCCATGGCGCCCTCCGGCGCGGCGCACTGAGCCTGTCGGGCCCGCTGGTGCTGGCGAGCACGTTGTTCGGGATCGGCGGCCTGGTGCAGCTCTCCGACATGTTGGTCCCCCCTCCGGTGCGCCTGCACGAAGCCAGCCGGCGAAGCACCGACGAGCTCGCGATGATCGATGGCGCCGTGTCCGCCGGCACGGGCTCGCCCGTCGCGGTGCTCGGCTGGGCCGTCCTGTGGACCGACAGCCAGCAGGACGAGCTCCGCTGCGAGCTGCTCACCCCGACGGGTCGGCTGCCGCCCGGCGTTCACGGTGCGGCCGTGTCGCGCCCCGCCGTCGAGCTGTTGTCGTCCACGTCGGCGGTGCTCGACCAGGAGCGACTGCTGCTCGAGCCCGGCGCCTCGGCGTGGATGCGACTGAAGAGCACGGTCCCCGTCGACGACGAGGGTCGTGCCTACGAGCTGCGCCGCGCTCGACTCTGCGTGCGCTCGAGCGCGGCACCGAACGGGTGGATCGAGCTGCGCGACTGACCCCGGCCCAGCGGGCTACGGTGCCGGGTCATGTCTGTCGCCTCCCTCCTCCCGATGGCCCTCCTGGCGGGCCTGCTGGCCTGCACGGGCAGCGGCTCCGACGCGTCCTTCTGGGACTGTGGGGACGCCGAGTGCCGCCTGGCCCGCGTCGATGCAGCGGTGGAAGAGGACCCCGATCGGGTGGTCGAGGTGGTCTCGGCCATCGAGGACCCCATCGAGCGCGCGGCGCTGGCCAACCGGGTCGCGGCCCTGCACGCCGTGGCCGGCGGCAAGCTCTGCGACACCCTGGACGCCGACTCGCCGGCCCGGTTCAAGTGCGAGCGCACGGCGGAGCGACCGCACCTGCGCCTGGTGCAGAAGCCGGATCTGTCGCCGGACATGGTCGCCCGGGCGACCGAGCGCGAGGCGCGCGGTCCGGCCGAGATGCACCTGCCGCCGCCGGCGGTGGGAGAGGCGCCGTGGGCGGCGGCGGAGGAGTCGACGCGGTCCGGCGTGGTGGCCCGCTGCGCGAGCGATCCGGTCCCGGCCCGCTGCTACGAGGCGCTGGCCGAGTCGGCCGCGGCCGAGGGCGACGTCGTGTCCGCCGGGGTCGCCTGCGCCCAGGGCGCCGAAGGCGAAGACGACGTGGACAAGGCCCGCGACGAGTGCGTGTTCCGCGCGGCCGAGGCGCTGGCGTCGACGGCCGCCCCGGAGCGGATCCAGGCCGCCCTGGAGCTGTGCGGGCACAGCCAGTGGTACGGCCGGCGCTGCACCACCCACGTGCTCACCATCCAGGCCGTCCCCAACGACGAGACCTTCCCCGACGTCGCGGCCGAGGTCGCCATGCTCAACGCGCGCGCCGACGCCGCGGGGGCCGCCGCCGGGGACGACGCCGAGCTGGCCGCGCTCTACCGCGACCTGTACTGGGCACGCGCCACGGGCCTGCTGGTCGAGCGGCGGCCCCGCGAAGCCGCGGAGATCCTCGAGCTGCTGCCGGACGACGCGGCCCCGCACGTGCGGATGGCCCGGGCACTGCTCATCGCCTCGACCTGGACCGACAAGGCCCTCGCCGAAGCCGGCATGGACGAGCTCGCCAGCATGGTCCAGAGCGGCCAGGTGGGCCCGGACCGCGGACCCCGCCCCAAGGCCGGCGATCGCGGGACCTTCCCGATCGGCGCCTCGTCCCGCAAGGACGCGTGGGTGGTCGACCTCCCCGGTGAAGGCGGGATCCCCGCCATCGCCTGCCTGGGCAGCCGCCGACGCGCCCTCGCCGATGACCCGGCGCTCGACGCCCGCATCGTGCTCGTCGAGGCGCTGTCGATGCGGGCCGACCCTCCTCCGGACGAGTTCCTGTTCGGCATCGTCGGCAGCGACGCGCCCGAGCTGCTGCGCTGGACCGCCGCCCGACTCGCCCGCGAGGTCGCTCCCGATCGCGCGCTGGCCGACGACCCCTCCGCGCTCGTTCAGCTGCGCCTGCGGTGGTCCCCCGGCGAAGGGGCGACGCCGACGCCGGGCACGCCGCAGCCCGGCACGGGACCGGCCGGTCAGCCGGGAATGCAGCCCGGAATGCAGCCCGGAATGCGCCCGGGGATGCAGCCGGGGATGCAGCCGGGGATGCAGCCGGGGATGCAGCCGGGGATGCAGCCGGGGATGCAGCCGGGGATGCAGCCGGGGATGCAGCCCGGAATGCAGCCGGGGATGCAGCCGGGGATGCAGCCCGGACGGGTGCCGCAGCGCCCACCGCCGCGATGAAGCCTGCCAGACACGCCGTCGCGCACGACGCCCACGGCTGGGCCTGGGACCTGCTGACGGTGGCGGTGGTCGCCGCGGTCGCCGCGGCACACGGCAGGTTCTTGTGGCAGGACTCCCGGCTGCCGCGGGACCCGGGGCTCTACTACAAGTCCGTCCCCGCGCTCTTCGCCGCCATGCAGCCGGATGGCTTCGACGCCGCTTCGATCGTGGACCTCGTCTGGGCGCCCACCGGATGGTTCCAGGCCCTGCTGGCCGCTGCGATGCTGCCGACCGGCCCGTCGCCGTGGCCCATCGAGCTCGCGGGGTGGGTCTCGGTGCTGGCCGTCCTGTGCGCGACCGGGTGGTACGCCCGCCGTCAGGCCGGGCCTGCGGCCGGCGCGCTGGCCACCCTCGTCGTGGCGACCGTCCCCAGCGTGGTGCTCACGGGACGGTCGGCCTGGATCCACGTGCCCGAAGCCGCGCTGCTGCTGGTCTCGGCAGCGCTGCTCGCCCGCGACCCGCGACTGCTGCGCGGATCGACGGTGGTCATGGTCGCGGTGCTGGGAGCACTCGCGGCCTGGCTCCGACACTCGGGGCTGGCCTGGGCGCTGCCGCTGCTGATCATCCCGCTGCTCAGCGGCGAGGGGCGTCCGCGCTGGGGTCGTCTCGCGGTCGTGGTCGCCACGTGGGGCCTGGGACTGCTGCCCATCCTCCAGAACCTCCAGCAGTACCTGGAGGCCAAGGCCGACGCGCGCGAGAAATACGCCGCGGTCCTGCCAGGCCTCGACCTGCAGCTGCTCATCAACTTCGGGCCGTTCGGCCTGTCGCTGGTGGCGGTGGGGCTGCTGCTCGCCCTGGCGCGCCGGCCGCGCTGGTGGAACGGGCCGCGGCTGCTGGCCGTCGGCTGGATCGCCCAGGCCGTGCTGCTGTGGGCGCTGTTCCGCGCGGGACTGGACAACTTCACGCTGCTCGCGCCGGCCGCTGCGGTGCTCGCCGGCATCGGCCTCGCGCGCCTGCCTCGGGTCGGTCTGCTCCTCGCCCTCCCGGTCTTCTTGCTGGTGCACGTGCCGCAGTGGCTGGCCGTGTGGCAGCTCCCCCGCGGCCTGCACCGTGTGCCCTTCGCGGGCAGCCTGCTCGCGCCGCCCGACATGAACCAGGCCTACCGCCCGTGGACCGGCGGCATGCGGCCCGAGGAGCTGCGCGCCCTCGCCGACGCCGTCTGCCCCGACGCCGGCCCGGGAGAGTGCGATCTGGTCGTGGATCAGGGCCTGATCCTTCCCTATGGCGAAGACCCGGGGCGCCTCGAGGCCTTCCTGGCGGGTGCTTCTTCGCTCACCCTCCACCCGCTGCGCACCCTCTCCCTCGGCAAGCTGGAGGCACTCGACGCCGACGCGGTCGTGGTCTGGAACTGCCCGACCACGGATGGCCAGTGGCGGGCCCGGTACCCCCAGACCGTCAAGCTGCTCGAGCAGGCCGTCGGGGATCGCCGGCCCGCGTGGAGCCGTCAGGTGTCGCAGGACTGCAGCGTGAACTGGATGACCGAGGGCGGCGTGCTCGCGGATCCGTCGCGGCTCGTCGTACCGGGCGTGGCAGGGCCGGCGATGGGTCGGCCCGGCATGGGGCAGCCCGGCATGGGGCAGCCCGGCATGGGGCAGCCCGGCATGGGGCAGCCCGGCATGGGGCAGCCTGGGATGGGGCAGCCCGGCATGGGGCAGCCTGGGATGGGGCAGCCCGGCATGGGGCAGCCCGAGATGGGGCAGCCTGGAATGGGGCAGCCCGGCATGGGGCAGCCCGGCATGGGGCAGCCGGGAGGACCGGCAGCGCCCTTGCTTCCACCGGGGACATCGACGCCCCCGCCAGCGACGGAGTAGGCTCGTGCGGTCGTGCGACGGAGGGTCCCCTTGAAGCGCGTGGTGCCATGGCTGATCGCCCTGGGGCTCGGTCTCGCCGTGCTCGGGCCGTTCCTGCCGTACATCCGCACCCACTTCCTGGGCCTGGAGTACGTCGATCACTACGGCACCCAGTGGTTCTACTGGTACGTGTCGAAGGTCATCACGGACGGCGGCAGCTTCGACAGCAGCGCCTTGTTCTTCCACCCCTGGGGCAAGGACATCTTCCGGCACACGGGCAGCAACCTGCTCGATGCGGTCCTCGCCGTGCCGTTCATCGCCGTGTTCGGCCAGGTGCTCGGCTACAACCTGTTCGTCCTGCTCGGCATGTCGCTGACGGCGGTCGCCTTCTACGTGACGGCCCGCGACCTGAGCGAGGACCGGCTGGCCTGCGGCGTCGGCACCGTGCTCTACGTGCTGTCGCCCTACATCCTCTACGACCTGGCCGAAGGTCGGCCGACCCAGGCGGTCATGCTGCTGCCGGTGCTGTTCGTCCGGTACCTGCTGCGCAGCGGCTGGAAGGACAGCTGGAAGCCACCCGCAGCGGCCGGCCTGTTCCTGGCGCTGGCGGGCTACCAGTACTGGTTCTACGCCTTCTTCGGAGGGATGATCGCCCTGGGCCACGGCCTGTGGCGGACCCTGGTCCCCGTCGTCGGCGCCGGTGGCCGGGCGCGGACCTTCGCGCGGCACGTGCTCATCGCGGCGGTGGCCCTGGCCGTGGCGGCGCCGGTCGGCGTGCCGCTGGCGATGCAGAGCAGCGGTGACCACGCCGACGTGCCGGGTCTGCTCGATGTGAGCAAGTGGTCGATCTACGCGACGCCGCCGGTCACCGTCGAGGACATGTGGGTCGGGCTCTACGTCTGGCAGCCCCTGCACCGGTACGGCGGCTACCACGTGGTCGGCATGGGCGGCGAAGAGCTGTTCACCCCGCAGGCGCTCCTGCTGCCCCTGGTGGGCGCGCTGATCGCCGTCCTCTACCTGCTGCGGCCGGGGCGCCTGGGCCGCGGCCCGATGCTCGCGATGCTGGCCGCCGCCACCGTGGTGGCCACCGGGACCTTCGTGCTGATCGGGGACAAGGCGATCCCGAACCCGATCTATATCGGGCTGGTCGAGTCGGTCGGCTTCCTGCGGCGACTGTGGTGGCCGGCCCGCATGGTCGCCTATGTCAACGTGCTGCTCGGGCTGGCGATCGTGCAGGTGCTCGCCTGGATCGGGCAGGTCTGGCGGGGCCGCCTGCAGATCCCCGCGGCGGTCGCGTTGACCGTGGTCTGGGGACTCGAGCTCAGCCAGGCCGGCGTGCTGCCCTTCCCCGGCTGGTACGGCGGGGTGCCGGCCGGCTACCGCTGCCTGGCGGACGGGCCCGAAGGCGCGATCATCGAGCTCCCCTACGGCTGGACCCAGGCCCACCTCTACTACCAGAGCGCGCACGGGCGCCCGATGCTGGGCGGCATGCTCGAGAACAACCCGGTGTTCACGCCGGAGGAGCTGGTCACCCTGCTCGACGAGAACAGCTTCGTCGATGCACTCCGGAACAGCCAGCGGCTCGACCCACGCGGCGAGCCGTTCACCGCCGAGGACAAGCAGGAGCTCCGCGACCTCGGCTACGCCTACGTGGTGCTGCAGAAGGACGCCTTCAGCGCGCCCGAGCAGGGGCGCAGCATGCAGGACAACGCCCTGCGGATGCGCATCCGGCGCATGCAGCGCAGCCTGCGCCGGATCATCGGGGCCCCCGTCTACGACGACGCGCGCATCGCCATCTATGCCCCCTGGGGCGACCCCACCCCGTGCGACCTGCACGCCATCGAGCCGGACACCGTTCCGCGAGGCCCGCGCGAGGTGAAGGCCGAGGCCCGCGGCATGGCGCTCGGCTTCCCGGTCAAGGTGCAGCGCGTGCTCGAGGCGCCCGAAGAAGCGACGACCGAGGTCGACGCGGTGGCAGGCGACGACGCTGGCGAAGGCGCCGCCACCGACACCTCCGAGACACCGAGCGCTGCGCCTGGAACCAGCGCGGAGGCAGCGGGCTCGGACGGTGCGGGCCCCCCTTCCACCGGAGCCCCCGCGCCACTCGGCGAAGACGCTGGCGAACACGGCGTCATAGACGAAACCGGCCTGGAACCGACGCCGGATCGCAGCGAAGGTCGAAAAACCCCTTGAAATCAGGGCTGTCGGCCAGGTCCCCCGGGCTCACGTCTCGCCATTTCGCCGCTTCTTCCTGCCGTTTTCCCAATCTTGGATGTCAACACCGAATTGGGTTGAAATTGTCGGGTCCCCGCGTAATCATGCCGACAACGCCTGGGGACCTTCATGCGCACCACTACGCTCATCCTGACCCTGACCGCCACTCTCGCCTCCATGACCCTCGCCTGCGGCGACAAGGACGGCGGGACCGACGAAGGGACCATCGACACCGACACCGGTGGGTCGACCGACTCGACGGACATCACCGACACGGACACCGATACCGACGGTGACCCGGGCGTCGACGCCGACGGCGACGGCTACAACGCAGACGAAGACTGCGACGACACCGACCCTGACGTGAGCCCCGGCCAGAAGGAGTCCTGCGACGGCAAGGACAACGACTGCGACGGTGAAGTCGACGAAGACGACTCCTACAACGCGTCGACCTGGTACCAGGACAGCGACGGCGACGGCTACGGCGGCGACAACACCACCACCGCCTGCGAGCCGCCCGAAGGCTACGTCGAAGACGGCGGTGACTGCGACGACGGCGACGCGGCGTACAACCCCGGCGCCGACGAAGACGACTGCACCGATCCCAACGACTACAACTGCGACGGCAGCGTCGGCTACGCCGATGCCGACGGCGACGGCTGGGCCGCCTGCGAAGAGTGCGACGACTCCGAAGCCGCGGTGAACCCGGACGCGACCGAGGTCTGCGACGACATCGACAACGACTGTGACGGCACCATCGACATCGGCGCAGCCGATGGCAGCACCTGGTACGCCGACACCGACGGCGACGGCTACGGCGATCCCGACGCCCCGGTCGATGCCTGTGAAGCGCCCTTCGGCTACGTCGCCAACAGCGACGACTGCGACGACACCAACCGCGCCATCAACCCGGCTGCGACCGAGGTCTGCAACGGCTTCGACGACGACTGCGACGCCCTGGTGGACGACCGCGACGACAGCCTGGACCTGAGCACCGCCAGCACCTGGTACGCCGACGACGACGCCGACACCTTCGGTGACCCCGACGACTCCGTCCGGTCCTGCGAGACCCCCCGCGGCTACGTCGCCGACGACAGCGACTGCGACGACAGCAACACGGCGGTCAACCCCGACGCGACCGAAGTCTGCAACGACATCGACGACGACTGCGACACGCTTGTCGACGACGCCGACGACTCCGTCGACCTGTCGACCGGCGGCACCTACTACGCCGACTCCGACAGCGACCTGTACGGCGACCCCGACGTCAGCGTCACCGCCTGCGACCAGCCCGACGGCTACGTCGAAGACAACAACGACTGCGACGACGACGCCACGGCCGTGAACCCCGGCGCCTCCGAAGTCTGCAACGACATCGACGACGACTGCGACACCCTGGTCGACGACGACGACGACTCCGTGGACCTGTCCACCGGCAGCACCTTCTACGCCGACTCCGACAGCGACCTCTACGGCGATCCCGATCGCAGCGTCAGCGCCTGTGAGCAGCCCGACGGCTACGTCGAAGACGACAACGACTGCGACGACCGCCGCGCGACCGTCAACCCCGCTGCCGACGAGATCTGCAACGGCTACGACGACGACTGCGACACGCTCGTCGACGACGACGACCCGGACGCCGACCTGGGCACCGGCGGCACCTACTACGCCGACACCGACAGCGACGACTACGGCGACCCCGATGTCTCCGTGACCGCCTGCGAACAGCCCGACGGCTTCGTCGAAGACAACACCGACTGCGACGACGATCGCGCGCTGACCAACCCCGGCGCCGACGAGTACTGCAACGACATCAACGACGACTGCGACTCCGAGACCGACGAAGACGCGGTCGACGGTGGCTGGTACGCCGACGACAACGACGCTGACGGCTACGGCGCCGAAGGCACCATGAGCTGGCAGTGCGACGGCGCCGACAACGAGCTCGACTGCAACGACGACGACGGCGGCGAGCCGGTCGTGGTCGACATCGCCACCGGCTCCTCGTCGGGCGACGGCTCGATGGACAGCCCCCTCGACAGCATCCAGGACGGCATCGACCTGGCCAACGAGTGTGTCGTGGTCCACGCCGGCACCTACTACGAGGCCATCGACTACAGCGGCAAGGACATCTCCGTCACCGCCCTCGACGGCCCCGAAGAGACCATCATCGACGCCTCCGAGGCCAGCGGCCCGGTCGTCACCTTCATGACCTCCGAGTCGGCCAGCGCCCTGCTCAGCGGCTTCACCCTGACGGGTGGCGACGGCTACGAGGAGAGCACCTCCGAGTCCTACAGCTGCACCTCGGTCACCACCTGCACGAACTACTACTACTCGTACAGCGGCGGCGGCATCTACATCAACAGCGCCGACCCGATGATCGAGGACTGCGTCGTCGAGAACAACAGCCTGCCGCCCTACAGCGAGGTCAGCTCGGGTGACGACACCTACTACACCTCCTCCTACGGTGGTGGTGTGGCGGTCATCGACGGCAACCCGACCTTCATGGGCGTCGATGTCACGGACAACTCCGCCGACCAGGGCGGTGGCTTCTACATCGACGAGTCCTCGCTGGTCGAGTTCGAGCAGGGCTGGGTCGCCGGCAACGAAGCGACCGACGGCGCCGGCTTCCAGGTCGACGCGGGCGAGCTGATCGCCGCCAACGTGGCCATGCTCTGGAACACCGCCGACGACGACGCGGGCGGCATGCTGGTCGCCAGCGGCACCGTGTCCGCGATGAACATCACCTCGGCCGGCGACGACGGCGCGACCGCGGGCGGCATCTTCGCCAGCGGCACCGCCGACGTGACGCTGATGAACTCCATCATCGCCTACTCGCCGACCGGCGCGGGCCTGGTGGCGGACAGCTCGGCCACCTTTGACGGTACCTACAACAACGTCTACGGCAACGCCGGCGGCGAGTACAGCGGCATCACCGACCCCACCGGCATCGGTGGCAACATCTCGTCGATGCCCGACTTCATCGCCCTGTCGGACGACGGCGACTGGACCAACGACGACATCAGCCTGGACGAAGGCAGCCCCAGCATCGACGCCGGCAACCCCGACACGGCGTACAACGACGCCGACGGCAGCCGGAACGACCAGGGCGCCTTCGGCGGTCCCAGCAGCTCCTGGGCCGACTGAGCCGCACGGCGCTGCGCTGACGCAGAGAGGCGCCGCCTCCCTCCCGGGGGGCGGCGCCTTCGCCGTCTCGGACCCGACGCTCAGTCGATGTCGATGATCTCCGGCGGCTCGTCGGACGGCGGCTCGTCCTCCACCTCTTCGTTCCCCTCGTCGTCGCCGCGGATCCGGTCGAGCAGCGAACCCGCGCGGGCGCTGGCGGCGGCCGAGGTGTCCCGCAGCCAGCGCGTCAGGGGGTCGGCGCTGCTCTTGAAGCCGTCCGCGTAGGCTCGGGCCGAGTCCTTCCAGGCCGACCAGGCGCCGGCCTCCTCGTCATCGCCGCGCCGCGGGTAGGCGCCGCCCAGGATCGCCTCGACCTCGCCCGACTCCAGCCAGCGGTCCAGCTCCTTGACCCGCTGCACCGGGAAGGGGTGTCGCCGCCCGAGCAGCGCCAGGGTCTTGATCACGCTGTCCAGGGCCGAGCCTTCTTCTTCGTACCGCCTCGCCTGGTCGCGGAAGGCGTCCACGCTGGCTCCCTCCCCCACGCCGCCGGCCAGACGCAGCAGGCTGGACCGCACGGCCTCGGGGTCCTGGACCGCCAGCAGGGCGGCGCGGTCCGCGGACAGCTCGCTCTTGCGGTCCCACTCGAGCAGGGCCGCCAGCACGGCGAGCAGGGGCAAGCCCGCCAGCGGGAGCACGCCGGCGTAGCGGCCGGCGCGCAGCAGCAGCCGCAGCATGGTCTTGTAGAGCACGTGGTCGGACATGATGTGGCCGACCTCATGGGCCAGGACCACGCGCAGCTGGTCATCGGTGAGCAGCTGGACGGTGGCGCTGTTGAGCACGATGAAGGGGTCGTCCATGCCGACCGCGCCCGCGTTCATGACCGGGTTCTGCGACACGTAGAGGCCCCAGGGCCGCGGGGCGTCCAGCACGTCGAGCACTTCTGCGTAGAGCGCGTGCACCCGGGGGTACTGCTCCGGCCCGACCTCGACCGCGCTGCCCAGCGTGATGAGCCGGATGCTGCGCTCGGTGAACAGGCCGAAGACCTTGCGCAGCGCCAGATCGAAGCCCGGGACACGGCGCAGGGCCTGCAGGGCCGCGCGATCGGCCGGGTGTTCCCACGCCAGCGACGAGATCTCGGGCAGGCGGACTCGCTCGGGGCTCACGGGCGCTCCTGGAAGGGAGGGACGGGGGGCTCTTCGGGACTACGCGTCGGCGGCAGCGGAGCTTTCACCCGCAGACCAGCGGCACGGGGGGGCCCACGGTGACCTCGATGGCCTGGCCGCCGCGATGGAAGTCGCCCTCGATCATGTAGGCCTGGGGCCCGTCTCCGCGCAGGATCAGGCGCACTCCCAGGACATCGACGATGTCGGGGTGGTTCCAGGCCGCGCCCCAGCGGGTCCGCGGGATGCGCACCGCCAGGGCGAAGGGCGAGCAGGCGAAGCCCAGTGCCTGCAGGCGGCCCGGGTGGTCGACCACGCGCCAGAACGGCTTGAACCCGAGCCCCAGGTCGTCCACGGTGCCCACCGCCACCGCCAGGAAGCGCTCGTCCTCCCAGCGCTCGCCGTCCAGCGCGACCTGGACCTCGACCGGTCGGGTGAGGCGCCGGGCGAAGGCACCACCGACCAGCGCGCTGGCCATGGCCCGGGCCAGCACGGTCGCCCCCTTCACGGGACCGACGTCGCCACCTTCGTAGTAGGCCTCGAGGAAGTTGCTGACCAGCCCGTTGCCGAACAGGAAGCCATAGCGATCGGGCCCGACACCGTCGCGCACGCGCATCAGGTGCCGCTCGACGACCGGCTGGGGCCTGCCCTCGCGGTGCCGCGCGACGACCCTCGCCAGGATCTCCTCGGGGCGGCCGTCCAAGCCGATGCCGTGGGCGACGGTGTTCATGGTGCCGCCGCGCAGGACGGCGACGGCCGGCATCGGACCCTCGGGGCCGCGGGCCCGCAGGTAGGCGGAGAGCACGTGGGAGAGCGTGCCATCGCCGCCGTTGACGGCCAGCACGGCGAGGTCCGCCATCGCCGCCAGATCGGTGGCCAGCGCGTCGGTGGCCGCTTCGGTGTCGGGCTCGGCCAGCCGGTGGGGTGCGGGCACCAGGGTGCGCAGCCGCTCGGTGAGCCCCGGGTCCCGGCGGTTGCGCCCGCTCAGCGGGTTGCTCACGACGACGATGCGGCCGGGGGTCACTGCGGGGCCTGCTCCAGCGCGGCCACGAGCTCGGCGCCTCGGCCGAACAGCCCGAACAGCCCGCCGGTGTGCCAGAACAAGACGCGGCGGCCGAGCGCGCCGGTCGGCGCCAGCGCCTGGACGGCGCCCCAGGCCTTGCCCGTGTACACGGGGTCCAGGAACAGGCCGGTGCGCCGCGCGAACGCGACCTGCCGGCGCAGCTCGTCGCCCGTCGACAGCGCGTAGCCGCGCCCCTGATGGCCCTCCAGGATCTCGTAGGCGTCAGCGGGAATGCCGAGCCCGTGGCGATCCTGCAGCTCGACCCCGATGGCGTCGATGCGGGCCCGGAAGGTGGGCCGGTCGTCGCACACGGCGATGCCCTGCACCGTCGCGCCCAGCGCCTCGCGCAGCAGCCCGCCCGCCGCGAGGCCCGCGACCGTGCCGCCGCTGCCGACGGCGCAGACCACGCTGTCGAACCGCAGCCCGGCGGCGGTCGCCTGCTCGACCAGCTCCTGCGCGCCGCGATGCAGACCGAGGGCGCCCGTCGCGTTGCTGCCGCCCTCCGGGATCACGTAGGGCCGCCGCCCGCGCGTGCGCAGCGCGTCGGCGATCCCGGCCATCGCGGCGTCCCTCCGGGCGTAGCCGGCGGCGTCGGTCCAGTGCAGCTCGGCGCCCAGGATGGTGTCCAGCAGCAGGTTCCCGTCCGGCGGGCCCTCGGGGTGGCCGCGCAGCAGCAGGGCCACGTCCAGCCCCAGCTGGCGCGCGGCGACCGCCGTGGCGCGGCAGTGGTTGGACTGGATCCCGCCGCAGGTGACGACCGTGTCCGCGCCCTGGGCCTGCGCCTCGGCCAGCAGGAAGTCCAGCTTCCGCACCTTGTTCCCGGAGAGCCCGAGGCCGGTCAGGTCGTCGCGCTTCACCCAGAGCTCCACGCCGAGCGCGTCGCCGAGCTCGGGGAGGGCCAGCAGCGGCGTCGGCAGGCGCGACAGCGCGAGGCCCGGCGGGAGCGATGAGGCGAGGATGGCGGCCATGGGCCCTCCAGAGGCGGCCGAGGATAGCGCCCTCGGTGCGCCTCCGGGGCTACGCTGCAGCATGCCCGCTCCCCTCGTGCTCGTGACCTGCGACCGCCGCGACCGGGGACCCACCGGCGCGCCCTCGGCCCGGGTGCGCCCGGCCCGCGCCGAGGTCTTCGTCAAGGAGGCGCTGGTCTCTGCGGTGCGCCGGGCCGGCGGGACGCCGCTGTTGCTGCCGCCCGGGCCGGTGGACCCCGCCTCCCTCGACCACCTGCTCGGCGTCGTGCAGGCCGTCGTCGTCAGCGGCGGCTCCTTCGACATCCACCCCTCCCACTACGGCCAGGCCGTCGCGGCCCGCCTCGACCGGGTCGAGCCCGACCGCACCGACATCGAGCTCGCCCTCTGCCGGGCGACTTTGGCGTCCGGGCTCCCCGTGCTCGGCGTCTGCGGAGGCATGCAGGCGCTCGTCGTCGCCTCGGGCGGCACCCTCCTCCAGGACATCGCGACCGCCCTCCCCTCGGCCCTCCACCACGAACAGGCGACCGATCCCGCAGGCCCCGATCACGAGGTCCTCCTCTCACCCGGGCGCCTCGCCGGCCTCCTCGGCCCCCGCGTACAGGTGAACTCGACCCACCATCAGGCCGTCGACGACCCCGGCGCCCTGCGCATCTGCGGGCGGGCCCCCGACGGCGTGGTGGAAGCCGTCGAAGCCAGCGACCACCCCTTCGCGGTCGGCGTGCAGTGGCACCCGGAGCTGCTCGACGACGACCGCCTGTTCCGGGCGCTCGTGCTCGCCGCGCGCTGAGCCCTACTTGCTGGCGTCGGCGGCTTCTTCGGGCGTCCAGGTGCCCGACCGGCCGTGGTTGGGCACGAGCATCACCTCGTGCACGGTCTCGGCCCGGAACAGCCCCAGCTTGCGCCCCAGCGCGACGTAGACGCCGCGGTAGCCGGGCATGCCGACGCGCACCTGCTGCGCCGCGAAGGGGACGAACCAGACCCGGATCTCGAGCGGCGTGACGCCGATCGACTCGCCCCGCCGCGTGACGCTCGCGCCGGGGGGATCGGACCGCACGGTGACCCGCCGGACGCAGCCCGTCGAGAGGGTCAGGCACAGCCACAGGATCAGACGGGAGGCGCCAGGGGTCATGCACGACGCCATAATGCGGTCCCAGGAGACCCGATGCCCCTGCCCCAGCTCGCCCTCGCCCTCGCCCTCGCTGCCGGCCCCGCGCCGCTCACCGGCTGCGGCGCCCACGACCGCAACGCGCTCAAGACCGACTCCAAGGAGTACGACGAGCTGGCGGCCGCCACGAAGCTGTTCTGGGACAGCGTCCGCTGGGGGGACACCGAGCGCGCCGCGGTCGTGTTCGAGGAGGCGCCCCGGGCCGCCCGGTGGGAGATCGCGGCCGACGAGATGCTCGGCGCGCGCAGGTTCACGGACGTGTCCCTCGTCGAGATCGACATGCACCCGCGGGATCCGGACGCCAAGGGCGACGTCGTCCGCACCGCCTCCGTCACGGTGCGGACCGAGGGCTACGAGCTGCCGGCCCAGATCCTCCGCAAGGAGCTGTGGACGCAGACCTGGTACCGCAGCCACGACGGCTGGCACCTCAGCTGGGAGGGAGGACCTCCGCTGACGCCCGACCCGGGGATCTGAGCCCACGCCGGACAGTTCCTGTCCGAACGCACGCTTGCCGGGGAGGAGGCATCCCTTACGAGGGCACATGGCCCACGACCTCCCCCCACCCCTCGCTGCAGAAGGCGGCCCGGGCGAACCCGACGCCGAACCGCGCGACCCCGGCGCCGACCCGGTCGCCCTCGAGAAGCTGCTGCACCGGCGGTTCGGCTTCCCGGCCTTCCGCGACGGCCAGCTCCCCATCGTGAGCCACGTGGCCAGCGGCCGGGACGCCCTGGTCGTCATGCCGACCGGCGCCGGCAAGAGCCTCTGCTACCAGCTGCCCGCCCTGGCCCGGGGCGGCACCACCCTGGTGGTCTCGCCGCTGCTCGCCCTGATGAAGGACCAGGTCGACGCCCTGCAGGCCAAGGGCGTGCGCGCGACCTTCATCAACAGCACCCTCACGCCGGACCAGCGCCGCGAGCGAGTGGAACAGATGCAGGCCGGCGCCTTCGAGCTGGTCTACGTCGCGCCCGAACGGTTCACGCCCCGGTTCATCGACCAGGCGCGGCGCACCGACATCCGGCTGCTCGCCATCGACGAAGCCCACTGCCTCTCGCAGTGGGGCCACGACTTCCGCCCGGACTACCTGCGCCTCGGCCAGGTCCGTCAGGCGCTCGGCCATCCGCCCACGGTGGCCCTGACCGCCACCGCGACCCCGCCGGTCCAGGACGACATCCTGGCGGTCCTGGGCATCGATCGCGCCCGACGCTTCGTCCAGGGCTTCGATCGCCCGAACCTGGACCTGGAACTGGTCGAGTGCGACCGGGCCGCCGACAAGCTCCAGCGCCTGCCCGACCTGCTGCGCCGCACGCCGGCGCTCGTCTACTGCGCCACCCGCAAGAACGTCGAGCGCGTGACCACGGCCCTGCGGGAACAGGGGCTGCCGGCCGCGATGTACCACGGCGGCATGGACCACCCCGACCGAATCCGGGTCCAGGACGACTTCATGGCGGGCCGCTCGCCCGTGGTCGTCGCCACCAACGCATTCGGCATGGGCGTCGACAAGGACGACGTGCGCACCATCGTGCACTACGACATTCCGGGCACGGTGGAAGCCTACTACCAGGAGATCGGCCGTGCCGGCCGCGACGGCAAGCCGGCCCGCGCCATCCTGCTGTTCCGCGAAGAAGACCGCCGCACGCAGGAATTCTTCATCCGCATGTCGCACCCGCCGGCGGCGTGGGTGCACGCGGTCTACCGCCGGCTGGTGGAACAGCGCACCGACCCGGTGTGGATCACCCTCGAAGAACTCGCCGAAGCCCTGCCCGACGACGCCGGCGGTCCGCGCACCGCCGCCAGCTGCCTGTACCTGCTCCAGCGCGAAGGCCACGTGCGTCGCATCGCGCCGCGCGACCGCGACGGCCAGCTGACGGTCCGCACGGACCACCCCTCGGTCGAGCCCGGCGGCGCCCGGGGCCAGGTCTGGCAGTGGATCCTGCGCCAGCTGGGCCAGGACCCCTACGGCGACAGCAGCATCAACCCCGTGATGGCCGCCGACGAGCTGGGCCTCGAGCGGGACCAGCTCACCGCGGCGCTCCGCGGCCTGGAAGAGCGCGGCTACCTGTTCTGGCAGGCCCCCGACCGGGCGGGCGGGGTCAAGCTGCTCCAGCCGGACGTGCCGCTCGACCTCGACGAAACCGCCATGCACGACCGGCGGCGACGGGAACACGACAAGCTCGAAGCCATGCTCGGCTACGCCCGCGCGGGCTGCCGGCGCCGCTACCTGATCCGCCACTTCGGCGAACAGCCGCCGTGGCCCCGGTGCGGCCAGTGCGACGGCTGCCGGAAGGGCCTGCCCCTGCTGGCCGAGCCCGAGCGCCTGAGCGCCGACCAGCAGCTGGTCGTGCGCAAGCTGCTGGCCTGCATGGCGCGCATGGGCAAGCCCTTCTCGGCCAGCATGATCGGCAAGGTCGCCACCGGCTCCAAGGACCGCGCCGTGCGCGCCTTCGAGTTCGACAAGCTGTCGACCTGGGGCATCCTCCGCGGCTGGTCCACCCGGCAGGTGGACGAGCTGCTCGACGCGCTCATGCGGGCAGGCGCCATCGACCCGATCTACGTGAGCCGCGAGGTCAACGGCCACAAGCGGGACTTCAAGGAGCTCGCCCTGAGCACCCTCGGCGTCTCGGTGATGAAGGACGAAGCGCCCGACTTCGCCATGGTCTTCCCGGCCCGCACCGGCGTGGTCGCGCGCAGCAAGCCGCGCGCAGGCGGCAGCCCCGTGTTCGACGGGGACGTCGACGCCGACCTGCTCGAAGAGCTGCGCGCGGTCCGCACGCGCCTGGCGCGCGATCACGACGTCCCGGCCTACGTCGTGGCCCCCAACCGCACCATCGAGCAGATCGCCGCCGACCGGCCCACCACCCGCCAGGCGATGCTCGCCGTGCACGGCATGGGCAAGGAACGCTACCGCCGCTACGGCCAGGCCCTGCTGGATGCCGTCCGGGGCTGGACGGGCTGCTGAGCGGATCGCCGCTCCGTCCGCCCCTTCCCCAACGCGCTACGCTCGCCGGCCATGTCCCAGACCCCGCCGCCTCCCGCCGAGACCGACGCGACCGCCCCCGGCGGCCTGCAGCTGGGCACCTTCCTGGGCGTGTTCACGCCGACGCTGCTGACGATCCTCGGCGTCATCATGTACCTGCGGGTCGGCTGGGTCGTCGGCAACGCCGGCGTGGTGGGCACCCTGCTCATCGTGGTGCTCGCCAACAGCATCACCCTGCTGACCTCGGTCTCGCTGTCGGCGCTGTCCACCAACATGCGTGTCGGCGTGGGCGGCGCCTACTACATCATCAGCCGTTCCATGGGGCTCGAGATCGGCGGCGCCCTGGGCATCCCGCTCTACCTGTCCCAGACCCTGTCGCTGACCCTGTACGCCTTCGGCCTGGCCGAGAGCGTGCGCATCGTGTGGCCGGGGGCGCCGGTCCAGCTGCTGGCCGGCGTGGTCGTCATCCTGGTCACCCTGCTGGCCAGCAAGAGCACGGTCTTCGCGCTCAAGATGCAGCTGCCCATCATGGGGCTCATCGCCCTGTCGCTGGTCAGCCTGTTCATGGGCGCCGACTGGAGCGGCGGCGTGCGGGTCGACGGCATGGGCCCGTGGACCGACGGCGGCTTCTGGGTCGTCTTCGCCGTGTTCTTCCCGGCGGTCACCGGCATCCTGGCCGGCGTCGGCCTGTCGGGGGACCTCAAGGACCCGGCCCGCAGCATCCCCCGCGGCGTCATGGCGGCCGTGCTGACCGGGTTCATCGTCTACCTGTCCGTGCCCATCGCCCTGTCGCGGTCCGGCGACGCCGACTTCCTGCGCAGCGACCCGCTGGTCTGGACCAAGGTCGCGTGGGTGGGGGCGCTCGTCATGCCGGGCCTGTGGGGCGCCATCCTCAGCAGCGCCATCGGCAGCATCCTGACGGCGCCGCGCACCCTGCAGGCGCTGGCCGGCGACGGCCTGCTCCCCGAGTTCCTGGGCCGCACCGACGCCAAGACCGGCGAGCCGGTCCTCGCCCTGCGCATCAGCGGCGCGGTGGCGCTGGTGGCCGTCGCCCTCGGTGACCTCAACCTCGTCGCCAGCGTCGTCAGCATGTTCTTCCTGACGACCTACGGCATGCTCAACCTGGCCGCCGGGCTCGAGGATCTGGTCAAGGACCCCAGCTACCGCCCGCGCCTGCGGGCCCCCTGGTACCTGTCCATGCTCGGCGCCTTCGGGTGCTTCGTGGCGATGTTCGCCATCAACCCGACGGCCTTCGTCGCGGCGGTGGCCATCGAAGCCGTGATCTGGTGGTACCTCAGCAACCGGGCGATGCGGGCGGCCTGGGGCGACGTGCGGACCGGCGTCTGGTTCGCGCTTGCGCGATTCTCGATGCTGCGGCTGCGCACCTCGCGCATCGACCCGCGACACTGGCGGCCGCACATCCTGGTGTTCACCAAGGACCTGGCCCGCAGCATGGGCATGGTCCGCATGGCGGCGCGGTTCTCCCAGGGCCACGGCATGGTGACCGTCAACACGATGCTGCTCGGCGATCTCGACGACCACCAGCACGTCGAAGCGCTGCAGCGCCGCAACGAGGGCATGCTCCACGAAGACGGCCTGATGGCCTTCTGCGAGGTGACGGCCGTGCCGACTATCGAGAGCGGCATCGTCACCATCACGCAGTCGCACGGCTTCGGACCCCTGGCCAGCAACATGGTCATGCTCGGCTGGCCGGAGGTGCACGCCGACATCCCGCGCCTGCTCGGCATCGTGCGGCGCCTCACCCGCCTCGAGAAGTCCTGCATGATCCTGGCGCGCGGCCGGCAGGCGCCGCCGGACCAGGAGCGCCGCATCGTCGTCTGGTGGAAGGGTCGCGAGAGCAACGGCGACCTGATGCTCCTCCTCGCCCACCTGCTGAGCCACTCCGAGGGCTGGCGCCGCGCCCGCATCGACTTGATGAGCATCGTCGACACCGACGAACAGGCCCGCGAGCTGCACGCATCGCAGGAGCGCATGCTCGAGGAGACCCGCATCGGCGCCCGTGTCCAGGTCCTGGTCCGCGACCCCGAGCGCCCCGTGGTCGAGCTCATCCACCACCACTCGGCCTCGGCCGGGCTGGTGTTCATGGGCCTCGCGGTGCCCGAGCCGCAGGACGCCGCCGCCTACGCCGACGACCTGCGCGACCTACTCGACGGCATGCCCAACGCCATCCTGGTCCGGAACGCCGGCCCCTTCCGGGGCAAGCTCGTCTGACCGACAGGCCGCGCGTGCCGAGCCCGACTCAGCGACGCCAGGACACGAAGCCGCGGCCCTTGTCGTCGGGCTGGCAGGTCGGGCAGAAGAAGGCGTCGTGGCCCCGCACGCCGGCAGCCCGGACGGTGTCCCCGCAGCGCGGGCAGGGCTCGCCCTTGCGGTTGCGGACCTTCACGAAGTCGCGGAGCTTGTCCGGCAGCGGGGGATCGCGCCGGGCGATCTCGTCGCGGGCCTCGGTCAGCACCGAGACCATGGCGCCGTGCAGCGCCGACAGCTGCGCCGCCGACAGCTCGCGCACCCGGGCCTTGGGGTGGATCCCCGCGGCGAACAGCGCCTCGTCGGCGTAGCAGTTGCCGAAGCTGTCCAGCGCCTGCTTGTCCATCAGGAACAGCCGGACCTGGTCGCGGCGCTGCTTCGCCAGCGCGGTGAAGGCCTGCAGCGTGAAGGCCGCGGGGTCGAGCACGTCGAGGCCGACCGGTACCAGCCCCGGGACCACGGCCTCGGCCTTGTCCGCCGGCACGACGTAGACCTTGCCCATCTTCTCGCGGTCGCGGTAGCGCAGCGACCGGCCGTCATCGAGGGTCCAGCAGAGCCCCGTGTCCTTCGTGACCCGCGCCGTGGCCGGCTCCAGCTGGAACCGCCCCGCCAGCATCGGGTGCACCACGAGCTCCAGGGTCGCGGCCCCGGGCGGCGGCGCCAGCGCCATGCGGACGAAGTGCAGCTGCCGCCGCACGCCGACGACCGTGTGGCCGGGCAGCAGCTCCTGGACGCGGCCTTCGACCGCCACCCGCAGCACGACGGGGATGCCCACCTCGACCGCCTCGATGCGGCGACCCACCAGCTCCCGCGCCAGGATCGGCACCTGGTGTTCGAGGTCGGGGCGCTCAGGCATCGGCGCCCTCGACCGCGTACCGGGCCATCGCGTCGCGCAGGGCCGGCGGCAGCGCCCGCAGCGAGAAGTGCTCGTCCTGGCCCGGGGCCATGCGGATCGTGACGATGACCACCCGCCCGGTGGCCCGCAGGCCGCCGTCCGGCCCGAGCACCCGCAGGCCCAGGGTCACGCTGGCCCGACCCAGCCGCTCGACGACGAGCGCGACGGTGAGCGCCTCGCCCATCCGGCAGGGGGCCTTGTAGTCGGCCTCGGCGTGGACAGAGGGAAAGCCCAGCTCGCGGAGGACCTCGTGGTACGGGTGCGCCAACCCCTCGCCGAACCAGGCTTCCATCGTCCGATGGAACCAGTCGAAGTAGCGGGGGTAGTAGACCACCCCGGCCGGGTCGCACTCGCCGAACCGCACCACCAGCCGGTGCTCGAAGGGGACCACTGCGGGGGAACCGGTCAAGATCGCCTCCTCGGGACCATGCCCCCCGTAGCGCGGCCACGGTAGGGGTGCGCGATGTCCTCTCCCCTCCCCGCCGCCCTCGAGGCCCGGCTCTCCCCCACCTGGCGCCGCCGCATCGAGGCCGCCTGGCCCCTGCTGATGCCCGGGGCCTTCGTCGGGGGCTTCCTCCTCGACGTGGCCACCCTGCGCCGGGTCGACGACGTGGGGGACAACCTCCAGCTGACCCTCTACCTGCTGGTCTCCGCCATCGTGCTCGTCGCCGAGCGCCGCGCCTGGCACGGCCGCAGCAGCCCGGCGCTCGTCCGCAAGCACGGCGAGCTGGCGCGCCTGCTGCTGCAGTTCCTGTTCGGCGGCCTGCTCAGCGCCTACCTGCTGTTCTACAGCCGCAGCGCCACCCTCGGCCCCAGCCTGCTGTTCTGCAGTCTGCTCGCCTCGCTCATGCTCGCCAACGAGGTGCTGTTCCCCCGGCTGCGCCGCGACGGCCCCCAGCTCGCCCTGTGGTTCTTCTCGGCCTTCTCCTACCTGCTGTTCGCCGTGCCCACGTGGACCGGCGACATCTCGCGCACCGGGCGCATCGCGGCCGGCGTCCTCGCCCTGCTCGCCGCCGCGGCGGTCACCGCCGCGATCCACGGCGGGCCCATCCGCGACCCGCACAGCCCGCGCCCCGGCGACGCCTCGCAGCTCTGGCCCGCCGTCGGCCGCGGCATGGCGCTGTACGTCGCCATGCTCCTCGCCCTGGCCCTCGCCGTACGCCTGGGTCTCGTGCCGCCTGTGCCGCTCGCCCTGGCCGAAGCCGGCGTCTACCACCACGTCGAGCGCGACGGCGACGACGTCCTCGTGTCCTGGGAGCCGGCGCGTGTCGCCCCGTGGACGCGGGCCTTCTGGGCCCGGGACGACCGCCGCTTCCAGTGGCACGAGGGCGACCGCGTCTACTGCTACACCGCCGTGTTCGCGCCGACCGATACCTCGCTCGGCATCGAGCACCGCTGGCAACGCTTCGACGACGCGCAGGGCTGGGTCCAGACCGACGTCATCCCCTGGAGCATGGCCGGCGGGCGCGACGGCGGCTGGCGCAGCTGGACCGCCAAGCGCCACGTCACTCCCGGGGAGTGGCGGGTCGTCGTCGCCACCGAGCACGGCGACGAGCTCGGCCACGTCGACTTCGACGTGGTCGCTGCCGACGCCCCCGCCCGGCCGCTGAAGACCCGCCGGCGCTGAGCGCGCGGTCGACCTGCGGGTCGCGCCCCGCTGCGGGGTACCCTCCCGGCCATGGGCTCGGTCGTCGCACTCCTGCTGATCCTCTGCGCGGTGTACTTCATCGTGCTGTTCGGCACCGTGGCCTACCAGCTGACCGGACTCGACTGGGACACCGCCCAGTTCCAGGCGCTCTCCGCCTTCACCGGCACGGGCTTCACCACCCGGATCAGCGAGCGGGTCATCAACCACCCGCTGCGCCGGCGCATCACCCTCGTGCTCATCCTCATGGGCTACGCCAGCGGCGCGACCGTGGTCGCGACCCTCGTCAGCTCCATCGCGCTGCACACCCCCGTCGAGACCGCGGTCAACATCACCGTGCTCGTGCTGACGGTGGCGATGGCGATGTTCCTCATCCGCCGCCGTGGCCTGCACCTGCGGCTGGCCGGACCGATCCGCCGCTGGCTCCTCGCGCGCATGGGCCCCGACGTCGTGCCCCACGAAGAGCTGCTGACCTACCGCCCCGGCTTCGCCATCTCGCGCATCGAGATCCCGCAGCACAGCCGGCTCGCCGGCGTCGCGCTCCGGGACGCCGACCTGCGCACCTTCCAGCTCCAGGTCCTGGCCATCGAGACCAACGGCGAGGTCCACCCCGTGCCGGAAGCCGACCACGTGCTCCGGCCCGGTGACCACGTCGTGCTCTACGGCAGCGTCGCCAAGGTCCAGGAAGCCTTCGCCCCCGAACCGCCTCCCACCTGACCCGGCGGCCCATCCGCGCCCGGCCGCACAGCGGCGCGCTATCGTCCCGCGGTGGCCCCCCCTCCTCCCGGCGATTCCCAACGCACGTGGAGCCAGTGGAGCACGTCGGCACAGGGAGTCGACAGCCCTCCGCTGGCCGAGCGCTATCGGCTGCTCGATCAGCTGGGGGAGGGAGGAGGAGGCGAGGTCTACCGCGCCGTGGACCTGCTCTCGGACCGCGAGGTCGCGGTCAAGCGCTTCCGGGTCCGAGGCGACTCCGGTCGGGCCCGCATCCGCCGCGAGGTCGCCGCCCTGCGCCTCCTCGATCTGCCCGGCGTGGTGCGCATTCTCGACGACGGCACCGCCGAGGGTGACCCCTTCGTGGTCATGGAGCTCGTGCCCGGCGCCCCCTTCCCCGGGGCCGACGTCGAGCGCACCTGGGAGCAGCTCCGCAAGCCGACGCTGAGCCTGCTCGAGACCCTCGGCCGCATCCACGACGCCGGCGTGGTGCACCGCGACATCAAGCCCGGCAACGTGCTCGTCGACGAAGACGGCAACGCCGTGCTGCTCGACTTCGGCCTCGCCCGCGGGCAGCCCGTCGGCAGCACCGTGACCAGCCAGGGCCTCGTGCTCGGCACGCCCCGCTACCTCGCCCCCGAGCAGCTCATCGGCGACCTCGCCGGCCCCGCGGCCGACCTCTACGCCGTCGGTGTGATGCTCTACGAGGCCCTCGCCGGCCTGCCGCCCCACGACCACGAGGACATGGAGGCGCTCTGGCGGGCCAAGCTCATGACCCCGCCGGTGCCGCTCCAGCGCCTCGCCCCCCGGGTGCCGCGCCAGGTCGCGGACGTCGTCCAGCGCCTGCTCCAGCGCAAGCCCGAAGAGCGCCTGCCGTCCGCTGCCGCCGTGCTCACGGCCCTCGGCGCCGACGCGCGCAGCCAGCAGCTGCCGTGGCTCGGGCCCCGCGCCGTGCCCGACGCCATCGTGGCGGCCGGCCGCGCCGGTACCCCCATCGCCGTGGCCGGCCCCGCCGGCAGCGGCCGCAGCCGCGCGCTGCAGGAAGGCGCCGAGGCCCTGCAGGCCGACGGCATCGACTGCGACTGGACCGTGCGGGGCACCACCCCCTTCGAGAGCGTCGTGCCCATCGTCGGCGCCCTCGACGCCCTCGCCGGCGACGACCTGCCCATGCCCCAGGCGGTCCAGGCCGCCCTCCAGGCACGCCTCGACAGCGGCCGCGTCCTGCTGGTCGACGACCCGGACGCCCTCGACCGCTGGACCCGCGCCCTCCTCGCCGAGCTCCGCGGCGCCGTGATCATCGCCGGCACGCCCGAGTCCCTCCCACCGGACCTGCCCCTCCACCGCCTCGCCGGCCTGCGCGAGCGCGACCTGCGCAGCCTGTTCGCGGGGCCCGACCGCCTCCTCCACATCCGCCAGGACGCCGCCCACGAGCTGCACCGCCGCACCCGCGGGCGCCCCGACCAGATCGACGCCGAGCTGCGCGCCTGGATCCGCGCCGGCCTCGCCCGCTGGCAGGACCGCCATGTCGTCGTCGACCGCCAGGCCCTCGATCGCCTGCGGGGCGGCACCCGCACGCGCACGACCAGCTCGGCGCAGTCGGCGGCGACCCTCGATCCCGACCTGCGCGACCTGCTCACCTGGGTCCAGCTCGCTGGCGACCACGCGGCCCCGGCCCTGCTGGCGCGCCTCGGTCGCCGCCCGGCCTGGCAGGTCGAGCTCGAGCTCGAGGAGCTCGTCCGACAGGGCGCGCTCGTGCGCGATCCCCAGGGCCGCCTCGTCGTCACCACCGACGCCGACCTCGCCTCCTCCTGGCCCGCCGGCATGCGCCGCGACGCCCACGCCGCGCTGGCCGCGCAGCTGCCGCTTGGCGCCGACCACCGCCTGTTCCACCTGCTCGCCGGCGGACGCACCGACGATCTCGCCACCGAAGCCGTGTCCCTCGCCCGGCGGCTGCGGTCGGCCGGCAAGGTGGGCGAGGCCGAGGCCGCGCTGGTCGAGAGCCTGCGCGCCGTGCGGCGGGAGGATGCCGACGGCGAAGACGAGATCCTGGCCGCCCTGGTCCGCACCGCGGTCGCGGCCGGCACCGGCGGCGCCCTGGAGCGGGCCCGCTACGAGGTCCGCCGCGCCGCGTCCCCGGACGCGCGGCTGCTCGCCGTGCTCGACGCGGCCATCGACGCCCAGGACGGCCACGTCGGCAAGGCCCTCGCCGCCCTCGACGACATGCCGCCCTTCGACCGCACCGAGCTCGAGCTGGCGCGCCTGGCGACCCGGCTGCTCGCCAGCCGCTGGGCGCACACCGACACCCAGCGCCGGGTGCTCGCGGACGTGCGCGACTGGAGCGCTCGGACGGGCGACGCCGAGATCGCCGCCCGGCTGCCCGGCTGGGAGGGCATCCTGGCCTACCGCGAGGGTCGGTTCGAGGACGCCGCACGGCTGCACGAGGAGAGCGCCGCCGCCCGCACCGAGCCGCTGGGACGCACGTCGGCCCTGACCAACGCCGCCATGGCCTGGCTCGAGGCCTGCGAGTTCGAGCGGGCGCTGCACACCGCCGAGCGGGCCCGGCAGGCGGCCGAGGAGGCGCGGGCCCCCATGTACGAGGCGCGGGCCGTGTGGATCCCCCGCTCGGTGGCCGTCCGCCGGGACGAAGGGCTCGCCCCCGACCTCGAGCTGGTGCGGGCCGTCGTGCAGCTGGGCCACCAGGAGCTCGCCGGCACCGTCGCCCTGACCGAGGCGATGCTCGCCTGGAAGGCCGGGGATCCGACCACATGCTGCGATCTGGCGCGCCAGGCCCTGGAGCAGTTCGAGCACGCCGGCATCGGCCCGGCATGCCTCCATGCCCGGGCAATCGTCACGTGCACGGACTCGAGACCGCCGACCTCCGCATCGATCGACGCGCTGGCGCAGCAAGCGGCCGCCTGCCCCCTCCCCGTCGTCGGACTCGACGTGCTGGGCATCCTCGCGGACGCCGGGGACCTCTCCCCCACCGCCCTCGAGGCCGCAGAGAGGCTGGCATGCGCCCTGCCGTCGGGAACCCTCGACGTCGCACGTGGCATGATGAGCCCAGGCGAGGCGCTGCGTCGGGTCCGGCGCGCCACTTCGCCCGGCGAACCCGCACTCCCAGCCCCCTCCCTCACCAGGAGCATGCCCTGATGTTTGTTCTCGCGTCTCTGATCCTCGCCTGCGCCTCCACGCCGGACACCCCCGCCCCTCCGCCGGAGCCGCCGGCCCCCTCGACCGACGACGCCGGCGGGACCGACCAGACCGGTCCGTCCGGCGATGGTGGACAGACCCCCGCCAACAACGAGCTGCCCGACATGAACGTCATGGGGCCCAGCTGGGGCGACGGCACGACCGAGATCTGGTCCGGCAGCGACATGGTGGGCGTGGCCTTCGTCGAGGTCTCCAGCGGCAACCGCACCGAGCACATCGCCATGTTCCAGGGATCGCTCGCCGCGAACACCTCGAACCGCTGGGATCCGACCCTCGACGGCATCACGACCTACGCGGTATTCGCGCCCAACAAGGACACCGGCACGCCCAGCGGCAACCTCGTCATCAAGCCCTTCGTGAAGTGCAGCAGCAAGAACAACTGTGCACCGTGCGACGTCGGCGGCAGCTCCTGCTACAGCAGCTTCAGCCAGTTCAAGACCGACGTCTGGGGCGACATCGCCGAGCGCATCGGCAAGCAGACCCAGCAGGTCGAGAACCTGTCCAAGCAGCTGGCCGACACGAACACCTACAGCACGTCGACCTTCAGCACCAGCGCATGCACCTCGCCGACGGTGACCGAGTACAGTCCGCCGCGGAACAACGGCCTGCAGAAGAACGGCAACGCCATCGGCTGGCTGCACATGGCCACCGACAGCTCCGACAGCAGCAAGCGCATCCTGCGGCAGGCCGTCGACAACCGCGACGCCACGCTGCCCCACGCCACCGGCACCTTCACCCAGGACGTGTCCTGGCCGCCGATCAGCGGCGGCGGCAACGGCCCGTGGGCCCTCTCCGACTGGTGCACCGCGGTGAACACCTGGTGCAGCGCGCTGCCCGCGGGTGTCACCTGCGACTACACCGAGATGACGCTCAGCTACCCCAGCAGCTGGTAGGTCCGCTCACCGGCGCCGTCCCGACCGGCGGCGCCGGCGCAGCACGAACAGACCGGGCAGCGCCAGCAGCAGCGCGGCGGCGCCGGTCTCCGCGCGATCCTTCGCCTTGCAGCCCCCGCAGCCCTTGCCCGCGACGCCGCCTGCGGCCGGGTCGGCGGGATCGGCCCCACCGTACTGCGGCGGCAGCGGCGTGTGGGCGTTCGCCGTGTTGGCCGGGTCGTGCCCGAACCCGGCCCAGGCCACCGTGGCGCTGGCCGGACTCCGCGTGGTCCAGGCGAACAGCCAGCCCTGCCGGGTGGCCACCACGACGTCCAGCATGCCGTCCCCGTCGATGTCGCCGACCGCCGGGCTCGACAGCACCCAGTGGCCGACGTGCTTCGGCCAGCCGGCGGGTTCTTCGCCGTCCATGTCCCAGGCGTGCACCACGCTGCCGGCGCTGCCGCTGATCACCTCGGGCTTGCCGTCGTCGTCCAGGTCGGCGATCGCCGGGTTCATGAAGAACTGCAGATCCTCGATCACCCGCGGCCAGCCCGGCAGGTACTCGCCGGTGCGGCCGTCCCAGGCGCCGACGCCGTGGTCGAAGGGGGCGCGCTTGCCGTCCTGGAGCTGGGCGATGGCGTAGCCCGCGCCGATGCCCCCGCTGACCAGGTCCAGCACACCGTCACCGTTGAGATCCCCGAAGCTGCTGCTGTTGATGAGCGGGAAGATCGCGGCATCGTTCAGGTTCGTGCCGGGCCCGAAGCCGTCGGCCGTCAGGTGGGCGGTCCACACGTCCTCGCTGTCGGCCGAGAACAGCGGCAGATCACCCGCCAGGGTGTGCGCCGTCAGCTCCAGCTGCCCGTCGCCATCGACATCGGCCAGGGCCGGGCTCGCCGGCACCCCCTCGCCCACGTAGGGCAGGGCCTGGGTGTAGGCGCCGAACACCGACTCCGGCCACCCCTCCAGGAAGGGCCCGTCCGGGTCGGCGTTGCCCCGCCCGCTGATGACGTAGATCGGTCCCGTCGTGCTGGACAGCGTCTCCTGGGTGCCGATCGCCACGTCCAGCACCCCGTCGCCGTCGACGTCCCCCAGCCCCGGGCTGCTGATGATCCGCGTGCCGGCGTCGGCCCCCGGCCAGCAGGCACAGACCGGCCAGCCGTCCACCCGCGTGCCGTCCGCGTGCCAGGCGTACACCTGCTGGTCCATGCCACCGATGACGATCTCCAGCGTGCCGTCGCCGTCCAGATCCCCCAGCGCGGGGCTGCTGAAGAAGCCCTCGTCGTACAGGTGGTCCGGGTCCGTCGGCGGGGCGGCGTCCTGGGCCACCGGGAAGCCCTCGCGCACCGCCCCGGTCGCGTCCAGCACCCACAGCTGCCCCCGCAGACTGGCGACCACCACCTCCGGCGACCCGTCCCCGTCCAGATCGCCCACCGCGGGGGTCGCCACGATGCTCGGCGCCAGCCCGCCGCCCAGCGCCTGCAGGCCCGGACTGTCCAGGTGGTTCCCCGCGGCCTCTGGGTCCGCCTCCTCGAGCAGCCCCAGCCGCACCGGCCAGCCCTCCACCTCGGTCCCCTGCCCGGTCAGCACGTGCACCCACCCGTCGGCATCTGCGATCACGATGTCCAGCACGCCATCGCCATCCAGATCGTACAGCGTCGGGCTGGCCTCGAAGCTCGGGCCCACCTTGCGCGGAAAGGCATCCAGGGCGTCGGGATCCGACTGCACGTAGACCGCCCGCCGCATGCGCGCCGTGTTGCCCATCGTGTCGGTGACCGTCAGCTTCAGGGTGACCGTCCACTGGTTCACCGCGTCGCTGCGGTCCACCTGATCGTCGCCCAGCACGTGATCGGCCAGGCCCTGGGACGGATCGAAGCCCACCGTGGACGGATCCCAGCTCGCCAGCACGCCCTCCGCCTCGCCCGTGCCGCTGGCCAGCGCCGTCCAGTCCCCGGCGTCGGGGTCGATGCCGTCGGCCACCTCCAGCACCCACGACGCCACCGCCCCGCGCGGCGCCGAGACCTCGCCCACGATGTCCACCAGCCCGTCCGACGGGTCCACGTGGTCGAACCAGGTCGGCGCCAGCAGGTCCGCATGCGGCGGGATCCGCCCCTCGACCACCGCCTCCACCGCCCGCCAGGCGTTGATCCGCCCCTCCCCGAAGTGCCGCTCCCAGCCCGGCTTGCTCGGGTAGTAGGCGCTGCCCTCCGCCTGACTCTCCGGCACGTCGATGTCGTCGGTCGTCGCCAGCAGCAGCTGGTACAGCTCGCTCGCGCCCAGCTCGATCCCGCGATCACGGGCGGCGCCCAGCACCAGCCCGGCCACACCGCTCGTGATCGCAGTCGCGCCGCTGCTGCAGCCCGACGCCGACGCGCTCGCATCCAGCCGCGCGCCGTGGTTGGTGCAGTTGCTGTAGGCCAGGAAGGTCGTCGCTTCGTCCTTGTCGTCTTCGTCAGGGACCACCGCGTGCACGTAGAAGGTGTGATCGTCCCAGCCCGGACTGTTCGGGTGCCAGGCCGTCTCGTCGGCCGCGCTCGCGATCACCAGCACGTCGTGCTCCCACGCGTAGTCGATCGCGGCCCCGGCAGCGGTCGGGTGGTTGAGCGTGCCCAGCGCCTCCTGGATCACCGAAGCACCACTGTCCACCGCGAACAGCGTGCCCATCGCGAAGTTGCTGCCGTCCGCCACGAAGCTGTCGCCTACCCGCACCGGCAACACGAAGCAGTTGGGACAGGACCCGATGCCGCCGCGACCGTCCTCGCCCTGGTTGGCCGCTTCGTGCCCCTCGTAGGTGCCGTGGTCGTACCGCGTGTCGTCGTAGGGATCGTTGTCGTTCCACAGGAAGTCCCAGCCGGCGATGTCGTCGACGTACCCGTTGCCGTCGTCGTCGATGCCGTCCGACAGCGAGTGGATCAGATCGCTGCCGTCCAGGATCCCATCCGCCACGTCCACGCCGGCCGTGATGTCGACCCGCGGATCGTCCACCCAGTCGTCCACGTTGACGAACCCGTTGCCGTCGTAGTCGTAGGTCTCGGACGGCACCCCGTCCGGATCCTGGGGCAGCGGCAGCTCTCCGACGTTCAGCTGGATCTTCTCGCGCAGCTTCTCGTCGTCCCACAGGTAGCCACTGTCCAGGACCGCGAGCACCACGTCCGTCCGCCCCGTGCTGGTCCGCCACGCCCGATCGGCCCCGACCCCCGTGCCGAGCGCGAGTTCCTCGCTGCGCACATAGGTCTGCCACTCGGCGGGCACGTAGGACAACAACACCCAGTCCGAGCCCAGGTCGCTCGGGCAGAGGTCCGGCCGATCCGGCGTGCCGCACTCCGGCTGCAGGGGCAGCGGCAGCTCGGCCCGCGCCGCGGGGAGCAGCCCCGTGAGGAGGAGGAGGAGGAGGGAGGCCGGGAGGACCCCTCCCAGGCGAGGCAGGTCATGCGGGGACGAGGAGGACATGCGAGGGAGGCTACCGCAGGTCCGGCGCCCACAGCGGTCCAGGCGCGAACCAGCGCCATCGGTCAACCACGAGACGATAGACCCGCAATGACCGATTCTGAATCAGGCCACTGAGACGCCACTGCGCAGCGCCCCGCGCCCGAGCGCCGCTCAGCCAGCCGACTCGGCCAGGGCCTGCTCCTGGGCCTCGGACAGGCCCGGGTGGTCGTCCGGAGCCTGCGAGCGAACACACAGGACCGGGCAATTCGCTCGGCGAAGCACCGCTTCGGCGACCGAGCCCTCCACCAGGCGGCGGAAGCCCTTCCGGCCGTGGGTGCCCATCACCACCATGCGCGCGTTCACCGCGTCCGCCGTCTTGAGGATCGCGTCGGTCACGTCGCCGTGCTGCAGAGCGATCTTCACGCCGCAGCCGGCATCCTTGAAGATCTGGGCCAGCGGCTCCAGGTGGGCCTTGGCGTCTTCGTCCAGGAACTCGATGGCCCGCATCGCCTGCTCCGACCCGTGCGGGTGGATCATCGAGTCGGGCGACAGCCCGGCGGGCAGCCGCACGACGTAGAGCAGCACGACATCGGCGTCCATTCGACCCGCGACATCGGCGGCGGTGGCCGCGACCTCGAAGGCACAGCCCGTCCAGTCGACGGGGACGAGGAAGGTGTCCTTGAGCATGGGACCTCCAGGGGTGGAGATGAGGGTACCCGACCACGGATTGCAAGAGGTGGGCCATGTCGTCGCAGGGCATGGCACGACCCTTGCTGCGGTTCTCGGGCGTCCTCCCCCTCCCGGGTCGTCCCCCACCCCACGCGAGGCCCTCCCATGTCCTGGTTCGACAAGCTCTTCGGCGGCGCCACGCCCGCCGGCCCCGGCAATCGCGTCAACGGCCAGCGCGCCCGCGAGCTCGTCGGCCTCGGCGCCCAGCTGCTCGACGTGCGCACCCCCATGGAGTTCCGTGGCGGCCATGTCCAGGGCGCCACCAACATCCCCGTCGACGAGCTCGGCCGCCGCCTGGACGAGCTCGATCAGGCCCGCCCGGTGGTCGTCTACTGCCGCAGCGGCGCCCGCAGCCACCGGGCCAGCGGCCTGCTCCAGCACGCCGGCTTCGCCCAGGTCTGGGACCTGGGCCCCATCTCCGCCTGGTAGCACCGCCGGCCACCGCGCCATGAGCCCGCCGGCGGGTCGGGATAGGGGAGCCTCTTCCCGGAGCGCTCCCGTGACCGACCACCTCACCGACCGCATCGCGCAGATCCGCAGCGCCCTGACCGCCGGCGAGCGGATCTCCACCGACACCTGCGGCTGGCTGTTCCAGCACGCCCCCGACGAAGCGCTGCGGGACCTCGCCACCCTGGTTCGGAGCCGCTTCCACCCTCCCGATCAGGCCACCTACCTGGTCATGGGCATCGTCAACTACACCAATGTGTGTGTGGCGCGGTGCGACTACTGTGCCTTCTACAGATTCCCGGGCGCCCCGGACACCTACCTGCTCACCGAAGACCAGGTCGCCGATCGCATCGCCGGCATCCTGTCCCTCGGCGGCAGCATGGTCAGCTTCAACGGGGGCTTCCACCCCGAGCTGCGCATCCTCGACTACACCCACCTCTTCCAGTCGCTGCGCGCCCGCTTCCCCCAGTCCATCGCATATTACGAGATGACCGTCGCCGAGTTCATGTTCATCTGCAAGCGCACCGGCATCTCCTACGCCGACGGCGCGCGGCAGTTCCGGGACAGTGGCACCGAGTGGATCAGCGGCGGCGGCGCCGAGGTCCTCTCCGACAGCTTCCGCCTGCGCCACAGCCCCGGCAAGTACAAGGTCGAGGACTTCTACGCCGCCCAGGCCGCCGTCCTCGACGCCGGCCTCGGCAGCACCGCCACCATGGTGATCGGCTTCGACGAGACCCTCGACGAGCGCCTCCAGCACCTCGACCGGCTGCGCCGCTTCCAGGACGAACGCCGCCAGCCCGGGGTCGACGGTCACCTCGCCTCCTTCCTGTGCTGGACCTACAAGCCCTGGAACACCGACCTCGGCGGGGCCGAGGTCAGCACCCGCGAGTACCTCCGCTGGCTGGCCATCTGTCGCATCCACCTCGACAACTTCGAGCACATCCGCACCAGCGTGCTGACCCGCAACGACGACGCCATGCTCGGCCTCCGCTACGGCGCCGACGACTTCGATCTGCCGACCGAGGACGAGGTCACCCAGAAGGCCGGAGCCACCATCAGCCACGAATTCGAGCAGATCCTGGACAGTGCCCGGTCCCTCGGCTTCCGCCCCGTCCACCGCGCCCCGCTTCCGGTGCGGGCGCCATGAACCCCGCCACCGCCCGCCGGGTGCCCTACGCTGCCGCCCCCCGGCGCTGACGGTCCGCGCCGCCGCCGCCGCCGCCGCGCCTTGCCGTCCCACGCCGACGGTCCGCCGGTCTACCACCTCGCCTTCGACGTGCACGCCGACGTCTGCGCCTGGTGTGCGCAGGAGCGCACGGGCGCTGTCGTGGGCGAGGGCCTCGTGCCCACGGCGGCCCGCCCGCTGCAGGCCGTCGCCGCCCGCCTGCGGGGCGAGGTGCACGTCGTGTTCGAGGAGGGTCCTCTGTCCACGTGGCTCGTCGAGGTGTTCACGCCCCACGTCGACTCCGTCGTGTCCTGCGACCCCCGCCGCAACCACGCCTTCTCCAGCGGCCAGAAGAGCGACCGCAGCGACGCCCGCTGGCTGTGCGACCTGTCCCGGGCCGGCCTCGTCTCCCCCGTCTACAAGGGCTGCGAGGCCGTGGCCGATCTCCGTGAGCTGGTTGCCCTCCACACCGTGACCGTCCAAGAGGTCACGCGCACCAAGAACCGCATCAAGGCCATCTTCCGCAGCCGCGGCATCGCCACGCCGGGAGCACGGGTCTTCGACCCCACCGAGCGGGCCTCGTGGCTCGCCCAGCTACCGGGGGCCGGCCGCCGACACCGCGCCGCCGTGCTGCTCGCCACCCTCGACCACCTCGACGACCACGCCCGCGGCGCCTGGCAGGCCATGGTCCTCGAGGCCCGACGACACGACGCCTTTGCGCTCCTGCAGACCGTCCCCGGCATCGGCCCCGTGCGCGCCGCACGGCTCATCGCCTGGCTCGTCTCCCCCCACCGCTTCCGCAGCCGTCGCCAGCTCTGGGCCTACGCAGGCCTCGCCGTCGTGCACCGCACCAGCGGCGAGTGGACCGTGCGGGACGGTGAGCTCGTCCGGGCCAGGGCACCCCGCCCCGTCGGCCTCAACCGCAACCACCACCCGGGCCTCAAGCACCTGTTCAAGGGTGCCGGGGTCGAAGCCGTGCATACCGGCGGCTGGGCCCCCATCGCGCAGTACCACCTCGCCCGCGGCCTCGCCCCCAACCTCGTCCGCATCACCATCGCCCGCCGCATCGCCGCCATCTGTCTGTCCATCTGGAAGCGCGGCGTGCCCTACAACCCCGACCTCGCCCTGCGCCCGACCGCCGACTGACACCGTACCTGTCCCCCCGGGCAGCATGCGCGTATGACAGTCTCGCCGCGCGGCGCCGGACCGGAAGAGCATCCGTTTTGCAGCTGGGCCCGCCCCTGCGCAGAGCCCCCATGTCAGCACATGCCACCGGTCCGGTCGCCGCCTTGCCCTCGATCTCCAGGCCATCCCGGAGGGTTAGCGAGTCCCCATGCCGACCGTCGACCAGTACCTCGCCACCCTCGACCACCCCCACCGCGAGGGCATCCTGGCCTTGCGCCAGACCATCCTCGGCGTCGACGATCGGATCCGCGAAGCCGTCAAGTGGAACGCACCCAGCTTCCTCCTCCAGGACCACTTCGCCACCTTCCGCCTCCGTCCGGGCGCCGTCTTCCAGCTCATCCTCCACACGGGCGCCAAGGCCAGGCCGGACCCCACCCCCATCCAGATCGCCGACCCCGGCCGCCTCATCCAGTGGGCCTCCCCCGACCGCGGCGTCATCGCCTTCGCCTCCTCCCAGGACGCCCTCGACAAGCGCGTCGACGTCGCGCGTTTCGTCCAGGAGTGGATCACACAGCTCTGACCGCCGCGGTCGGATCCCACCCCAGCGGTCGGGGCGCGGAATCTCCGAGCCCCCTGCATCGGCCTTGCACCCGCCGCCCCCCGCCCCTCGGTAGGGGATCCCATGAAGCTGCGATCCACCGGCCGAGGCCGCCACTACTCCCCCGCGCGCGGCCTCGTCGAGTCCGCCCTCGGCCTCGTCTACCGGAAGGACTGGCCCGCCCGGGCGTGGGGCCGCTACCCACCAGCGACCCGGGTCCGAAACGTGCGCTACGTCCTCCCGCTCGAGCGCGGCGACCGTCCCCCGCTCCGCATCGCCTTCATGTCCGATCTCCACGTCGGCCCCACCACGCCGCGGCGCACCCTCGAGCAAGCGGCATCGCACGTCCGCGCCCTCCGTCCCGATGTCCTCCTGCTCGGCGGAGACTACGTCTTCCTCGACGCCACCCCCCAAAAGTGCCAGCGCCTCCAGGGCCTCGTCGCCGCCATCGACGCCCCCGTCAAGCTCGGCGTCTGGGGCAACCACGACCTCTGGACCGACCACCTCGCCCTCCAGTCCGCCCTCGCCTCGGCCGGCGTCCGCATGCTGCAGAACGAGCACGTCACCCTCCCCGGGCCCCACGACGACATCGACATCTTCGGCCTCGACGAGCCCTGGACCGGCACCCCCGACGCCAGCGGCCTTCCACCCGGCGACCGGCAGACCATCGACCAACAGACCATCGACCGACACTGCATCGTGCTCGGCCACAGTCCCGACGCCTACGACTTCGTGCGCCACGCCGCGCCCGCCGTGCTCGTCTGCGGCCACACCCACGGCGGCCAGATCGCACTCCCCGGAGGCCGCCCCCTCGTCGTCCCGGGGCGCCGCGGACTCCAGTGGCCCCACGGCGAACACACCATCGACACCACACGCGTCCTCGTCTCCCGAGGCCTCGGCGGCGTCGAGATCCCCTTCCGCGCCTGGAGCCCCCCGGACGTCCTCTGCATCGACATCGTCCACGCACCGCGGGGCCGCCCCCCGACCGCGGGTCCCGGGCACTGACCCGCGGGGGCGTGGAGCGGCACGCGCCCCACCGCATGGCCGAACCGGGACCGTCGCGGTAGTGCTCCTGCAGACAATGGAGCAGATCCCATGAACGAGACCGAGCTCATCGACTGGCTGAAGATCCACCTCTTCGAGATCGCCACATTCATGGACTACCAGCCGACCATGCGCACCCAGGAAGCGCTGTACGGCACGTTGGCGAAGCACTGGTTCCGCAGGGACGACTGGGGAAGCCGAGGGGATCGCCTCGTGTCTCTCGGGCAGGACGGCACGGGCGGCCTCATCTGCCTGTGGCAAGGACCGGAGTCTCCGCCCCCTGGCGCCATCGTCATCTTCGGTTCGGAAGGAGGGCTGGGTGTGCTCGCCACCAGCCCCGAGCGCTTCGTACAGCTCGTCGCCCACGCACCGTTCTTCGATCCGTACCAGAAGCCGGCGCGAGCCACAGCAGAGGGAAACTGGCAGCTCGAAGAAGACGACGGCAGCGACCCGGAAGGTCCAACGCACATGCTGGCCCGGTACCGGGCCGCGACCGAAGCGCAGTTCGGCCCACTCCCGCCGATGGACGCGCTCACCGAGGGGGCGCTGGAGCTCTCCGATGCCCTCGTCGCATGGGCAGGTCTGAACTGAGAGGCGCCAGCCCGGCATCTCGAAGGACTGCCGGAGACCGGTGACCGAGACCGGGCGGGCCATCCATCGGCGTCGCCGGCCCGGGTGGCCGCCGAGACCCACCAAGGGAACCAGTCGACCCGGGCTGGCCCGCGCCCCCATCGCGCATCATCCGGGCGAACCCTCCGGTGGTGGATCGCTCCAGGCAGTGCGATCTGCCTACCGAGCTTCGACCGACAAGCGCGCATGCCTCCGGTCGACGCCCGCTCGCCGGCCCCGGGCCGCGGTTCCGATGGCATCGGCCGATGCGCCGGACCCTGGCAGGCCATCCAGCGCGCCGGACGTCAGCTTCGGCGCGAGGTCTGTCGAACCCCCACCTGACCGGGACCGGCGGGCCAGACCGTGGTGGGTCGCCGGAGAAGTCTCCCCCCCGGCGCCAGCCGGCTTCAGCGCGTTCGCGCCACCCGAGGTACGGCGCCACAATTTGGTTTACACATTCGCGCCAGAATTTGGTTTACAGGTCTGTAGCGGAACGAGGGTCCCTGGCTAGCCCCTGGCATGCCGTTCAAAGAGACCTGCCTGATGGATCATCGACAAGAATTCGTGCTCAAGGCGCTGGTGCCTGGAGCCAACCTCGCGGCGCTGTGCCGGGAGTTCGGGATCTCCCGCCCCACCGGCTGCAAATGCTCGTTATCCAGGTAGGGGAGAGCCGCACTGCCGCCGCCTAATGGAGAGCAATGTGGACGAGCCGACACGTCAGTTCCCGGAGTTGGGGCCCGAAGTCCGAGACCGAGTGAGCCAACCGCCGCGGCCCTTCGTGGTCGATGCAGAAGCACGCGTGGTTCGCGACGGGATCAGCCTGGTAGCCGGGCCTGTTCACGTCGAGACAGCCGAGGGGATTCAGTGGACACTCGGCCCAATTCCACACCAATCGGCGGAGGAGCTCAGCAAAGCAGTCCACGGCGGGCAGACGGGTGTCTTGGTGGTCGACGACTCGTATTTGGGCATCGAGTCGTCGGGGGAGGAAGGTGACTTCCAGTTGGACCGGGTGCTAATCACTGGCAGCGAGTCCAACTTTGCGTCGGCCAAGCTGTCGGGAAGCGCCCAGAGGTGCCGTCAGCGGATTCGGGATCAGGCCCCACACATGGCGGGCCTCGTGCTCAAGGGATTCCAGATACTCCTTTGGCCGCGTTGGTCCACTCGTGCAGATGGGAGTATGGGGCGTGACTGGGCGCCAACGAAGCTCGGGCAGACGGTCTATCGAATTCAGAAGATCGACGATGAGACATGCAGAGTTCTGTGGTTGGGCAGTCAGGAACTGCTGCCTGACGAGGACCGAACGGATTTGGTCAATCTGTTCAGCCTCCTGTCGGGTCGACTTCTCACCGTCGTCTGTCACGAGGAGTTCGACGAATCCGGTGCGCTGTTGAACCGCGATTGGATCCCCACGCGAGGAACCCCGGGGGGCCAGGGCCCGCTTGGATACCGGGATTTGGCCGGCCCGAACCCTCACATCGGGTACGTAGCCGCCCAGCTCTGGGAGAAGTACCGAGTTGCGCGGGCCACGCATCTTCTCGATGTCGCGATCCACCACGCCTTCTCGGCGCAAGCGGCCGTGCTGGAGGCGCGGTTTGCAGGCCTGTCCATTGCCTTCGAGACGCTGTCATCCGCACACTCTCGAGCGGCCGCTGGTGGGGAGACATCGACATACCTCGATCGCCGGGAGTTTCGAAAGGCAATGAAGCCGGTGATCAAGCAGGCCAAGAGCGCCCTTCTGGCACATGGCGCCGACCAAGCAACGGTGGCTTCGATCGAAGGAAAGCTATGGGCAGCGAACAACCGCGCCATGCAAGACCGCTTCAAGCGGATGCTGAACGACCTTGGGCTCAACCTTACGGCCGCCGAGGAAGAGGTGCTGCTGCGCAGGAACGCGGCCATTCATGAGGGGGTTCTCGACCGGAACCGCGAGAGTATCGACGTGGCGCGGATCTTCACTCTGGAGGGCGTGCTGCAGACGCTCGTGATGCGGGTGGCTCTGGCGCTGTTGGGTTTCGACGGCATGGTCGTTGACTACGGGGCCCCTGGGTGGCCAATGGTCGACATCCATCGACGCGGTCTCGTTGAGGACTCGTAGGAGGCGGTTGCTGGATAACGCTGCGCTTCACCTGCGGCGCGAGACGCTACGAGCCACCACCTAGCAACGCTAGGCCCAGGATGGCGGAGAGTCGCGGGAGAGGCGTCTGTCCCGAACCCTGCGGCCGCCGCGACTACCCGCCACCACCCCTTCCAGCCGTCTGGTGCAAGCGCCCGTTAGCTTCCCGTGGATGGTGAATGTGCTGTTGTGTTCGGCGTCCTCTCGCGGCCGCACCGAGTCCGAACTTGCTGCGCAACGAACACCGCCCGTTGACAACGTAGCTGGCGTTCAGCATTCTTGAATCATGAACGCCACACTCAAGCCCCAAGACCTGGCCGCGGTTCTCGCAGTCCGGGTCTGCTCAGAGCCGTCCTGGTCCTTTCAGTCACTCGCGGCTTGGATGGGCGTCAGCCAGTCGTACCTGTTCTACGCCCTGGAGAGAGCAAGGGGAGCCGGCCTGTACCGGCCAGAGGCTCGTCAGGTGCATGTGCCTGGCCTGCTGGAGTTCGTCGAGCACGGCGTCCGCTGGAGCTTCTTCGTCGAGCTGGCGGGCCGAACGCGAGGAGTGCCAACCGCCCATTCGGCGCCCGCGTTGTCGGCCGAATTGAGCAGCAGTCCAGAGGCCGCGGTTGTCTGGCCGGCCCCGAACGGCACAATGGTGGGCCAAGGTCTTGAGCCGCTGTACCCGCAGGCGATTGGCACGGTGGTGTCGGCGCCCGAGCTCTATGAGGTGCTGACCCTCGTCGACGCCATCCGGCTGGGGCGTCGGCGGGACTCTGCTCTCGCGATGGAAGCCCTACGAGCACGGGTGGGATCGCCATGAACCCCGTCGAGATGATGCGCCAAGCGGCGGCCCTCCTCGAGCAGGCCGGAATCGACGGCGTTTTCGCCGGGGGTACCGTGCTGGCCGTGCACGTCGATGACGTGGTCCGCGAAGAGCTCCGACCGACCATCGACGTCGACGTGATTGTCCGGGCAGGGAGCTACGAGGACTACCAGGCCGAGTGCCGCAAGCTGATGGGTGCCGGAATGCAGCCCGGGATGGAAGATGGTGACCCACTCTGCCGCTACCGAGGGCGAGGGCTGGTCGTGGACCTGATGCCCACGCCGTATGGCGGCATGGGGACAGACAACCCGTGGTTCGCCATTGCGATCGACACTGCCAAAGTCGTCGAACTGCCAGGCGGTGCCCGAATCCGTGTCGTGGCTGCACCGGTCCATCTGGCCACGAAAGTCACGGCATTCGAGAGCCGAGGCGGTGGGGACTTGCTCCTGTCGAAGGACTTCGAGGACATCGTGGCGCTGCTTGACGGGCGACACACCATCGTCGACGAAGTGCGGTCCGCACCGTCGGGTGTGCGCCAGTTCCTGGCCGACTGGTGCGAACGGGTGCTCGCAAGTCCGTGGATCGCCGATGCAATCGCAGGTCATGTGTCCCGCGCGTCCGGACCTGGGCGAGTGGATCTGGTCCTCGAGAGGATGCAGCGGATCGCTGCCCAGTAGAACCGGCGATGGCACCCGTGATGGTGACTGCAGGGAACACACGAAGCTGGACGGTCAGGCGGAGCTAACGCTGCACTTCAGCCGCCGCGCGAGACGCCACGAGCCCCCACCTGAACGGGACCGGCGGGCAAAGCCATGGGTGGTCGCGGGAGAGGTCTTCCCCCGGCACCAGGTCGCTGCCGCGCGTACCCGCCACCAGACCTTCCCGCGGCCGGCTGCAAGTGCTCGTTATGTCGTGGTCTTTTGGAAGCGGGGCCGAACACGACTACCTTCTCAGGTCTTTGCTCCGAGCATCAAAGACCGCCCCACGGTCGCCGTCCGGCCTCGTCATCGGCGGCGTTCGGGTGGTGTAGACTTGACCAAACTGGAGGGTGACCAGGATGGGGTTCTTCGCTTGGTTCGCTTTGATAATGGCCTTCGCTGCCGCCATGAAGGTGCTCTACGAACGGCTGTTTGGAGTCACCCAAGACACGGACAACTCTGACCCAACGAGTTGCGGCGAGCCAATGGGCGAGGGTGCCGAGAGGTTTGGGTCCGCGATGAAGGGGCTGAACACCAGCCTACCGTTCCTTGGAGGCCAAAGTGGCTGGGTCGTCGTCCCCCCGACCGAAGGCAGCGTCTTCGATGACTACGAGTCCCCCCACCAGGAGTTCGTGGAAGTGCCTGAAGGCGAATTCTCGGTTCAGGTTCCACAGCCCGGTCGCGACACTCCGGAGGATGGAAGCGACGCGTAGACTGACCATCCGTGCTTCCGCCCGAACGAAGTGAGGGTGAAGACGGTGCGTCAGTCGGAGCAGAGCGGGTCCGAGGCGCAATTGACTACGCAGCGGCGGTAGCGCCCATCAGCCGCGGGCGGACTGAACCTGAGCGTTGCCCGAGAAGGTACGGCGGCGCGGGTGGACCAGATTCACCGGCAGCTCAGGACTCGCTCTGGAAACGACGTCAGTCGCGATGGAACGCGGTGACGTCCGAGCTGGTGGCAACCACCAACGAGCGCCCGGTTGGCGAGAATCCGGCTGCTCGGACCTCCTCCTGCTGGAAGATCCGAGAGCAAGAAGGCAGGTGCCGTCCAGGCTGGGTGGGCTCCATGTAGATGTGTGTGAAGCCTGCTTGGAGGACGACCCACGCCTCAGGCCAGTTTGGGTAGGCCACGGTGACCGCCCATCCGTCGTCAGTCGTCAGCGCCAACCCGCCGCCGTGCAAGCCTGCGATCGGTACCAACTCGTCCTCGAGCCGGTCGATGCCGGACGCCAACAACTCGGCTGCGTCGTACCAGCCGTCGTCCGGTTCCTGCCGATCTCTCCCAACGAGCTCTCCGGACGCGCAATCCACGAGTCCGCGCCCAGCGCTCGACACGATGAGCAGGAGGTCGCTCTGGCGTCCGAAACCGACTTCGGTCAGTCCACCGACCGCAAGAAAGGTCGTCCGGCGCCACGGTGGCGGCGGCTCTCGAACTGGGACTGACGAGAGGAGTGAGACAAGTCGCGAGCGATGGCTGTCCAGGAGTGCCGAGAGTTCAGGCATGGCGACCATCTGGGAGGAGGTTGGCCGTGCAGGACATAACGCTGCATTTCAGCCGCGGCGCGGGACGCCCCGAACCCCCACCTGACCATGACTGCACCACGGATGCTGGTCGGGCGCGGGAGCAGTGACTGGACCACCACGACGCGCTGCCGCGAGTACCCGGCACCACCCCTTCCAGCCGTCGGCTGCAAGTGCTCGTTAGCTTTGGATGACGAACATCGACGGCTGCGGATTGGAAGGAGGCTGAGCGGCGCCGCGCAGTCGGGATGCTGAGCAAGAACGAGTGACAGGCGGTTGGCTTCCCTAGCGGATTGCTGAGACCAGAAACCCGCATCCATCAGACGCGGGATCCTGCACGAGTTCCACTTCGACCTCCGTGTGGTCAACCCAGGCTTCCATGGCCCCGTTGGCGAAGAAGTTGGCCGGGTCGTCTGGGTCCCCCGAGCCGTCGTAGAGGCAGCCCCAGCTAGTTGCGCCGGCGTAGGAGTACTCGGTGGAGACCCGCAGCTCTGAGGCCCAGGGCACAGTCGCGCTCCACTCGATGGCCTCGGCATCATCGACTACTGCCAGGTCAGACCACGGCCATACCGATGATCCACCGGAGTCGAGAAGCTCACCAGAGAGTGCAATGGTATCTGCGACAGGCACTGGCGGGGAGTAGCGCAGAGTGAGCGGGACCTCGGCGAGGGGATCCGCGCCCATGATGGCGAACCGGCCGCCGCAATCTGCAGCTCGACCATCGGTAGCGGCAACGCACACTTGATACTCGCTTCCCACATCGTACTGTAGCTCCGCTGGAGGAGTGAACGATAGTGCGCCGTCGTCGGGAGTCTCAGCCGCGATTGTCCAGAGGTACTCTCCGGCGCGATAGAGGTGTACAAGTACGGAGCCTACGTCACCATCCGAACCCCAAAGGATGAAGTACTCTGTTCCGATTGAAAGGCGGTCGTCGGACTCCGGAAACTGCACATCGATCGATGCAGTTCCATCGGAGTGCGCGATGCCGAAACGGGGCCCACACGTTCCATGTTGGCCGTCGCTTTGCGCGATGCAGACTTGGTAGTCGTCTGATTCCGCAAAGGTGGGCGGGGGATTGAACGCCAGTGTTCCACTATTGGGCTCGTTGGCGCCCAATGTTGCGTAGTGCGACTCGGACTCGTAGAGGTGGATTAGGACGGTCTCGTCGCAGCTGTGGGAGTCCCAGGTGACCGTGTAGTCGTTGCCAACGACGTAGGTGTCGCCCGGTCCTGGGTTCTGAACGACAAACTCGCAAGTGAGGTCGCCTTGACTGTAGAGCGCCTGGACGGCGGCGACATCATCGGCAGAGAGGCTACGGTTGCTGCCGCGGTAGTATGGGTACATCACTGCCTCTTCGTCCTCGGAGTGGCCGATGCCCAACGCATGGCCGAGTTCGTGAAGCGCGATCGAGTGGAGGTCGATGGGTTGGCCGCCGGTCTCGCGTCTCTCTGTTCCCCACTGCTCGTCGTCGTCGAAGTGTGTTTGGCCTTGGTAGGCAGAGCCGACCGGCCACGCATGAGCCAGGACGCCTCCTGGACCGTCGAACGGCGCGCCGTCGCCATGCTCCCCCGTCCCGAAGGAGAACACGAGATCCGAGCCGCTGCAGGGGTGGGTATAGGAGAAGGTCAAGCCAGATGCCGCTTCCCAGCTATCAAGGGCATGAATTAGGCCGGCATTGACATCCGTTAGATCGAGGTCCGCGGTGGTGTAGTCAAGACACCATGTCAGCGATTGAGTCGGCCACTGGCCGCCGCTCAGCACGAACGAGTCTGGCATGTCGTCATCAGCGTAGTCGATCAGCAGGTCCTCATCGGAGCATGCGGAAAGGCAAGTGGTGATGCAGAACGCGATGGAGACGAGGCGGCAAGGCAAACCTCTGCGAAGCATTGATACTCCTGTTGTGGGACCAGGATTCTACCAGATGTGGAAACGCCGCGGCTTGAGTGGGCTGCGCTACTTGCTGGAGAGAGCCGATAGGGAGTCCAGATCACGAGGATTCACTGGAGCTAACGCTGCACTTCAGCTGCCGCGCGAGACGCTTCGAACCCCCACCTGAACGGGACCGGCGGGCAAAGCCATGGGTTGTCGCGGGAGAAGTCTTCCCCCGGCACCAGGCGGCTGCCGCGCCTACCCGCGACCGGACCTTCCAGCGGCCTGCTGCAAGTGCCCGTTACCCAGGAGTCGGGCTACACAGCGACGCCGAACAGCGAGTGATGGAGGGTTCCATGGACTGCGAGGGAAACTGGGTCTTGTTCCCGCTACTTGGGGTGCAGCCCGAGGTCGAAGTAGTCGAGGTGTTTGAAGACGTGCAGCTCTGGTCCAAGAGTCGCGTCAAACGGCAAGCGCTCGCGGGCCTACGTGGGCGGGCTGAACGGGAGGCCACGGAGCAACTCGCGCTCGCTGGGCGTAGAGAAGATCGTGTCGATAGCTACGTTGCGGTCCGCTGTAATGGCGATGTTCGATACGGCGACGTGGCGAACTCGCGCCGGAACCCGCTCGCGTTCTATGGGCCGGACGGGCACACCGCCTGGGCCGCCACCCGCGGCCGGGCCGACGAAGCCGCTGGCCTGCTGGCGATCCTCGCGCTGAGCGAAGTTCCGCACTTGGCGCCAGCGCTGGTCCACCACATCCTCGTCGAGGATCAGTGGTACCGGGCTGTAATCGATGGCTGCCAACTTGTGATGTCAGGACATCGTACCCACACGGTCCGGACCTCGGCATTGACCGTGGACGCTTCGACGCTGGACGAGTGGAGTACGCGACACGGCGTCCATCCCCTGCGTCGAGCGCTACACCCAGCGCAACGACGAGGCGCGCAGAAGGCAATCGGCCTGGCACTACGACACTTTCCGTATGCGCTGCATTCGGAAGAACGCTCCGTGCAGGTAGTGCTGGCACACATGTGCCTTGAGAGCTTGCTGAACGCAAGCAAGTCAGAAAAGATTGAATCGCGAGTGTTGGGGCTCTGTGGTGAGTCCGGCGTGGAGTTGTTTGAGCTGGTCAACCGTGCCAGGAATCAGTTCGTCCATGAAGGAAAGGAAGTACATCGGATGACCATCTGCAACGCCGGTCATCTATTGGCAGCGAGCTGCCTTGTGGCTGCCGCGCAGGTTGTCGAGAGCCACGCGGAACGGGTGAAGACTGAAGGCGACCTTGCCAAGCTCGCCGAAGCGCTGGGCGCTACACGGCACGCAACGGCGTGGGGCGCTGCTTCGACTGAGGTGGATCTCCCGGACATTCTGAACTGGAAGCAGCCCGCTGCCCGCGAAGCCGTGGTCGTACGGTCTCTGTCGGACCGATGGGTCCTCGTAGCAACGCACAGGCGCTCCGACGGAAGCGCGGTCATCGTGTTCGAGAGGTCCGGCTGCTATGTGAAGCTTGTTGCTCAGGGCGAAGTCGCGGACGCAGCTGAACGAGCGCGACGAGTCGGGAGCATCGGTCGCGCGGCCGAGATCTTCTCCAAGGGGTTGGGCCAACGAGTAGTGCCCGTCACCGACCCACGCAGCCTCGACGTCGAGTTGGCGCTCGCGGAAGACGAGACTGAAGGAGCGCCAAGCAGTGACCCGAGGTGAGCGTGCCTTGCGGTTGGCCGAGCGCGCTGCTTGATAGACCAAGTGCTGCGTCATGCGGAAGATCCCTGAGTCGCGGCAACAGATTGGGTAACGCTGCACTTCAGCTGCCGCGCGAGACGTTCCGAGCCCCCACCTGAACGGGACCGGCGGGCAAAGCCATGGGTTGTCGCGGGAGAAGGCTTCCCCCGGCACCAGGTGGCTGCCGCGACTACCCGCCACCGAACCTTCCAGCGGCCTGCTGCAAGCGCTCGTTCTGCAGGAAGGTAGCCACCACGGGGACCTTGGTGCCCGACATCCCCTGGGAGGCTGGAACGTCAAGGAGCCTACCGACGACGCGCGTCTGTGCGGTACTACGGTGCAGTCGCTGGCGGAGAACGACGGGCTGTGCATGGCGAATCTTCCGGGCGCAAGCGGCCTGGACCGGCGGGAAAACCAGTCGGGGACTTCGCACGTCTTCAAGTACGTGCCACCACCGGCGCCCGAAGCAGCGCGATGCCTTGGGCAATGGAAACCCTCAAGAAGGACTTGAGCCCGGCCGGCAGGCGGATGGGGGCTGGTCGGTGTGCGTCCCCGGGTGAAGAGTGGTTGTACAAGCCGGAAGCCTGCGGCCCGACGTCGGATGCGCCCGGCGACGAGGGGACAACCAGAGTTGAGGCTGGGGCCGGCAGCAACTTGCGATGACGGGAGTTGGTTACGCCCTCGCGCGGCAGCACACTCAATCGCAGGGGGAGGGCATGTACTCGGTGGAAGACACGGATCGGGTTGAACTACTGGAAAACGTGCCGCAATGGAGCGTAGGAGCTCCGTGCCCGATGGTGCTCTGCAGTGAGGGAAGAGTCGCTGTCGCCTGCTACCTGGGAGCGGTTCCCGACGGGTGGGACGGCAGCCGGGTCCGTGTACTCAGCGCTAGCGATGCGCATGAGCCTGTCGCCATCTTCGTGTTCCACGGCTGCATCGAGCACAGGTTCGGGCAGCCGAACGACGAGGCGTTCGAAGGTCACCCACTATTCTCCAAAGGGCTGCGTCCATATCGCGCGTTCGAAGTACACGAGTCGTCTTGGATCCGGACGCTCGAGCAGATGAACGCAGTTCACCCGTACCATCGACCTGAGCACTACGAGGACTACCGGCACATCGTCCTGGCATTCCACGACTCGACTTTTGAGTGTGTGGCGAGGACCTTCACGGTGAAGATCCGCGAAGGTTCAGTTGTGGCCGCAGTCGGAAGTGTTCTGGAAGGCGACGACGGCTGGTAGAGCTGCGTGGCGAACTGCGCCGGGCAGCTCTTGCCGCGGGACCCGAGCGGGCCAGGCCTTGCTGGATTGGTCGGCTTGCAGGGGCGATGCCTCGCTGCTGGTTGGACGGAAAGCTCTTCACCGCGTGGCTCGTCGTCCAGGCCGTGAGGGTGTGCCGCCTGGAAGATCGTTGCCAAGCAATTGGGAGCGCAGCCCCGTCGCCTGCCGGTCGAAGTGACAGGCACTGGGGTGCAGAACGCTGCACTTCAGCCGCCGCGCGAGACGCTTCGAGCCCCCACCTGAACGCGACCGGCGGGCAAAGCCATGGGTTGTCGCGGGAGAAGTCTTCCCCCGGCACGAGGTGGCTGCCGCGAATACCCGCCACCGGACCTTCCAGCGGCCGGCTGCAAGTCGCCGTTCGACTCGGTTGGGGGGCGACGACGTTTTCGTCGCAGTCACAGCGGGGCCCGCCACGGTCGATCCGTTCAGCGCGCCTTGCTCCGTGGCCTGACGCTGTGGCTGCCGAAAGCGATTCGGGGGGGTGGAAGATCGGTTTTCCGCCCCGGATTCCATCGTCGGCCCGTACGTGATCAAGTGGGGGTGGAGGTCCCGATGCCTGCTCCCCTCTCGAACGACATTCGCGAACGCGTGGTGCTGTACCGACAGAAGTACGGGGGCACCTACGAGTACATCGCCGAAGCTCTCGGCGTCGGCCGGGCGAGCGTCAGCCGGATCTTGCGACTCCATCGTGAGTCCGGCGGCGTTGAGCCCAAGCCGGCCACCGGGGGCTACGACAGCCGGCTGAACGAGGCTGCGGTGGACGAGTTGATCGCCATGCTCGAGGCGGAGCCGGATCTGACGCTTGAGCGCCTGGCCGATCGTTGGGCCGAGGAGCATCCCGAGCTGGCCTGCAGCCGGCAGACCGTCGGTCGTCTGGTCCGGAAGCGCGGCTACACCCGAAAAAAAAGTCGCTCCGAGCTCAAGAACGCGACCGAGCCGCCGTCGTTGCAGAGCGCGCAGCGTTCGAGGAGTGGCTGACCGGCGTCGATGCGGAGCAGCTCTGGGTCCTCGACGAGGCAGGCAGCCACGTCGCCATGACGCCGACCTACGCGCGGTCTCCCCGTGGCCAGCGCGCACCCGACGCCGTGCCGCGCAACCGAGGTGCGGTGACGACAATGCTCGCAGCGCTCACCGTCCGAGGAATGGAAGCGCTCATGACCGTCCTCGGTGGCACCAGCGGGCCGGTGTTCGTGGCGTACGTGGAGCACTTCCTCGCGCCGCTCCTTCGTCCGGGCGACATCGTCGTGCTCGACAACCTCGGAGCCCACAAGGTGCAGCGGGCGCGCGAGCTCATCGAAGCCCGCGGCGCCACACTCAAGTTCCTCCCGCCCTACTCCCCCGACTTCAGTCCCATCGAACTTGCATGGTCCAAGGTCAAGCAGGCCATGAGAGCGGCGAAGCCTCGAACGCACCAGGACATTGACGATGCCTTCGACGATGCCGCGAGGGCTGTCACGTCTGCAGATGCACGGTCGTACTTCAACGCTTGCGGCTACCAGGCTCAATCGTGGTGAGCGCTGCTGTCAGTTGGTCCGCACAACAGTTGAGAACCACGCGATGCCGCACCAGCGGCACTCTACTGATCGTCGCGCTGCAGCCGCTGCAGCGCGGCCCAGACCAGGGGCAGTTGCATGCGCATCAGCCGTGCTGCTGAGGTGTTCGGGGACATCACCCTCTCCGCAACGACACTCGCAACGACAAACGCTGACGCTGGGCTAGGAACCGAGTGCCCGTAGTACCGAAGCAAGTCGAGAGCGGTTTGTGCTGCTTCGTGAAGAGTGCCCAATTGCTCGCGCTCGGCAATGAGTTCGAAGAGGGCTCTTCTGGTTCGGCGATGCACTGCATCCCCCACCGTGACGGTTCGCAGCGGCGGAAGGCGGAGAGCGCGATGAACGGCTGTGTAGTGATGCGTGCGGTAGTACGGGTCAACCGTGTCGACCAACACAACATCAAGAGGTGGACCGGATCGCGGATAGGCAGCACGAATGGGAATCAGGCCAAACGCCACGAATGCGATTTGCAGCGTTCCATCGTCGGGATCGTTCCAGACCAACAGCTTGTGCGCGTTGGCGACAACCGGACCAACTGAGCGAAGCAAGCGAGCCGACCGCAGGTCGATTCGGTGGTGCTCACTGGGCGCAAGGCTCGAATCGAGAACCGCGACTAGCTGGGATGGAATCTCCCACGAAGTCCCCATGTACTTGGCGTGCGCCTGCAAACTTACGAGGCCCATCTTCAGCACGCCAAGGTGCGATTTCGGGGAACCAAATTTGAACCGAAGATCGACAGGCACTGGATCAAACTGAGATTGTTGGCCAACCTCAACCGAGACTTCTGCGAGAGCCCTACCAATGCGTTGGGTCTGACCGTGAAGGAGGACGGCGGCGTGCTCAGGGTCTCGAGCATGAATCGCCAGGTCGGCGGTCGCGAACGGATCGATGGGTACGGGCGCCACGACAGCCGGCCGGTCCTGTACTTCTGCCCCACGATCGGCGCGCAGCACAACCTGATGACCATCGGCAGTGCGCGCACCGCGGTAGGGAGGCACCGGATGACCGTCACCGCGGCGGCATCTTGTGACCGCAAGAAGCGCGTGAAACTCGTCAAACACGGCTCGATCGATGGTCGAACCAAAGTGCGCATTGCAGGTTCGGCACCAGATGCCCGTGACTACCCTGCGGCCACCAAACACATTCAAGACTACGTGCTCAGACGATGCAGCGTCCGCGTTGCGACACCGAAGGCAGAGACCATTCATGATTGGGACCTCGAAAGCGAAGGATGGTTCTACCGCAAGAATGCCCCGCACGCTGCGGGAGGAGTTGAGTCGCTGTTGGCGGGTTCGGACTTCGGGCCCTGTCGAACGCTGCACTTCAGCTGCCGCGCGAGACGCTCCGAGCCCCCACCTGAACGCGACCGGCGGGCAAGGCCATGGGTTGTCGCGGGAGAAGTCTTCCCCCGGCACCAAGTGGCTGCCGCGCGTACCTGCCACCGAACCTTCCAGCGGCCTGCTGCAAGTGCTCGTTCCGCACCGCCCCCGACGCCCCGGGGAGCGGAGCCATAGTGTCCCGAGGATGCAGGCATTGCCTGGCTGAAGTGGCCAAGAGCGCCGCGCCTAGGAGCAGGCTCGGTTTCGCACGGGAGAGGACGGCGACACCAACCCCCGGCCAAGCACAACGGCCGGCCGCACTACCGCGAGGGGTTCCAGATGCTGGGAAACGCCACGAGGGGGCCGCGGGAGCCGTGGGAGCGAGCCGGAGACTGATGACCGTGATTCGCCCGAGCGCAGCGAGGGTGAATACGGTCCGTCAGTCGAAGGTGAGCGGCTTCGCGGACCGCACGAAGGCGTGGCAGCGGTGTTCGCACCGGCCAGGTCTCGGCGGCCCCCGGGCAACGGTGCAGAATGGGCTGCCCATGAATGCACCGGGCAGGAACCGCCCCGCTGCCCCACGCGACGCCTTGACGACACCACATGCGGTGCCATACTGGCACCATGCTTCGCGCAGTCATCGACACCAACGTCCTCTTCGAGGGCCTGACCAAGGTCGGAACCTGCAGTGCCGTAGTCGATGCCTGGGTCGCCAGGGGGTTCGTCCCGTGCGTGTCGACCACCCTGGCGCTTGAGTACGAGGAGGTGCTCACCGGGAAGCTCGGGCCGGGAAAGCGAGAGAGGGCTGCCGGCGCCCTGCAAGCCCTGCTCAAGAGAGCAGAGTGGGTGCCCATCTACCGACGCGTCCGCCCCGTTTCCCCAGACCCAGACGACGACTTCGTGCTCGAGTGCGCCTTCAACGCCAGAGCAGTGGTCGTCACCCGCAACCTCAAGGACCTGAAGGTCGGCGAGGAGGTGCTCGGACTCGATGTCTGGACACCAGACCAGTTCATCCACGAGCTCAAGAGGTAGCCCATGGCCCGCGTCACCCTTCGACTGCCCGATTCCCTGCACAAGCAGCTCGCCGCCCAGGCAGAAGCCGAGGGCGTCTCCATGAACCAGTACCTGGTCTACGCACTGGCACAGGTCAGCACGGCCGCGGACATCGCGGCGCAGCAGGCGAAGTACGAGGAGTTGACCAACCGTGTTCCTGACGACGACGCGGAAGCAGACCTGCGAGCGCTGCTCAGTAGCCGGGCGTCCTGAACGCGATCGACAGTACGGAACGGGTGGCCGGCCGGCACGGGGACGACGACACTGGCGGGCTTCGCGGCCGGGGATGGTCCGACAACAGCAGCCGTCCGCCCTGCCCCCTTCGCTGCTCGCGCGCGCGGAACGCTGCGCTTCACCTGCGGCGCGAGACGCCGCTACCCGCCACCTGACCAGGTCTGGACCGCGAACGCGGGTCGGACGCGGGAAGAGTGCATGGACCACAACCAGGCGTCGACGCGGCTACCCGGCACCACCCCTTCCAGCCGACAGGTGCAAGCGCTCGTTATCTCAGCGTGTGTTTCGGGATCCACGCCGTCACCCAGGATTCCTCGCGTTCGCAGGTCCAACAACCCGCCTCTGGCGTTGTCGCGCGACGGCAACAGGGCGTGGGCGAGGGCGCGCCTGGTGGCACAACTCTTGTGGGGCGTGACAGCCCAAGGCAAGAGCGTTGCAAGGCCGAAGAGAATAGACCGCTGTTGTCCCAGACGATCAGGCCAATGCGGCGGTAGCTACTTGGAGAGGGAACATGGGAGAGGCGAGTCTCGAAGACAAGATTGGGAAGTGGTTGCATCGACAAGGGTACCCACTTGAGTTCGCGGTGGCCGCGGCTCTCAAGCGTGCTGGCCTCTTGACGATTCAAGGGATGCACGTCGCCGATCCAGAGTCGGGGAAGCCACGAGAGACCGACGTTCTCGGCCTTCGAGAGCGCAAGCATGGGGCGCTGAAGCTACAAGTCGTGGCGAACATCGAGTGCAAGTCGTCCCGGAAGCACCCTTGGCTCATCTTCACCCACAGGACCTCGAAGGCAGACAGAGTGCTTCCCCGCGCCGCAATGCTGGCGTCGCGACCGGCCGAAGCGGCCCTCTTCTGCCATGGGGAGGGCTTCTCCACCGATCGCGTGTTGCAGTACTCGCCCATGCTTACGTTCGGGCCGCGTTTGGGGTTCGGGGGGCGCCAAGCATTCTTCGATGGGAACCAAGACCAGTTCTACGGCGCTATCCGAGGGGTCATGTCGTCTTCCGCAGGATGGGTGAACTCGTCGAATGGCAACGAGGGCGCACAGGCCGAAAGCAAGGCCTTGATCAAAGGGCCGTTGACCGTGGTGGTCCCGGTGATGGTTGTGGATTGCGAGTTGTTCAGCGCCACTTGGTGCGAAGACTCCGAACAGGTCCGCATCGAGCGGGAGCAGTGGCTGCCCATCCGGTGGAGCGGGGCGAGGGATGATGCACTCTTCCGTATGGCTTGGGTTGTAGAGGCGGGCGCGCTGGACGAGTGGCTGCCACATCTGATCAATGGAATGGATGACATCTTGGCTACCTTGTCGATCGGAACCGAGCGGCTCTTGCAGTGCCGTGGCCGGAGGTCATTGGGGCCGCTGCGAAGCCACGGGCTGGATACCAAGGGTGCGCCCGCCTGGCTAAAGCGATTCATCGCTCACGAGTGAGGCGCAACGCGCTCTGTCGTCATGTAGACCGAACGAAGGAGTAGCCGGAGAGAACGCTGCGCTTCAGCAGACTGAACGAAGGAGTACCAGGAGATAACGCCCGACTTCAGCCGCGGCGCGAGACGCCCCGAGCCCCCACCTGACCAAGCCTGGCAGTCCAACGAGGGATGGTGGCGGGAGAGAAGCCAGTGCTGGACTGGCTCGTCGCCGCCCCTACCCGCCACCGGACCTTCCAGCCGACGGCTGCAAGTCGCCGTTATCCAGAGGGCTGGCCCAGAGCGACGCCGCGCAACGTGCCTTACGCTCCGGCATGCAGTAGGCTTCAGTGAAGTGGCGGGCCCGAGTCATTGGAGCTTCAAGTGGAACGAAAGAACGCAGCCCTGAAGTGCACGCTGAACGACGGTGGCAGCCTTCCGTGGACCCCCGGATTCCGAGGCACCTGTTCCGCTGCGTTGATGGAGGTCAACTGCGCACGAGCGCAGGTCTGGTGCGGCCAGCCTGAAAACGCTTGCCATCGGTACCTGGAGGGACTTCAGTCGAAACGGCCGGTCCACCCCTGCTACGAGAGTCAGCTGCTTACGCGCTGGGAGTTCGGGCTCGGGGTCGATTTCGAGGGTGAGGAACCACGAAGGGCCCGCTATCTGAGTGAGGGGTCCGTTGTGTTCATGACAACACGCCCTCGCACGCCGGGAAATCGAGAGGCTGATCGGTACATCTTTGGGGCGTTCCTTGTGAGGGACGTGATGTCTCCCGCTGCGGCAGCAGAGAAGTATGGAACAACCTACGGCTACGTGCTCGTTGGCGATCCAAGCACAGGAGTCCATCTTCCATCAGACGCCCACTTGCCATTTTGGGATGTCTTCCGCCCCGCCTCAGGAAAGGGCCCGTCCTGGCGACGCAATCTATTTCGCTACATGACGATTGACCAAGTTCGGGTCGCTCTGGAGTGTATGCGGGCAGGGAGCGGCAACGCAGAGATGCGGGAGCGCATCGACCGCTTGGCGGCTGAAGCCGGTGTTGGGTCAGTGAAGCGACCAAGCCGAGAGGCGCGCTCGATCGTCGACGGCACCGAGCGGAAGTCCGGAATCAAGCGCAAGTATGGAGGCAGTGGAGAGAGCGAGCGGCACCGGAAACTGAAGGAATGGGCGGCGGCGCACCCGGAGGCGTTTGGGTTGTCCGATGTGGTGAGTGAAGTGGAGTTCGGGTTTCGCTCACAGGACCGGGTAGACGTGGCGTTCCTCGACACGGACGGAATGCCCTGCTGCGTTGTGGAGGTGGAACTCGAGGGTGACCGCGAACTCGAAGTTGGTGTGCATCAAGCAGTGAAGTACCGAGCGCTGTCGAAGGCCATCCGTCGGCTGTCGCAGCGGAAGGGACCTGTTGACGCCTGGATGTTGTCCTACAAGCGCTCCAAGCACGCAGACGCGATCGCGTCTTCGCTGAACATCAAGACGATGTCGGCTCCCGGAAAGCTCCCATAGGCCGGAAACTTCATCGTTGGGTGGGCTGGAGCGCGGATAACGCTGCACTTCAGCTGCCGCGCGAGACGCCCCGAGCCCCCACCTGAGCGCGACCGGCGGGCAAAGCCATGCGTTGTCGCGGGAGAAGTCTTCCCCCGGCACCGGGTGGCTGCCGCGCCTACCCGCCACCGCACCTTCCAGCGGTCAGCTGCAAGTGCTCGTTATCTCCGGTTGGGTCGGACATGTGAGCCTAAGCACTGAGGCACGCCGCAATGCTTACAGCACCCTGGGCGGAGCATCAGAAACGCTGAGACGAGTGAGGACTTGGCGGAGGAGGTCGAGGTACTGCCGGGCCGACTCCGGACTGGGTTCAGCGGTCGTATCGTGGGCCGCGGAATTGCGGACGCGCAGCAGATGTTCTACATCCGCGGCATCAGATTCCTCAAGCGCGCGCAGCTTTCGTAGCACCTGGAGTCTCGTAGCAGCGGACTTGGATGCGAGAAGGCTTGCTGACCGCTGCTGCTCAGTGGGGTCCAGGGCCTGTTCGACAGAGGACGCGAGACGAGCTTCGAGCTCGATGGCACCAAGGAGAATGGCAGCGCGTGGCAAGTCCTGCTTGAGCGCCCGTTCAGCTCGGACGAGATGGTTCTCGTACTGGGCGCGACGGGCATCCTTCAACTGCTGCACCCGCTGGTTGATTCGCCAACGTGCGACCAAGGTTGTCAACAGGCTTGCAACCGCACTGGCGAGGGCCCCAAAGACGAAGAGTGATTCCATGATCAGCGACCCCCCGCGATGATGAAGATGCTCGCGAAGAGGGACACGGCGCCGATGGTACCAATTGTGACCGGATGGCGAAGCCTGGATTCGCCAGGGTGGGTGCGAAGGATGTATTGCTCGCGTAGGACCAGGCTCAAGACCCAGGTGACTGCGAGGACGATGGCCACGACGCCAAGAATCACGAAATCCGCCCCCGACTTCGCTAGAATCGGCGAAATGACCACACGTTCTGCAGCCGTTGAGTAGAAGTAGGAGAAGAAGACGGCGCCTGTAAGAGTGAGAGACATGAAGCAAAGCTCTGGCCCGGGCAAGGTGGACCAGAACACGCTGTCGAGATGCTCCTCGGAAGCGCGGAGGCGGGCTTGAGCCATGCGGTCATCGACGAGCCCCTGGATTACCTCGGCTGACAGCCCTGCATGATTGCCATCTTGAATGGCCGCCACCATTTCGGCCCTCTCGTACCTGCGTGCAGCTTGCTCGAATCGCTGGGACTCCACGCGCCACTTTGACAGGTACACGCCAGCGTACTCGAGCACGACTAGGACTACACTGAAGATGATTGACCAAATCGCACCGCTCATGGCTTCTCCGGCCGAAGACCCTATCATAGAACCCGTGCTGTCGGAGCGCCGAGTAGAGATGCTGGCGATGTGGGGCGTCCGTCGTCACCCGACGAGCAGAGATAACGCTGCGCTTCAGCTGCGGCGCGAGACGCCGCTACCCGCCACCGAACCATGTCAGGACCACGAACGCGGGTCGGACGCGGGAAGAGTGCATGGTCCACGACCACGCGTTGTCGCGGCTACCCGGCACCACCCCTTCCAGCCGTCTGCTGCAAGTGCTCGTTAGCTTCGGGCCGGGACGCCAATCGGCCATGATTGCGTCGTGATGGTCGCATCAGCAGCTCCTCCGAGCGGAAGGGCACTGCGGATCGAGGGGGGAAGGCAGCAGGTAGTCGCAGTCAACAGCCGAGCCGACCGATCCGAAGCGCGGCACTGACAGAATGGCGCAGTGGGATTGGGGTGCACGATCGCCACCCCGAGCGGAGCGGAGACTGGACACTGTGCTTCCGTCCGAGGGGAGCGCAGCGAGCCGAGGATGAAGACAGTGCTCCAGTCGGAGCGCAGCGGTGCCACGGGCACCGAGGCGCTACGCGACCGCCTTGCGGACGGGATCAGCAGCGGCATGCCGGATGGCAGCGTCGTGAGCGAGTTGGAGGAACTCGCCGTCGTTCTCGAGGGCGCCAAGGTGGACTTCTTCACTCGCGAGTTGGTCGCCGAAGAGACGGAACCAGAACCAGCGCTTGAGGAAGAGGCTGCGGATGAAGGGCATGGGTCGCCCCGAGTCTCGCCACTTGGTCAGAGTGCTCCGGTCGAGGTGCAGCGCATCGGCCACCACAGCGTAGGCAACCCCAGCCACATCGCAGAGGAACTCGAAATCTTCGCCGCTCAGCGGGTCCTCCGAGCCGCAGAGCGCATTCGCGACGGCACGGTGGACGCGGTTGATCTCGGTTTGAGGCAGCCCCAGTGACCCGTCCGGAAGCTTCAGCAGCTGGAGCTCCGGGACGATCCAGATGCGCCCCGCAGCGTGGTACTGGTAGTCCTTCTCGTGCATGTACTCAGGCATGGTCGTTGTCCTTGAAGCCGTTGGAGCGGGCGAAGGTGAGGGCAGACTCGAACCCCTTGAGGCAGGGCGATCCATCGGTTCCGTCGTAGAAGCAGAAGAGCACAGCGTAGTTGGCAGTACCGTGGTCATCGAGGAAGAGCCTGAAACAGGCGTAGTAGCCGCAACCCTTACCGGCAGCCGAGCGAGTCCAAACCGCGAGCTCGATCGCAACAGCGCCGGTTCGCTCGGAGGCACGGATCCCGAGGAAACGACCCTCGCGGACCAGGTAGTCGAGCTTCTGATTCGCCCGGTCGTACCTGCGCGTCATCGGGTCGTGCTGCACCACTCGGAAGTCGAGAGGCACGTCGCGGAGTCGTTGAAGCCAGCTGCTGGAGGTCACGCTGTTGAATATATCAACATCACGGACCAATGGGAAGCCCAACACCACAAACCAGAACCCGCGCGGACGAAGAAACGAGCAGGGCCGATCCAGAAGCGCAATCCAACCCAAGCCTGCTGGGGCCGAACAGGAGATCCGACCCGCCACCCTACGCTCGCGTCCGAAGCTAACGCTGCGCTTCACCTGCGGCTCGAGACGCCACGAGCCACCACCTAGCAACGCTAGGCCGACGAATCCGGAAGTTCGCGGAAGAAGCGTCGGCCCCGAACGCTGCGGCCGCCGCGGCTACCCGCCACCACCCCTTCCAGCCGTCAGGTGCAAGCGCTCGTTAGCTTGCAGACCACAACGGTGTCGTCGATTGGAGGCGCAATGAATCACTTCTTCAACCCATTCGGAAAGAGCCCCGCGGCGGTACGCCCCGAGGACTTGAAGGTTCTACGGGAAGTGCGCGAAGGATGGTATGTCGAGTACAAGGGTGAAGCTCCGAGCGGGGAGAAGCTGGCCAGGTCCGTCGCTGGATTCGCTAACCATTTCGGCGGTTGGCTCTTCATCGGCATCTCGGAGCGGACCTCCGGACCAAACGTTGCTGGCAATTTCCAGGGGATACCAGAGGATGATGTGAGGCGCGTTTGCGACCGCGTACGCGACGGGATCCTGTCCAACTGCACACCGGTGCCCCACTTCGATGTCTACGTGCTCGAGGGGCCTTGCGAGGCCATCGGGCTCACCGCCGGGAATTCCATCGTGATGGTCGTGGTCCAACGCGGGCTCGATGCGCCTTACGTCCATCGCTCGGGGCGAATCTACCGGCGGGTCGCGGACTCATCTGACCCAAAGGAGGAGACCGACAGGCGTGTGCTCGACGTGCTTTGGGAGCGAGGAGAACGAGCTCGCCGGCGCCTTCGACGTCGCTGGGAGAGGGTGGTTGAGCTTCCAGCTGGCCAAGGCCGCCAACCATGCATCGACATTCATCTCACCCACGACCCGATGGGAGAAACTCAGGGAACATCATCGCTCAACTACGACGATTTTGCCGAGTTCATGCGAGTGCAGCAGGACGGGAGGGGACTCTCACTGCGGTCGGTGTTCTCCGGTCCAGGGTGTTTCGTGGCACGAGCACCTCTGGAGGGCGAGGTGAACGCTGGAGTCACCTGGCGGTACGACCGCGATCTCTGGTCGTCGGTGCAGATCCCGCTGTATCCCTGGGGCTTCGAACACAGCAACAACGGTCGCGACCTCAAGGCCGAGCGGGAGCTGAGTACCGAGACAAGACATGGAGTCGAGTTTCTGCGGCACCTCAAAGCGCATGGTGTGGAGCACGGTCGGATTCTCGAGCTGACGTGGCTTCCGACGATGATTGGTTCAGTCTGTGTCAAGCACCGCCAGTTGATGGCGAGAGAGGGTGTCCGGGGAAACATCTCCGTCAGAGCACGGGTGCGGCATGTCGGCGGCCTGTTTCCGTTCTTCGACACCGCGACGTTTGTGGCCTGGATCAGCAGCAACGGACTCGTGCGGCCGGTAGCGGATACCTTTGATGTGCCGGGGCTGGACGACCCGACAGTGGCAATCATCCTAGACGGCCTTGGCGACGCAGATCCCGCCGATGTTTCCGACGCGGAGATCGGAAACGGCTGGCGAGTCTTCTTCGCGTTGGCTCAAAGTCTGGGTGTGCCGGCTCGAGGGCTGAGCGGGGACTCACAGGAGATGCTCGAAGCGCTGCAGCACACTGCTGGAAGGATGGGCTGGGAGATTCAGGTGCTTCCGGATGACTAGCCGCGAACCGCCCAAGCCGTTTGGACGCACAATGATCCGGCGGGCCGTGGTGGAGGGTCCACTCGTCAAGCTAACGCTGCGCTTCACCCGCGGCGCGAGACGCCCCGAACCCCCACGTGACCGGGACCGGCGGGCAAAGCCATGGGTTGTCGCGGGAGAAGTCTTCCCCCGGCACCAGGTGGCTGCCGCGCCTACCCGCCACCGGACCTTCCAGCCGTCGGGTGCAAGCGCTCGTTACATGCGGCCCTGCGAGGCCTCGGGGGCTGGGGAGCCGACGCATCAATGCCGGCGTTGGCGTTAGAGGAATTGCTCAACCAAGCTTGAGTGGATGGAGACGCAGTGCTGAAGGAAATCAGGCAAGAGCGGGAGTTCAAGGCGGTATGCGACGGCATCCTACGGCATGAATTCGGGGTATTCCTCCTGACCTACGCTGGCGAGGGCAAGGACGGGGGAGTCGATGCCGAGTACTTCGGGGAGCGGGACGGTCTCAGCGGCCGATGGATCTTCCAGTACAAGTTTGTGGCGCCCTGGACCGACCAATCGAGAGCGCGGAGCACCCTGATCAAGCGGTATCGAGGGTCGAGAACGCGCAAGTCGGAGTTCGAGAAGGTCTCGGACAAGGGGTGCGTTGCATACGTGCTGCTGACCAATGTTCCGATGACACCGCGGTATGTCGATGAGTTGAGAAGGCTGGCGGCGGCAGTACTCCCAGCGGCACGACTCGCCGTGTGGGACGCATCGGCGTTGGCAGTGCTTCTGCGTGGCCGCGAGCACCTGGGTACCAACTTGGACTCGGCGAAGTACGAAGTGGCTCAACGGGACGTCGTCGAGCCAGTGTGGGCGTGGCTGGACTGGGCCCAGCGGCACGCGCACGAGGTCCATCGCTACCCATTGTGGCCCGGCGAGTTGAGGTACGAACGGTTCTTGAGGAGCGGGGGGGGGTTGGCTGGACCAGTGCAGGATTTCTCGCACTGGGTAGTAGACACCGACACGAACGCTGAGTCAGTCGGCGATTCCATCGAGAACCCGATGTTCGACTACGCCAGAAGATGCCTCTGGCCGAGGGCCTTTGAACGCTGGGACGTCATGGTCGCGGCGATGGAGAGGGCCGGAACCGTCGTCGACGAGGTCGTCAGAGCCGAGGCGAAGGAGATGCTGAAGGACCAACGATTGCTCGGCTGGGTGCCAGCGCCGATTGGCAGGGAACTCGCCGTGCCGCTGGCCTACAGCTGTCTAGAGGCCGCTTGGGGCGTACCGGAGAATCGGGTCTATGTGAACTCGCAAACCCACTCTCCGCCGGCGTTGATGGTTCGTGGGCGGTATGTGTGGGCCGACGACGCGGTGGTCGAGTTGGGGAGGAGGCTAGACCAGCACGTCGAAGGCGCGAGAGCGCGCGGAATGCCTGCAGAACTGAGGCGTGCCCGTACACTCGCGACCAAGGAGGTCGATGGCCTGCTCGAGGCGATGTGGTGGCCTCGAAATGTGGGCGGAGACACCCCAAGCGGCGAAGACGAAGGCACTGATTGACTCTCGCAAAGGTGGACCGCCCCGCCACCGACCCTCCCGCCGAATGTAACGCTGCACTTCAGCTGCCGCGCGAGACGTCTCGAATCCCCACCTGAACGGGACCGGCGGGCAAAGCCATGGGTTGTCGCGGGAGCAGTCTTCCCCCGGCACCAGGTGGATGCCGCGCGTACCTGCCACCGAACGTTCCAGCGGCCTGCTGCAAGTGCTCGTTAGAAGCCGGCCACCTACGTTTGGAGAGGCGGTTCGGGGGGAGAATCGGGCGTCGTCCAATCAGTCCTGCTTCAGGCCTGTGCTGCGTGTGCAGATGCCTCGGCATGCACTCCGCAGATAGTCGAAGGGGCCAACGACGGAGGGTGGTGCCGATAGGCGACTTGCTGCCACCGCATCCCAAGACGCGGATTGGAGCACGAGAGCATCGGGGCGCAGGGAGACTGCGATGCGGCGTTGGTAAGCCCAGGAGCCGTAGACTGATGACCGTGATTCGCCGTAGCGAAGCGGAGGTGAATACGGTCTATCAGTCGGAGGCGGTTGCTGTGTGGGGTGGAGAAGCAGTTGGACACGGGCCGCTACGAGGGAGGGTGTGCGGCAGTGTGTTCCGCGATGGCACCTGGCTCGATTCCGAGGTCAGCGCACTTCCTGAGCAATCCCGACCAAGTGTTGAGAGTGTGCTTGAACGAGCCATCAGGCTTCTCGTATGAAAGTAGCGCCCAGCGCTGGTACTCAACTACCGCAATCCAAACGGGATCGGGCGCCAGGTCCGTCTTGAACCAGGTGCCAGTGTCTCGAACTAGCGCATCGATGGCTTCACTTCGGTCGCGGAGGACCTTGCGACCCGGACAATGAGGGATGTCCTGCCAAGGAAGGTTGGTGAGCGACGATTGCGGGATGGAGGTCACTGCCGCTCACCCTGGCAGCGTGGAGACTAGCTGCATCGAGGCTAGAGACACCGCTGCCGCCGCCGCACCCAGAAACGCAAACACTGCGCCCAGGATCGAGAATACTCGTAGCCGCGCCCGTGCGAGCTGTCGATATGCCTGAAGCTCACCACCCGAAAGATGGCTCCCCGCGCGCACCGCAGCAACCGCCCCCAGAATGGCGACACCAGAAACCACAATCGGAAGGAGAGTCACTGCGCCATAAACGGCCGCCGGCAGGGTCACCCCGCTAAGCGGAACAAGTGCCGCGAGCGCTGAGCCCAACCCCATCAAGAGTGCAGTCGTCGAGTGCTGCATGGCTCTGGTGTAGGTCACTCGCGCAACCATCAGGTCGTCTTCGGAAGGATTGGCGGATCCCATGATTTTGCCTCGCTGTGAGGGCGCGGAGGGATGGCCTATCCACTCGTACGCCCGTGCGTGACGGCGTCGTGGGCCCTGCCTCCCCACGCTCCGCCCGCGCTTCTAACGCTGCGCTTCACCCGCGGCGCGAGACGCCGCGAGCCCCCACCTGAACGGGACCGGCGGGCAAAGCCATGGGTTGTCGCGGGAGAAGTCTTCCCCCGGCACCAGGTGGCTGCCGCGCCTACCCGCCACCCACCCTTCCAGCCGCCGGGTGCAAGCGCTCGTTCCGCTTTGCACGACAATGTCGACCCCAACCCAAACCACGCTGTCTTCGAGGACCAAGGCCCTGACTGACAGAAGTGGCAATGGGCCGCCGGTCGAACCCGCATGTCTACACCCACGCAGCCGATGGGGACGCGAGCGAGAGGCGCCTGCCGAGCAG
>JACKEY010000016.1 GCA_020632755.1 Alphaproteobacteria bacterium | reverse complement strand
CCGGTCACGACCGCCGAGTTCCGCGCCTGGGTCGATGCCGGCGGCTACGAAGACGACCGCGTGTGGTCGGCCTCCGGCCGCGCCTGGCGGGACCAGGGCGATGTGTGGCCCAAGCTCGCCGCCGCGCCCGACGTCGCCCACCTGGTCGTGCCCAACCAGCCCGTCGTCGGCGTCACCTTCTGGGAAGCCGAAGCCTTCGCCACCGCGAAGGGCGCGCGGCTCCTGACCCTCGAAGAGCGGCGCTACGTCGTGCGCGGCGCCGAGAAGCGGCCGTACCCCTGGGGCGAGCCCTTCGGCGCCGGCAACGCCAACACCCGCGAAGAAGTGCTCGGCAAGCCCTGCGCCGTGGCCATCTTCTACAGCGACCGCACCCCCGACGGCGTGTGGGACCTGGCCGGCAACGTCGCCGAGTGGTGCCAGGACGGCGGCGACGACAGCCGCGTCATCCACCCCGGGTCCTGGCAGCAGCCGAGCATGGCCAGCTGGGCCAAGGCCCTCGAGATGATCGCCCCCGAGACCCGGTCCGCCGACCTGGGCTTCCGGCTGGTCAAGGACGCCTGAGCACAGGCGGCGCCTCTCGGCGGTGATCGGATCGGCCGACGGCGGCCACGCTGGGGTCCGTCCGTGAGGTCCCCATGTGGTTGCTGTGGATGGTCGCTGGTCTCCCGGCCGCGGCCGACACGCTCGAGGTCTGCGAGACCTGCGCCTACGTCGACCTCGACAGCGCCATCGCGGCGGCGGTCGATGGGGACAGCATCGCCCTCGACGCCGGGACGTGGGAGGTCGAAGCGGAGGTCGACATCCGGCTGCACATCGTCGGGGTGTCCGAGGCCGCGACGACCCTCGTCCCCGCCTCGGACTCGGCGGGCCCCCTCCTCCACGTGGGCTCCAGCGGCCACCTGACCGTCGAGGCGGTGACCCTGGACGGCGAAGGGGCCGTGCAGGGCATCGTCGCGACGGGCGGCGAGCTGACGGTCTGGGAGACCACGGTGACGCGGGGCTACCTGTGGTCGGGGCGAGGAGGAGGAGCGGGCATCGCGGCACTCGACGGCGCGGCGCTGACCATCCAGGACAGCACCTTCACCGACAACCTGTCGCTGCTTGGAGGAGGCGCCATCTACGCCGAGCCCGGGCCCAGCGACCTGTCCATCGAGTCGAGCCACTTCGAAGCGAACGAGACCAACTCCGAAGGGGCCGGAGTGCTGGTCGACGTGGCGGCCGGACTGGCCGACGACGAGACCGCGGGGTCCGTGACCCTGCACGACCTCTCCTTCGTCGACGAAGCGGCGTGCACGGGCGGAGGAGCCGTGACCGTGCTGGCCGACGGCGGTCCTGTCGTGATCGAGGGCGTGACCGCGTGGGACACGGACGTGTCGGGCTGCCACTCGGGGGGCGCGTCCGCGGACACTGCCGCGCTGTTCGTCTCGGGCGCCACGGGGACACCGGACGTCAGCGTCGTGGACACCGTCGTGGACAACCTGGTCGGCTGGGGCGCGCCCGCGGGAGTCCGGCTCCACGACGTCGCCGACGTCACCCTGGCCAACCTGGTGCTGCACGGTCCGTTCAGCGGCCTGGACAGCGGGGATGGCGTGCACGTCGAGGCCGCCGAGGGCGTGGCACTGACCTGGGCCCTCGTCACCTACGTGGAAGGCATGGGCGCCGCGCTCTACGACGTCTCCGGCGCGCTCGAGGTGACCCACACCGCCGTGGTGGCCGGCGACGCCGGCGTCGGCGCCTTCGACTGGGGCGACGAGGCCCTGCTGCGCAACAACGCCGTGTGGGACTGCTCGACCGGCGTGTACCTGTGGGGAACGGGCTCCGTCGTGGTGTCCAACACGTTGCTGGCCGACCTCTCGACCGCAATCTCCGGCTCGGCGGGCATCGACAGCGCAGGCATCCGGTACAACGCCTTCCACGAGATCGGATCGGACCGCTTCCTCGTCATCGGCGGAAGCTCGACGGCCGTGGACGCCACCAACCTCGAGGTCAGCGCCCCGGGTCTGTGGCGCGCGCCCGACGCGCTGAGCGAGTGGTCCGACTTCCAGCTGCGAGCAGGAAGCCCGTTGGTCGACGCCGGCGACCCGGACGTGACGGACTGGCTCGACGGTAGTCGCAGCGACATCGGCGTCTTCGGCGGCTCGGGTGCGCCCGAGGCCGGTGTGTGGGACACAGGCGAGCCGCCTGACTCCGGGGGGGTGGACACCGGGGAGGGCGACACCGGCCGTGATGACACCGGCGGTGAAGCGGACAGCGGAGGAGCGGGCGACACCGGCGGTGACGGGGACAGCGGAGCCTCTGAAGACTCCGGCTCCTCCGCCGACTCGGGGACCTCGACCGACTCCGGCTCCTCGTCCGACTCCGGCTCCTCCGCCGACTCGGGGACCTCGACCGACTCCGGCTCCTCCTCCGACTCCGGCTCCACCGCGGACTCGGGGACCTCGACCGACACCGGTGGCTCTTCGCCCACGGACTCCGGCGACGAGGCGCTCTCGCCCAAGCCCTCTGCCGGATGCCGCGATGGGGGCGCCGCCAGCGCCTTCGCCCTGTGGCTGCTCCTGCCGCTCACGGCAGGAAGAGCGTTCCCTCGCCTTCGATCGTGACGTCGCCGCCGGTCTCTTCGGGGGCGAAGAAGGTCTCGATGACCAGCTCGCCGGGCACGCCGGCCCCCTCGAAGCTGCCGGCCGCCGGGAAGCCGTCCAGGTCCAGCACGGCGTCGCCGGTGAACTTGTCGGCGCCCAGGCGGCGGCCGTCGAGGGAGAGCGAGGTCACGACCGACGAGAACACGCCGGACCAGGCGCAGTCCGCCGATCCGACGATCCGATCGTCGGCCAGCTCGAAGCGGCCGCCGGTGCAGCGCAGCACGTCCAGCTCGCCGCCGAAGTCGGCGGCCGTGGCGATCATCTCGACGTCGATCCGGTAGACGCCGTCCCAGGGGCTGGGGTCGACGGTGCCGTCGGTGTCGGTGTCGGTGTCGGTGTCCGTCGTCCCGTCGGTGTCCGCATCGGTGTCGGTATCCGTCGTCCCGTCGGTGTCCGCATCGGTGTCGGTGTCCGTCGTCCCGTCGGTGTCCGTGTCCCCGTCGGTGTCGACATCGGTGTCGACATCGGTGTCCGGCATGGGATCGGCGGTGGTCCCACCGTCGGACGGCGCGCCCGAGTCGCCGGCGTCGCCCAGGTCCCAGCCGCCGCCGTCCTTGCTGCCGCCGTCGTCGTCTTCGTCCCCGCTGCCCTTGTCGAAGCAGGCGGTCAGGGGGAGGAGGAGGAGGGGGGTCCAGAGGAGGATGCGCATCGTTGCTCCCGGGCTCAGCGCCGCAGCACGGCGTAGCCGTAGACCTCGAAGGGCAGGCCGGCCTCGTCGCTGTAGGCCCACAGCTCCAGGTAGAGCTTGCCGCTGTTGACCTCGCCGTAGACATCGGTGGCGAGCGGGAAGCCGGCCAGGTCCATCTCGCCGCTGCCGGTCACGCTGCCGCCGCCGCCGACGGCCAGGTCGACCGAGGTCACGGTCTCGTAGCCGCCGAGCATGCCGTCCTCCCAGAAGCAGACCAGATCGCCGCCGCCGCCGCTGCCGGTCAGGCGCAGCGACTGGTCCTCGCCGGTGCAGGTGCCGATGTACTTCTCGCCCTTGATCCAACCCTCGAGCTCGACGTAGCCGGTGAAGATGCCCTCGCCGCCGCCGCCACCGGTGTCGCCGCCGCCGTCGGTCCCGCCATCCGAGCCGCCGTCGGTGCCGCCATCCGAGCCGCCGTCGGAACCCCCGTCGGAGCCCCCGTCCGAGCCCCCGCCGTCGCTGCTCCAGCCGGAGTCGACGCCGTCGCCCAGGTCCCAGCCGCCGCCGTCCGAAACGCCGTCCCCGCCGCCGTCGTCGTCTTCGTCCGACGCCTTGTCGAAGCAGGCGGCCAGGGGGAGGAGGAGGAGAGGCAGCGCGAAGGAGAGGCGCATGGAAGCTCCGGCCGAGGGGCGGGTGGGAACCGGACCGCGCGACACCGAGCCCCCCCGGGCGTGCCGAGCGCGGTCGGCGGCGCCACCGTAGCCGCGCCCTGCGGGATCGTCAGCCTTCCGCGTGTGTCGGGATGGGGAAGGACGCGGGGCGACCGGGTATGGAGCGACCGTGCCCGTCTACCGCATCCCCAAGCACGAACACGCCTTCCCGCACCCCGAGCTCGCCGAGCCCGACGGCCTGCTGGGTGTCGGCGGCGACCTCGCGCCCGCGCGGCTGCTGCTGGCCTACGCCAACGGCATCTTCCCCTGGTACAGCGAAGGCCAGCCGATCCTGTGGTTCAGCCCGGATCCGCGCTTCGTGCTGTTCCCCGACCGGTTCCGCGTGCCGCGCAGCCTGAAGAAGATCGTCCGCCGCGGCGACTTCGAGATCCGCCTGGACACTGCGTTCACCGACGTCATCGCCGAGTGCCGCAAGGCCTGGCGCCCGGGCCAGGCCGGCACCTGGATCACCCAGGACATGCTCGACGCCTACAGCACCCTGCACACCCTGGGCTTCGCCCACAGCTGCGAGGCCTGGCAGGACGGCGAGCTGGTCGGCGGGCTGTACGGCGTGGCCATCGGCGACCTGTTCGCCGGCGAGAGCATGTTCGCGAAGCGACCCGACGCGTCCAAGGTCGCCTTCGTCTGGCTGGTCGAGCAGCTCAGGACCTGGGGCTACCGGCTGATCGACAGCCAGGTGCACACCGCCCACCTCGAGCGCTTCGGCGCCGAACACATCAGCCGCCGTCGCTACCTGACCCTGGTCCACGAGCTGGTGAAGGCCGACCGCGCCGTCGGCCCCTGGCAGTTCGACGCAGGGTTCTCGCCGGGGGTGTGATCACTCCGCCCACGGGTCACTGTCCCGCGGCTCGGGAATGCTGTCCACGTCGAAGTGAACGTCGATGACCTGTGCGCCGCACTCCTGCAGGATCATGCGGTGGGACCACTGGGGGTCCCAGGGGTCGGGGCGGGCGAGGTGGCGGTCCGCCAGGTCGAGGCCCTCGAAGTCGTCGAGGTCGAGGTCGTACCAGGTGATGAAAGTCCCCATCTCGCCGCCATGGCCAGAGATGGTACTGCGCAGGAAGCCGTCCTCCTCGATGGCTTGGACGATCCAATTCTCCCCTTCTGTGTAGAAGGACGGGTCAGCGTAGTCCCAATCGTCACGGACGAAGACCCCCGCGACCTGCGCGACATCCTGGTACAGCACCGGATCGACTGTGTAGCGAACCCAGAGGGTCGACTCCCAACAGCCGCGCTCTGGCTGGCAGCCCGGGGTCGGCAGCAGCAGGAGCGCCAGCGCGAGGGAGCCCCCGCGCTGGCGCCGCCGGACGAGCTCAGGAGCAGTCCGCATCCCAGCCGGCTTCCTTGCAGGTGTAGACGTGAGGGAACTCGACGTCCTCGAGGTAGTAGTTCCCTTCCGCATCCCCCAGGACCTTGTCGGGCGGCTTGCCGAACAGGCTGTTCAGGCTCCGCTTGGCCTTGCCCGTGTCGGCGTCGCTGTTCGTGTCACAGGTCGCCCCGGTGCTCTTGTCCTTGTAGGTGTTGTGGGTCTCGACGGGAGACGGGCCGGAGGTGACCCAGAGCGTGCCCCACGGCATCGTGACATCTTCCAGCACCGTTGAGCTGGCCCCGATCTCCTTGTAGACCAACATGTCCGTGCTGTACGAGCGCCCGCGAAGCCGGACCTGGCCCGAGTCGACCGTCTTGCTCGTCCACTTCTTGGCCACGCAGCTCGACGTCGGAGAGCCACCATCCGACGTAAAGACGCCGAACCACGCGTGTCCGCCCGGCACCCCGTCCGGGAACCGCGCGTCGAACCACTCCTCGACGTAGTCTTCCAGCTCTCCGGGCGCATCGGCGAGAATGGCCGACTCCGTCTTGCCGTCACGCAGGTCGTCCCACCGGTCGCAGACAAAGGCCTGCGCGCGCGCCGGGCCCACCATCTCGCAGAGATCGCCGTAGGCGCCACAGTCGAAGGGCACCCCGATGTAGGGCACTGCGTCCTGGAAGGTGAGAGAGGTGCCGTAGTCGTCGAACAGATCTTCGACTTCGGTCTGGGTCAGTCCACAGAGGTAGGTCGAGGCGACAGCGTCACCCCCCCCCCCCCCCCACGAGCATGGCGAGAAGCAGTCCGTGCATCGGACTCTCCTGGGTCAACGGGTTCTTGGAAAGCGCCGGGCAACAACGCTGGCGCGCCCGTACACTACCCGCGAAGCCAGCCGGGGATCAACTCTCCGGCAACCGCCGCTTGAAGGCCCCCAGGTCCAGCGCGCCGACCACGACGTCGTGCACGTCGCCGTCGGCGCCGACGAAGACGTTGGTCGGCAGGGCGGTGACCTCGTAGGCGCTGGCGATGCCGTCGTCGGCGACCGCGACCGGGAACTCGATGCCGAACCGCTGGGACTGGGCCTTGACCCGGGCTTCGTTGCCGCTGTCGACGGCCAGCCCGATGATGGTGACGTCGGGGCGCTCGGCCTGCAGCTGGTTCAGGTCGTCGATCTGGCTCTTGCAGGCGCCGCACCACTCGGCCCAGAACACCAGCAGCACGGGGTGGCCGGCTTCGGACGCCAGGTCGAAGGCCTGGCCGTCGGTGCGGGTCAGCGAGATGGGCGGGGCGTCGCCTTCGATGGCTGGCGTGCCCGGCCGCGTGGCGAACCAGGCGACCACCGCGACCGCGATGGCGCCGACGATGGCGTAGTCCTTCATCCAGCGCTGCATGGCTCCACCCTACGCGGTCCCGGGCGCTCCCGCACGGGTCGCGCTAACCGTCCGCATGTCCGATCGCCCCGATGCCGCACCCGACCTCCCGGCTTCGCCGTTCATCAACGACGACCGGGTCGAGCGCTGGCGCGAGGCGCTGGCCCGGCGGCTGTCGTCGGTGGCCGTCATCACCGAAGCCGTGCACCGCCGGCACAACACCAGCGCCATCCTGCGGTCCTGCGAGTGCTTCGGCGTGCACCAGGTCCACCTGGTCACCGGGCCCTTCCGACCCAGCAAGGGCGCGGCCCGCGGCGCCGAGCGCTGGCTGGACGTGCACATGCACCCGACCCTGCCGCCGGCCATCGACGCGCTGCGGGCCCAGGGCTTCCGGATCTACGTGGCCGACCTGGCCGCCGACGCCTGGTCGCCGGACACGCTGCCGGTCGAAGGCAAGGTGGCCATCCTGTTCGGCAGCGAGCTGTCCGGGGTGAGCGACGAGGCGAGGGCCCTGGCCGACGGCGCGGTCTGCGTGCCGATGCGCGGCCTGACCGAGTCGCTGAACGTGAGCGTCGCCGCCGCCTGCGTGCTGCAGCGGGTGACCGAGCGGAAGCGCCAGACGCTCCCGGGTCCCGGCGACCTGGACGCCGCGGTGCAGACCGCCTGGCTCGACGGCTGGATCGACCGCGAGGACCATGCCCGCGCGGGCCGCCGGGCCCGCCTGGGACTCGGCGAGGAGTGACCGCGGCCCGGGGCTATCATCCCCGCATGCTCCTCCTCTCCCTCCTCCTCCTGGCCTGCGGCGACAAGGACCCGGCGGCGGACGACACCGGCGGCAAGCTGACCCCCGACGACTCCGGCGCCCCCCTCGACGCCGACGGGGACGGGTCGCCCGCGGGAGAGGACTGCGACGACGACGACCCGGCCGTGTTCCCCGGGGCGGAGGAGCGCTGCAACGGCGCCGATGACGACTGCGACGGCGACATCGACGAAGGCGCGGCCGACGCGGCGAATTGGTATCGGGACGCCGACGGCGACGGCCACGGCGACCCGGCCGTGTCGGAGCAGGCCTGCGACGCCCCCGACGGCTACGTCCTGTCCCGGCTGGACTGCGACGACGACGACCCGGACGTGCACCCGAGCGCGGTCGAGATCGCCTGCGACGGCATCGACAACGACTGCGACCCGGACACGGCGCCGGCCGGCGGCGCCCGCATCGGGGACACCGCCTACGACACCCTCGAGGCCGCGCTCGCCGCCGCCGTCGACGGCGACACGGTGGATGTCTGCGAGGGCGAGCACCGCGGCGCCCACACCGTTCACGCCGACGGCATCGTGCGGGCCATCGGCGCGCTCGGCAGCGCCGTCCTGGTGGCCGACACATCGGACGGCCTGCGGGTGCGCGCCGACACGGTCGAGCTCGTCGGCCTGGAGATCACCGCCGGCACGACCAGCCGCGACTGCCTGGACATCGCCACGACCGGCAGCGTCGAGCTGCGCGACAGCTGGATCCACGGCTGCCCCGAAGGCGGCGTGGTCATCGACACCGACGGCGGCGGCGCGGTCGCCCTGGTCGACGTCGAGGTCTCGGACTGCAGCGGCGGCTCCGACAACGCCGCCGTGGCCATCGCGGCCGACAGCACCGTGACCCTGGAGCGGGTGCAGATCCACGGCAACCGCGGCGGGGACAGCGGCGCCGGCGGCGTCTCCGTCGGCAGCCGCAGCCTGGTCACCGCCGACGCGGACACGGAGATCCACGACAACGGCGGGGAGAGCGGCTTCGGCGGCGGCATCGAGCTGGACGACGCGACCTGGATCGGCGGGCGCATCGTGGACAACGAGTCGCGCGCCTGGGCCGGCGGCGTCTACGTGCGCGGCGACGCGGTGCTGGTCGACGTGTACGTCGCGGGCAACCAGGCGGCCACGGGGGGCGGCATCTACGTCGAAGGCCGGAACCACCTGACCATCGACGGGGGTGCTGTGGTCGACAACGGCGCCAACGAAGGGGCCTTCCTGTCCGACGACGCCGCGCTCACCAGCATCGGCGTGGACTGGGGCACCGGCGCCGACGACAACGACGGCGCCGACGTCCGCTACGAGAGCGGCGACAGCTGGCGCTTCGGGGCGGGCGCGAGCTTCGTCTGCGACGCCGGCGGCTGCGACGCCGCCGTCAGCCCGTGAGCTGCGCCGCGAAGGCCTGATCGACCAGCGCGCGGCGGGGGTCCCCAGGCCCGACCTGGGCCCGCAGCTCGGTGACCAGCTGGGTGGTGTCCTGCCCGTCGTTGCGGGCCTGGAGCGCCGCCAGGTAGGCGTCGTCCCAGGTCGGCTGCTGCGCGACGGCACCCAGCAGCTCCAGCAGCTGCCGCGCCCGCTTGGGATCGATGCGGTCTTCCAGGTACAGGCGGGCCAGCATGCGCAGCGCGTCGGGATCCGGCGGCTGGTAGCCGCACTTGCCGGGGGTCTCGCACTTCCCGACCCGCAGCGACCCTTCCAGCGCCTGCATCGCGCCCATGCGGTCGTCGCGGCGCAGCCGGATGCGACCGAGCAGCCGGTACAGGCCCATGTCGCGGGGGGCCTGTTCCAGCGTCTGCTGGGTGACCCGCTCGGCTTCCTCCAGCCGGCCCGCCACCTCGAGCAGCTGGGCGTGCGTGCCGCGCAAGGCCAGGTCCTGGGGGTCGCGAGCGAGCTCGGTGGTCACCAGCTCGAGCGCGTCTTCCACCCGGCCCATGCGGGTCCACAGCTGGGCCAGGGTCACCGACGTGTGCAGCCCGCCGACCCGCTGGTGGCCGAGCGCGTCGCCGAAGGTGGCCAGGTCGCTGGCCGCCTTGGCCCACTGGTTCGCGGCCAGCGCGGCCTTGGCGCGCTCCAGCCGGGCGGCGGGTTCCTGTTCCACCCAGACGGACAGGGCGTCCCAGGCCTGCGCGGCCTGGCCGTCTTCCTTGAGCAGCACGGCGGCGGCGAAGTCCTTGCCCAGCGCCGCCAGCCGCTCGCGCAGCGCGGGCGGGTAGCTCTCGACCAGCATCGCGAAGCGCACGCGCGGGTCGCCCGGGGGCAGCGACCACAGCGGGTCGTCGCCCTCCTGCTCGACGACCTCGGCGGGCTGCTCGGCTTCGATCCGGCGGCGCTCCTCGTCGCGGATCTCGCGGGCCTGGCGGCGCACCTCGCGCAGCTGGTCGCGGGTGGCCCCGAAGGCCTGGGCCATCTCGAGGTGCTCGCGGGCGCCGTCTTCGTCCTGGGCGGTGAACCGGGCGATGGCCTCGTCCAGGTTCAGCTGGACCAGCGCCTCGCAGGCCTGCCCGTGCACCGCGACCGCGTCGGGCTGATCCAGGCCTTCCAGCTCGATGCGGGCTTCGTTCGGCTCGCCCTTCTCCAGGAAGGCGCGCGCGCGGGCGACCCGCTCTTCGGGGGTGTACATGCCGAACAGGCGGCCCAGGAAACCCATCACTCCTCCCCGTCGTCGGCGCCCGTCGGCCGCGGGGCCCCGTAGCGGCGCATCTCCTCGACGAAGCCCAGCGTGCCGGGCTCGACGCGATCGACGTAGAGCACGCCGTCGAGGTGGTCGCACTCGTGCTGGGCGACGATGGCCGCGAAGCCCGACAGCTCGCGGTCGATCCGCTGGCCGAACCGGTCGAGGGCCTGGACCCGGATGTGGCCCGGGCGGCCGACGAAGCCGCGCAGCCCCGGCACCGACAGGCAGCCTTCGTAGCTGCCGATGAGGTCGTCGGTCAGCGGGGTCAGGACCGGGTTGATCCAGACCTGCATCTCCTCGTCTTCGTCATCGTCGGCGACGGGCAGGGTGAGGGCGACGACGCGGACGCTCTCGTGCACCTGCGGCGCGGCGAGGCCGGCGCCTTCGTACTCCTCGACCGTGTCGAGCAGATCGTCGACGAGACGCTGGATGCGATCCGAGGAGATCTCCTCGGGGGGGACGGGATCGGCGACCCGTCGCAGGACGGGGTGGCCCATGCGGGCGACGCGGAGGATGGACATGGCGCGACTGTAACCACAGGTCCCGGGCCGGACAGGGACGGGCGCGAGAGCCCCTTGCCAGCGCCCTCCTCGCCGGGTACAGGCCGGGCCTGAATCACCTGGAGGGCCCCGTGGCCGACCCCACCGACATCTGGGAAGACAACATCGGCGGCGCATCCACCGTCGACGGCAAGAAGGTCTCCTTCTACGTCGACAAGGAATGCATCCTCTGCTCGGTCTGCTCCGACGCGGCGCCGAACAACTTCCGGATGAGCGACGACGAGGATCACGACATCTGCTACAAGCAGCCCGAAGGCGAAGAAGAGCTCGCCCAGTGCTACGAAGCGATGGAGAACTGCCCGGTCGAGGCGATCGGCGACGACGGGCTCCCGGCCCAGTAGGCGCCCCGCTCCATCGACCACGGCCCCTGCCTCGGCGGGGGCTTCGTCGTCTCGGGCACGGTCAGCGGAAGCGTTCCTGCCGCCCCAGCTCGAGCTCGGCGGCCCGGGCGCGCCCCGCGAGCGCGGGGTCTTCGGGCATGGCGTCGTCCAGGTCGACCTTGCGCTCGAAGCCGCGGTCCACGAACGGCAGCCCGGGTTCGTCGACGAACAGGCGCAGCTCGCCAATCCGCAGGGTCTCGGCGTGGCTGCGCACCCAGATCGCCTCGCCGACGCGGAAGGGCGCGTCGAAGCTGCGGTGGTCGCCGGTGTCGATGACGACGTCGACGGCCCCGCGCTCGGCCAGGGTCCGCGCCGCGTCGACGTCGCCGTGGGTCAGCAGCACGACGAGCTCGGCCTTGGTGTGCAGCTCGAGGGCCTCGACCGCGGCGACGGGCTCGGCGAAGGTCCAGCCTTGCGGCGACATCCACGCCGGTCCCCGCGACGTGATGCCGGTGATCGCCACGTTCATCGTCGGGGTCGACACCACGACGTAGGGCTCGACCGGCCAGGCCGACGGTCCGCTCACGTGGGCGGAGACCAGCGGCAGCCCGGGGGCTTCGAGGTCGTCGGGCAGGGTGTCCAGGGCCAGGACGTCCGACCAGGACAGGTTGACGGCCTGGGGCGCCAGCACCGCCATCGCCTGGCCCATCAGGACGTTGCGGCGATGCTGACCGCTGGACGGACGCCCGTCGACCGCCGGCTGGAAGGCCAGGAAGCCGCCGCCGTCGACGGTGATCACGGGGCTGTCGCCCGCGGCGGCCACCACGGCGTCCCGGAAGGCGGCGATGCGGGCCAGGCCCCCGCGCGGGCGCTCGTCGCAGCCGCAGGGCCCCAGCTCGCCCCGCAGCTCGCCGCCGTAGAGCAGCACCAACGCGGCGGCGTCGCCGCCGATCACCCGGTCGCTGGCCGGGCCGCCGGCCACGAGCTCGCCGCGCAGCCCGTCGACTTCGGGCGTGAGCCGCACGGCGGGCGGCGGCGGCGGCTTGGGGCCGCAGGCGAGGAGCAGCATCGGGAGGACGAAGGACACGAAGGCTCAGCCTACCCGCTCGGCCAGGGTGCGCACGGGCCGGGCGCAGGCGGCGACGTGCAGGGCCATGAACCGGGCCGGGTCGGCGGCGGCGAGCTTCTCGAGCCGCCCACGGGGGCGGGAGTTGACCTCGATCACCCAGGGGCGGCCGTCCGGGTCCAGGACGAGGTCCACGCCGAGCTCGAGGGCGAGGGGGTCGTCGGAGAGGGCGTCGCAGACCGCGGCCACGGCGTGCCGCAGCGCGTCTTGCTGATCGAGGGGGAGGAGGTCTTCGCCGAGGGCGACCCGCGCGCCGCGCGCCGCGTTGACGACAGGGTCGTCTTCGGACTCGCGCACGACGGCGGGGGCCTGGATCCAGGCGCCCGACGGGGCCCGCTGGGCGAGGACGCGGACGGAGCGGCCGGCCAGGCCCGGGGGAGGCGGCACGGCCCGCTGGAGCAGCGCGGGCTCGTCGTCGTCGAGGAGGGCGCGGACCCGCGCGGGCAGCGGATCGCCGGGCACGACCCGCCGCACGCCGGCGCCGAGCGCACCGAACCGGGGCTTGAGGAAGCCCGCCCCCCAGGCCGCGAGCCGGTCTTCGAAGGCGGCCGGGTCGTCGATGACGTCGGGCACAGCGACCCCGGCGGCGGCGAGCGGCGCTTCCAGCCGTCGCTGGCAGCGCAGCTTGTCGCGGCACAGCGCGGTCAGGTCCGGCGAGTTCCCCAGCGGGCGTCCGCCCAGGTTGCGGCAGATGTCGGCGAACACGTCCGCGCGGCGCTGGCTGGGGAAGCGATCGTAGAAGGCGGCGACGGGCACGGCGGCTGCCACCCAGCGGCCCGGTCGCGCGACGTGGCCGTGCAGGACGCCGTCGACGACGCGGTCGCCGAACACGGCGTCGATGCCGTCGGCGTGCAGGGCGAGGGCGGCGCGGCCGATGGGTCGGTCGGCGGGGGCGTCGGCGGGGGGGCCCGGGTGGGTCGGCACGAGCACGCCGATCGGGAGCAGGTCGGACATGGCCGGCCGATACCCGGCGGCGTGCGGGGCCGCCATGCGCGGCGGCGCGCGGCGGACGCGACCGGTCAGAATCTGTCCACACGCAACGCGGCGGTCGTGCCACCGTGTCGGCATGGATGCACAGCTGCTGCTCATCGCCGCCCTGGCGCTGCTCGCCCTGGTCCTGGGCCTGGGGTGGTGGTCCGCCCGGCGCCGGTGGTCGACGGCGACCCGGCGGCGGGTCGGCCGCGCGATCCGGGGCGAAGCCGACGCCGAGTCCCTGCTCGAAGCCGCGGGCTTCGCGATCACCGACCGCCAGGTGCGGGCCTTCGGCTGGTTCGAGGTCGACGGTGAAGAGGTCGAGTTCGAAGTGCGCGCCGACCTGATGGTCGAAGCGCTGGACGGCTCGGGCTGGCCCCCGGGCAGCCGGCTGGTGGCCGAAGTCAAGACCGGCGACCGGGCGCCGAACCCCGGCCACCCGGCCACCCGCCGCCAGCTGCTCGAGTACCAGCGCGTGTTCGAGCCCGACGGCCTCCTCCTCGTCGACGTCGAAGCGGGCCGGCTGGTCCAGATCGCCTTCCCCTGATCGCTACACTGCGGCCCATGCTCCTCGCCCTCCTCCTCCTCCTGCCGGCCCTGGCCTGCCCCGACGACCGGTCGCCGGACGGCCCCTGGCCCGACGACCACGCCGCTGTCGCCCGGGATCACGCCGACCGGGTCGCCGCGCTCGACGCCGTCTTCTTCCCCGACGTCGACTGGGACGACCCGGACCGCGCCGGCGTGCGCACCGACGGCGCCGTCGTGATCCACCGGGGCCGGGTGGTCTACGAGCGCTACCGGGACCCCTGGGGACCGGGCGACCGCCACCTGACCTGGTCGGTCAGCAAGACGGTGGCCAACACGCTGACCGGCATCGCCGTGCACGAAGGGCGGCTGTCCATCGACGACAGCGTGTGCGCCCACGTCCAGGCGCCCGATGCCGCCTGCGCCATCCGCGTCGTCGACCTGCTCGAGATGAGCAGCGGCCTGGACTGGAAGGAGACCTACGAGCACGACCCGCCGACGACCAGCAGCGTCCTGGCCATGCTCTACGGCCAGGGCCGGGACGACATGGCGGCCTTCGTGCTGGGCCACCCGCTGCGGGACGCGCCGGGGTCGACGTGGATGTACTCGTCGGGCGACACCAACGCGCTGTCGGCGGTGGTGGGCGCCGTGATGGTCCCGGCCCACGGCGAGCGGTTCCCGTGGGCGGTGCTGTTCGACCGGCTGGGCATGACCACCAGCACCTTCGAGCGCGACGGGGTCGGCACCTACGTCGGCAGCTCCTACTGGTACGCCAGCGCCCGCGACATGGGGCGGCTGGGGCAGCTGTGGCTGCAGGACGGCTGCTGGGCCGGCCAGCGGCTGCTGCCCGAAGGCTGGGTCCACGACAGCACCCGGGTGACCCGCGGCGCCCGCGAGCGCCCGCTCGGCAGCGCCCCCGGTGATCCGGTCCAGGGCCGGCTGGTCTGGCTCAACCAGCCGGTGCCCGAACAGGGGCACATGCACCCGGCCTGGCCGGCCGCCCCGCCCGACACCTTCGCCGCGCTCGGGCACTGGGGCCAGAGCATCATCGTGGTGCCCGAGCACGACCTGGTCGTGGTCCGGATCGCCGATCAGCGCGACGACAGCTTCGATCGCGACGGCAGCCTGGCGGCGGCCATCGCCCTGGCGGAGTCCCTGTGAGCCCGACCCGTCCCGCCCTGCTCGGGCTCCTGATGCTGGCCGCGACCCTGGCGGGCTGCGCCAAGGACCCGGCGAAGTACGACGCCCCGCTGTTCGCGCTGGGATCGGGCTTCTCGGCCAAGAGCGTGTGCAGTTGCATCTTCGTCACCGGCCGGGACGAAGCCTTCTGCCGGGATCAGGCGCGGGTCAGCCCGGACGTCGCGCGGTTCAAGGTCGACCACGACCAGAAGCTCGTGACCAGCAAGGTGCTGGGCGGCTGGAAGCAACAGGCCCGCTACGTCGACGACCAGCTGGGCTGCGTCATGCAGTAGCCGGCGGCTCGGCCGGGGGCGCCGGCTCCGGGCCGGGCGAGGGCTCGATGTCTTCGCCCACCCCCTCGTGGACCAGCCGCTCCCGCTCCTCGGCCAGGCCGGTGAGCAGCTCCTCGGCGGCTTCGGGGCTGACGACACGCTCGTCGACGGCCTTGCGCAGGGCGTCTTCCTGGATGGTGATGAGGTGCAGGGCGGTCTCGTGCAGGCGCTCTTCGTCCAGGTGGTCGCCCGCGGCCGTGGCGGCGGCGGCCTGGGCCTGCTGCAGGGCGCGCTCGAAGTGGGGGCGGAACCGGGCGTGCAGGGCCGGATCCAGACGCTGGGCCTGGCGATCCAGGTCGCGCAGGGCGGCCTGGGCCATCCAGGCGCGGCCGCGGGCCTGTTCGTAGGCCAGCCGGACCTGGCGCTGGCGGGTCAGGCCCAGGCGCTGCAGCAGGGGCTTCATGGTCATGGCCTGCAGCAACAGGCTGACGCTGACGACGCCGAACACCAGGACCAGCAGCAGCCGGCGGCCGGGCATGTCGACCGGCAGGCCCATCACCAGCACCATCGACAGGCTGCCCCGCAGGCCACCCCAGACCATGACGTGGGCCCACTTCGTCGGCAGGCCCTTGCCGCGCAGGGCGCCCCCCGTGAACCGGGTCAGCGGCAGGCTGCCGTAGACCACGATGGCCCGGGCCACCACGACCACGACGAAGGTGGCGGCGATGAGCCCGCTGGCGCCCAGCAGCTCGGGGATGTCCAGCTCCAGGCCCACCAGCAGGAACACGAAGGTGTTGCTGAAGAAGGCCATGAACTCCCAGAAGTCCACGACGGCGATGCGGGTGCGCACCGACATGCCGAACCGGCTGCCGAAGCTGCCGAGCACCATGCCGGCGGCCACGCAGGACAAGACGCCGCTGGCGTGGAAGTGCTCGGCCAGCAGGAAGCTGCCGTAGGCGACCACCACGGTCAGGCTGGTCTCGATGAGCTTGTCGTCGACCTGGCGGGTCAGCACGCTGACGACCGCGCCGACCAGGGCGCCGATGAAGGCCCCGCCGACGGCCATCCAGCCGAAGGTCCGCACGCCGTAGACGGCGATCTCGCTGACGGTCTCGAGGTGCGGGGCGTGGCCGTGGCCGGTCTCGATGCCCAGCACGGCGGCCACGATGATGAACACGACGACCGCGACGCCGTCGTTGAGCAGGCTCTCGCCTTCGACCAGCAGGTAGAGCTTCTTCTCGACCCCCAGGCTCTTGAACAGGGCCAGCACCGAGATGGGGTCGGTGGCCGCGATCATGCTGGCGAACAGGAAGGCCAGCCCCAGGCTGAAGTCGGCCACGCCCAACGCCTGCAGCGCGCCGTAGGCCCCGAGCGCGGTCAGGGTCACGGCGACCAGCACGCCGGGGAAGGCCAGCAGCAGCACCGGGCCCGCGAGCTTGCGGAACTTCGCGAAGTCGACGTGGTACGCGGCCTCGAACAGCAGCGCCGGCAGGAACACCGCCATGAGCAGGTCCGGCGACAGGTGCAGGACCGACAGCTCTTCGAGGTGCAGGAACCCGAGCGCGATGCCCGAGAGCACCAGCGCGACCGTGTAGGGCAGCTGGAAGCGGCGGGCGCCCATGCCGACCAGGGCGGCGATGAGCAACAGGATGAGCAGCTGGGTCTCGGCGTGGAGCATGCCCCGTCGCTATCGCGGCGACGTGCCGCGCGGTCCCGGCCGCGGGAGCAGGCACAATGCGGCCGCGTGTCCCCGTCCCTGCTGCTGTCGCTGCTGCTGTCCGCTCCGCCCGCGCGGGCCGAGGCGCCCCTGCCGGCAGGCGGCGGGGAGGAGGGAGGGGTCGAGGAGGAGGCCGCGGCGGAGGAGGCCGCGGCGGAGGAGGCCGCGGCGGAGGAGGCGGTGGACCTCGACGCCCGGCAGCGCCCGCTGCGCTGGTGGCGCTACCCGCTGGCCCTGGGCGAGGCCCTGGCCTTCAACGGCGCCCTGCACCTGGGCACCCGCTACGTCTTCGACTTCGACTGGGCCCACATCAGCTGGCAGACCATGACGGACCCGGCGCGCCGGCGCTGGACCTTCGACGACAACGTGTTCGCGACGAACGCCTTCGGGCACCCCTACCAGGGGGCGATGTACTACTCGACGGCCCGGATCCACGACCTGACCTACCTGGAGTCCTTGCCGGTGGTGGTGCTGGCCAGCTGGACCTGGGAGCGGTTCCTGGAGACCGAGCCCCCGTCGATCAATGACCAGATCACCACCTCGTGGAGCGGTCCCTTCGTCGGCGAGGTGCTGTGGCGGCTGTCCAGCCAGGTGCTCGACGAGCGCACGACCGGCCGGCGGCGCGTGCTGCGCGAGCTCGGCGCCGGGCTCATCGACCCGATCCGCGGCATCGATCGGCTGGTCACGGGACAGGCGTGGCGGACCGGCGCCCCCCGCCTGCGCGTGCCCATGCACCACCAGCTCGCGCTGGGGGTGGACCTGGTCGAGCAGGCCGAGGACTGGCGCTTCGGCAGCCGGCTGCACTACGAGCTGGCCTACGGCGACCCGCTCGCCCACGACCGGCTGACCCGGCCGCTGGACGCCTTCGACGTGCACCTGGACGTGCACGACCGCAGCCTGCGGGGCGGGCCCGGCCTGTCCCTGTACATGGACGGCGCGCTGATCGGACGGCGCGTGGACGCCCTGGGCCAGCCCGACAGCGGCTTCGTCGGCCTGTACCAGGCGACGGACTTCGTGCAGAACCGGGTCTTCGAGCTGGGCGACACCGGGCTCGGCCCGGGGGGACTGCTGGTGCACCACGTCGGCGGCCCGTGGGACCTGGGCATCGGCGGCATGCTGCTGTTCGTGCCGATGGGCGCGGTGGACTCGCCCTACACCCAGGACGTGGTCGGCCGCGACTACGTGCTGGGCCCCGGCGGCAGCGGCCAGCTGCGCGCCGGGCTGTCCGGCGCCGGCATCGGCCAGCTCTACGCCGAGGCCCGCGCCACCTGGATCGCCAGCGCCAGCGAGCCCCACGGCAGCGAGCGGGTCGGGCTCACGCGCACGGGCTTCGTCGTGCAGCTGTGGCGCGGCGCCGGGCTCGGCGGCGAGCTCGAGTGGCACGACCGCGTGTCCCTGTACCGAGACCACCCCGACTTCCACCGCGACTTCCTCGCCGTGATGGCGCATGCCACGCTGGAGCTGTGATGCGCCTCCTCCTCGGCCTCCTCCTCCTCCTCCTCCTCCCCCGACTCGCGGCGGCCCAGGACCTGCCGGCCGAGGGACCCACGGCCGAGCAGCCGGGGGCCCCGGAACCGACGGCGCGCCCCCTGCCTCCCCTGCACGGCCCGGCCTTCCGCTACGGCGAGCTCGGCCTGTTCCCGCGGGCCTTCTCGAGCATGGCGGCGATCCCGCTGGGCGTGCCCCGCTGGCGGGCGAAGGGCTGGCTCGGTCTGGCCGGCGTGATGGTCCCCGTCGGTGCGATGATGCTGCCGCTGGACCCGAGCCCGGACGCCCGGGTCGAGCACTGGCTGCTGGCCCACGACGACGGCGTGCCGGAGATCTGGGCCACAGAGATGCAAGCCGTGCTGTGGCCCACCCTGGCCGTCGGCACGCTGGCCACCTGGGGGGGCGCCGCCCTGGCCGACCGCCCCGACATCGAGCAGGGCATGTCGCTGACCGTCGAGTCGGTTGCCGTGGCCCAGGTCTACCACCTGACCCTCAAGATGCTGATCGGCCGCGAGGGTCCCGAGCACGGTGACCCGCCGCTGGGGCGCATCCTGGGGCCCACCGCCAGCTTCCGGCTGTTCCCCGCGGGCACGCCCTCCGGTCACGCCGCCACGCTCTTCGCGATGCTGGGCGCCACCCAGGTCTACTTCGCGCCCCCCGTCTGGGTGACGGTCCTGACCCACGGCCTGACCGGCGGGCTGGTCGTCATGCACGTCGTCAACCACCGCCACTTCGCCAGCGACAGCCTGTGGGGCAGCGCGCTCGGCTACAGCGTCGGCGCCTGGGTCGTGAAGCACCGCAGCACCCGCTACGGCTACCGCGACGGCGCCTACCGCCCGGTGCGCATCGACCGCACGCCCGTCCAGGTCGGCTTCGCGCCGATGGTCGTCCAGGGCGGCGCCGGCATCGGGCTGGCCGGGCGGTGGTGAGTCAGGCCGCCCGGGCGCGCCGCCAGGCCGCGGGCGTCGTCCCGAGCTCGCGCTTGAAGGCACGGATGAAGGCGGCTTCGCTGGCATAGCCGACGCCGGCCGCGACCTGTGCCAGGCCGTCCGTGGACGTAGCGAGCGCGCGCCGGGCCAGCAGCATGCGCCAGCGGGTGAGGTGGGCCGCCGGCGCCACACCCACCTGCTCAGAGAACCGCGCCGCGAAGGCCGATCGCGACATGCCGGCCGACCGGGCCAGGCGATCGACGGTCCAGCCGTCCGCCGGGGCCGTGTGCATCGCGGCCAGCGCCCGCCCGATGGCGGGATCGCGCATGGCGGACAGCCAGCCGGGGACCGCATCGCGGGCCGCCCAGGCCCGCACGGCCTGGATGAAGATGAGCTCGGCCAGCCGCCCGATCACCGCCGGTCCGCCGGGCAGCCCGCCGTCCACCTCGGCCCCGAGCATGCGCAGCGTGGCGTCCAGCCAGGCCGCCATGGGCCCGTGGTCGGCCGGTACGTGCAGGAGCGGCGGAAGGTGCGGGATCAGCATGTCGGCCGCCCAGGCGTCGAAGGCCAGCGTGCCGCACAACAGCGAGGTGCCGGCGCCCAACCCGTCGGTCGCGATGCAGGCGAGTCCGTCCGCCGCGGGCGCACGGGCGAGGGTGCGGATCGGCGCGGCCGGCGTCTCGGGCTGATCGGAGAGCACGTGGCCGTGCCCATGGGGGAACAGCAGCAGATCTCCGGCACGGAAGGCCAGCGGCGCGGCGAGGGGTTCGCCCGGCGCGGCTTCGGGTCGGGCGAAGCCTGCCCCCCGGACGACCACGTGGAAGATGGCCGAGGCCGTGCCGCGGGTCCGGACCCCCCACGGCGCCCGCAGCTCGGCCCGCGAGAACACCGAGCCCTGGACGGCGAGCTGTTGCAGAATGGGCGTCAACGCGTCGCTCACTGGACGCTCCGCACATCATTCCGGATGTTCTGCATGCTCTTCGTCCAATCCGAGTGGGTATTCCATCAATACCTCGACGGGAGTGGACCCGCACGAGGAACCCCCGGAGTCCCCCATGGCCAAGACCGTGATCGCCACCCTGCTCAACTTCTTCTTCCCGGGTGCGGGCTACCTGCTGCTCGGCCACAAGGTGCCCCTGGCCATCGCCTGGCTCGTCGGCGTCATCGGGCTGACCTACGTCGAGCTCGGCATCCAGACGGCGGCGCCGGCCTACTACTGGCCCATGTTCGGCAGCGTGTTCCTGATGAACATCGCCTTCGCCGTCGACGCGTTCCAGGTCGGCAAGCTCAAGCAGGCCGGCCAGGTCGCGGCAGCCTGAGCCGACCGCTCAGCCCCCCGTCCCCGCGGGGTGCAGGATCGTCTCGGCGGCCTGCCGCGCTTCCCACTCGAGCTCGCCGGCGGTGCGGATGCCGGCGGCCCGGAAGGCACGCTTGACGCGCTCGGTGATGTCGGTGCCGAAGGCGGTCTCGTAGCGGCCGTCGAAGACGTAGGCCTTGGACGTGATGCGCAGGGCGAAGCGCTCGCCGCCGTCTTCGACGGGGCCCTCGCGCACGACCAGGGTGATCGGCTTGGCCAGGTAGACGTAGCGGCTGCTGGCGGTGGCTTCGTAGACGATCTGCTTGGCGCGCTCGAAGTCCTCGTTGCAGCCGATCCAGAAGTGGTGGACGCACATCTGGTCCAGCGCGCCGGCGTTGGCGCTGGCGACGGCGTCGTTGAGGAAGCGGCTGTTGGGGATGCTGACCAGGTCGTCGTTGAGGGTCGCGATGCGCACGGTGCGCAGGCCGATCTCGACGACCTCACCGTAGGTGCCGCCGAAGGTGACGCGATCACCGACCTGGAAGGGGCGGTCGAACAGCAGGATGAGCCCGGCCATCAGCGACGCGAGCAGATCCTTGAAGGCGAAGCCGACGGCGACGGCGACCGAGCCGCCGACCGCGAGCAGGGTCTCCCGCGTGAAGTTGAGCACCGCCGTGGCGACGGTGACGGACGCCACCAGCAGGATGCCGAACCGCCCGACGGCGGTGACCTGCTTGAAGAACAGGCGCCGCTCGGTGAACCGCTCGCCCAGCGACTCGAGCGTGCGGGTGCCGACCCGGGTGGCCACCCACGCGACGCCGACCACGGCCAGGGCGTAGGGCACGCCTTCTGGCTTGAAGAGCTCGACGAAGCTGATGGCCTGGTCATCCGCCATGGGTCACCGCATGTAGAGGAAGTGCTTCTGGCGCAGCACCCGGTGCACGGCCGGGCGCCAACGATCCAGGATGGTCCAGCTGCCGTCGTCGCGCTGGTCGAGGATGGCCAGGGCGTCGAGGTGCCGGCAGGCCTCCTGGACCTGGCCGACCGGCGCGTTGAGCACCGCGCCGATGCTGGCGCTGTCGAGGTCGTCGTGCATGACGATCGCTGTCAGCACGAACAGGTCGAGGTCGGGGAGGGACTCGATCTGCTCGCCGGGCGGCCCGACGAACATGCCGACGTCGGCGGACTTCGGCACGGGCGAGGCGGCCAGCCCCGAGCAGAAGTAGCCCCAGGCCACGGGCGGGATGCCGAGGGAGGCGTCCGACAGCAGCCGCCAGTAGGCGTGCTCGGCCCGCTCCCGGGCCCGGCCCTGGTCCCCGGCGAGCGGCCCGGCGTTGACCAGGGGATCGAAGCGCAGGCCGTAGCCGCCGGCCTGCACGCGGGCGTGCACCCAGTCCGACAGCTCGGGGCCCTGCAGGCCGTTGAGCAGGATGCGGGCGCGGAAGGCTTCCAGGTTCACCTGCCCGCCGACGCCGGTCAGGTAGTCCCAGGTCGGGCGGTGGAAGCTGCACACCCACATGTGCTCTTCGCCGGCCGCCTGCATGACCCGCAGCACCGCGCGGATGCCCGAGAAGCCGCCCACCGCGCGCAGCACCAGGCGGTGCAGGTCCTCGACCACGTAGACCTTGGCGGTCTGGGCCGAGAGCTCCTCGACCAGCCGGTCGATGCTGGCGTCGTCGAGCTTCGCGTCGGTCGACGGCGGCCGGCAGCCCGTGGCCCGGGCCAACCACCGCAGCGCGGGGCCGACCTCGTGCATGCGGCTCGGGAGCTCCAGCCGAACGACGGGCACGTCGGGCAGGGCTTCGGCGGCGATGGCCTCGATCTCGCCCAGGAACCGGGTCTTGCCGGCCCCGCGGTGGCCGATGACCGCGACCATGCCCCGCCGCCGCTCGGCGCCCCACTCCGACAGGGCGGCCACCAGCGCGTCGTGCTGCTCGGGCCGCGGCACGGGGGCGTCGGTGGCGCGCAACAGGCCCAGGGTGTGGTCGGGCAGCGGGCGGGCGTCTTCCTGGGGCGCGTTGTTGAGCCGGGCGCGCGCCAGGGCGCTGGCCAGCCAGCCCAGCCCGGGCCGGCCCTCGGCCACCTTGATGAGCGCCTCTGCCGAGCCGCGCCAGGCCAGCCAGCCCAGTCCGCCCGCGGCGCGCACCATCCGGAACACGATGCTGCGATCGGCCTTCACGAGCCGCACGGCCAGGGCGTCCTGTTCGCCGGTCGCCAGGATGGCCTGGCGGATGGGCTCGGCCCAGGTGTGCAGCAGCCACAGGACCAGCACGCCGTAGACGGGGATGCCGACCAGCGCGACCAGGTCGGCCATGCGGTCGGCCTCGAACAGGTCGAGGGCGATGAAGTGCAGGGTCCGCAGGGCGAAGACCGACAGGATGACGGCCCGCACGCTGCGCTTGAGCCGGGCGGCAGTGTCCACGCTGACGACCCGCAGCGCGGGCCGGTCGTCGTCGGGCGTGGTCGCGATGAGGTCGATGACCGCCGGGCCCAGCCGGAACATGCTGCGCCCCAGCCACACCAGCACCAGCAGCGCCAGCGGCGTCACGGGGCCGCGGGTGAACCGGAACAGGACGTAGGCCACGGCGACGTCGGCGACCCCGAACAGCACCGGGGCCAGCGGCCGCGCCAGGGCCCGTGGGTCGCCTTCCACGAACCAGCCCGCCGCCGCCAGCCGCTGGGCCGACGACCTGCGCGACGCACCCTCGCGACCGACCAGCTCCAGCAGGCGCCGGGCCTGGACCTCGCCGTTGCGGCGCAGGGCCAGCCACAGGCCGGCCAGCAGCACCAGCTCGACGCTGCGCACCAGGAAGTCGATGACCGCGTTGAGGTCGGTGATCCGGCGGGGAAGCTCCTGGACCTGCTCCCAGGTGCGGCGCAGGTCGTCCTCGACGATGATCGGGGCCTCCTGCGCCTCGATCAGCAGCTCGTCCATGAAGTTCGCGCGCACTTCTTCGGTCGCGCGCACGCTGGTCTGGGGCCGCACCCGGCGGCGCTGCTCCTTGGCCACGCTGAGCAGCTGCAGGGCCCAGGCGAGCTCCTGCTCGGCGTGGTCCTCGCCCTGGGCCAGGACCACGGCCAGGTCGGCCTCGACGTCGGCGAGCTCGACGGCGACGGCCTCGCGCACGTCCTCGGGCAGGTCGGCGGGGGCCGGCAGCCGCTCCTGCAGGGCCGCGTGCTCGGCGCGGATGGTGTGCAGGTGCTTCTGGCGCAGGCCGACCTGGGACCGCGACTGGCGCACCAGCTTGCGGAAGCGCAGGAAGGCGGCGTCGATGCGGCCGCCACGCTCGATGCTCAGGCTGGGCAGCTCGAGGGCGGCGTCGGCGTCGGCCTTGGCCTGGTCGTACTCGTCGACCAGCGCCTGCAGCTCGCCGGCCACCGTCACGTGCCGGCTGCGCTCGGCGGCCAGGCGGTCGGCGACCTCGGCCTGGAGCTGGGCGATGACCTCGCGGGCGGCGGCTTCTTCGCTGGACTTGGCCGCGGCGGCGCGGGCGGCGGCTTCTTCGGCCTTGCGGCGGGCCTCGTCGAGCTCGGCGCCGCTGCTGGCGGCGGCCTGGGCGGCGGCCTGGACCTCGCGGGCGCGCTCCAGCCGGGCCGTGGCCAGGGCGTGCCGGGCGGCAGTCAGCTGGTCGGAGACCGACAGGGCCTCGCCCTCGGCGGCGACGGTCGGCGCGGGCAGGCCGGCCAGCTCGGCGTCCAACCGCTCGACCGTGGCGGTGGCCCGGGCTTCGTCGGGCGGGTCGGCGACCGGCGTGCCGACCTCGGCGCGGGCGGCGTCGACGGCGGCGCGGGTGCGGGCGAGCTCGGCGACGGCCTGACGGGCTTCCTGGCGGGCCAGCAGGGCGTCGACCTGGGCCGCCTGTTCCCCCACGAGCAACGGGCGGACCCGCTCCAGGCGGTCGAGCCAGGCGCGGCCAGCCACGCTGTCGATCTCGGCGGGTGGTTCCAGATCGGCGGCCACCGTGTCGGCCAGGGTCGGGTCGCCGGGCACGGTGATGGCCCGCCGGGCGGCGCGCAGCCACGCGCCCAGCGCGGCTTCGGCCCGGGCGGCCGCGGCGGCGTCCACGACGGCAGCGGCAGGGGGGGCGGCCGGCTCTGGCGCGGAGGGCGAGGCGGCCGGGGGCGCGGTGCCTGCGGGCTCGGCGGTCCCGTCGGTGGTCGGCGCCTCGGCGCCGTCACCGGGCGAAGCGTCGGCAGGGGGCGGATCACCCGCCGCGGGGGCCGGCGGATCCGGCACGACCGCGGCGAGCTGCAGCGCCCGCCACTTCGCGATCAGGGGCGCCGTCGCCGCTTCGCGCAGATCCGGCGCCTTGTCCAGGCCGGCCAGCAGCGCGCCGACCAGCCGCCGGCGCGTGGCGTCCGCGGCGGCTTCGGCGTCCAGCGCGCGACCCAGCGACAGGTCCAGCCGCGCCGCCAGGCGGGCGTCGTCCACGGCGGGGCGCTCGGCCAGCCGCTCGGCGGCGCGGGCGACCTCGGCCGCATCGAGCCGCCGCAGCTCGGCCTGCAGGAAGGCCGGACGCATCAGGGGCGCGCCCGCCAGCTCGGGGAAGGCCTCTTCGAGCGGCAGCTGCCCGCCGAAGTAGCGCAGGGCGTCGGCCTCGCGGGCGTTGGCGGACGCCGTGCGCGCATCGAGCGCCGGCAGCAGCTCCTGCACGACCTGCCCGCGGGCAGCGGGCTCGGCGTGCGCCACAGGGGCCGCCAGCCACGGCAGCGGGGCCGCCAGCCACAACAGCGGGGCCAGCGTCAGCGCGCGCGCCAGACCGAGCAGGCGCCACCTTGGCGTGAGGGACGAAGTCATCGACGGGCCGAGCATAGCGGCCACAGCCACCCCGCGCTGGATCCGGTCAGCAGGCCAGCCGGTCGATGTCCCGCTGCCACAGCCGGCGGGCGATGCGCGCCGGGGTCGCCCGGTCGAGCACCGCGCTCTCCACCGCGTTCGCGGCGGGCTCGCACTGCACGCTGTACCCGGGCACCAGCACCAGCGACTCGGTCGGCAGGGTGGGCTCGTCGAGGGGGTGCAGGTCCATGCTGTGCAGCTCGGTCACCTCGACCAGGGTGGGTTCGTCGAGGGGAGACAGCGCGCCTTCGTCCAGGTCGCCGGCGATGGCGTCGCGGATCTCGGCGGCCAGGGCCGACGCCAGGTCGACGACCTCCTCGTCCGTCAGCTCTTCTTCGAGCTCGTGCACGTCCACCAGCTCATCCGAGAACAGGTCGGCGGCCATCAGCCCCTCGACCTCGGTCACGAGCTCGTCGGACAGCTCCTCGGCCACCTCGTCGGCGGCGAGCAGCTCCTCCTCCGCCTCCAGCTCCTCGAGCGCGACCTCCTCCACCTGAACGGTGCGCACGCGCTCCGGACGGGGCGTCTCGCGACGCTCGGCCTCGGCCAGGACCACTGACTGCGGCCGCCACGGCATCGCCTGGCGGTAGGCGTCGGGATCGTCCATGGTCCAGGCGTCGTCGACTTCCTCGAGGTGGTTGTCGGCGTACCAGCTGGTCGTCGTGGTCTTGGTCCGGTCCGTCATGCCAGGCAGCGTACGCTCGCCGCCTGCGGCCGCGTGTCACCGTTTGCATGTGCTGGCGTGCCGCCTGCCGCCACCGGGGGCAGCAGCGGGGGCAGCGGCGAGGTCGCTCAGAGCTCCTGCTCGACGACGTCCTGGGCGATCACGTCACCGACGGGCGCCACGTCCCCCAGGCTGGCCCGGGGCGGCGGGTCGCGCAGCACGGCCTGCAGCTTCTTGCCCATCCAGGCGCTCTCGTAGCCGACCAGTACGCCGTCGAGGGACCAGCTGAGCGTGACGGCCCCGGACTCCGGGGTCCAGGTCCAGACATCGACGGGCACCGCTTGCCCGCCGATGGTCCGCACCCCTTCGTCGCGGTGCTGCACGGGCCCGCTCAGCAGCGTCCCGGTCTCGGCCGCCAGCACGCCGGCCGTGCCCCGCCCGGTCAGCTCGCGCCGCCGCACGGGGTCGAGCAGCTCCAGGCTGGACAGGTCGATGCGCCCCGCCGCGACCGTGTCCTGGCGCACCGTGCCGCCTTCGACCACCGACACCATCCAGCTGCCGTCGCGGCGCTGGCGGCCCTGGACCTCGCGAACCGTGCCGTTCTCGTCCACCGACGACGTGAAGCTCGCGCCCGCCGCCGACGTGGTCGCGCTGGCCCGGTGCACCATCGTCCACTGCGCAGCGCCGGGCAGGCCGACGGCCAGCTCGGTGTAGCTCTCGATGATGCGCCGGTCGTTCGGCAGGAAGGTGATCGTCACCGTCCGCGTGCCGACGGGCTGCTCGCCCACGCGCAGGTCGTAGGTCAGGTCCCAGGCTTCGGGCGCGGACGGGTCCTGGGCCGCGGCGAGGGGCGAAGCGAGGAGGGCGGCAGGCAGCAGGAGGGAGAGGAGCGGACGCATGGGAGGATCCGGGAGGAGGCCCGCAGGGGGAGGAGCGGGGCGCGGCACATCAGGACTACTCGGGGAGGAGGACCCTCGCCAAGGGGGAGCGGTTCCCTGCCCCGTCCCGGCCGCACCCGGGAGCACCGGGCTGTCGCCCGCGGAGGCCCCGCGCTACAGCGCGGACCATGGCCCGACGACCCCGCCGCGGCGGCACGGAGCCGCGCCGCCCCCGCACAGAGCGTGCCCGCACAGAGCGCGCCCGCACAGAGCGCACCATCGACGTGGTGCGCCGCCGGCTGGCCGGCGAGCGCGGCAACCACTTCGTGCCGGGCGGCCCGCGGATCTGCCTGCTGTACCCGAGCCCCTACCGGGCCGGCATGAGCAGCCTGGGCTTCCAGTGGATCCTCGAGACCCTGCGCCAGGCCGGCTTCTCGGCCGAGCGCGCCTTCCTGCCCGACGACGTCGACGCCTTCCGGGCCGAAGCGGGCCGGGACGGCGGCGGCCTGCTGCGCAGCTACGAGACCGGCACCCCCGTCGGCGACTTCCCGCTGATCGGCGTGTCGCTGGCCTACGAGCTCGAGCTGGCCGGGCTGGTGACGGCGCTGCAGCTCTCCGGCATCCCGCCCCTGCGCGCCGACCGCAGGCCGGACCACCCCCGGATCCTGCTCGGTGGCCCGCTGACCTTCAGCAACCCCCTGCCGGCCGCGCCCTTCGTCGACGCCATGCTGCTGGGCGAGGCCGAAGACGTGGTCGTCGACGCCGTCCGGGGCGCGCTCGAGGCGCCACGGGACCGCTGGCTGGACCAGCTGGTCGCGCTGCCCGGCGGCTACGTCCCCGAGCGCCACGGCACCGCCCTGCCCGCCGTGGCCAAGGCCAGCGACGAGCGCCTGCCGGCCCGGGGCCCGATCCTGGCGCCCGAAGCCGAGCTGTCCGACATGTGGCTGGTCGAGGGCGAGCGCGGCTGCCACCGCCAGTGCACCTTCTGCGTGATGCGGCGCAGCACCAACGGCGGCATGCGCCTGGTCACCCCCGACCACCTGCTGTCCCTGGTCCCCGACGACGCCCGCCGCGTCGGGCTGGTCGGCGCGGCGATCAGCGACCACCCGCAGCTGGTCGGGCTGCTGCAGGCGCTGGTCGACAGCGGCCGCGGCGTCGGCGTGTCGTCGCTGCGGGCCGACCGCGTCGCCCGCAAGCCCGACATCCCGCGGCTGCTGCGCCAGGCCGGCTACCAGACGCTCACCGTGGCCAGCGACGCCGCCAGCCAGCGCCTGCGCCGCACCATGGCCAAGGGCACCACCGAGCAGCACCTGCTGGACTGCGCGCAGGCCGCAGCCGACCACGACTACCGCGTGCTCAAGGTCTACATGATGCTCGGCGTGCCCGACGAGACCGACGACGACGTCGACGAGCTGATCGCGTTCACCCGCCAGCTCGCCGCCATCCACCCCGTCGCCCTGGGCATCGCGCCCTTCGTGCCCAAGCGCAACACGCCGCTGGACACGGCGTCTTTCGCCGGCATCAAGCAGGTCGAGGCGCGGCTGGACCAGCTGCGGGCGGGCCTGCGCGGCACGCGGGCCGAGGTGCGGGCGACCAGCGCCCGCTGGGCCTGGGTCGAGGCCGAGCTCGCCCAGGGCGGTCCCCAGGCGGGGCTCGCCGTGCACCGGGCCGTCGACGCCGGCGGCCGGTTCGCGGACTGGAAGCGCGCCCTGCAGGACGTCGATCCCGACAGCCGGGCGCCGTGGCGGAGCGACGACATGCCGCTCGGGGCGGTCGGCTAGCCGCGCAGCTGTTGCTGCAGCGTGCGGATGCGCCAGACGCCGGCACCGCAGACCAGCACGAAGGTGCCGATGATGAGCCCCGCGGCCAGGGGCTTGACCATGCCGGGCGCCGTGGCGACCCGCACGCCCGCGGCGGCGGCGGCCAGGGCGTTCAGGCCGGTCCAGATCTGCGCGAAGCGCAGGGACTTCTCGAGCTCACGGCGGGCGGTGGTGGAGAGGGTCATGCGGCCATGCTGACACAGGCGGGCACCGAAGATCACCCCGGGGGTCGCGAGGCGGCGGGACCGAGCGGCGGCCCCTTCGGCCCGGCCGGCAGCCCAGGAGGAGCATCGTGGCGGTGCGGCAGGACCTGACCGCAGGGCAGCGGACCGCCCGACCCCTGGCCCTGCCACAGCAGCCAGTGCACGCCCTCCACCGTCCCCGACCGCTCGGCCAGGGCACGGACCAGCGCCCGGTACAGGTTCGCGTCGGCCATGTCGACCCGCGGGTCCTGCGGCTCGGGACGCGGAAGCACGACCAGCGCGCCGGCCTCGTCGGCCTGCTCGAGCACCACCTCCGCGCACTGGCGACTGGACAGGCCCAGGCAGCAGGCGTCCTGAGACACGACCTCGCCGTGGCGCCCGGCGTCGACCGCGGCGATGGCCAGCCCGTGGCGTTCCCGCCCGTCCCGCATGCGCATCACCGCGACGGGGCCGTCGTGGTCGGCCTGCTCGGCCATCAGCGTGCGCAGCTCGACGGCGCCCCACATGCTCGTGTCCGAGTAGTGGGTGCCGACCCGTCGGTCGTTGATGGTCCAGGCCGTGGCCGGCAGCTCCGGCAGCTTCGCCGCCTCGACCCCGACGGGGTCGAGCCGCATGGCCGTCCAGTCGTGGGCGTAGCGCACCGTGTCGAACAGCATCAGCCCACCGCCGAGCACCGCCGGCAGGAAGGCCAACGGGCGCGCCAGCCGGCCCAGCAGCAGCCCCGTCGCGCCGAGCGCCGCGCCGGCCAGCACGAGCAACGGCTCGGTGGGCACGGCGAAGTACCGCAGCCGCAGCCAGCCCTGTGTGACCACCTCGCTGAAGATCCCCAGGGCCACCACGGTCAGCGCGCCCAGCACGATGCGGGCGGCCCAGCTGCGCCAGGGCAGCAGCGCGCCCACCAGGGCCACCACCGAGAGGGGCACCAGCGCGTTCACCCAGCCCTCTCCGGACAGGATCTCGAGCGCCCAGCCGAGCCCCTGGGCCACGCCCTCCGGGTCCAGGGGGACCAACGTGCCCGTGTGACGGGGCGAGCCCACGGGCTGGGCGACCGTCGGCAGGGCCCACTGGACGGCCCACGCCGCTCCGGCCACGGTGGCCAGGCAGCCCAGGGACGCCACCGCCCGGTCCCGCCCGCGGCGCGGCACCTCGGCCGCCAGGATCGGCACGGCAAAGAGCCAGGCGAGCGCCGGGTGCGCCACCTCCTTCGCCACGACCCCGAGCCCGACCAGGCCACAGCCCATGGGCACCAGCAGCAGCCAGCGCCCCGAGCGGGCCGCCCCGAGCAGGGCCACCCCGAGCCCGAGCCCGGCCAGCCCGCACGCCACGGCGTCGTAGGTGATGCACCAGCCGAGCCAGTTGAGCTGGGCCGAGCAGGCCGCGAGCAGGCCAGCGGCGATGCCCGCCTCGCGACCGCACAGGGCCAGGCCCGCCAGGCCGAGGCCCACCGCCGCCAGGACCACGAAGCCGACCATCACGACGTGCAGCGAGGTGAGCAGGTCGAAGGGCAGCGCGATCGCCAGGGCGCTGATCACCTCGTCGATGGGCTGGTAGCCCGTCGCGCCCAGGTCCCGCAGCCGAGCGGCGGAGAGCACGATGGTGCCGCTGGCCGCGCCCGGGAAGTCCCGCAGATCCAGGCCCGAGTGTCCCCACGCCTGCACGGCGATGGTCACGGCGGCGGTCACTCCCACCACCGTCGCGACGTCCCCCCCCGTCGGCCGCGTCGTCACGTCGCCGCTGCACCGAGGTGCGCATTGGCGTCGTCCAGCAACCACCTGGCCAGCCCGCCGAGGCCCTCCAGATCGTCGATGCCGCCGGGCACTTCCGGCACGGTCAGCACCTCGATGTCGGCCGGCGCGTGCTCGATCAGGGTCGACAGCAGCTGCTGGTGTTCCTGCTCGTGCTGGCGCTCGCGCTCGGCCAGCCGACGCAGGTTGCGCAGCGCGGCCTTGTGCACTTCGGTCGCGTGGGCGGGCAGCAGCTCGGGGCCGGGGAAGGGCTTGTCTTCGACGTCGTGGCGGCTGCGGTTCAGGATGAGCCCCCCCAGCGGCAGCTCGAGCTCGCGGATCCGGTCCTCGAAGTAGAGCGCGTCGTCGAGGGCGGTGCGCACCGGCGACGTGACCAGCAGGAAGATCGCGTCGTCCTGCTGCAGCCGCTCGCGCATCTTCTGGGCGTTGCCGTTGAGCTGCGCGAAGATGCTCGAGAAGGCCGCGAAGAACACCTGCAGGTCGGCGTAGAACTCGTCGCCGAACACGCCGCCCAGCACCTTGCTGGCCATGCGCCGCGTGGTGCCGCCCAGCCGCCCGCCGCCGTCGCGGTCCGGCAGCAGCATCTGGAAGATGCGGCCGTCCAGGAACTCGCCCAGCCGCCGCGGGGCATCCAGGAAGTTCAGGGCGTTGCGCGCGGGCGGGGTGTCCAGGATCACCAGGTCGTACTCGTCGCGCTCGACGAAGCCGTGCAGGGCTTCCATCGCCGTGTACTCCTGCATGCCGGCGATCATCTCGGTGACCTGCTGGTAGATCGGGTTGTCCAGCAGCTCGCGGGCCCGCGCGGGATCGCGCACCAGGCGGGCGACGGTGGCGTCGCTGACCTGCTTGGGGTCCAGCATCCACGCGGACAGGGCGCCGCCCCGGATCCCGGCTTCCGCTTCGCGCTCGGGGCTCACCCGGATGGGGTCGGGCGTGTTTGCGGTGACGCCGAGTGCTTCGGCCAGCCGCTTGCTGGGGTCGATGGTGAGCACCAGCACGCGCCGGCCGTCCTGGGCCGCCGCCACGGCCAGGGCCGCCGACGTGGTCGTCTTGCCGACGCCGCCGGCGCCGCAGCAGATGACGATGCGCTTGTTGCGGACGTGATCGGCCAGGCGGCTCATCGGCGCAGCTCCTCGGACAGGTGCTCGGCCATGGCTTCGGTCGCACCCACCCCGTCCGCGTCGAACTGGGGCACGAAGACCAGGGGCACGCGGGCGTGCTCGCGCAGGCGCTCGATGCTCAGCCGGGCGCGCTCCAGCCGCTCCAGCTCTTCCTTGCCGTAGAGCGGACCGTCGGGGAGCAGCTCGGCCAGCGCCGCGCGCTGGGCGTCGTCGAAGGGGTCGACGGGGATCCGGTTGACGAAGATGGCGCCGACATCCATGCGCGTGCTGCGCAGGCCGGCCACCAGCTCCAGCGACTCGGTCACCGGCAGCGGCTCGGGGATGGTCACGATGATCGCCGTGCCCGTCCGCCGGTCGTTGAGCCAGCCCTGGCCTTCGCGCAGGGCGCTGGCGATGGGCCCGCGACGGACCAGCCGCAGCAGGATGTCGGGCAGGCCGGTCAGGGCCAGCGTGTGCCCCGTCGCCGGCATGTCCAGCACGATGAAGTCGAACCGCGGGCGCCCGTCCGGGCTGGTCATCCGGATGAGGTGGAGCAGGTGGTAGAAGACGCCCATCTCGTGGAAGCTCGGCCCCGCGTGCAGCAGCCGGCGCAGCGCGGCGTTGCGCAGCGCCATCCGGGCCAGGGTCTGCACCCGGAACACGTCACCCAGGAACTGCTCGGTGCCGTGCTCGGTCGACAGCACGCAGCCGTGGATGCCCGGGGCGAGCAGCACCGGCCGGGTCGGCAGCACCTCGCGCCCGAACATGCGCGCCAGCGACGACTGCGTCTGGGCCGCCGGCTCTTCGATCTCGGTCACGAGCACGCGCTTGCCGGCCCGGGCAGCGGCTCGGGCCAGGGCCGCCGACGCCGTCGTGCGGCCGACGCCGCCCTTGCCCGAGACCAGCACGACACGGCGATCGAGGATGGGCACGAGGCTCACAGCACTTCCCAGGGCACGCAACGCTGCGCCCTTAGCCTGCCAGCACCCACGGGACCGCCAGCGCTTCGGCCAGCGCCTGGCCGAGCGCGCTCGCCGCGGCCAGCCGACCCGCCGGGAAGCCCAGCCGGCGCCGGTCGCCGGTGGCCAGCCGCAGCTCGCCCAGGGCCAGCCGCTCGCCGTCCTCCTCGGGGCCGAACACCTCGACCAGCTCGACCGCTTCGATGCGACGCGCCGGCAGCACCGACCACCTCCCGGACACCAGCACGTCGACCATCCCCTCCTCCACCCGCAGCCTCCCGCCGCCCGGAGTCCAGGCCACGAACCGCGGCGCCTCCTCCTGCGACAGCCCACCACAGTCCTCGCACCAGGCGACGGACCAGCCCTGGGCCAGCGACGCGTCCCAGGCTCCTCGCCGCAGCGCCCCGTGGCGCCCGCACAGCTCGCCCGGCGCCGTCCACGGCAGGAAGCCCTCCCAGGCCGGACCGCCCACCCCGCCAGCCTCGGCGAAGACCCCGACGCGCACCGACGCGACCTCGGCCAGGGGCACCATGCCGACGGCCAGCAGCGGCCGCCGTCCCCCGCGCGCCAGCTCGGTGACCACGGCGTCCACGCGGACCAGGCGCTCGATGAGCGCGGCGTCGGCGTCGGGGGCAGAGGCCACGGGCTCGCCGGGGAGAGGAGGGAGCGGCGGGAGGAGGGAGCGGCGGGAGGAGGGAGTGGCGGGAGGAGGGAGCGGCGGGAGCTACTTGACCCGGTAGCCCTGGAGCTCGTTGTTGAAGATCCAGGCCACGACCTCGCCGATCTCGAAGGTGTCGGCCGACCAGGTGTGGATGTTCGCCGCCGCCGAGCCGGTGTGCCGCAGGGCCGCGCGGCTCTGGAGCATCTTGCGGAACCGCGCCTGCCAGCTGGCCATGTTGCGCGGGCGCAGGTCGATCCAGCCCCGGCGCACCCAGCCGTCGAGCTCGGCGGGGTCCTTCCACTTCACCGCAGTGGTGTGGCCGCGGGCTTCCGGCACGTTGATGCGCGGCCCACGCAGGATCCGGCGGCCGTCGGCCAACAGCACCGGGATGCCGATGCTGGGCGCGGTCTTCGCGACGCCGCTGTCTTCCAGCGCGCCCTGCAGGGTGGCGGCGACGCTCTCGGGGGTCACGCCCTCGGCGACCACCGCGTCCAGGCTGCCGTAGCAGAACCGCAGCAGGTGGGCCTCGAACAGCAGCTTGGACAGCTCGGGCGGGCCCAGCCGGCCCAGGGCGACCGACGGGGTGCCGCTCTCCTCTTCGACCTGGGCCAGGTCGGACAGCGCCGCCCGGCGCAGCAGGCCGGCCTTGTAGGACGGGTTGAGCACCGCGCCGTCCATCGCCGAGATGATGTCCTGGCCGGTGTTGGCGCCGCGGATCTCGTGCACCACCGTGCGGGCGATCTCTTCTGGGGTGATGAACTCCATCTGGCCGAGGGCGGTGATGGCCGCGAACTCGCCGCGGGTGAACACGCCGTTCTCGCCGGTGTCGACGATGGGCACCTCGAGCTCGCCGACCCGCTCGTAGGTCGCCTGGTCCTGGCGCAGCTCGAGCCCGCCGTCCAGCTCGACGGTGTGCGGCGCGACCAGCTCGCTGTTGCGGTGCTTGTCGGACGCGACCTTCACCTGGACGCCGCGGTAGCCGATCATCGCGGCGGGCTTCACCTCCTTGACGATGGGGGCGTCGGGCGTGCGCGCCAACAGGAACATCAGGCCCGTGTGGCCGAAGGCGGCTTCGTTCTTGGCCAGCAGCACCTTGGACGGCTTGTCCTCGCTGTGGGTGTAGGGGATGTTGAGCCCCATGCCGCCGGTGCCGGTGGTGCCGACCTTCAGGTAGACGCTGGTCTTGTACTCGGTGGTCGCGCGGTGCACGAAGCGCACGTGGCGGATCAGCTGGGGCACCGACTGCGACAGCAGGAAGGCCTCCAGGTCGGGCAGCCCGTCCTTGTCGAAGCCGTCGTCGGAGATCCAGTCGCGGACCTTGGCCGCGCCGTCGAAGACGTCCTGGTAGGACAGGCCGGTGGCCGTGTTCACGCAGTCGACGATGACTTCCGGCCGGTGGCGGCGGACGAGCTGTACGAGGTGGTTGCGCTCGTAGCCCTCGTCGAAGTCGTCGTAGAGGTCGACCAGCAGCTGCCGGCGCAGGTCGCGGCTGGCCAGGATGTCGCCGCGGGCGGTGTGGGCGAGGTCGGCGGGCACGAACAGGTTGCCGGACTCGGGCACGAAGGCGGTGCGGTCGCCGAACTCGGCGCGCAGCTGGGCACAGGCGGCGGCGGCTTCGTGGGGGAGGAGGGAGGCCACCACGATGCGCCGCGGATCGAGCTGCTGGACGATGTGCCGGCAGACCTGCAGGCCGACCAGGCCGGCGCCGCCGAGGATGAGGAAGTCGTGGTACATGCGCGCTCCGAGAGGGGGGCGGGGGTTCCGCGGGGAGGGAGGCCCGGCTCAGACCGGGCGGTCGCCGATGATCGCCAGCGCGGCCAGCAGCCGGTCCAGGTCGTCGGCCTTCTTCAGGGCCGGGGCCCAGGGCACGCCGACGCGGAAGGCGTAGGCGGCGGCGATGCCCAGCGCGCCGGAGGGCAGGCGGCGGGCGGTCGGCAGCTTGGCGACCGGGCGGGTGAGCCGATCGGTGGCCAGGCTGCGCAGCACCGGCCAGAACCACAGGCCCAGGGCCCGCAGGTCCAGCACCAGCGCGTCGGCGGCGAGGCCCGACAGCTTGCGGGCCCAGTCGACGTGCAGCGCGGGCATGACCCGGGGACCGACGGCCAGCACCTCGATCTGCACGGCGTGCAGGTCGCCGGGGAAGACGTAGGGCAGGTCCTGGACCGACAGGCGCATGCGGGCGGCCTGCTCGCGCTCGACGTCGCTCGCCACGGCGACCTGGGCGGCCAGGGCCCACCAGGTCGGGTCGCCCTCGGCCCGGGCTTCGAGCTGGTCCGCGCCAGCGACGGCTTGCCCACCATCCATGGCGGCGACCCCGGAGAGCACGGCGCGGCCCAGGTCGTCGAGGTCCGCCGGATCGGGCGGCGCGTCCAGGCCGAGCAGCGCGCGGCGGACCGGATCGTCCTCGCGCGGGTCCAGGTGGGCGACGACGGCGGGCAGGGCCCGGGCCAGGCGCAGGCCCGCCGGCGGCAGGGGGTCCGGCCGATCCTGGGCCAGGAAGGCGGCGAGCACGGCGTCGAGGTCGGGATCGGCCATGGCGGAGCCTCGGGGGTCACGCTTTGCAGCGATGGGCGGAAGGCGGCGACTGTAGCGCGATAGCGTTCGCCCATGCTGAGGCTCGCCGGCATCGACATCGACGCGGTCAGCGTGGCCGGGCTGGAGACCTGCATCCAGCTGCCCGGCCTGTCGCTGGCCTTCGACCTGGGCATCTGCCCGCGGTCGGCCGTGAAGCTGCCGACGGTGTTCTTCACCCACGCCCACGTCGATCACATGGCCGGCGTGATCCACCACGTGGCGACGCGCGGCCTGCAGCGCATGAAGCCGCCGACCTACGTGATGCCCGAGCGCAACGTCGCCGACTTCCGCGCGATGCTGGACTGCTGGCGGCGGCTGGACGGCAGCGCGCTGGACTGCGAGCTCGTCGGCCTGGCCCCCGGCCACGACCACCGCCTGCGCGCCGACCTGGTGGCCCGCCCGGTCGCGACCCCCCACCGGGTCGTCAGCCAGGGCTACGTGCTGTGGGAGCAGCGACAGAAGCTGCGCCCCTCGCTGCGCGACCGGACGGCCGAGGAACTCCGGGCCCTGCGCCGCGCGGGACAGGACGTGACGGAAACGGTCGAGACCCCGCTGGTGGCGTTCACCGGCGACAGCCGCATCGAGGCCATCGACCACCACGAAGCCCTGCGCCGGGCGCGGCTGCTCATCATGGAGGTGACCTTCCTCGACGAGCGGGTCGACGTCGAGCGCACCCGCGCCAAGGGCCACATCCACCTCGACGAGGTCGTCGCCCGCGCCGACCGGTTCGAGAACGAGGCGATCCTCCTCACCCACCTGTCGGCCCGCTACTCGGCCGAGCAGGCGCTGCGCATCCTCGACCGCCGCCTGCCGCGCCACCTGCGCGAGCGGGTCACCCTGCTGGCCGCCCACAACGCGGGCCTCGCCTGAACGTCTTGGAGCAGACGCCCCGTCAGCGGTAGTCTGCGGGGCCCACACGTCGCGGCGACGTGCCTCCTCGTCCCGGCCCGAGGTCCCCTCCTGGCTCGATCCCACGCCACCCCTCCGGTCCTGCCCGCGCGGTACCGCCCCTGGCCGGAGCCCTCGCGCGCGCTGCTGGGCCGAGGCGGGGCGAGCGAGGTCTGGCGCTGCCAGGACAGCCACCTGGGCCTGCTCGTCGCGCTCAAGGTGCTGCGGACCGAAGGCGCGCGCCTGGCCGGCCGGCTGGAGCGCGAGGCGATGGTGAGCGCCAGCGTGGTGCACCCCAACGTCATCCACCTGCACGACATGGGGCGCACCCCCGAAGGCCGGCCCTACCTGGCCTTCTCGCTGGCCAGCGACGGCAGCATGCTCGACCACGCCGGCCGCCCGCCGCGCTGGGGCGAGCTCAAGCAGCTGCTCATCGGGCTGCTCGACGCGCTGGGCGCCCTGCACGCCCGCAGCCTGCTGCACCTGGACGTGAAGCTGTCCAACCTGCTGCTGCACCGGGTCGGCCCGCGGCATCGCGTGCTGTGGCTGGCGGACCTGGGCGTCGCCCGCGCCCGGTTCACCGAAGAAGAAGACGAAGGCATGGTGCTCGGCACCGTCGGCTACATGGCGCCCGAGCGCCTGACCGGCCAGCACCAGCTGTGGGGCCCGCCGACCGACCTGTTCAGCGTCGGCGCCGTCCTGTACCGGCTGCTCACCGGCGAGCTGCCCTTCCCCGCCAAGGACCCTGTGGAAGCGCTGTCCGCCCGGCAGCGCCCCCCCGGCCAGGTGCCGATCCGCGACAAGCTGCGGGTCCCGGCCGGCCTCGAAGACATCGTGCTGGCGCTGCTGCAGCCCGATCGCCGCAGCCGCTACGACCTGGCCGCCGACGTGGCCCGCGCCATCGAGGAGCTCCCTGACCCCGACGACGGGCCCATCCTGTCGATGCCGGGCGAGGCCAACCCCCCGCGCCTGGCCCTGATGAAGGAGCTCGGCGAGGACTCGCTCGTCGAGTGGCCGCCGCCGGACCACACGGCGCCGCGCCCGGTCAGCGAGATCCAGCGCCTGCGGGCCAGCGTCGGCATCGTCTGGCGCAAGCCGCCGCCGCTCCGCCCGCCGCGCCGCCGCCCGCGGCCCTTCGTGCCCCGGCGCGTCCCCCAGGATCCGCGGCTGGTCATGCACCGCGAGATCCCGGTGGTCGGCCGCGACAAGGAGCTCGACCTGCTGTGGTCCGCGGCCCGCGCCGTGCTGCGCCACCGCCGCCCGGTCATGGTCACCCTGCAGGGCCAGCGCGGCACCGGCGGGACGCGGCTGGTCGACGAGATCACCCGCACCCTGGAGCGGGTCGGCATCGCCACCGGCGTGCGCATGGACCACGGCGGCCGCGAGGGCCCCGCGCAGGGGCTCGAAGGTGCCGTCCGTCGCCTGCTGCCGCCCCTGCCCGACGCCCGCGCCTACCGCAACGACGTGGCCCGGACGCTGAGCCGGCTGCGGGACTCGCGGGCCGCCGCCTGCCGCAACGACGCGGCCGCCCTGGCCGACTGGGTCAGCCCCCGGGCCGGCGCTCCCGCCCCCGACCGCGGGGTCGTGCGCTCCTTCGTGGCCGAGCACCTGGTCACCCACGCCTGGCGCGGCTTGTCGTGGCTGTGGCTCGACGACCTGCACCTGGCCAGCGAGAGCGACGACGCCTGGGCGATCGTCGACATGCTGTTCGCCAGCGACGCCCCCGTGCTGATCCTGGCCACCGTCGAGCAAGGGGCGGCCCGCGGTGTCGCCATGCGGCCCCTGCGCCGGCTGGAGGCCCGGTACCCCAAGCGCTGCCAGCGCCTGACCCTGGACCGCCTGAAGCCCGACGCCGCGCGGCGCATGGCCCAGGCCCACCTGCCGATGTCCGACGACCTGGCCTTCGACCTGGCGCTGCGCACGCGCGGCCACCCGCGCTTCCTGCACGATCTCATCGTGCACCTGGTGCGCCGCGGCGACCTGATCCCCGGCCACCCCGAAGACACCGACAGCGCCGTGTGGCGGCTGTCCCCCGACGCGCCCGTGCTGCCACGGGACCGCGACGAGTTCGCCGGCCAGCGGCTCGAACAGGCCCTGGCCGACGACACCGAGATGCGGCACGCGCTGCTGACCGTCCGACTCGCGGGCACCGGCGCGCCGGAAGCCGTCGTGGCCCGGGTGATCGGCGATCAGCTCGACGCCATCATCGCGGACGGCCTGCTGCGGGTGGAGCAGGGCGGGCTGGTCTGGGAGTCCCCCGAGCTCAAGCGCGCCGTGTCGGCCCTGCCCCGGGACGGCGAGCTCGAGGTGCTCATCCACGAGACCCTGGCCGCCGCCTGGGACGAAGAAGGCGACGATCCCCAGGCCGAAGCCCGGGCCGGCCTGCACCTGGCGCTGGCCGGGCGCCACGCCGAGGCCCTGCCCAAGCTGCGGCGCGCCCTCAAGCGCCTGCAGGGCACCCTGCGTCCGCTGCCGCTGGCCCGCATCGCGGCCCGCACCATGGACCTGGCCCGCGACGCCGGCGAAGAAGGGCGCACCGCCTGGGTCGAGGCCGCCCTGGTCCGGGCCGAGGCGCTGTGGTCGCTCGGCAGCGACGACGAAGCCATCGCGCTGGACGACCGCATCCAGGCCACTCCGCTGGACCCCGAGCAGGCCGTGCTCGCCGCCTGCCTGCACGCGGTGCACCTCGCCGCCCGGGACAGCGCGGGCACCGTCGGGCTGGCCCGGCTCGCGCGGGTCGAGGGGGTGCTGGGTCGTGTGCCTTCGCCGGTCCGCGCCCGCTTCCACGCCACCCGGGCCCTGCTGCAGTCCCAGCGCCTGGAGCGCGAGGCGACCCTCGACGACATCGCGTCCGCCCTGCACTACGCGCCGCGACCGGACACCCGGGCCGAGGCGCTGCTGCTGCGGGCCGAGCTGCTGGCCGGCACCGATCCGGTGGTGGCCGCCGACACCGCCCGCGAGGTCCAGGAGCTGGCCCGCCAGCACGGGCTGCTGCGGGCCGAGGTCGACGCCTGGGACATCCTGGCGCGTCTGGCCGTGGGCGAGGGGCGCGTCGACGAGGCGATCGCCGAGCTCGAGACCGGGATCGTGCGCCTGCGCCGCGTCGGCGAGCGCGCCGCCGTGGGGCACCTGCTGGCCACCCTCGGCACCCTTCGCCGGAACACCGGCGACCTGGCCGCCGCACGCACGGCCTACCGGGACGCCCTGGCCCTGGAAGCCACCGGTCGCGAGGGCTTCGCCCGCAGCGCCCGCCTGGGGCTCGCGGTGCTGGCCGCCATCGCGGGCGACGGCGGCCGCATCCGGCTGCTCGGCGAGAGCGCGGGCCCCAGCGTCGAGCCGCGCGAGCGCCGCATGTGGACCCTGCTGCGGGCGCTGGCGAGCAGCCTGGACAGCGCCGACCCGCCCGAGCTGCCGGCCTGGGACGCGCTGGCCCACGCCGCGGGCACGGACGCCGAGGGCCGGTTCCTGGTCGAAGCCCTGCAGCGACGGCTGATCGAGCTCGACGACCCGCGTGCCGACGAGCTGCGGGGGCTGCTGGACCGCGTGGCCGAGGACCACCCCGTCGACGAAGCGCTGGTGGGCACCATGCTGCTGGGCCCGCAGGGCTGATCCCTACCCCGGGTCCTTGCCCAGCCGGATCCACTGCGCCCACACCTTGCGCGCCACCCGGGCGGGCAGCCCGGGCAGCGACAACACCGCGGCGCCCGCGGGCAGGTCCCGCCCGACCCCGGCCTGGGCGCCGACGCGGACCCCGGCCCCCAGGGTCGTGTGGTCGGACACGCCGGCCTGCCCGCCGAGCTGGCTGCCGGGACCGACGTCCACGCTGCCGGCCAGGCCGGCCTGCGCAGCGATGACGGTGCCCTGCCGCACGACACAGTTGTGCCCCACCATCACCAGGGCGTCGATCTTCACGCCGCGGCCGATGCGGGTCTGTTCCAGGAAGGCGCGGTCGATGACGGTGTTCGGGCCGATCTCCACGTCGTCTTCGACGATGACCCGGCCGACCTGGGGCACCTTGACGGGGCCCTGGGGGCCCGGCTCGTAGGAGAAGCCGTCCGCGCCCAGCACGGCGCCGGCGTGGATGCGGCAGTTCGAGCCGACGGCGGTGCCCGGGTAGAGCACCACGTGGGGGAACAGCACGGTGCCGTCGCCGATCTCGCAGAAGGCGCCGACGTAGCAGCCGGGGTGGATGACGACCCCCAGGCCGACACGGGCGCTGGGATCGACGTGGGCCGAGGGGTGCACGCTGGACTCGACCCAGGTCGGGTCCGACGGGTTGCGCGGCAGCCCCCGCGGCTTGACGACGAAGCCGTCGTGCTCGGGGAACAGCTCGCCGAGCAGCTTGCAGAAGGCGGCCTTGGGATCTGCGACCACCACGCAGGACCGGCGGGGCACGGCCTCCCGCACGATGAGCACGGCGGCGCCACAGTCGTCGGGCACCTGCCCCACGGCGTAGGCGGCCTCGGTCGGGCCGGCCCGCTCGAGCGGCCCGACCCCCGAGAAGCTCCGGTCCGGACCGGCCAGCGTGCCGCCGACCAACCGGGCGAGCTCGGACGCGGTCACTTGCCCAGCAGGGAGCAGGACTCGGACAGGCTCAGCGACGTGCGCTCGGACGCGCTGAGCGGACGGAAGTCGCCTTCGGGATCGGCGTAGGCGTTCCAGCCGATGGTCGCGCCGCCGATCACGGCGAACAGCCCGTCCAGCAGGTCCACCGGGGGATCGGCGTACAGGAACACCGCGACCTGGCCGTCGTGGCAGGCCGAGAACACCGGCACATCGCCCGCCAGGTCGAAGCGACCGTCACCGTCGTCGGTGTAGACCACGAAGAACTCGCCAGCCTGCAGCCGACCGCTGCCGTCCAGGTCGGCGTAGTGGTCGCTCGGCGGTGCGCCCTCCAGGGTCATGCTGAACCCGGCCGCGCTGGCCGGCTCGTCGTAGAGCAGGCTCGCTACACCACCGCCGTCGACGCTGGGGGGGATCATGGCCAGCCGCGTGCTGGCGCCCGGATCCGCGCTGGCGTCCCAGCTGCCGGCGATGTCCAGGGGCGGCCCCTCGGCCAGGTTGGCGTCCAGGGGAACGGCGTCGAGATCGGCGGGCAGGAAGGGCACGTCGCCGTTGAAGTCGACGGCCAGGGCGTTCCAGCCCTCGTCCAGGAACCCTTCCAGCTCGTCGGGCACCGGTGCCACGGCATAGGCCAGCCAGGTCGTGCCGACCCCGGTCCAGGTCTCGCCTTCGTCCCGGACCAGGTTGCCGTTGTCGTCGGCGAACCGCGCCGGCACGTAGAAGACGATCTTCAGCCCAGGGTTGCCCGGGTCGGGCTGCGAGATGTGGTCTTCGTCCGGCTCGCCCAGCTCGAACTGGACCGTCGCCGCGGCCGCCGCCGTGGCGACCGGATCCCACAGCGTGGGCTCGCCGCCGTCCGACAGGTCGGTGATCGGCACCAGGGCCACGGCCTCGCCGGCGACATCCCCGCTGAGCGTCAGGGTGACGGTCGCCTCGGTCCCGGTGCTGCCGTCGGTGTCCGTGTCCGCGTCGGTGTCGCCGTCGGTGTCCGTGTCGGTGTCCGTGTCGGTGTCGCCGTCGGTGTCCGCGTCGGTGTCCGCGTCGGTGTCCGCGTCGGTGTCCGCGTCGGTGTCCGCGTCGGTGTCGGTGTCCGCGACACCGGAGTCACCGCCGTCCTTGTCGCCACAGCCGGTCAGCAGGAGAGCGAGGGCGAGGGGGCTGAGGGTCATTGGAGGCTCCTTGGGTGCTGGGGGAGGCGCCATGCTACCCGAGCCCGCCCCCGGCCGCCCTCACTCGTAGGCGCAGCCCTCGGCCAGCACCAGGGCCGCCCGCTCGCTGTCGGAGAGCCGCCGGAAGGCGCCCTCGGGCTCGGCGAAGGCACTCCACCCGATCGGCGTGTCGGACACCGACGCCAGCAGGCCGTCGCCCAGGTCGGTCGGCGGATCGGCGTAGAGCAGCACCACGACCTGATCGTCATGGCAGGCCGAGAACCGCAGGGTGTCGGTCGTGACGTCCAGGCCGGTCGTGCCGTCGGTGTCGTCGTAGACCAGCAGGTACTCGCCGGCCTGCAGCCGGCCCGTGCCGTCCAGATCGCCGTAGTGATCGGCCGGCGGCGGCCCGTCGATGGTCAGCGAGAAGCTGGCGCCGACCGGTTCGTCGTAGAGCAGTGCGTCGACGGCGTGGTCCGCGATGACCGGCGGCACCACCGCGAGCCGCGTGGTCTCGCCCGGCGACACGGACGCGCCCCAGGTGCCGCCCAGGCTCAGCGTGTCCAGCGGCACCAGGTTGTCGGGCACGTTGACGGCGTCGATGTTCGCGGGCCAGAACGGCGTGTCGCTGGCCAGGTCGACGTTGAAGGCGTTCCAGCCGGGGTCGATGTAGGGCTTCAGGCTGCCGGGCACCGGGGGCTCGACGAAGGCCAGCCAGGTGCCGCCGATGCCGGTCCAGGGCTCGTCGTCGTCGTGCTCGAGGTCCCCGTCGAGGTCGGCGAAGCGAGCGGGCAGGTACAGCGCGATGCGGAAGTCCGGCATCGAGTCGTCGACCACCCGCAGATAGGTCTCGTCGGGCGGGGCGACGCGGACGACCACGCTGGTCGACGCCTCGACCACCTGGACCGGCGGCCAGAAGGTCGGGTCGGCGCCGTCCTTCTCGACGGTCACCGGGACCAGCGCCACGGCCTGGCCTTCGGTGATGCCCGACAGCAGCAGCGTGGCCGTGGCGGTCAGGTCGCCGGGGTCCCCCGAGTCGGCGCCGCCATCGGTGGTGTCGGTCGTGTCGCCCGAGTCGACGCCCCCGTCCGTGGTGTCGGTGTCGGTGTCCGTGTCGGTCGCGTCGGTGTCGGTCGCGTCGGTGTCCCCGCCGTCGGTGTCCCCAGGGCCCGTGTCCCCGCCCTTGTCCCCGCAGGCCAGCACGAGCAGCAGCAGGGCCGCGCTCACTCGGCGCCCGCCTTGAGGATGTGGAACTCGACCCGGCGGTTGTTCGCGCGGCCCGCGTCGGTGCGGTTGGTGTCGATGGGCTTGGTCTCGCCGTAGCCCTTCGCGTCCAGCCGCTCGGGCGCGACACCCTTCTCGATCAGGTAGGCGCGCACGCTGTCCGCGCGCTCCTGCGACAGCTTCAGGTTGAAGGCGTCGTCGCCTTCGTTGTCGGTGTGCCCTTCGACGCGCACGCGGCTGTCGGGGTTGTCCAGGATGACCTGGGCGACTTCGTCGAGCACGCCGAAGCTGGCCGGATCGATGGTCGCCTTGCCGGTGGCGAACTTCACCTTCTCCAGGATCTCGATCTGCTTCTTGGTGATGACGACCTTCTGCGGCTTCACGTCGGGACAGCCGTCCTCATCCATGTAGTCGTTGACGGTCTCGGCCTGGACCGGGCAGCGATCGTCGGCGTCGAGCACGCCGTCTTCGTCGTTGTCGGGCTCGGGGCAGCCGTCGCCGTCCTTGAAGCTGTCCAGATCCTCGGGTTCGTCGGGGCACTGGTCGACGTCGTCTTCCATGCCGTCGCCGTCGCTGTCGACATCGGGGCAGCCGTCGTCGTCGCGGTCGCCGTCGATGTCCTCGGGCTGGCCCAGGCACTTGTCGACGTCGTCGGTGACCCCGTCGCCGTCGGCGTCGCCGGGGGCACACTCCGCCGCCAGGCGCAGCGCTTCGGCCGTCATGGCCAGCGAGATGTCCAGGTGGTCGCGGACCCGCAGGCTGTCACCCTGCTCGGCCTCGATCCGGGCGAAGTCCTGGTGCGCGCGGGCGAGGGCGACCTCGCGCGGGGCGCAGGCTTCCGCGTACTTGTTGGCGTCCATGCGCGCGACCTCGTCCTGCACGCGCAGGGTGTCGGCGTCGATGTGCCAGGCGGGGGCGCAGCCCAGCGCCAGGAGCAGCAGAGCCGTCACCACGGGGACTCCTCGGACTCGTCGTCACCGGCGCCGCCGCCATCCGCCGGGTCCGAGGACCCGCCCGTGCCGTCCGCCGGACGGGGCAGCTCGACCGGACCGGTCTCTTCGGGTGGGCGGACCATCGCGTCGCCGCCCTCGATGACCTGTTCGAGCACCTGCTGGGCGGCTTCGTCTTCTTCCGACGGCGGCCGCGGCAGCTCGACGGGGCGCCGCACCTCTTCGGGGACCAGGTCGTCCACGTCCTCACCGACCTTGGCGCCCTTGGCGACCTGCTCGGCGCGCTCGGCATGCTCGACCGCCTGGGCGGCCAGCAGGTCGGCGTCTTCGTACTGGCTGTCGGCCCACTCCTCCTGGGCCTTGGCCAGGTAGGCGCGCGCCAGGGTCATCTCGTAGACGGCCCGCTGATCGGCGCCGGCGTCTTCGGCGGCGAGCACCACGGACTCGGCCTGCATCAGGCCGCTCGTGGTCTTCGCAGCGCAGCCGGTGGCGAGCGGCAGCAGGGCGAGGAGGGCGAGGGAGGAGGCGCGCACGACGGAGTCCTCGACAGGAGGAGAGGGCGATTCACGCACGGGCCCGAGGGGGTGTCAAGGCGCGGCCGAGGCCCCCGCGGGTCGGCCTACCGTAGCCGCTTTCCGGTCGGGTCGGTCGCCGGAGGCCGCAGCCACGGGCCCCAGAACAGGGTCAGCGCGTGCGGCCCTCGCAGGTCGGACCGGTCCACCCCCATCAGCACGTCGTCCATGCACTTCAGCACCGCGTCGTCCTGCTCCTGCGCCTGCTGCAGGAAGACGCCGTTGTGCGACACCCGCCAGACGGTGCCCCCGGGCCGTCCGACCGGGTCGCAGGCCAGCAGGTCGGCCACCACCGGCGCGAGCAACCTGCCCAGCCGCTCGGCGCAGTGGTCCACCAGGATCCGATCCCGGACGTGGTGGCCCGCCGGGATGTCCCGCTCGGACGTCGCGCAGTCCTCGCGGTAGCGGCCCGGCGGCGCGAGCTGGCCGAAGGTCACGGCCGGCGCCGAGTAGCCGGGGCGCCCGCCGTCGGTCTCCCACAGGACGGGGGCCGCGGGGCGGTCACCGACCGGGACGGTGGGAGGGGCGGCGGCGGCTTCCCCAGCGGCGTCGGTCGCAGCGGCGTCGGTCGCAGCGGCGTCGGCAGCAGCGTCGGGGACCGCCTCGGCTTCGGACCGAGCGTCCAGGCGCGCCTGCTTCTGGCGGGCGATGATCGCGTCGGCGTCGGGGTTGCGCCACTTCAGCACCACGTCGACCAGGGCGACCCCGTCGGCGGGCTCGGGGAACTGCAGGTCGTAGAGCAGCGGGCGCACGTCGGCCGGCGCGCGCCAGTCACCGAAGATGCGGTCGACGCCGCCGTCGGGCCCCACCTGCAGGAAGAGCGTGAGCGACGTGTACACGTGGTCGGGCCGGGCGGCGAACATGGCGTCGCGCACGACGTCGGAGACCGGCGCGAACGTGTCGAGGACGGCCTGGCGATCGAGCCCCACCACGAACAAGGGCTCGGTCCGCGGGTGGTAGCCGATCCCGTCCGAGCAACAGGTGGGGCTGGCCTGGGCCGGGGAGACCGCCAGCAGCAACGCGAGCAGCGACATGGCCCCCCCGGACACCCTGCGGCGCAGGCGGTTCCCGGCAGGAACCGTCACTCCCAGGCGGGGGGCTCGCCCGGCCCCTGGTACAGCAGCCGACCGGCGGTGAGCGGCCGCGCTGCGATGTCACCGCCCACGACCCACAGGCCACCCTCGTCGTCGACGGCGCAGGCGTGCCAGTCCTCGAACACGCCGAGATCGACACCGCGGTCCAGGTCGCTGACCCAGCTCTCGCCCTGGCGCTGCAGGCGGGTGCCGTGCTGTCCGACGGCCCAGGCGATGTCCCCGTCGCTGCACACGCCGTTGAGCGCCGGCACGAAGTCCGGGCTGTGGTCCTTCCAGGTGTCGCCCTCCCGCTCGAGCACCAGCGCCGACCCTGCGCCTCCGACCACCACCGGCCGCGGCGCCCCCGCGTCCACTGTCAGCAACAGGGCCGTGCTGGTCGGCAGATCGGCGTCGGTCGCCTCGACCGCGAAGGCCCCGTCCTCTCCTGCGAGCACCAGCCCCTCGGCCCCGACCATGTACACCCGGCCGGCCGCGTCGCCGTGCACCTTGAACAGGGCGCTCGCTCCTTCGGGCAGCGGCAGATCGGTGAGCGGCGACCACACGCCGCCCGCGCGGGTCCAGGCCACCGCGTGGTCGCCCTCGTCCGTGCTCTGCTGGCCCACCGCCCACAGCCGGTCGGCGGAGGCCCCCCACACGCCGAAGAAGGTGATGTCGGCGTCGGGGCCGTCGATCCGGGTCAGCGTGCCCGCGGCGCGGTCGCCCTCGAGCAGGGCGCCTTGGCTGCCCACGGCCACGATGCGGTCTGCGTCGACCCACAGCCACCACAGCTCGATGCCCTCGAAGGCAGACGTGTCCCAGGTCGACCACGCAGCACCGTCGAAGCTCGCCAGCACCGGGCCGCCGCCGGACGGCGGGCTGGCGCCGACCACCCAGACGTCCGTGGCCGAGCGCGCGCGCACGCTGAGCAGGCCGGCCGGCAGGTCCTGGGCCAGGGTGCAGCCCGGATCGGCAGCGCAGCCCGTGGCGGCCCCCGAGTCGGGGTCGGCGGGGTGGCAGCCGGACAGCAGCGCGGCGATCCACACGCCCACGAGCTCACAGGACATCGGCGGCCCCCAGCCAGCGCAGCACGCGGTGTCCGCCGCGCTCGGCGATCAGCAGGTCGCCGTCGTCGGTCCAGGCCATGCCTGCGGGATCGGTCATGCAGAACTCCAGGGGCGATGCGCCGGAGAGGGGGGCCGCCGGGCAGGGTCCGCCCCCGGCCACGGTGTGGATGATGCCGGCCGCGTCGACGTGGCGGATCCGGTCGGCGCCGAGCTCGCTGATCAACAGCCCCCCGTCGGGCGCGAGGGCCAGGCCGACGGGGCCGTCGAGGGCGGCCTCGCGGGCCGGGCCGCCGTCGCCGCCCGTCCCCGTCCCCGCGACCACCACGGCCTGCAGGTCCCGGGTGTCCAGCGCCAGGACCCGGTCCCCGCCGGTGTCGGCCACGTACAGCCAGTCGCCGTCCAGCAACAGGCGACCGGGCGTCCGGAGCGCGACGTCGGGCCCGTGGCCTTCGTCGGGGGCGCCGGCTTCGTGGGTGCCGAGCACGTTGTCGAGCAGCCCGTCCGGGCCGATGCGCCGCACCCGGCCGAAGGAGCTGTCGGACAGGAAGATCGTGCCGTCATCTGCCACCGCGATGCCGTCGAGGTACCCGAGCTCGGCCCGCAGCGCCTCGATGCCGCTGCCGGCGTCGCCCAGGTACCCGCTGCCGGCGACGCAGCCGAGCTCGCCGCCGGGCTCGACCCGCAGCACCCGCGCTTCGTGCTGCGGCAGGACGTAGAGCAGGCCGTCGGGGCCCCAGAGCGCGTCGATGGGGTTCTCGAGCGGGCTCTGGTCGGCTTGGGCGCCGAGCTCCGAGTAGGCGTGCACGCCGTTGCCCGCCAGCGTCGACACCCGCCCGTCGGGGTCCACCGTGCGCAGCCGCATGTTCGAGTAGTCGACCACCATGACGCGGCCGTCGGGGGTCTCGCGCACGGAGGTCGGCGAGGCCAGCCGGGTCTCGCGGGCCGGCAGCCCGTCGCCGTTGAAGCCGAGCTCGCCGGTGCCCATGACCGGGCAGAGCTGGCCCGGTCGGCAGGGGGTCCAGCCGGCTCCGGTGTCGCCGCCCGCCGCGCAGGCGGTCAGGAGCAGCGCCAGGAGCGGAGCGGGCACGGTCACTCGACCAGGATGCGGCGCACGACGCTGTTGTACGTGTCGGAGATGTACAGGTTGTCGGCGGCGTCGAGGGCGACGCCGAAGGGCCGGTCGAGGAGGGCGTCGGTCGGCGGGCCGCCGTCGCCTTCGTAGCCGCGCTCGCCGCAGCGGCCGGCGAAGGTGTCGATGGTGCCGTCGGGGGTGACCCGCCGGATACAGGAGTTGCCCGTGTCGGCGATGTAGATCGTCCCGTCCGAGGCGACCGCCACGTCGCTCGGCGTGTCGAGCATGGCTTCGACCGCGGGGCCGCCGTCCCCGCTGTAGCCGCAGCCGCTGGTGCAGGTCGTGCCGTTGTCGGAGTCCGGCGGGGTCTCGCCCATGCCGGCGACGGTCGTGATCGTGCCCGCCGCCAGGTCGAAGGTCCGGATGCGGCCGTTGTGCGTGTCGGCCAGCCAGATGACGCCGTCGCGCATGTCCATCTTGAAGGCGGGCTCGGCCCGCTGCAGGGCGGGGCTGGCGAGCATGGTCTCGAGCGCGGCCCCGTCGCCGTTGAAGCCGTGCGCGCCGGAGCCCGCGACGGTGTCGATGATGCCGGCGCCGTCGATGCAGCGGATGCGTTGGTTGGCCATGTCGGCCAGGTAGATGCGGTCGTCGTCGCCGACGCGCACCGAGACCGGCAGATCCAGCACCGCGTCGACCGCGGGGCCGCCGTCGCCGGCGAAGTCGCGCGCGCCGGTGCCGGCGATGAACTCGACGTCCTGCATGTCGGGATCGAAGCGCACGACCCGGGAGTTGTGCCAGGCGGCCATGATCATCGAGCCGTCGGACTGCCACGCGACGTCGGTCGGGTGGTTCCACGACGCCTGGGCCGGGTCGCCTTCCGGCCCGTCGCCCAGCTGCCCGCCGATGCCCGTCAGGACGACGATGCGGTCTTCTTCGTCGAGCGCGATCACCCGGTGGTTGTTCCAGTCCATGATCACCGGCCGGTCGGTGTCCGGCTGGAAGGCCATGTCGACCACCCAGAAGGTCGAGGCTTCGGTGCGCGGGGTGCCTTCGGGCGACAGGCCGGCGATCTTGGGCGTGCCGAACCACAGGCAGATCTCGCCGGGTGCACACTCGTCGGTGCCCGAGTCGGCGCCGCCCGCGCAGCCCAGCAGCATGGCCATCATCAGGATCGGGCTCATGGGATCAGCCTGCGGATGCGGTGATTGTAGGTGTCGGCGACCAGCACGGTGCCGTCGGCGCCGACGTCGACGCCGTAGGGGCGCTGGAGCATCGTCTCGAGCGGCGGCAGCCCGTCGGGTCCGTCGCCCGGCTCGAAGGTGCCGATGGCGGTCTCGAGGCTGGCCGTGTCGGGGTCGTAGACGCGGATGACGTGGTTGCCTTCGTCCGCGATCCACAGGCGGCCGTCGGGGGCGAGCTCGACGTCGCGCGGGAAGCACAGGGCGTCCGGATCACACTGGCCGTCGGGCAGGGTCTGTCCACCCGTTCCTGGTAGGGTGTCGATGAGCCCGGTGGCCAGGTCGATCACCCGGATCTCGTGGTTGACCGTGTCGGCGATGTAGAGCAGGCCGCGGTCGGGGTCGTGTTCGACCGCGCCGGCAGGCTCGGGCTGCAGGTCGTCGGCGTACCAGAAGTGGAAGGTCGCATCGATGGCCGGGCCACCGTCGCCGGTGGCGCCTCGCTCGCCGGTGCCGGCGACGGTGTCGATGAGCGAGAAGTCGGCCGCCACCCAGCGCAGGCGGGTGTTGCCCTGGGGCAGCAGCCAGAACGATCCGTCGGCCGGGTCGATGGCGATCGAGTTGGGGAAGGCCATCAGCGCGTCGGCGGCCGGCCCGCCATCGCCCGCGAAGCCGGCGTTGGCGCCGTTGCCGTCGTCGATCGCCGTGTCGGCCGCCACCACCAGCGAGTAGCCGGTGGCCGGGTCCCACTCGCGCACGCGGTGGTTGTGCCAGGACGGCAGCAACAGCCGACCGGTGACGTCGTTCCACTCGAGCGAGGTCGGGTGGTTCAGCGCCACGGTGGTGCCGGGCACGCCCGGCGGGATGCGTTCCTGGAAGTCGGGATCGCCGTCGCCCAGGAAGTCCGTGCCGACGACTGTCTGGACCAGACCGGCTTCCACCAGCTTGATCTGGTGGTTGTTCCAGTCGGCGATGAAGAAGGCGTCGTCGTCGCCGCGGAAGGCGACGTCCATGGGACCGTACAGGGGGTGTTCGGTGGCAGTCGTGGCCGCCGGGTTCGCCCCCGGGGTGCCGACACCGACCACCGAACAGACGATGCCTGCCCCCGCGCAGGCGTCGGGCAGGCCTTCTTCGGGGGCACAGCCCACGGCCAGGGTCGAGACCGGCACCGCGCAGCCGATGAGGGCCACCGATGACCACCAGCGCAGTTCGTTCGAGGGGGACATGCGGGCAACGTAGCATGCGTTCACAGGCCCGGAACTGCCGCCTGTTAGGGTCTTCCGACCGCCCCCTACGGAGCCCGCCGTGACCGACGCCTTCCTGCTGAGCGCGTGGTCCGCGGGCGTGTTCATCGCCCCGTTGCTGACGGCCCTGCCCGCCTATCGGCCGACCACCTGGTGGCTGTGGCCCGCCCTGCGGGTGTTCTGGCAGCTCGGCGGCGGCATGCTGGCCGGGGTCGCCGCCGCCCGCATCGTCGGGGTACCGCAGCAGGGTCAGCTGGTCGCGGCCGCCCTGCTCGGCGCGGTCGGGGCCCTGCTCTGCATCGCGCCGCTCGTGGCGATGACCCGCGGGCCCACCCGGGTCGAGGGCGATCTGCGCGGGCTGCGCCACACCACGGCGACCACGCGTTCCCCCGTGTCCCGGCCCCAGCGGGTCGACCGCGTCGAGGTCGAGCTGCACACCACCAACGGCCCGGTCCGGCTGACCTTCCGCGGGCTGCAGGGCAGCTACGTCGAGCGGCGGCTGGCCGACCTGCGGCCGGGCGCCCACGTGGTGCTGTGGCTGCTCGCTCCGCTGCGCGCCCTGGTCCACGTGGAGCCGGCATGACGCCGCCGGGCCCGGGGGCCACCACACCCGGCAAGGCCGCGACGGCCGTGCTGGCCCTGGCCCTGACGGCCTGGGTCTGTGCACTGTTCGCCGCGCCCTTCTTGACGGTCCTGCCCCGGCTCACCGTCGACGGCTGGTGGCAGTGGCCGCTGCTGCGGGTCGCGCTGGTGCTGGCGAGCGCCGTCGGCGTCGGCCTGGCGACCGGTCTGTTCTCGCCGCGCGCCAAGGCGCGGGCCGCGGCCGTGGCGACCGTCCTGTGTGGTGGCCTGTCGCTCGGACTGTCCATCAACCCCGTCCTGGACCTGGTCCGCGGGCCCCTGGACGCGGTCGGCACCGTCCAGGACAGCGCCGCCTGGACACAGCGGTTCCGGGGCCGCCCGTCCGGCACGGCCACCACCACCGATCACGGCCGGCTGGAGTTCCGCGCCGCCGACGGCGACCTGACCGTCATCGAACCGCTGGGCTTCCAGGTCTCCCACATGGAAGCCGCCCTGCAGGACTGTCCACGACTGGACGGCCCCGTCCGGCTGGTCGCGCTGCGCCACCTGGACATCGTGGTGGCCGTCGAGTGCGTGGACAGACCACCCGGCCGGTAGTCAGCCCCGCCCGGACACCGCATCGCGGATGCGGACGAACTCGGCCTCGCCCCACTGGTCGACCAGCGCGCGCAGCTTGGGCTCGAAGCTCGCGCGGGCCACGTCCGGACCCAGCAGGTCACCCAGGGTGGCCCAGCCGACGGCGAGCGCCTCGTAGGCGCCTTCGCGGTCGCCCAGACGCTCGGCCAGCTCGCTCATCGCCACGGCGGCTGCCGTGTAGCCGACCGGGTGCACCGCCGACAGCGCCAGGGCGCGGGCGCTGCGCACGCAGGCCAGCGCATCCTGGACCAGGCCCCGGTGCAGGGCAAGGGCGGCCCGCTGCAGCTCCAGGTCGCACAGGGCCGCGTCGTCCGCCAGCCGGCCGGCTTCGCGGCCGGCGCCCTCGATGACCTGCTCCGCCTCGTCCAGATCCCCGGCCGTGATCCAGGCGGCGGCTTCTTCGATCATCGCCCGCAGGGCGATGGTGGACAGTCCCGCCTCCTCGGCCACGACCCGCGCCTTCAGCAGGCAGGACGCCGCTCGCACGGCGCTCCCCGCGGCCATCCACGACTGTGCACGCCGTCTGTGCAGGTTCGCCAGGTGCTCGGGCAGGAGTCCGGCCGCCTCGGCCCGCTCGGCCGCCGTGTCCAGGTACTCGCCCGCCAGGGTGAACTGTCCACCGGCGTGGGCGGTCTCGCCGCGCTCTGTCCACGCCGCGACCGCGACGGGACCAGCGTCTTCGACCAGCGCGATGGCGACCTCGGCGCGCGTCGCGGCACCGTCCAGGTCGCCCCCCATGCGGGCGGCGGTCGCGGCCAAGTGCAGACAGCGGGCGCGCTCGCCGGTCTGTTCGTGCCGGCGATGGATCTCGCTGGCTTCGTCCAGATCGGCAGCGGCGCCGGCGAACCGTCCACCGTTCAGGCGGCCGGCCGCACGGCGGCGCAGGGCCTGGGTCAGGGCGCGGGCGTCATCGCCGGACCGGGCCGCCTCGACCGCGTGGTCGAGGGCTGCCAGGTCCGCCGCACCCTGCGAGGCGTCGGACATCAAGGCGCTCCTGGTGCCTCAGAACATGCGGGCGGTGCCGGCGTTCTGGGCCTGCTGTTCCATCGCCGCGACGCGCTGGGCGCGGTGGCGATGGGCCCAGCCCGTCAGCTCGGACAGCAGATCGCCGTGCTCGGTGCGCTTCTCTTCGATGGCCCCGTCCAGGGTCTCGCGCTGGCCGCGGGCTTCGTCCTGGGCCGCGCCGGCTTCCTGGATCTTGGTGGCGTTGCGGTCGCGCAGGTCGACGGCGCCGTCGCGGCCGGCTTCCATGCCCGAGCGCGTCTCGCCGGTGCGACCGTCCACGTCCGCGATGCGCTGGCCCTGGGCGGCTTCTTCCTGGACCCGCCCCTGGCCGGTGGCGGCGCCCTGGCCGAAGCTGCTCTGCATCTTCGAGATCGACTCGGAGAACCGGTTGGCGTCGTTGTTCATGGACTGGAAGGCGTCGCCGACCGCGCCCGGCACCTTGCTGGCGATCCAGGTGAAGCCCTGGAAGGCCCGCAGCGGCACGGTGATGACGGTCAGGCCGGCCAGTCGCTCGGGCGCGCCCTCCATCATCCCCTGGGCTTCCTGCATGCGCTGCTGCTGGTCGGCGTTCGCCGACGCGCGGCGGGCGACGGCTTCTTCGTGCAGCTGCTGGGCGGACACACCTTCTTCCGTGCCGGCGACGGCTTCGTCGATGCCGGTGACGTGGCCCTCGTGCTCGCCCTTCTGGGCGCCCATCTCCTGCTCCAGCCGCTCGGCTTCCGCGCGGGCGGCCAGGGCGGCCTCGATCTGGTCCAGGATGTGCTCGAGCTGCTCGGGCGTGCCGGGGGGCTCTTCGTAGTGCGGGTCGACGCGCTCGGTGTCGTAGGCAGCCAGCCCGTCGCCGTCCTTCTGCTGCATGCCGGGGTTGTCGCGGGTGTACAGACCCGCGTCCACCAGGGTCTGCTGTTCCTTGGCGGCGGCCTCGCGGCCCTTCTTGTCGGTGATCGCCTCGTAGCCGATCTTGGCCATGCCCTTGACGCCACCGCCGATGTTGGCGGCCTTGGGGCCCTCGTACTCTTCTTCGGCCCGGCGACGGGTCTCGTTCATCGCCTCGGCCAGGGCGTCGCGCTCGCCGGTGCCTTCGGCGTCGCGGCGGGCCGCCACGCGGGCGTCGTAGGCGTCGCGCATGCCGTCGAGGGTCTGCTGGTAGCGGGACTCGGCGGCGGAGAGCGTCTCGTCGCTGCGGGTGCGGGCCCGGGTGTAGGCGTCGTTGTAGGCGGTGAGCGCGTCGTCCATCTGCTGGTTGTGCGCGCGCACGATGGCCAGGCGGTCCTGGGCGTGGGTCAGGTCCAGGTCGCGCTTGCGGGCGTCGAAGCCCGAGGGACCCAGCAGATCGCGCTGTTCCATCAGGGCGAGCTGTTCCTGCACCCGGCGGGTGTCGACCAGCTGCAGCGCGTCGTTGCGGGAGCGCTCGATGTCGGCCTTGGTGTCGCGGAAGCTCGCGTCGGCGGCGTCGACGTCGGCACCGTAGCGGCTGCGGGCGGCCTCGATGTCGGCCATGCGGTGGCTGTGCGCGGACTCCATCGCCTCCATCTCGAAGGCGTGGCGGTCGTGCATGTCCTGCAGATCGTCGACGCGGCGGCGGGTCTCGGCCTCGGCCTCGTCGTGCCGGGTGCGGCGGGTCTCCTCGACGTCCTCGGCCCGCCGGGTGGCGTCTTCCTGGCCGCGGCGCTGGGCTTCGGCCCGACGCTGCAGGCGCTGGCGGTTCTGGGCTTCCATGTGAGAGCGGAACTCGCCGCGGATCGCGTCGAAGCCACGCCGATCGGGGGCCGCGTCGGCGCCGGGCGAGGGGCCGTCGGCGCCGGGGCGGCGGCTGGAGGCCGGCACTTCCGCGTCGGGAGCACCCGAGCCGCCGGGCCGCGGGCCGGGGCCTTCTGCCGTGCGGGTCGCGGGGGCGTCGGGAGCATCCGGGGCGTCGGCCGGACGGGTGGCCGGACCGTCGCCGCGGGAGGGCGAGGCTTCGGGGGAGGGGCCGTCGCCCATGGTGCGGGAGAGGACGCCGTCGCCGGCGCGGTCGCCGAGCGCTCCGCCGGCCGCACCGCCCGCCTTGCCACCGAACACCGAGGCCAGGTTGGAGGAGGCGCCTTCCAGATCGCCGCCCTGGGCTTCGATCTCGCGGGGATCGGAGTCGGCGGTGAAGGTGTGCAGCGCGCGGAACAGCAGGATCGCGGGCAGCAGCACGAACTCGTTGATGCCGTCGAGCACCGAGGTGGCGACGCCGATGCCGACCGCGATGGCCGACAGGGTGGCGGCCAGGGGCGACGCCGCGCCCAGGGTGGCCACGGTGATGACCCACATCGCCGCCGAGATGACGCCGATGATGCCCGCGATGATGTTGAGCACGTCGCTGGCGATGGAGATGAGCTCCGAGATCGACTCGAGGCTGTTCGCCATGATCTCGTAGGTGCTGTCGCCTTCGCCGAACTCGGCGATGTTGTCGAAGGACTTGGCCCAGCCGTCCGCGCCCTTGGAGAACATGCCGTAGGCGGTCATCGCGCCACCCAGGATGGCGCCGACGCCCGGGATCGGGATGAACTTGCTGGCGAGCTTGCCGACGAAGCCGCCGATGGCGCCGGTCACGAAGCCCTGGGCGCCGCCTTCGATGCCGCCTTCGCCCAGCTGCTCGATGACGAAGGCCGCCCGCTCGGGGCTGCCGGGCTCGCCGACCTCGGCCTTGGCGCGGCCCCAGCGCTGGTGCTCGATGAGCTCTTCGTGGATGAGCGCCAGGTCGCTGCTGGGCATGGCGCCGAGCCCACCGGTCGGCTGCTGCACCGGGCCATCGTCGCGACGGGGGCCGGGGCCGGGATCGACGACCGGGCCGTCGTCGCGGCGGGGACCCGGGCCGTCGCGGCGGGGACCGGGGTCCTCGCGGCGACCGCGCGGATCGTCGTCGCCACCGCCGGGGGTGCGCCGGCCGCGGCCTTCGCGCAGGCGGACCATGCCGATCTCGTTCTTCTCCCAGTCGGGGGCGTGGGGGTCGCCTCCTCCGGGACCCCCGGCCTCGCCTTCGCGGCGGGGACGGCCCTCGCCCGGACCGCCGGGACGGCGGGCATCGCGGCCCTCGCCCTCGCCCGGACCACCGGGACGGCGGGCATCGCGGCCCTCGCCCCCGCCCGGACCACCGGGACGACGGCCCTCGCCCTCGCCCGGACCGCCGGGACGGCGGGCATCGCGGCCCTCACCACCACCCGGACCGCCGGGTCGACGGGCCTCGCCCTCGCCCGGACCACCGGGTCGACGGGCTTCCCGGGCCTCGCCGCCGCCGGGACCGCCGGGACCACCAGGACCGCCCGGACCACCGGGACCACCGGGACCGTCGTCGCGGCCGGGTACGCGCCGGCCGACACCCGAGCCCGTGTGCACCAGCTCGCCGCCGCGCGCTTCGTCGCGGGCCAGGGCCGCGTCGCGCGCCACTTCCTGCAGCGCGGCGTTGCCTCGAGCCTGGCGGACCGGCCCGCCGGAGCGGGGACCCGCGCCGCTGGGACGGGGCTTGGAGGGGGCCGGGGTGCGAGAGCGGGCCTGACCGGGCATGAGAACCTCGAGCGGGTGCGGTGCGAGGCCCGGCCGGAGCGGGAGACACGGCCGGGAGACGCACCGAGAGCGACAAGACGCGGCGAGTCAGGGCGAAGATACCGCAAGCCCCCGCAGCAACGTGTGAATTCCAGACGACGGTCCAGGGAGCGGCAGATCACCCGCACCGCCGCGGATCCGCCTGCATTCGCGGCTCAGGCGCCTCGTTCCGCCGCCGATCAGCGCGGCCGCGGCTTGGGCGGGCCCCCACCGGGCCGCATGCCGTCGACGGAGTTCACCGGCTCCGGCAGCTTCGGTCGGGGCGACGGTCCCCCCGACTCCGGGCCGCCGACCGCACCTTCGCCGCAGCGGTGGTGGGGCCACGGTCGGTCGTGCCGCGGCCCGATCGCCACCTGGTGGTTGGCCACCGCGAGCGGCGCCGCCACCCCGAGCCAGGCGAGCGCGATGAGCGGCGACAGCTTCGTCCGCCCCTCGGCCAGCGCCGCTCCCGCCAGCGCGAGCAGCACCAGCAGCGCGACCCCGGGCCCCAGGAAGTACTCGAAGTTGCCCGGCTCCCACCAGGCGACGACGGGGGCCACCACGGCGATCCAGCCCAGCACCAGCACGACGACATCGCGGTGCCGTCTCCACAGCCGCGGGAGGCCGGCCAGCAGCAGCACGGCGGCGCCGACGAGCCCCAGCAGCCCGGCGGGCCCGGCCGCCCCCACGTCCGCCGGGCCGCCGGCCATGCCCCCGAGGTCCGAAGGCGGCACGCACAGCCCGCGCCGCGCCGCCAGGAACACCTCGCGGGCACCGACCGACAGGCTGCGCCACACCGTCGTGTCCCCGACGCCCGGGTGCCCCTCGGTGGCGTCGCCCAGCACGAAGCCGAAGGCCGACTGGTCGGGGGCGATGAGCTGGTGGGCCGGCCACAGGAAGCTCAGCCCGTAGCCGACCAGCACCAGGCCCACTCCGGTCGCCAGGTAGAGCCCCGCCCGAGCGGCGCGACCCGGCCGCAGCAGGGTCGCCAGCAAGAGCGCCGGCCCCGCCAGCACCATCGTCTGGTGGAACAGGATGGCGCCGGCATGGGCGACCCCGAGCAGCGCGCCTTCGACCCGCGGATCGGCGGGCGGCCGCAGCAGCACCGCCACGACCCCGAGCATCCACAGCACGGGCAGCAGGTGCACCTCGTAGGTGACGGCCAGGCTCCACCAGCCGTGGCTGGTCGCCAGCAGCACCGCCGCCGCCGCCGTCACCGCGGACGACACCCCCCCGCGCCGCAGCACCCACGCGAACAGCGCCACGCCCAGCGCGCCGATGCCGGCCTGCATGCGCTGCAGCCCGTCCATCCAGCCCCACTCGGGCCGCAGCGCCTGGATCCAGTAGCCGAGCCACGATCCGACCAGGTTGTGCAGCAGGTGCCGAGGGTGGAACCAGCGACCGCCGGCGACTTCCTCGGCGTAGGCCATCGGGTCGCCGAGGTGCCCGTGCGACAGGGTCGACAGGTAGAGGACCAGCGCCGCGACGCCCAGCCCGAGGGCGAGGAGCAGGTCGCGACGCGAGGAGGAGGCGGTCGGCACCGCCCCGCTCTAATCGTCCTGCAGGATCCGCATCGGCGGGTCGTCGAGGTCGTCGAACTGCCCCTGCTTCACGGCCCGCAGGTACAGCACCAGGAAGGTGGCCGACAGGATCAGCGCGGCGGGCAGCAGGAAGTACACGGCGTTCATGGAAGCTCCCTACCCGAGCGTACGGCGGGTGCGGTGCTCGACGGACAGGGCGCCGGCGATGACCAGGCCGCTGGACAGCGGCATCAGCACGGCGGCGACGAGCGGGTTGACCAGGCCGGCCAGGGCGAAGCCCACCGCACCGACGTTGTAGGCGATGGACCGGGCGACGTTGACGCGGGTCACGGCGGCAGCGTGGCGGGCGGCGACGAGCCCGGCGCGCAGGGCCGACAGCTGCCCACCGATCAGCACGCCGTCGGCGACCAGCACGCTGCTGGCGGCGCCGTGGCCCATGGCGATGCCCACGTGGGCCGCGGCCAGGGCAGGCCCGTCGTTCAGCCCGTCCCCGACGAACATCACGCGGCGGCCTTCGGCGGCGCGGGCGCCGATCCAGGCGGCCTTGTCTTCCGGCGTCTGGGCGGCGAGGACGGTGCGGATGCCCGCCTGTTCCGCGATGGCGGCGGCCACATCGGCGTGGTCGCCGGTCACCAGCGCCACGTCGACGCCGTCGGCGCGCAGCGCGTCCAGGGCCACACGCACCTCGTCGCGGATCCGGTCCTTGAGGTGGATGCGGCCCAGCACACCGCCGGTCTCCTCGGCCACCACCTCGACGACCCCCGCGCCGCCGCCGCGGATGCGCCAGCAGCGCCCGTCCAGGCAGCCGCGGATGCCGCGGCCGGGTTCCTCGACGATGTCCTCGCCCAGCGGGATCGGGATGCCGCGGGCGACCGCTTCGTCGACGATGGCCAGCGCCATGGGGTGCACGCTGGCCCGCTCGATGGCTGCGGCGATGCGCAGCACGTGGTCGTCGGCGGCGACCACCCGGGGCCGGCCCCAGGTGACGGTGCCGGTCTTGTCCAGCGCGACCAGGTCGACCTGGCCGGTCCGGCGGACCGCGTCCCCCGACCGCAGCAGCAGGCCGCGCCGCGCCGCCGCGCCGAGCCCCGCATGGGCCGCCAGCGGCGTCGCCAGGGCCAGGGCGCAGGGGCAGGCGACGACCAGCACGGCGACCGCGGCCTCGACCGCCGGCTCGAAGCCCGCGCCGTGCAGGTGGACGGCGAAGGTCCCGCCGGCGACCGCCAGCGTCAGGCCGGTGAACCAGGGGGCGAGCTTGTCCGCGGCCGTGGGGGAGGGCGGCCGGGCCGCGGCGTCGCGCAGCAGCTCGGCCATCCGCGCCAGCAGGCTCTCGCCGACCGCGCTCTCGACCCGCACGCGCAGGTGGCCGTCGACCATCACGCCGCCGGCGATCACGCGGCTGCCGGGCCCGACCGGGAGCGGCTCGCTCTCGCCGGTCAGGAGCGCCAGCTGCACCCGCCCACTGCCCGCCACCACCTCGCCGTCGGCGGCCAGCTCCTCGCCCGCCCCGACCTCGATGAGCTCGCCCACCGACAGGGCGGTGGGGGCGACCTCTTCGATGCCGGTCGGCGTGACCCGCCGGGCGACGGCGGGGGCTTCGGCGGCCAGGGCCTGCGCGGCCTCGGCGGCGCGGCGGCGACCGGCCTGCTCCAGGAAGCGCCCGGCCAGCAGCAGCGCGACCAGCATGGTCATGCTGTCCAGCCAGCCTTCGCTGCCCGTCACCATCGTGGCGTACAGCCCGTGGCCGTACATGCCGCCGACCGCCAGCGCGATGGGCAGGTCCATGTGCAGGACCTTGTTGCGCAGCCCCTCCCACGCCCCGCGGAAGAAGGGCGCGGCCGAGTACAGGGCGACGGGCGTCGCCAGGATCAGCGTGATCCAGCGGAAGAACAGCGCGTACTGATCTTCCATGCCGGAGATCCAGCCCAGGTAGACCCCGGCCTGGATCATCATGACGTTCATGGTCGCGAAGACCGCGACGCCCATGCGCATCAGCAGGTCGCGATCGGGTTTCGCCGCCGTGTCCAGGGCCCGAGGCCGGTAGCCCAGGCGGCTGACCCGGGTCAGCGCTTCGGTCAGCGGCGCGCTGGTGTCCCCGTCGAGCGCGCCGGGGGCCCAGCGGATGATGGCCGTGCCCGTGCCGTAGGACACGTGGGCGTCCACGACGCCGGGGCTGTCCAGCAACACCTTCTCGGTCACCCAGGTGCAGGCGGCGCAGCGCAGGCCGTCGACGTGCAGCGTGCTCTCGAGGGTGCCGTCGGCGGCCGGACGGGCGGCGATGCGGTCCCAGCCGGCGGACCGCGCCAGGCCGGGCCGGGGCGGCAGCGCGTCGCGCTTGTCGAAGTACTGGTCCAGGCCGGCGCCGTGGACCATCGCCGCGGCGGCTTCGCAGCCACTGCAGCAGAAGATGCCGGCGTCGGGAGCGGCCACCAGGGCTGCCGCCCGACGAGGGCTGAGCTCGACCTCCGTGCCGCACCAGGTGCAGGCCACGATGCTCGGCGCCGGGTCCCCCTGGGGGTCGGCGGCACGGAGGGCGGCGCTCACCGGGCCGTGGCCTCGGTGTAGGTCGGCTCGACGGTCACCGGGTTCTCCATCGCCACGTACAGGAAGTACATGTTCACGCCGATGACGGCGGCGAAGCCCACGATCAGTCCGATGGTCCAGCGCATCAGTTCACCTCCACGGCACCGCTCTTGAAGGTGCCGTCGACCGTCACGCGGTCGAAGTCGCTCTCCAGCTCGAGCTGGAAGGGGATGGTCCGGGCGTTCGCGGCCGACGGGGGCACGCGGATGGCGACCGGCACCTTGACCGACTCGGTCGCGGCGACCGACACCGGGGGCGCGACGATCACCGCACCGTCCAGGCCGACGACCTGCACGCTCACCGCGGCCGGGCCTTCGGCTTCTCCGGCGTGGTTGTTCGTGACCTGCAGGAAGAAGGTGTTGCGCACCCAGCCGTCTTCGTCGACCTGGTACAGCGTGCCCGGGACGCGGTTGAGGGTGACCGACAGGTCGTGGCGCGATCCCATCAGGCCGATGAATGCCGCCAGGATCGCCGACAGCAGGCCGGCGTAGACCACCGTCCGCGGCCGGAGGTGGCTCTTCTTGCGGCCCTCTTCGGCGGCCAGGCTGGTGTACGCGATGAGCGGCTCGGGCAGGCTCATCTTGTTGGCCACACCTTCGCAGGCGTCCACACAGCGGCCGCAGGAGATGCACTCCAGCTGGAAGCCGTCGCGGATGTCGATGCCGGCCGGGCAGACGGTCACGCACTTGTCGCAGTCGATGCACAGACCGTAGTCCTGCTCGGGGTGCTGCTTGCGTTCCTTCTTGTTGCCGCGCGGCTCGGCCAGCTGCACCCGGTACATGACGTTGAGCGACTGGTCGTCGGTCAGGGCGCCCTGGAACCGGGCGTAGGGGCACAGGTAGTTGCAGAACTGTTCACGGAACCAGGCGAAGTCCCAGAACCAGAAGAAGGCCATGAACGCGACGCCGCCGTAGGCGCCGGTGGTGGCGCTGCCGGTCCACAGGTTCCGAGGGTCTTCGAAGAAGCCCATCAGGAACATGGACACCACGACGGCCACCACCAGGTAGGCCAGGTAGCTGCCGCCCTTGCGGGCGATCCACTCGGGCGACCACTTCTTCTGGTCGAGCTTCATGCGGCGACCACGGTCGCCCTGGAACAGGCGCTCGATCGGCCGGATGATCTCTTCGAGGAAGACCGTCTGCGGGCAGGCGTAGCCGCACCAGATGCGGCCGAACAGACTGGTGAAGAAGAACAGGCTGAACGCGCCGAACAGCAGCATCAGCACGATGAAGATGGCGTCCTGGGGCGTGAAGGTCTGGCCGAGCGCGTACAGTCGCCGCCCGGGCAGATCCAGGCGAGCCAGGGGCTGCCCGCCGATGTTGATCCACGGGACCAGGATCAGGATGGCCATGAGCGCACGGCCCGACCAGCGATGCAGCTTCTGGAAGCGACCGCTCACGCGTGCCGCGTAGACCCAGTTCCGCTTGCCGTCGGTCGTCTGTCCGATGACAGCCATGGGTGCCTCCTCAGGGGGGCGAGGCGGGTGCCTCGCGGGGTGGTCCCGACCCACCCTCATGGGTCGGGGCCACCGGGGTGCCGTTGCCGGCGGTGGGGGGCCCAGGCCCTTGGGCCCCCTGGGACTGTCCTTCTAACTCAGGTGCCGTTCTTGCTGTGCACGAACGCTGCGACCTTCGCGACCTTCTCGGGACCCAGCACGGGGCCCCACGGCGGCATGCCCTTCTCGGTGACGCCGTTGGTGATGGTCGAGGTGATCTCGGCCTTGGTGCTGCCGTGGATCCACTCGTCGTCCACCAGGTTCGGCCCGATGCCGCCAGTCATGTCGGCGGCGTGGCAGGCGACGCAGTTGGTCGTGTAGATCGCCTCGCCCTCGGCCAGCACGTCGGCGGTGATCTCCATGTTCGCGGCATCCTCGGCCGAGATCTGCGGCCACTTCTCGGCCGCGGCGGCCATCTCCGCGTCGTAGTCACCGGCCTGGGAGCGCTCCGCCACGATGTGGTAGTGGATGGCGTAGGCCGGGGACCAGGCGATGCAGAACAGGAACAGACCGACCCACCAGCGGGGGAGGCGGTTGTCGTACTCCTCGATGCCATCGGCTTCGTCGCTGTGCCCGAGGATCTGGTCAGGGGTGTAGCGGTCGCTCATCGCTGACCTCCAGTGTGAAGGACGTAGGTCTTGCCGCCATCGGCGGAGGAAAGGTCGTCATCGAGGGGCGCCTTGGCCATCGCTTCCATGTGGGCCCGGTTGCTCGGCCACCACGCCCAGATGGCGTAGGCGGCGAAGAACCCGAAGAAGGCGACGGTCATCACGCCGAGCAGCAGCCCGCCCTCGGCGGCCGCCTGGGCGGCCTGGATCACGGGGTCTCTCACTGGCCACCGTCCTGGGCGGCGATGGCGTTGCGGCCGTCGACGCCGATGCGCTGCAGGTAGGCGATGAGCGCGATGATCTGCTTGTCCTGCTGGGCGTTGGCGCCCGTCGCGGCCAGGTTGCTCACGATCTTCGTGGCCTGGGCGTCGATGGTGGCGCCCGCACCCGCGATGTCGGCGTCGGTGTAGGGCACACCGGCCGTCTGCATGGCGGTCATGCTGGCCTGCACGTCCTCGACGTCGTAGGTCTTCTCGTACAGCCAGGTGTACGGCGGCATGATCGAGCCGGGGCTGGTGCTGCGGGGGTCCCGCATGTGCTCCCAGTGCCAGGCGTCGGGGTACTTGCCGCCGACCCGGTGCAGGTCGGGGCCGATGCGGCGGCTGCCGAGCTGGAAGGGGCGATCGTAGGCGTACTCGCCAGCCCGGGACCACTCGCCGTAGCGCAGGGTCTCGTCGCGGAAGGGCCGGACCCACTGGCTGTGGCAGTTGTAGCAGCCCTCGGACACGTAGATGTCGCGTCCGGCGAGCTCCAGCGGGGTGTAGGGCGTCACACCCTCGAGGGTCTCGGGGCCGGCGCTCATCGAGTACATCGGGACGATCTCGACCATGCCGCCGATGCTGATGCCGACGGTGACGAGGACCGCGAACAGTGCGCTGCGGTGCTCGAGCAGCTGCCGGTGCCAGTGGCTCTTGTCGAAGTCCGGAGAGCGGGAGTCGTGGGAAGTCATGTCGTTCTCCTCACTTCGCCGCGGCGGCGGAGGCCGCGGGAGCGTTCTTGACGGTCATGAGCAGGTTGAAGCACGCCAGCAGCAGGCCCGTCAGGTACATCAGGCCGCCGACCAGGCGGATCCAGTAGAAGGGCATCAGCTCGAGCACCGTGTCGACGAAGCTCGGGAACTGCAGCTGGCCAGCGTCGTCGATGGCGCGCCACATCAGGCCCTGCGTGATGCCGCTGGACCACATGGCCACGACGTAGAGCACGATGCCGACCGTCGCGAGCCAGAAGTGCGCCGTCGCCAGGCCCTGGCTGTGCAGCTTCGTGTTCCACAGCCGCGGGACCAGCCAGTAGAAGGTCGCGAAGGCGGCCATGCCGACCCAGCCCAGCGCGCCGCTGTGCACGTGGCCGATGGTCCAGTCGGTGAAGTGGGACAGCGAGTTGACGACCCGGATGGACATCATCGGGCCCTCGAAGGTGGACATGCCGTAGAAGGTCACCGCCACGACCCAGAACTTCACGATGGGGTCGGTCCGCAGCTTGTCCCAGGCGCCCCGCAGGGTCAGCAGGCCGTTGAGCATGCCGCCCCAGGAGGGTGCGATCAGCATGATGCTGAAGATCATGCCCAGGGTCTGGGCCCAGTCCGGCAGCGCCGAGTACAGCAGGTGGTGGGGACCGGCCCAGATGTACAGGAAGATGAGCGCCCAGAAGTGGATGATCGACAGGCGGTAGCTGAAGACCGGCCGCTCCACGCTCTTGGGCAGGAAGTAGTACATCAGGCCCAGGATCGGCGTGGTCAGCAGGAAGCCGACCGCGTTGTGGCCGTACCACCACTGCACCAGCGCATCGGTCATGCCCGCGTAGATCGGGTACGACCGCGTCAGCGTCGCGGGGATGCTGAGGTTGTTGACGATGTGCAGCACGGCGATGGTGATGACCATCGACATGTAGAACCAGATCGCCACGTACAGGTGCTTGACCCGCCGCTTGGCGATGGTGCCGAAGAAGTTGATGGCGAACACCACCCAGATGACCGCGATCGACAGGTCGATGGGCCAGATGAGCTCGGCGTACTCCTTGCCCTGGGTCAGGCCCAGCGGCAGGGTGATCGCGGCGCTCAGGATGATCGCCTGCCAGCCGTAGAAGTGGATGTTCGACAGCGCGTCGCTGAACAGCCGGGTCTTCAGCAGTCGCTGCATCGAGTAGTAGATGCCCGCGAAGATGAAGTTGCCGGTGAAGGCGAAGATGACCGCGTTCGTGTGCAGCGGCCGCAGGCGGCCGAAGCTGGTGAACTCGAGGCCCAGGTTCGCCGGCCACCAGGCCAGCTGCAGGGCGATGAGCGCACCCACGGTCATGCCGATCACACCGAACAGCATGGACGCGGCGATGAACTTCTTGACGATGGCGTCGTCGTAGTCGACCGCACTCAGGGAGGCGGCTTGGGTTTGGGGTTCGACGGACACGTGTTCCTCCCGTGAACAGGGGCACCCCTCCAGCAGGTTCCGTGCCATGTCGCGAGAGCACGGATCAGCGCGATCTCCTCGCAGGGGGGCGCGGCGCTTGGCCCACCCGATCGTGCGAAATACCACATCCCGGTGGACCCAGGGCCGTCCCGCCTCCCTCCAACCCTGGAACGGGTCTTGCAGCTTGGTGCAGCGTCTCCGGAGTCACGATGATCCCCACCCTCGCAGGCGCAGCCCTGGCCGGTCTGGTCGGAAGTCCGCACTGCGTCGGCATGTGCGGGGGTCTCGCCACGGCCGCCGGCGGCCGGTTGCGGGACGTCGGGGCGTGGTCGCTGGGTCGCCTGACGACCTACGCGCTGCTGGGCGCGGTGGCAGGTGGCACAGCCGGGGCCCTGCCGATCCCCCGCGGGGTCGGGCTGGCCCTGGCGGCGATCCTGCTGGTGTGGTTCGCCGCCAGCCTCGCGGACCTGCCGGTCCCCAAGCTGCCCGTGCCCCCCGCACTGCACCGGCTGGGCGCCCGGCTCCTCGGGCGCCGCGATCCCCTCTCCCGGTTCGCCTTCGGCATGGTCAACGGGCTCCTGCCCTGCGGCCTGGTCTACGCCGCCCTGGCCCTGCCGGTCGCGGCCGGCGACCCCGTCGTCGGCGCGCTGGCCATGGTGGCCTTCGGGCTCGGCACGGTCCCCGCCCTGGCCGTGGCCGCCGCGGGGCTGCGCCGGCTGGTGGCGGGCTCGCTGTGGCGCCGCAGGGTGCTGGCTGCGCTGGTGCTGCTGGTCGGACTGGGCACGATGATCGACCGCAGCCACCTGGCCCTGCCCGACGGCCCGGCGACCGCGGCGCCCCAGGAGGTCGAGTGATCCCGGCGCACGGCTCCGAGCGCTGGCAGCGGCTGGCGTGGCTCATGGGATACGAGCACCCCCCCGGGGTGACCTTGGACCAGCTCGACGAGCTCAAGCGCTACATCGCGTTCAGCGCCGACGACGAAGCCTGCCTGCGGTCGCTCCGGCCCATGGCCGAGCCCGTCGTGGCCCGCATGGCCACACACTTCTACGACGCCATCCGCCGGTCGGACCAGGCCCACCGCGTGTTCCGCGACGAGGCCCAGATCGAGCGGCTGCACGGCAGCATGCAGCGGTGGATCCTGGCCCTGCTGTCCGGCCCCTGGGACGGCGAGTGGGCCGCGCGCAGCCGCCACGTCGGCCAGGTGCACGTCCGGGTCGGCCTGCCCGAGCGCTACATGTTCGTCGCGATGAACCTCATCCGCGAGGAGCTCTGCGAGCTGGCCCACGAGCACTTCGACTGGGCCGACGCCCGCGCCACCTGTCGCGCCGTGCGCAAGGTCACCGACCTCGAGCTCTGCCTGATGACCGGCGCCTACCACGAGGCCCACGAAGACGCGCAGCTGCGCGGTCTGCAGCAGCTCATCGTCGAGAACCTGCCCGTCAACGTGCTGGTCCTGGACGCCGCGGGGCGGGTCACGAGCGCCACCCGCCCGCAGGGCCGCATCTTCGCCGACGACGCGGGCCCCGGGCTGCCCTACACCGCCTTCCTGCCGCCCGAGCTCGTCGTCGCCGCCGACCTGGACACCCACATCCGGACCGCGCTGGCCACCGGCGTCGTCCAGGAGCTGTCCCACGTCGTGCTGCCGGGCCCGCCCGCGCGGCACTTCCGCATCACCATCGTGCCCCTCGAGCACGAGCTCGCCCGCCTGCTGCTGCACGTCGAAGAGCTCACCGACGTGCTCGCCGCCCAGCACCGCGCCAGCCAGGCCGAGAACCTGGCCCGCATCGGCGCCATGGCCGCCCAGCTGGCCCACGAGATCCGCAACCCCATCGCCGGCATCTCCGGGACCCTGCAGGTCATCGTCAACGGCATGGACGCCTCGGATCGCCGGGCCCAGATCCTAGGCCGGGTCCAGGACCAGGTCCACCGCCTGGACCGGCTGGTCCGCGACCTGCTGCAGTACAGCCGCCCCGCCGAGCTCGAGCTCGGCGAGCACCGCCTGGCCGACATCGCCCGCGAAGCCGCCCGGCAGGCCGCCGTCGGCGCCGAGCTCGAGGTGGTCGAGGACACCACCGTCCGCACCGACGCCGGCGCCGTGCACCAGGTCGTGGTCAACCTGCTGCAGAACGCCCGGGAAGCGGCCGGCGAAGACGCCTGGGTCGGCCTGCGCGTCGGTCCCGGGCCGCAGCTGTGGGTGATGGACGCCGGCCCGGGCGTGCAGCCCAACCTGCGCGACGAGCTGTTCGAGCCCTTCGTCACGACCAAGACCAAGGGCACGGGCCTGGGCCTGGCGATCTGCCAGCGGCGCACCCTGGACGTCGGCGGCACGCTGGACCTGTACGAGGGGCCGATGCCCTGGCCGAAGGACCGCCGGCGCGGCGCGGTCTTCCGCCTGAAGCTGCCCGAGCGCGAGGGCTGAACGGCCCCCGAGTCCCACGGAACCTCGGCTCAGCCCCCCAGGTCGTACTTCTCCATCCGGTAGCGCAGCTGGTAGCGGGTCAGGCCGAGCAGCCGGGCGCTGGCCGACTGGTTGCCGCCCGTGCGCTCCAGCGCCTGCTCGATCAGGCTGCGCTCGAGCTCGTCCAGGTTGACCCCGTCCTCGGGCAGCACGAAGCCACCGCCGGCGTTCCCCCCCGCCGGCCGCGCCGCGTGGCGGATCTCCGGCGGCAGGTTGGCCACGTCCAGCCGGGGCTGGCCCTCCAGGATGACCATGCGCTCGACCACGTTGCGCAGCTCGCGCACGTTGCCCGGCCAGCCGTAGGCGGTCAGGCGATGCATCGCCTCTTCGCTGATCTCCTCGACCCCTCGGCGGTACTCGCGGTTGAAGCGCTGCACGAAGTGATCGACCAGGGCGGGCACGTCCTCGCGGCGCTCGCGCAGGGGCGGGACCTGCAGCCGGATCACGTTGAGCCGGAAGTACAGGTCCTCGCGGAACCGCCCCTCGGCCACCAGCTGCTCGAGGTCGCGGTGCGTGGCGGCGATGATCGTCGCGTCCAGCGTGATGCTGGCGCTGCCGCCGACCCGGCGGAACCGGCGGTTCTCGAGCGACCGCAGCAGCTTGGCCTGCATGGTCGGGTGCATCTCGCCGATCTCGTCGAGGAACACGGTGCCGCCGCGGGCCAGCTCGAACAGGCCGCGCCGGGTCGTGCGGGCGTCCGTGAACGAGCCCTTCTCGTGGCCGAACAGCTCGGACTCGATGAGGTTCTCGGGCAGGCTGGCGCAGTCCACTTCCATGAACGGCCCGGCCGCCCGCGGGCCGCGGGAGTGGATGGCGTTGGCCACCAGGTCCTTGCCGGTGCCCGACTCGCCCATCAGCAGGATGGTCGGCGCGTCGACGTCCTCGAGCCGGGCGAGCTGGCCGAAGAAGCGCTGCATCGCCGGCGAGCTGCCGATGATGTCGCCGTAGGCCTCGGCCTTGCGGCCGCGCAGGTAGTGCACCTCGTTGGACAGCCGCTCCTCTTCGAGGACCCGGTTGACCTCGAGGGTGACCTCGCGCAGGTCGAAGGGCTTGGTCAGGTAGGCCTTGGCCCCGAGCCGCGTGGCTTCGACCGCCGAGTCGACGGCTCCATGGGCCGTCAGCACGATGACCGGCACGGGATCGTCGCGCTCGCGCAGGCGCCGCAGCAGCGCCATGCCGTCGACGTTCGGCATCTTCAGGTCGGTGATGACCAGGTCCGGCGCCTGCTGGGCGATGGCGTCGAGGGCGGCCTGTCCGTCTTCGGCCTCGCGGGTCTCGAAGCCTTCGCCGCGGAGGTGCTCGGAGAGCGACCAGCGGATCAGCTCTTCGTCGTCGACCACCAGGACGTGCGCGCGTCGGGGCATCGGTGGACCTCCTCTCTTGGCGGCGACCTAGCGGCACGGGTGTGGTTTCGCACGCCGAGCCGGGAAAATCGTACGCACCGTGGCCGCCGTGTGCAGCTAGTCCCCGAGCCGGTACACCAGCAGCCGATCCTCGGGCCAGCGCCGCGGCTCGCCCAGCAGGGCCGTGAGCGTCGCCTCGACCCGGTCGCGCTTGAACGGCGGGTAGAAGCGCTCGTGCACGACGATGTAGCGGTAGCCGGCCAGCTCGAGGGTCCTCGCACCGACAGCCAGGTCGAGCTCGGGCATCATCGCGGGGGCCGACTGGGCACGCACCGCCTCGAACCGGATGAGGGTCGCGGTCAGCCGGTTGACCAGCAGGCTGCGTGGCATCGGGTCGTTGAGGCCCCAGGGCACCGGGCGGTGGTGCACCGACTGGTACCAGACGTAGACCGCGCGCTCGAGGTTGGGCAGGGTGAGGGGCAGGTCGAGGACCGCGCCCTCGACGGGGTCTTCGGTCATCGCGGCGTAGGCGTCGGGCACGTGGGCGGACGTGTGCGGCACCGGCAGGGACGCCGGCGAGGCGACCCGCGTCTCGACGAGCATGGCCACGCAGAGCAGCCCGACCACGCCGATCCGCAGGCCGCGGGGGCGATCGCGCAGCATGTGCCGCAGCCCCACCACGGCGGTGACGGCGACGGCCAGCGACACGCCGGTCACGAAGCGGAACGGGTGGGAGATCCGGTCGAAGACCGGGAAGGCCTCGAAGAAGGCCAGGAAGGGCAGGGGGATCCGGTGCCCGAACACGGTCCGGTAGTCGCCGCCGATGTTCAGGTAGGGCCCCAGGCTGAACGCGAAGAACACCAGCCCGAGCAGCAGCCACGGCCGCAGGCTGCGCCAGCGCCGGGTGGCGGCCCAGGCGTAGAAGGCCAGCAACAGCCCGATCCAGCCCAGGTAGATGACGATGAGCAGCTCTTCGCCGTAGAGCGCCTTCAGGTCGGGGCTCGGGACCTTGCCCGGCGTGAAGAAGGCCGACAGGTCCGTCACGTTGTGCTGGATGAGGGACTGCTTCACGAACTCGGGATCGCGGGTGACCAGCGCGTCCGGCGCGTCGAGCGAGGCCCGGAACAGCGCGAAGAACGGCGCGATCAGGATGCCCGCCACGACGCTGGACAGCCCGAGCCGCGGCAGGAAGGCCCGCCAGTCCACCGCGTGGCGCGTGTACAGCCGCCACAGCATGAACAACACGCTGCCGAGCACGGTCAGCAGGCCGAAGTACCAGCTGGTGATCATCGTGGCGGCGCCGGCCAGCCCGAGCCCGAGCGCACGCCCGACCGTCGGTCGCTCGACCAGCCGCAGCAGACACCACAGCGACAGCGGGAAGAAGCCCGCGCAGACGGTCTCGGAGATGCCGTTGTAGGCCTGGCCGAGCAGGTGGGGCGACACGCCGTAGACGACCATCGCCAGGACCGACAGCACGTCGTCGCCGCTCACGCTGCGGGCCAGCAGCCAGGCCGAGAAGCCCGCCAGCGTCAGGCCCATCAGGATGGTCAGGTTGAAGGCCGCCGGCGCGCCCACCGCCAGGGTGATCGGCGCGTAGAGCATCGCCTGGGCGGTGTCGATGTAGAAGAGCGTGCCGCCTTCGGGGTGGTTGAGCAGCTTCGTGTGCAGCGGCCACTGGCCCTGGGACAGCTCGTGCGCCACCCACCAGTGGCCCCACACGTGGTTCCAGTTGTCGTTGCCCGGGTGGCCGACGATCGAGCCCGACAGGTCCAGGGCCACCGGCCAGGTCACGGCCACCGCCAGCAGCAGCGCGCAGGCCGCCGCCACGAAGGGCGCCTGCACGCGCGCCTCGCGGGCGAAGGGCAGGGCGGCGGGGCGGGCCGTCGCGGCGGGGGAGGGCGCGGGCGTGCTCAGGCGGGCTCCTTCGGTGGGGGCTCCCACGGAAGACGCCGGAGTGTACCCTGCGCCCCGTGCGTCGCTCCGCTCCGAACCCCCGCTACGGTGCCGCCCTCGCCGGGATGCTGCTGGTGTCCGCCTGCGGGCCGGAACCCACCGTCTCGCCCACCGAAGCCGACATCGAGCGGCAGGTCGATCGCGACGCGCAGCCCGCGCTGTACCAGCTGCTCTACCGGGCGCCGTCCCTGCCGGCGTCGACGAAGCCCCAGCGCCAGGTCCAGGTGCTGATCTGGCTGCGCCACATGGAGCTGTCCGAGCCGCAGCTGGCCCAGCTCGCCGAGCTGCGCGAGGTGGTGCTCGAGCGCCAGGCCCAGATCGTCGCCGGCGAGCGCCAGCTGCTCGCCGAGCAACCCGACGACGAGACCGAGCTCTACCAGGCCCTGTGGACGAAGCTCGCCGCCGGCGCCACCGCGGACGACCCCGAGGTCGTCGCCATCGCCGCGCGCCTCGAGACCCTGGGCCGCGGCTCCACCCGCGAGCAGGCCCTGCTGCAGACCCGCGTCCAGGGCATCCGGACCATCCTCGAAGGCCTGCAGCCCTTCCTCGCGACCCTCTCCCCCCGCCAGGAAGCGCTGCTGGCCGACGCGACCTTCGCGCTGCGCAGCCACCTCGACCCGATCGGCAACCCCAACGACTTCTGGGCGCTGGTGGGCACGACCTACGAGCCCGGCCAGTACGCCGTGCTGACCCGCGGCCTGTCGAGCTGGGGCGCGGATCCGCTCAACATCGGCGGCCTGTGGTCCGACGAGCCCCCGCTGCGCGGCGGCGCCCTGCACCAGGCCCGGCGCGAGGTGATCCTCTACCTGCTGCTGCTCGAGCCGGGCGTGGACGAGGCGATCGCCGCGGCCCGCGAGCTGCTGGCCAAGGACCTGGACCTGGGGCTCGAGCCGGCCAAGGACACGGGCAGTCCGGACGAGGAGGGCAGTCCGGACGAGGAAGCCGCGCCGGACGAGGGAGGAGCGGCTCCGGGAGAGGAGGGCGCGGGCCCGGACGAGGCGCAGCCGCCGACCGGGCCGTAGCGCTCGTCGGCCCTGTGGCTCAGCGGCCGTCGAGCGGACCGGGCTCGCCGGGCAGCTCGTGGCCGACGAAGACCTGCACGCCGGGGAGGGCGTCGGCCACCGCCCGCAGGGCCGCCAGGCTGACCGCGTTGCCGTCGTGGTCGACGGTGAAGGTGCCGGGGGTCACGCCGTGCTCCCAGCCCCAGACGGTGTGGCTGCAGTCGCCGGTGAGCAGCACGGGGCCGTCGGCGGTGTTCGCCAGCCAGGCCATGCTGCCCGGCGTGTGGCCGGGCACGGACAGCCCCCAGAGCGAGCCGTCGCCGAGCAGATCGAAGGCGACCAGCCCCTCGCCCGGGACCGCGCCCGCCGCATCGAGCCCGACCAGGGCCGGCCGATCCGCCAGCAGCCGTCGGTAGGTGCTGCGCATCAGGCCGTTCTCGGCGGAGCGGTGGGTGAGCTCTTCTGCGCCCACGTAGACCGGGGTGTCGACCGGCACGTCGGGCAGGCCCAGCACGTGGTCGAGGTGGACGTGGGTCAGGAGCACACCGGCGAGGGGGGCCGGCTGGCGGGCCACGATGTCGGCCAGGGGCTCGACGGGCTCGAGCTCGGACAGGAAGGCCGACACCAGCCCGCGGGTGGCGCCGCGGCCGCCGGCAGCCAGGTCGCGGTCGATGCCGGTGTCGACGACGAAGACACCGTGCACCGGGTGCCGCAGCACGTGCACCGGCAGCACGATGGGCGCATCGCCATCGGCGAGCGCGGCGGCGGCGGCGGGGTCGTCGAGATCGACCAGGCCCGACAGGGGCACCGCCCAGCGGGCCGAGGTGACCGCTTCGTGCTCGACCACGGCGGCGTCGGCGAGGATCGAGGCCCACTCGGTGGGCGCGACGCGGCGGGCCGCGAGGTCGGCCGGGGCCACCGGGTGCTGGGACACGGTGCAGCCGGTCGAGACGGCGAAGCAGGCGGAGAGGGCGGGGAGAAGGGAGCGAGACACGGGGACCTCCGGGGTGGATGCCCGTACCTTCACGCATCCGTTCTCGGATGACATCGGCCAAGTTCAGATGCTATCCATCCGAATATGGAAGCATCCTGGGAAGACCTGCGCCTGTTCCTCGCGGCCTGGGAGGCCGGCACCCTGACCGCCGCCGCCCGCCGCCTGGGCATCGGCCAGGCCACGATGAGCCGCCGGCTGGCCGGGCTCGAGGCACAGCTCGGCCACGCCCTGTTCGACCGCAGCCGCGACGGCCTGGTGCCCACCGACGCGGCCCACGCGCTGCACCCGCACGCCGTCGAGATGGCCGACGCGGTCCGCCGCGCCGGCGCCGCGCTCCAGGACCTCGAGGACCACCCGCGGGGGGTGGTGCGCATCGCCTGTCCGCCGGGCATCGCGGTCGATCTCCTCCCCGGGCTGATCCCCCTCCTCCGCCGCCGCTTCCCCGACGTGCGGCTGGACATCCAGTCCGCGAACCTGACGGTCGATCTGACGCGGCACGTCGCGGACATCGCCCTGCGGGACCGCCCGCCGACCAGCGGGGACCTGGTCTTCCGCCGGCTGGGCGACGTGCGGCTGGGCATCTACGCCAGCCCCGCCTACGTGGCGTCGCTCGGTCCCGACCCGGCGCCCGGCGAGCTCGAGTGGATTGGCTGGTCGGAGGAGATGGCCCACATCGGCATGGCCCGGGCCATCGACGGCTGGCGCGGCGACCGGCCGCCGGCGCTGCTCACCAATTCCTTCCTGGCGATGCGCGCAGCAGCCCAGGCCGGCGTCGGCTGCGTGCTGTTCCCCTCGGCCCAGGCCGCGGTGGCCGGCCTGGTGCCGGTGCCCGTCGACGTCGGCGAGCTGCCGGTCGGCCCCTGGTACATGGTCATCCCCCGCGCCCTGCGCCACGTGCCGCGGGTGGCGGCCGTCGCGGGCTTCCTGGGCGATGTGCTCGACCGGGTGGGCTCGCTGGACGACGAGAGCCTGCGCCGCTGGCCGCCGGCGGACCTGGGCTGAGCGGGGCGGGGGCCGAGGGAGCCGGAGGCCGAGGGAGACGGGGCCGAGGGAGGCGGGGCCGAGGGAGGCGGGGGCGGGTCAGCCCCGCTTGGGGAAGGCCGCCGCGAGAACGGCCCGCTTGTCCACCGCGCCCAGCAGAAGGTCGCCCTCGACGACGGGCAGCATGGTCAGGTGCTGCTCGACCATCAGCGTGGCGAGCGTGTGCAGATCGGCGTCGGGCGGCACCGTGACCGGCCGGGCGGTCATGATCTCGGCCACGGTCAGGCCGGCGATCTTCTCGAGCTCCTCTTCGGCCTTCTTCCAGCCGATGGGGATCACCGCGTCCATGAAGGTGAACACGGTCGGCAGGTGGAGGTTCTTCTCCTTGTAGACCAGGTCCATCGCGGTCACGACGCCGACCAGGCGCCCGTCCTCGACGACGCAGGCGCCTTCGGCCCCGCCGGCGAGCAGGGCGGTGGCCAGGTCCGCGACCGGCATCTCGGGGTTCACGATCAGCGCCTCGGTCGAGAGGATGTCGCGGGCGGTGGTCATGGCGGCTCCGGGGGTGGATCCCCTCCTAATCCGCGGACAGCCGGGCCTGCACAGCGGTACCCTCGCCGCCGGTCCCTCCTCCCCCGCCGCCCGCACGACCGCCCCGGGAGTCCCCATGCGTCGCCTCGCCCTGCTCAGCGTCCTCGTCCTGGCCGCCTGCAACGACAAGTCCGGAGCCGACAGCGGAAGCATCGGCGACAGCGGGATCGGCGACGACGGCGGGACCGACGCGGACACCGACGCAGACACCGACGCAGACACCGACGGCGGGATCGACGCAGACACGGACACCGACACCTCGGCCAGCGACGCGGACGCAGACGCAGACGCAGACACCGACGGTGGGACCGACGCAGACACCGCCACAGACGCAGACACCGACACCGACGGCACCACCGGCCCGGTCGACGCCGACGGCGACGGCGTGCCGGCCGACACGGACTGCAACGACGACGACGCCACGGTCTTCCCGGGCGCCACCGAGATCTGCAACGGGATCGACGACGACTGCGACGGCCTGGTGGACGACGACGACGACGGCCTGGACGCCTCGGGAGGCGGCACCTGGTACGCCGACGACGACGGCGACGGCTTCGGCAACCCCGCGGCCCCCGTCCAGGCCTGCGAGCAGCCGGAAGGCACGGTCGAAGACGCATCGGACTGCGACGACGGCACAGCCGCGATCTCGCCGGCCGCCACCGAGATCTGCAACGACATCGACGACGACTGCGACACCCTCGTCGACGACGACGACGACAGCCTGGACGTGGGCTCGGCGGGCACCTGGTACGGCGACGGCGACGGCGACGGCTTCGGGGATGCCGACGAAGTGGCCGTCGCCTGCGACGCCCCCGACGGCTTCGTGGCCGACGCGACGGACTGCGACGACGGCGACGCCGCCGTGTCCCCCGACGCCACCGAGGTCTGCAACGACATCGACGACGACTGCGACACCCTCGTCGACGACGACGACGACAGCCTGGATCCGGACAGCGCGGCCACCTGGTACGCCGACACCGACGACGACGGCTACGGCGACGCGGACGCCGCGACCCGCGCCTGCGAGATGCCGGACGACTTCGTGGCCGACGCCACCGACTGCGACGACGGGGACGCCGCCGTGTCGCCGTCCGCCACCGAGGTCTGCAACGGCATCGACGACGACTGCGACACCCTCGTCGACGACGACGACGACAGCCTGGACGGCTCGACCACGTCGACCTGGTACGCCGACGCCGACGACGACGGCTACGGCGACGAGGACAGCACCGCCGACGCCTGCGACGCGCCCGACGGCTACACCGACGACGCCAGCGACTGCGACGACGACGACCCGGCCGTGCACCCCGACATCGACGACGTCTGCAACGGCCAGGACGACGACTGCGACGGCACCGTCGACGAAGACGCCCTCGAGGGCAAGCGGCTGTACAGCGTCGACACCGAGGCCGGGCTCATCTACGGCATCGACCCCCTCACCGCCGAGGTCGAGGAGATCGCCGAGCTGCCCGACGGCTACGCCATCAACACGGTCGCGGTGGACGCGGAAGGGGTCGGCTTCGGCCACGACTACGGGCTGTCCGCGCTGGTCGAGATCGACTGGTGCGAGGGCACGGTGGACGAGCTGGAGCCCCATGGCGTCGGCAACACCTGCGGTGTGTCCTTCGACGCCGACGGCCGGCTGTGGGGCGTCGACAGCACCAACGACCAGCTGGTCGAGTTCGACCCCTCCACCGGCGCCGGCACCGCCGTCGGGCCGCTCGACATCGCGCTCGGCAGCTGCGGCATGGCCTGGGACTGCGCGACGGACACGCTGTACTTCGCAGACGGGGCCAGCCAGGAGATCCACGAGCTGGACCGCGAGACCGGCGAGAGCCTGCGCGTCATCGAGACCGAGGTGCCCTTCGCGTCGGTCGGCCTGGCCTTCGATCCCGTGCGCCGCCTGCTGCTCGCGTCGACCCGGACCGCGCTCTACACGGTGGACCCCACCACCGGCGACAGCACCCTGGTCGGCGAGCTCGACGCCACCAACATCGACGACCTGATCTTCGCCCCGGCCTGCCTGTAGCCGCCCGCCTGCCCGCGCCCAGGAGCCTTCCGCCAGCAGCGGCGCGACTTCAGCCCCGTCGCGCCTCGACGACCCAGTCGCGCAGCCCCTGGGCCAGCCCGACGAACCGCTCCGGCGGGCCGCCCTCGCGCAGGATCTGGGCGGTCGCCAGGCCGACGACCACCGCCCCGCGCCAGCCGCCGCCCTCGAGCCGCAGGTGGCCGTGCACACCGTGGCGCTGCGCGGCCCGCGAGACCCGCGACAGGGTGCCCCCGCCCAGGTGATCGCAGCGGGCGTGGGGCACGACCAGGCAGAGCCGGCCGGCGTCCCGCAGGCTCCGGCACAGCGCCAGGTCCTCGAAGCCGTGGGGGTAGGCGGGGTCCAGCCGGGTCGCGCTGTCGACCAGCAGGCAGGCGCCGGACAGGGCGCCCACCGCGGTCGTCGCGGCAGGCACCGTGCGCCGGAACCGCACGCGGCCCCACCAGCGATGGTCCAGGCCCGCGCTCTCGACGGCGCCGTCGGGGCCCCACAGCACCGGCCCGACGGCCCCGACCCCCGGCTGGAAGGCGTCCAAGAGCGCCTCGACGCAGCCCGGCGCCGGCACCGCGTCGTCGTTGAGCAGCAGCACCCGCTCGGCGCCCGTCGCCTGCGCCTGCGCCAGGCCCAGGTTGACCGCGCGGGCGAAGCCGAGCTCGCCGTCGGTCCGCAGCAGCTCCACATCGGGGCCCAGGTCCGGCGAGGGCCGTCCGGCCGGCCCGTCGTCGACCACCAGCCGCCGCCACGCGGCCGTCGCGGCCAGGGTCGCCGGCAGCAGATCCGCACGGCTGTGGTGCGGGATCACGACGACCAGTCGCGGCGCTGCCCGGCTCGGCTCAGAGCCCATGCTGGGGGGGAGGCGGCTGCCGCTCGAGCTGCAGGACGATGTCGGTGACGCCGTCCTCGCCGAGCTTCACGGGGTTGCCCGCGTACCAGGCCGACGGTTCCTGGGGGTTGGGGCGGCCGTCCAGGTCCTCGTCCACATGGGCGCCCAGCCACACCTGCTCCGTGCCGACGGGCACCTCGATGCGGAACTCGCCGGGCTTGTCGATGCGGGCCACGCCCAGCACCCCCGGCCGCGGGCCGTCCAGGGCCTTCTGGTCGCCGTCGAAGGCATCGATCTGCACGGTGCCGAGGTGGTAGTCGGCCAGGACCACCCGGCCCGTGACGGCGATCTTGGGGCCGCTGTCGCCGCCGGGTCGAGGCTCGGAGGGAGTGCCCGGAGGAGGCGCCACGGCCGAGCCTTCGGCAGGAGGCCGCGCTTCGCCCGGAGGGGGATCGGTCGGCGCGCCGGGAGGAGGCTCACCGGGACGCCCGACCGCCGCGGGTCCGCCGCCGCCCCCCGCCGGCGCACCTTCGGCGCCCGGGCGTGCGCCCTCGAGCTGCTCGGCGCGGTCGAGGATCGGGTCCCGGCCGCAGCCCACGACGAGCAGGACGGCCAGCAGGGAGGACGGGACGGGGCGCATCGGGGACCGTTGGGCGGAAGAGTGCGACCGCCCGCCGCAAATGGGGGGTGTCGCTCGCCGGAGTTATACGACAAATTGGCCCCGGTACCGAGGAGCAGCATTGTCGGCACAGTCCACCAGCGTCACGTCCATGGTCCAGACGGCTCTCAAGCCGCAGCTGGTCTTGATGGTGGCCAAGGTCTACATCCCGGTGCTGTTCCCGCTGACCTTCCTCATCGCGCTGGGGTCGCTCGAGCTCGACGCGCTGGTGGGCCTGCCGGCCTTCCTGCCGACCCCCGCCAACTACGGCATCGCCGCCGCGAGCTTCGTGTTCGGCGCCGTGCTGTGGATCTACACCTACGAGCAGCTGATCCATCGCGGCGACGGGTCTCCGTCGCCCACCGCGGGGCGGACCCAGCGACTGGTCACCACGGGCATCTACGCCCACTGTCGCAACCCCAGCATCTGGGGCAAGCTGTTCGGTGTCCTCGCCGTCGGCTTCGCCTTGAACTCCTTCTCCTTCTGCTTCATCATCCTGCCGATCATCCTGACCATCTCGCTCGTCGAGAAGGTCGTCCGCCAGGAACCCCAGCTCATCGAGATCTTCGGCCCCGAATACGAGACCTACCGCAAAGAGGTCCCGCTGTTCGTGCCCTGGAAGATCTTCTTCCGCCGGAACTGACCGGCCTCAATGGGAGCGACCATGGACGTCACGCTCATCAACCCGCCCGAGAAGCTCCGCGTCTGGGCGGGCATCCCCAAGGCCCACGCCCACGGGGTGTACTGCTTCCCCCCGCTCGGCCTGATGTACCTGCAGGCCGCCGTCGAGAAGCGCTCCCACTACAAGGCCGAGATCGTCGACCCCGTCGTCGACGACATCGACTACCCCGAGTTCGAGGAGCTGCTCAAGCGCTACCCCCTCGACTTCGTGGGCATCAGCGCGTACACGCACTCGCTGCCCGACGTGCAGATGACGGTGAACATCGTCCGGAAGATCAACCCGGACGCCAACATCATCATCGGCGGTCCGCACACCACCATGTTCCCCGAGTACGCCATCCAGCTCGACGGCGTCGACGCCATCACCACGGGTGACGGCGAGGACCCCTTCCTGCAGCTGGTCAAGAACTTCGACAGCGGCAAGAGCTGGGAAGGCGTCCAGGGCATCTGGTGGAAGGACAAGGACGGCACGGTCCACAAGGAAGCCGAGCTGCCCAGCACCCGGAACCTGACGGCCTACCCGTGGCCCGACCGCAGCCGCGTCCGGTACAAGGACTACTACCTGCCCGGCACCAAGCAGCCGCTGGTCACCACCGCGATCACCAGCCGTGGCTGCCCCCACAGCTGCCCGTTCTGCCTGACCTACAAGAAGCAGTACCGGATCCGGGACATCGACGACATCCTCGACGAGATGGAGCACAACGTCCAGCTCGGCATCACCGAGACCCACTTCATCGACGACCTGTTCACGCCGAACAGCCAGTGGGTGCTCAAGTTCTGCGACGCCATCGAGAGCCGCGGGATCCAGTTCAACTGGGGCTACAAGACGACCATCGCGGGCACCACCCGCGAGCAGATCCGCCGCTGCCGCGAGACCGGCTGCACCAAGATCCACTTCGGCGTCGAGTCGACGAACAACGAAGGCCTGGACATCTGGGGCAAGCACTGCGACACCGACGACGTGCACCGCGTCTTCAAGTGGTGCCGTGAAGAAGGCGTCCGCAGCGTGGCCTACATCATGCTGGCCGGCCCCCACGAGCGCAGCCTGGACGAAGCCGTCAAGAACGTCGACGAGATGATCAAGCTCGACGCCGACTTCGCGGTCTTCGCGGTGTTCTCGCCCTACCCGGGCACCGACAGCTTCGCCGAAGGCGCCAAGAAGGGCCTGTACGCCGCGGACTGCTGGGACCGGCTGATGAAGGACCCGCTCTGCGGCGTGGAGGTCCCCGTCTGCTGGGAGGAGCACCTGTCCAAGGCCGAGGTGCTCGAGCTGCTCAAGATCGCCCACCGCAAGTTCTACGCGCGTCCTCGCTTCGTCGCCCGCCAGGTGCTGGGCCTCGAGACCGGCGCCGAGTTCAAGCGGCTGGCCCAGGGCGCCCTGTCGCTCGTCAAGCTCGAGCTGCTGAACTCCAAGAGCCGCACCGCGCCGGTCTGATGATCGGCTGGTGGCTCGCGGTCGCCCTCGCGGCGGCCCAGGAAACGCCGGCGTCCCCTTCGGGGGAGCCGGCGTCCGCCGTCTCGGACACCGAGTGGGCCATCGCCACGTCCCGCGCGCTCGGTGCGGCCGGCACGGTGCGGGAGCGGGCCTGGCAGCTGCGCCGCACCACGTCGGCCACCCTCGAGGACGGGCGCATCGGCCGGCTCAACGCGCTGCAGGCGGACGCCAAGGGCCTGGAACAGGCGGTCGTCTCGGCGACGCTCGCGGTCGAGGTGCTGGCCGAGAAGGTCGCCCCGGCCACCGCCCCGACCCGGCCACCGGCGGACTGAGCGGTCGGCCGCTCGACGACCCTGCTGCGAGCGGTCGTTGCGCACCAACCCTTTCAGTTGATTCTCGACCTGCGTCTTGCTATGTCAAGACGTACACCGTTCTGTCTGTGCGTGGTGTCCCCCGCCGCGCGCCTCCGACACGCCCCACACGGTGCCGCGCCTGTGCCTCCTCCCCCGGTGCAGCGCCCCCTCCCCGCTCCTCCTCCGGGATCCCACCATGCCCACGCCCATCGCCGCGACCTCCAACCTCGCCTTCGACGAGCGCCCCCGCGGTGCCGGGAACACCGGCGCCACCGAGCAGATCGCCCGCACCCTGCGCGACTCGGGCATCGACGCGCCCACCGGGCTGTTCGACGAGGCGCTGGCCCTGGCCCAGGACGGTCACCTGTCGCCCGCGGCCGAGCGTCTGCGGATGCTGCTGTGCCTGGACCCCGCCGACGCCGAGGCGTCGCTGCTGCTGGGCAAGATCCTGAGCCAGCGCGGCCAGTTCCAGGAAGCCCTGGCCAATCTCGACGCCGCCGTGACCCACGGCGCCGTGCTGCCGCCCGGGCTGCGCGAAGACGTCGAGTCCGGCCTGAAGCGCAAGATCCGCGAGGCCGAGGAACACCGCGCCCGTGTCGCCGCCCGCGAGCGGGGCGAGGTGCAGACCCTGCGCCAGGAAGCCAAGAAGCTCCGCAGCGAGAACGCCGCCCTCGAGCTCGAGGTCGACGAGCTGCAGCGCCGCGTGCGCACCTGGACCAGCGCGACCGCTGTGGTGGCCGGTGGCGCCGCCGCGCTGCTGCTCGGCTTCGCCCTGTTCGGCGGCGACAGCGCGCCGTCGGCTGGCGACGCGGCCGCGGACGAAGCCCTGGCCGCCGAGGTCCTGACCCCGACCCCGGTCAACGTGGTCGATCAGGCCGCTCCCGCCGCCGCCGCGCCCGTCGCCGCCGCGCCCGCCGCCGCCGCTCCCGCCGCCGCCGTCGAGAAGGTCGACCTGGCCAAGCCCGCCGCCCCCGCCGCGGGCGCCGCGAAGACGCACACCGTCGGCAAGGGCGACACCCTCGGCAAGATCGCCAACCAGTACTACGGCAAGAGCAGCGACTGGCCGCTCATCCAGAAGGCCAACCGCGACCAGCTGGGCGACGGCGTCGACCTCAAGCTCGGCATGAAGCTGAAGATCCCCGCCAAGCCCTGAGCGGGGGCCGCCGCCGGCTCAGCCGGCGGCTTCGGCCTTCTTCTTCTCGACCAGCTCGATCCGGCGCTTGGCCTGTTCGAGGCGACCGGTCTTCCAGCTCTGCTTGAAGGCCTTCTCCGCGTCGTCCCACCGCTTCTGGCGGTAGGCGACCATGCCCTTCTGGTACCAGGCGTAGGCGGCGTGCTCGTCGCCCAGGTCGAAGGCCAGGTACTTGTCGATGCTCTTCTCGGCCTTGTCGTAGTCGCGGGTCCGCAGGTACAGCCGGCACAGGTAGTAGTGCACGCGCTCGTTCTTGGCGTCCTGGGCGATGACGCCCATCAGCGCGCGCTCGGACTCCGGGTACTTCTTCATGTACATGTAGACCCGGCCCAGGACCAGGTTGTTGACCACGTTCTCGGGGTACTTCGCCTGGTTCTTGAGCGTGTCGTCCAGGGCCCGCTGCCACTTGCCTTCTTCCATCCAGGTGAAGACCAGGGCCAGGGTCGCCGGCGGCCCCAGGAAGATGCCCTCGCGCTCGACCTCCTGCATCTGGCGGATGCCCTCGGCGCGCTTGTCGCCCATGTCCGGGATGGCCTTGCTGTTCATGGCGATGACGGTCCGCCAGTAGTTGAACAGGCCGTCGCCCAGGAAGGCGTCCTTGAAGTCCGGGGCGTACTCCTTGGACTTGTTCACCGACTTCATGGCCTCGATGCCGCGGTTGAGCGCCTTGACGTACTCGCCGGTGCGCATCGTGTGGATCGAGTCGATGCCCAGGATGCCGCCCAGGATGAAGTACTCCCAGGCTTCGTTGCCCGGCTGGTAGAGCGCCTGCTCGAGCTCCATGCGGGCCTGCTTCCAGTGGGTCTCGTACTGGCTGACGTACTTGAAGTCGAAGTTCTCGAGCATCAGCGCCTGCCAGATGAGCACCTGGCCGACGTGGTACACGCCCTGGCCCGGGTACTTGCGGTCGACGCCCTGGAAGCTCGCCTGCGCGGCCTTGTAGTCGCGGTGGTACAGCGCCTCGACGCCGTCCACGCAGCCCTTCACGAACTCCTCGCTGGTCTTGAGGATCTTCGCGCCCCGGTACACGCGCTCGCTGTAGAAGCGGTCGTCGTCCATCACGTGGTTGCCGGCGGGGACGCCGCTCTCGAGCAGCGACGACTCGTCGAGCTCGGGCGGGCGCTTGCCGGACACGGTGCTCTCGGTGACCTCGTCGCTGTCGTCGTCGGCGAGGGCCGCCGGGGCGAGCAGGGACAGGCCGAGCAGGAGGGTGGTCAGCATCAGGGGGCTCCACGGTGGGCGGACAGACGGGCCGCGACGGCATCGGCCAGGTCGCGCTCGAGGTGCGTCCCGGACAGGGCGTTGATCTCCTGGATGCCGGTGGGGCTCGTCACGTTGATCTCGGTGAGGAAGTCGCCGATGACGTCGATGCCGACGAACAGCAGGCCCCGCTCCCGCAGGACGGGGCCGAGGGCCGCGCAGATCTCCTGCTCGCGGGTCGTCAGCTCGGTGGCCTCGACACGCGCACCGACGTGCATGTTCCCGCGATGATCGCCGGGCTGCGGCACGCGCAGCATGGCGCCGACGGGCTCGCCGTCGATCAGGATGACGCGCTTGTCGCCGGCGGCGATCGCCGGGATGTAGTGCTGCAGGATGCAGGCGCGGCGGCCTTCCTGCGTGAGCAGCTCGACCATCGACCGGAGGTTGCCGTCGCCGGGGCTCGACACCAGCACGCCGCGCCCACCGTTGCCGTCCCACGGCTTGACCACGACCTTGCCCGGCGCCTCGGCGGCCCAGGCGACCGCCCGCTGGATGTCCTGGGTGACCAGGGTCGGCACGCAGAACTGCGGGAACCGGAAGGTGGCCATCTTCTCGTTGAAGTCGCGCAGGCTGGCCGGGCGGTTGAGCACCAGGGTCGACGGCGGCGCCAGGTCGAGCAGGTAGGTCGCGAAGATGTACTCGATGTCGAAGGGCGGGTCCTTGCGCATCCAGACGACGTCGAAGTGGCCGAGCGGCAGGTCCACGGCGTCGCCCACGTGGAAATGCGGGGCCTCGCGCGTCGTCCGCACCGGCCAGCAGCGCGCGCGGGCGGTGCCGCCTTCGGCGCGGAGCTCGCCGGGGGTGCACATCCAGACGGCCTGGCCCCGATCGGTGGCCTCGCGCATCATCATGTAGGTGGAGTCCCCGGACACGACGATGCGGTCGAGGGGGTCCATGACGAACAGGGTCTTCACGAAGGGTCCGGGGGAGGAGGAGGGCGCCCCGTGGAGGGGCGGAAGACACAGCGTACCGTGGGCCGGCCCGGGTCGGGCCCCCACCGGCGAGGGCGTCACTTGCCGATGCAGAACCGCGCGAACAGCCGGTCGAGCACGTCCTCGCGCGTGTCGGCGCCCGACAGCGCGTCGAGGGTGGACAGGGCCAGGTAGAGCTCCTGGGCGGCGACCGCCGGGCCCAGGTCGTCGGCCAGGGCGAGGGCCGCGTGCGCGAGGTGATCGGCCACGTCCAGGACCCGGCCGTGCTGCCGCTCGCTCACCAGCACCGCGGCGGCGGCCTGGGACAGCTCGCCGGTGGCGCGCCGCAGGGCGTCCCGCAGGGCAGGCAGGCCCTGACCCGTGACCGTCGACAGCGCCAGATCGTGCTCCGGCCGGGGCGCCGCCCGGTCGAGGTGGGTGCCGATGCGCAGCCGGGGGCGGTCCCCCAGGCCGGCCAGCAGCCGGTCGACGGCGGGATCGGCGGGCGCGGCGAGGGACTCGACCACCAGCACCAGGTCGGTGTCCGCCAGCCGGGCCTGGGCGAGGGCCGCGCCCTGGGCCTCGAGCTCGGTGGCGTGCTCGCGGGCGCCAGCCGTGTCGAGCAGGGTCAGCGCCACGCCGTCGAGGTCGATCCGGGCCTCGACCACGTCACGGGTGGTGCCCGGCTGGTCGCTGACCAACGCGCGCGTCTGGCCGACCAGCGCGTTGAGCAGGGACGACTTGCCCGCGTTGACGGGGCCGATCAGCGCGACCACGGCACCGTCGATCCGGGCACGGGCAGGCCCCCAGGTGGCGGCCAGGGCCTGCGCCTGCGCGTGCAGGCCGCTGAGCCCGGCGGCCAGCGCCTCGTCCTCGGCCAGACCGAGCTCCTCGCCCGGGTGATCCAGCCGCGCCTCCAGCTCGGCCGCGACCTCGACAAGCTGCGTCCTCCACCCCGCCAGCACCTCGCCCAGGCCGCCCCGATCCAGCGCCAGGCGGGCGCCCTCCACCGTGCTGGCGCGGACGACGGCATCCACTGCCTCGGCCTCGAGCAGCCCCAGCCGCCCGGCCTCGACCGCCTGGCGGGTGAAGGCCCCCGGTCCCGCCACCCGTGCGCCGGCCGCCACGCAGGCGTCGATCACAGCCGCGACGATCGCCGGGTTGCCGTGCAGCGACAGCTCGACCACGTCCTGACCGGTGTAGCTGCGGGGCCCGGGCATCCAGGTCACGAGTGCGCGATCGAGCGTGCGGCCGTCGGCGTCGCAGAGCGTCCGCACCGACGCGCGGCGGGCCCGCCAGGGCGGACCGGCCGGGGCCAGCCGGGCGACGATGTCCCGCGCGGCGGGACCCGAGAGACGGACGACGGCCACGGCCGACCGGCCCCACGGCGTCGCGGGGGCCACCAGGGTCGGCGTGGCCGTCATGCGCAGCGGCGCGGGCTCACTCCTCGCCCGCACCCGCGCCGTCGGCCCGGCTGATCGCGATGCGCTTCTCGCCGTCTTCTTCGATGCTCTCGCTCTGCACACCGCGGATCTCGGAGACCGCGACGTGCACCACGCGGCGCTCGAAGCTGTTCAGGCGCTTGCGGATGACCTCGGTCTCGCCGGTGTCGCGCACGCGCTCGGCGATCTTGGTGGCCAGGGCCTTCAGGCGCTCGGCGTCTTCCTTGCTGCGCTTGTTGTCCCGGCGGTCGCCACGGTCGCCACGGTCGCCACGATCCCGACGGTCGCCGCGATCGCCGCGGTCCCGGCGGTCCCCGCGGTCGCCGCGGTCACGGCCCCGGCGGTCGTCGCGGTCGTCGCTGCGCTCTTCGCGATCCTCGGGCCCGGTGATGTCGATGTGGTAGGTCCAGTCGGGGTAGTCGCGGCCGACGCTCTCGGCGAGCAGGTGGCGGATCGACTTGATGGTCGAGCCCTGGCGGCCGACCAGGAAGCGGGCCTTCTCGCTGTCGATGGTCAGGTTGGCGGTCTGGTCGGCGCGGATGTTCACGCGGACCTCGCCGGGCAGCCCCATCTCCTGCAGCAGCGCGGCCAGCCAGGCCCGGGCCTTCTCGCCGCCCTCGAACTCGGCGGGATCGCGGACCCACGCGAAGATCTTGACCGTGTCCACGCCGGTGGCGCCGCCGTAGCGGTTCCGGAAGTGCTCCGCGTCGAACTTGTGGGACACGGCGGCGGGCTCGACGCCGAGCTCGGCGGCGGCGAGGCGGATGGCTTCACCGAGGGTGGTGCCCTCGGCGGTGACGGTGGTGCGTTCGGTCATGTTCTCTCCGATGGACGCGCGCAGCGCCTCGCGGCGGGGTGCTCAGGTGGCGGCACCGGCCGCGGGCGTCGGACCCTTGTAGGTCTTGTTGATCAGCCACTGCTGGAAGATGGTGAGCAGGATGTTCACCGAGAAGTAGAGCACCAGGCCCGACGGGAAGCCGAACATCATGAAGCCGAACACCAGCGGGATCATCTTCATGACCTTCTGCTGGGTGGGGTCCATGTTGCCGGTGGGCATCATCCGCTGCTGGGCCACCATCAGGACGACGTAGGCCAGGGGGAGCACACCGTAGGGGTCCGGAGCGGTCAGGTCCTTGAGGTACAGGAAGGAGCTGTCGTAGAGCTCGACGCTGTTGAGCATGACGCCGTAGAGCGCGAACCAGACGGGCATCTGGATGAAGGTCGGCAGACAGCCGCCCATCGGGTTGACCCCGTGCTCCTTGAAGAGCTTCATCGTCTCGACGCTCTGCAGCTCCTTGTTGTCCTTGTACTTCTCCTGCATCTCCTTCATCATCGGCTGCAGGGCGGACATCTTCTTGGAGCTGACGAAGGCCTTCTGGGTCAGGGGGAAGAAGATCACCTTGACCAGCACGGTCAGGCCGATGATCGACAGGCCCCAGTTGACCAGCGCCTTCTGGAAGAGCTTGAGCAGGAACAGCAGCACCTTGCTGAAGAAGCCGAAGATGCCGAACTCGACGGAGTCTTCCAGCCCGAAGCCGACCGACTGTAGCAGGCCGAGCTCCTTGGGGCCGATGAAGCCCGTCAGCTCGTAGGTGCGGCTCTCGCCAGCGGGGAGCGACGCGGCGTCGATGAAGAAGGCGCCGCTGCGGCCGTCGGCCATGGTGTCGAAGACGACCTCGCCGGGGACGGGCTCGGAGAGGGCCAGCACGTTCATGAAGTAGCGGTCGCCGACGCCCACCCACTGGACCGGCCCGTCGAAGCGCTCGTCGTCTTCGCCGGCCAGGTCCTTGAGGTTCATCAGGTGTTCCATGTCGCCATCGACCACGGCCTGGGGCCGTGCGGCGTTCACGAACCGACCGGCGTCACCCGACATCTCGTCGACGACACCGATCCACAGGCGATCGACCGCCGCACCCGTGCCGTTGCGGAAGGTCACGCTGACGGCGAGGGTGTGCGGGTCCGCGCCCGGAGCGAAACGCTTCTCGATGGAGAGCCCGGACGGCAGCGTCCGCTTCGCCACCCAGGCCTGCCCGTCGCGGGTCAGGGAGTAGCCACCGTCGCCACCCAGGGCGCCAGCGCCCGCCAGCCCGAAGGCGCCGCTCGACGTGAGCAGCCGCTTCTCGGCGTCTCCGCCGACGTAGGGGGACCAGCCCCCGTCCGCTTCGCCCTTGACCTTGGCGGCCACCCAGCTCCACAGGGTGGTGACCTCGGGCTCGGCAGTGACGGTGTGCAGGGTGATGTCGCGGATGACGCCTTCGGACGAGGTGACCTGGCCGCCCCAGACCTGGGAGCCGAAGGACTCGCTGCGCTCGGGCACGGTCTCGACGACCCGGGCCGGCACATCGGGAGCGGTGCCGATCGAGGGAGTCGCGTCCGAGGGAGGGTCCGCCGGGGCCTCGGCGACCGTGGTCGGGTCTTCCGGGGCGACGGCCGGCGGGGGAGGAGGCGCGAAGAAGGCGACCCACAGGTAGTACACGCCCAGGCTCAGGACGATGGCCAGCAGAACCCGGCGGTCGTTGTCGCTACCCATCGGTGGCTCCGTCGTCGGTCGCCAGTGCGCCATGTGGCGGTGGGACCGGATCGTGCCCGCCGGCACTCAGCGGCTGGCAGCGGGCGATGCGCCACGCGGCCAGCGCGCTGCCCCGCACCAGGCCGTGGACCTGCAGGGCTTCCACGGCGTACTGGCTGCAGGTGGGCGTGAAGCGGCACATGGGCGGTGTCAGCGGGGAGATGAGCTTCTGGTACCCACGGATCGTCCAGACCAGCGGGTCGGTGGCCTTCAACGGCCACCTCTACGACCGATGCGCCCGAAGGCTTGCCGGACCTGGCCCCGGAGACCGTCGGCACCCGCGTCCGCCGCCGAGGCGTGCGCGATGATCACGACGTCGAGGCCCGCGGGGAGCGCGTGGTGCTCGTGTCGGATGGCTTCGCGAAGCCACCGCTTGACCCGATTGCGAACCACCGCTCCTCCGACCTTGCGACTCGCCGTGATGCCGACGCGGGTCCCGGGCTCGTCCGACGGCAGGTACAGCAGGAGCAGGTCCCGCTCGCGATGCCGACGCCCGTTTCCCTGGACCCGCTGGTAGTCCGCGCGCTTGCGCAGGCGCAGGTCCCGGGAGAAGCGCAGGACGCCCGCCGGACTCAGGTGCGCTTGGTGCCGACGGTGGGCACCAGGCGCTTGCGGCCCTTGGCGCGGCGACGGCTCAGGACCTTGCGGCCGCCGGCGGTCTTCATGCGGGAACGGAAGCCGTGGCTGCGCTTCCGCTTGATGTTGCTGGGCTGGTAGGTGCGCTTCATGGGATCCTCCGATGGCGCTGGCCCCAGGAGCCAGCGGCGTCCGGCATGGACACACGCGTGGCCGGGGCACGCAGACAGGGGCCAGTAGTCCGTCCTCCTTCCCGGGTCAAGCGTTTCGGGCAGCCTCGCCGTCACCTCTCCACAGGGTTTCCCCAGCCGGCGGTACACAGGGCCGCCTGTGCGCCCCCGCTGCCGCCCCTCGAGCGGCCCGATCCCGCCGGATCGCGACCGACACGGTTTTTTCAAACTCGGCGATCACATCGGTCTGCAGCCGATCATCGACGAGACCGCGAGCGCCGTTGCTGGTACTTGCGCGGTCGTCCTCAGGTTGTGGACAACCCGGCCCGCTTGTTACCGTCCAGGCGGTCGCGGCAGCGGTGCCGCGTCGCCAGGGAACCCGGGACGGCGACCCCTCCCCCGGGCGGTCCGAGAACCACCATGCGCAGCGATCCGCTGCGCCATGGCAGGAGTACGCGTGCAGGATGCATGGTCCGCGATCCAGGGAGCGCTGCGACAGCGCATCGGACCCGAGCACTACGACGTCTGGATCCGCGGGGTGGTCGATGTCAGCGCCTCGACTCCGGACCGGCTCGTGCTGAGCCTGCCCAACCGCTACTACCTGGACTGGATCCGCGACAACTTCCTGGGCTCGATCGAGCAGGCCCTGGTCGAGCACACGGGCGGCACGGTCCCCGTCGATCTCGACGTCGCCTCCGCCGAGCGGCCCCCTCCTGCCGTGGCGACGGCCGATGCCGCACCTCGCTCCGCGGCCCCCGCGCCAGCCGCTCCCAAGAGCCCTCCGACCCGTGCGGCCCGCAACAGCCCCGGGGTCGCGCCGGACAAGACCTTCCACAACTTCGTGGTCGGCGCCTGCAACCAGTTCGCGCATGCGGCCGCCCAGGCCGTCGCCGACGCACCTGGCGAGCCCCAGTACAACCCCCTGTTCATCTACGGGGACACGGGCCTGGGCAAGACCCACCTGATGCAGGCGATCGGCAACCAGATCCGCCAGGCCACGCCCGACGCCCGCGTGCTCTACGTGACCGCCGAGCAGTTCACCAACGAGCTCATCGACTCGCTGCGCTACCACAAGCAGGCCGAGTTCCGGGACAAGTACCGCCGCCAGCCCGACGTGCTGCTGCTCGACGACGTGCAGTTCATCGGCGGCAAGGACCGCACCCAGGAAGAGCTCTTCCACACCTTCGAGTACCTCAAGGACCGCGGCAAGCAGATCGTCTTCACCGCCGACGTGCTCCCCCGCGAGATCGACAAGTTCGAGCCTCGGCTGCGCACCCGCTGCGAGAGCGGCATGCTGGCCGACACGCAGGCCCCCGATGTCGAGACCATGCTCGCCATCCTGCGGCAGAAGGCGGACGAGCTCGACCTGCGGATCGACGACGAGCTCGCGCAGTGGATCGCTGGCCGGGTCCTGGGCTCCATCCGGGAGCTCGAGGGCGTGCTCAACCGCCTCGACGCCGTGTCCAAGCTGCAGCTCGGGGGCCGGCCGCCGACCGTCGAGCTGGCCCGCAAGCACCTGGCAGGCATCCTGCCCGATGCCCCCGCTCCGCTCACCGCCGACGAGATCGTGCAGGCCGTGGCGCGCTTCTTCAGCCTGAAGGTGGCCGACCTCAAGGGCACCCGACGCCTCAAGCAGATCGTGCGGCCCCGGCACATCGCCATGTGGCTCGTCCGCGAGCACACCGAGCTGTCCTTCCCCGAGATCGGCCGCGTCTTCGGCAACCGGGACCACTCGTCGGTCCAGCACGCCTGCAAGAAGATCAAGCGGCTGCGGGACAAGGAGCCGGACCTGCGGAACACCGTGGACACCATCGAGCGCATGCTCGCGCGCTGAGCGCCACCACCGCCAGCCCTGCGCCCGTCCGCCCCGCCGTCCTGGGGACGAATTCGTCACACAGAGGGATCGTGTGATCTCGCACAGGTGGATCCACGATGGGATCTGCGGCGATCCCTACGACCTGGTCGATGTTCTCGCCGACTTCAGCCGCGAACTCGCAGCGGGAACGGGATCGTCAATACCTGTGGATAACGGTGGGGACAACCTGTCGGCGGCTGTGGGACACCCGCGGGAGGACCAGGGACGAGTGCCCGGGTCTTCCACACCGACCGGCGTCGGTCGGAGGTCTTCCCACAGTCCTGTCAGCCCGTCCCCAGCTCGACCCACAACCCGAGGTCGTCCACGATCGGCAGGAGACCGGGATCCCAGCGGTTGTCCCCAGCGTCCACAGGCCCTGTGACTACGACTTGATCCAAGAGAACCTGATGTTCTCCCGTCGCAGCCATCGCTGCACCGAGGCTCGCCCGGCACCCCGGGTCGGTGCGCGCGACGAGCGGGATCCGCTGGCATTGCCCGCGCCCTTGCAGGACACTACAGGCGCTTGGCCGCAGGCCGGACTCCGCGCTCCGGAACCTGGCGGCGACGACCCACGGGGAACGCACCATGGACCTCTACATCGAGCGGGACGAGCTCATCCGCGGCCTGGCCCGCGTCCAGGGCATCGTCGAGCGCCGGCCGACCACCCAGGCCCTCTCCCACGTGCTGCTCCAGGCCCGCGACGGCGGCCTGGTCATGACGGCCACCGACACCGCGCTGGCGCTGGTCGCCGAGTACACCGCGCGGGTGGAGGAGCCCGGCGAGCTGTCGGTCGATGCCGCCCACTTCTTCCAGATCGCGCGCAGCCTGCCCGAGCCGACGGTGCACCTGCAGAGCCAGCCCGGCAACCGCCTGGCCATCCGCTGCGGCGCGGCCGAGTTCACCGTGGTCGGCATGGCCGCCGACGAGTTCCCCCCGCTGCCCACCCGCGACGATCGCGCGGCGCTCACGATCTCGGGCGGGGAGCTCCGCCGGCTCATCGAAGAGACCCAGTTCTCGGTGTCGGCCGACGACAACCGCTATGGCCTCAACGGCGCCCACATCGAAGAAGTGCACGGCGACGACGGCAGCACCCGCATCCGGGTCGTGACCACCGACGGCAGCCGCCTGTCCTGGTCCGAAGCGCCCTTCGCCGGCGACCTCGGCATGGGTCGCCGCATGCTGGTGCCGCGCAAGGCCCTCGGCGAGATCCGCAAGCTCTGCGACGCCGACGGCGAAGAGTGGAAGATCGCCTTCGGCGAACGCTCGGCCACCTTCAGCACCGCGGCCCTGACCCTGATGGTGCGGCTCATCGACGGCGAGTTCCCGAACTACCGGCAGGTCCTGCCCCAGGCCAGCCGCCGCAGCGTGCGGGTGCAGCGCGAAGCCTTCGCGGCCGCGCTCAAGCGGGTCGCCATCGTCGCCAGCGACCGCAACCACTCCGTCCGCTTCGCCTTCGAGCCCGACCAGCTGGTGCTGACCGCCGACAACGTCGACCTGGGCAACGCCCGCGAGACCGTGCCGGCCGAGCTCGACGGCGAGCCGCTGTTCACCGGCTTCAACGTCCGGTACTTCCAGGACGTGCTCTCCGCGACCCGCAGCGATCAGCTCGAGCTGCAGCTCAACGACGTGCTGGATCCCTGCATCGTGCGCCTGCCGGATCGGGACGACGCCGTGTTCGTCGTCATGCCGATGCGGCTGGACTGAGCGTCCGCCATTCGCCTGACCTCGCTGTCGGTCCGCGACTGGCGGAACCTGCACCAGGCGGAGCTGCACACCGACGCCCGGTTCGTCGTGCTGCACGGCGACAACGCCCAGGGCAAGACGAACCTGCTCGAAGCGGTGTGGCTGCTGGCCACGCTGCGGAGCTTCCGCGACAGCCGGCCCTCGCGGTGGGTGCGGCAGGGGGCGGCGGGCGCCTTCGTGCGGGCCACGGCGGTGGGCCACACGGGCACGCGGCGGCTGGAGTGGCGACTCAGCGGCCGGCAGCGCAGCCTGCGGCTGGACGGGGGCGCGCCGTCGTCGCTCGCCGACTGGTTCGAGGTGGTGCGGGCGGTGCTGTTCCAGCCCGAGCACGTCGGCATCATCAAGGGGGGCCCGGACGAGCGCCGGGCCTGGCTGGACCGCGCGGTCTTCACGGCGCGTCCGCGGTACCTCGACGTCGCGCGGGACTACCGCCGCGCCTTGCGCCAGAAGGCCGCCCTGCTGCGGGACGGGCGGGCCCGCGACGCCGCGCTGGCGCCCTGGAACGCCCGGCTGGCCGACCTGGGGGCTCGCGTGATGCTGGGCCGCCACCAGGTGCTCACCGAGTTGCTGGAGCCGGTGAGGGAGATGCACACGGCCATCGCGGGCGGTTCGGGCGACGCGGGCAAGGTCGCGCTGCGGATGAGCAGCCTGGGGGGCGAGGAGGAGGGGCTGACCGCGGTGCGGGAGCGGCTGGCCCGGGCGCTCGCCGAGGCGCAGGCCGAGGAGATCCGCCGCGGGAGGGTGCTGGTCGGGCCGCATCGAGACGACGTGCGCATCGGACTCGAGGGCCGCAGCGCCCGGCTCTACGCCAGCCAGGGCCAGGCCCGGACGCTGGTGCTGGCGCTGAAGCTGGCCGAGCTCGTCGCGGCGCGCGCCCGGGGTGAAGCGCCGATGTTGCTGGTCGACGACCTGACCAGCGAGCTCGATCAGGGCCGCATGGGGCGGTTCATCGAGGTGCTGTCGGGCCTGGACAACCAGGTGTGGGTGACGACCACCGATCCGCGCTGGCTGGGCCCCTTGCCCGACGGCGAGACCGTGCGGTGGCGGCTGCGCGGAGGGGCCGTGTTCGGCGAGACGGTCCGTCCTGCCGGAGAATCCGCCAGCAAGCCACTTTCCGCGGCATCCGACCCGGTGGATCCGACCCCTTGAGCAACGGGCGTCCACTGGTTAGGTGACGGGGTCGCCTGTGTAGACGTGGTCTGCACTTGCGGTGCCCTCCCTCCGCTGGCCCCTCCCCGCCGGCAGACCTCCCGCGCGGCCCTCCCCTCGGCCGCCCCCTCCTCCCCCGGATCCGCGTGATGTCCACCCCGACGACCGACGCCGGCAGCCCCGACGTGACCCCCGAGTCCGCCGGCGAGTCCCGCCCGCCCGCCGCCAGCGCCGAGTACGACGCTTCGGCGATCACGGTCCTCGAAGGCAAGGACGCCGTCCGCAAGCGCCCGGCCATGTACATCGGGTCCACCGGGCCCGCCGGCCTGCACCACCTGGTCTACGAAGTCGTCGACAACTCGATCGACGAAGCCATGGCCGGCTTCGCCACCCGCGTGCTGGTGACCCTGCACGAAGACGGCTCCTGCAGCGTCGAAGACGACGGTCGCGGCATCCCCGTCGACATCCACGCCGAACAGGGCCGCCCCGCGGCCGAAGTCGCGCTGACCGTGCTGCACGCCGGCGGCAAGTTCCAGAAGGGCAGCTACCAGGTGTCCGGCGGCCTGCACGGCGTCGGCGTCTCCTGCGTCAACTTCCTGTCGTCGTGGCTCGTGCTGGACATCTGGCGCGCCGGCAAGCACCACCACCAGCGCTACAGCGTCGGCGAGCCGGACTTCGACCTCGCCGAGAAGGGCCCGTCGGGCGGCAAGCGCGGCACCCGGGTGCGCTTCCTGCCGGACGCCGAGATCTTCCGCGAGACCATCGTCTTCTCCTACGACGTGCTCCAGCGGCGCCTGCAAGAGCTGTCCTTCCTCAACCCCGGCATCACGATCACCCTGCAGGACGAGCGGGACGAGCGCGAGGACGAGTGGCACTACGAAGGCGGCATCCGGTCCTTCGTCAGCCACCTCAACGAAGCCCGCACCCCGCTGCACGAAGCGCCGATCTACTTCGAGGGCGCGCGCGACGGCATCGAGGTCGAGGTCGCGCTGCAGTGGACGTCCTCCTACAGCGAGAACATCCTCAGCTTCACGAACAACATCAACACGGTCGAAGGCGGCACCCACGTCAGCGGGCTCAAGGCGGCGCTGACCCGCACGGTCAACACCTACGCCAGCACGAACAACCTGCTCAAGACCAACAAGGGCGAGACCATCTCGGGCGACGACATCCGGGAAGGGCTCACCTGCGTGCTGTCGGTCCGCATCCCGGAACCGCAGTTCGAAGGCCAGACCAAGACCAAGCTCGGCAACTCCGAAGTCAAGGGCCTGGTCGAGTCCATCGTCGGCGACAAGCTCGGCGCCTTCCTCGAAGAGAACCCCCAGGTCAGCAAGTCGCTGGTCGGCAAGGCCGTCGACGCCAGTCGCGCCCGCGAAGCCGCCCGCAAGGCCCGCGACCTGGCTCGCCGCAAGTCGGCCCTCGAGGGCGGCGACCTGCCCGGCAAGCTCGCCGACTGCCAGGAGAAGGACCCCGAGCGCTGCGAGCTGTACCTGGTCGAGGGTGACTCCGCCGGCGGCTCGGCCAAGTCCGGTCGGGACCGCAAGACGCAGGCGATCCTCCCGCTGCGCGGCAAGATCCTCAACGTCGAGAAGTCGCGGTTCGACCGCATGCTCGGCAACGAGGAGATCCGCACGATGATCAGCGCGCTGGGCACCGGCATCGGACCGGAGTTCGACCCGGCCAAGCTGCGCTACAGCCGCATCATCATCATGACGGACGCCGACGTCGACGGCAGCCACATCCGCACCCTGCTGCTGACCTTCTTCTTCCGGCAGATGAAGGAGCTGGTGACCGAGGGCCACCTCTACATCGCCCAGCCGCCGCTCTACAAGGTCAAGCGCGGCCGGAAGGAGGAGTACCTCAAGGACGACGCGGCCCTCGAGCGCTTCCTGCTCGAGCGGGGTGCCGGCAACCTCGAGGTCACGCCCGAAGGCAGCGCCAGCCTGACCGGCGACGAGCTGCTGTCGGTGATGGAGCGCGTCCGCCGCTACGTCGCCGGGGTCGAGCGCCCGGCCCGTCGTGCGGTGCCGGCGGTGCGCGACGCCTGGCTGGCCATGCGCGGCTTCGACCTGGATCTGGGCGACGCGACCGTGCGTCAGGACGCCATGGACAAGCTGCGCGAGGTGCTCGACCACGTCGCGCCCGGCCTGCACGTCAGCCACGCCGAGTCCTTCGAGCAGCCGCTGGCGCCCGACGCGTCGGGCCCGCGCAGCACCTGGCGGATCCGCGTCGTCACCCTCGAGAACGGCGAAGAGCGCAACACCGAGCTTCGCGGCATCGAGCCCGAGCTCGAGCCGAGCGCGGCCGAGACCGTGGCCCGCGAGCTGCACGACGAGCTGCCGCTGCCCGTGACGCTGGGCGGCGAGAAGCTCGGCAGCTGGCGCCTGCTGCTCGACCGCGTGATGGCCGCGTCCCGCCGGGGCTACGACATCCAGCGCTACAAGGGCCTCGGCGAGATGAACCCCGACCAGCTGTGGGAGACCACGATGGACCCCGAGCGGCGCACGCTGCTGCGGGTCCACGTCGAAGACCTCGCCCAGGCCGACCACATCTTCAGCGTGTTGATGGGCGATGCGGTCGATCCGCGGCGCACCTTCATCCAGACCAACGCCCTGAACGTGCGGAACCTGGACATCTGAGCCTGGGGGCGAAGGTCGTCCCCGGGTCTGGCCCCATCGCCGGCGTTACGGCCCCGACGTGCCCCTGACCGACCTCCTCGACAGTCGCCTGCTGCTGGTCACCGGCAAGGGCGGGACCGGCAAGAGCAGCCTGGCCGCGGCCTGCGGGCGGCTGTCGGCCGAGCGCGGCAAGCGCGTGGTGGTGGCCGAGGTCGACAGCTTCCAGTCGCCCATGCCGGGGCTGCTGGGCCGCACCCCCGAGTTCCAGCCGCGGCCGATCGCCCGCAACCTGGACCTGTGCAACATCACCTGGCTCGAGGCGCTCGAGGACTGGCTGCACCGGGCCATCCACGTGCAGCGGGTGGTGCAGCTCATCCTGCGCAACCGGCTGGTGAACCTGTTCCTGGACGCGACGCCGGGGGTCCGCGAGACGGTCATCCTGTCGCGCATCGCCCACCTGTGCGACGAGTACGACCAGGTCGTGGTCGACCTGCCGGCCAGCGGGCACGCCGTCGGCATCCTGCAGGTGCCGTGGGTCGCCCGGGAGCTGCTCGAGACCGGGCCGATCCGGGACGTCGCGGACCAGGTCATCGAGCTGCTGGCTCGTCCGGACAGCCGGCTGGCCATCGTGGCGCTGCCCGAGGAGATGGTGGTCAACGAGACCATCGAGCTCGCGGAGCGGCTGCGGGCCGAGGTGCCCGTCCTGGCCGCGCCCGTCGTGATGCTCAACCGCGCGACCTCGCCGTCGCTGACGGCCGACGAGCGCACCCTGCTGCTTCGCCTGCACCAGGCGACCGGCGTGCGTGCCGGCGACGGCCAGGCCGGTCCGGTGGCCGAGCTGCTCCGCGCGGGCCGGTGGGAAGCCGAGCTCGAAGACGCCACCCGCGAGGCGATCGCCCGGCTGTCGGCGCTGCAGCTCACCCCCTTCGAGCTGCCGCGGCTGGGCGCGCTGGGTGGCTTCCAGGGGGGCCCCGACGTGGTGGTCCAGCAGATGGCGCGGGCCCTGGCCCGCGGGCTGTCGCGCGAGCTCGCGGGAGAGCCGCATGGCTGAGCCGGTGCTGGACGGACTGCTGCGCGAACAGCGGCTGCTGCTGTGCGTCGGCAGCGGCGGCGTGGGCAAGACCACCGTCGCGGCGTCGCTGGCCGTCCAGGCCGCCCTGCGGGGGCGGCGGGTGCTGGTGCTGACCATCGACCCGGCGCGGCGGCTGGCGAACAGCCTGGGCCTGCAGCGGTTCGGCAACGACGCCGTGCCGGTGGCCCTGCCGGACGGCGGAGAGCCCGGCGGCAGCCTGCACGCGATGATGCTGGACCCGCACACGACCATCCGCCAGCTCATCGAGCGGGTGGCGCCGGACGCGGCTTCGGCCGAGCGCATCCTGCACAACCGCATCTTCCGGGCCATCGCCGACAGCATCGCCGGCAGCCAGGAGTACATGGCGACCGAGAAGCTCTACGACGTCGTCGACAGCGGCCGCTACGACCTGGTCGTGCTCGACACGCCGCCGGTCAAGAACGCGCTCGACTTCCTGGACGCGCCGGGGCGGCTGGCCCGGTTCACCGACCGGCAGATCATGAAGTGGTTCCTGGCGCCCTACGAAGAAGGCCGCGGCTTCGGGCGGCTGCTGTGGGGCACCAGCGCCGTGGTCTTCCGGCTGCTCGGCTACGTGTTCGGCAAGGAGTTCCTGGGCGAGCTGTCCGAGTTCTTCCAGGCCTTCCGCGACCTGTACGACGGCTTCCGCGAGCGCAGCGAGGCGGTGGTCGAGATGTTCGCGGCGCCGAGCACGCGGTTCCTGGTGGTGTGCGCGCCGACGGCGTCGTCGGTCGACACCGCACGGTTCTTCCTGGGCGAGCTGCGCCAGCGGGGCCTGCCCTGCGCGGGCGTGGTGGTGAACCAGCGGGCCGTGGTCGGCAGCGTGGCCCCCGACGCCGAGGCCGCGCTGGGCGCCCTGGCCCACGAGCACGAAGCCGGCCTCGCGCCCCACACCGCCGACGCGCTGGTGGCGCGGCTGGGTGCGGCCGACCGCCGCCTGCGGGAGCTGGCCGCCCTCGAGCAGCGCCGGCTGGCCTTCGTCGGCCAGGCGATGGCGCCGAGCCAGTCCATCTGGGGGGCGCCGCGGCTCGAGGGCGAGGTGCACGACCTCGACGCGCTGATCCGCCTGGGCGGCTTCCTGACCGGGGGCGCGCCGTGAACTCCCCGCGGCCCCGCGCCACGGATCGGGGAGTCGACCCGCATCCGTCCCCACTATATTGCGATTCCGGAGGTCCCTGATGGCACGCGCCCTGCTCGCTCTGATCGCACTGCTGTGGTGCATGCCCGCCCAGGCGCGGCGGATCCCGCTGGACCCGGAGAACCGCGCCCACGCCGGTGCGGCCTACACCGACGGCAACGTCGGCATCTTCGGCGGCCTGGACTCGCGCATGACCCGGCTGCTCTACGTGGACGTCGGCGGCTTCGGCAGCCCGGTCCCCCTGTCCGAAGAGCTCGGCATCGTGAGCAACCAGGGCGCGGACTACCTGTTCCTGCGCCACGGCATCTACGTGACGCCGGGCCTGCGGGTCCCCCACCGCCAGCCCAAGGCACTGCAGTGGGACGTGCTGGGGCGGCTCGGTTTCGCGGCCGTCTGGTACCAGGACACGCACCCCGACGTGACCACAACCCCGGGCGAGCGCTACCAGACCGTGGCGAACCCGGCGATGACCGGCGCGCTCGAGCTGCTGCTGCGCAAGGAGAACATCGGCGGCCGGCTGAGCGGCCGCGGCTACCTGCTGCAGACCTTCAACCAGTACGAGAACCAGGACGTGGTGCTGCTGCGACCCCAGTACACCGCCGAGCTGGTGGTGCAGTGGTAGCGCTGCTGCTGCTGGTCGTGGGCACGGCCCGGGCCGAGCCCGCCGTGTCCGTCGCCGCCACCGGTGCGGTCGTCGGCGCCGCGGACATCGGCATCCGGCCCGGCCTGCGGGTCGGCTACGAGCCCGTGCCCGAAGGCGGGATCGAGCTCGCCGGCGACCTGGCGACCGACCTGGCCGCCTGGGACACGGGCCTGTCGCTGGTCGGTCGGCTGTGGCTGACCCCCGACCCGGGCCAGGGCGTGTTCCTGTCCGGGCGGGCGACCGCCGGCATCGCCGCGCGGGACGACGTGCTCGGCCCGTGGACCGGCCTGCACGTCGGCTTCGGCGCCCGGCCGACCCCGCTGTTCCAGGTCGAAGCCACCGGCGGCCCCGAGTGGGCGGTGACCGACGGCCCGCGCTGGCGGACCGAGCTGTCGCTGGGCTTCGTGCTCGGCGCGCACACGGTCGGCAGCGACAGCGTGCGGCACGGGCGGATCCGCAAGGTCCCGACCGAGTAGCCGCCCTCCACCGGCTCCTCCCTGCGCGACAGGGAGCGCACCTTCGTCCCTCCCCTCGCAGGGCGGGGGGAGGTGGCCCAGCCGCAGGCCGGGACGGAGGGGGGCAGCGTCGTTCTCTCCGGCCGCGCAGCGCTACATCGCGCTGGCCGCCTTCTCCATCAGCGCCTGCAGCCGCGTCGCGAAGCCCTCGGGGTCGTCGAGCTTGCCCTCGCTGATCGCGGCGTGGTCGAGCAGCAGCCGCGCGAAGGGCTCGAGCCCGGTCTTGCCGTCTTCGTGCAGCCGCGCGAGCGTCTTGACCATCGGGTGCTCGGGGTTGACCTCGAGCACGCGCTTGCGGGTCGGCACGTCCTGGTTGGCGGCCTGCAGGATGCGCTCCATGTTCGCGGACATGGCGCCTTCCTCGGACACGAGCACGCTCGGGCTGTCGACCAGCCGGTTGCTGACGCGCACGCCGGCGACGTCCTCGCCGAGCAGCGCCTCCATCCAGCCGACCAGCGGCCGGGCCTGGTCCTTGGCGGCCTTGGCGATCGGGTCTTCCTCCTCGCGCTGCTCCTCCTCCTCGTCCAGATCCCCGTGGGCCACCGACTTCAGCGGCACCTCGTCGAACTCGGGGACGTGCATGGCGACCCACTCGTCGACCGGGTCGTCCATCAGCAGGACCTCCTGGTCCTTCTTCTTGAAGGCTTCGAGCAGGGGGCTCTTGGCGATGCGGTCCTTGTCGACGTCCGCCAGGTACCAGATGGCGTCCTGGCCCTCGACCATGTCGGCCTTGACCTGGGCCAGGCTGCGCCAGCGGTCGACCACGTCGGCGGACTGCCGGCTCTTGGTCGTCGTGAACCGCAACAGCGGCACGATGCGCTTCTTGTCCTTCTCGCTGCCGCCCATGGCGGCTTCCGCGATGCCTTCCTTGAGGATGTGGCCGAGCTGCGTCCAGAACTGGACGTAGTCCTCGGCCTGTTCGACCGACAGATCCTTGAGCCGGTCGAGCACCTTCTTGGTCAGGTTCTTCTTGATGGCCGTCAGGGCCGGCGTCGTCTGCAGCATCTCGCGGCTCATGTTGAGCTCGACGTCCGGGCTGTCGACGACACCGGCGACCCAGCGCAGGTGCCGCGGCAGCAGCTGCGTCGCGTGGTCCAGGACCTTCACGCGCTTCTGGTAGAGCTTGAGCTGGACCTCGAAGTCCAGCCGGTCCATGGTCCACGGCCGGCTCTTGGGGATGAACAGGATCGCGTCGTAGGACACGCCGCCTTCGGCGCGGGTGTGGACCCAGGCCAGGGGCTCCTGCCAGTCGCCGGTCAGGTGCCGGTACAGCGCCTTGTACTCGTCGTCGCTGACGTCGGCCGGGTCGCGGCGCCACAGGGCCTGGTCCTGGTTGGCGCGGCCTTCGCCGACGAACACGGGCCAGGGCACGAAGTCGCTGTGCTTGCGCACGATGCCGCGCAGGCGCTCTTCGTCCAGGAAGTCGTCGGCGTCGTCGCGCACGTGCAGGGTGATGGTCGTGCCGCGGGCGGCGCGGTCGCCGGCCTCGAGGGTGTAGCCGCTGCCGCCGTCGGACTCCCAGCGGATGGGCGCGGCCCCCGGGCGGGCCGACAGGCTGTCGACCACGACGCGGTCAGCGACCATGAAGGCGCTGTAGAAGCCCACGCCGAACCGGCCGATGAAGCCGTCGGCGGGGTGGCCGCCGGCGTCCTTCTGGGCTTCCAGCGCCTCGCGGAAGGCGCGGGTGCCGGACTTCGCGATGGTGCCCAGGTGATCGGCGGCTTCTTCGGCGGTCAGGCCGATGCCGTCGTCTTCGATGACGATGGTGCGGTCGGCCTCGGACACGGTGATCCGGATGCCGGCGGGCAGGTCGGCGGGGGGCTCGGCGTCGCGCAGGGCGTCGTCGGAGAGCTTCTCGAACCGGGCGCGGTCCAGGGCGTCGCTGGCGTTGCTCACCAGCTCGCGCAGGAAGATCTCGCGGTCGCTGTACAGGCTGTGGGTGACCAGCTCGAGGATCTGGCGGACGTCGGCCTGGAACTCGTGGCTGGCGGTCTGGGCGGTCTCGGCTTCGCTCATGGGAGGACTCCGGTGCAAGGGGAGGGCGAGGAGCGCGCGGGCACGCACGGGGGGCCGGCGTGCGCTCCTGGGCCACCGCTAGGCACCGGAGGAGGCGGGGCAAGGGTCAGAACTCGTAGAGGCTCCCGATGTTCTGGCGACCGATCGCGTCGTAGAGGGCGGTCCAGCCGTCGTCGTCGTCGTCGGTCCTCAGCGCTTGCCCAGGCTCCCGTCCTGCGCCACGCCGACCCCCCACTTCGGGAAGTCCTCGGCCGACAGCTGCCGCACCAGGTCGACGCCCTGGGCTTCGGTGTCGCGCATCGGCACGCCCTCGCCGATCTGCTTCGTCGGCAGCAGCTTGCCGGCGACGAACCGCCCCTGGCGGTCCATCGTGACGTCCAGGATGACGCTGACGCCGCCGTAGCCGCTGGTGTTGAACGGCCCGTAGGTGGCGAAGTTGCCCAGGCTGTAGGCGATCAGCCGATCGTTGTAGATCTCCATGCCGCGCAGCACGTGGGGCCCGTGCCCGATGACCAGGTCGGCGCCGGCGTCGATGACGTCGTGGGTGAACCGGCGCAGGTGGCCGCGGTTCTCGCCGTAGTACTTCTCGGGGCCGTCGGGGGTGTGGATGGCCTTGCTGCCTTCGGCCCCCCCGTGGAAGCTGACGACGACGATGTCGTGGCGGCTGGCCAGGTCCGCGACCAGGGCCTTCGCGGTCTCGTGGTCGTTGATGTAGTGGCTGTTGCGGCTGCTGTGGAAGCCGATCACCGCGACCTTGAGCCCGTTGATCTCCAGGCTCGCGATGTCGCCGGGCCGGCCGCTGTGGGCGATGCCCTGGGCGTCGAGCAGCTGCTCGGTGCGCTCGCGGCAGAAGGACCCGAAGTCGCCGGCGTGGTTGTTGGCCGTGCTCATCACGTCGAAGCCGGCGGCCTTGTAGTGGGCGGCGTAGGCGGCCGGCTGGCGGAAGGCGTAGCAGCTGCCGGGCTTCGCGTCGGCGCCGCACTTGCTGGTCGCGCCGCCGTCGCAGATCGGGCCTTCGAGGTTGCCGAAGGTCAGGTCCGCGTCCTGGAGCAGCGCGACCACGTCGCCGAAGGCGCCCGCGCCGTTGTCGGGCGGCAGCTGGCCGGACGGGAAGTCGGTGCCGATCATGCAGTCCCCGACGGCCCGCATGCGCAGGGTGGCGCCTTCGGGGGCGCTGCTCACGAAGGTCGTCGGCGCGCTCTGGCGGGCCCGCTCGAGCATGGCCTGCATGCCCAGGTTGTCCCGCGCCTGGGACAGGTAGGTGTCCAGGCCCTCGCGACCCGGATCGGCCTTCTCGACGGGGGTCCAGGCGTCGACGACGCCCTTCCAGTCGCCCTGCAGCCACCGGGCCCAGCCGAGCTCCCAGCGGCAGTCCAGCACCACGTCGGCCGGTCCGTCGCGCTGGGTGCACTTCTGCAGCACCATCACGGCCCCGTCGGCGTTCTTCTCGGCCAGCATCGCCCGGCCGGTCTCCAGGTCGGCCGCCGCCAGCGACATGGGCTGGGGGAGGGGACCGGGGTCCTGGGCCCGGGCAGGGGAGAGGGCGAGGAGGAGGGCGAAGGAGGCGAGGATCACGGGGGCTCCGGTGCGGAGGAGGACCCCTGTACTCCGTCCGGTGGTCCGCCGGTCCCCTCCACCGACCCGCCCCCTCGATGACCGGGCGCCAGCGGGTTATCGGGCGAGGTCGCCCGCGCTCTCCGGGGCGACGACGGTTCCTCCCCGGGAATCGCCCTCCGCCGTGGCCCCCTCTGCCGGCCGCGCGCCCCTCCTCCGCCAGATCCCCTCCCCGGAGACCGCGTGGCCGACCCCACGGATCCGACCCCCCCGGACTTCGCCAAGAGCCTGCTGCCGATCGACATCGAAGACGAGATGCGCTCGTCGTACCTCGACTACTCGATGTCCGTCATCATCGGCCGCGCCCTGCCCGACGTGCGCGACGGCCTGAAGCCGGTGCACCGCCGCATCCTGTTCGCGATGTGGCAGGAAGGTCTGCGCAGCAGCCGCAAGCACAGCAAGTGCGCCGGCGTCGTCGGCGAAGTGCTCAAGAAGTACCACCCCCACGGCGACAGCGCGGTCTACGACGCCCTGGTCCGCCTGGCCCAGCCCTGGAACATGCGCGGCCCCTTGGTCGACGGCCAGGGCAACTTCGGCTCGGTCGACGGCGACCCCGCCGCCGCCTACCGGTACACCGAAGCCCGGATGACGCGCCTGGCCGAGACCCTGCTCGGCGACGACATCAAGAAGCAGACCGTCAACTTCGTCCCGAACTTCGACGGCCAGGTCGAAGAACCGCTGGTCCTGCCGGCGTCCTTCCCCAACCTGCTCGTCAACGGCAGCGACGGCATCGCGGTCGGCATGGCGACCAAGATCCCGCCCCACAACCTGGGCGAGATCATCGACGCCACCCTCGCGCTCATCGACGACCCCGAGATCGACGTCGACGGCCTGATGAAGCACGTGCCGGGCCCCGACTTCCCGACCGCCGGCACCATCTACGGCCGCAAGGGCATCTACGAGGCCTACAGCGCCGGTCGCGGCCGCGTCATCGTCCGGGGCAACGCGTTCTTCGAGGACATGGAGAACAGCAAGACCCGGATCGTCATCGACGAGCTGCCCTTCCAGGTCAACAAGGCGCGCCTGGTCGAACAGATCGCCAACCTGGTCAAGGCGAAGAAGATCGACGGCATCACCGCCCTGCGCGACGAGTCCGACCGCACCGGCATGCGCGTCGTGGTCGAGCTGCGCCGCGACGTGCTGCCCGAGATCGTGCTCAACCACCTGTTCAAGCACACGGCCCTGCAGAGCACCTTCGGCGTCATCCTGCTGGCCATCGTCCACAACCGGCCGATGGTGCTGACCCTCAAGGAGATGCTCGAGCACTACGTGCAGCACCGCCGCGACGTCGTCGTGCGGCGCACGCGCTTCGACCTGCGGGAAGCGCTGGCCCGGCTGCACATCGTCGAGGGCATGCTCAAGGCCCTCGATCACATCGACCGGATCATCGCGCTCATCCGCGCCAGCAGCACCGACGACGAAGCCCGCACCGGCCTGATGACCGAGTTCGAGTTCAGCGACCTGCAGGCCAACGCCATCCTCGAGATGCAGCTGCGCCGCCTGACCGGCATGTCGCGCCAGAAGCTGCTGGACGAACAGGCCGAGCTGTTGACCCGCATCGCGCGCTACCGCGAGATCCTGGGCTCCGAGTCCGAGCTGATGGGCGTCATCAAGGCCGAGCTCCAGGAAGTGAAGGACCGGTTCGCCGACGACCGCCGCACCCGGATCACCGAAGACAGCGGCGAGATGTCGATCGAAGACCTGATCGCGCCCGAAGACGCGGTCATCACGCTGTCGGTCAACGGCTACATCAAGCGGACCAGCCAGGAAGAATACGCCGAGCAGCGCCGCGGCGGCTTCGGCAAGAAGGGCATGAACACCCGCGACGAAGACTCCATCCAGGACATCTTCATCGCGAACACGCACAGCACCCTGCTGGTGTTCACGACCCAGGGCTGGATGTTCGGCGTGCCCGTCTGGCAGGTCCCCAAGACCGGCCGCGCGGCCCGCGGCACGCCGCTGGTCAACCTGGTGTCCATCGAAGCCGGCGACAGCATCGCGTCCGTGCTCAGCATCGACGAGTACACCGACGACCTCGATCTGGTGTTCTGCAGCCGCCAGGGCCTGGTCAAGCGGACCCGGCTGTCGGACTACAAGAACCTGCGCAGCAACGGCCTGCGGTCCTACGACTGCGCCGAAGGCGACGAGCTGCTCACGGTCGTGGAAGCCAGCCCCGACCAGCAGGTGTTCATCGCGACCTGCTCGGGCAAGAGCATCCGGTTCCCGGGCGCCGACGTGCGCCACATGGGCCGGATCGCCCGCGGCGTGCGCGGCATCAAGCTGGTCGAGGACGACGCCATCGCCAGCATGCGCGTGCTCGAGACCGACGACGAGCTGCTGCTGCTGACCGTGACCGAGAACGGCTACGGCAAGCGCAGCAGCCTGTCGGAGTACCGGCTCCAGAACCGGGGTGGCTCCGGCATCATCAACATCGTGGTCGACGAGCGGAACGGCCAGGTGGTCGGCTCGGTCCAGGTCGCGGACGGCGACCGGGTCATGCTGATCACCGACACCGGCCGGGTCATCAAGATCCCGGTGACCAACATCCGGACCAGCGGCCGCAACACCAAGGGCGTCACGCTGATGCGGGTCGAGGACGACGAACGCATCGTCAGCATGACGCGCATCCCCGAAGCCGAAGCCGACGCGGACGAAGACGCCGAGGTCCCGGTGGGCGAGGAGCCCGAAGTCGTCGATGTCGAGGATCCCCCCGACGACGGCGACGAGGAGTAGCGCCTACATCTCGCCGGACGGCGGGAAGGGCGGGACCACCTCGCCCTCCGCCAGCCGGCGGATGGCGCCCTGCTGGATGAACTCGGGCAGGTCGGTGCGGGTGTTGCCGCTGTCGGCGATGCGCCCGCGGGCCAGCCAGACGCGGGCCAGCAGGGCCCCGGCGGGGTCGAGCTCGGCCTGGGACTCGACGGTGAGTGCGAAGTTCAGGGTGTCCGTGGTCGTGGTGCCCTTGCCTTCGGTGCGCACGGTGAAGCCCTGATCGGTGGGGCCGACGGTGTGCACGAGCTTGGCCGACACCGGCGAGAGGGTCTGCGGGTACATCAGCAGCATGGCCTGCTTCTGGGTCACCGACGGTTCGCCCTGGGGGTCGAGCGGCAGATCCAGGCCCAGCAGGGCGCGGCGGGTGAGCTCGGCGACAAGGTCGCTGTTCTCGTTGGCCTGGCGGTCCGGGGTCGGCAGCCCGTCGACGTCGACATCGACCAGCCGCCCGCTCTTGTGGAAGCGCAGGTGGACCACGGCGCCGTCGGACTCCAGCGCCTGCTCGAACTGGTACATCGCGCCGACCAGCTCGCCCTCCTCACCGACGCCGGCCTTGCCGTAGAAGGCGGCGTCGTCGACGGTGCACGACACCTCGAGCTTCTTGTCGCCCTCGCCCACGCCACAGGACAGCACCAGGTGCACCTCGATGCGCGGAAGCTGCGCGAACTCCTCGGTGCCGTGCACCCGCAGGGGCCGGGGCAGGATCATGTCGAGCTTGCTGTGCCACCGGGTCGGCTGCTGGAAGGTGCGCCAGGCCACCGGGACGGGCTCGTCGGCGGCTGCGGCGGGCGCGGCCGCCAGCAGGGAGAGGGTGACGGGCGCGAGGAGCGATGCCAGCATGGGGCCTCCCAGGAGGATCCGATGGCCCGCTTGTACCACGACCGCGCCGACCTCTACGACGTCGTCTACCAGTGGAAGGACTACGGCGAGGACATCGACCGCATCGAGCAGATCCTGCGCGAAGAAGGCGTGCCTCCGGGCGCGCGGGTGCTGGAGGCCGCCTGCGGCACCGGCAACTACCTGGTCCACCTGCAGGACCGCTACCGGGTCGCCGGCTTCGACCTGAGCCCCGAGATGGCCGCCATCGCGCGCGCCAAGGTCCCGGGCGCCCCGGTGCACGTCGCCGACATGACGAGCGTCGATCCAGCGCAGGTCGGCGGGGACTGGGATGCCGTCGTCTGCCTGTTCAGCGGCATCGGCTACATCTGGCCCCAGGGTCGGCTCACGGCCGCGCTCGCCGCGATGGGCCGGCTGCTGCGGCCCGGTGGCGTGCTGTTGATCGAGCCCTGGCTGCGCCCCGACGCGTGGCGGGTGGGGAAGCCGACCCTGCAGACCGTGGCGCTCCCCGACTGGGACGCCAACCCCGCGGATCTCTACGTGGCCCGGGGCGGCGTGAGCGCCGAGCGCATGGACGGGGACTGCCGGATCTCGGTCATCGACCTGCACTACCTGGTGATCGAGCGCGACCGGGGCGTGGAACACTTCGTCGAGACCCACGAGCTGTGGCTGTGTCCGCCCGAGACCTTGGTGGAGTCTGCCGGACACGCCGGGCTCCGCGCCCGGTATGATTCGGGCGGGCTCCTGCAGGACCGGGGGCTCCTGGTGGCCCGGCGGCCGGGCTGAGGGAACTGACGACCTCGCGGCGGTGTCGATGCCGCGGTGTCCGGGCCCCGCTCGCGGGGGTCGGTTTGCCCCCCTGCTGTTCCACGAATAGGCTTCGCCGTCATGCGCTTCCCGAACGACCAGCGACGTGCCCTCCAAGCCGGCCTCGCCCGCGGCCTCTTCTCGATGCGGGAGCTGCGGTTCGCCAGTCGCGGGGCCCTCGCGGTGGCCGTCGTCGGCGCGCTGGCCGTGGGCGCCTGGATGAGTCCCTGGTCGCCTGCCGCCATGGATCGCGCCGAGCGTCTGGCCGCCCGCGGGGATGTCGATGGCGCCGTCGCGGCCTGGCTCGACATCGCGGACCATGCGTCCGGCGGCCGCGCCCAGGACGCGCTGTGGCAGGCCGCGTGGCTCGCCAGCGTCGACGTCCAGGACCCCCAGCGCTCCGTCGAGCTGCTCCGGCGCTTTGCGTCCGAGTACCCCGACAGCGACCGCGCGCCGCAGGCGCTGGCCCGCCTGGGCACCCTCTACCAGCTCTACCTGCAGGACCCGGTGCGGGCGGCCGAAGCCTGGGCCCAGGCCGGCAGCACCCACCCGGATCACCCCGACGCGGGCCGCTGGCAGCTCGATGCCGGGCTGGCCTTCCACGCGGCCGGGCTGCCCGAGCGCGCGGTCGAGCCGCTCGAAGCGGCGACCGAACACGACGACACCCGCGTCGCCGCCCACCTGGCCCTTGGCCGGCTGGCGCTGGCCGGCGATCCGGCCGTCGCCTACGACCACTACAGCGAAGCGCTGCAGGACGCCGACAACGACGCCGATCGCTCGCTGGCACGCCTCGGGGCCGCCTCGGCCCTCGAGTCCCTCGACGACGTCGACCAGGCCCTGGCCGAGCTCGAGTCCGCCGACGCGACCGACACGGCCGCCCAGCGCCGCCGTGCCCGGCTCGAAGCACGCGAGCAGCGATGATCCTCCTCCTGGCCCTGGTCCTCGGCTGCCTGCCGAGTGCGACCGGGGACGAAGACAGCGGCGCCGACGGTGCCGATGACGGCAGCACGGACGGGGGCACCGACGGCGCCACGACCGGGTCCACCTGCCGGCTGACCGGCATCGACCCGGCCTCGCTTCCCCAGGTCGACGGCGCCTGTCGCGAGCCCGAGCTCGTCACCGTCACCTTCGTGGCCGACGGCGACACGATCATCGCCGACACCTCGCAGGGCGAGGAGAAGATCCGGTTCATCGGCGTGGACACGCCGGAGATGGGCTACGGCGACGACCCGCAGGAGTGCTGGGGTCCCGAGGCCAAGGCCGTGACCGAAGAGCTGCTCGCCGACGCGGGCGACTGCGTCTGGCTGACCTTCGACCGGGGCTGCCTGGATCCCTACGATCGCACCCTGGCCTACCTGCACGTCGGGGTCGGGGACGAAGGCTTCGTCGAGCGGCGCTTGCTGCGCGGTGGCCACGCCACCGTGCTCATCTACGACCCCAACGACGCCTACGAGACCGAGTTCGAGGCAGACGAAGCGGAAGCCCACGCCGAAGGCGTCGGCCTGTGGGAGACCTGCGGCGGGAACTTCTGACGCTGCAGGACGGCGCTGCGGGAAGGCCGGCGCGGATCCCGATAGGGCGCTCTCCCCCTTCGCGGAGCGCCCCATGCCCACCCCCCGCTCGTCCTCCCTGCTGCAGCGCGCCCAGGCGGTCATCCCCGGCGGCGTGAACTCGCCGGTGCGCGCGTTCGCGGCGGTCCAGGGCGACCCTCCCTTCATGGCCCGGGGCGAGGGCGCATGGCTCGTCGATGAAGACGGCAACCGCTACCTCGACCTGATCGGGTCGTGGGGACCGCTCATCCTGGGCCACGCCCACCCCGGCATCCTCGAAGAGGTGATCGAGGTGATGCGCGACGGCACCAGCTTCGGCTGTCCGACCGCGGGCGAGGTGCTGTTCGCGGAAGAGCTCGTCGCCGCGCACCCGGCGCTGGACCAGGTGCGGCTGTGTTCGTCCGGCACCGAAGCGACCATGCATGCCCTGCGGCTGGCCCGCGGCTTCACCGGGCGTGACGTGATCGTGAAGCTCGACGGCTGCTTCCACGGGGCCCACGACGCGGTGCTGGTCGCAGCCGGCAGCGGCGTCGCCACCTTCGCGCGGCCGGGCTCGCCGGGCATCCCCCAGGCCGTGGCCAACCTGACCCGCACCGCGCCCTACAACGACCTGGACACGGTCCGCGCCCACCTGGAGCAGGGCGACGTGGCCGCGGTCATCCTGGAAGCGGTGCCCGGGAACATGGGCTGCATCGCCCCGGCCGACGGCTACCTGGAGGGCCTGCGGGCGCTCACCCGTGAACACGGCGCGCTGCTCGTCGTCGACGAGGTGATGACCGGCTTCCGGCTGGCCCGCGGCGGCGCCTGCGAGCGGTTCAGCATCGACGCCGACCTGGTCTGCCTGGGCAAGATCGTCGGTGGCGGCCTGCCGCTGGCGGCCTTCGGTGGCCGCCGGGAGATCATGCAGCGCCTGTCGCCGAGCGGCCCGGTCTACCAGGCCGGCACCCTGTCGGGGAACCCGGTCGCGGTGGCCGCCGGCCGCTCGACCCTGCGGCGGCTGACCCCCGACGTCTACGCCGACCTGGAGCGCATCGCCGCCGCGGTGGACGCCAGCCTGCGCGGCGAGGTGGAGCGTCGCGGGCTGACCATGACCCGGGTCGGGTCGATGTTCACGATCTTCTTCCGCGACACCGTGCCGACCTGCTTCTCCGAGGTGGCCGAGTGCGACATGGACGCCTTCGGGCGGTTCCACCGCGCGGCCCTGGACCGCGGGGTCTACCTGCCGCCCAGCCAGTACGAGGCCGCCTTCCTGCCCGCGATCCTCGGAGATGCGGACGTGGAGCACCTCGTAGCGGCGCTGCGGGGCGCCCTCGACGCCGTGTGCTCGTGAGCCCTGGACGCCGCCGACAGGATCGTCGCACGGTTGGACGACACGGTTGCTCCGGGATAGTGCGGCTGTCCTTCACACCCGCCGGTCGTGGCAGGGAATGACGGGATGCTCGATCCCGACATGCTCAAGCGACTGGCAGGTGCCACGGCGGCGGCAGCCGAGCTCGCTGTCATCGTGGTCGTCGGCGCCCTGCTCGGGCGCTGGCTCGACGCCCGCTTTCTCACCTCACCCACCTTCCTCCTCCTCCTGTCCATCGGCGGCCTGACCGCCGGCCTCTTCCGCCTCGTCCGCTGGGCCAGGTCCGAAGACCAGGAGGACTCCTGAGCATGGCCGACCTCAAGAGCATCGCTGCCGCCGCGCTGGGCCTGCTGGCCTCGCTGGCTGCCGTGGCGTGGGGCCTCGAAGGCGCCGCCTACGGCCAGGGCGTGCTCGCCAGTGGGGTGGCGGTGCTGGTCAACTTCGCCCTGTGGGTGGTCGCCGGCAAGCTCATGTTCCGCGCCGTCCTGGCCGGGCGGAGCGGCGCGGCCCCGGCCTTCCTCATCGCGACCAAGCTCGTCGGGCTCGGCTTCGTGATGTGGGGCCTGCAGAACCTGTTCCCCGTCGTCGCGGTGCTGCTCGGCAGCTCCGTGGTCGTCTTCTCCATCCTCCTGCACTCCGCCCTCCTCGCTGCACGCGAGCTCGCGGTCGCCTCGGAGGCATGACATGACCCCCGACCTCGTCGGTCTCCTTCCCGGCCTCCTCCCGAGCGTCGATCCCTCCAGCCTGGTGCAGGTCGCGAACTTCTCGTGGTTCCACCTGGTCCCGGGCGTGCTGGACGACACGCTGCTCTCGCCCCTGGGCGTGCACGATCACGGTGGCCACACCGCGGTCGCGGTGCTCGGCAGCTGGCTGGTCTGTGGCTTCCTGATCGCGCTCGGCCTGCTCGGGCGGCTCAGCCTGAACCGCGCCCGCGCCCAGGGCGGCACGCTGCAGTACCTGCCGACCCCCGGCTTCTCGCTGCGGACGATGTTCGAGGTGTACGTCGGCAGCATCAAGAACCTGTCGGACTCGATGCTGACGGACAAGGACAGCCGCCGGTTCTTCCCGCTGTTCGGTGGCCTGTTCGTCTACATCTTCTTCTGCAACCTGCTGGGCGTGCTGCCCGGCATGCTGCCGCCGACCGAGAACGTCAGCAACAACTTCGCCATGGCGCTGGTCGTGCTGGTCGTCTACCTGGCGGTCGGCCTGACCTACAACGCCGGCCCGTTCATCAAGCACCTGTTCGGCCCCGTCCTCTGGCTCGCGCCCCTCATCGGCGTCATCGAGCTGGTCGGCCTGCTGATCATCCGCCCCGGCTCGCTGTCCCTGCGGCTCATGGGCAACATCGTCGGCGACCACATGGTCCTCGGCATCATGAGCGACCTCACGAAGGCCATCATCCCGTCCATCTTCCTGGGACTCGGGATCTTCGTCAGCTTCCTGCAGGCCTTCGTGTTCACGCTCCTCTCGATCATCTACCTCTCGATGTCGATCGTCCATCACGACGACGACCACTGATTCGAGGCATCACCACCCCCCGCTTCCCCCCCGTGGAGGATCCGATGAAGTCCAAGCTGTCCACCGTGCTGCCCGTCGCGGCCGCCCTGATGATGATCTCCACCCCCGCGTTCGCCCAGGACGGCGGCGCCGACATGTGGAAGGGCTGGGTCGGCCTCGGCGCCGGTCTCGCCATCGGCATCGCCGCCCTCGGCGGCGCGCTCGGCCAGGGCCGTGCGGCTGCGGCTGCCCTCGACGGCATCGCCCGCAACCCCCAGGCCAGCGGCAAGCTGTTCACCCCGATGATCATCGGCCTCGCCCTCATCGAGTCCCTGGTCATCTACGCCCTGGTCATCGGCTTCCAGCTGCAGGGCAAGATCTGAGCCTGCCCGGCGGTCCCGCAGCCGCGGGATCGGGCGTGCCGCAAGGCGCGCTGCAGTGCACACGACGCGTCTTCGGCCTCCTTCGGGAAGGTCGGGGTCGCGTCGTCGTGTTTCAAGAGGGCGCCGCGGCCGCTACGATGTGCCGCCCGCCACGGCTCCGGCGCCGTCCTGCCCCCTTGGACGGCGCGCGGAGTCCCAGGTAGACCCATCCATGCGCCCCCAGAGCGGGGTGTCCGCGCCCACGCCGGAGTGACCATGCGCCTCAGCGCCCGTGCCGCCACGATCATCGCCCTCAGCCTGCTGAGCCCCGTCGCCTTCGCCAAGAAGGACAAGAAGAAGAAGAAGGGCGAGGAGCCCGTCGTCATCGAGGGCTGGCACAAGGAGGAGGGCTGGACCGCGGAGTGCTACTACCCGCCCAAGTGGACGGAGCTGGGCTTCGGGGACCGCAAGACGCGCCGCTCCGAGGTGCTCGACGCGATGATGTCGCAGTGGACCGGCCAGCGCGGCGACGGCATCGCCTTCGACGAGGAGAAGGCGACCGACGCCGAGACCGTGCTGCTCGGCCGCCCCGACGACATCGAGGCGGTGTCCATCAAGAACCTCGAGCTCTGCAAGCAGGCCGTGGCGGTGGGCGGCGACACCGGCGCCTGGCGCTCCTGGCTCAACGGCATCCCGGCCCGCCTGACCGAAGGCGAGTGCAAGAGCCCGCCGCTGGACTACACGATGTTCGACTACCTGGACATCGGCGCCGACTGGCAGCGCCCGCTGGGCATCTGCGAGGGGGACCACATCCAGATCAGCGGCACGGCCAAGGACCGCTTCCGGGTCAGCTCGGACGGCGACTGGATCAACGTCGACGGCGACCCCGCGCAGAGCGCGGTCGGCACGGACCTGCCCTGCAACACCGAGGGCTGCTTCCGTGGGCAGCTGATCATGCGCTACCAGGCCGACTCGGGCTGGGAGAAGATCATCCCCGTCGGCACGGGCACGACCTTCCAGGCGCCGGAACACGGGACCATCATGTACCGGATCAACGACGACTCGTTCTTCGACAACGTCTGGTACAAGTCCCGTGGACTCGAGGATCACACCGCCATCGAGGTCTCGCCGGCCCAGTGAACCGCAACGTCAAGCGCCTGCTGTTCAGCATCGTCCCGTTCGTCGTGGTGTTCGGCGGGACGGAGCTGGCGCTCCGCGTGACCGGGTGGCCGCCGACCGTGGACCAGGAAGGCTTTGCCCACAAGGCGATCTTCTGGCGGGTCGACGGCAACCTCGAGGGCGAGGTCGTCCCCCACAAGGAAGTCAACGGGTCCTTCCGCGTGAGCACGAACGCGGACGGGCTGCGGGTGCCGCGCCACGACCGCGAGAAGGCCGCGGGCATGCACCGGGTGATGACGCTCGGCTGCTCGACCACCTACGGCTGGGGCGTCGACGACAATGAGAGCTACCCGGCCCGGCTGGAGAGCCGGCTCAAGGCCGCCGGACACGACGACTGGGAGGTCATCAACGGCGGGCAGCCCGGCTACTCGAGCCAGCAGGGGCTGCGCCTGTGGGACGAGGTGCTGTCGCACTACGCGCCCGACATCGTGATGATCGGGTACGTCGTCCAGGACGCCCGGAAGGCCGCCTACAGCGACAAGAGCCAGGCGATCCTGCAGAACGACGCGCACTTCCTGAAGCAGAACGTGCTCTACCGCTGGAAGAGCTACCTCGCGCTCCGCGTGCTGCTGGGCGAGGTGCAGGTGCGCGCGAAGGAACGCCCCAACGGCGACGACGGCGGCGTCTACCGCGTGCCGCCCCAGGACTTCGCCGACAACCTGCGCCGGCTCGTCAAGGACGTGCGCGCCGTCGGCGGTGTGCCGGTCCTGTTCGGCTACCCGCTCGAGCGCGAAGGCTACACGGCGACGCACCGGGCGATCCTGGCGGCTGCCGCCGAAGAGCTGGGTGTGCCACACTTCGATCCGCAACCGGAGATGGAGCGCGCCAGCCAGCAACAGCGCCTGTACTTCGAGAAGGATCGCGGGCACGCCAACGCGCGTGGCAACGACCTGATCGCCAAGTGGGTGCTCGAGTATCTGGAAGGCGAAGGACTCCTCGCCGCGGAGGACTGAGATGCCGGGGTTGGAAGCGCAGGTCGAGTCGGGGGAAGCGGTGCGCGACAGCACGCTGGTCCTGCTCACGCTCAACGAGATCGACGGCCTGCGGCTGCTGTGGGACGAGATCCCCGTGCACCGCTTCGCGCGCACCGTCGCCGTCGACGGCGGCAGCACGGACGGGACCCGCGAGTTCCTGGCCGAGCGGGGCATCCCGATCCTGGACCAGCCGATCCCCGGGCGCGGCGTGGCCTTCCGGGTGGCCGTCGATGCGACGGACACCGAGCGCATCGTCTTCTACTCGCCGGACGGCAACGAAGACCCCGGTGACATCGAGCCGCTCGACGACCTCATCAAGAACGGGGCGCGCCTGGCGATCGCCAGCCGCTTCGCGGTCGGCTCCGAGAACGAAGAGCAGGACGCCATCCGCGCCCGTGCCCGGGTGAACCAGATGCTGACCTGGGTGGCCAACAAGCTGTTCAACCACGGCCCTTACGTCACCGACACCATCAACGGCTTCCGGGCGCTGCGCTGCGACGACCTGCGCGAGCTGAACACCTCGGTGAAGCGGTTCCCGATCGAGTACCAGATCAGCATCCGCAGCATGAAGCGACGCTGGCCCATCGGCGAAGTCGCCACCATCGAGGCGCAGCGCGCAGGCGGCGAGAGCAAGGCCCTGTCGTGGCCCGTCGGCAAGGACCACATCAAGGTCCTGCTGACCGAGCTGCCCGGCAGCAAGTACCTGGCGGGTGCTCGGTGAGCAGCGACCCGCGGCAGGCCGCCATCGACGACATCGTCGCCCGGTACCTCGAGGTCGATCCCTACGCGCCGGTGCCGGACGACCGGCTGCCGCTCGCCGTGCCGGGCTTCGGCGCGGCCGAGGTCGCCGAGGCGATCGACAGCCTGCTGTCGGGCTGGCTGACCATGGGGCGCAAGGTCCAGGCCTTCGAGCGCGCGTGGGCCGACTACCTGGGCGTAAAGCACTGCGTGATGGTCAACAGCGGCAGCAGCGCGCTGCTCGTGATGCTGCGGGCCGTGGTCGAGACCGGCCGCATGGCGCCGGGGGACGAGCTCATCGTGCCGGCCGTCGCCTGGTCGACCGACCTGTTCGCCACCGCCCAGGCCGGGCTGACCCCCGTCGTGGTCGACGTCGATCCGGACACGCTCAACGTCGAAGGCGAGTGGGATCGACCGGTGCTGGCCGTCCACCTGCTCGGCCAGCCGTCCCGCGCCACGGGTCCCCTGGTGCTCGAAGACGCCTGCGGCGCCCACGGCGCCCGGATCGACGGCCGTGCGGTCGGCGGTCGGGGCCTGGCCAGCGTGTTCAGCTTCTTCTTCAGCCACCACCTGACCACCATCGAAGGCGGCGCCGTCGTCACCGACGACGACGAGTTCGCGGACCACTGCCGGGGCCTGCGCGCCCACGGCTGGGTGCGCGAGCGCAGCGATCGGGCCTGGTGGGAGCAGGCGCACCCGGAGATCGACCCGCGCTTCTTGTTCGCGTCGGCGGGCTTCAACGTCCGGCCGACCGAGATCGCCGGTGCCTTCGGCATCCACCAGATCCCTCGCCTGGACTCGGCCGTGGCCATCCGCCGCCGAAACCACCAGGACTGGTGCGACCGCGTCGACGCCCTGGGCCTGCCGCTGCGGACCTTCCCAGAAGCCCCGGGCACCGAGCACGCGAGCTTCGGCCTGTCGATGTTGCTGGACGCGTCCAGCCCGCTGACCCGCGCGCAGCTGTGCGAGCGGCTGGAAGCCCGCGGTGTCCAGACCCGCGCCATCAGCGGCGGCAACCTGGTGCGGCAGCCGGCCTTCGCGCACGTCCCCCGGGCGCGCGTCGAAGGCGACCTGACGGTGGCCGACGCCGTGCACGAGCGGGGCTTCTTCGTGGGCAACAGCCACGCCTTCGGCGACGCGCAGGGACAGCTGCTCGAGGCCGCCCTCCGCGACGCCTTCGCCGGGTGAGGACGAGCGCTTTGAGGTAGTCTCCGCGGACTTCTCCCCGCTTCGAAGCCTCGAGGAAGTCCCCATGCGCATCGTCGTCACCGGAGGTGCTGGCTACATCGGCAGCATCCTCGTCCCCAACCTCCTGGCCGCCGGTCACGAGGTGCACGTCCTCGACAACCTGATGTTCGGCGCGCACGCGATCATCCCGTTGTTCATCCACAAGAACTTCAGCTTTGCCGAAGTCGACGTGACGGACCCGAAGGCGCTGGCTCCGCACCTCAAGGACGCAGACGCCGTCGTTCACCTCGCGGCCCTGGTCGGGTACCCGCTCTGCAAGAAGATGCCGAAGCGCGCGGTCGAGGTGAACCTCGACGGCGCCCGCTACGTGGCCGATCTGACGCCGCCGGACGCCCACATCGTCTACGCCAGCACCGGCAGCAACTACGGCGAGGTCGTCGGGATCTGCACCGAAGACACGCCGCTGAACCCGCTGTCGCTCTACGGCGAGACCAAGACCAAGGCCGAGTACCTGTTCCTGGAGCGGCCCAAGACCGTCAGCCTGCGGTTCGCGACGGCCTTCGGCATCGCGCCACGCATCCGCCTGGACCTGATGATCAACGACTTCGCCTACCAGGCGATCCACAACCGCTTCCTGGTCATCTACGAGAAGCACTTCCGGCGGACCTTCATCCACATCCAGGACATCGCCCGCGCCATCCAGTTCATGACCGAGGACTTCGGCCGGCTGCACCACAGCGTCTACAACGTCGGTCACGACTCGATGAACTACACGAAGGAAGACATCGTCAACCTCATCAAGCACCGGACGGACTTCCTGGCGCACTTCGCCGAGATCGGCACCGACGACGACAAGCGCGACTACGAGGTCAGCTACGAGCGGGTGCGGTCCGAGGGCTTCGAGATCTCGGTCGACATCGACCGCGGCCTGGACGAAGTCATCGGGGCCCTCCGCTACCTGCGCATCCGCAACCCCTACAGCAACGTCTGAGGCCTCGCGCATGGACTGGTCTGGCGTCGTCACCCTGGTCACCGGAGGCCGCGGCTTCTTGGGTGGGCACGTGGTGGCGGCCCTGCGCCGGCGCGGTGCGCAGCCTTTCGCGGTGGGCTCGGCCGAGGCCGATCTGACCGATCGGGCGGCGACGGAGGCGCTGTTCGCGAGGGTGCGGCCGCAGGTGGTGATCCACTGTGCGGTCCAGGGAGGCGGCATCGGCTGGATGCGCGAGCACCCCGTCGAGAGCGGGCGCGACAACGCGCTCATCAACGTGCACGCCATGGACGCCGCCTGGCGCGCGGGCGCCCGGGTGTTCGTGGGCGCCGGGTCGGCCTGCGCCTATCCGCGCATTCCGGCGACCATCCCCTTCCCCGAGTCCGAGGTCTGGGACGGACGGCCCGAGCCGACGAACGACACCTACGCCCAGACCAAGCGCTTGATGATGTCGCTGGGCGAGGCCTACCAGCAGCAGCACGGCATGCGCTGCGCCTTCCCGATGCTCGCCAACCTCTACGGTCCCGGCGACCACATCGAGCCCGAGCGGGCCCATGTCGTCGCGGCGCTGATGCAGCGCACCCTCGCCGCCCCCGAAGAGCTGTGGGTGTGGGGCACCGGCCGGGCCACCCGCGAGCACATGTACGTCGAAGACGCAGCCGATGGCGTGCTGCGCTGCGCCGAGGCCGCCGCCGACGGGGTGGACGTCGGCGCGATCAACGTGGGCACCGGCGTCGAGGTGACGGTGTCCGAGCTGGCCCACGAGATCGCGCGCGCCTGTGGCTACGGGGGAACCATCCGCTTCGACACCACCAAGCCCGACGGCCAGCCGCGCAAGTGCCTGGACGTCAGCCGCATGACCACCGAGCTCGGCTGGACGGCGCCGACGTCGCTGGCCGACGGCCTGGACCAGACCGTGGCCTGGTACCGGCAGGTGCTCGCGGAGCGCGGCGGGTGAGGCCCTCCTTCGCCATCCCTGGGGTCGGGCTGCTGCTGCTCGGTGGCTGCCTGGAGCGGAGCACGGGCGACGCCGTCGAGCTCGACGAGCGCTTCGTCGCCAAGGGCGGCCCGTCGATCACCATCAGCGGCACGCTGACGGCCCAGGACGACGCGCCGATCTACATCGACTACGCCATCGCCGACCCCGAGGCGCCGGGGGGCCTGGCGCGGCTGGGCAAGGAGACCGTGGACGCGCCCGGCGACTTCTCCGTGGACGTGACGGCCGGCGTCGGCAAGCTGCTGCTCACGGCCTTCCAGGACCTCGAGTCGGACGGACCCGACGCGGCCGACCCGTTCGGGCACGTGGTGCTCACCATCGGCGAAGCCGACGTCAGCGGCGTCGGCATCGAGCTGGTGGTCGGGGGCTTCGACGAAGCCAAGAACGCGCTCGGCGCGACGCCCGGCGGCGGCGGCGCGGGGGGGCCCGATCACGTCGAGGTGCCCCACGGCGCAGGCGGCGCACCGGTCGCCACGGCCGAAGCCCTCGCTCGTGTCCCGACCCCCGACAAGGTCCTGTTCGCCGACGAGACCGGCCCCACCGTCACCCTCCGCGGCACCCTCAGCGCGTCGGGCGAGGTCCCGGTCGACGTGATCGTGCGCCTGCCCGACGGGCGCAGCGACGACACGCTGCTGGCTCCGGTCGGCGCCTTCGCCCTGAGCGTGCCCTCCGCCGCCGGGGACGTCGAACTCGTCGCGCTGCAGGACATGGCGGTGGACGGGTCCACCCCGGGCGACCCCCAGCTGACCGTGTCGCTGGCGGTCGGGGAGCTCGACATCGACGGCATCGTCGTCGAGCTGGCCGGCGCCACCGCGGCCGAGGGGGCTCCCGGTGGAGGCGGCGATGCGCCCGAGCACGTCGAGGCGGTCCACGAAGACGCCGCCGAAGGCGCAGCCGGCGGCGAGCGGGTCGTGCAGAGCCCCGGGCCCTTCGACAGCTTCGATGGGGCCACCGTCATGGTGCGCGGCGAGGTCGTGTCGGATCACACGGGCTCGATCGACCTGGACCTGCGCCGGCCCGACGCCTCGGCCGAAGGGGGCGTCGAGGCGCTGGGCAAGGTGCTGCTCGGATCGGCCGGGAGCTTCGAGATCAAGGTGCCCGCGAAGCTCGGCGAGCTGCGGCTGGAGGGCTTCCAGGATGCGGGACACGACGGGCCGGACGCCAAGGATCCGTGGGGGCAGGCCCGGGTGGACGTGGGCGCTTCCGATGTCGACGGGGTGAGGCTGGTGCTGGTCCCGGGCGCTCGGGGCACCGGCGAGCAGCACGTCGAGGTCCCTCACACCGAGGCGTCGGCAGGTGCCGCGGGCACGGTCGATCTCGACCGCATCGGAACCCCCGTGAACCCCGACGGCGTCGGTCCCTTCTCGACCACGGCAGGCCCGCATGTCTACCTGCGGGGCGCCGTCCAGGCCGAGTCCGACGCGCCGGTCGACGTGGACGTCTGGGTCCAGGTCGAAGGCCAGACCGAGCTGCGCAACCAGGGCAAGTTCGTCCTGCTGACCCCCGGGGCCTTCGTGCTGCGCGTGCCCAAGGGCGCGGGCAAGATCGCCATCGAGGCCTACCAGGATCGCGACGTGGACGGCCCGACCGAGGTCGACCCCATCGCCCGGCAGGAGCTCGTGGTGGGGGGCTCGGACATCGAGGGGCTCCTGCTGGCGCTGGAGTCCACCGGGGCTGGCGCCGCCGACCCCACGGCGCCGGGCCGGGCCGCCGGCGGGCCGCCAGCGGGGCCGACCGGACCGCCCTTCCAGGACTACGAAGGCGACATGGTCAAGGTCGTCGGCACCGTGGCCGCCGCCGCGCCCGGGCGGGTGTCCATCGACGTCCGGGTTCCCGACGCGGACGCGCCCGGCGGCATGCGCATGGAAGGCAAGGTCCAGCTCGACAAGCCCGGGGCCTTCGAGTTCTCGGTCCCCGTCGACCTCGGCAGCGTCGAGCTCGAGGCCTTCCAGGACCCCGACACCAACGGTCCCGACGACGACGACCCCTATGCCCGCAAGTCCCTGACCATCGCGCGGACCGACCAGTCCGTGAGCCTGGAGCTGGTCGAAGGCGGTCGCGCCCAGGCGGCGGCCGCTGGTGCGGCGCCGGCCTCGGCGAACGCGGCCCCGGCCGCGGGCGGCGGCGCAACCCCGTTCTCGGGGGTCGAGGGGGATCGCGTCACCGTCTCCGGGACCTTGACCTGGGAGGGCGATGGCCGGGTCGATCTCGACATCTTCCAGGTGGACGCGGCGTCCCCCGGGGGCCGCAAGATCGCTGGCAAGCTGCGCCTGGAGCCCGGGCCGTGGTCGGTCGAGGTACCGGTGTCGGTCGGCTCGCTGGAGTTCGAGGCCTTCGTCGACGTCGACAGCGACGGCCCCACGGCCACCGATCCCGCGGGGCGGTATGCAGGCAACCCGCTGACCATCGGCGACTCGGACATCGACGGGGTGGACATCACCATCGTCGCGGCCACCGCGGCCAGTGCGCCCGCCGGTGGGTGATAGGCTGATCCGCGGCGTTCGCGCCACGCCCGACTCCGAGCAGTAGTCCATGACCCCCGTCGCCTTCGCCTGCGCCTTGATGTCGTCCGCCGCCTGGGCGCAGTCCGCGGACACGACCGTGGACATCGAGCTGTTCCGGCCGCACCCGGATGCCTACGGCTACCTGCACGTGCCGGGCGCCGCGACGCTCGGGCACCTGCAGGTCGGGGCCTCGCTGTGGGGCAGCTACGAGAACGACCCGGTCCTGATGCAGGTCGACGGTGCGCGGCTGCCACCGGCCGGCGTGACCGTGACCGGAGACGACGGCGACGGCGTCATCGACGACCGCTTCATGGGCAACGTGCAGGTCGGCATGGGCCTGTCGCGCTTCTTCTCCTTCGTCGTCGACATGCCGCTGGTGTTGTTCCAGGACGGCTACGACCTCAACTCCCTCGACAACCCGCTGCAGCCTCCAGCGGACCTCATCTCGTCGGGCATCGGCGACCTGCGGCTGCACCCGAAGCTCGCCGTCCTCGACCGGGATCGGCTGCCCGTCGGGCTCGCCGTGGTGGCCCCGGTGGGCCTGCCGACCGGCAACGGTGGCTCCTTCCTGGGGGAGGAAGGCGTGAGCGTGCAGCCGGGCCTGGTCTTCGAGGTCAGCAACGGCAGCATCCACGCCCGCGAGTACACGATCCGCGGCGCCCTGCACGGCGGCTACCTGGTGCGCGACCCGGCGGACATCCGCGACACCGTCCTGGACAACGAGTTCGTCTATGGCGCTGCGGTCGGCTTCCACCCCGTCGACGTCTTCGAGCTCACCGGCGAGTTCCACGGGACGGTCAGCGGCACGCAGACCGCGCAGCATCCGGCCGAGGTGCTCGGTGGGCTCAAGTTCCACCTGGGGCGCTACGCCTCGCTCTCCGCGGGCGGCGGCGCGGGCGTGCTGCCGGGCGTGGGCGCGCCCGACTGGCGCGTCGTGGGCGGCGTCACGGTGGCGCCCTCCTTCGACCCGAACAGCCGCGACCGGGACAAGGACGGCGTGGTCGACGCCCTCGACCAGTGCGTGCGCGAGCCCGAGGACCTCGACCAGTGGAAGGACGAGGACGGCTGCCCGGAGCTCGACAACGACAAGGACGGGCTGCTCGACGCCGAGGATCGCTGCCCCAACGACGCCGAGGACGACGACGGCTGGCAGGACGACGACGGCTGTCCGGAACCGGACAACGACAAGGACGGCATCCTCGACATCGCCGACCGCTGCATCAACGAGCCCGAGAACCCCAACGGCTACCAGGACGACGACGGCTGTCC
>JACKEY010000015.1 GCA_020632755.1 Alphaproteobacteria bacterium | reverse complement strand
GCCTGGGGGCCCAGCACGACGTGGGGGCTGCCGGTCAGGGCGAGCTCCGGCAGGGCCATGGTGGGCACGCAGGTGTCCTGGGTCTGCGCGTTGCCGGCCGCGCCGGTCAGGGCCAGGGCGCCGCTGTCGGTGTCGCCGGACAGCGCCATGCCGACCAGCCACTGGTGGTCGGCGAGCAGCGGGGCGAGCACGCGTTCGAGCTCGCCAGGGCGGACCAGCCGGCCGTAGGACAGGTCCAGCGAGTAGGCGACGCCGCGGTCGACGAGCTCGGGCGGGAAGCCGGGGGCGTCGAGGGTGTGGAAGTCGACGTCGGTCAGGTCCAGGCAGGTCTGGACCTTGAGCGTGTAGTCGGCGTCTTCGACCAGCTGGCCGTCCAGGGTGGCGGTCCACAGGGCGCCGTCCTGGCTGGCGGCGGTCACCAGCGGGACCTCGCTGCCGCCGTCGTCGACCAGGGTCAGGCGCGCCGTCGGGTCGGGCGAGTCGAGCTGCACGACGAAGTCGGGCTGCAGCCACACGTCGTCGGCGCCGGCGGCGGGCCAGCTGGCCGTGACCCGCGCGGCGCAGGGGTCGTCGCTCCCGCCGTCACCGCCGGCGGCGCCGGTGTCGTAGGGGGCGGCGGTCTGGACGCATGCCCAGAACAGCGGGAGGAGGAGGACCATCGCCCGGCAGCTTAGCCCCGCCCGGTGCACGCCGGAGGGGAAGCGACCTATGCTGGCGCGCCATGGTCGCCGCCCTGCTCCTGCTGCTGCTCTCCGCCCTCGGCCCGCGCGCCTTCGCCGAGCCGGTGGAGGTGACCGTGTGGCACGCCTACCGGGGCGAGGAGCGGGCCGCGGTCGAGGCGCTGCTCGAGGAGTGGTCCGCAGCGCACCCCGACGTGCGGGTCGCGCCGCTGGCCGTCCCCTACGACAGCTTCTTCAGCAAGCTCGAGGCGGCGGCCCCGCGCGGCAACGGGCCGGACCTGTTCATCGCCGCGCACGAGCGCATCGGCGCCTGGAAGGGCACCGGCCTGGTCGCGCCCCTGCCCGCGACCGAAGACGTCGCCGACCTGCACCCGACCACCGTCGACGCCATGACCTACGACGGGCGCCTGTGGGGCCTGCCGCTGGCCTACAAGTGCCTGGCCCTGTTCGTGAACACGGACCTGGTGTCCGCCGCCCCGCAGGACACCGACGCTCTCGAGGCGATGCTGCCCGGCCTGACCGGCGACGGCGCCTACGGCCTGGCCTATGTGCACACCGACGCCTACTTCCACGCGCCGTGGATGCACGGCTTCGGCGGCGGAGTGTTCGACGGGGACGTGGTCGCCCTCGACCAGCCCGGCAACGCCGAGGCGCTGGCCTGGGTGGTCGGCCTGCAGGACCGGGGGCTGTTGCCCGAAGAGCCCACCAGCGTGCTGGTGACCGACCTGTTCAACCAGGGCCGGGCCGCCATGGTCATCAGCGGACCGTGGTTCCTGGGCGAGGTCGCGGCCGACGTGCCCTTCGAGATCGCGCCGCTGCCCGTCGTCTCGGCCACCGGCGAGCGCGCCGCCCCCTACCTGACGGTCGACGGCGCCTTCGTCAGCGCCTTCGCGAAGCACCCCGACGAAGCCCGCGCCGTCGCGCGTTTCCTGGCGGGCCACGACGCCGCCCTGCGCCGGGCCACCGACGGGCGCCAGGCCGTCGCCACCCTGTCGGCCGCCGCCGAGCCCGCCGTCGCCGACGACCGCGTGCTGTCCGCCTTCCGCGCCCAGCTCGACGCCGCCGTGCCGATGCCCAACCGCCCGGAGATGCAGGCCACCTGGGAACCCCAGGCCCGCGCCCTGCGCCGGGTGACCCGGGGCGCGCTGACCCCCGACGCCGCCGTGCGGGCCGCCCAGCAGGAGTACGACATCGTCAGCCGGCCCCCGCCGCCGGAAGCGAGCCCCGTGCCCTACCTGGTGACCGTCGGCCTCGCTGCCGTGGGCTTCTTCGGCTGGTTCGGCCCGACCGCCTGGCGGGCCCGCCGCCGCATCGCGCAGTGGCGCTTCGCCTACGCCTACGTCGCGCCCGCCGCCGTCGCGATGGCCCTGCTGGTCGTCGTGCCCTTCGTGGTCGGCGCCACCGTCAGCCTGTTCGCCCACCGCGACGGCAGCTTCACCTTCGTCGGGCTGGCCAACTTCCTGGACATCGCCCTGGCCCGCGACTGGCCGCTCTCGTCGCCGCTGTCCTTCTGGTTCACCCTCGGCGTCACCATCCTGTGGACCGCCGCGAACGTGTTCCTGCACGTGTCCATCGGCATCGCCCTGGCCATGCTGCTGCGCGAGCCCTGGCTGCAGCTGCGTGGCGTCTACCGGGTGCTGCTCATCCTGCCGTGGGCCGTGCCCAACTACATCACCGCCCTCATCTGGAAGGGCATGTTCCACCGCCAGTTCGGGGCCATCAACGGCTTCCTGGAGTGGGTCGGCATCGGCGCCGTGTCGTGGTTCAGCCAGTTCAGCACGGCCTTTGCGGCCAACCTGGCGACCAACACCTGGCTCGGCTTCCCGTTCATGATGGTGGTCACGCTGGGCGCGCTGCAGTCCATCCCCCGCGACCTGGAACAGGCCGCCGAGGTCGACGGCGCCACCGGCTGGCAGCGGTTCCGCCACGTGACCCTGCCGCTCTTGAAGCCCGCCCTGCTGCCCGCCGTGATCCTGGGCAGCGTGTGGACCTTCAACATGTTCAACATCATCTACCTGGTGTCCGGCGGCGAGCCCGACGGCGCCACCGAGATCCTGATCTCGGAAGCCTACCGCTGGGCCTTCACGCGCGGTCACCGCTACGGCTACGCCTCGGCCTACGCCGTGCTCATCTTCTTCGTGCTGCTGGCCTACAGCCGGATCATGAACCGGGTGGCGGGCAAGAAGGTGCTCTGAGCGACGCCTGCGCCGGCGCCGCTACTGCGCGCGCCGGGCCTTCTCCTGTTCCAGCATGCGCAGCTTCTGGCGGCGGATGGTCTCCTGCTCGTGCAGCTGGTCGAGCTGCTCGGGCGGGGCCGCGACCCACTGGATGCCGGCGGACTGCACGACGATCGAGATGACGGCGCCGTCCTTGATGACGTAGGCCTGGGTCGGGCCGACCTCGCGCTGGAGCGCGACGACCTCGCCGGCGGCCATCGGGCCCTGCCACTGCAGCTTGGCGGTCGGGAAGCCGCGCACCGTGGCGTCGATGAGCCGGCCCTCCCACAGGTCGCCCTTCTGGGGGCCCTGGCTGGCCAGGGTCGGCAGCACGGGCAGCAGCAGGTGGGGGTTGATGAGCTGCTCGGCCGGCGGGTCCCAGCTCTGGTCCTTGGGCTTGCTGTCGTCGAGCAGCTCTTCCGACTCGGTGACCTCGGTGATGCGGCCCTTCTTGTCGACGGTCAGGGTCCGGCCGCCCATGCCGCGCTCGCGGTGGATGCGGACGATGTGGCCCTTCTTGTCGAGCTCGATCTGCTCCTTCCAGGTCACGTCCTCGAGCGAGCCGAGCTGGGTGAAGGTCACCACGAGCTCGGCGCCGTCGGTGGCGGTCTCGTTGCCCTGGACCTGCAGCTTGCCGTTGTAGTCGTCGCCCACGTACAGGGCGAAGGCGCCGCGGTAGTCGGCGACCACGCCGGGATCGAGGGTGACGGCCAGGTCACCGGCCATGGCGGGGGCGGCCAGGGTGAGCAGGAGGGACAGCATGCGGTCTCCAGGGGCGGTCGCGGACTCGCCGGCCCGCACGGACCCAGGTAACCCCCGAGCACCCGCCGCCCCTTCCGGAGGTCCCGTGTCCCCCCTCGCCGCTTCCCTGCTGTCCTGCCAGCGCGACCCCCAGGCCCGCACCGGCCAGAGCACCGTGCTCTCCTGCACCGCCCGCGAGGACGGCCGCTACGATCTGCTGCTGGACGACAGCGTGCTCTACCCAGAGGGCGGGGGCCAGCCGCCCGACCACGGCACGGTCGCTGGCGTCGCCGTCGTCGACACCCAGAAGGCGCCGGGCGGCGTGGCCTGCGTCGCCCTGGGTGCTGTGGCCCCCGGTCCCGCCGAGGTCGTCGTCGACTGGGCCCGCCGCTTCGATCACATGCAGCAGCACACGGCCCAGCACCTGGTCACCGCGGTCGCCCAGGACCGGCTGTCGCTGGCCACCGTGGGCTTCCACCTGGGCGAGGACGTCAGCACCATCGACCTGGACGGGCCGCTGTCGGACGAGGACCGGGCGCGCCTGCAGGCCTGGGTCGACGCCGAGGTCCGGGCAGATCGCGCCGTCACGCACCGGGCGGTGTCGGTGGAGGAGTACGGGGCGCTGGACGTGCGCAGCCGCGGCCTGCCGGACGGCCACGAAGGCGCGGTGCGGCTCGTCGGCATCGAGGGGCTGGACCTGAACACCTGCGGCGGCACCCACGTGGCGCGGCTGTCGCAACTGCAGCTGGTCCATCTGGGCCGCACCGAGCGCCACAAGGGTGGCAGCCGGCTGCACTTCATCGCGGGCGGCCGCGCCCTGGCCGCGCTGGACGAGGCCCGCGACCGCACCCAGGCCCTGTCCGAGGCGCTGACCTGCGGCCCTGCCGAGCACGTCGACGCCGTGCATCGGCTGCTGGACGGCGCGAAGGCCGGGGCCCGCCGCGAGAAGGCGCTGCTGGGCGAGCTGGCCGAGCTGCTGGGCGCCACCCTGGCCCGCGATCCCGCCGCCGTGCGCGCGCTGCACCGGGACGAGGCCGACATGGCGCTGCTCACCCGCATCGCGGCGGTGGCCCAGGCCGCGGATCCCGATGGCCGCTACGTCCTGACCGGGGGCGGGAGTGTCGGTGGGGGCGAGGGCGTGTTCCTGGTGGTCGGGCCGGAGGCGTGGGTGGCCGAGGCCGGGGCCCGCCTGGCCGAGGCGGTCGGCGGTCGCGGAGGCGGCCGCGGCGGACGGTTCCAGGGCAAGGGCCGCGACATGGCGGCGCGGCCGGGGTGGACCTGAGCGTGCGGGGCCTATGATCGGGGCATGGACCGACTGCCCCTGTACGACCTGGACGGACGCACCGCGCTGGTGACCGGCGCCAACCGCGGCATCGGGCTCGAGATCGCCCGCGGGCTGGTCCGGGCCGGCGCCCGCACCCTGCTCTTGTGCCGGGACGCGGGGCGCGGGGCCGAGGCCGCCCGCGAGCTGTCGGCCGAGGGCGGCGGCGAGGTGGTGCTCGTTCCCTGTGATCTCTCGGACATCGCCGCCGTCGAGGCGACCGCCGTCGCGCTCCTGTCCGACGAAGACGGCATCGACGTGCTGGTGCACAACGCCGGCGTCTACCCCCAGGACCGCGAGCTGACCGACCAGGGCGTCGAGCGCACCTTCGCCGTCGACGTGCTGGGGCCCTGGCTGCTGACCCACCGGCTGGTGCCGCTGCTGCGCAGTGCGGCCGAGCTGCGCGGCCACGCCCGGATCGTGCAGCTGGCCGGCATCTACCACCTGCGCGGGACCCTCGACCTCGACGACCTGCACTTCGCGGATCGCGCCTACGACGCGGCCACGGCCAACGCGCAGGCCCAGCTGGCCCGGGTCGTCCTGGCAAGGGCCTGGGCCCGCGGACTGTTCCCCGACGACATCCGGGTCAACGCCGTGCACCCGGGCCCCGTGCTGACCGACGCCCTGCAGGACGCGCCCTGGCTGGCGCGGGTCGCCGCCCACACGGTGGCCCGACCGGCCTTCCACAGCCCCGAGCAGGGGGCCGCCCCGGTGCTGCGGCTGTGCTGCGACGCGGACCTGCACGTGACCGGCGCCTTCTACCGGCGCGACGAGCTGCACGCCGGGCACGAGGCCAGCTACGATCTGCAGCTGGCCGAGCAGCTCTGGGAAGCGCTCGAGGCGATGGTCGAGCACCCCGACCGCCAGCCGCTCGGGATGCACAGCTGGTAGGCCCGCTCAGTCCGGGTCGCAGACGCCGTCACAGGGGTTGGTCGCGGTCTCGTCGACGAGCCACTGCACCATCAGGGCGCGCACGGTGTCGCGGCCGGTGACGCTCCAGTGCACGGCGTTGTCGACGTCGGCGGGCACGGGCTCGACGGGCAGCTCGTAGCCGAAGTCCAGCTCGAGCAGGGCGCTGCCGTGCACCTCGTCGGCCTCGGGCAGGCCGTAGACCGACCGGGGCGCGGGGGTCAGCAGGGTCGCGCCGTAGGACCGGGCCATCACGTGGGCGCCGAGCGCCGGCACCAGGGCGTCCGCCAGGCCCGCGACCATCAGCGCCTCCTTCGGCTGCGTGTGGTCGTCGAGGGGCTCCTCGTTCATGTAGCGCAGGTAGCCGGCGGCTTCGCCCGGGTCCCAGAGCGTCTGCATCAGGCCGATGAGGATGCTGATCTCGGCGGGATCCTCGTACAGCCCCTCCAGGATCTGCAGGAAGGGCAGGAAGCCGTCGCTCCGCTCGAGCAGCAGGGTGAAGGGCGCGCCGGGCACGCCGAGCAGCACCCGGTCCACGTCGGTGGACAGGGCCGCGAAGCCGCCGCCGATGACGGCCCCCTGCGAGATGCCGTAGAACACGACGTCGTCGGGGTCGACCAGCGAGACCTCGCCCTCCATCAGCAGCGGATCCTCGGCCAGGGGCCCGGTCACGAGCCGCGTGAACAGGGCGTGCTCGACGAAGCCCTGCAGGGTGCGTTCGGGGATGATGGCGAACCGGCCGGGGTCCTGGCTGATCATCAGCGTGATGGCGCCGCGGTCCTGCTTCTTCATGCCGGTCCAGTCGACCGCGCCCAGCAGGTAGCCGGCTTCGTCGGCCAGCTCGGCCAGGGACCCGCTGTAGACCTCGCTCTGGTCGCCCAGCAGGCCGTGGCCGAACTGCATCAGGCCGCCGGGCCGCGCGCCGGTGACCAGCGAGCAGGGCACGCGCAGGGTGTACTCGACCTCGGTGGTGCCGTTCTCGTAGGGCCAGCCGTCGGCGTCGCGGGTCAGCACGGTGCCCGGCGCGTCCTCGGTCAGGTACAGCGGGGCGGTGAAGGTGCCGGTCAGGGTGCGGGCGATGGTGTCGCCGTCCCCACAGGCGCTGTCCGTCGTGCTCTCGACCGTGTAGGCCAGCCCGTGCTCGTCGGCCCAGGCCAGCGCGCTGTCCCGCAGCCAGAGCGCCCGGCCCAGGCTGGCCTGCTTGCTGGCGGTCGTGTAGCTCCAGGCCAGCTGCAGCGACGCGCGGTCGACGCCGGCGGCCTCCAGCGTCGGGAAGACGATGTCTTCGTAGCGGTCGCGCTGGCCCAGCAGATCGGGATCGTCGGTGGCCGCCCCGTCGCGCAGCACGGCGAAGCCGTCGGGGCTGTCGACCAGGGCGCCGGACCCGTCGACCAGCCCGCGCAGGCCGACGACGTAGGTGCGGCCGGGGTGCAGCGGCACGACCGGCCGCAGGGTCAGCAGCGCCCGGCTGGTGTCTTCGGGGAAGGCGGCCCGCTCGACGTAGTGCGGCACCCGCTCGCCGGTCTCGGTGTCGATGAGCAGCGAGCCCACGTCGGGGTCGTCGACCCGATCCAGGTCCTGCCAGGTCGGCAGCCCCTCGGTCGTCGCGCCCGGCAGCCAGGCCAGCATCATGCCGACGGTCGAGAAGCCGTCCATCTCGTTCCAGAACTCCGGCGCCATCACGACGCCGTTGATGTTGGTCGGCATGACCGACGCATCGAGCGCCAGCCGGCGCCCGGTCGGCGTGCTGTCGTCGGCGACCGTCTGGAAGTCGCTCGGGAAGGGCAGCATGCAGTGCCCGTCGTCCACCGGGTTGCACGGCGTCATCGGCCCCGGGTCGCTGCCCGCGCTGTCGCCGCCGGCGGCTCCGCTGTCCTTGCCGCTCGAGCAGGCGAGCGCCGCGAGTATGAAGATCATGCGCAGTCCTCCGACCGGCGCACCATAGCCCGGCTCAGGACGTCTTCTGGGCCGGCTTGCGGGCGCCGCGGCGGGACTTCTTGCGGCGACGCCGCTTCGGCGGGCCGGCCCCTGCCTTCTGTCCCTCGGGCACGCTGCCCTGGCGGTGCAGCCAGCCGAGCGCGCGGCGCACCACCTTGAAGCGGGCCAGCGGCAGCTCGCCCTGGTGGGGCGGGGCATCGTCGGCGTAGACGGTCCAGCGGATGGCGGCCCCGTCCTGGATCTGGGCGTAGTTGTTGCCGTGCATCGCGACCCAGAACTGCAGCAGGTACACCGTCTGGGTCGGGAAGAGCGGGGTCGGGTGGTACCGGAAGAAGGTGAGCTGGCCCGGGTCCTGGGTCAGCACCACGCCGTCCTGGGCGAGCATGCGGTCCCGCACATCGCTGTTGACCAGCGGGCGCGGCAGGCGGATCTCGGCGCCGACGTGGTGGGCCAGGTTGCGGCCCTCGTTGACCAGGAAGGCCCGGAAACACAGCTGGGCCTTGGGGCCGCGGGGGTCGGTGTCGATGTACTCGGCGTCGCCGTAGGGGCCGACCCGGGACAGGCGGACCCGCGGGTGGCGGGTCCTGCGCAGCACGTCTTCGATGTGGATGTGGCCCATCGGCCGGCTCTTGCCGGCGATGCGCAGGTAGTAGCGGTGGTCGTAGGCCTGGTGGGGCGCGTCCTCGCTGGGGGCGATCTCCACGACGTAGACGGCGTGGCCGGCGTGGATGGCGCTGTCGGGGCCGTCGCTCCGCACCTCGAAGACGTTGAACTTCTTGAGCTTGGGCTCGACCACCCCGGACACGACGTCCTCGAGCCAGGACCGGGTGCCTCCTCCCTTCAGATCGACCGGGACCCCGCCGTCGACGGCGCCGCTGTCGTCGATGCCGATGAACAGCCGCCCGCCGCCGCCGTTGGCGAAGGCGCTGACCTGCTTGCTGAGCATGTGCAGGAAGCCGCCCACGACCTCGCGGTCCTTGGACAGCCACAGGCTGCCCTTGAACTCCTGGTAGTCGTACTCGTTGGGGTCGAGGGACAGCAGGGCGGCTTCGGACCACCGCGGCGGCAGCTCGACGGCGAGCTCGCGGACGGGCGCTGCGACGGGGGAGGAGTCGGTCGGAGGGCCGGTGTCGGGACCCGTCGGAGGGCCGGCGTGGGAGTCGCTGTCGGGGCCGGCGTGGGAGTCGCTGTCGGGGCCAGCGTCGGGGCCGGTCGCGGAATCGGGCGTGGGATCGGCCATGTCGAGCAAGTAACCGGGGCCCGACGCGGCGGCGCTGCGAGGACGTCGGTCCCGCGCTCAGCCGCGGGCCTGGCGCCGGGCGTCGGTGAGCCCCACCATGCGGCGGCCGGCATCGGTGCGCTCGGCCAGCACGCAGACCAGCACGGCGCGCAGGCCCGCCTCGTCGCAGCCGCGCAGGCCGCCCATCAGCCCGTCTGCGCAGTGCTGCAGCCCGCAGCGGGTCAGCTCGGGCAGGGACAGCGGGGTCGCGATCTCGCCCCGATGCAGCACCCGCAGCAGCTTCTGCAGGTCGATGGTGGCGACGCCGGTCAGGCCGGGGGTGTTTCCGAGCATCGGGGGCTCCTCCTTGCCAGCGCCCTAGCGCCCTCCGCCCTGTGGCACCATGCCCGGCGATGGCACAACCCACCGTCCAGGCCCCGTCGCTGCCGGCCCAGCTGCTGGTGCACGCCACGCTCGTCGTGGTGAGCCTGGCGACGCTCTACCCGGTGCTGTGGGTGCTCAAGATGGCGCTGTCGCCGTCCCAGGCCTTCAGCCTCGACCCGTGGCCCATCCCCACCGAGATCACGCTGCAGAACTTCGCGGACGTGGTCGGCACCACCGACGCGACCGGCGCCTGGCTGTTCGGCCGCCAGCTGTTCAACAGCCTGTTCGTCAGCCTGGTCACCAGCGTCGTCGGCATCGCCCTGGCCTGCACCGCCGGCTACGGCCTGAGCCGCTGGGCCTTCCCCGGCCGCGACGCCGGCATGGCGCTGTTCCTGATCACCCAGATGTTCCCCGGGGTGGTCATGGCCATCCCGCTCTACATCCTGCTCGACGAGCTGGGCCTGCTCGACAGCCTGACGGGCCTGGCCCTGGTCTACGCCACCACCGCCATCCCGTTCTGCACCTGGAACCTCAAGGGCTACTTCGACACCATCCCCCGGGACCTCGAAGAAGCCGCGCTGATGGACGGCGCCAGCCGCTGGACCACCTTCTGGCGCATCATCCTGCCGCTCGCCCGCCCGGCCCTGGTCGTGACCGGCCTGTTCAGCTTCATGACCGCCTGGAACGAGTTCATCCTGGCGGCCACCTTCATGGGCGACGAGCGCAGCTTCACCCTGCCCGTCGTGCTGCAGTCCTACGTCGGCGACTTCGGCACCGAGTGGGGGCGGTTCGCCGCCGGCGCCATCCTGGTCAGCGTGCCCGTGATGCTGCTGTTCTTCACCCTGCAGCGCTACCTGGTCGAAGGCCTGACCGCGGGCAGCGTGAAGGGCTGAGCCCGACCCGGGCGGTCAGTCCGCCGGCGGCAGCTCCAGCCCCTTCTTGCCGCGCAGCCGGCTGACCAGCTGCCAGCCGCCGATCACGACGGCGGTGACCAGGGTCGCTTCGACCACGTGGGCGGTCAGCCAGGCGACGAGCGGCTGGATGAACGACCGCAGCTCGCTGCCGAACCACACGGTGGCGCCGTTCATCAGCAACACGCCGACCGCCAGCGCCGCCGCGCAGCGCCGGAAGGACAGGCCCGCGACGCCGGCCAGCATGGTGATCGTGTAGCCGGGGATCAGCGCCAGGATGGCCGGGCCGGTGCGCTGCAGCAGCCGATCCGACCAGTGCACGAAGCCGGCGAAGCGCGGGAAACGCTTGACCGTCCAGCTGACGGCGGCGTGGCCGTAGGTGGCGCCGAGCCCCCAGGTCAGCAGCATCGACAGGAAGCGCCGGGCGCTGGCCACCAGCCACAGGGGCACGGGCGGGACCTCGGCCGACGCCAGCACGATGTGCCGACCGTCCGGGTTGAGCACGACCAGCGCCAGCGGCGCGTTCACCAGCAGCCAGGGCGAGAAGGCCGCGGCGATGGTGCTGACCACGGCCAGCAGCGCGATGCCGCCGACCACCAGCCGCTTCACCCGCGGCCCGGCGTCGGCGAGGGGCGCCGGCCGCGAGGGGGGCTCGGCGTCCGGCGGCGCAGGTCGCGGAGACTCAGTCAGCGGCGGCCTCGTCCAGGTCGAAGATCACGGGCACGCCGTCGTCGTCGAGCTCCGCGGGGATGACCGCGGTCGAGGTGTCGCCATCGGCCTGGCCGTCGGCCATCTCGAGCGCGACCACGGTGCCCGTGAAGTCGTACTCGAAGCCGTCGAGCTGGGTGACCGGCGAGTAGTTCGTGGCGTGGCCGCTGGCCCAGCCTTCGTCCGCGTCGGCGTCCCAGGACAGGGTGCGGATGTAGGCGCCGTGCCCGTCGCTCTCGCTGCCGTAGAACGAGAAGTCCAGGCTCGACCAGCCCAGCACGGGGTTGGCCACGCCGACCGCCAGGGGCCGATCACCCATGTCCGGGGGCGGCTGTTCGTCGGGCGCGCCCGGAGCCCCGTCGCCCAGCGTGTAGGTCATGCCGTGGCTGACGTCGTGGTGCTCGTAGCCGTCGCGGGTCACGGCCACGACGATCTGCACGTCGACGGCGACCTGGGCCTGGTCGTTGACCGCGTCGATGCACTGGCGGATGTCCTCGAAGGACTCGCCGGCCGCGAAGGTGGCGGTGACCGGCACGGTCACGCTCTCCCGCCCGTCGTCCAGGGTCGGGGTGCCGAGCGTCAGCGCGATCTGCCGCGGGTGCCAGCCGAAGCTGGGGTCGTAGCAGGCGTCGCCGCCCGACAGCGGCGCGTCGGTGTCGAAGGTGAGCCCGGCGATGAAGGCCACCGGGTCGCCCTTGGCCTTGCGCGGCAGGGGCACGCTCACGCTGGTGCTGACCCCGCCGGCGTCGGCGAGCAGCTCGGCGCTGCCGCGGGCGAAGACCGTGCGCTTGCTGCTGGCGTGCACCCAGCGCAGCTGCACCTCGCTGTCGTCGAGGAAGGGCAGCTCCTGGCAGGAGCTGGACTCGCACTCGTCGGGCAGGTCCGCCGGCACGCCGGTGGTCGAGGTGCCGCCGATGATGGCGGCCCGGCGCCCGTCGGCGTCGACGTCCCAGTGCAGGTGGCTGACGCGGTGGTTGAACAGGTCCCAGCCGTAGCCGGCGCCCTGGATCCAGTACGCGTCGGTCTGTTCCTTGGAGCAGCCGGTCAGCAGGGTGAGCGCGAGCAGGGGAATCATCAGAAGCTCCAGCCGATGCCGAGGTGGACGAGGGCGCCGGGCCAGGCCTTGCTCCCGTCCCAGTGGACCCGGCCGCCGATGCCCCCTTCGAGGGTCAGGGCCGGGGTGAAGGTGTAGCGCCCGCCGGCCATGCCGCCGAAGGCGACGCCGGTGCTGTCCTCGTGCTTCCACGAGCCGTCGCCGGTGACGACCTCGGCCGCCAGGAAGGCGCCCCGTTCCCAGGTGCCGGCGAAGCTGTGGCGCAGCTGGCCGCCGAAGTGGCCCAGGCGGATCGGCCCCGACAGATCCAGCGCGATCACCGGCGCCACCGAGGTGCGCGGCGCGACCTTGATGTCGACGGTCAGCTCGGCCTGCGGGACCGTCAGCTGGGCCGGGGCGAGGAGGACCGCGACCTTTCGGCCCCCGCCACCGCCCCCCTTGCCGCCCTTGGCCAGGGCGGGCGAGGAGAGGCCGAGGAGGAGGACGGCCGACAGCAACAGGGAGGCGGGGCGCATGGGAGGCCGGGTGGGAGGAGGCGGGGACTAACCGCCGGTGGCGTCGCGCAGGGCTTGCACCGTGTCGGCTTCGAGCATCGCGGGGCCGCCGGGGGAGCACAGGTTGCTGAACCCGCCGGCGGCGAACACCAGGTAGGTGGCGCCGCGGTCGTAGGTCAACCCGCACGACGCGCTCTGGGTTCCGTGCTCGACCTGCACGGTGTCGCCGACGTCCACGCCCTTGAAGGCCTCGACGACCTCGAACCGGGTCGTGACGTCGGCCTGGCCGCAGCCGAAGCCCGTGCCCTCGGCCCGCCCGACGAACACCTCGTCGTAGTCGTCCATCGCGGCCACGGGGTCGTCGACGGGCGCGCAGGAGCAGGCCCAGGCGACGGCGCGGTCGGCGGCGTGCACGGCGAGCAGGGCCAGCAGCACCCGCAGCGGCATGGGAAGGCGCGACGGAAGGCGCATCGAGGACTCCGGGGGTGCCAGGAGCGTAGCGCCGGGTGGCAGGATGCGTCGATGTCCTCGCGTCCTTCCCCTCCGACCACGCCCGGCCCCTCCGCCGGGGCCCTGGCCGGCATGACCGTGCTGCTCTACCTGGGCAGCGGGCTGCCGATGGGCGTGGTCGGCGAGCTGGTGCCGGTGTGGCTGAAGGTCCAGGGCACCAGCCTGGAAGCCATCGGGCTCGCGTCGCTGGTCGGCCTGCCGTGGACCCTCAAGCCCCTGTGGTCGCCGCTGGTCGACCGGGTGGGACACCTGATGGGCTGGGCCACGGCCGCGCTGCTGGGCGTCGGCCTGGGGGTGGCGCTGCTGCCGCAGCTGGGCCTGGGGCCGGCCTTCTGGGTGGTGCTGGTCGGCGTGGCGGCGGCGAGCGCGACCTTCGACCTGGCCGCCGACGGCTGGGTCGCGACGGTGCTGCCGGCCGACCAGCACGGGCGGGCCAACGGCCTGCGGGTGGCGGCCTACCGGGCCGCGATGCTCCTCGCGGGCGGCGGGGCCGTGGCGCTCGGCGGCAGCGTGTCGTGGACCGTGGTCTTCGCCCTGGTCGGCGGGGCCGCCCTCCTCCTCGCCCTCCCCCTGCTCCTCCTCCCCCGCGCTCCCCGGCCCGACGCCAGCCCCGTGCGCTGGCTGTCCGAGCTGCTGTCCTGGGTGCGGGCCGACGGCTGGCTGGCCGCCGTGGGCATCGTGGCCTTCGTGATGCTGTTCAAGCTCGGCGACGCGGCCATGGGCCCGATGGTCAAGCCCTTCTGGCTGGACGCGGGGCTGTCGGTGGAAGAGGTCGGCTTCATCAGCATCACGCTCGGCACGGCGCTCACCATCGCCGGCGCGCTGCTGGGCGGCGAGCTGACGACCCGGCTGGGGGCCTTCCGCGGCCTGTGGCTGCTCGGCGCGGCCCAGGCCCTGTCGAACCTGGGCTACGCGGCGGCCGCGACCTGGCCGTCCCGGAGCGCGGTCTACGCGGCCAGCGTCGTCGAGAGCTTCACCGGCGGGCTCGGCACGGCGGCCTTCCTGGCGGCGCTGATGGCCCTGACCGGCGGGCGGCAGGCCACGACCCGCTTCGCCCTGCTGACCGCGGCGATGGGCCTGACGCGCATCCTGTCGGGCGCGGTGTCGGGCTACGGCGCGGCCCACCTGGGCTACGCCAGCTGGTTCCTGCTGACCTTCGTGCTGGCGCTGCCGGCCTTCGCCCTGCTGCCGCTGGTGCGGCGGCGTCTGGTCAGCGCCGCCCCCCCGTGATCACGTAGACGGCCCCGACATCGTCGTCGCCCCAGCCGGGCGCGCCGACGAAGGCGTCGGGCCAGCCGTCGCCGTTCACGTCGCCGCCGGCCCCCAGCGCGTAGGTGGCTTCGTCGCCAGCGGCCTCGGCGATGCCGTACCAGCCGTCGTCGTAGGAGAGGGTCCGGTCGCCGTAGAGCAGCTGCACGGCCCCGGCTTCCACCCCGGCGTCCGCGGCGTAGCGGATGCCGAGCAGCAGGTCCTCGATGCCATCGCGGTCGAGGTCTCCGGCCCCCTGGACGGTGTAGCCGAGCATGCCGTTCTCGTCGGTGCCGGTCCAGATCCGGTCGGCCGCCCCGGCCGAGGCGCCGGGCCCCGGGTCGCCGGTGAACAGGTAGGCCCGTCCGACCCGCACGCCCTCGGCGCGGTAGCCGAGCGCCCCGGTGAACAGGTCGGCGTGGCCGTCGCCGTCCTGGTCGCCCACGATGGCGACCGTGTGGCCGGCGAAGTCGCCGTTGCCCTCGGCCAGGATGCTGGCGTCGGCGGCCGAGAGATCCGTGCGCCGGGCGCCGGCGTCGGGGAGCACGGGGCCGTGGAAGACGAAGGCCGCGCCGCCTTCCGGCCGGGACAGGTCGCTGCCGTCGGCGCCGATGAACAGGTCGTCCGCGCCGTCGCCGTCGACGTCGCCGCCGCCGCAGGCCGCGTACCCGGCCCAGTCGTTCTCGGAGAGGCCCTTGGCCAGGAAGCCGGCGTCGCCGAGGGTCAGGGTCCCGGTGGCCGCGCCGCCGAACACGGCGACGGCCCCAGCGTCCCGGGCGGGGTCGTCGGACAGCCAGGCGCCGACGAGCAGATCGGGCCAGCCATCGCCGTCCTGATCGCCCGCGGTGCACAGCTCGATGCCCAGCTGGTCGCGGGTGGCGGCGCCGTGGATCACCCGCTCGGCGTCGTCCAGGCCGTCGGCCGCGGCGATGTCCGAGAAGACCCAGGCCGCGCCGGCCTGGGGCGCGGCGCCGTCGGCCAGTGGGGCGCCGATGCCGACCTCTGGCTGCCCGTCGCCGTCCAGGTCGCCCAGGCCCGCGACCGACCAGCCCAGCCAGGCCTCGGCCCGTGGCCCGTAGAAGGTGCGGTCGGCGTCGGCCACGGTCCGGGTGCCCGCCAGCGGCCCCTGCAGCAGGTAGACGCGGCCGGCCTCGGCCTCGTCGCCGGCGCCCGGGGCCATGGGCGCCGCCAGGATCAGGTCACCGACCCCGTCGCCGTCGACGTCTCCGGTCCCGTCCACCGCTCGCCCGGCGAGACCACCGGGCTGGTCGCCACGGATGATCACCGGCAGCTCGGCCAGCGCACCGTCGCCGCGCCAGGCCATCGGGCCGGTGTCGGTGTCGGTGTCCGTGTCCGTGTCGGGGCTGGTGTCCGTGTCCGTGTCGCCGCCCGTGTCGGTGTCGGTGTCGGTGTCCGTGTCCGCGTCGCCGTCCGCGTCGTCGTCCGTCCGGCCCGAGTCGGCCCCGCCCGTGTCGACCGGCCCGCCCTTGTCGCCACAGGCCAGGGTCAGCAGCAGCCACAGGGTCATCGGTCCTCCGTCGTGCGAAACGCCTGCGCCAGCGCGGCGATGGTCGCGGGCGTGGTGCCGCAGCAGGCCCCCACCAGGGTGGCACCGGCCGCCACCCACTGGCGCGCGAGTTCGACGTAGCGCGCCGCCGCCTGCGCCGGGTCCGCCCCCCAGCCGAGCCCGTCGCAGGCATGGCCCGCGTTGGCGTAGATGCCCACGGGCAGGCCCAGGTCCAGGTCCAGCACCGGCTGCAGCCAGCGCAGCGCGGACGTCGCCGGCAGGCAGTTCACCAGGACCGCTGCCGCCCCGCGCGCCGCCGCCTCGCGGCAACCGACCGCGATCTCCTCGGGCGACAGCAGGTCGCCGTCGGGCCCGGGCGTGAACGCCGCCCAGACGGGCACGCGGCCTGCTCCGGCCAACACCGCGGCGTCCACCGCGGCGAGCCCCTCGCCCACGTTGGGAAAGGTCTCGCACAGCAGCAGGTCCACGCCCTCCTCGACCAGCGCCTGCGCGAGCCGCGCGTGCTCGGGCCCCGGCTCGGGCGGCGACAGGTCCGGCCGGTAGCAGTCGAAGATCGGCGCGATGCTGCCGGCGACGCGGTGGCCGGCCGGGACCGCGCCCCGCGCCAGGCCCACCGCGGTCGTCACGCGGGCCCGCCAGTCCGGCAGCCAGCGCGGCTGGGTGCGGAAGGTGCACGTCGTGTGCACCGTGGCGCCGGCCGCGGCGTATTCGCGGTGGATGGCCGCGACGACGTCCGGGGCGTCACCCAGCGCCGCCGCCGACCAGGCGGGCGCCGGCAAGGCCACGCCCCGGCGCAGCAGCTCGGTGCCCAGCGGGCCGTCCAGGATGGTGATGCGCGCCGACATGGGCCCCTCCCCTACCCCGCAGGCTCCGCCGAGCGTTAGCCGGAAGCGTCCCTCCTCCGCCGGAAGCCGCCATGCTCAAGAAGCTCGCCTCCCTCCCCCTGCGCGCCGTCAAGAAGGCCGTCGGGCTGGTCCGTCCCTCCAAGGCCAAGACCAACGTGCACTACACCCCGGGCAGCGGGGGCCTGAAGCGCCCGCCCGAAGCCGTGCGCTCCGCCCCTCCCCCGGTCTCGCCCTACGACGACGACGACGACATGGGCCACAGCCACTCGCACGGGCACAGTCACAGCCACAGCCACGACCACGGCGGCGACGAGGAAGCGGAGCCGACCCGCAGCGAGGTCGAGGTGCACGCCGAGGAGACGCCGAACCCCAACGCCATGAAGTTCGTCGTCAGCCGCAAGGTCGTCGCCAAGGGCAGCCTGTCCTTCAACTCGAAGGAGGAGGCCGAGGGCAACGAGCTCGGCGAGGCGATCTTCAAGGTCGTCGGCGTGCGCACCATCTTCGCGGTCAAGGACTTCGTGACCGTCACGAAGGAGGAGGACGCGCAGTGGAGCTACCTGATCCCGGCGGTCACCAACGCGATCCAGTCCGCCTTCTGAGCAGCACAGCGTGAGGGCCGCTGCCTGAGGGCCGCTGCCTGAGGGCCGCTGCCTGAGGGCCGCTGCCTGAGGGCCGCTGCCTGAGGGCCGCTGCCTGAGGGCCGCTACTGCTCGACCGGCAGCCGGATGCGCACCATCAGGCCGCCGGCCGGCCGGTTCATGGCGTCGACGGCGCCGCCGTGGGCCAGGACGATCTGCTGGACCAGCATCAGGCCCAGGCCCAGGCCCCCGGTCGCGCGGCTGCGGCTGCCCTCGGCGCGGAAGAAGGGGTCGAAGAGCCGGCCCAGGGCGTCGTCGGGCACGCCCGGGCCGTCGTCAGCGACGACCAGCACGACCTGGCCGGCGTCGCCGTCGCGGGAGAGGGTGGCCCGGATCTCGACCCGGGCGTCGGCCGGCGTGTAGCGGCGCACGTTGCTGAGCAGGTTCTTGAGCACCCGCCGCAGCCGGGCCCCGTCGGCCACCAGGACCAGGTCCGGCGGGACGTCGACGGACACCACGCGCTCGCCGAGCTCCGCGGCCTGGACGCAGGACGCGACGAGCTCGGCCAGCCCGACCTCGCCCAGGTGCAGGGCCAGCAGCCCCTGGTGCAGGCGGGCCGACTCCAGCAGCTCGCCGACCAGCTCGTCCATCTCGCCGATGTCCTGCTCCATCGCGGCGACGCGGGCCTCGGGCGCGCCGGCCTCGCGCAGCAGCTCGGCCTGCAGGCGCAGGCGGGTGAGCGGCGTGCGCAGCTCGTGGCTGACGGCGGCCATGAGGTCCTGCTGGCCGCGGACCATGCCCTCCACCCGGTCGGCCATCCGGTTGAAGGTGTGGCCGATGCCGGCCGCGGCATCGCCGGCCCCGCCGGGCTCGACGCGGTGGGCCAGATCGCCGTCGGCCACCCGGGCCATGGCCTGGGCCGAGAGCTCGAGCGGGCGCAGCATCCAGCGGGAGATCAGCACCGCGATGAGCACGGCCCCGCCGCCCAGCATGACCAGCCCCAGGCCGACGTTGCGCTGCGGGCTGTCCGTGTCGGCGCGGAAGTGCAGGGACAGCCAGGGCGCCGTGCCGTTGGGCCCCAGCGAGACCAGGGTTCCGCGGTGCTCGCCGTGGCGGCCACGCGGGAAGAACATCACGACGCGGCCGTCGCGCTCGAAGCTGCGCACGCCCTCGCGCTCCAGGTGCGGGGGCGCGTCGGGGACCAGCCGCAGCCGCAGGCCCAGCTCGCGCGACAGCTCGCGGGCCCGGCGCTCGCGCTCGGGCTGGTCGGGCTCGGCCATGATCTCGTTGGCCACGTAGACCGCGACGTCCACGCGCTCGTCGGCGACGGCCCCCAAGAGCGGCCGCAGCACGGCCCCGCCAGCCAGCGCCCAGGCGCCCAGCACGGTCAGCGCCAGCAGCGCCGCCATGGCGGTGAACACCCGGACGCGCAGGCTCACGGGTCGCCGTCCGGATCGTCACAGACCTCGGAGGCGGGCGCGGGGGCGAGCGCGCCGGCGGGCACCATGTAGCCGATGCCGCGCACCGTCTTGATGCGGCGGGGACGGCGCGGGTCGTCGCCCAGCTTGCGGCGCAGGTGGCTGATGTGCACGTCCACGCTGCGCTCGAAGCTGGCCCACTCCTCGCCGCGGGCCAGCTCCATCAGCCGGTCCCGCGGCACGACGCGCCCGGCGGCGGCGACCAGCACCCGCAGGATGTCGAACTCGGTGGTGGTCAGGTCGACGGGCTCGCCGTCGACGGCCACGGCCCGGCGGGCGGGGTCGACCCGGACCCCGGCGGCGTGCAGCGCGCTGTCCGAGGGGACTGGGGCCGCGGCCCGCCGCAGCACGCTGGTGATGCGGGCCAGCAGCTCGCGGGGGTTGAAGGGCTTCGGGAGGTAGTCGTCGGCCCCGAGCTCGAGCCCCACGATGCGGTCGGTGTCCTCGCCGCGGGCGGTCAGCATGACGACGGGCAGCCGCTCGCTGGCCGGCGAGCGGCGCAGGGTCCGCAGCACCTCGAGCCCGTCCATGCCCGGCATCATGACGTCGAGCACGACGAGATCGACCCCGCCACGCCCGACGCGGGCCAGGGCCGAGGGGCCGTCGCCGGCCACCTCGACCTCGAACCCGCGCCCTCCCAGGTACTCCGCGAGCAGCGCGGAGAGCCCGGGATCGTCATCGACGACGAGGACGACCTGCATCAGTGACGGCGCCGGCCGCGATCACCTTCGAAGCCGCGGCCGTCGAAGTCCCGGCCGTCGAAGTCCCGGTCCTCGCCCTCGGCGCCATCGGGGCGCTCGCCCTGCGACGCCTCGCGCTCCTCGAAGCTGCGGCGGCGCTCGGCGGCCTGGGCCAGGACCTCGGCCAGCTCGGTGCGCTGGTCGTCGTCCAGGGTCTCGTAGACGTCCATCAGCTTGTCGACCGTGTAGTGGCCGATCTCGATCATCTCGGCGGCCTTCTGGTCGACGGTCTCGTGCAGGCTGTCGCGGTCCAGGCTGCCGTCGGCCATGGCGGTCAGGATGGCCTCGCGGTCGGTCTCGTTGCCCATGCGGCCTTCCAGCATCCTGGCGCGGACGTCCTCGCGGACCTGGGCCAGCGCGTCCTGCTGGGCCTCGGTCAGATCGAGCTGCGACATGGCGTGGCCGAAGGCGCGCAGGCCGTGGTCCCCGCCCTGGCCGCGGTGGCCGTGCATGTGGTCGCCGCGCTGGCCGGGGCCGCGCTCGAAGCCGCGGCCGCCGTTGTCGGCAGGAGCGTCGGACGGAGCGCCGGCCGCCGCCTGCAGGCCGACGGCGCCGACCGCGCCCAGCGACATGAAGCCGATGGCGATGAGGGTGCGACGGATGGGGGTCATGGGTGCCTCCTGGGGGCGAGGGTACGACAGCCGGGGTTGGCGGTCGGCGGGTCGACTTCCGTCGGCCTCGCACCCACATCTACGGCCCCGTTGTTGGGCCCCGGTGCACGGCGCCCCAAGCAAACCGGCGAAGTGTGAAGGAGTGTGAAGGCGCCTGCCCTCCGCTCCACTCCCCTCGCTACCGCGCGGAGGCCGGCCGGGTCCGGCTCTCGTCGCGGGCCGGCTGCTCGTCGCTCGCCGCGGCCCGGCGCTTGGGGAACCACGGGATGAAGGCGGACGTGCGCGCGATGTAGTCGCGGTAGGCCGGCCGGCGCTTCTCGATGTCGCGCTCGGTGAGCGCCACGCCGGACACCCGCAGCAGCAGGATGGTCATCAGCAGGGGCGAGAACACCGTGAGCAGCGCGCCCTGCCCGGCGCCGGACGCCACCGTCCACAGCCCCCACCACACCAGGAAGTCGCCGAAGTAGTTGGGGTGCCGCGTGTAGCGCCACAGGCCCGTGTTCAGCACCTGGCCGTGGCTGCCGGGGTTGCCGCGGAAGGCCGACAGCTGCCAGTCGCCGACGGCCTCGAAGGCGATGCCGACCAGCACCAGCAGGGTGCCGACGTAGTCGTGCCAGTCCAGCGCCGAGCGGCCCGGCACCGTCTGGGCCAGCTGCAGCGGCAGGCTGACCAGGAACATGATCCCGCCCTGCAGCCCGAACACCGTGATCAGGCTGACCCACCAGAAGCGCGACCCGTGCTTGCGCCGCATCAGGCGGTAGCGGCGGTCTTCCTTCTCGCCCAGGTCGTTGCCCGGGTGCAGCTCGGCCACCAGGTTGCGCCAGGCCAGGTAGACCGACAGCCGCAGGCCCCACAGGGTGGCCAGCATCGGCAGCAGCCACTTGCGGGCGCCGCTGGCGTCGCCGGTCTGGTGCGCCACCCAGGCGACCACGACGAAGCCGAGTCCCCAGAAGATGTCGACGACACCCGCATCCTTGCGGTTGATGGACCACACCCAGGCGAGCACCATCAGCACCGCGATGGCGGCGCCGGAGGACACGAGCACGGTCTGGAGGGCGGGTCCAGGCACGGAGGAGGCAGCCAGGGGGAGGGCGGGCGGGTGCGGCGGTCGCTGAAAGATGCCGCAAGTCGAAGGCGCTTGTGTGAACTCCGCGCGACTCAGGGGCGCAGCGCGCCCCCGACCACCACGAGCTCGATCGAGGTGCTCTGCTGGATATCCGAGAGCGGGTCCCCGTCCAGCACGACCATGTCCGCCAGCTTGCCGGGCTCGATGCTGCCGAGCTCTCCGTCGAGCCCCAGGTACCGGGCCCCGTCGATGGTCGCCGCGCGCAGGGCCTCGGCCGGGGTCATCGCGCCGGGGCCGGCCAGGGCCGCCAGCTCCCAGTGGGCCCCCAGCCCCTGCAGCTGCCCGTGCGCCCCCAGCGTGACCAGCACGCCGGCCCGCGCGAGCTCGGCCGCGCTCTGCGCGACCCGCTGGTGGTGCCAGTCGCCGTCGCGGCCGAAGGCGCCGTGCCGCCAGGACCGGGCGTCGAGCTGCCGCTGGGGGAAGTGCCGCAGCAGCCGCTCGTGCTGCAGCGGGTCGTCGTGCATGTAGAAGAAGTGCTCGCCCATCCGCCCGCCGTAGGCGACCAGCAGGGTCGGCGTGTAGGCGGTGCCCGGGGCGCCGTCGGCCTCGCCGCGGCTGGCGGCCAGCAGCCCCTGCACATCGGCGTAGAGCGGCGCGACGGTGAGCGCGTGTTCGACGGCCTGGAAGCCGTCCACGAACATGTTCAGGTTCATGCCCAGGTCGCCACCGCCTTCGGTCACGCACAGCATCTCGAGCTCGCGGCAGGCGTCGACGTACCACTGGCGCTGATCGCGGCGCGACTGCTGGTAGATCTTCACGCTCTGGGCGCCCATCGCCTTCAGCCGCCGCACGTGCCGGAAGGCGGCGTCGCGGTCCGGCGTCTTCGCGCCCTGGGCGCTCTTCGCGCCGTACAGGATGAAGCCCGTGCTGAGCACGCGGGGGCCTTCCTCGAGCCCGGCGGCCACCCGCTCGGCCTGGGTGAACACCAGGTCGGTGCTGGCCGAGGGGTCGTGCACCGTGGTCACGCCGAAGTCCAGGTTCACCTGGTAGCGCCACTCCTGTTCCGGGAGCACGTCGGCGGACGCGTAGTGCAGGTGGGCATGCACGTCGACGAGCCCGGGGATCACCGTCTTCCCGGACAGGTCGACCTCGCGGGCGCCGGCCGGCACGGGGCCGCCGGGGCTGACGCTCACGATGCGGTCGCGGTCGACCACCACCGTGGCGTCGTCGACGACCGCGTCGGGGTGGGCGCGGTCCGCCATCGTGACCACGCGAGCGTGGGTGAAGGCCACGACCCCGCGGGGCCGGGCCCGCGGCAGCAGCAGCGCGAGCTCCTCCTGCTGCGCCTCGGGCCACTCAGCGTCTTCGGCCAGCGACGGCACGGCCTGCCGGTGCAGCACGTCGCCCTCGACCCAGGTCACCTCCTCCCCCGACGGCGACCAGGCCAGCCAGTCGCCGACGTCCTCGGACAGCTGCCGCTTGGGCAGCGCGTCCAGGGCCTTCACCTCGCCGCCGCCCCAGTCGGGCAGGGCGGTGACCCAGGCCTGGTGGTCGAGCTTGTAGGCGACCTTGGTGAAGTCCGGCGAAGGCACGATCTCCTGGGCCTGGCCCAGCAGCAGGTGGGTGCGCGGGTCCGTGCCGTCGAGCTTGATGCTGACCAGCACGCCGTCCTGGGGGCTGCGGGGCTCGCCGGCCCGGTCCTGCAGGTAGTAGACCCGGTCGCCGCGCAGGAACAGCCGCGGCGCCCGCTGGTTGCTGCCGCGGTTGCCGACGGTGGTGACCACGCGATGGGTCCACTGCCGGCCCTGGCGCTCCAGCAGCACCAGCTCGTACCAGGCCTCGCCGCCCAGGTCGTCGGCCGCCCCGCCGCCCGCACCCCGCAGCACGACCAGCTGCCGACCGTCCGCGCTCCAGGCCGGGTTCACCAGCTGGCCCTGGATCGGCAGGGTCTCGGTGCGGCTGCGGCGCAGCGGGTCGACGGTCAGGTGCAGCCGGCCGCCGTCTCCGTCGCTCCAGCTGGTCCAGGCCAGCACCTTGCCGTCGGGCGACCAGGCCGGGGCGTAGCCGGTGGGCGCGCCCTCGAGCAGCCGGAAGTCGTCGCCGTCGGCGGACTTCACCCAGACGCGGCCCATGGCCGACAGGGCCAGGTCGCCGGCCGCGTTGGACACCGGCCAGCGCAGCACGCGGGCCTGGACCATGTCGGGGATGGTGTGGGCCGGCCGTGCGACCCGGTGCACCGTCCAGTCGCCCTCGACGTGCAGGGGCACCGCGGTGCGCGCCCCGGTCGCCGGGTCCAGCCGCCACAGCCCGCCGTCGTCCCAGTGCAGGATGCCGGCGTCGGTCCACGACATGCGCGGGTAGGTCCCCTGCAGCGCGAAGGCCTCGAGCTGGTCGGGCTCGAGCCCGCGGAACAGCTCGGTGCGGCTGCCGGTCGCAAGGTCCAGCCGCTCGAGGATCGTGTCGGTGCGGTCGCGGCTGATGAAGGCCAGGGCCGTGCCGTCGGGCGACAGCGTCGGGCGGGCCGCACTGCCGGGGCCGCGGGCGACGGGGCGGATCTCGCCGGTGCGCCGGTCCAGGCGCTGGATGGACCACAGGCCGGCCACCGGATCGCCGCCGTACTCGAAGCGGCCGTGGCGCGAGCTGAAGAAGATGTAGCGGCCGTCCGCCGAGATCACCGCCTCGCCGGCGTGGGGGTGCTCGTCGAGCGAGGTCAGCGCGAAGCCCTTGCCGCCGTCGAGGTGCACCTGCCACAGCTCGGTGACGCCGATGCTGCGCGTGTCGACGGTGCGGCGCCGCACGATGAGCCAGTTCCCGGCCGGGTCCCAGACGGGGTCAGTGACCCGGGCTTCGTCTTCGTGGGTGAGCTGGGTGGGCGCGCCGTCCCCCGACAGCGGCATCAGCCAGATGTTCTGGTTGCCATCGCGATCGCTGACGAAGGCGACGGTGCGCCCGTCGGGGGAGAGGGAGGGCTCGCGGTCCCAGGCGGCCCCCTGGGTCAGGCGCCGGGCCTCGCCGCCGGCGGCGTCCATGGCCCAGATGTCCCCGAGGAGGTCGAAGACCACGACGCCGTGGCCGTCGGCGGCGCCTTCGGTGACCGACAGCCAGGTGCCCTCGGACAGGTCGAGGTGCACCGTGTCGACCGGGCCGTGGGGGGCGTCGACGTCCCAGGCGTCGGCGGCATCCTCCGCGGCATCATCCGCGGCGGCGTCGTCCGCGGCGTGGAGGGGGAGGGAGAGCGTCGTGCAGAGGGCGAGGAACCACATTCCGCGCGCCTATCGCCCCGCACCCGCGGGCACCCCTACAGCCCGTCCCCCACCTCGAACAGGAACAGGGCGCCGGCGTGCTCGAAGGTCGAGGAGTCCGTGATGGCGCCCATCAGGAAGGTGCGCGCGCCATAGGGTTCCAGCATGTGGCCGCCCTGCAGGCCCTGGTTGTCCAGGTTCACCCAGCGCCGGTCGTGGCTGGACTGCAGGTGCACGCCCTCGATGTCGCCGACCCAGGCGAACACGCCGCCGACGTCCAGGACCTCTTCGGACCAGGTCTCGTCGCCGACCAGCAGGTCGCCGCGGCCGTCGCCGTCCAGGTCGCCGGGCCCCAGCACGGCCGAGCCGAAGGACGACAGCGGCTCCGCGTCGCCCTCGATCGCGTCCGGCACGTCTTCGATCGCCATCGCCGCATCCAGCGGCCCGTGCAGCACGAAGACCTGCCCGTACAGGGTGCCGACGGCCCGGCTGGGGATGCCGATCGCCAGGTCGCCCAGCCCGTCGCCGTCGGCGTCTCCCAGGCTGGCCACACCCCCGACCACGTCGGCGGAGACGCCGGCCAGGTCGATGCGGCTGTCCACGTCCCCGGCCGCGAGCTCGCCCGTCTGGCAGGCCGACCACACCGACAGCACGATGCCGTCATCGGCCCAGTTCTGCTCGACCGCGGCCAGCTCGCCGCAGCCATCGCCGTCCACGTCCGACAGCTCGACCAGCTTCCAGAAGAAGCCCGCAGACAGCGAGCCCGTGACCCGCAGATCCGCGTCGTCCACACCGTCGGGCCAGCCCCCGGCGAAGCGGTGCACCGCCCCCCGGCCGCCGACAGGCCCCATCGACGCCGTGACCAGGTCCCGGGCGCCGTCGCCCCCGGCGTCGGACAAGAGCGCGACCTCGCGCCCGAAGCAGGCCCGCCCCGCGTCTTCGAGCACCGCGTCGGCGTCGTCGGGGGTCAGCGGCGCGGACGGCCAGGCGCCGTCGGGCAGGTCGAAGCGCCAGACCGCGCAGGCGTCGTCGCCCTGGTAGCCGGACACCGCGAAGGCGCCGGCGCCGCCGTCCGTGGCAGGCAGCAGCACCACGTCCATGCCCAGGTAGCCGTCGCCTTCGACGATCAGGTCGGCGTCGGCCACCGAGTGCCGGCCCGTGCGCCCGCCCAGCCCCAGGTAGGCCGCGCCCGCCAGGTCGACGCCGTCCACCACCGCCAGGCTGTTGCCCATCACCAGGTCGGGGATGCCGTCGCCGTCGATGTCCTCGCCGCCGTGGGCCGCCCGGCCGAAGTGTTCGTAGGCGCTGGGGCCGTGCCAGACCAGCAGCGCCTCGTCGTCGTCGATCTTGACCAGCCGCTCGTCCACGCAGCGCGCGTCGTCGCCGTCGCAGTCCTGGTCGACGTCGTCCTCGCAGACATCGACGGCGCCCGGGTGCACGTCGATCCGCGTGTCGTCGCAGTCGTCGTCGACCTCGGCGCTGTGGTCGGGCGGGTCGCAGGCGGTCTGGGGCACGCCGGTGCCGTGGTCGTCGCCGTCCAGGTCCTGGTACCAGGTGACCCCGCCTTCGGCGTCGGGGTCGTCGTCGTCCGCGAGCCCGTCGCAGTCCTCGTCCACGTCGGCGTCGTCGCAGATCTCCTGCGCGCCGGTGTTCCGGGTGGGGTCCGCGTCGTCGCAGTCGCCGGCCACGGCGATGTAGCCGTCGGGCGGGTCGCAGGCGTCCACCGCCCGGCTGGGATCGCCGTGCCCGTCCCCGTCGTCGTCGGGGTACCAGGCCGTCGCGTCCACCGCGCCTTCGTCGACCTGGCCGTCGCAGTCGTCGTCCTCACCGTTGCAGATCTCGACGGCGCCGGTGTCGCCGCAGCCGCCGGCCGCGCCGGTGTCGTCGTCGCCGACACCCGCGGGCGCCTTGTCCGAGGAGCAGGCCAGGGCGAGGAGGAGGATTACCATGGTCCCAGCCTACCTCCTCCCCCGCGGCCCTCCGTCGCGGCTCCGACGGTTGTCACGCGGGCCGAGGCGACGAGCCTTCACCCAAGGAGGTGCCCGTGCCCGACTCCCTCGCCTTTCGCTGCGCGGCCTGCGGCGGCCTGAACCGCGTGTCCCCCGATCGCCTCGCCAGCAGCCCGAAGTGCGGCCGCTGCAAGGCGACCCTCGACCTCTCCGCCCACCCCCAGGACCTCGACGACGCCGGCCTGGAGCGCCTGGTCCGCGCCTCCCCCGTGCCCGTGCTGGTCGACTTCTGGGCCCCGTGGTGTGGTCCCTGCCGCGCCGTCGCGCCGCACCTGGTGGACCTCGCCCGCCGCCACGCCGGGCGGCTCATCGTCGCCAAGGTCGACACCGACCGGCACCAGCAGGCCGCCGCGGCCCTGCAGGTCCGCAGCATCCCGACCCTGGCCGTGTGGAAGGGCGGCAGCGTGCAGAAGGCCCAGGCCGGCGCGCTGATGGGCGCGCAGCTCGAGCAGTTCGTCGCGCCCTTCCTCTGACCTGGCGCGGCGAGGGGCGACCCGAGGGCCGCTCAGCCGCCCTGTGCCTTCACGAAGGCCGCCAGGTCCTTGTCGTCGTCGGGGAAGGTCTCGTCGAGCACATCGACGGCCAGCATCCGGTCGGGCCGGAAGCTGCGCCAGTCGTCGCGCAGCAGGTCCCAGGCGGCGAGTGTCCAGCTGCGGCCCCAGAAGTACAGGCCCAGCGGGCGGACCTTCCGCGTCGTGCGGCCGCCGCTGGCGGCTTCGTAGGCGAAGGCCACCATGCGTCGGTCGCGGATCGCGCCGCGCAGCAGGGCCAGGTTCGCCTCGCCGTCGGGCTCGCGGCCGAACCGCAGGGCGAACAGGGCGCTGTCGTCCAGGATCGCCCGCATCGGGCCGGGCAGCACGGCCTCGACCTTCTCGATGGCCGTCGTCGCCGCCACGCCCAGGGCGGGATCGCCCCAGGCGCGGACCATGCGGGCGCCCAGCACCAGGGCCTCGAGCTCTTCGGTGGTGAAGCTCATCGGCGGCAGCTCGAAGGCCCGATCCAGGGTGTAGCCGACGCCGGCTTCGCCCTGGATGGGCACGTCGCTGTCCTGCAGATCGCGGATGTCCCGGTAGACGGTGCGGCGGGACACACCCAGGACCTCGGCCAGGTCGTCCGCGGTGGCGAAGCGACGCTGGCGCAGGACCTGGACCAGGCGGAAGAGGCGATCGGCACGGCGCATGGGAGGAGGATGGCACGCGGCGTCCCCGGGGGTGCGCCGCGCGCTCTGACGCTGGAGGGACGGGCTCAGGCCGAGGGGACGGCGCCCGCGGGGGCGCCGGCCGCCATCGACCGGTGCTGCACGAGGCCGATCGGCCGGCCGTCGGGGTCCGCGACCACGCAGTGCAGGTTCGGGCCGTCCTCGCGCACCGGCGACAGCGGCGAGGCGCCCAGCGCGCGGGCACGGGTCAGGGCGGCGTCGATGTCGTCGACCGCCACGTAGAAGGTCGTCCAGCTGTGCTCGCCGACGGCCCCGATGCCGCCGGTGGGCTGCCCGTCGGGGCCGGTGAACATGTCGTAGTCGGGGCGGGTGGTCGTCAGCTGCCAGCCGAACAGCTCGCCGTAGAAGGCGCGCAGAGCGGCCGGGTCACGGCCGGCGATCTCGTGCCACAGGATGGTGCCGGGGGGAGGGGTGGACATGGAGGCTCCGGGGAGGGGGGTTCTGCCCGCGGTCTTGCGGACACCGGTGGTGTACCGCCCCCCTGCTGACAGCCTGGTGGCAGCAGGGTCCCCGGGGGTCCGAGCCTGCTGCCACCGTGGTGGCAGGAGGCGGGGAGCGCGGGTGGAGGAGGTTCCAGCCGAGAGGCGCGGTCCACGGGGGCCATCCCGACCGGGCAGGCGCCGGATAGGCGGCTCCATGCTGCTGCTCCTCGCCTCCTTCGGCCTGTCGGTCGCCTCGGCCGCGCCCAGCCACGTCCTCCGCCACGCCCGGCTGTGGGACGGCACCGGCGCGCCGGTGATCGAAGACGCCTGGATCGCCGTCGAGGACGGCCGCATCGCCGCCGTCGGCGCCGAGCCCGCGCCGGAGCTCGACGGCCCCGCCCTCGATCTGCACGGCGCCACCGTCGTGCCCGGCCTCATCGACGCCCACACCCACCCCTGGGCCGTGCCCGGCGCCGACCTGCGGGGCGACGACGAAGCGACCCGCGACGCCTTCCGCCAGCAGGGGCTGCGGGCCTTCGTCGCCTGCGGCTTCACCACCGTGCTGGACGCCGGGGCGAGCTGGGACCAGGTGCACGCCCTGCGCGGCTGGCTGGCCGAGGGGCTGCCGGGGCCGCGCTACCTGACCCTGGGGCCGGTCATGGGCCCGCCCCACGGCTACGTCGAGGCCTTCCTGCCCGAGCACCCGGGCATCCCCGACCTCGCTGCGGCCGAGGCCCACCTCGACCGGCTGGTCGAAGAAGGCGCCGTCGGCGCCAAGCTCACCATCGAGCCCGGCTACTTCCTGCCGGTCCTGCCGCTGCACGACGCGGCCCTGCGCGAGCAGATCGTCGCGGCGGCCACCGCGCGCGGGCTGCCCGTCATGATCCACGCCCAGCGGCGGTCGGCCCACGAAGCCGCGCTGGATCTGAACCCCGCCGCCGTCTTGCACATGGTGCGCGACCGGCCCGGTGACCTGGTGGAGCGCTACGCCGCGTCGGGCACGCCGCTCGTCACCACCCTGGCGCTCGAGGCCAGCCCCCGGGTGCGGTTCGACGCCCACCGCCTGGATCGCCCGCTGGCCCGGCTCGTCGTGCCCCAGGTCCAGCGCGACACCGCGCTGAGCGCGGCCGGCTGGCGGGCCTACAAGCGCGGCATGGCCCACGTCAGCCTGCCCGGCTGGCCGCGCGGGGTGACGAACCTGGCCGCCGCCTTCATGCCCGTCGACGACTACCTGCAGGGCAGCCTGCGGCGGGTCGAGCGCACCACCCGGCGCCTGCACCGGGCCGGCGCCACGCTGGTGCTGGGCAGCGACTCCGGCGCCTACGACGTCGTGTCCAGCTACTTCCACGGCGTGCACGGCCTGACCGAGCTCGAGCTGCTGGTCGACGCCGGCTTCACGCCCGAAGAAGCGCTCCTGGCCGGCACGCGCCAGGCGGCCGCCCTGCTCGGCATGGCAGGTGAGATCGGCGTGATCTCTCCGGGGGCCTCGGCCGACCTCGTGATCGTCGAAGGTGACCCGCTGGCCGACATCTCCGCCATGTGGGACGTGCAGGCCGTCATGCAGCAGGGCGAGCTGCGCAGCCCACGGGGCTGGATGCAGGGCCCGGCGCGGCAGTAGGCTCTCCGCGACACCGGGGACCGCCCCATGACGCAGCTCCCGCTGGCGTTGCTCACCCTCGTCGGCACCTCGCACGCACTGACCCTGACCGTGCAGGAGACAAGGACCGTCGCGCCCGGCGTCGTCTACTCGCGCCAGCGGGCCTCCTCGCCCGGCACCACCGTGCACGTGCTGCAGGTCGACCTCTGCGCCGACGACGTCTACGTCGACGCACGCAAGGCGTCGTCCTCGAGCAGCAGCACCGGCAGCTGGGCCAGCAGCGTCGACGCCACCGTCGCCACCAACGGCGACTTCTACAAGACCGGCCCCTTGCGGGTCTACGGCGACGCCGTCGGCAACGGGGTCGCCTGGCCCCTCGACCAGACCGGCCTCGATCCCGCCTACGCCAGCGAGTGGTACCCCGAGCACTACGGCTTCATCGCCTTCCGCCACGACGACGTCGTCTGGAGCCACAGCTGCTGGGTCAAGGACCACGTCGACGGCCTGACCACCGGCTGGCGCAACGACGACCTGACCCCCGACCTGCCGCCCGGCACCATCGCGCTCGTCAGCGGCTTCCCCGAGGTCGTCGTCGAGGGCGAGGCCATGGTCTGCGACAGCCCCACCGCCAGCGACTGCTTCCCCGACCGCAGCGACATGCGCGACCGCCACCCGCGGACCGCCATGGGCCTGTCCGAAGACGGCGAGACCTTCTGGCTGGTTGTCGCCGACGGGCGGACCAGCAGCGACGCCGGGCTCTACGGCAGCGAGCTGGCCGACGTCATGGGCCAGCTCGGGGCCTGGACCGCCTTCAACCTCGACGGGGGCGGCAGCAGCCAGATGTGGTCCGAGGACGAAGGCAGCAGCGGCGGCTACGTCAACGAGTACAGCGGCAACAACAGCGGCGGGGGCGCCCGCAGCATGGCCAACCACTGGGGCGTCTTCGCCGGTGGCCGCGACTGGCTGCCCGAGCGGCCGGGCCACTGCGCGAGCGCCGCGCCCTGCCAGTCCATCCCGCCCGAAGGCGGCATCGTCGACGACGCCAGCACCTGCTTCCGGGCCTTCGGCGACCAGGACTACTGGCGCAGCGAGGCCGCCGGCCACGACGGCCACCTGTGGTGGACCAACGCCTTCCAGAGCGACGTCCCCGACAACTGGGCCTGGTGGCGCCTCGAGCTCGAAGACGCCGGCCGCTACGAGCTGTTCGTGTCGGCCGACGCGACCTTCTCCGTGCACGACGACGTCCGCTACGAGGTCCGGGCCGGCGGCGCCACCAGCGTCGTCACCGTCGACCCCAGCGGCATCGACGGCTGGGTCCGCCTGGGCGAGTTCGAGCTCGACGCCGGCGGCGACCAGTGGATTGCCCTGTTCGACGACGAAGACGCCAGCCCCGGCAGCGACCAGCACATCGTGGCCGACGCCGTGCAGCTCGTCCGGCTGGACCTGCCCGAGGGCGGCGAGGACAGCGGCGGCGGCGAGGAGACCGGGGTGGCGGACTCGGGGGAGGGGGACGGGGGTGCGGACGGTGGGAGCGACGGGGGCGAGGGAGGTGACGGTGCGGGGGATGGGGGTGCGGGGGACGGAGGCGCGGGGGACGGAGGCGCGGGGGATGGGGGAGGCCGTGGGGAGCGGATCGGTGAGGGGGGCGGGTGCGCAGCGGCGCCGGGAGCAGGTGCGGTGTGGGTGGGGATCTTGGTGGGAGGCCTCGGGGGGTGGAGGAGGCGGAGGTTGCAGAGGGCGCAGCGATAGGGCGTCGTTGCGTGGTCGAGGACGCCCGGGCCCCAGATCGGTTCACGAGCCCGCAGCGATAGACCATCGCTGCACGCTCGTAGACGCCTTGGTCCCAGATCGGTTCACGAGCCCGCAGCGATACGCCATCGCTGCACGCTCGTAGACGTCCGGGACCCAGATCGGTTCACCAGCCCGCAGCGATACGCCATCGCTGCACGCTCGTAGACGCCTGGACCCCAGATCGGTTCACGAGCCCGCAGCGACAAGCCATCGCTGCACGCTCGTAGACGTCCGGGACCCAGATCGGTTCACGAGCCCGCAGCGATAGACCATCGCTGCTCGCTCGAAGACGTCCGGGACCCAGATCGGTTCACGAGCCCGCAGCGATACGCCATCGCTGCACGCTCGTAGACGTCCAGGCACCAGATCGGTTCACGAGCCCGCAGCGACAAGCCATCGCTGCGCGCTCGTAGACGCCCGCCCCTCGCCCTCCTCCTGGCCCCTCCTCCCCCTCACTCCCCCAGCAGCACCCGGATCCACGGCCACCAGTCCTCGACCCCCAGGTCCGGCGCGTCGTTGGCCAGGGTGACCCAGGGCCCCTCGGCATCGGCGCGCAGCGCGAGCACCCCCGCGCGCAGGGGGCGGCCGTTGTCGTGCCAGGCGTGGTCGGCCTGGCAGTCCCACCAGAAGCCGCCGCGCAGGCCGCGCTCGCCGAAGGCCTGCCGCAGGGCCGGCTCGAGCGGCCCGCCGCCGACCCAGTCCTGGCAGTACAGGATGGCCAGCCCGCCGTCCGCCAGCAGGCGGCGCAGCGCGCCGAACAGGTCGACCAGCAGGGACGACTCGCGGGCGACGGTGTGCACGGGGCCGCCCTCGATGCCCTTCCACGGGACCAGGAGCGGCAGGACGAAGGTGACGACCTCGAAGGGGCCGACGTCGGCCAGGGCGTCGGCGTCGACGGCGCTGCCGACGCGCACGTCGTCGAGCCGCTTGCCGGACAGCAGGGCCGTGCGCTGGGCGAAGGCCGGCGCGCGCGGGTTGAGGTCGACGCAGACGCAGTGCGTGCCCGCCATGTGCTCGCGCGGGGCGCTGACGACGGCGACGGCCCCGGAGCCGCAGCCCAGGTCGAGGTGCCGGGTCGGCGGCTCGGGCGGCAGGCCCCGCCGCAGGGCGTAGGTGGTGCTGTCGGGCAGGAAGATGCCGTCGTCGCCGCGGAAGGCCCGGTCGGCGCGGTCGGTCCAGATGAAGTCGTCGCCCAGGGGCAGCAGGGTGCCGGTGGCCCGCGCGCCGCCTTCGACGGTCTCGACCAGCCCGGCCCGCCACCAGGCGTCTGGCAGCAGCTTGCGCATGGCCCGCTCGCTGCGGGCCTCGCCGCGGACGAAGACGTCGACGAGCTGGCCCAGCTCGCCCTCGGCCAGGTTGCGGCGGCGCCACCAGGTGCCGTCCAGGTCGGGGCCGCTCCACGCGATGTGGCCCAGCGCCTGGGCCACGGCCCGGTCGGTGAACGGGCGGTCGAGCAGGTCGTCGCGGACCTCGGCGAGGGCCTCCTCGACCTCGGGGGACAGCCCGGGGGCTCGCTGCATCGGGACTCCTGCGCGGGCGGCGCGCGGCCACGTTAGCCCGGCCGTCGCCTCCTCCCCTGCCCCGCCTCGCCCCCGGAGCGACCATGCGCCTCGTCCGCCCCCGCGATCTGCTGGTGACCCTCGAACCCGACGGCGCGGTGATGATCCGCAGCACCTCGCGCGGCGCCGGTGCGCGCGCCCCCGCGTGGGCGGTGCAGATCCTGGCCTTCTGCAGCGAGCCGCGGACCCGCGCGGAGTGCGAGCAGGCGATGGGCCCGACCGGCGCCCAGGCCTTCGACGGGCTGGCCGACGCGGGCCTGCTGGTCCCGGCCGAAGAACAGGCCGACAGCCCGGTCATCTTCGCGAACTACGCGGGCGTGGACATCCACCGCTACATGCTCAACGACGAGGTCCGGCTGCAGGCCTACTGGGAAGGGCTGAAGGCCGTCGTGAAGCCCGACGACGTGGTCATCGACGCCGGCAGCGGCACGGGCGTGCTGGCGACGATGGCCGCCCTGGCCGGCGCGAAGCGGGTCTACGCCATCGAGCGCACGGACTTCGCCCAGGTGATCCCGCAGGTCGCGGCCGACAGCGGCGTCGGCGACATCGTGCAGGTGGTGCGGGCGGACCTGGGCCAGGTGGAGCTGCCCGAGAAGGCGACGGTGATGGTGACCGAGACCTTCGGCCACGTGGCCTTCGCCGAGGGGATGATGGAGGACGTGCTGGCCTGCGTGCAGCGCAACATGGTCGCCGACCCGCGCATCGTGCCCTTCGCCTTCAGCCTGCACGCCGCCCCCCTCGCGACCGCCCCCAAGGACCTGCTGCACCCCTTCCGCAAGCGGCCCGAAGGCGTGGATCTGACCAGCCTGCTGGGCGACGCCCGCGGCCGGGCCCACGACCGCAAGGTGCTGCCCGCCGAGGTCGGCCCGACCATCGACCTGGGCACGGTCGCGATGCCTTGCCGGACCGAGTGGGAGACGAGCTTCGAGCTGCCGGAAGCCTGCGGGGCCCTGGCGATGTGGTTCACCCTGCACATGGCCCCCGGCGCCGACGGCCGCGCGCCCGTCGACATGCCGAGCGGCCCCCACGACCCGACGACCCACTGGGAGCAGACGCTGCTGCCGGTCGCGCTGTCCGCGGGCGAGCACCACCTGCGCATCCACCGCGCCCCCGAAGACGGCCGCACCATCGTCATCGACATCGACGGCCACGAAGTCCGCAGCCGCTGATGGGCCATCGACGATCGTCCCGCCCGCCCGTCGAGATCACCCTCGACCGCCTGGACGCCAAGGGCCCGAGCGGCACGTCCGCGCGCGGGGACCGCTACCACGTGCGCGCCGGCTGCATCGGCGACGTGGTGGCCGTGCAGCCGGGCCGCAAGGGCAAGGCCCGCGAGGTCGGGCTGGTCACGCCTTCGCCCGACCGCATCGCACCCGCCTGCCCGGTCTACGGTCTGTGCGGCGGCTGCCAGCTGCAGCCGATGCCGACCGCGCTGCAGCGCGCCCACAAGGCCGACCTGGTCGCTCGCCTGGTCGACTTCCCCTGCCACGGCTGCGACGCCGCCGGCCCCGACTACGGCTACCGGAACAAGCTCGAGCTGTCCTTCGGCGCCCGCCGCTTCCTGGAAGAAGCGCCCGAGGACCGCAGCGAGCTGGCTGGCAGCTGGCTGGGTTTCCACCCGCCGGGCTGGTTCTCGCGCATCGTCGACGTGGACGGCTGCCCGCTGGGCACACCCACGATGAACCGGGCGATCGCGACCGTGAAGGCGCTGGCGCCGGGGCCCGCCTGGGACAACACCGCCCACGTCGGCCACTGGCGCCACGTGGTGCTGCGCCAGGGCGACGACGGCGTGCTGGTCACCCTCGTCACCCACCCCGACGCCGACGAGGCCCAGGTGCGCGCGGTCGGCGCCGCCCTGTTCGCCCTGGACGAGGTCAGTGGCGTCCTGTGGCGCACGAACGACGGCGTGGCCGAGGTGGCCGAGGGACCGCTGCGGGAGGTCCTGCACGGCGACGATCACGTCGCGATCACGCTGTCGGGCGCGGTCGGAGGAGGGTCGGCGAGGACGACCCTGCGCCTGCCGGCCACCGCCTTCTTCCAGGTCAACACATCCGGCGCGGGCGTGCTGTTCGACCGCGTGGCCGAGGCGCTGCGCCTGCCGGGCGATCCTGCGCCCGGGGATCCGGACGGCGGACCCGTGCCCGGCACCCTGGTCGATCTGTACTGCGGGGTCGGCGCCATCGGCCTGCACCTGGGCGCCGCCTTCGAGCAGGTCGTGGGGGTCGAGCTGCTGCCCGAGGCGATCGAGGTCGCCCGCGACAACGCCGCCGCGCTCGGCATCTCCGGCCAGTGGCACGCCGGGCCGGTCGAAGCGGTGCTGCCCACCCTGGACCTGCCCCGCCCCCGCCGGGTCGTGGTCGACCCGCCCCGCGTCGGCCTGCACCCCAAGGCCGCCGCCTTCCTGGCCGACCTCGACGCCGACGTGCTGGTCTACGTCGCGTGCAACCCGGCCAGCCTGGGCCGCGACCGGGCGCTGCTGGCCGCCGGCGGCTGGCGGCTCACCGACCTGTGGGCCGTCGACCTGTTCCCCCAGACCCGCCACGTCGAGGCGGTCGGCCGGTTCGTGCGCGCCTGAGATCGGACATCCGTGACTCTGTACAGAGACACGGATCGGGCCCCGGAATCCATTGCGGAAAGGCTGTCCACCAGGGCATCCTCGTGTGCCACGGGAACGTCACGTCGCACCCCATGGGGGCGCGCTGGCCCCCCTGTTAGCGGACCCGCCTCCCCCTCCCCTGGAGCCCCCATGCTCGAGCTCAAGAAGGGCATCGACATCCTCTCCGCCAGCGGCGGCATCTCCTCCATCGGCGACGCCCGCGCGCTCCTCGCCGATCGCCTCGCCCCGAGCGAGCTCGAGAAGCTCTCCCGCATCCGGACCGAAGAGGCGCTCCTCAAGATCGCCAACGCCGTCGCCATGTGCGAGCCGGACAGCGTCTTCGTCGACAGCGGCACCGACGCCGACGCAGCCTTCATCCGCAGCAAGGCGGTCGAGCTCGGCGAAGAAGCCCCCCTGTCGCTCGACGGGCACACGATCCACTTCGACCTGGCCGAAGAACAGGGCCGGATCGTCGACCGCACCTTCTACATCGTGAACCCGGGCGAGAAGACGTCCGTGATGGCCAAGACGAAGCTCCGCGACGAAGCGTCCGCCTACGTCGCAGAGCACATGAAGGGCATCATGCGCGGCAAGACCATGTTCGTCGGCTTCTTCAGCCGCGGCCCGGTCGGCGCCGTCGCCAGCACGCCGGCCATCGAGATCAGCAGCAGCAGCTACGTCTTCCACAGCGCCGACCTGCTGTACCGCAACGCCTTCGACCGGTTCGACGCGGAAGTCGACCGCCGCGGCCTGTTCTACACGAACGTGCACAGCGAGGGCCCCTGGCGCGCCGAGGACCTGCCCAAGGCCCGGGTGTTCATGGACCGCGCCTGGCAGACCACCTACAGCATGTACTGCACCTACGCGGGCAACACGCTGCTGCTCAAGAAGGGCAACCACCGCTTCTCGGTCGACTACGCGACCTACCGGCGGCCGGGCGTCGAGCTGTCCGAGCACATGTTCATCACGGGCATGAAGGGCCCCCACGGCCGCGTGACCTACTTCGTCGGCGCCGCCCCCAGCGGCTGCGGCAAGACCACGACCGCCATGGCCGGCACCGACTTCATCGGCGACGACCTGGCGCAGATCTGGATCGCCGACGACGGCACCGTGCGCGCCGTGAACCCCGAAGCCGGCATCTTCGGCATCGTCCAGGACGTGAACCGCGACGGCGATCCCTTCCTGATGCAGGTGCTGCGCGAGCCCGGCGAAGAAGTGATCTTCAGCAACGTGCTGGTCCACGACGGCGTGCCCTACTGGGAAGGCTCCGGCGAGGTCGTGCCCGACGACGGCAAGAACTTCCAGGGCGACTGGTTCACCGGCAAGAAGGACAAGAACGGCAAGTCCGTGCCGATGAACCACCCCAACGCCCGGGCCACCGTGCGCTGCACGGCCATCGGCAACTACCGCCACGACGAAGCCGAGAACCCCGCCGGTGTGCCGATCCGCGTGGTGACCTACAGCGGCCGCGACGCCGACACCATGCCGAGCGTGTGGGTGGCCAAGAACCCCGACCACGGCGTCGCCATCGGCGCGAGCATCGTGTCCAAGGCCACCGCCACAGAGATCGGCGTCGGCCAGGCCGTGCGCCGCCAGCCCTGGGCCAACGAGCCGTTCATCCCCGGGCCCCTGGCCGACTACATGCGCTCGCAGTTCGCCTTCTTCAACAGCAACGCGATCGGCGACGACCAGCGGCCGATCATGGCGGGCCTGAACTACTTCCTGACCTGGGAGAGCCGCGGCGGCGGCGGCGACGGGCTGCTGGGCGAGAAGCGCGACGTGAAGGTGTGGCTGTCCTGGCTCGACCGGGTGGCCCACGACGAGGTCGAGACCCTGGACAGCCCCATCGGGCGCCTGCCGAAGTACGGCGATCTGAAGCGGCTGTTCGCCGAGCTGATCGACAAGGAGTACCCGCGCGAGGTCTACGACAAGCAGTTCTCGCTGTACGTCGACAACATCCTGGCCCGGCTGGACATGCAGGAGGAGGCCTACCGCAAGGAGGACAACCTCCCCCAGGCGCTGCTGTCGGTCTACGCCGAGCAGCGCGCCGGCCTGCAGGCGCTCAAGGCCCGGTTCGGCGCGGTCGTGACCCCCGACGAGCTCGCCTCGGCCTGAGCGGGCGGGCCCGGCGGAGGGCGCGGGCCGGCGGACGGGCGACCTGCGACGACTGGGCGCAGATCCCCGTCCAGTGCGGCAAAGGGGCGCACGGTCCGCCGCGCGACCCTCTTAGAACGGTTCTCATGACGAGCGCTCCGCTCGACCTGGAGAACCGATGATCCGCACCTCCTCCCGCACCTCCTCTCGCACCTTCGGAGCCGCGGTCCTGGCCGTGGCCGCCCTCGCGCTGCCCGCTGGCTGCCAGACCGACCCGGCCTCGCCCGCGCCCGACGCCACCTCCCCCGACGCGCCCTCGCCCGCCGCACCGGCCGCCGACGCCGCCGCGACCGCCCTGCAGGCCAAGGCCGCTGGCATCTTCCAGCCCCTGCCGCTGGACCCGCCGGCCGGCGACAACGACCTGTCGGCCGCCCGCACCGACCTGGGCCGCATGCTGTACTTCGACACGCGCCTGTCGAAGAACCACGACGTGAGCTGCAACAGCTGCCACCAGCTCGACCAGTACGGCGTCGACAACAAGCCCACCAGCTCTGGCCACAAGGCGCAGCTGGGCGGTCGCAACAGCCCGACCGTCTACAACGCCGCGCTGCACTTCGCGCAGTTCTGGGACGGCCGCGCCGCCGACGTCGAAGAGCAGGCCGGCGGCCCGATGGTGAACCCCGTCGAGATGGCCATGGCCGACGGAAGCTCGGTCACCGCCGTGCTGAAGACCATCCCCGGCTACGCCCCGCTGTTCGCTGCGGCCTTCCCGGGCGACGCGGACCCGGTGTCCTACGAGAACGCCGCCGTCGCCATCGGCGCCTTCGAGCGCAAGCTCATCACGCCGGGACCCTTCGACGAGTTCCTGACCGGCAACGCGATGGCGCTGGACGCCCAGCAGCAGCACGGGCTCGAGGTCTTCATGGACAGCGGCTGCCACAGCTGCCACCAGGGCGCCGCGCTCGGCGGCACCATGTACCAGAAGCTCGGCCTGGTGCACCCCTACGAGACCGCCGACCTGGGCCGCCAGGACGTGACCGGCGACGAGGCCGACAAGCACAAGTTCAAGGTGCCGAGCCTGCGCAACACCGAGAAGACCGGCCCCTGGTTCCACGACGGCTCGATCGCGACCCTGGACGAAGCCGTCCAGCGCATGGCCTGGCACCAGACCGGCAAGGAGCTCGACGAGACCCAGGTCCAGGACGTCGTCGCCTTCCTGTCCTCGCTGACCGGCCGGCTGCCGCCGTCGGAGTACATTGCGACGCCGGAGCTGCCCGCGAGCGGCCCCGAGACCCCTGCCCCCGACCCGAGCTGAGGCCCCGCCATGCACCTGTTCTTCGCCCTGATGCTCGCCTGCGGCGCGTCCGAGCCGAGCAAGCCCGACGCCGCCGCGACGACCCCGGCCGCCGCCCCCGAGCACGAGAACGCCGACGTCGTGAAGACCGACGGCGGCCGCGCTGGCGAGCTCGACGTGGCCACGCTCAAGCAGCGGGTCGACGCCGGCGGCACCTTCGTGCTGGACGTGCGCACACCCCAGGAGTTCGCCGAGGGCCACGTGCCCGGGGCCACGAACATCCCGGTGCAGGAGCTCGAGGCCCGCATCGCCGAGCTCGACGCCTACAAGGACCAGGACATCGACGTCATCTGCCGCAGCGGCAGCCGGAGCAGCAGCGCCACCAAGACGCTGCGGGGCAGCGGCTTCGCCCGGGCGAGCAACGTCCGGGGCGGCACGATGGCCTGGATCGACGCGGGCTACGCCGTCGAGCAGTAGGCCGGCCGGGCGGGTCCGTCGCCGTCACCGCGGGGCCGGAGTAGGCTTCCCCGTCCCCTTCGTCCCCCGGTGCCTGCATCCCGCGTCGCCTGCGCCAGCTCTTGTGGCTGCTGACCGCCCTGCTCGTGGCGGCCAGCGTGGCGGTGCTGCTGGTCCGCCCGCACTGGGTCGAGGTCCGCGACGAGACCGTCGCGATGGCCGACGCGCACCTGGCCCACGAGGTCAGCCACCCCGGCTGGTCCTTCCCGGCGACCGTGTGGTCCGCGCCCGCGCCGCTCGACCTGCCCGCCGAGCGGCTGGTGATGCACGCCAAGGCCCGCGGCTACGAGGCCGCCTGCCCCGCCGTCGCGCCCGGCCAGGTCTGCGAGAAGGACGGCGTCGTCGTGCCCCGCGGCGGGCGCTTCCCCGAAGGGCTGCAGCCCCCCGGCACCGACGGCTGGACCCGGCCGCTGGCGCTCGAGCCCGTGCGCATCGGCGCGCTCATCGGCCCCGACGCCGAGATCCGCACCCACCTGCCCATCGAAGACGCGCCGACCCACCTGCTGGCCGCGATCATCGCCGCCGAGGACGAGGAGTTCTTCGAGCACCCCGGCGTCGACTTCCGCGGCCTGGCCCGCGCCGCCTGGATCAACGCCCAGGGCGGCTCCTACAAGCAGGGGGCGAGCACCATCACGATGCAGGTGGTCCGCAACCTGTCCCAGGACAAGGAGAAGGCGCTCACCCGCAAGCTGCGCGAGGCCGCCGCCGCCATGGCCCTGGACGCCCACCTGGGCAAGGAAGGCGTGCTGCAGGTCTACCTGGACGCGCCCTACCTGGGCCAGGACGGCAGCTTCAGCATCTGCGGCTTCCACGCCGCGGCCTTCCACTACTACGGCGTGCATCCGCGGGACCTGACCCTGTCCCAGGCGGCGACCCTGGCCGGCATCCTGCCCGCCCCCGGCCGCTTCGCCCCCGATCGCTTCCCGGACAAGGCGAAGGAGCGCCGCGACATGGTGCTCGACCGGATGGAAGCCGCCGGCTGGGACGTGGCCGCCGCCCGCGCCGAGCCCGTGACCGCCACCCCCCACGCCCGCCCCGAGGACCGCTGGCCGTCCTACCTGCAGGCCACGCGGGTCTGGGCCGAACAGGCCATCGAGCCCCAGGTGCTGTTCGGCGCCGGGCTCGACCTGTGGACCGCCCTGGACGTCGTCGCCCAACAGCAGGGCGACGCCTTGCTGGCCGAGCGCGTGCCCTACATGGAGAAGCAGGTCGGCCGCCGCGGCGACGGCCCGCTCCAGGCGGCCGGCGCCGTCGTCGACAGCCGCACCGGCTACCTGGTCGCCGTGCACGGCGGCGAGCAGGCGCTGAGCACCGACTTCAACCGCGCCACCCAGGCCAGGCGCCAGCCCGGCAGCGCGCTCAAGCCCCTGGTCTACGCCCTGGCGCTGAGCCGCCGCGGCCCCGACGGCAAGCCGGCGATCACCGCGGCCCACGCCGTCCGCAACCACCGGGCGCCCTTCCCCGACACCGACGGCTGGAACCCTCGCAACGTCGGCGGCGGCTACACGAACACCGCCACCCTGGCCTACGGCCTGGCCTGGTCCCAGAACATCGCCACCGCCGCCTTGCTGCAGGAGTCCGGCGGGCCGGAAGCGCTCATCGAGCTGGCCGGCAAGCTCGGCTTCGACACGCGCGCCTGGCCCGCCGAGCTCGGGCTGGCCCTGGGCCAGGGCGAAGCCACGCCGCTGGAGATGGCCCGCTTCGTCGCCACCGTCATCGGCGAGGGCCACCTGGCCAGCGCCTGGCCCGTGATCGCCGTCACCGACGCCCGCGGCCGTGCACGCCTGCGGACGAAGGGCTGGGGCGAAGAGGTGCTGCCCGCCGACGCCGCCGCGCTGACCCGCGAGCTGATGCGCGGCGTCATCCGCCAGGGCACCGGCGGCGCCAGTCGCGGCGGCGCGGGCTTCCCGGGCTTCACCGGCAACGCCATCGGCAAGACCGGCACCACCGACAGCGAGAAGGACCTGTGGTTCGTCGGCGGCAGCCCCGACTACACCGGCGCCCTGTGGCTCGGCTACGACCAGCCCGTGCGCATCGGCGCGAGCGCCAGCGACCTGGCCGCCCCCCTGTGGGGCTGGTGGATGCGCGCCGTGCACCAGGGGCTGCCCAAGGACACCGAGTTCGAGAGCGCGGTCCCCATCGAGAGCACCGCCATCTGCCGCGAGACCGGCGGCTACGGCAACGGCAGCTGCCCGCTCATCGGCGCACCCTTCCTCCCGGGCACCAAGCCCTCCCACCGCTGCACCGTGCAGCACGTCGCGGGGGAGAAGAAGGAGTACGAGAGCCTGTGGGACCGGAAGGAGCGGGAGAAGCTCGAGGCGGAAGGCGCCGGCGCCGAGTAGCGGCCCCCTCGCTCACCCATCCGCCTCCACCGCGCTCAGCTTCGCGAAGTCGATCACCAGCCGGCCGTCTTCCGTCGCGCCGGACGCATCGACGAAGTGGAAGCCGTCGGAGACCCGGTCCGGCGGGTACATGCCGCGGCCGCTGACGGTGCTGCCGTTGCGGGCGTCGTGGCCGTGCAGGGTGGCGATGAGCAGGCGCATGCGGGCGGCGAGGGCCTCGCCCTGCAGGCCGTGCAGGGGGCTGTGCTCGTCGATGACGTGCATGGCGGTGAAGGCGGTGATGAACAGGGGCAGCTGGTCGTTGACGAGCTTCAGGTAGTGGTTGCGGGCGAAGTGGTGGCCTTCTTCGCTGACCTCGTCCAGGACGGCGGCGATCTGGATGCGGGTGTCGACGACGTCGCGGCCGTGCACGTTGCCGACGCGCACCATCAGGGTGCGCTGGCCGCGCCAGGACGTGATCACGGCCACGTCGCTGAACAACACCCCCGACACGGGGCGGGACGCCTTGGCGAAGACGATGCCGGTCAGGACCGCGACACCCAGGATGCCGACCAGCGACTCGATGGCGACCAGGAAGTCGCCGTAGCTGCTGCCCGGCGACATGGCGCCGTAGCCGATGGTCGTGAGCGTCTGGACGCTGAAGGCGAAGGCGTCACCGAAGTCCTGGGCGCCCTGGCCGCCGATGGCGTCGGGCTGCAGCATGTAGAGCCCGGCGAAGCCCAGGTTGGTCAGGAAGAAGCCCGCCACCGCCGCGATGAGCAGCTGCGACCAGGGGCCCTCCATGAAGAACAGGTACAGGTCCTGGCGCATGCCCTCGGGCACGTTGAGCCGGACCGTGCCGGCCAGGATCTTCTCGGAGTCGGCCTGGCCGCTGCCGGTCACCTCGCGCATGCGCTGCAGCACCGCCGTGCCGGTGACGCGGATCTGGTCCTCCTCGCCCTCTTCGAAGGGGGCCATCAGCACGTCGAAGACGACCTGGCTCAGGCAGATGGCGACGACGGTGGCGACGAAGGCCCCCGCACTCATGGTGTCGCCCACGGCGGCCGCCAGCACGACCAGGGCGGCCGCGACGAGCCGCGAGACCACGCGCATGCGGTCGGACAGCACGGCGTTGGCGCGCTCGCTGACCGCGTCGATGAGCGCGACGGACACGAAGGTGGTGCCGAGCGCGACGCCCAGCAGCATGCGGTACTCGAGCGGCGCGATGCCCTCGAAGTCGACGCCGACCAGCTTCTTGAGCCCGACCCCCATGGCCGTGATGCCGAGTGCGAGCGGCAGGTGCCCGGCCATCCAGGTGGTCTCGGCCCCCAGCTTGTCGCGGACGGGGTTGCCGGCGATGTCGTCGAAGTAGATCCACCAGATGTTGAAGGTCACGAGCAGCGGCAGCAGGCTGGTCGCGATGTAGGACGGCTCGGTCGCGTGCCCGCTGCCCGACAGGTAGGACAGGACCTTCACGAAGGACTCGCCCAGCACGATGATGACGAGCAGCCCGAAGCGCTCGCCCAGGTGCTCCATGTCGACGGGGAAGCTGCGGTACAGCTCGACGCTGCGCCGGGTCATCGCAGTGCCCATCGACACCAGGATGCCGGCCGCCCACAGGCCGTAGCGCCAGGGCTCGGGCGCGGCGACGGACACCCAGAACAGCACGGCCGAAGCGAAGGTGACGGTGCCGGTGTAGGCCGACCACTCCCGCCCGCGGGGTTCCTGGCGCCAGGATCGCCAGTACATCAGCGCGACCAGGCTCTGGGCCATCGCCAGGGCGCCCGCGAAGCCGGCGGTGCCGTGGCCCTGCATGGCCGCCGGGGCCACGATGGCCATGATGCCCAGGCACAGCATGTTCAGGAAGACCAGCCCGCGGTGGGCGAAGTCGTCCAGCTCGTAGCGGTTCGCGTAGAAGGTGAAGCCCGACCACGCCCAGAACAGCATCGTGAAGTAGCCGCCGAAGGCCGACAGCGGCCCCAGCACGCTGTGGGTCGCCGTCACCTGGGCCGACAGGGCGTCCCCCAGCTGGATGGCCGCCGCGACGAAGACCAGGTCGTAGAACAGCTCGAGCCACCCGACCCTGCGCTCCCCGTCGTGGTGGGTGTGCATGCGGGGCGGGTGGTACCAGCGGCTGCGCATCGATGCTCCGGGAGAGGGGCGTCGGCAGGGTGCCACGGGCGCGTCCCGGTCGTTCCCCCACCCCACCTGCGACAGGCCGTGGCCCCCCGCCCTCCTCCGCCCCGATACGCTCCTCCTCCGCATCCTGGAGCCGCCCATGCCGCACGCCCTCTGGACCTCCGCCTCGCCCGGCCACACGCGCGTCCTGGTCGGCGCCCCCGGCGGCGTGCCGGCGGTGCCCGACGGCTGGTGGGTGGTCCGGGCGCGGTGCGACGGCCCGCCCCGGATGCTCGGCCCCATCCTGGAAGCCAAGGTCCAGGTGGACCGGCTGATCGGCGACCGCACGCCGGTGGTCGAGCTGGCGGCGGACCGGGTCCGCAGCGGGCTGCGACGACGGCTGCTGGGCGACGAACCTGCCGCGGGCTGGCCCGCCGACGGCGACCTGGTCGCGGAGCTCAACCGCCTGTCCGACACGGTGGACGGTACCCCCTGCATCGTGTTCGAGGCCGTCGACAGCGCCGACGCCGCCACGCTGGCCTTCCTGCGGCGCGTCGTGGCGCGCCCCGGCTGGCTCAAGCCCGTGCTGGTGCTGGGCCTGCGCGAGCTGCCGGCCATCGGGCCCGTCGCCGAGCTGGTCGCCACCGTCATCGAGGCCGAGGGCGACGACGCGGTGCTCGACGAGCGGCCCACCGACTCGCCGACGGAAGCCCCGCGCCGCCCGGAAGGGTCGATGCTGGCCTACCTGGCCCCGGGCGACCGCATGGTGCTGCGGGCCGCCGCCGTGGTCGGGTCCGGCTTCGAGGCCACCCTCGTGGCGCGCCTGCTCGACCGCGAGCCGATGGACGTGCTGCTGGCCCTGCAGGCCGCCCACGACGCCGGCTGGCCGGTCGAAGACCTGGGCGACGGCCGCTTCCACCTGCCGCCGGCCCTGGCCGCGCAGCTGTCGGGCGAGCTGCTGCCGAGCCTGCTGAGCGCCTGGAACCGCCGCCTGGCGCGGCTCTTGTCCAAGGGGGAGGAGGAGGAGGCACCGCTGCCCGCCGACAAGGCCGCGGTGCGGGTGCCGGAGGAGGCGCCCGCGGTCGAGGAGGACGCCGGTCCGCCGCCGCACGAGGCCGAGCAGCAGGCCCGCGCCGCCCACCACAGCGCCCAGGCCGGCGACGTGGACGAGGCCGTCGACCGCTACCTGGACAGTGCTCGCCAGCTGGCCGGCCAGGGGGCCGTCGACCAGGCCCTGGCCTACGCCAGCGAGGTCACCGCCCTCCTGCAGCGCCTGCCGCGCACCGAGGAGCGGCGACGGCTGGCGGCCAGCGCCCACGCCCTGGCCGGGCAGCTGTTGTGGGAGGGCAGCGGCCACGGCGGCGCCTACACCCTGGACGCGGCGGCCAAGGCCCTGGACGCTGCCCTCGAAGAAGCCGGCGACAGCGACGATGTCGCCCTCAAGGCCGAGATCCGCCGGCTGGTCGCCGCGGTGGCCTACGACAAGGGCGACGACAAGAGCCTGGATCGCGCCCTGGACGAGCTGACCGAGGCGATCCGCGAGCTGTCCCGCGCCGGCGAGGCCCGGGCCGCCGCGCGGCTGCTCAACGACCAGGCGGCCGTCTACTGCGCCATGGGCGACCCCCTGCGGGCCACGCACCTGCTCGAGCAGAGCCTGGACACCTTCAGCGCCCTGGCGGCGCGGGCCGCCCGCGACAGCCGCCGCGAGGGCCGGATGCTGACCCCCGAGGAACAGGCCGACCGCCGCGAGGTCGCCGAGACCCGGCACCTGATGGCCCGCCTGCCGCTGGCCGTGCAGGCCAAGCCCGGCAAACGCGGCGCCGCCCTGGACAAGGCCCAGGAGCACGCCCAGGAAGCCGAGGAGATCTACGGCGCGCTGGGCATGGAGCGCGAGCTCGCGCGGGTCTGGCAGACCCGCGGCCGGCTGGCCCGGGCGAGCGGCGACCACGGCAGGGCGCGGGAGTACCTGGCGCGGGCGGCACGGGTGCAGCTGAACCTGGGCGACGCGCTCGGGCTGGCCCGCACGACCGACGCGATGGCCGACCTGCTGGGCGACCGCGGCGAACACGCCGAGGCCCTGCGCATGCTGGTCGACAGCGTGCGCCTGAACCACGGCAAGGGCAGCCCCCGCGGGCTGGCCTGGAACCGGCGCTCGCTGACGGCGCTGGCCGGCCAGGTGGACGAGGGCAAGCGCGGCGAGCTGGCGCCGCTGATCATCGCCGTGCGCCGGCAGCTCGAAGCGGCCGAGGGGCAGCTCGGGCGGGTGGAACTGCCCGAGGGGTTGATGGGCTGAGCAGCGCGGAGAGGGGCCCCCCTCCGTCAGCGCCTGCGGCGCTGCCACCTCCCCCCAGCCGTGCTGGGGGGAGGGGCGGAACGACGAAGCGAGGCCGAGAACCCCTCTCCCCCCGCCCCCGGCGGGGGGAGGTGCCGGCGCAGCCGGCGGAGGGGGGGGCGCTACCGCTTCCGCGTCGGCGGCACGTCCCATGGCGCGGCCGGCTGCAGCGCCGTGTCTTCTTCGTCCGCGCGCAGGGTCGGGATCTCCTCTTCGTCCTGGGTCCTGGCCAGCGAGCGCCGTGGGGGCGGCTCCGGCGCGTCCGTCGGGATGACGGTCGGCGCGTCGACAGCGGGCCAGAAGCCCGACTCGCTGCGGACCGGCGGCGGGCCGTCCTCGGGCGGGGGCACGTCGTCGGGCAGCACGCCGAGGTTGGCGTCGGGCAGCGGGTCGAGCGCCTCGGAGGGCAGCTCGTCGAAGACCATGTAGGGGTCCTCGAGCTGGTGGGCGTTCTTGCCGGTGACCACCTCCGTCGCGGAGAGGTCGGACACGCTGGCGTCCCACTCCTCGTCCTCCTCGACGATCTCCATCTCGACCTCGGCTTCGGTCGACGTGGCCGAGCCGGTGTGCGACAGCTGGCGGGCCGCGCGGGCCAGCTCGGTCCAGCCCCGCTCCTCGGCCAGGGCGCCCAGGCGTTCGAGCGGCCGCCACAGGTCCGGCGGCGGCGGCTGGCGGCCCAGCCCGGCCTTGCGGGCCCGCTGCCACCAGGCCCGCGCCTCGTTCTGCTCCTCGTCCTCGGCCGCCCACAGGGCGCGCACGATGCCGATGGCCTGCCAGCCGTAGTGGGTCGGGTGGTCCTCGAGCAGGCGCTCGGCGCGCACGATCTCGATGTGGGCCAGGCGGTCGGCGCCCTTGGCCAGGGCCAGCAGCCCGAGCTGCACGCGGCAGGTGGCGGCCTGGAGCGACCAGCGGCGCTCGGTGGCCAGGCGAGCCGCCAGCCGCAGGGTCTCTTCGGCTTCCTTGTCGTCCCCGCGGTAGCGGTGGATCTCGGAGAGGTTGGTGAGGCAGGCCAGCAGCAGGTTGTCGGCGCCCAGCGTCGCGGCCAGGGCGCGGGCCGTCAGGAAGTGGCGCTCGGCTTCCTGGAGGTGCTTGCGGCGCAGGTGCAGCAGGCCGCCCGCGAAGGTGGCCTGGGCGATGTTGCGGGTGTCGCCGCTCTCGCGGGCGACCTGGCGCAGGCGCTCGACGGTGCGATCCACGCCGCGCAGGCGACCGGCGGCGATGCTGGCTTCGACCAGGCCGAACAGGGCGATCGCCTCGCGCCGCAGATCCCCGCGGTTGGTGCGCAGCATGCGGGCGTAGAGGTCGGCCGCCTCGTCCGGACGCCCCTCCAGCCGCTCCAGCACGGCGGACCAGCGGGCGGCGTCGACCTGACCGACCCGGTCGCGGGTCGCCTCGAAGGTCGCCATGGCGTTGTCGAGCAGCCGGCGGGCGTGCACCATCGCGCCGGCTTCGATGGCGGCGCGCGCCTCCTGCACCCGGAGGTGGGCGGTGGTGTTGCGGTCGACGTGGCCCAGCCGGAAGGTCTCGCTGAGCACCTCGGCCGCGGCGTGGCTGCGGTCGAGCTCGAGCAGCGCCTCGGCCTGCTGGTGGCGGGCCATCACGCGGCCCGGCAGGGCGCCGACCATCTCGGCGGCTTCTTCGGCCAGCCGGGCGGCCTCGAGGGACAGGGCGAAGCGGCCCTCGACCACGGCGGAGCGGGACGCCTGGACCAGCGGGCCCATGGCGGCCTTGGGCGCGCCGCTGCGCAGGCGGTGGCGACCGAGCGGCAGCGCCACCTCGACGCCGGTGCGCTTGCCCAGCGCCTCCCAGGCATCGGCCAGCCGGCGGTGCAGGGACTGCAGATCCGACCGCTGCTCGGCCATCGACAGGGCGAGCTCGCGCAGCTTGGGGTGCTCGAAGACGATGCGCCAGCCCTGCTGGCGGACCAGCCCGGTGGCCAGCAGGGCGTCGAGGCCCTCGGGGTGCACGGCCTGGACCACGCTGACCGGCGGCACCTGGCCGGCCAGGGCCACACCAGCCAGGGCCATGCTGGCGGCGTCGGGGTCTTCGCAGGTGGCCAGGGCGCCGGCCAGCCGGCGCTCGCAGAGACTGTCCAGGTCGGGGGCCAGCACGTACTGGACCTGCAGGTCCTCGCGCAGCGAGAAGTGCATCTCGCTGTCGCGGACCAGCAGCCCGCGGGCGGCCCAGTCGCGCAGCATCAGGGTCGCGAAGCCGGGGCTGCCCTCGCAGCGCGGGGCCACCGCGGCGGCCAGCTCGGGCGACAGGTTCAGGCTCATGACGAGCAGCTGTTCCATCTCGGCGTCGCGCATCCGGTTGCAGGACACCTGCAGGGCGCCCCGCGCGACCAGCGACTTCACGCGGGCGGCCAGCGCCTCGTCTTCTTCGAGGGCCTTGGCCGCGATGCTGGCCATCACGACCAGCGGCCGGCGGCCGACGGCCTCGCTCAGCACCGCGTCGCAGATGCCCAGGCCGTCGCCTTCGGCGCGGGCCAGGTGGGCGTCTTCGAGCACCAGGCAGGCGCCTCCGCGCCAGGCGCGCGCGTCGAGGTGCCGGTACAGGAAGGCCAGGCCCACGGCGGCGTTGACCGGCTGTTCGTTCTCGGTGCGGTAGCCGCACCACCGGGCCAGCACCTCGGCTTCGCCCGCGACGGCCTGGGGGGCGACCTGCTGATCGCGGGCCAGCCAGCGGGTCAGCCGGGCGTGCAGACGCTCGCGCGTGTCGTTCCACGGCGCCAGGATCTCGCGCACGCCGCCGCGGTAGCCGTCGTCGACGCCGGGCGGGTCGTGGTAGCGCAGCACCACGGCTTCCATGAAGCCGCCTTCTTCGAGCGCACGCTGCACGCTCTCGACCACGCGGCTCTTGCCGCTGCCGGCATCGCCGACGACCAGCACGACCTGGGGCCGGCTGCTGGCGATGGTCTCGCGGGCCTTCTGCCACAGCAGCCGGCGGATGGGCTCGCGGGCGATGACCGGCGGGTCGCGCAGGGCGAACAGGCCCAGGCTGGTGCGGCCGCTGCCCAGGGTCCGGGGCGACGGCGGCCGCAGGGGCATGCGGTCGGGCGACACGCGGTTCCAGCGGGGGGCGTGGGCCACCGCCGAGCGCACGCCGCGGTGGGGCACGACGATGGCCTGCTGGGCCTCGGGCAGGATGCTGGCCGAGAAGCTGGTCTCGCCGGGGCCGACCGAGTCGGAGTGGTCGCCCAGCATCTCCAGGTCGGGGTTGGCGTCGGCCGCGAGGTCCAGGTCGGCGGTCGCGTCGCGCAGCGCCCGCCGCACGTCGGCGGCACGGTCGTAGCGCTGGCGCGGATCGGGCTCGAGCAGGTTGCGGATGACCAGCGCCAGGGGGGCCGGCACGCCGTCGGGCAGCTCGGGCACGGCCTCGAGCCGCTGGTCCAGCTGCGACTTGCGGGCGCGCACATCGGCCGGGGGCGGTCCCGCGACCAGCGCGTGCAGGATGAGCCCCACCGCGTACAGATCGGTCCAGGGCCCCAGCTCGTGGTGCGCGGCGGTCAGCTGCTCGGGCGCCATCCAGGTCGGCGTGCCCGAGATCGACCGCTTGTTCATGGCCAGCTCGGACAGGGCCGCGGCCACGCCCAGGTCGGCGACCCAGGCGTCGATGACCCCACCGGACCGGTGCAGCAGCACGTTGGCGGGCTTCAGGTCCTGGTGCAGCACGCCCCGGGCGTGCAGGGCGGCCAGGGCGTCGAGCACCTGGTCGACCAGTCGCAGGGCGTCGCCCAGGCTGGGATCGGCCGCCATCATCGACCCCAGGCTGCCCGCGTCGGCGTAGGCCAGCGCGACGAAGGGCCGCCCGTCCGGCAGCCGGCCGGTGTCGTGCACCGGCACCAGCCGGGGGTGCACGACCTGGGCGGACAGGGCCACCTCGCGGGCGAAGCGGGCGCGGAAGCGCGCGTGCATGGCCAGGTTGGGCCGCACCACCTTGAGCGCCACATCGACGCCCAGCACCCGATCGTCGGCCCGGTAGACCGAGCCGGTCGCGCCCTCGCCCAGCAGGGCCAGGGGGCGGTAGCGCTCCGGGAGCTCGGGGAGGGGCGCGAGGGTCTTCACCGCGACAGCCTACCCGCTGCACCTCCGCCGGTCCCGAGCGGAGCGTATCCACCGACGGTACGCGCGCGGGCGCGGCGCGTACACCGGGCCTCCGTGCGGGCCGGGCCGCGCTGCCTCGAAAGAAGAGCGATCAGGCGGTCAGCGCGACCGTCATGCCCAGCCGGTCGCTCATCAGCCGGTTGAGCAGCGGGAGCATCGGCTCGCCGGAGTCCCGCTCGACCCAGGTGCCGCCGCGCCGCAGGAAGTGCCAGGCGGTCATCTCGGCCGACAGCCACAGCTCGTGGGTCGGGGTCTGCTGGGAGAGGATGTAGACGTTGCCGTCCGGGAACCGCACGTTGAGCGTGCCCGGCGTCAGCATCGGGTCGATGTCGGCCTCGATCTCGTCGAGCTGGTCGAGCAGCTCGTCGAGCAGGTCGCTGACGGCCATGCGGAACTCGCCGTCGCTGTCGAAGTCTTCTTCGGAGTTGTACAGGTCGGCCATCGGGGGCTCCTCGGTGCGTGCCACCGGCTAGCCCCATCAACTGCAGCAGCCAAGGGGGCAGGGCCAGCCGGCGGGGCGGAACTCAGCCCAGGCGGCGGCGCAGGGCGGCGTCCAGGCGGTCCAGAGCGCCGTCCAGCTCGTCCAGGCCGACCGCGCCGACGCTCATCCGGAACCAGCCGCTGTCGGCCGGCAGGTCGAAGGCCTGGAAGGGCACGACCGCGACGCCGGCTTCCTCGAGCATCCAGGCGCGGATCTCCTCGTTGGTCGAGAAGCCGTGGTCGAACAGATCCACCTTCAGGCTCAGGTAGATGGCGCCCTGGGGCGCGATGGCGTCGACCGGCAGGCCCTTGGCCTTCATCTCCAGCACCGCAGCGTAGATCTTCTCCAGCCGGGCGTTGATCTGGGTGCGCAGACCGTCCAGGTACTCGTCCAGCGCGCCGGGCTCGCGCAGCAGCCAGGCCGTCGCCATCTGTTCGGGCCGCGGCGCCCAGGCGCCCACGTGACCGATGAAGCCCTTCATCTTGGCCTGCAGGTAGGGCGGCAGCACGCCCCAGCCCACGCGCAGGCCGGTGCCGGCCATCCACTTGCTGATGGCGTCGACGTGGATCACGTACGGTGCACAGTCCGGCACCAGCGTGACCGGGTTGTAGTGGGTCGAGCCCTGGCTGGTCAGCAGCCAGTAGACCTGATCGTAGATCCACATCACCGGCGGCTGGCCCTTGGCCTCGCGCTTCCGGTTCTCGGCCACGACGGCGTTGGCGATGCCGACCAGCACGTCGCGATCGATGACCGTGCCCGTCGGGTTCAGCGGCGAGTTCGTGCACAGCAGGCGGGTGCCGTGCAGCTGGGCCTCGACCTGTTCCACCGTCGGGAAGAAGTTGTTCTCGGCCGACGTCGGGACGAAGTGGTGCTCGGTCTCGCAGAAGTGCGCGTAGTAGCCGACGTTCCACATGGGCAGGAAGCTGACCGTGCGGTCGCCGGGCTTCGTGAACAGACGCCAGGCCGCGTAGATCGGCGGGCGGGCGCCGCTGCCGACACAGACGCCTTCCGGGCCGTAGTCCAGGCCGAGCTTGTCGCGGTACAGGTCGGAGATCGCCGACTTCAGCTCGGGGACACCGTCGGCGGGGGGGTAGTTCGTCTGCCCCTCGGCCACGTACTGCTGGATCTTCTCCGTCAGCGCGTCGGGCACCCGGAACTGGTCGGGCGAGAAGTCGCCGACCGTCAGGTTGCAGATCTCGCGACCCTGGGCCTGGAGCGTCTTGACCTGGGCCGCGATGGCCAGGATCTTGCTGCCCTGCATGGTCGCCATGATGGGGGTGACGGCGCGGCGCATGGCCGCCTGACCGTCCGACGGGAGGTAGGCAGAGATGTCGATGGACACTGGTTCTCCAGCGTGAACAGGGAGCGAGGGAGCGGCGGGAGGAGCCCTACCAGTCGATGATGGCGGAGCCCCAGGTGAAGCCCGAGCCGAAGCCGACGGCGGCGACCTTCATGCCGGGCGTCAGGCGGCCTTCGCGCACCGCCTCGTCCATCAGCAGGGGGATGGTCGCGGCGGTGGTGTTGCCGTACTTGTGGATGTTGTGGATCAGCTTCTCCTCGGGGATGCCGAGGGTGTTGGCCACGTACTGGTTGATGCGCATGTTGGCCTGGTGGAAGCACCACAGGTCGATGTCCTCGCCCGTGATGCCCTGGCTGGTGCATGCGGTGATCACCGCCTCGCACATGCGCTCGACGGCCGCGCGGAACACCTTCTTGCCTTCCATGTGGGCCCACATGATCTCGGGCTGGACCTGGCCGACGCCGTGCTCGTCCTGGGGGATGAACGGCCGGTTGCGGATGTCCCACACCCGCTGGCACAGCACGTCGGCGTAGCGGCCGTCGGCGCCCAGCCACCAGCCGCGCACGCCGCGGTCTTCGTCGGTGGCGCTGACGACCACGGCCCCCGCACCATCGCCGAACAGGCTGGACACCGTGCGCCCGCGGGTGGACAGGTCGAGCGCGGCCGAGTGGGTCTCGCCGCCGACCAGCAGCACGTGCTTGCAGGCGCCGCTCTGCACCATGGCGGTCGCCGTGCCCAGGCCGTACAGGAAGCCGCTGCACTGGTTGCGGATGTCCAGGGCCGGCACGAACTTCGCGTTCACGCCCTCGCACAGCCCGAGCTTCTCCTGCAGGAACACGCCGCTGCCCGGGAAGCAGTACTCGGGCGACAGCGTCGCGAACAGGATCATGTCCAGGTCATGGGGCTGCAGGCCAGCGGCCTCGAGGGCGCGGCGGGCGGCCTTCTCGCCCAGGTCTGCGCTGCCTACACCGGCTTCCGCGAAGCGTCGGGCTTCGATGCCGGTGCGGCGGTGGATCCACTCGTGGGTCGTGTCGATGCCGTACTGCTCGACCAGATCGTCGTTCGTGACCACGCGCTCGGGGACGTAGCCGCCGGTGCCGGAGATGTAGGCGTTGGGCATGGGTGCGCTCCAGGGAGGAGCGATCGCCTATGGCGTGTCCGCGCGGGCGGCCATGGGGGGATCCACGCGACGCGGGACGACGCCGGGCCGCCCTGCGTTGTCGTCTTCCGCCCCGGTCGCGGCTTCCGCCCCGGGCGCCGCTTCAGCCCCGATCGTCGGGGTGCGGCGACGGGGTCCGCGGGTCCTGGATCTCGTTCATCACGAAGACCTGGGACCAGACGCTGGTGATCGCCCCGCTGTAGCGCCGCGCGTAGGACGCGATGTCCTCTCCGACCTCGGCGCCGTCGCCGTTGACCACCGACCGGGCGCTTCGGTAGCTGGCCTGGTCGTCGTTGACGTAGTCGGGCAGCGCCGCGCCGGTGAAGTCGCCGTCCATCATGCCGTCGACCGTGATGCGGGCGGCCAGCTCGTGGCAGCGGTTGACGTGGGTCGGGTTCGCCAGCAGGTCGATCGGGTGCTCTTCGGTGCCCCAGGTCACGCCGTCGAGGGTGTACTGGAAGCCCTCGTCGTTGAGCTCCTGGCTCATGCGCTCGTAGTTCACCCGCCCGGTCAGCTGCACGTAGCCGCGGCCCCGGTAGTTGGAAGCGTCGTCGGTGCCGCGCTGGTTGCCCAGGTTGCCGCCGTAGGCCGAGTCCCAGTAGGCCTCGTCCAGCTCGGCTTCGGTGTCGCCGGTCACCCGCCGGTTCTTCACGTGGTCGCGGCTGCGCCACGTGCCGTTGCTGCGCTGGCTGTACTGGTTGTGGTCTTCGACCAGGGGCTCGGACCAGGTGAACTGGCCCACGCCGAACCGCGACTCGTGCTCGGCCGTCGCCAGGATGTAGGCGACCTGGTTGGCGTTGTAGACCCGCGAGTCGGCGCACTCGCGCAGCAACACGGGGATGTGGGTCTCGGCCCCGGCCCGCAGGGTCTGCGGCACCGTCGCCACCGCAGCGGTGACGGCGGCTTCGAGCATCGCTTCGTCGATGTGGTCCTTGCGGCCGGTCTCGTCCGTGCGCGGGTCGCGCCGGGGCAGCGGCGAGGTCAGGACGGCGCCGCCCTGCTGCTGCCCGGTCTGCTGGCCCATGCGGTCCTGTGCGGCGCCGTTGCCGCGGCCCAGGCCAGCGGGGCGCTCCCGCGGACGAGGCGACTGCAAGGGGGCGTTGCGGGTGGGCCGGTTGCGGCGAAAGTCGGGCACGGGGACCTCTCGGCGGCGACCCGTGGAGTGTAGCGCGGGGGGCCCGAGACACCGGCCGGTGGGCGGGGGTGTGCGGCGATCATCCAGCGCCCGCCGTCATCATCATCTGGTCGCTGGCCTGGATCAGCTGGTCCAAGCTGCACCATCCCAGCAGCCCCGAGCTGATCCGCACCAGGAACCAGTCGGGGTGCGTGCCCGACTCCAGCAGCGCCGTGATCGTCGTGCCCGGCGCGACGTTCGCCACCACCTCGCCGCCGCCCGGCTCGGTCGTGATCGGGAAGCTCCGGTCCACCGGCACCATCATCTCCGCCCAGTAGGCCGGCTGCGGGTGGTGCTTCAGCGTCGTGCCCTCGGCCGTCCACTTCTCCCGCCGCGTGTACCAGCGGCTCGCGAAGTCCCCCAACACGATGCCGTTGCCCTTGGTCAGGATGCTCGACGGCGCCCAGTCCACCGTCTGCGTGCGCCCCGGCTTCTTGTCGTCGGGCAGCGTGCGCGTGAACACCAGCTCCGTCAGCGTGCCCTTGTCGTAGCGGTACAGCCGGCAGTAGCTCTCGGCACGCGGTCCCTCGGTGCAGAGCACCACCTCGCGGAACCGGTCGGCGTTGCTCACGTCGACCAGCTCGGCGCGGCAGGCCTCGGACAGGCTGCAGTCCACCTGGGCCTTGCCGACCGTCGTCTCGCGGTCCCCGATCACGATCGCGTCCTTCGTGCCGTCCCCGTCCAGATCGATGTCCAAGGAAGGGCCGGCGAGGGCGGGCAGGCAGAGCAGGAGCAGGGAGGGGATCACGGGGTCTCCGAGGGGATGAGGCCCGACGCCACGAGCAGGCGCGCGTCGGCGGCGGGGAGGAGGTCGACGTGGGCGGGGTCGACGAGACGGTAGTGCAGCTGCCACGCCACCGGTGGAGCGGCAACGGCGATCGTACAGGTGGCCCGGCCGTCCGGCGGCAGGCGGGTGTCGGCCAGGATCTCGAAGGAAGTGTCCGTCCGTCCGACCTGCAGGCCCAGGATCTCGGCCCCCACCACCTGGGTGCAGGCCAGGTCCGCGCAGAGCGACAGCTCCAGCGCGCGGAAGGGGTCGCCGGTCGGCACCGCGTGGCCGGCGCTGTGCGACAGGGTCGCGTCGACGCGGCCGGGCGCCAGGACGAAGGCAACGTCCACGTCCAGCAGCTCTCGGCCCGGGAAGCGGTGTCCGTCCAGGTGGCAGTCCGCGCAGTCCTGGACGCTGCCGCTGGCCCGCCACTCCGCGAGCGTGTCCTGTGCCGGCGCGTCGCCGAGGGCCAGGGGCGTGCGCGGGGTGTGCTGCTGAAACTGGAAGGCGTGGCAGTCGCCGCAGACAGCGCTGCCGAGGCCCGGCTCGGGCGTGACCGGGTGGGCGGCTGCTGCAGCAGCGGAGCCCGATGTGGTGGATGCCACGGAGGGACCCTCGCGGAGGTGACAGACCGCACAGGTCACGCCCGCGGTGGCGGTGGTGTCGCGGTCCTCGTAGCGGACGCCGGGGATCGCGGTGAAGCCCAGCAGCGCTTCCTGGGCGGCCACCGTCGGCGCGTGGCACTGCAGGCACCAGCCGTCGGGGTGCTGCGCCCACGACACCGCGAAGGCGGGGTTCGTGGCCGCGTGCGCGTGGCGCGACCCGGCGAAGGCGGAGGCGACGGCCTCGTGGCAGTCGGCGCAGTCCGACCAGGCCGAGGGGGCAGCCGCGACCAGCGGGCGGAGCCCCTGCCGCGGTGTCTCGGGGTCGAGGAAGGGCTGCGGCGCCGGGCGGTGGACCGGAGTCAGCGCGAGGAGGAGGAGGACGAAGGGCTCGGGGTGGGAGGGTAGTCGGCGGTGGGGGGAGGAGGTTGCTGGGCGGGCAGCGATAGGCCATCGCTGCGGGCTCGTGAACGCCGGGCGTGAGATCGGTTCACGAGCTGGCAGCGATAGACCATCGTTGCGGGCTCGTGAACGCTGGGCGGTGAGATCGGTTCACGAGCTGGCAGCGATAGACCATCGTTGCGGGCTCGTGAACGGCGACGGCAGAGATCGGTTCACCAGCCGCCAGCGATGGACCATCGTTGCGGGCTCGTGAACGGCGGGCGGCGAGATCGGTTCACGAGCCGCCAGCGATAGGCCATCGTTGCGGGCTCGTGAACGGCGACCTCCTCCACCCGCGACCCACGAGAGTCCCTGCAAGCCGTGGCCCCCCCCGCCACCGGGTACGCTCGGTCTCCTCCCCGGAGCCCCCATGCGCGCCCTCGTCTTCAGCCTCCCCCTCGTCCTGACCCTCGCCTGCCGCACCGACAAGCCCGCCGACGACACGGGGGTCGTCGCCGACACCGACACCGACACCGACTCCGACACCGACGCAGACGCAGACGCAGACGCCGACACCGACACCGACACCGACACCGACTCCGACGCAGACGCAGACACCGACACCGACGCCGACGCAGACACCGACACCGATACCGACGCAGACACCGACGGCGGCGCGGACACCGGCGAAGACTGCGTCCCCGAAGACGAGATCTGCGACGGCCTGGACAACGACTGCGACGGGATCGTCGACAACGGCGTGACCGTGCCGCTCTACACGGACGCAGACGGCGATGGCTACGGCGTGGGCGACCGTTTCGACGGATGCGCTGGCGACGACGGCACCAGCCCGGTCGACGGCGACTGCGACGACACCTCCCCCACCACCTACCCAGGGGCCCCCGAGACCTGGTACGACGGCGTCGACAGCGACTGCGACGACGGCTCCGACCATGACGCCGACGCCGACGGCCACGACAGCGATGCCCACGGCGGCGACGACTGCGACGACACCTCCGCCACCACGTACCCAGGAGCCCCAGAGACCTGGTACGACGGCGTGGACAGTGACTGCGACGACGGCTCCGACTACGACGCCGACGGCGACGGCGACGACAGCGAGACCTGGGGCGGCGGCGACTGCGACGACACGGACGAGACGGTCTACACGGACCACGGCTGCCGGCCCGAGCCGAGCTGCGACGGGGTGCCCGACGCGGCCACCATCGCGGCCCACGACCCGTCGGGTGCGACGGACATGATCTTCGACGAGGACTGCCGCGTCTACGTCTGCTCGATCATCTCGGGCACCGACCACACCTACATCATCGAGGCGGACGGCACGACGACGGACGTGCCCGGCTACAGCAACTTCAACCAGCAGAGCATCGCGCTGTCCCCCGACGGCGATGGCGCCTTCGTGGTGTCGCACAACGACAACAGCAACATGGGCATCGGTCTGTTCGAGGACGGCGACAGCAGCGTCTCCGACCTGGTCCGCGGCACCTACAACAACGGCAGCCTGTGGTCGAACGTGTTCATGAACCGCAGCAGCGGCAGCCTGGCCTGGGACACGGACGGCTGCATCTGGGCGCCGGGCTTCTCGGGCAGCGGGACGCTGACCTGCGTGGGCCGCGACGGCAGCTACGAAGACCTGATCACGGGCGCGGACCACATCGAGTCGGTCGCCCTGGACCGCGACGAGAACCTGTACATCACAATCGGCGCCGAGGTGCTGCTGGTCGACCGCGACACCGGCGACACGGAGCCGGTCTTCGAGGCCGCGGGCGACATCCTGGACATCGCCTTCGACTACAACGACGACCTGTACATCGAGTCCGACGGGGTCATCGAGCGGCTGCCCGGCGACGGCTCGGCCAGCAGCACCTTCGCCACGGTCAGCGGCCAGGGCCGGCTCGCCGTCGCGCCCGACGGCCGGCTGGTGCGGATCATCCCCGCGCCCACCGGGGCGGCGAGCTGGGAGGAATACGACCTGGACTGATCGCGCCCCGGTCTGTTCACTTCACCTTGTAGCTGAAGCCGACGTCGAGCTCCTCGCCCATGACGAGCAGCTTCTCGAAGTACATGGGCACACCGTCCAGGGGCAGCTCGACCTTGACGGGCTGCACGCCGCCGCTCATGGCGTTGCTGTCGTAGAGCGCCTGGGCCTGGGCCTGGACCTGGGCCACGGCCTCGGCGCTGGTGACGCCGCCCAGGTCGATGGGGGTGAACCACTCGACCTGGCGCAGGCTGCCGTCGATGCTGCTCTGCTTGACCTTGGCTTCGTCGGGCACGTAGACGGTCCAGGCGACGCTGGTGCTGGGCACGGTGGCCCGCGGCAGGGTGGCGTGGAAGTCGACGACATCGCCGGGCTGCGCGGCCACGCCGTCTTCGACGTAGACCATCTCGACGGCGAACCGGGCGACCTCGCCGCCGCTGCTCTGGCTGCGGGCCAGCGGCACGAGCACCTTGCCGTCGTCGGTGCGGGCGGGCTTGACGGCCTTGCCGCCGACGAAGGTGGACCAGGGCGTGGCGCCGGCCGGCAGCTCGAGCTCCAAGAACTGGGCCCGGTTGTTGCGCATGGCGTAGACGACCTGGGTCATGCGGCGCCCGTCGGGGGTGATGACGGTGGTGGCGGCGGCCTGGTCGATGATGGTGACCAGCATGTCGACGTCGTCGTGCTGGCGGATCTCGAGGGGCACGGACCAGCCGGCCTTGCCGTAGCGGTAGCCGAGCAGGACGGGCCAGTCGGTCTGCCCCAGGATGCTGGCGGGCAGCTCGCGCACGTCGATGGGGCGCGCCACCTGGGCGTCGCCGGCCTTGACCTCGAGCGTGCTGCGGGCATCGACGCCGACGAAGCCCTTGACCCGCTCGGCGCCGCGGACCTGCAGGTCGGGGACGGGCACGGGCGCACCCTTGAGCTCGGCCTCGGCCAGGGGGCGCTCGTAGTCCAGGGTCAGCTGGTAGGCGCCCAGGGCCTCGAAGTTCAGGTCGGCGGTGACGACGTTGCGGCCGCCTTCCTGGGTGACGGCCCACTCGCCCAGGCCCTGGCCGGTGACGTCGAGCACGGTGACGTCGGCCGGCAGGTCGACCTGCAGCTGGTCGGTGCCCTGGAACAGGATGCTGTAGGACACGGTGCTGCGGCCCTGGATGAGCCCCTCGCCGACGCCGACCAGCGCGTGGTGCTCGGCGTAGATGCGGCCCTCGCGGGCGGCCGCGGCGGCTTCTTCGTCCTGGGCGCGCTGCCAGGACACGGCCAGGTTGCCGGTGGCGGGCAGCCGGGCGGTCATGACGCGGGCGCCGCGCTTCTCGACGCTCTCGACCTGCTGGGCGCCGGCGACCTGGAAGTCCAGGTCGAGCTCGCCGGGCACGGTCAGCTCGACCTCGGTGCCGCCGCTCTGGGGCATGCGGAAGGCGAAGCCGGCCTGGCCGCCTTCGTCGAAGGTGCTGACGGCGAAGTCCAGCGTCAGGGTGACGGGCCCGCTGTCGTCGGTGATGAAGGTGTACCAGCCGCCGTCGATGTAGACGGGCGCTTCCCCGGTGCGGGTGCGCGCGCTCACCAGGGCGACGCTGGCCGGCAGGACGGGGATGGCGGCCCAGCCCTTGTCCTTGAGCACGTCGATCTGCAGGGTGACGCGGAAGACGGTGCTCTCGCCGTCGACGGTGCCGACGTAGCGGGCGCTGCTGATGGCGAAATCGCGGGGGGCCGGCGCGGGCTTCTCGGGCGGCGCCTGGCCCTTCTCCCACAGGGTCTTGAAGTCCTGCCAGGGCACGACGACCCGCGCGGCGGGGATGTCCTGGGCGAAGGCCGGCGTGGCCAGGCCGACGAGGCCGAGCAGGCCGAAGGAGCCGATGAGGGAGGACAGGGAGCGCATGGGACCTCCAGGTCAGTCGCGCGAGCGGGTCTTGTAGGAGAGGGTGACGGTCAGCGCCTGCCCGTCGGGGACGAGCTGGCGGACGAGGGCGATGCGGTCGCCGGCCCGGGGCACCGGGCGCAGCAGGGGGGCGGCGGTGACGGCGGGATCCATGTCCAGCGCGTCCGGCGAGGTCTGGGGCGGCGCCACCATGGGGCCGTAGGGGTGGGTCTCGGTGATGCGCGGGCCGACAGGGCGCGCGGTGCCGGGCAGGGGGCCGACGGGCGGGGCATGCACGACGGGCGCGCCGACGGGCTTCGCGGCCTCGACGGGGTCCCCGACCGGGAAGGAGGGCGGAGGCGGCGGAGGAGGAGGCGCTTCCTTGCGGCTGGCCAGCGACGGCAGCCGCAGCCGCGGCTTCGCGCGCTCGACGACCAGCACCTCGTTGCGGGAGGCGCAGCGGCTGATCGACGCCCCGGTGGCGCGCACCGACGACGCGTCGATGTCGTCCCAGTAGACGTCTTCGTCGTAGTCGGCCGGCGCGTCGTCCGCGTCGACGACGCGGTGGTAGCTGCCGGTGGAGGGCGAGGCCGGCGCAGCGGCCATCGGCACGGTCATGGTCACGGGCTCGGCGACCGGCATCGGGGCGGGCATCGGCGCCTCCGAGGCCATCGGCTCGGGCTCTTCGGGGACCTCGGGCACGGCCACGGCGCCGTAGGCCACCCCGCCGGCGGCCCCGCCGAGCACACCGCCGACCACCCCACCTTCGACCCCGCCTTCGACGTACCCGTACTCGCCGCCCTCGAAGGTTTCGCCGAAGCCGTCGAAGTCGCCCCCGCCGGCCATGCCCCCGCCGGCCATGCCCCCGCCGCCCTGGCCGGCCTGCTGGAGACCGCCCATGCCGAAGCCGAAGGTCTCGCCGGTGGCGTCGTCGCCGGCCGCCATCAGGGCGCCATCGCCGTCGAGGTAGCCGAGCGAGGACAGCAGCTCGACGCCGGTGTCGCCGCTGATCTCGCTGTTGTAGGCGCGGCCTTCGACGATCATGTTCTCGTCGAGCACGATCCTGCGGTCGAAGACGACGGCGACCTCGCCCTCGTCGAGCTGGATCTGCTCGGCGGGCAGGTCGTACCGCTCCTCCTCGACCTCCGCGTCCTCCTCGTAGGACAGCGACAGGCCGTCGAAGGACGCGAAGCTGTCGGCGCTGGCCGCGGTCTGTGCGGCCTCGCCCTTCAGGCCCGCGACCTTCTCCTTCTTCTTCTCGGCCTTGTAGGTCAGCTCGGCCTCGCGGCGCTGCAGGGCCTCGACCTCGCCGCGGCGCCGGGAGTCCTCCTCGTCGCGCTTGGCCCGCACCTCGGCCAGCTGCTTCTCGGTCTCTTCGAGCGCCACCTTCTGGTCGACGACCTCGAGGTCCTCGACCTGGACCAGGCGCTCGGTCAGGCTGCGCAGCTCGTCGAGCGCCTGCTCGGCCTGCACGTAGTCGCCGGCGCGCACGGCTTCCTGGGCCTTGTCCTTGAGCTCGAGCTGCTCGCTCTCGGCGCCGGCCAGCTTGCTGCGCGCCATGGCGCGGATGCGGCGGGACTGGTCGGAGCGGGCGGCTTCCTCGTCCTCGCCCAGCAGCACCTGGACGTTGTCGAGCAGCTGATGCGCGGCTTCGTTGTCCTGGTCCCAGGCAAGCGACTGCTCGAGCATGCCGCGCGCCGCCTCGAACTCGTTGTCCTGGTAGGCGCGGTAGGCGCTGTTCCAGGCCTCGCGGCTGCGCGACTGGGCGTCGTCCTGGGCGCGGCGGTCGTTCTCGAGGTCGACGGCGAGGGACTTCGTGGCGACGGCGCGGCCGTAGGCGAGGGTCGTGGTGCGGGTCTCGAGGTCGGCTTCGGGCGCGAGATCGCCGGACACGTCGCGCACGGCGACGCCGGGCGGCAGCAGCAGCTCCCAGCGGGCCTGGGCGACCGGCGCGTGGATGCCGGGCAGGGTGAGCTGGCGCTCGCCGCGGGCAGCCCAGGGGTCGTCGGGCAGCAGCAGGCCGAGCTCGACGGGGAAGGCGACGAGGCCGGACAGGGTCTCGACGGACTTCTCGAGCGGCACGTAGAGCCGGTCCTGTCCGCCCTGGGCACCGTCTGGAGTGCCGCCGCGGACCGGCTGCACCACGCGGCCGGCGACACGCACGCCCAGCAGCACCGCTCCCGGCGGCAGGTCGATGGGCAGGTACTGGCTGCGGTCGTTGCGCACGTCGAGGGTGGCGCGCAGCAGGGCCCGGCCGTGCTCGGCGTAGGCGACCTCGAACCGGGCCTCGTCGACGAAGGTGGGGGGCGCTTCGATGGGGGAGAGGTCGAGCACGGACAGGCGCAGCTCGGGGCGGCTGCCGGTCAGGGCCAGCGCGGTGACGACGTTGCCGGGGACCATGCCCTGGGCCCAGGCGGGCACGCGGGCGACGGGCACGGCGGCCAGGCCGCGGCCGGCGTCGGGCACCACCGTGCCCTGGTCGCCGCCGCGGACGGTGACCCAGCCTTCGTCGAGCACGCCGCTGCTGGTGACGGGCACGGGCACGGCCACCGCCGCGGCCGAGGCGCCCGGGGCGGTGGCGCGCCAGGCGACCTCGACGGTGACCGCACCCTCGATGGGCCGGACCAGCGTGACCTGCACGGTGTCGCCGCTGCGCGTGAAGCCGGACACGGCGGCGCCGGTCACGTCCAGATCGGTGCCGCCGGACAGGCGGAAGGACAGCGTCTGGGCCGGCTGGTCGACGACGACGAAGCGCATCCGGGCGCGCCCGGTGACGCCGGCGCTGTCGACCTGCAGGTCCACGCCGGACGAAGCGCGCACGATCTGGGGCCGCGGGGTCGCGGGGCGGGGCGGCTGCCAGCTGAGCGCGAGCCGCTCGCCGGGGGGAAGCTGCAGGGCACGGCCGCCGGAGTCGGCGGCGGGCAGGCCACCGGGGGATGCGATCTCCCAGTCGCCGGCGACCTCGACGCGGGTGCGGGGCGGCACCAGCAGCGGCAGGTCCAGCGAGGGACCGGGGGTCGCGACGGTGCCGCGGATCCGCACGCGATGAGCGCCGGGGCGGCCGTCCAGCACCAGGGCCCGCCAGCCGCCGCGGCCCTGGGCCAGGCGCGCGGGACGCCCGTCGATGGTCGCGTCGCGCACGGCCAGGGCGTCCCCGAACAGGTCGAGCAGGGCGACGGCTTCTTCGGTGGTGGCGACGGTCAGGTCCAGGTCGAGGGCGGTCTCGTCGCCCGGCACGACGCCGATCCGCAGCGAGGTCGGCAGCACGGCGGGCCCGGGGCGCTCGGGCGGCTTCTCGACCGGTCGGGGCAGCGCCGAGAGGGGCAGCCGCACGACGAGCGGGGCCGGGTCGGCGTCGAGATCCCCCGCGACGTCGCGATCCAGCGCCTGGGCGGCGGCCGGCAGGGCGAGCAGCACGGAGAGGGGGAGGAGGGACGAGGGCACGGGGTCCGTCGACAGCGCGGGAGGAGCGGGGTTCCCGGGGAGAACGTGGGGACCGCCCCTGGGCTTACACGGCACTGCATAAGCGCCCGGGGAGGCGGACGACGGACGGGATCGCAGACCCGGGGAGGCGGACGACGGGGGCCCGCAAGGCCCGGACCCGATCCCGACCGCCCCCCCTCCGCCACTCTGTCGTGCGACTTCTGCAGCCCCCCTGCAAGGGCTGCAGGACTGTCAGCACGTCCGGAGCAGAGACGCGCTGCTGGTGGGGATCGCCTCTCTCTGCATGGGTTGGCACGGGCCGTGCAATCGAAGCGGGCGACCGGCAAGCACGCCGGCGACTCCCCGGAGGAAGCCATGAAGCGCACCGTCCTGTTCACGGTCATCACCAGCCTCTCGGCCGGCCTGCTGGCCACCTCGCCCGTCTTCGCGGACGACGGCTGCTCGGGGGACGACGCCTCCGCCACGCACGCGGCCAGCGGACGCATGGGCCGCGGCGGCCCCGACGGGGGCCAGGAGGGCGGCCGGCGCGGTCCTCCCCCGCCCCTGTCGGAGCTGCTGGCCGACAACGCCGCCGAGCTGGGCTTGTCCGCCGAGAGCCTGGCCGAGGTCGAGGACATCCTCACCAGCGAGGAGCCCGCGATCCGCAGCCTGCACGAAGAAGCCCGGGCGGCCAAGGAAGCCGGCGACGAGGCAGCCGCCCGCGCGGCGATGCAAGCCGCCCACGACGCCCAGCGCATGCTCATGGAGGAGGTCGAGGCCGTCCTGACCGAGGACGAGCTGGCCTCGCTCCGCACCCTGCTCCCTCCCCCGCCCCGCATGCATGGACCGGGGCAGGACGGTGAGGGACGAGGGCCTTCCGGCCGCACCCGCGGCTGAGGCCCGGACGCTCCGCCGGTCGTGTTGAGCGGCATGGCCGGCGGACCCGACCCTCGCGACGGGACCTCCGCGAGAGTCGGGGGGGCACCTGGGCTGCAGTGCCCGGGTGCCCTGTGTCGTCCGGGGCGAGGAGGGGTGCCCCGTGTCGACCCGACGTCGACTTCACGGTGTCGCTGACGGCCCCCAGCACCGGATCGTCGGTGATCTCGACCTCGGTCACGGTGACCGTCGAGGGCGACGGCGAGGTGCTCGCGACCGAGACCTGGGAGGTCGAGGTCGCGCCCTAGCCGATGGCGGCGCGAGAACGCGCTATCCTCCTCGGGTTGCGTCCTCGATGGACGCCGACGGAGCGACCATGTCCATTCCCCGCCTGCTGCCCTTCCTCTGCATCCCCCTGCTCGTCGCCTGCCCCGGCAAGGACTCGAGCGAGGACGACGACGGAGGCAGCAGCGACGGCGCCGACGGCGGCGGCTGGGACCTGGGCATGGACAGCGGCGCGACCGCGGACGGCGGCACGGACGGTGGGACCGACGGTGGCACGGACGGTGGGACCGACGGCGGCACGGACGGCGGCACCGACGGCGGCACCGACGGCGGCACCGACGGGGGCGCCGGCGACGACCGCGACGACGACGGCTGGACCGAAGAAGACGGCGACTGCGACGACACCGACCCGGACGTGTACCCCGGCGCCTACGACCGCCCGAACGACGGCATCGACGGGGACTGTTCGGGGAGCGACCGCAGCTTCGACGGCATCGTGCTCGACCGGGGCGAGAGCACCACGGTGACGGTCACGGTCGACGTCCCCGCCGGCGGCAAGCTGGACATCGCGTTGCTGATGGACACCACCGGGTCGATGACCGAAGAGCTGGGCGCGCTGGACGCCGAGGCCATCGAAGACGGCCTGTCCGGCATCGCGGACGATGTGCAGATCGGGTACGCGAGCTGGGACGACTACGCCTACGGCGGGTACGGCTCGTCGTCGTCGGGGGACATCCCCTTCGAGCTGGAGGTGGGCATCACCACCGACATCGCCGAAGTGCAGGACCAGATCGACCGGGACGCGATCCACTACGGCGGGGACGGCCCGGAGTCGGGCATGGAGGCGCTGTACCAGGCGGCCGTCGGCGACGGCTACGACCAGAACTGCAACGAGAGCCTGGACGCGTCCACCGACGTGCCGCCGTTCATCGCCAGCAGCGGCGACGCCTTCGGCGGGACCGAGAGCGGCAGCTACGACGACGGCACGCCGGGCATCGGGACCCTGGGCGGCATGGGCTTCCGCAGCAGCTCCCAGCCCGTGTTCGTGATCGTGACGGACGCCCTGCTGCGCGACCCCGACGGGGGCTCGGGCGTCCCCGGCGGCTGTCCGATGGACGCAGGCTCCGACGACGTCATCGACGCGCTCATCGACCTGGATGCCTGGCTGGTCGGCAGCGGCGCCGGCAGCTCGACCGCGGTCACCCAGCTCGGCACCCTGGCGACGGCCATCGGGTCGACCTACGGCGGCTCTCCGACGGTGTCGACGTCGTCGCTGCCGAACCTGAACGACGACATCGTCGACCACATCGTGGACCTGATCGACGAGCACGGCCTGGTCGGCACCATCGACCGCATCGGCGGCCGCGCCACCGACGACGAGTACGAGCTGGTCACCCGGTTCAGCCCCACGCAGTACCTGGACGTCGACGGGGCCGACACGCCCGAGGTCGACTTCACGGTGACCCTGAAGGCGCCGACCACGGGCTCTTCGGTCATCACGACGTCGGTCACGGTGACCTTCGAGGGCGACGGCGACGTGCTCGCGACCGAGACCTGGGACGTCGAGATCGCCCCGTAGTCGGTCGCCTCAGGACCGGGATATCGTCGGCGCGCCGCCCCACCACCGCTCGGGGCACCGTCGGAGACGCCATGTCCATCGCTCGCCTGCTTCCCCTGTTCTGCGTGCCCCTGCTCGTCGCCTGTCCGGGCAAGGACTCCAGCGACGAAGACGACGACGGCGGCCGCAGCGACGGCGGCGGCTGGGACCTGGGCATCGACAGCGGCGCGACATCCGACGGCGGCACCGACGGGGGCACCGACGGGGGCACGGACGGCGGCACCGATGGCGGCACCGACACGGACACCGACACCGACACCGACGGCGGCACGGTGGACGACCGGGACGGAGACGGCTGGACGGTCGAAGACGGCGACTGCGACGACAGCGACCGCGACGTGCACCCGGGCGCCTACGACCGGCCCAACGACGGCGTCGACGGCGACTGCTCGGGCAGCGATCGCAGCTTCGACGGCATCGTGCTGGACCGCGGCGAGAGCACCACCGTGACCATCACGGCCGACGTGCCCGAAGGCGGCAAGCTCGACATCGCGCTGCTGCTGGACACGACCTGCTCGATGACCGCGTCGCTGGGCGCCCTCAACGCCGAGGACATCGTCGACTACCTCGACGGCCTCGCGGGGGACATCCAGGTCGGGTACGCCAGCTGGGACGACTACTACTACACCGACTTCGCCACCACCTCGTCCGACCGGCCCTTCCAGTTCGAGATCGGCATCACGAGCGACATCGCCGAGGTCCAGGACACCATCGACGCCGACGGCCTGCACTACGGCGGCGACGGCCCCGAGTCGGGCATGGAAGCGCTCTACCAGGCCGCCGTCGGCGACGGCTACGACCAGGACTGCGACGAGACCTTCGACAGCAGCACCGACGTGCCGCCGTTCATCGCCAGCAGCAGCGACGCCTTCGGCGGCACCAAGACCGGCGTGTACGACCGCACCACCCCCGGCATCGGCACCCTGGGCGGCATGGGCTTCCGCAGCGGCGCCAAGCCCGTGTTCGTGCTCATCACCGACAACTACCTGCGCGACAGCGAGGGCGGCTACGCGGTGCCCGGCGGCTGCCCGCTCGACGCCGGTCGCGGCGACGTGGTCGACGCCTTCGACGACCTGGACGCCTGGTTCGTGGGCATCGGCATCGGCACCACGCCCAGCACCCAGCTGCGCAGCCTGGCCGTGGCGGCGGGGTCCACCTACGACGGCGGCACGGCGTCGATCGCCACGGTCTCCGACCCGGCGTCCACGCTGAACAGCGACATCGCCGAGCAGATCGAGCTGCTGATCGACGATCACGGCCTGGGCGGCACCATCGCCCGCATCGACGCCGGCGCCACCGACGACGACTACGATCTGGTCAGCCGGATCAGCCCGACCAGCTACTCCAACGTCGACGGCGCCGACACGCCCGAGGTCGACTTCACCATCACCCTCAAGGCGCCCACCACCGGCTCGTCGGTCATCACGACCTCGGTCACGGTCACCGTCGAAGGCGACGGCGACGTGCTGGCGACCGAGACCTGGGACGTGGAGATCGCACCCTGAGGGCGCCGGGCCGACGCGGGCCGGCTCATTCGGCCGGCAGGGCGTTGGTCCGGGCGATCTCGGCGTAGTCCAGGGCCATCGGGCGGGCGGTCCGGGTCTTCGTCGTGCTGTCCACGTCGTACAGACCGAACTCCATGGCCATGCCGTGGTTCCACTCGTAGTTGTCGAGCAGCGACCAGTAGTAGTAGCCACGCACGTCGGCGCCCGCATCGATCGCGTCGGCCAGGGCCGAGAGGTGGGGCAGCAGGAAGGCGTCGGTGGCGTCGACATCCCAGGTGCTGGTGCCGTTCTCGGTGATGTAGATGGGCAGGCCGTAGTCGTCCGCGATGTCGAGCACCTCGGTCAGGCCCTGCGGGTAGCTGGTCCAGAAGCCGCCGACGGGCAGGAAGTCGAAGATCGGCACGCTGCCGAAGACGGGGAAGCCCAGTCCGTCCACGGTGATCTGGGTGTAGTAGTTCACGCCGACGAAGTCCGTGCGTCCGATCAGATCCTCTCGCACCTCGTCCACCACACCGTCCAGGTCCGGATCCCACTCGCCGCGAACGGTTCCGTTCAGGAAGACGCGGTTGTAGAGGTAGTCGAAGTGCTCGACGCCCAGCTCGTCGTCGGCGTCGCCGGGCACCTTGGGGGCCACCGCGGCGAGGTTGGGCGCCGCGCCGACCTGGGCGGTGTCGTCCCAGGCGTGGATGGCGTCGTACATCCGTGCGTGGGCTTCGATCTGGGCCAGCATCACGGCGAAGGCGGCATCGGGGTCGATGACGCCGGGCGGGTTGGTGCGGTCCTCAGACGGCATCAGGTAGCCGGAGAGCACGACGGCGAGCGGCTCGTTGAGGGTGAGCCACAGGTCGATCTCCTCGCCGTACTCCCGGGCGCAGAAGCCGGCGTAGAGCTCGATGTGCTTCAGGAAGCGCTCGCCGTCCAGCCAGCCCCGGTCCTCGCAGGTCGACAGGTCCTCGTGGCAGCCCTTGGCGTCGTGCAGCCAGGTGGGGATGGTGTAGTGGTTCAGCGTGACCATCGGCTCGAGGCCGGCGTCGCGCATGGCCGAGAAGTAGGCGTGGTAGGCGGCGACGGCGTCCGGGTCGGCGTACGCGGCGAGCTCGTCGACGGTCTGCACATCCCCCGGATCGTCGGGGAACAGGCGGCTCCACTCGATGCTGTTGCGCAGCGAGCCCAGGTGCAGCTCGTCGCGGGCCCGGGCGAAGTCGGCGCCGTACAGCTCCCAGTGCCCGGGGCCGTCGGACAGCGGCTGGCCGGAGAGGTGGTTGCCGGGCTCTGCGATCAGGTCGGGATCGGTCACCCACACATACCAGTCGCTGTGCGGATCCTCGCACTGTCCGGCTGGGAGCGTCGGACAGCCCGGATCGACCTGGAAGCCGGCCATCGACGCGCCCCAGGAGAAGCCGTCGGGAAAGGCCCGGCCGGCCGGGGCGGCGCTGTCGCCGCCAGCGACGTCGGGGCCGGTGCAGGCGAGCAGGAGCAGGGAGATCAGGGCCACAGGTGCTCCAGGAGGAGGGGCACCAGAGTCTAGCCGGCCTCAGCTCGAAGCGAGGGCTTCCCCGAGCCAGGCCACCGAGACGATCTCCGCGTGGGGACAGTCGATGGCCAGCTCCGCGGCCGCCAGGCGCGACGCCGCCACCACATCCGCCGCCCGGACGATGCGGGTCTGTTCAGTTCCATCTGCCTGTCGCAGGCGGACGACGAAGCCCTGAAGGGTGGTGCTGGTCGGTGTCTTGGCCGCCACAGGGCGCTCCTGCACAGAGAGGTCCGCCGCGTAAGCGTAGCCACGGCTGGCCGCAATGCCGAAGCCATTACACCAGATTTCAGCCGGCGAGCTCGCCCTGGTGGCGGGCGATCCGCCGATGCCAGGGGTGCACCCGCATCGACGCGCGATCGGCTTCCGACAGCCGCCGGCCGATGTCGTCGAGCAACCGGCTGGCCCGGTCCAGGCTGGCCAGCGCGTTGCGCAGGTCGCCGCGGGCGATGGCGTGGTCGACGCGGGCCAGCAGCCACGACATGCGCGCGATGCGGGCGGGCTGGGAGTCCATCCAGCGTACCACCGGCCGGTAGATGCGGTCGGGATCTTCGTGCTCGGCGCGCACGATGCCGCGACAGCGGCAGGCCTCGGCCAGGGCCGGCAGGTGGCGCTCGCGGCGGAGCATGGCCACCGCGCGACGGGTCAGGTCGTCGGCGTGGTGCAGATCTCCCGCTCGTGCGGCCGCGACCCCGCTCCACGCGAGCAGCCGCGCCCGGGCGACGGGCAGCTCGTGCCGCTCGGCGTCCGCGGCGGCGGGCTCGAGCAGGCTCAGGGCGCCCAGCGGCTCGTCGCTGTCCACCAGCACGCGCCCGACGACCAGGCTGCGCCGGGCGGCCAGGCCGGGCCCCGCGCCGGCGCTCTCGATGGCCCGCAGCTCGGCGACCAGCTCGCGGGCCTCGCCCAGGCGGAACATCTCGACCAGCAGCTCGATCGTGTGGACCAGCACGCGGGCGTGCAGATCGGGGGGGGCGCCCCGTCGCACGGCGTCGACCGCGGCGAGGGCCGCCGACACGGCCTCGGAGAAGCGGGCCTGCTCGCGCAGCACATCCGCCAGCCGCACCTGGGCCCGCCACAGCCCCGGCCCGTCGCCCAGCCGCTCGAAGGCCCCGGCCGCGCCCTGCAGGGTGCGCTCGGCGGCCTCGAGCTCGCCCAGGCAGTAGCGGGCCAGGCCGGCGCCCGACCGCGCCTTGGCGGCGCCTGCCAGGTCACCGCCCTGCTCGCCGCCCCGCTGGGCGTCCCGGTAGCGCACCAGGGCGTCTTCGTAGCGCCCATCGGCCATCGATCGGCCCGCGCCGGCCAGGTTGACCCGCAGGTGCAGCAGCGGGTCGGGCACGTGGTCCAGCAGCCCGCGCGCCCGGGTGATGCTGGCGCGCTCGCGGGGACCGTCGCCTCGGCGACGCGCGACCTGGGCACGCGCCAGGTAGACCTCGGCCTTCCGGGCCCAGCCGGCGGCCAGGGCGCCCGCGCGGTCCAGGTGGCGGTCGATCTGTTCGTCGGTCGGGTCGCGCTCGGCCAGCGCCTGGGCCAGGTACAGGTGGAACCGCGCCAGCAGGCTGGCCGGCGCTTCCGTCACCTCGCCCAGCCGGGCGGCGACCGCCTGGAGCACGCCCAGCAGCTCGGCCCGGTCGTGGCCCTCGATGTCGCTGCGGGCCCAGGACACCGCGTCGTGCAGGGCCAGATCGACCTCTCCGGCGGCCAGCAGCAGCTTGACCTTGAGCGGCGAGGGGCGTGCCTCCCGCAGGCGGGTGGCCAGCCGGCGCTGGATGACGAGCCGCCGCGTGGCGCGCAGGTCGGACAGGAGGATCTCGGCGGTCAGCCCCAGCCGGAAGGCGTAGTGCTCGTCGTCCTCGAGGACCAGGATGCGATCGGCGACCATCTCGCGCAGCCGCTCCTCGGCCAGCTCTTCGGGCAGGTCGGACCCGTGGACCAGCATGCCGGCGGTCGCCGTGCCCCCCGCGACGGCCAGGACGGCGACGATGCGGCGGGAGATCGGGTCGAGGGCCTGCAGCCGCAGGCTGACGGCTTCGCGGGCGGAGGAGGGGATCGCGATGCGGCCGCTGCTGCGGTCGACCCAGGACACGCTGTCTTCGCCGCTGGGCTCGCCGTGCACGAGGCCTTCCTGGGCCATCGCCCGCACGACCTCTTCGACGTAGCCGGGCAGGCCGCCAGTGGCGTCGTGGATGCGGCGGGCGAGCTCGGGCGGCGGCGCGGTGCGGCCGAGCATCGACCCGACCAGTCGGCCGACCTCGCGGGGGCGCAGGGGCTCGAGCTCGACGCGCTCGACGTCGGGGAACTGGCGCTGCATCATCGAGCGCTGGCCGTCGGCTTCGGGCACGCAGCTCGCGAAGATGATGACGGAGACGTCCTGCTCTTCGGCCTGGGCGCGCAGGTGGCGCACGGCCTGGACCGCCAGCGGTGGCGCCTTGTGCAGGTCGAGCAGGTGCATGACCAGCCCGCGGCCGTCGGCCTGGGCCCGCCGGATGAAGGCGCTGGCCACGGCGTCGAGCATCTCGGCCTGGGCTTCGGGGGGCGGGGCGGCAGTGCGTGGCGCCCGCGACAGGCGGTCGGCCTCGGTGCCGCCGCCGGGCAGGTCGGGAAGGCTGCGGGTGGCGCGCTGGACCAGGTCGTAGAGCGGCCCCAGGGCCGAGCCGCCGGGGAACTCGCCCCGGTAGACGCGGCGGCCCTTGCGGTGGGCGTCCAGGGCGAGCTGCTCGAGCAGGCGCCGGCGGCCCGAGCCGGGCGGGCCGGACAGGACGACCATGCCGCCCGGGGGGCTGTCGTCCAGGCGCTCGCGCAGGTCGCGCAGTGGCGCCTCGCGACCGACCAGGGTCGGCGGCAGCGGCATCGTCGGGCGGTCGACCCGGCCGGAGCGGGCGGCGAACTCGCGCAGCCGGTCGGCGACGTCTTTCGCCGAGCGGGGGCGGAGCTCGGGGGCCTTGGCGAGCATCTGCAGGACCAGCTCGACCAGCGGCCTCGCCAGGCCGGGGGCGAGCTCCTGGGGCGGGCGCGGCTCCTGCTCGATGTGCAGCAGGGCCAGGGCGTGGGGGCTGTCGGCCTCGAAGGGACGCTTGCCCGTGAGCAGCCGGTAGAACAGCACGCCCAGGCTGTAGATGTCGGCGCGGGGATCGACCTCGCGTCCCTGGAGCTGCTCGGGGCTGGCGTAGGCGAAGGTGCCGACGAACTCGCCCTTGCGGGTGATCTCCTCGGTCGCGCCGTGCATGCGGGCCGTGCCGAAGTCGAGCAGCTTCACCCGCCCGTCGGGCAGCACCATGACGTTGCTGGACTTCAGGTCCCGGTGCACGATGCTGCGCCGGTGCAGGTAGTCCAGGGCGTCGGCCACGTGCATGACGATGCGCACGACCTCTGCCGTGCGGCGGGGGTTGCCGGGCCGCCCGCAGCTCTTGGCGTGCACCTGGGCGGCGACACCGTCGAGCAGCTCCATGGTGAGCCAGGGGCGGTCTTCCTCGTCGAAGCCGAACCGGTAGACCCGCACGATGTTCGGGTGGTCCAGGCGGGTCAGCGCCCGGTACTCCCGGTCGAAGCGCGGCCGCGCCAGGCCACGCTGGGTCAGGAGCTTGAGCGCGTAGCGCTCGCGGGACTCGGGGTCCTGGACCTCGTAGACCGCCGCCATGCCGCCACGGGCGATCGCCCGCTCGACCCGGTAGGGCCCGATCCTCTCGGGGGTCTCGAGCTCCTCGTCGGTCATCCGCTCCTCTCGGGCCCCGGGCCCGTCCTGCGCCGCGCGACGGTGGCCCTCCCCGTCGTCTACCGGCCCGGCATCATGGCATCCAGCGGCGCGAAGGTCACGGCCTGCACCGTCTCTCCGCTCACCAGTCCAGCTGCTCCGGCCTCGCCTGCGGACCGTAGAGCGGCCCGACCCAGTCGAAAGCACCGCCGGTGCGCACGTCTCCGGCCTCTCCTCCGTCCACCCAGCGGCGCGCGGCGTCCCGGTCGGGCAGCAGCACCGCGGCCCAGGGAGTGCCCTCGTCCGTCATGCCCTCGGCGATGACCGCGTCGGCCGGGGGCGCGGGCGTGCCCACCCCGACGGCCAGCAGCACCATCGGCACGTCGGGGCCCCAGGCGAAGCGCTCGCGGGGCGCCCCGCGAAGGATGCCCGACAGCACCACCGCCGACGGCTCCATCGCGACCCGAGGGCCCCACCACGCACGGTCGACCCACACCCGGTGCCCGCGCTCCAGGATGGCCTCGGCGACCTGCTCGTGCCGGGCCAGGGCGCCGGGATCGGGCCCGACGGGCAGCTTGGGCACCAGGAACCAGCCCGCGACCCCTGCCCAGGCCAGGGCCAGGGGCCACAGCCGCGCCAGGCCCACGCTGGCCGCCACCGTCAGCGGTCCCGCCAGCATGCGCAGGTGGTAGCTGCGCAGGTAGCCGGTCACCATGCCCACCGCGACGATGCCCAGCACGGCACCCAGGCCGAACAGCCCGGCCCCCGTCCACGGCCGGCACAGCAGCAGGCCGAGCCCCAGCCCGGCGGTGAACTCGAGGCCCAGCTCGACCACGTAGCGGTCGTTGAAGGCACGCTCGATCACCTGCCGCAGGGCGACGTCGTCTTCGACATTGCTGGTGGCGACCACCGACAGGCAGCTCAGGGGATCGTCCCCGCAGTTGACCAGCGACACCAACCGCACGATGCGCGGCAGGGCGAAGACCAGGGCCACGGCGGCCGCGACGCCCAGGTCCGACAGGTCCAGCCGCTCGCCGAGTCCCGGCAGCAGCAGCGCCACGCCCAGCGCCGCGCCGAAGGCCAGCGGGTGGTGCCCGGTCGCCACGACGAGCGCGGCGGCCGCGAACAGCGCCGGCCAGGGGTGCCCCCGCCAGGCCAGGCCGAGCAACAGGGTCACCAGGGTCAACAGCTCGGGCGCCCCGTAGGCCCGGGCCCCGTTCACCAGCGTGTCCGACAGCCCGGGGTCCACCGCCAGCACCACCCCCGCGCACAAGGCCGCCGCCCACTGCCCGGCCCGCGGCGACGCCAGCAGGGGCGCATCGCCGTCGTCGGCAGCCCACACGAAGGCGGCCACGGCCCCCAGCGGCGCGATCGCCGCACCCAGCACGAAGCGCAGGGTGAACAGCTCCTCCAGCGACCGGGCGGCGTGCACCAGGGGCACCGCGGAGAGCCACAGCCAGTCGCCGCTCTCGGGGTTGGGCGGCCGCGGCAGGCTGCCCTGCTGCAGCAGGTCCCAGCGCAGGCCGAGGGCCTGGAGGTAGGGGGAGAGGCTGTCGCTGCCGAGCTCGACGTGGTCCAGCACCCGTAGCCGCAGCCAGGCCGCCGCCGCCCACAGCAGGAGGGACAGCAGGGTCAGGAGCAGGCCGTGGCGCAGGCGGGGCACGGGCCGAGCATAGCGATCGGCGGGGCCCCGGCGGTCAGTCGATGCCGAGCGCCTTGCCCACGTCGTCGGCGTCGCGGCCTTCGAGCGCCAGGGCCAGGTCGCGCTCGATGCGGCGCTGGGCGAAGGCCGCGCTGGTCTCGTCGAGCTTCTTGGTCAAGGCGCTGATCCGCTGGCGGTCCTTGCCGTCCATGGCGGCGGACAGTTCCGCGAGGACGGCCTGGAAGCGGTCGCCCTCGTCGCCCTCGAGCAGGCCCGCATCGTCGGCGATGGCGCGCTCGAGCGCCTTCTTCACGCCCTCGGCCTCGACCCGGGCTTCGATCAGCAGGCGCTCGTCGAAGTCGTCTTCGGCGTGGTCGATGGCGTCTTCGAGCATCTGCTCGATCTCGTCGTCGCTCAGGCCGTAGCTGGGCTCGACCTTGATGCGGGCGGCGACGCCGGTGCTCTTCTCGGTGGCGCTGACCGACAGGATGCCGTCGGCGTCGACGGTGAACTCGACCTTGATGCGCGGGATGCCAGCGGGCATCGCCGGGATGCCGGTCAGCCGGAAGCGGCCCAGGCTTCTGTTGTCGCGCACCATCTCGCGCTCGCCCTGGACCACGTGGATGTCGACCGCGGTCTGGCCGTCGACGTGGGTGGTGAAGGTCTGGCTGGCGGTGGCCGGGATGGTGCTGACGCGCGGGATGATGCGCTCGACCACGCCGCCCATGGTCTCGATGCCCAGGGACAGGGGCAGGATGTCGAGCAGCAGCAGATCATCGGTGAGCTGGCTGGCGCCCGACAGGATGTCGGCCTGCATCGACGCGCCGATGGCCACGACCTGGTCGGGGTCGATGTCGACGTGGGGGGCCTTGCCGCCGAACAGCTGCTGCACGAAGGCGCGCACGTAGGGCACGCGGGTGGACCCGCCGACCAGCACGACCTCGTCGATGTCGGCCGCGGACAGCTCGGCGTCGGACAGCGCCCGCTTCACGCTGTCGGCGGTGCGCTCGACGATCGGGGCGACCAGCTGGTCGAACTGGGCGCGGCTGATCGGCACCTGGTGCACCGCGCCGCCGTGCTCGATCTCGATGGTGGTCTGGTCGGCGTCGGTCAGCCGGCGCTTGGCGGCCTCGGCGGCGCGCACGAGCATGCGCCACTCGATGCCGGACAGCTCGCCCAGGCCCAGGCTGGCCTGCAGCACGCGGGCCAGCGCCTGGTCGAAGTCGTCGCCGCCGAGCTGGGTGTCGCCGGCCGTGGACAGGACCTGGAACACGCCCTCGGACAGCTCGAGGATGCTGATGTCGAAGGTGCCGCCGCCCAGGTCGTAGACCGCGACCCGCTGGCCGTCGGCGCCCTGCTGCAGGCCGTAGGCGATGGCCGCGGCGGTGGGCTCGTTGAGCAGCCGCAGCACCTCGAGGTTCGCGAGCCGCGCGGCGTCGCGGGTGGCCTGGCGCTGGGCGTCGTCGAAGTAGGCGGGCACGGTGATGACCACGCCGCCGGGCCGCGTCAGCAGCACCTCGCCGGCCTGCTGCCACAGCTCGCGCAGGATCATCGCCGACAGCTCGACCGGGGTGAACTCCAGCTCGCCGTGGCGGAACCGGATCACGCGGTCGTCGCCCTCGACCAGCTCGTAGCCGAAGGCCTTCGCTTCTTCCGCGACCTCGCTCGGGGCGCGGCCCATGAACCGCTTGAAGCTGGTGAAGGTGACGCCGTTGGCGAGGTGGGCGCGGGACAGGGCCGGGCGGCCCACGGCGAAGGCGCCGTCGTCCTCGGACCCGCCCTCGAAACGCACGGCCGAGGGGACCAGCGCCTCGCCGTGCTCGTCGAGGAGCACGCGGGCCTTGCCGTCGAGCACCGCGGCCACCAGCGAGTGGGTGGTGCCGAGGTCGATGCCGATGTTCTTGCTCATGGAGCTTCCGGGTTCGTTTGGGTGGGCGCGCGGCTCAGGCGCCGGGCTGCGCCAGGTTGTCCAGGTACTTCATGCGGTCGAGCAGCTCGGTCACGCCGGTCGGCGGCGCGGTCCGATCGCCCTGCTCCCAGGCCTGCAGGCGGGCGTCGAGCTCGCCCATCACCGCGTCGCGCATGGCGCTGGCCTGGGCGGCGACACCCTGGGGGTCGCCCTGGGCCTCGAGCTGCAGCTCGAAGATCTGTTCCAGGAAGTCGGGGTCCAGGCTGCCGCCGGGCTCGTCGGCCGGGCGGTCCCGGCCGGTGGCCAGGTACCAGCCGCGCCGCACGGGGTCGCGCAGGGCCCGCCGGGCGCTGTTGATCGCCGCCGTCCACTGCAGGCTCATGCGGCGCTCGACGGCGCTCTTGGCGGCGAAGCGGTCGGGATGCACCAGCCGCGAGCGGGCCCGCCAGGCGGCGTCGATCTCCTGGCGCTCGACGCTCCAGGCGCGATCCAGGCCCAGGACGTCGAAGTGGTCGGGGGCGGCCGGCGGAGGCTGCAGCGCACCGCAGCTCACGCAGAGCGGACCTTCGACCTTCTCTCGGCAGCGCCAGCAGATCATCGCGGGAGGGGGAGCAGGGGTCGGACAGGAAGACGCCGGCCCCAGGGTCGGAGGCCGGCGCGGCTCGGGCGGGGGGAACCCGGTCCTACATCGAGAACGAGTCGCCGCAGCTGCAGGAGCGCGACGCCAGCGGGTTGTTGAACTCGAAGCCGCTGTGCATCATGCCCTTCTTGTAGTCGAGCTCCGAGCCGTTGATGAACAGGTAGCTCTTGCGGTCGACCGCGAGCACGATCGGCACGCCGTCGGCATCGACGAACTCGAAGAGCTTGTCCTTGGGCTGGGCTTCGGGGACCAGGTCGAGGTAGTACTCGAGGCCCGAGCAGCCACCCCCGCGCACGCCGACCCGGAGCACGTGCTCGGGGGTCTGGCGGCGCTTGCGGACCTGGGTGATGCGCTGGATGGCGGCATCGCTCATGCTGACGGCCATGGCGGCGACCTCTCGCGAAGGGGGAAGGATTCGGGGCACGTACCGCGGCGGGCGCGGCCGCGCCGACTAGCCCTGCTGCGCGCGCTTCTTGCGGTAGTCCGCGATGGCCGCCTTGATGGCGTCCTCGGCCAGCACGGAGCAGTGGATCTTCACCGGGGGCAGGGCGAGCTCGGCGGCGATGTCCGAGTTCTTGATCTGCTCGGCGGCTTCGATGGACTGGCCCTTGACCATGGTGGTCACCAGCGAGCTGCTGGCGATGGCGGAGCCGCAGCCGAAGGTCTTGAACTTGGCGTCTTCGATGATGCCGTCGTCGTTGATCTTGAGCTGGAGCTTCATGACGTCGCCGCAGGCCGGGGCGCCGACCAGGCCGGTGCCGACGTCCGGGGCGGCCTTGTCCATGCTGCCGACGTTCTGGGGGTTCTCGTAGTGATCGATGAGCTTGTCGCTGTAGGCCATGGGGACCTCCTGACGGGAAGGGGGAGAGAAGCGAAGGGACTAGTGGGCGGCCCACTCGATGGACTTGAGGTCGATGCCTTCCTTGACCATCTCGTAGAGGGGGCTCATCTCGCGGAGCCAGCGGACCTTCTCGACGATGAGGGCGAGGGCGTAGTCGAGCTCTTCCTCGGTCGTGAACCGGCCCAGGCCGAACCGGATGGACGTGTGGGCCAGCTCGACGTCGACGCCCAGGGCACGCAGCACATAGCTGGGCTCGAGGCTGGCCGAGGTGCAGGCGCTGCCCGACGACACGGCGATGTCCTTGATGGCCATCATCATCGCCTCGCCTTCGACGTAGGCGAAGCTGATGTTGAGGTTGTTGGGCAGCCGGTGGTCCCAGGAGCCGTTGAGGTACAGCTCGTCGAGCTGCTCCTGCAGGCCGGCCCACAGCTTGTCGCGCAGGCGCCGGACCTCGTCGATCTTGCCGGTGTCCAGGTCTTCCTTGGCGTAGAGGGCGGCCTTGCCCATGCCGACGATCTGGTGCACGGCCAGGGTGCCCGAGCGCAGGCCGCGCTCATGGCCGCCGCCGTCGATGAGGGGCTGGAGCCGCACGCGGGGCCGACCGCGGCGCACGTACAGGGCGCCGATGCCCTTGGGGCCGTACATCTTGTGGGCCGACATCGACATCAGGTCGACGCCCAGCTCCGCCACGTCGACGGGCACCTTGCCGAGCGCCTGGACGGCGTCGGTGTGGAAGACCACGCCGCGTTCCCTGCAGATGGCGCCGATCTCCTTGATGGGCTGCAGCACGCCGATCTCGTTGTTGGCGAACATCACGCTCACCAGCACCGTGTCGTCGCGGATGGCGCCGCGCAGCTCGTCCAGGTCGATGCGGCCGTCGGGCTGCACGCCCAGGTAGGTGACCTCGTAGCCTTCGCGCTCGAGGGCGTGGCAGCTGTCGAGCACGGCCTTGTGCTCCGTGGCCACGGTGATCAGGTGCTTGCCCTTCTTCTCGTAGTAGTGGGCGGCGCCCTTGATCGCGAGGTTGTTGGACTCGGTCGCGCCCGACGTCCAGACGATCTCCTTGGGGCTGGCGCCGATCAGGGCGGCGAGCTCCTCCCGCGCGATCTCGACGGCTTCCTCGGCCGCCCAGCCGAAGCTGTGGTTGCGGCTGGCGGCGTTGCCGAAGAACTGGGTCAGGTAGGGGATCATGGCCTCGGCCACGCGCGGATCCACCGGGGTGGTCGCCTGGTTGTCCAGGTAGATGGGGAGCTTGACGGTCATGGGTCCTCTGCCCGGGGGCGAGTGAGGGGGAGGCGGGGGCCGGCTCAGCCAGGGTCGTGCACGGCGGCGACCATGTCGGGCACGGGGCCATGGTCGTGGGCGCCGCTGTCGCAGGAGGGGCAGGCGTGCCGGGGGGTGTGGTCGTCGCAGCCGGTGCAGGCGGCGAGGTAGTCGAGAGAGTCCTGCAGCTCGCCTTCGAGCACCTGGAGGCGCTCGATGGCGGTGCGGGTCTCGGCCAGCTTGCTGGCGTAGAAGGACTTCAGGGCGAGCATCGCGGCGGGGCCGCTGCTCTCGTCGCGCATGTCGTCGAGGAACTCGGCCGCGTCGGTCAGCGAGAAGCCGAGCTCCTGCAGGCGGTCGATCCACTGGACGCGGAGCAGCGCCCGCTCGTCGTACAGGCGGAAGCCGCCCTTGGTGCGCTTCGCCGGCTTGAGCAGGCCCTTCTCTTCGTAGAGATGCAGCGCCCGCACGGTCTTGCCGGTCTTCTCGGCCAGCGCGCCCACGCGCCACAGCTCGCCGGAGCGCACGCGGGCAGCGGCGTCCTGGATGGCGTCGGCGGCGGGAGAGCGGCGGTTCATGCGCGGCCCCGGGGGCGTGGAGGAAGGCGTCGGAGGGACCGGGGTCCCCGGTCCTTCTCCTTCAAACCCTAACGCGTGGGTGAGGGTTGAGAAGTCAAACCCTCACGCTTGGGTGAGGTTTCCTCGTGCCACCCACCGGAAACACCGACCGTCACTGCATCATCGCCCGTGCGACGAGTTGTCGCCGGGCGGCCATCCAGCGGGGAGGAGGAGGCCTCAGTCCGCCGGGCGGCAGTCGTCGATCCGGTAGAAGCCGACCTCGACCGGCGGATCGACCAGGGTCAGGTCGACGTCGGTGGTGGTCGGCAGCGTGGTCGTGAAGGCGGGCACCAGCTGGCAACGCTCGGCGAGCTGCAGGCAGCTGTTGACGGTCCGGTCGTTGGCCACGCCCATGCCCGGCAGGGTCTCGATCCGGCAGGTCAGGTTGATCCACGCGTAGCGATCGGGTCCAGGGTCCGGATCGGCCGCGAAGGGGCCCATCGCCTGCCAGTTCGGCCGCTCCACCCCCGCCCGCCGCGCGAGCTGGGCGCCGACGTTGCGAACGACCTGGCCGTGCTTCTCGTGGTCCGGCACCAGCACGATCGCGTCTGCCGGCAGCTCCGAGACGGCCTCGCGCAGCAGCTGCCACTCGGCCTGTCCGGCCCAGGGTTCCCGGACCCGGGGCAGGTAGAACAGGGTCAGCAGGATCGTGAGCGTCGCCGCCTGCATGCGCACGGCGGGCCGCACCAGGGCTGCCACACCGGCAGCGCCCAGCAGCAGCAGGGGGGCCTGGGCCGACAGCTGCAGCCGCCAGGCGTCGATCATCGGCCAGCTCTTGGGGAACACCGGCAGCAGCGTCAGCGCCCACCAGGCCAACGCCCCGACGACCACCGGCCGCCGGCCACGGACCAGGCCCACCAGGGCCAGGGCCGGCAGCAGCGGGTTGGTGAGGCCCGCGTGCAGGAACACCTGGTAGGCGTCGCGCGCCTCGGTCGGGTAGCGCCACGACGGCATGACCAGCCGGAGCCAGGTCATCGGGCGGGTCCAGTCGCTGAAGTGCACGGGGCCGTCGTCCCGGATGGTCGGGAAGCCCGCCATGCGCCAGGCGACCAGGCCCCCGATGACGGCCAGGGCGACCACGGCCGACGCGATGGGCAGCGGCCGACGGTGCCGCCAGGCGCCGAGCAGCAGCAGGGCACCCGGCAGCGCGACGAAGGGCAGGGCTTCGGGCCGCAGGTGGGGCGCGAAGCCGGCGGCCAGCGCCCCGACCAGGGCCAGGCAGGGGGACCCGCGCGACAGGAAGCCCCAGGCGCCGGCCACCGCCAACAGCTCGAAGGTCGCGAGCGGAACATGGGCGACCTCGGACGCGGCCAGCCGCAGGGCCACCGGCAGCACGGCCAGCGCCATCCCGGCGAAGACCGCGGCCGCGCGATCGGCCAGCAGCTCGCGGGCGAGCCACCACAGCACCAGCGGCGCGAACGCCGACAGCCCGGCGTGCAGGGCGAAGACCGCGTCGGGATCGAAGTCGGTCGCGGCCTGGAGCGCCGCGTGCAGGCTGGAGAAGCCGTCGCCGTACAGCGGATGGGGCAGGAACATGCCCCAGGCCAGCACCAGACGCTCGTAGCCGGCGTCCGGAGCGACCTGCAGGCCCCAGGGGCTGGCCTGCCAGCGCATCAGCACCGCCAGCAGGCCCACCAGCCCCGCGTCGAGCACCGCGCGGCGGTCGAGTCCCTTGCGAACCGGCCAGGCGATGGCCGCCAGCAGCGCGACGCCCAGGGCGACCAGCACCCACTGCAGCGGATGGGGCGGCGCCTGGCGCGCGTCCGGCAGCTGGACCCCGCGGTCCTCGCGCTGGCCTCCCTCGCTGCTCTGCTCCCCCTCGCTGCTCGCCTCCCCGTCCCCGCTGGACGCGGCGGCCGGGCCGATGACCAGCCCCTCGCCGCGGGCGTCCAGGCGGGCACAGAGCGCGGCCGCAGCCGGCGCCCCGGCCGGATCGGCCTGCACCTCGACCCCCTCCTCGGCCAGCAGCTCCCAGCGCGGGAAGACGCCCAGGGCGTGATGCTGGCAGGTCGGGCGGGCCCCCTCCCGCACCCAGGTCACCTCGAGCGGCAGCTGGCGCCCGTCCGGCAGCGCCACCGTGTAGCGCTCGAACTCGGGGTGGCTGCGCACCTCGACCACCGCGGCGTCACCGAGCGACTCGCCGACCACCGCCAGCGCACCTTCGTCCACGACGAGCCCCTGCCCCGCCGCGGGGGCGACGAGCCAGGAGCACACGGCCAGCAGCGACAGGAACAGGGACACGGCGGGCAGCTTAGCGATCCCGGAGGGCGAGCGGGCCGGGAAGGGTCGGCCGCCGGTCGGCGGGCGTGCGATCCCGCCAGCCACCGTGCACGCGCCAGGTGCGCAACCGCCAGCGCTGCCCGTCGCTGCTCCACTGCACCGTGCCGTCCCGGTCCGTGCGCAGCACCAGCGGCCGGCAGCGCGCCCAGCCGTCGGCATCGTCGGGACCGCAGCGCGCACGGGGCCTGCCCTCGCCCAGGAAGGTCCAGCGCGCCAGCGTGATCGCCCGCGGGTGCCCGAAGGCGTTGTCCCGGCCCGCGGGGATCACCACGACCGCGGGCTGGACCGCGCGGACGAAGGGCAGGGACGACGAGCTGTGGCTGCCGTGGTGGGCGGCCTTGACCAGGGTCGCCGGCGGCTGGGTCCGCGCCAGGGTCGCCTCGGCGTCTTCTTCGACGTCGCCGGTCAGCAGCACGCTGTGCCGGCCGTGAACGAGCCGCAGCACCAGGCTCTCCTCGTTGACCTCGTCGCGGCCGGGGTCCCGCCAGCGGTGGCGGGGGTGCTCGACGATCACGTCGGTGGGTGCAGGGTCGTCGGGGAGGTGCACGGGCACGCCGCGGGCGAAGCTGGTGCGCCACAGGTCCAGGTAGGTGGCCTGGTCGGCCTGGGGCGGCCGCGGCACCCACAGGGCGTCGACCGCGAGGGACTCGAGCACCGGCTGCAGGCCGCCGATGTGGTCGGGGTGGGCGTGGGAGAGGACCACGGCGTCCAGGTGGCGGATGCCGCGGCGGCGCAGGTAGCGCAGCACCCGGTCGGAGGGGGGCCCACCGTCCACCAGCCAGCGGCGGCCATCGGGGAACTCGACCAGGGCGGCATCTCCCTGGCCGACCGCCAGGAAGGTGACGACGAGGCGGTTCGCCGGGAAGAGCCGCAGGCCGAGGGCGAGGATGGCGAGGCCGGCAGCGGCCGCCGGCTGCTTGCGGAGGAGGAGGCCGCCGCCGAGGAGGAGGGCCCCCGCCGGCCCGACCGCGGGGGCCCACGACGGCCCGTCGAGGAGCGAGAGCCAGCGCAGGGACAGGTCCACCGCGGCGTCGGCGACGGCGACGCACAAGAGCCCGGGGGCGCCCGGCAGGACCAGCGCGGCGACCGCGGCCGGCACGGCCACGCCCCCGACCAGCGGCGCGGCGACCAGGTTGGCCAGCGGCGACAGCGGCGAGAGCTGCTGGAAGTGCAGGGCCGACAGCGGCAGGGTGCCGGCCGTCGCACCCGCCGTCGCCGCCAGGGACCCGGCCAGCCAGGTCTGCCACCGTGGCCGGTCCGGCGGGATCAGCCGCGTGAACCGCGGCACGACCAGCACCATGCCCGCGACGGCGGCGAAGGACAGCTGGAAGCCCAGGTCGCCGACGATGCCCGGCTCGACCAGGGTCAGGCCACCCGCCGCGATGCCCAGCACCGTCCAGGCCCGCGGCCGGCGGCCGGCCAGCACCGTGAAGGCCGCGACGACGACCATCACCGCGGCCCGCCGCGCCGACGCGGGGGAGCCGACCAGCGCCGCGTAGGCCACCGCCGCGGCCGATCCCGAGAGGGGCGGCAGCCAGCGGGCCAGCCGCCAGGCGCGGCCCAGGGCCAGGGGCCGCCCCAGCAACCAGCCGAGCCCGGAGGCCACGGCCGCCAGCAGCCCGACGTGCATGCCCGAGATGGCGAGCAGGTGCGCGGTCCCGGTCCGGCGCAGCAAGGCGCGGGTGGGCTCGTCGATGCCGTCCCTTCGCCCCAGGGCCAGCGCACGCAGCAGGCCGGCGTGCTGCGCCAGGCCCAGGCGGGTGTCCCCCGGGCCCCCGACCACGGCGTTCGGATCGGCCAGCACGATGGCTTCCCGCAGGCGCGCGGGCTGCACCGCCGCCCGCAGATCGTCCCGGGCGCCGCCGGGCTCACCCGGCAGGCGGGCCGGGGGCGTCCGGTCGCCCAGCCACGCGGCGACGACCTGGCCGGGCGCGAGCGCTTCGCCGGTGCCCAACAGCACGCCGCCGCCGGGCAGCCGCAGCACCGGGCGTCCGCCTCGGACGGCCGCAACCGCCGCTGTCAGGTGCTCGGGGGCCGTCCCCCGGGGCTGCAGGCCCGTCGCAGCGGCGCCGAGCAGCAGGCTGGCGACGCCGAGCGCTGCCCACGCGGCCCGCCGGCGGCGGCCGACCCCGGCGATCACCGCGAGCGCGACGGCGCCGACCAGCGCTTCGGCCCCCGGCTGCCACCAGGGCCACGACAGCGCACCCACGACGACGGCACCGCCCACCAGGGCGAGGGGATCCCGCAGCGCGGGACTCGAGGGGGACGGAGCCATGGCACACCTCGCAGCGCCCGGGTCGAGCCCGGGGCGCCCGGCGTCCTGCCAGGGCCGTGCCCGCGCAACACCCTGCGATCACGGAAGGGGGTGACGAACTCCTCCGGCACCTGTCCGACCCTCCGGCACCCCCCGGGACAGGGCCCGCGCTTCGTGACGATCCCGCGCCGATGCACCTGCGATCGGCCCGCCCGGGCTACGCCGCGCCGCTTCCTCTCGACCAGGACCTCCCTTGTCCGACTTCGCGTCCCTCGGCCTCATCGACCCCCTGCTCCGCGCGCTGAAGGCCTGCGGCTACGAGCAGCCGACGCCCATCCAGACCCAGGCGATCCCGCCGCTCCTCGCCGGCCGCGACGTGCTGGGCTGCGCCCAGACCGGCACCGGCAAGACCGCCGCCTTCGCCCTGCCCGTGCTGCAGCACCTCGACGCCGACCCGACCCGCGGCCCCCGCCGGATCCGCGCCCTGGTGCTGAGCCCGACACGCGAGCTCGCCGCCCAGATCGGCGAGAGCTTCGACGCCTACGCTGCCCACCTCGACCTGCGCCACCACGTGATCTTCGGCGGTGTCGGCCAGGGCGCCCAGGTCAACGCCCTGCGCCGTGGCCTGGACATCCTGGTGGCCTGCCCCGGCCGGCTGCTGGACCTGCACAACCAGGGATACGTCGACCTGTCCGACGTCGACTTCTTCGTGCTGGACGAAGCCGACCGCATGCTCGACATGGGCTTCATCCACGACGTGAAGCGCGTGATGCAGCTCCTGCCGCTCGAGCGCCAGAACCTGCTGTTCTCGGCCACGATGCCCTCCGCCATCGTCGAGCTGTCGCACGAGCTGCTCGACGACCCGGTCATGGTCGAGGTCACGCCCCAGGCCACCACCGTCGAGCGCATCGACCAGAAGGTCATGTTCGTCTCCAAGGCCGACAAGCGCCGGCTGCTCGCCGACATCCTGCACAACCAGGGCGTCGGCCAGGCGATGGTCTTCACCCGCACCAAGCACGGCGCGAACCGGCTGGTCGAGCAGCTCGACAAGGCCGGCATCGAGGCGATGGCCATCCACGGCAACAAGAGCCAGAACGCCCGCACCCGCGCCCTCGACGCCTTCCGCGACGGTCGCCTGGGCGTGCTGGTGGCCACCGACGTCGCCAGCCGCGGCATCGACGTCGACACCGTCACCCACGTCATCAACTTCGACCTGCCCAACGAGCCCGAGAGCTACGTGCACCGCATCGGCCGCACCGGCCGCGCGGGCCGGGCCGGCACCGCCATCGCCTTCTGCGATCAGACCGAAGGCGCCTACCTGCGCGACATCGAGAAGTTGATCGGCGAGACCATCCCCGTCGACCTCGACCACCCCTGGCACGCCGACGACGCCGTGCCGCCGCGGACCCCCGCCCGGCCTCCCGGCCGGGACGGCGGCGGGAACGCTGGCGGGGGTCGCCGGCGACGCGGCGGGCGCCAGGGCAACCTGCCCCGCCCCGGCGGCGGTGGGCGGCGTGGCGGCGGCTACCGCGGGGGCGGTCGCGGAAGCGGTCGAGGCGGTCGCGGGCGGCGCTGAGCCGGCACCCCACCGACGGACGGCTCAGCCAGACCCGCCTCCCCCGGGGGTCTCGATGCGCAGGCGATCGCCGGGCGCGGCCGTCCACGTCCCGGGGGCCGGCTCGAAGCCTTCGCCCTGGTCCCGGAGATCCACGCCGGGCGCGCCTTCGCGCCCCGCGCCGAGCCCCGGGGCCGGCACCCGCCGTCGCCCGGCCAGCAGCGACACCTCGGCGGGGGCCAGGAAGCACCACTCCTTGACCACGCCGTCGCCCCCGACGAAGGCGCCACCGCCGCCGCTGCCCCGCCGCCGGCCGTGCTGCAGCAGCCGCACCGGGAAGCGCAGCTCGAGCTCCTCGACGTCGGTGCCGCGGGTGTTGGTCATGTGCACCTGCAGCCCGTGGGCCCCGTCGTGGTCGGGGCCGGCCCCGAGCCCGCCGCCGATGGTCTCGTAGAAGGCCCCGGTCGGGGTGCCGACGCTCAGGTTGTTCATGGTGCCCTGGCTGCCGGCCAGGGCGCCCAGGCAGGACAGCAGGGCGTCGACCAGGCGCTGGCTGGTCTCGACGTTGCCGCCGGCCACCGCGGCCGGGAAGCGCGGGTCGAACAGACCACCCGGCTGCACCTCGATGCGGAAGGGCCGCAGCGCCCCCTCGTTGAGCGGCAGATCGCCGCCGTGCCGGTCGACCAGGCAGCGGAACACGTAGAGCAGGCAGGCAACGGCGACGGCGCGGGGGGCGTTGAGGTTGCCCGGGTGGGCGTCGCCGTCCAGCCGCAGCACGCCTCCCTCCCCGGTCAGCGACAGGGCCACGCGCAGCGGGTGGGGCGCCTCCTCGCCGGCATCGAGCCAGACCTCCTCCTCGACCTCCCGCACGAGCCCCGGCAGCAACGCCCGCACGGCCCGCTCGGCCACCGCCTGCAGGTGGTCGAGCTGGGCCTGGAACACCGGCGTGCCCAGGTCCTGGACCAGCGCCTCCACCGCATCGCAGCCCGAGCGGCAGGCGGCGACCTGGGCCTGCAGATCGGCGAACACATCGTCGGGCTGCCGGCTCTGCGAGAGCTCGGCCGGCGGCTCGAAGACCCCGTCCGCCAGCAACCGCACGTGGCGCAGGACGAAGCCTTCGTCGTCGATGTGGCGGGCGTCCGGCGGCATGGACCCGGGGCGGCTGCCGCCGACGTCGATGTGGTGGCCGCGGCAGGCGACCAGCGCGATGCGCCGCCCGTCCACGAACACGGGCATCACGACCGTGATGTCGGGCAGGTGCGAGCCGCCGGCGTAGGGGTCGTTGGTCGCCCAGGCCGTGCCCGGCCCGACGGCGTCCCCCCGCGCGGCCAGCAGGTCGCGCACGGTCTGGCCCATGGCGCCGAGGTGCACGGGCACGTGGGGGGCGTTGGCGACCAGCTGCCCGTCGGCGTCGAACACCGCGCAGGAGAAGTCGTGGCGCTCGCGGATGCTGACCGAGCGCGACAGCCGGGCCAGCCGCTCGCCCATCTGCTCGGCGACGGCCATGACCCGGGCACCGAGCACCGCCGTGTGCACCGGGTGGAAGGCGGTCGAGAGCCCGACCGGCGGCGCCCCGCGGTCGACCAGCTCCAGCCAGCCGTCGCAGCAGCGGACCTGCCAGCCGGACTCGACGACGACGGTGGCGCCGGCCCCCTGCACGATGAGCGGGCCCAGCCGCCCGTCGGCGGCGTCGGGGCGGAGGAGGGGCACGGGGCCCCAGGCCGAGAAGCAGGCGGGAGTGGAGGAGGCGGGGAGGTCCGGGAGGGCGGGCAGCCCCGGCAGGCGGCGGTCGTCATCGATCGGCTCGGCGGAGGCGCGCACCTCGACCGCCTCGACCGAGAGCTCGGGCCGGGCGAAGCCGAACCGACGGGCGTGGGCCTGGTGGAAGGCGGCCGCACGCTCGGCCTCGGTCCCGCCGTCGGCGCCGACCTCGACCTCGATGAGCGTGGACCGGCCGACGTGGCGCAGGGCGACGACGAAGCGACGCCGCCACGCGCCCGGGTCCCCGGCCGCCCGCAGCGCGCGGTCCAGGTCGGCCCCCGCCGCGGCGCAGGCGGCGGCCACGGTGGTCTGCACGGGCGCCACCCGCTCGATCCGGGGCCGCGCCAGCCCGATGCCTACGGCCGAGAAGACGCCGGCCAGGTGGGGCACCAGCACCCGCGAGATGCCCAGCGCCCGGGCGACGCGACAGGCGTGGCCCGGGCCGGCGCCCCCGAAGGCGACCAGCGCGTGGGCCGCGGGATCCGCCCCCTGGCCGGCGGCCAGCCCGCGCACCGCCCGCGCCATGGTCTCGGTGGCGACGGCCAGGAAGCCGCGGGCGATCTCCTCGACCGGCCGCGCAGGGTCCAGCGCCTGCAGGGCCGCGCGGGCCGCATCCACGTCGAGCGGCTGGTCGCGGGTCGGGCCCGCGATGGGGGGAAAACCCGGCAGGCGGCCCAGGACCGCCTCGCAGTCGGTCACCGCAGCGGGCCCGCCCCGGCCGTAGCAGGCCGGCCCGGGATCGGCGCCCGCGCTGCTGGGGCCCACGCGGTAGACGCCGCCCTGCACGGACAGCACGCTGCCGCCGCCGGCGGCGACCGTGTCGATGCGCACGGCCGGGACCCGCAGCCGCAGCCCGTCGACGGACACGTGGTCGCGCCGCGGCACGCCGTCGACGACCCGGCTCACGTCGGTCGACGTGCCGCCCATGTCGAAGCCGAACACCGGGCCGACTGCGGCCTGCCGCGCCAGGACCGCCGTCGCGACCACCCCGCCGGCGGGCCCCGACAGCACGGCTTGGGCGCCGCGCCACTCCGGGCCGTGCCCCGCCACGTCCACCGCCGCCAGGCCCCCGTCCGAGCGCATCCAGTGCCCCGGCAGCCGCGGCAGCAGCGGGGTCAGCGCCGCGTCGGCCAGGGTCGTGTGCAGCCGCGCCAGGAAGCCCCGCGACGGCGCGACCTCGTGCCCCAGGCTGACGTGGCGGAAGCCCGCCGCCCGACAGGCCCGGCCGAGCGCCCGCTCCTCCTCCGGCAGCAGCGGCCCGTGGACCAGCACCACGGCCACCGCCTCGATGCCCGCGGCGCGGTGGCGGGCCAGCGCCTCCTCGTCCACCCGATGCGGCCGCAGCAGGGTCGCCGGCCCCTCCCCCGGACCCGTGCCGATCCGCCCCTCGACCTCGACCACCGCCGCGCAGAGCGGGCGGGGCGGGTCCTGCCGCAGCCCGAACAGCCGCGGCCGCACCTGGTCCCCGATCCACGGGGCATCGCCGAAGCCCGCGGTCGTCAGCAGCAGCACCGGCGCGCCCCGCCGCTCGAGCAGCGCGTTCGTGGCCACGGTCGTCCCGCGCCGCGCCGCCACCTGCGGCGGCACCGTGAGATCGGCCCAGGCCGACAGCACCTTGTCCACGCGCACCGACCCGTCGGCGGCGACGTGCACGAGGTCGGTGAAGGTCCCGCCTTGATCCATCCAGGCGGCGCGCGCGTCCGTCACGTCGCAGCCCCCGGCGGCCGGCGCCTCACTCGACGGTGATGCTGGCCGGGTCCGACAGGTTGCCCGCCGTGTCCTTGAGCTTCACGGTCAGCTCGTAGGACTGCGAGTTGTCGATGGCGCCGCCGCCTTCGCCGGACAGCCAGAACCACACGGGCGAGCCGTCCACGCCGTCGTCCAGCCGGGCTTCGGGCCCCTCGATGGCCAGGGTCGTGTCCAGGCTGTCGCCGCTGCTGCTCTCGACCGACAGCACGACCTTGCCGCCGTCGACGTCGTCCTGGGGGTCTTCCCACCAGACGTAGACCTCGATGACCCGGGCCAGGTTGGGCGGCGAGTAGAACTCCGCCGTCATCGACGTGATCTGCGGCGACACGCCGTCGTAGGCGCCGCCGTCGTCGCCGCCGCCGCTGTCTTCGTCACCGCCGCCGTCGGTCGAGCTGGCGCTGCCGCCGCTGCCGAAGGTGGGATCGGACCCGTCGGTGCAGGCCAGGCCGAGGATGACGAGAGGGAGCAGCATGGTGCCTCCAGCAGGTGGGAACCGGACGGCTGGCAGTGTGCCACAGGGACAGCTAGTGTGCCCCCTCCTCCCCCCCGACAGGTCCCCCCGCCTTGCAGGCCTCCACCAAGAAGCTGCTCCTGGTCGTCCTCGGCCCCTTCCTGCTGGTCAGCACCGCGGCCACCGGACTGTACTGGTGGGACCACGGCGCGCCCCCGGGCTTCCAGCCCCGCGTGGTCGACGTGTCGGTCCAGGACGTCGACTACGACAACCGCGGCGTGCGCATCTCGGGCACGGCCCACTACACCGTGCGCCTGACCCAGCGGGCCGAGAGCGGGGCCGCCTGGTACCTGTTCCCGCTGATGGAGAAGGGCGACACCACCGGGCGCTACGTCGAGGTCATCGTGCGTACCCGCACCGCCCCCGACGATCTGCTCGGGCTCGAAGACGTGGTGGTCGAGGGCCTGGCCCGGCCGCCCGGGGCCATCGTCGGGCCGGCCGTGCGCGAGGCGCTGATCGAGGCCGGCTACGAGCTCGACGAGAAGGTCGTGCTGGTCGAGGCCTTCGAGTGATCCGCGAGCTCGTGCGCCAGGGCCTGGGCCAGCCGACCGCGCTGGCGACCGCCGATCTGCCCGACTACGCCGACGAAGGCGCCCTGCAGACCTTCCTCGACGTGCTGACCCCGCTGCGCCTGTGGCACCGCTACCGGGTCGAGGGCATGGAGCACCTGCCGGCCAGCGGCCGGACCATGCTGGTCGCCCACCACACGCTGGCGACCTACGACGGTTTCCTGCTGGGCATGGAGATCTACGCGCGCACGGGGCGGGTCACCCGGGCGCTCGGCGACGACAAGCTGTTCATGTTCGGCCGCACCGAGCGCTTCTGGCGGGGCGTCGGCATCGTGCCCGCCAGCCCCGAGGCCGGCCAGGAGCTGCTCGAAGCCGAGAACCTGGTCGCGGTCGCCCCCGGCGGCATGCGCGAGTCGCTGCGCCCGCGGACCGAGCGCTACCAGCACCGCTGGCAGCGGCGGCGCGGCTTCGTCCGGCTGGCCCTGCGCACCGGCACGCCGATGGTGATCTCCGCCTGCCCGCGCGCCGACGAGATCTTCGAGGTCTACCCAAGCAAGCTGACGGCCCTGGCCTACAAGCGGCTCAAGATCCCGGTGCCGATGGTCCGGGGCCTGGGACCGACCATGATCCCGCGCCCCGTCCCGCTGGTGCACCACGTGGCCCCGCCCCTGGTGCCACCCCCCTGGGACCCCGAGCGCGAGGACGAGCAGGTCGCCGCGCTGCACGCCCGGGCCTGCGCCGTGATGGACGAGCTGCTCAGCCGGCGCTGAGCGGCCCCGGACCCGCGCTCAACGCGCCAGCACGCTCTTGCCCGCGAACTGCGCGGCGCCGCCGAGCTCTTCTTCGATGCGGAGCAGCTGGTTGTACTTGGCCACGCGCTCGCTGCGGGCCGGGGCGCCGGTCTTGATCTGGCCGGCGTTCGTCGCCACCGCCAGGTCGGCGATGGTCGTGTCTTCGGTCTCGCCGGAGCGGTGGCTGATGACGCTGGTGTAGCGGTTGCGGTGGGCGAGCTCGATGGCGTCGAGGGTCTCGGACAGGCTGCCGATCTGGTTGACCTTGACCAGGATGCTGTTGCCGACGCCCTGGTCGATGCCGCGGCGCAGGCGCTGCACGTTGGTGACGAACAGGTCGTCGCCGACCAGCTGCACCTTGCCGCCGAGCGCCGTCGTCAGGGCCTTCCAGCCATCCCAGTCGTTCTCGTCCAGGCCGTCCTCGATGCTGTAGAGCGGGTACTTGCCGACCAGGCCGGCGTAGTACTCGACCATCCACGCCGCGTCGCGGGGCTGGCCCTCGAAGGTGTAGGCGCCGTCCTTGCAGAACTCGCTGGCGGCCACGTCCAGCGCCAGGAAGACCTGCTCGCCCAGCCGGTAGCCGGCCTTCTCGACCGCTTCGGCCAGGAGCTCCAGCGCCGCTTCGTTGCTGGACAGGTTCGGCGCGAAGCCGCCCTCGTCGCCGACGGCGGTGGACAGGCCGCGGGCGTGGCAGACCTTCTTGAGGTGGTGGTAGCACTCGACGCCGGCCCGCAGCGCTTCGCCGAAGGTGTCGAAGCCCGCCGGGGCCAGCATGAATTCCTGGATGTCGACGTTGTTGTCGGCGTGGGCGCCGCCGTTGAGCACGTTGAGCATCGGCACCGGCAGGGTGCGGGCCGAGGCGCCGCCGATGTAGCGGTACAGCGGCAGGTCGAGGGAGAGGGAGGCCGCGCGGGCCACGGCCAGGGAGACGCCCAGGATCGCGTTGGCGCCGAGCCGCCCCTTGTTGCTGCTGCCGTCGAGGTCGAGGAGGAGCTGGTCGATCTCGCGCTGATCGCGCACGTCGAGGCCGATGAGGTGCGGGCTGATGGTGTCGACGACGTTCTTGACCGCCGTGGTCACGCCCTTGCCCATGTAGCCGGGGCCGCCGTCGCGGAGCTCGACGGCTTCGTGCTCGCCGGTGGAGGCGCCCGAGGGCACGGCCGCGCGGCCGACCACGCCGTCTTCGGTGACGATCTCGACCTCGACCGTGGGGTTGCCTCGGCTGTCGAGGATGGAGCGGGACTGGACCTCGAAGATGGCGGGCATGAACACTCCTGTTCCCCGGCACACCAGCGTGGGCGGGCCCCCTCGGCCAGCCCCCCGCTCGCCGGAGGGCCCCGCGGTATCCAAGGCCCCTCCCCCGGGCAAGGAGCCCTCCCCGCCCCTCGGTCCCCGATCATGGCGACCCCGGGGGACGGGCGTTACACGCCGCGCTCGCTCCGCTTCCAGAGGACACCTGCCATGCGCATGCTCCCCGCTGCGATCATCGCCTCCCTCGCGCTCTCTTCGGCCGCTCTGGCCGCCCCGACCGACAAGATCACCGCGGCTCCGGAAGCCGTGGAACTGTCCGGCGCGGTCGAGCTCGCCCTGTTCGGCAACACCATGGGCAACGGGCCCCTGGACTTCGTGCTGGGCTACACGAGCGAAGACGAAGACGCCAACGCGGTCGGCATCCACCTGTCCACCACCAGCGAGATCAGCGCGGTGACCCGCGGCGTGGCCGAGAAGCTCGAGCTGAAGGTCAAGAAGCTCAAGCTCAACGGCCAGCAGGTCGAGTACGTCCTGATGCCGCAGCTGTGGCTCGGCGCCGAGCGGCAGATCGTCATCAAGAACCTGCCGATGGTCATCGTCGAGACCAACCCGGCCGACGTGGCCGACCTCGACGACCTCGACGACGCGATCGGCGTGAACCTGGCCCAGCTGGGTGTGGCCTGGGCCGTGCGGCCCTCGAACGGTACCGTGCACTTCGCCCCCGCCGACCAGGCCAGCGCCCTGCTGAGCGCCGTCGGCGGCACGCAGCTGTCCTTCACCCGCATGGCGGCCGAGAAGGTCCAGTACGGCAAGGACAAGGGCTGGACCACTCCCCTGCCCTACCTGATCGACGGCAACGTCGGTGGCCAGGACCTGAAGCTCGCCCTGTCCCTGGGCGGCATGAACGCCGTGAGCAACCAGGTCGAGCTGCCCGAGGCCCCCCTGGTCGAGGTCGGGGACCGCGACATCCAGTGGCAGTCCATCGCCCTGGGCGGCGTGGACCTGGGCAGCGACTGGGTCCTGGTCGAGTCCGGCTTCCGCGTGCTGGACGTCGAGAACCCCGTCCGCATGGGCATGATCGGCGCCACCTCCCTGACCGATGTCGACATCGCCGTCGACCCCGCCGGCACCATCGCCCTGGCCGTGGCCGCCGACCAGAAGCGCAAGGACCCCCGCGAGCGCTCGCTGGCCGCCGCGAAGAGCGACCTGGACAAGTGCCTGGCCCCGCCCGAAGGCGACGAGGCCCCGACCGAAGACGCCGACGCGCCGCCGCCCGCCGAGAAGTGCGCGGCCCAGTACGCCAGCGTCGCCAAGGTCCAGCTGCGCAACGGCGACACCGCCGGCGCCCTGGCCACCTGGAAGACCATCACCGACGACCCGACCAACGCCCGGGACTGCACCAACTGGATGTCCTTCGGCGGGCTGCAGGCGTCGACCGGCGACATCGACGGCGCCATCGCCAGCCTGACCAAGGCCAGCGAGCAGTACCACGGCTGGTGGGACATGGAAGCCTACGAGCGCCTCGACGCCCAGAAGGCCTTCGACAAGCTGAAGGAAGAAGAGCAGGACGCCGCCACCGTCCGGCCCCAGCCCGACGCCTGCCACGTGGCCGACGGCCAGCTCGCCGCGGCCTGGTTCGCCAAGGGCGACAGCGACAAGGTCGCCGAGATCTACACGGCCCACCTGGACCTGGACCCCAGCCTGGCCAGCGTCTACGGCGCCGAGCTGGTGCTCGCCGACAAGCTGGAAGCGGCCCACGGCCCGCTGCGCATGGTCGACCACCTGACGCTGGGCGGCGTGAGCAACGCCAAGTCGGCCCTGGGCCATGTCTTCGCGATGCAGAACGACTGGGAAGGCGCCTCGGCCAACTACATGCGGGCGCTCGAGACCGACCCCACCGCCCTGACCACCACGGGCATGTGGGTCCGCGACATGGCTCGCGCCGTCGGCCCCGACGACGCCCTGGAAGCCGCCCGCAAGTGGGCCACCCAGCGCCCCGACGTGCTGTCCGCGTACTACGGCGTGGCCGTGGCCGCGAAGCTCGCCGGCAAGGACCCCCAGTTCATCGTGCGCGACGGCGACCCGGTGTTCCAGGACGCCCTGCGCATGGCCCCCAACGACGCCTTCGTCAACGCGGCCTGGGCGCGCTTCCTGGTCGAGACCGGTCGCGCCGGCCAGGGCATCAAGATCGCCGAGAAGGCCGTCCAGCTGGACCCGACCTCGCCCCAGGCGTGGCTGTCCCTGGCCATCGCCCAGGAAGCCGTCGGCAAGGACGACGCCAAGGCCAGCTACGGCCGCGCCGTCGCCGCGGGCGCCCTGACCCCGGCCTTCGCCCTGCAGCGCCCGAAGGCCCAGTAGGCGCCTGGGGCCCAGTAGGCGCCAGGGGCCCCGCATGCGCCAGGGGCCCCGCGGGCTCCCGGCGGGCGACCACCGTCGCCCGTCAGCCCAGGATGCGGTTCAGCACGCCCATGGTCAGCTCGTAGAGCGTGGCCCAGACGGCGTCGTAGTAGCCGTTGTGCAGGGCCCAGGCCTGGCCGACCAGGCACAGCACGCAGAACACCATCGCGGCCCGCGCGACGTTGCGCACGCCCACGACAGCGGCCACGGCCTTCTCGTCGTAGGTGCCGGCTTCGATGCGGGCGACCTCGGCGTCGGCCGACAGCCAGGCCCAGACGGTCACGATGGCCCCGGGCACGACGGTGAGCAGCAGGCCCGCCACGTCCAGCGCCACGGCGCCGGCCAGCAGCAGCTGCAGCCGCAGCACCCGCGGGCGCACGTCGACCTGGGGCGGCGGCGGCTCGCCGTCGAACAGCTCGTCGACCTTGGGGAAGGACGGCGCAGCGGCCGGGACCGCGGGACCGTCGGTCACTCGACCAGCCGCTGCAGGGTGTCGCCGTACAGGGCCAGCGCGTCTTCTTCGAACTGCAGCCCGCCGCCGCCGCTGCGGATCTGGATGACGCCTTCTTCCTGGTAGGCGCGCACGGCGTTGGACAGGGTCACCAGGGACAGCGCCTCGGGCCGGCGCAGCTCGTCGACGGCCAGCAGCCCCTCGCCCACCTTCTGGATGCGCTCGGCGAGCTCCTTCTTGGGGATGTCGCGGGAGCGCAGGGTCCGGGTGGCCCGCAGGACCAGCAGGTAGCTCTCGAGGAAGTTGCGGGTCAGCTCGGACAGCTCGCCGACCAGCGGCGGCCGCGCGACGATCAGCGGGGCCCGGCCGGGATCTCCGTCGCCCACGGGCTCGAGCGCGCCGTAGCGCTCGAGGGCGGCCCGGGCGTCGGCGAACTCGCGGTCCAGGGACGTGTCCGGATCGAAGCGGAACTCGTAGCGCAGCAGGTAGGCGAGCAGCCGGTACAGGTCGAAGACGGCGGCGGCATCGGCCTGGACGGCGCCCCGCAGGCGGTCTTCGAGCGGGATCGAGGCCCGGATCGCGGCGGCCAGCAGGCTGGGGCCGACGGCGTACTCGATGAGCCCGTTCTTGTAGTACTCGAGCGTGATGCGCTTGTCGGGGACGACCTGCAGCACGACGTCGTCGTCGACCTCGAGCCGCTTGACCTGGCCTTCCTTCTCGAAGCGGGCCAGGGCCTTCTCGACGACCTGCTGGCCGGGCTCGCGATCGCTGGCCCGCTGGGCGCCCTGGTCGAGCAGCAGGCCGTCCAGGCGGCGGACCCGCTCGACCAGCGCCCCCAGCCGGATGCCGCGGCTGCTCTGGGCCAGCAGGGCCATGGCGACGACGCCGGTGGGCAGCACGACCATGGACCGACCGATGCGGTACATGATGCGCTCGCCGACGTTCTGGAGCACCTCCTGGCGGCGGTCGCGATCGAGCTCGGCCCAGGGGCGCTCGAGCTCGCCCAGCACATCGCCGGCGACGATGGGCTCGCCGACCCGCATGAACACGCGGCCGTAGCGCTTGGTCACGACCTTGCTGGCCTTGACCACCTGGCCCAGGTCCTCGGCCTGCTTCTTGCCGCCCGACAGTTCCTTGCGGTAGGCCGACTCTTCTGCGATCTGCTCGTAGCTGATGGCGATGGGCAGGAAGCTGACCTTGCGGTCGGTGCGGGTCTCGGCGGCGGCGTCCATGACCATCGACAGCACGCCCAGCCGGGGCGGCAGCAGCTTGCCGGTGCGGGAGCGACCGCCTTCGATGAAGAACTCGATGGGGAACTCGTCGCGGATGAGCTGCCGCAGGTAGGCGAAGAAGACGACGGGGAAGACCCGGTCGCCGCTGAACTGGCGCTTGATGAACACCGCACCCACGCGGCGCAGCACCGAGCCCAGCGGGAAGAAGGACAGGTTCTCGCCCGCGACCACGTGCGGGATCATCACGTCGCGCTCGAAGAGCTGGGTCGAGATGAGCACGTAGTCCAGGTGGCTCCTGTGACAGGGCACCAGGACGGCGGTTCCTTCGCGGTAGGCCTGGCGGATGCGCTCGGCGTCGACCTCGCGCATGTCGACGCCGCTGTAGACGCGGCTCCACAGCACGCGGCAGACGACCCGGGACAGCCGCACCATCGGCCACGAGAACCGGGCCGCGACGTGGTCGAGGGTCTTCTCGACCCGCACCCGGACCTGGGCCTCGGTCTTGCCGGTGGCCGCGGCTTCGTCGCGGATCATGCGCCGCACTTCGGGCGCGCCCAGCACCAGCCGCCGGTTCCAGCGATGGCCGCGCACCCGGGGGCCCCGGACCACGCGGCTCTCGCGGTACAGGTAGCGGCGGACCAGGACGCGGGCGATCTTGACCTGGCGCTCCAAGGAGCGGTGCTGCTGACGGGCGAGGAGCTCCTGCAGGTCGACGGGCTCGCCGGCCTGGACGAAGGCGTCGCGGTGGCGGGCGCTGACCGCGGCGAGCTTCTGGAGCACGCTCGGGCGGTCCTGGCGGCCCAGGACGAGGCGCTCGACCTCGGTCCGGGCGCGTGCCCAGTTGCGGCGCCAGACGACCACGACCGGCACCAGCTGGATCGGCCGATCGCAGCGCTGCTGGGCGTCGACGAGGGCGGCCATCGGGTCGCTCTGCAGGGCCTCGCCTTCGTCGTCGAGGAGGAAGAGCGCGGTCGGCATGCCGGCGGCCACCGACTCGGCCAGCCAGCCCGACGCGATGGGATCGTCGCCCTTGCCGGTCTTGAACCGGGCCTGGAGCGCGGTGGTCCACAGGCCGATGGCTTCGAACAGCGGGGCCAGCCAGGCCGAGCGGATGCCGTTGGTGAACCGCGCGAGGGGCAGCCGGCGCCGGTTGAGCACGACGTTGAGCGCCAGCCAGTCGATGCGCGACCGGGTGTGCAGCACGTAGACCAGCGGGCCCCGCTCGGCGGCGGCCCGGATGCGCTCGGCGCTGTGTTCTTCGAGCCGCAGGCCGCGCACGAACAGCCACAGCATCGAGACCAGGTAGAGCACGCCGAACCGCCGGCGCATGGCCGAGCGGTAGCGGCCTTCCGGCGTGTCGGCCGAGTCGCGGCGCGGCGCCCGCGGGGGCTGCAGGCGCGGCGGCGGCGCGTCCCCCTGCGGGGGCGCGTCGGGGCGCGGGGGATCCGGGGTGTCGTCGGCCGTCATCTGGGGGCTGGCCTAACCGGCGGCTGCAGCGATTCGATCACCTCGGCCCCCACCTGGCGCCAGGATCGGACGTGCGGTTCCTGCCGGCGACCCAGCCAGGCGCGGGCGGCGTCGATCAACGCGTCGTCGTCGCCGGGCGGCACGACGGCGCCTGCGTCCCCGGTCAGCAGCGCCACGTCGCCCACGTCCGTGCCGACGACGGGGGTGCCCTGCGCCCGGTAGTCCAGCACCTTGAGCGGACAGAACCACGGCGGCGCGTCGGCCCCGTAGGGCGCGAGCCCCAGGTCCAGGGCGGCGACCACGTCGGCCAGCGCCTGGGGCCGCAGGTGGCCCGTGCGAATGGTCCCGGCCGGCAGCGCCTCGCCCTCGGCCAGGAAGGTCGTGGGATCCCGCGCCTCGCCGACCAGCACCAGCCGGGCCCCCACCGCCCGGGCGACCCGCGGCAGCCTGCCGATGCCGTGCCACGGCTTCATCGACCCCACGAAGCCGATCAGCGGCTCCTCCCCCGGCACCCCGAGCAGCGCCCTCCCCCGATCCCGGTCCCCGACCAGCCCCGCGACGCCGTTGGGCACGTGCCGCACGTCGCGACAGCCCAGCTCGCTGCGCAGCCAGTCGCACAGCCAGCGGCTGACCGCCAGGATGGTCGGCGCCGCGCGCAGCACCTCGCGCTGCCAGCGGTCGGCCCGGTCGGGGTCCTCGACCCGCTCGAAGCGCAGGCGCTCCTGCAGGGCCGGGGCGTTGACCTCGAGCAGCCAGGGGATGCCGAGCGCGTCGTGGATGCGCCAGCCGGCGTCGCTGTACAGGCTGTGCCGCTCGATGATGGCGTCCGGCGCAGCGCCCCGATCCAGCAGGTGCCGGGCGATGCGCCGGGCGGCGCCGACCTCGCGCAGCTCGCGCCCGACGAAGCCCGGCAGCCGGGGCACCCCGACCGCGTGCACCTGGGCCAGGTCGTCGCCGAACCGCCCGCGGTGGTCCTCGACGTGGGTCGCGACCACGTCGACGTCGTGGTCCTGGCGCAGCCCCCGCGCCAGCCCGCGCACGTGGGCGCTCGCTCCCGACGGCCCCTGCACGGGGATGCCGGGGGCGGGGAGCAGGTAGGTCAGCCGCATGGAGACAGCGTAGGCCGGTCCGGGTCCCGGTGCGCTCAGTCTCCGCAGTCGTGCTCCCCGCGCGGGCCGTTGGGCGCCTCGTTCTTGGGGATCCAGGCGCGGAGCTCGTCCTTGACCCCGGCCAGCGACGCGTCGGCGGCGCGGTTGGTCCACTCATGGGGGTCGCCCTGGTGGTCGTAGAGCTCCTCGCTGCCGTCGGCATAGCGGATGTAGCGGTAGCGGTCGCTGCGCACGGCGTGGTTGCCGCGCATCCAGGTGGTCACGGCCGGCTGCACGCGCCCGCCCTGGCCGCGCAGCAGGGGGACCAGGCTCTCGCCTTCGACGCGGTCCAGGTCGGGCAGGCCGCAGAGCTGGGTGAGGGTCGGGAAGATGTCGAGCAGGCTCACCGCCTGGCTGCGTCGCTGGCCGCGCCCGCCGGCGCCGGGGCCCGCCACGATGAGCGGCACGCGGGTGCACTCCTCCCACAGGGCGAACTTCTTCCAGTGCATCTTGGTGCCCAGCGACCAGCCGTGGTCGCTCCACAGCACGACCACCGTGGACTTCGCCCGCTCGTGCTGCTCGAGCGCGTCGAGCACGCGGCCGAGCATGGCGTCCGCGAAGGACAGGCTGGCCAGGTAGCCCTGGACCGCGGTCTTCCACTGATCGCTGGCGACGATGCGCTGGTGGTCGTCGATGCGCGCCATGCGCCTGCCGGCCATCGGGATGTCGTCCAGGTCGTCGGGCTTGTGGGCCGGCAGGGTGACCTGGGAGAGCGGGTACTGGTCGAAGTAGTGCTGCGGCACGTACCAGGGCAGGTGCGGCCGGAAGAAGCCACAGGCGATGAAGGTCGGCTGCTTGCGGTCGCGCTTGAGCCACTTGATGACCCGGTCGGCGACCATGTCGTCGCTCATCGGGCCGTCCCGGTCCGCCCGCGACGGACCCCAGTCCATGCCCAGGCCCCGGATGCCGTTGGCCGGCGTGTCCTTGGGCTCGGCCTTCTTCTTCGCCTCCTTCCAGCTGCAGCCGACCTTGGGCCAGACCTCGTCGAAGCTCTCGTGGTCGGGCACGTGGAAGACCTTGCCCGCGCAGAAGGTCTCGTAGCCGTGCTTGGAGAAGAACTGGGGGAGGGTCTTCTGCATGCCGACGGCGCGCCGCATGGGCTGGTCGTTCTCGTAGAGGCCCGTCGTGGTCGGGCGCTGGCCGAGGAGGACGCTGGACCGGCTGGGGCTGCAGGCCGGGGCGGTGCAGTGGGCGTTCTCGAACAGGGTCCCCCACTTCGCGAGGCGATCGATGTTCGGGGTCCGGGCCTGGGGGTGGCCGCCGAGGACCCCGCACCAGTCGTTGAGGTCGTCGATGCTGATCAGCAGCACGTCGGGCTTGTCGCCGGAGGCGCGGGCCGAGAGGGAGGCGGCGGGGAGGGAGGAGGCGGCCGCGGCGGCGGCCAGCCCCTGCAGCACGGTGCGTCGCTTGATCGTCATGCGAGCGGTGTAGCCTGTCCGGCCTGTGACGAGTCGCGCCCTGGACCGGTAGACGGACGCGGGTAGCCCACAGTCAGGAGCCGACCATGTCCGCCATCGCCTTGCTGAGCCTGCTGTCCTGCGCCCAGGACGCCCCTCCCGTCGCGGTCCCCGCCCCCACGAGCGCCCGGGTGGCCGCGCCCGCCCTGCCGCCGCTCCAGGCCCGCCCCGGCGACCGGCTGGCCCGTGCCGCCGAAGGGCCCGCGCTGGACGATGCCCGCGAAGCCCTGGCGGCGATCCCCGGCCTGTCGCCGCGCGCCGCGGCCCGGATGGTCGAGCAGCAGCGGCTGGCCCTGTCCGGCGGCGAGGTCGTGCGCTTCCGGGCCGAGGTCGACGGCGTGCCGGTGCTGGAGAGCGACGTGCGCCTGCTCCTGGACGACCAGGGCCACCTGCGTGCGGCGTCCTGGGGCGCCGCCGTGGCGTCCGGCCTGGACCCGGCGGTCAAGGCCTCCTCCGTCGTGCTCGACGGCGCCGACGCCGTATCCGTAGCCCTCCTCGACCGGTCCGGCGCCGACCTCCTCCCCTCCCCCGTCGAGACCCGCGGCGCCTGGACCCGCTACGCCCCCGCCGTCGCCGGGGACGTCGCCCTGTCCCGGGCCCGCAGCCGGCCGGTGCTGGTCCAGGCCGCGCGAGGCCTCGCCCACGCGTGGCTGGTCGAGCTGTGGACCGGGCCCGCCGACAGCACCGACAGCACCGCCTGGGAGCTGGTGGTCGCCGCCGACGACGGGACCGTGCTGCGCCGCCGCAGCCTGACCGTGCACGCCGACGTGGACTACCGCGTGTGGGCCGACGCCGACCTGCGGCCGCTGGACGGACCGCTGACCGACGTGAGCCCGCACCCGACCGGCGAGCCCGACGGCATGGACCTGGAGCCGACAGACAGCAGCCTGGTCACCGTGGACGGACTCAACACCAACCCCGACGGAGAAGCCGATCCGTGGCTGCCCGACGACGCCACCGAGAGCACCGGCAACAACGCCGATGCCTACACGGACCACTACAACCCCGACGGGTTCAGCGAGGGCGACACGCGGGCCGCCACGAGCGACGACGCGGCCTTCGACTGGACCTACGATCTGACGCTGGATCCCCTCGAAGACGATGAACAGATCGCCGCGTCGATCACCCAGGCCTTCTACACGGTCAACTGGCTGCACGACTGGTACTACGACGTCGGGTTCACCGAGGCGCTGGGCAACGCCCAGACCGACAACTACGGCCGCGGCGGCGAAGAAGCCGACGCGCTGCTGATCGAGCTGCAGGACAACGCACCGGGCGGCTCGCGCAACAACGCGAACATGAGCACCCCGGGCGACGGTAGCGCCCCGCGCATGCAGGTCTACCTGTGGTCGGGGACCAGTGCCTTGTCGCTGCACATCGAGCCCGGCGACTGGGAACCGTCCACGAACACCGCGAGCTTCGGCCCCACCGACTTCGACGTCACGGCCGAGGTCGTGCTGCCCGGCAGCGACAGCACGGCCTGTACGGGGGTCGACGCCGACGTCGCAGACACCATCGTGCTCATCGAACGCGGAGACTGCTACTTCGCCGACAAGGTGCTGGCCGCGCAGACCGCGGGCGCCGTCGGGGTCATCATCGCCAACAACACATCGGGCGGCGCGATGTCGATGGGCGGCACCGACAGCCGGGTCACCATCCCGGTGCTGTCGATGTCGCAGACCGACGGACAGACGCTCGAGGAGATGATCACCTCGGACAGCACCGAGGCGCCGCCGACCGCGAACCTGTACCGCTACGCCGGGCCCGAAGGCGACGGCTCGCTCGACGCCACCGTCGTCGCCCACGAGTGGGGGCACTACCTGTTCGGGCGGCTGGTCGGCTGCGGCAGCACCCAGTGCAGCGGCATCAACGAAGGCCACGCCGACTTCGTGGCCCTGGCCATGATGGTGCGCGAGGACGACGACCTGGACGGTGCCTACGCCGTCGGCAGCTATGCGACCTGGGGCACCAGCACGGACCCGGCCTACTTCGGCATCCGGCGGGTGCCCTACTCGGCGGACCCGGACAAGAACGCCCTGTCCTTCCGCCACATCAGCAACGGCGAGCCGCTGCCCGACACGCACCCCCTCGACGACGACGGCGTCTACAACGCGGAAGTGCACAACGCCGGCGAGATCTGGGCCACCGTGATGCACGACGCCCAGGTCGCCATCCTGGACGCCCGGGACGAAGACGGTCGCAGCTTCGAAGAAGCGCAGCAGCGGGTCAGCGAGATCCTGGTGGCCGGCCTGGCCCTGGCCCCGAACGATCCCACCTTCACCGAGCTGCGGGACGCCATGCTGGCGGCCGCCGCGCTCGACAGCAGCGACGATGCCCTGCGCATGGCCCAGGCCTTCGCCGGCCGCGGCATGGGCACCTGTGCCCAGAGCCCCGACCGCTACAGCACCGACCTGACCGGCGTGGTCGAGTCCGAGACCCTGGCGCCGCTGTTGTCGATCTCGCAGCCCGAGCTGGCCGACAGCACCCTGTCCTGCGACGACGACGGCATCCTGGACGGAGGCGAGGTCGGCGTGCTGCGGGTGACCGTCACCAATATGGGCGCCGAGGTGTTGTCCGGCACGGTGCTGCAGGCCCGGTTCGAGGAGCTGCCGGCCGACCTGGAGCTGGTGGACGAGTCCGTGCTGGTCGACGACCTGGATCCGTTCACGTCGACGGTGGTCGAGCTGCCGGTGTCCATGCCGCGCGAAGCGGTCACCCAGAGCCAGACGACGCTGACGGTCACCGCGACCAACGACGACGCCTGCGTGACCGAGGACGTGGCCTTGTCCTGGGTGCGCACCGAGACCGACATCGTCAGCGGCGCGACCAGCACCGAGACCTTCGAGGCCGACGACGACGGCTGGACGGTCGAGGGCGACGACGGCGGCGACATCTGGCGGCGCGAAGACGGCGAGGCCGGCGATCGCTCGTGGGTGGGCGAAGACGTCAGCGGGGTGACGGACAGTCGCCTGATCAGCCCCGCGCTGGAGGTGTCCGAGGACGAGGCGCTGGTGTACACGCTGACCCACCGCTTCGCCTTCGAGCACGACGGGTCCACCGCCTGGGACGGCGGCGTCATCGAGCTGTCCGTGGACGATGGCGAGTGGACGGACATCAGCGACTGGGTCGAGCCGGGCTACACCGATGTGCTGGAGACGCGGGCCGACAACCCGCTGGGCGACCGCCGGGCGTTCAGCGGCAGCAACGCCGCGTGGCCTGAGTACGAAGACCTGGTCCTGGACCTGGGCGATGCCCTGGCCGGCCACAGCGTGCGGTTCAGCCTGCGCGTCGGCACCGACCAGGCCGCCAGCGAGTACGGCTGGGAGCTGGACACGCTGGTGGTGGACGGTCTGTCCGCCGATCCCTTCGCCGCCGTCGTGGCCGACACGACCGACTGCAACCCGGTGCCGGTGGCCATCGCCGGCGACGACCAGACCGTGACCGAGGGTGACGAGGTGCTGCTGGACGGCAGCGCCAGCTACGACCCCGCCGGCGAGGAGCTGGCCTTCTCGTGGACGGTCCTGTCCGGCGAGGCCGCCCTGGTCGACGCCGACGGCGCGACCCCGAGCTTCGTCGCCCCCGACGTGGACGGAGACCAGGTGATCGAGCTCGAGCTGACCGTCGACGACGGGTGGGCCAGTGCCACCGACATCGTGGCCATCACGGTCCTGGACGTGCCCGCGCCCGACGACACCGGACCCACGGACGACGGCGGCAGCGACAGCGGGCCGACCGGCGACGACGGCGGGGACGACGGCGACGGCGGCACCGACGGCGACGTGAGCAGCGACGACGGCGGCAGCGACAAGGGCGGCTGCAGCGCAGCGCCGGCCGCGGCGGGGGGTCTGTGGATCATCGGGCTGCTGGGGGTGTGGCGGAGGCGGCGGTGAGCGGGGCCCTCACCGCCCGATCCACCCCCACTTCAGCCGCCCCTGCCCGTCGAAGGCCGCGCGCACGCTGACCAGCACGGCCGTCGCCGTGCCGAGCGCGGTGGCCCCGGCGATGAGGAACATGATCATCACCTGGTAGCGGGCGGCCAGGGCCGGGTCGGTGCCGCTCAGGATCTGGCCGGTCATCATGCCGGGCAGGGTGACCAGTCCGACGACGGACATGGTGTTCAGGATGGGGATCATGCCGGCCCGTAGCGCGTCGGCGGCGACGGGGCGGCTGGCTTCCCACCAGGTCGCGCCCATGGACAGACGGGCCTCGACCACCGGGCGGCCCTCGTCGAGCATGGACAGTGCACGGTCGAGCCCCAGGCTGATGCCGGTCAGCGCGTTGCCGAGCAGCATGCCGAGCAGGGGCACCAGGTACTGGGGCCGCCACCAGGGGTCGGCGCCGATGACGACGCCGGTGGCCAGCAGGGCCGTGAAGCCGGGGCCGATCAGCAGCGCCAGGAAGGCCGTGCGCTGCACGCCGGGCCAGCGCCGGCTGCTGCGGTGGACCGCCTCGCGGCCGGCGAGCACGACCATGACGAGGCCGACGAGCAGCACCGGCACCGGGTGGGCGAGGTCGAAGACAGGGGTGAGGACCAGCCCGACCAGGGAGAGCTGGACCACCGTGCGCAGGCTGGCGACCAGCAGCTTCTTCTCGAGGCCGAGGCGCAGCCACAGGGAGAGGCCGCCGTTGACCAGGACGAGGGCGGCGGCGAGGAGGAGCTGCCACGCGTCGAGGGGGAGCGGGCCGGTCACAGCGCCACCTCCCGCGCCCCGAGCGCCTCGGCCACCCGCGCGTCGTGGCTGGCCAGCACCACCGTCCGGCCCCGCAGTGCCTGCACGACCGCCGCGGCCGCCTCCGGGTCGAGGGCGCTGGTCACCTCGTCGAGGACCAGCACCTCGGGCCGCCGACACAGCGCCAGGGCCAGCGCGACCCGCTGCGCCTCGCCGCCCGACAGCTGGGTCCAGGGCTGATCCCACCGCGCGGCCGGCAGCCCGAGCCCCTCGGCCAGGGCCACCGGATCCTCCTCCACCCGCGCGTGGTGGATGCCCCGCAGCCAGGCCACCGTGTCGGCCGGCGTGCCCGGCAGCCGCGCGGGCTGCTGCGCCACGAAGGCCACCCGGGCCCGGAAGGCCGGCCCGCCCCAGTCCCGGGCGGTCCTCCCCGACAGCAGCACCTCCCCCGCATCCGGACGGTCCAGCCAGCCGAGCAGCCGCAGCAGGCTGGTCTTGCCGCAGCCCGACGGGCCCGCGATGCGCAGCGCCTCGCCCTCCTCCACCGCCAGCGCCAGCCCCTCGAACAACACCCGCCCCTCCACGCGGCGGCACAGGTCTGTAGCGGAGAGCACGGGCATGCCCCCGCCTAGCCGCGCCCCGGTCCCGCCACCACCCGGCCGGCCCGCGACCTTCTGGACCTGCGGTAGCATCGGTGCCTCCTTGCTTGTGGGACGGACCCATGCCCGACGACCCGGCCGCGCCCGACGGCTTCGACTTCGTGACGCACGTCTTCCCCGCCGAGCTCGAGGTGCTGGCGCGGCGTCGCGCGGCGCTGAAGGGCTCGCTGGGGGACGGCGCCGTGCCGCTGCCGTCCACGGGCGCGCCGTCGACGTCGCACGGGCTGGTCGGCCTGGCGCTGTCGGGTGGGGGCATCCGCTCGGCCACCTTCAACCTGGGCGTGCTGCAGGCCATGCACCGCTACGGTCTGTTCCGGTTCGTCGACTACATGTCGACCGTGTCGGGCGGCGGCTACCTGGGCACCGCCGTCAGCTCGATGATGGCGTCCAACGCCGAGCCCTTCCCCTTCCTGGGCGAGAGCCAGACCCTCGAGGGCCAGCCCGAGCATCGCCGGGTCGATGCCGGACCGCCGCCGCTGCGCCGCATCGCCGAGCCCCCCGCACTGCGCCACCTGCGGCGCCACAGCAACTACCTGACGCCCCGCGGGGCGCTGGACTGGATGCGCATCGCGGCCGTGCTGCTGCGCGGCATCCTGATCAACCTGATGCTGATCCTGCCGGTCCTGCTGGTCGCCGTCGCGGTGGTGACCGCCGCCTACGGGCGTCACCTGCCGGATCTGTTCGCGGCCGCCCACCCGGAGGGCGCCGACCACGTCGCCCTGACCGCCGGCTTCGATGCGCTGCACCGGCAGTTCTTCGCCCTCAGCCCGTGGGCGCTGGGCGGCACGCTGGCCCTGTTCGCCCTGTCGCCCGTCGCGATCACGCTCCTGCACCTGGTCACCACCCGCAAGGTCGGCGAGCAGCGCTCGGCCCGCACCGGCGCCACGGCCTTCCTGCGGTGGCGCAGCCGCATCGAGCACCTGCTGGGGCTGGCCGTGCTCGGGCTGTTGGGGGCGATCGCCGTCGATGTGCAGCCCTACCTGCTGCACCTGTTCCACACCCTGGTGACCGAGTGGCAGCTCGAGTGGCCGCACCTGGGCGGGGTGCTGGCCGCCCTGTCGGCCGCCAGCGGCGCCCTGGCCGGCAAGACGGAAGCCACCGGCCGGATCGGGCGCCTGGCCGGCCCGCTGGCCGCCGCCCTGCTGGGGCTGGCGCTGCCGGGGTTGCTGTACCTGGTGCTGGCCGACGCGACCGTCTACACCCTGGACCCGTCGTTCCCGCTCTACGGCCGGGTGCTCGGCGCGCTCGGCGCGGCCGGGGCCATCTGGCTGCTGCTGTGGATGCTGGTGGACATCAACGATCACTCCTTCCACCCGTTCTACCGGGACGCCCTGTGCCGGGCGTACCTGATCGAGGGGCGGGGCGAGCGGCTGGAGCCCCGCCAGGGCACGGGACTGTTCGCGCTCAAGGACGGCGCCCAGGCCGTCGACATCCAGCGCCTGTCGTGGACCTGCCCGACAGGGTCTGTGGCGCCCTACCACCTGGTCAACGCCACGGTGAACCTGCAGGGGGACCGGGCGCTGCGGACCAGCGGCCGGCGCTCGGACTTCTTCGTGTTCGGCAAGCGGTTCTGTGGCAGTCCGCGGCTGGGCTACGTGCCCACTGTCGTCGTCGAGTCCCTGCTGCCCCAGTTCCACCTGGGCTCGGCCATGGCGATCTCCGCGGCGGCGGCGGCCCCGAACATGGGGGCGATGACGGTCGGCGGCGTGGTCCGGATCATGGCCCTGCTGAACATCCGCATGGGCTACTGGTTCCCGAACCCCCGCCAGCTGTGGGAAGCGTCGAAGCTGTCGACGGACGAGTGGTCGATCGACGCCTACAAGAAGTCCGGCCGGGACGAGATCGACGCGACCGCGCGGCAGCAGCACGAGCACCTGCGCAGGGGCGTGTCGCGGGCCAGCGGGGCGATGTGGCGGCGGACGATCCCGCGGCTGGGCTACTTCCTGCAGGAGCTGGCCGGTCGCCTGAACAGTCGCACGCCGCTGGTGAACCTGTCGGACGGCGGCCACCTGGAGAACCTGGGCGCCTTCGAGCTGCTGCGGCGCCGCTGCCGGTTCATCATCGTCTGCGACGGCGAAGCCGACCCCCGCATGGAGCTGGGCGCACTGGCCACCCTGCAGCGGCTGGCGCGCATCGACCTGGGGGTCGACATCGACATCGACGTGCGGGAGCTGCGGGCCGACGAGCGCGGCCACACCCGCAAGCACGCCGCCCTGGGCGTGGTGCACTACCCGGCCGACGACGCCGCCGGCCTGGCCGCCGAGCAGGGCTTCCTGCTGTACCTGAAGTCGTCGATGACCGGGGACGAGGGCGCCTTCCTGGACAAGTACCGGGCCGGCCACCCCGACTTCCCCCACGAGACCACCGCCGACCAGTTCTTCGACGAGGCGCAGTTCGAGGCCTACCGGGCGCTGGGCTTCCACGCGATGGACGAGCTGCTGCGGCTGGCCTGCAGCGGCTGTCCGGTGCCCTCGCACCCGCGCATCAACAAGGTGTTCCGGCGCCTGCACACCATCCTGGAGCCGAGCTCCGTCGGCACGACCGGCGCGCGCGGGGCGCAGTCCCAGCTGCAGCGGGTGGAGCAGCTGCTCGCCCGGACCGAGCTGCGTCCCCTGGCGAGCCAGATCCCCCCCCGCCACAGCGGCTGGGGCACGGAGCCCTCGCCCGAGCTGGCCGACGGCGACCCGGCCTACCGCTACCTGCTGCTGGTCGCGGTGAACGCGATGCTCGAGCTGATGGAGGAGGTGTTCGACGACCTGGGCCTGGACGAGCGCGCCCGCCGCGAGCACTCGTCGGCCACCGGCTGGATGAACCGGTTCCGGCGCTGGGCCGACGCCGCGGACTTCCGCTGGGCCTACGCCCGGTCCATCGGGGCCTACTCACGGTCCTTCCGCCGGTTCTGCGACTACGCCCTGGACCTGGACCTGGGGGTCGAGTGGTCGGAGGGGCCGGCCGCGAGCGACGCCGGCTTCCCGAAGCTCGAGCTGACGCCGGACCAGGTGCTCTGGCAGGCCCGCGTGACCGTGCGCGAGCCCCGCACGGGCAAGGACGTGCTGCTGTCTCCGCCGATCCTGATGGGCTGGCTGCGGCTGGGTCCGCCGGCACCGGAGGGGCGCCCGGCGGTCGACCACGGCCTGGCGCCCGGCTTCGACGAGCAGCAGTCCCACGATCTACTGCTGCTCAGCATCGCCGAGCACGCCGGGGTCTTCGGCATGGACCCGCAGGCGATCCGCACGCTGACGGCCGGCCTGCCGGTGGACGGCGGCATCACCGCCGAAGAGCTGCTGCATGTCGCGACGACCCACCGCCAGGGCAGCTGATCCCCGCGCCCGGCGACCGGACCTTCGCCCGGCTGCTCAGCCCTGCGCCGCGCGGAAGGCCTGTTCCAGGTCGGCCTTGAGATCGGCCAGGTCCTCGATGCCGCAGCTCAGGCGGATCAGCCCGTCGGCGATGCCGATGTCGGCGCGGATCTCGGGGGGCACGCTGGCGTGGGTCATGATCGCCGGCAGCTCGATCAGGCTCTCGACGCCGCCCAGGCTCTCGGCCAGGGTGAACAGCCGGGTCGCCATGACGAAGCGGCGGGCCGCGGCCAGGTCGCCGGCCAGGTCGAAGCTGACCATGCCCGAGAAGCCCGGGTAGCGGACCTTGGCCACGTCGTCGCGGGACGCGAGCCAGGCGGCGATCTCGCTGGCGTTGGCGGTGTGCCGATCCATGCGGACCTTGAGCGTCTTGAGCCCGCGAAGGGTCAGGAAGCAATCCCACGGACCGGGCACCGCGCCGACACTGTTCTGCAGGAAGGCGAGCTGCTCTGCCAGGGCGTCGTCGCTGGTGACGATGACCCCGCCGACCACGTCGCTGTGGCCGTTGAGGTACTTGGTCGTGCTGTGCACGACGGCGTCGGCCCCGAGCTCGAGCGGCCGCTGGTAGACCGGCGTGGCGAAGGTGTTGTCGACGACGACGCGGGCGCCGGCGGCCTTGGCCTTGGTCACGAGCCCGGACAGGTCCGTCACCTTGAGCAGCGGGTTGGTCGGCGACTCGCACCAGACCATCGTCGTGCCGACCGGGATCTCCGCGGCCGGGTCGGACAGATCGACGAAGTCGAAGTGCACGCCCATCGGCGCGACGACCTTCGTGAACAGACGGTAGGTGCCGCCGTACACGTCGTCGCCGCACACGACCCGGTCGCCCGGCTTCAGGGTGCGGGCCATGGTGTCGATGGCGGCCATGCCGCTGCTGAAGGACAGGCCGTGCGTGCCGCCCTCGAGCCCGGCGATGCAGGCCTGCAGCGCGGTGCGGGTGGGGTTGTGGGTGCGACTGTACTCCCACGGCCACTCGGCGGGCGCCGGCTGGGCGTAGGTGCTGGTCTGGAAGACCGGCGTCATCACGGCGCCGGTGACGGGCTCGGGCTCCTGGCCGGCGTGGATCGCCTTGGTGCCGATGCCGTCGGTGGGGAGGCTCTTGCTCACGCGGCACCCCCGCCCTTGCCGGAGACCCGGCTGATCTGATCGATGAGGTCGATGCGGGTCACGATGTCCACGGGCTTCCGATCGCTGTCGAGGACGACCGCCACCTTGAAGCGCTTGAACAGTTCCGTCATGACGGTGATCTCGGTGATGTCGTCGACGGTGCAGTAGGTCAGCTCGACCAGGTCCTTGACGGCCGGGTCCTTGCCGCGGGCCTCGAGCGCCTGCTCGAGCAGCCGCTTCTCGTGCAGCATGCCGACGAGCTTGTCGCCCTCGACCACGGGGACCTGGCTGATGCTGTGCATCTTCATCAGGCCGATGACCTCGGACAGCTTCGCCGACGCCTCGACCGTGAGCAGCTGCTGCGGGCCCCGGGCCACACGCAGCTCGCCGACGGTGCCGAGCAGCGGCTCGGGGTCGAGGAAGCCCATCTCCTCCATCCACTTGTCGTTGTAGACCTTCGACAGGTAGCGGCTGCCGTTGTCCGGCATGAGGATGACGACGTTCATGCCCTCGCGATCGTGCTGGCGCAGGTACTTGAGCGCCCCGGCCACCGCGGCCCCGCAGGACACGCCGCCGAAGATGCCCTCTTCCCGCACCAGCCGGCGGGTCATGATGTAGCACTCCTTGTCGTTGACGCGCATGACGTCGTCGACGTACTGGAAGTCGCAGGTGCTCGGCAGGAAGTCTTCGCCGATGCCTTCGACCACGTAGGTGTGCGGCTGGGTCATCACACCGGTGTGGAAGTAGTCGTAGTACAGGCTGCCGACCGGATCGACGCCGACGACCTGGATCCCGGGGTTCTGTTCCTTGAGGTACTTGCCGGTGCCGGTGATGGTGCCGCCGGTGCCCAGGCCCGCGATGAACACGTCGATCTTGCCGTCCATCTGCGCGTAGAGCTCGGGGCCGGTCGAGTGGTAGTGGGCGTCGGGGTTGTCCTGGTTGTGGTACTGGTTGGCGTAGAAGGAGTTCGGGGTCTCCTTCACCAGCCGGGCCGCGACGCTGTAGTAGCTGCGCGGATCGTCGGGCTCGACGTTGGTCGGCGTGACGACGACCCGGGCGCCCCAGGCGCGCAGGGCCGCGCGCTTCTCCTCGGACTGCTTGTCCGGCAGGACGAAGATGGTCTTGTAGCCGCGCAGGGCGGCGACCATCGCCAGGCCCGCGCCGGTGTTGCCGCTGGTGCCCTCGATGATCGTCCCGCCGGGCTTGAGCTCGCCGCGCTTCTCGGCCATGTCGATGATGTGCATGGCGATCCGGTCCTTGACCGAGCCGCCGGGGTTGACGTACTCGACCTTGACGTAGACGTTGCACTTCAGGCCGGTGGTCACCTTGTGCAGCTTGACGAGCGGCGTGTCGCCGACGGCGTCCAGGATGCTGTCGTAGACCTTGTGCACGAGTCCTCCAGGGTGTGCGCAGGGCCGGCCATTAGCCGTCGCCGAGGCCGACGACCACGGCGGCCCCTCGCCGCAGGGTGACGCATGCGTGACGTCCGGGGGGGCCTTGCGTCGTACCGGGGAGGAGCCCGCGCTATAGTCGCGCGACCCGCTGGGACGGCCCCAGCACCCGGAGACCCCGGGACCCCGCACCCGCGGAAGGAGAGCCGCCGTGGACGACATCCGGGACCGACTGCTGCGGCGCGGCGACTACGTCCACGGCTCCTTCGTCAAGCCCGAAGTGGTCGACGGCTACATCAACGGGGTGAACCCCGGGGACCGCGGCGACGTGCTCGGCCGCTTCCCGTTCAGCGAGTCGGCGGTCGACGACGCGGTGGACTTCGCGCACATCGGCGCCAAGGTCTGGCGCCGCGTGCCGCTCGCCGACCGCGCCCTGGCGGTCAAGCGCTTCCGCGACCAGCTGGCCCGGTTCCAGGAACGCAGCGCGCGCCTGATCAGCCGCGAGGTCGGCAAGCCCATCTGGGAGTCGCGGCAGGAGGTCCTGGCCGCCATCCGCGCCCTGGACCTGTTCCTGGACGAGGGCGTGGACCGGCTGGCGCCGCGCGTCATCGAGGAGATCGGCGCCCGCAGCGACCGGCTGCCCCGCGGCGTGGTCGCGGTGATGGCGCCCTACAACCTGCCGCTGCTCGTGCCGGCGGTCCAGGCGTCGGCCGCCATCCTGTCGGGCAACGCCGTCGTGCTCAAGCCCAGCAAGTTCACCCCCGGCGTCGGCCAGGCGGTGGCCGAGCTGTGGGACCGCTGCCGGCTGCCCCGCGGCGTGTTCAACATGGTGCAGGGCCCCGGCTCGGTGATCGGCCAGCGCATGGTCGCCAACCCCGGCCTGGACGCGATCCTGTTCACCGGCAGCTACGCGACCGCGACCACCATCCGCCAGCTGACCATGGAACGCCCCGAGCTCCCGGTGGTCACGCACACCGGCGGCGGCGGCATCGCCATCGTGCTCGACGACGCCGAGATCGATCGGGCCGTCTACGAAGTGATGGTCGGCGCCTACCTGACGGCCGGCCAGCGCCACAACAGCACCGCCCGCGTGCTGGTGACCGAAGGCGCCTGGCAGGGCTTCGTCGAAGGCCTGGTGCGCCACGCCCTGCGGCTCGAGGTCGGCTACGCCTTCGACGCCGACGTGTTCATGGGCCCGCTCATCAGCGAGAACCTGCGCACCCGCTACCGCCGCTTCTCGCGCCAGCTGGTCGGCAAGGGCCACCAGCCCCTCGCGGAAGCCGGCCACGACACCGGCGGCCGCCGCGGCTTCTACGCCCGCCCCGCCGCCTACCGGGTGCACTGGGAGAACGGCCACGCCTTCCTGGACGAAGAGCCGCCGGGGCCGATCCTGCTGGTCTACAAGGTCGCGACCTGGGAAGAAGCCGCCGCCCTGCACAACCAGGCCGCCTTCCGGCTGGCGACCAGCGTGTTCACACGCCTCGACAACCCCGACCTGCCCGAGATCGCCGACCGCCTGCGCACCGGCGCGCTGAACCTGAACCGCAGCACCATCGGCGCCAGCATGCGCCTGCCGGCGGTGGGGCTCGGTCGCAGCAGCAACGGCTTCGCTGGCGGCCTCGAGCTGCTCAACGTGCTGACCCACCCGCGCTCCCAGCTGGTCGAGCAGCGCGACTTCGCGACCATCGCGCGCCTGCCCGGCGTGAACTGGGAAGCCAGCCCGACCGAGACCACGGTCGAGGTCGAGCCCGACGACGTCACCGAAGACGACGTGGCCGACGTCAGCGGCGCGCTCGAGCTGACCGCGGACTGAGCGTCAGGTCCGCTCGAGGACCGCTTCACCGAGCGCGGTGACGTCGTCCGCCGCGACGCCGGTCAGCACCAGCGACGCGTCGCCGGACACCCGGATCGGCCGGGCCGCGGCCCCGCCGGACCAGACCACCCGCGCCCGGTCGGCGATCTCGGTGTCGCCCTGGCGCAGGTCGATGGCCTGTCCGTCCAGGGTCGCGTCCTCGATGACCCGCAGGCCGAAGCCGCGGGTGTCGTCGACCACGGCCTCCTCCAGCGACAACCTGCCGGCCTCGGCCACCTCGACCGCGGCCAGCAGCGCGTGCTGGACGCTGAGGCCGATGACCTCGGCGCGGGCGTCTCCGTGCACCCACAGCCCGCCCTGCTCGCTGCCGAAGATCTCGACGCCTTCGAGCTCGGGGGCGGCATGCCCGGCGATCTCGAGGCCGGCCAGGGACGAGCCCTGGACCCGCACGGACAGCCAGGTGCCGCGGCTGCGCTCGTGCAGGTACAGGCCGCTGCCGCGGGGCTCGACGACGACGACGCCGTCCACGGTGGGATCGGCCTGCTCGCCGGCTTCGATGCCGGCCTTGCCGGTGCCTTCGCAGCGCACGGCCTTCCAGGTGCCCCCGGCGGTGCCGCGCAGGAACAGGCCGCTGCCGGCGCAGCGCTGCAGCAGGATGCCCTGGGCGTCCGGGGCGGCGGCTTCGGCGACCTCGACCCCGGCCAGGGCGCAGTCCTCGACGGTCAGCTCGCGCAGCACGGGGCGGGCGCGGTCGTGGACGAACAGGCCGCTGCCGCCGGCCTTCTGCAGCACCGCGTCGACGATGGTGGCGGTGCTGTCGCCGGCCAGCTCGATGCTGGCCAGCCGCGACTGCTGGCTGATGAGCTCGCGGATGACCGGCGCGGCGCGGCCGTGCACGAACACGGCGCTGGCCGCGGTCTGGGGCACGATGATGCCCTCGAGCAGGGGCTCGGCGTCGCCGCTGATGTCGATGGCCGCGTGGCTGCCGGACAGCACGGCGCACTGGCGGACGACGCCGCGGGCCCGGTCACGGAACACCATGCCGCCGCCGCTGGCGATCAGGGTCAGCGTGTCCACGTCGGGGGCGGCGTCTTCTTCGACCAGCAGGCCGTGGGCGCAGCGCTCGGCGACGACCTCGCGCAGCACCGGGGCGCTGTCGCCGCGGCAGACGACGGCGACGTTGCCGGACACGACGCGCACGCGGGTCAGCGTCGGCCGGCCGGCGGTGATGTAGACGCCGGTGCCCTGGTCGCCGACGATGCCCAGGTCCTGGACGACGACGTCGGCCGAGAGCACCAGGGCGCGGCCTTCGGCGGCGTGCAGGACGGCGCCCTCGCCCTCGCCGCGCAGGGTGAGCGGGCGGTCGATGGTCACCGGGCCGCTCACCCGGCCGGTGATGACGATCTCGTCGGCGCCGCTGTCGAGCGCCGTCGCCAGGTCCGCGACCTGGTCGGGGACCCGCACGGCCATCAGGCCGCCGAGATGCGACAGGGCAGCCCGTCGACCCAGGGCGCGCCGCTGAGCGGGTCGCGCACGTCGGCGGGCAGCACCGACATCACGTCGACCGTGGCCTGGCCCCAGGGCAGGTCCACGCTGTCGGGGCGCAGCCCGGCGTCGTGGTGGGCGGTGGCCGTGACGCGGCCGTAGCGGGTCTCGACGAGCACCGTGGCGCCGTCGGCCACGCCGCAGTCGGGATGCACGAAGACGCCGGCGTCGGCGCCGCCGTGCAGGGGGTCTGGGCGGCGGTCGCGCCGGGCGCTGGTGCGCAGGAACAGCGGCAGCTCCGGGTCGGTGGCCGGGTCCTCGACGGCGGCGAGGCGGTCGATGATCGGGGCCGGCGCCAGGTGGATGCGCTGGTCGTCGTGGCTCAGCCGCCACTCGGCGCGGTTGGTATCGCCGCGCACGACGCGGTGCGGAGGCGCGTCCAGGGCGCCTTCTTCGACGCCGCCCAGCCAGTCCAGCAGCCGCTGTTCCCAGGGGGCGAGGTCGGCGCCGGCCAGGAACCGGGCCGCGACCGAGAAGTGCATGCCGAAGGCGCTGCCGCGAGCGCCGGGGTGCACCGCCGAGAAGATGCTGCGCAGCACGTCCTGGGCGGGGCGGGCGTCGGCGGGGGCGCCGACGACGGCGGGGGCGGCAGCGACCTGGGTCACGGGCAGCAGGATGTTGTCCAGCAGCTGGACGTCGCTCTCTTCCCACGGGTGCTGCACGGGCAGCACCCAGTCGGCGTGGTCGCAGGCGGGCCCGCGCCAGGTGGTGAGCACGACGTGCAGGTCCAGCTCGTCCAGGGCGCGGCGGGTGCGGTCGCTGCCGGGCAGCTCGATCAGCGGGTCGCCGCCGACCGACACCAGCCCGCGCAGCTGCTCGGGGCCGGGGCTCAGGGCTTCGTCGGCCAGCACGGTGGCGGGGGCCTGCAGCAGCAGCAGCGGGTGGTCGCCGGACCGGGTCCGCGGCGCGCTGTCCGTGGGCACGGCCTGCAGGGCGGGCTGCAGATCGACCAGGCCCGGGTGGGCGTAGATGCCGCCGGGCCGCAGGGCGTTGGCCGTCAGGGTGTGCAGCGTCAGCCAGGCCCAGGCCGCGATGGCGGCGTGCGGGCCGGACAGGGCGCCGTGGCCGGGGTGGATGACGGCCATGGCCGAGCGCGTGAGCTTCAGCGCGACGCCGGAGATCTGCGCGGGCTCGAGCCCGCAGGCGGCGGCGCAGCGCTCGACGGTCCACGGCGCCATGGCGCGGCGGATCTCGTCCAGGCCGGTGCTGTAGTCGCGCAGGTACTGGTGGTCGATCCAGTCGCCCTTGAGCGTGGCCGACAGCAGGCCGAGCAGGAAGTACAGCTCGGTGCCCGGGCGGATCGGCAGGTGCTGGTCGGCTTCGTCGCAGAGCGGCCCCTTGCGGGGACTGGCGACGATGACCTTGGTGCCCTTGGTCTTGCGGCTGAACGCCAGGTCCGGACCGAAGTGCTGGCCGGCGTGCAGCGGGCCCCAGTCGGTCTCGGTGGCGTCCTGGCCGAGGAGCACGACGTAGTGGGCGCGACCGACGTCGGCGAGCAGCGGGGTCGGCTGGCCGAGCATCCACTCGGTGGCCTGCAGCCGCGGACCGGCGCCGAGGGCCAGGCTGCTGAGCAGGTTCGGGGTGCCGAGCCCCACACCGACGGCCAGGCTGCGGGCGAGCAGGCGGCTGCTGCGCTGCACGCCGTGGCCCAGGAACAGGCCCAGGGAGCGGGCCCCGTGCCGGCCGCGCAGGGCGCGGAGCCGCTCGCCGATGTCGGCCAGCGCTTCGTCCCAGGTGGCGGGCTGCAGGGTGCCGTCGGACCCGCGGCGCAGCGGCGTGCGCACGCGCTCGGGGTGGGTCAGGGCCGCCAGGCTGGCGTCCGGCTGGTCGCAGACGAAGCCGCGCGACACCGGGTCGTCGGCATCGCCGGAGAAGCCCGCCAGGCGGCCATCCTGGATGCGCGCCAGCAGGCCGCAGCGGGCCTCGCACAGCCGGCAGTACACAGGGAGGAACTGGGTGTCGTCGGTCATCGCGGCAGACCCTACCCCGCTCGCCGGGTGCTGGCGGTGCACGAAGAGATCACAGGGCGCGGCGGACCGCCGCGAGCAGCCCGCCGGCACGCGGCCAGCCGTCCAGCCAGGGCGCCAGGGCCGCCGCGGTGGCGCCGTCCCGCAGGTGCTGGACGGTGCGGGCCAGGAGCGGGTCGAGCCCGGGGCCCCAGGCCGCCCCGACCCAGGCCACGACGGCGCTGTCGGGCGCGCGCTCGAGGGTGCGGACGACCGCCTCGGCGGCGCCGTCGGCGTCCCCGGCCAGCGCCAGCATCGCCGCGGGCTCGGGACGCCCCAGGGCGGCGGCGGTGGCCACCAGCCCCTCGCGGTGGCCGGCCTCGGCGTGGGCCTGGCAGCAGCGCTCGAAGGCCGGGTGGTCGGCCACGGCCCGCAGGTGCACAGTGCCCGCGGCGGTGCCCTCGACCTTGCGCGACAGGGGCACCAGCCAGTCGGCCAGCGGGTGTCGCTCGGCGGCGGCGGTGAGCACCTCGGCCCGGGTCTCGACGGCCAGCGCGACCAGCCGCTGGTACAGCGCCTTGGGCGCGATCGCCTCTTCCAGGGCGGGCAGCACCTCGAGCGCGGCGCTCACCAGCAGGGGCGAAGGCGCGGCGCGCGGGCCGACGACGACCTCGGCCAGGGCCATCACGTCCTGGCCGGCGAGCTGCTGCAGCAGGGCCCGCGGGGCGTGGCCGTCCTCGACGGCACGGGCGACCTCCTCGCGCAGGGCGGCCAGGCGCTCGCGGCTCATGGGCGGATCCCGAAGCGGCGGGCCAGGGCGGCGCCGGGCAGGTCCGACAGCCCGCCGTCGCCGTCGGCCGGCCCCAGCGTCGGCGCCAGGTGCGAGGGCGCGCCGAGCACGGCCTGCACGCCGTCGGGGGCGTCGAGGGTCAGCACGCCGGGCGTGCGCTCGGGTAGGCCGGGGGCGCACAGCAGGGGGTGGCCCGGCTCGACCAGGGGCTCCGGGCCGGCGGCGCGCAGGGCCCAGGCCCGGCACAGGCCGATCGCGGCGACGCCGACACCTTCGTCGTCGGTCACGACCGCCAGCAGGGTGGTCTCGGCGCCGCCGGTCGGACCGTGGGCCGCGGCGGGGGCGACGAGCAGCGACTCCCACAGGGTGCGCAGCAGCACATGTCGATCGGCGTCGGGGGCCGCCTGCTGGAGCCCGTGGCGAAGGGCGGCGCGCAGCGTGCTCGCGGCGGCCCAGGCGGCGCGCAGCCGGGCGTCGGTGTCCTCGACCTCGCCGACCCCGACCCGGCCGGCCACGGCGAGCCGGGCCCGCTGCCCGTCGTGACGCAGGCGCAGGTGACCGGCGAAGGCCAGGCGCTCGGGGTCACCGAGGAGGAAGGCGGAGGGGGCCATGGGACCGGGGAAGCAACGGGGCGAGGGGGCGCGAGCATAGACGCTCGCGGCCGGGTGCGGAGGAGGAGGACGCGCGGGCCCGCCGGCTCAGGCCCAGGTCTCGATGTCGACGACCACGGCGATGCCGCGGCCGAGGTCGTCTCCGGCCGCCAGCAGGCCCAGGCGCCCGCCGCTCTCGCGCAGGGTGTCGAGGAGGAGGGAGAGGGCGAGCAGGCCGGTGGCCGCGCCGGCGTCCACGCCGGGCACGACCAGCCGGTCGGGATCGTGATCGAGGGCCCGGGCGAGCGCGAGGCGTGCACCGGGGCCGAGCCCGGCCGTCGCGACGGCCGACAGCTCCGACGAGGCGAGCTCGAGCGAAGCCAAGGCGGCCTGCGCGGCGTCCAGGGCAGCGCCTGCCCCCAGCGCAGGGTCCACCCCGGCCCGCGCCACGGCCGCGATGCGCCCGTCGGACGGAGCGTCGGCCTGCTCGGGCGCCAGCACCAGCGCGACGGCCCCGAAGCCCGCGTCGGGTTCCGGGTCCAGTCCGTCGGGCACCACCCCGGCGCGCCGCGCGATCAGCGCGTCGCTCTCGGCCCGCGACAGCAGCGTGGTGCGCCAGGCCAGGCCGTCGGCGGGCACCGGGATCGGCGGCTCTCCCCCCACGTCCGCCGCACAGACCACGACGGCGCCGGTGTCGTCGGCGAAGGCCCGCGCCAGCGCGTCCAGGCCGCCGAGACCGCCCGCGGCGAGCTCGACCGGGACGGTGTCGAAGGGCATGCCGGCCGCGAGGGCGACGTGCCGACCGAGCCCACCGGGCCCGGCACACCACAGCCCGACCGCCGGACCGAGGGCGTCCACCAGCGCAGCCACCTGCGCACCGAGCACGGGGCCTGGGGCGGTGTCCGTGACCGGGGTCGCGGCAGCCCGCAGGCCCACGATGCGGGCGCGGGGCACCTACTCGACCTCGGCGACGTTCTCGAGGGTGCCGCAGGTGAGCATCTCGGCGCCGTAGTACGGGTTGCGGATCGCGCCCCCGCGCTGCAGCCAGTGGCCTGGCGCCATCGGGCAGAAGGCGCTGCTCAGCTTCTGGCTGCCGCCGGTCTGTTCGCGGGCCAGGACGATCACGTCGACGGACAGCGTGTCCAGGCCGGCGCGGATGGTCGCGATGTCCTTGGCCTGCAGGTCGCGGGCCGCCTTGGCGATGGCGCCGGGGCGCTCGCCCAGCGACGGGTCGATGGACGCCGTCTCGGCAGCCTTGACCAGCCCGTCGACCGCCAGCTGGCTGGCCGGCTCGTCGTCGGCCGCCAGCTTCTCGGCCAGCGCCACGTAGGCGCCGACCACGGCGGTGGCGGCGGGGCTCTTGCAGCAGTCGAAGGCGAACTTGTCGAAGTCCCCGGTGTTCTCGACGTGCTTCGTCTCGACCTGCTGGCCGGCGGCGTCCAGCGCCTTCTCGCCGCCGCCGCCGCCTCCCTGGATGACCATGTCCTTGCGGGCCGGCGCGGGCTCGCCTCCACAGCCGACGGTCAGGAACAGGGCGAAGATCAGGGCGCGGCGCATGGGTCCTCCTGCAGGGCCGGCCTCCTATCCTCCTGCGACGGACCCGCGCTTGCCCCCCGGGCAGGGCTGGCATAGACCCGCCGCCTCTTCCTTCGGAGTGACCATGAAGCTCCCGCTCTGGATCATCGGCGCTGTCTGCATCGCCAGCGGCATCATCACCATGGCCATGGGCGGCATCGGCGTGCCCGCGGGCCCCACCGCGACCGTCTTCGGCACGCTGGGCTACGACGCCCTGCCGGACCTGGTGCTCAACAGCCAGGGCTTCCTGGCGCTGGGCCTGGTCGGTGTCGGCGTGGCCCTGATGGTCGGCGCGAACGCCTCCGCCTGGAAGGAGACCGGCGGCTACTGAGCCGACGGACACCGCATCGGGCGGGGAGGGCGACCACATGAAGATCCTGGTCGGCCAGGTGAGCCCGGTCATCGGCGATGTGCAGGGCAACCTGGCGCTCAGCCTGCAGGCGGTCGACGCCGGCAAGCGGGCCGGCTGCGATCTGGTGGTGCTGCCCGAGCTGGTCCTGTGCGGCTACCCGCCCCGCGATCTGCTCGAGCGCGCGGACCTGGTGGCCGCCTGCCAGGCCGCTGCCCTCGATCTGGTGGCCGCGAGCCGCGGGCTGATCGTGGTCTTCGGCACGCCCTGGCGCGATGAAGAAGGGCTGCGCAACGCCGCCGTCATCGCCCACGACGGCAAGCTGGTGCGGGTCGTCTACAAGAGCCTGCTGCCGACCTACGACGTGTTCGACGAGGCGCGGTGGTTCGAGCCCGAGACCTGTCCAGCGCCGGTCGAGGTCGCTGGACTGCGGCTGGGCGTCACCATCTGCGAGGACATCTGGCACGAGCCCGAGCTGTTCCCGCACCGGCTCTACGACGTCGATCCCATCGGCCGCATGACCGGCTGCGACGTCGTGCTCAACCTGTCCGCCAGCCCGTTCCACGCCGGCAAGAGCCAGACCCGCCGCGCCCTGGTCCGCAAGCAGGCCGCGGACGCCGGTGCGCCGCTGGTGTACTGCAACATGGTCGGCGGCAACGACGAGCTCACCTTCGACGGCCAGAGCCTGGTGGCCGCACCCGACGGCCGCATGCTGCTGCACGGGCCGCAGTTCCGCTCCGCCCACCTGGTCGTCGACACCGACGGTCCCGAGGCCGAGGAGCAGACGGTGGGCTTCGAGGAGGAGGTGTTCGGCGCGCTGGTGATGGGCGTGCGCGACTACGCCCGCCGCTGCGGCTTCAAGCAGGGGCTGATCGGCCTGTCCGGTGGCATCGACTCGGCGCTGGTCGCCGCGGTCGCCGCCGAGGCGCTCGGTCCCGCCAATGTGCTCACCGTCGGCATGCCGGGCCCGTTCAGCAGCCCGGGCAGCATCACCGACGCCCGCGAGCTGGCCGGCAACCTGGGGGTCGGCTTCGAGCTCGTGCCGATCACGCCGGTCTACGACGCCTTCGTGGCCGCGCTGGCCCCGGTGTTCGCCGGCCGCGCCCGCGACGTGACCGAAGAGAACCTGCAGGCCCGGGCGCGCGGCACGGTCCTGATGGCCCTGTCCAACAAGTTCGGCCACCTGTTGCTGACCACCGGCAACAAGTCCGAGGTCGCCGTCGGCTACGCCACGCTCTACGGCGACATGTGCGGCGGGCTGGCCGTCATCAGCGACATCTTCAAGACCGATGTGTACCGGATCTGCCGCTGGCTGAACCGCGACGGCCCCGTGATCCCCCCGGCGATCCTGGACAAGCCGCCCAGCGCCGAGCTCGCGCCGGACCAGAAGGACAGCGACAGCCTGCCGCCCTACCCGGTGCTGGACGCCATCCTGCGCATGTACGTCGAAGAACAGGTCGACCCCCAGGACATCGTGGTGCGGGGCTACGACGCCGCCCTGGTCCGCCGGGTCGTCCGCATGGTCGTGCGCAACGAGTACAAGCGCTGGCAGATGGCGCCCGGCCTGCGCGTGACGACCAAGGCCTTCGGCAGCGGGCGCAGGATCCCGCTGGCCCAGCGGTGGCACGCGACGGGTTCCGGGCTACCGGATTAGGCGGCAGGTTCGCCGGCAACGCGCCCCTCCGCGGGCCCCTCCCTCCTCCGAGCGCCGATGTCCGCCCGCAGCTTCCTCCGTCGCCGCCTGGAGCGCCGCCACGGCCCCCGCGGCCCTCGGCGTGGCCGCCCGGTGGGCTTCGAGCAGGAACACCTCGGCGACGACATCATCGAAGCCCTGGTGCGACTCGACGGCGCCCTGCGCGACCTGGCCAGCGGCAGCGACGGCGCCCTGCACGGCTTCGACCCGGCGTACTTCCTGGCCCCCGGTGTGCCGCGCATCCGCCCGGTGCTGGTGCTGCTGTCGGCCCGGGCCGCCGAAGCCGCGGGCGACCAGGCCCTGCACCGACGCGAGCTGTTCGGCCCCGGTGACCTGGGCGGCGCCGACCACGTCGCCGTCGCCGCCGAGCTGCTGCACATCGCGGTCGGCCTGCACGACGCGGCCCTGGGCCAGCGGGGCGGCCGCCGCCGCCGGGCCGCGCGGCGCCTGCTGGGCGGCGCGGTCGGCTGGCTGGGCGGCAACCACCTGACCCTGCGGGCCCTCGAGCTGGCCCGGCACGCGCCTGCGCCCGAGACCGTGGGCGACATGCTGGACACCCTGCGCGAGATCAACGACGGACAGGCCCTCGCCCAGCGCCTGCGCGACGGGCGCCCCGGCACCATCGACGACGCGCTGGCCCTGGCCGACGCCCGCAGCGGCGCCGTCTTCTCCTTCGCCTGTCGCGCCGGCGCCCGGCTGGTCACCGAAGACCGCAGCGTCGTGCGCACCCTCGGCCGCTATGGACGCCACGCCGGCATCGCCTGGCACCTCGCCGACGACCTGTGGGCGCTCGGCCTGGACGGCGACGACCTGGTGCGGGAAGTGGCCGAGCGCGCCGCCGGCGGCCGCCCGCCCCTGGCCGTGGCCCTGGCGGCCCAGCGCGATCCGGCCGTCGCCGACGCCTGGCGCCGCCTGGCCCGCCACGGCGACCTGGATCTGGCCCGGATGGTCGCCGAGCGCGTCGACGCCGCCGGCGGCATCGTCGCCGAACGCGAGCGCCTGCTGCAGGAGTCGTGGACCGCCCGCCGCGCCCTGCGCAGCCTGCCCCCGACGCCCCAGCGCGAAGCCCTCGACGACTTCGTCGCCCGGCTGGCCGGCTGACGCCGCGCGGACGGGGCGCTGAAATCTCGCCCCGGGCCCGGCGTAGCATCGGGTGGAGACCAGCGCGGCCGGGACGGCGACCCCGGCAGACGGAGGCGCACCCATGAGCACGCACAGCGTCGGCATCGGCTACCTGCTGTGGCTGTTCGGCTTCACCGGAGCCCATCGGTTCTACTACGGCAAGAAGGTCACGGGCCTGCTGTGGCTGCTGACCGGCGGGCTGTGCGGCGTCGGCTGGTTCGTCGATCTGTTCCTGATCCCCTCGATGGACCGGGACGCCGACCTCCGCTACGCCCGGGGCCGCCACGACTACACCATCGCCTGGATCCTGCAGACCTTCGGCGGCGTGCTCGGCCTGCATCGGTTCTACCTGGGCCGCACCGGCAGCGGCCTGTTGTGGCTGTTCACCGGCGGCCTGTTCGGGATCGGGTGGGCGCTCGACTTCTGGATGCTCAACGAGATGGTCGACGAGGCGAATCGCACCCGCTGATAGGGTGCCCGTTCCGCCCCGCCTCCGAGCGACCCGATGCCCTCCCACGACCCCCGGACCGGTGCCGGCAGCCTGATCGTGTTGCCGACCTACAACGAGGCCGACAACCTGCCGGCCATCGTGCCCGCGATCTTCGCGATCGTGCCCCGGGTCCGGATCCTGGTCGTCGACGACCTCAGCCCCGACGGCACCGGCGAGCTGGCCGACGCGATGGCCGCCGACGACCCGCGCATCCGCGTCTGCCACCGCGACGGCGAGCGCGGACTCGGCCGGGCCTACCTGCACGGCTTCCGGCTGGCGCTGGAGGACCCCGCGGTGGAGCGCGTCCTGGAGATGGACGCCGACTTCAGCCACCAGCCCCGGTACCTGCCGGACCTGATCGCCGCGACCGAGCGCGCCGACCTGGCGCTGGGCTGCCGGTACATGCCGGGCGGCGGGGTCGAGGGCTGGGGCAAGCGGCGCGAGCTGCTGTCGAAGGGCGGCAACCTGTACGCCCGCAGCATCCTCGGCCTGCCCTACCGCGACCTCACCGGCGGCTTCAAGTGCTTCCGCCGCGCGGTGCTCGAGGCGCTGGAGCTCGAGGCCGTGCGGTCGCGTGGCTACTCCTTCCAGATCGACCTGACCTGGCGCGCGGTGCAGGCCGGCTTCTCGGTGGCCGAGGTGCCCATCGTCTTCCCGGATCGCCGGGTGGGGCAGTCCAAGATGAGCGGCTCGATCGTGCGCGAGGCGATCTCGGCGGTCTGGCGCATGCGGCTCGGGCTGGACTGACCGCACCGCCGAGCGCACGGGCCGGACCGCACCGGCCGGGCCGTCGCTCAGCCCGGGGGCAGCTTCGGCAGGGTGGCGCGCACATAGGCGTGGTCGGGCTGCAGCAGCAGCACCCGCTCCCACGCGGCGCGGGCGGTGGCCACATCTCCCGCCAGGACGGCCGCGCTCCCGAGGTTGACCAGGGCCGCGACGTTGGCCGGATCGACCTCCAGGGCGTGCAGGGCGGCGTCGCGGGCCGGGCCGGGTTCCTGGCGATCGACATGCACGGCGGCCCGGGTGGCCCAGCCCTCTGCGTAGAGCGGGTGGGTCCGGGTGAGGGCCTCGGCGACCGCCAGCGCCTCGTCCAGGCGCCCCTGGCGGTGCAGGGTCGCGACCAGGTTGTTCCCGGCCTTGCGCTGGCTGGGATCCGCCTCCCAGGCGCGCCGCAGCGACGCCTCGGCCGACACCAGGTCCCCCGCCTCCAGACGCAGCCAGCCCTGGTTGGCCAGCAGCCCGGGCCGCGGCCCCAGGCGCGCCTGCGCCTCGGCCGACACCGCGGCCGCCTCGTCGGGCCGTCCGGCCTCCTGCAGCGCTCCCGACAGGCCGATCCACCCGCGCTCCAGCCCGGGCTCGACCTCGACCACCCGCCGCCACAGGGCCTCCGAGCTGGCGAAGACCGGCAGGTAGCGGACCGTGGCCACGCCCAGCAGCAGGGAAGCGAGCCCCGCCGCGACGCCCGCAGGGATCCGGAAGGCCGCGGGCAGTGGCACCGCGCACAGCGCCACGGCCATGCCCAGCGAAGGGATGAGCAGGTAGCGATCCGCCATCAGGTTCTGGAGCGGGATGAGCTGGCTGACGGGCAGCAGGCCCAGGGCGAACCAGGCCGCGCCCAGCGTGATCACCGGCGCCCGACGCCACAGGGCCAGGGACACGGCGAGCAGCCCGCCGACCAGCGCCAGGCTCGAGAACACGGCCGGGTCGGACAGCGGCCGCACGACCGGCTCGACGTAGGCGACCGACAGCGACAGCGGCGCCACCAGCGTGCCCAGGTAGTGCGCCCACACCTGGCCCATCAGGGCCAGCAGCTCGACCGGGCCGTGGGCCCGCGGGGCCGCGTACATCGACACGGTGTCCCCGAGCGACAGCGACATGCCCAGGCCGATGGCGGTGGTCAGCGCGTAGGGCAGCCACTGCAGCCACCACGCCGGCCGCCGCAGGTCCGGGCGATCGACCAGCAGCGACCAGGCGCCGAGCATGCCCGGCAGCACGATGGCGGTGTTCTTGGCCCAGTGGGCCAGCAGGCCGAGCAGGGCCGACAGCAGGAACAACCACGGTCGCTCCCGGCCGCGGCGCCACAGCACCATCGCCAGCAGCAGCAGCGCCAGCGACACGACGTCCTTGCGGCTGGCCAGCCAGACCACCGACTCGACGTGCACCGGGTGGACCGCGAACAGCAGCGCGGCCAGGAAGGACCGGGGTCCGGGGCCCAGCAGGTCGCGCGCCACCACCAGCACCAGCCCGCAGGCCACCAGGTACCAGGCCAGGCTGTGCAGGTGGTGCAGGCGCATGTCCAGGCCGAACAGCTGGTGATCCAGCCACACGGTCGTGTCGCGCACCGGCAGGTACTCGGCCCCCAGCGTCATGCGGGTGCCGAGCGACAGGTCGGTCCAGACCCGCGCCAGCACGCCCGGGTCCGGCGACGACAGCAAGACGTTGTGCCGCACCAGCCAGGGCGTGTCGTAGTCCACCCAGCCCGGGTGCACGGCCCCCAGCCACACGAGCGCCGTGACGACGAGCAGCAGCGGCAGGGCGCGTCGGATGTCCGACAGCAGGGTCACCGCGGGCAGCTGTAGCCGCCGTCGTCGTAGCTGCTGACGTCGAAGTCGGCGGTGTAGACGACGAACCGGTAGTAGGCGCCGCCCCCGGTGTACTCGCCGGCTTCGTCGAAGATGCGCACGTAGTAGTCGCCGCTGCCCATGGTCACGTCTTCGACGCTGGCGTTGGGCTGGGTGCTGGCGCTGCCGCTGCCGGACGCGACCAGGGACCCGCCGCCGTCGTAGACCTCGACCGACGGGGTGACCAGGCTGCCGCTGACCGCCGAGCTGACGCAGACGACCAGCTCGGCGTCGCTGCGGGCCTCGACCCGGTACCAGTCCTCGTCCAGGGTGGCGTCGACGTAGCCGGTGCCCTGGCCGAAGGCGTAGGCGTTGCCGCTGCCGGTGGTCGCCTCGGTCATGTCCAGGACGTCGGCGGTCTCCTTGCTGTCGTTCGGCTCGGTCTCGATCGGGTAGGCGCCGTCGAGCTCGAAGAAGATCGGGAAGACGAAGAACCAGTGGTTGTCGCCGCCGTCCCCGTCGGCGTCGTAGAGCTCGAGCACGTAGTCGCCCGACGGCAGGTAGGGGTAGGCCGCGTAGCCGTAGTCGGTGAGCCCCTGGCGATCGAGCAGCACCTCTTCGCCGTCGGACCACAGCCGGACCGAGGGGTCGGCGTCGCTGCCGGTCAGGTCGACCACGCCGTAGACGACCAGCTCGGCGTCGCTGATGCCGTGCTGGATCGCGATGAAGTCCGAGTCGCCGGGGGTCTCCAGCAGCGCGCCGATGGCGGTGTAGGAGTTGGCGGCGTCGAAGGTCAGCTCGACGCTGGGGTCGTCGGCCGCGTCGGTGTCGTCGGTGTGCAGGTTCCAGGTCTCGAGCGTCAACGTGTACGCGAAGTCCTTGTCGCCGATCGGCTCTTCGAGGTCGTAGTAGGTGCTGCGGTCCTGGACCTCGACCGTGTAGGTGCCCGCGCTGGCCAGGTAGGCGTAGATCGTGCTGTCGGCGCCCGTGGTCGAGCCGCCGTTGGGGTAGTCGTCGCTGAAGGTGACGACCTTGCCGCTCGGGCTGCGCAGTGTGATCACCGTGTCGCCGCCCTGCTCGCCGTACTCGTGCACCGTGCGGATCCGCACGAACTCGCCGCCGTCGGCGCCGAAGGCGTAGTAGTCGACGTCCTGTTCGGGGTTGAGGTAGCCCTGCGTGCCGTCCTCGTCGTCCCAGAGCACGGTCTCGGCTTCGTCGATGTCGTTGTTCCGGTCGCCGTCGATGCAGCTCTCCGACTCGCAGATCTCGTAGTCGGCGCACTCGCTGTCCTCGGTGCACTCCGGCCCGCTGGTGCCGTCACCGCCGTCGCCGCCGTCACCGTCGGTGCCCTCGATCGGCTTGTCGCCACAGGCCAGGGCGAGGGTCAGCAGCAGCGAGGCGGTCATGGGGACTCCGGGAGCGGCAGAGGAGGCGTCGGCAGGGGAGGCGTCGGCAGAGGAGGGGTGGCCAGAGGACGAAGCGGGAGCGCACGGCCGGATTCCGCTCGACGCGGCGCCGTCTCCCGGTACGCTACCACTGCAAGCGACGAGGAGCCGCCTCTTCCGAGGACCTTCGGCGAGTGCGTCCGACGGGGGGCCGCCGGGGGGCAGGGCCCTTCACAGGAAGGTCACGGCCTCCCTGTTGACACCCCCCCCGGAGTTGGGTCAGAACGCTGTCTCCGACGGCATCGCTGGCCCCCTCGCAGACCACCCCGCGGGCCCCCGTCGACCCCCACATCGCATTCCGGGCACCTGGAGCCTCCACCATGTCCCTCAACACCCTCCGTCAGCTCAACTCCCGCTCCGAGGGCCCCAACGAGCGCCTCACCGCGGACGAGGAGAAGCAGATGGCCCGCGAGATCCGCCGCGCCGAGCAGGCCGCGCGGGAGGCCGTCGCGGGCATCGACCAGGCGGACGAGATCCTGATGCGCCGCCCCGACCGCGCCGAGCGCACCCGCGCGGGTGCGGTGGATCGTCTCGAAGAGGCGGTCGCCGCCGTGGCCGAGGCCGCCAAGGACGACCCCGAGCTCAAGCAGTGGGCCCGCCAGGCCCAGGGCGCCTGGGCGGAAGCCGAGAACCTGCGCTGGCGGCTGGCCATGTCCGGCCGGCGCATCGCGCATGGCGAGGCCCGCAAGCTGGCCGGCCCGTTCATGGACGAAGAAGACCTGGTCCAGGAGGGCTACATCGGCCTGCTGCGGGCCGCCAAGCGCTTCGACCCCGACCGCGGCATCCGCTTCTCGACCTACGCCCGCTGGTGGGTCCGCGCCCAGATGACGCGCGCCATCGACCACACCGGCCGCCCCGTGCGCCTGCCCGGCTGCGCGGTCGAGCAGACCCGCAACCTGCGCAAGGCCCGCAAGCGCTTCGAGTCGATGGGCGTCGAGTTCTCGATCGCCGACCTGGCCGAAGAGGTGGGCATCGACAAGGAGCGCGCCGAGCTGCTGCTGTCGCAGGGCAACACCATCAGCCTGGAGCAGCCGGTCGACGACGGCCCGCGCCCCCGGCCCCTCGACCGCTTCCTGTCCGACGAGAGCGCGCCCCAGCCCGACGCCGAAGCCATCGGCGCCCAGGAGCTGACGCGCATGGACGACGCCTTCCAGGAGCTGCTCAACGACCGCCAGCGCTTCGTGCTGACCCGTCGCTACGGCCTGGAGGACGGCGAGTTCCGGACCCTGTCCGAGGTCGGCAAGGAGATGGGTCTGTCCCGCGAGCGCGTGCGCCAGATCGAGCGCGAGGCGCTGATCCGCCTGCGCGACATGTCCGGCATCCGGCAGTTCCTGGACACCGAAGACGAGCCCGCCGCCAAGAAGCGCGGCCGCAAGAAGCGCGGCAACAAGAGCAGCGTCAACGAGCTCTGAGGCCCTGACACAGAGGGTGCAGGGGGCTCAGCGCCGCTTCAGCTCGCGCAGCGAGTAGCGATCGCGGGTGATGTCGTGCTCGAGCCGCCAGGCCCGGGAGTCCGGCGCGTGCTGGTCGAGGTAGGCCGCCGTCTGGAGCGCGTCCGGCAGGGCGTGGCGCACCTGCAGGCCCCCCGCGGTGCGCGTCGGGTCCATCAGCTGCATGGCGTCGCCCGACTCGAGCAGCGGATCGCAGGTGAACGAGGGGAAGCCGACCCACGGCCAGCCCGTCTCGCGAACGCCGTTGCCCTGGACGAAGACCACGCCTTCGTCGATGCCCTCGGCGTCGAGCAGGCGCGCGACCTCGCCGTCGCCGCACCAGTAGTGATCGGACAGCTCGCGCGCGCTGCGGGCCAGGCCGACCGACGCCGTCACGCCCAGCACCAGGGCCGGCAGCACACCCCGCAGGCGCGCGGGGAGCATGCCCGCCGCGACGGCGACCAGGACCGGCAGCACGGCGTAGAGCGGGTGGTAGAAGCGCGCGCCGTAGACGTTGCCGGGGGACCAGTACAGGGCGTAGCCGGCGACGACCAACACGAAGGCCAGCAGCGGCTCGGGGCGCCTGAGCCGCACGGCGCCGACGGCCGCCAGCAACAGGCCGCCCGGTAGCCCCAGCAGGTGGCGATCCAACACCACCAGTGCATCCCAGGCGATGGCCGACGCCTTGGCCGGGCTGTGGCCCCAGGATCCGAAGGTCGGGTGACAGCCGATGGTGTCGCCGAAGCCCAGGGCGTTGCAGCCGGGGGGGTGCCCGGTGCCCGCCACGAAGGCGTCCCACCAGGGGCCGACCGGGAAGGTCAGCGCGTCGCCGGTCAGGCGCTGGTTGTCCAGCAGCAGCCAGCCGGCCGCCAGGGCCGGCAGCACCACCCACGACAGCCGCGCCGGGCCGCGCCCGCGCAGCAGGCCCGCCACGATGAGCGGCCCGCCCAGCACGACGCCGTCGAAGGGCCGGGCCAGCAGCACATAGGCGAGCCCCGCCCCGCCGAGCAGCCAGGCCACCGCTCCGTCGCGGCGACGGGCCACCAGCACCAGCGCGGCCAGCAGGGCCACCAGCACCGACGTGTGCGCCATGCGCGAGCCCGACAGCAGCACGATCCCGGGCGAGAGCGCGGCGACCATCGCGGCCAGCCGGGCTTCTTCGCCCGGGCGCCCCCAGGCGGTGGCCAGCAGGAAGCTCAGTGGCGGCAGGGCCCCGGCCAGCAGGGCGTTGACGGCCCAGGGCAGGCCCACGGCCACGCCCGCCGCCAGCAGCATGGGCCAGCCCGGCGGGAAGACCGCGTAGCTGACGGGGCCGGTCTGCCAGAAGGGGTACAGCAGCATCGACGGGTTGTCGGCCGGCGGGCCCACGCGCATGCCGCCCGCGAACAGCTTCGCCTGCAGGGTGTAGGCGACCTCGTCGCTGACGTGGGCGACCCCCTCGAGGGGGCCGAGGGCCATCGCGGCCGCGAAGCCGACGGCCACCAGGGCCAGCGCCGACAGCAGCAGCCGATCCCGGCGCGAGACCGGAGCAGTGGGAGGGGTCGGTTCAGCGGGCATGGGCCGCAGCCTACCGCTCGGCGAGCACGCAGCCGAGCATCTCCACGCCGTCGTGCCGCCGCGGGAAGTCCGGCTGCTGCAGGCGCCCTGGGGCGGTCACCCGGGGCGCCAGCCGGGCGGCCGCCTCCCGGAAGGCGTCGGTCGCCGCGATGCTGGACAGGGGGAGGCTGGAGAGGAGGAGGCCGGCCGAGGCGGGGTCCCCTTCGACGGGGTGCACGACCGCCATGCGGGGCAGGGCGGCGGGGACGAGGTGCTCGCCGGGGAGGAGGAGCACGGCGTGGGCCGGGCCGACCTGCGCGGTCCCCCGCGCCCGCGCGAGGCCGAGGCGCCGCCGCCACTCGGGGCCCAGGCCGGGATCGACGTCCCCGCGCGGCAGCTCGTGCTGGAGCTCGCCCAGGGCGCCGTGCAGCTCGCCAGCCAGCGCCGCCGCGTCGCCGCGGGCCAGGATGGCCACCGGCGCCATGCAGCCGCGGCTGTCGTAGGCCGCCACGTCCCAGGAGAGCGCCCGGGCCAGCTGCCGCCGGGCGTCGCGATCGGCTGGTACATCCACCAGCGCGGCGCTCACCCGGTGGCCGAACCCGACCACCCGCCGACCCGGGTGGGCCGCGCGCAGGGCGGCGACGGTCTCGTCGCTGCCGAACACGACGATGACCTCGAAGCCGCCGAGTTCGTCGGCCCCGACCGACCGCACCGGCAGGCCGCGCCGCTGCAGGCAGCCGACCAGCGCCGCGCACAGGGCCGGGTCCGCCGACGGCGCCTTGACGCCGACCTCGATGCCCGCGGTGGCGTAGAGCGCGACCCACTCGATGGGGGACGTGAAGACGCCATGGGCGACCACCACCGCCACCGATCGCGGGCGGGAGCGGTGCGGAGCGGCCGACGCGGCCAGGCTCAGCGGCTCGACCTGGAGCGGGGCCAGTGCCACGTCCAGGCAGCGACGGGCCAGCGGCGCCGACAGCCCCTGGGACAGCGGCGCGGCGTCCAGCCGCCCGAGCGCACGCAGCGCCTCGACCACGTCGCTGCCGTCGATGACCTGCTGCGGCGGGATCACCCGTCGACCCCGGTGGCGGCCACCCGGGCCAGCGCCTCTTCGACCGTCAGCGAGCAGCCCCGGGCCGGCGCGCCGGGCAGCCGGCCCCGCAGGGTCACGGCCCCCGCCTCGTCGACGATGCCCATGTCCTGCGTCTCGACGGCCAGCACGCTCCAGCGGTTCGCCAGGTCGAAGAACCGCAGCAGCCCCTCCTCGCCGGGGGCCTTCGCCGCGCCCGTCCAGGGATCGACCGCCCGCACCCGCAGCCAGGGCGGCGGGCGGTAGGGCGCGCCCCAGGGCTCGGCCCACAGCTGGCTGGACAGCTCGGTCATGCCGTACTCGCCGACGATGCGCGCCCCAGGCAGCAGCCGCGCCAGGGCCCGGCCCAGGGCCGGCTCGTCGAGCACCATGTCGCGGCCCTTGCCGCCGCCCGTGACCATGACGATCGACCCGGCCGGCAAGGGCACGGGGTCGGACGCCGCCTGGATCAGCGCGTCGAAGGCGAAGGCCGTGCCGGGCACGAAGGCCGGCGCGTCCAGGGTGGCCAGCGCCCGCCAGGCGCCGGCGGCGTCGACCCCGGTGTCCCCCGAGAAGAACCGCGGCATGCCGGGCACGAAGTCGTCGCACATGTGGCCGAGGGACGAGTCCGGACCCGACGGCGCCAGGCTGACGCCGACCCGCGGCAGCGGTCCCAGGCAGGCTTCGGCCCACCGCCGGGCGCCCAGGTCGTAGAGCAGCGTGTCCAGCGCCCGGTGGGCGCCGCGCCGCCCGGACGTCGTGCCGCTGGTGCGGAACACCACGCGGGCCCGGTCCGCGGGGAAGCTGGTCAGCGTCAGGTCGCGGAACAGCCCGACCGGCACGGCCTCGATGTCGGTCCAGTCGGCGACGGCGTCCACGGGCAGGGTGCAGAGCGCGTCGTACTCGCGGTTGCAGGCCCGCTGCCAGCGGTACAACCGCAGCGCCAGCGCGCCGAAGTCGCCCGGACCGCCGCCGATGAAGGCGTGCAGGTCCGCGAGCAGGTCCGCGGGGAAGGCGCTCATGCCGACGCCCGCACGTCGGCCAGCGCGTCGACGAAGGCCGCCAGCTGATCGACGGTGATGCACAGGGGCGGGGTCAGGCACAGCACCACGGCGCGGCGCGGATCGTCGCCGGGCCGCGCCTCGCCCGACGGCAGCACGATGAAGCCCCGCTGCAGCAGCGCGCCGCTGGTCGCCAGCGCGTCGGGCCCGTCGGGGAGCTCGATGCCCAGCAGCAGTCCGCGGCCGCGCACCGGCAGCCCCAGCCCGTGCAGCCGCTCGCGCAGCCACTCGCCCTTGTCCAGCACCTCGGGCAGCTGCCGCTCGATGGACCCGATGCTGGCCAGGGCCATCGCGCAGCCCAGCGGGTTGCCCAGGAAGGTCTGGGTGTGCAGCGCCTCGCCCTTGCTGGCCCCCCACGCGTCCATCGCGCGGGCGGTGCCCAGGCAGGCGCTGATCGGGAAACCACCGGCCATGCCCTTGCCGACGCACAGCAGGTCGGGCTTCACGCCGACGTCCTGGAAGGCGAACCAGCGACCGGTGCGGCCGAAGCCCGTGTAGATCTCGTCGAAGATCAGCAGCGCGCCGGCCTGATCGCAGCGGGCACGCAGCGACGCCAGCCACTCCGGGGGCGGCACACGCACACCGCCGCGGCCCTGGATGGGCTCGACCAGCACCGCGCCGATGTCGTGGGTGGCGAGCCAGTCGACATCGGGCAGCGCCCCGCCGAAGTCGGCGTGATGGACGTGGGGCCCCAGCTGCCCCGCGAAGGGCCCGCGGAAGGCGTCGGCCTTGTAGTCGCTGGCGACCAGCACGCCGTAGGGCAGCCCGTGGTAGCCGCGATCGAAGGCCAGCACGCCGTCGCGGCCCGTGGCGACCCGCGCCGTCTTGAGCGCCGCTTCCACCGCGTCGCTGCCGGAGCTGCCCAGGATCGCCCGATCCATGCCCGTCAGCTGCTGGAGCCGCTCGAGCAGCTCGATGCGCCGCGGATCCGGGAAGGCGTCGCCCATGGCGTGCAGCAGGGTGTCGGCCTGGGCGTGCAGGGCGGCCACCACGTCGGGATCGCGGTGCCCCGCCGCGGCCACGCCGAAGCCGGCGGTCAGGTCGATGTAGACGTTGCCGTCGACGTCCTGGACGTTCGCGCCGAGGGCGGACTCCCAGACGATGGGATCGGTGTCGGCCACCCCCAGCGCGGCCGCCCGACGCGCCCGGCGCGCCGTGATGGCCGGGCACTCGGCGCGGGCCAGGCGATCGACGAAGGACCGCGAGCGAGGACCGGGCACGGGGGTGCGGAGGAGGGGCAGGGATCGGCCGTCCACGGGGGCCTCGGGCAGGGTGGAGGAGGGGGTCTATCGGGGCGGACAGGACCCCGTCGCGTCGCGCGGGTGGCCCGCGACGGCGGTACACTGATCGCGGGAGGTGCAACGTGGTGAGCCGGACGCAGCGCTCCCGACCGACCGACCCGCAGCCCCAGCACGTGCCGAGCGACGGCGCGCAGCGGACGCGCTCGTTCAAGCGCCGGGTCGGCGCGGCCCTGTCGACGCTGTCGCTGATGAGTGCCATCGGCGCCGCGGTCATCGGCACCTTCGCGGCGATCCGCTTCGGCCCCTTCCTTGCCATGGGCGCCGCGATCCTGGGCGGCAACACCGAGCCGACCACGCCGGAGCTCGGCTACCCCTGGCTCGCGGTCACCCTCGGCGTGGTCGGCATGGCCATCGGCGCCTTCCTCTCCCGCCAGGAAGCACGGGAGAAGGCGGGGCATGCCCTGCTGCACGGGGGCGCCATATTCGTCGCCCTCCTCCCCCTCTGGCACCTGTACGCGCTGTGGCGAACGATCCGCGCCGCTGCCGACAGCCTCCCATGATACCGACGCCTTCCCCCTCCTCCCCTCTCCTCCGCTCCCCTCCCCCGCGCCACGGAGTTCCCATGCGAACCGACTCCCGCCTGGTCCTGCCCCTGCTCACCACGCTGCTCGCCCTGCCCGGGGTCGCCCGGGCCGACGGCGACGGCGAGCTCGGCCTGTCCTACGACGAGATGCTGTTCGGCGGTGGTGTCACCAGCGCCGGGATCACCTTCGCCACCCACATCTCCGAAGCGTCGGCGTCCGCTCCGCCGGGCACCGTGTCCGTGACGGGCATCCCCGACGGCGCGGAAGTCGCGGAAGCCTGGCTGTACGTCGGCATGATGTACGCGACCGCGTCGGACGGGACCGCCAGCATCGACGGCACGTCCGTCACCACCGAGCGCATCGGCACCGACGGCGACCCCTGCTGGAGCTCCGCGGGCTACACCGCGGCGGACGTGTACCGCGCCGACGTGACGTCCCTGATCACCGGCAACGGCGACTACGAGGTGAGCGCCAGCACGTCCGGCCAGCAGCTGTTCGGTGCGTCGCTGGTCGTGGTGTACCGCCAGCGGGACACCGGCACCCAGGCCCAGATCATCGTCTACGACGGCGCCCAGACCTTCGAGACCCTGGGCGACACGCTGTCCGTCACCTACTCCGACCTGGTCGTGCCCTCGACGCCGCTCGAGGTGACCCTGCTGATGGCTGCCGGCGACGGCCAGACCTACTCCGACGGCGCGATCTACCTGGGTGGCGCTTCGCTGGTCTCCGATCCGGGCTTCGACGCCGGCTGGGACGCGCTCGACCTCGACGGCAGCACCGGCGTGCTCTCCGGCGACACCGAGGTCGCGCTCACCACGTCGACCTCGGGCGACTGCCTGGTCTTCCCCTACGCCGTGCTGGGCGTGTCGGTCGAGAGCATCGACAGCGACAGCGACGGCTACAGCGACGAAGAAGAAGACCTCGACGGCGACTACGACCCGAGCAACGATCACAGCGACGACGACGGCATCCCCGACTACCTCGACGACGACAGCGACGGCGACGACGTGCTCGACATCGACGAGCCCGGCCTGGGCACGGACCCGCGGGACGCCGACACCGACGACGACGGCTGCACCGACGGCGAAGAGGTGCTGCTCGGCACCGACCCGACCGTGGCGGACGGCGACGGCGACGGGCTGGCGGACTGCGATCCCGACGAGCCCGATCCCTTCGACCCCGACAGCGACGACGACGGCCTGACCGACGGCGACGAGATCGACGCCGGCACCGACCCGCTCGACCCCGACAGCGATGACGACGGCGTCTCCGACGGGGACGAGGTCGACGCCGGCACCGACCCGCTCGACGACGACAGCGACGACGACGGCCTGACCGACGGTGAAGAAGGCGATCTCGGCACCGACCCGCTCGACCCCGACACCGACGACGACGGCATCTCCGACGGGGACGAGGTCGACGCCGGCACCGACCCGCTCGACGACGACAGCGACGACGACGGCCTGACCGACGGCGAAGAGGGCGATCTGGGCACCGACCCGCTCGACCCCGACACCGACGACGACGGCGTCTCCGACGGGGACGAGGTCGACGCCGGCACCGACCCGCTCGATCCCGACAGCGACGACGACGGCCTGACCGACGGCGAAGAGGCGGACGAGGGCACCGATCCCCTCGACAGCGACACCGACGACGACGGGCTCACCGACTACGAGGAGGTCACCGACACCGGCACCGACCCGCTCGACCCCGACACCGACGACGACGGCTGCCTGGACGGCGACGAGGTCACCGCCGGCACCGATCCGCTCGACCCCGACACCGACGACGACGGGCTGCTGGACTGCGATCCCGACGAACCGGACCCGCTGGACAGCGACAGCGACGACGACGGCATCAGCGACGGCGACGAGGTCACCGACGGCACCGATCCGCTCAGCGACGACAGCGACGCCGACGGCCTGTCCGACGGCGACGAAGCGACCGCCGGCACCGATCCGCTGGATCCCGACAGCGACGACGACGGCCTGATCGACGGCGACGAGGTCGGCTGGTCGGACGGCAGCAAGGAAGGCACGGGCACCGATCCGCTCGACGACGACAGCGACGACGACGGCCTGACCGACGGCGACGAGCTCGGCTACAGCGACGGCAGCGTCGAGGGTGCGGGCACCGATGCGCTCGACGACGACAGCGACGACGACGGCCTGATCGACGGCGACGAGGTCGGCTGGTCCGACGGCAGCAAGGACGGCACGGGCACCGACCCGATGGACGAAGACAGCGACGACGACGGCCTGAGCGACGGCGAGGAGCTCGGCTACAGCGACGGCAGCGTCGAAGGCACCGGCACCGACCCGATGGACGCCGACACGGACGACGGCGGCATCAGCGACGGCGCCGAGGTGCTGACCGACGGCACCGACCCGCTGGACCCCGAAGACGACCTGGTCGACAGCGACGGCGACGGCCTGTCCGACCCGTCCGAGCGCGATGTCTACGGCACGGACCCCGACGATCCCGACTCCGACGACGACGGGCTGTCCGACGGCGAAGAAGTGCTGGGCTACGGCACCGATCCGCTGGACCCCGACAGCGACGACGACGGCCTGAGCGACGGCGAGGAAGTGCTGGAGCACGGCACCGACCCGCTCGACTCCGACACCGACGACGGCAGCGTGTCCGACGGCGACGAGGTCGACAACGGCACCGACCCCCTCGACCCGAGCGACGACGTCGAGGATCCGGGCGACTCCGGTGACCCGGGCGACTCCGGTGACCCCGGGGACGGCGGCACCGACAGCGGCACCGACGGCGGCACCGACGGCGGCACCGACGGCGACGGCGGATCCGACGACGGGGGAACCGACTCGGGCGATGGCGGCTCCAAGGACGAAGGCTGCGGCAACTGCGCTGCGGCGCCCTCCTCCCCGCTGGCCGTCGGCTGGCTGGTCGGCCTGATCGGGCTGGTGGGGCTGCGCCGCCGGCGCTAGGCCCGCCGGGGGGCGCCTCGCACGGGGCGCCTCCTCCCCCTCCCCCCGGACCATCCATGCTCATCGAGGTCAAGCGGCGCGGCCACGTGCAGCGCATGACCTACGAAGACCTCGAGGAACGCATCCTGGAGGGTGACGTCGTCGCCGGCACCCCGGTGCGGTTCGAGCTGGTGACGGGGGATCGGTTCGTGCCCGCCGGCGAGCTCGAGCTGTTCCAGGCCCTGGCCGACGAGAGCCAGATGGCCTTCCGGCGCAACCTGAGCCAGCGTGGGCTGCCGCTGCTGACCGCGATCCTGGCGGGCGTGCAGCTGCGCATCTACCTGTGGAGCTTCGAGCCCGGCCGGGCCGGCTGGCTGCAGGAGCACTTCACCAACTGGGCGCCGGCCATCCTGGAGCAAGGCGAGATCTGGCGGCTGGTCAGCTACGGGCTGCTGCACACCTGGTTCCCGCACCTGCTGTTCAACATGCTGTTCCTGGTGTACACGGGCTACCACCTCGAGCGGGCGGTGGGCCGCAAGAACCTCGCGCTGGTCTACTTCGGCAGCGTGATCACGGGCGGGCTGCTGAGCATGGCGATGTCCATGGAGCGCCCGAGCCTGGGGGCGAGCGGCGGCGTGTTCGGCATGCTGGCCGCCGGCGTCGTCGTCGGCTGGAAGCACTGGGAGGCGATCCCGGCCCGCAGCCGCAAGTACTTCGGCGGCGCCCTGGCCTGGTACATCGGCTACTCGCTGCTGTCGGGCCTGCGCAGCGAGGGCACCGACAACTGGTCCCACCTGGGCGGCATGATCGGCGGCGGGGTGCTGATGACCCTGCTCGAGCCGCAGGTGTTCGCGGCACGGGCGCGCACCAACCGGCTGCTGCGCCTGGGGGCCGCCGGCGCGCTGGCCGCCGGCTGTCTGGGGGTCGGGGCCTTCGGGCCGCGGCTGGTGCCCCTGACCATGGTCGAGCAGGACGGCTGGACCGTCGACCGCCCGGCCTACTGGAAGGAGGGCTGGACCTTCAGCGGCGACCGCGGGTGGTTCTCGCCCACCCTGCAGGCCAACCTGAGCGCCGCGACGACGGTGCATCCCCGGCCCATCATGGCCAGCGACGCCGCCGACAGCCTGGTGGCGCGGGTCGCCAGCGGAGGCCGCGAGCCGACGGTGCTGGACCGGCAGGAGGTCCGGATCGAGGGCTGGGACGCCGAGCGGCTGACCCTCGGCTTCAAGCTGCAGGGCGAGCCCCAGGTGCTGACCGCGCTGGTGATGGCCCGCGGCGTCTACGAGCACCGCGTGCAGTTCCAGGTGCTCGAGGAGCAGGCGCGCCGCCAGGGGCCGCTGGTCGATCGGGTGATGGACTCGGTCCAGCTCGACGACCCGCCCGAGCTGGCGCTGGCCCGCTACAAGACCCAGCAGCACCCCCGCAGCTGGGAGCCAGCGGTCGAGCTGGGCGACGCCCTGTACCGCGCCGGCGAGTACCGCTCGGCCCTGGGCGCCTACGACCGCGCCGCTGGCATCGCGCCGGAGCAGCCCCGCCCCATCGAGGGCCGCCTGCGGGTGCTGGCCGACTACCACCAACCCGGCGCGGCCGACGCGGCACGGGAGGCGCTGGCCGGGTGGAGCAGCCACCCGTCGGTGGTCGTGGCCGCCGCCGATGCCCTGGACAGCGTCGGGCTCGAAGACGAAGCGACGGCCGCCCTGGACCGCGCCTGGGCCGACTTCCCGGGCGACCGCACGCTGCGGCGGGCCCGGCTGCGGCGCGAGATGCGGGTGGAGCTGCAGCAGCAGCGGGAGCAGGAGGGCGACGCGGGGGCCGAGGCGCCGTCCGGAAGTGGCTGACCGCTCCCGGACGGCCCTCCTTGCCCCCAGCGCGGCCGGGCCGTAGGCTCGCCCCGTGGCTCCCCCAGACGACTCCGCGGCCGGCCCCGCCGGCGGCCCGGGCACGGCAGGCGACCGTGGCCCCGCAGGCGACCGTGGTCCCGCATCGGATCGGGGCCCGCGGGCCCTGGCCCTGCTGTTCGACGGGCTGGTGCGCACCGCGCGCAGCGGCCCCGGCATCGCCAGGCCCACCGCCGAGCGGCTGGCCGCCCTGTGGCGGGAGGCGCCCGGGCACCGCCTGCGGCCGACCCCCGAAGGCATCGACATCGGCGGAGAGATCGTCCTTCCTGCCGAAGAGTGCGGCCCGTGGGTGCTGCCGGCGTTCGTGGCCGGGCTGCGGTGGCTGCACCCGACCCCACCGCCCGCGGGCCGACCGGATCCCGCGCCCGACGATCTGCTGCGGCTGGCCGTCGCGCTCGGCGGCCCGACCCCCCAGGGGCAGGGGCTGACCGCGCTGCAGGCCTGGCTCTGGGGCGACGGGGCCGAGGGCATCGCCCTGGGGCTGGCGAGCAGCATCACCGATGCCTTCGACGCCATCGACGCCTTGCGCGAGGAGGAGCAGGCCACCGCCCTGCGCGGGCTGTCGGCCGAGGCGCTGGACGGGGCGCTGCTGTCCGGGCAGGACCTGGACGCCGCGGCCTTGTCCGAGGAGCTCGCTGCCCCGCTGCGGCTGGTGGCGAAGGGGCGGCGCGCCCTGGCCCTGGACGAGGCGCTCGCGGGTCGCATCCGAGCCGCCGTGCAGGCCGAGGGCGTGTGGGCCGGGCTGGAAGCCCAGGTCGTCGTGCGCCAGCCCGCGCTGCGCCCGGTGGTGCCCGCACCGCGGCTGGCCCATCGGCTGGCCGACGCCCTGGCCGCCCGCGCGGACGCGCGCTCGCTGGGCCTGCTGGCGGCGCTGGCCGGCGCGGACGACGACTGGTCGCGGGCGCTGGTCGAGACCCTGGCCGATGCCGGCGTGGGCCAGGCCATCGCCCGGGGGCTGGTGCTGCAGGACGAGACCGCGGCCCGCGCCCTGATCGAGCTGGCGCCGCGGCTGCCCGGCCAGGTCGTGGGCGCCGCGGCCGTCGGACTCACCCGGCGCATCGCGCAGGAAGGCGTCGGAGAGGACCTGCTGGTCGGCCTGCTCGGCATCGTGCCCGTCGACGAGATCCTGCCCGCGGCCCACGCCGCGGACCTGGACCCCGACCCGGCCGTCGTCCTGGCGCGGGCGCTGGGCAAGACCGGAGCGCCCCAGGACGTCCTCCTGGACCTGCTCGGCGGCCTGCCGCCCGCCAGCCTGGGGCCGACCCTGGCCACCCTCTCCCCAGACGCCGCCGAGCGCCTCGCGCGCCCGATGCTCACCCGCATGCTGCAGCACGGAAAGACCGTGCGGGCCGCCCTCGCCCTCCTCGACACGCGCCCGGCCGGCGACTGGCGGATGGTGGTGCGGGTGCTCGAGGGGGACGGCGGCGAGGGCTGGTCGGGCGTCGACCTGGCGGCCGCCTGCCGGGGACTGCGCGGCAAGGGCAGCGGCGACGCCACCCTGGTCGCATGGGTCCGGGACGGGGCCCGTCCCGAGCGGCTGCGGCTGGCGGCCCTCGACGCGGTCGCCGACGACGTCGCCCTGCGGCAGCAGGCGCTCGCGCGCCGGGCCAGCGAGCTGTTCGATCCCGCCGGGCTCAAGGCGCGGATCAAGGTCCTGCGGAGCCAGCGATGAGCGCCCTCGACGAAGCCCGCGACAAGACCGGCGAGGCGCTCGACGTGCTCTACGCCCTGATCCGCACCCGCGAGACCTTCGGGCCCGACCACAGCGCCGCCGTGCAGCAGGCGCGTGCGCTGGGCGAGCGCCTGCAGGAAGCCCACCCGCCCTTCACCCTGCAGCTGGCCGAGGGCGTGGCCTTCCGCGACAAGGAGCTCGTGCCGCTGGATCCCGCCCGCTACGCCCGCGTGCGCGAGCTGTCGCGGGCCGCGGCCGCGATGGGCATCGGGGAGATCGGGGTGGACCGGGCGGTCGACGAGGCGGGGGCCCAGGCCCTGGCCGAGGGCTTCGGCGCCGCGCTGCGCGGGCGGGTCGCCGGGCCGCCCCAGGTCGCCGGCCTGTGGTGGGCCGAGGCGCTCCCGGTGCAGTGGGGCGTCGACGCCGAGCAGGTCGACGCCGAGACCTTCGCCCGCAGCCAGGTGGCGCTGGCGGTGCGCGACGCGCGGCGCCTGCGGGCGGCGCCGTCCGAGGGCCGCCGGGCGTGGGACTTCGTGGCGGGCCTGTCCTGTGTGCGGCGCCTGCAGGAAGCCGTCGAGCTGGACGCGATCGCCACGGTCCGGGCGCTCGAGCGGGCGCCGACCGGCTGGGACGCCGCGCGGCGAGCGGCGAGCGCGGCCTGCTGGGGGCTGCTGCTGGCCGACACCGTCGCGCTGCGGGCGCCGGTGTCCCGCGCCATCGCCCACACGGCGCTGGTGCTGGCCTGCACGGGCTTCGACGAGCAGGGGGGAAGGGGACCCCAGAAAGCGGCGGGCCTGTGCATGCCGCAGGTCCTGGCGTCGCCCGCGCCGACCCGCAGTGGGATCAGCCCCCACCGCCTGCGCGTGCTCGGCCTGCTGGACGCCATCGCCCAGGGGACCCCGGTGGTGCCGGCCGCCCCGGTGATCATCGCCCACAGCCTGGAGCGCCAGCGGCTGGACGCCCAGGCCCGCCCGCGGGCGCGGGCCGCGCTGGTGGCCTGGCTGGCCAGCCGGCGCCCCGAGGACCCGTGGTCCCGCGTGCTGCTGGCGACCCCTGGCGCCGACACGGTGGTCGCCGACACGGTGGTGTCCGCGGGGCCGACCTCGGCATGAGCCTGCGGCCCGGCCAGCGGGTCCTGGACCGCTATGTCGTCGAGGCCCTGCTGGGCCGCGGGGGCATGGGCGAGGTGTGGCGCGGCCGACACGAGGCGCTGCAGCGGTCGGTCGCCATCAAGCGGCTGACGGGGCCGGCGCACCCGGCGGCGCTGGAGCGGTTCGACCGCGAGGCGCGGTTCATGGCGCGCGTGCGGCATCCGGCGGTGGTGGCGGTGCTGGACTACGGCCTGCTGCCAGCGGCGAGCGTGCACGAGGATCCCGCGCCCGTGCTGATCCTGGAGCTGTGCGAGGGCGGGAGCGTCGACGGGCTGCGGGGTGCGGACGGCGCGCTGCCCTGGCCCCAGGCGGTCGCGCGGGTGGCCGAGGCGCTGGACGGGCTGCACGCCGTGCACGCCGCGGGACTGGTCCACCGCGATCTGAAGCCCGAGAACCTGCTGCTGGCCGGCGATCCGCCGCGGGTCAAGGTCGCGGACTTCGGCATCGCGCGCAGCCTGGAGGAGGACGAGCCGCGGCTGACCCGCCCCGGGCTGGCGATCGGCACGCTCGGCTACATGGCGCCCGAGCAGCTGTCCGGCGGGCGGGTCGATGCCCGGGCCGACCTGTACGCCCTGGGCGTGCTGCTGTGGCACCTGCTCTGCGGGCGCCCGCCCTTCGCCGAGCCCGATCCCGGGGCGCTGCTGGCGCGCCTGTGGCAGCCGCCGCCGCCGCTGGTCCTGCCCCCGGGCCGGCCGACCCCGCCGGACGCGCTGTCGGCGCTGATCACCCGGCTGATGGCGCCCGAGCGGGACCGGCGTCCGGCCCGGGCCGACGCCGTGGCGAGCCAGCTGCGCGCCTTGCTGCCGCCGGGCTCCCTCGACCCGGCGCCCCTCCCCCCACATGGGGCCAGGGTGGAGCCGACCCTGCCCGTCACGGCCCTGCCGGTCACGGGCCTGCCGTTCACGGGCCTGCCGGTCACGGGCCTGGCCGACACCTCGCTTCCGGGAACGGACGCGCCGCCGCCGGGGACCGGCGAAGACGACGATCTGGGGCCGGTGGCCGCGGACTGGCGGGTCCCCGACGGGGCCACCGCCGTGCCGGTCGAGGGCTTCCTGCTGGCGGCGCGCCCCCCTGCCGCGGCCCTGCGCGACCGCAGCACCCGCCAGTGGCTGGCGGCGCTGTTCCCCGCACCCGCCCGGTCCTTCGTGCGCGACGGCGTCGTGCTCGTCGCGAGCCCCTCCGGCCGACCGGACACCGCGGTGGCGGCTCTCGGGGCCCGCTGGCGGGGCGCGGTCGCGGTCCACACGGCGCCCTTCCCGGCCGACTTCGCGCTGTCCAGCGCGGCCCTCACCGGCGCGGCGCCGCTCCCCGGTCCCCTCCTCGACCTCCTCGACCGCCTGGGCTGACCGACGGCCCCGCTCCTGCGGCATCGGACGGGGGCTCCCCCGCGGCCTCCTCCTCTCCGCAGCTTCCGGCCGGCGAGCGCGCTACCCTGCGCCGTCCCAGATCGCGGAGCGCGCCATGTCCCCCTCCCTCCTCCTCCTCCTCTCCCTGTCGGCCTGCAAGGACAAGGGCGCCACCCCTGTCGACAGCGGCGGCGGCGGCGACGACGGCACCTCGACCACCGACCCCTTCGAGGGCGTCGAGGTCGACGAGACCTGGGAGATCCCGGGCATGCGCTGCGACGCGACGGTGATCCGCACCGCCGCCAGCGTGCCGCACATCTACGCCCACGACCGCGAGGACCTGGCCCGCGTCTACGGCTTCGTGCAGGCCCGCGACCGCTACTTCGAGATGGACCTGGCCCGGCGGCTCGGTCAGGGGCGCCTGTCGGAGATCCTGGGCGCCGACGCCCTCGAGACCGACATGGAGTCGCGGTCCAACGGCATGACCTGGGTCGCCGACAACCTGCTCGAGAACCTGACCGACGAACAGGCCGCGATCATGGACGCCTTCGCCGAGGGCGTGAACGCCTACCTGGCCCAGGTCCGCGCCGACGAGCTGCCGCTGGCCAGCGAGCTGGAGATCGCGGGGCCCTTCCTGGGGGTGAGCGACCCCAAGGACCTGCTGACCGACTGGGACCGCCGGGACCTGGCGGGCGTGGCGGCCGTGCTGGTCTACGAGCTCGGCTACGAGACCGACGACGTCGGGCGCACGGCGGACCTGGCGCGGCTGGCCGGGCTGTTCGACGGCAAGGCGCTCGGCGAGCTGCGCCAGGCGGGCATCGAGCAGGATGTGTGGGGCCGGGTCGACCCGGTGCTGCCGTCGTACTCGGCCCACGACTGGAGCTGGGGCGGCAGCGCGGTGGCGCGCTCGCCGAGCGACCTGCCGGCCCGGCTGTTCGCGCCGATCGACCTGGACATGCTCGACCGGCTGGCGGGGCGGCTGGACCGGTTCGAGGATCGGCTGGGCCGCGGCGACCTGGAGGCCGGCTGGGGCAGCAACGTCTGGGCGGTCGGCGGCGCGGTCTCGGCCGACGGCACGGCGATGCTGGCCGGCGATGGGCACCTGCCGCTGTCGGTCCCGAGCCTGTTCTGGCAGGTCGGCCTGGACACCAGCGTGCTGGGCGGCGGCGACACCCACCAGCTGGGGCTCGGCATCCCGGGCCTGCCGGTGCTGGCCGTCGGCACCAACGGCAGCGTCGCGTGGAGCCAGACCCAGCTGATGGGCGACATCACCGACTGGTACCGCGAGGAGCTGGTGCTGGACGCCGCCGGCGCGCCCTCGGCGACGATCTTCGAGGGCGGCGAGCAGCCGGTGGCGACGTTCACCGAGTCCCACGAGATCGCCGACGTGCCGCTGCTCGGCAGCGAGGGCGGGACCTTCACCTGGGCGCGGTACACGACCTTCGACGGCCGCTGGATCGCCGACATCGAAGGCACCGTCGTGCCCTTCGACCACAC
>JACKEY010000014.1 GCA_020632755.1 Alphaproteobacteria bacterium | reverse complement strand
TCCATGCCGAACCCGACCCGCACCAGCCGAGCCCTCGCCCGCGTGCTCCTGCGCAGCCCCTGGGAGCTGTACGCGCTGTGGGCGGCGCTGGACGAAGCCTTCGGCCGCCGCATGCCCTTCACCCGCCAGCTCGCGATGGAGGCGCTGCGCGTCGGTCGCGTCGGTGAGGAGCGGCTGGCCCGCGGGCTGCGCGAGGGCCGGGCCTTCCGCGGGCTGCTGCGGGACGAGGAGCCGCTGCGGCTGGTCCTGTGGGACCTGCCCGTCACGCAGATGCAGCCCCCGCGGGTGCCGCTGCACTGGGAGCCGCCGGAGCTGCCGACCGACGACGCCCTGGCGGCCTGGCTCGGGCTGGAGCTCGGGCCGCTGCGCGCCTTCGCCGACCTGCAGGACCGGGCCCGGCACCATCCGCCGGCCTGGCGGAACTACCAGCACCGGTGGATCGGCCGCCGGCTCATCGAGGCGCCCAAGGCGCGGCTCAAGCACGTCCAGCGCCGCGTGCTCCACGGCATCCTGGATGCGCTCGTCGTGCACCCCGCCGCCCACGGCTTCGTCCGCGGCCGGGACCGCCGCAGCCACGCCGCGCCCCACGTGGGCCACGAAGTGGTCGCCCGCGTCGATCTGGCGCGCTTCTTCCCCAGCATCCACCGCCGCCGCGTGACCGGCCTGTTCGAGGCGATGGGCTACCCCCGGCGGGTGGCCCGCCTGCTGGCCGGCCTGTGCGCCGCGCGCACCCCGCCCGACGTGGTCGAGGCCGGGCCCGCCGATGCGCCGGTCCGGTACGACGCGCCGCACCTGCCCCAGGGCGCCCCCACCAGCCCGGCCGTGGCCAACGCCCTGTGCTGGCGGCTGGACCAGCGCCTGTCCGCGCGGGCCACGGCGAGCGGGCATGTCTACAGCCGCTACGCCGACGACCTGACCATCAGCGGGCCGCGCCGGGGCATGCGCGCGCTGGTGGCCGCGGTGCAGGTCATCGCGGCGGACGAGGACTTCGTCGTCGCCGCCGACAAGACCCGCGTCATGCACCAGAGCGAGCAGCAGCGCGTGACGGGCATCGTCGTGAACGCGCAGCCCGGCGTGCCCCGCCGCGAGCGCGAGCGGCTGGAGGCGATCCTGGTCAACTGCGGGCGCACGGACCCGGCCGCCCAGAACCGCGACGGGCACCCCGACTTCGCCGCCCACCTGCGCGGGCGCGTCGCCGCCGTGGGGGCGGTGAACGCCCGGCACGGCGAGAAGCTGCTGGCGCTGTGGCAGGCGGTGGACTGGGGCTGAGGCCCCCCTCCGACCCGGGCTTCGCCCGGGCCACCTCCCCCCAGCGAGCTGGGGGGAGGGAGACAGCGACCACGCACGCCCTGCCCCCGCACCGCAGGCAGGTGCCGGCGAAGCCGGCGGAGGGGGCAGCGACTACCGGGGGCGACCACGCACACCCCCTCCCCCGCACCGCGAAGGGCGGCGGCGGAGCCGGCGGAGGGGCAGCGACTACCGGGTCAGCGACCACCACACCCTGCTCCCTCCCCCGCACCGCGGGGCGGCCGGCGGAGCCGGCGGAGGGGGGGCAGCGACTACCGGGTCAGCGACCACGCACGCCCTGCTCCCTCCCCCACGCACCGCGGGGAGGTGCCGGCGGAGCCGGCGGAGGGGGCAGCGACTACCGGAGTCAGCGACCGCGCACCTCCTCCCCTCCCCCCGCACCGCGGGGAGGTGCCGGCGGAGCCGGCGGAGGGGGCAGCGACTACCGGGTCAGCGACCACGCACGCCCTGCTCCCTCCCCCCGCACCGCGGGGGGAGGTGCCGGCGAAGCCGGCGGAGGGGGGCAGCGACTACCGGGTCAGCGACCACGCACACCTTCTCCCTCCCCCCGCACCGCGGGGGGAGGTGCCGGCGGAGCCGGCGGAGGGGGGCAGCGACTACCGCAGCAACCCGCTCACCACTTGTCGTCTTCGGCCGCGTACTGGCTCTCGAGCTGGTCGGCCGTGTGGGCGACCACGTGCAGCGGGCGCTCGAACTCGTCGAGGTCCATGCTGTCCAGCGGCGCGTTGTGGATGAAGACGTAGTCGTCGTCCTTGTCCAGGCCGAGCGAGCCGACCACGAACTGGCGGTTCTTGCGCAGGGCGACGATGGGGGTCATCTCGTCGAGCTTGCAGACGACGGACCGGAACTCCAGCCACTCGCCGTCCATGGCTTCGAACTTGCGGACCCAGATCTTCTGGCTGCGGCCCGAGTCGTAGCCGAACACGAGCGAGAACCAGTTCTCCTCGTCCTCGGCGAGCTTGTAGTTGGAGCGGGCGTACTGCTGGATCTCTTCCCAGGAAGGCATGGCGACTCCGAGAGGCGGATGGTGCGTCCGGTCCGGCGGGCCTGGCTGCCCGCGGCATCGGAGGGAGAGGGTAATCCATCGCGGCGGCGGCGCGGCCGCCGGAGTAGACCCAGGGGTCCCTTGCCGCCCCCGAGGTCCCCGTGCCCCAGCACAGCGCCGAGCCCCACCAGAAGCCCGTCGAGTTCGTGCCGATCCCGCCTCCGCCGGCCGAGCAGCGCCGCAGCCGGGCCGCCGGCTTCGTGGAGGAGGGGGGCAAGCGCGACCGCTACTTCCTGCCCAGCAGCCTGGAGAGCGGCAGCCCGGTCGGCTACCGGCGGCGCCTGTCGCTGACGGCGGACGAGGCGATCGCCGCCATGCAGCTGCTGTCCCTGCAGCGACCCCTGCGCTTCGTGCCGGGCCCGGGCCCCACCGACCAGGAGCTGTTCGAGGAGTCCGCCCTGGGCGTGCTCTCGGCCCGCCAGAGCACGAACTACCGCGGCCACGAGCAGGTCACCCTGGGCCCCGACGCCAGCCAGGCCGCCGCCAACCTGCTGCGCCGCCTGCCCCACCTGGAAGGCCGCGTGCTGGACGGCGCCAGCCACACCCACGTGGTGCTGAGCAAGCCCTACCGCACGCCCTTCACCATGCTGCTGACCTTCATCGGGCACGCGCCCGTGGCCAGCCTGGCCACCGTGCCCATGCGGGCCTGGCGCAAGAAGTACCAGCACGCCGACGACATCCCGACCATCGGCTACCTGCAGCACCTGCACGTCGGCATCCTGGCCGATGCCATGGAACGGGCGACCGTGCTGGCCAGCGGCACCCGCCGCCGCGCCAACGTGCTGATGGCCCCCTTCGCCGGGCTGGAGCGCGTCGACAGCGCCGGGCCCGCCATGCGCGAGCTGGAGACCATGGTCGGCCTGTCCAAGGCGCAGAAGGCCCAGGGCTGGCGCATCGCGCTGGTCGCCCAGGTCGGCACGGTCTCGGCGGAGGAAGCGGCCCTGGACGGCTTCGACGACGCGCTCTGCCGCAAGCTCGGCGCCAACCTGCTGGCCCTGCGCAGCGAGCGCATCCAGCCCGGCGTGAACCAGGAGGAGAAGGCCCCGGCGCAGTACCACGAGCGCCAGGCCATGGACGTGCCCGACCGGCTGGCCTTCATGGCCGGACGCGCCGGCTACAACGGCTTCGCCCACTGGACCGGCCTCGAGCGCCAGCAGGCCAAGGACCTGCTGATCCTGGACCGCATCGACCCCCTGACCGACCAGGGCAAGGAGCGGCTGCGGGCCGTGCCGCCGCGAGCTGGAGCTCGTGACCGATCGGGTCGTCGACAACCTGCCCCTGTGGGCCGACCTGCCGACCGGCAAGGCCCTGTCCCGCAACGCCGCCCGCGGCAAGAAGGCCTTCGCCCTGGCCGGCCAGCGCATCTACGTCGGCGGCCTGTCCCGTGACGAGACCGCCGCCGCCGGCATCGGCTGGGAACATGCGGTGCGGGCCTTCGGCGCCGCGGCCGCCCGCAGCTCGCTGACCGCCGAGCTCGCCGGCTGCGCCGAGATCCCCGACGGCTGCGATCTGCTCGCCGGCATCTGCCTGATGGCCGGCCCGGTGAACCAGAACGACATCGGCAAGCAGTTCTACGGCATGCAGGACCTGCTGTCCGTGCGCCACCCCCACCGCGACCCGACCAGCCTGCTGGTCTGGACGCTCAAGGCCAAGACCGTCGCCGACCCCATCGGCAACGAAGAGCAGCTGCTGAACCCCGCCCGCAAGGGCGCGCTGGTCGATCTGCGCCTGGCCCCCCACGAGTGCTGCCGCCTTGCCGTCGACGGCGGCTTCGTGCCCATGCGCAAGGAAGGCGACCGCACCTGCACCGAACGGGCCTTCCACGACCAGGGCAACTTCATCACGGACGGCGCGGGGCGGGAGATCCCGGGCAACCGCGGCGAGCCGTGGCCGCGGGAGCTGGGGAGAAGCGGCCGTGGGGGTGAAGGCCGGATACCTCCGCCCCATGCACAGCATCCTCCTCCTCGCCGGCCTCTCCCTCTCCTCCCCCACCCTCGCGCAGACCCCGCTGCCCGAGCCCGACGCCGACAGCGACGGTGGGCCCGTCGCGCTGCCGGACGCCGACGCGCCGGTGACCCTGCCCGTGCCGAAGATCCCCGACCTGCCCGACGGCAAGGTGCCCGACGACTGGAACGGCGACATCGTGGCGACGATCACGCTGTCGGCCGCGCCGGACGCGGTGACGGACTGGGTGTCGGACCTGCGCAACCAGCAGGTGGTGCTGCGGGGCTGCACGGACAAGTGGGAGCACGGCACCAAGCACGTGGGCGTCGGGGCCAGCGCGGTGCTGCGCTACACGGCCGGGCCGCTTCAAGCGCAAGCTGACCGCCACGATCAGCGAGGTGAAGCCCGGCCGCCGTGTGGTGGTCGATCACCCGGGCAACAAGGGCTTCGTGACGACCTGGACGGCGACGGACGTCCAGGGCGGGACCGAGCTCGAGCTGCACACCTTCCTGAACCTGCCGCCGAAGCCCTTCCGCAAGGTCTACGTGCGCAAGGTCCAGCCGGTGTGGGGCGTCTGCTACGACGTCGCGCTGCAGGGGGTCGCGCAGCGGATCGGAACTGAGCGAGCCGCTCAGCGCCCGGCCCAGATGCCGCGCAGCCGCTCGATGAGCTCGTTGGCGCGGAAGGGCTTCTCGATGATGTCGATGGCGCCCAGCGCCCGCAGGCGCTCGCGGTCCTGGCGCAGGGACTTGGCCGTCAGGAAGACGACGGGCAGGGCGGCGAGGCCCGGGTCCTGGCGGATGCGGGACAGCACGGCCGGGCCGTCCATGCCCGGCATCATGACGTCGAGCAGCACCATGTCCGGGGCGCTCGTGGGCCCGCATGGCGTCCAGCGCCTGCTGACCGCCGGCGGCGCAGTGGTGACCCGCACGCCCCCATCTCTCGAGCACCAGGGCGACGATCCGCGGATGTCGTCGTCGTCGTCGACGTGCAGGATGTGGGGCGGCAGCGTCATCGCGACACCTCGGAGACGTGCGAGAAGGTGTCCTCGTCGCGCCTGTCGTCGTCCATGGGCACCTCGTCGGTGCCCGGCAAGGCGGGCTGCGGCACGCGGAACAGGAAGGTGGTGCCCTCGCCCACCGCCGTGTCGAACCAGATGACGCCGTTGTGGGCTTCGACGATGGCCCGGGCGATGGACAGGCCCAGGCCCGTGCCGCCGACGTGGCGGCTGTCGCGCTGCCGTCGGCCTGCGAGAACGGCACGAAGACCTGCTCGCGGAAGGCCTCGGGATGCCGGGGCCCTGGTCCTGGACCCAGAAGAGCGCCTCGCCGTCCTGCTCGTCGACGCCGATGGTGACGGTGCCATCGGGGGCGAGAAGCGCACGGCGTTGCTGATGAGGTTCGCAAGCACCTGCATCAGGCGGTCGGGGTCGCCCAGCACTTCGACCGGGACCAGGCCCGACGCGACGGCCAGGGTGGCCTGGCGGTGCTCGGCCAGCCTTCGTGCATGGCGACGGCCTTCTCGATGAGCTCCAGCGCGTCGAGGGGCGGCGGTTGAGCTCGACGTGGCCGGACCCCAGCCGCTCCATGTCCAGGATGTCGTTGACGATGCGGAGCAGGCGCTCGCTGTTCTCGTAGGCCAGGTCGGCGAAGCGCTGGGCGCGGGGCTCCAGCGGGCCGGCAAGCCCGTCCTTGAGCAGCTCCAGGCTGCCGATGATGCTGGTCAGCGGCGTGCGCAGCTCGTGGTTGACGGTGGACAGGAACTCGCCCTTGAGCCGGTCGACCAGCCGGCGCTGGGACACGTCGGCGACGACGGCCATGAACCGGCGGCCCTCGGTGGTGTGCAGCTCGGTGATGGTCACATCCATCGGGAAGACGCTGCCGTCGGGGCGGCGGCCGGCGACCTCGCGGCGCTCGCCCAGCAGCGGCGCATCGCCGGTGGCCAGGAAGCGGTCCAGGGCCTCGCGGTGGTTGCGACGGTGAGGCTCGGGCAGCAGGTCGAAGAAGGACCGGCCGATGATGGCGCGGTGGGCGAAGCCGAAGATCCGCCCGCGGCGGGGTTGGCGGACTGGATGCGGCCGGAGCGGTCGAAGACCATGATGCCGTCGACGGTCGTCCTGACGATGGCGCGCAGCAGCGCTTCGTTGGCCCGGAGCTCGCGGCTGGTGGCGACGAGCTGCTCGGTCCGGGCGTCGACGAGGTGCGACACGGTCGCGGTGCGGCCGGTGAGCAGGGCCACCCATCCGGCGACCAGCCCGGTCAGGGTCAGGCCGCCGAGCAGCACCAACAGCGGAAGCCAGGGCTCGGGTGTCGGCGCGGGGCCGAGGGGTCGGCGCTGGCGCGCCACTGCAGCGCGCCGACGTCGATGGGCACGGGCGCCAGGGTGGCCGGCCGGCCCGGATCCGCGTCGGTCGGGTGGGCCAGCAGCAGGGTGCCGCTGTCGTCGTAGACGAAGAAGGCGCTCTTGTGGTCCTGGTCCTCCCGCAGGCCGTCGAAGGCGTCGACGCCCAGGGCCTCGGCGTCGAAGGCGACCACGGCCAGCCAGGAGCCGCCGGCTTCCTGCTCGGGCAGGTCGATGTGGACCAGGAAGGCGCCGTCGCCGATGCCGTCGATGCGCAGGTCCGCGTCGCCGGCCGCGTGCAGGGGCAGCTGGCCGGCCTTCAGCCCGGAAAGCGCGCCTGGCCGTCGGCCAGGACGTGGTCGACCAACCGGCAGCCGCTGCTCTCGACGACACAGGTCCCGTAGGCCCGCACCGCCGGCTGCACCTCGAGGCCCTGGGTGAACCGGGCCAGCTCGTCCTGGGTGACCTGCTCGCTGGCGGCGTAGAGCGACGCCACGGCGCGCGCCCGGCCGAGCACCTGGTCGATGGACTCGTCGAGCAGCACCAGGTGGTGGGCGAAGTCCCGCTGGAAGATCTGCTGCGCGCGGAGCTCGGCTTCCTGGGTGACGAAGCCGCGCACCACGACGAAGGCCCCCGCGGTGAGGGCGACGCCCAGGACAGCGGCGAGCGTGGTCGCCAGGATGCGAGGGGAGCGGGTCATCGAGACCAGGGGTGCCGTTGCCCCCATGGTAGCGCGCGAGGCGGCCGCGCGCTACGCTTCGGCCATGTCCGACACGCCACCGCTGCTGCTGGGAGCCACGGGATTCCTGGGTCGCCAGGTGGCCGCCTGGGTCCCCACGGCCGAGGCGCCCGACCGGCTGGACGTCGACCTCGAAGACCCCGGCGAGGTGCGCGCACTGCTGGCCGACAGCCCGCCCCGCACCGTGTTCCTGTGCGCGGGCGCGCTGCCGGACGCCGACCCGCTGGCCATGGCCCGGCTCAACACGCGGCTGCCCGTGCTGCTGGTCGAGCTGCTGCCCGCCGGCAGCACCCTGGTGCTGGCGGGCAGCGTGGCCGAGGTCGGCGGGCGCGACGTGCACGAGGAGACGCCCCGCCGCCCGACCACCGCCTACGGGCGCAGCAAGGCGACCGGGGCCGGCGCGGCCCTGCAGATCGGACCGACCCGAGGCGTGCGGGTGGTCGCGCCGCGGTTCTTCCAGCTGTACGGGCCGGGCGAGGCGCCGCACCGGCTGTTGCCGTCGCCAGGCGCGCGGCGCGCGGACGGGCGAGCCGCTGCCGCTGTCGTCGGGGCGGCAGCTGCGGGACTTCACCTGGGTCGGAGACGCGGCGGACGCGATGGTGGCGCTGGCCGGGCACCCTGACGCCCAGGGCGTCGTCAACGTCGCGACGGGCCGGCTGACCTCGGTCGAGGCCTTCGCCCGCGCCGTGGCCGAGGCGCTCGGCCTGGACCCGGGCCTGCTGCGGTTCGGCGCGCGGCGGCCGGGGCCGGAGGGAGAGGATCCCTGGGCCCACGACGCCGTGCCGCTGCACCCGCCTGCGGGCGCTCGGCCTGTCCCCGCCGGCCGTGTCGCTGGCCGAGGGCATCCCCTGGCCCTGTCGGATTAGACCGCGGCATGGCCGAGCTCGCCCTGACCATGCCCGCCTTCGACGAGGAGGAGGTGATCGCCGCCACGGTCCGCGAGCTGTGCGCGGCCTTCGTCGACGTGGACCTGCAGCTGGTGGTGGTGGACAACGGCAGCCGCGACGGCACCGGGGCCGCCATCGACGGGCTGGTCGCCGAGGGGCTGCCGGTGACCAAGGTGCACGTGCCGGTCAACCGCGGCTACGGCTTCGGCGTGCGGGCCGGGCTGGCGGCCTGCGACGCCCCGTGGGTGGGCTTCCTGTGCGCGGACGGTCAGGTGTCCGGCGCCGACGTGCGGGCGCTCTACGCGAAGGCGGTAGGCCTGTCGGCGCCGGCCCTCGTGAAGGTCCGGCGCCGGTTCCGCAAGGACGGCGGCGACCGCAAGCTGGTGTCGGTCGCCTACAACCTGGCCGCCAACGTGCTCTACGGCGGGCTCGGCAGCATCGATCTCAACGGCAACCCGAAGCTGCTGCCCGGCGCGACCCTGGCGACCATGGACCTGCGGAGCGACGACTGGCTGCTGGACCTCGAGCTGATGCGCAAGGCCCGCGCCCGGGGCTGCCCGTGATCGAGGTCGACGTCCAGGCCCGGGCCCGCGGCGGGGGGCCGCTCCCACGTGCGGCCCCAGACGGTCGTGGACTTCACCCGGGCCATGCTGGCCGACCGCGCGGGGACCTGATGAGCCTGCCGACCCCGCCGGGCGTGGCCTTCCACACGCGATCCGACTGTCGGATCTGCGGCAGCGCCGCCCTGGACGTGGTGCTGGACTACGGCCACCCGCCCCTGGCCAACGCCTTCGCCGCCGACGGCCGCCGCGGCGCCGCGGGCCCCGCTCACCCTGTGTCGCTGCGCCCTGCTGCGGGCTGGTCCAGGTGCCCCAGGTCGTCGATCCGGCCGCGCTGTTCACCGACTACGCCTACGTGTCCGGCACGTCGCCGGCGATGGGCCGGCACTGGCAGGGGCTGGCCGAGACCCTGGCCGCCCGCCACCCGGGTGGCCGGGTGCTGGAGGTCGCGAGCAACGACGGCACCCACCTGGCGGCCATGGCCCGCGCCGGCCTGGATGCCCTCGGCGTCGACCCCGCGGAGAACCCGGCGGCCGCGGCCAACGCCGCTGGGCGGCCCACGGTCTGCGCCTTCTTCGACCGCGAGAGCGCCGCGCGACTGGCCGCAGACCACGGGGCCTTCGACGCGGTGGTCGCCTGCAACGTGCTGGCCCACGTCGACGATCCGGTCGGCCTGCTGGCCGCCGCGGCTGGCCTGCTGCGGCCCGGCGGCCCACGTGGTGGTCGAGGTCCCCGACCTGCGCCCGATGGTGGACGAGGGCGCCTTCGACACCGTCTACCACGAGCACCTCTGCGTCTTCTCGGCGCGCACCCTGGCGGCCGCGGCGCGGGGCCGCCGGCCTGGGGCTGGTCGCCCTCGAGCGCCTCCCGGTGCACGGCGGCAGCCTGCGGGCCTGGCTGCAGCCGGGCGCCCCGCCGCGCTTGCTTGCCTCGGTGGACGCCTCCGCCGACGACCCTGACCTCGCCCCGCTCGTCGGCCACGCCCTCGCCGTCCGCGAGCGCCTGCGCGCCCTCCTCCGACCCCGGCCTACGGCGCCGCCGCGAAAGCGACGGTCCTGCTGGCCTGGTGCGGCCTGGACGTGGACCGGGTGCCATGGATCGGCGACGGCAACCCGGCCAAGCAGGGCCTGCAGGTGCCCGGCACGGCCATCCCGGTGCTGCCGCCCGACGCGGTCGCGTCCGACCGGGTGCTGCTGCTGGCCTGGAACCACGCCGCCGAGCTGGTGCCCTGGCTGCGGGCGCGCGCGGGGTGCAGCAGGTGCTGCTGCCCCATCAGCGGTAGACGGCGACCCGCCAGCCCACGTCGCCGCTGCGTTCCTGGAAGGGGCCTTCCACCACGGCGATGCGCTTGCCGTCGGGGTGCAGCACGCCCCTGCTCGGCCGCGCTCTCGGTCGGGCAGCCCGCCGGCACCAGGACCAGCTCGGCGTCGTCGGGCACCGGATCGGAGCGCACGGGCTGGCCCCTGCCAGCTGTCGACGATGACCAGGTCGCCGAACACACGCTCCATGCGCAGGGTGCCGCCGTCGGGCTCGGCCCAGGCCAGGCTGCGGGCGGCTCGCTGCCGATGCCGACCCGGAACAGCATCACGCACTGGGGCACGTCCGGCGCGGTGGCGAGCACGCGCCGCGCCCGGCCCAGGATCCGACGTCTTCACCCGGCGACCAGGCGCGCTCGACCAGCACCCGGTCCTCGGGCAGGTGGGCGCCGTCGGCTTCGACGTCGGCGGGCACGACGATGCCGCCGTCCACGAAGATCACGTCGACCCGCGGCACGCCGTCTTCGCCGTCGTCGCCCGCGGGCGCCAGCTCGGGCGCCCAGCAGGCCAGCAGCAGCGGCAGCAGGAGGGTCATCGGTCCCAGGCTCACAGATCCAGGGGCCCGCGTCCAGCGCGTCGGCCAGATCCTCGGCCAGGCGCTCGGCGTCCTCCCAGCACAGCTCGTTGTCGGCGGCGTCGACCTCCAGGCTGAGCACGACGCCGTCGCCGCCCAGCGAGTAGGCGCTGACCTCGACCTCGCGCGTGTGCTCGGCGCTCTCGGCTTCGGCGGGCACGGTGAAGAAGGCGGTGACGCAGTCGTCCTCCTCCACACCACCTTCACGCTCACGCCTTGGAACTGGCTGGCGACGTCCTCGGCCGCCCGCCGCATGGCCCCCTCGTCCAGCTTGCGCCAGGGCAGCTTCCAGGTGCGATCCCAGGCTTCGAAGCCCTCTTCACCCAGGTCTTCTCCGTCCAGGTCGTCCCCGTCGAAGTCGTCAGGTCCTTCGTCCCGCTCGCGCATCGGCCGCTCCTTCCCGGCGCCGACCCAGCAGCGCGAGGAGGGCCAGCATGCCAGGGGCGAGCGCCGTCGTGGCGGGCGACAGGGCGCAGCCGCCCTTGGGGTCTCGTCGTCGTCGCCGCCGTCGCCGTCCCCGTCGCCGCCGCCGTCGTCCCCAGGCGAGCCCGTCGTCGTCGCCGCCGGTCCCGCCGCCGGTGGGCCTGGTGTCGCCGCCCCTTCGTCGTCGTCGTCGTCGTCGTCGGGACTCGACGGCGCGCCGACCGCCAGCCGGTAGCTGGCGCCGTCGGCCAGACCGGTGACGGCCAGCACGTCGCCGCCCGACACGTCGATGCTCGACCCGACGGCGTCGGGGCCGGAGACCACGGCGGTGCCTTCGACGGTGATCGACGCGGCCTCGCCGACCTCGAAGTAGTGGGTGCCCAGGTAGGGCAGCTCACCGGTCGCGCCGTCCTCGACGACACCGCGGATCGGCACGTCGCCGTAGCCGGCGGAGTCTTCCAGCAGGTTGTTGCCGTAGGCGCCGGTGAAACCGCCCCACACCTCGCCCGGGGTGCGGGCCGTGGTGTCGCCGATGATCTCGTCCCAGCCGTCGCCGCTGCGATCCCGCCCGGCCAGCCAGACGTCGCGCATCGTGTCGGCGCCGACGTGCTCGTCGAGCCAGGGCGTTGAGCACGAACATGCCGTACTGGTGGCTGCCGACGGTGCTGTCGTAGCGGAGCGCCGACTGATCGGCGTACCAGGCGGCGATGTACAGGTGGCCGTCGACGTCGGGGTCGGCCAGCTCGCTGCCCCAGGTGGCGCTGGCTTCCCAGTACCAGGTCTCGCTCTCGCGGTAGCTGTCGAAGTCACGCACCGCGTACTGGAAGGCGTGCATCAGCTCGTGGGCGGCCAGCGACGCCCAGAAGGGGTCGTCGTAGGCGTAGGTCGGGTTCAGGTAGATGACCGGGTAGCCCTCGCCGAACTCGTCGGTGAAGTACTCGGTCGTGTACCCGGTGGTGCCGCCCAGCCCGGGTCCAGCAGCACCCACAGCAGGTAGCGGTCGGACGACACCGGCGCGACCCAGCCCTGGTCGACGTAGCTGTTCCACGCGACCTCGAGCGCATCGGCCGCGGCTTCGGCGTCGGCCCGGTGGATGCTGCTGTCCCACCAGTTGACCGTGAAGTTGTCGGTCTCGATGTGCATGCTGTACGGCGAGCCGTAGATCGACTTGCCTCCGCCAGGCGGCGGCGGCAGGGCGACGCCGTCCAGGCGCGCAGGCGCGGTCAGGGCGTGCGCGAAGGGCACGGGACCGGCGTCGTGCAGGGCAGCGAGGACCGCGGGGGTGCCGCAGTCTCCGACGGCGGAAGCCGTGGGGATCAGGGCGACGAGCAGGGGCAGCATCGGGAACCGGGGAGGGAGGCGACGGGCGCAGCATGCCCCGGTCCCACGGGATCCGCGACCCGTGCCACGGAGCCCTCACCTCCGAGACGCAGCACGGCCCCGCCGGCGGGGAGCCAGCGGGGCCGTGGGTGTCGCCTGGACTACCAGAGACCCAGGGTGGTCTTCAGCAGCACGGTGCAGACGTCGTAGGATCGGCGTTGGCGGCCGGGCGGCGATCCTCGAGGTAGCCGTAGCCGACCTCGGCCACCATGCGCGGGATGCGGATGGACGCGGTGCGGTCGGCGATGCCGTACTTGAAGTCCTTGTACGAGCAGGTCTCGTGGGCGCCGGTCAGGCGGCCTTCGTTGCCCCAGCCGTAGACGGCCAGGTGCTCCTCGCGCCGGGTGCCGAGCGCCTCGCAGGCGGCCTCGATGACGCCGCGGCCGCCGGTGGTGCGCATCAGGGGCGGTGCTGTAGTTGGTGTGCATGCCGGCGCCGTTCCAGTCACCGGGCACGGGCTTGGGGTCCAGCGTGGCGCTGATGCCGTAGTCCTCGCCCACGCGGTACAGCAGCCAGCGGGCCAGCCACAGGTGGTCGCTGGCGGTCAGCAGGTCGACGCCGGGGCCGCCGCACTGGAACTCCCACTGGCCGGGCATGACCTCGGCGTTGATGCCGGTCAGGTGGATGCCGGCTTCCAGGCACACCTTCATGTGCTCCTCGACCACCTCGCGGCCGTAGACCTCGTCGGCGCCGACGCCGCAGTAGTACGGGCCCTGGGGGCGGGGTAGCGGCGCTCGGCAGGGGAAGCCCAGGGGCTTGCTGCCGTCGAAGAAGGTGTACTCCTGCTCGAAGGCGATCCAGGGCTCCTGGGCGGCGGCCTTCGCCATGACCTCGCGCAGCACGGCGCGCTTGTTGCTCTTGTGGGCGGTGGTGCCGTCGGGCTCGAAGACCTCGCACATCACCAGCCGGCGCGCCCTTGCCGCGGACGGGGTCGGCCACCATGCAGACCGGCTTGAGGATCCGATCGCTGTCGCCGCCGGGGCCTGGTTGGTGGAGCTGCCGTCGAAGGCCCAGAGCGGGAAGTCCGACAGGTCAGGCGCCTCGAGGGTCTCCGGCATGATCTTGGTCTTGCTGCGGACGAGGGCGGTGGGGTGGGTTCCGTCGACCCAGATGTACTCGGCGATGGTGGCCATGGGGCGCTCAGGGGAGGTGCGGGGGAGAAGGGGTCCTGCGAGGCAGGGTCGGCCCCTGAGCAACCTCCGTGCCAGCCCGCGAGGAGGCGCTGGCGATGGGCATGTCGAGGAGGAGGCGCTCCACGGACCTACATGGATGTAGGAATGCCTTCCGTCGAGCTACGATAATGTAGGATTCGAGAGGCCCCGATGCCGCCGTCGTCGTCGGGGGAGGCGGATGTCCGAGATGCCCGCCCCTGCTGGCTTCTCGCGGCACGCCTCCGCTGCGGGGCGCGATCTGGATCCTACGAATCCGTAGGATTCCGGCTCAGGTCGCCATCACCGTGGTGTCCAGGTGGGTGGGCGCGACCTGGGCGCGGTCGCCGAACACCAGGTTGGCCACGTCCAGGGACAGCCGCCCCGGGTCCCGCGTGCGGGCGATGGTGCGCAGCCAGGCGCGGCGCCGGGGTGGCGATCGCGCCCAGGTCGACCTCGATGGGCGTGTCGAGCGGCAGGCCGTCTTCGTCGCGCACCAGCAGCACCTTGGGGCGGGCCAGCGGGAAGCGGCCCTGGCCGGGGCCAGGACCACGGCGACCTCGCCGGTGTCGAGCTCGACGCAGGACCCGGGCGGGAACCGGCCGACGACCCGGACGAAGGACCGGACCAGCAGCGGGTCCAGCTCAGGGGCCCGAGCCGCGCAGCAGCTTCTTGATGGCCTGGTCCGGCGGCAGCGCGGCCCGGTGGGCCCGGTGCGAGGCCAGCGCGGCGAAGCGATCGGCCACGCTGACGATGCGGGCGAACAGGTGGGGCTGGCCGGGTCCGGCCGGGTAGCCGCCGACGCCGTCGTTGTGGCGGTGGTGCTCGGCGCTGACCAGGGCGCGGTCGACGGTGCCCGCCGCGAAGCCGTAGGTCTGCAGCAGGTAGCGGGTGCCGCGCAGGGGTGGGTCTCGAGCCGATCGCGCTCGGTCGGGGCCAGGGATCGCGGGACCTTGCGCAGCTCCTCGGGCAGGAAGGCCTCGCCCACGTTGTGGCTGATCGCCGACACGCCCAGCCGCAGCAGGTCGCGGCAGGACAGGTCCATGGCGCGCCCGATGCACACCGACAGGATGGCGACGACCAGGTCGTGGGCGGCGTCCGTCAGGGAACCGCTCTCGCGCAGGGCCGTCAGCGACAGGAGCTCCTCGGTGCCTTCTTCGGCCATCTGCACCATGCCCAGCACAAGGGCGCGCTGGCGGCGGCGCGCGTACAGGTCCAGGCTGGCCAGCCGCTCCGGATCGCAGACCGCGAGCCCCTCCTCGAACAGCTCCAGCGCCTCGACGCGCCGGCGGGCCGCGGCATCGCGCAGGCGCCCGGCGTCGGCCGGCAGCGGGATCAGCCGCACACCGCCGAGCGGCCGGACCGCTTCGGGGTCGAAGTCGCGGTACACGCGCAGGATGCGCGCCACACCGAGCAGGCTGTCGGCGGTCAGCCGCGGCAGGTCCAGCACCACCCGCGAGCGCGCAGGCCCGCCAGCTGCTCGGTGAACCGGCTGGTGGCGTCCCAGGACCGCCGCGTGGCCCGCAACCAGACGCCGTTGGCGAAGGCGTGCCCTCCGCGAAGACCAGGGCGACACGTTCTTCGGGCAGTCCGCCCGCCGGCCGGTGGCCCGCAGGCCGGCCAGCGACTCCTCGACGCGGGCCAGCACGTGGCGCACCGCGGCGTTGCTGGCTTCGTGGAAGGTCAGGGTCCGACCCAGCGCGTCGAGCTGCACGGCGAGCTCGCGGGCGTGGTCCGCCACCGCGCGGCGACGCGCACGCTCGGCCTTCGCGGCCTCGACGCCGGGCTGATCCAGGGCCAGCCGGCCGGGCAGCGCGCCCAGGCCCCCCCGTGGGCCGATCCCTGCACCGTGCTCATGCCCCGCTCCCCCGCAGCTGGAACCGCGACAGCGCCGCCTTGCAGGCCTGCGACCGGGCCCGCACCCAGCCCTTGCCCCCGACTCCAGCGCCCGCTTCGCCGACGGCGTGCCCAGCCGCACCAGCCCGCTGGCCGCGGCTTCCAGCAGGGCGGCTTCGTCCTTGCCGGCGAACAGCCCCACCTTGTGCTCCAGCAGGATGGACTCGAGCATGCGCAGCGCGCGGTCGCCCAGCAGGGCGGCAGCGGCCTCGCACAGGTCCTGCTGGAGCTCGGGGACTGCTGGGCCAGCGACTCCGGCCGCAGCTGCCGGGCCAGCCAGGGCCGCATGCGCTCGCCGTCGCCCGACCGCAGCGCCGTCACCGCGCTGCGGCGGATCCGCGGGCGGCGGTCCAGCAGCAGCTGCCCGAAGGCGTCGAGGTCTTCGTCAGGGGATGCCCGTGCGGCCGTACCAGGCGAGGGTCTCCTCGACCACGCGGCCGGCCTCGTGGAACAGCAGGTGGGGCCGCAGGGCGCGGTCCTCGGCCTGGTCCCGCGCGCTGAGCAGTCGGATGCCGGGCACCAGGAGCTCTGGCCGACCGTGGGCCTCGGACAGCCAGCCGCGCGCCCGCCGGGCCGCCGCCGCGCCGAGCGCCGAGTGCAGCCACGAGACCTGCTCCAGCCGCCTCGTCGCCCGCCTGCTCGCCGAAGCTCCACTCGACCAGGGCGCGGATGGCGCCGTCGTCGAGCAGCCGCAGCAGCGCCTCGCCAGACGCCTCGTCCCCCTCGCCCGGGTTGTCGTCCCCATGCGCCAGCACCCGCGCGATCAGGGTCGGATCGGTGGCCAGCCGGCGGAACTCCTCGAGCCGCTGGCGCACCGCCAGCGACGACTCGGCGGCGATGTCCTCGTCGAGGGCGGCCAGCAGGGTCGCCAGCCCGCGCGAGGCGTGCAGCCGCACCAGGTCGGCCAGCGCACCCTCGGCCAGCTTGAGCGCCTCGCGGGTCAGCAGCTCGGCCCGCTTCTCGCGCGCCGTGTCCAGCAGCAGCATGCCGAGCCGCGCGGTCACGTCCCCAGGGGTCTCGCGGGCGGCGGCGTCGGCCAGCTCGCGCAGCGCCTCGCCGTCGTCTTCGGCCTCCTCGGCGAACCAGCGCTCCCAGTCCTCGTCCGGCAGCTCGTCGTCCCAGCCCTCGGCCCCGCCCTGCGTCTGGGCGTCGGCCTGGGCCTGCATCGCCCGGGCGAGGGCCTGCTCGTCCAGCTCGAAGCGGGTCCGCCGGCGGCTGCGGGCCAGTCCTGGATGCCCTCGAGCAGGGTCTCGCTGCGGCTGGCGCCTGCCTTCAGGAAGCGCTCGGCGTCGCCGGAGATCGCCTCGGCGCGCATGATCGCGGCCACGGCCTTGTGCGGACGTGGGGCAGATCCGCCTGCCAGAGCAGGCTGTCCAGGGTCTCTTCCTCGTACTGCGGCAGTCCCAGGTTCAGGCGCAGCACGCCGAGCAGCCCGACCAGCTCGTCGCGGGTCATGCCCTGGTGGAAGGCCACCGTCTGGATGCCCTCGCGGTGCAGCAGCCGGCCGAGCCCCGGCTTGTCGTCGTCTTCGGGGACCAGCAGGTCGCCTTCCCAGATGGTGCCGTCGAGCGAGGCGTGCACCTTGAGCGGGTGGACGAGCTCCAGCGCGCCGTTGAGCGGGCCCCAGGCGTCGTCGATGGCGGCCTGGGCCTCGGGGTGCGACAGGCCGTAGAGCCGGCCGCGTTCGTTGGCGCGCCGCAGCCGATCGACGGCCGTCGCCAGGTAGCCCCTGGCTTCCGCGTAGCGGGCGGCGCGCTGGGCCTCAGACTCGTCGGGCAGCGCACCCGACGGCACGACGCTGGGGCCGGGCAGCCGGTCGGGGCCGGGGGATCAGGGGCTCGCGGCGGCTGGGGCCGGCGCCGTCCAGGCTGGCCAGATCGGGCAGCGACGGCAGGCCGCCCAGGTCCGGGTCGGCCGGCGCGGGCCGGCGGACGGGCGCAGGCTCGTGGCGGGGGTGGGAGCCGCGCGGCTCGCCGGAGGAGGCGGAGAGCGAGGAGGCGCGGCGCTCGGACGAGGAGGCGCGGCGCTCGGACGAGGAGGCGCGGCGCTCGGACGAGGAGGCGCGGTGCTCGGACGAGGAGGCGCGGCGCTCGGACGAGGAGGCGCGGCGCTCGGACGAGGAGGTGCTGTGCGGGGAGGCGCGGGCTCGCGGGCCACCAGGGTCCGGCCGCTCGACGCCGGGCCGTCGTCCGGCGCGACGATCGTGTGCCGTGGGTGGCCGGGCCGTCGTCGGGGACCACGATCGTGTGCCCGTGGGTGGCCGGGCCGTCGTCGGAGACCACGATCGTGTGCCCGTGGGTGGCCGGGCCGTCGTCAGGGACCACGATCGTGTGCCCGCTGGTGGCCGGGCCGTCGTCGGGACCACGATCGTGTGCCACCGGGCCGTCGTCGCCACGATCGTGTGCCCGCTGGAGTCGGGGTCGTCGTCGGGGACGACGATGGTCCGCCGCTCGTCGGCGCGTCGCGGTCGTGGGGGCGGTCGGGCATGGCGGCAGCCTACCGCGCGGCAGTCGCGTCTACCGAGCCGGTGGATCGGCCCGCACGTAGCGGACGACGAGGCCACGATCTCGTCGATCAGCTCGTCCTTGCTGAGGAACCACGGCTCCAGGCCCCGTCGATGGCCTGCAGGTTGCCCTGGATGGCGTGAACGATGACAAAGCTCACCACATCGGCGTCCATCTCGCGGACCTGGCCCTTCCGGCGGGCCAGCAGCCGGCACCATGTCGCGCAGGCTCTCGGCCACAGCCACACGGCGGCTGGCCATGTCCGGCAGATCGCGATCGGCCTGGGCCACACGCATCAGCAGCACGTGCTGCTCGCGCATCGCGAACATGCCGCGGATGACCTGCTCGACGACGACCTCGGCGTGCAGATCGCCCGACACCCGCAGCAGCGCTTCGAGGTTCTCGCGCAGGGTCTCCACCTCGCGGTCGGCCAGGGCCAGCAGCACCGACTCCTTGTTGGGGAAGTACTGGTAGAGCGACCCGATGCTGACGCCGGCGACCTCGGCGATGCGGTTCGTGCTCACCGCGGCGGCGCCTTCGTCCCGCAGAACCTGAGCGCAAGCCTCGACGATTGCGTCCCATGTGGCGATCGCTCGCGCTTGTGTAGGTTTCCTACGGGCTTTCCACTCACCGTTCATGCGACCTCCAAGCGAGCCTTACACGATTGGAATGTGAGCTTTTGCTCACTTACCTTGGCTGTGTCGGAAGAACCAGTCCGACCGCCCGGAATCCCCTCCGGGCGCAGCATCGGGAGCGCGCATGTTCGCCTTCATCCATCGGGCCCGGATCCTGTGGGCCATGATCTCGCTGATCCGCAACCCCGAAGACAACCTCGAGAAGGTGCTGATGGTCGTCGACAACCTCGACGCCACCGACCGCCAGGACCGCATCCTGGCGGGGCTTCCGGACACGGACGTCACGCGCCGGGCCCTGGCCGAGCAGCCGCGGATGCTGCCGCTGGACCGCCCGGCCCTGCGCGCCCTGCCCGAAGGCAGCCTGGGCCGTGCCTACGTCGACTTCCTGGACCTGCACGGCTTCGATCCGGCCGACATCCCGACCCACGACGCCGCCGGCGGTCGGGTGCTGCCCGGCGAGTGGGCCATCGACCACCTGCGGGAGACCCACGACCTGTGGCACGTGCTGACGGGCTTCGACATCGACACCTGCGGCGAAGGCGGGCTGCAGGCCTTCTACCTGGCCCAGGTGCCGAGCCCGCTGCCGCTCATCCTGATGGGCGGCATCCTGCTCAACGCGATGAAGGAGCCGCCCGAAGAAGCGGCGCGGCGCATGGACGCCCTGACGCGGGGCTGGTCCATGGGCAAGGCGGCGCGGTCCATCTTCGGCATCGTCTGGCGCGAGCGCTGGGCCGAGCCCCTGGTCGACGTGCAGCGCAGCCTGGGCATCGTGCCGCTGGCCGCCGACGAACGCGCCGCGGCCTGAGCCTACGGCGCGGGCTCGCCGGGGGCGACGGCCTCCTCGTCGCACCACCGGACGAGCCCGCCGACGCAGGCCTGGCCGTCGTGGTGCCACATCATGCTGGGGGTCGCCATCGCCCCCGGCGGGCACAGCCGGGCCACGCCGAGCCGGGCCAGCATCTCGCGCACCCGCTCGCCGCGCGGCCCGGGGGCGGACACGGCGGCGTTCTGCAGACGGCCGCGCAGGGGCCGCAGTCGATCGGGCAGCTCCCAGGCGCCGGCGACCGGCACGACGGTCAAGAAGCGATCCAGCGGGCTGACCGGAAATCCCGGCTCGGCCGCGACGACCACGGTCCACGCCGGGCCGCCGTCCTCGGGCACCAGCAACAGCCCGCCGCCCATGGCCGCGTCCATCTCGGCGACGGCCCGGCGCTGGCCCAGGTCGGCCAGCCGGCCTTCGTCGGCGGTCCGCGGCGGCAGGCGAAGCGCCTCGGCCGCCAGCCCCGCCGCGACGGCCCGGCCGACGGCGGCGGCGGCCTGCAGATCGCCCTCGACGAAGACGACGTGCGGCGCCAGGCAGGCGTGCTGGTCGAAGGTGCTGACGTCCCGGGCCAGCCCCGCGCCCAGGGTCTCGAGCGGACCAGCCGCGCCCTCGCGGCTGACGAAGGCGAAGCCCAGCCGGTGGCCGTGGAAGACGATCGGCGTGCCCGCAGGCACCGCCTCGCGGAAGTGGCGCTCGGCGTCCAGCCCGCCCCAGCCGACGAAGGCGTCGAGCTCGGACAGGAAGGTGGCCTCGAGCGTTTCCTCCTCGCGCGGCCAGGACAGCGCCGCGCAGCAGCGGGCCAGGCCCGGGTCGAGCTCCCACAGGGTCTGCAGGTAGAGCGGCAGGAACACCGGCTCGGCGCTGGCCGAGCGGCCCAGGAAGCCGGCCTTCACCAGCAGCGCGCGCATCACCGTCAGGTGCGGCAGGGCCGGGATGTTGCTCGAGAAGACCGCCCCCACCAGTCCGGGACCCAGCGCCCGCACGCGGCCGCCGGGGTGGTTCGGGCTGTCGACGAAGCCGTCGAGGGCATCGGGCTGTCCGAGCTCGCTCCGCAGCACCCGCCACAGGTCGGCCGCCCGGGACGAGCGCATCTCCAGGTCGATGCTCTCCGCGACCATCTCGCGCGAGAAGCCGGTGAGCGCTGGCAGCACGTCCAGGGCCAGGGCCCGCGCCGGGTCGGCGGGGTCCAGCCAGCGGGCGGCGGCGCGGTCCAGCACGTCGATGATGTCGGCGATGGGCCGATCTGCGAGGGTGTTCGCCGCGCGCTGGCGCAGCTCTCGGGCGAGGGCACGCAGCGCGTCGGGAGAGAGGACGGTCCGGGTGAGGGAGAGGCCGGCGAGGGAGGCGGGCTCGGTCGGCAGGGCGAGGGCGAGATCGGGGGGGAGCCAGGTGGTGGGGAGGGGTGTGGGGGTCGTCATGGCAGCCCCCCTCCGACCCGGGCTGCGCCCGGGCCACCTCCCCCCAGCAGGCTGGGGGGAGGGAGGTGCGACGACGGGCGGCCCAGCTCGCGGCGGCGACCGGGGTACGCCCCTCCCCCCGCCCCGCGGGGGGAGGTGGCCCGAAGGGCCGGAGGGGGGCACAGCTCGCGGCGGCGACCGGGGTACGCCCCTCCCCCCGCCCCGCGGGGGGAGGTGGCCCGAAGGGCCGGAGGGGGGCCCAGCTCGCGGCGGCGACCGGGGTGCGACCCTCCCCCCGCCCAGCGGGGGGAGGTGGCCCGAAGGGCCGGAGGGGGGCCGGCGAGTCGGGACCTCACCGCCCCGCCATCTCGTCGACGGTGATGCTGCAGCCGCGGCTGCCGTCCGGCGTGGCGCGGCCGAAGACGCGGAACCGCACCTCGCCGCCGGGGCCGTCGGGCAGGCGCTCGCCCAGATCGTCGGTCTGCACGACGAAGGGCCGGTCGACGTTGGCCAGATCCACGTGCCGCAGCAGCCCGCGGGCGCCGACGGGCAGGGGCTGCAGGGTCCCGGGGTCGACGACCTCGGTCCGCACCCACGGCGGGCAGACCTTGAAGCGCGGCGCGGCGACACCGTCGCGCAGCACGTTGTCGTAGAGCTGGCTGGCCAGCTCGGTCATGCCGAGCAGGTTCACGCAGCGCTCGGCGGGCAGGCCGAACCGGGCCTGGAAGCCGGCCAGCAGATTGTCGTAGCCGACCTCGCGGCTGCGGCCCTTGAAGCCGCCGGCGTCCATCAGCCGGGACCCCGCGGGCAGGACGAAGCGGGTGTCCCGGGCCTCGAGCTGGTCGAGCAGGTGCACGAAGCCGAAGCTCGCGCCGATCAGCGTGAGCGGCGGCCCCTCGCCGGCGCTCGACGCGGCGAGCTCGCCCATCAGGCCGGGCACGTCGAGCCCCCCCTCGCCCACCAGGAAGCGGCTGCCCGGCAGCCCGTGCTCGGCGACCAGCTGGGCCATGCCGTGGGCCATGATCATGTGCGGGGCGAGCTCGGGGCGCGGGGCCAGCACCAGGATGCGCGTGGCGGCGGCGGGCTCGGGCAAGAGCATCACCCGGGCGTTGGCGCGGATGCTGGCCGCCATGGCCCGCAGCCCGGCCTGCCCGAACAAGGCGCGGCCGGGTGCGTTCGCCAGCGACGTCCCGCTGGTGTGGAACTCGTGCACGGGTGCACCCGGCCCGGCGAACAGCGGCCAGCGCTTGAAGGCGCGGGTGGGCACCGGCGGCAGCTCGCGCCAGTGGCCGACGCCAGCGGCCGTGACGCCGCGGGCCCGGGCCAGGGCCGCCCAGGCAGGGATGGCGTCGATCTGGGCCGAGAACAGGCGGCGGGCCAGCTCGTCGAACCGGGCATCCGTCCAGGCGTCCGCCGGGCCTTCGATGGCGGCGACGATCTCGTCGGTCAGGTCACTCATGGGGACTCTCCGAGAGGCCGCGTCAGGCGGCGGTGCACGGTGCCCAGCTTGCGCTCGAGCATGGCCTGCACCAGCGCGCGCAGGTCCGCCGGGTCGACGCCGGTGGTCGCCGCGATGTCGCCCAGGTCGCGCGCTCCGCGGAACGCCGACAGCGCCGCGGCGCCGGGCAGGCGGGCCAGCGCCACCGGGGCGGGCGACAGCAACAGCGGCAGCAAGCCGTCGTCCAGGACCGGCAGCTCGCGCTCCTCGGGGTCGAGGGGCCGGTCGGTCGCGGCGTAGGCGTACAGGTTGGGCTCGGCGCCGAACTTGCCGCGGAAGACGTGGCGCACGGCCTCGAAGCCGGCCTGGACGCCGTCGCCCAGGGCCATGGCCACGCTCTTGTAGCGGTCGCCGCCCAGATCGCCGGCCACGAAGACGCCGGGCACGCTGCTGTGCAGGTGCACGTCGACATCGACGGCGCCACCCGCCGTGCGCCGCAGGCCGAGCCCGTCCCAGGGCGTGCTCGGCCGCAGCTCCCAGGCGTTGTAGTCCAGCAGCACGGCCCCACAGGCCAGGGTCTCCTCGCCCGAGGCGGTCTCGATGCGGACCCCGCGGACCCCGGCCGCGGCCGCCTCCTCCCAGTCCGGAGCCAGCCGGTCCCGGCTGCCGTCGTCGAAGCCCGCCCGGCGGTCGCCCTCGCCCAGCACCTCGACCAGCCGCCCGCGCCGCACCTCGCCCGGCAGCGCCTCGCCCAGGGCCGCCCCGACCTCGTCCTCGTCCACGATCCAGGTCACGCCGCCACAAGCGGCCGCGTGCCGCGCGACCACCGCCGCGATGTGGGGCGAGCGATCGTTGCCGAACACGACCAGCCCCCGGCCAGCGGCGACCTCGGCCGCGCGCTCCAGGATCCGGTCGAAGTAGCCGTAGCCCATGTAGGTCAGGAACAGGCCGTGGTGCAGGAACCACGCCTCGTTGCAGAGCGCCCGCATGCCGCAGGCCAGCACCACCGCCCGGCAGCGCAGGGTCGTCGCCTCGCCCGTCACGACGAAGCCCTCCCCCGCGCGCTCGACGCGCAGCACCCGCTCGGGCAGCACCGGCACCTGCAGTCGCAGCAGGTCGGGCCACAGCTGGCGCAGCAGCTCGTCGCCCAGGTAGCGCCAGCCCGGGCCGGTGAGCGCGCTGGTCCGCCAGGTCGACAGCCCGCCCAGCCGCCCGGACTCGAAGACGGCCACGCTGCAGGGCACGGCGTGGAAGCTCTTCACCCACCGCGCACGGATGGCCGCCGACAGGCCCGCGGGACCGCCGCCGACCACGACGACATCGACGTCGTAGGGGGCATCCGCCGAGAGCGGCAGCACCGGGCGCGGGTCCCAGCCGACCCCGCCGTCCGGCAGCTCCAGCCGGGCCGCCGTGGCCTGCACCCACCCGTCGGGCCAGCTCACGTCAGGCTGCCCCGCTGCTCCAGCCACGGCATCATGCCGCCGGCTTCGAGCACCTGGCGCCAGAAGGGATCGAGCGGCGTCAGCGCCACCGTCCGGCCCGTCGCCAGGTTGGTCGCCGTGCCCGCCAGCGGGTCGACCCGCACCGGCTGCCCTTCTTCGGCCAGGGTGGCGGCGTCGGGGCAGCTGAAGGCCGGCAGACCCAGGCACAGGGCGTTGCGGAAGAAGATCCGCCCGAAGCTGGTCGCGACCAGGGCCTGCACGCCGGCCAGCCGCAGGCTCTGCATGGTGGTCTCGCGCGACGAGCCGCAGCCGAAGTTGTCGCCGGCCAGCAGCACCCGGGACCGCGTGCCGTCGGTCGCCTTGCCCGCGACCTGGCCCAGGAAGCCCTGCCGCACGGTGTCGGCGTCCAGCGAGAAGAAGTAGCTGGGGTGCAGCAGATCGGTGTTCACATCGTCGCCGAAGACCATCGCGGCGCCGTCCACGGCGGCGAGCGGCTCGGTCCGGGGCCCCGGCAGCAGGCGGCTCACAGGACCTCCCGCGGGTCGGTCAGCCGACCGGTCAGGGCCGTGGCCGCGGCGACCAGCCCGCTGCCCAGGAAGACGCGGGCGTCGGGGTCGCCCATGCGCCCGCGGAAGTTGCGGTTGCTGGTGCTCAGGCAGACCTCGCCGGCCGCAACCAGCCCCTTGTCGATGCCGCCGCAGGCCCCGCAGCTGGCGTTGGTGACGACCGCGCCGGCGTCGATCAGGTCCTCGATCCACCCGCGGCGCAGGGCTTCCTTGTAGACCGCCGTGCTGGACGGGGTCACGACCAGCTTCATCAGCGGCGGGATGCGCCGGCCGCGCAGCAGCCCCGCGGCGTCGCCCAGCTCTTCGAGCCGCCCGCCCGCGCAGCTTCCGATGAACACCTGGTGCACGCGCTCGCCGGCGACCGCCGTGATGTCGTGCACGTTGGCGGGGCTCCAGGGGGCGGCGACCTGGGGCGCCAGGGTCGAGAGGTCGACCCGCTCGGTGGCGACGTAGGCCGCGCCGGCGTCGGGCTGCAGGTCCTCGAGCGCGACATCGTCGGGCCAGCCGCCCTCGCCGCGGGCCCGGCACCAGTCGCGGGTCACCGCGTCGGACACCCACACCCCGTTCTTGGCACCCAGCTCGACCGCCATGTTGCACAGGGTCAGCCGGCCGTCCATCGGCACGCCGGCGCCGGAGAGCTCCAGGGCCGCGCCGCGCGCGCCGGCTTCGCCCATGCGGCCGAGCAGGTGCAGGGCGACGTCCTTGCCGCGCAGCCAGGCGGGCATGTCCCCCGCGATGTCGACGCGGATGCTGTCGGGGACGGACAGCCAGGTGCGGCCGGTGCGCAGGACCGCCAGGATGTCGGTGCTGCCCATGCCCGTGGCGAAGGCGCCGACGGCCCCCGCCATGGTCGTGTGGCTGTCCGCGCCGACGATGACGCTGCCCGGCCGGCACCGCGGGCTCTCGACCAGCACCTGGTGGCAGATGCCCTGCATCATCTCCAGCCGCCCACCGGCCTCGACGATGCCGCTCTGCTCGACGAAGTCCAGGAAGCGCCGCAGGATGTTGGCGCGGTCGACGGTGCTCGGCGGCGCGAAGTGGTCGGCCACCAGGAACAGCCGCTCCGGCTCGGCGATGCGGCCGCCGGCCCGGGCGATGCGGTCGACGATGAGCGCGATGGTGGCGTCGTGGCCCAGCACCAGGTCGGGGTGGATCTCGCGCCAGGCGCTGCCCGCGACGGTCTCGCCGGTGGCGGCGGCGTCGAGCAGCTTGTGGGTGAGGGTCCGGGAGAGGGTCACGGGTCGGTTCCTGCCCTGGCAGGGTCGGGGAGAGGCGGGTCCGACAGCGCCGCCGCGACGAGGCGATCGAAGCGGTCGAGGGGCACACCCTGGGCGTCGAGGAGGGCATCGTAGGCGCTGCGGATGCCAGCGAGGGCGGCCCGGTCCCAGGCGACGGCGTCCTGCTGGACGCGGCGGCGCAGGTCGTCGAGGAGGGCGTCGAGTCGGCCCTCGGCCTGCAGGCGCGGTGCCAGCCCCGGGTGGCGCTGGTCGAGCAGGGCCCGCAGCTGGGCCCGCCCGCTGTGCATGCCCAGCACGAAGCGCCGTGCGGCGCCGACGCGCACGGGGTCGACGACTTCGTAGGTCGTGGGATCCTTGAGCAGGCCGTCGACGTGGATGCCGGACTCGTGGCGCCAGGCGTTGCGGCCGACGATGGGCGCGTGGGACGGCACCAGGTGGCCGCTGGCGGCCTCGACCGCGGCGGACAGGGCGGGCAGCAGGGTGCTGTCGATGCCGGTCGGCAGGCCGAGGGCGACCTCGCAGGCCAGGGCGACGGCTTCCAGGCGCGCGTTGCCGGCCCGCTCGCCCAGGCCGTTGACGCAGGCGGTGGGCCAGCGGGCGCCGGCCTCGACCGCGGCGACGGTGTTGGCGGTGGCCATGCCCAGGTCGTCGTGGCAGTGCGCGCCGACGGCCAGGCGTCCGTCGGCGACGGCGACGGCGCGGGCGGTCAGGGCGGCGAAGGCAGCCGGCGTGCGGCAGCCGACGGTGTCGGCCAGGTAGACCCGCGCCGCACCGATGCGGGCGGCGTGGTCGACCACCGTGTCCAGGTCACCGGGCTCGGCGCGGCTGGCGTCTTCGCAGACGATCTCCAGGCTGGCGTCCCCGACCCGGTCGGCGCAGGCCGCCATGCGGTCGAGCAGGCCGGCGAGATCGGTGCCCAGGCGCTTGTCCAGGTGCAGGCGGCTGGTCGGGCAGATGACGAAGACCGCGCCGACGCCGCAGTCGCGGGCGAGGGCCACCGACGCGGGGATGCAGCGCACGCTGGCGCCGACGACCAGACGCTCGGACCGCTCGGCGGCGGCGGCCAGGAAGCGCTGCTCGTCGGTGCTGAGCTCGGGCATGCCGGCGTCGGCCAGGGCCACGCCGGCGCGGTCGAGGAGGGCGGCGACGGCGAGCTTCTCGTCGACGGACATGGCGACGCCGGGCGACTGATCGCCCTCGCGCAGGGTGCAGTCGACCAGGTGCACGCGGTCGGTCATCGCGGCCCCCCTCCGACGAACCTCCCCGCGCGATCCACCTCCGGCACCCAGCGGTACCGGGGCCGCGGCCCGCGCAGGGCCTGCTCCTCGGCCAGGGCCTCCTCGTAGAAGACCTGCTCGCCGATCTCCACCGTCGGCGCCCCGTGGCCCCGCCGCTCGGCCAGCATCCTCCGCCGCTCCATGCAGTGCCGGCGCCCGGCGTCGGGCTGGTTCCACATGCGCGGGTCCTTGGCCAGGAAGCAGAACTCCATGCACTTGAGGTGCTGGAGGTGCCGCTCGAACTCGGGGATGCCGCCTTCGTCCCGCGCGTCGCCGAAGTAGTCGGCCACCTTGAAGCCCAGCACCGAGTAGGTGTCGGCGTGATCGCCGCCGTGGGCCTCGTAGAAGTCCGCGAAGCAGTCGCGGTCGGTGGTCATGTCGAAGTCGGCGGGCCGCTCGAACTGCGGGCTGCCGGGCTCGAGCTGCACGGTCCAGGTCATCACCCGCCGCGCGTTGCGGTAACGGGTGGCGATGTCGCGCTTGAGCTCCCAGGTGCGGCGGGCCTGCGGCAGCTTCTCGCCGGGCAGGGCCAGGGTGAAGAACACGTCGAAGGACAGGTCCACCGCCTCGAAGCGGTCCAGGGTCTCGAACATCTCGGCGTCCGTGTAGAACGGCTGCTTGTTGCGCCGCCGGACGGCCTCGTCGCCCGCGTCCGGGCTGATGGCGATGTAGGACTCGGGGCTCGGGAAGGTGCGGCGGAAGGCCGTCACGAAGTCCGCCGTCGGCAGCCCCCAGCACTCGAAGTAGAAGTCGACGTCCAGCCCGCTGTGGCGGATCTTCTCGAACAGGTCCAGGTAGTAGGCGTCCCGGGTCGGCGTCGGGTCGAAGCACAGCGACATCGTGCGGTAGCCGAACTCCTGGGCCCGGCGGATGTCGTCGACGACCATGTCCGGGGCGCGCCACTGGACCTTGCTGGTGCCGTTGACCCGCTTGAGCGTGTCGCGGTTGCCGCCGCAGAAGGTGCACTGCCAGGGGCAGCCGCGACCGGTGAACAGCGGGAAGAAGGACCGCCCCATCGACAGCATGGCGCGGTTCTCGTCGGGGCTGTGATCGCGACCGTAGGCCAGCGGGAAGCCGAAGGAGCGGGCGTAGCGGTCGGCGTCGCGCATCACCGACAGGTCCCCGAACACCAGCTCGTCGAGCCCGACGACGCTGCCGGCGGGGAAGGGCCTGCCGCGGGTGTTCACCACGCCGTCGGGGGTCCGCAGGCACAGGTTCGGCACGGTGCCCACGTCGCCGCCGTCCTTCAGGGTGCGCAGCAGCAGGGGCACGGTGCTCTCGGCGTGGCCCAGCACGACGGCGTCGACGAAGGGGAAGGTCCGCAGGATCTCGTCGGCGAAGTAGGTCGCGGTCACCCCGCCCAGGAACACGAAGGCTTCGGGGTGCCGCGCCTTGAGCGCGCCGGCGGCCTGGATCGCGTCGTGGCTCTGGTAGTGCCAGTACAGGCTGAGCCCGATGGCGCGGATGCGCTCACCCTCGACCAGGTCGAGCACGCTGACGTCGGGCTGCTCGAGCCACTGCACGCCCAGGTGCACGAGCTCCGTCGAGAAGCCGCGGCGGCGCAGGATCTCCGCCAGGGCCAACAGCCCCATCGGCGCGTAGGTGATGTTGAAGAAGTCGCCGAAGGGCAGGTAGTGGTTGTCCGCCTTCGGGGAGTGGACCAACAGGCAGTCGCGATCGAAGGCGTCAGGCACGGGGGCTCCTCCAGGCGTCCCCACTACCCCGGCGCAGGGCGATCGCGGACGCCCTACCGGCCGCCTTCGCTCCCGGGCAGCGCCTTCTTCGCCCGCCCCAGCCCGAGCCCGCGCGACATGGCCGACACGGCCAGCCGGCTGCCCGCGACGGGCATGGCCCGCACCAGCCAGTCCGCCACGAAGGCTTCCTTGGTGATGCGGATCCGGAACCGGTTGGCGCGGATCGCGGCGACGATGCGGTCCGCCACGGCTTCGGGGGGCAGCATCCCCTTCGAGAAGGCCCGCCGCAGCCGCGCGAGCTGCTTCTCGTCGTTGCCGGTGGCGTTGGCCAGGATGCCCGTGCGGATGCCGCCCGGGTGCAGCACGCTGACGCCGACGTGGCTGCCCTCGAGCTCGGCGCGCAGGGTCTCGGACAGGCCGCGCACGCCGAACTTGGTGGTGCAGTAGGCGCTCTGGCCGGGCACGCCGACCAGCCCGAACAGGCTGGAGATGTTGACGACGTGGCCTTCGTCCTGGGCCAGGATGTGCGGCAGGAACACCCGGCAGCCGTGCACCACGCCGTGCAGGTTCACGCCCAGGACCCGGTCCCAGTCGGCCCGATCGTGCTCCAGGAAGGGCTTGACCACCGTGAGCCCGGCGTTGTTCACCAGCACGTGCACCGCACCGTGGGCGGCCAGCACGTCGTCGGCCAGCGCCTCGATGGCGTCGACGTCGGACACGTCGAGGACCCGCGGGTCCACGCCGGGCACCGCCGCGACCGTGCCCGCCAGCGCCGCCTCGTCCAGCTCGGCCGCCACCACCGTGCAGCCCGCCGCTGACAGCGCCGCGCAGGTCGCCCGCCCGATGCCGCCGCCGGCCCCGGTCACCACCGCCACTCGTCCCTGCAAGGTCCGCATCCTGCCTCCTCGGCGCCTGGGTGCCGCCCCGGCCTATCCGACCCGGATCAGGCCTCGTCCTTCGCGCCCAGCATCTCCCCCACCCGGGTCGCCAGGGCCGACGCCCCGAAGGGCTTGACCAGCACCGCCTCGCGGGCGGTCGACTGGAAGCCCTCCTCCAGCACCGCGCGCGCGTCGCCGGACACGTAGAGCACCCGCAGATCGGGCTGCTGGTCCCGCAGCTTGCGCGCCAGCTCCCGGCCGCTGATGCCGGGCATGGTCAGGTCCGTGACCAGCAGATCCAGCGGGGACCGCAGCTCGGCCGCCGCGGTCAGCGCCTCCAGCCCGTCCGCGGCCGTGATGACGGTGTAGCCGTGCACCGACAGGGACCGGGCCATCGCCTCGCGCACGTCGTCGCGGTCGTCGACCAGCAGGATGCGCGCGGTCCGGCGGTCCACCCGGCTCACGTCGGGGCGCGCCTGCCGCTCGGCCACCCTGGCCTCGGTGCGGGGCAGCCCGACCGTGAACACCGTGCCTTCGCCCAGCCGGCTGGCGACCGTGAGCTCGCCCTTGGACTGGCGGACGATGCCGTAGACCGTCGCCAGGCCCAGGCCGGTTCCCTCGCCCTCGCCCTTGGTCGTGAAGAAGGGCTCGAAGGCCCGCTGCAGGGTCTCGTCGTCCATGCCGCTGCCGGTGTCGCGCACGGCCAGCGCGACCCAGCGCCCGGGGGGCAGATCGGCTCCGCCGGGCACCGCGCCGGGCCCGTCCACGTTGCGCGTCACGACCTCGACCAGCCCCGTGCCGTCGATGGCGTCGCGCGCGTTGACGGCCAGGTTGAGCAGCACCTGCTCGATCTGGGCCGGATCGGCCTCGATGTTGCCCAGGTCCGGGTCCAGATCGACGCCCAGCCGCACCTCGTCGCCCACCGCCCGCTCCAGGATGGGGCGGAAGGCGGTGATCACGTCGTTCAGGTCCAGGACGCGGGGCTCCATGACCTGCCGTCGCCCGAATGCCAGCAGCTGCCGGGTCAGCGCGCTGGCCCGCTCGGCGGCCGAGATCACCAGGTCGTTCTGGCTGCGGGCGACCGGGTTCTCGGTCAGGTCGCGGGCCAGCTCGGAGCTCGCGAAGACCACGGTGAGCACGTTGTTCAGATCGTGGGCGACGCCGGCGGCCAGGCGACCGAGGGCCTCGAGGTTGCGCTTCTCCTCGAGCTGTCGCTCGCGCAGGGCCAGGCGCGCCTCGGCCTGGATCTTGGTGGCCTCGGCCTCGACCAGGGCCAGGCGCTGCGCCTCGTGCTCCAGCGCCTGTCGCTGGCGCTGTCCGCGCCGGAACAGGCCGACCGCGAGCAGCAGGGCGCCCAGCTGCACGTAGACGAACAGGTCGGTGACGTAGTGCTCGACCCGCAGGGTGCCGATGCGCTCGACCTCGCCGGGGGCGCGCGAGTGCACCAGGGGGGCCAGGTGCACGGCCGCGGGCATCAGCCCGATGGCCCGGAGCGACCGCTCCACCGTCGACGGCGATGTCGGCGTCATGTCCAGGAACACCCGGTCGTTGGCGTCCAGGATGGTGAGCCGGTCGTAGCCCTCGGCTTCCAGGATGACGCGGCTGCCCTGCCAGGCCTGGGACAGGTCGAGCTCCCACAGGTAGCTGGCGACGATCGGCGCCAGGTCCTCGATCGCCCGCTGCTCGTGGGCGAAGCGCACGCGGCTCCAGCCCAGCAGGCAGGCGACGAACAGCCCCACCAGCAGGATGTTCTCCAGGACGGCGCCGCCGGGGCGCTGGGCGCGCCTCACCACTCGCCTCCGGACAGCGTGATCGCATCGCGCAGCCCCCAGACGTCCAGCACCTGCGCGGCGGTGCCGTCGTCGACGATCTCCCGCAGGCCGGTGTCCAGCAAGCCGACCAGCTGCTCGGCGTCCGGGTGCTGCGTCGACAGGCCCAGCGCGGTGGCGCGCAGCCCGAAGGACGGCGCCAGCTCGACCACTGCGGCGCCCAGCTCGACGTGATCGGCCAGCAGGTAGCGCGCGACCACGTGATCGATGATCGCCAGGTCGATGCGACCCTCGACCAGCTTGCGCAGGTTGAGCAGATCGTTGCGCGCGAGGTCGATCCGGAAGGTGCGCGGGCTGATCCCGGGGGGCAGCGCGTAGCCCTGCACGCTGCCCAGCACCCGACCGTGCACCGACGACAGCTGCCCGTCCCAGCCGGTGTCCTCGCCCCGCCGCGCGTAGAAACCGTAGGCGCCGGCCGGCAGCGGCGCGCTCAGCACGTACTCGTGCCGCCGGAGCGGGGTGACGTACATCGGCATGACGGCGTCGTGGCGCCCGTCCAGGGTCTCGCCCAGGGCGCGCTGCCAGGGCAGGAAGGCGTACTCGACGTCGTGCCCGTGCCGGTCGAAGGCGCGCCGGACCAGGTCTGCCAGCCAGCCGTGGCCGGGCAGCGCGGGCCCCACGTAGGGGGCCCAGTCCAGCGTCGCGATGCGCACGGTCGGGCGACCCCCGGCGTGGACCCTGCGGGGGAGACCGAGCGTGGCAGCGGAGGCCGCCAGGACCCCCGCGAAGCCTCGTCGGGTGAGCATGGCGCAAGGGTACCGCGACGCCGGCCTACAGCGGCAGGACTTCGCGTGGCGCCCAGCGCTCGCCGTCGTTCTGCAGCACCCACAGGACGGCGCCCTCGACCGCCAGCGGCAGGCGGGGATCCAGGTCGGCCGCGATGGCGGCGAACCGCCGGGACTGCACGTCCGGGTCGGGATCGCCGTAGGCCACCGTCAGGTGGGGCTGGAGCGCCTCGCCGTAGCGCCCGCCGTAGGGCAGCAGTCCCCAGCGGGCCATCACGGCGCCGCCGACGGCGTGGAACCAGTCGGCGGGATCGGGCTCGAGCACGCACAGCCCGTCCCAGGCCGCGGTGCGGCGCAGGGTGAACCGGGGGCGGCCGGCCGGCAGCAGGGCGCGCAGCGCGGGCAGGGCCGCGTCCACCGCGTCGGCGTCGACCCACGGGGAGAGCACGGTGATGTGGGCCGGCACACCCATGGCGGCGTGCTTGTCGAACCGGTCGCGCCAGGGCCCGACCAGCGGGTCGGCGGCGGGCACGGGCACGACGAGGGCGGTCTGGCCGGTGGGCATGGGAGGATCTCAGCGCACGAGGAGGAGGAGGGGTCCGGGAGGAGGCGCCGCCGGCCAGGACCGCAGCCGCCGCCGCGATGCCAGGGAGGCGTCCCGGTCCGCGACCGGCGCCCAGACCAGCAGCAGCTCGTCGTCGTCGACCAGCGCGGCCCGACCGGCGGCCGACAGGCCCGCCACCGCCACGGCCCAGCGGGTCCGGCAGCGGGCGGCGCACAGCGCCTCGGCCCGAGCCACCGCGGCGCGCTGCACCGCCGCCGGGTCCACCGCCTGCACCCGACCCTCCGGCAGGACCAGGAACCGGGCCTCCTCGCCCACCCGGGTCAGCAGCGGATCGCTCACCAACCGGACGTGCAGCGCACAGCCCAGCGCCTCGGCCAGCTCGAGCCCGCGCGACACCAGCCGCTCGGTCGGCGCGTCGGGGTCGACCAGCACGACGACGCGGCGCGGCCTCATCGCTCGCCCTCGTCGCGGCTGCGCGCGCCCTCGCCGGACGGCGCCTCGCCCGCCCGGGACAGCGCCCGCAGCCGGCGCGCCACGCGCCCGTTCACGCTGTCGCGGCTCCAGCCGCCGCGTGGGCCCTCGGTCCCCGCCGGCTGGCCGGCCAACAGCGCCAGGGCCTCGTCCACGTGATCCACCGCCCACACGTGGAAGCGCCCCGCGGCCACGGCCTCGACCACGTCGGCGTCCAGCATCAGGTGCGGCACGTTGGTCGCCGGCAGGACGACCCCCTGCGTGCCCGTCAGCCCGCGGGCCCGGCACAGCGCGAAGAAGCCCTCGATCTTGTCGCTGACCCCGCCGACGGCCTGGGCGCGGCCGTGCTGGTCCATGGACCCGGTCACCGCCACGTCGGCGCGCAGCGGCAGCCCCGCCAGGGCGGACAGCAGGCACAGCGCCTCGGCCATCGACGCGCTGTCGCCGTCGACCTCGCTGTAGGACTGCTCGAAGGTCAGCGTCGCGGCGAAGGCCAGCGGGCGCTTCGCCCCGAACCGGCCGCGCAGGAAGCCGCGCAGGATGTGCACGCCCTTGCCGTGGATGGGGCCGCCCAGCTCGACCTCGTCCTCGATGTCGATGACCTCGCCGTCACCGGCCCCGACCCGCGCGCTGATCCGCACGGGCAGGCCGAACTCGCTGCGGCCCACCGTCAGCACCGTCAGGCCGGTCACCTCGCCGACCTCGGCTCCCTCGACCGGCACCCGGATGGTGCGCTCCAGGATGGCGCGGTGGCTGTGGTCGCGCACCCGGCCCTCGCGGTAGCGGGCGGCGGCCAGGGCGGCGTGGACGTCGGCGGCGCCGATCGGCGCGTGCCCGGCCCGGCGGGCGTGGTGGTCGGCCTCGCGCAGCAGGTCCGACAGCGCCTCGACGTGGGTCGACAGGCGCTGCTGGTGGCTGGCCATGCGGGCGGCGTGCTCGAGCACGGCGGCCACCGCCGCGGCGTCGAGCGGCAACAGCCCGTGGGTGCGCGCCAGGGCCCCGACCAGGGCGGCCATGCCGTCGAGATCGGCCGTGCGGTCCATGTCCTCGTCGAAGTCGGCCACCACCTTGAACAGGCGGGCCACTTCCGGGTCGGTCTCGGTGAGCAGGTAGTGCAGCAGCCGATCCGCGACGAGCACCACCTTCACGTCCAGGGCGAAGGGCCCGGGCTGCAGGCTGACGGTGCTGATCGACAGCCCCATGTCGGATGCCGGCGGGATGCGCAGCTGGCCCTGGCGCAGGGCCTGCTTGAGGTACTGCCAGGCCAGGGGCTCGGTCAGCAGTCGCCGCGCCGCCAGCACCAGGAAGCCGCCGCTGGCGCGGTGCAGCGCCCCGGGCCGGATGCGGGTGAAGTCGGTGGTCAGCGCGCCGAAGGACGCGACGTGCTCGATGCGGCCGAGCAGGTTGCCCAGGTTCGGGTCGTCCTCCTGGACGACCGGGGCGCCGCCGGCCGGATCGTGGCTGACCAGCACGTTGACCCGGTAGCGCCGCAGGCTCGACCAGCCGTCGTCGTCGGTGTCGGCCGTGCCGCGCAGGGCCTCGGCCAGGTCGATGCCCTCGTCCTCGGACACGGGCAGGAAGTGCTCGTGGTTCTCGACCACGTCGGCGGCCATGGCGTCGAGCCAGGCCTGCACGGCGGGGTCGGCGTGGCGGGCCCGGGCGTCGGCGAAGGGCGGGGCGATGGCGGCGCGGGCGACCTCGCGGTCCAAGGCGGCGACCATCTCCCGGGCGCGCTTCTGCAGGCCGGGCATCTTGCGGACGGCTTCGTTCACGTCGTCGTGGATCGCGGCCATCGCGGCGTCGATGCGGGCGCGGGTCTCGGCGTCCAGGGTCTCGAACTGCTCGCTGGGGACCACCTCGCCGTCGACCAGAGGGGCCAGCACCACCCCGCCCGGCGCGCGCAGCACGACCAGCCCCTGCTCGCGGGCCTTCTCCTTCACCGCCTCGAAGATGCTCTCGCGGGCGGCCTCGGCCTGGTCGTGGATGTACTGCCGGCGGTCCAGGTAGTCCTCGGACTCGAAGGCCGCGGTGAGCGCCGCCTGCAGCTCGTCGACCAGGGCCGCGGCGGTCTTCTGCAGCACCGGCCCCTGGCCGGGGGCCAGGGTCAGCGCCATCGGCGTCGCGCTGTCCGCGAAGCAGTGCACGTAGACCAGGTCGGGCGGGGCGGGCCGGCGAGCGGCCTCGGCTTCCAGGAACTGGCGCACGACGGAGTGGCGGCCCACGCCGTCGGGGCCGACCGCCACCAGGTTGTAGCCGGGGTGGGCCATGTCGATGGCGAAGCGCACGGAGGCGACGGCGCGGTCCTGGCCGACCACCCGGTCGGGGGCCGGCAGCTCTTCGGTGGAGGAGAAGCCGAGCGCGGCCGGGTCGCAGGTCCAGCGCAGGGAGGAGGCGGGCAGCAGGCGCGCGGACGAGGACATCGGGGCTCCACCAGGGGTGCCTCACGTAGCCGGTGCGTGCAAGGAAGGCGGTGAACGTCCGTAGGCCGGGCCTACACTGCCGCCGTAGCTTCGGAGTCCCCATGCGCCCCCTCGCCCGCACCTCGCCGATCCTCCCCCTCGCCCTGGGCACCCTCGCCCTGGCCGCCTGCGGCGCCCTGCCCCTGGCCGCCTGCGGCGACAAGGACGCCGACGACAGCGGCAGCAGCGACGGGGGCACCGACAGCGGCGGCGGCGACGGCGTGACCCGGGTCGGCTGCGAGGCCCGCCACGACGCCTTCATCGCGGCGCTCGAGGCCGAGCTGGCCGCCCAGGACGGCCCCGGCGTGTCCGCGGCCATCATGGAGGGCGGCGAGATCACCTGCCGCGTGGCGCTGGGCTTCAAGGACTGGGAGACCGAGACCCCCGTCGACGTCGACACCCTGTTCCAGCTGGGCAGCACCACCAAGATGTTCACGTCGGTGGCGCTCCTGCAGCAGATCGAAGCCGGGACCTACGGGCTCGAGACCTCGCTGGCCGAGACCTACCCGGACAGCGAGTTCGCCCTGGGCGCCGACTGGAACGATCAGATCGAGATGGAGCACCTGCTCACCCACCAGGGCGCCTTCTACGACTACATCGACTGGGGCGCGGGCCCCGAGGACGAAGACCTGGCCGTCTGGCACGACACCGTCTTCTTCCCCTACCTGTGGCTGATGGCGACCCCCGGCGACTTCTGGAACTACAGCAACCCGAACTTCGACGTGGCCGGGCTGGTCGTCGAGCACCACGATCCCACCGGGCGCTGGTACCGCGACATCATGGAGGCCGACGTCTTCGGGCCGCTGGGCATGGCGCGCACCGTGATGGGCAACGACCACGCCGAGGCGCTGGGCAACTACAGCGAGAGCTACGGGCTGTGGATCACCGCGACCGGCGAGGCCCGCGAGGGCGAGGTGCCCTTCGAGAAGACCCCCGACCTGGCCCACGGCCGGCCGGCCGGCGCCAACACCTGGAGCACGCCGACCGACATGCTGCACATGGCGCGCTTCCTGATGGACGGCGACCCGGCGGTGCTCGACGACGCCCTGCGCCAGTCCATGACCGACAAGCATGTCCTGGTGCCGAGCGCGGCGTGGGCGGGCATCGGCTACGGCTACGGCGTCTTCGTCGGCGACGGCGTGGACCTGAGCGACGGCTACCACGAGACCCCCATCTGGGACCACGGCGGCAACACGCTGTCCTTCACCAGCGCCTTCTACGTGCTGCCCGAGCACGACTTCGCGATCAGCGTGCTGTCCAGCGGCCAGGGCACCAGCTGGGGCAGCAGCATCTCGACCGCGATGTCCACCCTGGTCGCCCTCGGCGGCACCACGGCCGCCCCCTCCGCCCCGTGGGACCCCGACGGGCTCGACGCCCACGTCGGCACCTACGTCGACGAGAACAACGTCGGCGAGATCGTCATCTGGCGCGAGGGCGACAGCCTGCACGCCAGCATGCCCCTGCTCGAGAGCCTGGGCTACGTCGTGACCGAGGAGCTCGAGCCCGCGTCCACCGACACCTTCTGGGTGCTGCTCGACGGCTACGCCTACGACCTGACCTTCGTCGACGCCGGGGGCGACGGCGAGAGCGACTACGTGGTCAACCGCGCCTTCGTCGGCACGCGCACCGACGCGACGGAGACCCTGGCGGGACCGGCCTTCCCGGGGCTGCGGCGACCGCTGGCCGCGGACGCGGCGCCCCGGCCAGCGGGACCACGGGCGCTGGGCCCGACGCCGCTGCGTCCCCGCTGAGCGGGGTCAGTGACCGGACGTGTCGGCGGTCGCCACGGTGGCCGGGACGGCGACCGGGGCGACGTACTGCACCTTGAGGGAAGCGAAGCAGAGGGCGAAGAGGGCCAGGCCGGCCCAGGTGGTCCACTCGCGCATGACGGCTCCATCGGTTGGATGCAGCCACGTTATGCAGGGCGTGCGTCACGGGATCCCAAGAGCTGTCACGGCATGTCGCCGACAGGCTCCTCCTCCCCGGAGTCTCCTTGTCGCAGATCCCCTGGGATGCGGTGTTCGTCGCCGCCGCCAGCCTCGTCGTGCTCACGGTCTCGGCGGACCGCCTGGTCGCCGCGGCCATCCGCCTGGGCGCGCTCCTCAAGCTGCCCACCACCGCCGTCGCGCTCACCGTGGTGGCCGCGGGCACGTCGCTGCCCGAGCTGGTCGTGTCGCTGCGGGCGGCCGTCGACGGCAGCGCCGACCTGGCGGCCGCCAACGTCATCGGCAGCAACATCGTCAACGTCGGCCTGATCCTGGGCCTGTCGGCGGTGATCCGGGTGCAGCCCGTGCTGTCGGCCACCCTGCGCCGCGACGCGCCGCTGATGGTGGCCGCCGCGGTCGCGACGGTGGCGCTCGGCTGGAACGGTGTGCTGGGACGGATCGAAGGCGTCATCCTGCTGGCCGCCGGCCTGCCCTGGCTGTACCGCCTGTCCCGGGCCGAGCCCGACGACGAGCTGGCGAGTGGCGGCGGCGGGTGGGTGGTCACCCTGGTCACCCTGGCGATGGCCGTGCTGGGCCTGGCCATCGGGGCCCAGTACTTCCTGGGCGGCGCGCTCACCATCGCGCGGGCGGCCGGCATGAGCGAGCGGGTCATCGGCCTGACCCTGGTCAGCCTGGGCACGTCGCTGCCCGAGCTCGCGACGAGCGTGGCCGCCAGCCTGCGGGGGCGGACCGACGTCGCCGTCGGCAACGTCGTCGGCAGCAACATCTTCAACGTGCTCGGCATCCTGGGCCTGACGGCCGTGGTCGAGCCACTGCCGGTCAGCCTGGGCCTGCTGCGGGGCGACGGGCTGTGGATGCTCGGCCTGTCCGTCGGGCTGGTGTTCATGATGTGGACCGGCCGGCGGCTGGTCCGGGCCGAGGGCGCGGTGCTGCTGGTCGCGACCGCGGCCTGGGTCGCGACGCTGGTCGCCGCTCCGGGCGGTTAGGCGGCGCTCCTTCCCGTCGAGGAGAGCCCGATGCCGCCGTTCCAGTACCAGGAGATGTTCCCCCACGCCCACCCCGTCGAGACGCCCTGGCGCAAGCTCGACATCGACGGCGTGACCACCGTCCCCTTCCAGGGCCGGACCATCGTCCAGATCGAGGACCGCGTCCTCTCCGAGCTGGCCGAGGTCGCCATGCGCGACGTCAGCCACCTCTACCGGCCGGGCCACCTCCAGCAGCTGCGCGACATCCTCGACGACCCCGAAGCCAGCGACAACGACCGCTTCGTCGCCGAGAGCCTGCTCAAGAACGCCGTCACCAGCGCGTCCTTCATCCTGCCCAGCTGCCAGGACACCGGCACCGCCATCGTGCTCGGCAAGAAGGGCCAGCACGTCTTCACCCAGGGCGACGACGCCGAGGCCCTGTCGCACGGCATCTTCAAGACCTACCGCGACGGCAACCTGCGCTACAGCCAGCTCGCCCCGCAGTCGATGTACGAAGAGAAGAACACCGGCACCAACCTGCCGGCCCAGATCGACATCCTGCACACCCAGGGCGACAGCTACCAGTTCCTGTTCATGGCCAAGGGCGGCGGCAGCGCCAACAAGACCTACCTGTACCAGAAGACCAAGGCGCTCCTGAACCCCGCGTCCATGCGCGAGTTCCTGCGCGCCGAGCTGCCCCGGCTGGGCACGGCCGCCTGCCCGCCCTACCACCTGGCCATCGTGGTCGGCGGCACCAGCGCCGAACAGAACCTCAAGACCGTCAAGCTCGCCAGCGCCCGCTACCTGGACGATCTGCCGACCGAGGGCAACCACCTGGGCCACGCCGTCCGCGATCTGGACCTGGAAGCCGAGGTGCTGCAGATCACCCGCGAGCTCGGCATCGGCGCCCAGTTCGGCGGCAAGTACTTCTGCCACGACGTGCGCGTCGTCCGGCTGCCGCGCCATGGCGCCAGCTGCCCGGTCGGCATCGGCGTCTCCTGCAGCGCCGACCGTCAGATCAAGGCCAAGATCACCGATCAGGGCGTGTTCCTCGAAGCGCTCGAGCGCAACCCCGCCCACTACCTGCCCGAGATCGACCACGCGTCCTTGTCCGACGACGTGGTCCAGATCGACCTGAACCGTCCGATGGACGAGATCCGCGCCGAGCTGACGAAGTACCCCATCAAGACGCGCATCAGCCTGTCCGGTCCGATGATCGTCGCCCGCGACATCGCACACGCCAAGCTCAAGGAGCGGCTCGACGCCGGCCTGGGTCTGCCCGACTACTTCACGAAGTACCCCGTGTACTACGCCGGCCCGGCCAAGACCCCCGACGGCATGCCCAGCGGCAGCTTCGGCCCGACCACCGCCAGCCGCATGGATCCCTACGTGCCCGAGTTCCAGCCGCACGGCGGCAGTCTGGTGATGATCGCCAAGGGCAACCGGTCCAAGGTCGTCACCGACGCCTGCAAGGCCAACGGCGGCTTCTACCTGGGCAGCATCGGCGGTCAGGCCGCCGTGCTCGCCAAGGAGAACATCAAGAAGGTCGAGGTGCTCGACTACCCCGAGCTCGGCATGGAAGCCGTGTGGAAGATCGAGGTGGTCGACTTCCCCGCGTTCATCGTGGTGGATGACAAGGGGAATGACTTCTTTGCGTGAGGGGGGCTGCTCGACAGCCCGGCGGGGCAGCGGTAGCCTCGGTCAGGCGGCACCTGCGCCCTGACCGAGGAGGCACCCGATGACGAGATCGTCCACGCCGAGGCGGAAGTGCTGAGCACGAGCCTGGGGCTCGCTGCGATGCTGCTTGGGGGGTGTTCCGAGGAAGAACCCGGGCATCGGCGGTCTGCAGGCGACGACACCGACTCCGGGAACCCGACGTCGATCACCGACGCGGACGGCGACGGGTATGCGTCGGAGTCATCCGGCGGCACCGACTGTGACGACACCGACCCGGCCGTCTATCCGGGCGCCGACGAGGTCTGGTACGACGGCGTGGATCAGGACTGCCGCGGCGGCGACGACTACGACGCCGATGCGGACGGGGACCGCCACGAAGACTTCGGCGGCAACGACTGTGACGACTGGACGGCACAGGTTCGCTCGGGAAAGTTGGAGCTGTGCGACAACACAATCGACGACGACTGTGACGGCTCCGTGGATGAACCGGGTTGTGGATGGAAGGTGGGAAGAGCTTCCGTGCAGGTCCATGACTTCACCCTCCAGAAGCTCGGGTACCGGATGCGGGCGAATTGCGACGTGGACGCAGACGGACGCCCAGAACTCCTGGTCGGAGCTCCGGGCGAGGCGTGGGACGGCGAGGTCTTCGCTGCAGGAAGCATCGTCTCGATCAGCAGCGACGGTGACTGGGGGACGTCGGAACAGTTCTCGCTCACGGACGACGGGTCGGGAGTGGGGGCTTCCAAGCGGACCGGCATCGGGATCGGGTTCGACTGTACGGGTGACTTCACCGGCGACGGTGTCGAAGACCTGATCGTGAGCGCGGCGTCCCTCGACATCACACCAGAGTCGTCACCCGGCGCGCTCATCTTCACCGCTCCAACCAGGTCGAGTTCCGACCCGGTCGATGACGCCGATGCGACCATCGAGCAGGCCCTGGACGAACGCCTTGGCGACCATCAAGTCGTGGTCGAGATCACCGGAAACGGGCTCGCCGACATCGTGTCGAATCTGACCCTTGGCGACGCCGCCCACTGGACCACAGGCCCGCGTTCGCCGACGAGCTCGGCCGTCGAACACATCGTGGTCATTCGAGACCCCCACCGCGTTGGCCAGTCTGGCTACGGCGACCACGTCTTCATCGACAGCGGGCCCAGGGGCGTGTTCGCTGTTGTCGAGATGACAGGGGATGATCAGCCCGACATCATCACGAACACGTCCAGCTCCGTGACCGAAGAGGGGATCTGCGCTGCCGTCTTCTCCGGGGCCGACATCGCCGCCACACCCAGCGGGGCGACGCTCACCCTCGACGACGCCTCGACGACCATTCGATGCGATGGCGGCATGATCGCGCCCGGCCGGGTCCACGGCTTCGTCGTAGACGAGGACCTGGACGACGACGGACTGAACGACCTCATCGTCTTCGGTCAGACAGGTTGGACCGCGTATCGAGGGCCGTCGGCATCTTGGGGGCCTGTCGAGACACCCACCAGCCGCTTCGAGCTTCCGTTCCCCGCTGGAATGCCGGAGATCTACGGCATCGAGTGGGACGAACGCGGCTTCACAGACATCGCGGTCGGAGCGCTGGCTGGAGTGCCGGTCGTCGTCGTGGCCATGCGTGGTCCCATGTCCATGGACGCATTCGAAGCCAGGTTCCTGGGGCGCGTCGCAGTGCTGCGCGGCTGGCACTGGAGTGATGTGGCCATCGAAGACGTCGACAGCTGGGTGGCATGGACGGAGGACAATGACCACTGGGCCGTCGACTACCAGATGACTGGACCTGGGCAGGTCGAGATCGCCGACTCGCCATCCGGCCGAGTGTGGATCGCGGACGAGATGTGGACCCGTGGGAACGACGCTCCGCCCCATGTGGTTGGAAGCGTGTGGGGCTTCGACCTCGCAGCGCTGCTGCAGAACGCTCCCGACCGCTGAGCGTCACGGCGGACCCGCCCCCTCAGCCGCCGCCCTTGATCCGCACCGGCACGCTGAAGGTCTGTTCGGCCGGCATGAAACACATCGCGGCGCTGCAGCCCTGCCAGAACACCGTGAGCGACAGATCGACCCGGTCGCCCAGGCCCTTCGGGGCGGTCACGGCCACCGTGAACTCGGTGTCCTGCGCGTAGACGTCCCGCGGGTCACCGCCCCAGGGGTCGGTGTGCGGCTGTCCCGGCGGCAGGGTGAGCTCGCCGACGGTCAGCCCGCCGGCGTCCTTGGCCTCGACCCCGATGCGATCGACGTAGAGCAGGTGCTCGGGGGCGTCGATCTGCAGCTTGATGCTGAGCTGGCCGGTGGTGCCCTCCTGCACGACGAAGAAGGGGTCGACCTTGCAGCGGAAGGGGCCCGGGTTGTCGGGGGAGAGGGGGATGGTGATCGGCGAGGCCGCCGGGTCCGGGGGAGGAGGCGCGACGTCGGCGGCGGGTTCGTTCGCCAGGGCGACGGGGAGCAGGAGCAGCAGCATGGGACCTCCGAGGGGGAGAGGCTACCGCCTGCGGCCGCGTCGGGGGTCCGCTGGGAGAAGAGACAGCATGGACCTGATCGCCGAAGTCGACGACATCCTGGAGCGGCACCACCGGCCCGCCAAGGCCGCGATGCCCGCGCTCACGGCGGCCCTGGCCGGGGCGCCGCCCGAGCTGCGGCGGGACTTCGCCGCGCTGGCGGCCCTGCTCGACGCCCACCTCCACAAAGAAGAGGTCATCCTCTTCCCGGCCATCCAGGCGCTGGGCCGGGGGGACACCGACGTCGGCCACCACGTGCTCGGCCCCATCGCCCAGATGCACGTCGAGCACGGACAGCTCCACGAGCTCGAGGCCCGCCTGCGGGCCGGCCTCGACCGCGCGGGCGACGCCACCCTCGCGCTGACCGCCTTCCTGGACGATCTGGCCCTGCACGCCGCCCGGGAAGACGAGACCCTCTTCCCCCACGCCCTGGCCCGCGCCCTCGACCGCCCCGTGGCCGAGATCGATCTCGACGAGCTGGTCGCCGGGGTCACCGGCCGCGCCGACCGGGCGTCCGACCCGCCCCCACCGCGGGCCGCCCGACCGACCGAGCCCCGCTCGCCACGTCCCGCGGGCCGGCTGCGCAGGGCGCTGCGCTGGATCACCTCGTCGCGCTGAGCGACGGCCGGCGCGCGACGCCGCGCGGTCAGTAGCCCTGCACGACGTCCACCCGGGACGCCGGCTCGGCCCCGCGCTCGAGCTCGGCCAGGAGCCCGCCCAGTGCCTGCCAGCGACGCGCTTCGACGCCGGGGCCGTGCCCGGCCCGGTGCGGGCTCAGCACGACATTGTCCAGCGCGTGGAAGGGCAGATCCGACACCGGCGTGTTCGTCCGGGCCGCCTCGTCGCCCGGGTAGCGGTACCAGACGTCCAGCCCGGCACTGTGGATCCGCCCGTCCCGCAGGCACTCGAACAGTGCCCGCTCGTCGATCACCTGGGCCCGTCCGACGTTCACCAGCACCGCATTCCAGGGCAGCAGCCCCAGCCGCTCCGCGTCGAGCAGGCCCTCGGTCTGTTCGGTGTGGGGCAGGCAGACCACCAGCACATCGGCCTGCCGCAGCAGCGGCTCGAGGTCCTCGGCCCCCCGCCAGCCGTCGCGGGCCGTGCGGCGCACCCCCTCCACCGTCATTCCCAAGGCCCCCAGCACCACCGCCACCCGGCGGCCGATGGCCCCCATGCCCAGCACCACCGCGGTGCGCCCGGCCAGGGCCACGCCTGGATCCGGCCCGTAGCGGTCCCGCCAGTCGCCCGCCCGCAGCGCCCGGTCGACCGGCAGCAGGCGGCGGGCCGCAGCGAGCAGCAGGGCCACTGCGTGTTCCGCGGCGGCGTGCGCGTTGTGGTGCAGGTTGTAGACCGGCAGGTCCGGCCGGTGGGCCAGCAGGTGGGCGCGCGTGGACCGCGGCAGGCCGGCGTAGGGAATGACCAACGCCTGGCGCACCGACAGCAGCTCCTGCGGTGACGGCCGGCCGTTCACCAGCACATCGGTCTCGCCCTGCAGGGGACCGTTGCTGGTCAGCTGGACCGAGCGCGGGAGCTCCGCCTGCAGCAGGGTCCGCTCGTCGGGGGTCGGCTCGGTGCGGAGGTGGACACGCATGCCCGCGTTCTATCGCGGCGCGGGTCAGGCCTTGGTCTTCGTCGGGTCTCCCAGGGTCGCATTCGCCTGGAGCGCGGCCTGCACCAGGGCCGTCACCACCGCCTCGTCGATGTCGGCGAGCGCGGCGAACCGAGCGGTGCGCATCTTGTCGCCGGCGCCGGTCAGCGCCCCCGACGGGTCAGGCAGCTTCGCACCCCACCAGAACACCAGGCCCACATAGGCCTTCTGGGGCTTGAGCTGGCAGACCGGCCCGCCCTGGGTCCAGGTCGGGTGGCCCCACTTCACCGCCAGCTCCGCGGCCGGCGCCGCGGCGCCGATCACCGCCGCCAGCCGGCGGGCGATCTCCGCTTGTTCGGGGGAGCGGGCGTCGTACCAGGTCTGCAGCTTGTCGGACATCGGTCGGACCTCAGGAAGGAAGGAAACAGACTTCGAGGGAGGCGATGCGTCCATCGCGGACCACGCACACATCGCGGCCGCGCATCGGCCCCGGGAACACCGGCGACGTGCACGTCCACAGCGACGTCACCGTGTCTCCGTCCACGTCGACCCGATCCACCGTCAGCACCAGATCCGGCGGCGTCTGCTGCCACGAGTCCCGGAGCGTCCGTTCGATGGCGGCCCGCCCCTGGTGGGTCCGCGACGTGCCCGTGAACGGTTCCGTGTACACCGCGTCGTCCGCGAACAGTGCGAACAGATCTTCCGCGGCGCCGGGCCCCGCCTGCATGCAGCGGAAGTAGCGCTCGACCACGTCGCGAGGGCGATTCATCGGGTCCTCCGGGGTGACGTCGCAAGCCTACGCCACCGTCCTCCCACCGCCCATCCATCCTTCGATGGATAGGGTCCCTGCATGGCCCGCCTCACCGACGCCGAGCTCGCCGACCTGCGCGACATCCTGAAGCAGCTGACCGCCACGCGGGGCCAGCAGGTGCCCCGCGCCGTGCTCGCCCGCCTGGCAGGGCTCGGCCAGGGCCGCCTGGGCCTCACCCTCGACCTGCAGGCCCTCGACAGCCTGGGCGCGCCCGTCGTCATCGTCCGCCCCCCGGACCGCGCCCCCGCCTGGGCCGCAGCCCTGACCCCCCGGGAGCGCGAGGTGGCATCCCTGGTCGCCGCCGGCCTGCGCAACAAGGACATCGCATTGGCGCTCGGGATCTCGGTGGGGACCGTGAAGGACCACGTGCACAGGGTGCTCGTGAAGAGCGGGCTGGACTCGCGGGCGGGGGTGGGACGGGAGTGGGGGGAGGGGTGATCGGCTGGGCTCTCGCCTACCAGGCAGCAGGCGCCCGCCTCGTCACCGTGCCCCATCGCGGCGTCGGGACCATTTCGGTTCATCGCCGCCTACCTGGCCGGTCCTCGCTGACAGCTCGTGACCCACCCCTCCGGCTCCGGGCGGCACCATCGAGGTCCGCTCGGGTCGCCGCTCCCCCCCCCTCCTTTGTTGCGCGGGCAGGCCTCGGCGGGGAGCTTGTCATGCAGCAGTACCAGACCGCAGCGCCCGCGCCGGCGTATGGCGCCGCGTCGACCCAGACGGCCTCGCAGTCGGCCTGCGAGCAGAGCAACCAGGACCTGCTCCGTGGGCTCGACCTCACGGCCCCGGAAGCCATGGTGGACGCCGGATCCGACTGGCTGGATTCCTGCCTCGATGCCTTCGGTGCGGGCGTGGCCGAGGTGGCCCGCGAGAACCAGGACGCCGGCGTCGGGGGCAGCTTCGTCCACCTCGTCGCCGCCGGAGCGGCCTGGGCGCTGCACGAGGACGAGGAAGACGCCGCGGTTCGCCAGCTCATGGAGCAGGAGGGGCTGGCCGAGGACCAGGCCCGCATGTGGGTCGAGAACCTCGCCGGCGTGGCGTTCGGGGAGGACCCGTGCTGGGAGTATCTGGTCGGGCCGCTGCAGGAGTGGCGGTCCCGCATCGCCGTCTTCGACAAGTACAGCAAGGCCGTCGAGGCCCTCCGCCAGCCCGATGCCCACACCCGCCCTGGCGATGCGCTCCGCGAGTTCGCGACCCTCTACGAGTTCGCCACGGCGGTCGTCCCTGCACCCCCCGGCATCGACCAGTTCCTGGGGGTCTACGGCACGGTCATGCGACAGGCGGCAGATGTGCTCGACGAGCTCGCGCGCACGTTGGTGGAGAGGGATCGGAACCTGCCCGGCGTCCACCAGAAGGGTTCCTACGACGGCGGTGCCGCTGTCCACGGATTCCTCAGGGGCCTGCGCAGGGGCACGGCCACGCTCGACGATGGGATCACCGCTTGGTTGATCGAGCACGAGTCGCTCTTGGAGCTCGCTGCGGGAGAGCGTCTGCCCTTCCCCGTTCGAACGTTCCTGGGCCACGAGTTCGAGGACCGGATGATGGTCGACGAGAACGCCCTGCTGCAGTGGTGCATCACCCACATGGAGGTCATTGCCCGGTTGGTCTGGGGCGAGAAGAAGCTGTGCGAGGAGTGGACCAACACCCCGGCAGACGAATGCTGATCGCCCTCGTCCTGGCATGCACGCTGCCGCCGACCCGCGCCCAGGTGGCTGGGGAACTCGCCCGACGCCGTGAGCGGAGCCAGCTACCCGCCGGCGACTGCTGGATGCGGGATCGGCTGCTGGCTGGGGAAGACCCGACCCCGTGCGTCCCCGGTCCGTGGTTCACATCCTACGAAGAAGAGCGCGAGTTCTGGAGGCCCCTCGATGGGTGGTACTCCAAGCGCTACACGCCCGCCCTGAGCGCCGACGAGCTGCTCATCACCGGCATCAACGCCGTACACAGTGGCACGGACAACAGCATCGTCGCGGGCTTGCTGATGCAGACACGCGGCCTCGAGGCTGGCGCCGACCTCGAGCTGGCCCGCAGTCTGTCCCGCTGGCGGGTGACCCGAGAGGCTCTGGACGCCCACCACCTCGCGGACAGCATGGTCCACGGCTACGGCATCCTCGTGGTCGACAGGCAGGGCTGGCGGGAGCGCCTGGGCTGGGCCCGCATCCGGGATGCCATCGACCGCGCGCCTCCGCCCAGCGCCGAGGAGTGGGAGGCCATGAGGCCGCCCGACGGCACCCCGGAAGCGATGATGTGGCCCAGCCTCGACATGCTCGACGATGCGCTCGACGAGTCCGACGCCGCTTGGGCCGCGATGCTCGGCGACTAGGACAAGGCGGGGGCACGGATCCCTGACCGAGATATCTCCCCGCTCCATGCTGCTCGCCCTCTCCCGCACCGACATCACGCCGGACCCCGACCGGGTCGCCGGTGTCGGCATGCTCGGATGGGCGATCGCGGGGAACGTGGTCCGGGGCATCTCGACCCGGCTGCACGCCCGCTGTCTGTTGCTGCACGACCCCGGGTCGGCGACCCCGGTGCTGGCGTTGGTCTCGCTGGAGATCTGCTACATCACGACGTTGTTGCGCTCGACGGTCCTCGAGCGCCTGCGGGCCCTGCATCCCGATGTGCCGGTCGACGACACCGCGCTGGTGCTGACGACGACGCACACCCACAGCGCGCCCGGCGGCTACAGCACCCGGCGGTTCGACAACGCGAGCATCCCGGGCTTCCAGCCCGAGGTGCTGGACGTCTACGCAGCGGGCGCGGTGCAGGCGATCGCCGATGCGTGGCACGCCCGCCAGGAAGGCCGCCTGCGGGCGGCCGCGGGCCGCTTCGCGCCGGAGCTGCCGGTGGCCTTCAACCGGGCCTTGCGGGCGCACCATCGCAACCCCGAGGTGACCCGCACCTATGGCCCCGACGAGCGGCACCTGGCCATCGACCGGGAGATGACGGTGCTGCGGGCCGAAGACGCGGCGGGCCGACCGCTGGGGCTCGTGGCCTGGTTCGGCGTGCACAACACCTGCGTGCACAGCGACAACACGCTCATCTCGGCGGACGCGAAGGGGTACGCGAGCGTCTTGTGTGAACAGACGCTCGGCGAGCGTGGCCACGACGGCTTCGTCGCGCTGATGTGCCAGGGACCGAGTGGTGATGTGACGCCGAACCACCGGCACTGGCCGGGCCGGAAGTTCCCGGGCGGCGTGTCGGCCGACGACCACGAGAGCGCCCGGGAGAACGGTCGCATGCAGGGCGAACAGGCGCTCGCGCTGCTCGACGCCGCCGAGGGCACGCCGGCGCTGGACGGTCCGCTGCAGGTCGCCATCGCCTGGGAGTCGATGCCGGGGCAGCCGGTGGACGCCGATCTGGCCGGTGGCCGCACGGACGTGCACGCGGCCACGGGCGCGGTCGGTGCCCGAATGCTGCGGGGCACCTGGGAGGGCCCGGGCACGCCGTTGCCCATCGGCGTCGGCCTGCACCTGGCGACCCGGCTGTGGCAGACGTGGACCCGGCTGACCCCGTTCCTGCGGCACGACGCCCACCGCCGCTTCCTGGACCTGCACGGCGCCAAGGCGCCCCTGCTCGCCGTCGGTGAAGGCACGGTGTTCGGCAAGGGCTGGTCGGTCCACCTGATCCCGCCGAAGGTCGACCCGATCGTCGACCACCTGGCCCAGCAGGAACACGCCGTCGGCACCGAGCCGTGGCTGCCCCAGGTGCTGCCGCTGCATCTGTGGAGGATCGGGCGGCTGGGGGTGGTGGCCGTGCCCTTCGAGCCGACGACCATCGCGGGCCAGCGGCTGCGGCAGACGACAGCCGAGGCGCTGGACGTCGAGGTGGCGCTGCTCACCGGCTACTGCGACGACTACTCGGGCTACGTGACGACGCCCGAGGAGTACGAGCGCCAGGGCTACGAAGGCGCGTTCACGCAGTTCGGCCAGTGGACGCTTCCCGCCTGGCAGACCCGGGTGCGACGGCTGGCGGCGTCGATGGAGGAGCGGCCCACCCACGGGGCTCCACCACCGCTCCCGGCCGACCTCGAGGCGCGGCGCCACGAGCGACGGAAGTGGCTGGGCTAGCACCGCTAGCCGGTCCGACGACAGGCCGCTGCGGTACCCTGGGCCTCCTCCCCGGAGTCCCTCGTGAAGCGCCTGCCCCTCCTGGCCCTCCTCCTCCTCGCGTCCGCCTGCCGCTCCGACCCCGCCAAGGACGACACGGGCAGCATCGGTGATGACGGCGGGACGGACGGTGGCACCGACGGCGGCGACACCGACGGCGGCACGACCGACGGCGGCACGAGCGACGGTGGGACCGACTCGGGTACCGACACCGACACCGGCCCGGTGGACGCGGACGGCGACGGCTTCACCGACGACGTGGACTGCGACGACGGCGACCCGCTGGTGAACCCGGGCGCCACCGAGATCTGCAACGACATCGACGACGACTGCGACGACCTGATCGACGACGCGGACGACGCGGTCGGCGGCACCTCGACCTGGTTCCTGGACGACGACGACGACGGCTTCGGCAGGCCGGAGGTGGGCACCGAAGCCTGTCTCGCGCCCGAGGGCTTCGTGGACGACGCCACGGACTGCGACGACACCCGCGCCGATGTGCGCCCCGGCGCGGACGAGTACTGCGACGGCGTCGACAACGACTGCGACGACGCCGTCGACGAAGACGCGCTGGACGCGGTCGCGTGGTACGCCGACGGCGACGAAGACGGCTACGGCGATGCCACCGCGGTGACGCTGGGCTGTGCGGCACCCGACGGCACCGTCGGCGACGCCACCGACTGCGACGACGACGACGCGGACGTGAACCCCGGCGCCGCCGAGGTCTGCAACGACATCGACGACGACTGCGACGACGCCGTCGACGACGACGACACGGACCTGACCGGCGCGCCTACCTGGTACGCCGACACGGACGACGATGGCTACGGCGACCTCGACGCAGCGACCATCGCCTGCGACGCGCCCGACGGGACCGTCGACGATGCGACCGACTGCGACGATGACGCGGCTGCGGTGCACCCCGGCGCGACCGAGGCCTGCAACGACATCGACGACGACTGCGATCGGGCCGTGGACGACGCGGACGACGACGTGGACCTGTCCACGGGGACGACCTTCTACCTGGACGACGACGGGGACGGCTTCGGGGTCGACACCTCGGTCACCGCCTGCGCCCTGCCCGATGGCTACGCCGCCGCGGCCGAAGACTGCGACGACGACGACCCAGCGGTGAACCCCGACGCGGAAGAGGTCTGCAACGGCATCGACGACGACTGCGACACGGTCACCGACCCGGGGGCCGTCGACAGCGACGGGGACGGCACGGTCAACTGCGTGGACGACACCGTCTGGTCCGAGGACTTCAGCGACGGCGACGACTGGACGGTGGTCGATCTGGGCGGCGGCAACAGCCCGAGCTGGTCGGTCAGCGGTGGCATCGCCCGCGAGGCCAGCAACGCGGCCGACAGCTTCCTCATCGGTCCCGACCACGGCGAGCTGGACGCGTGGACGGTGACGGTCGACACCGCGGTGAGCGGCTCGGCCTGCAACGCCGCCGGCATCGTGTTCGGCTACGAGGACGACGAGAACTACTGGCTGGCCAGCTGGGAGGATCCGACCGACTACTACGGCTGGTACGACCCGGCGTCCGAGGTGGTCCTGGCGCAGTGCGAGGCGGGCGTGTGCGAGGACTTCGCCACCGATGACGGCAGCGAGGACCTGAGCTTCGCCGCCGACAGCTGGACCACGCTGGCGGTGCAGGTCGACGGCGACACCATCACCGTCTGGCTGCACGGCGAAGCGGTGCTGGAGTACATCGCCGACGGCGCCAGCCCGATGGGACCCGGGGTCGTCGGTCTGTACACCTGGGACAACGACGGCGGCGTGTCCTACGACGACCTGGTCATCACGAATCCCTGACCCGGCGGGCGGGGCGCCGACGCGCGCCGGGGACCGTTGAGTGCTCAACTGTCCGCCTTTCGCAACACAGCGCCGGCAGGTGGCCCGAATTCGCAACCCAGGGGCTCGGATCCCGGCGGAACCGCCCAGGATCGGGCCTCCAGCAGGGCCATTCCCCCCGGCGCGTGGCGAATTCGGAGGGGTTGATCGGCAACCGGTGCGCAACTGCGACGGTTGAACGTACAACTGCCCGCCTTTCGCAACGCGCCGCCACCGGTCAGCCCTGCAGCGCCTCGGGCAGCCGGACATCCAGCCCGAACAGCGCGCCGAGTCCGCCGGCCAGTTCGACCGCCCAGGCCGAGTCGGCCCACAGCTCCGGCTGGCCGTAGGTCGGGTCCAGGCGGGCGGCGACCTCGACGCGGCTGGCCACCTCGCGGCGATGCCCGTCGTGCAGGCGCAGGGACACGGTGTGCCGCGACCAGCCGGCGGACAGCGACACCTCGACCCCGGCCAGCTGGTCGCGGGTCAGGGTCGTGCCCGCGAGCTCGATCTGGTCGCCGACGACGGCCAGGCGCAGCAGGTCGGCGGCGAAGACGCGTGGCTGCACGGCCTGCAGCGCCCACACGACCCGGGCCCTGGTCGCGAACATGGCGTCGCAGGACCCCTCGACCAGCAGGTGGGCGCCGCCGAGCCGACCCTGCAGCTCGTCGACCTCGCTGACCGCGATCCAGGCGTCGGCGACCCGCCACAGCCGGCGTCCACCGTCGCCGAACACCAGCCAGCGCTCGGCCACGGCGGGGTGGGGCGTGTAGATCGCCCTCGCCAGCAGCACGGGGTCGCCGGGGGCGACGGCCGCGATGACCTCGCGGGCCACCTGGGCGGCCGGGATGCAGCGCTGTCGCAGCTCGGTCTCGGTGCTCACGCTTCGTCCTTGGTGGCGGCGTCCGCGGCGGCCATCTCGGCCTTGATGCGGGCGAGCTCCTCGCGGGCCCGGGCCTCGCGATCCTCGCGCGTGGTGCGCACCCGCTCGGTCCGCTCGGCGGCGCCCTCGACCCGGGCCGCGATGGCGTCGGCGGCACTTCTGTCGGGCCCCACCGGCTTGCGGTCCTTTCGGGCGTCCTGCTCCTTGGACAGGCTGCTCTCCAGGTCGTCGAGCAGCTCCTCGCCCGCCGCGCTGACCGCCGCCTTGGCCGCGGCGAGGGCCTGCCGCGCTGCCAGCTCGGCCGCCTCGCGCTTGACCCGGTCCTGCAGATCCGCCGCGACGCCCTTGCCGGTGGCGGGCTTCGGCTCGGCCGCGGGCTTCGGCTCGGCCGCGGGGGACGTGGGCTCGGACTCGCTGTCGGCCCATGCCTTCTTGAGCATGTCGAAGATGGACACGGCAGTGCTCCTCAGGCCTGGCGGGCCGCGGCTTCGGACTGGGCGACGAGCCGCTGGCAGAAGGCGCGGGCTTCCTTCTGGATGCCTCGCTCGACCAGCGGTCGGATCGTGGCCTGCAGCAGCCGGCCGACCTGGAGCCCGATCTCGAGGGTCTGGTCGTAGTCGACCTGGCAGCGATCGGGCCCCTGTGCCGTGAACCGGACGACGCCGCGCGACCGGATGTTGTCCCCGGGTCGGTCCAGCGACTCCCAGCGCACGGTGTCGCCTTCGCGCCGGTAGCGGCAGGCGTAGACGCCCCGGAACTTCGTGACGCCGTAGCTCATCTCGGGCAGGACGAAGGCGACGCTGTCGTCGGACAGCCGGTCGTGGCGGTCCAGCCCGTCGAAGGCGGCGACGTGCGCGCCGGGGTCGGCGAAGACGCGCACGGCGACGTCGAGCGGGGCCTGGACGATGAACCGGTCGCGGAAGCTGCCTTCGAAAGCCATGGCGGCATGCTATCCCCGCAGTCCCCCCGCTGCGTGTCACCCCCTGTTCCCGCGAGTCGCGCCCCCATGGAAGTGATCGGCGTCCTGTCGCAGCTGCTGGTGTTCGCGGTGTTCGCGTTCATCATCTTCGGCGTGGCCCGCCACCAGGCCCGCAAGCGGGAAGAAGCCTGGCGAGGCGCGGCGGACCGGCTGGGCCTGACCTACCACCACGGCGACTGGTTCTCGGCGCCGTCGATCACCGGCGCGGTCGGCGACCAGGCGGTGCACGTCGGGCAGGTGACCCGCAAGCACGGCAAGAGCTCGACCACCTACACGGTCTTCCGCGCGCCCATGGACGGTCCCATCCCGGCGGGCCTGAGCATCACCCGCGAGGGCTTCGGCGACGCGCTGATGAAGATGCTGGGCGGCCAGGACATCCAGATCGGCGACCCGGTCTGGGACCCGAAGCTGCGCATCAAGGGCGACGACCCCGCCGCCATCCGTGCGCTCCTGCGCACCCCCGACGTGAACCTGGCGCTGGCCCACCTGGTCAGCGCCAACAGCTACAGCCGCATCCGCAACGGCGAGGTGGTGCTGGAGGAGCGGGGCAACGCCATTGCGACCCTGGACGCGCGGATCGGGCAGGTGGTGCAGCTGGCCCAGGCCCTGTCCGGCGGCACGACGGCACCCTGGGCCGCCCTGGCCCAGCGCCACGGCCTGCACCTGACCCGCGTGGGCAACGAGTTCGCGCTGCACGGGACGATCGACGGCTTCACCGTCGCAGTGCGCGCCGGGTGGGCCTTCGGCTGGGATCGGGTGGCCGGCATCGCGCCGCCCGCGGACACGCCGGAGCACGACGGGGCGCGGATCAGCATCAAGGTGGGCCTGGCCGGATCGATGCCCGCCGGGCTGCGGCTGCGGCTGGCCCCGCGCGACGCCCCCGACCGCGGGATCGACCTGCCCGACCCGGTGCTGGACGGCATGATCGAGGCCTTCGGCGACAACCCCGAGGAAGTGCGCGCCCTGGTCTCGGCCCCGGTCAGCAGCAACGATCTGCACGGCGACCTGCTGGCCGTCCTGCATGCCCACCCGGGCTCCGAGGTCACCGACAGCGCCGTCCTGCTGCACGCCGTGGGCGTGCACCCCGAAGACGGCGACCGGCTGCTCGACGACGCGCTGCGCCTGGCGCGCTCCATCACCGAGGCCGGGGCCACCGTGTCCCGCACCCGCGACGACGCAACAGAAGCCGCCCGGGCCCGTAGTGCCCACGCCGCGAAGGTGCTCGGCAGCTGAGCCCGTCCCGCGCTCATCGGCGCGCCGACGCGGTAGCCTGCCGGTCCCGATGTCTGCTCCCCTCCCCCCCACGGCCGCCGTGGCCCTGCCGCCCGCCGGCCTCGGCACGCACCTGCTGCTCGACCTGCACGGGGTCGATGCCGCACTGCTCGACGACGTCGACACCGTCGCGGACCTGCTCGCCGCCGCCGCGACGGCGGGCGGCGCGACCGTCGTGGACCGCTGCCTGCACCGGTTCTCGCCCCAGGGCGTGTCGGGTGTGGTCGTGCTCGCCGAGAGCCACGTGGCGATCCACACCTGGCCCGAACACGGTGTAGCCGCGGTCGACGTGTTCACCTGCGGCGAGCCCGAGATCGCCCAGGCCGTCGCCGACCAGGTCTGCGCCGCGCTGGCGCCGACCGCCTGCCGCATCACGCGGGTCGAGCGCCTGCCGCCGGGCCCGCCGGAGACGGAGCCCTCCCGGCCGGAGCCGGCGTGAGCTTCGACCGCGTGCAGTGCCCGAGCTGCGGCGCTCCCTTGCCGGATCGCAACCCCGGCATCGTGGTCAGCGCCTGCGCCCACTGCGAGACCGTGGTCGCCTGGGACCAGGACGCCGCGCGCGACAGCGGCCACAAGAGCCGGCTGCCCCAGGGCTTCACGCGGCTCTACACCGGCGCGGTCGGCGAGCTGAAGGGCCACCGCTTCGTGGTGCTCGGCCGGGTCCGCTACAGCTACGGCCCCGGCTTCTGGGACGAGTGGTGCTGCGAGCTGCACGACGACGGCGCCGCCGACCGCACGCGGCTGTGGATCACCGAAGACGATCACGAGCTGGCCGCCGAGACCGGCCGCGGCGCGATGGCCCTGCCGGGGCCGCAGGAGCTCCGCCCCGGGGCCCGCGTCGACGCCCACGGCAAGGGCTTCGTCATCGAGGAGGTCGGCCGGGCCGAGTGCATCGGCATCGAGGGCCAGCTGCCCCGCGACGTGCTGCCCGGCGAGACCTATGCCTACGCCGACGGCAGCAGCCCCGACGGCCGCTACAGCATCGGCATCGAGTGGGACCGCGACGACGGCCAGGCCACCGTCTTCGTGGGCCACTGGGTGAACCCCGACACCCTGTCCCTGGACGACGAGGGGCTGGACTGGTGACCGCGCCCTTCGACACGCTGCAGCAGCCCCGTCCGGCCTATGCGCCCATCGCCGTGCAGTGCGCCCACTGCGGCGCGCCGCTGCAGGTCCCCGACGAGCGCGCCGAGACCATCGTCTGCAGCCGCTGCGACAGCCGCTGCCGCCTGACGGGGCCGCAGCGGGACGCACTGGAGCTGGTCGGGCCGGGCAAGGGCCAGACCGGGACCCGCTTCGACCTGCCGCTGGGCCAGAGCTTCCGGTGGCGCGGCACCCGCTACGAGGTCTGCGCCCGCATGCTGTGGGTCGAGGAGAACGACCCCGCCTACAGCACGCGGGTCTACGTGCTCTACCACCCGCGCCGGCCGCTCCTGTTCCTGGACGAATACGCCGGCGTGTGGGGCCTGATGCACAAGGTCCACTACGCGCTGATGGGCCGGCTGGAAGAGGTGCAGGCCGGGCGCCGGGCCCGCACCTTCGACGGCCGCAAGTGGACCTGCAGCGAGGTCGTGTACCGCGACCTGTGGCACATCGACGGCTGCCTGCCGTGGCGGGCCGAGGTCGGGGACTCGGTGGTCGCGTGGGAGTTCGACGGCGAAGACGGTGCCCGGCTGGAGCTCGAGGCGGTCGACGGCGAGCGCGAGCTGAACGAAGGCGTGGTGCTCACCGCCGACCAGCTGCGCCGCGCCATGCCCGACGTGCAGCTGAAGGTCGGCACGGCCCCGCGCCCGGTGCACGCCCGGCTGCGGGACGCCCGGCTGGTGATGGCGGCCGGCGCCTTCGGCCTGGTGCTCAACGGCGGGGTGCTGGCCACCACGCTGGGCTCCGGCAAGCAGGTGCACAGCGAGCAGTTCTCGGCCCAGCAGCTCAGCGAGGAAGCGACCAGCAAGCCCTTCCCGCTGACGGGCAAGGGGCTGGTCTCCATCGAGCTCGACAGCAACGTCGACAACGGCTGGATGTACGCCCAGGTCGCGCTGGTCCAGGGGGACGACGCCGTCGTGCACGTCACCGACGCGGACATCAGCTACTACCACGGGGTCGAGGGCGGAGAGTCCTGGTCGGAAGGCAGCGACAGCGCGACCCTGTGGTTCCGCGGCGCCGAGCCCGGCGAGTACCGGCTGCACCTGAAGGCCGTCAGCGGCCTGGGCGAGACCGAGTCCGCGCTGGCGTCCCAGCACGGGCTGCGGGTGGTCGTGGTCGAGGGCGCCCACCGGTCGATCTGGGCCATCGCCGGCCTGGTCGGCTCGGTGGCGACCATCCTGCTCGGCTTCCTGTTGTACAAGGGCCTCAAGGACCAGGAGGACTGATGGGCATGCTCCCCCTCGCCGCACTCGGCTTCGTGCTGCTCGTCACCGGCTTCGGCGCGGTGGCGACCTGGGCCGACCTGGTGCCCGCCGAGACCGTCGGCGAAGAACAGACCGTCAGCCTGCGCGAGGAGTCGACCCGCAGCGGCGGCGGCTTCTTCGTCGGCTACTCCGTCGGCCGCAGCCACCGTGGCGGCGGCCTGCGCGGCGGCAAGTGACCTCCTCTCCCTGACCCCCTCCGGAGCCCCGCATGGACCTCGCCGGACACCTCGACCAGCTCTTGTGGACCGTGATCTACGCCTTCTTCGGCATGGTCACCTTCGCGCTGGCCTTCTTCGTCATCACCAAGGTCACGCCCTTCTCGATCCGCCACGAGATCGAGGAAGACCACAACAGCGCGCTGGCCATCATCATCGGTAGCCTGATCATCGGGCTGGCCATCATCATCGCCGCGTCGATCGCCGGGTAGTGGACGACCCGGTCGCAGACGCCGCCCACGGCGCGGCGGCGGGGGACGCGGGCCCGGCCCCGACCTCGCGGCAGCGGCTGGTGCTGCTCGGAGCGGTCTTCGTGGTCGCGGCCTGCGGCCTGGTCTACGAGCTGGTCGCGGGTGCGGTCAGCTCGTACCTGCTGGGCGACGCGATCACCCAGTACAGCCTGGTCATCGGCGTGTTCATGTGCGCGATGGGGCTCGGCAGCTGGCTGGCGCGCTTCGTCCACGGCGACCTGTGGAAGGCGCTCATCCGGGTCGAGCTCGCCCTCGCCCTGGTCGGCGGCCTGTCCAGCCTGACCACCTTCGCGGCGGGGGCCTGGCTGGCCGCGTGGTTCGAGCCGATCTTCTACGGCCAGGGCATCGCCATCGGCGCGCTGGTGGGCCTGGAGATCCCGATCCTGGTGCGGCTCTTGCGGCGCGGGGGCACGGTGCGCGGGGCGGTGAGCGACGCCCTGGCGCTGGACTACGTCGGCGCGCTGCTCGGCGCGGTGGCCTTCCCGCTCCTGGCCCTGCCGGTGCTCGGCATGGCGCGGGCCAGCATCGTGTTCGGGCTGTTGAACCTGGCGGTGGCCGCGATCCTGGCGGCGGCGAGCCCGACCGGCCGGCGACTGCTGTGGGGCGCGGGCGGCATCGGCGTGGTGCTGGTCCTAGCGCTGCTAGGCAGCAACCGCTGGGTCCGCCACGTCGAAGACGTGATGTACCAGGACACCATCGTCTACGCCGAGCAGACGCCCTACCAGCGGGTGGTCGTGACGCGCTGGCGGGACGACCTGCGCCTGTACCTGGACGGCCACATCCAGTTCAGCAGCGTGGACGAGGCGCGCTACCACGAGGCCCTGGTGCTGCCGGTCCTGTCCGCCGTTGCCCGACCGGGGCGGGTGCTCATCCTGGGCGGCGGGGACGGGCTGGCCGCCCGGCGCGTGCTGCAGCACCCCGACGTCTCGACCGTCGACCTGGTGGACCTGGACCCGGCCGTCACCGACCTCGCCCACGACTGGCCGCCGCTGGTACGGCTCAACGGCGACGCCCTGTCCGACCCGCGGGTCACCGTGCACCACGCCGACGCCATGGCCTTCCTGCAGGAAGGCGACGCGCGCTGGGACGCCATCATCATCGACCTGCCGGACCCGCACAGCCCGGCCCTGGCCAAGCTGTACTCGACGTCCTTCTACGCCCTGGTGGCGCGCCGCCTGGCGCCGTCCGGCGTGATGGTGACCCAGGCCAGCAGCCCGTTCTACGCACCCGAGGCCTTCTGGTCGGTGGTCGCCACCATCGACGCCGCCGTGCCCGAAGAACACCCGCTGGGGCCGCTGCGCGCGCTGCCCTACCACGCCCACGTGCCGAGCTTCGGCGAGTGGGGCTTCGTGCTGGCCGCCCACCGCGACCTGGACCCCGCGGCCCTCACGATCACCATCCCGACGACCGTCCACGATGCGGACAGCCTGCACGCCCTGTTCGTGTGGGACAAGGCGCTCGGCGCCCGGCCCACCGTGTCCGTCACGACCCTGGACGACCCGGCGGTCGCCGCGTACTACCGTCGCGGCTGGAAGGGCTACAACGAGTGAGCACACGTCCGGGAGGACCGATGCGACGCTTCTGCTGGCTATTGATCATGGCCCCGGGCTGCCGGGTGAAGGACACGGGCGACAGCGGGGGGGACTCCGGTGCGACCGGGATCACCTGGAGCCTGTCGGGCACCGCCACCGACTTCAACTTCGGCACCGCCGCGCCGGAAGGCACCTGCATCGCCGCGCACGCGCTCGCCGGCCCGCTCACCGACCCCTACGGCAGCACCACGGTCCAGGGCGAAGAAGGCGCCTTCACCATCCCGGGCCTGACCGAGACCCCCGACGACGGCATGCTGCTGGTGCTGACCGCCTGCGACAGCGGCGCCCAGCTGGCCACCACCGCCACCCGGGTCGGGTCGGCCCGCTACCTGTCGGTGCAGGACGGGGACGTGGTCGAAGACGCCGTCGCCTGGGGCCTCAGCGCCGGCTTCGTCGCGGGCATGGAGCAGGACCTGTCGGACCTGGGCGCGAGCTCCGGCGGGCTGGTCGAGAGCGGCAGCCTGCTGGGGGCGGCGCTCGATGCCGACGGACTGCCCCTGGTCGGCGCGACCGTCACCGGCGGCGACGCCTGGTACCTGGACGTCGAGCCCGAAGACGGCGGCTTCTTCGCCAGCGAGACCGGCGGCACGAACCCCGCCACCCAGCCCGACGCGTCAGGCCTGTTCCTGGTGCCCGGCGCAGCGGGCGGCGCGTTCACGGTCCAGGCCGAGGGGCTCACCTTCCCGACCCTGCAGGTCGGGTCGGTCGAAGGCGCGATCCTGTTCGCGCCGATCGAGCCCGAGACCGAGTAGGCCGCCGATGAGCACGAACCCCGTCTACGCCTGGGGCCGCGACCACCTGCTGGCGCGCGCGCACACCCCCGACGGGCTGGTGCTCTACGCGGCGGGCGAGCGCATCGCGGCGTGGGACTGCCACCCCAACCACCCGGTCAGCTTCACGGACGAAGGGCTCGCCTTGTTCGCCGACAGCCGCGGCGTCGGCCAGCTCGTGGACCTGTGGGCGGTCGCCGCCGGCGGGCCGACGACCCCGCGCGAGGTCGGGCGCCAGGCCACCGTGCTGCATCCCGACGGCGACCGGGTCGTGGCCCGCATCGATCCGCGCTGGCCCCGGACCGGCGCAGACGGCGTCGCGGTGCACGGCGTCGTCTGCCGCCGGATCGACGACGATCGCGTGGTCTGGGCGGCCGATCCCACCGCCTTCGGTGATCCACGACGCGTGTTCCCGTTCGGCGAAGCCGTCGACCAAGCCGTCGCCGAGTGGCGCCGATCGGGGTGGCGCGCGCCGACCGGCAGCATCCACGAAGAGTCGACCGAGCTCGTGCTGGCCGAAGACGGCGAGACCTGGGCGCTGGTCGGCACCGAGCGCCTGGTGATCGGCCGCAAGCGCCGCGTCTTCGCCGACATCTACTGGCACCAGTGGTCCTTCTACCCGCAGAACGCGACCTTCGACCTGCGCCGCGAGCGGGTCTACATCTCCGGCTCGCCGGGGGTGGTCTGCTTCGGCCTGGACGGCACGGTGCAGGCGGGCTGGTCGGGGTCGCTGCCCTGTTCGCCCTTCGACCACTACGGCGAGCAGCGCACGCAGGTCCCGGTCGCGATCTGCTGCCCCGTGACGCTGTTCGCCGAGCAGGTCCTGATCGTCGTCAAGCGCCCGGACGGACCCATGGTCCAGGCCATCGGCACGCCGCCGCTCCTCGAGGTGCACCGCTTCGACGCCTCCACCCTGGCGTGGCGGGGCCGGATGGACGAGCTGCCCGCGAGACGGCTGGCCGACTCCCGCCAGGCCCTGCTGGTGCTCGACGACGCCGGCATCGCCTGGCTGCCCCCCGCCGCGCCGATCGTGGTCCTGCCGGGCACGGACGCCACCCGGCGCAGCACTGCCGCGGTGGTCGTGGTGGGCGACCCGCTGCCGGACCGCGTACCGCACCTCGACGGCGACGGGTACGACCGCGCGGTCGGGGACGGCGGCCCCATCGGCCCGCTGGCGGACGCCACGAACGCCGAGCGGGTCGGCCTGGCCCGCAGCCTGCTCCAGGAGCTGGTGCCCGACCCACGGTTCAGCGAGCTGCTCGACGGCTGGCCCGACAGCTTCCGCCCCTTCGCGGACGCCGTTCTGGCCTGGGACGACGCGACGGTCGCCCTGCTGGCCGAGATGCGCCACGACGGCTGGTCCCGGGTGGTCGAGGGTGCATCGGATGCCGCCGTGGACGACTGCGTCGCACGGCTGCGCGAGGGGCTGGCGGTGCCCGAGGTCGACCAGTGGGGGCGCCCCTGCCTGTCCGACGCCACGTCCCGGCGCCTGGCGCTGCTGATGGACGTGCTGAGCCCCCTGGCGCTGCAGGCCATCGCCGACCTGGCCGAGGAAGCGCCGGGCGTCGGCCAGGCCGCGACCGAAGCGTGCCTGGAGCTGCCCGCGGAAGGCCCGGCGGTGCCCCGGTTCGTGCCTCGCGCGCTCCAGATCATCGGCCGCGAAGACGGCGACGGCAGCACGCCGCCCGGCATGCGCGCCTGCGCCCCGCTCGCGGGCCTGGACCGCGGTGTCGAGTGCGGCAAGCCTCCGGTCCCCCTGCTGGACATCCCGGTGGCCCTGCTGCCCGGGGACCCCCTGGCCGGGTCCAAGGTGCCCGTGCAGCACGTCTTCTGGGCCAACTGCGAAGCCTGCGACGAGCCGATCCGGGACGAGGAGGTCTGGCGGGTCGCGGGTGCCGGCGTCCAGCTGACCGGCCGCACCGAAGCCCCCGACTGCGAAGGCGACGGCGAAGAACCGGGTGAGCAGACCTGGACCCTCACCCTCGAGCCGCCCCGCAAGGACCGCGACTGGAAGGACAAGCTGCTCGGCCAGCTGGGCGGGCGTCCACCCTGGTGGCAGAGCCCCGCCCCCGCGGTCTGTCCGGACTGCGGGCGCCTGTGCTTCTTCGTGGCCTTCGTCCACGCCAGCGCGGTGCGCGAGGACATGCACGACGTCGGCCTGTACGCCTTCCAGTGCGAAGACTGCGGCGTCGGCGTGACGGTCTCGCAGATGACCTGAGCGGGGCCTACTCCCCCGCCAGCTCCTTCAGCCGCGCCAGCCGATCGGCCTCGTTGTCGACCATCCAGCCGTCCTTGGACAGCTCGGCATGGGCCGCGGCGAAGTGGGGGCGGGCTTCTTCGGCCCGGCCGAGGGCCAGCAGGCACTCGCCGAGCTCCTCCTCGACGTAGCCGCCGACCTTGCCCTCGGCGGCCCACTCCTCGGCCAGGGCGCGCTGGATCGGCAGCGCCTCCTCGCACCGGTCCAGCTTCCGCAGGGCGGCGCCGACGGTGTACTTCGCGATGCGCAGGGGCACGGGCGCACCGGCCTGCGCCCGGAAGGTCACGCCCTTCTCGAACAGGGGCAGGGCCTGGTCGGGCTCGCCGCGGTCCATGTAGGTCCAGCCGGTGTTGTTGTAGAGCGGGCCCAGCCAGCCGCGGGCCTTGTCGTCGTCGCTGTTCTCGGCGAAGGCGATGGCTTCCATGTTGAAGGCCAGCGCGGCGTCGGGGTCGGCCGCGATGCCCTGCATGTGGACGGCGTCGAGCCACAGCACGTCGTCTCCGACCCGCCCGGCTTCGTCCCGGGCGCGGGCGAAGAAGCCCAGCGCGGTCTGCTTGTCGCCGGCGCTGTTGTGCAGCCGGCCCCGCTCGAGCGGCAGCCGCACGTGCACCCCGGCCGTGTCCGACGCCTCGGCCAGGCGGGCCTGCACCGTGTCCAGCACGGCATGACCGGCGGCGAAGTCGCCACGCAGCCCGTGGGTCCGCGCCAGCCGCGTCCACAGCTCGAGCTCCAGGTCGGGACCGACGGCCACGGCCCGGGGCAGCAGCTCGCGGTAGCGGGCCTCGGTGCCGGCGGGATCGTCGAAGTCGAAGGCCTTGGCGAGGTCCGCCGAGCTCAGGGGTGGGGAGGAGGACTCGGACACGGCAGGCTCCAGCGACGGGGGCGGCGGGCGCAGCGGCGCGGTGGGCACGGGGGCCCGGCCGGCGCAGGCGAGGAGGAGGACGAGGGAGATCATGGGCGCATGATGCCACGGCTAGCGGTGCTAGCCGGGCGCCTCTTCTTCGCTGACGAGGCGAAAGCCGACGGACGCGCTGCGCCAGGACCCCGGCAGGCCGCGGCGGCTGGCGCAGCGCAGGTCGTGCGCCTCGTCCTGCCAGCCGCCACCGCGCACGACGACCTCGCCCGAGTCGAGCAGCGAGGCGGTCCACTCCCGGACCCCACCGGCCATGCCGCGCACACCGAAGGGAGAGGTGTCGACCGGGAAGGCCCCGACCGCCGACAGGCCCGGCGGACCGACCCGGCTGGCGCGCATGTGGGCGAAGGTCGGGTCGAAGGCGTCGCCCCAGGGAAAGGCCCGCCCGTCACAGCCGCGGGCGGCGCGCTCCCACTCCTCTTCGGCGGGCAGGCGCAGGCTGCGGCCCAGCCGCTCGGAACTCCAGGCCGCATAGGCCGCGGCGGCGTCCGCATCGATGCCGACGACCGGCCAGGCCGGGTCCCAGCCGGCCGGCGGCGCCGGATGGCCGTCCTGCAGCGGCCACCAGCACTGGTCGGGTCCCAGCGGGCCCCGCGACCCGGGCGCCAGGGCGACGGCGCGCTCGGGCGGCAGGTCGGCCAGGAAGGCCGCCCACGCGGCCACGGTGACGGGATCCCGCTGCACGAACAGGTCCGGCAGGGTGGGCCGACAACGCGGCAGGGGATCGCGGGCGTCGGGATCGCCGCCCAGCAGGAAGGCGCCGCCCGGGCACAGGACGAAGCCGTCGCCGATGGCCGAGACCGGGCGGGGATCCACAACGGCGCGGTGGTGCTCGGCGCGGTCGAGGGCGAGCGGCAAGGACAGGGGCGCGCAGCGGTCGACGTGCACCGTGAGCTGATAGCGCCCGGGCGGCAGCCGATGCTCGGGCAGCGGCGCAGCGACGGTCGCCACGGGACGCGGGACCAGGCGCCGCTCGTGGGGGACCAGCCGAGCGATCTCGACGCGGGCCGGGCGATCGCCGGCGATGTCCAGGCTCAGCCGGCAGGCCGCCTGCAGGGTGGCGCCGCGGCGATCGGGGTCGACCGCCTGCACCTGGTGGGCGGCCAGCATCACCTCGCGGGCCTGGCCGCGGGCGGACTGGTCCTCGAGCCGGACCCACCACAGCTCCGCGACCATGTCGCGGGCCTCGGCGTCGTCGTCGCAGAAGGCCCCGCCGAGCACGGCCTGCTGCATGGCGTCGAGCCAGACCAGCGCCCGCTCGCCTTCGATGTCGACCAGGCGGTCCTCGGCGGCCCACAGGGCCTTCTTGGCGGCCGGCGGCGCGTGGCCCGGGACCCGCGCCCGCTGGGACGCGACGACCGTGCGCTCGTCTTCGAGACGCTTGCCGAGCTCGCGGTAGCGCCCCAGGGTCTCGCGGGCCTGGGCGAGCAGGGCTTCGCCGCGCTCCAGCCGCACGGCCCGCTCCGACGCGCCGGACAAGGCGTCGTCGAGCAGGTCGGCGAAGGCCGCCGCGTCGCAGCGCCGGGCCGGAGCGTCGGCCAGGGCCGAGGCCAGCAGCTCCGGCACTCCGGCCGGCAGCACCACGTCGGCCGGCAGCGCGGGGGTCGGGCGGTCCCGCCACCGGGCCACGAAGGCGCCCAGCTCTTCGTCGCGCATCCGGGGGCGCAGGGGCCGACCGGTGCACAGCTCCCAGGCGACCGCACCCAGGGCGTAGATGTCGCCCGCGGGGCTGTGGGGGGCGCCTGCCAGCACCTCGGGCGCCGCGTGGCCGGGGCTTCCGGCGAAGACCCCGGCCGCGCCGCCGCGTCCGGACCAGTCCAGCACGTAGACCTCGTCGTCCTCGCCCAGCAAGAGGTTGCCGGGGTGCAGGTCGCCGTGCACGACACCCAGCGCGTGGGCCCGGCGCAGGGCCCGCACCGGCCCCCGCAGCAGCACCAGCCGGCCCGGCACGTCGCGGCTCGCCAGCAGCGCCGGGTCGGCCAGCAGCGCTTCCAGCGTGCTCTGCGGGGCCAGGCGGTACTCGACGCAGACCCGCCCGTCGGCCACCACCACGCGGTGTACCGGCAGGACCGAGGGGTGGTCCAGCGACGCCGTGCGGCGGGCTTCTTCGAGCAGCGCCTGTTCGGCGTCCCCCTGGGCGTCGGCGCGCACGATCTTCACGGCGACATCGCGCTGCAGGACCGGATCGTGGGCCCGGAAGACCCAGCCCTGGCCGCCCCGGGCCAGGAGCGCCCGCGGCTCGAGCCCGAGCCCGCGCGGGAAATCGGGCGCGTCCAGGTCCGACCTCGCCTCGACCCGGCCCGCGCCGGGGACCAGCTGCTCGAGCAGGCCCTCGAAGTCGCTCATCCGGCCTCCTCCCCTTCCCAGCGGGACAGCAGCCGGTGCAGCCACTGGCGGGAGACCCCCAGCTCGGCGGCGGCCCGGCCCCGGCGCCCGCCGTTGCGGGCCAGGGCGTCGTGGACCAGCTGCTGCTGGAAGGCCACGGTGGCAACGCGCAGGTCGATGGGGCCCGCCGGGGCGGCGATCGGCGGGGCCGACGCGGGCACTGCTCCGGCCGAGGACGCAGCCGAGGATGCGGAGGAGGAGGACGCGAGCGAGGAGGACGCGAGCGAGGCAGACGCCAGGTCCTGGGCCCGCAGGACCGTGTCCCCGCGGGCCAGGGCCCGGGCCAGGGCGCCGCGCAGGACGTTCTCGAGCTCGCGCACGTTGCCGGGCCAGGCGCGGCCGCACAGCTCCGTCAGGGCGGCGGGGTCGAGGGCGACATGGGCGAGGTCGGCCCCGCTGCCGTCCCGCAGCTCGGCGGCGGCACGCGAGAGCAGGTGGAGGGCCAGGGCGGGGATGTCGCCACGGCGCTCGCGCAGCGGCGGGACCCGCACGATGGCGGCCGCCAGCCGGAAGAACAGATCCTCGCGGAAGGCGCCGCGGCGCTCGGCGTCGTCGAGCGGCCGGTGGGTGGCGGCGACGACCCGGCCCCGGAACGAGAGCGGCTCCTTGCCGCCGACCCGCTCGTAGACGCCCTCCTGGAGCACCCGCAGCAGCTTGACCTGGAGTGCCGGCGCCAGCTCGCCGACCTCGTCCAGGAACAGGGTGCCCTCGCCCACCCGGGCCAGCACGCCGTCCTGGCGCCGGTCGGCGCCGGTGAAGGCGCCACGCTCGTGGCCGAACAGGGTCGACTCGGCCAGGGACTCGACGATGGCGCCGCAGTTGACCGGCACGAAGGGGGCCGACGACCGCGGCGACAGGGCATGCAGCGCCCGGGCGACGGCTTCCTTGCCGGTGCCGGTCTCGCCCAGGATCAGGGCGGGCCAGGGCATCGGCGCGAAGGCGCGCACGGCGCCGAACAGGGCGTGCATCGCGGGCGCCGACCCGACCAGTCCGGGCAGGGCTTCGGGCGGCGGTCCGGACGCCGCCGCGACGACCGGGTGCCCGTGCCCGGCCCGCTGCCGGCCCTGCAGCACGCGCCCCGCCAGCGCACAGAGCGCACCGATGCGGACCCGCAGCACGGGGTCGAAGCGACCGGGTCGATCGGGGTCTTCCAGCCACAGCAGGCCGTGGTCCCCGACGGGCACGCAGCCGACGCTGCGCAGGGCGAAGGCCTGCACGCTCTCGGCGGCCTGGAAGCGGGCGTCCTCGGACGCGTCGTCGGTCCAGGCCGGGCGCCCCTCGGCCGCGACCCTCCCGAGCACCGTGCGGCTGAGCGCGGGCGGCGCATCGAGCACCACGCCGTCCCCGGCCACCGCCTCGAAGCTGGCGCGTCCGGCCGCCAGGTCGCCGCGCCAGGTCAGCGCCCAGCCGCGTGGGGCCCCGCTGAGCTCCCGGGCCGCCGCCACCACCACCGCCAGCAGATCGCGGTCGGTGGACGCCGCCAGCAGCCCGTCGAGCTGGCCCTGGGCCCAGGCCACCGCGCTGGCTGCGTGGGACAGGCGGCGGAAGTCGTCGGTCAGCTCCTGGGCCAGCGCCGGGTCGCGCAGCCGCAGGCGGGCCAGGCCGGCCGGCAGGGGGATGTCAACCTTCGTGGACATCCCGGCAGCCTACCAGTTGACCCCGGTGGTGGCGGCGATCCGGAAGTGGCCTTCGCGGTCGGGGATCCAGCTGACGTGCACGGGGATGTTGAAGGCGCCGACCTCGGGGACGTAGCCGATGCCCGCGATCATGTGGACGAAGGGCTGGTCGTTGAGCAGGCCGGCCAGGTCCAGGTTGGGGCCGACGCCGATCTGGACCCGCTTGCCGAGCTCGAAGCCCGCCAGCACGTTCACGGCCGGCAGGAACAGGCTCTGGTTGATGCCCGCCACCATGAAGTTCTCGATGACGATGACATCGACGGGGCCGCCCCCGTTGATGCGCTGGTAGATCTCGTAGCCCATGACCAGGTTGTGGGGCTCGTACTCGGAGTCGTCGGGCACGTTGACGTAGCTGTAGCCGACGCGCATGCCGTGGAAGGACTCGACCTCGGGCTGTTCTTCGGGTTCGGGCTGCGCCTCGAGCCCGGTGTCTGCGTCGGCCGAGGTGTCCGCGTCGGCCGAGGTGTCCGCGTCGGCCACGGGCACGGCGTCGGCCGAGGTGTCCGGGGGAGGCGCGTGGTCGTCGGCGAGGGCGACGCCGGACAGGGTCGAGGTCGAGAGGGCCAGGACGAGGGGGAGGGTCGGGGTCATCGGGGTCTCCTGGGTTGGCGGGCCCGCTCGGGCCCTGGGGGGATCGAGGGGTCAGTCGACGGAGGAGGCCGTGGCCAGGCGGGCCACCAGGCGGCCGTGGGCGGCCCGGGTCAGGGGCGGGGCCAGCAGGGCGAAGGCCGCGGCGGCCAGCAGGACGACGGCGGGGGCCGGTCCGATCAGCACGCGGATGGCCAGCCGGGCGCTCTCGGGCTGGGCGGCGGCGCCTTCGACGTAGCCGGCAGCCTGCAGGCCGATGCCCAGGCTCCACAGGGCGACGGCGGTCGCGGCCTTCTCGAGGAAGGTCATCGCCCCGTAGAAGGCGCCGGCCCGCTCGTGGCCCCGCTCGGCGGCGTCGGCTTCGATGACGTCGGGCAGCATGGACCAGGGCAGCACGTGGGCGGCCGCGACGCCGGGGCCGACCAGGGCGGCGACGACGAGGGCCGGGGCGCCGGTGCCGGTCGGGACCGCGGCCAGGCCGACCAGGACCACGGCCCAGCTGGCGATGGCGACGCCGTAGGCGACGTGCTTCTCGAAGCGACGGGCCAGCCAGCTGACGAGGGGGATGGCCAACAGGGCGCTGAGCTGGATGGCCGCGAAGGCGGCGTCCAGCAGGCCGGGGTGCAGCAGCACGTGCTCGACGTAGAAGGGCACCAGGGCGCTGAGCACCGCGATGCTCGACCAGGCGCACAGGAACAGGGTCGCCGTGCGGCGGAAGGCCGGCACCCGCAGCACGGACCAGAAGCTCTCGGCAGCGGTGGTGGCGGCGGCAGCGGCGGGCAGATCCCGGCCCCGCGTGGCCCACACGGTCCACAGGAGCGGCGGCAGGGCGACCGCACCCAGCACGGCGGCGGCCCGGCCGAAGGAGCCGGTCTGCTGGACCAGCACCGGCAGGCCGACCCCGGCGACGATGCCGCCGACCATCGACCAGCCCATGCGCGCCGCGTTCAGCCGCGTGCGCTCGTCGTAGTCGCGGGTCAGCCCCGGGGTCAGGGCGCCGTAGGGCACGACGACCGCGGTGTAGGCGGTGTTGTAGAGGACCAGCAGCAGCGTGTAGCCGGCGGCGGCCAGCCAGCCCTGCAGCGGCAGCGGCCGCCAGAGCACCGCGAACAGCAGGACGAAGGGCAAGGCGCCGCCCAGGATCCAGGGCCGCCGGGCGCCCATGGCGGTGCGGGTGCGGTCGGACAGCCGCCCGACCAGCGGGTCGCTCACCGCGTCCCAGGCCTTGCCCAGCAGCAGCACGAAGCCCGCCAGGGCCGGGGCCAGGCCCGCCTCGTCGACCAGGAACTTCAGCAGGAAGAACATCACCGCCGTGTTGGCGATGGCCAGGCTGGCGGCCGCCGCGCCGTAGCCGTGGCGCAGGGCGGGCGAGAGGCGGAGGGGCGAGGAGGAGGGCGAGGGCACGGAGGCTCCGGGGTTCGCCCTCCTCATCGCAGGAAGCGTGCCAGCCCCGGGAGGCCCAAACCGACCACCATCGTTTCCATTCTCGACTGAAGGCGTCCTCGATCGACGACAACAATGGCGTCCATCGTTTCCGTTCTCCTCCTCCCAGGCCTGGCACGGGCCCTGCATTCCAGAGGGCGTCCCCCCTCGCCCGACGGAGCCTCGCGATGAACGCCCTCCCCTCCTCGACCCTGTTCCGCGTCACCATCGAAGAGGTCCGCTCGGACCGGCAGCTGGCGGCCTTCCTCGACCTGCCGCAGCGGCTGCTGGGCGGCGATCCGGCCTTCGTGCCGCCGGTCCGGGCGTGGCTGCGCCGCCGCTTGTCGGCCCGCAACACCTTCCTGGCCGAGGCCGACCTGCGGCTGTTCCTGGCCCGCCGCGGCGACCGCGTGGTCGGCACCATCTCGGCCCTGCGCGATCCCCGGCACGAGGCGGTCCACGGCGAGGCCGTCGCCTTCTTCGGCTTCTTCTGCTGCGAGCCCGACATCGAGGTCGCGCGGGCCCTGGTCGGCCGGGCCGCGGCCTGCGCCCGCGACTGGGGCGCGACCGTGCTGCGGGGCCCCCGAAACCTGTCCCGGATCGAAGAGGTCGGCGTCACGATCGAGGGCTTCGACACGCCGCCGCCCTTCCTGGCCGGGCACCACCCCCGCCACGCCCGGCAGCTGCTCGAGCAGCTCGGGATGGACAAGCACCACGACGTGCTGGCCTACGACATCTCGCTGTTCGACGAGGACGGCCGCCCCCGGCCCCTGCCCGACCGACTCGAGGAGCGGGCCGCCGCCGTCGACATCCCGGGGCTGGAGCTGCGCCCCGTCCGCTGGAGCCGCTGGCGCCAGGACCTGGGCCTGGCCCACACGGTGTTCGTCGACGCCTTCCGCGACGTGCCCGAGAACACGCCGATGCCGCGCGAGCAGTGGGTCGGGCTGGGCGGCGGCCTGCTGCTGTGCACCCGCCGCCACATGCTGCAGCTGGCGACGGTCGACGGACGCGCTGCCGGCTTCGCCCTGTGCTTCCCCGAGATCAACGAAGCCATCGCCCGCGCCCGCGGACAGCTGCTGCCGCTCGGCGGGCTGCGGGCCCTGGCGGCCGTCCCCGGCATCCGCACGGCGTCCTTCAAGCTGCTCGGCGTGCTGCCCGAGCACCGGGGCAGTGGCCTGCACGCCGCGCTGATCCGCGCCGCCATCGAGGGCGTGCGCACCGCCGGCTACCAGCGCCTGGAAGCGAGCCTGGTCGACGAGCGCAACGGGCCGATGCGCGCCATCGTCGAGGGCGCCGGTATGCAGATCTACCGCCGCTACCGGATCTACGACCTGGCCCTATAGGCGCTCCCGAGCGCCCGGCGGTCAGTCCCGGCGGAAGATGCCCAGCCAGGCGGGCCGCTGCCCACCGTCGGCGAAGAAGCGGGCCGGGCGGACCAGCACCTCGGTCCAGCCGTCGATGAAGGCGTCGCAGAGGGCGTCCTCGTCGATCCCGGGCAGCGCCGGATCCACCCCCGCGGCGACCCCCAGCAGCACCAGGTGCGCGCCCGGGCGCAGGCTCTGCCGGGCCGAGAGGACGAGTCGCTGGCGGTCGCCGGGCGGCCGCGCGTGGAAGACCCGCCCGTCGGTCAGCACGTCGAACCGCCGGCCGACCCGCGCCGGGTCGCAGACGTCGCCGTGCACGAAGGTCGCCCGCAGGCCCTCGAGGTCGGCCCGGAGCCGCGCCTGCTCGACCGCCGCCCGGTCCCCGTCCAGGCCCCAGGCGTCGAGCCCCATCGCCGCCAGCGCGAGCACGGAGCCGCCGTCACCGGCCGCCAGGTCCAGGCTGCGTCCCCTAGGCGCCAGCTGCTGCAGCGCGGCCAGCAGCTCGGGCTGGGGATGCGCCGGCGCCGGGTCGAACCGGGTCGCCGGCAGCGCTCGCAGGGCAGAGGTCATGGCGTCAGCCTCACGGGTCGGCGCGCCATGAGCAACGGCCCCAGGCGGATCCACGGGGTCCGAGGAAGCCCTTGTCGCAGGGAGCGGCCGGCTGGCAGACCGGTGTTCCCGGCATAGGACCGCTGACCTTCTCCCGAGGTTGCCCATGATCGCGCTCCTGCTCTCGACCGCCCTCGCCCTGGCCGCTCCCCTGCAAGAAGCCGAGCTGCAGGCCGCCTGGGACGCCTCGGCCGACCTGACCGTGGGCGAGGACACGGTGTTCCGCGACGCCACCGGGCTGACCCTGGACCTGGACGGCGACACGCTCACCTTCACGGACGGCATCCTGGTACCCGTCGCCCCGGCGTCCAGCGAGGAGCCCTGGAACGACGTGCTCGGCTACGTCGTCGTCGGTGCCGGCGAGCTGACGGTCACCTTCGAGGATCAAGGCCAGGCCGATGCCTTCGGCAACCACCGGGTCCGCAACCTGGGCGAGGAGGTCGCCGCGGTGGCGCCCATGGTCTCGTCGCGGACCTGGAAGACGCCCGTCACCCGCGCGCTGGTCCTGACCGCCCGGCCCGGCCTGCTGATGCCGGCCATGGACCAGCCCATCCTGGCCGACGACGACCACAACTACGCCGAGGCTGCCCGCGAGGCCGACAAGCTGCTGAAGCGCCGCGCCGAGCTGCACGAGGGCGGCCAGGACCCGATGCGGCTGGTCCGCGCCGACGCGCTGATGGGCCAGCAGCTGGGCATCGATCTGACCGACGCCCGGGCGCTGATCGACGTCGACACCGACGTGCCGCTGAAGCTCGATCCCGACGCGAAGCACACCGGCGGCTACGCCCGCGACTCGTGGGTCACCGTGCTGCTCGACCAGAGCGGGCTGTGGTCGGACCGCAACCGCCGCGTCGTGGCCAGCCTGGGCGAGACGTCGTCGGGCCGCGGCACCTGGCGCACCTTCGCGACCGCCCCGCTGCCCCGGAGCGGCGGCGCGGACGACACCACCTCGCCCCCGGCTGCCCCCGTCGGCTGGTCGCCCGGCGAAGCGCACCCGAAGCTGTCCTTCGACGTGGCCAAGGGCAAGAACGAGGTCACGGTGCAGGGCGCCGCCCGCCTGGAGATGGCGCCCCACGGCGGACCGATGGCCTGGATGGTGGTCGACGTGCCCTACGTCGACGCCCGTGACGGCAGCTGGGCGCTCGAGGGCATCGAGTTCTCCGTCGGCGGACAGCCCGTGCCGGCGCTCATCCTGGAAGCACCCAGCCACTCGATGTGGGACCAGGGCTACGTCCGCAGCAACAACCTGGTGCTGCTCGGCCGCGCCATCCAGCCCGACGAGAAGATCACCGTCGGCGTGAAGTGGCACGACACCTGGCCCTGGAACAACCTGACGTCGGTCACGGGCCAGGCGCAGAACCTGGGCCGCGGCAGCGGGCTGCAGTCGGCCATCCCGGGCATCTCGCCCGGCCGGGTCGGCAGCCCCTGGCGCTTCGAGACCCTGGTCGACGTGCCCGAAGACGGGCCGATCACCGCCAGCGTGTCCGGCCTGACGACCAAGGAGTGGACCGAGAACGGCCGCCGCTACACGCTCTCCTCGCACCAGGCGACCGAGGCGATGTGGCCCGACGTGGCCGTCGGCGAGTGGACCACCCTGACGGCGCCGCCCCGCGAAGGCCTGCCCTCGCTGCGGGTGCACCTGTTCCCCGAAGAAGGCGAGACCGCGCTCAAGGGCATCGCCGCCGAGACCTGGCAGGTCATCACCTACTACCAGCAGCTGCTGCCGCCCTTCCCCTACGAAGAGCTCGAGCTGTTCCAGTCGCCCGACATGTGGTTCGGCTTCGTCTGGATCGCGCCGCACGCCATGGTCGCCATCACCCAGGCCAAGGTCGTCACCGGCATGCGCAAGTACTTCACCGACGACGCGCCGAGCCTGAGCGAGGGCGTGCTGGCCCACGAGATCGCCCACCAGTACTGGGGCCACGTGGCGCGGCCGGGCAGCATCAACGACTTCTGGATCGCCGAGACCTTCGCCGAGCTCTACAGCTGCCTGTACGTGCGGGCGGCCTATGGCGAGGCCGCCTGGGACAGCCGGATGGACGACTACCGCGAGAAGTGGGAGGACATGGGCTACACCCAGCGCGCCAGCCTGACCGACGCCTACGAGAGCCCCGCCCAGCCGCAGATCGTCTACAACTACGGCCCCTACGTGATGGGCGTGATGCTGCGGCAGCGGCTGGGCGACCAGGCCTTCCTGGGCGGGCTCAACGCCCTGCTCGCCGCCAAGCCGGAGCAGGCGATGGCGACCGAGGAGATCCAGCTCGCGCTCGAAGCCGCCAGCGGCAAGGACCTGGACGCCTTCTTCGACTTCTGGGTCGAGGGCGGCCACATCCCGTCGCTGGAGCTGACCTGGGAGGAGGTGCCCGAGGGCAAGGGCAAGAAGGTGGTGGGCACCATCGCGAGCGACGTGCCCTTCGGCAGCTTCGACGTGCCCGTCGTCGTCGATGCCGGCAAGGGCAGCGTGCTGGCCTGGGTGACCGTCGACGACGGCCAGGGCCGGTTCGAGACCGACGAGCTGCCCGGCGGCGCCAAGGCCAAGGTGAAGGTCAGCCTGGATCCCGACGGCGCGGTGCTGGCCGTCGCCCGCAAGGTCCGCCACAAGTGAGCGACCCGATGACCGATTCGAACGACGCCCCGCAGGCCGACCTGCCGCCGCTGGACGACTGCGGCTTCGTCCAGGTGCCCGCCCCCGGCGACGCCGGGTCCGACCCGCTGTGGATGACCTGCAACCGCTGCGGGAAGTCCGATCACTTCTGGCTGGCCGACGGCATCGTCCGCTGCCGCTGCGGGGCCCGCTACGACCACGCGGTGCGGCCGGACGGCGACACGGTGCCCGTGGCCCAGCTGCGGTTCGTGCCCTTCAAGCAGGGGCCGATGCAGCTCGCGGACGTCGAGTGGGACCCCGTGCGCATCGTGATGATCGTCGGGGCGATCGCGGCGCTGGGCGGCGGGCTGGCCTGGGTCTGGCTGCGGTAGTCAGCCCTCGTCGTCGTCGTCGGGGGCGAGCGCGTACACGTCGGCCGGCACGGGCTCGGTCAGGGTGCCGACCCGCACGAAGCGGCGGTCGTCGGGGGCCTGGTCGTTGGCCCGGGCGAAGACGTCACGGGGGCTGCCCTGCAGCGCCCGATGCCGGCGGTCGGGGTCGACCCAGTGGCCGAGCTCGGCCCAGAGCTCGTCGAGGGTCCACACATCGTGCACGACGACGGCTTCCTGCGGGTCGTAGGGGCCGTCCCGCAGCAGCGCGGCGGCGGCTTCGGAGAGCACCTCGTCCAGGCCCGCCAGGGCCGCGCGGCGCATGGCCCGAAAGGTGCGCTCGACGTCTTCGTCGCTCGGCGGCAGGCCCTCGGCGGCGCCGACCCGGCGGATCTCGTCCCGGGAAGGCCCCCCGCGGGCGGCCCGCCAGACCATCTCGGCGGCGTAGGCCTGCTCGAAGGCGGAGGGGAAGGCAGAGGGGAGGACGGGGGAGAAGGTCAGGGCCGGCTCGAGGGCGGCGAGGAGGGCGCGTGGTCCCCGGCGCGGCTTGCGCAGCACCTTCTTGAAGGAGGGCCGATCGAGGGCGCTGTCGTGCTCGGAGGAGGTCGCCGTGACCACGCGGCCGTCCTCGCTGCATGCGACGAGATCGCACCAGACGGCGCCGAGGGGATGGTCGTAGGCCGCGGCCAGCAGGCGCCGCTCAGGGTGCACGAAACCCCGCACGTGCACGCCGCCGAGCGCGTCGATCACGAAGACGCCGGCATCGTCGAAGCCGAGCTCCAGCAGCTCGCCACAGACCCGATCGAGGGCCGCGGCATCGCCGAGCTCGGGCGCGGCGACCGGGCGCAGCGAGATGCGCATCGGCCCGAAGGGGGCGCCGCCGTGGGCCGCCTCGGCGATGTCCTCGGCGACGCTGTGCATCCACCGACGAACGCCGAACAGCAGGCCTCCGACCGCCACGACGGACAGCCCCCCACACACCAACGACCCGGTCCAGAAGTCCATCGAACCATCCTCGGTGGGAAGCATCCCACGCGGCAGTGCGAAGGCCCGCGTGAATGACGAATGTCGACGAGATGCTTTGAGCCGGTTCCGAACAGCGCTAGAGTGGGGTCGAACCCCTCCTATGCGAAGCGACCCCTCCACCCGCCTGGCCCCCCGGCCGCTCGCCCCTCCGCTCCGGACCGCGTGGTTCGACCGCGCGATCCGGCTGGCCGGTCCCCTCGTGCCCCGGGACCTGGACGCGGACGCCATCGCGGCGCGGGTGGCGCAACAGACGGGTCGGCCGGTGCCGGTGCCCGAGGGCATGCGGGTGCTGCTGGACGACGCCCGCCACGCGGGGCTCACGGCCGTCGGCGAGCTGGTGCTGGCCACCACCTGCCAGCGCATGCTGGAGCGCCGGGCCAGCATCGAGCAGGACTGCCGCACGCGACCGGACATCTCCGGGCGGGCGCCCCGGCGGCCGATCGTGATCACCGGCCTGCACCGCACCGGGACCACCACCCTGCAGCGGCTGCTCGCGCTGGACCCCCGGGCCCGCTCGCTGCCGTTCTGGATGGTCCAGGACACGCGACCGGTGCTGCCGGCCCGCCGCTGGCCGCTGCGGGTCATGGGCCGCCGGCTGCGCGGCGCCCTGGACTCGCTGGCGTGGACCGTGCTGAGCCCCAACATGCGGCGGGTGCACCGCATCCCGCCGGGCGCCCCCGAAGAAGAGCTGGACTTCCTGCTCACGACCTTCGACAGCCCGGCCCTGTGGTACCGCACGCCGGCCCACGGCTTCCTGGACTGGGCGCTGCACCGCGACCAGTCGCCGGCCTACCGGCTGCTGCGGCTGCGGCTGACCCACCTCGAAGAGGTCGTGTCGGGGGACCACTGGGTGCTCAAGTGCCCGACCCACCTGCTGTCCTTCGACGCCCTGCTGGACACCTTCCCCGACGCACACGTCGTCGTGACCCACCGCGATCCCGCCAAGGCCATCCCGTCCTTCCTGGGGCTGGTCGAGGTGCTGCACGAAGCCAGCCACCGGGACCCGCGCAGCGCCGCCACCGTGCACAACGGCGTGCGGCTGTGCGTGGCGTCCATCGACCGGATGATGGAAGCCCGGGCCCGACGCAGTGACGAGCACCGCATCACCGACCTGTCCTTCGAGCGCATGGTGCAGGACCCGATCTCGGCGGTGCACGACCTGTACGAGCGGCTCGGCATGGATCGCGACCCGGCCCACGACCGCGCGATGCAGCGCTGGCTGGCCCGCCGCCGCAGCGATGGAGAGCGGCGGGGCCACGACCCCGAGCGCTACGGGCTGACCTCCGACGGCCTGCGGGGCGCACTGGCCGACTACATCGACCGCTACGGCATCGCCGTCCGGGGGCGGCGGGCCGCCTGAGCGACGTGGAGCCAGAGCCGCCCGGTCAGGACCGCTCGGCCACCAGGACCACGCTCTCTCCCTGCCACCGCACGGTGCGGCCCTCGAGCCGCCGCACCTCGTGGGCGATGGCGTCGGCTTCGGTGGCTGGCACGTGGGCCTTCAGCCGCGACAGCCACGAGCCGGGGCGATCGGCCAACCACCGCTCGAGCACCGGCGCGCTGACGTGCAGCCGGTGGTGGGTCAGGACCTCGCGGGTCGCGACCGTCAGGCCGGCGTCCTGGAGCAGGGCCTGCAGGGCCTGGGGCGTCCAGGCCAGCAGCGGGTCGGCGGGATCGGCCCACACCGCCTCTTCGGCCCGGGACCAGACCCGCAGCAGCTGCTGGCCCAGCCGGTCGCCCAGCAGGGCGTAGAGCCGCTGGGTCCGGCGGGCCAGGCCCTCGACCAGGGCGATGCGGCCGTCCTGGGCTAGCAACGCTAGGGACGCCTGGACGACGGCTTCGGGGTCCTCCGCCCGGACCAGCAAGTCCCGGCCGACGATGCGATCGAAGCGCACCGCGTCGGCGCGCTCCCGCAGCGTGGCCAGGTCGCCGCCCACCACCCGGGGACGCTGCAGCTCGGGCAGGCGCTCGGCCAGGCCCGACAGCGCCGCGGCCTGGTCGGCGCGGGGGCACCAGGCCCAGACGCCTCCTTCGGGCACCTGGCGCAGCGCCTCCCAGGTCAGCAGGCCGGCGCCGGCGTCCAGGTCGAGCACGACGTGGTGCCGCGCCAGGTCGGCGGCCTCGATGACCGCCTCGCGCAGCTGGGCCAGCCGCTCCCCCGCCTGGCTGGCAGTGCGCTGCAGCCAGCGCTCCAGGCGCTTGTCCTGGGGCCCGGTGGTCAGCTGCTCGCCGCGGCTGCGGGCGAAGGGATCGGACTGATCGGCCTCGAGCATGGCGGCCAGCTGGGCCTCGCGCTGGCGGGCGACGCGGGGACCGACCTGGCCTTCCCAGCCCTGGTCCGACGGCTGCCAGAACACGCGGCCCTTGAGCTCGTCGGGCAGGTACTGCTGGGCGACCCAGTGGTCCCGGTAGGCGTGGGGGTACAGGTAGCCTTCGCCGTGGCCGAAGCCTTCCTTGTCCCGGTTGCCGTCCTTGAGGTGGTTGGGCACGTCGTCGGCCCGCTCGCGGGCGACGGCGTCCAGGGCGTCGAAGAAGGCCATGGTGCTGTTGCTCTTGGCGGTGCTCGCCAGGTACAGCGTCGCCTGGGCCAGGGGGTAGCGGCCCTCGGGCATGCCGATGCGGTCGAAGGACCGGGCGCAGGCCATGACGATCGAGACGGCCTGCGGGTCCGCGAGGCCGATGTCCTCGCTTGCCAGGATGATCAGCCGGCGGAAGATGAACCGCGGGTCCTCGCCGGCGTAGACCATGCGGGCCAGCCAGTAGAGCGCGGCGTCGGGGTCGCTGCCGCGCACCGACTTGATGAAGGCGCTGATGGTGTCGAAGTGGGCGTCGCCTTCCTTGTCGTAGAGCACCGCCCGGCGCTGGATGCTCTCTTCGGCCACGGCCAGGGTGATCTGGACGCGGCCGTCGGCATCGGGCGGCGTGGTCTCGACCGCGAGCTCCAGGGCGTTGAGGACGGCGCGGGCGTCGCCGTTGGCGACCTCGACCAGGTGGTCGACGGCGTCCGGCGCCAGGACCACGTGGCGGTCGCCGTAGCCGCGCTCGCGGTCCGCGATGGCCTGGTCGAGCACCCGGCGCAGGTCGTCGGCGGTCAGCGGCCGCAGCTGGAAGATGCGCGAGCGGCTGACCAGCGCCTTGTTCACCTCGAAGTAGGGGTTCTCGGTGGTGGCGCCGACCAGCACGACCGTGCCGTTCTCGACCCAGGGCAGGAGCGCGTCCTGCTGGGCCTTGTTGAAGCGGTGCACCTCGTCGACGAACAGGATGGTGCGCTTGCCGTGGCTGTCGCGCAGCTGCTGGGCGTCGGTGACGGCGTCGCGGATGTCCTTGACCCCGGCGAGCACGGCGTTGAGCGCCGAGAAGCGGGCCTTCGTGCTGCCGGCGATGACGCGGGCGAGGGTCGTCTTGCCTGTGCCGGGCGGACCGTAGAAGATCAGGCTGGTGAGCTGGTCGGCCTCGATGGCGCGGCGCAGCAGGCGGCCGGGCCCGATGATGTGGTCCTGGCCCACGTACTCGTCGAGGGTGCGCGGGCGCATGCGGGCGGCGAGGGGCTCGGCGGGCGCAGGAGGGCGGAGGGACTGCTGGGCCGGCGGAGGCGGAGCGCGACGGGACATGGACGGGGTCTTAGCGCGGGAGGGGATAGGATTGCGGCATGCTGTGCCTGCTCATCCTGGCCTTCGCCTGTACCGACAAGGCGCCCGACGACGGGGCGACCGACTCCGGCAGTGCGTCCGACGGCGGTGCGTCCGACGGCGGCGACACCACCGCGGATGCCGCCTGCCTGGACGCCTGGGTCGACGGGACCTGGGACCTGGTGCCCGACGGCCCTGCGACGCAGATCCACACCAGCACCGCCTGGGACGGCAGCCAGCAGTGGTACGCCTGGGCGGTGCCCGACGCGCTCGGCAGCCACTTCGACATCTGGCTGGCCGCCGTGGACTGTGCAGGCGACGTGACCGTCGCGCCCGTCGAGGTCACGCAGAGCGACGACAACGAGCTCGATCCCGCCCTGGCGGCCGGGGTCGATGGGGTCCTGGTGGCCTGGACCAGCGACCGCGGTGCCGGCGCGGACAACCTCGACATCCGGCTGCGGGCCTTCGACCCGGACGGCGCGCCGCGCACCGACGCGGCCGACCTGGTCGCCGAGCGCAGCGGGGTCGTGGTCACCGGCAACGCGACCCTGCCCCAGGTGGCGACCACCTCCAGCGGCTTCCACCTGGCGGGGTCGTGGGGCCACGCAGACGCGACCGCCTTCCAGGCCTTCGCGCTCGAGCTGGACGCGGACGGCGCGGCGGTCGGCGCCGCGACGGACCTGGGCGAGGGCGACAACGCAGGCCAGCTCTACGTCGCCATCGCAGGGGCCGGCGCGGCACACGCCTGGACCGAGACCCACACGACCACGCTCCAGGACGAGGTCCGGCTGCGCGAGGGCAGCTCGGTCACCACCCTGGGCGAGGGCACCCGACCGAGCGCGGCCACCACCCCGGCCGGGACCTGGGTGGCATGGGACGACGACGCCGGGGCCGTGCTGCTGCGCGGGCCGGACGGCGTCGTGACCACGCCCGACCTGGACGGTGGCTTCCGCCACTCCGCGCGGCTGGCCGCGCACGGCGACGCCCTGGCGCTCAGCTGGATGGCGGTCGAGTCCGGCGTCTACAACACCCTGTACCTGGCCTGGCTGGGCCCGGACGGGTCGGTCCAGGCAACCGAGGCGCTGGCATCGGACGTCGTCGGGGTCTATGGGTCGGAGCTCGTGCTGGTCGATGCCGACCACGCGCTGGCGGCCTGGACCGAGGGCAGCAACCCCGACTTCCGGGCCCGCAGCGCCCGCCGCACCCGCCCCTAGCGCCGCTAGTCCCACTCCACCGTGTCGAACAGGGTCTGCAGGGCCCGCCGCAGCGCCCGCTGCGTCGCCCGGACCGACGGCAGGCCCGCGGCCGCCGCGGTGTCGCGCCAGCTGCGCTCGTCGACGACCCGGGCCTGGACCAGGGCCTGTTCCGAGGCGGTCAGCGCGGTCCGATCGCAGCCGGCCTGCATGACCAGGATCCGCGCGGCCCAGGCGACGCTGTCGTAGATGCGCGGGCCGTCCAGGTAGCCCTCCAGCACGAAGCGCCAGTGCCAGGCGCCGTCGGCCGACGCCGGCAGTGCGTCGTGCAGGGCCGCGGTCAGGGCCGGCTCCAGGCCGAGCTCGCCCTCGGCCGCGAGCAGCCGCAGCTGGGCGTCCAGCCCGCGGTGCAGCTCGGCCCGCAGGCCCCGCACCACGTCGTGCGCGGCCTGGCTGACGGGCCGCACCATCACGGCGGCGGGCTCGCCGGTGCGCTCGCCGCGCGAGCCGCCGACCCGCACCAGCGCGTAGCCGAGCTGCTGCCGGAACCGCAGCAGCCCCGGCGTGGCGCCGAAGACCGTGCCGAACAGGTCGGCGTCGGGGTGGTGGTGGTGCACGGCGTGGACCAGCGCGCGGGCCAGGCCCTGCCGGCGCAGCTCCGGACGGGTGGCGATGCGGATGCTGCGGATCATGCGCAAGGGGCCGGCGGACTCGCGCCCACCGTGCACGATCAGGCTGTCGGCCAGGGCGTGCCCGCGCACCCGCTCCTGGCCCCGCGCCAGCCGGGCGGCCATGTCCGGGGGGAAGCCGCCCTCGCGCGCCACCAGCGACGCCGCCAGCACCCGTGACCCCTCGCGCAGGGCGAACACCTCGACGTTGGGTGCGTCGAGCAGCATCGCGAGGTCGCCCGGGGTCGTGCGGTAGTGGGCCTGGACGAGCAGGCCGAAGACCTCACGCAGCAGGGACTCGTCGCGGGCGAGGGCGTCGCGGTCCAGGCGCTCGGCGGAGATCGCGGGCCGGGCGGCAGGGGGAGCAGGCGGCAGCGGGCCCGGCGTGGCGTCGAGGGCCAGGAGCCCGTCCACCGCGGCTTCCAGGGGGCAGTCCGGCGCCCACCGGATCGGTGCGGTGAGCTGCAGCTCGACCAGGGGGCGCGACCGGGCGCTCGCCCAGGCCAGGAACCGCAGCACGAAGCCCCGGCCGGTGCCTTCGTAGCCTTGGGTGGTGGTCGCGAAGAGCACGGTGGCGTCGGGATGGGCGCCGACGAGGCGCTGCAGGGTCGGCACGGGGATCCGGGCGGCTTCTTCGACGGCGAGCACGTCGAAGGCCGGCGGGTCCAGCAGCAGCTCGCGCAGGGGCACGAACCGCAGCCGGCCGCCGCGCAGCACGGTGGGGTCGCCGGTCGCGAACCGGAACAGCTCGCAGGTGGCGTCGGGATCGCTGGCCGTGACCACGATGCGGCGATCGGTGCCGTCTTCCAGCACCTGGCGCAGCATGCGCCCCAGGGCCGCCGACTTGCCCCGCCCCCGGCGCGCCGTGAGCGAGACCAGGTGCGGCGCGGGATCGTCCAGCACCGCCAGCCCGGCCCGCACCACCGCGTCCTGGTCGGGGGTCGGCCCGGTGCCGTGGTCCGCGGGCTTCAGCAGCCGCAGCGGGGTGTCGGGCAGCCGGCCCAGGACCCGCTCCCAGGCCCGCAGGCCCACGTCGTCGAGGGCGTGCGGCCAGACCACCAGCCGCGGGTCCCGCGGCAGCGCGTGGTCCGGCGGCACCCGCAGCACGAGGGCACCTCCTCCCCGCACGAAGCCCTGGCAGAGCCCGATGCGATCCAGGTCCAGCCGGTCGTGCAGGCTCACGACCACCGCGTCGAAGGCCCTCCCCAGCAGCCGCTCGGGCCGGGACTCCTCCCCCTCTCCCGGACCCACCCAAAGCACCTCGTCCGGATCGACATGGGCCGTGACGACCCGCGCCTGGTGGCGCGTCGCCGTCTCCTCCTCCCGCAGCACCAGGAGCTGCCGTCCGGCGGGCACTCAGGGTTCCTGCTGCAGCACGGCGCGGCCGCTGGTCGCGTCGCGCAGCTCGGCCAGGACCCCGTCGACCTGGTCGTAGGGCACGGCCAGGGTCAGGGTGGCGCGCGCCCCCCACTCGCTGTCGGTCGGCGCCAGGCCCCGGCTGCCGAGCACGGCCTGGACCGCGCCGGTGTCGTCGTAGTCGTGCACCACGCGCAGGCGGACCCGCGGCACGACGGTCACGACCTCGCCCTGGTCCAGGGTCTTGCCCGCGCAGCCGCCGTAGGCCCGGATGAGCCCCCCGACGCCCAGCTTCACGCCGCCGAACCAGCGCACGACGACCACGACGACGTCGCACAGGTCGTGGCCCTCGATCTGGGCCAGGATGGGGCGGCCGGCCGAGCCCCCTGGCTCGCCAGCGTCGCTGCTGCGGGTGCGGCCGTCGGCCAGCCGCCAGGCCCAGCAGTGGTGGCGGGCGTCCGGCCAGCGCTGGCGGGCGTCTTCGAGCAGGGCGTCCACCGCCGCTTCGTCCGCGGCCGGCGCCGCGAGGCCGATGAACCGCGAGCCCTTGATGGGATCGATCGCGTGCTCCACCGGGGCGGCGAGGGTCTGGTAGCGGCGAGGGGCGGCCATGGAGGGGACCTATGCCGGCGGAGCGGCGCGGTCTGTGCGAGGTCAGCCCCCGACGAGCCCGAACCGCGCCAGGTACTGCAGGAAGGCGTCGCCCACGCCCTGGTCCCGCAGCCACGCTTCCGACAGGGGCGGCTGCCGAGGGTCGAAGGCCGGGTCCCGCGCGCCGGTGGGCCAGTCGCGGTGGCAGATGGCGGCCCGGCCCAGGGCGACGAAGTCCGCGCCGAGCGCGAGCACCCGGTCGGCGTCGGCCCGCGACCAGATCTTGCCCGCGGCCACCAGCGGCAGGTCGCCGACGGCCTGTCGGAACAGCGGCAGGGGGTGCTCTTCGGGCCGCTTGCGGGTGTTCCGGAAGGCGTCCCACAGCGACACGTGCAGGAAGTCCGCACCGTCGTCGACCATCCAGGCCGCGGTCTGCAGGCTCTCATCCAGGTCCAGCCCGACGGCCTGGCCACCTTGTTCCGGCGACAGGCGCACGCCGACCAGGAAGTCGTCGGGCACGGCGTCGCGCACGGCCCGCAGGCAGGTGCGCAGCAGGCGGGCGCGGCCGACGAGATCGCCGCCCCAGCCGTCGGTCCGCGGGTTCTGCACGGCGCTGAGGAACTGGCCCAGGAGGTAGCCGTGGGCGGCGTGCAGCTCGACGCCCGCGAAGCCGGCGCGGGCGGCGCGCAGGGCACTGTCCCGGTGGGCGGCGACGACGGCATCGAGGTCGGCGGCGGTCGCCGCGCGCGGGGGCACGAAGTCGCCCGGTTCCTCCCACCGGCTGGCGCTCCAGGTGGGCAGCCCGGACACGGCCTGGGACGCACGCGCGCCGCCGTGGTGCAGCTGGACGATGCCCAGCGCGCCGTCGGCGGCCAGGCCACGGGCCAGCGGACCGACGGCGGCTTCGTGGGCGTCGGTGCACAGGCCGAGCTGTCCGCGCCAGGCCTGGCCTTCGGGGGCCAGGAAGGTCGCGCAGGTCTCGACGACGCCGAAGCCGGCCGCCGAGCGGGAGCGCAGCCACGCCGCCTCGACGTCGGAGAGCACGCCATCGTCGTGGCTGCTGCCGTTGGTGAGGGGGGCGAGCCAGAGGCGGTTGCGGGCCACCGGCCCCCGGGCGAAGGCGAGCGGGGCGAACAGGTCGGTCATGGCCCCGTCCTATGCTGTCCACCGCGCGGCGCGACGTTCCTGCCGCCCGCGGCGCCGTCCGGCGGGTCTCCTCCGCGCTTCCTCCGAGAGCCCCCATGCCCACTCCCCGCCACGAGCGCAGCCACTGGCTGCCCCTGTCCCAGCCGGACGACCAGGACGCCCACCCGCGCGCCGAGCTGTACGTGGTGGTCGAGGGCAGCGGCAGCCTGTCCCTGCCGCTCCAGACCCTGGCCATCGGGCCGGGCGATCTGCTGCACGTCGCGCCCGGTGAAGCGCACAGCCTGTCGGGGGCGGACCTGCGGGTGCGGGTCGCGCGCCGGGGCCCCCCGCTGGACGGCCCCTGGGAGCGGGGGGTCGATCGGCTGGGCATCACCCTGGCCGACGGCCAGCCCGCCCGGGTCTGGCGGGGCCGCTGGCTGGTCGACGGGGTGCCCCAGGCCGGGGTCGCGCTGGGCATCGACGGCCGGATGGTCTGCGCCCGGACGGCGCCCGATCTGGACGCCGGCGTCGTCGCCTACGCCCTGGACGCCGACGGCGGGCTGGTCGCGAGCTGGGCGGACGCGGCCCTGGCGCCGACCCTTCCCGGCGGCGGCGCGGCGACCCGCATCGACGGCGACCCGGGGGACTTCGTCGGCAGCTTCGAGATCCAGTACACCGACGCCGACGGCAACCCGGCGGGCCCGGTCTACACGCTGGCGATCGCGCCGCAGGGCGAGTGCCTGTCGCTGTCCTGGACGAGCGCGGGGGATCCGCTGGTCGGGGTCGGCGTGGTCCGGGAGGGCCGGCTGTTGGCGGCGTGGGGCGCCGACACGGTCGCCCTGTCCGTCCTGACCCTGCCGGTGCCGGGCGAGGAGGAGGCGCTGGTCGAGGAGGCGGCGGGTCTCGCGGACGAGACGCCGACCTGCCGGCGGTGGACGCGGCCCGCGGTCCCGCGCGACCGGGGCGTCCCGGCCGACGGAGCGCACCGGGAGGCCGCCCTGGCCCTGGTCGAGGCGCTGCAGGCGCGGCTGGTCGACCGGCTGTGCGCCGCGGTGCCGGGGGCGCGCTTCGACGCCGTGTCCTGGCAGCGGGACGGCGGCCGCCACGGGGGCGGCACCCGGCTGCAGGCGGCCGAGGGCGAGGCCTTCGACCGGGCGTCCGTCAACGTGTCCCAGGTGCACTACGACGACCTGCCCGACCGCGCGCTGGCGTCGGCCACCGCCCTGTCGTCCATCGTGCACCCGCGGCACCCGCGCGCGCCGAGCATGCACATCCACACCAGCTGGACCGCCCTGAAGGATGGGACCGCGACCTGGCGGATCATGGCGGACCTGAACCCAAGCCACCCCGACGAAGCCGCCACCGCCACGTTCCGCGACGCCCTGCGGGCCGCTGCAGGCCCCCATGCCGCGGCCGCCGAGGCCCAGGGCGACCGCTACTTCGCGATCCCGGCGCTGGGCCGCACCCGCGGCGTCGCGCACTTCTACATGGAAGGCCACGACAGCGGCGACTTCGACGCCGACCTGGCGCTGGCCCGGCGCGTCGAGACCGCCGCCATCGACACCTACGCCCGGCTGGTGGCCGCCGCGCTGGACCAGCACGGCCCGCCGACCGCCGGAGAGCGCCGCGTGCAGCTGCACTACCACACGCTCTACCTGTTCCAGGTGCTGACCCTGGACCGCGGCACCACGTCGGGGCTGATGGTCCACGGCGACAACGACGTCGGCATCCTGGGCTCGCTACCGAGCCACGTGGACCGCGACCTGCTCGCCTCGTGGGCCGCGCGCTGCCCGGCTCCCCAGGACCGCCTGGTCCACGCGCTCGTCGACGCCCTCCCCGGCGCCTCCCCCTCCCCCGTCACCGTCGACGTCAAGCGCGCCCTGGCCCGGGCCGTGCGCGCGCACTACCGCGCCCATCCCGACGCCCTCGCCCTGCAGGCCCGCGGCGACGTGCTGCCGCCCACGGTCCAGAACCACCGGTAGCCGCGCTCAGCGCGAGAAGCGGATGCCGTGGCCGCTGCCGACCCGGACCCCCATGTAGAGCAGCAGTCCGAGCGGTCCCAGCATCAGCGTCAGGAACAGGCAGGGCCGCAGCAACCAGGGGTGGATGCCCAGCCGGCGGCTGTCCCGCAGCTCCCAGAAGCCGATCATCAGGTCGAAGCACAGGTAGTGGACCCAGGCCAGCAGCAGCACCGGGTCCGACGAGAAGCCGCGCCGCAGCGACGCCAGGCTGTCCATGCCGCCGCCGCCGTCGCCCGCGAACATCAGGCCGACCAGGGCCGCGTAGACCAGCGCGAAGCCGAGCGGGACCAGCGGTGTGCCGGCGTAGCGCTCGGTCAGGGCCGCCCGTGGCGCGATGAACAGCGGCAGCCAGGCGACGACCGCCAGCCCGTTCGCCAGGGTGTAGAGCAGCTCCCAGTCCATGTCGGCCTCGCGGTCCGGAGCGTAGCAGCCGGGCGGGTGGCGGCCGGCCGGCGAATATTGTGCTACACAATCAACATGACCACCGCCCCCGCCGAGCTCGAGCGCCGCCTGACCCGGCAGATCCTGCGGGGCGAGCACGCACCCGGCGACCGCCTGCCCACCGTGCGGGAGCTCGCGGCGACCCACGGCCTGAGCGCCGCCACCATCCAGCGGGTCATCGAGCGGCTGCAGACCCGGGGGCTGGTCACCGCCCGCCAGGGCAGCGGGCTGCTGGTCAACGACCCGTGGGAGGTCGGCGGCCTGTCGCTGCTACCGGCCTGGCTCGACGCCACGCGGGACGACGTGGACCACGCCACCGGGCTGCTCGCCGACTTCCTGGAGCTGCGGCGGGCGCTGGCGGCGCGGCTGCTGGCCCGCCACCGGGCCGACGTCCTGGCGCGCCTTCCCGCGCTGGCCGACACCGCGCTGGCCGTCGCCGGGGCCGCTCCCACCGACCTCGACGCGGTACGCCGGGCCGACCTGGCCTTCGCCCGCGCGCTGATCCGCGGCACGCCCAACCGCGTGGCCCTCACCCTGCTCAACACCCTGGCCGCCGTGCTCGACGAGCTGCCGGAGGTCGCCCGGGCGATGTACGCCGACCCCGCCGAGAACGTCGCCACCATGCAGGCGCTGCTGACCACCCTGGCCGAGGGCGGCGACGCCGCTGCGCTGGACGCGGTCATCGCCGCCCAGGACGCGCGCACCGTGCAGCGCTTCGCCGACGGGCTGCGGGCTGCCGCGAAGGCCCCCCCATGAACGCCAGGGACGCGCTGATCACCGCGATGATCCCCGCCCCGGGCGACGGGCTGCCGGCCCTGGGCGACCTGGATCTGCGGGGCTTCTGGCCTCGATTCCAGGCCGCGGCGCCCTGGCACCTGCGGGCCGGGCTGGCGCTCTGCACCGTGGTGGTCGGCACCGTGCTGCCGCTGCTGCTGCGGGGGCGCCGCCTGGCGACCCTCGACGCCGACGGCCGGGACGCCGTGCTCCAGCGGGCGGACCGCCTGCCCCTGTGCCGCGATCTGCTCGAGGTGGCGCGACTGGTCGCCTGCCTGGCCTACTTCGACGACGACGGCGTCCAGGCCGCCATGGCGCGCCGATGAGCGCCCTGGACGGCCGCAGCATCCGCACGCCGCTGTCGCTCGACTGCGACGTCGTGGTCGTGGGCAGCGGCCCCGCGGGCTCGGCGGTGGCGCGGCGGCTGGCCACCGCGGGCGCGGCGGTCGTCGTGGTCGAGGCCGGGCACCGCGTGGCGCCCACGCAGTTCGCCCGGCCGGCCTTCTCGGCCATGGCAGCGACCTACCGGGACCTGGGCTCGTCGGTGGTCGTCGGCAGCGCGCCCATCCCCTACGTCCAGGGGCGCATGGTGGGCGGCACCTCGCCGATCAACGGGGCCATCTGCTGGCGGCTGCCGCGGGACGTCTGGGAGGAGTGGGTCGCCGCCGATCCCGCGCTCGGCGACGCCATCCCCTGGGAGCGGGTCGAGAAGGAGACCGACGAGGTCGAGGCGCGGCTGGACGTCCGGCCGACCGACCCGGCGATCGCCGGCCCCAACAACGAGCTGATGGCCCGCGGGGCCGAGGCGCTCGGCCTGGACCACCGGCCGATCCGCCGCAACGTCGTCGGCTGCGAGGGGCTCGGCCGCTGCATGCAGGGCTGCCCCGCCGGCCACAAGCGCTCGGTCGACCGCACCCTGCTGCAGGACGCCGAAGCCGCCGGCGCGCGGCTGCTGACCGGCACCACCGTGCGAGCCATCGAGCAGGCCGGCGGCCGCGCCGTCGGGATCCGGGCACGCACCGACGGCGGCGCCGAGGTCCGCATCCAGGCCCGCCACGCCGTCGTGCTGGCCGCCAGCGCCGTGCAGACCCCCGTGCTGCTGCTGCAGAGCGGCATCGGCAGCCCGGCGACCGGCGAGGGCTTCGCCGCCCACCCCGGCCTGTCCCTGTCCGGCCGGTTCGCCGAGCCGGTGCGCATGTGGACCGGCGCCACCCAGGGGCACGAGGTCACGGGCCTGCGCCACGAGGGGCTGAAGTTCGAGGCGCTCGGCTACGGCCACGCGATCATGGCGGCCCGCATCCCGGCCGTCGGCCGCCCGCTGGCCGCCGCCATCGCCGACCTGGCCCACGAAGCGACCTGGGGCGTGGCCCTGCGCGCCCGGGCCCGTGGCCGCGTGCGGTCGCTGCTCGGCCGTACCGTCGTGACCTACAGCCTGACGCCGTGGGACATCCAGCAGCTGCGGCGAGGCCTGCGCGTGCTCGGCGAGATGATGCTGGCCGCCGGCGCCGAGCACGTGTCCCCCGGCGTGCGGGGGGCGCCGGCCCATACCTCCTCCCTGCAGGACCTCGTCGCCCTCGAGCGCGACGGCCCGCGCCGCGCCTCGGCCTTCCGCCCCGTCATGACCCACCTGTTCGGCACCTGCCGGATGGGCAGCGATCCCCTGCGCAGCGTGGTGCGGCCCGACTTCCGCCACCACGGCCTGCCCGGGCTCTACGTCGCCGACTCCAGCGTCTTCCCCTCCAACACCGGCGTGAACCCCCAGGTCTCCATCATGGCCCTGGCGTCCCTCTGTGCCCGCTCCGTCCTGGCCGCGGCCTCCCCCGCCGCCTGACCCCCGCCGTCCGTCCCCTGCCGCTCGCCCACGAGGTCCCCGTGTCCCTCTCCCTCGACCAGATCCTGACCCTGTCCAACCGCGAGCTGCACGCCATCGTCGACCGTGGGCTGCCGCTGGACGTCGATGCCATCGCCGACCACAGCTACACCGGCATCGATCTGTCCATGCCGTCGTGGTTCCACAAGCTGATGTGGAAGTCCTTCCGCAAGACCTTCCACCGCGACCCCGCGACCGGCGTGCTGCGGGGCTGGAACGTCAAGGTCGAGCAGGTCGGCTGGGACGCCCCCCCGCCGCCCAAGCGCGATGGCAAGGGCGTACCGCTGACCTTCGGCCACTACGAGGTCCGGCCCGCCGCTGGCATGGCCTTCCCCCGCGGCTGGACCGGCGGGCACTACCTGGACTACCGGACCGCCGGCAACGCCTGGTGGGACTTCCCGGCCAACGCCGGCTACTGCCCGCTCGTGACCATCAACGAGGGCAGCAGCGAGCTGCTGCTGGGCTGGGAGGTCTTCCACGTCGCCGGCATGGCCGTGCCGATCACCGACTACTGGGTGCTGGTCCGCGAGGGCCCACTGGCGGCCGACGACGTCGTGCCGCGGCCGGATCAGCGCTGACTGCGCGCCGGGTCAGCCGCCCCGGCGGGCGCCCAGCCGGGCGACGGCTTCGGGCGCCTCGATCACCAGCATCTTGATGTCGCCGTAGACGTCGGCCACGTCGTCGAGCTTGTCGACGTCTTCGAGCCGGGCGGTCAGGCAGCCGATGCTGGCAAAGGGCCGGCCGGTGTCGGTCTGCTCGGTGAAGCCGGGGTGGAACCAGACCACCGTGCCGAAGTCGCCCATGCCGTTGGCGACCTGGTCGCCGCGGGTGCGGCTCTCGCTGGCGGCTTCTTCCTGGCCGGAGATGGTGCGGTCGTGGTTCGTGTCGCGGTGGACGGGCACGTGGCCGAGCGCCCACCAGCTGGGGGTGGTGCCCAGGCCCCACTCGGTCGGGTCGCTCTGCACGCCCAGGCTGGTGCGGCCGTGGTAGTCGCCGCGCTGCTGCAGCGTGTAGCTCTCACCGTCGTGGGTGGGGCGCACCGACCCGACGTCCCCACCGCCGCGGCCATCGGCGTTCGGCGACAGGTCCGAGCTGCCCTGGTAGGCGTGGGTGGCGCCCGCGAAGGTGCGCACGCCGACGCCGTCGGACGAGCGCACCAGCAGCACGAAGGTGTCGTCGTAGGCGTTGATCGACTGCGAGGCGTGGGTGGCCCCGGACAGCTCCAGCACGCCGCGCAGGCCGATGAGCAGCGGCTCGTCGTTGCGGATGGTGTGTCCGAAGAGGGCGGCCAGGGCGGCCCAGTGCTCGAACTGCTGCTCGACGCTCGCGCCGTCGGGCGGCCACAGGCCGGTGGCGTCGACCTCGCCGGCGTCGACGGAGTGGTAGTACGACTCCAACAGCTGGCGGGTGCCGCTGCCCAGCTTGCCGTCGACCCCGCCGGTGTTCTCGCGGCGGTAGAAGTTCTGCTGGAACTCGGCGATGCGCTGCACCACCTCTTCGTCGAACTGCTCGCGGGCGGACAGCCCGAAGGCCGACAGCACCGTCGGCAGGTGCTCCAGCTGGCGGCTGTTGTTCCACGCGACCGCCGACGCCACCGCCGAGCGCGGCAGGATGCCGTAGCCGGGATCCTCGAACAGGGCCGCCGGGTCCTGGTCGCCACGCCGCGTCGGCTGCCGCGCGTTGGTCTGCTGCGAGGTCGACTGCCGCTGGGCCCACGCCATGTCCGCTCCCTGGTGGAGGGGCATGGTAGCAGGGCCGGAGGGAGGCAGGTCCGACAGAGGTCCGATGTCGGACCCGGGGGCGACCCATAGCTTCGTGTCGTGCCGAGCAGAGAACCCCTCGGCGGAACCCGGAGCCCCCCATGACCAGCCTGCTGCTCTCCTCCCTGCTCTTCGCCGCCCCCGCCGCCGCCCTGACGACCGAGGAGATCCACTTCACCTGCAGCTGCACGCACCTGCTCTACGACGACGGCTCCGAGAGCACCGACGGCACGGCCTGGACCGCCGACACCATCGCCCACGAGATGGGCCACAACTTCGGCATGTGCCACGACGAGGGCGAGGCCGCGACGGCGGTCGAGGCCCGCGACGCGCTGACCGCGCTGGTGCTCGACGAGGGCGAGGTGGACGACGGCGACGACGACGACGGCAGCGGGCCCGAGTACAGCTGGATCGTCGACTTCCGGGTCCGCGGCGAGAACGACGCGCAGACCCAGGCGCTGCAGGCCGCGACCACCCTGGTCGACTACGCGCTCGACACCCTCGACGGCGCCGAGGCCGCCTCGTGGGTCAAGCCCTGCCCCTCGCACGTGGTCCGCCGCAGCGGCGTCCGCTTCCAGGCCGAGGGCCTCGACCGCGCCGCGCTGGTGCACTCCCTCCCCGACGCGATCGTCGAGGTGGTGGTGTCCGAGGACGGGGAGTCGCTCTCGCTGTCCTGGTGGGACCGCACCGAGGAGATCTTCAGCATGGACGTCGTCGGCCGCTGCGAGGGCTGAGCCCGGGGCGCCGCCCACCGCCCGGATGGGCGAGCGAGCGACTAAGATCGAGACATGTCGCGCCTCGCTCCCGCGCTGCTCCTGATGCTCCCGCTGGTCGCCTGCCAGCGGGGCCAGCTCAAGGCTCCGCTCCGGCCCGAAGCCGGCGGCGGCGACCACGGCGGTGATGACGGCGGCGCCGGCGATGGTGGGAACACCGACGGCGGCGGCACCGACGGTGGGAACACCGACGGCGGCGGCGCAGATGGTGGCGGCGCAGATGGCGGCGACACCGACGGCGGCGGCACGGATGGCGGCACCGACGGCGGCGGTACCGGCGGCGGCGGCGTGGACAGCGGCGGACCGGACGGGGGTTCCGACGCCGGGTCGGATGGCGGCGCGGACGGGGGATCCGATGGAGGCGCCGACGGTGGCTCCGACGGCGGTTCCGATGGAGGCGCCGACGGTGGCTCCGATGGAGGCGTCGACGGTGGATCCGATGGAGGCGTCGACAGCGGCGGCCTGGACGGCGGCAGCGACGGTGGATCCGATGGAGGCGCCGACGGGGGATCCGATGGAGGCGCCGACGGCGGTTCTGACGGCGGTTCCGATGGAGGCGCCGACGGCGGGTCAGATGGAGGCGCCGACAGCGGCGGCCTGGACGGCGGCAGCGACGGCGGCTCCGACGGCGGCAGCGACGGCGGCGGCGGCGGCGACAGCGGCTCGGCGTCCACGGCCGGCGATCGCAGCGTGCTGGTGGTCACCGACTACACCCGCGGCGACGGCGCGACCGGCGACGGGGCCGGCGAGTACCGGTTCATCATCATGCCGATGGCGCTGTACGGCAGCATCGACGACGTGCGGGCCGCCAACCCCGACGCGCGGCTGCTGGTCTACCAGAAGGTCGGCGGCATGCGCAGCGACGGTGGATCCTACGCTTCGACCGGCGTGCTGGTGGGCGAGGCGGAAGACGCGGCCGGCGAGGACTGGTTCCTGCACGACGCCGACGGCGACCGCCTGACCTACTGCGACTACACCTCGGTCACGGTCGCGGACATCGGCAACGCCGACTACCAGGCCCGCTGGCTCGAGAACGTGTCGGCGCGGCTGGAGCGCGACGGCTGGGACGGCGTGTTCATGGACGACGTGAACGTCTTCCCGGGGCACTGCCTGGGGTCGCTCGGCACGGCCATCGACGAATACGCCAGCGACGAAGCCTACGGGGCCGCTGTCGTGTCCTTCATGGAAGCCGTCGGGCCGGCGCTGTCCGCCGACGGCTACCTGGTCACGCCGAACGTGGCGATGAACCCGTGGGAGGACTGGATGCTGGAGGCGTCGCTGGAGATCGCCGGCAGCTCGACCCACGTGTTCCGCGAGTACTGGATGCGCTGGGACGACTCGGCCGTGTTCACCGGGTCGATGTGGACCAGCACGGTGGAGTTCTACGAGGGCGTAGAGGCGCTCGACGTCGGCTTCATGGCCCTGACCTACGGGCCGGGGGAAGAGGGCGTGTCCGCGGGGCAGCGCTACGGGCGCGCGAGCTTCCTGATGGCCTGGGACGGCGAGCAGGACTCGGCCTGGGGCTACCTGGACGACGAGGTCGACCCCTGGAGCGACGAGTGGGCGGGCGACATCGGCCTGCCCACCGAAGAGCGCACCGCGGTCGGCGTCGGCTACCGGCGGCTGTTCACCGCCGGCGTGGTGCTGGTGAACCCCGACGGCAGCGACAGCCAGACCTTCGACCTGGACGACCGCTACCGCGACCCCGACGGCAGCATCGTCGACACGGTGACGCTGGGGCCCGGCGAGGCCGTGATCATGCCCCTGGCCGGCTGAGCCGCGTGTCCGAGCCGCAGCCCCTGCTGCTGATGGTGGCCAACGCGCGCTTTCCCACGGAGTGGGCGCACGGCGTGCAGATCGTGGCGATGGCCCGCGCCTTCGCGCGCCAGGGCCGGCGGGTCGTGCTGGCCGTGCCGGACGTGGACAACCCGCTCGAGCGGGATCCCTTCGCCTTCTTCGGCGTGCCGGCGGACTTCGAGGTCCGGTGGCTTCCGGTGCGGGGGAAGCTGGACACGACGGCGGAGCGCCTGTCCTTCGCCCGATCCGTGGCCGGCCTGGTGCGCCGCCTTCGGCCGACCCTGGTGGTGTCCCGCGACGAGGTGGCCGGGGCCGCCGCCGCCGCGCTGGCCCCGACGATCGTCGAGGTGCACAAGCTGCCCGGCCGCCGCCAGCGGTTGTACGCGACCCTGCTGCGTGCGGCCCGGGGCGTGGTCTCGACCAACGCCTGGAAGCGCGACGCCCTGGCGGACCTGGGGCTGCCGGCCGGGCGGGTGCGGGTGCTGCCCAACGGCACCGACGTGGACGGCATCGCCGCTGCGGTCCCCGTCGATCTGCGCGAGCAGCTGCGCCTGCCGCCCGGCGCCCGGCTGGTGCTGTACTCGGGGCACCTGCACACCTGGAAGGGCGTCGAGACCCTGGTCGACGCGGTTCCCCTGCTCGGCGACGACGTGCACGTGGCGCTGCTGGGCGGTCGCGACAAAGACGTCGCGCGGTTCCGCGAGACCCACCGCCACCCCCGGCTGCACATCCTGGGGCGGGTCTCCGCCGACCGGGTCGCCGGCCACCTGAAGGCCGCCGACGTGCTGGTGCTGCCCAACGTGCCGGTCAGCCAGGAGTCGCGGCACGAGACGTCGCCGCTCAAGCTGTTCGAGTACATGGCGGCGGGCCGGCCGGTGGTCGCATCCGACCTGCCCGCGGTGCGCGAGATCATCGACGAGACCTGCGCGGTGCTGGTCCCCGCCGGTGACCCGGCGGCGCTGGCGGCGGGGATCTCCGGTCTGCAGTCCCAGCCCGCGCAGGCGGCCGGGCTGGCGGAAGCGGCCCTCGCGCGGGTCCAAGCCCACAGCTGGGATCGACGCGCAGCGCAGATCCTGGACTTCGCCGGGCAGCTTCGCTAGCCGGGCACCACGCCGCGCAGCACCTCGACCAGGTCGCCCACCATCCGGTCGTGGCTGAAGTGCGCCAGGGCACGCTTGCGGGCGGCGGCCCCCTGGACGGCCCGCTGATCCGGGTCCTGGGCCAGCGCCCGCACCGCGTCGGTGAGGGCCGCGACGTCGCCGACGGGCACGACGGCGCCGCACTCGGGGGTGACCAGCAGGCTGGTGCCTTCGGTGCAGGTGGCCACGCAGGGCAAGCCGGAGGCCATCGCCTCGATGGTGGACAGGGGCATTCCCTCCCAGTCCGACGTCGACAGGTAGATGTCGGCCGCGCCCAGCAGCTCGGGCACGTCGGCCCGGATGCCCAGGAAGAGCACGCGGTCCTCGACCCCCTGCTCGGCGGCCAGGGCCCGCAGCTCGTCTTCGCGCTCACCGCCGCCGATCAGCACGAAGCGCAGGTGGGGCAGGTCGCCGCGCAGGGCGGCCGCGATGGAGATGACGTGCTGGTGGGCCTTCTGGGCGGACAGGCGCCCCAGCAGGGCGACGACCAGGGCGTCGTCGGACACACCCAGCTCGCGCCGGGCCGCCGCCCGCGCCGCGCCGGTGCGCGGGTGCAGCGGGCGGCAGTCGACGCCGTTGTGGATGACCCGGCAGCGATCCGCCGGCAGGCCGTGGGCGACCAGCTGGTCGCGGACTTCCGGGGACACGGCCACGACGACGTCGGACACGCGCATCAGCGGCGCGACCGAGCGGTAGCGGTCGGCTGGCCACCCGTGCGCCACGGTGACCAGCGGGGCCCGGCCCCACGGCTGGGCCAGGCGCACGACCCAGCTGGACACGAGCGAGTTGGCCACGACCACCCGCGGCTTCTCCTGGTGGATCAGCTGCGCCAGCCGCACGGCCGCCCGCGGGATGCCGGCCCGCAGGTTGATGAGCTGCTCGGGCTGGTAGCGGACCCGCGGATCCAGCGTCGCGGCCAGGTCACCGGGCTCGGCCGTGACGGTGACCTTCGCGCCGCGCTCGACCATCCAGTTGGCGACGGTCACGACGTAGCGCTCGGCCCCGCCGACCCCCATCGAGTTGGTGACCAGCAGCACCGGCGACGGCAGCGGCCGCTCCGGCGGCGTGGTCAGCGCCGCGTCCAGCCGCTCGAGCAGCCCCTCGCAGAGCGCCCGGATCGCCGGGTCGCACTCGGGGCTGGGGCGGCGGCCGATCGAGCTCTTGCGCACGCGGGCGACCGCGTCGTCGCGCCACGGCACGCCCAGGTGCGAGAACACCGGCTGGAAGGCCGGCTCCGGGTCGGTGACCAGGTCCTCGTAGCGGACCAGCAGCACCCGGGGGTGCCGGTCCAGACCCAGGTCGAAGAAGAAGCGGTTGCGCAGGTACCAGAACAGCAGCGCGCCTTCGTGGGGCGTCAGGTCGTCCCGGTGAACGCGGCGGATCTCCTCGACCACGTCGGGCGCCAGCCGCTCGGTCCGCCAGCCCCAGCTGCCGAGATCGCCTCGGGCGATCGCGTCGACGATCTCGACCTGGTGGGCGCCCCACTTCACGACCGCCGAATTCGCGACGTCGTCGGGGTGCCGGTAGATCCACAGGCCGCGCGCTTCCGGGAAGCGGTCGAGGATGCGGTCGGCGTCCTGGCTGTCGCAGATCGGCTTGAAGATCTGGGCCGGTGCGGGGTGCAGGCGGATGAGCGTGCGCAGCGAGGCGTCCGAGCGCAGCCGGAAGTCGTCGAAGGCGACGCTGTGGTTCTCGTGGAAGATGCGCGTCTCGGGGCTCTCGTCCAGGGTGCGCATCAGCATGGTCGTGCCCGACCGCTGGCAACCGAAGACGAAGCTGACCCGGCGGGCGTGGCCCCAGCCGTAGCGCAGCTGGCGGGCGAGCTTCTTCTGCCGGTCGGCGAAGGCGGCGGAGCCCGTGCGCGGCGCGTCCTTGGCCTCGCTCATCGGCCGACCCGCACGGTCACGTGCCGCGTGAGCTGCTCGAGCAGATCGACGCCGTCCCAGACCGACTCGAAGCGCAGGGCCTGGCCCACGGGCACGAACCGATCCCCCCCGCGACCGGCCAGGGCGCGGGCCAGGGCTCGCAGGTCGTCCTCGTCGAAGCCGAAGGTGGTCACGGTCTGGTCCTTGCGGTGCAGCAGACCCCCCAGGTCGGCCAGCGCGGGGATGTTTAGCTCCTGCAGCAGGCCCGTGCCCGCACGCCCGCGATCCGGTGACGTCCCCGGACCGAGCGTGATCACCGAGAGCGCCCCGGCCAGGCCGGCGATGGCCTGGACCTGCGGATCGAGGGCGGCCTCGAAGCAGCTCTCGACCCGCTCCAGCAGTGCGCCCGCCGACGGCGTCGTGCCGCGCCGGGCCAGCTCGGTCCGGACCAGCGGCCACAGCAGCTCGGCGCAGGCGTCCGCGTCGGGCCCGACCCACACATGCCAGCGCGGCGAGGCGCAGGCCTGCTGGCCGAACCACGACAGGTCATCGCCCAGCGCCTCGACCAGTCGCTGCCGGCCCGCTGGGTCCAGGGCCAGGAAGGCCGCCGTCGACCAGACCCCGAGCGACGAGCGGTCGGGGAAGGCCAGGTCCACTGCCCGGGGGGCGAGCGGCACCTGGCGCACGGCGCGCACGGCCGCATCGCCGCCCCAGACCAGCCGCGCGTCGACCTGCGCCGACAGCACCGACAGCAGCGCGGTGTCGTGCCCGGTGGCCACCGCGACGTTGCCCGCCCGCACCGTCGGGTCGGCGCCGGCCAGCACGTCTGCCCACAGCGCCAGCAGCAGCGCCGCCGCGTCGCCGCCCCGCTGCGAGAGCCGCACCAGGTTGCGGTTGCCGGCCAGCAGCGACAGCGCCCAGGTCGAGAAGGCCAGGGTGTCCACGTTGCCCGGCGGCAGGTGCAGCACGAGCCCGCGGGGCACTCGCACGGTGTCGGGCCGCGCCCGGGCCTCGAAGTCGGCCTGCAGCCGCGCGAGCTCGGCGGGCCGCAGCGAGAAGGCCAGCGCCACCAGCTCGGGCAGCAGCCGGGCCCGCGGGTGGGCGAGGATGGCGGCCGACAGCCCCGCGCAGGCATCGACCAGCGGCGGCGCGAAGGGAGGCAGCGACGGCGCGGCGAGCAGCTCGTCGACGAGCGCCTCGGCGTCGACCTCGGCGGCATCGGGGAGGTGTCGGCGGACCCTCATGCCGCGTCCTCCTGCGTGTCGCTGCAGCCGCGGAGCTCGGCCCGCGGCGCCCTCCCCAGGACCTGGAAGCGGCGGCCTCGGGGACCCGGCCCGTCCTCCTCCACCACCACCCCGAGATCGCCGGTGAGCAGGCTGTGGCCCGGGTAGCTGCGCGGCAGCAGGCTCAGCACCTGCAACAGGCCGGGCTGACCGGCCGGCAGGGGCTCGAGGGTCTGCGGATCGCGCACCAGCACGTCGGCGAAGGCCGGGCCGATCAGCCGGTCGGGCTCGAGCTCCAGGAAGACGCTGCCCGTCTGCTCGACCATGCCGTACATGTCGTGCACCCGGGACAGCCCGGTCGCGGCCTGCAGCTGGCGCCGCAGCTCGGCGCGGTCGACCGCCTGGTCCACGAGCCGCTTCCAGCCGCCGGTGTGCACCAGGACGCCCTGGGACAGATCCGCGCCCAGGTCGCCGTGGACCAGCTGCTGCCACACCATCCAGGTGAAGCCGAAGATCAGGAAGGGCGCGCCTCCGTGGGCCGACAGCCAGGCCCGCAGGTCGTCGCGCCGCGGCTGCCCGCCGTCGTCCAGCAGGAAGAAGTGGTCGCGGCCATAGGGCAGCATGCCCAACACGCCGGCCTGCCGGGCCGTGAACCGGTCGCCGCCGCGAGCGCCGGACGGGGCTTCGACGACCAGCATGGGCAGGCGCTGTCGGCCCAGCAGGGTGCGCAGCACGCTGGCCAGGGCGCGGCCCTGCAGCGCGGCGGTCTCGCGGTCCAGCACGACGCGGCTGCGGGCCTGGCCGGTGGTGCCGCTGCTGTGCATCACGCGGAACACCCGGTCGTCCGGCACGCTCTGCAGGGTGCGGCGCTTGAACAGGCCGACCGGCAGCCACGGCAGGTCCGCGAGCTCGCGGGCCGGCGCCCGGTCGGGCCACAGGCGGTCCACGATGCGCGCGTAGTCGGGGCAGCGGGCCCGGTGCCAGGCCGTGAGCTCTTCGAGGCCAGACCGCAGCAGCGCCCGCTTCTCGGCAGGCGGCAGCGCGTGCACCGGTCCGGACAGCAGCTCGTCCAGGCTCACCCCTCACCTCCGACGCGGCGGGCCAGGGCCGCGTAGTCCACCTTGCCCCGCGCGGTCAGGGGCAGGGGGTCGACGGCGACGAAGCGCAGCGCCGACCGGTGCACCCGCAGGCGGACGGCCAGGGCCCGGGCGGCCGCGAGGTGGGCGTCGTCGTCCCCCCAGGCACAGCACAGGATCACCTCGTCCTCGCCGCCGAGCACCGCCGTCGGGCCGTGCTCCTGGACCAGCGCCTCGACCTCGTCCAGATCCAGCCGCAGCCCGAAGACCTTGCCGACCCGGCTGCTGCGCCCGGTCAGCCGCAGCAGGCCGTCGGCGTCCAGCCGGCCGCGGTCCCCGGTGCGCAGCAGGCCGTGCAGCGCGTCGCCGTGGGCCAGATCGGCGCGGGTCTCGGCGGAGCCCAGCATCACGTTGGGCCCGCGGTAGCAGACCTCGCCTTCGACCCCGGGGGCGGCGTCAGCGCCGTCGGGACCCACGACGACCAGCGCGCCGCCGGGGATGGCGAAGCCGACGGCGTCGGCGTCGTCGGGCAGCCGCTCGGGCGGCAGGACCGCGATGCGGGCGGTGGCTTCGGTCTGGCCGTACATGACCCAGAAGCGGCCGCCGCGGGCGCCCACCCAGGCGGCATGGTGGCGGACGAGCGCGGGGGCCAGCCGGCCGCCGGCCTGGGTGAGGTCGAGGAGGGAGGGAGGAGCGAGGCGCGCGAGGTCGAAGCGCCGCAGCGCCTGCCAGGTGGCCGGCACGCCGGACAGGGAGGTGCAGCACTCGCGGGCGAGCAGGTCCCAGAAGGGGCGCTGCACGGGGCTCTGGTCGGTGAGCACGACCGAGCCGCCGACGAGGAGGTGGCTGGTCAGCACCGACAGGCCGTAGGCGTAGGACAGCGGCAGCACGCCCGCCGCCCGCGACGACGGCGAGAGCCGCAGGGCCGTGGCGATGGCCCGGGCGTTGGCGACCACCGCGCCCGCCGACAGCCGGCACTGCCGCGGGCTGCCGGTGGACCCCGACGTCGACAGCAACAGGGCGAGCTCGGCATGCACCGGGTCGCCGGGCGCGTCCCCGGAGCGCTCGGCCCGGCCGTCCTGCCAGATCCACTCCGGTCGGTAGCGGGTCACCAGGGCGTCGTGCAGCGCCGGATCCAGTCCCGCGTCCACCAGCATGACGGCGTGGCCGGCCCGCCAGGCAGCGAGCAGGCCCACGACCGTCTCGACCCGCCGCCGCGCGCGGACCAGCACGAGCCCCTTCCGCGCGGCCGACAGCCCTTCCGCCGCCGCCGAGGCCGCCGCGTGCAGCCCGGCGTGCGTCAGCCGGTGGCCCTCGTCATCGACGATCGCCTCGCGAGCGTCCAGATCGCCGGGGTCCCGGAGATCTGCGGCGATGCGGGGGAGCGGGGGGCTGGGGGGCATTCACACCTGGGGGCCGACTGCTGTTAAGCTCCGCGCCTCGCGGGGGCCCCCCGAGCGGCAAAGGGGGGTTGCTGCATGCCTGGCGGAACCGTGGTCCCGGTGAGCCCTGCTCCAACCCCAGACGACGTGCTGCGCGTGCTCGTCTGCATCACCCGCGCCGAAGCCGGCGGGGCCCAGGTGCACGTGCGCGACCTGCTGGTCGGGCTGTCGGACCGGGTCGCGCTGACCCTGGTCGTGGGCGAGGACGGCTTCCTGGTGGACCAGGCGCGGGCCCACGGCATCCCGGTGCACGTGGTGCCGTCGCTGCAGCGCGAGATCGACGCCGGCCGGGACCTGGCGGCGGTGCGGGCCCTGCGGCGGATCGTGGCCGAGGTGCAGCCCCACCTGGTCCACACCCACAGCAGCAAGGCCGGGCTGGTCGGCCGGCTCGCCGCGCGGCTCGAGGGCGTGCCGGCCCTGCACACCGCCCACTCCTGGGCCTTCTCGGACGGCATCCCGCGGCGGCGCAAGGCGGTGGCCATCCCCCTCGAGGCGGTGGCCTCGCGCTGGACCCGGCGCTTCGTCGTGGTCTCCGGCGCCGACCGCGAGGTCGGCATGCGCTACCGCGTCGCCCGCGACCGCCAGGTGCGCATCGTGCACAACGGGGTCGTCGACACCGCCCTGCGGGCCCGGCCCGACGCCGACGGCGTGCCGGTGATCGTGATGGTGGCGCGGCTCGCGACCCCCAAGGACCCGATCCTGCTGCTCGACGCCCTGGCGACCATCGACGCCCCGTGGCGGCTGCGGCTGGTCGGCGACGGGCCGGATCGACCCCAGGTGGAAGCCCACATCGCCCGGCTGGAGCTCGGCGACCGGGTCGAGCTGCTCGGCCTGCGCGACGACGTCGACGCAGTGCTGGCCGACGCGCAGATCTTCGTGCTGGTCTCGCGACAGGAGGGCTTCCCCCTGTCCATCCTGGAGGGCATGCGGGCCGGCCTGCCGGTGATCGCGTCCGACGTGGGCGGCGTGGCCGAGGCGGTCGACGACCAGGGCACCGGCCTGCTGGTCGCGCGGGACGATCGCGCGGGCCTGGCGCGGGCCCTGGAGCGCCTGCTGGTCGACCCCGCCGAGCGGGCCGCGATGGGCGCCGCCGGCCGCCGCCGGTTCGAGGAGGCGTTCACCGTCGACCAGATGCTGCGCGGCACCGTGGCGGTCTACGCCGAGCTCGCCGCCGAGCTCGGGCTGCCGGCGCCGGCCGGAGGCGCCCCGTGAGCCTCTACTCGGTGACCGCTCGCTGGAAGCAGCAGATCCTCCTCCTCGGCGACGCCCTCGCGGCCCTGCTCGCCGTGTGGATCGGCCACGCCATCCGGTTCGGCCCCACCTCGCCCGACGCCCACATGGGCCACATCCTGCAGCACACCACCGGCGCCACCCTGCTCTGCGTGGGCTCGCTGCTGCTGGTGCTGTACATCATCGACGCCTACGAGCCCCGGCGGAAGTACCACAAGCCGTCGGAGATGCTGCGCATCGTGCTGGCCATCGGCGTGGCGCTGGTCGTGCAGATGGCCCTGTTCTACGCCCTGCCCAACTGGTGGTGGGGCCGCGGCATCGCCGGGCTGAGCTCGCTGGTCTTCGCGCCGATGGCCATCGGGCTGCGCAACGTGGTCGCCCGACTGGGCCCGCCCACCGCTGCCCGCGAGCGCACGCTCATCGTCGGCGGCGGCCGCGCCGGCACCTACTTCGCCGACACCATCCGCGGCGACGCCCAGCTGCGCCGGCTGTTCGACCTGTACGGCTTCATCGACGACGACCTGGAGACCCACCCGACGGGCATCCCGATCGTCGGCGGCGCCATCGATCTGCTCGAAGCCACCGAGCAGTTCCGCATCTCCCTGGTCGTCGTCACCATCCGCGGCGGCATGCGCCCCGAGCTGGTCGAGCAGCTGCTCGAGTGCAAGGCCAAGGGCATCCGCATCGTCGACATGCCGTCGCTGCTCAAGCAGCTCACCGGCAAGGTGCCGATCAACCACCTGGCCGACACCTGGCTCATCTTCGGGCCCGGCTTCGCCGCCGAGCGCCGGACGCTGGGCACGGTGCTGCGGCTGTTCGACATCGTGCTGTCGTCCATCGGCCTGCTGCTGAGCGGGCCGATCATCGCCGTGGCCTGCCTGCTCATCCGCCTGGACTCGCCGGGTCCCGCCTTCTTCACCCAGGAGCGCCTGGGCCTGGGCGAGCAGCCCTTCACGATCATCAAGCTGCGGACCATGCGCAACGACGCCGAGAAGGCGACCGGGGCGGTGTGGTCGCAGGGAGCGGGCGACCCGCGGGTCACGCGCCTGGGCCGGCTGCTGCGGCGCACCCGGGTCGACGAGCTGCCCCAGTTCTGGAACGTGTTCCGGGGCGACATGTCGATGGTCGGCCCGCGCCCCGAGCGCGAGCACTTCGTGAAGCAGCTCAAGGAGAGCATCCCGTACTACGGCCTGCGCTTCGCCGTGAAGCCCGGCCTGACCGGCTGGGCCCAGGTCATGTACCGCTACGGGGCGAGCACCGAAGACGCCGCCGAGAAGCTTCGCTACGAGCTGTACGCCATCCAGGAGATGAGCATCGTGCTGTACCTGCTCATCGTGCTGAAGACGGTGCAGACGGTGGTCACCAAGCCCGGATCCTGAGCGCCCGACCGCGCGGGAGCGCCTGGGGCCGCTACAGCCGCAGCCCGCCGTCGACGCCGATGACCTGGCCCGTGACGAAGGCGCTGTCGGGGCCGGCCAGGAAGCCGACGACCGCGGCCACGTCGTCGGGGGTCGCGATGCGGCCCAGGGCGGTGCGCGCGATCAGGGCGTCGCGCTGCGTGACCGGCAGGTCGGCGACCATGGCGGTGTCGACCAGCCCGGGCGCGACGGCGTTGACGCGGATGCCGCGCGGCCCGAGCTCCTGGGCGGCGGCGCGGGTCATGCCGACCAGCGCGGACTTGGCCGCGGCGTAGGCCACCGCCCCGGCCGCCCCCTGCAGGCCGACGATGGACGAGACCAGCACCACGCTGCCTTGCGGGCGCCGGGCCATCAGCCGCGAACCCAGCTGCAGGCAGTGCAGGGCCCCGGCCGTGTTGACCGACAGCAGGCGCTCGACCCGGTCCGCCGGCATCAGGCCGAGCGGCGCCTGGTCCATGACCCCGGCGTTCGCGACCAGCACGTCCAGCCGGCGGTGGGTGGCGAACAGCTGCTTGATCGCGGCTTCGACCTGGGTCGCGTCGGCGACGTCCATCGGCAGGCACAGGGGCGGCGCCCCGGCGAGCTCGGCCACCGCGGCCGCGGCGTCCTGCAGCTCGGGCCCGTCCTGGCGGGCGCTGAGCACGACGCGGTGCCCATCCCGGGCCAGGCGCAGCGCACAGGCCCGCCCGATGCCCCGGCTCGAGCCGGTGATCAGCGCGACCGGGCGGTCCGTCGCCTCAGCCATCCCAGGTCACGCCGTGGCGGGCCAGGATCTGCTGGCAGACGGTGAAGCTGGACAGGTCGATGACCTCGTCCGCGTCGAGCATCAGGTCGAAGGTGGACTCGAGCTCGGCCACCAGCCGCATGTGGGCGATCGAGTCCCACTGCGGCACGCTGCGGTAGGCCAGGGCGCCGAAGTCGGTGTCCGCCGGCAGGTCGAGGGCGCGGACGAACACGTCCTGCAGGGCGGCGGTGGTGGCCATGGCCGGTCCGGGCTTCGGGGGAGGCAGGTCCTATCGGAGCCACAGGGGCCGAGCGAGCGGCGGATCCGCGCAGGCCGGTCCCCTGGCGCGCCGCTCAGGGGAGGGGCGCGTGCTCGTCCAGCCCGGTCTCGACCTGGTCGCCGGCCAGCGAGGTCAGGAACCACGGCCGCCGCCGCAGGGCCGCGGCCACGTCGGCATCGCGCGGCTCCCACAGGAACAGGTCGTCCATGGGGGCCCGGTCGCGGCGGATCCACCAGGGTCGCCGCAGGCGGGCGCCGTGCTGGGGGAGGGAGGTGCGCAGGCGGAGGAAGTCGAGGTCGAGGGCGAGGGCCTCGGCCGCGGCGCCCTCGACCAGGGCATCGAAGCCGTCGAGGTCGTCGGGGTCGAGGAGGAAGTCGGCGAGCTCGCCCCAGCGGGCGATGCCGGGCCGGTCGCGCAGCTTGAGCACGATGTAGCCCCGCAGGCCGCCGTCGGGCCGGCGCAGGACGAGGGTCCGGTGGGCGCCGCAGGGCCGCGCGTCCAGGCGCCAGCGCAGGGCCTCGGCCGTGCGCACGCTGCTGACGACGAGGCGCTCGCGGACGTCCCGGTAGAGGGCGTCCACCTCGGCCCCGAGGGTGTCCACCCGCACCAGCGCGGGCCGGTCCCGGGCCTGCCACAGCCGCGGCAGCGCGGGCCGGTCCCGGGCCTGCCACAGCCGCGGCAGCACGGCGTCGGCGCCGCCGAGTGCCGTGGCCTTCAGCCCGCCCGCCGGTCCGCCGGCCAAGGCCAGCAGCCGGCCGGGTCGGAACACCCGGTAGAAGGTGTCGACCACCGCCATCCGCCGCCAGCGGAAGCCCTGGAAGAACGGCAACGCGTCGGGACTGACGCCCGTGGCCAGCACGGGCCGGCCGTCGGTCATCGCGCCGCGGAACAGGGCCGCCGCGGCCATGGTGTCGCGGGCCTCGGGCGCGACGACCAGGTCCATGGTCCAGACCACGTCGATGTCGCGGCCCTCGCCTGGCCGGGGGGCGGCGTGCAGCCGATCGACCATGCCGGCCCACTGGCCCAGCAGCGCCTCCCCCTCGACCGCCAGCAGGTAGAAGGGCCGCAGGCCGCCGGGCGCAGCGAGGTGCCGCCAGCGGAAGTACCTCTCGTGGTGGCCGTGGCCCTCGGTCCCGTAGGTCCTCGCCCGCAGCGCCAGCACCCGGTCCAGCCAGGCGGGCTCGAAGGGGATGATCCTCACGCCGCGACCGTCACGCGGCGACCGCAGCCTTCCGGGCCCGCTCCGCCACCGCCGCCATGCCCAGGATCTCGAGCTCGCCGGCATCGCGCCGACGCGCGGCCGACTCCAGCACGGAGATCAGTCCGGCCAGCATGGGCCGGGGCGCCGACGCGAGGTTGATGGGGTGCAGGTAGAGGTGGAACACCCGGCGGGACCGCGCGGCGGCGTCCAGACCGGCCTCGCAGCGGGCGACCCGTCGCGCGATGGGGATGGCGCGACGCACCCCGCCGTAGGGCAGGAAAGACGCCGAAGCCGGCAGGTTCCACAGGCCGTGCTCGGAGCGGATCGGCAGCACCGTCGGCGGCGTGAAGGCGCCCGCGACCGACGCGAGGTGACCCAGGCGGCCGACCTGGTGCGGCATGTTCGGGTGGTGGAACCACGCAGGCTCGACGTCGCGCCACACGGTGAAGCCGTGGCGGGCCAGCAGGTCGAGGTGCCCGGACACGTTGCGGGGGAACACGAAGGACCGCAGCTGCACGCCCAGGCGCTCGGCCTCGGCCACGCAGCGGGCGAGCTCGGTGTCGGCGACCTGCCGGGTGCAGCCGGGGTCACCGAAGACCGGGTGCGAGAAGCTGTGGCTGCCCACCTCCTGGCCGGCGGCGACCAGGCGGCGGACCAGGCTCTCGCCGTAGTACTCGGGGTGCTCGGCTTCGGTGCCTTCCGGCACGCCGTCGAACCAGGGCTCGAGGAACCAGGAGTGCCGCGGCGGCACGATGTCGGGGTGCAGCACGCCGTCGACGCGGCGGGCCTCGCCCAGGAACAGGTGGCCGACGGTGGCCCAGGTGGCCTGGATGCCGAGCCGCGTCAGCGCGTCCAGCAGCGGGCCGAACACCTCGGCGCGGGTGACGCGCGCTTCGTCGCACAGGGCCGGGACCGAGCGCACGAGGTCGCGCGAGCCCCAGACGAGCTCGAAGTCGAAGCTGAGCGTGAACACGCCGCGATGGAAGGTTCCAGGCACGGGCGCAGCCTACAACGGCCCCACGTCACGGCCGGTTGCGGCTCGTCGTCAATCGTCTCGAACCGGACCACGACCCCGGGGCATGGCACGAAGAGCCAGCCAGGCAGCACATCGTAGCTGCATCGGCGTCCGGAGCAGGGCGCCGCCCTTGGACACACGCGCCGCCGCGAAGGGAAGCCGCAGCCGCTGCAGCCGCAGGATGTGGGCCGCCGCCGGTCCGACCGGCTGGCCGGTCGCCGCCGCCCACCGGCCCAGGAAGCGACCCGCGGCGGCTTCGGGCCGGGGCACGGGGTTCGGGTCGCCCGGTCGCTGCCAGAACAGCGGCAGCACGAAGGCCGCCAGGTCGAAGGACGGCGCCCCGCGCCCCAGGCCCGGCGGCAGCCAGGCCGGGGCGGACCAGTCCAGGATCCACAGCCGGTCCGTGCCCGCCTGGACCTGGACGTTGGTGGTCGAGAAGTCGCCGTGCAGCGGGACGGGCGGCAGGCGTCCGTCCAGCGCTGGCGGCGCCGCGCTGTCCCCGGCGCCCGGCGCGAGCCCGGCATGCAGTGCGACCAGGACCGCCGCGGCCCGGTCGAGCCAGCGGTCGCGGGCCGGTCCGTCCAGTCGCTCGCGGATCGGGACGATGTCCGGCACCCGCTCGAAGACAAGCCGTCCCGCCGCCTCGTCGTGCGCGAGCAGGGCGGGCACAGAGAACAGGCCGGTGGCAGCTGCGACCTCGGCGCCCCGCCGCGTGCGGTCCGCCTCGCATCGCGCAGCCGCAGGCGACTGGACCTTCACCACGACGTCGTCGAGCAGCTCGACGCGGGTCTCACCCGGTGCGGGGGCGGCGGGCGACATGGCGTTCCAGGCTGCGGCCGAGGTTCCCGCGGACGCGGGAGCTGCCGCCGGCGCTGGCTTGCGACCGGCGGACCCGGCACTTACCCTGCCACGCGTCGGATCCGGATCTGCGAGAATGCCGTCGAGTCCCGACCTCGACCGCCTCGGGTGCGGCCCCGAGGCCCTCGCAGCCGGCCCCGCCCCCCTGGATCCCCGTGTCGCAGCGACCGTCCTCCTCGACTGCCTGGCGCTCCCGCTTGCGTGGGGACTGGCTGGATCTCGGCTTCGTCCGCGACGTGATCCTCCAGCAGAAGTTCAACTTCTTCGCCTTCTTCACCGCCGTGTTCGGCGTGACCCTGCTCGGCACCCTGCTCGCCGAGAAGGAATACGAAGCCGTCGCCCTCATCCACCTGCTGCCGCGCGCCGGCCGCGAGGTCCAGCTCGACGAGGTCGTGAGCAACGACGCCACCGGGTACATGGAAGCCCGCGAGCGGGCCCGCACCCAGATCCAGATCATCCAGAGCCGCGCCATCCGCGAAGAGGTGATCTGGCGCTACAACGAGCTCGGCTACCACGACTACGAGCCGACCCCCGAGGGGCTCGAGGCCTTCGGCCGGGCCGTGTCGGCCGGCCCGCGCGAAGACACGCAGCTCGTCGAGATCCGCGTCCGCCACACGGACCCCGAGCACGCGGCGATCCTGGCCAACCTGATCGCCCACGTCTACCGCGAGGGCTCGCTGGACGAGCGCCGCGAGACCGCGCGGGAGACCCGCGACTGGCTGGAAGGCCGCGAGGACGAGTACCGGAAGTCGCTGGACGAAGCCAACCAGGCCCTGATCGACTTCAAGCTGGCCAACGACGTCGTCGACATCGACGAAGCCGTCACCAGCACCGGCGCCCGCCTGACGGCCCTGCAGAACGCGATGAGCGACGCCGCCACCCAGCGGCTGGTGCTCGAGACCGCGCTGTCGGAACACCAGCGGCTGCTGCGGCGCGGCGAGACCCAGGTGCTGACCGGCATGTTCGACGATCCGGCGCTGCGGTCCCTGGCAGAGCAGCGGGCCCAGGTCGTGACCGAGTCGGCCGAGGTCCTGGCCCGCTACGGCGACCAGCACCCCGACCACAAGAAGATCGTGGCCCAGCTCAAGCGGCTCGACGATCTGCTCCTGGTCGAGGTGCAGCGCAACATCGAGGCCGAGCGGGTGCAGGTCAAGACCCTGGAGAGCCAGGAAGCCCGCCTGAAGGAGGAGCTCGACGCGCTCAAGGCGCAGCTCGCCAACAACCAGCGCCTCAAGCAGGAGTACGACGAGCTCAAGCTGGCCCAGGAGCGCGCGATGCGGTTCTACGGCCAGATGGGCCAGCGCGGCGGCGAGGTCGATCTGCAGTCCCAGACGCGGCTGTCCGAGGTGCGGATCGTCGACGAGGCGCTGCCGCCGACGTCGCCGGCCTCGCCCAACGTGCCGCTGAACCTGATCGTCGGCTTCGGCGTCGGCGTGGTCGGCGGCTTCGGCGTGGCCCTGCTGCGCTACCGCGGCGACGAGCTCATCGAGAGCGCCGACGACATCGAGGCCCAGTTCTGCGAGCCGCCCCTCGGCGTGCTGCCGACCTTCCCCTTCGCACGCCGGCAGGCCGACCGGCTTCTGTACTCCCACGAGCACCCGCGCTCGCTGCTGGCCGACGCCATGGGCGCTGTCGCCGACGTGCTGACCGGCCTGCTGCCGCCCGAGCAGTCGGTGCGGCTGGTGGTGTCCAGTGCCTCGCCGGCCGAAGGCAAGACCACGGTCGCCACGGGCCTCGGCATCTCCTGGGCCCGGAAGGGCAAGCGGGTCGTAATCGTCGAGTGCACGACGGAGAAGCCGGTCTACCACGACGCCTTCCGGCTCAAGACCGAGCCCGGCCTGGCCGAGGCCCTCGCCGCGCCCGACACCGCCGGCGAGCTGGTGCGCGCGACGAAGGCACCGGGCCTGTTCGTGCTGCCCGGGGGCGCGGCGCCCGGAGGCGACGACGCCCGCCTGGCCGGCCCCGAGCTCGCCGCCGTGCTCGAGACCCTGGGCCGCGCCTACGACATCGTCATCCTGGACATGGGCCGCGACCTGATGCTCGGATCGGCCCGGACGGTCGTGTCGGCCAGCAACGGCGTGGTGGTCGTGGCCCGCCGCGGCCTCGTGACCCGGTCGGCCGTGGCCGGCACCCTCGACGAGCTGCGCATCATCGGCGCCCGCCAGCTCGGCCTGGTCCTCAACGACCAGAACGACGGCAGCGTGCCCGCAGCCCGTCCTCCGCAGTCCGCCCCGGCCCCCGGGCGACCCCCGACGACATGAGCCGACGGGGCGCGGGGGGGCGACCGGCCGGGTCGTCCGGCGGGGGCCTGGGTCCGCTGCTGCTGTTGTTGCTCGGCGGGCTGGTCGTCGGCGCGACGGTCCTGATCCAGCCCAAGCTGTGGATCCTGGCCGCGGTCGGCGTCGTGGCGCTGGGCATCGGCCTGTCGTCCCCCACCGTGCCCGTTGCCGCCATGTTCCTGGCGATGCTGATGGACCAGGCGGGCGCCACCGGCAGCAAGGTGGCGGACCTGCCGGTCACCGCGTCCAAGCTGGCGGTGGTCGGGACCATCGGGCTGTGGACGCTCACGTCCTGGCGCGAGCGCCTGCCGCTGATGCGCTGGCACCCCGTGCTGGGGGGGCTGATGGGGGTCGTCGCGACGACGGCGATCAGCATCGCGGCGGCGGGCGACTTCCAGGGCGGCAAGTTCGAGCTGCTGGGGCTCGGCATGCTGACCGTGCTGGTCGGCCTCGTGCTCGCCTCGCTGGCGGACGCGCCCCTCGACAACCTGTTCCGGATGCTCGGCACCACCTTCGTGCTGGTGCTGGGGGCCAGCCTGGCGGCTCCCTCGACCTACTCCGACACCGGCCGCGTCACGGGCACGATGGGCGACCCCAACGAGTGGGCGACGACGGTGCTGCTGGTCACGCCCGCGCTGCTCGGCGGCCTGGTGTCCCAGGAAGGCCTGCTGCCCCGCGTGCTGCGACTCGGGCTGTGTGGCCTCGCGCCCCTCGCCGTGCTGGCCAGCGAGTCGCGCTCGGCCCTGCTGGTGCTGGTGCTGACCGGCCCGGCGTGGCTGCACCTGATGCGCACCCAGCGGCGCGAGCTGCTGCTGGTCGGCGGCGCCGGCCTGCTGGCCGCACCGGTGGTCATCGACTTCGACGCGGGCATGCGGCGGCTGGAGGGGCTGTGGAACGCGGCCCGCGGTGGCGGCGTGGCCAGCGACTACAGCCTGGCCGAGCGCTCGGAGCTGCTGCGTCAGGGCATCGACCTGTTCAAGCACCACCCCTTCCTGGGGGTCGGCGCCGGCCGCTTCGCGCAGGCCAGCGGCTTCATCCCCATCGAAGGCGGCATGCGCCCGGCGCACAACACCTACCTGCAGGTCGCGGCGGAACAGGGCGTGGTCGGCCTGTTCGCCCTGGCCGTGCTCGGCGGCGTCGTCGTCGTGTCGCTGGGCCGGGGCTGGCGGGATGCCCCCACGGAACGGGACCGCTCGCGGCTGCTCGGGGTGCTGGTCGGGCTCGCGGCCACCGCGCTGATGGCCGCCACCCTGGGGTTGATGACGCTGGCGATGGCCTACCTGGTGCTGGGCCTGGGCCTGGCCGTGCACCACCAGTCGCGGAATGGCCATGTCGTCACCGCCTGAGGCGCCCTCGCCCGGCAGCCCCTCCCCCGGAATCCCCTCGCCCGGCAGCCCCTCGACCGGCAGCCCCAGCCCCGGCGGTCACCGGCCGGGCAAGGGCAACCTGCTGTTCCTGGGGCTGAGCCAGGTGTTCCGCATGGGCTCGGGCTTCGCCGTGAGCGTGCTGCTCATGCGCTGGCTGGGGGTCGAGGGCTTCGGCATCTACGCCTACATCACGAACCTGGTGAACCTGGCCAGCTTCGGCTCGAACCTGGGCATGAACAACCTGCTCAAGCGCGAGATCGCCCGCGATCACGACCTGGCCGAGCGCTACACGGCTGTCGGCCTGGCCGCGACCATCCTGCTGTCGCTGGCCACCGGCGTCGGCATCGTCGGCTGGGCCTGGGCCCTGGACGGGCGCCCGATGGTGGTGGGCGCCACCGCCGTGGCCGCCGTCGCGCTGGCCCTGCGGTCGATCACCATGATCCCGACCGCCGCCTTCCACGGCGTGCGCCGCATGGGGCTCGGCACCTTCGCGAACATGGCCGGCCGCGTCGTGCTGGTGGGCGCCACCGGGCTGTTGCTGTGGCTGCACACCGGCGTCGTCGGCGTGTTCATCGCCCAGGTCCTCGACGCCCTGGTGACGCTGGTCAGCGTGCTCGTCACCTACGTGCGCAAGATCGGCCGGCTGAGCGTCAAGGCGACCGTGTCCGAGCTGCGCTCGCTGACCCGCCGGTCGATCCCGTTCGGCCTCAACGCCCTGTTCGGCAGCATCTACCTGACCTCCGACATCGTGATGCTGCAGCACTTCCGCGGCGAGGCCGAGGTCGGCGAGTACCGCGCCGCCACGATGATCCTGAGCCTGCTGGCGCTGCTGGCCGACACCTTCTCGACCGGGCTCTACCCGCGCATGGCGCGCCACATCGGCAACCCCGAAGCCGCCGGCACCGAGCTGCGCTTCGCCACCCGCATCCTGATGGCGGTCGGCCTGCCCTCGGCCCTCGGCGGCGCGCTCCTCGCCGAGCCGCTCATCGTCTTCCTCGGCGGCGAGGAGTTCGCGGGCGCCGCCCTCATCTTCATGGTCCTCGCCCCCCTCGTCCCGCTGCGCTTCCTCAACAACAGCTTCAGCATGACCCTGTCGACGCTGAACAAGCAGGAAGACCGCACCCGTGGCGTGCTGATGGCCGCCATCTTCAACGTGGTGGCGAACCTGGCCCTGCTGCCCTTCCTGGGCGGGCTGGGGGCGGCGCTCACGACCCTGCTCACCGAGATCCTGCTGACCCTGTGGCTGCGGTGGCGCATCCGCCCGCTGGTGACCGGCCTGGCGCTGCCGGGCACCCTGGCGCGCGCCGGCCTGCCCGCGCTCGCCATGGGTGCCGTGATCTGGGCCCTGCCGCCGGTGCACGTGGTCGTGTCCATCGGCGTCGGGGTCGTCGTCTACGCGGTGCTGGGCTGGCTGTCCGGCGCCTGGACGGTGCAGGATCTGCGCCGGCTGCGGAGGGTCTGAGTGCGCATCGTCCAGCTGATCCCGAGCCTGCAGGTGGGCGGGGCCGAGAAGGTCGCCGCCCTGCTGGCCGAGGAGCTCGTGGTCCTGGGCCACCGGGTCGAGGTCGTCTCGCTCGCCGGCGAGAGCGGGAGCTTCCTGGAGGCGGGCCTGCGCGACCGGCCGGGCATCGGGCTGCACTTCCTGGGCAAGGGGCCGGGCTTCGAGCCCCGCGTCATCGCCCGCCTGGCCCGGCTGCTGCGGCGCCTGCGGCCCGACGTGGTGCACAGCCACCTGCACACGCTCAAGTACCTGCTGCCGGCCCGGGCGCTCTCGCCGCGGCTGCCCGTGGTGCACACCCTGCACAACCTGGCCGAGCACGAAGCCGTCGCCGCCGACCGTCGGCTGCAGCAGCTGGCCTTCCGGATCGGGGTCGCTCCGGTCGCGATCGGCGACGCCGTCGCCGACAGCGTGCGCCGGGTCTACGGCCTGGACCCGGCCGCCGTCATCCCCAACGGCATCCCCGTGGCGGCCCAGCGGGCCCCCGCGGGCAGCCGGGAGCGCATCCGGGCCGAGCTGGGGCTGCCCGCCGATGCCCTGGTGCTGCTGTTCGCCGGCCGGCTCAACCCGCAGAAGGACCCGCTGCGGCTGGTCGAGGCGCTGGCCGCACCGGAGCTGGCGGCGCGGAACCTGCGCCTGCTGATCGCGGGGGAGGGAGAGCTGCGCGAGGCGCTCGAGGCGCGGATCGCCGAGCGGGGGCTCCAGGAGAGGGTGCAGCTGCTGGGCGTGCGCCGCGACGTGCCGGCCTTGCTGGCCGCCGCCGACGCCTTCGTGCTGCCGTCCCGCTACGAGGGCAACCCGCTGGTCGTGATGGAGGCGATGTCCGCCGGCCGCGCCGTCGTCGCGTCCGCCGTCGGCTGCGTGCCCGAGCTGGTCTCGGCGGAGACGGGCCGACTCGTCCCCGCCGAAGACGTGGCGCCGCTCGTCGACGCCTTGTCCGCACTGACGGCCGCCCCCGACCGCCTGGCCGCCATGGGCCGGGAAGGCGCCCGGGTCGCCGAGACACGATTCGACACCCCCGTGATGGCTCGCGCCTACGCTGATCTGTACGCTCGCCGCGGACACCGCTGAGCGGCCTACACCCGAGGCGTGGGGTGTTACGGACCCGCGCGGCGCGCGGAGGGAGTCTCATGCCCCACCTGCTGGTGGCGCTACTCTGGTTCTTCCTGGCCCCTGCCCTGGCGCAGGGGACGGCGACCGCCGTGGAGACGTCGGACGAGACCCCGCCCGCCGCGGAAGTCCCGGCGGCAGAAGCCCCCGCCGAGGTCCCCGCCGCGGAAGCCCCCGCAGCAGAAGCCCCCGCCGCAGAAGTCCCCGCCGCGGAAGTCCCCGCGGCCGAGGTCCCCGCGGCGCCACCGCCGCTGCCCTCGACCGCTGCCAGCGCCGCTGGCTACAAGGTCGGCCCGCGCGACGTGCTCGACATCTCGGTCTACGGCGAGGAAGGCCTGACCGGCGAGGTCCCGGTCGACGACCAGGGCGCCATCGAGCTGCCGCTGCTGGGCTCGGTGCACGTCGGCGGCCTGACCACGCCCGAAGTGGCGTCGCTGCTCCGCGGCAAGCTCGCCGCAGGCTTCCTGGTCGAGCCCCAGGTCACCGTCCGCATCGAAGCCTACGGCAGCCAGCCCATCCAGGTGCTCGGCGCCGTGCAGAAGCCCGGCACCTACATCGTCCGCGGCGAAGCGCGCGTGCTCGACATGCTGAGCCAGGCCGGCGGCGTGAGCGGGGACGGCGTCAACGAGGTGCGCATCACCCGGGCCGATGCCGCCGGCGAGGTGATGGTCGTGCCCTACCTGCCGCTCGTCGCGCGGGGCGAAGGCAACGTGCGCGTGGCCGGCGGCGACGTCGTCTTCGTGCCCGAGAGCCTGGTGTACGTCATGGGCGAGGTCGGCCAGCCCGGCTCGGTCGCCTGGCGCGAGGGGCTCACCGTGTCGCGCTGCATCGCGGCCTCCGGCGGCGCGCTGAGCGGCGCCAACCTGGGCCGCGTCTGGATCCTGCGCAACGAGGAGCGCATCCGGGTCAACGTGCGGCGCATCCTGCGGGGCAAGGAAGAGGACATCCCCGTGCAGACCGGCGACCAGATCTTCGTGCAGACGTCGGTGTTCTGAGGCCGCAGGGCCCTCGACGCGGACGCGCTGCTCAGCCGGCGTCCAGCACGGCCCGGTAGACATCCAGCGTGGCCCGAGCGATGGCGTCGGGGCGGTGCCGCTCGGCGATCTCGCGGGCGCGGCCGCCGTGCAGCGTCGCCAGCGCCGCGTCCTGCAGGTAGGGCTGCAGCGCGTCGGCGATGCCTTCCGGCGACTCGGCGCTGCACAGCCGGCCCGAGTAGCGGTCGACGACCAGCTCGGCGTTGCCGCCCGCCGGGCTGACCACGGCGGGCACGCCGACGGCGCTCGCCTCGGACACGGCCAGCGGCGCCATCTCGACCCGGGAGGGCAGCAGCAGCACCCGGGCCGCGGCCAGCTCGGCGGGCATGTGCTCGCGGCCGATGCGCCCGGGCAGCTCGACCCGGTCCTGCAGCCCCAGCTCGGCGACGAGGGCGTCGAGCCGGGCGGCGTAGTCCGGGTGGGTGCGCAGGCCGACCAGCCGCAGCCGGGCCGGCACGCCGCGCCGGGCCAGCACGGCCAGGGCGCGCACCGAGGCCAGCTGGTTCTTGATCGGGCAGATGTCGCCGGAGTGCACGATGAGCGGGTCGGTGCCGTCGCGCGGGCCGCCCGCGTCGAAGAAGGCGGGGTCCACGGCGTTGGGCACGAAGTGCACCCGGGCGTGCAGCTGGCCCTCGAGCGCCTGCACGGCGTGGCCCACGATGGCGATCATGTGGGCGTAGCGGGCCCGGGCCCGCGGCTCGCGCAGCTGGTGCAGGAGCGCGCGCTGGCGGCCGCCGCGCAGCCCGCCGAGCGCCACCTCGCGCTCGGTCACGCCGTGCACCGACAGCACCGACGGCCAGCGGCGGCCGTCCAGCAGGGACGCGGTGCCTCGCACGTGGACCAGGTCGGGCTGCAGCGGCCGCAGCACCCGCTCGACCTCGGCCTGGAGCATGCGGGGGTCGGGCAGGGCGCGGGCGAGCTTGCTGGCCTGGTGGGTGTGCACGGTGAAGGGCGGATCGCCCACGGTGCGGGTCGGGCGGTCCTTGGGGGCCCGGAAGTGGACCACGTGCAGGTCGAGGCCGGGGTCCACACGGACCAACGCCTGGGCCAGGGTGAAGGCGCCGATGCCCGCGCCCCGCGACGGCTGGCCGGGCTCGCTCGGGAGGACGGGGGTGAGCAGGACGACGCGCATTGACACGCACCCGGGCGGGGACGGGATTACGGTGGGGCCGTGCAGATCCTGGTAACCGGCGGTGCAGGCTACATCGGTAGCCACCTGGTCCTCGCGCTCCTGCGGGCCGGGCACGACGTGCGCGTGCTCGACGACCTGCGGGCCGGCCACGCCCAGGCCCTCGACCGCGTGGCCGAGCTGGCCGGCCGGTCGGCGGAATTCGTGCGGGCCGATGTCGCCGATGTGCCCCGCGTGGTCGATGCCCTCGACGGGGTCCACCTCGTCTACCACCTGGCCGGATCCAAGGCGGTCGGCGAGTCGATGGGCTTCCCCGAGCGCTACTTCCAGAACAACCTGGGCGGCATGGCGGGCCTCCTGACCGCGATGCGCCAGGTCGGCGTCGACCGGATCATCTTCTCCTCGTCCGCCGCGGTCTACGGCGCCGAAGCCGAGATGCCCCTCTCCGAAGGCGCGACCCACGGCCCGGCGAACCCCTACGCCCTGACCAAGGCCCAGGGCGAGCAGATGCTGGCCTGGATGGCGGAACGCTGCGGCTGGTCCGCCGTGTCCCTGCGCTACTTCAACCCCGTCGGGGCCGACGCGTCGGGCCGGATCGGCGAGTGCTGCGCCGAGCCGACGAACCTGGTGCCGCGCGTGCTCCAGGCGCTGACCGGCGACATCCCGCACGTCGCCATCTTCGGCGAGGACTACGACACGCCGGACGGCACCTGCCTGCGCGACTACATCCACATCTCGGATCTGGCCGACGCCCACCTGGCCGCCCTCGACGCCCTGGAGCGGCCCGGGCACCACATCTACAACGTCGGCACCGGGCGCCCCTACAGCGTGCGCGAGGTCATCGACGGCTGCAGCCGCGTGGCCGGCCGGCCCGTGCCCTTCGTGCGCGGCGACCGCCGGCCGGGCGACGCCCCGGTCGCCGTGGCCGACCCGCGCCGCTTCGCCGACGACCTGGGCTTCCGCGCCGAGCGCGGGCTGGACCAGATGCTCGAGAGCGCCTGGCGCTGGGTGACCGAGAACCCCCGGGGCTACGCGGGCTGACAGCCCCGCCCCCTCACCCCCGCAGGCTCAGCCCGCCCACCCGGTCGAGCGCCTCGACCCGCACCCGCGGCGCGGCGCCCGCGACCGCCGGCCACAGCCGCACGACCTTCTCGTGGCCCGGCGCCAGGTGGAAGTGGTCGTCGTCGCGCTCCCAGTCGGGGGCGTCGATGCGCACGGCCTGGGTGAAGGACGCCGCCGTCAGGTGCAGCCGCAGCGAGCCGTCCTCCTGTGCTTCGAGGGCGCCCTCGAGCCCCGCCTCGTCCTGGACCGGCAGCGCGTGGCCCCCGGGGAAGAGCGCGTCCTGGTGCACGACCCGGTCGCCCTCCCAGAGCCGCGCCAGCACGACGTCGTGGGCCGGCGGCCCGAACCGGAAGGCGTGGGCCAGATCCGTGAAGGCCCCGATGATCGCGTCCCCCGACAGGGTGGTCGCCCCTCCCGGCGCGACCTCGACCTCGACCCGCCCCTCGGCCACCGGCCGCGACCGCCCCGCCCGCCAGCTGGACAGCTCGACCGTCGCCCGCAGCGGCGCGGCCCCTTCGTTGTGCACGTGCACGCCGACCCCGTCCAGCCCTTCGTCGGTGAGCAGCACCGCTCGTGGGGCCCAGGCCCGCTGCAGGTACCACCACGACGCCTTGGGCCGGCCCGTGCTGTCGATCACGCCCCAGCCCGCCCCCGGCACCAGGTCCTTGAGCAGCCAGACCAGCGCCCCGCCGCAGCCGCTGCCCGGGCGCCGCCACTCGGCGAAGGCGCGCAGCATCAGCTCGCCCGGCACCACCCGCGCCAGGGCCAGGGCACGCGCCGGATCCAGGCTGCGCAGCTCGGCCGCATCGACGCCGAACAGCACCCGCAGGTAGTGGTCGCGCACGTCGTCGAAGTCCCAGCCGGACCCCGGGTCGCGGGGCACGCCGGCCTTCCACGACGGGTGGTGGGGCAGCGGCGGCGGGTGGCCCTGCCAGGCCGCGAAAGACGCGGGCTCGGGCACGTGGGCGAAGGCGAGGCACTCCGACGCGAAGCGAACGCCGGCCGCGCGCAGGTCGGACAGGGGCCGCCGGTAGCCTCCGACGCCGTAGTAGTGAGCGACGCCTTCGCCGACGTGGAAGGGCAGGGCTCCGCCACAGGGGCTGTTCGGGAAGCAGGCGGCGCCCGGGTGCGTCTGCGCGACCCGGGCCGGCAGCTCGTCGTCGGTGAAGGGGTGCGACCACAGGTCCGCCGGCAGGCCCAGCATCGCGGCCTGCTGCTGGACCTCGCTGCCCCCGGCCCACGCGACCACGCAGGCCCGAGGCTGCAGCAGGCGCGTCCACCACGCGACCTCGGCCCGGAACCGCGGCCCCCACTCCGGGTCGTCGAAGGGGTGGTCCATGTTCGCCAGCGGCAGGTCCTGCCACACCAGGATGCCCAGCGCGTCGCAGGCCTCGTACAGGTCCGGGCTCGCCCAGCCCATCGTGCCGCCGACCCGCAGCATGTTCATGCCGGCCGCCGCCGCGCGGGCCAGCGTCGCGTGCACCCCGCCGGGCACGCCGTCCAGGGACCGCACCTCTTCCGCCGACCAGCAGGCGCCCCGGCAGAACAGCGCCCGGCCGTTGACGCGCAGCTGCACGCGCCCGTCCGTCCGGTCCCACGCCACCTCGCGGAAGCCCAGGCGGCCGAGATCCAGCGCGACCTCCTCCCCGCCGACCTCGACCAGCAGGGTCACCGGCACCCGCTCGGGCGCTCCCGCGCCGACCGGCCACCACAGCGGAACGCCGGGCAGCCGCAGCTCCGCCTGCACGAGCGCCCCCTCCCGCACGACCGGGTGCTCCTCCTCCCCCACCCGCAGCCGCACGGCACCGAGCTTCGCCTCCCCCTCCCGCGCGACCAGCTCCGCCGCCAGCCGCAGGGTCGCGACCCCTTCCTGGGCCCCCGGCAGCAGGGTCTGCACGTGGGCGACGACCGGCCCGTCGTCCTCGACCCGCACCGGCCGCCACGGCCCCACCGGGTGCAGCGGCGGCGTCCAGCCCGGCATGCGCCCGAACAGCGGGGTCCGGAACCAGCGCAGGTTCTGGTGATCGACCAGCGCCACCTTCCACCGCGGCCGCTTGCGGCGCTGCGCCAGCGCGGCGTCGAGCGCCCGGAAACACAGCAGGAGCTCGCGCGCCCCGCCCGCGGGCAGGGCCACGTCGACCGGCTGGAAGGCCGTGTCGGACCGGAACAGCGGCGCGCCGTCCAGCCACGCCTCGGTCAGGGTGGCGAGCCCCTCGCACGACAGCCGCTCGCCGGCCGGCAGGCGGCAGCGGAACCACCAGTCCTGGCCGTCCAGATCGACGCCGCTGTCGGGCGACAGGCCCAGCGCGGTCGCGACCGTGCCACCGGCCACCGCCCGCCAGGACAGTCCCTCCGGCAGCGCCGCCGGATCCGCGCAGGACCCCGCCGGCGTCGACGCCAGCGACCAGCCCTCGACCGCCCGCGCGCGGCGCCCGACGACCGGCACCCGCGGGTGCGGCCCCGGCTCAGCCATGCCGCTCGACCAGGGTGCCCATGGCGCGCTCCCACAGCTCCGACAGCTCGTCGAAGGTCGCCAGGTCGAAGGGCTTCTTGCGGGCCATCGCCCGGGCCAGCAGGAACTGCACGGACTTGGTGCGCTCGGCGATGCGCAGCAGGTCGGCCGTCGGCTCGGCCAGACCATCGACGCCGCGCCCCGACAGCCAGGACAGCCCGGTCGCGGCCAGCTCGTAGCAGGCCCCGTACTGGCGCAGGGTCGCGAAGGAGTAGGCGTGGAACCGCTCGAGCTCGCCGGCCATCAGCCAGTCCATGTCGGCCTGGAAGCGGTCGCGGAAGGCCCGGAAGGGGCTGGCGACCGGCACGTGGCGCAGGTGGAAGCCCAGCAGGTCCAGCGACGCGTCGGTCAGGTCGTCCCCCTTCGGCACCACCGCCCGCGGCAGGGGCTTCACCAGCTCGGCGTAGGGCGGCAGGACGCGGTCGTGCGGCAGGCCCCCGAGCTGCAGGATCTCGGCGTAGTCGTCGCCCGACAGGTGGTAGTAGCCCTGGTTGTGGAAGTAGCCGAGCACCCGCGCGTCGGGGTCGATCTCGTTGACGGCGACGGTGGTCTTGACGTGCGCGGACCTGTAGGCGGTGCCGGCCGTGTCCGGCAGGAACCACGAGTCCAGCTCGACCAGCACGGGCCGGCCGGCGGCGACCTGGTCGACCAGGTGGTCCTGCAGCGGCCGCCACAGGGCGAGCTCCTGGACGGACAGGCCGTAGAGCAGCTCCAGGTCGCGCAGCGGCGGCTTGAAGAAGGTCCACTGGTCCTGCTCGAAGTCGATGCCCAGCGTGAAGGCGAGCGCCGCCTCGGGCGCGTGGCCGTGGGCGTGCAGCAGCTCGACCACGATGTCGGTGTAGCAGTTGGTCTCGGCCCAGATCCGGTCGCCCTGGTGGATGGCGTGCCGTTCGTAGGTGGCCGGGTCGAGGGGGAGGATGCGGGGCATGGGAGGACCGGGCGGGGGTCAGTCGAGGTCGAGGCGGGTGCGCACGGCCGTCGGCCAGGCCGCGGGGCGCAGGCCGTGGGTGGCGAACAGGGCCATGGCCACGCGCTCCAGGCCGAAGCCGACGCAGGATGTGTGGGCCGGCTCGCCGCCGTCGGTGCGGATCTCGAAGGTCTTGCTGAACGCGTCCAGGTGCAGGTTGCTCGACGCCACCGCGGTCGGCTTGCCGGCACTGGTGACCGGCACGACCAGCTCGTACTTCAGCGCCTGCTCGCGCTGGGTGGCCTTGGACAGCCGGCCGCCGCGGCCGAAGAAGGGGTCGTTGGCGACGACCGCCTCGACGGGCAGATCGAGCGAGCGCAGCAGCTCGAGCCCGGCCTCGATCCAGTGATCGCGATGGGCCAGCGCCTGTTCCGGCGTGCCCAGGCAGACCAGCTCGTGCATGCGGAAGGCCTGCAGCCGGGTCGGGTCGTCCGACGGCTCGTGGCGGAACACCCACGACTGCAGGTCCACCATGCGGCCGCCGGCCGGCAGGTCGCCGCGGGCCGTCGGGTACAGCGGGTAGCAGGTCGCCGGCAGCAGCATCACCTCGGTCGGCGACAGCTCGGTCGTCCAGTCCTCGCCGTCCTGGAGCTTGCGCACCAGCTCGCGGTGCTCACGCTCGCCGCCGGTGAAGCTGTGCACGGACCCCATCAGGTCGGGGAAGTTGTGCACGTGGCTCATGCACGTGTACTCGGCCCGCGGGAACATCGGCGGGAAGCGCAGCACGTCGGTGCGCAGCGGCTTGTTCAGCCGGTCGACGAGGCGGTCGAAGGCCACGACCACGTCTTCGAAGGCGCCCGCGCGCCCGTAGACACCGCGCACGCCGGTCGGCAGCAGCAGGCCGGCATCGAACAGGGCGAGCCGCAGGCGGTCGGCGCCGTCGCCTTCTTCGGACAGGTGCATCTCAGGTCCCCCGGGGCATCGGCTTCCAGCCATCGCGCAGCGCCACCTCGATGAGCGCGCTCTGGTCCAGGATCCGGTCGTTGTTCACCATGATCGCCGCGCCGTAGGCGTCGCGCAGGTGGCGGCCCAGGCTGTACTGCGAGTCGTTGCGGTAGCCCGAGATGCCGGCGACCAGCAGCGCGCGGCCGACGACGTCGACCACCTGCTGGCTGGCCTGGACCTTCAGGTGGTTCACCCGCAGCGAGAAGCCGAAGTCCCCGAAGCCGGCCTGGCCCGGGTGGGCCTCGAGCAGGGCCTGGTACTCGGCGAAGACCTGCTGCACGCCGCTCTTCATGCTGAAGAAGGCAGCGTCGACCTCGGCCAGGCGGGTCGCGCCGGGCGGCAGCTGCCCCGGGGTCCGGCGGGCGGCCGCGCGGATGAAGGCCCGGGCCCGGGCGACCGAGTCGCCGGCGATGCCGGTCCACAGGGCGCTCCACATCAGGTGGGCGACCGGGTGCATCGTGCGCGCATGGATGTCGGCGTAGGGCGTCGGCAGCACGAAGGCGGCCGGCCCGCTGGCCTGCAGGTCGTAGCCCAGGCTGCAGGTGCCGCGGAAGCCCAGCGTGTCCCACTCGCCGATCGGCTTCAGGGTCACGTCCTGGCGGCGGACCAGCACGATGGCCTGGTCGCTCTCCTGGGCGTCGGGGTTCGCCCGGCAGGTGACCAGGATGATGTCGGCGGCTTCGCCATAGGAGATGACCGGCGCCACCTTGTGCAGGGTGTAGCGGTCGCCGTCGCGCTCGACCGCGCACTTGCTGCGCCGCACGTCGCCGCCGACCCCGAGCTCGGTCGTGGCCGACGCCATCAACAGCTGCTCGCGGCACAGGCGCTCGGCTTCGGCCCGCAGCGCGGGGGCCTGCAGGCCGTGGTGCAGCAGGCAGGCGACCTGGATCTGGTGCATCGCGTAGATCATCGCGGTCGACGCGCAGGCGCCGGCCAGCACCTCGCAGATGCGCCCGACCTGGTCGAAGCGCAGCCCCATGCCGCCGACGTCTTCGGGCAGCAGCACCGACAGGAACCGGGCCTCGCGCAGGGCGGCGAAGGCTTCGGTCGGGAACCGGGCGTCGCGGTCCACGGCGTCGGAGTGCGGGGCGATGACCTCGCGGCAGAGCGCGCCGAGACGCGTGATCAGGTCGTCGAAGGACGGGTCGGACATCCGGGGCTCCCGGCGAGGGGTCAGGTGCGCAGGCTCTCGATCGCGTCGGCGATGGCCTGCAGGGACTCGAAGGTCTGGCGGCGCAGCAGCTCTTCGGGGAACTCCACGTCGAAGTGGTCTTCCAGGGCGAGCATCACGTGCACGGTGGTCAGCGAGGTCAGGCCCGCCGCGTACAGGTCGGACTCGGGCTGGAGCGCGGCCACGTCGCCGGCGAGGCGGGCGTGGCGGGCGACGATGTCGCGGATGTCGTCGATGGGCACGGGCGTTCCGGGGTGCGCGGGCGAGGAGGGGCCGTCGGGGAGGAGGCCCACGGGACAGAGAGGCCCTCAGGACGGAGGAGGGCCGGCGAGGACGAGGTGTACCACCCGCTCGTGGGCCCACAGGGGCCGGATGGTGTGATCGACACCAGGAATGACAGTCAGTGGAGGACGCTCGCCGTCCGGGACGTGGCGGGCGAGCACGTCGATGCTGGGGTCGGCCTGGCTGGACACCAGCGTCAGCGTGGTGCCGCGGGCCTGGACCCGGCGCACCAGGGCGTGTACGGGGCTCGGTGCCGGCCGACCTCGGGCGCGGTCCACGGCGGCGCGTGCGTCCAGCCGAGCGCGCATGACGAGCGAGCGGGCCAGGGCGCGGGCATCGATCCGCCCCGTCAGCAGCCGCTTCCAGCGCCGCGCATCCAGCAGCGAGCGGCCCACCTGGCTGCTCATCCCGGTCGCCCGGGCGTCGTCGTCCCAGACCCAGGCCAGGCAGTTGAACATCGTGGCCCGGCGCACCGTCGCCCGGTCGGCCACCTGCACGCTCATGAAGGCGCCCGAGCACAGCCCCACCACGTCGACCGCCCCATCACCCCGCTCGGCCGCCCAGGCATGCGCCACCAGTGCGTCGTCGATGGCCGCCGGGCTGTACATCGCCTCGAGATCCGGGTGCGGATCGGCGGTGCCGTCGGCGTCGCCCACGTCCCGCACGTCCACCCGCAGCGACGGCCGTCCCGCCCGGGCCAGCGCCCGCGCGGCCCGCGTCCACAGTCGGTTCGGCCCGCTGCGCCGCACGCCCCCGGCGTTGTAGAAGACGGTGACCCCAGCACCCGGCGCCACCGGGCCGTCCGGCCGGCACCAGATGCCGACCAGCTCGCCGCGGGCGCCCGGCACGACCCAGGGCTCCTCCACGACACCGTCCAGCACCAGCTGCGACGCGCCGGCGGGGGCCTGCGCCGACACGGTCCCCGCGTCCTCCCCGAGCCAAGCCTCCACCGCAGCCGCGACCGGGCCCGACAGCTTCGAGAAGTACGGGTCCTCCAACAGGTCCACCAGGCCCGTGCCCTCGGCCACCCGCAGCTCGACCCCGCCGAAGGCGGCGACCAGCGCCTCGTCGGCGTCCATGCCGTCGCGGGGCACCAGCAGCACCCTCCCCCCGGACCGCGCGGCCGCCAGCGCGACCAGCTCCTGCTGCTGCAGCGCCGCCACCAGCCCGGGGCCGTGCAGGAAGCCGCCCGCCTCGACCCCGTCGATGGCCACGGCATCCGCCGGCGCCTGGCCGAAGGCCTTGGCCGCCATGCGGTGGAAGGCCTTCAGCTCGCGCAGGTAGGCCTTTCCGCTGGCGGGCACGCCCCACAGCGCCAGGTCGTCGGCCTCATCCAGCCCCGCGGCCAGCAAGCCTCCGGCACGCACGCCGAGCACGGCCACCCGCGGCAGCCCACGCGCCCGCAGCGACGCGATCGCGTCCCGCGCCGCCTGCCGCATGGCGTCCCACAGGGCCGGATCGTCGGCGTCCCGCCCGCTGTCGCCCAGGCCCGGCCAGTCCAGCCGCAGCACCACATGCCCGCCGGCCGCCAGCCGGTCCGCCAGCGTGCGCAGGGGCCGGTAGGCGCAGGTGTCCTCGTAGCCGAGCGGCGGCAGCACCAGCAGCGCGCGGTCCCGCACCGGGCCCGGCAGGGGGGCCGGCGAGTGCTCCACCACCAGGGCCTCGCCCAGGTAGTAGCGCTGGCGATGGACGCGCGCGCTGGCGGACACGGGGCACCACCTCGGCCGCAGCCGTCGAAGGAGGGTGGAGGGAAGGACCGCGGCGGCAGCCTATCAGGCGGTCAGTCCGCGCTGGAAGCCGGCCCCGGCAGCGGCCCCGGCAGCGGTCCCAGCAGGCCCACCGTCGCCGGACGCTCGCCGGGGTGCTGCAGGCTGACGGTGATCCAGCCCTGGCCGTCCAGATCCGGCACGAAGGACAGCCCCGAGACCTCGGCCAGGCCGCCCGGGTTGCGGCGCGGGGCCGCCATCAGCGGCAGCAGGCTGCCGTCCTTCCAGGCCCACAGCAGGTTCGGCTCGCGGCCGCTGTCCTCGGCGATCAGCAGCACGCCGGCATCGGCGATGAAGTCCAGGTTGTCGGGCCCCGAGATGCCAGCCGGGTCGCAGCCGCCGCCGGGCAGCGGCCGGCCTTCCACCGCGGGGGCAGCCCGGGTCGCCACGTGGGCGCTGTCGATGGGCCGGCCGGCGGAGTCGACCACGCCGGCTTCGAGCGTCAGCGCCATCACGACCCCGCAGGGGTTGGGCGCCAGGGCCAGGTGCTCCCCTCCCCCCGGCGGGTCGTTCGCCAGCATGCCGCTGGCCACGCTGGCGAAGGCCACGAACAGGCGCTCTCCGGCGGCATCGACCGCGAGCCCCTCCTCCTTGCTCAGCTCGACCGTGGCCCCGGCCAGCGCCGCCACCCGGCGGGTCTCGAGCCGACTGGCCAGGCCCTCCTGCCCGGCCCGCAGCACCAGGCACTCGTCGATGCCCTGGTGCCCCCGCACCCGGGTCGCGCCGTCGGGACAGCCCCACGGTGCCGCCAGCGACCGGTCGAACAGCTGGTCGAAGTGCACGCCGGCGGCCAGCGCGGCCGCGATGCCGTCCTGGGTCGCGTGGCCCAGGTCGATCCACGACAGCGCGATGCCGCCGTCGTCCCCGGGGGTCCAGCGCGAGACGTAGAGGTGGCCGCGGTCGAGCGCGCCGGGCCGGTCCGCCACGAACATCGCCAGCATGCCGTGGCTGCTGTCGTCGCTCAGGTAGACCGTGCGCCCGTCGGGCATCAGCCGGCCCAGCTCGTGCGAGAAGCGGCCCAGCGCGTACAACAGCTCGGACCGCGTGGCGCCGGTCTCGTCGACCACCGTCGACTCGTGCATCCAGCCGTTGTCGTAGGGCGACGGCGGCGACGGGAAGCCCGCTGCCCACGCGGCATAGCTGCTGTCGTCGCGGTAGCGCAGCGCCCCGGCCCGCGTGCCGTGCACCGCCCCGTCCTCCCACAGCGCCGCGTCGGTCTCGTACTCCTCGCCGCCGATCATGGTCCCCCAGGGCGTCGTCTGGCCCGCGCAGAGCTTGTTCGGCAGCGGGCCCTCGCCCCGGTCCGCCGGGCGGCTCCTCGTCACCGACCACCCCTCGGCCGACCGCTCCAGCTCCGACACGACCAGGGTCGCGGGCGCGCACTCGACGTGGGTCAGCATCCAGGTCCGGCCGTGCAGCTGCAGGATCCCGTTGGCGTCCGGCGCGTGGCAGGTCGACGCGCCCCCGAGCGCCACCGGCTGGCCGTCCATGCCCGGCACCGTGCCGAAGGGCGGCCCGTCGCCGTAGCGCTGGCCTTCGACCAGCAGCGGCCGCCAGGTCAGGGGTCCGGTGGAGGTGCCGGCGAGCACCTCGACGCCGTCGGGCTGCGCCAGGCCGGCCGGCAGGGCCGAGAACGGTCCGACGGGGGAGGAGGAGGAGGCGGCAGAGGAGGACGCCTGCGGTCGAGGCGGAGGCGGCGGCATCGCGGGAGGCGCGGGTTCGGTGCAGGCCAGGCCGAGCAGGGCGAGGAGCGACATGGGTCACCTCCGGGCGGGGCCTATCCGGGCGGGCGAGGCTGCCGCCCGCGCCCGACCGCCGCGATACCCGCTCCGGGATGAACCCGATCGTCCTCGTCTTCGCCGGCGCCAGCAGCGGTGCGGTCACCGGGCTCACGGGCGGCAGCGGTGTCTCCGTGCTGCTGTCGATCCTGCTGCTGGCCGGCTTCGACGTGCACGCGGTGATCGGCGTGTGCCTGGCCACGCAGGTGCTGACGATGTCGACGGCGCTGCTCCCACAGGCCCGGGCCGAGGGCCTGCCGTGGTTGCTCGTCCCCGTGCTGTGCCTTCCGGCCGTGCCCTGCTCGTGGCTCGGCGCCCGCCTGGCGCTTCGGCTCCCGGGATCCGTGCTGGAGGCGATCGTCGCTGCCGCGCTGCTCGTCATCGGCGGCATGCTGCTGCGGACGCGGAAGGAGCGGGCGCCGCGCGAGGCGCAGGCCCACGGTGCCGGCCGGCTGGGGGCAGTGGGGTTGGTGGGGGGCCTCTCCGGCCTCGTGGCCGGGCTGTTCGGCGGCGGTGGCAACGTCGTCGTCGCCAACGCACTGCACGCGCTGCTCGGCATGCCCTTCCGCCGCGCGGTGGCCCTGAGCCTGTGCCTGGGCGTCGTCAGCACCGCCACGGGCGTGCTGCCCTACCTGCAGGCCGGTCGCGTCGACCTGTCGCTGGCGCCGTGGGTGCTGATCCCCGGCGTCATCGCAGCACCGCTGGTCAGCCGGTGGGCGACCCGGATCCCCGTGGCCGTGGTGCGGCGCAGCCAGGGGGCCTACCTGGTGCTCGTGGCCGCGGTGCTGGCAGCACGGCTGGTCGGCGGCGCCTGAGCCTCAGCGCACCGGCACCAGCCCCGGTGCCCCGGACAACCGCTCCCCCTGCGCCACGTCCCCCATCAGGTGTGCGATGGGCGCGTCGTGGGGAGGGACGCCGGCGGCGCTGTACAGCATCTGCTGGGTGCGGTGGATGTCCGGCCGATACTCGCCATCGGCCGGCACCAGCCGCAGCGCCAGCGCACGGCGAGATCGCCGGGGCCCCTCGGCCAGCGGCATGCTGCGATGGAACACGAAGCGATCGAACAGCAGCGTGTCCCCGGGCTGCATGGCCGGCTCGATGGCGGCCTTGTCCAGCAGCAGGTTGCGCAGGGCGTTGAAGCCCTCCAGCCCCGCCATCACCTTGCCGATGTACTCCATGTCGTCCAGGGCGCCGCAGGTGAACGCGAACATCTTGGCCTCCTCGGTGCCCGAGTAGACGGTGGTCGGCACCACGGCCACGCCACCGTGCTGGTCATCGGGACCGACCGGGTCGAGCGGGACCCAGGCAGTCCAGGCGTGCTCGGTGGCCGGCAGGAAGGCATAGCTGCGAAAGTCGGAGTGCCAGCGCAGCCCGGCGTCACCGGCCGACAGGTCGAAGACGAACACCTGCGACAGCAGCCAGGCGCGACCGTCCACGTCGGACAGGGTGCGGGCCAGCTGGAGATCGTCCAGCAGGTCGCCGACGGCCGCGTGTGCGATGTCGACTCCGTTCGAGTAGCGACGATAGTCGCCGCCTGCGGTGGCGCGCCCGACACGACGCCCGGTCTCGGGGGCACCGAGCGAGCGCGCTTCCTGGTCGAGCAGGGCCTCGAGCTGTCGGAGGGTCTCGGGGCGCACGCGGCCCCGCAGGATGGTGAACCCGTCGCGGCGGGCGTCGCCGTCGGCGGCCGTCGCCTGGTCGTGGTGCATGGTCCGTCCAGTGCCCCGGTGCGGGCGCTCAGCCCGCAGGCTTGTCGAAGGTGAGCATCACAAAGAGCGCGTGCAGGCCATCGTCGCTGGTACGGCAGTGGCAGTGGGGGCCGATACCGGCCTGTGCGCAGAAGGCATCCAGCTCGGCTGCCGTGTACTTCTCCTCCATGAGGATCGGGCCCAGGCCGACCTCCCGGCGCAGCAGGTCGAGCGCCTCGACCGCCGACGCCGGCGCATCCCTCCGCACATCGACCAGGATGGCGCTCCCGCCCGGCTTCAGGATGCGCCAGATCTCGCGGAAGGCCTGGACGGGGTCCTCCCAGTGGTGGATGGTCGAGCGGCTGGTGACGATGTCCGCCATGCCGTCGGCCAGGTCCATCCGGTGTACGTCCTGGCGGGTGAGCTCCAGCGCGGCGCCTGCCTGCAGCGCGGCCTTGCGCGCCTGGTCCAGCATGTCGTCGTACAGGTCCGTGCCGATCAGCCGCAGGCCGGCCAGCGCGGGCATGCTGGCCAGGTGGATGAGGAAGCGCGCGGTGCCGGTGCCGATGTCGACCAGCACCGCGTCGGGCATGTGGGCGAGGATCCGGGGCTCGAGCATCGCCGCCAGGGCGGCGTCGAACTGCGGGGTGACGGTGGACGTGTAGCGGTCGTAGGCCTCGGCAGAGGTCCGAACGTGGGCCTGGTGCGGACTGTCGGTCACGGGGTGGTCTCGGAGTGGGAGGAAGGGCGCAGCACGGTCGCGACGAGGGCGTCCCGGGCTTGCTGGCCGACCGCGGACAGGCGCCCGCGGCCGCGCAGGCGGGAGTGGCGGATCATCAGCAGGCGGCCGCCATCGACGGCGTGCACGCTCTCGGGACGGCGACCATCGTCGCTGAACAGGCCCCGCGCACCGAAGATCCGTCCGGGACCGACCCGGTCGATGATCCGGTCGCCACGGCGGACCTCGAAGGCGCCGTCGATGACCAGGTAGCACTCGCGCTCGGCGACGCCCTCGGCGGTGACCCGGGTACCGGCCGGCACGTCCAGGGCGACGGCCCCCGCCAGCAGCCAGTCCTGCGCGGCGCCGGACAGATCCCGCAGGGGGATCGCCGGGGCCCGGGCCAGCTCGGCGCGCAGGCCGTCGCGACTGGTGACCAGCCGCTCCTGGCGGGCCAGGCGGCACAGCAGCGGATGGTCCGGGGCCAGCCGACGCAGCGTGCCGGCCCGCGCCTGCCGCTGCATGATGGGGAACCACAGGCCCCCGATGCTGCGGCTGTACTCCAGGTCGCCGACCAGCAGGACCATCGGCAGCAGCATCACGTCCTTGACGCGCGGCGTCGCGCCGAAGTCCCGGAAGCCCATGCGCCGGTACAGCGCCACCAGCCCCGGCGCGCAGCTGGTGAGGATCGCATCGAAGCGGTGCTGTCGATGGAAGTGCTCGGTCGCCTTCAGGGCGAGCAGCAGGCTGGTCACCGAGCCGCGCAGGCGAGGCTGCACGGTGAAGGCGCTCGCAGCGCAGAGCTTCAGCTGGTCGAGGCCCTCGAGCTCGTCGACGGCGAACTCCCGGCGCACCGAGTCGGGCAGCCTGCCCACCTCCCAGGTCGAGTAGCGGAGCGAGGCGGTGATCTCGCCACCCTCGGTGAAGTAGTAATGCTCGGTGCCCTCGTGCTCGTCCTCCGGCGAGCAGACCCGCTGGCGCGCGGGATCGACGCCGGCGTACTGCACGCGGTTCCGCTCGCCGACGTAGATCTGGTAGCGGAAGCGGTAGATGGCCTCGCGCTCCTCGGGGGTGCGTGCGACGTGCAGCGTGCGGGTCCGCGCCAGCAGGTCGACGAAGCGGGCCAGGGCCGCCTTGCGGAGGAGACCGATGTCCAGCCAGGCCGGCAGGCGCAGGCCGGCCACTCGGGGCACGCGGGCCGGCGCCGAGATGAGGGAGCGGGGTGGGGAGCCGGAAAGGACGAGAGCGGGCACGGGGACCTCCTGCACCCTCTTCCACCAGAGACGGCGCCAGACCTCGCCAGATCCGATCGAGAATTCTTCGCCGCGCTTCGCCGCCACCAGCGCCGCCGCGGGGCGATAGTCTGCGGAGCCTGCGGAGCATGGCGTGGAACTCGACCTCCTCGACGAAGCCCGTCGCGCGTTCGAGGCGCTGGTCGAGCTGCCACCCGACGAGCGCGAGCACGCCCTCGCGGCCCTGCACGACAGGGCCCCGACGGTCGCTTCGCTGGTCGGCGAGCTCCTCGCTGCCGACCAGGAACGATTCGGCGCGCTGGACACGGTGGACGGCATCACGGGGGTGCTGCACCAGGCCATGGGACTGGAGCGGCCCGACCGCATCCGCGACTACGAGGTGCTGGGCGAGCTCGGGCGCGGCGGCATGGGCATCGTCTACGAAGCGCAGCAGCCGTTCCCGCGGCGCCGCGTCGCGCTGAAGACCCTGCACCCGCTGCAGCAGGGCGAGGCAGCCCGCGAGCAGTTCCACAGCGAGGTGGACGCCATGGCCAGGGTGCTCCACCCGGGCATCCCCCAGGTCTACGAGGCCTTCGAGTGGCAGGGCCTGCCCGTGCTCGTCATGGAACGCGTGGACGGCACGACGCTCGTGGACGCGGCCCGGGACCGCAGCCCCACCGAGCGCCTGCGCCTGATGGTGGAGGTGGCGCGCGCCGTCGCCCACGCCCACGCGCGAGGCGTGGTGCACCGCGACCTCAAGCCCGGGAACCTGATGGTCGAGCGCGAGACCGGCCGGGCCAAGGTGCTGGACTTCGGCATCGCCGCGCTGGTCGACGAGCGAGCGCGCTCGGGCGGCACGCTGGCCTACGTCGCGCCCGAGCAGCTCGAGGGCGGCGCCGTCGACGGGCGGGCCGACGTCTTCGGTCTCGGCGCCACCTGCTTCGAGATCATGACCGACCGCACGCCGCTGGGCCCGGCCGAGGGCATGACGGTCGAGCGCGCGCTGGTCGCCAAGGCGACGCCGCCCGAGATGCCCCCCGGACTCCCGCGGGAGCTCGCTGCCGTGCTGCGCATGGCCATGGCGCCACGCCCCGAGGACCGGCACCCCTCCGCAGAGGCCTTCGCCGACGATCTCGAGCGCGTGATCGAGCACCGCGTGCCGCGGGCCCTGGCCGGAGATCCGCGGACGGTGGCCCGGTCGGCCTGGCGACGGGGGCGACGGCCGTTCACAGCGGGACTGGTCGCCGTCACCCTGGTGCTGCTGGCGGTGCCAGTGGGGGGGCGCGTGCTGGACCGGCGCAACGCGACGCGCAGGGCCCAGGCCGCCGACCGGGACCTCGCCGCAGCCCTCGCGCTGCCGGCGCCGGACGACCGCGGCCGGGCGCTCGCCGCCTTTGTGGACGATCCCTCCCACGATGCCACCCCCGCGCTCGGACGGGCCTGGCTGGCCATGGCGGAGGGGCTCGACGACGAAGAAGCCCTGCACGCGCTCGCCGCTGCCTATGCCTACGCCACCACGCCCGAGGTCGAGCAGCAGGCCCTCGCGCACCTCGCCCGCGACATGCGCCGGTCGCGCCGCTGGTCGGCCCTGGTGGCGACCGTCGACCGCCTGGGGGACGCGGCCGACCGCGAGCTGCGGGCACAGCAGGCGCTCGCCACGGGCGACTGGGAGCGGGCCGCCGGACTGGTCGACGACGACCTGGCGCCGCTGGTGCGGCTGTTCGAGCACGTCCGCTGGGACAGCGTTCCTCTCGCCGACGGCGACATCGGCCCCGACGGCGCCCGCTGGTCGGTCGATGGGGGCAGCCTGCGGCGCCACGGCCCTACCGGCGCGGTCGCGCAGGTGATCGACATCCCCTGGGGCGGCACCCGCCACCTGCCGCCTCCCATCACCTTCGTGGGCGACCACGTGCGAGTGGTCACCCCCTGGGGCGGACCGCTGCTCGACATCGCCTCCGACGGCACGCAGACGCTGCTGCCCTGGGACGGCTCCGACTGGACCCTCGCGCTGCACACCGTCGATGGCCGCACCCTGGTCGGCGTCGATCCCGACCACGGAGGCATCATCGCGGTCGGGCCCGACGGGGCCGCCCCCTACGACGACCACCTGATCGGCACGGGCGGCTACGTCCAGGACATCCGCACCGGCGACCTCGACGGCGACGGTCGCGACGAGGTCGTCTACGGGGTGCGGGGATGGGGCCTGCGCGATCTGCGGGTGCGCAACGAGGCGACCGGCGCGCTGGCGACCTACCGGATGACCCTGCGCAGCCTCGACGTGGCCCGCACGCCCCAGGGGCCGCGCGTGGTGGCCGTCGGCGTCGATCCCAGCCTGAAGCCCCACGCCGACGAGGCCTACGCTGCCCTGCCCTTCCTGGTCACCCTGGCGCTGGTGGACGACACCCTCGTCGAGCTGGCGCGCACGCCGCTGGCCTACAGGGCGTCACGGGTGCACGCAGCGGATCTCGATGGAGACGGGTTCGACGAGGTCGTGCTGTCCCGCCACGAGGTGCAGATGAGCCTCGGCCGCCTGGCGCCCGACGGGTCGTGGCACGGCTTCCTGGTCCCCTGGGTGTGGCCGCACCGCGCCGGCGACCTGGACCCGGCGCACGCCGGAGAGGAGCTGTGGATCGTCGATCGGCAGGGCCGCACCGGCGTGCTCGGCGCCGCAGAAGACGTCCCGCTGCAGCTGGATGCGGACCCGCTGCCCGGCGTCCAGCTGGACGTGCCGGTCGACGCCGCGCCGCGCGTGGCCCGGCGCATCCAGCGCATCGGCGTGCTGGCCGAGCTCGGCCTGCTGCCCGAGGCGACGCGGCTGCTCACGTCGCTGGGAGAGTCACATCCGGCGCTGGCGCGCTCGGCCTTCGCCCAGGGCATCGAGCTGACCCGCAGCTTCCCGGAGCGGGTCGCTCTCGACCGACCCGACCCGGCCGAGGTGGCCCGACTGGACCTGGCGCGGCGCCTGGTGCGACTCGGGGACCCGGTACCCCAGGTCGCGCTCGATGCCCTGTGGGAGAGCCACGCCTGGGCGGATCTCCCCGCCGACGCACGCCCGGACTGGTCGGCAGCGTCGCAGCTCGCCCTGTCCGAGGGGCTACCGGCGGCGACCGACGTGATGCGCCCCGGATCGGTCGCCTGGGATCCCGTGCAGGGACGCCTGAACCTGGACACCATGACGGGCGACGGCGACGTGCTCGCCTTCCGCATCGAGCGCGCGGACGATCGCGTCGACCTGGTGGCCGACCTGCGCTGGATCGAGCAGGACTTCGGCGCCAAGCTGCACCTGTCGCTGGCAGCCGGTGATGGTGCACTCGGCCTGGAGACCATGCACGCGGGCGGCAGTCCCGTGGCGACCCGCCGGAACACCGTCGTGTGTGGGCCCCGGGGCAGCGCCTTCCGCGACCTCGGCCGCTCCGCCGGACCGCGCCTGTCGGGCCCCGTGCGGGTCCGCATCAGCTGGATGCGCGACGACGACGTCGTCAGCCTGCGCTGCCAGCTCGGCGAGACGGTCGCGACCTGGACGGGGCCGTTCACCCCGGCCACCGACGTCGAAGGCCTGTTCGTGCACCGGGCCGACACCGACGGCGCGGCCGGGCGGGTGCTGTTCGGCATCGACCGGGTCGAGCTGCGAGGCGGCCGCTTCGTCGATGCGCCGACGCCGCCGCTCCGCCGACTGTCGACGGCCGAGCCCACCGCCCCCGGCGACCTCGCCACACTGTCGGACGCCGAGCTCTCGCGGCTGCTGCGCACCCGCCCCGCCTCGTCCCTCGCAGCCGTGCGGGCGGCGGTGCCCGATCGCTTCGCCTCCCTGGCGCCCCCCCTCCTCCTCCTCCAGCTCGAAGACGGGAAGGCCGACACCCAGCACCTCCTCACCCACGACGCGCTGGCCGACCTGCCGCTGCACAGCGACGCCCTGCGGACGCTGGTGACCCGCCGGGCCGAGGCCCTGATTGCCGAGGGCCGGCTGGCCGAAGCGCGCCACACCGTCGACCGGCTGCAGCAACGCGACGACGCCCTGGTGGGTAGCCTGCTCTCCGCGCGCCTCTACGCGGCCTCGGGCGACCTCGAGGCCGCCCGCCGTGACGTCGCGCACATCCTGGCGACCTCCCGGACGCCAGAGCTCGCCCTGATCGAGATCCACGCCGATCCCCTCCTCGCCCCCCTCGCCGCGCGCTCCCTGCCCCCCGGACTCGAACCGCCGTGAACGACTCCCTGCCAGAGCTGGACGCCGAGACCTACGCCTACCTGCGCCGGGTCGCCGGCCGCATCGCCGGGGGCCAGCAGACCCTGCAGCCGACCGCCCTGCTGCACGAAGCCTGGGCCAAGCTGCAGCAGGGCACGACCCGGTACGAGAGCCGGGCCCACTTCCTGGCCGTCGCCGCCAAGGCGATGCGACAGATCCTGGTCAACCACGCCGTCGCCCGCCAGGCCCAGAAGCGTGGCGGCGGTCAGCACCACACGACCCTCAGCGGCGTGGGCGAGCTGGCCCAGGACATCGACGTGATCGAGGTCGACGACGCTCTGCGCAAGCTCGAGCAGGTCCAGCCCGACGCGGCGCGGGTGGTCCTGCTCCGGGTGTTCGGCGGCATGACCATCGACGAGGTGGCCGAAGTCATGGGCACCTCGCCCCGCTCGGTGAGCCGCACGTGGCGGTTCGCGCGGGCGGCCCTGAAGCGGTTGATCGAGGGGTGACCGGGCGCACGGACGGGCCCCGGCGCCCGCCGCGATCCCGTGCAGGGACGGGCCCCTTCCACGCGACCGCGGGCTCCGTCAGCACCCCGCTGGCGCGGGACGATGGCTACTTCGAGCGGCATCCGCAGCGTCCGGGCGGCGTCGACCGCCCTGCTCCCGGACGTCCTGCACCGCTGCCGGATCCAGGCCTGCCGTGCCAGCCCACGGATCACGCTGAGCCCCACGTCCGCCTGGCTGCGCGGGAGGGGAGAGCCCGGCTGGCCGAAGGCTTGTTCGAAGCAGGTGCGGCTGTCCTGCAGGCGCCCCAGGCCCAGCAGCGGCCGCCAGGTCAGCGGCCCGGTGGACGTGCCGGCGAGCACCTCGACGCCGTCGGGCTGCGCCTGGCCGGCCGGCGGGGCCCCGGCCTGCGCGAGCCCGCCGAGCACGAACTCCAGCCCCATGCGGGTCGCCGGGGGCAGGTCCGCGGCCTCGCGGGCCAGGCGCGGTCGCAGGGCTTCTGCGGCCGTCCGAACGGGTTCCTTGCCCGACCCCATCGCCGCGTCCAGCCCCGCCAGGTAGCCCACGGCTTCGTCGATCCGACGTTCGTCGAGGTGCGCGATGCGATCCTTGCCGAGCTCGCGAAGGCGGCTGCGCACCGCCCCGGTCCACATCGAGATCCGCTGGTTCTCGGCGACGACCTCCGGCCAGGCCTCGCGCCGGGCCAGCTCGACCACGTGGGCGACGTGCTGGCCCTCGGTCCAGATGTCCAACCCCTCGACCCAGGCTTCCGGGTCGAGCACCACCCAGAAGTGCTGGATCGTCGGCAGGTAGGGGCTGTCGCGATCGAGCTCGGTGAACAGTCGCTCCCGGTCGGTGGACGAGAACTCCCGTCGGCCCTGCACACCGACGACCCGACGCCGTTGTGGCAGACCGGGCTGCGTGTACCCGCGGGTCACATCGACGGCGAGCTCCACATCGGCGGCCCACACATGCCCGTCGCGGTGGTGGAAGGTCACATCGACCACCACGTCGTCCTTGCAGGGCGCCACCCGCCAGGTCGTGTCCGTGGGCTGCTCGCGCTCGCAGATCTTCCCGCCCGGCGCCCCGGCCGCCAGCCAGGCGTCCGCATCGTCGATCGGGATGCCCGCCACGGTCGGACCCCCGAGCTGTCTCAGGATGCCCGTCGCTCCGGCGTGGGCGGCGCCAGGCAGGGCGAGGAGCGAGAGCATCGGAAGGTACGGCACTTTGGCGGCCCGGGAGATCGGATGGCCCCGATGGTGCCGAGGAGGTCGCGGCCCTGTCAACCGGGGGGAGGGACCCGCACGGCCGCCGGCCTGCTCAGCTCACGTCCACCACCCCGCACTCGAAGGACCCCGCGAAGGGATCGACCTCCACGAAGTCCACCGCGTCGCCGCTGCTGGACTCGTAGCCATCTTCCCGGTCCAGCAGATCGAAGCCACCGCTGAGGGTGCCGTGAGCGGCGGTGAACAGACTCTCGCCGCTGCCCGGGTCCACGGCGACCGTGCACGATGCGGTGGCCAGCGGACTCCGGTGGAGGCCGGTCCGCGCGCGCCGGGGAAGGCACCGGCTGGACCTACAGCTGCCACCACAGGTCGAGCTTGGGGTACGGCGCGACCAGCAGGTGCTCGTAGGTGCCCAGGAAGGTGTGTTCGGAGGGGCGTCCGACGAACAGTCCCGCGCCCACCTCGAAGTGCAGCCCCCCGAACCGATGCAGGAAGGAACCGACGACGGTGCCCCACGTCATCGCGCGGCCCTCGTCGAGCAGGCCGACTCGGGCCGTGCCTCGCACCACGGAGTCCCGCCATGCGTGGTCGACGATGACCGCGACAGGCACGTGCACCCGATCGACGGTCCACCGCTGGGAGGCGGTCTCGCCGAGGGTCGTCTGCCGCAGCAGGTTCACGTCACCGGCCACGACGATGCTCGCGCTCGTCCGCCCACGGGTCCCTGTCACGACCGACTCCAGGCGCAGCCCGGTGCGCCCGAGGGACCACTTCTCGGCGATCGAAGGCGACAACGACCAGGCCACGGCCCCCCGCTCGACCACGACCTGCTCGACACCCAGGCGCGTGCCGCCCATCACGACATCGAAGGGGGTGAGGAAGACCTCGGTCGACGGGGACAGGCCGACCGCCGAGCGCCCCGTCGGGAGCCGCAGGACCACCTCACCCGGATCGAGGGTGTCGGCGGTGTTCCGCATCCCCGCCCAGGAACCGGCGTGGGCCGCCATCGTCCACAGCCACAGACACAGCAGGATCACAGCGCCTCCAGACGCTCGATGGCCACGGCGATCTCGTAGCCATCGGGATCCGCGGCCCACGCCACGCGGTTCTCGAGGGTCCACGGGATCCGGTGGTCCGGCACCACACCGCCCTGCAGCGACTGGTCACTGTCCAGCTGGATCTGTCCATCGGCATCCAGCGATCGGCCCGCTGGCCACGTCAGCACCCAGCCGTCCGGGAGCTTCACCGTCGATCCCGAGGACCCGAAGCTCGCCGCCGTGCCCTCGAAGCCGACCAGCTCCACGCCGGGGAAGCGATCGAGCATCATGGCCATGCCCTCACCCGAAGAGACCGTGTTGCCGTTGATCAGCACCACGACCGGCAGATCCCAGTACAGCTCCTGCGGCTCGACCCAGACCTCGCTGATCACCGCCTGGCCTTCGACCCGGCGGTCGTACATCGTGATGGTCTCGTAGAACCACTCGTGATCGGTGAACATGCCGACGATGTTGGCCGCGGTCTGATCGGTGCCGCCGTCGTTGTCGCGGAGATCGAGCACCAGCGCCCGTGCACCGTCCGCCCACAGCTGTCGCAGGGCCCGCCGCGCCGCCCGGTCGCTGATCGCCGTGTCCTCCCACCCGATGGACAGGTAGCCGATGTCCGCGGTCAGCATCCGCGACGAGATCCGCTCGGTCGGCGGCTGCAGTCCCAAGGCCGTCCGCGGATCCGCGCCGTCCTTCGCGAGCTCCAGGGCCACATCGACGCGCGCTCCGTCGCGCTCGAGCTCCAGCTCGTGGGCGGAGCCGGCGAGACCTCGGCCCAAGAGCCGGATCCGCCCGTTCCGGCGGCGCTCCTCCGTGGCCAGACCGACCGGGAAGCAGAACAGTGGCTGCGCGGCGATCGCGGCCTCGGGATCGAGTCCGTTCCAGGTCCGCAGCACATCGCCCGGCTCGACCCCCGCGGCCTCGGATCGGACCACGACGACATCGCCGTCGTCGGTGTCGCTGAACAGCACGCCCGCAGCGCCCGTCGCCTCGGGACACAGGCGACCGTCTTCGTGCTCCAGCCAGACGTGGCCGTCGGGGATCTCCTCGACCAGTCGGCGCAGGCGTCGGTCCCAGTCGGGCTCGTCTTCGAGCCGATCGTGGACCGCCTCCCAGTCGAGCCCCTTCCAGTCGGTGAAGGCATAGGCCTGGTCGAGCGCGTCGATCGTCAGGTCCAGCGCCTCGGCCTCGTCTTCGTCCGAGAAGTCGAAGCTGAGCGGCAGGACCGAGGTCACGCAGCCGGTGAGCAGCAGGACGGAGGGCAGGGACATGGGGGGCCTCGGGGCGGGAGGAGGGTGGGACACCGCGGCGGCCTCTGCACGCTACTGACCCGAGCCCGCCCCCGACGCCACAGCCGACCACGACCCACCCGCCGTGGTCGGCCCGGGGCGGGACCTACATCGCGCCGCTGGTCGAGGCAGGCTGCTCCTCGACCTACTGCAGGGTCACCAGCATCAGGACCATTCCGGTCCCCGCGTCCAGGCGACTCAGCGCCTTGCCGACGACCGCGCCGAAGGCCCGCGCAGGATCCGATGCCACCATCGCATGCCCCGGCGTCGGCGAGGTCGTGAGCAGATCGCCGACATCGATGGCCCCGAAGCTCGCGTCGGCCTTGCACCACACCCGACCCACCAGGGCGATGGGTGCGGTGTGCGAGCGGTCGGCCCGGTCGCCCAGCAGCATCGCCGGACGGAACGACCCGGCGCCGGACACGACCCCGACGGCCTTGCGATCGTAGGCCTGCGAGCACGGCACGCTTCGCCCATCACCGTCGTGCACCATCACGGACCCGGGCTCGATCTCGAAGGCGAGCGTGTCGAAGAGCTCGGCGCAGTCGCAGTTGCACTCCGCGGCCGAGATCGTACCGGTGGCGTTGATCGCACCGGAGTCACCGTCCAGCCGGATGCCCACCGTGCCGTCTCGCCCCACCACCTGGACCACACCGCTTCCGAACATCTGGATGGCCGGGCCGCGACTGGCGTTGCCGATGCTGGCGTACCCGCGCCCGCCGCCGGACAGCGACACGCTGGTGGCCCCGCTGGGGTCCTCGAGCGTGATCTCTCCGCCCTGTGAGAACCGGAGCCCGGACCGATCCAGCACCGCACGCCGCTCGCCCCCGTCGTGGAAGGCCAGGGCCGTGGGCGTGACGGCGACCGCGTCGTCCCGCCGGCCCTGCACCCGCAGGTGCCCACAGTGGGCTTCGCCGCGGACCGACAGCTTGCCGTCGCCGTCGAAGTGGACCGTCGTGTTGCCGTGTTCGTCCTTGACGGTGAGCGACCCGTCGCGCGAGTGCAGGTGCATGCGCTCGCGATCGTCGTTGTCGATCAGGCGGATGTCGCCGCCCATCTGCGAGCCGCCCAGATCGAGGTTCGCCCGCGCGTCCAGCCGCGCCACCGCGGCCCCCGCCGGGGTCCGGAGCGAGAACGAGCCGTCCGCGGCACTGGCGACGATCCGCTCATGCCCGTCCTTGTCGCGGACCGTGAGCTCTCCCTGCCGCTCGTGACCACCGATGCGGACGCCCCCGGCCGAGTCCAGGCCGATCACCTCTTCCGTCTCGTCGCGATCGTTGGTGTGCAGCAGCGACAGCCGCGAGATGTGCGGCGCCGGGTCGTCGTCATCGGTCGCAGGGCCGGTCTCGACGCTCGAGTCCAGCCGGATCGCCGGATCGCCTGCGATGTCCCGGAACTCCATGGTGCCGTGTTCGCCCAGCAGCTCCACCCGGGTGGTGCGGCCGGGTCCGCGCCACCCATGCCGGAGACCGTCCAGCGACAGACGGGTGCCCGCCTGGCTGGCTTCCAGCTCGATGCCGATGGTGCGACCACCGTCCACCGCGGAGCTCTGCAGGTCGATCCGTGCCTGGCCGGTCCTGTCGCCCAGCCGCAGCCAGCCGCGGCGGCGCTGGTCTTCGTCGGTGGACACGGCGTCGTCCACCCCCATCGCCAACCACTTGGTGATCTGCAGCCGCCGGTTCGGAGCGCTGAAGTAGCAGGTCGCGTCCTTGGGCCCCAGCAACTGCGAGCCCGGAGCCTGGCCATCCAGGCCCAGGGTCCCCGCCGCTTCGAGGACCGGCCCCTGGGTGTACTGCCCTCCGACCCAGCGCCCCAAGGACAGATGGTCTGACCTCAGGCTGGCGTTGGCGATCCGCCCACCCAGTCCGTTCTGGCGCACCTCGATGTAGCCGCCGTTGTTCCGGGCATACACATCGACACATGCGAGCTCCCCGTCGTCCCACAACGACAGTCGCGCCGAAGCGTCCAGCTGCGCCAGGTCGTCGGGCGCCGACCGCAGCTGGTGACCGGACACCAGCTCGATGCGGCCGTCGTCGTCGTGGTCGACGGCCCCGAGACGCAGCCGGGCGTACTCCCCGCGCCGATTGGGTTCGTCCACCTCCCCGACCTCGAGCCGCGCCTGGCGGGTGCCCTGGGGATCGCGATCGACGACGAGGAAATCCTGAACGGTGAGAGACGGCACGGTGGCTCCGGGAAAGGCGCAGTTCGATCGGGGGAACCTGGAATCCCCCGCGCGAGGCTACAGCCCCGTCGGCGCGTCGGTCAATCAGGCGTGCGCGCTCCCTGGCTTCCACCGAAGGCGCAGCCGACCACGACGCACCCGCCGTGGTCGGCCCGCGGCAGACGCTACATCGCGCCGGTGGTCGAGGCGGGCTGCTCCTCGGCCAGGGACGGGGCGACGACCTGGACCGACACGGCACGCATCATGGCGCCGGAGCGGGCGAACAGGGTCGCCTCGCCGGGCGACAGGGCGCGAAGCTGGCCGTCGGCAGCGACCTCGGCCACGGCCGGATCGGAGCTCTCCCAGGTGACGACGAAGCCCTCGAGGGGGGCTCCCTGGTCGACCACGGCGGCCGACAGCAGCACGGACTCGCCGACCGCGATGGACGACCCGCTGTGCAGGCCCGAGACCAGGATCTCGTCGGGGATCACGACCTGGACGTCGATGGTGGTCGAGACCTGGCCCACGGTCGCCTTCAGGACGAGGGGCCCTTCGGCCGCCGGCTGGAAGGTACCCAGCACGGGGTCGACAGAGCCGGCGGCGGGGGGCTCCACGGTCCACACAGCACCCCCAGGCAGCGTCATGGGCGCCCCGCTGGTGTCCGTGACGGTCACGGAGGGGAGCGGCACGGCCGCGAGGTCGTGCACGGTGATGACGCTGGCGCCGTCGATCTCGACAGCGCCCGGCTGCGGCCCACAGGCCGACAGCAACGCAAGCAGCGCGAACATGTCTTGTCTTCCGATGCGGGGTCCGTTGCCCCGCGCGGCTCCGGTACTCGGAGCACGAGCCAGCAGCTGGGCCGACGTTGCGGGCACCCGCCCGGTGTCGGCTGAGGCTCGGACGCCGCGTGGAGGTCGTCTCTCGCGGCGCCGGCGGCGTCGTATCCAGCGCCGAATCGGCGTCAAGACCCCCTTGTCGTCCACCTTGCCGGCGCACAGGATCGCCGCGGCAGGCCGCCATCGGCCCCCGCCGGCGCCACCCGGCGGCGTTCTCGTGCCCGGCACGGCGAGGTCGCCGCGCGGCGTGGCACGGAACGGCCCCAGGCATCCGATGGGATGGTTCGATCGTGACCCGACGCGGGGAGCGGCTCGGAAGATCACGCGCGCTGCGCAGTACATGGCGGAGAAGAACTACAACGAGGCCAGGCTGGAGCTCGAAGGTGTCGAGGGGCCCGAGGCGGACGCCATGCGACAGGCCGCCCTGTCGGCCCTGGTCGAGCTCAACCTGGCCGAGGCCCGGTTCCGGATGGCCACCGGCGAGCACGCCGACGCCGGCAGCGCCATCGCCCGCGCGCGGCAGTTCGGCGCCACCCCCGAGCAGCTGACCGCCACCCGGCGCCGCTCGGGTGGGGGAGCGCCGCCGATGGGGTGACCGGGGCTCAGCCCCAGTCGATCGCATACGAGATGTCGTGCCCGGCGCGCTCGCTGAAGGTGCGCACGGACCGGGCCGCCATCTTCTCGCTGAGGCCCACCGGGATGCGGCTGGTCAGCCGCCCCGGCAGGGGCAGGTCCTCGCCCTGGAGCTGGTGGGGACCGGCGGGCGGGTGGTACTCGACGAGCGCCTCGCGCTTGCCGGCCCGCTCGAGCAGGTCGTACAGGTCGCGGAACACGATGAAGGACGTGTCGTTGCTCCACGCGACCCAGTTGGCGACCGGCAGGAAGTCGACCAGGTGGATGAGCTGGTAGTTCAGCGCAACCCACAGCTCGGACGCGGACAGCTCGATGGGGGCGTTGTCGATGACGCGCCGCATGCGGATGGACTTCAGCTGGTCGATGCGGTGCAGGTTGGCCCTCAGCTCCTGGCGCAGCGGCAGGTCGTAGAGCAGCCGCAGGACCGAGGGGAAGGCTTCGATGTGCAGCCACTCGCGCTGGCCGACCAGGGCCCGCAGCGCGGGGATCCTGTCGGCGGTCATGGCGAAGGTGTTCGTGCCGGTGCCCAGGATGCTGTGCAGCAGCATCACGATGGGAGACTGTCCCGGGTAGTGCGCGACCGTGTACTCGAAGCAGAAGTACAGGTGGTCCAGGAAGGACCCGTCGGCGTGCTCGACGTCGAAGTCGCACTCCTCGACCATGAACCGCAGCAAGCCGGCGTCGATCTCGGGGAGGGCGACGTCGTGGCGGGCCTGCTGGTAGGCCTGCTCGATCCGGGCTTCGGCGTCGTCGGCCCAGTCCACGTGCTTGCCGACCCGGGTCTTCATGACGAAGCGCTGGGCCTTGCCCTCCAGCGTCTGGAAGATGGTCCGGTCCAGGTCGAAGTCGTCGATGGGGCGCACGGTGACGGCGCCCGCGTGGTCGCGCACGGCGCCGGTGGCGATGGCGGCCTTGCGCTGCGGCGTCGGGTCGGGGCGCTCGGTGGCGAGCTGCATGGCGGGCTCCGGGGCGAGGTGGACGCCGGCTAACCCGCGCTACGCTCGGACCGATCCCCCTTGGAGGCCCGATGCACGCTCCCGCCGAAGGACCCGTCACGCTCACGTCCACCTGGTACCTCAAGCCCGGCTGCCAGGATGCCGCCCGCACGGCCATCGTGGCGCTGGTCGCCCAGGTCGCGCTCGAGCCCGGGACGCTGGTCTACCAGGTGCACTTCCCGTGGACCGGCGGCGGCGGGCTGCAGGATCTGCCGCCCCGCCCGGCCGACACGGTGCTGTTCTTCGAGCGCTACGCGAGCCCGCAGGCCTTCTGGGACCACTTCCACGGCGCGGCCTTCCAGCGCTTCGTGGCCGACCACGGCGACCTGTTCGTCGAGGCGAACCCGTCCACCCGGGCGCAGGGCTCGCCGGCCTTCTCGACGGTGCAGTTCCTGTCCGAGGTGGCGGGCTTCGTGAAGTGAGGCGGAACTAGCGGCGCTAGTCATCTAGCATCGCTAGCCCAACAGCTCCGCCAGGATCATGCCCGCGATGTCGTGCTGCCGCCCCTCGCTGAAGGTGTGGTGCAGCCACTCGGGCCGGGCGTTGACCTCGATGACGTGGCCGGCGTCCGGCGGCAGGCCCGGGTCGGCGGTCAGCACGTCTACCGAGAAGATCGACAGGCCCAGCACGCGGGCGATGGTCTCGACGACGGACGGCCAGGCGGCGTGCAGCCGGTCGGTCACGTCCACCGGGCGGCCGCCCATGCTGATGTTGGTCAGGGACTTGAGCCGCACCGCGCGCCCCGCGGCCGGCACGTCGTCGGGGTGAAGCCCCTGGTCCGCCAGCAGCGCCCGGCTGTCGTCGTCCAGGATCAGCCGGTTGAGGGGGTTCTGCGCGCGACAGACGGCATCCCGGGCCGCCGAAAGCGCCGCGATGGTCTGCCGGCCATCACCCACGACCGACGCCGGCTCGCGCCGACAGGCCGCCACCAGGCGCCCGCCGATCGCCTGGATGCGCAGGTCGTCGCCCTCGACCTGCTGCTCGGCCAGGAAGCCGGCCCGGCAGCTGCGGATGGTCCGCCAGTGCGCGACCAGGGCGTCCATGTCCACGATGCCGGTGCGGATGCCGTCGCCGTGCATGCCGTCGACGGGCTTGACGACGACCCTGCCGTGGCGGTCGAGCAGGGCCTGCAGGGCCGCCCGGGCGCCGTCCGGCGAGAAGAAGAACACGCCTTCGGGGACCCGCAGGCCCGCATCGGCCAGCAGCGCCTTGCAGGCGTGCTTGTGGTCGCACAGGGTCGCGCCGTGGGCGGTCAGGCTTGGGAACTGCTGGCCCATGAACACCAGCGCCTCGCGGTCGCCCTTGCGGTACCGGACGGCGTCGCAGCCCCAGTCGCCCGACAGGTCCACGGTCTCGATGCCGAGGGCGCGGGCCCGTGCGACCAGGGCCTGCTGGTTGGGATCCAGGCGCTGGCGGCCGCCGGCATCGACGTCGGGTGCGGGAGCCGGGCTCATGCCGACGCCTGGTCCCAGGCCAGCCGGAACCCGGCGTGCTGGTAGAAGTGCGGCCGGAACCACAGCCGGTAGTGCTCGGAGGCCGTGGCCCCGGTGCTGGCCCACGACCCACCGCGCATCGCCTTGTGCTGGGGGTCGAAGTAGGGCTCGGAGAAGTCCGGGTACCAGGCGTGTGGCCGGAAGCCCGGCAGGGGCCGGAAGTCGTCGGCCAGCCACTGCCAGACGTTGCCGACGGCGTCGTGGATGCCGCGCGCGTCGGGGGGTCCGGCGGCCACCCCGCGGGGTGAGCAGGCCGCCAGCTGCAGGTGGTGGGCATCGTGGAAGGCCGCGTCGCCGCGCGCCCGGGCCGCTCCGCGGGCCAGCAAGGCCCACTCGCTCTCGGTCGGCAGGCGGGCCCCTCGCCACCGACAGTAGGCGGTGGCTTCGTGGTGGTTCACCTCGACCGGCCAGTCCTGCGGCAGGGGGCGGCGGCGGAACACGCCGCGCAGCTGTAGGCCGTCGTCGTCGCCGCGCCAGAAGCGCGGAGCGGTGACGCCGTGCTCCTGCACCCACGCCCAGCCCTCGTCCGTCCACAGGGTCCGGTCTTCGTAGCCCCCGGCCTGCACGAAGCGCAGGAAGGCCGCGTTGTCGACCAGGGTGGCGCCCACGGTGAACGGCGCCACATCGACCGACAGGCGTCCGAACTCGTTGTCCCAGCCGTAGGTCATCGGCGCAGCGGGCTTTCCGAGCACCACTGAGCCGCCATCGACCTGCACCCGGCGCTCGTCCGGAGCCGGGCCGGCGTCCGCGACCTGCCAGCCGACGGGCGCCCGCACCGCATCGAGCGGCAGCTGGCGGATCAGCACGCTGCTGGTCTCGAAGTGGATGCGGTCGTGCTCGCTGCCCATCAGCACTGCCCAGCCGGCGTTGTCCCAGCGGGGCGGCGCATCGAGCGCATCGATGGCGTCCAGGACCATCGGCAGGGCCGCTGCGCGGAAGTCCCGGACCTCGGCGGCGGTCGGCCAGGGCACGGCCGTGTCGAGCTCCGACGCGGCCGCCGGATCGACGCCGACCGCCAGCAGGTGCTGCAGGCCCGCATCGAGCGGACGCTCGACCAGCCCGGCCAGGCCGAGCTTGTTCAGCGAGAAGGCGGCCGTGTGCCCGAAGTAGAAGACGAGCGGGTTGCGCAGCGGGTCGGGCTGCAGCTGGAAGACGTCGTCGTCGGCCAGTCCGCTGAACAGCCAGTCGGTCAGTCGCCACGCCTGGAGCACGTGCGCGCGCAGCGCGTCCCGATCCAGGACATCGACAATCAAGGCATGATGCGGGCCGGCAGGTGCCTGGGTCACGGAGCCTCCGGGCAGGCCCGACCCCTATCCGGGCCGGTCGCCCTCCGACGCCGGCGCCCCACGGCCAGCAGCCCCACCCACCACAGCCCGCCCGCCAGGCCGCCGCCAGCGGCGCAGCCGGCCCCCCAGCCGCGCGGCTGCTCGACGATGCCGTCGCAGTCGCTGTCCTGACCGTCCAGGTCCTCGGGTGCGCCCGGGTGCACGGCCGCGTCGGCGTCGTCGCAGTCGCCGGCCTGCTCGGTCCAGCCGTCGCCGTCGTCGTCGAAGGCGTCGGTGTGGTCGTCGGCCAGCCCGTCACAGTCCTGGTCCCGGCCGTCGACCACCTCGAGAGCACCTGGGAACACGTCGGCGGCCGCGTCGTCGCAGTCGCCGGCCTGCTCGGACCAGCCGTCGCCGTCGTCGTCGACCGCGTCCGTGCCTTCGTCCACCTGCCCGTCGCAGTCGTCGTCCACCCCGGCCAGCAGCTCGGGCGCCCCTGGCCAGATCGCCGCGTTGGTGTCGTCGCAGTCGCCGGACTCCTCCGTCCAGCCGTCCCCGTCGTCATCGAAGACGATCGTGCCTTCGTCGACCACGCCGTCGCAGTCGTCGTCGACGCCGTCGGGCACCTCCTCCGCACCGGGGAAGGCGGTCGGATCGTCGTCGTCACAGTCGCCGGCCTCCTCCGTCCACCCGTCGCGATCGTCGTCGAAGGCCACGGTGCCTTCGTCCGCGATGCCGTCGCAGTCGTTGTCCCGGCCGTCCACGCGCTCCGGGGCGCCCGGCCAGGTCAGCCGCTCCAGGTCGTCGCAGTCCCCGGCGTCTTCGGTCCAGCCGTCGCCGTCGTCGTCGTAGGCGTCCGTGCCTTCGTCCGCGATGCCGTCGCAGTCGTCGTCCCGACCGTCCGCCACCTCGGGCGCACCTGGGAACCGGGCCGCGCTGCTGTCGTCGCAGTCCCCCGCCGCCTCGGTCCAGCCGTCGCCGTCGTCGTCGACCGCGTCGGTGCCTTCGTCGACCGCGCCGTCGCAGTCGTCGTCGTGCCCGTCGGCCCGCTCCGGGGCGCCGGGGAAGCGCATCGCGTCGCCGTCGTCGCAGTCGCCGCCGTCTTCGGTCCAGCCGTCGCCGTCGTCGTCGTAGGCGGTCGTGCCTTCGTCCACCTTCCAGTCGCAGTCGTTGTCGACCCCGTCGAGCACCTCGGTCGCGCGGGGGTGGATGTCCGGGTCGTCGTCCAGGCAGTCGCCGTCGCAGGTGCGCCAGCCGTCGTCATCGACGTCGAAGCCTTCGTCCACCTTGCCGTCGCAGTCGTTGTCGACGTCGTCGCACAGCTCCAGGGCACCGGGGTGGATGGCCGCGTCGCGGTCGTTGCAGTCGCCGTCACAGGTCCGGTAGCCGTCCTCGTCGACGTCGAAGCCCTCGTCCACCTTGCCGTCGCAGTCGTCGTCGATGCCGTTGCAGGCCTCGGTCATGCCCGGGTTCACGTCCGGGTCCAGGTCGTCGCAGTCGCCCTCGCTCTCGGTCCAGCCGTCCTCGTCCTCGTCCCCCTTGCAGTGCTGGACGGTCGCCCCCGGGTAGTAGTGCTCGGCGATCCACTCGTGGTCCTTGCCCGCGTACAGGGCCCAGCGCTGGCTGCCCCACTGGCACATGCCCCGGCCGTGCCCGAACAGTGCCTCGCCCGAACAGTAGGGGTCGGACACCCCGAACGCCGTCGGGTCGCCGTTCTCGGCACTGTACTCAGCGAAGACCAGGCCGCTGCCCTTGGTGATCCACTCGCCCGACGTGTCGTCCACGGCATTGTTCGTGTCGGTGTAGCGGCCCTCGTCGTAGACCTGGCAGCTGGTCGTGTCGCAGATGTCGGCGCAGCTGTACTTGCCGCCGGCGTTCACCCACCAGCCCGCGTAGCTGCGGATCGCCAGCGCGCCGGCCCGCAGGCTCTCGGTCTCCCAGGACCGGATCCACTCGTGGGGCAGCACGCCCTTGACGTAGTCGTCGAAGTCCAGCACCTCGACCGTGCCGCTGCATGAGCTGCTGCTGCCTTCGCTCATCCGCCAGACGCGGATGGTCGCCGGCGCCTCGAAGCCGTCGCAGCTGCCAGGTGGCGGCACCAGCGGCGGCAGGTCCAGCTCGCGGCGCAGCTCGTCGAGGGGCGGGATCGGCTCGCCGGCCTCGGTCAGCTCCATCACCCGGCGCGCCAGCGGCGTCAGGTCGCCCTCTGGCCACCCATGCGCGTCCAGGGCGGGCGCGTCCGCGCTGTCCCAGGCCAGCTGGTCCGGGGAGCAGGCGAAGAGCAGGGCGAGGGCGAGCATCGGGCCGAGGATAGCGGCGGGGCGAAGCGGGCCGATGGCAGGAGGCGGGCGTTTGCGAGAACGACACCGGGGGGGGGGCGGCTGTCGGCCCTCGCCGGGACCTGCCTAGCACCGCTAGCCCCGCCGCAGCCGCCCCAACACCGCCCGGGCGGTGCCGCTCAAGCCCTGCGGGTCCAGCGCGGCTTCGACCTCGCGGGCGCGCAGGGTCTCGTCGAAGGCCTCGATCCGCCCGGCCGCGTCGAGATCCCGCCAGGCGTGGTGGTCCAGGATCCGCCCGTCCGGCGCGGTGGGGCGCCAGGCGGTGACGGCGGCTTCGATCAGCTCCTGGCGCTCGCGGGAGGGGTCGCTCATGGGGCCTCCGGCAGGGTGACGCCCTGGGACTGCAGGCAGTCGAGCAGGGCCTGGCGGGCCCGGCGCACGTTCTGCAGGAAGGTGTTGAGCTTCATGCCGACTTCTTCGGCCAGCACGGCGTCGGGCCGGTCGCCGGCGGCGGTGAGCCGCTGGGCGAGGGCGCGGGCGGGCTTGTCGGGGAGGAGCTCGCGACAGCGGGCGATGAGCTGGCGCAGGAGGGGATCGGGCTCGGCCGCGCGGGCGAGGTGGGCGTCGGCCCAGGCCAGGGCCTGCCGCTCGAGCTGATCGACCTCGACCGGATCGACGCGCGCCCGGCGGACCTCGCTGATGGCGAGGTTGCGGGCGATGCGCACGGCCAGGCGGAGCAGGCCGTCGGGGCGACCGTCGGGCTGGAAGCGCGGGGCGACCTGCCAGACGCGGAGCAGGGTCTCCTGGACCACCGCTTCGGTGTCGACCCGCGCGGCGAAGGACCGCAGGCTCAGGCGGATGCGACGCTCGGCGCCGGCGACCCAGCGCCCGAAGGCGTCCGGATCGCCGGCGACGATGGCCGGCAGGTGGTGATCGAGGTCGGTCACCACCGAAGCCTACCGCCGACCGATGACGGGCTGGCCGTGCACCGCGAAGTGGACCTCGACCACGTCGGCGCGCTCGAAGTCGAGGCCCCGCAGATCGAGCCGCACGGACTGGCCGGCCGCCAGGGCGCCGCTGCGGGTGCTGCCGCTGGCGTCCACCGGCACCTCGACCCGCCGGCCGTCCGCCAGGTAGACCATGACCTTGCCGGGCAGCTGCCAGGCCAGGGGCACCGCCAGCGCGAGGGACACGACCAGGCGCTGCTCGGCGCGCAGCAGGACGGTCATGGCCAGGACCAGCGGGGCGAAGGGAGCCGGGCGGGCCACCGGCGCCTCGTCGTCGAGGTCGGCGGGGGCGTCGTAGAGCACGCTCTCCTCGGCGACGACCTTCTCGACGGGCGGCTCGAAGGCGCCTTCCTCCTTCGCCTCGGACCGGGCATCGAAGGCGGCGCCCATCGGCTCCGGCGCGGCCTGCTCGGCGCTCATCGGCGCGGCCTCGCCTTCGTCCGCGCCTCCCCCGAAGGCATCCGCCAGCCGCTGGAACAGGCCCTTGGCCTTCTTGGCGGCGGGGCGGGGCGCGGCGCGGCGCAGCTCGGCCTGGGGCCGGGGCATGCCGGAGGGCGCGGGCGGCGGGGCGGCGCCGGCGGCAGCGTCCATGGCCAGCGACGCCGGCATGGCCGACGCCCGCATGCGGCCGAGGGGCGCGCCGGCCCCGCGCAGGCCGAGTCCCTGGGCGCTCATGCCGTAGGGCAGGGCCTGGGGCACGGTCTCGGTGCGGGTCGCGGCCTGCGGGTCGACGGTGGTCTCCCGGCTGACGGCCACCCAGCTGGTCAGGCGGGTGGAGATCTGGAAGGACAGACCCAGCGCTTCGATGCGCGCGTCCACGGACTGGCCGCAGGCGGCGTCCAGCTCGGCCTCTTCGACGCACTCGCGGGCGTAGAGGGTGGCCATGGCCGGGTTGCCGGCGCCGGCCGCCAGGGCCGGCACGGCGATGCTGTGCTCCCACTGGCCCTCGGCGCTGCGGCCGGTGACGTGCAGGGTGCCGCCGCCGGACTTCAGCCGCAGGGCCACGCGGGTCGGGCGGCCGGCCATCAGGTCGGGCACGCGGTGGCAGGCCACGCCGTCCAGGGCGTCGCCGCTGACGCGCAGATCGACCACCTGGGGGGCGGCGGTGGCGGCGACCAGCCGGCGGGCGGCTTCGGCCGGGTCCTCGTCGAGGTCCAGGATGAGCTCGATGCCGCCGCCGGCGCGGGCGACCGGGCCGGTGAGCGAGCGGTTCACGCCGCTGGCGACGCCGACCGTGTGCACGCGGCTGCCCTGGGGCAGGCCGGTCTTGACGCGCTCGACGATCTCGCGCTCGAAGCCGATGAGCCCGTCGGTGATGAGCACGACCTGGCGCTGGCTCTCGCCGCGGATGCCGGCCAGGGCGGCTTCGATGCCCTCGCGCATCTGGGTGGCGCCGCCGGCCCGCAGGGCGTTCACCCAGGCGATGGCGTCACGCTTGTGGTCGGCGGTGGCCGCGACGGCCCCCTTCCGCCAGCGCCGCGGGTGGTTGGAGAACTCGATGAGCTCGATGCTGTCGCCGTCGCCCAGGCTCTCGAGCAGCGCGACGGTCATGGCCTTGGACTGGGTCATCGGCATGCCCGACTGCGAGCCGCTGGTGTCGATGAGCACGATGAGATCGCGACCGCAGGCGTCGGGGCCGGCGACCACGGGCGGGACCAGGGTGAGCAGGCCGTAGGCGTGCGCGCTGCGGTCCTGGGGGGCGTCGGGCCAGCCGGCGGCCGGGCGGCCGGTGTCCAGGCTGGCGCCGGGCTTCGGCGCGGCGACGGGCCAGCGCACGACCAGGTCGCGATCCAGGGCGGCGCCGCCTTCCTGGGACAGGCCGACCTGGCGCAGGCCGGGCGCGTCGTGCACGGTCAGGGCGTGGGTCGGGCTGCTGACCGCACCGGTGATGGCGTCGCGGATGCCGACGGCCAGGGCCATGCGGGGCGGGGCGCCGCCTTCGACCACGTCGACGCTGACCTTGCCGGCGTCGGGGGTGCGGCCCGGCTCGCCCAGGAACCGCGGGGCGACGACGGTCGGGAAGCGCAGCTCCCAGCCGCCGGCCGCGTTGCCGTCGGCGCCGGCGCGGTCGACCCAGCGCAGCGGCAGGTCGAGCAGGATCTCGACGTGGATCTCGGCGCCGGGGGGCACGTTGCCGACCTCCTGGGTGAAGACGCTGCTGCGCTCCTGGTCCAGGATGGCGGCGGTGCGGCCCTCGACCAGGGCTTCCTCGAACCGCTGGCGGGCGCGCTGCTTCTTGTCGATCTCGCCGACGATGCGCTCGCCGTCGAGCTCGAAGGAGAAGCCCACCACCGCGGCATCGGCCGGCAGCGGCAGGGTGTAGGACACGCGCAGCGGCTCGGCGTGCGGGTTGACGAAGGCCTGGCGCAGGGACACGCGGCACAGGCCCCCCATGGCGTCGGCGGACAGCAGGCCGCCGCGGAAGGGCAGGGCCTTGCCGTCCAGGGTCACCAGGCGGCCGCCGGTGGAGGGAGCGTCGATCAGGGCAGGAGCGGTCATCGTGGTCATTGTGGCCTCCGAGGGCGCCCCCCGGTCCATCCGGGGGGTTCAGGGGGCCAACGCGAGCCGGGCCGGTCTTGTGACAACGGAGGTGAAGAAAAACTGGGGAGGGGGCGAGGAGGTCGATCAGGACGGAATCTCCAGGTCGAGCCAGGTCGGCGCATACCATCCCGCCCGGCGGAACCACTCCAGCCGCTGGCGCCGCTCCTCCCGGCTCAGTCCCACGTCGAACCAGTGCACCTCGACGACCAGGAAGCGCGAGAGCCCGGGTACCCGAACGAAGGCCGCACAGCTGTACCGCAACCCGTCCTCGCTCCTCGCGAACTCGTCGGTGCAGAGGTCCTGGCGCCAGGCGAGATCATCCACCCAGCAGACCTTTCCGGTGGGACTGGTCTGCGCCGCCGCGACGACCAGCGCGTGGGCGTCGACGCCCATTGCGTCTCGCCACGGCAGGTGGGCCCCCCGCACGCGGCCGTGTCGATGCACGAGGATGGCCCCGCTGACATCGAACACCGTGTACTGCCCGTCGGCCATGCGCTCCCCCGCCGCGGCCGCGAAGGTGCACTGACCGCGCGCGCCCCGCAGCTCGGCGTCGACCACCTCGGCAGGCTTCACCCGATAGCCCTGCTCGATCACGCGCATGGCCTCTTGGGTGGCCAGGGTGACGATGTCGACCGGAATCTTGAAGAACGTACTCAGGAACCGCCAGTCGAGCGCGGCCGCGACGCGAAACCCATCCCACTGCGCGCGATGCGACGCGTAGTTCGCTCCCCGTGTGACCGTCTCGAGGGTGGAGGGATCCGATTCCGCGAGGCCCCCCCCGCGCAAGACCCCGAAGGGACCCCGGCGCAACTCTTCAGATGCAACGTCGGGCACGGCCTGTGGGGCAGGCCCTGTGGGATCCCAGAGGGAGTGCAGCGTGTAGGGGCCGTACCAGTCCGCCGTCCACTCCCAGACCGAGCCCGCCATGTCGAGACAGCCGCACCAGCTGGCCCGGTCGTCCGAAGCGACCGGCGCATGTGAGCTCGGCGAGCGGCCCCAGACGGCCCGGGTCTTGTCCGGGGGCGCGTCCCCCCACGGAAAGCGGTTCTTCGAGGGGCCCGCTGCAGCGAACTCCCACTGCGCCTCGGTGGGAAGCTGGAGGCCCGTGAACTCCAGGAATCCCTGGATGTCGTCACGACTGACCCACACGACCGGCTGGTCGGGGTCTTCCGAGCGGCGACGCAACGTCTCTACCGGCACATCGGCATCCGCGCGCTTGCACAGCTGCGCGTAGCGCCGCCACTGGCGGTTCGTCACCGTCCGCTTGCCGATCAGGAAGGGGCTCAGGTGCACCCAGTGCTCGGGACGCAGATCGACCCTGGGCTGCTCTTCCAGCCCCATTCGGAAGAAGCCTCCTGGCACATAGATCATCTCGATGTCGAGCGGCCCGACGAGGACCGTCTCCGCGTCGATCGCCGGCTCAGTGGGCCCTCGTCCGACCTCGACTCGCAGGAGCCGGGCCACCGGCTCCAACCACTGGGTCTCGACGACGTCGGCCAGGTGCTCACCGGTCTTGCACTGTTGCAGAATCTCCTCGCCCCGCCCATGCGCTGTGAGCAACACGGCATACTTCCCCGGGGTGGGAAGCCTGGTGCGCGCCAGGTCCAGCAGGGCAGATCCGGTGTCGGGGTCCCGGAAGCGCGTACGCAGCATCGTCCCCAGCGCCGACCGGCTGCTGCCCAGGGTCGAAGACGCGATGCCGAGCAGGGACATCAAGGACTCAGAGTCCAGCTCGTGTGCGCGATTCGCGACGAGCACCCCCAGCAGGCTCAGCGCCCCGGCCATGCGCGGAGAGTCACTGAGCAGGTGCGCCCCGTCGTCATCGACCCACGCAGCCGCGGCCGGCGTCCGCAGGTGTCCGGACCAGCGCACCCGGACGACGAGGGGGCCCAGCGCGAAGAACTCAGGCTTGCGTTGTCTGTCCATTTTGTTGCTCAAGTGCACGAGTGACGTTCAGTGTTCGGCAACCAAAGCAAATCATGAATGATGTTGAGTAGGGGCCTGCATCTGAACCGGGTGCAGGATTCCCCCAACCGGAGCGCCAACATGATGAGCACACGAACCGCCGGGATTGCCCTGGCCGTCGTCGTCACCGCCTGTGAGCCCACCACGCCCGACTCGGGACCACCGACGAGCACGCCGCTCGTCAGCGACCAGCACCACAGGCCGATCGGGCTGGCGCTGGACGGGCAGCCGCTCGAGGTCGACCTGAGCAAGCCCGTGCCGGAGGTGAAGTCGGCGACCTACCCCCTCGCGACCCTGTCCTACAGCGGCCATGACCAGTCCGGCAGGTGGTCGGTGGGCCACACCCTCGACCTGGGCAGCGACACGACCGGGCTGCAGTGGCGCGAGCCGATCCCCGCCCGCCAGATCTCCGCGCTCTTCGACGAGTCCGTCCCCAGCGGCGACCTCTATGTCTACGACGAGCAGACCGGCGAGACCTGGCAGATCGACCGGCCCGGCCAGTTCGCCCTGCACCAGGTCTGGTCGCCGACCGAGCCCGGCATCCTGTACTACACCTACGCCGAGATGGAGGGTGTGTACGGGCTCGCCGAGGTCGACGTGCGTACTGGTGAGGTCGAGGTGCTGGTCGGCGACGACGTGGTCGCGGAGTACATCTCCTTCTCCACCGACGGCAGCCGGGTCGAGTTCCTGGTGGCCGGCGAACCGCTGCGGCTGCCCGGCGAGCGGCACGCGACCCGCGAGGTCTACGCCGAGAGCCTGCCCGTCGCCCCCGGCGACTCCATCGCGAAGGTGCGGACGCCGCTGCCGGTCGTCGGCGACCGCCGGCCGCTGAGCGAGAGCGAGAACGGCGAGCAGCCCTTCGAGCTCGGCTGGCGCAGCGGCGCACGCCTGGTCGGCGACGACATCCTCGGCACCCGCAAGCTGGAGGTGCAAGACGCCGGCGGAGAGGTCCTGGCCACCATCGACGGCGCCTACCGCGTCGAGGCGCTCACTGACGACGGGGCGCTGGTCCGCATCGACACGCCCGCCGGCACCGACCTGGCTTGGGTCCTCGAAGATGGAACGGTCATGACCGTGGGGTCGTCGACGTCCACCCCGAGCTTCAAGATGCCGATGCCGAAGAACGGCGGCAAGGTCCTGAACGTGACGCAGATGGGCGAGAGCTACTCCACGGCCTGCCGGCTCTACAGCCATCGAGGGTCCCTCGGCTACGCGATCGACATGCAGTCCATCGCCTCGACCGAGGCCATCCTGGCCGCCGGGAAGGGCTCCGTCGTGACCGCCGTGAAGACGGTGACGTGCAACTCCCTCGACGACCCACACGCCGACGATGCCGACGGCACTACCTGTCGGCTCTACTCCAGCGGCTGTACCTCCGACTACGGCAACTACGTCATCCTGCTGCACCGCGACGGCAAGTACACGTCCTACAGCCACATGGGCTACGGAACGGTCACGCCCGACTCCACGGGCACCACTGCCTACCGAGGGTGCCTCCTCGGAGAGCAGGGCGGCACGGGCGCGACGCTGGGCGACCGCAATGGCTGCGGCGATCACCTCCACCTCGCCCGGTCTTCGAGCTCGTCCATCTACGGGAGCACGATCAACTTCCCGTTCCCGGACGCACGCCACAGCCCGCTGCAGTGCACCTGGTACAAGTCGGGGAACGAGTACCGGACCTGCGACCTGTAGCCTGCCGGATCGAAGCGGCCCTGTCCGGCCCTCCCGGACGGGGCCGCGCTGCGTCAACGGCAGCTCACGCCCCCCTCAACCGCTCCCGGAAGAACCCGAGCGTCCGGTCCAGGGCCGCCTTGGTCGGGTGGCCCTCGCGGTCGACCAGGTCCAGGGTGAGCACGCTGTGGGCGGTGATCGGGATGCCGTCGGCGTTGCCGGGGCCGCTGTCGATCTCGATGGCCTCGAAGCGCTCGCCCAGCTCGCGGCGCAGGCGGGCGAAGCGGGCGCCCGGGCACATGACGTCGTGGGTGAACCGCAGGCCGAGCAGCGGCGTGTCGCCGGCCTTGACGGTGTCGAGGTCGGCGTCGGACAGGTGCAGCCCGTCGCGGGGCCAGAAGGGCAGCGACGGCTGGGACAGGACGGGGGCGCGCACCCAGGGGTCGACCATCAGGGCCAGGGCGAAGTTGCCGGTCAGGCACATGCCGACGGCGCCTACGCCGGGCCCGCCGGCGGCCTGGTGCAGGGCCCGGGCCGCCGCCCGCAGCCAGGCGGTGATGGGCGAGCTGCGGTGGTCGGCCAGCACGGCGAACTCGCGGGCGATGCAGGCGCGGCCGATCTGCCCGACGCTGTAGGACCCGGAGAAGTCGCGCCCGGGCGTGCCGAACAGCGACGGCATCCAGACGGTGAACCCGGCGTCGCGCACGCGGCGGCCGAAGTCGGCGACCGGCGGGGTGATGCCGGGCACCTCGTGCACGACCAGCACGCCGGGGCCGCTGCCCGCGGCGTAGACCGCGCGCGTGACGGCCCCGACACCGGGCACCTCGGCCGTGAAGTCCCGGCGGTCGAAGTCGGTGAGCGCGTCCACGGCTCAGCCGTAGCGCTGCAGGAGCTCCTGGGCGCCGTCCAGCCGGCCCTCGCGCGTGAGCAGCGGGGCGACGGTGTGGTCGGCCAGGGCGTCGAAGTAGTCCATGGCCTGGCCGTCGACGAGCACCATGCGGTGGACCAGCCGCACGCCGTGGCTGTAGTCGGCGTAGCCGTGGCCGTGGACGAGCGACAGCGGCTGGATCGGCTCGCCGCTGGTGCGGTGCCAGCCGTAGATGGCGACCCGATCCGGCATGTCGCGCAGGCGGTTGGTCAGGACCAGGTCCTTCTTGTGGCCCGCCAGCAGCGGCAGGATGGGCAGGCTGCCGCGCTCGGCTTCGACCAGGCGCTGGTGCTCGACCACGTAGGGCATCGACCGCATGGCCGCGGTCGGCGGCATGGGTGCGGGCTCGAGCCGGGTGGCGGCCGCGCGGTAGACGGCGTCGACGATGCGCGGGGTCGGCAGGGCCAGCTCGAGGGCGTCGGCGACGTGGGCGGCGCCGTCCAGGTCGAGGGGCACCCGCAGGAAGTCGCGCTGGCTGCCGATGCTGACGTAGTCGGGGGTGACGAAGACGGTGGCCTGGCGCGGGCCGAGGTGGTCGTCGGGGGCGTCGAGGACGACGGGCGTCAGGGGCCGCAGGAAGGCGGGCACGTTGCCGGCCAGCACCTGTTCCACCGCGGCGGCGTAGCGCTCGTGGTCGGAGAGGGCCGTGACCTGGCGGGCGAAGGCGCTGCCGGTGGGTGCGCCGATCGCCCGCTCACCGAGCGGCAGGGCCGGCCCGCAGGCGCAGGTCCTTCCCACCGATGCGTGGGCGGTGCCGGGGAGGGTGGTGAGGGCGGCGAGGCCGAGTCCGGAACCGAGGAGCGTGCGGCGGGAGAGGCGGGGCATGCGAGGGGATCCGTGGCGAGGAGCCCGACTCTACGCCCCGTCAAGGTGCAGGGGAAGAGGACAGATCCGCGCAGCAGCGGAAGCCGAGGTGGTAGTTGCGGTGGCTGTCCGGGTCCATCACACGGCCCCCGTGCCAGAAGGGGGCCCGCCACTCGCACCAGTCCTCGTGGGCCTGGAAGCGGTCCCAGATGAACCACGAGCCCTTCATCTCGGTGACGCCCAGCTTGTCGCCGGCGCTGGCCCGCTGGTCGGGGGCCAGCGGCAGGTTCATGTGCTCGGCGGCGTTGCCGTTGATGTCGGCCACGCCGAGCGGGCTCTGGCAGCTGGGGAAGCTGCCGGCCGGGTAGTGGTTGCTGCCGCAGCCGGCCCAGGACCCGCCCGTGCAGCCCGCGGTCTTGGTGCTGTCCTGGGCGCACACCCCGGTCTGGAAGTGGTCGCCGTAGGACCAGCGCTTGTCGGCCGCGTGCGCGCGGTTGTGGGCACTGCGCATGGCCTTGACCGCGTCGATGGTCGAGCGGCCGCTGGCCAGGTCGTAGCGGTAGTCGGGCTCGCCGAGTGCGCCCTGGCAGCCGCCCTCCCACTCGTGGGCATCGCACAGGCGCTTGCCGACCGCCTTGCAGATCTCCTGGGCCTCGGACGCCCGCACCCAGACCACCGGGTACTCGCAGGGCAGGTTCGGGAACTCGAAGCGGTCGATGCAGGTGGTGGCGTCCTGCCAGGTCTGGGTCGCCGGGTCGTAGAGCGGCACCATGTTCGGATCGCCGCACTTCTCGACCGCGCCCGGCACGGGGGTCCAGGCGTCGCCGGCGCGCTCGCGGCACTGTTCCGGCGTGAGCGGGCGCCTCGTGACGTCGGGGTTGCCCCTCCCCAGGAACTGGCTGTCGGCGACGATGGCCTGCAGCGCAGCCGCCTGCTCGGCGGTCAGGTGCCGCGCCTGGACGACCTGCTCGATCCACGCGGCGTTGTCGGCCTCTCGCGACGGGTTGGCCGCCGCCTCCTCGGCCCCCGGACGGGGCGCCTCGACCGGACCTGCCGCCCACAGCGGCAGACAGAGCAGCCAGATCATGGGGACCTCCGCAGCACGGTGAAGAAGTCGCGGTTGTCGGCCAGGCCCACGAAGCGCGGCAGGTAGACGCCCTGGCGCTCCTTGTCGAGGACCTCCATGCCGCGGATCAGGTGGTGGACGGTGTAGTCCCCACCGTGGAAGTCGTGGATGCTCAGGTAGGTGTGCTCGAGGGCGTTCATGTCGGTGAGCATCGCGACGCCGCAGTGCAGCCCGGCCAGCACGCGGGCCTGGGCCGACGGCGTGGCGCTGCTGAAGTAGCCGTAGATCAAGAAGTCCGGGCTGCCGTCGACGCCCGGCTGCACGCACAGGCTGCCGCGCACGGACCGCAGCTTGCCTTCGACGCTGCCCGACCAGTTGCCCATGCTCCAGCGGTTGACCAGGTCGCCGGGCCGGCCGTCGGCGGTCAAGAGCGGCACCCCGTTCTGGCGCAGGTGCACGATGCGCCACAGGTCGGCGTCGTCTTCGTGGGACCAGACGCGAAGGTCGACGGTACCGTCGATGTCGACGACGACGGTGACCAGGCCCGGCCGCGGGCGGCTCTCGACGACGCCGTGCTCGATCCAGCCGTAGTGGCTGCCCTGCTCGACCAGGGCGAGGTCGCCGGCCTTGAAGGCGCCGTGGCTGCGCTTGAAGCCGCCGGTGAAGGTGGCGACCAGCCGGTCCATGCTGGCGGGGTTGACCTGGCCGGTCCGGACGAGGGGGCCGATCTTGTCGAAGCCGTCGGGGCCCGGCAGCCGGTTGTCGCGGATCGAGGGCAGGACGCGCTCGGACCAGCCGACCCGCGGGTGGTCGGTGCCCACGTCGAAGCGCAGCTCGTGCTGCCGCAGGTCGAAGGCCACGAAGTAGGCGAGCGCGCTGTTCTCGACGTCATCGAGGGGCTGCACGGCGGCCCCCCAGTCCGCCCAGATGGCCGGGTCGATGTAGCGGGGCTGCAGCGCCGTGACGTAGAGGCCCCGGCTGTGCTCGACGGGGTACCAGTGGCCGATCTCGACGGTGCCGGCGTCGGCGCCGACCAGGGGCAGCCCCAGGTTGACGGGCACCAGCTGCTGGCCGACGACATCGGGTGCGATGGCGGGCGCCCGGGGGGCGTTCGGGCGGGTCTCGGCGACGGGCTCGGTCGGGCCGTCGACCAGCTCGCTGGTGGCCAGCTCGCTGTCCTTGTAGACGGTGTCCCGGACGAGCGTGGTGATCTTCTCGCCGCCCCAGACGTTGTCGCGCAGGAAGTCGGCGCCCCACTCCTTCGCGGAGCGGCGGCCCTCGGCGGGGTTGCGCAGGGACAGGCGCCCGTCGCACAAGGGCGCGTAGGTGCGGCCGCTGGCCTTGGCGGTCTGCAGCGGGCCCGGCCACAGCGGACAGGGCTCGGGCTCGCCGTCGACCGACAGGACCAGGCCCGAGGGGTGTTGAGGATCGAGCCACACCCGCACGTGGGCGGGGTCGTGGTTCTCGAGGTGCCAGGTCGTGGCCCGGCCGTCGGCGTGCTGCAGCTGGACGATGAACCAGGCGTGCACCCACGGGTTCAGGTCCATGAAGGTGACGGTCAGATCGGCGTGGGCGGCGTCCGTGACGGCGCCTGCGGCGTCGAGGTGCAGGGTCTGGGACTCGCGCCACTGCTGCAGCTCGACGACGGACTTCTCGCGCAGGGCGCTGTAGTCGGCGGCCCGCTCGGGGGTCGGCGGCGCGGCGGTGGCGATGGAGGCGACCAGGCTGTCGTCCGGGTCGTCCACCTTGGCCGGCACGGGGGGAGGCGCGGGCGGCTCGGGGGGCGAGACGGCGGGCACGCCCACGTCTTCCACCGGCAGCAGGATCGGCGGAGGAGGAGGTTCCGCGCGGTCGGGTCCGCAGGCGGCGAGCAGGATCGGGAGGAGCATCATCTTGGTCGTATCCCTGGGCACCAGACCCGGGAACCCAAGGGGACGGTCCCTGCGGCGGCGGGCCCATCGTCCCACGGCGCGCGGCCATCTTCACACCGACCTGACAGCCCACGGCCCGACGCCGGCGTTGCGATGCGGGAGGGCTGGTCTACACTGGCCTCTTGCGGGGAGAAGCGGCCCCCGTCGTCCGGAGCGTTCGTCGCCGTCGCCCGGCCCCGCAGGCAGACCACTGGACGGGACCCCGAATGCTCCTGCTCGCGCTGACGATGCTGCTGGCCTGCGGTGACAAGCCGGCCGACAGCGGCACCGACGGATCGGACGATGCGGTCGTCGACAGCGGCGGCGCGACTGGCGCCGACGGTGGGGACACCGACGCCGGCACGGCGACCGACGGCGGCGACACCGACGGCGGGGACACCGACGGCGGCGACGACCTGGCCGAGTCCTACGTCGGCCCCGACTACGCCCCCTGCATCAGCGACGGGCAGTGCGAGCCCGGCAGCGCCTGCACCGAGGTGCCCGGGCACGCCACCCGCTACTGCGCGCCCCCCTGCACCCCCGGCGGCGACGGCAGCGAGTGCGACCTGACCGACGGCGGCGACATGGGCTTCGACACCGTCTGCCTGTCCAACGGCCGCTGCGCCCGGACCTGCAGCGAAGACCAGGTCGCGTCCGAGGGCGACAGCCCCGGCGTGCTGGTGCCCGCGGACGGCGACGAGTGCCCGTCCACCCTCGAGTGCCGGGCCACCGGCGACGACGGCGACGACGGTGGGTCCGGCTTCCTGTGCGCGGGTCCCGACCGCGGGTCGAGCGGCCCCTACGGCATGTGCACCCACCCGCAGATGGACGGTCCCGACTGTCCCGACCAGCACTCCTGCTACGGCGGCGGCTACATCGGGCTGGACGTCGGCGTCTGCCTGCCGTGGTGCGACACGGGCGCCTGCCCGACCGTCCCCGACGGCACGTCGGCGAGCCCCCTCTGCTACGACATCGGCCTGGACCACCCCGTCTGCGCGCTCATCTGCATCCCCGGCGCGAGCACCTGCCCCGTCGAGCAGGAGTGCGTCACCATCTACTCCTCCATCGGCCTCTGCCTGCCCGAAGGCGCCGAGATCCCGGACATCCCCTGATGGTCGCGCTCCTCCTCCCCCTGCTGCTCGCGACGCCGGCCCACGCCAAGCCGTCCGGCCCGGGTCTGTTCTGCGACAGCTACCCGGACGCTCCGGTGTGCGCGACGGGCAGCGTGTCCTGCGTGATGTGCCACTCGGAGGGCGGGCCGCCCAGCTTCAACCCCTACGGTGAAGCCGTGCGGGACGCCCTGCCCGAAGCCGGCGAGTACGAGCTCGACCTGCCGGGTGCCCTCGCAGCCATCGAGGACCTGGACAGTGACGGCGACGGCGCGAGCAACCTCGAGGAGATCCAGTCCGGCAACTGGCCGGGCTTCACCGAACAGATCGAGCAGGAGTGCCTGCCCCAGGTCGGCGACGGCAACTCCTGGTACCGGGTCGGCCAGTACGATCCCCACTTCGCCTTCAAGCGCATCACCCACGACTTCTGCGGGCGCTC
>JACKEY010000013.1 GCA_020632755.1 Alphaproteobacteria bacterium | reverse complement strand
GTCTGCGCCTGCCTTGCGCAGCCCGGCCGTCAGCTCGTCCAGTCCGACCCCAGGACAGGCGTCCTCGATCGTGCCGCGGTTCCTCGCGACCAGGCGGCGCGCCTCCCCCAGGGTGGGCAGCGGCACTCCAGTGGCCTCGGCGCGGTCCACCTCGGCGTCGGCGCGGGCCAGCCACGCCAGCAGCGGTCCGGCGGTCTCGTCGCAGCGGGCCGGGTCGATCCGCGCCGCCACGTCGGCGTGGGCCACGAGCACGCGCGCGTGCAGCACGCGCAGTCGGGCCTCGTAGCGGAGCGGAAGCTCGGGCGAGTCCAGCGCCTGGTCGACCAGCACCAGCGCCTCGTCCGTGCGGTCCTGGCGCAGCCGGACCTCGGCGAGCCCCATCGCGTATTCGCCCCGCTCGGGGAAGCGCGCCACCAGGCTCTCGTAGCGCCGCGCGGCCTCGTCCGTGTCGCGCTCGGCCAGCGCCATGAGCGCCTGGCTCGACAGCACGCCCGGGTCGTCGGGCGCGACGGCCACCGCGCGCTCCAGGGTCGCTCTGGCCCGCGGCATGTCGCCCTGCGCCGCCGCCGTGGCGGCCAGCCCCCGCAGGCACTCGGGCTCCTCGCCCGCCACCTCGACGCAGCGCTCGAAGGCGCCGGCCGCTCCGCCCCCCTGGCCGGCCAGGAGGTAGGTCCAGCCGATGCCGGCCAGGGACGGGACGTGGTCCGGCTCCTGGGCCAGGGCCCGCCGGTAGAGCCCCTCTGCGCCGGGCAGGTCGTGCCGGTCCACCGCTTCCTGGGCCCGCGCGGCCAGCCGATCCGGGTCCTGCCCCAGCGCCACCACCGCGACGGCGAGCCCCGCCAGCAGCACGACCACGACCAGGGCCACCAGCCGAGCGCGGCTCACAGGTGCTCCAGATCGTAGTCGCGGAGCTTGTAGACCAGCGTCTTGTAGGAGATCTCCAGCAGCCGAGCCGCCTGGGTGCGGTTGCCCGCCGTGCGCTCCATCGCGCGGGCGATCAGCTGCTGCTCGAGGGCTGCCGTGTGGACCTTGATCGAGAGATCGTCCGGCCCCCGCAGGGCCACGCTGAGCTGCCCGTCGTCCCCATGGGGGCCGTCGGGCGCAGGCGCGACCGCCGCGGTGGACGCCCCGCCGTCCCGCAGCTCGCGAGGCAGATCCCCGACGTCGACCAGCGGGCCGGTGGCCATCAGCACCGCGCGCTCCAGCGCGTTCTCGAGCTGGCGCACGTTGCCCGGCCACGGGCAGCCCACCAACACCCGCCGCGCCTCGACCGACAGCCCGGACAGGTCCTCGCGACCGAGTCGCACCGCGGCGCGCTCCACCAGCCGCTCCGCGAGCAGCGGGATGTCCTCGACCCGCTCGCGCAGGGGCGGGATCCGGACGTGCACCACGTTGAGCCGGTAGAACAGGTCCTTCCGGAACCGTCCCTCGGCCACGGCACGCTCGAGATCGATGGCGGTGGCCGCCACCACGCGCACGTCCACCGGCTGGTCACCGCGCGCGCCCACCCGCCGGATGCGACCGTCCTCGAGGACCCGCAGCAGCTTGGACTGCAGCGCGATGGGCATGTCGCCGATCTCGTCGAGCAGCAGCGTGCCGCCGTCGGCCTGCTCGAACAGGCCCCGGTGGGCGCGCACCGCGCCGGTGAAGGCGCCGCGCTCGTGACCGAACAGCTCGCTCTCGAGCAGGTTCTCGGGGATGGCCGCGCAGTTGACGGCCACCATCGGGCCCGATGCCCGGGTCGACCGCTTGTGCAGCGCGCCGGCGAGCAGCTCCTTCCCGGTTCCGGACTCGCCGGTGAGCAGCACCGTGGACGGGTAGGCGGCGACCCGCGTGACCAGCGCCATGACCTCGCGGGCGGCCTCGGACTGGCCGATGAAGCCCTCGAGGTCTTCCTGCTGCCGCACCTGGGCGCGCAGCCGGCGGTTCTCCTGCGCGAGCTCCTCGCGGTCGACGATGCGCTGCAGGCAGGCCCGGATCTCGTCGGCACGAAACGGCTTCGAGATGAAGTCGTAGGCGCCGGCGCGCAGGGCCTCGACCGCGAGATCGGTGCTGGCGTAGGCGCTCATCATCACGACGAACACATCCCGACCGCGCACCTCGCGCAGGAAGTCCAGTCCGCCCATGCGCGGCATGCGCACATCGCACAGCACGACGCGGACCTCGGGCGAGCGCTCCAGCTCCTCGAGCGCAGCCCGCCCGTCGCCGGCCTCCCGCACGGGGTAGCCGAGCCGCTGCAGGATCACCCGCAGCAGGTGGCGGAGGCTGTCCTCGTCGTCGACGACCAGCACGGCGGGCAGGCCGGCGGGATCGGCGCCGGCGGCGGCCTCGGGCATCTCGTCGGAGGTCGACATCGCGGGCACTATAAGCCCGACGCGGCCCCACGCCGCTCCCTGGAGTCCCCCTGTCCCCTCGCCTGTCCCCGCCGGCCGCCGTCCCGACACCGCCGTCGGTCCTGCTGGTGGCGCACGGCTACCCGCCCCGCGAGCGCGCGGGCACCGAGCAACACGTCGCGACCGTGGCGGCGGGACTGGTGGAGCGCGGCTGGAGGGTGGGCGTCCTCGCCGCGACCCGGGATCCGGCGCGGCCCCAGTACGCAGGGTGGGAGGAGGAGGGCGCTCACGGGGAGAGGGTGTTCCGGCTGGTGCAGAACATGCCGGTCCGGGCCCTGTCCGTCGCCGAGGAGGATCGCGCCGTACAGGCCGAGGCGGGCGCGGTCGTCGCGGCCTTCGCCCCGGACCTCGTGCACGTCCACCACGTGCAGTTCCTCAGCAGCGGTCTGCGGTTCGCGGCGCCCACCGCCCTGACCCTGCACGACGCCTGGCTGTGGTGCCCCGCGGGCGGCCAGCTGATCGAGCGGCCCGCCCGCCTGCCCTGCGCCGGACCGACCCCCGAGCGCTGCGCCCCCTGCGCCGCCGCGTGGGCGCCGACCCCTGGTTCGGGGGCGCGGCTCCTGCTGGGCGCCGCCGGCCGCCTGGCGGGGACCGTGCCGCCCGAGCGCCTGCACCGGGCCTTCCGGGTCGTGCCCGAGCGCCTGCGCCGCCGACTGCAGGCCCCCCGCCGGGGCGCACCCACCGAGACGGCGACGGCGGCGACACACCGCGCCCGGGCCATGCGCGCCTTCGCCGAACACTGCGCCCTGCGCCTGGCGCCCAGCCGCTTCCTGGCCGACGCCGCGACCGCCGCCGGGCTCGGCAGCGTCGACGTCCTTCCCCATGGCCTGCCGGCAGCGGCGCCCGGTCCACGGCCAGCCGAGCGCGACGGCCCCTTCCTGTTCCTGGGGACCGGCGCCTGGCACAAGGGCCCCGATCGGGTCCTGCAGGCCTGGCGGCGCGCCTTCCCCGACGGTGGGCCCGGCCTGCGCCTGCACGGGCCCTTGCTCGAGCCCGACCTGGTGGCGGAAGACGCCTGGCACGGCGCCCTGGGGCGGGACGAGGTCCACGCAGCCCTGCAGGGTGCGCGGGCCCTGGTCCTGGGCTCGCGCTGGCCCGAGAACGCCCCCCTCGTCGTCCTGGAAGCCCGGCGGGCGGGCTGCCCGGTCATCGCGCCGGCCACAGGGGGACTTCCCGAGCTGGTCGAGCCCGGTCGCGACGGATGGCTGTACGACGACGACGAGGGCCTGGTGGCCGCGCTGCGCGAGTGCGTGGCCGCACCCCTCGAGCAGCCGCCACGGGCCGCGCCCTCCCTCGACGCGCACCTCGACGCGCTCGAGGCGCTGTACGCCGGGCTCCTGCAGGGGCGGCCGTGACCCCGGGCCTGCGGATCGCCCTGCTCCTGCACGGCCTGCCGCCCGAGCAGCTCGGCGGCACCGGACTGTACGTGGCCGCCCTGGCACGCGCCCTGGCCGCCGCGGGTCACGAAGTCGCCGTGCTGGCGCCGCGCCCCGGGGCCGCCCGCGTCGCCGTGGTCGCCGCCGGGCCCGGGCAGTGGGCCATCGAGCTTCCGACGCCGACCCGCATCGAAGCGGCCTGGGACCACCCCGGCGCCGCCGCTGCACTGTGCGACTGGCTGCACCGTTGGCGCGCCGACGTCGTGCACGCCCACCACCTGGCCCACGGCGGGCTGGGCTTCCCGCGGGCGGCCCGGGACGCCTCGGCCCGCGTCGTCCTGACCCTGCACGACTACGCACTGCCCTGCGCCCGCGGCCAGCTGGTCGATGCGGCGCTCCGCCCCTGTCCCGGGCCCGAGCCCGGCCGCTGCGCCACCTGCCTGGCCCCGCAGCTGCGGCTGTCGCCCCTGACCGCTCCCCTCGGCGCCGCCCTGGAACGCTGGCCGGCCCTGCGCGCCCGGGCCCGAGACGGGGTCGCGGCCACCGTCTCCTCCCACGCCGCCTCGGACCGGGACCGCGCCCGCCTGGCCGACCGGCTGGAGCGGGTCCGACGCCTCCTCGCCGAGGTCGACGTCCTCCTCTCTCCCAGCCACGACCTGGCCGAACGCTTCGCCGCCATGGGCCTGCGCCGCCCGGAGGTCCTCTCCCTCCCCCTCGTCCAGCCCATCTCCCCGGCACCGCCCCCCGGAGCCGGCCCCCTGCGCCTGCTGTTCGCGAGCAGCGTCATCCCGACCAAGGGCCCCGATCGGCTGCTCGCCGCGTTCGCCCGGCTGCCCGCCGGGCGCGCCACCCTGACCATCGCCGGTCCGGCGCCCGCCTTCGACGGACGCCCCGGGTGGGGTGAGGCCCTGCGAGCGAGGGTCGAGGCGACGCCCGGTGCACGCTGGCTCGGCGCCGTGCCTCCCGGTGAGGTGCCCTTACTGCTGGCCGACCACGACGTGCTGGTGCTGCCGTCGACCTGGCCGGAGAACAGCCCCCTGGTCGTGCGCGAGGCGCTCGCGGCGGGACTGCGGGTCGTGCTTCCCGCCGTCGGAGGCGCCACGGAGCTCGATCCGACCGCGCCCGCGGTGGGGCCCGACGACGACGAGGCGCTGCTGGCCGCGCTGCACGCCGAGCTGAAGCGAGGTCGAGGCCGCGTCCCCCCGGCGCGCTGGCCGACTCCCGCGGACCACGCCGCGACCCTGGTGGACACCGTCTACCGGCGCCCCCTCGGGAACGACCGGTCGCACCGCGCCTGATCGGACCGGCCCGCCTCCGGCCCGCGCCCGCTGACGGAAGGGGACACCCTGCGGCGGGGTCCATGCCAGACTGGATCGGTCGCAAGCGCCGTCCGACCCTCCCGCTCACCCCGGAATCCCCGCTCGCGGAGCCCCTGTGCCGAGCCCCTCCCTGCTGTTCCTGCTGCCCCTGCTCGGAACTCCCGCCCACGCCGGCGCCAAGGCCTGTCAGCAGTGCTGCAGCGACGCCGGCCTGTACTCCTGCCCCACGCGGCTGCGGGTCACCGGCGTCGACAGCGTCGTGACGCCCGAGACCGGCGGGCACCGTGTGCGCGGCCTGTGGTGGCTGGACTGCGACGAAGGCGCGCAGTTCGACCCCAACGCCACCACCGTGTCCGTCGAGGCGCCCCAGCCCGGCGACATCCTGCTGCTGGGCTCGCCGTCGGTGACGGTCGAGTGTTTCCTGTCGTGGTGCCGGATGCCGGCGGCCGGCTGCATCCAGGAGCGCCCCGGAGGCGGCTGGGCCCTGCTGCGCTGCACCGACGGCCAGCCCCTCACCCACGCCGAGATGGCCCAGGCCGGCCCGGCGTCCGACGCCGTCTACACCCCGGCCGGACCCGGCATCTCCTCCTCCGCCGCGCCTGCGCCTCCCTCCCCTCCCCCGGTGACCCAGGAAGCGCCGACGCGCCCCCGCCCCATCCCGGGCACCGAGGGCGGTCGTCCCCGCCCGGAGCCCGCTCCACCGCCCGCCGCCGCCCCGCCCGACCCTCCAGTGGCGGCCGCCGCGCCCGCCGCCACGGTCTACGAGAGCGACGAAGGCGGCGTCGTCACCAGCGTCGTCATCGAGCAGCCCCCGCACCTGCCCGCCGAAGGGCCCATCGACGTGCAGCTGACCTTCGACCTGCCCGAGCCGCCGGGGCGCTACTGCAAGACCGCGCCGCCGCTGGTCACGGAGTCGCTGCGCCAGCTCGACGCCGGCGACGAGGCCCGCCTCGCGGGTCGCTTCCAGGACGCGGCCGATCAGTACCGGGCGGCGCTGACCCTGGACCGCTGCTCGGCCATCGCGTGGTCGGCGATCGGCGACCTGGCGCTGCGGGCCGACCGGACCGCCGTCGCCATCGAGGCCCTCGAGGTCGCGACCCGGCTGCGGCCCGATCACTACGGCGCCCTGACCGGACTCGCCCAGGCCTACGAAGCGCGTGGGCAGTACGCCCAGGCCCGCGACGCCTACGAGCGGGTGCTGGCCGTGCGCCCCGGTCACCGGCCCGCGATCGAGGGCCTCGGCCGCCTGCGTGCGGCAGGGCACTGACCGGGCCGAAGGCGCGTTGACCCCGGACGCGGAGGACCGGTAGAGTCGGGCCCTTCTGAACCACGGCAGCCAGGGCTGCCGACGCACCCCGCCCCCGCGCGGGGGGAGGATCCATGAGCGACACGCCCTTCGTCATCCCCGAAGGCCTCGTCCTGGAGCTCGGCGACGACGGCATGACCATCGAGTACGCCGGCACCATCGAGCTGCAGGCCGTGCCGGCCGGCAAGCTCGCGCGGCTCGCGTCGGGCGGCGGCGACGTCGTGCTGCACGCCAGCGCCACCGTCGGCACCATCGAAGCCGCCGGCGAGGTCCGCTGCAGCGGCGATCTCGAGGTCCGGGACCTGTCGTCCGGCAGCGCCCGGATCGAGGGCGATCTCACCGCGGACGCCGTGCGCCTGGACGGCGCCCTGCACGCCGCGGGCGACGTCCGCGCCGAGCAGCTGCGCGCCACCGACATCGACTGCGCGGCCCTGCGCGCCACCGTGGTCGAGTCCTCGGGACGAATCGAGACGGCCGGCGCCATCGCCGTCAGCCGCCTGCGGGCGGGCGCTGTCGCCTGCGGCGAGTCGCTCGAGGCCGAAGAGGTCACGGTCGAAGGCGCCGCCAACGTCCTGGGCGAGGTCCAGGCCGGCACCCTGAAGGCCGGCTCGCTGGAAGCCGGCGGTGACATCGGCGGTGGCCGGTTCGAGCTCGACGGCACCTTGTCCAGCGGCGGTGCCCTCAAGGTCGACGAAGCCCACGCCGCCGAGGTCTCGGCCGACGGCGACATCACGGCCCGCACCGTCGCCGCGGCGTCGGTCCGCACCGGTGGCGCCCTGGCCGTCAGCGACCTTCGCGTGTCGGAGCGCCTGGAGCTGTCCGGCGACCTGGAGGTCGGCGAGCTGTCCGCGACCGCGCTCGTCATCGGCGGCAACGTCAAGGCCGAGCGCCTGTCCGCCGACGGCCTGCTGCGGCTGGGCGGCAGCGTGGAAGCCGACCGCCTGGAAGCCGACACCATCGAGCTGGCCGGCGGCACCATCAAGGTGCGGGTCATCGCCGGCGGCAGCCGCATCGTCATCGGCGCCGCGAAGATCCAGTCCGACATCGTCATCGCGCCGCACGTCGAGATCGCGGCAGGCGCCAAGGGCCGGATCAGCGTGGTCGAGGCGAACAACGACCCCGAGACCGCCAAGATCAAGGGCTGCCTGAGCCTCGAGGATCTGGACGAGCTGTTCGGCAACGCCGATCAGTTCCTGGCCGAGCGCGGCGTGTCCCGCCTCGACGGCAGCGCCCCCGCGCCGGTGGCCGAAGTGGCGGAGGACGAGTCGGAGGAGGTGGCCCCGGCCGAGGAGCCCGCCCTCGAGCCCGAGCCCGAGCCCGAGCTGGCCGAGGTCGAGGAGGAACCCGAAGAGCCCGAGGCCCTCGACGACGCTGCCGCCGACCACGACGCGAGCGAGTCCGCGGTCGAGGAGCTGGAGGTCGAGGTCGAGGTCGACGTCGAGCAGCTCGAGGAGTCCGGGGACGAGGTCACCAACGCCAGCGACGGCCTGCAGGTCGACACGTCCGACGCGGGGGCCGACGGCGCTGCCGGCGACGACGATCCCTTTGGCTGGGCCGACCAGATGCTGACCGAGGTCGTGGCCGAGGGTGCGGTCAAGGCGCGCAACGGCGAAGACGAAGACGAGCCGATGCTCGAGCCGGAGCCCGAGCCCGAGCTCGAGCCCGAGCCTGAACCCGCCGCCGACGAGAACCCGCTGCACGGCCAGATGGACGAGACCGTCCAGCGCATCGTGTCCTGCTACGTGCACACCGAGATGCCGCCGGCCGTCGATCGCCTGAAGACGCTCATCGACCAGCGCGACTACGGGACCATCCGCGCGGACATCACCGACATCTGGAACCAGCTGCTCAAGTTCCACCAGAAGCGCGGCATGCGGATCCAGCCCCAGGTCACCACGACCTTCAACACGATCAACTCGCTCGTCCGCAAGCTCTGAGCCGCGTCGCGGTGGCCCGCACAGGACGCCGCGTCCAGGCCCTCGTCAGCAGCCCGTCAGCCCCTGGTCGCCGCCCTTGCAGCGCCCGGGGGCCATCTGTATGCTGCGCCGAACCTTCCCACCCCGTGGAGCGCCCGGATGCGGAGTCGCCACGCGCTGACCGCCCTCCTGGGGCCCGCCCTGCTCGCCCTGGGCGGCTGCAACCAGTACGAGCTGTTCGCACTCGCCGGCTACGAGCAGGCCAGCTTCAACAACCAGACCGACGTGGTCTTCATCGTCGACAACTCGTCGTCGATGCAGGAAGAAGCGTCCGCCCTGGCCACCAACTTCGACGTCTTCCTGGCCAAGCTCGCCGACCCCGGCGCAGGCGGCACGGTGTCGGAGACCCTGACCGACGCCGTCGGGGACTACGCCAGCTACTCGTCCGACCGGACCTCGGTCCTGGACTACCAGCTGGCGATCACCACCACGACCGCCGAGATCGCCCGGGGCCCCACGACGGGCCTGGACGACGGCGAAGCCGGCAGCCTGGTGGGCGACGTGATCGTCCGCGGCAGCAACACGGTCAAGGACGACTTCCTGGACCAGCTGCTCTGCGACACCGTCAACTGGAACGCCGGGCAGCTGCCCGACGTGTCCTACGAGTGCGGCGGCGGGACCCCCGACGAGATCGGCGAGGACTACCTCAACTGTGTCTGCGGCGACCGCTGGAAGGACAACTCCGGTGGCGGCAACGAAGAGCCGCTGGAAGCCGCGCTCTACACCCTGTGCCGCAGCAACGAGAACCCGCCGGACATCTGCTTCCACGAAGCCAGCGACATCACCACCGCCGACATCATGTCCGAGCCCGACCTGGTCCGGGACGACAGCACGGTGGTCTTCGTGCTCATCACCGACGAAGGCGACGTGAGCCGCCAGCTCGCCACCGGTGACGACGACCCGAGCCCCTACCTGTCGGCCTACGAGAGCTTCGACGCCCCCGTGCGCTGGGCCGTCATCGGCCCCCGCTTCGATCCCGAGTCCGGCGACGCCAGCGCCTGCAGCCTGGTCTCCGCCGGCGAGTACGAACGCGAGAGCGTGCCCTACTGGTCGACCAACCGGCTCTACCTGACGGCCAACGGCACCGGTGGCTTCTACCAGGACATCACGTCGGGCTCCGGCGACGTCGGCAGCTCCTGCGGGGTCGCGGACTTCAGCGTCTACCTCGAGCAGCTGGGCGACCTGCTGGTCAACCTGGTCAACGCCTTCGCCCTGCGCAGCATCCCCGACGTCAGCACGCTGCGCGTGTTCGTCGACAAGCAGGAAGTGGGCGAAGCCACCCTGCTGGACACCGACGGTGACCGACTGATCTACAGCGACGGCTGGTCCTACGACGCCGGCACCAACGCGGTCGTGTTCTGGGGCAACGCCGTCCCCGACTACAACGCCGACGTCGAGATCTACTACCGCCCGCTGGAAGGCAAGCCCCGCGAGCTGCCCTTCTGAGCCTCCTCCTCCTGCTGCCCCAGACCCTGGTGAAGCTCCCCATGCGGACCCACAGCCCCTTCCTCGCCGGCGCCCTCGCCCTGGCCGCGACCCTGGCCCCCGGCCGGGCCGCCGCCGACGACGAGCCCGAGATCAAGACCGTCGACATCGGCGTCGTCCAGGACCAGGACATCAACGTCGTCCAGAAGCTGCTCTACCCCAAGGACGGCCGGACCGAGCTCGGCGTGCACCTGGGCTGGATGCCCTTCGACGCCTTCACCACGACCCCTGTCGCCCACCTGACCTTCGGCAGCCACCTGTCGGAGACCTTCGCGTGGGAGGTCGGGGCCGGCGGCGGCTACGGCCTCAAGAACAGCACGATGAAGAAGCTCGAGGGCCCGGCCTACGCCGTGTCCCCCGACGCCTACCGCTACCTGGCGAGCGCCTGGGGCGGCGTGCAGTGGGCGCCCATCTACGCGAAGCTGAACTGGATGGGCAAGGGCGTCGTGCACCACGACGTGTACGGCACCGCCACCGTGGGCGCGACCCTCGAGCAGGCGATGCTGCCCGACGCCACCATCGCGGTGTCCCCCGACCTGGGCGTCGGCGTCGGCATGCGCTTCTTCCTGAGCGACAAGACGACCCTGCGGCTGCAGCTCAAGGACGAGGTGCTGGTCCAGTACCGCGCCAAGACGGCTGACACCCAGGGTGTGTTCATCAAGCAGAACGCCACGGTCTCGGCCGGCGTCACCTTCCTCGGCAAGCGCAAGTGAGGGGACCCATGCGCCCACTGTCGCGCTGGCTGCTGCCCGCGGCCCTGATGCTCGCCACGGCGTCGCCGGCGTGGGCCCAGGGTGCTGTGGCGCTGGAGCGGCCGGCTCCCACGGCCGAAGAGCGCGAAGCCGCCTTCGGCGAGATCGACGCCGCGATGGAAGCCAAGGACGTGGCCAAGGCCGCCGATCTGCTGGTCGCGCTGACCCAGGACGAGACCAAGGCCGTCTTCCACGGCGTGGCCTACGCCCGGCTGGGCATGATCCTGGCCGATCGCGGCCTGCCCTACGCGTCCATGCTGGCCATCCAGCGGGGCCTGCAGGCCGATCCCACCGGCGCCGCCTTCGCCGCCGGCAAGGCCATCGACCAGGCCTGGCAGGTCGACGACACCGGTCCGCTCGAGCTCGTCTTCGCCGAGAACGTCGGCATCCCGGTCGACGAGAAGACCCGCGCCCGCGTCGCCTTCCTGGCCGCGAAGGGCGCCGCCGCCCAGGGCAAGCACCTCAACGCGGTGGCCTTCCTCAAGATGGTGGGCAGCAGCAGCCCCGACTACGCCGAGGCGCGCCTGCTCGAGGGTGTGTCCCTGTCGCAGCAGGGTTCCTACCCGCAGGCCATCGCCGCCCTGGAGCAGGCCCTGGCCGCCGGCGCCGACCGCGACGACGCCCGCGAGTGGAAGGACCTCGTGAACCTGAACATCGCCCGCGCCTACTACGGCGGCGGCGAGTTCGTCCGGTCCATCGAGTACTTCGCCAAGGTGCCGCGCAGCAGCCCGCACTTCATGGAAGCCCAGTTCGAGCGCGCCTGGGCCCACTTCCGGCTGGACGACATCAACGGCACCCTGTCGCTGCTCTACAGCCACAGCTCGCCCTACGTGCGCGGGGAGTACTTCCCGGAAGCCGCCCTGCTCGAGATCTACGGCCTGTTCCTGCTCTGCAAGTTCCCCCAGGCCAACAAGCAGATCGACGAGTTCCAGGCCCGGTTCAAGCCGATGCACGAGGCGCTGCAGGCCGCGGGGGCGTACTCGGAGGAGGAGCTCTTCCAGCGCATGCGCACCGAGGTGGTGGACGGCGGCGAGAGCGGCCTGCCCGTGCCCGTCGTGCGCGGCTTCGAGGGCGAGGCGCGGTTCGAGCGCGCCGCCAAGGCCGTGACCGCCCTGGACGGCGAGCTCGGCAAGCTCGACGGCGCCCAGGGCGCCTGGGCGTCCGCCACGCGGGAGTGGCTGTCCGCCCGCCGCAGCGAGCTGGTCCGGACCGAGGGCGCGCGTGTGTCCCGCACGCTGACCGGGATGGAGCAGCAGCTCGACCAGATGCTGCAGGACAGCGAGATGAACAAGCTCGACATCCTGCAGCTCGAGTCCCGCATGTACGAGCGGGCCAGCTACACGGGTGTGATGGAGACCGCCAAACGCACGGTCGACCGCGACCTGCGCGTGCGCGAGGGCTACCGCTGGTGGCCCTACGAGGGCGAGTACTGGGCCGACGAGATCGGCTGGTACAAGATCCGCACCCGCTCGGAGTGCCCCGAGTCGATGCGCGCCAGCGAGTAGGCGCGGTTCGGAGGGGAGACGCGGGCTGATGGGGCCGGCGGATCCTCAGTCGTCGTCGGACGACTTCCGCGAGCGGCCGAGCCGCATGCGATCGCCGCCGGCGGCCATGCCGAACAGGTCGTCCAGGCTGTCGCCGGTCGGCGCGATGGCGCGGGGCGGCGGCGGCGGCTCGGGGGCGGCAGGCGCCTTCTGGGCTTCTTCGGCGGTGACCTCGTCGAGTCGGCGCACCTCGCGCACGCTGGGCCCCGTGGCCGAGGTCGACTCCATGCGGAATCGACCCGCGCGGGCCTTGGGCGAAGCGGCGGCCGGCGGCCGGGGCACCGACCGCTGCACCGGGGCGGCGGCGGCGGGGGTGGCCGGGGCGTCGTCGGTGGCCGGGCGGGCCAGGTCGGGCCGGATCGGGATGCGCTGGCGCAGGGGCTGCTTCTCGACCCGGTTGCCGAAGGCGGTCTCGGTGATGGTCGCCTCGCCGCCGGTCGGCACGATCTCGGTCGGCGGCGGGGCGGCGTCCTTGGGCTTGGGCGGCGGCGGCTTCTTGGCCTGGGGCACACCGCGCGGGTTGAAGGCGTGGGGATCGTAGGCGGCCTGGGCCTGGGCCTGCCGGCGCTGCTGCGTCGACTTGCGGTCCGGCGGTCGCAGGTGCCGCGCGACCTCGAGCCGCTTGCCCAGGTCCAGCCCGACGTCGCCGAGCTCGATGGGGTCTTCGGGGCCGGCGTCCGGGTCCCAGGGGTCGGTCACCCGGTACTTGCGGAAGATGCGGCCGCTGACGGCGACGTTGGGCCGCGCGAAGCCGCGGTGCCCGACCCGATCGACGATGCGGTCGGCCGGCGTCCGGCGCGCGCGCAGGCTGCCGAGCACCTCGCTCGCCCGGACCTCGTCGTGGTCGTCCTGATCTGCCACGGACCCTCCGCGCTTCGCCCTGCAGTCTACCCGGCGGCGGCATCCTCGGCGGCGTCGGGGTCGCCGGCGTCGCGGACGGGGACGTGGGGGCCGACCTCGACGATGGCGCAGCGATCGCGGCGCAGCACGGCGCCCGCCAGGGCCCGCAGCTGCCCGGCGGTGACGGCGCGCGGCGCCTCCAGCCGCTCGCGCCAGTGCTCGGCCCCCGGGCCGTAGCGCTCGGCGGCCGCCAGGTGGCTGGCGCGGTCGGCGGCCCGCTGCAGCCCCAGCACGGCGCCGTCCACGATGCGGGCCCGCACGCGGTCGAGCTCGTCGGGGGGTACCGGGGCCGAGACCAGCTCCTCGAGCACCTGCCACAAGGCGCGACGGGCCTCGGCGACCCGCTGGGCGTCGACGGCCGCCGAGATCAGCAGCGCGCCTCCGCCCAGGCCCTCGACGCTGGTCGCGTCGACGCTGTAGGCCAGCCCCCGCCGCTCGCGCACCTCGGTGAACAGCCGCCCGGCCTGGCCGCTGAGCACGCCCTCGAGCACGCGCATCGCCGGCACCTGCGCGTGGCCGTGGCCGAAGGCCGGGAACGCCACGACCAGGTGCGCCTGCTCGCGCTCGACGCCGCGGCGACGGGTCCGGCGGAAGGCCGGGGCCACGGTGGGCGGCGCCGGCGTCAGCGACGCGCCGGTCGGCAGCCCGGCCAGGCGGTCGTCCAGGCGGGCGCAGACCTCGTCGGGGTCGACGGCCCCGGCCAGGGCGAACACCAGGTTGCTGCCCGCCAACGCGCGCTCGTGGAACCGCCGCAGGCTGACGGGGCCGACCCGCGCCACCGACGACGCCGAGCCCAGCGGCAGCCGGCCCCACACATGGCCCGGGAACAGCGCCTGCCAGGCCAGCTCCCAGGCCAGGCCGCCGGGATCGTCGGTCAGGAGTGCCTCGCGGGACTCGTCCATGTCCTCGCGGGCCCGCTCGAGCTCGTCCTCGTCGAAGCGCGGCGCGACGAGCACCTCGGCCAGCAGGTCCAGCCCCATGTCCAGGTCGGCGCCCGGGAAGCGCGCCTCGAGCCCGTGGCTGTTCCGCGCCCGCCAGGCCCGCAGGATGCCGGCCCGGTCCTCGACCGCGGCGGCCAGCTCGGCCCCGCGCAGGGCGCCGGCCCCCCGGGTGACCGTCCGCGACCAGAGCCCCGACAGGCCCGCCATGCCCTCGGCGAGCATGCCGCCGATGCCGACCACGTTGACCGCGGCCAGCTCGGCGTGGGCGTCGGGCTGGACGACGACGGTGGCCCCACAGGCCAGCGTCCGGCGGACGAGCGCGCCGTCGGCCGGGGGCCGGGCCACGCCAGCGCCGGTCCGCCAGCCGTCGCGGAAGGCCTGCTCCAGCCCGGCGGCGTCCAGCTCGTCGCCGGGCACCACCGCGCCGACCACGGCCTGGTCGGGGTCCAGCCAGCGGGCGGCGGCGGCCAGCATGTCGTCGGCCCGGGTCCGGGCGATGCGCGCCTCGTACAGCGCGTCGGCGTCGAGATCGCCGTGGGTCGCCTGGTACCAGGCCATGCGGTGGGCCCGGCCGTCGACGGTCTCGCGGTCGTAGATGCGGCTGGCCAGGATGCTCCGCCGGGCCCGACGCAGCGCGCCGCCGGGCACCCCCCTGCGGACCGCCCCGGCCAGCGCTTCTCCCAGCGCTCGCACCACGTCGGCCACGCGGCCGCGTCGGGCCAGGGCGCCGACCACGAACAGACCGCAGTCGACGTCGGTCTCCAGCGCGGCCCAGGCGTCCACGGCACAGCCCAGCTCGTCGCGCAGCCGCTGGGGCAGCACGGCCGCGTCGCCGTCCCCCAGGGCGCTCGACAGCAGATCGAGGGCGGCGATGTCGGCGTGGTGCAGGCTCGGGATGGGGAAGGCCAGCTCGACGAACCGCTCCTCGAAGCCGTCGCCGATGGTGAAGAAGCGGTCGCCCACCACAGGGGCCGGGTGGACGGGATCGACCGGCGCGGGGCGGCCGGTGGGCGCCAGGGCCGTGCGCGCCGCGGCCAGGATGGCGTCGACGTCGACGGGCCCGGCCACGACGAGGAGCGCGCGTTCCGGCCGGTACCAGCGCTGGTGGAAGGCCGACAGGTCGGCCGCGCTCATGCCGGTGACCGTCGCCTCGGTGCCCAGCACGGGCCGGCCGTAGGGGTGCGGACCGTGCGCCCGGGCGCGCAGGCCCTCGGCCAGGCGGTCGGAGGGGTCGTCGAGGGCGCCGCGGATCTCCTCGACCACGACGCCCTTCTCGCGGGCCAGCTCGTCCGGGTCGAGGTGCGGCGCGAAGGCCATCTCGGCGAGGGTGGCGATGACCTCGGCCTCGCGCCCGGCGGGCAGGGTCGCGTGCAGCACCATCTGCTCGTAGGAGGTGTAGGCGTTCAGGTCGCCGCCCAGGCCCTCGATGCGCTCGGCGGCCTCGGACACCCCGTGCCCGCCGGCCCCCTTGAAGAGCATGTGCTCGAGGAGGTGCGCGGCGCCGAGCTCGCCGGAGGTCTCGCGGGCGGCTCCGGCCCGCACCCACAGGTAGACCGCGCTCACCGGCGCGGCTCCGCCGACGTCGATCACGACCTGCGCGCCGCCCGGTGTGAGCTCGACGACCTGGGGACCTGCCTGCTGCGCCTGCTCCATCCGGGCTCCTCCGCGCGCGACCCTGTCGGCCGGGCGAGCCGACGGGCTATCCCACCGGGCATCACCAGCGAGGCCCCGCCATGTCCTCCGACGCCACCCCGCCGCCCTGGGGCATCTACGTGCACACGCCGTGGTGCCGGGTGGTGTGTCCCTACTGCGCCTTCGCCGTGCGACCGGTCCGGGGCGCGGACTGGGACGCCTGGCGCGACGGCGTGCTGCGCGACTGGCAGCGGCTCGCCGACGCCTTCCCCGGCCGCGCGTCGACCGTCTACCTGGGCGGCGGCACCCCCTCGCTGGCTCCGCCGGAGATCCTGCGGTCGGTGCTCGCGGGGCTCCCCACCGCGCCGGACGCCGAGCGCACCCTCGAGGTCGACCCGGGCACGGTGGACCGCGACGCACTCGCGGCCCTCCTCGACCTGGGCATCGACCGCCTCTCCGTGGGCGTGCAGACCTTCCACGAGCGCCACCTTCGCGCGCTGGGGCGGGGACACGATCTGGCCGACACCCGCCAGCTGTTGCGTCACATCACCGCCCTGGCGCCCCGCACCTGGTCCCTCGACCTGATGTTCGCCCTCCCGGGCCAGACCCTGGCCGAGCTGGACGCCGACCTCGACGCGGTCCTCGACCACGCACCGCCCCACGTCAGCCTGTACGGCCTGACCTTCGAGCCCGGGACTCCGCTGCACCGCCTGCGGGACCGCGGCCGAGTGCAGGAGACCGACGAGGACCTGTGGGCCGCGATGTACGACCGCATCGGCGAGCGCCTCGGAGGGGCCGGCTACGAGCGCTACGAGGTGTCCAACCTGGCCCGACCGGGCCACCGCTCCCGGCACAACGAGGCCGGGTGGCGCGGCGCCTGCTACGCCGGCCTGGGCCCCGCCGCCCACGGCTTCCTGCCGCCCACACCCGGCGCACCCTGGGGCCGCCGCAGCGTGCAGCCCGCCGAGGTCGGCGCCTGGCTGCGCGCCGGGGGCGCCAGCTTCGAGACGCCCAGCGCCCACGAGAGCGCCGTCGATCTGCTGCTGTCCACGCTGCGCCACGTCGACGGCACCCCCCTCCGCGAGCTCGCGCGGCGCGACGCCCTCCCCGACCCTCGAGAGGTCGCCCGCCTCGTCGACCTGGGCCTGCTCCTCGACACCGCCGAGCGCCTGCGCCTGACGCCGGCCGGGGTCCGGCTGGCCGACGGCATCACCGCGCGCCTCGTGGCGGCGATGCCCCCGACGGAACCCTGACCTCCCGGGCTTCCCTTGGGCCCCGTCCAGGGCCTATGCTGCGCGCTGGTCTGCCCTTTCCCGCATCCACCGGCCCTGGACCCCCCTGCAATGTCCGACTTCGGCATCGAGCTCGACGACGACCTGCTCAACGCCGCCCTCGAGGCGGTCGAGAAGGTCGAGCAGAAGAGCAAGGCGGCGCGGGCCTCCCGGGCCCACCAGGACGACGACGAGGGCGTCGGCATCGCCCTGGTCGAGGACGCTCCTCCGGGCGAGGACGGTGGCGGCGCCGACCTGGGCGGCGAGCTCGAGATCGATCTCGACGTCGACCTGGACGCCCTGGCGGACGAAGCCGCGGCCGCCCTCGACGACGGCGACGAGGCCGCCTCCGACGACGACGACGACGACGGCGACACCCCCGCCCGGCCCGCGGGCGACGCCTCGCTCCAGGCCGCCCTCGACGCCGCCCGCGCCGAGCTGGCCGCCTCCCGCAAGCACGCCCGCGCCCTCGACCAGGAGATCGGACGGCTCAAGGGCAGCGTCCGGCGGCTCCAGGATCAGGCCGCCCGCGCCACGTCCGCCGCCACCCAGGCCCTCGAGGCCCGCAAGGCGGCCGAGGAGCAACGCCGCAGCCTGCGCGACCGCAACCACGAGCTCAAGCAGGAGCTCGACCACATCCGCGAGCGCCGCCGCCGCGAGCGCGACGAGGACCGCAGCTTCGGCCACCAGCGCACGGTCGAGCTGTTCCTGCCGGTGCTCGACAACCTGGAGCTGGCGCTCGAGCACCAGTCCGGCGACTCGAGCCGGGTCGTGCAGGGTGTGCAGATGATCCTCCAGCAGTTCCACCAGAGCCTGTCGCAGCTCGGCGTGCAGCGCGTGGTCTCGGGCGAGGGCGTGCTCTTCGACCCCGAAGTGCACGAGGCGATCTCCGAGGTCTACACCGACGAGCTGCTGCCCGGCAGCATCGTGGCCGAGCTGCGCCCCGGCTACAGCCTGAACGGACGCCTGCTGCGGGCGTCGCGGGTGACCGTGGCCGCGCCGACCGACCCGCCGACGACCGAGCATCCGATCACCGCGGAACCGACGCCGTCTGCGCCCGACGCCGCCGACGCCTCGCCGTCGACCGCCTCGCGGGGGGACGGGCCCGAGGGCCCGGACGGCGACGCGTCTCCCTCCGACACCGACCCCTCCGCCTGACCCGTGACGCCACGGGCGCGTGCTACAACAGCGCCCGTTCCGCTTCGAGGAAGACTCCATGCCCGACGTGTCCCGCTCCATCGGCATCGACCTGGGAACCACCAATTCCTGTGTCTCGATCATCGAGCACGGCGATCCCCTGGTCATCCCCAACGACGAAGGCAGCCGCACCACGCCCAGCGTGGTGGCCTTCACGAGCGACGGCGAGCGGCTGGTCGGCCAGATCGCCCGGCGCCAGGCCGTGACCAACCCCGAGCGCACCATCTACGCGGTGAAGCGGCTGATCGGCCGCCGGTTCGGCGACGACGAGACCCGACGCACCGAAGGGCTCGTGCCCTACGCCATCGCCGAAGCCGAGAACGGCGACGCGTGGGTCCAGGTCGACGGGCGCCTGCTGTCGCCTTCGCAGATCTCCGCCATGATCCTCGAGAAGATGAAGGGCGTGGCCGAGGCCTACATCGGCGCCGAGGTGACCCGCGCGGTCGTCACGGTCCCCGCCTACTTCAACGACTCGCAGCGCCAGGCCACCAAGGACGCCGGCCGCATCGCCGGGCTCGAGATCGAGCGGATCATCAACGAGCCCACCGCGGCCGCCCTGGCCTACGGCCTGGGCCGCAAGGAACACGAGAAGATCGCCGTCTTCGACCTGGGCGGTGGCACCTTCGACATCTCGGTCCTTGAGATGGACAACGGTGTGTTCGTGGTCAAGGCCACCAACGGCGACACCTTCCTGGGCGGCGAAGACTTCGACAACGTCGTCATCGACTGGCTGCTCGACGAATTCAAGTCCCAGTCCGGCATGGACCTGCGCGGCGAGAAGGTCGGCATGCAGCGGCTCAAGGAAGCCGCCGAGAAGGCCAAGCACGAGCTGTCGAACAGCCACGAGACCGACATCAACCTGCCGTTCATCGCCAGCAACGACCAGGGCCCGGTCCACCTCATCCTGACCCTGACCCGCCAGAAGCTCGAGCAGCTGGTCGAGCCGCTCATCCAGCGGCTGGTCGGTCCCTGCAAGCGCTGCCTGGCCGACGCCGGGATGGACGCCGACGATCTGGACGCCGTGCTGCTGGTCGGCGGCATGACCCGCATGCCGCGGGTCCAGACGAAGGTGCGCGAGATCTTCGGCCGCGAGCCGGAGAAGGGCATCAACCCGGACGAAGTCGTCAGCATCGGCGCCGCCATCCAGGCCAGCGTGCTCCAGGGCGAGGTCAAGGACGTCCTGCTGCTCGACGTGACGCCGCTGACCCTGGGTCTGGAGATCGCCGGCGGCCTGACCGAGCCGATCATCCCGCGGAACACCACCATCCCCTGCCGGAAGTCCAAGGTGTTCACCACCGCGGCCGACAACCAGGACATGGTCCGCGTGCACATCCTGCAGGGCGAGCGCGACATGTCGAGCGACAACAAGTCGCTCGGCAAGCTCGAGATGCACGGCCTGCCGCCCGCTCCCCGCGGCGTGCCCGAGATCGAGGTCACCTTCGAGATCGACGCCAACGGCATCATGCACGTGCGCGCCAAGGACCTGGGCACCGGCCGGGCCCAGTCGATGCGGATCGTGTCCAGCTCGGGCCTGGGAGACCAGGAGATCGAGCAGATGATCTCCGACGCCGAGACCTACCGGGCCGACGACCAGCGCCGGCGCGAGGTGGCCGAGGCCAAGAACCAGCTCGACGGGCTGCTCTACAACACGAGTCGGTCCTTCGAGGAGTTCGGCGACGCGCTGGATCCGGAAGACGCCGAGCTGGTCAAGGAGGCGCTCTACGCCGCCGAGGACGCCCTGGACTCGACCGACCTGTCGGCGATCCAGCTGGCCCACGACGACCTGTTCGCCGCCGCCCAGCGGCTGGCCGACGCGATCTACGGCGGCATGCGCGACCAGATGCTCGAAGACGAGCTGCACGGTGGCGGGGGCCCGGCCCTCGGTGGTGGCGGCGGCGCCGAAGAAGCGCGCGGCAGCCTGGGCGAGGACGACGAGCTCATCGACGACGAAGGCGAGGCCGCCCAGTAGGTCGGTCGGGGAGCCGGACTGGAGGCCAGAGCCTGCTCCCATGCCCGTGCCCGGGCGCGCAACGGCGCATTAGGGGACGCTGCCGCGGCGTAGCCCCCGCGGACGCGCCTTCCCGGAGTGCCCGTGCCCCGTCGTGACTACTACGCGGTCCTGGGCGTCGCCCGCGACGCCCCCCCGGAAGAGATCAAGAAGGCCTTCCGGGCGCTGGCCATGCTCTACCACCCGGACCGCAACCCCGACGATGCGGACGCCGAGGGCCGCTTCCGCGAGATCGTGGAAGCCTGGGAGTGCCTGGGCGACCCCGAAGAGCGGTTCCGCTACGACCGCCTGGGGCCGCTGTACCGGCCCGACGGCAAGCCCCCCTCGCCCGACGACGTCACCGCCGCGGTCCAGGACGTCCTCGGCAGCCTGTTCCGCCGCAAGCCGCCGCCGGAGCGCGGCGAGGACCTGCGCTACTCGCTGTCGCTGTCGCTCGAGGAAGCCGCCACCGGCACCGAGCGCTCCATCGAGGTGCGCCGCCAGGCCAGCTGTCGGCGCTGCCACGGCAACGGCGCCGAGCCCGAAGGCGGCACCCGCGTCTGTGACACCTGCGGCGGGTCGGGCAAGTCGCCCCGGGTGCGGCTGCTGCGGCCCGAGTGTCCCCGCTGCGACGGCCGAGGCTTCATCGTCGTCAAGCCCTGCACGAAGTGCGATGGCGGCGGCCGGGTCGAGCGGACCGACAGCCTGAAGGTGCGGGTCCCGCCCGGCGTCGCGACCGGCCAGAAGCTCAAGCTGCGCGACAAGGGCAACGTCCCGCGCCGCGGCAGCGGAACGCCGGGGGACCTGTTCGTGTTGATCGACGTGCAGGAACACCCCCTGTTCCGACGGCGAGGGGCCGACCTGTTCTGCGAGGTGCCCATCACCCTGACCGAAGCCGCCCTGGGCGCCGATCTGCAGGTGCCCGTGCTCGACGGGGTGACCACCATCCGCGTGCCCGCCGGCACCCCGTCCGGCCGGGTCCTGCGGCTGGGCGGGCGCGGCCTGCCTGTCGTGGGCGGGCGGGGCAAGCGCAAGGGCGACCTGCACTACCGTGTCGTGGTCGAGGTCCCCAGCCAGCTGTCGGAGGGCGACCGGCGCCTCCTCGACGAGCTCTCCGAGCGCCTCTCCGCAGGCAGCCACCCCGAGCGCAGCGCCTTCCGGGCCGCCCTGGAACAGCGGCGCTGAGCCTCCTCCCCTCTCCTCCTCCTCCGGATCCTCCCCGTGTCCCGCTCCCCCTCTCCGCTGCCCCGCCTGGGCGCGCTCTGCCTCGCCGCCACCCTGCTCACGGGCTTCGGCCGCCGGAACGACGACGAACCGCAGCCGCCGCCGCGGGTGGTCGAGGCGGCCATCCTGGGGGCCAAGGACCGCGGGGCCGGCATCGCGGCGCTCGAGGAGTACCTGGCCGGACGCCCGGACGAAGAGGTGGCGCCCTGGGCCAAGGTCTGGGCCGGCGAGCAGCGCCGGCTGGCGGGCGACGACAAGGTGGCCCGCAAGTGGTTCGAGCGCGCCGCGCTGGACCACCCGACCCATCCGGTCAAGGACGCGGCGGTCCTGGGCATGGCGGTCATCGACGCGGGCGGCAACCTGTCGGGGAACACGCTGGCGACGCTGCAGCTGATGGACCCGGAGAGCGCGCCCGACACCCTGCGGGCCGACCGGCTGCGGATCCTGGCCCGCACCGCCGCGAACGAAGGCACCCCGGGCAAGAAGACCCGCGAGATGGCCGAGCGGGCCCTGGCCCTTGCCGACGGCGACCCGACCGTGCGGGACCGGGTGCGGATGATCCTGGCCGACCTGCTGCCTGTCGCGTCTGGCGGCGGCGAGGCGCCGGCGACCATCGACAGCTCGGGCAACATCATCCCGCCCGAGGAGCTCGCCCTGCAGCGGGCGCGCAAGGCGATGGCCGACGGGCGGCACGCCGAGGTGATCGAGCAGGCCGACGCCGTCGCGGCGGCCTGGCCCGACAGTCCGGCCGCCGAGCAGCTGAAGTGGCTGAAGAAGCGGGCCGAGGCCGGGGATCCGACGATGGCCGGGCGGGTGGCGGTGATGCTGCCGCTGTCTGGCGAGTACGGCCCACCCGCGCAGCGGATCCGCGACGCGATCCAGCTGGCCAACACCCAGCTCGGCGGCGCCTTGGAGCTCGTGGTCGTGGACACGGCCGGCGACCCGGCCAAGGCCGTGAAGCAGGTCCAGGAGCTCGTGCTGGACAAGGGCGCCGTGGCGATCCTGGGTCCGCTGCACCGCGACGTGGTCGACGCGACCGCCCCGGTGGCCCAGGGCCTCGGCGTGCCGATGGTGGCGCTGACGCAGTCGGGAGACCCGACGGCCGCCGGCGACTACGTGTTCCGCGGCTTCCTGAGCATCGAAGACCAGGTCGCGGCCCTGGTGGACCACGCCGCCGAGCAGCGCGGCCTGCTGCGCTTCGCCGTGCTCCACCCACGCAACAGCTACGGCGAGACCGCGCGCGATCTGTTCGGCAGCGCCGTGGCCGCCAAGGGCGGCGCGGTGGTGCGCATCGTCAGCTACGACCCGGAAGCCACGAACTTCACGAAGGCGGCCCAGGAGCTGGGCGGCAAGGACTACGTCGGGCGGGCGGCCGAGTTCCGCGAGCTGAAGCGCGCCGCGGTCGAGCGGCGCCAGGACCCCGACAAGGTCGTGCTGCCGCCGGTCATCGACTACGACGCGCTGTTCGTCCCGGACAACTTCCGGCGGACGGCCCTGGTCGCCAGCGCCCTGGCCTACGAGGAGTTCCCCATCGGGACCTTCCGACCGAGCTTCGGCGGCGACGGCGTCGCCCTGCTGGGGCTCAACGGCTGGCACAACGACACGGTGGTCGAGCTCGGCGGCGACTACATGCGCGGCGCCGTGTTCGTCGACGCGTGGGACGAAGACGCCAACGACGCCGCGGTGGTGTCCTTCAAGGACGCCTACAGCGGGGCCTACGGCCGCCAGCCGGTGCTGCTCGACGCGGTGGCCTACGACGCCGCCCGGCTGCTGGCGTCGGCGGTGCAGGCCGGCGGGGACGACCGCGACGAGATCCGCGAGAAGCTGCTCGAGGTCGGCATCATCGGTCCGGTCACCCAGGCGACGGGTTTCGGGGACGACCGCGAGATCGAGCGCGCGCTCTATGTGCTGGAGATCGGCGAGAACCGCATCGCCCCCTGGCAGCCCCCCGAAGCCGTCCTGCCCCCCGAAGGCATCGCCCCGCCCCCCGGCCAGTAGGCCGCTCGCCCCGGGCGCCCACGGGCACGGCATCGCGGTCGTGTCCGGCCCGCGCGGGCCGTGCTACGCTCGCTCGTCCCGCGGTTCGGCGACGCTCGCCTCCCACAGCCCCAGACGACCACTGGAACCCGACGAACAGAGTCTCATCTCGACGGTCCTCTCCCACCGTCCCGATGCGAGCCGCCATCGGCCGCCACGGCACCCGTCCGCCCAGCCGGGTGACGACGCAGCGGTGGTCGCGGACGGCGTGGTCGTCACGGCCGATGCGATGGTCGAAGGGGTGCACTGGGACCACCGCAGCACCGCCGGCGATGTCGGCTGGAAGCTCGGCGCCGTCAACGCCAGCGACGTCGGCGCCATGGGCTGTCGGCCCACCTGGGCGGTGCTGACCATGGCGCTGCCGCAGCCGGTCGACGCCGCCTGGGTCGACGCCTTCGCCGAAGGCCTGGGCGCCGCCCTGGCCCGGTTCGGCGGCCAGCTGGTCGGGGGCGACACCACCCGCGGCCCGGACCGGCGCTGCCTGACCCTGACCATGGCCGGCGCCGGCGCCGCGCCCGTGCCCCGCTCCGGCGCGCGCCCCGGGGACGTGCTGTGGGTCACCGGGACGCTCGGCGAAGCTGCGGCCGGCTTCCTGCACGACGACCCCGACGGGCTCTCATGGCTGCGCCGCCCGGAGCCTCCGGTCGAGCTGGGCGCCGTGCTGGCCGAGCGCGGGCTGGTGCGCGCGATGCTGGACCTGTCCGACGGGCTGACCACCGATCTGCACCGGCTGGCGGCACAGAGCGGCGTCGGCGCCGAGGTCGACGCCGCGGCCCTGCCCGTGGGTCCCGCCGTGGCCCGCCGCCCCGCCGACGAGCGGCTCCGGCTGCAGGTGTCCTTCGGCGACGACTACCAGCTGCTGTTCGCCGCGGCCTCGGCCGACACCGGCGAGATCGAGCGCGTCGCCGCCGACCAGGGCGTGGCCGTGCGGGCGATCGGGCGGCTGGTCGCGCAGACCGGCGTGCGCCTGAGCACGGGCGCGTGGCCTCGGCCCAGCTGGCAGCACTTCCCGCGGCGGGACGAGCCTCCGCCATCGGCGCCGGGGTCCACGCCCCGGGGAGGGACCGCCGCGTGAGCCGGACCCTCCTGCTGCTGGGCGCCTTGGGCGCCGCCGCGTGGGCCACGGTCGACGCGATCACCGCCGCCACCGTCGCCGCCCCCCCCGCCGACGCCGACATCCCGGGCACCGCCATGGCGGCGGCGGCGCTGCTGCTGTGCAGCTCCTTCTTCTCGGGCTCCGAGACCGCCCTGTTCAGCCTGCAGCCGCTGGACCGCAAGGCGATGGTCGGCGAACAGGTCGAGGGCGCTCCGCCGACCGCGGTCGAGACCCTGCTCACGCGCCCGCGCCGCACCCTCGCCTCGCTCCTCATCGGCAACGAGTTCATCAACGTCCTGCTGTCGACGGTGACCGCGGGCCTCGTCCTCACCCTCGCCCCCGACAAGCCCTGGCTCAACGTCGTCATCGTGACGCCGCTGCTGCTGCTGTTCGGCGAGGTGCTGCCCAAGACCCTGGCGCTGCGGTTCAACCGCCGCGTGGCCGGCATCGTGGCCCGGCCGCTGCTGCTCTTCTCCCGCCTGGTGACGCCGCTGCGCGTCGTGCTGACCGGCATCGCCGACGTGTTCCTGCGCCTGACCGGCGGCAGCGGCGCGAGCACCAGCGCCGCCCTGCGCGAGGCCCAGCTGCTCCAGCTCATCGAGCAGGGCCGCCGCAGCGGGGCCGTCGCGGCCATGGAAGAGGAGATGATCCAGAAGGTCTTCGAGTTCGGCGACCTGACGGTCAGCCGGCTGATGACGCCGCGGCCCGACATGTTCACGGTCGGGCTGACCATGCCCTGGGACGAGCTGCTGGCCGCGATCCGCGAGGGCGCGCACAGCCGCGTGCCCATCTACCAGGGCAAGTCCGACAACATCATCGGCGTGCTGGTGGTCAAGGACCTGCTGCCCCACCTGGCCAGCCAGCTGCGCGAGAGCGACACCGACGCCCGCGACCCGCGGCAGCTCGGCCTGTCCCCGAGGCAGCTGCAGAAGATCCTGCATCCGGCGCACTTCGTGCCGACCAGCAAGCGGGCCGAGGACATGCTCGCCGAGTTCCGCGAGCAGAAGTTCCACATGTCCATCGTCGTCGACGAACACGGCAACGTCGCGGGGCTCGTGACCATGGACGACCTGCTGGCCGAGCTGGTCGGCGAGCTGCTCGACGAGGGCGACGAGCTGTCCCCCGAGGTGACCGAGGTCGTCGAGGGCGTCTACACCCTGCGCGGCCAGATGGACATCGACGACTTCGAGGAACGGTTCGGCATCGCGCTCCCAGCCGGCGAGTACGACACGGTGGCCGGCTTCCTGCTCGACCAGGCCGGCACCGTGCCCGCCAAGGGCGCCGAGTTCCACTGGAACGGCCTGCTGTTCACGGTCCGCAGCCTGGAGGGCCGGCGGATCACCGAGGTCAACGTGCAGTTCGAGAACGGCGCCGGGCCGGTGCGCGGCGGCGGAGAAGCCCGATGAGCAGTGCGCTCTTGGGGTCGATCCTGCTGCTGTGCCTGGTGGCCGAGGGCTTCTTCTCGGGCTCCGAGATCGCCGTCGTGTCCGCGGATCGGCTGCGGCTGCGCACCGACGCCGAGGCGGGCGGGCGGGGCGCCGCGCTGGCCCTGCGCCTGCTGGAGCGGCCGACCTGGCTGCTCGGCACCTGCCTGATCGGCACGAACGTCTGCACCATCACCGGCGCCACCGTCGCGGCGGTGCTGGTCGCGCGCCACCTCGCCCTGCCGGAAGCCGCCGCGGTCTTCTTCTTCTGGCCGCTCACCCTGACCTTCGGCGAGCTGGTGCCCAAGGCGGTGTACCAGCACCACGCCGACCGCATCGCGCCGGTCGTGGTGTTCCCGCTGCGGGCCCTGTCCGTGCTGTTCACCCCGGCCCTGCTGCTGTTCGAGGGCGTGACCCGGCTGCTCGGCGCGGGCGCCGACGACAGCGAGCCTGCGGTGACCCGCGAAGAGATCCGCCTGCTGCTGGCCGATGCGCCCGTCGACGGCCTGCTCGAGCCGGCGGCCATCCGCCCGGTCGACCACCAGCTGATCCGCCGCGTCTTCCAGTTCACCGAGAGCAAGGTCGAAGACGCGATGGTGCCGCTCATCGAGGTGGTGGCGGTGCCCGCGACCACCACGGTGGCGCAGGCCGCGCGCCGCATGGCGATCTCCGGTCACAGCCGGCTGCCGGTCTACCGCGACCGCATCGACCAGATCACGGGGCTCGTGATCCACCAGGACGTGCTGGCGGCCGAGGACTGGGATGCGCCGGTGCAGTCGGTCGCCCGGCCGGTGCTGTTCGTGCCCGAGTCCAAGGGCGTCGACGAGCTGCTGGTCGAGATGCGGCGCCAGCGCGCCCACATGGCCGTCGCGGTCGACGAGTACGGCGGCGCCGTCGGCATCATCACCATCGAGGACCTGCTCGAGGAGATCGTCGGCGAGATCGAGGACGAGAGCGACCGGTCCCGGGACCTGGTCCGCCGCACTGGCGAGCGCGAGTGGCTGGCCAGCGGCCGGGCCGAGCGCGAGCACCTCGAGGCCACCTGCGGCCTGATGCTGCCCGACGGCGACTTCGAGACCCTGGCCGGCTACGTCCTGGGCGCCCTGGGCCGGGTGCCGCGCCCCGGCGAATTCGTCAACGTCGACGACTTCACCATCACGGTGAGCAAGGCCAACGAGCGGGCCGTGGTCGAGCTGACCCTGCGCAAGCGACGCTGAGCCGCAGCGACTGACGGGCCGAGGCCCCGCGGCTACAGTCTCCTCCCCGCCGCGCCTCCGCCCCACAGGGAGCCCCCATGGACGCCACCAAGCTCGTCGCCGACTGGGACCCCCGGCCCGGCTACGCCGTCACCGTCGACGAGGAGCGCACCGGAAAGGCCGGCATGGCCTGCCACGTGTTCCGCCACCCCCGGCTGGAGCGGGTGGAGGAGCCCGACCCGGCGCCCGCCCACGGTGAAGTGGTCGTCCAGGTCAAGGGCTGCGGCGTCTGCGGCAGCGACACCCACAGCATCGAGACCGACGCCGACGGGTACATGATCTTCTCGGGCCCGGCGAGCTTCCCCTGCATCCTGGGCCACGAATACGCCGGCGAGGTGGTCGCCGTCGGAAAGGACGTGCGCAACCTGGTGATCGGGGACCTGGTCACGGCCGAGGGCATGCTGTACTGCGGCGTCTGCGAGGCCTGCCGCAAGGGCTGGTTCAACCAGTGCGTGCGGCTCGACATGGTCGGCTTCTCCAGCCCGGGCGCCTATGCCCGCTACGTCAAGGTCCACGAGAAGCACTGCTGGTCGCTCAACGGCCTGGCCGAGCGGCTGGGGAGCGCCCAGGCCGCCTGCGAACAGGGCGCGCTGGTCGAGCCCGTCGGCTGCTCCTACAACGGCATGTTCGTCGCGGCGGGCGGGATGACGCCCGGCAGCCACGTCGCCGTCTTCGGCTGCGGACCCATCGGGCTCGGCGCCATCGCGCTCGCACGGGCCACCGGCGCGGCCACCATCGTCGGCTTCGACCTGTCGCCGGCCCGGCTGCAGTCCGCGAGGGACATGGGCGCCGACGAAGCCTGGGACCCTCGCGCGCTGGCCGCCCGGGGCGAGCGCCCGGCCGACGTGATGCGCCGCATCAGCCGGGGCTGGGGCAGCGACATGGTGATCGAAGCCGCCGGCGCCGCCGTGCAGACGATGCCCGACATCGAAGCCGCGCTCGCGCCGGCCGGCAAGGTCGTCTACCTGGGCCGCACCGGCGAGCGTGCCCCCGTGATGCTCGACGTGCTGGTCAGCGGGGCCAGCCGGATCGTCGGCGCGCGCGGCCACGCCGGCGGCGGCGTCTACCCGCAGATCATCCGCATGCTCGAGCACGGGGTGCTCGACGTGGCCGGCATGATCAGCCACCACATGCCGCTGTCGCAGGCGGCCGAGGCCGTCGAGCGCAGCCGGACCCGCGAAGACGCCAAGATCATGCTGGTCGGCGACTGAGCGAAGCCCGGGACACGGGGGCCGCCCCGATCGGGGCGCGCCGCGCCCTACAGGCTGCGCTTCCGGGGGCCCGCCGTCCCATCCCGTGACAGGTCGTCACGTTCCTCGACCGGAGACGGGTCGGGATCCGGGGCCCGCAGGGCGAAGGCCCGGCCGACGAGCTCCTCCAGGCCGGCGTCGAACAACAGCCGCGCCGCCCCGTGGGGCGGGTGCAGGCCCCAGCGCTCCAGCTCGTCGTTGCGCCGCAGGACCCACCCCGGCGACAGCCCGTCGCCGGTCACCCGGACGTCCCCGCCGTCGCCATCGATCTCGAAGCGCAGGACCCGATCCCCCAGCCGGATCGCCACCAGCTGCCCGGTGGCGGTGACGTCGGCGTGCCCCAGCGCGTGGCCGAAGGCCTCGAGGTCCCGCAGCAGCTCGACACGCTGGCGCTTCGCCGCTTCCCGGCGTCGCGCCTCTTCTTCGCGGGCCCGGCGATCGGCCGCCTCGCGGCTGTCCAGGCTCGCCCGCAGCCGCGCCGCCAGGGACAGTCCGCGGCCTCGATCCCGCTCGCTCATGCAGGCTCCTCGACGGGGAAAGACGCGGCCCGACACGGCCGCCCGGGTGCCTGCGGCGTAACCCCTCGGGCTGCGGTTTGACCGACCCTTCCGGCGCGTGGTACGAACTCGTCGCCCTACGACTCGGAAGGACCCGGCTGCATGGGAAAAGCGATCGGAATCGACCTGGGAACCACGAACAGCTGCGCAGCCGTCATGGACGGTGCGCGGCCCCGAGTGATCACCCAGCGCGGCGGTAGCACGACGATCCCCTCGGTCTTCGCGATCGACGAGAAGGGCAACCGCCTCGTCGGCCACGAAGCCAAGCGCCAGGCGCAGCTGAACCCGTCGAACACGGTCATGGCTGCCAAGCGCCTGATCGGGCGGAACTTCCACAGCAAGACCATCGACAAGGTCCGGCAGATCTTCACCTACGAGATGCTCGAAGGGGAGAACAGCGAGGTCCTGATCAAGGTCAAGGACCAGGTCTTCACCCTCGAGCAGATCAGCGCCGCCATCCTGCGCCGGATCAAGGAAGTGGCCGAAGACGCACTGGGCGGCGACGTCGACCAGGGCGTCATCACCGTCCCGGCCTACTTCAACGACCGTCAGCGCCAGGCCGTCCGCAACGCGGGCAAGCTGGCCGGCCTCAAGGTCCTGCGCATCCTCAACGAGCCCACCGCAGCGGCCCTTGCCTACGGCCTGGGCAAGAACCTGTCGCAGCGCATCGCGGTCTACGACCTGGGCGGCGGCACCTTCGACATCTCCGTCATCGACATCAAGGACCGCATCTTCGAGGTCATCGCCACCGGCGGCGACACCTTCCTCGGCGGCGTGGACTTCGACGACCGGCTGATGCAGTACGTGCTCGAGAGCTTCCACGACGAACACGACATCGACCTGGCCTGGGACCGCGTCGCCATCCAGCGCATCCGCGACGCCGCCGAGTCCGCCAAGATCGAGCTGTCCAGCAAGACCGTGACCCGCATCCACATCCCCTACATCGCCAAGGGCGAAGCAGGGCCCCTCGATGTGGACATGGAGGTCAAGCGCGAGAAGCTCGAAGAGCTGACCGGCGACCTGGTCGAGCGCACCGTCGACACCTGCCGCCGCATCTTCAAGGAAGCCGGCACCAACGCCAGCGAGATCGACGAGATGCTGCTGGTCGGCGGCCAGTCGCGCATGCCGATGGTCCAGACGGCCATCACCGACTTCACCGGCAAGCCGCCCTGCAAGGGCGTGCACCCCGACGAAGCCGTCGCGATCGGCGCGGCCATCATGGCCCACAGTCTGGCCAGCACGACCGGCAACGACGTCACGCTGCTCGACGTCCTGCCGATGCCCATCGGCATCAACAAGGTCGACGGCACGATGCACGTGCTGTTCCAGAAGAACCAGCCGCTGCCCGACTACAAGACCCGCACCCTGACGACCAGCAAGGACAACCAGCGGTCGATCATGCTGCGCATCTACCAGGGCGAGTCGCGCAAGGTCGCCGAGAACGAGCTGCTGGGCACCTTCGTGTTCAGCGGCATCCGGCCGGCCAGCAAGGGCCAGGTGCAGATCGAGGTCACCTTCCACATCGACAGCGAAGGCATCCTCAACCTGTCCGCCCGCGACAAGGCCACCGGCCAGACGGTCGAGAGCACGCTCAAGCTCGGCAAGAACGGCGAGAAGAAGAAGCGCAGGAAGGCCCGCGGGCCGGAAGCAGAAGCCCAAGCCGAGGCCCCGACGCCGGAAGCGCCGAAGGCCGCGCCCAGCCTGGGCATGCCCAAGTCGTCCCTGGCCGACTCGATGCGCGCTGCCGACGACGAAGCGACCACGGTCGCCGACCCGGTCGAAGCCGCCAAGGCGATGGCAGATGCCAAGGAACGCGCCGAAGAAGGCGACCAGGACGTCGTCGACGCCGCCAAGGCGTCCGAGGTCCAGGACGAGATGGCCAAGGCCCGCGAAGCCGCCCTGGCCCGCAAGAAGCCCGAAGAGCCCCAGCAGGAAGAGCCCGGCGTGTTCGGCAAGATCATGGGCTGGTTCAAGGGCCTGTTCGGCGGCTGAGTGGACCTGACCGATGTGCGCATCGTGATGGTGCGCCCCCATGGCCCGGCCAACGTCGGCATGGCGGCGCGCGCCATCGCCAACCACGGCCTGGGCGGGCTGGTGCTGGTCGCTCCGGCCTGCTTCGACCCGGACCAGGCCCGCTGGCGGGCGCCCGGCGCCCACCACGTCATCGACGAGGCGCGCATCGTCGCCACCGTGGACGAGGCGGTGGCCGACGCGAAGCTGGTCGTGGCGACCACGGCGCGCCGCCGACGCTGGCCCTGGCCCGTGTGGGGCCCGGCCGAGCTGGGCGCGCAGATCCAGGACCAGCCGGGTCCTGCCGCCATCTTGTTCGGCCCCGAGCCGAGCGGGCTGGAGAACGACGATCTGAAGGCCTGCCGCGCCCTGCTGACCCTGCCGACCGGCGATCACAGCTCGTTGAACCTGGCCCAGGCGATCACGGTGACGGCCCACGCCCTGCGGGCCCGCTGGTCCGAAGACCACGCCGATCCCCTGCCGCCCCGCAAGCACGCGCCCACCGCCCTGCTCAGCGCCCTGTCGGACGACGCGCTCGCGGTGCTGGCGCGCAGCGGCTACCTGCGCAGCCGCAGCCCCGAGCAGGTGCGCGCGACCGTCCAGACGCTGCTCGCCCGGCTCGCTCCCGACCACAGCGAGGCCGGCATGCTGCGCGGCTGGGCCGCCCATGCCCGCTGGGCGCTGGAGCACCCCGACGACCCGCGGATGGCGGCGCTGCGGGGCGAGGGAGAGGAGTAGCCGAGGCGGCTACGGCGCGAGCACGATCGCGACGTCTGCTTCCCAGCCCGCTTCGTTTGCCGTCTCGCCGCCCTTCGCGGTGGCGGGCCAGGTGGCGTCGCCGGCCCCGTCGTCGATCTCCGAGGCGTCCGCCGTCACGATGGCGCGGCTGACGCCGCTCACGGGCGCAGACCAGCGCAGGGTGCCCGCCCCCGGCAGCCACGGCTCGGCGCCTGGGTAGGACAGCCCGGCGCCTTCGTCGTCGGGCGCCGGCAAGGTCACCGTCTGGGCCAGCTCGCCGGCCGCCGAGACGGTGCCGCTGACGGCCGCCCGCTCGGCGGTGCAGCCGGCGGACACCTCGAGGTCGGCGGTGCCGCTGCCGTCGCCGGTGGTCAGCGACAGCCGCAGGGGCGCGGCGCCGACCAGCACCAGCACGGCGTCCAGGTCGTCGTGGCCGAAGGCCGACAGGCCAGCCAGCGACAGGGTGGTCCCGGTCTCGTCGGCCTCGATCGCGAGGATCGCCGGGTCGCCGAGAGCCGCGGCCAGCGCGCTGTCGACCGGCAGCGGCTCGCCGGTGAACAGGCCGGCCCAGCCGGCGGCGCCCCCGCCCACGCAGGCATCCGCGGCCAGGGCCCCGAGCAGCGTGGCGCTGACGACCGCGTCCTGGGCCAGCCCGACGGTCTCTTCGCCGTAGGCGGCCTGCAGCGCCGCCAGCGTGCCGTGGTCGGAGACGCAGCCGGGCAGCAGCAGGGCCGCCGGCAGCAGTGCCGGCAGCATGCCGGCGATCGACAAACGCTCAGCCATCGGCCACCTCTCCCAGGGCGGCGCCGCCCAGCAGCCGCATCATGCCGGCCTCGTCGATGATGGGCACGCCCAGATCCTGGGCCTTGGTGAGCTTGCTGCCGGCGGCCTCGCCCGCCAGCAGGAAGCTGGTCTTCTTGCTGACCGAGCCGGTGACCTTGGCGCCGGCCGCGGTGAGCAGCGCCTTTGCCTCGTCCCGCGACATCGTCGGCAGGGTGCCGGTGATCACGGCGACCATGCCGGTCAGCGGCTGCTCGCCGGCGCTCTCGTGCACCTCGACCTCGGGGAACTCGACCCCCGCGGCCTTCAGGAGTCCGATCTCCTCGCGGTTGCGCGGGTCGCCGAAGAACTCCAGCACGCGGCGGGCCACGTCGGGGCCGACGCCGTCGACCTTGAGCAGCGCGGCTTCGTCGGCGTCCATGATGCCGTCGATGCTGCCGAAGGCCGTGGCGAGGTCCCGGGCGGTGGCTTCGCCGACCAGCGGGATGCCCAGGGCGAAGACGGCGCGGTCCAGGGGCCGCGCCTTGCTCTGCTGCAGGGCGTCGACCAGGTTGTCCGCCGACTTGCGGCCCATCCGGTCCAGGTTCTCGAGCACCCGCGCCTCGAGGGCGTACAGGTCGCTCGGGCGGGCCACCAGCTCCTCGTCGACCAGCTGGGTCACCAGCTTCTCGCCCAGGCCCTCGACGTCCATCGCCCGACGACTCACGAAGTGACGCAGGGCGGCTTCCAGCTGGGCCCTGCAGCCCAGCCGGTTGGGGCAGCGGATGCTGACCTTGTCGGGTTCCTTCGGGTTCTCCTCGCGCACGACCTCGTGACCGCAGACCGGGCAGGTCGACGGGAAGGCGTGCAGCGGGCGGGTCTCGCGGTCGGGGGCATCGATCACGCCGAGCACCTGGGGTATCACGTCGCCGGCCCGCTGCAGCACGACCACGTCGCCGTGGCGCAGGCCGGTGCGCAGCTCGTCGCCGTCGGCGTCGACCCGGGCAGCGCCGGCGGCCTGGTCGAAGACACGCATCGAGCGCTGCATCTGGTGCTCGTTGTGCAGGGTCGCGTTGCGCACGGTCACGCCGCCGACGCGCACCGGCGACAGCTTGGCCACCGGGGTCAGCACCCCGGTCCGGCCGACGCTGTACTCGACGTCGTCCAGGGGCGTCTGCACGCGGTCGGGCGGGTACTTGTAGGCCGTCGCCCACCGCGGGCTGCGGGTGACGAAGCCGAGCGCGTCCTGCAGCGCCGTGTCGTCGACCTTCACCACGGCGCCGTCGATCTCGTAGGGCAGGTCGTGGCGCAGCCGGCCGATCTCCTCGATGGCGGCCACGACCTGCTCGATGCCCTCGCAGACGCGGTTGTGGGGGTTGATCTGGAAGCCCAGGCGCGCGATGCGCTGCAGCAGCACGCTGTGGGCGGGGGCGTCGATGCCTTCGCCGGCGGAGTGGGCCATGAACAGCAGCGGACGCCGGCTGGCGGGCCCCGGATCCAGCTGGCGGATGGTCCCGGCCGCCGTGTTGCGGGGGTTCTCGTAGAGCTTCTCGCCCCGGGCCTCGCGGGCGGCGTTCATCGCCTCGAAGCCGGCCAGCTCGAACAGGACCTCGCCGCGCACCGACAGGGTGGGGGGCGGGTCGCCGGCCGGGTCCAGCCGCAGGGGCACGGTGCGAATGGTCCGCACGGTGTGGGTCACGGTCTCGCCGGTCTGGCCGTCGCCGCGGGTGCCGGCCGCGACCAGCCGGCCGTCCTGGTAGACGAGCTCCATGGCCAGCCCGTCGAGCTTGGGTTCCACGACGTAGCGGATCACGGCGGGCGCGTCGTCGCCCAGGAAGCGCTTGCAGCGCTCGTCGAACTCGACCAGCTCGTCGGCCGAGAAGGCGTTGCCCAGCGACAGCATCGGCACGCGGTGCTCGAAGGGCGGCAGCTTGTCGACCGGGGCGCCGCCGACGCGAGCGGTGGGGCTGTCGGCCCGCCGCAGGTCCGGGAAGCGCTGCTCGAGCACCTCGAGCTCGCGGAACAGCAGGTCGTACTCGCGGTCGTCGATCTCGGGGGCGGCGAGCTCGTGGTACAGCCGGTTGTGGCGGTTGAGCTCGGGCACCAGCGCGTCGACGCGCCGGCGGGCGGCGTCGAGGTCCATGGTGCGCCAGCCCTCGCGGCGGGCGGCGTAGTCGGCGGCGGGGTCTGACATGGGGAGGCTCCCGACGGGGTGCCCCCCCTGCTATCTCGCCTCTGCCTCCTCCTCCCCTATGCTGGGGCCCTCCTCCCCTCCCCCACCCCCACCTCGGAGCGACCGTGTCCAAGGTCCGCGAGATCTTCCAGGCGATGCCCTCCCGCTACGTGCCCTCCCCCGGGATGGCCACCAAGACCTACTACTTCAGCGTCGGGCCCGAGAAGTGGACCGTCAGCATGCACGCCGACCGCTGCGAGGCGGTGCCCGGCAAGACCGTCGACAACGCCGACGTCGTGCTCAAGTGCGACCCGGCCCTGTTCGAGAAGATGGTCCTGCACGGCAAGATGCCCGGGCCCATCGACATCGCCCGCGGCAAGATCAAGACGAACGATCCCGCCGCCCTGCAGGCCCTCAAGGACCGCTTCCGGATGTGAGCGTCCGGGCCCGCTGACCCGGCGCCGGATCAGGCCCCGATGAGCTGGGCCAGGGCCGGCGCCCGCAGCGCGACGTGCGGCAGGCCGTGGCTGCGGACGCGCCGCACCAGCCCGGCGGCGATCAGCGGGTCGTCGACCTCGACGTACTCGGTGTGCGAGTCGCCGTCGGACAGGGTGTGCAGCCGGTCGGCCAGGTGGTCGTCGGCGCTGACGATGTCCAGGGCGCCGCGGATCTCGTCGCCCAGGCCGCCGATGCCCTCGATGACCTCTTCCGGGCGCAGCCGGTCGCCGCGGGCGACGACCAGCGGGGCCAGGGCGTCGATGACCGCCGGGATGCCGCCGGTGAACCGGGCCAGGGCCCGGGCGCGCCGCGGCGAGATCGGGCCGGTGGCCTGGACCAGCGCGGCGATGGCTTCGGGCAGGCCGAAGTCCTCGAGCTCGATCTCGCGCATGCCGACCAGCTGCAGCCAGCGGGGGCGCTCGGCGCCGGCGACCAGCAGGGCCACCCGCACACCTTCGGGGTGGCGGCCCTGGTAGGCGGCCCACTCCTCGGTCAGGTCGGTGAACACCTCCACCGGCAGGTGCTCGACCCCGTGCAGCAGCACGGCCAGCCGGTGCTGGCTGCGGCTGTGGGCGTCTTCCAGGCACTGGGCCAGCGCCCAGCGGAAGCCCTCGCGGTCGGCGACGGTCGCAGGGCCGGACAGGATGCTGCCGCGGCCGAGGTGGCCGAACACGTCGAGCAGGAAGGTCCAGGCGCTGCCCGGGCCGCGGGACTTCAGCGGCCGGAAGCCGACCGTGCGGCAGCCGATGGCGGGCTCGCCGACGGCGAGGTCCAGGGCGACGTCTTCGAGGAAGGTCTGGGGGCGGCTCCACCGCGGGGTGCGCACGAAGACGGGGTCCATGCGCCGCAGCCAGGTGCGGACCTGGCGGGCCGCGCGGCCGCGCAGGGCGGTCTCGAGGAACAGCTGCTCCGGGTCGAAGCGCACCTGCTCCTGGCCGGGGCGAGGGCCGGCCAGCGACGCGACCCGGATCCGCCGCGCGATGCGCGCGCCGCCGAAGGCCGCCCGGTCGAGAGCGGGGGAGGAAGCAGCGACAGCGACGGCGGGAGCGTGGGCCATGACGCGAGCGTAGGCGGCAGGTCTCAACGTGTCAACGTCCTGGCTCAGGTATCACCTTAGGAATCGCGCCCGTCTCGCGATAGTATCCGCGCCACCGCGGGGGCCATCGGGCCTCTCTTCTGCTGGAGTGCAGCCGGCCATGGACGGACGACGCCCCCGGGCCGAGCTGGTCCCCAACGCCAACAACCCCCGGCTGCTGCTGCGGCTGGTCGGCTTCATCGCGACCGGCATCCGCCGCCCCGGCGCCCTGGCCGAGCTGCTCGAGGTCGAGCTGCGCACGGTCCACTACTACACCCAGGCCGCCGAGTGGCTCGGCCTGCTCGACGGTGGCGTGGAGCTGCGCCTGACGCCGCGGGGGCTGGCCCTGGCCTTCGCCGAGCCCGAAGACCAGCGCCGCGTCTACGCCGAAGCCGTCTGGAGCAACCCGCTGGCCGCCGCCGTGATGACCGCGGCGCTGAAGAACGCCCCTCCCGCCGACGGCCCCGCCGGCGGGGACGGCCTGCCCGACAGCAAGGAGATCGCCGACATCATCCAGGCCCGCGAGCCGTCGATGTCCGAGAGCACGGCCCGCCGCCGGGCCAGCGCCGTGCGCAGCCTGATCGAGCCCGCCGTCCACCTGCGGCCGAGCCCCAAGGCCCCCCGCGGCGACCAGCTGGCCCTGCCCTTCCCCAAGGCCCGCGAGGTGCACGTCGAGGCCACGGTCGACGCCCGGGCCGGCGTCGCCGAGAGCCCCGACGTCTACCGCCGCCTGCTGCTCGCGCTGCTGGACCACGGCGAGCTCGGCACCGGCCAGCTGCGCGCCCTGCTCGACCACGTCGGCGTCGCCGAGGCGCCCCTGGGCCCCTACGTCGAGATGGCCGCCCGCCGCGGGGACGCCGTGCGCGTCGACGAGCGGCTGGTGGCCACCGCCGGCGCCGCCCGCCGCCGCGAGGTCGCCGAGGACCCCGTGCTGGTCGCACTGACCGACCCCCTCTACCGCGAGTACCTCGACGGCCTGCAGGAAGGCGCCGCCGCCCTGCTGCGGACCCGGGACGGCACCGCGACGCCGGCCGACGTCGAGCTGCGCAACCGCCTGACCCGCCTGGCCCGGCGGTTCGCCGAGTGGGACCTGCGCATCTTCGGCCGCCGCCTGCAGCCCGGCGAGGTCGAGGGCGCCCTGGACGGCCTGCTGATGGGCCGCCGGCTGGCCGGCATGCCCGTCGCGGGACCCGCCGGCGCCCCCCACGCCGAGACCGACGACCCCTTCGTCGACTGCCTGGACAGCCCCGGGCTCGCGGTGGCCTTCCCCCGCTCGCTGGTCCTGGCGGGTGCGGGCGTCTCCGAGCTGAACCATCGCCTGCGCAAGGACCGCGAGGCGCCCGCCGGCGTACGCCTTCCGGGCCCCGTCGACGTCCGCGTGCGCGTGCACGGTGGCCTGCTCTGCCCCGGTGAAGCCGCCCCACGCGCCCTGGCCGACAACCTGAGCGTCCGCCTGCGGGCCCTGGCCCACGCGCCCGTGCTGTCGATGCTCGGCGCCCTGCTGCTCGCCGGCCGCCGCAACCCGGGCCGGCTGGTGCTGCGCAGCGGCGGCCCCCGCGACGTGCCCGTCGTCAGCTGGCGCCGTGGCGAGCTCGGCGCCGTGGTCGACGTGCTGGCCCGGTTCGCGTCGGCCCAGGGCTGGACCGTGCTGCGTCCGCCCCTCGACGGCCTGGGCGACGCCGAGCTGGTCCAGCTGGCCGAGGACCTCGGCATCGCCGCCCGGTCCGGCGAGCGCCTCCTCCTCGACGAGCCGCTGTTCGCCCGGCTGCAGGAGGACCCCGAGTGCCGGCTGGTCTACGAGTCCCTGCTCCCCCTCGAAGACCGGCTGATGAGCTGGCTGTCGGGGCCCTGAGCGTCACGGAACCGCCCCTTCGTGCCGCGCGGGACGGGAGTTACACGACCGGGACGCACAGCGGCTACCGTGCGCCCCCTTCGCGCCCCTCTCCGGAGCAGACATGCTGCGTTCCATGGTCGGCAAGGTCGTCCGCCGCACCCCCGGTCTCCGTCGTGTGCACCGCATGGTGCGGGGCGAGGAGCCGGCGCCCGCCGCCGATCCGATCACCTTCGGCGCCGAGCGGCCCGTCGCGCCGGCCCCGGCGCCGGTCGAGGTAGCGCCGGTCGAGGCGGCGCCGGTCGAGCCAGCTCCCGTCGAGGCGGCTCCGGTCGAGGAGGCGCCGGTCGAGGAGGCGCCGGTCGAGGCGACCCCGACGCCGGCCGCGAAGAAGAAGTCGGCCCCAAAGAAGAAGGCCGCCCCCAAGAAGAAGGCCGCCGCCGCGAAGCCGGCCCCCGCCACGCCCGAGCCCGCCGCCGAGGTCCGCCAGACCGAAGGCGGGCGCGACGCCGACGAGGTCGAGCGCCTGCGCGAGGAGGCCGAGCGCAAGAAGGCCGAGATCCGCGCCCGCAAGGAAGCCGAGGCCGCAGAGAAGGCCGCAGAGAAGGCCGCCGCCGAGGCCCGGAAGAAGCCCGCCGCCGGCGGCATCGCAGCGCTCATCGCAAAGACGGGAGGCGCCATCGAGGCGGTCGCGCCGGCCCCCGAGGTGCGCGCCACCAGCGGCATCGACTTCGAGGTCGAGGGCGGCGTGCAGACGGCCGCCGACGGCGCCGAGTACTGGGGCCCCGTCGACAACGACTCCTCGCGCGCCAAGGCCCGCGGCGACACGCTGATCATCGACCAGTGGGAGTGCATCAACTGCGGCACCTGCGTCGAGAACACCGACCACGTCTTCGGCCTGCCCGACGACGCCAAGGCCGTCGTCCTGGCCCAGGAAGGCCCGATGGACCTGATCCAGGACGCCATCGACGCCTGCCCGGTGACCTGCATCCACTGGACCGACGACCCCGCCCGGTTCGAGCAGCTGAACGACGCCGAGGGCAACCCGCTGGGCTGACGCCCGGGACCTCGGCCCTCAGCCCCCGACCTCAGCCCCGGACCAGCCCGTCGAGGGCCGCGAGCTCGGCCAGCAGGGCGGGCGCATCGTCCAGCCGCACCATGTTCGGCCCGTCGCTGGGCGCGTGGTCGGGATCGTCGTGCACCTCCAGGAACACGGCGTCGACCCCCGCGGCCACCGCCGCCCGGGCCAGGAAAGGCACGAGCCGCCGGTCGCCGCCGGTGGTGCCGCCGAGCCCCGCCGGGCGCTGCACGCTGTGCGTCGCGTCGAAGCAGACCGGCCAGCCCAGCTCGCGCATCAGGGGCAGGCCGCGCATGTCGACCACCAGGTCGCCGTGGCCGAAGGTCGTACCCCGCTCCGTCAGGATCACCCCCGGCGCGCCGCCCTGGACCAGCTTGTCGGCGACGTGCGCCATGCCGGGGGGCGCCAGGAACTGGCCCTTCTTGACGTTCACCGGCCGTCCCGTGGCCGCACAGGCCAGCAGCAGGTCGGTCTGCCGGCACAAGAAGGCCGGCACCTGCAGCAGGTCGACGACGGACGCCACCGCGGCCGCCTGCTCGGGCAGGTGCACGTCGGTGGTCACGGGCACGCCGAGCTCGGTCCGCACCCGGTCCAGCAGCGCGAGTCCCTCGTCCAGCCCGGGGCCCCGCGTGCTGCCGAGCGAGGTGCGGTTGGCCTTGTCGAAGCTGGCCTTGAACACGTAGGACAGGCCGGCCGCCGCGCAGGCCCGCTTCAGGCCCGCGGCGATGCGCAACACGCGGTCGGGAGCCTCGAGCTGGCAGGGACCGGCGATGATCAGCAGCGGCCGCCCCGGTCCCAGCCGCAGCTCCGGCGTGATCTCGACCGACCGCACCGCGGTCGTGATCCCGATTGCCGCCATCGTCCACCTCCCATGTGAAGCGGCCTATCGCTTCTGGACCCCACCCTGCAGCAGCGGCCCTGCACCGGCCTCGAGCCCCCGAGTTCACGGGGGTTCTACAGCGGGGCACCGCGCCCAGGGACTAGATGGGTCCCACTCCGGCCCCTCCTCCCCCCCGAGACCTGCGCCCGATGGAACGGACCCGCAACGTCGCCTTCCGCATGATCGCCACGATCTTCGACGTGGCGCTGATCGTCACCACGTGGCTCGCCGTCACCGCAGGCCGGCACTTCATCGGCGTGCGCTGGAACCTGGACCTGATCCCCGGCGAGCCCGTGCTGCGGCCCCTCGCGGCCCAGCACCACATCGGGCTCATCGTGCTGGTGCTGCCCGTGTGGCTGTTCTGCCTGCACCGGGCCCGCACCTACGACGACCTGCGCCGCATCCGGCTGGACGTCCTGCTGCTGCGCATCGCGCGGGCCAGCGGTGTGGCCGGCCTGGTGCTGATCGGCATCACCTTCGCGGGTCAGCTGGGCGACCAGCTGTCGCGCACCGTGCTCATCGGCTTCACCGTGCTGGTGGTCGGCCCGGTCTTCCTCGGCCGCGTCGCCGTCATCCGCTGGCTGCGTGCCCGGCTGGCCGCCGTCGCCGAGCACAACATCCTGATCGTCGGCTCGGGCGACGACATCGGGCCGCTCATCGAGATCCTGCGCCGCCACCGCCAGTGGGGCACCCGGGTCTACGGCATCGTGCACGCCGGCGACGGCGAGCCGGTGCGGATCGGCGACACCCCGGTGCTCGGCACCATCGACGAGCTGCCCCGCGTGCTGGAGCGCCACCACGTCGACGAGGTGATGCTCACCGGCGGCGGACTCAGCGTCGACACCCTGCGCTTCGCCGCCGACTCCTGCGAAGAGGTCGGCGTGCGGTTCTCGATGGACGCGAACTTCCTGGGCCTGTCGATCAGCAAGGCCCAGCTGTCCGACCTCGACGGCTTCCACGTGTTGACCTTCTCGGCCACACCCGAAGACGCCGAGGCCCTGGCCGTCAAGCGCATGATGGACGTGCTGCTGGCCGGCGCGGCGCTGCTGGCCCTGGCCCCCGTGTTCCTGGCGACGGCCCTGGCCATCAAGCTCGAAGACGGCGGCCCCGTGTTCTTCGGCCAGGAACGCAGCGGCCTGTTCGGGCGCCCGTTCACGATGTGGAAGTTCCGCTCGATGGTCCCCGACGCCGAGAAGCTCAAGGAACAGCTCACGGCCGGCAACGAGATGGACGGCCCGGTCTTCAAGATGAAGCAGGACCCGCGCATCACCCGCGTCGGCCGGTTCATCCGCAAGACCAGCATCGACGAGCTGCCCCAGTTCTGGAACGTGGTCTCCGGCGAGATGAGCCTGGTCGGCCCGCGCCCGCCCCTGCCGCGCGAGGTCGAGCAGTACAAGCGCTGGCAGCGGCGCCGCCTGTCGATGCGGCCGGGCATCACCTGCATCTGGCAGGTCAGCGGCCGCAACAACATCGACTTCGACACGTGGATGAAGCTGGACCTGCAGTACATCGACAACTGGTCGCTGTTCCTGGACGTCCGCCTGCTCGCTCGCACCGTGCCCGTCGTGCTGCTGGGGACCGGCGCCTCCTGAGCGACGCGCCTGTGGGATGCTCCCGGGGCACCACCGAGGAGCGCCGAGATGGCCCCTGTCCCCGCCCTGCCCGGACTGCCGACCCCCGGCTCGCCCGAAGAGCTGGCCGCCTTCTCGCGGCTGCAGGCCCGCCTGCCCGAGCTGTTCGACCAGGTGGCTGCCGACGCCCGCCTGCCGAACACGGTGGTGGTCGTGCCCAGCCTGTCCCTCGACCAGGCCGAGCTGCAGAAGGTCAGCGGCGTGCACCACTACGAAGAGCGGCTGCTCTTCCTGCTGATGCTGCTGCGCCGCCCGCGCGCGCGCCTGGTCTTCGTCACCAGCCAGCAGCTCGATCCGACGGTCATCGACTACTACCTGCACCTGCTGTCGGGCATCCCGACCAGCCATGCCCGGCGGCGGCTGTGCCTGCTGCACTGCGGGGACGCGTCGGCCCGGCCGCTGTCCGAGAAGATCCTGCGGCGCCCGCGGCTGCTGCGGCGGATCCGGGATGCCGTCGCCGGCGGCGGCCCCGCCCACATGACCTGCTTCAACAGCACGCCGCTGGAGCGCACCCTGTCGGTCGCCCTGGGGCTGCCGCTCTACGCCAACGACCCCTCCCTGTGCGATCTGGGCACCAAGTCCGGCTGCCGCGAGGTGTTCCGCGAGGCCGGGGTCACCTTCCCCGACGGCTACGAGCGCCTGCGGGACGCCGACGACATCGCCGACGCCCTGGCCACGCTGAAGACCGACCACCCCGACGCCCGCCGCGCCGTGGTCAAGCTCAACGACGGCTTCTCGGGCGAAGGCAACGCGCTGTTCTACTTCGACGGCAGCAAGGGCGATCCGCTGATCGACGGCGCCAGCCACGCGGCCCGCAAGGCCCAGATCCGCGCCGCCCTGCCGACCTCGCTCCGCTACGAGGCGCCGTCCGAGCACTGGGAGAGCTTCCACGGCAAGTACCAGGAGATGCAGGGCGTGGTCGAGTTGTTCGTCGAGGGCGAGGACAAGCGGTCGCCGAGCTCGCAGAACCGCGTCAACGCCCGCGGCCAGGCCCAGGCGATCAGCACCCACGACCAGGTGCTCGGCGGCCCCAGCGGCCAGGTCTTCGAGGGCTGCACCTTCCCCGCCGACCCCGAGTACCGCCTGCAGATCCAGGAGTCCGGCCTGCGGGTGGCCCAGGTGCTGGCCAGCAAGGGCGTCATCGGCCGCTTCGCCACCGACTTCGTGTCCGTCCGCCAGCCCGACGGCAGCTGGCGCCACGACGCCATCGAGGTCAACCTGCGCAAGGGCGGCACCACCCACCCCTTCCTGACCCTGCGCTTCCTCACCGACGGCGAGTACGACCCGCTCACCGGCGACTTCCTCGCCCAGAACGGCACACCCAAGTACTACTTCGCCAGCGACACCCTGCGCTCGGAGCGCTACCGCGGGCTGCTCCCCGAGGACCTGCTGGACATCGCCGTGTACCACGGCCTGCACTTCCACGGCGCGACCGAGCGCGGCGTCGTCTTCCACCTGCTCGGCGCCCTGTCCGAGTTCGGCAAGCTCGGCCTGGTCTGCATCGGCGACAACCTGCAGCAGGCCCGCTTCCTGGAGAAGCGGACCCGGCAGGTCCTCGACGAGGAGACCCGTCCCCTGGACGAGGACGATCAGTCCTTGATGTAGAGGTCGCCGCTGAGCAGCGCGTAGACCCGCCCGCTGAAGGCGTAGGTGCTGCTGTCGTAGGTCAGGTAGGTGTACGACGACAGGGCCATGTCGGAGATCCCGTCGCCGTCGATGTCGCCGATGGCGGCGATGCGCCCGCTGCCGTCGCCGACGCCGAAGTCGTCGAAGTAGGTGCCTTCGATGGTGAGCACGGTGGCGTCGGAGATCGACGACTCCGTCAGCAGGCTCTGGCCGTCGACGATGATCCAGCCGTCGGCCGCGCCGTTGCCGTACTGGCTCACCAGCAGCTCGCGGAAGCCGTCGCCGTTCATGTCGTCGAGCGCCCACAGCTCGGCGCCCAGCAGCCCGAGCTCGCTCTCGCCCCAGACGTGTCCGTCGGCGAGCGCCTCGCCGTCCTGGAAGGTGCCACCGTCGAGCAGGTCCTCGAGGTCGGTGTAGGCGTAGAGCCCGCCGCCGAACTCGGCGACGGTGTCGTCGTAGAACACGTCCAGGACCGCGTCCAGGTCGCCGTCTCCGTCGATGTCGAAGAAGCTGCCGGCGTAGCCCAGCGCCTGGCCCTCGCCGCCGAGCAGGCTCGCGAAGGCGCGCTCGCTGGCCGTGCCGTCGCTGTCGTCGGGGTCGCTGATGAAGGCCGCCAGGCCCTCGGGGTCGTCGCCGGTGTCCAGGCCGGTGTCGCTGCCGGTCCAGCCGTCGTACCAGCCGGCCTGGCCGAAGTAGAGCTCGCCGACGCCGTCGCCGTCCAGGTCGGGCAGCACCTCGATGTCGTGCATGCCGCTGTCCTGGTCGTGGAAGATGCGCGCGATGAGCTCGGACTCCATCTCGTAGTCGCCGGCGTAGTCGCCGCCGGGGATGACCCAGACCGCGCCGTCGGCGTTCTGGGCCGAGCCGTCGTTGTTCACGCCCTCGGACATCACGATGAGCAGGTCGTCGACGTCGTCCCCGTCGACGTCGCCCATGGTGATGGCCCGCGAGTAGATGCTGCTGCCGCCGGTCTCGGCGCCCAGGTCGAAGGAGAAGACCGCCGTGGCGTCGCTGTCGCTGCTGCCCGCGGTGAAGCCGGCGCCGTCGTTGGACCAGAGCAGCACCTCGAGGTCGGTGCGGTAGGTCGTCGTGTAGTTGATCTCGCCGCGGACGGTGGTCAGGTCCTGGTCGCCGTCGCCGTCGAAGTCGCCGCAGGCCACGCCGAAGCCCATGAAGTAGCTGTCGCCGGTGATGAGCGCGTCGGCGTCGTCCATGGTCATGCCGCTGGACCAGCCATCCGACGTGGCGCCGTAGAAGATGCCGAGCTGGCCGTGGTAGCCGTCGGCCAGGGGGGCGCCGACGATCATGTCGTCCAGCCCGTCGCCGTCCAGATCGCAGACCGCCAGGCCGAAGCCCAGGTACTCCTGGCCGAGCTCGGTGCCGAACACGCTCTTCGAGATGTCCGCCAGCGCCAGGACGGTCGCGTCGTCGGTGTCGTCGCAGTCGGCGTCGACGGCGTCACCGGCCAGGTCGGGGGCGCCCGGGTGGATGCGGGGGTCGGCGTCGTCGCAGTCGGTGCCGCGGCGGACCTCGGTGCTGTCGTAGCCGTCGCCGTCGACGTCGGTCAGGTCGACGCCGTCGCAGTCCTGGTCCTCTTCGTCGTAGGGGATCTCGACGGCACCGGGGCTGATGGCGGCGTCGCCGTCGTCGCAGTCGTCCCCACCCGCGGCCTCGGCGGCGTACCCGTCGCCGTCCACGTCGTCGAGGTCGCTGCCCGAGCAGTCCTGGTCGATGCCGTCGTAGGGCGTGTCCGTCGCGCCCTCGTAGATGCCGGCGTCGTTGTCGTCGCAGTCCGTGCCGCCCGCGACCAGGGCGTCCTGGCCGTCCCCGTCGACGTCGACCAGGTCCCCGCCCGAGCAGTCCTGGTCGATGCCGTCGTAGGGCGTGTCCGTCGCGCCGGGGCCCACGTCCGCGTCTTCGTCGTCGCAGTCGCCGCCGCCCGCGGCCTCGGCCGCGAAGCCGTCGCCGTCGACGTCGTCCAGGTCACCGTCCGCGCAGTCCTGGTCGATGCCGTCGTAGGGGACCTCGGTCGCGCCGGGGTGCACGTCGGCGTCGCTGTCGTCGCAGTCCTGGCCGTCCTCGATCCGGGTCGTGGCGCAGGCCGCCGCGTCGTACCAGCCATCGCCGTCGGCGTCGAAGTCTTCGTCCGCGACCCCGTCGCAGTCGTCGTCCTCGCGGTCGCAGGCCTCGGCCGCGCCGGGGTAGACGCTGGCGTCGGTGTCGTCGCAGTCGTCGCCGCCCGTCGCGATGCTGTCGTGGCCGTCGCCGTCGTTGTCCAGCCCGCTGCCGCCGTCGGTGCCGTCGCCGTCACCGCTCCCGTCGTCCTTGTCTCCACAGGCGCCGAGCGCCAGGGCGAGGGGCAGCAGCAGCGAGCACAGCGTCAGCGGGGCGAGGGAGCGCGACATCGGAGCCTCCATGGGCCGTTTCGGGGCCGGTTCCCCGCAATGTGCCACACGCGCTTGTCATGGCACAGCCCCGTGGCTAGCCGGTGGGGGTGAATCGCAACCGACCCATCCTGCTCGTCCTGAACCTCGCCCTCATCGTGCTGATGGGGGCGCTGCTGTTCAACGTCCTGCAAGGCGACATCGCCACCAAGCACACGTGGACCGAGGTCAAGTCCCACGTCGAAGAGGGCCGCGTCGAGCGCGTCGTCTTCCACGAGGACAAGGCCACCGTCTACTACAAGGCGGGCCAGATGCCCGACGCCGATCGACCGATGGCCAGCCGGTCCATCGACGTCGGCGTCGTGCCGATGGACAAGGACTTCACGAGCTTCCTCGAAGCGCACGACGTCGCCTACGCCGCCACCCCTCGTGGGGACTGCGACCGCGCCAGCGGCTGGCTGCTGCCGATGATCATGCTCGGCGTGCTGTTCTTCTTCCTGTTCCGCCGCGAAGGCGGGGCGCCCCCCGGTGTCGCCACCTTCGGCAAGTCCCGGGCGACCCTGGCCCCCGAAGAAGGCACCGGCGTCACCTTCGCCGACGTGGCCGGCATCGACGAAGCGATCGAGGAGCTGCAGGAGATCGTGCAGTTCCTGTCGACCCCCGAGCGGTTCACCGTGCTCGGCGGCAAGATCCCCAAGGGCGTGCTGCTGGTCGGCCCCCCGGGCACCGGCAAGACCCTGCTGGCCCGCGCGGTGGCCGGCGAAGCGGGCGTGCCCTTCTTCAGCATCTCGGGCTCCGACTTCGTCGAGATGTTCGTCGGTGTCGGCGCCGCCCGCGTGCGCGACCTGTTCAAGGAAGCGACCGAGCGCGCCCCCTGCATCATCTTCATCGACGAGCTCGACGCCATCGGCAAGGCCCGCGGCGGCGCCAGCCCGGTCGGTGGCCACGACGAGCGCGAGCAGACCCTCAACCAGCTCCTCGTCGAGATGGACGGCTTCGACGGCCGCAAGGGCATCATCATCATGGCGGCCACCAACCGCCCCGAGATCCTCGATCCTGCCCTGCTCCGCGCCGGCCGCTTCGACCGCCAGGTGCTGGTCGACCGCCCCGACGTGCGCGGCCGCGAGGCCATCCTGCGGGTGCACGCCCGCGAGATGAAGCTGGCGGACGAGGTCGATCTCTCCGAGCTCGCCCGCATCACCCCGGGCTTCGCCGGCGCAGACCTCGCCAATGCGCTGAACGAAGGCGCCCTGCTGGCCGCCCGCCGCGGCAAGTCCGCCATCCAGTTCGAGGACCTGCAGGACGCGGTCGAGCGCATCGTCGCCGGCCTCGAGAAGAAGAGCCGCCGCCTGTCCGAGCAGGAGAAGCGGGTCGTCGCCTTCCACGAGGCGGGCCACGCCATCTGCGCCGCCGCCTGCCCGGGCGCCGACCCGGTCCAGAAGATCAGCATCATCCCCCGCGGCATCGGGGCGCTCGGCTACACCCTGCAGATGCCGCTGGAAGACCGCTACCTGATGGCGCGCTCCGAGCTGCTCAACCGCCTGACCGTGCTCTACGGCGGCCGCGCCGCCGAAGAGCTGGTGTTCGGCGACTTCACCACCGGTGCGGGCGACGACATCCGCAAGGCCAGCGACCTGGCCCGCCGCATGGTCAGCCAGTTCGGCATGAGCAGCGCCATGGGCGCCGTCGACTACGGCGGCGAGATGCAGAACCCGTTCGGCATCGGCGGCGGCGGCATGCGCGACGTGCCGATCAGCGAACAGACCGCCCAGCAGCTGGACACGGAAGTCCGGCGCATCCTGGACGAGGCCCACGCCCGCAGCCGCGCCATCCTGACCGCGAACGAAGCGCTGCTCCACCGCATGTCGGAAGAGCTCCTGGGCACCGAGGTCCTGGAGCGCGACCGCCTGCAGGAGTACTTCGAGCAGGTCGAGGTCCACCCCTTGACCGGCCCACGCCTGCGCGAGGTCCTGGCGATGGCCAGCACCGGCACCGACGACGAGCCGCTCACGGACGAGGCGACGGACGCCGAGGGCTGATCCCGGCCGCGCTCAGACCCGGACCACCCGCCCCGGCCGCGCCCCCGTGTCGCGGCCGGACTCACGCACCACCTGCCCGGCGACCACGGTCGCCAGGTAGCCGGTCGCCGGCTGCAGCAGCCGCTTGCCGCCCGCCGGCAGGTCCGCGTGCAGACGCGGCGCGCCCACCGCCAGGTGGTCGAAGTCGATGACGTTCAGGTCGGCCCGCTGGCCCACGGCCACGCGTCCGCGGTCGGCCAGGCCCAGGAAGTCGGCGCCGTCGGCGGTGAGCTGCTGCACCAGCCGCGGCAGGGCGATGCGGTCGCGGGGCCGGTCGCGCCCCCACCACTGCAGCGTCCAGGTCGGCATGCTGGCGTCGCAGATGGTGCCGACGTGCGCGCCGCCGTCGCCCAGCCCGGGCAGCGCCAAGGGGTGGGTGAGCATGCGGTGCACGACGTCCAGGTTGCCGGCCGTGTAGTTGAACAGCGGGAAGTAGATGAGCGCCCGGCCCTCGTCCTGGAGCATGGCGTCGTAGACCGCCTCGAGCGGGTTCTTGCCCGCGGCGATCGCCTGGGCCCCCAGGGCCGTGGCCGGATCGGGCTCGTAGCAGGGCGCCTGGCCCAGCACGAACAGCCGCATGCTCAGCAGCGGCAGCGCCTTCAGGAACTCGTCGGCCATCTTGGGGATCGGGCTGCCGTCGCCCGCCACCGGATCGCTGTCCTCGGACAGGATGCGGGCCTTCACGTCGGGCTGGCGCAGGGCGGCGAGCAGCTCGGCGCGTGGCAGGTGGCTGAGCGCCTTGAAGCCCGGCATGCCCATGAACGGGTGGAAGGTCGCCTCGAGCCCCAGCAGCACGCCGATCGGCCGGCTGGCCACCTGGCAGCGCATCGGCAGGCCCGCGGCCGTCGCTGCCTCGGCCCGCTGCAGGATCCACTTCCACTGGTCGGGCGCCATGTCCCGCTGCATGGTCGAGATCGACAGGGGCCGTCCGCCCGCCTCCCGGGCCATGCCCTCGAGCAGGTCGAACTCGGCGTGGAAGCGCGCCACGCTGTGGTTCATGTCGAAGTCGCTGACCGCCTGCAGCACGCCGCGGTCGCGCCCGGCGAAGGCGCTGCCCAGGGCGACGAGCTCGGCAGCCGACGCCTCGCTGGCCGGGGTGTACTCGCCGCGGGCCGTGCGGTGGTTGTCCGAGCGCCCCGTGCTGAACCCGACCGCTCCTGCGTCCAGCGCTTGCTCCAGCAGCCGCTTCATCTCGGCCCGATCGGCGTCGGTGCTGTCGGCCCCGGCCGCCGCGCGCTCGCCCATCACGTAGTACCGCAGCACGTCGTGGGGCACCTGGCAGAGCAGATCCATGGTGTGCGGCAGCGCGTCGACGGCGTCCATGTAGGACGGGAAGTCGGTCCATCGCCAGTCCAGCCCCTCGTGCAGGGCCGTGCCCGGGATGTCCTCGACCCCCTCCATCAGCTCGATGAGCTGATCGTGCTGGGTGGGCCGCACCGGCGCGAAGCCGACCCCGCAGGACCCCATCACGGCGGTGGTCACGCCGTGGTCGATGCTCGGTGCCAGCTCGTCGTCCCAGGTGGCCTGGCCGTCGTAGTGGGTGTGCAGGTCGACGAAGCCGGGGGTCACCAGCGCCCCGTCGGCGTCGACGATGCGGCGGGCGGAGGAGGAGACCACGCCGAGCTCGACGATGCGGCCGTCGCGCACGCCGATGTCGGCGCTGCGGGCGGGCGCGCCGGTGCCGTCGAGGACGGAGCCGCCGCGGATGACGAGATCGAGGGACATGGGGCACCTCCCGGGGGGAGGAGGATCCTAACGAGCGGCCCGCCGATCCCACGCGCGCCAGGCGCCGGCCATGCACAGGCCCGACACCAGGTGCCAGATGCCCCACCAGGCGGCGACCACGGCCATGCCGCCGAGCCCGCCGAAGAAGGTGAAGATGATGATGAGCCCCAGGCCGCTGTTCTGGATGCCGACCTCGATGGCGACGGCCCGGCGGTCGGCCGACGGCAGCCCGACCAGCCGTGCGCCGGACCAGCCCAGCAGGAGCGCCATGGCGTTCATCAGCGCCACCGGCACGAAGACCGTGCCGATGGCCACCAGGAAGGCATCGAAGTTGCCGGCGAAGGCGATCGCGATGAAGGCCACGAAGAACAGCAGGCTGCCGACCTTGAAGGGCTTGCGCAGCTTCGCGGCCACCGTCGGCAGCCGGTGGTTGACGCCCATGCCGATGGTGATCGGCACGACCAGCAGCAGCATCAGCTGCAGGCCGAGCTTGAGCGGGTCCAGATCGAAGTCGGCGACCAGGGGCGCGGTCCAGTCCGACCGCGTGCCCCACAGCTGCAGGTTCAGCGGCGTCATCACGAAGGCCGCCAGACTCGACACCGCCGTCATGCCCACGCTGACGGCGACCCGCCCGCCGGCCACGCTGGTGAAGAAGTTGCTGACGTTGCCGCCCGGACAGGCCGCCACCAGCATCATGCCGAGCGCCATGCTGGGGGTCGGCGCCACGTTGACGGCCAGCACGAAGGTCAGCGCGGGCAGCAGCAGGAACTGGCAGACCAGCCCGACGACCGGGGCCAGCGGCGCCCGGGCCAGCGCGCTGAAGTCCGACAGCTTCATGTCCAGCGCCACGCCGAACATGATGAGCCCCAGGATGCCGTTGAGCACCGTCAGGCTCCGCTCCGAGAAGGCCAGCTGCAGGGCGTCGATGCTGGAAGGGTCCATCAGCGCAGCGTACCGCGCCGCGACAGGGCCTCCAGCGCGGCCTCGGCAGAGACCGGCTCGCCGGGCACGGTCCAGACGAGCAGGTCCTCCTGCTCCGAGGCCGCGCCGAGCTGCCAGTCGAGCGCGGCGGCCAGGTCCCGGGCGTCCTGATCGCGGAACCAACCCGGGTGCAGCACGATGGTGCCGACCCCCGCCTCGGCCACCCACTCGACGCCGCGCCCTTCGAGCAGGTCGGCCATCACGCGGTCGGCGACCCGCTCGCGCACGTCGCCTCCTCCGGTGCCCAGGCAGCGGGCCAGCACCGGCTGGCCGTGCGAGATCTGGCCAACGCAGGACAGCGCACGCGCCCACATGTCGATGTCCGACGGCCCCAGCCCCACCGCGACGGGGAACAGGTCCAGCACCGCCCCCTCTCGCTCGACGGTGACCGTCGGCAAGGCGCCGGGCCGCTGGCGGAAGGGGGTCCCCGCCTCCAGCGCGCCCAGCACGGCCAGCATCGGCAGGGCGATCGCGGGTCGACGGGCGCTGGCCGCAGCCGCCAGCACGCCCGCGCACAGGAAGAGCACCCACATGAAGCGGATGGGGAAGCGCAGCACGTCGCCCAGCCCCAGGCCGTAGAGCGCCGCCCACGGCAGCTGCACGCCCGCGTCCCACGGCACCAGCCGCAGGGTCGGCCCGAAGGCCAGCACCAGCGCGAGGCCGCACAGCAGCTGCAGCCACCGGTTCCGCCCCAGCACCAGGCCGGTGAGCGCCAGGACCCCGATGGGGGCGCTGACGCTGTGATCGAAGCGATCGACCTGCCCGGTCCAGGTCGCCAGGGTCCACAGCGACAGGCTCCCCCGCGGCACGATCTCCATCACGTGGACCTCGCCGCCCCCACCCAGGTTCGCCGCGATGGGCACCGCCGCCAGGGCCACCGGCAGCGCCGCCAGCAGCAGCACCGGCGCACGCACCGCCAGCACCGCGATCATCAGCACCGCCGCGACACCGTGGTAGCCCGTGGTCAGCAGCGACAGCGCGGCGCCGAGCCCTGCCAGCAGCGCCATCCGCCAGCCCCGCTCCCGCGCCAGCCAGGCCGCACCGAGGGTCAGCGGCAGCCACGGCTGCAGCAGGTGGGGCACGTGACCCTCGAGCAGGGCCGACGCCACGATGCCCGAGAAGCCGTAGGTCACACCCGCGATCAGGCTGTGCGGCGCCGCCACGCCGAAGGCCCGGCGCGCGCAGACCTCGGCCGCCCAGGCCGACAGCGCCGGTCCGAGCCAGGCCAGCAACCCGGCCACCGTCACCCCCGACAGCGGCAGCAGCGCAAACAGCAACAGCAGCCAGCTGTCCACGCGCTGCAGCGCCTCGCCGACCGGCCAGTGGCTGCCGGGGAGCCCACCCGGGACCCGCTCGACCAGCCAGATCACCGGCAGGATGTCGAAGTGGCGGCCGGGCACGCGGTCCGGCGACAGCAGCACCGCCGGCCAGGTCCACAGCGCGGACAGCGCGGCGAAGACCAGCGGCGTCCACCACCAGCGCCAGCGCGCCAGCCGTCGCTCCAGCGCTTCGGGCAGCGCCACCCGGAGTCCCATGAACAGCAGGACGACCAGGCCGATCCCACCGCCCGCGAGCGCGCTCCAGTCGGCCTCGCGCTCGACCACCTGCCCCTGATCGAGGGCCAGCGGCACCCGCTCCAGCCGCCGCCCGGGTGCCGCCCGGATGCCGATGGTCGCGTCCCCGTCGGGCGCCACCCCGGACCACGGCTGCAGCCCCCGTGGGTCGCGGACCACCACCTCGTCGCCGGCCTGGACCTCGATGACGGCGCGCCGGCCCCCGTCGATGGCCCGAGAGCGCACCGCTCGGCCGCCCACCTCGACGATGAGCGGCGGTCCATCACCCGGCGCGAGCACCGTCAGCTCGTGGGCCGAGGCCGGGGCCGCGAGGAGGAGGAGGAAGAGGGAGACCACGGAGCGAGAGTCGCACGAACCGCGGGCACTGGCCCCTCCCCTCCCCCGCGATACCTCCTCCCCTCCCGCCTCCCCCGGAGTGCCGACCGTGGTCCCCGACCTGCGCGCCTTCCTCGACATCCTCCGCCGCGAGGGCGAGCTGGTCGAGATCGAAGCCCCCGTCGACCCGTACCTGGAGATCGCCGAGGTGCACAAGCGGGTCATCGCGGCCGGCGGCCCGGCGCTGCTGTTCCGGAACCCCAAGGGCAGCGACTTCCCGGTGGTGACCAACCTGTTCGGCACCCTGCGGCGGGTCGAGCTGGCCTTCGGTCGCCGACCGCTGGAGTTCATCCAGCAGGCCGCGCGGCTGCCGATGGAGCTGGTGCCGCCCACCTTCGGCAAGCTGTGGGACCGGCGGGACTTCTTCTGGCAGGCGACGAAGCTCGGCATGACGCAGAGCGCGGGCGGCCCGGTGACCCAGGTGGTCGAGGATCCGCAGCTGACGCGCATCCCCATGCTGCACTGCCACGCCGACGACGGCGGCGCCTTCGTGACCCTGCCGCTGGTCTACACGGAACACCCCGAGCACGGCGGCCACAACCTGGGCATGTACCGGGTCCAGCGCCATGACGACGCCACCACGGGCATCCACTGGCAGATCGGCAAGGGCGGCGGCTTCCACCACCACGTCGCCGAGCAGCACGACCAGGCCCTGCCGGTCACCGTCTTCGTCGGTGGTCCGCCGGCGCTGATCCTGTCGGCCATCGCGCCCCTGCCCGAGAACGTGCCCGAGCTGCTGCTCACCAGCCTGCTGCTGGGCAGCAAGCTGCCCCGCTGCAACAACCCCGCCGGGCCCCACCCGCTCATCAGCGGCGCCGAGTTCGCCCTGGTCGGCAAGGTGCCGCCCCACGTGCGCCGGCCGGAAGGCCCCTTCGGCGACCACTACGGCTACTACAGCCTGCAGCACGACTACCCGATCATCCAGGTCGACAAGGTCTGCCGCCGCAAGGACGCCATCTGGCCGGCCACCGTCGTCGCGAAGCCCCGGCAGGAGGACTACTACATCGGCGAGTACCTCCAGGAGCTGCTCAGCCCGCTGTTCCCGGTGGTGATGCCCGGCGTGCGCGACATCTGGAGCTACGGCGAGACCGGCTTCCACAGCCTGGGCGCCGCGGTGGTCCAGGACCGCTTCGGGCGCGAGGCCATGCAGCACGCCTTCCGCATCCTGGGCGAGGGGCAGCTGTCGCTGACCAAGTTCCTGCTGGTCACCGACCACCCCCAGGACCTGAAGGACTTCCGGTCGCTGCTGGCCCACGTGCTGGCCCGCTTCCGCCCCGAGACCGACCTGTACGTCTTCGGCCGCCTGTCCATGGACACCCTGGACTACACCGGGCCGGAGGTGAACAAGGGCAGCCGCGGCGTCATGCTGGGCGTGGGAGACGCAGTGCGCGACTGCCCCCAGGCCTTCCGCGGCGCCCTGCCGGCGGGCATCACCCAGGCCGAGGCCTTCTGCGCGGGCTGTCTGCTGGTCAGCGGCCCCAGCCACAGCGACGAGCCCGGGCTGTCGGCCCGGCTGGTGGATGCCTTCCCGGACTGGCCGCTGGTGGTGCTGGTCGACGACGCCGCGCGGGTCGCCGCCACGGCACCGCGCTTCCTGTGGACGGTGTTCACCCGCTTCGAGCCGGCCGCCGACATCTCGGCGAAGCACCGGGTGGTGCACAACCACATCGTCTACGAAGGCACCGTGTTCATCGACGCCCGCATGAAGGCCCACTACCCGGGCGAGCTGTTCTGCGACCCGCAGACGAAGTCGACGGTGACCGACCGCTGGACCGAGTACTTCCCCGCCGGCGGCGTCGAGATGGGCGACGGCGACTGGGAAGGGGTCGACCTCCCCGGCGCCTGAGCCGGGCGCGTCCCGCCGCCGAGCAGCTAAGCTCCGCGTCCTCCCCCGAGACGCCCCCGCGGAGACGCCCATGACCTCTCTCCTCCCCCTGCTGCTGCTCGCCTGCGGCGACAAGGACACCGGCGCCGGCTTCGAGCCCGACGACGACTACGACGGGTACTACGCCAGCGAGGACTGCAACGACAACGACGCGTCGATCCACCCCGACGCGACCGAGTACTGCAACGGCGTCGACGACGACTGCAACGGGGTCATCGACGACCGCCCGGCCGACGGCGATGTGTTCCACGCCGACGCCGACGGGGACGGCTTCGGCGACCCGGTCGAGACCAAGAAGGCCTGCGAGCTGCCCGAGGGCTACACCACCGACGAGACCGACTGCGACGACAGCAAGTCCGGCATCTACCCAGGCGCCGACGAGCTCTGCAACGGCCGCGACGACGACTGCGACGGCGAGGAGGACGAAGACGCGGTCGACGGCCGCACCTTCTACGCAGACGTCGACGAGGACGGCTTCGGCAGCGACCTCGACAGCGTGGTCGAGTGCACGAAGCCGGAGGGCTACCTGACGTCGGACGGGGACTGCGACGACGCCGATCCCGCCGTGAACCCCGACGCGACCGAGATCTGCAACGACGTCGACGACGACTGCGACGACGAGGTGGACGAAGACGCCGCCGACGGCGTGGCCTACTACACGGATGCCGACCGCGACGGCTATGGCGGCAGCGAGAGCGGGCTGGTCCTGTGCGAGCAGCCGCCGGACACCACCACGGTGACGGGCGACTGCGACGACGACGACGGCACGGTCTACCCGGGGGCCGAGGAGGTCTGCGGCGATCTGCAGGTCAACGACTGCGACGGGACCGAGGACGCCGCGGCCGACGAGTGCGGCGGCTGGGGCGGGGAGGTGCCCACGGACGAGGCGTGGGTCGAGGGCTACAGCGACAGCGACGGCGGCTTCGGCGCCAGCCTGGCCCGAGGCGGCGACGTCGACGGCGACGGCGTGAGCGACGTGCTGATCGGCGCGCCCCTGGACGGCACCGACGGCGGCATCGTCTACCTGGTCAAGAGCGGCTCGCTGGGCGCCGGCGTGTCGGCGGCCACCACCCCGCTCGGCAGCAGCCTGGCGGGCGAGCTGATCGGCGCAGAGGTGGCGTTCAGCGCGGACCTGGACGGGGACGACGTGCCCGACCTGCTCATCGCCGGCAGCGACGGGGGCGGCACCGGCGACGGGGTCGTCTACGTGGTCCCCGGCGACACCGGCACCGGCTTCGTGGACGATGCGCCCATCGCCGTGTGGCAGGGCGTCCGACCGGGCGAGCTGCTGGGCGTCGAGGCGCTGACCAGCCTGGGCGACGTCAGCGGCGACGACGTGCCCGACTTCATCGCCGGCGCCCCCAAGAACGACCTGGGCGGCGCGGTGGCCGGCGCGGCCTACATCCTGGACGGCTCCGCCACCGGCACCCACAGCGTCGACGACGCCCGCGCCACCATCATCTCGACCACCGCCTACGGCACCGCCTGCGACCGGGTGAGCGCTCCGGGTGACCTGGACGGTGACGGCGTCGTCGACGTGGTCCTGACCGGCACCACCGACCTGGCCTGGATCGTCAGCGGCGACGTCACCGGCGATGTGTCGCTGCCGGCCGACGCCGACGCGGCGATCACCGACAGCATCAGCAGCGACCTGTCGGACAGCGCGGCCTGGGACATCGACGGCGACGGCCACCTGGACCTGGCCCTGGCCGAGGCGGCCTACGACACCGACGACGCCGACCAGGGCGGCCGCGTCAGCGTGCTGATGGGCCCGATCACCGAAGACGCCGCCATCGGCTCGGCGGCGCTGACCTTCTCGGGCCAGACGGTCGACGGCTACATGGGCGGCGAGCTGGCCTTCGCGCCGGACGTCGACGGCGACGGCACCGTCGACCTGGTCGTCGGCCACGGCCGCAGCAGCGTGCAGATCGACCGCATCAGCTACGTCGGCGGCATCGGCCAGGCGCGGGTCTTCTTCGGCGAAGACGGCTGGAGCGGCGGCTACGTCGAGGCCGACGCCGACGTCGTGTTCCAGGCCCCCGTCACCGTAGACGAGGAGTCCCCCGGCTTCGACAGCTTCGGCATGGACCTGGTCGTGGTCGGCGATCTGGACGACGACGGCGACAGCGAGATCCTGATCGCCGCGCCCCAGGAAGGCCGGGTCTTCCTGTTCGGGCCGGCCGTGGACTGGTAGCGACCGGTCGCCCCGGCCGGGCGACCGTCTGCACGAAACCTCCACAACCCACGGGAACCCCCGGGTTCTTCCATGGTCGAGGGGCGGCAGCCAGGGTGCCATGCACCCGGTGACCCCCGACCGGAAGACCCCATGCACCGAACGCTCTCCGGCGCCCTCGCGGCGTCGATGCTGTTGCTGTGTGCCCGACCCGCTGCCGCCGTTCCCGGCGGAGACGCCGTCGGCACCGTCACGATCCCCTTGTCCGAGTGGGCCGCCCTGCGGGCAGGGCTCGCCGCCGCCGACATCCCTGCCCTGCCCCCCGCGACGGTGCTGCACGTCGATCGCGAGGTCGACGGCGCCTTCCGCAAGGGCGTGTTCTCGGGCACCCTGACCGCCCGCGTCCAGGTGCTGACCGACGGCCCGGTGCGCGTCCCGGTCATCGACGCCGACGCCACCATCGGCGGCGTGCTGCTGGACGGCCGGCCGACCTCGCTGCTGCAGGAAGGCGCGCTGTACACGGTCGGCGTCGAAGGCGCCGGCCAGCACACGCTGCGCGTCGACTTCCTGCAGGGCCGTGAAGACGATCGCTTCGCCCGGCGCCTGCACCTGGACCTGCCGCCTTCGGGCCCGACCCGGGTCAGCGTCGACGTGCCCGAGCCGGACATCGACGCCACGCTGACGGCCGGCGTGCTCACCGATGCCCGGCCCATCGCCGGCGGCACCCGCCTGGCCGGCCACCTGGACGCCCGCGGCGACCTGGAGCTGTCCTGGACCCGTCGACTGGCGCATGACGCAGCGCTCGGCCCCGCCCGGACCGAAGCCCGGGTCGACGCCCTGTTCACCCTGCACGAAGCGCTGGTGCGCGGTGTCGCGGTCGTCGATCTGTCCGTGCTCGAGGGCGAGGTCGACCGGCTCGACCTGATCGTCCCCCCAGAGGTCGAGGTGGTCGACGTCACCGGCGACGCCGTGCTGCAGTGGCGCACGGAAGCGCCCCCCGAGCCCGGCCAGGAAGCCCGCCTGGGCGTGCTGCTCCGCTACCTGGTGTCGGACTCCGCCAAGGTGCAGGTCCACTTCCAGCTGCCGGTCGAGGTCGACGAGACCGGCGCCCCCCAGGCCGTCGCCCTGGCCGTGCCCCGGCCCGCCGACGCCACCCTGGTCGACGGCTCGCTGGGCGTGCAGGGCCCCGCCGGCCTGGACGCCACCATCGCGTCGATGGAGCACGCCACCGAGCTGACCCTGCGCGACCTTCCCCCGCAGCTCACCGAGCTCACCGACAGCCCGCTGCTGCTGGGCATGGCCTTCCAGGAAGCGCCGTCGGTCACCCTGGCCCTGGCCCGCCACGGCGAGCTCGAGCTGACCAGCACCATCGTCGACGACATCGAGGCCAGCACCGTCCTGCTGCAGGACGGCGCCGAGATCACCAAGCTGCGCATGCGGCTGCGGAACAACACCCGCCAGTACCTCAAGGCCACCCTGCCGCCCGGGGCCGTGCTCACCCACGCCTTCGTCGACGGCGAGCCCATCCGCCCCGGCCTGTCCCCGCAGGGCGACCTGCTGCTGCCCCTGCGCCAGAGCGAGCGGGTCGGCGCCGCCGCCACCACCGTCACCGTGCAGTCCGGGCAGACCCTGGGCGGCATCGCGGCCATGGTGCTGGGCGACGCCAGCCGCTGGCCCGAGATCCTGTCCGCCAACAGCGATCGTCTGGGCAGCGCCTGGGATCTCGAGCCCGGCATGGTGCTGCGCATCCCCACCCAGAGCGCCACCGTGCGCGAGTCCACCTTCGTCATCGAGCTGGCCTGGCGCACCCCCGGCGAGCCGCTGGGCCTGGCCGGGCGCCGCACCGTGACCCTGCCGGCCCTGGACGTCGACGCCGTCGCCGCGACCTGGCACGTCTACACGCCCGAGGCCGTCGCCCCCGTGCACTTCTCGGCCAACCTCTCGCAGGTCAGCGCCATCAAGTACGACCCCTTCCGCCGCGCGAAGCAGTACCTGCAGCGGGCGATGTGGTCCCACTCGGCCTGGGCCGGCGGCTACGACAGCGAGTACGGCGGCTACACCAGCATCCTCAGCCAGCGCAAGGCCATCTACCGCCAGGAGCAGAACCGGCTCAAGGGCGGCCAGGAGGTCATGAGCGACTTCCCCTTCACCGGGGATCGCCACCGGTTCCGCCGCATCCTGCTGGGCCGCGAGACCCCCCGGGTCCAGGTGACCTTCATCGACCGCGATGCGCTGCCGCCGCTGCGCTGGGGCGCCCTGCTGGCCAGCTTCGGGCTGGTCGGGCTGGCCCTGCGCCGCCGTGACGCCACCGGCGGGGTCGCCCTGTTCGCCGGCATGCTCGCCCTGCTGTTCGTCGGCCACCACGTGCTCGGCGTGCATCGCCGGGTGCTGTGGGGCGCCGACCTGGCCCTGCTGTGGTCCCTGGTCCGGGTCGCCGGTCCGGCCTTCCGGGCCCGGGTCTCGGCCCGCTTCGCCTCGCCCCGCGCCTCGCTGGACCTGCTGTCCTGGCGCAACCTGGCCGCCACGATCACGCTGGCCTGGGGCCTGTTGTGGCTCGGCGCCTTCCCGATGCTGCTGTCGTCCGCCGCCTTCGTGGCGCTGCTCGGCCTGAACCTGCTCGCCCTGCGGAGGGCCTGATGCTGCTCCCCCTCGTCCTCGCCCTCGCCTCCTCCTCCCCCACCCTCGCCGGCTCCGACATCCTCGACGCCGCCGAAGAAGCCGCCTGGCACCTCGAGCGCGAGCAGCGCGCCGCCGAGAGCTTCGACAACATCATGCGGGACAACTACGCCGAGCCGATCCAGGCCGCGCCGCGCCTCATGCCCGCTGCCGACGCGGTCTCGGAGTCGATGACCATCGAGATCCCGCCCGCCGGCGCGGGCGCCCCGCGCGCCGAGGTCCCCCTGGACCGCTGGGAAGCCGCCCAGGACGCGCTGACCGCCATGTCCCGCGACGGCTCCGCCGGCCCGCTGGTGGTGCTCGGCGCCAGCAGCTACCGCGGCGAGGCCCTGCCCGACGGCAGCGCCCTGCGGCTGCACCTGACCCTGGACGTGACCCTGTCCGGCGAAGACGCCTGGAAGACCGTGCCCCTGGTCGGCGAGCGCGTCGTGGTCGTGGACGCCACCGCCGACGGCAAGCCGCTGCCCCTCTCCAGCCGCGACGGCTACCACGTGTGGGTCACCGACGGCGTCGGCGAGCGCCGCCTGGAGCTCGACCTGCTGGTGCCCGGCAGCGGCCGCCGCGGCAGCCTGGAGTACGAGCTGCAGGTCGCCCGCACCCCGGTCACCAAGGTGCAGTGCGACTTCGCGGCCGAAGGCCTCGAGCCCCGGCTGCGCGGCACCGTGCAGTCCAGCGTCGCCAGCCGGGCCGGCCACACCCGGCTGGACGCCGTGCTGGCCCCCACCAGCCGCATCCACCTGGTCGGCTTCAAGGACCTGGGCGAGGACAGCGGCCGCGAGGCCCGCGTCTACGCCGAGACCCTGGGCCTGCTGAGCGTCGAAGAAGAGAGCCACGAGCTGTTCGCCGTGGTCCGCTACAACATCCTGTACGCCGGCCAGCGCACCTTCGACCTGCGCATCCCGGCGGGCTGGACCGTGGTGGACGCCGACGGCGAGGGCGCCTTCCGCTACGTCCTGGACGACCAGGGCGACGAAGGCGCACTGCTGCGCGGCGAGACCGCCTTCCCGATCCGCAGCCGCTACGAGATCAGCCTGCGGCTGCGGCGCGACGCCGCCGACAGCGGCGACAGCTTCGACGTGGCCCTGCCCCAGGCCATCGGCGCCGAGCGCCAGTACGGCTGGCTGGGGGTCGAGGTCCCCGGCACCCTGCAGCTCGAAGAAGAAGGCCGCGACCAGGCCGCCGCCGTCGACGTGCGCCAGCTGCCCTTCGAGGTGGTGCAGTCGGCGGTGTCCCCGGTGCTGCGGGCCTGGCGGGTCCACAGCCCCGACGCCAGCGTGCGGCTGCAGGCCACCCGCCTGCCCGACGTCGAGCCGGCCAGCGCCAGCATCGACCGGGTCATCGCCGACACCGTGCTGTCCGAAGAAGGCCGCCTGCTGACCGACGTGCGGGTGACCCTGCGCAACCGCCTGCGCCACAGCCTGGCCATCCGGCTGCCCGACGGCGTCGAGGTCCGCAGCGCCCTGCTGTCCGGCGAGCCGGTCAAGCCCGGCCGCAGCGACGACGGCACCCTGCGCTTCCCCCTGGAGCGCAGCCGCGAAGGCGCCGGCGGGCTCGAGCCCTTCACCCTGCAGCTGGTGCTGGAGCAGGACGGCGACGCCATGGGCCTGTTCGGCCGCAAGGCGCTGGAGCTACCGGCCTTCGAGCTGCCCGTGTCCAGCCTGCGGTGGACCGTCTGGGCCCCCGCGAAGCACCACTACACGGCGCTGAAGGGCGAGGTCGATGCCCAGACGGTCTACCGCTCGGGCGAGTGGTACCAGCCGCCGGCCGCCGGGCTCGGGACCTTCGACGGCAACGGCGACGGCTTCACCGTCGGTGAGCTGGCCGGCGCCGGCAGCTCCGGCAGCTCCGAGACCGGCGCGATGCCCGTGCGCATCGAGCTCCCCAAGACCGGCCGCAGCATGGCGACCGCCCGCTATTGGGTCGCCGCGGACCGATCCGTCACCGCCAGCACCTGGTACTGGCAGGGCTGGCTCGAGACCCCGGCCCGCGGGATCCTGTGGCTGGTCGGCATCGTCGGCGGCGCCGCGCTGCTGTGGCGCAAGGGCTGGGTGCCGCGGCCCGCGCGCTTCGCCCCCGCGCTCAAGGCCTGGTGGGCGCGCCGCAAGGACGGCGAGCCCGACGACTTCGCCTGGACCGCCCGCAACCCGCTGGCGAAGGTCGTGCTGGTCATGGGCGGCTGCGGCGCCGGCTTCCTGTTGTTCATCGCGACGGTGCGCTGGCTGACCCTGCTCGACTCGCCGCTGTAGCGGGCGGAGGAGGTAGCCTGCGGGCGTGCTCCTCCTGCTGCTGGCCTGCGCCTCCCCGCCCGCTCCGGACGATCCCGGGGCGGAGGAGGAGGCCGCTGCGGAGGAGGCGGCTGCGGAGGAGGCGGCTGCGGAGGAGGCCGCTGCCGTGGCGGCGCCCGTCGAGGAGGCGACCTTCGTCGGATCCGCCGCCTGTCGCGACTGCCACGCCGAGCAGCACGCCGCCTGGGCCGGGTCCGACCACGCCCACGCCCAGGGCGGCCCCGGCGATGTGCGCGGGGACCTGTCGGATCCGGCGGTCGCCGCGCTGGTCGCGGCGCATCCCGTCGTCGGCACCCTGGGCCACGACCCGCTGCAGCAGCTGCTGGTCGAGGGCGAGGGCGGGCGGCTGCAGGTGCTGCCCCTGGCCTGGGACACGCGGCCTGTCGCGGCCGGCGGCCAGCGCTGGTTCGACCCCTCGGAGGGCGCCAGCAGCGACGACCCGGCCGACGCGAGCCACTGGGCCCACCCCGAACAGAGCTGGACCCACCAGTGCGCCGCCTGCCATGTCACCGGCCTGGCGCGTGCCTACGACGTCGACGCCGACCGCTGGGACCTGTCCTGGGCCGAAGACGGCGTCGGCTGCGAGGCCTGCCACGGACCCGGCAGCGCCCACGTCGCCACGCAGGCGGCCCTGGCGCCCGTGACCGCGCGCACCTGCGCGCCCTGCCACGCCCTGGCCACGCCGCTTTCCGCCAATGTGTCGCCCCAGCAGGACCTGGACGACGGCTGGCGCCTGGCGGCCGCCGTGCCCCCCGCCTTCGCCCCCGACGGCAGCCAGCAGCAGGAGGCGTTCACCTGGAACAGCTTTCAGCAGAGCGCCAAGGCCCGGGCGGGCGTGACCTGCACCCACTGCCACGACGGGCACGGGGCCGCGCTGCGCAAGCCCGCCGAGGCGCTCTGCCGGGACTGCCACCCGAGCCCCTCCCCCGGCAGCCACGCAGCCTCGGACGCCGGCGGCGACTGCGTCTCCTGCCACATGCCCGCGACGACCTTCATGGCCATCGACGCCCGACCGGACCACCGCTTCCTGGTCCCCTCCCCCGCCGTCGACACCCTGGTCCACGGCGACATCGACGCGCGGCTGGCGCTGGCGGTCGACAGCGCCCAGCCCCCGGGGCTGCGCCAGGCGGCCCTGGCGAAGTGCGCCCCGGACATGGGACCGGCGCGCCTGCCGGCCGTCGCCGCCCTGCTGCGGGACGAGGCCGCGCCGCTGCGGGCAGAAGCCCTGGCCCTGCTGGACGGCGCCCCCAAGGAGGTGCGCATCACCCATGCCGCCCCGCTGCTGGCCGACCCCGCCCGGGTCGTGCGCATCCAGGCCGCCATGCTGCTGGTCGATGCCGACGACGCCGAGCTCGGCGCGTCCGCCGTCGCCCGCGCCCTCGCCGAGGACGAGCTGAAGGCCTTCTTCCGTGCTGGCTGGGATCAAGCCGGCACCCGGGTCCAGCGGGCCGAGGTGCGGATGCGGGCCCATGACCTGCCGGGGGCCGAGGCCGACTACCTGGCCGCCCTGGCCCGCGATCCCGCCCTGCCGACCGCCGCGGGCGGGCTGGCGGATCTGTACCGCCAGCAGGGCCGCGACACCGAGGCCGAGGCGCTGCTGGTCGACGCGGTCGCCCGGAACCCCGCGCACGGCCGGCTGCGCTACGCCCTGGCGCTGTGCCGCGTGCGGCTGGGCCGCAGCGACCAGGCGGCGGCCGACGTCCGGGCCGCGGCGGCGCTCGCCCCGGACGACCCCGAGATCCAGCAGGCGCTGCAGATCGTGGAGCGGCGCGAGGGCCGCTGAGCGCGCCGCCTACCAGCAGCGCAGGGCGGCGTCGTCCTGGCCGTCCCGGGCCATGCAGGCGGCCCACAGCGCGGACGGTTGCGCCATGGGCAGGTACCGATCGTCCGGCACGGCCAGCCGCGCAGGGCAGAGGTCGGCCAGGGCGGGCAGGCCATCGAGGAGCTGCAGCTCGCAGACCTTGCGCAGGTGGGGACAGCCGGGGTCGTAGGCGTCGCACCACGCGTCCGCCTGCAGCAGCAGGTCCTGCCAGCTGCCCGCGGCGGGCGGCGGCGCATCCGCCATGGCGGGGGCTGCCGCAGCGCCCGGACCGACCGCCGTGCCGACCAGCGGGCCCTCCGGAAGCACCAGCGGCGGCTGCCCCTCGCCCTGCAGCCAGGCCTGCCGCAGCGCCCGCTCGACGGGATCGGTGGCATCGGCCAGCTGCCGCTCGGCCCACCACGCGCGCAGCAGGCTCTGCGCCGGCCCGGGGGCTGCGGCCACCAGCGCCTCGGGGCCGTCACCCTCGACCAGCCAGCGCTCCTGGGGCCGGGTGTCCGCGGCCTCCAGCCCCAGCGCGGGCACCGGGTCGTGCTGGCAGCCACTGCGCTCGGGCACGTCGGCCTGCACGGCCACGCCGCGATCCGGGCCGACCAGCTGCAGCCGGCCGCGGGCCCGCCCGGACAGGGTGGTGCACTGCATCGGCCAGGTGATCTCGCGGTGCTCGGCGATGTAGGTCCGGTCGTCCGGACGCCGCTCCAGGTGTTCCTGGCGGAAGGTCTTGAGCTGCACGTAGCGGCCGTAGGCGGCTTCGTAGGCGCCGACGGGGTGGGCGCGCTCGAACTCGGCGATCTCGGCGTCGTAGGCGTCGAGCTTGCGCTGCCACTCGGCCACGCGGGCGCTGTTGTCGACCCAGCCGCCCTCGTCCACGCCCCGGCGCGCGGTCTCGGTGCGGGTGCGGCGAGAGATGTCCACGGTCACGTCGGCCAGCACCAGGGAGAGCGGCTCGACCCCCGTGAGCTCCCGGGCCCCGCCGGCGCCCTCCAGGCCCGCGGAAGCCCGCACCAGCGCCACCTGCTCGCGCCAGGCCGCGGCCACCGCGTCGTCGAGCCGGCCCTCGGCCCGCACCGGCGGGGTCCAGGTCGCATAGCGCCGGGTCACCCGGTCCCGGAGCGCCGCCGCCCCGCCGTCCGACGGCACGATGCGGAGCGCCGCCGCCGCGCACCACAGGCCGACGGCGTCGTCGTCCTGGCCGCGCGCCTGCAGCCGCGCCACCAGGCGCGCATCGACGTCCACCAGGGCGTCGCGCGGGGCAGCGGCCGGCGCGGCTTCGACGGCCCGGGCCAGCGCCTGACGGGCGGCCAGCCAGGCGACCGGGTCGTCGCCCCGGAGCGCCTCGTCCAGGGCCGCCAGGGCCGCCGGGACCGGCGCGACGGTGGGTCCTGCCGCCGGGGCCGGCGCCGCGACGGCGACCGGATCTGCGTGCAGCTCCGCGGCAAGCTCCGCGGCGAGCTCCGCGATCCGCGCCTCGGCCCCCGGGAGCTCCTCCACCCGCATGGACGCCGCCGCCATGGCCAGCACGGCGGGCCCGCCCTCGGCCCCCGCCTCCTTCGTCAGCGCCCACACCGCTGCCTCGTGGCGGACGGCGGCCGTCCCCACCGCGACCCGGGCCCCGCCGTCCAGGCGCTCCGGCTTGCGCATCACCGCGAGGCCGCTGACCCGGCCCTCGTCCAGCAGCAGGAACAGGCCCTCGCGGTCGGTCCGCTGCATCCACTGCACGCCGCGCTGGCCGGCGCAGGGCAGCTGGTGGAAGCGCTCGACCTGCAGGCGGTCCTCGTCCGTCGTCTCCAGGCCCAGCGCGCGGGCCTGGGCCACCGGATCGCCGCCGGGCGGGGGGACGGCGAGGTGCAGCAGCACGAGATCGAGCTGCTGGTGTTCGCCGTACCACTCGACCCCGGACCAGGGACCCCCGGCCAGGCCGAAGACGAGCGAGAAGTCGTCCCACTGGTCCCGGCAGTCCGAGGTCAGCCCGGACCGGCGCGGGGCGGACGCGACCGTCCCCTGCACCAGCGGCGAGCGCGGAGGGAGCAGCTCGTCGACAGAGGAGGCGGCGGTGGCCGGGAACACGGCCAGCGCGACGCTCAGGAGCAGGGACATGGCCGGGGCTCGTATCCGCGCGTCAGGCGAGCAGCGAGAGGGCGTCGTCGACCTGCTTCAGGCCGCTCTGCAGCAGGAAGTCGCTGCGGCGGCCGTAGCTCTTGGCCCCCAGCACGAACAGGCGGGGCTCCGGGCTCTTCAGGCTGTCGGCGCCGACCCCGCCCGCCGCCAGGCAGTCCCCGCCGCCCATGCCGCTCTCGGCGATGAGCGCCGCGGCGAGCTTCATGGGACCTTCGGTGCCCCAGCAGGCGTGGAACTGCAGCTCGCGCAACATGCGGTTGTCGGGGCGGAAGCCCGTGGACACGCAGGCGACATAGGCGTCCACGGCCTTTCCGTCGGACAGGGTCGCGCGCAAGCCACCCTCGCGGGTCTCCAGCCGCTCGACGAACAGGCCGGGGCGGTGGTCGACCCTGGCCGCGGCCTGCCGCGCGAAGTCCCACAGGGCCTTGCGCTCGGGCAGCACGTCGTCGGGCCCGCTGTAGAAGCCGGGCACGTCGCCGCCCGGCGTCAGCCAGGTGACCCGCGCCGGCGGCGACAGGGCCAGCAGGTCGCGCAGCACCGTGACGGCGCTGGCCCCGTCGCCGATCAGCAGCACGGGGCGGCCCTCCAGGTCCACGACGCGCACCGGGCCGTAGCGCAGCCGCCCCGCAGCGGCGGCCTCTGCCTCGCCCGGCACCGACAGGCCGCCGGCCCCGGCGGGCGCCGGGTCGGAGAAGGTGCCGCTGCAGTCGAAGACGGCGTCGGCGTGGGCCTGCAGCTCGCCGCGGTCGGTCTGCAGCAGCAGCCGGAAGGGCGTCTGGTTGCGGTCCGTGGACCCGAGCTTCTGGCCCTTGCCCAGGCCGGCGCGGCCGATCTCGCGCACCCGGTGCCCGGTCTTCACGTCCAGGCCCGCGGCCAGGGGCAGCAGGTAGTGGGCGCGCAGCTGGCCGCCGGTCGGGCAGACATCGGACGACAGCAGGGCCGGGTCGCCGAGCCGCGCCCGGCCGCGCGCGCTGGTGTTCATCGACCACGGCGTGAACAGGGTCACGTGCCGCCAGCGATCGATGTGGGCCGCGGGCACGTCCCCGGCTTCGTAGACGGTGACGGTGTGGCCCAGATCCTGGGCGGCGATGGCGGCTTCGATGCCGACCGGGCCGGCGCCGATGACGGCGATGTGCATGAGGGCTCCAAGGCGGATGCCGCCGACCTATCGCTGCGGAGGCTCCGGAACACAGGTCATCACCACGTCCTGGGCCCACCCGGGCCCGGACAGCCTCACGGTCGCCGCGGTGCGACAGGGCCGGCTGGTGCCGACCAGGAAGACCGCCTGCCCGCACATGGGGTCCCCACCAAGCGCCCACGTCGCGTCATCGCCGGGGCCCAGCTCGACGGCGTCCTGGGGGCTGTGGGGCCGATGCCGCCGGTCGGGGGTGCCGCCCAGGTAGACCGACAGCTCCTCGTCCTGGACCAGCTCGACGTCGACGCCGACGGGCTCGCGGCCGTGGTTGGTGACGGACAGCGCGGTGGTGGTGCACGTCAGGGCCAGCGCGTCGACGCGGGCCTGCAGCCGGGCGGCGCGCCAGTCGCCTTGGGCGAAGGCCAGGCCGATGACCAGGAACACCGTGCCCAGGCCGATCGTGCCCTTGGAGTTGAGCCACAGCCACCACCGGCGGGCCCGCTCGCGGTCGGCGCCGCCCCCCTCGCGCGCACGCCGCTGCTGCGCCCTCCGGTACGCCGGCAACAGCGCGAAGCCGATCAGCCAGGCGATCCCCCACAGGACGAAGGAGATGCCGGCGTTCTCGCTCACCGCCGCGGTCCGGTGCCCGCCCGCCCCAGGGCCCAGGGCAGCAGCCGGGCGATGTTGCGGGCGTCGTCGATGCCGCGGTGGTGGGTGCCGGCCAGGGGCAGCCCGACCAGCGAGAGCGCGCCGGCCATGCCGCACTTCTTGATGCCGAGCTGGTCGGCGAAGGCCTGCTTGATGTTGAAGGGGGCGCCGCCCAGCGGCAGCGGAACCCCCGCTCGGGCGGCGTCCTGGCTGAGCTGGTTGTGGTCGTAGGCGCCCCAGCTGGCGAAGGTCGCGTCGCCCGGTGCCAGCCCGTGGCCGGCCATCCAGTCGGCCCAGTGCTGCATCGCCAGGGCGAAGATCGGCGCGCCGTCGACGTCGGCCTGGCGAATGCTGGTCAGCGTGCGGCAGAAGTCGGTCAGGTGGGGGCGGACGACCGGCCGCACGAAGGTCTGGAACTCGTCGACCGGCCGCAAGGTGGCGTCGTCGACCAGCACGCAGCCGACCTCGATGGTCTCCATGTCGCTGCGGGAGAAGCCACGCTGGTCGCAGGTCGCTTCGAGGTCCACGACCAGCCAGGGGCGGCTCACGGGGCGGCCGGGGTCGGGGGCGGCGGCAGCGCGGCCACCGCGTCGGCGACCCGCTGGCCGAGGGCGATCAGATCCGGCGACCCGCCACGGGACGCGGCCTGGCGCTGGGCCTCGCCGAAGGCCACCTCCAGGGCCAGGGCGCCGGACGGGTCGTGCACCCGCAGCACCTCGGCCACCGGCTGGAAGTGCGCCACATAGGTCCGGCGCACGGCCTCGCCCGCCGCGGCGCGGTCGCCGGCCGCCACCTTCGTCTGTGCGGCCTGCAGGCCGCTCTGCACGGCGGCGACCTGCTCGGCCAGGGACGCGACCTGCTCGACCGACGGCCCCTGGGGGGCGGTCGGCTCCTTGGACGGGCAGGCCAGCAGCAGCAGCAGCAGCGGAATCACGGGGCCTCCTACAGGGACGGCGCTACCAGACCTCGCAGATGTCCTCGCGGACCATCGCGTCGCCGGCTTCACACTGGAAGACCTCGTGGAAGGTCGGCAGGTTCTGCAGCGGCCCGTTCACCCGGTAGCGGGGCGGGCTGTGGCTGTCCGACAGCACCAGCATCTTCTCGAGCTCGGGGCTCATCTCGGTGCACCAGCCCTGGGCGTAGGCCACGAACAGCAGCTGGTCGTTGGTCAGCTCGGAGACCAGCGGCTCGGGGGCGCCGTGCTGCGCCTCGTAGGCCTTCCATGCCTTCCACGCGAGCTTGATGCCGCCCAGGTCGGCGATGTTCTCGCCCAGGGTCAGCTTGCCGTTGACCATCACCTCGCCGGCCGCCGGGTACTCGCTGTACTGCTTCTCGACGCACTGGGCGCGCTCTTCGAAGCGGGTCGCCACCTCGGGAGCCCACCACTCGGTCATCTGCCCGGTCTTGTCGAACTTGCGGCCGCTGTCGTCGAAGCCGTGGGTCAGCTCGTGGCCGATGACCATGCCGATGGCGCCGTAGTTGGCGGGGGCCGGCAGGGCGCGGTGGAAGAAGGGCGGCTGGAGGATGCCCGCCGGGAACACCATCTCGTTCTCGAGGGGGTTGTAGTAGGCGTTGACGATGGTCGCGGGCATGAACCACTCGGTCGGGTCGACCGGCTGGCCGGCCTTCGACAGCTCGTCCGCGGTGTGCCAGCGGGCGGCGGCCAGGCTGGCGGACGCGTAGCTGTCGCCGAGCTGCATCGAGCTGTAGTCCTCGAAGTGCTCGGGGAAGCCGATCTTGTTGGTCAGGCCCTCGGCCTTCTCGGCGGCGACGGTGCGCGTGCCCTCGTCCATCCAGTCCAGGTCGGTCAGACCGCCCTCGAAGGACGTGGTGATGAACCCGACCATCTCCAGCGCGATGTCCTTGCTGTCGCCGGCGAAGTGCCGGGCGACGTAGTGGCGGCCCAGGGCGTCGCCGAGCACGCTGTTGGCGTGGTCGGTGCAGCGCTTCCAGCGGTCCTTGCGGGCCTGCTGGCCCAGCACCTGCTTGCCGTAGAAGTCGAACCGGGCCTGGCCCCAGGTGTCCGGCAGCCGGTTGGCCATGCCCGACAGCACGTTGAACCGCATCTGGCGGCGCAGCACCCGGGCGTCCGTCTTCGCGACCAGCTTGTCGAGCGCCGGGTACCAGCCCAGGTCGTGGGCGGACACGGCCTTCCCGGTCGGCAGTCCGATGGCCTGGGCCCAGGCGGCGATCCCCAGGTGGGGCGCCTTCTTGTCGAGCTCGGCGATGGTGATCGGGTTGTAGACCTTCTCGGGGTCCCGCAGCTCGTCGCGCGGCAGGCTCAGCTGGGCGAGCGCCTTCTCGAAGGCGTAGATGTCGTCGGCGTCCTTCTTGGCCTGGGCGGCGTCGATGCCGGACATCTCGAGCAGCTGGGCGATGTAGGCGCGGTAGGCGACCTGCAGGGCGACCGAGCCCTCGTCGTCCTTGAGGTAGTAGTCGCGGTCGGGCAGCCCGAGCCCGGCCTGCTCGATGTAGGCCATGTTCGTGTCGGGGTCCTTCAGATCGCCGAACACGCCCACGCTCCACAGCCCGTCCAGGCCCTGGGCCTGCAGCATGCCGAGCGTCGCGCCCAGGTCCTTCTTGTCGGCCTTGGCGATGGCGGTGAGCACCGGCTCGAGCGGCGCCATGCCGGCCGTCTCGACCGCCGCTTCGTCCATGCACTGGCCGTAGAAGCCGCCGAGCAGCGACCAGTCGCGGGCGGCGGCCTCGGCGTCGGCGCCGGTCAGCCCGACCTCGGCGGCGACCTGGGCCCCGGCGTTCGGGTCCGCGGCGGCCTGCTCGAGCAGCTCCTTGAGGATCTGGCGGTTGCGCTCGGTGATGACCGAGAAGCTCTTGGACCAGGCGGCCTGGTCGGCGGGGATCTCGGTGTGGTCCATGAAGCCGCCGCAGGCGTAGCGGTAGAAGTCGCTGCACGGGTCGGCGGTCAGGTCCATCGCGGCCAGCAGGTCGCGGGCGCTCTCGGCGCGCAGCTCGGCGTCCGGGTCGGGCGCGGGCGCGGGGGCCTCGGCCGCGGCTTCGGGGGGCGCGTCCTTGGGGCCGCAGGCGAGGAGGAGCAGGGGGAGGAGGGGGGACATGGGCTCTCCGAGGAACGAGCGGAACACGGGCGGTTAGCCCCGCCGGGGTCCGGGATCCACCGCGCAGGGCGTACAGTCTCGGCGAAGCTGCGGGGGAGGCGCCTTGTCCACGGTCCTGCTGGCGAGCTTCGGCACCGCCGGAGACCTGCTGCCCTTCGCGCGGATCGCCCAGCGGCTGAACCGCAGGGGGGCGCGCGCGGTGATGCTGTGTCCTCCCGGCAGTCGGCTGCCGCCCGACGTGGAGACCCGCCCGGTCGGACCTGCCCTGGACTTCGACCAGGAGATCCGCGAGCGGCCCGAGCTGATGGGCCCGAGCGGCGGCACCATCGTGATTCGCGACTACTACCGGCGGTTCAACGAGGCGCTGGCCCCGGTGGCGGTCGAGGCCATCGAAGAACTCGATCCCGTGTGCGTGGCGGCCCACGCCGCCTGTCCCGGGCTGCGCTGGGCGGCCCGACGACAGGGCCTGCCGGAGTGGACGGTCCACCTGGCGCCGCCCAGCCTGTTCAGCCGCCACGCCCTGGGGCACATGCCGTGGGCGATGGGGCTGGCCATGCGCCTGTTCCTGCCGCTCGGCATGTGGGCGATGACCCGCTGGTACCGCCCCCTGGCGGCCCGGTGGGACGACCCGCTGCCCCAGGGGATGCGGGGCCTGATGGTGCCCGAGCACCGCCTGGTCGGACTCTGGAGCCGCGCCTTCTGCGATGGTCCGCTGCCGGACGCCGCGGTGCACCCGCTGGGCTTCCCTCGCCCCGACCAGGCGACCCTGCCGGCCCCGATCGAGGCCTTCCTGGCCGCGGGGGAGCCGCCGCTGGCCATCGCGCTGGGCACCAGCGCCGTGCACGTCGCGGGCCGCCTGGTGCCCCGGCTGGTCGCCGCCGCGGCGGCGCGGGGCCTGCGCTGCATCGTCCTGGGCGAGGTCACGCTGCCGGCCGACAAGGGTGTGCTGGTGCAGCCCTGGGCCGACTATGGCGCGCTCTTCCCCCGCTGCCGGGCGGTCGTGCACCACGCCGGCATCGGCACCGCGGCGGCGGCGATGGCCAGCGGCAGGCCGGCGCTGTTGGTCCCCTTCGCCCACGACCAGCCCGACAACGCGTGGCGCATCGCGGGGCTGGGCCTGGGCGTCGTCGCCTCCCCCCGCGCCTCTGCTCGCCGCCTGGGGGCCGCCCTCGACCGTGTCCTCCTCCCCGACCTGGACCAGCAGGCCCGCGTGTTCGCGGCTCGCCTCGCCGACGACATCGACGGCGCCGATGCCCTCGCAGGCCTCCTGCTCGCCCCGCCGACCTGAGCGGCGCCTGGACCTCCCGAGCCGCGGCCCTCCGCCGCGGACCTTTCCACCTCTGCCCCGGTGCATACTCTCGCCGTGTCCGGAGCCGGCCCCCAGCCGGACTCCTCCCACGCATCGACCCCGCACCACCGAGGTCCCCATGAAGTTCGACAAGTTCACCGTCAAGAGCCGCGAGGCCATCGCCGACAGCCAGAACCTGGCCGGCCGGCTGGGCAACCCCGAGATCCGCCCGCAGCACCTGCTCATGGTGCTGCTGACGCAGGAGAAGGGCGTCGTCAACAGCCTGCTCAAGCACGTCGGCATCCAGATGGACCAGTTCCATCGCGAAGCCACCCGGCTCATCGACGACCTGCCCAAGGTCGCCGGCGGCGCCCAGGCCCGCATGAGCCGCCAGCTCCAGGACGTCATCGACAAGTCCGAGAAGGTGGCCCGCGAGCTCGGCGACACCCACATCGCCAGCGAGGTCATGTTCCTGGCGATCGGCGAGGTCGACGACAAGCCGCGGCAGCTGTTCCGCGACTTCGGCCTGACCCCCGACAGCCTGCGCAACGCGCTGAAGATCCTGCGTGGCGGCCAGAACGTCAGCGGCGAAGACGCCGAGTCGTCCTACGAGTCGCTGTCCAAGTTCACCCGCGACATGACCAAGCTGGCCCGCGAAGGCAAGATGGACCCCGTCGTCGGCCGAGACGAGGAGATCCGCCGCACCCTGCAGGTGCTGTCGCGCCGGACCAAGAACAACCCCGTGCTGATCGGCGAGCCCGGCGTCGGCAAGACCGCCATCGTCGAAGGCATCGCCCAGCGCATCGCCACCGGCGACGTGCCCGAGAGCCTGCAGGACAAGGACCTGCTGTCGCTCGACCTGGCCGCCCTGGTCGCCGGCGCGAAGTACCGCGGCGAGTTCGAGGAACGGCTGAAGTCGGTGCTGACCGAGATCGAGTCCAGCAACGGCCGCATCATCCTGTTCATCGACGAGCTCCACACCATGGTGGGTGCCGGCAAGTCCGAGGGCAGCATGGACGCCGGCAACATGCTCAAGCCGGCCCTGGCCCGGGGCGAGCTGCGCTGCATCGGCGCCACGACCCTCGACGAGTTCCGCAAGCACGTCGAGAAGGACAAGGCGCTGGAGCGGCGCTTCCAGCCCGTCTTCGTCGGCGAGCCGACGGTCGAGGGCACGATCTCGATCCTGCGCGGCATCAAGGAGAAGTACGAGGTCCACCACGGCATCCGGATCACCGACGACGCCATCCTGGCCGCGGCCGTGCTGTCCAACCGGTACATCCCCGACCGCCAGCTGCCCGACAAGGCCATCGACCTCATCGACGAAGCGGCCAGCCGCCTGAAGATGGAGATCGAGAGCCTGCCGGCGCCGATCGACATCCTCGAGCGCAAGATCCGCGGCATGAAGGTCGAGCTGCAGGCCCTGTCCCGCGAGTCCGACGACGCCGCGAAGGCCCGGGCCGCCCAGATGCGCGAGGACATCGCCGCCCTCGAAGAGGAATCGGGCGAGCTCAAGGCCCGCTGGAACGCCGAGAAGGACGCCCTCGACGGCATCAACGCCGGCCGCGAGCGCCTCGAGGAGCTGCAGCACCAGCTCGAGATCGCCGAGCGCACCGGCGACTACGAAGGCGCCAGCAAGATCAAGTTCGGCGAGATCCCCTCGATCCAGAAGGACATCGAGGACCGGATGCAGAAGCTGGCCGAGCTGCAGGAGGACGGCGGCATCCTGCGCGAGGAGGTGACCGAGGAGGACATCGCCACGGTCGTCAGCCACTGGACCGGCATCCCGGTCAACAAGCTGACCCAGGGCGAGCAGGAGCGCCTGCTCAAGATGGAGGACAACCTGCACCACCGCGTCATCGGCCAGCACGAGGCCGTGATCGCCGTGTCCGACGCTGTCCGCCGGGCGCGCGCCGGCCTGCAGGACCCCAACCGGCCGATCGGCAGCTTCATCTTCCTGGGCCCCACCGGCGTCGGCAAGACCGAGCTCGCCAAGGCCCTGGCCGAGTTCCTGTTCGACGACGAGAAGAACGTCGTGCGCATCGACATGTCCGAGTACATGGAGAAGCACACGGTCGCCCGGCTGATCGGCGCCCCCCCGGGCTACGTCGGCTACGACGAGGGCGGCCAGCTGACCGAAGCCGTGCGCCGGCGGCCCTACAGCGTCGTGCTGTTCGACGAGATCGAGAAGGCCCACCAGGACGTGTTCAACATCCTGCTGCAGGTGCTCGACGACGGCCGCCTGACCGACAGCAAGGGCCGCACGGTCGACTTCAAGAACACCGTGCTGATCATGACGAGCAACATCGGCAGCCGGAAGATCCTGGCCGCGGGCCGCGACCGCGAGAAGGCCGTGACCGACGTCATGGAGGAGCTGCGCCGCACGCTCAAGCCGGAATTCCTCAACCGCATCGACGACGTCATCGTCTTCGACGGGCTCAAGCGCGAGGACATGGACAAGATCTTCGCCATCCAGCTGCGGCGGGTGCAGAAGCTGCTCGCCGAGCGCCAGCTGGACATCGAGGTCACGCCCGAAGCCCGCACCGTGCTCTGCGACATCGGCTTCGACCCGGACTTCGGCGCCCGGCCGCTCAAGCGGGCCATCCAGCAGTACCTGCTCAACCCGATGTCCAAGGCCATCGTCGGTGGCGGCTACGGCCCCGGCGACACGGTCAAGGTGGACGTCGAGCCCGGCGAAGACGAAGGCAAGGGCGAGATCAGCTTCGAGCGCATCCCGGGCGAGGACGAAGCCGCCGCGCGCTGAGCGGGGCGCCTGCCCGGGTCGCCGCTGCCGCCGCGGTCACTTGGCGGCGAGGGACTCGGGCAGGGTGCCGCGCCAGTCGGGGTCGCCGTTGCGGTCCAGGGCGGCGAAGTGGGCGCCGATGGCCTCGCCGATGCCGAGCTCGGTGTGGGTGATGCCGTACTCGCGGGCCGTCTCCCGCAGGATGGGCATCAGGTGCGGCAGGTGCACGTGGCAGATGCCCGGCAGCAGGTGGTGCAGCACGTGGATGTTCAGCCCACCGTAGAAGGCGGTGAACAGGCGGTTGTCGACGCCGTAGTCGACCACGGTCGCGAAGGCGTGGCGGGCGTGGTCGATCGGGATCAGGCCGTCGTGGGGCTTCGGCAGGATGATCGCGTGTGACGACATGTGGGCCGGCAGCAGCCCCGCCGCCAGCACCAGCCCCATCATCCAGTGCACGCAGACCCAGACCAGCAGCACCTTCCAGAAGGGCACCTGCAGCACCAGGGTCGGCACCACCAGCGCATAGCCGTAGTAGAAGACCTTGCTGAGCAGCATGACGGGCACGGCGTGCCACGGCCAGTCGGCCTTCATGCCCTCGACCGCGTTCTTGTTGGGCAGGAGCTGCAGGTCCTTGAAGTCCCGCAGGGTGACGCCGAACAGGGTCATCTGCATGTACAGCAGCGGCGCGTAGAACCGCTGGTAGCGGTGCCAGGGCCGCCACGGCACGCTCGGCGACATGCGCAGGAACGGGGCGGGCCGCTGGATGTCGCCGTCGGTGCCGGCGACGTTCGGGAAGATGTGGTGGATGCGATCGTGGGCCACGTGCCAGGCGGAGGCGTCGCTGCCGCCCATGTTGAAGGCGCGGGCGAAGATCCAGTTCAGGCGCTTGCTCTCGAACAACGCGCCATGGGACGCGTCGTGGCCGATCTGCAGGATCAGGCTGACGTGGCCGATGCCGACCACGAAGGCCAGGGCCACCCGCTGCCAGGCCGCCAGGTCGCCCAGCAGCAGCCAGAAGTAGGGCACCCAGGCGACGATCAGCGCCAGCCACACCTTGACCCAGGCCTCGGCGTTTCCCTTGCGGCTCTGGCCGGTCTGTTCGAAGTAGGCGTCCACCCGCTCGCGCAGGGTCCGGTAGAAGTGGTCCGGCGGCCGTGTGTACTTCATGGGGCAACCCGAGCGCCCCGATCGGGGGCGCGACGCGCGGTAATCAACGACAGGACCGGCGGCGAGGTCAAGCCCGCGGGACCCGGCGAGCGCCGCATCACGACGCCAGCACCCGATCGAGCTCGTCGAGCCGGCAGGGGATGAGCTGGGTGTGATCCTCCGGCGCAGCCCCGATGTGGCGCTCGAAGACGACGCCGCGCGGGACCGCCGAGCAGTCCAGCCAGTCGACGTCGGCGCTGGGCGGCTCGGCCGACAGCACCACCTGGAAGCGGCCGTCGGCGTCCAGTCGCAGCTGCTCGGCGTTGCGCCAGGTCGGACCGGCAGCCCGCTCGGGCAGCACCGACTGCAGGAGCGGGTCGTAGACGACGATCGAGGTGTAGTCGGCGTCGGGGTGCACCCGGCCCCGCAGCAGCAGGGCGGCGCCGGGGGGCACGTGGAAGGTCGAGTAGCGGTAGGCGATGTCGGGGTTCTGGCCGAAGGCGTTGCCCGAGAAGCCGTGCACGCGCTCGCCCTGGACGTCGACGAGCTCGCCCCGGGCCGCCGCCCGCCGCAGGCTGCGGTAGGCGATGGCGTGGAGGGCCAGGAACAGCAGCCCCATGAGCGCGCCGAACCCGACCAGCAGCCCGAGCAGCAGCAGGTCGGCGCTCACGACGGCACCTCCTGCGTCGGCGGCCGGTCGCGGTGCCAGGGTCGGTAGTTCCGGACCGACGCGACGTAGCGGCCGGGGGGCAGCACCACGTGGAAGTCGGCGCTCGCCGCGTGCGGGGAGTCGGCCGGGCCCAGGAAGACCGTCGCCGTGTCGGCGGCGGCCAGCACCGGCTGCAGCTGCTGCCAGGAGACCTTGGCCACGACCTTCATGTTCGGGTGGTTGACCGCGAGCCCTGTCGGCCCGTCCGCGGTCTTCGGGATGGTCAGCCGGACGCCGCGGTCGGTCACGCGCAGCCGCGCCACCATCGCGATGGCGTCTGGGTTGTCGGCCAGGATGCGGAAGGTCGGCCGCCGCATCTCGACGAAGCTGCCTCCTCGACCCCAGGTCAGGAACAAGCCGGCGCCCATGCCGGCCAGGGCCACCACTGCGGCGGTCAGGGCCAGCGCCACGGTCAGGGCGAGCGCGCCCGCGGAGTGCTCGGCCGCCCGGGCGACCGCGACGATCGCCCCTCCTCCCAGCAGCAGCAGCGCCTCGTCCCGCATCGGCGCCGCACAGGACCGCGGCTGCCGGGTCCCGAGCCACAGCACGCCCGCGATCAGGACCAGCAGCGCCGGGGCCGCCCAGGACAGCTGGTCCCGACAGACCAGCAGCACGGCCGGCACCAGCAGCAGCTTCAGGCCATGACCCAGCCACAGCAGCGCCAGGAAGGCCGCATCCAGGGCCGGATGGCCCCCCTCCAGCATGTGCACCGGGACGGGCGCCCGTCCCAGCAGGGCACGCAACACACGGCTCACGGGACCTGGATCCCCACCGCGTCGATGTACGCCGCGAAGCGCTCCCGCAGGCTCTCCGGGGTGAAGCCGTACTGGCTCGACGGGTAGGGGTGCGCGTGCTGCGACTCCTCGACCCGCCGGTCCAGGAAGGCCTGCAGCGTCGACTGCACTTCGTCGTCCCAGCGCGCGCCCGCCGACCGGTAGATCCGCTCGGCGGTGCCCAAGGGATCCGCCATCAGCTCGTGGAAGCGCACGTCGACGAACCGCCCGGGGTGCTGCTCGCGCAGCTCCAGGTACTGCGTGGCCGCCTGGTGGAACAGGCCGACCACGGCGTCGGACATGCGCTGGAAGTCCAGCTCGTCCGAGGTGACGACCTGGTGGGCCGCCAGCATGCTGTTCAGCGAGGGGAAGACCCGCGCGGGGTCGCGGTGGGTGACGACGATGGTGGCGTTGGGCACACCTTCGACCAGCCCACCCAGGGTCACGAAGTGGCCGGGCGACTTGAGCACCCAGTGGTCGCCCGGCAGGTGGGCCTGCATCAGCTGAAGGTGCTGCCGGTAGCAGGCGTAGCCGGGGCCGGCGTCGAAGCCGCCGAGCTGCTCGAAGTAGGTGTACAGCGGCCAGGCGCCGAACTGGTTGCTGTGGAAGGCCGGCGCGCTCAGGTAGCTGCACTCCACCGGGTAGTCGGGGTGGTAGTCGTGGATGTGCTTCATCGACGGGATGACGCGGTTCATCAGCCCGCAGGCCCGCTCGGCCATGGCCCGTCGCTCGGCGGAGCCGTGGTCGTCCCACTCGCTGGCAGACGGCGCCGGCAGGGGCCGCATGGCCCACCACATCGGCAGGAAGATCGCGTCGGGGTGGCTGCAGAGCAGGTGGTGCAGCAGGGTCGTGCCGGTCCGCGGCGGGCCCGCGACGATGATCGGGTTGCGGACGGGCTGGTTGAGCAGCTCGGGGAAGCGCGTGCGCTGATCCACCAGCCGCAGCCAGTTGCTGAGCTGTCCGATGATCGCCTTGCGCAGCGAGAACCGGCCCACGAAGTTGAGCCGCGCGTCGCCCAGGGCGGAAGCGACCAGTTTCTCGAAGGTCTCCTGGGCGAAGTCGTCCCCCCAGTCGGACAGGCCGGTCTTCTGCTCGGCGGCGCGGCGCAGCTCGGCGGTGTCCAGGCCGCTGCCGATGCCGGACAGGCGACCGAAGCCGTTGCTCAGGCCCAGGACGGTGCGCGTGAGGGCGTCGGGACGCTCGTGCTGGAACACGAGGCTCGGGTGCGTCATCGGATCTCCATGCGGACGACGGCCAGCAGACACCGGAGCATGCCGCAAGTGGAACCACCGATATGTGCGCGCGTTGTCGCAGCGCTCGTGGAGCGACGCCTCGCTCACTAGCGGGTGATCCCCGGCGGCATCTTGGTGCGCCCGTCGAAGCGCTCGACCGGCAGCGAGAAGATGTCGACCTGCTCGATGCAGCAGGCGTTCAGGGCGATCACGCCGTCGGGGTAGCCGGTCCGCATGACCGAGCTGCCGCAGGTCCCGCAGAAGTGATGGCCCTCGTGCACGTGCCGCCAGGCATAGGTCGACAGCGGGCGGCTTTGCTCCAGCATCCGGACCTTGTCGGCGGGCACGTACCAGTGGATCGCCCCGAAGCGCCGACAGGTGGAACAGTTGCACTGCAGCAGGCGTTCCACGGGCGCGTCCACCTCGAGGGAGATGGCGCCGCAGTGGCAGGACAGGCGGGTGGGCTTGGGCATCGATTCCTCCGACCAGGACGGGATCGCAGCATGCCAGCTGGCGAGGGTGTCCGGGTCCGCCCCCTACATTTCACAATTGCGCCGTGTTCGCGGCCGGGGGGGCCGGGATCCCGGTGGTAGGGTTCTCGCGACCGGGGTGATGGTGCCTGTCTCTCCGGCTTCGCTTCGACCCCTCTGGCACACCTTCAACCCGACCGGGGTCGGAAACCAACCACGGAGCGCAAGATGCCTACCGAAGAACTGTTCGGTGCCTACCACTTCCTGCTCGAGATCCAGGGCGTCGTTCGCGACAACCGCGTGATCGTCGGCGGGTTCAAGTCCGTCGCGGGCATGGACTCGGAGACCGAGGTCATCGAGTTCAAGCAGGGCAACGACATGGTCGTCCGCAAGAAGCCGGGCCGCACCACCTACGCCAACATCGTGCTCGAGCGCGGCTACACCGCCACCGACGACCTGTGGCAGTGGCGCAAGAACATCGAGGACGGCAAGATCGACCGGCGCGCCGGCTCCATCATCATCCTCGATCAGGACGGCCAGACCGAGGTCGCCCGCTACAACTTCTACGAAGGCTGGCCCTGCAAGTGGAACGTGCCCGACCTGGACTCGGACAGCTCCGCGATGGCCATCGAGAAGATCGAGATCGCCGTCGAGAAGGTCGAGCGCGCCTGAGGCACCCTTCCTTCACGGAACGGTCGGGGGCCGCCTTCGGGCGGCCCTCGCTGCGTCTCGGGAACCCCTCGCACCCGACGGCATCGGAGCCCCCATGCGCACCCGCCACCTGCTGCCCGCCGCTGCCCTGCTGGGCGTCATCGCCGGTCCCCGCCCCGCCCTGGCGGTCGACACGGTGTTCGTGGACGTCGACACCGCGGTCGAGCTGGTCGACAGCGGCGCCGCGGTCATCGACGCCCGCGGCGCGAAGGACTGGTCCCAGGGCCACATCCCCGGGGCCCAGCCGCTGTCCTGGACGCGGCTGAGGGACGGGCTGTTGAAGGTCGGGCGGCTCACCGACGACATGGGCAAGCTGCAGGCGACCTTCCGAGGGCTCGGTGTCGACGACGCCGAGCCGGTGCTCGTCTACGACGCCGGACGCGGCGGCTGGGGCGAGGCCGGCCGGATCTGGTGGACGCTGCGCTACCTGGGGCACGGCCAGGTCCACATCCTGGATGGGGGCCTGCCCGTCTGGCAGGCGGCGGGGCGCCCCACCGACGCCGAGAGCACCCCGGCAGTGCCGGGCGACTTCACCCCCCGCCCCGACGAGACGAAGCGCGCCCGCAAGTCCGAGGTCGAGCGCTACCTGGGCCAGGCCGACGTGGTGTTCTGGGACACCCGCGAGCCCCGCGAGTACGCCGGCGAGACCCCCTACGGCGAAGCCAGGGGCGGTCATGTGCCCGGCGCGGTCGGGCTGTACTACCAGGACCTGCTCGACGACCAGGGCCGCCTGCTCGACCGGGACCGTCTCAAGGCGCGGCTCGTCGACGCCGGCATCGCCCCGGGCCACCACGTCGTGCCCTACTGCACGGGCGGGGTGCGCAGCGGCTTTGCGGCCGCGGTCCTCGAAGAGCTCGGCTACGAGCGGGTCGAGAACTACGACGGCAGCATGTGGGAGTGGGCGGCGGACAAGGCGCTGCCGCTCGAGTAGCGGCCCGCAGCCCTCCGCTCGTACGGCCCGGCGCTCCTACAGCTCGATCGGCTCTTCGTCGAAGGTCCAGCGCTTGGCGGCTTCGACCTTGTCGGCGGCGCGGAGCTGCTCGTCCCGCCAGGCCTTGTAGGCGTCGGCGTCGGCGAAGGGCTCGGCAGGCACGGTCCAGGTGACGGTCGCCTCGGACTTGCACTTCTCGCCCAGGCTGAACTCCCAGCCGGTCTCGCCGGCGACGGACACCTTCTCCTGGAGCTGATCGGGCCAGGTCATGCCGCGCCCCAGCACCTTGCCGTGGTGCACCCGCACCCAGGTCTCCTTGCCCTTCTTGCAGCTGGCGCTCTCGACGGCGACGGCTCCCCACAGGAAGCTGCCGTCTTCGCGCCGCAGGTCCCGGTAGCGCTCGCCGGCCATCGCATCGGCGGCTTCTTCGTCGCCCAGGCTGCGCAGGGCCACGCGGGCGGCGTCCACGGCCTTGGGCGGCAGGCTGGGGCCCAGCCCGCGGATGGCGGCGACGGCCGCGCGCGCGGCTTCCGGGTCGGCGCCTTCGACGCTGCCCACGTTGGCGGCATCGGGGAAGGCGTTGACGATGTAGGTCAGGCCTTCGCCGTCGGTGAGCTTTCCGGCGAGCTCCTGCAGCTTGGGGATCGCCTTGGCGCCCTGGCTGCGGCTGTAGACCTCGAGCACGCCGAAGAAGCGGGTCTTGTCGGCGCCGACGCCCTTGTCGAGCTCTTCGGCCAGCGACGCCCCCGCTGCGTCCGAGCTGCAGTCGGTCAGCGCGCGGAACCACCGCTCCTGCCAGTACTTCTCGCCCATGCTGGCCTTGGCGCCGATCAGGAAGGTCTCGACCGGCTTGCTGCTGTCGCAGGCCTTGCCCAGGGCCGCGATGGTGCGGCTGCGGTCCTTGCTGATCATCGCGTCGGTCCAGGCGATGAGCGCACCTGTGGCGCCGATCTCGACGGCGGCCACCGCGGCGGCGTCGCCTTCGTCCCCGGGCAGCACCCGCAGCAGCTCCTTGTCCGACAGCTTCTTGGCCGCGGCCGGGTCGCACTGGGCGAGCTTCACGTAGAGCGTGCCGACGGCCACGGGGGAGGCGTCCGCGATCTCCTTGGTCAGGGCCTTGGTGTCGCAGTCCTGGGCCAGGGCCGGCGCAGCGAGGGTCGAGAGGGCGAGGAGGAGGGAGGCGCTCATGGATCATCCGGGCACGGAGGAGGAGCCGCGTCTAACGAGCCGCTCGCGGGCAGCAAACACGCCGCGTCCGTCGACTTCTTCCCCGGTGCGCCTCCGCGGCCGATGACACCTTGCGACAACCGCCATGGCCGTGGAACAATGCGCGGCCTGTCGACCCCGCATCCGGGAGCCTCCCCATGGCCCTCCTCTCCGTCCTGCTCCTCGCCTGTGCCCCCCAGATCGCCTCGAGCGACCCGATCGACGATGGCTCCGTCGACGACACCGTCGACGACGACACCGCCACCGACGACGGCGGCGACGACACGACGGAAGAGCCCGACTACAGCGAGTACGACGGTGCGTGGCTGGAAGTCAGCTCCCCCGAGAGCGGCCACTTCTACGCCATGGACGACGACGTGCCCTTCCAGGCGCGGGTGATCGGCGCCGACGGCAACGAGCTTCCCTTCGACGACATCGTCTGGACCACCGACATCGACAGCGGCTGGGGCGAGACCGGCGGCGACGTCGACGCGCTGCTGCCCGTCGGCTTCCAGGCCGTCACCGCCATCGCCCAGCTACCGAACGGCGACCGGCTGGGCTGGACCGTCGGCGGCATCCTGGTGCAGCACGAAGACGCCGGCACCTACGTCGGCGACCTCGCGGTGGACTTCACCGTCGACTACAGCGGCACGCCGCTGACGACGACCTGCTTCGGCGCCGCGACGCTCTACGTCGACGCCTACGGCGAGACCGCGCTGGGCGACAGCGGCTGCACCGTCAGCCTGCTCGGCTACGACCTCGACACGACCTACGACTTCGACTTCACCATCGAGGACCAGGAAGTCGCGGGCCAGGCCATCCTCGACCTCGTGATCTTCGAGAGCCAGTTCGAAGCCATCGGGGAACTCGGTGGCGGCGAGCTGTATGCTACGTGGGAGAACAGCCTGCTCGGCTACATCGACTTCGTGGGCGAGCTGGATCTGACGCGCATCAGCCGGGACACGGCCCCGGAATAGCGCGCGTCCGGGGAGTCGTGCATGCCCGAGTACGAACGCCGCCACGCCTCGACCGGTACGTCGGACATCTCCGGCGCCGAGCCGCCGGCCGCGCTGGTGGACCTCGCGCCGCTCCAGCTGGCCGACAGCGGCGCGGTGATGGGCGAAGATGTCGCACCCGTCGCCGCGGACACGATGGGCAACGCGGCCACCGGCATGATGGTCCAGGAGTGGGTCCAGGGCATGCACGGGGGCGCCACCGACGACGCCCTGCTGCGCGGCGAGCGTCGCCCCTGGGAGACCGAGCACCGCTTCGAGGTGCGCCAGGACATCAGCGAGTCGGCACGGCTGAGCCGCCGCAAGAGCCGTGACCTGGACGGGGACCGCACCCTGGAGACCGGTGGCAGCACCACCGGCAGCTTCTCGTCGCGCGACGGGGTCCGCACCGGCAGCCTGGGCGGCAAGGGCGACTTCACGGTCCGCGGGACCGAGGCGCTGGACCACGGCGAGCGAAGCACCAGCACGACGGGCCGCGGCGGGCTGGAGCTGCAGCGCAGCGCACGCAAGGACGCCGATGGAACCCCGCACGTGCGCCGCAGCACCTCGGGCGACCTCGCGCTCGGTCGCGACGTGGTCACGGGCCAGCAGCTCGAAGACGGCACCGTGGTCGAATCCCGCGCCGCCGGCGAAGGCGGCTTCGGCTGGTCCCGCACGCACGACGACGGCACGCTGAAGGATCAGACCCTGCGCGGCAACGCCGCTGGGGAGTGGGGCCGGACCCGCACCGCGGTCGATGACGCCGGCACCGAGCGCACGCGCACCGTCGGGTTGTCCGCCCGCGGCCAGGGCCAGCGCCAGGGGCTCGGCGATGCCGCGCGCCACAGCGGCACGGCCGAGCTGGGGCTGACCGGCGGGCTGACGACGGTGCAGAGCGCCGACGGCCGCACCGTCACGACCGACCTGTCCGGCGAGGTCGGCCTGGACGGCGGTGGCAGCCACGGCCCCAAGGGCGAAGGGCGCGGCCTGACCGATGCGGGGGGCAACCTGCGCACCGGCGGTGCCTGGCGACGCACGGTCGAGACCCGCGGTGACGACGGCGGCCGGTCCAAGACCAGCCTGGGCGTCCAGGGCGGCGCCCACGGCGGCGTGGCCGGACTGGGCGACGACCAGCGCATCCAGGGCGGCGGCGAGCTGGCGCTCGACGGCAGCCACAGCGTGCAGCGCAAGACCGACGACGGCCGCACGATCCGCGACGACTTCAGCGGCTCCGTGAAGAGCTCGGTCGACGGCGACGGCGCGCGCCACGAGCGCGCGGATGGCGGCCTGCAGACCCGACACCAGGCCAGCCTGTCCGCCGGACGCCGCGTCTCGCGCACCGACGACGCCGGCGTCACGCACGGCCGCTTCGTGTCTGCGTCGACGGAGGGCTCGACCCAGACCGAGCGCCAGCGGAAGGAGTCGGGAGGCTTCGGCCTGGCCACCGACAGCCGCACCAGCCGGGCCAAGGGCTCGCTGACGGCCGGCGGAGACCGCTCGTGGAAGGAGGGCGAGGTCGCTCGCCGCCAGAGCGCCGAGGCGACCCTGTCCGGGGACGTCAGCCGGTCGCGCCGCGGCGAGGCCGATCCGACGGGTTCCCGCAGCGCCGCGCTGGGCGGCAAGCTGTCCGACAGCCGGGTCTGGACCGACGACGACGGCACCCGACACGACGTCGTGCGCAGCGCCGACGGTCGGGTCTCGACCGAGCGCAAGGGCGAAGACCGGACCCACCGCGGCGAGGTCGGCGTGGGCCGCACCACCAAGACCGAGTCCGCTGTCGACGGCGGGACCCTGGCGGTCGAGGACAAGGACCGGATCTCCCTGTCCGGCTCCCGCGCCCGCAGCGGCGACGCCGCGGCGACCCACGCCGTCGAGCTCGGCGGCTCGCGCAAGCACAGCGAGCGCCTCGAGACCACCGACGACGCCGGCCGCCACAGCCTGACCTCCGAGCGCAACATCGCCGGTGGCGGCACCTGGGACAGCAAGCGGGGCTTCGGCCTGTCCGCATCGCACGGCACGTCGCAGGAGACCCGCACCGTCACCGCCGACGGCCGCACCATCCGGGGCAGCCAGGACACCGACAGCCGCGCCGCCCTCAGCCGCAAGGGCGGCCTCGAGCTGTCGCACAGCACCCGCGGCATCGACCGGGAAGAGGTCGAGAAGCTCGACGAGCACACCACCCTGACCACCCGCGAGGGCGAGACCCAGGCCCGCAGCAGCGCCGGCGTCACCCGCGACGACGGCACCTGGCGGGGCACGGCCTCGGCGTCGGCCAGCACGGTGGCCTACGGCCAGACGGTGAAGTGGGCCGACGGCTCGGGCTGGGACGCGTCCGCCGGCTACCGGGTCGCCGCGGCCGAAGCGGACGCCAACGCCACCGCCGAGCTGACCCAGGACCAGCTCAAGGTCACCGGCAACGCCGGGGCCAAGGCCACCCTGGTCGACGGCAACGTGCGCATCGAGGTCCCGGCCTTCGACTGGAACCTGCTGGGCGAGGACGTGCAGGTCAAGCTGACCGCGGGCGTCGACGCCGCCGTCGCCGCCGAAGCCAAGGGCAACATCGAGCTCAACCTGCAGAAGGGCGAGGAGCTCAGCATGGCGATGAGCGGAGGCGGCCGCGCCTTCGCCGGCGCCACCGCTGGGGTCGAGGTCGGCGGCCGCGTCGACTGGAAGCGAAAGCCCGACTACACCGACCTGCTCATCGACTTCATGGACGACGTGCCCGGCATCGGCTGGGCGCTCGACGACATTCCCCGCGACATCTACCAGCAGGCCGCCCTGGCCCTGGTCGGGTCGGGCACCAGCCAGCTGGTCGCCGCGCGGGCGGGCCTGATGGGCAGCGCCGGCCTGGGCGGTGAAGCCAGCTTCGCCGGCGGGCTCGAGGGCGGCCGCATCCGGCTGTCGGGCAAGCTGCACGGCGCCTTCGGCATCGGCGGCGGGCTCAAGACCAGCGTCGACCTCGACGCCGTCGACGGCGTGCGCTTCGCCGGCGTCGTCGGCCTGCGCGGCATCGAGTGGATCAAGAAGGAGATCGGCGGCGTCGACGAGTGGATGGACCAGGCGATCGACGACATCCAGGAGCGGATCGACGCCTACCTCGAAGCCGAGAAGGCCGAGGGCGGCTTCGACGGCTGGGTCGCTGGCGCCGTGGACTGGCTGGGCGACGACCTGCTCGACCTCTGGTAGACGGCGATGGCCTCCCCCGACGACGCAGCCACCGCACTGCTCGACGCCCTCGCCCGCCTGCGGGTGACCGCCTTCGCCCGGCTCGACGCGGGCGACGACGCCGCCCGGCAGGCGATGGTCCACGCCGCCGACGACCTCGACGATCTGGGGCCAGGGGCGCTGGACCTGGGCCGCGCGCTGGTGGCCCTCGACCGGGGCGACAGCGCGCGGGCCCACGCCGCACTGGGCGCCGCCACGACCGCCGCGGCGCCGGACGGCCCGATCGGCAGGCAGGTGCTGCGGGTCCGGGCCCGGGTCGCGGTCGAGGAGCGTCAGGACGCCCTGGCCGGCCCCCTGCTGGACGCCCTGCCCACCGACGACCTCGACGCCGACGTGCTGCGGGCCCGGCTGCGCTTCCACCGGGGCGACGCCGAGGAGGCCGCCGCCGCCCTGGACGCCGTGCTCCGCGACGATCCCGCGCACGCCGAAGCGCTGCTGGGCGCCGCCGTGGTCGAGCTCGCCCGCGGACGCGTGCAGCCCGCCCTCGCCCACCTGCGGCGGGCCACGGCGCAGCAGCCCTTCGACCCGCGGCCCTGGCGGGTCCTGGTCAAGGCCGCCCTGCTGGTCGGCGCGGTCGAGCCGGCCCTGCAGTGGGTGCGGCGCATCCTGGGCTCGCCCCTGCGCGCCTCGCCCGCCTGCCTGGTCGACCTGGCCGAGCTCTGCCTGTGCGCCGGGCACGACGACGAAGCGGCCGCCCTGCTCACGGCCGTCGGCCGCAGCGCCGAGGTGGGGCTGCCCCAGACTCTCGCCCTCGCCCGGCTGTGGGCCGAGCTCGGCGCGCGGGGTGCCCAGGCCATCGACGACCTGGCCGCGCGGCTCCCCGAGAGCCCCGCCGCGCCCATGCTGGCCGCCCTCGCGCTGGACGCCGCCGGCGCGCGAGCCCTCGACGCCTGGCGACAGGCCGCCGCGGCCGGCCTCGATCACTGGCTGCTCCACGCCCGGCTGGGGGCGAGCGCCTGGGCCGCCGGCGACGGCGACACCGCCCGCGCTGCCGCCAGCCGCCTGGCCGGGGTGCGCCGTCCCGAAGCCCGCCTGCTGCAGGCCCTGGTCGCCGGCGGGACCCCCGAGGCCCGCAAGACCCTGGCCTGGGCGGCCGCCCATCCGGGCCTGCTGCCGTCGGTGCGCCGCGTCGCCGCCGCCGCCCTGCAGGCGTGACGGAACGGGCCCCGCTGCCCCCGGGCGGGCGGGCTACCATGCCCCGGTGACGCGTCCCCTCCCCCGCCTGGCGGCCCTCGCACTGCTCCCGCTCCTCGGCGGCTGCGCCGGCCGGCGCCTGCTCTCCCTCGAGAACGAGGTCCTCGCCCGCCAGCTGCAGGAAGCCCGCGGCGAGCTGCAGGAATGCCGCGCCGACAGCGCGCCGGCCGACTTCGCCACCCGCATCGACCTGGCGCTGATCCACGCCTGGTTCGAGCGGGTCGGCCTGGGCGACGTCGAGCAGACCGAGGACGGCGTGCTGTTCGTGCCCATCCGCGGCCGCAACGCGGTCTTCCAGGTCACGGCCCAGCACTTCGAGAAGGAACAGGTGCTGTTCCTGGCCGTCACCGACTACCTGCGGCTGGAACAAGCCACCAGCAGCCGGGCGATGGTGCTGTTGCTCACCCAGCTGGCGTCGCTGAACTACGACCTGCTGCTGGGCAAGTTCCAGCTCAACCCGCGGTCGGGGGAGATCAGCCTGTCGATGGAGCTGCACCTGCGCGACGGGCTGGGCTTCGAGACCTTCCGCAACGCCATCTCGCGCCTGGTGCAGACCGCGGACGAGCGGTACCCCGAGCTGGCCCGCGCGGCCGGAGGCACCGACCTGTGAAGCCCGTGCCCGCCACACCCGCCGAAGCGCCCGATGCGGGCCCCGCCGCCGAGCTCGACCCCTGGGCCCTGGCCCTGGACCGCGGCCGGGCCTGGCTGCAGCGCGTCCGCAACGCCGACGGCTCGTGGGGCTACACCCCCGGGCAGCAGGGCCGCCCCGAGCCCACGGTGCTGGCCGCCGCCGCCGGCCAGGACGACGCCTGGGTGGCAGTCGACTGGCTGGGCAGCCACGACCAGGACTACGCCGCCTTCCTGCTGCCCGCCGTCGCCTGGCTGCGGGCGCCCGAGCTGGCCGGCCGGGCCCTGGACACGCTGCTGGCCTTCCATGCCGTCACCACCGAGTCCGAGCACGCCTTCGACACCACCCTGCCCGGCTGGGCCTGGAAGGAAGGCACGACCCCGTGGGTGGAACCGACCGCCTTCGCCATGCTGGGCCTGCGGCGCGCCCTGCCCGACCTGACCGGGCCGCTGGCCGAGCAGGCCCGCACACGCCTGGCCCAGGGCAGCGCCTACCTGGCCGACCGCCAGGGCCACGACGGCGGCTGGAACTACGGCAACCCGCGCGTGTTCGGCGCCGAGCTGGACAGCCACCTCGACGCGACCGGCTGGGCGCTGATGGCCTGCGACAGCGGCCCGATGGCCGAGCGCGGCTTCGACTTCCTGCGCGGCATCCTGGACCGGCCGAGCACCATGGGCCTGTCGCTCGGTGCGCTCGCCAGCGCGGTCCACGGGCGCGACCCGCGGCCCTACCTGGACCTGCTGGCCCCTCGTGTCACCGACGACGGCTGCCGCGGGCGGGCCGATCTCACCGCCCTGGCCTGCGCCGCGCTCACCCTGGGGAAGGAGCACCACCATGCCTTCCGGGCCTGATCCCAAGCAACAGGCCGCCGACGGCCTGCGGCTGCTCTCTCCCAGCCGCCGGCGCGTGCTGCTGGGCGGCGCCACCCTGCTGGCCGCCGGAGCCGTGGGCGCGAACGTCTGGAACGTGCAGCGGCAGCCGCCCACCACCGTGCTGCGGCAGCGGGTGACGGGCGGCTACGGCGACGACCTGGCCCGCCAGCTCGGCGAAGGCCTGGCCGCCTTCCCGGCCTTCCTGGCGAAGGTCAAGGGCAGCAGCGTCGTGCTCAAGCCGAACCTGGTCGAGGTGCACCCCGACCGGCCGATCAACACCGACCCGCGGTTCATCGTCGCCGTCGCCGAGAGCCTGCTGCGGGCCGGCGCGAAGCAGGTGACCGTGGCCGAAGGCGCCGGCCACACCCGCGACAGCGAGTACATCCTGGAGCAGACCGGCCTGGACGCGCTGCTCCGCGACATCGGCGTGCCCTTCGTCGACCTGAACCTGGACGACGCGGCCTTCGTCCGTCCGCCCGGCAACCTGACCGGACTCGACACGCTGCCGGTCGCGAAGACCGTGATGGCCGCGGACCTGTTTGTCAGCCTGCCCAAGCTCAAGACCCACCACCATGTCGGCGTCACCCTCAGCATGAAGAACCTGTTCGGCACCGTGCCGGGCAGCGTGGTCGGCTGGCCCAAGAACCCGCTGCACTTCGCGGGGATCAGCAACTCGATCGTCGACCTGTGGTCCGCCATCCGCCCGGCCTTCGCCATCGTCGACGGCATCGTCGGCATGGAAGGCGACGGCCCGATCATGGGCAGCGCCGTCGACGCCGGCGTGGTGCTGATGGGCGAGGACCTGCCGTCGGTCGACGCGGCGGCCACCCGCGCGATGGGGCTCCGCCCCGAGCGCGTCGGGTACATGGTCAAGGCCCTGTCGCTCGGCGCCACCATCGCGGACAGCCGCATCGACGTGCTGGGCGACGAGGTCGCACCCCGGTCCTTCGCCGTCATCGACAAGTTCGCACGGATCGTCGCGCACTGAGCCGGGGGGCGAGGGAGTAGGCTGTGGGTTCCCGAGGAGGGAGCCATGCTCTGCCACACCCCCGCCCTGGCGCTGCTGCAGCTCGGTGGCCAGGTCCTGCCGCCCGGCGTCGTCGACCTCCGCCCGCCGCTGATGTCCAGCGCCACCGAAGCGCCCCCTGCCGAGCGCCGTCCAGCGCACGTCGGCAGCGTGTTCTCCGACGCGTACCCGGTGGCCTGCCACTACGCCGAGTCCAGCCAGGAGTCCCTGTGCGACCGGGTCGTCGTGGCCGCCGGCGAAGCCTGGGCCGCCCAGGTCGACGGCATCGGCTTCAACGCCCCGGTGGACGACGACGACGGCATCCTGGACATCTACATCAGCACCGAGGGCACCGACGGCGGCGCCTACACCATCGGGCCGTACGAAGACGCGGTGACCGGCGACGGCCAGATGAGCTGTCACACCATCATCGTCATCGACCCCAGCGTGCCCGACGACGAGCTCGAGCTCTACGTCGTGCACGAGTTCAACCACGTGCTGCAGTACGCGACCGACTTCACCGAGCCGACCTACATGATCTGGGAGAGCACGGCGTCGGCGGCCGAGAGCTGGACCTACCCGGAGCGGCCGCTCTACCGGTCCTACGTGGTCGACTTCCAGGTCGCGCCCTGGGCCGGCGTGCTGGCCGACGGCACCATGCTCTACCACCGGCACGGGCTGTGGTCGTACTACGAGTACGGCGGCGCCGTCTGGTCGATGCACATGGAGGACGAACACGGCGACGGCAGCGGCAGCACCGGCGCGGCCCTGTGGGCCGCCGCGGCCCAGGAGGGCTGGACCAACGAGCCCGACGTGCTCGACGCCTGGGACGCGGTCTCGGGCGACTGGGAGGCCGCGCTGCTCGACCTGTCGGCGATGCGGCTGCGCCTGGGCACCACGGACGCGCCCGAGTGGGCTCCGTGGGTGGGCGCCCAGTGGGTGGCCGAGCGGGCCGGCAGCCTGGACCTCGCGACCGACGATCACGCCGCCCTCAGCCCGGAGATCGGGCCCTACGAGACCGGCGTCGTCTACTTCGACGTGCAGAGCCCGGGCACCGCGGCCGGGCAGTGGCTGGCCTACGACGTCGACAGCGATGCCGACACGCGCTGGGCCGTCATCGCGGTCCAGGACCTGGACACGGTCCACAGCCAGAAGGGCAAGACCGGCGCCATCCCGCTCCAGGACGGCGGCACGCTGACCGTCGGCCTGGTCAACCTGGGCAAGTCCAGCTTCGACGGCGACGACACCATCAAGAGCGCCGACGTCACCGTGACCTTCACGGTCACCGACGAAGCGCCGGGCGACGGCGGCGCGGACAGCGGCGGGACCGACGGCGGCACCGACGGCGGCACCGACGGCGGCACCGACGGCGGCACCGACGGGACCACCGACGGGGGCGGCGACGACAGCGGCGACGGGCCGCACTCCCGCCCGCCGCTGGACGACACCGACGAGAAGGGCGGCTGCGGCTGCACCGGAGCCGCCTCCCCGGCGGGCTTCTCCCTCGGCATGCTCCTCCTCCTCCCCCTCCTCCGCCGCCGGCGCTGAGTCCCATGCCCCACCTGCAGCTCCAGCCCAAGCAGAACCTCTCCTCCTTCCGCCGCATCGCCATCGGCACCTGGAAGACGGCCTACGACCCCAGCGTCTACGGCTGCCTGAAGCTGCCCGCCGACCCGGTGCTGGCCTACATCGACGCTTTTCGCGAGCGCACGGGCCGGCGGCTCACGCTGACCCACATGCTGGTCCGGGCCACCGCCGCCGTGCTCGAGGAGATGCCCGACGCCAACGCCATCCTGCGGTTCAACCGCATCTACCTGCGCAAGGACATCGGCATCTTCTTCCAGGTGGCGATGGAGGACGAGCAGAGCGGCGAGATCGACCTGTCCGGCGTCACCATCCACGGGGCCAACGCCAAGACCGTGCTCGAGATCCTCGACGAGACGGAAGCGCGGGTCGCCCAGGTCCGCGCCCACAAGGACAAGGAGCTCGAGCAGACGCGCAGCACCTTCAAGAAGATCCCCTTCTTCCTGCTCAACCGGGTGCTCAACACCATCGGGCTCCTGACCTACACCCTCAACCTGGACCTGCGCTGGGCAGGCATCCCCCGCGATCCCTTCGGCAGCGTGATGATCACGAACGTCGGAAGCCTGGGGCTGGAGGAGGCCTATGTGCCGCTCGTGCCCTACAGCCGCGTGCCGCTGCTCATCGCGGTCGGAGCGGTCAAGGAGGAGCCCGTGGTGGTCGACGGCGCGATCACCGTCGGCCGCACGGTCAGCCTGTTCGCGACCTTCGACCACCGCATCCTGGACGGGTCCCACGCGGCCCACATGAGCCGGACCATCCGCGCCTGGTTCGCCGACCCGGAGCGCTACTTCGGCCCGCTGCCCGATCCGGCCTGAGCGGCGACCGCTCCCCGGCGAGGCGGACTGTCGCAGCCGACGCCGCTGACCCTGTGTGCGGATCACGGTAGAGCGCGGGCGCTCGGACCGACCCGACGTGCGCACGACGCGCGCGGCGACCCCGGTCGACGGCTGCGGGGCCTCTTCCCCGCTCGGTGCCTGCTCCTCCATGCCACCGCACACCGCGGGCCGCCTGCGCCCGCTCTCGACCCTGCGGGCTTCGCTGCGCGGCTACGACGCTGGCCGCTTCCGGGCGGATCTCGGCGCGGCGCTGACCACCGCGGTCGTGGCGCTGCCCCTGTCCGCCGGCCTGGCCATCGCGACCGGCCTGCCGCCCCACCACGGCCTGGCGACCGCCATCGCGGCGGGCATCGTCGCCGGCCTGGCGGGTGGCACGCGGACCAACGTGACCGGCCCGACCGCCGCCTTCGTGGTGGTGCTGGCCCCGCTGGTCACCCAACACGGGCTGGAGGGGCTGCTGCTGGCGACGATGCTGGCCGGCCTGATGCTGATCGGCATGGCCGCGGCGGGGCTGGGCCGGTTCGTCACGCTCATCCCCGCCCCCGTCGTCACCGGGTTCACGGCCGGCATCGGCATCGTCATCGGCGTGCTGCAGCTGCGCGACCTGCTGGGCCTGCAGGTGGCCCACATGCCCGAGGCCTTCCCCGAGCGGGTGGTGGCCATGGCGACCGCGCTGCCCACCACCCGGGCCGCCGACGCGGGCATCGCCGCCCTGACGCTCGCGCTGCTGCTGGGCCTGCCGAAGCTGGGTCGGCGCATCCCGGCCCCCCTGCCGGCGCTGGCCCTGGCGACGCTGGTCGCCGTGGGGCTGGCCGCTGTGGACCCGGCGTGGGCGCCGGTCACCATCGCCGACCGGTTCGGCCCGGTGCCGCGTGGCCTGCCGGCCCCCGCCCTGCCGTGGGGCGAGGGGCTGCCGTCCCTGGCCGTGGTGCGCGCCGTGCTGCCGGCCGCCGCGACCATCGCGATGCTCGGCGCACTGGAGTCGCTGCTCTGCGCGGTCGTGGCCGACGGCATGACGGGGGCACGCCACTCCCCGGACGAAGAGCTGTTCGGCCAGGGCCTGGCCAACCTGGTCGCCCCGCTGGTCGGCGGCTTCGCGGCGACCGGCGCGCTGGCCCGCACGGCGACCAGCATCCGGGCCGGCGCGCAGAGTCCGCTGGCGAGCGTGATGCACGCGGTGTTCCTGCTGGTCGCGCTGCTGACCCTGGGACCTGCGCTGGACCACCTGCCGATGGCGGCGCTGGCGTCCCTGCTGGTGGTGGTGGCCTGGAACATGGCCGAGCTGCCCCACGTCGCGCGGCTGGTCCGCCAGTCGTCGCGCAGCGACGCTGCAGTGCTGCTGACCTGCCTGGGCCTGACCGTCGTGTTCGACATGGTCGTAGCCGTGGGCGTCGGCGTCGTGCTGGCCAGCCTGCTGTTCATGCGGCGCATGGCGAACCTGAGCGAGGTGCGCGCCCTGCCCGACGATCCGCACCAGGGGCCGACCGGCTTGCCGCCCGGGGTGCTCTGCTACCAGGTGGCCGGACCGCTGTTCTTCGGCGCGAGCCGCCGGGCCATGGCCGCCCTCGAGACCGTCGAGCCGGGCAGCGCCCACACCGTGGTGCTCGATCTGTCGGCCGTGCCCGTGGTCGACGCGACCGGCCTGGTGAACCTGGACAGCGCCCTGGCCCACCTGCAGCACCGCGGGCTGCGGGTGGTGCTGGCCGGACTCCAGCCGGCGGTCGCGGCCGCGGTGGACCGCCACGGCCTGCGGGCGGGCGTCGGCCGGGTCGACGCGCTGTCCGAGCTCGCGGGGAGCGAGGCGCTCAGAGGGCCCGCGGGTCCGTCAGCTTCCCCGTGACCGCGCTGGCGGCCGCCACGGCCGGGCTCACCAGGTAGACCGGCCCGGGGGCGCCCATCCGGCGGTCGAAGTTGCGGTTGGTCGTGCTGGCCGTGGTCTCGCCGGGGTGCGGCACGCCGGGCCCGTTGCCGATGCAGGACCCGCAGCCGGGCGGGCTGACGACGGCGCCCAGCGACGCGAACAGGTCGAGCAGGCCTTCTTCGGCGGCCTGGGCGGCGACCAGCGTGCTGCTGGGCGTGACCGTGACACGCACCCCGTCGGCGATGCTGCGGCCCCGCAGCACGTCGGCGGCGGCCCGCAGGTCCGCCAGCGAGCCGCCGGTGCAGCTCGCGATGACGACGTTGTGGATCGGCACCTCGCCGGCGTCGGGCAGGGCCTGCCGGTTGCGCGAGTCGCCGGGGGTCGCCACCGTGAGCGGGACCTGATCCAGGTCGATCTCGATGACCCGCTCATAGGCGGCGCCTTCGTCGGGGTGGACCATGCGGGCGGCCATGTCGTCGCCCCGGCGCTCGGCCAGGAAGTCCAACAGCGGCTGGCAAGGCTCGACGACGCCGGTCATCAGGCCGCCTTCGACGGTCATGTTGGTGATGACCGACAGCTCGTCGACGTTCCACTGGTCCAGCCCGGGGCCACCCAGCTGGATGACGCAGGTGTCGGTCGGGCTCTTCCGCCACTGCTCCTCGCGGAAGTAGGGGTCGCCGATCAGGTGCAGCACCAGGTCCTTGGGCGACAGCACGCCCTTGGCGTCGCCCGTGACCAGCACACGCACGACCTTGGGCACGGTGACCGGGATGAGCCCGGTGCGCAGGGCGAAGGTCATGGCGGTGCTGCCGACGCCGAAGGCGAAGGTGTTGAGCACGCCGGCGGTCGGGCTGTGGCTGTCGGTGAGCACGACGACATCGCCGGGCTGGGCGTAGTCTTCGACCACGATGCGGTGGCAGACGCCGGCCGGCAGGGCGCGGCCGGGGCCGTGCAGCCGCAGGCCGTGCTTGTCGCAGGCGGCGACCATCTCGGCGGCCAGCTGCTTCGCGGGCCCCAGCCGTGCGCCCTTGACCGCGTCGGGCACGGTGGGCTGGTCGATCAGCACGAAGTGGTCCTCGAAGGCGGCCACCTGGTCGGGCTCGAAGACGGGGTCGTCGCCGAAGGCTTCTTCGTACAGGGCCATGCACATGCCGGCCGTGTACTCGTGCATGCCGCGGAAGCCGACGCGGCAGAGCACCTGGTCGCCCGGGGCCACGCTGCCGATGCCGAACCGGGCGTCGCCCGCGCCGCCGGTGGCCCAGGCCTTGGCCGCGACCAGCTTCTCGACGACGTTCATCGGCCGCACGGTGCGGTCGATGTCGTACCAGGGCTCGAGCTCGCCGGACAGCCAGGCCATGCCGTACTGCAGCAGCCCGCCGTGCTGGGCGACCTGCCGGAAGAAGGGCGGCAGCGCGTCCTGGAGCTCGACCAGATCGACGTCTTCGCCAGCCTGCAGCCGCTCCACCACGCCGAAGTCGGTGGTGAAGGGCATGCCGCCGTAGACCATGTTCTCCTGGAAGATGCGCTGGAAGCTGCGGGCCACGACCAGCTCGATGCCGGCGCCCTGGTGGGCCACGACCGCGACCTCGCGCGAGCTGCCGCTGCCGTAGGCGTCGCCGCCGACGACGACCTGGAAGCCGCCCTGGCGCACGTCGTCCTGGGCCACGGCTTCCAGGAAGTTCTCCAGGAAGTAGGGACCCAGGATGTCGGGCGTGTAGCCGAGCGTGCAGGCGGCGCCGGAGATCATCGCGTCGGTGTTCACGCCGTAGTGCAGGTCCTGGCCGTCGTAGGTCAGGTCCTGGCCGTCGAGCTGGGCCCGCAGCAGGGCGGGGTCGGCGGTGGCGTAGAGGATGCGGCCGTTGAGCTTCACGTCGGTCCCCGGGCGGAGGGAGGGAGTGGCCGGGGGCTCTAACCAGCCGGCTCCGTCGCGCCGGGGTCCACGCGGTCGCGGAGGGGGGAGGAGAGCAGGTCCTGCAGGGAGGAGGCGCCTTGCGCCACCATCGCCAGGCGATCGACGCCGAGCGCCACGCCCGCGCAGGGCGGCAGGCCCGCGGCGAGCGCCGCCAGGAAGCGCTCGGGCATCGGCGGCAGCGCCAGCCCCTCGGCCCGCCGCAGGTCGAGGTCGGCCTGGAAGCGGGCGCGCTGCTCGACCGGGTCGCAGAGCTCGTCGAAGCCGTTGGCGAGCTCCACGCCGTCGACCAGCAGCTCGAACCGCAGCGCCACCCGGGGGTCGTCGGGGTCCCGTCGGGCCAGCATGCCGAGGGCCGCCGGCCAGCGGGTGACCAGCACCGCACCGGCCCCGGCCAGGGCGGGCTCGACACGGTCCACCCACAGCCGCGAGAAGGCGTGCACGAAGGGCTCGGGCGGGCCGCCCAGGGCGTCGGCCAGGGCCGTGCCCAGCTGCAGGTCCAGGACGTCGATCCCGGCGGCATCCCGGCACAGCTCGGCGACCGTTCGCTCGGTCGCGGCGCCGATCCGGTCGGGCGCCAGCTCGGCGCAGATCGCCGCGGTCTCGGCCATCAGCTCGGCCGCGGTCCACCCGACCCGGTACCACTCGGCCATCAGGAACTCGGGCTCGTGCTGGTCGGACAGATCGCCCTGCCGGAACACGTGGCCCACGTGGCAGACGGCGGGGAAGCCCAGGGCCAGCAGGCGCTTGAGCTCGAGCTCCGGGCTGGTGTGCAGCCACAGCGTGCGGTCGGGGACCGCCGGGTTCCAGGTCGGCGAGAGCCGCGCCGGCACGGTGGCGATGAAGGGATCGGTGCCCGGCGCCTCGAGCAGCTGGGCCACGTCGACGTCCAGGTAGCCGCGGTCGCCGAGGGCCCGGCGCAGGCGCGAGACCAGCGCGAAGCGCGCGGCGATGGCGGGCGTCCGGTCGGCAGCCCCGCCCAGGGCGCCGCGGCCGGTGCCTGGGGCCAGCTCCCGGCGCTGGACGTGCAGCCCGTCGGGCTGCAGCACTCCCTCCACCCGGCCCACGGCCCCCTCGGCCAGCCCCTCGCCCACCAGCGCCACGCGCCCGGTGGCATCGACCAGCGCGCCCTCCTCGACCCGGCCCCACAAGCGCAGCGGCCCCCCCATCACCGCGGTGGACAAGGCCGGCCCGATGCCGGTCCAAGCCGGCATCAGGCCTCCAGCGCGAGCACCACGGGCGCGTGGTCGCTGGGCTTGATGCTGTCGTGCTCCCGGGCGCGCTCGTCCAGGTCGATGGCGCAATCCAGCGCGGCTTCCAGCAGGGGCTCGGTCACCAGCAGGTGGTCGATGCGCAGGCCCTGGCCGCGCTCGAAGCCGCGGGTGCGCATGTCCCACCAGCTGTACTGCCCGGGCCGATCGTCGAACTGCCGGAAGCTGTCGACCAGCCCCCAGTCCAGCAGCCGCTGGAAGCGCTCGCGCTCGGGGGTGCTGCACAGGATGCGCTCGTGCCAGGCCACGGGGTCGTGCACGTCGATGTCGTCGGGGGCGATGTTGTAGTCGCCGCAGACGCAGAGCAGGTCGTCGGGGCTGGTGTGGGCGTCGAGCCAGTCCATCAGCCGGTCCAGCCACTCGAGCTTGTAGGTGTACTTGGGGTCGCCCACCTGCTTGCCGTTGACCACGTACAGGTCGACGATCAGCACGTCGTCGATGCGACAGGCGATGCCCCGGGCCTGCTCGTCGTCTTCCCAGGGGATGCGGCGGAACACCTCGGTCGGCGGCGTGCGGGAGAGGATCGCCACGCCGTTGTAGGTCTTCTGGCCGTAGGTCTCGACGTGGTAGCCGCGCGCCTCGAAGGCGGCGCGTGGGAACTGCTCGTCCAGGCACTTGATCTCCTGGAGGCAGACGACGTCGGGCTGGCGGTCGTCCAGCCAGTCCAGGGCGCGGTCCAGGCGGGCACGGATCGAGTTGACGTTCCAGGTGGCGATGCGCACGGCCGGTCTCCTTGGAGGGCTCGGTGGCCGCGCTAACGCACCCGCCTCCCGCCGCCTCGGCCCTCCTCGCGTGCGCGCGCGCATACGAACGGCGCGTCGAAGTCGTTCCATCTCCGTGGCAGAATCGTTGCGAGATGTAAACGACCGCGGTAGCCCCGGTCCTCTCGGCCGGTCCGCCTCCACGACGTTCCCGCCCTCCCCTCCCCCTCCCCGCAGTTCCGGGTGGACGATGCCCCCTCGCTCCCGCACCTCCCGCACGCCGGTCCGGGCCCTGCTGCCGCTGCTGCTGCTGGCCCCCGCCGCCCTGCCCGTCACCCTGTCCCTGGTCAGCCTGCCGGCGTCCGCTGCGGACCTCACCGGCCAGCTGCGCGGTGAAGTCGTGGACGGCGACGGCATCGGCGTGCCCGGCGTCGTCGTCAACATCACCGGCGACAACCTGCAGGGTGGCCGCAGCATCGAGACCGACATCGACGGCGCCTTCCGCGTGCTGGCCCTGCCCCCCGGCGACTACCGGGTCGAAGCCCTCAAGCCGGGCTTCAACGGCGCCATCAGCACCGTGCCCGTGTCGGCCGGTCGCACCAGCAGCATCCAGCTGGTCCTGGCCCTGCAGGAAGCGGGCGAGGAGATCGTCATCATCGAGCAGAAGCCGACGGTGGACGTGACCAGCACGCGCACCGGCGCGGTGCTGACCAAGGAGATGCTGCGCGACATCCCCAACGCCGGCCGCGACTACCAGAGCGCCATGGCCCTGTCGCCGGGCGTCGTCGGCAGCGGCAACGCGAACATGCGGGGCGGCGTCGACAACAGCAACCAGTTCTTCATCGACGGCGTCAACACGACCGACCCGCTGACCGGCACGTTCAGCAACAACATGAACTTCGACGCCATCGAAGAGATCCAGGTCATCACCGGCGGCATGGACGCCGAGTGGGGCCGGTCGCTCGGTGGCGCGCTGAACATCGTCACCCGCAGCGGCGGCAACGACTTCGAAGGCGACGTGCAGCTGCTCTACAGCAGCAAGGCCACCCGCATCTACAAGCCCCTGCCCGAAGAGAACGCCGACGACCTCGAGTACTTCGACATGCAGGGCGCGCTCAACGTCGGCGGCCCCATCGTCAAGGACCGGCTGTGGTTCTTCACGAGCCTGGCCTTCCTGCGCTTCGACTACGAGGAGTCCGTCCCCGCCGAGGTCGATCGGCCCGTGCCGATGGCGCCGCGCTACTGGAACAGCTTCTACTGGTTCGGCAAGCTGACCTGGCGCCCGCACACCGATCACAAGATCTGGCTGCAAGCCCAGGGCGACCCGTCCAGCATCGAGAACAGCACCCAGGACATCTACACCCTGCCCAGCGGCGAGGAGTGGTGGCGCCAGGGCGGCTGGCTGGCCAGCATCGGCCACGAGTGGACCCCCACCAGCCGCAGCATCCTCGAGACCCAGCTCTACACCCAGTCCAGCTACATCCACACGCGTCCGGTCCAGGAGCTGTGGTGCAAGCGCGGCCAGTGGGACCAGTGCGATGAGGGCAGCAACTACGGCTACGAAGCCAGCTGGTTCAGCAACAGCGGCTGGTCCTACGGTCCCGAGCCCTACTACTACGACACCCAGCGCTACCGGCACAGCCTGAACAGTGCCTTCACCCAGCTGTTCGACGCGCTGGGCGAGCACGAGGCCAAGGCCGGCGTCAACGCCGAGCTGATCCAGTCCTTCTCGGCCTTCCCGGGCCTGGGCCCCTGGACGGCCGAGGACGGACCCAACCACCCCCGCTCGGGCCTGGTCTACTGGGAACCCACCGGCGACGAGGACGATCTCGACAGCTACGAGCCGTCGACGATGTACCTGTACAACACGAACCAGGAGACCACCCTGGCCGGTCTGTTGTTCGCCGCGTACATCCAGGACGTCTGGAACCCCTGGCCGCGGCTGACCCTGCGGCCCGGCGTGCGGCTGGACTACAGCAGCCTGCACCTGCGCGGCTTCCTGGACGCCGAGTACGGCGACACCAAGGTGTTCAGCACCGTCAACGTCGCGCCGCGCATGGGCGCCGCCTACGACCTGACCGGTGACGGCCGCACCAGCGTGCACGCCTACTACGGCCGGTTCTACGATCCCGGCTACCTGGAGATCGCGAGCATCCTGTCGGACACCGACGGCGGCTACACGACCTACAACTGGGACGGCAACAACGACCAGTGGCTGCCCGGCGGCGAGTCCTCGAGCTCGCTCTTCCTGGTCGCCGACGACCTGAAGACCCCGCGCAGCGACGAGTTCGACATCGGCATCAGCCGCGACGTCGGCGACGGCTGGGGCCTGGACCTGAACTTCGTCTACGAGGCCTTCCGCAACCGCTGGGAGGACGACGAGGTCAACCTGATCTGGAACGACGAGGGCACCGACGTCATCGGCGGCCGCAACGGCAAGACCGAGGCGATCTACCGGCTGCGCACCCCCGACGAGGTGTTCACCAACTACACGTCGATGGAGTTCACGGCGAACCGCCAGTTCGACGAGCACTGGGGCATGGTCGGGTCCTACACCTACAGCCGCACCTACGGCTTCCTGCAGGGCAACGACGCCAGCCTGGCCAGCGGGGCCTTCGACAACCCGACCCAGAACGAGGTCGACGTCGGCCTGCAGCCCTACGACATCCCCCACAGCTTCAAGGTGGCCGGTTCCTACCGCGACCCGGAAGCCATCCGCCTGGGCAAGGACACCGAGCTCGGCTTCCTGTTCGGCTGGAACGTCGCCGCGCGCAGCGGCTACCCCTACCGCAAGCTGTACTACAACAACTACTACGGGGACTGGTCCAACGCGAAGGACCCGATCGACGGCACCTACCGCCTGCAGATGTTCACGAAGACCGACCTGAAGGCCGGCCTGACGCTGGATGTCGGCCGCACGACCTGGGACCTCACGGCCGAGTGCTTCAACGTGTTCAACGACCGGACCGTCACCAGCGTCGACACCCGCTACGGCGCCGCCGACGGCCAGGGCGTCCTGGTGGACAGTGACGACGAGCCGTACTGGCAGCGCGTCACGGCCCGCCAGAACCCGCGGTACTTCCAGTTCGGCCTGCGTGGGGAGTTCAACTGATGCGCCCCTTCCTCCAGAACCACGATCGCACGCTCCCTGCGGAGAACCGCACCATGCCCAGCTCTCGCCTGCTGCTGCTCGCCCTGCCCGGCCTGCTGGCCGCCTGTGGCCACGAGAAGGACATCGATCGCACCGTGCTCTCGGGCACCGTGCAGATCCTGCCCGCCACCGCCGACGAAGGCGGCGACGGCCGCGGCGGCCCCAACGACGCCGGCCTGGTCGAGCTCCCGGTGGTCACCTACCGGTACATGACCGTGACCGGCTCGGCCCGCGAGTTCGCCGACACGCCCGACACCGAAGGCGCCGACGTCGACGCCTACCTGCTGAAGATGGACGCCGCCGGCCGGCCGACCCTGACCTTCCGGTGGGAGACGGGCACCGAGCTGTACATGCCGAGCCGCGACGAGCTGCTGGACGGCGAGTCGCCCCGGTTCCGCGACACCGTGTCCTACAAGGTCGAGATCATCGATCCCGCCTGGACCGAAGAGCGGGTCGAGGACGGCGAGATCGTCACCGACTACCACGTCTACGCCACCTTCGACGACGAGCTCACCGGCGGCGAGCTGAGCTTCGACTGGGCCGAGGACGTGTCGGTCAGCACGGCCGGCGCCGGTAGCGACAGCCCCTACGCCGAAGACGGCGTGCCTGCGGGCACCCAGCTGGGCATCCGCGTCACCGCGGTCCGCGGCGACGGCCAGGGCGACGGCACCTACAGCTTCGACATCAGCGGTGTCGAGCCCGGCGACGGCGACATCGTGATCGGCGCCTACATGAGCGGTGACCCCACCGACCGGGGCAACCCCGTCGGCGGCGGCAGCGCCTATGGCTGGACCTTCGACGACACGACGAAGACCTGGACCGGCAACTACATCCTGATGGAAGGCCTCAAGCGCGTCGTGGCCTGCGATCCCGGCGACACCGAGTGCCAGGACAGCATCTCGGGCGAAGACGCCACCGGCGGCACCTCCGGCGACGCCGACGGCTCGGCCGAGTCCGCCCGCCTGGCCCGCGCCAACCGGGCCACCGTCGGCCTGGACCTGCCCCCCGACAGCGGGACCACCGACAGCGGGACCACCGACAGCGGCGCCACCGACAGTGGGTCCACCGACGGCGGCACCGACAGTGGGTCCACCGACGGCGGCGCCGACAGCGGCACCGGCACCGACGGCGGCGCCGACAGCGGCACCGGCGATGACGGCGGCGCCGACAGCGGCACCGGCGATGACGGCGGCGCCGACAGCGGCACCGGCGACGACGGCGGCGCCGACAGCGGCGGCGACGGCGGCACGGGCGACGGCGGCACCGGCGATGGCGGCACCGGCGACGGCGGCACCGACGGCGACGAAGGGGCCGAGGAGATCATCCCCGAGAACCACGTCAACGAAGGCGTCAACAGCGTCTACCTGATGGCCGGCACCTTCAGCACGCTGCACGGCAGCATCCCCGGCGGCACGCTCTACAGCTCCGAGATGGTCTTCGCGGAGGTCACGGGCGAGCACACCGTGGTCGACGGCGTCATCCAGATCGACGACCTCTCCCCCAAGGTCTACGGCTGGACCTTCGTCGAAGAAGGCGACGGCGCCTCCGACGCGCCGCTGGCCCTGCCGATCGCGACCGGCGCGGGCTTCGTCGACGTCATCGAAGGCTCGATGACCTTCTCCATCGACAACCCGCAGTACAACAACGAGAACGAGGGCTACCTCATCACCGTGCCGGAGGACCTGGGCTGCCTGGTCACCCTGTACTGGTACGACGCGGCCACCAACCTCGACGTGTACATCCTGAACTCCGATCAGGAAGCCATCGCCGCCGGCTACGTCGTAGGCGACGTCGACGGCGGTCCCGAGAGCTTCTCGGCCGGCGGCGACTTCGGCATCACCTTCGAGCCGGGCAAGAGCTACATCGTGAGCGTCGAGGCCTGGACCGGCCCGGCCGGCGAGAAGCCGTACACCATCGAGCTCGAGTGGGTCAGCCCCTGACCGAGCGGTGAGGAGGGCGACGCGCTCGCGCGATCAGCGCAGCGCGCTCTCCAGCTCGTCCATGAAGCCGCCGGTGCCCCCGGCGGCTTCGCCCGTCTCGGAGGTCGGCGCGCCAGACAGCGGGTCCAGGCCCGCCGCGACCCGCATGTCCTTGTCGAGCAGGTGGCTGGGCCGGACGTTGCCGAGGGCCGCGAAGATGTTGCCCTTGACCTTGTCGTTGTCGGCATGCAGCCCGGCCAGCAGCGCCTTGACCTTCTTGCGCTGCAGGTGCTCCTGCGAGCCGCACAGATCGCAGGGGATGATCGGGAAGGACACGAGCTCGGACAGGCGGGCGACCTCGGCCTCGTCGCAGAAGGCGAGGGGCCGGATGATGGTGTTGCGGCCGTCGTCCGAGACCAGCTTGGGCGGCATCGCCTTGAGCTGGCCCGCGTAGAGCAGGTTCAGCATCAGGGTCTCGATGATGTCGTCCTTGTGGTGACCGAGGGCGAGCTTGTTGCAGCCGAGCTCGACGGCGGCGTTGTAGAGGATGCCGCGGCGCAGCCGGCTGCAGAGCGAGCAGTAGGTCGCGCCTTCGGGCAGCTTCTCCTTCACGATGCTGTAGGTGTCGTGGGCGAGCATGCGGTGCTCGAGCCCCTGGGCCTGCAGCCACTCCTCGAGCAGGTGGCCGGGGTAGCCGGGGTGCCCCTGGTCCAGGTTCACGCAGACGATCTCGAAGGAGAAGGGCACTCGCCGCTGGATCTGCTGGAGCAGGTGCACCATGACGTAGGAGTCCTTGCCGCCGGACATGCAGGCCATGATCCGGTCGCCCGGCTCGATGAGGCCGAACTCCTGGCTGGCCTGGGCGACGCGCCGCAACAGGCGGTGCTCGAGGCGCTTGCGCTCGGCATCCGCGGCGCCATCCTGCTGCGTCGCCTCCTGCTCTGCGCCTTCCTGCGGCGTCCCGTCCTCGTGCAGCTGCATCCCGTCCTCCGGCCCCTCCCACCCCCGGGAGCGGCGATGGGGCCCGATAACGGGCCCCTCGTCAGCAGGAAAGCCACCCGATAGGCCGGGGCCATGTCCAGCACTCCCCCTCCCGGCGCCATCGAGGTCGTCGACCTGCAGAAGCACTACGGCAGCCTGCAGGCCCTGCGCGGCGTCTCCTTCCGCATCGATCACGGCGAGGTCGTGGGCTTCCTGGGCCCCAACGGCGCCGGCAAGTCCACCGCCATGAAGTGCCTGACCGGGTACATCGCGCCGACCGGTGGGGCGGCCCGGATCCAGGGCCACGACGTGCTGACGGAACCGACCGCCGCGCGGCGGCTGCTCGGCTACCTGCCCGAGAACGCGCCGCTGTACACCGACATGCGGGTGCGCGACTACCTGGACTACGTCGGGCGCGTGCGCGGCCTCGGCGAGAGCGAGCGTGCCCGCGCCATCGACAAGGCCGCCGAGCGCTGTGGCATCCAGGAGCGCCTGGGCCAGCAGGTCGGCGAGCTGTCCAAGGGCTACCGCCAGCGCGTGGGCCTGGCCCAGGCCCTGCTGCACGAGCCGCCGATCCTGGTGCTCGACGAGCCGACCACCGGCCTGGACCCGAACCAGATCGTCGAGATCCGCAACCTGATCCGCGACATCGGCCGGAAGCGCACCGTGCTGCTGAGCACCCACATCCTCAGCGAGGTCCAGGCCACCTGCGACCGGGTGATCATCATCCACCAGGGCCAGCTGGTGGCCGACGGCCGCACCGCCGAGATCACCGCCCGCGAGGCCGGCGGCCTGCTGCTGCAGGTCACCTTCGCCCCCGGCAAGGTCGACCCCGACCGGGACGAGCTGGCCGAGGCGCTGCAAGCCCTGCCCGGCGTGCGGCAGCTGTCGCGGGTCGAGGCCGAGCGCCCCGGCTGGTCGTCCTTCGAGCTGCTGGCCGCGTCGGACCTGCGCCAGGAGCTGTTCCGGCTGGCGGTGGCCCGCGGGCTCGAGATCGTCGAGCTCGGCCGCGAGAAGACGAACCTCGAAGAGGTGTTCCGGCGGCTGACCGGCCGCTGAACAGCGGTGCCCGGCGCGGACGCACTGCCCGACGCGCTCAGCTGATGAGCACCAGCCCGACGACGACCAGGACGAGCACCAGCAGGGTCGTGCCGATCAGCACGTGCTTGAGGTTGACGCGCGTGGCCGACCGGCGCGAGGTCCGCAGCTCGGTGGTGAGCACCTGGCTGGCGGTCGTGGCCGAAGGGCCGGTGTCCGCGTCTTCTTCGGCGCTGGCCTGCCAGCCCGCGATGCGGTGTTCCGAGGTCGGCGGCTCGGGGTCCTTGCCCATCAGCTCCAGGACCTCGCGCAGGGCGTCGACCTGGGAGATCCAGTGCCAGGCGCCCGCCTTTCGAGGGTCGCCGGGCCAGGCCGAGCCGGGAGCCGGCAGGCGCACCTTGGCGTCCGGACCCAGCTCGCCCCGGTAGATCATGCCCCGCAGCCGGTAGACGTCGTACAAGCCGCGCACCCCACCGCCGTCGCCACGGAGCTCGAGCTCGAACACGTCCTGGAGCTCGGCCACCGGAGCGCGCGCGCCCGAGAAGGCGCCCGACATCGAGGACGGGGAGGAGGAATCACTCACGACAATGCCCTGGGACGCTGACAGGCTACCCTGTCGCGCCCTGCACCGCTCGCCCGGGAGCCCGCATCTCGACCGCCCCGCCCCGCCCCCTCGTCGTCGGCACCGCCGGACACATCGATCACGGCAAGACGACCCTGTTGCGGGCGCTGACCGGCGTCGACCTGGACCGCCTGCCCGAAGAGCAGGCCCGCGGCATCACCATCGCGCTGGGCTTCACCCACCTGGACCTGCAGGGCGACGCCGGCAGCCGGCGCCTGTCCTTCGTCGATGTCCCCGGCCACGAGCGGCTGATCCGCACCATGATCGCCGGCGCCACCGGCCTGGACGCCGTCATGCTCTGTGTGTCCGCGGTCGAGGGTGCGATGCCGCAGACCCGAGAGCACCTGGCGATCCTGCAGCTGCTCGGGGTGCGCACCGGGCTGGTCGTGCTGACCATGGCCGACCTGGTGGACGAGGAGATGCTCGAGCTTGCGGCGATGGACATCGAAGACACCGTGGCGGGCACCTTCCTGCAGGGGGCGCCGGTGCTGCCGGTCGGCCTGCCGCCGGGCGGCGCGCCGCAGGGCCTGGACGCGCTGCGAGCGGCGCTGGCGTCCCTGCCCGAGAAGGCCGCCCCGAGTGGCCTGCACGGGGATGATGGCCCGCTGAGGCTGCCCATCGACCGCGCCTTCGTGCAGCAGGGCTTCGGCACCGTGGTCACCGGCACGCTGCGCAGCGGCCGGGTCGTCGACGGCGAGGAGGTCGTGGTCCTGCCCGCCGGCATCCGGGCGCGGGTGCGCGGGCTCCAGGTGCACGGCGAGCCGCAGCCCCGCAGCGAGGCGGGCCGGCGCACGGCGCTGAACCTGGCGGGCGTCGAGCGCGACGATCTGCACCGCGGCCAGGTGGTCTGCCGGGCCGACGAGCTCGACACCACGCGCATGTTCGACGCCACCTGCACCTGGCTGCCCGACGCGCCACCGCTCGACAGCGGCAGCCGCGTGCGGGTGCTGGCCGGCACGACCGAGGTGATGGCCGTCATCGACCGGATCGGCGGCCTGGTGTTCGACGGCGGGCCCGACACCCTGGACGGCCGCGGCGTGCACCTGGTCCAGCTGCGGGCCGAAGCGCCCCTCGTGTTGCTGCCCGGCGACCGCTTCGTCGTCCGCCGCGAGAGCCCGCTGACCACCCTGGGAGGCGGCGTGGTGCTGGATCCCGACGCCCCGCGGGCCCGGAAGCGCGACCGTCCACGGGTCGCCGCCGAGCTGCGCGCGCTTCAGGCCGGGGACCGGACCGTGCTGCTGGAGCGGACCGGCGACGACGGCATGGCGCCGGCGCGCGCCGCGATGCTGGGGCTGTCCGGCGTGCGACTCGGCGACCGCGTCGTGCATCCCGATCGCGCCGCAGTCCTGCAGGACGCCCTGGGGGCGGCGCTCGACGCCTGGCACCGGGACCGACCCCTGACCCCAGGAGCGCCCCGCCGGGATCTGCACCGCGGGCGCCTGGCCCACCTGTCCGCTGCCGCCTTCGACGCGGTGGTCGAGCAGGCGGCCCGGGCCGGCGACGTGGTGCTGGAGGGCCCCGTGCTGCGGCGGCCCGACTTCGCCGTGCGTCCGGATGCCGACCAGCAGCACGTCCTGGACGGGCTGCTGCGCGACGCCCGCCTGGGGGGCCTGCAGGGGGTACCGACCCGCGAGCTGCTGTCCCGGGACGCCGACGCGACGATGCACCTGGTCGCCGCCGGTCGGCTGCACCGCGTCGGCCAGACCAGCGTGCACGCGGACTGCCTGGACGCGCTGGTCGCCGACGTCCGGGCGCAGCTCGCGGCCGAGGGCAGCCTGACCCCCGGCGCCTTCAAGGACCTCACCGGGCTCTCGCGCAAACACGCCATCCCCTTGCTGGAGTGGCTCGACGCCCGCGGCATCACCCGTCGCGACGGCGAGCTGCGGGTGCCCGGTCCGGCCGCCGCCTCGACCTGAGCCCGGCGCCCGCCTCGGGACGGGACGAAGCGTGATGCAGGACGGGTGGAGCCCTCCCCTGGTAGCTGCTACCCTCCGTCCTCGCCCCGGAAGGGCCGACTCCGGACCTCCCGCCCCCACCCGCATCCCGAGGAGCCCCGTGCCCACACGGACCTCCTTCCGCGCGGTCGCCCTGCTGGGCGCCGTCTGCCTCCTCCCCCTCCTCCCCGGTCCGGCCTTCGCGCAGGACGGCGGCCCCGCCGAGCTGCCACGCGACGGCCAGGGCACCCTCAAGGTGACCTCGGCCACCCCCGGCGCCCAGGTCTGGGTGGACAACGTGCGCGTCGGCGAGGTGCCGTACACCGGCCCGCTGGCGGCGGGCACCCACACCGTGCGGGTCGCGGCCGACTTCTTCGATCCCTTCGTGCGACGCGTCACCGTCGGCGACGGCAAGACCGTGGACCTCAACGCCGCGATGGTCGCCGGCAACGGCACCGTCGAGTTCGTCGTCGAGCCCCTGGGCGCCACCCTGACCCTCAACCGCCGCGAGGAGTACATCGCCCCGGTCCGCGTCAGCGACCTGGACCCCGGCAAGTACGAGTGGGAGCTCAAGAAGGAAGGCTACGAGGCCCGGTCCGGCGAGTTCCGCTTCGAGCGCGGCCAGAACCTGCTGCTGGTCGAGAACCTGAGCAGCAGCGACGGGCGCTTCGTGGTCGAGAGCCGCCCGGAGGGCGCCAACGTCTTCCTGGACGGCCAGGCCGTCGGCCAGACCCCCCTGAGCCTGGACGCCGTCGAGCCCGGCGAGCACCAGGTGCTGATGGAGCTCCGGGGCTACGCCGCCGTGCTCCGCACCGTCGACACCAGCGACGGCCGCAAGGGCGAGGTCAGCGCCAAGCTGCCCGAGAAGGGCGCCGCGCTCGTGGTGAAGACCCCGTCGGGCAAGGCCACCGTCCGGCTCAACGGCGTGCTGGTCGGCTCCGGCCGGCGGGTGCGCCTGCCCGAGCTCGAGCGCGGGCGCTACACCCTGGCCGTCGACGACGCGCAGAAGGGCAGCGCCCAGACCCGCATCGACGTCCGCGAGAAGGGCAGCAGCCACTGGAAGGCGAAGCTCCGGGGCGCCGAGTCCACCATCGAGTCCTACACGCCCGCCCACCAGTCCTGGCTCCTGTGGACCGGCCTGGGTGTCGTGGCCGGCGGGGCCACCGCCGGCGGCGTCATCGCGTACAACGCATCCATCCCCGACCCGACGCCGGAAGGGGACATCGTGGTGAGCACCCCATGACGACCCGGATCTCCCCTGCCCTGACCCTGCTCCTTGCGGCTGGCGCCCTGACCGGCTGCAAGCAGAAGCCCGAGGCCCGCACCAGCCTGCAGGTCGTGCTGGACGGCGATCTCGACGCCGTCTCGAGCAACACCGACCGGCTGCTGCTGATCGTCGACGCCGCCGACCCGTTCAGCGGGAGCGAGGGCGACAGCATCGACAGCCGGACCTCGCTGACCGACATCGACGAAGACGGCGATCTCGAGCTGGTGATCGAGTTCGCCGTGGGCAGCGCGGGCTGGCCCGTCATCGAGCTGCAGCCCGGCGCGAACCAGTCCGACGTCACCCTGAGCGTCCAGGGCTGGCTCGGCACGACCCTGACCGTGCAGACCGACGAGAGCGGGCCGCACAGCTACATCGTCGACCAGATCGAGACCATCGACCTGGTCGTGTCGCTGCTCGACGATCCGATCACCCAGTGCGAGAACGGTGAAGACGACGATCTCGACGGCTACACCGACGCCGACGACCCCGACTGCGCCGACGGCGACGAGGAGCTCGGCTACGGCGACACCGAGTGCAACGACGGCGTCGACAACGACGACGACGGCCTGACCGACCTGGCCGACCCCGACTGCGACGGCGCCACCGACGATGCGGAAGCCGACCCCTGCAGCAACGGCGCCGACGACGACGGCGACGGCTGGGTCGACCTGGCCGACCCCGACTGCGCCACCGGCTCGACCGAGGACGGCTACGGCGACACCCAGTGCAACGACGGCCTGGACAACGACGACGACGGCGCCACCGACAAGGCCGACCCCGACTGCAGCAGCGCGCTCGACGACGACGAGTTCAGCCCGCCCTGCGACAACGGCATCGACGAAGACGGCGACGGCTGGGTCGACGACGAAGACCCCGACTGCACCACGGGCGACGAGGAGCTCGACTTCGGCGACACGCAGTGCAACGACGGCGTGGACAACGACGCCGACGGCTACATCGATCGCCTGGACGTGGCCTGCGAGAACGCCCTCGACGACGACGAAGAGGCCGCCTGCGAAGACGGCGAGGACAACGACGGCGACGGCTGGACCGACATCGACGACCTGGGCTGCTCGACTCCCTACGACGACGACGAGGGCGGCTTCGAGGGCCGAAGCCAGTGCAGCGACGGCATCGACAACGACGACGACGGCCGCATCGACGCCCTGGACCCCGACTGCGAGAGCGCGTCGGACCGGATCGAGGCCGACGACTGCGCCGATGGCCTGGACAACGACGGCGACGGCTGGACGGACACCGAAGACCCCGACTGCGCCGTCGGCGACAACGAGCTCGGCTTCGACCCCGACGGTCCGGCCTGCAACAACGGCGAAGACGACGACGGCGACGGCCGGATCGACGCGGCGGACAGCGGCTGCGCGAGCGCGGACGACGACGACGAGGTCGCCCAGTGCACGGACGGCGCCGACAACGACGGCGACGGCTGGACCGACGCGGCCGACCCCGACTGCGCGACCGGCGACACCGAGTCGGGCTTCGGCAGCAGCGCCTGCAACGACGGCGCCGACAACGACCGTGACGGGCTGATCGACGCCCTCGACGCCGACTGCGCGAGCGCGACCGACACCGACGAGACCGCCGGCTGCGCGAACGGCATCGACGACGACGACGACGGCTGGGTCGACGAAGACGACCCCGACTGCGACACCGCCCGCGAAGAGACCGCTGCGACGTCCAGCACGGCCTGCAACAACGGCGTCGACGACGACGACGACGGCGACATCGACGCCGAAGACGACGAGTGCGACGACGGGCGGGACGACTACGAAGGCAGCGCCGCCTGCGGCGACGGCATCGACAACGACGGCGACGGCTGGGTCGATCTGGACGACCCCGCCTGCCTGGACAGCTACGACACGACGACCGAGTCGCCCAGCACCTCCGCCTACGAGTGCAACGACGGCAGCGACAACGACGGCAACGGGCTCGTCGACGCCGACGACCCCGGCTGCCTGACCGGTGACGACGACGACGAGGACACGCCGATCACGGACTGTGACGACGGCCTGGACAACGACCACGATGGCTGGATCGACGAAGCCGATCCGGACTGCGCCGACGGCGTCGAGGAAGTGGGCTTCGGCGACACCGAGTGCAACGACGACGACGACAACGACGGCGACGACCTGGTCGACGCCGACGACGTCGACGACTGCTTCGACGCCTGGGACGACCTCGAGGAACCCGCCGCATCCGACTGCGCCGACGGGGCCGACAACGACGGCGACGGCTGGACCGACGCCGACGACCCGGAGTGCGCGACCGGCGACGAGGAGCTGTCCTTCGGCAGCACCGAGTGCAACGACGGCAGCGACAACGACGGCGACGGGCTGGTCGACGGCGACGACCCCGGCTGCATGGACGCGCTGGACGACGACGAGGACATCGGCGACTGCGAGAACGGCCTGGACGACGACAGCGACGGCTGGATCGACGCCGACGACCCCGACTGCGCCGGCGGCGCGGACGAGGAGCTCGGCTACGGCGACACCGAGTGCAACGACGGCGCCGACAACGACGGCAACCTGCGGGTGGACGGAAGCGACCCCGGCTGCGCGAGTGCCTGGGACGACGTCGAGGACAACGACGCCGACGACTGCGCCAACGGCGAGGACGACGACGAGGACGGCTGGATCGACGCCGACGACCTGGACTGCCTGACCGGCGTCGACGAGGCCGGGTACACGGCCTTCGCCTGCAACGACGGCAGCGACGACGACGGCGACGGCTTCGCCGACGCGGACGACCCCGACTGCGCGGTGGCCTGGCAGGACAGCGAGCTGTCGGCGGCCGAGCGGTCCTGCGCCAACGGCGAAGACGACGACAACGACGGCTGGACGGACGAAGACGATCCCGACTGCCTGCTGTACGGCGAGGAGATCGGGACCACCCTGTGGGCCTGCAACAACCTGGCCGACGACGACGGCGACGGTGACCCGGACGCCGAAGACGAAGACTGCGTCGACGGCTTCGGCGGCGACGAGGCCCCCCTGTCGTCGGACTGCGACGACGGTGAGGACGGCGACGGTGACGGCTGGATCGACACCGACGACGCCGACTGCTTCGACGCCGGCGACGAAGACGGCACCCGCGACGTGGCGGCCTGCGCCAACGGCATCGACGACGATCTGGACACCTACATCGACGCCGACGACCCGGACTGCATCGACGGCTTCGACAACTCCGAGGACAGCGACACCGGTAGCTGCAGCGACGGGATCGACGACGACGACGACGGCTGGACCGACGACGACGACCCCGACTGCGCCCTGTACGGCATGGAGATCGGCTTCACCCGGGCGGCCTGCAACGACGGCCTGGACGACGACGGCGACAGCCTGGCCGATGCCGACGACCCGGGCTGCTGGAGCGCGACCGACCCGACCGAGGCCGATCCGAGCGCAGCCTGCAGCGACGGCAGCGACAACGACGGCGACGGCTGGACCGACGACGACGACCCCGACTGCATCGTCGCCACCGCCGAGACCGGCGAGGGCACGCTGGCCTGCAACGATCTCGACGACAACGACGACGACGGTGATGTCGACGCCGACGATGCCGACTGCATCGACGCCTGGGACAACTCCGAGGTCGGCGTGGGCGACGGCGACTGCGACGACGGCGCCGACGGCGACGGCGACGGCTGGGTCGACGCCGACGACCCCGACTGCTGGTGGCTGTCGACCGAGTCCGGCGACGAGCCGGCCTTCGCCTGCAACAACGGTGACGACGACGACGGCGACGGGCTGGTCGACAGCGACGACCCCGGCTGCGCGTCGGCCTTCGACGGGGACGAAGAACACACCCACGAGTGCGAGAACGGCCTCGACGACGACGGCGACGGCTGGATCGACACCGACGACCCCGTCTGCGGCAGCAGCGGCGATCTGTACGAAGACGACGGCTACGACGGCGGCGACTGCAACAACGGCGTCGACGACGACGACGATGGCCTGGTCGACAGCGACGACCCCGGCTGCCTGACCGGCAGCACGAGCTCCGAGGTCGACCCCTCCACCCAGTGCAACGACGGCATCGACAACGACCTGGACGGCTGGACCGACCTGGCCGACCCGGTCTGCACCAGCGTCTGGATCTCGCTCGAGGACGACGAGACCGATCCCGACGGCGCCCAGTGCAACGACGGCATCGACAACGACGCCGACACGGACATCGACGCCGACGACCTCAACTGCACCTCCGCCGTAGACAACAGCGAAGCGTACTGATGCGCACCGCCCCTCGCAGGAGGGGCGGGCTCAGTCGGCGGCGGGGACCGCCCGGGCGATCGCCTCGAGCAGCAGCGAGGGACGCACCGGCTTGTCCAGGATGGGGAAGCGCCGGGCCAGGGCCGGCAGGTCGTGGTCCCGGTCGCCGATGAACCCGGTCATCAACACGACCGGGACCCGGCCCTCGATGAAGCCCGCGAGGTCGACGCCGGTCCAGCGCGGCATCACGACGTCGCTGACGACCACGTCGACGTCGAAGCCCTGGGCCTCCAGCCAGTCGCGCGCCTCCATGCCGTCTTCGCAGGCCACCACCCGGTGACCGGCGGTCTGCAGGAACTCGCGCACCTGCTCGCGCAGCACGGGGTCGTCCTCGACCAGCAGGACCCGCACGCCGCCGTGGGTGCGCGGCGCCGGGGCGGGCGCCTCTCCGCCGCGCAGGGGCTGCTCGCGGGTCCTCGGCAGCAGCACCTCGATCAGGTTGCCGCCGTCCGGTCCGGCGATGGCGCGAACGCGACCGCCGGCCTGGCGGGCGATGCCGTAGCAGGTCGCCAGGGCCATGCCGCCGCCCCGCCCGTCCGGGTCGAAGAAGGGCTCGAACAGGCGCTCCCGCGCTTCTTGCGACAGCGCGGGGCCTTCGTCGTGGACCCGCAGGCAGACGTACTCTCCCGGGCGCAGCTCGGGATCGCCGTCCAGCCGGCGCCCCTCGACCTCGACCCGCACCTGGGCCTTGGCGGTCTGGGCCGCGTGGCCCACCAGGTGGATCAGCACCTGCTCGAGCTGTCCGGGCTGCAGGTGCACGCGCATCGGCTCGGTCGGCACGGTGAACCGCAGGTCGACCTCGGAGTCGACCAGGCTGCCCAGGAAGACGCGCACGGCTTCGAGATCGCGGCCGACGTCGACGATGGCCGGCGGGCCGACCTGGCGCCGGGCGAAGGCCACCAGCTGCCGGGACAGGCGCGAGCCGCGGTCGATGGAGCGCTCGAGCAGGGCGGCGTGGGCGGCTGCCGCGGGCACGTCCTCGGCCGCGAGGGCGTCGCGCAGCGCGCTGGTGCCCATGAGCATGATGGACAGCAGGTTGTTGAGGTCGTGGGCGACGCCGCCAGCGAGCCGGCCCAGGGAGTCCATGCGCTCGAGGACGGCCAGGCGGTGCTCCATGGCCTGCTGCTGGCTGCGGTCCTGGCTGATCAGGGTCGCCCCCGCCATCGCGCCGTCGGCGGCGTAGACGGGCGACACGGTCACGAAGCGCTCCACGCCTCTCCACTGCAGGGTGCGCGCGCTGACCGCCCCCCGCAGCGCGCCGCGCACCATCTCGACGACCTCCGGCCACAGCGGCGCCAGCCCCTCCAGCGGCTCGCCGGCCAGCCGCTCGGGCGTGAGCCCCATGCGCCGCAGGTCGGGCCCCGTCGCCAGCGCCAGCGTGCCGTCGGCGTCGAACAGGGCGATGCCCATCGGGAAAGACTCGGTCAGGCGCTCGAGCAGCACCGCGGTGGTGCGCGCCCGCGCCGCCTGCGCGTCCAGCCGGCGGTGGGCCTCGCTGACGTCGCGGATGGTGCCGACGACCAGGGGCTCCCCCCGCGGGTCGTGTCCGAGCGCCTTGCGGGTGCTGATCAGGTGCAGCGCCCCGTCGGCGTCCTGCAGCTGCTCGAGCCGCTCGGAGACGTCGGCCTCGCCGCGCAGCACGCGGTCGTCCTCCTCCCAGAAGCCCTCGACCTGTTCGGCGGGGAACAGCTCGGCGTCGGTGCGGCCGAGCATCTCGGCCCGAGCGCGCTGCACCAGGGCCTCGGTGTGGCGATTGACCAGGATGATCCGGTGGCCGGCGTCCTTGACGAACAGCGGGTCGGGGATGGCCTCGACCACCCCTTCCAGCAAGGCCACGCGCGCCTCCAGCTCGTCCACGCGCTGCCGCAGCACCGCTTCGACCGAAGCGGCGCCGGGTTCGTCCGATCTCGCCATGGAGGAATCCTACCGCAGGCGCGTGCCTGAACAGTCCCTTGCCGGGCCGCGGGAACGGTCAGGCCTTGATGTGCCCGGCCTCGCGCAGCCAGCGGATCGTGTCTTCGAGCACCTCGCGGCCGGACCGCGGCTCCCAGCCGAGCTCGCGCCGCGCCTTGTCGTTCTTGCAGAAGGCGTAGAGCGTTCCGTACTCGATGGCGTTGGGGTGCTCGGGGCTGGGCAGGCCCAGGTCGAACAGGGTGCGGATCACGAACCGGGTCAGGCCGGTCGGCATCACGAGCGCCCGCTTCTTCTTGCCGACCACGTCCAGGGTCAGGTTGATGATCTGCTCGATGGTGCCGTTCTCGGAGCCCAGGATGTAGCGCTCGCCCTTGCCGCCCTTCTCGAGGGCCAGGCAGAAGCCCTCGGCGACATCGTCGACGTGGCCGTACATGGTGCCGCCCTTGGTGGCCATGGCCGGCCAGCCGTTGATGGCCTCCTTCAGGTAGCCGGTGGTCAGGAACTCGTCGTCGTGGGGGCCGTAGGTCTCGGTGGGGATGGCCACGACCACGTCCAGGCCCTTCTCGACGAAGGTGTCGACCTGCTGTTCGTTCTCGTGCTTGGCTTCGGCGTAGGTCAGGCCGGTGCCGGCGAGCATGAACGGACTGTCTTCGTCGCAGATGCGCTCGGGGTCGGCGCTGGCGTAGATGATGGCGCTGCCCGCGTAGACGACGCGCTGCAGGCCGGCGTCGAGGGCCGCCTGGAAGACGTTGCGGGTGCCGTCGACGATGGTCGGCCAGGCGAAGTCCTTGTCCATGTCGGCGTAGGAGCTGATGCCGGCGAGGTGCACGCAGCTGTGGCAGCCGGCCATGGCGGTCGCGAGCGAGGTCGGGTCCAGCAGGTCGCCGACCACCTTCTCGACGCCCAGGTCGTCGATGCGATGGGTCTTGCTGGAGTGGCGCACCAGGCAGCGCACGGCGTAGCCGCGGGCGAGGAGGCGACGGACCACGAAGGACCCGATGAAGCCGTGGCCGCCGGTGACGAGGACGGTGCGCGGGGAGTGGTCGGACATCGGGGCTCCGGAGCGGCCGGGGAAGCGGGGTGCCCGGCGGTATCACGGCCACGCGGATCCGCGCTCGCCGGCTATGGTGCGGCCATGCTGACCCCCTGGCTCCTGATGCTGGCCTGCGCCGGCGGTGAAGACAGCGCCGCCCCGACCACCCTGGCCTTCGGCGACGAGGCCGGCCGCACCGAGCTGCCGGTCTCGCACGGGCTGTGGGTGGACAGTCGACGCCTGTTCGCCTGCGGTGGCGAACCCGGGATCTACATCCTGGACATCACGGACGCGCACACGCCGGAGCGGGTCGACGCGACCCTGGTGCCCTGCGGCGCCATCGACGGCGAGACCGGCCGGGTCTACAGCGCCGCCGGCGACATGGGGCTGCAGGCCTTCCATCCCGGCAGCCTGACCGGCATCGGCGAGTACACGTCGGACTTCCCGATGATGGTGCTGACGTCGGACCCCGGCGAGCACCGGACCTACGTCGCCGGGCTGCGGCCCGACCCGACCGGCGGCCCGGACGACCTGCTGGTCGTCGAGGGCGTGGCCACCTGGCAGGTCGAGTCCCTGGCCCAGCACTCCCGCGCCGAGCTGCCCGCGGCCACGCCGCTGGCGGTGGCCTTCGACCGCCAGGTCGTCGCGGTGGCCACCGACGACGGGGGCATCACCCTGCTCGACGAGCGCCTGGAGACGTCGACCCGCCTGGACGCGGGCGGGGTCGCCGCCGGCCCCACGGCCCTGGCGATCACCGACGGCACCTTGTGGGCCGCGCTGGGCGACGCCGGGCTGGTGCGCATCGACGACGCGACGGCCACGCTGCAGCCGGTCGGGGGCATCGACGCCGCCACCAGCGTCGCCGCGGTCGGAAGCCGCCTGTACGTGGGCGGCCCCGAGGAGCTCGTGATCCTGTCCCTCCCCGGCGGGACCGAGGTGGGCCGCGTCGCGCTCGAGGGCCTGGCCTCGCCCTCCGGCATCTGGGTCGAGCAGGGCCTCGCCTACGTGGCCGACGGCGCCGACGGTGCGCTGGTCGTCGTGGTGATCGACGAGGGCCTGCGCTGATTCCGCGGCAGCCGTGAAGGGGGAGCGCGTCGCGGTTATGCCGCCCCTCCCTCTCCCCCGCAGGAGCCTGTCATGGCCACCCCGTCCTCGGATGCCGCGTCCCTGTCCCGGCGCACCCACAACTGCGGTGAGCTCCGGCCCGACGACGCCGGCGCCACCGTCGTCCTCCAGGGCTGGGTCGACTCCGTGCGCGACAACGGCGGTGTCATCTTCCTGCTGGTGCGCGACCGCTACGGCGTGACCCAGGTCACCGTCGACGATCGCTGCGGCGAGACCGCCTGGGAAGGCGCCCGCGCCGCACGCCTCGAGTACGTGGTCGAGGTGCACGGCACCGCCCAGCTGCGCGACGGCGGCGCCAACAAGGACATGCCCACCGGCGCCATCGAGGTGCTGGCCGGGTCGGTGCGCATCCTGTCCAGCACGAAGCCCCTGCCCTTCGTCATCGGCAGCGGCGGCAAGGGCGCGGACGCCAGCGAAGAGGTCCGCCTGACCTACCGCTACCTGGACCTGCGCCGCCCCGAGATGCAGCAGCGCCTGTTCGTGCGCCACAAGGCCTACCAGGTGACCCGCAAGTACCTGGACGGACACGGCTTCACCGAAGTCGAGACCCCGATCCTCAACAAGAGCACGCCCGAAGGCGCCCGCGACTACCTGGTGCCCAGCCGCGTGCACGCCGGCGAGTGGTTCGCCCTGCCGCAGAGCCCGCAGATCTTCAAGCAGATCCTGATGATCAGCGGCTTCGACCGCTACTTCCAGATCTGCAAGTGCTTCCGCGACGAGGACCTGCGCGCCGATCGCCAGCCCGAGTTCACCCAGATCGACATCGAGATCAGCTTCGCCACCTGGCCGCTGGTCCACGAGCTGATGAGCGGCCTGGTCCGCAGCCTGTGGAAGGAGATCAAGGGCGTCGAGGTCGGCGAGATCCCGATCCTGACCTACGCCGAGGCCATCGCCCGGTTCGGCGTCGACAACCCCGACGTGCGGTTCGCGCTCGAGCACGTGACCCTGGACTGGGCCAGCACGGAGTTCCGCGTGGTCGCCGGCGCGCTCGAGACCGGCGGCATCGCCAAGGGCTTCGTGGTGCCCGGCGGCGCCGACCGCGCCAGCCGCAAGACCATCGACGCGTGGACCGAGTTCGTCCGCCGCTACCGCCTGGGCGGCCTGCTGTGGGGCAAGGTCCAGGACGACGGCAGCTGGTCCGGCCCGCTGTCCAAGGTCGAGCCCGCCCTCCTGGCCCAGCTGGGCGCTGGGCCCGGCGATCTGGCCCTGGTGGCGGCCGGCCCTGCGACCCATGTGCACACGGGCCTCGGCCGCCTGCGCGCCCACGTGGCCCGCGAGCTCGACCTGATCCCGTCCGACACCTACGGCTTCGTGTGGGTGACCGCCTTCCCGGCCTTCGAGCAGGACGAGGAGTCCGGCCGCTGGGTGGCCGTCCACCACCCCTTCACCAAGCCGCTGGACGAGCACATCCCCCTGATGGGCACCGACCGCATGGGCGAGGTGCTGTCCGACGCCTACGACATCGTCTGCAACGGCTACGAGATCGGCGGCGGCAGCATCCGGATCCACGACCAGGCGCTGCAGTCCAAGGTCTTCGCGTCGCTGGGCCTGTCCGAGGACGAAGCCCGCCACAAGTTCGGCTTCCTGCTCGACGCGCTCAGCTACGGCGCGCCGCCGCACGGCGGCCTGGCCTTCGGCTTCGACCGCATCGTGATGCTGCTGTCCGGCACCGAGAACATCCGCGACGTCATCGCCTTCCCCAAGACGACGACGGCCCAGGACCTGATGGCCGGCAGCCCCAGCACGGTCGACGCGGCGCAGCTCGCCGAGCTGCACGTCAAGAACACGGTCTGAACCCCCGCGCCGAGCCGCGGGGCCCGGCCCCCGCGGTTCGAGGGAGCCCGCCATGCAGCTGACCCTGGTCGGACACGCCACCTGGCTCATCGAGCAGGGTGGCACGCGCCTGCTCACCGACCCGGTGCTGGCCGATCCCTTCGAGGACGGCACCGTGGTCAGCTGCCCGGCGCGCGCCGTGGATCTCGACGCCATGCCGGCGCCGACGCACATCTTCCTGTCGCACCGGCACCCGGACCACTTCCACCCCGACAGCCTGCGGCGCCTGTCCCGGGACCTGCCGGTGCTGATGCCGCCGGACCCGATGCTGGCGGCGGCCCTGGCCCGCCTGGGCTTCGAGAACCTGGTGCCGCTGCGGCCCTGGGGCTGGGTCCAGGTCGGCGATCTGTCGGTCATGGCCACGTCGAGCGCCGGGGACTTCCCCGAGTGCGGGCTCTTGATCCGCGGCACCGACCCCGCCGGGCGCGCGGTCACGGCCTACAACCAGGTCGACACGCCGCTCAACCGCAAGGCCGTCGAGCGGCTGCGGGCCGAGAGCGGCGGGCTGGACGTGCACATCGCGATGCACGCCAGCCAGGCCTTCGGCTGGTTCGACGGCGTCCCCGAAGAGCTGGCGACCGGCCACGGCATCAACCTGTCCGTCGCCCGGTTCCTGGGGGCGCGGGTCGTGGTCCCCGGCGCCGCCGGCTTCCGCTTCCACGACGACTTCGGCTGGCTCAACGCCCACCTGTTCCCGATCACCAGCGACCGCTTCGCCCGCGACCTGGCCCGCCTGTCGCCGCGACAGCAGGTGCTGCAGCCCCTGCCGGGCCAGGTGCTCGAAGTCGGCGGCGGCGCCCGCATCGTCGGCGAGAGCGGCTGGGCCGTCGCCCTCGAGCCCGACCAGTCGGCCATCCGCCCGGATCGCACCGGCCCCGTGCCACCGCTGACCGACGACGGCGCCGACGACCCCGCGCTCCCCGCGCGCATCCAGGCCCTGGTCGACGATCTGCAGGCCGCCGTCGTCGACGCCTGGGACCGCGACCCCCTGCTGCACGCCCTGCGCCGCGACGGCGTGCGCTACCTGCTGCGCACCGTCCGGCCCGACGGCGCCGAGCAGAGCTGGACCCTGGACCTGTCCGGACCCGAAGCGCAGCTCGTGCCCGGCGCCCTCGACGCCGAGCTGTCTCGCGCCGTCGCCGCCACCGCCGTGCTCGACGTGGCCGAGGGCCGTCACAGCTGCTTCTACCTGCGCGCCCGCAGCCGCCGCAGCCAGGCCGTCCTGACCTTCGACCAGACCATCGCCGGACTCGAGGTCGACCAGCCCAACGTGCCCGACCTGCTGTCCTGGTACCTGGTCCGCCGCCGCGCAGCCGAAGCCGGCGAAGAAGGCGTGCTGCGGTATTACGGGCTGATGTAGGGGAGGGGCAGGGCGCACGGTTCCAGGCGGGGGCGGGCTCCAGGCGGGGCGGGCTCCAGGCTGCAGGCTCCGGGCTTCGGGAGGGTGGCTCGGGGCGTCGGGGCTGTGGGCGCGTCGGGTGGTGCTGCCAGGGCTCGCCCCGCCGCTCCCCTCCCCCGCTCCCGCGACGCTCGCACGCCCTCCTGGAGCCTGCAGCCCGAAGCCCGCAGCCCGACCCGCCGCCGACGCCGCCCCGCGGCGAAGCGCTGGTCGAGCCACCTACGCCTTCGGCTGCTGCGTCTCCCGCACCAGCTCGAACTCGCGCTCGTAGGTCTTCAGGTTGTCGAGCGTGACGAGCAGGTTCTTCTCGTTGAGCTCGCTCTGCCAGGTGCGGTGCTGGTCTTCCATCGCGCGGGCGACCTCGAACAGGCCCTCGCAGATCTCGGCCAGGGCTTCCAGGCTGACGGTGCGGCGGTTCTTGCCGGCCAGCTCGTCGCGGTAGCGGGTGAACCAGCCGTTGGCTTCTTCGCCCAGGCCGCCGGCCAGCTGGTCGGGGGTCAGGATGGCGCGGGCCTCGTTGATGCGCTGCAGCTCTTCCTTCCACAGGGGGATGCGGCGGGCGACGTTGTCGATGTTTCCGGTGTGGAAGGACTCCGAGAAGCCCTTGTCCCGCAGGGCGAGCATGTCGCCGTGGATGCGCTCCAGGCTGCCGACCATGCGCTTGAGCAGGGCCGCGCGCCGGGTCCGGCGGGGCTTGTCCTGGAAGTGCAGGCGCCAGGAGCGGAACTGGTGGTTGGCTTCGGTGGCCAGGGCCTGGGCCCGCAGGTTGTCGGCGAGCTCGGTGCGGGCCTGGTGGATCTGGTCGACCTCGCCCAGGTACAGGTCGGCGTTGTGCCGCATCATGGCCAGGTCGTCGGCGTGCCAGTCGCCGTCGTGGCGGCGGGCGGCGGTCTGCAGCTCGTCGCGCCAGAAGGCCTGGTCGTCGGCCAGGGCCTGCAGCAGGCCGATGTCGCGGGTGCTGCGGCGCTGCCCGGCGAAGTTGCGCATGTAGCGCTGCCGGCTCAGGCGGCTCCAGGCGCCCGTGCGGTGGGCCAGGGCTTCGTCGGGGCCGCCGGACTGCAGCTGGGCGATGGCCTTGCGCTCGCCGCGGTACATCTCGGCCCGCTGCTGCAGGGTGGGCAGCAGCTCGGTGTCCGCGCCGGACACGCCACCGGCACCGGCGATGGCCTTGTCGGTGGCGGCGATGAGCTCGTCCAGCTTGCCGAGCTCGCGGGTGTAGCGCGAGCGCCCCGCGAAGTGGCGGCGGTACTCGGTGTGGATGCGCTCGGCCTCGGCGGCGAGGGTGCGGAGATCGGACATGGCAGGGGGCTCCAGCGTGTGGGGAGAGGAGGAGGGCTAACCGTGGGGGAGACGCAGCGCGGCCCTGCCGGAGGAGGCAGGGCCGCGAGGTCGTCGCGCGGATCGGAGGAGGCGCTACTCGTCGGCCGGCGGCGGCGGCGGCGGGGTCGGCCCGGCGGCGGGGGGCGGCGGCGGCGGCGGGGCCGCAGCGGCGAGGGCCTGGGCCACTTCCGGCAGGTCCTTGGCCGGGATCCAGCCGCTCATGCCGGCCTTCCAGACCAGGTGGCGTCCGCCCGGATCGGCGGCCACGCGGGCCGCGACCTCGCCGGCCGGAATCTGCAGCTGGGCTCCGTCGGGGCCCGTGTAGTGCACGGGCGCACCCGCGCCGGGGGGCGGGGGCGGGGCAGCGGCCGGGGGCGGCACCAAGTTCGCGATCTCGGGCACCTCGCGCCAGGCCTTCCAGCCCGGCCAGCCCGGGGCCCAGACGTTGTGGGCGCCGCTGCGGTCGGCCGCGACGCGCTGGGCGATGTCCTGGGCCGACAGCTGCGCCTGGCCCGAGGGCCCGTGGTAGTGCAGCAGCGCCGGTCCTGGGGGCGGGGGCGGCGCACCGCCGGGAGCCATGCCGGGGGCCGCGCCACCGGCGACGGCGCCGCCCATGACGTGGCCCATGGCCAGGCCCATGCCGGCATCCATGAAGGCATTGCCGCCGCCGGGGCGCTCGGCCATCTTGCCGATCGCCTCGGCCGTCTGGAACTGGGTGTACTTGCCCATGTCGCCCAGCAGGCCCATGCTCGACCGCTTGTCGAGCATCTTCTCGACCTCGGGCGGCAGGCTGACGTTCTCGACCACGAAGTCGGTCAGGGTGATGCCGTAGCTGTCCTCGAACCACTTGGACAGGCGCTCGCGCATGGCGTCGCCCAGGTCCATGTAGGCCGCGGCCAGCCGCAGCACCGGGATCTCGCTCTCGCCCAGCGTGTCGGCGAAGCCCGACACCAGCTTGCGCTTGAGCTGCCCGTTGATCTCGCTGGTGGTGAACAGTCCGCTGGTGCCGACGATCTCGCGGATGAACACGGCCGGATCCGTGACCTTGTAGGCGTAGTTGCCGAAGGCGCGGATGCGGACGGGGCCGATCTCCTTGTCGTGCATCATGATGGGGTTGGGCGTGCCCCACTTCTGGTCGGTGAACTGGCGGGTGTTCACGAAGTACACGTCGCCCTTGTAGGGGTAGTTCAGCGCGTACTTGATGCTCTCGAAGAAGCCGGCGATGGCCTTCGTGCGGGTCGACAGCTCGTAGGTGCCGGGGCCGAACACGTCGGACAGCTTGCCCTCGCTGACGAAGACGGCCGCCTGGCCCTCGCGCACGACCAGCTTGCCGCCATCCTGGATCGCCTGGTTGAACACCGGGAACCGGAAGACGATGGTGTCCCGGGTCTCGTCGAGCCACTCGATGATGTCGAGGAACTGGGCCTTGCCGTGCTCGACGGCGGTCTTCTTGACGGAATTCCAGAAGCTCATGGAGGCGCTCCGAAGGGAGGGAGGAAGGGCACGGTAGCATTCGCCCGACAGGCGGGTTCATTGCAGCGGGACGGCAGGTCCCGGAGGAGGCTCAGGCCTCGAACCGATAGCTCACCCTGGACGCGAAGACGTAGGCGTCAAGGCCATCGGCACGCAGCGCATCGACCATCGGCGTCAGGAGCTCGGTCGGCATGCCGACGTTGCGCCGCACCTCGCCGAGCAGATCGACCACCAGGACCCGCCGCGCCGAGAACCGGGCGATCCGCTGGCGGACGGCATCCTGGTGCCCGTGGTCCGCGCCCAGGACCAGCAGGTCGGGGCCGCCGAACCGCGCGACCACGTCGTCGAGCCAGCCGTCGGGCGTGCCCTGGTGCAGCGCCAGCGCGAGATGCAGCAGGCGCTGCCCGTCGGGGAAGGTGATCGCGGTGATGCGCGGTCCACAGCGCGGCAGCCCGCGCTTGCGCCCCAGGCGGGCCACCGCGCGGTCGGGGCGGAGCACGGCGCTCTTGAGCTTGTGCACCGCTTCGTCGGGGGTGACCCAGGGGATCGGCGTGTACTCGACCTGCTCGATCCGCAGGCCCTCGCGCTCGACCGGGGCGGCCAGCAGCCGGTCGCGGGGCGCGCCCTGGCGGTGCAGCCAGTCCAGGATCTCGGGCGCGGCGACGACGGTCAGGTCGCGCCCCTCGCGCAGGGCGGCGGCGGTGGCGTCGAGGTGTTCGGGCCAGCACCAGGTCAGCACGACCAGCTGGCCGTCGTCGGGCGGACTCCGCGGATCGAAGCGCAGCCAGGGGCCTTCGCGCTCCAGGCGCAGGCTCCACAGACCCTCGTGCTCCATCCGCAGTCGGTAGGGGTAGGACATGGCCGCGCCCTATCCCCTCGGCAGGGGCCGCGGTCGGGCTACTTTGCGCCCGTGCTCCCCGCCCTGCTGGCCCCCCTGTCCTTCGCCCTCGGCGCACCGGCGCGCGCCGCGACCGACGCCGCAGTGGACCCGGACCTGCCGGTCGAGGTCGGGCCCTTCGACCTGATCCGCGTCGAAGGCGCCGATCGGCCCGGCGCGCTGGCGTCCTCGGCGACGCACAGCGTGGTCGCAGAGGTCCCGGCCGAAGGCGCCTGGTGGGTCGAGGAGCCACCCGTGGTCGACCGGGTGGAGGAGGACGAGCTCGCCCCCGACGACGCGCCGCCGGTCCCCGACGACGTGACCCTGGACGCCGGCGCCGAGCTGGAGGGCGTCGGCACCTGGCGAGCCTGGGACGCGGACGCCGCCGTGAACGCCAGCGCCTGGCACGCCCAGGGCGTCGACGGCAGCTACCCCGACGGCAGCCGCGTCAAGGTCGCCATCTTCGACGTGCAGTGGGAGAACGCCGAGCTGCACGCCGCCGAGCTCGGCGACGTGGAGACCCACGACTGCTGGGCGCACCGCTCCTGCGAGGTGCCCATCGACACCCTGCGGCCCCGCTACAGCTTCGAGGCCGGCAGCCACGGTGTCGCCTGCGCCGAGCTGATCCGCGACCTGGCCCCCGGCGTCGAGCTGCACCTGGTGCGGGTCAACGGCGTGGTCACCATGGACAACGCCGTCGACTGGGCGATCCGCGAGGGCATCGACGTGGTCAGCATGTCGATGAGCTTCTTCAACAACAGCTTCTACGACGGCTCGGGCCCGGTCGCCGACCTGATGGACCGCCTGCAGGCGGGCGGCGTGCTGATGGTCACCAGTGCCGGCAACTACGCCGAGGAGCACTGGCGAGGGCCCTACCAGGACCGCGACGGCGACGGCGTGCACGAGTTCTTCGACGACCGCCGGACCCTGCCCATCTACCTGCGCGCGGGCACCCGGTCGCTGGCGCTGTCCTGGGACGAGTTCCACGACTGCGGGCGGAACGACTTCGACGCCTACATGTACGACGCCGACGGCAGGGTCGTCGGCCGGGCCGAGCGGGACCAGCCGGACGCCGGCGGCAGCTGCGAGCCCGTCGAGCGCCTGACCGTGACCGCCGAGGAGACCGGCTGGTACTACCTGGACCTGGTCAAGGTCCACGGCCCGGGCGACGTGCTCATCGATGTCATGGCGCGGGGAGGCGACACGTATCGGCCCGTGGCGGCCAGCTCGCTCACCGACCCCGGCAGCCACCCCGCGGTGCTGACCGTCGGCGCGGTGCGGGCCGAGGGCTACGCCACCAACCCGCCCGAGGCCTTCAGCAGCCACGGCCCGACGACCGCGGGCCACCCCAAGCCCGACCTGGCCGGCCCCGACGGCGTCACGACCAGCGTGTACGGGCCGATGAACTTCTACGGCACCTCTGCGTCGACCCCGGTGGTCGCCGCGACGGTGGCCCTGCTGATGAGCGCCGAGCCCGGCATCACGCCCTTCGAGGCGGCCGATCGGCTGCAGGGCCACCTCATCGACGAAGGCCGCGCCTGGCAGGAACAGGACGAAGGCCTCGGCCGCGGCAAGGTGCGCCTCCGGGACCCGGACGCCGTGCCGTCGAGCTGCTGGGGCCCCGGGGTCGGAGCCTTCCTGCTGCCGCTCGTCTGGCCCCTCGCCGCCCTGCGACGCCGCCGCGACGCGGTGGACGCGCCACCGGGCCGCGACCGCTGATACCCTGCGCCTCTCACTGGCCCGCACCTCCCGGGGACCTCATGGCAGCCCTCCTCCCCCTCGCCCTGCTCCTCGCCTGCACCGGCGGCGACGACGACCTCCCCTCGACCCTCACCGAGATCGACGGCGGCGCTGGCGTGCGCGTGGACATCACCGACGCCATCGGCAGCGACGTGGTGGGCCTGCCGCTGCGCCTGGTCAACGACTGGGGCGCGGCCGTGCCGGGCGGCTTGGTCGGCCTGGCGCTGGACGGCACCGGCGCCAACCTGCTCGACGCCGACGTCTACCTGGACGCCGAAGGCCAGGCCCTGGCCGAGGTGCGCAGCAGCGAGCCCGGGCGCTACACGGTGCGCATCGCCTCGTCCGAAGACGGCGCCGAGACGGGCGCCACCGCCGACGCCCTGGTCCTCGGCGGGCCCCTGCCGGATCTGGCCCTCGACACCACCCTGCCCGCCCCGGAAGGCCTGTCCACCGCGACACGGCTGGCCCGGGGCACCGGCGGCGTGGCCGTCACCGACGGCACCCGCGTCGTGTGGCAGCCGGCCGGCGCCGGCCAGGTCGCCTGGACCGTGCTCGAGCCCGACTTCGAGATCGTCGGCATGCGCAGCGCCCAGGTCGACACGGACGGGGTCCTGGACCTGGTGCTGTGGGGCGGCGGCCAGGTCGTGGTGCTCCGCGGCCACCCGACCGGCGGCTACTCCTGGGGCGTGGCCTGGCAGAGCCCGGACCTGAGCGTCGTGGGCGCCAGCGTGTCCGACGTCGACGGCGACCAGCTCGCCGACATCACCATCGGCCTGTCCGACGCCGAGAGCGGGCTCATCGAGCTGTTCAAGGGCGACGGTACCTGGGGCTTCACCCCGGTCAGCCCGGTCGAGCTGGACTACCGGATCACCGCGCTGGTCGCCGCGGACCAGGACGCCGACGGCATCGCCGACGTGACGGTCGTCGACCCGACCACCGGCTGGCTGCGGCGCTACGCCCACGACGAAGACGGCTGGACAGGCGCGAGCCCGCCGGTGCTCGACAACTACGCGTGGGGGGCCGACGCCCAGCTGCGCACCCCGGTCGACCTCGACGGCGACGGCATCCTGGACCTGCTCGGCGTCAGCGGGCCCAGCAGTGGCTCGCAGTCCGTCGTCTTCTTCTCCAGCCTCAACGGCTGGGAGAAGTACGAGCAGGCCTACCCGACGGTCAACCTGGCCACCGCCGACGTCGATCAGGACGGCGACGTCGACCTGCTCATCGTGGACGGCGGCCTGCTGCACCGCATCTTCTGGGACCAGGAGACCGAGCGGTTCATCGCCCGCAGCACCGACGGCATCGCGCTCACCGGCCCGGTGGTGGCCGGCGATCTGAACGGCGACGACGTCGCCGATCTGGCGATCCTCGACGACGGCGTGGTCATCCACGGCGGCGAGCTGGACGCCGCCGGCTGGTCCATCGGCGCACGCTCGCTGTCGGCGCTGGTCACCAGCGTGTCCGGGCCCATCGCGCTCCGGGACATCGACGGCGACGGCGACGACGACCTGATCGGCTGGGTCGACGTCAGCGGTGAGCCCGCGATGCAGGTCTGGCGCCAGGCGGCCGACGGCGGCTTCGACGTCACGGGCAACGTGCCGCTCAACGCGACCGGCGACGCCAAGGAGATGGTGTACTGCGCCCCCGACTGGTACGTGCTGGTCGACAACCAGGGCGAAGGCGACGCCCTGCCCGACAAGGCCTTCCGGATCCGCATCGACGGCAGCAGCGGCTACACGCCGCTCAAGCTCAACGGCGGCAAGGTCAGCGGCGAGCACATCGCCTGCGGCTACCCCGACGACCCGAGCCTGCGGCGCTTCACGGTCGCGGACGCGGCCGGCGGCTGGGTCACCTACGCCTACAACCTCGAGCAGCTGGACAGCGGCAGCTTCGGCGGCGCGGTCGGCGACATCGCCCTGTACGACCCCGACGGCGACGGGCTGGACGAGCTGATCTCGTGCAGCGCCACCGGCTGCCGGCTGCTGGCCGAAGACCTCGACGGCGACGGCCGGGACGAGCTGATCTCGGTCGACGGCACGCTGACCGTCGACGGCTGGGGACAGCAGTTCACCACGACGGTGGGCGGCGTGCCCGGGCTGTCCGACGCCGACGGGGACGGCCTGCTGGACATCGTGCTCGCCGACGCCGAGCTCGGTCGCATCGTGCTGCTGCCGACCCTGGCCGGCGCCGTGGCCCCGCCCGTGGCCTGGGCGACCTCCGAGCAGCCCGATGGGGCGGTCTACATGACCGACCTGGACGGCGACGGCAGCAGCGAAGCCGTGTTCCTGCTGGCGGGCGGCAGCGTCGTCGGCACCCAGGGCAGCGCGTCCCGGTGAGCCCCCGGGCGCAGCTGCGGCCGGTCCTGCTCCTGCTGGTCCTGGCGGCCTCCGCCGCAGGGGCGACGCCGCGCAGCGTCGCGCTGCCCTCGGACCCGACGCCCGCCGATCTGCACGCCCTCCAGGACCGGGCGTGGTGGTCGCCGCGCGTGCCCTCCGGCGCCGCACCCTTCTCCGGCACCACCGGCAACCGCGCCGCCGACTGCGGCATGTGCCACCAGGAGATCTACCGGGAGTGGCAGGCGTCCACGCACGCGCACGCCTGGACCGACGCCCAGTTCCAGGGCGAGCTGCACAAGGACCCCCAGGTCGGCTGGATCTGCATCAACTGCCACACGCCCGCCGCCGATCAGCAGCAGGAGCGCGTCACCTGGGATCCCGACGACGGCGTGCGCCAGGTGCAGCGCGCCGACAACGCGGCCTTCGACCCCGCGTGGCAGGCAGAGGGCATCAGCTGCCTGACCTGCCACTGGCGGCCGGACGGCATCGCGGCGGTGCACGCCGACAACGTGGCCCCGCACCCGACGGTGATCGACCCGAGCCTGCAGCAGGCCGACCTGTGCCTGTCCTGCCACCAGGCCGCCGTGCGGCTCGAAGACGCGCTGGTCTGCCACTTCACGACCGGCCAGGAGTGGGAACAGGTCCGGGCGGCGGGCACGGTCCCCGACCAGCCCTGCCAGGACTGCCACATGCCGACGGTCGAGCGCGCGGTGGCGCCCGGGGCGCCGGTGCGCCAGACCCGCCGCCACGCCTGGCCTGGCGCGCTCATCCCCAAGGACGACCACCAGGCCCGGGCGATGGCGGAGCTCGGGCTCGCGCCTATGGGCGAGGCAGAGGGCACCGCCTTCGCCTGGGAGGGAGGGCTCGACCTGGCGCTCCAGCTGCCCGACGAGGCGATGCCGGGAGAGGTCGTGCAGGCACGGATCGCGGTCGGCAACGCCCGGGCCGGGCACGCCGTGCCGACCGGGGATCCCGAGCGCCAGCTGTTCGTGGAGGTGTCGGTGGTCGACGGCCAGGACCACGCCATCGCCGGCGGCCGCGCCCGCTACGGCCAGCGCTGGATCTGGTGGCCGGTGGCGCGGAAGCTCGACGACGAGCGGCTGTTCCCGGGGGAGTCCAAGGAGCTCGTCGTGCCCTTCGTGATGCCGGCGGACGGCGCCCGGGTGGAGGTGCGGCTGGAGCACGAGCGGATCAGCGCGGAGAACGCCGCCCACCACGGGCTGACCGACTACCCGCAGCGCCGGGAGGTCGCGCGCCGCTCCGGGGCGGTGGTCGCCGGAAGCCCCTTGCCCGAGCAGCCGTGACTGCGCTACGGGCCGGGTCTCCCGAGGAGCGAGCCATGGGCAGCAAGGTCTTCGTCACAGGGGCCAACGGCCGCGTCGGCCAGCGGCTCGTCGCCGCGCTGGTCGCCGCCGGCGATCAGGTCACCGGCCTGGCCCGCAGCGCCGACAAGGCCCGCGAGGTCGAGGCGCTGGGCGCCGCCTGCCTGGTGGGCGACCTGTCGTCCCGCGACGTGCTGGAGCAGGGTCTGGACGGCGCCGAGGTCGTCTACCACCTGGCCGGCGGCCTGCGGGGCCCTGGTCCGCAGCAGACCCCCGACCTGGTGAACCGCGCCGGCATGCAGGGCCTGCTCGACGCCGTCGATCGCGTCGGCACCGGCAGCCTGAACAGCCTGGTGTTCACCAGCACCTGCGCGGTCTACGGCGACCGCAGCGGGCTGGTCGTCGGCGAGGACATGCCGCCGCAGCCCGACACCCGCTACGGGAAGAGCAAGGTCGCCGCCGAGCAGCTGCTCGCGGCTGCCTGCGACGAGCGGGGCGTGCCCGGGCGCATCGTGCGGCTCGCGGCGGTCTACGGCCCGGGCTTCCCGTTCATGCTGGCCGACCAGATCGCCGCGGGCACCGCACGCCTGCCCGGCGAAGGCCGCAACTACGTGCCGACCATCCACATCGACGACGCCGTGACCGGACTGCGGGCCGTGGCCGGGGGTGGCGTGGACGGGGCGATCTACAACCTCGCCGACCGGGCGCCGCTCACGCTCCGGGACTTCTACGCCGAGGTCCACCGCCACGTCGGCGGCGCTCCCGTGCGGTTCTTCTCGACGTGGATCCCCTCCTACGTCCAGGAAGCCCTCGCCCGCACCAACGAGCGCGTGGCCAGCCGCCTGGGTCGCCATCCCCGCCTGACGCCGGACAACCTCAAGCTGTTCCGGGCCAGCGCCCGCATGCGGGTCGACCGCATCGAGCAGGAGCTGTCCATGGAGTGGGCCTGGCCCTCGGCTCGCGAAGGTCTGGCCGACGTCCTCGCCCCCCGGTGAATCCGGGCCGCCGCCCGCCTTGACCCCGGCGGGGGCCTCGCCTATACAGTGCTGTCTTCTGCCCCGATGAGGTCCGACATGATCGCCACCCTCGCCCTGCTGATGCTCGGCTGCGCTCCCCAGGACGCCGAAGTCAGCGGCACCTGGCACGCCTGGCTGGCCGCCAACGACTCCGCCACCGTCGCCGAGGGCAAGCTCGATGTCCGCGAGGACAGCAAGCTCATCTTCGACTGCGCGCGTGGCTGGGACGACGAGACCGGCGACTTCGAGGCCGGCTACATCGGCCCCGAGGGCGACGAGTACAGCGACGACCGGTTCATCGGTGGCGCCTGCGACCCGTCCGACGGCGGCTGCCCCGAGGGCGAGATCGCCACCGAGTGCGCGAGCCTCGCCGCCCTCGACTACCACACCTTCCTGCAGAACGACGGCTACTACTACCTGACCGAGCCCCTCGACGCCTGGCGCAGCGAAGCGCTCATCAACGGCGAAGGCGACCTGCAGGTCACCATCCACAACAAGCTCGGCCACGGCCAGGACTTCCGGTTCACCTTCGTGATCAAGCCGGACTACGCGCCGGTCGAGTGCCTGGACCTCAACGACGACGGCACCGCGTCGCCGGTCTACACCGACGGCCAGCCCTGGCTGGACGCCTGGTCCGCCGACGAAGACGGCACCATCTACTACCTCAACGCCGGCGCCTACCAGCGCTCCCCCGGCGAGGTCGACGACTACGGCGATCCCATCCTCTGGTACCACACCAGCGAGTGGGCGGCGGGCTTCGGCCACGCCAAGTTCGCGGCCGAGGAATTCGCCAGCGTGGAAGTGGCCTACGGCCAGTTCGACGACCTGGGCGCCGGTCCGACCTTCGAGACCAGCTACAACGTGGGCAGCGGCAACCGCGCGACCGAGAACATCTGGGGCTCGCAGATCGTCGACCGCACGGAAGAAGACCCGGACATGAGCGGCTACGACGCCGCCTACCAGGAGCTCCAGTCCCAGGCCGACGCGTGGAGCACCGAGATCAGCCAGACCGCCATGAACGGCACCGATCCCGGTGACCCGGCCGCCGCCGACCCCGACAGCTTCGGCCTGAAGGTCGAGAGCAACGACTGGCGGCCCATCGACGAGCACCTGTGGGGCCTGGACGGCTGGATGGAGATGCACTCCAGCTGGGTCAAGGTCGACAAGGGCTCGGTCATCGAGAAGGGCGGCACCGTGTCCGGCGAGTTCCAGGTCCTCTACGAAGGCTTCGAGTCGGCGTCCGTGGTCCTGGTCAAGGGCACCTTCAAGGTCGACCGGATCCGCAAGGACATCTGGTCCTACCCCTACCTGGAAGACGAGCTGCGCGAGGCCAACGAGACGCCCTACTGCGGCGGGGCCGAGACCGGCGGCGAGTAGCGGCATCTCCGCACCTCCGACGGAGGTGAGATGCTCGCGCTGATCCTGGCCGCCTCGACGGCGTCGGCGGGTCCCTGGATCAAGGACCCGGGCCACGCCTACGTGAAGGCCGGGTACCTGCGGTTCGCGGCGGACGAATACGTGGACCCCTCGGGCCGCGCCTCGCCCGGCGGGATGGCGTCGAGTGCCTACGTGGGCCACACGGTCCACCTCTACGGCGAGGTCGGCGTCGCGCCCCACCTGCAGCTGGTGGCCAACCTGCCCTTCGTCCTGTCGCGGAACACGGTCGGCGACGTGGCCTACATCCAGCGCGGCTTCGGGGACGCCGAGGTCGGCGTGGCGAGTGGGCTCGTGCTGGCCGACGCCTGGCCCGTGTCGCTGACCCTGTCCGCCAAGCTGCCGCTGTACGACAACGGCGACCTGGCGCCCTACGGCTACGTGGGCGAGCGCTTCCCGGCGCTCGGGGACGGGCAGGTCGATCTGACCGCAATGGCCGAGGCCGGGCGCGGCTTCGCGCTGGGTGGCTTCCAGGGCTGGGCCGCCATCGGCAGCGGCTACCGCCACCGCACCGAGTGGTGGCTGGGCGACTCGACGCGGCCCGACCGGACCATCGGCGACGGCATCCCCTGGCGGGCGCAGGCCGGCTGGTCGCCGCGGCTCGACGAGCGGGAGCTGGGCTGGCTGTCGGTCGAGGCGAGCGGCCTGTACGCCTTCGCGGGACCGGGGGACGCAGAAGACGCGACCACGAAGGAGTGGCTGCAGCTGTCGACCGGGCTCGGAGCCAGGGTCGGCCACGGGCTCGCGGTCGAGCTGGGGGCCAGCACCACGCCCTATGCCGACGCGAGCTCGACCGGCTGGAGCGTCAGCGGCGGGCTGTCCTGGTCCCGCTGAGGGCGGGGGCTGATTAGGTCGGGCCCATGCTCGCCATCCTGACCCTGCTGCTCGCCTGCGACCCCGTCGAGGTCACCCCCACCGCGGCCCCCGCGGCCGGTCCCTCCGCCACCGACCCGGTGACCGAGGCCACCGCCGTCACCGAGGCCCCGGGCGGTCCCCCGGCGGCGAAGGAGTCGCTCGAGGACGGCTGGGGCGCCCTGCTGGTGCACGACGGCCAGTGGTTCCGAACGAACGACGGCGCGGTGGCCGTCGGCCGCAAGGGGATCGTGCCCTTGACCGGCACGGGAGAGCAGGGGCCCTGCGGCGAGCTGGTCGCCGAGCCGGCGGGCGCGATGATCGTGCTGAAGGGCGACGGCGCCGGCGTCGAGGTGCCCGAGGCGCCGGCCATCCAGGCCGCGCTGGTCGAGCGGGCCGCCTGGCGGATGGACGAGCTGCTGCCCGACCTGGACCCCTTCGCCCCAGCGCCGGAAGCAGGCGTGCCTTCGCGCAGCCGCGGGGTCGAGGTCGGCAGCGTCGTGAAGGCGCGGCGCAAGAACGCCCCGCCGGTGCTGATCGCCACTGGCCACCGCGAGTGCCGCGGCGTGCTGGCCATCCTCGACCTCGAGGCGTCCGAGGTGCTGGTCCAGGACAGCCTGCCCGACACCTGCGACAAGGTCCGGGTCCTGCCGCCCGCCGACCTCGACGGCGACGGGAACCGCGAGCTGGCGGCCTGGTCGGAACACCACGTGGTGCTCTACCGACTCGACGAGAAGCCCGGATCGGTCGGGCTCACCCGCCTGGCCCGCTGGCGCTGCGCGCCCTGAATGTCGAAGCGCATCGGCATCGCGGCGGCCATCTGGGGCGCGAGCATCCTGCTGAGCCGCGTCATCGGGCTGGTCCGCGAAGCGGTGCTGGGCCGCGTGCTGGGCGGCGGCGCCGACGCCGACCTGTACTTCCTGTCCTTCCGGCTGCCCGACTACCTGAACTACCTGCTGGCCGGCGGCGCGCTGTCCATCGTGTTCATCCCGATCTTCGGGGCCTACCTGGCGCGCGACGACGAAGACGGCGCCTGGACCAGCTTCTCGGTCATCGCCAACGCGATCCTGGTGGTCCTGGCGGTGGTGGGCACGGCCGCCTGGATCGCCGTGCCCTGGGTGGTGCCGCCCGTGTTCGCGCCGGGCCTGGACGCCGACGCGGCCGCCGAGCTCACCCGCCTGACGCGCATCGTGCTGCCGGCCCAGGCCTTCCACCTGGTGGGCGGGCTGCTGTCGGCGGCGCTCCAGGCCCGGGACAAGCACGCCCTCCCCGCACTCGCGCCGCTGGTCTACACGGTCGGCATCATCGCCGGGGGCCTCATCGGCGGCGCGGACGCCGGCGCCTACGGCTTCGCCTGGGGCGTGCTCGCCGGCAGCGTGGCGGGCCCCTTCCTCCTCCCCCTGATCGGCTGCCTGCAGCACGGGCTGCGCTGGCGCCCGGTGCTCTCGCTGACCCACCCGGACCTCAAGGCCTGGCTGTGGCGCAGCCTGCCGATCATGCTGGCGTTCAGCATCGTGGCGATGGACGACATGGTGCTGTCGCGCGAGGGCAGCCGGCTGGGCGAGGGCGCGGTCGCCACGCTGGAGTACGCCAAGAAGCTGATGAAGGTGCCGATGGGCGTGTTCGGGCTCGCCGCCGGCGTCGCGACCTTCCCGACCCTGGCGCGGCTGGTGGCCGAGGGTGACCGGCCGGGCGCCTACCGCACCCTGGCGGGCGCGGTGCGGCGCATGCTGGTGCTGGCCTTCGGGGCCCAGGTCGTGCTGACCGTGGCCGGCGCGGACATCTCGCGGGTGATCTACGGCGGCCGCATGGACGCCGCGCAGCACGCGGCGATCGGCGCCGCCCTGGCGGTGTTCTGCGTGGCGCTGTGGGCCTGGGCCGCGCAGACCCTGGTCGCGCGCGGCTTCTACGCGCTGGGCAAGACCTGGCTGCCGAGCCTGCTCGGCACGGGCGTGCTGGTGCTGGCCTACCCGGCCTACTGGTGGGCCGGCCGCACGGTCGGGGTGCTCGGGCTGGCCACGGCCAGCAGCGCCGCGGTCACCGTGTACGTGGCCGCCCTGGTGCTGGCCCTGCGCCGCGAGTACCGCAGCGGCAGCGACGCCGCGGATCGCGATGCGGTGGTCGACGGCTACGGCGCCTTCGCCCTGCGCGCCGTGCCCTGCGTGGTCGCCGCCGTGCTCGCGGGCCACGGTGTGGCGCTGGCCCTGCCCGACGATCTGCCCGCCCTGGCCCACGGCGCCGTGGCCGGCGGCGTGGCGGGCGCGGTCTACCTGGGCGCCCTGCTGCTGGTCCGTCTGCCCGAAGCCCGCGAGGTCATCGACCTGATCTGGGGCCGGGTCGCACGCCGCCTGGGTCGCAGCCGGCGCGGGTCGCCCTGACCCTGCGGCCCCGACTCCGCAGCCCCGACCCCGCGGCCCTGCGGTACCGTGCCGCTCGTGCGCACGGACCCGCCGCTCCTGCCCCCCGACCCCGCGACCCTGCCGGCGCTGCGCGCCCAGGCGGCCGCTGACGGGGACGACCGCCGGATGATGGCCCTGCGCGAGCTCGAGCTGGCCTGCGGCGGGCTGCCTCCGGTCGTCGACGGGGTGCGCCGCGAGCGCCTGCTGGCCGTCGACCCGCTGGCCACCACCTGGGAGGGCTGGGAGATCGAAGGCGGCGGCCGCACCATGCTGCGCTGCCTGCACCCGCGCTGGCTGGACGACCCCGTGATGCGCCGCCGGCTGGCCGCCCCCTTGCCGACGGGCCTGCCCGACGCGCTGGCCGTCCCGACCCGGGCCCACCTCGACGGCGACTGGCCGCACCTGTGGCTGGCGGCCCCTGGGCTGCCGATCGTCGACCGCCTGCCGGTCGAGGACCCGCCGGATCGCATCGAGCTCGCGCGCCTGCTCGGCACCGGCCTGACCGCCCTGGACGCCCTGCACCGCGCCGGACGCGTGCACGGCGGGCCGATGGCCACCCACCTGTTCTCGGGCCCGGACGGCGTGCAGCTGGCATGGCTGGACCGGTTCGGCGCGGCCGACGATGGCCCGGCCCACGACCTGCGCCGGCTGGGTCGGCTCATCGCCGCCCTCGACCCCCACGGCGCCGATCCGGTCGCGGGCCTGGCCTGGTCCTGGACCGAAGACCCGCCCCCCTCGGCCGCCGACGGCCTGGTGTTGCTGCGCAGGACCCTGGCCGGCGACCTGCTGGCCGCCCGCCACCAGCTGGCCCTGGCCGGGCGCCGCGTGGGCCGCCAGGACCGGGCCGGCCGCCTGTCCCAGCTCGCCCGCCGCCTGCAGACCAGCGTCGCGCCTCCGGCCCTGCCCGCGGGGCGCGCCTGCCTGAAGGCCACCATCACGGGCAGCCTGTTCCTGGTCGAGAGCGACGGCCGGGTGGTGCGCGGCGGCGCGGTCCCGGCCCTGGCCGGCGATCCCGCGGTGGCCGACCTGCCCGCGCTGTTCCACCCGCGCTTCGGCCTGGACGCCCAGGTGGCGCGCACCCTGCTGCGGGCCTGGGCCTCGCGGGCCCGCGGCGACGAGGTGCAGCGAGCCCGGGTGCAGGACCAGCTCGGCAGCCGGGACGCGCACGCCCAGGCGCTCGTGCGCTGGCTGCGGGCGATGGCCGCCCTGCGCCGGTCGCGGATGATGCTCGAGCACCAGGCCCGGCCCGTGCATCAGGCACCGCTGGGGCACGCAGGGGCACCGACGTGACCGTCCTGGGCCTGGCGGTGCTGGTCGCCGTCTCGATGCGGGCAGGGGCGCCGTGGTGGGTCACCGCCCTCCTGGCGCTGCCGACCCTGCTCTACGCGCCGGGGCTCGGCTGGGCCCGCTGGCTGCTGCTGCACCGCTCCCGCGCCGAAGCGCTGCCGGCGGGCGACCCGCGTCGCTCGCCCGCCGACCGCCCCCCGGTCACCGGGCTGCAGCTGGCCATCGACGCGACCTGGATCTCGCTCGGCTGGACCTGGATCGCCGTCGGCCTGGTGCGGGAGTCCGGGCTACGCGGCGAGCCCCAGGCCTGGGCCCTGCTCGCCCTCGCCGTGGCCTTCGGGCTGGTCGGCAGCGTGCTCGGCCGCCACGGACGGGCCGCCCCGTCCCCGCGGCGCGAGCTGCTCGGCGGCCTCGCCGTCGTCGTGGCCGTGCTGTTCGCCGCCGCCTGGCGCATGGACGACGCGCGCCGACCGCTGGACGCCTACTGGTGGCTGGACGGCGCGGACGACGAAGGCCACGAGATCCTGCCCCTGCGTCCGGGCGAGGGGTGGGCCGAGGCGACCCCCATCGGCTGGGAGGAAGCGAACACCTGGCGCCTGGACAGCCCGCAGCCGGGCGCGGCCTTCGAGGGCGAGCTGGTCGCCGAGGACGATCTCGACGGCCGCGTCGTGCTGGCCGTGCGCGGGCCGATCGGCAGCACCCTCACCGTCGCCGGCCAGACCGTGGAGATCCAGGCCAGCCCGCAGGAAGAGGGCGAAGACGCCCCCGTCCGGCGCTACCTCGACCGCGGCGTCGCTGCCCTCGCCACCGACCTGTCGCTCGCCCGCGGCGAGGCCCTGCCGGTCACCCTCACCGGCGACCAGCTCTACGTCTTCCCCGGCACCGAGAGCATCTGGTCGGCCCACGCCGAGGGCGACCTCCGCTACACCCACTACTGGCAGATCGTGAACCAGGTCGAGAACCTGGACTGGGCCCGCGAGGTCCTCGACGACCGCTGGCTGACCCTCAACCAGCCGCCCGGCTGGACCCCCGTGCTGGCGGTGACGGTGCTGTTCGCGGACGGCGACCTGCCCGGGGCGAACCTGCTGTTCCTGGCCGTGCTGGTGCTGGTCGGCGGCTCGGCCGTGCGCCTGGCCAGCCTGGTGGGTCGCGGCGCGCCCGCCGTGGCCTGGGTGGTGCCCGCGGCCATGGTGCTGGTGCACGCCCTGCTGATGTTCGAGCCGGCCAGCACGATGTTCCCGGACAGCCTCTACGCCGCCGCCGTGCTGTCCGTCGCCTGCGCCCTCGCCGGCCGGCGCTGGGCCTGGTTCGCCGTGCTGGGCATCGCCGCCGGGACCCTGCGCTACCCCGGTGTAGCGCTGGCCACCCTCCTCGCGCTGGCCTGGTGGTCCACCGGCAACGGCCGGCCCTGGCGCGGGCTCATCGGGCTGTGGGGCCTGGTCTTCCTGGGCGGCATGGCGGCCGCGGGCCTGCTGCTGACCGGCAAGCTCGACGACCTGCTGTTCATCCTGTACTTCGAGACCTTCCCCGAGCACTGGCACGGCGACTACGCCCCGACCTCGCTGCTGCCCCGCATCCCCTCCTTCTACTGGATCTGGCTGCGGTACACCGGGGGCGGCCTGCTGGTCGCCCTGCCCTTCGTCTTCGGCCGGGGCACCCCGGCCCGGCGGGGGCTGCGGTTCGTGCTGGGCGCGGCGCTCGCCTACAGCACGCTCCTGGCCACCGTCGATCACCACCCCACGCACTACTTCCTGCCCCTCGTCGCCCTCACCGGCGTGGCCGTCGTCGCTGCCTCGGCCTCGGCGCGGCCGGTCTGGCTCCGACATGCGCTGCCCGTCGTGGTCCTGGTCGGGGTGTGGACAACCCTGCGGATCGGCCAGGTCTTCTGAGAACCACGCTGGCACCTCACTCCTCCCCGCATCCGCCTCCCGCACCGCCCGCCTCTCCCGGTCGACAATCCACAGCCGTCCACAGGTTTTCCACAGCCCTGGCGGCAGGGCTCTGGACGGTGCTCTGGCTGGCCGCCCAGTGGTCCTGGCTGGCGACGGACCGCCTGCTCCGGGACGGTGACGAAGAAGGCCACGTCGGCGCCGCCGAGCTGTTCCGCCAGGACCTGGTCGACGGCCACCCGCTGGCCTTCCTGCAGCGGCTGGTGGCGGGCGACATGGGCGACTACCCCTCGCTCTACCCGGCCACCGTCGGTGCCTGGTGGACGGCCCTCGGCGTGGGCGACCCCGGAGCGCCCGTCGTCGAGCTCATCGGCAGCGCCTGGGTCCTGCTCACCGCCGTCGCCTGCATGCGCATCGCGGGCCGCGCCGACGGCCACCGCGGACCTGCCGGGCTGGCCGCCTTCGTGGTGGCCACCCTGCTGCCGCTGCCCGTCGGGCTCAGCCGCCACTTCATGCCGGAAGGCATGCTGGTGCCCGCCGTGGCCCTGGCCGTGCTGGCCGCCCTGCGCCTGGGCGAGCGCCCCACCGTCGGGCGGGCCCTGGCCCTGGGCGTGGCCGCCGGGGCCGGCCTGCTGGTGAAGCAGACCTTCGTCTTCCTGGCCGGTCCGGCGGTGCTCGCCGCGATCCTGCTGTCGGCCCGCCGCGCCGCCGACCGGGGACGCATCGCCCTGATGACCGGCCTCTCCGCGCTCGCGACCGCGCTGGTGGCGGGGCCCTGGTACCTCTCCCACCTGCAGGCCCAGCTGGCCTACGGCAGCGCATCGGCCGGGGCCTCGGGCGAAGGCGGGCTCCTCGCCCACGCGCTGTACTACCCGGCGGTCGGCCTGCTGCTGGTGGTCGGTCCGGCCCTCGCCGTCCCTGCCGGGGTGGCGGCGATCCTGGCGGCACGGCAGGGCGGCCGCAGCCGGACCGTGGTGGCCCTGGCGGCCGCCTGGCTGCTGGGCGCGGTCCTGCTCCTGTCGCTGCTACCCAAGAAGTACCCCCGGCTCATCGCGCCGGCGGCGCCTGCGGTGGCCGTCCTGGTCGGAGCCGCCGCCTCCACCCGCCGCGGCCGGGGCCTGGCCGGGCTCGCCGCGGGGGCCGGCGGCGCCTGGCTCGCCGTGCGCAGCACCTCTCCTCCCCTCCCCCTGCCCGAGCCGCTCCAGCAGGTGGTGCCCGGCTGCCCCCAGCAGTGGCTGCGGGCGCCGATCGACGACGACCTCGGCCTGTCAGCGGTGGCCACCGTCCTGGCCCGGCACGGGACCGGTCCGGTGCGGGTGGTCGACGCCCCCGAGCTGCCCTGCGACCTGCAGACCTCACCCCCGTGGGACAGCCACCTGTCGCCCTACCTGCGGCGCACGGGCCAGGACCGGCACGTGTGGTCGGATCGGGACGAGGGCGAGGAGGGAGGAGGCGCCCAGGACGCCGTCGAGGTGCGGTTCCTGCCCGATGGCGCGGACGGCGGGCCCGGTGCCGGAGGAGGAGAGTTCGTGCAGGTGCCCCGCCTGGGCGGCGCCTTCCGGATCACGCCCTGAGAGCGTGGTAGCCTGAGGGCGAATCACGGGGCGACACCGGCCCCCGCGGGAGATGACGTGTCCGAACAGATCCCCAACGAACGCCAGAGCCTCGCGCGCGAATTCGCCGACTTCATCGTGCACAACAAGGCCTGGTGGATGACCCCCATCGTCATCGTCCTGGCCCTGATGGTCGGGTTCATCCTGTTCGCCGAGAGCTCGCCGGTCCTGCCGTTCATCTACACGGTCATCTGACCGGCGGCGGTCCGCAGGGTCGCCGTCAGCTGGGACGCTGTCGGCTGGGGCGCGCTCAGTAGGGCCGCTGCGCCCTGCGCACGTCGGGCTTCACCATGTCGAGCTTCAGGCCGAAGCTCTCGGCCGAGGGGTCGGCAGGCTCGCGATCGAGCCGCCGGTTGCGGTCGAGCTTGATGAACAGCGACATGGGGCCGATGGCCGTGAAGTAGACGATGGCCATGATGAGCCAGCTCTGCCCGGTGATGAGCTTGTGGGTGAAGCCTTTCCACCCACGCCACAGGGTCACCATGAACGACAGCACGTGGACACTCCACACAGCGACCGGCAGGGTCGACTGCTCCCGCATCGTACGCGGTCGGGGCGCGGCGTCAAGCCACCTCCCCGCCCCCGGGGCGCTCTGCACGGGCTTTGCCGCCCAACAGGGCCCGGGCTAACCCCTCCCGACTGCGCCCCCTCGCCCGCACCCGGTGGCGAGCCCCCTCCACGCGAGCCGTCCCGCATGAACCGCATCCACGCGACCGCGTCCCTCGCCCTCGTCCCGCTGGCCCTGCTCGCCAGCGCACCTGCGGCGGCGGTCGAGGTCGACTGGGAAGGGCACTACCGCGCCGAGAGCCACATCTACGACAGCCTCTCGCTGTCCAAGACGAACGCCGGGGCCGAAGGCACCAGCGCGTGGTTCGACCACCGGTTCCGGCTCCGCCCGGGCTTCCTGCTGTCCGACAAGGTCGGCGTCTACACGCAGCTCGACATGCTGCAGTACGTGCGCTTCGGCCAGGAGGTCGCCGGCCGGGTGGACCTGACCCAGGGCACGGACCTTCCGCTCGTCTACACCGACGACGTGCAGGCCCCGACCACCACCGACGGTGCCGTCACCACGCAGAACATCGCCGTCAGCCGCCTGTGGGCCGAAGCCTGGCTCGGCGACATCGCAAAGCTGCGGTTCGGTCGGGTGCCCCTGCACTGGGGCACCGGCATGGTCTGGAACGACGGCAACAGCCCGTCGGCCGACTTCGGTGACACCGAAGACCGCGTCGAGCTCACCGGTCGCGTCGGCCCCGTCTACCTGATGGGCGCCTTCGGCGTGCCCTATGAAGGCCTGGTGAACCAGGGCGACGACATGCGCGCGATCAGCGGCAGCGTCGCCCACATCACCGAGCAGGCCGGCGTCGGCTTCTACAACACCTACAAGTGGCAGTCCTACGAAGAAGACAAGCTCGGCCTGTGGATCGGCGACCTGTGGGGCCGTGCCGCCCTGGGCCCGGTCACCGTCGACGGCGAGTTCGCCGCGGTGCTCGGCTCGGGCGACCTGGGCACGGGCGTCAACGACGTCAGCATCAGCGCCTTCGGGGCCAACCTCGGCGGCATGCTCGAAGCCGACAAGCTCGAGCTCAGCGTGCGGGTCGGCCTGGCCGGCGGCGACAAGGACGACACCGACAAGAAGCTGCACACCTTCTCCTTCGACCCCGACCACGACCTGGCGCTGCTGATGTTCGAGCAGCCCATGCCGGTCCTGGCCGCCGCGGTGCCGACCGACGCCAACGAAGGCCGCAACGTCACGGCCGTCCGCACCGGCAACGGGCTGAGCAACGCCGTCTACCTCAAGCCCACCGTCGGCTGGAAGTGGCGCGAGGACCTGACGACCCGCGCGAGCTTCTTCGCCGCACAGGCCGCCAAGCTCCCCGAAGAGACCCGCGCCGACAAGGGCTACGGCAGCGAGATCGACCTCAACGTCGACTACCGCCCCTACGAGCACTTCCGGCTGGACGGCACCTTCGGCGTGTTCTTCCCCGGCAAGTACTACCGGAACTACGAAGACGACACGCTCGGCGGCGGCTTCGACCGCACCGCCGTGGGCGGCCGCGTGCAGGCGATCGTCGAGTTCTGAGCCCGCCGGCGCGACCCCCGCCGGGTGCAGCGACCCCCGCGCCGTGTGAAGGAACCTCTCCCGGAGGTCCCATGCAGCTCACCGGCGTCTTCACCGCCCTGGTCACCCCCTTCGCCGCCGACGGCAGCGTCGATCTCGTCGCCTTCCGCGCCCTCTGCGACCGCCAGCTGGCGGCGGGCATCGCCGGGCTGGTCCCCTGCGGTACCACCGGCGAGACCCCGACGTTGACGGCCGACGAGTGGGCCGCCTGCGTCACCACCGCCGTCGATGCCGCCGTCGACCACGCCGCCGCCACCGGCCGCCGCACGCCGGTCATCGCGGGCGTAGGCAGCAACAGCACGGTCGGCACCGTGGCCACCACCGAGCGCGCCCTGGCCCTCGGCGCCGACGCCGGCCTGCTGGTCTTCCCCTACTACAACAAGCCCAACCCGGCCGGGCACATCGCCCACGTCGACGCCGCCGCCGCCGTGGGCCTGCCGCTGGTGCTCTACCACGTGCCCGGACGCACCGGTCAGCGCCTGCCCGCCGCCCAGGTCGCCACCCTCTGCGCCCGCCCGGGCGTGGTCGCGGTCAAGGAAGCCACCGGCGACGTCGCCTACGGCATCGACCTGGTCGAAGACCTCGAGACCCGCGCCCCGCACGTCACCGTGCTCTCCGGCGACGACTTCACCTTCGCCCCCCTGGTCGCCATGGGCGCCCACGGCGTCATCAGCGTGGTCAGCAACCTGGCCCCGGCCATGACCGTGCGCTGGTGCGACGCCGCCAACACCGGGGACATCGCCACGCTGCGCGCCCTGCGCCAGCGCCTGCAGCCCGTCGTGCGCTACCTGTTCGCCGACAGCAACCCGGCCCCGGCCAAGGCCGCGATGGCCCAGCTGGGCCTCTGCCGGGCCGACGTCCGCCTGCCGCTGGCCGAAGGCGCGCCCGCCCCGGCCGGCCTGCTCGAGGGGCTGGAATGACCTCTCCCCTCGGCCAGACGACCCCGAAGATCGCCGTGCACGGCGCCACCGGCCGGCTGGGTCGGCTCATCGTGCACGAAGCCGGCGAGCGCTACACGGGGCCGGTCGAGCGCGACGGCTTCCTGCCGCCCTGCGACGTGGTCATCGACGTCTCCAGCGCGGACGGGCTCGCGGCCCTGCTGCCGCGGCTGTCCGGCCAGGCGCTGCTGGTCGGCACCACCGGCGACCTGCCGGCCGACGCCCTGGCCGCCTACGCCGAGCGTGCGCCCGTCGCGGTCGTGCCGAACTTCAGCGTCGGCGTGCCGATGCTGGTCGAGATCCTCGAGCGCGTCGTGCCCCAGCTGCCGCCCGGCTGGTCCATAGAGGTCGTCGAGGCGCACCACCAGCACAAGCAGGACGCGCCCAGCGGCACGGCGAAGCGGCTCATCCGCGCGACCGGCCGCGACGACGTGCCCTGGCACAGCATCCGCGCCGGCGACACCGTCGGCGAGCACACCGTGTGGCTCGCGGGCCCCGGCGAGCGCCTCGAGCTCAAGCACGTCGCCACCCGCCGCGAGGTCTTCGCCATCGGCGCCATCCGCCACGCGGTCTGGCTCGCCACCCAGGCCCCCGGGCTCTACCGGCCGTGACCCGAGCCCGCCCTTGAGCAGCGATCCCGTCCTGAAGGCCTGGGAAGACGCGCTGGCCGGACGGCTGGCCGCGGCCGAGTCCGCGCTGGGCCGTCGCTCCTGGCAGGAGGCCCTGGCCACGGCCGAGACCGTGTGGGAGGGCCTGCGCCGCGCCGACCCGCTGCTGGCCCGCCGCCACCACGCCGCCCTGCACCGGCTGGCCGCCATCGCGGTGCGCGCCGCGTGGGAGCTCGCGCCGCTCCAGCACCGCGCCGACATGATCGAGAAGGCCTTCCTGATGTGCCTGGACTTCGTGCCGGACCTGGCGCTCCAGGACGCCATCGACGTCGTGCCGGCGCCGCCACCCGAGCTCGACGAGACCCTGCCGCGCTGGGCCCGTGCCCTCGGCGACTGGGTCGGCCGCTGGCAGGACCACGAAGCCGCCCGGGCCCGCCTGCAGCGCGAGGCCTTCCGCCGCGACCTGGGCGCCGACGGCCTGGGCCGCATCGCGCGGCAGAGCGACGAGCTCGACGTCTGGCTGGCATGGGTCGATGCCCTGGACGAGGAGGGCCGCCACGAAGAAGCCCTGCGCGCTGCCGCCGCCGGCGCCCGCACCCTGTACTGGCCGCGGCACCGCCTGCAGCTGCGCCTGCGCGAAGGCGCCGCCGCCCAGGCGCTGGGCCGCACCGACCAGGCCCTGCGTGCCTGGCGCGAGGTCTGGCGCCACCGCAGCTGCACCGCGGGGCTGTGCATGGTCTGGGAGGTGGCCGGCGCCCACGCCACCGCGCTGGTCCAGGAGGAGCTCGAGCGCGCCTACACCGAAGAGCGCGTGCTGCCGGTCGACCTGCAGGTCCGCATGGAGCTGTTGTGTGGCGACGCCGACGTCCCGGTGGCCCGACTCCAGGCCGCCGACCCGCGCGGTTGGTGGGACGACCGCGAGCACCCCGCCACCCAGGTCCTGCCTTTCCTGCTGCGGGTCGGCACCCACCAGGCCCGCCCCGACGAAGCCCTGCTGACCACCCGCGTCTGGCGCGGCACCGACGACGACGGGCGCTGGCGTCCCCGCGCTCCCGATCCCATCCCCACCGGCTGGTCGCGGCTGGTCGACGACGTCATCGCCACCCACCCCACCTGGCTCACCGACGCCGTCGCCTGGCGCGTCACCGCCGGCAACGCCCTGATCGAGCTCGCCGGCGCCGTCATCGCCGCCCAGGCGCGCCCCGCCTACATCAAGGTCGCCGCCCTGCTCGTCGCCCTCGTCGAGGCCGGCCACGTCGCCGACGACCCCGAAGCCGAGGCCCCCCTTCGCGCGATCCGCCGGCGCTTCCCGCGGCACAAGGCGCTGCTGCGCACCCTGGACGAGCTGCGGCAGCACTCGCCGGTGTTGAGGGAGTAGACGGGGGCGACGTCGAGGAACGGCGACGCGGAGGTGGCGGGGCGGGCTCCGGGCTCCGGGCTTCAGGCTTCGGGATGGCCGGGGTGAGGGAGGCGACGTGGGAGCGCCCGGGCGGGCCGACCGCCGGCAGTCCCACCGGACCTCCCTACTGCCCCGACGTCGAGACTCGCCACGCTGAAGCCTGCAGCCTGCAGCCCGCCCCTCCTCGACGCCCCGACCCGCCACTCCCCTCCCCCAGCCCCTACCTCATCCCCCGAATCACCTCCGCCATCGCGTCCCAGCTGCCGAAGCCGACGTTGGCGTGGACGATCTCCATCTCGGGGCTGACGATGATCCAGGCCGGGTAGCCGAAGCCCTCGCCGGTCTCGGCTTCCATGAACTCGGGCAGCAGGGCGTAGCCGTAGCCGCGGTCGAACAGGACGGGGTTGGAGTCGCCGTAGGCCTCGACCCAATCGGCCAGCACGTCTTCTTCGGGGGTCACGAAGGGCTCGCCCAGGCCGGCGCCCAGCAGCGTGACCGGCACCACCTCGATGCCCTCGGCGGCCATCTCCTCGACGAAGGCGTCGGCGGTCTGGGCCATGTTGCGGCAGGGCCCGCAGTCGGGCTGGGCGGTGTCGATGACCAGCCAGCGGCCGTAGAGGTCCCACAGGGCCAGCTTCTCGCCGCACTGATCGACGAACCGGGCGTTGGGCAGGGTGCCGCCGATGGCCAGCTCGTAGTCGAGGGTGAGGGTGCCGGGGTCCGCGGTCGGCCAGCCGCAGGCGTAGGGCTCGGTCCGTTCCGGGAAGGGGTCGGGGAGGAGCTGATCCTCGTCGATGGAGAAGGTCATGCTGCCGCTCGCCGACAGCACCATCGCCCCGCCGTCGGTCAGGGTGTAGTCGCTCTCCCAGGCCAGCTCGGCGGTGCCGCTGTCGCCGTCGACGCCCTCGACGGTGGTGAGATCGCCCATCGGGTACTGGTCGCGCCCGCTGCGGAAGAAGGTGCCGTCGTGGCTCCAGCCCCACAGCTCGGTGCGGACCTCTTCGGGGTCGGTGGAGATGATCGCGGCGCAGTCGATGCCCTCGGTCATCAGGGCCTCGCCGCGCACGATGACGTCGCAGTCGGGGCAGACGTAGTCCAGGTCCAGGACCTGGGTCCCGCTGAAGGTCCGGGAGTAGGTGCAGTCGGCGAAGCCGGCGGCTTCCGCCTCCTCGTCGAAGTCCAGGCTCCAGGTGACCTCGGCGTCCACGACCGTGGCCGGGATGCTGCCGACCTCTTCGGTGCCACCGCCTCCGCCGCCGCCTCCCCCGGTGGCGCCCCCGTCGGTGACCCCGCTGTCGCCGCCGTCGCCTCCTCCCCCGAAGCCGTCGTCGCCGGAGTTCGCGCCACCACAGGCCAGCAGCAGGGAGAGAGAGAGCACCATGGGACACCTGGGGGAAGGGGACGTGCCACAGGTTAGCCGCGCTGACCGTCCCGTACAGCCGCCCCGTGCGGCCGGAGGCACCGTGTCCCGCCTGCAGATCCCCGCCCACATCCCGACCGACGCGATCGTCGAGTGCGTGCCGAACATCTCGGAAGGCCGCGACCGCGCGATCATCGACGCCGTCGTCGCCGCCGCCGCCGCCGTCGACGGCGTCACCGTGCTCGACGTCGATCCCGGCAAGGCCACCAACCGGACCGTGATCACCTTCGTCGGCAGCCCCGCCGCCGTGCTCGAGGGCGCGCTGGCCGTGGTGCGCACCGCCCGCGACCGCATCGACATGCGCAAGCACAGCGGCGCCCACCCGCGCATGGGCGCCACCGACGTCTGCCCGCTGGTGCCCGTCTCCGGCATCACGATGGAACAGTGCGCCGAGCTCGCCCACGTCCTGGGCCGGGCGATCGGCGACGAGCTCGGCGTGCCCGTCTGGTTCTACGAACGCGCCGCCACCCGGCCCGAGCGCGCCAACCTCGCGACGGTCCGCAGCGGCGAGTACGAGGGCCTCTCCGCCCGCCTGGTCGACGGCGGCGACGCGCCCGACGCGGGTCCCGCCCTGTGGTCCGACGCCGTCGCGAAGAGCGGCGCCACCGCCGTCGGCGCCCGTCCCTTCCTCATCGCCTACAACATCAACCTCAACACGACGAACACCAAGAAGGCGATGAAGATCGCCGCGCTCATCCGCGAGAAGGGCATCCTCCGCCGCGACGCGCAGCAGGAGATCGTCCGCGACGCCGACGGCAACGGCATCCGCGATCCCGGCATGTTCAAGTGCATCAAGGCCATCGGCTGGTACATCGAGGAGTACGGCCGCTGCCAGGTGAGCATCAACTTCACCGACTACACCGTGAGCTCGCTGCACGACGTGGTCGACGCCACCCGCCGGGTCGCCGACCAGGAAGGCGTGGTCGTCACCGGCAGCGAGCTGGTCGGGCTGGTGCCGCTCGACGCCCTGACCCGGGCCGGCCGCCACTACCTGGGCCGCCAGGGCCTGAACCCCGGCGCCCCGGAAGCCGAGCTGATCGAAGTCGCCGTGCAGTCCCTGGGCCTGCGCGACCTGGGCCCCTTCGACGCCCGCGAGCGCATCATCGAGCACCGGATCCGCCAGGACGGGCCGCTGGTCGGCAAGACCGTGCGCGCTTTCGTCGACACGCTGTCCAGCCGCGCTCCCGCGCCCGGCGGCGGCTCGGTGGCGGCGCTCTGTGGCGCGCTGGGCGCCGGTCTGGTCGCGATGGTCGGCCAGCTGACCACCGGCAAGGCCGGCTACGAGGCCACCTGGGCCGCCCAGGACGCCGCCGCGGTCCAGGCCCAGGCCCTCAAGGAAGCCTTCCTGGCCGACGTCGACGCCGACACCGCGGCCTTCGACGGCATCATGGCCGCCTTCGCCCTGCCCAAGGGCACCCTGGATGAGAAGAAGGCCCGCCGCGCGGCCGTCCAGGCCGCCACCCGCGTCGCCATCGAGGTGCCCCTGGCCGTGCTCGAGCGCTGCGTCGGCGCCGTGGACGTGGTCGAGGTCGCGCTGCAGGGCAACGAGAACGCCCGCTCCGACGCCGGCGTCGCCGCCCTGGTGCTGCGCGCCTGCGCCGAGGGCGCCTACTACAACGTGAACATCAACCTGGGCGGCTTCCGGGACGAGGCCTTCGCCGCGGACGCCCGCAGCCGCTCGAAGGCCGCCTTCGACGCCGTCCGCACCCGCTGCGACGAGATCGGCGCCCGGGTCCGGTCCCAGCTGAACGCCTGAGTCCGCCCCGTCCTCGGAGGGCCCGGTGCCCGACCACCGCAAGCACCGGGGTGCCCACGCCCGCGACCCGCAGCTGTTCTCGGACGAAGCACGACCGGTGCTGGCCCGCGCGACCTTCGAGCTGTCGTGGCTGCTGGGCCGCGGCTTCTCGGACGTGGCCGCGCTCAAGCTGGTCGGCGACCACCACCAGCTGCAGGAGCGCCAGCGGCGGGCCGTGATGCGCAGCGCCTGTCCGCTGGGGGTCGAGGAGGCCCGCCAGGCCGCCACCGGTCCGGGGGAGGGGCAGGTCGTCGTCGACGGCTTCAACCTGCTGATCACGATCGAGGCGGCGCTGTCGGGAGGCGTGCTGCTGCGGGGGCGGGACGGGTGGCTGCGGGACCTGGCCAGCGTGCACGGCAGCTACCGAAGGGTGGAGGAGACGGAGGAGGCGCTCGACCGGTTGGTCGCGGCCCTGGGCGACGCGCAGGTCACCTGGATCCTGGACCGGCCGGTGTCGAACAGCGGGCGCACCGCTGTTGCAATTCGCAACAGGGGCCACATCGTCCTGCTGGAGGAACAAGCCGATGCAGCCCTGGTCCGGGCCGCCGCCGAGGGCGCGGCCCTGGCGACCGGCGACGGCCCGCTGATGGACCGGGCGGTGGCGGCCGGCGGCCGGCTGATCGACCTGGCGGGGGCCGTCACAGCCGCCCTGCCATCCCCCTGGATCGTCGATCTGCACGCCCCCGACTGAAGGACGACCCTTGCCGACCCACGTGTCCGGGTCAAGGATCGCAACGAGAACCGCCCCCCTTCCCACGGTCCCGCCGACTTCAGCTGTGGGCGAAGCCCACCAGCTGCAAGTCGGCGACCAGAAGCAGCGGCCTGCGGCCGCCTGCTTCTGGTGTGTTGCAACCTCCCACAGTCGCTGTCATCATCGTACGCGCGCGAGACCCATGCCAGGGGGCTCGCATCGACCTTCGCCCGGGACCTCCCGTGATCGACGCCCTCAAGCTCAAGAGCATCCACGACACCCGCGACGTGCGCCTCTCCGCCCAGGAAGAAGCCGACCTCGGCCGGGCGATCCGCGACGCCGAGCGCGAAGCCCGCGCCGCCGTGGCCGGCTGGGACTGCGCCGAGCAGATCCTCCGCAAGCGCCCGACCCGGGCCGAGCGGACCCGCGGCGGCGCCGTCAAGCGGCTGGAAGTCGCGATGGAAGCCCTCGAGGAGTACGCCCGCGAGCACGGCGACGCCGACCCCGAAGTCCGCGCCGACGCGCGCACGGCCCGCAACGCCTGGCAGCGCGGCGAGACCCTGCGCTGGCAGCTCGCGATGAGCGGCATCCGCATCGCTCGCGGCGAGGCCCGCAAGCTCACCTGCAGCCTGATGGCCGAAGAAGACCTGGTCCAGGAAGGCTTCATCGGCCTGCTGCGCGCGGCGAGCCGCTTCGATCCCGACCGCGGCATCCGGTTCTCGACCTACGCCCGGTGGTGGGTCCGCGCCCAGATGACCCGGTCCATCGAGACCAAGGGCCGCATGGTCCGCCTGCCCGGCGGCGCGGTCGAGCAGCTGCGCAACCTGCGCCGGGCCGCCGACCGCTTCGAGACCGACGGCGAGGAGTACGGCGTCGACGAGCTGGCCGAAGAGGTCGGCATCGAAGCCGCCCGCGCCAAGTTCCTGCTGTCCATCGGCGGCGTGGTCTCCTCGTCCCAGGAAGACGAAGACGGCCACCGGCTCGAAGACCGCTTCGAGGCCGACGTGGACGGCGACGACGTCGAAGACCTGACCGAGTCCCGGCGCATGTTCGACCGCGTGGCCCACGTCTTCGACGAGGTCCTCGACGACCGCGAGAAGTTCATCATCAACCGGCACTACGGGCTGCACGGCGAAGACGAGCACAACATGGCCAGCATCGCCCGCGAGCTCGGCCTGTCCCGCGAGCGCGTCCGCCAGATCGAGCGCCGCGCCCTGGGTCGCCTCCGCACCGCGATGTGATGCCGCCGCGCATGCCGGCCCTGCCGGCGGACGCAGCGGTCTACAAGACCGTCGGACCGTGGGACCAGGACAGCCTGCCCGCGGCCATCCGCGGCGACCACCGCACGAAGGCGGACGTCTGGGGGCGCGCCGTCGTCGACCAGGGGGCCGTCGACTACGTGCTCGACGGCGTCGGTCGGTTCCGGCTGGCGCCGGGGGTGCCGGGCATCATCCCGCCCCAGGCGACCCACCACCTCGAGGGCGACGGGCCCTTCGTCGTGCGGGTCGAGTTCCTGCGCGTCAGGCCCGCCACGGCCGGCTGACGTCGGGCACGGCCACACCGAGCTCGGCCAGGCCGCGGGCCCGCTCGGCCACCGCGGCGCCGTGCAGCAGCGCGTCGGCCACGGCCACCACCGTCCGGGCCGACAGGGGCTCCAGCCAGCTTCCGGCGACCCAGTCGTTGAACAGGCCCATGGCCGGGCCGCACCAGACCTGGAAGTCGCGCTTGCGCTCGGCGGCACCCGCACGGGCCCAGCGGCTGCTGAGCCCCAGGTACCAGCGGAAACACAGGGCCATCCGGTGGCGGGGGTCGGCGTCCGCCCGGGTGACCTGCGCGGGATCCTGCTGCTGCCAGAAGGCCCGGGTCTCGGTCCACACGTCGTCCAGTGAGCGCTGGAAGACCTGCTTCTCGAGCTTGGCCCGCACGGCCGGCGGCAGGTCGTCGATGCCGGCGTGGGACCGCCACAGCTCGTGCAGCTGCTTGCTGCGCTGGGCGTACATCGTGCCCCGCGACAGGACCTGGACGTGGGCGCCGAGCTCGAACATGTCCGGCGCGGCCCCGGTGGCCACGTCGACCACGGCCGCCTGGGCCAGCAGCTCCTTCACCATGTCGCTGGTCCCGGCCTCGACCGTCGCCTGGTTGACCGATCCGGTCAGCACGTAGTCCGCACCCATCGCCAGGGCGCCGCGCAGGCTGGTCGGGTCGCCCAGGCCGCCGGCCGCGCCCACCCGCAGGGTGAAGCCGTGCTCGGCAGCCAGCCGGTCCCGCAGGCGCAGCACCACCGGCAGCATGGCCACCAGCGGCCGCCGATCCGTGTGGCCGCCGCTGTCGCCTTCCAGCGTGATGTCGTTGGCCACGGGCAGGGTGGCGGCGAGCTTCGCCTGGCCGGCCGTCAGGTGGCCCGCCGCGACCAGCTCGGCCAGGATCGAGTCCGTCGGCGGCCCCATGAAGGCGGCGGCCGTCTCGGGCCGGCTGACCTTCGCGAAGACCCGCTGGTCGGTCACGACCTGGCCGCCCTGCTCGCGCACCCCGGCGAAGCGGAAGCGCACCACCGCCGGGGTCAGCCCCATGAAGGCGCTGGCCGAGATCGTACGCACCCCGGCGTCCAGGTAGCGCTGCACGGTCTCGGCCTCGACCGCCGGCTCGACGGGGTTGTGCAGCAGGTTCATGCCCCAGGGCCGGCCGGCGGCCTCGCGCGACAGCCGATCCAGCGCCTGCTGCACCCGCGGCAGCGGCAGCCCGCCCGCCCCGAAGAACGACAGCAGCCCGCTGTGCGCCATGGCCAGCACCAGCTCCTCGCTGGCGATGCCGCCGGCCATCGCGCCGGCGACGTAGGCCGCGCGCACGCCGTGGGCCTGGCGGAAGGACGCCGCGCCCAGCGAGCCGATGGGCCGGGCGGGCACCACGCCGCGCAGCGAGGCCGGCAGCCGGGTTCCAACGGCCCCGTCGGCGTCGACGTAGAGCGGCTGGGCCAGGTCGTGCAGCAGGGCGGCAAGATCCCGAGCGCGCGGCGCCGACACCGCGGCGGGAGGCGCCTCGACGAAGAACCGCTCCTCGTAGGCCGGCCCGCCCTTCCAGGCGGCCCGCATCACGGCCTGCCCGCCCTCGCGACGCACCTCCAGCACCACGCCTTCGTCTTCGAGGGTGACCACCTCGCCGTCGGCCAGCAGCGCAGCCAGCGGCGGCACACCGACTCGATCCACGGCGTCGGCCAGGCCCCCGGATCCTGCCGCCGCGCCCCCGGACGACAGGCGGACGGTGCGGGCGGGCCAGGTCTCCGCGATCTGGGCGGCGCGGGCGTCGGACACGGAGAGCTCCAGGGGAGGAGGAGGGGCGGTCCCGAGGAGGGAACCCGCAGGCGGAAGGGGCCGACTAACCAGGACCAGCGGGATACCGCTGCCCGAACCGCTCCCCCCGGGTCCGGGTCCCCGCGCCGAGGTCCAGATGCCCCCCCACGCCCCCGTCCCCGTCGCCATCCTGGGCGCCACCGGCATGGTGGGCCAGCGCATGATCCAGCGCCTGGCCGACCACCCCTGGTTCACCATCGCCTGGCTCGGCGCCAGCGAGCGCAGCGCCGGCAAGCCCTACGCCGAAGCCACCACCTGGCGCCTGCCCGGCCGCATGCCCGCCGGCGTCGCCGATCTGCCGGTGCACGAGTGCCTGCCCGACCGGGTGCCGGCCGGCGTCCGCGTGGCCCTCTCCGCCCTGGACAGCAGCGTCGCGCGGCAGACCGAGACCGCCTTCCGTGACGCCGGCTTCGCCGTGGTCACCAACGCCAGCGCCTTCCGCATGGACCCCGACGTCCCGCTCGTCGTGCCCGAGGTCAACCCCGACCACACCGCCCTCGTCGACCGCCAGACCGGCGGCGACCCGGCCCGCGGCTACATCGTCGCCAACCCCAACTGCTGTGCCATCCCGCTCGCCATGGCCCTCGCCCCCCTGCACCGCCGCTGGGGCGTGCAGGCGGCCATCGTCAGCACCTGGCAGGCCGTGAGCGGCGCCGGCTACCCCGGCGAGAGCGCCTGGGACATGGTCGGCAGCGTGCACCCCCACCCCGGCAACGAAGAGGAGAAGCTGCGGGAAGAGCCGCAGAAGATCCTGGGCGACGCCGGCGACGCGGCGGTCTTCCCGGTCAGCGCCCGCTGCGTGCGGGTGCCCACCGCCGACGGCCACCTCCTCGGCGTGCACGTGCGCCTGGCCGGCGACCCCTCCGCCGCCGACGTGCAGCAGGCCCTCGCCGACTGGCAGGGCTTCGGCCCCCGCCTCCCCAGCACCCCCTCCCCCCTCGTCGAGCTCCAGGCCCGCCGCGATCGCCCCTCCCCCCGCTTCGACGTCGACCTGGGCGACGGCATGGCCCTGGTGGTCGGCCGCATCGAGCGCTGCGAGATCATGGGCGTCAAGCTCTACGCCCTGGCCCACAACACCGTCCGCGGCGCGGCGGGCGCGGCCATCGCCAACCTCGAGCTGCTGGTCGAGCAGGGGCGGCTGCCGGGCTGAGCGCGGGGGCGTTGGCTCGAAGGCGCGAGGCCAGGCTGGCCTGCGGTAGGCTGGGCCCACATCGGAGGTCCCATGCTCCCGCTCCTGCTGTTGGTCGTCGCCTGTGGCGACAAGGCCGAAGACTGTCCCGACGGCTTCGTGATGAACGAGGACGGACTGTGCCTGGAGGACGACGGCAGCGACGATGGCACCGGCGACACCACTGACAGCGGGGTCTCCGACGGCGGCACCGGAGACGGCGGCACCGGAGACGGCGGCACCGGAGACGGCGGCACCGGAGACGGTGGAACCGGAGACGGCGGCACCGGAGATGGCGGCACGGGCGACGGCGGCACCGGAGACGGCGGCACGGGCGACGGCGGGGTGGACAGCGGCGGCAGCGACGGCGGCGGCAGCGACTGGGACGTGTGCGATGACGGTGCGGCGCCCTATGTGGAGCTGCAGGAAGCGATCTCGTCGGCCGCCGATGGCTCCGTGCTGACCGTCTGTCCGGGCACCTACCGCGAGAACATCGCCTTCGGCGACCACGAGGTCTGGCTCGTCGCATCCGACGGTCCCGAGGTCACGATCATCGACGGACAGTCCCTGGGAACGACCGTCACCTTCGACGGTGGCGGCGCGGTCGCGACCACTGGCCTGCAGGGGTTCACGATCACCGGGGGGCGCAACGGCAGCGGCTCGGGCTGGCACCCCGGCGGAGGCGTGACCGTGCACGATGCCAAGGCGACCATCATCGACTGCATCATCGAGGACAACGACGCCGAGTACGGTGGCGGCGTGTCGATCTCGGGCAGCAGCAGCATGCTGGCCCTGTACCGCAACGTCATCCGCGACAACGAAGCCAACACGAACGCGGGCGGGGTGATGCTCGGCGGGGGCGCTGGCATCGACGCAGACGGCAACCTGATCGTCGGCAACCGCGCGAGCAACTACGCCGGTCTGTCCATCCAGTCGGGCGACAGCGGTCTCGGCGTCAGCCTGCGCAACAACACCCTCGCGGGCAACCACGCGAGCGCGGGCAAGGGCGCCAACCTGCGCATGGGCACCGCCCACGACCTGGTCTTCGTGTCCAACATCGTCGCCCACCCTGCCGAGGGCGACAACACCTTCGCCGGCAGCGAGTCCCTGGCCGGAGACTGCCGCTACAACATCATCTTCGGCAGCGAAGGCAGCAGCACCCCCGGCCGCCTGTCCGCCCTCTGTCCCGACGACGACCACAACAGCGACGACGACCCGCTGTTCGTCGACCGCGACGCCGACGACTACCACCTGCAGTCCCGCAGCCCCGGCGTCGATGCAGGCGACCCCGACGCCGACCGGGACGACCCCGACGGCACCCAGAACGATCTCGGGGCCTACGGCGGTCCGTACGCGCTGGACTGACCCATGCTCCCCCTGATCCTGCTGCTGGCCGCCTGCGGCTGTCCGAGCTTCGACGAGATGCGGATCGTCGATGCGACGGACGCAGGACTCTCCGCCGAGCGGGTCGACGCGATCCAGGGCGTCATCGACTGGTTCGACGCCAGCACGGGGCTGGACGGGGCCTGCGTGGACCGGGTGGTCGTGCAGGACGAGGTCAATGCGATGGGGCGCAGCCTGCAGGGGTTCTACAACCCGACGTCGCAGACCATTCGCGTCCGCCCACGCGATGCGGCGCAGACGACCGTGCACGAGCTCTGTCACGCCGTCGACCGGCGCCTGGGCGACGTGTCCCTGGACCGTCCGGATCTGTTCGACCCGGACACGGTCGCCAACCCGGACCTCTACCGGTCCGAGAACAGCCGCATCCGCGAGGTGTTCGCCGAACACTGCGAGTTCGTGCAGCTCGACGACACGCTCCAGCGTGCGGTCCACGAGCAGTGCGGCGTCCCATGGTCCAACCCCGAGGTCGACTGGTTCCGCGACGTGATCTTTCCAACCTGGACGCCGCCGGTCCTGGCCGTCGACTTCACCCCCCTTCCCGACCCTGAGGTCTGGGAACCCTTCCCGTCGACGCAGGGCCTGCCATGGCGTGCCCTGGCGAACACCGACCGCGAGCTGGTCGTGGGGTGGCACCCCCGCGGGCCGGGTCACGACCCAACGGCCTTCGTTCCCCTGCAGCTGGACTTCTCCGTGCCCTGGTCCGACACTCCTTCGGCCCGGGTCGACCTGGACCTGGGCGAGGTGTCCTGGCTGCGGGTCATGCCGGGCCCCGACGTCGTCGTCGTGCTCTCGGGCGATGCGGCGCTCGACCGCGTGCTCGCCCGGCTGGTAGGACCCGACGGCGTCCGCGCCACCTACCGACTCCCGTCGGCCCTGACGGACTTCCCTTGGTGGGGCTTCCTGGATGGCGAGGGAAGACTGTGGCTGGGCGAGGTCGACCGGCAGGACGACCCCGACGGCTGCGGTCTGGTCGTGTGGGATCTGGAAGCCGGAGGGATCGACAGTTGCCCCCCAAGCATCGGCGAGAGCGGCGGGCGGGTCCAGGGACCGCCGATTCCCGGCCCGAACGCCCCCGTGTTCCCGGTCGATCCGACCGGCGACGGCGACATCGTCCTCGTCGAACCGCGCACGGGCGCTCGGTATCCGACCCCGACGCGCCATCGGCTGCTGGCCGTGGCCGGGGACGGGGATGTCTGGAGCATGCAGGACGCGTCCCTGTTCGACGACGACCTGGGCGCCCTGGCCCGCTGGCAAGGCGACGGGTCGAGAGTGACCGTGGACAGTGCGATCTGCCTGTCGCCGACGCCTCCCGCGCAGACCGTCCTCTCCATCGCCGGCGGCGCGTGGGTGCTGCAGGGGAGCGGCGTCGTGGACGATCCCCTCGTCGCCTGGCGCCTCCCCCTCTGAACCACCCTCACCCAGCGCCCCGCCCTCAGCCCAGCCGGATCCGCGGGTCCAGCCACGCGTAGACCAGGTCGACCACCAGGTTGGCGGTCACGATCGCCGCGCTGGCGACGACGACGCAGCCCAGCATCACGGGGAAGTCCTGCTGCAGCACGCTGTCGATGGCCAGCTTGCCCATGCCCGGCCAGGCGAAGATGGTCTCGGTGACGACCGCGCCGCCCAGCAGCACGCCCAGGTCGATGCCGAAGAAGGTCACGACGGGGATGAGCGCGTTGCGCATGCCGTGCTTGAGCACGACCAGGCGCTCGGACAGACCCTTGGCGCGCGCCGTGCGCATGAAGTCGCGGCTGGCCACGTCCAGGTACTCGCCGCGGGTCAGGCGCGAGTAGTAGGCGGCGCCGGCGATGCCCAGGGTCAGGCTGGGCAGCACGGCCGAGCGCAGGGCGCCGAAGAAGCCGTCCCCCAGCCCGCCCAGCGGGAACCAGCCCAGCTGGAAGCCGAAGACGTACATGATGCCCAGGCCCGTCAGGAAGGTCGGCGCGGAGATGCCGACCAGGGCGACGGCCATGGCGGCGGCGTCGGCCAGGCTGCGGCGGCGCAGGGCCGCGAACAGTCCGATCGGCACGCCGATCAGCAGCTGCACCAGGCTGGCGCCGACGGCGATGAGCGCGGTCCAGGGCAGCGACCGGGCCAGGGCGGCCGTGACCGGTTCCTTGTTGCGGTAGGACTGTCCCAGGTCGCCGTGGGCGACGCGGCCGACGTAGCGGACGTACTGTTCGGGCAGCGGGCGATCCAGGTACAGCTCGGTGCGGATGCGCTGCACGACCTCGGCGCTGGCGTGGGGCCCGGCCATCATGCGGGCCGGGTCGCTGGCCGGCATCACATAGGCCAGCACGAAGCTGCCGCTGACCACCAGCCACAGGGTGACCACCGCCCAGGCCATGCGGCGGGACAGGAAGGCCATCATCGGGCACCTCCCGCGCGGGTCGGGCGGCCCTCGGGCACGTCGAGCCAGGCCTCGCGCATGTCGCGGGTCCAGATGGGGTGCACCCGGAAGCCCTTCACCCGCGGCTGCACCAGGCTCAGGCTGGTCGAGTGGTACTCGATGGCGACGGGGGCGGCCTCGGCGATGCGGGCCTGGGCCCGTTCATACAGGTCGGCCCGCACGTCCGGATCGACCTCGACGGCGGCCGCGTCGAGCAGGCGCTCGGTTTCGTCGTCGCAGTAGAAGCTGGTGTTCTGGCTGTTCTGTTCGGCCCGCATGTCGCAGCTGAAGATGACCTCCAAGAAGTTGCGCGGGTCGGGGTAGTCCATCACCCACGCGGTGTAGGCGATCTGGACGGTCTTCGGCTGGCCGACGGCGGCCAGGTAGGCCGGGAAGGTCGTGGTCTTCACGGTCATCGGCACGCCGGCCAGGGACAGGTCCTGCTGGACGGACTGGGCCGTGGTCAGGCTGGCTTCGTCGGACAGGGCCCAGTACACGATGGGCGGCCCGACGTAGCGACCGTCCTGCATGTAGCGGCTCTCGGACAGGCGCTGCTTCGCCAGGGCGGGATCGTGGCGCTGGTAGCGGTAGGCGTGCTGTTCGTCGGCGCTCAGCTCGTCCCACTCGACGTGGGCGGCGAGCCCGGGCGGCACCCAGCTGATGGTGGGCCGGTAGCGCCCGTTGCGCAGCTTCTTGAGCTTCTCGCGGTCGATGCTGGCGGCCACCCCCTGGCGGAAGGCCAGGTCGTCGAAGGGCGGCAGCTCCGTGTTCATCATCTCGCCGTAGGTGTCGATGCTGGGCACTTCCTGCAGCAGCGGGCCCCAGCGCTCGTCCTGCCGGGCCCACAGGTAGTCGGGACTGCTCATCCGGTTGATCTGCGACAGCTCACCAGCCTCGAGCTTCAGGAACTGGACGGTGCGCGGGTAGCCCGCCAGGTGGACGATCTCGTCGAGGTAGGGGCGACCGGGCTCCCAATGGTCTTCGTCCGCGACGAAGACGGTCTTCTCCCCGAGCTGCCACTCGGACAGCTCGAAGGGACCGGTGCCCACCGGCGAGAAGGCCCACTGTTCACCGCGGGCCTCGACCTCCTCCCGCGGGACCACGCTGCCGAAGACCATGGCCACGGCGTTGGCGAAGGTGGCGTCCGGCGCGTCCAGGGTGACCTGCACGGTGCGCGTGTCCAGGGCCACCAGGCCCGCCAGGTGGTCGGTCTCGCCGTCCAGCATCGCCTGGCTGCCCGAGATGCCCCCGAAGAAGTCGGCGCCGGGGCTGGCCAGCTCGGGGTCGAACAGACGGGTCCACGAGTAGACGACGTCGTCGGCGACCAGCTCGCGCCCGTTGTGGAAGGTCACGCCCGGGCGCAGCCGGAAGGTCCAGACCAGGCCGTCCTCGCTGACGTCCCAGGACTCGGCCAGGCCGCCGACCATGCGCACCTCCGTGCCGTCGGTGTCCGGGGCGTAGGCGATGAGCTGGTCGAACACCAGGTGCATCGCCGTCCAGCTGACCTCGTCGTAGCCGATGGCCGGGTCCAGGGTCCGGATGTCGTCTTCGTCGGCGTAGACGAAGGTCCCGCCGTAGACGGGCGCGGTGTTCCCGGCCCCCGGGGTCAGCCCGTCGGGGTTGGCGGTGCAGGCCAGCAGCAGCAGCAGGGGGCTCATCCGGCATCCCGGGGGTCGAGCACGTCGCGGAGCCCCTCGCCCAGCAGGTTGAAGCCGAGCACGGTCACCAGGATGCACAGACCCGGCGCCGCCACCAGGCCCGGCGCCAGCCGGTACCAGGCCTGGCCTTCGCTGATCATCGCGCCCCAGGACGGCGTCGGGGGCGGCACGCCGAGCCCCAGGTAGGACAGCACGCTCTCGGCCAGGATGGTGCTGGCCACGCCCAGGGTCGACAGCACCATCACGGGGCCGACCACGTTCGGCAGGATGTGGCGGAACAGGATGCGCCCGTGGCCCAGGCCCAGGGCCCGCGCCGCCTGCACGTACTCCTGCTCGCGCTCGGCCAGCACCTTGCCGCGGACCACCCGCGCCATGGTCGTCCAGCCCAGCAGGCCCAGCACCAGCAGCACGTTGTCCAGCCCCGGCTCGCGCACGGCGACCAGCGCGATGCACAGCAACAGGAAGGGAAAGGACATCAGCACGTCCACCGACCGCATCGCCACGGTGTCGATGATGCCGCGGAAGTAGCCGGACACCAGCCCGATCACGAGCCCGATGCCCATGCTGATCCCGGTCGCCGCGAAGCCGACCAGCAGGCTGATCCGCGCCCCGACCAGCAGCCGGCTGAGCACGTCGCGGCCGAGCGCGTCGGTGCCGAGCAGGTGGGCCGCCCCCGGCCCGACGGGGGCGCCGCTGGCGTCGAGCCCCGTGGCGATGTCCTGGACCGCCGGGTCCCACGGGGCGAGGAAGGGGCCCAACAAGGCGACCAGGGCGACGGACGCCACCAGCACGCCGCCGATGCGGACGTTGGGGTGGCTGGAGAGGCGCTGGCGGAGGGTCTTCAGGGCCGCACCGGAGGAGGAGGGGGGCTGGGGGGCAGCGCGGCAGCCTAAACCGAGGCCGGCCTCCGTGCTGCACCTCGCCCTGCCTCGGCCGGCGCAGCCGGGGTACCATGCCGACTTGACCGTCCTCTTCGTGCACCCGAAGACCCCGACCTTCATGGTCGAGATCTTCCCGATGTCGCTGCCGGCCCTCGTCGCCCGGGTGCCGGTGCCCGTGCGTGGCATGTTCGAGGCCGAGCTCACCGACGACGACATCCGCGGCGCTCACGTCGTCCTGATGGACCTGCACTGGTACCTGAGCATCCCCGCCGGGGTCGCGCTGGCCGCCCGCATCAAGCGGTGCTCGCCCCGCACGCAGGTCGTGGTCGGCGGTGTGGCGGCCACCATGTTCGCCGAGCAGCTGCTGGCCGAAGGCGACATCGACTTCGTCGTGCGCGGGGACGCCGAGCGCCCGATGGCGGCCCTGGTGGCCGCCCTGCTGGCCGGCGAGAGCGGCGAGGACGTGCCCAACGTCGTGCACCGCGACTTCCGGAGCACCGCGCGGTACGCGGTCACGACCGAAGACCTGGACGCCGGCAACTACCGGGACCTGTCCTTCTGGCCCAGCATGGAGCGCCGGGTGCTGCGCCTGCACGCCCAGGCCCGCGGCGGGTCCTTCCCCGTCTTCCCGCACCTGGTGTCCTTTCGGGGCTGCCCGCTGGCCTGCGAGGGCTGCTCGGGCGCGCTGACCCCCCAGCGCCGCCTGTTCGGCCGCAGCTGGGTCCGCCGCTCGGCCGCCCCGCAGCGCGAGGATCTGCAGGCCTGGAGCGCCCGGCGGGACATCCGCTTCGTGTCGGTCTTCCACGACTTCGCGTCCCTGTCGACCCTGGCCTTCACCCGTGAGATCCTGGCCGAGGAGTACGACCTGTCGGTCTACTACGAGTGGTACCGGGTACCCCGCGCCGAAGCCCTCGACGCGGTGCTCTCCGCCTTCCGCGGCGGCACCCTGCTGTTCTCCCTCGACCAGTTCCACGCGACCTCAGATCGGGTCGGCGACGTCGACGCCCTCATCGACCGCATCCGCACGGCCATGGCCGCCCGCCGGTTCAACGTGCAGCTCAACTTCGTGAGCCGCTTCCAGCAGCAGGACCCCGCCTACGCCGCGGCCATCGAGCGGATCCGCCGCGCCACCGGCGTGTGGATGCACAACGCCGACTTCTGGTGGCAGCACAACCCGATGCCCGACGACGAAGGCCACGCCACCGACGCCGACTACCGGCGCTGCTTCGACGAGCAGGACCGCCGGTTCCGGGTCTTCAACACGGTGTTCCGGGGCGGCATCGTGGCGCACCGCTACGCGCCGTGGGTCGCCGAGGCCGTCGCCCGGCGCTTCCTGGCCCACTACCGACCGGTCGTGCACGAGCCCTTCGTCACCTGGCGCCGCTGAGCCGTCTATGCTCCGACTCCGGACGCCGGAGCCCAAATGGACATGCGCAGCATCATCGCCGCCTCGCTCGCCGCCGTGCCCCTGACGGCCTGCCCGTCGACCTGGAACTGCAACCCGCCCGAAGAAGCCTTCGACGACGCCTGGGACACGCCCGCCGGCTGGCTGCGCGACGCCGGGGTCGAGCCCGGGGCCACGCCGAGCGCGGAGCAGTGCGAGACCGTCTGCCGCACGGCCTACTACGAGAGCCGGGGCTGGCAGGCCTCGGTCATCGACGACTGCCAGCTGTCCGTCTACGACGACCGCTACGACGACGCGTCGCCGGCCGACCGTGTCGTCGGCCAGGTCGTCTGCGAGGGCACGGGCATCGAGTTCTACTGCGAAGGCCGCCGGCCGCTGGGCCACGTCGAGGCCGCCGGCGTCGGCGGGGACGACCTGGGGCGGGTGCTCGCCACCCTGGCCCACCTCGAAGCCGCGAGCGTGCTGGCCTTCGCCCAGCTCGCCGAGCTGTTGTCCACGCACCACGCGCCCGCCGACCTCGTCCGGCGCTGCCGACGAGCGGCCGACGACGAACGCCGCCACGCTGCCTGGCTCGGCGTGCTCGCCCAGCAGCGGGGCGCGACGGTGCCCCGGCCCCGGGCCGAGCCCGCGGCGGTCGACCTGCTGTCCATCGCCCTGCACAACGCGGTCGAGGGCTGCGTGCACGAAGCCTGGGCCGCCCTCGAGGCCGCCGTCGCCGCCGAGCGCGCCCCGGATGCCGCCCTGCGCCGCGCCTGGGCCCGCATCGCCGCCGACGAGGCCGCCCACGCCCAGCTGTCCTGGGACCTGCACGACTGGCTGTGCGCACAGCTCTCCGCGGACGAGCGCGCCCGCGTCCAGGCCGCCCGCACCGCCGCCCTGCGGGCGCTGCCGGGGCGGGCCGCCACGGTCGCCCACCAGGCGCACCCGGCGCTCGGCTTCCCCTCGGTCGACCGCGCCACCGCCCTGGCCGTGGACTTCGCCGGGCGGCTGGCCGCCTGAGGGCTTCCCGCCGACGGGGCGCTCAGTCGCCCGACATCAGGGCGACCAGCTGGTCCAGCGCGGCGCCCCAGCCGTCCAGGAAGCCCATCTCGGCGTGCTGGCGGCAGGCGTCGGGGTTGCCGTGGCGCGCGATGGCGACGTAGCGGGTGCCGCCCTCGACGGCTTCCAGGTGCAGCTCGCCGGTGAAGAAGCCGCCGCCGTTGGGGCGATAGCCGCCGGCCAGGGCGTCGGTCCAGATCAGGCGCCGGTTCGGCACGACGTCGAGGTAGCAGCCCTCGCTCTCCATGCGCTGGCCTTCCTCGGGGCCCTGCATGACCGTGTAGAAGCGGCCGCCGGGGCGGACGTCCAGGATGGCTTCCGGCGTGGTCCAGGGCGCGGGGCAGAACCACTTCGTCAGCAGCTCGGCTTCGGTCCAGGCGCGCCAGACGAGCTCGACGGGGACGGGCACGACCCGCTCGAGGCGCAGGTCGAGGGAGGGGTCGAGGGGAGCAGGGGACGGGGAGGCAGGGGACATCGGTACTCCAGGGGGTGCGGCGGCGCCGCGGGGGAACTCAGGTCTCGGAGGCGTGGGTCGCGACCAGGAAGGCGTCGAGGCGATCGAGCCGCGCCTCCCACTGGCGGCGGACGGTGTCCAGCCAGCCGCTGGCGTCGGCGAGGGGGGCGGCGTGCAGCTCCCACAGCCGCTCGCGACCGACACGGCGGTCGCGGACCAGCCCCGCGTCGGCCAGCACGCCCAGGTGCTTGCGCACGGCCTGGCGGGTCAGGTCCGTGCCCTCGGCCAGCCGGGTGGTCGAGCAGGCGCGCTCCACCAGCAGCCGGTCGATGAGCGACAGGCGCGTCTCGTCGGCCAGGGCGGCGAACAGGGCCGGGGATGGGTGGGCGCGAGCGACCATGGGCAACCTCCTGGTTGCACTTCTACCAGGGGTCGCCTCGAACCGCAACCCACGGGTTGCGCATCGCCCTGATCCCGACCTCCGCGAAGACTTGCCCCCTCTCGCGCACCGTGACAAGTAAACTCGCTTCCCTCCCGCGTGCGCGCGCCCCCCTCCCTCCCCAGCGCGCCCTCCTCCTCCCCCTCTCCTCCCCTCCCCCGACATGGCCAGCACCGATCCGCCCACCATCGAGACGGTGGCGCTGCACGAGGCGACGCGCGAGCGCTACCTCAACTACGCGCTCTCGGTCATCACCGCCCGGGCCCTGCCCGACGTGCGCGACGGCCTCAAGCCGGTCCAGCGCCGCATCCTGTACGCCATGTACGCCAACCTGCGGCTGCGCCCCGACGAGCGCTACCGCAAGTCGGCCGCCGTCGTCGGCGAGGTGATGGCGAAGTACCACCCGCACGGCGACAGCAGCATCTACGAAGCCATGGTCCGCATGGCCCAGCCCTTCAGCCTGCTGCACCCGCTGGTCGACGGCCAGGGCAACTTCGGCAGCCTGGACGGCGACGGCGCCGCAGCCATGCGGTACACCGAGTGCAAGCTCCAGCCCATCGCGATGGAGCTGCTCGACGAGATCAAGCAGCAGACCGTCGACTTCCGGCCCAACTACGACGGCCAGCACGAAGAACCCGTCGTCCTGCCGGCCGAGTTCCCGCAGCTCCTGGTCAACGGCACCGAAGGCATCGCCGTCGGCATGGCCACCAAGATCCCGCCGCACAACCTGCGCGAGGTCATCGACGCCTGCTGCGTGCTCATCGACGACCCCGAAGCCGACGTCGCCACCCTGTGCAAGAAGCTCAAGGGCCCCGACTTCCCGACCGGCGGGCTCATCCTGAACAACCGCACCGAGCTGCGGGAGATCTACGAGACCGGCGGCGGCAGCGTCCGGCTGCGCGGCAAGTGGGAGCTCGAGAAGAGCGGCCGCAAGGACCAGGTGATCATCACCGAGATCCCCTACGCCCTGAACAAGGCGACCCTGGTCGAGAAGATCGGGGCGCTGGTGGCCGAGCGCAAGGTGCCCCAGCTGGTCGACGTCCGCGACGAGTCGGCGGAAGACATCCGCATCGTCTGCGAGCTGCGCAGCCGCCGCGCCAGCAACGTGGCGGTCGAAGTCGATGCCGAAGCGGCCATGGCCTATCTGTGCAAGAACACGCCGCTGGAAGGCTACTTCCACGTCAACCTGACCTGCCTGGTGCCGAGCGAGAACCCCTTCGTCGGCAGCCCCGAGAAGGTCGATCTGCGCCGCATGCTGACGCTGTGGCTCGAGTTCCGCTACGCCACGGTGCGGCGGCGCTTCGAGTACGAGCTGCGCCAGCTGCTCGACCGCATCCACATCCTCGAAGGCTTCTGCATCATCTTCGACGCCCTGGACGAAGCCATCCGGCTCATCCGCGCGTCCGAGGGCAAGGCCGACGCCCGCGAGCGGCTGATCGCCCGGTTCGACCTGAGCGACATCCAGGCCGACGCCGTGCTCGAGCTGCAGCTCTACCGGCTGGCCAAGCTGTCGATCCTGGCCATCCGCGAAGAACTCGAAGAGAAGCGCGCCCGCGCCGCCCGCATCCAGGAGATCCTGGCCAGCCCGCGGGAACTGTGGGCCGTCGTCCGCGACGAGCTGCAGGAGATCCGCAAGACCTACGGCCAGCAGCGCCGGACCACCGTCGGCGGCGCCGAAGCCGAGGAACTGGAGTTCGACGAAGCCGCCTACATCGTGGACGAAGACAGCTACGTCATCGTGACCCGCGACGGCTGGATCAAGCGGCAGCAGTCCTTCACGGGCATCGACAAGATCCGCATCCGCGAAGGCGACAGCATCGGCTGGATCGCGCTCGGCAGCGCCCGGCGGACGGTGACCTTCTACACCGACCAGGGCAGCGCCTACGTCATGCGCGTCGACGACGTGCCCAGCACCACCGGCTACGGCGAGCCCGTCCAGCGCCACTTCAAGTTCAGCGACGGCGAGCGCGTCGTGGGCGTGCTGCTCAGCGACCCGCGCAGCCTGCCCAAGATCCCGGCGGCGCTCAAGGCGCGGTTCAGCGAAGAAGAGACCCCGCCGCCCTGGGGCGTGGCCGTCACGCGCCGCGGGCGCTGCCTGCGGTTCGACCTGGCCAACCACAGCGAGCCCAGCACCCGCGCCGGCCGCAAGTACATGAAGCCCGAGCGCGCCGGCGACGGCGTCATCGCGGTCTACGCCAGCGACGGCACCGAAGACGTGAGCCTGGCCACCCTCGAGAGCCGGGCCCTGTGCTTCCCGGTGCCCGAGATCTCCTACGCCAAGGCCGCCGCCAAGGGCGTGACCGCCATCAAGCTCGGCCCCGACGACCGCGTGATGGCCTTCGGCCTGGCCCGGACCCGCATGGACGGTGTCGCCGTGCGCACCAGCCAGGGCCGGGACGAGGTCATCCGGCCCAACAAGTACACGGCCACCCGCGCCAACAAGGGCCGGCTGGTGCTCAAGCGCGACCGGTTCACCGAGTGGCTGACCGACACCATCCGGCTGGACGAGCAGTGGCCGGCCCCGGAACCCCCCGCCGGCCAGCAGCCGCTGGTGGCCGACAAGGCCGGGCCCGAGCGCCCCGACGACGACGACAGGCCGACGCCCCCCCGCCGCATCCCGATCATCGTGAACGAGGAGGAGGACTGAGATGAGCGACCCCTCCCAGAAATACGACGCCTCGTCGATCACCATGCTCGAGGGCCGCGACGCGGTCCGCAAGCGCCCCGGCATGTACATCGGCGGCACCGGCGTCTCCGGCCTGCACCACCTGGTGCGGGAGATCGTCGACAACAGCGTGGACGAGGCGATCAACGGGCACGCCAGCCTGATCCGCGTCACCCTGCACAAGGACGGCCGCACCGTCAGCGTCGAAGACAACGGCCGCGGCATCCCGGTCGACATCCACCCCAAGGCCAAAAAGCCCGCGCTGGAAGTCATCCTGACGACCCTGCACGCGGGCGGCAAGTTCGACGCCGGGTCCTACAAGACCAGCGGCGGCCTGCACGGGGTCGGCTCGTCCGTCGTCAACTTCCTCAGCGAGGAGATGATCGCCACGGTCAAGCGCGACGGCTTCGAGTACAGCCAGGCCTACGACCGCGGCATCACCCGCAACAAGCTGCAGAAGCTGGGTCCGGCCCGCGGGACCGGCACGACCATCACCTTCCGGCCGGATCCCGAGATCTTCGGCGACATGCGCTTCGACGAGAAGTGGATCCGCGAGCACCTGGAGATCTGCTCCTACCTGAACCGCGGGCTCAAGATCGTCTTCAAGGACGAACCGAACGGCACCCGCGAGGAGCTGCACCACGAAGGCGGCGTGTCCGACTTCCTGGACCACGTCGTGTCGGCGCAGGACGTCGCCCGGATCCCCGGCGCCACCTGGGAGCTGCAGCGCGAGGACGACCCCCGGCTCGAGATCGCCCTGTGCTGGACCGACGCGCCCCGCGATCGCATCCGGTCCTTCGTCAACGGCATCCCGACCAACGACGGCGGCACCCACGAGCAGGGCCTCAAGGACGGCCTGGCCAAGGCGGTGCGCAACTTCCTGGACACCCACGACAAGTCCGTGCCGCGCGGCATCAAGATCACCGCCGACGACATCCGCGAGGGCGTGTTCGCCATCTGCTCGGTCTTCCTGCCCGAGCCGCAGTTCCAGGGCCAGACCAAGGACAAGCTGAACAACCCGGAAGTGAAGGGCCAGCTCGACGCCGCCGTCCGCCCGCTGATGGAGCAGTGGCTGACGGACAACCCGAGCGTCGCCGACGCCGTCGTGCACCGCATCGTGATGGCCGCCAAGGCCCGCGAGGCGACCCGCGCGGCGACCGAGGAGGTGCGCCGCAAGTCGGCCACCAACCGGCGGCTCAAGCTGCCCGGCAAGCTGGCCGACTGCAGCGAGACCGACCCGGGCACGACCGAGCTGTTCCTGGTCGAGGGTGACAGCGCCGGTGGCTCGGCCAAGCAGGGCCGCGACCGCAAGACCCAGGCCATCCTGCCCCTGCGCGGCAAGGTGCTCAACGCGGAACAGGCGGGCCTGAAGAAGGTCCTGGCCAACAACGAGCTGTCGGACATCGTCGAGGCGCTGGGCTGCGGCGTCGGCAAGGACCTGGACCCCCGTCGGCTCCGCTACGGCAAGGTGATCCTGCTGATGGACGCCGACAGCGACGGACACCACATCAGCACCCTGCTGCTGGCCTTCTTCTACCGCCACATGCGGGGGCTCATCGAGAACGGCTACGTCTACATCGCGCAGCCGCCCCTGTTCCGCATCGACCACGGCACCAAGACCGACTGGGCCAGCGACGAGCGCGAGAAGGACCGCATCCTCAAGAAGCTCCCGCCCCGCGCGCAGCCGCGGATCAGCCGGTTCAAGGGCCTGGGCGAGATGCCGCCCAAGACCCTGTTCGAGACCACCCTGGATCCCAAGCAGCGCCGCCTGCTGCGGGTCAGCATCCCCGACGGGGCCCGGCTCGAGACGGAACAGGTCGTCAGCGACCTGCTCGGCAAGGACGCCAGCAACCGGTTCCGCGAGATCACCGCCTGGATGGACCTGGTCGAGGAAGTCGACGCCTGAGCGAACCCCCGGCGGGGGGCCCTGTGGCATCCTCGTCGTCCACCCAGGGGATCGCGATGGCCGAGGCCGCCGACATCGACGCCTATGTCGCGCTGGGGCGGGTCAGCGCCTGCGCCCAGGCGCCGGACGGCCGCTGGCTGGCGGTGGCCATCGCCACGGCGGATCCGGTGGAGGGCCGGTTCCGGAGCGCCCTGTGGCGAGTCCCGGTGGACGGTGGCGCGCCGGAGAAGCTGGTCGAGGAGGCGCGCAACGCACGGGCGCCGGCCTTCGGCGGGGACGGCGCGCTCTACTTCCTGGGCGAGGAGCCGGTCGGGGAGGAGGAGGCTGCGGGAGCGGCAGGGGCCGGCACGGGTGGCGCGTCGCGCGAGGGAGGGGCGGCCGCGCCGCGCCTGGACCAGGTGCTGCGCTGGGCCGACGGGGAGGTCGTCGCGGTCACCGACGAACCGCGCGGCGTCAGCGCCGTCCTGGTGGCGCGGGCCGGGCGGACCCTGGCCTTCGTGGCGCCGCGGGTCGCCGGGCTGCCGGAGTCCGACCAGCGCGCCGAGTGGCGGCGGGCCCGCAAGCTCGGTCCTGGAGCCCGGCACTTCCACCGCCAGCCGGTGCGGTTCTGGGACCACTGGCTGGGCCATGCCCACGGGCGGCTGTTCGTGGCCGACCTGGACGGTCGCGGCCCCGATGGCGGCCCCCCGCGCGACCTGTCGCCCGACGACGGCCGCGCCTTGTTCGAGCGGTCCTGGGCGCTCAGCGACGATGGCCGGGTGCTGGCCCACACGCGGCGCCGGGCGAGCACCGACCGCATCGACGACACCGACATCGTCGTGCACGACCTTGCCGCCGGCGCCCACCGGGTCATCGTCGCCTCGCCGGGAGAGGACTTCTCGGGCCTGGTCCTGTCGGGCGACGGCCGCTGGCTGGCCGCCACCCGCGGGCAGCGCGCCCCCGGCCGGCGGGGCGCCGACACCCTGGTCCGGTTCGACCTGTCGGCCGCCTCGCCCGAAGCCCGACCGGAAGCGCCGGCCTGGGATCGCTGGCCCCAGGCCGTGGGCTTCGTCGGGGACGAGCTGATCGTCGTCGTGCGCGAGCAGGCCCGCCAGCGGCTGTACCGGCTGGCGGGAGGCCAGCCTCGGCTGCTGCACGGCGACGGCATCGTCGAGGGCGCCTCGGTGGTCGACGACAGGGTCCTCGGCCCCGTGGTGGTCGGGCTGCACCACGATCTGCACCACCCGCCGCGCCCCTGGCGGTGGACCCCCGAAGCGCCGCCCCGGCGGCTCGCCGTGCCCGCCGGTCCCGAGGCCCCCCTCCCCCCGGCGACCCTGGAAGAGCGCCTCACGCCCAGCCCCGCAGGCGGCGAGGTGCACAGCCTGGTCCTGTGGCCGCCCGGTGACGGGCCCCATCCCCTGCTGTTCCAGGTGCACGGCGGTCCGGTCAGCCACTGGGCCGACTGGTGGCACTGGCGCTGGAACGCCGCCCTGTTCGCGGCCCACGGCTACGCCGTCGCCTTGCCCAACCCCCGCGGCAGCACCGGCTACGGCCAGGCCTGGGTCGACGGCATCTGGAACGACGCCTGGGGCGGGGCCTGCGTCGACGACCTGCTGGCCGTGCGGGCCTCGCTGGCCGCGGACCCGCGGGTGGACCCGGCGCGGATCGGCCTGATGGGCGCGAGCTTCGGCGGCTGGATGGCCAACCACCTGGGTGGGCGTGCCCCCGACTGGCGCTGCATCGTGAGCCAGGCCGGCATCTTCGACGACCGCGCCTTCTCGGGAAGCACCGACGTGCCCCCCTACTGGCACTGGGAGCACGGCGGCAGCCCCTGGAGGACGCCGGGCTTCGGTCGCTGGTCCCCGCACCAGCACGTGTCGGGCTGGACCGCGCCGACCCTCGTGATCCACGGCGAGAAGGACTACCGCGTGCCCATCGAGCAGGGCCTGTCCCTGTTCGAGGCCTTGCTCGACGCCGGGGTCGACGCCGAGCTGCTGGCCTTCCCCGACGAAGGCCACTGGATCGAGCGTCCGCACGACGTGGCGGCCTGGCACCGGGTCGTGCTCGCGTTCCTGGCGCGCCACCTGGGCGGCCGGGCGCCGGTCGGCGGGACCCTGCCCACGCCGGGGTGGTGATGGCGCGCGACCGGTTCGGCATCCGCTTCCGCGTGTCCCTGGTGCTGCTGCTGGGGGTGCTCAACGGTGTCGCCATGGCCGCCCTGGCCATCGTGCTGTTCCAGGCGGTGGCCGACAGCCCTCCGGGCGCGGACCTGGCGGCCGTCGTCGCCGCCCGCGCGGCGGTCGACAGCACCCACGACGCCGTGCTCACCGCGACCCCGGGCGGAGCGCCGTCGGCCGAGGGCACCCGCATGTCGATGGACGCCGCCCAGGCCGCCCTGGCCGCCATGTCCGTTCCCCAGCCCGGGCTGGTCGCCGACCTGAACGCCTACCGCACAGCGCTCGAGGACTGGCAGGCCGCGCGTGAGGCCCGACAGGCGGCCACGCCAGCGGCCGACGCCGTGCTCGAGGCGCGGCTCGGCGAGCTCAAGCTGGCCCACCACCACCTCTCCGGCAGCATGCAGCTCGCCGTCACCTCGCCCCGTCCCCTGTGGGTCGAGCGGGCGCTGCCGCTGCTCCCCTGGGGCATGGCCTGGGTCGTGCTGTTCGCCGGCATCACGGTCGGGCTGGCGTGGAGCCTGCGCATGGCCCTCTCCGAGCCCCTCGAGGAGCTGTCCAGCGCGGCCCGGGCCGTCTCCGAGGGCCGGCTCGATGTCGTCATCCCGACCCCCGACGACCCGCCCGAGATCGCCAGCCTGGCCCGCGCGATGGGCATGGCCCGCGACAACCTGGTCGCCGCCATCCGCGAGCGCGAGGCCCGGGCCGCCCGCGAGCAGGCCATCCTCACCCACATGAGCGACGGCGTGCTGCTCTGCGACGAGACCGGCGCCATCCTGCAGCTCAACCCCAAGGCCGAGCAGCTGCTGTGGCTGCTGCTGCCCGCCGGCCGCGAGCCCGGGCTGGGAGGTCCGGTCGGGAGCCTGATCGAGGAGCTCGCCGACGACGCCCTGGACGTCATCCGCCACGCCGGTCCCGGCCCCACCGAGATCACCGCCCACCGACAGCGCGCCGGTGCCCAGGGCCTGCGCGCCGACGACCCGAAGGGCGGCCACGTCTTCGTCTCCATCACGGTGCGCCCCGTGCCCAGCGGCCGGGACCCGGAAGGCTCCGGCTTCGTCGTGGTGTTGCGCGACGTGACCGCCGAGCGCACCCTCGACCAGCTCCAGCGCGAGTTCCTCAGCGTCGTCACCCACGAGCTGAAGACCCCGCTGACCGCCATCGCCGGCTACGCGAAGCTGCTGGTGTCCGGCAAGGCCGGGCCCCTGCCCGAGCGCGCCGAGGGCTTCGCCCACACCATCCTGGACCAGTCGCAGGTGCTGCGGACCATGGTCCAGAACCTGCTCGACACCTCCCGCATCGAGAACGGCACGCTGCCGATGCACCCCGAGCTCGTGGACCTGCAGGCCTGCGTGGACGAGCTCGGCCGGACCTGGGCCGGCGGCGTCCAGACCCACGGCCTGGCCTTCGAGGTCGCCGCCGAGGGGCTGGCCGGGCGCCAGCTGCGGGTCGACCGCACCCGCCTGGGCCAGGTGGTGGGCAACCTGATCAACAACGCCATCGAGCACACGCCGGCGGGTGGCAGCATCCGCCTGGCGGCCCGGGCCGACGACGGCGACGCCCTGATCGAGATCACCGACGATGGTCCGGGCATCGCCGCCGACAAGCTCGCCCACATCTTCGACAAGTTCTACCAGGTCGACCGTGGCGACACCCGCGCCGCCGGCGGCGCCGGCCTGGGTCTGTTCATCTGCCGCCAGCTCGTCGACGCCATGGGAGGCGCCATCTCGGTGCGCTCCGAGGTCGGCGTGGGCAGCACCTTCTCCGTCCGCCTGCCCCTGGTGCAGGCCCCGCCACAGGGAGCCGCGACATGACCGACGACCACAAGCTCGCCGCCTGGCTGACCGAGCACGATCTGCTCGACCAGGACACGCTCGACGCCGTCCTCCGCTTCCAGCGCGAGGAGCGCCCCCGGGCGCCTCTGTCCACGGTCCTCCTCGAGCGGGGCGCGGTCGGCGAGGCCAGCCTGGCCGAGGCGGTCGCCGGCGTGAACGGTGTGCCCTTCACCGATCCGGCCGGCGAAGACATCGACCCGGCCCTCATCTGGAAGGTGCCCCGCGAGCTGGCCGAGCGCTTCCGTCTCATCCCGCTCAACCGCCAGCACCAGCCCGACGGCGAGGTCGACCCCGACGCCCCGGTGCGGGTGGCCATGGCCGAGCCCCGCGACATGATCGCCAAGAAGGAGCTCGAGTTCACCCTCGGCGCGCGGATCCAGCCGGTCGCCGCCGCGCCGGGCCGCATCGACCTGGCCATCCAGCTGCACTACGACCTGGAGCCCCAGGCCCGCAAGCTGCTGGACGCCGTGCCCGAGAACCTGCGGGTGGCGCCGGCCCAGCGCGCCGTGCGCAGCCTGGATGCCCCCCGGCACGGCCTGCGTGGCGCCGACCGCCGCGAAGAAGGCAGCGCCTTCATCCGGCTGCTGGACTACATCTTCCTCGAAGCCATCGAGCGGCGGGCCAGCGACGTGCACCTGGCCCCCCAGCCCGACGGCCTGCGGGTGCGGTTCCGCATCGACGGCATGCTGCACGAGGTGCTGGAGCTGCCGGCGTGGGCCACCCAGCCACTGCTCTCCCGGCTCAAGGTCATCGCCGGCATGTCCGTGTACGAACACCGGCGGCCGCAGGACGGCAGCCTGACCGCCACCCACGCCGGTCGTCACGTGGACATGCGGGTCAGCACCATGCCCGGCCAGTACGGTGAGAACGCCGTCGTCCGCCTGCTCGACCCGCGCATGCTGTCCATGGACCTGGGGCGCCTGGGCTGGGACCGCCGGGCCCTGGCCGAGTGGTACCGCCTGGTCAGCCAGCGGCAGGGACTGGTGCTGGTGGTCGGTCCCACCGGGTCCGGGAAGAGCACCACCCTGTACGCCACCATCCACCGGCTGCGACGTGAACAGATCCACATCGCCACCCTCGAAGACCCCGTCGAGTACCGCATCGCCGGCATCTCCCAGGTCCAGGTGAACACCGCGGTCGGCATGACCTTCGCCGCCGGCATCCGCACCTTGCTGCGCCAGGATCCCGACGTCATGGTGGTCGGCGAGATCCGCGACGCCGGCAGCGCCGAGGCCGCGGTCGAAGCCGCCAACACCGGGCACCTGGTGCTGTCCACCGTGCACACCGGCTACGCCGTCGACGCCGTCACCCGGCTCGCCGATCTGGGTGTGCCCCCCTATCTGCTGGGCAGCGCGCTGCTGGGCGTCGTGGCCCAGCGGCTGGTGCGGCGGGTCTGTCCGGACTGTTCGGTGCGGGCCGACCCCGTGCAGGAAGACTGGCAGCGCCTGGACCTGGAGCCCCGCGAGCTCGGGGACGCGGTGCGGCGGGCCGGCGACGGCTGCCCCAGCTGCGCCTGGCTCGGCTACAAGGGCCGCGTGGGCATCTTCGAGGTGCTGCGGGTGGGGGGCGACCTGCGCCGCGCCATCCACGACGGCATCTCCGACGACCGGCTGTGGAACCTCGCCCGCAAGGGCGGCCTGCACACCCTGATGGAAGACGCCCTGGACAAGGTCGCCGCTGGCGTCACCACCCTCGAGGAGATCGCACGCGTCATCCCCCAGGAGCGCTGGAAGAACAGAGACGCCGCTTCGGAGCGCCCCCTGCGGCTCGTCCGTCCGGACGAGCAGACGGCAGCGCGCGGCGCCCTGCAGGAGCGACAGGGAGCAGGTCGGCACGGGGGAGAGGAGGCCGCCGAGGGCGAGACCTACGACTTCGCACCGGTCTGGCCCGGGGCCGAGGGCGGGGGAGAGGGAGAAGGAGAAGGAGAGGGCGAAGCCGTGACCGCCGAGCAGCACCCCACGGCCGCTGTCGACGAGGACGAACCGCCTCGCGACGCCCAGGGCTTCGTGGCCGAGCCGCGCCTGCCCGTCGTGCTCGTGGTCGACGACCACGAGGAGATCCTGCAGCTCGTGCACATCACCCTGGAAGGTCGCCACGAGGTGCACCTGGCCCGGGACGGCCAGGAGGCCCTGGACCAGGTCGCCCGCCACAAGCCCGACGCGATCGTGCTGGACGTCATGATGCCCCGGTTGTCCGGCTACGAGGTCGCCGAGCGGCTCAAGGGAGACCCGGCCACCGCCGACATCCCCATCCTGATCCTGTCGGCCCGCGGCGACGCCCAGCACATCAAGGAGGGCTTCCAGGCCGGGGCCGACGACTACCTGCCCAAGCCCTTCGACCCCGAGGAGCTCGAGCTACGGGTGCGGGCCCTGCTGCGTCGCGCCGGGAAGCTGTGAGCCCCGACCAGAGCGAAAGCCCCGGTCAGTGCTGGCAGCCCGGGCACCACCAGGTGCCGCGTCCGGCCTGGGCGATGCGCACGAGGGTCGCGCCGCAGCGGCGACAGGGCTCGCCGGCGCGGCCGTACACGTCGAAGGGATTCGGCCCGCCGGCGTTGACGTAGTCCAGCTCGCCGTTGGCCTGGACCGAGGGTTCTTCTTCGGCCAGGACGTGCGCGATGAGCGCGGGCACTGCCTCGGCCAGCGCGTCCCACTGCGCCGGGGACAGGTCGGGCACGGGGGTCCGGGGGTCGATGCCGGCGCGCCACAGGGCCTCGGCGGCGCAGATGTTGCCGAGCCCGGCCACCCGGTCCTGGCGGAGCAGGGCCGGCTTGATCGGTCCTCGCAGGCCGGCCAGCCGCGCCTGCCACCAGGCGCCGTCGTGCCGGTCCGGCCACGGCTCGGGGCCCAGGCTCCGGGCGGCCCAGAAGGCGGGCATCGCGGCGTCCGGCAGCAGCCAGGCATCACCCAGCCGCCGCGGATCGACGAAGGCGACCCGCGCCTCGCCCAGGTGCAGCACCAGCCGGGTGCCGGGGCGCGCCTCGCCGGGGCCCAGCCGCACGGGCTTGCCGGTCATGCGGTAGTGCAGCACCAGCCGCAGCGAGCCGGCGTGCAGCAGCGAGTACTTCGCCCGCCGCGACACCCCGTCGACGGTCGCGCCCACCAGGCGCTCGAGCGGCAGCCCGTCCTCCACCGCGCGGGGCAGCCCGGGGTCGGGCGCCTCGACCGCCGTGACCCGGCGTCCGACCGTCCAGCGGCCCAGGGCGCGGGTCATGATCTCGACTTCCGGCAGCTCGGGCACGGCCCCTCCACGTGCTGCAGCGGGTAGCCTCCCCTTCCCTCCCTGTCCTCCCCGGGATCCATGCGTCGGTTCCCCGCCGCCCTCGGCTACCTGCTCCTCGCCCTGCTGGTGACCGGTCGCACCTGGCTGGCGCCGCTCACGCGGGCGGTCGGGTACCCCAACATCGACGCCTGGGACACCATGATGCTGCGGGGGGTCCTGGCGGACCTGCTGGCGGATCCGACCACCGCCCCGGTCTCCGACAGCGTCTTCTTCCCCATCGGCTACCCGGTCCTGCAGCTCACCCCGAACGTGCTGGACCACCTGACGGGCGCCCCGCTGTCGTGGCTGCTGCCCTTCCCCCTGTCCGACAACCTGTGGTGGCTGCTGGTCCTGGCGCTCAACGGCTGGGCGGCCCACCGCCTGGGCCGCAAGCTGGGAGACAGCGAAGCCGCGGGCTGGCTCTGCGGCGTGGCCTTCCTGTTGTCCGAGCCGGTGGTGCGCGAGGCCAACCTGCACCACGCGCCCCAGACCATGCTGTTCTGGGCGCCCCTGTTCGTGCACGAGCTCCTGTGCCTGCGCGAGGCGCCGACCCTGCGACGGGCGGTGGGGGCGGGCGCGCTGCTGGCCGGGGCCGGTCTGTCCTACTGGTACCTGGCGGTGTTCCTGGTCCTCGGCTGCCTGCCCTTGCTGTGGGGGCTCCCCCTAGCAACGCTAGGCGCCCTCGGCGGGACCACCGCGCTGATCACCGCGCCCTTCCTGGCGCCCTACCTGCTGTCGTGGGGTGACATCCCGCTGACGGCCGGGGCCGACGCGCCGCCTCCGCAGGGGCTTCCCGACAGCTACGCCGCCCTGCCGCACAAGCAGCCCTTCGTGGCGCTGCACGGCAGCGACCTGCTGTTCTGGCTGCGGCGGGTGCCACTGGACACCAGCAACCGGCTGGGGCTGGCCCTGCTGGCCGCCGCCGCGCTGGGCTTCCGCAAGGCGCCGACCCGACAGCGCGTGGCTGCACTGTGGCTGGTCGGCCTGGGCGCCGTGATGGTGCTGGGGCCCTACCTGCGGTGGGGCGACGAGGTCGTCCTGATCGGCGGGCAGCCCGTCCCCCTGCCCTTCCGCGCCCTGGCCCTGGCCCACCCCTTCCTGGAGCGGCTCACCTGGCCGGAGCGCTGGGGCGTCGTCATGCCCCTCGGCCTGTTGCTGCTGGCGGCGCGGGCGCCCCGTCCGGCGCTGCTCGCCCTGGTCGTCGGGGCCGAGGCCGTCGCCGTCAGCGCCAACCTGCCCCTGCAGTCCATCGACCTGCGCCACCGCGTCTGCCACGCCGAGCTCGCCCCCCTGCTGACCGACCGCCTGCCCGGCGGGGTCGAGCCCGGCGCCGTCATCGAGCTGCCGCTCAAGCGCCCGGGCCTGCAGGCGCCCCGGGCCGGCGTGCACCGGCGCCTGCACCGGCGGCCCGTCGTCGACGCCATCTTGTTGCCGCCGGGCGCCGAGCCGCTGGCCGCCTGGAAGGACTGGATGGCGACCACGCCGGCCATGGCCTGGATCCGCGCCTTCGAAGACGGCGCCTGGCCCGACGACCCCGGCGCTGCCGCCATCGAGGAGCTGCGGGCCGCCGGCATCGCCGCCATCGTCCTGGACGCCGAGCCCGGCGTCGTCCAGACCCGCGGCGGCCTGCGCCGCCACCGCGCCGGCCTGCAGCGCACCCTGGGCGAGCCCATCGACCTCGGCTGCGCCCTGGTCTGGTGGCTCTCCACCGACGAGCCGCCCCCGGTCGGCATCGACGACGGCGACGCCTGGCGCGAGGCCGCCCAGGAGTGGAAGCAGGCCCATCCGACGCCCGCGCTCGACACGCTCATCAGCCCGGCGAGCGACCGCGGGGGGTGGTGAGGGGCCCGAAGTCGGGGGCGATAGGTCATGGGCTTCGGGTTCGGGCGCGATCGGGGGCCCAAAGTCGGGGGCGATGGGTCATCGACGTGGGTTCGGGC
>JACKEY010000012.1 GCA_020632755.1 Alphaproteobacteria bacterium | reverse complement strand
CCTTCGTGGCGGATCCCAAGGGAGACGGCACCGACCGCCTGGTGCTGGACCTGTCGGGGGCCTGCGCGCCGGATGGCCAGCTGGAGGGCACCTACGAAGCGGAGTCGACGCTGAGTCGGCGCTGAGCCGACGCTGAGCCGGCGCCTGGCCCCGGCGGCCGGAGTCGTCGCATCGCCAGGGGGAAGGGGACGTGCGGCCCGCTTCCCCCGCGCCGGAGCGCCGTCTGCTATCGTCGGGGCGTTGCTCTCACCGCCCCATTGGAGTGTCCATGAAGCGTCCGACTCGCAAGAAGATCACCCTCGTCGCATCGAAGGAGAAGAGCCCGGAGGTCACGTTGAGGCTTCGGCCTGGACTCTCGTTCGAGATGGTGGACATCCTCCCGGCGACGCCAGACGGCAAGCCGGACGCTGGGCGGGCCGCGCTGTGTGGCTACGGTGATGCCTGCCTGGCTCTGGTCGATGTGGGTGCGATCGACGACGAGTGAGCCGGGTGTACAGAACCTCTCGCTACAACCTGGCCGTGCCGACCGCGGACGGTGGCGCGCTGCTCTACAACGCAGCTTCGGGTGCCGTCGTCTCCTTCCCCGGCAGCGCCGGGGTCGAGATCGCCGAGAACCTGGTCCGATGGCCGGCGCGCATCGATCCGGAAGGGGTCGCCCCGAGCATCGTCTCCCGTCTGGTGGCCGCCGGCATCTTGCGCCCGGAGGGGGCCGGCGACGAGCTCCTCGCCATTCGCCAGCGGTACTGGGAGGCCCGCGGCCGGACACCGATGACCCTCACCGTGACGACCACCCAGGACTGCAACCTCGGATGCTGGTACTGCTACGAGGACCGCACCGAGGATGCCCTGCAGGAACACGATGTCGACGCGATCGTGGCCGAGACGCGGCGCCGCCTCGTGGCAGGAGGGCGATCTGCGCTCCACGTGGACTGGTACGGTGGCGAGCCGATGCTGAACCAGGAGTTCCTGCGCTCGTGCTCCGAGCGGCTCCAGGCGATGGCCCGCGAGCTCGGCATCGCGTACGCGGCGTCGATGATCTCGAACGGGTCCTCGTGGCCGAACGACCCCGCGGGGTTCGCCAAGGCGCATCAGCTGCGCCAGGTCCAGATCAGCTTCGACGGCATGCGATCCCGCCACAACCGGGTCCGGCGGCTTCGCTCCGGGTACCGCACCTCGCGCGGCGCGAGCCCATTCGACGAGGCTGTGTCGGTCGTCGATGCCCTGCTCGAGGTCACCCAGGTGGACGTACGCCTGAACCTGACACCTGCGAACGTCGAAGATGTCGGTCCGTTCCTGGACATGGTGGAGGAACGGCGCTGGCTGGACCGGCCCGGACGGTGCACCATCCAGCCGGCTCGGGTGACGCGGTTCTCGCAGCGAAGTGACTTCGTCCGTCGGAACGAGCTCTCGCCCGAGGCCTTCGAGGCCGTGCTCGATCGGGTCCGCGAGCGGTGCCGGAAGCCCGAGGCGGTGGTCACGGCCTGGTTCCAGGACGGGCTGGGGCCGAAGCGCAGTGTCTGTGCGGCGTTGGCCGCGGACTCGTTCGTCGTCGGAGCCGAGGCGTTGGTCTACCGCTGTGGGCTGCAGGTGGGCGAGCGTGAGCGTGCCGTCGAGACGCTGCGCGGGGGCCCGGAGGCGGATGCCCCCTTCGAGGACCGGGCGTTCTGGGAGGGGTTCGACCCGACCCGTATGCCGGACTGTCGACGGTGCACCTTCCTCCCCATCTGTTGGGGGGGGTGCCCCAAGAAGCACCTCGAAGGCGATCGCCAATCGCTCGACAACACCTCCGAGTTCTACCGGCGGAACCTCCCGCACCGGATCGCCGCCGGCTCGCGTGCGGAGGTCGCCGCGGGCTTCCGGTTCGGCGAAGAAGACCAGTTCAAGGCGGACTGAGCGTCGGCGACCTGGCCGGTCGGGCGCGGCTCAACCCGACGGGATCGTCATGCTGGTGCTGTCTTCCAGGATCCGGTAGGCGCCGGACAGCGGCGGGATCGGCAGCGTGCTGGTCGCACTCTCGTCGAACATCGGGTTCCAGCCTTCCATCCACGGATCGGCCACCAGGTGGCCGTGGAACAAGGCGCGGAGGGTGACGGCGTCGGGCACGCGACGGCGGGGGTCGGCGCGCAGGCAGCTGGTGATCACCGCGGCCAGCGAGGGATCCAGGCCGGGGCGGACCTCTTCGGGGGCCAGGAAGGCTTCCTGCTGGCGCGCCCGGCGGGTGCTCTCGAGGTCGTCGGCCGGGAAGGCCGGGTGGCTGCAGTACAGGCGGTAGAGCATGCAACCCAGCGAGAAGACGTCTTCGGCGGGGTCGGGCTCGACGCTGCCCGCCAGCACTTCGGGCGCCATGTAGGCCGGGGTGCCCACGACGTTGCCGGGATCGGTGGTCTCCGACAGCGGGCCGCGCATGGCGACGGCCGCGCCGAAGTCGGTGAGCCGGACTTCCGGGTGGCTGCCGGACAGGTCCAGCAGCACGTTTCCGGGCTTGAGGTCCCGGTGCACGATGTGGTTGCCGTGCAGGTAGGACACGGCGTTGAGCAGGCTGCTGACGATGTGGTGGCGTTCGGACGGCGTGATCGGGTTCTGCCGCAGGTGGTCGCGCAGCGACGGCCCCTGGACCAGGTCGAAGGCGACGAACACACACTGGTCCTGCTCGAACAGGTCGGTGGCGGCCACGATGTTGGGGTGCCGCATGGACGCCTGCAGGGCGGCTTCCCGCAGGGTGCGGCGGTGCTGCACCGCAGACTCCAGCGGGATGCACTTGAGCGCGTGGAGCGTGCCGAGGTCGGCGTGACGGGCGGCGTAGACCTGGGAGAAGCCGCCGCGACCCAGGGCGTTGCGAAGGGTGTAGCGACCGACACGTGTGCCAGGGAACAGCTTCACGGCGACCCCGCGGGTGCCACACAGGGACCGTGCGGCAGGGTCTCATCATAGGGCTCGCAGCCAGCGGCGCTCATCAAGACGACACCTGGAGACATGGGGTTACGCCCGAGTGTCACACAGGTCGGTTGCCGCCGGTCGAGATCTCCGCCGGCGTCGTGTCCAGGTCGAGCACGGGCAGCGTGGACTCGGCGCTGTTGCCGCGGATCGGGTCGTAGCCGTGCAGCCACGGGTCGGGCCCGAGATCGCCGTGGAACACGGCGCGCAGCGTCTGTCCGTCGGGGATCCGGTCGCGTGGGTCGGCGCGCAGGCTGCCCACGATGGCCGCCGCGCGGTGCTCGGGCAGGTGGGGCACGAGCTCGAGCGGCGGCACGAACACCTCGTGGCGCTGATGGGTGAGCAGCATGTCGGAGTCCGCCGGGTCGAAGGGCGGGCGGCCGCAGTACAGCCGGTAGAGCAGGCAGCCCAGCGAGTAGGTGTCCTGGCGCGGGTCGGGGGCGCAGGGTCCCATCCGGCGCTCGGGCGCCATGCAGTCCAGCGTGCCGGCGACGAAGCCGGGCTCGGTCTCGAGGGTGTTGAAGGGCCCGGTCAGGGGGCGCGCCTCGCCGAAGTCCGTCAGCAGCGCACGGAAGCTGGACAGGGACCACTCGAGCAGGACGTTGGCGGCCTTGATGTCGCGATGGACGATGTCGTTGCCGTGCAGCCAGGCCACCGCGTTGAGCAGCGCGCTGGCGACCTGGTCGCGCTCGCCGGCCGCCAGCAGGTTGCGGGCGAGGGCCTGGTCCAGCGGCGGCCCGTCGATCAGGTCGAAGACCACGACGACGCCGAACCGGGACTCGATGAGGTCGGTCGACGAGACGATGGCCGGGTGGTTCAGGCTGGCCTGGAGGGCCGCGGTCCGCAGGGCCTTGCGCCGCAGGAACTCGCTGTCGACGAACACGCACTTCAGCGCGTGTCGCGTGCCCAGCTCGGCGTGGTGGGCAGCGAGGACGACGGAGAAGCCGCCACGCCCGACCAGCCGGTCGACGACGTAGGGGCCGATCTGGTGGCCAGGGCGAAGGGACAAGCGCTGCTCCGAGGACGCGGGCTGCTCCGGCTCCATAGACCGCGCCCTGGCCGGAGAAAGAGGGGCGAAATCGATTTCCCCTCTTTCGTGTCCCCTTTCTGTGGGGGGCCGCGTTTTGCAAGGGCTTTGCGTGCTCCCGGGCACGTCGATGGCGGGTCGGCGTCGGGTTGGGCTAGTCTCTGCGGCCAACCGAGGTGTTCCATGGTCGTCCTGCTCCTCTCCCTCTCGCTTCTCGGCTGCAGCTCCGGTCAGATCGCCCTCGACGGTGATGGGGACGGCGATGGCGGCAGCGATGCCGGCTCCGACTCCGGGACGGCGGGCACCGACGGCGGAGACACGGACACCGACGCGGACACCGACGGCGGGGACACGGACACCGACGCGGACACCGACACCGACGGCGGGACCGAGCCGGATCCGGTGGTGCGGGACGGAAGCTACGTCGGGTCCTTCCAGATCACGGGCACGGTGGCCGACTACCCGGACTACGGCGACGTCTGCATGGGCGAGGTCGTGTTCGAGGTGGCCGCGGACCAGGACCCCGAGATCGTCGGCGTCGCGACCTGCGAGTTCCAGGGCTACCTGAACTGGTTCGGCCCCCAGGAGCTCGAGCTGACCGGCGCGAGCCTGACCGACCCCTCGGCCGGGGGCGACGTCTACTACGACCTGGAAGGCACCATCTTCGAGGCCGAGTGGGACGGCAGCTACCAGGGGGAAGGCTCCGGATCGGTGCTCGCGGGCGACTTCACCGGCGACACGGTCTTCGACCTGTGGGGCTACTCGATGAACATCTCCTTCGACGGCGACTTCCAGGCCATCTTCGAGGAGTAGCGGCCCCGCCGCGACGGCGGCTATAGCTCTGGGCGACCCACAGGAGCGCCCATGTCCCGCAGCACCCTCGGCCTGTCCTTCGGCCTGACCCTTGGCCTGATGCTCACCGCCTGCAGCGGCGGGAGCGACTCCGGCGCCGGGGACGGCACCGTCGGGGACGCCGACACGGACGCCGACACCGACACCGACGGGTCCAAGGACACCGACGCGGACACCGACGCCGACGCGGACACCGACGGCACGACCGACGCGGACACCGACGCGGACACCGACGCGGACACGGACACCGACGGCACGACCGACGTGGACACGGACACCGACGGGACCGACGTGGACACCGACGTGGACACGGACACCGACGGCACGACCGACGTGGACACGGACACCGACGGGACCGACGTCGACACCGACGTCGACACGGACACCGACGGCACGATCGACATCGACCGCGACGGCACCTACGAAGGCGACATCACCATCCGCGGCGAAGAAGCGTCGCTCGGGGTCAGCGACACCTGCGTCGGCACCATCACCCTGTGGGTGGACGAAGCCGCCGATCCTCAGATCACCGGCGAAGCCGAGTGCGAGTTCTCGGGCATCCTGGCGGGCAGCGGCACGCAGACGGCCGAGTTCGAGGGCAACATCACCGACGACCCCGACGTCGCCGGCACCGGCTACGTCGACGTGATCGTCACCACCGTGACCGAGCCCTGGACCGGCAGCTTCCCCGACGAAGACACGCTGACCGGCGCGTTCAGCGGCACGACCTCGGTGACCTACTCGGGCATCCCCCTCACGGTCGACTGGGCCGGCAGCTTCGAAGCGACCCGCTGAGCCGTCCCCGGAAGACCGGGCCGGAATAGGGCGGCATCCCGTCGGAGTCCCCCATGTCCGGTCCCCTCGTCCTCGACGCCCCCTCGCTGCTGCCCCCCCTGGCCGGGGACGACGTGCCTGCGGCGATCGACGCGCTGATCCCGTCGCCCGATGCGCTGGCCGACGCCTGGGCCGCGCTGGAGCCGCCGGCGGGCGTCGACGCGGTGCTGCGCGGGCTGGGCGCGCCGGCCCTGGATCTGCGGGTGACGCCAGCGTCCCTGCGGGCCGGGCTGCTGGCGGCGCGGCAGGGCCGACGCTTCGTGGGGCACGAGCTGCGCCTGCGGCTGCCGATGCCGCCGGGCCTCGAGCCCGAGGTCGCCGTGTGGCAGGGCGACACGCTGCCCCGGTGGGGCGACGGCGTGCTGACCGAGCCCAAGTACTTCTCGTTCTTCCAGGACGGCCCGGCGCCGGCCTACCACCCCAACCACCGCCGCAAGTGGCGCAGCCACGAGCTGCTGCACGGGGTGGTCGGGTTCTACTGGCACCCCGCGATGACCCGCTTCCAGCTGTACCTGGGAGCGCGGCTGGGCGAGCTGCTTCCGGTGGTGCACTGGTACGGCCTGGACGAGCTGTACCGCCCGCGCTGCCCGGAGCACACGTCCTCGGCGGGGCTGCCGCCGCTCGGCACGGTCCCGCCCCGCGAGCACTGCGTCGCCTGTGAAGCGCTGGACCGCCCGTTCGATCAGGTCGACCGTACGGCCCTGCGCCACCGGGCGGTGGCGTGGGCGGCCCGCGCCCGCGAGCACCTCGGTGCCGACTGGGCGGCCTGCCTCGCCGAGCTCGAGACCGGGCGGGTGCATGCGACCCCGCGGCCGGGCATCGACGGCAGCAGCGACGCCCAGGGCTATGTGCAGGGGCACTGGAACCGCCTGACCGCGTGGTCCTTCGGCGCCTGGGTGGAGCGGTTCTGCGTGCCGGGCGTGGACTGCTGCGACGACCTGACGGCCATGGCCGGGCGCGTGGCGGCGGTGACCCGGGAGCTGTGCGACGGCCCGATCGCGGTCGATCCGCACCAGCAGGAGCGGCTCGCGACCCGCGCCCTGCTGCAGGACGCCGCCATGCGCGTGCTGCTGGCGCTCGAGGACGCCCCCGACGGCGGCCGGGCCGAGCAGGCGCTGATGCCGCTGCTGGACGGGCTGGCCGGGACCTGCGCGGACCTGTTGGCCGGCGAGCAGCCGGACGCGACCGGGGCGCTGGGAGCGCTGCTCGATGCGGTCGACGCCTGCGCCGCCGACCTGCCGCCGGGCTTCGCCGCCCGGATCCCCGCCCTGGGCGACCGCTTCCTGCTGCGCGAGCGCATGGTCGATGCCGGGCTGGACCAGCTGGTGGAGGGGCTGGAGAGCGCGCTGCCGCGCGCCTGCGGCGGAGAAGGGGAGAGCCCACCGCTCGACGATCTGGAAGACCTGGCCTGGCACTTCGCGGCCAGCGACGGCTTCGACGGGCCGGGCAGCCTGGCGTCGCGCTTCGCCCGCTGGATGCGGGAGGAGGAGCGGGTCGACGCGGACGCGGTCGTGCTGGAGGCGCTGGTCACCGACCTGCCGCGGCGCGACGACGAGGCGGAGCTGTTCGCGACGCTGCCCTCCGACGAGGCGCCGGGCGGACTGCCCCGCGGTGGCGTGCTGCGGACCAACCGCACCCTGCGCCGGGCCTGGGTCGATCCCGCGGTGCTGGGCCTGGACGAGGTGGCGCGTCCCGACGCGAACGGCCGGGTCGAGGTAGCGGTCGCCTGGATGGACGGCGAGGCCGAGCTCGCGGTGCTCGACGCGGACCTGGCCGACACGCTCGACGCGGTCGCCCGGGACGGCGCCCTGCCGGACGACGCCGACGAGGCGATCGTCCTGGGGCTGCTGCAGTCGGGGCTGCTGGTCTGGTGGCCGGTGCCGGAGCGCGGTTAGCTCCCGGCCATGCACCTCCTCCTCCTCCTGGCCTGCGCGGGCACGCCCTCCCACGAGCTCGCCAGCGCCAGCGGCCTGCTGGCGCCCTGCCCCTCCTCGCCCAACTGCGTCTCCTCCCTCGCCGACCCCGGGGACGGCACGCACTACATCCGTCCCCTCCTCGACCACGGCGCGACCCCGGCCGACCTGGACCGGGTGGCGGCGCTGGTCCAGGCCGAGCCGCGCACCGAGCTGCTCTCCCGCACCGACACCGCCCTGCACGCGACCTTCACCTCGGCCCTGTTCCGGTTCGTCGACGACGTGGAGGTCGTGCTGGAAGGCGATGTGCTGCACGTCCGCAGCGCGTCGCGGGTCGGGCACGGCGACCTGGGGGTCAACCGGAAGCGGGTCGAGCGGCTGCGCCAGGGCCTGCAGGCCGGCTAGTCAGCACCAGCGGTGCGGGCGGTCGCGCAGCCAGTCGCGGGCTCCGACGGCGTCGCACCAGGCGAGCCAGGCGTCGCGTGGCGCGCCGGTCCAGCGCAGATCGTCGAGGTCCTGGGGCAGGGGGACGTCGGTCACCAGGGTCGCCAGCTGCTTGTAGAGCAGGGCGTCGTCGCGCTCGGCGGCCAGGCGCTCGGCCAGGACGGCGGCGCCGCGGACCTTGACGTCCCAGCCGTCGGCGTCGTCGGGCACGGCTTCGAGGCGGCCGTAGCGGGTCAGCACCGCCCCGGCCGACTTCATGCCCCAGCGGGCCAGGCCCGGGATGCCGTCCGCGCTGTCGCCGACCAGGGCCAGCAGGTCCGGGATCGCGGCGGGGGGCACCCCCATCTTGTCGATCACCGCCGCTTCGTCGAGCTCCTTGCCGCGGATGCGGTCGACCTGGACCACGCGGCTGCCGGACACGACCTGACCGAGATCCTTGTCGGGGGTCATGATCCGGACCTGGCCGACCCGGGGGCCGAACCGCACGGCCGCCGTGGCCAGGGCGTCGTCGGCTTCCCAGCGGTCCATCGACCACACCGTGACGCCGAGCGCGGCCACGGCCTGCTCCGCCGGGCCGAACTGCTCGCGCAGCTCGGGCGGGACGCCTTCGTCGGACTTGTAGCCGGCGAACAGGTCGTTGCGGAAGGACCGGATCGGGTGGTCGAAGGCGACGGCGACGTGGGTCACCGCCTCGGCGTCGTCCTGGAGCAGGGCCAGCAGCGAGCCCACCAGCCCCACCGTGGCCTTGCGGTCGCGGCCGGCGGGGTCGCTGTGCCCCGGGCGCTTCGAGAAGTGGGCCCGGTACAGCTCGAAGGTGCCGTCGACCAGGTGCAGCCGGTCGACGGCATCGGCGGAGGGACCGCTCACGGCATCTCGAACAGGAAGATGCGGCCTTCGCTGTCGTTGACCTGGGGCGCGGCGGTCAGCAGGTCGTCCGTGCCGTCGCCGCTGAAGTCGCCGACGGACACCGAGATGCCGTGCAGGTTCGGGCGGTTGCCCTCGATGCTGGCGCTGGCGTCTTCGTCGGACAGCGCACCGGAGGTCAGGTCGGCGCCCTTGTAGATGTAGACGGTGCCGACGGTGTCGGGGTCGCTGTTGTAGGTGCTGCCGTCGGGGGCGCCCACCACCAGGTCGGCCTTGCCGTCGCCGTCGAGATCGCCGCTGTCCAGCGCGATGCCGAACCACTCGGAGCTGCCGCCGCTGATGGTGATGTCCGCATCGCCGACGCCGACCTCGCCGGAGAGCTCGGCCGCGTCGAGGAAGATGTAGACCTTGTCCGCCCAGGGCGCTGCCACGGCCAGGTCCATCTGGTCGTCGCCGTCGAAGTCGGCGATCTGGGACTGCGCGTGGGCGCCCAGGTAGCCGTCTTCTTCGGCGCCTTCGATGACGGCAGTGGCGACGAAGCTGATGCTGCCGCTGCCGGAGATGGTGCCGCGGCCGTAGGCCAGGTAGACCGCGCCGCCGTTGTCGGCGCCGCCGTCGTAGCCGGCCGCGCCCAGGGCCAGGTCGTCGTAGCCGTCGCCGTCGATGTCGCCGCCGCCGAGCGAGTAGCCCAGCCCGTCGTCGTCGTTGTCGCCGTACAGGTAGGCGTCGCTGTCCGACTGCAGGTCGTAGGTCTCGCCTTCGGTCAGGTCGGCGCCCGAGAAGAAGTAGACGTAGCCTTCGCGGTAGCGCGAGTCCTGGGCGTAGTAGTCGCCGTACAGCACGTCGTCGCTGCCGTCGCCGTCGAAGTCGGCCGACGAGAGCACCTTGGTGAACTGGTAGTACGAGTACGAGTCCTCGAAGATGATGTCGCCGTCGCCGCTGTCGACGTCGCCGGTGATGCCGTCTTCGCTGCCCAGGAAGATCGTGCCGGCCACGGTGCCGTAGTAGTAGCTGTAGTAGTAGTCGTTGCCGACGGCGACGACGTCGTCGTAGCCGTCGCCGTTGATGTCGCCCTGGTGCTGGTCGAGGGTGCCGAAGTACCCATAGGCGCCAGCGCCGTCGATGTCGGCCACGGCCGCATCGTCGATGTCGCCCGCCCAGCTGTCCCAGCCGGCCCCGTCGACGACGTAGATGCCGCCGGTGCCGTTGCTGTTGACGTAGGTGCCGCCCGCCACCAGGTCGATCTGGCCGTCGCCGTCGAAGTCGCCGACGCCCAGGCTGTTCTGCCAGCCCAGGTAGTCGGTGTCGATGCCGTCGAGGTAGCCGGCGGCGATGCTCACGGTCAGGTTGTCGCTGCGACCGTCGCAGTCGTTGTCGACGCCGTCGAGGACTTCGTCCGCGCCGCTGGACACGTCCGCGTCTTCGTCGTCGCAGTCGCCGTCGTCGATGGTCTCGCCGTCGCCGTCGTGGTCCAGGTCGGTGCACCAGTCGTTGGCGTCGCCGGGCGTGCCCAGGTCGCCGTCGCCGAAGCTGCTGGTGGCGGCGCACCAGTTGTCGCTGACGGTGGGGGCGTCGGTGAAGGAGGGGTCGAGGGACAGGCTGGCGCCTTCGACCAGATCCCAGGTCGACGTGAACTCGACCTCGCTGACCAGGCTGCCGTCGAGCCAGACGAAGAAGCTGTCGCCGCTGTTGGAGATCGAGAAGGTCGAGCGGTCGTAGACGTAGTCGGGCGTCACGCCGCCGGAGCTGGCGCTGTCGCCGGACACGCCGAGCAGGACGATGCCGCCGGCGCGCACGGGCAGGCTGCTGTCGATGGTGATCGAGTCGCCGTCGTCGGCTTCGATGACCCAGCCGACCAGGTCGATGGCGCTGTCGCTGGTGTTGTGCAGCTCGAACCACTCGCCCGCGGTGTCCGAGACCGCGACGGGGTCGTGCATGATCTCGTTGACGACGATGTCGCCGGCGCCGATGAAGTCCTCGTCCACGAAGCCGTCGCAGTCGTTGTCGGCCAGGTCCCGGGCTTCGTCTGCGCCCGGGTAGGTCGACGCGTCGCTGTCGTCGCAGTCGCCTTCGTCGGCGGTGTAGCCGTCGCCGTCGCCGTCGTCGGTGGTGCCGTCGGTGTCGGTGTCGGCGTCCGTGTCGGTGCCGTCGGTGTCGGTGTCGGTGTCCGTCGTGTCGGTGCCGTCGGTGTCGGTGTCGGTGTCCGTCGTGTCGGTGCCGTCGGTGTCGGTGTCGGTGTCCGTCGTGTCGGTGCCGTCGGTGTCGGTGCCGTCCGTGTCCGTCCCGTCGGTGTCCGTGCCGTCCGTGTCGGTGCCGTCGGTGTCGGTGCCGTCGGTGTCCGTGCCGTCGGTGTCCGTGTCCGCGTCGGTGTCGTTGCCGTCGGAGCCGTCCGTGTCCGTGGCGCCGTCTTCGCCGGTGTCGTCGATCTTGCCGCTGCGGCAGCCGACCAGGGCGAGGGACAACAGGATGGAGGCAGTGCTGAGGCGCATGGGGACTCCCAGGTGAGACCGCCATTTGAGCCGGTCTCATCGGGGTCGTCAAGGCTCAGGCGTCGGTCGGACCCGCATCCAGCTCGCCGCGGCTCGAGCGCCGCGCGAGGTGCTCCAGCCAGGCCTCGGCCCGCTGCTGTTCGTGGGGCTCCATGCGCTCGATCCGCGTCCGGATGCGCTGCACACGCTGGGTCACGGCGGCCCGGCTGACGCCCTGGGTCCGCGCCAGCTCGGCCTTGGTCCCCGCAGCGAACAGCTCCTCGAGGTACTGCTCGTCCTTGTCGTCGAAGGGGCTGTCGGGCACGACGTGCACGCAGCGCTCCGGTGACGGCAGCTCGGCCGACCAGTCCTCGATCTCGCGGGCCGCGTCGCTGTCGAGGGTGTCCCGCTCCCGGATCCGGGCGCGGGCGGCGTGGCCGACGGTGCGGTCGGTCACCGTGCGCACGAAGGCCAGCAGGCTCGCGACGGTCTCGCCCTGGAAGCGGGCCAGCGCGCCGCCGATCAGCTGGTAGAGCACCTCGCCGACCAGCTCTTCCTGCTCGGCCGAGCCGAGCACCCCGGCGTACCGGCCGGTGCAGCGCCGCTGCACGCGCTGGTGCACGTACTTCGCGATGCGCAGGTACATCTCGCGGGCCTCGGGCGCGTGGCGGTCCGCGAGCAGCAGGCGGATGCCTCTGCGCAGATCCTCGCCCTGCGGCTCGGCCTCCCTTCCGGGCATGTCCTGGTGGAGTCGTCCCATCTCAGAACCCGTTGTAGATGGGCTCGTCGTCGTGCGTCGCGCGGGTGACGCCGTCGGCCTGCGGCCGGTTCTGTTCGACGGGAAGGTCGTCCGTCATGCAGACGGTGGCGCCGGGGACGTCGCTGCAGGGCTGCAGCTGGGCGCCCGCCGGAACGATCGGCGAGAGCACGCCGAGCAGCCAGGCGAAGGTGGCGTTGATCAGGCTCATGTGCGGGTCCCCCTGCAGGTGGGTGGCGGGTCAGCTGGGAAGGTGCGGGCGCAGGAGCGCCAGGTCCGGGTCGCGGCGGATCATGTCGTCGAGGGCGTCGGTCAGGGAGGGCGGGAAGGCGCCCCGCACCTGGACCAGGAGATCGCGGGCGTCGGCTTCGTCGCCGAGCCGCAGGAGGCAGGCCAGCACGTTGGCCAGGTTGCCCGGCGAGCGCTGGCGCTCGAAGGCGCGCGAGAAGTAGTCCAGCGCGACCTCGTAGCTGCCCTTGAGGAAGGCGATGACGCCGCGGTGCCGCTCGACGCTGGCCAGGTTGTGCTGCAGCCGCGGACCGCCCAGGTTGATGGCGGCCATCTCCTGTTCGGCCGCCATGCGGGCGGCTTCTTCGAGGTCGCGCACGACCGGGCTGGCGGCGATGACGTGGAGCGCGCTGTACTTGTGCACCGCGTCCAGGCGGCCCTGCTGGTGCATGGCGCGCACCCGGGCCCGCAGCTGGTCGGCGTCGACGTCGGGCGCCTGCAGGGCCTGGCCGATCTCGGCGAGGGCGGCGCGCTGCTCGTCGTCCGCCACCACGTCCGCCAGGGGCAGGTAGGCGTCGCGGTCGACGTTCCGCAGGATGCGGTCGAGGAGGGCGTCGTAGTCCATCGAAGGGAGTGCTCCGGAGTCCCGGTGGAGGTCCGGGCGGGAGTGTTCACGGGAGGTGCTGGATTTCTCGGCGAACAGGCGGAATCGCCGTCGGAGCGCAGGAGGATACTGCCTGGACCGACGACCTGCCCGAGAGGATCCGCTGCCTGCGTCCGACGCCCTTCCCTGTGCCTTCGAGCGGGTCCGGTTCGCCTGGGCGGGCGCGGACCGCCCGCTGCTGGACGACTTCTCGCTGGCGGTGGCGCCCGGCGAGGTGGTCGCCGTCGTGGGGCCGTCCGGCTGCGGGAAGTCGACCCTGCTGCGGCTGGCGGCCGGCCTGCTGGCGCCGACCGGCGGGAGCGTCCGGCCCGGCGCGCCGACGGCGGACGGCTGCGCCTTCGTCTTCCAGGCGCCCACCCTGCTGCCGTGGCGCTCGGTTCGGGACAACGTCGCGCTGCCGCTGGAGCTCGCCGGGCTGCCGCCGGCCGACCGCGGGCCCCTGGTGGACGCGGCCCTCGCCCGGGTCGAGCTGGCCGACGCCGCCGAGCTCCTCCCCCGCGCCCTCTCCGGTGGCATGCAGATGCGCTGCTCGCTGGCCCGCGCGTGGGTGCGGCCTCCCCGCCTGCTGCTGCTCGACGAGCCCTTCGGCGCCCTCGACGCGCTGACCCGCGGGCGGCTGCAGCAGACGATCCAGGGGCTGTGGGCGGACCAGCGCCCTACCGTGCTGCTCGTGACCCACGACATCGACGAGGCGGTGCTGCTGGCCGACCGCGTGGTGGTGGTGTCCGGGCGTCCGCTGTGCGTCGCGGGCGCCGTGGACGTCCCGCTGGCGCGCCCGCGCCCCGCCGCGCTGCGGCACGACCCGGCCGTGGGCGCCCTGGCCCGCCGGGTCGAGGCGCTGCTGTGAGCGCCGTCCGCCGCTTCCTGCCGGCCCTGCTGGCCGGGCTCGGGGTCCTGGCCCTGTGGGCCGCCGTCGCCGCGCCCCTGAGTCCCGTGCTTCTGCCGTCCCCCCTGGAGGTGGCCCAGGCGGCAGTGGCCCACCGCGAGCGGCTGCTCCAGGCCACGCTGCACACGGGCCTGGCGTCGGTGGCCGGCCTGCTGGTGGCCGTGGTGCTCGCGCTGCTCGGGGCCGTCGCCTTCCACCTGTCGCGGGCGCTCGAGCTGGCGCTCTACCCCTACGCCCTAGTCGTGCAGACGCTGCCCGTCGTGGCCGTGGCGCCGCTGCTGGTCGTGTGGCTCGGCTACGGCACGCCGGTCGCGGTGGCCGCGGCCGCCATCGTCGCCTTCTTCCCCGTGCTGACCAGCACCCACCTGGGCCTGCGGGCCGCCGACGCCGGCCAGGTCGAGCTGCTGCGGCTGTACGGCGCCACCCGCTGGCAGGAGCTGGCGCGACTGCGGCTGCCCGCGGCCCTGCCCTTCGTCTTCGGGGGGCTGCGGGCCGCCGGCGGGCTGAGCGTCATCGGGGCCGTGGTCGGCGAGTTCGTCGGCAGCAACGGTGTGCCGCCTTCGCTCGGATACCTGGTCGTGCACGCTTCCCGCTCGGCCGAGACCCCGCTGTCCTTTGCGGCCATCGGCTGCTCTGCCATGCTCGCCCTCCTCCTCTTCTCCCTCACCCGCCTCCTCGAGCGCCGGTTCGTCGACCGCTGGCACGGCGCTCCCGCGTCCTCCTGACCGCGCAGGACCTCCCCATGCTGCCCGTCGCTCCCGCTCCCGCCCTGGCCCTTGCCCTGACCCTCGCCCCGGGCTGCGCCGACCCCGAAGCCCAGCCCCCCGGCTGGGAAGACGCCTCGGCCCGGGTCGCGCACGACGGACCGGTGGCGGCGCCGGGGCCCGCCCCGATCCAGGTGCGCCTGGCGCTGAACTGGTTCCCCGAGCCCGAGTTCGGCGGCTTCTACGAGGGCGTGCTGGGCGGCCACTACGATCGTGCGGGCTTCGACGTCGAGATCATCCCCGGCGGGCCCGGCGCGCCGACGCTGGAGCTGCTGGGCTCGGGTCGGGCCGAAGCGGCGATCACCTCGGCCGACGACCTGCTGGTCAAGCGCAGCAAGGGCGTGCAGGCGATCGGCGCCTGGCCGGCCTTCCAGTGGACCCCGGTGGGGCTGCTGGCGCACGCGTCCACCGGCCTGTCGCGCATCGACGAGCTCGGCGAGCGCGACGGCCTGACCATCGCGATGGAGGTCGGCGGGCCCTTCCAGCAGTGGCTGTGGAAGACGCGGGGCTGGGAGGGCAAGGTGCCCGTCGTGCCGACCAGCGGCTCGCTGGGCAGCTTCCTGACGGATCCGACGCACGTGCAGCAGGCCTACGTCACGAGCGAGCCCTGCGTCGCCCGGGGCAAGGGCGCGGACGTCGTCTTCCTGCAGGCCAGCGAGGCCGGCTGGAACCCCTACGGCACGCTGCTGGCCTTCGCCGACCCGCCGCCGGAGTGGGCGCCGCGCTTCGTGCGGGTCACCGAGGCCGCATGGAAGGCCTACGTGGCCGACCCCAGCCGCGCCAACGCCGCCATCGTCGAAGCCAACGACCAGCTCGATGCGGCGCTGGTGGACTGCATCACCGCGGCCCAGGCGCCCTACCTGTCGGGGGACGACGGGCTCGGCGCCATGACGGACGAGCGCTGGAGACAGACCGTTGACACACTGGTGACCGTCGGTCTCCTGAAGCAGGACGCAAGCGCGGAGGGGGCCTGGATAGGTCCGACCGGAACGCCGGTCGCGACGCCGGGCCAGGATGCTGCCGCACCCTGATCCGAGCGCGCCGGCGCAGGAGGCCGGATGTCGAGCAGCGTGGGTTCCGAAGAGCAGGTCCTCGAGGAGATGATCAGCCAGGAGTCGCGGCTGACGGCCGAGCCCAAGCCCCTGCGCATCTGGGGCTGGCGGCACTACGTCGGCGCCTTCGTGCTCAAGCTGTTCGGCTGGAAGCCCGAGGCCAACCCGCCGTCGGACATCGACAAGTACGTGTTCATCGCGGCCCCGCACACGTCGGCCTGGGACTTCCCGTTCATGATCGCCTTCGCGTGGTGGTGGGGCGTCGACATCCGCTGGCTGGGCAAGCACGTGCTGTTCGAGGGGCCCTTCGGCTGGTTCTTCCGCTGGTTCCGCGGCATGCCGGTCGATCGCCGCCAGGCCAACAACCTGGTGGGCGCCATGACGGACACGCTCAAGGCCGCGGACGAGCTGGTGCTCGTGATCCCGGCCGAGGGCACCCGCGGGTTCCGCGACTACTGGAAGAGCGGCTTCTACTGGGCGGCCAAGGGCGCCGGGGTGCCGATCTGCCTGGGCTACATGGACTTCGCCCGCAAGCGCGGCGGCTTCGGGCCGATGCTGTACCCGAGCGACGACATCCGCGGCGACATGGACATCGTGCGGGCCTTCTACAAGGACGTGAAGGGCCACACGCCGGCCAAGTTCAGCCGGATCCGGCTGCGCCAGGAAGACGACGAGGCCGCGCCGCAGCCCGAGTGACCCTCGCGGGAGGCGTCCGGGCCGTGTGCAAGGGGCCCGGAGCAGCAACTCCCCGGGATCACGACAGTTGGTGACGTTTCACCTTTCACCACTACATGTGGGGTTGCGTCGCCAGGGGACCCCCCATATCTTGTGGGTCGGCGCCTGCGGTGGGCTTCCCACGCCCCTTCTCGTCGGCGCCGCCGGGAACATCCCCTGTTCCCGCGCAGGCGCGTCGGATCCCCTTCGATGCCCGGCCTGACCCGCTCTCGAGCTGTCCCCCCGCGCCTCCCTCCACGCTGTCCTCCCCCCGCTCCAGCCGCGCCCGCGAGAAAAGCAGATGCCGCACCTCGACGAGAACCAGTCGTCGGCCGATGACGCCCCCGTCCAGGCCCTCCCCCTCGACACCAGCGCCCCCCAGCTGCGGGTCCGGTGCACCGACGGCAGCCACGAGCCGCTCACGATGGAGCGCCTCGAGAAGCTGCTCGCCGACTGCGCGATCGGGCTGGCGGACGTCGACCTGGCCTTCGTGGCCGAGCGCGTCCTGGGCGGCTGCTACGACGGCATCCCCGAAGCCGAGCTGGACAAGCTGCTCGTCAACGTGCCCGCGGCCCTGACCGCCGAAGAGCCCGAGTACGCCTTCCTGGGCGCCCGGCTGCTCCACCGCGTCATCGTCAAGGAGGTCGAGGCCCTGGGCGTCCGCTGCTTCTCGGACAGCATCCGCCTGGGCCACGAGCAGGGCGTCATCGCCGACAGCACCGCCGCCTTCGTGGCCGAGCACGCCGCCGTGCTCGACGCCGCCATCGATCACGGCCGCCGGGACCTGTTCCAGTACTTCGGCCTGCGCACGGTCTACGACCGCTACCTGCTGCGCCACCCGACCCGGCGCGACGTCTTCGAGACCCCCCAGTACTTCTTCCTGCGCGTGGCCTGCGGCCTGTCCCGCACCCCCGAAGAAGCGATCGAGTTCTACCGGCTGATCTCCAGCCTGGAGTACATGCCGTCGTCGCCGACCCTGTTCAACAGCGGCACGGCCCACAGCCAGATGAGCAGCTGCTACCTGCTCGACAGCCCGGTCGACGAGCTCGAGGGCATCTACAAGCGGTACACGGACATCGCTCGCCTGTCCAAGTTCGCCGGCGGCATCGGCGTGGCCTGGCACCGGGTGCGCGCCCGCGGCAGCCTGATCCGCGGCACGAACGGCAAGTCCAACGGCATCGTGCCCTGGCTGAAGACCCTGGACGCCAGCGTGGCCGCGGTCAACCAGGGCGGCCGCCGCAAGGGCGCGGCCTGCGTCTACCTGGAGACCTGGCACGGCGACATCGAGGAGTTCCTCGAGCTGCGCGACAACACCGGCGACGAAGCGCGGCGGACCCACAACCTCAACCTGGCCAACTGGGTCCCCGACCTGTTCATGAAGCGCGTGCAGGCCGACGAGATGTGGTCGCTGTTCGACCCCAAGGACTGCCCCGACCTGATCGACAGCTTCGGCGACGACTTCGAGGCCCGCTACGAGCGCTACGAGGCCCAGGGCGTGGCCATGCGCCAGGTCAAGGCCCGCGATCTGTACGCCCGGATGATGCGGACCCTGGCCCAGACCGGCAACGGCTGGATGACCTTCAAGGACAGCTGCAACAAGAAGTGCAACCAGACCGGCAAGCCCGGCCGCACCGTGCACAGCAGCAACCTCTGCACCGAGATCGTCGAGGTCACGAACCAGGAGGAGACCGCGGTCTGCAACCTGGGCAGCATCAACCTGAGCCGCTTCGTCGAGCTCGGCGAGTTCAACTTCGAGAAGCTGCGCGCCGTGGTCAAGGTGGCGGTCAAGTACCTCGACCGCGTCATCGACATCAACTACTACCCGACCGCCGAGAGCCGGAACTCCAACGAGCAGTGGCGGCCGGTGGGCCTGGGGCTGATGGGCCTGCAGGACGTGATGTTCCTCAAGCGCATGGACTTCGACGGTCCCGACGCGCGCGAGCTGTCGGCCCGCATCCAGGAAGAGGTCTACTACGCCGCGCTGGAAGCCTCGTGCGACCTGGCCGAGCTCGACGGCGCGCACGAGACCTTCTGGGAGACCCGCGCCGCCCGTGGCCAGCTGCAGTTCGACCTGTGGGGCGTGACCCCCGGCGGCCAGCACGCCGGCACGCAGCTCGGCCTGTTCAGCGGCGGCGGTGCGAACCGCTGGGCCGCGCTCAAGGCCCGCATCATGGAGCACGGCCTGCGCAACAGCCTGCTGATCGCCATCGCGCCGACCGCGACCATCGCCAGCATCTGCGGCTGCTTCGAGTGCATCGAGCCCCAGGTCAGCAACCTGTTCAAGCGCGAGACCCTGTCGGGCGAGTTCCTGCAGATCAACCGCTACCTGGTCGCCGACCTCAAGCGCATGGGCATGTGGACCGACGACGTGCGCGAGCAGATCAAGTCCGGCCAGGGCTCGATCCAGCACATCACCGACATCCCCGACAGCCTGCGCCAGCTCTACCGGACGGCCTGGGAGCTGCCGCAGCGCGCGCTCATCGACATGCACGCCGAGCGCTCGCCCTACATCGACCAGTCGGCCAGCCTGAACCTGTTCCTGGCCAGCCCGACCATCGGCAAGCTGTCCAGCATGTACGCCTACGCCTGGAAGCGCGGCCTGAAGACGACCTACTACCTGCGCTCCCGGCCGGCGACGACCATCGCCCGGGCCACCGGCGGCACCAAGAACGCCAAGTCCTACACCGAGTCGGAAGCCGTCGCCTGCTCGCTCGAGAACCCCGAGTACTGCGAAGCCTGCCAGTAGGCGCTCCGCCTCCTTCCGCCCCCGCCTCCTCCCGCGCTGCCCTGGAGCTGCTGATGCTGCTGGACCCCGGCCTGAACCTGACGCTGCGGCCGATGAAGTACCCGCTCTTCTACGAGATGTACCGGGACGCGATCAAGAACACCTGGACGGTGGAAGAGGTCGACTTCTCGCTGGACACGGCGGATCTGAACAACAAGCTGCTGCCCAGCGAGCGCCACCTGATCAACCGCCTGGTCGCCTTCTTCGCGACCGGCGACAGCATCGTGGCGAACAACCTGGTGCTCAACCTGTACCAGCACATCAACGCGCCCGAAGCGCGCATGTACCTGTCGCGGCAGCTCTACGAAGAAGCGCTGCACGTGCAGTTCTACCTGACGCTGCTCGACACCTACATCCCCGACATCAAGGAACGGGAAGAAGCCTTCGCGGCCATCCACAACATCCCGAGCATCGAGAAGAAGGCCCAGTTCTGCTTCAAGTGGATCGAGAGCCTGAACGACGTGCACCGGCTGGACAGCCGCGAGCAGCGGCGGCAGTTCCTGCTGAACCTGATCTGCTTCAGCTGCTGCATCGAGGGCCTGTTCTTCTTCGCGGCCTTCGCCTACGTCTACTTCCTGCGCAGCAAGGGGCTGCTGTCGGGCCTCGCGACCGGCACCAACTGGGTGTTCCGCGACGAGAGCATGCACATGCGCTTCGCGCTCGAAGTCATCGACCAGGTCCGTCGCGAGGAACCCGACCTGTTCGACGCCGAGCTGCAGGCCCAGATCATCGAGATGATCCAGGAAGCCGTCGAGTGCGAGCTGCAGTTCGCCGAAGACGTGCTGGGCCAGGGCGTGCCCGGCATGAGCCTCAAGGACATGAAGACCTACCTCGAGTACGTCGCCGACCAGCGCTTCCAGAACCTGGGCATGGCCCCGCTGTACAACAGCGAGAACCCCTTCCCGTTCATGGACCTGCAGGACGTGCAGGAACTGGCGAACTTCTTCGAGCGCCGGGTCAGCGCCTACCAGGTGGGCGTGACCGGCGAAGTGGCCTTCGACGAGGAGTTCTGAGCTGCGCGCCCGGCTCCGTGACGTCGGTGCACGCCTGGGGATCGAGGGCGATGCCCTGGTGCAGGCCGCCGACGCGCTGATCGACGACGGCGAGCCCTATGAGCTCGGCCTGGCCGTGTCGGTCGGACCCGAGGGCGCGGCGGTGCTGGTCAGCTACAACGCGCGGACCCGCGGGCCGGCGCCCCGGCGGCGCATGCTGCAGGCGCTGGTGGCGCACGGGCTGCCGCTGGCGCCGGCGAAGGCCGCGCTGCAGTGGGTCCCGGACGCCCGCTGCAGCACGGTGCTGGGCCTCCAGTGGCCGGTCGGCGGAGGCCCGGCCGAGGCGACCCTGTACCTGGAGGAGGTGTCGCGGTTCTGGGCCGGCTCGGCCCTGGCGCGCACGACGGAGCGGTTGGCGGGGATCGCCGGGCTGTCTCCGGTGTCGTGGGAGCCGGATCCGGGCGAGCCCTACATCTGGGCGCTGGACCTGGGGGTGGCGGGGCCCAAGGCGCTCAAGCTGTATCGGTGGGTGGACGACCTGCCGGGGGCGGTGGTCGCGGTGGCCCCCGGGCTGCCGGGGGCGGTCGGGGACGCGCTGCGGGGCGGTGTGCGACCGGCCGGCGGCATCCTGCAGCGGCGCTACCGGGGGGCCGGGGCGGCGGCCCTCAAGATCTACAAGGCCTACCCCTACGAGGCGGGCGAGGGGCGCGGCGACGCGGCGGCCGAGGTGGCGACGCTGCTCGGGCCGCTCGATCGCGACGGCGCCTTCGGCCAGGTGGCCCCGCTGCTTGCGGACCTGCCGCTGACCAGCGTGGGGCTGCGCCTGCGCGGCGATCAGGTGGTGGTGGGTACGGCCTACTGGTGCCTGGCCCGTGGAACGGGCGCGACCCTGTCGGCGCCGGCATCAGGCGGGTAGGTCGGCCACGTCTCCTGCCCCTCGGGGAACCATGGACCTCCGCCACCTGGCCGACGCCGCCCTGCGCCGCAAGCTGCACCACCTGGTGCTGCACGTCGCGCCGGAGTCGGAGGGTGGGCTGTCCACCGTCGACTATGCGCAGCTGGCGTCCGAGGTCGGTCCGCTGGGCTGGCTGGATCTCGCTGGGGGGAGGCCCTTCGAGCGGGCCGACCTGGGTGCCGTGGCTTCGGCCTTTCGCGCCGAGCTGGTCACGGTCACCACGCCGGTCGCGGATGTGGCGGCGGTGGTGGACGGTGTCGCCGCGCTGCGCCGGGCGGTGTCCGGCGAGCTGACGGTGGCCCTGGCCCTGGACGGGCTGCAGGCCACCCACGATCGCCGGCACGGGCCGGGCGCCTGGGACCGCGTCTGGGCCGCCTTCGACCGGCTGTCGGGACAGCCGCGGGTGCGGCTGGAGCTGCGCACGACCGTGTGGAGCGACAACGTCGACGAGCTGGTCGCCGTGGCCCAGTACGTGCTGGATCAGGGCGCCGCTGGCCACCTGGTCAGCCTGTCGGGCGGGGGCGGCGGGGCCGACGCGCCGCCGGTCGCACGCCTGCGCAAGGTCCAGGGCCCGCTGTTCGACGTGCTGGATCGCTACGCCCTGTCCGAAGACGGGCTGCGGGGACGGCTGCGCCGGAACTTCCACCGGATGCGCTGGGACGTCGGCCTGCAGACGATGGAGCAGGGCCGCCAGATCGTGCCCTGCCTGGCCGGCCTGTCCCACGCGGTGGTGCGGGCCGACGGCGCGGTGGCGGCCTGCGACCTGCTGCCGGCAGTCGGATCGCTGCGGGAGCAGGGCTGGCAGGCGCTGTGGCGAGGCCAGGCGGCCGACGCCCAGCGCGAGTACATCGGCGCCGGCCACTGCCACTGCACCGACGAGTGCGCGCTGCACGACAGCGTGGCCCTGCGGCCCCAGCACCTGCCGCGGTTGCTGGCCAAGTAGGGCCGCCCTCCGCCCTCTGCGGGCGGAGGGGAGCGGCGCTCAGTCGCCGATGGCGTAGGCCAGGTTGGCGGCGCGGCCGGCGACCTTGTGGGCCGGCTGCGAGAAGATGCTGCGCCAGCGACGGCTGCCGCGCAGGCGCTGCTGGAAGGTGGCCTGGTCCATGCCGGTGTCCGACAGGGCCTGGTCGAGCTCGGCGCGGGCCTTCTCGCGGGCCTTGAACATCATCATCTGGATGCGGCTGTAGACGTTGACCGCGCCGTCGCCGGTGGTCTCGATCGGCAGGAAGATCATGTCGGGGAAGCGCGCGGTGACGACGGACTGGATGCCGTCGGACACGCCGCTGCTGGGCATGCAGCCGAAGGGCTTCACCGACAGGGTCATGTGGTTGTGGTGGTCCTGCGCGAAGTGGATGACCTTGCCGACCTCCATGTGGGCCTCGCCGCCGCGCACGAAGGTGTCGTAGTGCTGGGCGGCGAGCTCCTGGATCTCGGTCATGTCGGGCAGGGTGTAGCCGTGCAGGCCGACACAGGCGGCGTAGCTGTGGAACACGGCCCGCACGAGCTTGTCGCCGGCGGCCAGGCCCCACAGCTTCTTGGTGACGTCGGCGTCGCCGAGCCCCTTCTTGCTGCCGTGGTCGCCCTCGCGCAGGTGCATGCGCTGCTCGGTGTCGTAGGTGTTCTCCCAGAGGATGAACAGGATCCAGTTCGTGATGGTCTGGATGTCCACCTCGGCGCCTTCCTGTTCCAGGAAGCGCTGCAGGTGGTAGTTGCCGTCGCCCTCGGTGGTCATGGCCCAGAACTCGCCGATGATGCTGACCACGGGCTTGGGCTGGGACCGGTCGATCTCGACCCTGGACAGGATGCGGCGGCACTTGACCAGCGCGAGGTGGGCGTTGCCCTTGCGCTCGAAGGTCGACCGCAGGAGCTGCTTGCACTCGGCCAGGGCGGCGTCGGTGCTGCCGGGCACGACCTCGTAGGGGCGCATCCGGTAGCCCATCAGGTTCAGCACATCGCCGACGATGAAGGCCCGCACGATGGCGAAGGCGAAGGTGCCGTTGATCTCGAGGCCCTCGGCCTCGCCGGTGGCCTGCTTGATGCCGCCCTGCTGCTGGAAGAGCAGCACGCGGAAGCCGTCGAAGCCGGCGTCGCGCAGGGCCTTGCGGTACTCGGTCACGTAGGTGCCGAACCGGCAGGGGCCGCAGGCGCCGGCGGTGACGAACAGGTAGTCGGAGACGATCTCCTGGGTGCTCAGCCCCTTGACGTCCCGCAGCTCCTGCAGGTGCTTCACCAGGTTGCCGACCGTGAAGTAGGTCGGGTTGCACTGGCCGCGGTTGCCGAATTCCTTGCCGATCTGCAAGGCGTCGGTGGTCGGCACCTCCAGGTACTCGGCGACGTAGCCGATGCCGCGCAGGGCGCTGCAGACCAGCTCGTCATGGGCCAGGGTCAGCCCGCCCATCAGCACGGTGGTGTGCGGGCGCTGGCTGGCCTTGAAGTCCCGGGGGACGTCCTCGACGTAGTGCTCGCGGTCGAGGCCCAGCTCCCGGGCCTGCTCGGTGGCGTAGGCGGCGAGCTCCTCTTCGAGCTCGGGGGTCAGGCTGTCGATCTCGTTCTCGTGGATCATGCGGTCTCCTGTCGGCGGCGCTCGATGAGCTCGCGGCGCTTCTCTTCGATGCGGCGGTGCAGCTCGCGGTGGGCGGCGGAGGCGTCGCGCAGCTCCTCCTCCACCAGGCCGAGCTTGTGGCTGTAGGTCTTGACGCGGATCTTGATCGACCCGCCGGGCTTGTTGGCGTCGATGTCGTGCAGGGCCGAGTACGGCGTCTTGGCCTTGCTCACGATGCTGTCGATGAGCCCGTAGACCGGCGCGTCGTGGCCGCACTTGAAGCTGCTGAGGTCCAGGATCGCGATGTTGGGGTGCCGGGCGGCGAACCGCGCGGCCCAGACCTTCTGCACGCTGTTGGCCGAGTAGTTCTCGGGCCAGACGTCGTTGATGTCGAGGGGGTCGGTGCCGGGCTCGAACCACTGGGACAGCCAGGTTCGATCCTTGGGGATGCTGCGGATGCTCAGGATCGGGTAGCCGAGCACCTGGAACTCTTCGGGGATGCCGTGGTTCAGGCCCGGATCGCTGTGGTAGGGCCGGCCGATCATCAGGATCGCGACGCGGTCTTCCGCGGCGACCTGCTCGATGATCTGGCGGCCCTGGCGCTGCAGGTGCTCGTCGATCTCCTGGAGCGCGCGGAAGCCCTCGTCCACCGCGAAGTCGCTCTCGTCCTCGGTCACCCCGAGGCGCGGGCCCCACACGGCGAACAGCTTCTTCTTGAGGAAGTTCGGCTCGACGAAGCTCACCGAGTCGTCGACGTACTCGATGCCGGCCCGGGCGAAGAAGTCGACCTCCTTCGTGAAGGCGGCCTTGGCCACGTTGGGGCTGCCCGCGACGATGGGACAGCTCGCCGTGTCCATGACGTTCTGCACCCACGACGGCATGTGGGTGATGCACGGGTAGTAGATGTAGTCCAGCGGCCCGCGGCGGCGCTTCTCGTCTTCGTGGGCGACGAACAGCAGCTCGTGGATGTGGGCCTGGATGACCTTGCTCGGGAAGCAGGGATCGATGCTGCCGTAGCGGCCGCCCTCGACCCACATCTCCTCGGACGTGGGCGGCGAGAAGACCAGGTTCTGCGACGGCAGGCCCAGGGTCTGGAAGTAGCCGCGGAAGAACGGCGCCACCGTGTACAGGTTCATCACCCGCGGCATGCCGATCTTGACCTGGGACAGGTCGATGCGGCTGCGGCGGAAGCCCCGGTGGAAGGCCCGGCGGGCGACCCGGCGGAAGGACAGGCGCTTGACCTCGATGTCCTTCTTGGTCGTGCCGGCCGGCGGCAGCGGCTTGTTCTGGACGAAGGGCGTGAAGGCGATGCGCGCCTCTTCTTCGACCAGGTTCGGGTACTGCTTGCGGATCGCGTTGCGCTCGCGGGCCAGGACCTTGAGGGCGTCCTTGCTCTCGACCGTGCCCTTCTCGCAGGAGAAGCCCGAGATGTACCGGCTGGTGCGGCCGTCCGGCGTCTCGGTGTCGATGAAGGTCCGGCTGCAGTGGTTCGGGCAGAAGTGGCAGACGGTCTCTTCGTCGTTCTTGGTCGTGTAGGCCAGGTCGATGGCCTGGTCCAGGCCGATGAAGGTGCTGTGCCCGCGGCGCTGGACCACGCGCAGGGTCTCCATGGCCGCGCCGATGGCGCCGGCTTCCCCGCAGTGGGGGTGCACGACGACGTTGGCGTTGGGGACGCGCTCTTCGATGTAGTCGACCTGGGCCTTGACCGCCGCCAGGTTGCGCTGGGTGCCGCCCTGCAGGACGAAGGTGGTGCCGAACTCGGCCAGCCGCGGCACCTGGACCACGTACTGCCAGACGTTCTTGGGCAGCACCTTGGCCAGCCCGGCCAGCATCTCGGGGGCCGAGAAGCCTTCCTTCTGGAAGTTGACCCGGTCGGCGTCCAGGAAGACCGCGCAGCCGTAGCTGAACTTGGGGGAGAGGTCGGCCTGGAAGGCGGTCTCGGCGTAGTCGTAGAGCTTCACGCCGAACTGGTCGGCCATCGCCTGGAGCAGCATGCCGTTGCCGGCGCTGCACTGGTTGGACAGCTTGAAGTCGCGCACGTCGCGGCTGCCGGTGCTGTTCTCGGCGAGGAAGAGCACCTTGATGTCCTGGCCGCCGATGTCGCAGATGACGTCGGCGTCGGGCACGAAGCGGATGGCCGACATCATGTGGGCCACGGTCTCGACGATGTTGACGTCGGCCTTGACCGACTGTTCCAGCACGTCGGCGGCGTAGCCGGTGGCCCCGAAGCCCATGCACTCGAGCGTCGCGCCCTGGTCGGTGGCCCAGTCGCGGATCTCCCGCAGGATCTCCTTGGTGTCCTGGATCGGGTTGCCCTTGGACAGGGTGTAGGCCTTGTAGATGACCTCGCCGCTGTCGTAGTCGACGAGCACGGCCTTGCTGCTGGTCGAGCCGCCGTCCAGCCCGACGACGCCGCGCACGACCTGGCCGGGCGTGAGCGTCACGGCGTGGAAGGGCGGGATGGTGTACTTCTCGCGGAAGACGTCGAGCTCGTCCTGGCTCTTGACCAGGGGGCCGGCGGCGGACTCGCCCAGGCGGGCGCTGCGGCCGTGGAGCACGTACTCCTTGAGTCCGTCGAGGCCCTGGTAGCGACCGACGGCGTCGTCGTCGACGGCTTCTGCCAGCCCGAAGAGCACGGCCCCGAAGGCGGCGTAGTACTGCGCGTTCTCGGGCGGGTAGATCAGCTCTTCGATCGGCTTGGCGCGGTCGTACTCGTAGCCGCGGCGTTCCCAGGTCTCGGGGATGCGCTTGCGCCAGCACTCGACCAGGAAGGGCAGGTAGGTGTTGGGCCCGCCGAGCAGCAGCACGTCGCTGTGCAGGGTGTTGCCGCGGGTCAGCACGCTCAGGTTCTGGTGGACGATGGCGTCCGCCAGCGAGTTCATGATCTCGATGCTGGGGATGCCGGACTTGACCAGGTTGACGATGTCGGTCTCGGCGAAGACCCCGCACTTGGCGGCGACGTGGTGCAGCTTGCGGTCGTCGAAGACGATCTGCTGGACCTCGCGCGGTTCCATGCCGACCTTGATCATGCACTTGTCGATGGTCGCGCCGGTGCCGCTGGCGCACTTGTCGTTCATCGACGTGATGACCGACTTGCCGAGGCTGTTGCCGTCTTCGTCCAGCTTCTGCCGGAACATGATGATCTTGGCGTCCTGACCGCCCAGCTCGATGACCGAGCCCACGGTGGGGTGCAGGTGCTCGACGGCCAGGGTGACGGCGTTGACTTCCTGGATGAACTTCGCGCCCGTGGGCTTGCAGAGCGGGCCGCTGCCCGAGCCGGTCATGAAGATACGGATGTCGGTCGCGTCGGGGAAGGCGTGGCCGATGCGGACCAGGAAGTCCTGCACCATCTCGGGCTGGCGGGTCTCGTGGCGCTTGTAGTCGCACCACAGGATCTCGCGGCTGTCGGGGTCGCAGACCACGGCCTTGACCGTGGTGGACCCGATGTCGACGCCGATCGCGACGGTGCGGACGCCGGCTCCGACAGGGGCTTCGGCCCGCAGTCCGGGCTCGCCGGCGGCGTCTTCCATGGGGGAGAGCGGGGGCATGGGACCTCGTTGGACTGACACGTCAGTCTAGTGACGAGCGTAGTGGCATGCCGCCGCACCTGCAAACGCAGAGGGGCCGTGGCCGGCCCTGTGACATAGGGGGCCGCATGAGCCGCTCACTGCCCGCCGAGCAACGCCGGAACCAGCTGCTGGACGCCGCGCGCATGGTCTTCGCCCGCGACGGCTACCACCGGGCCGGCGTCTCGGACATCATCGAGCAGGCCGGCGTCGCCCGCGGCACCTTCTACAACTACTTCGACAGCAAGCGGGCCATCTTCCACGAGGTGCTGGTCGTGGTCGTCGACGACCTGGCCGGCAGCGTGCAGCCCATCGACGTCGGCGGCGACATCCTGGCCCAGGCCCGCGCCAACGTGCGGGCCGTGCTGACCGCCGCCCTGGACCCCCAGGTCGCCCGGCTGCTGCTGGCCGAAGCCGTCGGCGTGGACGAAGAAGGCGACGAGGTGCTGCGCGCCTTCTACGGCGACGCGGTCGACCGCATCCAGACCGCGCTCGAGCTCGGCCGCCGGCTGGGCGTGGTGCGCGAGGGTGACCTGCGCGTGGCCGCCCGCTGCGTGCTGGGCATGGTCAAGGAGAACGTCTTCCTGGGCGCGCTGATGGGCCAGCAGGTCGATCCCGACGCTGTCGTCGACGAGATCTACGCGTTCATGACGCAGGGTCTGCTCAAGCTCTAGACCCGCTCAGCCGCTGGGTGCGGCCGCCGCGCGGCGCTCGGCGCTCACCGCGGCGCCGACCCCCTCGGGCGCGTCTTCGCCGAACAGCGCCCGGTACAGCGTCCGCATGCGGTTGCGGAGCAGCCGGTGGGTGCGGCGCACGTCGCGCAGCACGTGCGGGGCGTAGAACTCGCGGTCGTACATCAGCTGGAAGGCGGTCCGCTCGGGGTGGGGCAGGGTCGCCAGATCGGTGCAGTCGTCCAGGTGTCCGACCACCAGCGCCTTCTCGGTGCGGATCTCGGGCTCGTCGCCGAAGATGCGGCCGTCCGGGCCGATGACCAGCACGCGGGCGTCGGGCTGGTTCATGCGCTCGCCCGTGCAGTAGATGGCCCGGTCGATCTCGGAGAGGATGCTGCGGCGCAGATCCTCGACGTCGCGCTCCTGCCGCCCGGCCATCCACCTGCGCCAGACCGGCAGCAGCCCCTGGAGCTGCTGGTCGAGGGTCAGCAGGTGGCGGTCCTCCCAGGGCAGACCGACGACGGGGCTCACCACCAGGTGCACGAGCCCCTGGCGGATGAGGAAGACCGCGTTGGCCAGAAGCTGATCGACCGTGTCGGGGGTCACGACCATGTTGGCGGCGGTGGGCACGCCAGCGGTCACCAGGTGGTGCAGGGACGCGACCGTCGCGTCGTGCAGGGCGGCCGCGTCCCCGCCGCGCTCGCGGCTGTGGCGGAACCGGGTGTGGCTGTCCCGGCGCCCGTCGATGGACAGCCGCACGTCGAAGCCCTGGTCGGACAGCCAGGCGGCGCGACCGGCGTCCAGGTGGGTGCCGTTGGTGCACATGTTGAAGCTGACGCGGCGCTGCTGCTTCATGGGGGCCATCGCGTCGGCCAGCCGCACGACCATGTCCCAGTTCAGCGTCGGCTCGCCGCCGTGGAAGTTCAGGTCCACCGGCACGTCGTCCGTCGCCCACAACAGCGCGGCCACGCGGTCCACCCGCTCGGCCGGCATGAACACCGGTCGCTTGGCGGTGGTGCAGTAGGTGCACCGCATGTTGCACTCGTCCGTGAAGATGACGGAGAGCTGGTACCGGGTGGGGCGGCTCATGCGGCCACTGTAGCCCCCCGACGGCGGTGGATCAGACCCCGCAGCCGGTCTCGGCCACCGCCCGGGCCGGCCCCAGGCGGAAGGACCACAGCCGCACGCCGCTGCCCTCGTAGTAGGCGTCGCCCACGACGACCTCCAGGACCCCGTCGCCCTCGACGTCGGTGACGCCCAGCAGCGTGCCGCGCTGGTAGGTCATCGCGCCCTGCTCCTCGACCACCTGGGGCGTCAGCTCGACCTTGTGCTCGAAGAACAGGTCGGTCTGCACCTTGCCCTCGACCAGCCGCCGCACGCCCACGATGCTGTAGACCTTGCCGTCGCTCGGCATCGGCCAGGCCTGGTCGGCGGGGGACGGGTGGCTCTCGGCGGCGAACAGGATCTCGTCGGTGCCGTCGCCCTGCAGGTCGACCTTCACCAGGGCCGTGAGCTGCGCCTCGGGCAGGCCGACCAGCTCGCCGACCAGCTTGCGGTAGCGCTCGCTGCTGACGGGCAGCACCTCCAGCGTGCGGCCGGTCTGCACCTCGCGCACGGGGCCGTTCGGCGTCGCCAGGGTCTGCCAGGTGCAGGGCTCGTCGCCCGGGCGGCCCGTGCCGGCCCAGGTCTTCACGACGACGGGGCCAGTCTTCAGGGGCGCGGTCTCGACCGCGGTGAAGGTCTGCGGGCAGGGCGGCGTGGCGTCGGTGCCGGGAGCCGCGATCGGGCAGTCGACCGCCCCGTCGTGCACGTGCACGCGGGGAGGACCCGCCGGGCGCCCGGTCGCGGGAGGAGGTGCGGCGTGGGCCGTCGAGGACAGGGCCACGGGGGAGAGGAGGGCGGAGGACAGGACGGGGAGGAGCGCAAGGAAGTACATGGGGACAGCGTAGCCGGCGTCGAGGAGGAGGTGCCCGTGACCCCGCTGATGCTGTCCCTGTTCCTGGCGGGTCCCGCGCGGGCCGAGCCCGTCGAGGTGGTCCCCGTCGGGCTGCACGACATCCAGCTGTCCGGCGGGCGCGTCCAGGCCGAGCTGCTGCTCGAGGTCGAGCGCACCGGCGGGCCGCCGATGCGGCTGCGGGCGCTGGACTACCAGCTGCAGCTGGACGGCCAGACCGTGGCGGACGCCACCGCCAGCTACGGCGGGATGCGCCTGCCCAAGGACACGGTCGTCCAGGTGACCGTGCCGGTGCGCATCGACGCGGCCAGCGCGGCGGGTCTGGCCTGGCGCGGCATCACGCAGGGGCGCCTGTCGGTGGCCTTCGAGGGCCGGGCCAAGGTGTGGTGGCTGCTGTTCCCGGTGTCGGTGCCGTTCCGGCAGGAGCTGGTGGACATCGAGGTGGACTGACCGAGGGGTATCGACCGCCAGCGCCGGTCAGCTCCAGGCCCACCGCCGCCCGTCCGCCGACTGCGCCAGGAAGGCCCCGATGGTCCAGCGCTCGCCGGCCGTGCAGGGGGTCACGCGGTGGTTGAAGCGCCCGCCGTCGAACACCAGCAGGTCGCCCACGGCCGGTCGGACCACGGTCACGCCGAAGGCGGCCAGCGCGGCCTCGGCGTCGGCCTCGCGGCGGCCCTCCATCGCGGGCTCCTGGCCGGGCGGCGGCCGGTGGAAGACCCGCAGCTCGCCGCCTCCCTCTCCCCCGCCCTGCCCCTCCGCCGCGCACAGGGCCAGCGGCATGTAGGTCGACAGCTGTCCCCGCCCGCCGATCAGCCCGGCGAGCCCCGCCATCGAGGGCCAGTCGTCTCGCTCGCTGTGCACGGACACGCCCTGGCCGGGCGCCAGGGCCCGCACCGTCAGCGGCGCGTAGGACCGGCCCTGGTGCGTCGGCGTCGCCACGTCGCGCCCGCCGCCGAGCGCCCTCCACAGGCCTGCGATGCGCGGCCCCACGGACAAGCCGGCCAGCGCCTCGTCGAGCCCCTCGGCGCGGTCCAGGTACTCGCCCAGGTCCGGCGCGCTCACGACCAGCACCGCGCCATAGGTCCAGCCCGGGAAGGGGTGCGCCTGGACCGGGCCCGACCGCCCCGGCGCCGTGCGCAGCCGGTGCACGACCGCGGCGGCCTCCTCTCCCGACAGCCCGCCTCGCACCACGACCCCCCCGAGCTCGCCCGCGAAGACGCGCGCCAGCAGGTCCTCCTCGCCGAGCGCCCCCGCCTCCCGCACCTCGAGAGACGGCGCCTCCCCGGGACCCGTGCGCTCGACCTCGACCAGGCTCATGCCTCCTCCACCGGAGCCAGGCGCGCCGCCTCGTCCCCGAAGGCCGCCACGTAGCCCTCGTGCAGGCCCGAGCAGCCGCGTCCGAAGGCCGCGCAGGACCGCGCGTGCACGCAGTCGAAGCGGAAGCCGTCGGACAGCCGGACCTGGAACTCGTCGCGGATCAGCATCTGCGGCTGGTGATCGTCGAGCTTGGCGGCGTGGCGGCCGAGCTGGCAGCGCGGGAACCACTTCACGGTGGCGGGCACCCCGGCGGCGTCCAGGCGGTCGAGTGCCGCGAGCAGCGGCGGCACGCTGACGGCCAGCGGCACGAGCTCGTCCTGCTGGCCGGCGTCGCCGATGTTCAGGAAGGACCACAGGTGGGCTTCCTGGACGCCGCGGGAGATCAGGAAGGCGGCGTGGTCGGCCAGGACCGGCGCGTTGTCGGCGCAGATGACGGTGTTCGAAAGCACCCGGGCCCCGGCGGCGTGCAGGTGGTCGATGCCGGTGTTCATCTGCCGCCAGCTCATGGTGCTGCGGGTGATGCGCGCGTCGAGCTCGGCGGTGGGGGCGTGCATGCTGACGAAGTACTCGCGGGCCCCGGCCGCCATGAGCGCCTCGACCAGGCCGCGGTCCTCGAGCTTGCGGGCGTTGGTCTGCAGGCGCACGACGTCGAAGCCGCCGTCCCCCGTCGCGGCGGCGACGAGTGCGGGCAGGTCGGGGATGAGCGTGCTCTCGGCGCCCGAGATGGTGAGCCGGCGGAAGCCGCGGCCCTGGGCGCGGGCGGCGGCGTTGGCCCGGTAGACCGCCTGGAACACGGCGCGGTTGGTGTCTTCCAGCCGCTGGTCGATCTCGGTCTCGATGATGCAGAACCGGCAGCGGCTGTTGCAGCGGTAGTTCAGCGCGACGATGAGCGTGTCGTCGTCGGGGTGATCGCCTGCAGCCGCCGTCACCAGCGCCCGCTCGACCATCTCCAGGCTGACGCCCATGCGCAGCTTCGGGTCGAGGGCCATGCCCTGGATGGTGTCGAGGGAGGAGGCGCTCACAGGAAGCCGTACAGCCCGATCTTGGGGAAGCTCACCGCGCCGAGATCGTCGGCGGCCACGGTGAAGTCGACGCCCAGGTCCCAGCGCAGGTGCGCCAGGTCGTCGGCCACGGCCGGCACCAGGGTGGCCAGCGGGCTGTGCGGCCAGCGGCGGCGCAGGAAGCCGATGAGCTGGGTGGTGTCGACCCGCGAGTAGTAGACGGCGTCGGCGGCCGCCTTGGACGAGAAGCACAGGGTGAAGCAGCGGCAGAGGTCGGCGTCGAGCACGGCGTCGACGTCGTCGCCGCAGCGCAGGCTGTTCTCGACCAGCGCGCGCACGGCGGGCAGCTCGGTGGCGGCGTCGAAGAACAGGTAGCTGTTCTCGCGGATCAGCCGGTCGCCGGCGACCAGGTAGGACAGGCCGTCGTAGCCGTGCACCCGGCGGTTGCCGGGGGCGTAGATGCGGAAGCCCGGGGCCCGACCGGTGGCGAGCACGTCGGCGTCGAGCTCCAGGCTGCACATCAGGTAGGGGGCGCGGGTCTCGTCGAGCCGGCTGTCGACGGTCAGGACCGGCGCGAGGCCTCGGCACAGGGCCGTGATGCTGCGCGGATCGTCGGGGCCCTTGGCGATGCGCTGGCCGTCGCGGGCCAGGTCGTAGACATAGAGCTCGACCCCCTGGCGGCCGCCGGGCAGGTCCTTGACGCCCCAGACGGTCTCGCCCGGGCCCAGCAGGGTGCGGAATCGCTCGATGATCGGCCGCAGGCCGGACAGGCCGACGGTGTGCAGCCACCACCACAGCAGGGTCTCGCTCGCGGCGCGGCCGGCGGGGTCGACGACCGGCGCGTAGGGCCGCCGGATGTAGTCGTGCAGCGGCGTGTCGGGCTGGGGCACGCGCAGGCGCTGCCAGCGGGCGAGTGCGGTGTGGACAACCGGATCGGTCATGGCGGCAACCTACCCCGCGGGGGGGCCGCTCCAGACCCTGGCATCCCCGCGCAGGGCAGCCTGCCAGCGGCGGCGCAGGGCGCGGACCGGGCCGTCCCAGGGGCCCAGCGCCTCGCCGGCGGCGGGTGCGCCGGTCTCGTCGCGCAGGACGCCGCACAGGGCGACGTAGTCCTCGACCTCGGTCAGGCTGTCGGTGTCGAGGTCGGCGAGGCGGGCCTGTCCGGCCAGCACCGCTTCTCCCAGGCGCGCGACCGCGGTGGGGGCGAGGGGCTGGTCGAGGGGGGAGCCGAAGGCATGGGCGGCGTGGTCGGGGACGGACGCCGGCACATGGGTGACGACGAAGCTGACGCAGCGGTCGTCGTCGACCGGCACACGCCAGACCAGGTGGTCGCGCCAGCCGGCGGTCTCGCTGACCGGGGTCGGGAAGGCGAGGGCGTTGGGGAGGAGGACGCGCACCCGCAGGGGCACGCGGGCCTCGCCGTCGATGGACAGCCCGTCGGGCAGGTCGGAGAGGACGGCGGCGGTCGGGTCGCCCAGCACCTCGCCGACGCCGCTGGTCGCGTGGGCGACGGGCAGGTGGCCCAGATCGCAGCTGTTCTCCAGGCGCAGGAAGAAGGGGCAGGGCCAGGTCTCGGGCGGCAGCACGCGCAGGGTGCCGGGCTGCTCGAATGCGGGCCACCGGGGCAGCGGGGGAGGAGGCCCGTCGCCGAGCCAGGCGAAGACCAGGCCCAGGTGCACGGCCACGGGCGCGGCCCGCACGGACACCGCACAGGGGCCGCCGTCCGGGCGGGACAGGCAGTGCCCGGCGGGGTCGAAGGCCCAGCCGTGGTGCATGCAGACGACCGCGCCGTCCCGCACCCGACCCAGGTCCAGCCGCGTGCCGCGGTGCGGGCAGGCCGACGCGACCAGGCCGACCCGGCCGTCGTCCGCGCGGAACAGGGTCCAGCGCTCGCCCAGGACCGTCAGCCCGACGACGGCGCCCGGGCGCAGGTCCACATCGCGGTAGACCGGCTGCCAGGCGCGGCGCAGCAGGGTCCCGCCCGGCGTGCCGGCGGCGACCTGGCCCCAGGGCGGGCTCACAGGTCCGGCTCCAGGGCGCGGGCCAGCGCGCCGGCCAGGGCGTGGTGCCCGGGCCGCGTCGGGTGGCAGCCGTCGATGGTCTCGCCGTGCACGTCGTCGTAGTGGATGATCGACGTGGTCGGGTGGGCGTCGGCGGCGGCCTGCATGACCTGGCGGTAGGCGTCGTTGGCGCAGACGTCGACCAGCACGGTGCGGGGCGCCCGATCCATCATGCTCTCCAGCGCGATGCGGAAGTCGTGGGGGTCGACCCGCGGCTCGGTGGTGCCGGCCTGCCAGGCCAGACCCTGGGCCCGGGCCCACACCGGGTACAGCTGGTGCCGGGCCAGCGCGACCAGGCGCAGCTTCGCGACGGCGTGGCGCAGCTGGCCGACGGTCGAGGCGCGCTGGGAGAGCCAGGCGCCGTCGCTCTTGCCGACCTGGTGTGCGTCGTTGGCGCCGAAGGCGATGATGAGGGCGGCCGGCCGCAGCGAGCCACCCAGCTCCTCGGCCAGGCTGGCGCCCTGGACGCTGCTCCACCCCGGGACCCCGCGGTTGAGCACCACGCGGTCGGGCAGCAGGCCGTCGAGCACGGCCGGGTAGGGCTCGTCGTCGTCCACGCCCCAGCCGAAGGTGCAGGAGTCGCCCAGGGCGACCACGGGGGGCTGGGCGGGCGGGACGTCGGTCGTCAGCGGTCCCCGCCAGCCTTCGTGGTTGGTGTGCACCGTCCACGACCTGGGCGCGCCGATGCTCAGCGAGGTGGCGTCGAGGTCCAGGTCGGGCCGCAGCCGCCACAGCCGGCGGCCGTCGTCTTCGAGCAGGGCGTGGGTCCGCCCCAGGAAGGCGACCGGGTCCATGCCCTGCTGCAGCGCCACGAAACCGTCGGCGCCGTGCAGCCGGAAGAACAGGTAGCGGTCCTGGTCCGGCAGCGGCACGAAGGCCCGGGCGAGCAGCTCCAGCGCGGCGAGCAGGGCGACGCCGGCACCCACCTGGATGATGCGGTCGCGGGTGCGGAGGGAGCGGGACACGGACCTACAGTACGTCGATCGGCAAGCTGCGGTGCGTGTAGCGGCGCCCGCCGGGCCCGAAGTCGCCCGCACCCTGGCCCTGGCCGCGCAGCAGCCAGCGGGTGGTCAACAGCCCGTCGACGCCGACCGGGCCGCGGGCGTGGATCCGGCCGGTGCTGATGCCGACCTCGGCCCCCAGCCCGTAGCGGAAGCCGTCGGCGAACCGGGTGCTGGCGTCATGGAAGACGCTGGCGCTGTCGACCCGCGCCAGGAAGGTGGCGGCGGCGTCCGGGTCGGTCGTGCAGATCGCGTCGGTGTGGCCGCTGCCGTGGCGGTGCACGAAGGCGATGGCCGCGTCCAGGTCGTCGACGACGTGCACCCCCAGCGTCAGGTCGCCGTACTCGGTGCCCGGGTCGGCGTCGGTGGCCGGTTGCGCCCACGGCAGCACGGCGCGGGCGTCGGCGTCGGCGCGCAGGGTCACGCCCGCGGCCCGGAGCGCATCGCCGACCACCGGCAGCTGGGGCAGGAAGCCGCGCAGCACGACCAGCGCCTCGGTGGCGTTGCAGGCCGCCGGGTAGGTGCACTTGCCGTCGACCGCGAGGTGGGCGGCCCGCGCCGGGTCGGCGGCGGCGTCGATCACCAGGTGGCAGACGCCTTCGGCATGGCCCAGCACGGGGATGCGGCTGTTCTCCTGGATGCTGCGGACCAGCGCGCCGCTGCCGCGGGGGATCACCAGGTCGATGCAGGCATCCTGATCCAGCAGGGCGGCGACCGCGTCCCGGCCCTGCACGCCCTGGACCGCGTCTTCGGGCAGCCCGGCCTCGGCCAGGGCCCGGCGCAGCAGCGAGACCAGCACGGCGTTGCTGTCGGCCGCTTCCGACCCGCCCTTCAGGATGACCGCGTTGCCGCTCTTCAGCGCCAGGCTGCCGATCTGCACGACGGCGTCGGGCCGGCTCTCGAAGATGACCAGCAGGGCGCCGATCGGGGCCGTCACCTGGCTCAGGATCAGCCCGGGCTCGAGCTCGGTGCGGCGCAGCAGCCGGCCGACGGGGTCGGGCTGATCCCGCAGGGCGACCACGCCGTCGCGCAGGGTGGCGAGCTTGTCGGGGCCCAGCGCGAGGCGCTTCTGCAGGGGAGGGGCGAGGGCTTCGGCCGCGGCGCGGTCCAGGTCGCGCTGGTTGGCGGCGAGGATCTCGTCCTGGTGGTCGAGGAGGAGGCGATGGAGCGCGTCGAGGGCGGCCACGCGGGCTTCGGCCGGCGCGGCCGCGGCGGCGCGGCCGGCGGCGCGGGCCCGGCGGGCGACCGCAGCGGCGGACCCTGCAACGGCGGACCCTGCGGTGGCGGACTCTGTGCGGTTCACGGCGTCTCCGGGGCGAGCACGACCAGCTGGTTGCGGTGGACCAGGGCGTGGTGGCGGCGGACCTCGGGCGGGGTCGCCCCGCTGGCCCAGGCCCGGGCCGCGTCGGCGTCGACGTGCACCGCGCCGCGGCCGATCTCGGCGCCGTCGGGGCCGAGCAGCAGCACCACGTCGCCGGCGGCGAAGTCGCCCTCGACCCGGGTGACGCCGATCGCCAGCAGGCTGGCGCCGCGCTCGCAGACCGCGCGCACCGCGCCGGCGTCCAGGTGCAGCAGGCCCCGCGGGGCGGTCGCGAAGGCCACCCAGCGCTTGCGCGCCGACAGCCCGGGCGCGGCGTGGACCCAGGTGCCGACGGCGTCGCCGGCCAGCACGGCGTCCAGGGTGCCCACGTCGCGGCCGTCCGCGATGACCGCGTGACAGCCGGCCAGGGCGGCGACCCGCGCCGCGTCCACCTTGCTGCGCATGCCGCCGCGGCTGGCCGCCGAGCGCGCTCCGCCGGCGTCCACGTCTTCGGTCGGGCCGAGCTCGGAGAGCAGCCGCGCGTCCGGGTCCATGCGCGGGTCGCGGTCGTAGACCCCGGGCACGTCGGTCAGCAGCACCAGCAGCTCGGCGTCGAGCTTGGCGGCGACCAGCGCCGACAGCCGGTCGTTGTCGCCGAACACCGGGTGGTCTGCGCCGTCGACGAAGGCCAGCTCGGCCGTGCTCACCACGTCGTTCTCGTTGACCACCGGCACCGCGCCGTGGGCCAGCAGCGCTTCCATCGCCTGGCGCAGCTCCAGGTAGCGGCGGCGGTGGTCGAAGTCCGACTGCGTCAGCAGCACCTGGGCGCAGGGCCGCGACAGCCGCGAGAAGCCGCTCTCCCACAGCCCCATCAGCCGCACCTGGCCGGCGGCGGCGCAGGCCTGGCGCAGGGCGAGGTCGGTCGGGCTCTCGGCCAGGCCCAGGGCCGTGCGCCCGAGCCCCACCGCACCGCTGCTGACCACGATGACCTGCCGCCCGTCGTCCCAGGCGCGGGCGACCGACTCGACGGTCGCGAACAGCCGGGCCAGGGCGATGCGCCCGTCGTCGTGGGTGAGCACGCGGGTGCCGAGCTTCACCACCACCCGGCGGGCGGCGGCGAGCGCGGGGCGGTGGGCCGATGCAGTGGACATCGGGCGGACCTACCGCGTACGGCGGCGCAGCGGCAACACCCGCGGGGGCCCCGCCGTAAGCTGGCCCGACCGACGGCCGTTGTCGCGGCGCCCCACCCCGGAGATCCCGTGTCCTCCTACGCAGAGACCTTCCGCCGCGTCCTCGACGGCGACTACAGCGACGCCTCCGACGACGAGCGCCGCCAGGCCATCCAGGAGGTCATCGAGATGGGCGCTGCCGCCTCGGCCGCCGCCGCCATCCAGCCCTTCCCCCTCCTCGACCTGGTCCTCATCTCCCCCATCCAGATCGGCATGGTGCAGGCCATCGGCCGCGTGCACGGCCACACCCTCGACAAGAAGAGCGTGCTGGAGATCCTGAGCACCTTCGGCGCCAGCATCCTCGCCCAGAACCTGATCGTGTCGTCCGCCAAGCTCGTGCCCTTCGCCGGCTGGGTCGCCGCGCCGGCCATGGCCTTCTCGCTGACCTGGGCGGTCGGCGAGGTCAGCGACCACTACTTCCGGCAGGGCCGCGGGGTCGAGCCCGACGAGCTCCGCGACATGTTCAAGAAGGCCTACAAGCGCAAGCGCGAGGAGAAGGTCGCGGCCCACCAGGGCAACGCCAGCCTGAAGGAGCGCCTGGCCCAGCTCAAGGAAGCCTTCGAGGCCGGGATCCTGACGGAAGAGGAGTACGAGGCGAAGAAGGCCAGCATGCTCGCCGACTTCTGAGCCCCGCTTGCCCTGTCCGCCGACGCGGGCAGGTTGAGGGAGGAGGTCCCCATCCACCAGCGCTTCCCCCGCATCGACCCGACCGCCTGGGAGCACCCCGGCGACCGCGCGGCCCTGGATGCCTTGCGCGCGGTGCCGGGCTTCGACGGGCTGGCCCGCCTGACCGTCGGCAAGCTGCAGGACGGGCTGCACGTCGAGCGACTGCGGCGCAAGGCGAAGCCGGCCGCGGACCACGACCCACGGCTGGACCGGCTGTGGATCCGCATCCAGCGCATCCTGGACGCGCCCGAGCCGATCCCGCTCTACGTGACCGAGGACAAGGGCATCAACGGCTACACGACGGGGCTGCACCGCCCGACGGTGTTCCTGACCGACGGCACCACACGCCTGCCCGAAGAGCAGCTGGCCGTGGTGCTCGCCCACGAGCTCGGCCACGTGCTGTCGGGCCACGTGACCTGGAAGACCCTGGTCCGGATGCTCGAGGCCGGCCGCTGGTGGGTGCTGGGCACCGGCGTGAACCTGGTGCTGACCCTGCCGGTGGTGCTCGCCCTGCAGGAGTGGGACCGCAAGAGCGAGCTGTCGGCCGACCGCGCCAGCCTGTTGGTCGTCCAGGACGTGCGCCCGGTCGTCGACGTGCTGGAGCGCGCCCACGCAGGGGTCGAGCTCGCGAAGCTCGAGCGGCGCGAGAAGATCTCGAAGGTGACCCCGCTGGCCGCCGACGCGGTCGAGGCGCTGGAGGGCTGGTTCTCCCGCCACCCGCCGGTCGAGGAGCGGGTCGGCGAGCTGCGCACCTGGGCCAAGGGCGATGCCTTCGCCGAGATCCTGGCGGGTCGCTACGCCCGCCGGTCCCGCGAGGCCGTGACCGCCGCGGCGCTGGACCAGCGCGTCGCCACCCTGGCCGAAGGCCTGGCCAGCCAGGCCCGCACCGCCGAAGCCCGCGCCAAGGTGCTCTCCGAGGAGCTCACCCGGCGCTGCGGCGCGGCGATCGACTGGATGAAGAAGCAGGCGGGCGGCGAGGACTGAGTCCGTCCGCGCCTCAGGCGATGGGCTGGGCCGGCTGCTTGCAGGGGATCTTCAGCACCTGGCCGATCTCGATCTTGTTCGGGTCGTCCAGCTGGTCGCGGTTGGCCTCGAAGATGGCCTTGTAGAAGGACGCGTCTCCGGTCCACCACTTCGCGATCTTGCTGAGCGTCTCGCCCTTCTTGACGGTGTGCGGGACGGAGTTCGGGCCGGGCGGGATGCGCAGCACCATGCCGGGGAAGATCTCGTCGGCGTCCTGGATGAGCGGCTGGTTGGCCCCGAAGATCATGTTGTACAGGTGGTAGACGCCGTAGATGCGCAGGCTGATGCCCGACAGGGTGTCGCCCTTCTGCACGGTGACCCAGGTGGTGGCGGGGCCGCTGTCGTCGGCGACCTCGAGGGTCTCTTCGACCTGGCCGACGCCTTCGTGGTTGCCGAGCGCCAGGACGAGCTTCTCGGCGGTCTCCCGGTCGGGCACCTTGCCGGACAGCACGGCCTTGCCGTCGTGGAAGGAGACCTCGACGTCGTCGGTCGGCAGGTCGAGGCCGTGCAGGTTCTCGGCGAGGACGGTGGCGGCGTCGCCGGTGATCTTGCGGCCGGCGGAGGACACGAAGTCGAAGATGCCCATGAGGAGGCTCCGGGTGAGGGGGACCCCTTGCCTGTAGCCGCCCGCGTTGCCGTCGACCGCCCGCTGGGGCACGGTGGCAGGCATGCCGCCCGTCGCCCACCTGCAGCTCCCCGCCCAGCGCATCTTGAGCGCGACGTCCTTCCAGAAGGGGATCGTGCTGCTGCGCGGGCACTACGCCGCCTTCCTGCCGACCCGCAGCCCGACCTTCATGCTCAACGAGGTGGTGAAGGCCGGGGCCGGCGTCACGACGATCTACAAAGACGGCACGTGGAGCTTCCACGCGGCGGCGGCCGAGGGCCCGGGCGCCTTCGACGAAGCGGTGATCGGCGCCGCCATCGAGCACGGGCTGCTGTTCCAGCGCGGGGACGGCACCGAGCGGGTGGGCGCGCTGTCGGGAGACAAGCCCCTGGTCGCCGGCAACCGGCTGACCCTGCTGCGCCGGGGCGAGGACCAGGTCACGATCCAGGCGAAGCCCGCCCAGGACCTGACCCGCTGGCTGTCCGACTGGCCGGCGGGGCAGCCGCTCTGGGAGGGCCGGAAGCTCGCGAAGATCTTCGCGGTGCTGTCGTCGGTGCCCGCCGTGTTCGCGCTCATCTGCGTGGGGGCGGCGATCTTCGGGGACGACTGGACGGTGGTCTTCGGCGGCTGCTTCTGGGGCGCGCTCGTGGTGTTCGTGTGGGGCGCCTACCTGGTGGCCTGGCGGCGGGCGAAGAAGAACGGCCACCTGGGGGCGTAGAGACTCGCTCTGCCCTGCGGCGCGATCACCGCCGCTCGCCCCCCCAGTAGCGCCACCGTCCGTCCACCCGGCGGAACCGGCTGCGCTCGCCGAAGCTGGCGTCCTGGAGCGCTCCTCGGGGACCGGCCTGCTCGAGGGTGGCGTGGAAGACGACGAAGCCCTCGCCGCCCTCCTCCTCGCCGCTCTCCTCGACCCGCAGACCGACGAACCGGGTCGATGCGCAGAAGCGCTCGATGTCGGCGCGCCACGCCCCTTCGTCCGCTCCCCACTGGGGCCCGGACGGGTCGGTCGTGGCGACGATGTAGGCGACGTCGCCCAGGGCATAGGCGGCGAACCGGCTGCGCATCAGCGCTTCCGGCGACGGCGCTGCCCGCCCCTGGTGCAGGGGCTGGCAGCAGCGGCGGTACCTGCGGCCCGAGCGACAGGGGCAGCGGGGATCGCGGGACATCGTCGCTCCTGGGCCGGTGCTCAGCCGTCGGTGCGCACGTACTCGAACTCGACGGGCTGGCCGTGGATGCCGCGCCGGGGGGCCGCGATGTAGTTCGCGAACTTGCCGGGCTCGTAGACGGGCTTCATCAGGCTGTGCACGTACTGGCGGTCGGACTCGGTGGGCAGCCAGCTGTCGCGCTTGCTCTCCCACTCGTCCGCCGAGATGAGCTCGCCGGCCGGGTTGAAGTGGTGGTCGGCGTAGATGCCCTGGCGGCGGTGGAACTTCGTGCTGGGCAGCACCATGCGGAAGTCGCTGCCTTCTTCTTCGAGCGCCTTGTTCCAGCGCTTGACCACGCGGTCGCAGTCGCTGGCGTAGTCCTCGCGCAGGATCTCGTTCATGGCGTTGCGCAGGGGCACCTCGCGGCCGACCACGCGCCCGTCTTCGACGTACTCGATGGTCTTCTGCTGGTGCAGGGCGCTGTGCTCGTCGTGGTCCTTGGCCTCGCGCCACCGGCCCTTGAGCCCGCTGGCGAAGTAGTCGGCGGCGTTGGTGCTGACTTCCGAGCCGAACAGGTCGATGCTGTAGGTGAACCAGTAGTTGACGTACTTCTGGATGGTCTGCAGGTCGATGCCGCCGAGCTCGCGGGGGTCGCCGTTGGGGGCTTCCCGCTCGAGCTGGGCCGCGCGGCGCATGATGCGCTCGAGGCCGGACTCGCCGACGAAGAGGTGGTGGGCTTCTTCGGTCAGCATGAACCGGCAGGTGCGGGACAGCGGGTCGAAGGCGCTCTCGGCCAGGGCGCCCAGCTGGTACTTGCCGTCGCGGTCGGTGAAGCAGGTGAAGCAGTGGAAGGTCAGCCAGTCCTGGCAGGGCTGGTTGAAGGCGTCGAGGATGCGCGGCTTGTCGTCGTCGCCGGCGCGGCGGGCCAGCAGCTCGTCGGCTTCCGCCCGGCCGTCGCGGCCGAAGTAGGCGTGCAGCAGGTAGACCATGGCCCACAGGTGGCGGCCTTCTTCGACGTTGACCTGGAACAGGTTGCGGGCGTCGTAGAGGCTGGGGGCGGTGGCGGCGAGCCAGCGCTGCTGCTCGACCGACGCGGGCTCGGTGTCGGCCTGGACGACGATGATGCGCTTGAGGACGTTTCGGTACTCGCCCGGCACTTCCTGCCAGACGGGCTGGCCGGCGTGGTCGCCCGCCGGGATGGTGCGGTCCTCTTCGCGGTCGGCCAGGAAGATGCCCCAGCGGTAGTCGGGCATCTTGACGTAGCCGAAGTTGGCCCAGCCGCCGGCTTCCGTGCTGATCGCCGTGCGCAGGTAGATGTCGTTGCCCTTGAAGACCTGGGGCCCGACGCCCTTCCACCAGTCCAGGTAGGCGGGCTGCCACTTCTCCAGCGCCTTCTTCAGGCGACGATCGTGGGCCAGGTCCACGTTGTTGGGGATGCGCTCGTCGTAGTCGATGTGGGCCATGGGAGGGCTCCGGGGGCTTGGGGGCGCTGGGCAGGGATCAGGTGCGGTTGAAGTCGAAGATCGGGCGCTCGGGGTGGCCGAACATGGACAGGGCGCCGCGGTCGCCGACGGCGTTGGGGCGCTGGAAGATCCAGTTCTGCCAGGCCGACAGGCGGCCGTAGATCTTGGTCTCGCAGGTCTCGCCGCCGCCGAAGCGCAGGTTCTGCTCCATGCCGGTCAGCGCGTCGGGGGACAGGCTCACGCGCTCTTCGATGGCGATCCGGACCTCGTCCTCCCAGTCGATGTCGTCGAGGGAGAGGGTGACGAGGCCGAGCTCTTCGCAGGTCTCGGCGTCGATCTCGCCCTCGACCTCGACCACGGCCTCGATGGCGTCGCGGTCACCGGGGAAGCGGGCTTCCAGCCGGCTGATGCCGCTGGCCATCGGGAAGACGCCTTCGTTGGCTTCGGACAGCAGCACGCTGTTCTCGCCGTCGTCGTCCAGGAACATGTACTGGCGGTCGGCGGCCAGGGCGAGCTCGAGCAGGGTGCCGACGAAGGCGCTGCCTTCATCGATGATGGCGAAGAAGGTCTTGCTGGTGTTGTCGACGCGCCGCAGGGTGCGGGCCACGAACAGCTGGACCTCGCGCCAGAACCAGTCGTCGTCGGCACCGCGCAGCATGGCGGCTTCGTGGGCCAGGATGGCGTCGCGGTCGCCTTCGGCGCGCAGCAGGATCAGGCCCACGCCCAGGTGGTTGACCCGCAGCCGCAGCAGCGCGTCGTCGAGCTCGCGGAAGGCCCGCAGGCACCAGGTGTCGGCGCCCCGCACCGGGTCCGCATCGGCGCCGTCGGAGGGGGGACCCTTGATGGTCACGGTGGCCACGCGGTCGCCGTTGTCGTGGTCGAGCACGACGTCGACGAAGCGGTAGGACCAGCCGTCGTCGGTGTCGTCGCGTTCGAGCGCCGGCAGGGCCACGCCGGGGCCGTCCTTCTTCAGGGGCAGGGTGTCGGTGATCTCCGCGGCGAGGTCGACGGCGGCCCGGGCGGTGCCTTCCTCCCACTGCGACCGGGGCCAGGCGGCGTCGATGAAGTCGTGCTTCAGGGCGTCGCGGGCGCGGAAGCCCTCGGCCTTGGTGCAGAACACATCGGCCATGTCGCGGCGGATGCGGCGCTTGTCGGTGATGCGGGTCAGGCCGCCGGTGCCGGGCAGCACGCCCAGCAGGGGCACTTCCGGCAGGGACACGGCGGCGTTGCCGTCGTCGATGAGCCAGATCTTCTCGCAGGCCAGGGCGAGCTCGTAGCCGCCGCCGGACGCGGTGCCGTTGAGGGCGGCGACGTAGTGCTGGCCGGAGTGATCGGTGGCGTCTTCGATGGACGTCCGGGTCTCGTTGGTGAACTTGCAGAAGTTCACCTTGAAGGCATGGGGGGCCATGCTGAGCATCCGGATGTTGGCGCCGGCGCAGAAGATCTTGGCGTCCAGCCCGCCGGTGATCTGCACGACGCGCACTTCCGGGTGCTCGAAGCGCAGGCGCTGCACGGCGTCGGCCAGCTCGATGTCGACCCCAAGGTCGTAGCTGTTGAGCTTGAGCTCGTAGCGGCCGGGCCACATGCCGCCGTCTTCGGCGACGGCCATGACCAGGGTGGCGACGGGGCCGTCGACGGACAGCTTCCAGTGCTTGTACCGGTCGGGGTGGGTCTCGAAGTCGACGGGCGGGTAGGCGAAGTCGTGGCCCATGGGGACGCTCTCGGGGGCTGGGGACGAGGAGGAGGCGCGGACGCGGTCTTCCGGGGGGCGCGAACGGCCAGGAGGCGCCGTCCGCCGGGAGTCGCGGCCCGCGGGCAGGCGGCGACGTCCCGATGCACCACGGGCGGACGGGGAGGACGCCCGTGACTCGGGAAGTATACTGCATGCAACCGGCGGCTACCAGCCGGTCAGGATGCACTATAGTGCGTTACCGGGCCGCGACGGCATCTTCCATGTGCGGGTAGAACTGCCGGCACCACGCCCGGTAGCGGCCGACGGGGCCATCGCCCTTCGCCAGCCGGGGCGGGTGCACGTAGATCTTGTTCTTCCAGACGTCGAGGTCCTGGGCGACCTCGTGGGCGTAGAGCTTGAGCGTGCCGTGGCCGACGGCGAGCTCGGCCACGGGCCCGGGCAGCAGGGCCAGCGCGGGAGAGAGGGCCCGCCAGCGCTCCGGCCGCTGCATGTGGATGCCGATGCGCAGCTTCACGCGGCCGTCGGCGGTCGGCGTCGGCAGCACGAACTGCCGGGTGCGCAGCGGCAGCCGGTCGGCGGTCGTGTCCACGATCGACACCCCGAGGCCCAGGACCTGGATGCGGATGGTCAGCCGGATGTCGCCGCGGATGCCGAACTCGCGGGCGCTGCGCGAGAAGGCGTAGGTCGTGCGCAGGACCGGGCCGTCGACCTGCAGCGGCTCGACGACCTCGAGCTCGCGGTAGCTGTGCACGGCGGCGAAGTGCCCGGTGTCGACGCTGTTCTCGCTGATCTCCTGGGGGTGGCTGTCGAGCTCCCAGGCGTGCAGCCGCAGGCGGGTCCAGTCGGAGATGTCGTGCGCGGGGAGGTCGAAGGAGGGGGGCTCGCCGAAGGGGTGGTGCCAGGCGAACAGCAGGCCGTCGCGCTCGACGAGCGGCCATGCGCGGGCCCGGGCGCCGCGGGGAGGGGCGTGGTCGTAGGGGGTGGAGACGCAGGAGCCGTCGCGGTCGAAGCGGAAGTCGTGGAAGGGGCAGCGCAGGTGGTCGCCGTCGACGCAGCCGCCGTGACCGAAGTGGGCGCCCATGTGCGGGCAGTAGGCGTCGAGCAGGCCGAGCTGGCCGTCCTGGCCGCGGAACAGCACGGTCTGGCGACCGAACAGGTCGAGGGTCTGCAGCGCGCCGGGCGCGACCTGATCGGCCAGGCCCAGGCAGAACCAGCCGACGGGGTCGTGGGGAAAGGGAAAGCGCGCGCTGGGGCCGGGAGACATCGACACCTCGGGACGGGACGACCGTAGCGTATTTCGCTGGCGTTTGTCAGCAAGATGCAGCATGTTGCCGGTCGAGGGTGGCCAGCCCGGCAGGAGATGCACTAAAGTGCGTCAATGCTCCTCGTCGACATCGGCGCCCGGCTGCGCAGCCGCCGCAAGAGCCTGGGCCTGACCCAGTCCGAACTGGCCGAGCGGGCCGGCGTCTCGCCGCGGTTCCTGGTCCAGCTGGAGAGCGGTCGGGGGAACATCAGCGTGCAGCGGCTGGCCGAGGTCTGCACGGTGCTGGCGCTGCCTCTGTCCGAGCTGTTCGCGGGGCTCGGTCCCGCTGCGCCGGTGCGGCTCGCGCTGGTCGGCCTGCGGGGGGCAGGCAAGAGCACCGTCGGGGCCGCGGTGGCCGACAGCCTCGGCGTGCCCTTCGTCGAGCTGGACCGCCGGGTCGAGGACACCGCCGGCATGACCCTGGGCGAGGTGTTCGAGCTGGGCGGCGAGGCGCGCTACCGGGCGCTCGAGCGCGAGGCCCTGGACGCCCTGCTGGCCGGGGGCGGTCCCTTCGTCCTGGCGGCGGGCGGCTCGCTGGTGACGGCGGCGGAGACCTGGGCCCACCTGCGCGGGGCGGCCCGCACGGCGTGGCTGCAGGCGCGTCCGGCCTCGCACCTGGAGCGGGTACGGGCCCAGGGCGACCTGCGCCCGATGCGTGGCCGGCCCGACGCCCTGGGCGAGCTCCGGGACATCCTGGCCGAGCGGGCGCCGCTCTACGCCCTCGCCGACCTCCACCTCGACACGGACCTGCTCGGGGTGGGCGGATCCGTCGCACGGCTGGTCGATGCCTGTGGCGGTCGCCCCGACCACGGGGCACGCTGAGATCGCACTCCCGGAGACGTCATGACCCGCTCCTCCCTCCTCCTCCTCCTCCTCCCTGTCCTCGCCCTGGCCGCCTGCGCCGAGAAGGACGAAGACGACGGCGACGACGCCGACAGCGGCGGGTCCGGCGACGATGGCTGGGACGACACGGTCGACAGCACCCGCCCCGACACGGGCGGCAGCGGCTGCGAGGCCGTGGCCGTGACCGAGGTGGCCGACCCCGACGTCGCCTATGGCGACATGACCTTCACCGTGGCCGAGGTGATGCGCGGCCGGGACGGCAAGCTGTCCGGCGCCTGGTCGAGCGAGGGGGACGGCGAGGTGCCCCTGACCATCGAGATCCTGCCTGCGGGCTCGCCGAGCCTGGTCGAGCAGGAGGCGACCGTCGACACGGGCTGGGGCGGCGGCGGCACCCTCGAAGACACGTCCTACGAGGAGACCGGGCCGGACAGCGAGCCGCGGTGCCCCGACTACTACGAGATCCCCGTCACGATCAGCCTGCGTGCCGGCGACACCGACGCGCCGGTGCTGGCTTTCGCCGGATCCACCGCTGTGTGGGCCGCCAGCCTCGACGGCGCCAGCTGGTCGCTGCAGGTCGACATCGCCGACGTCAGCGGCAGCTACGACCCGGGCATCGATCCCGCGGAGTGGGACGAGGTCACCATCGACGTCTACGCCGGCGCGCGCGAGCCCGTGGGCTGGCGCGGCGACCTGGATCTGCAGGCCAGCCGGACCGACGGCGACATCGGGGAAGGCATGATCGGGCTGCTGGGCAGCTTCCAGGTCGCGCCCGAGGGCGGCCCCGGCGGCGACTCCGGCGCGCCCTGAGCCTGGGGTAGGCTCTGCAGCGTCCCGCCCCGGAGCACCCTTGGCCCGCATCGTCCTCACCCGCGCCACCCCCCTGCGTCTCGACGAGGCGGCCGAGCTGCCCGAAGGCGCCACGGTGGACAACGGCGACGCCGGCGCCCGCGTGGTCGTCGAGCACGACAGCGCCGATCTCGACGGGCTCATCCAGGCCGCGGTGGCCCTGGGGCGCGCCCTGCCCGACGCGGCGCTGACGGTCGAGGACCTGGCCGTCGCGGCGCCGGCATCGGCTGCGCCTCGCCCGACCTACACCCGCGCGGCGCCGTCCGATGCGGCCCTCGGCCAGGCGACCGTCGGCGCGTGGAAGCTGTTCGAGGCCGGGCAGCACGACGAAGCGGTGGCGGCCTTCCAGGGCGCCTCCCTCGACGGGGCGGGCCGGGATCGGGTGCGCGACCTGCTGCACAGCACCGATCCGGCCCAGGTCGCGCTGGCCTGCCGCATCGCCGCGGCCACCGACTGGAGGTCCTTCGTCAGCCAGATGCGCCGGGTGCTGGACCACGGCGACGGCCGCGTGCGCGCCCAGGCCGTGCGGGCGATCGGCGCCCTGGCGGGGCCCGCGATGATCTGGCACCTCGAGAAGCTGTCCGAAGACGCCAGCCCCGAGGTGCGCGAGGCCGTCGCGGCGGCCATCACCGAGATCGAGGGGCGCCAGGGGTGAGCGACTTCCAGGCGCAGGCGGGCGAGACCCTGGACCTGCTGGCCGGCGACTGGCGGATCCTGCAGCTGCGCGCGGGGCACCGGTTCTCGACCGACGACATGGTGACGGCCTGGCTGGCGTCCCGGGCCCGGCCCGGTGCGCGGCGGCTGCTGGATCTGGGCGCTGGCATCGGCAGCGTGGGCCTGATGACGCTGTGGTGCGTCGGGCACCGGGTGCGGGGCCAACTGGATGGCGACGGAGGAGGGGTCCCGCGCTGGTCGGCGCGAGGGGGACCCCCGCCGACGCTGATGATGGTCGAGGCCCAGGAGGTCAGCCACCAGCTGGCCCGCCGCACGGTCGTGGGCAACGGCCTGCAGGACCGGGTCCGCTTGCGCCACGGGGACCTGCGGGACCCGGCGATGCTGCCGCGGGAAGAGCACGGGACCTACGACCTGGTGACCGGATCGCCGCCCTACATCCCCGTGGGCAAGGGGCACATCTCGCCGCATCCCCAGCGGGCCGCGTGTCGCATGGAGCTGCGGGGCGACGTGTTCGACTACTGCCGGACCGCCGCGTCGGCCCTGGCGCCGGGGGGACGGTTCGCCCTGGTGCACGCCGCGGGCGACGACCGGCCCGAGCCCGCCTTCGCCGACGCGGGCCTGTGCCTGCTGCACCGCCAGGACGTGGTGTTCCGCCGTGGCCGCCCGGCGACCATCGCGGTCTTCCTGGCCGGACCGGCGGGCGCGGGCGAGCGCCGGGACCTGCCGCCGCTGGTGGTGCGAGAGGCCGACGGCCGCTGGACGCGGCAGTGGCGGGCGCTGCGGCTTCAGATGGGCGTGACGGTGCGGCCGGAGCGCGCGCCAGCCGGGGTGCTCAGCGCATCGGGTAGCGACGCGCCCGCTCCAGGGGCATCGGGCGGCTGAACAGGTAGCCCTGGGCGTGGCGGCAGCCCAGGTCGATGAGCGCCCGGCGCTGGCCGTCGGTCTCGACGCCCTCGGCGATGGCGCCCAGGCCCAGGCTGCGCGCCAGGGTGATGATGCTGTAGACCAGCGAGCGGCCGTCCTCGTCGACGTCCATGCCGCTGACGAAGCCCTTGTCGACCTTGAGCGCGTCGATCGGCAGCCGGTGCAGCCGTGCGTAGCTGGACACGCCGGTGCCGAAGTCGTCGACGTAGATGCCGATGCCGCGGGCGCGCATGGCGTCCAGGGTGGGCACGACCAGCTCGAGATCCTCGCGCACCACGGCCTCGGTCACCTCGACTCGCAGCCGGTTGGCGGGCATGCGGCTCTGCAGCAGGGCGCGGTCGACGGCCTCGATGAGCTGCCGGTCGGCCAGCTGCTGCATCGACAGGTTCACGGACACGTAGGGGCCGTCGTCGGACCGGGTGATCCGGGCCATGGCGGCGCAGGCCGACTGCAGGGCCCAGCGGCCGATGCCGGGGGTCTCGCCGACCTCCTCGGCCAGGCTCAGGAAGCGGTCGGGGGCCAGCAGCCCGCGCTCGGGGTGCTGCCAGCGCAGCAGGGCCTCGAAGCCGACGGCGCGGCCGTCGTGCAGGTCGACGATGGGCTGGTAGTGCAGCCGGAATTCGCCGCGGGCGACGGCGCCGTGCAGGTCGGCGCGCAGGGCCATCGCCTCGCGCACCTGGGCCCGCATCGACGCGTCGAACTCGACGGTGCGGCCGCGGCCGCCCTCCTTGGCCCGGTACAAGGCGATGTCGGCGTCGCGGATGACGGCCTCGGCGCTGCCCTCGGCCGCGTCCAGGCCGGCGATGCCGATGGACGCGGTGCAGTAGACCTGCAGGCTGCCGGCCTGCATCGGGGCGCGCAGGGTCTCGTGGATGCTCGTGGCCAGGGCGCGGGCCCGGTCCAGCGCGTCGGCGCCGGGGATCAGGGCGATGAATTCGTCGCCGCCGTAGCGCGCGACCACTTCGCCGGGCCGGGTGGCGTCCTGGACCCGCTCGGCGGCGAGCACCAGGAACTGGTCGCCCTTGGTGTGGCCGATCGAGTCGTTCACGGCGCGGAACCGGTCGAGATCGACCAGCAGGACGGCCACGTCGTCCGCACCCCGGTCCAGCGCCTCGCGCACGGCGGCCAGGAAGCCCGTGCGGTTGGGCAGGCCGGTCAGGGGGTCGTAGTGGGCGGCCCGGGCCAGGCGCTGCTGGGCCAGGACGTGCTCGGTGACGTCGTTGGCGATGCCCAGCAGGCCGACGGGGACCCCGTCGGCGTCGTGGATCGGCGCGACCTTGAGCTGGCAGTGCACCAGGGTGCCGTCGGCGCGCAGGTAGCGCTTGTCGAGGGTGATGTGCGGCGCTTCCCCCGACAGCAGCTTGCGGTCGGCCTCGCGGTGCCGGGCGACGTCGTCGGGGTGGGTGAGCTCCGGCCAGCCGCGGCTGAGCAGCTCGCTTCTGCTGTGGCCCAAGAGCTTGCAGAAGGCGCGGTTGACCTGCAGCAGGCGGCCGTCGAGGGCGGTGACGGTCATCCCCACGGGCGCGTGCTCCCACAGGAAGCGCAGGGGGTGCTGCTCGTCGAGGCGCGAGGCCTGGACGAGGAGATCGGGGGCAATGGCTTCGGTACGGGACAAGGATGCACCGGGGAGGTGTCCCAGGATGACGCATCCGCTCCGGTGCGGCGTGTCGCGATCCGTCGCTTGCTGTGACGGGAGGTCGGCGGCCCCGCGGGGGGCGGGGGCGGGCGGTGCCGGGTCGCGCGATCCGGGAGCGCTCCGCGCGGCGGGCTACCAGCCCTGCAGCGACATCCTGGCCCCCCAGACCCCTGTACCGTCCGCCGTCGGCAGCCACGCCGGACCCACGTCCAGCCCCGCGGGCCACCGCGCTGCGGCGGTGGACGGCGCGCGGCCCGGTGCGCTGCGCCGGTGCAGGCTGCGGCCGAGCAACGCCCCGCCCGTGGCGCCGCCTGCGGCCCCGACCAGGCTCGCGACCAGGATCGGGTCCTCGTTGTCGGTGAACAGGGCGGTGGCCAGCGCCGCGGAGCTGCCGATGATCATGCCCCCGGCGTCCGCGACGCCCACCACGACCGGCGGGGCATCCACCAGCGGCGACATCAACAGGATGCCGCCGACCAGCCCGACGTCGGAGCCGATCAGGGCGGACTGCATGCGCCGGTTCGGGCCGAAGTCGGCCAGCACCCCCGTCACCGTGCCCAGGTAGGCGCCCCACAGCCCCAGGCTGGTCGCGGCCAGGGTCTCGGTGGCGTCGACGTCCAGCCGCGGCGAGGCGATGGCCGTGGCGCTGCCCACCGCCGAAGGCACGAGGAACCAGAGCCCGCGGAGCGACTCGGGCGAGTCGGTGGCTTCGCCCCAGCCGGCCGTCTGCCACGCGGCCCAGCCGGTGGTGGTCGCGGTCAGCACCACGTCGTCGGTGTCGAGGCCACCCGCCGTGCGGTGGGCGAGCAGGCCGCCCACGACGGGCCCGGCCGTGCCGCCGACCAGCATGGCGCGCTGCACGCTGCGGCCTCCGTCGGGGTCGACGAGCAGTCCGACGCCGGCGCCGCCCGCGCCACCGAACAGCAGCCCCCCGAAGGCGCCCGCGACCACGTCGGGCTGGGCGTCGACCGGCCCGCCCAGGGCGTAGGCCGCGAGCCCGCCGGAGCTGGCCAGCAGCCCGGTCACGCCGGCCCGGTGTTCGTCGTCGATCGGCATCACCAGTCCGGCGTAGGCCCCGTAGCCGGTGGTCAGCAGCGCGAGGCCGATGTCGTGGGCGTCCCGGTCCGCCCGCCAGGCGGTGGCGTGGCCCAGGGCCAGTCCGGCGCCGAGTCCCGCGCCTGCGGCCGCCATCTGGCCGTCGTCTTCGACTCCGGCGAGGTCCGACACGCTGAGGGCGAGCACGGAGGTCCCCACGGCCACGGCGCTGGCCACGCCGGTGTCCGTGGTGGAGCCCGGGTGCTGCCGCCGCAGCCCGAGTCCCAGGCCGTAGCCGGCCGCCCCGCCCAGCAGCCCGCCCGCCCACGCCGCGTCTTCGGAGCCGGGCGCGGCGCCGGCGCCGATCAGCGCGCCCGCGGCGATGCCGCCGATGCCCGAGGTGGCGAAGAAGGCCGCCTGTCCGTCGGGCTCCGGTCGCGAGCGCGCCGTCACGATGGCGAGCGTCACGCCGCCGGCCGCGCCGGTCAGGCCGCCGAGGGCCGCCAGGCCTTCGCCCTGGCCGAAGTGGCCGGTGGCGGCGAGGGCGAAGCCGAGCCCGACGCCGTCCCCGGCGGCCATCCAGGCGGTGCCGGGGCGGGAGACCAGCTGATCGCGGGCCAGCGCCTGCGTCGGCCAGCCCTGCTCGAGGACGGTGTACAGGCGGTCGGCGAGCTCGGTCGAGGTGGTGCGGTCGGCGAGAGCGGCCCGGATCGCGTCGGGGCCCCCTTCCAGCCCGAGCTTCGCGGCGCCTTCGGCGGCGGCGACGCGCACCACGTCGGGGCGCGTGGGGTCCCGCACCCAGTAGAGCAGGTCGGGCCCGGCCTCGGGGAACGCGGCCAGGGCCCGGGTCGCCGGCAGCGCGACGTCGATCGTGCGGGTCCGCACCGCGTTGCGCAGGGCCCACAGGCTGCGCGGATCGGCGAGCATCCCCAGCGCCTCGGCGCCGTCAGCGCCCTCGTCGTCGAGCAGGGCGAGCAGCGCGTCGAGCAGGGCGCGATCGGCCGCGTCCATGGTCGCCTCGACTGGCAGCTCCTCGACTGCCGCCTCCTCGACTGCCGCCTCCTCGACTGCCGCCTCCTCGACTGCCGCCTCCTCGCCCGGCTGCTCCCCCGCTGCCGCCTCCTCGCCCGGCGCGTCCTCGTCCGCGTGGGCGAGCGATGTGATGAACAGCGGCAGAAGTAGGATGGCCATGCCCGGATCCTACCGGCGGGCGCCGGAATCCGCGTGCTGCATCCTGTCGCAAGGGCGGCCGCTCCCGGAGAGGAAGCGGCCGCCAGGGGCACGACCCGTCTCAGCGTCTCCATCTACAGAGCATCAGCTGACGGGCGTCCACGACCCGTGGGCCGCAGGCGCACCGCTCCACTCCAGCGTCAGCGGGCCGGGGGGCGACGGGTACCCTCCGCGGCCATCCCCCCGCCGAAGCGAGGGGAATCCAGCCAGTTCGTGGTGGACTCGAGGCCCACATGCAGTCAGGGCGCCCACGGTGTCCGTGAGCGCCCTGGGGTGTCTCAGTCGCCGTTCTTGAAGAACGTCGGGATGTCGTAGTCGTTGGGGTCCAGCCCGGTCGCCAGCGGGGTGCTGCGGCCCTGCTGGTTGCGCCAGGTGCTGCCGGGGCGCTGGTTGGCGACGGCGGCCTGCAGGGTGCGCTCGACGCTGGGCTGGGCGGCCATGCCCTGCTCTTCGAAGCCGGTCGCGATGACCGTCACCCGCACTTCTTCCTTCATCGAGTCGTCGATGACCCAGCCCCAGATGACGTTGGCGTCTTCGTGGGCTTCTTCCTGGATCATGGTCGACGCTTCGTTGATCTCGTACATGGTGAGATCGGAGTTGCCGGTGATGTTGATGAGCACGCTGGTGGCGCCGGCGATGCTGACGTCGTCCAGCAGGGGGCTGTTGATGGCCTGCTGGGCGGCTTCGACGGTCTTGTGGGCGCCGGTGCCGGTGCCGACACCCATCAGGGCCAGGCCCTTGTTGGCCATGATGGTGCGCACGTCGGCGAAGTCGACGTTCACGATGCCCTGGAAGTTGATCAGGTCGGACACGCCCTTGCAGGCCTGGTACAGCACCATGTCGGCCATCTGGAAGGCCTCGCGCATCGTGGTGCGCTCGGTCGCCATGCTGATCAGCCGCTGGTTGGGGATGGTGATCAGGGTGTCGACGTTGGCCCGCATCGACTCGATGCCTTCTTCCGCCTGCTTGCGGCGGCGGCGGCCCTCGAAGTGGAAGGGACGGGTCACGACCGACACGGTCAGGGCGCCGACTTCCTTGGCGACCTGGGCGATCACGGGGGCCGCACCGGTGCCGGTGCCGCCGCCCATGCCGGCGGTGATGAAGACCATGTCGCAGCCGACCACGAGCTCGGCCAGCCGGTCGCGGTCTTCCAGCGCGGCTTCGCGGCCGACTTCCGGGTTGGCGCCGGCGCCCAGGCCCTTGGTGAGCTGGCCACCGAGCTGGAAGCGACGGGGCGCGAGGGAGCGCTCGAGGTCCTGGGCGTCGGTGTTGACGACCACGAATTCGACGCCGGTCATGCCGCTCGCGATCATGTTGTTCACGGCGTTGCCGCCGCCGCCGCCGACGCCGATCACGCGGATCTGCGCCTTGGACAGCTCGTTCTCCACAAGGTCGATCATGGTTGTCCTCCGAGGGCGCCCTGTGACCGCGGGCAGCGGGGGTCGATGCGAGCTCGAGCCGGGGTCGAGAGAGAGAAGGAAGGAGAGAGAGGAGGGATGCGGCCGGCGCCCGGAGGGGGCTCAGGCCGGGGGGAGGGGGGTCGCCACCGCGACCGACTCGATGTCGAGGTCGATGCGCTGGGGCGTGTCGAGGTCCAGCCCGAGCTCGACCATGCGCTGCAGCCGGGTGAACGGCGCCTGGGGCGAGCCGCTGCCCAGAATCAGGCGGGTGCCGCTGCGCAGCACCAGCTCGTAGCCCTTGGTCGGGTCGTGGTGGATCTCGGAGATGTCGTCGGCGTAGACCGGGTGGCCGTCACAGGCGGCCAGGACGCGCAGGGCGCCCGCGACGACCGCGGCGGCGAGCTCGGGACGCTGATCGGCGAGGGCCGGGGACAGGCCGGTGATGACCGGGTAGTCCAGGTCGTCGGCCTCGGCGCGCTTGATCGGGCGCCCGTCGGCGTCGAGGTACCAGAGCTGGTCGAGGGACAGCAGCAGGACGGGCTGGTGCTCGACGACCTCGATCCGCAGGGTGGACGGGAAGGCCCGGGACACCGTGGCCTGGCGCACCCAGGGGTGGCGCTCGACGCCGCGGCGGACGTGGTCGAGCTGCACCGTGCCGAGGTGCGCTTCCGGCGCGACGTCGGCCAGGTGGCGCAGCTGGGCCACCGACGCCCGCTGGTTCCCCACGATCTCCACCGCTTCGACGCGGAAGGACGGGTCCTGCTGCACATGGTTCACCGCCAGTCCGCCGGCCGTCACGACGACGGCGCCGAGCACACCCGCGCCGATCACGCGGAGGGCACGCGTCCACAGGGACGGGGGGCGGGGGACCAGGGAGTTCACGGCAGCCGAAGGCGCGGGGAGCGCGGGGCGGGAGGTTCAGCAGGGAGGCGCGGGGGGAGTGCGCCGGGACCGGGGGGATCGGTCCAGCCCATCGACGAGGAAGGGGGGTCGAGGGATGGCCAACGTTACCGCGTCGGAGCAGCCTTGACAAGCCAAGACCCAAGGTTTCCACCGGGTCGGCAAGGCCGACGCAAGTGGCTGCGATCACGTCACCTCAGCGGCGGGCGCCGCCTGCACACGGCCGGGTGCTCAGGGGTGCACGTGCAGCCGCGCGGTGCGCGCGAGGTGATCGACCAGATCCTCGAAGCTCAGGCCGACGGCGCCGGCCGCCATCGGGCTCAGGCTGGTGGCCGTGAAGCCGGGGCTGGTGTTGACCTCGAGGAACCACGGGCGGCCGTCGCCGTCGACGATGAAGTCCGCCCGCGCGACGCCGGCCAGTCCCAGGGTCTCGTAGGCGCGGCGGGCGTGTTCCTGGGCGGTCCGGGCGGTCTCCTCGGGCAGGGGAGCGGGCACCAGGTACTGGGTGCGGCCCTTGGTGTACTTGGCCTCGAAGTCGAAGAAGCCGCTGTCCGGGCGGATCGCGACCACCGGCAGGGGCTGGCCGTCGAGCACGGCGACCGTGATCTCCTCGCCGGCGACGAACTGCTCGAGCAGCACGCGATCGCCCATCGCCTCGGCCTGGACCAGGGCCGCCTCGAACTCGGCGCTGTTGCGGCAGACCCAGGTGCCGATGGTGCTCCCGCCCTGGGGCACCTTCACGACGCAGTCCGGAGCGGCGTGCTCGGGGTAGGGCTCGCCCGGGATCCAGACCATGTCGGCCGGCAGGTTCAGGCCCTGGCCGGCGAGCGCCCGCTTGGTGGCGATCTTGTCCATCGCGACGGCCGACCCGCGCACCGGGCTGCCCGTGTAGGGGATGCGCAGCACCTCGAGCAGGCCCTGGACACAGCCGTCCTCGCCGATCGCCCCGTGCAGGGCGATCCAGGCGACCTCGGCGCGTTCGGCGTGCAGGCGCTCGGCCAGGTCGGGGCCCACGTCGATGCCGACGGCGTCCCAGCCGCGGTCGAGCAAGGCCTGCAGCACGGCCTTGCCGGACTTGAGCGAGACCTCGCGCTCGGTGGAGGGGCCGCCCATCAGGACGGCGATGCGGGCGCTGGCGGTGTCGCGCTGGGGCGGATGAAGGGAGAGGGCCATGGGGGCTCCGAGGGACGGGCAGGCTCAGCGCCGGCGGCTGCCGGCGACGCCGATGACGTCGAGGCGGGTGTCGAGGAGGGCGCCGCGGTGGCGGTTGACGTGCTCGCGGGCGCCCTTGGCCAGCAGCAGCAGGTCGTGGGCGGTGGCCACGTCGCGGTCCTGGTTCACCACGACGCCGGGGCGCTCGGGGGCCAGGCACCAGGCGCGCATGCGGGTCCCGAGCAGGCCAGCGAGCTTCAGCTGCTCGGCGGCGCGTACCGGCGGGTCGTCGGCGAACAGGGTGCCGGGCGCGGGGGGACGATGACGGGTGCGCAGGCGCCGGCTGCCGGCCTGCCAGGACAGGGGGATCTCGACGGACAGCAGCACCGCGCTGGCCGGGAGCGGCGCCGGCACGCCGGCCGCGGGCACGACGACCCGCTCGGTGCGGCGTCCCTTGCGCCAGGTCACGGCGCTCACCAGACCCTCGAGGCCCGAGATGTCCCCATGCGCGAACAGCCCCCCGGGGCAGCCGGGCCAGCGCCCGACCTCGGACAGCGGTCCCCGCAGGGCGTCGGCTTCGGGAGCCAGGTGCTGCGCCCGGGCCCGCGCGGCGGACGCCGTCGCCCAGGGCGCGGCGCTGCCCAGGACCAGCCGGGCCGGGCCGTGTTCGTCCTCGGCCTGCAGGTGGCTGTGCTCGAAGCCCTGGCCGGGCCGTACGACCAGCCCGCGCAGGCCGCCGTCGCGCACGACCAGCTCTTCGAAGGGCCAGCACAGGCGCCAGGTCATGCCGCCGCTGCGGGCGGCCGCCAGGGTCGCGGCCAGTGCTTCGACGTCCTCGACCACGGCCCACACGTCGCAGGGCCCGCCGACCCGCAGCGGCAGGTGACCGCCCAGGTCTTCCTGCCGGCGCAGCGCCACGCCGGGCGTCTCGGCCAGGGCGGCGCAGAGCTCGTCGGCGGCTGCGTCGGGGTCTGCCTGGGCGCGCCGGCGCAGGTCCCGGGCGTCCTCAGCCATCGGTCGGTCCCGCCGCGCCCGGCAGTCGGGCCGCGAGCTCGCCGCAGACCCGGTTCACGTCGCCGGCACCCAGGGTGATCACCACGTCGCCGGGCTGGACGATGCCGGCCAGGTGGTCGACCGCGGCGTCCAGGTCGTCGACGGCGGAGACGCTGCGGTGGCCGTGCTCGCCGAGCGCCGCGGCGATGCTGTGCTGGTCGATGCCGTCGATGGGCGCTTCGCCGGCCCGGTAGACCGGGCAGACGACCACGTGGGTGGCGCTGTTGAAGCAGCGGGCGAAGTCGCGGAACAGGTCGCGCACGCGCGTGTAGCGGTGGGGCTGGAACACCGCGACGATGCGCCGGTGCGGCCAGGCGCCGGCCGCCGCCGTCAGGGTGGCGCGGATCTCGGCGGGGTGGTGCCCGTAGTCGTCGATGATCGTGATGGGGTCGGCGTTGCCGGCCGGCACTTCCGCCCGGATGCTGAACCGGCGGTCGACGCCGGTGAAGCCGTCGAGGGCTTCCTGGATGCGGGCGAAGGGCACGCCCAGGTCCAGGCTGACGGCCGTGGCGGCCAGGGCGTTGTGCACGTTGTGCACGCCGGGCATGTGCAGGCGCAGGCGGCCCAGAGGCTCGCCGCCGTGCACCACGGTGAAGGTGCTCTCGAGCCCGCGCTGCTGCAGATCGACGGCGCGCACCTCGGCCTGGGCGTCGAGCCCGTAGGTGACCACCCGCCGCCGCAGCCGCGGCAGCAGGGCCTGGACGTTCTCGTGGTCCAGGCACAGGGCGGCGAAGCCGAAGAAGGGCACCTTGCCGGCGAAGGCCGCGAAGCCGTCGAGCAGGGCGTCCATCGTGCCCCAGTGCTCCATGTGCTCGGGGTCGATGCTGGTGATGACGGCGACGGTCGGCGCCAGCAGCATGAAGCTGCCGTCGCTCTCGTCGGCCTCGGCCACCATGAACTCGCCGGCGCCAAGCCGGGCGGTGCTGCCGATCCGGTCCAGGCGGCCGCCGATGACGATGGTCGGGTCGAGGCCGGCCGTGCCCAGGCAGGCCGCCAGCATCGACGTGGTCGTCGTCTTGCCGTGGGTGCCGGCGACGGCCAGGCCGTACTTCATGCGCATCAGCTCGGCGAGCATCTCGGCGCGCGGGATGACGGGCACGTGGGCGGCGTCGGCGGCCTTGATCTCGACGTTGTGCGGGGGCACCGCCGTGGACTTCACGACGACGTCGGCGCCGGCGACGTGCTCGGCCGCGTGGCCGACGTGGATCACGCCGCCCAGGCCGCGCAGGCGCTGTACGGTGGCGCTCTCGCGCATGTCGCTGCCGGTGACCTGGAAGCCCATGTTCAGCAGCACCTCGGCGATGCCGCACATGCCGGTGCCGCCGATGCCGACGAAGTGGATGCGCTGGACCTTTCCGCGGAACATCACCGCCTCCGTCCGAAGCCGGCCCCGAAGCCCTGGCCGGTCGCGGTGGACCCGACCTCGTGCCGGTAGGGCCAGCCCTCGGCCGGCGCGGCGGTCTGCGCCACCGGGCCGGCCTCGGCCTCGGCCGAGATGGACAGCAGCAGGCCGACGGCCCACAGGTTCGCGATCATCGCGCTGGCGCCGTAGCTGATGAAGGGCAGCACCAGGCCCTTGGGCGGCACCAGGCCCATGATGACGGCCAGGTTGAAGAAGGCGTTCAGGCCGATCATCGCGGTGAGCGTGCTGGCCAGGAACATGCCGAAGGGATCGCGCGCGTTGCGGGCGATGGTCAGGCCGCGCCACACCAGCACGGCGAACAGCAGGACGATGGCCATCAGCCGCAGCCAGCCGAGCTCCTCGGCGATGACGGCGCCGATGTAGTCGGTCCACGGTTCCGGCAGGAAGTAGAGCTTGGCCATCGAGTTGCCCAGCCCCTGGCCGAACCAGCCGCCGCTGTGCATGGCCACCCAGCTCTGGATGGTGTGGTAGCCGGCGCCGTCCGCCACGGCCCACGGGTCGCGGAAGCTGGTCAGCCGCTCGATGCGGTAGGCCTCCGCGATCATCACGGGCACGCCGACGGCGGCGCCGACACCGGCCAGGGCGCCGATGTGGGTGAGCCGCATGCCGGCGACGAACAGCATGATGCCGCACAGGCCGGCCAGGATGGCGGTCGTGCCGAAGTCCGGCTCGGGCAGGATGAGGAGCAGCGCCGGCACCGGGATCACGACGGCGCGCAGCAGCACCTTGGGTTCTCCCAGGTAGCCACGCCAGCGGTCCAGGAAGTCGGCCAGGTAGACCAGCACGACGATCTTGGTGAACTCGGACGGCTGGATGTGCAGGCTGCCGAAGCCCAGCCAGCGGGCCGCGCCGTTGGCCTTGTGCTGGATGCCTGGCACGAAGACCAGCAGCAGCGCGACGCCACAGGCGACATAGGCGGCCAGGCGCCAGCGGCGGATGGTGGCCAGCGGCGTCACGGCGGTGACGGCGCAGAGCACCAGCCCCATGACCACGGCGATGCCCTGGCGGGTGAAGAAGTGCGTCGGGTCTCCGCCGTCGCCCGCGACGACGGCACTGGCGGAGAAGACCATGACCAGGCCGATGCCGATCAGGGCCGCGACGGTGGCCATCAGCCACAGGTCCAGGCGGCGGTTCACTTTGGACCCCCGGGGGTCTGTGCGGCCCACGCGGCGAAGGCGCGGCCGCGGGCCTCGAAGTCGGAGAATTCGTCGAAGCTCGCGCAGGCGGGCGAGAGCAGGATGCTGTCGCCCGGCAGGGCGAGGATGCGCGCCAGGTCGACGGCTTCGGCCAGCGACTCAGCCAGGATCCCGCCGACGGCGGCGTGGATCTCGGGGCCGCTCGCACCGAAGCACACGACGGCGCGGGCGCGGTCCAGGGCGGGGAGCAGCGCCCCGTAGTCGGCGCCGTCCTTGCCTTGGCCGCCCAGCAGCACGATCTGGGGGCCGGGCACTCCGCGGATGCCGACCAGGGCGGCGTCCACGTTGGTGGCCTTGCTGTCGTCGATCCACCGCCGGCCGTCGCGCTCGGCCACGACCTGCAGCCGGTGCGGAAGGGCGGTGAGCACGCTCGGGTCGAGGTCGGCAGCGTCCACACCGAGCGCACGCGCCAGCGCGCAGGCCGCGGCCACGTTGGCGCGGTTGTGCGGACCGAGCACCGACAGGCCGGTCAGCCCGACGGTCGCCTCGTCGGCGAAGGTCAGCGCCTCCTCCGTCCACGTCACGCCGGGCTGGCGACCGAGCCAGCGGACCTCGCCCGCCCTCGGCCCCGCGGCCATGCCCTCGACCCACCCGCCGTCGGCGGCGAGCCAGGCGACGTCGGTGCGCTCCACCAGCACCCGCTTGGCCGCCGCGTAGCCGGCCATGTCGCCGTGGCGCGCCAGGTGGTCCGGCGTCAGGTTGAGCACGGCCGCGGCCGCGGGGCGCAGGTCGCCGGGCAGCTCGAGCTGGTAGCTGCTGACTTCCAGCACCAGGCAGTCCACGTCGGCCTGCTCGCCGCGCAGCCGCGCCAGCGCCAGGGTGGACAGCGGCGTGCCCAGGTTGCCGCCGACGAAGGGGCGCCGGCCGGCCGCGGCCAGCAGCCGCCCCAGGAAGTGCACCGTGCTGGACTTGCCGTTCGTGCCGGTGACCGCCGCGGTGGGCAGGTCCGCCAGCAGGCCCGCCGCCCAGCCCAGCTCTCCGACGACGGTCACGCCGGCGTCCACGGCCGCCCGCAGCAGCGGCGCCCGCGCCGGCACCCCCGGCGACACGATCACCAGGTCGGCGCCCAGGAAGTCGGCTTCGTCGTGGCGCCCGTGCACCGCGCGGCAGCCCGGGACCGGGTCGACCTCGCGCAGATCGGTCGTCGTGACCGACGCGCCCAGGGCGTGGGCCAGCGCGGCGGCGGCCCGCCCCGAGCGGGCCATGCCGACGACCAGCACGGCGCGGCCGGCCAGGGCGTCCGGGCGCAGGGCGGAGACGGCGGTGCTGGCGGCTTCTTCGACCATCAGCGCACCTTCAGCGTGGTCAGGGCCACCAGGGCCAGCAGGATGCTGATGATCCAGAACCGCACGATGATCTTGGGCTCGCTCCACCCGAGCTTCTCGTAGTGGTGGTGCAGCGGGGCCATCTTGAAGATGCGCTTGCCGGTCAGCTTGAAGCTCGCGACCTGCAGCAGCACGCTGACGTTCTCGAGCACGAAGACGCCGCCGACCAGCGCGAGCAGGACCTCATGCTTGGTGATGACGCCGAGCACACCGAGCGCGCCGCCCAGCGCCAGGCTGCCCACGTCGCCCATGAAGATCTGTGCGGGGTAGGCGTTGAACCACAGGAAGGCGAGCCCGGCGCCGACGATGGCCGCGCAGAACACCGTGAGCTCGCCGGCGCCCTCGATGCCGGGCACGAACAGGTAGGTCGACAGGTTGGCGTTACCGGCGATGTAGGCCAGCACGGCCAGGGTGCCGGCCGAGGTCATGACCGGGCCGATGGCCAGGCCGTCCAGCCCGTCGGTCAGGTTGACCGCGTTGCTGAAGCTGCTGATGACGAACATGCCGAAGAACACGTAGATCCAACCCAGCCACGGGGCGGCCGGGACCAGCTCGTCGAACCGGATGACCCAGTCCTTGACGAAGGGCAGGTGCAGATCGGGCTGCAGGATGCCGAAGTGGTAGGCCGCGCCCAGCACGACGGCGCCGCTGCCGAACTGGCCGACCAGCTTCCAGCGCCCGGCCAGGCCGTCGCTGGACTTCTGCATCACCTTCTTCCAGTCGTCGATGAAGCCGATGAGCCCGTGCACCAGCAGGATGGACAGGGCCATCCAGACGACCGGCTGGTCGAGCCGCGCCCACAGCAGCGTGCTGACCGTGATGCCGATCAGCATGACCACGCCGCCCATGGTCGGGGTGCCGACCTTGTTCTCGATGTGCGACTGGGGGCCTTCCGCGCGGATGATCTGGTTCATCTTCTGCTGGCGCATCCAGACGATGAACCGCGGGTAGAGCACGTAGGCGATGGCCAGCGCCGTCACGAGTCCCCACGCCGTCCGGAAGCTGATGTACCGGAACAGGTTGAAGAACTGGTGCTCGTCGGCGAGCGGGACCAGCAGGTGGTAGAGCATCGCGGGATCGCGGGGAAGGAAGCGGTGGAGGGAGGGAGAGCGGAGGAGGTTCGGGCCCCGGGGAGAGGAGGGGCCGCGAGAGGGGATCAGGCAGCGGGGGAGCGGGCTGCCCGGATGGATTGCAAGGCGCGTTCCATGGCCAGGCCACGGCTGCCCTTGGCCAGGACCACGTCGCCCGTCTGGAGCCGGGGCGCCACCAGGGCGCCGAGGTCTTCACTCGACGGGGACAGCAGCAGGCGCGGATCCTGGGCGTGGCCGAGCGCCTGGGCCGCCGCGGTGAAGCGCGGGCCGGCCAGCCCGACCAGGTCGATGCCCAGGTCCAGGGCCAGGGCCAGGGTCTCCTGGTGGGCCTGGGCTTCGGTGGCGCCGAGCTCGAGCATGTCGCCGAGCAGGGCCACCCGGCGGGCGCCCTGGACGGCGGCCAGGGTGCGCAGGCTGGCGGCCATGCTGATCGGGTTGGCGTTGTAGGCGTCGTTGACGAAGCGCAGCCCGTCGGGCCCGTCCTCGATGCGCTGGCGCATGCCGACCGGCTCGTAGCGGGCCAGGCGCGCGGCCATGCGGGCGGGGTCGATGTGCAGGGCCACGCCGACGGCGACCGCGGCGCAGGCGTTCTGCGCCAGGTGCAGCCCGGGGCTGGCCAGTCGGCCCAGCACGACCCCGTCGCCGGGGGTCTCGATGCGGAACCGGGTCTCCAGCGTATCCGGGGCGACGAGGGCGTCCGTCAATCGCACGTCGACGGGCCGCGACGGATCGTGGATCGCGCCGTAGCGGACGACCCGCACGCCGTCGGGCACGGGGATCGACGCCACCCGGGGGTCGTCGGCGTTGACCACGCAGACGTCGCCGGGGCGGGCGCCAGCGAACAGCTCGCCCTTGGCCCGCTTCACGCCGTCCAGGTCGCCGACCCCGTCGAGGTGGGCCGGTCCGACGTTGGTGATGAGCCGCACGGTGGGCTTGCCGATCCGCTGCAGCAGGTCGATCTCGCCGAAGCCCGACATGCCCATCTCGAGCACCCAGGCGTCGGCTTCGACCGGCGCGTCCAGGATGGTCAGCGGCACGCCGATGTGGTTGTTCAGGTTGCCCTGGGTGCAGTGCACGCGCAGGCCGTCGGGGTCGTCCTGGCCCATGACCAGCGCGGTCATCGCCCGCGTCGTCGTCTTGCCGGCGCTGCCCGTGATGCCGACGACGGGCCCCGGGAAGCCGTCCCGCACCCAGCCGGCGAGCGCCTGCAGCGCGGTCAGGCCGTCGTCGACGCGGATGAAGCCGCGGTCCCAGTCGGCGGGCACGCGCTGGCCGATGGCGCCCGCGCAGCCCGCGGAGCGGGCGTGGGGCAGGAAGTCGTGGCCGTCGAACCGGTCGCCCGACAGGGCCAGGAACCACTGCCCGGGCCCCAGCCGGCGGCTGTCGGTGCCCACGTGTCCCGGCGGACCGGGAGCGACGAGCTCCCCGCCCGTGCCGGCGGCCAGATCCTCGGCACGCAGGATCACACCGGCTCCAGCAGCTCGGTCGGCACCGCCGGCAGGCAGTCGGCCAGCGCCTCGGCCGCGACGGCCCGGTCGTCGAAGGGCACGCTGCGGCCCCCGGCGACCTGCTCGGTCTCGTGGCCCTTGCCGGCGATCAGCACCACGTCGCCCCAGGTCGCCGCGGCGATGGCTTCGCGGATGGCCATGGCCCGGTCGAGCTCGACCACCACGTCGTCCCGGGCGAACTCGGGCACGCCCATCAGCACCTCGTCGGCGATCTGCTGCGGGTCCTCGCTGCGCGGGTTGTCGCTGGTGATCCACGCCCGGGTGGCGCCGACCGCGGCCACCTGGCCCATGCCCGGTCGCTTGCCGCGGTCGCGGTCTCCTCCGCAGCCGAACACCACCAGCAGCTGCTTGGGCCGCAGGGTCCGCGCGGCGGCGATGGCGTGGGCCAGGGCGTCGGGGCTGTGGGCGTAGTCGACCAGCACGCTGCGGGCTTCGTGGGGGTCGGGGACCCGCTCGAGCCGTCCGCGCACCGGCGGCAGGGCGGCCAGCGCGTCCAGGCAGCGCCCCAGCGGGATGCCGACGGCGACGGCGCATGCGATGGCGGCCAGGGCGTTGTCCAGGTTGTGGGCGCCCACCATCGGCAGCACGAGGTCCCCTTCGCCTTCCGGCGTCGTCACGTGCGCGCTCGCCCCTTCGGCCCCCAGCACGACGTCGGTCGCGGAGACCTCGATGCCGTCGGGGTTTCCGTCCCCGACCCGACCGTAGCGCCAGACCCGGCGCGGGCCGGCGGCGTCGATGAACCGTGGCGCCATCGGGTCGCCGGCGGCGACCACGGCGACGCCGTCGCGGGCCAGCAGGTCCGAGAACAGCCGCAGCTTGGCGGCCAGGTAGGCCTCCATGGTGCCGTGGAAGTCCAGGTGGTCCTGGGAGAAGCTGGTGAAGGCCGCGACCTGGAAGCGGATGGCGTCGACGCGCCGCTGGGCCAGGCCGATGCTGCTGACCTCCATCGCCGCGAGCTTGCAGCCCTCGTCCACCATGCGGGCCAGCAGGCCCTGCAAGACGGGGGCTTCGGGCGTGGTGTGGGTCGCGGGGACCGGCTGACCGCCGATGCGGTGCCCGGTGGTGCCGATGACGCCGGCGGGCCAGCCCGCGGCGGTGGCGATGGCCTCGATCATCAGGCTGGTGGTCGTCTTGCCGTTGGTGCCCGTGATGCCCACGACGGGCAGGCGGCGGCTGGGCCAGCCGGCCACCGCGGCGGCGGCCTGGGCCAGCCCCAGGCGGGCGTCCTTGACGGTCAGCACGGTGACGCCTTCGTCGGCGTCGACGTCGCCGTCGGCCAGCACGGCGGCCACGTCCAGTCCGGGCACGAAGTCCCGGCCGTCGACGGCGCCGCCGCGGATCGCGACGAACAGGTCGCCCGGCGCGGCCTGCCGAGAGTCGTGCACGACCCGGCCGATCTCCCGGTCGAGGTCTCCGTCGACGGTGACGGCGTCGAGGTGGCGGACGAGCTGGGAGAGCAGCATGGCGGGCTCGGCGGGGAAGGACGGGCGGGGAGGAGCGCTGCGGGGATGCGGAGGGAGGAGGGGGGAACTCCTCCCTCCGCTACCCGCAGCTGCCGGCTCGGAACCGGCTCGGAGGGGATGGAGACGACGCTACACCGGGGAGGTTCGATGCAGCGAACGGTGAGACGGGCGGCCCCCGTGGGAACAGGAGCGCAGGGGAACCAGGACCGAGGTCCTGGCGGGGTCGACCGGGGTGGAGCTCCAGTCGGCCCCTGGCCACCCCGCAGGCGCGGGGCGGATGGGGATCACAAGTGACGTCGGCGCCGCCGCCGGGCCCCTGGAAGGGAAAGGGAGGGGGACCGCGGTGCGCGAGGGGCGAGGACGCCCAGCGAGAGCAGGGGCAGCGGGTGCGGAGCTGGGAGGCTGCGGCGAGCGGGCGGGAGGCACTGGAGGTCGCGGGGAGCGACGAGAGGCCAGGGCCGAGGGGGGAGAGGACCGCCGGTGGAGGGGCGCGCCGTGCAAGACCCGGGGTCCGCCGAGGGGATCGGGGACCGGCTCCGAGGGGGTGGCGCCGACCCACCCCCCGCGCGGGAGCGGAAGGGACGGGCGACGACGCCGACGTACACGAGGTTGTGAAAGAGCGGGGAGCGAGGGGCTCAGCGCAGGGCGACTTCCAGGGAAGCGCCCGGGTCGAGCACGGTCCCGGGACCGGGCTGCTGGGTCGTGACGCGGCCGGAGCCGCTGACCTGCAGGGCCAGCCCGGTGCCTTCCACGACGCCCAGGGCGTCGCGCAGGGAGAGACCGGAGAGATCGGGGGTGCGGAGGCGCCCGTCGGCCGTCCAGGTCACCGCCGGGGCCACGGCGGGCACGGCGGGCAGGGCGACGGGTTCGTCGACGGGCTCGAGGGGATCGCGGCCCTCGGCCTCGGCCAGCAGGACCGGGTCGGGGGGCACGCCCAGGATGCGCAGGCTGTCCTGGGCGATCTCCTTGAAGGCGGGGCCGGCGGTCCAGCCACCGAACCGGGGACCGACGGTCGGGCCGTCCACGACGACGGCGATGGCGAGCTTGGGTTCATCGGCGGGGATGAGCCCGACGAAGGAGCCGATGCGCTCGCGGCTGCCGTAGTTGCCGTCCACCAGCTTCTTGGCGGTGCCGGTCTTGCCGGCGACCCGGTAGCCGGGCACGGCGGCCTTGGTGCCGGTGCCGCCCTTGCGGGTGACGGCCTCCATCATCTCGACGACCATGTCGGCGGTCTTGGCGCTGACGACGCGGCGGTCCTCCTCGACCGGGTTCCGCCGCTCCAGGTCGCCGTTGGCGTTGCGCACCTCGGCCACCAGCCGCGGCTTCATGCGCACACCGTGGTTGCCCAGCGTCCCGATGGCGGCCGCGAGCTGCACCGCACTGGCGCTGGCGCCGTAGCCGTAGGCGGTGGTGGCCAGCTCGATGCGGCGGATGCTCTCGGGATCGCGCAGCAGGCCGCGGGTCTCGCCGGGCAGCCCCAGGCCGGTCTCACGGCCGAAGCCGAAGCCCGACAGGGCACCCAGGGTCTTCTCGGGGCCCAGCTCCAGCGCAATCTTCGCCGCACAGATGTTCGAGCTGTACTTGATGACCTCGCCGACGGTGGCTTCGCCGATGGGGTGCTCGTCGGTGATGCGCTTGCGACCGACGACCCAGGCGCCCTTCTCGCAGTTGAGCACCGTGTGCTCGGTGATCATGCCGTCCTCGAGCGCCGCGGCGGCCACGAAGGGCTTGAAGACCGAGCCGGGCTCGATGGCGTCCATGACGGAGCGGTTCTTGAGCAGCCCCATCTCGAGGCTGGCGCCGTCGTTGGGGTTCAGCCCCGGCACGGTGGCCATGGCCAGGATGTCGCCGGTCTCGACGTCCATGACGACGGCATAGGCGCCGGCAGCCTCGGTGCTCTGCCAGGCGCGGACCAGGGCCGCTTCCGTCACGCGCTGGATGCGGGCGTCGATGGTCAGCGTCACGTCGTTGCCGGGCCGCGCTTCGGGGCGGTCCAGGGTGACGCGGCGGCCCTTGCGATCCCGCCAGCGCACATACTTCACGACGTCGCCGCCGAGCTGATCGTCGAGCACCCGCTCGAGCCCGGCCAGGCCGACCTCGGTCGCGCCGACCACGCCCAGCAGGGCCGTGCCGTCCCCGCGTCCCGGGTAGAACCGGTGCGGATCCTTGCGGATGAACAGGCTGTGCTTGAGCTCGGCGTCGTCGTGCACGAGGGCCTTGAGCTCGGCGACCTGGACGGGGGTCAGTCCGTCGGCCAGCCGCACGTCGCGGCGACCGGGGACCAGCAGCCGGCTGGCCATCTCGTCGGCGTCTTCGCCCAGGGCGGGGGCCAGCGTGCGGGCCAGGCGCCGGGCGCCGTCTTCGCTGAGCAGCGCGGGGTCGATGTGCACGGCCGCCAGCTCGACCGTGCTCGCCAGCACCCGGCCGTCGCGGTCCAGGATGTCGCCGCGCACGCCGCGGTCCTGGACGGCGCTCTCGAACTGGGCGGCGGCCGTGTCCTCGAGCTGCTCGTCGGGCAGCAGCATGATCCACGCCGACTGGGCCGCGACGGCGATGTAGCCGAACAGCACCATCATCCCGACGAAGGCCAGCCGGGTCGTGGACCGGGCGCGCACCAGGCCGTCCGGCTCGCGCCGCCCACCGGGCCGCAGCCGCAGCTTGTCGGCCAGGCCGGCCAGCCCGGGCGTGCGCAGACCCACGGTCGACCGCGTGTCGGGGCGGGGCACCTGGTTGCGCGCCTGGTGACCGCGCGAGGCGGCGGGGCCGTCCTTGCGGGTCTTGGGGCCGTTGCGGGGAGGGCGGGACATGAGCGGGGGAGGGGGAGGGAGGAGCGGAGGAGGAGGATCAGTGGTGGCGGGGCACGTCGACGATGGCGACGTCGGAGGCGAGCTCGAGCTGCTCGGCGGCGACGGAGAGGGCGGCCGGGTCCTGCAGCGAGGCGAGCTCGAGCCGCAGCCGCGCGTTCTCGGCCCGGGCGCGCTGCAGCTCGACCTCGGCGTCGTAGACGGCCAGCGAGGTCTGCCGGATGTCGATGCGGCTCCAGGCGTTCACCAGCAGGCAGACGACCAGCAGCATGCCGACCATGGCGTACCGGGCGAACAGGGGAAGCTCGACGTGCCCGGTGTGGTGGCTGTCCAGCCCGACCATGTGGCGGGGCGCGTTGCGCGGCACGACGTCGGCGACGTGGGCCCAGGTGGCCGTCGCCCGCTCGCGCAGCTGTCCCGCGGACGCGGTCGCCCGGGCGTACAGGCCCATGGCGGCGTCGACGAGGCGCGAGGACGCGCCGGAGCTCTCAGCGGAAGGGGGGCGGGACATGGGGCCTCCAGCAGCAACAGCGGGGGAAGAGCGGGTGCGGGAGCGAGGGGGGAGTCAGGGGAGGGGGAGCTTCTCGATGGTCCTCAACCGGGCCGAGCGGGCCCGCGGGTTGTGGGCGTCGGCCTGCTTGCCGGAGACCCCGCGGCGGCCGACCAGCCGCCAGGCGGGCGGGGTCAGCGGGTTGCCGTAGGCGTCCTTGTCGGCGTCGACGCCCGCCATCTGGCGAAAGGCGTGCTTGCAGGCGCGGTCTTCAAGGGAGTGAAAACTGATGATGACCAGCCTGCCGCCCGGCGCGATCAGACCGTCGGCGGCCGCCAGTGCCCGGTCCAGCTCGCCGAGCTCGTCGTTGACGACGATGCGCAGCGCCTGGAAGGTCCGGGTGGCGGGGTGGGTGCGGCTGTCGCGGTAGCCGCTGGCGCGGGCGACGCACTCGGCCAGGGGCACGGTGCGGGTCCAGGGCCGGCCGTCCAGGATGGCGCGGGCGATGCGGTGGGCGCGGGGCTCCTCGCCGTAGGTGCGCAGGATGCGGGTGAGCTCGTCCAGATCCAGGCGGTCGAGCAGCTGGGCGGCGGTCTCGCCGCGGGTCGGGTCCATCCGCATGTCGAGCGGACCGTCGTTGCGGAAGGAGAAGCCGCGGTCGGCGTGGTCGAGCTGGGGGCTGCTGACACCGATGTCGAGCAGCATGCCGTCGTAGGGACCCTGCCAGACGGGGCTGCCGGGGCCGGCCAGGTCCAGCACGTCGCCGAACCGGCCGTGCACGGCGACGAAGCGCTCGCCGAACCGCGCCAGGCGGGCGCTGGCCGCGGCCAGGGCTGCGGGATCACGGTCGATGCCGACCAGCACGCCGTCGGGCCCGCTCGCTTCGAGGATGGCCTGCGAGTGGCCCCCGCCGCCGAGCGTCCCGTCCAGCCAGCGGCCGCCGGGACGCACGTCCAGGGCCTCGACGACGGCATCGAGCAGCACGGACTGGTGGACGAACAGATCGGGGGTGGGCGACGTCACGGTCACGCGTCCTCCCCGGGGCTCGGCAGGCTGGACAGGCTGTCGCCGTCCTCACCGGTCTCCTCGTCCCACAGCTCCATGGCGCGGGCGAAGGCCTTCTCCCACCGGCCCTCGGCCCAGATCTCGAACCAGTCCAGGCTCGAGAAGGCGACGAGCTCGCGATCCAGGTCGGCGAGCTTGCGGAGCAGCGGCGGGATGAGGATGCGGCCGTTGCCGTCGATGGCGACGGTCTGGCTCGTGGAGCTCACGGCCCGCAGGTACATGATGGTGCGCTTGGCGAAGGGGTCGGCGCTGGCGACGCGGCCCTTCACGATGCGGGCGTAGTCGTCGGGGGTGAACACCGACAGGCCGCCCTTGTTGCCCTGGTTCGCGACGACGACGAGCGACTGGATGCCGTTGCGCTTGAGATCCGCACGCAGGCTGGCCGGAAGGGTCAGGCGACCCTTCGGATCCAGCGTCAGCGGGGTGTGGAACTCGTCGTACAGCATGGGGCCAGCGCTTCCGGGCGGCGGAGCAGGGGGCGTGTCGACCGGTCGGTCCCCGATGTTCCACCGCGATCCACCATGACCCACCGCAACCCACTTCTCAACCCGAAATGCTGGGAAATTCGCTAAGTGTGCGAAATGGCGTTCGCGCTCTGCACACGCCCCCCGTGGGGCGTGCCACGGCGGTCGCAGGAGGGGCGGGCGGTGCGGGGCGCGGACCGTCGATTCCGGGCCGTGCTCGTGGATTGCACGACGAACAGGTGGTCGTCGGTCGGTGCGTGGAACGCGGCGGCTCGCGGTCGGCGGCGCGGGCCGGCCGGCGGGGTCCGGCGCGCAGGGCGCTGCGCAGGAAGCTGGCGGGCCCCGGTCCGGGCCTGCGATCCACTCGGCTCCACCACGGTGATCATCCTGTGTTCATGCACATCATCGCACGATGGATCCGTCGAGTGCCAGGGCGGAGTGGATCAAAGTGGATCGAATCGCCGTGGAACGTTCCTCCCGACCCTGGACGGCGGGGCGGGGTTAGGGCCGCCCGTCCTCCTCCCACCTCCCCCCAGTCTTCCCTCCTCCTCCCTCTCCACACGGCCCTTCCGGAGACTCCCGTGGCGTCGAAGAACAGCGGCGACGAGCGCCGTGTCATCGCCGAGAACCGCAAGGCCCGGCACGAGTACGACATCCTCGAGCGGGTCGAGGCGGGGCTGCAGCTGCAGGGCAGCGAGGTGAAGTCCCTGCGGGGCGGCAAGGGCAACATCGCCGAGGCCTACGTCCGCTTCGAGGACGGCGAGGCCTTCCTGGTCGATGCCCACATCCCGCAGTACCCGCAGGCCGGGCCGCACAACAACCACGAGCCGCGGCGGACCCGCAAGCTGCTGCTCAAGGACCTCGAGCTCGAGAAGTGGGCCCGCAAGGTCCAGGAGAAGGGCATGACGGCGATCCCGCTGCTGCTCTACTTCAAGGGGCCCTGGGTGAAGCTGGAGATCGGCCTGGGACGCGGCCGCAAGCTGCACGACAAGCGCAACGCGATCAAGGATCGCGAGAGCAAGCGGGACGCCGAGCGCGAGCTGCGACGCTGACCTGCCTTTGCCCCGCGGCAGGGGGTGGCATACACCCGCCCGCATGGAAGCCTCTCTCCCCGTTCTGCTCGGTGGTATCGGCACCGGCTGGTTGATCTCCGGCGGCGCCATGGCCGTCAACAAGCGCCTGGGCCTCGCGCTCGCCTCGCTGATGGGCATGGGCGTGTCGCTGTACCTGGGCGTGCAGAAGCTCGCGGCGGCGGGGGGCTCGATCTGCTCGATCGACGAGACCTTCAACTGCGACGTGGTCAACCAGTCGGCCTACTCGACCATCGCGGGCATCCCGATCGCCTTCCTGGGCACCGGCTTCTACGCAGCCGTGCTCGCCGTGAGCCTGGCCGGCCTGCTGCGCCCCAAGGGCTTCGACCGCGCGGGGGACTTCGTGCTGGCGGGCGGCCTGGTCGCCGTCCTGTACTCGGCCTTCCTGGCCTACGCGTCCAGCACGCTCGGCGCCTGGTGCCTGTTCTGCATCAGCATGTACGGCGTGAACGCCATCATCCTGGCGGGCGGCTGGCTGACCCGCACGCAAGGCCTGGGCGCGGCCTTCGGCGACAAGGAAGACCGCAGCCTGTCGACCATGGTGACATCCGGATTGGTCGTCTTCATCGGCGCGATGGCCTGGTACAACAGCCAGTCCGGCGGCGTCGCGGCAGAGGTCGCGGGGGCCACCGCGGGCGGCGAGCCCGACATCGCGGCCTACGCCCAGCTGATGGAACAGACCGAGGGGCCGCTGACCCTGGACGGGACGGAGCCGGTGCTGGGCAACCCCACCGCGCCCTACACCATCGTCGAGTTCGCGGACTTCCAGTGCCCCGGATGTGCCGCCACCAAGCCGCTCATCGACGAGTTGGTGTCGCGCAACGACAACGTCCGCGTGCTCTACAAGAACTACCCGCTGAGCAACGTGTGCAACCCGTCCATCGGGCGTGAGTTCCACGTCGACGCCTGCCGGGCGGCCGCGGCCGCGGAGTGCGCCCACAAGCAGGGCCGGTTCTGGGACCTGGCGCACCTGATGTTCAAGAACCAGAAGAACCTGGACGCCGACGGGCTGGCCTTCATGGCCAACCAGGTCGGCCTGGACGCGGCGGCCTTCTCGGCCTGCCTGGACGATCCCGCGACCATGGCCGCGGTCGAAGCCGACGTGGCGGCCGGAAACCGGGTCGGGGTGCACGGCACGCCGAGCCTGTTCCTGAAGGGCACGCACGGCGACACCTGGGTGGCGATGACGGCCGGGCCCGAGGGCGCCGAGCTCCTGGTGCGGGCACACGCCGAGGGCAAGGAGCTGCCCGCGCCGCCCGCGCCCGAAGCCCACGAGCACTGAGTCGACGCCGATGGGCACCTGGGCCGAGGTGAGCGTGCAGGTGCCGCGATCGCGCGGAGAGCTGGTGGGCGAGCGCATGCTCGAGCTCGGCAGCCAGGGGCTGCAGGAGGAGCACCCGCCCGGCATGGCGCCGCCGCTGCGGCAGCCCTGGGACACCGGGCCGCTGCCGCCGAACCCGCCGGCCGTGGTGCTGCGCGGCTGGTGGCCCGGGGACGGCTTCGAGGCGGCCTGGCCGCAGCTGTCGGCGGCCATCGCGGCGGTGGCGGGGGCGGCGCCGGACTGGCGGCCCGTCGACGACCAGGACTGGGCGGACGGGTGGAAGCGGTCGTTCACGCGGCTGGAGATCGCGCCGGGCGTCGCAGTCGCGCCTCCGTGGCTCGCTCAGGACGGTGACCTGGTGATCGACCCCGGCATGGCCTTCGGCACCGGTGAACACGCCACGACCCGCATGTGCCTGGAAGCGACCGCCCGGCTGGCCGCGCCCGGCGGGGCCTGTCTGGACGTGGGCACGGGCACCGGGGTGATCGCCCTGCTGGCGGTGCGGGGCGGCATGTCGGCCCGGGGCATCGACATCGACCCCGACGCCGTCGCCGCGGCCCACGAGAACGCCGATCGCAACGAGCTGGTCGCGGCCTTCGACGCCACGCCCCTGCAGCAGGTCGAGGGCCCCTACGACCTGGTCGTGGCCAACATCTACGCCGAGGTGCTGGTGTCGATGGCGCCGGACCTCGCGCGGGTGCTGGCCCCCGGCGGCGTGCTGTTCCTGACCGGCATCCTGGCGGACCGGGCCCACCTGGTGATCGACGCGGTGCAGGCCCAGGGCCTGGTCCTGCAGCACCGGCGGGACGAGGGCGAGTGGGTCGGCCTCGAGCTGTCCTGGTGAGGCGCTTCCCCGCGCCGACCCTGCCGGGCGACGGGCAGCTCCTGATCCTGGACGAGGCCGCGTCGCACCACCTGTTGCGCGTGACCGGTGTCGCCCCGGGCCAGGCGGTCGAGCTGTTCGACGGCAGCGGAGGGCGTGCCACGGCGGTGCTCGAGAGCAGCGACGGTCAGGGCCGGGCGCGGTTGCGGCAGACCTCGCCGACGGTGGTCGACCGCCGGCCCGAGCGCTGGCTGGTCCTGGGCCTGCCCAAGCATGCGGCGATGGACACCGTCGTGCGTATGGCCACGGAGCTCGGCGTGACCTGCATCCAGCCGGTCCTGGCGGCGCGGTCGGTGGCCAAGGGGCACCGGGCCGACCGCTGGCTGCGCATCGCCGAGAGCGCTGCCGCGCAGTGCGGCCGCAGCGACCTGCCGGAGCTGGCGCCCATCTGCTCCCTCGCGGACGCCCTCGACCGGGTGCCCGCCCGCTGGGATCGCCGGGTCCTCGCTCCATGCGGACCTGCGGTGGCGGCGATCTCCGCCCCCTGCGCGGTGCTGATCGGGCCCGAGGGAGGACTCACCGCCGCCGAGGTGCAGCAGGCCGTGGCGGCCGGCTTCCAGCCCGAGGGCTGGGGCGACACGGTGCTGCGCGTCGACACAGCGGTCGCCGTCGCGCTGGGGCGGAGCCTGTAGCGAGCCGGCCGCCCGAAGGCGGCCGGAACCGCGTGCTCAGTCTTCGCGACGCCGGCGGCGGCCCAGGGCCAGCAGGCCCAGGAGGGCGCCGGGCAGCAGCAGGCCTGCGCCGCTGGAGCCGTTGCTCTTGTTGCAGCCGGCCTTGACCGTGGTCTCGGTGATGCGCGACAGCGACACGGGCTCGGCCTTGACGACGATGTCGATCGAGTCGAAGTCCGTGCGCAGGCCGGGGTCGGAGACCTGGACCAGGAAGGTGTAGGTCTGCTGCTCGGCGTCGTTGGGCAGCTCGGACGGGGCGGTGAAGGTGACCGTGGCGGACGCCTGGCTGTCGAGGGCGGGGTAGCCGGCCTGGGTCAGCTTGGCGTCCGGGGTCCAGGCGTAGCTGGTGGACTCGCCGTCGGGGTCGTAGACCAGCACCGTCATGGTGATCGACTCGCCGACCGACATGGTGTCGCGGTCGGCCTGGATGCCGCCGATGATCAGCGGGTTGGCCGCCAGGTCGACGCAGCCGTCCTGTTCGTCCGACAGGCCGTTGCAGTCGTTGTCGATGCCGTCGCAGTACTCGATGGCCGTGGGGCCGACCGACGCGTCGCGATCGTTGCAGTCGCCGTCGGCTTCGGCGTAGCCGTCACCGTCGTCGTCGGACAGGGTCGTGTTCTCGTCGACCTGGCCGTCGCAGTCGTTGTCCAGGTAGTCGGGGACTTCTTCGGCGTCCGGGTTGCTGTCGATGTTGTTGTCGTCGCAGTCGCCCTCGGCTTCGGTCCAGCCGTCGCCGTCGTCGTCCGTGCCTTCCGTGTCCTCGTCGATCTCGCCGTCACAGTCGTTGTCGGTGCCGTCGTAGATCTCGACCGCGGCCGGGAAGGTGTTGATGTTGGTGTCGTCGCAGTCGTAGTTGGCTGCGGTCGGGTCCGCGGTGCCGTAGCCGTCGCCGTCGTCGTCGGAGTCCGGGTAGCCGTCACGCCACAGGATGGTGGTCGACGCGTAGGCGATGTTGCCGCCTTCGTCCTTGACGCGCACCACGATGGTGTCGGTGCCGCGGCCGAGCTTGTCGCGGTCGATGGCCAGGCTGACGTAGCCGCTCTCGTCCGGCGGGTTGAAGGTGTCGACCAGGACCGGGTTGTCCGGCCACTGCACGCCGCTGCGGACCTGCACGTCGAGGGTGTCGGCCTTCTGGTTGCAGTCGGACACCTTGAACTCGATGGGCAGATCACCACCGTCGAGGTGCTGGTAGCCGATCTCGGGGCTGATGAAGATCGCCTCGGGCGCGCAGTCCGTGGGGTCGCGGCCGGTGTTGCCCTGCATGGGCACGTCGACCTTGGGTTCGTCGGGGTCGTCCGACTCGATCCACAGCGTGCAGGACGCGCTGCTGTCGTCGGCGGGGGCGAAGGTCACCTCGGCATAGGTCTTGGCGCCGCCGCGCACGACCTGGCCCTCGTCCCAGCCCTCGGTGATGGTGAAGCCGTCGTTGCAGGACTCGTCGAGGTACAGCGCGCCCAGGGTGAGGTCGCCCTCGCCGGTGTTCTGCACGTCGACCAGCAGCGCCTCGGTCTCGCCTTCCCACAGGTGCCCGAAGTCCAGGGCCCGCGGGCGGATGTAGATGTCGGGCGCGCCCTTGTCGGCCGAGGCGTGCAGGATGGTGATGAGCTGGCTGTTGTCGGGATCGGCCCAGTAGGACGGCTCGGCGTCCTCGCTGCGCACCGTCTCGGTCAGGGTCTGGACGTGCAGCGAGCCGTAGATGTCGCCGATGCGCTCGGCCTCGAGGGTGACGTGGACCGGGAGGGTGCAGTCGGGGCCCAGGGCCTCGCCCACCGCCGGTTCGTCGTCGCCGCCGGACCCGCCGCCGTCGCCGTACCAGTCGCCGGTGTCGGCCGGCGCGGGGGCCGGGCCTTCCGGGGCGGCCGAGTCGCTGCCGCCACCGCCGTCGCCGCCACCGCTGTCGCCGTCGGAGCCGCCGTCACCATCGGAGCCGCCGTCGGACCCGCCGTCGCCGCCGCTGCCTTCGGGGCAGCGCATCGCGGCCCAGTCGACCTCGACGGCCCAGTTGTCCTCCATCCCGTCTTCGCCGATCCAGATGTCGCCGATGCCCATGGCCAGATCGCCGCGGTTCTGGACGATCAGGGTCTGGGTCTGCAGCTCACCCCAGGCGACCGAGCCGAACTCGAGCATGTTCTGGTCCGCCTTGACGACGGGGAAGAACTCCTTGGTCTCGAGCTTGCCGCCCGTGCGATCGCAGGCAGCGAGGAGCAGGCCGGGGAGGAGGAGGATCAGGGTGCGCTTCATGCGATGGCTCCAAGCGGAGTTCGGCGCGCCGATGGGGCACACGGAGACATCGTTGTAGCCGTCACAAGCCCGTCATGTCAACGCGTTGTGCAGTCGCGTCGCGGCGCTGCCGGCCCCGGTCAGAGCAGGTGGCCCGACTTCTCCCGCTTCGTCGCGAGATAGAACGCGTTGTGGGGGTTGGGCGGCATGATGTGCGGAATGCGCCCGGCCACCGCGATGCCGCCGGCGCGGAGCCCGTCGACCTTGCGCGGGTTGTTCGTGATCAGGCGCACGCTGTCCACACCCAGCAGCCGCAGCATCGCCGCCGCCACGTCGTAGCGACGAAGGTCGTCGGGGAACCCCAGCGCCTGGTTGGCCTCGACCGTGTCGAGCCCCTGTTCCTGAAGCGCGTAGGCCTTGATCTTGTTCACCAGGCCGATGCCGCGGCCTTCCTGGCGCATGTACACGACGGCGCCGGTCTCGCGACCCGCCACGTACTCCAGCGCGGCCTCGAGCTGGTCGCGGCAGTCGCAGCGAAGGCTGCCCATCACATCGCCCGTGAAGCACTCGCTGTGGATGCGCACGGGGACGTCGCGGGCGCCGGACAGCTCGCCGCGGGCGATGATCGCGTGTTCCTTGCCGTCGACGCGACTCTGGAAGGCGTAGACGTCGAACTCGCCGAAGCGGCTCGGCAGTCGCGCGCGAGCCCCCAGCTCGACGAGCTCGACGACCTTGTCGTCGATGGCATGTGCGGTCTTCATGTGCTGCTCCTGCTGGCGACTGCCAGCGGCAGCCGCGTGGGTGTGCACCCTTTACGGCGGTCCCGAGGGACGACCGACGGCCACGCGTGTGCCGTAGGGACCCCGCCGAGGCGGGGCATGCCGAATCCTAGTCCTCTCGCAGGGGGCGTCAACAACGAAGACGGCGGCGACCCCCCGATTCGGGAGCCGCCGCCGTCGCCATTCCGATCGCGAGGATCAGTCGTTGAGGGCTTCCTTGAGGCCCTTGCCGGCGCGGAAGCCGGGGATCTTCACCGAAGGCACGGCCATCTTGGCGCCGTTCTTCGGGTTGTGGCCGACGAAGCCGTTGCGCTGCTGCACCTTGAAGGTGCCGAAGTCGCTGATGGTGACCTTCTCGCCACGGACCAGCGCGTCGTGGATCGTCCCGAAGACGATGTTGATGTACGCGGCGGCGCGGACCTTGGGGATGCCGGCTTCGTTGGAGAGGGCGGTGGTCAGATCGGCCTTGTTCATGGCGACTCCGTGGAAAAGGCGCTGCGGCCTTTTTGATAATTTTGACTTTGCGTAGAGAACCGGGGTTCTCGCTGGGTCCAGGGGCGTCGGGGCAGGGCAGGGCTCTGCCTCGCTCCACGGATATACCTTGCTTTCGCGTCACGGTGCCAGGGGGGGCCATGCGAAAAATCCATGGTTGCCCCGGCGGTTTGTGCGCTAATAATCCAAATGGTCAGAATACTATCGAAGGTCGCGTCCGCGGTCTCCTCGGACGGGATTGTCCAGCCACCCGCCGCGGACCTGCACGGCAGCGGGCAGAACGGCAAAGCGTGCCGGCAACCCCGGACGTTCCTCGCCGTCCAGGTCGAGCGGGAAGGGCGCCTGCGACAATTGGTCGACCTCGAGGGTCTCGACCTGGAGGTGCACGACCCCGGGGGTGCGCGCGATGCTGCCGTCGTACAGTCGCCGGGCGTGTCGGAGCTGGCGAGCCGGGGACATGGGCGGCAACAAGGTCAGGTCGAGTAGACCGTCGTGCATGGTCCCGTCGGGCCCGACGTGCATGCCTCCGCCGCACCAGCCTCCGTTGGCGACGAAGCCGGCCATCACCTCGCCCTCCCAGGAACCGGGCCCGCGTGGCCCCGTCCAGCGCAGGCGCAGCGGCCCTCCGCGGAAGGTGCGGGCGGTGCGGGCGGTGGCCAGCAGGAAGGTGGCCCGTCCGCCCATGCGCTTGTCCATCTGGTTGGCGTGGCGCACCACCTCGCCGTTCGCCCCGAAGCCGGCGACGTTCACGAAGCGCTCGGCCGTCCCATCCGGCCACCGAACCTCGCCGAGATCGGTGGGCAGCGTGATGCCGGTGGCGGCCACCCACAGGGCCTCGCCGAGGTTCCGGGGCATGCGGAGCGACCGCTGCAGGTCGCTACCGGTGCCGAAGGGGATGGTGGTGAAGGCGCAGCGATTGCTGCGGGGACGACCCGCTTCGTCGACCATTCCCTGCACGACTTCGTGGCAGGTGCCGTCTCCACCGACCGCGGCGACGATGCCGTAGCCTTCGTCCACCGCAGCCCGCGCGAGCTCCGCGCCGTGGCCCGGGGCCTCGGTCAGGCGGATGTCGACGTGGGCGAAGGCCCGTGCCGCGGCGCGCTGCAGCTCGGCGACGCGGGCACCGGCCCGGCCGGCCCCGGCCCGGGGGTTCACGACCAGGCAGAGGGGCTCGCTCTTGTTGACGGAGGTCGTGTAGGCCCCGGCGTTCATCTGGCTCGGGACGCTCTCCCATCGGACGAAGGCCATGGGTGCTCAGTGCAGGGGGTGGAGCAAGGCGTCGACAGGGTCACGGACCGCGAAGCCCGCGTCGCGCAGGGCGCATGCGCAGGCGCTGTCGGGGCTCTTGAGCGGACCCTCGCCCTCGTCGGAGAGGGTACGGCCCAGGTGGGCGGCCACCTGCCGGGCGGTGTCGGGATGGACTTCCTGCAGCCGCTCCCGGGCGCCGCAGCAGGCCAGCGCCCCGGGCACGGTCGCGCCGGGCAGCCGTGGACCCAGGCAGGGATGGTGCGAGGTGCCCGGTTCGTCCGCCAGCGCGACCCGGTCGACCAGGTGCTCGGCGGTGATGCCCACGGCACGCAGGGCCGACAGCGAGCGGTGATCCGCCACCACCGCCACGCGCCCCTGCAGCAGCGCGCGCAGGGCCGCGGCGTGGGTGCCGTCGGCGAGGGGGTGGGCGAGGTGGGCGGCGCCGAGGTGATCGTCGGTCCGCAGCCGGGCCACCGGCTCTCCGAGGTGCTCGGCGAGGGCTTCGGCCCAGCGGCGGTCGTCGGCCTCGACGGCCACGCGACGGCCGGCGCCTTCGATCGGACCGGGGGCCGCGGCCGGGGCCGGCGGCAGGAGCTGGTGGCGCACGGCGGCCAGCAGGTCGCCGAGCGGCCGGTGCACGTCGCAGTGGTCCGTGCACGCATCGCAGTGCACGCACAAGGCGGCGGCCTCGCGGGCCAGGCTCACCGAGCCGTCGCCGCGCAGGAAGCGCCACGGATGCAGGGCCATGTTGGACGGCGCCGCGGCTTCGCGGGCGCTGCCGACCGCGACCGGGCAGACGTGGCGGCACAGCTTGGGGCAGTACACGCAGGTGTCGAGATCGGCGGGGCGCGGCGTGCTCACTCGGTCTCCGTCCCGGCGGCGGCTCGGGGCTCGGAGGGGTTGGGCTCGGAGGGGTTCAGTTCGGGGGGGCGGGGCTCGGCGGGGTGGCGACGCGGGCTACGGCCACGGGCCGGCTCGCCTCCGACGGCGTCGGCGACGGGCTCGAGCTCGGGTGCGAAGCCCCACCGGCCGTCCTTGCGCCAGGTCGGGCGCACGTCGCGGGCATCGGCGTGGCCCGCGGGAGGGCGGAGCACGATGTCGGGAGCATCCGTCAGCGGGCGGATCGCGACCTGCACCCGCTCGGCGACAGCTCGGCGCAGCAGCGCGGGACGGAAGTCCGGGCCGGCGGCGGAGCGAGGCGCCGGGCCGACGCGGGCCGAGGCGCCGTCCGCGAACCGGACCTGCACGGCGAACACCGGGCACTCCCAGGCGTCCAGCGCGCGTCGGTCGAGCGCGGGCAGCCACCGGGCGAGGGGCCGGTCCACGCGGATCCGAAGCTGGTAGCCACGCTCAGCGAGGGCCGCGTCGAGCTCGGCAGGCGACGCCTGGGGATCCACATCGGCCATCAGGCTCTGGCGGTCGACGGTGAACACCGGCCCGCTCCCCGTGTCGGGGGGGGGGCCCGGAGCAGGCTCGACCCCGCGGGCGAAGGGCCGCCCCGGGTTCATGCGGTCCTCGGGATCGAGCCGATCCTTGAGTTCCCACCACACGCGCAGCGCGTGGCCCGCCTCTCGCGCAGCGGCCCGGGACTTCAGCTGCCCGACCCCGTGGTGGTGGGTGACCGTGCCCCCCGCGGCGGCGGCGGCGTCGAGGGCGTCGGTCCACAGTGCGTCGTAGGTGGCGAGCTCGCCGCGGGCGGCGAAGGAGAAGTAGATCGAGCAGCCTTCCGGGTAGGCGTGGCTGAAGTGCGCCATCACCAGGCCGTGGCGGGCGATCGCCTGGCGGACCCCGTCGTGCAGCGCCTCCAGGCGGGACCAGGGGGCGGCGACCTCCATCGTGTCGGCGAAGCCGCCGGCGATGAACACGGGCGCGAGCTTGTAGGACACGCCGTGGCGGTGGCCGAACCACCGCTCTCCGGGGCCAGCGCCGAGGTCGCGGCCCGCCGTCAGCAGGGTCTGCGCCACGGCCACCTGGGCGTCGACCACCGCTGCGGGGCCCTCGAAGCCCAGGATCATCGCGACTTCGTCGCCCAGTCCCCCGACCATGCTGTTGACCAGCCCGGGCAGGGCCAGCGGCAGGTCGGCCAGGTGCCCGCGCAGGGTCGGCACCCGGGTGAGCGCCTCGCGCATGCGCCCGAGCAGCCCCACGCCTTCGCGCTGCTTGTGGGGCTTCTTGTCCTTGGTCGTGCGGTTCAGGGCCGTGTCGAGCGGGTCGTAGAGCCGCATGGCCGAGGGCCACAGCCCGGCCTGCATGATGCGGCGCATCGCGGTCCAGGCGCTCGGAAGGTTGGGGAAGGCGTAGCCGCGGAGCCAGCGCTTCTCAGGGTGCGGCGCGACGCGCAGCATCAGCTCCGTCAGCACGCCCAGGCCACCCTCCGAGCCGCAGAGCACGGGCAACAGGTCCTCTTCGCCATCGGGCGTCCAGGCCCCCGCCCGGATCGTGCCCGTCGGCGTGACGGCGCGGGCTGCCAGGAGCATGTCGTCGACGACGCCGTACCGGCTGCTGAACTGGCCCGCACTGCGCGCTGCCACCCAGCCGCCCACGGTGGAGCAGCTGATCGACGACGGGCTGTGCGCGGTCATCCAGCCCCGGACGCCGAGCCAGTCCTCGAGGTGCTGGCCCAGGACGCCGGGCTGCACGCGCACCGTGCGGGCCTCGGTGTCGAGCTCCAGGATGCGGCCCATCGCCTTGAGGTCCAGGGCCATGCTGCGGGCCCGGCCTTGGGCACCGCCGCAGACGCCGGAGCCGGCGCCGTAGGGCACGACCGCGAGGTCCCGGTCCGCCGCCAGCCGCAGGGCCGCCGCGACCTCGTCGTCGTCGCGCGGCCAGACCACGCGCTCGGGGGCGTCGTTCTGTTCGTCGGCGATCAGTCGGAGCGTGTCCCGGGGCCACAGATCGCGACGGTAGGCCGCCGTGTCGAGGTCGGCGTCGCTCTGGCGGAGGTCGGGCATGGACGCACGGTATCCGGTGCGCGCCGGTCGGCCACAAGGACGCAGCCTTCGATCCGAGGGCGAGGCCGAGACGGAAGACACCCGGCCGCCGAAGCGACCGGGTGTTCCTGCGGTGAGGTCGTGCAGGGGGGCTGCGCCGGACCTTTCAGCATCTCCGCAGCGGTGTATTGCGAGAAGCGTGCCAGCCTGCACGGGGGTCGCGTAAGTATTGGAGATGACGTGGGTGGTGTCGCTCGGTCCTCGTCCTCCTGCCGACCTTCCGACGCCTCGAAACGCGAAATCGCGACATCCGTGTCGTGGTCAGCCCGCCGCCACCGGATCGCGCAGGTCGGCGAGCCACGCCGCGACCGCGTCCGCGACCTCCCAGGGACGTTCCACGGGGTGCATCAGCCGGCCGCCGGGCACCGCGATGTGGGTGGTCGCGGGGGCGAGGAGGCGCAGCTCGTCCACCGCGGAAGCAGGGTGCAGGCGGTCCTCGTCACCCCAGAGGGCGAGCGTGGGGCCGCCCCGCCCCGGCGTGGAACGAAGGGCCGCCGGCAGGTCCGCGAGGAACCGGGCGAGGCGTCGACGGGCCGCGCCGTCGACGAAGGCGTTCCCGCAGACCGTGACAACCGTGTCGTGGTCCATCACGTAGGGGTTTCGCACTGCGCGCCGAAGACCGGCGGAGGACGCCAGGAATCGCAGAGAAATGGCCGGGTTCAAGGCGACGGGGGCGAGGAGGGGGAGGGACCGGAGCAGCGCTCCCGCGAGGTCCGCCGCCGGCCCGCCGGCCCGGATCGGGCCGTTGCAGAGCACGAGTGGCACCTCGGACGGGGTCGCCCGCAGGGCCACCGGGACCGCGAGGCCGTGCGCCACGACCGCCAGCTCGCCGTCGCTGCGCAGCGAGGCGATGCGATCGGCCAGCCAGGCTGCCTGCCCGCCGACGGTCGGCTCGGCCTCGGCCGCGTCCAGGAGCGTCGCCACGCGGGTCGCGTGGCGCGGGGCCAGTCGCTTCTGGACCTGGGTCCAGAGGTCGGGCCCGGTCGGAGGGCCGGGGACGAGGAGCACGGTGCGAGGCATGGGCCAGCGGCTAACGCCGTCCGGTGCGCCCGGGGGCGTCCGGCTGCGGGTCGAGCGTCCGGCCCACCGCGCGCGGCGAGGGCCCGGCGCCCCCTCGATGTCGCACTTCCGGCCCGGGAGCGACGCTCCCGCACAAACCGGATACGGCTCCGGTCCGTGCGGGTCGGCCCACGCGCGCCGGCGTCCAGACGCCTGGCGAGCAGCGCGTGTCCCGAACCCCCGAGCCCCCTTCGGGTGCACCGTCGCCAGACGCTGCCCGGGTCGTCGAGGGGCCCCCTGGAGCAACCCGTGTACGACCTCATCATCCGTGACGCCACCATCGTTCGGTCCGGCGGCCGCCTGGTGGCCGACGTGGCGATCGAAGACGGCAAGATCGCCTTCGTGGGCGGCAACCCGGCGGGCAAGGCCCGTGAAGAGCTGTCCGCCATCGGGCGCTTCCTGATCCCGGGCGTGATCGATGGGGACGTCACCCTCACCGCGCCCGGCACCGACGCGTCCGCGCTGTGGAAGTCCGAGGGTCGCGCCGCCATCGCCAAGGGCGTCACCACGCTGCTGCACCGCCCGGTCGACGGGACCTCGCCCCAGGACGTGCGCGACGCCCTCGCCGCCGCGGACGGTGCGCTCGTCGGTGGCGGGGTGTGGGCCGTCGCGCGGGACGACCGGGCCGAAGGTCTCGACGAGCTGGTGGCCGAAGGCGTCGCGGTCGGCATCAGCGCCACCGTGACCGAAGGCGGCCTGGACCTCGACGGCCTGGCCCGCCTGCATGCCGAGACCTCCGGCCTGCTCGGAGTGCGGGTCGAAGACCCGGCCACCGTGGCCAAGGCCACCCGGAAGTGGCAGAACGTGCCGGCCCCGCTGCACAACGACGTGCACTCGGCCAAGGCCGCCCTGGCCGCCAGCAAGCGCCTCCTCGAGCTGGTGCGCGGCTCGTCCCGCCCGGTGCACATCCACCAGCTCTCGACCGCCGGCGAGCTGAACCTCTACGACCCCTTCCGCGACGACGTGCCCCTCACCTCGGGCATCACGCCGGTCCACCTCTTCCTGAGCACGGACATCACCGACCAGGAAGGCGCGCTGCTCAAGCACGACCCGGCCATCCGGCCCGAGCTCGACCGGCGCGCCCTGTGGGCCGCCATCAAGCGCGGCCGGGTCGACCTGTTCTCCAGCGGCCACGTGCCCCTCTCCCGCGAGCACAAGTCGGCCGGCTACTGGGGTGCCCCCAGCGGTCTGCCCGGCGTCGACTCGCTCCTGCCCCTGTTGCTCGGCGCCATCAAGCACGGCCGGCTGGGCCTCGAGCGGCTGGTCGAGATGTGCTGCGAGGCGCCCGCCCGCATCTTCGGTCTGCAGGGCAAGGGCGCGATCGAAGAAGGCGCCGACGCCGACCTGGTGCTGTTCTCCGAGGGCGAGACCGCCAAGCTCCGCGACGTCGATCTGCACTCCTCCGCCGGCTGGTCGCCCTACATCGGCCGCGAGATCGGCGTGCCGCCGCAGCTGGTCGTCGTCAACGGTCGCATCGTGGCCCGCGACGGCGTGCTCGCCGGCGATCTGCAGCCGGCGGCCCCGGTGCGCTACCTGCGCTGAGCGCGACGCCCGCCGCGCCCCCCGCGCGGGGCGCAAGCCCCCGAGCGCCGGGTCGGCAGCGGGCCGATCAGCCGCCTACTCGCTGAGGCACTCGGTCGCGACCGGGTACTCGACCGTGCCGGTCTCGCCGGGCTCGGGGATGGCGTCGCCCCAGAACCGGATGGCCACGTCGCGGCTGTCGTAGGTCCAGCCGTTGGTGCTGTCCTGCGAGATCACGCGGTCCTCGACCATGACCACGACGCGCGACAGGTCGCTCGGCTCGTTGTCCAGGTCGAAGCTGACCGTCAGGCCGGCGCTGGCGCGGGAGATGTTCTCGAGGACCGTGATGTAGTCGGTGCTCGCGATGTCGCCGACGATGCCGCCGGTCAGGTCCGCCGCTTCGCCGTACTTGTAGCAGCTGATGAAGAAGTCTTCGCAGATCGCCGAGAAGGTCGTCAGCTCCGGCTCGGTCTTCAGCGACGAGAACCAGGTGTTGAAGCTGTCGGCGCTGGTGAACGAGCTGTCGTCTTCGTCGCTGATGACGACGGCGGCCAGGGCGGCGTCTTCGCGCATGATGCCGGCGTTGAAGCCCGACAACAGCGGGTCCGTCAGCGCGGCCTGCAGCGCCTCGAAGCCGACCTCGGTGGCCGAGCCCTTCGAGCCCTGGTCGACCTGGCGGACGAACTCGCCGACCGGGTCGGCCATGTCCGGCGTGATGATCGCACCCTGGATGCGACCGGAGTCGGCCGGCAGATCCATGTCGGTCGTGATGACCGCGATCTGCCAGTCGGTGTCGAGCTCGGCGAACACGGTGATGAAGCTCTCGAAGTTGGCGGCCACCGTGCGCAGGTCGTCGCTCATCGAGCCCGAGTTGTCGATGATCCAGACGACGTCCAGCTTCTCGTGGAAGTCCTGCTCGAAGGACTGTTCGTAGACCGCGTCTTCGGCGCCGTAGCCGGCGAGCTCGACCCCCACGGTGGGCTCGTCGGGGTCGTTGCTCTGGATCTTCAGGGTCGGCTCGAAGCTGACCCAGGCGTTCGGCTCGAACACCACCTGGACATCGACGGACTGATCCTGCTCGAGCGAGAACGGCAGGATGACCCCGCTGACGGTGTAGGCGCTGCTGCCGGTGCCGCCCCAGTCGAAGGAGTCGACGACCAGCGTGCCTTCACCGACGTTGGTGATGGTGAAGAGCTCGGGTGCGCTCGGGCACTCCTTGGCCAGCCCGCCGAAGTCGATGCTGTCGCGATCGACCTCGATGTCCGGGTCCGGCGTCGGCTCGTCGGGCACGCCCGTGTCCTCGGGCTCGCTGCCGCCTTCCTTGGGGTCCGGGCGGTGCAGATCGTAGTCGGAGCAGCCGGTGAGCAGGAGCAGGGCGGCGAGCTTGCGCATGGAGTTCCTCCGGGAGGGGCGCGTGGAGCGCCATGCCGTCGAGGGGATGAAGGCGGGTGACGATGAGGCGGGGCGAGGTGCCGGGGTCCCCGGCAGGCACACCCCTGGGAAGGAGTGGCCGCCGCGATGGATGACTATATCGTAGGCTCCCGTCGAACCGCGACCCGTGGAGTGCGTGTGCACCGTCATCCTCCCGTGCCGCTGCTCGCGGAGGGCGAACGCTGGGTCGTCGTGTCGAAGCCACCGCGCGTGGTGGTCCACCGGGGGCCGCGGATGCGCCGGGCCAGCGCGATGCTCCAGCGGGTCCGCGACATGCTCGGGCGGCGGGTGTTCCTCGTCCATCGGCTGGACCGTCAGACCTCGGGCTGCCTGCTGCTGGCCACCGACAGCGAGATGGCGGGGCAGCTCTCCGCGGCCCTGTCGGCCGCCGAGTCGCACAAGACCTACCTGGCCTTCGTGCGCGGGGCGTGGGCCCACGACGGCGTGCAGACCGTTCGCAGCAGCATCCTGACCGAGCAGGGCCTCAAGGAAGCCGTGTCCCACATCGAGGGCCTGGGCGCCAGCGAGGATCCGCGCTGCAGCCTGCTGCGCGTGTTCCCCGAGACCGGCCGCCACCACCAGGTCCGTCGCCATGTCCGCGACCTGCACCACCCGATCATCCACGACGGCGAGCACGGGGACTCCCGCGTCAACCGGCTGTGGCGCGAGCAGCACGGCGTGCAGCGGCTGGGCCTGCACTGCCTGCGGCTGAAGCTGCCGCTGCCCGACGGCAGCGAGCTCGACGTCACCAGCCCGTTGTGGGCCGACCAGGCCGAGCTGTGGCGGTCGCTGCCGTGGTGGGACCGGGCCGTCGCCGCCGAGCCCGCCCTGGCGCTGCCGCCGCTGTCGATGGATCGCGTGGTGCTCGAGGCCTGAGCCCGGGGAGCCCGAGTGGAAGACCAGCGGGCTCCCCGGGTGGTCCCACCCCACCGCCGGACGAGCCGTCCACGCTCCGGCCGGACGCCCGCGGTGATGAAGGGGAGGGGATCCCCGCCGCGAGGGCGGGGTGGGACCGGGGAAGTGCATCAGGCGTCGACCGCCTGTCCGACGGCAGCCGTCACCAGGGCCCGGAGGCGCTCGCGGAGCGCCCCGTCCTCGCGCAGGGTGGCGCGCACCTGCTCGCGGCCGTTGCCGAGCTTCTCGTCCTCGAGGCTCAGCCAGCTGCCGCTCTTCTGGAGCACGCCCAGGTCCACCGCCTGGTCGATGAGATCGCCCGCCTCGCAGATGCCGGTGCCCCACAGGATGTCGAACTCGACCTGCTGGAAGGGCGGCGCCAGCTTGTTCTTCACGACCCGCACGCGGGTGCGGTTGCCGATGCGCTCCTGGGCCACCTTGAGCCCGCCGATGCGCCGGACGTCGAGCCGCATGCTGGCGTAGAACTTCAGCGCGTTGCCGCCGGTCGTGACCTCGCCGTTGCCGAAGGTCACGCCGATCTTCTGGCGCAGCTGGTTGATGAACACGATGCAGACGCCGTTCTTCTGCGCGGGACCCGTCAGCTTGCGCAGGGCCTGGCTCATCATCCGGGCCTGGGCGCCGACGTGGTGGTCGCCGACCTCGCCGGCGAGCTCCGCCCGCGGGACCAGCGCGGCCACGCTGTCGATGACCAGCAGGTCCACGGCGCCGGCGGTCACCAGGTGCTCGGCGATGTCGAGGGCCTGCTCGCCGCAGTCGGGCTGGGCGACGACCAGCTTGTCGAGCTGGACGCCGAGCTTCTCGGCGTAGGTGGGGTCGAGGGCGTGCTCGGCGTCGATGAAGGCCGCCGTGCCGCCCAGCGCCTGGCAGCTCGCGATGGCGTGCAGGGTCAGCGTCGTCTTGCCGCTGGACTCGGGACCGAAGATCTCGACCACGCGGCCGCGGGGGTAGCCGCCGCAGCCGGTGGCCAGGTCGAGGCCCAGGCTGCCGGTCGGGATGCTGTGGACGGGCTGGCTGGGCCGGTCGCCCAGGCGCCAGGCGCCGCTCTCGCCATAGGCCTTGTGGATCGCGGCGAGGGCGTTCTGGAGGGCGCCCTTGCGGTCGGGGAGGTCGGAGGAGGTGGTCATGGTGTGGCTCCTGCCGCGTCGTGCGCGGCGGTTGGGGGGAGTGGCGGCGAAGCGCCGCCGGGGGAGGGGAGGGAGAGGTCGATCGGGCCCGAAGGCGCCGTCGGCGGGAGCGCGTCGGGCCCAGGCGGCCGGAACGCGAAGAGGAGGAGGGCGTCGCCTTCGCCGGCGCCGGGCGGCAGCGCCTCGACGGGCAGCTCCGACCAGTGGTCCGCGGACCACTCGATCACGGCCACGTCGCCCTCCACGCGGTCGACGATCCCGGGGGTCGAGGCCACGAGTGCGAGCCCGGCCGTCTGCAGCGGCGTCATGTCGGCTCCCGGTCCTCGGGCAGCCGGAAGCTGCTCGCCTCGAGCACGTGGGCGGCGTCGACGACGTCGGCGCCGTCGAGGTCCGCGATGGTGCGCGCCACCTTGAGGATCCGGGCCCAGGCCCGCGCGCTCAGCCCGAACCGGGCGAGGGCGTCCTCGAGCACCCGCAGCGCTTCGGTGGTCGGGGCGGCCACCTCGCGGATCGCCTCGCCGCGCAGGGCCGCGTTGCTCTGCCCCCCTTGCCCCGGGCGCTCCCGCTGGCGGGCACGCGCGGCCTCGACCCTCGCCCGCACCGCTGCAGAGGACTCGCCGCGACGACCGTGCACGATCTGCTCGGGATCGACGGGCTGGACCCACACCTGCAGATCGATCCGATCCATCAGGGGACCCGACAGCCGCGTCCGGTAGCGCTCGACCGCCCCGGGCGAGCAGGCGCAGGGCCGGGTCGGGTGGCCCAGGTAGCCGCAGGGGCAGGGGTTCGCGGCCGCGACCAGGCTCACGCTCGCGGGCAGCCGCACGGTCCCCGCGGCGCGGGTGAGCGTGATCTCGCGGTCCTCGAGGGGTTGGCGCAGCAGCTCCAGCACGTGCCGCGAGAACTCGGGCAGCTCGTCGAGGAACAGCACGCCGTGGTGGGCGAGGCTCACCTCGCCGGGCCGCAGCGTCGCCGAGCCCACCATGCCCGCCGCCGAGATCGTGTGGTGCGGCGCCCGGAACGGCCGCTGTGTCACGAGCCCCCGCCCGTCGCCGAGCAGGCCGGCCACCGACCACACCCGGGTGATGTCGATGGACTCCTCGAAGCCCAGCGCGGGCAGGATGCCCGGCATGCGGGCGGCGAGCATGGTCTTGCCGCACCCGGGCGCGCCCACCAGCAACAGGTTGTGGCCGCCCGCCGCGGCGATCTCCAGGGCCCGGCGCGCCCGGTGCTGCCCGCGGACCTCGGACAGGTCGAGGGGGGGCTCGGCGGGGACGGTGGGGGCGGTCGGGCGGCCGGCCGGCAGCGGGCGGGAGCCGTCCAGCCAGGCCACGACGTCCGCCAGGTGGTCGGCGGCCAGCACCTCGACCCCCTCGACCACGGCGGCTTCCCCGGCGCAGTCGGCCGGCAGCACGATGCGCCGGAAGCCGGCGTCGCGGGCCATCAGCGCCGCGGGCAGCGCGCCGCGGAGCCCGCGGAGCTGCCCTTCCAGGGAGAGCTCGCCGAAGAACACGGTGTCGTCGAGGCGCTCGTGGGCGACCTGGCCGCTGGCTGCCAGGATGCCGACCGCGATGGGCAGGTCGAAGCCGGTGCCCACCTTGCGCACGTCGGCCGGGGCGAGGTTGACCACGACGCGCTTGCGGGGGAATTCGAGGTCGGCCTGCTGGATCGCCGAGCGCACACGGTCCGCGCTCTCGCGGACCGCTCCGCCGGGCAGCCCGACGATGACGACGCTGGGGAGCCGCCGCAGCAGGTCGACCTCGACCAGGATCGGCACGGCATCGACCCCTTCGAGGGTCCCTGTGTGTACGGCGACGGCCACGTCCCACCTCCGGCTGCCGGCGGCAGCGTTCGAGTCGGCGGGGCGCTGTGCCAGGACGGTGCCAGCCCAAGCGGTCGCAATCACGGCGGGGGGTGACGGAATCCGTCCGGCAGGTGCCGGCCATCCGGCACCCTGGTGTGGCCCCTCCGTCGGGGCCTCGACCGGTCAAGGGCGGCTCACCACCCCCGGATGTCCACGATCTCCTGTCGGGGACCGCGTCGCGGCGAGCGATCCCGCACCCCGACCATCATCTTGATCACCCGGTGGCGGTGGCCCCGGTAGGGCCGCAGGAGCTCGACCATCCGCCGATCGTCGGCGATCCGCTCGCCGGCGATGTGCCATGCCACGGTGCTCGGCAGGTGGTAGTCGCCGAGGGGCACGGCGTCGGCGTCGCCGCAGGCCTCGGACATGACGTGCGGCGCGGTCCAGGGCCCGATGCCCGGCACCGCGATCAGCCGCGCATAGGCGTCGGCCCGGGAGAGCCCGACGATCTCCTCCAGCCGGGGCGCCGCACGCGCCACCCGCAGGATCGCACGGGCCCGCTGGGCCTCGACGTTGCAGGGGTGCAGGTGGGCGTAGCTCAGCCCCGCGATGACCTCGGGCCGCGGCAACAGCCCCAGGCCGCCCGGACCCGGCGCAGGCTCGCCCCAGCGCTTCGCGATGGCCGCCAGGCTCTGCATCGCCCCGCGCGCCGTGACCCGCTGCCCCAGGATGGTGGGCAGCAGCGCGTCCCAGACCCGCTCGGTGCGGCCGACCCGCATGCCGACGGTCTGGCGGCGAAGGGCGGCGACGCCTGGGTGGTGGGCCTGGAAGTCGCGGTCGTCGTCGTCCAGGCCCAGGCGGGCGCCGGCCCGCGCCAGCAGCCAGCCGGCGCCGTCGCCCCAGGCGTCGACCACCAGCCGATCGTCGACGTGGCGGCAGCGGACCGTCCCGGGGCCCTCCGGTGTGTGATGGGCCCACCACGCCTCGGTCCCGCGCCGCCGGCGCGCCGGGTTGGCCATGGACGGGCCCATGGTCCGCCCGATGTCGAGGGGGACCTCGACCGGCAGCTCCAGGCGCAGATCGCCCGTCGCCGTCATCAGGGCTTGAGCACCCAGCGGGGGCGGGCCGGCAGGTGGGCGTCCCGCAGGGTCGCCAGCAGCTCGGTCGGCGTGGGGGCCGAGCAGAGCAGGGCTGCGTGCTGGGGGCGGACGAAGCCGAGCTCGACGGACTGGGCCACGAAGTCGAGCAACGGCGCGAAGTAGCCGTGCGCGTCCAGCACCCCGACCGGCTTGTCGTGGAAGCCGAGCTGGGTCCAGGTGAGCGCCTCGAACAGCTCTTCGAGGGTGCCGAAGCCGCCGGGGAGCGCGACGAAGGCGTCGGAGAGCTGCGCCATGAGCATCTTCCGGGCGTGCATGCTGTCGACCACGAACAGCTCGGTCAGGCCCTCGTGGGCGACCTCGAGGGCCTGGAGGCGCTCGGGGATGACCCCCAGCACCCGCCCGCCGGCGTCGAGGCAGGCGTCTGCCATCGCGCCCATCAGGCCGACGTTGCCGCCGCCGTAGACCAGCTCGATGCCCTCGGCCGCCAGCAGGCGCCCGACCTCGCGGGCCGCTTCCAGCCAGCGCTCGTGGACGTCGTCGGACGCTCCGCAGTACACGCAGATGCGGCGCAGCTCACGCATCGGGGCCTCCCTTCGGTGCTCGCCGTCGAGGTAGCCCGGCCGGCACCGGCGGCCACCACCTCGTCGCGGGATCGCCACCTCGCGGCTCTGGTCGTGAGGCTACGCTCCGCCGCCCTCCCGACCTCTCCCGGCAGCCCTCGCCTCGATCGGAGCCCCCATGCGCCGCGCCTCCTTCCTCCTCCCCGTCGGCCTCCTCCTCGCGCTCACCGCCTGCAAGGACAAGGGCGGCGGCGGAAGCGACACCGGGCCGGGAGACACGGACGGTGGCACCGACACCGACACCGACACCGACACCGACGGCGGCACCGACTCCGGCGGCGGCGACACCGGCACCACCGATCCCGGGGATCCGCCCGCCCCCGGCGAGCTGACCTGGACCGTGGGCCCCGAGCTGCCCGACTGCACCGCCCGGAGCGGCAGCGGCGATCTGGTCGCCCTGTCCGGCGTGCTGTTGCTGCCCGAGGGCCCGGAAGCGGGTGTCGTCGTCTACGACCGCGGCAGCGGCGAGATCACCTGCGCGGGGGACGACTGCGACACCGCGGGCGCCGAGCTGATCTGCACCGAAGGCGTGATCAGCGCGGGGCTCATCGATGCCCACGACCACCTGCAGTACAACGTCATCCCGCCCTGGCGCATCGATCCCGAGTTCTACGACCGCTACGACTGGCGCGGCGACGGCCGCTACTGGGACTACCGCGAGGCCTACGACGCGATCGAAGAACCCTACCTCTGCGAGATCATGCGGTGGGCCGAGCTCCGCGTGCTGGTCGGCGGCGGCACCTCGGCGGTGGGCAGCTCCGGCGACGAGTGCATCGAGGGCCTGGTCCGCAACCTGGACGAAGGCACCGCCGAGCACGGGCTCTCCGGCTACCGGCTGTACTACAGCGCGAGCACCGTGGACGACCGCTTCGACAGCGAAGACGGCGACCGGTACACCGAAGACCTGGCGTCTGGCGACTACGAGGGCGTGCTGAACCACGTGGCCGAGGGCATCGAGGGCACCGGCACCCACGAGGTCGACTGGATGCTCCAGATCGGGATGAGCGGCCCCGGCTACGGCTTCGTGCACGCCACCGACGCCACGACGCGGCAGCTGGCCCAGATGTCGATGGACGGCACCACGATCATCTGGTCGCCGCGATCGAACCTGGCGCTCTACGCCCAGACGACCCCGGCCGACATCGCGGCGAAGCTCGGCGTGCAGGTCGCCCTGGGCCCGGACTGGACCTGGTCGGGCTCGCTCAACCCGGCCCACGAAGGCGCCTGTGCGGTCGAGTACCTGGACGCCCGCGGCAATCCCTTCCGCGACGACCAGCTGCACGCCATGATCACCGACACGGCGGCCCGCGCCGTCGGGGCGGACGCCTGGACCGGCGCCCTGGAGCCCGGCCTCCAGGCCGACATCGCCGTCTTCCCCTACAGCAGCGAGCCCTACCGCGCGGTGCTGCAGCCCGAGCCCGACTCGGTGAAGCTCACGGTGGTCGGCGGCGAGGCGCTCTACGGCGAGAGCGCCCTGCTGACCGCGGCCCGCGGCGGCGACGTCGGCGACTGCGAGACCATCGACGCCTGCGGCACGGACCGCACCGTCTGCGCCACCAGCGCATCGTCGGGCGCGGCGGGCATGACGGCCGCCGAGCTGGCCGACGCGCTGGAGAGCGCGCTCGGCGCCACCACGATGCCGTCCGGGCTCGAGTACGCGGGCGAGCTGCACGGCCTGTTCGACTGCGAAGACAGCTACCCGAGCTGCGATCCCCGCGACCCGTCGACCGGCGACGAGGACGGCGACGGCGTCGACGACGACGACGACGTCTGCGTCGGGTGGTTCGACCCCGTCCAGGGCGACATCGACGGCGACGGCTGGGGCGATGCCTGCGACCCCTGCCCGCTGGCCCCCTTCGTGACCGAGTGCCGCCACGACCCCGACGACGTCGACGGCGACGGCGTGCGCAACGACGTCGACGACTGCCCCATCGACTACGACCCGGACCAGGGCGATCGCGACGGCGACGACAAGGGCGACGCCTGTGACGCCTGCCCCGACGAGCCCAACCCGGGCGACCAGGCCTGCACCCTCGGTGTCGACGCGATCCGCGACCCGTCGCACCCGTCCCACCCCGACGAAGGCACCATCGTCACCCTGCAGGGCATGATCGTCACCGCCGTCGGCAGCAGCGGGGCCTGGGTCCAGGATCCCGATCTGTCCGAGTTCGCCGGCATCTACGTCTACAGCGGCGGCGCGCCGGGTGTGTCCGCCGGCGACGAGGTCACGGTCACCGGCACCTACGAGGAGTACTACGACCTGTCCGAGCTCACCGACCCGAGCTTCGAGGTCACCGGCTCCGGCAGCATCACCCCCAAGACCATCGCCGACCCCTGCTCGGTCGGCACCGACGGGACCGCTGCCGAGGCCCACGAGAGCATGCTGCTCGTGGTCTCCGACGTCACCGTCAGCTCGAGCAACCCCGACAGCGGCGGCGACTACGGCGAGTTCGAGGTCGGTGGCTGCCTGCGGGTGGACGACACGGTCTACGACTTCGGCACGCAGCCCGCGGTCGACACGACCTTCCGCAGCATCACCGGCGTCCTGTACTACTCCTTCGAGAACTTCAAGCTCGAGCCGCGCAGTGCTGGCGATCTCGTCGAGTAGCGCTGGCTTCCCGCGACCCCTCCGCTACAGTGGACCCATGCACCTCCTCCTCCTGAGCCTGCTGGCCTGCTCCGGCGGCGACCCCAAGGGCGACGGCGACGGCGTCACCGACAGCGGTGACGGCGCGACCGACGTCGGCGGGGACACCGACACGGATGCAGACACCGACACCGACGGGGTCACCGCCGGCGAGCTGCACGGCACCGTGCCCGACGCCGCCCTGCCGGCACCGGACTTCGCCGCCCGCAACCGCGACGGCGCCGCCCGCGACCGCGAAGACCTGCTGGGCGGACCCACCGTGATGTGGTTCTACCCGAAAGCCGCGACCGCCGGTTGAACGCTGGAGGGTTGCGGGTACCGCGACCTCCAGGAAGAGTTCGACGCCATCGGCGTGCAGATCGTGGGCGTCGGCTTCGACCAGCCCGAGGCCAACCAGGCCTGGGCCGAGGACGAGGGCTTCAGCTTCGAGCTGTGGTCCGACGACGACAAGACGCTGGCCGTCTACTACGGGGCCGCCGCCGACACGAGCGCGACCCTGCCGGCTCGGGTGACCCGCATCCTCGACGAGGACGGTGTGCTGGTGCTGGAGTACGCGGTCACCGACATCGGCCTGCACCCCAGCGATGTGCTGGCCGACTGCAAGATCCTGTTCGGGAGCGAGTGAGCTACGCTGCGGCGCCTCCCGGAGCGCGCCGTGGTCCCCTCCCTCTCCCTCCTCCTCCTCCCCCTGCTGGGCTGCAAGGACAAGGCGTCCGGTGACACCGGGGCCGGCGACACCGCTGGCGCCGACGACACCGGCACGGCGGCCTGGCGGCCCGACCTGGTCTGCCCCGGCGATGCCGGCTGCGAGAGCAACGAAGGCACGCTGCAGGCAGGAGCCGCGGCCGTGTCCATCACGCCGACCTGCTTCGAGTCCTGGGAGGACGCCGACGACAACGGCACCTACAGCAAGTCGTCCGAGGTCTTCCACGACTGCGGCTGCGACCGGCTCTGCGAGGGAGACGAGGGCTGGACGGCGCCGGACGAAGGCGAAGGCGACGGGGTCTTCCAGGCCGTGTACATCGCCGGCTTCGGCCAGTCGCGGCCCGCCAACGGCGTGCACGACGAGCTGTGGGCCCGCGCCGTGGTCTTCGACCAGGGCGCCGTGCGCGTCGCGGTCGTCGCGCTGGACCTGGTCGGCTGGTTCTACGACGACGTGCTGAAGATCCGCGAGGCCGTCGCGGCCCGCGGGATCGATGTCGACCACGTGATCGTGCACTCCACCCACCAGCACGAGGGTCCCGACACCCTGGGGCAGTGGGGCCCTGGCCTCACGACGACGGGCGTCGACCCCGACTACGAGGCCTACGTGGTCGACCGGGCCGCGCAGGCCGTCGCCGACGCGGTCGCCGGGCTGACGCCGGCCACCCTCTACGCCGGCGCGGTCGACACCACGGTGGACTGGGGCGACAAGGGCAGCCGCAACACCGTCCGGGACAGCCGCGATCCCGTCGTCATCGACGAGCACCTCTACACCCTGCACGCCACCGACGCGTCGGGGGCGACCATCGCGACCGTGGTCGGCTGGGCCAACCACCCCGAGACCGTCGGCAGCGAGAACCTGCTGCTCACCAGCGACTTCGCCCACTACCTGCGCGACTACGTCGAGAACGGTGTCGGCGACCGGCCCGGCCTGGGCGGCACCACGGTGTTCATCAACGGCACCGTCGGCGGCCTGATGACGCCGCTCGGCGTCACCGTCACGGACGACGACGGCGTCGACTGGTCCGGCGACACCTACGAGAAGGCCGACGCGCTCGGGCGCATCCTGGCCCGCATGGCGCTGGACAGCGTCGACGGCAGCACCGCGGCCGACTCGCCGAGCCTGTCCCTGCGCAGCGACGAATTCTACATCCCGGTCGAGAACTACGCCTTCCAGGCGATGTTCCTGGTCGGCGTCTTCGAGCGGGCGCTGTTCAACTACGACCCCGACGCGGCCCTGGACGACGACAACCGGCCCGAGATCGTGACCGGCATGGACTACCTGCAGGTGGGTCCGGTCAGCATGCTCACCATCCCCGGCGAGCTCGCGCCCGAGGTGGCGATCGGCGGCTACGACGGCAGCCGGGTGCACACGACCCAGGACGAGTTCATCGACCCGGGCAACCCGAACCCGCCGCCGATCGACGATGCCCCCGAGGGCCCGTACCTCAAGGACCGCATGGCGGGCGAGTACCAGTGGATCATCGGCCTGGGCAACGACGAGATCGGGTACCTGATCCCGCCCTACGACTACGAGCTGCACGAGACCTCTCCCTACGTGTCCGAGCCCGAGGGCGACCACTACGAGGAGACCAACTCGATCGGGCCTTCGGCGACGCCGCGGGTCGAAGAACAGGCGGTGCGCATCCTGGAGTGGGCCCCCTGATGCCCTGGGGCCGGTCCGCCCGGCCGCCTTCCCATCGCGGCTCCGGTGACTAGCCTGCAACCGACACGGAGTTCCCGACATGCGCGACCTGTACGAGGTGCTCGGTGTGTCCCGCTCCGCCGAGACCACCGAGATCCGCAAGGCCTACAAGAAGCTCGCACGCGAGTTCCATCCCGATCGCAACCCCTCCGACGAAGCCGCCGAGCGCTTCAAGGAGATCAACGCCGCCTACGACGTGCTGGGAGACGACGACAAGCGCTCCCTCTACGACGAGTTCGGTGAGGTCTCGACCAAGCCCGGCTTCGACGCCGAGAAGGCGCGCGCCTTCCAGCAGGCTGGTGGCTTCGGCCGGGGGGGCTTCGGAGGAGGTGGCCCTGGCGGAGGCTTCCGCTGGAGCAGCAACGCAGGCGGCCCGGACTTCTCGGGCGGCTTCGGTGGGCCGGGCGGGGCCGGCTTCGACGCCGACGACATCCTGGGCAGCATCTTCGGGGGAGGCGCGCGGCGCGGTCCCCGCAAGGGCCAGGACATCCAGGCCGAGGTGACGGTCTCGCTGCTGCGCGTGGCCCACGGCGACACGGTCGAGCTGTCGCTGCGGCGGCCCGTGGCGGACGGCCAGGGTGGGCTCGTGCTGCGCCAGGAGTCGATCAAGGTGCGGCTGCCCAAGGGCGTCGAGGACGGGCGCACCCTGCGGCTGCGGGGCAAGGGCGGCGACTCGCCGTCGGGCGGCCCCGCGGGCGATCTGCTGCTCGAGATCCACGTCACCGACGAACCCAACCTGCGGCGGGACGGCGACCGGCTCGAGATGGATCTGCCGCTGACCTTCGCCGAGGCGCTCACCGGCGCCTCCGTCACCGTGCCCACCCTGGACGGCGAGGTGAAGGTGCGCATCCCACCCGGCGCCCAGTCGGGCCAGAAGCTGCGGCTGCGCGGCAAGGGCATGGAGCTGCCGGACGGGCGGGGCGACCTCATCCTGGTGCTGCGACCGACGCCCCCCGAAGACGTGGGCGAAGACGCAGCCGAGCTCGCCGAGAAGCTCGCTGCGCTCTACAAGGACGACGTGCGCGCCGGGCTGCCGCTGGCCTGACGCGGGCGACGGAGTCCGTCACTGGCCGGATCCCGCGCGGCGGAGGTACTCTGTGCGCGGGTCGGTCCGCGACGTGGGGCCGACGGTCGTGCTACAACCCGCCGTCCTGGCCGGTCCCACGGCCACGCACCCATCCTCGCCGGTCGAGCCGGCGTTCCCCCGGAGGAGACATGAACCGTTCCCTGATCCTGGCGGCCACGCCGCTGCTCCTGGCGGGCCTGCTGGTCGCTTGCGGCGACAAGGAGGACGGCGGCACCGACACCGGCGCCGGCACCACCGACACCGACACCGACACGGACACCGACGGCGACGGCGGCGGTGGCGCGGCCTTCGAGGACTACATCAACGTCACCAGCGCCCCCACCGGCGACCTGGACAGCTGCTGCCCCGACGGCTCCAGCAGCTCGGACGGCGGTTCCTGCTGGGAGTCCGGCGACTGGCGGGACGAGAGCCCCGACCCCAGCGCCCAGCGCGACACCGACCTGCTCGGTGACATCTACGACTTCGAGACGGGCGACCCCGTCGACACCGCCACCCTCGACCTGTGGTTCAGCAACGATCCCACCGCCGGCGCGCCCGACTACTCGGTCATCGGCGACGGCGACGGCGTCGTCACCTCGACCTACAAGACCTGCACGCCGATCGCCTACCGCGTGCGGACCGACCCCGATCTCGAAGCCACGGTCGACACCTACGAGATCAACCAGATCTCGTCGTTCACCGAGGGCACCGTGCAGGAGGAGTTCAACTCCGTCAGCACCGCCACCTACGCGATCATCCCCTCGCTGCTCGGCGTGTCCCCCGACGCCGACAAGGGCGTCATCGCCGGCACGGCCTACGACTGCGGCGGCGATCCCATCGAGGGCGCGCAGGTCGTGGTGCGGGACAGCTCGGGCAACATCCCCGAGTCCCTCGTCGTGAAGTACTTCGTCGACGAGTTCCCGAACCGCAACCAGGAATACACCAGCCCCGACGGCCTGTGGGTCGCCATCAACGTGCCCGAAGGCGACTGGAACATCGAGCTGTACGTCGCGGACGGCGCGGGCGGTCACCGCATGGTCGGCAGCAGCCAGGCTCCGGTCTTCCCCGAGAGCATCCTCATCTCGAACATCTACACCGGCTACAGCAACGGGCAGAAGTTCCCGGCCAACTGCCTCGCCGGCGGCTGAGTCGCTTCGCTGATCGCGAGATTCCGTCGACACTCCGCCTTGCGGTAGAGTCCGGCGGTCCCGGGCGCGTCCCCTCCCAGGGACGCGCCCGCTGCGTCTCATCCCCCGGAGTCCTCCATGCTGCTCCCCGCTGCCGCGCTGGCCCTCCTGGCCGCCACTGCTCCCGCCCACGCCGCCGAAGACGACTGGAAGTTCGAGCTCGAGGGCTACTACCGGACCCGCGCCTACATCTTCGCGGGCGGCCTGTTCGGGAACAAGGACGTCAAGTTCTACGACGGGCAGGAGCACGACGCGCGCATGCTGGTCCAGCGGCTGCGGCTGCAGCCGGGGGTGAACTTCCAGGACCGCGCCAAGTTCTTCATGATGGCCGACGTCCTCGACGACGTGGTCTGGGGTGACAACCAGTCTGCCGCCAGCACGGCGCTGTTCGCCGGCGACCCGACCTCGACCGGCTACGGCGGCACCACCGACGGCCAGGCCCGCGACACCTTCCGGCTCAAGCGCGCCTGGATGGAGTTCAAGGTCCCGGTCGGCCTCGTGCGGGTCGGCCGCCAGCCCAGCAGCTGGGGCATGGGCCTGCTGGCCAACTCCGGCGACGGCTTCGACGACGTGGTCGGTGAGAACCACGGCGGCTCGACCTACGACCGGGCCATCTTCGCCACCAAGCCCATCGCCATCGCCCAGACCATCGCGGGCAAGGAACCCGCCGACATCCCGCTGTTCTTCGCCATCGGCGTGGACCGCCTGGTCGAGGATCCGCTCATCCAGTACTACGGCTTCAAGTGCCAGACCGCCAACAGCGACGGCAGCACGATCAAGGAAGGCGACGACAACTACGACGCCCGCTGCGATCCCGACGGCGAGGGCTTCCACACCGTCGAGCACGACTTCGATGAGGACCGCACCGACGACCAGCGGACCCGGACCTGGTGGATCGACCAGGACGACGACGTCATGGAGATGGTCTACGCCCTGATCTACCGGGGCGAGGGCCTGGACATCGGCGGCTCGAAGGCCGACCTGACGGTCGGTGGGTACATGGTCAACCGGATCCAGGACGAGACCGCCAGCAAGGTGCTCATCGCCGACGCCTATGTGCGCTTTCTGTGGAAGGGCATCTACCTGGAAGGCGAAGGCCTCACGATCCAGGGCAAGACGGCGGCCATCGCGCTGCCCGGCGCGGTCGACGCGACCCAGACCGGCCAGACCGACCCCGACACGGGCCTCGACAAGGCGCTGACCAAGAACGCCAACATCTGGGGCTACGTCGTGAAGGGCGGCTACCAGCAGGAGCTCTACAGCGTCATCTTCGAGCACGGCTTCGCCAGCGGTGACGACAACCCGGCCGACGCCGAGTTCACCGGGCGCCCGCTGCACGCCGACTACAACGTCGGCCTGCTGCTCTACGAAGAAGTGCTGGCCCATGTGACCGCCGCCACCTGGTCGGACGCCGCGTCGGGCCTGTGGAGCAACGGCGGCGTCTACAACAGCCGCTACATCTACCCGCAGGCCACCTGGAAGCCGATGGACGGCTGGGAGGTCACCGGGGCGTGGCTGATGGCGTGGCCCCACAAGCCCGACGGCAGCCGCATCCTGTGCGCCCCCGACGACGAGGTCGCCTGCGAGGAGTTCGGCGCGACGGCCAAGAGCATCGGCTGGGAAGCCGACCTGGCGCTCAAGCACCGGTTCCACAACCACGTGCTGTTCAGCCTCGAGTCGGCCTACGCCCGCACCACCGACCGCCTGCCCTACGAGACCGTCGGGCTGCACTTCAAGACGACCGACGACGGCAAGCGGGTGGGCAACTTCTACACCCTGCAGTCCCGCATCGCCTACGAGTTCTGAGCAACCGGACCGGGACGCCCGCAGTGGCGGCGGGGGTTGATAGGCTCTTCTCCTCCCGAGGTCTGCATGTCCCTGCTCAGCTTCGCCCTGGCCGCCGTGATCGGCGTCGCCCACGCCGGCCCGGTCCAGGACCTGGCCCAGGCGGCGGACGGGGACCTGCCCGCCGTCGCCCGCCAGGAAGCCTTCGATCGGCTGGTCGTGCTCGGGGCGACCGACACCGCCACGGTCCTGACGATGGCCCGCAATCCGGACGGCGACACCCGGCAGCGCTGGGTGGCCATCCGGGTGCTCGGACACGTCGGCGGTGACGGCGCAGAGAACGCGCTCGTCGGCCTGCTCGACGACCCGCAGCCCGCGATCCGGGCGGCGGTGGTCGGCGCGCTCGGAGAGCTCGGCAAGAGCCGCAACACCGGCGCGGTGGCGGCCAAGCTGTCGGACCCGGCGATCATCGTGCGGGCCGAGGCCGCCAACGCCCTCGGCATGCTGCGCGATCCCTCTGCCGTCGATGCGCTCGGCAAGGCGATCGACGACAAGAGCAACTTCCACCGCGGCAGCCCGCTGTGGGTGCGCAAGCACTACGTCCGGGCGCTCGGCGAGATCGGACACAAGAACGGCGTGCGCTACCTGCTGCGCGCCATGGACGACCAGGACCCCGAGGTCCAGGCCGAGACCATCCCGGCCTTCGAGAAGATCAGCGGCTTCTCGATGGCCCAGGGCCGGACCCAGGAACAGGAACGCGAGGCCTGGCGGCGCTGGGCGTCGGCCCAGGTGCAGTAGGCCGGGTCAGGTGTTGACGCGCAGCTTGAGCACGCTGCGCCCGACCCCGATGGTGTCGCCGTCGGTGAGCCGGCTGACCACGATCTGCCGACCGTTGTGGTAGGTCCCGTTGGTGCTGCCCAGATCGCGCAGGAAGATCATGTCGCGGCCGAACACCTCGATGACCGAGTGGCGACGGGACACTTCCAGATCCGACAGCGGGACCTCGCCCATGCGGCGACCGATGGTGATGTTGCCGCGGGTGAAGCGGTAGACCTTGCCCATGTCGGCGCCGGCGACGACCTCGACCACGGCGTTGAGCCCGGGCGGCAGCCGCAGGTCCTGGTCGATGACGTCGGCGGTGCCGCGGGTGCGATCGGCGCTGCCGCGCAGCTCGACCAGCTCCTCGTCGAGCAGCCAGGCCAGCTCGAGCTGGCCCTTGGCACGCTTGCGGGCCGGCCCCTCCTCGATCACCGACGACTCGGCCAGACCGATGAACAGCACCATCTTGGTGCTGCCGATGCTGATCTCGGCGCCGGGGCGCAGCGCGACTTCGCGCACCAGGCGCCCGTCGACCAGGGTGCCGTTGGTGCTGCCCAGGTCCTGGATCACCCAGCCGTCGTCGCGGGGCAGGATCTGGGCATGGGCGCCGCTGACCAACGGGTCGTCCAGCAGCAGGTCACCGCGCTTGCGCCCGATGATCAGCGGCTCGCCATCCGACAGCGGGATGTTGAGCCCTTGGCGGGCCCCGCTGACGACCTCGAGGAAGGCGGTGGGCATCCGAGGGCGCGTGCTCAGGCGGTGCGGGTCGCGGCGTTGCGGATGCGGGCGCCCAGCCAGTACTTGTGGAAGCGCCCGGGCAGGTCGCGACCCAGCACATCGGCCAGCACCGCGCCCGTGGCGGCGGCCCCGTCCAGATCGACGCCGGTCTCGACGCCCATCGCCTGGAACATGTGGACCAGGTCTTCGGTCGCGGCGTTGCCGCTGGCGCCCGGGGCGTAGGGGCACCCGCCGACGCCGGCGATGCTGCCGTCGAAGGTGCGCACGCCGGCCAGGTAGCCGGACAGCACGTTCGCCAGGGCCGTGCCCTGGGTGTCGTGCATGTGCAGGGCGATGTGGTCGAGGGGCACGCCGGCGGCGGCCACGGCCTTCACGACCTGCTGCACCAGCACCGGGTCGCCCATGCCGGTGGTGTCGCCGAGCGCGATGTGATCGGCGCCGGCTTCGTACAGGGCGCGGGTGACCGTGACGACGTCATCGATGGGCACGCGGCCTTCGTAGGGGCAGCCGAAGGCCGTCGAGACGTAGCTGCGGACGACCAGGTCTTCTTCCTTGGCGGTGGCGATGACCTCGCGCAGGCCGGCCAGGCTCTCGAGCCGGGTGCGGTTCACGTTCTTGCGGTTGTGGGTCTCGCTGGCCGACATGAAGGTCGCCACGTGGCCGAGCTCGCCGTCCAGCGCGCGCTCCAGGCCGCGCATGTTCGGGACCAGGGCCCAGTAGCGGACGTGGTCGTGCCGCGGCAGCCGGGCGATCAGCTCGGCGGCGTCGGACAGCTGGGGGATCCAGCTGGGACGCACGAAGCTGGTCACCTCGATGTCGGTGAAGCCGGCCGCGACCAGCCCCCCGATCAGCGCGAGCTTGTCGTCGGTCGAGACGACTTCCGGCTCGTTCTGCAGGCCGTCGCGGGGACTGACCTCGTAGATGTGAACGCGATCGCTCACGGTCCCTCCTGGGAGCCCATCGTAACATGTCCACCGGAAGCCCCGGCGTCATGTCCGGTCGGCGGCCGTCGCAGGATCGTGACCCGCGACCTCCGTCGCCGCCTCCGTCCCCCGCGGTGGCCGGGAGCGATCAGCGCCGGCCCATGCGCTCGACCATGATGGCCTTCTGCGCGTGCAGCCGGTTCTCGGCCTGGTCGAAGACCACGCTCTGGGGCCCGTCGATGACCTCGGCCGCGCACTCCTCGCCGCGGTGGGCGGGCAGGCAGTGCATGAAGATGGCGCGGGGGCGCGCGTGGGCCATCATCGCGGCGTTCACCTCGAAGCCGGCGAAGCGCTTCAGCCGCTCGGCGTGCTCGTCCTCCTGGCCCATGCTGGCCCACACGTCGGTGTAGACGACGTCGGCGTCGGTGCAGCCCTCGGCCGGGTCCTCGGTGATCTGCACGGCGCCGCCGGTCGTCGCGGCGATCTCGCGGGCGCGGGTGACGACCTCGGGGTCGGGCGCGAAGCCGCGGGGGTGGGCGACGGCCACCGTCATGCCCATCAGCGCACCGCCGAACAGGATGCTGTGGGCCATGTTGTTGCCGTCGCCGACATAGGTCCACTTGCGGCCGGCCAGGTCCCCGAGCTTCTCCTGGATGGTCTGCAGGTCGGCCACCACCTGGCAGGGGTGGTTGTAGTCCGACAGCCCGTTGATGACGGGCACGCTGGCGTGGGCGGCCAGGTCGAGGATGTCCTGGTGGCCGAACACGCGGGCCATGATGCCGTCGACGTAGCGGCTGAGCACCCGGGCGGTGTCCGCGATGCTCTCGCCGCGGTGCAGCTGGATGTCCTTGGGCCCCAGGTACAGGCCCTGGCCGCCCAGCTGGTAGATGCCGGTCTGGAAGCTCACCCGCGTCCGCAGGCTGGGCTTCTGGAAGATCATCGCCAGCGTCTGGCCCTTGCACGCGTCGGCGAAGGCCCGCGGGTTGAGCTTGATCTGCGCGGCGAGGGCGAGGGTCCGCCGCAGCTGCTCGGGGCTGAGGTCGGAGAGGGCGATGAAGTCCTTGGACACGGGGGCCTCCGGTGAGGGGGAGGCAGAGCTTGCCCCAGGCGAGGCGCCGACGGGAGGGCCGGGAGGAGGCGCCTCGTGCAGATCCGGTGCACGGGGGCCCCAGCGTGGGTGTCCGGTTCGCTCCGCGGTGGGGCGCGCGGTTAGCACGGGCCGTCACCAGGGGGCGGCCTGCGTCCCGGGAGAAGCTCCGTGATCCAACGCATCTGGAACGCTGTCGCCGGCGCTGTCGTCGCCGGCACCCTGATCGGCCTCGCCGAAGCCGCTGTCATCCTGCAGACCAGCAACGCCGGCGAGCTGGGCGCCCTGCCCTACGCCGCGGTGCTCTACGCGCTCATCGGCCTGTGCATGGGCCTCGCGGTGGGCATCGGCGCCGCGGTCGTCGGCATGGTCTGGAAGCGCATGCCGGACGGGGTCGCCTGGGGCCTGGGCTTCGGCGGCGTCGTGGCCAGCCTGGGCGTGGTCATCGCCCTCTACGTTGCCAACAAGGCGATCTACGCCGAGCAGGGCGTGCCGGGCTCGTCCAAGCTCGCCATCCTGGGCGGCGCGGGTGTGGTCGCCCTCATCGCCATCGGCGTCGGCTGGAAGGCGATGGATGGCGCCTTGTCCTTCGTGCGCAAGCCCGTGGGCGTGGGCGTCATCTGGGGTGTCCTGGCCGCGGGCGCCTTCGGAGCCCACCTCTCGGTGGACGCCGACGGCCTGTACGGGGACCGGGTGCCCGCCAAGGCCGCCTCGGGCGACCTGGCCGACAAGCCCCACGTCGTGCTCATCGTGATGGACACCCTCCGCAGCGACTACCTGGGTGCCTACGGCGCGGCCGACGCCCACACGCCGAACATCGACGCCCTGGCCGGCGACGCCGTCGTCTTCGACCAGCTGGTGACCCACGCCAGCTGGACGCGCGCCAGCTTCGCCAGCCTGTACAGCAGCATGCTGCCCAGCAGCCACAAGTGCGCGACCAAGGTCAGCACCCTGCCCGACGACGTGATCACCGTGGCCGAAGCGATGTCGGCCCACGGCTACGCCACCGCGGGCCTGCCGAACAACATCAACGTCACCCGGTCCTTCAACTTCGATCAGGGCTACGACTACTTCCAGTACCAGGCCCCCAGCTACATCGCGGGCGCCACCGAGTCGGCCAGCCAGCTGTCGATGTACAACGTCGTCCGCAAGCTGCGCGACAAGGTCATGGGCAAGAACAAGGCCGTCACCGACTACTACCAGCCGGCCGAGGTCGTCCTCCCCAACGCCCTGTCCTGGCTCGCCGACAACGCCGCTGCCGGCAACCGCGGCTTCGTGATGGCCCACCTGATGGAAGCCCACGACCCCTACTTCCGGCACCCCTACGACGGCTACGCGGTGGGCCGCGCCTGGTACCCGAACCCCGATCCCTCGGAAGCCGACGAGCTCAAGCAGCTCTACCGGGACGAGATCACCCACGCCGACGGCGAGCTCGGCGCCTTCATCGCCGGCCTCAAGGAGAAGGGCCTCTACGACGACGCGCTCATCATCCTCACCGCGGACCATGGCGAGGAGTTCCACGAGCACGGCGGCTGGTGGCACGGCGTCACCCTCTACGACGAGCAGGTCCACGTGCCGCTCATCGTGAAGCTCCCGGGCAACGAGCGTGCGGGCCAGCGCGTCGGCTGGCAGGTCCGCCAGCTCGACATCTCCCCGACCATCGCCCGGTTCGCCGGGGCCGAGCAGCCGGACCTGTGGCAGGGCCATGACCTGTTCGAGGTCCGCACCCTCGCCGCCCTCGACCAGCTGCACGGCCAGGCCCCGCCGGCCGCGGTGGACGAAGGCGCCGAGCCGGCGCCGGGCGAGGCCGGTGACGACGCCGCTGCCGCCGCCGCCGCCGCTGCCGCCGCCGCGCCCGATCTGGACGCCCTGGAGCGTGTCGCGGTCAGCGAGCAGGACTTCGAGGGCAACGTGCTGCAGGCCATTCGCGCCGATGGCTGGAAGTACATCGAGGCCAACGAAGGCAACCCCCGCGGCCTGGAGACCCGAGAGCTCTACAACGTGGCCCAGGACCCCACCGAGCAGAACAACCTGGCGGCCGGCGATGCGGGCCAGGCCGACGCCCTCGCCGCCCAGATGCGCGAGGCGATCGAAGCGGCGGCGTCCGGCGGGGTCGAAGCGACCACCGACGAGCTGACCTGCGAAGACTGCAACCGGCTGATGATGCTCGGCTACATGAGCGACTGCACCGAAGCCTGCGGCGGCTGAGCCGTCCGGGCGGTCCTGAGGGTCAGCGGCCCCGCAGCCGGCCCAGCACCCGCCGGGCCGCGCCGCGCGCTCCCCCCGCCTCGCTCGGGCTGGCGTGGGCCGCCATGTGGGCCCGCACGCGCCCCAGCAGCGCGTCCCGGTCGGCCTCGGGATCGACGACCAGGACTTCATTCCCGGGCATCAGCGCCACGGCGACACCGTCGGCGGGACACACGTCCAGGCAGCTGCTGGTCAAGACGCGGCAGCGGGCCACAGGACCGTCCTGCTCCCGGGCGGCTTGCTTCAGCCACGCCTTCAGGCCGTCCCCCGCGCCCCGCCCGCAGCTCGGCTTCGCGGACCCGTCCGGGCGCTGGTTGTTGCAGATCAGCACGACGCCGTGCTCCCAGGGGGCCGAGACCTCTCGCATGCACACCTCCGGGACCGCTGTATCCCCACTGCGACCCCGGGCCCCTCGCTCCGCCGGTTGACACGGGTCGCGTGGCGACCGACACTCGCGCTCCGACGAACCCGCGGCAAGCTCGATGGCCATGCACCCGCTCACATTGCTCTATTCCACCCTGCTGTTCGGCTGCCCCGCCAGCGATCCGCCTCCTCCCCGCAAGCAACCCCGGGTGATCCAGGACCCGGAACCGGTCGACGAAGCCGACGGGTCGGTCGACTTCGTGGGCACCCTGAAGGTCGAGGGCGGCGAGGCCTGGCTGATCCAGCCGGACGGCACCCGGGCAGACCTCGCGGGCATCGAGGACATGGCGCTCTGGAAGTCACGCCGCGACCGGCAGGTCACCGTGCACGGCCGTGTCGATGTCGACACCACTCCGAGCGAGATGGTCGTCCGGGTCGAGGGCGAACCCCGCACCCACAGGGCCCAGCCGGGCGAGTTCGCCCCGGTGCGGGACGAGGCGGCCTGGCTCGGCAAGGCGGGCGGTGGGCGTCGCTTCGTGCTCACCCCCCTCCAGGGGCCCTTGGGGCCCGGGCACCCGGTGCTCGTCGGCTTCATCGCCGTGGACGGCGAGCGGGTGATCGCCAGCGTCGTCGACGACCGCGGGGCCGTGCGCCATCCGATCGAGCAAGGCTGGGCCCTGTTCAAGCCGATCGGCGTGGTCGCCGAGAACGCCGATGACGACATCGATCTCGAGCTGGTCTTCCTGGCGGACTGGGTCAAGGACGAGAGCCCGGGCGCGACCGTGATCCAGCGCCACAACATCGTGCTGGACTACGACGGCACCGAGCTGCGCCAGCTCCCCGACGTAGAAGAGGCCCTGGCCGAAGCCCAGACCCCCGCCGAGATCCGGCGCGTGCTGAGCGAGCTCCGGTCGGCGCCGGCGGCCAAGGACAACGACGATGGCGCCGCGCCCGGCGATGGCGGAAGCGCCGGCTGAGCCCGTGGGCATGCCGCCGACGCGCGGGCCGGCTACAGCGGCACTCCATCCAGCTTCGACGGAGCACGCCATGGGCCGCATCTTCGAGACTCGCAAGGCCACCATGTTCGCCCGCTGGGACCGCATGGCCAAGGCCTTCACGCGGTGCGGCAAGGAGATCACCATCGCCGTCCGGCAAGGCGGCGACAGCGTCGAGTCGAACCCCGCCCTGCGGCGCGCCATCCAGAACGCGCGCGCCGTCAACATGCCCAAGGACAAGATCCAGAACGCCATCGACAAGGCGCTCGGGGTCGGCGGCGAGGAGTACCAGGAGGTCGTCTACGAGGGCTATGCCCCCCACGGCGTCGCCGTGCTCGTCCTGACCGCCACCGACAACACCACGCGGACCGTCGCGAACGTGCGCATGCACTTCAACAAGAACGACGGCAACCTGGGCAGCACCGGCTCGGTGGCCTTCATGTTCGACAAGATGGCTGCCTTCCGCATCGACCCGGAAGCCCTGGGCGAGCGGGACCAGGACGAGCTCGAGCTCGAGCTCATCGATCACGGCCTCGAGCAGATCGGCGAGGGCACCGGCGAAGAGGGCGAGGATCTCGTCATCATCCGCGGCGCCTTCACCGAGTTCGGCAGCCTGCAGAGCGCCCTCGAGGAGCGCGGCATCGAGGTCAAGTCCAGCGGCGTCGAGTACATCCCCAACAACGTGGTCGAGCTCCCCGACGACCAGGCCGAGGCCGTGCTCAAGCTCATCGACAAGCTCGAGCAGGACGACGACGTCCAGCACGTCTTCCACAACCTGGGCTGAGCGACCCGCCGGGCCGACCCCGGCTCAGGGCAGGTGCTCCAGTCCCAGGAAGAAGGTCGCCAGGGCCGCGCCCATCAGCGCGATGCCCACCCATGGGTGCAGCGCCTTCCGGCTCGGGTGCCGGTGCAGCTGCCAGGACAGGACCCAGGCCACGACCGCCAGCGCGGCCGTGGCGATGCCCGTGCGGAAGTGCCAGGTGGCGGCCAGGTCCATGTCGTCGCGCAGCCACAGCACGCTGGCGATGCCGCCCACCAGCGCCAGCGTGCACGTCACGGCGGCGGCCGGGCCCAGCCGCCGATGGCGACGGCGAGCGGCGGGCGCCTCGGGCCGGCGCCCCCGCGCTGTCAGCCCCTGCCAACCGCCCCACAGGACGAGCAGCACCGCGACAAGGCCCAGGGCGGGGTGGATCCACTCCATCGCGAGGGGTCTATCGCCGTGGCGGGGGCCGAGACGACAACGCCCCCGATGCCGGAGCGTCGGGGGCGGGCGTTCGCACTGCTACTCGCGATTCATCGGGGCAGAGGTCGCAAGGCGCTCCCTGCGGCGTTGCCCTGCCGCGGGTCGGCGGAGGGTCGTAAGGGCTGCGACGCCTCCCCCCGTCAGTCCGCGGGAGCCGTCACGACCTCGAGTACGTCCATGACGACATCGGCCAGCAGCCACGAAGCCGTCGTGCGCTCCCGCCAGACCACGGCCAGTTCCCCGAGGACCTCGATGCCCGTGTCGGCCTGGCGCTGCGCGACGGCGAGCAGCCGCGCCGGCACCTCGGCACCCCAGGCGTCCGGCTCTCGCGAGCCCACCCGCATGCCGCCGCCGCGGGCGAATGTCTCCTCCCGGGAGAACAGTGCGCGGGCCCGGGCCAGCCAGCCGTCTGGCTCCACGACCAGGTGCGGCTGGTGCGGGAGCCCGCTGGCCACGCAGACCGCGCGCTCCGTGCCGGTCGGGCCCTCCACGCCGCCGGTGGCGCCGCCCGCGTTCCCCAGCACGAAGGTGCGCAGGACCAGGCCGTGCCGTTCCGACTGCCGGAACGCACGCACCGTGTGCAGGCTCGTCAGGTCCGTGACCCCGACGCGAAAGCCCGCCAGCTCCTCGACCAGCGCACGGGCCTCCGGCTCGGGCAGGTAGTCCGTCACGTGCGTGCGGCTCCGCCGAACACCTTCGCCTGCAGGGCATCGCGCTCCAGCTTCAACCGCGCGGCCCGCTCGCGCAGGTCGCTGGCTTCCTGCCGCAGGTCGCCGGCCTCCTCGCGCGCATCGACCGCCATCATCCCGCCGGCAGCACAGCCCCACTGATCCGTGCAGACATCCGTCGCGTCGTCGTCGGCACGCTCGACGAGCTGTTCGGCCCGCTCCTCTCGAGCGTCCGCGTCCTGCAGCATCAGCTCGATCTCGGCGTCCATCGTCAGCAGTACCTCCGTGACCCCGGCAGCGTACCGGGCGGCGCCGGCGGAAGCCTCGGACGACGTGTCGGCCCGGCTGACCACCTCGCGCTCGGCGGCGGCGAGCAGCTCGCCGAAGTCCGACGCCTCGGCCCGGTCGTCCAGCCGCAGCCCGGTCGCCGCCAGCGCCGCCTCCTGCACGTCGGGCGGGTACCGCTGGAACTCTGCGCGCAGGGCGTCGAGGGTGCCGCGGCTGCAGATGGCGGCTCGGGACGGGTCGGAGGCAGGGCAGGTGGCTTCGGTCGCAGACCGACGCGCCGACAGCGGAGCCGACGACGACCTCGACGAGGACTGGTGGGAAGGCAATGGGCACCTCGCAACGGGCACCGGGCGTGCAAACAAGGGGCGGTGCCTGGGGCGAGGGTATTGGTTGGGCGTGGTGAGGTGGTGTCGCGAGGTATCGGCGACCTGGGGCTCATCGTCCTCGGACAGAGCACCCGCTCCCGGGAGCTGCCCTCTCGCCACACCGTCTGGTGGCGCGCGATCGCCGCTGTCGCGGGGAGCCTCAGAGGGCCGCCTCTTCGCTCCAGCCCTCCTCGCCGGCTCGCTCCTCTCCCGGGCCACTCGCGCGGGCGATGACGCCTCGTGAGCGACCCACATCTTGGCCCACATTCGCCGAAATTGCCGACCCCCCGACCGCCGCTGTGGCTGTCGAGGGGTCCGATGAACACTGCGTTTCCGCTGATGTGGTCACCCCTACGGGAATCGAACCCGTGTTGCTGGGATGAAACAACCGGGAATGAAGATGACGTTGTGATGATGCGGAACATGTTGATTCCCTCTTGAACGTTGTGGCACAAATGGGGCACAAGGAGGTGTCCCACATGGCCAGCGCAAGCATCGAGAAGCGACCGAACGGGAAGTGGCTGTTGCGGTGGCGTGACGAGACCACCATTCAGGAGCCAGACGGAACGGTTCGCAAGATTCGGAAGCCGAAGAAGAAGACCTACCCGACCAAGGCGGCAGCCCTGCGGGCGCAAGCGCAGGCGCGGCTGGCCATTGCCGAGTCGGGGTGCTTCGTCCCAACGGCCGACCGCCCCACCGTCACGATGGAGACCCTGGTCCTCGACTACGTGCAATCGCTGCAGCGCAGCGACTATGCCGAGGCCACGGTTCGCCATCGAGACTCGATGATCAACGCCTTCCTGCACTTCAGCGGAGACGACGCCCCTGCGAGCAGCCTGTCCCTCGCGCTGCTCGAGGAGTACGCGGCGGCGTTGCCCAGCGACGGCCGGAAGCGGGGGACCCGATACCGCAAGCTCAGCGAGGTCGAGCGGATGTGGGAGTGGGCGGCCGATCGCCCCGAGCGCTACCCAGGCATCGGGCGGCCGCGCCGGTTGACGGGGCGACGCCGGGGGCGGTTCACCGCGCCCGCCCCGGTCGTTGCCCTCGATTCGCCGAGTTGGGTCGAGGTCGACCGTATGATCACGCACCTCGATCAGCGTGTCTGGCATCGACGGGTCGCCATGGTCCAGCGCTACCAGGGGCTTCGAATCAGCCAGGTCTTGAGCCTTCGCTGGGACGACCTGGACCTCGACAGCGGCGTGATGCTCCTGCGTGCGGGTGCACGCGGTGCGAAGAGGTCGCCGACCAGGTCGCTCCCCATCCACCCTGGCCTGTTGGCTGAGTTGCGGGCATGGGAGCCCCAGGGGGTGCTGGTCATGCCGCGTGCCGATGGGCGCCCCATCAGGGGCGACGCGGTGGTCGAACCGTTCCGGCGAGCCTGGCGGTTGGCGAAGGTGCCCGTCGCGAAGTGGGACAAGCCCCTGGACCAGGACGGGAGCGCGGGCCAGCGGGCACATGGGCGCCCGAGCCACGCGATTCGCGCTGCGTTCGAGAGCGGCCTGCTGCGTGCCGGCGTGTCGCGGCCCATCGCCAGCCTGCTCACCGGGCATGCACTGGACCCGACGACGGCTGCATATGTCCCGCAGTCCACTCCCGAAGCGTCGCCGCTCTGGCAAGACATGGTCGATGCCCTGGCCACGGTCCCCCTCATCGGCCAGGCTGGCCGGACGTAGGTCAACGCCCACCGCGTTCCTCGATACGGGCGCGAACCGACTTCCTGCGGCCTCCAGGAGTGGCGCGCTTCCGCGCTCCCGCAGCCCTCGTCGGGGGACGCTCGGGCCCAAGGGACTGCCGCTCGCTTCGCCAACGCCCCAGGGCTTGGAACCACTGCGGGAGCGTGCGGCGATCCCACCGCAGTCGGCGACGAGCGGACGCTCTCGAACTGATGTCGACGGGGCTGCCGGGAAGGTCAGAGGGGGCCAGCGTGACCAACTCGTCGAGTTGGTCGCGGCTGATGCCGAGCTCGTCCGCAGCCTCGGCCGTGTCCAGCCAGCGACCGGCCTCGGGCGCTGCGAGCATCTCGACGGCCTCCTCCCAAGCCATGGGCGGGAGCCGAACGACGCCCTGCCCCGATGGCAACTCGGACCAGGGCGCCAGCACGGTCACGCGCTCGCAGCAGAGCACCCCTTCGTCGAGGTCCCACGCCACGACGCGTCCCGCGACGTCCGGTCGGAAGCCGGATCGGCCGATGCTGGCGGGGGATAGCGGTGGAGTGGGCACGGGCCATCTCGAGAGAGTCGTCCCGAGCGTAGGCACGCCGACTGGGAACCTTCTAGAGGGCCGGAAAATGAAGGAGGCGCTTTCGCCGTCCGTCGAGCTCGTCAGTACGCGGCTGGTTGGCGTGTTCAGCCTGGCCGCCTACCCGTGGCCATGGGCCGTGTTCGGGCTGGTCGTCCGGATGGCAGTCGATCCGGCCGAACCGCGGGACTTCCGTTCCGTTCCCTGCTTCCTGTTGGCCCCCGCCTCCCACCTCGGCTTCGACGCCGGCGCCCTCGAGCGGTGGGCCAAGACCCGATCGATGGACCCGAAGGCTGCCGACCGAGCGCTGCGCGAGAGCCTGCGCACGAACGCCAGGCCGGCACCGCACCAGTGGAACCTGCACGAAGCGATGGCGGCCGGTGGTCGCGCCCTGGAGTGGGCGACGGGTCAGGTTGGCGGCACCGCGACGTCGCCAGTCTCGGGAGCGAGGAAGGTCGCGGACCGACACCCCTGGACCTTCCTGTTCGCCGGCGTGATCGAGCCCGCGTCTGCGGCGCTGGGGGTGGCCCCAGTGGAAGACCCCACCGGTTGGGCGCTTGCTGTGCTCGAGGCCGCCCAGCGGGCGCCTCGGCCGCGAGGTCGACCGCCCAAGGCGCCAGACACCGACCCGGCCCTCGCGCTGCGCGACGAAGTGTCGTGGCTGAGGAGCCAGAGCGGGCGTTCCGACTCGATCGCCAGAGACGTGGTCGAGTTCGCATCCGAGCTCCCGGACCTGGATCCCCCGTTGTGGTCGGGGAGTCCCGTCGAGGACCTTGGCCGCGACGAGCTGGTGGAGGCCGCGCGAAAGCGACGCAAAGAACTCCGCCGCCGGCATGCGGTCCCCATGTTGGTGCCCTTCGTTCTGGAGAGCTGGGCGCTCATGGGCATCGATGAAGAACTGGCTGCTCTGCAGGCTTGGCTGACGGGGTCCGACACGGGGCGGCGTCTGCAGGTCATTTGCGGATCGGGCGGTAGGGAGTTCGACCCGCCGGTGCTTGTCGATCGGTAGAGTCCCGTCTGGAAGCCTGCGAGGAGGCGTCCTGGTCCTCTGTCCCCGCTGTGGAGCGTCCAGCGCCTATACGGATAAGTTGGGCCAGAGGAGGGGGGATTGGTGGGGTTGGAGTTCCTGGATTGTCCGCTGGGCCGCGTGGCTTGCGCCTCGAATCATGTCTGGCTGGCCGTCGGAGTCGAGCGGTCGCCCTTCGCTGACGCTACTTCCAGCCCAGCTCGTGGGCCTTGGTCCAACAGGCCTCCTCGGTGTCGAACAACTCTCGCATCCCATGGTTGAGTTCCAGGGCCTCTCGCGCCTCTCCGATGGTGGCGAAGAGGCCATCGGGATCGGCCTCGAGCGCATCGATGAGGTAGGCGCCGGGGATGCCCTTGGTCGAGATGGGGAATGGCTCGTTCCGGCCCCAGACCCAAACCGTTTCTTCGCTCGTCGCTTCGCTCGACAGGTGCCAGATCGCCTCGGCAGGTTCGGGCAAAGCTGGCCCGGGGAACCGATCGGGGTATTCGCTTGCGATCATGGCAAGCTGTTCGGTGCTGGCGTTTGCCATCTGGTCCCCTGACACGCTGTGTTGAAGGCGGTTCTGCTCTCATCCTCGGGGCAACTGGCGTGGTGGTTGCGCGTGCATCGAGCCCATCGGCCTCCAGTGCGCAGGGGCACGGTGGCGGCCGACGGAGGGCCTGCCGCCCGGCGGGATAGGCTGCCGCTGCCCGCAATCCGCTGTGTCGCCGCGGCGGCTGGAGTCCTCGTTGCAGAACATCGTTGGCACCCGTGTCCACAACGAGATCCTCGGATTGGTCGACCGGGCCGAACGGGTCGTCGTGCTGGTCTCCCCATTCGTGCGGGTGTGGCCCGACTTGAACCGAGCGCTCGCCCGAGCGGTCTGCCGCGGTGTGTCGATCACCTTGATCACCCGCGGGCCCCGCGACGCGCCGAGTCCCCGGGATCTGGACATCTTCGAGCAGCTCGAGGCCACGGTCGTCGAGGTGCCCGTCCTTCACCTCAAGGCCTACCTGTCCGAGAGAGAGGCCATCCACACCAGTGTGAACCTCACCCGCAGCTCCGTGGGCCGGTCTGTGGAGTCTTCGCTGCTGTTCGACCGGGAGCAGGACTGGGAGGGCTGGGCGCAGGTCTACGAGATCTGGCAGAAGGTGGTCGACGACCATGAGCGGGACAACGAGCGTGAGCCCACGGACTACAGCAGCATTGACGCCTTCTTGCGCGGCGAGTTGCCCTCGCTCCGTGAGCGGGCCGACGCCGGAGATGCGGATGCCCGTGACTCCCACCGGTACTGCATCTCTTGCGGGGTCACCTGTTCGACGGATGCCGACGAAGTCACCTGCCTGCGCTGTCGCGCCTCGGCCCTCGCCCATGACCGGCGACCCGAGGACGTAGACGGCAACCGGTGTACCCGGTGCAACTGCGACTACCGCCGAGCGTCTGTCCAGTATCCGCTCTGTGATACCTGCTACCGCGAGACCCGGCGCAAGTACGAACAGCGCGCGGCCCGTTGGTATGTCGCTGGTTCGCCGGACGCTGTCGAGTCCTGGTGGCGGTACGAAGCGGCAGCGGAGGCGGAACGGCGGCGTCAGAGCGGCGATCCTCGCGTTGGCGCGATGGCACGGAGGTGGCTCACGCTGGGGAAGGGAGGGTGGGTCACCGCCTTGCTGACGGGATCGACCACGTCGCCGGTCGAAGTGTGGGCCGAGCTTGGGCTGTCTCGGATCCTGAAGGGACAGGAGGTGGACGGATTGGTGGTCGAGCGTGTGCCGTCCATCCAGGTGCCGGCTTGCCGGGATCTCCCCAGCTTCGATGCCGTCGAGGCACTGCACGCCGTGTACCGACGGCACGCCGAGTCGCGCACAACGAGCATGTGGTCGGATCAGACCTTGCTCGCCTCGTGGGACATCGCCCTTGCCCAGAGCGAGAAGTCCTACCGATTGGCGGCACCCGATTGGCAGTGGAAGGCGCTGCTGGCGCCTCGGAAGTCGTTCTCTGAGGACCTTGCGCTCGACGCCGACCGGGTTCACCTCAAGGTGGAGCTCGAGCTGGGAGCGCCGGACGACCTTCGGGAGAAGTGGTTGATGGCTGTGGACCACCTGCTCCCGTTGTTGTTGGCTGCCTTGCACTCCTACAGCGCCGAGGAGGCGAAGGAACTCGTGGGAGAGGGGGCCTCGCCGAAGCTGCAAGCCATCGCCGAGGCACTCATGCGGCCGGCGCCGCTTGGCCTGGACGCGCTCGTGCGCCAAGGCAACGGAAACGTGAAGGCCCTGCCGGGCCGGCTGGACCGCCTGGTCGCGCTGCGAGCGAAGGTGGTGCCCGCCGATGGCTGGCACCTGCGGGCTTCGGTCTCCACTGCGCAGAAGACGCCGGTGCACTGAACTGTCGGATCGCGCCTAGGACGCTCCGCCCACAGACGCACTCAACCAGCCAGCCACCCCGGATGTACGAACTCACGCGGCAGCGCCATCATGTCCATTCCAGCACGGACCACTCCGGGCTCGCAAGTGACCGAGGATCGCACGCCCGCTCGGTGAACGAAGTCGACAACGCGGTCGTCGTAGGCACCGTCTGGGTATGCGAAGGCGCAAGGCCCCCCGAGCTGGCCGACGATCCGCACGGAACAGTCGATCTCGTCCGCCAAAGCCGCGTCATCCAGCTCGGTCAAGCGGGGGTGACTAGCGCTGTGGGCCCCGACCCTCATGCCCAGATCGACCAGGTGGCGCCACTCGCCGGGCTCCAGGTACAGGGAGGCGGCGAGGTGGCGGGGAAGGTCGGCCCCAGCACTCTCGGCCAGGGCGCAGAGCATGCGTTCCTGTTCCGCGGGGCGAGCGGCGAGGAGCGCCTTCTTGGGCCTTCCGGCCACCCATTCTTCCTTGGCACTGGCGGTGTCCAGACGGCCGTGGAACCGGCCGCCGCCTGGCAGCGGGACGGTTGCGGCGGCGGCTCGGGCGTGGTCGAGGAGCCAGTACCAGGCGTCGACCACCGCAGTTCGGTCGCCGGCCCCGTGCAGGCCGGTCGCGACGTAAAAGGTCGCCGTCTGGCCGCGCGCACGGAGCAGGGGAGCCACCAGGTCAAGGTGCTCCCGGTAGCCGTCGTCGAAGGTGAGGACGCAGCCGGCTGGGGGCTCGTGGCCGGCCAGCAGGGCGTCCTCGACGGCCTGCAGCGGCAGGATGCCTGGCCCCACTTGGTCGAGGACCTGCTCGAATTCCGCGGGGGTGAGGGCGGTGCCCCTCATTCGGTAGCAGGAGGGCAGCCCGAAGGCGGTGGGCTCGTCGTTCAGGACCCGGTGGAGCATCAGGATCCGGGTGCTGGAGGCTTCAGCGGTCACCGGGGGCTCCTGGCTTGCGGAGGAGGAAGCCGTGTTCGACGGTGGGCCCGTAGGGGGTGTCCAGCAGGTGCCCATGGATGCCGCGCCATGGCTCCTGCCACGCGTGAACGGTCTCGAAGGGGCGCACGAGGTCGCGGATGGCTTCAGCGTCGAGCGCATGGGGGTGGCCGGCATTGCGCGGGGCGCCGCGAGGATGCTCCTCGCAGGTGAACCAGAGGGCCCCCCCGGGTCGGAGGACGCGATGGATCTCCTCCATGACGGCCTCGGGATCCTCGGTGTGGTCGATGCAGTTCGTACAGACGACGAGAGCGGCAGCCTCGCTGGTCAGCGGGAGGTCTTCGCCGTGTCCTCGAAGGTAGACGACGCGTTCCAGCGGGGGCGTGGCCCGGCGGGCGTAGTGCTCGGCGAGGGGGTCCACACAGAGGCATCGGCCGGGGAGCCACCGGAGCGGGGTGGTGAGCCCCCCGCCGACATCCACAGTGAGCGAGAGAGGGCCCAGGGGTGTGTGGCACAGGACCTCGTCCATGCGACGGACGCGGCGCCAGTACTCCTCCAGGCGAGCCTCGGCCGTGGGCGTGGCGAGAAGGGGGGCCAGGTTGGTGGTCTGCCAGCGAAGGGTCCACCGCAGGCGCTCGGGCAGCGCGGCCTCAGAATCCACGGCTGCCCTCGCGGCTGCCGACCAGGCGTTGGGCCAGCTGCACGGCCTCCCCGGCGCTCCTCGCGGGATGCAACAGGTCGTCTCGGCGCTGATCGAGTCGCTCTCCGGCGAGCCGGGAGCTCCAGCCCTCGCCCAGATCCAGGGCCACGATGGGCTTGCCGTGCTGCCATGCGAGGGCGAGCTCGCTCAAGGTCCCCGAGCCTCCGCCGACGGCGACGACCACGTCGGCCATGGCCACGAGGATGGTGTTCCGAGCGTAGTTCATGCCGGTCGGGATGACGATGTCGACGTAGGGATTGGCGTCCGTGGACACCAGTCCGGGCAAGACGCCGATGATGCTGCCCTCGGTCCAGCGTAGTGCCCCTCGAGCACCTCGCGAGGCGGCCTCCATCACCCCGCCCAGCCCCCCTGTGGCGATGCGGAACCCCGCGTCGACCAGCCCGGTGCCCAGGGCTTCGGCTTGGGGGATCAGCTCTTGGGAAGGAGAGGTGGCGCCGACCACGGCGGCGATGGGGCGGCGGGTGTGGTTCTGCTGCATGTTTCATCCCTCCCAGGGGCCGATCAGGATCAGGGTGTGCCCAGGCATGACCGAGCCTGCGAGTCGGCCCTCGAGTTGTGCCAGTTCGCAGTCCAGCACCCACTGATCAGGCCAGCCGATTCGATGCGCGACGACCACCCGGCCGCGTGGACCGTAGTGACGGAGGCCGAGCTCGAGGATGACGTGCATCCAGGTTTCGGCCAGGAACAGCGCAAGGGGCATGCCGAGAGCGGCCAACGCTTCGAGGCGCGTTCGAGCGAGGGGTTCCGGGTCCCGTCCGGGCGCGTACACAGCCGTCGGTTGTCCGGTGTCGATGCCTGCGTGCTCGAGGCCGAGGTGTGCCAACAGGACCTGGAGGCTGCTGACGCCAGGGTGGATCCGGTACTCGACGGCAGCCTGGCGCAGCCAGCGGACGCAGCCGGTCAGCGACGAGAAGCGCCCCTGTCCGCCGGTGTACAGGCTCGGGTCCCCGGAGAAGAGCCATGCGACGGTGTCGCCTCGATCCAGGGCGGTCAGGGCCCGTGCTCGGAGCTCCTGGTCGTCCAGGTGACGTCCCCACACCAGCTCTCCACGGGGGAGCGCGCGCATGGCCTCTCCGAGCTGTGTACCAGGGTAGAACACAAGATCGCATGACTCGATGGCCGCCCTGGCGGACAGGGTGAGCGCATGTGGATCGTACCCTGGCCCGATACCCACGAGGTGTGCCCGGACCTGGTCCTCAGATCGCATGGGCGACCTCCGCTCGCTGTTGGCGGTACCAGGCGACCGTGCGCTGGATTCCCTCCGGAAAGCCCACCTGCGGCTCGAAGCCGAGCAGCCGCCGGGCCTGGCCGATGTCGGCGTGACTGTGTGGCATGTCGCCGGGACGGACGGGGCCGAAGTGAGGCTCTTCGTCGAAGCCCGTCTGTGCACAGATCCCACGCCAGAGCTCGAGTACGCTGACACGTCCGCCACAGGCGACGTTGATGGCCTCTCCTGCCGCTTCCTCGGGTGCTCGCAGCGCGAGGACGAGGGCGTGTGTTGCGTTGTCGACGTAGGTGAAGTCGCGGGTGGCACTCCCGTCGCCGTGGATGGTGGGACGGTGCCCTTCGAGGGCAGCCTCCACGAAACGTGGCACGACCGCCGCATACGGCCCCCGGGGGTCCTGCCGCGGTCCGAATACGTTGAAGAAGCGCAAGCCCAGGGTGTGCAGGCCCCAGCAGCTCGACCAGGCCCGGGCGAGGTGTTCCAGCGAAGCCTTGGACGCGGCGTAGGGAGACAGCGGCTTGTGGGCAAGGTGCTCGACCTTGGGAAGGGTCGGGTCGTCGCCGTAGACGCTGCTGGACGATGCATACACGAACCGCCGGACCCCTGCGACACGCGCCGCGTCGAGCAGGTTGACGCTCCCGGCCACGTTGACCTGGACCGCCCCGAACGGATCGGCCAGGGAGCGAGGCACCGAGTTGCGACCGGCCAGGTGCATCACCGCTTGCACGCCCTGCATGGCGACTGTGCAGGCTGCGGGGTCTCGGATGTCGCCGAGCACAAAGCGCCAGCCCGGACTGGCCACGGGGAGGTTGGACCGGTGCCCGGAGGACAGGTCGTCGAGGCCCACGACCTCGTGCCCGCTGTCCAGCAGCGTCCGAGTGAGGTGGCTGCCGATGAATCCGGCGGCGCCGGTGACGAGGATGCGCATCAGGAAATCTCCGGAATCGGGAGGATGCTGTAGAGCTTCGCATGCCGGATGGGGTCGGTGAGGTCGACGCGGGCGAGCAGGCGCCCGTCCGCCCGGTCGAGCAGGAGCACGCTGGTCTCGCTGCCTTCGGGCTCCCGGTCGGCCCACCGATGGCGGGGCAGGCGCCCGCGGCGGACCTCGGTGAGCCCCACGAGGAGGTGGGAGTCCGTCACGAAGAGCCCGCGACACCATCCGTGGTGGCCGGTGGCGAAGGTGGAGAGGCGGCGGCGCTCGACCAGGGTCCGGGCGTCGAGTTCCACCAGGGAGCCGTCGATGGAGGTGACCCAGAGGGAGCGGTCATGGACGGCGCCATCGTGGAGGAAGTGGCCGGGGAGGTGGGCCGCCACCCCGAACGTGGCCAGGTCGCGTAGGGTGCCGTCGTCGAAGCATGTGGCCAGCAGTCGCCCGCCCGCGCGCGTGACGTGGTTCACGTGCAGGTGGTCGCGGAGCATGAGCTGGTGGAAGGGCGCCCTGGCGCGATCGAGGCTGTGATAGCCATCGTCCTCAAGCGCTTCCGGCCACGGCTCCGGGGCTTGCCCCTCCCAGCCTGGCTGTACGGGGGGGGCGTGTCGTGGTGGGTCCTCGCCACCGATGCGGCGAGCATTGGCCCAGGCGGGCAGCAGAGCGTGGCTCCCCAGGAACGCGCCATCGAACCCGAGCACATCGACCGCCGACAGCCCGGTATTCGACACGTACAGGCGCTCGTCGAGGCAGGCGACGTGGTGCAGGTCGTTCATGCACGGTTGGTGGAGGACGCCGGTGACGGCGGCGGCCTGTGGGTCCACGCGGACCACGGCGGCGTGGGCGGCCACGAAGAGCGATCCGCAGGGGCCGAGGCTGGCGCCCGCGAAGCCCCTGGCGGGCACGTGCAGGTGGGGCGGCGGGCTCCAGCGCAGGAGGACCCGGGCCCGTTCCCGCGCCAGATCGACGAGCCACACCACGCCGTCGCCCCCGTCGTCGAAGTAGCCCCCGGTGACGAATGCCCTCACCAGCGACCTCGCCAGGCACGGACCGCGTGGGGAAGCTGCCGGAGGAAGGCGGCGAGTTCGTCGGGGTCGCCTGGGCGGGGGACGCTGGCACGGGCCATGCGGGCGAGGGCATCCAAGACGTGGACGGCACCGGGGAGCTGGTCCTGCATCGCGGGATCCTGCCAGTCCGCCAGGCGCAGCACGCCGGTGCGAACGAGGGCGAGGCGTTCGAGCAGCCGCTCGCGGTGGGATGAGACCTGGGCTTCCCGTCGACGGAGCAGCTCGGCCAGGGGCCGGTCGCTGGAGAGGGCGCGCGCGAGGGCGACGCCGCGGACCTGGGCCGCAGTCGTGCTTGCCGCTCGCGCCACGGAAACCTCCAACGACGGACCGGCCTGGCCCTGTCGGCCGTGCAGCAGAGGCAAAGGTGCCTCCACCACAGCGTCCGGTTCCTCGCTCATGGCCAGTGCGGCCCACAGGGTGTCTGCACGGCGGGTCTCGACCCCGTCGGAGGTTGCCATCACGGGAGTGGGCCAACGGAAGAGGGCATCGACATCGAGAAAGAGGGTGTTGCCGCCTCTCCGCAAGGACGGGCGGGGCGGAACGTCCTCGCCGCTCCATGTGAGTGGGCGCGTGAGCTGTCGCCCATCCACCAGCTGGGGCAACTCGGCCAGGAGTCTCCGCGCCACCTCATGTGTGGGCCGACCCGCCGCATCGGGAGCGTAGGGCCAGGCTGCCACGGTGCCCGTGCGGCGCGCCTCGGAGAGGTCGTAGTAGGCATCAACGACAGCGGGCGGCGCAGGTTGGAGGGGCCAGGGGGCCTCGGGCCCCAGGGAGCGCATGCGCTCCAGCGCGGCGATGAGGTCGTCGAGCTGTCCGCCCAGTCCGTCGAGGCCGGGGATGGGCGGGTCGCCGGTGAACGTGCCGAGGACCACGGCGTGCTGTGGAAGGGTGGCCCAATACCGGGCGACGCGGAACAGCAGGTGGGTCCGCCGGCCGATCTGCTGGGAGGCGTCGAGCTGCTGGAACGCGAGGTCGTCGTCCACCATCCACACCACGGTCGGGTGCTGGGCAGGATGGGGCAGGCCGGGGAGGGGGCGTGCGAGGTGTTCGTGCAGGGCTGCCACCTGGGCTTCCCGGGCGGCGCCAATGGGCAACGGGAGGCGCTCCCCGACGGGGGGCAGCACGCCGGCACGCGCGGCACCATCGAGGGCGCCCCGCAGCTGTCCGATCGGGATCCTGTGAACGGGGAGGCCGTCGGGCACAGCGCCCTGCTGGGCACCATCCGGCGCGTGGTTCTCGACCACGAGGACCCCAACCCGCCCGGGGTAGCTGGAGGCTGCCCGTTCCTGGGCCAACGTGCGCAGCAGGCGGCCGAGGGAAGCGGGGCGCCCGACGGTGGCCAGCGCGACGAGGACATCGGGCACCTCGGCTCGGGGAGGCGGCGCGACACCCTGGCTGCTGTGGAGGGCGCCTCGTCCCAGGGCGAGCCAGGCAGGATCCGCCAGGAGTGCCGGGTGCTCTTGGGACATCTCGTGCAGCCTGGCCTGTGCCTGCTGCTCGGAGAGGCCGAAGGGACCCCTGAACAGGGCGTGCAGGGCAGCGCGACCGACGACCCGGCGGTGGAAGGCACCCCACCGGGTGTGTCTGGTGTAGATGCCGTCCTGGAACGACACTGGGATCTGGCGCGCGCCCTCCGCCACGACGGCCGTCGGTCCCGGAGACGTGAAGCGGGCGCTCATTCCGCCTCCAGGCACGCCCGATAGGCGGCCTCGGCGCCGACTCCGTAGCGCTCCGACCACCAGCGGTACCGGGCGATCTGTTCGGGTCCCACGGAGTCACCGCGGTTCTTCAGGCGCAGCTCCCAGTCTTCGCGCCGGGGCACCAGGGCGACCACGTGCTCGAGCGGCGACAGGGGCCGCAGGGCCCCGGGAGGAAGCCAGGCACTGGCCACGAACAGCCGGCGCTCGCCGGGGGCCCGCTGGAGCTCGACGGAGCGGATGGCCGAGATGAGGTGCTCCTTGGCGCGCGCGACCCCCACGTCGGCCCCATCGCGCCAGTCCAGTAGCGCCGCGAGTTCCAGGACCCGGGCCTGCTCGGCGTCGGCCAGCGAGCGTGCCCAGGTGGACTTGCCTGCCCCGGGGGGCCCGAGGACCCACACCAGACGCGGCACCTCCCCCGGATCGGTGCCGAAGAGCTTCCGCGTGCGGGCGCGGAATGCGGCCACCTGCGCCGGGGCCATCCGGCGCCCTTGGCGAGCCAGGTAGGTACGGTTGCCGTAGGCGTTGAGGGGGCTCGGCGTGGAGATGCGGGCGGCTGCGTGTGCGTGGAAGTTCACCCTCCGCTCGCAATTCCTGTGAACTCGGAGGCGGGCATCGGCCAGCCGGACGGCGAGATCGAGGTCCTGGGCGCAGGCCAGGGTTTCGTCGAAGCCCCGCAGGCCCAGGTAGACCGAGCGACGGATGAAGAGGTTGCTGCCGCGGAGCCCTGGGTTGCGGACGAGGACATCGCTGGTCTCCAGACGCTCCGGGGGGACCTTCTCCGGCAGGACTTCGCCGTTGGCGCGCACCTTGGTGAAGGCGGTGAGCACCAGGTCGGCGTCGCGTGAGCAGGCCTCGGCTTCCTCCAAGTAGGCGGGGTGCCACTCGTCGTCGTCGTCGAGAAAGGCGAGCCACGCGCATCGGGCCGCGGCGGCGCCCACGTTGCGAGCGATGCCGGCTCCCGCCCCCGGTCCTGCTTCCACGATGCGCGCACCCTCGAGGCGCAGTGGTTGCCCGCCGTCGTTGACCACCACCACCTCGTCGGGCGGTCGCACCTGGGCAGCCACCGATCGCAGCGCCCGCGGCAGCAGACCCGGCCGGTCGCGGGTGGGGATGACCACGCTGATGCTCACCGCAGCACCCCCCGGATGGCCTCGGCCGCGGCGGCCGGGCCGTGTTCGCCCAGGCTTCGAGCCCAGGCTTGTTGTCGCGCAGCGAGCGCCTGAAGGGTCTCTCCAGGCCAGCACAACTGCTGGTAGACGAGCTCCTCGACCGCCCGCCAACCGTGGGAGCCCAGCCCATCCAGCGCCTCGAGCACGGCGGCCGTACCTTCGGCCTCGGTGGCGCCAGGACGAAACCCCCGCCCCGGAACCAGCTCCAGCAGCGCCTGGGCCGCGGGTGCCAGGTCCGCAGCGGCGTAGGTCGACAGGTGGAAGACCTGGGTCAGGTTCTGGGGCGGCAGGAACACCACCGGGATCCCCAGGAAGAAGGCCTCGAGGGGACCGTTCAGACCGGGCGCGGTGAGCAGGACTTCGGACGCCGCCAAGGCCGCGCGGTAGGCCGTCGGAGGCAAGGTCCGGGGCAGGGCGTGGGACAGCGGCGGAACGGTCGATGCGGCGCGGGTCCCCATGGCCACCGTCACCGCCTCCAGGCCGAGACGACCCACGACCCGGTCCACCGTCTCGCTCGCGCGAGCCGGGTACAGGGTGTTTCGCCCGGGCTCCAGGTCGGGTGAACAGGCCCCGCCGAGGTTGACCAGCAAGGCCCTCTTCGGGGCGCCCGTCGGCCGGTCCTGGGCCACCATCGGGCCCACCAGCACGGGGTTTCGCGGGGCCCGGCGATCGAGGGATGCCTGGACGCCCGGGTGGTTCTCGATGATGTAGGCGGCGGCATGGCGCATGGCCGCCGTCTCCCGACGCTTGGTGGCGAAGTGGATGTCCACGAAGGCCAGGGGCAGGCCGAACTCCACCACCCGGTCCACGTTGCAGTTGTTGGAGAAGGCCAAGTAGAGGTCGGACTTGTCGAGAAGGTCGCGGTGCTGGTCCAGGCACGCAGGATCCTTCACGTCTGTCGGTCGCACCTCGAGATCCCGGCACAGGTCGAGGGTGGGTCCCATGCCGATGACCACCGGTTCGACCTCGGGGAGCTGCGCAAGGACCGCGCGCATCGTGGCCGTCGAGCCAAAGCAGAAGGGATTCGGATCGCAGACGACCCTCATGGCACCTTGTCCTGTCGGTCCGCACGGTCGGCCCAACGGAAGACCACCTCCAACTCGGCCGCGTGCAGCGCGAAGGTCCACTCCGGCACGGACTCGTCGCGGCCGTGGATGTGACCCGCCGAGTCGTTGACGCCGAGGGCCAGATAGCGCGCGCCTACCGGCAGATGCTCGTTGAAGGGACATCCACCCTGGACGGCGCTCTTGTTCAGGCCGCGGCATTCATGGCGCACGCCCACCCCCCAGCGGGCGGCGAGGTCACGCAGATCGTCGAGGAGAGAGCCCAGGGCCCGATCAGGTGGTCGGCTCTCTCCGTCGGGGCCCAGGGTTCGCCCGAGCAGGCGCAGGGTGCCGTCTTCGTGGTCGTGGTAGCCCGTCTCGTCGAGCCACAGGGACGCCTCCAGGCGGGGCATCAACCCGGGCAGGATGGCCCGAGCCACGTCCGAGCCGCACTCCTCTTCCCCTTGGATCAGCCACGTGATGGCGGGCGTCGCATCGAGGTGCTCGAGGGCCGAGAGGCGACAGGCCAGCGGTCCCTTGTTGTCAGCCACGCCGCGCCCCCAGAGGCGACCTTCGGCGCGGCTGAGCTGCCACGGCGGAAAGCGCCACCGCTCGGGACGCCCCGGCGAGGTGACGTCGTAGTGGCCGTAGAACACGACGTGCCCGGACAGCCCGCGGGCGTTTCGATGGGCCACCAACAGGGGACGGCCGGGAGCCGCACCATGCACTTCGAGTTCGAACCCGAGGGCGCGGAGGCGGTTGCCAAGCCAGTCGATGCAGGCGGTGTGATCCGGTCCCCCCGGGCTCGTGTCGAACGCGACGAGGGCCTCCAGCGTTCGGAGCGCGGACGGAGCGATAGGGGAGGGGCGCGGGGGGTCGGTCATGGGGGAGGGGCGCGGCAGAGCCAGCGAGGGCCCGCGTCGGGACCTCGCTGGGGCTCGTGCGGCAGCGGGCAAGGGTTGTTGGTGGTGGGGGACCAAGTGTGATGGAACCACGGGAAGGGGCGACTGTGTAGTCCGCTCAGAAACCCGCCGGCCCCTCCCCACCATGTTCCCGCCGCTTCGCGCCTGAGCGTCGCGAAGGATTCGCAGGGACCAAGACCTGAGTGGGGAACACGAGGCGGCGTGGCATGTGCCCGGCCGCGCGCGGAGCTGTCCCTGTTGGCCGTGCGTGCCTGGGGTCGTCCGGCGCGTCGTCGCAGGGGCGCGACCTCCGCCCGTGCCATGACGAGAGGCGCTCTCCCTGCCGAGACTGTTGACTGGGTGAAGCTCATGCCCCGACGTAGGGTTCAGCCAGACGCTATGGCTCCAAGAGGCCCTCTGCTGGAATCCCCTCGAACAGTACATTCAGCGGTTGTTCTGCTCCGATCCTCAGCTCCAAGGGCAATCCATGGACGGAACCCAGATACCGCACCACCCTGGACCACTCGACGAAGACGCCTACCCCACAGAGCACTCGCGGCACGGTGTAGCCATTGGGCGTCTTGCCCAGCTCACGTGCGACCTCGGTTCCCGTGGGGAAGCGCCAGGCATCTGCATCCAGAAGCCCGACCGGTGTCCAACCGGGACTCAGCTTGATCACCAAGGCAGGCGAGAAGGGAATCATCAACGTGGTCAAGCTGGTCCCGCTGGCGGGAGTCGGCGTTGGCGGGGCCATCGACGCCGTAGCCTGCGTTGGCGTCGGCAAGCCGGCCAAGGGCCTGTTCGAGCGGTAGGGCCCGCCCCGCCACGCCTGATCCTCCCCTCCCACCCGCAGGTGTGAGAAGCTTGGCGCCCCACGGGGTCCACCTTGCCAGCGCAGTCGGCCAATTTCGCCTTCCTCGCCGCTCACGACGAGCTGCTGGTGCGGTACGCCGCCCAGGCTGAGCGGTACTTCGCCGACGACCCGAACACCGCCCTCATCAAGCTGCGCCAGTTCGGCGAGGTTCTCGCCCAGCAGGCCGCCGCCTACGCGGGTGTCTACACCTCGCCCGAGACCGCCTTCGTCGACGTGCTCAATCAGCTGTGGGACCGCGGCGTGCTCACGCCTGAGGTCTCCCAGCTCTTCCACGGGCTCCGCAAGGCCGGCAACGCCGCCGCCCACGACCACCATGGCAGCCAGCGGGACGCCCTGCACCAGCTCAAGATGGCCCGGAAGCTGGCCATCTGGTTCCACCGCTCCTTCGGCCATGCCTCGAGCTTCAAGCCTGGGCCCTTCACTCCGCCTCCCGACCCCCAGGGGGCCGAGCAGGCCCTCCAGGACGAGCTCCAGCGCCTCCGAGAGGAGCTGACGACCTACGAGTCCCAGGTCGCCGAGGCGACGCTCACGGCGCAGCAGCAGGCCGCTCTGCGTGCCCAGGCAGAAGCCAGGGCACAGGCCGCCTTCGAGGACGTGGCGGCGGCAATGGAACTGGCCGAGGAGACGGCGGAGCAGCTCCAGGCCGAGCGCCAGCGGTTCGACGCCCACCTCGCCGCCGCCCAGGCCACAGCCGCGTCGGCCCCCCCCGAGGTCACCGCTGCGGTCGTCCAGGCCGCCCAGGTGGCCGGCGCTGACCTCGACCTCACCGAGGCTGAGACTCGCAAGCTCATCGACGCCCAGCTCGTCGAAGCGGGCTGGGCGGCCGACTCGGAAGTGCTCCGCCACTCGAAGGGCACCCGCCCCGCCAAGGGCCGCAACCTCGCCATCGCCGAGTGGCCGACCGCCTCGGGCCCCGCCGACTACGTCCTCTTCGTCGGCCTCACCCCGGTCGGGGTGGTCGAGGCCAAGCGGCTGGCCACCAACATCCCGGCTCGGATCGGCCAGGCCGAGCGGTACAGCCGGGACATCACCATCGCGGACGATTGGAGTTCGCCCGGCGGCCCCTGGGGCGACTTCAAGGTGCCCTTCCTGTTCGCCACCAACGGCCGCCCCTACTTGCGCCAGATCGTCACCGCCTCGGGCATCTGGTTCCGCGACGCCCGGCGGCCGACGAACCACGCCCGGGCCCTCGAGGGCTGGTACACGCCCGAAGGCCTCGTCAAGCTCCTCAAGCAGGACCGGGCCGCCGCCGAGGCCCGGCTCGCCACCGAGCCCGCCGACTACCTCCCCCTCCGCGACTACCAGCGGGCCGCCATCGCCGAGGTCGAGGCGGCCATCGCCGCCGGCCAGCGGGACCTCCTGCTGGCGATGGCCACGGGCACCGGCAAGACCCGAACGGCCATCTGCATGGTCTACCGGCTCATCAAGGCCGGCCGCTTCAACCGCGTGCTCTTCCTCGTCGACCGCACCAGCCTGGGCGAACAGGCCCACGAGGCCTTCAAGAACGTCAAACTGGAGCAGCTCCAGTCGTTCGAGCAGATCTACGACGTGAAGGGCCTAGGCGACCTTGTCCCGGACTCCGACACCCGGCTCCACATCGCCACCATCCAGGGCATGGTCCACCGGCTGCTGTACTCCTCGGACGACGCCGAGACGGTCCCCGTCGATCAGTACGACTGCATCATCGTGGACGAGTGCCACCGGGGCTACCACCTCGACCGTGAGCTGTCCGACGCCGAGCTCACCTTCCGGTCGGAAGCCGACTACATCAGCAAGTATCGCCGGGTGCTCGACCAGTTCGACGCCGTCCGCATCGGCCTCACGGCGACCCCGGCCCTGCACACCACCGAGATCTTCGGCGACCCGGTCTTCACCTACAGCTACCGCCAGGCGGTCATCGACGGCCACCTCATCGACCACGAGCCACCCATCCGCATCGTCACGGCCCTCGCCGAGGACGGCATCAAGTGGCTCGCTGGCGAGCCGATGGAGGTCTACCGGGTTCGAAGGCGGGAGGTCGATCTCATCCACGCACCGGACGAGGTCACCATCGAGGTCGACCGTTTCAACCAGGCCGTCGTCACCGAGAGCTTCAACCGCGTGGTGTGTGAGGAGCTCGCCAACCACATCGACCCATCGCTGCCGGGCAAGACCCTCATCTTCGCCGCCACCGACGCCCATGCCGACCTGGTGGCCAAGCTCCTCAAGGAGGCGTTCGATGCGATGTACGGCCCCACCGAGGACGCGGCGGTCTGCAAGATCACCGGCAACGCCCACAAGCCCGGCCAGCTCATCCGGTTCTACAAGAACGAGACGAACCCCCGGGTGGCTGTGACCGTCGACCTGCTCACCACGGGCATCGACGTGCCCGAGATCGTGAATCTCGTGTTCATTCGGCGGATCCGCAGCCGCATCCTCTACGAGCAGATGCTGGGCCGGGCGACCCGCCAGTGCCCCGAGATCGGCAAGCAGTACTTCCGCATCTTCGATGCCGTCGACCTCTACTCGGCGCTGGAGCCCTACACCTCGATGAAGCCGGTGGTGGTGAGCCCCAAGATCACCTTCGTCCAGCTGGTCGACGAGCTGGCGAGTCTCACCGACCAGACGGCCCTCGACGAGGTGCATGACCAGCTCCGGGCCAAGCTGCAGCGGAAGGCCCGGAGGCTCACCGGAGCTGCACACGACCAGTTCGTGACCCTGGCAGGGATGGAGCCGAAGGAGCTGCTCCGCTCGATGAGCGATTGGGGGGCCTCCGCGACCTCGGCATGGTTCGAAGAGCACCCGGACCTGGCGGTGTGGCTCGACACGGTGGTGACCGGCGACGGCCCGGTGCTGCTCATCTCGCACCACGAGGACGAGCTGCGTCGCACGGAGCGAGGCTACGGCTCCGCCGAGAAGCCCGAGGACTACCTGGAGTCCTTCGGAGCCTTCGTCCGCGAGCACCTCAACGACCTCCCGGCATTGATGGTCGTGACCCAGCGGCCTCGGAAGCTCACCCGCCAGCAGTTGAAGGAGCTCAAGTTCGAGCTCGACCGGGCCGGGTTCACCGAAGCGGGGCTCCGAGTCGCATGGCAGGAGGCCACGAACCAGGACATCGCTGCCACCATCATCGGGTTCATCCGCCAGCAGGCCCTGGGCTCGCCGCTCGTGCCCTACGAGGAGCGGGTGAAGCGGGCGATGACCGGCATCCTGTCGAGCCGTGCGTGGACGATGCCGCAGCGGAAGTGGCTCGAGCGGATCGGGAAGCAGTTGATGGTCGAGACCATCGTCGACCGCGAGGCCCTCGACCGCGGCCAGTTCAAGGCCCAGGGCGGGTTCGACCGGTTGAACAAGGTCTTCGGAGGCCACCTCGAGGACGTGCTCGGGGAGATCTCCGAGGCCGTCTGGGAGGACGTGGGATGAATACCTGCAACGCGTGCAAGAAGGAGCTCCAGCCTGACTGGAAGGTCTGCCCGTTCTGCGGGACCAGCACTCAGACGAAGTGTGCAGAGTGCGGCAAGGATATCCAACCGGAGTGGCGTGCCTGCCCCTACTGTGGAACCGCCACCGAAGCTGCAGCGCCGCCGGCCCGCGCGACCGCCGCACCGTCCGCTTCGAGCGACGACCAGAAGCACGACTGGACCTTGTGGGATGAGATCAGCGATGTCTTCTCCGCGCCCAGCTTGGATCTGGCCAGGGTCTACGGTGCTGGAGTGGAGGCAGCTGGTGGGATCGACAAGTTCCTCTCCAAGCTCTCTGCCCGGAACCACGAGCGAGCACTCGAGAACGGCATCGACGCGGTCCTCCGCTACTTGGCCGGTGAAGGAGCCGGTCTGGATATCGCCCGGAACCGGGAGGCCCTGAAGTCCGCCAAGGACGGCCTTGTACAGCGACGCCAGTCTGCAATTCGTGATCTTCGCGAAGCGCGCAGGGCCGTGGAGGAAGAGAATGTCCCAGAGTCGAGCCTCGAGGGGTTCTTCGCTGGTGCAGCCCGTGTTGCAGACGGCAACACGAGCGCGGCGATGGGAGCCGTTGGTGGAGCAGCGCTCGGTACGGCCCTCCTTCCGGGAATCGGTACCGCCATCGGCGGTGCAGTCGGAGCCATGGTTGGCGGAGCACGTGACGACAAGCGGGTCGAGGCGATCCTCGAGGCATACGACGATGCCATCAAGCGCGTATACGAAGGACTTGAGGCCTGCTACGCCGCCATCTGGAACGTCTTGGCGGACGGTACCACACGCCCCCCGGCGAGTACGTTCAAAGAGATCGAGTCTGCATGGGACACGACGGCACAGTCCCTCCCTGAATCGTATGTGGACGCACTCGCTGCGACAAAGGCGTTCATCGAGCAGCAAGGGCCGTGCATGGCGGCCTTGGTCGCCCGAACCCATCTGGCCTACTCGGCGTCCGACCACCATGATGCCGAACTGGCAGTCGATCATCTCCTGCGGCTCTATCCGAAGAATGCGTCCAACTGGGAAGTCGCCGCGGATGTCTCCATCGAGTCAGGCAGGTATGCCGATGCGTTGAGGCGTACGGCGGCTGGGCTGGAGTGCGAGCCTGACCATGTCGGTCTGCGAGTGTCCCGCATCGAGGCTCTGGCTGCTTCGGGCAGGCAAGATGAAGCCGAAGCCCTCGCTGGACGGTTGGTCGCCGACACGAGCGACTCCATGGTGCGGCTGTTCCTCGTACGAGGGCTCGTGCGACGGGGAGATTTCAGGTCGGCGGCCGAGGCGGCAGGCCCCCTCGTGCAGGAATACGGGGGGCCTGCGGTCCGGGCACGGTTCCGCACTGACCTTGTCTTGTCGCCGACCATCGACCGTATCGAGTGGCCTTTCGAGACCATCAGGGCAGGGAAGGCGGGCGCCAAGCAGATCGTTCGGCAGCACATCCCTGTCGATGACGACACCTCCTGGCATCGCGTGCCCGCCAGCCGCACGGATGGCCTGAAGACCTGGTTCCGGACCCGCGGTGGGGAGGAGGTGCTGTACCTCCTCGACTGGACCATGTGGGGCTCGGGCAAGGGTGGCTTGGTCATCACCAACCGACGCCTCGCGTGGAAGTGCATGTTCGAGGACACCGTGAGCGTCAACCTGAACTCGCTCGACCCGGACGATGTGGTGGGCGATGACAGGATGCTTGTTGTCAAGGACGAGGTGGTCGATGTGGAGCGCGAGGGTCTGGCCCCCCAGATCGCCGCGGCCCTTACGGAGCTGATCCTGGTTGCGAGGAAGATGTGACTCCGTTCGGCCCCACCGCGACTCGAATCTGCCAAGCGTGGGCCGTTGGAGCCAGGTTTGTCTCAAGCCGATGTCAACGACTGCGGCAGAGGGATGGATTGTGAGCACCCAGGAGAAGCAGAGGCTGACCGCTCATGCACGACTCTGGGTGAACCGAGCGCTGGACGCCTTGGGGTGGCACGACCTCACGGGTCCGATGGAGATTGAGGCGGTGAACCGCATTGATGGCAAGGTCAACCGGTGGAAGCTTGTCGCCGGCAACGTCATTGCCCGCGAAACCCAATGGTGGACCCACTACCCAACGGACATCCAATGCCTCATCGAGGCATTGGACCCTGTGCAACACCGCGAGCTCATCGACGACGCCATCTACAACCTCGATCTGATGCAAACGCAGGACCGAGTCCCCTGCCGCTGACCCACAACTCTGGCCCGGCTCACTACGGTGATGGGGCTACAGCCAGACTGGATAGAGAACCATGAGCTTCATCAAGTGCTACGGCATGTTCTGGGAGCGCAGTCGCTTGGGTGAGCTCGAGGACGATGGTCCCAGCCTGCGCGCGTACCGACGCAACTCCGACCAGGAGCCGATCGATGTCGGGGGCCAAGCCGGCATCTACGTCCTCTACGACGGCGACAACATCTCGAGTCTCGACGTCGTCTACGTTGGACAAGCTGGACGCGGTAGCTCCGACCTGCTGACCCGCTTGACCAACCACTTCGACGACCGGTTCTGGAACAGGTGGACGCGCTTCTCCTGGTTCGGCCTCTACCCAGTCGTCGACCGCCAAGTCCAGCCTCTGGACGTGCTCGAGGCTCCCTCGGTCGAGCGGGCCATGGACCACCTCGAGGCAGTGCTGATCTCGTTGTTCGAGCCTCCTTTGAATCGCCAGGGGGGGCGCTGGGGCGCGGACGCCGTCGAGCTCTACCAGTGGAACCCAGCTTGGGACTCCGACGAAGCCGAGGTCGAGCTGGAGGACATCGACCACGAAGTCCGCTCCCTGTCCAAGAGGGTCAAGAAGCTGTCCAAGCGAGTGAAGCGACTCTCGAGGACCGCCGAGGAGCCATAGGCACCCACTACCGACGAGCCGGCGCAGGCGAGCCTTGCCAAGCACTGCGTCGTCGCCGCCACACATTGACTCGCCACGAGACTCCAATCCATCCAGGACTTCCACCATGCCAATCTGGACCTTTGAGCCCGTCTACCCCGAATCCTGGGCGGCCTCCGCCCACAGGGTCCTCTTGCTGGGTGCCGAGCCCAACGGGGATACCAACTACGGTGGCCTCAACGACATGGGAGCCTGGTTCCGCGAGGCGGAGCCTCCCAGCTACAACAGCGGCGGCCGGTTCTACGTGCGCAACATCGCGCAGCTGGCTGGTGCCCTGGGACAGGCACAACAGCACTGGCCCGACGAAGGAACCCTGACACGTGCAGCCGTGACCGCCATGTTCCATCAAGGGGTCGTGGAAGGGCTTCTCGGCGGGCTTCGCTACGCCGACCTCAAGGCAACTCAGGGTGACGCGTCCGCCGACCTGGACGAGGTCCGTGGCTATGTGGAGGACAACCTGGACGAGGTCCTCAGCTTCTGGATGCCGCCGGGCGTGGCCGACCCACACCAACCTCCCACGATCACGGTCATCCAGGGTGGCATTGCCCGACAGGTCTTCGCCGAGCGCGTCTTGCCCGAGCTCCGCCGACGCGGTGTAGAGGGACACTACGTCGGCATGCCCCATCCATCCGAGCAGCGGTCCTACGAGTCTCTGCGGTGCGCAGCGCACAGCATGGCTGCACAGCTCGCCCCCTTGCCGGCCGAAGCCGTACGCTGGGGCTCCCTGCGAGGCCAGCCAGGCTGGCTGACCTTCCCGTAGACGGGACCCCGAATGACCGCCACCCACGACATCGTCGCCCGCCTCTGGAACCTGTGCCACGTCCTCCGCGACGATGGCATCACCTACCACCAGTACGTCACCGAGCTGACCTACCTGCTCTTCCTCAAGATGGCCCAGGAGACCAGCACCGAGGGCCAGATCCCCACAGGCTGGCGGTGGAAGGACCTGGAGTCCCGCGACGGCCTGGACCAGCTCAACTTCTACCGGCGGCTGCTGATCAACCTGGGCTCCGAGTCCTTCGAGGACGACGGCGCCACCCGCCAGGTGCCGCACCGCGTGGTCGCCATCTTCGCCAACGCGGGCACTTCGCTTCGAGAGCCCAGGAACCTCGCCAAGCTCGTCGAGAACATCGACAAGCTCGACTGGTACTCGGCCCGCCAGGAGGGCCTCGGCGACCTCTACGAGGGTCTGCTCGAGAAGAACGCCAACGAGAAGAAGTCTGGAGCCGGCCAGTACTTCACACCCCGACCGCTCATCGAGTGCATGGTCGACCTCATCCAGCCCAAGCCCGGCGAGACCGTCCAGGACCCGGCCGCGGGCACCGGCGGCTTCCTGGTGATGGCCGACCGCTACGTCAAGGAGCGGAGCGACGACCTGTTCGACCTGACCGAGCAGCTCCAGCTCTTCCAGCGACGGCAGGCCTTCTACGGCATGGAGCTCGTGCCCGACACGCACCGGTTGCTGCTGATGAACATGATGCTCCACGACATCGAGGGCGACGTGCTGCTGGGCGACACCCTGTCGCCTGCCGGGGCCGATCTGCCGAAGGCTGACATCATCCTCACCAACCCGCCCTTCGGCACCAAGACGGGCGGCGGGCGGCCTTCGCGGGACGACTTCACCTACCAGACCAGCAACAAGCAGTTGGCGTTCGTCGAGCACATCTACCGGGGGTTGAAGCCCGGTGGCCGAGCCGCCGTCGTGGTGCCGGACAACGTGCTGTTCGAGGCGGGGGTCGGCCAGCAGATCCGGGCCGACCTCATGGAGAAGTGCGACCTCCACACGATCCTCCGGCTCCCGACGGGCATCTTCTACGCGGGAGGGGTGAAGACCAACGTGCTGTTCTTCACCAAGGGGGCCTACGCCCAGGAAAAGGGCAACACCGAGGCCGTGTGGGTGTATGACCTGAGGACGAACATCCCGACCTTCGGCAAGCGGACGCCCCTCACGCTCGAGCACTTCAAGCCGTTCATGGCCGCCTACGGAGACGACCCGCACGGGAAGGCGGCGAGGACGGACGAGGGCGAGGAAGGCCGGTGGCGGCGGTTCTCGCTGGCCGACATCGCCAAGCGGGGCGACAACCTCGACCTCACCTGGCTTCAGGACGACAGTGTGGAGCGGGCCGAAGACCTGCCAGATCCCGAGGATGTGGCCGCGGAGATCCTCGACCACCTGCGGACGGCGATGGAGGAGATGGAGGCGTTGACCGACATCCTGTCGGGTGAGTCCGGGGACGACGCTGGCATCGAGGTGTCGGCGTGAGCGAAGCGGATCAAGGAGAGTGGTCGAGCAAGGACATCCCGCCCACATGGGCCTGGGCCAACTTCGGACAGGTGTTCGTGAACGTCACCAGTAGCGACCGGAAACTGAAGCAGAAATCCTACCTTGAGGCCGGCAGCTACCCGGTAGTCGACCAGGGCCAGTCAGAGGTAGGGGGATGGACGGACGACGCGTCACTCATCCATCCTGGTCCACTGCCTGCTGTGATCTTTGGCGACCACACCAGGTGCGTGAAGTACGTCACGGAGCCCTTTGTCCAAGGAGCGGATGGCGTCAAAGTCCTGGTTCCTCAAGGGGTGGAGCCGCGTTTCGCCGAGCTTGCCCTTCGAACTGTCGTACTGCCCGACAAGGGCTACAGCCGACACTTCAAGTTCCTGAAGGCCACGCAGTTCCCCGTCGCCCCGCTCAACGAGCAACGCCGCATCGTCGCCAAGATCGACGCCCTCCAGGCCCGCTCCCGCCGTGCCCGCGAGGCCCTCGACGCCGTCCCGGCCCTCCTGGACCGGTTCCGCCAGAGCGTGTTCGCGGCGGCCTTCCGGGGCGACCTCACAGCCGACTGGCGGGCGAAGAACCCCGACGTGGAACCGGCATCCGTGCTGCTCGACCGCATCCGGGCCGAGCGGAAGGTGCGGTGGGTCGAGGCCGAGGCCGAGAAGGCCCGTGCGAAGGCCGAGGAGAAGGCCCGGAAGGCGGGCAAGGCGTGGGGGCCGAAGGACGACGCGAAGGCGGTTTCGGCGGCGAGGAAGAAGGCGGAGGCGAAGTACACGGAGCCCGAGCCGGTGGACGCCGAGGCCGAGGGGTTGCCGGAGCTGCCGGAGGGGTGGTGTTGGGCTTCCTTCGGGGAGGCCTTCCACGTCGCCGTGGGAGCGACGCCCAGTCGACGGGAACCGTCCTTCTGGAACGGCGACGTCCCTTGGGTGAGTAGCGGTGAAGTCCAATTCTGCCGGATCTCAACGACACGCGAACTCATCACGGAGGCCGGTCTGGCGAACACGTCGACCGAGGTGCATCCTCGCGGGACGGTACTCCTGGGGATGATCGGCCAGGGCCGCACCAGAGGCCAGGCCGCCATCCTCGACGTCGAGGCGTGCAACAACCAGAACGCGGCGGCGATCAGGGTGTCCGAAGCCGGGCTCCCACCCGAGTACGTCTTCCACTACCTGTGGCTCGAGTACGAGAAGACCCGTCGCCTTGGCTCTGGCAACCAACAGGCCGCCCTCAACAAGTCGAGAGTGCAGGCTATGCGGCTCCCTCTGATGCCCCTGGGCGAAGTGGAAGCCGTTGTCGAGCGAGTTGAGGCGGCGTTGGGGGGCCTTGAGCCTGTGAGTACGGCTCTGGAGGCGAGCCGAGACCGGCTCGACACCCTCGACCAGGCGATCCTCGCCAAGGCCTTCCGAGGGGAGCTCGCCCCCCAAGACCCCGACGACGAGCCCGCCGCCGTGCTCCTCGAACGCATCAAGGCCGAGCGGGCGGCCAACGCCACCAAGAAGAAGGCCCCGAGGGGCCGCCGGAAGCTGGCGTGACGCGGCACCCGAGCGGCGTTGTGAAGGGCAGGGTGCAGTCCGCTGCTGCGATCTACGCATCCCGTCTGCGGCTGGAGACCCACACGACGCCGTCGGGGGTGGTGATCTTTCGGCGTGGCGACAACTTCATCCCGTCCTCATGGGACTGCATCGTCGGGGCGCCCGGCTGGCGAAGTCGGGCGGCAAAGGGGCATTCCCACAGGCGGTCGTTCCCACCGCCATTCGTGGAGGCCGCCGAACTGGACTCGTGCAACAGTTCCGACGCCCTGCTGATGAACGTGTTCTGCCACCCCGCGTTCCCACTGGACAAGGAGCGATTCCAGTCCGACACCGGTATCTCGTGGGCACCGCCGAGGTTCGGCGTGTCCGCGAACCTGCCCGTCGACTCGGGGAGCGAGAACACCCAGCTCGACATGGTGCTGGGGTCGTCCGCGTCGGCTCCCATCTTCGAAGCGAAGCTGACGGAGAAGGACTTCACCAGGAAGCCTGCCCGCGTGGTCGAGCGATACGTGGACCTCGACAAGGTGTTCCGTGTCGACGACCTGCCCCGTGCAGGCGGCCAATTCTGCGACTACCAGCTCCTTCGGAACATCTTGGCTGCCCACCATCGCGCGGCGGACTTCGTCCTCTTGGTCGACCGGCATCGCGGGGACCTCGCCCGCAGGCTCGACGAACTTGCTCAGCGGGTTCGCACCGACGCCCTACGCTGTCGACTTCGCTGCGTGACCTGGCAACAGCTCGCGGGCCATGCACCGGCCGAACTGCAGGAGTTCCTGTCCGAGAAGTACGGCATCAGGGCGAGCAGATGATCCCCGCTTCCATCACCCATGCCCACGTCATCGCCGCCATGGCCGCCATCGACCGAGAGGGCGTGCCCAGGGGCCGTCACAGCCGAGGCTTCGAGCTCATCCACGAAGGCTGCCGCTACCCGCCCAAGTACACCGTCGCCCTGGCCGCCCAGTTCGCCACCGGCACCTTCCTCGACTCCGAGCGCTTCGGCGGCGGGGCCGAGACCAACGGCTTCCTCGAGCGGCTCGGCTTCACCGTCGTCCCCAAGGGCTCCACGGCCCCCGAGACACCGCGCCCGGCCTCCACCCGCACCGTGCGAGTCGGTCGGGTGTTCCTCGACCTCGGCATTCGCCAGAGCGCGTACCGGGCCCGGCCCGAGGGCAAGGCGATGGCCTTCCACAACCTGGCCCACGCTCAGTTCCCCCGGGCTCCGGAAGCCTACTTGGCGCGCATCGTCGGGCTGATCCGCGTAGCCCACGAAGCCGGTGCGACCGTCGTGGCCCTGCCCGCCTACGCCTGCCAGGTCTTCGGGACGATCTCCTTGGAGCGCTACGGCGTGCCCGAGGTCGCGCTCGTCCTGGCCGGGGGGCTCGACGACCACGGGGAGTTCGCGGTTGCCTTCCGCCACGGCATCCCCTGCGAGCGCTTTGGCCCTCACCGGGTCCACTGGCTGGGCGCCGATGGCTTCTCCGTCATGGCGGCCATCTCGTCTACGATCGGCCAGCTCATCGACAGCCGCTACCAGCCCCCAAAGCCCTCACAGAGCCACCCGCCCGACGCCGCGCAGCCCGTCCTGGTCATCGACATGGGACACGCCCAGTACGCCAGCCGCTACGACTTCAACACCCTTCGCTGCGTCGCTCGAGACGTCGCCACCCGCACCAGCCAGCCCGTTGGCCTGGTGCTGTCCTCGTGGATGTGGACGACGCGGGGAATCAGCACGGGTTGGTGCCACCCACCCGCTCGGGCTCGCGGACGGCGCATCCTGGTGGGCCCGGACGCCTTGGATCTGGTCGAAGTCGACCTTGGCGCTCGACGCACGGGTGCGGACAGCACGAAGGAGCCACGATGAACCTCGAGACGTGGCACGCCGATCTGCCCGACACCACCAAGAGCGGCTTGGTGGACCTGGCCGCCACGATCCGTCGAGGCGACTGCGTCGCTTTCGTAGGCGCCGGCTTCTCGGCGGGTGCCGGCCTGCCCAACTGGTGGAGGCTCCTGGACAGGATCTGTGCATGTGCCGAAGGCGGGCTTGCGGCGTCCGCACCCGAGGTCGAACTGGTTCGGAAACGCCTCGACGCCAAGAGGCTCCAAGAAGATGGCAGTACCCGACCCTTTGATCCCGGCGAGGCCGAAATGCTCGCCCAGCTCCTGAAGGACGCGATGTCCGAAGAGGGGGCCTTTCAAAATGCTCTCACCCAAGCGCTCGGCCAACCCAACGAGACCGCGGCCTTCCGGCGGCGTCGGAGCAACCTCCTCCAGGTGCCCTTCCGCGCAATTCTCACCACCAACTTCGACGGCCTGCTGCCCGGCGTGTACCCCCAAGCGGATGCCTACCGCCGGCTGCTTCGCGAGGAAGAGCATTGGTCCTGGGCCCACCGCTTCTGGCCAGACCCGACGGGTGGCGCCCCCAGCGGGGCGCCCGTCTACCAACTCCACGGGAACTTGGACAGCAGCGACTCCATTGTCTTCACCAAGGGCGACTACCGTGCCCGGCTCTATGGCAGCCGTGGCTACCTCGACTTCCTCAAGGCCCTGATGGCCAGCCGCACCTTCCTGTTCCTGGGCTTCTCGTTGGGAGACGAGTACCTGAACCTGCTTCGTAGCGACCTGCTCGAGCTTCTCGGTGGGACGGCGACCCTTGCCTACGCGGTCATGCCGCTCCTCCCGCCCGCCGAGGCCACCTACTACCAGAAGCATGAAGGCATCCACGTACTGCCCTACACGAGCCACACAGGCCACGCCGACTTCGACAAGTACCTGGATTGGTTGGCTGTGAACACCAACCCCATCCGCGAGCTTCGGACCCTGCTGCAGGGGCGCCGCGTGCTCTGGGTCGACCCGAACCCCCAGAACAACGCCCTGGCCTTGCAGCAACTCGGCTTGGCCGGCAACCGCGGATTCACCCAGCTCACCAGTCACCGGGAAGCCCTGTCCCAGCTCGGCGCGGGCGCTGACTGGGACCTGGTGATCACCAACTGGGGCCGCGGTCAGGGTGCCAGTGCCAGGAGCCAGGCTGAGGACTTCCTCGCGCAGCTTCGATCCCGGCCCGACCAGCCGCCGGTAATCGTCTTCGCCTCGGACTGGCAGGCCAACCGCTGGCGGGCCCTCCGTGCTGGAGCCTTCGCCTACACCTGGACCTGGGCTGGACTGTTCAAGGAGATCCGGCGTGTGATGCGGGCCCGCGACGCCATGGATACGAATGGGCCGAGTGGCGTCTGAAGCTTCCCCGCCCACAGACCGACATCGTCGAACGATGGGGCGGCCGAGGTAGCGTCCCAACGGTTCTCGTGGCTCCACCCGCGCCGACTGGCGTTGCCCTGAAGTGGAGGTAGGCACCCGGAAGCGCGCGGCGAGACCTCAGCGGATGACGTGGTCGGGACGTCTGCTAGTCAGCTGCGCAGGTGCGCGATGGCCTGGACCGCCGCGAGCTTCTTCGCCTCGCCCTTGTTCCCATGGACCGGGCCCCCCGAGAAGGTCCGGCCGTCGGGGAGGGTGAGGGTTGCGGTGTGGACGGGGGCGTGGCTCGGCCCACTCGCCTCGAAGCTCCACAGCTCGTCGGCGGAGAAGTTCCGCTTGAACCGGGCCTGGAGCAACGCGTTGAGGGTGCCGACCGGGTTGGGGTCCGCGTCGGTCCCTCGTTCTAGCAGGTCGCTGAAGAACCCCCACCGCGGGGAGCGTCTGGCCGCGAGCGAGCCGTAGTCGAGCCCTGCCCCTGGTCCCGTTGGACCGGTCAGGGTCTCGGCTTCACACTCCTCCCGTCAGGCGGCGGCCAGCTTGGTGATGCGCAGGAGGTTGAAGGCACTGATGACGAGAAGGGCGGCGGCCTCCGTCCGCCTCCGTCCCCGGAGCCTCGATCTTCGGAATCCCGCAGCGGCCTTCATCCAGCCGAAGACCTTCTCGATGCGCCACCGGGCCTTCTGGCTGACGTGGTAGCCGGTGTGTCGGGTGGTCCGGGCGTCGACGCAGGAGCGTCGGCGGGAGTTCTGGTTCTGGGCGACGTGCGGCGTGACGCGTCGTTCGCGGCAGCGGCGGATGAAGTCCTTGGTGTCGTAGGCCTTGTCCGCTGCGAGCGTAAGTCTTCGGGGCTTCCGGGACTGCTTGCGGGCGGACTTCTGGCTCTTCCGCTGGCTCTTCCGCTTCTTGCGCTGGCGGTCGACCATGTCGATGGCCGCATCGCGCTCGGCGGTGCCATTGGCCTCGGTCAGCTCCATGTCGACGACCAGGCCGTGACGGTTCTCCATGAGCGCGTGGGCCATGTAGGACAGCCGGGCCTCCTTGCCGGGCCCCTTGCGGTACAGCCGGGCCTCGGGCTCGGTCTTGGACTCGTGGGTGTCGCTGCTGCGGCGCTCGCCGTGGAAGTCGGCCCATGCCTGGCTGTCGCCCTCGGGCTCGTCCTTGCGGCGGTAGCTCTTGAGCGACGCCCACGCCTCGACCAGCGTGCCGTCCGTCGAGAAGTGCTCGTCCGACAGCAGCCGGCGCTCGTCGGCCAGCTCCACGACCCCCTCGAAGAAGCGCCGTGCCACGCCGTGCTCCAACAGGCGCTCCCGATTCTTCGAGAACGTCGACGCGTCGAACGCCGACTCGCTGAGGTCCATGTCCAGGAACCAGATGAACAGCATGTTGTAGGCAAGCTGCTCGCAGAACTGCCGCTCACTTCGGATGCCGAAGAGCGCCATCAACAGCGACGCCTTCAGGAGGCGCTCCGGCGGCACCGATGGACGCCCCACCCCCGAGTACATCTCGTCGAAGGTCGGGCTCAACCCGCGGAGCACCTCGTCGACCAACGGCTTGATCGAACGAAGCGCGTGGTTGCGCGGGACCCGGCTCTCGACGGACACCAACGCGAGCATGGACGGCTGGATGGGGGTGCTTCCTCTCATGCACCCATCAGATCATGGCGGGATCGACGAGTCGATCCCCCAAGAGGCCCGGCGGCGCCTTTTTCAGCGACCTGCTAGGTGGGGTGCGCGCAGCTCATCGGGCCACGAACCTTCGAACAGCCGGAGCACCAGGGCCTCGGCCCCGGCGTAGCCACCGGCCAGAAACGCCGCGCCGCACAGTGCCTCGACATGGTCGGACAGTGGCTTGTCCTCTTCGACCTGCCGCTGCAGCGCCTCACCGCGGCCCATGTTGATGATCTCGATGAGGCGGTGGCGGCGGGCGACGGTGGCCAGATGGGGCTTGTCGACCAGCTCGTCGAAGGTCGGGTCGTACTCGCCCGGTGCCAGACCGGGGAAGCGGCGCATCAGCTCGTTGCCTACCACCAGGGCGAGCACACGGTCCCCGAGCCACTCGAGGTCTTCGTGGTCTCCGAAGTCCTTCGACGGGTTCTCGAGCAACCAGGCCTTGCGTGTGATGGCGGCGGTGAACCGCTCGCCGGCATCGGGCGCGGACCAGTGGTCGCGTAGTGCCCTGATGATGGTGCGGATGGGGTGGTCGTTGTCCATGGATTCCTCGGCCGTCCAAAGTGGTGGAAAGTGTCGGTCGTTCGCACTCTTGCGAGGCGGGGGGGCGCAGTACTCCGCCACATTCGGGTCTACACATCCCCGCCAAACTCGGGTTCACTGGTCTGTAGCCGAACGGAGGCGCGCTCGCCCCGGGTTGCCATCTGAAGGCGCACCGCTCGCGGCTCTCGCAGGTCCCTGAGGAGCGCTCGCGCAGCGACCGAGCGGTCCCCAATGGTCAGCGTGGCCCACACCGTCACGTGCTGCGTTCCGAGTTCCGGCGCCAGGTCTCGACGGCGAGCGCGACGGGCAGTCGGGACATGCCGAGCTCGTCGACCAGGATAGCCTCGTGGCCCGTTGCCACCGTCGCTCTCTCGATGCCGTCGCGACGGTAGCGGGTCAGCACGTCGTCGCGGAGCGAGACCGCGTGATCCTCTGCGACTCGAATCGCCCGCAGGCCGCGCAGGAAGGGGCCGAAGTCGGGTTCGCGATGGTGGCGTGCGATGGCGTCTTCGAAGTCGCCCCAGACCCGCTCCCCGGTCGATGCCACGTAGACCCGACGCCACTCGCGAGTTCCGGGCGTGATCTGCTCGACCAGGACGCCGCCGGCCACCGGCGTTCCGCGGACGTCCCAGCCCAGGTGCGATTGCCGGGACGGACGGTCGAACGGAACAGGGTCCAGGTAGGGGTGGCCATTGCCGAGATCACAGAGCCACGGGCTCCCGTCGACGTGGACGCACACCGTGAGGTGATCGCCGGGGTGAGTGATGTGGGCGCTCGCGAAGTGGGCGTCGAAGCCCAGTGCTTGGACCAGGAGCAGGAACGAGGACGCCTGCACATGGCATGGACCGCCCAGTCCCTGCACGCACCGGCCCCACGCCCCTCGCCGGTCGAATGGGGGCTGGCCTTCGGCGTACTGGGCCAGGAGATCCAGATTGTGGAACGGCTGGGTCAGCGCCCAGGCACGCTGGACCTGCGCAAGGAAGGGCGCCGACGCCGGCTGCCGGGTCAACCCGAGCACCGACAGCAACCCATCGACCTCGTCGGGCGGAGCGGTCAGCACTGCAACCGGTCCTCGATGGCGTAGCCGACCAGATGCCACCAGCGCTCGACCGTCGACAGGTAGACATCCCGAGCGACGAATCGCTCACGGATGCGTTCCTGGAGGGCGAGCTCGGCGATGACGGATTCCAGCTGTGCGCGCTGGTTCTCGGTGATGAGCCCCTCGCGGAGTGCGCCGGACACGCAACGTGCAGCGCCCTCAGCGCTCACGAGCATCGACATGGGGGCGTTCGATGCGCCCGCCAGCCACTGCAGGTGGCGGCGGATGGACTCGCTCGCCTTGAACATCGTCGGTCCGACACCAGGGGTCGGTGGGTCGAATTCGACGGCCTCTCCGTCGTCGTGGTCGGCCACCTGCCCGAACAACGGGAACCAATCACCGTCCAGGCGCTCGCCAGGCGCGACGTCGATGTGCGCGGCGGTCGGATGCCAGCCCGCGTGGCTCGGCGTGAATCGAGCGGTGGAGGGCACCCACAGCGTCAGGTACGCCAAGCGGTCGACGGTGCAGGTGTTGGGGCTGCTGCCGTGCCAGGTCAGCCCATGCAGGACGACCGACTCGCCCTGTTCGACGGGGAGTAGCGTCAGTCGAGGGTCGCTGTCCCGGTCCACACCGTCCGGGCTCAGGAAGTCCTGCGGCTTGCCCGGTCCGTCGCGGTGCGACCCCGCCAGGACCTTGAGGCAGCCGCCCTCGGCGCTGACCGCTTCCGTGGGAGTCCACAGCGAGTTGCCGACGCGATCCAAGGGCCAGTAGGACGAATCCTGGTGCCAGGGAATCGTCGCGGAGCGGCCCGCGGGCTTTGCGATGGCGTGATCGTGGAACAGCCGCGCGCCACTCGTGTCCAGGAAGTGGCGCGCGATGTGCCCCTGGGCCGATGAGAACAGCAGTTCACGGAACGCCCCACTCTTGGACCACAGATCCCGGTTCTGGGGGAAGCGGGCGACGAAGTCGTCCGGCTCCATCTCTGCGGCCTGGGCTGCCTCGGCGACAAGTTCGTCCCATGCCGGCTGGACGGTGGCCCGCTCTTCAGCGGAGAGCACTTCGGAAACGATGACGTAGCCGTGTTCGTCGTAGAACTCCCGCGCTCGGGCATCGTCCCACCGGAACCGTTGTTGCTCGATACGAGGGCTCATGCGTCGACCGCCGCGTCGAGAAGGGCCCAGAACTGCCGCACCGACAGGTCCAAGGTGGACAGTGGGAGGGACTCGTCTGGCGCGTGGATCTGGGACAGGTCGTCGTTCGGGCCCACGGCCAGGTACGGCCTCTCGCGCAGCAGGTGGGTCAGGAAAGGGCAGCGGTTCTGCCCGAATGCCTTGTTGAGGTAGCGATCCTCGACCCGGACGGGGCGGCCGTCTTGGGCGGCGAGATGCGCGACCGCGTCCAGCAGTTTGGACGCGTCGGGCGTCATGTGGGCGGCCAGCAGCCGCTGCGTGCCGTCGAGATCGAAGTAGCCGGTCTCTTCCAGCCACAGGTCCACTGGTGGCAGGTCCAGGTCGGGGTACCGCTGGTGCGCGAACGGGGAGCCGATCTCCTCTTCGCCTTGAATGACCCAGAGCAGGCTGGGGGAGGGCTTCTGGCGCACGCGGAGGGCTTCGATGCGGAGCCAGAGCGGCCCCAGGTTGTCTGCGATCCCACGCCCGAACAACCGACCACCATCTTCCGTCAGTGAGAAAGGGGCATGGGACCAGCCATCGCCCGCCAGTTCGACGTCGTAGTGCGCAGCCAGCCCGATGGTGTGAGGGCCCCGTCCGGGGCGATGCGCGACCAGCAGAGGGGCCGCGCCCGGTTGGCGGATGCGTTTCACGTCGAAGCCCAGCTCTGCAAGGGCCTGGGCGACGGCCCCGCCGGACGCGTCCAGCCCGGCGGAGTGTGCCGGCGTTGCGCGTCGGGCGAGTTCGACCGCCATGCGGCTGCGCCAGGTTTGCAGGACCGATTCGCTGCTCGCGGTGTTCAAGGGCAACCTCCGGGGACCATGGGGCTTGCCTTGCGGCGCAGGACAGTAGCAGAGCCGAGAGGACTTACTCACTCAGGCGCGGTGACGTGCCGAACGAGTTCCGCCACCCGGACCAGGAGCTCGACGGTGGCGTCGAGATCGAGGGTGTCGTCGGCGCCGGCCACCCGCCAGTCGGGTGCGGTCGCCACCGTCATGTACTTCCCGTTTCCGAAGCGAGTGGGGCGCGTGAGGGGCAGGCCATGGTCGGGGGCGGCGGCCACGATCCGCTTGTGCCAGTCGTTCCGAAGCTCCTGGCGACGGGACTTGTCGTCGGCTTTGACCTTGATGGTCAGCTTGGTGCCCTCGAGTTGGCCGTAGAGCTCGCCACCATCGACCTTGCGGAAGCCCCACCACAGACCCATGAAGCCGCCCTGGGCGTTGGGCACGTAGTTCCAGCCCACCCAGCCGCTGCGCGCCGCGAGGTGTTCTTCGCCTTCCCAGCCCAGGCGCGGGCCCAGGCGGTCTTCGAGCTCGGTGAACAGGCCCTCCCACAGGCGGCCGGTCCGAGGCCAGTCGTCGGCGCAGGGCAGGCTGGCGTACGAGCGGGTCTCTGCCTCCAGGGACTCGAGGCGGTCGACGTAGTCCCGCAGAATGGCGTTGGTCTTGGTGGCGGGCTGGGGGGCCAGCACCTCCAACAGCTGGCCGCGACCGATGGGCTCCCAGCCCCTGGCCCGCACGTGGTGCGCGACGCGCACGGTGCCCGACTTGACGTAGAGCGGCAGCACCGTGCGCTTGTCGCTGGCGGCCAGCTCGTCTGCGATCTTCCGGTAGCGCTCCAGCTGACCCGAGTGGGGTCCGGTGTCGGTCTTGTCCTCGATGGGAAGGAGCAGCCGGCGCCCGTCGGACAGGTCGACCGTGGCCAGGATGTCGATGCGATGCACCTGGGTTCGGGCCTTCACCGTTGCCGTGACGTCGTCCGGCAGCGGTTGCCCGTGGGTGCCGAGTAGGCACTGAAGGAAGGCACGACCGGCCTGGTGCATGTCGGGGGCGGCTGCCGCATGGCTGGCGTCCGCCCAGGCGAGCAGCCAGGCCAACACCGCGTCCTGGGAGAGCTCGGAGGTGGCGAAGTCGAAGAGATTGGGACGCACGGGGCTCCAAAGGAATCGGCGAGGGTGCCTGGCGGGCGGGGAACGGACCGGCAGCGCTCATATATGACAAAGCGGGGGTGCCGGTCGCGGCGGGCTAGGTGGAGAGGGGCGATGAGGCACTGGTGGTGGGTGTTCCCGGGTGGGTTGGTGTTGTTGGGCCGGGCTTCGGGCACGTGGCTTCTGGTGTCAGCCACTGCTCGGTCAGCGGCATTGCGGGCGCGGCGGCGCTCCGGGAGTCGGTGAGACGCCCCGGTCTGTCGTCGCCTGCGGGCGCGCTCTGGATGCCCCTGGGGCGCCCCACGCTGCCTCGGCGGGGACCCGGAGGGTGATGGTGGCGCCTTCGTGCCTGCTACCCTCCGCCGACTCCCGGAACGGGAGGCCGGGCTGCACCCCCGGGCAAGGAGTCCCTGATGCCGACGAACGACATGCTTGGCGGCATGAGCGCCGACGGGTTGGCCCGCCTGAGTCCGAGGCGTGCCCATCTGGCGGTTCCGTGGTTTGGCGCGTCGGATTGGGGATGGGAGCAATCCGAGGGGCGGCTCGAACAGGCATTGGCCAGATTGCTCGAAGCCGTTCGGGCGGAGCTTTCCGGGCTGGGTCTGCCCGTGCCCGATCGCGCCGACGCGTTGCCTGGATGGACCGCATCGGTCGCCGCCGGTTGCGAGCTGCCGCGCTTCGCGCGCGGCCTGGGAGACGACCACGATGAACAGCGGGAAGTCCTCGTGGAAGAGCTGCGCGCGATCGGCTGCCTGGTCGATCTGCCGCCGGTGCGTGCTCCTGGACTGCAGGTGCTCTCGCACGGCAGCCTTGTTGCACGCCATGCAGACGCCTTCGCTCTGGAGTTGCTGTTCCGTGACGGTGGTCGCGGCGCAGTCGCCGCACCCGTGGGGCCCCGTTGGACGCGTTGCGATGGAAGCCCCGCGCTGGTGCCCGCGGAGCTTGTCCACTCCTTGGCGGACCTCGAGAGTGGACCGCCCGCGAGGGACGCGCAGGAGTCGGACGTTGCGTGGGCGGACCGACGGATGCTCTGGTGGGCCCGCATCCGTCCGGTCCTCGAGCACCATGGGGCGGAACTGGTCGGCGCCATCGCGACGACCTGGGCCGTCGAGATCGAGAGCCCCGCCCCTCTCGTCGAGCTGGCGGAGGACGGCACGGCCCAGGTCAGCATCGTGGCGCCGGTGGGGGCGCCGGCCGGGTTGTCTCCCAAGGAGATCGGGGAGTCGCTGGACCGACTGCCTCCGTCGTTCGCGAATCACCCGGGCTTTCGCGTTGCGGGCCCCGGTGGGCGTCAGCGCGTGCGCGTGGTCTCGGGTCGGCGGGGTGTCGAGGCACTCCGGAAGCTCCGCGACCTTCGGGAACAGGCCCGGCACGACCCCGAGGTTGCGGCCCAGCTCGTCGAGGCACCCCACACGCTTCTCGACCCCGACCTGTTCGACCTCAGTCAGTACAGCGACCGCGTCATCGGCGTCCGGCCGGTCTTGTACAGGATCTTTCGGGCGCCGCCACACGCCGGGGCGTCCCGGCCTCGCTACCGGCTGCTGCCCGCTGGTGGTGGAGCGACGCATGCCGACGACCTCGCACCGCGCTTGACGCCCGAGCAACGCGCCGATCTCGAGCGTCGGCTCTCGCATGCGCGCCAACGAGGACGTCCCTACATCCGGTGGAGTCCGGGTGCCGGCCACGGTGCGATCTGGGTCCGCGTTCCCCCCGAGGAGGTCCTGCGGCCTGACGACACGCCGGGGGAGGGCGAAGCCACCACGCAAGGCCAGCTCGACGTTGCGCTCAACATCGAGGACCTGCTCTACGGGTCGAAGGACCAAGGGGACGGTGTCGCTGTCTCGGCGCGGGCCAGGATCGACGGACTACGTGAGGGCTTCGTCCTGAAGCCGTACCAGGTCGAAGGCGTGGGTTGGCTCGCAGGGCACAGCCTGGTGGTCGACGGCGCCTCGGACCATGGTCTGCTGGCAGACGACATGGGCCTTGGGAAGACCCTTCAGGTCCTGTGCCTGATGCGCATCCTGCAGCTTCACGGGCACATGAAGCCGACCCTTGTCGTTGCCCCCTTGAGCCTCCTTCAGAACTGGGCAGCAGAGGCCGAGAAGTTCTTCCCGAGGGCGTTCGGGACCCCGCTGTTGCTCGGCGGGCCTGGGAGCCCTCGTCCCACCGCCGAAAGGGTGCGCGCCCATGCGCTCACTCTGGTGTCCTACGAAGCCCTTCGGCTCCAGCAGATCGAGCTGGGCAAGGTGCAGTTCGAGCTGATGGTGTTGGACGAGAGCCACCGGATCAAGAACCCGACGACGTCGACGACGCGTGCAGTGCTCGCCATGCACGCCACCCGCCGTCTGGCGTTGTCTGGTACACCGGTCCAGAACACGTTGGTGGATCTGTGGTCGCAGATGGACTGGCTGTCACCCGGGTTCCTCGATGCATTGCCCACCTTCCGTCAGCGCTGCGAGCGCAGTGAGGACGGATCCATCGACGAACTGCGGCAGCAGATGGTGCCACGACTGCTGCGCCGGATGAAGCGCGAGGTCCTGGCCGACGAGCTTCCACCCATGCGAGCCCCTGAAATCCGGCTGTCGATGCCGCCGGTCCTCGACGCGCTGTACAGCGAGGTCCAGCAGTCCGACGACGGGGGGCGAGGCAGTTTCCGCAAGCTCCACCAGCTCCTCCGCTGCTGCGCGCACCCTGCGTACCTCACGGATGATTCGGTGCCGGACCCCAAGCGGATCTGGCTGCGTGGATTGCTACGCGAGGTCCACCGCCGCGGAGAGAAGGTGTTGGTGTTCGCCGAGTGGCACGATCTGCAGGCCGAGCTGTGCGCCGAGGTCGAGCGCGAGTACGGCGTGAGGGTGGAGCGCATCAATGGCACAGTGCATGCTGGCCATCGGCTGGCCATCGTGGATGACTTCAACCGTGCTCCGGGCTTCCGCGTGCTGGTCTTGGGGCCCAAGGCGGCGGGCGTGGGTCTGAACATCACCGGTGCAAACCACGTGGTCCACTACACACGCCACTGGAATCCCTCCCACGAGATGCAGGCGACCGATCGGGCATATCGAATCGGACAGACCCGTCCGGTGACCGTCTACCGCCCCATCCTCACGCGGGATGAGGCGCCAACCATCGAGGAATACATGGACGAGCTGCTGCGAGAGAAGCTGGAGCTTGCACGCGACGTGATCGTGCCCACCGCGAAGCTGGACATCAGCGGTGAGCTTTCGGCTCGGGTGTGTGGGGAGGAACGGTGATGGACCTTCTTCGAGCCATGCCTCCTGTTGGGGTATTCGCTGGCATCGTGGTCGTTGCGCTCATCGCATTGGCTGTCGGCGCCGCTGGCGTGCGGATCTGGGTCCTCTCGTCGGAGAACCGGAAGCTCGAGCAACTCGAACAGGCAGAGTTCTGGTTGGAAGGCTTCGAGGGAGTGCCGCTCTGGCTCTCCCAGGTTGTTGCGGAATTCCGGACTGGTGTGCTCGAAACGACTTCACTCGGACGGGTTCGAACACGATCGTTGTCGGAGCTGGTCGAAGACTAGGCCCCTCGACCCGACCGGGCATCGGTCGGCGAAGGCATGCCTGGAATACTGACGGGTCTGGGCATCTTCGGTACATTCGTCGGCATCACAATCGGGCTTGTCAATTTCCGCGTCGGGCCGGAAGGAGCCTCCGGCGTGGACATGGCGCAGCAGGTCCAGCAGTTGATCCCCACGTTGGGCATTGCGTTCTTCACATCGATACTTGGTCTGTTCTTTTCCCTGATCTCGCGAGTGCTTCTCACAGCCAAGGACGAGGCACTGCAGAAGACGCTCCGACGCCTCGGGGCTCAGGCGGACCGGAATGTCCCTGGCACCACCGTAGAGGCGCTCCAGATCGCATCGTTCGAGCAGGCGGCCCGCGAAGCCAAGCAGGTCCGCGAAGTGGCGCGGGGATCAGCCGATAGCGTGGCGAGTCGAATCGAGAACCGCCTCGACGCCATGGCCGAAGCGTGGAAGGCGACGGTGCACGAGCGTTTGGGTGAGGAAGGGACTGCGTCTGTTGATGCCCTCCTCGCTCAACAGAACACCGCCCTCGGGACCATCGGCCAGGATGTCGCCGATGCCGTCGATCGGGCCATCGCGCAGGGCTTCGACGCGGCCTTGCACGGCCAGCCGGCCGCCGACGGCAGGCCCGCGACCCAAGGTCTCCTGACCCAGATCGACGAGGTCGTAGGGCAACTCCGGCGGTCCCATCAGGAGGGGGCCGGCCAGCTCGCCGATCACCTGGCCGATCAGATCGACGCCCGCCTCGGACCTCGCCTGGACGGGTTCTCTGCCGCCGTCGAGGGTGCGCGCCAGGCTGCCGAGCACTGGACGTCGGGTGTCCAGGGCCTCACTGGCCAGGTGGAGTCTGCCGCGCGGTTGCTAGACGATGCGCACTCCCGTCTCTCGGAAGCCGTGCAACAGGCCGACACCCTGGCAGGACGCATCGAGGGGTTCTTGTCCCGGATGGACAGCGCCCTCAGCGTGCAGGTGGAGGGCCTCGAGGGGCAGGAGCGCTTGCTGCGCACTGCGGTCCAGGGAATCGAGGGACAGAACCAGCAGTGGGAGGCCCAAGCCACGCAGCTTCAGACGCTCCAGCAAGACCTGGCTGGCCTCGCGGCGGCCGCCCAGGGAATCGCCAGCTGGCACGACACGCAGCGGACGATCCTGCAGGACCAGCTCGATGCGTGGAAGGCGGGTCTGGCCGAGCAGCGCACCCTGACCGAGGCCTTCGGCCAGGAGCGGGCGAAGACGACGGAGATGGTCTCTACCGTAGAGGGTGCGGTGCGGACCTTCGCCGAGTTGGGGACCAAGCTCGAGGGCCTGTCTGGCACCTTGCGGGCCGAGATGGAGGGGCTCGAGGCACGCAGGGCCTCGACGGGCGAGACCGTCGATGATGCGGTCGATCGCCTACGTCAGCTCAGCACCACGATGCAGTCCGCCTTCGAGGCCTACCAGCAGTCCGCCGATGTGCTGCGCGAGGGGTTGCCCGACGTTGCCAGCCTGCTCGCACAGCTACGGGATGCATCGACGGCGAACGAGCGGGTGATCGAGCGGACCGGAACGCTCGCCGACACGATCGGTGCGGCCGCCGAGGCTCACCAGCGTGCTGCCGATGGGCTCGCCTCGTTCCAGCACCTGCCCGACACGCTGCAGCCGCTTCTCGACTCGGTACAGGCAGCGAGTGTGCAGCTCGCTGAGAGCACCGGCCCCATGAGCACGACGGCCACCCACCTTGCGGCGATCGCGAAGCGCCTGGATGGCATGGACTCGCGCTTGGCCGACGCTGACGAACAGGCGACGAAGCGCTGGGCCGAGACGGCCGACCGCATGGACCAGGCACGGGCGGCGCTGCATGGCTCGACGCAGGAGATCACCCGAGCCGTCAACGACTATGTGACCCAGCTCAACCAGGCGCTTGCCGACAGCACCAATCAACAACGCGAGCAATGGGGTGACTCCCTGGCGAGCATCAAGGAGGCCCTGGGCAGCCTGCAGGGCCTGGCCAGCACGCTCCGTGAATCGACGTTTGTACTGGCAGATGCAGTCAACAAGCTCGACGACACGCGGCGGTAGGACGTCATGCACCGCAAGACCGATGACACCTTCTGGATCAGCTACGCGGATCTCGCGACGGGCACGATGGTGGTCTTCCTCATCGTCGCCGCCGTGATGATCGCAGCCAACCAACAGCGAGAGGACGAGCGAAAAAGGGAGGTCGAGGAGTTGGCCGAGGAGGTGCGGGTCATTCTCGGCACGCGGGCAAAGCTCGCCGAATCGCTTCGCCAAGCCCTGGCCGACGAGTCCAGCGTGTCCGTGGACCCCGTCACTGCCCAGCTCGTGTTCGAGCAGTCGGACCAGACGGTGAAGTTCGAGAAGGAGGGGGAGGTCGAACTGGACGATGACGACAAGGCGTTCATCGAGCGTTTCGCGCCGAAGTACATCTGTGCTCTCTGGAAGTATGAGCGCAACAAGTGCAAGGACAAAGAAGTCGACGATTGCCAGAGGATCGACCCTGAGGCGCCGCAGGGAGTGCGGCGCATCCTGGTCGCTGGGCACGCCGATCTGCTGGGCACCTCGCGAGAGAACCTGGGGCTGTCGGCGGAGAGGGCCAAGGCTGTGGTGGACCACGCGCTGGCGACCCTGGAGATGGACCCGGCGGCTACCTTCGGCGGGAACAGCCTGTGCGCGGCCCATGCCGATCAGGTTCGTGCGTATGCTCATGAGCGATTAGTCTCCGTTGGTGCGGGTGACATCGAGCACTGCCGGCGCAGTTTGCAGAAGCGAGGTGGCTGGACGTGCGAAGACAATCCGCTGCGCGGGGAAAGAGAGCAGGCCGAGCGTGGCTACCGACGGGTGACCTTCGAGCTGGAGCTCACCGGTGCGGACATGACCGGGCTCATCGACGATCTGCTGGAGTTGCGGCAGGTCACCGGGTCGACCGCTTCTACCGCTCCGGACGATGGGGCGAGGGCGATGGCGACGCTCGAGCAGATCAGGGCACAAGTGGCCGAGCGCTGCTCCGAGGACATGAACGCGTACCATGGCTGTGCGTCGATCCGAAACCGGTGTGAGGAACGAATCCGCCAGGACGGCGAACGGCCAGCCCACTGTGCAGGCTTCGATCTGGAAGCGGGCACGGAGGGGGCGCAGTGAGTTCGCTGTCGCTGCCAACGCTCGACCTTCCGACGGTCGCCAGTTCCGCGTTCGGAAAGCAGGCCCAGATCCTCGAGGCCCGGTGCCGCGCGCTCGTCCGCGAGGTCGGTGGTCGGAGTGGCCCGGCAAGCGACATCAATTGGCGGCGGCTCGAGAAGGACCTCGACGACGCAATCGAGCAGGCCAAGCTGGCACCCCGCCTGGCCATCATGCTGCCGGCCTTGCTGGCGCGGCTCGGCAGCCGCGCCGTCGATGAGCCTAAGCTGCAGGCGACAGTCGACGGCGCCTGTGCACTGGCCTGTGGCGCCACCGTGTGGCCAACGCAGGCATGGGCCATGCTTACGTGGGCGACCGACCGTCCAGAGATCCGGCAGGCGATTGCCCAGGCCCGTCGGCGCTGGCCCGACGTGCTCAAGGAATCCAACGACCTGCTGATGTCGTTGGACCTGAAGCGGCCAGCCGGCCAAGCCGTCTCGGCGCAGATCGTGGCCGAAGGGCGCGACATCCACGAGCTGGACGAACTGGAACACCTGCCCCCCCACAGCCCGCTGTCCCGAGCGGTGTGGGAGCAGCTGCTTGGCCGTGGCAATCGGGCCTGGCTGGAGCGGCAGCCGGAACACGCCCTGGGCGCGTGGCTGCATGAGCACCAGGGCCGAGCCAGGGTGTCCCAGGCCGTGAACACCCTGTTGGGTCCGAGCGCGGGCAAAGACGGGTCCAAGGCGGCCATTGCCGAGGGCTCTCCGCTGGACCGCCGGCTCCGCCTCTGCGTTGGTGGCTTCAAGCCAACGGGTGATGGGCTCGACCTGCGGGGTGTCGCACCGTCGGTACAGGCGCTCATCCGGCGCTGGTTGGCCCTGCGGGACATGGACAAGCTGCTGGCCAAGTGGGGCGCGAATCCCTCCCGGCAGGCATTCTGGCGCTCGTATCGCGACCAACTCCGCGACACGCGCTGGTTCGGCAAGGTGGGCTACCTCGCGATGCGCTTTGGCGACTTGTGGTTCATCGAGCACGACAGCGGTCTTCGCGACGTGGTCGCCGTGGAAGACTCGTTTGCAGCGGAGCTGTTTCCATCACTGCGGGAAGCGCGTTCCGTCAAGCAGGCGGCCAACGGCCTCGAGAAGGCCTGTCGAGGAAGGGGGCAGCAGGCTCGCACGCGGGTGTTCCATCGGGATGGCGAGAAGCAGATGCGGAAGTGGTTGCGGGAGAATCGGCTTGAGTAGCGATGGATGGAAGCAGCATTCGGAGAGTGGCGGGGCCATCAGTACGGCGAGAGCGAGAGCAGCAAATCGTAGCGCGACGCAATGACGAGGTCGTCCACACCGTCGCCATCCACGTCGCCCAGCGCCATCGGGGCTCCCCCGATGTCGTGGTCAGCAGCCGCGTCTCCGAACCAGGCCCAGTCAGAATCCTCCGTCAGGATCCTCCCAGAGCGCTCTCCGATGCTGGCGAAGATGTCGACTCGACCCATGTCATCACTCCCCCCGGTCCCAGCTACAGCGAGGTCGAGTGCGCCATCTCCATCCACGTCGCCCACCGCCCCGTGTCCCTTCACGTCTTCGCCAGACTCGGCCTCGATCGTGAACCAGGCAGCATCCCGCTCGACCGTCCCTGACAGCGTCTCGCCACCAAAGCCAAGGGCCACGACTTCGCCATCCACCCACGCCTGCGCGACGAAGTCTCCGTAGCCATCCCCGTCAAGATCGGCTGCCGCGAGCGGGCGATACGGTCCCTCGACCACGGCCGTCGCATCGTCTGTGATCACACTCCCTCCGCTTTCCAACACGTCCCCGCCGAACACGAACGCGCTGGCCGAGCTCGAGTCCCCCCAGCCCGGATTCACGAAGAGCTCGTCCAGCCCGTCACCATCGACGTCGGTGGAAGAGAGCCACCGCCCCAAGGCGATGTCGTCCGAGTGTTGGATCGACACGTGCGCGTCGCTGGTGTCGAACTCACCGCCTCTGTGGATGTCTGTCGAGCGAAACACGTACGCATAAGCCGAGCCAGTACCAATCGCGACGTCGGAGCGGGAGTCGTCGTCCAGATCGGCCAAGCTGACTACGTCATAGCCAAAGCGATCGACCCCGTCCGACGAGTCGATCCGTGCCGTGGCGACGCTGTAAAGGGTTGTCTCGCCGGCGTCGAGAGCATCACCTCCCAAGACCAACACATAGCCCGCGTCAATCAGCCCTGAGCTGTTGAAGGCCCCTACGGCGAACTCGGGCACACCGTCGCCGTCGTAGTCCCCCAGTCCATCCACACTGCAGGTGTCGTAGCCCGAGAGGTCTGCGGTGGTCTCGGTCCCTGACAGCTCACCATCGGGGGCGCCCACGAGATCTGAACCCGAGTACGCGAGGAAGGGCCCATATGTCCCTCCAGTCTGAATGCAGAGCAGCACGGCTGGCTCGCCAACATCACCGCCTAGGCCAACCTCGACATCGAGCATCTCCCGCAGGCCGGAGAGCTCCTCCATGCCTACCTTCGTGTCCACGAACACGGTGTTGACCGCATCCTGCTCCCCGTCGCAGTTCGCGTCGCTGTCGTCGCCCGGAGTGTCCCACGCCGCGGGGGACACTTCAGGGTCCTCGTCGTCGCAGTCGTCCCCGTAGTAGGCCAGCGCCTCGAACCCATCTCCGTCCGCGTCGTAGTCGCTCGCACCGTCGCAGTCCTGATCGACACCGTCGTACCAGGTCTCGTCCGCGCCCGGGGACCGGCCAGCGTCGCCGTCGTCACAGTCGTGGCCACCATAGCCGTCGCTGTCGTAGCCGTCTCCGTCCGCGTCGTAGTCGCTGGCATCGTCGCAGTCTGAGTCCACACCGTCGTACCAGACCTCGGCGGCGTCGGGGGACACCCCACCGTCGCCGTCGTCGCAGTCGTCGCCGCCGTGTTCGTCGCTGTCGTGGCCGTCGGCGTCCGCGTCGTAGTCGCCCGCGCCGTCACAGTTCGAGTCCACACCGTCATACCAGACCTCGGCAGCGTCGGGAGACACGGCGCCGTTCGTGTCGTCGCAGTCATCTCCTCCGTGGGCGTCGCTGTCGTGGCCGTCAGCGTCCGCGTCGTAGTCGCTGCCGCCTCCGCAGTCGGAGTCCACACCGTCGTACCAGACCTCGAGGGCGCCCGGGCTGACCCCGGCGTCCGCGTCGCTGCAGTCCAGGCCTCCGTGGGCGTCGCTGTCGTACCCATCCCCGTCGGCGTCGTAGTCGCTCAGCCCGTCGCAGTCCGCGTCGACGCCGTCGTACCAGACCTCGGTCGCCGAGGGGCTGACAGCGCTGTCCCCGTCGTCGCAGTCACCGCCGCCGTGGTCGTCGCTGTTGTGGCCGTCCTGGTCGGCGTCGTAGTCGCTCAGCCCGTCGCAGTCAGCGTCCACGCCATCATACCAGGTCTCGGTGGCGCTCGGGCTCGCGCCTGCGTCGGCGTCGTCACAGTCGTCACCGCCATGGGCAGCGCTGTCGTGGCCGTCCCGGTCGGCGTCGTAGTCGCTCTGGCCGTCGCAGTCTGAGTCCACGCCGTCGTACCAGACCTCGGAGGCGTCCGGGTGAACTTCCTCGTCTGTGTCGTCGCAGTCGTCCCCACCGTGGGCGGCGCTGTCATGGCCGTCCCCGTCCGCGTCAAAGTCCCCCCCATCTCCACAGTCTGCATCGAGTCCGTCGTACCAGGTCTCCGGAGCGCCGGGGAACACCGCCCCGTCGCCGTCGTCACAGTCCCCTGCGACCTCCGCATACCCCTCGGGGCGCGCACAGGCCGTGACGGTCGCTCCCGCCAGGCCGAAGCCGTCGCCGTCGCCGTCCAGGTACCAGGTACCCTCCCCTTCCGCACCAGCCTCGTCGGCTACACCGTCGCAGTCGTCATCAATTCCATTGCACAGCTCCGTCACTCCCGGGTGCACAGATGCGTCGGTGTCGTCGCAGTCATCGCCTCCCGTGCTGGCCTCGAGGAAACCGTCTCCGTCCCGGTCGTTTGCGGACTCCCAGTCGGCCTTGTCGACCAGGGTGCAGCCACCGAGCAGGAGGTAGAGAATGGCAGAGTGCATGTGTGTCTCAGACTGCTGGAGAGGGTGGGTGATCGTTGCGAGCTACTCTTCACCGGCGCCGGTCAGGATCAGCGCCGTCTCTTCTGCCCCGATGATCAACGTGGAGGCGCCAGCAGACTCAGGTACACTGACCGCAAGCGCGACTCCGAACTGGCGGAGAGAGTCGGACTCAACGACAAACGTCGGGTCCACGGAGTCGGTCAGTGGCCCCGTGAAGATGAGGGCAGCCCCACCGCTGTCGTCCGAAGCCGGTGCACCCACGACGAGGTCCTCCCAGCCATCTCCGTCGAAGTCCCCGCCAAACTCAAGAGCATCGCCGAAGTCGTCGAGGTCCGACCAGAGCGTGAAGTACTCCAGATCGGAGCTCCCCGACCCTGCGCTCAGATCCCCCTCAGTCGGTCCCAGGTAGACCCACAGCGCCCCGGCGTCGGTGCTTGCCAACACGTCCGAGTATCCGTCGCCATCGACGTCACCGCCGGCGACGGTGCCGCCCAGGTAGACACGGGTGTCCGGACCCGAGACTCTGAGCCAGGCATCCTCGCTAGCTGTGCTCGCCAAGCCTCCTTCGAAGACATGCACCAGTCCAGCGAGGCTGACTGCCCCGCTCGCGCTCGCACCGGGCTTGTCTCCAACAGCCACGTCAGCGACACCATCTCCGGTGTAGTCCTCGAGCACCGCAACGGACTCGCCAAACGTCGTCGACGTCTCCGACGAGTAGAAGCGCCCCTCGTACTCCTCCTGGGCCACGACATCGCCGGTGAGGTCAGAAGAGATCACGAAGACGGCCCCATCTCCGTCAGAGGGCGCCGCGACCACGAGGTCGAGCGTGCTATCTCCAGTGATGTCGTGTCCACCCGCCACGGCGCTCGTCAGCCAGCCGCCGGACTCTCCGGTGACAAGCAGCCCAGCCGCGCTCGAGAGCGCTCCGGCCTCGACGGGCCCGTGGACCAGGTACGTCGAGTCCCAGCCTGACACCAGGACATCGTCGTAACCGTCCCCGTCGACATCTCCAGCTGCTGCGAGCCAGTCGTCCGCTGCCTCGGCTGAGACGACACCGCTGAGCACGATGCGGTCGTCGCTCCAGGTATCGGGCGAGTCGCCCAGTCCGATGATGTAGGCCTCACCCGCCTCGTTGTCGCCGACCAAGAGGTCGACTTCTCCATCTCCGTTGTGGTCGCCAACGACTGCCAGCGCGACGGCGCCCCCTCCGCTCAGGGTGGCATCGGCCCCACCCCCATCACACTCAGTCGAGTCTCCATCACAGTCATCGTCAACACCGTCGAAGCACACCTCGACCACACCCGGCGACCGGGCAGCATCCCCGTCGTCGCAGTCGTCCCCTCCAAACCCATCGCTCTCGTAGCCGTCGCCGTCCGCATCGTAGTCACTCGCGCCGTCACAGTCCGAGTCGACGCCGTCGTACCAGGTCTCCACGGCACCGGGCGACACGTCGGCGGATCCGTCGTCACAGTCGTCACCACCATGCGCATCGCTGTCGTAGCCGTCGCCGTCCGCGTCGTAGTCGCTGGCGCCGTCGCAGTCCGAGTCCACGCCGTCGTACCAGACCTCAACCACACCAGGCCCAACGCCTGAGTCGGCGTCATCGCAGTCGTCACCACCGTGGGTGTCGCTGTCACTCCCGTCACCGTCCGCGTCGTAGTCGCTGGCGCCGTCGCAGTCCGAGTCCACGCCGTCGTACCAGACCTCGGCCGTGCCAGGGCCCACGCTGGCATCCGAGTCGTCGCAGTCGTCGCCATCGTGGTCCACGCTGTCGTGGCCGTCGGCGTCAGCGTCGAAGTCGCTGTCGCCGGCACAGTCCGAGTCCACGCCGTCGTACCAGGTCTCGCTGGCCCCCGGGTGGATCGTCGCGTCCGCGTCGTCGCAGTCGTCGCCCCCATGCAGGGCGCTGTCGTGGCCGTCTCCGTCGGCGTCGTAGTCTCCGCCGCCCGCACAGTCGGCGTCGATCCCATCGTACCAGATCTCAGGCGCACCAGGAGACACCTCAGCGTCCGCGTCGTCGCAGTCCCCCGGAGACGCGGCGTACCCGTCCGGCTGCACACACGCCGCCACGGCCTCACCCGCGACACCAAAGCCGTCCCCGTCGCCGTCCAGGTACCAGGTGGTCTCCCCCTCGGCGCCAGCCTCGTCGGCCAGGCCGTCACAGTCATCGTCGACACCGTTGCAGGACTCGCTTGCACCGGGGTGCACCGCTGCGTCGGAGTCGTCGCAATCGTCCCCGCCTGTGCTGGCCTCGAGGAATCCATCGCCGTCGCGATCGTTCGCTTCTGCCCAGTCGGACTCACCGACCAGGGTGCAGCCGGTGAGGGAGAGCAGCAACAAGCTGGCGAGCATGGACACCTCTGCGCAAGGGGGAAGAGCCTACCACTTCGCCCGCCGGTCCCGTCGGGCCATCGTGCCCTCTCGGACGCGCAGGGAGGGCTGCGCTATAGTCTCAGGCCTCGCTGCCCAGGTGGTTGAATGCCCAGCATCGCGCGCTCGCTTGCCTCCCTGTTCGTCGCCCAGGTCGGCCTGGCCGGCGCCGCACACGCCGCCTGCGAGACCCCAGTGGACTCACTAGCCCTCGAGCAGGCTGTCAGTACTGCCCATGCCGCCTTTCAGTCGATGGACGGCGCGGAGCTCCAGCGCCAGCGCGAGGCACTGCTTGAGGCGCTCCCGTGCGCCGACAGGGCGCTGCCCCCCTCACTGGCCGCCGGAGTGCACTCGGTCGATGCGCTGGTCGCGTTCGTGCTCGAGGACGACGCCCGCGTCGTGAACTCGCTGCGGAGCGCGCTTCGGGCAGATCCTGCCTTCACCCTCGACCCCATCCTTCCGTCCTCGGATCACCCGCTGCACGCACGGCTCGAGGCCGCTCGAGGACTGGGTGCAGGTGCCGAGCAGCCCCTGCGCGAGGCCGCCGACACCCGCTTCATCGTCGACGGCCACGTGCGCGCCGAGGCCCCAGCCGACAGGCCAACGGTGCTCCAGCAGCAGCAGCAGGAGGGACTCGTGGTCGCGACAGTCTATCTCTCTGCGCGGGCCCCCCTGCCAGACTGGGCCAGTCCGACGCCCGGACCCGTCGGTCCGACCACCGCCGGTGAGGCGGCAGCCCTCCCCGCCGACAGTTCGCCGCGCGGTCGACGACCGTGGGCCCTGGTCGCAGCCACTGGCGCGACGGCGGCAGCGGCGGGCGGGCTGTACGCCCTGGCGGCGTCGAAGCACGGGACGTTCATGGATCCGACGACGCCGTACGCTGACCTGGAGGGCCTCCGCACCCAGGCCAACACCTTCACTTGGACGGCGGTCGGTCTGGGCGTCGCGAGCCTCGGTCTGGGTACCGCCGTGGCGGTGACCTGGTGAGCACGGGCCGCGAGTACCGCATCCTCGAGGTCCTCGGCCGGGGCGGCTTCGGCACGGTCTACCGCGCAGAGGTCCGGGACGAGGGCGACTTCCGCGCCGAGGTCGCGCTCAAGATGCTGAACGCCGACGTAGACAACACGGACGAGTTCGTGCAGCGCTTCCGCGACGAGGCCCGGGTCCTCGGCCTTCTCCGACACCGCGGGATCGTGCGAGTAGAGCGCTTGGTGCGGTTTGGGCCCCGCTGGACGATCGTCATGGAGTTCCTGACGGGCGCTGACCTCAAGGCCGTGCTCGCGTCGGACGAGGTCCCACTGCGCGTTGCCCTCGAGATCATCGGTCATGTCGCCGATGCGCTGTACGTGGCGTCGACTGCACATGACCAGGGCTCGCCGCTCAACCTGGTTCACCGCGACCTCAAGCCCGCCAACGTCTTCGTCTCTCCCCTGGGCGAGGTGAAGCTCCTCGACTTCGGCATCGCGAGAATGGAGCTCGACAGTCGAGAGGCGCAGACGCGCTCGAACTTCCTGGCCACCCCCGAGTACCTGGCACCCGAGCGCCTGCGTGGAGAGGAGGGGGCCCACGGCGACGTCTTCAGCCTGGGTGCGGTGCTGTACGAGTGCGTCTCTGGCGACAAGCTCTTTCGGCCCCCCAAGAACGCTCCGTTCGCGCCGGTGCTGATGGACCCAAGCGCCTACTCCGAGTATCTCGACAGTGCCCTCGGCTCCCTGCCTCCTCACGTACCTGGCTCAGTGCGCAGGCTGCTGCGGCTGATGCTCAGCTGGGAGCCTGCCATCCGTCCGCCTGCCCGACAGGTCGAGTACGTCTGCCGACACCTCGCCTCAGAGCAGGACGGCCCCTGGCTGCGGGACTGGGCTGAGGCGGCCGTTCCAGCGGCGATGTCCGAGCGAGAGCGTCTGCCCGACGACGCCCTGTCAGGAGCGACCCTTCGCGAAGGCATCGTCTACGGCGGTGCCGAGGAGGCGCGTGTGAGCGATGCGCCACAGCTAGGCGCGTCCTCCTCGGCACACGGGGCGACCATCTCGGACAGTCTGTTCTCGGCGCAGCCCCACCCTTCGGCGCAGCCAGCGTACGCCCGCCCCCAGGTGATGGCGGAGTCGGGCACCGCTGGCGACCCACCACCGCAGCGCGGCCCGGCGCCAACGCCGCCGCCGCTGCTGCCGCCTCCCCCAACCATCGCCCACCAGGACCCGCCCACCCCGCGCGCCACGCGTCGCTGGTCTACGGCCCTGCTGCCTGTACCTGTGGTCTTGCTAGTGCTTGCGATGGCTGGCGTCGCGGCCTTGCGGCTGCCCGCGCGGCCGCCTGCCCAAGACACCGCTGCAGCGCCTTCAGCAGTCACCAGTGCGCTCTCAGAGGACACCGAAGAGCCGACTGGCGCGATCGATAGTGGTCTTCTGGTCCCAGCGCCGGAAGATCCTCCGACGGGGTCCGAGGCCCCCACAGCCGAGCACCCGTCAAGCCATGAGCCTGCTGCATCTCCCAGGGCGCGACCGACGAAGCGCGCCCCCGCGGCGGCGGAGCCGAGTCGTCCCCCAGCGCCTGCTCTCAGCGAGCTCCCACCCGAGCCCGTGCCTTCGTCCGGTCCTGTCGCTGCGGCCACCGTCTCGGTCACAGGCACCTTCGAGTCAGCTCAGCTGGTCGGAACCTCCAAGACCTTCGCACCAGGGACCGTCGAGCCCGGGAGCTACGAGCTCATGGTGAACTTCGGTGGCTCCAAGGGCGTGGTCCATGCCGCAACTTTCGAGGTGAACCCCGGTGACGCCGTCCGGTTTCGGTGCGATCGTGGCTTCGCGTCCTGCCAACGGCGCTGAGCTGGTGCAGTGCCGGTGACGCGTCAGTTGATGACCGTGCTGTAGGCGTCTGCGCCGACCGAGACGTCGAGACCGCGAGCGCTGATGAGTGCGCCGTACTGCGCCTCGACCTGCGTGCCTCCGCCAGTCACTACAGCAGAGTGGAGGTGGATGTACGCCCCGTACTCGCCCAACACGACCGCACCCGTCGTCGCAGCCGACTCAATCGTGGACAGTCGCATGTCAACTACCGACTGCTTGTTGGCATACACACCGCGACTGGACACGCTGAGGCTCGACGCCTCGGCATAGACATAGCTGCGGTCTTCGGCGTAGATGCCGCCCTCAACCGCTGTGAGCTGAAGCCCGTGGGCACGGACGGTGGCGCCGTACCGTGCGACGACCCCCTCCAGGAAGCCCTGAAGCGCCACTGCACCGCCGCCCTCGTCGTCTGGCGACAGGTTGGCGCGGCCCCCCCACTCCACACGCACTCCGGCCGACGTGCCGTCGCCCCTGAGGGTGACACCCTGTAGCAAGCCAAGGACCCCTCCTGCGCTCACGTGCACGGCGTCCACCCCCTCGAAGACGAGGGTGAGCCCGCTGGAGCTCGCGCTGTCTCCGACAATGTGGAGGTGGGCCAGCTCGGGTGCTCTGATCTCGATCGTCGAGGGGCAAGTCCACTCCACGTCCTCCCCCGAGCCAGGCGCCAGCAGCAGCGTCAGGGTTGCGTCCGGAGCGAAGACCGTGCGATGCGCACGGTCGACCCAGTCGAGCAGCTCTTCACAGTCCCCGATTGCCTGGCTGGTCGACGACGCCAGCACATACAGCTCACCGGCGTCCAGTGCAGCAGCGAGGGGCGCAAGCGTCGAGACCGTTTCATCGGTGTCGCCTGCCTGTGCGGTGAGGTCGCTCACGTCCCCCTCCAGTGACTCCAGCTCGGAGAGCAGGTCGTCAACGTCCTCGCTCAGCAAGTCGACATCCGCCTGCGCAGCATAGTCGCCGCCGGTGCTGTCCGCGTCGCCGAGCGCCGACACTGCGGCCTCGAGCTCGTCGACCTGCGCCTGCAGGCTCTCTACCTGCTGGCCAAGGTCTGTCCCGCTGGGATCTGGCTTACAAGCGAGGACAAAGAGGAGCGAGAGCATTCCAAGACCCGGTGCAAGGGTGAAGGCTCATGGTACCACAAGGCACAGAGTGCAGCTGCCCCCGTGCTGGGGCAACAGGCTCGCTCGCCTCACCAGTGGCCGACCAGGCTGAGCCTCGGCCCGTCCTGGCTCAGCGCTACGACCAGACTGGTGCCGGCCAAGCCAACACCACCAGCCGCCATGAGACCAACTCCCCAACGGAACTGCGGGCGCAGCGTGTCGCTCCAGAAGTCCTCCTCGGACGTCACCGGGCACTCGCGCTCGCCGTCCGCCCGCTGCGGACAGTGCTCGAGGTACGCAGCCCAGGCGCCACCGTAGAGTGCGCCTCCAAGGGCGAGCGTGCCAGCGCTCGCCACGCCGAGCACCCACGGTGCGGCCTTGGCCCCGACACGCCGTCGCGGTGCCTCGGCAGACACGACATCAGTGGCGCACGTGACAAGTGGGTCCGACCACTCTGGAAGCGGAGCTCCCGTTCCAACATACGCGGCGCTCACGACAGCTTGATCGGCGCTCACTAGCTGCAGCACCAACGGGCGGTCGCTCGCGGCCCCCTCCGCCGGTCGTCCGTCAACGTAGACCACACCCTCGCAGGCTCGGAGAGACCGAGTCGGAGAGCCAGCCATTCCCCGCGCGGTCTCAAGCCGCAGCAGGATCGGGTGCCCCGGCTGCGCAACGCCGTCCGGAAACTCAAACGCGGGGTCCGCAGCGAGAGCGCTGCGCAGAGCGTTGACCGCCTCACCGGATCGATCATCGTAGAGAGCACGGAGCGCCACGACGCCGTGGAGCTGGGCGACGGTGCCGGGATCGAGGGGCTCGTCCGCGCAGGCCACGCTCGCACCCACTCCCTCAGCCAACGCCAAGAAGCGGGCGCCTTCCAGCCCGCGGACAGCGTCGTGAGCAGCGGCGATTAGCTGAGGCGGCGGCACGACCTCGACGTCGCCGCAGTCGTCCCGGAGTGGCGGTGATGCGGCGAGAGCAGGGCTGAGGAGTGCCCACAACGAGAGAGTGGCAGTGTGCAAGGTACAGCTCGGTCGAATGAGGGGGCTTGCTCGGCTGGAGGACTCTACTCGCTGGTGCCCTGCGGGGCAGTCCGGACCAAGCGCAGGCCGAGGCCACAGCTGCGGCCAGCTGGAATCTCGGTGTCACGCGCGGCGAGCCGGAGAGCTCCCGCCGAGTCGTGCCAGCTTCCCCCGCGGTGCACGCGGTCGGAGCCCGAGTCCGCCCCGACGGGGTCCGCCTCGTCGCCCGAGTAGTCTCCTCCGTACCAGTCAAGCGTCCACTCCGCGACGTTGCCGTGGACATCGTAGAGGCCCCAGCTGTTGGACGCCTTCTCGGCGACCTCGAGCGGATAGTCCGCACAGTCAGTTCCAGTCGTGTTCTCTCGATACCAAGCAAGCTCGCCAAGGCCCGACATGTCGGCGCCGCCGACATAGGGTCCCGACTCGCCCGCCCTGGCGGCGAGCTCCCACTCCGCCTCGGTCGGCAGGCGGTAGCCACTGCACTCATAGGGCGACAGGAGCCCACCTGCGAGCACGCAGGTGACCGACTCTCCGGAGCCGCTGCACTCGAAGCACTCGTCCAGCCCCAGGTCGGCCGACACGGCGTTCGCATAGGCAGCCGCCTCATGCCAGCTGAGGTAGTTCACGGGACACTCCCGGCACCCGACGGTCGAGCTGGGATCGTAGTCCATACGGTCCTCGAATTGGTCCTGCGTCACCTCGGTCAGGCCCACGAAGAACGCACGGGACAGCGTCACCGAGTGCAGGGTCTCGTTGTCGTCCCGCCAGGACTCGCTCTCTGGACTCCCCATGTCGAACGTGGCGGCCGGGACACAGACCATCTCAAGGGCACCGTGTGTCGACACGCCGAGCGGTCCCATCGACGCGTCTCCGTCATCGCAGTCGTCAGTGCCCACGCGGTGGCCATCAGCATCGGCGTCGAAGTCGTCGTCGCCTGCGCAGTCCTGATCGACCCCGTCGTACCAGAGCTCAGCCGCGCCGGGGTGAATTTCCGCCGCGCTGTCGTTGCAGTCGGCACCGCCGCTCGCCGCAGACGCGAACCCGTCGCCGTCGGAGTCGGTGCCGTCCACTCCGTCACAGTTCTGGTCAGCGCCGTCTCCCGCCACGTCCGAGGCGGTCGGGCTGACGTTGGGATCTGCATCGTCGCAGTCTCCCTCGGCTTCCGAGAAGCCGTCGCCGTCATCGTCGGTGTGGTCGGGGTCCGAGGCCGAGTCACTCCCTCCACCCGAGTCGACTTCTCCCCCGCCGGTGTCAACCCCGGCGTCCGAGTCACCCTCAGCGCCCGAGTCAGCCGACGTGCTCGAGTCACCCCCACCAGCATCGGCGCCGGTCACGCCTCCGTCGTCGGCGCCATCACTACCCGTCCCGTCGTCTCCTGCGCCGTCGCTGCTGTCGTCATCCCCCGGTGTGGAGTTCCCTGGTGAGGGGCAGCTGGTCAAGAGCAGCGCCAGGAAGGGGCCGCACAGGAATCGTCGCATCAGAACATCCGGGCATCGAGGATGGCTGCAAGGATACCAGATGGGGGGCGGGGTGCACTACCAGGGGCGTTCCTATCCGCGGCGGCAGCTGCATCCCGGCGAGAGCTCTTTGGCTCACTTGACTCCGACTCGACTGGTCTCTACGCTCCCAGCATGACTTGAGCGGTTGGAGGACCCAGATGCTCTCAAGCAAGCGCAGTGCTCTTCTGCTCTGGACCTTCGTGCTCGCGCTTGTCGCTACAGGCTGCCCCGACCCGAAGACTGCGAGATCCGGCGACAGCGGGCCGGCGACCGCTGACGCAAGCGATGACTCCGACGGCGATCTGGACGACGACGGCTACACTGCCGCCACGGACTGCGACGACTCAGAAGCGTCGACACATCCGGGCGCAGACGAGCTTTGCGACGGCAAGGACAACGACTGCGACGGCGAGATTGACGAAGAGGCCATCGACGCAACGACTTGGTACCTAGACGTCGATGGCGACGGCTTCGGAACGACCGGCACGCGCTCGTGTAGCCCGCTGGACGAACACACCGAGGTGGGTGGTGACTGCGACGACTCGGACGCCACAGTGAATCCCGACGCCGTCGAAGCATGTGACGGGTGGGACAACAACTGCTCAGGCGAGGCCGATGAGGGGTTTGGGGATGAGGACGGCGATGGCGTGGCCGACTGCGTGGACCGATGCCCCGTCCACGTTGACGCGGCGACAGATGGTGGCGACGGAACGCCCGATGCTCCCCTGGCGTCCATCACAGAGGCCCTCACAAGCGCCCCCGCTGACTGTGTCGAGGTGAGCGTCGCGCCGGGCGTCTACCATGAGTCCATCGACTTTGGCTCGACGGCATGGCGCATCTCATCGACCGCCGGGGCAGACAGCACAGTCGTAGAGCCTCCCAGCGGCACCCGCGGTGTCTTGGTCGTCGGTGTCGGGAGCAGCGCTGGGCCCGGCCTCCTCGAGGGGCTGACGATTCGCGGGGGCTACGGCGCCCCTATCGCAGGAGTCACAGAAGCTGAGGTCGGCGGCGGCGTCGCCGCCTACGACGCCTTCCTCGACATACGCACCTGCATCATCGAGGGGAACTCCGCCCACACCGGCGGGGGGGCCTACCTGCGGGCCTGGCACGGGAGCGTCGAAGACACGCTGGTGCTGTCGAACACAGCCACAGACAAGGGCGGCGGCGTGCTCCTGGGGGATGGCTCCACTGGGACCATCCAGGACTCCGAGTTCAGAGGAAACGCGGCAACATTTGGCTCCGCAGACGGCGGCGCGCTGTTCATCGGAGGCGGCTCATCGACGCTCATCCAGCGCAATCTCTTCGAAGACAACTTCGCCGAGGGATCTGGCGGCGCTCTCCGCAGCATGGACGGGAGTGCATCGATAATCAACAACTTCTTCTTCCACAATCGCGTCTCCACCGCGCGCTACGACGCGGTGTACTTCTCATACGACGACGGGGGCCTGTTCGCTCACAACACCCTCATAGGTAACGCGCTCGCCTTCGCTCAGCCTACAGTCGACGACGGCCATGAGATCACCACGGCAGTCCTGAACAACATCGTCTGGGAGTCCCCCGGTGCCGAGGTCACGGCAAGCGCGACGAGCCTGCCTGCGGAGTTTCGCCACAATCTGGTGTTCGGCGAAGACGCAGCCTCCTACGAGGGAGTCAGCGACCCCACCGGCCTCGATGGCAACAGCTCACTGGAGCCGGGGCTCGATGTCGACTCCTGCCCGAGCGAAGGCTCGGCAGCCGTCGATGCAGGGGAGGACCTCTCAACGCTGGGTGTGACCGATGACTTCTATGGTCGCGCTCGTCCCAGTCGAGGCGGGTCCGACTTGGGTGCATGCGAACTCCCGTAGTGGATGGCCAGATGGTGGACACAGGCGTACCTGCTATCGCTCCGCGGCCGTCATGCTCTGGGCGCCGTGGTGCGAGACCGAGGCGCTGTGACGACGATGCTCGCAGCGCTCACTATTCGAGAGCTGAACGCGCTTGCGGCCGTCCTCGGTGGCGCCAGCGGGCCGGTCTTCCCGGCGTGTGCCGCAGTCCCATCCAGCTTGCTTGGTCCAAGGTCAGGCAGGCCTTTCGATCGGCGCCCCCCCCCCACGCAGCAGGATGTCGACGACGCCTTCACCGGCGGCCGCGAGGGCGTACCGTCTGCAGCTTCACGGCGGCACTTCAAGGCTTGCGGCAATCAGGCTCGGTCGTCGTTGGCGCCACTGTGAGTCCCACGACCGAGCCCGAGTGGTGTAGGGTGCAGTTGACCTGTTGCCGGAGGCTTGGACAATGCGCCCCTTGACTGCTGTTCCGCTCGCCCTCGCCCTCGCGACCAGCTGCGTCCCGGCTGGGCCAGCGGGCGGCGGAGACACGTCGACTGCTGACACGCCCCACGACGGAGGCGCCGACTCAGGCGACACGGGTACCGCAGGCTCAACCGACACAGACTCGGGGAGTAGCGGCGACGGCTCGACCTCGAGCGACACCGGCAGCGCGGACAGCGGCACCGACGACACCGGGACAGCCCCTCTCGACGCGGACGGCGATGGGTACAGCAGTGTCGACGACTGCGACGACAGCGACCCCAGTGTGAACCCCGGGTCCGACGAGGTGTGCAACGATGCCGTGGACAACGACTGTGACGGGACCAGCGGAGACTGTACCTGGGTGCCAGCCGACCTCGGAGCCGCCGACGCAGTCCTCCTCGGATCTGGCGCAGGCCAGCGAGCAGGCTCGGTGGCGGGCGTGGGAGATCTCAACGCTGACGGCTTCGACGACCTCGTGGTTGGTGTGCGCTACAGCGATGCCGCCGGGGATGACGCTGGAACGGCTTACGTCGTGTTCGGCTCAGCGACCTTTGGCGACTCCGTCGTGGGGTCGGGCGGCGCGGCGTTCTTCGGGGAGGAAGCTGGCGACCAAGCAGGCTATGCCGTGGCCGCCGCCGGAGACGTGGACGGCGACGGCATCGCGGACATGGTCGTTGGCGCCTACCTCCAGGGGCTTGACGACAACGGAGCAGCGTACCTTGTGTTGGGCAGCGACACGCTGAGCTCGACAACGCTCAGCGGAGGCGCGATCAAGCTCACAGGAGCCGGACCCGGTCACCAAGCCGGCCACGGAGTCGCGGGGGGAGGGGACACGAACGGTGATGGCTTCGACGACGTCATCGTCGGCGCGCGCGGAGCCGACAGCCTGGGCTTCGAGACTGGCGCCGCGTACCTCGTCCTGGGGAGCGCCGGACTCGCGTCGGCGAGCCTGGACACTGCGCTGGAATTCGCTGGTGAAGCCGCAGGCGACCGCGCAGGGTATGCAGTCGCCTGCGTCGGCGACGTCGATGGCGATGGCCTGGATGACATGGTGGTCGGGGCCATCCACCGCGACGCGACGGACGAGGACGACAAGACCGGCGCAGCCTATCTGATCCTCGGCGAGCTCAGCCCCGCCAGCCGCGCACTTGCGGATGCAGATCAAGTGCTGCTCGGTGAGTCGCCAGGCGACAACGCCGGTTTCGGCGTGTCCGGTGCAGGCGACGTGGACGGCGACGGCTACGACGACTCCCTTGTCTCGGCACGCCTCAGCGACCGTGGCGGAGCCGATTCCGGCGCAGTGTACCTGATTCGCGGTGGTCTAGGTTCCCCCCCAGCCTCACTCGGCGACTCGGACGCCATTTACTGGGGGGCGGGCAGCACGAGCGGTGATCCTACCGGAGTTGGAATGTCGCTAGCGGGGGCGGGCGACACCAATGGAGATGGGTTCGACGATGTCCTCATCGGCGCTCCGGGGAACGACAACGGTGGGCCAGACGCAGGCAGCGCATACCTCATCCTTGGCAGTGAGCTACCAGTGTCCACTGCCCTCACGTCGACATCGATCGAGCTCTCTGGTACCGCGGCCGGGGCCACGGCAGGAGCTGCAGTCGCCGGCGGCGACTGGAACGGTGACACATACACCGATGTCGCGATCGCGGCCCCGCTGGACAACACGGGAGGAGCGGAAGCAGGAAGCGTGAGTGTGTTCTTTGGGGTCGGACTTTGAGCTTCGGACTGTCTCCGTAAGCCGCTGCTCCAACCTACCGCCCCCGCGAGCGATGCCGACTACAGATCTCCCCCCGAGAACACCCACGCAGTGCCGCCGACGCCGAAGATGATGTCCCCGAGACCGTCGCCGTCGATATCCCCAGGCCCGAGCATGCGCTCGTGGAAGGTCGCGCCCACGTCATGCCCAGGCAGGAACTGCCGCGCTGGAGTTGCCCCTGACTCCAGCGGCCCGGTGAAGAGGTCCACTCGGCTCTGGGTAACGCCCTCGTACTCGAATGAGCTGGCGACCACCAGCACGTCCGAGGATCCGTCTCCGTCCACGTCACCCGCAGCCCTCACGCTCTCACCAAAGCCCTCTTCACCACCCTCACCATAGAGTCTCACGTCGCCCGAGGACACGACTGCACTGCCTCCGAGGTACACCTGCACGAATTCCGAGAGAGTGCCCGCAGCAAGATCGCCGTATCCGTCGTCGTCGGTGTCGCCAATGAACGCATAGCTGATGGCGAGCCTCTCGCCTTCCGCACCGGCGTCTGCGAAGTCGGCGTCATCTAGCGTGCCACTACTTCCACCCGCAAACACGACTAGACCCCCTGCATTCGGGATCGCGAGTCCTCTCACAGCGTCAATGGTCGAGTCGCCGAAGATGACTTCCGCAATGCCATCGCCATCCATGTCACCAAGCGAGGCCGACGAGCCGAACTGGGCCGCGCTCCCTGGAAACACGTCGTAGCCCAGTCCGATGTAGGTCGCCTCGATGATGCCGCCCTCGAGCACCTGGTCCCCGCTTAGCGTACCGGAGACCAAGAAGGCGGTCGTGTGGCTGGTCCCTGTGGAGTCGACACCGAAGACCAAATCATCGACACCGTCTCCGGTGACATCTCCCCCAGTCCAGACCCCCATGTTGCTTGAGTAGCTGCTCTCGAGGGTGGCCGTAGCGACATCGACCGCGCTTCCGCCGCTCTCCATCGGTCCAGAGATCCGCACGTACTCAGCAGCCCCTCGACCGGCGATCCAGAGATCCGCGCTCCCGTCGCCGTCCACGTCCCCGGGGGCGGCCACTCCCTTCAACGCTGAGGCATCCAGTCCTGAGATGCCACCCGAGCTGATGTCCAGGTCGCCGGACGGAATAGGCCCCATGACCGGGTACACCAGGTCGTCGACATAGGCGATCAGGTCCCCGACACCGTCACCGTCCAGATCACCGGCGGTCGACAGCCACAGCGTCGAGTCCGCAACCAACTCGGTGCCCGCCGTCGCGACGTCACAGTCGTGTACGTCACCGTCGCAGTCCGCGTCGATGTCGTCGCCGCACGCGTCGGCCTCGTCAGGACTGACCGCCCCACTACTGTCATCGCAGTCTTCACCGACCACCGTGCTCCCGTCGACGTCAATCGCGCCGTCGGAGTCGGCCGAGAGGAAGCCGTCCGCGTCCGCGTCGAAGTCAGTGTCCAGCCCGCAGTCCTGATCGATGCCATCGTACCAGATCTCCGCGCGCGTCGAGGCACGAGCCGGGTCCGCGTCGTCGCAGTCTCCTCCACCGTGAGCCTCTGCGTCGTCGCCATCGCCGTCCGCGTCGTAGTCGCTCGCACCGTCACAGTCCTGATCGACGCCGTCGTACCAGGTCTCGGTGGCTTCAGGCCCGACTTCCGCAGGCGTGAGAGCCGTCGTCGGCCACTCGTCGGGGGCGCTGCCCTCGTCGTCGAAGCAGTCCCCAGCCCCCACGTGGGCATCGAATGCAGTCCAGTCGCACTCTTCGGCGTAGCCATCCGGCACGTAGCCGTCGCCGTCCTGATCGCCGTCGTTGCCGTCGCAGTCCGAGTCCACGCAGTCGTACCAAGTGTCAGCCGCACCTGGGTTCACGCTGTGGTCGCTGTCGTCGCAGTCTGCACCACCTTGTCCGACCGCTCGCTCGCCGTCCCCATCCGCGTCGTAGTCGTCGCCACCGGCGCAGTCCTGATCGACGCCGTCGTACCAGATCTCCTCAGCGCCCGGGTTCGTGCTCGGATCGTTGTCGTCGCAGTCGTCCTCTGCAGAGTAGCCATCGCCGTCTGCGTCTTCGTCGACGGATCCGGGGTCCTTGCCGTCAGGGCCGTCTGGAATGCATGCTGCCGAGAGCAGGAAGAGAGGTAGGAGGGGGCCAACGCGCATCATGGGGGCTCGCGGGGGTGCTGAGGGAGGGCTGCGACTAGTCGCCCTCACCGCTCGTGTGCCACGGCCGCGACGACTGGTCTCGTGCAGGACCGGGTCAGGATACCCCAAGCGGCTGCAGCGAGCGCTGGCCGACGCCGGTCCGTGTTGCGGCACGCACCGCCCCGACCTCTCGGTAGCGTCTCGACGCTTGGTGTAGCTCCGCAGGCAACGCCTTGCGTTGTACATAGGCGGAAGAAGCCATGGGGAACTCCATGGAGGAGTGTTGACACGTCAACCCAACATGGAGACATCCCCATGGCTACGGGAGATGTAGGCGGCGCAGAGCTGCTGAGCAAGGTGCTGGAGAGCTCGCATGGCGAGCAGCTGCTGGAGGTGCTGTAGATGGCGCTTCACTGGGTGATGGAGGCCGGGGTCGATGCTCTGTGTGGCGCTGGCTACGGCGAGCGCTCTGGCGACCGCCGGGTGCAGCGCAACGGCTACCGACAGCGGCCGTTCGGCACCCGCCTGGGCAGCGTGCCGCTGTCCATTCCTCGGCTTCGGAAGGGCAGCTGCCTGCCCAGCTTCGTGTCGCCGCGCAGGCGGTGGGAGCGGGCCTTCGTCAACGTGGTCGGCGAAGCGAACGTGCACGGCGTGTCGACCCGCAAGGTCGAGGCACTCATCGAGGCCATGGGCGCCAAGGGGATCTCGAACTCCGAGTTGTCCAGCATCGCCGGCGAGCTCGACGAGCAGGTCGATGCCTTCCGCACACGGCCGCTGGACGGGCAGACGCCCTACCTGTGGCTCGACGCGCTCTACATCAAGGTTCGCTCACGCGGCCGCGTGGTCTCCAAGGCCGTCCTGGTGGCCTACGGCGTGGGCGAGACCGGCCAGCGAGAGGTCCTGGGCCTCGAGGTCGCAGACGGCGAGATGGAGACCGCCTGGAGGGCCTTCCTGACCGGCTTAGTGCAGCGAGCCCTGTTCGGGGTCCAGTTGGTCGTCAGCGACGCCCTCAGCGGCCTGCGGGCTGCGTTACGCCACGTGCTCAACGGCACCACCTGGCAGCGCTGCACCGTGCACTTCCTGCGCAACGTGCCCAGCCACGTCCCCATGGCCGCCCAGCCGTTGGTGTCAGCCACCGTGCGAACCACCCTGCCCGCCGCCCACCCTGCCCGCCGCCCACGCTGCCCGCCGCCCAGGAGGCCATGGGCCGGGCGATCGATCTGCTGGACGACAAGCGCCCCAAGGTCGCCGAGCTGCTGCGAGAGGCCGAGTACGACGTCGTGGCCTTCATGCACTTCCCCGACAAGCACTGGCGCCAGATCATGCCCACCAACCCACTCGAGCTCGTCAACCAGGAGATCCGACGCGGCACCGTCGTCGTGGCGATCTTCCCAAGCGAGCCTGCGGTCATCCGCCTCGTGGGCGCGCTGTTGGCCGAGCAGACCGACGAGTGGGCCGTCGGTCGACGTTGCTCCAGCAGCGAGTGGATGAAGCTGCTGTTTGAAGACCACAAGCCCCATGCCAATGAGACTGTGGCCTGACCACAGACCCGGCGGCTTCCCCGACAACACCCTCGAGGAGTTCCCGACAGGCTTCGTACACCACTTGACGGGACGCTACTCTCGCTCTCGAAGTTCCAGGGGAAGGGGACGTGGTATCGGGGCCCTCCTGTCCCCAAATCACCCGTTTCGGCCCGTCGATCCACCCGTCAGCGCGGCGCGATATACTCGTACTGCAGTTGCCATCAACCGGACCTGGAGTTGCCCAATGTCGAAGCAACGAAGTGCTGGGTCAGCACACCTGCGGGGTAAGGACCGCACCCAGCGTGGGAGCGAGTTGCCGAGGCCTAGGCGCGGCTCGGCGGCGCTACAAGGGGGCGGCAACTGGGGACAAGGGTCGCCAGAGGCGGTGCTCGCGGCCCAGAGCGCTGGCGGAGGGGGAAACGCCATGGCCCAGGAAATCCTCTCCCAGATGGCCGCCGCAAGTGGACGCGCTCGCAGTACCCTGCCCCACGGCTCACTGATGGCACGGGCCTTCGGCGAAGACGCCGTGCGTGACGTGGACGTCGTGCAGTCACCCGAAGCGGCAGCTGCCCTGGCTGCTACCGGGGCGCGGGCAGCTCACCTGGATGGCACATTGGTGTTTCGGCCCAACGCCAGTCCTCGGGAGGTCGCTCACGAGATGGTCCATCTAGAACAGGCGCGGTCGGCCGGCAGCAGGCCGGGTTCCAGCAGCCCCACCGATGCCCACGAACGGGATGCCGAAACCCTCGCCGACAAGGCAGCCCAGGGCCAGGAAGTCGCAGTGCCAGCGCGACCGACCACGGAGCTCGATCGCTGGTCCTGGGGGGGCGTGCGGGACACGCTGGCCAGCGTGGTAGACACGGTGACTGGCGCCGTCCCCGACGTGGTCGCTGGTGCTGGCGACGTTCTGTCTGGAGCCGTCGAGACCGCAGGAACAGTCACTGAAACCGTTGTTGACGGCGCGGCAGCGGTTGCCAACTCCGTTGCAGACGCGGCTGGCAATGTAGCCCGGGTCGCCTCCAGCACCGCCGGCGATGTGGTGTCTGGGATCTCCGACCGGGCTGGGGATGGACTGTCGCTGGGTATGGATGTGGTCGGGGATGGGCTGTCCGCGACGGCCTCGGCTGTCGACGACGCCCTCGGAACTCACGTGGGACCCCTCGGAGGAGTTGCTGACCACCTGCTCGACAGGTGGGGGGCCGTCACCGACGCTCAGCTCGACACCGTCGGCGACGCACTGGAGACGGCCATGGACAGGGGCGGTGCCAACATCGACCAGTTGCTGGAAGGCCTCGGCGCCGCAACCCAGCACGGTCTCGATGGCTGGGGCAACTGGGTGAGGGACGGAGCCGGCCAAGCGGCAGACCGGTTGCATGGAGGCTTTGAGACCGCAGCGGTCTACCTCGAGGCGCGCGCCCAGAGTGTGCGTGGCCTCTGGGATCTCGACCAGGAAGCGTCGCTGCTCTACGGCGAGATCGACATCCCCAAGAGCTCTGGTGACTTCCAGCAGCAGTATAGCGAGACGGGACTGCCGATGACCGCCTCGGCATGGGAGATGCAAGATGCAATCGACGGCGGAGCGCTGCGAGAGGTCTACGAGCGTAGCGTGGTGCAGCACCTGCTTGGCGCTGGCCTGCTGGAGAACCTGGCCGACACGGAAGAGCTGGACAATCTGCCTGAGAGCACCAGCCAGCTCTCGTCGGAGCAGGTCTATCTCCTGCTCGCCCAAGCCAAGGAACGCTACGGCGAGGGCGAGTCCTTTCTGAACAGCCTGGACCCTACGCTGCGTCGAGACCTCCAAGACGACATCGTGACACGCTATGTCGCGCTGGCCAATTCCACTGAGGGCGCCTCGTTCATCCTTGAGCTCCTCCCGACCGACGTGCCCGACAACAAACTCACCAGCGCCGGCATCTTCGGTGAAGCAGCCATTGACGCGCTCTTGCTTGGGCAGTTGCCGGACGACTTCCGCGTGGGAGAGATGGTTGGCAAGACCCGCTTGGGTAGCGTGACATTGGCCGAACAGTTGGGCGGACCCGTGTTCGCGTTGCCCGTGCCCTACAGCAACGTAGCCACCAACGTCATCGCGCGGGGTGGAGTCCCAACCGACGGCGCAGCAAACCTTCAGGCATTGCTGGGCCTCATCGACGACGACGTGCAGACTCTTGGTACGGGCTACAGCCAGGGAAGCGCTGCCGTGTACGAAGCTCTATCGCAGCAGGACTCCAACGCCAAGACCCTGGACATGGCACTACTCATGGCCCAGATGGGCGGCCTTGATGCACAAGGGCAGACCGGAGTGGCCGGCGGGGAGATAAACGGCACCCAGACCCTCAGCATCGCACACGAGAAGGACCCTGCATCGTTGCTGTACATCCCCGAAGCCGACAGGGCCCTGAATCGAACAAGGGCATACGTCCAGTTCGTCAAGGCTGGCATCAACTTCTTGGATGACTCCGAGAACCAGATCGGCGATGGTGCCCTGCACGGCAAGACCTGTGAATATGTGGAGGGCGACGAGTTTGCCTTGTGCAACGTGGCGCTGTACGAGGACATCGCGGAGCTCGGCACGCTGGGGTATCCCGCTGAGTTGGTGGCCGTCGTCGCCGAGGATCTCTTGTCTGGCGAGTATGGTGGGGCCAGCTTCCAGGTGCTCGGCGAGTGGGGCTTCGACAACCGCACCCTGAACTACTGCGCCGATCTGAGCCAGGAGTACGAACTCCCGGACGCTCAAGAGTAGGATGGGTCGCACAACCAGCACCGTCGGCCACAAGTCCCGACGCGCTCGCCGACGACGGCACCCAGTTCACACTCTGCAACGCCCCGTTCGATCCCAGCTGAGCCAGGGACCGCCTGATGGACTGCTCGGCACCGACATCGGTTTCTGCAGGAGAGTCCTGACCTCCACGACCGCGCCAGGGTGTGGACTGAAGCCAATTGCTGCCGACACAGACAGGCTCTGGTTCTATGATGTCGTCGCCAAGAACGCGACAGGCCGAGTCACCGTGGCCAGCGAGGCAGTGGCCGTTTTCACCCTCGCCTGCAGGGCGCCCGGCACGGCGGGGCCTGGATCCGTGCTCGCGCCTGCGTTGCGCTGATTCGGGCGACAGGTGGGTCGACGAGACAGTATCGGCATGTCCCCTACAACGCGGCAGCTCACCGTGGGTCCTCCGAAGGTGCCCCCCAGGTGCCGGGCACTACTCGGCGGCTTCCGATGGCCCGCATCGCTCACAAGGACTGCCGCAGTGCCCGCCGCCAGTGTGATCCGGCCGTCGTGGACCTGAACCACCTGCTGTTCAAGCCAGTAGGCGCAGGTCTGCCACTGCGTCGGCCGGCTTCTCCCGCCGATCGCTCGGTGGTCAGGTGGGACCGGAGGCTTCAGCGTCCGGCCCCGCGTTGTCAGAGGAACGCGGCCTCGATGTTCCGCAGGGCGGTGCGGAAGACTGTCTGGCGCGGGAATGCACAGCTGAAGGCGATGTAGACCCGGTGCACGCTCCAGCGGACCTGGGCGCCGATCTTGAGCAGGCGAACGCGGATGGTCCCAGCCTGTGCGGCGGCGAGGTTGGTGCCGACCAGGCCGATGCGGTGCAGCTCGGCCATCAGCAGGTAGGCGAAGGTTGAGAACCATATGCGAAGCTGGTTGGCGGACATGGTCGCCGCGCTGACCCGGTCGGCGAACATGTCGAGCTGCTGCTCCTTGATGCGGTTCTCCATGTCCCCACGCGCGGCGTACAGGTCCTCGTAGACGGTGCGGGCGTCGACGTCGCCAGCAGACAGCGAGGTCACGACGAAGCGCGGGTTGGCCTTGCCGGGCAAGTGCTCGGCCTTCGCCACGACCCGGCGCTCACGGCTCCAGCTGTCGAGGGTTCGGTACCGCAGCTCCTTGAACATGCGGGCAGGCGCGCCCGTCAGCTCGCAGACCACCTCGGTCAGCTCCAGCTTGGGCACAATCTCGGCATGCAGGCGACCGTTCTTCGCGAGGCCGAGGACGTAGTTCACACCGTGCTCCTCGCACCAAGCCATCAGCTCATCGCGGGCAATTCCGGAGTCTCCTCGGACCCAGATGTCCACGTCGGGCCACTTGTTGCGGATGGCATCGACGAGGCCGGCGATCTCGTCGGTGATGCCCGAGCAGCCGTCGATGTTGGACCGCCGCAGCTTGGCGACGAGCGGGAAGTCGTCCCAGAACACGTACAGCGGCAGGTAGCAGTAGGACCGGTAGTACCCGTGGAAGAACCGACCTTCCTGGCTGCCGTGGATGCGCGCATCGGTGGCGTCGGCATCGAGGATGATGCGCCGCGGAGCCTGTTCGAAGCGCTCGAGGCCGAGCTCGATGAACAGGTCTGCGATGCGCTCGCCCACCGGCTCGATCCGGTGGTAGCGGTGCCCGCCACCCTTCGCCGCCGACCCGTGCTCCAGGCGGTTCAGCGTCGCCGACGACGAGCCCGACTCGCCCTCTTCGGCCTTCCCCGTCGGCACCGGGAGCAGGGGGTCGTCACGCAGCGTGTCGTGGTCGTTGAGGTCCTCATACCCGGCGACAAGGCCGAGGATGCGCTGGCCCAGCATCTCGCCGACGCTGTGCTGGACGCGACGAGGGTCGCGGTGGTCCCGGAAGCATGCAGCCAGGCGGTCGAAGAGGCCCAACCCTTCGGAAACCTCGCGGGCCAGGATCAGCCCGCAATCCGACGTGATCTGGCCACCGTCGAAGCGGCCCTCCAACTTCCTCCGTCCGACGCCTTGGAATCCCAGGCCAAGGTCGATACAGCGTGTTCGCAAGGGCCCTCTCTTGCTGAGGGGGTTTTCCGCGCAGCAACGTCCACTTACAGCGGTTCTTGCCCCTCGGATAGTCGAGTTGGTGACGGATCCGCGCTAGGCAGAAACGCAAAAGCGCCGCCGGACGGAGGCATTCGATGAAGCTGAAGACGGGACTCTGGATTGGTTTGGGCGCGGTGGCCGGCGGCGTTGTCGCGGTGGTCGCAGCACCCGTCCTGCTGCCGGCCCTGGGCGCCGCTGGCCTGCTCGGCGCCGCTGGCACCGGGACCGCCATCAGCACGCTGAGCGGCGCGGCGTTGACGAGCGCGTCCACCGCCGCGATCACGGGGACCATTGCCGGAACCACCGCTGTGGTTGGCGCCGGCGGGGCAGTGATGGGCGGTACGACCGCTGGAGTCATGGCGCGTCGCGGAGCCAACTCGGGTGGCGTACGCAAAGCCTGAGCACCGGATCGCTGGTCATGGCCGGGACAGCTGCTGACGCTGGCCCATGTCCACCACTTCGGCAGCCGTGGTGCCCACACGGGCCCGGGCTGGAAGGGCAGGTTCCAGGGGGCCACGGCGGCTTGGCGGGACCTCACAAGCGGGTTCGCGCCCATCGGTGTCCTTCGTTCAGTCGTTTCCCGGGCGTTGGCCGGCCGCTTCCTCGGCGTGGCGCTGCCAGAGGGCTTCCGAGGGGTTGGGACCGACGAGCATGGCGATGCCGACGGTCCTGCCGTCGCCGGTGGCTTGGCGCTGGCGTCGGCGTGTGGCTTCCCCCGGCCAGATGGACGTTCCCGCGATGACGCGGCGGACTCTCCACCCCCGAGGGATAGGGCGGAGGGCAATGGGGCAGGCGGGACTGCTGGCGTGCTGCACGTGGGCAACTCCGAGAGGACTCGGCGGACCGATGCGATGCAGTTGCTCGTCGCGCGGGCTCGTGCGACCTGCTTCCGCAGCCGTGCCACTGCTTCGATGCGAACGGCTGCCAGCGGGCCGTCGAAGCGGCTCGAGATTTGGTGCTCCAAGTCGGGCGCGTTGTCGAGGCGCTCGAGCAGCTCGCGGGCCTCCAGCAGCAGGTCCTGTTGGGTCTTGCGAAGAGCGGCCTGGGAGCGCTGGAAGCTGAACAGGCTCAGCGGCCTGCCGGTCGGGCTCGAGAAGTTCACCTCAGAGGCCTGGGGTTTCACCACGGGAGCAGGCGGCGGCGGGGTCGCAGGCGGCTGGGTCACATGTGAAGCAGCCGCCGTTGGAAGTGGGTGAATGTTCGCCTGGAGCCGCTTTCGGTCCGCCGAGTGCTGGGCGCGCTTCACCTGCTTGATGCTCTCCCGAAGCTGCTCGACGAACACGGCGCAGAGATCGACCTCGCCCAGGAGGCCCGCCTGTACCTGTTGAATGGCGCGGCTTGCATCGTCGGCGGGCACCCCTGCGGCTGTGGCCGCCTGACTGAGCTGCGGCCACTGCGCAAGGAGTGCTTCTCCCAGTTGTCGACGGGACTCCATTGCTGCCACGCAAGCCAACTCTGCCTCATGAGCTGCTTCCCGCTGCCGCTGGTGCTCCAGGTCGATCGCGAAGACGACGGCACGCCTGATGTGAGCTGGCGGAAACCTGTTCCCCGTCCTCGCCAGCTGGGCTTCGATGCTGCGGACCACGTGAAGCGGAACCTCCGCCAGGTCCAGGCTGGGCAGGTGCTCCAGGCTGCCCAGCTGCCCTTCGAGCCATTCGGCGGCGATCTCGTGCAGGCAGCGCTTCTTGCCGTTCTGGTGCATGAAGCTCAAGGCGGGGTCCCAGGACTGCCGTCGGGAGCGCAATGAAGGATCATCTTTTCCCTTCGGGAGAGACGCTCGCGCGTGAGCGTTCCTCCCGGGGGGATCACCCGCCGCCCTGCTGGGGACATCCTGTGGAGGAGTCGGGGCGAACACGAACAGCGGCTTTGGCCAGCCGGCAATCAGTCGGGGCGGTAGCCGCTCGCGGAGGCGGTCCAGCTGTTGGGTGGGGCGAACACCTGGGAAGTCCCAGCCGTCAGGGTGGCCGAGGGCGTACCGCTGCGGTTGCCGGGGCCGCCTACCGGGCCGCTCGACCAAGACGCCTCGCTCCACCAGCCAGCGAGTGGCCTTGTGTGCGGTGGTCGGGCTCACGCCGGCCCAGCCGGCGAGCATGCGGAGTGTGAGCGCGGTGCCCCGCTCGCAGGCCTTGGGCTCGGGGCCGAGGAGTCCACTCGCGATTCGGGGCCACACCCGCAGGACGGCCTTGGGCGGGTCCATCCGCGCCAGCAGCAGCGCCAGGTCGTCCGGTTCCCGCCGGAAGCGCGGGGTGCTCGCGCGCCGCGCGGCGGGGGTCATGGCCCCCTCCGACGGGCGCTGGCCTGGGTGTGGTCCCTTGTGCCCAGCGGGGCACACCGAGGGCACAAACCCCATCGGAATCGGTCCGAATCTGCCCGATTCAGCCGGACAGCGGGAACGACGAAGGCCCGCGGGAACGTCGTTCCCGCGGGCCTGATGTCGATGTGGTCACCCCTACGGGAATCGAACCCGTGTTGCCGGGATGAAAACCCGGTGTCCTAACCACTAGACGAAGGGGTGTGAGCGCTGCCAGGTCGCCAGGGGTGGGTCGCACAGGGCTCGAACCTGTGACCCTCGGATTAAAAGTCCGGTGCTCTACCAGCTGAGCTAGCGACCCTCAGCAGGCGACGCTTAACGGGGGGCGTCGGCGGGGGCAACGCCTCGGGGGGAGCGTGGCGATCAGGGCGAGGGCGTGGCGGGGTCGGCGACGGGCACGGCCTGCTCGATGATGGCGGCGTAGCGGTAGCCGAAGCCGAAGTTGCGGTCCTTCACGAGGACACCGTCGAAGCTGGCGACCTGGCCGACCTCGACGCGCAGGTCGCCGGAGGTGGTGACGGTGAGGTCGTCGTCTTCGGCCTCGCTCGTGCCGGTGCCGTCGGCGAGGTGGTACCAGTTCTTGCCGAAGATGCCGTAGCTGGCCTTGACCACCCGGCCGGTGACGCGGACGGACTGGCCGTCGAGGACGCTGCGACGGGCATGGATGTCGGCGATCGGCAGGGCGCCCGGTGCGCGGGTGATGGCGCCGACCTCGCCGTCGTAGCGGCGGGACTCGGCGCCCATGTGGCCGGAGACGCCCTCGCGCTCGGGGATGGAGGCCGACTCGGGGCGGACCCACTGCTCGTCGACGGTGATGTGGTCGTTGCCCAGGCGGGCGGCGGTGACCGTGACGTCGAGGTCGTCGAAGTGCCAGCCGGTGGCGACGCGGAACAAGGGGCGCTCGGCGTAGGCGGGGTCGAAGGCCTTGGCTTCGGTCGGGGGACCGAGGCGCTCGGTGAGGAGGGCCACGGTGCTGTCGTAGTCCTGGCCCACGGCGTCGGGGATGGAGTGGCGGCGGGTGAGGCTCACGTGGAGCAGGGCGCCGTCTTCCGCGCGGGCCAGGAAGAGGCGGTGGAAGGTGCCGCGGACCTTGCGCCCGGCCAGGAGCTTCTCGTCGAGGTCGCCCTGGCAGTCGTAGAGCACGGTCGCGCGGGCAGGAGCGGGAGCCCCGTCGCAGGCCACGCCGAGGGCCGCGAGCCGGGCGTCGATGGCCTCGGCATGGTCCTGACCCAGGTGGAAGCCCAGGACCTCCAGGGTCGGCGCCGAGGCTGTCTGGGGCGCGGTCGCCTCGTCGGCGGGGGGAGGCGGCGGGGTCCCGGAGCCACAGGCCACCAGGGCAGCAAACAGGAGAAAAGCCTTGTGCATGGTTCGTCCATCGTTCAGGATGGGGGAGACCGTAGTGCGTTTCTGCCTGGTTTCACAGGGCGCTCGTCCCCGCGCCCTCCCCCTCAGGAGTCCCCATGACCTCGACCCTCCTCCTCTCCTCGCTCCTCCTGGTCGCCTGTGGCGACAAGGACGGCGACACCGGCACCGACGCCACGGACACCGACGGCACGGACACCGACGCGGACACCGACACCGACGGCACGGACACCGACGCGGACACCGACACCGACGGCACGGACACGGACACGGACGGCACCGACACGGACGGCACCGACACCGACGAGGACACGGACACCGACGGCAGCACGACGGCCTCGATCTACGAGCAGCTCGGCGGCGAGACCGGCGTGCGCGCGGTGATCGACGGCACCATCGCCAACGTGGCGGCCGACGCCTCGATCAACTGGATGTTCGCCGACGCGGACATCGATGCCCTGAAGAACAGCCTGCACGACCAGATCTGTGCGGCGACCGGCGGCGGCTGCACCTACAGCGGCGGCGACATGGCCACGGTGCACAGCACCATGGCGATCACCGACGACCAGTGGGAAGCCTTCGTGGGTGACTTCCTGGCCTCGCTGGACACGCTGGGCGTCGACTACACCCCCACCTTCGACGGGGGTCTGCCTGCCGACGCGCTGATCGTGACGCTGGCCGGCATGAAGGGCGACATCGTCACCGACGCCGCCGGCGACACGGTCTACTTCAACCAGCTCGGCGGCCACGCCGCCGTGTCCGCGGTGATCGACGGCATGCTGGTCAACGTGGCCGCCGACTCGCGCATCAACGGCTTCTTCGCGTCGACCGACATCGCGGCCCTGGACGCGAAGCTGGTCGACCAGGTCTGCGAGGCGACCGGTGGCTACTGCACCTACGACGGCCTGGACATGGCCACGGCCCACTCGGGCATGTGCATCAGCGACGCCGACTTCGACGCCCTGGTCGAAGACCTGCTGGTCGCGCTGGACGACCTGAGCGTGCCCTACTCGTCGGGCCTGGACGGCTCGGGCCTGGCCGACACGCTGCTGCTCGCGCTGCTCGGCATGCGCGACGACATCGTGCAGGAGTGCAGCTGAGCGACCTGCTGCCGGGCGCCCTTCGCTGAGCGCCCGCCGGCTCAGTCGTCGGCGAACAGGGGCGAGCGGGGGATGACCTCGTCGCGCCCCGGTCCGACGCTGACCAGCCCGACCGGCACGCCGATCAGCGTCTCGATGCGCTCGACGTAGGCCCGGCAGGCGGCAGGCAGCTCGTCGTAGCTGCGGCAGCCGGTGATGTCCTCGGTCCAGCCGGGGACCTCTTCGTAGACGGGGCGCACGGCGGCCAGGGCCTCGGCGCCGCTCGGCACGCTGTCCAGGCCGTCGTAGGCGTGGGCGATGAGCAGGGACTCGAGGCCCGAGAGCACGTCGAGCTTGGTGAGCGCCACGTGGGTCGTGCCGTTGAGCTGCACGGCGTGGCGAACCAGGGCGGCGTCGAACCAGCCGCAGCGGCGGGGGCGGCCGGTGGTGGCACCGTACTCGTGGCCGATCTCTCGGATCCGGGCGCCGAGGTCGTCGTCCAGCTCGGTCGGGAAGGGCCCGGCGCCCACTCGGGTGGTGTAGGCCTTGGCGATGCCGACGATGGCGTGGATGTCGGTGGGGCCGACCCCGGTCCCCGCGCAGGCCTGGCCGGCGACGGTGTTGGAGCTGGTGACGAAGGGGTAGGTGCCGTGGTCCACGTCGAGGAAGGTGCCCTGGGCGCCTTCGAACAGGATGCGGTCGCCGGCGCGGTTGGCGCGGTGCAGCCAGGCGACGGTGTCGCGGACGTGCGGGCGCAGGCGCTCGGCGAGGGGCCGGGCCCAGGCCAGGAGCTCTTCGACGGTGTGGGCGGCGTCGCCGTACCACTCGGTCAGGATGCGGTTCTTCTCGGGCAGCACGGCGAGGAGCCGGTTGCGCAGGGCGTCTTCGTCCAGCAGGTCACCGACCCGGACGCCGCGCCGGGCCACCTTGTCTTCGTAGGTGGGGCCGATGCCCTTCTTGGTCGTGCCGATCTTCTTGCCGCCGAGGGCGGTCTCGCGGCAGTCGTCCAGGGTCCGGTGGTAGGGCAGGATGACGTGGGCCTGCTCGCTGATGATCAGCCGGTCGCCGGACAGATCGACGCCCTTGGCTTCGAGGGCCCGCAGCTCCTGGCAGAGGACCTCGGGGTCGACGACGACGCCGTTGCCGACGACGCAGGTGGTGCCCGGGTGCAGGATGCCGCTGGGCACGACGTGCAGGATGCTCTGCTGGCCCGCGACCACCAGCGTGTGGCCGGCGTTGTTTCCGCCCTGGAAGCGCACGACGTGCTGGCTCTTCCGGGCGAGCAGGTCGACCACCTTGCCCTTGCCCTCGTCGCCCCACTGGAGCCCGGTGATGATGACGTTGCGGGGCAGCTTCTCGGAACCCATGCACACACTCCGGCGCGGGTGGTCGGCCCTCTAAGCCGCCGGGGCCGGGCGCGCCGGTCAGAGCTCCTTGAGGGCGGCCTTGGCGGCTTCGTGGCCCTTGTCCGCGTCCAGGATGGTCTGGAACTCGCGCTTGGCGTTCAGACGCATGCCGAGCTCCTTGTAGAGCTCTCCGAGGGCGAGCCGGTAGTCGGCGACCCCCGGCGACCGGAGCACGGCCTGGCGCAGCAGGTTGAGGGCCTCGCGGTCGTCGTTCTCGTCGAGGCGGACCAGGCGGGCCAGGCGGTAGAAGACCTTGCCTTCGTCGGGGTCGAGCTCGAGGGCCTGGCGGTAGGCGTGGATGGCCTGCTTGAGCTGCTGGTAGCTCTCGGCTTGTTCGCCCTGGACGATGAGCATGCCGATGCGGGCGACGCGGGCCTCGTCCTTCACCTTCTCGTAGAGCTCGCGGTACTCGTCGTTGCTGGGGTCGAACTCGACCGCGAGCGCCAGGGAGCTGCTCGCCCGGATGACCTGCCCGGCAGCGTAGTCGGCCTTGCCGGCCTGGAAGAAGGTGATCGCCTTGCGGACGCCCTGCTC
>JACKEY010000011.1 GCA_020632755.1 Alphaproteobacteria bacterium | reverse complement strand
GTTCTGGGCAGGGCCGCCCATGCCGCCGCCCATGCCGCCGCCCATGCCGCCGGGCGCACCGCCCATGCCGCCGCCGCCGCCCATGCCGCCGCCGCCGCCGCCCGGGCCGCCGCCGCCCGCAGGGGCGTACTTCGCCGCGCCGCCGGGGGTCAGCACCAGGTCGATGCCGGTGATGTCGTCGCTGCCGACCTCGATGTCGGCCTCGAAGGCCGAGGCTTCGGTCGCTTCCGGGCCGTTGCCGTTGGCGTCCATGAAGCCGACGACCGTGATGGTGCCCTGGTTCTTGGGCACCTCGAGCGTCCACTCGCCCAGCGCGTCGAGCTTGCCGGCGTGCAGGATGGAGAAGCCCGCGGTGTTCGGCGCGCCGGAGACCACGTCCAGCCGCAGGTCGCCCTGCAGCTCGCCGTCGAAGGTGACGGTGCCGCTGAGCGTGACGCCTTCGCCCTCGGCGACCTTGAAGGTCGGCAGGCCGCCGCTCTCCCCGCCCGGCTGCTGCATGCCGCCCGCCGCGCCGCCGACACCGCCCGTGCCGCCCCCGCCGGGCTGCATGGCCGTGCCGCCGCCTGCGGGGGGCGCGCCACTCGGCGGTCCCCCTGCGCCGGGCATGCCACCGGGAACGCCTCCCGGGGGAGGCTCGCCGCCCGAGCAGGCGACCAGGACGGAGAGGAGCAGGACGGACAGGGGGGCACGATGCGACACGGCATCCTCCATTGCGGGCTCACGCTATGGAGGTGGCGCCCACCCCGTCAACCCGCTTCTACCGACGTGCTCGCCTTCGCCCTCGCCAGCTCCCTGCTCTCCGCCTGCGGCAGCGACCCGCCGCCGCCGCCGCCGCAAGCCGTGGTGCTCATCTCCTGGGACACGACCCGCGCCGACGCGCTGTCCGCCTGGGCCGACATCGCGCCCCCCGGCCCGGCCGCATCGACGCCGGTCGCCGACGCGCTCGCGCACGACGGCGTGCGCTTCTCGTGGGCGCTGGCCCACGCGCCGACGACGCTGGCCAGCCACACCAGCGTCATGAGCGGGCGCGACACCCACGGCCACGCCGTGCCACGCAACGGCTACCCGGTGCCCGACGGCGTGCCGCTGCTGGCCGAGCGCTTCTCGGCCGCGGGCTGGGACACCGTCGGAGTGATCGGCGCCAGCACCCTGTCCGGCGAGATGGGCCTGTCGCGCGGCTTCCGCGTCTACGACGACCATGTGTCCACCGAGGTGCGCGCCCGGTTCGAGGACCGGGCCGACCGGGTCACGGCCCGCGCCCTGGCGGCGGTCGACGGGCGCGAGCCGGGCAAGCCGTTGTTCCTGTTCGTGCACTACTTCGACCCGCACTCGCCCTGGGACAGCGCGCCCGACGACCTGCAGGCCGGCTTCGTCGACGACCTGTCGCTGGCGATCGAGGAGCCCGGCCCGCTCATCGCGCGGCGCAAGGAGGGCGGCGTCATCCCACCGGACGAGGCCCGCCGGGCCCGCGGCATGTACCTGGCCGAGGTCGCATGGACGGATCGCCAGACCGGCGTGCTGCTCGACGGCCTGCGCGCGCGCGGTGTGCTGAACGACGCCGTGGTGGTGCTCTTCGCCGACCACGGCGAGGCGCTGGACGAGCCCGAGCTGCACCCCTACGGCCACGGCCTCGACGCCGATCTGCCCGCGATCCACGTGCCGTTGGTGATCCAGGGCACCGGCCGCCACCAGGTGCCCGCGGGCCAGGTCGTCGAGCGCCAGGTGCGCCTGATGGACATCGGCACCACCGTCCTGTCGGTCGCGGGCCTCGCCGGGGGCCCCCTGGGCGCGGGCGAGGACCTGTCGGTGCTGTGGACCGAGCAGCTCCACGGCCGTCCCCTCCCCGACGCTCCGCCCTCCTTCGCCGAGGCCACCAAGCCCGACGAGCTCGAGCAGCCCACCCGCTGGAACAACGCCCTGTTCGACCGCAGCGTCGCCTGGGACGGCCACTTCCTGACCTTCGCGCCGTGGCTCGGGCAGGCCCCGACCCTGTACCGCCTGGCCGCCGGCCAGCCCCGGGTCACCGACGGCGCGCGCCACGCCCGCCTGGCCCGCGCCCTGCGGGCCTGGGACCAGACCGCGCCGCCCTTCCGCACCGTCGAGCACTCCGAGGACACCGAAGCCGCGCTGAAGGCGCTCGGCTACCTCGAGGAGCGCTGAGCGGCCGCCCCGGGGCCGCGTGCTACCGTCCGGCCGCTCCAACCCGGGTGATCGGCCGATGTTCTGCAGCTGGTGCGGCTCCGAGATGCCCGCACGCGTGCGTGTCTGCGCGGAGTGCGGCCACCCCAACAACATGATCGGCTACGTCACGGTGCTGGCCGGGGCGCTGCTGCTGCCCGCGACCGCGGTCGCCATCGCCGAGTACCTCGAGGACGAGGAGCGCGAGGCCGAGCGCAGCCTGCAGGATCGCCGGCTGCTGACCACCGCCTACCAGGACCTGGGCGCGGCGATCAGCGACTTCCGGGCGGCGTCGGTGCGCATCGACGGCGCCTGCCTGTCGACCACGCCCTACCGCTGCCACGACGAGCTGCGGGCCGGCGTCAACGACCTGGATCGCGCCATCGACGCCATCGGTCCGCGCCTGGCCCCGTTCAACGAGTACTCGCTGCGCAAGCGGGACGAGGACGTGCTGACCGAGACCTGGCTGCGCTGCTTCGTCGCGCCCTACTACGGCACCGCGACCGGCGATGGCGGGCGCTTCGCCGACCTGCAGGCCGTGTTCGCCGGCCCCTTGTGCTCGGGAGGCGCCTGCCGGCCCGAGGCGGCCGTCGAGCTGAGCGCCATCGCCTACGAGATCTGGTCGGGCCCCTGCGAGGGCGGCGTGCCCGAGCTGTCGCGCCCGCTGACCTGGTTCCACCGCGAGGCCCAGCACATCTTCTTCGACCGGGCCCCCGACGACCTGCTGCCGCCCGGCGGCGAGCTGACCGCGGTGCGGCGGATCGTGGCCGCGAGCGACCCGGCAGCGGACGAACCGGCCGCGGACGACCCGGCCGCGGACGACAGCACGCAGGACGCGACCGCCGAGACGCGCACCGTGGCCGCCTGGGCGGCGTTCAACGACCGCGACTTCCACCGGGCCATCGCCGCAGCCGACCGCTGCATCGCGACGCACGGGGCCATCGCCGATCGCATGCAGGCCTCCCTCGCGCAGACCCGCGAGCCGCCCGTCGGCGCCGTCGACGCCGCCACGAAGCGCGCCATCTTCCGCCACGGCGAGCTCAACGACGTCGCCACCTGCCAGTGGATCCGCGGCCAGGCCCTGCGGGCGCTGGGGTCGAGCGTCGACGCCGAGCAGGCCTTCGACGAGGCCGTCCGGCTGCGCCACGGGCGGACCTGGGATCCCCGCGGCTGGTTCTGGGCGCCCGGCGCCGCGGTCGAGGACAGCCGCGCCGAGCCGCTGAAGTGACCGCCCCACCCCGCGCCTCGCACGCATGAGCCCCCCTCTCCCCCCGAGCCCGTCAGCCCGTCGGCTGGCGCCGCTGCTGCCGGCCCTCGCCCTGTACCCGCTGCTGCAGCTGGGCCCGCACCTGTGGATGCTGCGCGCGCTGCGGGCCGACGGCGGCGATCCGGCCGCCATCGCCTTCGTCGCCGCCGCCCTGGGCGCCGACCTGCTGTTCGGCGGCCTGATGCTGGGCTTCGCCGTGGCCAAGGCCCGGGCGCTGCTCCACCCGCCCGTGCTGCCGGCGCGCCGGACGCGCGTGCTGGCGACCACCGTGCTCATCCCGGTGTGCGACGAGCCGCTCGACGTGCTGCGGCCGACGTTGCAGGCCGCCGCCCGCCTGGGTCAGCCCGTGCTGGTCGTGGAGAACTGCCGGCGTCCCGGTCACGGCGCCGCCGTCGCGGCCCTGGCCGCCGGCTTCGGCCTGGGGGTCCGTGCCGTGCCCAACCGCGGGACCAAGGCCGCCGCGCTCAACGCCGTCCTGCCCACCCTGACCACCCCGCTGGTCGCCCTGTTCGACGCCGACGTCGTCACCGACCCCGACGCCGTGCAGTGGCTCGCCGGCGTCCTCGCCGACGACCCCGCCCTCGCCTTCGTCCAGAGCCCGCAGGCCGAGCGCAACCGCGACCGCACCCCCGTGGCGGCCGCCGCTTCGTGCCAGCAGCTCTACTTCTACGCCTTCATGGCACCCGGCTGGGGCTCCCTCGGCCGCGCGCTGTGCGTCGGCACCCAGTGCGCCTTCCGCGTGGACGCGCTGCGCGCCGTCGGCGGCTTCCCGGAAGACACCGTCACCGAAGACGTCGCCGTGTCCTACGCCCTGCACCGCGCCGGATACCGCAGCGCCTGGCTGCCCCGGGTCGTCGGCCGGGGCCTGGCGCCGACCCGACTGGTCGACTTCTGGCGGCAGCGCAGCCGCCACGCCGAAGGCGCGATGACCCTGCTGCGGCGGGTGTTGTCGGACCACGACGCCCCGCTGCCGCTGCGCCTGTCCTACGTCGCCCTGGCCACCTTCCCGATGGTCGCCCTCGGCTACCTGTGCTTCGCAGGCACCGTGCTGCTGGCCGCTCGCGTCGATCTGGCCGGCTGGAGCCACCCCGCCGTGTACGCCGGCGCCGCCGGGGCCTTCGTGCTGACCCAGGTGCTGCTGCTGTCCGGCATGGGCCGCCAGGGGCACGGCCCCGCCGAGCTGCTCGCGGGCCAGGGCGGCACGATGATGGTCCTGCCCGCCTACCTGCACGGCATGGTCCGGGGCCTGTTCGGCCGCCGCGCCTGGTTCGCCGTCACCCCCAAGGACCTGGCCCCGGGCGCGCACCCCGGCCCGGCCCGGCGTGTGCTCAGCCTGCTGCTGGCGGCCGTCCTGGCAGCGCTGACCGTCCGGCAGGCCGCCCAGGCGTGGACCACCAGCCTGGGCGTGGCCGTGTTCGGCGGCTGGGTGCTCTTCCACGTCGTCGTGCTGCTGGCGCCCCTGTGGGTGGCGGGGCCCCGCCGCGCGCCGCGCTGGCGGGACTACTTCGTCAGCTCGCGGCAGTCGGCTTCGGAGTAGCCGGCGTCGATGCAGTCGTCGTAGAGCGCGTCCATGCGGATCTCGCGGGTCTCGCCGCTGTAGGTCCCGTTGATGAAGTCCGCGCGGCGCTTCAGCCGGGCCCAGGACGCACCGCCCTTGACCGCCAGGGCCTCGAGGGCCGCTGCGTCTTCGTCGCTGAGCTCGCAGGCCAGGCCGTCGACGACCAGCCACAGGCGGTCGTCGTGCTCGACCAGGTCCGCGGACGAGGACGAAGACGAGAACGAGGCCACGACCGGAGACGTGGGATCCTGGCGGGCGTCGAAGGGCAGCTCGTTGAGGCTGGGGAGGGTGAGCTCCAGCGCCTCGGCGCAGGCCTCGGCCGCCTCGCGCGACTCCGCGGCGTCGGAGAGGGACACGACGACCTCGACCTCGACGATCTCGTCGGCGGCCAGGACGGGGGAGGAGGAGGTCAGGGCGAGGAGGAGGGAGAGGGTCGTCATCGGGGGCTCCGGGGTTCATCGGGAACACCGGCAAGCTACGGCGCGGGGTCCGCGGACACATCGGACCTCCATCGGACCCCGACCCCCTCCCTCCCCCGAACAGGCCCACGAGGAGCGCGTCTCAGCCGTCCGAGACCACCTCGTCCCGGGCCTGGAGCAAGAGCTCGATGTTCCCCTTGCCGTCCGCCCGGACCAGGTTGTCGCGCACGCCCTTGCGCCGCAGCATCGCCCGCAGCCGCCGCAGGGTCCGGTCCCAGTTGGTGCGCAGGTGCAGCTCGTCGTCGAGCTCCGGGTAGATGGCTCGGGCCACCATCTCCCACGGCACCGGCACGGCGTAGTCGACGAGCTCGGTGATGATGCGCGCGCCCAGGCCGGCGATCACGGCCGGCGCGCGGTCGCCCTGCTCGATGTGCACGGTGTCGAACCGGGCGACGATGCGCAGGGGAGGGTCGATGCGATCCGAGGAGCGGGTCGCCATGGTGCCCAGCTGGTCGAGCGGCATCACGACCACCGACAGCTTCACCGCGCCGACCTCGAGCAGGGTGCCTTCGCCGACGGGCTCTTCGTCTTCGCCCTGCAGCTGGGCCCACCAGCCGTCGGCGTCCGCCCACAGGTGCAGCGGCGCGTCGCGGACCCACGAGGGGACCAGCCGGACGCCGTCGTCCAGCGACAGCGAGTAGACGGGCTGGGACAGCTCGACCGGCTTGGGCCCGGCCCCGACCACGACCAGCACGCTGTCGGGCAAGACCACGTCGACGACCTCGAGCTCGACGCCCTGCACCAGCACGATGCGCTGGCCGGCGCGCAGGCAGACGTCGGCCTTGCGATCGCCGTCCGCCTCGACCAGCCCGCGCTGGGCCAGCAGCCACAGCTCGCGGCCGCGCAGGCTCACCAGGGCGTGCACCTCGGAGATGCGCGGGTCTGGCAGGCGCACCGCCGCTGACGGCAAGCGACCGACCAGCCCGCCGGGCGGGACATCGACGACGGACCCGTCGGGCAAGGCAAAGCGGACGTGCGGACCGTGCATGCGGCGAGTGTACGACGATGGCCCGCGGCGCGGGCTCGGCCGCAGCGCGGCCCGCCTCCATGCACCCGCCCCCCGGGCGGTGTAGAACGCGCCCCATGCCCGGCTCGCTGCACATCCTCGGCGCCCAGCACCCGCACGCCACCGCGGCTGCGGCCCTCGACGCGCTGGGGATCGACGGGCCCGTCGCGGTCGTCAGCGCCGGCTGGCGGCACGACGAGGGCGAGCTGGGCGCGCTCGCGCGGGCGCTCGGCCGCGACCTGGTGGGCCTGCCGGTCTACCGGTGGTTCGACGAGCTCGAGGCGACCGCTCCCGAGCTGATCGAGGCCTGGCACGGCCGCCAGGCCCGCATCCGGGCCTACAAGCAGGCCTACGCCATCGAGCTGCGGGCCGCGATGGAGGTCCAGGAGCGGCTCGAGCAGCGCGCCGGCCGCGACGCCGACATCCTGCGGGAGGAGATCGCCTTCGCCCGCGAGGCGGTGCGCACCCTGGACGCCCGCTGCATCGCGCGGCTGGACCAGATCCGCGCGGGCTTCCCCGACACGCTGGCGCCGTGGGAGCACCCGGCGGTCGCGCCGCGGCACGCCCGGCTGGCCACCCTGCTCGACGGGGTCCAGGCGGTGGTCATGGTCGGCGGCCACGTGGCCGTCCTGCTCAACCGCATGGGCTTCTTCGGGCTGGACCGGCTGCTGACCGCCCGGCACGCCGACGGACTGCCCATCGTGGCCTGGTCGGCCGGCGCGATGGTGCTCACCGAGCGCATCCTGCTGTTCTACGACGACCCGCCCGATGGCGCCGGCGACCCGCACGTGCTGGACCGGGGGCTCGGGCTGCTGCCGGACCTGACCCTGCTGCCCCACGGTCGGCAGCGCCTGCGGACCGAAGACCTCGACCGCATGCACCGGCTGTGCACCCGGCTCGGCCGGCGTCGGGGGCTGCTGCTGGACAGCGGCGCGTGGATCGAGCGGCGCCCCGACGGAACGCTGGTCGACCACGGCCGGACCGGAACCGCCTGCATCGTCGAGCCCGACGGCGGGCTCTGCGCCCTGCGGCCGGGGGACGAGGCCGAGGCGGAAGAGGCGCCTGCGCCGAGCGAGCCGATCGACGACGGCGCGCTGCTGGCCGCGCTCGGCCGGGCGGTCGATGCCGGCGAGGCCGACGCCGTGCCCCGGTTCGTGGCCAGCCACCGGTTCCCCGTCTGCGGCGAGCGCACCGCCACCTTCTTCTGGTGGACCGGCGAGCCCGTCGACGAGGTGACCCTGGTCCACTGGGTCTTCGGCCTGGAGAGCCGCATCCCGCTCTACCGGCTGGGCCACACCCAGGCCTTCTACCGGCGGGTCGAGCTGCCCCCGACCGCCCGGGTCGAGTACAAGCTCGAGGTCCGCCGCGGCGAGCAGCGCCGCTGGCTGCGCGACCCGCTCAACGACCAGCAGGCCTTCGATCCCTTCGGCAGCAACTCCGTCTGCGCCATGCCCGGCTACCGCGAGCCCGAGTGGACGCGGCCCGACGGCGACACCCGGCGCGGCCACCTGCAGCGCTTCGTGCTGCACAGCGACGTCTACGGCCAGGACCGCACCGTCGTCGTCTACCTGCCCCACGAGTACAAGCCGCAGAAGCGCTACCCGCTGCTCATCTGCCACGACGGCAGCGACTACCGCCGCTTCGCCGGCATGGTCGACGTGCTCGACGTGCTCATCGACCGGCACGAGGTCATGCCGCTGGTCGTCGCCTTCATCGACGGCGGCGAGCGCAACCTGGAGTACGGGGCCGACCCCCGCCAGCCCGACCACGTCGTGAACGAGGTCCTGCCCGCCGTCACCGAGCGGTTCGGCGTCAGCACCGACCCCAGCGAGCGCGGCGTGATGGGGGCGAGCTTCGGCGGCGTCGCCAGCCTGTTCACCGCCTGGCGCCACCCGGGCGTCTTCGAGCGGCTGCTGCTGCAGTCCGGCAGCTTCGTGTTCACCGACATCGGCCACCACGGCCGCAGCGAGCTGTGGGACCCCGTCGTCGGGTTCATCAACCAGTACCGCACCGACCCCGGCCGCATCGACGCCCGCGTGTTCATGTCCTGCGGCCGCTTCGAGTCGCTCATCGCCTACAACCGCGCGCTCGTGCCGCGGATGCGCAAGGCCGGCCTGGACATCCGCTTCCGCGAGAGCGACGACGGCCACAACTGGATCTGCTGGCGCGACCACCTGCGCGACGGCCTGACCTGGCTGTTCCCCGGGCGGCTGTGGATGCACTACGACTGAGAGCGGGGATCCCCCGGCGCTCCGTGACGCCGCGCGGGGATACCCCGGCGCTCCGTGACGCCGCGCGGGGATACCCCGGCGCTCCGTGACGCCCAGCGGGGATCCCCCGGCGCTCCGTGACGCCGCGCGGGGATACCCCGGCGCTCCGTGACGGGCCGTCACGCTCGGACCGGGTATCCCAGGCCTCCGTCACGCTCGGACCGGGTATCCCAGGCCTCCGTCACGCTCGGACCGGGTATCCCAGGCCTCCGTCACGCTCGGACCGGGTATCCCAGGCCTCCGTCACGCTCGGACCGGGTATCCCAGGCCTCCGTCACGCTCGGACCGGGTATCCCAGGCCTCCGTCACGCTCGGACCGGGTATCCCGCGCCTCCGGCAGGCCCCTCCCGACCCTCTCCTCCTCGAGCGCCCCATGCCCTCCTCCCCCCGACCGCCCGGCTACATCGACTTCGTCGACGGCCAGGCGCACTACTGGCGCAACGAGACGCTGTGGGCCGCCGTCGCCGGGCTGCCCGCGCAAGACGTCGCGCTGGACGCGTTGCCGTGGCGCGACGACGGCTGCCACGTGCTCGGGGACCCGCCGAAGTGGGGCGCGCTGGCCGACCACTGCAAGCGGGTGCTGGCCGTGGACCCCCGCTTCCCGGTGATCGTCGGGCCGACGGGCGACATCGTCGACGGCATGCACCGCATCATCCGGGCCTTCGTGGAAGACCGCGCGACCGTCGCTTGCGTCCGCCTGCCCCGGATGCCACCGCCCGACGAGACCTGGACGCCCTGAGACCGGAACGCTCGCCCCGACGGCGCTCCCTGACCCGCCGCCTGCGCAACAGCCGGGTGAACCCTCCGCGGAAGCGCCGTGACCCGCCGTGCTGCCGCATGGGACCCGCGGTATGGCGCGCGCCCACTCGGGAGCGCCCATGTCCGCCGACCCGCAGCACCGCCTCATCGGCCTCAGCCTGGGGGCCGACCTGTGCTGGCCCGCCGCCTTCGAGGAGATCCTCGAGGCGATGGACCTCACGGTCGACCTCGGCGACGGCCCGGTCTCCTTCTCCACCGAGCGGGTGGTGATCGAGCCCTTCGATCTGCAGTACCAGCCCCGCTACGACGTCGTGCTGGACCGCATCACGCACTGGTACCACATCAGCCGGGAGTGGGTGAAGAAGATCGCCCTGATGGACGGGGTCTACGTCCTGAACAACCCCTGGGCCATCCAGTCCGTCGAGAAGCACACGAGCTACTGCGCCATGATGCGGCTCGGCTTCCCGATCCCGCAGACGTGGATGATCCCGCCCAAGACGCCGCGCGAGAGCGAAGGCGACGTCGGCGTGACCGTGCGCCGCTACGGCAAGCTGTTCGATCTCGCCAAGGTCGCCGAGCAGGTCGGCTACCCCGCATTCCTCAAGCCCTACGACGGCGGCGGCTGGGTCGGCGTGCGCCGGGTCACCAGCGACGCCCAGCTGCACGCGGCCTACGACGACAGCGGCGACCGGGTCCAGCACCTGCAGGCCGGGGTCAAGGACTGGGACCTGTTCGTGCGGGCGATCGGCATCGGACCCCAGGTGCTCATCGTCAAGTACGACCCCGACGCGCCCCTGCACAAGCGCTACGTCGTCGACTACCACTTCCTGGACGCGGCCGAGTGGCAGCAGGCGACCCGGATCTGCCGGACGATCAACGCCTTCTTCAACTGGGACTTCAACAGCTGCGAGATGCTGCGCGCCGACGGCGTGCTGCACCCGATCGACTTCGCCAACGCCTGCCCGGACAGCCAGGTCACGAGCCTGCACTACTACTTCCCCGAGCTCGTGAAGGCCCTGCTGCGCTGGACCCTGTTCTGCGCGGCGACGAAGCGGAAGCCGAAGCTCGACACCCAGTGGGGGGCCTACCTGGCCATCGCCGACGGCCCCGGCAGCTTCGACGAGAAGCTCGAGCGCTACGACGCCCTGGCCCGCGAGCACTTCGACGCCGACGCCTTCGCGGCCTTCTGCAAGGAACACCTGGCCGACCTGGACGAGGTCGCCGTCACCTGGTTCCAGACCCCGCGGTTCCGCGAGGTCGTGCGCGCCAAGGTGGCCGCCCTGTTCCCGGCCCACGAGGTCGAGATGTTCACCGACCACTTCACCGGCCTGGTGCACTTCTGGGCCCGCACCGAGCGCGAGCGGCTGGACCGCATCGCCGCGCCGGCCGGGGAGTAGGCCCATGCCCGGCGTCGCCGAGAAGCAGACCTGGTCCTGGGACAGCGCGCCGCTGCAGGGCCGCACCATGCACATGGCCCGCTGGGGCCACTTCGGCGTGCCGGTGCTGCTGTTCCCCACCGCCGGCGGCGACTTCGAGGAGTGCGAGCGCTTCCTGATGATCCGCGCGCTGGCCCCGCTGGTCGATGCCGGCCGGATCAAGGTCTACAGCATCGGGTCGATCAGCAGCGAGACCTGGCTGGACCGCGACCAGCGTCCCTGGCACAAGAGCTGGCTGCAGGAGCGCTACTGCGACTTCGTGCGCCACGAGGTGCTGCCGCGCATGAGCCAGGACAGCGGCGGTACGCGCGGCTTCGTGGCCGCCGGCGCCAGCCTGGGCGCCTACAACACCGTGCTGGCCGCGGCCCGCGACCCGGCCTGGTTCTCGATGGCCATCGCCATGAGCGGGACCTACGACTTCGACCGCTGGATGGGCGGCCACCGCGACCGCGAGCACTACCTGACGCAGCCGCTGTACTTCCTGCCGAACGTGCCCGAGGGCCCGCTCCTCGACCAGCTGCGCCAGGTGCGGTTCATCATCGCCAGCGGCAAGGGCCGGGCCGAGGCGCCCTGGGAGAGCGAGCGCCTGGTCCAGGTGCTCGCCGCCAAGGGCATCCCGCACCACCTGGAGCTGTGGGGCGAGGACGTCCACCACGACTGGCCGACCTGGCGCACCATGCTGCCCCTCTTCCTCGACAAGCTGCTCTGAGCCGAGGCGACCATGCACGTCCTCTTCCTGGCCCCGCACTTCCCCGCCAACCAGCGGCGCTTCGTCGCCGGGCTCAAGGCCGTCGGCGCGCGCGTCACCGGCATCGTCGACGCCCCCCTGCACCGCGTCGACAGCGAGGTGCGCGGCCTGCTCGACGACTTCATCGAGATCGGCAACGTCACGGACCCCGACCAGGTCATCCAGGCCGTGCGCCTGGCCCAGAAGAAGGGCCCGTGGGTGCACCACCTGGTCAGCACCATCGAGAGCCACATGATGGCGGCGGCCATCGCGCGCGAGGCCACCGGCATCCCCGGGCTGTCGTCGAAGACCGTCGAGCTCTGCCGCGACAAGGTCGCCATGAAGGCCTTCCTGGGTCAGCGCGGCTTCCCGGTCGCCCGCCAGCAGGCCGTCGACACGGCCGAGGACCTGGCCCGCGCGGTGCAGACCGTCGGCCTGCCGCTGGTGCTCAAGCCCCGCGCCGGCGCCGGCGCCCACAGCACCTACAAGCTGAGCACCGACGACGACGTGCGGCGCGCCATCGCCGAGACCGGCATCGCCGAGCGCCCGGCCCCGTTCACCGCCGAGCAGTTCCTGGACGGCCACGAGGGCTTCTTCGACACGCTCACCGTCGACGGCACCGTCGTCTTCGAGGCCGTCAGCCACTACTACCCGAACGTCCTGCCCGCGATGCGGACCCGCGACACCCACGCGATGATCGTGACCACCAACCGGCTGGACGGCGACGGCTACACCGAGCTGCGCCGGTTCGGCCGCGACGTGGTGAAGGCGATGGGCATCGGCACCAGCCCGACGCACATGGAGTGGTTCTTCGGCAGCGAGGGGCTCAAGTTCAGCGAGATCGGCGCCCGCCCGCCGGGGGTCAACTTCTGGGACCAGTACTGCGAGATCCTGGGCGTCGACCTGTACCGCGAGTGGGCGCGGGCCATCTGCTGGGGCGAAGCCCACGGCCTGTCGGGCCCCCGCATGGCCGGCGGCGTCGTGTCGCTGCGGCCGCCGCGAGACGGCATCGTGCGCGGCTACCAGGGCATCGACGAGGCCCAGGCCCGCTGGGGCCGGTACATCTGGCGGGCCACCCTGCCGCCGCCGGGCAGCCACACCCAGCCGGTCGAGGCCGGGTACCTGGCCAACGCCGCCGTGTGGGTCAAGCACCCCGACTACGACGCGGCCCGCGAGATCATGGACGGCATCGGGCGGCTGGTGAAGATCGTCGTCTGAGGGCGCCCCCCTCCGTCAGGCCTGCGGCCTGACACCTCCCCCCGCGGTGCGGGGGGAGGGGCGAAGGGGAAGGTCCCGACCCACATCCCCCTCCCCCCAGCCTGCTGGGCGGAGGTGCCGAGCGCAGCGAGGCGGAGGGGGGCCGAGGCGCCGCCGCCTCAGGCCTCGTACCGCACCTTCACCGTCGTGATCAGGTCCATGAGCGCCTGCTTCACGACCTCGGTGTCGGGGTGGCGGACGATGACCCAGCCCTCGCCTTCGTAGCTGTCGCTGCGCATCCAGCCGACCTTGGGCAGCTCGCGGTCGACGACCAGGGCGCCCATCTTCTCCTGGGCCTCGGCCAGCCCCTCGACCGCCACGATGCGGCCGCGGCCCTGGCCGCGCAGGAAGGCGCAGCCGGTGCTGTAGCGGCGCTCCCAGGGGCCATCGAAGGCGCCGTCGACCACCGCGCGGGCCCAGGCCCGGTAGATGTCCACGCTGTTGCCGGCGGCGTCGACGTGGGCGAGCCCGGTCAGGGGCACGATGCGGGCGCCGGGCGGGCGGGCCGCGACCTCGCCGATGGCCAGGCTGCCGTCGGGCCGGCGGAACCACTCCATGTGGGTCATGCCGTCCTCGAGCTGCAGCGCCTGCACCGCGGCGACGCCCAGGCTCCGGGCCCGCTCGAAGGTCTCGCCCGACAGGTCGCGGGGGAGGACGACGGCCCACTGGATCCAGGGGTTCTCGACCACCTCGAGCGGCGACGGGAAGTAGCGGCTGATCGAGGAGAAGCGCACCTGCCCGCCGACGGTCAGGGTCTCGAAGGAGAACTCGGCGCCGGTGAGGAATTCCTCGGCCAGCACGGGGCGCTGGGGGGCCGGCTGCACCTCGGCCAGGACCCGGTGCAGCTCCTGGGGCGAGGAGACCCGGTAGGTCGCCTTGCAGCCAGCACCGGCCGGCGGCTTGAGCACCATCGGCAAGCCGACCTGGTCGGCGAAGGCCCAGCCGTCGCGGTCGCTGCGCAACAGGCGGTGCCGGGCGCAGGGCAGCCCGGCCGCGCGCAGCAGGTCCTTCATCTGGGCCTTGTCGCGGAAGGCCGTCGCCGTCCGCACGTCGGGGCCGGCCACGCCGAGCTCGGCGCGCACCGCGGCGAGCTGCACCTGCAGGTCCTCGAGGATGCCGAGCACCCGGAAGATCGGCCCGTGGCGGGCCTCCAGCCGACGGCAGGCGGCGACGACCTCGGCGGGGTCGAAGGCGTTGCGCACCACCTCGGCGTCGTCGAAGACCCCGGCGGCGTCCCCCTTGGGCGGCTCGTGGAAGACGCCGAACAGACGCACGTCGGACAGGCCGGCCAGCGCCCGCGAGAAGCGCAGGGTGGTCTGCATGGGGAAGGGGGCGACGTAGACGAGGTTGCGAGGCATGCGGGCTCCGGGAGCGCGGCCTCCTTCACCCCACCGCGCACCGCCGGCACGGCGCGGCGGTGAACTGTCGGTGACCTCCTTTCCCGGGGATCTCCCTCGCCATAGACCGCGCCCTCCCTGGTCTGCCGCCCCGCTCCTCCCCGCGGGGCCCCGGAGCGTCGATGAAGGTCGTCTTCCTGTCGGTCAGCTGGCCGCGCGAGATGCAGGACTACGTGCGCGGGCTGGCCGCCGTCGGCGCCCAGGTGCTCGGCGTCGGCAGCGACCCGGTGCACGGCATCCCGCCCCACGTGCGCGCCTGCCTGCACGACTACCTGCAGGTGCCGAACATCATGGCCGAGGACGACGTCATCGCCCGGGTGAGCGCGTGGACCCGCGGCACCACCGTCGACCGGGTCGAGGCCCTGTGGGAACCCGTCGTCATCCTGGCCGCCCGGCTGCGCGAGCGGCTCGGCTGCCCCGGCATGTCGCTGGACACCGTCATGGGCTTCCGCGACAAGCAGCTGATGAAGGAACGCGTCGCCGCCGCCGGCCTGCGCGTGCCCCACGCCTTCCGCGTGCGCTCGGCCGACGACGCGCGCAAGGCCGCCGCCCGCATCGGCTTCCCGCTCATCCTCAAGCCCATCGCCGGGGCCGGCAGCGCCGACACCTTCCGGGTGGACGACGCCAAGGCGCTGGACGCCATCCTGGGCCGCATGGGCCACGTGCGCGAGGCCAGCTGCGAGGAGTTCGTCGAGGGCGACGAGTTCACCTACGACACCGTCTGCATCGACGGCCGCCCGGCCTACGAGAACGTCGCGCAGTACCTGCCGCGGCCGCTCATCGCGCGCACCGAGCACTGGATCAGCCCGTGCATCGTCACGCTGCGCGACCTGGAGGACCCGGGCCTGAAGGACGGCATCGCGCTCGGCCGCGGCGTGCTCGACGCCCTGTCCATGGGCACGGGCTTCACCCACATGGAGTGGTACCGGAAGGCCGACGGCGAGGTCGTGTTCGGCGAGATCGGCTGCCGCCCGGGCGGCGCCCACCTGGTCGACCAGATGAACTACACCGGCGACATCGACCTGTTCGTCGAGTGGGCCCGCGCCGTCGTGCACGGCCGCTTCGAGGCCAGCACCGCGCGCAAGCACCACTGCGCCATCGTCTTCAAGCGCGCCCACGGCGAAGGCGTCATCCACCACATCGCCGGCCTGGACGGCTTCCTGGCCCGCAACCGCGGCCACGTCTGCACCGAGCAGCTGCTGCGCCCCGGCAGCCGGCGCCGCGACTGGAAGCAGACCCTGCTGTCCGACGGCTTCGTCATCGTGCGGCACCCCGACCTGCACCAGTGCCTGCGCATCGCCCGCGAGGTCCAGGAAGGCGTGCAGCTCTACGCGCGCTGAGCGCGGGGGCCCGGCCTACTCGAACAGCCAGACCGCCCCGAGCCCGCCGTCCCGGTAGGTGGTCGACAGGCCCAGCACGTCGCGGTCGTGGTCCGTGACCCGGCCGACGTTGCGCACCTCGCCGCCCAGCGAGTCGCGGTCGACGCCGGCGGCGTGTTCGTCGGCGTCGGCGAGGGCGTGGGTGCCGCCCGCGATCGGACCGTGGAAGACGTCGACGGCGCCGGCCTCGGTCGAGGTCGTGCCCACGTGGGGCGAGCCGATGGCCAGGTCCGGCTGCCCGTCACGGTCCAGATCGATGGCGTCCATCGACCAGCCGGTGTGGTCCATGAACGAGACGCCCTCGGCCGGGAAGGTCGCGTGGGCCGCGTCCACCGTGTCGATCGCCGTGATGGGTCCGGCCATCAGGTAGACCGCCCCCGAGATCGTGGCGTCGCTGACCGCCAGGTCCAGGTAGCCGTCGCCGGTCCACTCGCCGACCGCGGCGGCCAGGCCGAAGCCCGTGCCCATGTCGCCCGTGATCCACGCGTCGGCGTCGGCGTCGATGGCGACGAAGCCGGACGCCGGCTCGGAGACGACGAAGACGGCGCCTTCCAGGATCGCGGTGGGGCTCGACGCGTTGGCCGGTACCACCAGGTCAGGCACGCCGTCGCCGGTCAGGTCGCCGGCCGCCGCCGTGTCGCCCATGCCGCCCGCCCAGTAGCCACCGTAGAAGATGGCGGCCGCGTCGTCGGCCAGGGCCACCCGCCCGCTGACCGGGCCGCGCAGCAGGTAGACCTGGCCCGCACCGACGCCCCGGTCGTGGGCCTGCTGCGCGCCGATCAGCAGGTCGGTCTGGTCGTCGCCGTCGACATCGCCCACGTCGAGCACGTGCGAGCCGGCGTTCTCGCCCAGGTTGGCGCCGACCAGCACGGCCGCCGCGTCGTCCGGCAGGGACAGCCCGCCGGTCGGCGTGTCGGTCACCAGGTAGGCGTAGCCGTTGATCGACGCGCTCGAGCCGCCGGTGCCCGGCGCACCCAGTAGGATGTCGTCGACCCCGTCGCCGTCGACGTCGTGGACCACATCCACCGACCAGCCCAGCGCCGCGGCCGGCACGGTGCCGACGATCAGCCCCGCCGCGTCCGACGCCTCGAGCTCGCCCTCGATCGGGCCGGCGAAGACCCGGGCCTCGCCGGGGTAGCCGTCGCCGCGGAACCAGGCGGTGACGACCAGATCGTCCACGCCGTCGCCGGTGACGTCGCCGCCGGCCAGCCGGTAGCCGAACCCGCCGCCGTTGCCCCACAGCACCGCCTCGGCGTCGTCGAGCGACGTGATCGGCCCCGGATCGCCGCCCCCTCCCCCGGAGTCCTCGCCTCCCCCGGAGTCCTCGCCTCCCCCGGAGTCCTCGCCTCCCCCGGAGTCCTCGCCTCCCCCGGAGTCCTCGCCTCCCCCGGAGTCGACGCCCGCCCCCGAGTCCGCGCCGCCGCCGTCCGTGTCGGTCACCCCGCTGTCCTTCCCGGTGCCGTCGTCTCCGACCGTGTCCGTGCCGTCGTCGGTGCCGTCGTCCCCGCCGATCCGGCCGCCGCTGTCGCCCGCGCCCTTGTCGCCGGCACAGCCCACGACGCACAGCAACGACATCCACAGCGACAAGCGGGACATGGAGACTCCGGGAGGGACCGCAGCGTAGCCGCATCCGGGCCGCTGCCCCGGTGGGGGATTCCCCCACCCCACGCTCAGGGCGGCGTGGGCTTCGGTCCGGCGCCGGGGCGACCACAGGACGAGGGTCCGGCAGCGGCTCGGACCTACCCCCCCACCCGGAGACGCCATGCGCACCCGAACCCACACCCTGTCCGTCGTGACCGCCCTGGCCCTCGCGCTCACCGCCTGCAGCGACGGCGCGGACCCCAAGGCGAGCGGCGACAGCGGCCCCAGCGACGACGGCCCCGGCGATGACGGCAGTGACGGCGGCGTCGACCCCCAGGCGGCGCGCAGCAGCGTGTCCGGCGTCGTGACCTTCGACAGCGCCGTCGAGGTCCGCGGGCAGGCCGTCCGCGACGACGGCACCACCGAGCACATCGGCATGGCCGAGGTCGAGGCCGACGGCCACTACCAGCTCGACCTGGAGGCCGAGACCGACGACGTGATCATCGTCGCCTTCGACAGCGAGGGCGAGATCGTCGGCGCCACCCTGTTCGGCACGACCGGCGCCGAGGACGAAGATGCGACCGCCCTGCCGATCACCGGCGAGACCACGGTCGAGGCGATGGTCTGGCTGCAGGCGATGGTCGAGCTGTCCGAGGAGCACGCCGACGGCGGCGCCGAGGACGTCGACACCATCTCGATGGCCGAGATCATGGCGCGCATCGACGCCGAGGTCGCGGCGGCGGTGACCGGCACCGGCGAGAGCGGCGAGGACGGCTACGAGTCGGCCATCGACGCCCTGGCCGAGGCGATGGTCGCCCTGCACGCCACCCAGGCCGCCTGGATCGGACGCGCCGGAGACGACACCGACTTCGAGGCCCGCGACGAGGCGATGGCCGAGGCGACCGCCGCCCTGGCGGCCGAGCTGACCGCCATCTTCGACGGCACGTCCAGCGGCGACGCCGAGACCGCGACCGGGCTGTGGACCGAGGCCTGGGCGATGCTGGACGTCACCAGCGGCAGCAGCGGCGGCGACGACGAAGCCACCGACCGCGCCGAGCTCGAGCTGCTGTCCGGCCTGACCGTGCGCGCCCTGACGAGCCACGCCCTCGGCGACGGCGCGGGCCGCGAAGACGACGGCCACGAGGACGTCATCGAGGCGATGGCCCTGCTGTCCGGCCAGCTCGAGGCCCAGCTGATGGGCACGGCCATGGACGAAGCCACCGACGACGACGGCGCCTACGGCCTGTTCGGCCTGGACGTCCTGTCCGACCTGACCGTCGACCTGGTCGCCGACGCCGAGGAAGCCGACAGCATCGTCGAGCTGCAGGCGGCCTTCGACGCCTGGGCCGAGGCGCTGATCTCCGACGGCAGCGGCACCAGCGGCTACGACTCCAGCCTGGACGTGCTGCTGGGCCTGGTCATCGACGTGGACCACGACGCCGACATGATGGCCGACGGCTACGACGCCGCGGCCGAGCTCGAGGCGTCGCTGCAGCTGGCCCTCGCCGGCATGGCCAGCACCGGCGGCGACGCCGACAGCGACGTCATCTCCGGCCTGATGGTCGGCCTGTGGGCGGACTTCGAGAGCGACGTCGAGGCGTCGGTCGAGGAGACCGCCGACGAGACCGGCTCGACGGCCAGCGACGCCGAGCTGTCCGCCACCGCCGACCTGGTGATCATGGCCAGCGGCGCCTTCCGCGGTGTCTACGAAGACACCTGGTAGGTCCTCCCCGGCTCCCTGCGCCCTCGGTCTCCCTGGTGGGACCGGGGGCGCGCTCGTCTCGGCCGCCGCGGGATACCGACCGCAGGTCGCCTCCTCCTCCTCCCTGCCGACGAGTCGCCCCCTGCCGCAGCCCTCGCCACCGGCCCGCACGGCCGTCGTCATCGGCGCGGGCCCCGCCGGGCTCACCGCGGCCTACGAGCTGCTGCAGCGGACCGACATCCGCCCGATCGTGCTCGAGGCCGACCCGCTGCTCGGCGGCATCTCCCGCACGGTCGAGGTGCGCGGCAACCGCATGGACATCGGCGGCCACCGGTTCTTCTCGAAGTCCGACCGCGTCATGGACTGGTGGCTCTCGATGCTGCCGCTCGACCCGGACGCCGACACGACCGGCGAGCTCCGCTACCAGGGTCGCCAGCGGCCCCTGCCCGCGGCCACGTCGCAGCCCGAGGATCCCGACGCCGTCATGCTGCTGCGGCAGCGGCGGTCGCGCATCTTCCACGGCGGGCGGTTCTTCGACTACCCGCTGTCGCTCGCACCGAAGACCCTGCGCGGCCTGGGCCTGCGGCGCAGCGCCCGCATCGGCCTGAGCTACGCCCGCGCCCGCATCCGGCCCCACCGGGACCCACAGAACCTCGAACAGTTCTTCATCGACCGGTTCGGCCGCGAGCTCTACGCCACCTTCTTCCGCGACTACACCGAGAAGGTCTGGGGCGTGCCCTGCACCGAGATCAGCGCCGACTGGGGCGCCCAGCGCATCAAGGGCCTGTCGCTGCGGGTCGCCGTCGAGCACTTCCTGCGCGGCGCCCTGCCGGCACCCGCCGGGTCCGAGCTGTCGCAGAAGCACACCGAGACGTCCCTCGTCGAGCGCTTCCTGTACCCGCGGCGCGGCCCCGGACAGCTGTGGGAGCGGGTCGCAGCGCAGGTCGAGGCCGGGGGAGGAGAGGTCCGGACGAGGCACCGCGTCGTCGGCATCGAGCGGCGCGACGGTCGGGTGACCGCGGTCCTGGCCCGGACGGCGACGAGCGAGCAGGTGCGCATCGAGGCGGACCTGGTCATCTCGACCATGCCCATCCGCGACCTGGTCGGGGCCATGGACGCCGTGCCCGCCGCCGTGCGCGAGATCGCCAGCGCCCTGGTCTACCGGGACTTCGTGACCGTCGGCCTGCTGCTGCGCGGACCCCACCTGCGCGACGCCCGGGGCGCGCCGCTGCGGGACAACTGGATCTACGTCCAGGAGCCCGGACTGCAGGTCGGTCGGCTGCAGATCTTCAACAACTGGAGCCCCTGGCTGGTCGCGGACCCCGACACCACCTGGCTCGGCATGGAGTACTTCTGCGCCGTCGGCGACGCCTTGTGGTCCCGCAGCGACGCCGAGCTGTCGGCCATGGCGCTCGACGAGCTCTGCACCATGGGCCTGGCCCGCCAGGACGACCTGCTCGACAGCGCGGTCGTCCGCATGGCGAAGACCTACCCGGCCTACTTCGGCAGCTACGGGCGCTTCGACGAGCTGCGGCAGTGGCTCGATGGCATCGACGGGCTCTACCTGATCGGCCGCAACGGCATGCACCGCTACAACAACCAGGACCACTCGATGCTCACCGCGATGGTCCTGGTCGACGGGCTCGCCGCCGGGGTGGTGGACCGAGCCGCCATCTGGGCCGTCAACACCGAGGACGAGTACCTGGAGGCCGGCTGAGGGCCCCCGGAAGGCGCCCCCTCAGAACTCCGACTGGCCGGCCGCCCGCGGGAAGGGGATGACCTCGCGGATGTTGTCGATGCCGGTGGCGTAGAGCACGGCGCGCTCGAAGCCCAGGCCGAAGCCGGCGTGGGGCACGGTGCCGTAGCGGCGCAGATCCCGGTACCACCAGTAGTCGGCGGCGTGCAGGCCCATCTCGTCGATGCGGCGGTCGAGCACGTCGAGCCGTTCCTCGCGCTGGCTGCCGCCGATGATCTCGCCGATGCCGGGGGCCAGCACGTCCATGGCGGCGACGGTGCGGCCGTCGTCGTTCTGGCGCATGTAGAAGGCCTTGATGTCCTTGGGGTAGTTCATCACGGCGACGGGCCGGCCGATGTGCTTCTCGGTCAGGTAGCGCTCGTGCTCGGACTGCAGGTCCATGCCCCAGGACACGGGGAACTCGAACTTCTCGCCGTTGGCGACGGCCTTCTCGAGCACCGCGACGGCGTCGGTGTAGGTCATGCGGGCGAAGTCGCTGCGCACGAACTCGGTCAGCCGGGCGATGAGCCCCTTCTGGATGAACTGGTCGAAGAAGGCCAGGTCGTCTTCGTGGCCGTCGAGCACCGCCTGGAAGATGTACTTGAGGAAGGCTTCGGCCAGATCGGCGTCATCGGCGAGATCGGCGAAGGCGATCTCGGGCTCGATCATCCAGAACTCGGCCAGGTGGCGCCGCGTGTGGCTGTTCTCGGCGCGGAAGGTCGGGCCGAAGGTGTAGACCCGCGACATGGCCATGCAGTAGGTCTCGACGTTGAGCTGGCCGGACACGGTCAGGTGGGACTCCTTGCCGAAGAAGTCCTGGGACCAGTCGACCTCGCCCTTGTCGGTCCGCGGCAGGTTCGCGAGATCGAGGGTGCTCACGCGGAACATCTCGCCCGCCCCCTCGGCGTCGCTGCCGGTGACGATGGGCGTGTGGATCCAGTAGAAGCCCTGCTCGTGGAAGAAGCGGTGCACCGCCTGGGCCAGGGTGTTGCGCACGCGGGTGGCGGCGCCGATCAGGTTCGTGCGGGCGCGCAGGTGGGCGTGGGTGCGCAGGTGCTCCATCGAGTGGCGCTTGGGGGCCATCGGGTAGGTCTCGGGGTCGTCGACCCAGCCCAGCACCTCGACGCTGTCAGCCTGGACCTCGACGCTCTGGCCCTTGCCCTGGGACGCGACCAGGGTGCCGACGCAGCGCACGGCGCAGCCCGACGTCAGCTTCTGGATCTCGCTCTCGTAGTTGGCGAGCTCGCTCTTCGCGACGACCTGGATCGCGTCGAAGGCGCTGCCGTCGTGCACGGCGACGAAGGACAGCCCGGCCTTGCTGTCGCGGCGGGTGCGGACCCAGCCTTCGACCGTGACGGTGCTGCCGACGGCGATGTCGCCGGCGAGCAGCTGGGAGATGCGGCGCTTGTCGAGCCAGGAAGCCATGGGTTCCCTCGCGGGGTGGGCGGTGGAGCGGGCCCTATCGAGGAGCCCCGCCGCACGCCCCTCCGATGTAGGGTCCGGCCCTTCGCCGGAGCCCCCATGACCGCCCTGATCTCCTTCGTCGTCCTGCTCGCCGCCTGCGAGGAAGCCGAGCCCCCCGTCGAAGACGCCGGCTTCATCTGCGCCCGGCCCGGCGACGACGGCACCGTCACCATCGACGCGAACAGCGACGACTGCAGCGCCGACCACGACGGCGCCGCCTTCTCCTGCGAGGCCGCCGTCGACGGCGACACGATCACCGTGCACACCTCGCAGACCCCGGGCGACGACCCCAACGACGGCTGCGGGGGTCCCCAGCGCGCGACCTGCGCCGTGGACGTGGCCGACGGCGCCTACACCCTGGTGTTCGCGGGCGACGAGGCCGAGCTCACCGTCCCCGTGGCCGAAGAGCTCTGCCTGCCCGATCAGGGCGAGACCGCCGAGTAGATCGAGCCTCCCGGACCATCGAACCCTGTGGACCTCGACACCGTCACCCAGCGCCTGGCTGCCCACCGGCCCGGGCAGCGCACCTGGATGCACCGCTGGCGGCGGGCCGCCGTGGCGGTGGTGCTGCGTCCGGGGGGTCCGGGGGAGGAGGAGGCCGAGCTGCTGCTGGTCCGCCGCGCGGAGCGGCAGGGCGATCCCTGGTCCGGCCACATGGCGCTGCCCGGTGGGCTGGAGGAGGAGGCCGACGGCGGGGAGATCCAGGCCACCGCGGCCCGCGAGACCTGGGAGGAGGTCGCGCTGGAGGGGCTGGTCTGCATCGGCCGCCTGGACGAGCAGCGGGCCGCCCACCCGCGGACCCGGCGGCCGATGGCCCTGTGCCCGGTCGTGTTCACCGCCCCCCGGGACGCCGTCGCGGTCCCCCACGAGGCCGAGATCGTCGAGGCCCTGTGGGTGCCGCTGCCCGAGCTCTTCGCCCCCGACAACCGCTTCCGCTACCGCCGCGGGCCGGGCCTGCTGGCCATGCCCTGGGAAGCGCGCAGGGTCCGCGGCAACGTCGTCTGGGGGCTGACCCTGCGGGTGCTGGAGTCGCTGCGCGGGGTGCTCTGAGGCGCTCGGCGGCCCCCCTCCGAGCCTCGCTCCGCGAGGCCCACCTCCCCCCGCGGAGCGGGGGGAGGGAGCGGGGGAGGTGCTCAGCGGCCCCCCTCCGAGCCTCGCTCCGCGAGGCCCACCTCCCCCCGCGGAGCGGGGGGAGGGACAGGCGCTCTCCCTCCCCCCAGCAACGCTGGGGGGAGGTGGCCCGGGCGAAGCCCGGGTCGGAGGGGGGCCTGCTGTGCCCTGCGCGCTCAGAAGGTCCCCGCCACCTCGACCCCCGGCCCCGTGGCCCGCACCTGCACCGTGCGTTCCCAGGACCGCCGGCCGGTCAGGTTCATGCCGAGCTGCAGCGCGCCCAGGGCCACGCCACCGCCGAACGCCCCCACCGCCCACCGCCGCCGCTCGGGCTCCGACAGGTCGGTGAGCTCCCCGGCGGCCAGGTAGGACACGGGGGCGGCGACCAGCAGCCCCAGGGACGCGCGGCCGGCCCAGCGCGGGCCCCGCCGACCGCGATCCCGCAGCGCGGCCGCCCCGTCGAGCCCGTAGACGCCCAGCACGACCGCGCCGGTCACCGCGCTCAGGGCGCCCACGCCCGCCATCGACCCGCCGACGGCCTCGGCCGGACCGACCCGCCGCTGCTCCAGGGGGTGGCTGTAGTCGGCCCCCGGCGGCGGGGCGCTGACCTCGACCACGCCGAGCCCGCTGCCCAGTGCGACCGCCCCGCCGGCCAGCAGCAAGAGCCCCATGTGCTGGCCGCGGATGGCGGCGTCGAGGGGCTCGCTCTCGCCGGCGGCGCGGGCCGGACCGGCGGCGAGGAACAGCAGCAAGCAGAGCAGGCGGGACATGAGAGACCTCCTCCTCCCACCCGTTGCAGGCGGCGTGCCACCGCGACGATGCGCTGCTGGTCCTCCTCCGCGCGACCTTCCTCCCCCGGATCGCGACAGCGCTGTCGCAGCCCTCGCCGTGGCGGGCCCACCGCTCCCTCCCGCGACATAGGCTGCTCCTCCTCCTCCCCCTCCCTCGGAGCCGCCCATGTCCCTGTCCCTCCTCGACGCCGGTCTCGACAAGGAAGTCGCCGCCCTCTCCGCCGAAGGCCGCGCCAAGGCCCCCGAGCGCGTGATCGTCGAGGTGATGCCGCCCCAGGGCGCGCTGGGCCCCCGCTACCGGCTCGACGGCTACGACCAGCCGTTCATCCGCATGAACTCCAACAGCTACCTGTCGCTGTCGCACCACCCCGCGGTGCTCGCGGCCGCCGATGAAGCGACCCACCGGTTCGGCGCGGGCCCCGGCGCGGTGCGGTTCATCGACGGCACCTTCGGGCCCCACGTCGAGCTCGAGGCCCGCATCGCGGCCTTCTGCGGCCGGCCGGCCGCCAAGATCTTCAACTCGGCCTACACGACGAACCTGGGGCTGGCCCTGGCGCTGCAGAACCAGCGCACCTTCTGGATCGGCGACGAGCTGAACCACAACTGCATCATCCGGGCGATGCGCATCGCCAACGTGCCGCGCCAGAACAAGGCGATCTTCAAGCACAACGACATGGCCGGGCTGAAGGCCGCCATCGAAGGCGTCGACGACAGCGCCATCGACCGCGTCATCGTCATCTTCGACGGCGTGTTCAGCATGCGCGGCGACCATGCGCCCATCGGCGCCATCAACGACGTGCTGGCCCCGCACCGCGAGCGCTTCTCGGAAGGCCTGGTCACCGTGGTCGACGACAGCCACGGCATCGGCGCCTACGGGGCCACCGGCCGCGGGACCGAGGAGATCTGCGGCGCGAAGGTCGACATCGTGGTCGGCACCTTCGGCAAGGCCTTCGGCGTGAACGGCGGCTTCGTGGCCGCCAGCCCGGCCGTGGTCGAAGCGGTGCGCCAGAAGGCCGACACCTACATCTACACGAACCCCCTGTCCGCGGCGGACTGCGCCGCGGCCAAGGTCGCCGTCGACATCGCCGACAGCGACGAAGGCCTGCAGCGCCTGCGCAACGTCCAGGCCCGCATCGCCCAGTTCCGCGCCGGGCTGGACCGGCTGGGCCTGGAGAGCATCCCCGGCAAGCACCCCGTCGTGCCGCTGATGGTGCGCGACACGGCGAAGACCACCGCCATGGTCCGGGGCTTCACCGACGGCGGCGTGCTGGTCGTCGGGCTGAACTTCCCGGTCGTGCCGATGGGCGACCAGACGATCCGCTTCCAGATCAACGCCGCGCACACCGAAGCCGACATCGACCAGGTGCTGGCGGTGCTGCAGCGCATCCGCTGAGGACCGAGGGCGGCCCCCGGGTCTCGGCAAGGGGGCCCGCGGCGGGCCGCGCAGGGGGTCGCGACAGCCGCTACGCTCCGCTGTGATGCGCACCCTGATGCTGCTGTTGCCCCTGCTCGCCGCGTGCACCGAGCCCACCTGGTACCCGGGCCTGCCGACCGGCGTGTCCGCGAGTCCGGCCGACTCGGGAGCGGTCGACACCGACACGGATGCGGACACGGACACGGACGGCGGCACCGACGGCGGCACCGACACCGACGGCGGCGTCGACTCGGGCGAGCCGGAGCTGCCCTGCTCGACCGATGCCGGCGGCGATGCCGTGCTGACCGTCGACATCCAGGCCGACCTGGGCGTGATCCTGTGGTGGCGGGCCCAGGACTGCCAGGAGTACAGCTACGGCGCGGTCCCGCCCTATGTGCCGCGCGACCAGCCGACCTACATCGGCCACGTGTGGGTGCTGCGGGACGCCATCGGCGCCTATGTCGACCACCGCACGGTGACCCAGGCCAGCGAGACCTGGGAGGTGACCGAGTGACGGCGCTCTTGCTGGCCACCGTGCTGGGCTGCGGGACGACCATGCGGCCGGTCGAGGGCACCCTGCCCTGCGAAGACACCGCCGTGGCGATCAGCCGCCGCACCTTCGAGTGCACGGCCGACCGCGACCTGGCCAACGCCCGCTACGACCTGTTCTTCGAGCAGTACACCTGCAAGACGGTGGACTTCGAGACCGACGTCGACGCCCCCTGGTACGACGTGATCGAAGACGCCCCCGGCGACTGGTTCCACTGCTCGTGGGCCGTGGGCGAGCTGCCCTGCGAGCTGGTCGAGGAGTACGGCGACGACCTGGACCGCTGGCTGAGCGCCAGCCCGGTCTGTCCCTACGTGATCGACGGCATCGGTGGAGGCGCCGAGTGATCGCGCTGCTGCTGATGTCGATCCTGGCCCTGACGTCCTCGGCGCGGGCCCAGGGCATCGAGGACTGCCTCAACGACGACAGCTACCCGCTGGCCGGCACTTCCGGCTACGCCAACGGCCTGGACGCCCTGCGCATCAACGCCGCGACCTACAACGCCACCGCCTTCGCCGAGCGCAGCATCTTCCCCGCCGCCATCGAGGCGATGAAGGCCGACGAGAAGGCCGGCGAAGACGGCGACGGGGGCATGCTGGGGGCGACGAAGCAGGGCCCCTTCTCGGGCTGGGATCCCGGCGGCGCGCTGGTCTACGAGGTCAACCAGACCTACGGCGTCGCCCGGGTGCCCGTGTGGCAGTACAGCCCGGACTGTCCGGCCGAGTACCGGGTCGCGACCCGCCCGATGGACCTGACCAGCGCGAACCTGGGCGCAGCCGGCCGCTACGGGCGCGTGGGCTTCTTCTTCAGCTCGGCCATCGTCTACGGCAACCTGGGCGAGCCCGCCCGCAGCCAGCGCATCGCGCTCGGCGTGGTGATGCCGGTGGTCGCGACCTATGCGCTGGCCACCACCCCGTTCAGCGGCAACAGCCAGGTGATCCAGGGCAGCACGGCGTGGGCGACCGACTTCATCGGGGGGGTGTCGGCGGATCTGGAGCTGGTCGAGGTGCGCGCCGGCTACACCGCCAGCAGTGGCTGGTACCTGTCGGCCGGCGAGCAGCGCATCGGCCTGTTCGGCAACACCGTGGCCCGCGACGGCTTCTCGCGCTTCGACCAGTTCGCGGCCGGCGCGAAGCGCGTGAAGTGGGGCGAGCTGTCGGACAAGGGCGTGGGCCGCAGCACGCTGTTCGCCCGGCAGGTGCCGATGGGCGAGGCCGAGGTCGACGAAGGAGGCGAGCGGGTCACCATCGCCGACAAGCTGCTGACCGGACACGTCCGCCAGGACGACATCATGGGCCGGTTCGACATCGCCTTCGGCTACGCCTTCAAGCCGACGACCAGCGTGCACGACGTCGAAGCCGCGGTGCACAGCCGGGGCTTCTCCGACCCAGGCGCGAACCCGGTCTACTGGCGGATCGCCGCCGGCATGGTGCAGCTGCCGACCCAGCACTACTACGGGCTGGACGGCGGAACCTTCCTGAGCGTCCGGGGCGAGGTGCTGGCCCCGCTGCAGATCCGCGACCGCCACGCGGCCGACCTGGCCTTCACCCTGATGCTCAACGACGAAGAACAGCTGGCCGTCTTCCCCTTCGCGTACAACGCCGTGACCTGGCGGCTCAACGTCACGGGGAGGCTGTGATGCGCGTGCTCCCGCTCGTCGCTCCGAGCGTCGCCGTGCTGCTCGCCGGCTGCGGCATGGACGTGGTCGGCACCTGGCAGATCGAGTCGCTCAGCGTCGACGGCGTGGCCGTGGCGGACGCGGGCTTCGTCGACATCCGGTCCAACGGCGACGTCAGCAGCGGCGTGCCCAACGCCTGGATGACCCGGTACTGGTGGGACCCCGACGCCGGCGCCTGGACCCCGGACCCGACGCCCTTCGTGCAGACCGCCAGCTTCGACGTCTTCGCCTTCCAGGACGACCCCGGGGCGACCGCGCTGAAGCTCGACTTCCCCGTCGGCCCCGTCGCGGTCGAGCCGGCCGAGTTCCTGCCCGACAACCCCAAGGCCGGGCGCTGGGAGCTGACCGACCCCGACTGGCCGCACGGGACCCTGCGCTTCGAGCTGGTCCGCTGAACCGGGTCGGGCTCGTTCAGGGCCCCAGCCCGGCCTCGCGCAGGGCGTCCGCCAGCGCCTCGCCCGCGATGCGGGCCCCGGTGGCCGACATGTGGTTGTTGTCCAGGAACAGCTCGGACGGCGCCATCCCGGAGTCCTGCAGCGCGCTGCAGATCGAGAGCACCCTGGCGCCTTCGGGCAGCTCGGACGCCGGCGCCAGGCACGTCACCTGCTGGGCGCCGTGGCTGGAGTCCCAGAAGGGGTAGTCCAGGAACACCACCGGCACGCCCTGCTGGGCCGCGAGGGCCATGATGCTGTCGTGGTTGCCGGCGTAGTTCTCCTCGCCGGCCAGCTGGCCCACCCGCATCGGCCGCAGGCGCCCCTGCGCGCGCTCGATGCTGAACCGCAGCACGTAGTAGGTGCGCCAGTGGAACAGCACGCGCTCCAGCCCGGCCGCCCAGCTCGCGGGGGGCAGGACCTCGTCCCGCGGGTTGTCGAAGGGGAAGCTGTCGACGATGTACAGGTCCGGTTCGAAGCGCACGACCCGATCGCGCATCAGCCGGAGCCCCTGCAGGGTGCCGTAGCCGGAACAGCCGGTGTTCACGACCTCGACCACGCGGTCCGGAACCGCCTGCTGCAGCGTGCGCTCCGCCACTGCCGAGTAGGTCTCGGTGGATGTCAGGCCCGCGCCGTAGGTCTGCGAGTCGCCGAAGGTGAAGGCCCGCCAGCCCCCGTCGGGCTTCTTGCGATCGATGGGCACCTTTCGCCGGAACTGGTTCAGGTCGATGTCGTAGTGGGGATCCGGCAGCCGCGCGCGACGCCAGCCCAGCACCGGGTCGTACTCCAGGCCCTCGGCCTGCACGTGCGAGCGGACCAGCTCGTCGGGGATCGACGCTTCCCCCAGCCCCTTGGTCGCGACGCGCAGCACGCCCTCGGTCGCGACCAGGAGGACCGCGGCGAACAGCAGGCCGAAGCCGAGTCGCTTGGCCAGGGACAGCTCTCGACCAGTGCGTGCCATCGCCTGCGACCATAGCGACCCACTTGTCAGCGCGATGTCTCGGTCCGATGCGGCCCTCGGTACCGCCCCCATGCGCCGCCCACCCGCGGCACACTCCGACACCGCCCCCCCTCGACCGGAGCCGCCGATGGGCAGCAAGAAGCCACGCCCTCCCAAGACCCCGGCCCTGCGTGTGCTGGACGCCGCCGGGGTCGCCTACGAGCTGCAGCCCTACGACTACGTGCCGCGGGGCGGTGCACGGGCCAGCAGCGCCGCCCTGGGCGCCCCGCTGCACCAGGTGGTCAAGACGCTGGTCATGCAGGACCAGGACGGCAAGCCGCTGGTCGTCTGCCAGCACGGCGACCGCGAGGTCAGCACCAAGGCCCTGGCGCGCGCCCTTGGCCGCAAGAGCGTCGAGCCCTGCACCCCCGAGACCGCGCAGCGGCACAGCGGCTACCAGGTCGGCGGCACCAGCCCCTTCGGCCTCCGCAAGGCCATGCCCGTGTACGTCGAGGCCAGCGTGTTCGCCCTGGACGTCATCTGGATCAACGGGGGCGCACGCGGGCTGCTGGTGAAGCTCGGTCCGCAGGTGCTTGTCGAGGTGCTGGGCGCCGTGCCGGTCGAGGCGAGCCAGTAGGCAGGTGCCCTGTCGCGCGAGCCTCGTTCCTCAGCCCCCGACGAGCTCCCGGAACCGCGCGACGCCGCGCAGCGCGGCGAAGTCCTCCTCGTCCCGCGCGTCGGCGGCCAGCGAGGGGTCGCCCCGGAGCGCAGTCTCCAGGCAGGACAGCGCCTCGTCGACCCGACCGAGCCTCGCCCAGGCCGCGCCCGTCCAGAACAGGGTGCCGTCGTCGGGCGGCCGGTCCAGGTACGCGTCGATCGCCCGCTTCAGGGCCCGGGCGCCCTCCTCGGCCCGGCCAGCGGCCTGCAGCACGTGGCCGTAGACGTGCCACTCCTCGGCCTGCTGCGTGCGGGCGCAGCACTCGGCCATCGCCTCGCAGGCCTCGGCCCACTCCTGCCGCTCCTTGTGCAGCTGCCCCATGTTCAGCCACGGGCCCGGGTCCATCGGCTCCAGCGCCGCGCAGCGCGCCCACGCCGCCCGCGCGCCCGGGTGGTCGCCCAGGTCCGCCCGGGCGTTGCCGAGCTCCAGCCAGCTGTCGGCGTCGTCCATGAACCGCTCGGTGCACCGCTCGAACAGGCGCTGGGCGGCGGCCGGCTCGCCGCAGTCGTCGCGCAGGGTGCGGCCCAGGTTGTAGGTGGCCGCCAGGTCGGCCTGCTCCGGCAGGTACTGCCCGAGCCGCCGGTAGATCGCCGCGCTGTCCGGACCGGGGGGTACGCAGGCCTCGACCCAGCGCAGCAGCGTCGACAAGCCGGGCCCGTCGCGCTCGGCCGCCGTGAACAGCCCCCGCAGCTCGGCGGCGGGAGCGGCCTGCAGGCGCTCGCGCAGCCAGTCCCGCGCCTGCAGGGCGTCATCGGGCTGGGCGCCCGCCGGGCTGCGGCCGACCCGCAGCGCCTCGAGCAGCGCTCGCGTAGACGAGGACATGGCCGCATGCTGCCACGATACGGGGCGCGCCATGCAGCGAGACCCGGCCCTCGACGTCGACATCCAGCCGCCCCGCGCCTACTACCGGCGCAAGGTCGGCATCGCGCTGCCGCTGCTGGTCTGGGTGGCCATCGCGATCCCCTTCCTGTGGCGCTACGCCCCGGACGACGATCCGCCGCTCGCCGGCCTGCTCGGGCTCGTCTGCTCGGGCGTCGCGCTCATCCTCGTGGCCCTGCCCATCGTCTGGCGATCGCTGCGCGAGACCCGGGTCGGCCTGCGGGCCAAGGCCGACAACCAGCGCGCCATCGAAGCGCTGCAGCGCTTCGACGTCGACGCCGCCGAGCAGATCTGGCGCACCTCGCTCGCCGCTCCCGACGCGACGCCCCTGGTCCGCTTCGTGCTGGTCCACAACCTGGGCATCGCGGCCTTCGAGCGTGGGGACTTCGACGCAGCCCAGGTCCTGCTGGATCGCAGCCTGGACTGCGGCTGGCAGGACGCCGCCCGGTTCGCCGGCATGCGGCCGATGCTGTTCCAGGGCCACGCGATGGTCGCCCTGTGCCGCGGGGACGCCGCCCGGGCCCGCCAGCTGCTGACCCAGGCCGGCAGCGGGCGCGGCGACGTGCGGCACGCCCTCGAGCTCACCCGGGTGCTGCTCTTCCTGCGTGAGGACCGGCCAGGAGACGCGCTGCGCATCGGCCGCGCCCTGCCCTTCGCCCGGCTGCGCGGCTACCAGCCGCAGACCGCCCGGCTGTTCACCGCCTGGGCCGCCGAGCGCGCCGGCGAGCCCGAAGACGTCGTCTCCGAGCTGTGCGGCGACGCCACCCTGCCCACGGGAAAGCCCGGCTGGCTGTGCGCCTGGCCGGGCTTCGTGGCGTGGCTGACCGCCCGGGGGCGGCTGACCTGAGCGGCCGCGGCCTACTTCCTGCCCGTGTACATGCCGTCGATCAGGTCCTTGTAGCGCTCTTCCACGACGTTGCGCTTGACCTTGAGGCTGGCGGTCAGCAGGCCGTTGTCGATGGACAGGGGCTCGGGCAGGATCTTGACGTACTTGATGCTCTCGAAGCTCGCGAGGTCGGCGTTGACCGTGGCCAGGTGGGCCTGGACGTGGGCCAGGACTTCCGGGCTGTCCTGATCCGCGGCGTTGCCGGTCTGCTTGGCCCAGTCCTGGAGCTCTTCGGTGTCGATGCTGATGAGGGCGACGCAGTAGTTGCGCCGGTCACCGATGACGACGGCTTCCTGGATGATGGTGCAGCCCTTGAGCATGCCCTCGATCTTGGCCGGGGCGACGTACTTGCCGCCGCTGGTCTTGATGAGCTCCTTGATGCGGCCGGTGATCTTCACGAAGCCGTCGGCGTCGATGAGGCCTTCGTCGCCGGTGTGGAACCAGCCGTCTTCGTCGATGGCGGCGGCGGTGGCTTCGGGCCGGTTCAGGTAGCCCTGGGTGATGTTCGGGCCCTTGGCCAGGATCTCTCCGCGGCCGCTGGCCTGGTCGGTGACGTCGATCTTGATGGTGACGCCCGGCAGCGGCAGGCCGACGGTGCCGATCTTGATGTGGCCCGGGGTGTTGCAGGACAGGGCCGGGCAGGTCTCGGTCAGGCCGTAGCCTTCCAGCAGATCCAGGCCCATGGCCAGGAAGAAGGTGTGCACGGTCGGGTCGAGGGGGGCCGAGCCGGACAGCAGGGCCTGGGCCCGATCCATGCCGAGCCGCGCCCGCAGCTTGGACAGCACGACCTTGTCGGCCAGGCTGTACTTGAAGGCCAGGAAGCCCGGCACCGGCTCGCCCTTGCAGCGGTAGGGGATCGTCTGCTCGCCGACGCCGATGGCCATGCGGAACAGCTTCTGGCGCAGCGGCGGCGCGCCCGCGACGGCGCTCTCGATCTTGGCCTTCATCTTCTCGTAGACGCGGGGCGCCGCCGGGAAGAAGCCGGGGCGGGTGGCACGGGCGTCGTCGGCCAGGGTCGGCACCGACGAGATGACCAGCGGCAGGTCGCCGTAGGGGGCGCTGAACTGGATGAGCCGGCCGAAGCTGTGGGCGAGGGGCAGGAACAGGAACAGGCCGCCGGCGCGCATCTCGTCGTTCATGACGTCGGCGGCTTCGACCATCCGGGCCATCGACAGGTGGTTGTCGTGGGTCTGGATGACGGCCTTGGGCGGACCGGTGGTGCCCGAGGTGTAGGTGTAGGTCGCGATCTGGTGGGGATCGGCCTCGTTGCGGCGCCGCTCGCGCTCGCCGGCGAGCTCGGCGAGCTTGTCGCGGCCGCGGGCCTCGAGATCGGCGAGGGACTCCCAGTCGTCGGCGGGGTCGATGCCCTTGGGGTCGATGACGACGATGTGCTTGAGCAGCACGTCTTCGGCGCCGTAGTCCTTCTTGAAGAAGGAGAAGCCCTTGCGCATCTCGCGGACCTTGGCGAGCTGGGCCTTGTCGTCGACGATGACCAGCTTGATGCCGGTGTCGACGTGGCAGTAGCCGACCTCTTCGGGCAGCAGGCTCGCGTAGATCGGCACGGTCTGCAGGTTCACCGACAGGGCGGCGAAGTCGCAGGCCAGCCAGTCTTCGCTGGTCTGGCCGAGCAGGCCGACGACGTCGTTGTCGGCGAGCTCGATGGCCGTCAGGATGCCGGTGGCGATGGCGTCGGCGCGATCGCGCAGCTGGGCCCAGGTGCGATCCACCCAGGCGTCGCCGCCGTCCTTGGTCTTGGTGCGGATGGACACGTGGTCCGGCGAGGCCTCGGCGCGCTTGTGGAGCAGCTGGGCGAGGGTCTTCACGTCGAAGGACATGGGGGGCTCCTGCAGGAAGGGCGGGGGCAGCGGGCTCGGGGGACAGCGGAGACACGCGCCGCCGGGGACAGCGGCGCAGGTTCCGGCGACCTTATCCCACGAGCAGGGCCAGAACGGGCCTTGCACAGCAGTTGCGCCGTCGGCGTGCTAGCGACCGGTCCCGACCCGGAGCCGCCGTGACGTCCGTCGCCGAGATCGACTGGAAGAGCTGGACCCCCACCATGCGGGGCACGCTGCTGTTCGTGCTGCACGACGATCACGCCCTGCTCATCCGCAAGAAGCGCGGGCTGGGCGAGGGCAAGATCAACGCGCCGGGCGGCAAGATCGACCCGGGCGAGACCGCGGTCGAGGCGGCCGTGCGCGAGGTCCAGGAGGAGGTCTGCGTGACCGCCCTGGATCCCGAGCACCGCGGCGAGCTGTGGTTCCAGTTCGTCGACGGGCTGCGGCTGCACGTGCACGTCTTCACCGCGCGCCGGTTCCAGGGCGAGCCCGCCGAGACGGACGAGGCGCTGCCGCTGTGGATCCCGCTGGCCGCCATGCCCTACGACGAGATGTGGGCCGACGACCGGGTGTGGGTGCCCCGCATGCTGGCCGGCCAGCGCTTCGAGCTGCACGCGATCTTCGACGCCGACCGCATGGTCGACCACCGCATCCGCAGCTGGCCCGGGGACTGAATAGGCGGGCCTCCTCCTCGGAGTGCACCATGCCCGTCCAGCCCGGCGTCCTCTCCCCCGTCCCCCGCGATGCGCGGTTCATCGAGCTCGACCTCGCCCCCGGCGGCTCAGCCGGCGTCCTGCTCTCGCGGCTCGCCGCCCTCGACCTCTCCCCCCAGGGCCACGGCGACGACCTGCTGATCGGCATCGGCCGGTCGCTCGTGCTGGCCGCCGGCGCCGATGTGCCCGGCCTGGACGTGCACCCCCACCACGTCGGCCCCGGCTTCGAGGTGCCCAGCACGCCGACGGCCCTGTGGCTGCGTGTCGTGGGCGAGGACCGCGGCCACATCCTGCATCGATCGCGGCAGATCCTGGCCACACTGGGGGACCACGTGACGGTCGCCCGGGTGATCGACTGCTTCCGCTACCGCGGCGGCGACGACCTGTCGGGCTACGAGGACGGCACCGAGAACCCCGTCGGGGACGACGCGATCGCCGCGGCGGTCTGCCAGGAGGGCGGCCCCGGCATGCAAGGCAGCAGCTTCGTGGCGGCCCAGCAGTGGGTGCACGATCTGGACGCCTTCGAGCGCAAGAGCCCGACCGAGCGCGACCACACCTTCGGGCGGCGGATCTCCGACAACGAGGAGCTCGAGGACGCGCCCGCCAGCGCCCACGTCAAGCGCACCGCGCAAGAAGACTTCGAGCCCGAAGCGTTCATGGTGCGGCGCTCGATGCCGTGGACCGACGGGCCGCGCATGGGGCTCCTGTTCATCGCCTTCGGCAAGAGCTTCGACGCCTACACGGCCGTGCTGCGCCGCATGGTCGGCCTGGACGACGGCGTGACCGACGGGCTGTTCACCTTCACGCGGCCGATCTCCGGCGGCTTCTGGTGGTGCCCGCCGGTGCGCGACGGGCGGCTGGACCTGCGGGCCCTGGAGCCCAGGTGATCTGGCTGCTGCTCGCGCTGGCCTGCACCGACGACCCGGGCAAGGGCGGCCGCACCGGCCCCGGTGGGGACGGCGGCACCGACGGCGGCTCCGACAGCGGCGGGGGAGACGGCGCCACGACCGACGGCTGCCACGCCGATCCGCTGCCCGCCGACGCCGACCGGGTGGGCCTGGTGTCTTTTCCCTACACGGCCACCGGCGGCCAGGCCTTCCAGTGGAACGCCTTCGTCCTGGACACGGGCGGCGGCTTCACCGACCTGGGCGAGCTCGGCGACCTGAGCCGGGCGACCGGCGGGCGCGGCGTGTTCACCCCCGACGGCGTGATCGGCGTCGTGGCCGGCGACGGCTACCTGTCGAGCGTCTGGGTCGACGGCACGACCGTCGTGCCTGCGACGGTGGCGGACCGCAGCGGCCCGTATGCCGAGGGGCTGGCCATGCACCCGAGCGGCGAGCGGCTGCTGGTCACCGACGTGAACTGGCAGGAGAACGGCGGCGGGCTCTACGTCGTCGATGTCGACTGCGACTCCGGCGAGCTCTCCGGCGCCCGCCGCGTCCTGGTGGCCAAGGGCGCCGCCGCGGTGGTGCGGCAGCCCGGCCAGGCCGACGTCTACGCGGTCTACGCCAAGGAGGTCGACGGCGCGCCGGCCGGCGCCGACGTGCACCTGGTCGACGTCAGCACCGATCCCGTCACGGTGCTCTCCAGCGTGGACGCCTTCGGCGACGACGACGCCATCGTCAGCGACGCCACCTTCACCCACGACGGCCGGTTCCTGCTGGTCGGCGACATCAGCGAGTTCAGCGGCGTGCCCACCCGCGTGGCGGTCGTCGCCGTCGACGGCGACCGCCTCAGCGCCCACGACGTCATCGACGTGCCCGACCCCATCTCGCTCGTCGCGGTGCCCTGGGACGACGCCGGCGTGCTCGCGCTCGACGGCTACGGCAACGGGGCCCGCATCCTGGAGTGCACGGCCGACGGGTTCACGCTGGGCGCCAAGGCGGCGTCCCCCAGCCTGCCCGGCGTCGGAGTCGGCCTGACCCGCGGGCCCCTGCGCGGGGCCGTGCTGGTGTCCGAGACCAGCGGGCTGCGGCGGCTGCAGCTGTCCCAGGACGACGGCCTGACCGACCAGGGCATGCTGCTGTCCGGCGACGGGCTGGGCGCCATCCCCGGGGGACTCGCCCTGCAGCCGTGAGAGCCGCGAAGGGTGCAGGTACAGGGGCGCAGCGCTAACGTCGGGGACTTCCCGAGGTGCGTGTTGCGACTTCTCTCCCTGCTGCCCCTGACCCTGACCCTCGCGCTCGTCGCCTGTGGCGACAAGGACGCCGGCGACTCCGGCAAGACCGACGCCGACACCGATGCCGACACGGACGGCACCGACGAGACCGACACCGACGCGGACACCGACACCGACGTCACGGACGGCACCGACACGGACGACGACACCGACACCGACACGGCCGTCGAGGAGCCCGCCTGGGGCGACCTGGAGATCCTGGACATCGCGCCCGCCAGCCTGGACGTGGCCGAGGGCGGCACGGTGACCATCACGGGCCGCCTGCGCCGCCGGCCCGACCTGCTCACCTCCGAGTGGGAGATGCTCATCGACGAGGAGCTGGTGCTGCTGTCCGCCGAGGCCGGCGACGGCGACACCATCGTGCTGACCGGCACCGTCGCCACGGCGAAGCAGGGCTTCCAGCTGGCGCCCGTGTCCGTCGACGGCGTGGACGTCGCGGTGGCGCCGATCCGCGCCGCGCTGCCGGCCGCAGAAGCCGCCGCGGCCCTGGATCCCAAGGGCGGCACCCCCCAGTACGACGGCATGAGCCAGGCCCTCGAGACCAACTTCGCGCTGCTGCTCGACTCGGCGAGCAACGTGAAGTCCGGCGACGAAGACGACATGGACATCGGCTTCTGGCGCACCAACTGGGGCGACGCGGACGACAGCGACACCACCGCCGATCCCATCTTCGAGTGGGCCACCTACGGCGTGCTCGAGGACGACGACGACAGCGCCATCGGCTGGGACGTGCCCGACGACTTCAAGGCCTTCGGCCCCGGCGACGCGCACTTCGGCAGCATCACCGTCCGCAGCCGCGTGTCCGCCGACGGCAGCAGCGACGGCGGCGACGACGTGGTCGCCTGGCTCTACGGCAGCGAGGGGCTGCGCGTGAAGCAGCTGCGGCGCGACAGCAGCAGCGGCGACTGGGGCAGCAAGGACCTGCTCACCGGCTACGAAGACGGGGGGGCGCCGAGCCACCTGATGCAGATCCAGCCGGCGATCCTCGACGACGTCGGCACGGTCGGCATGACCCTGTTCGGCCTGGACGAGGTCGACACTGGCAAGTGGGAGGGCTTCTACTTCGACGGCCAGAAGCCCTACAGCTGGACCGAGCTCGGCAGCGTCACCGCCCAGGCGGTGGGCGAGGGCCGGGCCTTCGCGGGCGTGGTGGGCAGCGGCGAGGACCCCATCCTGCACAAGCGGCCCGGCCGCATCGTCTTCTCCTTCGACCCCGGCGCGATCTCCGCCGCCTGCGAAGGCAAGCTCGGGCTGTACCAGGTCAGCAGCCGCCCGATCGGCCTGCGCACGGTGGTCCTGCAGGACGCCGTCGATGCGGACGGGTCCTGCCACACCTTCGGGGACATCACCGCCGTGGCCGTCGAGGCCTTCGACCCCGATGGCGACGACACCGCCGACTTCATCGTGCGCCTCTGGGGCCGCGACGCCGACGGCCAGGCCACGCACAGCGATCACTACGTGGCGAAGGGGTCCGACGGCGACGCGACGACCAGCTCGGTGCGGCTCGAGCCCGCCATGGAGAACCCGCTGTACATGCCCGCGGGCGGCGCCAACAACAATGTGCTGTTCGGGATCGACGTCCCCGATGTCCTGGGCGGCCTGGACGACATGCCCGCCACCGAAGGCCACGTGCACGGCGCCTACCTGAGCCTGGACGGCGGCAGGCTCACCTCCGCCGGGGCAGACGCCTCCCCCGTCGACGGGTGGCAGCGCGTCCGCAACACCTGGAAGCTCGACGAGCTGGCCGAGGCCGTGGCCAGCAGCGAGCGCGGCCCGACCTCGCTCGGCGCGTCCGTCGGCTCGGTCATCGGCCGGGGCAGCGGCAGCACGGCCCGCCGCGGCACCCCCGGCAGCGCCAGCGGCACCGGGGTCTGCCTGAACGGCGTCTGCGTCTGCCTGCCCGGCTACGGCAGCACCCTGCGGATCGGCAGCGGGCCCGGGGCGGAAGAAGCCGGCGCCGAGCTGAGCTCCGGCGACCTGGTCGTGCTCTCCGACCTGGGCGGCGGGCCCATCGTGACCCGGCCCACCTGGGGCGAGACGGCCGCCGACGGGCTGGTCGTGGCAGCCCGCGGCCACGGCGACGACTACCAGGAGTTCGTCCTCGACGACGGCGGCACCATCAGCATCACCGGCGGCGACTTCATCATGCAGGACAACGCCTCGGTCACCCTGCTGTCGAAGCCCGGCGGCGGACTCGTCGCGGCCTGGAGCTTCGACGACAGCGCGTCCCTCGACTCCTCCTTCGCGCCTCCGCCCCTCCTCGCCTCGGACCGGAAGTTCGCGGCCCAGGAGCTGTCCGACCGCAAGCGCGAGTTCTCCCTCTCCCTGCCCGCCGAGACCACCGACGGCGGCGCCACCACGCCGGTCGTGCTCAGCGACATCGGCTCGGAAGGCGGCGTGCTGCTGTTCTGGCGCGACGGCAAGGGCCAGGCCTGGATCGGCAACGCCGACGTCGACAGCGCCTGGGAGACGTCCAGCGGCGACCTGCCGTTCATCGCCGGGCCGATGGCCCTCGGCGTGGAGGACGCGACCATCTTCGAGCAGCTGCCGATCTCCGAGACGATGCCCCTGGCCGTCGGAGCCCGGTTCGGCAGCGCCGGCGACGCGGTCCTGGCCACCGACGACGAGGCCCTGGACACGCGCTTCTGGGAGTGGGACGAGGCGCTCGAGGTCCCCTTCGAGGCGCTCGAGCCCTCGGATCACGCGACGTCGACCACGATCATGGTCACCATGCGCGTGCGCTACTCCGACACCACCAGCGCCGTGGCCGACCTGGCCTGCCCATACGTCACCGTCACCTTCCCCGGCTCGGCCATCGGCAGCGACGACTGGGAGTCCCAGGCCATCATCGAGAGCAGCATCGACCCGACCTGTGCGGATCTGCCCCTGCCGCTGTCGGCCGGCGATCTGCTGGGCGACGGCAGCCAGGCCATCGTGGCGGCGGTCGGTCACCAGGGCCGGGCGACCGTGCACAGCGCGCGGGCCAAGGTCTACCACCGGACCCTGCGCGGCGGCGACGGCGACCTGCTCTGCGGCGACACCGGCCACTTCCTGACCGACATGGGCGACCTGGACGGCGACCTGCTCGACGACGTCGTGTTCCGCTGCACCGACGGCGGCCCCTCGCACGTGCTGCTGTCCGACGGCCACGGCGGCGACAAGCTCGGCGGCGACGACGAAGCGGAGACCACCCTGGCCCTGCTCGCCGCGCTGCGCCACTACGGCCCGCTGTACAGCAACACGCCGACGGTCGACGGCGTCACGGTCAGCGGTCCCTTCCTGACCAGCGTGCAGTGGCCGTACCGCCTGGACCTCACCGACTGAGGGATTCCGTCATTCGCAGGTACACTGCGGGCCTTCTCCCGGGGTTCCGCATGCGTCGCCTGTTCCTCCTGCCGCTGCTCGTCGGCTGCACCGACTACAGCTTCACCGGCGAAGGCAAGCCCGGCCGGCCCGAAGACACCGGCGAGCTGCCCGACCCGATCGACAGCGGCACGCCCGACATCCCCGACACGCCGGGCGAAGAGGAGTGCAACGGCGTCGACGACGACGGCGACGGCGAGATCGACGAGGGCTACCCCGACACCGATCTCGACGGCATCAAGGACTGCCTGGACGACGACTGCAGCGTCGACGACTTCACCGCCTTCGACGTGACGGTGGACGAGGACTGCCTGGCGCCCGACATCGAGGTGCTGGACCCCTGGAACGTCGGCATCGAGTGGCAGTACACGGTGCCGAGCGGCACGGGCGCCATCGTCATGCCGGCGATCGGCAACCTGACCGACGACAACGGCGACGGCTTCATCGACGAGAACGACAACCCCGACATCGTCATCAGCACCTGGAGCCGCAACACCCTGGTCGCCCTGCACGGCGACGGCAGCGGCGTCATCTGGGAGGTCAGCGGCTTCGACGGCAACGCCGGCGTCGCCATCGCCGACGTCGACAACGACGGCGAGCCCGAGGTCATCGCCGGCACCACCGACGACCGCATCGCGTCGGTCAGCCACGACGGCACCATCGAGTGGCGCAGCAACAGCTTCGCCTTCCAGAGCTACCCGCAGCCGACCGTCGCGGATCTCGATGGCGACGGCGACATCGAAGTCATCATGGACATCGCCATCGTCGAGGGCAGCAACGGCACCACCGTCGGCACCATGTCCGGGCTGACCAGCAGCTGGCGGGCGCCGGTCGTCGCCGACATCGACGGGGACGGCACCGCCGAGATCCTGCTGGGCGAGATCTGCTACGACCACTTCGGCCTGCGCGAGTGGAGCGTCACGCGGTCCGGCGACAGCACCTTCCAGGCCGTCGCCAACATCGACCGCGACCCCGAAGCCGAGGTGTTCTGGGTCACCGGCAACCAGATGCACATCACCGAAGCCGACGGCACGCTCATCCGCACCGTGGCGCTCAACAGCAGCTCGAGCCGGCCCGGCCCGCCGAGCGTGGCCGACTTCGACGGCGACGGCCAGGTCGAGATCGTCGTCCCGGCCAGCCGCTACATCGAGATGTTCGAGGTCGACGGCACCAAGCTGTGGCAGGCCACGATCCAGGACAACTCCGGCATCGCCGGCGCCAGCGGCTACGACATCAACGGCGACGGCGCCTATGAAGTGCTCTACGCCGACGAGATCAGCCTGCGCATCTTCGACGGCACCGTCGGCACCGAGCTGTACAGCAACAGCAGCCACAGCAGCGGCACCGTCTGGGAGTACCCGACCGTCGCCGACGTCGACAACGACGGCAGCGCCGAGATCGTGATCGCCAGCAACGGCAGCGTCTGGAAGGGCATCAGCGTGCTGGGTCACGTCGGCGAGGGCTGGGCCAAGAGCGGCACCACCTGGCCGGTGCACGACTGGGCGATGACCCAGGTCGAGCCTGACGGCCACGTGCCGAGCCCCGCCCCGTGGTCGTGGGACGTCTACAACGTGTTCCGCGCCCGCCCGACCGTCGACGACGCCGCCCTGGACCTGCAGGTGCAGATCAGCGACGTCTGCTTCAGCGGCTGCACCGGCGAGAGCGAGGTCGAGATCAGCGTCCAGATCCGCAACCACGGCGGGCTCGAGAGCCGGTCCGGCCTGTTCGTGTCGCTCTACGCGGTCGACGGCGCCATCGAGACCTTCCTGGACAAGCGCCGGGTGCCGGAAGTCATCCCCTCGGGCCGCGCCAGCTCCTCGGTCACCTTCACGGTCACCAAGGGCGACCTGGGTCCCGACGGCTTCGTGGTCCGCGCCGACGACGACGGCACCGGCACCGGCCAGCAGAACGAGTGCGACGAGCGCAACAACTTCGAGTACTACAGCGAGTCGCCCTGCTGAGCGCCGCTGCGCCCGGGACCCGGCGGGTCAGCCCCGCCGCGCCCGCCACTCGTCGATGAGCCACGGCCCGAGCACCACCGGGTACAGCGCCATCATCCCCCACGCGAACATGCCGAGCTTCATGGTCGCGGCGATGCCCAGGTGCAGCGCCAGCCCGAGCAGGGCCCACCAGCGGGCCCACTTCGTGAGCAGCAGCGGCGACGACAGCTCCAACAGCACGGTGAAGACCGCGCCGATCCGCCACAGCGGATCCAGGAGGATGGCGAAGGTCGGGTCGAGCCGGGCGGCCATGGGATCCGACAGGATGCGCATCAGCACGTTGGTCTCGCCGCCGCCCCACCACTGCACGTTGCCGCCGACCTTGGCGAAGGCCGCGCCCAGGTAGACCATCACCAGCAGGAAGCGGATGACGTCCATCGGCCAGCGCCGGATGGTCGCGCCGACCTGGGCGCCCAGCAGGGCGAAGCGCCGGTGGCTGCCGGTGAAGACCAGCAGCAGCAGCACGGTGCGCAGCACGCGGTCGATGCCGCGATCCCCGGGCGGGAAGAGGTGGCCGAGCTGGCTGTAGGCGACGGCCGCGACGAGCATCGCCGGGCGGGTGCCGACGCCGAGCAGGGCGCAGGTCAGGGCCGCGACGGCGACGCCGAACAGCACGGGCCCGCCGGTGTCCGGCCAGCGGTCGATCCAGACGAAGGGGGAGGAGAAGGTCGTGAGCCCGCCGTGGTCGTAGTCCCGCCAGATGGTGGTCACGAGGCCGAGCTGCCAGACGCGGAGCAGGTCGAGGAGGAGGACCGTGCACACGAAGACGCGGACCAGGGCCAGCGGCCGGGCGTCGACCGGCTGGTTCACGCGCGCCACCCAGCGCTGCCACAGGCTCATGGGAGCTCCACGCGCGGCTTCCAGTCGGGGGCGCTGCCGTGGATGAGGTGGGCGACCTCGGCCGGGCCGCCCGGTTCCGAGGGGTGCACCACGCCGGCCGGCACGGGCTCGGTCGGGAAGTCGGCCACGGTGGCCCGCAGGGTGACGGCGTCGGCGCCGAAGTCTTCCTGGGCCCAGCGGCCGATGACGCGCAGCAGGCCCTTGACGTTGGCGGCGCCGGGCTTGTTGGCGGCGGTCTCGAGCACGGGGCGGATCCGGCGGCTGCCGAGCTCGGCGGCCCGCCAGTCCAGGTCCGGGTCGTTGGACCGGTAGACCACGCGGTCGTCGACGACGACCTCGAGCCGACGACAGCGGGCGGGGCCGCCGCCGTACAGGTTCCAGGTCTGCTCGATGCGGAACCAGCGCTCGAAGCGCGTCAGCTCGTGCACGATCGGCAGCCGGACGGCGCGGTTGGCGTCGGCCAGCGCCTTGACCGCCAGCACGCCGGCCCGCGGGTAGTCCTTGGACCAGCGGTCCACCGACTCGGGGGTCGACAGCATGTTGGCCGGCATGGCGTCCACGCCGGGGAAGGCCATCAGCAGCATGGTCATCAGCCCCAGCAGCACGACGCCCGCGCGGAGCTGGTCGGTCACGGGAGCGCGGGCGGGCGACGACATCGGCGGACGCTATCACCGGGCGATAGAGTCGCGCCGATGCTGTTCGTCGCACTCGCCCTGGCCTGCTCTCCGCCCGCCGCGTCGCCGGACTCGGGAGGGACCGCCTCGTCGGACAGTGGCTCCTCGGACAGCGACTCCTCGGACAGTGGCTCCTCCTCCTCCTTGGACAGCGGCTCCACGGACAGCGGCGCGACCTCCTCCCCCGAGTACGCCTTCTCCTACGCGCTCATCGCCGACCCGCACGTCACCGGCCCCGGCGACCACGAACAGCGGCTGATCGACGCCGTCGCCTGGATCGAGGAGCACGCCGAAGCGCGCGACATCCAGCTGGTCTTCATCCTGGGCGACATCGCCTGGAACGACGGCTTCGACCCGGCCATCGCGGCCCTGTCCCAGCTGTCCATGCCGTGGGTGCCGGTCATCGGCGACAACTGCATCCAGTCGGCCGACGAAGAAGCCTGGCACCAGGCCTTCTCGCCGCAGCTCGACCACCTGGCGGCGACCCTGCCCGGCTGGACGCGCCAGGCCGGCGTCATCGACAACCCCGAGCGCGGCGTTCCCAGCTGGTTCCAGAGCTACGGCTTCGACCACGACGGCCTGCGCTTCGTGGCGCTGGACTGGAACACCCGCGTCGTCGCGACCGGCTGGGGCGAGCTGCCCGACCTGCACGACTTCGACGGCGGGACCCTGCCCTTCCTGCGCGACGAGCTGGACGGCCTGGCAGAGGAGGGCGACGCCGAGGCCGGTGAGGCGCTCGACGAGCGGGTCGTGTTCCTGAGCCACATGCCCATGTTCCACGGGCCGGGCGGCTTCGACGTCGACGAGAAGGACGTGCTCGAACCACTCCTGGGGCCCTACGCCGACACGGTCCGCGGCAACCACGCGGGCCACCTGCACGGCAACGGCGAGATGGAGTGGGACGCCGTCGGCATGCACATCGACACGACCGACGCCACCTGGGACGACGTGAACGCGCTGCGGGTCGTGGACGTCTACCGGGGCGCGCGGCGGTTCACCTACCAGGACGAGATCGTCGAGATCGAGTGAGCGGCGGCCGAGGAGGGGGCGCTCAGGGAGGCGCCACCAGCGGTCCCCCGCGCCCGCCGTCGCCCCCGTGGCTGCGCTCCGGCGGGTCCAGCAGCCCGCGGATCCACGCGAGCAGCGCCAGCCCGACGGCCGCGGCCAGCAGCAGCTGCACGGGATGGGGGCGCTTCCAGCGACGAGGGGCCATGCCCGACGCTACCCCGCGGCGGTCAGCGACGCCGGGCGGCGGCCAGCCCGAAGCACAGCCCGGCCAGCAGGGGCCCCGTCAGGGTCAGGAACAGCCCGGTCAGCGACGCGAGCAGGGCCCCGCCGACGCCGAGCAGCCCGACCAGCACGGGTCCGACCAGCCCCGCGCGGGGCACGAAGCGCCGCAGGGCGCCGGCCGCCGCCCCGGTCGACAGGGTCAGCAGCAGGTCCAGCCACGGGTGGGCCTGGCGCGGGCGCTGGCCCGCCAGGATGGTCTCGATGAGCTCGCTGTGGGCCACCGTGCCGGGCTGGCGGCCGAACCGGGCCAGCTCGCGCTCCAGGCGGCAGGCGCCGATGACGACCGTGTCGCCGGCGGCGTGCTCGCCCCAGGACTGGGGGTCATCCCAGTCCAGGAAGCCGACCCAGTAGGGCATGAAGGGCAGGGCGTGGCCGGGGTCTTCCCAGCGGTGGGCGCCGATCACCAGTGCACCGTCGCGCCGGTGGGGCGGGTCGCCGCCGTGGTGCAGGGCCAGCAGCTCGACCGCCAGGGGCCAGGGACCGTCGCCCGCCGGCAGCTTCGCGCCCAGGTTCAGGTCGCCGACCGGCGTGCGCAACATGCCGTTGCTGGCCACCCGGTGGTGGGCGGCCACCGCGGGCGGGTCGTGCTCGACGCTCCAGGCGACGTGCAGGCGCTCGGCGGCCGCCAGGGTGGCGGCGCGGAGCTCCGCGTCGGCCGACAGCGGCAGATCCATGCCGACCGCCGCCACGCCGGCGTCGGCCAGGTCGTGCAGCACGCCGGGCAGCGCCGCCTGGAAGCCCGGCAGCTCGTCGGGCGACGACGCCGGTACGCACAGGGTCCACGCGGTGTAGCCGTCCCCGGCGTCGAAGTTGCGGCTGAACCGCCCCCGCGCCAGCGCGTCCACGGGGTTGCGCCAGCCGAGCGAGGCGACGGCGAGGGGGAGGGCGACGAGCAGTGCGGCGGGAACCGGGTGCATGACCGAGAGCGTAGGACGGAGCGGAGCACCCGCGGATCTCGGGCCGGCCACCCGTGGCATCCTGAGACCGTGAGCGATTCCCGACCCCAGTCCGGCCTCGAGCGCGTGTGGCGGGTCGCCGACCGGCTGCTGCCGCCCTTCGCCTTCTCGTGGGTGGTCGAAGGCGACGGCGCCCTGGATCCCGACCGGGCCCGCGCCGCCCTGGACGCCGCGGCCGCCTCGCTCCCCGGCCTGCGGGCCCGCAGCAGCGGCTGGCTGACCGGCAGCCGCTGGCGCTTCGACGGGCCCGCGCCCGCGATCCTCTCCTTCGACGACCTCGACGCCCCCATGGCCGGCGGGCCCGCCGCCACCCTCCACCTCGAGCCCGGGCGCCTCGCCCTGCGCGTCCAGCACGCCTGCATCGACGGCGCCGGCGCGCGGCTGGCCCTGGACGCCTTCTTCGCCGCCCTGCGCGGCGAGACGCTGCCGCCCCCCGCCGACCTGGCGGTCCGCGATCTCGACGTCGTCGCCGGCCTGGGCCGCTCGGCCCCCACCCCGCCCGAGCGCAACGTCCGGCCCGCCGTCGCCATGGCCCCCGGCCCCGGCCGCACCTGGGCCCGCCGCCGCGTCACCGGCCGCTTCCAGGACCTGCTGCCCCGCGTGCTGCACGCCGTCGCCGCCCACGCCCGCGCCGTCCAGCCCGGCATGGTGCGGCTGGACGTGCCCGTCGACCTGCGCCGGCACCGCCCGGGCCTGCGGTCCACCGCCAACCTGACCGGGCTGGTCCGGCTGCACGTCCACCCCGACGACCGCGTCGATCAGCTGGCCGCCCGCCTGGCCGCCGCCATCGACAAGGGCGAGCAGGCCGACGTCGTGCACGCCGCCGAGGGCGTGCGCATGGTGCCCCTGTGGCTCGCCGCCTGGGCCGCCCGCCGCGAAGCCGCCCAGGGCGCCGCCCGCGGCCGCTACACCGCGTCCGGCACCGTCACCAACCTGGGCCGCGTCGACCTGTCCGCCTGGTCCGCGCCCGGCTTCACCGCCCGCCGGTCCTACCTGGTGCCGCCGGCCAACCCCGACCTGCCGATGCTGATGTCGATGGTCGGCGACGACGACGGCGTCGAGCTCGTCGCCACCAGCCCCGGCCAGGGCGACGTGGTGTCGCTGCTGGACGCGGTGGTGGCCGCCCTCATGGATCCCGAGAGGAGCCCCGGATGACGACCCTCCTGCTGGCGCTGCTGCTGGCCTGTGGCGACAAGTCGGACGACACCGGAGCCGCGGTGGGCGGCGGGACGGACGACGCGGATGCAGACGCCGACGCCGATGCGGACACGGATGCGGACGCCGACGCGGACGCAGACGCCGACGCAGACGCGGACGCCGACGCGGACGCCGACGCGGACGCCGACGCGGACGCCGACGCGGACGCCGACGCGGACGCCGACGCGGACGCGGACGCGGACGCAGACGCCGATGCGGACGCGGACACCGACGCAACCGATGACACCGACACCGACACCGACACGACCGAGGAGGTCGACGCCGACGGCGACGGCTACTCCGAGGCCGTCGACTGTGACGACACCGACCCGGCCGTGCACCCGGGCGCCGCGGAGGTCTGCGACGACGGCGTGGACAACGACTGCGACGGCACGGTCAACGACTGCGTCATCCACGGCGACCACGCCTCGGACGAGGCGCTGCTGGAGCTCCGGGGCCCGGCGGCCGGCGATCTCGCCGGCAGCAGCCTGGCCGCCGGCTTCCTCGACGACGACGCATCCCTGGACTTCGTCGTGGGCGGTCCGAGCGCGACCGGGCTCGATGGCGAGACGATGGGGGCGGTGTGGGTCGTCTACGGGCCCGCCACGGGCACCGTCGACCTGGCCGACGCCGACGCGCGCTGGTCGGCACACAGCGACGATCTCGGCGCCGGGTCCGCGATCGGCGAGCAGGTCCGGGTCGCCGACGCCGACGGGGACGGCATCGACGACCTGCTCATCGCCGTGCCGGGCGCCGACACCGATGGCGAGGCCGACACCGGACGCCTGGTGGTCGTCTACGGGCCGACGGGCACCGACACCGACGCCGATCTGGCGGCCGAGCCCGCTTCGATCCGCGCGACCTCCGCCAGCCTGGGCTTCGGGCCCGGCGCGCAGCTGACCGAGGATCTGGCCGGCACGGGCGAGCTCGACCTGCTGGTCGGGACCACGGGCGGCAACGCCGTCTTCCTGTTCGAGCGGACCCCGGACACGGCGATCGACACCGACGCGGCCTTCGCCGTCATCCGGTCCGACAGCGACGTGGACGTCGGCTTCGGCGAGTGGTTCGACGGACGAGGCGACCTCGACGGGGACGGCCAGGCCGATCTCGTCGTCGCCGCGCCGGGGCTCGGACAGGTCTACATGGTGCTGGGCCCCATCTCGGACGACACCTGGCCCGCCGACGTCGCGGACGGGCGCATCTCCGGCTCGACCCGCGACGGACTCGGCGAGCGCCTCGTGCAGTGCGACCGCGACATCGACGACGACGGCCACATCGACCTGCTCCTGGGGGACTGGGATGCAGGAGGAGGCGTCGACGTCGGCGCCGCGTACCTGTTCCTGGGGCCCGTCTTGGGAGCCGAGGGCGCGGGCGACGCCAGCCTCGTCGTGTCCGGCAGCGAGATCGGCATGAACCTGGCGTCGAGCGGTCGGATCGGAGGGGATCTCGATCTCGACGGCAGGCCGGAGCTCTTCCTGGGCGCGCCGAACGTCGATGGCGGGGCCGGCGCGGTCTACGGGTTCATCGGTCGCACCTCCGGGAGCCTGACGTCGGACGACGCGGACGTGCGGTTCGCCGGCGAGACCGCCTCCATGCGTGTGGGAGCCGCCCTGGCAGACCTCGTCGACGTCGATGGCGACGGCGTCGACGACGTCGCCGCCGGTGCCTGGCAGACCGGGGACCGGGCGGGTGCGGTGTTCGTGTTCGCCGGCGGGAGCTGGTGAGCGGCGAGGCGCCCGGGCCCGGGCGGCGCCCCCCTTTCCCCGCGCACGCAATAGGCTCCCTCCCACTCTCCAAGGAGCCGCCATGTCCCTGACCGCCGTCACCTTCGACCTGTGGGACACCCTCGTCATCGACGACAGCGACGAGGTCGAGCGCGCCGCCCGCGGCCTGCCGACCAAGGCCGTCGCCCGCAAGGCCCTGTTCTGCGACGCCGTGTCCGCCGCCCACCCCGGGCTGGACACCGCGACCATCTCGGCGGCCTGGGACCACCTCCAGGACACCTTCCGCCACGCCTGGAAGGTCGAGCACCGCACCCCACACATCGCCGACCGCCTGCAGGTCGGCCTGGACCACCTGGGCATCGGCCGCCCGCCCGGCTGGGCCCGGGTCATCCACCAGTTCTCCCGGATGGAGGTCGACATCGCCCCCCAGCCGGTGCCCGGCATCCACGCCGCCCTGGACATCCTGGCCGGGCGCTACCGGCTGGGCATCGTCAGCGACGCCATCGTCACCCCCGGCGCCGACCTGCGGGACATGATGGAGAAGAACGGCCTGAAGCAGTACTTCGAGAGCTTCGTGTTCAGCGACGAAGCCGGCGCCAGCAAGCCGGACGCCAAGGTCTTCCTCAAGGCCCGGTCCGACCTCGACGCCCAGTTCCCCCAGATGGCCCACGTCGGGGACCGCGAGTACAACGACGTCGGCGGCCCGCACGGCGTCGGCATGAAGGCCGTCTTCTACACGGCCGTCGTCGACCGCGGCAGCGCCAGCACCCGCGCCGAGGCCATCTGCAGCGATCCGGCGCAGCTCCCCGACCTCCTCGCCGCGCTCTAGGACCCCGCCATGACCCGCCCCGCGCACGTCCAGGCCCTGCTCGACGACATCACCGCCCGGTTCTCCTCCGGCTTCCGCGAGGGCCCCGCCGGCTGGCGGACCGTCGGCCGAGAAGCCGAGTACCCGGTCGTCATGAGCGACGGCACCGCCGCCGAGGTCGCCGCCCTGTGGGCCCCGCTGCGCGATCTCTGCGCCCAGCAGGGCATCGACCTCGCCCTCAAGAAAGAAGGCGATCTCATCGTCGCCCTGGTCGGCGAGCGGTTCACCTACTTCTCGGAAGTCGGCCGCGGCACCATCGAGGTGCTGACCGGGCCGCGCCAGGATCTGTGGCAGATCGCCGAAGACCACGAATTCGCCATGGCCATCCTGCTGCGGGCCTGCCGGGCGCTGGGCTTCTCGGTGCTGGGCTACGGCATCCAGCCGCTGACCCCCGCCACCGGCCGCTTCATGCTTCCCAAGGTCCGCTACGGCGTGCTGCTGGCCAGCATCGGCGACCCCTGGCTGTGGTTCACCCTGACCGCCAGCGACCAGGTGCACGCCAGCATCGCGCGGGACGAGGTCGTGCCCCTGTCCAACATCGCCAACATGCTGGCCCCCGTCACCGTCGGCCTGTGCGCGAACAGTCCCGTGTTCGGCGGGCTGCCCAGCGGCTTCATGTCCAGCCGCGAAGGCAAGATGGGCGAGATCCACGCCGGCGACCACCGCCACGGCATGACCCGCGACCGGCTGGCCGATCTGCCCGCGCTGGTCGAAGACCTGGCCCGGCACCCCTGCCTGATGGAGATCCGCCACATCGACGGCCAGGACCACCACGTCATCGCCGACGGTCCGTTCACGTCGTGGCTGGAACAGCACGGACAGACCTGGCAGCAGAGCGGCCGCCAGGATCCGTTCACCGCCTTCCTGCTGCACGAACACTACATCTGGAACAGTGCCCGCGCCCGGTCCAACCACGGCACCCTCGAGATGCGGGCGGCCTGCCAGCAACCGTGGACAGAGCCCGACTGTTCGGGTCGCAGCCACCACATGGCCGCGTCCGCCCTGGGTGTCGCCATGGTCGCCGCCGGCGCCGAGATCCAGGCCTGGTTCGACGACTGCCTGGGCGCCCACGCCTGGCCCACCATGCGCGCCTGGCACCACCGGGTCCTGCGCGAGGGCCTGGCCGCGCCGGAACCGGTCGAGGGGCTCTACGACGCCGTCCTGACCCGCTGCGAGCAGGCCCTGGCCGACCGTGGCCGGGGCGAGGAGGAGCTGCTGCGCCCTGCCCGCCACCGCCTGGAGACCCGCCAGAACCCCGCCCAGCGGGCGCTCGCGGCCTTCGAGGAGGACGGCGTCGACGGACTGGTGGCCGCGGCGCGGATTGCCGGGTGAGCAAGGACGGCGCGACCGTCGAGACCCTGATGGCCGAGCTTGAGTCGCGGGGCGAAGCGCTCGGCATGTTCCGCGACGACCCGGTCAGCAAGGGCTGCACGTCCCCCTTCGTGCCCCGGTGGGTCGCCGAGCTGGTGGAGCGCCAGGGCTGATCACAGCGGCGTGTCGACCCGCCGCCAGTAGTACTCGTAGGGGCCGCCGCCCCACAGCTCGCCGACCGGGTTCCACTGCGCGTCCGGGTTGTCCGGGTCCAGCGACACGTGCAGCACGTCCACCGTGTAGTCCAGGGGCGGCAGGCTGCCGTCCGGCTCGAAGCCATAGCCGTAGTGCCGGCCCTCGAAGGCGTCGGCCGACGCGCCCGTCTGGTCGCAGCCCACGTCCGCGTCCTGGACCGGGGCCGACATCACCACGTCGAAGGCCCAGTCGCACTGCGGGCAGTGGTCGACCGGGCCGATGGCCGCGACCGTCACGCTCCAGCCGCAGTCCACCGTCCGGTCGTCCGTGTACCACCACAGCCGCTCCGTCCCCGTCCAGCTCTCGCCGGGCACGATGGCCGCGTTGCCCTCGCGGAAGAAGCGCAGGTACTGCACCGGTTCCTTGCCGCTGTCCGTGCCGCCGTCCACCCCACCGTCGTCCGTCGACACGTCCCCGCTGTCCCCGTCGGGCTTGCCGTCGGGGACCGGGTAGCAGGCGCCGAGCAGCAGGAAGGCGAGCACGGGGACTCCGGGCGTTGCAGCGTAGCAGCCCGGGCCACGACCCACCGCCGCGAATCCGGCGCGAGGCGCGGGGGCGCCGAGGGGCTACGTCTCTCCCCCACCCCGGAGCCCCCATGTCCACCATCGCCGTCCTCGGCACCGGCCTGCTCGGTGCAGGCTTCGCCCTCCAGCTGCTCGACCAGGGCCACACCGTGCACGTGTGGAACCGCACCGCCGCCAAGACCGCCCCCCTGGTCGAAGCCGGCGCCCAGGCCTTCGACGACCCCGCCGCCGCCGTGGCCGGCGCCGATCGCGTCCACCTCGTCCTGACCGACGACGCCGTCGTCGAACAGGTCGTCGCCGCCGCCCGCGCGGGCCTGTCGCCCGACACCTGGGTCGTCGACCACAGCACCTGCCTGCCCGCCGCCACCGCCGCGCGCACCGCCCGCCTGCGCGCCGACGGCGTCCGCTACGTGCACGCCCCCGTCTTCATGTCCCCCCGCGACAGCCGCGGCGCCACCGGGCTCATGCTCCTGGCGGCGTCCCAGGCCGACGCCGACGCCCTGACCCCCGCACTGTCCACCATGACCGGCAAGGTCTGGCACGTCGGCGAGCGCCCCGACCTGGCCGCCGTCCACAAGCTCAACGGCAACGGCATGCTGGTCGGCATGGCCGGCATCATGGGCGATCTGTTCACCATCGGCGCCCAGCACGATCTCGACCCCGACCAGGTCCTGGCCCTGTTCGACGTCTTCCGCGCCGGCGGCGCCCTGGGCTTCATCGGCAAGCGCGTCGCCAACGCCGAACAGATGGACGCCAGCTTCGAGCTCACCATGGCCCGCAAGGACGTCCGCCTGATGATCGAAGCCGCCGGCGGCCCCGAGGGTCTGTCCGTGCTGCCGGGCGTGGCGGATGCGATGGACGCGGGGATCGCCGCGGGGAAGGGGAGCAAGGACTTTGCGGTGTTTGCGGGGAGGCGGTGAGGGGGGGGGGCGGGAGTCGAAGCCTGTTTTCGGGGAGGGCGAGATACCCGTGGAACGGCCGATATTGCAGGTCATGGCGACAATCTGGGAGGCAATCGAGAGTCGGGTGGTGTCGGCTGGGGTCGGTTCAGGCCGGGGTGGGGAGGCGTAGACGTCGTGGAGATTCGGCGGAGGTGACAGCTACAAGTCGAGCCAGTCCGCGTCGATCCCTTCGTCACCGATTCCCGTTCGGAACATCTCGATGCCCTCAGCCTTACAGATCAACGATAGGCCCTTGACTAGCGCAGGGTTCATGCGGTGCCCGACGATCAAACGCGTCACCGGTCCACTCAACTTGAAGACGGGATCACGCTGAAGGACACGGACCTCCTGCTCGTAGGCCCAGGCGTCATACTTCGATGAAAGCACGTCCTTCGCCATTGCGTCCGCGTCGCCCAGCACGGGCGTCGAGAGGTGCGCGAACACGCCTCGGTACACCACCTCGCGCACGCGATCGTCGTCGGGCAACTCGACCTCAATCGCCATCCCCGAGAAACCGCTCGCGTAGTGCGCCCACAAGAGGTGCGAGTCGAACGTCTTCGACAGTGAGCAGACTTTCAGACCGCTCTTGCCTGCCGTGATCGCATCCACGGCCTCCTCCACCGCGTCCTTGTCGTCACCGGGGCCGTACGAGTACGAGAAGACGCCCTCGACAGGGTCGTTCAAGGTGCGCCAATCAGCGCAGAACAGCTGTCTATTCAGGATGATATCGAGCGCGAAAGCGACTTGACTCTCGGCCCGGAACTTGAACGCCTTCATGATTGTCTCCTACGTATCGAGGTGGTGAACAGCGGCACCTGCGAAGGAGCCGTGGGTGGTATGGGCGACAATGAGACTGGCTTCGAGGCGGTCGAGCAGGCCCGTCAACTCATCGACGCGGGCGACGATGCGGCGCTGTTCGGCTGATGGAGGGACCGGGAATGGGCAAGCTCGAAGCTGCGTTTTGTTGATGGATGCGAGGTTCGTCGTCTGCTTCGAGCAGGACTGGAAGTAGTCCCTGCCCATGGGCGAGTTGGTGAACATCGACATCCAGCGAGGCAGCACGTCCGCCCTGCGAACCGACCGCGCTCGGAACACGTGATTCTGGTGGATGCAGAGCGGGATCTCCTCGTGCCAGATGGCTGACCGCCCGAGCTTGTCCCAGTCGCCGCCCTCGGTGAGCAACACGTCGCCTTCGACCAGGGAATAGCCGTCGTACTCCTCAGGCGGGATGGCGATGCTCTTGATGACTTCGAGGTTCAGCGCCCCAGCCTGCACGTTGGCCACCCGGAGGTATGGAAACTCCCTCACTTGTCGGCCTGCGAGTTTGCGGCCCTTCGTTACGCCGCTGCCAATCGTGCAGATGTCCTCGAAACGGACCCAGCTCCATCCGCTCGGGGCGACAAACGGGACATCACCCCGGTCCCAGGGTGGAAGAGCCTTCGGCCTCCGGCCGGTGTCCTCCCTCACCAGCCGCGCCTTCTCCGCCGCCACTCGCTCCAGCAGCACACTCGCAGGCTCATCCTCCGGGTCCTGCGGCACCAGCTTCCCGCGCACGGCGAGCTGGAGCACGGCCTGACGCAGCGGGTCGATGTCGGCGGGGTCGCACAGCAGGTCGTCCATGCGCTCGGCGAAGCGGTTCCAGGCGACCTCGACATCTTCTGGGGTGTCGGCCTCGCGGAGCGCGGCGAGCGCGGCGTCTCGTGCCGCGGCCCGCGTGCTGTCGCGGGCGGTGCGGGCAGCCTCCAGGCGGTCGAGCAGGCCCATCAGCTCATCGACGCGCGCAATGATGCGGTGTTGTTCGGCGAGGGGTGGCGTGGGCACCAGGATGCGAGCGAGCGACTTGCTGTTGAGCGTGGCGCCCTTGATCGCGTCTTTCGACTCTCCGCCTCTTGCCATCATGGGAAGAACCCGGATCAGGAAGTCGCGCATGATCAGGCGCGTCTTCGGCTGGACCGAGATGATGGCCTCGTTGTGGTAGGCGTCCACTCCCAGCAGGGCGACCTTGCCAATGGTGAGCTTGAAGCTCATCAGCAAGGTTCCAGCAGGCACCAGGGGCTTGCGGAAGACCTCGGTTGCCGCAGTCTGGGTGACGGTCCTGCCTGTTTGAACGACGGTCCCCCCGTCGGGCATGTCGCCGATGCTGACCCAGGGAATCTGGTTGTCTGCCCAGAAGCGGGGGTCCTTCGTAGGGGGGGTCTTTCCGACCGCGTAGCGGGCAACCTCAGGCAGGCGCATCCACGACCACGACTCGGGAAGCTCGAACGGCTCTTCATCCACTTCGGGCTGGGACGCCCCCATCGGTGCCCGCTTTTCCCCCGCATCCTGCGGCACCAACTTCCCACGCACGGCGAGCTGGAGCACCAGCTCCCGCAGCCGCGCCACCCCGTCCGGGGCCTCGGCCAGCGTGTCGAATGCTGCGATCAGGTCCTGAGGGGTCACTCCGCGCCCCCCGCCAGCGCTGTCGCCAGGACCCGCCGCAGCTCCTCGCGCAGCGCCGCCGCCGCCGCCTTCTCCTTCTCGTACCGACCCAGCAGCACGTCCGGGTCCTCGTGGGTGTCTTCGGGTGCGTTCGGGTTGCTGATGTCCAGGTTGTAGCCGCGCTCGCGGATGTCCTCGATGGACACGCGCCACGCGCGCTCGGTCTCCTTCCGGTCGGTCCACCACGCCTTCTCGGGCTCAAACTCCTCGATCCGCATGGGCTTCGTCTTCGAGTACGACTTGTAGCCCTCGGGGTAGGGGTGCTCGTAGTACCAGACCTCGCGGGTGGGCCTGCCCTTCGTGAAGAAGAGCACGTTGGTCTTGATGCTGGTGTAGGGCGCGAAGACGCCGTTCGGCAGGCGGACGATGGTGTGTAGGTCGCAGGTCTGGAGCAGGTGCTCCTTGATGCGAGTCTTCACGCCTTCACCGAAGAGCGTGCCGTCCGGCAGGACCACGGCGGCCCGGCCCCCGTCTTTCAGCATCTCGACGATGAGCACCAGGAACAGGTCGGCGGTCTCGCGGGTGCGGAAGCTGGACGGGAAGTTGTTCTCGATGCCGTCCTCTTCCATTCCGCCGAAGGGCGGGTTGGTCACGATCACGTCCACCCGGTCGCGGATCGAGATGTCGCGCAGCGGCCTGGACAACGTGTTGTCGTGGGCGATGCCGGTCGGCACGTCGATGCCGTGGACGATCATGTTGGTGACGCACAGCAGGTGCGGAAGCGGCTTCTTCTCGACGCCCCGGATGCTCGCCTGGAGCTGGGCCTCCTGCTCGGGGTTCTGGACGTGCTCCTTGCGGACGTTCTCGATGGCGCAGGCCAGGAAGCCGCCCGTGCCACAGGCGGGGTCGAGGACGGTCTCCCCCAGCTTCGGCGCGACCATGTCCACGGCGAACTGGGTGACGGCGCGCGGCGTGTAGTACTCGCCCGCGTTCCCGGCGGACTGGAGCCCCTTCAGGATGCCCTCGTAGATGTCGCCGAAGAGGTGGCGGCTCTTGCTGTCGTTGAAGTCGATGTCGGCTTCGAGCTTGTTGATGACCTGCCGGAGCAGCGTGCCCGACTTCATGTACTGGTAGGCGTCCTCGAAGACGCTGCGGATCAGCAGCCGTCGGCTGCGGAGCGCTCGGGCGGCCTGGGCCTCGGCGTCGTCGCCGTCCACCTTCGGCCCCACCTCCATGCCCTTCAGGGCGGGGAAGAGCGTGTCGTCGGCGAAGGCGAGCAGTTTGTCGCCCGTGATGCCCTCCTCGTCCGTCGCCCAGGCGCTCCAGCGGAGGTCGGCGGCGGTCCGGGTGTCACCGTTCTCCATCCAGGTGACATCGACCAGGGGCGACTGGAAGTCGTCCTCGATCAGCTCCAGCTCCTGCTCGCGGTCGTCCCAGATCTTCAGGAAGATGAGCCAGACGAGCTGGCCGATGCGCTGGGCGTCGCCATCGACGCCCACGTCCTTGCGCATGATGTCCTGGATGGACTTGATGGTGGTGGAGAGGGACAAGGCGGGGTTCTCGCTTTCGGTGGGTTCGGGTCAGGCGGTGGGAGCGATGACGATCTTGTCGAGGGCGGCACGCAGCGGCTGGAGGAGCTTCGCCTCCACGTCGTCTTCGGTCTCCAGGTCGGTCATGGGCACCCTCCAACCGACGTAGTGCACGAGCACGTCGGCCGAGGGGTTCTCCAAGCCATCCGACTGCACCACCACGACTTCGCCGGACCACTCGTCTTCCTCATTCGCGGTGTCCTCGAACACGCCGTCGATGCTCGCCCACGAGTCCTCGCAGCTCCCTCGAACGAGCGCATAGGCGTAGAGATAGACCCAGGACTGGGACTCCTCGACCGAAGCGAACGTGGCGGGGTCTGGCTCTGTACCGTCCTCGGGCTTGTCGTAGGCATCATCCGTGACGTGCTGGAAGTAGACTTGGACACTCCCAGGCTTCACGGGCGCGGCCTTCCCATCGGTGGACCACCGGAACCACGTGTCTTGAAGAACCAGGAAGTCCCAGCCCCAGCGCCCGACCGGGTTCGTGGACTGCTTCCCGATGTTCTGGTGCTGGGTCGAGGACCAGTAGTGCAGCTTCAGGCGCAGCTTCTTCTTCTCATCCAGCGTCCTCTCGACCATCGCCAAGATGGTCATCACGCGGCGGTAGTAGGCGGCGAGCAGCCTGCTCGCACGCCGGACGTTCTGCATCTTCTCGTTCAGATCCACGGGGTCACCATCGCATCGAGGTCCAGCACTACATCGGGGAGGGCGGGAAGTGGACGTGGACCTTGGGCAGCCACTCCCCACGGCACAAACTCACCTCGGAGCCGAAGAGCGGGCAAGGAGGCGAGGAAGGTACTGTCGAGCCCACGCCGGTCGAGAGCGTCGCGAATGTCGCCCAGAATGCGGCGTCGGGGCTGGTCAAGATCGCCACCGAGCAGACGAAGGATCTCCTGACGCAGGCTCCCCCAGCGAACGGTCAGTCCCTGAACGCCGGGAGGAAACCGCACCTCCCCTGTCTGCACGACGGCCAGGTGAACCAGCTTCCGGCGAGGGTACGCCTCTCGGGCCACCGCAGATTGGGCTTCGATCTGGGCCTCGCTGGGGACGTTTCCACGGCCCCATTTCGCCTCGACGACAATCGTGTAGTCGGCGGTCTCGATCACCCAGTCCGGCTCGACCTTGGGTCCCCCATCGGCGAGGTTCGGCCAGGGCACCGAGTCGAGGATCGGGCTGGGGGTCGGAATGAAGTCGAGCTGAGTCGGGCGCGCCGCCCTCAGGATCAACTCGGTCCCCGCCACGCCAGGGAGGTACGCTAACCGCTCGAAGACCAGAGCCGTGAGCAGATCCTCCGACCGATCCACGACCGCTCTCCAGGCGGCCGGGGCGTCGCTGCTGTGCTGCCCCAGCACCACCTCCACCTTGTTGTGAGCTACCGCCTGCCACATGGAGTCACCCCGCCTCCCGCTCGTAGAGCGCAGCTTCCAGCTCGCGCACGGCGGCGAGGTAGCCCTTCTTGCCGCCGAAGGCCTTCACGAGCTGGACGGGCGTGCCCAGCTCGGAGAGCGGCTGGACGCGGAGCACGCCCATGTCTTCGACGTGGGCCAGCCCCTCGTCGGCGTACTTGTCGAGCAGCGCTTCGAGCACGGCCCGTGCTTGCTCGCCGTACTTCGTGAACACGTCCCGCTTCTTGACCTTGTTCGCGCGCTCGCGACGGGTCAGCGGAGGCCGGTCGTAGACGACGTGGCAGACGAGGTCGAAGGGGTCCAGCTCCTTGCCGACCTTGTCGGCCAGGGCTTCGAGCAACACGCCCTGCTCGCGCAGCTCGTCCACGACGGCCTGCTTGCGGTCGGCCTGGGTCCAGCGCCGCAGGAAGTCGTCCAGGGTCGCGTACCGCTCCTGAACGGTCTGCTTCGTGTAGTCGGTCAGGGACTCGGTGATCAGCCTGCCGTCGCGGCCGTAGTACTGGACGCGCTCGGCCACCACGCTGACCTCGACACCGCTGACGACGTACTTGACCGAGCCACCCGGCGGCTCGGGGGGCTCGGGACCCACGGGAGGCTCCGGTGGTTCCGGGGGCTCCGGCGGGTCGCCTGGGCCGGGCTCGTAGATGACCACCGGATCGCCGTCCCAGTCCGGGTCGGCAAAGAGCTCGGTTGCCTTCTTGAAGTCCATGATGGTGAACCACAGCTTCCCGGCGTCCTCGTGGATGCGGGTGCCCCGGCCGACGATCTGCTTGAACTCGATCATCGACTGGATGCGCTGGTCGAGCACAATCAGCTTGCAGGTCTTCGCGTCCACGCCGGTCGTCAGCAGCTTCGAGGTGGTGGCGATGACCGGGTAGCGGCGCTCGGGGTGGATGAAGTCGTCCAGCGCCATCTTCCCTGCAGGGTTGTCGCCCGTGATGCGCTTGACGAAGCGGGCGGTGTTCCCGGCCTCGTCGGGGAGCTGGACCGCGATCTCGTTGACCAGGGCGGAGCGCATCCGCTCGGCATGGTCGATGTCGTGGCAGAAGACGATGGCCTTGCCGTAGGGGTCGGTCGCCAGCATGTAGGCGACGACCTTCTCGGCGACCCGCTTCGTGCGCTCGTTGAGCACGAGCACGCGGTCCATGTCCTGCTGGTTGTAGACCCGGTCCTCGATTTCCTGGCCCAGGTCGTCGGTCATCCCAGCGGTGGGCCGCCAGCCCTGGAGGTCTTTGTCCAGGTCGATGCGGACGACCTTGTAGGGGGCCAGGAAGCCGTCCGCGATGCCCTGGGCCAGGGAGTAGGTGTAGGTCGGCTTGCCGAAGTAGGTCAGGGTCGAGACCTCGCGGGTCTCCTTCGGCGTGGCGGTCAGGCCGAGCTGGGCGGCGGGCTCGAAGTGGTCGAGGATCTCGCGCCACGCGCTGTCCTCCTTCGCGCTACCCCGGTGGCACTCGTCGATGACCACGAGGTCGAAGAAGTCCGGCGAGAACTGCTTGTAGACGTTCTTCTCCTCCTCGGTGCCGGTGACGGCCTGGTAGAGCGCCAGGTAGACCTCGAAGGCCTTGTCCACCGTGCGGCCCGTCACCTTCGTCATCACCCCGCCGAAGGGCTTGAAGTCGTTGGTGATGGTCTGGTCCACCAGGATGTTCCGGTCGGCCAGGAAGAGCACGCGCTTGACGGTGCCCGCCTTCCACAGTCGCCAGATGATCTGGAAGGCGGTGTAGGTCTTGCCGCAGCCGGTGGCCATCGCGACCAGGATGCGCTTCTCGCCTCGGGCGACGGCCTCGATGGTGCGCTGGATGGCGATGCGCTGGTAGTAGCGGGGCTCCTTGCCGCCCGGGTCCTCGTAGTAGGGGTGGCGGACGACCTTCTCGACCTCGTCGGAGAAGCCCTTCCAGGCCCGGTAGCGGCTCCACAGCTCGTCGGGCGATGGGAAGTCCTCCAGCTTCAGGAAGCGCTCGACGGGGGTGGAGAGGCCCGTGCGGTCGTGGAACATGAAGCCGTCGCCGTTGCTGGCGAAGACGAAGGGCACGTCCAGGGTCTCGGCGTAGCCGATGGCCTGCTGCATCCCGCCGCCGACCGGGTGGGTGTTGTCCTTCGCCTCCACGACGGCCAGGGGGAGGTTGCTCTCGTAGAACAGCAGGTAGTCGGCGCGCTTCTGCTTTCCGCGTACGGCGACCTTGCCGCGCACGAGCACCTGCCCGGCGGTGAAGCTGTACTCGCGTCGGACCTGGGTGAGCTTGTCCCAGCCCGCCGCGACGATGGCCGGGGTGATGAAGCTCTGGCAGATCTCAGTCTCGTTCAGCTCCTTCTTGTTCATGCGGCTACGCCCCCCCCGCGTATGGTTGTCGGAGGGGAGTCGCCCCCGGGCTCCAGCCACGTCACGAGCGTCGCACGGAGCACCCGCCAGGATCCGTCGACCTTGACCGCACCAGGGAGGCGGCCTTCGTTGGCCATCGCATAGACCTTGCGCTCTCTGACCTTCAGCTTCGCGGCGGTCTGCTTGATGGTCAGCACGGGCGCGTCGTCGTGAATGGGGCACACCTGCGAAATCTGCATGAATCTGGTTCCAGGTTCTTACGACGGGTAGGGACGTGGTGGCAACCGACGGCTGAAAGTGGGTACCTGACCGCCCTCACCCCAACAACCCCCGAATCACCTCGAGCGCGTACCGCTTGCGGGACAGCCGGTGCATGGCCGGGGCGTAGGCTTCCTCGAGCCGCGCGAAGACCTGGGGTACCTGGGCGTGCAGGAAGGTCGCGCCGCAGGCCTCGGTCTGTTCGCGGGCCCACGACACCGCAGGATCGTCGTCGGCGCTGCGGTCGACTGCGCAGACGAAGTCGCCTGCCCGGAGCTGGGCGCCCTGGCCGCCCAGGAAGGCCTCGATCTGGTGCCGGTGGATCGGGCCGGCTTCCAGCTCGATCCAGGCCACCGGCCCGCGCGACCGCTCGGCGAGGTAGGCATCGCCCTGCTGCTCGGCGTCGGCGTTGGCGGCCAGCAGGATGTCCAGCCGTCCGCGACCGCCGTGGGCCTTGGCGTGTGCCGGCTCGTTGGCGACGGCGGCGTGTCGGAAGGTCTTGCGGAACCGTCTCGACAGACCATCGGGGTCCTCGTCGACGAGGGCGCGCCAGCCGACGATGTCGACGCACAGCTCGGAGTCGTTGACCAGCAGCCGGTGGTAGTCCTTCTCCTTCCCGACCCGGTTGGGCAGCCGGACCGTCTCGCCGGCCAGGCGCTCCAGGCGGCGGGTTCGGGCCTGGCGTCGGTCCAGCACGGTGCGGACCTCGTGCTCGACCAGGGCGCGATTGAGCGCGCGGTAGGCGGTGAACATCCGGTCGACGACCTTGAGGTTGCTCGGGTCCCGGAGCCAGTCCACTCCGTCGAGGATGTCGCGACGCAGCCACCCCAAGGTCGACAGGAACAGCATGACGCCCGGTTCTTCCCACGCTTCGCGGGCCCAGCGCCAGGCCACGGGCACCTGCGCATCTCCCTGGGTCACCCAGGCCGCCGGCGCGCCCCGGGAGTCGCTCCAGCGGGGGTTCCGCTTCCACTCGGACCAGGCCTTCACCTCGACCGTGTCGAGCTCTGCGCGCGTGGCGATCGCGCTCGAGGCCGCGACGAGCGAGACCCGGCCGGCCAGGCCGGGACGCGCTGCGTCGGTCTCGAAGCCCTCCCAGCCCCGACCGGCGGCCCGGCGGCCGTCCGCCGGCAGGTTAAACGCCTTGTCCAGGCAGACGACGACGCCCCCCGCACCGCGGTACTCGCGCAGGTGCCCCCGGAACCGCCACCAGGGGCCCCAGTCCTTGTCGACCCAGCCACCGCACAGCGCGGGCAGCACCAGGACGGATGGCGTGGGCAGACGCGCGATCCAGGCCGTGTCGAGATCGACCGCCGGCGCCGGCGTGAGCGCGTCGAAGGTCGCTTCCATCTCGACCCGGTGGGCACGCAGCAGGGTCTGGTACCAGGGCTTGGCGTGGGCGACACTCGGACCGCTGTCGGAGAAGTAGACCGGGATGTCCAGGGGCAGGCCCATGCGCGTGGCTCCGGCGGCACGGCGCACAGCCATGGGAGAGGCAGGGGACCCTGCTGTGGAGCATCATCCTGGCCCACCGCTGCGGCTGCCGGCAAGACGGGGGTGGGCTGGATACGTGCCCCCGTCGCTTGACCCATGCCACCTTGGCGATAGGATGCTCCCAACATGGGAGCAGCCATGACCCCAGCCCGAGGACTCCATGCGGCTCATCACGGCCAAGACCGTGGCTGCCTTCGCCCAGGACCACGCCGACGCCCGCCAGGGGCTGTCCGACTGGGTTGCCATCGTGAAGAACGCACGGTGGACATCTCCCGTGGACCTCCAGCGCTCCGTGCCCGGTGCACGGCCCATCTCCGACAAGCGAGTGGTCTTCAACATCCAAGGGAACAAATTCCGAATCGTCTGCGATGTGCAATACGCCGATGATCGGCACAACGGCATCGTGCGGGTCCAGTTCATCGGGACCCACGCCGAGTACGACAAGATCGACGCGATGACCGTGACCCTCCGCCCTACCGACTCGTGAGCCCTCCATGCGCGCCTTCCCCATTCGTGACGACAGCGATCTCGCCCGTGCCATCGACCTGGTCGACCAGCTCTGGGATGCCCCCTCGGGCAGCCCCGAAGCCGACCTGCGCGACGTCATGGCCGAGCTCATCGAACACTTCGAAGCCCGCGAGCTGTCGCAGGCACTCCCCCCACCCGACCCCTGCAAGGTGATCGAGGCCAGACGGGCCGAGCTGGGACTCAGCCAGCGCAAGCTGGGCGAGCTGCTGGGCTGGAAGAGCTCGGGACGCGTGTCCGAGGTGCTGTCCGGCAAGCGCCAGCTCACGCTCGAGATGGTGCGCGACCTGGAGCGCGTGCTGGGCATCGCACCCGGTCTGCTCGTGGCCGATCGGTCGCCTGCGCCCGACGGGGATGTGTGGGTGCGGTTGCCGGGGGACCTCGTGTCGGTCGCCCGCAGGGCGAAGTTCGCCGGGTGCGGCGGGCTCGACGACATGGTGCACGCGGCTGTCTTGATCCGGCTCCGCGCGCTGGCGGTGACGTCTGCTGCGTCGTCCGCCACCCCGACGTCTTCGCCAGCGAGTGGGTCCGTGCGGACGTTCAGCGAAGCGAGGAGCGCGGCATGAAGATCACCTGCGAGTGGATGGTCCTGGCCGAGCGGGTGATCGAAGACAGTGCGACCGGAAACCTGACCATCGTGTCGTGCCTGGAACAGGTCCGTTCACTCGGGTTCCCCGCTCAACACCACGGCTTCGCCATGGCGGCCCGCTTCCGCTGCGTCGACGCGCCACCAGAGCGGGACGGCAAGCTCCGCATGCGCCTGGTGCGCGCGTCGGACCACGACCCGGACGAGGTGGTCGCCGAGGTCGACTCGGTCTGGCAGGCCGGCGAGCGGACCGCTCGTTGGGTGATGCGCTTCCGCTACCTTCGCCTGCGACGACCCGAGACGCTGCGCTTTCGCTTGGACCACAAGGTGGGTCGGGCGGCGTGGCAGGAAGGGCCGACGGCCACGCTGGACATCCTGGAGCTGGACCTGTCAGACGACGAGCGGCAGGCACTCGAGCGAGAGCTCCAAGCGCTTGAACGGGCAGGGTACGAATCGCCCACCTGACCGCTCGCAACACTCAACACCCCCGAGCCCCCCCCATGCCCCACCCCGCCCTCCTCGCCCTGGTCCCCCTGCTCGCGTCCCAGCCCGCCGACGCATCGTGCATGATCGAGCTGCAGGTCGTGAACAAGCTGCCGGTGGCGGCGGGGGTCGCGACCTCGACCAGCGCGCCGGCCGACGGCTGGGCCGACAGCTTCACGCCCGCGACGACCATCGCGGCGGGCGGCAGCTACACGACGTCCACCGGCGTGGCCTGCGGCGCGACGGGCACGCTCGGGCACTACACGCGGGTGATCTGGAAGAAGACGACCCCGGTGTCGTGCGCCCTGGTGCTCGACAGTCGGAAGCATCCCGCCGCGGGCTGCCGCTTCGTGCCCCGGCCCGGCGCGACGGAAGTCACGACGGAGTCGACCTACGACGCGGGCGCGCACAAGGTGACGCTGACGGTGTCGCCCAAGAAGTGACGCGGCGCTATCGCTGCCGCTCCATCTCCTTCCACCCGGTCTCGCGAAGGGCAGTGTTGGGGTTGTAGTTGGCGTCCTGGGTGACGATGTAGCCGCCCTGGCCGTCGGCCCAGGCGTGGTCGTAGCCGGCGCCGAGCTCGATGTTGCCGCCGGCCGGGTCCTTCCACTCGTCGACGTCGCGGATGTACTGGGAGAAGCTCTCGGCTACGGCGTCGCCGGTGGCCTGGCCGCGCCGCCAGGACTCGTTCTGGCTGGCCATGACCTGTTCGTTGGTCTCGCGGTAGATGCGGCCGATCTCGATGGTGGTCTGGATCTGGCTGTTGCGGATGCCGGTGGTCAGGCGGGTGATGGCGGCCTGCCAGCGTGGATCGCCGCGGTAGCTGGCGATGATGGTGGCCAGCAGCTTCTCGTTGGCGTCGAGCTGGCCCGTGGGGGCGCGGACGGCGAACATCCAGGCGGCCTGGGTGGTCTGGACCTCGGCGTTGCTGAAGCCGGGCATGACCATGCTGCTGAGGGTGGCGGTGGTGCCGCTGATCCACTCCTCGCTGTCGCCGCGGCGGATGCGGACGCGGCCGGCGTCGACCTGGTAGCGGACAGGCGAGCCGGCCTGGCGCATGGCCTGGACGCCGGGGCCCCACGCCTGGTCGAGCATGGCGGTGACCTTGGGCATGGGCTCGACGGCGACGACCTGGGCCCCCTGGCGGTAGGCCGGCAGCACCTGGCCCTGGATGAAGTCGGTGGCGGCCATGGGCGGCAGGTAGGGGCAGCCCTGGGCGCCCATGGCGTCGACCTGCATGCGGAGCTGCTGCTGCTGGGGGTCGGTGTCCCAGGTGAACATGACGGGGGGGAAGATCTCGAAGCCCAGGGTGCCGTCGGGGCTCTCGGCCCGGGCCCAGGGACGCATGACGTTCTCGGGGCAGTGGGGCGTGCCGGTCCACTCGACGCCGCCTTCGGTCTTCCAGTCGTAGGGCACCAGGAAGCTGAACGCGGGCACGGGCTGGTCGTAGCCCTGGCGGTCCATGATGGTGACCTTCTTGAGCCGCAGGGCGTCGGCCGGCAAGCCCGCCGCCGCAGCGCCCGGGGCGCCGTCGCCTTCGCCGGGCAGGCTGACGCAGGCCAGCAGCACGGCCCCGACCAGGCCCCCCAGGACTCCGCCTGTCATGCGCATGATGAGCTCCTGCGCCGCGTGGAACCGGGGCGGCGCCTGCCCACCGTAGCACCGGGACAGGCATGCCCCGGGCGCGCGTGCCCCACTCCGGACCGCGATCCCCTCCCCCAGCGGATCTTGCCTCGGGCACACGCCTTGCACCATCCTGCACGCCGTGCCCCTCCTCCTCCTCGCCAGCGCCCTGCTCCTCTCCTGCCAGCAGGCGCCCGTGCGCGTGCCGGTCGCCGAGTCCGCTGGCGCCTACACGCCGCCCGAGCCCCGGCTGCATCGGCTGACCGAGGCCCAGCTGCGCGGCGCCCTGGCCGCGGTCTTCGATGTGGACGTGACCGCCGATCTGCCCGGCGACACCGAGCTGCACGGCTACGCGGTGGTCGGCGGCAGCGAGCTGACCTGGGCCCCGTCCGAGCTCGAGCAGCTCGAAGCCGTGGCCTGGGACCTGGCCGACGCCTGGGCCCCCGACGCGACCACCGCGGAGTCCCGGCTGGGCTGTGATCTGGGTGGGGACCCGCTGTCGGGCGAAGCCGGCGAGGACTGCATCGGCGGCTTCGTCACCGAGCTCGGCCGGCGGGCCTGGCGGCGGCCGCTGTCGGGCGACGAGCGCGACCGGATGGTCGACCTGTACAGTGCCGTGCGCGGCGCCGAGCGCGACCCCGCACTGGCCGTGCAGGCCGTGCTGGTGGCCACCGTGCTGGATCCGGCCTTCCTGTACCGGGTGGAGATCGGACAGGCCGACCCGGACCACCCCGGCCAGCGGGTGCTGACGGACTGGGAGCTGGCGACGCGCCTGTCCTTCTTCCTGGTGGACGGTCCCCCCGACGAAGCCCTGCTGCTGGCCGCGGAGCAGGGCCGCCTGGACGGACCCGGGCTGCGCACCCAGGCCGAGCGGCTGCTGGACGGTGCGAAGGGCCAGGAACAGCTGCTGTCCTTCTTCGAGCAGACCCTGGATGTGGACCGGCTGCCGCTGGTCAGCAAGGATCCGGATCTGTACCCGGAGTGGGACGCGGACATGGTCGAGAGCCTGCGGACCGAGACCCGGGAGATCGTCCGCGCCGTGCTGCTCGAGGACGAGCTGGGCATGGACGCGCTGCTGACGACGGATCTGTTCTGGCTGGACCAGAACACGATGGCCCTGTACGGGATCGAGGGCACGGGACTGTCCACGGGACTGGTCGAGTGGACGGACCACGACCGGGCCGGCATCCTGGGCCGCGGGGCCTGGCTGGCGGTCAACGCGAACAACTCGCTCACCAGTCCGACCCACCGCGGCAAGGCGGTGCGCACCCGGCTGCTGTGCCAGGACATCCCGCCGCCGCCGCCCGGCGTGCCGACCATCGAAGAGACGGACCCGGACGCCAGCCTGCGCGATCGGCTCGAGCAGCACATGACGGACCCGACCTGTGCGGGCTGCCACCAGCTGATGGACCCGATCGGCTTCGGCTTCGAGCATATGGACGCCATCGGCGCCTGGCGCAAGCTGGACGGGGTACACCCCATCGACGCGACCGGCGAGCTGGACGGGGTGACCTTCGACGGTGCGGGCGACCTGGCATGGGCGCTCGCCGACCACCCGCAGCTGTCGGAGTGCACGACCCGGCAGCTGCTGCGCTTCGCGAAGGGCGAGCTGGAGACGACGGGCGAAGAAGCCGCGATCCAGGAGCTGTCGGTGCTGCTGGAGGAGGGCGGGAGCGTGCGGGAGCTGGTGCTGGAGGTGGTCGCGAGCGACGCCTTCCGCCGGCTGTCGGCGCCGGCCAGCGGGATCTGCGACGAGGCGCTCGAGGGCCGCACCCGCCCCTGCGAAGCGGCCTGTGGCGAGGGCAAGGAGACCTGCGTGGCCGGGCTGTGGACGGGCTGCACCGCCGACCCGGGCGCGCCGGAGTCCTGCAACGGCATCGACGACGACTGCGACGGCAGCGTGGACCAGGACCTGATCCGGCCCTGCCAGGCGGACTGGGGTCCGGGTGAGCAGGTCTGCGACGACGGCGGCTGGAGCAGCTGCGAAGGCCCGCTGCCGCCGGCCGAGATCTGCGACGGTGTGGATCAGGACGGGGACGGCGTGATCGACGAGGTGCCCGCCGTCTGGGCCGAGGTGGCGTCGACCGCCGAGCTGCAGGCCGCCCAGCCGTCCTGCGACCCGGAAGGCGCCCCCGACACGGACACCTGCGCGAGCAGCGCCCACCGGTTCTGCAACAGCCTGGGCTGCGGGTCGGTCAGCGGGCTGGAGCTCATCGACCCGGTGGACGATCTGCACGGACTGTTCTGCCTGGACGACACGGCGGCGGTGCTGCACGTCGGCAGCTACGCGACCCTGTCCACCCATCACGAGGGCTGCACCCAGGGCAGCGTGTACGGGCCCGCGTGCAACGCGGCGATCAGCCGGTACTGCGCGTCGATCGGCCAGGTCACCGGCTACGGCCCGGTCGAGCACAGTGGCGACGCCGCCTACATCATCTGTACACCCGGCGCGAGCACGATGGGCACCACCTACAGCACCATCGTGGCCTACGACGCCGGCTGTGACGGCAGCGGCGAGCGCATGGGCCCGCACTGCAACCAGGCCATCCACGGCTTCTGCCGCGCCCAGGGCTTCGCCACCGGCCACGGGCCGCTGGAGAACAGTGGCGACGATCTGGCCGTGGCCTGCATCGGGGTCGCCCCATGAAGCCGCTCGACCGCCGCACCTTCCTGCGCTCCGTGCTGGGCGGCGTCGCCGCGAGCGTGGCCCTGCCCCCGCTGGAAGCCATGCTCGGCGTGAACGGAACGGCCTGGGCCGGCGGCGAGGAGCTGCCCACCCGGTTCGGCGTCTGGTTCTGGGGCAACGGCATCAAGCCCGATCGGTGGGTACCGTCCACGACCGGCAGCGGCTGGAGCCCCAGCGTCGAGCTGGACGGACTGGCCGGGCTGACCGACTACGTCAGCATCGCCAGCGGCTGCGAGATCAAGACCGCGACCCACCCCCACCACAGCGGCATGACCGGCATCATGACCGGTCGCAAGTACTACCAGGTGGGCACGACCCGCGACACCATCGTCAGCACCTTCGCCAGCCAGTCCGTGGACCAGCTGGCCGCCGACTTCTACAGTGGACAGACCCCCTTCCGCAGCCTGGAGCTGGGCGTGACCCGGTTCCGCGGCACGGACGAGGGCACGACCTTCCAGCACCTGTCCCACAACGGTCCGAACAGTCCGAATCCCAGCGAGTACGACCCCGTCGCCGTCTACAACCGTCTGTTCGGGGTCACCACGGACGTGCGGGTGGACCTGGCGCGGCAGTCGGTCCTGGATCACCTGGGCGAGCAGGTCATCCGGCTGCACGGGCGGCTGGGCCACAGCGACCAGGTGCGGCTCGAGCAGCACCTGGACGGCATCCGGACGCTCGAGCTGCAGCTGTCCGCCGAGCGCGGCGCCTGCGGCGTGCCCGACAGCGTGAGCAGCTGGCCCGACGTCGACGGCCAGGAACAGATCGAGCAGCAGAACCGCACCATGAGCGAGCTGCTGGCCCTGGCGCTGGCCTGCGACCTGACCCGCGCCTTCTCGGTGCAGTGGAGCACCGCCGGCAGCGGGGTCGTGGTCTGGCAGGTCGGCGCCACCGACAGCATGCACAGCATGTCCCACAACGAGACCGGCGATCAGCCGACCTGCCACGCCGCGATCGGCTTCGCGATGGACAACCTGGCGACCTTCCTGCAGACGCTGAAGGACACGCCCGAAGGCGACGGCAACCTGCTCGACCGCTGCAGCATCCTGTGCACCAGCGAGCTGTCCGACGGCCAGGTGCACAGCAACGACGAGTACCCGATCATGATCGCGGGGCGCGGCGGCGGCCGGCTGCGCAGCGGCGTGCACTACCGCAGCGGCAGCAAGCTCAACACCAGCCACGCCGTGCTGACCGCCCTGCGGGGCGGGGGCGTCGACGCCGCCAGCTTCGGCGCGGACGAAGGCTACGTCACCAGCGGGATCGGCGAGCTCGAAGCGTAGGCGGCGCCGCAGCGGCTACGCTGTGGGCATGACCCGGCGATTCCCCACCTTCCTGCTGCTTCTCCTGGCGACCGCCTGCGGCGACAAGGACCCGCCCGCCGACAGCGGCGACGGCGGCACCGACACGACGTCCGACACCGACACGACCGACGGCGGCACCGACACAACCGCCGAGACGGACACCGACGGCGGCGGCGACTCCGGCGCGACGACGGTCACGGGCTGCGATCACGACCCCTGGCTGATCACCACCGGCAACGCCGACGTCGACGAGGCCTGGGGGGTCGGCCTGGCGTCCGACGGCGACGTGATCTTCGCGAGCCACGAGGCAGCGCCGGTCTTGACCGACGTCTTCGTGCGCCGCTACGGACCGGACGGGACCGAGCGCTGGGCCCGGCAGTGGGGCGAGGCCTTCTCCGAGCAGGCGTTCATCGTCCAGGAGCAGGCCGGCACCGTCTACGTCGCGGGCGCACAGTTCCACTCGTGGGACCTGCTGGACACGCACGCCTGGCTGCAGCGCTTCGAGGGCGCCACCGGCGCGCCCGTCGGCGACCCCTACACCTGGAAGAGCCCCGGCTGGGACGAGATCGACGGGCTGCAGGTCGACGACGGCGGCGTGCTGCTGTCCGGCTGGACCGAGAACGACGACCCCGACGTGCGCGTCGCGGCGCTCGGCGCCGACCTGACCGAGCGCTGGCACAGCGATCTGGATCTGGGCGGGGTCGACGGCGCGAACGGCCACCTGGCCGTGATCGGCGACGTGCTCTACGCCGCCGGCCACGCCCAGCTGGGCGTCGGCACCGACGCCTTCCTGGCGGCCTTCGACACCAGCGACGGCCATGCCCTGTGGACGAAGCGCGTCGACGACGGCGGCGTGCACACCGAAGCCCTGGGCCTGACCACCGACGGTCGTCGGCTGTTCGGGGTCGGCGAGGGGCGGGTCGACGGCGACGGCCAGCTGTGGGTCTGGGCCTGGGATGCCGACGGCGACGCCCTGTGGAGCACGGCCTGGGGCGGCGCCGGGCCCGACCTGGCGCGGGCGATCCGGGTCGACCCTATCGACGGCAGCCTGGTCGTCGTCGCCAACGCCGAGAGCGGCGGAGCCGGAGGCGTGGACCTGGTCTTCCTGCGGCTGGACGCCGACGACGGCACGGTCCTCGAAGAGCAGTGGTGGGGCGGTACCGGCGACGACATCGCCCACGACTTCGTGCTCGACGGCGACCGGATCTACGTGGCCGGCGAGACCACGTCGTGGGGGGCCGGCAGCAGCGACGCCTTCGCCCTGGCCGGCTGCCAGCGCCCCTGGCGGCTGCCGACCGCGGAGTAGCCACCGCGGCCCCGCACCGCTGCGCGCCTCCATCCGCTACCCTCCTCCCGTGCTCCTCCTCCTCCTCGCCCTCGCCTGCCAGCCCGAGGCTCCGGTGCAGACCGCCGAGCCGGTCGCGCTGCCGCCGGCGCCCGTCGCCCCGGCCGGGAAGATCGGCGGCGAGCCCATCCTGGCCGATCCAGTCGTGCTGGGCGGCATCTCGGTCGACGCGGTGCGCGCCGGCCTGGACGCGCAGAAGGCCGCCATCACGGCCTGCCACGGCGCCGACGCCGGCAAGGGCAAGGTGCTGGTCCGCTTCGCCATCGCCGCGGACGGCACCGTCGCCAGCGCGCGGGTGCAGTCGACCAGCCTGCGGGACGAGTCCACCGAGACCTGCCTGCTGGGCGTGGTCCAGGGCGCGACCTTCCCGCCCCTGGAGCGCGGCGACAAGGCGCTCGTGACCTGGCCCTTCCTGTTCCCGCCTACCAGCTGACGTTCACCGGGTAGGTCACGGGCATGCCGTCGGCCTGCTCGTGGGCGTCGAAGTCGGCCTTCTTCAGCACCTCGGCCACGCAGGACACGTAGTCGGCGGGCGCGTCGTCGGTGTCCGTGCACTCGACGCTCTGCACGACGCCGTCGCAGCCGACCATCAGCTCGTAGGTGAGCCCCAGCGATGCGCGACCCGGCGGGCGGCCACAGGCCAGCGCGGTCTGGATGACGCCGTCCAGCGCGGTGCGCACCTGTTCGTAGGACAGGCCTTCGGGCGTCTCGTGGCCGGACCACTCGGGATCGAACACCGGGCAGGGTTCCGGCCGGGGATCGGGCAGCGTGTCGGCCGGACTCCCGGCAGCCGGGGTCCCGGCGGCGCGGGCCAGCAGCGGCAGCAGCAGGACGAGGGAGGGCATCGCGGCAGAGCCTACCGCGGACGGCCCCGCCGACGGCGCGGGGACGATACGGACCCGGTCTCCCCCTGCCCCCCGCCGCCGCGCATGGACAAGCACCGCCTGACCGCCGCCTTCCGCCGCCTGCTGCAGGAGCGGCTCGACGCGCTCGACTCCGGGAGCGACGCGGCCCGCCAGGGCACCCGCGTCGACGGCGACCACCGCCCCGCCAACCGCGGCGAGCGCGCCGCCGTCACCGCCCAGGGCTACCTGGCGCACGGCCTGGCCGAGCGCGCCGCCGCCCTTCGCGCCGACCTGGCGCTGCTCGACGAAGTCGACCTGTCCCCGGCCGATCGCGTGCGCGCCGGCGCCCTGGTCCAGCTGCAGTGCATGGACGGCCACGGCGAGCACATCCTGATCCTGCCCGGCGGACACGGCGACCCCATCGACGGCGTCACGGTCATCAGCCCCGCCAGCCCCATGGCCAAGGCCCTGCGCGGCAAGGCCGCCGGCGAGCTCGTGCGCATCCGCCGCGGCGGCGAGGCGGTGGACGTGGAGATCGACGACGTGGGTTGAACCCGTGCAAGGTACGGATCCCCCTCCTCCCCGGTGTCCCATGGGCATGACCCTGATCCTCCTCGCGACGACCGTCCTGGGCCCTGCGGCCTTCGCCTCGCCCTCGGCCGACGAAGACCTGTCCGCGTGGTCCACCCGCACCGGCGTCGCGCTGGCCAGCGTGCCCGAGACCCAGGCGCGGCCCTTCGAAGACGGCGGCATGGTGGTCGCGGGCAAGGGCACCAGCCTGGTGCTGCGGCTGGCGTCGTCGCCGCGAGAGCTGCTGGACGACCAGGTCGCGCCCTTCGCGGAGGTCGGCGTGCGCGCCCCGGAGTGGACCCAGGTGGCGTGCACGGTCTCAGGCGAGCCGACGACCTGCCTGACGGGCGTGCTGCAGGTCGCGCCGGGCGCCTCGATGCGGCTGCTGGCCGGCACCTCGCCGGCCGACGGCTTCACGGCGGCCTGCCTGGACCGCAAGGGCGACGAGCACTGGCCCGCGCCCTGTGCGGGGGTCATCGGGCAGTAGCGCTCGGGCAGGAGCGCTCGGGCAGCAACGGGCCCTACTCGCCGTCCTTGGGCGACCACATGGCGACGGTCTCGGTACCCGCCCAGGCGGTGCCGACGTCGCCGGGCTCGCTGTCGGAGCTGCCTTCCATCCACACGGCGAGCTCGCCCGAGGTCTTGCCGCCGGCGCGCAGCACGCCGTTCAGGCTGACCTCGACGACATCGGCATCGGTGGTGTCGACGTGGGCGAAGATCTCGGGGTGGTCGAAGTCGTCGAATTCGAGCTGCAGCGAGAAGTCGGCGGCGGTGGCGTCCTGGGCGCGCAGCTCGACGATGAAGCTGTCGCCCAGCAGGCCGTCTGCGGTCTCGAGCTGCAGGCTGGCGGCCAGCGCCAGGTAGTCGGGGCACTCCAGGTAGATGTCCGGCACGTCGCCGGAGTCGGGCATCACGACCTCCTGGTCGACGAAGGCGACGCTGTCGACGTGCACCTCGACCAGCATCGGGGTCTCGCTGCCGTCCTTCTGCCAGGCGAGCGTGGCCGACAGGTCCTCGCCGATGGCGGCGGCCAGGTCGGCGCCCGAGAAGCCGAGCGCGCTGGCTTCGTCCATGGCCAGACCGGTGCGCGTCTCCTCGCAGTGGGGGCCCTCGGCGACGTCGTCGCCCGTGTCGTCGCCGCCCTTGTGCCCGCCGTCGCCGGTGTCGTCGTCGTCCTTGTCGCCACAAGCGGCGAGACCGACGAGCAGGGGGAGGAGGAGGAGCGTGGAGCGGGAGCGGGTCATGGGACCTCCGGGGGGTGTGGTCCCAGGGGTTGCACGGCTCGTGCCAGCCGAGGAGGCGCAGGCGTGCGGCGGATCGTGGGGGATGGCCCACGCCGGGTGGGTGCAGAAGCGCGGCAGGGGGATCGCGGTCGGGTCAGCCCGCGGCGCCGTCGGCACACTCCACCCGCACCTGGGTCAGGTGCACGTTGCGATCGTCGCCGGTCACGGGGTCGGCCGCGTCGTTGACGAAGGCGAGCTCGAGCCGCCCCTGGCCGCTCGCCACGGGCACGAAGGGCGACCAGGACAGCTCGGGTCCGGGCTCGACGTGGTGGTCCAGGACCGGCGCGCCGCCGTCGGACAGGCGCAGGGCCACGCGGCCGCCTTCGCCCAGCGCGGCGTCGCTGCGACCGGCCACGCCGACGCGGCAGGTGGTCCCCCGCAGCTCGAGGGTCCGCGACCGCATCGCGCTGCCGCCGTAGAAGTGCAGCCCGTCGGCGGTCGCCTCGGCGGCGGGCTCGACGTCGGGGAAGTCGGCGGCGGCGAGGTCGGCGACCAGCGGTGTGAGCCGCAGGACGCGGGCGCCGGGCAGGGCCTCGTCCAGGTCCACGGTCCCGCGGGCCAGCAGCGCGTCGAGCCCGTCGGGGTGCAGATCGTGGGCCAGCAGCACCCACAGCGCCGGGGCTGCGTCGGGGACCTCGTCCAGGGCGAGGGGCGCGACGTCGTCGCGGTAGAAGCGCCACAGCTGGGGGTGCACGGCGGCGACGACGGCGCCGGCAGGCACGCGGGCGGCCGCGCCGCGCCAGTCTTCGGTCGCGGGCGCCTCGACCTGGGTGGCGAGCGTGACGGGGAAGTGGGCGCAGAGCAACAGCCCGAACAGCAGCGACCGGGCGTGCGGAGCGCGCAGCTGCACCACGCCCACGCCGGCCGCTGCAGCGACGAAGGGCGCGAGCGACAGCACGTTCCGGGGCCGGAGCAGGGGCAGGCCGAAGGAGCCGAGGATGTGGGGGAGGACCACGACGTTGAGCACGGCCGCGAGCAGCGGCACGACGGCCGCCGGCATGCGGAGGAGGGCGAGGAAGAGCACCACGCCGACCAGCACGGCAGGGCCGAGGTGGCCGCCCCACAGCTCGGGCCAGAGCCAGGCGAGGGCGTCCGGGGGAGGCGGCGCGTACCAGGGGTCCGCCGCGAAGGAGGTCGTCTGCTCGAAGAGGACGGGCGCCCACAGGACCAGGCTGCCCAGGCCGGCGGCGGCGCCGGCGACGACCCGCAGATCCCGCTCCGGGGCTCTCATCTGCCACATGATCAGGCCCAGGACGGCGAACACCCCCGAGAAGTGGGTCCACACGGCCCCGGCGCACAGGGTCCCGACGACGGCGGCCCGCCGCCAGGGCCGGTCCGAGACCGGCTGCACGGCCGCCGCCGCGGCGCAGGCGACCAGGCACACCATCAGGGCATTGCCGCGGGCCTCGCGATCCAGGTCCACCATCAGCGGCAGCAGGGCGATCACCCAGGCGGCGCCGACCTCGGCGCCCTGGCCACCCAGCCGGCGGGCCAGCCGGGCGGTCGCGGCGACGGTCACGAGCCCGCACAGGGCCGAGGGCAGGCGCCACAACAGCTCGGACTGCCCGGCGATCGGCGCCCACAGCCGGGCGAGGGCGAAGTACAGCGGCGGGTGCACGTCCCCGCGCAGCGCGTCGATCAGCCCCTGGTCCGCGACGGTCGCCACCCGCACCGTGAACAGCTCGTCGAGCCACAGGCTGCTCTCACCCAGGCCGACGAGCCGCACCATGGCCGCGAACGCGAGCGCCAGCCCGAGCATCACCTGGTTGATCCGGGACGTCATGCCGCCACAGTAGCGGCAGGCGGTTCGCACGCGGGAACCCGGCGGTGCGGACACGCTCTGACGGATACGCCCATGCCCGTGCCCGCCTTCCTGCCCCTCGTGCTGCCCCTCTCGCTCACCCTGCTGGCCTGCCGGGCTGCTCCGGCTCCGGCGGAGGTGCGCGCCGCCGTGCTGGAGGGGCGGCTGGAAGGGCTGGCCGAGCTGCCGGCGGACGGCCCGCTGGCGCCGCTGCAGGCCGAGGGCGCGCGGCTGAAGACCCTGCAGACCGAGCGCGACGCGCTGGAGCGGGCCAGTCGCGAGCTGATGCGGCAGACCATCGAGGACCGCATCGCCGCCGGACAGCTGCGCGAAGCAGCGGGACCGCTGGCCAGCGCGGTCCTGGCCTGGCCCGACGACCCGGCCTTCCTGGCGCTGGCCCACCAGCTGGGCGAAGCCGCGGATGGCGCCGAGCCAGACGCTGCCGTGCTGATCTGGTCGGCCCTGGCGGAGATCCTGGCCCACCAGCCCGACCGCGCGGCCGCATGGCAGGCCCGGGCCGACAAGGCGGCGCTGGGGCTTCGCTACCGGCCGGACGCGCTGGCGACGACCCGGGCGGACCAGGCCGGCATCCGCCGCGCGGCGGTGGCCGACCTGTTGGCGACGCTGGACACCCGCTACGTCGACGCCCTGGACCACGCGGCGATGGCAGCCGCGGGCGCCCGCGCCTTGACCTGGCTGCAGCGGGATCCCGGGGCCCTCGCGGCCTGGCCGAAGCTGGCGGATGTGCGGCGAAGCGAGGCGGCGGCGACCGACCTCGCGGGCCTCGAGGCGGCGCTGGACGCCGAGCTGGCGGCGCTGACCGCCGCGGGAGTGCCCGAGGAGGTCGTGCTGGACGAGTGGGTGCGCGCGGCCCTGTCGGCCCTCGACCCCTGGACCCGCGCGGTCTGGCCGGCGGAGATCGCGTCCTGGCAGGCCCACCACGCCGGCGTGCGCGTGGGCGTCGGCCTGGAGCTGCGCGACGGCCCCGACGGCAGCGTCATCGTCGCCCGGCCCCTGCCGGACACGCCGGCCTGGGCCAGCGGCATCCACCAGGGCGACCGGCTGGTGGCGCTGTCCGACCCGACGGGGCGGCTCGCGCTGGACGATCTGCCCGTGGACCGCCGGCTGGCCGTGGCCGAGCAGGCGCTGGTCGGCGCGCCCGAGCACCCGCTGACCATCGACGTGCGGCGCGGCGAAGACGCGCTGTCCTTCACCATGGCGCGGCAGAGCGTGGTGCAGCCGACGGTCGAGGGCTGGGCGCGCGGCGCCGACAACGCGTGGAGCCCCTGGTACGACGAAGGCGCGGGCATCGCCTACGCGCGCATCGACGCCTTCCGGTCGTCCACGGCCGACGCCTTCGACGCGCTGCTCGAGCCGGGCCTGGACCACATCGCGGTCGTCCTGCTGGACCTGCGCGGCAACCCCGGCGGCGACGTGCAGGCCGCCGTGCACATCGCCGATCGCTTCGTGGCCGACGGCTTCCTGGCGCGGATCGACGGCCGGGTGCTGCCGGACACGGGTCCCGATGTCGATCCCGAGACCGGCGAGCGGCTGGCCGAGTGGAACGAGGCGGTCGCCGGACACGCGCTGGAGGGCACGCCCGTGGTCGTGCTGGTCGACCCCGACACGGCGTCGGCGGCCGAGGTGCTGACCGCCGCCCTGCAGGAGCGGGCCCACGCCGTGGTCGTCGGCGCGCCCACCTGGGGCAAGGGCTGGGCCCAGAAGCTGCACACGGGCGACGGCTACGCGATGCAGTACACGAACCTGGCCTGGGCCAGCCCGGCCGGGCGACGGCTGGCGCGGCCACTCGGCGCCGGCCAGCGCAGCGGGGTGGTGCCCGACGTCGCGGTGGACCCGGCGTCACCGGGCGAGCAGTACGTGCTCAAGGCCGAGCGGGCCCGGCGCACCGCCCTGCGGGTGCACGCCGACGGCACGCCGATGCAGCCCCTGACCGCCCCGGCCCGCGCGGATCTGCCGGCGCTGGACGGGGATCCGACCCTGGCCGCCGCCGCCGCGGTGGCGCGGGCGCTGCTGCTGCCTGCCGGCGATTGACACAGGTCTGCCTCGCGAGTCCGGCCGATCCGGTGCTACATCGCTCGCCTCTTCTCGGAGCATCCGATGGATCCTCGTCGCACCCTCCTCCTCGCCCTCCCCCTCCTCACCCTGGCTGCCTGCGCGGGCGGCAAGGCCGATGACGACGACGACGACGGCGGCGGCGACGGGGACGGCGGCTGGGACCTGGGCACCGACACCGGCATCGGCACCGACGGTGGGGACACCGACGGCGGGGACACCGACGCCACCGACACCGACGGCGGGGACACCGACGCCGACACGGACACGGATGGGGGCGACACGGACGGCGGCGACACCGACGCCACCGACACCACGGACACCGACACCGACGCCGACAGCGACACCGACGGGTCGACCGGCGGCGACGACGTGGATGGCGACGGCTGGACCGTGGCCGAGGGCGACTGCGACGACCGCGACGCCAGCATCCACCCCGGCAAGGCCGACAACACCCACAACGGCATCGACAACGACTGCGACGGCGCCATCGACAACGCCGCCTTCTGCAACGCCTACGAGCCGCTCGACGTGACCGGCGACACCATCCGCCGCTACCGCACCGACTTCTTCACGGGAGAGGCCTACACCGAGACCGTCGAGATCAGCGGGTGGAGCAGCAGCACCGGCCGGGCGACCGTCAACCGCAGCCTGGTCGGCGGCAGCAAGGGTGCGGTGCAGATCAGCGAGGACTGGCGCTGCAGCAGCGGCAGCCTGCTGGTCAGCGGCTACGACCTGACCCACCCCAGCTACGGCACCTTCGACGTGAGCTTCGGCACGACGGTCAAGCGCGCGGTCACCGACACCGACATGATCGACGGCAAGCGCTGGTCCGCGACCTACACCGCCAGCAGCACGACCCTGGGCATGGATCTGTGGTCGATGGACATCGACTACGAGGTCCAGGGCGAGACCACCAGCCGCGTGTCCGCCGGCACCTTCGACGTGATCGAGCTGACCGCCGACTACGAGCTGGTCGACCTGACCGGGGGCTACGTCACGAGCCGCACCGGCACGGTGACCTACCACCTGGCCCCGGGCCTGGGTCTGGTCTGGTCCGAGGATCGCTCCGACCGCGACGGCGTCATCGAAGAGCGCGAGCTCACCAGCTACGGCGACGACCTGTACCCGTTCGCGCCGGATGAGATCGAGTAGGTCGCTGGCGGAACATCGCCGCAGTAGGGTGACCGCATGCGACGCGCTTCCCTCGGCCTGCTCTCGATCTGTCTGCTCCTGACCGCCTGCGGTGACAAGGCGGACGAAGACGACGGTGGTGATGGCGACGGCGGTGACGCCGGCTGGGACCTGGGCCTGGACAGCGGAGGCACCGACGGGCCGGACGCCGACGGCGACGGCAGCCCCGACGACGAAGACTGCGACGATGCCGACCCGACGGTCTTCCCGGGCGCCGACGAGACCTGCAACGACGTCGACGACGACTGTGACGGAGAGATCGACGAGGACCCCGTCGACGGCGCGGACTGGTACGACGACGCCGACGAGGACGGCTTTGGCGACGCCGCCTCCGGGCGGCGGGCCTGCGCGCAGCCAGCCGGCGCGGTCGCCGACGGCAGCGACTGCGACGATGCGGACGACGCGGTCTTCCCCGGCGCCGAGGAGATCTGCAATGACGTCGACGACGACTGCGACGGCGAGGTGGACGACGACCCGGCCGACGGCAGCGTGTTCTTCGCCGACGGGGACGGGGACGGCTTCGGCGATGCGACCACGTCGCAGACGGCCTGCGGCCCGTCGGACGGCTGGGTGGACGACGACAGCGACTGCGACGATGCCGACGCGTCGGTCTCTCCCGGGGCAGACGAGATCTGCAACGACATCGACGACGACTGCGACGACGTCATCGACGAAGACGCCGTCGACGAGACCACCTGGTACCTCGACGACGACGGCGACGGCTTCGGCGATGCCGACCACAGCACCGCGGCCTGCGCCGCACCCGATGGCTATGTCGACGATGCGTCGGACTGCGACGACGGCCAGGCGAGCGTGAACCCGGACGCAGGCGAGGTCTGCAACGGCATCGACGACGACTGTGACGACGCCGTCGACGAGGACGGCGGCGCCGGCTTCTCCGACAGCAGCGGCCGCTGGACCGACTGGGCCGACGCCCTGACCGGCACTTCGAGCAGCCCGGCCGGGCTGGCGATCGACGAGCCCGGCACGCTCTGGTTCTGCGCGGGCACGCACTACGTCAACCTGGACGTCAGCGCCGACGCCTCGATCCGGAGCATGTCGGGCGAAGCCGACGCCACGATCCTCGACGGCGCGGAGACCGGGCCCGTCGTCCAGGCCGAGGCGGCCTCGGTCGAGGTCGGGATCGAGGGGCTCACCCTGCAGCACGGCCTGGGCGACGACGACCCCACGACCGACTTCGAGACGGCCGGCGGCATCGCCTGCTCGGACGAGACCGGCAGCTCCCAGCTGACGGTGCGGGACAGCGTGGTCCGCGAGAACCAGGGCGGGCTGGGCGGAGGCGGCATCTGGGCGCTGGGCTGCGACCTGATCCTGGAGTCCGTCGTCGTCACCGAGAACGACAGCGAGGGGACCGGCGGCGGGGTGTCGACCTACGACGGGGACGTCACCATGCGGGACGTCGAGATCTCCGACAATTTCGCGGTCGGGTCGGCCGGGGGGGCCTACTTCGCCGTCTACGACTCGTCGGCGTACATCGACGTCGAGCTCGAGGACGTCATCGTCGTCGACAACCAGTCGCGGGTGCTGGGCGGGATCGGCTGGGAGAACAGCGACGTCACCTGGACCGTGTCCGAGGGCGGCCGCTCCGCCGTCCTCGCGAACAGCGACGACGACTGGTACGGCGGCGTGCTGCACAACGTGCGCAGCACCTTCACGGGGGATGCGCTCGACTTCGGAGAGGCCGGCACGAGCGACGACAACGATCCCTACGACGTCACCCACGACCTGAGCGACACGCAGCTGCTGCTCGGCGACGACGTGCGCGTGTTCTGCGACCACACCGACTGCTACGAGAGCGAGCTCGCGGAGCTGGGCGGCGACGACTGGAGCAGCACCCGCAGCTATGTGCTGCTCAACGCGGTCGAGGCCGACCAGCTCGACGGATCCTCACCGACTGCCTTCTCCTGGACGGGGTCGCGAAGCTGCTCCATCCACTGGTACGTCTTCCGCGAGCGACGGGCCCAGCAGCAGCTCCGACGTGACGTGGGAGCTGCTGTGGGACGAAGGCCGGCGGTGCGATGACCAGCAGGCTCGGCTGGCAGCGGATCGAGGTCGACGACGTGCCGATCAAACCGGCACTGGTACGCGGCCAGCGCCAGCTGGGACTGCAGGTCGAGCCGCCCGGACTACTTCTGGGCGGATGTAGGGAGCAGCGACAGCGACGCCGGCTTCGGCACCGGGACCTACGTCTACCAATCGGCGGCACCCGCTCTCAGGCGACGATCCTCTACGACAGCATCGGCGGCGAGCGCTACGCCTGGATTAAACTTCGACGCCCTCCGCCGCCTCGACTGAACAGGGCCGGAATCCCCGCGGACGGCATCGTTACGCTCCGGTCCTCTCCCGAGTCCCCATGCGCTCGATGCACCTGCTGTCCCTCCCGCCGTCCTGGCCCTCTCCTGAGCCTGCTCGCTTGCGGGGACAAGGACGACGGGACACCGACACCAACACCGACGGCGGCGACACCGACGCGGACACTGACACCGGCGCGGACACTGACACCGACGGCGACACGGACGCGGACACCGCACCGACACCGACACCGACACCGACGGGCCGATCGACGCCGACGGCGACGGCTACCCAGCATCGAGGACTGCGACGACGGCGACCCGACGGTGTGCCCGGGCGCACGAGACCTACAACGACGTCGACGACGACTGCAACGGCGGGATCGACGACAGCGCGACCGACGCCCACGGTACGCCGACGGCGACGGCGACGGCTACGGCGACAGCTCGATCTCGACGGTGACCTGCGACCTGCCGACAGCTACCTCGCCGTTACCGACTGTGACGACAGCAACGACGCGGTACACCCAGCGCCGAGGAGATAATGCAACAGCTGGGACGACGACTGCGACGGCGGCGTCCGAAAGCCAGCATGGCGTCGTGGGGAGCCAGCGACCGCTCCTGGACCGACTGGACCGATGCCGTCCACCGGCACGAGCGACAAGCCCGCAGCGGTGACCCTGGACGAAGACGGCACGCTGTGGTTCTGCGACGGTGACTACTACGTCAACGTCACGGTCGAGAACCGACGCCGCTCGCCAGCATGAGCGAGGACCCAGGTGCAGTGACCTGGACAGCGCCGGTGTCCGGATCCGTCGTGGGGACGACCGCGGCCGGAATCGCCGTGGTGGTCCGCGACCTGACCCTGACCCACGGTGCGGGCACGACAGGCGCCACCTACGGCGACCGCATGGGCGGCAGCATCTGCGAGCACACCACCTCGAAACGACGATCCGGCTGGACCGCAGCGTCGTCGCCGAGAACTACCGCCTTCTCAGGCGGCGGCATCGCCACGCTCGGCTGCACGACGTGGATCAGCGACACGCTCATCGTCGACAACACCGCCGACTACGCCGGCGGGGCGTGCTCATGGACAGCACCCTCTGGGAACGCGTCGAGGTCGTCACCGCTCAGGCACCAGCTGCCATCGGCGGCAGCTATTTCGAGCGGTACCTCACCGAAGAGTTGCTCCTCATGGACCTGGACGACGTCCTGTGGAACGCTTAACGAAGCGGCCGGTGGCGTGGGCGGTGTCCGCTTCTCGCTTCAACGTCGACTGGACCGGCACCGATGCCACGAGCTCCCGCCGTCGGCAACACCACGGGCGACGACAACTGGCGGCGGCATGCGGTGGGATGGCGGCACCCTGTTCGCCGATGTCATCGACTTCGGTGAAGAAGGCACCGACGACGACAACAGAGCCCAACGACATCCCCGGACCTCGCGGGCTGCAGCATCATCGATCTGGGCGACAACGTCAGCTTCTCCTGCGACGACTTCGACGGCTGCGCGTGCCCACCTCGACGACCATCAGGCGCGGACTCCAGCTCGTCGGGCACCTGGAATCCTGCTCAACACCATCGAAGCCAGGTCGACGCACTGGTCGAGACCATCGGCGGCATGCTGGACGAAGCGCCAGCGACTATTCCCTGGACTGGTACATCTTCAGCTCGGACGTCGAGCCCGACGACGCCACCGAGTGGACCCTGGAGTGGTCGGAGACCGGGGTCCCCATGACGGACGACACCGGCTTCTTCACGGCCGACCCCGACTTCACCGTGTCTGCGAGCAGCTGGTACCTGATGGGCGCCGGCTGGAGCTGCGACAGCAGCTACGTCGGCTACTACTGGTCGAACACGCCGGGCACCGACGGGGACGCCGGGTTCGGCACCACGACCTACTACCGGTGGTCCGACGACAGCACGACGCTCACCGGCGACTCCACCTTCGGCGCGGCCTCCGAAGATGCCGTCTGGTACATGAGCTTGGACTCCGTGGGCTTCGGGGGCTGAGCCGTCCGGACGGCGACGACCGGTACCCGTTCGCGCCGGATGAGCACGAGCAGGTCGCTGGCGGCTGCGCACGACGGTCTCGGCCTGGTGCCGGTGGTCCCGGGTTGTCTGGCCAACCAGGTAGGACCGCCGAAGGGCCCCGCGCAGACGTCATCGGAGTAGGCTCCTGGGTCCCTCCCAAGGAGTTCTCCCATGCGCCCGATGCACCTGCTGTCCCTCCCCGCCGTCCTGGCCCTCTCCCTGAGCCTGCTCGCTTGCGGGGACAAGGACGACGAAGACACCGACACCGACACCGACACCGACACCGACGCGGACACCGACGCGGACACCGACGCGGACACCGACACCGACAGCGACACCGACGGCGACACGGACGCGGACACCGACACCGACACCGACACCGACGGGCCGATCGACGCCGACGGCGACGGCTACAACAGCATCGACGACTGCGACGACGGCGACCCCACGGTGTACCCAGGCGCAGAAGAGACCTGCAACGACGTCGACGACGACTGCAACGGCGAGATCGACGACGGCGCGACCGACGCGTCGACCTGGTACGCCGACAGCGACGACGACGGCTACGGCGACGCCGCCTCCAGCATGACCGCCTGCGCCGCGCCCGACGGCTACGTCGCCGACGCCACCGACTGCGACGACGCCGTGGCCACGACCTTCCCCGGTGCCGACGAGACCTGCAACGACGTCGACGACGACTGCAACGACCTGGTCGACGACGGCGCCACCGACGCGCCCACCTGGTACCAGGACCGCGACGGCGACGGCTACGGCGACGGCTCGATCTCGACGGTGACCTGCGACATGCCCGACGGCTTCGTCGACGACGCCACGGACTGCGACGACGGCAACGGCGCAGTGAACCCCGGCGCCGACGAGATCTGCAACGGCTGGGACGACGACTGCGACGCGGGCACGTCCGAAGCCGGCATGGCGTCGTGGGAAGCCGGCGACGGCTCCTGGACCGACTGGACCGACGCCGTGACCGGCGCCAGCGACAGTCCCGCGGCGGTGACCCTGGACGAAGACGGCACGCTGTGGTTCTGCGACGGTGACTACTACGTCAACGTCACGGTCGAGGCCGACGCCGCGCTCGCGAGCATGAGCGAGGACCCGGATGCGGTGACCCTGGACGGCGCCGGCGTCGGCTCGGTCGTCGCCACCGAGACCGCCGGCGTCACGGTCACGATCCAGGACCTGACGCTGACCAACGGCCTGGGCAGCATCGACCCCTACTTCGGCCTGAGCGCTGGCGGCGCCGTGTCCTGCTCGGACAGCAGCGAGTCCGGCACGACGGTGCAGGTCCGCGGCAGCTACCTGACCGGCAACGACGCCAGCTACGGCGGCGCGATGATGACGGTGGGCTGCGACACCACCATCTCCGACACGCTGATCTGGGACAACTACGCTTCCAGCGCCAGCGGTGGCACGCTGCACTGGGACGGCGACCACGACTGGTCCAACGTCCAGGTCTTCGAGAACCTGTCGGCCAACCAGATCGGAGGCTCGTACTGGACGACCGTCACCGCTGTGGTCTCCGCGGTCGACTTCGACGAGGTGCTGTTCCAGGACAACGATGCGCCGCAGCTCGGGGGCGTCGGCTGGAGCTACGGTGACATCACCTGGACGGGCACCGACGCGACCAGCTCGGGCGCGCTCGGCAACAGCGACGACGGGGAGTACGGCGGCGTGCTCTACAACTGGGGCAGCACCGGGCTGGTGGCGGACACCATCGACCTCGGCGAGCCCGACACCGACGACGACAACGCCCCCTTCGACGTCAGCGACGGCATCGGCGGCGGCACCTTCAGCCTGGGTGACGACGTCAGCTTCACCTGCGACGAGACGGGTTGCGGCGTCCCCGGCGAGGGCCTGATCGGCGGCACCGCGAACAACCACCACGGCGAGTTCATCCTGCTGAACACGGTCGTGGCAGAGACCAACGGCCTGCTCCAGAGCTTCGGCCTGTACCTGATCGGCAACAGCGCCTGCACGGTGGACTGGTACATCTTCAGCAGCGACAGCCCGTCGGACGGGTCGGGGGCCGACAAGGCGTGGACCTACGAGTGGTCGGAGACCGGGGCCGCCCTGACCGACGACACGGCCTTCTTCTACGCCACGCCAGACTTCACCTTCGAGGAGGGCAGGGCCTACGCCCTGGGCGCCGGCTGGCAGTGCTCGTCGGGAGACGTCGGCTACTACTACGAGGACACGCGCGGCACCGCGGGCGACGCCGGCTGGGGCACGTCGTCCTACTACGCCTACGATCTCGACCCGACCACCGTGACCACCGACCACACGTTCAGCAGCTACAGCGGCGGCTTCGTGTTCTACATGGACTTCGACTACCTGGACTTCGGCAGCTGAGCGCCCCGGACGGCGACGCTACTCTTCGTCGTAGCCGTCGCCGTCGTCCCGCCGGCCCTTCTTGCGGCGACGACCCCAGCCCCAGCTGCCTTCGGGCGCCGGGGGCACGGGGAACTCGCCGTCCTTGTCTTCGTCCCAGTCCTGGCGGAGCTCCCACAGGGCGCGATCCCAGCGGGCCAGCATGGGCGGGATGGCGAAGGGCACCGCCAGCGCGCCGGCCGCGCGGGCCAGGTCGACCATGACGTCGTCGACGTCGATGGGGTCTTCGCTGTAGATGGCCAGGCAGGGCGTGTGCTTGTCCTGGTGGACCAGCACCAGCACGTCGCAGTGGTCCAGGGCCACCGCGATGGCGCCGGGCTGGAAGCGCCGCACGGGCTGGCCGTGGTGGCGGCTGCCGGTCAGCAGGAAGATGGCGTCGCGCAGGGCGCTGACGGGCTGGCCGTCGTCGTCCAGGGCCGGGAGCTCGCCCGCGGCTTCTTCGTCGTCGGGACCCGGGTGCACGGTCAGGCACTCGGCCCCCGCCGCCAGGGCTGCCTGGAGCTGCTCGACGGTCTCGCAGACCATCAGCCAGCGCACGGTCCAGCGGAACAACGGGCCGCCAGGGCGGCGCAGGTCGTACTCCTCGACGCCGATGGCGCCGTCGGGGATCTGCAGCGGGTGGCCTTCTTCGCACCAGGCGACCACGATGTCGTCGCCGAACAGGGCGTCGATGACCTGGTGGAGCTCGACGCCGCTGCAGGACAGGCCGCGGTCGGCGTCCCGGGCGCTGTCGTCGGTGAAGGCCGCGCCGCTGACCACGACCCGGTGCAGCTCGGGCGGGTCGTCGAGCTGGAAGGACTCGATCCAGCGCTCCCGGCCACGGCAGAGCCGCCCGGGTTCCGCGGGGGAGAAGGGATCGTTGGACCAGCCGATGGCACGAATCATGGGGCCGCCGGTATCGCGGGGCCCCCCCTCGCACAACCTCGCGCCCCCTCGGCCGGGCCCCGCGGTGTTGCCCCCGGCGGCCCCTGGCACTACGAAGCCGCCCGCTCCCGCCGAGGAGGTGCACCATGGCTGGTTCCGCTGACCGCTACTACGTCACGACGCCCATCTACTACGTCAACGACAAGCCCCACCTGGGCCACGCGTACACGACCGTGGCCGCCGACGTCGTGAGCCGCTGGCACCGCATGAACGGCCGGTCCGTGCACTTCCTGACCGGCGTGGACGAGCACGGCCAGAAGGTGCTCCAGGCCGCCGACAAGAAGGGCATCAGCCCCCAGCAGCACGTCGACGAGATGGTCCAGCCCTACCAGCGCCTGTGGCAGGCCCTGGGCATCCGCTACGACGACTTCATCCGCACCACCGAGCCGCGCCACGAGCGCGTGGTCCAGGCCGTGCTGCAGAAGCTCAAGGACCAGGGCGATCTCTACGAGGACGTCTACGAGGGCTGGTACAGCACCTCGGCCGAGCGCTTCTGGACCGAGAAGGACCTGGTCGACGGCAAGTGCCCCGACACCGGCCAGCCCGTCGAGTGGGTCCGCGAGACCAACTGGTTCTTCCGGATGGGCAAGTACGCCGACCAGCTGCGGGACTGGCTGGACCGGCACCCCGACTTCGTCCAGCCCGAGAGCCGCCGCAACGAGGTGCTCGGCTACCTGAAGAAGGACGTGGGCGACCTGTGCATCAGCCGGCCGGCCAGCCGGATGAGCTGGGGCATCCCCTTCCCGTGGGACGACCAGTTCGTCACCTATGTGTGGTTCGACGCGCTGCTCAACTACATCACGGCGCTCGGCTACCACCCCGACGGCCCGACCAGCGAGCTGTTCGCGAAGTACTGGCCCGCCGACCACCAGCTGGTCGGCAAGGACATCCTGACCACGCACAGCGTGTACTGGTCGACCATGCTCTTCGCGCTGGGGCTGACCCCGGCCCGCTGCCTGTACGCCCACGGCTGGTGGACGGTCGAGGGGCAGAAGATGAGCAAGTCGCTCGGCAACGTCGTCGATCCGCACCTGCTCATCGACGAGTACGGCGTCGACACCTTCCGCTACCACCTGCTGCGCGAGATCTCCTTCGGGTCGGACGGCGACTTCAGCCACAGCGCGCTGATGGCCCGCTACAACGCCGACCTGGCCAACGACCTGGGCAACCTGCTGCACCGCGCCGTGTCCATGAGCCACAAGTGGCTCGGGGGCGAGGTGCGGGCGCTCGGCGAGACCACGGCCGCCGACGAGGCGCTCGATGTGCTGTGCACCCGCGCGGCCGGCACCTACACGGCCGAGCTCGAGGCGCTGCACTTCGACCGGGCCTTCGACGCCCTGTGGGAGTTGATCGGCGCCGGCAACAAGTACATCGACACGCAGGAACCCTGGGCGCTCAACCGCAACGGCGACCACGCCCGCCTGGGCGCCGTGCTGCGGCGCTGCCTGGAGATCGTGCGGGTCGCGGCGCTGCTGCTGCAGCCGGTGATGCCCGGCAAGGCCCAGGCGCTGCTCGCCCAGCTCGGCCTGACCGGCGACGCCCCGCTGCCGCTGCACCGCGTCGACGGGCTGGACGGCCTGACCGAAGGGGCCGTGCTGCCCCCGGGCGACCCGGTGTTCCCCCGCATGATGGAGCTGCCGGCCCGCGTGCAGCAGCTCCTCGACGGCGTGGGCGGCGGCAAGGGCACCGCGGCCCCCGCCGACAAGCTCGACCGCAAGCCCAAGCCCCCTCCCGCACCGAAGAAGGAGCCCCCCGTGGCCGAAGACAGCAAGGACCTCATCTCCATCGACGACTTCGCCAAGGTCGAGCTCAAGACGGGCCGCATCCTCGAAGCCGCGCCGCACCCCGACGCCGACCGGCTGCTGGTCTTCAAGGTCGACGTGGGCGAGGAGACCCCCCGCACCATCGTCGCCGGCATCGCCAGCCGCTTCGAGCCCGAGACCCTGATCGGCCAGACGGTCATCGTCGTGGCCAACCTCAAGCCCGCCAAGCTCCGCGGCGTCGAGAGCCAGGGCATGATGCTCGCGGCCGGCGGCAAGCAGGTGAAGGGCCTGTGCACGGTCACCGAGCCGGTGCTGCCCGGGACGCCGGTGCGCTGAAGCGCAGCGCCCCTCCGACCCGGCCTGCGGCCCTCTCCCTGCTCAGCGGGGGGAGGTGCCGGCGAAGCCGGCGGAGGGGGGCCCCGCAGGCTCAGCGCTTGACCGGCACCAGCTCGTCGACGTCCTCTTCGGCGGCCGCCTCGGCAGCGGCTTCCTGGGCGGCCTTGGCCTCGGCCTCGGCCACCTTTCGGGCGGCGACGTCGCTCTCGACCAGGGCCTGCAGCTTGTTCAGGCCCTTCTCGAAGTCGGGGCCCATCATGGCGTCCATGTCCATGAAGACGCACATGACCTTGGTCGGGAAGTCGGCCTGCTGCTCGAAGGACCAGGTGACCTGGACCTGATCGGTGCCGGTGTCCTTCATGAGCAGGGTGGCCTCGGCGACGCTGGGGAAGGGCTCGATGAACTCGAGCTTGTCGACGACCTTGCCGGGCTCGGCCGACAGGATCTCCATGCGGCCCTTGCCGACCTGGTCGTTGCCCTGCCACGTGTACCAGGCGCCGACGCCGGACGCGGGGTCGCTGAACTCGACCTTCTGGTCGGGATCCAGCTCGGTCCAGGGGATCCACGCCATGAACATCTCGAAGTCGTTGGCGTAGGGGAACACGTCGGCGGCGGACGCGTTCATGGTCACGCTGCGCTCGACGTGGATGGTGTCGGGCTGGGTCGAGGCCATGCCGAGCACGCCGACGATGGCGAGCACAACGATGCCGACGACACCCAGAAGGATCTTCTTGGCCATGGGGACGCTCCGTCTCTGCAGGGGACGCGCAGACTGTGTGGACTTCCTGTGTGGATTCCCACTGTGCGGAATCCTACAGGATCGCGCGCTCAGCCGTCGGTCTGCGCCCCGGCCACGCGGGCCACCGCCGCCGCCAGCGACAGGCTCTCGCCTTCGCCGCTGCGCAGATCCTTGAGCTGCACCTGCCCGGCGGCGGCTTCGTCCGGGCCGATGACGACGGTCCAGCGCACGCCGCGCTTGTCGGCGGCCTTGAACTGCTTGCCGAGCTTCTTCGGTTCCAGGCTGACTTCCGCGTTGACGCCGGCGTCGCGGAAGGCGCGCACCGCCGCCAGGCTGGCGGGCAGCTGGTCGTCGGAGAACACGGTCACCCACACGTCGGTGGTGGTCGCCTGGTCGGCGAACATGCCCCGCTCCTCCATCACCACGACCAGGCGCTCCAGGCCCAGGCTGATGCCGACGGCCGGGATCTCCCGCCCGCTGAACATGCCGATGAGCCCGTCGTAGCGGCCGCCCGCCGTGACGGTGCCGACGCCGCCGTCCTCGAGCACGATCTCGTAGACGGGGCCGGTGTAGTAGTCGAGCCCGCGGGCCAGCGTGCGGTCGATGCGCAGCCGGGCCGGGTCGACGCCCATGGCCACGGCCAGCTCGGTGACCTGGGCCAGGGTCGCTTCCGCCGCTTCGGCGCCCGGGATGGGGGCGCCGTCGAGCAGCTCCCACAGCCGGGCGATCTGCGCGTCGGCGAAGCCACGGCGCGACAGCTCGGCGGTGACGCCGTCGCGGCCGATCTTGTCGAGCTTGTCGACGGCCACGAGCATGTCGGTCTCGCGGTCGGCGGCGTCGATCTCGATGGCCAGCGCCCGCAGCAGCCGCCGATCGTTGAGCCGGATGGTGAAGTCGGTGAAGCCGAGCGCCGACAGCGCGTCGTGGGCCACCGCCAGGCACTCGGCGTCGGCCAGCCCGCAGGGGGCGCCGATGGTGTCGACGTCGCACTGGTAGAACTCGCGGAAGCGGCCCTTCTGCGGCTTGTCGGCCCGCCAGACCGGGGCGATCTGGTAGCGCTTGAACGGCAGCACCAGCTGGGGGTTCATGGCGACGACGCGCGCCAGCGGCACGGTCAGGTCGTAGCGCAGGGCCTGGTCGACCTCGCCGCGCTGCTCGCCCTCGCCGCGCTTGAGCACCTTGAAGACCAGCTTGTCGCCTTCTTCGCCGTACTTGCCCATGAGCGTCTCGATGCGCTCCATGGCGGGTGTCTCCAGCGGCTCGAAGCCATACCGGGCGAACACCTGCTGGATCGTGGCGATCACGCGCTGGCGGTGGATCATCGACTGCGGGAGGTGATCCCGCATTCCCTTGGCGAGGTGGACCTTGGACATGCGGGGCGGGTAACTCCCTCTCGCGATCCGTTCACGAGAGGTGCCCCGTGGACCCCGACTCCCGCCCCCGCATCGGCCTGGAGGTGCACGTCCGCCTGGCCACCGGGCGCCGGCTGTTCAGCACCGGGCCGCTCCCGGCGCCGGACGGCCTGCCGAACCGCTGCATCGATCCCTACAGCGTCGGCGCGCCGGGCACGCTGCCCGTGCTGGACGCCGCGGCGGTCCGGCTGGCGCTGCGGGCGGCGCTGGCGCTGTCGTTCACCGTGGCGCCGGTCAGTCGCTTCGATCGCAAGCACTACCACTGGCCCGATCTGCCCAAGGGCTACCAGATCACCCAGGGCCGCGACCCGCTGGCCCGCGACGGCGCCCTGCACGTCGCCGGTCCGGACGGCGTCGCGCTGCACCGGCTGGAGCGGCTGCACCTGGAGGAAGACGCCGGCACGCTGCGCCACGGACCCGGCGTCACCGCCATCGACCTGGACCGCGCCGGGGCACCCCTCGTCGAGATCGTGGGCGCGCCCGACCTGGACGATGCCGACACCGCCGAGCGCTGGCTGGCCGCCCTGCAGGCCGTGCTGGTGGCGGCCGGCGTGACCGAGGGGCGCATCCAGCACGGCGAGCTGCGGGTCGACGCGAACCTGTCACTGCCCGGCGGCCCCCGGGTCGAGCTGAAGAACCTGGGCGGCGAGCTGGGCCCGGCCCTGCGGCACGAGCTGGCGCGCCAGCGGAGGGTGCGGGCCGAGGGCGGCGCGGTGCGACGGGAGACCCGGCGCTGGACGGGGGAGGAGACGGTCGCGCTGCGGGAGAAGGAGGAGGCGATCGACTACCGCTGGCTGCCCGAGCCCGACCTGCCGCCGCTGCGGGTGTCGGAGGAGGAGCTGGCCCAGGCCCGGGCCGCGCTGCCGGCGGTGCCCCTCGACCGGCACCTGCTGGCCGAGGAGGCGCGGGCTGCCGGCACCTGGCAGGCCGTGTTCGGGGACGAGGCGCCGCTGTCCGGGCCAGCCCGGGCGCTCGCCCTGCAGGCCGCCGCGGATGCCGACCCGGGGCGGGTCCTGGGACTGTGCCGCAACGCGCTGCCGGCCGACCCGGGCGCCCTGACCGCCGCCCACGTCGTCGCGGTGGCCGCTCGGCTGGACGCCGGGATGGAGCACCGCCACGCGGCACCCCAGCTCGCGGCGGCCGCGGCGACCGGGGCGCTGCCGCCGGCGCCGACCCGGGGCGGGCTGACGACCGAGGCGCTGGACGCCGCGGTGCACGCGGTCGTGGACCGGCACCCCGACCACGAGGCGCGCTGGCGCGCCGGGAACGCCGGCATGGAGGGCTTCTTCATGGGGCAGCTGCGGGACCGGCTGCCCGACGACCAGCCCCGGGACGCCCTGGCCGCCGTCCTCCGCGAGGTCCTGGCCGCGCGGCGGGACGGGCGGTGACCGGCGGTCGGGTCGAGCCTCGTGCTAAGAGGGGAGGCCGAGGAAGGCGGAGTCTGCGTCGTGAGCTGGTACTACTGCAGAGAGCCCGGTGAGCAGGGCCAGATCCTGACGGACGAGGGCCCCCCGCCCGGGGTGAGCCTGTCCGACCTGCTGGACGCCGGGCCACTGCCGCCGCGGGCCGCGCTCGAGCTCGTGGCCAGCGTGGCCGACGCCGTCTCGATCGCCGAAGAGGACCGCGCCTTCCACGGCGACCTGCGGCCGGGCGGCATCCACGTCGACGCCGGCGGGTCCGTGAGCGTGGCCGGCTATGGCGAACAGCGCCGGGTCGGCCGGGCGCCCGAGCCGGAACTGGCGGGCATCGCCACCGACGTCTACGGGCTCGGCATCGTGATGTACGCGGTCATGTCGGGCGGCGCGATGGGGCAGATCCCCCGCGAGCGCGACGCCCACGACGACTACGTCGTCGGCCGCCTGCTGGACATCGACTGGGGCGAGCTGGCCGACAAGCCCTGGATGCAGGAGGTCCAGAGCTTCCTGTGCCTGATGCTGGCCCACGACCCGCGCGAGCGGCCGGCGCCGCTCGACGTGGCCAACGTGCTGTTCCACGTCGCGGCCCAGGCGCCGGGCAAGACCCTGCCCGCGTGGGCGGCTCGGGCCGTGCCGAACGCCGGCGGCGAGCGGGTGGCGCCGGCCCGGGACGCGGCACCGGTCGAAGAGGACCTGGGCGGGCCGCAGTCGCTGGGCGCGCCCGTAGCCGGTGGCGGCATGCGCGTGCGCCAGGCCGCATCCGCCAAGGGCGAGAGCACCGCGTTCTGGTCCCGGGATCGCATCGCCGCGATGCTGGCCGAGGACGAAGAAGAAGAGCCCGTCCGCCAGGCCTGGGCGCCCGGCGGCGGCGGCGGCCGCTCGGGCGCCGGCAGCGCCTTCGACGCCCCTGAGCCGCGGGGCGTGTCGGCCGCCGCGGGCGCCGGCGCCTCCCGCGAGACCCGGCCGCCGCGCGATCTGGCCCCGCCGACGACCCTGGACGCCCCGCCCCCGATCGTCGATCCGCGGCCCTGGCCCGCCGGTGCCCGACCGCTTCGTGGGCCCGCCCGACGTCACCGTGTCGCCGGCCCGCAACGAGCTTCCGCAGCCGCCATCGGGCCCGCCGCCGGCCCAGCCCGCCGCACGGCCCGCCGCGCATCCCGGTCATGCCCCGCCGCCGCCCGACGCCGGCTACCGCCCGCCCGCCCCGGCACAACCGGTCGCACAGGCCGGCTACCGGCCGCCTCCGCCGGGCGGCGCCCCTCCGCCGCCCATCGCCTCGGCCGGCCGCGCGCCGACGCCTCCGCCCGCCGAAGCCAAGGGCGGCGGCGGCCTGAAGCTGGTCATCGCCGGCATCGCCGTGCTGGGGCTGCTCTGCCTGGGCGGCGGCGGCATCGGCGGTGCGCTGTGGTGGAAGGCCCAGCAGGCGGCGGGCCCGCAGCGGGTCGAGGTGGGCCTGGACGAGCTGGGCGAGCGCCCGACGCTGGACGACCTGGACGGCGCGGCCGACGAGGGCGAAGGCGCAGAAGACGCCGGCCCGACGGTCACCACCGTGCGCAAGAAGGACACGACCGAGAGCGGCGACTCGTCCACGAAGTCCTCCTCGTCGACGAAGTCGTCGTCCTCGACCACGAAGTCCTCCTCCTCGACGACCTCCTCCTCGTCCTCGAGCAAGACCAGCGGCACCTCCTCCTCGTCCTCCTCCAGCAAGACCAGCGGCTCCTCCTCGACCAGCGGCTCCAGCACCTCCGGCAGCTCCAGCAAGAGCAGCACGCCCGCGGCCGAGGAACCGGACAGCACCGAGGCGCCGCCCCCCGGCGGGCCCTTCGTGGTGCGATTCATCGTCGATGGCGCCGAGGCCACGGTCGAGTGCGGCGACTCGCAGCGGGCGACCTTCGCCGGCACGTCCCAGATGCGGTTCACCGGGCTGACCACCTGCCGCGTGCTGATCGACGGCCAGATGGGGGCCATCCAGGTCAGCCAGGAAGCCACCGTGAAGTGCGCGCCGTCGGGTGGCCGCGTGAGCTGCGCGTCGCAGTAGCCGGAGGGCCCGTGCAGGCCGAAGAACAGCGCGCCACCGCCATCGCGGCCGCCCGGGCCGCGGGCCGGCTGCTGCGCGAGGCCTGGGCCAGCGGCGGGCCGCGCCGCGTGGACCACAAGGGCGCCGTCGACCTGGTCACCGAGCTGGACGTGGCCGCCGAGGCCGCGGTCGTCGCCGTCCTGGCCGAGCGCTGCCCCGGCGTGCCGGTGCTGGCCGAAGAGGGCGGGGGCGCCGCGGATGCCGACACGCGCTGGATCATCGACCCGCTGGACGGGACGACCAACTTCGTGCACGGGCTGCCGCACTTCGCCGTGAGCGTGGCGCTCCAGGCCGACGGGGTCCTACTGGCCGGCTGCGTGCTGGACGTGGTCCGCGACGAGTGCTGGTCGGCGGCGCGCGGCGGGGGCACCACCCTGGATGGGCGACCGATGGCCGTGAGCCGGACCGCCGAGCTGCGGTCGGCGCTGGTGGGGACGGGCTTTCCCTACGACCGGCGGGAGCGGGCGGCCAAGGTCCTGGCCGAGCTGCACGCCGTGATGGTCCGCGCCCAGGGCGTGCGCAGGGCCGGCGCCGCGGCGCTCGATCTGGCGTGGGTCGCCGGCGGGCGGCTCGACGCCTTCTGGGAGCACGGGCTGGCGCCGTGGGACGTCGCGGCAGGCGCGCTGCTGGTCGAGGAGGCCGGTGGCCTGTGCACCGACATGGACGGCGGTCCGCTGTCCCTGGATCGACCCCGCATCCTGGCCTCCAACAGATTGGTACATGGCCAGATGCGTGCGGTCCTTGCTGCACTGATAAGCTCCTCCGACGCCGCGCCTTGACCCCGGGTCTTCCCGTGCGCGCGCCCTGGACCGAGGAGCAGTGGGCATGAGCAACGATCAGCCGTCTGACGGCATCTCCGTCGGCATCGACCTCGGCACCAGCAACAGCGTCGTCGCGGTGATGCGCGACGGCGAGCCCAAGGTGCTCGCCGACGACCAGGGCCACCGGATCCAGCCGAGCGTGGTCGCCTTCGGCTACGGCTCGGCCGCGGTGGTCGGCCAGCGGGCCCGCCAGCAGCTGACCTACGCCCCCGAGAACACGGTCTTCTCCGCCAAGCGCCTGATCGGCCGCCGCTATGGCAGCGAAGAGGTCGAGCGCATGAAGCGCCTGGTGGCGTGGGGCATCACGGAAGGCCCCCACGGCGACGCGCGCATCCGGGTCCAGGGCCGCGTCTTCGCGGTGCCCGAAGTCAGCGCCCGCGTCCTGCAGCACATGAAGCAGCTGGCCGAGAGCGCGACCGGCAGCAAGGTCGCCGGCGCCGTCATCACGGTGCCCGCCTACTTCAACGACCACCAGCGCCAGGCGACCCGCGACGCGGCCAACATCGCCGGGCTCAAGTGCCTGCGGATCATCAACGAGCCGACCGCCGCGGCCCTGGCCTACGGCTTCGGCCGCGAGACCCGCCAGCACGTCGCGGTCTACGACCTGGGCGGCGGCACCTTCGACATGACGGTCCTGCGCATGGAACCGGGCATGTACGAGGTGCTGAGCACCGCCGGCGACACCTTCCTGGGCGGCGACGACTTCGACGCCTCGATCGCCATGTGGCTGCGCGAAGCCGTCGAGCGCGAGAGCGGCGTCGAGCTTGCCGGCAACCACGCCGCGCTCACCAAGCTCAACGATGCGGCCGAGCGCGCCAAGGTCGCGCTGTCCGCGCTGGACGCCGTCGACATCCGCGTGCCGAACCTGATCCGCGGCCAGGACGGCCAGAGCGTCCAGGTCCACACCCGCCTGGACCGCCACACCGCCACCAACCTGGTGATGCCGCTCATCCAGCGCACCTTCGTCGTCGTCGACGACGCGATGGCCCAGGCCGGCCTGTCGACCAGCCAGATCGACGCCGTGCTGCTGGTCGGCGGCATGACCCGGTTCCCGTCGGTCAAGGAAGCCGTCGCCAGCTACTTCGGCAAGGAACCGGTCGCGTCCATCAACCCCGACGAGGTCATCGCCGTCGGCGCCGCGATCCAGGCCAACACCCTGACCGCCGGCTTCGACCCCGACGCCGCCGTGCTGCTCGACGTGACGCCGCAGACGCTGGGCGTCGGCACCGTCGGTGGCTTCGTCGAGCCGATCATCCCGCGCAACACCGCCATCCCGACGGAACGCAGCAAGGTGTTCCACACGGCCCACGACAACCAGACCCAGGTGCGCATCAAGGTCTACCAGGGCGAGAGTCGCCTGCAGCAGGACAACGAGCTGCTGGGGCACTTCGTGCTGGACGGCCTGCGGCCCGCCCCCCGGGGCGAGGTGCGGATCAAGGTGACCTTCGCCATCGACGCCGACGGCATCGTGCAGGTCGCCGCCGTCGACGAGGACAGCGGGCGTGTGCAGGAGATCACCATCGAAGCCAGCAGCGGCCTGACCAAGGAAGAGGTCAAGGGCATGCGGTTCGACGAGCTGGGCTTCTGAGCCCGCCGCCGTCCGGCGTGGACCTGCGGTAGAGTGCCGGCACCCTGGGAGGAGCGATGGACCGCAAGCTTGCTGCCCGCGTGGAGATCGACACGCTGCACGGACTGCTCGACGAGCTGGACTACTACCGGCTGCTGCAGGTGGCGTCGGACGTCTCCGCCGACGAGGTCGGCCCCGCCTTCCGCCGCGAGAGCCGGCGGCTGCACCCCGATCGCTACTCGGCCCTGGGCGACAAGGACCTGTCCGACAAGGCCAACGCCATCTACCGGCTGATCCGCGAGGCCTACGCCACCCTGTCCGACCCCGAGAAGCGGGCGCTCTACGACGCCGAGCTGCGCGGCGGCCAGGCCCGCCTGTCGGCTGCGGCCGACAAGGAAGCCGAGAAGCAGCGCGCCGCCGCCGCCGACCCGGCAGAAGCCGCCACGAACCCCAAGTCCGAGAAGTACTGGAAGATGGGGCTCAAGGACTTCAAGGAAGGCAACTTCAGCGGCGCCGTGATGAACATCCAGTTCGCGCTGACCTACGAGCCCGGCAACGCGACCTTCAAGGAGTACCTCGACCGCGCCAAGCAGGGCGCCGAGGAACAGAAGAAGAAGAACTACAACCCCTACAAGCTGCGCATCGTCTGAGCGCCCGTCGGGGCCGGCGGCTCAGACCGAGCCGCCGTGGAAGGTCCACTCGCCGGGGGTCCACTCGGCCTGATCGTCGTGCCACCACTGGCGCCAGCGGGCCAGGTGGCGCTGCTGCACGCGCCACGGACCGTCGGCGTCGAAGGGACGGCGCACGCCGGTGCTGATGACCAGCTCGTCGTAGGTGGTGCGGCGCACGAGCAGATCGTCGTGGGCCATGCGCTCGATGAGCACGCCCGGCGTGAACAGGGCGCCGTGGCGGTAGCGCCGGCCTTCCTGGAAGTCGCCGGCGTGGGCTTCCCACCAGGACAGCCAGCGGTTGCGGAGCAGGCTCTCCTCGAGGTCCTCGTGGTGGCCGGTGAGCACCTGCAGCGCGGCCCCGGAGACCCGGGAGCGCTGGCCGTCGCGGCCAGCGCAGCCGTCGATGAGCACGGGCACGGCGCGGGGATCGCCCAGATAGCCGAGCCCCTGCAGGGCGCCGAGCGCGGCAGGGCCGTCGGCCTCCGCCATGCGCATCAGCAGCAGCAGCCACGACGGACCGCCGTAGCGGCCGACCAGCTCGCCCATCGACCGCGACAGCCCGGGGCCGCCGCGCAGCTCGATGGGGCCGCCTTCGCGGGCAGCGAAGGCCAGGGCCTGGCCGACATGATCGACCCCCGCCCAGTCGCCGAGCAGCAGCAGGGCCATGGCAGCGGCAGCGGCGAGCTCGGGCACGGCGAGGGCGGGATGCAGCGAAGGTGCGGCTTCTTCGTCGCCGATCCGGCCCAGGGCGACGACGGCGGCCTTGCGCACGGTCGGGTGGGCTTCCTCGCCAGCGAGCTCTCGCAGGCGGCCGGTGGCCTCGGACTCGCGGCGCCAGCCCAGCACCTCGGCGGCAGCGGCCACCGCGGCGGGATCGCCGTCGACGTCCAGCGCTTCGAGCAGGCCGTGCACCAGGGCGGCGTTGGGCGAGCGGGCCATAGCGCCGACCAGGGCGTTGCGGGCCAGGCCCATGGGCCGCAGGCGGGTGAGGTGCCGCAGCAGGACCTCGCTGGCTTCGAAGGAGCGATGCCCGGCGAGCAGGTCGGCGGCGGCCACGTAGCGGAGCAGGCTGGGGTCGGTGGGGCGCCCGTCGGAGCGGTCGAGCTCGCGGATGCGGGTGTCGAGCTCCTGGGCGAGGGCGTGCACCACGGGCAGATCGGCGGCGCCGATGGCCAGCCGGTGGGCGCCCAGGCGACGCTCGGGGCGGTCGGCGTCGGCGCGGACCAGGGGAGGACGGGCACGCTGGGCGCTGCTGCGGTCCCGGGCGTGGTCGCTGGCCCGGTTGAGGTGCCAGTCGATCGACAGGCCCGGATCACCGGCGACAGCGTCGGCGGCCGCGACCCCCGCGGCGTGGTCGGCCGCCTGGAACAGGACCCGCGCCCGGTCGGCGGCGCCTTCGTAGCCGAGGTGGGCCAGCCGGACGTGGGCCCAGGCCTCGCGCAGGGGCAGGCCCAGATCCGCGAAGCCTTCGGCCGCCCGGCGGTAGTCGTCCGCGGCCCGCTCGGGGTCGCCGGTCAGCATGAACAGGTCGCCGCGGCGCAGCAGCACCCGCAGCAGCAGGGCGCGATCGCCCTCGGCGGCGGCGCGGGCCTTGCGCCAGCACTCCTCGGCGTCGGCGTGGGCGCCCTCGCGCAGGCGCAGGTCGCCGCGGACCAGCCAGACGCGGCCGAACAGGGCGGCGTCGCAGAGCTGCTCGGCGAGCCCCTCGGCCTGGGCCAGGGCTTCGCGGCAGGCATCGACCTGCTCTCGCCGCAGCGCACGCTCGGCCCGCAGCAGGAAGACCTCGGCCTTGTCCTCGGGCGCGGCCAGCTGGTGCTCCAGCCCGGCCAGGATCTGCTCCGCCCACGGTTCCTGCCGCATCACGGCGATGTCGCCCAGGACCAGCTCGCCCCGCGCCCGCACCGCGGCCGGCGCACCGCGCAGCACCCGCAGTCGCCGCTCGGCGGCGTCGTGGTGCCCCAGATCGGCCTCCAGCGACGCCAGCCGCAGCACCACCTCGACCATCGGTCCGCCCGCCGGCGTGCCGCGCACGGCGAAGGCCAGCGCCCGCTCGAGCGTCGCCTCCAGCCCGGCCCGCGCCTCTTCCCGGCGACCGTGCACCAGCCGGCAGCGGGCCAGCTCGACGGCGGCCGCCTCGACCAGGGCCAGCTCGCGGGCGTCCACGCAGTCGCGGACGTTCTCGTCCAGGAAGCGCTGCAGCTCGGTCGACCAGGCCTCGTCCCCCTCGGGGAAGAGCCGGCCGAGGGTGCGCATGATGCCGGGCTCGACGGTGAAGGCGGTCGGCACGGCCTGGGGCAGGCGGACGGCCCGCAGCGCCTTGAGGAAGGCCCAGCGCGCGCCCTGCTTGTCGTCGCCCAGCAGGGTCTCGCCCAGCCGCGCCCAGGCGGCGACCAGACCCGGGTCCGCGGCGGTCGCCCGGCGCAGCAGCGCGCGGGCCTGTTCGGGGTCGCCGGCGGCCAGGCGGGCCTCGGCTTCGGCCAGGAGCAGGTAGCCGCAGTCGGGATCGACATCGAGCCGGGCCTGCAGCCGGCCGTGGGGCTCGCGGATGTTCTCGTCGAGGATGCGGACCGTGGCGTGCAGCCAGCGGTCGAAGCGCTCGTGAAGGGGCGTGAACACGCCGTCGTTCCAGCGGCCGAACACGGTGCCGCCCTGGTCGTCCGGCGCGTAGGCCCAGTGGTCTTCGGGCTCTCCGCCGGTGGTCGCGCCGACGCCTTCGGCTGCGCGGGGACCGTCGGCGAACACGATCACGGAGTCGGCCACCGCGGACGCCGGCGCCAGCTCGAGGGCCGAGCGGATGCGCAGCACACCGCGGAACAGGTTCGCGCCGTTCCACCGCTCCAGGAAGGCCCGCAGGGACTCGGGCACCGGCGTGCGCAGGCGGCGATCGGCGTCGTCGAGCTGATCGGGCGCCGTGGGCGCGCGCAGCTCGTGCACGTCCTGGCGGTAGCGGTCGATGACCCGCAGCAGCGGGTGGAAGGGATCGATGCGGGCGGCGTCGGCGGACACGGCACACCCCGGAGAGAGAGGTCGGCCCAGACTATCAGTCTTGACGCGTAAAGGGTATTGCAATGTCGCGTGTGAAGGTTTGAGACGACGTATACTCACGCCGGCACACTTCCACCGGGGGCCCCGTGCGGCGCCTGCTCCTGCTGTGTCCGATCGCCGCCCTGGTCGGCTGCTCCGAGTACGGCCTGTCCGGCAAGACCGGCGAGGTCGCCGACACGGGCAGCTGCAGCCTGGACGTGCCCGGGGCCGGCCTGGTCGAGATCGACGACGCCTGCACCCTCGCCCGCGAGCCGGGGGTGTTCGAGCCGACCGTCGAGTGGCGCTGGGACGCGGCCGTGCTCGCTCCCGGCTTCGAGGACCCGATGATGATGCCGGCCGTCGGAGACGTCGACGGGGACGGCGTGCCCGAGGTGGTGCTGGTCGCCTACCAGGACCGGTCGTACACGGGCAACGGCGCACTGACGATCCTGGACGGGCGCACCGGCGAAGAAGAAGGCGCGTTCACCGACCTGGGCGGCTACGCCCCCTACGGCAGCGCCGGCGTCGCGCTGGGCGACCTCGACGGCGACGGCGTGCCCGAGATCGTGACCATCGACACGGGCCTGCGCGTGCTGGCGGTGCACGCCGACGGCAGCCTGGTGTGGGCCAGCGAGCCCCGCTCGGCGGACCTGCGCGGCTACACGGCCCCGCAGATCGCGGACCTGGACGGCGACGGCCTGGCCGAGGTCGTGGCCGGCCGCGCGGTCTTCGACCACACCGGCGCCACCGTCGGCGTGGGCACCGGCGGAGTCGGCGGCAGCGCCGCGATCAGCGTGGTGGCCGACCTGGACACCGACGGCCGCCAGGAGGTCATCTCCGGCAACAGCGTCATGCGCCGCGACGGCAGCATGCGCTGGTACCGAGACGACGTCGAAGACGGCTTCCCCGCGGTCGGGGACCTGGACGGGGACGGCCTGGGCGAGGTCGTCAGCGTCGGCTCGGGCAGCGTCACCCTGCTCGACACCGACGGCGCGACCCTGTGGGGGCCGGTCTCGGTCCCCGGCGGCGGCGGCGGGCCGCCCACGGTGGCCGACTTCGACGGCGACGGCCGGGCGGAGATCGGCGTCGCCGGCGCGTCCTACTACAGCGTCTTCGACAGCGATGGCACCGTGCTGTGGTCGATGCCCACCCAGGACGGCAGCAGCCAGCGCACCGGCTCGTCGGTCTTCGACTTCGAGGGCGACGGCAAGAGCGAGGTGGTCTATGCCGACGAGCTGACGCTCTGGGTGTTCGACGGGGCCACGGGCGAGGTGCGGATGGCCTGGGAGGAGCACGCCAGCTGGACGCTGTTCGAGTACCCGGTCATCGTCGATGTCGACGCCGACGGGGCCAGCGAGATCGTGCTGATGTCCAACGACGGGCAGACCGCGGGCTGGCAGGGCATCACGGTCATCGGGGACCTGACGGGCTCGTGGGCGCCGACCACGCCGACCTGGAACCAGCACGGCTACCACATCACCAACGTCGAGGACGACCTGTCGATCCCGTCGTCCCCGCGCATGTCGTGGGAGACCGGGCACAACAGCTTCCGCGCCGGCGGCCTGCGCGACCGGCCGGGCATCCCGGCCCCCGACCTGGTGCCGGTCATCGCCGACGCCTGCTTCCGGTGCCTGGAGGGCACGGTGGAGGTGGCCATCCAGCCTGCGAACCGCGGCACCGAAGACGTCGGCGGCACCGTGGTCGTCGGCCTGTGGGCGCGCACGACGGGGGGCGAGGAGGTCTTGCTGGGCGCCGAGACCTGGCCGCTCGGCGTCGCTGCGGGTGCGAAGGAGGCGGCTGCGGTGATCGAGGCCGACATCGCCGGACTGCATGTCGTGGAGCTGGTCGCCCGCGTCGACCACCCCGACGCCTGGGCGGCCGTGGGCCTGTCGGGCAGCGTGGACGAGTGCGACGAAGACAACGGCAGCACCACCTTCGCGGGCGGCTGCCCCTGACGAGAGGCCGCGGGGGCCACGGGGGCCCTCGCCTCGCGACGGCATCGCCTCGGGTCGGGTAGGCTGCACCGACCGCGCATGACGCATGGAGCTGACGCCATGGCCCGCCCCTCGATCCTGTCCCTCCTCCTCCTCCCCTCCCTGCTGGTCGCCTGCGGCGACAAGGACGACGGCGGAGGCGACGGCACGCCCACCGACTCCGGCGAGGCCGAGTGCGAGCTCGTGCTCACCCCCGCCACGACGGTCGAGGCCAAGGCCGAGTGCACCGCCCTGGTCGACATCCTCTTCCCGGTCGACGTGCAGTGGCAGTGGACCGGCAACGCCGACTACCCCGACTACAACGTGGTCATGTCGACCCCCCTGGTGGCCGACCTGGACGGCGACGGCAAGACCGAGGTCATCTTCACCGCGTCCGCCGGCGGTGACGTGTTCAGCCCGGGCCTGTTCGTCGTGCTCGACGGGCAGACCGGCGAAGAAGTCGCCGTGTACACCGGCTACGAAGAAGAAGACGGCACGGCCTGGTACTTCTGGGCCGGCGGCACGCCGGCGATCGGCGACATCGACGGCGACGGCCGCGGCGACGTGTTGGCCATGGCCACGTCCGACGGCGCGACGACCGCCCCGATGGCCGTCACCCCCGACGGCGAGCTGCTGTTCCTGGGTCCCAGTCGCGACGACTGGCTGGGCTGGGGCTCGGCGGCCCTGGCCGACATGGACGGCGACGGCCAGACCGAGGTCATCGGCGGCGGCACCATCTTCAAGGGCACCACCGGCGGCTACGAAGAGAGCAGCGGCCTGGGCACCGGCGGCATCATCGCCCAGCCCGTCGTGGCCGACCTCGACGGCGACGGCACGCCCGAGCTCATCATCGGCAATTCGGCCACCACCATCGACGGCGAGCTGGTCTACGACCGCAGCGAGGACCTGACCGACTTCGGCACCGTCGCGGTCGCGGACTTCGACGGCGACGGCCAAGGCGAGGTCGTCACCAACGACTACTTCACCGGCGCGGTCGTCATGCTCGACGGCGACGGCAGCACCATCTGGGAAGACGCCGACACCTGGACCAAGGGCGGCGGCGGCCCGCCGGTCGTGGCCGACTTCGACGGCGACGGCGAGCCCGAGTTCGCCATCTACGGCTTCGCCGAGGTCATCGTGCGCGACGGCGACGGCAGCGAGCTGTGGTCCACCGCGGTCAGCGACGCCTACTACGGCAGCAACGGGCTCTCGGCCTTCGACTTCGACTTCGACGGCGACGACGATCTCATCGTGGGCGACAACGAGAACCTGCGCATCCTCGACGGCGAGGACGGCGCCGAGATGCTGGTCGCCGAGCAGCACGGCGGGCTGACCCTCAACGGCTACCCGGTCGTCGCCGACATCGACGACGACGGCGCCTCCGAGATGCTGATCGGCAGCTACGACGGCGGCGAGGACGGCTGGCAGGGCCTGTCGGCTCTCAAGGACCCCTACGACAGCTGGCCCACCACCTACGACAAGTGGACCCAGCACGCCTACTACGACGGCGTCGTCGACGACGATCTGGGCGTCCCCGCCTACGCCGAGGGCCCCTGGGCCCAGGACCTCCCGCGGCTGCGCGCCGCGACGGCCCTGTCCAAGCCCGAGGTCTACGGCGAAGCCGCCGACCTGGTCGCCACCGTGTCCGACGCCTGCTGGGACTGCACCAGCTCGCTGGTGCGCTTCGAGCTGGGCGTGACCCTCGCCAACCAGGGCGTGGTCGACGTCGACGACGACCTGGCCGTCGGCGTCTACGGCGTCACCGCCGAGGGCCGCCGCGAGCTCATCTCGACCGGCACCATCCCCGGCGGCCTGGCCATCGGCGAGCAGGCCGAGGCCTTCGAGGTCCGCGGCCAGTTCGCGACCTCGGTCGGCTTCGTCGCCCTCGAGGTCCAGGCCGGCGGCAACGCCGTCTACGTCGAGGAGCACCTCGACCGGCCGCTCATCCTGGACTGCGACCAGGACAACGACATCCTGCGGCTCGAGCTCGACACCGTCTGCGAGTAGGCGCTCGCCTTCCGAGACGAAGAAGGCCGCCCCGAGGGGCGGCCTTCGTGCGACAGCAGCCCGTGGCTACTGGGCGTCCATGATCCAGGTCGTCGAGCCGGGGGTCGCGACGGCCCAGTCCTTGCGGTCGTCGATCGGGCTGCCCGAGCCGTTGTTCTCTTCGCCGGTGACGTCGGGGTCACCGCCGTCGTAGAACAGCGAGTGCTGGTTCCATTCCTGGACCTGCAGGTGCAGCGAGGCGATGACTTCTTCGGCGTTGTCGTAGCAGTAGAAGTCGTAGGTCGGGTACGCCCAGGCGCCGGCATGGCCCGCCGGCATGGTGCCGTCGTGGTCGGCGGGGTCGTAGTAGTTGGCGAGCGTGACGTTGGTCCCGAACTCGTCGGACAGCTCGTCCCAGTCGAAGCGCTTGCCGTAGCTGTCCTTGTCGGTGAACACTTGGCGGCTGATGGGCCAGCCGTCGGCGGTCAGCTGCACTTCGGGGTCGTCGAAGGCGGCGCCGGCGTAGCAGGACGAAGGCTCGCCGTCCCAGCCGAAGGCCGGGGAGACCTCGGTGATCGGCTCGCCGCCGCCGGCCTGCTCGTAGGTGACCGTGACGTTGTAGGTCCCAAGGCAGCAGTTCGGGTAGTCGTTCGCCAGGGTCGAGTAGTCGTACTCGCAGTAGGGCACGCCGTTGAACGAGTTGACCTCGTCGGTGATCGTGCCGTCGACCTGGACCGTGTAGCTGACGTCGGTCGGGCCGGTGCCGACTTCCCAGGCTTCGTACTGGAAGTGGTGCCACGCGACGTAGTCGCAGGCCCCTTCGGGCACCAGGAAGTCGAAGGTGAGCCCGTTGAAGAACAGGTCGAGCTCTTCGGTCTCGAGCACACAGTCGATCGACTGGTAGTCGGTGTAGTCCTCGCCCGGCTCGAAGGCGCAGTCGGCCTGGGTCCCGGCTTCGTGGATCCAGGTGAAGTAGCCGATGTCGTCTTCGTCGGGGACGGCGAGCTCGATGGTGGTCTGCGTGTCGGGAACCACGAAGGTCCCGCCATCGCCACCGGTCTCGTCGCCGGCGTCGGCTTCGTAGCCGGCCGACCAGTCCGGCAGGGTGTCGGGGGGTTCGTCGGTGGTGCAGGCCAGCAGGCCCGTCGAGCCCAGCAGCAGCAGGACGGGGGCAGCGGTCAGGGTGCGCAGTCGCATGGTCACTCCCCGGTGTCCGTGCTGGCGTCGGTCGTCGTGTCCTGGAAGGACACCGAGAACTCGGTGGACGCCTCGAACACGTCGTCATTGTGGTCGTAGCCGGCGATGGTCAGCGTCGCCGTGCCGGCTTCGGTCGGGTTCTGCGCCCAGCCGTACACCCAGTCGCGCTGGGCGGTGCCGGCCGCATCGAAGGTGAACGCGGTCGTGCCTTCGACCGGCACCTCGAACTCGACGAGGTCGGCGAAGAAGGGCGCGGTGTCGCTGGTGTTGGCGAAGGCGTAGTCGACCCGGTACTCGTAGACGTAGACGATGGCGCCGTCGTCCACGCCCAGGCCGGCGTCGAAGGTGACTTCTGCTTCGACGTCGTCACCGGCGCAGCCAGCGGCGTCACAGACCATGTCGACGGTGACGGCAGTGCCGTTCACCAGGGAGATCTCGAGCATCTCGGCGGTGGTCTGCGCACAGCCGGTTCCGGCGATGAGCAGCGGGACCGCGCCGCATGCGGTCAGGGCGAGCTTCCGGATCACGGGGGGCTCCATGGGAAAGCTGGGACTCGGGACCGCGATGGTACCTGCGGAGCGAACCCCGGGCAACCAGGGCCCTCCGCCCCGGCACCCCCTCACCGCGAAGCAGTGCCTCCGGCCGCGGGCTCGGGTGCGCCCACCTCGGCCCACAAGGGCCCGAAGCCCAGCCCCCACAGCACGACCGCGTCGCCCACCGGTGTGTCGGCGGCCTGCGCCAGCAGCGGGTGCACCGCCATCACCGCCTCGGCCGCACCGAGCGCGCCGCGCAGCTCGGCGCTCCAGGCGTGATCGTGGAAGGCGGCGCTCGCGGCGATGGCGAAGCCGCTGGCGCTCGCGCTGGCCCCCAGGCCGGGCACCAGCGGTCCGCTGTCCACGTCCACCAGGGCCGTGGCGCCGTCGGGCCACTCCCGGGCGTAGCCGAAGCCCAGGAAGCGGTCACCCAGCGCCTCGGACGCCCGCACATACTGGTCGGCGGCGAGCTCCGGATCGACCAGCTGCAGGGCTGTGGCCACCAGGAAGATCGTGCTGCCCTCGGGCCCGTCGTGGTGGCGACCGTCCATGTCGAACTCGCTCACCAGCATGCCCGTCGCTGGGTCGATCAGCCGCTCGCGGGCGGTCGCCAGCCAGGCGTCGCGCACGGCGCTGTGGTCGGCCCCATCGAGGTGCTCGTGCATGCGCAAGCCGACCAGGGCCAGGGTGTGGCAGAAGGTCCAGCCTTCGTCGGGGTAGCTCTCCGCCAGCGGCAGTGCGCTCGCGGCGCCGAAGGCCGCTTCGACCCGGGCGGCGCGCTCGGCGGTCTCCGCGACGAAGCGATCCGGGCGACCGACCGCGCGGGCGGCCGTGCGGCGGGCGCCCAGCATCAGGAGCAGCTCACCATCGACGAACACGCTGCGGCCGTCCCCCCGCCAGGGCCGCGCCGAGGCGTAGGGCAGCAGGTACCAGCCGTGGCCGTGGGCGGCCTCCTGGACCAGCGTGTCCACGATGGCCGCGTCCATCACCGGCAGCAGCGCGTCGGCCTGCTCGGGCTCGGCGATCACCCGGTCGGCCAGGGCCAGGACCAGGAAGGTCCGCGACATGAAGTCCCACTCCGGGTTCATCCGGCGCTGGGCGAGGACCTCGGGAGGCGGCGCGTCCTCCGACCAGCCGTCGACCGTCGCGGCCAGCCAGCGCTCCGAATCCGGCGTGAGCAGGTGGGGGAGGAGGAGGAGCCCGACTGCGCCGAGGGGGACCAGGGCGAGCAAGGCAGAAGCGAGGCGGGTGCGGGACATCGACGGCTCCGGGGCAGGCCGTCTCCGAACCCGCGTCGCCCGCGCGGTGCCGGACCCCCGCGGCCAGCGGTCGCGTGCCGGGCGTGAGCGGTCGATGCAGCCGTCCGGGCGGCCGGATAGTCGCCGGCCCCATGAACCGTGCCTGGGCCTTCTTGTGGATGCTCTGGGCCGCCTTCTTCGCCGGCCCCGCCCGCGCGGGAGGCGGTGATGGCACCGGACCGGGCACCGGCGGCGGCAACCGCGATGGACGAGGCGGGGGCGCAGCCCTCGATCGCGCCGTCACCGTGTTCGCCGCCAGCAGCCTGACCGACGCCCTCGAAGAGGCCGGTCGCCGCTACGCCGCGCAGACCGGCGAGCCCGAGCCGACCCTGGTCTTCGGGGCCAGCAGCCGCATCGCGCGGCAGGTCATCGAGGGCGCTCCCGCCCACCTGGTCATGACCGCGAACCCCGCCTGGATGCAGGCGCTCGTCGACGCCGGCGCCGTGCCGGCCGACACCGTCGTCGAGCTGCTCGGCAACCAGCTCGTGGTCGTGGTGCCGGGGGACGGCACCGCCGGTCCCGAGAGCTTCGACGCGCTGTCCTCGGTCGGGCGCCTGGCCCTGGCCGGCCCGGAAGTGCCCGCCGGCAGCTTCGCCCGAGAAGCCCTCGCCTCGGCCGGCATCCTCGACGCCCTCTCCCCGCGCATCGTCTCCTCGCCCAACGTGCGCGCGACCCTGTCGGTCGTCGCGGCCGGAGAAGCCGACGCCGGCATCGTCTACGCGACCGACGCCCTCATCGAGCCGCGCGTGCGCGTCGCCTTCGCCATCGACAGCCACCTGCACACGCCGGTCATCTACCCCCTGGGCCTGACCACCCAGGGCGCCGCGGATCCGCGGGCCCTGGCCTTCGCCGCCTGGCTGCGGGACGGCGACGGGCTCGCCGCCTTCCAGGCCGCCGGCTTCACCGCGCTCGACCCGCCGGCCCCCGCCGCGGATGCCCCGTCCGCCGAAGCTGCGGCTGCTCCCGCCGAAGACGTCGCCGTCGTCATCCCCGACGTGATCGAGCTCGACCCGCGCCCGCCGGTGCTGCGCTCGCTGTGGGTCGCGTCCCTCAGCCTGGTGTTCAGCCTGCCGCCGGCGATCCTGCTCGGCGGCCTGATGGCGCGGCGCGACTTCCTGGGCAAGAGCCTGCTGTCGACCGTGCTGCTGTCGCCGCTGGTCCTGCCGCCGGTCGTCACCGGCTGGCTGCTGCTCAAGCTGTTCGGACGCAACGGCCCGCTGGGCGGCATCCTGGACACCATCGGGCTGGAAGTGGCCTTCTCGCGCTGGGGCGCCATGGTGGCGGCGGCCGTGGTCGGCTTCCCGCTGCTCATCGTGCTCACCCGCCAGGCCATCGAGTCCGTCGACGCCCGCTACGCCGCCGTGGCCGAGACCCTGGGCTGCACGCCGCTGTCGGCCTTCGTGCGCGTGACCCTGCCGATGGCGGTGCCCGGCATCGCGGCCGGCGCCGTGCTCGCCTTCGCCCGCGCCCTGGGCGAGTTCGGCGCCACCGCCATGCTGGCCGGCGACATCCCCGGCGAGACCCGCACCATCGCCATCGCCATCTACGCGCTGACCGAACGCCCCGGCGGCCAGGACGCCGCCGCCACCCTGGTGTGGATCTCGCTCGGGCTCAGCCTGTTCGCCCTGCTCGGCTACGAAGCCCTGTCCCGCCGCCAGCGGGCCTGGACCCAGGAGAACCGGTGAGCTTCGAGCTGGACGTCGACGTCCGCCAGCGCCTGGGCAGCCGGTTCGACCTGCAGGCCACCTTCCGGACCACCGCGCCGGCCGTGGCCCTGTTCGGCCCGTCTGGCAGCGGCAAGACCAGCCTGCTGCGGCTGCTGGCGGGCCTGTCCCGCCCCGACAGCGGTCGCATCGTGGTCCGCGACGGCGCACCCGGCGCCGGACGCAGCCCCGACGCCGTGTTCGTGGACCAGGGTGCGGGCCTGTGGGTGCCGCCCCGCGACCGCCGGGTCGGGCTGGTCGTCCAGGAAGGCCTGCTGTTCCCGCTGCTCGATGTGCGGCGCAACCTGCTGTTCGGCGCCCCGGCCGGCGGCGGCCGGCTGCAGCTGGACCACGTCGCCGAGCTGCTCGAGATCGGCCACCTGCTCGACCGCAAGCCGCGCAACCTGTCCGGCGGCGAGCGCCAGCGCGTGTCGCTGGGCCGCGCCATCCTGTCCGAGCCCCGGCTGCTGCTCTGCGACGAGCCCTTCGCGGCCCTCGACGACGCCCGCCGCGAGCGCATGATCCACGCCCTGCACCGCGTCCGGGCCGAGCTCGGCATGCCGCTCGTGCTCATCACGCACCGCATGTCCGAGGTGCACGCCCTGACCGACGAGGTCGTGTTCCTGGACGAAGGCCGCGTGGTCGGCCACGAGCAGGTCGCCGACCTGGCGCGCCACGGCGGGCACGGCAGCGGAGGCGGGCGCGGCGGTGGCGGCGGCGGCGGCGGCGGTCGCGGCGGCGGCGGCGGAGGTCGGCGCGGCGGCGGCGGTCGCGGAGGCGGCGGCGGCGGCGGCGGAGGTCGCGGAGGCGGCGGCGGCGGCGGAGGTCGCGGAGGCGGCGGAGGCGGCGGCGGCGGAGGTCGCGGCGGTGGCGGAGGTCGCGGCGGCGGCACCCCTGACGATCCGGAGTCCGACACCCGAGTCGCATCGACGGTCCCGGGCTGGGCCAGCCGCATCGATCCCCGGGTCGGCGTGCTGTGGCTGTTCGGCTGCGCGCTGGCGGCCTTCCTGGTGCCCGGCGCCATCGCGCCCGCCCTGATCGTCGGGGTGAACGCCGCCCTGTGCCTGGCGCTCGGCGTGCCCGGCGGCGACCTCCTCCACACGACCCGTCGACTGGGCACCTTCTTCGTCTTCCTCGCCCTCTCCCTCCTCTTCTTCCCGCCGCGCGGCGAAGGCGATCCCTCCGTCGTCGTCGCGCTCGGCCCCTGGTCGCCCGAGCTGCACCTGGGCGGCCTGCGGGTCGCGCTCATCATGGGGCTGCGCCTGGTCGCCGTCGTGCTGGCCAGCGCAGCCGTGCGACGCCTGGGCACCCCCGGGTCCTTCCCGCGGGCGCTGCGGGGCCTGGGCATGCCCACGGTCGTGGCCCTGGCGCTGGACGCCACGATGGACATGGTCGGCGGCCGCGGGGGCGGGGGCGGAGGAGGAGGAGGCCGCGGACGGGGAGGAGGCCGGGGTCGAGGAGGAGGTCGAGGAGGAGGAGGCGGTCGCGGAGGAGGCGGCCCCGACGACGAGACCCGTCGGGAGAAGCTGGCTCGCTACTTCCACGCCGTGCGGACCGCCGATCCCGACACCCTGGTCGCGCCGGTCCAGGCCGCCATCGACGACGCCACCGAGCGGCTGCAGGCCGACCACCCCGACGTCGCCCCGCACATCGTCCGGGACGCCGCCGCCATCGCCGGCGTGAGCGTCGTGATGGTCGGCATCCGCTGGCTGCGCATGCTGCCAGGGCTGCCCTTCGCGCCCGGCCACAAGAACGCCGTGCTGCTGCCGCTGTACCTGCTGGGCAGCGAGCTCACCCACACGCGGCTGGGCGGTGCGGCCTGCGGCGCGGTGATGGGCACGCTGGCCTTCCTGATGGGCGAGGGGCGCTACGGCGCCTTCGAGATCCTCAAGCACGTCGCGCCCGGGCTGCTCGCCGACCTGTTCCACCCGCTCGTCCGGCGCCTGCCGGGCCGACCGGTGTGGGCCTATGGCGCGCTGGGGGTCGTGATGGCGACCGGGCGCATGGCCGCCGAGATCGTGGCGGCCCTGGCGCTCGGCGTGCCCGGCGCCTTCTTCGCCTACATCGGCACCATCTCCCTGACCCACCTGGGTGCCGGCGCCCTGTCGGGCTTCATCAGCGCCGCCGTGCTGCGGGCCCTCGACCGGGTGCGCGCAAGCCTTGGCCAGGACGCCGCAGAGGCGGTAGGAATCGCCGACGACTCCACCGAGGGACACCGATGAGCAAGGAATTCGTGGTCGGCGACGGCCGGACCCACCTGGACAACGAGCTGATGGGCGCCAGCCTCATCCGCAAGGACACCATCGCCAACAGCCACGGCGAGGTCGAGCTCGCGATGCTGCCGGACCTCAAGGTCGTGGCCATCGGCGGCCGCAGCATCATGGATCGCGGCCGCGCCGCGGTCTTCCCGCTGGTCGAAGAGCTGGTGGCCGCCCGTGCGGACCACGAGATGCTGGTCGGCGCGTCCGGCGGCGCCCGCCTGCGGCACGTCTTCCACATCGCCCTGGACCTGGGCCTGCCGACCGGCGCCCTGGCCCAGCTCGCCGGCCCCTCCGAAGAACAGAACGTCGCCATGCTGCAGCAGCTGATGGGGCGCCACCGCTCCGTGATGCTCAAGCGCGACGACTTCGCCGACCTGCCGATGTACCTGGCCGGCGGCCGCATCCCGCTGACCATCAGCGTGCCCCCCTACCACTACTGGGAACCGCCCCCGGAAGGCGGCGGCCGGCTGCCCGACCACGGCTCGGACACGGGCATGTACCTGTCGGCCGAAGCCATGGGCGCGGCCCGCTGCATCTTCGTCAAGGACGTGGACGGGCTCTACACCGACGACCCCGCCACCAACGCGGATGCGACCTTCATCCCGCGCATCGGCGCCCAGACCCTCCTCGACCGCGACCTGCCCAGCCTCATCATCGACCGGGTGGTCCTGCAGTCGCTGCAGAACGCCCGCTTCGTGAAGGAGGTCCAGATCATCAACGGCCTGGTGGCCGGCAACCTCACCCGTGCGCTGAACGGCGAGCACGTGGGCACCATCATCCATCAGGAGCGCTGAGATGGCCGACATCATCAAGGGCGAAGGCCTCGACCGCACCGACATCGACACCCCGCTGCGCGAGATCTCCTTCGCCAGCGCCGCCGCCCGCCAGCTGTCCCGCGACATCCCCGTCGTGCGCGTGCTGCCCGACGTCAACGTCATCAAGGTCGGCGGCCAGAGCATCATGGACCGCGGCCGCAGCGCCGTGCACCCCCTGGTCGAGGAGATCGCCCGGGTCAAGGCCGACCACAAGCTGCTGACCTGCGTCGGCGGCGGCACCCGCGCCCGCCATGCCTACAGCGTCGCGCTGGACCTGCAGATGCCGACCAGCATCCTGGCCAAGGTCGGCCTGAACGTGCCGGTCCAGAACGCCCGCATGCTGCAGCTGCTGCTGGCCCCGCACGGCGGCATCCTGATCGACCACGAGGCCTTCGGTCAGCTGCCGCTGTACTACGCGATGGGCTGCCTGCCGATCCTGCCGGGCATGCCCCCCTACGGGTACTGGGAGAAGCCCGCCAGGACCGGTCGCATCCCGACCAACCGGACCGACAGCGGCACCTACCTGACGGCCGAGGTCATGGGCGCGCGCAGCTGCATCTTCGTCAAGGACGAAGAGGGCCTGTTCACCGCCAACCCCAAGGTCGACAAGCACGCCAAGCACATCCCGCGCATCCACGCGCAGGAGCTGCTCGACGCCGGCCTGCCCGACCTGGTGGTCGAGCCGGTCGTCCTCGAGAACCTACTGCGGGCCGAGACCGTCAAGCAGGTCCAGATCATCAACGGCCTGATCCCCGGCAACCTGACCCGCGCCCTGAACGGCGAGGAGATCGGGACCATCATCTACGCCGACTGACCGCTCCTTCGAACCCAGCGAGACAACGACATGCAGACCCGCTCCCTGTTCCTGACCCTCGGCGCCCTGTCCCTGACCTCCGGCCTGATGCTCGCCTGCGGCGACAAGGACGACGACACCGGCGGTGACGGCTCGACCGACACCACCGACGAGACGGACACGACCGACACCACGGACACGACCGACACCACGGACACCGACACCGACGCGGACACCGACACCGACACGACCGGTCCGGTGGACGCCGACGACGACGGGTTCAGCGAAGAAGACGACTGCGACGACACCGATCCCGCGATCAACCCCGACGCGACCGAGTCCTGCGACGACGGCATCGACAACGACTGCGACGCCACGCTGGACTGCGACGACGACGGCTGCGCCGGCGACGTCGCCTGCGCCGCGACCGTCACCGGTGTGTCGCCCGCGTGGGACGCCTTCCCGGCGAACACCGCCCTGACCATCACCGGCACGGGCTTCGCCTACGGCAGCGCCGGCGCCACCACCGTGACGGCGGCCGGCGCCGAGTGCACCGACGTGGTCGTGGTCGACGACAGCACGATCACCTGCACCCTGGCGTCCGGGGCCAGCCCGGCCCGCGGCACCGTCGAGGTGACCAGCGCCAACGGCACCGCCGCCCTGGAAGGCGTCTACCAGCGCTTCGCGCCGCTCTACGCCGCCACCGGCCGCGAGGGCATCGCCGGCACGCTGTACTGGTACGACCCGGGCAGCGCCACCGGCGGCGAGGTCGGCACCCTGACCGACGGCTACACCAGCCTGGCCTTCTCGCCGGACGGCGTGCTGTACGGCATCACGTCGACCTACAACCTGAAGGTCGACACCGCGTCGCTCCACACGATCGACCCCTTCGACGCCACCAGCACCCTGGTCGCGGCCCTCAGCTACGACGAGAGCGAAGCCACCGGGGCCAGCAACATGCCCGACGCCACCTTCGTCGGATCGACCCTGGTCGCCTGGAACGAGTGGGGCGACGACCCGTACACCGTGGACACCACCACCGGCGAGATCTCCCGGCTGGGCGACGGCACCGGCAGCTACGGCACCGGCCTGGCGGCCGACGCCGACGGCACCGTCTGGCTGGTCCCCGATGGCCCCGGGGACTCGATCTTCACGGTCGACGCCAAGACCGGCGCCGTCGTGGACACCGAGGTCGACGTGGAAGCCTCGACCGAAGAGAAGCCGCTGTACTACAACTTCGGCGGCATGGCGGTGTACGACGGCACCCTGTACGCCATCAACTTCGACTTCGGCTTCGACGGTGCGGGCCAGGTAGTGTCCATCGATCCCGCCACCGGCGCGGTGACGGTGGTCGAGGCCGAGCTGCCGCCGGGCGTGGACAGCCTGGCGTCGACGCAGCTGTGATCAGCCTTGCCCTGATCCTGGCCTGTGGCTCGGGGGAGCCTGCTCCCCCGCCGCCGGCCGTCGAGCCGCCGCCGGTCGAGGACAAGAAGCCCGAGACCGCGGAAGAGCGGCGCGCCCGCCTGATGGCGGAAGCCGACCGCCGGGCGGGCCTGGAGCCGGGGCAGCCCCTGCCCAAGTGGGATCTGTCGGCGCTCAAGGATGCGCCGCCTCCGCCCGTGCGCACGTGCAAGGCGGGGGCCCTGGGCACCCTGCAGATCGAAGGCGGCGTGATCGAGGGAGCGACCCTCGAGACGCTGCTCGCCGGGCCGGCCGCCCTGTCGGTCCCCACGGGTCGCCACGCCGGCGAGACCGGGCTGAGCGTGTCGCGCCTGATGGGCGCCGGCGCCGTCACGACCACCGGCTGCGGCGGCGAGACGGTGACCCTGACCGCCGAGCAGAACGCCACGGCCGACGCCCTGGTGCTGGTGCCCAACAGCCGCGGAGAGCTCAAGCTGATCGACACCTCGGCGAGCGACGGCGGCCGACAGCCCCTCGCCCGGAGCGTGACCTCGCTGGCACGCTGACGGAGGGGGCGAGGTCCGGGACCCGGTGGTAGCCTGCGGCACCCCCCACGGAGGTCCTCCCATGCGCACCCGCTCCCTGCTGCTCTCCTCTTCCGTCGTGGCCCTCACCGCCGGCCTGCTGTTCGCCTGTGGCGACAAGGACGACGACACGGGCTCTGACGGCACCACCGACACCGACACCGACACCGACACCACGGGCACCGACACCGACACCGACACCGACACGACGGGCCCCGTCGACGCCGACGGTGACGGCTTCGACGACACGGTGGACTGCGACGACGGCGACGCGACCATCCACCCCGACGCGACCGAGGTCTGCGACGACGTCGACAACGACTGCGACGATCTGGTCGACGACGACGACGACAGCCTGGACACCTCGACCGCGTCCACCTGGTACGGCGACAGCGACGACGACGGCCACGGCGACGCCGCCACCAGCACCGTCGCCTGCACCCAGCCCGAAGGCTACGCCGGCACCGACGACGACTGCGACGACAGCGTCGGCACCGTCTACCCGGGCGCTGCCGAGGAGTGCGACGACGGCATCGACCAGGACTGCGACGCCGTCTACGACTGCGACGACGACAGCTGCGGCGGCAACGCCGCCTGTGTCGCCACCATCGACAGCGTCGACCCCAGCGTCGGCACCGTCGGCAGCGACGTCGCCCTCACCATCACCGGCAGCGGCTTCGCCTTCGGCACCGCCGGCGTCACCACCGCCACCGTCGGTGACGACGACTGCGCTGACGTCGTCGTGGTCGACGACAGCACCATCACCTGCAACCTGCCCGGCGCCGAGGAAGGCGGCAGTGTCGATGTGGTCGTCAGCAACGACAACGGCGACGCGACCCTGGCCGGTGGCTTCACCTGGCAGGAGTGCATCTACGGCGCCCAGGGTGCCAAGGCCGTCGCCGGCAACCTGTACTGCATCAACCCGGAGACCGGCACCGTCACCGAGATCGGCCCCATCGGCTACGCCGTCACCGGCCTGGCGGCCGGCCCCGACGGCATCCTGTACGCGACCGAGGCTGCGCAGCGCGGCGACGCGCACCTGCTGACCATCGATCCGACGACCGGCGCCGGCACCGCGGTCGGGCTGCTGTACGACTCGGTGTCCACCGAGGTCATCCACGGCTCGATCCCGGACATCGCGTTCGCCGGCAGCACGCTGGTCGGGTGGTCCGAGGAGTCCATCAACAGCTCCTACGACGACATGGTCACCATCGACACGACCACCGGTGTGGTCACCCAGTTCAGCAGCACGAGCCCGAGCTCGGCCAACACCGGCATGGCGTCGACCCCGGACGGCACCGTGTTCCTGATGCCGGGCGGCATGTTCGACGGATCCTACGTGTACACCCTGGACGTCGCGACCGGGGTCGCCACCGCGCTGGGTCCCGTGAGCGTGTCCGACCTCGAGACCGGCGGTCGCGCCAGCGGGGCGTACTTCGGCGGCAAGCTGTACGCGATGGGCTGCCTGACCAACACCGAGTCGAACGACTGCTCGCTGATCGAGATCGACACCAGCACGGGCGTCGGGACCATCCTGGACCTCGACATGCCCACGGGCCTCGAGTCGATCACCGCCTTCTTCGACTGAGCGGCGTTCCCCGGGGCGCGAACGGTTCCAGGGCGGCCACAGGCCGGAGGGGTCGATCGATCGGATGAGGGGTGCTACCCTCCCCGAGATCACCCTTCGGCCACGAGGTTGCCATGCGCGCTCGCTCCCTGCTGCTCTCCTCTTCCGTCCTGGCGCTGACCGCGGGCCTGCTGTTCGCCTGTGGCGACAAGGACGACGACACCGGCGGTGACGACGGTGGTGACGACACCACCGACACCACCGACACCACCGACACCGACGCCGACACCGACGCCGACACCGACACCGACGGCACCACCGACGCGGTGGACGCGGACGGCGACGGCTTCGACGAGACCGTCGACTGCGACGACAGCAACGCGGCGATCAACCCGGGCGCGGACGAGGTCTGCGACGACATCGACAACGACTGCGACGACCTGATCGACGACGCGGATCCCGGGCTGTCGGCCGACTCCACCAGCATCTTCTTCAGCGACGGCGACGGCGACGGCATCGGCTCCGACCGCGAGACCGTGCTGGCCTGCAGCGCGCCCAGCGGCTTCTCGGAGACCGTGGGCGACTGCGACGACGGCGACGCCACGATCTACCCGGGCGCGGACGAAGTCTGCGACGACCGCATCGACCAGAACTGCAACCTGGTGCTGGACTGCGACGACAGCAGCTGCGGCGGCGACTCCGCCTGTGTCGCCATCATCGACGAGATCGTCCCGCCGGTCGGCGCGACCGGCTTCGACGTGAACCTGGTGCTGCGCGGCAGCGGCTTCGCCTGGGACACGGCCGGCGAGACCACCGTCACCGTGGGTGGCGTCACCTGCGGCGATGTCATCGTGCTCGACGACACGCAGGTCGCCTGCAGCCTGCCGGCGGCCACGGACACCGGCACCGTCGACGTGGTGCTGTCGAACGACAACGGCGACGTCACGGTCACCGACGGCTTCGAGTGGGTCGACTGCATCTACGGCGCCCAGGGCTCCGGCGGCGTCCCCGGCAACCTGTACTGCATCGTGCCGACGTCCGGGTCGGTGCTGAACCTGGGCGCGCTGGACTACGCCGTCACCGGCCTGGCGGCCGGCGCCGACGGCTACCTGTACGCGACCGAAGCCACCGGCCGCGGCAGCGAAGCCGCCCTGCTCAAGATCGACCCGAGCAGCCTCGAGACCACCGAGATCGGCAACCTGACCGACTCGGTCGAAGGCGGCACCCACGGCAGCATCCCCGACATCGCGTTCACGGGCAGCACGCTGGTCGGCTGGACCGAGATCAGCATGAACAGCAGCTACGACGACATGGTGACCATCGACACCTCGACCGGCGTGGTGACCCAGTTCGTGACGTCGTTCACCTCCAGCGGGAACACCGGCATGGGCGTCGACCCCGACGGCACGGTCTACCTGTTCCCCTACGGCACCTACGACGGCGCCTCGGTCTACGAGATGGACGTGTCCACCGGCGAAGGCACGCTGCTCGGCTACATGTCGGGTGGCGACTACGGCGGCCGGGCCAGCGGCGCGATGTTCGGTGGCTCGATGTACGTCATCGGCGGCTCGGAACGCGTCATGTACCGCCTGGACATGGACACGCTCGAGCTGACCGAGCTCGAGATGACGCTGCCCGAGGACATCGAGAGCATCACCTCCTTCGCCGACTGAGCCCCAGAACCACCGGAGAATCCCCATGACCCTGCGCACCCTGATGCTGTCCTCCTCCGTCCTGGCGCTCACCAGCGGGCTGCTGCTCGCCTGCGGCGACAAGGACGACGACACCGGCGGCGACGACGGCGGCGACGACACCACCGACGCCGACACCGACACCGACACCACCGGGACCGACACCGACACCGACACCGACGGCTCCACGGGCGCCGTCGACGCCGACGGCGACGGCTACGACGAGACCGTCGACTGCGACGACACCGACGCCGCGGTGAACCCCGGCGCCGACGAGGTCTGCGACGACATCGACAACGACTGCGACGACCTGATCGACGACGCCGACCCGGGCGTCAACGCCGCGTCGCTGTCCGTGTTCTACGCGGACGCCGACGGCGACAACTTCGGCCTGCCCGACGACGTGGTCGCCGCCTGCGCGGCCCCGAGCGGCTACGGCGAGCACGTCGGTGACTGCGACGACGCTGAAGCGACGACCTACCCGGGCGCGCCCGAGGTCTGCGACGACGAGGTCGACCAGAACTGCAACATCGTCATCGACTGCGACGACACCAGCTGTGGTTCCGACGCCCTGTGCGCGCCGATCATCGACCGCATCGAGCCGTCCAGCGGCTACTTCGACGTCGACACCAGCGTCACCATCCGCGGCCTGGGCTTCGACTGGGAGACCGTCTCGACGGTGGACGTGCAGGTCGGTGACCAGGCCGCCACCGACGTGGTCGTGGTCGACAACCAGACCCTGACCGCCGTGTTCCCCAAGGTCGACGAGCCGATGACGGTCGACGTCACCATCACCACGGAAGTCGGCTCGATCACCAAGACCGACGGCTTCGACTACGTCGACTGCGTCTACCTGGCCGAGGGCCGTGGCCAGGACGACGGCATGCTGTACTGCCTGGACATCGGCGGCGGCACGGTCATCGCGATGGGCAGCATCGGCGACGGCATCACCAGTCTGGCCTGGTCGCCGGACGGGACGCTGTACGGCACCAGCAACGGCCAGTCTGGGCGGGGTCAGCTCTACACCATCGATCAGGGCTCGGGCGCCGGCACGGCTGTCGGTACGCTGCGCGAGAGCACCGACGGCACCACGGTCCACTATTCGACCCCCGACGCCACCTTCGTCGGCAGCAACCTGATGGCCTGGACCGAGGAGTACTGGGGGTCCGAGGGAACCGGGTACTGGGGCGACGAGCTGCTCAACGTCGACACCTCCACCGGTGCGACGACGGTCGTTGGCGAGTCCGCGAACGACATCGGGACGGGCAACACGGCCATGGCGGCCGACGCCGACGGACTGCTCTTCCTGGCACCGAGCGGCACCTACGGCCCGCTCTACCTGCTCGACCCGGCCACCAGCGACTACGACTACCTCGGCTACATCAGCGGCGGCGCGGGACAGTCCGGCGGCATGACCTTCCACGAGGGCGAGCTGTACATGCTGGAGTGCGACTACAGCTGCAGCGACGGCGGCGGCGAGTTCGCCGGCCCCGGAGCGCCGCCGTCCGAGACGGGCTGTACCCTCAAGAAGCTCGATCTGGACACGCTGGTGCTCGAGGCCACCGACATCAGGTTCGACGCCTGCGTAGATGCCGTCGTGAGTCCGGACCCCGGCAGCTCCGGCTATGTGTTCGACGGCGGGGACTCCGGCTCGACCGACACGGTCGAGGAAGGGCCGCGCTGACCAGCCCGGGTCCTCCCCTGGCGACGCAGAACGACCCGGTACCGCAGCTCGCGGTGCCGGGTCTTGTCGTCTCGCCGAAGCACTACTCCAGCGCGCAGGCCGCCGACACGCCCAGCCCCTGGCAGACGATGTTGCCGACGGGTGCGTCGAAGTCGGTGCCGCCCCCCGAGTCCAGGCCGAGCGCGTCGTCGTAGGCCTGCTGCGAGAAGGCCCAGTCGCAGGTCTTGATGTCGGCGGCGAACCAGCCCCGGTAGACCTCGTAGGTGGTCTCGCAGATCTGCTCGCAGCTGGCGTCCGACGGGGAGTCCAGGTGGTAGAGCTCGACGATGTTGAGCACCTGGGCGGCGGACAGCTCGTCTTCCATGGTGAACCACTCGTCGTCGGCCGGGCAGCGGCTGCAGCTGAGGAGAAGGAGGGCGACGAGGGCGGTCACGAGCGGTCCTGTAAGACCCACGGAGGGTCGGGCGGCGAGCAGGCCCGGGTAACGTACCCGACCCCACACGGAGGTTCCCCCATGCGCAACACGCTCGCCCTGATGGCCCTGCTCGTCCCCGCCACCGCCGCCGCCGCCGACGTCGAGATCTACTACTCGGTCGAGGCCGAGGACTCCGGCAGCTACCTGTACACCTTCAAGATGGTGCAGACCGGGTCGGGCACCTACAGCGTCGGCTGGGTCATCACCGGCGACCACGGTTCGAACTGCGGCACCGACAAGTTCGACATCGACGACGGCGCGATCGTCGGCGGGTGGCCGGGCCCGTGGACCTACTTCAGCGTGTCGGGCGGGGGCCACTCCGGCCTGACCCTGAACAACGTCACGACCCAGTGGACCCCCGACGAAGCGGGCGACTACCTGAGCTGGCAGGTCCGGTCGTCGAACCTGCCCGAGGCCGACGAGTCCATCTACTGGTCGGCCATCTACACCAGCGGCACCAGCCTCTCGTGCCTGGAGATGATCCCGGGCGATCCCGATGCCGACGGCTACTGGGCCGACTTCTGCGACATCGCCGACAACATGGATGAAGACGACGTCGACACCGACGGCGACAGCATCGTCGACGTCTGCGACACCTGCGCCGGCGACGACCTGGCCGACGAAGACGACGACGGGATCTGCGACGACGAAGACGAGTGCTACGGCAACAACGCCACGGGCGACAGCGACAGCGACGGCATCTGCAACGACAGCGACCTGTGCATCGGCGACGACGGCACCGGCGATGACGACGGCGACGGCGTCTGCAACGACGGCGACCTGTGCATCGGCGACGACGCCAGCGGCGACGGCGACGCGGACGGCTACTGCGCGCGCGACCGCGACGGCAGCGCGATCGACTGCGACGACGGCGACGACCAGAGCTACCCGGGCGCCACCGAGATCTGCGACGGGCTGGACAACGACTGCGACGGCAGCCTGCCCGCCGACGAAGCCGACGCGGACGGCGACGGCGAAGCCACCTGCGAGGGCGACTGCGACGACGACGAGGCCAGCGCCAACAGCGCCGCGGCCGAGGACTGCGCAGACGGCATCGACAACGACTGCGACGGGCTGACCGACGCCGACGATACCGAGGAGTGCGACGACGGCGGCACCGACGGCGGCACCGACGGCGGCACCGACGGCGGCACCGATGGAAGCACGGATGGGGGCACCGACGGTGGCGCCGACAGTGGCGGCGGAGACGGCGGCGACGACGGCGGCGACGACGGCGGCGACGACGGCAAGGGCTGCAGCGCCGTCGGCGCGTCGAGCGCGCTGTGGGGCGTGGCGATCGGCCTGTTCGGGTTCCTGGCCCGGCGGCGGCGGGGCTGACCGCTCGACGCCGATCCGCTGCTACGATCCCCGGCGTGCTGCTCCTGCTCGCCTGCACCCGCCTGGCCCTCGCCGGCCCCGCTCCCCCGTGGGCGGAGCCCGACGAGGTCCTGGTCGTGACCGCCGAGCGCGACCTGGCCGAGGCCCGCCAGCAGGTCGAAGCCACCCTCGGCGGCATGGACTTCGGGCGCATGGTGCAGCGCGACGGCCGCACGGTGTTCCGGCGCGCCCGCCTGTGGAAGGCGCGCGCGGTGTTCCACCACGACGGCTGGCTCGAGGTGAAGGCGCCGCTGGCCACGCCCCAGCTCCTGGGCGTGCGCCCGCTGCGGACGGGAGACGGCCAGGTCGTAGGGCACATGGTCGAAGTCCACGGTCGCTGGTCCGGCGGCAAGGTCGCCTCGGCCCAGGAAGCACGCGTCGTCTACGGCGCCGAAGACGCCCTGCGGGTCTACCGGACGGCCCTGCAGCGGCGGTCCCTCGCCCTGCACCGGACCACGCTGCGCCAGGAGCTGGTCGCGGCCTGGTACGAGGGCCGCTCTCCCGACGGCGCCCTCCTCCCCTCGCCCGAGGCCCGCCGGGCCTTCGTCCTCGACCGCTGGCTGCAGACCGCCGACAACGACGCCGGCGCCGCCCTGCGCGCCGACATCGAGGTGTTCATCGACGACGTGGTGCAGCCGAGCGACACGCCGCTGACCGCTGCGGAGATCGCCGCGGCCAACGACGCGCGGGCCTTCGCGGGGGTGCTGGCCCCCGCGCGGTAGCCACGTGCTCAGTTCGCGACGATGTTCACCAGCTTGCCCGGCACGTAGATCTCCTTGCGGATGGTCTTGCCGGCGATGTGCTTGTCGACGTTCGGCTCGGCCTTGGCGGCGGCCAGGACCTGGTCCTGGGTCGCGTCGTGGGCCACGCGGATGCTGCCGCGCTTCTTGCCCATGACCTGGACGATGATCTCGAGGGTGTCGTCGACCAGGGCGCTCTCGTCGACCTGGGGCCAGGGCTCGTAGGACAGGGACTGTTCATGCCCCCACCGCTGCCACAGCTCTTCGGCCAGGTGCGGGGCCCACGGCGACAGGATCAGCGCGAAGGCTTCCGCTTCTGCCCGGCCGGGGGTCTGTCCCTTGCAGATGTTCACGAACTCCATCATCTTGCTGACGGGCGTGTTGAACTTGAGCGCCTCGATGCCCTCGGTCGCTTCCTTGATCGCGACGTGCAGGGCCTTGCGGACGTCCTTGTCGCTGTCGCCGAAGGCCCGCGTCTCGCCGGTGTCCTTGTCCACGAACAGACGCCAGACGCGGCCCAGGAAGCGATGGATGCCTTCGCAGCCGCTGGTCTGCCAGGGCTTGACCTGTTCCAGCGGGCCCATGAACATCTCGTAGATGCGCAGGGTGTCGGCGCCGTAGCGGGCGACGATCTCCAGCGGGTCCACGCTGTTGTTCAGCGACTTGCCCATCTTGCCGAGCTTCTCTTCGACCGCGATGTCGGTGCCGGTCACGTACCAGTCGGTCTCGACCGGTTCCTGGGACCAGGCGGACACGATGGTGCGGGTCTGTCCGACCCGGCGCTCGACCGCGTCGGGGTGGTGGTACTTCCCGCTGGTCTCGCGGTAGGCGAAGGCCAGGATCATGCCCTGGTTGAACAGCTTCTGGAACGGTTCCTTGGTGGCGACCAGGCCGCAGTCGTACAGCACCTTGTGCCAGAACCGCGCGTAGAGCAGGTGCAGGACCGCGTGCTCGACGCCGCCGATGTACAGATCCACGTCCTTCCAGTACCGGGCCGCCGCCTGCGAGAAGGGTTCGTTCTCGTTGTGGGGGTCCATGTACCGCAGGTAGTACCAGCACGAGCCCGCCCACTGGGGCATGGTGTTGGTCTCGCGGGTGACGGGTCGACCGTCCAGGGTCGTGTGCAGCCAGTCGGTGGCGCGCGCCAGCGGCGGGTCACCGTCTTCGGTCGGCTTGTAGGCGTCGACGTGCGGCAGGGCCACGGGCAGCGCGTCGTAGGGCAGCGGCAGCACCTGGCCGTCTTCGGTGTGCACGATGGGGAAGGGCTCGCCCCAGTAGCGCTGGCGGCTGAACAGCCAGTCGCGCAGCTTGTAGTTGACCTTGCGCGTGCCGTGACCGTTCTGTTCGAGCCAGTCGATGATGGCCGGCTTGAACTGCTTGACGGACAGACCGTCGAAGGCGCCACTGTTCACGGCGTTGCCTTCGCCCGGCCAGGCGGCCTGGTCGAAGTCGTGGTCACTGTCCGCGACCCGGTAGACGGGGCGGATCTCCAGGCCGAACTTCTTCGCGAAGGCGTGATCGCGCTCGTCGTGGGCCGGCACGGCCATGATGGCGCCGGTGCCGTAGGTGATGAGCACGTAGTCGGCGACCCACACCGGGACCTTCTCGCCGTTGACCGGGTTGGTCGCGTAGGCGCCGGTGAACACACCGGTCTTCTCCTTCTCGGCGGCGACCTGGCGTTCCATGTCGGACTTGTTGCGGGCGGCATCGACGTAGGCGTCGACCGCGGCACGCTGGGCGTCGGTGGTGATCCGTCCGACCAGCTCGTGCTCGGGCGCCAGCACGCAGTAGGTCGCGCCGAACAGGGTGTCCGGACGGGTCGTGTAGACGGTGAACCGACCGTGGCCGTCGATCTCGAAGTCGATTTCTGCGCCTTCGGACCGGCCGATCCACTGGCGCTGCATCTCCAGCACGCCTTCGGGCCAGTCCAGACCGTCCAGGTCGTCCAGCAGCCGCTGGGCGTAGGCCGTGATCTTCAGCATCCACTGCTTCATGTTCCGGCGCTCGACGGGGTCGCCGGTCTCGACGTAGCGACCGTCCACGACCTCTTCGTTGGCCAGGACGGTGCCCTGGGCCGGGCACCAGTTGACCGGCACCTCCGCCAGGTAGGCCAGCCCCTGCTCGTGCAGCTTCAGGAAGATCCACTGGGTCCAGCGGTAGTAGTCGACCTCGCAGGTGCTGACCTCGCGCTCCCAGTTGAAGGAGAAGCCCAGCTTCTGCAGCTGCTCGGTGAAGTAGGCGATGTTCTCGCGCGTGATCTCGGCGGGGTGCCGGTTCTCGCGCTGGGCCGCCCGCTCGGCCGGCAGGCCGAAGCTGTCGAAGCCGATCGGGTTGAGCACGTTGAACCCGTTCATCCGCTTGTACCGGGCCACGATGTCGACGGCCGTGTACGACTCGGGGTGCCCGACGTGCAGGCCCGACCCCGACGGGTACGGGAACATGCACAGCGCGTAGAACTTCGGCTTGTCGCTGTCCTCGCTGACGTGGAAGGTCTGCTGGTCGGCCCAGCTGGCCTGCCACTTGGGCTCGATGGACGCGGGATCGTAGCGGGTCATGGGAGCGCTTCCGGAGGGAGGGAGCACGCCGTAACCAGCACTGCACGCGGGGTCGCGCCCGGCATAGGGTGCGCCGTGCCCCTCGACGACGACCACCGCGAGACCTGGACCGCCCCGCCGCGCCGGCGGACGCGCCGCAGCGAGACCGACGTGCCCGGTGCGCTCGGCGGCTCGCGGCTGTGGGATCAGCCCGCCATGGCCGCCGCCCGCGCGGAGCTCGACACCTTCGTGGCCACCCCCGGGCCGCTGGCCGTCGAGGTCGGCTTCGACCACGGCATCACGCTGCTGGCCAACGCCCGCGCCTGGCCGGACTGGCGCTGGCTCGGCGCCGAGATCCGCCGCCGCCGGGTCGACGCCGTGCGCCCGCACGCGCCGGCCAACTGCCTGCCGCTGCGGGTCGACGCCCGCACCCTGTTCGCATCGCTGCTGCCCGACGGCCGGGTCGCGCGGGTCGACGTGCTGTTCCCGACCCCCGTCGAGCAGGGCCACCACCTGCTGCTGACCGCGGCCTTCGTCGCCGATGTCGCGCGCGTGCTCGCCCCCGACGGTGTGCTGCACATCGCCACCGACGTGCGCGGGCTGGCCGACCTGGCAACAGACCTGCTGGCCGGCTGGCGCCCCGCCGCGGACCCGCCGCCCTCCCCGGAGCGGTCGCGCCGCGAGCGCGTCTGTCAGCGCGACGGGCTGCCGGTCTGGCGCTTCACCCGCGCGAAGCCCTGACGCCGCCTGCGCCGTGACCCCTGGGTCACTCGCCGCAGGCGCTGTCCGTGCGGATGTCCGACGCGGTGCGGATCACCAGGCCCGCCGCGTAGGGGCGCGCCACGACGTCTTCGATGCGCAGCCCCAGGCACAGCTCGGCGCCGTCAGAGGGGCAGGCTTCGCAGGACACGCCGAAGCCGCCGACCAGCTCGCAGATCTGGCGCGGGTCGTCGGTGCCGAGCAGGTCGCCCATGACGTCGATGAGGTCGCGGGTGTCGAGGGTCGCGTCCAGGGTCGAGTCGTCGTAGGTCCGGCCGTCGGCCGAGAAGGTGCCGCTCAGGCGCACGTTCTGCATGACGATGGTGTAGCCGTCGAGCTCCATCGTCAGGCTGGTGGGGCCGAGGTCCCAGTCCGGCGCGTCGGTGAAGTCCGCCGAGGGCAGCATGCTGGTCTCGACGCACATGTCCTGGGGCCCGCCGACGCTCTCGGAGACCGTGAACATCAGGTCGAGGGCGGAGGAGGTCTGGCGCTGGACCTGGACGAGGACGTCCTGCTCGAGCGAGCCGACCAGCAGCGAGCCGACGCCGGCCGGCTCGACGAAGGTCGCACCCGCCAGGTCCAGCCGGTAGGCGTTGCCCTCGACGTCGGCGTCCCAGTCGGTGCTGCCGCCGTCCGTGCCGCCGTCGGTGTCCCCGCCGTCCGTGCCGCCGTCGGTGTCGCCGCCGTCGGTGTCCCCACCGTCGGTGCCGCCGTCGGTGTCCCCGCCGTCGGTGCCACCGTCGGTGTCACTGCTGCTGTCGCTGTCGCCGTCGGTGCCCACACCCGCGTCGGCGCCGGAGTCCATGCCCAGGTCCCAGCCGCCGTCACCGTCGCCGCCCCCGCCATCGTCGTCTTCATCGCCGCTGCCGCCGCCTCCGACGCAGCCGAAGAGCAGGGGGACCAGCAGGAGGGAGGCTCGCCAGGACATCGGGGACTCCGGAGCAAGGGAGGGGAGAGGTCGGCGGGGAGAGGGCGCCGCGGACGCCCACCATGCCACAGGACTCCGCATGCCGCGGCATCGCCCCCCGGTCAGTCCTGCCACGAGATCTCGGCGTCGAGCGTGCCCGCGACGCGGCCTTCGTCGAATTCGACGTCGAGGGACACCGTCGCCCGCTCACCGTCCAGCTGCTCGATGCGCAGCCAGGCTTCCGGCACCCCCGCGACCAGCTCGGCCTGGTCGGTCTCGACGACGACCGTCACCGGCAGCCCGGTCGTGCCGCCGTAGGGCCGCTCTTCCAGGTCGGCCGGCAGGTAGGCCACCATCGCCCGCCCCTGTTCCGAGAGCACGACCAGCCGCGATTCGTCGGCGTAGCGGCCGAGCACCGCGTCGTCGCAGACCGGGGTGAAGCCCGGCACGTCGCTGGCGAGGTCGCAGGGGGCGGCACAGGCCAGCCAGAGCGGCAGGAGCAGGAGCACGGGGCGCAGCGTAGCCGCTTCAATCGCCTGCGCGGGCGGCGGACAGGGTCGGGTCGGCGCCGTCCATCAGCGCCTCGGTCACGCCGAACAGGTCGCCGGTCGCGTAGAAGTCGACCCCCAGGAAGGTGATCGGACGGTCCCAGCGCGCGGCGCAGGCCGCGGCCCGCGCGCCCAGCACCTCGGCCCGGTTCACGACCGCGGCGGCCTCCTCCGACGGCAGCGGGTCGGAGATCCAGTGGTTCACCAGGAACAGCGGCGCGCCTTCGTCGCCGCGGTTGCGCTCGCAGCTGAACTCCTCCTCCGAGGCAAAGCTGTAGGGCGTGTCGAAGAAGACGTCCCACGCGCCCAGGTACCAGTCCACGCCGACCTCCTCCTCCCCCGCTCCTCCGCCCTCGGCCGTGAGCAGCACCCGCCGATCGGCGTCGACCAGCTCGCCCAGGGTCGGCCAGTCCTCGCCCGGCCCCGGCGGCACGATCGCCCGGTCCCCCAGCCCCGATGCCTGCAGGGCCGCGACCATGTCCGGGGCGGCGACGTGATCCTCGAAGATGATCAGGACGACCTCGCGCGGGTGGGCGTCCAGGAAGTCCTGGAGCTCGGCGAGGCCGTCGGCCAGCGGGGTGCGGCCCAGCTCGCAGTAGCCGTGGCAGAGCCACAGCTCGTCCTCCCACTCGTGGGTGTCGAGCATCAGGGCCCGCACGCCGTCGTCCAGCTGGCGCGCAATGCCGTGCTGCTGGTTGGGGTACCACCACCCGTCGTCGGCGTTCGACATGCTGTTGTGGGTGCCCGGCAGGGTGACCTGGGCCAGGGTCCAGGCGCACCACTCGTCGCGACCGTTGCAGGCGGTGCCGGGGGCCCCGGTGTCGCCAGGGCCGGCCGGACCGTCGCCGGTGCAGGCCGCGAGCAGCAGGAGCGGGAGGAGCATCCCAGAAGGCTACCCGATCAGCCGCCGCCCTTCTTCAGCGCGAAGTTCCAGGCGAAGCTCACCCACGGCAGCGGGATGATCGGCAGGTCGGACTGGCCGGTGACCACCGGGACCACCGCGAGATCCACCGCGAAGCTCGGCCCGAACAGGCGAACGCCACCCGACGGCACCAGGAAGACCGGCCCGCCCCAGGGCCCGTCGCCCTCGGTGAAGACGAAGAACCAGTTCTCGCTGATGAGCGCGGTCTTGGGCCCCAGCCGGTAGTTTCCGCCCACCGTCGTCACGACGGCGTCGGCCGCGCCTTCGGTCAGCGAGAAGACGCCGCCGGCCGCGACCGTGAGGTGCCGATCAGCGCTGCCCACCGTGACGTTGCCGAAGGCCAGCCCGACGGCCTGCACCCCGTCGATGGGCACCATCAGGAACTGGGTCCCCGCGCCGAGCCGCAGGTGATCGGTGGCGCGGAAGGCCAGCTTGCCGCCCACGATGCCGACCGGGCTCTTGGTGAACAGCAGCGGCAGGATGGTGCCGGCTTCCAGGTCGAACCAGTCGGTGACGCCCACCGCGGCGCTGGTCAGGGCCAGGGCCCGCTGGGCGACGTAGCCGTTGCCCTGGCCGAGGCCGAAGGCGGTCGGCGAGTACAGGTAGCGGCTGCGGTTGGGATCGACGCCCCAGCGGGCCTCTTCGGCGCCGGGGGCGTCGCGCACCGGCGCGATCGAGGCGACCGCGGCAGCGGGGAGGAGGAGCTCGGTGCCGTCGGCGAGGACGAGCTGGACATCGCCGCCCTCGAGGCGCAGGACCCGCCCGACCAGCTGCTGCCCGTCGCTGAGGGTGACCGTGGTGCGCACGGGCACGACGGTCGGCTCTGCGGCGCGGGCCGGCAGCGACAGCAAGCACAGGGCGAGGAGGACGGAGAAGGCGCGCATCGCCGCATCATGGCCCGATCGGGGCCGACGCGCCCGTGACCGGCTGCCGCGCTACAGCGCCGGCCGCACCCGGGAACCGCCATGCACCTGCTGCACGCGTCAGGCGTCGAGAAGGCCTTCGGAGACCGCGCGATCCTGCGCGGCTGCGACCTGCACGTCTCCGCGGGCGACCGCATCGGCCTGGTCGGCGTCAACGGCAGCGGCAAGTCCACGCTGCTGTCGATCCTGGCCGGCGAGCTGCAGCCCGACCACGGCCGCGTCCTGCGCGAGGGAAGCCACGCCCTGCTGACCCAGGAACCGGCGCTGCCCGGGCACACGGTCGGCGACACGCTCGAAGACGCCATCGCCTGGCACCGCCGGCTGGTCGCCGACTACGAAGCGGCGCTGAGCGCCGGCACCGACGCGTCTGCCCTGCAGGACCAGCTCGACCGCGAAGGCTGGACCATCGACCACAAGGTCGCCGCCACCGTCGACCACCTGGGCTGCCCGCCCCGCGACGCCCCGCTGGCGCGGCTGTCCGGCGGCGAGCGTCGCCGCGTGGCCCTGGCCCGCACCCTGCTGCAGCGCCCCGACCTGCTGATGCTCGACGAGCCGACCAACCACCTGGACGCGGACACCTGCGAGTGGCTGCAGCAGCTGCTGGTCGGCTGGCGCGGCGCCGTGCTGCTGGTCACCCACGACCGCTACCTGCTCGAGGCCGTCGCCGGGCGCATCGTCGAGGTCGAGGACGGACACACCGTGTCCTACGAGGGCAGCTACGCCGACTACTTGATCACCCGCGCCGAGCGACAGGCGCGGCTGGCCCTGGCCGAGGACCGCCGCCTGGCGCTCATCGCCCACGAAGCCGAGTGGGCCAGCCGGTCGCCGGCCGCCCGGTCCACCAAGCAGAAGGCCCGGCTCAAGCGGCTCGACGACCTGATGGCCCAGCGCCCGCTCAAGCGCCAGGACGAGTTCTCCCTCGACCTGCGCACCGGCTTCCGCAAGGGCGGCGCCATGATGGAGCTGCACGGCGTGCGCAAGGCCTTCGGCGACAAGGTCGTGCTCGACGGCGTCGACCTGGTCATCGCCCCCGGCGAGGTGCTGGGCGTGCTGGGCGAGAACGGCGCCGGCAAGTCGACGCTGCTGTCGATCCTGGCCGGCCGCCTGGAGCCCGACGCCGGCACCATCCACCGGGCGCCGCGCCTGCAGCCGGCCATCCTGGACCAGCACCGCACCGGGCTGGACGACGACAGCACCGTCTACGAAGCCGCCGGCAACGGCAACGACCACGTGTTCATCGGTGACAACCCGATCCACGTGGCCAGCTTCCTGGGGCGGTTCCACTTCGGCCGCGACACGCACGACCAGCACGTCGGCGCCCTGTCCGGCGGCGAGCGCGCCCGGCTGTTGCTCGCGAAGCTGATGCTGCAGGGCGCGAACCTGCTGCTGCTCGACGAGCCGACCAACGATCTCGACCTGGCGACGCTCGGCATCCTGGAAGCGGCCCTGCTCGACTTCGACGGCGCCTGCGTGGTGATCACCCACGACCGCGCCTTCCTGGATCGCGTCTGCGACCGCGTCATCGCCTTCGAAGGCGCCGGCCGGATCGTGTCCTACGCCAGCCGGCTGCAGCACCTGGCGGCGGTCGAGGAGCGCGCGGCCGCCGCGACACGCGATGCCCCTCCGAGAGAGGCGCCGAAGCCCGAAGCGCCCGCCCCGCGGCGCCCCGAAGCCGGCCGCAAGAAGCTGTCCTACAAGGAGACCCGCGAGCTCGAGGGCCTGCCGGCGCAGATCGAAGCGCTGGAGACCGAGCTTTCGCAGGTGGAGACCGTGCTGTCCGACCCGGCCAGCTACCAGCCGGGCAGCACCGTGGACGTCGCGGCGTTGTCGGCCCGTGCCCAGGAGCTGCCGGAGCACATCGAGGCGGCGATGGAGCGCTGGGCCGAGCTGGAGGATCGGGCGGGGGGCTGAACACGCATCCGCATGTTCAGGCGTTCAGGTCGTCAGGACCGGGCGATGGCCTGGCGGGAGAGGGCCACCACGGCGGCCAGGGGGCGCGCGGCGAGGCGGCGGGCGTGGGAGTCGACCTGCTCGATCTCGTCGTCGGACCACGGCAGGGCCGCGATCGTCAGGGCCGCCGAGGCGATGAGCCCCAGCGAGAGACCGGTGGTGAGCAGCAGCTCGAAGAGGGCGGGGTCGAGGTGGGTCAGGGCCGTCATGGCAGATGCCTCCTGAACAGGTGTTTAGAGCCTACTGCACGGTTGCACAGGTCGTCAACACCCCGAAACGGACAGTTTCTGTCCTTCGCGAGTCCGAACACACGACGCGTGGCGGTCCGATCCGCCGGGAGAAGTTCCCTCGGAGCGCCCCGCGATCCCGCGGGGAGACCCGATGCCCGCTGCGCGATCGCCACCATCGGCGATCGGGCGCAGCGTGTAGCGTGAGGAGCGGGACACGAGGCCTCCGAGGGTTCGTGAACTCCGACGACACCCTCCCCGGATCGATTCGATTTGACGTGTCAACGGTTGTCCCTCCCCTCCCGGAACCCCCATGCGCGTGCTGATCACCCAGGCCATCGACCCCGCCGGCACCGCCATCCTCACCGACGCCGGGCTCGCGCTGGACAGCCGCGACGATCCCCACCCCATCGGCTCCGACGAGCTGCGGGCGCGCACCGCGGGCTGTGCGGCACTGCTGCCGATGCCCACCGATCCGGTCGACGCGGACGTGCTGTCGACCCCCGGGCTGCGCGTGGTGGCCTGCCACAGCGTCGGCACCGACCACGTCGATCTCGACGCCGCGCGGGCCCATGGCGTCGTCGTCACCCACACCCCCGGGGTGCTGACCGACGCCACGGCCGACCTGGCCATGGCGCTCATCCTGGCCACGGCGCGGCGCCTGGGCGAAGGCGAGCGCCTGCTGCGCCGGGGGGCCTTCCACGGCTGGCGGCCGACCATGCTGCGCGGGCTCGACCTGCACGACGCCACCCTGGGCATCGTCGGCATGGGGCGGATCGGCACGGCCGTCGCCGACCGTGCCCGGGCCTTCGGCATGCACATCCGCGGCACGACGTCGGCCTCCTCCCGGGACGACCTCCTTGAGCTGCTGGCGACCAGCGACGTGGTCAGCCTGCACTGCCCGCTGACGGACGACACGGTGCACCTCCTCGACAGCCCCACCCTCGCCCGCATGAAGCCGGGGGCCATCCTGGTGAACACCGCCCGCGGCGCGGTCATCGACGAAGACGCCCTCGCCGACGCGCTGGAAGCCGGCCACCTCGCCGGCGCCGGGCTGGACGTGCACGCCGCCGAGCCCCGGGTCCACCCGCGGCTGCTGCCCCGCGAAGACGTCGTCCTCCTCCCGCACCTGGGCAGCGCGACCTGGCAGACCCGGCGCGCGATGGCGACCAAGGCCGCGACGAACCTGGTGGCGGTGCTCCAGGGCCGGACGCCGCCCGATCGGGTGGTGTAGCCGACCCTGTGGTCTAGCCTTCGTAGCCGGGGTCTTCGGGGTCGAGTCCGCCGGACAGCACCTGCAGCCCCCACGGCGGCGCGGCGTTGACCAGGTAGCCGGGCGTACAGCGGATGCGGACCGGGCGGATCTCCGCGCCGTCCTTGGCCCCGCGCATGACGTAGTCGCCGGGCGGCACGTTGGTCCAGACCACACCGCCGTCGTGGCTGGTCTCGGTCAGGGCGGGCGACGGCCAGATGATGTTGACAGCGGCGAGGTCGAAGTAGATCGGGCCGGCTTCCCAGGCGGCGGCGGGCTCGAGGCTGGCGGTGGCGCCGGGCTCGCCGTGGGTGCCGCTGCCGGTGACCATGTCGTGGCCGCGCCGGGTGACCGTGGTCGAGACCTGGCAGAAGCCGTCGTCGGGATCGACGCCGGTGGCCTGGGCCATCAGGCCGTAGGTCGTCGGGTCCGGCACCTGGAAGGACAGGTCGGTGATGGCGTCGCCGCCGTCGAGGGGGTGCCCCAGCAGGAAGGTGCCCGTGCGGATCGCGACGAAGTCGGGGTGCGACAGCTCGAAGTTGACGAGCTCGCCACGGGGCAGCGGGCCCAGGTCGAAGCGCCCGTCGTCGCCGGTCGTGGCCTGGAGCTCGGGGTGCTCGACGACGGTGACGGTGGCCCCGGCGACCACGCCGCCCGACGCGGAGAAGGCCAGGGCGTAGCCGGACACGGGCACGTCGCCGCCGTCGGGCACGTCGCCGTCCAGGGTCTCCCAGGGGTCGGTGGAGGAGGAGGCGCCGCTGTCCCCGCTGTCGGGGACGAAGGCGGTCTCGCCGCTGTCTTCGACGTGGGCCGAGGTGCAGCCGAGGAGGAGGAAGAGGGGCAGCACGGGCACTCCGGGAGCGTTCATACGAAGAGGCCGGAGTGTGCCACGACGCGCTCAGGTCCGCCGGTAGACCACCGTCAGGTTGTTGGCGGGCATCTCGACGACCTCTTCGAGCAGCAGGCCGCGCACGCGGGCTTCTTCGGCCACCTCGTCCAGATCGCGCACGCCCCACGACGGATCCCGCGCCTGCAGGCTGTCGTCGAAGGCGGCGTTGCTGGGGGCCGTGTGCAGGCCGCCGCGCCGGTAGGGCCCGTACATGACGAGGGGTGCGCCCGGGGACAGGACGGCCGCCGCACCGTCGAGCAGACCCAGGGTGCAGGCCCACGGGGCGATGTGGATCATGTTGGCGTTGTAGACGGCGTCGGCGGCGTCGACGGGCCAGGGCGCCGTCACGTCCAGTCGCAGCGGCGGCAGCAGGTTGGCGGGGCCTTCTTCCGCGCGCCAGGCTTCGGTGCTGGCGAGCGCATCGGGGTCGATGTCGGTCGGCTGCCAGGACAGCCCCGGGAGGGCCCGGGCGAAGTGGAGCCCGTGCTCGCCGCTGCCGCAGGAGATCTCGACGACCCGCCCGCGGTCGGGCAGGACGCGGCGGAGCACGGCCAGGATGGGGTCACGGTTGCGCGCGGTCGCCGGATAGTGTCGCTTCATGCCGAGGAGGCTAGCCCGCCGCCCATGCCGACGCTCTCCGACCGCTTCTTCGCCGACGCAGCGCCGGCCATCGCCGTCGCCCTGCGGGACCCGGCGCCGGCGCTGGTTCCGCCGGACGACTTCGCGGCGTCGGCCCCCGAGCTCGCGCTGTACCGGGCCCTGCTCGACGCCACGGACGGCGACATCGAGCTCACGCTGCATCGACCGGGGCCCTGGGCCTGGGCGCCGCGCGGGCTCGACCGGGACGAAGCGCCGATCCTGGCCTGGCAGAAGCGGCACATCGACGACATCGACGACCTGACCGAGCGGCGGGCGACCGTCTACCGGCTGCTCGAGGGGTCCGTGCAGGAGCGGATCCAGGCCCACCGCACCGGCGCGCGCGAGGCCGAGCAGAAGGCCCGCCGGACGCTCCAGCGCGGGGCGAGCAAGCTGGGGGTCGACGTCGCGCCGCTGCTGCAGACCCCCGCCCCGCTGCTGGAGCTGGGCCGCAGCATGAGCCGGCGGCGCCAGGCGCTGTCGATGGTCGCGATGTTCGAGACGGGCGCGCCCTTCACGGACGTGCTGGCGGCATCCGGCCTGCGCGAGACCATGCGCGAGCTGCACCAGGACGACCCCGCCACCGAAGCGGAGACCGTCGGACCGACCCTGGTCCAGCTGGCTGCCGCGCCATGTGGCTACACCCGTCGCCTGGCGCTGGAGTCGCTGGAGATCCTGGTGGGCGCCCTGACCGGCGCCGGCGCCTGGCGGCAGGTTCCCGCCCTGGTCGCGCCGCTGGCGGCCGCGGGACTCGGGCTGCGCCGCCACGCGCGCTGGGCGTGGGAAGCCCGCCAGCTCGACGCGCCGTCCGACGACCCCTTTCCCCACCGCGATCACGGCGGCCCCTGCCTGATCGGCGCCGGACCCGTCGTGCGGATCGGCACCGCCCGGGACGCCGAGGCCCTGGCCTGGCTCCGCATCGCCGACGCTCTGCAGGCGACGGCCCCCGACCGCGCGGCCCAGGCCCGGGTCCGCGCCCGAGACGTCGCGCCCGGGCCCGACCCCGCCTGCCTGGCCCTGGACCCGCACTACCAGCTCTACCAGGCCGCCTTCGCCTCCGCCCCCTGAGCCGCCCATGCTGACCCTCACCGACCGCCTGCAGGCCCTGGCCGCCCGCGTGCTGCCCGGCCGGCCGCTCGTCGACGTCGGCACCGACCACGGCTGGCTGCCGATCCACCTGGTCCACCAGGGCGTCGTGCCCTGCGCGGTGGCGGTGGACCGGCGGCAGGGACCGCTCACGTCCGCCCGCGCCCACGCGACCCAGGCAGGGCTCGACCACGACCTGCGCCTGGCGCTGCGCCAGGGCAACGGCCTGTCCGTCGTCATCCCCGACGACCTCGATCCCCGCGGCACCATCGTCATCGCCGGCATGGGCGGCGGGCGCATCGCCGACCTGCTGCGGGCCCGCCCGAGCGTGCTCGACGCGGCCGGCCGCCTGGTGCTGCAGCCCAACACCGACGGGCCCGCGCTGCGGCGGACCCTGGGCACGCTCGGCTTCGCCCTGGTCGACGAGGCCCTGGTCGCCGAGCACGGCCAGACCTTCCTGGTGCTGGTGGCCGAGCCCGGCGAGCAGACGCTGACCGAGGCCGAGGCCGAGCTGGGCCCCGTGCTGCTGCGGGACCGGCCGCGGGCCTTCCTGCTGTGGCTCGACGAAGAAGCCGCCCGGCTGCAGCAGGTGCTGGCGACCGCCGCCGGGTCGGCCGCCGAGCCCGCCCTGCGCAGCCGCCTGGCGCTGGTCGACGCCGCCCGCCGCGGTCCCGGGCCCGGCTGAGTTACGGCCGCCTCGATGCCGCGCACGCTCAACAAGGCCCAGAAGTTCGTCAAGATGCTGTTCCGCATGCAGGACGGCGGCGTGACCTCGGCCGACCTGATGGACGAGTTCGACCTCGACGACCGCACCCTGCGTCGGTACCTCAAGGACCTGCGCGAGCTGGACCTGCCCATCGAGACCAGCGGCCGCGGCAACCACCGCACCTGGACCCTCGACGCCAGCTGGCGCCGGCAGCGAGTGCCCCTGACCCTGCTCGAGCTGGTCAGCCTGCACTTCGGCCGCACCCTGTTCGACTTCCTGGGCGGCACCCAGTTCGCGGAAGACGCCGACGACGCCATCGACCGGCTGTCGACCTTCGCCGGCCAGAGCGAGCTGGTCGCCGACCTGGACCGCAAGTTCATGGCCGTGCGCGAGGCGACCAAGGACTACACCCGCGACAGCGAGCTGCTCGACGAGATCCTGACCGCCCTGCTGCGCCAGAACCCCGCCCGCGCGCTCTACGCCAAGCCCGGCGGCCAGACCCGGGTCTACCACCTGCACCCCTACACGCTCGGCGTGTACCGCCAGGGGCTCTACCTGTTCGCCTGGGACACCCAGGACAGCCGGGTCAAGACCTTCGCCATCGACCGGTTCCGCGCCTTCCACCGCGATCGCAAGGCCCACTTCGACTACCCGACCGACTACGACCCGCACCAGGTCGTCGCCGACGCCTTCGGCATCATCGGCGGCACCCCGACCACCGTCCGGCTGCGGTTCCGCAAGGCGGCGGCGCCCTACATCCGCGAGCGGTCCTGGCACCACAGCCAGACCCTCGAAGATGCCGACGACGGCGGCGTCATCGTCACCTTGCGGGTCGGCCGCAGCTACGAGCTCATCAGCTGGATCATGGGCTTCGGCCCCGACGTGCGGGTGCTGGCTCCCGACGACCTGGCCGAGCAGATCAAGCACCTGCACGAAGCCGCGGCCCGCGGCGGCCTGTAGGAGCGCGCCCCGATGGGCATCGAGATCGCCATCGACGGCGGCCGCGAGCTGCTCGACGCCGTGCCCGTGCCGACCCACCCGGCCGTGCCCCACGTCGGCGACGAGCTGGTCATGCAGCCCGGCCGCTGGGATCGCCACCGCGACTTCTGCACGCCCCCGACGCTGCCCGAGGCCGAGTGGCGCGCCCTCGACGCGCAGTTCATCGACCTGTACCCCCAGGTGATCCAGGGCAGCGCCGACCCCGCCGCGCTGGCCGACCTGGCCGACGCGATGCGGCTGTGTGCGCCCGCCCGCCACGACAAGCGCCCGGCGCTGCTCGCCCCCATCGTCGCCACCGACGTCGATCTGGCCGACATCAGCGAGAACCAGTGCCCCGACGTCGGCATGTTCGCCGCCGAGCGCGTGTTCGGCCCCTTCGCCGAGCGCGGCCTGCCGCAGCGCGCCTGGACCACCGCCGGCGCCGTGGTCTGTTTCGCCCGCATGCTGGACCCGTGGCAGCGGCCGGCCGACCGGTTCTACCGGGACAAGCCCCGGCCTCCCGGGCAGCTGCGCAGCGCGGTCAAGGCCGTCGACCAGACGCCGCCCATGCTGTGGCGGGTGGAGGACGAGGCCATGGTCCCCCTCCTGCCCCTCGCCCGCGGGTTCCGCCCCGGCGAGCGCACCGTGCCCGTCGGGGTCCCCGACGAGGCGCGGCCCTTCCCCGTCGTCCTGGGGCGCCTGGTCCCGGTCGAAGGAGGCGGCGCCTTCGTGGCCGGCCTGTTGCCCCTGCCCGTGGTCCCCGACGTCGACGCCCTGATGCGCCGGCTGACCTGGGAGCTGTGGCGCATGCGCCGGCACGAGGTGCGCATGACCTGGGAGGACCTGCTGCGCGAGCGGGCCGTGGTGCTCTACCGGGCCTGCTGCGAGTGGGTCTGGGAGGTGCTGCGCGAGGCGCCCGACGACGCGGGCGGGGGCTGGCGGCTGCCGGCGCGGTGGTGATCACCGCCCGACCGGCGCCTCCACCGACCACACCTCGTCCGGGGTCAGCCCGAGCTCGGCAGCGAGCTGCTCGTTGTAGCGGGTGACCACGTCCTGGGCCTCGTCCGGACGCATGCTGGCTGCGGGCCGATCCTCCAGCCGACGGGCCTCTCCCGCGGGACCGGCGCCGCCGATCATGCCGACGACCGCGGTGATGGCGCCGCCCAGCGCGACCGACGACCAGGTCTGCCACTGGCTGCGGTCATCGGCGAGCACCTGGCCCACGATGCCGGTGGCCACGCCCGCACCGCCGACCCCGGCGACGGCGTACCAGCCGCGGGCGGCGCGCTGCTTCCTGGCGATGCGGGCCGACAGGTCCACCGCGCGCGGGTCGCCGGCCAGCTCCAGGGCGTTCGGCACCGAGAGCCGCTGCGGGCCCTGGTAGAAGCCCCAGTCGCGGGTGGTGAACACCGGCGCGTGCGACACGTGCACCGCGGTGCCCCAGCGCGGGCCGCCCCAGCCCGTCGACCAGACCGTGGTCTCGCCGCCGTGCAGGATGGTCTCGCTGTAGATGCTGAGCCGACGGTCCTTGTACTGCTGCAGCGCCCGCAGCTTCTCGGGCGACAGGCGCTCCGGGCGGGCGCGGGGCGGCGGCGCGTCTCCGGGGATGGCCAGCGGCGGCTCGGCGGCGGCGGTCAGCGACAGGGTCAGGGCGAGCAGGACGGAGAGCATGCCCACACTCTATGCACCGTCCCCGTCGACCGGCCAGCGGGGGGCGGCCCCGTCGACGATGGCCTGCAGGTCCGCGGCCAGCGGGGCGTGCACGGTCACGCTGCCCCCGCCGGGCAGGTTGAAGGACATGGACGCGCAGTGCAGGGCCTGCCGGGGGAAGCCCACCGACGTGCGCACGAAGGGATCGTCGGGGCCCTTCTCCAGGCTCTCGATGAACACCTGGTCGGGCTGGCCATACAGCCGGTCGCCCAGCAGCGGGAAGCCGACGTGGTCCATGTGCAGGCGGATCTGGTGGGTGCGGCCGGTGTGCAGGGTCAGCTCGACCAGCGTGTGCCCGTCGGGGTGGCTGGGGGGCGCGGCGTCCGCCGCCGGACCGACGCGCGCGAGCACCCGGGCGGTGGTCCAGGCCTTCTTGCCATCCGGGACCACGCCCTGCTTCAGCCGCACCTCGCTGTCGGGGTGATCGCCGATCGGGGCGCGGATCTCCTGCTGGTCCCAGGGGATCCGGCCGCGGGACACGGCCTGGTAGATCTTGTGGACGCGCCGCGCCTGGATCTCGTCCTTGAGGAACACGTTGGCGTCGAGGTCCTTGGTCAGGACCAGCACACCGCTGGTGTCGCGGTCCAGGCGGTGCACCAGGTCGATGCGATCATCGGGCCGCTCGCGCCGCAGCAGCCCGATCACCGCGTAGGCCCAGCGACCGCCCGCCGGGTGGCAGAGCAGCCCGGGCGGCTTGTCCAGGACGACGACCCGGTCGTCTTCGTAGAGCACCGGCGGCAGCGGCGGCGGCGCCTCGGTCGGGGCGATGCCCGGGATGTGGATCCGGACCTTCTCGCCCAGGCGCAGCTTGCTGCTGGGCTTGAGCGCCCGCTCCTCGCTGACGACCAGCCCGGCCTTGATCCGGGTGGCGAACCAGGTGCGCGACCAGTCGGGGAACCGCAGCGACAGGTAGCTGTCGACGCGGCGGCCCGCGGCGCGGTCGCCGATGGTCAGGTCCCGGTACCAGGGGCTCTTGGTCAGGTCGTCGGACACAGGGCCCTGGTAGCCGGCGAGGGCCGCGGGATCAGCGCCCCTTGCCGTAGAAGATCCAGACGCCGCCCCAGGTCCAGGTCTCGGCCGTCACGCCGTAGCCGCCGATGATCATGTCGTCGTACCCGTCCCCATCGACGTCCGCGACGTCCATCGCCTGGCCCAGGCCACCGCCCGCGTCTTCGACGATGGCGCCGTCGTAGGCCGTCACGCTGCCCTCATCGAGCGGCCCGTAGCGGAAGGCGACGTAGCCGTCCCACTCGAGCGCCAGGTCGACCTCGCCGTCGCCGTTGAAGTCGCCGCCGATGAACTCGCCGGGCTCGTCGACCCGCCAGTAGGACAGCCGGGTGGCCGACAAGGCGTCGCCCGTGGAGCTGCCGGGACCGACGTAGACGCCGTCGTCGTCGGAGTAGCCCAGGTCGTCGTAGCCATCGCGATCGACGTCGCCGACCATCCGGATGTCGCCGTAGTACCAGCCGCCGCTCTTGCGGTCGTCGTACTCGGTCTCGATGTCGATGGTGCCGGACAGGGGCCCTTCCAGGATGTAGGCGTAGGTGTCGACCGATGTGCCGTTGCGGTGCAGGCCGAGGAAGTCCTGGATGCCGTCGCCGTCGACATCGCCGCCGTTCATGGTCCAGCCGAAGTAGCCGTACGAGGAGCCTTCGATGACGAAGCCGGCCGCGCTGGCCAGGGTGCTGGAGCTGCTGGGGTCCTCGGTGATGCCGTAGACGGTGGTCGAGCCGGTGCAGCCGACCAGCACGTCCGCGTCGCCGTCCCCGGTCAGGTCGCCGGGCGCCCGCAGCAGCGACCCGCAGGAGTCGCTGGCGACGGTGGCGTAGAGCCAGACCGCGCTGCTCGGCGGCAGGTCACCAGCGTCCATCACCGCGACGGCGCCCTGGTAGCTGTCGCCCCAGCGGTCATCACCGACCAGCAGCTGCATGCTGCCGTCCCCGCCCAGGTCGGCGGCGGCGACGGCGGTACCGAAGAACGACGACTTCGCGGTGTACGTCGTGCTGCCGACCGGGCCCCACTCGTCCGCGTCGTCCCCCAGGTCGACCCGGCCCGACCACGGGCCGCTCACGCTGTAGACCACGCCGTCGGGCGAGGCGTAGGGCGCGCCGATGAGCAGGTCCGCCTGGCCGTCCCCGTCCAGATCGTCGGGCGAGTAGAAGACGGACCAGCCGGTCCAGGTGCCGTGGTCGGGCGCGAACAGGACGTCGGCGTCGTCGATGTACAGCTCGCCGCCCCACTCGCAGTCGTTGCCGGTGCCGTCGCAGTCGTCGTCGACGCCGTTGCCGCACACCTCGGGGTCGCTGGGGCTCACGTCGGCGTCGGTGTCGTCGCAGTCATCGAGCGAGGCCGTGCTGCACAGCAGCGCACCCCGCGGCGCCTCGCAGGCCCACGCCGTCACCAGGTCGGCATAGTGGCCGTCCTCGTCGTCGTCGAAGCAGTACTCGCTGCCCGTGCCCTCTGCGTCCACGTCCGGGTCCTCGTCGTCGACCAGGTCGTCGCAGTCGTTGTCCTCGCCGTCGCACTCCTCCACCGCGCCCGGGCTCTTGTAGGCGTTCAGGTCGTTGCAGTCCCCGCCGACGGCGACGTAGTCGGTGGGGGCCACGCAGCCGGTGTCGGTGACGTCGTCGTCGCCGTAGCCGTCGCCGTCCAGGTCCCGGTACCAGGTCCGGTCGGCGAACACGTCGGGGTCGTCGTCGTCGCAGTCCCCGGACTCGAGTGCCCAGCCGTCGCCCGCGTCGCAGACCATTCGCGTGGACGCGTCGGTGCCGTAGCCGTCGCCGTCTTCGTCCCGGTACCAGGTCGGCATGCCGGTGACGCTCGCGTCGTCGTCGTCGCTGCGGCCGTCGCAGTCCTCGTCCGTGTCGGCGTCGTCGCAGATCTCGACCGCGCCGGGGTTCACGTCGTAGTCCCCGTCGTCGCAGTCCCCGCCCTCCAGCGACCACGCGCTGCCGAGCTCGCAGGCTTCGGTGGTGTCGGCGTCGTCGCCGTAGCCGTCGCCGTCGCCGTCCCGGTACCAGGTCGGCAGGACCGCGTCGCTGTCGTCGTCGTCGACGTCCCCGTCGCAGTCGTTGTCCACGCCGTCGCAGGTCTCGGGTGCGCCGGGGTGGATCGCGTCGTCGGTGTCATCGCAGTCGACGGACTCCGGGTAGCCGTCGCCATCCGCGTCCACGATCTCGGTGCCGTCGGTGTCTGCGTCGGCGTCGGTGTCCGCGTCGGTGTCGGTGTCCGCGTCGGTGTCGGTGTCCGCGTCGGCGTCGGTGTCCGCGTCCGTCCCGTCGACATCGGTGCCGCCGTCGGTGTCGGCGTCGGTGTCGGCGTCCGCGTCGGCGTCGGTGTCCGCGTCGGCGTCGGTGTCCGCGTCCGTCCCGTCGACATCGGTGCTGCCGTCGGTGTCGACATCGGTGCCGCCGTCCATGTCGGCCACGCCATCGGTGTCCCCCGAGCCATCGTCCTTGTCGCCGCAGGCGGCGAGCACGAGCGTCAGGGGCAGGAGAGAGGCCAGGAGAGGTCGCATCGCAGGTCCAGTCGAAGCAGCACGCGGCCGAGGTCAGTACCAGCCGGTGTAGAACACCAGCAGGCCGGTGCAGCCGGGGCAGCTGGCGACGACGTCGTCCAGCCCGTCGCCGTTGTAGTCGTAGGTCGCGACCTGCTGGCCCACCTTGTCGGAGACGTCGCCGCGCACGTAGGTCGTCGTCGTCAGGTCCTCGGTCGCGTCGAAGGGGCCGTAGGCGAGCAACATGGCGCCGTAGTACCAGGACCCGGACTTCCAGCTCGGCGCGCCCAGAGCCAGGTCGGCCAGGCCGTCGCCGTTGAAGTCGCCGCCGGCGATGGACGTGAAGCCGCCGATGCCAGCACTTCCGGTCAGGGTGGACAGCGGCGTGTCGTTCAGGTCGGGGCTGGTGCCGCCCGCGATCAGGTCGACGCCGTAGGTGCTCCAGGTCGCCAGCGCGATCTCGCCGTAGCCATCGCCGTCGGCATCGTCGATGACGGCCATGGTGCGGCCCAGGTAGTCGTAGCGTGCGCCATACCGCACACTCTCGGCGTCGTCGGAGTCCAGGTCCACGTCGGCGGTGAACGGCCCCATGAACAGGTAGACCTTGCCGGCGTAGTCGGCGTAGGTGTCGTCGAGCTGGTCACCCGCCAGCACGTCGCCGATGCCGTCGCCGTCGACGTCACCGAGCTCGAGCTCGTCGGCCGCCACGTTCAGGATGACCTCGGCCTTGCTGGCGGCGAGCCCGCTGTCCGGCTCGTCCAGGAACAGGCAGACCCGGGCGGCGCTCTGGCAGCTGACGGCGAAGTCCTCGCGACCGTCGTCGTCCAGGTCGACGTTGCCGGCGACCGCCATGCCGCAGTGCTGGCTGGCGCCCGACCCGGTCAGGGTGATCATCGCGTCGCGCTCGTCGTCGGCCGAGCCCAGGGTCCGACCCGAGAACACATAGGCGTAGCCGAGCTCGGTCTTGTACCCGGTGGAGATCGTGCCGGACTTGTCGGGAGCGCCGATGACGAGGTCGTCGTAGCCGTCCCCGTCGACGTCGCCGGCCCAGGCGGCGTCCGTGCCGAACTCGCTGTAGTCGTCGTAGGGCTCGAGGTGGAAGGAGGCGATCGCCGGCGAGGTGTAGTCGGCCAGGTCGCCCGAGTAGCCGTAGGTCCAGCCACCGCTGCCCGAGGAGCCCGGCTGCGCCACGACCACCACGTCGGGCTCGCCGTCGCGGTCGAAGTCGCCGTTGAGATCGAGGGTGTAGCCGTAGTAGTAGGAGCTGCTGCCCACCAGGGTGATGTCGGCGATGCGGTCGTCTTCCCAGTGGCCGGTGGCGACGCCGCAGTCGCCGGGCAGCTCGTCGCAGTCCTGGTCGATGCCGTCGTCGCAGATCTCGGTGGCCGCGGGGCTGATCGCCGAGGTGGTGTCGTTGCAGTCGCTGGCGTTCCGGACGTAGCCGGAGGGCAGGTCGCAGGCCCAGGTGCTGACGTCGGGATCGCCGTAGCCGTCGTGGTCGTCGTCCCAGTAGTACTGCGTGCCCGTCTCGTCGGCGTAGAGGCTGTCGTCGGCGTCGTCGACCAGGTCGTCGCAGTCGTTGTCCGTGTCGTCGCAGACCTCGGTCGCGCCGGGGTTCTTGTAGGCGTTCAGGTCGTTGCAGTCGCCGCCGACCGCGACGTAGTCGGTCGGCGCCACGCAGCCGGTCGAGGTCACGTCGTCGTCGCCGTAGCCGTCGCCGTCCAGGTCCCGGTACCAGGTCCGGTCGGCGAACACCTCGTCGTCGCCGTCGTCGCAGTCGCCGGACTCCAGCGCCCAGCCCGTGCCGGGGTCGCAGGCCACGGTCGTCGTGCTCGACACCCCGTAGCCGTCGCCGTCCGCGTCCCGGTACCAGGTCGGCTCGCCCGACACGCTCGCATCGTCGTCGTCGCTCCGGCTGTCGCAGTCCTCGTCCGTGTCGGCGTCGTCGCAGACCTCGGACGCTCCGGGGTTCACGTCGTAGTCCCCGTCGTCGCAGTCGCCGCCGACCAGGCTCCAGGTGCTGCCGAGCTCGCAGGCCTCGGTCGTGTCGTCGTCGTCGCCGTACCCGTCCCGGTCGCTGTCCCGGTACCAGGTCGACAGGCCCTCGACGTCCGCGTCGTCGTCGTCCACGTCGCGGTCGCAGTCGTTGTCGATGCCGTCGCAGACCTCGGTCTCGCCGGGGTTCACGTCGGCGTCGGCGTCATCGCAGTCGTCGTCGTTGCGGCTCCAGCCGGTGCCGGGGTCGCAGGCGATCCGGGTCGACGAGGTCGTGCCGTAGCCATCCCGGTCGACGTCCACGTACCAGGTCGACAGCCCTTCCACGTCGCTGTCGTCATCGTCGATGTCGCCGTCGCAGTCGTTGTCCACCCCGTCGCAGATCTCGTCGGCGACCGGGTTCACGTCTTCGTCTTCGTCGTCGCAGTCGCCGCCGTCTTCGACCTCGTCCTCGGACCAGTCGCAGGCTTCACGGGCCGTCGAGTCGTCGCCCCAGCCGTCGCCGTCGTCGTCCCGGTAGACCGTGGTCGTCCCGGTCACGGCCGTGTCGGCGTCGTCGATCCGGTCGTCGCAGTCGTTGTCCACCCCGTCACAGCGCTCGGTCGCGCCCGGGTGGATCGCCGGGTCCGTGTCGTCGCAGTCGACGTCTTCGGGGTAGCCGTCGCCGTCGCCGTCCACGACCTCGGTGCCGTCGGTGTCGGTCCCGTCGGTATCGGTGTCCGTGTCGGTCCCGTCCGTGTCGGTCCCGTCGGTATCGGTGTCCGTGTCGGTCCCGTCCGTGTCGGTGTCCGTGCCGTCGGTGTCGGTGTCGGTCCCGTCGGTGTCCGTCCCGTCCGTGCCCGTCGCGTCGGTGTCGCCGTCGGTGTCCGTAGCGTCGGTGTCCGTAGCGTCGGTGTCGGTGTCGGTGTCCGTGTCGGTGTCCGTCCCGTCGGTGTCACCTCCGTCCGCGCCGTCGGTGTCGCCCGAGCCGTCGTCCTTGTCGCCACAGGCAGCGAGCAGGAGGGTCAGGGGGAGGAGGAACGCGAGCGAGCGCATGGAGGACCTCGTCGGACACGAAGGAGCGGGCGGAAGCCGCGGGCTCCGCCTCGCCAGGGGCGGACTTCCCACGGAGCGACCCGGAAGTGCGATCTCCAGATACCATCCACGACAACGGCTCGCCCGAGCCGTCACGTCACATCCCAGAGTCCCCCCTGTCTTCCGCCCGACGCGATCCCGGCTTGATCATCGCCATGACGTGGCTGTTGGTCGCGGCGGGTCTGACCGTGACCGTCGCTCCGCAGCTGGGACTGCGCGGCCTGATCATCCTGGGAATCCACCACGTGCTCTGCGTCGTCGGGGCAAGCCACGAGATCTGGCGGGCCTGGAAGCGCCGGAAGGTCGACCAGGCCGCGGGCTGAGCCCGGCGAACCGGGGCTTCGACAGCGCGACGTCACGTCACACCCGACCTGCCCTGGCGCGGAAGGCCCCTTCGATCCGCTATGACTGCGGCGCGGAGGACCGATGCGCACAGCCCCCCACTCCCTCGTCTGCCTGGTGCTCGCCAGCGCGCTGGCCGCGTGCGGCGACAAGTCCGACGGCGACACCGATGACGGGTCGATCGGCGACGCCGACGCGACCGACACCACGGATGCCGACGCGGACGCGGACACGGTCGATGCGGACGCGGATGCCGACGCAGATGCCGACGCAGATGTAGACGCGGACGTCGATGCAGACGTCGACACCGACGCCACCGACGCGAGCGACACCGACGCAACCGACACCACGGACACGGACACCGACGGCACGGACACCGACGGCACGGACACCGACGGCACGGACACCGACACCACCGACGCCACCGACACCGACACCGACACCGACACCGACGGCTCCTCCGACACCGACGGCTCCTCCGACACCGACACCACCGACGCGACCGACGGCACCGACACCGACACCACAGACGCCACCGACACCGACACCGCGGACGGTACCGACACCGACACCGACACCGACGGCGCTGCAGACAGCGACATCGACGTCGATGCAGACACCGACACCGACGGGACCCTCGACACCGACACCGACGTCGACACCGACGGGACCCTCGACACCGACGTCGACGTCGACACCGACACCGACACCGACGGAACCGTCGACACCGACACCGACGCCGACGGCACCGACGGCTCCTCGGACACCGACACCGACACCGACGGCGGCGGCGGCGGCGGCGACGACTGCGGCTTCACCAGCTCCGCCGGCATCTGGGCCCTGCCCGACGATCTGCCCGACGACGAGTGCGAGACCGTCGCGGACACCAAACGCACCGGCCCGGTGTGGAGCCTGCTCGACCTGGACGGCGACGGGCTGGTCGACTTCGTGGTGCACGCCTGGGACGACGCCGGCATCTCCGGCCTGGGCACCAGCAAGTGGCTGGTCTTCGCCAACACCGGAGCGGGCTTCTCGTCCAGCGCCAGCGTGTGGACCACCCCCGACCTGGGCACCGACGAGCTCGATGCCGGCTACGACACCGACACCGACCCCAGCTGGTCGCTGCTGGACCTGACGGGCGACGGCATGGTCGATCTGGTCGTCACCGAGTGGGACAGCAGCGGCATCAGCGGCCTCGGCACGACGAAGTGGCTGTACTACGAGAACAGCGGGTCCGGCTTCGCGACCAGCGCGAGCATCTGGTCCCTGCCGGACAGCTACGACACCGACGAGTTCGTGAGCATCGCCGACACGACCGGCGCCGACCCCAGCTGGTCCCTGGCCGATCTCGACGGCGACGGCGCGCTGGACCTGGTCGTGACCGAGTGGGAGAGCAGCGGCATCAGCAGCCTCGGCACCACCCGCTGGCTGGTGCACGCCAACGACGGCAGCGGCTTCTCCGACAGCACCGATGTGTGGACCCTGCCCGACCTGGGCGACGACGAGCTGGACAGCCTGGCCGACACCAGCGGCGCGGACCCGCGCTGGGGGCTGCTCGACCTGGACGGCGACGGCCTGACGGATCTCGTGGTCGGCGAGTGGGCCAGCTCGGGCATCACCGGGCTCGGCGACAGCAAGTGGCTCTTGTTCTCGAACACCGGCAGCGGCTTCGACAGCAGCGGCACCACGTGGACCGTGCCCACGGCCTACGGCGACGACCTGTTCCGCGGCCCCTACGACGTCGACAGCGTCGAGCCGCGGTGGGTGGTCTTCGACATCGACGCGGACGAGCAGGTCGAGCTGGTCATCACCAAGGACGACGGGACCGGCATCAGCGGGCTCGGCACGAGCAAGTGGCTGGTGCACGACAACGACGGCTCGGGCTTCGCCAGCAGCGCGGGGCTGTGGGCCCTGCCGCCGGATCACCCGACCGACGGCTTCGAGTACAGCGCCGACACCGACGGCGACGAGCCCAACTGGGCGCTGCTCGACCTGGACGGCGGCGGTGGCGTCGACGTCATCGTGACCTGGTGGCCGGACACGGGCATCAGCGGCCTGGGCACCACGAAGTGGCTGATCCACACGAACGGCTGCGAGTAGCGGGCGATACCGCACAGCCCTGTTGCTTGCTGACACACGTCAGCGAAAGAGATCCGCAGCCCGCGCCTCTCGTCGAGCAGGCATGGCGCTTGCAATCCGATCGGTCCTCCCTGGAGGCCCGATGCGGCGCACCCTCCCCCTCCTCCCGCTCTCCCTGCTCCTGGCCGCCGGACCGGCCGGGGCCAACGACGGCATGGTCCCCGACCTGGACGCCGAAGCGGGACCCCTGCCCGACGCGCTGGTGATCGATCACGCCTACGTGCGGCTGTTCATGGGGATCCGCGACAGTGTGCCCGCGACGGCGCTGCGCGGCGGCACCCCGCACACCGGCGAGCTCGAGGTCGTGCTGCTGCAGCCGCCCGACGGCTACTTCGACTCGGCCTGGCGCTGCACGCTGCGCTGGACCGACCTCGCTGCCACGGCGACGCCGCTGGACGTGTCCGCGTGGCCCGACCTGTGGGCCGGCTGGCGCCTGGATCCGACCGTGCTCGAGTCGAGCTCGGACGGCTGCACCCTGCTGGACAGCCAGCGCTGGGGCGACGACCCGGCCGTGACGACCGCGGCCGCCGGCTGGAACATCGGGATCGGCCCCCAGACGGCGTCGATGCTCCAGTCCTGTCCATTCGCCGGAGCCCTGCCCGAGCTCGTGACCGTCTACGTCTGGATGGACGGCGCGTTGCCGATGCCGGCGGGGCTGGCCCAGGCGCTGGCCCTGGACGCCGACGGCAACACCATCGGCGAAGACGTGCCGGGCGCCTCCACGGCGACCAGCCTCCCGCCCGACCTGTTCGTCCACCAGCTCTGCGCCGCCTCCTTCGGCATCTGAGAGGTCCCCATGCTCTTCCTCCTCCTCTCCCTGGCCTGCGCACCTTCCGACGACGACAGCGGCGCCTTCGACAGCGGCGGCATCGTGGTCGACGACCTGGCCGCCTGCCTGGACGCCGACCGCTACCTGTCGCGGCTGGACGACCTGGCGCACCTGACCATCGACGGCACCGGCGACCGGCTGGCGACGTCCGAGGGCCACGCCCAGGCCCGCGCCTGGGCCCGCGCCGAGCTCGAAGCGCTCGGCTGGACCGTCGAAGAGCGGTCCTTCCAGTGGGGCATCCCGCTGCGCACGGCCACCAACCTGGTCGCGACGAGCCCAGGCGGCAGCCCCGAGCGCGTGGTGCTGGTCGGCGCCCACCTGGACACGGTGCGCGGCGCGCCCGGCGTGAACGACAACGGCACCGGCGTGGTCGCCGTGATCGGCCTGGCCGAGGCCCTGACCTTCGCGCCGGAGCCCGCCACGGCACAGGTGCAGGTCATCCTGTGGGACTGGGAGGAAGCCGGCGTGCTGGGCAGCCAGCGGTTCGTGCAGGCGATGTCCGACGAGCTCGCCGCGGCCACCGTCGCCTACGTCAACGTCGACATGATCGGCTCTCCCAACGGGATCCGCATGATCCTGGACGACGAAGACGCCGAGGCCCTGTCGCCGGGCAGCGCTGCGCTGGCCGCGACCGCCGGCGGCTGGCTGGAGGACTACGGGCTGCCCTGGGAAGCCTACGACCTGGAGCGCAACAGCGACCACATCTGGTTCATCGACCGGGGCATCCCGATCACGTCCTTCTGGGCCGGCGCGGGCGGCGAGAAGTCGGCCGCGCAGGCGGACGTCTACGGCGGGACGGCGGACGAGCCGATGGACAGCTGCTACCACACGGCCTGCGACGACCTGGGCAACGTGCAGACGGACTTCGCGCTGCAGCTGACGGGGGCCGCGACGCACCTGGTCGGCGAGCTGGCCTACGCCCGGTTGCTCTGACCCGCAGCCGGGCACCGCTCAGGGTGCGGTGCGGCAGCCCCGCTGCACGGTGACCCGGTCGTAGGGGTCGGTGGCCAGGGTCCACGGGCTGTAGGTCTCGATGGGCGGCTCGGCGCTGACGACGCTGGCGTGGATGTTGGCGGCGTGCGTCCAGCTGTGCACGCGCGGCAGGTACCAGGGGCCGGGGGCCTCGAAGGCGTCGACGGGGACCAGGCAGCTGTCGTCGGCCGCGGCCTGGGGCCAGGACGCGACGCTGCGGGCGAACAGGGCGCCGGCTGGCACGGGCGCGTCTTCTTCGAGGGCGGTCCAGCCGCGGGCTTCCAGGTGGTGCTGCCAGCCCCAGTGCCCGGCGAAGACGCCCGGGCCCTGCTGCGCGGCCACGGCGTCGGCCCTGCGGGCCAGATCCAGCTGGGCGCGGGCCAGGCCCAGGTCGTCGGCGGCCAGCAGGCCGGCCAGCACCAGGGTCAGGGGGATGGCCACGCGGACGGCGCGGGGGTGGGCCATGCGCAGGCCCAGCAGCACGGCAGGGGCGAAGAAAGGCAGCAGGTAGCGGGCCGCGGTGAACCGCAGCTTCAGCAGGAAGACCAGCCCGCCGACCAGCCACAGCAGCAGGAAGGCGGCGCTGCGATCCAGCCGGCGGGCCGGGTCCGGCTCGCGCCAGTTGCCTTCGCCGGGGGCGCCGGGGACCAGCGCGCCCAGGACGGCGCCGCCGCTGGCGCCGAAGGCCAGGGTGCCCAGCGCCGCGATGCCGGTCTGGCCCGACATGCTGGCGCCCATGCCGCCGACGACGCAGCCCAGCACGGCGCCGATCAGGGCCGGCACCGGTCGGGACCAGCACAGCACCGGCAGGACCAGGGCGCCGCCCAGCATGCAGAGGGTGGCGACGAGCTTGCGGGCCACGTCCCGCGGCGCGTCGGCGACGCCCTGGAACCGGGTCATGGCGACGACGTGCGGCTCGCCGTAGGCCAGCACGTCGTGCAGCCCGAGCAGCAGGATGGGCAGGGCCGCGGCGGCGCCCAGCACGACCGCCGACCGCAGGCCCTTGCGCCCGCGGGACAGCAGGGGCCAGGCGGCCGCCAGGGGCAGCAGGGCCGCGCCGGAGTACCGGAACAGCGCCGCACAGCCCAGCACCAGGGCCCACGGCCACCGCGCAGCCAGGGGCCGCCGGCTGGCGACGATGCCGCCCAGGCCCGCCAGGGTGCAGGCGAACAGCGGCAGATCGGGGGTCAGCGCCTGGGCCGCCAGCACCGCCGCGGGGGCGCCGCACAGCAACAGGGTCGCCGCGGCGGGCCGCCCGGCGAAGTGATCGCCCAGCCGCCACGCGCCGGCCGCGGCCAGCAACAGCCAGGGCAGCATCCACAGGTGCTGGACCCAGACCGGGGCATCGACGACCGGCGCCAGCCACCAGCCGATGCCGGGCGGGTTCGACAGCACCTCGAAGGCCGGCTGGGTGGTGCCCTGCCAGTTGATCGCGATGGCGTGGGGCCGCCAGGGGTCGAGCGCCGCGCCCCGGGCCAGGACCAGGAAGTTGGCGTCGTCGATGTGCACCGGCTTGCCCAGGAAGGGCAGGACGAGGCCGAGGAGGACCAGGGCGACGAGCAGGGGGGTGCGGGAGGAGGCGGCCACCGGTGGAGCCTACTGTCCGGAGGAGGCGGGCGTTACGGAGCCGCCGTGAACGACAAGGTGGACAACGCCGGCCCCCACGTGGTCGTCGTCGGCGCCGGACACGCCGGCTGCGAGGCGGCGCTGGCCGCCGTGCGCGCCGGGGCGCGAGTGACCGTGGTCACGCTGTCGGCGCGGCACGTCGGCCGGCTGTCCTGCAACCCGGCCGTCGGCGGGCTGGCCAAGGGCAACCTGGTCCGCGAGATCGACGCGCTGGGCGGCGCGATGGCCCGGGTGACGGACGCGGCGACCATCCAGTTCCGCCGCCTGAACACCCGCAAGGGGCTGGCGGTGCAGAGCAGCCGCGCCCAGGTCGACATCGACGTCTACCCGCGGATCATGGCCGCGGTCCTGCGCGACGCCGTGACGCTGGTCGAGGGCGAGGTCGCGGGGCTCACGGTCGAGGCGCGGGCGGGGAACCGGGTCCGGGGCGTGGTGCTGGGCGACGGCAGCGCGCTGCCCGCCGACGCCGTGATCCTGACCACCGGCACCTTCCTGTCGGCGGTGATGCACTGCGGCGAGCAGCAGACGGTCGGCGGGCGCGTCGGCGACGGCGCGGCGACGCGGCTCTCCGCGCAGCTGCGGGACCTGGGCTTGCGGCTGGGTCGGCTCAAGACCGGCACCACGCCACGCCTGGACGGGCGCACCATCGCCTGGGACCAGCTGGAGCGGCAGACCGACACGGTGCCCGACGGGCGCTTCTCCTTCGGGCCGACCGGCCCTCACACGGACGGTCCTCGCCTGCCGCAGCTGGACTGCCACCTGGCGTGGACCCACGACGGCGTGCACGCCCTCATCCGCGACAACCTGCACCGCGCACCCATGTTCACCGGCGCCATCGAGGGCATCGGCCCGCGCTACTGCCCCAGCATCGAAGACAAGGTCGTGCGCTTCGCCCACCGCGACCGGCACCTGCTCTTCCTGGAACCCGAGGGCCACGGCACCGACCGGGTCTACGTCAACGGGCTGTCCACCAGCCTGCCGGCCGACGTGCAGCTCGCCATGGTGCGGGCCATCCCGGGGCTCGAGGCCGCCGAGATCCTGCAGCACGGCTACGCCGTCGAGTACGACTTCGCCGACCCCCGCGACCTGGACCACGGGCTGCAGCACGAGGCGGTGCCCGGCCTGTTCCTGGCCGGCCAGGTCAACGGCACCAGCGGCTACGAAGAAGCCGCCGCCCAGGGCCTGGTCGCGGGCATCAGCGCCGCCCGCGGCGCGGCCTTCCGCCTGCGCCGCGACGAGGCCTACATCGGGGTGCTGGTCGACGACCTGGTCAGCCGCGGCGTCGGCGGCGAGCCCTACCGCATGTTCAGCAGCCGGGCCGAGCACCGCCTGCTGCTGCGCGAGGACAACGCCGACCGGCGGCTGATGCCCCGGGCCCGGGCCGAGGGCCTGCTGACGGACGAGGCCTGGGCCTGCTTCCAGGACAAGGCCGAGGCCATCGAGCGCGGCGAGGCCTGGGCCCGCGGCGCCACGCTGCTGCCCGACGCCGACACCGCCGCGGCCTTCGCCGGGCTCTCGCTGGCCGTGCCGAAGAACAAGGTCACGGCCGCCGAGCTGCTGCGCCGCCCGCAGGTCGACTGGGACGTGCTGGCCGAGCTGTTCGACGACCGGCCGCAGCTGCCCGATGACGTCGTCGAGCAGGTCGTCACCGACACCAAGTACGAGGGCTACCTGCGCCGCGAGCTGGACCGCGCCGCTCGGGCCCGCCGCATGGAAGGCGTCGCGCTGCCCACCGACCTGGACTTCCGGCTGCCCGGCATCAGCCACGAGGTCGCCGAGCGCCTGGAGCGGCACCGACCGCCCACCCTGGGGGCCGCCGCCCGCCTGCCGGGCGTGACCCCGGCCGCGGTCGACCTGCTGGCCGTGCACCTGGCGCGGCGCGGGGCCGAGCCATGAGCCGGCGCCCCGCCGCCGAAGCTGCGCCCGCGGGCCTGACGCCGGCCGAGGCCGTGCACTTCGACCTGCTGCAGAAGTGGCGCGGCGCGATGGACCTGGTCGGCCCCGGCGCGACCGTGCCGCACTTCGTCGACGCCGCCCAGGCCGTCGACGGGCTGGACGTCCACGGCACCTGGGCCGACCTGGGCAGCGGCGCGGGCTTCCCGGGCATCGCGCTGGGGGCGCGCCACCCCGACGCCACGGTCCACCTGGTCGAGAGCCGCCAGAAGCGCGTGCTGTTCCTGGAGACCGTGGTGTCGACCGCCCGCCGCCAGGACGCGGGCCTGCACCGGGTGGACGTCGTGCACGGCCGCACCGAGGAGCTGCCGGGGCCCTACGACGGGCTCGTGAGCCGGGCCTACAAGGCGCCCGAGGACGTGCTGGACGACGCCGCGCGGCTGCTGGCTCCCGACGGCGTCGTGGTGCTGCTGCTGGGCGACCGGGACTGGGCCCCGCCGGCCGGCTGGCTGCGGGTCGAAGAGAAGCGCTACGAGCTGCCGGGCGACGCCGGCGCACGGCGGCGGGTGGTGGTGCGGCGGGGGTGAGCGGGGCTCACCGCGCGAGCAGCAGCGGTACCTCGCACTTGCCCATCACGCGGCGGGTGACGCTGCCGACCAGGGCGCCGACGATGCCGCTGCGGCCGTGTGGGCCCATGACGATCAGGTCGTGCCCACCGGACTTCGCTTCGGCCAGGATCTCGGCGGGGGCGTAGCCCTCACGCACGGTGGCCTGCCCGACGACGTCGGCGTCGAGCTCGGCCTCGAGCAGCTCGCCCAGTCGCTGGCGGGCGCTGTCGCGCAGCCGCGTGTCCAGGTCGCTCCACATCGCCGCGTCGCCGGGCGTCATGTCGAGCTCGCCGGTGATCATCGCCGGGCTGGCCACGACGTGCAGCGCCGTGACCGTGGCGCCCTGCTCGCGGGCGAGGGCGACGGCCATGCGCAGGGCCTGCAGCGACGCGTCCGAGAAGTCGACGGGGACGAGGATGCGCTGGAACATCGGGACTCCGGGTGCGGGGAGGTGCTTCCTCCCTATTCACCCGGTGCGGTGACGGGGATGCGTCACTCCTCCATCAGTTCCTTGTCGAGGTCGTCCAGCGTCTGCCCCTCGGGCAGGGTCGGGTCGCAGAAGGTGATGTACCAGTCCTTCTTGGTGAACTTGTTGTCGTCGGGCAGCCACTCCGAGAAGGTCGGCAGGGTCTCGCCCTTCTCGGCCTGGGCCAGCACGGGGCGGGCCTGGTAGCCGTCGATGCAGGTCTCGAACTTGTCCTGGATCTCGAGGTTGAGGGCTTCCTCGACCGCCTCGTGGCACTTCTCGTGCCGCTTGCGGGTGCCCTTGTCGCAGATCTCGACCTTGGCCTGGGCCAGGAAGGCGGCCCAGTCGTTCTCGGTGCTCTTCTTCTTGAACTCCTTGGCCTTGGCCTTGAAGGTCTCGGCCCGGCGGATCTGGCGGTCGAGCTCGACCAGGGTCTGCTTGAGCTCGGTGCGCAGCTCGTCGCGCTCCTGGACGGCGGCGTCGCGCTCGGCCTTGAGCTGCTCGATCTCGGCCTCCATCTCCTTCCACTTCTTGGCGGCGGCCTTGCGACGGGTCTCGTCGGTCTCGTTCTGGGTCTTGAGCTCGGCCAGGGCGGCCTCGCGCTCGGCCAGCTGTTTCTCGAGCTCCTCGACCCGGCTCTGGCTGTCCAGCAGCCGCGTGCGGTCGTCGGGGTTGAGCTCCTCGCACATCTTGGCGAGGGCTTCCGGCGAGAGGTCTTCTTGCACGACCTTCTCGGTCTCGACGATGCGGGGCTCGGCGGTGGTGGAGTGGGCGATCCAGCCGACGATGCCGCCGGCCAGGGCGCCGATGACCAGCCCGGCGATGGCGAGGGGAGCGGAAGAGGACTCGGACACAGGGGCTCCTGGTGAAGCGGTACCAGCCGCGAGTGTAGGTCATTGGCCGGGACCGGCCCACCGACAACGGGTCCCGGGAGGCGGTTCGACGCGGCCGAGGGTCAGGGACGACGCAGGGTGGCCCACTGCCGCGCGGCCACGTCGCGGGCCATCTCGGCCCCGGCCAGGGCGCCTTGATCGGCCCCAGAAGCCCCGGCGCGCTCGGCGGCGGCATCGAGCAGGACGGCGATGTCGCGTTCGACCAGCCCCTGCGCGCGCACGTCGGCGTCGACCATCGCGACGTGGTGCTGGAGATCCACCCACTCCCCGCGGGCCGCCGCCGCCAGGGCGAGCCCGGCGTGCACCACGGCGGCCAGCGCCGCGGTGTGTGCGTCGCCCGCGGCGTGCAGCGCGTCGAGCAGCACGGCGCGGCCTTCGTCCGGCCGCCCGTCGAGCACGAGCGTCAGGCCCAGGTTCACCGTCGGCACCAGCGCCAGCGCCGGCGCGACCCGCCGGTTGAGCCGCGCGGCCTCGCGGTAGTGGCGGGCCGCCACATCGAGCTCGCCGTGGATGCGCGCGACCTCGCCGAGCGCGTTGTGGGCGTTGGCCACGCCCCAGCGGGAGCCCGACGTCTGGTACCGGGACAGCGCCTGTTCCGCGGCGGTCTCGGCCAGGTCGGGGAGCTCCATCTGGACGAGCGCGTGGGACAGGTCGAGCAGGCAGCCGGCCTCGCGCAGCAGCTCGTCCTGGCCGGCCAGCAGCTCCAGGGCCCGGGTCAGGGTCGTGCGCGCGGGGCCCAGGCGGCCCTGCTGGAGCAGCACCACGCCCTGGGCGCGGAGCACGTCGGACATGCGGACCGGGTCGCCCAGATCGCGGCACCGCTGCTCGGCTTCGCGGAGCAGCGCTTCGGCGCGGTCGAGCTCGCCGCGGGCCAGGGTGTGGCGCGCGAGCTCGATGAAGCCCTGGACCAGCTCGTCGCCCCAGCCGTGGGCCAGGCCGTCCTGGACGAGCTGGCTGGCCAGGCGCTCGCCCTGGACGTGTTCGTCGGCGGTGCGCAGCCGGCGGCAGCGCAGCAGCCGGGCCCGGCCATGGCGGGGGTCGGAGGAGGGCAGGCCGGCGGTGGCCAGCGCGGCGTCGAGGGCATCGAGGAGGACGGTGGCCTGGGCGGTCGCGCCTTGATCGAGGGCGACGGCGACGGCTTCGGACAGCGGCCCGAGGGCGTCTTCGGCGCGGCCCGAGGCGGCCAGGTGCCCGCCGAGGCGAGCGACGTCGTCGGGCGGGAGGACCCGGGCGCACACGGCGTGGAGGTCCGCGAGGCGCCCGGCTGCGGCGGCCCGCTCGACCAGCGCGTCGCGCAGCATGGCGTGGGCGAAGGCGAAGCCGCCGGGCTCGGCCACGAGCAGCCCGGCCGCGACGAGCCCGTCCAGTGCGCCGGCCGGCAGCTCGAGGTGAAGCGCGGCGCAGCCCGCCACCCACTCGTCGTGCACGACGCCGACGCCCATCACGGCGCCGAGCTCCAGCGCCTGGGACAGCCCGTCGTCGGCCCCGACCACCGCGTCGACGCGGGCGAGCCAGGCGGCGCCGAGTCCGGCGGGCACGACCGGGGCGGCGCCCGGCGCCAGCTCGAAGCCGTGGGGGCCGCGCACCAGCAGGCCGCGCTCGGTCCAGGCTTCGACCAGCTGCAGGGCGTAGGCCGGGCTGCCGGCGGCCCGGCGGGCGATGCGCTGGGACAGGGTCTCGTCCAGGTCCAGATCGTCGTGCAGGCTGCGGGCGAGCTCGGCGGCGGGCAGCGGGCCCACATCGATGACGTCGACGTCCGGCAGGGCCAGCAGGCGGTCGAGCTCGACACCCGCCACCGGCGTCTGGTCGGTGGACCAGGTCGCGACCACCAGGATCCCCGAGCGGGCCTGCGACAGGCCCTGGATCAGCCGCGCGGCGTCGGCCCCCCACTGCAGCTCGTGCAGGCAGACCAGCGCCACACGACGCCGGCCCAGCGCCCACAGCAGCTCGACCATGCGCCCGTGCCGCTCGCCCGGGTGGGCGACGCCGACCCCGCCCGCGCCGACGACCGACGCCAGCCCCACGCCGGCGTCGGTGATGTCGATGTTGTGGGCCGCCAGCCGGCCCTCGATGACCGGCACCGCCGTCTCGGGAGCGAGCCCGGACAAGCCCAGCCAGCGGGCGAACATCGGGCCCAGGCCGTGGGCGCGCCCGGGCCGCTCGGCGTGCAGGGCCCGCAGGTGCTCGACCACGCCGAGCTCCTCGCCGGCTTCGGCCAGCCACTCGCAGGCGTCCCGCCGCCCCATGCCCGTCGGCCCGCGCAGCACCACCAGCCGGGCCCGCCCCTCGTCCCGCACCTGGCCGAGGGCACGCCACAGCCGGTCGCGCAGCCCCTCGCGCCCCCCCAGCCTCAGGTGCCCCGGCTGCAGCCGCCGGGCCGCGCTGGCGCGCAGGGGCGGCGCGGTGCTGCGCCAGTCCCGCGGCAGCGGCGGCCGCCGGTCCCCGGGGCTCACCCGCCCGGCCGCGTCCAGCAGCCGGTCTTCGAGGGCCGTCCGGGGCCGCGACAGGCGCTCGGGCGACAGGGTCTGCAGGGCCGCCAGGGCCGCCGCCGCGGTCGGCGTGCGCAGCCCGACCGCCGGCACCAGCATCGCGCGCAGCCAGTCCTCCACCCCGTCGGGCACCACGAAGCGGGGCGCGAAGGGCTGGATCCGCCCGGTCAGCCGGGCCGCCACGACCTGTTCGCGATCGGCGCCGCCGTGCGGCATCTGGCCGGTCAGCACATACCAGAGCACGCAGGCCAGGCCGTAGAGATCGGACGAGGGCGCGTCTTCCCACCAGGCGCCGCGCAGCCGCTCGGGCGGCATCCAGGTCGGCGTGCCGACGATGGCCCGATCCGCCTGGTCCCCGGCCCGCCAGGCCGCGCCGCCGAAGTCGACCAGCCGCGGCCCCGGCCAGGCGGCGTCGGGATCGGAGAGCAGGATGTTCGCGGGCTTGATGTCGCGGTGGAGGAGGCCGCGGGAGTGGGCGTGGGCCAGGGCCGACAGCAGGGCCCGGGCCAGGTCGTCGACGGCTTCCCAGGACAGCAGCCGATCCCCGCGCAGGGCGCCGCCGCCGGCCCACTCCATCGCCAGCCAGGGGGCGCCGGGAGGCAGCGGGCTGTCGGGCGGCTGGTCCCGCTCGACCCGCCCGTGATCCAGCACCTCGACGATGTGGGGGTGCCGGAGCCGGAGCGCCTTGCGCACCTCGGCCCGGAAGGCCCGCAGCCGCCCGGCGTCCAGCGCCCCGTCCCCGTCGAGCACCTTGACGGCGGCACGCTCGCCGGATGCCCGGTGGAAGGCCTGCCACACGGTCCCCGAGGCGCCGCGCGCCACCGGCGAGACCAGGTCGAAGGCGCCCACGAGGAGCACGTCACCGCCGGGCTGGGGGGAGAGGGGGTCGGGCCGTGCTGGGAACACGGGCGACACCCGTTCTTATGCCACCGACGCCGCCCGCGCGAACGCGCTACGTTCCACGCACGTTCCCCGCGTTCCACGACTCCTCGAAGGGAATCGAGCCCTGCTCTTGCGTTGCCAAGAGCAAGTAGCTATCGTCGCGTTCCCCACCGGCTGCGCTCCCTCGCGGCCACCCCTCCACGGTCCCGACCCTCCCCCCGGAACCCGTGGAACCTCCTCCCCCCGGCGTGCACCTCCCCGCACTGCCCCTCCCTCCCTCCCCGCGATCCCCGACATGTCCCGCATCTACGCGATCTCCAACCAGAAGGGTGGGGTCGGCAAGACGACCACCGCCGTGAACCTGGCGAGCGGTCTGGCGCTCCAGGACCAGCGCGTCCTGGTCGTCGATCTCGACCCCCAGGGCAACGCATCCTCCGGCCTCGGCCACCACAAGGCGACCGTCGACGCCGGCATCGCCGAAGTGCTGCTCGGCTTCGAGGAACCCCTCGACGTCATCCTGCCGACCGAGATCGACGGCCTGCACCTGGCCCCCGCCAGCGGCCGCCTGGTCGGCCTCGAGGTCGAGCTCGTCGACACCGAGCGCCGCGAGTACCACCTGCAGACCGCGCTGGCGAAGGTGGCCGACGCCTACGACTTCGTGCTGCTGGACTGCCCGCCGGCGCTCAACATGCTGACGGTCAACGCGCTGACCGCGGCGGCCGGCGTGATCATCCCGCTGCAGGCCGAGTACTACGCGATGGAAGGCCTCAGCGAGCTGCTGCGGACCATCGCCGCGGTGCGCAAGAGCCTGAACCCCGACCTGGAGCGGACCGGCATCGTGCTGACGATGGTCGACCCGCGGACCAACCTGGCGTCGGACGTGGCCACCCAGACCCGCCAGGTGTTCGGCGGCGAGGTCTTCGACGTGACCATCCCGCGCAACGTGCGGCTGGGAGAAGCGCCCAGCTTCGGGCAGCCGATCCACACCTACGCCCCCGGGTCCCGCGGGGCCCAGGCCTACCACGAGCTCGCCGACGAGGTGCTGATCCGCGCCGGCGTCCGCAGCGGCTCCCGCACCGTCGCCCCGGCGGCCACCACCCGCCGCAAGCGCAGCCAGGAGGCCTCGTGAGCACGCAGACCGCCCGCAAGGGCCTGGGACGAGGCCTCTCGGCGCTGATCCCCTCCGACATCCTCGACGCGTCCACCGGCGCCGACCGCAAGGGCGCCCTGCGCATGATCCGGCTGGACCGGATCACGCCGAACCCGGAACAGCCGCGGATCGTGTTCCGCACCAGCGCGCTCGAAGAGCTGGCCGAGAGCATCCGCGAGCACGGCGTGCTGACGCCGCTGTTGGTCCGGCGCGACGATCGCGACGGCTACATCCTGGTCGCCGGTGAGCGCCGCCTGCGCGCCAGCGGGCTGGCCGGGCTGGAAGAGGTGCCCTGCTGGGTCCGCGACGACGTCGGCAGCCGCGAGCAGCTCGAGCTGGCCCTGGTCGAGAACATCCAGCGCGAGGATCTCGACCCCATCGAGACCGCCGAGTCCTACCGCCGCCTGTGCGAGGACTTCGGCATGACCCAGGAGCAGGTCGCTCGCCGGGTCGGCAAGGACCGGGCGACGGTCGCCAATGCCATCCGGCTGCTGCGGCTGCCGAGCTTCGCCCTGGCCGAGCTGCGGGCGGGCGCCATCAGCGCGGGCCACGCCAAGGCGCTGCTGTCGCTGCCCGACGACGACCTGATCCGCACCGTCCTGCGCGAGGTGATCGCCCAGGACCTGTCGGTCCGGGCCACCGAGCGGCGGGTCAAGGCGATCATGGCCCCCCGCCGCAAGAAGAAGCGGACCGCCGCGCCGACCTACCCGCACCTGCAGGAGAAGCTCACGCGCAGCCTGGGCACCAAGGTCAAGGTCGAAGCCCGCGCCAGCGGCAACCGCGGCCGCATCGTGCTGGAGTGGTTCAGCCCCGACGAGCTCGACCGGCTGGCCGTGCTGCTGACCGACGCCGCGGTGGGCGCATGAGCAGGGCGCCGGTCCTGGCCGCCGTGCTGGGACCCGGCACCCGCTACGAAGGCGACATGACCTTCGAGGGGCGGGTGCGCATCGACGGGCACTACGTCGGTCGCGTCTACAGCGAGGACTGGCTCGAGCTCGGCCCCACCGGCCGGATCGAGGGCAGCGCCGACGTCGCCGACGCCGTCATCGCCGGCGAGGTCGACGGCGAGCTGCGGGTCCGCGATCGGCTGGTGCTCGAGACCACGGCCTGGGTGCGCGGCAAGATCGACGCCGGTGTGCTGGAGGTTCGGCCCGGCGCCCGGATAGTGGGCGAGGTCCGCATCGCGGGCGCGCCCAAGGAGTAGCCGTGCAGCCCGATCGTCCCGCTCCCTTCGTCGTCCTGGTCGCCGGCGGGACGGCCAGCGGCAAGACGACCCTGGTGAACCGGGTCGCCGGGCGCGCAGCCGACAGCCTGGTCTTGAGCCACGACCGCTACTACCTGGACGTCGTCGACCCCAAGCGCCACAACTACGACGAGCCCGCGGCGCTGGACACGGCCCAGCTGGTGCACGATCTCGAGCGCCTGCGCGCCGGCCAGCCCGTGGCCCTGCCCCGCTACGACTTCGCCACCCACAGCCGGCTGGCCGAGGGCGAGCTGGTGCAGCCCGCGGCGCTGATCTTCGTCGAGGGCATCCTGGTCATGGCCGACCGCCGGCTGCGGCAGCTGGCCGACCTGCGCGTGTTCGTGCACGCCCCCGCCGACGTGCGGCTGGCGCGGCGCCTGGAGCGCGACATCGTCGCCCGCGGTCGCGAGCCGGAAGGCGTGCTGCGGCAGTACCTGTCGACCGTGCGCCCGGGCCACCGCCGCCATGTCGAGCCCAGCCGCTTCCACGCCGACGTGGTGGTGGACGGCGAAGCGCCGATCGACGTGATGACCGCCGGGCTGGCGGCCATGATCCACGCCCGCGGCGGGCCGCTGTAGGGACGCTCAGCCGCCGGCGCCCTCGGCCGCCTTCTCGGCTTCCTTCTTCTTGCGCGCGGCCTCGCTGCCGGGGCTGACGGCGATGTGGAAGCTCCACTCGGCGGTGCCCTGGTCGCCGTCGTCGACGGTGACCTTCACGTCGTACTCGCCGCCTTCTTCGGCCTCGCTGCCCTTGTACTCGATGCGCCCCATGGTGGGGTGGATGGTCATGCCGGCCGGCTGGCCGCTCATCGAGAAGTGCAGCGGGTCGCCGTCGGCGTCCTCGGCCTTGACCGTGAAGCCGTCGATCTGACCGACCAGCCGTGGGTCGCCGACGAAGGCCGGCGCGGTGTTGCCGACCCGCAGCGGCCGGGAGATCTGCTCGACCTGGTTGGTGCCGTCGTCGAGGGTGACCTTGACCGAGATGATGTCGCCCTTGGCCGTGTCGTCCGGGGACAGCCGCTCGGCGGTCAGGTCGGGGCGGTTCTGTTCGTTGATGATCCAGACGTAGTCGTAGTCCAGCCGCTCGTTCTCGGGATCGACCGCCTTGGCGACCGCGAGCAGCGTGTCGGTGGTCGTGATCTGGTCGGGCTCGATGTAGAGCTCCTTGAACCGCGGCGGCTTGTTGGTCGACTTCGGCGCGCCGGTGTCCGGGGCCTTGAGCTTGCCGCCGGGCGGCGTCGGGTCGAAGTCGCGCGGCGCCTCGAGCTTGGGGGGCGGCGGCGGGTCGGAACAGGCGACGAGCAGCGACAGCAGCAGGATCATGGCGGCACCGGGAAGGCGGGAGCGCCCATCCTATCCAAGGGGGCGGTGCGAAAGATCCTACGCACTTGCGGCGACACCGGGGTCGACGTATCTGCGTGCAATGACCGGGAGAGCGCCATGATGAGGGCATCGGACGAGTCGCCCCGGATGTTCGAGAGCGACTTCATCGACTTCTTCAGTCGGACGCCGTGGTGGTCCGTCCCGCTGCTGTGGATCCCCGCGACCCTGGCCTTCTTCGCCGTCGGCATGGTGCGCGGCACCGATCTGCTGGTCGCGCTCGGGCTGTGGGCCGTCGGCTTCGTGGCCTGGACGCTGACCGAGTACAGCCTGCACCGCACGCTGTTCCACTGGGTGCCCGACACGTCGTGGGGCGAGCGCTTCCACTTCTTCCTGCACGGTGTGCACCACAAGTGGGTGTTCGACCGCTACCGGCTGGTGATGCCGCCGGCCGTCAGCCTGGGCCTGGCCGTCGTGTTCGGCGGGCTGTTCCGGCTGACCATGGGCCCCATCTGGATGTGGCCCTTCTTCAGCGGCTTCGTGTTCGGGTACTGCGTCTACGACTGCATGCACTACCTGCAGCACCACAGCAGGATCAAGTGGAAGTGGTTCCTGCGGCTCAAGGCCCACCACATGAGCCACCACCACAACAAGAAGTACCAGGAGCTCCGGTTCGGCGTGAGCACCCGGGTGTGGGACTACGTCTTCGGCACCGTCGAGCCCAAGGCCGCAGGGCCCCAGGCGGCCGGGCGAGAGCAGGCCGAGCGCGCCTGAGCGGCAGGCCCCGTCGGGGTCAGCGCATGCTCATGTTGTTGCCCGACGCGTTCGTCGGGAAGCCGAGCCGCGCGAGCAGCTTCTCGGAGAGGTGCAGGGCGCGCGGGCCGAGGGTCCGGCGGAGGCGCTGCTTCGCGAGGGTGAGGAGGAGCATGGTGGGGGTCTAGCGTGGAGGAGGAGGCGTTGGCAGGCCCCCCTCCGACCCGGGCTGCGCCCGGGCCACCTCCCCCCGCCGGGGGCGGGGGGAGGGGCGAACGGCGGCAGGCCCCCCTCCGACCCGGGCTGCGCCCGGGCCACCTCCCCCCGCCGGGGGCGGGGGGAGGGGCGATCGGCGGCAGGCCCCCCTCCGACCCGGGCTGCGCCCAGGCCCCCCGCCGGGGGCGGGGGGAGGGGCGCCCCTCGGCGGCAGGCCCCCCTCCGACCCTGGGCTGCGCCCAGGCCACCTCCCGCCGGGGGGGGGGAGGGGCGAAGGCAGCCCCTCCGGCCGGGTAGGTCCCCCTCCCCCCTCGACCGAGGGGGGAGGTGCCGAGCGAAGCGAGGCGGAGGGGGGTCGTCAGCCCCGCAGCGCCGCCTCGACCGCTGCCCGCTCGTCCCGGTCCAGGTCGCCTCGGGCGGCCACCTCCTCCAACCGCCCGCGCAGCGCCTCGTCGAAGGGCAAGAGCGCCCCGGCCAGCACGATGGCGTGCACGAAGCCGGGCTCCTCCCTCCGCGACAGCCGCTCGGTGACCATCACCACGTCGCTGAGGTGCGGCGCGTGGACCAGCAGCGCCAGGGCCTCTTCGTGGTCGCGGCCCTGCTGGCGGCTCGGCCCGGCCAGCATGCGGCGCGCCCGGAAGCGCAGGGCCGGCAGCAGCGGCGACAGCGGCGGATCGGGCTGGCCGGCCTGGGCGCGGAAGGCGCTCATCAGCATGCAGGCGACCAGGTCGCTGCTCTCGCGCAGGAGCCGGCGGGCGATGCGCACCTGCTCGGCTGCCGGTGTGCCCGGCGCCACCAGCCGCTCCAGCGCCTTGCGGGTCTTGCCGTGCTGGACCTGCTCGCTGTCCCAGGGCCCGGCGCCGATCCGGCTCACGGCGCCCTCGGCCGCCGGGCCACGGCCTCGAGCCGCTCCACGACCTTGCCGGTGGGGATGATCTCCGCGAAGTCGATCACCCGGTCCCGCAGCCCGGCCGGCAGCCCCGACTTGTCGCCGCACAGCTTGCGGCTGACCGCCAGGACCACGTCGGGCGGCGTGCGGGCCAGCCGCTCTTCGAGGTAGCCCTTGCGCCAGTAGCCGACGATGTCGAGGTGGCCGACGCGGCCGCCCTTCTCGAAGCGGTAGGCGGGCACGATGACCTGCTGGCCGTCGATGGGCTGCAGGCGCCCGGGCGAGATGCGCCAGCCGTCCTGTTCCTCGCCCCACCGCTCCTCGAACCACTGCTCGGTGCGCGACTTCCAGACGCCCGTGTCCCGGTAGTGGCTGACCAGGCCCGCTTCGTGGGTCAGCGACAGGGTCTTGCGGACCTTGCGCGACCGGCCCCACAGCACCTCGGCCTGCAGCGTCCAGTCGCCGTCCTGGAGCAGCACGGCCGGGAAGAAGCAGGCCAGCTGCAGGCCGTAGCGGGTCGACTGCCGCAGCAGGGACTCGGGGCCGTCGAGGTGCACGAGCACGGCGGCGCCGCCGGCGACAGCCTCGATCCGGTACATCAGCTCGTGGAAGCGCGCGAAGCGCAGCAGCTGGGCGATGCGCTTGGGGGACGGCGCGACCAGCCGCACCTTCATCCAGGTGGCCTTGAGCAGCACGGACTGGAACAGGGCGACGTTGTAGCGGTGCAGCAGCTTGTCGGGGGTCAGCTGGCGGCAGCTGACGATGCGTTGCTCGTCCTTGAGATCGGCGTACAGGGCCGCAGCCACCTGGTCCGGGGCGTGGCCGAGCTCGGCGCCGACGGCGGCGAAGATGTCGGCGGCGACGGTGCGATCGGCGGGGCCGGCCTGGCGCGCCAGGGGGCCGCGGGCCGCCGCGAGGGTGAACACGCGGCGCCGCACCTCCTGCGGGTCCAGGTCGGACACGGTGTCCAGCTCGGTGCGGTCGAGCATGACCTTGGCCAGGCCGCGGACCAGCTTGTGGTCGGTGTCGACGCCCTCGAGCTCGCGCATGGCGTCGGTCAGCTCGCCGCGGGTCCAGGTCTCGGCCGCCGCCTGCCCGAACAGGGTGGCGACGTCGTCGGCGCGCTCCTGCAGCCGCGCCTTGCCGGGATCGACGAAGCCCACGAACAGCTCGGGGCCCTTCACACGCACGCGCAGCAGGTCGGCGGTGAGCATCAGGACTCCCGGTAGGCGTCGTGGCGCCGGCGCCGGGCCGAGGTCTGCTCCTCGGACGTGCCCGCGGCGATGATCTCGTAGAGCACGGCCTGCTTCTCCTGGCCGTCGCTGCCCTTGCCGGGGCGCAGGATGCGGCCCAGCCGCTGCACGTGCTCGCGGACCGTGCCGGTGCCCGACAGCACGATGGCGACTTCCGCGGCGGGCAGGTCCACGCCTTCGTTGAGCACCCGGCTGGTCACCAGGGCGGGCAGCTCACCGGCCTCGAAGGCGTCCAGGATGGCGCGGCGTTCCTTGACGTCGGTCTGGTGGCTGATGCAGGGCAGCAGCCACTGGCGGCTGATCTTGTAGGCCGTGGCGTTGTCGTGGGTGAAGACGATGAGCCGGCGGCCCCACTCGCGGTCGAGCAGGGTCTGCAGCACGTCGAGCTTGCGGCCGGTGCCGTGCGCGATGCGCTTGTACTGCTGGTAGGCCTGGAAGGCGGCGCGGCCGTCCTTGCTGCGGGCGGCCTCGCGCAGGAAGCTCTGCCAGCCGCCGGGGCCGCCCAGCCGGATGGCGCGGCTGGCGACGAAGGTGGTGAAGGTCTGGCGGGCCTCGTCGTAGGCGGCCTGCTCGGCCGGGCCCAGCCGGACCTCGATGCGCTCCGTGCGGTACTCGGCCAGGAAGTCGCCCGACAGCTCGGTGATCTCCTTGCGGTAGACGACCGGGCCCAGCACCTCGTCCAGCACGCCCTCGCGGCCGTCCTCGCGCTCCAGCGTCGCCGTCAGGCCCAGCCGGAAGGGTGCGAGCGCGGCCTGGGCGGCTTCCAGGTAGCCGGGGGCCGGCAGGTGGTGGACCTCGTCGAAGACGATGAGCCCGAAGCGGTCGCCATACCGGGGCAGGTGCCGCCAGGCGCTGTCGTAGGTGCTGACGGTCAGCCGCTGCAGCTCGTGGTGGCCGCCGCCCAGCATGCCGACCGGCCCGCCGAAGCTGGCCGTCAGCCGGGCGTGCCACTGCCCGACCAGGTCCAGGGTGGGCGCCAGCACCAGGGTCGCGCGCCCGGTGTCGGCCATGCACAGCTCGGCGACGAAGGTCTTGCCCGCCCCCGTCGGCAGCACGACGGTGCCGCGACGTCCGGCGGCCCGCCAGGCGGCCAGCGCTTCGGCCTGGTAGGGGCGCGGCACGCGGCCGGTGAGCGCGGCCAGCGGCTCGTCGACGGGCCAGGCGCGGGCGTCGTCCTGGAAGGGGATGCCCGCGCGGCGGGCGCTCAGCACGACCTCGGCGTAGCGCCAGGCCGGGCCGCGGGGGTGCCCGATCCGGTCATCGGGGATGAAGCCGGGCGGCAGCTGGTCGGTGCGGGCGCCCTCGACGACCAGGGTCCCGCCGTGGAAGCGCAGGGTCCACATGGGACCCCGCGGTAATCAGTCCTGGTACTCCGCGCCGAGGGCGGTGACGTGCCAGACGTGGTCCTGGCGACCACCGGCCAGCACGACCTCGATGGTGTCGTCGTCGATGCGGCGGAAGGTCAGGGTCGCCGTCTTGTCGTTCGGCGTGAGCAGCGTGTACACGCCGGCCTGGGGCACCGGGTCCTGGGGCCGCGCCTCGACGCCGGCGATGTCCAGGGTCCACAGGCCCGCGGGGCCTTCCCACTCGCGGCTGCCCTCGATGCGGATGCCGCCCTTCAGGCCGGCCGAGGGGTCCAGCAGCGCCTGGGTGCGGTCGCCGCTGCCGGTGTACTGCTCGCCGTCGATGGTCCAGTCGATCTCGTGCACGACGGTCCGGGTGCCGGCGTCGGCGTCCCAGGTCACCGTGGCGCCGCCGTCCATGACGACCTCGCCGTCGGTCATGCCGTCCCAGTCGTGCTGCACGACGGCGCTGCCCTCGCCCACCTCGACCAGGGTGATGGTCGTGACGCCGGCGTAGGTCCGGCCGTTGTAGACGCACTGGTCGTCGAGGGTGCCGAAGTCCATCGACACGGACAGCCCGTCCCGGGTCACCGTCGAGCAGGGCACCTGGCTCTCCAGGAAGCTGCGCAGCTCCTCGGCCGCGTCCTGGGCGGCCTGGCCCAGCGTGAAGTCGGTGGAGATCTCGACGACCTGGCCGGTGAAGGCGTCGATGCGCGCCGTGTGCTGCGACTGGCGCAGCGCTTCCTGGACCTCGGCCCAGGTCAGCGGCTGGTCGAAGCAGCCGGTCAGGGGGACGAGGGCGCCGGCGGCGAGCAGGGGGAGGAAGCGGCGGGTCATGGGGACTCCAGGGCTCTGCAGGAGGAGGGTACCGGGCTGGCAACCCGCCCGTGGTCCTCGCTTGTCGCAGGCGAGGGCTACGCTGCCGGCATGACCGCGTCCGACAAGCTCCTCGACCGCGTCCGCAAACTGCTGGCACTGGCGACCTCGCCCAACGTGCACGAGGCCGCCGCCGCCGCCGCCGCCGCCCAGGCGCTCATCACCCGCCATCGCCTGCAGGCCCTGCTCGACCGGGCCGCGGCCGAAGAGCAGGCCGCCGCCGAGGTCGACGACGGCCGCGATCGCCCCCTCGAGGACGCCCGCAAGATCCGCAAGTGGAAGGCCGTGCTGGCCGCCGGCCTGGCCGACGCCAACGGCTGTCGCGCCTACACCGTGTCGCTGGGGCGCCGCCGCCAGCTGCTGTGCGTGGCCGGTCACCGGGATGATCAGGACGCCGTGCACGCCCTGTGGGACTGGCTGGTGAAGCGGCTGGAGTGGTTGTCGGCCACCCACGGCACGCTGCCCGGCGGGCAGAGCCAGGACCGGGACTGGCACGAGTCCTTCCGGATCGGCGCCGCTGACGCGGTCGTGACCCGGCTGCGGGCCGTGCAGGAGGAGGAGCGCGCCGCGCTGATCGAGGCGCAGGCCCAGGGACCCGACGACGGGCGGCAGACCGCCCTGGCCCGCATGGACGGCGCCCTGGCGGCCCGGGGCGAGGCGGTGGACCGGTTCGCCGAGGAGGAGCTGCACCTGAAGAAGGGGCGGGGGATCACCGTGCGGCTGGACGGCCTGGAGGCCGGGCGCAAGGCCGGCGCGAGCATGCCGCTGCCGGAGTGATCGGGGCGGTGTCGCGCGCTCCGTGGGTCGTGGGAGAGGGCTACGCTCCCGGCATGGGCGTCACCGCGCACTTCTTCGCCTTCGACCCGGCCCGCACCCCCGGCGTGCCGACCATGGAGCGCCTGCTCGAGTGGGGCGCCCTCGATCAGGAGATGGTGGTGCAGGAAGCCGCCCGGCCCTGGCTCGAGGAGATCGGCTCGGTCCTGGGCGACAACCAGAAGTGGACCGCCAACCTGGCCGGCGAATTCGCCTGGTGCTGCGCGCGCAAGCACGTGGCGCCCGACGACCGCGCCGCGATCGACCGCTGGCTGTCCCACCTGTTCTGGGAGGCCCCGGACGGCGAGGGCTGCACCTGCGGTCGGGGGCCCGCGCCGGTCGGCGACGCCCAGGTCGTCTACGACGCCGCGCTCATCACGCACATCCTGTCGCTCGAGTGCAGCCTGCTGCCGCTGCAGGACGCCCTGCCCCGGGAGTTCGACGGCGACCCGCCGCCGACCCCGCGGCTGCACGAGCGGCACGCCTGGATCTACGACCACGACGGGTTCTGCACCCTGGTCTGGCAGTGGCAGGACCACCTCGAGCGGGTGCACCGCCGACGCCCGAGCTGGTCGCTGCTGCGGTGGGTCTGGGTCTGAGCCGCCGCCCGGCTCGCCGCGCAGCCCGGTCGCTCCCCGGGAACCACGGCGGCATCCCGTTGGCTAAGGCGGGCAGCATGCTCCTCCCCCTGCTGCTGCAGGCCGCGCTGGCGGCGCCACCCGAGCCGGTCCCCGCCCCGGTCGTCCCGACCCCGGCGATCACGCTCCAAGACCCGCAGGGCTACCGGAAGTACGCCGCGTCACTGCAGCGCGACGCCCTCGACGCCTGGCGCGGGACCGACGCCGCCGAGCCCTACCACTTCGCCGCCGAGGTCCACGCCGAGCTCGCCGAGCTGGTGGCCCGCTGGCCCGGCCGCGTGACCCCCGAGCGCGTCGGCACCACCGTCGAGGGCCGGCCGATCTGGGCCTTCCGCGTCGCCGACCCGTCGGCGCCGGTCGAGCGCTCGCTGCTGGTGATGGCGAACATCCACGCGCTGGAGTGGATCAGCACCGAGGTCGCGCTGGCCTTCCTGCAGGAAGTCGCCGCCCGCCCCCCACGCGGCGTCGAGATCGTCGTCGTGCCCGTGCTCAATCCCGACGGCCGGGCCAAGGTCGAGGCCGACCTGCTGGAGGGTCGCCGCGACGTCTACCGCCGCGGCAACGCCCCGCAGATCGACCTGAACCGCGACTTCGCGGTCCACCGCGAGGCCCGCGCCATCTGGAAGGCGATCATCCCCGGCCGCTACGCGGTCAGCCCGGGACCGCTGTCCCAGCCCGAGTCCCAGGCCGTCGATCGGCTCGGGCAGCGCGGCTTCGACGTGGCCGTCAGCCTGCACGCCTTCGGCGGCTACCACTTCCTGCCGTGGACGGGCCGCACCGAGCGGCCCGACGACTGGGGGCGGCTGCTCGCGCTGGGCACCGCCATGCAGGCCGGCCAGGGGGCGCACGCCTACAAGCCCATGCAGCTGTCGCGGTGGGCCTTCTTCTTCCGCGGTCACGGCATGGAGATCGACCACCTCTACGGCACCTACGGCACGCTGTCGGTGCTCACCGAGCTCACCCGCAGCGGCATCCGCGGGCCCGGCGACTTCGGCGACTACTTCCGCTGGTACAACCCCGCGCGGCCCGCACGCCATGTGGCGCTCGGTGTGGGCGCCCTGCGCAACGTGGCGTGGACCCAGGCCTGGGCCGTCCGCACCGGCGAGCCCGAGCCGTGGGGCGCGCCATGAGCCTGCTGCCGTCGCTCCTGCTGGCGCTGCTCCTGCTGGCCTGCGATCTGGGCATGCGCGGTCCACCGCCGCCGCCGCCGCCGGTCGAGGATCCGGACCAGGCCGCGCTCGCGGCCCACCAGGACCGCATGGGCCAGCGCATCTTGCTGGTGCACCACCTGCACCTGCCCGACCCCCTCGCGGCGGAGGCGGTCGCCGTGCACCTGTCGACGCGGGCCCTGCAGGCCGAGGCCACGGCCGAGGAGGGCGAGGGCGAGGCCGAGGTCGATGCCGTCGAGGAGGTCGTCCTGAGCGAGGCCCACGTGCACGCGCGGCGGCTCGAGCTCGAGGCCGTCGCGGGCGCCTGGGGCGGCACCTACGAGGGCTGGGAGGTCGAGGGGGTGCACTAGCGAGGCGCAGCCGATGTCATCACCGGCGACAGCGCGGGCGTCACTGGCTTAGGGCCACTCCATGGGCACCCTCCAGTCGATCCGACCCGACGACGGAACCGCGCTGCGAGCCGCCCTCGCCGCGATCAACCCCAGCAAGCTGTTCGCGCCCCGGCGGCGCCCCTCGCTGGTCGCACGCCCGCGCCTGCTGGCCCTCATCCACGGCGGCCTCTGGAGACCGCTGACGCTGGTGCAGGCGCCGGCGGGTTGGGGCAAGACGACCCTGGTGACGCAGTGGATGGACGAGACCCCGCGGCCCGTGGCGTGGCTGTCGCTCGACCCCGGGGACGACGACCCGCTGCGGTTCCTGGGGCACCTGCTCGCCTCGGTGCGCCAGCTGCGCCCGGAAGTAGGGGCCGGGCTCGGCGGCGTCGCGCCGCCGTCGCGGCTCACCGACCTGGGCCCTCTGCTCATGGAGACCCTGATCGTGCCGCTCGCCGGGCAGGACGATCCGCTGGTGATCGTCCTCGACGACCTGCACGCCGTGCGCTCCCCGGTCGTGCACCAGGCTGTTGCGTGGCTGTTCGACCACCTGCCGCCCACCGTGCACGTCGTGGTGACGACCCGGGAAGAGCCTCCCTTTCCCCTCGCGACCTGGCGGGCGCGCGATCTCCTGACCGAGATCCGCGCAGCCGACCTCGCCTTCGCGCAGGCCGAGGCCCGGTCCTTCCTCGCTGGCGCGCACCGGGTCGAGCTCCCGCCCGACGTCCTGGACCGCCTGACGTCGCGGACCGAGGGCTGGGCGGCGGGCCTGCAGCTGCTCGGGCTCTCGCTCCAGCAGGGGGCGCAGGCCGACGAGGTGCTGGACGCCCTGACGGAAGACAGCCAGATCGGCGCCTTCCTGGTCGGAGAGGTGCTGGAGCGGCTCTCGCCGGACTCGATGGACTTCCTGCTCCGGTGCTCGATCCTCGACGAGCTGGAGGGCGCACTCTGTGCGGCCGTGACGGGGGTGGACGGAGCCGGCGAGCGGCTGCGCGTGCTCGAGCGCGACGGCCTGTTCCTGGTGGCCCTCGACGCGCGCCGCCGCCGTTTCCGGTTCCACCGCCTGTTCGGCGAGCTGCTCCAGGTCCGCCTGGCGGAGCGTCACCCCGACCTGCCGGCGACCCTGCATCGTCGGGCCGCCGCCTGGTTCGCGGCGCAAGGCGAGCCCCGCAGGGCGGCGGACCATGCGATCCGCGCCGGAGACGACGCGCAGCTCGCGACCCTGGTGGATGCCTGGGCCACCGACCTGCTCGATGCGAGCGACCTGGGGACGCTGCGGGGGTGGCTGGACCGGCTGCCGGACGGCGCGGCGGACCGGCTGCCCGGCATCGGCGTGGCGCAGGGCTGGCTGGCCGTCCTCCCACTGCGCGGGGCGCCGAACACAGAAGGTGCGGCCCTCGCGGTGCGGCGCGCCCGGGCGGCGCTGGCGTCGGCCCAGGCCGCGGGACAAGCCCTCCCCGCGCACCGGGCGGACTTCGCGGGACAGCTGGCGGCCATCGAGAGCATCGCCACACGCCCGACCGACGACTTCGCAGGGGCGATCGTGCACGCGGAGCAGGCCCTGTCCGCCCTCCCCGAAGACGCGGCGCGCCCGCGGGCGGTCCTGTCGCTCCAGATCGGCGTGACCCACGCGATGATGGGCCAGCCGCAGCGGGCCATGGCGCCACTCCTGGCCGCCGAGGCCTGGGGCAAGGCGTCCGGCAACGTCTTCGCGGCCATCGCCGCCATGGGCTACCGCGCGGGCTGTCTGACAACCCTCGGCAGGGTGCGCCAGGCCGAGGTGCTGTGCGACGACGCGCTCGCCTTCGCCGAGGGCCAGGCGAGCGGGCTGTTGGGCGCGACGGCCTACGTCCACGCCGAGCGGGCGCGGGCACACTTCGCGCGCTGGGACCTCCCCGGTGCCCTCGAGGCCCTGGAACAGGGCCTGGTCCGGGCCCGGATGATGGGCGATCCCTTCCCCCTGGTCGGCATGCTCGCCCTGCTCGCACGGGTCCGGCAGGCCGGAGGGGAGGAGGATCTGGCCGACGAGGCCGCCCACGAGGCGCTCGCCATCGCCCAGCACTCGGGCGACGCCGTGCTGCTCGCCCGCGCGCGCACCTGCAGGCAAGGCCTGGACGTGCAGCGGGGACAGGCCCGCGACGGGGACATCCCCGACCCGGCCGAGCACCGGGCCGTCCTGCACGACAGCGCCCTGGTCGCCACCCGCGCCGCGCTGGCGGGGGGCGCGCCCCTGCATGCGGCGGCGACCATCGAGTCCTTCCGCGCCGCGGCCGCTTCCGCAGGCCGGGTCGCCCATGCCCTGGACTGGCGGGTCGAAGGGGTCGTCGCAGAGGCGCTGTCCGGCGCTCCGGAACGGGCGGCGGCGACCCTCGAGGACCTGCTCGAAGACGCAGACCGCGCGGAGACCTGGTGCGCCGTGGCCGAGCGCCTCCCGCTGCTGGCTCCACTGCTCGAAGCGCGGTCGACCGGCACCGCTCGCCTCCGGGCGCTGGCCGGCCCTCGGACCGTCCGCGAGACGCCTCGGCCCGCGCCTGCCGCCCCTCACCCACCCGGCGACCTGCCGCCGCTCCCGGAGCCCCCCAGCACCCGCGAGCTCGAAGTCCTCGCCCTGGTCGCCCAGGGCCTCTCCAACGCCGAGATCGGCCAGGCGCTGTTCATCTCGACCGGCACCGTGAAGACCCACATGCACCGGCTGCTGCGCAAGCTGGACGCCCGAAATCGGGTCGAAGCCGTGACCACCGCCCAGGCCCACGGGCTGCTCGGGTAGCGGCCCCGCCCTCCAGCCGGCTCAGAAGGCCGCGCCCAGCGACACGCTCCACTGCATGACGTCGCTGACGCTGCCCTCGACCCCACCCCGGACGGGCCCCAGGGCCAGATCCAGGCCCGCGGTGGCGCGGGGGCTGACGACCGCGGCGCGGGCCAGGTCCACGTCGTCGTCGCTCTCGCCGCCCAGGCCGGCGGTCAGACCTGCGGCCAGGTAGGGCGTGGCCGTGATCTTCGGCGTGCCCAGCGGGAAGGTCCGCCCGGCCACCGCTTCCACCCCCACCGTGCCGAGCGTCCACGTGTCGATGGCGTGCACCACCTGGACGGTCTCCCGCAGCGACAGGTCGACGGGCATGCGCTCGCCCTGCTGCGTCAGAGTGTGCCGCAGCCCGACCCCGCCGATGTACCAGTTGGCCATGCCCATGCTGAACATCGCCTCGAGGTCCATCTGTTCCGTGAGCCGGACGCGGCCCTGCAGGATGGGGAGATCCACCGGCCCGAGCCAGTGGTCCTCGCCTGGGTGGGTCCAGGTGTCGTTCCAGGCGTCCGACGCCTCGTCGATGCCGATGGAGCGGACGACGAGCCCCAGCTGGACGTGATCGTCGCCCAGCGTGCGTGGTCCCGACTGCGACGTGAAGGCATAGCCGCTGGCGAACTCGCGGTTGAACCGACGGAACGCGGCATCGTCCAGGCTGTCGTGCAGGTCGATGTAGCAGCTGTCGTAGGCGTAGCCGACGTGGAGCTCGATGCCTGCGTGGGCGGCGTCCCGGCTCTCGTCGTGGGCCAGGGCGGGCGAGGAGAGGGCCAGGAAGAGGGCGAAGACGGCGCTGGGATCGCGGCGCATGGGGGACTCCGGGTCACCGGGGAGCGGGATGCTCCCCGGACGACCCCAGGGTCACGCGTTTCCCGAGGCCCGGGTGTCGGCCGGAAGGTGGATTCCGAGTGGGGATGCGCAGAATCCATCCTTCGGTGGACACGGGTACACCCAGGGGAGGAGTGCCCGTTCGTCCCCACCTCGCGCCCCCGGCCGGCAGGGCTCCCGCCCCCAGACGCATGCCTACCGAGGCGCGTCCGCCCGCGCCCGCTCCACCGCGTCCACGAACACCTCGGCCAGGGCGTGGTGGCCATCGCCGTTGAGGTGCATGCCGTCCATGAACAGCCGGGGCGGGACGATGCCGTCGGGCCCGCGCAGCGCTTCGTCCGGGTCGGCCAGGGTGGCGCCTTCCTGGGCGGCCATGCGCCGGATCGCGTCGTTCACGGCCTGGGGCGCGCGGTTGGGCACCGGGTCGCTCTCGACCAGGGACCGCAGGCGCAGCGCCGCGCCGGGCACGCCCTGCTCGAAGTCACGCAGCGCGGCCAGGTAGTCCAGGTCGCGGCAGTCGCTGGTGCTGCGGGCCGTCGCCAGGGCGGCCTCGTCGAGGGCCGACAGGTCGGGGACCCGGTCGCGGACGGGCTCGACGCCCAGGGCGGCGACCCGGTCGGGGCAGTACCACCACGCCGAGGGGAAGACGTCGTTGCGCACGACCGTGGACAGGACCACCTGGGCGCCTTCGGCCCGCGCCTGCTGGACGATGCGGCGCAGGCGATAGCGCTGGTCGTCCAGGATCGCGGCCTGCTGGGTCGCGGTCAGCGGCTGCACGTCCAGGGCCCGCTCGGGGGGCATGGTGCGGATCTGCCGCGCGCCCAGGGCCTGCTCGAGCAAGCCGTAGGTCCGCAGCCGTCCCAGGACCCCGCGCACCTGCGCGACGCGGACGGTGGCGACGTCCCGGTACAGGCCGCCGAAGACCGCGTTGCCCCAGTCGTTGTGCCCGCTGTAGATCAGCACCACGTCGGGCTTCAGCTCGGTCAGCGCCGGCCGCATGGCGACCAGGTGCCCGGTGTCGGCGCCGGGCATGGCCAGGTTCACCCACTCCATGTCGAGCCGGGCCGCGGCGACCTCGCCGGCCCGCTCGCCGGGCTCGCCCACGACCATCGACGAGCCGCCCATGACGACCAGCCGGGGGCGGCTGCGCTCTGCACCGGACCGCGGCCAGGTGCGCAGCACGTCGGGCTGGGTGGGCATCAGGCGACCGTCCCGCTCGACGAACAGCCCGCCCTTGGGGCCCTCGATGAGCAGCGGCACGTCCGGTGGGCCCAGGGCCAGCCGCAGGGCGGCCTCCACCGAGACCATCAGGGCGGTGGCCACGACGAGCCCGAGCAGCAGCCGCACCACGACGGGGCGACGCGCCTCAGCCACCCTCGGAGCTGCCCTGGAGCACGCGGGACAGGAACAGGCGGCGGTCCGTGCGCACCGACCCGTCGATGCGGCGGGCGGGGACCTCCATGTAGACCCCCATGTCCTCGAAGCCCATGTCCATGTACATCTGGTAGGACGCGTTGCGGATGGCGCTGGTGCGCAGCAGCACGTGGCTGTAGCGCTGGCGGTCGACCAGCTGCAGCCGCAGATCGACCAGCCGGCGACCCAGGCCGTGCCCGCGCCAGCTCTCCTGCACGCCGAGCTCGGCCAGGTAGAAGGCGTGCCGCACGGGCACCAGCCCCCGCAGCTCGCGGGCGATGTCGGCGCGGGCGCTGACGGGCACGCCGATGCCGAAGGCGACCACGCGGCTGCGGCCCTTGACCGCCAGCAGGGTGATGTGGTCCGGCATGCGCAGGAAGCCGTCCAGGAAGCCCATGGCCTCGCTGGCGTAGAACCGCTCGTTGTAGGGGGCGCCCGCGAAGATGTCCTGGTAGGCGCCGGCGAAGCTGGCCCGGAAGGGCGCGGCGTCTTCGGCCGAGCGCACGCGGACGATGCGCAGCCCGCCGTCGGCGTGGGCGATGAGCTCTGGTTCCTGGCCCATGGCCGCCGCCGCCCCCACCGGGGTCTCGTCGTTCTCGGAAGGCGGATCCTCGCTCACGCGCCGATCATGCCGATCGCGACGCTCCCCGGCAAGCGGGTGCGTCGTCGGCTTCGCAGTCGCCGGCCGGACGGCTGCCGGGCAGCAGGCCGCCGTGCAGCAGCGCGCAGGCGATGCGGTGGTCGGGGGCCTGCGGGTCGACGCCGACGGACACGCACAGGGTCCCGCCGAGCGCCGCGGCCCGGTCCGCCGCGCCGCCGTACAGGCGCACCTCGGCGCGGAAGGGTCGCAGGGCGACGACCTCGACCAGCCGCGCATCCAGCCGCAGGCCGGTGCCCAGCGCCTTGAGCACGGCTTCCTTCACGCACCAGACCGCCGTGACGGCGGCCGGGTCCGCCGCGAAGGCGCGCTGCTCGCCGACGGTCAGCCAGGTGCGGGCGAAGGCCGGCGACCGCGGCTCGACCCGCTCGCGATCGATGCCGATCGGCCCGCCGAAGCAGGCGGCGGCGATGCCGTGGCCGTCGCCGTGGCTGATGCTGACCGCGGGCCCGGCGCCGGTGGCGTCGACCACGACCGGGGTGCCCTCGGGCAGCCGGGTGACGGCCGCGTCGCCGCCGGTGAGCGCCCGCAGCGCGAGCACGGCAGCGGCCTGTCCGGCCAGCCGATCGGCGATCCGGCGGGGGGTGCCGCGGGCGGACAGCCGGGCCCGGTCGGCCTCGGTCAGCACCCGCACCGCCTTGCCGGTGGCGCGGGCGATGCGGCTGCGGGGCCAGCCGCCTTCCGGCGCCGGGAAGCGCTCGGGGTCGTCCAGCGGGTCGGTGTCGACCATGCGGAAGCCGCGCACCCGCAGCACCGCGCCGTCGCTGCCGTCGACGTCGATGTCGTAGACGACGTCGTCGCCGCCGGCAGCCTCGCGATCGACCTCGCGCTGCTGGACCATCACCGTCAGCGGCTCGCCGTCGCCCGCCGGCCGGACCAGGGTCACCTGCTCGAGCGAGTGCGGCAGGGCGCGCTGGCCGTGCACGGCCATGCGGTGCAGGCCTGCGGCCTGGAAGGCGGCCTCGAGCACCAGCGGCATCGACAGCAGGCCGCCGGCGATGAAGGCGTGCTCGACCATGGCATCGGCCAGCAGGCTGCCGCTGGCGACCGCGCCGGCGTCGCGCAGGACCTGGAAGCTCGGCCCGTGGAAGAAGCGCTTGTAGATGGCGCCGCGGTTGATGCCGCGCTGGGTGAAGAAGGCCGGCGGCAGCGGGGCGCCGTCCGGGGCACGGTCGAGCTGGATGACCGCCCGGAAGCACACCTTGTGCTGGGTCCGGCCGGTGCGGAGCTCGCGCACGGTCGCGACGGTGCACGCTACCTCGATCGGCCCGTCCCCGGTCGCGGGCAGCGGCTCGGCACGCACGACGACGTCGACCGGCTCGCGACGATGCAGCTTGATGGCGTGCTCGAACCGGACATCGCGGGCGCCGCGGTAGGCGACGCCGGGCCGGGTGAGCGCGGCGGCCGCCGCCATCAGCTCCAGGCCGATGACGCCGGGCACGACGGGCAGATCGTCGCGGAAGGCGTGGTCGTCCAGCCACACGTCGGTGGCCGGATCCAGCCGCCGCCAGGCGACGACGTCGTCTCCGACGTGCTCGGCCCGATCCAGCAGCGCGTGGCCCGGGGTGACGGTCATGTCGCCCAGCCGGCCGGCCACCACGACCTCGCCGGTCATGCCGGCGGCGACCATGTCGGCCAGCAGCTCGGCGCCGGCGTCGGCGGGCAGCAGCTCGACGCCCCGCTCGGTGAGCAGGTGGGCCATGCCGCCGCGCGATGCCATGCCGGTGTCGGCCCACGCCGTCCAGCACACGTGCAGGCTGTGCGGGCGCACCGCGCAGATGCGGGCCATCGCCTCGTTCGCCGCCGAGTAGTCGGCCTGGCCCAGGTTGCCGAAGCGCCCGGCCACGCTGCCCATGCTGACCAGCCAGGCGTCGGGGTCCAGGTGCCGGGCCAGCGCCAGCCCGCCGAGCACCTTGCCGTCGTAGACGCGGTGCATCGCGGCGTCGTCCTTCTCGGCCAGGGGGCGGCTCTCCTCGACGCCGGCGCCGTGCACGCAGCCGTGCACCGCGCCCCAGCGCTCGCGGACGCGGTCCAGGGCCCGGGCCACGGCCGCCTCGTCCGACAGGTCGACCTCGAAGAAGGCCACCTCGGCGCCCAGCGCCTCGAGCCCGACCACGGTCTGCCGGGCCTCCTCCGCCCGTCGCTGGGGCGCCAGCAGGCGATCGACCGCCACGGGGGTCGCCCGCTCGCCGGCTTCCTGCAGCTGCGCCTTGGCCGCCGCACGGGCCGCCGCTTCGTCCAGGGGCTCGCTGCCCGGCGCCGTCCGGGCCAGCAGCGCGAGGCGACAGGGGCCCCGCGCGGCGAGGGACCGGGCGACCCGCGCCGTGATGCCGCGGGTGCCGCCGGTCAGCACGATGACGGGGCCAGCGTCTCCACCCGCGGCCGGCAGCGCGCCGCCGTGGGCGGGGAACGGTTCCGTCGCCAGCGTCACGACCCGCCGGCCGTCGGCCTCGCGGAACACCTCGACCGAGCCGTCGTGGCCGGCCAGCTCCGACGTCGTCAGCGTCGCCGCCGCGTAGTCGTCCAGGCTCGGGGCGATGTCGACCACGCGGGCCGTGCAGCCGGCCCACTCGCGGCCCAGCGCCTTCGCCAGGCCGGCGCGGCTGCCTTCGGCCCGGGCCAGGTCCAGCGCCCGCGCGCGGGCGGCGTCGGGCGCGGCGCCCAGCCGCGTGATGCACAGCCACTCGCGGGGCGGCCGCTCCGCCAGGGACCGGGCGAAGGTGAAGCTCTCACCGAAGTCCTCGGCCACGTCGACGACGGCGTCGGCGCCGTCGGTCACCAGCTGCCCGCCGCGGGTCACGACCTCGTCGGCGATGGCGCTGGCCAGGGGCCCCGAACCCAGCACGCGCACCTTGCGGCCGCGCAGCGAGCCCGTGACCCACGGGTTGCGGACGATCGTGACCGGCCGGCGGATGCGGAAGCTGGCGGGCAGGCCCCGCGGGTCGGGGGCTGCGGACGGCTCGGCGGCGGACGGCTCGGCTGCGGACGGCTCGGCGGTGGACGCCTCCACCGGAGCAGCAGGCGCCTCGGCAGCAGCCTCCTCCACCGGCACAGCCGGCGCCTCGGCAGCAGCCTCCTCCACCGGCGCAGCAGCCTCCTCGGCCGGAGCACCGGCGCCGCCCGCGGAGATGGCGCCGGCCAGCCAGCCGGCCAGGGCCCGCACCGTCGGGTAGTCGGCCAGCACGAAGCTGTCGTCGCGCTCGAGACCGTGGCGCTCGCGCACCTCGGAGAACACCTCGGCCTGCTTCACCGTGTCGATGCCCAGGTCGGCTTCCAGCTCGAAGTCCGGGTCGATCTCGCCCGGGTCGTAGCCGGTCTTCTCGGCCAGGATCCCCTGCAGCTCGGCCAGCAGCGCGTCGGCAGGGGCCGCCAGAGCGGGGGCCCTCGCGGCGGGAGCTGCGGAGGAGGGAGCAGGCGCCGCCTTGGCGACCGGGGCCGTCAGGACGGGGGAGGAGGTGGCCACGGGGGAGGAGGAGACCGCCGGGGAGGACGGCGCCGGGGAGGACGGCGCCGGGGAGGACGGCGCCGCACCGCCCAGCGCACCGGCCAGCCAGCCGGCCAGGGAGCGCACGGTCGGGTAGTCGGCCAGCACGAAGCTGTCGTCGCGCTCGAGACCGTGGCGCTCGCGGACCTCCGAGAACACCTCGGCCTGCTTCACCGTGTCGATGCCGAGATCGGCTTCCAGCTCGTAGTCGGGGTCGATCTCGCTCGGGTCGTAGCCGGTCTTCGCGGCCAGGATCGCCTGCAGCTCGGCCAGCAGCGCATCGGCCGAGGCCGCCGGGGCTGCAGCGGGGGCGGAGGCGGCGGGGGCAGCGGCGGCGGGGGCGGCGGCGCGAGCGGCAGGGGCAGGCGCGTGGTGGCCCTGCGACTCGGCGGCTTCGTCCACCGCGGCCAGGAAGGCATCGGTGCCGTCTTCGCGGGGGGAATCGACGGGCACGACGTCGCCGGTGATCTCGCCGCCCTGCTGCCCGACCAGCCAGCGCGCCAGGGCGCGCACGGTCGGATGGTCGGCCAGCACGAAGCTGTCGTCGCGCTCGAGCCCGTGGCGCTCGCGCACCTCCGAGAACACCTCGGCCTGCTTCACCGTGTCGATGCCGAGGTCGGCTTCCAGCTCGTAGTCGGGGTCGATCTCGGCCGGGTCGTAGCCGGTCTTCTCGGCCAGCAGGGCCACCAGCTCGGCCAGCGCGTCGTCGAGGTCCGGGCGCGCGACCGCGCCCGTGGGCAGCAGCGTGGCGCCCGCGTCGTCGTCGATGAGCTGCGGCGGGGCCATGACGGCCGGCGCCGGGGCCGGCGTGTGCGGATCCTCGACGACCTCGGGCCGCCCCTCGACCAGCCGCAGGGTCCGGTCCTCGACCACCAGCCGCGGCTCGTCGACGCCTCCGACCACGCGCAGCCAGGCGCGATGCCGTGCGGCGTCGGTCACGCGCGCGTCGCCCTCGGCGACCTTCTCCCAGGCGGCCAGCGCCACCTGGGACCCGAAGCCGGCGGCCAGCCTCAGGGCGTAGCGCCCGCCGAAGGCGCCGCCCCGCGACAGGGTCAGGTCGCCGAGCGCCGGGTCGGGCCGCTGCAGGTTCGGGACCGGCGGCACCGTGCCGTACTGCAGCGCCTTGAGCGCGACCGTGTCTTCGATGCCCGCACCCATGGCGTGGCCCGTGAAGCCCTTGGTGTTGGTGACCACCACGCGGCTGGCCGCTGCGCCGAAGGCCTTGCGCAGCGCGTCGATCTCGGCCGCCGCCGAGCCGCCCTTGGCCGGGGTGTAGGTCTCGTGCGACATGAACAGCGCCTGCCGCGCGAAGGTCGTGCGGTCCACGCCCGCGCTCGCCGCCGCCTCGCCGACCAGGGCGTCGACTTCACTGGCGATGTGGTCCGCGTCGAGCCGCGTGCCGTGGAAGGCCGAGTTGGCCAGGCGATCGGCCAGCAGCCGCGCCACCGGGGCCATGCCGCGGCTGGCCACGTCCTCGGCCCGCTCCAGCACCAGCCCGACCGCGCCCATGCCCAGGATCATGCCGTGGCGGCGCTCGTCGAAGGGCAGGGCCGCTTCTTCGACCCGGTCTTCGGTGGTGGCGGCGCCGGCGGCCAGGAAGCCCGCGCCGATCCACTCGAGCAGGCTCTCGCCGGTGGCGTCGTCCGCCCCGAGCACGATGACGCGGCGGGCCCGGCCGGTGCGGATCCAGTCGGCGGCGATGCAGATCGCCTGGGTCGTGCTCGCGCAGGCGGCGTTGACCTGGGTGTTCGGGCCGCGCGCACCGATGAGCTGGGCGAACTGGCTGTGGCCCATGGCCAGGATCTGGAACAGGAAGCGCCGGTCGAAGTGGCCTTCGCCATCGTCGCCGCCGCGCATCAGGTGCTCGACGAGGTTGGCGTAGCCGGGGAAGGCGCTGCCGAAGACGATGCCGGTGTCGTCGCGCATGCCCTCGGGCAGGGCCCAGCCGGTGGCGACCTTGCGGCCGGTGGTGGTGTCGCGGAAGGTGCGGACCAGCGGGATGCCGGCGTCACGCAGGGCCTCGACGCCCGCGGCGAAGGCCAGGCGGGTCGTGACGTCCAGGGCGCGGTCCAGGCCGGGATCGACGCCGTAGTCGGCGACCACGTCCAGCCGAGCCTTCACGCCGGCCAGGCGGATGACCTGGTCGCGGGATTCCACCGGCACGAAGTCGCCGCGGCCCGTGCGCGCGTCCTTCTGCAGGCGGACGATCTTCTTCTCCAGGAAGCGATCCTGGGTCTGCTCGCCCAGCTGGTCGATGCGGTTCTCGCCGGCCAGGATGCGGTGGATGTTGTCGTCGGCGAAGACCTCGTCGCCGCCCGGCAGGCCCAGGCTGGCGCCGCTGCAGACGATCTCGACGGCCGGTGCGAGCACGGCGGTGCCGTAGAGCGAGGTGGGCGGTGCGCTGTCCTGTGCGGAGGGAGGGGCGGAGGGGGCAGCGGGCTGCACGGGAGGAGCGGGCTGCACAGGAGGCGCAGCCTGCGCGGGAGGCGGCTGCGGGAGGGCCCGGGTCAGGGCCGCGACGAGGTCCTGGACCGCGGGCAGCACGGCGCGGGCGACGTGCTCGGAGGAGGCGCCGTCGATGCCGGCCTGGGCGACACCGCGGGCGACGGCGGCGAGGGCGTCCGAGGTCGGGTCGGGCGGCGCGGCGAGGGGGGCCCGGGTCGCGGGGGGCGCGGTGGTGGTGCGGGGCCGGGCCGGGCCGGAGACCCGCTGGGCCATGGTGTTCACCAGGTCGCGGACCGTGCGGTACTGGCTGACGCGGAAGTCGGGATCGTGGTCCAGGCCCATGCGATCGCGCATGGCGGCGGCGAGCTCGGCCTGCTTGATGCTGTCGATGCCCAGGTCGGCCTGCAGGTCGTCGGCGAGGTGGACCTCGTCGGGCTGGTAGCCGCCGGCGGCGGCGATGAGGGCGATCACCTCGCCGGCCAGGCCGCTGCGCTCCTCCTTGGCCCGATCGTTGCGCAGCCGGCGGGCTTCGAGCGCCGCGGTGGTGGCGCGGCGGGGCTCGGGGGTCGCGAAGATGTCCGGGATGCCCGGCGCCGGGCGGCTGCTGACGGGGAAGCCGAGGGCGGTGAGCGACGCCAGGGCGTCGCGCAGGCTGCCCAGGTCGCCGCGCTTGGGGTGGTTGGTGGAGATGGCGCGGTGCGGCCGACCCCGCAGGATGCTGGCCACGAAGCCGGACAAGGCGCGCTTGGGGCCGACCTCGACGAAGGTGCGGGCGCCGGCGCCGTACATGCGCTCGACCTGCGCGGTCCACTCGACGGGGGCGGCCACCTGGCGGGCCAGCATCTCGATGATCGCGGTGCGGGCGCCCTCGGCGCCGTGGGTGGCCACGGTCGGGTACCAGCCGCCGTCGACGTTGGTCGTGATGGGCCGCTGCGGCGCGCGCACGTCGAGCTTCTCGAGGATGGCCTGCAGGGGCTCGGTGGCCGGCGCGACGATGGCGCTGTGGAAGGCGTGGCTGACGGGGATGTCGTAGACGGTGACGCCTTCGTCGCGGAACACGGCGACGGCCTGGGCCACGGCGTCGCTGGCGCCGGCGATGACGGTCTGGGTCGGGCAGTTCTTGTTGGCGGCGACGACGTAGCCCTCGACCTGCGCCAGGACGGCCTCGACGCGGTCCAGGCCGGTCGCGATGCCCGCCATGCGGCCGGGGTCGTCCAGGCGGATGTGGGCCATCTCGCGGCCTCGGGCGCTCGTCGCGTGCAGGGCGTCCTCGAAGGACAGCACGCCGGCGGCGACGCAGGCGGCGTACTCGCCCAGGCTGTGGCCGGCGACCATGTCGGGCAGCAGCCCGTGGGCGGCCAGCAGCCGCATGATCGCGATGTCGACGACGAGCGTGGCCGGCTGGGAGATCTCGGTGGCCCGCAGGGCGTCCTGCTGGGCCTGCAGGCTGATGCCCTCGTCCCGGGCGATGAAGGACGTGAGCGACCGGCCGAGCAGCGGGGTCAGCACCTCGTCCGCCAGGCGGAAGGTCTCGGCGACCACCGGGTAGGTGTCGCGCAGCTGCAGGGCCATGTCGATGTACTGGCTGCCCTGGCCCGTGAACATGAACGCGATCTTGCCGTCGACGGGGCCTTCTTCGACGTGCACGCCGCGGCCGCGCAGCAGGCTCGGGTCCTTGCCCCGGCCCAGGATGTCGGCCGACCGGGCGGCCTGCTCGGCCTGTTCCTGGCGGTCGGTGGCGCTGGCGACCAGCCGGACGGGGGCGCTGGGCTCGAAGGCGCCGACCACGCCGCGCTCGAGCTTGTCGACCAGCTGGGCGCGGCTGTCGGCGCTGGCGGCCCAGAGCCCGACCGGCAGATCGGCGGTCTGGGCGACGCGGGCTTCGACCGCGGGGCCGGGGGCGCCGGACATGACCACGTGGAAGTTGGTGCCGCCGAAGCCGAAGGCGGACACACCGGCCACCCGCGGGCGGTCGGCGGGCCAGGGCTCGGTCGACGTCTGCACCTGGAGCGGGACCTGGTCGAGCGGCAGGTCCTGGCGGGGGTGGGCCACGCCGACGGAGGGCGGGAACAGGCCCTTGTGCAGCGCCAGGGCGGCCTTGATGCACGCGGCCGCGCCCGCGGCGGACTTCAAGTGGCCGATGTTGCTCTTGACCGACCCGATGCGCACCGGGCCCCGGGCCCCGCGGCGACCGGCGCCGATGACCTGGGACAGGCACTCGACCTCGACCTTGTCGCCGACGACCGTGCTGGTGCCGTGGCACTCGAAGAGATCCGCCTCGACCGGGTCCAGCCCGGCCTGGTCCCAGGCCCGGCGCAGGGCCAGCAGCTGGCCCTTGGGGTTGGGGGCCGTGATGCCCTTGCCTCGCCCGTCGCTGCTCGCGCCGATGCCGCGGATCACCGCGTAGATGCGGTCGCCGTCTCGCTGGGCGTCCTCGAGCCGCTTGAGCAGCAGGATGCCGGCACCCTCGCCCATCACGAAGCCGTTGGCGCTCTCGTCGAAGGGGGCGCTGTGGTCGGGGGACAGGGCGCCGATCTTGCTGAACTTCACGTAGGTCGCGACGTCCATCGACCGGTCCACGCCGCCGGTGACGACCATGTCGCTCTCGCCGTCCAGCAGCGACTTCACGGCGGCCTGGATGGCCGCCATCGAGCTCGCGCAGGCGGCGTCGACCGTGAAGTTCGGGCCCGAGAGGTCGAAGGCGTTGGCGACGCGGCCGGCGATCACGTTGGCGAGCTCGCCGGGCATCGTGTCTTCGTCGATGCCGGGCAGGCCGGCCTTGAGGTGCGCCTCGAAGGCGGCGGCCAGCGCTTCCTGCTGGGGGCGCGGCAGGGCCTGGACCTCGGCCAGCTCGAGCAGGGCCTTGCGCAGGGCCGGCGTGCGCACGCGCAGGTTCGTGTCGTTCTCGGTCTCGCCGCCCATGGAATTGCCCAGGATGACGGCGCAGCGGCTGCGGTCGAAGTCGCGGCCCTCGCCGCCGAGCACGGCGCGGTAGCCGGCGTCTTCGATGGCGTCGGCGACGCTCTCGAGCGCGATCTGCTGGACCGGGTCCAGCGACTGGGCGACCCGCGGCGGGATGCGGAACCGGCGGGGCTCGAAGGGCGCGTCGTCCAGGAAGGCGCCGATCCGGGCGTAGGTCTTGTCGGGGACTTCCGGGTCGGCGTCCCAGTACAGCGCCGGGTCCCAGCGGTCGCTCGGCACCTGGCGGATGGCGCTGCGGCCCTGCTCGATGAGCTCCCAGTAGGCGGTCAGATCGTGGGCGTCGGGCAGCCGGCAGCCCATGCCGACGACGGCCACGGCGCGGTCGCTGCGGCCGAGCCCGCCGGCGTCTGCGACGGGGCGCACCACCGTGGTCGAGGCGCCGCGGTCCACGGCGTCGCGGCAGGCGGCCAGGAGCCCCGGCAGATCGCGGTGGGCGGCGGCCAGCCCGCGGGCCTTGCGCAGGGCCTCGCCGGCGGGCCAGGCGACGTTGCCGGGATCGGCCGCGCCGAACCAGTCCTGGCAGAGAGGCCAGAAGCTGGCGCCGCCGAGCAGCTTGCGCACGACGGGGGCGAGGGGGGCCGCTTCGATGCGCAGGCCGTTGATCACGTGCGAGGTGCCGGGGCCGGCGCGCTCCAGCCGGTCCTGGAGGGCGGCGGGGAGGAACAGCTCGGGCAGGCCCAGCAGCACGTCGGAGAGGACCACGCCGGCCACGCCGGCGGCGGCGGCGGCGGCGACGCCGTCGGGGTCCAGGCCCGCGTCCAGGATCACCGCCTCGTCGGCGGGCACCTCGGCCAGCAGCTCGAGCCCGGGGCGCACGCCGCAGGGTCCGCCGGCCTCGAGCCCGCGCAGCACCATGCCAGCGAAGCCCTGGGGCACCGGGCCCACGTCGGTCAGCTCCAGCCAGGTGGGGCGGCCGGGCACGGGCGCGCCGCCGCCGGCGCGGATCACCGGGCCTGTGCCGGGCACCTGCCCGTCGACCTTGGGGCCGCCCGGGCGCACGCGCACCCACGCTCCGGGCGGGATCTCCGGCACGACCTGGGCGCAGGTCAGATCGACCACGGGGACGCCCCCGGCGGCTTCCACGGCGGCGCAGAGCGAGGCGCGTTCGGCGGGGAGCACACAGACGAGCAGGGGCGACGGGGTCGACATGGAGGGCTCCGCGATTCCCGGGGGAGGGGCGGCGCGGAGCAGGGGCTCCGCGCGCGGGGGGCACACCGGCCTAACGAGGGTCCCACGAACCCCGCACCGTGCGAAAGGCCCGACGCAGCGGTGCGATTCACGTTGCGCGACGGCTGTCGGTGAGTGGGCGCTCAGTGCGGGTCGGGCGGGGTCCGCGGGCCGTCCGGGGCGGGGGCCAAGAGCCGCAGGCAGCCGGGGCGCACGGTCACCTGGGCGGCGGTCAGCGCGTGTGCCTCGCCGTCCAGGCTGGCGGTCGTGCCATCGGGCACGAGGATCCGCAGCGCGTCGAAGTCTGCGGCCAGGATCCGCGGGTGCTCCTCGGGCGCACCGCCGAGCCCGTGGCCCAGCGCCCGGGCCAGCTCCGGCAGCGGCATGTCCGGGACGACCACCACCCGCGCGCAGCCCGTGTCCAGCGCCGCGTCGCTGGCGATGGTCATGCCGCCGCCGGCGCGGCTCCCGTTGGCCACGAAGACCCCCAGCGCCGGGCCCTCGAACCGCAGCCCTGCGGCGCGCACTTCGCAGGCGAAGGGCTGGACCTCGGACAGGTTCGCGAGGCCGTGGAGCAGGTAGGCCAGCCCGCCGAGCCCCTCCTTCAGCCCGCGCGGGGTCGACGCCGTGAGCGCGGCGGAGGGTCCGATCGAGAGCACGTTCGCGACCGCGATGGGCGAGGAGGGGGCGGGCGGATCGACGGTGACCTCCATCAGATCGATCGATCGCACCGTGCAGGTGGGGCCGGGGCCACGGCCGGCGAGCCAGGCCGTCACCCGGGCGAGGGCCCGCGGTCGCATCGGCACCGCCGGGTCCAGCTGGCTCGCCAGGTCGTTGCCGGTGCCGGCGGGGACCACCGCCACCACCGCGCGCTCCAGGCAGTCCGCCGCACGCAGGGCGTTGGCGACCAGGTGCACCGTGCCGTCGCCGCCGACCGCCACCACCACGTCCGGGCAGGCCTTGGCCAGGATGCGGCGCAGCCGCTCCGATGCGTCCTCGCCAGACGGTGGCAGCGCCGAGATCGTCGCGCCGGCCAGCACCCAGGCCCCGAGCGCGTCCCGCAGGCCGGGGAACTCGTGGTGGTCGGGGCGGGCGAGGACGAGCAGGCGGGGCATGGCCCGTCCTTG
>JACKEY010000010.1 GCA_020632755.1 Alphaproteobacteria bacterium | reverse complement strand
GGCGACGGCCACGCGAAGTTCGGCTGCTCCAACTCGGTGATGGACACCTGGACCGGCCTGTACGACGCCGCCGGCACCGACCCGGGCAGCTGCGAGTAGGATGGGCCCCGGCCCACGAGGAAACGCCCGGTGTCGCTGTGGATCGTCGGGATTGCCGCGGCGCTGGGGGCAGACCCCCCGGCTCCGCGCCCGCTCGTCGACCACTGGACCACGGCCGACGGGCTGCCGGTGGACGCCATCACCGACGTGGCCCCGACCGCCGACGGCCTGGTCTGGGTCGCGACCTTCGACGGGCTGTGGGCCTTCGACGGCCAGCGCTTCTGGATGCCGCCGGGAGCCGCGGAGCTCGGCAGCCGGCTGAATTCCATCGCCGTGCACCCCGACGACGGGGCCCTGTGGGTCGCCGGCGAGCAGGCCGGGGTGGCGCGGCTGTTCGAGGGGCAGGCCGAGCGCCTCCTCGAAGCGCAGCCGTCGGCCGGGGACTTCGTCCAGGACGAAGACGGGCTCTGGCTCCCCACCCACGACGGGCTGTTCCGCCTGGGGGCGGTCCCCGAGCGCTTCGCCCCGGAGCGGGTGCGCGGCCGGGTGGCCGGGACGGCCCGCGGTCCCGACGGCAGCCGCTGGGTCGGCCTGTACGAAGGCCGGGTCCTGCGTTTCCGCCCGGACGGCGCGGTCGACGAGCTCGGGCCCGAAGCGGGAGTGCCCGCGCGCCTGCTCTCGCTCACCGGGCTGCGGGACGGAGGCATCTGGCTGTTCGCCGATCACGACCGCCCGGACGCCGGCTTCCAGTGGCAGGACGGTCGCTTCGTCCCCTCGCCGGGGAGCATCGACGGCCCCGACGCCTGCGCCCGCCAGCCGTGGCGCACGGCCGCGCTCTGCCCGGCGGAAGGCCCGGCCGACAGTGCCTGGTCGGCCAGCCGCACGGAGGTCCGCCACCGGGGCGAAGCGGTGCTGCAGCTCGACGACGTCGCGCGGTCCGCGGTGGTGGACGCGCGGGGCGACCTGTGGGTGGGGACCCGGGGCGACGGCCTGTACCGCCTGCGCGAGCCCGAGGTCGGCGTGCTCGGCACCGGGCAGGCCGACGATCGCGTCGACATGGTCTGGCTGTCGGCCGCTGGTGAGCCCTGGCTGCGGCGCTACGCCGGCGGCTGGTGGACTCCGGACGGGCTGCTGCCGGGCTCGGAGACCAGCCCCCAGGAAGTCGGCCCCCTGTCCGGCGCCTACCTGTTCCGTAGCGACGGGGCGCTGACCGCCGCGACGCACAGCGGCATCGTGGAGCTGTCCGAGGACCTGTCCGAAGGGCCGGCCGAGGCTCGGCGGTCGCCGCGGATCCGCTCGGTGGCCGACGTCGACTGCTTCGGCGCCCGGGCGGCCGTCCGCGATGCGCTCGGGCGCAGCTGGGTGGCCGGCCAGGCGGGGCTGTGTGTGGAGGAAGGAGGGCAGTGGCGCCGCTGGGAGGACGCCGAGGGCGACTCTCCCGGGCCCCTGCTCGCGATCGCCGTGCTGGAGGACCGGTCCCTGGTCGTCGCGCGGGCCGACGGCGGCCTGCTGCGCCTGACCAGCGAAAGCGGCAGGGAGGAGATCCCCGGGACCGAGGAACTGCGGGTCCGACACCTGCGCCTCGACCGGCACGTGCTCTGGCTCTCCACCATGGAGCACGGCCTCTGCGCCCTCGACCTGGGCCTGCCCCCCGACCGCCAGGCGCCCCACTGCGCGGGGCTGGACGAGGGGCTGCCGGCGCGCGGCGCGCACCAGACGGTCGTCGACGATCGCGGTCGCACCTGGTTCTCCAGCAACCGCGGCATCGGCCTGATCCCCACCGCCGAGCTGGTGCGGCTGGCCGGCGGCGAGCGCCTGGCGCTGCACCCGCTCGTGCTGGGGGTGGGCGAGGGCATGGCGGTGGCCGAGGCCAACGGCGGCACCGACCACGGACTCGTGCTCGACGAGCGCGGGCGGCTGTGGGTGGCGACCCAGCAGGGTGCGGCCTTCGTCGACACGCGCAGCTTCGAGCTGCCGGAGCCTCCGGCCGTCTGGCTCCGCGCGATCACCGTCGGCGGCGAGGACGTCGACCCCGAGGCACTCGACCTGCCTGAAGATCCGCCGCCCGTGACGGTGCGCTTCGCGGCGCCGGCCACCCGCTTCCAGGACCAGCTCCGCTTCCGGTCGCGGCTCAACGGCGGCAGCTGGACCGAAGGCGCCCAGCCCGAGCTCAGCCTGGCCTGGCTGCCACCCGGTCCCTTCGCCATCGAGGTCCAGGCGGGCCTGGGCGGCCAGTGGGGCCGACCGCTGCTGCTGCAAGGTCAGCGGGCCCCCAAGCTGCACGAGCGGGCCGCGCTGCGCTGGCTGGTCCCGCTGCTGACGGGGCTCGCCGTGGCCCTCGCGGCCCTCGGTCGCGGGGCGCTGCTGCGGCGCCGCAACCGCGAGCTCGAGGCCATCGTCGCCGAGCGCACCGAGGTCCTGCGCAGCCAGGCCGCCCAGCTCGCGCAGCAGGCCGACCAGCTCCACGATCTCGACGAGCTGCGCACCCGTATGATCGTCAACCTCCACCACGAGCTGCGCACGCCCCTCTCCCTCGTCCTCGGACCGCTGCGTGCCGAGGGCGACGGCCTGGATCCCCGCCTGCGCCTCGCCCTGCGCAATGCCGAGCGCCTGGAGACCCTGGTGGGCCAGCTCTCGGAGATCGCCCGGCTCGAAGCCGGCGAGGTGCGGCTCGTGGCGCACCCCCTGCCCGTCGCGCCCATCCTGCGCCGCTGCGTCGAGCGCTACAGCCAGCTGGCCGCCGAGCGGGGCCAGCACCTCGAGATCCAGCCGCTCGACGAGCGGCGCATCGCCTGGGTCGACGCCAAGCTCGTCGACGACGCCCTGGGCAACCTGGTGCACAACGCGCTCAAGTTCAGCCCCGACGGCGGCCGGGTGCAGGTCGCCATGGTCGTGGTCGACGACCAGCTGCGCATCGAGGTGCGCGACCAGGGCCCGGGCGTCCCCGAGCGCGAGCGGCGGCGGATCTTCGAGCGGCTCTACCAGTCCGCGCGGGGGGACGACCGCCCCTACGAAGGCTCCGGCCTGGGGCTGGCCATCGCGCGCGAGGTGGTCGAGCTGCACGGCGGCGCGATCGGCTGTCTGCCGGCGGACGGGGGAGGGAGCTGCTTCTGGTTCTCGGTGCCCCTGGGCGTCGGGCATGTCTCGCCGGAGCAGCTCGACCTGGAGCGCCCCGCCCGCGAGGTCGTCGTGGAGGAGGCGCCCGCTGGCGAGGGCGAGCTCGTGCTGATCGTCGAGGACCACGCCGACATGCGGGCCTGGCTCGCCGCGGTCCTGGGCGAGGGCTTCCGGGTCCTGACCGCCCGCGACGGCGCCGAGGGGCTGGCCATGGCCCGGGACCATCGCCCCCGGGTGGTCGTGACCGACCTGATGATGCCCGTGATGGACGGCATGGCCCTGCTGCGGGCGCTGCGGACCGATCCGGCACTCGGCGGCACCCCCGTCGTCATCGTGTCCGCCAAGACGGGCCAGCAGGAGCGGGTCGCAGGCCTCGAGCTCGCCGACGCCTGGCTGGCCAAGCCCTTCCACGCCCCCGAGCTCCGCGCCCACGTGGCCCGCCTGGCCCGCCGCGTCGCTCCCGCGGCCGCCGGCGCCGCCGAGCCCGCAGAGCCCGACGAGCCGGCGCTGCCGAAGGTCGATCAGGCCCTGCTCGACCGCCTGGCCGAGGCCGTCGACGCCCGGCTGGCCGACGCCGCGCTCACCATCGAGGCGCTGGCCCGGACCGTGGGCATGAGCCGCCGGACCCTGCAGCGCGAGCTCGGGCGCATCGCCGGCGTCGAGCCCAGCACCTGGGTGCGCGAGCACCGGCTGGCCGCCGCCCGCACCCTGCTCCAGGAAGGCGGCGTCAGCACCGTCTCCGAAGCCGCCGCCGCTGTCGGCATGAGCCGGGCCTACTTCACCCGCGCCTACGGCGCCTGGTGCGGCCGGGCGCCGGGGGAGGACCTGCGGCGGGGCTGAGGGGTGGGCTGGCTGCGAGGGAGCAGTCGCCGCCAACGACGAACCCCCCGCCGCTCGCGCGACGGGGGGTCCTCTTGGATGGTCGGGGTCACCGAATGCTTATCGAACTTTCTGGCTGAACCCGGAGGGGTGGTCGGGGGAGAGAATGCTGGCGTTGGAGGCGACGTTCAGCCTCGACGGGTAGTACATCGGGGGGCTACTCGGGGTCGGGGATGGCGATCTCCCGGATCACAAAGCGAACGGGCAGCTCCTCATCACGGGTCTCAAAGCACCCGGCTTCTGCCTCGGTAGCGATCACGAACGGCAACTCGATGCGCGGGCCCAATGGGTCAACGCCCCGCCTGGAACGAGCGACAAAGCGGTCGAGGTCTTCTTTTCCTCCCGAGAAGCCGGCACCTGCCTCAACCTCAACCAGGATGGGGAAGCGGACCACCACGGGGCAGTTCGGGAGCAGCTCAACTCGGACCACCGCATCGATTATGAAGTCAGGGCTCTTGTTATAGGCATCCGCCCGCTGAGGGTGGTACTCCAGCGTGACCGTAGCGTCCTCGGCTGCCCTCTGGAGATGGCGCCGGAGGTACGCCTCCATCGCGTCCTCGCCGCGCCCCTTGCTCACTCCAGGCCCTCTGGATCCGCCGGCACGAGCAGCCCAGCCGAAAGCAGCTCCTGCAAGATGGGATCCTGAAGGGCGTGAGTGCGAAGCTGGCGCCAGGTCTCCCGCGCCTCATCTGAGAGCGCCGCCTCCTTCGTGGCCACCGCCCCACGTAGATCATCCCCCGCAGCGACGGAGGATTGCCGAAGCACGGCAAGGTCCTGCGAATCGAGAGCGGATTCCGCGTCCGCAGCGTCGATGCGAAACAGGCGCATTCGGAGCACAAGTCCCTCAAGTCGGGAGCGGAGGCGAGTCATCTCCGCCCGAGCAGCGAGAAGGCGAGTCGTGTAGGCCGCGTGGGCTGCCTCAATAGCCACGGGTGGGTCGAGCGGGACCTCGCCACTGATCTTCCTAAGATCGTCCGCAACGCCCTGGATCTCGTCGAGAAGCGCCTCGCGCCTCTGAATTGCGCCGAGGTGACCGCCTGAGCTGGACGTCGAGATGGGATCGACGCTCACCCCCAGGCCGGCGGCGCGGTCCACGAGCGCAGTCTCGCGCTCCCCAAGTCGCCGAGCCACCTCAGCTTCTGCCGACTTGAGCTCGGCGCGTATCGCATCGATCGTGCTGGAAGCGGACCGGGATCTGGGAAGGTCTCCGAGGCAACGAAGGATGTCCTGGGCCACCGTCAGTTCCGAGAGGAGGTGTGCGCGTTCCGCTTCCGCCTCATCTCGAGCCCTACGAAGCTCATGGAGAAATGCGTCCGGGTCTTCACTCTCGTCGATGCTCGGCTGTTCATCCGGTGGAAGAGCTGCCCGGAGTGCATCCCAGAGAGGCTGGGCCTGCGCCTCGAAGTCTGTCGCCCGCTCGAATGCCCCAGCGTAGGTGCGGCCCTGCGCAAGCACGGTCAGCAGGACATCCTTCGGCGCAAGAGAGGTGGCCGACGATGCCAGCCAAGCCAAGACGTCTTCCCGGGCCTCGATCTCACGCCGGACCGCACCTACGTCGGAGTCGCCATCTTGTGCGAGATCCTCCAATGCCTCGTCGAGCTCCCTGACATCGCCGCTCTCGCGGCGACCAGCGAACAGCGCCTGTCTCTCGATGGCTGCGTTTACCGCCGCAGCCAAGGCGTCTGAAGAGGGGTGCTGGGACGCCTCCAGCGTCGTTTGAACGCCGCGCTGGAAGCCTTCCGCCAAGTTCCCCCAGGCATCCTCGATCTCGACAACGTGGTCCTCGTAGACCTTCCTCACGCGCTGAGCGATCCGATCGCCGAGTACTTCGCCAAGCCGCGCGCGAAGTCGCTCGTCCCTGGACTTGGTGAGGTGGTCACGGAGACTGACCAGCCAAGCTCGAAGGTCGCCTCGCGGAGCCGGAAGGCGTTCGGACATCCCGTCAAGGAGGCCAGCTACTTCCCCAACGAGTTCGGCGTCCTTCCGGGGATCGTCCTCTCTCGGGTCGTACCGGCCAAGAAGGCGATCACAGTCTAGCCCGTGCTCCGTAGCAACGTCCTTCAGTTGGCGCAGCTCCTCCGCCAGGGCTTCGTAGCCTGCAACCCTGTCTGCCAGCTGCTCGATCCCCGTGAGCAATGTGCTTGGGTCGTCGAGCCGGCTCCGCACATGCGCGCGTACCGCATCGACACGACCAGCCAACTTGTTCCACCCCCGATCACGGAGACTAGTCTGAAGCTGCGCTACCCGTGCGCCCACGTCCCGCCCTCGCGTGGCAGCCTTCTCCCACTCGCGGAGAGCACTCTCGCTTTCCCCCACGACGGAGATCACGACCTCTATGAACTGGTGAATGAGCCAGGTCACGAGGACGCGAACCCACTCCTCCTGCACATCCTCAAGCCGGCCAATGATCCGCTCCAGCGCGTCGGCGTCTGGACGGGCCTTCACCGCCAGGTTGAGCGTGTCACCGAGATTCATCGTGTGTGCGAGCCGATCTGGGGCTTCCTCAAGCAGCTCGCCGAGCCCGACGTGAATGGCGTCAATGCGTTGGGCCACCCGGCCCAAGCGGCTCACGCTCTTCACGCCCGCCGTCGGTTCCAGCTCGGTCCCCGCTGGGGGCTTCCGCCGGAGGACCACTTCCATCGCTTCCTCGGCGCCGGGGGCGAGCAGCCGTGCCAGGAGGCGCACACAGGCATCGTCTGAGTGCTTTCGGACGAACCCCCGAAGGTGACCATGCCCTCCCTCAAGCCACCTGCTCGCTCCACCTCGGCTCGGCAAGAGGTCATCAACAACCACGCCAGCCCCCGCGAGGTAGCGGGACCGCGCAGTCAGCTTCCGAAGGCTGCGCTCTGAGGAGAAGACTCCGGCAACCTCTGCCAGTAGTTGAGCACCTGCAGCAGACGGTGTTTCCAGAACCTGAACGAGGGCGAGCAACCCTGTAGAGTCCTTCTGAAGTCTGCGGGTCTGTAGGAATGGGAGGAGATGGTTCTCGACGTCCGACACCGCCCGTTCGAACTCGGCGCTATGACTCGGACGCATCGATCGAACGACCGTTTCCAGACGCTCCAGGTGCCAACGGACCTTGCGTCCGAGGTCCCGGGTCGAGGCTATGTTGCTGTCCGTTAGCTGGTCAAGGTCAGGCGTGAGGCCGCCAGAAATCCGGTCCAGCGCGACGACGGCCGACTGCAGGAAGGTCGCCGTAAACGGGCTTGTAGCCTCGACTCGCAGAATCCCGGCCTCCTGGCAGACTCGCGTGTAGGCGCCAAGCGGACCCTGAGCCTTGACGAGGAGGGCCTTGACCGGGCCTCGGAGAACCTCCGTTTCCTCGTTCCTAAGCCATGATTCCATCGTGGTTTCGTCGTGGAAGACGTAGGTGCGATGGCGCTCCCATGTAGCCAACAGCTCCCGTCCGCGCGCAACGGCGGCGAAGGCTTCCACGACCCGGTCCATCGTCGGCTGTCTGCCATCAAATGGCAGTACGGGATCGGTAAACGGCGATGGAAAGACCTCATCACCGAGTTGGGCCACGGTGAATGACAGACGCCGGCTGAGCAGGGCAGGAGAGGACGCTTGAAGGGCAAGCCGAAGCCCGTCTCGAACTGCTCCTGCCACCTCCGCAACCGATCCTGACTCCTGGGCCCTCGCGATGGACAGGTCTACGAGCGACGGGATCTCTTCAATGGGGACGTAGGCAACGCCGTCCTCATCTGCAATCGCCTCAAGGACCGTCGTCACTTCGCGTAGCAGTGCGAGCGTGGCACGTCGGTCGTCGCCGGGCGTCCGGACTAGTCGCTCCTCCATTTCCCGAGTCCAGGGGCCAGGATTTCGGGTGTCCAGCTGCACACCGAGGAACTCCGGGCACGGCGACGGCTTGAGGTGAAGGAGCGCTTCGAGCCGGCCAGTGTCAAGGTGATCATGGAGTACCGCTGGAACACCGAATACCGGCGGAAGGTCGTCGAGCACGTCCCGTAGTAGACCAATGGGTTCAGCTAGCTGTCCCGCGCCATAGGGACGGACAACCCGCTCGACTGCCTGGATCGCTCCGCGCGCCCTCCCACGACTCGCCCACCACGCGAAGTTCGCCGCCCCGCGCGTAACCTCGAACTGATTGGCCAGGGCTGCAGCGGCCAGCACGGGGACACGAAGGGTGGTGTGGCGACCACGCTCCGCGTCACCGAGCGCGTGGAACGACTCGGGAGCGTACGCGACGACGATCCCGAGGCTTGGCCCGGCTGCATCCAGGAACGAGCGAAGTGGGTTTCCATCGTCGGTTTGAACACGATCTCGCAGCATCTCGTGGGCTTGCTCCATCTCATCGAGAAGAAGCACGACCCGCACCTGCTCCGTCGTCGGTGTGGAAGGAAGCGCGTCAACCACGTCGCTCCTCCCGCGGCGCGAGAGATCTTCACGCAGCTCGTCCAGTTCGCTGCCACTCCGAAGTCCTCGAACCCAAGTGAGCGCCATCCGGACGAAGTCCTCGGACCTCACCTTGTCTGGTGCATTCCTGAGAACCCGTTCAAAGAACGCCGCGGACTCGTCCCAGATCGCCATGTGGCCGGCAGCGTTGGCCTGGCGCAGCACGTCGAAGAGCAACGTGGACTTCCCGGATCCATAGACGCCTACGACGGCAGCGACATGGTGTGCGCCCGTGCCCATCGCCGTAGCGAGCGCTTGCTCGCGCACTGTACGGTGCTGGGGCGTGAAGTCCCGCCACTCGGTGGTCGCACGTGCCGACAGCTCATGCATCAGGGCTCCCTGGCTTCATCCGCGAAGCAGCATCCTAACGCACCGCTGACTCAGACGGGTCGACCGCAAGAGCGCTGATGTGCTTGAGGGGCCAGAGGTCAAACCCCGGCCTCCACCCCGATCTCCCCCCACTTCCCGAGCGGCACCGCCTTCCGCATCCCCGGCCGCAGCCGCACCGCGAACTCGGCGACGAACCCGCCACCGCCCGGCGCCTCGACGAAGCGCGGCCCGGCGGCCTCGTTCGCGGCAATCTCCTGGGCCAGCTCCTGCCGTACGACCTCGGCCACCGCCGCGGGCACGATGAGCACGAGCAGCCCGCGGTAGTTCCGGAACCCCAGGTCGCCGACCAGCTTCACGGGGATGCTCAGCCCCTCGCCGTCGGGGATCGCCAGCGGGTACACGTCGAGCATGGCGCCGGCCTCGCCCGGCCGCTGGTGGCGCGGGGCGCGCATCAGCGGGGAGAGCACGTCGGCCAGGGGCACGCCGAGGAACGCCTGGAGTCCGTCGAAGGACAGCGGGCCCAGGCGGACCTGCGTGGTGGGCACCGTCAGGTTGACCCGCAGCGCATCGGGCAGGTCGGCCAGGGCGGCGTTCACGCGGCCTCCGACGAGGGCACGTCGATGACGCGCGGACGGCGGGGCCTCTTGGGCGCTGGGGCCTCGGCGGGCGGCGGCTCGACGATCTCGGGCTCGACCACCTCGGCCACCGGCTCGTGCTCCGGCTCCGGCTCGTCCTCGGGCTCGTCGTCCTCGATGATGCCGTCGTCGTCGTCGGGCGGCGCGTCGTCGTCGAGCACGTCGTCGTCCTGGTCGCCGGCCTGCTCCTCCAGGGCGTCGAGCACCTCGGACTGCGCGTCGGCGATGTCGTCGAGCGCACGGCGCATGGGCGCCAGGTGCTTGAGGGCGGCGAGCGCGGAGAAGTCGAGCCCGCCCAGCAGCCCCTCGATGCGCCGCAGGCTGGCGTGGACGTCGGCGAGGGCCTGGGTCTGCCGGAAGGCGAGGTGCGCCTGGTGGAACGCCTGCTCGCCGGGCGGCAGCTCCAGGAAGTCGGCCATCGACTCGGCCAGCTCCTTGCGGGAGCGCACGTCGAAGCTCGGGCCGTAGAAGGTGTCCAGGGCGCGGGCCCACACGGGGCGGGCTTCGCTGGAAGAAGGCAGACGAGTAGCGCGGCGGTTCTCGGGCATCGAGACCTCCTGGGGGTTGAACGGTGGTTCTGTCGGTCAGGCCGCCTTGGGCAGAGGCTCCTCGGCGGGCGGGGTGGGGTTGTTCGCCGGTGCCGTCTCCGCCGTCGCGGCGGCGGCCATCTTCAGCAGCTCGGCCAGCTCCTTACGGGTCTTCTCGTCGCGCAGGAGCTTGCGGACCTCGGGGCTCCGCAGCGTCTCGGACAGCTCGGGCGAGGCGTTGACGGTCTCGAACAGCTCGACCAGCTCGGGGGACAGCCCGAGCTTCGCCGAGGCGACCACGCGGCCCAGGGTGCCCAGCTCGCTGATGAACTGGCGACCCAGCTCCTCGCGGACCTTGGCCTCGCCGTCGTCGGTGCGCCGGCCGCTCTCGACCTCGTAGGCGCCGATCTTGAGCTGGATGAGGTCGCCGGACAGCTCCTCCACCAGCTTCTGGAGGCGCTGGTTCTGCCCGTTGAGCACGACGATGGCCGTGTTTTGGAGGCCGGCGATGTGGGAGTAAGTGCCCTGGGCCAGGGCGATGAGCCGGGTGTAGCCATCTCCCAGCGCGGCCCACACCCGCTCCTCGGGGCCGACCAGCAGGGCCGGCGGCCCGGCGGGCGACACGACCGTGGGGGTCGGCGGCGCGACCAGGGGGAAGTCCTCGCCCTCGTCGCCGTCCAGGTGGACGGGGTTGCGGGCGACGAAGCGCGCGGAGTGCAGGAGCGCGTCGCCCTTGGGCCGCCACAGGCAGACCTTGAACTTCGCCGTGGCGCGGCCCGCCATGTTGGCGGCGGCGGCCTGGCGCACCCAGCGCGAGGCGGCGCGGGCCAGGTCCTCGTTGCTCGGGTCGTCCAGGTCCGCCAGCTCGGCCAGCTCTCCCAGCTCGGAGGGCTCGTCGTCGGCGAGGTAGGGCGCGAGATCGGTGGCGCTGAAGTCCGCGCGGCCCAGGGCCTCGCAGCTATGGCGGCCGGTGACCTCGGCCAGGGACACGTAGCCCAGGTCGTCGGCCAGCTCGCGGAGCCGGCGGTCGGTGGTCTCCAGTCCCTCGAAGGTGATGTCCTGCATCGAGCACCCTGCGGCGGTTGACGTGTGACGGAACCGGCTCCGTCGGACACCCGAAATCTACCCACATGGGCCCGAAACCTCACGGGAAACCGCTTACCGCGCGGCCATCCGCGAGGGTGGGTGCGCGGCTGGTGAACCAGCCGCCGGCTTTCCGCGCCTTCGAATTCCCCTACCGCGCGCTCACCGCCCCCTTGACGGGCACCAACCGCGCCCGCCGACCGCGCCACCCGCGCCGACCGCCTCCCAGCCGCGGGCCACCCGCCGGGCGCGGTCGGTGGCGGTAGGCGGAAGTGGGCTCAGGGACTGCGTTTCCGGCGTAGTGATGGGCAGTCAGCCGGCGTGGACCGGCAGCGTACCGACCCCACCCGCGAGGACCCGGATGACGACCGCACTCAGCAAGGCGATGAACGGCGAGAAGGTGCCCGACCGGCAGCAGAAGGGCGCGCTCGCCGAGGCCGTGGGCAAGCTCAAGAACCTGGGCGGCAGGATCAGCAAGGCCAAGGAGAAGTCCGAGGCCGTCGCCGACGCCGTCATCGCCACGGCCGAGATGCAGGGCGCCGCCTTCGGCGCCTCCTTCGCCGAGGGCTACTTCGGCGAGGAGAAGATGGACCTGGGCCCCGTGGACCTGCGGGTCGGCGGCGGGCTCCTGGTCGGCGGCTACGGCCTGTACCAGACCATGACCGGCAAGGGCGGCGGTCACTCGCTGGCCATCGGCAACGGTCTGCTCGCCGTCGGGCTCGGTCGCGTCGGCCGCAACGCCGGCAAGGCGCTGGCCGAGAAGCGCGACAAGAAGGGCCAGGAGCAGCCCCAGGGCGCCGCGGCTCCCGTCCAGACGCCCCCGGCGCAGATCCCCGCCGCGCAGGGCGACTTCGGCGACCTGGTCCGCGACATCTTCCTCACCCCCAACGCCAGCGGCGCGGAGACGGCCGGACGCGGAGCGCCCGAGCGCCACCGTCCCAGCCGCTTCATCCGCGCGGACGCGGGCTGATCCCCCACCACGAGAGAGAGGCACACGCACATGGCACTTCGACCCCTGGGAAACGCCCGCGTCTTCAAGGACAGCAGCACGGGCCAGCTCGTGGTGGACAAGACCACGCTCCGCCGCCGCGCCCGCCGGTCGGGCGGTGACGACGAGGCGGGCAGCGACTTCGAGGGCCGTCGGCGCCGTCGGCGCATGGCCACCCGCAGCTTCAACGACATGGAGGACGACGACATGGGACGCGACGACTGGGACGACGAGGACGACGACGACCTCGATGGCGACGACTACGGCGACGACGACCTGGGCGACGACGACTTCGGGGACGACGACCTCGGAGACGACGACCTGGGTGACGACGACCTCGGCGACGACGACCTCGGCGACGACGAGGCCGCCGCGGACGATCTCGGCGACGAGGTGGCCGGTCCCCGGCGCCGCCGCCGCCGGAAGGCCCGCCGCTCCGCCCGTCGCAGCCGCCGCCAGAGCCGCCGGGACGCCCGGCACGGGAGGAACAAGGTGAAGTGGGGCAAGACCGCGCTCGCGGGCGAGAGCAACACCCCGGCGTCTTCGGGCGACGCGATCACGATCACGATCCGCCCGCAGCACTGGTTCAAGGCCACCGACATCACCTTCACCGGCGACACCTCGGCGAAGATCGACACGATCTTCTTCGGCGAGAAGCCGGTGTGGAACAACGCCAGCGGCGTGCCCGTGAGCGTGTTCTCGTCCACCGGGATGCTGCGCGGGCTGCTGTCCGGGCAGAAGATCCGGCCGGGCCTGGACATCATCATCAAGGGCACCTCGGGCTCCACGACCGCGACCACGGCGACGCTCATCGGCTACAAGCCGATGAACAAGACCTGCTGAGCGGCGGGCGGTGACCGATGGCCCTCCCACGCCTCTCCCGTCGCTCCCACCAGGAGAAGCTCGCGCCGTACATCGACGGCGCGGACCTCGCCTTCGTGGACCTGCTGCGGGGTGAGGCGTGCGGGGGCGCCTGGCGAATTGTCGAGGCGTACTCGGCCTCGGGCGGCCCCTTCGAGCTTCACGCGGCCTGGTCGGGCGGCGAGGGCGCGGGGCAGGAGGCAAAGATCACCGTGCCGCGCGCCACGCGGTTCGCGGTCTTCGCCGCCTCGCTCTCGCTCAAGGCCGCCAACCTGAGCGGGTCCGAGAACCGCGTCGGGTGCAACGTCGCCGACGGCTACTGCGTCTCGGCCAACCAGTACGAGGTGCGGGGCGTGGGCATCCAGCTCGCCGCCGAGCTGGTCTCGCTCCCGCTGACCATCCCGCCCTTCGCCACCCACTTCCGCGTCGACTGCGCCGACGACGCCCAGCTCCCGGGCCTCGCCATCAAGGTCTACGACGGCGTGGGCAACGTCACCGTCGATCTCACGGGCGACAAGCAGCCCAGCCCCGGAGTGCCCCTCGGGGCGGCCGGCAAGGTCGAGGTCGCCGCTCCGGCCGACCTCCGCTTCCGGGGCGTCTTCCTCCTCTCCATCTGAACGGACGGACCCATGCGCCTGCACCGCAACATCACCAAGATCCTCGGGGTCGCCGCCACGAACACGGACCAGGTGGGCTCGACCTACGAGGTCATCCCGGCCAGCGAGGACTCCGTCCAGGACGGTGACCACGGCTTCCAGGTCTACTTCGGCCTCACCCAGACGGGCGGGGCGACCGGGCCCACCACCACGGCGAAGCTCCAGACCAGCCTGGACAAGACCAACTGGATCGACGTGGTGACCTCGACCCAGCTCGCCGCCGACGGCGCGAAGTTCGAGACCAAGGACGGGGCCCAGGCCGCGGCGCCGCTGCTGCCCTACGTCCGCGCCGTCACCGTGCTCGGCGGGGACACCAAGCCCAACCACACCGCCGACATCCGGCTCATCGCCTCGGCCCCCTTCCGGCTGAAGAAGGTCGCCTGATGAACATCACGGTGGCCCTGGCGTTCTCCGAGTGGGAGGCCGTGAGCCTGCTCAACTGGCTCGCGGGCGTGAACGCGCGCATCCTCCTGGAGAACCCGGAGCTGCCGGGGCTGTACGAGTCCGGCGTGGTCTACAAGCGGGAGACCGAGGAGACCTGGTCGGACTACATCAACCTGCTGGCCCAGGGCTGGGAGGACTGCGACAGCCTCGCCGCCGCCCGCGCGGGCGAGCTGCGCGCTCGAGGGTGGCGCGCGCTCAAGAAGGGGGACGGCGGCTTCGACGAGGCTCGGCGGCGCCGGCTCCAGAACCTCCAGGCCGAGGTCTTCCTCCGCACCCGCAGCCGGCCCGACCAGCCGGGCCTCTACCACTGCCTCGTCCGCTACCGGGTCGGCTCCCGCTGGCACCTGGACGATCCGAGCGCCCGGCTCGGGATGCTCGACCAGCGGCTGACCGGCCCCGAGGTCGCGCAGCGGCTCGCCCTCCAAGTTCGCCCTGATCGAGACCGGCCCGCGCGCCGGAGGAGCACCTGATGGCCCGCTACGCCCGCGTCGTGTCGATGGAGACCTGGAACCGCCAGAACGGCGAGGACGAGGCCGGCTTCGAAGGCCGCCGCCGCCGTCGCCGGAAGCAGCGCAACAAGCGCCACGGCCGGGGCCAGGGGCAGCGCCGGCAGCAGCGCCAGGCGCGCCGGTCGGAGGACCGGGGCTACCCGGAGGAGGCCCCGGCCTCGCGCTCCCGCGCCCAGGCCCAGCAGGGCCAGCAGTCGCCCGACTTCGTGTACGACGAGGTGCCCGAGGACGAGGACGATCCGGAGCCCGAGGGTGACTTCGGTGCTCCCTTCCGTCGGGGGGCCCGCCAGGGGCGCCAGGGTGGCGGCCGGGGCCTGTTCGGGCCGCGCGAGGCGGGCGCCCAGGGCCAGGGCCGGGGGCTGTTCCCCAAGGGCGCCGGCAAGCGCCTGCGCGAGGGACTGGCCCCTCCCTGGAGCCCCGCCATCGCGCTCGGGCCCAACCTCAAGATGAAGGCCCGCAAGGGCTTCCGCGCCGCCGTGGTCGAGGTCAAGCCCGGCCTGTTCGTGGTCGCGGAGGTCCCCGAGCGGTCCGTCGAGTTCGGTCTCGGGCCGCTGCTGCTGGCGCCCGCGCTGGTCAAGACGCTGGGACGGGCGTTCCGGCGGGGCCAGGCGGGGCAGGGCCAGGCGGGTGTCCAGCAGCAGTCGGCCTCTCCGGCACCGCAGGCGCTCCCCGCGCCACAGCCGCGCGCCGCGCTGCCGGGGCCCACGGCCGACGACGACCGCCTCGCACGCTGGCTCGACGACGACATCGCCGCCGAGCTGGGCTGCCGCGCCTGCGAACGGCGGGGGTGAGCCATGACCTGGGACGAGCTGAAGGCGAGCTTCACCGGCAACGCCGCCGCCGCCTACGACGCCACCCTCGGGCGGCTGTCGGCGGCGATCCAGGCTACGCCCGCCGCCTTCGAGGCGAAGGTGACGAGCTTCTTCGCCCTGCTCGCGGAGTGCAAGGCCAACCTGGACCGCATCCAGGCCCGCCTGCCCAACCCGCCGCGCACCCAGGCCGACGCGAACGACATCGCCCGCTACGCCGAGATGAAGTCGCTCTACGACGCGCTCGTGCTCGGGATCTCCCGCAACGCCGTGCAGGTGCCCCAGGTGGGCATCGCCCCCGCGGTGGTGATCGTCGTGGGCGCCGTCGGCCTCACCGTGGCCGGCGTCGCCTGGGCGGTGGCCGCCTGGGAGTACGCCGCGTCCCTGCGCGACCAGACCGCCTTCATGGCGCAGGAGCTGGACGCGCGCGTGGCGGCCAGCCAGCGCGGCACCCAGCTCCAGCCGACGACCGCGACCCCGCCCTCGGCGCCCGCGCCGGGTGGTGGAGGCTCGGGCGACGACGACAAGAAGGGCGGCGCGTGGATGTGGCTCCTGGGCATCGGCGCCGCCGCTGCCGCCGCCGCCTTCATCGTCCCCAAGCTCGGGAAGGGGTGAGCCGTGGCCGAGAAGTTCCACCTCCAGATCGTGGGCGCCGACGAGGACGTGCCGCGCCTGCTGCTCGCCTATGGCCGCGCCTGCGGCGGCGAGATGGCCTTCGTGATGCGCCCGCGCGAGGACCTCGCCGTCCTCGTCCACCAGCTCAAGAAGCAGCCCGCCCGGATCTGGCGTGGCGAGGAGGGCCTCGCACCCGCGCAGGCCCCCGAGCAGGAGATCGAGCCGACCGCCGCGGTGGCCGAGGTCACGCGGATGAAGGCGAGCCCGCCGGCCGCTGGCCCCGCCACGCTGCGCGGCACCTGGAAGGGCATCCTCTACTGCACCGACGGCCGGCCCTCGATGGTGCTGGCCCGCAAGGTGGCCTCCTACGGCACCCTGCGCCTGGCCTCGGGGCTGGACGGCCGGTGGACGGCGACCTTCGAGCGGGCGCCGCGCTGGTTCTCCAAGGCCGCGCAGGAGTCCGTGCAGCGCGACGGCCTCGCCGACGCCATCCAGGCCGGCATGGGGCTGGTGGTCGGCCTGGTCAGCGAGGCGTGCAGCTTCCGCGACACCCGCCGCCGCAACGCCGTGGACGCCGAGTACGCCGCGGTCCACCCCTACCGGCCGCCCAAGGCGCCGAAGGACCCGACCGAGCGGTACCAGCCTAAGCCCGGCCCCGCCTACCGGCTGCGCCAGGATGAAGCCGGCTTCGACGTGCTCGACGCCTCGGGCAACGTCGTGGCGCGCTTCGGGGCCCGGGAGAAGGGCAAGGCCGAGCGCCACGTCCGCGCGCTGAACAAGGGCCAGGCGCCCGCCGGGACGCCCGCCGTCACCGTGTCCGCCGACGTGGCCGGCGCCTTCGGCATGGGCGGCATGCCCGGCGTGACCGTCGTGCCCTCGCTCGACGCCCTGCCCACCCCCGAGCCGCCCGCGGGGCCGACCTCGGCCGCCCGCGTCGCTGCGGCGACCGAGAAGGAGGCCGAGGCCCTGGCCGAGCTGGCGCTGACCTCCTGGGCCGCCAGCGACGCGCCCGAGCTCCTGCGGCGGGCCGGGCGCCTCATCAAGCACGCCCAGGCCCTCGCCGCCTCGCCGCTGTGCTCGGGCAAGGAGCAGAAGGCCGCCCTGGAGGACATCCGCCGGGCCGCCAACGCCTACCAGCAGGCCGCCGATGCCATCGGCCGGGGCGAGTCGCCGGACGTGGTGACCACGCTGCGGCGGATCACCGAGCGCGTGTCCCTCGCCGCCGCGCGGGCCGCGAAGTCCTGCGCCGCCGGGCAGCAGAAGCTGCCGGTGGAACGGCCGGCGAAGGCCCCGGCGGCGCCCAAGCCGGCCCGGAGCCGGAAGGCGAAGGCCCCCGAGGTGGACCCGGCGAAGGACAAGGCCCTGGTCGATGCCTTCGCCCAGGCGATCCAGGCCGCCGCCGCGCAGATGGGGGCCGCGTCGTGAGGCCGCTGCTGCTGCTCGGCCCGGCCCTGGTCCTGGTGTCCTGCGTGGCGCGGGCGCTCGCCGGCGACGGCGACATGGTGCCGCCGACCGCCGGCACGCCGACGCTGGACTACCTCCTCACGCTGGGGCCCTACGGGGCGCTTGTGTGGGGCGCGTTCCTGCTCGGGAGGGGCGTGAAGATCACGGTCCAGGTCGAGCTGTCGGAGCGGGATCGGGAACTGCTGGAGAAGGTCGGTGGGCGGGGTGGGGCGTGACGTGCAACCCGTCAGACGGACGCCGCGACCACCACGGCTGCCTCGTCAACCAGAGAGGCCAGATCCGGGTACGCCCGCTGGATCGCTTCGAGGACCGGCCGCATCGTCTGAGCCAGGATCTGCCTCTCTCGCTCCATCCAAGCGAATTCGACTCCGACCAGCCAGAGGTCCAGCGTCCCGTCCTCCCTCTCCGTCATCGTCCAGATACCGCACCCGGAGATTCCCTTCGGGTTGGGCAGGGTGTCGGGGACGAGCTGGTCGCCTTCCACCCGGCAGGCGTCCTGCTGGGTGAACTGAAGGACGTGATGGACGCCCCGCTTGTAGCGGCGATCCCACTGGCTCTCGGGCAGGGAGTAGCTCGCCAGCGTGAAGTGCCTTGTGGTGATGTCTATTCCCCGGTAGTCGACATCGGCCTGCGCGAACGGGAAGCCGTGGACCACGCCCAGATCGCCAGGCTGCAGGTCGTAGACTCTGACCTGATCAATCAGAACCGGAGTCACGCCCCAGGCGTTCGTCTCCTCGGGTGTGACCTCGAACAGGGCCAGGTCCAGGGTGTCGTAGTCCCCACCCCCAGCGAGATGGGCCTGGCGGGCTTCCAGCCAGACGATGGAGCCGCGTTCCGTCCTCCACTTCGGCAACAGCCCGAACTGAACGAGGTCGGGACGCTCGAAGACATGCGCGGCCGTCACGGCAATGAGTCTGCTGCCAACGGCAAGCACGATGCCGGTGGCAATCCCAAACTGGCCTTCCGCTTTGCCGTCACCGATCTGGCACGCGATCGGCGCGGCGTGCTGGAGGAGCTGCGGGTGGATTCGCTGAAGCCGCTCGCGGAGCTGGCGATCGTCCAGGACGGGCATGGTTCTTCAGGTAGCCCGCCCCGCACCACCGCGTAGGAGACTTCCATTGACCGCCGCCGCCGCCCTCCTCGACCGCATCGTGCCCATCGTCCGCGCGCGCCTGCCCGTGGGCGTGGACACCGAGTACCTGGACGACTTCCTCGACCGGAACCGCCCGGCGCTCGTCGCCGTCATCGAGGCCAACCTCGCCCCGCTGCTGCGGCGCATCGAGGCCGCCAACCAGGTCCCGACCGAGGACCTGCCCGAGCTGTGGAGCGCGGCGCAGCGCACGGCCGCCAACGTCGCCGCCATGACCGTGGCCGCCGCCCTGGCCGCCCAGGGACGCCCCGCCACCGCCGACGAGCGCCGCGTGCTGGCCGGCTACTCCGGCTGGGGCGGGCTCTCGATCCGCTCGGCCTCCGGCCGCTTCCCGCCGGGCTTCCCGGTGCCCGAGGAGCGCGGCCTCATCCACGAGTTCTACACGCCGACCCGCGTGGCCCGCGAGATCGCCCGCGTGGTCAGCCCGCTGCTGCCCTCGGGTGAGGTCCACGCCCTGGAGCCCTCGGCCGGCATCGGGCGCATGGTGCGGGCCTTCGAGGGCCTGCCCCGCGTGTCCTGGCACGCCGTCGAGTGGTCGGACCTCTCCTCGCGGATGCTCGCCGCCCTGCGGCCCGACCTGGACCTGTTCGTCGGCCCCTTCGAGCGGTGGGTGCGCGAGCGCGGGCCCGCCTGGCAGGGCCGGCTCCAGCTCGTCGTGAGCAACCCGCCCTATGGCATCCGGGGCGCCTCCATCGCGGAGGACCCCGACCGGGCCTACCGCGAGAAGATGGCCTACCACTACTTCCTGCGCCGGGGCCTGGACCTGCTCGCCCCCGACGGCATCGGCGTCTTCCTGGTACCCGGCGGCTTCCTCACTTCGCGCACGGCCGGCTTCGTCGCCCTGCGCGAGAAGGTGCTCAAGCGCCACCACGTCGCCGCCGCCTTCCGCCTGCCGTCGATGCGCCCCAACGGCCGCGAGGCGATCTTCCCCGGCGCCATGCTGGTCACGGACCTGCTCTTCTTCCGCGCCCGCGGCGGGGAGCTGCCCGAGGTCGACGACGCCGACCGGGGCATCCTGGCCGGCCACTACTTCCAGGAGTTCCCGGGCCACATCCTCGGCCGCGAGGTCGGACGGGACGGGGGCGAGGACGACCAGACCAAGGCCCCGCGTTGGGGCTACCAGGTCATGGGCGAGTTCACGCGGCTCCCCGCGCTGGTGGAGCGCCCCGTCTGCGCCGACTGCCAGGTGATCGCCTTCCCCGCCGGCCGGTCCGCGAGCGGGCCCCGGATCGGCGTCACCCGGCAGACCGACGCCGAGGTCTCCCACCTCTCGCGCGAGCTGGCCGCCGCGGTCACCCTGGGCCTGCGGGTGGACCGCTACCTCGCCCTGGTCGCCGCCGAGAACGCCGACGAGCCGCCGATGTTGTGGCCCGAGCTGTTCGAGGCCCTGTCCGCCTGGCGGAAGACCCACGGCAACCCCCACGCCCACGTCGAGCTGGTCAAGCTCGCCCGGGGCGGCTCCACCGGCGCCGAGCGCTTCCTGTCCGCCTTCGACCGCGCGGGCGGGCTCATCGAGGGCCTGCGGCACGCCCCGCCGAAGCCCGAGCCCCGCTACGCCGGTCGGATCGAGGACGTGCCTGCCCAGGCCGAGCTGCTGTACCGGGCGAACCGCGCGCTCACCGTCGCCGACCTGCTGGCCTTCCACCGCTCGCTGGGCGGGCGCTTCGACGCCGGCCGGCTCACCGCCGACCTGCTCGACGCCGGCTGGTTCCTCGACGGCGAGGCTTGGGACCAGCTCGTGCCGGGCGAGGTCTACCTCACCGGCTCGCTGTGGCCCCGGTACGACCGGGCCAAGGCCCAGGGCGCCGAGGAGCAGGCGAAGAAGCTCCTGGCCGCCATCGCGCCGGCCCTGTTCGACGACATCGAGGGCGTGTCGGCCCGCCAGGGCTGGGTGCCGCTCGACCTCGTGACGGAGTGGATCAACGAGACCTGGAGCCGGAAGTACGGCTTCGACGACGTGGAGCTGGTGCGGGCCGCCGGCCTCGTGTCGCCCCGGGGCTGGGCCTACGAGGACCTGTCCAAGAAGGAGCGCGAGCTTCACCCCGAGGTCCTGCTGCTCGTCGGCTGGATGAACCACGACAAGACGCTGTTCAGCCCGCCCAAGAAGTACGACGACGAGGGCGAGAAGGACATCGACAAGGCCCGGATGAAGAAGGCCGCCGAGTGGGACGCCGCCTTCAAGGGCTGGGTCGGCGCCACCCCCGAGCGCCGGGCGAAGATCGAGCACGCCTACAACCGACAGTTCAAGGGCTTCGTCGCCCCCTCCTACGCCGCCGAGGCCCTGCCCATCGCGCGCTGGAAGAAGGACGGCCCCCGCCTGCACCCCCACCAGGTCGCCGGCGCCCGGCGCGTGCTCGCCAACCGGGGCGGGCTGCTCGCCTTCGACGTGGGTGTGGGCAAGACCTACACCGGCATCGGCGTCATCGCGCGGGCTCGGCAGGAGGGCTGGTGCAAGCGGCCCGTCGTGCTGGTCCCCAACTCCATCGTCTGGAAGTGGGAGGCCGACTTCCGGCGTGTGCTGCCCGACTACCGGGTCGCCGTCATCGGCTCCAAGCTCAAGACGATCAGCCGGGGGCCGCGCAAGGGCCTCGCTACCAGCGACACGGACACGCCCCAGGAGCGCGCCGAGAAGTGGACCCGCTTCCAGGCCGGCGAATACGACGTGGTGCTGCTCACCTACACGGCCCTCGGCCGCACCCGCATGAACGAGCGCGCGGTCCGCGCCTACGCCGAGCAGACCGAGGCCATCCAGCGCGAGGTGGCCCTGCGCCGCCGCAACGCCGCCAAGCGCAAAAAGCTCTCCGAGCGCGACGAGGCCATCCTCCGCGAGGGCATCGCCGCCTGGGTCGCCCAGCAGATGGAGCTGGCGGCGGGCTGGGACTACGACCCCGGCATCGCCTGGGACGACATCGGCGTGGACCTGCTGATGGTCGACGAGGCCCAGAACTTCAAGAACCTCTACCTGCCCGAGGACCGCGAGGGCGGCGTGCCCCGCTTCATGGGCAACCCGGGCGACGGCTCCAAGCGCGCCTGGCAGCTCGACTTCCGCTGCGCCGCCGTCCGCCGCAGGACCGGCGGCACCGGCGTCGTGCTTCTGTCCGCGACGCCGGCCAAGAACAGCCCCCTGGAGTTCTACAACCTCATCCAGTACGTCGATCCCGCGGCCTGGTCGCGTATGGGCATCCGCGACCCCGAGCAGTTCATCGACCGCTACCTGCGCATCGAGATCAAGCCCGTCGTCACGCCCAGCATGGAGGTCGAGGAGCGCGGCGCCGTCGTCGGCTTCCAGAACCTCCACGAGCTGCGCGACGTGATCCTCCGCTACGGCGAGTTCAAGACCGCCGAGGAGGTCGGCCTGAAGCTCCCCGAGCCCAAGGTCGAGATGGTCGAGGTGGACATGGACGCCGGCCAGGACGCCAAGTACGACGCCTACGTCCGGCAGATCGAGGCGGCGCTCAAGAGCGACGACCCCTCCGACAAGGCGAAGATCCTGGGCCTGCTCGCCCGCATGGCGCTCGTCGCCATCCACGCCGAGCTGGACGAGGGCTACTCCTGGAAGAACGCCGACGCGGTGAACGACCCCAGCTCGCCCAAGTTCGAGGCCCTGGCCGAGCGGGTGCTGGCCAACCGGACCTGCGGGCACATCGTCTTCGTCGACAACGTGGCCGCCCACCGCTGGGTGAAGGACACCCTGGTCGCCGCCGGCATCGCCGCCGACCGGATCGGCGTGCTCAACGCGGAGGTCGCCCCCAACGCCGCCGACCGCCAGCGCATCGCCCGCGAGTTCAACGGCGACCCCGAGGCCGGCGAGGCGCCGAAGTACGACGTCGTGCTCGCCAACGCCATCGCCTACGAGGGCATCGACCTCCAGACGCGGACCTGCGCGATCCACCACCTGGACCTGCCCTGGGAGCCCGCCACGCTCCAGCAGCGCAACGGGCGCGGCGTGCGCCAGGGCAACACCCTGTCGGCCATCGCCATCTACTACTACTTCTCCCGCCGTTCCCAGGACGGCCTGCGCTTCAACCTCATCCAGGGCAAGCGCGGGTGGATGACGCAGCTCCTGAAGTCCCAGGACCGGGACACCAACAACCCCGGCGCCCAGATGGACATGGGGCCCGAGGAGATCCTGCTGCTCATCAGCCGGAACCCGGAGCAGACCCGGGCCCGACTCGAGGCCGTGCGCGCCCAGCGGGAGGCCGAGGCCAAGAAGAAGATCGCCAGCGAGGCGAGCAAGCTGCTCCGCGCCATCAACGCGCGCTTCCGGGGCGCCGAGCGGAGCAAGGACCCCACCGAGGCCGCCCGCCTGCGGGGAGAGGCCGAGGAGCGGCTCAAGCACCTGTCGCGCATGAACCCCGAGGCGTGGCCCTGGGCGCAGCAGGCCGCGGTGGTCCGCCAGCAGCCGGTGCTCGTCCCGGACGGGGGCGGGCCGGTCTACGAGGGCCTGCGGGTGGGCATCCCGAGCGCCTGGAACGCCGACAAGATCGAGTACGTCGAGTTCGGCCAGGTCACGCGCGACGGGCAGATCGCCCTGCGCGCGGCCGGCGAGGCGGGCTGGCGGCTCGTGAAGTCCGACGACGGGCGGCTCTCGGCGCTCCGGCCCGAGCACTACGGCGCCGACTGGCCCGCTGACGAGGAGGGCTTCACGGTCCGGGCCATCGAGCAGCACGCCGAGAACCGGCTCCGCTACCAGGGCGACTGGCCGGGCATGGGCTGGCAGCAGGCGCCCGACGCCTGGGTCGAGCGCATGTGGGGCCTGACGGGCGAGCGCATCGTCGCCGCCCTGTCGAGGGTGTCCTACTACAACGCCCAGGCCCAGCGGATCCCCGTCATGGCGCCCGCCGGCCTGCGGGTCGTCAACGCCGGGGCGGCCTCGGGCACGCCTGGGATCACCGTCCTGTCGCCCACGGATTCCGGCTGGCGGGCCTTCCTCGCCGCCGCGCCGGGTTCGGGGCTCAAGTTCGCCGAGCTGGCCGAGGCCGGGCGCTGGTGGTGGGGGCGGGCCATCCCGCGGAACCTGCTGTCCGGCGCGGACGAGGAAGGCGACGAGGAGCTCGCCGGTGCCGCGTGACACCACCCCGCTCCTGCTCGGCGCCGGGGCGGTCGGCCTGCTGCTCGTGGCGGCCGCTGCTTCGCCGCCCGGACGAAAGGCCACCCGAAGGTTGGAGGACACCGTGAGCGAGTACATCACCGACTGGATCCCCACGCTGCTGCGCAAGACCAGCGCCCACGAGGGCACCTGGTGGTCCGTGCAGAAGAACCTCGACGGCAACGGTGTCAGCTACGGCATCCTCCAGTGGACGCAGAAGTCGGGCGCCCTCGGCCGGCTGCTGTCCGCCATGCACCAGGCCGACCCTGCCGCCTTCGCCTCCTTCTTCGGGCCGAGCTGGGCCCGCGTCCTCGATGTCACCGCCCGCGCCAGCATGGAGCCCGTGGACGGCGCCCCCCTGTGGGCCGAGCCTTGGGCTGCCCGCTTCGCGGCCGCCGGTCGGCACGTCGCCTTCCAGCACGCCCAGGCCGCCGAAGCCGCCCGGGGCGAGCACATGCGGGCCGCCATCGAGATCGCCCAGCTCCTCGGCGTCACAACCGAGCGGGCCCTCGTCCTCACCTTCAACCGCACCGTCCACCAGGGCGCCCACGGAGCCATGAAGCCCGCGCGTGCCCTCGTCGGCTGGTACGCCGAGGACATCCGCCGCCGACCCGAGCGGGCCAACGACGTGCTCGCCCAGTACGCCTGGTCCTGCGCTTCCCGCTTCCGGCGGACCTCCGCCCCCGGGCACCGCTGCTTCAACAACGACTGCAACATCCTCTGGTCGCTCGTGACCTCGGAGTACAGCGAGCTGCAGGCCGACGGGGCCTACGCGGTGCGCCGGGTGCCCGTGCAGGGGGTCTGGCACGCGGTCACCGGGCCGGGGAGCAAGCCCTGGAGCCTGTACGACCTCATCGTGAGGCGGTCGAGCGACATCTTGACGGACCCGGAGCTGCGGGACCTGCCGGTGGAGCTGGGCGGGAGGGCGGCGGCGTGAGGGGCGCACGACAGCAACGACCTACCTCCACGCGCGACTCAACTTGGCTGGAGAAGCCCTTCAAGCAAAGCGAGACTGGGGGACTCGATCACTGGAAGCCAGAGTCCACCGGACCTTCTGCCATAGAGCCTACACAGAGCCTCCAGCTTGTCCTTCCCTCCGAATCGGAGCAACCGAAGGTCCGCTTCGGCCAGTCCTTCGAAGGCGCTGGCTGCCACGCCATTGCTCGAAAGGAGCACACCCGCGGTTGCGGCCTCGGAGACCGTCACATGGAGCAGCTTCCTGACCTCTCTCCTGCCGGGCCGGCTGCGGCCAGTCCAGTGCTTGACTTCGATGAGATAGCGGATGCTCGTTCCGGCCTCAGTACACCACGCAACGACATCCCTGCCGCCATCCTTCGCCGAACGTGTCAGCTCAACCTCGAAGCCAAGGCTCTCCAGGACCGCAGCTACAATCTGTTCTACCTGTCGCCACTCAACATGGTGCAGTACCTCAGGATCATGGGCCACTGCTTCAATAAGACGTCGGATAGCTTCGCCAATAATAAGCTCGACGATGGCCGCTGGCCTGCCGGCATTATGAGCCAACGTTTCGCTCTCGATGGACCTGAGGACCTGTGTTGCCCATGTTCCCAGGCTCTCAAGGTCCAGGAACTGGACTGCTCCATCAGGAGCGGCATCAATGGCGCGCCGAGCTTCCGAGGAGTAGCCGCCAGTCGAGATGAGAATGGCCTGTTCCTTCCTGGCGCCCCTCCTCAAGATGGCCCGAAACTCGTCCACTACACTGGCTCCAACAGGGATATCGCCCGACTTCACCTCGAATCCGACGACGGCACCAGTAGCCCTCCTCGCGATTATGTCGAATCCGTAGGGCGACAGAACTGCTTCTCTCGTCACCGAGAACCCAGAGATCCCGATCAGCTGCTCAATAAGTTGAGTCACGAGTTTCTCGGTTTCGATGGGGCGATTTCGATTCACAACGATGCGTTCCAGCGCAAGGTCCACAGAGTGGCGGTTCGGCGGGTCGGGCATGTGCAGATTGCTCCCGAGAAGTGCTGGGGCCTGAGTGACTCAGTGCGTTGCTATCCCGCCCCAGCTCGCACTCTCAGTCATCGGGGTGCATCTTGACCTGCGTCGAACTCTTCGCCGGCACCGGCGGCGCCTCCCTCGGCCTGCACCGCGCCGGCTGGACGCACCTTGCCTGCGTCGAACGCGAGCCCGCCGCCGCCGCCACCTTACGCGCCGCCGGCTTCCCCGCGGTCGAGGCGGACGCCCGCGACTTGGACTTCGCCGCCTTCCGGGGCCGTGCTGCCCTTCTGTGGGCCTCGCCGCCCTGCCAGCCGGGCAGCACGGCCGGCCAGCGCCGAGGGGCCACCGACGAGCGGGACGGCTGGCCCGTCACCCTCGCCGCCATCGACGCCTGCCGGCCCACCTGGTTCCTCGCCGAGAACGTGCTCGGCTGGAGCTACCACATGGACCTCTGCGGCGGCGGGCATGGCTCCTGCCCGGCCTGTCACCTCGAAGGCGTCGCCGGCGAGCTGGCCCGCCGCTTCCCCTTCGCCGGCCAGTGGCGGCTCGACGCCGCCGACTTCGGAGTGCCCCAGCGCCGCCGCCGCCTGATCCTGTGGGCGGGGCCCCTTCCCCTGGACCCGGACGGCCCGGCGACCACGCACGCCCACCCGGAGGCCGCCGAGGGCCTGGCACTGCGCCCCTGGCTCACGCTGGGCGAGGCGGTCGGCGACACGATGCACCGCGGGAGCTGCGACCGGCGGGCCTGCTACCCCTGCGACGAGGAGCACGGCCGCGCCTGCTCGGAGCCCTGGCGCCTGGACCGGCCGGCGCCTACGGTCACGACGACTGACGAGAAGGGCACCCGCGCCAACGCGGTCGCGGGCTGGACGTTCAACGGCGGGCCCGACCGGGCCTCCGACGCCGCCTTCCTTGTCGCCGGCATCCGCCGCATCGTGCTGGACGAGGGCCTGCGCCTCCAGGGCCTCCCCGCTGACTGGCCCCTCCAGGGCACGGTCCACCAACGGTACGTCCAGGTCGGCAACGCGGTGCCGCCCGCCCTCGCCGAGGCCGCCGGGCGTCTCGTGCTGGCCGCGCACCGCGCCTGGCTGGCGCTCCAGGCCGCCGGAGTGGATGGGGGCGCGCTCGCCCACGCGCTACGCCGGGGCCGCCTCTCCGTGCCCGGGAGGGTCGCCGCATGACCAGCTCCTGCGCCTGCCCCCACCCCGTCCCCGCGCCCGGCGCCGTGCCGAAGGCCACTGGCCGGGTCCGCATCGACCGCGCCGCGCTGCGCCGTGAGCTGGCCGGGGTCGCCGAGATCCGCGAGGCCATGACCAGCAAGCTATCGGGGCGCCCGTCCGCGAACGTGGGCACGGTCTGGCTCCTGCTCACAAGATCGGTGTACCGGAGCGGCGATCTTCCGTGGCTTGCCACCAGGGAAGCGGCCCAGAACGGGCTTGATGCCTGTAGAAGCGCCATCCGCGCCCGCCAGATCAAGGCCGGCGAGGGCCGCTTCGACGTCACCTGGGACGCGGCCGAGGGCTCGTTGACCTGGGCGGACAATGGCATCGGCATGAGCGCCGAGGACATCATCGGGAAGTTCCTGGCGATCGGCGAGAGCGGCAAGCGGGACGCCGACGACTCCGGCCAGGCGGCAGGCGGCTTCGGCGTGGCCAAGGCCGTGATCCTCGGCGTGTCACGCTCCTTCCGCTGGCGGATGCACACCCGCGACAACCTCGCCATCGCCGACGGCATCGACCGCGACGTGCAGGTCTACGACGCGCCCGCGCGGCAGGGAACCTCGCTCACCGTCTACGACATCGACCCCGAGCTGGTTCGGTATTGGGACCGCGCCCGGGGCGTCTACGTCGACATCGACGACCGCCTGCGCGAGCTGCTGGCCGCCAACGACGTGCCGGGCTTCACCTTCGTCTTCAACGGCGAGGAAGTCCGGCCCATGTTCAGCCGACGCGGCGGCGCGCGGGTCGCCGTGGACGGCTCCTGGGGCGAGGGCACGTCCGCCGCGGTCAAGGCGTACCGACGCCCGCCCGGGGATCGCGGCGGGGCCTGGTACCTGCGCCTCAACGGGCTGTTCCAGATGAAGTTCCCCGCCCAGCGCGGCAACCTCAAGGCCGACGTGGTGATCGACCTGACCACCACCGTGCGGCCGGGCCAGCGCGGCTACCCCTTCAACGCCGCCCGCGACAGCCTCCAGGACCGGGCGGCCTGGACCTTCGCCGACCTGGTCGAGGAGGTCGAGAAGGAGTCGGAGTCCGTCGGCCGCTCCGAAGAGGACGAGTTCATCGACCCCGAGGGGGACGACGACGGAGAGGGCACCGGGGCCGAGATCGCCGCGCAGATGGCCGACGCCTTCGCCGACGCCGACGTGCGCCGGGCCATCGCCGAGGCCGCTGGGGGCATCCTGGACTTCTACGGCGAGCAGGCGAAGTACGCGGGCGTCGAGCAGCCGGTGGCCTCGGCCGCCCCGCGCGGCACGAAGGCCGGTCCCGCCGACGACGAGCCGCGCCGGGGTTGGGTGCTCCCCGCCGGCATGGCCGCTGCCCGCGAGGCCCCCGTCGAGGCCGACATCGAGGCACCGTCCGACGTGGCCGCCGCCCGGGTGCTCCGCGCAGTCCTCACCGAGGCCGACGAGACCGGCCGGGCCACCGGAGGCGTGCGCACCGTCGTCTTGACCGAGGAGGTGGACCAGGCCCTGCGTCGCGCCGAGGTCGGGCAGCAGCTCGACGGCTGGCAGACCCGCGCCGTCGAGGCCGCCATCGAGCGCGCCGCCGAAGCCGCGCTCGCCCCCGGCGGTGGTGGGCTCCTCCAGGCCGTCGCGGTCTCCAAGGCCCACGGGGCGCTCGACGCCCTCACCCCGAGCTGGGCCCAGGCCCAGGACCGCGCCGAGGGGCGCCGCCCCCGCAACCCCTTCGGCCGCTTCGCCGGCCTGCGCATCGCCCGGAAGACCTACGACCGCCAGCGCGCGTACCGCTTCAAGAAGGGCTACGCGAAGTGGGTGCCCTACCTGCTCGCCTGGGACGGCACGCTGCGCCTGGTAGCCTCCGAGGCCCGAATCCGTCGCGCCTTCCGGCCCGGCTTCGTGCTCGACGACGACGTGGTGGGCGAGGCCATTGAGCGGCCCGGCCCGCGCCGCTTCATCTTCATCCACCCCGACCGCTTCGCCCAGGTCGTGAAGGCCCACCGCGAGCGGCCCCTCGCCATCGCCGCCTTCCTGCACGGCATCGCGGTCCACGAGCTGACACACCTGGACGGCCGGATGGGGTTGGGACACGACGAGTCCTTCGTGGCCGCCCGTGAGGACCTGGGGGCCGCCACGGCGCACCTGCTCCCCGCCATCGCGGTTCTGGTGAGCAAGCTCCTGGGCTTGCCCGAGACGCCCAGCCAGGACGCGCGACGGGTGGTGAAGCTGGAGCGGCAGCTTGCCGACGCCCGGCGGTCCGTGAAGGAGCAGCGGTCGAAGATCGCCGCGCTGGAACGGGAGCGGGAGCGGCAGGTAGCGGCGGGCAAGGAGGCCACGTGGCGGGGGCTCGACGCGGACCGGCTGCTCGATGCCGCGGCGGCGGCGCTGCGGGCGAACCCGCCGCCCGGGGTGGACGCGGCCTACGTCGATGCCTTCCTTGGGAGGCGACGGCGGGAGCTGGTGGGGGTCGTGCGGGCGGCGTTCTCGACATAGATGGATCGGCGCCGCGAGCTCCTTAGTCCGCAGGTTCAATGACGAGGAAGTTCCTGACGAGGTGCGAGTCGATCCGCATCGCTAAACCCCGAAGAAAGCGGTTCGCGGTCATGGCCTCGCCAAGATCCACCTCAGCTCCACGGCCGTGGGCGACCGTGTTGCGCCACTCTCGAAGGCGCTGGAATTCCAGAAGGTCGTCCGCCGGCATGTCGAACCCGAAGGCGGATTGGAGGAACTCCGGAATCCGGGCCGCGCGGAGATCCTGGAGGGCCTCCTCGACCTTGGCGATGCCAAAAGCAGCAACAAGGTCGCTCGGAAACCGGTACCCGGCTTCGCGGAGGGTGGCCTGTAGCTTTGCGTACCGTTGCTCTGGTCCCGCCTTTCTGCGCTCGGTTAGCCCACGTCGTGCCTTCGAGATCATGGGGTCGTTAGTGTTCATGGACCGGAGGTTCTTCTCTCGGAGCCCACCCTTCCAGTCGCCGTGGAAGTCGATGACCTCGCGAATAGCGTCCTGAACGTACGCCTCGAAGTACGAGAACGAACTCAGCAGGACGAAGCGCCCCAAGGTCTTCTTGTAGCTGGGCTTAAAGGCCCGGAGCTTGTCATGAGCCTGCACCACCCCGAAGTAGTCAGGATCTGGCAGCTTCGGGGCCGTGCCACCTTCAACTGCTTTCATGTAGGCGTTGAGGGCCGGGACCGCGTGACACGAAAGTACCGCGAAGTTGATCGCCTCCTGGGCGTTGCGACGAAGTACCAAGTACGAGTTGGTGTGGTTGATCATGGTGTCCTGAACGGGGAGGTCGGGCTCGGTGTCGTTTGCATCGGTTCCCTCATGCGGGTCGCCTACCCGACCGACCAAGGGAGTACTGCCTCGGCAGCTTGACCTACGACTGCATGTGCAATAGCACCGCAGTGGCGTCTGGTGTAGGGCTCGCACACCCCCCTTCCATCAGCCCACGATCCGCATCGCGGGCTGATGAAAGGGGGAGGTCCCGGTTCAACTCCGGGGGCGCCACCACTCCTTCCTCGTTCGTGGTGGCCTACCACGGAAGCTGCTCTTTCGGCGGTAAGCGAACCTCCGGGCCCCTGGACCCCCCTTGTGGTACTCGGAGGGCATGACTTCGACACCTTCCCGGCCCCGTGCCGCGATCTACGCCCGGGTCTCCACCACCGGCCACGGCCAGGATGTGGGCCTCCAGCTCGACGAGTTGCGCCAGGTCGCCGCCCAGCGTGGGTGGGACATCGCTGGCGTCTACGAGGACGCTGGGGTCAGCGGCACGAAGACCTCGCGGCCGGGGCTCGACCGGATGCTCGCCGACGCCCAGGCCGGGAAGCTCGACATCGTGGCCGTTTGGAAGCTCGACCGCCTTGGTCGAAGCCTGCAGCACGTCCTGGCCACCCTGGACCAGCTCAACGCCCAGGGCGTCGCCTTCGTCTCTCTCCGCGACCAGGGCCTCGACTCCACCACCCCGGCCGGGCGGTTGTTCACTGCCATGATCGCGGCCTTCGCTGCCTTCGAGCGCGACCTCATCCAGGAGCGAGTGGTCGCCGGCATCCGGCGCGCCCAGGCAGCCGGCAAGCACTGCGGTAGGCCACGCAAGGAGATCGACCTGCGCCCCGCAGTGGCCCTGCTCCGCGAAGGACGGGGGCTCAAGGACGTGGCGCGCATCCTCAAGGTGCCGCGGGCCACGTTGCGCCGCCGGCTGGAGGAGGCGGGGCAGTGGCCAGTGGCGCGGGTGACTTCTGAGCGGGAGGCGGCATAGTCCGCGAGTTCCGCGTCGGCGTTGGTGGTAAACTGCCCCGGCAGCGGAGTTTTCTCGGGCACAGCACAAGGAGCAGTCCATGTCTTTCCAGCGATGGAATCGAACCTTTGAGGGCGCCTTCACGGGACCAAGCAGCCTTGAGGCCAAGGGCGGGGTGTACGTCATCTGGTGCAAGAAGGGCGAATCGTGGACGGTGCTTGACGTGGGTGAGTCCGCGGATGTCCGCGCGCGGGTGCTGAGCCACGATCGCAAGGACTGCTGGACGAGGAACAGCACGGGCGGAACGCTCTACTACTCGGCGACCTACACCGACGGTTTGCAGCAGCAAGGTCGCATGGAGATCGAGAAGTCCATCAGAGACGCTGCGAAGCCCACCTGCGGCGACAAGTAGTCGGCGCCGGGGTCACTCGAAGGGGGTCCAGAAGGCCACCGGGCCGCCGAGGTTCCTGGACGGGGATTCCCGGGTCCACAAGGCGGGGCCGAAGACGGGTCCAGAAGCAGGTGGTTGAGAACGCGCGCAGCCTCCTGAAACCCGCCTCACTGTGCGCGACGGCGCGCTCGGGTGAGCATTTGTTTTACGGTCGCCTCCCATCCGCCGCTTCGGATCCGGTGCTCCCAGAGTCGGAGCACGCTGATGCCCTGTCGACGCAGAGTCCTGGTCACCCGCGAGTCCCGTTGGCGGTTCGCGGTGATCTTGGCGTCCCAGAACTCTCGCCTGGTGCGCGGGCGGTTCCGGGCGCACACAGGACAGTCGTGCCAGAAGCAGCCGTCCACGAAGATCGCAAGGCGAAGGTCGCGGAAGTACAGATCCGGCCGCCCGACGACATCAGGTGGATGGGTTTCCCAGCCCTCAACGCCCTCGGAGCGTAGGAACTCCAGCAGTGGTATCTCGGTCGACCGGTTCCCCTTGCCCGTGATCTTGGCCATGTGTGCCGACCGCTCCGAGGGCGTCAGCGCATCAGCTCGGTGTCTGTCTACGTCAGCCACACCAGCCTCACGACCCCCAGCTTGGTCGCGGCATCCTGAACAAGCGCGCGGACGTCATCCTCCTGAAATCGCCCGACGGCCGACATCAACACCGCCGCGTGGGGCGTGCCCTTCGACTCGAAGGCCCGCTCGTGGAGGGTCATCAGGATTCCCTTCCAGTCTTTCGCCTTGCCCCAGGCGATCACTCGACCATCGGCCAGGCGTCGTCCGTGGGGCCGCTGGTATTCCTGAGCCACACCGAACAGCGGCCCACCGGAACCGCCGTTCAACCCAAGGACCCGCATCACACGTTCAGGATTGGCCAGGCGAGACCGCCCATAGCCCTTCATGATGGTGTCCTTGACGTAGACGCGGATCTGCCGCTGGTCCATGTAGTGGGCAAGCTGGCCCCCGACGGACGGATCCTTGGTCCACGCCTCGTAGTGCGTTGACTTCTCGGCCCAGCTCAGGCTGCTCCAGTCAAGATCATCGGCGAGTGCCCATAGCCGGGTCCGCAGACCGGATCGCACGTCCTCGGGAATCCTCATTGAACGCTTCCAGGTGGTGGAGGTTCTGGGAAGTCGAACTTCGGAAGTTCCAGCTCGGAGTCGCCCTCACGTAGGACCAGGGACGCCTGGTCCAGCATCCATTCGCGCAGGAAGGACCCCGCCGACGCGTCCCTGAACTCGATCAACTGGCCACCGAGCCCAAGCCGCTCAACAGGTCCAGATCGCGTCGCCTTGTCCAACTCGACCACCTCGGCGACCCGTCGGATGTCGGTCACGAAGTCCAGGACGATGACCTTGTCCTTCCGGGGACTGGCGCGCAGCCCCCGGCCGAGCTGCTGGACGAAGATCCGACGGCTGTGTGTCGCGCGCAGGAACACAACGAGGTCCACGTCGGGCACGTCGACCCCTTCGTTGAACAGGTCCACGCTGGTCACGAGGTCCAGCTCCCCGGCGCGGAACCTGGCCATCAGAAGCTCTCGCTCGCGCGGATCCTGGTCGCCGGACACGGCCTCCGCGCGCAGGTCGTACCGCCTCAACATCGCGGCGAATTCGATGGCATGGAGCACCGAAGGGCAGAACACGACCCCAGCTCGACGGCCCGAGTGATCGAACTCCTCCTTGATGCGTCTGACCGCCTGCTCGTCTCGCGTGGGAATGATCAGTTTGCGGTTGAGCTGCGCGATTGAGTACTTGTGCCGAGACATCTCTTGCACGAACGACCAGTCGATGTTGTCTGCGCAAAGCCTGTAATCCACCTCGGACAGGAACCCTCGCCGCAGGCCGTCAGCGATCCCGTACTGCACGACCGGCGCGCCCAGCATCGTGTCGATGTCGAAGCCGTCACCCCGCCAAGGGGTCGCCGTCGCCCCCGCGAGCATTCGTGGGCGAAGGGCCTCGATCACCCGCTGGAACATGGCGGCCCCAATGTGATGCGCCTCGTCCACGACGATCAGCCCGAAAGGCGGCAACTTGTCGATGCTCGACACAACGCTTTGGACTGTCGCAAAGACGATGCCGTCCCACATCTTCGGGAATTCCGGCGCGCTGAAGTGCTCGGTGCGAACCCACTTGGGAAGCTGGGCCCAGAAGCTCTGGTGCAGTTGCTCTACGAGGTCCCTGGTGTGGGCGAGGACGAGGGCCCGCCCGTGCTCCACCCGGTCGTCCCGGAACAAGTCGGCGACGACCTCGGCCATCACCACGGTCTTCCCGAGGCCAGTCGCAAGGACGACCTGCGCCTTGCCGGTATCCGTCAGGGCCTCGCGCATCAGCGCGACCGCCTCCCTCTGGTAGTCCCGAAGCTCACGGCGTCGCGGCGCGTATTCGGGCGCGGCCTGCATCAACCCGAGCAACGTCTCTGGAGTAGCCACCTCGACATTCAGGCCGAGCCGACCGTAGCGAGCGACCTCATCCCACAGCCCCTGCGCAGGCACACGTGAGACGGCCACCACCATTCGGTCGGCACCGTAGTAGCGCGCCGCTTCGACCACCTCGGAGACGGCCTTCGCGGGCGGTGGGCTGGCGGTCGTGTGCTTGCACTGGAATACCCACAGCTGGCCACCGCTCACGCCGAGTACATCCGCGCCACGGTCGCCCGAGCCGCCGACGATCCGGACGTCCTCGAAGCCGCTTGCCAGCATCAGGCGCGCGACATCCCGCTCGAACGACTGCCAGGGCCCTTGCAGGAGGCGTGCCCGGTCCAGGAAGCCAGGCTCAAGCCTGTGCATCTTCGGCCTCGGCGTCGAGCGGCGCGAGCATCTCGACGGCCAGGGCCGCGCGGAGCACCCGCTCCCGGGTCGCGTTCACAATATCGCGCGGCTCTTGCTCAGCGAGCCAGAGGGCGTCGAGAAGAAGCGCCTCGTATTGCCGAAGGACGCGGGCCCGGGCTTCGGCGGTTGCCGCAGGGTACTGGTAGTCGATGTCGACGTACACCTCGTCCCAGCAGCGGCCGTCGAAGAAGAGGTCGGGGTGCGTCCGGACGAACTCGAGGACGATCCGAGGGCTCGCGTGCTCCAAGAACCTGCCCTGCGTGACGACGGCCGCCGGGTTGGTGATACCGCGAGACGCCATCCGATGATGAATCGCCTCCTGCTCCGTGCTCGGTAGCTCGCCGAACAGGCGGGTCGCGTCGTCATCAGCGACGTTGCGGGCCAGCGTGGCGGCGATGCTGCGGAAGAGTGAACCAGCGTTGGTCGCCAACGCGGCGGGATCGAGGTCCATGCGCCCGCCGTACTTCGCCCGAAGGTCCACGAGCACCGCGTCGAAAGTCGGCGCGTTGGCCCGGCCGCGAAGGAAGTCCGCCGTTCGGAAGGCCAACTCCGCGAGGAGCGCATCGAACGGGGTCAAGGTCGCGGACCGGAACACGCGGTGCCTCGGATCGAAGTAGAAGTCGGTGTCTCCTTGGGGCAGCGTCTTCGCCTTCCAGGCTCTCTTCCCTCCGTCCAGCTCGGGATCGGAGGGTGCCACTTCATACGCCTTCACGGTCCACTGTACCGACGTGGCTTCATGCACGTACTGTCGTGACAGGTCAGGTCGCTCGGTCCGGGGTGGCGGAGGCGGCGGCGTGGGCGGGGTGTTGGTCCTCGCCCCGGCACCGGGCGCGGTCGTCGAGGGTCCAGGCGGTGGTGGCGTACCGCCGCCGCTGCCGAACCCCGGCAGTCCGCCCCCTCCACCCGACGCTCCTCCTCCCGTGCCCGCGCCAGGCCCGGGGGTGAGCTGCTTGTTGTCCTCCGCGACCACCAACTCCCACCACTTCTCGTCCGTCTGGTACTCGGGGTCCCCCTCGTGGAACTTCTTCGCCATCTCCTCAGCACGGTCGTTGTCTCGGACCACCAAGACATTCGCCCAGACCCCTGCGACCTTGGCGTTCGGGGGCGAGGAGCGCCGGAATGCCTGGAACAGACGGAAGAGTGGGCTGTCGTTGCCAGCGAATCCGAGCCCGGACGCCTTCTGCGGCTGAAGGGGCCCCTCGCCGCGCACGATTCCGACCATCTCCGCCCACGCGGGGTCGGTCCGGTCGAATCGGTCCTTCATGTAGGTGACGCGGCAGTGGTCCAGGTGAATCTCTCCGACGAACCGTCCACGGCTGCGCACGTCGTCGATCGGATACTCCAGCTCTTCCGCGTCGCTGTTCGGGTCGCGCCAGTAGAAGAGGTCCCGGTTCGAGATCTCGATCTTCCTGCCGTTGCGGATGAAGTCGATCCCGTAGCTGGAGTCGCTCAGGTATCTCTGGAGCCCGATCCATCCGTGGACGTGCCTCTTTCGCGGGATCACATCGTCAGGGCGTCCGCACGCCGGACACGCCTGGTCCGTCGCGGAGAGCCACTGCCAGCAGGCGAGGCAGAATGGTCGATCCGGCAGGCGGCGGTCGATGGGCATCACCGCGTACACCTTGTCGAACCGCGAGTTGTTGACGAACCGCTGGTCGTCCCAGACGCAGTGCTGCGTCGCCGAGACCTTGGTGCCGTTGAGGGTCAGCTTGAAGGTCAAGGGGACGCCGCCGTCCCGCAGCATCGACGAGTAGGCCCGGCTCAGCTCTCGCTTCACCGCGCTTCGGTTCGACGCCTTCGCCAACCAGGTGCGCTGGTCGGGCTTCAGGCGCTCGACGCTGACCTCGGTGCCGTGGGCCGCGGGATCGGCCTTGGGCCTCGTGAGGTGAGGAGTGCTGAAGTGCCGCTGGCGCAACAGCTCCTCGAAGTCGATGCGCAGGCCATGCTCGACCTGCTCGCCAGCGGTGCTCGTCCAGACGGTGGTGACCCCGCCAAGGCGGGCGGTGGCGATGTTGAAGCCCATGCCGAACATGCCGAGGCTGTCGATGGGGTTGTTGCCACTCCATCCGGCCTTCACCGCCTGCTCAAGCGTCTCGGGGGTCATGCCGGGTCCGTTGTCACGGACGGTCACCCGGGATGACGGCGCGTCGCTGGTCGGGAGGTTCACGAGGATCTCGGCGCTGTCGATAGACGCCCCACCGCGCAGCGCGGCCAAGAAGCCGTCAACGGAGTTGTCGACCAGCTCGGCCAAACACCTCCATTGGGCGAGGTTGATCTCCCCAAGCATGGGGAGGATGCGCGGATGCGGGGTGAGGTTGAAATCTGCGGGCATTGTCCTTCCTCAACGACGAAGCTTGGCCTGGTCCTGGGCCATCCCTGGTACCGTCTCGCACATCTGGAGCACCCGGCGCCCAATCGCCTCCGCAAGGCCGCAAGGCACTGCGTTGCCGATCTGGCCGATGATGCGGGATCGTGGGCCGAAGAACTTGTAGGTGTCGGGGAAGCCCTGCATCCGAGCCATCTCCCGCAGGGTGAAGTACCGATAGGTTCCGTCGTCGAGGTGGACGATGTTCTCGCCACCGGCCACGCCGTGAACGCCGGCCTTGATGGTCTTCGACGGCCAATCAAGCAGGCTGCCGCGGTGCCCCCGATAGAGGCGGGCACCCGGCACCACCCAGTGTTGGAGGTCGTCGTTCTCGTCGTCGCTGGGCGCCCTCAGGCCGCTCAGCGCGTCTCGAACGGTTCGCCAGGGCTTGAGCACCGCGTCGGGATCCTCGTGCTGCGCCGGACCCCGCTTGGGAGTGGTGAAGTCGGCAGGGCGCTCGATTCCGTGGAGCCGCCAGTAGGCCCCCGTCGTCTGCGCATGGATCAGGGCATTGCGGCTATGCGTGGGCTCGGGCAGTTCGACGACGGGAAGCCCGGCGCGGGTTGCGAGGATCACGACACGCGTCCGCATCTGCGGCACGCCGAAGTCGGCGGCGTTCAGAACGCCCCAACGAATCTGGTACTCAGCCTCGGGGGTCGCCTCCGCATGGAGGCGCAGTCTCGCGTCGTGATCGACCCACTTCTCGTCTGGAGACACTGGAGCGACGGATGGAAACGCGAGCTGTCGCAGGAGGTAGTCGAAGTACGGGCGGAACGACTCCCGGGCGAGGCCCTGGACGTTTTCCAGCGCGACTACGGCTGGTGCCAGAGCCCGGATGGCGCGAAGGGTCGCGGGGAACTCGTTCCGGGGATCGCTGTCCGCTCGGTGCTTGCCCGCGAGGCTGAACGGCTGGCACGGAGGGCCCGCCGCTAGAAGCCTCACGGGTCGCGGGACCGACGACCACGCCACATCACGCACATCCTGCTCGTTGACGTTGCCGACCAGGGCCCCGGCGACGCGCTTGTTCTGCCGCAGTGTCGCGCAGGCGCGGGGATTCCGCTCGAAAAGGTGCTCTGGGGCGATTCCGGCGGCCCCGAGACCGAGCGTCAACCCGCCTGCGCCCGCGAACAACTCAACATCGGTGACCCGCGGAAAGAGCCCGAGCTGGACGAGGGGGCTCTCCTCCGCTCGCGGTCCCCGCGCCCGCCGGGCACGCGGAGCTCGCTCAACCATGTCGGCCGCTACAACGCTACTCATCACGCGCCTCAACTCGTCGTTCACTGACCTCGAAGGGGAGCGACTCCTGCCGAGGCTGGTGCAGGTAGGCGTCGATCTGCTCCATCAGCCAGTCCTTCAAGGTCCGCCCCTCGGAGGCAACGCGAGCGTGAAGGGCCCGCTTCACCGAGGGCTCTACTTCGAAGACCAGCCTTCCGCTACGACCGACAGCCATGTGCCCTATGTTACATCACAGGTAGCACAGCGCAACACCCTGGAGGCGCACGCCCGGACAGATTCTGTCCGGGCGTGCGTCGATGCTTCCGATGGCAGACCTGGCAGACCTTGGCAGACCTCACGATCCGGCAGGTCTGCCATCCGAGGATGGGCCTCCCGTCGCGCTTCTCGGGCCGATGGCAGACCTGGCAGACCTCGCCCCCGCCAGCATACGCGCGCGCGTGTTCTTTTTCCGGAGGGTCTTCGCTTCGGTGAAGGACCGGGAAGACGGCGAGCTGAGGAAGGGGGCTCGAAAATAGAAACGGGGGATCATGATCTGGGGCGGCCAGCCTCGCGCGAGGTCTGCCACCGGCCACAACCGGCGGTTGCACCGCTGCTTTTCGTGGCAGACCTGCCCGGGGCCGAGGTCTGCCAAGGTCTGCCAGGTCTGCCAGGTCTGCCAGCACCCGGCGTAGACTCACGGCCTTCCCGACTCGCGCGGGACCGCATAGATCGCCTCGATGGCGCCGCGCTGACGCAAGATGGGCAGGAGCAGGCCGTGGGCAAGTTCAACCCCAGGAAGTTCGTCAACCCCGACACCTTGAAGCGGGTCTCCTTCGAGAACCTGCTGCTCCTGCTGCGGCAGCCGGGCACCCGCGAGTACCTGGAGGCCGACGGCGAGGGCGGCACCGGGCCGCGCATGGACCTGGGCGCCGACGAGGCCGCCTTCGACTACGACCGGCTGGCCCGCGTGCTGCTGATGCCCGAGGACGGCTACCCCGACGACCTCGCCGACGCGCTGCACCACATCGCCGAGCTGGCGGACTCCGAGGCCGTTCACCAGCTCCAGGAGGAGATGGGCGACGCCCTCGACCTGACCACCCTCGGCGACGAGCCATCCCCGGCCGACATCGCCTTGCACGCATGGTTGCGGGACCGGCCTGCGGTCGAGCGTGTGCTCGGCCGGCAGTTCCTCGACCGCCCGAAGGCGTTCCTCCACTTCCTCGGACCGGAACTCTCGGGCCCGAAGCTGGGGGTCGTCGACGATGAGCGGTTGAAGCCCCTGATCGCGCACCTGAAGGCGTGGTACCTCAAGAAGAAGGGCAGCGACTTCGTGCGCGTCCTGCCCTACGAGCGGGGCGATGCCTGGTGGTTCCTCGTGCGGCACGCCATGCCCCCGCAGCGCCAGGCGGTCATCAAGGACGGCAAGCCCACCAGCACCGTCGAGCGCCCCGAGAAGCACGACATCGTGGTCTACACCCCCGAACGCGACGAGATGGCCATCCACGCGGCCAGCAAGGGTGAGCAGGATCTCTACCGCGAGGCGTTCGGGGTCCACCTGTTCCCGGGCGGCCGGAAGTTCACCGACACCGGCAAGTACAGCCTCAAGCCCCTCGGCGAGAAGCGCGAGGAGGCCCTCAGCGTGGCCGGCATCGACGGCCTCGACTCCGTGGTGCTGGTCCAGATCCAGATGGTGCTGGGGCCCGGCGCCGTGCAGACCATCAGCGCGCCCGACGTGATGGCCTTCTACGCGTCGCGGGAGAAGTGGAAGTTCCCTGAGGACCCGAGCGCCGCCACCTTCGACGTGCGCTTCACCGGCGCCAAGGGCCGGCCCCGGAAGCTCACCATCCGCAAGCCCAACGTCGCCAAGTACCACCGCGAAGGCGACAAGGATCTGATCGACGTGTGGATGAAGAAGAACGGCTTCATCCCGGAGAAGGCGAAGAAGTGAGGCCCGGGGCCGCTCTCTGGCGCGTGCTCGCCGAGGGGGCCGATCTCCTGGACACGGCGCCCGGATGGTCCGCGCGACTCGGAGCAGACCGCGACGCCCTGGGCTCCATCCTGGTGGGCACCACCCGCCGCGCGCCACACTGGCCCTGCGGCCTCGGGCGGGACGCGTGTTGGCGACGGCTGGTCGAGGAGGGCGACGGCTTCGTCGCCGTCTGCGCCGACGAGGACTGGTCCTGCCAGTCGGAGCCCGTGCGCCCTGCCGATGCCTGGCTGTATCGGCTCGATGAGGCCGCCGTCGTGGGGGCTGCTCGCGCGGGGCTGGGCCTCGCGGGCGAGGGGCAACGGCGCCTCGTGCCGGGCACCTGGTGGGTCGGCGGCCGGGAATTCGGCGAGGTGTCCGTCGGCTTCTACTTGACCACCGATCCGGACCGGGTGGCGCTCGATACGGTGACCGCCGACGTGGACGCCGACCGGATCGAGCTGGTGGTGCTACTCGCCGCCGCCGAGCCCCAACGCGAAGTCGCGGCGCTCGCGGAGGCCCGGGGGCTCGACCTGCGCCCGCTGGGGACGACGGCGGAGCTGCACGAGGGAGGGTCGCTGACCTTCGACCTGGACGACCTGATCCTGCGTCATCGCTTCAGGGGCCTGGAGGACCCGACCCCGCTCCTGACCCGGCGGGTCCGCCTGCTCCTGCACCCGATCGGTGGTCGGGTCTGGCTCGACGGGAAGCCTCTCCTGGTCTCGTCGAGGGCAAAGCTGCAGTGGGCTTTCCTGGGTGCGCTCGCTGCCCGCCCCGGGCGCGATGTACCTCGGCGCGAGCTGCTCCCCGCGGTGTACCCGGAATACAAGAAGGCCACGTCAGGCCAGGACTGGAACAAGCGCCTGAAGCAGGTTCTCGACGAGCTACCCAACGCGCCCTGGCCCATTGTCGCGGTGCCGGGCCGCTTCGAAGACGGTGGTTACCGGCTCGAACTCACGAGGGAGGAGATCGCTTGGTGGAGCGACCCCCCGATGGCGCGTGCCGCGAGGCCCGGACGACGCGCGAACCGACCGCCCACCCGACCGGGAAAGTGACGCCGTGACGGAGGGTTAGGCGCAACAGTTGCGCGGCGACGGCTCGCGGGCTCCCGAGTTCCGACCAGCCACCCGACCGACCGAGGGCTCTGGCCGGGTTCGACTGTGGGCACGGAACCCGCCCGTGTCCTACGCCCCGCCCACCACCGCCCCGTCGCCTCGCAGGCCCTCCCTCCGGAGGTCCGCGTGAGCCGACGCGCGCCCCGCAACACCCTGGCCCAGGAGGTCGCCGGCCCTGTCCGCGCGGCCTTCGAGCCAAGGTACGGGCGCGCGCTCGGCGACGACGAGGTGGAGGAGATCGTGGGGACGTTCCGCCGGTTCAACGACGTCCTGGCCGCCTGGGACGCCGAGGACCGCGCGGGGCTGGGACCGGGCGGTGTCTGTGCCGCCAACGACCCCCACCCCCGGAGCCCCCATGCCACGCCTGAACCTGCGCCTGTCCCTCCAGCTCACCCTGAGCCGCCGTCGCCGCCCCCCGCCGCCCTGGGAGGCCGGCGCCGGTGACCTCGACGACGCGGCAAACGACCCGCCCGTCTTCGTGACCGCGGCGGACATCGCCGCCCGCACCGGCGTCCACGAGCACCTGATCGTGGCCATCGCGCAGGAGCACGGGATGCTCGGCCGTCGCTTCACCCTTGACCAGGCCCAGCGAATCATCGACATCCTGGAGCCGCTGCCGCCCGGGGTGGCGTAGGGTGGCCGTCGCGCGCGCCGACATCGACCGGGGCCTCACCACCGTCACCGGCCCCTTCCTCGTCCTGCTGACGGCGCTGCACGCGCTGCTCGGCGGGCGAACGGAGATCCGCATCCTGCGGGACGGCGTGGTCTGGTCGGCGCTCATCGGCCCCGAAGACGTGGAGGCCCTGGTCGCCGCGCTCCGGCCCGTCGGGGACGTGCCCCGCGAGGTCATCCCCCGCGGCGACCATCCCCGCTCGGGCGAGGCCAACATCTACTTCACCCTGGGCGCGGTGCGGCCCGACCGCGATGGCGCCACCGGCCTGCCCCTGCGCCGCGCGAAGGGGACGACGAAGGACGCGGACATCGTGGCCTCGCCCTGGGTCGTGGTGGACGTGGACCCGGAGCGGGAGCCCAAGGGCCGGTCCTCCACCGACGCCGAGAAGGCCGCCGCGAGGGTCGTGGCCGAGGCCATCGCCGCCGCATTCGGCGAGCGTGGGGTGCCGACCGTCCTGGCCGACAGCGGCAATGGCTGGCACCTGCTGGCCCGCGCGGTCCCGGCCAAGGGCTCCGAGGCCGTCCGCGCCCACGCCGAGGGCTGCAAGAAGCTCCTACACGCCCTGGACGCGCTCTACTCGACCGCTGCGGCGAAGGTCGACAAGGCCGTCCACAACGCTTCCCGCATCTTCAAGCTCTACGGCACCGTCTCGGCGAAGGGGACCGACACGCCCGAGGCGCCGCACCGGCTCTCGACCATCGACCCGTCCGCGATCCCCGCCGAGGTGGACGCCCTCGCCCTGCTCGCCGATCTCGTCGCGCCGTCACCGAAGGCGAAGGCCCCGGGGAAGGCGCCGCCGCCAGGGCGACCGCCCCGCGCCCCCTCGGAGGCCCCCGAGTGGAAGGCGTGGCGGAGCGAGGCCCTGGCCCGGCTCAACCTGGACGCCGTGTACGGCGACTGGCTGACCGGCAAGGACAGGGGCAACGGCTGGCTGGAGTGCCGCGACCCGGCTTCCCCGAGCGGCGACCAGCACCCCTCGGCCGGCGTCGCGGACGGCTCGGGCCAGGCCGAGCGCGCCGCCTTCCACCGCTTCCGCAACGAGGGCGAGACCCTGAGCGTCTTCGACTTCCTGGTCGAGGTGGGGCGCGCCGCCGACTTCGCAGCCGCCCGCCGGGTGGTGGCTGAGCTGTCCGGCGTGCCGCTTCCCGCCCGCCGAGGGCCGGCCCCCGAGGTCACCCTCGAGTCCTTCTCCGACCGCTGGACCGCCGCCGTGGACGACGCCGAGCGGGACCGCCTGCTGCGGGCCGCGCTGCGCCTTGCCGTTGCCCTGCCCACCGTGCAGCAGGACGCCGCCCTGGAAGCGCTGCGGGAGACCACGGGGCTGGCCCGCCGGCCCTTCAACGCCGCGGTCACCGAGGCGAGGCGCGCCGCCCGCAAGGAGCGCCGGGAGGAGGCGGCCCGGCCGGCGCCCGCGAATCCGAGCCTGCCCGTCGTCGAGTATGTCAAGAACGCCGACACGCTGGACGGCCTGGCCGAGAAGATCCTCGCCGTCATCGTGCCCACCCGACGCTTCTTCCGCTTCGAGCACGGCGCCGTCTACGTCCACAAGGGGCGCGGGCCCATCCTGCTCGACGAGAAGAACCTCCCCGGCATCCTGGCCGCCTACCTGGAGCTGGCCATGCTGGTGGACACCGAGGAGGGCAGGGCCTTCCTCGGCTACGAGGCGCTGCCGCTCAACCTCTCCCGCGCGCTCATCCACAACCCGCGCTTCCGGTCGAAGCTGCCGGTGCTGACCGCCTACGCCCGGTCCCCGGTGTTCGACCTGCGGTGGAAACTGGTCGCCTCCTTCGGCTGGCACGAGCCCAGCGGCATCTTCTACGACGGCCCCGAGGTCCGCCCCCGCGACGGCGACGTCGCCCTGCGCGCGGCCATCGACGGCTTCGCCTGGAAAGAGGAGGCCGACCGCGTGAACCTGGTCGGCGCCCTGCTGACGATGCTGTCCATCCCGCACTGGACCCGCGGGCACCCCTTCCTCGCCATCAACGGCAACAAGCCCGGCGTCGGCAAGAGCACGCTGGGCCGCGTGCTCGCTGCCATCGTCGAGGGCCAGGCCCCGCCCACCGTCTCCTACGTCGCCAACGACGAGGAGTTCGAGAAGCAGATCGCCACCCGCATCGAGGCCGGCGACCGGGTGCTCATCGTGGACAACGCCAAGGCCACCACCGCGATCTCCAGCCCCGTGCTGGAGCGGTGCATCACCGACGCGAAGCTCTCCTTCCGGCGGCTGGGCTCCAACACGGCGATCAGCCGCCCGCAGAACGACGTGCTGTTCGTGCTCACCATGAACATGACCCAGCTCGGGCCCGACCTGCGCCGCCGGGCCCTGCCGCTCAACCTGGAGGTGGTGGGCAACGTCCGCCACGCGACCTACGCCGCGGACGATCCGGTGGGCGACGTGCTGGCCGCCCGGGTGGACGTGCTCGGCGAGCTCGCTGGCATGGTCCGGTCCTGGGTGGAGGCGGGCCGACCGATGCCCGAGCACCCGGCGCGGCACAGCACCAGCCAGCGGTGGGCGGCCACCATCGACGCGATCCTGCGCCACGCGGGGATGCCCGGCTTCCTGTCCAACTTCGAGGAGTCCGAGCACGCCTTCGACCCGGACTACGCCGCCGTGCGCGACGTGGCCGCCGCCCACCACGACGACGGCTTCCACACCGCCGGGGAGTGGGCCGAGGTCCTGGTCGACGGGCCCCTGTCCGACAAGCTCCGGGACCGCCGCGGCGACCCCAAGCCCCCGCGCGCCCGCGCCACCATCGTCGGCCAGCTCCTCGGCCAGTACCTCGACGAGACCTTCGACACCCCCGACGGGCCCTTCGTGCTGCGCCAGGAGACGCCTCGAAAGGGGCATCCCTCGCTGTACGGCTTCGAGCCCGCGCCGCCGTAGCTTCCGGGGGTTGCCCCCCTTGGCCCGGTTATGTCAAATGCCGGGCAGGACCCCTCGCCAGGAGGCCGCCCATGCCCCCCACGAAGACCCGCCGCAGCGCCCGTCCCGGTCGCGGCAACAACCCCGCTCGCGTCGCCGCCGTCCCCGCGCTCCGCCAGGCCGTCCTCTACGCCCGGGTGTCGAGCCGCGAGCAGGAGCGCGAAGGCTTCTCCATCCCCGCCCAGCAGGCGATCCTCAAGAAGTACGCCAACGACAACGGCTTCGCCATCGTCGAGGAGTTCATCGACGTGGAGACGGCCAAGAAGTCGGGTCGCGCCGCCTTCACCCGCATGATGGCCCTGCTCAAGAAGCGCGCCGCCAAGCCCCCGGTGGTATTGGTCGAGAAGACCGACCGTCTGTACAGGAACCTCAAGGATTGGGTGGCCCTCGACGAGCTGAAGGTCGACGTCCACTTCGTGAAGGAGGGCATCGTGCTCTCCGACGAGTCCCGGTCCTCCGAGAAGTTCATCCACGGCATCAAGGTGCTGATGGCCAAGAACTACGTGGACAACCTCTCCGAGGAGGTCCGCAAGGGGATGGTCCAGAAGTGCGAGGAGGGCGGCTACCCGGGCCGGGCGCCGCTGGGCTACCTCAACCGCCGCGAGAACGGCCGGGCCTTCCTGGAGATCGACCCCGAGCGGGCGCTGCTGGTCCGCAACCTGTTCGAGCTGTACGACCGCGGGGGGCACTCCATCGAGGCCCTGGCCACCTACGCGCAGCAGAGCGGCCTGCGGGGCAACCGCGGGGGCCGCTTGTCCACCAGCGTCATCCACAACATCCTGCGGAACCCGCTCTACGCCGGGCGCTTCTGGTGGGGCGGGCAGGAGTACCAGTCGAGCGAGCCCCGGATCATCCCCTGGGAGCTGTTCCAGCGCGTCCAGGACCGGCTGGACGGCCACCCCTACACCCGGGCCCGCAAGCTGGAGTTCGCCTTCTCCGGCCTCGTGACCTGCGGCTGGTGCGGCGCCGCCGTCACTGCCGAGGTCCGCAAGGAGAAGTACGTCTACTACCACTGCGCCAAGCGGTGCCGGCGGGAGAGCTTCATCCCCGAGGCCCGCCTGTCGGAGATGTTCGCCGCCCACGTCCGGCGCCTCCAGCTCCCCGAGGACATCCGCGAGGCGTTCATCGCGTCCCTGCGCTCCTCCCGCCGCGACATCGAGCAGGACGCCCGGGAACGCCTCGTGGGCGCGCAGACCCGCCTGGAGCGCCTGGGCAAGCTCATCGACGCCGCCTACGAGGACAAGCTCGAAGGCCGCATCGACGACGACTTCTTCCAGGCCAAGCGCGCCGAGTGGGAGCGCCAGCGGGCCGAGGCCGCCGACGAGATCCAGCGGCTGACCACCGTGAGCGCCAAGACCCTCGACACCGCCATCGAGGTCTTCAAACTGGCAAACCGCGCCTACGACCTGATGATTACGCGGGAGCCGCGCGAGCAGCGCCGTCTGCTGGACGTGCTTCTCTCAAACTCCACTCTGGCCGAGGGGCGCCTGTCGGTGACCTGGCGAAAGCCCTTCGATCTACTCGCACTTTCGCCCGATCCCGATACCGGTGATGGCGGCGATCCTGGGTCTCAGGACCGCCGCCATTCGGTATGGTCGGGGTAGCAGGATTCGAACCTACGGCCTTCTGCTCCCGAAGCAGACGCGCTACCAGGCTGCGCTATACCCCGATGACCTGGGATCCCTAATCGCAGGTGGCGCGCGGAGCAAACCCGTCGGTCTCGACGCCTCGCTCAGCCCGCCAGGTGGCGCTCGATCCAGGCCACGGCCCAGGCGTGGAAGGCCGGTGCGTCGAAGCACTCGGCGGAGGTCGCGCCCAGCGGGCCCCGCCGGGCGTGGCCGGCGTCGACGAAGTCCTGGCGGATGCGCGGGAAGTAGTCGCCGTGGGCCCAGTCGACGATGCCGCCGCTGTCGTCCAGGCTGTCGATGGCCACGGGGCCGGTGTCGGCGCGCATGTAGTGGCGGCGGACGGCGCGCTTGTGCGGCAGGGTCGCGGCGTACTCGGCGTGGTGGGTCAGCGTGGTGGTGTCGGGCGCGGCGCCGGCCCGCAGGACCTTGCCGCCGGCCTGGATGAACCGCTCGAGGGGCGACCCGGGGCCGTAGTAGTGGTGCACGGGCTGGGGGTGCAGCAGCCAGTCCGCGCGGGCGCCCATGGCGGCGAAACGCGCGGCCGGGTGGTCGGTGAGCGACACGCCGGGTGTCCGGCGGACGAGCTCGGGGAACCAGCCCATCTCGACCACGTCGACGGGGCTCTCGACCCGGTCGAAGGGGATGTGGTCGACCGAGCAGAGCAGCACCAGCACGGTGCCGCCGGGGTCGACGGCCGCGCGCAGGGCGGCGAGCAGCCCGTCACCGCCGCCGTCGACGGGGCCGATGGCCCGCATGCCGAAGTGCGGCATGACGACATCGCCGGGCCCGAGGCCCAGCGCCCGCAGCTGCGCGACCAGGGTCGCCCGGTCGAGTCCGCCGCTCAGGGCCGCTCCGCGGCCTGGATCGCGGCGATGGCGGCGTCGCGGTCGGGTGCGTTGAACACGCCCGAGCCGCTGACCAGCACGTCGGCGCCGGCTTCGGCGAACTGCCAGGCGTTGGTCGGCTTCACGCCGCCGTCGACCTGCAGGTGGGTCGACAGGCCGCGGTCGTCGATCATCCGGCGGATGCGCTCGAGCTTCCGGAAGGTCGAGGGGATCAGGCTCTGTCCGCCGAAGCCGGGGTTCACGCTCATCACCAGCACCAGGTCCAGGTCGTCGAGCACGTACTCGAGCACCGACTCGGGCGTGTGCGGGTTCAGGCTGACGCCGGCCCGGACCGGCTTGCCGTCCGGGGTGGTCAGCGCCTTGATGCCCTGGACGCTGCGGTGCAGGTGCACGCAGGCTTCGGCGTGCACGGTGATCAGGTCGGCGCCGGCCGCGGCGAAGTCGCCGACGTAGCGGTCGGGCTCGACGATCATCAGGTGGCAGTCGACCACCATGTGCTTCGCGCGTTCGTCGCGGGCCCGCTTGGCCGCCGCCGCGATGAGCGGCCCGATGGTGATGTTGGGCACGAACCGGCCGTCCATCACATCGACGTGGATCCAGTCGGCCGAGGAGATGCTGGCGATCTCGTCGGAGAGGTGGCCGAAGTCGGCGGAGAGGATGCTGGGGGCGACGAGGGGCACGGGCGACTCCGGGAGGAGGGCGGAGCGCCGCCTAACGCGGGCGCGCCCCCGCTCCCGCGAAGGAGGAGCCGGTCGGACGGATTCCGACGGGACCGCAAGCGCCCGGACAGAAACCGACCGGGTCGGGGCGGCGCGACGGGGTAGGGCCCGGACATGCGCATCCTGCACGTCACCGACACGCACCTCGGCGCGCACCTGCACGTCCGCGGCGCCCCGCGGGACTGGCGGCGCGGCGACGATCACCTGGCCTGCCTGCGCGCGGCCCTGCAGCCCGCCCTGGACGAACAGGTCGACCTGGTGCTGCACACCGGCGATGTCTTCGACCGCAGCAGCCCGCCGCCGGACGCCGTCGACGCGGCGGCCGAGCTCTGGCGCCAGGTCGCCCGCCGCGTCCCGGTCGTGCTGATGCCCGGCAACCACGACCGCAAGGGCCTGTCCCGCACCACCCCCGTGCACCACCCCGGCATCCACGTGGTCGACCACGGCGAGCGGCTGGTCGTCGCCGACGTCGCCCTGGCCGTCGTGCCCTTCCTGGCCGACGCCGACGGCTGGGCCCAGGTCGCGAAGCGCGCGGTCGGCCCTGGCGTCGACCTGCTGCTGGCCCACCAGGCCGTCGATGGCTGCCGGGTGCCCGGCTACACCTTCCGCGTCGGCCGCCACCGCGACTGCATCGGGCCCGAACACCTGCCGGCCGGCATCACGCACGTGCTCTGCGGCCACATCCACCCCCGCCAGGTGCTGCCCTGCGGCGACGCCGTCGTCGTCATGCCCGGCAGCACCGAGCGCACCTCGGCGTCGGAAGAACACCAGACCAAGGGCGCCTGTCTCTGGACCCTCGACCGCGAGATCCGCTGGGACTTCGTGGACACCCCCGCCCGCCCGTGGGTCGAAGTTCGCGGCCCCACCGACCTCGCCCGCATCGCCCCGGGCAGCCTGGTGTCCATCCCGCGCAAGCAGCGCACGCCGGACCTGGACGCCGCGGCGCGCGCCGCTGGCGGCTGGGTGCTGGGACCTCCGCCCCAGGTGCGGACCCGACGGCACAGGCGTCCGCCCGATCCCCAGGCCACCCTGTTCTGATCCCGTGGTAAGCCCTGGGGGATGTCCATCTCCCCCGGCACCATCCTGGACGGCCGCTACGAGGTCGAGGAGCGGATCGCCGCCGGCGGTCACGCCGAGGTCCTGCGCGCCCGCCACGTGCGGCTGGGCAGCGTGCACGCGGTCAAGGTGCTGCACGACACGACGCGGGAACAGCGCGAGCGGCTGCTCGAAGAAGGCCGCATCCAGGCGCGGCTGGTGCACCCCAACATCGTGCGCGTCACCGACGTCATCGATCTGGGCGCCCCCGCCGGCAGCGGCGGCGACATCGCGCTGGTCATGGACTTCATCGAAGGCGACAGCCTGGCGCGGTGGATCTCCCGCACCGGGCGGCCCTCGCTGGCCGAGGCTCGCCGCCTGGGCGAAGCCGTGCTGGCCGGCGTCGCGACCGCCCACGGCCAGGGGCTGGTCCACCGCGATCTGAAGCCCCACAACGTGCTGATGGAGCCCGGCGGCATCGACGGCCCCGTGCCCCGCGTCGCCGACTTCGGCCTGGCCAAGGCGCTCGCCCCCAAGCCCGGCGACGTGTCCCACACCCGCGCCGGCATCGGCATGGGCACCCCCGCCTACATGGCGCCCGAGCAGTACATCGACGCCGCCAGCGTCGACCAGCGCGCCGACGTGTTCAGCCTGGGGGCCGTGCTCTACGAGCTGGCCACCGGCCACCGCGCCTTCCAGGGCGACAAGGCGCTCGACCTGTACCAGAAGGTGATGCATCGCCGGTACCGGCCGCTGGCCGACGCGGCGCCCGACCTGCCGCCGGGCATGATCGCCGCGATCGAAGGCGCGCTCGAGCCCGATCGCGACAAGCGCGTGCCCGACGTGCGCACCCTGCTGCGCCTGTGGCGGGGCGAGCCCGACGCCTGGCAGGCCGGCGATCTGTCCCCCGCCGAGCCGCCGTCCAAGGCCACGCTGCCACCGCCCCACACCGGCAGCCGGACGCAGTCGACCTTCGCCTTCGACGGCGTCGAGCCCGGCGCGGACCCCGCCAGCAAGGGCTCCGAGACCCTGGACGCCTTCACCGACATCGGCCTCGCGGAAGGCGCGCCCCGGGACGATGGCCCGGCCCCGACCGCCCTGCCCGAGCCCGAGCCCGACAGCCCGCCGGAGACCCTGGTCCCGACGGACCTGCCGGCGCCTCCCCCGCCGGGCGCCCGGCCCGCGCCTCCCCCGCCGGTGGCCCGGCCCGCGACCTCCCCGGCACCGGCGTCCTCCCCCGACCCGGCACCCCTCCCCAAGGGCCGCCTCGCCGCCATCGCCGGCCTCCTCCTCGCCCCCGCCCTGTTCGCCCTGCTGCAGTTCACCGGTCCGCTGGACCTGTGGCTCAACAGCCGGCTGCTGACGCTGGTCTCGGGCGAGCTGCCGGCGTCCCGCACGGTGCTGCTCACGATCCCGGCCTTCGAGTCCCCCCGCGAGCTGCGCGCCCGCTGGCCCGACACCCTGGCCCGGCTGGTCGACGCCGGGGTGGCGTCCGTCACCTTCGACCTGGCCTTCTCGGACCCGGACCCGGTCGACGAGCGCTTCGCCGCCGCGGTGCGGGCTGCCGACGCCGCCGGCGTGCCCGTGATCGCCGCGGGCCGGTGGAGCGAGGGCCGCCTGCTGCCGGCCGGCACCCCGGCGCTGGCCGACGCCCTGCGCCTGGGGCTGGCCGAGGTCGAGACCGAGGGGCTCTACCGCATGTTCCTGGGCCGGATCCCGGTGCACCGATGGCACCCCCAGGACGGCGACAGCTGGCACATCGCCGCCCTGACGGTGCAGGCGTGGACCCCGTCCCTGCAGGGCCCGCTGCTGGACGAGGAGTCCGGGCTGGTCGAGGTCGGGCCGACCCGCAGCCCGGTCGAGGGCGGGCGGCTGCACCTGCACCCCACCGAGCCGCCGGTCGAGGCCAGCGTGATGGAGCCCGACAGCTGGCCCGCCCTGCGCGGCAAGGCCGTCGTGATCGGGTCGATGAGCGACCGCGACCGGTTCTGGACCCGGGCCGGCATCGTCCAGGGCGCGGCGATCCAGGCCGCCGCCATCGAGACCCTGGCGTCCGGGCGCGCCCCCCGCTCCGGCGGCGCCGTCACCGACGCCATCGCCGCCCTGCTGACCGGCGTCTGCGGCTTCCTGCTGGCCCGCGCGACGCGCAAGGGCTGGCTGGCCCCGGCGCCGCTGCTGCTGGCCCTGTTCTGGGCCGGCACGCGCGCCCAGGCCGGTGTCGTCGGCGGGCTGCTGCCGCTGTTCCTGGCGGCTGGCGCCGCGGCCCTGGCCTGGCGGCTCTACTCGACGGTCAGGTCGCTGCCGCCGAAGTAGACCCGGCTCTCGCCGCCGACCACGTTCCAGCTGCCCATGCCCAGGTCCGGCAGGCCGTCGCCGTCCAGGTCGCCCAGGCCGGCCAGGCCGTAGCCCAGGAACTGGCTGACCTTGCTGCCCGTGAACCGCAGGTCGCCTTCTTCCATGGCGTAGGTGCCGCGCAGCTCGACGCCGCCGTAGAAGACCGCGACGACGCCGGCGTCCGAGGCGCCTTCGTCGTTCCACGGCGCCGAGATCGCGATGTCCGGCCAGCCGTCGCCGTCCAGGTCGCCCGCGTCGGCCACCGTCAGGCCGGCCGCGTCGTCCGCGGTGTCGCCTTCGATGATCACGACTGCGTCCGTCAGCCCCGTGGTGCCGGTGATGGGCCCGCGCATCAGGTAGGCGGCCCCGGCCCCCGACCCGCTGCGGTTGCAGTCGTAGGCGCCGACCAGCAGGTCGTTCTCCCCGTCGCCGTCGACGTCGCCCGGGCTGGCCAGGGCGAAGCCGGCGTTGTCGGTCTCGGTCTCGCCGTACAGCAGCGCCGCGTCGGCGACCGTGATGTCGTCGGTGAGCGGGCTGGGCATCACGTAGACCTGGCTCGAGCCGTGCGCCGCGAACACCAGGTTCGGCAGCCCGTCGCCGGTCAGGTCGCGCCCGGCCGTGCTGGTCGACAGCCGGCCCGAGTCCTTGATGCCTTCGAAGGCGCGGTCGGCGGTGGACGGATCTTCCGTCCCGTCGAGCGGGCCCAGGTACAGGTAGATGACGCCGGGCTGCGTGAACAGCCCGTCGAGGTCGGTGGCCCCGTAGGCGCCGATCAGCAGGTCGGCGTGGCCGTCGTCGTTCACGTCGCCGGCCGGCGCCAGGTAGCGCCCCAGGTAGGCGTTCTCGTCGGGGCCGTCGAAGACCGTGTCCGCGTAGGCCAGCGTGCCGCCGGTCGTGGCCGGACCGTGCACCAGGTAGGCGCGGCCGCTGCTGCTGCCCGGCGACAGCTGGTAGCCGTCGGCGCCGACGAGCAGATCGTCGTAGCCGTCGTCGTCGACATCGCCGACGATGCTGACCCGCACGCCCGCGTTGTCGCCGTCGTTCTCGCCGCGCCAGGCGGCGGTGGCTTCGGACTCCAGGTCGATGCTGCCGTCGTCTTCGTCCCAGGGGCCCGGCAGCACGTAGACCGAGCCGTTGGTGCTCAGCCCACTGCTGTCGGCCCGGTAGGCGCCGATGACCAGGTCGATGTGGTCGTCGCCGTCCAGGTCGCCGCCGCCCGCCAGGGTCCACCCCGACGCGTCGCCGCTGGCGCTGCCGACGAACACCAGCGACAGGTCGTCGGTGGTGAAGGTGCCGTACAGCGCCGACACGCAGTCTTCGTTGACGTCCCCGTCGCAGTCGTTGTCGATGTCGTCGTCGCAGGACTCCGGCAGGCCCGGCGACGCGAGGGGCTCGGTGTCGTCGCAGTCCCCGACCATGGTGCTGTCGACGTAGCCCTCGGGCGGGATGCAGGCCTGGAGGGTCTCGCCCTCGGCGGCCCAGCCGTCGCCGTCTTCGTCGGGCCACCAGCGGCCGGCCTCGGCGTCGTCCAGATCGTCGTCTTCGTCGTCGATCAGCGTGTCGCAGTCGTCATCCTGCTCGTTGCAGATCTCCGGCGCGGCGGGGTTCTGGTAGGGGTCGCTGTCGTTGCAGTCGCCCGGCACGTCGGTGTGGTCGACGGGGGCTTCGCAGTCGTAGACGACCTCGGCGTCGTCGCCGTAGCCGTCGCCGTCGAAGTCCGGGTACCAGGGCAGGGCGGACGAGGGGTCCAGGTCGTCGTCCTTGCCGTCGGCCAGGCTGTCGCAGTCGTCGTCGACGCCGTCGTTGCAGATCTCGGTCGCGCCGGGGTTCACGCGCGCTTCGCCGTCGTCGCAGTCGGTGTCGTCGTCGACCCAGCCGTCGTCGGGCTCGCCGCAGAACTCCTTCGCCGCGGCCGAGGGGTCGCCGTAGCCGTCGCCGTCGGCGTCCTGGTAGTACAGCGGACAGCTGGTGCCGCCGTCGCCGCTGTCGACGACCCCGGGTTCGGGGCAGGGCACGAAGGCCTTGATCCGCAGCAGGTCGCAGCCGGTGAGGCCAAGGGGGAGGAGGAGCAGGGCGAGGGAGGTCGTCCGCATCAGGGCCTCCAGCTCAGGCCGACGGTGCCGAAGGCCTGGGGACCGGTGGACCAGCCGGCGAGGACGCGGCCGTCCAGCACCAGCGCCGGACCCAGGGGCACACGCACCGCGCCCGTCAGGTGGCCCGCACCGCTGGCCACCAGCTGGCTGGTGGTCCCGGTCCCGCAGAGCTCCTTGGTGCCCAGGAGCAGATCGCCCTGGGCGCCCACGGCGACCGGCCCGAACCAGTACTCGCCGCCGGCGGTCACCGGGAAGTGGCTGGTGGTGGTGCTGTTGACCACGCCCACCGTGTTGGTCAGGCCGAAGTTGCCCAGCCGCACCCGGGTCAGGATGTCGGCCCGGATCTCGCCGGCACCCTTGTCCAGCCCGATGTGATCGCCCAGGCCGCCGCCCACCTGCAGGCCCACGCTGGCCGGTCGCCAGCGCCGCGGCACCGGCAGCCGCCCGGACTTCGCGAAGGCCGGCGCCTGGCTGGGGCCGAAGGTGGCCGCCTGGCCCTTGAGCAGCAGCACCTCGCCGAGCTCGTTGCGGACCCGGACCTTGCCTTCTTCGACCGCGACCATGCCCTCTTCCGGCGTGATCGCCTCGACCCGGAACCGGGTGCCCTCGACCAGCGCCTCGGTGCTGGCGTACTGCACCTTGAAGGCGCCCTGCACCTTGACCAGCAGGCCGCCGAGCTCGTGGCGCAGGCCCCACTCTTCGAGCCGCACATAGCTGTCTTCGTAGATGGTGATCTCGCCCTTGTCGGGCAGCTCCATGCGGACGCGGGCCTGGCGGGTGACCACCACGTCGGACAGGGCGATCCGCGTGCCGACGGCCAGCGGCGCCCGCGCGTCGGCCTGCAGGATCCACGCTTCCTGCAGGGCCTCGTCCTGGGCGCTGTCCCAGGGGCGCCAGCCGCCGGCGCGGTCGCGGGTCTGCACGGCCAGCACCAGGCCTTCGCGGATCCCCGCGGTCTCGACCGGACCGGGGCCGGGGTCTTCGGCGGCCGCACTGACGGGGCAGAACCAGAACAGCAGCAGGGCAAGCAGGACACGGAGCATTGTCGGGAGCCTACTCGCTTGGGAGGGGGGCCGCCTCTTCCGCCGATCCCACGCGCCGCCGGGTCGGGCGGTCTCGCCTGCGCCTCCACTGCGCTACGGTGGGCTGGCCGTCGGCCTCCGTCGCCCACCCGGCAGCCTGTCCGGCCGCGCGTCTGCCCGGTCGCCCGTGGGGACCTCCTTGCACCTCGCCCTCCTCCTCCTGCTCGCCTGCGTGCCCGAGGAACCGCCGCCTGCTCCCCCGGCGCCGCCGCCCGCCGCGGCGAACCCGGACCTGGCGGCCCAGGCGAAGCTGTTCGAGCGCGCCGTGCTCGAGCCGGTCGAGGGCATCTACGTCGCCGTCGGCTTCGGGCTGGCCAACGTCATCGCCATCGAAGCCCCCGACGGGCTGGTCATCGTCGACACGACCGAAGGCGCGACCCCCGCGGCCGAGGCGCTGGCCGCCCTGCGCGAGCACACCGACGCGCCGGTGGTCGCCGTCATCTACACGCACAACCACGCCGACCACGTCATGGGCGCCCAGGTCTTCGTCGACGCCGACGCCGACGGGCCGGGCGGCAGCGTGCCCCCGGTGTGGGCCCACTCGACCACCGAAGCGCGCATCGACGAGGTCGTGTCCGTGCTGCGCGACGCCATCTCGGTGCGCAGCCAGCGCATGTTCGGCACGGCCCTCGACGCCGACGTCGGCGGCGACGGCATCGGCATGCGGCTGCGCTTCGACGGCAGCGACGTCGCCCTGGTGCGGCCCACGAACACGGTGCACGACCGCCGCGCCGTGGTGCTGGGCGGCGAGCCGATGGAGCTCGTGCACGCCCCCGGCGAGACCAGCGACCAGATCTTCGTGTGGCTGCCGCGGCGCAAGGTGCTGCTGCCCGGCGACAACGTCTACCAGGCCTTCCCGAACCTCTACACCATCCGCGGCACGCCCTACCGCGACGTGCGCGCCTGGGTCGACAGCATCGACGCGATGCGCGACCTGGGTGCAGAAGCGCTGGTGCCCAGCCACACCCGCCCGGTCGTCGGCGCCGACGCCGTCGAAGACGTGCTGGTGCACTACCGGGACGCCATCCAGTACGTGCACGACCAGACCATCCGCGGCGTGAACGCCGGCCGCACCCCCGACGAGCTCGCCGCCACCATCGCGCTGCCGGCGCACCTGGCGTCCCACCCCTGGCTGGCCGAACACTACGGCCGCGTGCCCTGGTCGGTGCGCGGCATCTACGCCGGCACCATCGGCTGGTTCAGCGGCGACTCGGCCGAGCTCGAGCCACTGCCCCCCGACGAGCGCGCCCGCCGCTACGCCGCCGCCTTCGCCCAGGACGTGCCCCTGCCGGTCCAGGTCCAGGCCGCCCTGGCGACCGGCGAGTACGCCTGGGCCGCCGAGCTCGCGACCCTGTGGACCCGCGCCGAGCCCGACAGCCAGCCGGCCCGCGACGCGCTGGCCGACGCGCTCGACGGCCTGGCCGCCGGCCACGTCAACGCCAACGCCCGCAACTGGTACCGCACCCAGGCCCGCGAGCTGCGCGGCGAGATCGTGCTGACCGCCAGCCCGCCCCGCGACGCCCCCGACGCCTTCGTCGACGCCCTGCCGCTGGCGGCCTTCATGCGCGGCATGGGCCCGCGGCTGCGCGCAGAAGCCGTGCTCGACACGGACCAGATCGTCGCCTACCACTTCACCGACGTCGATGAACACTGGATCATGCACGTGCGCCACGGCGTCGCCGAGGTCCGCCAGCGCAGCCCCGAGCAGATCGCGGCGCTGGCCCCGCAGATCACGGTGACCACGACCGCCCGCACCTGGAAGCGCATCGCCGCGGGCAAGGAGAAGCCCATCGACGCCGTCGCCGCCCGCGAGCTCGAGGTGGATGGCAGCCTGCGTGCCGTCGGCGAGATGCTGGACTGGTTCGACCGGCCGCCGACGGACTGACCGCGCGGCCCGGTGTTCCGGTGCTCAGCCGCCGTTCGGCAGGGTCTCGAGCCAGGTCAGGTAGGACATCGCGCCGCCCAGGCTGGCCGACAGGCGCCAGGTGAGCTCGCCGTTCTCGTCGAGCTCGTGCACTTCGCCGTTGTAGCTGAAGATCACCAGCGTGTGGCCGTTGTCCAGCCGCTGCACATCGCCCAGGATCGGCGTGCCCAGGCCGGGCTGGTAGCGGTCGAGCTCGGTGAAGCTGCCGCCGTCGATGTCCAGCTGCAGCTCGACCATGCGGGCCTGGTTGCCCTGGCCGTTGACGAACAGCAGCATCCGGTCGTCGTCGAACAGCTGCATGCCGTGCTGGCCGCCGTGGAACTCGAGCGGGCTGTCGGGCCCGGAGATGGTCGCTTCGCTGCCGCCGACCAGCCAGGCTTCCATGCCGGAGTCGCGGTCGATGGCGGCGACGCCTTCCATGTGCAGGAAGGACATCAGGTACTGGTTGCGGTCGGGGTACCAGTCCAGCGCGTTGGCGTGGGCCCAGCCGGCGATGCCGCCGGGGCCGCCGCTGCCCTTGCCGGCGCCGGCTTCGTGGTTGTCCCAGATCGTGTAGACCTGGGTCTGCGTGCCGTCGGGGGCGACCTCGATGATCTGGTCGCCCAGGATGTCGTCGGCGCCGACCGTGCGCGGGTCGTGCGCGATGAAGGCCAGCGTGCCGTCGTCGTGCTCGACGAAGTCGTGGTGGCGGTAGGGAACGTCCAGGCGCGCCTCGCCGCTGCCGTCCAGGTTCACGCTGACCATCTCGCTGGTGCCGCGGCCTTCCAGGTTGATGTCGGCCATCATCACGCGGCTGCCGTCGACGCTGAACCGCACGCGGCCCAGCTGCAGCAGGCCGTCGGGCTGGTACCACCACACGATGTCGCCGTCGCGGTCCATGACCAGGGCGGTCGGGGGGTTCACGAAGCTGGTGACGATGTAGCCGCCGCTGTGGTCGCCGCTCACCTCTTCGTCCGGGAACAGGCCAGGCAGGTCGTTGGGCAGGTTGCCGGTCGTGACGTCCACTTCGTTGGACAGCACGTCGCCGCCGTTGGCTTCGAGCTGCAGGGTGTAGGTGGTGCCGGGCTTCATGCCCAGCACGACGGTGTTGCCGTCGGTGACGTCGGCCTGGACCGACAGGGCGTCACCCTCGGTCGGGACCATCGTGATGACGCCATCGGTCAGCCCGTCGGTCGGGAAGGTCACCGTCGCGACCGTGGGCACGATCTCGCTCATGGTGACCGTGATCTCGACCGAGCCGGGCCCGTCGCCGCCGCTGTCGCCGCCAGGGCCCTTGCCCCCGTCCTTGCAGGCCGGCAGCATCAGGAGGGTCAGGGAGAGGATCGGGTGCATGCGGAGTCCGTCTGGGAGGGCGTCCTGGCACCGTAGTGCGTCGCGGCACGACCCGCGCGCGGCGGACTGTCTGGAAAAAGTGTGGGGAGGGGTTCCCACTTCCCGGAGCCGGGGTGTGTACAGGGCGACACCGGCTCCGAGGAGACCTGCCGATGCTGCTCCCCCTGCTCATCCCCTCCCTGCTCGCGGGGCCCGCCCTGGCGGATCCCGTGCCCCTCGGCCCGCCTGCTGGCGTGGCCGGCCAGGCCCCCGCCGTCTGGGCCGTCGTCGTCGGCAGCAACCGCCCGGGCCCCGGCCAGGCGGCGCTGCGCTACGCCGGCTCCGACGCCGAGCGGGTCGCCGACGTCTTCACCCAGCTCGGTGACGTCGATCCCGGCAGCGTGCTGCTGCTGCGCGACCCGGCCCCCGCCGACGTGCTCGACGCCCTGGACACCGTCGCCGCCGAGCTGCAGGCCAGCGCCGCCGCCCACACCCAGGTGCTGTTCTACTACTCGGGCCACGCCCGCAGCGGCGGCCTGGATCTGGGCGACGAGACCCTGGCCCTGTCGGACCTGCGCGGCCGGCTCGAAGCGCTGCCCGCCGACGTGCGGCTGGTCGTGCTCGACGCCTGCCAGAGCGGCGCGATGAGCGACGCCAAGGGCCTCTCTCCGGCGGCCGCCTTCTCCTCGGCCAGCGTCCAGGGCCTCGACGCCGAGGGCATGGCCGTCATCGCGTCCTCCTCCTCCGACGAGCTGTCCCAGGAGAGCGACGAGCTGCAGGGCAGCTACTTCACCCACCACTGGGTCACCGGGCTGCGCGGCGCCGCCGACGCCGACGCCGACGGGCTCGTCACCCTGGATGAAGCCTACGGCTACGCCTACGACCGCACCGTCGTCAGCACCGCCAGCACCGCGATCGGCCGCCAGCACCCGACGCTGGAGACCGACCTGCGCGGCCGCGGGGCCCTGGCCCTGACCCGCCCCGGCCGGGCCACCGCCCGGCTGCACTTCGGCCCCGACGACGCCGGCCAGATCCTGCTCGTGCACGACGGCAGCGGCCTGGTCGCCGCCGAGGTCGACAAGGCCCCCGGCGACGCGCTCACCCTGGCCCTGGCCCCGGGCGACTACGAGGTGCTGTGGCGGAAGGAGGACGAGACCGCCCGCTGCCGGCAGACCCTGGCCGAGGGCAGGAGCCAGCTGTTCGCCCCCGTCGCCTGCCAGCAGGTCGTCGAGGAGGAGACCGTCGCCAAGGGCGGGCCGACCGGGCCGACCCCCTACGAGACCTTCTTCGTCGAGCTGGGCGTCGGCGGCATGGGCGCCCACCACGACGCCTTCACCGACACCCTCGAGGACTTCGGCTACTCCGAGAACCTCAACCTGCACCTGGCCGGCATGGTCCAGCTGGTCTACACGCCGCACCGCAACCTGTCGGTGGTCGGCGCGGTCGCCAACCTGGAGTCCCAGGGCTGGTCGCGCGACGTGCACGACACCAGCGGCGTCGAGCACACCACGAAGTTCCGCTGGGGCGGGGGTCGCTACGGCGTCTACGCCCGGGCCCAGGCGCCGGTGCTCGACGGCTGGATCGTGCCCTACCTGCAGGTCGGCGGCGGGCTCGCGAACGTGCGGACCGTCTTCGACGACGGCGAGCGCGGCACCACCATCGAGCGGCACCTGGGCTGGCACCTGGCCGGCGGCGGCGGCCTGCAGCTGGTGCCGAGCTTCGGCCGCAACCACTGGCGGCACATCGGCCTGTACGGCCAGGGCGAGATCGTGACCGCCCGCGCCCTGGACAACCTGCTGGGCGACACCCACGACACCGGCGCCACCACCATCACCGTCGGCATCCGCTTCGGGGACTGAGGAGACACCATGAAGAAGATCCACCTGCATCTTGGCCTGGTCGCCGTCGCGGCGGTGCCCCTGATGGCCGCCGAGGACTCCTGCGGCCCCGACATCCTCGACGACCCGCTGTTCGATCTGTGGTGCGGCGACGAGCTCTGCGCCTGGGAGATCGAAGAAGGCGCCGTCGAGAAGGTCCCGACCTGGCACGTCGCCGAAGACGGCGCGAGCCTGGTCGGCGACCCGGTCGTCATCAGCCAGCTGGCCAAGGAGAGCGACGCCACCGTCGATTGCATCCAGTTCTCGCTCACCGCCGACGTCGAGGAGGTCGACGGCCAGCAGGCCAACCTCAAGCTGCTGCTCGACTTCCAGGACGACGGCCTGATCGACTTCGAGACCCCGCTGGCCTCCGACGACTACGACGGCGTCAGCTACTTCGTGACCCCGCCCGAGAGCTACCAGGACATCCGGTTCATCATCACCAAGACCGGCGGCGGGAAGGCGGTCATCGCCCAGGTCCGGGCCCAGGAGGAGGTGCGCGAGAACTGCACCGATCCCCCCATCCAGCTGGCCGAGTAGGGTGCCCATGGACCACCCATGCCGCCCGACCTCCACGCCCTCTACCTGCGCACCGCACCCGCCCTGCTGCGGAAGTGCGAGCGGCTGCTCGGCAGCCGCGCCGACGCCGAGGACATCGTGCAGCAGCTGTTCGTCGACCTGATCCGGCGCGGGCGCACCGACGTCGAGCTGCCCTACCTGTACCGGGCCGCCACGACGCGCTCGCTCAACCGGATCCGCGACCACAAGCGCCGGCGCGCGCTGGTCGAGCAGCACGGCGACGACCTGCTCTACCGGCAGCCCGCGCGCATCGACGACCGGGTGCTGTCCCAGGCGCTCATCGTCCGGCTGGTCGAGGCCCTGGACGACGACCACGCCGAGGTGCTGGCCCTGCACTTCGTCGACGGGCTGGACCAGGGCGAGGTCGCCGACCTGCTGGGCGTGTCCCGCCGGACCGTGGTCAAGCGGGTCGGCCGGATCCGCGACGCCGCCGCGCGGCTGGCGGAGGGCGCATGACCGTCAGCTGGCTGCGACTGGAACAGTACGCCCTGGGCGAGCTGCCGCCGGATCAGGCCGCCGCGGTCGAGGCCGCGCTGGCCGCCGATCCCGACGCCCGGGCCCGCCTGCAGGCCATCCGCGAGGACGCGCGCGCCCTGGCGCCGCTGGACCTGTCGCTGCCGGACTCGGGGCTGCCGCTGCCGGACGAAGGCACGGTGGAGGAGGAGCTCGGGGAGGAGGAGCTCGGGGAGGAGGAGCTCGGGGAGGACGGCGGCGAGGTCGTGTCCCTGTGGCCGCGCGTCTTCGGCGGGGTCGCCCTGCTCGCGGCGGCCGCGGCCGTGCTGGTCGCGGTGCTTCCCGGGGAGGAGTCCGCTGTCGAAGCAGGCTTCAAGGGCGGCGAGCTGGTGATGTCGGTCGAGGCGGACCACGGCGGGGACGTCGTCGCGGGCGACCGCATCCAGGTGCGCGTCACCTGTGCCCCAGGCGAGCGGGACGCGGCGCTGCGGGCCGACGGCGAGGTCGTCTGGGAGGGGGCGCTGGCCTGCGGCAACCGGGTGCGGCTGCCGGGCGCCTGGACCGTCGACGGCCCGACCGAGCTGTGCCTGCGCGTGGGCGAGGAGGAGGTCTGCGAGGTCGTGGGGGAGTGAGTCGGAGAGGGCTCAGACCCGCTGGCTGAACGACAGCGAGGTCCCGTCCGGGTCGATGGCGATGGCCAGGCGGATGCCCTCGCCGGCGCGGTCGGTCGGCGGCATCACGAAGCGCACGCCCGCGGCCTGCAGGCGCGTGCAGGCGGCGTCGAGGTCGTCGACGGCGAAGCCCAGGCCGACGCTGCCCGCGGGGGTCCCCGGCGGCCGCTGGCCTTCGGCCCCGCCGTGCAGGGCCAGGGTGGTGCTTCCGGTCTCGAACTCGGTCCAGTCGGGGGACGCGAAGCGCAGGGTCAGGCCCAGCTGGTCCCGGTAGAAGGCGACGGCGCGGTCCATGTCGCTGACGTGGACCATGGCGTAGGACAGGTGCAAGGCGGGCATCGGGCGCTCCGGACGGTGGCGGGGGCGCGAGCATGGCACGGCGCGGCCCGTGGCAGGATGGCAGTGCCCCCGGAGGTTCCCATGTCCGCCCTGCTCCTCGCCCTGGCCGTCGGGCTGTCCCCCGCGCACGCCGACAGCCCGCTCGACATCGAGCTCTTCGACGACAAGGGCCGGCTGCTGCGCACCGTCCAGCTGCCGGAAGCCTGTCCCGCCGAGTTCGGCGAGGTCGGCATCTTCGGCGTCGACGATCGGGCCGTGCGGGTCGAGGCGTCCTGCACCGACGGCGGCTTCACCCGCGTGGCCCTGACCATCGTGCGCACCCTTCCCCACTGGGAGAGCGCGCACATGACGGGCGCCTTCGTGGGCGGCGAGACCCCCGTGACCGAGTGGGAGATGCCGCTTCGCGACGGCCCGCGGGTCGGCAAGCACCCGGCGGCCCGCGTGCGGGTCAGCCTGGGGCACTGGGACGACAAGTAGGGGAGGATCGGGCTCGCTGCGTGGCCGCGACCCCTACTCGATCTCCTCCCGCACGCGCTCCGCCTCGGTCCGCAGGCGGGTGAGCGCGGCGAAGGCCTCCTCGTCGAGGTCCTCCTCCTCCCCCTCGGCCAGTAGATCCTCCTCCTCCTCGCTCTGCCCCGGGGGCAAGGTGTAGAGGTGCTCGAAGACGCCGTCGCCGTCGTCGATGTGGATGTACTTCCAGTCCGCATCGCGCACGGCGACCCGGTCCCAGGAGCGCGCCGCGCCGACGCCCGACGGCCAGAAGGCCTCGGTGAACAGCATGTCGCGTGGGCCCGGCGCGGTCGGGTCCTCCAGGGTCGGCACCAGGCTGGCGCCGTCCCAGGCGACCCCGTCGGGCTGCGGCGCGCCGGCGAGCTCGGCCAGGGTCGGCAGGATGTCGACCAGGTGGACCAGCGCGGCGCTCTCGGTGCCCGGGGCCGAGACCGCGGGGCCGCTGATGATGAGCGGCACGTTGACGCCGCTCTCGTACATGGTCCCCTTGCCCCGCTTGGCGTGCCAGGGCGCCTCGATGACGCCGCCGGGGGTGCCGTTGTCGGTCAGGTAGACGATGGTCGTGCGGGCCCGTGCCTCGTCGGTCAGGGCGTCGACCAGGATGCCGACCTGCTCGTCGACGAAGGCGACCTTGGCTTCGTAGCGCTCGAGGTCCTCGTCGTGGTCGGTGACCGGCGGCAGCGGCTGCTCGGGCGGCACCTCGTAGGGCTCGTGGGCGTCGTTGTAGGCGACGACCAGCAGCCACGGCTCGGGCAGGCTGTCCAGCCGGGCCAGGGCCTCGACGGTGGTGTCCTTGCCCATGTAGCGGTGCCGCCACGACACGCTGCCGTCCACGGCCTTCTCCCAGTTGTGGTAGCCGCGGGGCAGGTGGCCGTCCGCGATGGCCTCGAGCGGGTTGCCGAGCGAGCCGGCGCTGCAGTCGAAGCCCTGGTCCAGGGGGTGGCGCGCGGCGTCTTCGCGCTCGAAGGTGACCAGGTGCCACTTGCCGACCAGGGCGCTGCTGTAGCCGGCGTCCGAGCCGGCCAGCACCTCGGGCAGGGTCACCTCTTCGAGCGCCAGGTCGTGGGGCTCGCTCTCGGCGTAGATCCAGCGCCCGATGCCGGTCCGCGACGCATGGCGCCCGGTCATCAGCGACGCCCGCGACGGCGAGCAGGTCGGGTTGCTCCACGCGTTGCGGAACAGCACGCCTTCCGCGGCCAGCGCCTCGATGTTCGGCATCGGCACCGCGCCGGCGTGCTCGCCGTAGGCGCTGGTCTTGTCGATGCCGATGTCGTCGCTGATGATCACCAGGAAGTTCCCGGCGGTCGGGTCTCGCGGGGCATCCGGCAGGTCGTCGCACAGGCTCGGGTCGGCGCGCAGGCAGCCCGAACCGAGCAGGCCCAGCGACAGCAGCCCCGGCCCCAGCAGGCCTGGCGACAGCAGGCCCGGCCCCAGCAGGCCTGGCGACAGCAGGCCTGGCGACAGTGCGCGTTGCGGAGAGACGGCCATCGGAGACTCCGTCGACGACACCGTGCCGGGCGGAGTGTAGTCGGGTCGGAAGGCGCCGGGGCGCGGCCTCAGCGCAGGCGCTTCAGGGCGTCCACCACCCGGCCCTCGCGGGTCGGCTGGCCGTCCGGACACAGGTTGTCGCCGTGCAGGCGGACCGGCGCGTCCGGCCCCATGGGGGTCGAGGCGTGCAGGGTGCTGACGTCGGTGAGCCAGTAGGCGCCGATGCCGACGGGGACCGGCCCGTCCAGCGGCTGCAGGTCGATGGTCTGCGAGGCGCCGTCGGCCAGGGTGCAGGTCACCGGCCCGGTCAGGCCCACGGCGTCGATGCGGAAGAACCAGCTGGCGGTGGCGGGCTGGACGACCGGGTCGCCCTCGCCGTCGTCGATGGTCCAGGCGTCGCTGCAGGTCAGCCCGCAGGCGATGGGCGCTGCGTGGTCGTCGTGGCCGTCGTAGCTGCGCGTGCCCGTGCCTTCCGCGCCGTCGGGATTCGGGGCGAGGGGGACGAGCGCCGGGTCCTCGCACAGCGCCCACGGGACCTGGACCCGGACGATGGGCTTGCAGTCGTGGGGGGCGGCGGGCACGGGGGCGATGCCGCCGGACCACGCGCCACGGGGCTCGAGGGCGCGCTGGGTGTGCTCGTGGTCGTGGACCCGGTCGGGTGCGGCCAGGATCGATGACACGCCGATCCACAGGGGCAGGAGCATGGGACCTCCTGCCGTGAGTCTACCCGCCCAGGAGCTCGCCGGGCTCGATGCGGCCGCCGTTGAGCAGATCGCGCGCCTCCTGGCGACGCTTGCCGGGCAGCTGGGCCTCGGTCAGCTCGACGGACCCCTCTCCACAGGCGACGACCCAGCGCGGGCCGGCCTCGATCGTCGTGCCCGGCGGTCCGTGGACCCCTCCCTCCTGCACCACCCGCGTGGTCCACAGCTTCAGCCGGTCCCCGCGGAAGGTCGAGAAGGCCCCAGGGAAGCTGTTCATGCCGCGGACCAGGTCGTGGACCCGCCGGGCGGGCACGGTCCAGTCGACCCGGCCGTCCTCCTTGTCGATCAGCGGGGCGAGGGTGGCGCCGGCGTGGTCCTGGGGCTGGGGGACGATCTCCTTGACCTGGTCGAGGGTCTGGACGAGGAGGGCCGCCCCCATGGTCGCGAGGCGATCCCACAGCTCGGCGGTGGTCTCGTCGGGGCCGATGGCGGTCTCGCGACGGAGGAGCACGTCGCCGGTGTCCAGGCCCTCGTCCATCAGCATGGTGCACACGCCCGTGCGGGTCTCGCCGTGCACGACGGCCCAGTGGATCGGGGCGGCGCCGCGGTACTTCGGCAGCAGGCTGGCATGCACGTTGATGCAGCCGAAGCGCGGGGCCTGCAGGTGCCAGGACTTCAGGATGCGGCCGTAGGCGACGACGACGGCGACGTCGATCTCGGTGGTGGTGAACCACTCGCGGAACGGGCCCTGGTGGATGGCGCGGGGCTGCCTGGTCGGCAGGCCGAGCGCCCGGGCCCGCTCGATGGTCGGCGGGCTGACCAGCTGCTTGCCGCGGCCCTTGGGGCGGTCGGGCTGGGCCACGACGGCCAGCACCTCGTGGCCGGCGGCCACGATGGCATCCAGGGTCGGCACCGCGAAGTCGGGGGTGCCCATGAAGACGACGCGCATGGCGGGCTCCGGGGAGGGCGGCCCTGTAGCCGCTGTGGCGCCGCCGGTCAGCGGGGCTCAGCCGCGGACGGCCTTCTTGCGGGCGCGCAGGTAGCGGCTGCGCTTGAGGCCGCTGGCGCGGTCGTAGAGGGTGGTGCCGATCAGGTGGTCCAGCTCGTGCTGGAGGATGATCGCGGGCCAGCCTTCGAAGGTCTCGGCGTGGGCTTCGCCGTGGGGATCGCGCCACGACACGGTGATGGTCTTGTGGCGCTTGACCTTGATGGTCATGTCGGGGACCGACAGGCACTGCTCTTCGCTGGTGGTGAGCTCGCGGCTGCGCTCGGTGATGACCGGGTTGACCATCAGGTACAGGTTCGGCTCGTCACCGCTGCCGCCGTTGGCGGGGTCGGCCACGACGATGCGCCGGCCGTCGGCGACCTGGGGGGCGGCCAGGCCCACGCCGGGGGCGGCGTACATGGTCTCCGCCATGTCGCGCATGTGGGCCTCCAGCGCGTCGCCGAACTCGTCGTCGCGCACCTCGCGGGCCTTGTCCGCCAGGATGGGGTGCGGGGCTTCGATGATGTCGAGGATGGCCATGGTGCTCTGCCCGGGGGCGGTCGTCGGGGGCGAGGTGGTGGACACCTCTGCATAGCCACCCGTGCACCCTCGGTACAGGGCCGCCGGGCGTGCAGAAGCGCCGCAGCCGGCTATGCGGGGCTCTCGCGGCGCCGGTGCCGGCGCCCTGTGGAGTCCCCATGCCCTTCGGTCGCATTCCGCGGTTCAGCCCCAGCTTCTCGCCGCAGGAAGCGCTGCTCTCGGCCCGCTACCTGATGCGTGACGGTGACGACGACGAGGTCGTCGCGAAGTTCGAGCGCGAGTTCCGGTCCTACATCGGCGCGAAGCACGCCGTGATGGTGCCGAGCGCCCGCTACGGCCTGTACCTGCTGCTCGAAGCGCTGGGCATCGGCGACGGCGACGAGGTCGTGATCCCCGCCCTGACCTACTACGCCGTGCCCGCCATGGTGCCGCTGCTGGGCGCGAAGCCGGTCTTCGCCGACATCGGCCTGACCAGCCACGTCCTGGACCCCGCCGCCTTCGAAGCGGCCATCACCCCCAAGACCAAGGCGGTCGTGCCGACCCACCTGTTCGGCACCCCCTGCGACATGGACGCCATCCGGGCCATCGCCAGGAAGCACGGCGTGCTGGTCATCGAAGACTGCGCCCAGTCGACCGGCGCCCGCTACAAGGGCGTCCGGGTCGGCAACCTGGGCGACGCCGCCTACTACACCTTCGGGCTCACCAAGAACATGACCACCCTGTCGGGGGCCATGATCACCACCGACCGCGACGACGTGGCCGAGAAGGTGCGCGCCACCATCAAGGCCGGCGGCCGCACCGACAAGGCCAAGCTGCGCAAGGAAGCCGTCACCGGCTTCGCCATGTTCCTGGCGACCCACCCCAAGATCTACTGGGCGGCGCTGCACCCGGTCATCGCGCTGGGCAACAAGCTCGGCGACGACCCCATCCACGAGCGCTTCGGCGAGCCCGAGCACCGCTACGACGAAGTGCCCGCCAGCTTCCGCAGCAAGAGCCAGGCGACCGCGGTCCAGGCGGCGGTCGGCCTCAAGCAGCTCGAGCGGCTGGAGAGCCTCAACGGCGCCCGCATCCGCAACGGCCGCCGGCTGGACGAAGGCCTGGCCCACGTGCCCGGCCTGACCGTGCCGACCTACCCCGAAGGCGCCGAGCCCATCTACATGAGCTTCGTCTGCCACCACCACGACCGCCAGGGCCTGGCCGCCGCCCTGCGCAGCCGCGGGGTCGACACCACCATCGGCTACATGAGCGACTGCAGCAGCAACCCCATCTTCAGCGAGTTCGCGGCCGACTGTCCCAACGCGCGGGAAGCCTTCGAGACCCTGATCCACATCCCGGTCCACCCGAACCTGCGCCCCAAGGACCTGGCCCACATGATCGAAGCCACGCGGCAGGCCTGCCTCGAGGTCGGTGGGGGCTGAGCCCGTCCCGGGCGTGCCGGGAACGGGGCCAGCCGGGCGCCGCGGTCAGTCCTCGCGCCGCCGCGCCAGGCCCACCAGGGCCAGCAGGCCGATGAACAGGCCGCCGACGGCGCCCGTCGACGAGCTGCTGCCGGACGGCGTGCTCGCGCAGCCACCGCAGGCGCCGCCGTAGAGGCCGCCGATCAGGCCCACGCCTGTGTCGGTGCCGCCATCGGTGCCGCCATCGGTGCCCCCATCGGTACCACTGTCCGCGCCACCGTCGGTCGTGCCCGAGTCGCCTCCGCCGCTGTCGGTGCCGCCGTCGGTGCCGCCGTCGGTGCCGCCGCTGTCGGAACCTCCGCTGTCGGTGCCGCCACTGTCGGTGCCGCCGCTGTCGGAACCACCGCTGTCGGTGCCGCCGGTCCGGTCGTCGCTGCCGTCCTTGGGATCGGTGCCGTCGACCAGCACCTCGGTGCCGTCGTCCACGCCGCCGTCATCGGTGTCGGGGTCGAGCGGGTCGGTGTCGTAGGTGCGCACCTCCTCGCCGTCGCTCAGGCCGTCGTCGTCGCTGTCGGGGTCGGTCGGATCGGTGCCGAACACCGCCTCTTCGTCGTCGGTCAGGCCGTCGCCGTCCGTGTCGGTGGCATCGACCACGTCGTCGCTGGGGTCCAGGGGGTCCGTGCCCTTGACCAGGACCTCGACACCGTCGGAGACGCCGCCGTCGTCGGTGTCCGCGTCGAGGGGGTCGGTGCCGTGGGTCAGCACCTCGTCGCCGTCGGACAGGCCGTCGTCGTCGCTGTCGTCGTCCAGCGGGTCCGTGCCGGTGCCCTCGCTGCTGCCGTCGCTGGGGCCGACCTCGTCGCCGTCGGACAGGCCGTCGTCGTCGCTGTCGGGGTCGAGCGGGTCGGTGCCGGCCCCGTCCTCGGCGGCTTCGTCGCCGTCGGTCAGGCCGTCGTCGTCGGTGTCGGGGTCGAGCGGGTCGGTGCCGATGTCGACGACCTCGTCGCGGTCGGACAGGCCGTCGTCGTCGGTGTCGGGGTCCAGCGGGTCGGTGCCGAGCTCGGCTTCCCGGTCGTCGGTCAGACCGTCGCCGTCGGTGTCGACGATGGAGCTGTCGTCGCTCGGGTCGAGGGGGTCGGTGCCCTCTTCGACCTCGGTGCCGTCGGGGACGCCGCCGTCGTCGGTGTCGGGGTCGTGGGGGTCGGTGCCGTGGGTGAGGATCTCGGCGCCGTCGGAGAGCCGGTCGTCGTCGGTGTCGGCGTCGGTGGGGTCGGTGCCGTGGGTGCGGACCTCGTCGCCGTCGCCCAGGCCGTCGCCATCCGTGTCGGCGTCCGTCGGGTCCGTGCCGTAGGAGTCGACCTCGTCGCCGTCGGAGAGGCCGTCGTCGTCGGTGTCCGCGTCGGTGGGATCGGTGCCGTGCACGTCGACCTCGTCGCCGTCGGAGAGCCCGTCGTCGTCGGTGTCGTCGTCGAGGGGATCGGTGCCGTGCACGTCGACCTCGTCACCGTCGGAGAGTCCGTCGTCGTCGGTGTCGTCGTCGAGGGGATCGGTGCCGTGCACGTAGACCTCGTCACCGTCGGAGAGGCCGTCGTCGTCGGTGTCGGGGTCGAGGGGGTCGGTGCCCCCGTCGACCTCTTCGCCATCGTCGAGCCCGTCGTCGTCGGTGTCGGGATCGAGCGGGTCGGTGCCCAGGTCCTCCTCTTCATCGTCGGGGATGCCGTCGCCGTCGGTGTCGTCGCCCACCATATCGTCGCTGCCGTCCAGCGGATCGGTGCCGTCCTCGAGCACCTCGACGCCGTCGCCCACGCCGCCGTCGTCGGTGTCGCGGTCGGTCGGGTCGGTGCCGTGGACCGTGACCTCGTCGCCGTCGGACAGCCGGTCGCCGTCGGTGTCCTCGTCGAGGGGGTCGGTGCCGAAGGTGTCGACCTCGTCGCCGTCGGAGAGGCCGTCGTCGTCGGTGTCGGCGTCGAGCGGGTCGGTGCCGTGGGTCGACAGCTCCGCGCCGTCGGACAGCCCGTCGTCGTCGGTGTCGGCGTCGAGGGGGTCGGTGCCGTGCACGTCGACCTCGTCGCCATCGGAGAGTCCGTCGTCGTCGGTGTCGGCGTCGGTGGGGTCGGTGCCGGTCTCGCCCACCTCCTCGCCGTCCAGCAGCCCGTCGTCGTCGGTGTCGGCGTCGGTCGGGTCGGTGCCGAAGGTGTCGACCTCGTCGCCGTCCGTGAGCCCGTCGTCGTCGGTGTCGGTGTCGAGGGGGTCGCTGCCCCACACGTCGATCTCGTCGCCGTCGGTGAGCCCGTCGTCGTCGGTGTCGGCGTCGGTGGGGTCGGTGCCGTGCACGTCGACCTCGTCGCCGTCGGAGAGCCCGTCGTCGTCGGTGTCGGCGTCGAGGGGATCGCTGCCGTGGATGTCGACCTCGTCGCCGTCGGACAGCCCGTCGCCGTCGGTGTCGGGGTCGAGGGGATCCGTTCCGTGGGTGTCGACCTCCTCGCCGTCCGTGAGGCCGTCGTCGTCGGTGTCGGCGTCCAGCGGGTCGGTCTCGTGGGTGATCACCTCCTCGCCATCGGTGAGCCCGTCGCCGTCGGTGTCGGGGTCGTCGGGGTCGGTCCCGAGCTCCTCCTCCTCCCAGTCGAACAGGCCGTCGCCGTCCGTGTCGGTCGAGATGCGATCGTCGTCGGGATCCAGCGGATCCGTGCCGTCGACCTCGACCTCGGTGCCGTCGTCCACACCGCCGTCGTCGGTGTCCCGGTCCGTCGGGTCCGTGCCGTAGGTGTCGACCTCCTCCCCGTCCAGCAGGCCGTCGTTGTCCGTGTCCTCGTCGAGGGGATCGCTGCCCCAGGTGTCGACCTCCTCCCCATCCAGCAGCCCGTCGTCGTCGGTGTCCTCGTCGAGGGGGTCGGTGCCGTGGGTCAGCACCTCCTCGCCGTCGTCGAGCCCGTCGTCGTCGGTATCGGCGTCGTCGGGATCGGTCCCGTAGAGGTCGACCTCGTCCTGGTTGGTCAGGCCGTCGCCGTCGGTGTCGGCCTCGCTGTCCGTGATGACGCTCCACCACTCGCACAGGCCGGTGTCGCCGTCGCAGCCGGCCACGTCCTTGGAGAAGGACCTGGCCGACGCCGAGGTGCCCATGGCGAAGGCGAGGTCTTCGGGGCTCGCAGCGCCGGTCGCGGCGGCCAGGTCGGCCCAGGGCACGGCCCAGTCCAGGAAGTAGTCGGCGCCGCCGTCGCCGCAGACGTCCGTGCCGGCGGCGACCCAGGCCGCGTAGCTGCTGCCGGCGTCGGGGGACTCGGCCATCGGCGCGTCGTAGCGGGACAGCTCGGTCTCGGCGGCGTCGGTCGCGAAGGGCGAGCTGCCCGTCGTGTTCTCGGCCAGGACGATGTCGTCGCCCACGCCGTCCACGTAGACGATGTGGTCGTAGTAGTAGGGCGGCCCCTCCCAGTCGGCCTCGATCATCACGCCCCAACCGAAGCTGCGCCAGTCGGATGGCGAGCCCCCGCTGCTCTTGTAGGGCTCGTCGCGGACCCGCAGGCGGAAGTAGACGTTGGTGTCGTCGTAGGCCCAGAAGCCGGCCGGTCGCGCGTCGTCGCCGACGATGTCCCACCAGTCGCTGCCGGAGACATCGTCACAGGGGTCGGTGAGCACGCCGCCGTCCCAGGGGAGGGCCTCCCAGGCGTCGTCGGCGGGGAAGGTCACGGCCAGGGCGGGAGCGGGGAAGAGCAGCAGCAGCACAGCAGCACGGCGGGACATCGGTCCTCCGACAGGGAATCCGGGCGTCGCTTCCCGGGTGGCTTGCAGAGTCTTTCAGGTCTGCGGTCGAAGGAAGTCGCTTCGCGGTGTCGCGTGACCGACCCTGACAGGTCGGGGATTCGGGCTACACTTCGGCCACCTCGGCGCGGACGCGCGCCGACGGAACGCCAGGGAGCGCTCGATGCTTCGCTTCACCGCGCGCAACTACGCGCGCATCGCCAAGGCCGCGGTCACCCGCAGCGTGCCGGTCTACGCCCACTGGGGCATCACCCATCGCTGCAACCTGACCTGCAAGATGTGCGGCATCTGGCGCTACGGCGACGAGAAGGAAGAGCTGTCCGTCGACGAGATCCGCACCATGGCGGCCAAGATGGCGCGCCTGGGTGTCGTCCAGGTCAGCATCGGCGGCGGCGAGCCCTTCGCGTCCGCCCGCATCGAAGACGCGGTCGAGGCCTTCATCGGCCAGGGCCTGAACCTGCGGGTGCTCACCAACGGTGTGCCCAAGGGCAACGGGCGCAACGTGGTCGAGGGCCGCGACTACCTGGCGCGGGTCGACCACTGCATCGACCTGGGGCTGAAGAACTTCAGCATCAGCCTGGACAGCCTGTACCCGGCGCGCTTCGACTACATCTGCGAAGCCGAGGGTTCCTGGGACGCCGCCGTGCGCACCATGACCCACATCGGGCAGAAGCTGTACCACGTGCAGGGCGCGCTCCCGACCATCAACTGCGTCGTCAGCAACCTGAACCTGGAAGAGCTGCCCGACATCGTCCGCTTCGCCCGGGACATCGGCTTCGCCGTGAGCTTCCTGCCCGTCGAGCTGCTGGCGGACGCCAAGGCCGGCGTGCGCAACTGGGAAGCCCGGTTCATCCGCTACCGGCCCGAGATGGGCGTGGCCAGCAACGACTCGCCGGCCCACGTGCAGGCGCGCATCGACGCGGCCTACGACCAGATCCTGGCCATGAAGAAGGACGGCTGGCCGATCCTCAACAGCACGCCCTACCTGGAAGCCAGCCGCATGTACCTCAAGACCGGGCGCTTCCCGGCCGAAGGCTGCGACGCGGGTCGGCTGTACTTCAGCGTGGCGCCCAACGGGCAGTTCACCATCTGCCACCGGACCGTGCACCAGCACCTGGACTTCATGGATCCGGGCTTCGAGGACTACTTCCACTCGGCCGTCTACGAGCGCAAGCGCATGCTCGAGGCCGCCAGCTGCGAGGGCTGCATGCGGGCCTGCTGGATCGACACCAGCAGCATGTTCCGCACGATGGAGGGCTTCTTCGAGACCGCGAAGCTGACCCTGGCCCGGCGGGACGGCGAGCCCCTGACCTTCGAACAGGCCAAGGAACGCTGGGCTCGCACCGACGCCGCGCCGATCGTCCCGGAAGCCGCTGCCAAGTGACAGTCGTCAGCGGTTAGGGACCGGCCCCGTCCCCACGGCCTGCCGCCCTGGAGCCCGCATGAGCACCGCGCTGTCCCCCGCCTCGATGACCCAGATGGTCATGGCGGGCGCTTCTCTCGACGAGATCGCCTCGTTCCTCGACGGCCTGACGCACGAGCAGCGCCTGGGCCAGGTGATGGGCTCGCCCCGGGGCATGCAGGGCAAGCTGTTCGACCTCGCCGCCTCGGCCGAGCCCCTCGACCTGTCCTACTTCGTGCCCGACCATGTGCCCGACGGCACGCCCGTCCCGCACCACGGCTGGAACAGCCTGCCGATCCCCGGCTTCGGCCGCCGCTTCCAGAAGCCGATGTTCCGTCCGACCGGCAAGAAGGACCAGCTGCACGGCTACAACATCTCGCCCTTCGGGCCGCTCATCGGTCCCGGCTACTTCGTGCACACGCCGACGGCCCACGAGCCCGAGTGGCCCGAGCGCGGCCACACCGTCGTCGACTACTTCCAGGTGCCCGACGGTCCCGTGCCCGCCCACTGGCCCAAGGTCGTGCCGAACAGCCGCGGGCTGCAGTTCTTCGTGTACCACAAGACCCGCGACTTCATGCGCCGGGTCAGCGACCACGTGACCATCGGCGCCGCCTTCAAGAACGGCAAGAAGATGGGCGCCTTCTTCATGCTGGTCCGCGAAGACGTGTAGGCCGGCCGCGGTTCCCCTCGGCCGCCGCCGGCCGGGCCCCGGGCCCTACGGCAGCGTGTACGGCGACGGGGTCCAGGTCGCGAAGCCGAAGGCGCTGCCCAGGCTGGTGTTCACGGTCCACTCGGCCGTGCCGTCGGCGGTGACGCGGTCGATCTCGCCGGCGACGGACCAGGTGATCAGCGTGTCGCCGTCGTCCATGCGCTTCACGTCGCCCAGCACGAAGCTGTAGAGCCCGTCGGGGGCGTACTCCCAGACCGGCTCGGCCGTGCCGGCGTCGCGGTCGAGGTGGTACTCGACGGCGCGGCTCTGCTGGCCGCCCAGGCCTTCGTTGTCGAAGACCAGCAGCCGGTCACCGACCAGCTCGAACTGGTGCTGGTGCTCGAACTCGTCGTCGTCGACCCGGATGACGTCGGCGTCGCCGGGCGCGTCGGCCGCGAAGCCGCCGATGACCTCGAGGCAGGCGCCGGTGGCCCGGTCGATGCGCAGGATGCTGCTGAAGTTGCGGATCCCCAGGTGGTACTCGGTGCCGTCGGGGGACAGGTCCAGGGCGTTGGCGAAGGTCCAGCCCAGCACGGGCTCGTCGCCCGGGGCAGTGTCGGGGTCGAAGCAGTCCCAGGCGCTCCAGATCGTGGTCTGGGTGCCGTCGGGGGCGACCTCGACCAGCTTGTCGCCGCGGAGCTCCTCGCCGCCGTGGTCGCGGTACTCGACGACGATGGTGGCCAGGGTGCCGTCGGGGTGCTCGACGAAGTCGTGGGCGAGCAGGGGGATGGGCACGGTGTCGATCTGGCTGCCGTCCCAGGAGACGTGCACCAGCTCGCTGTCGGCCGCGGGATCGCCGGAGACGCTGGCCGCGCTGTACCAGACGCCGGTGCCGTCGACGGAGGGCCGGACCCGGTAGACGTCGAGCTCGCGAGACTCGGTGTGGTACCAGACGATCTCGCCCTGGGGGGACAGGATGAGGGCGGCCGTGCTGCTGCCGATCGCGGGGATGAAGGCGTACTGGTCGTTGCCTTCGCCACCGCCGGACAGCTGCGGCATCGTCTGGGGCAGGTTGCCCGAGGTCAGCGCCAGGGGCTCGCTCTCGCCGCCGGCGGCCACCGCGCGCAGCTCGAAGTCGGTGCTGGCCGGCAGCCCCACCAGCACCGCCTGGTGGTCCGTTCCGCCTGCGTCGGCGGGGGTGGTCACGACCCGGCCGTCGGCCAGCGTCGCCTCGAGCCACGACGGCGTGTCCACGTCGCTGGTCCACGACGCGGTGAAGACCGTCGCGATCGCCTCGCTCTGGTCGGCGGTCAGCCCGTCGAGGCTGACGTCGCCCTTGCCGCCGTCCGTGCAGGCCAGCAACAGGAGCAGGGCCGCGCTCACTCGACCACCAGGACGGAGAGGAAGACCGGGGCCGGGTTGTAGCAGCGGCCACAGCGCAGGGCGAGCAGCCAGGTGCCGTCGCCCGACAGGCCGGAGAAGGCGTTGCCATCGGCGTCGACGGCGGCGGCCAGGTCGGCGCTGTTCCCGCCCGTCAGCGACAGACTGTACAGGTTGGTCGGGATGATCTCGAGGTCCAGGAACTGCGTCGCCAGCTCGGCGGGGGTCTTGCCCTCGTAGAAGCCGACGTTGAGGCTGGTGACGTCGTCGGGGCGCAGGTCCGAGCCGAAGCCGTCGCGGGTGAGTCCCGACCAGTCGATGACCCAGGGGCCGTCGGTGCTCAGGCCGACGGTCTCGAGGGACTCGAGGTCGGCGGTGAAGTCCAGCACGCCGCAGCCGTGCTCGATGTCGACGCGGGTGTTGTCGCTGTCGTCGCGCGGGTCGAGGAAGGTGATCATCTTGACGTCGACGCCGGGCTCGGTGCCTTCCGTCAGCATCAGCAGGTAGGTGCCGCCTTCTTCGGTGTACTCGGTCGCCAGATCGATGGGCGTGCCGAAGAAGCTGAAGTCCTCGAGCTGCGCGCAGGTGCTGCTGTGGTCGGTGTTGTACTCGACGTAGCCGGTGTTGTCCCGCTGGAGCAGCTCGTTGGTCTCGAGCCCGGTCTCGACCTCTTCTTCGGTCAGCGTGCCGAAGCGCGCCAGCCCGATGTTGTCCAGGTCGACCACCGGGTCCTTGGCGTGGCACTGGATGTCCTGGTCGACGTCCGACCAGCAGATCTCGACCGACACACCCGACGCGGTCTGCACGATCGGGACCGTCATGTCGCCCGAGTAGTTGTAGTTCTGGTCGTCGGTGAGCGTGATGTTCGCGACCAGCGTGCCGGAGTCGCCGCCCTTGTCGTTGCAGGCGACGAGCCCGTCGCAGGCGACGAGCAGCAGGGGGAGGGGGATGCGCATCGGAATCTCTCGATCAGTACGACAGCGACTCGGAGTGCCAGTCGTAGGTGAAGGTGTCGGTCTCTTCGTCGAACAGGGCGTAGTCGAGCTGCTTCCACTCGCCGTCGAGGAAGCCCATGATCACCGCGGCATGGCTGAAGAACTCGGGGTCGTAGCCATAGCTGATGGTGGTGCCGACCAGTCCGGCGATGCCGTCGGCGTTCATGCCGACGGTCTCGCTGCAGCCCGGCCCCGTCTCGGCGACGACGCTCGCCGCCGTGATCTCCAGGTCGAAGGCCCACTCGCAGTTGTCGCAGTCCGAGCGGGGGGCGCTGTCGACCAGGGTGAGCTGGTAGCTGCACAGCACGTCGCCGTCGCCGTCGTCGCCGATGAAGGACACGGTCTCGGTGCCGCTGTAGTCGCCGTCGGCCACGACGGCGCTGCCTTCGTGCTCGACCACGCCGAGCCGCTCGACGGTGCCGTCGGTGTCGGTGTCCGCATCGGTGTCGGTGTCGGTCGCGCTCGAGTCGGTGTCGGACGTGCCCGAGTCGGTGGCGGCGGCGCCGCTGTCGTCGTCGTCCTTGTCACCGCAGCCGACCAGCAGCGCGGCGGCGGCCAGCAGGCCCAGGGGGCGGGTCATGGCATCACTCCGTGGGGGGCATCAGGTCGTAGAGGTCTTCGATGAAGGTCGTGCGGCCGATCAGCCGCTCGCTGTTCCAGGTGACCTCCCACACGATGTCGCCGTCGGTGGTGACTTCCTTGATGTGGGCGGCCGCGCCGTAGTTGTGCAGCGTGTTGCCGTTCGGCAGCCGGTGGGCTTCGCCGGCCGTGTCGGCCAGGATCCCCTCGCCCTCGCCGTAGGTCCAGGTGTTCTTCAGGACTCCGGCGTCGAAGTCGACCTGGTACTCGCGGGCGTAGGTCTCGGACGGCCAGCCGAAGGCCGTGTCCTTGGTGGACATCAAGAGCGTGCCTTCGTCGGTCCACATCATCCCGTGCTGCCAGGCGAACTGCGAGCTGGGCGGGTCGAAGGTGAAGCCGTCCCGGACGCCGCCGGCCCACCACATGGTCTCGCCGCTGCTGGCGTCGATCTCGACCAGGGTGTCGGTCGTGTAGAAGCTGAACAGGAAGCTGTCCCGGTCGGTGGAGTAGTAGACCGTGTTGGACTGGCAGGAGCTGCGCGAGCCGACCTCGGAGTGGAAGTCCCGGCAGCGCCACAGGATGCTGGGGCTGGAGTCGTCGGGGCCCATCGTGACCAGGTTCTCGCTGCCGCCGTCGGCCTGGCCCCAGGCCAGCGTGCCGTCGGGCAGCTCGGTGAAGGCGTGGTGCAGGCCGCGGGTGGCGATCTCGCGGATCTCGGTGCCGTCGATGTACCAGCGGTGCACCTTGGACCCGGCGCCCTCGTCGAACTCGTTCCAGTAGGTGGCTTCGTCCCACAGGATGTGGTCGCCGCCGACCGACACGCGCAGGAAGATGCTCCAGTTCTCGTCGGGGGTCTCGTGCAGCCACACGATCCGCCCCTCGCGGTCCATGATCCACTTCCAGTAGGTGCCGCCGGCCCAGCCGCCGCGATCCTGGTTGATCGAGCCCAGCAGGTAGGTGCCGGTGGGCTCGTAGTGGGCGGCGTCCGAGGTCAGCAGCTCCGGCTCGGGGAAGTCGTCGGGCAGGTCCGGGGTGCTGATGGTGCCCGAGCCCAGGACGGTGTCGCCCAGGCCGTCGTCGAGGTGGACCTCCCACGCCACGGACTGCGCGTAGGGCACGCCGAGCAGCAGGAGCGACTGGTCGCCGTCGTCGACGTCGTAGGTCGGGGTGACGCGGTCCTCGCCGTCGAAGGAGTACTCGACCCAGGCCGTGGCCGGCCCTTCCTGGGTCCACTCGACGTAGATCAGGCTCTCGAGCTCGGGGTGCAGCCGGGCGCTCACGCCTTCGGTGTGGGTGCCGCCGTCGGTGCCCGAGCCGGAGTCGACCCCGCCGTCGGTGCCGCCGTCGGTGTCGGCATCGGTGTCCACATCGGTCGCGCCGCCGTCGTCGTCTTCGACGGTGTGCGCGGTCGTGCAGGCGAGGAGCGAGGCGAGGAGGATGAGGCTGTTCATGGACGTCCCAGGGGGGAGGCGGCGAGGAGGGAACATGCCACCGGAAGGCGCGGCTGTCAGCGTGCTGGAGGAGGCGCCGCCCCCGTCCGACGCCCTGGCCGCCGCGGCGGGCCGCCTCGTAGCCTCCCGGCGGTGGACGTGAGCGAGGCCTGACGGGGACCGGACAGATTCCGTCCGCTCGCAACGCTTGCCGCCGGGGGGACATCGGCTACTTGCCTGCTCCCCCGGTGGTCCCCGCCGGCCTGGAGCCCCGTCTGCGCGCCGTCTTCGCCATCTACCGCCGCGAGCTCGCGAGCTACTTCGACAGCCCGCTGGCCTACATCGTGGTGCCGGCCTTCCTGTTCCTGGTGGGCGGCTTCTCGCTGTACTTCAACGATGTGCTGGCCGCCGGTGTGGCGACCATGCGGACCGTGTTCTTCTGGTCCGCCGTCTTCTACCTGCTGCTCATCCCGGCCGTGACCATGCGGCTGTTCGCGGAAGAGAAGCGCACCGGGTCGCTCGAGCTGCTGGTCACCATGCCGGTCGACGAAGCCCAGATGGTGCTCGGCAAGTACCTGGCGGCGCTCTCGCTGATGACCGTGGCCCTCGCGCTGACGGTGACCTACCCGCTGACCCTGGCGTCGCTGTCCGACCTGGACTGGGGACCGGTCCTGGGCGGCTACCTGGGCCTGTTCCTGCTCGGCGCCGCCTTCTGCGCCATCGGCACCGCGGCCAGCGCCTTCACGCGCAACCAGATCGTCGCCTTCCTCGTGGCGCTGCTGCTCTGTGTGGTGCCCTACGCGACGGGCTTCGCCCTGCAGCAGGTGCCCGCCGGCGCGCTCACGGTCGTGCAGCACCTGTCCTTCCAGACCCACGTCGAAGACCTCGCCCGCGGCATCGTCGACACCCGCAGCCTGGTGTACTTCGGCAGCATCGTCGGCCTGTTCCTGCACCTCGCGGTGTTCGCCCTCGAGCACCGGCGGCTGTCCTGATGGCCCTCGATCCGCGCCGCAACCTGCTGGCGAATGCCTGGGCCCAGCTCGGCCTGGTGGTGGTGATCGTCGCGCTGGCCAACGTCCTGGCCCTGGGCTGGTTCGGGCGGCTCGATCTCACCGGGGACAAGCTCTACAGCCTGTCGCCGACGACCCGCCAGCTGATGTCGCGCGTCGACAAGCCGCTGGTCGCGAAGGTGTACTTCACCGGCGGGCTGCAGGCGCCGTACAACACCTACGAACAGACCGTGGTGGACAAGCTCGAGGACCTGGCCGCCTACAGCGGCGGCCGGATGGACGTCCAGGTCACCGACCCCACCGGCGTCCAGGCCCTCGAAGAAGAAGCCCGGCGCTTCGGCATCACCCCGGTCCAGTACCGCTTCGACAGCGCGACCCTCAGCGAGAAGCGCCGCGTCTACATGGGTGTGGCGCTGGTCTACGGCGATCGGCAGCAGGTCCTGCCGGCGATCCTGCAGACCGACACGCTGGAGTACGACCTGGCCCGGGCCGTGCGCGCCCTGGTGATGGAAGAAGAGCGCCGGGTCGTCGGGTGGGTCGTCGGCGCCGGCGAGCCCCCGATCACCGCCGAGTCGGGGCCCCTGGCCCGGCTGCGCGACAAGCTGGTCGAGAACCACGACCTGCGGGTCGTGCCCCTGGGCGGGCCGGGTGGGGTCCCCGACGACGTCGACGCCCTGCTGGTCGTCGGTCCGCAGCAGCCCTTGTCGCAGCGGTCCCTGTACCAGCTCGATCAGTACGTGATGCGCGGCGGGTCGCTGGCCGTCTTCCTGGCCAACATGAAGCCGGACATCGCGGCGATGCGCCCGGTGCGCGTGTTCCACGGCATGGAAGGCCTGCTCGGCCACTACGGCGTGACCGTCCACCGCGACGTGCTCATCGACCGGCAGCGCAACGGCAAGCTCGAGCTGCCCGTGCGCCAGGGCCGCAACGTCGTGCGGGTGCCGGTGGACTCGCCGGTCATCCCCCGCGCGACCGAGCTCGACCGCGACAACCTGGTGGTCAAGGACCTGGACAGCATGCTGTTCCCGTTCGCGTCTTCGCTCGCCGTGGACGAAGAACAGCTGCCGCCGGAGCTGTCCGTGACGGTGCTCGCGGCCACCCATCCGGACTCGGGGCGGCTGCAGGGTCTGCGCACGCTCGCGCCGGAAGCGCTCCAGGCCCGCCTGTCCAGCGAAGAGACCGGCTCCTTCCCGGTGCTGGTGTCGGTCACCGGCCCGCAGCGCAGCTTCTTCACCGGCGACCCTCCCCCTGCGGACCCGACCCTCTCCCCGACCCAGGAAGACCCGGTCGAGCCGGCCCCGCTCGCCCAGGGCCCCGCGGCGCGTCTCGTCGTCGCGGGCTCGGCGGACTTCGTCATCAACGAACAGGACTTCCTGCTGAACCTGGTCGACTGGATGGTGGCGGACGAACAGCTGATCGCCATCCGCAGCAAGTCCCTCGACCTGCCCCCCCTCGACCCGATCGAGCCGGCCCGGGCCTCGCAGCTCAAGCTCGTCAACCTGCTGGTCGGACCGGTGCTCCTGCTCGTCTTCGGGCTCTCGCGCTGGGCCCTGCGGCGCCGATCCGGCGGCTACGTCGGGCCCGCCGGCGGGAAGGCCGCATGAAGCCGACGCAGAAGACGCTGGCCCTGGCTGCCCTGGCCGCCCTGCTCCTGGTGGCGCTGGCCGTCGGGCGGCTGGCCCCCGGCGATGGCGGGACCCTGCCGCGACTGCCGGCCGTGACCGGCGATCAGCTGCAGCGCATCGAGCTGAGCAACGCCATCGACAAGCTGGTGCTCGAGCCCGCTCCCGACGCCACCCCGGAAGCCCTGGCCGAGGGCCGAGGCTGGCGGCTCACGGCGCCGGTCCAGGCGCCGGCCGACGCCCGCATGGTGCGGGGGCTGCTCGACGCCTTCGACGCGCCGGTCACCATGGACGTGCGCATCGACCAGGGCAACGAGTCCGACTACGGCCTGGACGCCGGCAAGGGCATCGTCGTCGAGCTGTGGCAGGACGGCGGCGACCCGGTCATCTCGCTGACCGTCGGCGGGCCGGCGCCAGGCGGCAGCAACTTCGTCCGGCCCTCGGGGGACGAGACGGTCTACCGGGCCCAGGTCGGCGGCGCCGAGCGGTACCCGGTCCAGCCGGGCCAGTGGCGGGACCGCGTGCCGCTGGGCTTCGCGGGCGACGACGTGGTCGAGCTCACCGTGCACGCCGAGGGCGGCGGTGACGACTGGACCATCCGGCGGGAACCAGGAGCGGACGGCACGCCGGGGCAGTGGACGCTGGATCCGCCGGCGCCCTGGCTGGTGGACGACGCGATGCTCGACGTGGTGGTCGAGCGCCTCGGCGCCCTGCGGGCGGAAGAAGTGCTCGACGCTTCGGTCGGGGGCGGTCTCGACGCGCCCGCGGCGGTGGCGACCTTCACCCTGGCCGACGGGTCCCGGCGCACGCTGACGGTGGGCAGCCGGCTCAGCCGGCAGGCCGCCTTCGTGCGCAGCGACACGGGCGACGCGGTGTACCGGGTCGTGCCCGACGCGCTCGCGCCGCTGTTCGCCGGTCGCGACGACCTGCGGGACAAGACGCTGATGGGCTTCGACGTCCAGGACATCGACGCGCTGGGCCTGGATGAAGCCGGTGCTTCCTGGCGCGTCCGCCAGGTCTCCGGCGGCAGCTGGCAGGTGGTGCAGCCCGCCAACGCGGCCCTGGACGTCGGCGCGCTCGCGCTCGTTGCGCGGGCCCTGTCCCAGCTGCGCGGCGACTTCGTGGCCGAGGGCGTCGACGCCTCCGCGGCCGGCCTCGGCCAGCCGGCGTCGGTCGTGCGCGTGTTCCTGGTCGACGGGAGCGAGCTCGTGCTGTCGATCGGCGCCGCCACGACCGATCCGCGCGGCCAGCCGTCGTACTTCGTCCGGGTGCAGGGCCAGCGAGAGATCCTGCTGCTGCGGGCCAGCACCGTGCAGCGCATCCGGGCGGCCTTCGGGCGCGGCTGAGCGCCCTCTCGGCAGCGATCCGGCGGCTGCCCCGGGGCCCGACCCGCCCCCCCGACCCGCGGCACGGCCGCTGATCAACGGCGGCCCCGTCGCCGCAGGGCATCGTGAGGATCCCGAGCGTGTGCGGATCGTGGGCGAAGATCGATCTTTGTTCCGAATGGACCCGCGGGGGTCTCCGTCGAGAGGGCGCACCGTGAGCAGTCCGCTGGCCGGCTGCCACCTCTCCCCCGGACGGAGGTCCCATGACCCGCACGCTCCTCCCCGCCGCCGCTTCCGCCCTTCTCGCCATGGTCGGCCTGCCCGCCCTGGCCGCTCCGTCGGTCGACGGCCTCGACGCCGCCGTCGCGAGCGCCGATGCCGGTGACCTCGACGCCTCCGCCGCGGTGGCGCCCGGCGCCGACGCCGAGCGCGCTGCCCGTCGCGGCGGCAAGGGCGGCGGCAAGGCGTCGTCGGCCCGGTCCGGTGGCGGCCCCTCCACCGGCAAGGCCGCGGCCCAGGGCGGTGGCGCCCGCAGCGGCGGCCCCAGCGCGTCCCGCAGCGGCGCCCCGGCCGGCCGCACCGGCGGTCCGCCCCTGGCCCGTCCCATGACCCAGCGGCCCGGCGCCGATCGGGTCCAGGCGGCCCACCCCTCCAACACGGCCGGTCGTGCTGCCCCCGCGCAGAGCGCGAACCGCGCCGCGCCCGCCTCGGCCAGCCGGTCCTCCTCCTCGGCCACCCGCCCGTCGAGCAGCAGCGCCGCCCGTCCGTCGAGCAGCGCCGCCCGTCCGTCGAGCAGCGCCGCCCGCCCGGGCAACGCCGCCGCGCTGAACCGCCCGAGCTCGGCCCAGCAGTCGCGCAGCTCCTCCTCCGCCCAGCACCCCTCGGGCTCGCGGGACAGCCACGGCAGCGCCGCCCAGCGCGCCAGCTCCGGCAGCCACGCCCAGCGTGCCCATGTCGGGCCCCAGGCCGCCAACAAGGTCCAGGCGCACCAGGGTCGGCCGAGCTCCGCCGGCCACGCCCGTCCGGGCGCCTCGGCCAAGCCCCACCGCCCGGCTCCGCGCCACGTCGTGCACCACCGCGCCGGCGTGCCCCCCCGCTGGGCCGTCAGCTACCACCGCTACCACCTGCACGGTGTGCCGCGGTACAGCCCCCGCTACTGGGGCGCGGGCGTCTTCTACTACAACCCGCCCCCCGCCACCCACCGGGTCGTGGTCGTCGACAACAGCGGCCAGCGCGTGAAGGGCGCCACCAAGCCCCAGCGTGCCGTCGACCGCAACAACAGCTTCTCGGTCGGCCTGCGCAGCGGCAGCTACATGAGCGGCTACCAGAACGGCGGCTCCTACGGTGACCTGGGCATGGGCGTCGCCCTGCGGTACCGCCCCCACGAGGCCGTCGCCCTCGAGATGGCCTGGCTGCACCACAGCGACAGCTGGGACGAACACGCCGAGCGCGCCCAGGACCCGCTGTCCGCCAGCGTCGAGCTGTTCGCCTTCCCCTGGACCCGGGTCAGCCCCTACGCCCTGCTGGGCGTGACCATGACCCCCCGCGCGGCGGACGACAGCTACGCCAACCGCGCGGGCCCCCAGGAGTACCAGGCCAACGACGCCCTGTTCGGCCCCCACGCGGGCCTGGGCATCGAGTTCGCCATCGGCAAGAAGATGAGCCTGAACTTCGACGGGCGCTACATCGGCTACGTCGACGTCCAGCCCGAGGACGTGGCCGTGCCGGCCGCCTTCCAGGGCAACATGGGCCTCAACTTCCACTTCTGAGACCGCTTCTCCCTGCCCCCCGCGCGGTGCGCCGAGTCCTCGGCCGTGCCCGCGGGGGGCGCTCGCGTCTCGGGCTCAGCCGCCCTGCAGCCGCCGCCACAGCAGGGCCAGCGCGCCCGCCGCCGCGTAGCGCTGCACCCGCTCGCGATCGCCGGGCAGCTGCAGCCTGCGGTGGTCTTCCACGCCGGGGCCCGACAGGGCGATGTGCACGGTGCCGACGGGCTTGTCGGGGGTGCCGCCGCCGGGCCCCGCGATGCCGGTGATGCCGAGCCCCCAGGTGCTCCCGGCACGGGCGCGGATGCCCGCGGCCAGCTGGCGGGCGACGGGCTCGCTGACGGCGCCGTGGGCATCGAGGGTGGCACGGTCGACGCCTGCGGTCCGGACCTTGGCGTCGTTGCTGTAGACCACGGAGCCCTCGAGCAGGTAGGCGCTCGCTCCCGGCACGCTGGCGATCCACGCCGCCAGGCGGCCCGCCGTGCAGCTCTCGGCCAGCGCCAGGGTGTCGCCCCTCGCGGCCAGCACGGCCCCGGCGACCTCGGCCAGGTCGCCGCAGTCGACGCCGAAGGCCCGCCAGCCGACGCGGCGACGGACCTCGTCGACCGCGCGAGCCCGGTCGTCGGCGGGCACGCCGGGGTCGAAGCGCAGCTTCACGTGGACCTCGGGGGCCATGGCGCGGAAGCCGATCTCCAGGCCGGGCAGCTCGATGCCGGTCACGGTCTCTTCGAGCACGCTCTCGGGCACTCCGAGCACCCGCACCGTGCGGGTCTCCGGGGCGGCGATGGCGTGGCGGGCCAGCACGTCGGGCACGACGTGGGCGTCGATCATCGGCTTCATCTCCCAGGGCACACCGGGCAGGCAGTAGACCCGGGCGCCCGCCGGCGTGTCGACGGCGAAGCCGGGCGCTGTTCCCCAGCGGTTCTCCAGCACGTCCGCACCCTGCGGCAGCAGGGCCTGCTTGCGGTTCACGGCCGCCATCGGCCGACCCATCGCGGCGAACCGCGCCTCGACCTGGGCGAGCGCGCGGTCGTCCAGGGCCAGCGGCCGCCCGAAGGCGTCGGCGACGGCCTGGGCGGTCAGGTCGTCCCGCGTGGGACCCAGCCCGCCGGTGCTGATCAGGATGGGGGCGAGGTGCTGGGCTTCGGACAGCACGGCCACCAGGTCCTCGTGGCGGTCGGGGACGGTGACGATGCGGCGCACGTCGATCCCGATCTCCCACAGCCGACCGCACAGCCAGTGGCTGTTCGTGTCGAGGGTCAGGCCGGTGGTGAGCTCGTTGCCCTGGGCGAGGAGGACGGCTTCGGTGCCGCGAGGGGGAGGGGACACGCTGCACTCCGGGGAGGAGGTCGTTCTACCGCTGCCCGCTGGCCGGCGCCCGCGCCGACCGCTACGGGCCGCCCATGGCCACCCTGCTCGCCCTGGACGTCGGCACCAAGACCATCGGCGTCGCCCGCTGCGACGACGCCGTCGGCTTCGTGTCCCCCTTGTGCACCCTGGCGCGCAAGGGCGTGAAGACCGACAGCGCCCGCGTCGAGGAGCTCTGCCGCCAGCACACCGCCGTCGCGGTCGTCGTCGGCATGCCCTACGAGCTCGACGGCGCCGAGGGTCGCAGCGCGCGGCTCGCCCGCCAGGTCGGCGAGGCGGTCGCAGAGCGCACCGGGCTCCCCGTGCACTACCAGGACGAGCGCTTCTCGACCGTCGAAGCCACCGAGCGCCTGCGGGCCGCCGGCCACGACAGCCGGGCCCAGCGTGCGATCATCGATCAGGCCGCCGCCGCCGTCATCCTGGAGGACTGGCTGGCTGCGCGCCGCGCCGCTCAGGGCACCTCGAACACGTAGGCCTTGCGCAGTTCCTTGGGGATCTTGTCCAGCGCTTCGTAGTCGGCACTGGAGAGCGCGCCCTGGGTGTGGAAGGCGTAGACGCCCTTCTTGAGCTTGCTGCGCGGCGTGATCAGGAAGTCGTCGCGACTGGGCAGGCCCTCGAGGTCGTAGGGGATCTCGGCGCCGTCGGCGATCCACAGCTCGACCTCGGCCCGGGCGTCACCGAGCACGCCGGGGATCTCGACGTTGTCGATGAACTCGAGCTTGTGCAGGCGCAGGTCCAGCTGGGCGATGCGCTCGCGGCGCAGGGTCGAGCTGAACACGAACCGCATCGGGGCCTGCGTCTGGAACTCGTCGTCGCCGATGTCTTCGAGGCCGGTGTAGGCCCGCAGCTCGGTGCCGCGGGTGGCGATCATCTGGGCGGGGAGCTCGTGGTACTCGCGCAGGCCGACGGCGTAGAAGCCCGTGTGATCGGGCTCGGGGTACAGCGAGATCGCCAGCGCCTCGGCGGCGTCTTCGTCGCCCTCGGGCAGCGGCTGCGCCGTGGTCCAGTTCTGGATGTAGCCTTCCTTGCCGGCCTTCACGCGGGTCGGGGCGGAGGGTGCTTCGAAGGAGAAGCCGCCTTCGGCGTCCGTCTGGACCTGCTTGGTGACGCCTTCCATCGCGACGGTGGCGCCCTCGATCGGCTGGCCCCAGACGTCCGTGACGGTGCCGGAGATCCGCGCCGGCTCGCCGCAAGCGAGGAACAGCGGCAGGGGCAGGAGGGCTGCGAGCAGGAGCGGGGCGCGTGCCATGGGCCGCCTCGGAGGCTGGTGGGGACACAGAGGTGCGGGCAGATAACCTACCGCGAGAGCGCGCTGTTCCGCTGCGGCCCGGCCCCCGGGGCGTGCGGGTCGTTTGCCGGGTCAGCGGCGGCGCAACGCTTCCTTGATGGGCCCCAGATCGATGGCTCCGGCGCGGGCGAGCTGCTCGACGGCCCGCCGGCCCGTGCGCGCGAGGGCCAGCACGTTGTCGACCCGCGTGGCCAGGAACCGGCTCTGCAGCATCGCGTCGGCGTTGTTGCTGCGCGCCTCTTCGTCCAGGATGCGGCGCGCTTCCTCGAGCCGCAGGATGGCGTCGCCGATCATGCGCAGCTCGCGCTCTCGGAAGACCCGCGTGACCATGGCCATCACGTCGGTCTCGGCCGCGTAGAGCTTGCGGCGCTCGCCCGGCGCCCACTCCCGGCGCACGACCCCCCACTGCTGCAGGTCGGCCAGGGTCATGGACACCGACCCGCTCGACAGGCCCGTGCGCTCGGCGATCTCGGACGCCGCCAGCGGCTTGCGGGACAGGTACAGGATGGTCCAGACCTGGCCCATGCTGGGCTTGAAGTTCCAGAACTCCATGATCTCGCCGATCGTGTCGGCCACCAGCAGCGTCGCGCGGCGCATGGCCAGCCGGGCGCGCTCGGCGTCGTCGGCGCCCGTCGGATCGACGCGGCTCGGGTCGGACGCGGGGGTCTGGGAAGAGATTGGGTCCATCGTCGTCCGGCAGGTTAACTTGCTGCCTCAGTCCCCTCAAAGGCTTCAGTGTCGATTGAAAGAACTGAAGTGCCCTCGCGTACCATGGCTTCCTCCCCCGCGTCCCCGGACTCCGCCATGCTCGACCCGGCGCTCGCCCTGACCTCCTCCGCTCCTTCCCCCGACGCCGCGACCGCCGGCCTGCGCACCGCGCCTGCGGGCCTGCACGGGCGCGCGCACCCGGGGACCGTCTCGGAGCCCGCGGTCTCCGCCTCCGAGCCGTTGACCGGCGATGTGCGCTCGGTCTTCGCGCTGGCCGCCGACGACCTGGTCGCCGCGGAAGCCCAGCTGGCCGGCATGCTCGACTCGGTCGTGCCGGCGGTGAACGAGATCGGCCGGCACCTGGTGGACGCCGGCGGCAAGCGCCTGCGGCCGCTGCTGACGGCGCTCGGCGCTCGCGCGGTCGGGGTCGAAGGCGACATCTCGCGGCTGATGTGTGTCGGCGAGCTGCTGCACGTCGGCTCGCTGCTGCACGACGACGTCGTCGACGACGGCCACGAGCGCCGCGGCCGCCCCGCCGCCCAGCGCATCTACGGCAACCCGGCCGCCGTGCTCACCGGCGACTTCTGCCTGGCCCGGAGCGTCGTGCTCGCCGCGGAAGAAGGCGGCGCCCGCGCGGTGACCGAGCTCGGCCACACCGTCACCGCCATGTCCGAAGGCGAGCTCGTCCAGCTGCTCAACGCCGGCAACCTGGACCTGGACCTGGCCACCTACATGGACGTGGTCGACAAGAAGTCGGCTGCGCTCATCTCGTGGTGTGCGGCCGCCGGCGCCTGGAAGGTCGGGGACGACGTCGCCGCCGCCGCCCTGCAGCGGTACGGCCACGAGGTCGGCATCGCCTTCCAGATCACCGACGACGTGCTGGACTACGTCGGCGAGATGCGGCTCACCGGCAAGCGCCGCGGCCAGGACCTGGCCGAGCGCAAGCTGACCCTGCCGCTGGTCATCGCCTTCCAGCGGGTGCCCGAGCTGCGCGGCAAGCTGGCCAAGGGCGCGCCCTCGCCCGAGCGCATCCCCGCGATCATCGCGGACGTGCGCTCCAGCGGCGCCTGTGACGAAGCCCTGGCCGTCGCCCGCCGGCGTGTCACCGACGGCATCGCCGCCCTGGACGTGCTGCCGCCGAGCCCGTGGCGCGACGGGCTGGTGACCCTGGCCGGCTACCTGGTCGAGCGGGTCCGCTGATGGAACCGACGCCCACCGGGGGCACGCCGCGGCGTGCCGCGCCCACCGCCGGGGCCGACGATCGCGCCCCGCAGGTGCGGGCGATGTTCGACCAGCTCGCGCCGAAGTACGACCTGGCCAACCGCGTCCTGTCCCTGGGGTTGGACCAGTGGTGGCGGCGCCAGGCGCTGGCCGCGCTCAAGGACAACGCCCGGGGAGAGGTCCTGGACCTCTGTGCCGGCACCCTGGACTTCACCGTGGCGCTGGTCCGCGGTGGCGCGACCCACGTGCACGCCGTCGACTTCGCCGGCGAGATGCTCGAAGCCGGCCGCGCCAAGCTGCCGCCGGGCGCGCCCGTGACCATCACCCGCGCCGACGCCCGCGAGCTGCCGCTGCCGGCCCAGAGCGTCGACGGCATCATCTGCGGCTTCGGCCTGCGCAACGTCCCCGAGCTGCACCGCGCCATCGCCGAGTGCGCCCGCGTGCTGCGCCCTGGCGGCCGGCTGGTCGTGCTGGACTTCTTCCAGCCCGAGGGCACCGTCAGCCGCCTGCTGCAGGACAGCTACAACCGGCTGGTCGTGCCCACCGTCGGCGGCATGGTCACCGGCTTCCGCGACGCCTACGCCTACCTGACCGACAGCATCGACGCCTTCCAGACCCGCCCGCAGTTCGAGGCGATGCTCACCGACTTCGGCTTCGTGGTCCGGGGGAGGGAGATGGTCCCGCCGGTCGCCAGCATGATCGTCGGCATCCGCCAGGAAGCCACGGTGGTCACGGCCATCGAGGAGAGCGGGACCGAGGAGGACGCGTGAGCGGTCGCAAGCGCATCGTCGTCGCCGTCACCGGCGCGAGCGGCGCGCCCTATGCCGCGCGCCTGCTGGACTTCTGCCGCGGTCCGGGCGCCGATGCCGTCGAGCCGCACCTGGTCTTCTCGAAGGTCGGCCGCATGGTCTTCCACGACGAGACGGGCGTCGACCCGCGCGCTTTCGGCTTCCCGGTCTACGGCAACCAGGACTTCGCCGCGGCCTTCAGCAGCGGCAGCAGCCGGTTCGACGGCATGGTCGTCATCCCCTGCTCGGCCGGGTCCCTCGCCCGCATCGCCACCGGTGTGAGCACCGACCTGGTCAGCCGCGCCGCCGACGTCATGCTCAAGGAGCGTCGCCCCCTGGTGCTCGTGCTGCGCGAGAGCCCCTACTCGCTGATCCACGTGCGCAACATGGCCGCGGTCATCGAAGCCGGCGGCGTGGTCATGCCCGCCTCGCCCTCCTTCTACAGCCGGCCCGACGGCATCGACGGCCTGCTCGACACCGTGGTCGCCCGCGCCCTCGACCAGCTCGGCGTCGACAACGCGCTGATGGACCGCTGGACCGGTCGCCTCTCCCCCGGGCCCCTCACCCCAGGGCCCCTGCGCGCCTCCTCCTCCGACGGAACGGAGTCCCCGTGACCCCTCCTCGCATCCCCAGCCCCGAGCGACCCGCTCCCGTGCACGCGGCCCCTCCCGCCGAGCCCTGGCGCGTCGGCCCCCGCGCCCCCGCCCCGCGCCCCCTCGACCCGCTGCTGGTCGATGCCGCCGCCGCCGCCGGGCTGACCGATGTGCTCGACGCCGTCGAGGCCGGCCGGCGCCTGGACGTCGACCAGGGCCTGCGCCTGTTCCACGCCGACCTGGGCGTCGTCGGCGCCCTGGCCGATCGCGTGCGCGAGCGGCTGCACGGCGATCTGTGCTTCTACAACCGCAACCTGCACATCAACGCCACCAACGTCTGCGAGGCCAGCTGCATCTTCTGTAGCTTCGCGCGGCTGGAGACCGGCGATCCGGCCGCGTGGACCCTGTCCATGGACCAGGCCGTCGGCCGGCTCACCCCCCTGCAGGACGTGCTGCTGACCGAAGTGCACATCGTCAACGGGCTCAACCCCGACCTGCCCTTCGACTACTACACGACGCTGATGCAGCGGCTCAAGCAGGCCCGGCCGGACCTGCACTGCAAGGGCTTCACCGCCGTCGAGATCCACTACTACGCCGAGAAGTACGGCATGACCTACGAACAGGTCCTGCGGTCCTTCGTCGATGCCGGCCTGGGGTCGATGCCGGGCGGCGGCGCCGAGATCTTCGCCGACCGGGCCCGCCGCAAGCTGTGCCACGACAAGGTCGACGCCGACGGCTGGCTCGAGGTCCACCGCGTCGCCCACCGCATGGGCATCAAGACCAACAGCACCATGCTGTTCGGGTCCATCGAGACGCTCGAAGAGCGGGTGGACCACCTGGACCGCCTGCGCCGCCTGCAGGACGAGAGCATCGCCGCACTGGCCGACGATCCCGACCACGGCTTCTTCCAGACCTTCATCGCCCTGCGCTTCCACAACGAGAACAACCGCCTGCAGCGGCTGCGCTCGCCGACCCACCTCGACAGCCTGCGCACCATCGCCGTCGCCCGGCTGATGCTCGACAACCTCGCGCACATCAAGGCCTACTGGCCGATGCTCGGCGAGGACACCGCCCAGCTCGCCCAGGACTTCGGCGCCGACGACATGGACGGCACCGTGCGCGAGGAGCACATCTACCACATGGCCGGCGCCGACACGCCGCAGGGGCTGGCCCGCGAGGACCTGTTCCGGCTGATCGGCGACGCCGGTCGCCGCCCGGTGGAGCGGGACACGCTCTACCGCATCGTGAGCGGATCCCAGTGGAGCGGGGGAGGGGCCGAGGAGGGTCCGCCCGCGCGCATCGCCGCCGTCGGCTACCACAACGCCTGGCCGCTGATCCGCTTCCTGGAGCGCGAAGGAGGCCTGGAGCTGCGGGAGGGCCACCCCTACCAGGTGGCCGGCTGGCTGTCCGCCGGTGAGGTCGATCTGGCCCTGCTGCCCGTCGGCGCCTTGCTGACCGACCCCGAGCTTCGCGTCGTGCCCGACGTCTGCGTGGGGGCCGACGGCGCTGTGCAGAGCGTGTTGATCGTGGCCGAGACCCCGCCCGAGCGGTGGACCCGCGTGGTGCTCGACGGCGTCAGCCGCACCAGCGTGCTGCTGGCCCGGCTGCTGCTGACCGAGGGCCCCCTGGCCGCGCGGGTGCCGGCCGGCCTGGAGATCGTCGAGGGCGCCCCCGGCAGCGGCGTCGAGGCGGCCCGCGGCGACGTGGCCGCCGTCGTCATCGGCGACGTGGCCCGAGCCTTGCCCGCGCGGCTCACCACCCGCGTCGACCTGGCCGCCGAGTGGAAGGCCTGGACCGGCCTGCCCTTCGTCTTCGCCGTCTGGGCCGGCCGCCCGGACGTGCACCCCGCGGTCGTCGCCCGGGTCCGGGACGCCGGGCTGCACGGCATCGACGCCGTCCGCGAGTGGGCCGCGACCCTGGACGGCGCCCCCGCCGATCACGCGGGTCGCGCGCTGGACCCGGCGGTGGCCGAGCTCGATCCGGCCGACGCGCCCTACCTGACCCGCGCCATCCGCCACCGGCTGGACGACGCCGCCATGATGGGCCTGCGCCGGTTCGCCGCCCTGGCCCACCGCGCCGGGCTCGTGCCGCTCGAAGACGTCAGCCTGTACGCGCCGCCGGCCGACCGGCCCGCGCCCGGTCCGCGCCTGTCCACGCTGCGCCGCGCCGCCCGCGCCCGGGTCACCACCACCGAGCTGCCCTACCGCCTGGACGGCGCACCCGCGGCCGGCGAGCGTCGGGTCGAGCGGGGCGAAGGCGAGACCGCCGCGTCGTGGCTGCGCCGCGTCGCCGAGACCCGGCTGTCGGTCCCCGCCGAGACCGTCGTCACCGTGGACGTCGGCAACGCCGGCCTGGCCGCCACCGCCGCCGCGCTGCTGTCGGGCGCCGGCGCGGTCGTCGTGCCCGCCGACCTGCAGATCCCCGGCTGCGTGGACCAGGACCAGGCCCTGGTCGAGCTCGAGCGCCACATCGAAGACGCCGGCTTCGTGCCCGTGCGGGTCCAGGCCGGCGACCGTGTGGCCCGCGCCGCCCTGTCCGCGGCCAGCCGCCACCGGCCGCTGTCGCCCTCGTCGAAGTAGCCTCCTCCTCCCTGCCCTCCCTCCCCCCGGAGCCTCCGTGCGCCGCATCCGCGCCGACTGGGTCTGGACCCCCGACGGCCCCCTGGCCGGGGGCGAGGTCGTGCTCGACTACGACGGCCGGGTGACCGCGGTCGCCGCGCGCTCGGGCCACGAGGCCGAGGAGGTCGGCGGGCTGCTGCTGCCGGGGCTGGTCAACGCCCACTGCCACCTGGAGCTGTCCGACCTGCGGGGCAAGGTCCCGGGAGGCAGCGGCCTGTCGAGCTGGGCCCAGGCGCTGGTGTCGCGCCGCCGGGCGCCCGACGCCGAGGCGATGCGGGGCGCCATCACCGAGGCGCGGGACGCCGGCACCGCCGCGCTCGTCGACGTGACCAACTCGGGAGCGCCGATCCCGCTGATGGCCGACGCCGACCTGCGTGGCTCCGCCCAGGTCGAGATCCTGGGCATCGAGCCGGACCGCTGCGAGTCAGCCCGGTCGGGCGCGGCGCGGCTGCTGCTGGCGCCGGGCTTCCCTGCCGTCGAGACCTGCCACGCCGTCGTGTCCTGTGCGGCCGACCTGCTGGCGTCGGTGCTCGCGCCGCCGCCGGAGCCCGGCCCGGCCCGCACCTTCCACTGCGACGAAGACGCCGCCGACACGCTGCTGCTGCGGGATCGCAGCGGTCCCTGGGCCGACTTCCTGGATCGGCTCGGCCGGGACTGGCGCGACCGCATCGGCCACGCCGACAGCCCGGTGGCGTTGCTCGACGCGCTCGACGTGCTGGGCCCGCACCTGGCGCTGGTCCACTGCGTGCACACCGGGCCGGCCGAGCTGGACCGGCTGGCGGCGACCGACACGGCGGTGGTGCTGTGTCCGCGCAGCAACCTGCACATCGGCGGCGCGCTGCCCGACGTGCCCGGCATGGTGGCCCGCGGCCTGCGGCTGGCCATCGGCACCGACTCGCTGGCCAGCTGCCCGGACCTGGACGTGCTGGCGGACGCCGCCGTGCTGGCCGCGGCCTTCCCCGACATCGACCCCGGCGTGTGGATCGCGGCGCTGACCACCGGCGGCGCCTCGCTGCTCGGTCCGGTCCGCGACGGCCGCGTGGGCGGTCTCTGCCCCGGCGCCGAGCACGGCCTGCTGCACGTCGCGCTGCCGGCGACCACCGATCCCGGCCGCACCCTGCTGGATGGGACCCGCTGGGCCCGGAGGTGGCTGTCGTGTCCGCTCCTGCCGTGAGCCCGCCGTCCCCGCCGCCCGCGGGGCCGGTCTCGGCCCTGACCGCCTTCGCCCGCGACATCAAGCTGGCGCACACGGTCTTCGCGCTGCCCTTCGCCCTGGCCGCCGCCTGGCTGGTGTCGCGACAGGCCGACGTGACCTGGCTGCAGCTGTTCTGGATCCTGGTCGCGATGGTCGGCGCGCGGTCGAGCGCCATGGGCTTCAACCGGCTGATGGACCGCCACATCGACGCGCGCAACCCGCGCACGGCGAACCGGGAGATCCCCGGCGGGCGCCTGCCGGTGGGCGCCGCCTGGGCGATCACCCTGGCGTTCACCGCGCTGCTGGCGCTGGCGGCGTGGATGCTCAACCCGCTGTGCCTGATGCTGACGCCCGGCGTGCTGGCGGTGCTGTGGGGCTACTCGCTGACCAAGCGCTTCACGTCGCTCTGCCACGTGGTGCTGGGCATCGCGCTCGGGCTGGCGCCGGTGTCCGTGTGGATCGCGCTCACCGGGACCGTGGGCCTGCCCGCGGTGCTGCTCGGGTCCGCGGTCGCGACCTGGGTCGCCGGCTTCGATGTCCTCTACGCCCTTCAGGACCGCGACTACGACGAGGGGGTCGGCCTGCACAGCATCCCCGTGGCCCTGGGCGAGCGGGGGGCGCTGGTCGCCAGCGCGCTCTTGCACCTGGTGACGGTGGGGCTGCTCGCGGCCATCCCGCTGGTGACCGGGCTCGGGTGGCCGTACTGGGTCGGGTTCTCGGCCATCACCGGCGCGCTGTTCTACGAGCACTGGATCGTGCGGCCCGGCGATCTGTCGCGGCTGGACCAGGCCTTCTTCGCGGCCAACGGCTGGATCTCCCTGGGCTTCCTGCTGTCGGTGATCGCCGCCTCCATTTCTTGACAGGTTCGTCACCGGTCGGTTTGGGGGGCCGGCTACCCTGGCGATGCAGCCCTCCTGGTCGGAAGGCAAGAGCCACTGCGGGTGTCCCGTACGGCCCCCCTCCCTCGACCTGCCCCCCCTCGTCCGCACGCGTGCCTGTGGACTCCTGGAGCCGCCGATGACCCTGACCGCCCTCGCTGCCCTGTCGATGCTCGGGGCTCCGGCCCACGCCCAGGACGCCCCGCCGCCCATCGTCAACGGCGACACCACCGGCGCCTACAAGGCCGTCGGCGCGCTGCTGGCCTGCGACAGCAGCGGCTACTGCGGCCAGTTCTGCTCGGGCACGCTCATCCACAAGAAGTGGGTCCTGACCGCGGCGCACTGCGTCGAGGGCATGGGCCGCTACGACGTCTACTTCACCATCGGAAAGGACGTCTACGACAACATCACCGACTACGACATCGCGGTCGATCTCATCGCCCACGAGAACTACAACAGCCGCGAGCTGAGCAACGACATCGGGCTCATCGAGCTGCAGACCGGCATCACCAGCGTGACGCCCTACGACCTGAACCAGGACGCCGTGAACAGCTCCTGGTACGGCAAGGAGCTCACCTACGTCGGCTACGGCATCATCGGCGACAACCAGGACGGCAGCGGGTACAAGCGCTACGCCGAGATGCCGGTCGCCGACTACGACAGCCAGTTCATCTACTCGCTGGACACCGACGACGACCAGAACCTGTGTAGCGGCGACTCCGGCGGCGCCAGCCTCGAGCCCGTCGGCAGCAGCTACGAGCTGGCCGGCGTGAACTCGTTCGTGTTCGCCTACGAGTCCTCGTCCACCGTCTGCATCGGCGGCGGCGCCGGTGTGACCCGCGTCGACCAGTACATCGACTGGATCGAAGCGAACGCCGACTTCAGCGCCGGCTCCGGCGGTGACGGTGGCTCGGGCGACGGTGGCTCCGGCGACGGCGGTACCGGCGACGGCGGCACCGGCGACGGCGGCACCGGCGACGGCGGTACCGGCGACGGCGGCGGAGACTGGGGCGCCGGGGGCGGCTCCGACACCGGCACCGACGACCCCAGCCGTCCCGACGACGACGACGACGACAGCGGCGGTGGCGGCTGGTCGGCCATCTTCGGCTGCTCGGTCGTGCCGGTCCCGGCCTTCGCGGGCCTGGGCCTCGCGATGCTCGCCCTGGTCGGTCGGCGCCGCCGGCTGTGAGCCTGTTCCCGCTGCTGCTGACGATGGCGACGGCGTCCGCCCAGGACGCCCCGCCGCCCATCGTCAACGGCCAGACGACCAGCGACTGGCCGGCGGTCGGCGTGCTGATGCTGTCCGAGGGCTCCGGGCCGCTCACGCCGTTCTGTTCGGGCACCCTGGTGGCGTCCGATCAGGTGGTCACCGCGGCCCACTGTGTCGACGCGGCCGAGGAGTACCGGGACCTGTACGGGCTGGACATCCACTTCGGCATCGGTCCGTCGGTCGAGGAGATCGAGCGCACGATCGAGGTCGGGGAGATGGACAGTCATCCCGACTACTTCTTCGACAACACCGGCATCGGCGCGGACGTGGCGGTGATGTCGCTCACGTCGCCGGTGAGCGGCGTCGAGCCGATGCCTCTGTACACCGACGCCTTCGACGCCAACTTCCTGCGGGGCGATCTGACGCTGGTGGGCTTCGGCATCACCGGCGACAACCGGGACGACGCCGGCACCAAGCGCACGGCGACCTTGCCGATGAAGCAGGCGGATGCCGACTTCGTCTACGCGGTCGACGACGACCCCGACGGCAGCAACGCCTGCCAGGGCGACAGCGGCGGCGCGGCCCTGGTGCCGGTCGGGGACGGCTGGGCGCTGGCCGGCGTGCTGAGCTTCGTGTTCCCGTACCATGACGCGTCGCACTACTGCATCGGCGGTGGGGTCGGCGCCACGCGCATGGACGTCTACGGCGACTGGGTGTTGCCCGATGGCGTCGTGGACGGTGGAGGGGACGACGGCGACGGCGGTACCTCCGGTGGCTCCGGCGACGACGGCGGTGGCGGCACCTCGCCCGCCAGCAGCATCTTCGGCGACGACAAGGGGGGCTGCTCCCTGGCGCCCGCCGGGGGCGGACTGTTTGCGGTCGGCATGCTGCTGCTGGGCCTGGCGCGGCGTCAGAACAGTCGGGTCTGACCCCGGGCCGGGCGGTCCACCTCGGCCGTGAGCATCGCGCCGGCCAGGGACACACCGGACAGCCAGGCGGCCTGCACGCCGTGGTCGAGGTCGGCCGAGGGCCGGCACCAGTCGCCGCAGGCGCCGATGCCCAGGTCGGCGTCCCACAGGTGGCCGCGCGGGCCGACCCCCGGGCCGGTGGACCGGGCGTAGCGCCAGCGGTGGCCCTGCTGCCAGACGATGCCCGCGGGCGCCAGGGTCTGGAGCGCGTCGGCAAGTGCGGCCGCGACATCGTCGAGCGGGCGCTCGAGGTGGCGGGCGGACCACGCGGCGGTGGCCTGCAGCACCCAGGTCTCCAGCGGACCCTCGTGGCCGGGCTTCGCGCTGCAGCGATGGGCCGTCTCGAGCACCGGGTGGTCGTCGAACCGCGCCAGGTCCCAGTCCACGGCCAGGGGAGCGTCCAGGGCCAGCATCGCCGTCAGGCAGGGCGCCATCACCGCGGCCCGGGCGGCTGCCGCCAGCGCGGGGCAGGGCTCCAGCAGGGGGGCCGCCTGGGGCCCGGGCACGGCCAGCACCACCCGGTCGAACCGACCCAGCGCGGCGCCGGCTTCGTCCCACAGGTGCAGGCCGCCCTGGTGTGCGATCCGCGCCACCCGCACCGACGGGCGCACGGACAGGTCCGCGGCCAGGTGGGCGGCCAGCGCGCTCATCCGGGGCTGTGCGATCCAGCGCGGCTGGTCATCGGGGACGGCGGCCCCGTCGCGGAACCGCACGGCCTTGCCCTGCCAGCGGACGACCCGGCCCTCGGTCCGCCAGCTGTGGACGAACCGCCCGAGCCGGGGATCGTCCACCGCGAAGGCCGGGGCGCCGTGGTCGAACCGGACCGGGTCCGCGCCGATGGTGGCGCGCCGGGTCGAGGTCCGGCCGCCCGGGCCGCGACCTTTGTCGAAGACGGTGACGCGGCAGCCGTGATCGTGCAGGGTCCGTGCACAGATCAGGCCGGCGATCCCCGCTCCCACCACGGCCACGGACGGCATGGACGGACGCAGCTCGGCGCCGACCTGGCGCGCCAGGCGACCGGGGTCCGTGCGGCGGGGACCGTCCACGTCCCGCGGCCGCAGCAGCCCCGTGATCGGCCGGGCCGGCGGGAAGGGCCGGTCGAACAGACCGAAGGCCCAGCCCACCCCGCCCACGCTGCTGGGATCCCGTCCGTCCAGGGCCAGCCGGTCGTTGAGATCGAGCAGCACGCGGAAGGCGTCCCGCGCGTCCGGCGACCACGGGATCGCGGCCTTGGCCCAGGTCATGCGCAGGTGGTTGTGCAGCCGTCCGTGCAGCACCAGGCTCTTCTGCGCCGCGTCCCACAGGGGCTGACCGGTGCGGCCCCGCGCCAGGGTCTCCCAGCCGAACACCGTCGGGCGGGGGTCGGCGGCGTGGGCCTGCAGGCTGTCCCGCGCCCAGTCCGGCACGACTGTCCAGGCGTGTGGGTCGGGGTGGTGGAAGCAGAAGTGCCAGGCCAGCTCGCGCCACACCAGCAGCTCGTCCAGGAACTTGTCGGCGCCGGGGCCGCCGGCGTCGAAGGCCTCGCGGGCGATGCGGAAGGGCGAGACCATCCCGAAGTGCAGCCACGGAGACAGTCCGCTGACGCCGTCGCGCAGCGGATCGTTGCGGGTCTTGTGGTAGCCCTGCAGCCCGGTGTCGCGGAACCGCCGCCAGCGGTCCATGCCGGCGGCTGTGCCGCCGCGCAGATCGTGCACGGGCGGCACCCCGTGGTCGATCTCCTGATCCGCGCACAAGTCGGCGATGGCGCGGTCCAGGGCTGCGGGATCGTCCACGAGCGCCGCGAGGTCGATCGGCCGGAAGGGCAGGGCATCGTCCGGCCCGGCCGGAGGGGCCGCCGACACCGCGGGCCAGCGCCGGATGAGACGTGCCGCCCGGGTGCGCGCGTGGCGATCCCGGAAGGCGAAGGCCCGATCCGGCGGCGGCACGCTCCCCGGTGGTCCGTCGATGGTCATCGGAACCAGGCAGGCGCTGTCCACGGCCAGCACCGGCACCGCCAGCCGCGCGGCCAGGTCGTCCGTCCACGTGCGCAGGGGCGGCAGAGGTGCCGCATCGGTCACTACGAGTCCGGCCCGCGACGCCAGCGTGCGCAGGTGGGGACCGCGGTGCCCGGCCCGCGCCACGTGCAGCACCGATCTCACACCTCGCGCGGCCAGGTCCGCGTGCAGGACGGCGGCTCCCTGCAGCAGGAAGCGGTGCGTGCGGTCGGTCGCCTGGGGCGTGCGCTCGTCGAGCCCCTGGTACACCAGCAGCCGGCGGCCCAGTGCATCGGCCAGCGTGATCGCCGCGTCGAGGGCCGGATTCTCGTCGGCCCGCAGGGTGACCCGCAGCCAGCACAGGACGAAGCCGGGGCCGATCTCCGCGGCCGCGCCCACGCGCCAGGTGCGCTCGCGGAGGTGCGGAGGGAGGAGGGTCGAGGGGTCCACCGAGGCGTCGTATCGGTGTGCGGGAGGCGGGCAAGAACCGACAGACGTCTGTCGGTCGGGAGGAGGAGGAAGGATCTCCTGCGCACGCGGGTCCAGGGGGCGCGACAAACCGGCTTTCCTGTCAGATCCCGGGTGCACCGGGATCACCCCTGTGCTACAACCGGGGTGCCCGTCGGCGACGGGTACTCCCTCAAGGATCCCGCTCTCGTGGGATCTTGCCCACTCCCCGCGACCCTCACCCGTCTCCACCGGGTACAGAGCCGCAAGCCTCCACCATTGTCATCCTCTGACGGGGCACACCTCCATGTCCAACGTCGATCCTGGTTCCGTCCTCTACACGGTCCTGCTGTACGTCGTGTCCGATCCCGGTGACTGGACGGTCGAGGAGATCGTCGACGATCTCCCCAACCTGTCCCTCGCCGCCGTGCGCGACGCCCTGGCCACCCTCTCGTCGGAAGGGCTGGTGCACCAGAACAGCACGGACATGCGGCTCTGGCCGACCCGGGCGGGCAAGGATCTCCTGCGGCAGGCGGGCTGACCGCGCGCGGGTCCCATCCTCCACACCGGGGCCCGCGCGCTTCCCGCGCCGCCGGGGTTATGGCCGCTCCTCCCCCGGAGCGCCGCCATGTCCGACGAGATCGTCCTCGTCTACGTCACCTGCCCCGACGCCGACGTCGCGGCGTCCCTGGCCCGCACGCTGGTCCAGGAACGGCGGGCGGCCTGCGGCAACATCATCCCCGGGCTGCGTTCGATCTACGCCTGGCAGGGTGAGATCCACGACGACCCCGAAGTGCTGCTCCTGCTGAAGACCCGGCGGAGCGAGGTCGGCAACCTGGCGGACCGCGTGGTCGCGCTGCATCCCTACGACGTGCCCGAGGTCGTCGCCGTGCCCGTCGTCGCCGGCCACGGCGCCTACCTGGACTGGGTCCGGGCCCACGTGGACGTCCGGAGCCCGTCGTGATCCGACGCTTGATCCGACGCGCCCTGGGGCGGCCGCGCCCCGCCGAGCCTTCGCCGCCCTCGCCGTCGCCGCCGCGCCCGAAGGCCCCCGTGGACGAACCCGAGCCGGCGGAGCTGCCGGACGTCGAGGTCGACGATGCCGGCCTGCGGGCCTGGCGCGACGCCGACCGGCCACTGTTCCTGCTCGACATCCGCGAGCGCCACGAGGTGCGGCTGGGCTGGCTGCAGGGCGCGCACTGGATCGCCATGAACAGCGTGCCGGGACGGCTGGACGAGATCCCCCGCGACCGCACCGTCGTCGTCTACTGCGCCGCCGGCATGCGCAGCTTCTCGGTCGCCCACTGGCTGCGCGAGCAGGGGTGGACGGACGCGTGGAGCCTGGTCGGCGGTGCGGGGGCCGGGGTCGAGGCCGGTGTGCCGTGGGACCCGCAGGGCCCCGCGCTGGACGGACCCTAGCGCCTCGCAGCCAGCGCCTCGCGCTCCTCGTCCGAGAGCCCCTCGGCCAGACTGTCCACGGGCGGCGGCACCGACCCGCCCAGGCGGGCCTCCTCGACCTCGACCTCCCAGGTGACCAGCGCCAGGGCGCGCTCGTCGGGTCGCACGCGGGCCAGGGCGGCCCAGGCGGCGTCGCTGTCCCGGCGCAGCCGCGCGGCCCGGGCCAGGGCCAGACAGACCCGGGCGTGCAGTCCGTCGGGTGTGCGATCCAGGCGGGCCCCGGCGCGGTCGGCGGCCAGCACGGCGGCCCGGCGGTCGCCCAGCGCGGACGCGGCGCGGGCCCACATGGCGAACAACAGGGCGTCGTAGGGGTCCTCGCGGCGGTCGGCGCCGCTGCCCAGGGGGACGACGCGGTCCAGCGCGGCGGCGGCGGCGGCCCGGCCCCGGCCCCGCGCCAGGTCGTGTCCGTCCAGCATGGCGCGGGCCCGCAGCACGTGGGCGCGGCGGCGCAGCGGCTCGTCGCCGATCGCCTTGGCCATGGCGCTGGCGTCGGCGAGCACCGTCTTGGCACCCTGGATGTCGCCCATGTCCAGGCAGATCTGGCCCTGGACGATCAGGGCGGCAGCCACGCGGGGATCGTCCCCGTCGCCGCGGGCGGACACCACCCGGCGACGGGCCTCGTCGCGGGCGGCGGCCAGCTTGCCGTGCAGCGCCAGGCTCTCGGGGTCCGCGCCGCTGTCGCGGGTCCGCGGGGCCTCGCGGCGGGCGCGCTCGCGCAGGGCGTCGGGGTCGGGCAGGCGGTCCAGCGACGGCTGGCGGAAGGCCTCGGCGAGCAGGGCCACCTCGTCGTCGACGCGCTGCACCAGACCCTGGCGCAGCAGCTCGTCCACGGCGTCTTCGGGCGGCAGGCAGGCGATGGCTTCCAGCCGGGACAGGTGCACTCCGCCGTCGCAGACCGCGATGGCGCCGAGCACCTCGGACGTGTCCAGATCCAGTCCGTCGAGGAAGGGCAGCAGCTCGTCGCCGGCCTGCAGCGTGTCGGGCAGCACCAGCCGGCTGCCGCGCACGTGGCGCTCGAGCTGGGGCAGCAGCAGGGCGGGCAGGCCGCCGGTGAAGTGGTGCAGCCGCAGGGCCACGCGGGCCGGGTCTTCGGTCAGCGGCGCGACGGCGACGACCGTCCGTCGCAGATCGGCCACCCGCAGCGGCCGCAGGCTGCGCACGTGGTGGCGCAGCCCCTGGGGGTCGACGGGGTGCCGGGCGAGCACGACGACCCGGGGTTCGTTCACGGCGCGGTGGATCGCCACCTGGGTGGCGGCGGGATCCGCCGGCTCGACCAGGGTGAGCCCGCGCTGGGCGCAGGCGCCGCGCACGACCCCGGCCAGCCAGCGCCGCCCGACCCCGCGCGGGCCGCGGAGCTCGATGACGACGCTCTGCTGCTCCAGACCGTCCAGCCAGGCCGTGATCTGACGGACGTCCTCGCCGCGACCGGCCAGGGGCAGGCCGCGCGGCGCCTCGTCCGTGGACAGTGCCGCGGCGGCTTCCGCACAGGACGCGAAGCGGTCCGCGGCGTTCGGCGCCATCAGGCGCAGGATCACGGCTTCCAGGTCGGCGGGGATCTCGGGGTCCAGGCGGCTCGGCGGGGCCAGCTGGTCCTCGACCCGCCGCCTTGCGCTGGCGAAGGGGCGCTCCAGCGTCAGCAGGTAGTACAGGGTGGCCCCGATGCCGTATTGATCCGTCCACGGTCCGATCTCGCCGTCGTCGAGCTGCTCGGTGCTGGCGTAGGCGATGGTGCCGACCACGATGCCGCGGGCGGTCTGTTCGGGCTCGGCCAGGTCCTTGACCACACCCAGGTCGGTCAGCACCACGCGGCCGGCCGGATCGACCAGCACATTGCTGGGCTTCACGTCGCGGTGCACCAGCCCGGCGTCGTGCATCGCCTGCAGCGCCTCGCACAGGGACTGTCCGATGGTGCGACAGCGGGCGTAGCGCTCGGCGGGGGGCCGCTGGGCCAGCTTGTCGGCGTACACCCGCAGGTCGCTGCCCTCGACGTGGTCCATCACCAGGTAGGGCCGGCCGCCCCACTCGCCGTGGCCTCGGTAGCGGACGACGCCGGGGTGCACGACCTTGGCCATGCTGCGCACCTCGCGCTCGAAGCGCAGCAGCAGCGGCTTGGGCAGGGTCTCGTCTTCGGGGCCGGCGCCCGGCAGGTACAGATCCAGCCACTTCACGGCGACCGCGTCCCCGGCTTCGTCCCGGCACAGGTAGACCGCGGCCATCGCCCCGCGGCCGAGCAGGCGCTCGGTGGGGTACGGGCCGATGCGGGCGGGGAACTCGCCGGACGTGGGGATGAAGGTCTCCGGGAAGACGGATCAGAACCGAAGGGCGCTGCCGAGCAGGGTCACCACGTCCTGGCGCTGCCGGAAGGCGGCGGCCGTGTCGGGCGGGAGGGTGGCGAGCATGGTGCGGGCGAGGGCGGCGCCTTCCCGACGGGCCTTCTCGGCCAGGGCGAAGCGCTCCTGGCGGGCCTCGTCGGACAGGTGGGCGTCTTCGAGGAAACGATCGGGGTCGGCCAGCCGGGCGACGGTGGCCCAGGCAAGCAGGCCCCACGAGCGCAGCTGGTAGCGGGTGGCGAGGGTGGTCGCCTCGAGCGCGAGCTCGCGGGCGTGGGCGCGCTCGCCCAGCAGCTCCCAGGCTTCGGCCATCAGCACGACCAGCTCGGTGCGGCGGGGGGCGTGCAGCTCCTGGGGGATGGCGCGCAGGGGCAGCATCACGGAGCGGGCTTCTTCGTCGTGGCCCTGCGCGGCCAGGCTGCGGGCGAGCACGGCCTCGATGGCGGGGCCGAACCGCTCGGGATCGGCGCGCATGACCGCGCTGCGGGCGGCGATGGCGTGTTCTTCGGCCTTGCCGGGCTCGTGGTCGCCCAGCGCGAGCAGGGCCAGCAGGAAGCGGATCGGCACTTCTTCTTCGGGCAGCCCGAGCTCGCGGGCGATGGCCAGGCCGGCCTCCAGGTCCAGGCGCGCGCGGTCGCGCTGGCCCAGGTTGAAGCGCACCAGCCCGCGGCAGCGCAGGGCGCTGGCTTCGACCACCCGGTAGACCATGTCGCGGGCCAGGGACAGGGCCTCTTCGGACCGGGCGTGGGCGGCGGCGAAGTCGCCCTGCCAGGTCAGCAGCTCGGCCAGGTTGCACAGCACGCTGGCGCGGGTCTTCTTCTCGCGCAGGGCGCGCAGCAGCTCCTCCGCCTCGGACAGGCCGGCGATGGCGCTGGCCAGCTGGCCCTTGCTGGCCTGGACCGCGGTCAGGGCCAGCAGGATGCCGGCCCGACCCTCGGCCATCTCGCCGCCGGTCGCGCTGACCAGGCCCTGGCTGGCCAGCTTCTCGCAGCCGTCCAGGTCGCCGCGCGACCACGCGATGCCGGCCAGGGCGTGCAGGGCGCGCAGCTCGGTGCGCCGGTCGTGGCGCTGGCGGGCTTCGACCAGCACGTCGCGGACCATGTCCTCGCCCTCGGCCCCGCGGCCCAGGCGGCGCAGGGTGATGCCCAGCTGCACCGCGGCGTCGCCGGCGATCTCGGTCCGGTCCATGGTGTTCGCCCGGCGGCGCAGGGCGTCGAGCGCCCGCGCGGCTTCGTCCCAGTCGCCGCGGTTGGCGTGCAGCTCGGCTTCGACCTGGTCCAGCGACAGGGCCATCTCGGCGGCTTCGTCCGCCGGGAGCAGCGCCTGGGCCTGGGCCTGGAGCGCCCGGGCGCGGTGCAGCAGCGGGCCGGCTTCGGTCAGGAGCGAGCGCTCCAGCAGGCCGACGGCGGCGCGCACCAGGTAGCGGTAGCCGCGGGCGGCGTCCCCGGCCCGGCGGTAGTGCTCGCCGATCGCCTCGGCGGCGACGGGGCTGGCGCCGTGGTGCAGCTCCAGGGCGGCGGCCAGCCGGCGGTGGATGAGCCGGCAGGTCTCGGTCGCCAGGTCCTCGACCACGACCTCGCCCACCTGCCGCTGCAGCACGGACACGGTGCTGCCCAGGCCGCCGCGCCGCTCGGTCAGCAGGCCGAGGGCGATGGTCCGGTCCAGCGCGTCCATCCAGCGGTCCTCGCCGGCGTTCCAGGCGACCGTCGCCGCCGCTGCCGCCGGGGCCGCCTCGCCTTCGCCCTCGCCGACCTCGGTGTCTTCGTCCACCTCGTCGTCGGCCGCCAGCTCGACCACGTCCAGCAGCACCTCCAGATCCAGCTCCCGGCCGGCCACCGCGGCGACTTCCAGCAGGGTGCGCGCGTCGTCGTCCAGGGGCTCCAGCCGCTCGCGAATCGCCTGGCGCAGCCCGGGCGGCAGGGACAGCCGGTCGCCGGCCAGGTCGCGGGGGTCGACGGTCAGCCGGAAGCCGCCGTCGCCGCGCGGCACGATCAGGTCGCGGTGCAGCAGCCCGCGCAGGAACTCGACCACGAACAGCGCGTCGCCGCCGGTCTCTTCGGCCAGGCGCTGGGCCAGAGGGGTGGTCGCCGGGCCTTCGCCGACCAGGTCGGACACGAGCTGCCAGATGTCGGCGACGTCGAGGGGCGACAGCCGCAGGGTCTGCGGGTGCAGGCCCAGGTCGCGGCCGGTGCGGAAGGCCGCCCAGGTGCCGGCGTCCGGCACGTCGTCCAGCACCAGGTCGTCGTCGGGGGCCGGGGCCACCGGCGGGCGGCGGGACTCGGTGCGTCCGGTGGCGACCAGCAACAGCGGCCGGCCATCCCGCGAGATGAGGGTGCGCACCAGGTAGCCGAGCAGCTCGAGCAGCGGCCCGGGGGCGTCCTGCAGGTCGTCGAGGGCCACGACCTGGGGCCCGCGATCGAGCAGCCGGGACAGGGCGGTGCGCACGCCGTCGAACAGCTGGTAGCGGGCGTCGCCGGGCAGTCGGCCCTGGCCCTGGGCGAACCGGGCGATGGCCCGCGCGAGCTCGGGCGGGGTGTCGCCGCCCAGCTCCTGGCCGATCTCCCGGGCGATGGTCAACAGCGCGCCGAAGGCGCTGTCGCCTTGCTGGATGCGGGCCTCGAACACCGGCAGCTCGCGGCGGGCGGCTTCCTGGACCACCGCCGACAGCATCCGGCTGCGGCCGCTGCCGCCGGCGCCTTCGATCAGCAGCACGCCGCCTTCGGACCGGGTCAGGCGGGACAGGGCTTCACCGGCCTGGCCGAGCGGCGCCTCGCGGCCGACCAGCGGCGGCGTCCAGGTGGTGCCGGTCCCGCTGTCGACGCTGCTGCTCGGCTCGTCGGACTCGTCGTCGAGCAACAGCTCGAGCACCTCGCCCGCGCTCTGGAAGCGATCCCGCGGCGACTTGGCCAGCAGCCGCAGGCAGATGTCGGCGAGCTCGGGCGGGCAGCGCGGCTCGAGCTGCAGCGGCGGGGCCGGCCGCTTGGTGCGGTGCAGCTCCAGGTAGCCGCCCATGTCCTTGGCCGCGAAGGGCCGGCGGCCGGTGAGCATCGCGTACAGGATGACGCCCAGGCTGTACAGATCGCTTCGGTGGTCGACCGGGTCGCCGGCGATCTGTTCGGGGCTGGCGTAGGCCCAGGTGCCGACCAGCGTCGTCGACAGCACCGGGTCTTCGCTGGGGTCCAGGTCCTTGACGATGCCGAAGTCGGTCAGCTTGCAGGTGCCGTCGCTGTTGACCAGGATGTTGCTGGGCTTGAGATCGCGGTGCACCAGCCCGCGGCGCGACAGGTGGCCGAGCGCGCGCAGCAGCTGGACCAGCACGTCTTCGGTCCACGGCCAGCGCACGGCCGGCGGGCGGCGGACCATGCGGCGGATGTGCGTGTGCAGGTCGATGCCGTCGACGTACTCCATGGCCAGGTAGGGGTGCCCCCAGACGTCGCCCCAGCTCTCGACCCCGATGATGTTCGGGTGGTCCAGCCGGGCCAGCGCCCGGAACTCGCGGCGGAACCGCGCCAGGCCCGTCCGCATGCGGCTGGCCTTCAGGACCTTGATGGCCACCGGCCGATCGCCGGGATCCCGCGCCAGCAGCACCACCGCCATGCCGCCCTTTCCGATGGGCCGCTCGTAGCGGTACATGTCGATGAAGTCGCCCGGACGCAGCACGCGCCCGCCCATCTCGATCTCTTCGGGAAGGGCGCCTGCAGCCGAGGCTTCGGGAATGGGTGGGTCCTGGCTCACCGCGCCAAGGTAGCGCGTCGAGGCCCGCCCGGTCAGCGCGCCGGCGCCCACCGCGCAGCCAGCCGGCCACCGGCGCCGGCTTCCGTGTCGAGCGTGCGGGCCAGCTCGCGGATCCCGTCGGCGTGCACGTGGGGCAGGCCCAGCGCCAGGCCCAGGGCGTCGGCTTCCAGCGCCAGCATGCGCAGCCCCCCGCCGCGGGTGGCGTCCCGGGCCCGCCGGGCGGCGTCGCGGGCGCGGGCCCTGTCGGCGCCGAACAGGGCCAGGGCGATGTCGAGCTGCACGCGGGCGGCCAGCCAGGGCAGCCGCGGCAGGGGCATGGTGCGGGCCTGCTCGGCCAGGGCGACGGCGGCGGCGGGGTCCGTGTAGGACGCGCAGCGCGCCCGCACGGCGACGAAGGCGGTCGAGGGGGCGTCGAGGGGCCGGCAGCTGCGCGGCGTGTCGGCGCGCAGCAGCGGCCGGGCCTGGTCCACCTGGTCGGTCTCGATGAGGGCGCGCACCAGGGGGAGGAGGGCGGCGCGCACCGGGAGCTGGTCGGCGGCGCCGCGGGTGCGGGCCAGCACGGCGCCTTCGCGGGCCAGCTGGCGGGCCTCGGCGTCGGCGCCGGCCGCGGCCCGGGCCTGGGCGCCCAGGCCGTGCGCTTCGATGCGGACGAGGGAGAGGCCGGCGCGATGGGCGCAGCGCTCGGCTTCCTGGGCCCGGGAGAAGGCGTCGTCGAGCTGGCCGTCGGCGAGGAGCAGGTGGCCGAGGTGCAGCAGGGCCGGCGCCAGGTCGGCGTCGGCGTCCAGCACGCGCAGGCGGGTGGCCGCGCGATCCAGCCGGCTGCGCTCCTGGACCAGGTCCCCGTCGACCAGCGCGCACAGGGCCAGGCCGGCCTGCGAGCGTGCTGCGTCGATCTCGCTGCCCACGGCGCGGGCGACCTCGACCAGGCGCTGCCAGGTGGCGGCGGCTTCCGCGGTCTCGCCGCGCCACAGGTGGGCCTGGGCCAGGGCCTGGGCCACGCGGGGCCACAGGGGATCGCCCTGGGGCAGGGTGTGGGCGGCGTCGCGCAGGCCGTCGATGGCGGCGTCGGCGTCGCCGCGGGCGGCCTGCACCAGCCCGGCGCCGGCCAGGGCGCGGGCCTCGCCCTGGGTGTCGCGATCGTCGACGGCGGCGGCGCGGGCGCGCTCCCAGGCGTCGAGGGCCACGGTCAGCTCGCCGGCACGCTGGGCGACCTCGGCTTCGAGGGTGAACAGGGTCCGGCGCAGGCGCTGGGCCTCGTCCGGCTCGAGCACCGCTTCGGCCGCGGCCCGGACGTCCAGGGCCCGCCGCAGCAGCCGCCGCGCCGCGTCGAGCTGCTGGGCGGCCAGCCGGTGGCGCACCAGCCGCAGCAGCATCGGGTAGGCCTCGGCCAGCTGGCCGCCGGACAGCAGGTGCCGCAGCACGTGGTCGCCCAGCGCGCTCTGGCGTCGCCCGCGGCGGCGCAGGGCCGCGGCGGCGGCGCGGTGCAGGGCGGCCCGCCGCTCGGGGCGCATGCTGCCGTAGACGACGTTGCGCAGGCGATCGCTGGCCGGCTCGATCGACTGGTCCTCGGCCCGCCGCAGCAGGTCCTGGGCGATCAGCGCGTCGGCGGCGGAGACGGCCCGGTCCGGCTCGAGCTCGGCGACCTTCGCCGCGAGCGCCAGGGGCGCGCCGACGCCCAGCACCGCGCTGGCCTCCAGCAGGGCGCGCGCGTCCGACGGCAGCCCCGCCAGGCGCCCGGCCTCGCGCTGCCGCAGCCGCTCGGGCATCGGCAGGGGCGCGTCCCGCAGATCGTCCAGCCCGCGCGTGCAGTGCAGCCCGCCGTCGTCGCCCTGCCGCAGCCAGCCGGTCTGCACCAGCGTGTCGAGGTGCTCCAGGATGGGCCCCGGCAGGCCGTGGTCCTCTTCGCACAGCCGGCGGCCCAGCACGGCCCCGCCCGCGCCGCCGAGCCCCTTGTCGCGCAGCAGCGACACGACGGCCTTCTCCGACAGCGGCGGCAGCGCCAGCGCGTCGCTCGTCAGCCCGGTCTCGGCCCCCGTGACCAGCCCGGCGGCGCGGCCCTGCGGGTCCCGCACCGCGCCGATGAGCAGCAGCGGCTCGCCCTCGATGGCCACCTGCTGGCGGATGAGCCCCGTCAGGCAGGCGTACTCCCCGTCCGACAGCTGGTCGAGGTGATCGACCACCAGGGTCCAGGGCCGCCCGGCCGTGACCGACGCGATGTCCTCGCCTGGATCGGTCAGATCCTCCTCCAGCGGCCCCCGCACCGGCATCTGCGCGCGCAGGGTGCGCAGCGGCTGCGCGGCCGCCCCGTCGGCCCAGGCCACCTCGTGCCCCGCCTCGCGCGCCCGGGCGACGAGCTCGCGCAGCAGCGTGCTCTTGCCGGACCCCTCGGCCCCCGTGATCGCCACGACGCCGCCCGCGCCCTGCTGCATGCGCTCCACGCGCTCCAGCAGGCTGGTCAGCTCGGGCTCGCGCCCCTGGACGGTGGGCCCGCCGTGGCCTTCTTCGCTGTCCAGGGCCGACAGCACCTGCCGGGCGCTGGCGTAGCGCTGCACCGGGTCCTTCTGCAGCAGCCGCAGGCAGACCCGCTCCAGCCGGGCGGGCACCCGCGGGTCCAGCTCGGACGGTGGGGCCGGGGTGTGGGTCAGGTGGCGGCTCAGGTAGCCGGCGATGCTGTCGGCCTCGATGGGCTTGCGGCCGGTCAGCAGCACGTAGAGCACCGCGCCCAGGCTGTACAGGTCGGCCCGGCTGTCGACGGCGTCGCCGGTGATCTGCTCGGGCGCCATGAACGCGATGGTGCCGACCAGCCGGCCGGCCATCGTCAGCTGGGTCGTGAACTGCCCGGGGGCCTTCACCACGCCGAAGTCGGTCAGCTTCGGGTCGCCCGCGCGCGTGACCAGCACGTTGCTGGGCTTGAGATCGCGGTGGATCAGCCCCTGCTCGTGCACATAGGACAGGGCCCGGCACAGGCCGCGCAGCACGTGCTCGACCCGGCCCCAGCGGTCCGGCGGCGGGTCCTCCGCCCACTGGTCGGCCAGGGTGCCCAGATCGGTGCCCTCGACCAGCTCCATGGCGATCCACGGGTAGTCGCCGTGCACGCCGGCTTCGTGCACCGCCACCACGTTCTCGTGGCGCAGGTCGCGAAGGGTCAGGAATTCCCGCCGGAAGCGCCGCGCGTCGTCGGTCTCGGCCTTGCCGGGGTGCAGGATCTTGACCGCGACCGTGCGGCCGCCCGGGTCGGTCGCACGGTAGACCGTGGCCATGCCGCCCACGCCCAGCATGTCGCCGAGCAGGTAGGGGCCGACGCGGTCGCCGGGCAGGGGCGGGGGGGTCAGGGTCACCGGGCGAGCATAGCCGCGCCCTGCGGGGGCGCTGGTCGACCCCGCGGGCTGCGGCCGCAGGGCTCAGTAGGGAATGTCGATGGTGACCCAGCCCGCGCCGTCGCCGGCCCCGGCTTCCATCACCGTGTCGGTGCCCGCGCTGTACGAGCCGCCGCCGCCGGCCATGTAGCCGCCGTCGCCGCCGGTGTAGCCGCCGCCACCGCCGCCGCCGTAGCAGCCGTTGCCCGAGCCGCCGCCGCCGAAGCCGCCGGGCGCCGACGTGCCGCAGCTGTAGCCGTTGCCGCCGGTCAGGCCGTTGGCCCAGGACAGGCCGCCCGTGCCGTAGTCGCTCGAGCCGTCGCCATCGAAGCCCGCGCCGCCTGCGCCGTAGGAGCTCGACGCGATGCCGCCGCCCTGGCCCAGGCTGACGCTCGACGCCGGGCAGCTGCTGGTGCTGCTGCTGCCGCCGTCGCCGCCGTATTCGTCGTCGCGACCCGGGCAGCCGTCCATGGTCGCGCCGGTCCGGGTGCCGGCGCCGCCGCCCGCGATCAGCAGCGGCTCGTCGCCTTCGGCCACCACGAAGGTGCCGCCGCCGCCGCCGCCGTTGCTGCCGCTGTCCTCGCCCGTGCCGTTCTGGCCGATGGCGATGTAGAGCACCGCGCCTTCCTCGAGCTCGAACAGCGCGTCGACGCAGGCGCCCTGGCCGCCGTCGTTGGTGGTCGCCGCGCCCGCGCCCTGGGCGCCGCAGGCCGTGATGACGTAGCTGCCGGTGCTCGGGACGGTCCATTCCTGGATGCCGTCGTTCACCGTCACGAAGCCGTCCAGCAGCGTGCCGGCGTAGGCGTCGTCGCACATCGACTGGTCGGGGCCGGTCTGGCCGGTCTGGTCGCAGGGGCCGAAGTCGCGCGGGCCCTCCCACGAGATCACCTCGGCGCTGGCCGTGCGGCTGATGCTGTTCTCCTCGCCGTCGGTCGCGTAGGCCGAGCACTCGAAGATGTCGCCGTCCTCGGTCTCGGCGGCGGTGATGGTGTCGCCGGTGTAGGTCGTGGTGTTCGTGGCGGTGTAGGCGCTGCCGTTGCGAGTCCACGACACGACGTAGCTGATGGCCTCGCCGTCGCGATCGGTGTCGCCGCCGGTGATCAGGCAGACGAAGTCGTCGTCGACCAGCGGGTTGGCGGGCACGATGTCCACGCCGGGCGCGCTCGGCGCCGTGTTGCCGACCGTCACCGTCTCGCTGGTGGCCGACGCCTCGCCGCCGTCGGGGTCGACGCCGGTGACCTCGCAGTACACGTCCTGGCCCTTGTCGAAGTACAGCTCGCCGTCCAGCGTGTCGCCTCGGTAGGCCTGCAGGTCCCCGTCGACGTACCAGCTGTAGGTGACGGTCACTTCCTCGCCGTCGGGATCCATGGCGCTGGCCAGGGCCTTCAGGCTGCCGTCGGTGCCGACCTCGGTCGGGCTGATCGACACCGTCAGCTCGGGCAGCGCGTTGATGATCGACACCTGCGCCGTCGCGGCTTCGCTCTTGGCGCGGCCGTCCCAGGCGCGGACCTCGACCGACCAGGTCTGGCCCTTGCGCGTGATGCCCGCGGGCACGCGGCTGCTGGTGAAGTCGGCCCGCAGCTCGCCGTCCAGGTACCAGCTGTACTTGTAGGACAGCGCGTCGCCGTCGGGGTCGCTGGCTTCGGAGGTGATGCTGACGGTCAGGTCGTCGTCGTCGCTCGGCGCGGTCGGGGAGAGGGAGATCTCCGGGGCCGAGGGGGCTTCGTTGCCGAAGTCGTACTCGACCTTCTCGCGGCATGCGGAGAGGAGGACGGGGCCGAGGAGGAGGACGAGGTGCTGGCGCTGCATGGAGGCGTCTCCGGGACGTCACGGCACGGACGCGTGCCTGCGCCGACAGCGTACCGGGCTTTGCATGGTGCTGACAATCACCACGACGGTGTCACCGCAGGGACGGCTGCCGCGCCATGAAGCCTTCGGCGTCTTCACGGGGGAGGTTGGCCGCCAGGCTGCGCGCCAGCGCCTCTGCGACGCGCTGGTGGCGGGCCCGCCCCGCCTCGTCGGCGACGGTGCGAGCGGCGATCTGTCGCGCCCGCATGGCGTACAGCCGGTAGCCGCTGGCGTCCGCCAGGCGGAGCGCCTCCTCGGCCATGACCGCGGCGGCGTGGGCCTCGCCCAGGTCTTCTTCGGCCCGGGCCACGTTGAGCAGCATGCGGATGCGCTGGTGCGGCCAGTGGCGCCCGCCCTCGGCGCGGGCCCGCTCCAGGGCGGCGCGGGCGGCCTCGCGCTCGCCGCGGGCGGCCAGGATCCGGGCCCGCCAGGCCGCGACCACCGGCGCGAAGCCCTCGGTGTCGTGCTCGGCCAGCAGCGGGGCGGCTTCGTCCAGGGCGTCCCAGGCGGCGTCGGGGTCGGCGTCGTAGAGCGCGGTGCGCGCGGCCATGACCAGGGCCGACAGCTCTTCTTCGGGGTTCTGCAGGGCCCGCTGCATGTCGGCGGCTTCGTCGGCGTTCTCGCGTGCGTCGGCCAACCGGCCCACGTCGGCCAGGACCAGCGCCCGGTAGCGCAGCCCCAGCGCGACGCCGTAGGTGTGGCCCACGGCGCGCGCTTCGGCCACGGTGCGGTCGGCCAGCTCGCCGCCCATGCGCAGGTTGCCGGTCATGTGGTGCAGCTCGATCAGGTTGATCCGGGCGATGACCAGCCGCTCGGCCATGCTGTGCTTGGTGCACAGCTTCTCGGCGCGGGCGAAGTGGCGGCGCGCCTCGGCGGCGTCCCCGCGGCACAGGGCCAGCACGCCGAGCCCGTTGGCGCCGAGCGCCTGGGCGCGCTCGTCGGCCAGCACCTCGGCCAGGTGCAGGGCCTCGCGCCAGTGGGCGTCGGCGCCGTCGAGCTCGCCGCGGGCCCAGGCCACGCCGCCCAGCTCGTAGAGCGGCAGGATGCGGGCCGCGCGGGCCTGGTCCACCGGGGCGCCCTCGGACGCGGCGCGGCGGGCGTGCTCCAGGGCCGCGGTGAGCCACTGCTCGGCGTCTTCGAGGTCGTGGCGGCGGCGGCCCAGGGCGCCGAGCTCGGCGGCGGCGGCAGCCATGCGCAGGGCGTCGCCGAGCTCGCGGGCCAGGGCCAGCGACCGGCGGGCCTCCAGGCGGGCTTCCTCCCAGCGACCGACGTGCACCAGGCCGGCGGCCCGCAGCTGCAGGGCTTCGGACAGGCGGGTCTCGGCCAGGGGCAGGGGCGCGAAGCCGCGGGCGCGGGGCTCGATGTGCAGGCCCTTGTCGAGCAGCTCCAGGCTCTCGTGCACATAGCCGCGGGCGTACTGCTGGCGGGCGGCGTCCAGCAGGTAGGGCCAGGCCACGGCGGCGTAGCCGGCGGCGGCGAAGTGCTCGGCGACGGTGGCGACGACCGGCCCGGGATCGCGGCGGTGGGCGGCCTCGAGCGCGCGGGCCAGCCGGCCGTGCAGGGCGCGCCGCGCGTCGTCGGCCATGGCGTCGGCCAGCACGTCGGCCAGTCGGTGGCGGTCCAGCACGTGCTTGCCGGCGCCGCCGTCGGGTCGCGTGACCAGCCCGGCCCGGCGGGCGTCTTCGAGCGCGGCGGCCAGCCGGGCGCCGTGGCCCAGGTCGCTGGCCTCGCCGATCACGTCGTCGCTCAGCGGTGTGCGTGCGATGGCCAGCACGTCCAGGGCCGCCCGGGCGTCGGCGCCGACCCGGGACAGGCCTTCCTCCAGCGCGTCGCGGATGCTGTGCGGCACGGGCAGCGTGGCCATCTCGAGCTCGCTGGCGTCGAGCGTCACCCTCCCCCGGTGCCCCGCCTCGCCCGGCGCGATGACCCCGCGCTCGAACAGGCCGCGCACCATCTGGGCGATGAAGAAGGGGTTGCCCTCGCCGTCCTGGGCCAGCCGGCGGGCCAGGGCCCGGGCCGCCTCGTCGTCGACGACGTGGTGCAGCAGCATCTCCTCGACCGCCGCGGGCTCGAGCGGCTGCAGCTCGATGACCAGCGGCGTCACGCTGTCGTGGTCCTGCTCCAGCAGCATGTCGACCGCGCCGCCGGGTGCTTCTTCGGGGTCCCGGGTCAGCACCAGCAGCAGCGGAAAGCGCGCCTCAACCACCAGCGAGCGCAGCAGGTGCGAGATGAGCGCCAGGCTGGCCCGGTCGACCCGGTGGGCGTCGTCGATGACCGTCAGGCGCGGCCCGGTGGCGACGACCAGCTCGCGCACGGCGGCGTGCACGGCCCAGGCGTTCGCCCGCGCCCCGCCGGCCAGGGCGTCGCGCAGGGCGGGCGGCACCGTGAAGCCGGGCAGGCCCTCGAGCGCCTCGATCAGGTGGCGCACGCCGGACCAGGGCCGCGGGTCGCCGTTGCCGCGGATGCGCGTCACGCCGACGCCCAGCCGCCGGGCCAGCCCCATCGCCTCGGCCGCCATGCGGCTCTTGCCCATGCCGTCGCCGCCGTGGATGACGACCACGCCGCCGGGCGGCCGCGGGGGAGCACGGCGCTCGCCGGGGTCGGTCATCGCCGTCGCCCGGTCCCGCTCGGGGGAGATGAGCCGGGTGACGGCGTCGCGGACCAGGGCGAGCTCGCTGGCCCGGCCAGTGGCGACCAGCCGCTGCTCGCTGTTGTCGTCGAGGCGGTCGGGGCCGGTCGGCGAGGCCTCGGGCAGCGAAGCCCCCGGCAGCGAAGCTCCCGGCAGGGGCTCGTCGTGCAGCGCCAGCAGCAGGTGCCGGGCGGACGCGAAGCGGTCCTCGGGGCGCTTGGCCAGCAGGCGCAGGCAGATCTCGTCGAGGCGCTCGGGCAGGGTCGGCGCCAGCTCGCGGGGCGGGCGCGGGTCCCGGTTGAGGTGCTTGTCCAGGTAGCCGGCAAGGTTCCGGGCGTTGAACGGCCGCCGTCCGGTCAGCATCAGGTAGAGCACCGCACCCAGCGCATAGAGATCGGCGCGGGCGTCGACGGCGCCGCCGGTGATCTGCTCCGGCGCGATGTAGGCCACGGTGCCGACGACCTCGCCCACGTGGGTCAGGTCGGCCCCGGGTTCCTTGATGACGCCGAAGTCCATCAGCCGCAGCGAGCCGTCGTCGAGCAGCATGATGTTGCTGGGCGTGACGTCGCGGTGCACCAGCCCCTGGTCGTGGATGTAGGCGAGCGCCTGCGCGACCTGGGTCAGCACGGCCTCGGCCCGCCGGAAGCGCTCGGCAGGGGCCAGGGCGCGCCAGGCCTCGACCGCGACCTTCAGCTCCTGGCCGACCAGCTTCTCCGTCACGAACCACGGCCGTCCGTCGAACAGGCCGGCCTCGTAGACCTTCAGCACGCTGTCGTGGTCCAGCCGCGACAGGGCCAGGAACTCGCGCTCCATGCGGCGGGCGACCTCGCCGCTGCGGGCCACCGGCAACATCAGCTTCAGCGCGCGGACGTCGCCCGTGTCGACGTGCTCCACCTCGAGCACCGCGGCCATGCCGCCACGACCCAGCTCTCCGCGCACGATCCACGGCCCGATGCGGGCCCCTGGACTGGGGATCGTGGGGCCGGGGAGGGGGGTGCTCAGGGAGGATCCGAGGGGGTGCCGATGCGGGGGCGATGGTACCCTCGGAGCCCGGTCAGTTCTATACTGTTGATTGGAATGCCCCCTGGACCGGCGGGGGGCCGAGGAGAGCCTGGAATGCGTCTCGAAGCACACGCCCGCACCGACCCGGGGCCCGTCCGCGAGCACAACGAGGACGCCTTCCTCGTCGACGTCGACGCCGGCTTGTTCATCGTCGCCGACGGCATGGGCGGCCACGCCTCGGGCGAAGTCGCCAGCGCGCTGGCGGTCGAAGCCGTCAGCGACGTGCTGCTGGGCGAGATCGACCCGGACGAGACCCGCCTGGACCGCGCCGAGCCCGATGGCCACGACGCCATCCGCGAGCGCCTCCGCTACGCGATGAACCAGGCCAGCCTGCGCATCCGGCGCGCCGCCATGCAGAACCCCGAGCACACGGGCATGGGCACCACGGTCTGCGTGCTGCTGGTCGAAGACGGCGTCGCCCACCTGGGCCACGTCGGCGACTCGCGGATCTACCTGTTCCGCGACGGCAAGCTGCAGCGGCTGACCCGCGATCACACCGTCGTGCAGCAGGAGATCGACGCCGGCCGGCTGACCCCCAAGCTCGCCCGCATCGTGCCGCACAAGAACATCCTGACCCAGTCGGTCGGCTACCACGGGCCGGTCGAGCCCGACACGTCGACCCGGCCGGTCCGGGCCGGCGACATCTTCGTGATGTGCAGCGACGGCCTGACCGATCCCATCGACGACGACGGCCTGGCCGTGCTGCTGGCCCAGGGCAGCCTGGACGAGCTGGCCGAGAACCTGACCCAGGCCGCCCTCGACGCGGGCGCCGACGACAACATCACCATCGTCGTGGTCGGCGTCGTCGACGACTGAGCGCTCGTCGCCGCGGGCACGCCTCGCCCCTCCTCCGGGGGGGACCGTGACAGGTCGTGCGGCTCGTTGACGTTTGGTGGCCCCGTGACGACAACGGTGTCTCTACGCTGCGGAAGCCCTGGAGGGCTCTGTTGGCGACACCTCCGCCGGACACCACGCAGCGCGTCCACTCGGGATTCGCGCCCGACACCTGGGTCGACACCGGATCGACCGAGGCGTACCGGCCCGTTGCCGCGAACACGCTGCCGTCCGAGCCCGTCGTCCCCGTCCAGACCATCGACCGCTACCGGGTCGCAGAGGTCCTGGGCCGCGGCGGCATGGGGGTCGTCTATTCCGCCTACGATCCGCACCTGCAGCGCAAGGTCGCGGTGAAGGTGCTGGTCGGTGCCGCCCACGCCAGCACCGAGGGCCGCGAGCGCTTCCTGCGCGAGGCGCGGGCCATCGCCGGCCTGGATCACCCCAACGTCGTGCGCATCTACGACATCGGGCAGCACGACGGCGCGCTGTACTTCGCCATGGAGATGCTGGCCGGCGGGTCCCTGCGCGAGCGGCTGGCCCAGGGCGAGCGCATGGCCCTGCTCGATGCCGTGTCCCTGGTCGCCAAGGTGGCCGAGGGCCTGGCCGTCGCCCACCATCGCGGGCTCATCCACCGCGACGTGAAGCCGGCCAACGTGATGCTCGACGATCAAGGCCAGCCGCGGATCACGGACTTCGGCATCGTGGCGACGGCCAGCGCGGACAGCCGCCTGACCCGGGTGGGCGAGATCATCGGCACCCCCGCCTACATGGCGCCCGAGCAGGCCCGCGGCGACGCCGCTGCGATCAGTCCCGCCACCGACGTCTACGCGCTCGGCGTCATCCTGGCCGAGGCCGTGCTGGGCGAGCACCCGATGACCGGCTGCACCAGCGAGCAGATGCTCGACGAGCTGCGCGAGGGCCGGGGCGTGTCGCTGCGGGCCCTCGAGAAGCGGGTCCCCGGCGAGCTCTTCGTGGTCCTGGCCCGGGCCCTGGCCGCCGAGCCGGGCGAGCGGTACCCCGACGGCGCCGAGCTGGCGGCCGACCTGTGGCGCTTCCACGCCGGCGAGCCCGTCCTGGCCCGGTCGCCGACGCCGCTGACCCGCGTGCGCTGGGCGGTGCGCCGCAACCGCCGCCAGCTGGGCGGGGTCGTGCTGTCCGTCGCGCTGCTGATCGCCGGCGGCGGCGCGACCTGGGGCTTCGTGGCCGCCCGCGCGGCGCGGGAGCAGGCCCGGGTCGAAGGCGTCGCCATGGCCCGGGTGGAGGAGGTCGAGGGGCGGCTGCAGGCGATGGAGGCGCGGGGCGCCACGGCCAAGGTCGACGCCCGCTTCGCCGAGCTGGTCGCGGAGGAGGAGCTGGAGGGCACCCGCGCCCTGGTCCTGGCGTGGGTGGCCCAGGCCGAGCGGCAGCGGGCCCGAGGCGACCAGGCCGGCGCGCTGTCGTCCCTGGCCCGCGCCTGGTCTCGGGCCGACCTGGATCCCGACCGCGCCCACGTCCTGGCGTCGATGGCCGCCATCTTCGAGGCCGAGGCGGCCTTGCCCAGCCTGGCGGCCGTGCACGCCACCATGAGCCGCGAGGGGCTGTTGCCGGCCGACCCCGCCGCGGTCGCGCGGCTGGAGGCGCTGACCGCGCTGGGCCGGCTGGACCTGGAGCCCGCCGGACAGGGCTTCGGGCGGGCCGGGCAGGACGACCTGGCCCGGGTCCTGGCGGCGCTGTCCCGCCAGGAGCCCGCCCACGACGGTCTGGTCGAGGTGCAGCGGGTGCACGACACGCCGCCCCAACGCCTGCACGAGGCGCTGCCGGGCCTGGCGCTGGTCGACACCGTGGTCAACGCCGCCTGGACCGGCGACGTCGACGGCGACGGCGCCGACGAGCTGGTGGTGGGCACTGCCGAGTACGACGGCCAGGACGTGCGTGTGCACGAGCGCGACGGGGATGCCTGGCGGCTGGCCGCCCGGCGGCGGCTGGGCGAGGTGGCCGACCTGACCATCGTCCCCTCGGCCGACCGCCCGCGGATCGCCGCCCTGGTCCAGGACCGCCGCACCCGGGGCCTGCCGCGGCCCGACGACGCCCCGGCCTTCACCGGCCTCGTGTTGCTGGACTACGACGAAGGCGCGCTCGCGGTCGAGCAGCGCCTGCCCCTGCCGGACCGGGACTGGCAGACCCTGCTCGCCGCCGACCTCGACGGCGACGGCACGGTCGAGCTGATCGCCACCGCGGCCCAGGGGGCGATGCTGGTCGTCGGGCCCCGGACCGATCAGCCCGCCACCGCCTGGCTGCCCGGCTTGCGCGTACAGCGCGTGGTCCAGGGCGACGAAGACGCCGCCGACGAGCTGCTGGCCGTCGACACCGTCGCCCACGCCTCCGTCGTGCTGGGCGTCGGCGCCCGCAGCGCCGCCCGGTCCATCGACCTGCCGCAGCCCGAGCCGCCCCCCGCCGACCTGACCGATCCAGGCCTGGCCGAGTCCTGGGCCCGCGCCGAGCAGCTCGTCGCCCTGGGCCTGCCCGGTCCGGCCGCCGACGAGCTCGCCGCCCTGGCCCGCAGCGAAGACGCCAGCGCCGTCGGTGTCCTGGCCGGGCGTCGCGCCGCCGTCCTGCTGGAACAGGCCGACCGCCGGGCCGAGGTCGCCGGCCTGCTGCGCGACAGCGCCCGGCATGTCGCCCCCGGCGATCCACTGGCCCTCGACATCGCCGGCCGCCTGCGCGGGCTGCTGGACCTGCGCGGCGAGCAGGCCGTGCTCGGCAGCTACCTGGAAGGTGCGGCCGCCGACGCGCCCGGCTTCGCCGACGCCCGCGCCCGCTGGGAGGTCCTGCAGGCCCACCACCGCGCCGCTCCCCTGGTCGTCGATCCGGCCCTCCCCCTCGACCCCGCCTGGCGCATCGCCGCGCCGGACCTGGTCCGCCGCCGGCCCCAGGAGGGTGTGCTGGCCGTGCAGCCCGTCGGCGCCGAGGAGCTCGCGCGCCTGCCCCTGCGGCTGGACGGCCGACCGGTGGAGGTGCTGGTCGACGTGGCCATCGAGCGCGGCGAGCTCGGCAGCGGGCTGGTCTTCGCGCTGCAGCCCGCGGGCGGGGCCACGGCGGACGGGCCCGAGATCAGCCTGGTCGCCGTCGGCGTCGACGGCGGGCCCGGCAACCTGCAGCTGTCGGTCGAGGGCTTCGGCGGCGACGCCCTGACCGTGCCCGACGGCCCCGGCGGCGCCGGTCCGCTGCAGTGGTCCGGGCGGCTCGGCATCACCCTGGACGCCGAGCAGGCCCGCCGCCGGCTGGCGCTCGAGACCCAGGCCGAAGGCGCCTCCGAGGTCGTGCGCGTCGATGCCCTGCCCGACGGTATCCGCGTGCCGCCCGGCGACTACGACCTCGTGCTGCGCAGCCGCGGGCCCGGCTGCTCCATGTCCCGCTACCTCGTCCGCGAGATCGCCATGGTCGGCGGTGTCCTGCCCCGCGACGCCGCGACCGACGACCCCCTCGCCACGGCCGCGCGCCTCCTCGCCGAGAACCAGCCCGAAGCCGCGCTGGACGCCCTGGGCGACGCCGACGCCCCCTGGCTGCGCTACCTCGCCCACGACCAGCTGGGCCAGGAGCGCCGCGCCCACGCCGCCTTGCGCGCCCTGCTGGCCGCCGACGCCGTCGACCCGGTGCGCCTGCTCCAGGCCGCCCCCGACCGCGCCGCGCCCCGGCTGGCCGATCTGCAGGGCCGCGACTGGCTGCAGAGCGCAGGCCGTGCCTGGTCCTGCGCCGTCGCCGCCCACCCCGAAGACCCCGAGGTCACCCAGGTCCTGTCGTGGAACCTGCGCGACCTCGACCTCGTCGAGGCCGAGGCCGTCTCCGATCCCGACGCCCGCCTCCTCCTCGCCCAGACCCTGCGGGCCCGCGCCCGCGCCTGGGCCGTCCGCAGCGAGCGCCCGCGCAGCCGCGCCACCCTCCAGCACGCCCTGCGCATGCTCGACGGCATCGACGGCAGCGAGGGCGGCGAGGGCGGCGTCGACCCCGACCTGCGGGCCCGGGTGCGCCAGGCCCGCGCCTGGATCCTGGTCGACATGGCCGTCCTGACCCTGGGCGACGAAGGCCAGGGCGCGACCCTGCCGCTGGTCTACCGGGCGCTTCGGGCCAGCCCGACGCCGGAAGTCCTGGGCGACGCGCTGGTCGTCGACCCGCGGCTGGCGCCCCTGTGGGCGGACGACAACGGGGCCGGGCTGGTGGCGGCGGCGCGGACGGGGGAGCTGCCGCCGGCGCCGTGAGGGTCGCTCAGGGCTGGAGCGCCGCGGCCTCGGGCAGCGCGGGATCGAGGGCCAGCGCGGCGTCCAAGGCGGCCTGCGCCTGCGGCAGCTCTCCGATGGATGCCAGGAAGCGCCCGCGGTTCAGGTGGGCATAGGGGCTCCACGGGTTCGCCCGGCAGGCCGCGTCGTGGGCGGTGATGGCGCCGTCGCGGTCGCCCGACTGCGCCCGGATCATCGCCAGCAGCTGCCAGCCGGGCAGCGCGCCGGGGGCCAGGGTCACGACCTGCATCGCGCTGTCGTGCGCGGCGGCCAGGTCGCCGGCCCGGGCGTCGCGCAGGGCCCGCTCGAAGCGCAGCCGGGCGCGGCGCTCGCGTCCGAAGGCGTGGTGCGGATCGTCGACCAGGGCGGCCTCGAGCGCGTCCAGATCGCCGTCCAGCGCGGCGGCCTCGATGCGCCTCGCGGCATCGCGGCGCGCGGCCAGGGCCGGATCGTCGGCCAGCAGCTCGCGGCGGGCCATGAGCGCCCGCGTGTCCAGCAGCCCGTCCTGTGCGAACAGGGCCCGCGGGGCGGTGAACTCCAGGAAGGGGTCGGCGTCGGTGTGCAGGGGGCCGGGGCCAGCCAGTGCGGCCAGGGCATCGGGGCCCATCAGGTAGTGGCGCTGCAGGTCGGCGTAGGTCGACAGCCCCGTCCAGGCCGCGGCTTGGGCGGCCGCCGGCGTGGCGAGCCGCGCCGAGATGCGGTCGGCGTCGAGGACCAGCGGCTGCAGGTGCCCGGTGAACACCAGGTCGTGGGGGCTGGCGGACCACAGGTGGGCCTCGGGGAAGACCGACTGGAAGGTCCGCGCCACCGTGCGGAAGTCCTCGTCGAACAGCAGGTAGCCCTGGATCCACACCAGCACGACGCCGCCGGGCTCCAGCCGGTCGCGCATGGTGGTGAAGGCCTCGACCGTGAACATCGTGCTCATGCCCGAGATGAACAGGTTCGTCGGCTCGCTGCTGATCACGTCGTAGCGCTCGGGCTCGCGGACCAGCAGGTGTCGGCCGTCGTCCTGGACGATCTGCACCCGCGGGTCGGCCAGCGGATCCCCCAGCATGCCGCCGAACTCGCGGGCCCCGTCGATGACCTCGGGCAGCAGCTCGACCACGGTCACGCGCTCGGTGTCGAAGGCCAGCGTGCCGGCCAGGGTCATGCCCGAGCCCAGGCCGATGACCAGCACGTCGTCGTTGCCCTCGGCCAGCAGCAGCGGCAGGCTCCCCAGGAAGCCCTGGGTCAGCCGGTCGTCTTCGGTCGACGCGTCCGTCTTGCCGTTGATGCGCAGCACCTGGGCCCCCGACGCCCGCTGCAGCACCGTGACCGTCGCGCCCAGCCCGTCCTGGTGGAACTGCACGCTGCCGCCGTCGCGGAACTCCGCCAGCCGGGCCGGATCCCCGACCAGATCCCGCGCGTACATGTGGGGGGCCAGGTTCATGTGGCGGGGGTTCCACGGCGGCGCGGCCAGCATCGCGGCCACGCCCAGGGCCGGCAGCACCAGCGCCACCGGGCGGCGCCGCGCCAGCAGCAGGGCGGCCGCCAGCAGGTTCAGGGACACCGCCAGCCACAGCGTGCGCCGCAGGCCCAGCGTCGGAATCAGCAGCAGGCCCGCCGACAGCGATCCGATGATGGCGCCCACCGTGTTCCAGGCGTAGGCGCGCCCGACCTGGGCCGGGGCTTCGTCCGGGTCGTCCGTCAGCGCGCGGGTCACCACCGGGTAGGTGCCGCCCATCAGCAGGGTCGGCACCCACACCAGCAGGAACAGCACCGCGAAGACGAACAGCTGGGTGGCTGCGAAGGAGTCGGCCCGGGCCGCCAGGGGCTCGAGCAGCCACAGCGGCAGCTCGCCGATGATCGGCACCAGCACAGCGGCCGACGCGGCGATGCCCACGTTGAGCCCGGCCAGCAGCCCCGCGCGGTCGGACACGCGGTCCACCACGCGGCTCAGCGCGTAGCCGCCGATGGCCAGCCCCGCGATGAAGGCACAGACGATCAGGCTGAAGGCATAGGTGGTCGAGCCCGTGAACAGCGAGAAGCCGCGGTTCCAGGCGACCTGGTTCACCATCGCCGCCCCGCCGGACAGGGCGAAGGCCGCCAGCAGGGCGCGCGGCGGGGCCGCGACCGGCGGTGCGGCGGCAGCCGTCGGTGCAGCAGGAGCGTCGCGTGGCGCCAGCGGCTGCACCCGGCCCAGCGCGATCGCCCCCGCGCCCACCGCCAGGTTCACGGCCGCCGCGCCCACCAGGGTGGCCGGCTGGCCGAAGGTCGGCAGCAGCGCGAAGCCCGCCAGGCCGGCCCCCACGAAGGCCCCCGTCGTGTTCACCGCGTACAGCCAGCCCATGTCGCGGCCCAGCGACGCCCCGTCGCGGGCATACCAGGCCGTCAGCATCGGCAGGGTCGCGCCCATCGCCAGGGTCGGCGGCAGCAGCGCCAGCCCGCCCAGCAGCAGCTGGGCCGTGCCCACAACCGGCACCGCACCCACCAGGTGCAGCAGCGTCGGGCTGGCCAGCGCGAACAGGCCGATGGCCGCTTCCAGCAGCCCGTACCCGACCAGCGGGCGCCCCGATCGGCGGGCCACGCCGCCAGCCAGCCGCGCGCCCAGTCCCAGGCCCGCCATGGTGGTCGCCACCACCACCGCGATGGCCAGCACCGAGTGGCCCACCACCATGCCCAGCATGCGCACCCAGATCACCTGGTACACGAGCGCCGTGGCGCCCGACAGCAGGAAGAACAGGGTGATGGCGAGCCGCAGCGGGCCGCGGGACATGGGCCCTCCGAGAGCGGGCATTACAGCACGGGGGGCGGTGGCCGGCCCGTCGCCCGCGCCCTACCGCCCCAACCACCCCTCCAGCCGCGCCTTCGTCTCGCCCCACTCCTCGGCGAGCATGCTGTACAGGACCGTGTCGGCGACATGGCCGTCCCGGCGCAGCCGGTGTCGGCGGATCACCCCGTCCTTCTTCGCACCCAGCCGCTCGATGGCCGCCTGGGACGCGAAGTTCTCGCCGTCCGTGCGCCAGCCGACGACCGTGCAGTGCAGCGTCTCGAAGGCGTGGGTCAGCAGCAGCAGCTTGGCGGTCGTGTTCACGTGCGTGCGCTGGAAGCGTCGCGCGTACCAGGTGTGTCCGATCTCCACCCGCCGGATGGCCGGCACGATGTCGTGGTAGCTCGTGCTGCCGATGACCTGGCCGGTCTCGGCCAGGGTGACCGCGAAGGCGAAGCGACCGGACTGTTCTTGCGGAAGCAGCGCCGTCGCGACCCACGCCGCGGTCTGTTCAGGATCGGGTACCGATGTGACGACCAGCTTCCACAGCTCGCCATCCGCCGCAGCCGCCCGAAGCCCCGGCGCGTGGGAAGGGGCGAGGGGCACGAGCCGCACGCCGTGGGCTTGGAGGGTGACGGGAGCGACGAAGGGCATGGGCGCTCGGAGGAGGGGAGGAGGTTCAGGTCGACGGCGTGGCGTCCTCGACCGTGGACACCAGCGGGACCGCTTCGATGCCTTGGCCGAGCGGGTATCGGTCCCGGCCCGGGTGGATCACGCGCAGGCGGTCGAGCGCCAGCGACTCCATCGCCGAGAGCATGGAGCGTGTGCGCTTGGGGGTCGAGGTGCGCTTGAACTCGTAGCCCTGCCGCTCGAGGCCCTGGACGACCAGGAGATCGAGCTCCGCGCCGGCATGTGTGCCCCAGAAGTACGCTTCCTCGGGCTCTGCGCCGCAGTGCCGCAACACCTGGTCCATGGCGAAGCCCTCCCAGGACGCCCCGACCTTGGGATGCCCGAGGAGCTCGTCCAGGGTCTCGACATTCAAGAGGGCGTGCAGCACGCCCGTGTCGGTCAAGTACACCTTGGGCGCCTTCACCTGGCGCTTGCTCAGGTTCTCGAACCACGCCGGGAGCTGTCGCACGACGAAGGTCGCATCCAGGATGTCGATGTAGCTGCGCACTGTGCTGTGTGCGACGCCGAAGGCGCGGCCGAGCTCCGACAGGTTGAGAACCTGTCCGTGGTGGTGGCACAGCATCGTCCAGAAGCGACGAAGCGTCACCGCCGGGATGCCGATCCCCAGCTGCGGCACATCGCGCTCGAGGAAGGTGCGGACGTACTGCTTCCGCCAGCGCATGCTTGCGGCATCACTGGGTGCCAGGAAGGACCGCGGGAAGCCACCACGCAGCCACAGTCGATCCTGGTGCTCGGCGCCGACCTCGTCCAGACCGAGCCCGCCGACCGTGTGGGTTGCGATGCGTCCGGCGAGCGACTCCGAGCTGCCGCGCACCAACCCTGGACTGGCGCTGCCGAGCACCAGGAAGCGACAGCGGTCTCCGCCGGCGTCGACCAGTGCCCGCAGCACCGAGAACAGCCCGGGGGCGCGCTGGATCTCATCGATGACGACCAGTCCACGCAGCGGCTCCAGCGTCAGGAACGGATCATCGAGCCGCTGCAGGTCTGGCGGCCGCTGTAGATCGAACCAGTGCGTCGCGCCAGCGTGCTGGTCGACGAGCTGCCGTGCCAGCGTGGTCTTGCCCACCTGGCGCGCACCGACGAGTGCCGTCACCGGGAACTCGGTGAGCAGGGTCCCGACGGTTGCCAGGTGGTGTGGGCGGGGAATCATGGGACTCGTTTATCCTTGAAATTTGAGTCCGACACACTCGGATTTCAAGGAAATATCCCTACTGCACCAACCCCTCGACGTCCTCGGCCACGGCCTTGGTCGGCGCCTTGAGCAGCTTCAGCGTGCCGCGGGTGTGCTCGCTGCGGCCGTACCAGTCGCCGTCTTCGCCGTCCTGGAGGATCTCGACGGTCTCGGCCTTGTCGTCCTTGGCGGACGGCGCCAGGGTCAGGCTGAACCGCAGCTGCAGGTCGGTCGGGGCGTCTTCGTCGTCGGGGTCGACGTAGGTCGTGCCGCGCAGCTTGAGCACCTTGTCGAGCCAGGTCTGGATCTGCTCGTCGCTGCTGCCGTCGGCGTCGGCCCAGGTGCTGGCCTTGGGGTCGTCGGGGTTCTTCTGTTCGACCGTGCGGCTGCGCTCGCCCATCGTGATGGTGGCGCGCTGGATGCCGGGCTTGTCGAAGGACCACAGGTCGCGGTCCGGCAGGCGGGTCTGCGCGTACTCCAGCGTCTTGAGCACCTGGTCGTCGACCAGGAAGATCTCGCCCGCCTCGGTCTGCACGTACAGATCCTTGGTGCCGTAGGCTTCGGCGCCGATCTGGACGGTGGTGGTCTTGCCGCCGCGGGTCAGCTCCAGGCTGCCGGTGGGCTCGGTCAGGCCGATCTGGGCGCGCTTGTCGTCGTCGACGTCGTCCAGGCGGCGCAGGGCCCGCAGGGGCGACAGATCCGCCACCAGCTCGTCGCCCTTGTCGCTGGCCTTGAACACCTTGCGGGTGACGATGGTCTCGACTTCTGGCGGGGGCAGGGGCAGCTCGGGCTCTTCCCCGTCTGCCGAGACCTCGGGCGGGATGGTGCGCTCCTCCTCCTTCTCGTGCACGACCCACAGGTAGTCGCCGTGATCGTCGGTCTTGCGGTCGATGGTGACGGTGCCGGCGTCGCCCTTCCACACGATCCGGGTCAGGTCGTCGGCGTCGCCGGCGATCATGACCACGCCTTCTTCGTCGTCGGCCGGCGGGTCGGCGTTGTGCTGGAACCAGGCGCCGACGAGCAGGGCGGCCAGCAGGCCGCCGTAGATCAGGACCTCACGCATCACTTGCTCCCCTGCTTCTTGCGCCAGAACACACGGCCCAGGCCGAGCACCATGAACAGTGCCGGCGCGAACAGGGCCGCCCCGTAGAACCACAGGGCCTGGCCTTCCTTGGTGTGCTGGATCTTGACGTCCTCTTCGGACTCGGTCTCACCGGTCAGGGCCTCGTCCTCGGTCAGCCAGCCCAGCATGTCGACGATCAGCTGCCCGTTGCCGCTGTAGAGCACGAACAGATCGCTGGCCCACTGCGCGTCGCCCAGCACGATGGTGCGGGACTCGCGGGGCTTGGGCGCGGCGGCTTCGCCCTCGTCTTCGCCGTCCGCGGGCGGCATCACCGGGTCGCTACCGGCCACGTCCCCGGTGACGGCGGACATCAGCGTCCACTGCCGGCGGGCCTCGCTGCCGGCGTCGAACTCCAGGTCCCCGTCCAGGTCCTGCCAGGCGGCGGGCAGCGACTTGATGACCGCGTTGACCTTGCCGGGCGCGGCGTTCTCGGCTTCGATGGCGATGGCGCCGGGGAAGGCCACGGCGGCCTGGCTGCTGTTGCGCGACAGCGTGGTCACGCTCTCGTGGGTGCTGAACTTGTTGCTGACCAGGTTGTGCTGGTCACCTGGGCCGCCCGTGACCTTCAGGAAGTAGTTGTCGATGGCCAGCTCGGCGCTGGTGTTCGCCGTCAGCCCCATCGGCTCGAGCAGGGCGCTCAGGTCGGCGTCGCCGGGCTCGAGCGCGATCACCAGGGCGCCGCCGCCCTCGCGGTACGCGTTCAGCGCGGCCAGCTCCTCGTCCAGGAAGGGCTTGCTGGCGCCCATGACGAACACGACCGCCGCGTCGTCGGGCACCGACACGCCCAGCCCCTCGGCCAGGCCGAGCTCCTCGACCTTGAAGTTCAGCCCGGTCAGCACCTTCTTCATGGTGCTCAGGCTGCGCTCCTTGTCGCTCTCGCCGCGCCAGTACAGCTCGCCGTGGCCGACGGTGAAGTACGCGACCTTCTGGCCGCGGGCCAGCTTGACCAGCGACTGCTGCATCTCCTCGTCGAGCTTGCGCAGCTTGCGGCGCGCGCTGTCGAAGTCGTCGCCGACCTTGACCCGCTCGACCTGCTCGCCGCGCACGAAGGCGACGTAGCCGTTGTCGCGGATCTTGAGCTCCTCGGCCAGCACCGGCTCCAGGGCGTGGTCCACGCGCTCGAAGGTCAGCTGGTCGGTGACGAGCGGCCCGAAGTAGGTCTCGACCTCGGCCCCGACCTCCGACCCGGTCGGGAAGAAGGCCACGACCCGCACGGGCTCTTCGAGACCGGCGACCATGGCCTGGGTGCGGGCGCCGGCCTGGGCGGTGCGGAAGTAGCCAAGATCCCAGCGCTGGTTGTGCTCGGCCGCCAGGTAGTTCAGCGGCACCAGCATCGACAGCGCGAAGCTGACGGCCAGCGCGGACATCGCGCCCTGCTGCACCAGCTTGGGGATGAGCCGCGCCGGGGACAGGGTGATGGCCCGGGCGATGGACAACAGCGGCAGGGTGCCGGCCAGCCAGGCGATGGGCGCCAGGCTGTGCAGCACGATGCGGGCCTGGTCGGCCTGTTCCGGGTCCAGCCCGCCCAGCACCGCGTCGGCGGTCAGGGCGTGCAGGGCGAGGGAGGAGAGGCCGAGCAGGCCGAAGCCGGCGGCCAGGTTGTAGGGGCCCTGCTGGTCCGCGGGCCGATCGCTGCGTCCGCGGAGGAGGAGGCCGAGGCCCAGGAGGGCGAGGAGGAGTCCGCTGCCGTCGAGGATCCAGCGCCAGCTGTCCTCTCCGCCGCCGAAGATGCGCTCGCCCAGGAAGACCAGGACGAAGCCCACGACCCACAGGATGCTGGTGGCGTTCACATCCACCTCCGGGCCTTGAGCGAGCGGGTGGCCAGCAGCAGGAAGCCGAAGGACACGGACGCGTAGTAGACGAGGCTCTCGGTGTTGATCCGGCCCCGCATGAACGGCTGGAAGTGCCGGTCGTACATCGCCATGTACCCGAAGACGTCCTTGAGCGGCGGCTCGGCGCCGCGGCTGACGAGCCACATCAGCAGGAACAGCCCGACCAGCGAGCCGCCCAGGATCGCGGCCAGCATCTGGTAGCGGGACACGCTGCTGGCGTAGATGCCGATGGCGATGGTCGCGGCCCCCAGCGCGAACAGGCCCAGGTAGCCAGCGCCGATGTGGCCCCAGCTGACCTTGCCGTTGAGCTCGATCATCAGCGGCATGTACAGGGTCAGGCCCTTGATGAGCGACAGGAAGCCCAGCGCGCCCAGGTACTTGCCGGCGATCACCTGGGCCTCGGTGATGGGGCTGGTCTGCAGCAGGGTCATGGTGCCGCTGCTGGTCTCGCGGGCGATGGTCGGCATCGCCAGCAGCACGCCGGCGATGAGCACGGTGACGGTGCTGGCTTCGAAGAAGGACTCCAGCACTTCGGCGCTGTACTTGGGCGAGAAGCCCACGGCCCACACGTTGAAGGCCAGCCCGTCGAACAGCAGCACCAGGGCCAGGACGACCCAGCCCCACCACGAATTCAGGTAGTTGCCCAGCTCGCGCCGGGCCACGGTCAGCACGGCGTTCACTTCGCCTCCGCGGTGAGATCCAGGAAGACGTCTTCGAGCTGCGTGGACAGGCCGTCTTCGACCCGGCGCACGCCGAAGCCGGCGCGGACCAGGCCCTCGACCAGCTCCTCGACCCGGTCTTCGTGCATCAGGACGTAGGCCAGCACGAGCTCGGGGCCGACCTTGAGCGACTGGCCCTCGACCAGCGCGCTGTCCTTGAGGTGCTGCTCGATGGCCGGGCCGTCGCCGCGCAGCGTGAGCGCCACGTGGTGGCGGGCGGGGCCGCCGGCCAGGCCGCCGATGGTCGGGGCGACCGGGTCCTGGGCGCCGTCGGGCTCGCGGACCAGCGCGCCCTTGCGCAGCACCAGGATGCGGTCACAGGTGGCGCTGATCTCGTGCAGGTTGTGGCTGCTGATCAGCACCGTGGACTCCTGGGCCAGGGCGCGGATGACCCGCCGCATCTCGCGAATCTGGGCCGGATCCAGCCCGCTGATCGGCTCGTCGAGGATGACGAGCTTGGGGCGGTGCAGGATGGCCTGGGCGATGCCGACGCGCTTGCGGTAGCCGTGGGACAGCTCGGAGATGAGCTGGTCCAGGCGGTCGGCGATGTCGGTCTTCCGCGCGACCTCGTCGATGCGGCGCGGCAGGTCCCCGGCCGACATGCCGCGCAGGCTGCCGACATAGGACAGGAAGTCCCGCACGGTCATGTCGTCGTAGAGCGGCGGGGTCTCGGGCAGGAAGCCGATGCGCTGCCGGAAGCCGGTGGGCGCGTCGGTCATGTCGACGCCGTCGACGACCACCGTGCCGGAGCTGGGGGTCAACAGCCCCGCGAGCACCTTGAGCGTCGTCGACTTGCCGGCGCCGTTGCGGCCCAGGAAGCCGACGACCTCGCCGTCGGAGATGGAGAAGCTGACGTCGTCCACGGCACAGAAGCGGCCATAGAAGCGACTCAGGTTGGAGACCTCGATCATCGGCACCTCAGCAGACGACAGCGGGGGACAGCGGCGCGGGCGGGGTGCATGCCGTAGCCGTCCGCCGCGCGAGGCGCTCGGTGGGGACGGACTGGAGGCTTCCCGTCGGGGGCACCGTTAGGCACCGCTCCCGGGCCGTCAAGCCCCCTCGCTCCCGGAGCGCCCGTGTCCCCGACGCCGCGCCACCCCCTCCGCCGCCTGATGCGGTACGGCGACGCCCACCGCCAGACCGTCCGGGCCGCCGTCGCCTGCAGCGTGCTCAACAAGATCGCCGACCTGGCGCCGCCCGCGCTCATCGGCATGGCGGTCGACATCGTCGTGAAGCGCGAGGACAGCCTGCTGGCGTCGTGGGGCATCGTCGACGTGACCCACCAGCTGTGGGTCCTGGCCGGCCTGACCGTCGTCGTGTGGGGGCTCGAGAGCGTCTTCGAGTACGCCTTCGGCGTGCTGTGGCGCAACCTGGCCCAGACGGTCCAGCACGAGCTGCGGCTCGACGCCTACGCCCACATCCAGAAGCTCGACGCCGGCTGGTTCCAGGGCCGGTCCACCGGCGGCCTGATGGCCGTGCTCAACGACGACGTCAACCAGCTGGAGCGCTTCCTGGACGGCGGCGCCAACGACATCCTGCAGGTCTCGACCACCGTCGTCGCCGTCAGCCTGGCCTTCTTCTGGCTGTCGCCGGGCGTGGCCGGGCTGGCCTTGCTGCCCGTGCCCGTCATCCTGTGGGGCAGCTTCCGCTTCCAGAAGCGCATCGCCCCCCGCTACGCCGATGTGCGCGAGAAGGTCGCCGTCCTGTCGGGCACCCTGGCCAACAACCTGGGCGGCATCGAGACCATCAAGTCCTTCGCCACCGAGGACCACGAGGTCGCCCGCGTCCGCGAGGAGAGCCAGTCCTACCGGCTGGCCAACCGCGACGCGATCCGCCTGAGCAGCGCCTTCTCGCCGCTCATCCGCATGGCCATCGTCGTCGGCTTCACCGGCACCCTGCTCTACGGCGGCAAGCTCGCGCTGGACGGCACCATGGCCGTGGGCGCCTACAGCGTGCTGGTCTTCCTGACCCAGCGCCTGCTGTGGCCGCTGACCCGGCTGGGCACCACCTTCGACCAGTACCAGCGGGCCATGGCCAGCACGACCCGCGTGCTCGACCTGCTCGACACCCCCGTCGTCCTGGCCGACGGCGCGGTCGATCGCGTCGACGGGCCCGGCGAGATCCGCTTCCAGGACGTGTCCTTCGCCTACCCCGACGGCACCGCCGTGCTCTCGGGCTACGACCTGACCATCCCGGCCGGCCGGACCGTCGCCGTGGTCGGCCCGACCGGGGCGGGCAAGTCGACCCTGGTCCGCCTGCTGCTGCGGCTGCACGACGTCGGCGCGGGGGCCGTGACCCTCGACGGCGTCGACGTGCGCGACCTGCGGCTCTCCGCCCTGCGGCGCAGCATCGCCCTGGTCAGCCAGAGCATCTTCCTGTTCCCCGGCACCGTGCGCGAGAACATCGCCTATGGGTCCCCCGGCGCCACCCAGGCCCAGGTCGAGGCGGCGGCCCGCGCGGCCGAGGCCCACGACTTCATCGTCGGGCTGCCCCAGGCCTACGACACCGTCGTCGGCGAGCGCGGCCAGAAGCTGTCGGGTGGCCAGCGCCAGCGGATCAGCATCGCCCGGGCGCTCTTGAAGGACGCCCCGGTGCTGGTCCTGGATGAAGCGACCAGTGCCGTCGACAACGAGACCGAAGCGGCCATCCAGCGCTCGCTCGCCCGGCAGGAGGGGAGGACCATGCTGGTCATCGCCCACCGGCTGAGCACCATCCGCCACGCCGATCTCATCGTCGTGATGGACCGGGGGAGGATCGTGGCGAGCGGCCGCCACGAGCAGCTGGTCGAGGAGGCCGGCAGCCTGTACGCCCGGCTGTGGGCCGTGCAGACCGGCGAGGCGGCGTAGGCGACGGCCCCATGCGGGGCCGAGACGCAGCAAACCCCCGGCGGGCCAATCCCACCGGGGGTCTGTGGACCTGGGCTCACTCTCCTCAGGCGCCCCGTCTCCAGGGCCAGCTGGCACCGAGTGCTGCCGGGACCGCGTGATTGCGGGACCGGTTCACCGAGCTCGACTCGCGGCTCGGTGCCTGAGAAGGACGAGTGGTCCTCGCGCGAGGTCTTTGCAGGTCGCGTGCCAGGATCGCGGGCACGCTGGAACGCGCACTTCCGGCGAGGTGGGGCATGCGTGTCCCAGGGGTGTGCGTGTCCGGTGGGGCATCGGTGTCCCGGAAATCCCTGCGGATACCCCTGCCGTCCGTGACGGCGGTCGGCGATACCCCTGCCGTCCGTGACGGCCGTCGGCGATACCCCTGCCGTCCGTGACGGCCGTCGGCGATACCCCTGCCGTCCGTGACGCCGCGTCACGCTCGGTCCCGGTATCCCCCGGCCGCGTCACGCTCGGGCCCGGTATCCCCCGGCCGCGTCACGCTCGGTCCCGGTGTCCCCCGGCCGCGTCACGCTCGGTCCCGGTATCCCCCGGCCGCGTCACGCTCGGGCCCGGTATCCCCCGGCCGCGTCACGCTCGGTCCCGGGTTCCCCCGGCCGCCGCTCCCACTCAGGCCAGCAGCGCGATCACGTACAGCCCGAGCGTCGCCAGCAGGCCGACGCTCCACATCGCCGACCGAAGGATGCCCTGGTCCGCCAGATACAGGATGTTGTAGAGCACCCGGGCGCCGACGTAGGTCCAGCCGAGCGCCGCGCCCACCGTCGGGTCCGCGTCCGTCGCCAGCGCCACCGCGATGCCGACGCCGAAGATCGGGAAGTTCTCGTAGGCGTTCTGGTGGGCGGCCAGGGCGCGCGCGCCCCACCCCGTCAGGGCCTTCTGCTGGGCCCGCGGGTTGTTGTTGTCGTAGCGGCCGGTCTCCTTCTGGGCCTTGCTGACCGGGATCTTGGACAGCACGGTCACGGCGAAGGCGGCGATGAGCGTCAGAACGAGGGGGTTCATGGGCGGCTCCGATGCCGCCGCCGTAGCCCGGTCTCAGCCCAGCATCTTGCGCGCCTCGGTGCTGAACCGCTCGGCGTCGGCTTCCTTGGGCAGGTCGACCTTGATCGGGACGTCCTTGCCCCGCCGCACGGCCGGCCGGACCTTGATCGCATCGTGCCAGCGCTGCAGGTGGGGCAGCCCGTCGCGGGACACGCCGCTCCAGCGACTGGTGTGGGTCCACGACCAGGTCGCGATGTCGGCGATCGAGTAGTGGTCGTCGCCGTCTCCGGCCAGCCACTCGCTCTCGGCCAGCCGCGCGTCCAGCACCTCGAACAGCCGCCGGCTCTCGTTCTGGTACCGCTCGATGGCCCACGGCAGCTTCTCGGGCGCGTAGCGGTAGAACACGTTGGCCTGGCCCATCATCGGCCCGACACCGGCCATCTGGAACATCAGCCACTGGATCGCCCGCGACCGGGCCGCCGGGTCCGTCGGCAGCAGCCGGCCGGCCTTGTCGGCCAGGTAGATCATCAGCGCGCCGCTCTCGAAGACCGCGTGCGGGGGACCGCCGCCTCCCGCGGGGGCCCACGGCGGGTCGTCGTCGACGATCGCCGGGATGCGCCCGTTGGGGTTGATGGCCAGGAACCAGGGCTGCTTCTGCTCGAGCCCGGTCAGGTCGATGGCCCGCACCTCGTAGGGCAGTCCGAGCTCTTCGAGCGTGATGCTGGCCTTCCAGCCGTTGGGGGTCGGGGCGGTGTAGAGCGTGATCATCGCGGCCTCCTCCTCCTCCCTACCCCTGCGCTACTTGCGCAGCTTGCCGGCGCGCTTGTCGACCCGGCGCTTGTCCAGGGCCCGGTCGGCCTCGCCGCCCTCCAGCAGGGCCACGACCGCGCGCCGCAGCTTCTTGCCGGACACCTGCTCGAACCAGGCCAGCTCGTCGTCGATCACCAGCCCGCAGACCGGCCCCTCGCAGATCTTCTGGCAGCGGACCTCGCGCACCCGGGCCACGCCGCTGCTGTCGGCGACCAGCTTGTCGATGTCCTTCTGCTGGTTGCGGCAGTCGCTGCCGGTGCAGACGAACAGGGTCTTGCGGGAACCGCCGCGCACTCAGGCTCCGTAGTCCCGCAGCATCTTCTTGAGCTCGATGACGTGCAGCTCCTCGGCGCCGATCTGCCCCCGGGTGTACTCCTCGAGGTAGACGCTGGCGTCCTGGACCACGTCGAGCAGGCGCTTGTACATGTTGAGCGCGGTCTGCTCGTGCTCCAGCGACTCCTCGAGGATGCTGCGCAGGTCGTGCTTGTGCGTCTCGGCCATCTCGGCGATGCGCAGGCTGGGGTGGCCTTCCAGGCCGGTGATCAGCTCGCCGGCCTGCTGGGCGTGGGTCAGGCTCTCCTGCGCCTGGCCGGTCATGAAGGTCACGATCGGGATGCGGTTGGGACCGGTGACCATCAGCGAGTAGTGCGTGTAGCGCACGACGCCGGCCAGCTCGTACTCCATGATCTTGTTGAGGATGTCGATGGTGGCGTCGAGATCGAGGTCGCGCACGCGGGGCTCCAGGGGAGGGGGGAGAGGAGGGGATATCTCGCTGCTGGACCGAGGAGGCCAGGTGTCCCACCCCGACGACGAGGCGTTCGCAGATCGACCGACGAAGCGACCCTATGCGCGCATCGAGCGGGAGCGCCGCTTCTCGCTGCGGGCCCTGCCGGACGGCGTGGACCCCGCGTTCTACGAGCGGCTGCGGGACACCTACATCGACGGCACCCAGCTGCGCCTGCGGCGGGTCGAGGCCCCCGACGGGTCGCTCGTCGTGGTCAAGCTGGGCCAGAAGCGGCCGGATCCGGCGCGCCCCGACAGCCCGCGGCACCGGCAGATGACCACCTTCTACCTGCGTCCGGACGACGAAGCGGTGCTGGCGGCGCTGCCCGGCCGCAAGAGCGTGAAGCGCCGCTACAAGCTGCGGGAGCAGGGCTGGACCTTCTGCATCGACGTCTACGAGGCGCCGGCCGCCGCCGTCGGCATCCTGGTCGCCGAGGTGGAGTGCGACGACGACGACAGCCTGGACGCCATCCGGCGGCCCGCCTGGGCCGAGCGCGAGGTCACGGCGCTGCCGGAGTACTCGGGGGTGGCCCTGGCGGCGCCCGGCTGAGCGCGCTCGTCAGCGCGTCGTCGTCGGAAGCAGCACGGGCGCCGGGTCGTCCAGCGCGACAGCCAGCCGGGCCGGGCCTCGACGCGGGGGCTCGGGCGCGCTGCCCGCGGTGTCCAGCTCACCGTCCAGGAACAGCGTGCCCCCCTGCGTCGACAGGCGCGGCGCGGTCCACCAGCGGTGGCCGCAGCAGTCCTGCTCGCCGACGACCGCGGACCACGGCGCGGCGTCGGGGCGCGCGATCCACAGAAGCTGTACGCTGCCCTCGGGCCGCTCCGCGCCGGGCACGACGCAGCGCACCAGCCCGGCGTGGCCGCCGTCGGGCAGGGCGGTCCAGGCATCCAGGCGACTCATCGGCAGGCGGGCGAGCACCGCGGTGGCGGAGCCCACAGCGGTGATCAGGTCGTCGGGGACCTCGCGCCAGCGGGCGGCCAGCTGCTGCGGGGGGATGTGGGCGCGGGCAGCGAGCAGCGCGGCGGCGTCACAGGCCACGCGGGTGCCCGTCAGGTCCTGGGCCGCCGTCCCGAGGGCGACTCCTTCGGGCAGCGGGGCCAGCTGCAAGCTGCCGTCGGCGGCCGCTGCCGTGGCCTGGGCGCGGGCCAGCACGGGGCCCAGGCGGGCGAGGGGGGTGGCGTCGTCGACCAGCAGCCGGACCACGACGGGCGTGGCGCCCAGCAGCTGCAGCAGGGAAGGGTCGGGCGGAGGGGTCGAGGGCGGCGGCCAGGACAGCGCCGCCAGCGCCGCATCCAGCGCCGCGGTGTCGTCGAGTGCCAGCACCGCCGGACCCGCGTCGGCGGGCGGGTCGAACCCCGACACCACCGCGACGGCGTCGCCGCGGACCTGGATCTCCGGCCCCAGGGCGAAGCCGCCGATGCCCGGCAGGGACACCTGCGCCACGGTGTCGCCGTCGGGGCCCGAGAGCTCCAGCTCGTAGCCGCCGAAGCCGGCCTGGCCGGCCGTGTGCACGGCACTCCACAGCGCCTCGGCGGGCTGGGCGCCGTCGATGCGCAGGCGCAGCCGGTCGGCCGTCGGTGTCTCGAAGCCCGCGCTGGCGGCCTGTCCCTGCAGCGCGACCAGGTCGGACAGCACGCTGTGCAGCGGTCGAAGCAGCCGCCCGCTGTGGTCGGTCTGCGGGTCCAGCGGAGCGGCCGCTTCCCGGGCCAGGGCCAGCGCCTCGTCCGCCAGCCCCGCGTCCCGCCAGCCGTCCTGCGCGGCCCACGCCCGCGCGTCGACCTGCCACCGGGCGCCGACCAGCAGCCGGGGCGCGGCGTCGGTCGGCGCGGCGAGCCTCCGATCCACGGCGGGCGGCACCAGCGCCGCCTCGGCCGCGTCGAGCGCGGCGTCGACGGGGTCGGTGCAGGCCAGGATCAGCGAGAGCAGCAGCATGTCGCTGGGACTCCGGGGCTCACTGCGGGTTCCTCCCCCACCCCTCGTCCGAGCGGGGATAGCTCCTCCTCCCACGGTAGGAGGCCGCATGCCAGGGACCCGCATCCGCTCCGGCTCGATCTGGGAAGACCGCGCCAGCTACGCCCGCGCCGTCGTGCTGCCCGACCCCGGCGGCGACTGGGTCCTGGTCAGCGGCACCACCGGCTACGACTACGCCACGGGCGCGATCAGCGACGACCCGGCGGCCCAGGCCCGCCAGTGCTTCGCCAACATCGAGCGCGCCCTCGCCCAGGCCGGCGCGGGGCTCGAAGACCTGGTCCGCATCCGGGTCATCGTGACCAGCGTCGCCGTGTTCGACGCCATCATCGACGTGGTCGGCGAGCACTGTCGCTCCGCCATGCCGGCGAACACCACCATCGTGGCCGGGCTGGTGGCCCCCGAGATGCTGGTCGAGATCGAGGTCACCGCCCGCAAGCGCCCGGCATGAGCTGGCCCGAGGGGCTGGCGCTGGCGCCGCTGCTGTCGGGCGAGGAGGCCGCCGCCGCCATGGCTGCGCTGGTCGAGGAGGTCGCCTGGGAGGGCCACAGCTTCACCATCTTCGGCCGCACCGTGCCCATGCCGCGCCGCATCCAGATGTACGGCCCCCACGGCTACGACTACAGCGGCGTCCGCCACCCGCCGCGGGCGCTGACGCCGACCCTGCGCGCCCTGCAGACGCGGGTCCAGGACGCGCTCGCGCGGCCGTTCAACAGCGTGCTCTGCAACCTGTACCGGGACGGCGCCGACGGCATGGCCTGGCACACCGACGACGACTACGAACACGGCGGTCAGCCCGTGATCGCCAGCCTGTCGCTGGGGGCCACGCGGCGCTTCCGGCTGCGACCCCGCGGCGGCGGACCGGGCCTGTCCATCGACCTCGTCGCGGGCGACCTGCTGACCATCGACGGGGCGGCGCGCACCGACTGGCAGCACGCCGTGCCCAAGACGCGGCGCGCGGTGGGGCCCCGCATCAACCTGACCTGGCGGCAGATCCAGGCGCCCTGAGCGCCCGGGTCACTTCGAGACGCGGTCCATGCACTCGGTGCCGCTGTCGTACTGGTTCTCCCAGGTGCCGCACAGCCGGTCATCGCCCGCCGGCGACATCTTCATGGTCACGATGTAGCTGGTGGACGGCACCAGGTAGGTCCAGATCATCTGCGGGCCTTCGGCCGTGACGTTCTGGATGGCGAAGGCCTCGCCGTCGGTGTCGGTCAGGGACTGAAGCCAGGGGCCCTTGTCCTGCTCGACGATGACGTACTCGGCGCCGCCTTCGTCGTGCCAGGTGCCCAGGAACGAGCCCTTGTCGAGGTGGGAGAGGGGCGACTTGGGGCCACAGGCGGCGAGCAGCACGAGCAGCGGGAGCATGGATCCTCCGGGGTGTGGGTACATCGTATCGGGCCGCGGCTGCGGCAGCCCTCTCCCTGACTCTCGCAGACAGCGGCGGTTCATGGTTAGCCACCGACCATGCCGCCCCAGTCCTCCGCCGAGCTCCCGGCGCCCTCCGCCGAGTACCTGCAGCCCAACCGCTTCGTCGACAGCGACCACCCGGCGATCGTGGACTTCGCCCGGCAGATCGCCGGCGACCTTCCGCCGCGCCAGGCGGCCGTCGCGCTGTACCGCGAGATCCGCGACATGCTGCGCTACAACCCCTGGCGCGTGAGCCTGGTGCCCGCCGGCTACACGGCCAGCGGCGTCCTGCTGCGCGACCGGGCCGAAGGCGGCCACTGCATCGACAAGGCGAACCTGCTGGCGGCCTGCGCCCGTGCGGTGGGCATCCCCAGCCGCCTGCACTTCGCCAACGTGCGCAACCACATCGGCACCGCCGACCTCGAGCGCAAGCTCGGCACCGATCTGCTGGTCTTCCACGGCTACGTCGAGCTGTGGCTCGATGGCCGCTGGGTCGCGGCGACGCCGGCCTTCAACCGCGAGCTCTGCGAGCGCCTGGGCGTGGCGCCGCTCGATTTCGACGGCGTGCACGACAGCATCTTCCAGGAGTACGACCACAACGCCGGTCGCTTCATGGAGCGGGTGAAGGACCACGGCACCTTCGCCGAGATCCCCTTCGACGCGATGATCGCCGAGTGGCGGAAGTACTACCCGCACATCATCGAAGCGGGGACCTGGCCCGAGCGGCCGTCGGTCTGAGCCGACCGGCTCAGCGCCGCCGACGGACCAGCAGCGCCACCAGGCCGACCAGCCCGAACCACAGCGCGCGGCCCGGTGCGGGGGCCGCCGCGCAGCCGTCGCAGCCGCCCAGCACCTTGCCGGGCAGCACCGGGTCGGGGTCGAAGTCGTCGCTGCCGTCGAAGGGATCGCGGCCCTCGTCGACCTCGTCGCCGTCGTTCTTGCCGCCGTCGTCGGTGTCGGGGTCGAGCGGGTCGGTGCCGAGCTCGTCTTCTTCGCCGTCGTCGAGTCCGTCGTCGTCGGTGTCGGGGTCGAGCGGGTCGGTGTCGTGCTCGAGCTCGGTGCCGTCGTCGATGCCGTCGTCGTCGCTGTCGGGGTCGAGGGGGTCGGTGCCCGTGTCCACGACCTCGTCGCGGTCGGTGAGGCCGTCGTCGTCGGTGTCGGGGTCCAGCGGGTCGGTCCCGATCTCGCCGACCTCGTCGCCGTCGGTCAGGCCGTCGTCGTCGGTGTCTTCATCGAGGGGATCGGTGCCGTGGTCCAGCACCTCGTCGCCGTCGGAGAGGCCGTCGTCGTCGGTGTCGGGGTCGAGGGGATCGGTGAGGGTCTCGTCGACCTCGTCGCCGTCGGAGAGGCCGTCGTCGTCGGTGTCGGGGTCGAGGGGATCGGTGCCGGTGTCGTACACCTCGGTCCCGTCCATCAGGCCGTCGTCGTCGGTGTCGGCGTCGTCGGGGTCGGTGCCGAGCTCGCCTTCCTCCCAGTCGGTCAGGCCGTCGCCGTCGGTGTCGGCCAGGTCGTCGCTGGGGTCGAGGGGATCGGTGCCGTCGACGCCGGTCTCGGCGCCGTCGGGCCGGCCGCCGCCGTCGGTGTCGGTCAAGAGCGGGTCGGTGTGCACGCCGCACAGCTCGTCGCCGTCGTCCAGGCCGTCGCCATCGGTGTCGGGGTCGCCGGGGTCGGTGCCGTAGAGCAGCAGCTCGGCGCCGTCGGGCAGCCCGTCGTCGTCGCTGTCGGCGTCCAGCGGGTCGGTGTCGCCGCCGGTGGCTTCGGTGCCGTCGTCGATGCCGTCGTTGTCGGTGTCGTCGTCGGTCGGGTCGGTGCCCATGTCGAGCTCTTCGCCGTCCGACAGGCCGTCGCCGTCCGTGTCCCACTGGGCCGGATCGGTGTCGCCGCGGACCTCGTCGCCGTCGTCGATGCCGTCGTCGTCGCTGTCGGGGTCGTCGGGGTCGGTGCCGCGCGCTTCTTCGGTCTTGTCGGAGATGCCGTCGTCGTCGCGGTCGCTGTCGGTCGGGTCGTCGTCGCTGGGGTCGGTCGGCGTCGTGCCGTCGACCAGCGCCTCGACGCCGTCGTCGGCGCCGCCCGCGTCGGTGTCGGCCAGGATCGGATCGGTGCCCGACCGCGTCTCGGTGCCGTCGCGCAGGCCGTCGTTGTCGCTGTCCGGCCGGACCGGATCCGTGCCGTGGATCCACAGCTCGTCGCCGTCGTCCAGGGCGTCGCCGTCGCTGTCGACGGACAGCGGGTTCGTGCCGTGGACCCAGACCTCGGCGCCGTCGATGACGCCGTCGTCGTCGGTGTCCTCGTCGGCCGGGTCGGTGCCGCGGACCACGGCTTCCACGCCGTCGTCCAGGCCGTCGTCGTCGGTGTCGGCGTCCGCCGGGTCCGTGCCGTAGGTGTCGACCTCGGCCCCGTCGTCCAGGCCGTCGCAGTCGCTGTCGCGCCAGCGCGGGTTGCTGCCGAGCGCGACCTCTTCGCTGTCGGTCAGGCCGTCGCCGTCGGTGTCGCGGGCGGTCGGGTCGCTGCCCAGCACGGCCTCGTCGGCGTCGGTCAGGCCGTCGCCGTCGGTGTCCGTGCCGTCGTCGGTGCCGTCGCCGCCGGACAGCGGGTCGGTGCCGGCCTTGTCCTCGACCCCGTCCGTGCTGCCGTCGCCGTCGGTGTCGCGATCGAGCGGGTCGGTGCCCAGCAGCGCTTCTTCGCGATCGGTCAGGCCGTCGCCGTCGGTGTCGCGGCGCAGGGGATCCGTGCCCGCGTCGACCTCGTCGGCGTCGGTGATGCCGTCCCCGTCGCGATCGCCGGCGAGCGGGTCGCTGTCCAGGGTCCGGGCTTCTTCGCCGTCGGTCAGGCCGTCGTCGTCGGTGTCCGGGTCGAGCGGGTCGCTCCCCGAGATGCGCTCTTCCCAGCCGTCGGTCAGGCCGTCGTCGTCGCTGTCGGCGTCCTCGGGGTCCGTCCCCAGGATCTCCTCCTCGCTGTCGTCCAGGCCGTCGCCGTCGGTGTCGCGGGCCCGCGGCGAGCTGCCGGCGTCGACCTCCTCGCCGTCCTCGAGCCCGTCGCCGTCGGTGTCGAGGTCGAGCGGGTCGGTGGCGTACACGTCCACCTCGTCCCCATCCAGCAGCCCGTCGTCGTCGGTGTCGGCGTCCAGCGGGTCGGTGACCAGGTCCTCGACCTCTTCGCGGTCGTCCAGGCCGTCGTCGTCGGTGTCGGCGTCGCCCGGGTCGGTCAGCGTGTCGACGACCTCGGTGTAGTCGCCCAGGCCGTCGTCGTCGCTGTCCGTGTCCACCGGCGAGCTGCCGTGGTCGTGCACCTCGGCCCCGTCTTCGAGCCCGTCGCCGTCGGTGTCCGTGTCGAAGGGATCGCTGCCCCAGGTGTCGACCTCTTCGCCGTCGAGCAGGTCGTCGTCGTCGGTGTCGCTGTCGAGCGGGTCGGTCAGCTCCTCCTCGATCTCGCGGTAGTCGTCGAGCCCGTCGTCGTCGGTGTCGGCGTCGGTCGGGTCGGTGCCCTCCTCGATGTACTCCCGGTAGTCGTCGAGCCCGTCGTCGTCGGTGTCCGAGTCGAAGGGGTCGGTGCCGATCTCGTACTCGGTCGGGTCGGTCAGGCCGTCGCCGTCGCTGTCGAGCTCGTTGCAGACCGACACGCCCAGCGGGTCGATGAGCTCGAACTGCGAGTTGGGCTGGCTGAAGGTGTAGAAGGCCAGGTTGCCGTCGGGGAAGTCGCCGGTCTCGTCGAACTGGGCGACGCCGTCGACCCACAGCTGCAGTCGCTCGGTGCTGTAGTCGAGCGTGATCTCGTGTTCGGTGTTGTCCGACCAGCCGGTGTCGTGCAGCGTGGCGGCTTCCGCGATGAGCTCGAAGCCGCTGCCGTGGCCCCAGAACTGGGTCGGGTCGGACACGTCGGTCACGCGCCACAGCCGCAGGCCGGCGTCGGCGTAGCCGTAGCCGCTGGCCGTCTGGTCGCCCTGCTTCCAGTCCAGCAGCAGGAAGTCGACGGCCGTGCGGTCGCTGTCGCCTTCCTGGAAGCCGATGGCCATGCCGACGAAGTCGTCGTCGCTGCTGGTCGCGACCTTCAGGGTGAAGGTCACCTCGCGCGCGTCGGCCGGGAAGCGCGTGACGAAGAAGGCCGGGTCGCTGTTGGTCGTCTGGCTGACGAAGGTCTCGTCCTCGCTGATCGTCCAGCTGGGATCGGTGTGATCGGTGTCGAAGTACTCGGCGAACTCGATGCCGAAGCTGATCGGCTCGCACTCCCAGCCGGTCTCGACCTCGCAGCTGGCGGAGCAGCCGTCGCCGTCTTCGGTGGCGCCGTCCTCGCACTCCTCGTCGCTGTCGATGGAGCCGTCGCCGCAGACGGCTTGGGCCGCGGAGGGGAGGAGGAGGGCGGTGAGGCCGAGGACGCCGAGCCCGTGGAGGGGCAGGAGCGAGAGGAGGCGGGACATGGGGACTCCGAGCGAGGTCGCAGGATCACCGACTCGTCGCGTGGCCGCAAGCGCTCGTGCGCGCGCGGTCGGGCGTCGATGGAGCCGCGCTCCATCGGCGTTCGCCCTGGGGTAGTCTGTCCGGACCCACGTGGTCGGGAGAGCCGCATGCGTTTCGCCGACATCCGCCCCGGGCCCGTGCTCGTCGGCGTGAGCCACATCGTCTGGCGTCTGCCCGGCCGGCCGGCCACCAAGATGGCCGAGTTCGCGCACACCGAGCTCGGCAGCGGCCACGACATGCTCGAAGCCTGCGAGCTCACGCCTCGTCCGGAGATGCGCCCCCTCTACTTCCTGCACGCCCTCGACGAGCTGCGGCACAGCCGCATGTTCCGCGAGCGGGCGCGGGCACTGGCCATCGAGCGCAGCCGCACCCAGGCCGTCCTCGACGACAGCGGCTACCTGCACAGCCACGGCATCCGGGGCTCCGACCCGCTGTTCACCGAGCTCGGCGAGCTGGACTTCCTGGCCTTCGTCTGGCTGCACGAGCAGCGTGGCGCGGCGCAGTTCGGCATCTACGCGGGCCTGATGGACGAAGACCCGGCGTCGCGGGAGATGTTCGCCCGCATCGAGAAGGACGAGCGCTTCCACATCGCCTACTCGCGCAAGGAACTGGAGCGCCTCGCCGCCCAGGGCCAGGCGAGCGCGGTGTCGGCGGCGGTCTGGCGGATCCGCTGGCGGCGGTTCAAGCAGGGCTGGCTGCGCTTCTCGCGGCTGATCGGCGACACGATGGCGAAGCTGTGGCTCACCGTGATCTACGTCGTCGGCATCACGCCCTTCGCGCTCATCGCCAAGCTGACCGAGCGCGAACAGGGCGGGCTCGTCCCGGCCGAGGTCGACGACCGGCCGGCTGCACAGCGGGCACTGGAACAGCTGTGAGCCGGTACGTCCTGGGGGTCTCGGCCCTCTACCACGAGTCCGCGGCCGTCCTGCTGCGCGACGGCGTCGTCGTCGCGGCCAGCAGCGAAGAACGCTTCTCGCGCCAGAAGCAGGACAGCGCGCTGCCGGTGCGAGCGTCCCGCTGGTGCCTGGAACAGGCCGGCATCTCGATGGCCGACGTCGAGGCCGTCGTCTACTACGAGAAGCCCCTGCGCAAGTTCGAGCGCATCCTGGTCAGCCAGCTGACCGGCTTCCCGTCGACCCTGCCGGCCTTCCAGCGCACGGCCCTGACCTGGCTCACCGACAAGCTCTGGGTCCGCAACGCGCTCTGCAAGGAGCTCGGCGCGCGGCCCTCGCAGCTGATGTTCAGCGAGCACCACCTGTCGCACGCGGCGTCGGCCTTCTACTGCTCGCCCTTCGAGCGGGCGGCGGTGCTGACCGTCGATGGCGTCGGCGAGTGGGCCACGACGTCGCTGTGGCAGGGCGACGAGCACGGCCTGAAGCCCCTGTCCGAGGTGCGCTTCCCGCACTCGCTGGGGCTGACCTACTCGGCGTTCACGGCCTTCCTGGGCTTCCGCGTGAACAACGGCGAGTACAAGGTCATGGGGCTCGCCAGCTACGGCGAGCCGCGCCACGTCGACAAGGTCGAGAAGGTGCTCCAGGGCGTCGACGGCGGCGGCTTCCAGAACGACACCCGCTACGTCGCCTGGCACAAGAGCACCGTGCGGTCCTACAGCGGGGCCTTCGAGCAGCTGTTCGGCGCGCCGCGGCAGCCGGGCACGCCGCTGGATCCGCGCCAGGGCGAGGGCAAGCACTACGCCGACATCGCCGCCAGCGTGCAGGTCGTGCTCGAGGAGCGCCTGCTGGCCCTGGCGGAGCGGCTGCACGCCGACACCGGCCTGGACGCCCTGTGCATGGCCGGCGGCGTCGCGCTCAACGTCGTCGCCAACCGGCGGCTGCTGCGGGACGGACCCTTCGCCCACCTCTACGTGCAGCCGGCGTCCGGCGACGCGGGCGGTGCGCTGGGGGCGGCCCAGTGGGCCTGGCACGAGGTGCTGGGCCAGCCGCGCGTGGACCCGGGCCTGACCCCGGGGCTGGGCCGCGACTGGCCGGACGACCGCGTGCGCACGCTCCTCGACGAGCTCAACGTGCGCTTCGACGACGTCGCCGACGACCGCATCGAGCGTGCGGCCGACGACATCGCGGCCGGCAAGGTCATCGGCTGGTTCCAGGGCCGCTGCGAGTGGGGCCCGCGGGCGCTGGGGCATCGCAGCATCCTGGCCGACCCAAGCCGCCCCGACATGCAGGACCGGGTCAACAAGGTCATCAAGCTGCGCGAGCCCTTCCGGCCCTTCGCGCCGTCGGTCACGGCCGAAGCGGCCGACACCTACTTCGACGTGCCGCCCGGCGGCGAAGGCCCGGCCGAGTGGATGACCATCATCGGCGACACGCGCGAGGAACACCGCGAGGCCATGCCGGCGATCACCCATGTGGACGGCACGGCGCGGCTGCACCGCGTGCGGCGCGAGGTCAACCCCCGCTACCATGCGCTCATCGAAGCCGTCGGTGCCCGGACCGGGCGGCCGGTGGTGCTCAACACCTCGTTCAACCTCAAGGGCGACCCCATCGTGTCCAGCCCCGTGCACGCCCTGTCGACCCTGCAGTCCTGCGAGATGGACGCGGTCTACCTGGGCCCGTGCCGTGTGGCGCGAGGTCAGCTGCCCCGCGGAGGCGCTTCGTGAGTGACCCGACCCCCACGCCCCCCGGCCGCGTCGAAGATGTCGGCATGCGACTCGGCACCCTGGGCCAGCTGCTGCGGCTGTTCGGCCGCGGCAAGCGTCCCTGGCTGCTGCCGCTCGTGCTGTTGCTGAGCGTGCTCGGGCTGGTGCTCGCCGGCCTGCAGGCCGTGCAGTACGTCGCGCCGTTCATCTACCCGCTGCTGTAGGGCGCCCTCCACGATGACCGGGCCAGGGGCCACCTGGCTCGCCGGCGCGCTGTCCCGCCTGCGGCCGCGGCGGGCCGTGCACGCCGAAGCCGCCGCGCTGCGGCTGGCGGCGCTGCAGTGCGCGCCGGGATCGCCGGACCTGCCGCTCGACGAGCTGCCGGACGATCTGCTCCCGCTGCTCGACGCGCTCGACCTGCCGGATCCGCGGGGGGCGCTGGCCCGGTCCCTGGCGGCGACCGACGCGGTGGTGCTGCCCGGCGACCTGTCGCCCCTCGAACGCGTCGATCTGGTCGGTGCCCTGCACGAGCGCGAGCTGTGGGCCCTCCCGGATGGGGCGGGCCTGGTCCGCAACCTGGTGCTCGCGCGGCACGCCGGCGTGTACCTGACCCCGGCGCCCGTGGCCCACCACCTGGCCCTGCGGGTGCTGGGTCCACCGCTCGCCGCGGCCATCGACGCGGGCGACGCTGCGGCCGTGGCGCGGGCGTCGACGCCGGTGGTCGTCGACCCCGCCTGCGGCGCCGGCGCCTTCCTGGTGGCCGCGGTCGTGGTGCTGGAGGAGGGGCTCGAGGTCGCCCGCCGCGCCGGCATCGCGGGCCTGCCGGAGCTCGGGGCCTGGCGGCGGGAGCAGGTGCGGAGGAGGCTGTTCGGCGTCGAGCGGCTGCCGCGTCTGGCCCGCGCCGCGCGGCGGGTGCTGGCCGAGCTGGCCGCGGTCTCGGAGGAGGAGGTCGTCGGGGTCCGGGCCGGCGACGGGCTGGTCACCGACCCCGCCGTCGCGGGCGGGCCCGTCGTGCCGCTGCCCCCGGCGGACGTCGTGCTGATGAACCCGCCCTATGGCCGGCTGCGCGTGCTGCGCAGCGACTTCGCCGAGGCCAGCCGCGCCTTCGCGCCGCACGCCGACGTCGACGCGCTCATCGCCGGGCGCAAGCGCTGGCTCTCGGCCGTGGGCGAGCACCTGCGGGGCCGGCCGGAGCTCGCCGTCGCGCGCGGCGGCGTGCCGGACTGGCAGCGACTGTTCCTGGCGCGCGGCCTGGCGCTCCTCCGGCCGGGCGGGGCGCTCGGCGCGCTGATCCCGGCCAGCGTCGTCGCCGATCGCAGCGCGAGGGACCTTCGGCGCCACCTCCTCCTCGACATCGGCGTCGAGCGGGTCGATCGCATCGCCGAGGCCGGGCGCCTGTTCGTCGACGTCAACCAGCCCACCTGCCTCCTCGTCGCCCGCCACGGTGCCCGGGACCCGACCCTGTCCGGGCCCTCGCGGTCCCTGCCGCCCGAAGCCGAGGTGCGTGTCCCCCTCGCCGCCGTGCGCCGCCTCTCCCCGCAGGGCCTCGTCCTGCCGGCCGCCGACGCCGCCGGCTGGCGCATGCTCGACCACCTGCACCGCCACCCGCGGCTGGGCGATCTCGCGGCCGTCCGCAACCTGCGCGGCGAGTGCGATCTCACCGTGCACAAGCGCTTCGTCGGCGCGGGTCCCGACCGCCTGGTGCGCGGCGACCACATCGAGCGCTTCGTCGATCGGGTCGACGCCGACCGCGTCGGCACCATCGACAAGGCCGGCTTCATCGCGGCGCTGGGGGGCAGCGACAAGGCCGCCCACGTCGAGCGCTGGCGCCTGGTCGGCCGCCAGTGCGCCTACCTGGGCAAGGAGCGCCGGCTGTCCTTCACCCTGCTGCCGCCGGGCCCTGTCGTCGCCAACACCTGCAACTACCTGCTGTGGGACGGGCCGGAACAGGAGAACCACCTGCTCGGCCTGCTCGCCTGGCTGTCCTGCTCCCTGGTGGGCTGGCGCCTCGACCTGACTGCCAGCAACAACCACGTCAACAACTACGAGCTCGACGACCTGCCCGTCCCCGTGGGCGCGCTGCCGTCCCTGGCGCCGCAGGCCCGCGTGCTCCTGGCCCACTACGCCGGCCAGGCCTTCGGGGCGTCCGCGAGGCCGACCGGCCCGCTGGAAGCCGCGCTCGACGAAGCCTGCGCGGCGGTGGTGTAGGCGGGGGGGAGGTTTGGGGAACGGCCAGCGGCGCCCGAACCCCGCGCCGATGACCTATCGCCCCGGACTTTGAGCCCTCGATCCCGCCCGAACCCCGGGCCGATGGTCTATCGCCCCCGACTTTGGGCTCTCGATCTCGCCCGAACCCGGGGTCGATGGTCTATCGCCCCCGACTTTGGGCCCCCGATCCCGCCCGAACCCGGGGCCGATGGTCTATCGCCCCCGACTTTGGGCCCCCGATCGCGCCCGAACCGGGGGCCGATGGTCTATCGCCCCCGACTTTGGGCCCCGATCCCGCCCGAACCCGGGGCCGATGGTCTATCGCCCCGGACTTTGGGCTCTCGATGACGCCCGAACCCGGGGCCGATGGTCTATCGCCCCGGACTTTGGGCCCCCGATCCCGCCCGAACCCGGGGCCGATGGTCTATCGCCCCCGACTTTGGGCCCTGGATCACGCCCGAACCGGGGCCGATGGTCCATCGCCCCCGACTTTGGGCCCCCGATCGCGCCCGAACCCGGGGCCGATGACCTATCGCCCCCGACTTTGGGCCCTCGATCCCGCTCTCCCGCCCCTCACCCCCGCCGCGACGAGGGCTGGGCCGGCATCTCGCGGCGGCGGAAGCGGCCGAGCCAGGCGGCGGCGGCGTCGGGCAGGTCGCGGAAGGCGAGGGCGCGCAGCTCGACGACGGCGAGCACGGGCTCGACGGCGGCCAGGACCTCGCGGGCGGAGCGACGCGGTGGGCCGAAGTCGCGGGCGGGGCCCTCGGTGCTGCCGATGAGGCTGACCCACTCGCCGCCCACGCGCAGGGCGCCGGCCACGCGGCGGGCGAACAGGGCCTGGTCGGCGGGGGCCTCGAAGCAGTGGAAACAGCCGCGGTCGAAGACGAGGTCGAAGGGACCGGCCTGCAGGGGGCTGTCGGCGCCGGGCTCGGCCAGGATGTCGGCGTTCGCGAAGTGGATGTCGTGCCCTTCGCTGCCGGCTCGAGCCCGTGCGATGGCGGTGGGGGCGAGGTCGACGGCCACGACCTGCCAGCCGGATGCGGCCAGGAAGCGGCTGTTGGTGCCGGTGCCGCAGCCGAGCTCGAGGGCGCGGCCACCCGGCAGGACGCCCTGGTCGACGAGCTCGACCAGGGCGGGGTCGGGCACTCCGGTGTCCCAGGGCAGGCGGTCGGACTGGTAGTGGTCTTCCCAGCTGGGTCGGGTCACGGGGGCTCCGAGGTCAGCGCGCGCGGTTGCGGGCGATGGCGGCGGCCACCAGGTCGGTGTCCTGGATGAAGGCGCCGGCGAAGATGTTCATGTTCCCGTCGGCGTCGTAGGTGTCGATGAGCCGGGCGGGGAAGTCGCCGGCGAAGCCGAGCGCGATGCTGGCTTCCTGCTGGCCGCTGTACTCGGCGATGTAGCTGGCCTGCTCGAAGGCGCTCTCGGCGCCGCCCAGCGAGAAGACGAAGTCGTTGATGAGCACCTTGGCGGGATCGCGACTGTCGACGGATGCGGCCAGGGCTTCTTCGACGCCCGTGGTGGTGTCGGTGATCGACCAGGCGCGCTCGCTGTCGCCGCTGGACAGGGGGCAGTCGCCGCGCTCGAGCAGCCAGGCGCGCAGGTCGCCGCCGGGGGCCCACAGGACGTTGCGCCCCGACGCGCGGATGTCGGCCAGGGTGGCGTCGGCGATGTCCTCGGCGCCGTCGTAGACCAGGTCGCACAGCGACGTGCCCTCGACGAGCGGCGTGGTCACGGCGTCGCCGAACAGGCCCCAGTCGGCCTCGTCCACGGAGAGCCCGAAGGTGAGCAGCACGATCTCGTCGGGCGACGCGGCGGCGAACGCGACGAGGTCCGACAGCACGACGGCCACGGGCACGCCGTAGACGCTGTGCCAGGTCACGAGCGCGCCGTCCTTGACCGTCAGGTTGATCTCGATGAACCGGACGCCGGCCTGCAGCTGCTCGCCGATGCTCAGGTCCTGGGTCTTCGACCAGCCGACGATGCGCTCGCGGTACTCCTCGTTGCCGTCGCCTTCCCCCCACAACAACAGCACGGTGTCGGGGGAGTCCGGCGAGATGCCGTTCTCGCGGGCGCAGGCGTAGGACGAGGAGTTGAAGCCGCCAGGGACGAGGATGCGCCCGAAGGCCGTGGTGTCGCCGGCCGGGAACACGTCGGCCATCCAGTGCGCGGTCTCGGGCACGCCGCCGCCGCTGTCGCCTCCGCTGTCGGTCGCGCCGTCGGTCCCGCCGTCGCCTCCGGGCACGCCGCTCTCGCCGCCGCTCCCGTCCTTGCAGGCGGCCAGCAGGCCCACGGAGATCAGGGCGAAGACGGACAGCATGGCGGCCTCCTCAGACCAGCAGCACGACGCTGACGGTGCTGGCGATGGCCCCGAGCGCCGCCGCCCCCAGCGCCAGCGGCATCTGGGTGTTGACGTGGTCCATCAGGTCGCAGCCGGTGAACATGCTGGACAGGATGGTGGTATCGCTGATCGGCGAGCACTGGTCGCCGAACACGGCGCCGCCCAGCACCGCGCCGAAGCAGATGTGCAGGTAGGTCGGGTCGGGGTTGACGGCGTAGGCCAGCGGCAGCGCGACGGGGAAGACGACGGCGTAGGTGCCCCAGGAGCTGCCGGTCGCGAAGGCGATGAACATGCACAGGCCCATCAGCAGGGCCGGCAGCGCGACCATCGGGAAGGCGTCGCCCATGACCGACACCAGGTAGGCCGCGGTGTCGAGCTGCTTGGTGACGGTGCCGATGGTGACGGCCAGGCCGAGCACGATGGCGCCGATGGTCATGGACCGGCAGCCCTCGACGAAGCCGTCGATGATCTCGCCGACCTTCATGCCGCGGGCGAAGGCGACGGCCATCGCCGACAGCACGCTGCACAGGAAGGCCTCGTTGATCCAGTCGCCGTTCTCGAGCACGCCCAGCCGGCCGAGCACGTAGGGGATGACGGCCATGCCGAGCAGCACGCCGATCGGCACCAGGAAGTCGAGCAGGCTCGGCGCGTAGCCGCTGGCCGCCGCGTTGGTGGGGTCGATGCCCGGGTCCTTGCTGGGCAGCATCGGCTTGCTGTCGGGGGCGTCGAGGGCGCCGGTGGTCCGGGCCCGCACGCGGGCGCGCTTCATCTTGCCGAAGACGGGCACGAGCTCGAAGGCGAACAGCAGGGTGCCGATGACGGCGAACAGGGCGTAGAAGTTGAAGGGGATCGCCTCGAGGAACCAGGCGGCGCCGGCCTTCTCGTCGGCGATGAGCGGGATGGTGCCCGCGACCAGGGCCGCGACGTAGGCCGGCCAGGCGTTGAAGGGCAGCACGGTGGCGACGGGGCTGGCGGTGCTGTCGACGATGTAGGACAGCTCTTCGTGGCTGACCTTGTGGGCGTCGGCCACGGGCTTGACGGTGGTGCCGGCCAGCACGGTGCTGACGGTGCCGCCCTGGTGGAAGACACAGCCCAGGATCCACCCGAAGAACATGCTGCTGCGCGGGCCCTTGGCCACCCGGGCGCCGACGACCCGCGCGAAGTGCAGGGCCCCGCCGGTCTTCTCCCACAGGCCCAGCAGACCGCCGAGCGACCACAGGTAGATGAGCAGGATCTTGGCGTAGCCCTTGCTGCCCAGTGCCGGCAGGAAGAACTCGCTGATGAAGTTGGCCTTGCTGGCGTCGCCGGTCTGGTACCACAGCACCAGGCTGCCGCTGACGATGCCCAGGAACAGCGCCGGAACGACCTGGCGCGTGGCGAAGGCCAGCGCGATGGCGACGAGCGCCGGGACCAGGGAGAGGAAGGTCGGATCGGCGGCGACGGCTGGGTCCACGACGGCTCCGCGGGAGGAGGAGGGGCGGAGTGTCGCACAGGACGGGCCCGGCGGACGGGGGTCTCAGATGTGGATGCTGGCCGGGACCCGGTGGGGCTGGAGGAAGGGGTAGGGCAGGAAGCGGTCGCGGTCCCGCTGCTCGAGCCGGTCCTGGACGCAGGCGAGGTCGCGGTCGAAGGTCTCGACCAGGTCCCACACCCGCTGATCGACGAAGTCGCGCCGGTCGTAGGCGCCGAGCGTGTTCACCTGGATGGCGGAGAGCTGCTTGACCGTGTCGGACAGCAGGCCGGCCATGTCCCAGGGCGGCAGGTGGTCCAGCCAGACCTGCTGCGTGTCGGGGGTGTCCGCCCGCACATGCGGTCGCCACAGGGCCCCGGCCGCGTTGGCGGGCACGCTGAAGTAGGGCCACTGGCTGTAGTTGACGGCGGCATGCTGGGCCGACGCGGTCAGCACGATGCAGGCGAAGAGATCGACCAGCTCGTCGAGGGTGTGGACCGGGCGGAGCGGCCGGAGCCGCCCGCCGTCGTCGGCCGACAGCGCCTGGACGAAGGCCCGCAGCTCGCCGTCGCCGGCGACGTCGGTCTCGCCCCGGTAGTAGAGCCGCACATAGCCGTCGACGAACCGCCGCAGGGCCGGCCACAGGGTCCGCAGATCGTCGCGGTAGGGGTGCTGGGCCAGGGTGTCGACGTCGAGCAGGCCCCGCCGGCCGAGCGCGTCGTCGGGGACGGCGCCCTGCAGGTCGAAGCCGTCGATGCCCGCCCGCACCAGCCGCGCGGTCTCGTCGATGGCGGGCGCGAACAGGGTGTCGACGATGCCCCCGGGGGCGATCAGGTAGTCCCGCGCCTGGTGGTTGATGGCGTGGGTGTGCTGCAGGTGCGGCCGCAGCAGGATGTGCAGGGGGTGGTCGACGTCGAGCTCGCGCTCGCAGCACAGGTCGACGGCTTCCATGACCAGGTGGGTGCGGGCCAGGTGGACGACGACCTCGTGCATGCAGGCGTCCGCGGCCTGGACCGCGTTGCGCGCCATGTTCCAGCGGAAGCCGTCGGCCGGCGTGAAGACCGGGTCGTCGGCCGACGGACGCTGGGCGCACTGGATGGCGACCGGCCACAGCGGACCGCCGCCGCGCTCGGCGACGAACAGGGCGAAGGGCGCGGCGATGTGCTTCTGCACGCCGGCGTGGCTGCCGGTCCGGACTCCGTCCAGGGCGGCGTAGTCGCACAGGAAGGCGCGTCCCTCGGCCAGGGCGGCGTCCAGGCCGTCGTCGGCCCCCCAGCCGTGGTGGGCCGCGGCCCGCGCAAAGGCGGCGCCGTCGACGGCGAAGGCGTCGGGCAGGGCGTCGATGCGGTGCAGCATCATCGGGTTGGGTCCCGCGATGCGCTGCCAGGCGAAGGCCCGGTCCCAGGTGCGCCCGTCGTGGTGGGCCCGGTGCAGGGTCTGGACGAGGGGCGGGGGATCGAAGGCGGCGAAGTAGCGGTGCCACTCGTCCCACGCCTTCGGGCGGGTCGACGGCTCGTTGCGCATCGCCTTGAGGGCGGCGGCGTGCAGGCCGTTGCTGGGGATCTCGAGCTCGAAGCCCTCGACGAACTCGCGCAGGGCGCCCCGCAGGCCGTCGTCGCGGAAGCCGATGCTGGCGTGGTTGCCGGCCAGCTCCAGCGCGACGACCTGCAGCCGCGCCAGGAAGCTCGGCGGGAACTGATCGCGCAGCGGCAGGGTGGCGAGGGTGGCCACGCCGGGCGGCCACGCGGTCGAGATGGCGACGCGCTCCCGGGCGCGGGCCAGCCGGTCGCGGCGGGCCTGCCGGTCGCGGGCGTCCTGGGGCAATTCGGGCAACATGCGGACCTCCGCTCGGGGATCCGCATGGTCGCACAGGAGGGCTCAGCCGCCGGTGCCCGCCTCCTTCGCGCCCGCCTCCTCCGCGCCGGCTCCCTCCTCCGGACCCTCGTCCCGGGTCACCGACAGCGGCTTGCCCAGGCCGTTGGCGATCTTCTGCGCCTGCTCGCGCAGATCGTGATCCACCTGGGCGTCGAACAGCACCCGGGCCTGGCCCGTGCGCAGCCAGATCGCCGAGCAGAGCCCCTTGGCGCCCTTCGTGCGCTCGACCTCGATGCCCGTGATGTCGCGGGTGGAGATCTGCTGCCGATCGACGTCTTCGCCGCGGTACAGGTCGATCTTCACGACGCTGCCGTCGCTCGGGATGTGGGTCATGCGGCGCAGGTCGTCGGCGCAGGGGTCGGCGGGGGCCGCGGGTACGACCTCGAAGGCCTTGCTGCGGCTGACGGTGCCGGCGTCGTTCTTCACCAGCAGGTCGACGGGCCCCGCGGACAGGCCGTCCGGGACGGTGCCGGTGATGGTCCCCGGCGGCGTCACGACCAGCCCGGCCAGGTCCTTGCCGCCCAGCCGCACCTTGGTGCCGTCGGTCAGGTTGACGCCGGAGATGGTCACCGTCGCGCCGGGCGGCCCGCTCTCGGGGTCGATGGCGCTGACCTGGGGAGGCTCGGGCGCGCAGGCGGGGAGGAGGAGGAGGCTGCCGAGGAGGGAGCCGGCGAGGACGACGAGGCGAGGGGACTGCATGCATCGAGCAGAGCACGGCTCGCAGGCCGGGATCAAGGCGATCTGCGCCGAGCTGTCTCGCTTCGCGACACCATGCGGTATGCTGGCGGTGTCCCATGAACGCCATGCTGCTCGCACTGCTGCTGGCCTGCGGGTCCGACAAGGGCCCCGGCGACGGCGTGGACGGCGACGGCGGCACGACCGACACGACGGGCACCACCGACACGACCGGCAGCACCGACACCGACTCGGGCGGCGACGGCGGCACGGCGATCCCGCCCGACGACAGCTTCGTCGAGGCCATCCCCGACGAGCTGCTCGAGGGCATCGAGGACAACCACGGCGGCGTGCCGCTCAAGGTCGACCCCGACCTGGACGACGCCCTGTCCGCCTGGGCCGACTGCGCCAGCACGATCAGCGCCTGCCTGCACGAGACCGGCGGCGACCACGAGCGCTGCGTGTCCGAAGCGCCCACCTGCGGCACCGACGAGCCGTGGACCGAGGGCCCCTGCTGCCCGACGGCCTGCAAGAGCGCGTTCAGCGATGCGGTGGCCGGCGGCAAGACCGGCTTCGACGCCTACATCGACGTGTTCGCCCTGTCGCCGACCTGCTTCCCCGGGGTGGCGAAGTGACGTCGCGGCGGGTCCGGCTGGCCACCCTGGCCTGTGTGGCCGCGGGCACGGTCGCGTGGACCGATCCCGGCCACGGCGCCCACGAAGAAGGCCAGGACGCCGCCCGCGCCATCTGGGGCGGCGAGCACAGCGGCCTGTACGAGCACAACCTCGACGCGGCCGGCCTGTCCGACCGGACCTTCACCTTCGACGTCTACAGCCTGGGCGGGCGGTCCACCGACGGCTTCACGTCGCTGTTGATGCCCGACACCTGGGCCGAGACCGGGGCCAAGGTGTCCCGCGACATCGACATGTCGCAGTGGGCCAACCTGCCCGACGTGTCCTGGTCGCTGGCCGGCTGGGCGCTCGGCAACGAGCGCTGCCCGCTGGACGACAGCATCGTCGAGATCGACCCCGACTACTGCTTCAAGTTCACCGGCTGGATGGGCGCGCTCAACTCAACCCACTTCCCGCCGCAGAGCTACGCCGCCTACGACTGGTACCACCAGCTGGCGCTGGCGACGGCGGGGCGCTGTGTCGAGCTCGACGCGTCGCTCGATGCCCTCGAGGCGTCCGTCGAAGGCGGGCTGTCCGCCGAGACCCGCGACCTGGCCGACCTGGCCCGGCAGCAGTGCCAGCTCGAGGCCCTGGCCTTCGAAGGCGTCGGCCACCACTACCTGCAGGACACCTGGAGCGCCGGCCACACCTGGCAGCGCTGGGGCTCGCCCCAGCCCGAGGACTGGGTGCCGATCACCGGCTACACCTCGCTGTCGCCCATGTGGACCGCGCTGGTCGTCGGCGGCATCTCCGGCATCATCCACGGCCACCAGTCCTTCACCGGGCTGGCGGACCCGATGTGCGCGCCGCACATCGACGTGTCCTACATCGGCGGCGACGAGTGCCCGGTCGAGGACGGCAACATGGTCGGCGACTACTACGTCGACGAGATGGGGCTGTACCAGGCCGAGGGCGTGCGGATGTGCACCCAGGGCGGCGTGGACGCCGTGCTGGGCGCGCTTGGGGACGCCGAGGCGCTGGGCATGACGGCGGCGGGAGACGGCGTCGCGCCGACCGAAGCCGCCTGCTTCACCCACCGGGCGTCGGACCTGGCCTGGTACACCGGCCTGGTCGAGACCTTCTTCGTCGACGGCGTCGAAGAAGCCGAAGCGCTGCGGATCATCGGCCGGGCCGTCCCCATCCTGCCGGGCGAGCTGTCCGAGTACGAGACCGCGCTCACGGCCACCCGCGAAGAGCTGATCCGCATGGCGATCATCGCCGACGCCGTCAGCCTGCGCCCCGGCGCCGAGGACGAGAACACCGAGCTGGCCGAGCTGCGCATCACCCGCGACGACGGGGATCTGCTCGACCTGCAGTTCCTGGGGACCCTGCGCAACGACGGCTACCTGCACCGGGTCGAAGACGGCCTGCGGGTGCTGGATCCGCCGCCGGCCGTGCTGCTCGGCGAGGTCGAGGGCGACGCCAAGCAGGCCGAGGACGTCGACGCCATCCGCCGCACCTTCCACGTCGGGTGGGCGGCGCACTGGTGCGAGGTGTTCGACGGCGACCCCGCGGACAGCGAGAGCGAGCTCGGGGCCCTGCGCGACGCCTGCCAGGCCGGCGGCACCGACGAAGAGAACGAAGCCCGCTGCGGGGCCTGCGCCGAGCACGCCGTGCGCATGCTGCGGCCGGGCACCGGCGCCGACGACTGGGACGCCACCGACCCGCCGCTCTGCCAGGCCTTCCGCGACGACGGACACTGGCTGTACCTGCCCATCGAGGGCGGCGCGACGCCGCGGCTCGATGCCGCGATGGACTGGTGCCAGGGCGAGCAGGCCTGGGCCCTGACCGACGACGCGCTGTACCGCTTCTCGCCGTCGGCCGAGGTCGGCGAGGCCATGGACGGCGCCGAGAAGATCGTCGACCTGTTCGGCGCGCCCACCGGGCTGGTGGCCGCCGGCACCCGCGCCTGGTTCTCCGAGGACGGGCAGCTGGGCGAAGCCCTGGCCGACGGCACCGTGACCTACTTCGGGGCCGGGCACTGCCTGGATCCCCGCGGGCTGGCCTTCGACAAGTCCTTCGACATGCTGTTCGCGACCTGCCAGGAAGACGACACCGTCGTGATGTTCGATACGACCACGTCGCCGCCGAGCCTGGTGTCGACGCTGGATCTGACGACCGCCGACGGGGGCGCGGCCGAGGAGCCGCTGGCTGTCGCCGTGTCGCCCTTCGGCGGCGAGATCGCCATCGCCACCTACGAGATCTACGGCGACCGCGACGGCCTGACCCAGGCAACCTACGACGAGACCGGGTTCTACACGCCGACCCGCTACGAGCCGATCTACGACGTCTACGAGTACTCGGGCGGCTCGGTCAGCCGCATCGAGGGCCTGTTCTACGCATCGGCGTCGGGCGTGGCCTTCCTCGACGACCGGGTCGTGGTGTCGAGCAACTTCAGCAACCTGGAGTGCCCGGGCGGGTCGAGCAGCAGCTGTGGCCGGCTGGACAGCTACTTCATCACGGTGAGCGACAGCTACGACCTGGTGCCGACCCACAACCTGGCCGTGGCCAGCCGCACGACCGGCGTCGCCACCCTGTGGGACGACAAGGTCGCCGTCGCCGCCTACATCGAAGGCGACGTGCACATCGTGTCGAGCGGCAGCGCCATCAGCGTCGAGGCCACCGTCGACATGGGCTACGACCGGCCCGACAGCATCGCGGGCGCCAAGAACGCGGATCGCGTGTTGGTGGGCTTCGACGACGCGGGCTCGACCTGCGGGCTCGGCGTCATCGACGCCAGCAGCGGCAGCGCCTCGGCGTGGACCTTCCTGGGCCTGGACGATTCCATGGGCTGCGTGCGGTACGTCGCGGTGCCCTAGCGGGTCGCGGACGCACCCTCTCGCCGCCTCCGCCACCCGACCAGCAGCAGCACCGGCAGCAGGCCCAGGGCGCCTCGTCCGACGCCTCCTCCTCCTCCGACCGCACAGCCGCCGCAGTCGACCTTGGGATCGTCGTCGGGCCGGCTGGGGTCGTCCCCGCCGCTTCCGCCGCTGTCCTCCTCCTCGTCCGGCGGCACGTCCCACGGCTCGTACTGGTAGTCCCAGATGCCACGGCCGTAGGTGCCGAACCGCATCGTGTGCTCGCTCTGCACGGCCTCGACCGACCAGTAGGTCGTGATCGGCGCGTCCAGGCCGGTGATGTCGACCCACTCGGTGCTGTCGCCGCCGCGCACGTAGGCGGCGGTCTCGGCGGCCGCGAACAGCCGCTTGCTGCCGTCGGTCGCCAGCGCGAGGTCGGTGACCAGGGTGCTGGGCAGCCCGTCGCCCCAGCCCTGCCAGGTCTCGCCGCCGTCGGTGGTCCGGTAGACCGCGTCGCCGTCGTAGCCGGAGCCACCGATCCACGCGGTGTCGGGGTCGTCGGGGTCGATGACCAGCGCGGTGCCGTGGAAGTAGTGGCTGTAGGGCCCCGTGTCGCGGCTCTCGGTCCAGGTCACGCCGCCGTCGTCGCTGGTGAACAGCCGGCCGTAGCTGGTGGTCGCGTAGCCGCGGCTCGGGTCGCTCGGCGCCAGCGCGAAGGCCGACAGGAACTCGTAGTCGTAGAGCGCGAAGTCCTGGTCGGACCACCGCGTCGGGGTCCAGGTGCCGCCGCCGTAGGTGTACTTGTAGAGCTTCGTGGCGCAGAACCAGAAGGCGCTGGGGTCGGCGGTGTCGGCGTGCAGGGGGGGCAGCCACGCGAAGTAGCGGCCGGCTTCGTCCGTGGGGTAGTCGACGTAGCCGAGCTCGCTGGCGTCTTCGCCGATCTGGACCAGGATGAAGCCCGGGTACACGCTGTAGACCAGGTCCAGGCTGCCGTCGCCGCTGACCAGCTGGGCGTAGTCGCCGCTGATGACCTGGTCGAAGTCGTAGCGACCTTCTTCGGCCAGCTCGGTGGCCAGCTGGTAGCCCTGGTCCTGGGCGCCGGCGGCGATCCGGGTGGCGTCGTCGCGGTGGGTGAAGGTGCCGTAGTACTGGCCGACCCGCAGGCCGTCCAGGGACAGGTTCTCGACGCTGTGGGCCCCGTCGGTGCTGCGGAACAGGCCGCCGTCGGTGCCGATGTAGATGGTCTCGCGGCCGTCGTCGCCGACCACGGTCTCGAGCCCCATCAGGTCGGCGTGCAGCCGGTCTGCGGGGCGCTCGTAGTAGTCCCACCAGGCGTTGATCTGCGTGGCGGTGTCGCCGCCGTCTTCGGTGCGCCAGACCTCGAGCCCGCCCCACAGGGCCAGGTCCTCGTCGACCTGGCTGCCGACCAGCCGGCCCCAGAAGTCGCTGCGCACGTCGCGCTTCTCGACCCAGGTGCGGCCGGCGTCGTCGCTGCGCCACAGGGTCGCGCTGTCGGTGACCGCCCACAGCCGCAGCTCGGCGCTGCCGTCGCCGGTGTCGGCGCGGGCGCGGCGGGCTTCCGACCCGGCCAGCCGCACGTCGTCGGTGGCGACGGGCAGCGGCCCCATGAGCTCCCAGGTCTCGCCCAGGTCCAGGCTGCGCTGCACGCCGTCGCTGGTGGCCAGGAACAGCTCCTCGCCGCCGTCGCGGGGCACGAACACGTCGCCCGCGAAGGCCCCGAGCGACACCACCGCCTGGAAGCTCTCGCCCCCGTCGGTGCTGCGCTGCAGGCTCCAGGCGACGCCGTTGCTGGTCACGATGAACAGCGCGTCGCGGCCGTCCTGGGTGGCCGCCAGCCGGCGCACGCCGTTGGGCGCGATCTCCAGGCGGGACTGCGTCCAGCTGGCGCCTTCGTCGGTGCTGACGTTGACGTAGCCCCAGTCGGTGCTGGTCACGATGACGTCGGGGTCGCCGTCGGCGGCGCCCGGCAGGGTCTGCAGCCAGTGGGCCCCGCCGTAGACGTCGTCGGCGATCGGGCTCCAGCTGTCGCTGTCCAGGTCGAGCTTCCAGACGCCGCCCTTGCTGGACCCGGCGTAGAGCGCGTGGCCGTCGCGGCTGATGGTGGCGACGTGGATGCGCCCGGCCTGGTTCTCGCTGCCGCGCTCGACCCAGACGCCGTCGGTGACGCCGTCTTCGTAGGACACGGCCGTCGCGCCGGCCGGCAGCCCGGCGGCCCCGGCGCGGCGGCGGTCCGTCTGGGCCATGCCGTTGCCGCGCTCGATGGCCTTCCAGTCGACGCCGTCGGGCGCGCGGTGGCGGCGCTCGATCCACTCCTTGCGGGCCTTCTTCTGCACCACCTCGGCGTCGTCGGACAGCCAGTTCTCGGTGGGCGGGGGCAGCCCGCGGTCGCCGGTGACCGGGTGGGGGCGGGTCTGGGCGCGCAGCGGCAGGCGGTGCACGTCGTCGGGGGGCAGCGCGGCGCGGTCGGCGCGGATCCGGGCGACCAGCGCGGCCGTGGCGTCGGAGGTGGCGTCGGAGGCGCCGCCAGCGGTTCCATGATCGGGCCCGACCCACAGCACCAGGGCGATCGCACCCACGACCCCCAGGCCCATCGGCAGCAGGGTCAGCCCCAGGGGCGGGCTCTTCAACGACGACATCGGCGCTCCGGGAGGTCGGCCAGCGTAGCGCCACCCGGCGGCGTCCGCCGGGTCCGGGGCCGTCGGGCCCTACTGCCGCCGCATGAAGACGACGCCTTGTTCCACCGGATCGCCGACACCGTCGGCGTCCATCCACGACCACGCAGCGGTCCAGCAGCGGCTGCCCCACACGGTGCTCTGCAGCTGCAGGTGGTGGTCCCGCCAGGCGTCCACGTCCGCGCTGCTGGCGAAGGGGTGGTCCAGATCGGGCACCAGGTCGAGCGTGACCTGCCCGTCCTGCCAGGCGCCGGTGACCAGCCCGCCCATCGACGAGCTGGGCGTCACGCCGTTGGCGGCTTCGGGCCGGGCCTGCAGCGGATCGTCGGGGAACAGGGTCAGGTGCACGCCCTGGACCGGGTTGGTCTCGTCGATCCGGATCCACGCCCGGAAGTTCTCGCCGCCCACGTCGCCTTCGCAGGCGGGCAGGACCTCGCGGACGTCGCCGGTGTCGGCGTCGTCGCTGCTGTCGCCGCTGCCGGCGCCACCGGTGTCGGCGGCTCCCGTGTCGGCGCCGGTGTCGCTGCTGCCGGATCCGCTGGACGCGCTGCTGCCGTCGGTGCTGCCGTCGGCACTGTCGTCCGCAACGGGAGCGGTCCGGTAGAAGGCCGCGACCCAGTCGCCGGCCAGGCCGGTCTCGGCGCAGCCCGTCAGGAGCAGGGGGAGGAGGAGGTGCATCACCAGCTCCCGGAGAGGCCGAGGGCGCCAGGGCCGACGGTGGGCGTGAGGAGGAGGCGACGGCGGGCGTCCCGCTGGTGGGCGGCGCGCGCCAGGCCGTGGTGCAGGAAGGGCACGCCTGTGCCGATGATGGCCCCGGTCAGGTGCCCGATGGCGACGTCGGCGGGGTCGTGCTTGAGCGCGTCGACCCGCAGCGAGCCTTCCAGGCTGCTGACGGTGAAGGCCAGCGGGTACAGCAGCAGGTACAGCCCGGCCCGGTCGTCTTCGCGCTCCAGCGCGGTCGCGACCTGGATCGTCGTCCAGCCGTAGGTGAACGCCGCGACGTTGCTGGTGTGGCCCGAGAAGTAGCTCTGGAAGGCGCTGTCGCTGGACAGGGTCTCGGCCGCCCAGGCGAAGTCGTCGTCGGTCCAGGTCGACAGGTCCTGGAAGGCCAGGGGCCGCGGCTCGGCCACGCTGTCCTTGGTGAGCTGGGTCACGGCCTGGTTCAGCGCCATGGTCTCGAACATCACGACGGTGTTGGTCAGCCGGCCGTTGCGCTCGGGCAGGATCACCGGGCTGGCGACCGTGCCCAGCCAGGCGCCGCCCAGCAGCAGGTCGCTGGCGCGGGCCGAGCCCCGGTTGGGCGAGGTGCGCATGGCCAGGCCGTCGCGGCGCTGGGCGTCGGTGCCCGCCGTGCCCGACACGGCGCCTTCGCTGTCCCAGTTGTCCGCCGTGGTCTGGCGGATGTCGGGCAAGGCCAGATCGGCGGCGACCAGGCTGCCGGTCAGCACGACGACGCCGAGCTCGAGCGGGCCGTTGAGCACCAGGGCCGGCCGGCTGTCGCGGTCGGCGCGGCGATCGAGGTGCCAGACCCGTGCGCCGTCGGCGAAGTGGCAGCGCGGCAGGGTCGGGTGTTCCCAGGTCGGGACCAGCCGCTGGACCCAGCCGCGGTCTTCCTGCCAGGCGGCGCGGCAGGCCTCGCGCGTGGCGTAGCCGAGCCCGGGCGGGGCCGGCATCACCGGCATCGGCGGCGGCGCCGTCGGCATCGCGGTCGGCGGCGGAGGCGCGGACGGGGTCCAGACCGTGTCCGGGGTCGTCCACGGGTCTGCCGCCGGCGACTGGACCAGCGGGACCGGCGGAGGCCCTTCCGGTGGGGGCCCTTCCGGCGGGGGCCCTTCCGGCCGCGGCAGGGCCGTGGGCGGCGGCGCGTGGGTCGCCGTCGCATCGGGGCGAGGCAGCGGCGTCGGGGCGGGCGCTGCGGGGGCGGTCGCAGGCGGCGGAGACGCAGGCGGTGCCTGGAAGTCCGGGTCCCACGGCGTGCCAGCGGTCTCGTCCGCGCTGTCGCCGCCGTCGTCGGTCGTGCCGGCGCCGTCGTCGGTCGTGCCGGCGCCGCCGGTGCCCCACGGATCGTCGTCCGCCAGGGCCGGAGCGGCCCACAGCGAGGCGAGCAGGACCGCCAGGCAGGGAGTCGTCGTCGGTGTGGAGCGAGGCATGGGCCGCTGTCCTCCTCCGGGAGACCCAGAGCATATGACAACGCGGCTATCATGTGCCCATGGTGGTCCTCCTTGCGCTGCTCTCCTCCTCCGCCCGCGCGGAGCTCCCGGCCGGTGATCGGTGGCTGTCCACCGACCGCGTGGCCCTGGGCCTCGCGTCGGACGGCTCCTTGTGCAACGAGACCGCGGATCTCGGGCTGTTCTTCGATCCCGACGGTCCGACGGGTCCGTACCCGCTCGGCGGCGACGTGCTCACGCCGGGCCGCTGCTTCGAGGTCTGGGCCATCGAGAGCGAGACCGACAGCTGGGTGATGGGGGCACCCGACCAGGGCAGCGACCTGACCCTGTCCTGGGACGAACCCGTCGACGACGGCGCGTGGACCTGGATCCAGGGCGCGGGGGGCGACGACCGCGTTGCCGTGACCCTGCGCGTCGCCATCCCGCACGGCGCGCCCGTGGTGCTGTTCGACCTGTCGCTGTCCGCTGTCGACGACCTGGGCGACACCTGGGTCTCGCGCAGCTTCGACCCCGATCTGGACTACTGGGTCGACGGCAACCACAGCACGGTGAACCTGGCCGCCGACCCCTGGGCGGTCGCCAGCAGCCAGTGGGACGAGCGGTCCTGGGCCCTGCTGGCCGACGGCGCGCAGGCGGGCATCTGCTCGTGGTGCGCCGAGCCGTCGGACGTCGCCGCGGGCGGGGCCAGCAGCACGGGCGACGCGGTGCTGGGCGCGGCCGTCGACCTGGGCGCGCTCGCCGCGGGCAGCAGCACCGAGCTGCGGTTCGTGTACGGCTTCGGCGTCGATGCCGAAGCGGCCATCGCCGCGGCCGAGGACGGGCTGTCCTGGGAGGTCGAGGAGGCCGAGGAGGAAGCTCCCGTCGGCGACAGCGGCTGGTCGGCCCGTGACGGCTGGGACCAGGAGTACGCCGAGCCGGATGAGGAGCTCACCGTGAAGGAGGGCGGCGGCTGCACGGCGGCGGCGGCGCCCGCGTCCCTGCTGCTCGCGCTGCTGGCGCCCCTGCTGATCCATCGGAGGCGCGCGTGATCCCGCTTGTGCTGCTGTGGGCCTGTGCCCCCGCCACCACCGAGCGCACCGAGGTCGTGCCCGGTGCCCGCGGTCTGCCGACGCCGGTGCTGTCGCTGCCGGACGGGCGGGTGCTGGACCCGACCCTGGCCGGCGACCCCACGCTCTCCCTGTCCGCCACCGTCCCCACCCGCGCTGACGGCGCGTCGTGCAGCGTCGAGCTCGAGCTCGTCGGCGCGGAGGGCGGGCTCGCGAGCTGGGCCGGCGACCTGCCGTCGGCCGACGACCGGCTGGACGCCCGGTGGGACGGCCGCACCGACGACGGCGCGCGCTTCCCGGCCGGGCTGGCCACCCTCTTCGCCTGGTCGCAGTGCGACGACGGCAGCCGCGGCTCGGCCAGCGTCGTCCTCGCCAGCGTGCGCCTCCTCCCCCAGACCATCGACGTGGGCGCGGCCGATCCGGCCGACGAGGTCCTCCTCGCCTTCCACAAGTCCGACCTGCGCACCGTGGACCCCCAGACGGTCACCGGCCCGGAGTACCGCCGCACCGGCGCCTCCTCTCCCGCCCCCTGGTCCGACCCCGACCAACCGCCCTGGTCCGTCGGCGTCGATCCGCTCACCGTCGAGCGCAACGTGCCGGCGGGCCTGGTGATGGGCGCCACCCCGGTCCTGACCGTCACCGTCGACGATGCCGCCGTCCCCGGCGCGGTCGAGGTGCGGTTCGCCGACGAGCCCTGGCAGGACGGCGTCGCGCGCGCCCTGGACCCGCTCGCCGGGACCGCGGGCCGCGAGGTGGTGGACGTGGACTGGACCTGGACGGCCTGCCTGGAAGGCGACTGCGCCGCCGTGCCCGGCAGCGCGACGACCAGCCACGAGCTCTACCGCCTGCTCGCACCCAGCGAGCTCCGCGACGGCAGCGCCGACGGCTACGCCGACGGCACCCCCTGGATCGGCGTGCTGGCCGACACCGCCGACGCCGTCGAAGGCGCGGCCGACGGCTTCGACGTCCTGGACGGGCTGCGCGACCGGGTCTACGAAGACCCCTGGCTGCTCTACGACCCGAGCGACCGCAGCTACTCCGAGTACGACGGCGCCTACATCTACTGGGAGTCCATCACCAGCGAGCTCAGCCTGTGGCTGGACCGCCAGGACGGGCTGTCGCTGTACTGCCACAGCGTGTCCTGCCTGCTGTCCACCCTGGGCCAGACCTGGGGCGTCGACGCCGAGCAGATCGTGCTGGGTGTCGGCTTCCAGACCAACCTGGCCCAGGCCGCCGGAAGCAGCAGCCCGGGGCGGTGGTACTTCAACAGCCACAGCGTCGTGACCCTGGACGACGGCGGGCACGTGTGGGACGCCAGCATCGACGTCGACGGCGACGACGACCCCTACAACGCGCCCTTCGACGCCGTCAGCCCGCTGGGCATGCCCGGCGACGAGTACTTCTGGCGGCTGACCTACGACGACATCGACATCGTCAACCAGGGCAAGTGCCTGGTGCGCTGAGCCGGGCGCGGGCCGGCCGGCCGCTCAGCGGGTGAGCTCGCCGCTGCAGTCGCCGTCGTCGATCTCCAGGCTGTCGCCGCCGTCCCAGGTGGCGTCGACCTCGAAGGCGCCCCCGCACTGCATGGCGATCGCCTGGCCGTCGATGGTCATCTCGCAGTTGTCGGTGATCGCGGCGATGGCGACGGCGTCGCCGTCGACTGTGGCGACCAGCTCGACCAGGTCCAGGCTGCCTTCGAGGTCGCGGGTGGCGCCGCCGGAGATCACCTGGCCCGTGTAGGTCTGGGTGCCCGTGCCGATGTACTCGTCGTCTTCGACCCGGTTGAGGGCGAAGGTCAGGCCCATCGTGCCGTCGAAGTCTTCGTCGGCGCAGGCGAGCTCGCCGGCCCAGTCTCCGGCCATGCCGGCCTGGCAGGCGCAGAGGAGGGGGAGGAGGAGGACGAGGCGGCGCATGCGGGCTCCCTGGCGTCGGCCCGGCGGGGCGGGACGCGGACGAGGCGGTCCGGTCCGAGGAGGTAGCCCGTCGGGTCTGCGCTGCACACGGGCGCCGGGTGCATGCCGTTCCGCGGGCTCAGGCGCGGCGCAGCGCCTTGCCCCGCGCCAGCCAGGCCTGGCCGTCCCGGGCCCAGGCCAGCACCTGCTCGACCGCTTCCGCGGGCAGGCCGAAGGCGACCTGGAGCTGTTCCAGGCAGGCCAGCTCGCCCGGATCCTCGCTGTCGTCGGCGGTGACCAGCAGCGCGGCCTGCATCAGCACGGTCATGCCGTCGTCGGCGAGCAGCGCCGGCCAGGACTCGTTCCAGCTGGGGACGGCGGCCAGACCGGCCGGGTCCACGTCCAGGAACCGCGCGAGGTCGACGACCTGCAGCTGCTCGCGGGTGGTGGCGCGGCCGTCGGCGCGCATCAGCCACTGCACCACCTGGACGCAGGCCAGCCGCACCGCGTGGGGGCGGCTGCGCAGGGTGGTCGCGGGGGCCAACGGGGTCATGTCCGGCCCCTATCCACCGGCGAGGGCGCTGGAAGCTCACTCGCTCGGGACGAAGATCTCGCGGCGCAGGCTGGTGGTCGACTCGATCTGGTCCGGCAGGGGCACGAGCCCCACCAGCTGGGTGCCGTCCAGCACGACCTTGACCGTGAGCACCTCGGTCTCGTCGACCAGGTCCACCGTGGTCGTCACGGTGGCGTCGTCGGGGTTCACGCCGAAGCCCTGCAGGGCGGCCTGGACCTCGTCCGTGGCGGCGGCCAGGGCCGCGGCGTCGTCTTCGATGGCGACGGCGATGCGGGCCCCGCGCTGCGCGGCGCGCACGGTGGCGAAGTAGTGGTGGAACAGCCAGGCGGACTCCATCAGCCCGATGAGCAGCACCAACAGCAGGCCGCCGGTGAGGGCGAACTCGACGGAGCTGGAGCCACGGCGGGGCACCTGGGTGGTCGACGTGCGCGGGAGGAGCAGGCGCATCAGGTGTTGTCCTCGAGCCGGAAGCTGGCCGTGCCGATGAGCTGAAGCGGCGTGGGCACCAGCCCGAACAGGGCGGTGTAGTCCTTGGTCACGGTCACGGTCAGCGCGTCGCCGCCAGCGGACGGGTCGATGGACGTGGTGACGGTGACTTCGGACGGCGTGAACCCGGACTGGGTCAGCCGGTGCGTGGCCATGGCCACCGCGGCGCCCTCGGGGTCGTCCACGCGCAGCTCGACCGAGCCCGCGCGGGCGGCGTCCCGGGCGATGTTCTCGAACTGCAGCTGCTGCGGGAAGGTGACGCCCCACTCGACGATGCCCACGAAGAGCAGGACGATGACGGGCATGGTCAGGGCGACTTCGATGGCGATGCCGCCGCGCCGCCCGGTGTGGTTCAGGGCCGGCATGGAGTCACTTCACCAGGGTGGAGGGGGTCTCGGCCTGGACGCCGTAGTCGCTGCCGCCGTAGGCCACGCCGACGTCGTAGTCGGTCTTCACGTCGATGCGGACGTAGACGTTCTTGTTGGCCGCCGAGCCGCCGGTCACGTCGTAGAGGATGGCCATGACGAAGCCCTTGATGGGCACGGTCTCGGTCCAGGCCCCAGCGCTGGTGCAGTACTCGGGGCCGGACTCGAAGATCGGGATGGCGCCGACGTAGACGTAGCCGTAGTCGCTGCTGCTGATCCGGCTGCCCGCGTGCTGGGCCGGCTGGGTGCCCCAGTCGCCCGGCACGTCGCCCCACGGGATGCCGTCGGTGGCGATGTTGTTGCCGATGTAGTTGAGCACCGAGTCGACCGCGCCGTTGTGCAGGTCGACGTTCTCTTCGACGCTGGCGGCGGTGCAGTCGTCGGAGATGTCGCCTTCGTAGGCCCACTCCTTCATGCAGGTCGACGTCGCGGCGAAGTGGTTCTTGAGGAAGTTCGCGTTGGTCGTGTCGCCGATCGCCGCCCAGCCCGTGTTGTCGACGCCGGCCGGCGACAGCTTGAACTCCATGTCCTGGAGTGTCTCGTCGTCGAAGGTGTCGAACAGGCACTCGGGCAGGCCGAAGGGCAGGTACCAGGGCACCTTGCCCGCGCCGCCGAGCGGCCCGGAGATCGCCGTCGCCTGGGCGCCGACGTCCAGGTTCTCGACGCCGAAGGCCACCCGCGACAGGAAGCTGGTCAGGTCGGGGCGGCGGGCCCGGACCTGGACCGCGTTGACGGCGGTCGCCGTGGTGGACGCGGTGAAGTTCGCGCCGTCCCACACGCCCAGCACGATGTCGCCTGCGGGATCGTTGGCGTCGTTGCGGTCGAGGGTCACGACCTCGCCGTTCGCGGGGTTCAGCTCGCCGATGGCCACGGCGGTGTCGCGGGCCGCGACCAGCCCGTCGTCGGTGCCGTCGAGGACGCGCGCGCCGGCCAGGCTGGCGGCGTCCGCGGTGGTCTGCAGCTGGCCCTCGACCATGCCGGCGTAGCCGAGGTCGATGACCAGCGCGCCGAAGCCGCACAGCACGACGAAGCTGACGGCGGCGATGATGGCGGCGGAGCCTCGCTCGGCTCCGGTTCCTGCCTGGGTGCGTCCGATGGGCGCCATGGGGTCTCCCGGTGGTGCGGGGGAACGCGCAGCGGGAATGCGCCCCGCAGCCGATCGGTGGGACCCGGGTTCGGTGGGGGAGTGCGTCGCGTTCACTGGGATCTTAGCCCCCGAGGGTGCCGGTCGAGCCCTCGGAGGTGCGACATGCAGGAATCGAGCGCATGAATGAAACGTCGGTGAGACCGCGTGATCGGGCCTTCATCGTCGCGGCGTGGGCTGCGGTCGTCGGTCTGTTCGCCTTGTCCGTGGCGCCTTCCTGGCAGCACTGGCATGTCGCCGACGACCTCACCAACATGCGCTGGGTCCTCGACCATCGGGACGCGCCCTGGCGGGCCCTGACCGGGCGGCACTCGGTGCACGAGCACGTCCGTCCGCTCACGCTCATCGCGACCTGGGCCGGTGCGATGCTCGGCGACGGGCGGTTCCACGGGGTGTGGGCGGCCAACGTCGGCCTGCTGCTGGCAGGCATCGTCGGCGCGGGGGCCCTGGCAGCGCGGCTGGCCGGGGATCGTCGCGCGGGCCCGGTCGCGGCCCTCGTCCTGCTGTCGACCGGCGGGGCCTGGGACCTGCCGTGGTGGAACGCGTGGATCTGCTCAGCCGGCGAGCTCGCGGCTGCCACCTGGGCGCTGTTCGCCTGGGTCGGGGCCATGCGGAGCGGGCGGCTGCCCGTCGTCGGGCTGCTGCTGCTGGTCGCCGCCGGCCTGTTCAAGGAGCCGGGCTGGCTGGTCGCCGGGCCGATGGTGCTGCTGGCCCTGCAGCACCGCCGGATCCTGCCCGCGGTCGGCGCCGCCGCCGTCGCGGTCGGCGGCATCGCCTTCACCTGGCATCCGGCCAACGTGCTGCGCAGCGGCAACGTCTCCGGCGGTCGCCTCGAGCGGCTCGATGGCTTCCTGACGGAAGCGGTCGAGGCGTCGGGGGACCTGGGTGCGCCGCGGCTCCTCCTGTTCGGGCTCCTGCTCCTCCTCCTCTGCTTCAGCCTCGCCCCGACGGTGCGGGCGCGCCTCTCCCTCCTCCTCCCCATCGCGGTGGCCGTGGTGGGCTGGCTGCTCGGCCTGGACCCGGTGGGGTTCGGCCTCGCCGCGGCCTTCGCCCTCGCCCTGGTCCTGGCCCGCGGGGCGCCCGCCGCGCCCGGCCTGTGGCTGATGCTGGCGGTCTGGGGGCCGCTGTGTCTCTACCCGGGCACCAACACGGTCCAGCGGCTGACCGGAGCGGCCGGGCTCGCGGTGGCGCTGGCGGTCGGCCTGACCGGCTGGCCGTCCTGGCCGCGCCGGGTGGCGGCGGCGGCGGTGGGCCTGGTCGCAGCGGCGTCGGTCCTGCGCCCGCCGCGCGCGCCGGCCATCGTGGGCGACACCGAGACGTCGGTGGCCCGCGGACAGCTGTTCCTGGGCATCGGGGCCATCGGCCGCGCGGTCGGCGCCCCCACCCTGCACCGCACGCCCGCCGCCGACTGGGGCCGGGACGACCTGGTCACCGGGGAGCTGGTGCGCCTGGCCCCGATGGTCGGCATGCGGCCGCGCGAGGACCTGCCCCGCGGCGCGCTGCAGGTCGAGCAGGCGCTGATCCCCGGGGACCCCAGCGTGTTCCTGCAGGCCGACCGGCTGGACGGGCTGGAGCTGCCGGTGACCCGCACGGACACCGGTCGCCGCCTGCGTCCGCGCCCGGGCGGTCGGGCCCCGGTGGACGAGACGGAAGCGGTCCCGCTGCTGGAGCTGGACGTGGGTGCCGGCTGGTACGCGCTCGGTGTGGTGCAGCGCGGTGAGGCCGACGCCGCCGTCGAGGCCCGCGACGCCTGCGGCCACAAGTGGGCGCCGACCGCCCCCACCGAAGGCGTGAGCGCCACCATCGTCCCGCTCGAGCTGACGGCCGACTGTCTGCCGCTGGGCGTCCTGCGCACCCGCCACGGTGACGAAGCCGCGGGCCGCCCGTTCCTGACCGCGCTCTACCCCCCGGCGCTGTCCCTGCGCCGGGCCCCCCTCGAGGGTCCGCTGCTCGACGTCTCGATCCAGGACGAAGCGCTGGACCTGCCGACCCGGGGCGGGGGGCCGCGGCCGCCGCAGCGCTGAGCCTGCCGGGCCGCGGGTCGGGCTCAGAGCCCGCTGTTGTTGTCGGGGAGCGGGCCGCGCTTGAGCGGGTCGAAGCCGTCGGGCACGTCGGGCCGGTCGATGAGGTGCAGCCAGGCGCTGAAGTCGCGGTAGGAGACTTCGTCGGTGGCGGGCCACTTCTCGGCGACCCAGGCGTCCATCGCGGGCCGGGCGGTGGCGTTGGGGTCGTAGTAGTGCGCCGCGGTGGTGCGCACGTAGGGGATCGGGCCGTCGCCGCTGCATTCCTGGGCCATCACCTGGACGCACTGCTCGAAGGCGGACTCGCTGTCGATGACCGGGCAGATGCGCAGCGGGCAGTACTCCATGCCCGCGACGACCAGCGCCTCGCGGATCGGGCTGGCGACGCCGACGCCGGCAGGCAGGTGCTCGCTCAGGCTCTGGCCGAGCAGGGCGATGCCGAGCTCGTCGGGGCGAGGCGCGGGCTGGACGCGGGTGTGCATCGCCGGGCGCAGGGTCAGCAGCACCAGGGGCACCGTCAGCACGGCCAGCAGCACCCCGCGGGGCCAGCGCCCCCAGGCCTGGCGGATCCCCAGATCCACGCTGCCCGCGATGGTCGCCAGCCCCCGGGCGACCAGCACGGCCACGATCGGCAGGAAGTTGTTGCCGTAGCGCTCGGGCGCGTCGACGGCGGCCAGCAGCGGGAGGGGCGCGAGGCACAGCAGCAGCCCGATGCCCAGCGCGGCGTCGGTGCCGCGCAGCCAGTCCTTCCACGGCGGGCCATCCCCGTCGCGCCAGCGCAGGCCCGGCCCCACGATGCCCAGCCACGGCAGCACCACCAGCAGGCCCCACGGCAGGCCCTCGGGGCGTGCGCCCGCGATGGCCGTCTGGACCGCTTCGGGGACGCCGGCCACCAGCCCCTGCTCCAGGGTCTGCCGGGCCTCGGCCACGTCGGCGATGCGGCCGTTGCCGCGGTAGCCGGGGTCGATGCCGTTGGCGATGTCGCCGGCCAGCTGGTCCAGCGTGGGGATCGGGTAGATGTGGCTGAGGAACCACAGCGACGCGCCGGCCCCCAGGACGAACAGCAGGGCTCCCCCGAGCCGCCGTGACAGTCCCTGGCCCCCCAGCAGCAGCATCACCAGCGGCGGCAGCGCGTAGGGCAGGGTCGTGTAGTGCAGCCCGGTGGCGAGCCCCGCCACCAGTCCGGCGAGCAGGCCCACCGGCCAGCGCCGCAGCGCGACGGCCGACAGCAGCATCATCGCCGGCAGGCTGCCCATGATCGCGATGTCGATCCCGAACCGCTGGCTGGCGGTCGTCGCCGCCGGCAGACCCAGGCACACGGCGGCGGCCAGCACGCCGGCCGCGCGGCTGCCGCTCAGCCGGCCCAGGCCGAAAGCCGCCAGCGCCATCACCAGGTACAGCCCGCGGTTGACCAGGTGGCCCGCCAGCACGACCGACGGCTCGAGCTTGTGCACGGCGGCGACCATGAGCATCCAGGTCGGCAGCCGGTGATGGTCCAGCGCCTCCAGGTCCCAGGCCGCCAGCAGGCGGATGTTCCGCGCCCACTCGCCGGCGTCCGGGCCCTCCAGCAGCAGGTCGCGGGTGCCCCCCCACCACGGCACCACCCCCAGATCCAGATCCGTCGGCGGTGCGGACCGGGGCCACACCGCGGCCGCCATGCACAGCACCAGCACCATGCAGGCGACATCGGCCGCCACGCGGCCCCTGCGGGACCAGGTGACGGAGTCGAGGCGGGCGAGCGACAAGCGCACTCCGGGGGGCGTGGGGGGCTCTCGCCCTTGGCTAGCCTCTCCGAGGGTAGGGTGCTGCCGATGTCGGACACCCGCCACCGGATCGAGACCGCCGCCCCCTGGCTGCAGGCCGCTGCCCTGGCCGTGCTGGTCGTCGTGCTCCACCACCGCCTGTTCGTCGAGGGCGGCATCCTGGGGGCGCCCCAGTCCGACGTGATCCGGGGCATCTGGGGGCTGGACCTGCAGGCCCGCGCCTTGCCGTTGCCGTTCTGGACGGACCGGGTCGGCTTTCCCGAAGGCGTGAAGATCCTGGTCCTGCCCTTCGCCAGCAGCCTGGTCGCGGCACCGCTGGTGTACCTGCTGGGCGCGGTCGTGGCCTACGACCTGTGGATGCTGCTGCTGCTGTGGGGGGCCGGCGTGGCCAGCGCGTGGCTGGCGCGCGAGGTCACCGGCCGGCGCTCGGCCGGCTGGCTGGTCGGGGCGATGGTCATCGCGCAGCCCATGCTGTTCCTGGCGATCACCGACGGCACGCCGGAGAACGTGGCGTTCTGGGGCGTGCCCGCGCTGCTGGCCGCCCTGTGGCGGACCCTGCGCGACGGGGACCGCCGGTTCGCCGTGGCGGCGGGGCTGCTGGGCTTCGTCGTCGCGGCGGACAGCCCGTACCACGCGGTCTTCGTCGTCGGCCTGGCGCCGCTGCTGCTGCTGGCCCTGCCCGGTGGGGGGGCGTCGTGGCGCGATCGCGCCGTGGCCATGGGCATCGCCGGCGGAGTCGCCGCCGTCGGGGCGGCGGCGGTCGGCGCGCTCTACTACGGCCTGCCCTTCGACGAGGCGCCCCCGTCCAGCATGGTCGGCAACGCCATCCAGATGCGGGCCTGGCTGCAGTGGGAGGCCGGTGCCATCGGCCAGCCCTGGGACTGGACGCTCACCCCCTCCTTCGTGCCGACGGCGGTGCTGCTCGGCGCCCTGGGCCTGTCCCTCGTCCGACCGGTGCGGGCCTCTCCCTGGCTGGTCGCCGCCCTGGCCTGCCTGCTCCTGGGACTCGGCCCGGGGGACGAGAACCCCCGCCTGATCTCGGGCGTGCTCGGCGGCTGGGTGCGGACGCCGCTGTCCGCCGTGGCCGATCTGCTTGCTGCGCATCCTCCGCCCGTGCTGCGTTTCCTGCGGCGCCTGCTCGTGCCGTTCACGCTGTGTCTGGGCATGGCGGCCGAGGTCGGCCTGTCCCGGTGGCGCCTGCTGCCGTGGCTCGGCCTGCCCGCCGGCATCGCCGCCGCCGCCGTGGTGGCCGCGCAGACCGGCTACGTCGGCAGCCTGCCGCTCACCCACCCCCCGCGCACCGCTGCCATCGCCTTCGTCGCCGACCACGAGCAGGACGGCGCCGCCGTGTTCCTGCCCCAGGTGCGGGCGGCCGAGCGCCTGCACCAGCGCGACGAGCTGCCCGTCTTCGCCGAGCTGGGCCAGGAGATCCAGTCCGCGGCCGAGCTGTGGCTCCAGGTCGACAGCCACCGCGCCGCCGTCAACGCCCCCAACGGCCTGCTGACCATGGTCGAGCGCAGCCGTCGCGACGACGAGCTGCGCATGGTGCTGCGCGACTTCGACGACCTGACCCTGCCCCAGACGGTCGGCCGGCCGATCCCGCCGTCGGCCACGAGCGACCCCGAGCGTCGGACGAGGGTCATCGCCGGGCTGGTGGACGCGGGCCTGCGGTTCGTGGTGCTCGACGAGGCGCTGTACGGCGAGGAGGGGCTCGCCATGATGCGCGCCTACCTGTCCGGGGTGCTGGTCGAGGAGCAGCGCTTCGACGACGGCACCGGCATCGTCGTGATGGTCGTGGCCCCCGCCCCCTGAGCGCGACCGTATGATGCCGCCCATGCTCCGGAACCAGCTCCATGCCCTCGGGGACGGCCTGCGCGCCACCCTCCGCCGCCTGCCTGCGGCGGGCGCCGAGGCGCTGCTGGCCATGGGGGTCGCCGCGGTCGCTGCCGTCGGCTTCACCTGGCCGCTGGCGGCCGACCTGTCGGGCCAGGTCATCGGCGGTGGCGAGCTCGGGGGCTGGCTGTGGCGCATCTGGTGGCACTTCCAGGAAGCCCAGGCCCTGTCTTCCCTGGACCTGGGGCCGCTCGAGCACCTCCGTCAGCTGATCTCCCTCGGCCGGTTCCCGGAGACCGGCAACATCCTGGACATCCTGCTCATCAGCTCGGTGCTGGACGCCTTCACGGACTTCCCGGCCCACCACAACCTCAAGGTGCTGGTCGTGCTGACCGGCAACGGCCTGTGCGCCTATGCGCTGGCCCGCAGCGTGGTGGAAGACCGGGTCGTCGCCCTGGCTGCCAGCCTGGTCGCGATCTTCAACCCGCTGGTCATCGTCGACGTCAACGGCACGGGCCTGCGGCAGGTGCTGCTGTGGTGGGTGCTGCTCTACCCGATCGCCCTGCGGCGGGCGCTGCGCGACGGTCGCCCCCTCGACGGCGCCCTGGTGGGCCTGGCCTTCACGGCGGTCTCGGCCTTCTACTGGTTCTACGGCCTGTTCACGGCGATGGCGTCGGTGGTGCTGCTGGCCTTCTCGCTGTGGCGCGACCGGAGCGCCTGGCGACGCCTGCCGCGCTGGCTGGCCCCGGCCGCCCTGGTGGCGGGCGTGGGCGTCTTCCTGTTCCTGCTGCCCTACTTCCAGGCGGGTGGCCAGGACGCCCCCGCGGCCGCCGCTGCCGCGCTCTCGAAGTCTCGCGGGCTGCTGGACCTGCCCGAGACCACCTTCGGGCTGCCCTTCCCGCCCTACGACGCCATCGCCGAGGCGCCGCTCCGCCCGGACTCCTACGAAGAGAACGTGCTGGCGTCGCTGCACCGCGTCATCGGCAGCAGCTGGCCGGCCGACTACCTGATCAACCCCATGCACGGCGCGGCCAGCTTCCCGCTGGCCGTCCTGCTGGTCGGTGTCGTGCCCGCCTTCTTGCAGCGGCGCGCCCGTCCGTGGCTGGCCGTGTGGTTCCTGTTCTACCTGGGCACCCTGGGACCCTTCCTGAAGGTCGGCGCCCGCCAGGACACGTCGCAGGTGGTGATGTTCGGCGAGTTCGTCGTCCGGCTGCCGTACACGCTGATGTTCCAGTACGTCCCGGGCATGAGCCGCATGTTCGGCCCCTACCGGATGGCCAGCTGGATGATGGTCGCCTGTGTGCCGCTGGTCGCCCTGGGTCTGTCGGCGATCCCGCGCAGGCTCCCGCGGTGGTCCCTGGCGGCCGTGTTCGCCGGGACCCTGGCCTTCCAGCCCTACGTGCACATCTCGGGCCCCGTCGCCAAAGGCAGCATCCCGCCGCCGCCCATCAAGGCGCCCCTGTGGGTCAGCGACTTCGCGGTGCCCGACTGGTACCTCTCGCTGCCGGAACCCGATGCGGACACCGTCGGCGCCGGCATCATCGAGATGCCCTTCGAGCAGCAGCAGGACCTGCTGATGGCCTACCAGGCCCGCCACGGGCGGCCCGTCTACTACCAGAACTGGGCGACCCAGACGGCCATCCCCACCATCCTGCGCGGCCGGGACACGGCCGGGGGGCGCCGCCTGCAGGCGCTGGCCGGCGAGCGCCACCGCAACCGCGACGTCGACGTCAACCTGCTGCGCCTGTCGTCGACGCCGGCCGACGTGGACCTGACCCAGCTGCCGCCCGCCGCCCTGCTCGAGGTGGTCCGCAAGCACGGCTACCACTGGCTCGTCGTGCACGAGTCCGGCTACCTCTACGTCGACGTCTTCAACAGCGCGGTCCGCTACGGCACCACCGTGTCGAAGCTCGGCGCCTACCTGGGCCAGGATCCGCTCACCTTCACCGAGTTCACCGCCGGCCAACATCGCGACGACAGCATGCTCCCGACCTGGGTGCCCCAGCCGTCGCGTCGGACCCTGGATCCCAACGCACCCTTCGAAGGCGCGAACACCATCCTGCAGATGTCGGTCTTCGACCTGCAAGCCTGGGCCGATCGGGTCGAGGCCGAGGGACTCGTGGTCCCGCTCGACTCGCTGCCGTCCGGTGGCGTGGACGGCGCCGCCGCCGGCTCGCCCGCCCCCGCCGGGTCCCCGACCCCCGCCCCCGCCGGGTCCACCGCGCCCGCGACGCCCTGAGCCCGTGCGCGCCTTCGTCCGCGTCGAGAGTCCCGATGGCCGCCTGCACGAGCTGGTGCACGGCGACATCGTCGGCCGGCTGCGCGCGGCGGCCCTGCACCTCGACGACGGCCGCGTGAGCGAGGCCCACGCCATGGTCAGCCTGCGCGAGGGCGAGCTCCGGCTGGTCGCCCTTCGCGGCGCCTTCGCGGTTCACGGCCGCCCCCTGTCCGAGGTCGTGCTCGCGCCCGGGCAGCGCATCCAGCTGGCCCGCGATCTCGAGCTGACCGTCGTCGACGTCGTCCTCCCCGACCACATCCTGGCCATCGAAGGGGACGGTCTGCCCCGCCAGGCCCTGCCGGGCGTGTGTTCCCTCGTGCCCGTGCCTCGCCCGCACCTGGTCGCCGGCTGGGTCGAAGACGCCGACGCCTGGCTGTGGAGCACCGGCAGCGGCTGGTCCGTGCGCCAGGGCGACGCCCCACCCCGCGACCTGGTGCCCGGGGACCGCGTCGACTGCGGCGGCGCGACCTTCGCCATCGTCGCCCTGCCCGTGCAGCACGCCGGCCTCGAGCCCACCCGCCAGCGCGGCGGCATCGACGCCCCCCTCCACCTGGTCGCGCGCTTCGACACCGTGCACGTCCACCGCGACGGCGAGCCCGTGCTCGTCCTGTCCGGCATGCTGGCCCGGATCATCAGCGAGCTCGTCAGCTTCGGCGGACCCGTCGCCTGGCAGGTGCTGGCGGGCCAGCTGTGGCCCCGCGAGGACGAAGCCGCGGTCCTGCGGTCGCGGCTGGACGTGAACCTCAGCCGCCTGCGCCGCAAGCTGCGCGAGGCCCGCGTACGCACCGACCTGGTCGCCACGGACGGCGCCGGCAGCATCGAGCTGCTGACCTACGCCCACGATCGGGTCGAGGACCAGACCTGAGTGGCGGGCGAGCCGTCGACCCCCCGCCGCCCCCTGAGCGGGGCCCCCCTGCGCCTGGCCGAGGCGGGGGCCGAGGAAGAGGCCGAGGGCTTCGATCGGGAGGAGGTCGAGCGCTACGCGGGAGGAGGCCTGCTCGGGCGAGGCGGCATGGGCGAGGTGCGGTCCGTGCAGGACCGGCGCCTGGACCGCGACGTGGCCATGAAGCTGCCCCAGGGCGACGATGCCGCCGACGAGGCGCGGCTGGTCGCGGAAGGCCGCCTGACCGCCCGGCTGGAACACCCGGGCATCGTGCCGATCTACGACGCCGGCCGCCGCCCCGACGGCCGGCCCTTCTACACGATGCGCATCGTGCGCGGCCGGGCCCTGTCCACGGCCATCGCCGACGCGCCCCATCTGGCGGCCCGCCTGCGGCTGGTGCGCCACTTCCTGGATGCCTGCCACGCCGTCGCCTACGCCCACGGCCAGGGCGTGGTCCACCGCGATCTGAAGCCCGGCAACGTGATGATCGGCGCCTTCGGCGAGACCCAGGTCGTCGACTGGGGCCTGGCCGTGGCGGTCGGCGCGGGCGCGGGCGATGCGGTGGGCACCCCCGCCTATATGGGGCCTCGGGCCCGGTCCGGCGCGCCGGCCCTACCGACCGACGACGTGCACTCGCTGGGCGTGACGCTGTGGTCGCTGCTGGCCGGGGCGCCAGCTCCGACCGACGGGCCGGGTCCCCTGCCCGACGACGTGCCCCGCGAGCTCGCCGCCATCGTGCAGCGGGCGACCGGCGCCGCCCAGGGGCCGGCCTACGCCGACGCCGGCGCCCTGGCCGCCGACATCGACGCCTGGTTCGAGGGCCGCCGCGTCAGTGCCTACGCCTACACGTCCTGGGACCTGCTGCGGCGGTTCTGGCAGGCCTGGCGGCTGCCCCTGACGGTCGCCGGCGTGGCGCTGGTCGCGCTGGCCCTGTCCGTCGCCGTCGGCTTCCAGCGCACGGCCCAGGAGCGCAACCGCGCCCTGTCGGCCGAAGCCGCCGCCCGCACCGCCGAAGGCGCCGCCCGCACCGCCCGCGCCCGCTCGGACGCCCACCTGCTGCGGGCGCTCGTCGCCCAGGGCCTGCAGGCCGCGGCCGCCGACGAGCGCGCCCAGGCCGAGCTGTTCGCGGCCCACGCGCTGGCGATCGACGAAGACCCCGACGCCCGCGGCATCCTGGCCCGGTTCGGCGACCGCCCCCGCCCGGCGCGGCGGGCCGCCTGGCCGCTGCCCGACTGCCCGCGCCTGGTCCTGGCCCCGGACGGCGGTCGCGTGGCCTGCCTGGGCGAAGAAGCCGTGACCGTGCAGACCCTGGGCAGCGAAGCGCCGCGGCGGACCCTGGCCGTCGACGCCTGGAGCGCCGCCTTCTCGGGCCCCGACACGCTGCTGCTGGGCACCGTGCGCGGAGACCTGTTCCGGTGGCGGGCGGGCGGCGAGCTGGAGCCGGTCCTCGAGCACTTCGCCGTCGAGGCCCACGCCCTGCCGCGACGCGACGACGGCCCCGGGCTGCTGCTGGGGCGCGGACGGGCCTGGCAGGTCCGCGAGGCCGAAGGCGACGTCGTCGAGCGCGACCTGTGCCAGGGGGTCCAGCCCCAGGGCGTGCTGGTCGCGGCCGACGGCCGCCTGCTGGGTGTGTGCCCCGACCTGTCGGTGCGCGACGGCGACGGTGTCGTGGCCCGCAACGCGGCCCTGGCGGCGACGACGCCCGGCCGCGTCACCGCGTCGGCCCTGGCCGGAGACAGCGTGCTGTTCGGCACGTCGACGGGTGCCCTGGTGCGGCTCCGGCTCGCCGACAGCGCCGCGGTGTCCGTCGACACGGGCCTGGACGGCGTGCTGGACCTGGCGGTGGCCGGCGACCGGGTCGCGGTCTCCGGCGCGCGCAGCGGTGTGTGGGTCGGTCGGCTGCAGGGCGACGGTGTCGTCAAGGAGCAGGCGCTGCCCGGTGTCGCGGCACGGGTCGCCTGGCGCGAGGACGGGACCGTGCTGCGGGTGGTGCACGATCGGGTGGAGGACTGGGCGGTCCCTGGCGGAGGCCGCCCCCAGCGCTGGCCCGTCGCGGAAGGCGTCGCGGCCATGGATCTGGATCCCGACGGCCGGCGTGTCGCGCTGGGGCTGGGCAACGGCTGGCTGCAGATCCAGGACCTGACGGGCCCGGCCGACGCGACGATCCTGGCGCTGCCGCCGGCCGTCATCAAGGACGTCGGCTGGTCCCCCGACGGTCGGGGCCTGGTGGCCGCGTCGGCCGCGGACTTCGGCCTGCGGCTGGTGTCCCTGGCCGATGGGCGCGTCGGACACGTCGTCGGGACCGAGAAGCTGCGCCGCGCGACCTGGCTGCCGGACGGCCGGCTGGCGGTCGTGGCCTACCGCGGTCCGCTGGCCTGGCTGCAGCCCGACCTGGACGCGCGCACGGCCGAGCGGATCGGCGGGGCGTCCCTGCCCGAGCGCATCGGCGACATCGACGAGGACGACCGCGACGGCGGCCTGTCGGTGCTCGGCCAGGAGGGCGGCGTCTGGTACCTGCCGCCCTCGGGCGAGCCGGTCCGGCTCGGCACCCAGACCTCGGCCATGGCGGGGGCGATCGGCGCCGGCCGGGTCGCGGTCGGGCTGCCGGACGGGGTGGTGGTCTACGACCTGGCGGGCGGAGCGCCGCTGCGGGTGACCGACGCCGAGAGCGCCGTGCTGGGCGTCGCCATCGACCCCAGCGGCCGGTTGCTGGCGGCGGGGCGACGGGACGGCATCGTCGAGCTGCGCCGCCTGTCCGACCTGTCGCTGGTCGCGCGGCTGCGCGGGCACGACGACCAGGTGCGCGCCCTGTCCTTCACCGGCGACGGCGCCTGGCTGGTCACCACCAGCTGGGACCGCACCGTCCGCCAGTGGGCCACCGGTCCGCTCTTCGCCCCGGCCGACACCCTGGTCGCGGACCTGGAGCGGGCCTGGGGTCGGGACCTCGAGCAGCTCCTGCGCTGACGCCAGGGTGCGCAGCCCGACCGGCCGCCCGGCTGCCGCCCGGGCCCGCGGCCCGCTCACATGCAGGTCGACTCGTGGCAGTGGAAGCTCGCGTCGTCGTCGTAGCTATACACGCTGCCGGCTGCTTCGACGTCCACGTCGCCGTTGTCCTCGTCGGTGCCCGACACGCCGAAGTCGCAGTGCTCGGCCTGGAAGTGGGTGTCGCCGTAGGTCTCGACCGCACCGGTGCCGGATCCGGTGGTCGTGTTGCCCCAGAACCCGGCGCCGTCGCCGGACCCTTCGCAGATCCCCTCGGTCCGGTCGCCCAGGTAGAGCGCGCCCGCCGCGCCGGCGCTGTTGTCCAGGAAGTAGCTGTCGCTGATCTCGATGAGCGGGGTGCCGGCCACCGCCGCATCGCGGACGACGGCGCCGCCGCCGCCCAGGTTCGTCGCCGTGTTGTCCTCGACCGTGCTGTCGACCAGCCGCACCAGCCCGCCGCGCTGGTAGACGGCGCCGCCGTTGTAGCCGCTGTTCCCGGACAGCACGCTGTCCTCGATGAGCGCCGTGCACTCGCCGATGGCGACAGCACCCCCGTAGCTGGCGGTGTTGTCCTCGAACTGCACGCGGGTCACCGTGATGATCGAGTCTCCGTCGTCGCAGGCCAGCCCGCCGCCGGCGCCGCCGCTCACGCTGAGCAGCGCGCTGCTGCCGTTGCCCTCGGTCAGGGTCAGGTCGGTCAGGCCGACCGCCAGCGCGCTGCCGTCCACCGTCACCACCGACCCGCTGCCGCGGGCGTTCAGGGTCACTTCGCCGTGGCCGACCACCTCGACGTCGTGGGCCAGCTCCAGGGTCGTGTAGAAGGTCCCGTCGCAGAAGTGCAGCGTGCCGTCGTCGCCCGACGTCCAGCTCTCCGGCGAGCTGGTCGTGCCGTCGACGTCCGACGACAGGTCGGTCCAGCCGCCGCCCGCGTGCGAGAAGCCGGCCGCGCCGCTGGCGTTCTCCTCGCCGTCGCAGTCCTGATCCTCGCCGTCGCAGCGCTCCACCGCGCCCGGGTACACGCTGTCGTCTCCGTCGTCGCAGTCGCCGTCCTGGTCGGCGGTGCCCGTGGGGCCGGCACAGGCGCTCGCGGCCCAGTCCACGCCGTAGCCGTCGCCGTCGTCGTCGGTGTACCAGTCGGACTCGGTCGACGTGTCCAGGTCCTCGTCGGCGTCGTCGGCGTCGCCGTCGCAGTCGTCGTCCTTGCCGCCGTTGCACACCTCGGTCGCGCCCCAGTGCACCGTCGGGTCGCCGTCATCGCAGTCGTCGGCGTAGTCGACGTAGTGCTCGGGGGCAGCGCAGGCCATCAGGGTCTCGCCCGCGCCCTGCCCGTCGCCGTCCGCGTCCAGCCACCAGCCCGCCAGGGTCGAGGGATCCACCCCGGCGTCGTCGTCGTCCGCCACGCCGTTGCAGTCGTCGTCGACGCCGTCGTTGCAGACCTCGGTGACGCCCGGGTGCACCCCCCCGTCGGTGTCGTCGCAGTCCAGGTCGTTGTCGGCCTGGGCGTAGCCGGCGGCGCAGCCCATCAGGCTCGCCTCCGGGTCGCCGAAGCCGTCCTCGTCCAGGTCCCACCACAGCGGGATCGCGGTGGCCGTGTCCAGGTCCTCGTCCTCGTCGTCGGCGTACCCGTCGCAGTCGTCGTCGACGCCGTCGTTGCAGACCTCGGTGGCGTCGGGGTGTACGGCGGGGTCGTCGTCGGCGCAGTCGCCGATCGCCGTCACGTAGGGCAGCGTGTCCGTGCCGGGGTTCTCGCACCGGATGTACCCGCTGTTGCCGCCCCAGCCGTCGCCGTCGGCGTCGATCCACCAGCTCGTCGCCGTCGCCGTGTCCAGGCCCGCGTCGGCGTCGTCGGCCGTGCCGTTGCAGTCGTCGTCGACGCCGTCGTTGCAGATCTCGGTGGCGTCGGGGTGCACGGCCGCGTCGCCGTCGTCGCAGTCGCCGTCGGCGACCGTGTAGCCGTCCCCGTCCGCGTCGTCGTCGGAGGTCCCGCCGCTGTCGGTGCCGCCGTCGGTGCCGCCGCCGTCGGTTCCGCCGCCGTCGGTTCCGCCGCCGTCGGTGGCGCCGTCGGTGGCCCCGTCGGAGCCGCTGTCGGCGCCGTCGTCCTTGTCACCGCAGGCGGTAGTGAAGGAGAGGGCCGCGAGGAGCAGGAGAGGGGTCGACAGGCGCATGGGTTCCTCCATGGGGTGATGGAGGAGTTCTACGGGCGCCCCGGCCGACCGGGATCGAAGCGGGATCTGAACACCGCGTCACAGGATGTCTCGTCAGGAAGCCGGTCCCAGTCGATCTCCCAGCGTGCCTTCGTCGCCGCTGCTGCTGCCGAGCAGGTGGTGCGGCCGGTAGGGATCGGGCTCGGCGAGCCGCAGGCCGGCTTCTCGCGCCAGCCGCATCATCGCCAGCCACTCGATGTCCAGCACGAACATCAGGGTCTCGGGGAAGGCGATGGCTTCCTGCCGCCAGCCGTCGGCCCGCGCCTGGAAGGCGGCGTCCCAGGTCTTGCGGCTGTTGGCCTGGATCGCGATCATCGCGCCGACTGTCGGGGCGAAGCGCATGGCTTCTTCGCGGTGGTCGGCCTTGCCCAGCAGCTCGCGGTGCAGGACCTGCAGCCCGCGCAGCTCGAACTCGGGCGGGCGCCCGCTGCCCACCAGGCTGGCCAGCGCGCCCATGGCCGGCGGCAGCATGCCCACCACCAGCGCGTGAGGCGTCTTGGACCACTGCTCGGGCCGCAGGGCCGCCAGCCGGCCGGCCGCGGGATGGTCGATGGCCACCGCCAGGCAGGTCAGCAGCCAGTACTCGTAGGGACGGGCGAACAGGTGGCCGTTGCCTGCGGCCCAGGCCGTGATCGCCACCGTGTCGCCCGCGAAGGCCGCCACCCGCTCGGGCGCGGCGCCGCGCAGCCACGACAGGTAGGTCAGCCGCAGGGCCACCGCCGCGAAGTCACCGAGCACGCCGGCCTGCCGCCGCTGCACCGCGAGATCGCGGATGCTGTGGAAGTTGACCAGGTGCTGCAGGCACTCGTCTTCCCAGTCGCTGAACCGGTGGGCCGGGATCGGGTGCTGGAAGCGGCGCTGCGTCATCGGGTCCTCCCGCTGAATTCGACCACCAGCTGGCGGCTGGTCGCCACCAGGGAACCGTCGGGGCCCCACAGCCGGCTGTCCATGTCCACGTGGCCGTCGGCGCTCACCACGCAGTCGCTCTGGTAGCGGAACCACCCGTCGCCGGGCCAGCCCCCGACCGGCGGCGGCGTCACCACGTTGACGAACCAGGTCACCGTGCTGGACGGGATCGGCCGGTCCGACAGGCACAGCACGGGCGCCGGCCAGGCGTCGATGATGCCCATGAGCGCAGGCTCGTCGACGGGGGCAGGGGTAGCCGGGCGGACGCGCCCGTCCACCCCGGTGCTGTCGGCCCCGGTGTAGGGGAAGTTCGTCCGCGCCCACTCGAAGCTGTAGTGCTGCACGAACGCCGGCAGCACGCCCTCGATGTAGGGGAAGGTCACCCGGTCTTCGGGCAGGGGCGGCTGCGGGGCCGGGGCCCACGGGATGCGCGTCGGGCGGGCGGCGCCGAAGGCCGCGAGCAGCACGGCGGCGACCTGCCCGTCCTGCAGCACCTCGGCGCGGCCCTGGGTCAGCGACGACCCGCTGCGCAGCACCTCGGCCCGCACCTCGACCGGGCCCGGCGCGACCGGCGCCACGAAGTCGACCATCACGCTGCGCAGGGGGCGCACGTCACCGGGGGGCAGGGTCGCGTCGACCTGTCGGCGCAGGGCGGCGACCGCCCACCCGGCCACCAGGCCGCCGAAGGCCGCGCGGCCCTGGGCCCAGCTGGGGTCCAGCACGGTCGAGTACCGGCCGTCGCCGAGCTCGGCGAGGGCGACGGCGTCGGGGAAGGTGCGAGGGGACACGGGCGCTCCGGAGAAGGCCCCGCCTTAGCCCGTGGCGCGCCGCCGGCGGACGGCCAGCGCGCCGATGCCGGCGAGCCACAGCATCCCGCTGGCGGGACCCGCCGCGCAGCCGCAGCCGCCCTCCTTCACGCGGGTGCCGGTGGCCTCGGTGTCGCCGCTGTCCGCGCCGCCTCCGTCGTCGCCGCCTCCCCCGTCCGCGGGCCCGCTGTCGTGTCCTCCGCTGTCGCCTCCTCCGCCGTCCGTGGTTCCGCTGTCTCCTCCTCCGTCCGCTCCTCCGCTGTCCTCCCCCGGCACCTCGACCGTCCAGGCCTGCCGGTCGCTGCCCCCGTCGGTCGTGACCACCAGCACGAAGTCCGCGTCCCCGGCCACCGTCCACGTCAACACCCCGGTCGTCGCGTCGATCCGCGCCCCGGTCGGCGCGGCCTCGAGCGACCACCACGCGACCTCGGCGGCGGTCGCCTCGGCGGCGTAGGCCAGCGCCTCCCCCACCTCGGCCGACGTCGGCGGCGTCGACGTGATCACCGGCGCCACGGCCTCCTCCTCCGCCCCGACGCGGATGCCGTCGCCGGACACGAAGCTGTCCACGAACTGGAACAGGGCGCCGCCGGCCCGGTCCTCGGGCGCCCAGTAGTCGTGGGCCCAGCGCGGCTCGTAGGGCACCCAGCGGGTGGTCTCGCCGCCGCTCGCCGACCAGCGCGCGACGTCGTGGTAGGCGCCGCCGTCCCACTGCTGGACCGTGGTCGCCCGCGGCACGTCCACCGGCAGCCGCACCATGCACGGCTGGTCCCAGGCGTCGACCTCGGCCAGCACGTTCGCGCCGTAGGCCGTCGCCTGGATCCACCCGTCGATCGGGTCGGTCCAGTCGACGTAGTAGGGGAAGTGCCCGCAGCGGGCCGGCGCCCGCGTGGCCAGCATCGCGAGGCCCAGCAGGGTCGAGCCGCTGCCCACGGTCCCGGGCTCGACCTGGGCGTCGAAGACCTGCCGGGTGGCGGTGTAGACGGTGGGGCGCAGCGCGGCCAGGCGCAGCCAGCGGCCGGCCTGGACCTCGTAGCTGCTGCCGTCGGTGGTCGAGCCGTCCGACACCCCGCCGATGAAGTCCGCCAGGCTGTCGTCGTCGACGTAGACCCGGTCCACGAAGGTGGCGGCGAAGCCGTCGAGGTCGTCCTCGTCGAAGACGATGCCCGCCTCGGCGCAGCGGGCCGCGAAGTCCACGTTGATCGCGGCGTGGCTGATGTCCTCGCCCGCGCCGCTGTAGGTCCCGCCCCAGTAGTTCCACAGCAGGTCGCCGCCTTCGGACGACAGCTGGCCCCGGAAGCGCGTCGCCAGGGCGGTCGCCTTGTCCCGGTGCGCAGTGTCGCCGGTGGCCTGCCACAGGGCCACGTGCAGTCGCCCCATCGCGTTCGACTGGTTCAGCGGCAGGTCGCGGCCGGCATAGGCCAGGAAGGCCGCGTCGGGCCGGAAGACGTAGTAGCCGGCGGCGTTCCACTGGTCGGCGTGGGCGTCGGCGATCTCTTCGGCCGCGGCCACGAAGGCGTCGGCCTTCTCGCCCCAGGTGGTCCCGTCCCAGGCCAGCTCGTCGCGGGCGTCCCAGGCATCCACCAGCAGCGCCGCCTCGACCAGGGGCAGGGCGATCATGCCGCTGTGCACGACATAGCAGTAGGGCTGCTCTTCGGGCTGGTAGTGGGTGTTCTGCCAGCAGGCGGCCGAGACCCCGCGGTAGTCCGTGACCCCGCGGGCGTCGTCGCGCTGCGCGAGCACGTCGTCCCCCAGCCGCAACAGCCGGTCCAGGTAGCGCCGGTCCCCGGTGCCGCGCGCCGCCTCGGCCAGGGACATCATCACGTAGGACTGGCCCCACGCCAGGGTGGCCCGGCTGTTGTCGCTCCCGGCGTACCAGTCGCCGTCGGCCACGTTGTCCAGCGCGTCTTCGTAGGCGAGCAGGGCCGGCACGTCGGCCAGCGCGGGCAGGGGGAGGAGGAGGAGCAGGGGGAGGGGGAGGATCATGGGAGGAGTGTACGGGCGGAACGCCGCTGCCCGGAGAGGCGGGCAATGTGTCGTTCTGGTGAACCCGGGGCCGTCCGCGGAAGCGAACCTGCGCGCGGGACCACTGAGTGATCGACGCGGAGGCGAATGCGGCGAGGCGAGCGAGTGGCGCCATCCGGACCGACCGGCGGTCGGCGGTCGAGGAGGCTCCTCGGGCGGGCCGCAGGCCGGCGCTGTGGCCGGGGTGGGGCCGCGCGGTCCCCCGCCGGAGGGCGTGGCAGGTTCCAGCCGGACAGCTGGTTTGGACCTGTCGCTTCCATTAGGCTCCCTATCGCTGAGGCTCCCACGTCACCCCGAGAGGCGGTAGGCTGCCAGTCTCCGCCCGGCGAGTACGTGATGCTCGCCGCACCCATCTCGACCACGAAGGAGCATCGAAACCATGCTGGACCACGTGGGATTGGTATCTGCTGCCGAAGACTCGGGTGGTGGTTGGTTCGACGGTGACGCGGGCATCAGCGCGCGCCGAGGCATCCACCGCGACAGCCTCGAAGATGCCGACGAGCACAACCGGCTCGGTGACAGTGACTACTACGATGGGCGCTGGCACGAGGCCGAGTACCACTTCGAACAGGCCTACGAGATCGTCAAGCGTGCCACCGCCGGGGATCGCGTCGAGCCACGCGCCTGGGAAGTCCGTTCCCGGGTGGCCCGCAACCGCGGGATGCTGGACTGGCTTCGAGGCCGCAGCAGCTGGAAGTTCTTCCTCAACGACGCCCGCAGTGCCGCGGACCGCGTCGAGGCACCCGCCGATCGCTGGTACCTCCTCGTCGACATCGCGCTGTTCGAGGCACAGCGGCTACGGGCAGCCGGCGAGTTCCCCGCGGCCCGCAAGGTCCTCGCCGACCTGAGTGCCCTGTCCGAGGACGACGAGACCCAGACCTATCTGCGACTGCGCAGTGCCCTGGAAGATGCGAACCTGCTGCGCACCGAGGGCTTCTTCGGCCAGGCGGAGTCGGCGCTGCTGGTGCTCGGCCACGAGCTCCGAGCCGAGTCGCCCCAGCCGACTGCATGGCCGACCGAGACGCTCGAGCTCTACCGCAACTGGGCCAGCGACTTTCGCCTGGTGAACGCAGTCGACGCCGTCCTGTTCCATGGGCTGGCCGGTCGCGTCGACTCCGAGTGCGCGGTGTCTGCATGGCGCAGGGTCCATCTCTACGCCGCGCTGCGGACGGGTGCGTCGAAGCTCCGGGGCTACCGACTCTTCGATCTCCGGTCTCGAAAGACCCAGGGGTGGATCCGTTGGATCTCGGGTCGGCGCAGCGCCGTGCCGATGGCACGCGACGTCGTCATCGAAGCGCAGTCGTTGGGCGACTGGCGGACCCAGACGCTCGGCACCTGTCTGCTGTCCGCAGCGCTCCTGGCGGAGCGCAGTGCCGAGCGTGCCGTCGAGCATGCCGAACAGGCCTACCAGCTGGCCCATGATCAGCGGTACTGGAAGGGCATGCTCCTGGCATCCGTGCTGGGGGTGCGTGGCACCCGCGCGTCCGACCGGGTCGATGGTGTCGCGCTCTGGCGTTCCCGCCTCGACGAGCTCGCCGAGCGCGCAGGCACCCACCTTCCTGCGGTGAAGCTGGCGCTCGCGGCGTGTGCGTCCGACGTCCAGCTGCCCCTCGGGCAGGAGATCGTCGGGAGCGAGCTGGCCACGCTGCGCATGGAGCTCGCCCGCGACGGCGTCGCTCCTGTCGATGCCTGCGACGATCCGCGCGTAGCCCCGTTGCTTGTTCATGGCGCCGAGCTGATCCCGGTCATCGCGAAGCTCCTCCGCGAGGGGGACTGCTATTGGGCGTGCCTGCTGCCCGGGCTGGTCGGTCGAGAGGGACCGTCCGACGCCACCCTGTCGGGTTGGGAGGACTGGGCGCGTGCCGCTGCGCTGCTCTCGGGCGAGTCCGGATCGCCGGACTAGCGCGGACCGGGGGAGTTCGACTTCTGTTCCACCAACGGCCCGTCGTCTGGGCTCGGTTGAGAGGTTTCATTGAGCGGACGCTTCGTCCGAGGTCCCGACGGACTGGTTGTCGCAGTGGATGCCGTGGCGTTGGGTCAAGGCGGAACGGCCAACGTGTTCCCGGGAAGGGTGATCGATCCGGGTGCCCTGCAGCTGCCCGACAACGTCGCGGTGAAGGTGCTGCAACCCGGTCTTCGGCGCAAGGCGGCGTGGGCGTCGCAGTTCGTGGAGAGCGGGCGTCGGGCGTCGATGATCTCACATCCGAACCTCGTCCGTCTCTTCTGCGCGTGCGATCCGGTGGCCGAAGGCCTGTCGAAGCACGAACAAGGGGAGATCGACGCTCCTTGGATCCTCATGGAGCACCTCTCGCCGGTCTCCCTCGACCGCATGCGGCCGCAGCTCCAGCAGCAGTTCGGGAACAGCTGGCTCCGGGGGGCCTGCACCATCGTGGGCGGGGTGCTCCGGGGACTGGAAGCGGTCCACGCCGGCGGCCTGGTGCATCGTGATGTCAAGCCGGGCAACGTGCTGTTCTCGGATCGGCAGGAGCCCAAGCTCTCGGACTTCACCTCCGCGCGTCTGTCCAAGCCGGGGGTGGTCACGAACATGCACGGCACACCCGCGTTCATGGCGCCCGAGCAGCGTCTTCGCCCTCGCGCCGTCGACCATCGGGCGGATCTGTACGGGGTCGGCACGACCCTGACCTGGCTGGTCCGGGCAGTGGACCCGTTCTATCTGTTCCACGACGAGCACCGCCGGGCGGTACTGACAGGGGTCCACTCGGCGGTCGCAGCGGTGATCGACCGGGCCTGTCAGTTCGATCCCGCCCGCAGGTTCGCCAGCGCGGCCGAGATGCTCGAAGCGCTGAACGAAGCTGCGAGGAGCTTGGGGGAGCAGGCGCCCGAGCCGGGCAGCGCCGCGCCGTCCTTGCAGGAACCGTCGACCTGGACCTCGCTGACGGAGGGATGAGCCCTGTCCGGGCGGCTGACGCCACGGCCCGGAGCGAAGCGGCGGTCTACGGGCCGAGCTCGGCCACCAGGCCCAGCACGGCGAAGGTCGCGACGTGGTCGACGACCAGCAGCAGCACCACGTCGACCGCGTAGGGCCGCCACCAGCGCCAGCCGGCCACCGCGGCGACGGCGACCGCGCCGTGCCACAGCAGCAGCCCCCACACGAAGGGCGCGGGCCAGCGGGGCAGCCCCCACGCGACCAGGGCGCCCAGCGCGGCATGCGCGGGCACGGTGCGCAGCAGCCACCAGCGCAGGTCCAGCCGGGGGCCGCGGTCCGGATCGGGACGCTCGTGCGGGGAAGGCGCGCTCACGGCGGCAGGGTACAGCGACGGCTCGGACGGGTCGGCTCGGTCGCGTGAGGCCGGGCCGCCGTGCTCTACTGCCGCGCCGCCACCCTCCCCGGAGACCCTGTGCACCGCCTCGTCCTGCCCTCCCTGCTCCTCTCCTCCTCCCTGCTCTTCCTGGCCTGCGGCGACAAGGACGGGGACAGCGGCGGGGGCGCGGATGCCGACACCGACGCGGACGGCACGGACACCGACACCGACACCGACACCGACGGCACGGACACCGACACGGACACCGACGCCGACGGCACGGACACCGACACCGACGGCGGCGACAGCGGCAGCACCGACGGCGGCACGGACACCCGCACCGAGGGCACCCTCGAAGACAGCGCCAGCGGCGTGGTCGTGGCCATCCCCGAGGGCGCGCTGCCCGAAGGCATGACGCTGGGCGACCTGACCCTGACCGTCGACGAGCCGGCCCCCGAGACCTGGAACCCCGCCGTCTACACCGGCTTCGCGCCCATCGTGCGCCTCGAGCCCGTGGGCACCGAGCTGCTCGCCGAGATCGAGATCCAGATGCCGCTGTCCGTGCCGTCCTCGCTCCTGGGCAGCCCGACCGTCGACCCGACCATCGCGGCGGCCATCGCGAGCGGGGACACCGCCTCGATCAACGCCGACCCCGGCCTGTCGGCCGTGTCGGTCTACGACTACGTCGGCGCTGCCTCTGCGCTGGCCTACCACAACGCTGTCGCGCCCCAGCAGCAGGCGAACTTCCTCCTGCAGGCATCGACCACCCAGGGGGTGAACGGCATCCTGGACGCCGGCTACGACCCCAGCCTGTACGTCGCCAAGTACGGCGACAGCGGCTCGGGCAGCGGGGTGTTGCCCGCGCCGGGGACCTTCCGCGCCGAGCGAGCCGACGACGGCACGGTGGTGGTGTTCGGGGTCGATCACCTCAACGCCTGGGCCTTCGCCTACACCCTGATGGACGGCGACGGCAACGGCATCCACGACATCGAGGAGGGCCCCGCCGACAGCGACGACGACGGCGCCTGGGACTTCGAGGACTGGGACGACGACGGCGACCGGGTGGCCGACGAGCTCGACGGTGGGCTGGACGACCCCGACGGCGACGATCTGCCGGGCATGAAGGACGACGACCGCGACGGGGACGGTGTGGCCGACGGCTACGACGAGTGCGCCGCGTCCGCGGCCTGCGACCTGGCCTGGCGTCTGGGCAACCAGCGGGCGGTCTGCAACGACGGCTGGACGGGGGGCGCCGCCGCCGACGTGCCGGTCAGCGACACGGTGACCGTCGCCCACGAGTGGCTGGTGGACGCGGCCTGTCCCACCGAGGGGGCCGTGGCGTCCTGCGTCCAGGACGGCGAGCTGCCGGTGACCCTGTGGCTCTACGTGGACGACGCCGACGTCGCCGCCGCCTTCTGCGCCAGCTGCGAGGGGGCCGAGGTCTCGCCGGGCGGCTTCTGCGGCTGAGCGGGCGGCTCGCCGGGACCCGGCGCTCCCTCCCGGGGACCCGCCAGCCCCTCCTCCCAGCGGGATAGGCCTCCTCCTTCCCCCCGCGCCCCCGGGCGCCTGGGACCCCCGCGCCCCCGGGCGCCTGGAAACCCTGCGTCTCCGAGGCCGGCCATGAACGCTCCCCAGCGCATCGAGCTCCAGCACCCCGTCCGCATCGTCACCGCGGCCAGCCTGTTCGACGGGCACGACGCCGCCATCAACATCATGCGGCGCATCATCCAGGCCACCGGGGCCGAGGTGATCCACCTGGGGCACAACCGCAGCGTCGCCGAGATCGTCGACTGCGCCATCCAGGAAGACGCCCAGGGCATCGCGATCACGTCCTACCAGGGCGGCCACGTCGAGTTCTTCGAGTACATGGTCGATCTGCTGGCGCAGCGCGGGGCCGACATCAAGGTCTTCGGCGGCGGCGGCGGCACCATCCTGCCGACCGAAGCCGACCGGCTGCACGCCCACGGCGTGGCCCGCATCTACAGTCCCGACGACGGCCGCGCGCTGGGCCTGCAGGGCATGATCAACGATCTGCTGTCCGCCTGCGACGTGCAGAAGCGCGGCCCCGACTGGCAGCCCTTCGTGGACCGGCTGTCGGTCGGCGACGACGAAGCGGTCGCTGCGCTCATCACCATCGCCGAGAACCACCCCGACGTCCGGGACGCCCTGCACGACGCCGTGCGGGCGCGGATCTCCGGCAAGACCATCCCCGTGCTGGGCATCACCGGCACCGGCGGTGCGGGGAAGTCCAGCCTGGTCGACGAGCTCATCCGGCGCTTCCTGGTCGACTTCCCCGACAAGCACATCGCCGTCTTGTCCATCGACCCCAGCCGCAAGCGCAGCGGCGGCGCCTTGCTGGGCGACCGCATCCGCATGAACAGTGCCAGCCACCCCCGGTGCTACATGCGGTCCCTGGCCACCCGCCAGGCCAACCTGTCCATGTCCGCCCACGTGCACGAAGCCATCGACATCTGCAAGGCGGCGGGCTTCGATCTGGTCATCGTCGAGACCAGCGGCATCGGCCAGTCCGACACCCAGATCCTGGACCACAGCGACGTCAGCCTGTACGTCATGACGGCCGAGTACGGTGCGGCGACCCAGCTCGAGAAGATCGACATGCTGGACTTCGCCGACCTGATCGCCATCAACAAGTTCGACAAGCGCGGCAGCCAGGACGCCCTGCGCGACGTGCGCAAGCAGGTCCAGCGCAACCGCGGTCTGTTCGACCAGAGCGCTGACGACATGCCGGTCTACGGCACCATCGCCAGCCAGTTCAGCGACCCAGGCACCAACACCTTCTACCGGGCGGTGATGGACGCCCTGGCCGAGCGCACCGGCGCCGACCTGCACAGCTCGTTCACCGTCAGCGGCGGCCTGTCCGAGAAGAAGCACATCATCCCGCCGGATCGCACCCGCTACCTGGCGGAGATCGCCGACACCTGCACCCAGTACGATCGCTGGGTGGACGAACAGTCCGCCCTGGCCCGGCGGCTCTACCAGCTGCACGGCACCATCGCGCAGCTGCGCGAGCGGGCCGGCACCCGGCGGGTCGAGGTGGAGCAGAGGGGAGGCCTGGTCGAGGCGGTCGCCGTCATCGAGGGCGAGCCCGCCTACATCGCCGACCTGGCGCGGATGAGCGAGGAGATCGAGGGTCGGCTGGCCCCCGAGTCCCGCGCCGTGCTGGCCGACTGGCCGGCCCTGGTCGAGCGCTACACGGCGGACCAGTACCGGTTCACCGTCCGTGGCCGGACCCTGGAGCAGGACCTGTGGCGGACGACCCTGTCGCACAACCGGGTGCCCCGCGTGGCGTTGCCGCAGTACCAGGACTGGGGCGACATCCTGAAGTGGGCCCTGCGCGAGAACGTGCCGGGCTTCTTCCCGTACACGGCGGGTGTCTTCCCGCTCAAGCGCCAGGGCGAGGACCCCGCCCGCCAGTTCGCCGGCGAAGGCGGCCCCGAGCGCACCAACCGCCGCTTCCACTACCTGACGGGCGACGCGCCGGCCAAGCGACTGTCTACGGCCTTCGACAGCGTGACCCTGTACGGCGAAGACCCCGACGCCCGGCCCGACATCTACGGCAAGATCGGCATGTCCGGCGTGTCCATCGCCAGCCTGGACGACGCCAAGAAGCTCTACAGTGGCTTCGATCTGTGCGACAAGCTCACCAGCGTGTCGATGACCATCAACGGTCCGGCGCCCATGCTGCTGGGCTTCTTCCTGAACGCCGCCATCGACCAGCAGTGCGAGCGGTACATCGTCGCCAACGGCCTGCAGGCCGATGTCGAAGCGAAGATCGCCGCCCTGTACGCCGGCCGCGAGCGCCCCCGCTACAGCGGTGAGCTGCCCCCGGGCAACGACGGGCTGGGCCTGATGTTGCTGGGTGTGACCGGCGACCAGGTCCTGCCCGCCGACGTCTACGCCGAGATCCGGGACCGCACCCTGAAGACCGTGCGCGGCACCGTCCAGGCCGACATCCTGAAGGAAGACCAGGCCCAGAACACCTGCATCTTCAGCACCGAATTCGCCCTGCGGATGATGGGCGACATCCAGCAGTACTTCATCGATCACCAGGTGCGGAACTTCTACAGTGTCAGCATCTCGGGCTACCACATCGCCGAAGCCGGCGCGAACCCGATCAGCCAGCTGGCCTTCACCCTGGCCAACGGCTTCACCTTCGTCGAGTACTACCTGGCCCGGGGCATGCACATCGACGACTTCGCCCCGAACCTGAGCTTCTTCTTCAGCAACGGCCTGGACCCCGAGTACACCGTGATCGGTCGGGTCGCTCGCCGCATCTGGGCCAAGGCGATCAAGAACCGCTACGGCGGCAACGAGCGCAGCCAGAAGCTCAAGTATCACATCCAGACCAGCGGCCGGTCCCTGCACGCCCAGGAGATCGCCTTCAACGACATCCGCACGACGCTGCAGGCGCTGACCGCGCTGAACGACAACTGCAACAGCCTGCACACCAACGCCTACGACGAAGCGATCACCACGCCGACCGAGGAGTCCGTCCGCCGCGCCCTGGCCATCCAGCTCATCATCACCAAGGAGCTGGGACTGTCCATGAACGAGAACCCCAACCAGGGGGCGTTCATCGTCGAGTACCTGACGGACATGGTCGAAGCGGCCGTGCTCGAGGAGTTCCGCCGGATCTCCGACCGCGGCGGCGTGCTCGGCGCGATGGAGCGCATGTACCAGCGCTCGAAGATCCAGGAAGAGAGCCTGTACTACGAGACGCGCAAGCACACGGGCGAGCTGCCGATCGTCGGCGTGAACACCTTCCTGGATCCCCAGGGCTCGCCGACCATCATCCCGAGCGAGGTGTTCCGGTCGTCGTCCGAGGAGAAGGACTTCGCCATCTCCTGCCGCGACGCGATCCACGTCCACCACGAAGCCCGTGCCGCCGCCGAGCTCGCCGCGCTCGAGGACGCCGCGCTCCAGCACGGCAACGTCTTCGCGCAGCTGATCGAGGCCTGCAAGGTCTGCACGCTGGGCCAGATCTCGGCCGCCCTCTACCGGGTCGGCGGGCAGTACCGGCGGAACATGTAGGTCAGCCGCGCCGCGCCTTCAGCTGTTCCCAGGTCGACCGGGTCAGGACCAGCCGCGGCCCGTCGGGCCCCAGCCGCAGCTTGACCATCGGGATGATCAGGCCGAAGGCGTCGCCTTCTTCGGCGATGTGGTCCCAGGGGATGCACAGCGGAGGGTGCCCCGGCCGGAACATCAGCGGCGTGCGCAGGTCCAGCCCCGCGGGGGTCGCGGCCGGCACCAGGGTGTTGCGGTACGAGACGAGCCCCAGTCGCCCCGAGCACCAGCCTTCGTCGTTGCCCGGGGCCTCGGCGTCGGTGCCGTAGCGCTTCGCCAGCCGCTGCCAGCCGCTGAACGCGCCCAGCAGCACGCAGACCAGCGACCACATGCCGATGAACACGATCGGGAAGGCCACGATCGAGAGGAGCGCGGGGATCAGGTCGGACACGGCAGGGCTCCACGGGGTCTCGGTGCGGCGCGGCCCCGATTATGGGGCCCGGCGACCGTGGAGACGCCGTGACCGACTCGAATCCTGCACCCCTGCGCAAGCGCGTCGAGCTGCGCTGGGGCCCGCTGATGGGCACCCTGGGCCGCAGCCCGGCCCGCAACAGCGCCTGCTGGTGCGGCAGCGGCCAGCGCTACAAGCGCTGCCACCAGGACGCCGACCAGTCCTTCCGCGACGGGCTCTCGCTGCCCCACGGCATCGGCCCGGGCCTGCAGGCCATCGCCGGCGACGTGCTGCAGCAGGCCTGGGACCGCCCGGGCCGGCCCCTCGAAGACCGCCTGGCCATCGCCCAGGTCGTGGCCCGCAGCGCGATGATGGCCTGGAACATCGTGCGCCTGCAGCCGACCACCGACCTGCTGGACTCGCTGGCCCAGGTCGCCGGCGCCTTCCCCGGCGGCATGGGCGACAGCGTGGTGGACCTGACCGCGCGCATGTGCCACCGCGCCCGCTGGGTCCAGCAGGACGACCCGCGCCTGATCCGCGACGTCACGGTCGAGGTGGGCGACGACGGCTTCGTGCTGCGCCCGGTGGCCCAGGAGCTCGGCGGGGTCAGCTGGCGGATGTGAAGAGCAGCCGCACCAGCCCCACCACCGAGATCAGCGCCCACACCGCGTTCACCGACACGCTGGGCAGGGCCCGCTGGCGCCAGCTGTGCATGCCGATGCCGACGCTGCCCACCAGGTTGAGCACCAGGAAGGGCACGCTGTCGGCGGCCATCGAGCCCGCCGTGCCCATCGCGTAGGCCACCAGCACGGCGACGGTGCCGGTCCAGCCGAAGACGGCCACGGGGCGGTCGATCGAGGAGGGAGTGGCGGACATGGCGCAGGTCCTGGCGGGGGCCGTCGGGCCACCCTGGGAAGGAGAGCGGCCGGCGCTTATCTCCGGCCGGGGTGACGTCCAGGGCCCCCGTGTGCATGCTGGCTCCATGTCGCAGAGCTGGCACCGTCGACCCCTGCCCGATGCCCAGGTGTCCTTCTCGTCGGAGGAGGGGCGGCGCCTGCTGCAGGAGGCGCTGGCCGACGGCCACGGCGAGGCCTTCTTCCCGCTGGTCAGCCAGCTGCACACCCAGGCCGAGGTCACGGGCTGCGGCCTGGGCTCGCTGGTGACGGTGCTCAACGCGCTGGAGCTCGACCCGGGGCGGACCTGGAAGGGGCCCTGGCGGTTCTGGGGCGAGGAGGTGCTGGTCTGCTGCCAGCAGGTCGAGGCGCTCACCGCCCAGGGCTCGACCCTGGACCAGCTGGCCGTGGTCGCCGGCTGCCACGGCGCGGCGATCACCGTGCACCACGCCACCGATCCCCAGGCCTTCGCGGACGCGCTGGCTGCGTCGGTGACCGCGCCGTCGGGCCCCTTCCTGGTGGCGAACTACGACCGCGGGCTGCTCGGCCAGACCGGCACCGGCCACTTCTCGCCCCTCGCGGCCTGGCACCGCGGCAGCGACCGGGTGCTGGTGCTGGACGTGGCCCGGTTCAAGTACCCGCCGCACTGGGTCTCCCGGGCCGAGCTGTTCACCGCCATGGCGGGCATCGACCCCGACAGCGGGGCCCCGCGGGGCTGGCTGTCCCTCGCCCGCCCCGGGGAGCGCTGATGCCGCTGGTGCTGCACACCGCGCGGCTGCGGCTGCGCCCCTTCGAGCCCGCCGACGCCGCCTTCGTGAAGGCGCTCAACGACGACCCGCGGGTCACTCGCTACACTGGCGACGGCGCCGTGGATCTGGCGGCCGCCGCCGCCGTGATCACCTACATCCGCACCCGGCAGCACCCCTTCGGCATGGCCCGGCTGGTCTGCGAGCTCGACGGCGAGCCGGTCGGCTGGTGCGGCCTGCGCCGGCTGACCCCCGACGAGCTCCCGGACCTGGGCTACCGCTTCTTCCACCGGGCGTGGGGCCAGGGCCTGGCGACCGAAGCGGCCCGGGCCGTGCTGTCCGCCGGCTTCGCCCGCGACGACGTGCCCACGGTGCGGGCGGAAGCCGACGCCCGCAACCTGGGCTCGATCCGCGTGATGCAGAAGCTCGGCATGACCCTGCACCGCAGCTGGACCGACGACCAGGGCCCGGCCGTCGAGTACCGGCTGTCGCGGGCGGACTGGCAGGCGGGGCCCGGATAGCCCCGCCTCGTCCCGGGAGTCCTCGATGCTCGCCCTCCTCCTCGCCTGCGCCTCGACCGATCCCGCCCCTGCGGCGGCTCCTCCTCCTCCTCCCGCCGCCGAGACGCCCGCGGCCCCCGCTCCGGACGCCGCCTCGCCCGAAGACACCCTCGGCAAGCACGACCCGCTCGCGCTCTACGGCCTGCGTGGCGTCGACTATGCCTGCGCCCCCTGCCAGGGCCTGCCGCTGGCCGAGCTCGATGACCTGAAGGTCAGCAGCTACCTGGACCGCAACCAGCGCTACGCCGGCAGCCGCGCCCTGGACGGCGACCTGCAGACCGCCTGGTGCGAAGGCGCCGAAGGTCCCGGGGTCGGCCAGACCCTGCGCATCGTGCTGCGCCGCCCGCTGCTGCTCGAGGCCGTCGGCCTGTGGGGCGGCTACTTCAAGGACGCCGAGCTGCTGGCGGCCAACGCCCGCGTGAAGACGGCGAAGCTGACCACCAGTGCCGGCACCGAGCAGCTGCTGCACTTCGCGGACCCGACCGCGCCCCTGGCCCGGGACCCCAGCCTGGGGTCCGACGCGCCGCCGATCACCGACTGGTACGCCCACATGATCCAGGGCGAGGTGCCCCGGCTCCACGTCGACCCGCCCGCCGGCCAGGACGGGCCCTTCGAGGTGACCTGGCTGCAGCTCGAGGTCGTCGACGTGTACCCGGGCAGCCGGTACGCCGACCTGTGCATCTCGGAGCTCGACCTGCTGGTGGTGGATCCCCGGGAGCTGTGAGCTACCCTGCGGCGGTGCCGCCCTCTCCTTCGCCCGCTTCGCTCGCTTCCATGCCGGATCTCACCGGGGATCCGCGGGACCTGCCGAGCCCCCTGTCGGGTCGCCCCGTCGCCGGGGTCATCACCGGCCCGCCGATGACCATCGACCAGGCCTGGTCGCTGCTCGGCGACTCGGACCGGATGAACCGGATCGGCGGCAACGACCCGATGGACGACCTGCAGATGCGGCCGGCCGACGACGGCCTGCCCACCATGCTCGGCGCGATGCGCGGCCCCGCGGGCATGGCGCTGCCCTTCGAAGAAGCGTGGACCTCGTGGGTCCAGGGCCAGTGGTTCCGGCAGATCCGCACCATCGACAGCCCCTTCCTGACGGGCACCGACTACGCCGCGGCCCTGGCGCCCGACGGGGATCGCGTGCGCCCGCACATGCGGCTGGCGCTCTACGGCCCGACCCTGTCGCGCCCGCTGTTGACCCTGCGGCTGCGCAGCATGCTGGGCCGGTGCCAGAAGGCGCTGGACGACCTGCCCGTGCGCGGGCTGCCCTCCCGCGAGCTGCCGGGGGCGGCCGACGCGTCGCTGCAGCGCTGGGCCCAGGACGATCCCGAAGGCCTGGTCGAGCCCATGCGCGCGCTGCTGCAGACCGGCGCCCCCACCGAGCTGCGGCGGCTGCGGCCCTTCGCCCTGGCCGACCGCTGGGGCATGGACCGCGGCCAGGTGCTCGAGGGCATGCTGCGCGGCGTGCTGTCCGGCACGCTCGAGCTGTACTGGAGCGTGCGCTGCGTGCGCTGCTACGGCCAGGTCGCCGGCGGGGCGCTGCTGTCGGACCTGGCCGATCACGCCGCCTGCCCCAGCTGCCGCATCGAGTTCGACAACGACCTGGGCAGCAACGTCGAGGTCATGATGGCCCCGCACCCGGCGGTGGCCCCGCGCATCGAAGAGACCTTCTGCACGATGTACCCGGCCGGCGCCCCCGAACAGCTGGCCGTCTGGACCATGGCCCCCGGCGAGACGCTCGAGACCGAGCTGACCCTGGCGCCCGGCCGCTTCCACCTGGGCGCGGGCGGGGGGCTGCCCGACGTGTCGGTCACCGTCCAGCCCGAAGCAGCGGCCGGCGCCGACGCCCTGTCGTGGGCCCCGCGCGAGGTCCAGGACCCGGCAGCGCTGGCGGCGGGGGCGGTGCGGGTCCGCCTGCACAACGAAGGCGCGACCCGTCGGCGGGTGCAGCTGACCCGCGACGGCGGCCAGGAAGCCCGCGTGCCGGCCAGCCTGCTGACCACGCTGCCCAGCTTCCGGCGGCAGTTCTCGCACCAGGTCCTGGCCCCCGACCTGCGCCTGTCCGTGCGCTCGGTGGCCCTGCTGTTCACCGACCTGTCGGGCAGCACCGCCATGTACGAAGAGCTCGGCGACGCCCGGGCCTTCGCGGTGGTCCGCGACCACTTCTCGGTGCTGCGCCCCATCGTCGAAGACCACGGCGGTGTGGTCGTGAAGACCATCGGCGACGCGGTGATGGCCGCCTTCGACAGCCCGCTGAACGCCGCCCGCGCGGCGGTGGCCATGCAGCGGGCCTTCGCCGCCTTCGCGGGCGCCCTGCCCATCCAGAGCCCGCCGGGGCTCAAGGTCGGCGTGCACTTCGGCCCCGCCCTGGCCGTGCACAGCGATCAGGCCGGCCTGGACTGGTTCGGCGGCACGGTCAACCTCGCGGCGAGGGCCGAGGGCCAGGCCTCGCGCGGCGACATCATCCTGACCCGAGCCGCCGCGGACGACGCCCAGGTCGTGGCCTGGCTGGCCCAGCAGGGCCTGGCGGTGGAACCGGTCGAGCGCCAGGTCAAGGGCTTCTCGGGCCCTGTCACCTTCCTTCGACTGCGGGCCTGAGCCCAGCAGGGGGCCCACCCCCTGCGCTACGCTCCGTCCATGCGGCTCGAGGTCCTGTTCGCGGATGCGGTGGTCCATGTCCACGACGTGGGCCATGGCCCCGTGCGCCTGGGCCGGGCGCCGGTCAACGACGTCGTGCTGCACGACGGCGACGTGTCCGGCCACCACGCCGTCGTCTGGATCGAGGGCGGGCGGCTGTGGTTCGAGGACCTGGGCAGCACCAACGGCTCGTGGCTGGACGACGCGCGCATCGAGGGCCGGCGGGCGCTCGACCTCGGGCAGGTCGTGCGCCTGGGCCGCACCGCCCGGCTGCGGGTGGCCAGCCAGTCCGGCCCCGTGCTGGCGCCGCTGGTGCTCGAGCGCACCGATCTCGAGCTGTCCTGGGGCGTCAGCGGCGAGCGCTTCGATCTGCCCGTCGATGCCGACGCCGTGCTGCTGCGCGACGAAGCCGGCGAGATCTGGCTGGCGGTCGACGGCATGGAACAGCACCGCGTGGACCTGGACACGCCCTTCCAGGCCGGCGGCCACACCTTCGTGCTCCGTGCCATCACCGACGCCGTTCCCGACACGGCGCGCGCGGTCGGCATCGCCACCGGCGCCCGCGTCGAGGTCCGCCTGGCCGAGCCCGTCGCCATCGTGCACGGCCCCGGCGACCTGCGCTGCACCCTGCGCAGCGAGCACCGCGTCGCCCTGCTCTACGCCCTGGGCCGCCGCTGGCAGGACGACCCGGTGGGCCCCGGCCGCGGCTGGATGGACGACGAAGACGTCGCCGTCGCGATCTGGGGCCGCTCCTGGCGCGACCGCGGGCCGAACAGCCTCAACGTGCTCGTGCATCGCACCCGCGATGCCCTGGACCGCTGCGGACTGGACCGCTGGATCATCGAGAAGCGGCCGGGCTGCATCCGGCTCAAGGCGATGGCCGTCTCGGTCGAGTGACCGAGGCGTTCCAGGTCGAGCGGGGCGCTCAGCCGCCCGGCAGGGGCCGGCCCACCGCCCGCTCGATGCAGGCCAGCAGCTTGCCGGTGAGCGGGTTGCCGCGGTCCCGCGACGGACAGGCCGCGTGGGCCTTCGCAGCGTGGGCGGTCGCGACGGCCGGGTCGGGCTCGGTGGCCCAGGCCAGCCCGCGGGCGACGGCTTCGTGGTCCTGCCAGCCGGCGCGGTGCAGCAGGGGCAGCGCCTCGCGGGCGGCGGACCGGGCGGCCTCCTCCTCGCCCAGCAACAGCCAGCAGACGCCTCGGTTGACCAGCGGCACGAGGCGGTTCGGGTTGGCCGACGACAGGCCCTCCAGCGCCCGCCCGTAGGCCAGCACGGCGGCGTGGGGCTCGTCCTCGACCAGCAGGCTCACCTCGCCGGAGACCGCGTACAGGCTGGGCTGGCGCTCGGGCGGCGCCTGCGCGATGGCCTCGTCGATCACGGCGCGGGCCCGGGCGTCTCCCATCGCCACCAGCAGCAGGGCGCGCTGGCTGCGCAGGGCGACCACCAGGCGCTCGTCGACCAGGGGGATCACCTCGGCCAGCGCCTGCTCGGCGGCTTCCATGCCCTCGCCCAGGCTCAGGCAGGTCCAGCCCCGGTACAGGGCGATGCGCCCGTGGTCGCCGGGGCCGGCGTCGTCGGGCAGCACCAGTCCGTCGAGCAGCGCGCGGGCTTCGCGCGGGCGGCCCTGGACCGTCAGCACGTCCGCGACGCTGGTGGCGGCGATGGCCTGGATCTCGGCCGGGGCGCCGGGGATGGCCAGCAAGGCCCGGCCGACGGCGGCGGCTTCGTCCCACGCGCCGACGGTCAGCGCGACGCCCATCCGCATGCGCTCGACCCGCAGCCGCACGGGGTCCAGGGCCGGGCGGTCGACCAGGGCGGCGGTGGCCAGCTCCAGCAGGGGGCGGCCGCGCTCGGGGGCGCCGTGGCGCAGCCAGTGCAGCGCGGCGTCGACGGCGTGTGCGGGGTCGTCGGGGGCCTGGACCAGCCCGTGGGGCCCGTGCAGGGCGTGTCCCCGGGGGCCCGGCGCCAGGCGGCCGGCGTCGGCCCAGGCGGTGACCTGGCCGAGCGCGCGGCCGGGCAGGCCCTCGGCGCGATCGACCAGCACCTGGGCCAGGTCGGGCTCGAGCTCGATCAGGTCGTCCAGCACGCTGCGCAGGGCGCGGTCGGGCAGGGGAGGGAGGGAGAGGACCGAGGCGCCGTCCGGCGCGCTGTCCGGTGGGCCGCTGGTCAGCACCGTCACGGGCGCGGGGAGCAGGTGGGGGAGGAGGAGGCGCAGGTCGTCGGCCGGCTCGGGGGCCACCAGCACGCGGGGGAGGGGGCAGGCGGCCAGCAGCCGCCGCAGGGCGTCGGCCTGGTCGGGACCCGGCGTGCGCAGGGCGGGGAGCAGGTCCGCCGACAGGCCCAGGCGCCAGGCGGTGCGGGCCAGCACGGCGTCCAGGTCGGTGGAGGCCGTGGCGGTCCCGCATGCGGCATGCAGCAGGGCGTCGATGCCGGCCCGGCGCGGCAGCCGCCACGCGGTCGCGCCGGCTTCGGCCGCGCGGGTGGCGACGTGCGCCAACAGGTGGGCCCGGCCGCTGCCGGGCGCGCCTTCGACGTGGATCCAGCCGGGACCGCCGCCACGCACGGCGGCCCACAGCCGGTCCAGCTCGGCGTCGCGCCCCCGGGTGGGCAGCGGGCGCACCGACAGCAGGCCCAGCCCGGCGCCGGGCAGCAGCCGGGGGGCCGGGCGCGCCGGGCGCCAGTCGGCCGGCAGGGTGGGCGTCCAGCCGCGCTGGCGGCCGATTGCCGCGCTGCCTCGAGGCGCGGTGGGAACCTGGGGCGTCACGGGCGCCAGGGCCGTGCCGGCCAGGGTCGCGTCCAGGGAGAAAGCGACGATCGGCGCGGCCGCGTCGGGGCCGTCGGTGGTCTCGGCGTCCGGCAGCGCGGCCAGCGCCTCGGCCGCGCAGCGCGGGCGGGCCGCAGGGTCCTTGGCCATCAGCCAGCCGACGAAGCGGTCCAGCGCGGGCCAGGGCAGGGGGGGCGGGGCGCCGCGCAGGTGCTGCTCGGCCACGTCCGCGCCCGAGAAGGCCGGCCGCCCCGCCAGCAGCCGGTACAGCATGCAGCCCAGGGCGTACAGATCGGTCCACGGCCCCTGGTCCGACAGGTCGCCGCGGATCTGCTCGGGGGCCATCGTCTCCAGCGTGCCGGACCGCGCCTCGACCGGAGCGCCGTCCTGGCCGCGCGCGATGCTGAAGTCCGACAGCTTCACGCCCTCGCCCGGGAAGACCAGCACGTTGTGGGGCTTGATGTCGCGGTGCACCACGCCGCGGGCATGGGCGTGGGCCAGGGCGTCGAGCAGGGCCAGCGTCGTGGCCCGCAGCGCGGCCCAGCCGACCGGCGGCCGGTCGGCCAGGGTGCCGCCGGTCGCGAGCTCCATCGCGATCCAGGCGCGATCGTCGGTGCTGCCGTGATCGAAGGCGAAGGCGATGCCCGGGTGCCGCAGCCCGGCCTGGGCCCGCACCTCGCGGCGCACGTCGGCCGGATCGGCGTCGGTCAGGACCTTGATCGCCACCGGCACGTCGACGACGCGGTGGCGGGCGGCCCACACCCGGCCGGCGGCGCCTGCGCCCAGGATCCGCTCCAGCACGTAGTCACCCACGTGCGTTCCAGGCGGCAGGGGCGGGCGGGGAGCGGGCATCGCGGGTAGCAGGCGCAGGAAGGAGGGGACTCAGGCCAGCACGGACTCGCCGCCGCTGTCCAGCAGCCACAGGCAGCTACCGCCGGCCATGCGGCGGATCTCGTCCAGCCGCTGCTTCTCCAGGCGGGGCGGCATGCCGAACAGGTGCAGATCGGCGCCGGCCTGGCGCAGCGCCACGCCGAAGTCGCCCTCGGTCACCTGGATCCGCGTGCCCTTGGGCAAGCGCGCCTGGTCGACCAGGCCGGCCAGGAAGCGCTCCGCGGCGGCGACCTGGTGGGGATCGCGCACCGCGGTGCAGATCACCAGCTCGGCCTTCCACGCCTGGGACAGCAGGAAGCCGCTGAGCACCGGTAGATCCAGGTTCATCTGGTGCAGCTCGAGCTTCCAGTCCGGCGACCGGTCGGACAGCCAGACCGCGATGCGCTGCCGGGCCCCCAGCGGGTGGCCCTGGTCCGCCGCGGGGTGCTGGACCCACACGCCGAGCCCCACGTGCAGCCGCCGGCAGTGCGCCAGGTACGCCGACAGCTCGCCGTCGCTCACCCACTGGTGATCGACCAGCACCAGGTTCGGCGGGAACAGCGCGCCACGCAGCGCCTCGAGCGTCAGCCCGATGCCGTGCATGTACTGGTCGGTGTGCAGCCGGGTCCACGTGGCGTTCAGGTCGGCCTTGCGCTCGAGCTCGACCAGGGCGGCCAGCTGGTCCTGGATCTCCTCGCGCGGGCCCAGCGCCACCCACCGGATCGAGCCGTTGCGGCGGGCCAGGTCCTCGGCCAGCAGGGCGGTCTCCTCGATCTGGCGGTCGGACGCGACGGGCACCAGCAGGTCGGGCTTCCAGGCGCGCTCGGTGCGCTCGATGTGGGCAGCCCGCCGGGCGGCCCACGCCGCCAGGGTCACGTCGATGCCGGACCGCACGGTCTCCCAGGGCGTCTCGATGTGGCGTCGGGACAGCACGACGTAGATGCCGATGACCATGGCGATCTCGACGACCCCGCCGAAGGGGCTGCCCAGCGACAGGCCCACCAGGCAGAACCCCACCCCGGCCAGGGGCGTGAGCCGCGAGATGCGGAACGCCGGCCGGAAGCTGATCATGCCCAGCACCTGCTCCAGGTAGACCACGGCGTTGATCGCCAGGTAGGTCATGATGAAGAAGCTCGTGATGACGGGCGCGATGGCGTCGAGCGACCCGGCCGCCAGCCCGAGCGCGCCGAGCCCGGTCGTGGCCAGCACGGCGTTGCGGGGCTCGCCCGCGGCGGTGGTCTTGCGCAGCCAGCGGCTGCCGGGCACCACGCCGTGATCGGCCATGGCCTGCAGCAGGCGCGGGGCCGCCACCAGGCTCGACAGCCCGGCCATCAGCGTCGACGACAAGAGCCCGGCCAGCACCAGCTGGGGCACCAGCGCCCGGTCGATCATCAGCGTCTTGTTCGCGATGAGCTCCTCGACCGTGCCCATGCGGGCGTACCACAGCACGAAGGCCGCGTAGACCAGGCCGGTCGCCCCCCAGGCGATCATCGTGCCGCGCGGGATCGCCCGGCGCGGGTCCGCCAGCGACCCGGACATGCCGGCGCCGACCATGATGCCGGTGGCCGCCGGGAAGAAGATGGCGAAGGCCTGCACGGCGTCGACGTCGGGGAAGGCGCCGATCAGCTGCGGCGGGGGCACGCTGGGCGCGCGGACCAGCCCGAGCACCGCCGACAGGATGGCGATCACGATGACGACGGCCATCACGGCCTGGGCCTTGAAGGCCAGCCCCGCCGAGCGCCAGGCCAGCAGGGCGATGCCCGCGTAGGCGATGCCCGCCACCCAGCCCGATGGGTGGTCCGGGAAGATGTAGGCCCACGCCTCGGTGAAGGCATAGACGTACATCGCGCTCGACGCGGCCTGGGCGATGTAGAGCGGCACGCCGATGGCGCCGCCGGCCTCCAGGCCGAGCGCCTGGCTGATGATCGCGAAGGCCCCGCCGGGCTTCACGCGCACGTTGCTGGCCAGGCTCGACAGCGACAGGGCCGTCGTGCCCGTGATCGCGAGCGCCGCCGCGATGATCGCGAGCGCGCCGACCACGCCGGCCTGGCCGACCAGCCAGCCCTCGCGCAGGTAGAGCATCGCGCCCAGGATGGTGAGCGACACGGGCCGGACGACGCCTGCGAAGGTGCCGAAGGACTCGGTCCCGGCGGCCTGCGCGGAGTCGCCCGGCTGCGGGGGGGGGGCAGCGGCGGGCGCGGACATGGACCGGCCCTGTAGCCCGCGGGGCCTGCCTCTGGCTCCGTCCGTCGGGGCGGCTCCAGGGCTCCTACTCGGGGGCAGGCCGCTCCCAGCTCGGCTCGCCCGGCCACAGCACGTAGTCCATCGCGTGCGGCGACCCGAAGGTCATGTCGCCGATGGGCCGCCAGGCCGACAGATCCGGGTCGAAGCCCAGCACGACGTCGGTGACCGTGGTCCCGTCCCAGCTGTAGCTGGACGCGTAGGCGAACTTCCGGGTGTAGCTCAGCGTCGTGTCCAGCCCGTAGGCCGCGCAGTCGGTGCCCTTGCCGGCGCTCGTGTAGACGTTTAGCTCCCACAGGCCTTCGCAGCCCGCGCAGCTGGCGTCGGTGATCACGTCGCCCCAGGTGCCGCCGCCGACCTCGCACAGGACGGTGTCGCCGTCCATCACGCGCAGGTCCTCGCCCCCGTCGAAGGTGTAGTCGAAGCCGCTGTTGTAGTTGTAGCCGCTGCGCTGGACCGACAGCCAGGGGTCGTCGGAGCCGCCGTCGGTGTCGGTGTCTGCGTCGGTGTCGGTGTCGGCGTCGGTGTCGGTGTCGGCGTCTGCGTCGGTGTCGGCGTCTGCGTCGGTGTCGGCGTCTGCGTCGGTGTCGGCGTCGGCATCCGCGTCCGCGTCTGCGTCTGCGTCTGCGTCTGCATCGGCGTCTGCGTCGGCATCCGCGTCGGCATCGGCGTCCACGTCGCTGTCCGCGTCCACGTCGGTGCCGCCGCCGTCGGTGCTCCCGCCGGTGTCGTCGTCCTTGTCGCCGCAGGCGAGCAGCGCCGTGCCGAAGGTCAGGGCGAGGGGCAGGGCGAGGGGGAGGAGGAGGGTCCGTCGCTGCATGTCGTCTCCAGGAGCAGGGAAGGACAGGATACCGGGGAGGCCGAGCGCGGCTCTCTCGGCCCCTCTCCTCGTCCCTCTCCCCGTCCCTCTCCCCGTCCCTCTCGTTGCCCGGAGCCCCCGTGGACGCCCAGCCCGCCCCCACGAGCGTCACCGAGTACTACAGCCGAGCCTGGACCATCGTTCGCGAGGACCTGGTGTCGTGGGTCCTGTTCTACGCGGTCTTCACCGGCGTCGCGCTGGTCACCTGCGGGCTCGGCTCGATCCTCATGCCGAACGCCCTGCGCGAGGTCCGCGACGCCCTGGCGGCGGACCGGCCCCCGGCAATCGGCGCGCTGTTCGACATGCAGCACCTGACCGACGACCTGATCAACTACGTCATCTGGATGGGAGCCATCACCGTCGGCAGCGCCGCGGGCGGCATCGGCGGCAGCATCGCGGCCGTCCTGCTCCAGTTCCAGATGCCGCTGGCGGCCGACGACGCCTACGCGCCCATGGACAACGCCAAGCTGTCCTTCAAGCACGTCGCGAAGCACCCCTCCGACCACGTCATCTTCATGCTGCTCAGCGGGGCCCTCGGCATGCTGGCGGTCAGCCTCTGCCTGCTGCCCCTGCCCTTCCTGGCGCCGATCATCAACGTGGCGCACTGGCTCTGGTACGTCGACAGCCGCGCCGAGCTCGACGAGCTCGCCCGCGAAGCCGGCATCAAGCCCACCCGTCAGCTGCCCGGTCCCACCCTCTGATCCGCGCTTGCGCAGCCTCGGGCCGCTCCCGATAATCGCGGCCGACCCCGGAGCCCCCATGGACGAAGCCCAGCTCGAGGACCGCGCCGTCGGCGCCTTGACGAACCTGGTGCCCGGCCTGGACGAAGGCGAGGTGCAGCGGCTGCTCGCCGCCACCCGTCCCGTGTCCCTGCCCGCCGACTTCACCCTGCTCAACGAAGGCGACATCACCGACCAGCTCTACGTCGTCGTCAAGGGCACGCTGCGGGTCTCCCGCAACCAGGGCGACGTCGTCATCGAGATCGGCGAGCTCGGCCCCGGCGAGTGGGTCGGCGAGCTGTCCGTCCTGGACCCGGGGCCCACGACCGCCACCGTGCGGGCCGTCACCCACACCGAGCTGCGCACCCTGTCGGCCGACCGCCTGCGGCGCCTGCGCGACGAAGACCCCAAGCTGGCCGCCAAGCTGCTGCGCGAGCTGTCCCGCGAGATGGCCCACCGCCTGCGCCGCTCCGGTGGGGCCGTCATGACGCGGGTCGGCGACCTGGTGCGGCTCGAGAACCCCACCGCCCAGGCCCGGCCGGGCTTCTGGAAGCGCCTGGCCAGCAGCCTGTTCGGAGGTCACGCATGAGCTTCACCGACGTCCTGCGCGGCAGCGCCCTGTTCGACGAGCTCTCCGACCAGGAGATCGAGCTGCTGGCCCGCGTGATGGTCGAGCACGCCTTCCCTCGCGGCCACGTCTTCATGGCCGAGGGCGACCGCGCCACCAACACCGGCGAAGCCGCTTTCCTGGTGGTCGAAGGCCAGGTCGTCGTCACCCAGAACACCCAGTCCGGCCCCCACGAGGTCGGCCGTTTGGGTCCCGGCGACTTCTTCGGCCTGGTGGCCCTGGTCGACGACGGCGCCCGGTCGGCCACCTGTGCCGCCGCGACCGATGTGCGGGCCGCCGGCCTGACCCGCCAGGCCTTCGAGCTGCTGCACCGCCAGGACCTGGGCCTGGCCACCCGCTTCCAGTACCTGGTGGCCCGGCAGCTCGCGCGCAACGTGCGCGCCGCCACCGCCGCGCTCAGCGAGCTGATCACCGAGTAGGCGCTGTCCCCCTCCCCCCGCCCGGCGGGGGGAGGTGCCGGCGCAGCCGGCGGAGGGGGGCCCGTACGGCGCGTCTACGCCTCCCCGACCCCCAGCCCCTTCGCCGCGACCCCCAGCTGGTAGGCCACGACCTCGCGCTGCTGCGGCAGGGCCGCGGCCCACGCCTCGGCCTGGGTCGCCAGCCCGCCCAGCCGCCCGCCCAGTGCGGTGCCCTGGACCACGTAGTGCGCCTGCTGGCGCGCCTCGCCGGCGAAGGCCCGCAGCAGCCCGGCGACCTCGCCGGTCCGCGCCTCGTCGGCCAGCGCCTCGGCCAGCCGGGTCAGCTTGCCCTCGGCCCAGCCCCGCGCCGCCTCGACCCGCCGGGCCTCCTCCTCCGGATCGGGCTCCAGCCCGCCCGGGCGGAAGTCGCGCACCGCCAGGAACAGCTTGCCGCCGCCGCCGGTGGGCGCGGCGTACAGGAACTGGGCCCCCGTCAGCTGGGCGCACTGGCCGGCCAGCTCCTGGGCCGTGTCTTCGTCGATGTCGGCCTCGTAGTCGTCGCGCTCGTCGGGCTTCGGCAGGCAGGGCACGCCTGCGTCCTTGAAGCCGGCGATGGCCTCGGCCCACATCAGGCTCTGGTTGGTCGCCGCCCAGCTCAGGATCGCCTGGCAGCGCGCGTGGGCGACCACGCCCCCGGCCTGGTCCGTCCAGTGGATGCGTCCCTCCGGCAGGGCGGCGCCGAAGTTGGCGACCCCCAGCCGGTCGAAGATGGCCTGGACCTGGCGGAAGTCCAGGCCGTTGCGGTCGGTGGGGACGGTCGGGTCGTCGGACACGGGGCCTCCGGTGGCTGCGGGCGGCAGCCTACCGTGGCGCCGGGGCTCAGGTCAGCTTGCGGACCGGCCAGGTGATGACCCGCAGCGGCAGGAAGGCCCACTGCAGCACCGGGCCCAGCAGCTTGAGCGGCGCCAGCATCAGCTGCAGCGCCGGGCCGATGAGCTTGAGCGGCGCCAGCACGAGCTTGAGCGGCCACACGATGAAGAGCTTCACGAGCAGGTTGATCACGGTCCCTCCAGGGTCATCCCGCCCGAAGTACGACGGCCCGCCCCGAAGCATTCGGAGCGGGCCGCGGGACAGACCGGAGAGGGCGCTACCTGGCGGTGGGCTCGGCGCCCTCGACCCGCTCCTGCAGGATGACGGCGATGTCGGCCAGCTCGGTCTCTTCGTCCTTGGCGACGGTGAGCATCCGGTGGCAGCCGGGGCAGCCGGTCACGATCTTCTTCTGGTGGGTCTCGGCCATGATCTGCTGGAAGCGGTTCTTGCTGACCTTGGCCGGGCTGTCCCACAGGAAGCCGCCGCCACCGCCGCCGCAGCAGCGGGGGATGCGCGGGCTGTCGCCGGCGGTCTTGCCGGTCACGCCCGCGGTCTTGAGCAGCCCGTCGAAGGTGCCCTGCTCGTCGTGGTGGATCGTCTTGCAGGGGTGGTGGACCGCGACCTCTTCGGCCTTGGCGCTCACCTTGAGCTTGCCGTCCCCGACCAGCCCGCTCAGGAAGCCGACGTGGCTGACCACGTTGTCGAAGGGCGACTTGCCCATCTTCTCGGCGGCGGCGGACAGCTGCACGCCGATGTTGTCGCGGCAGTGCGGGCAGATGGTCAGCACGAGCTTGTCGCGCTTCTCGTCCATCGCCATGTCCAGCGCCTCGACCTGCATCTCCTTGTAGACCGGCCACTCCTCGAAGATGCCGCCGCCGTGCAGCAGGCCTTCGCCCCAGCAGGTCTCGTCCTCGAGCACACCGAACTTCACGCCGGCGGCCTTGAGCAGGGCGCTGGTCGCGACCACGACCTTGCGGCCCTCGGGCGAGTAGGAGCCCTGGCAGCCGAGCGCGAACAGCACGTCGTGCTCGCCGTGATCGAAGATCGGGATCTCGTTCTCTTCGATGAAGGTGGCGCGGTCGCTGGGGTCGGCGGCGAAGATGTTGCCGGTGGCCCCGACCGGGTTGGCGCCGGTCTCCTTCAGCGCGGGCGGCGGGTAGATGCCGTCGGCCGTCATGCGGCCGCGCAGCTCGAGACCGGCCTTGCTGGGGCGGTTGCCGACCGGGCAGACCGTGTCGCAGGCGCGGCACTGGGTGCAGGTCGAGATGATGTCGGGGGGCGCCAGCTCGGCCAGCTGCTCGCCGGTCGTCGCCGGGTTGCGGAAGGCCAGGACGAAGTGATCGCGGGGCTTCAGGCCGGCGTCGGCGCTGGGGCAGGCGTCGTTGCAGCGGCCACACTCGATGCAGGCCGCGGGGTCGAACAGCGTGTGGAAGCTGAAGTCGGACACGCCGTTGGGCATGCCGACGCGGGCCAGCTCGGCCTCGAAGTCCTCTTCGGTCGCGTCGTCGTCGCCCATGTCGAAGTCGCCGCCGGACACGAAGCGGTCGCCGGGCTTCTCGACCATGTGCTTGAGCACGACGTTGATCGGGCCCATCAGCAGGTGGAAGTGCTTGCCGTAGGCGATCAGGCTCGGGAAGCCGCACAGGATCAGGAAGTGCACCCACCAGTTGACCTTGGCCGCGGTGCCGACCAGGCCGAGATCGCCGCCCCAGGGGCGCTCCATGATGTAGGTCAGCATCAGGGTGCCGATGAGCAGCAGCACCAGGCCGGACTCCAGCATGTGGGTCAGCCGCTGGCGCATCACCGTGTACCGGCGGATCGCCATGAACACGACGCCGGCCAGGACCAGCACGCTCATCACGTCGATCAGGTAGTCCAGCGGCCCCAGCGGGATCGGGTGCTCGAGCCCCAGCACGCCGTTGAGGAAGTGGGTCGCGGACTTCGCGCCGAAGCTGACGAAGCCGTAGAAGATCAGCAGGTGGAAGAAGCCGGCGACGGGGCGGTTCGCGATGACCTTGGTCTGGAACACGACCTCGGCGATGCCGCTCCACAGGCCGCCCGGGTTCACGATCTTGATCTCGCCCCGCTTGGGGAACACGTGCTTGAGGCGGTGCGTCCACGCGATGAACGCGAACGCGCCGGCTCCGGCAGCGGCGGCCAGCAGGATGAGGATCACTTCGACGATGCGCATGGCGGCCTCGTTTGGGGACTGAATGGGGATTCAGGAAGAGCGCACCCTATCCCTTGGGGGGCGCGCGTGCATCCTGGGCCGGTCCGTCGCTGGTTATGCCGCCGCATGTCCTTCCTCGACCGCGTCGAAGATCTCCCCGTGCTCGGCATCGGCGTGTCCACCGAGTACGGCGCGGGGGACAGCCCGGGCGGCCTGGATCTCGCGGCGCTCCAGGCGACCGAGCCGCGCTTCTCGGGCTTCTTGGAGGTCGGGGTCGAGGTGGCGCGCGGCCTGGACGCCCACGCGCTGGGCTGGGTGCAGCGCGGCGGGCGCACGACCTACCACTTCCTCGACGTGAACCTGGACGAGCCCGAGGACTTCGACGCCCCCTGGCTCGACGCCGTGCGCGGCTTCATCGCGGCCCTCGATCCCGCCTGGCTCTGCGGCGACGCCGGGCTGTGGCACTTCGGCCCCCGCGACCGCGGCCACATGCTGCTGCTGCCGCCCATCCTCTCCGACGACGCGGCCACGGCCATGGCCGAGGGCATCGTGCGCCTGCGCGAAGAGACCGGCCGCGAGGTGCTGCCCGAGAACCCGCCCGGCCACGTCTTCCTGGGCGACCTGCACCTGCTCGACTTCTTCGCGCGGGTCTGCGAGCGCGCCGACACCGGCCTGCTGCTCGACGCCGCCCACCTGGCCCTCTACCAGCGGGTCATGGGCCACGGACCGCTGGACGGGCTCGACCACCTGCCCGCCGACCGCGTCGTCGAGTGCCACGTCGCCGGCGGCGTCCCCCGCGACACCGACGGCTTCGCCTGGATCGAGGACGACCACACCCCCGCCGTGCTGCCCGACACCTGGACCATCCTGGAGGCCCTCGCGCCCCGGGCCACCGAGCTGCGGGCCGTCGTCTTCGAGTGCGAGCGCAACCCCCTCGCCGCCTGCCTGCCGGGCTTCGCCCGCATCGCCGCCCTCGTCGCGGACACCCCCGCGGGCCGCGCGGCCCTGGCCGCAACCACCCCGGCCTCCCCATGAGCCAGACGCTCCAGCGCGTCGTCGTGCGCATGCTGCACGACCCGGCCTTCGCCGACGCCGTGCTGGCCGGCCAGCGCGTACCCGAGCTGTCGCCCCACGACCTGGCCCTGCTGCGCCGCACCGACCCGCGGCAGTACCGCACCGACCCCTACCGCCGCGGCCGGCTCGTCACCGCCCTGGCCGAAGAGCTGCCCGCCACGGCGGCCCTGGTCGGCAACGGCGGCCGCAGCATGCCGCGCCTGGACGCCTTCCTGAGCAGCGAGGCCTTCCATCGCTGCATCCAGGACCGCGGCTCGCTCGCCGGGGCCTTCGCCGGCTGGGCCGAGCACCAGGGTGCTGGCGACATCGCGCGGCTGGAAGGCACCGTCGCCGCCGCCCGCCGCGATCCCCTGCGCCAGGACGGCCACGAGATGCTCCAGCGGGCCCGCGGCCTGCTGCCCGTCTGCCTGCGCCTGGGCACCGTGGCCCGCTGGCAGGAGCTGCGCCGCCGCCTGGGCCCTGCGCCCCTGCAGGCCCTGGCCGAGGGCCGCGTCCGCACCAAGGGCCTGCCCCGGGAGGGTGCGGAGGAGGAGTGGGCCCTGGTCGAGGTGGCCTTCGACCAGCCCGGCGAGCCCGCCGGCCTGTCCCTCGAGGGCGAGGCGCTCTGCCGCCTGCTGCTGGCCGCATCGTCGCCGACCCCGCACGCCGCCCTGGTGGCCACCGCCGCCGACCTGGGGGCCGGGGAGGACGCCGGGGACGTCATCGACGGCCTGGTGGCCGACGGGCTGCTTCTGTGGGTGGCGCCGGCCTGAGGGTCGCCGCCTCGCCCCCCTACCGCAGGCTCGCCGCCACCTCGAAGCCGTCGAAGCGTCCGGTGAAGTCGACCCACTCGGTCTCGACGTCGACGACGCGGGCCAGGTCCGGGCCGCGGTGGCACCAGTCGATCAGCGCCTGGAGGGCGTCGTGGGGGCCCTCGGCCACGGCCTCGACGCGGCCGTCGTACAGGTTGCGGACCCAGCCGGTCAGGCCCAGCTCGACGGCGCGCTGCTGGGTGCAGGCCCGGTACCAGACGCCCTGGACCTTGCCGCTGATGAACAGGTGCACGCCCTCCAGCTCGTCGGCGGGGGGTTCCGGCACAGCACTGGTGGTCTCCTCGGACATCTCGGCCTCCGCCGTCATCGTAACTCCAGGCGGAGTCACGCCGCCAGCCGCCTCCTCGGCTCGATATGGTCCCGCGCCTCCCGGGAACCCCCATGCGCGTCTCCTCCCTCCTCCTCCTCGCCCTCCCCCTGTCCACCGGCTGTGTCGCCGGGATCATGGACAAGACCGTCAAGAACCGCACGGTGCCCGAGCTCTCGGGCTCGCGGGACCTGGGCGTGGCCTGCGCCTTCGGCGAGGTCGGCGTGGGCCTGTCGAACACGGTCAGCGGCCAGGGCTCGCAGCAGGCGCTCACCGTCGCCTTCGCCCTGGCGGGCCTGTGCAGCGAGCTGTCGGCCCGCGAGCTGTCGCTCCAGGCCGAGCTGGCGCTCAAGCACGCCCCGCTGGAGTCCCGCGCCGCCGCCGCCACCGACGCGCGGCTCGCCGCCGAGCGCGCCCACGCCGACGCCGCCCGCCGCTTCCAGCGCAGCTACGAGCTGGCCCTGGCCGAGTACGGCGACGCGGAACACTGCAAGCTGCGCTCGCGCAACGACGAAGGCGTCTACCTGCTCGGCCTGATGTCCGGGCTGCTGGCCCAGGTCAACGACGGGGTCGCCGGCGGCACCGTCGGCGTGCCGCTGAACCAGATCCTCGAGGTCGGCCGCGCGACGCAGTGCCTGGACGACGCGGCCTGGTGGTCCATCCCCAGCGCCGCCCGGAACGCCGGCTGGGCCACGGTGCCCGGCTCCGCGCCCGCCGGGGTCGACCCCTGGGCCGGGCTGGAAGCCGCCGCCCAGGCCGGCGACGCCGCGGGCCAGGGCATCCCCCGCTCGCTCTGGGCCTTCACCGCGGCCAACGCCGGCGACCAGGCCCTGCTGCGCCGCATCGTCGCCGAGTGGCCCGCCCAGGCCGCCCCCGCCGAGACCGACGACGACACCGCCGCGTGGGCCCTGCTCGACGCCTACGCCCGCGTGGTCGGCGGCTTCGAAGCCGACCTCATCTGGATCGGCGAGCAGGGCCACCGCGCGCCCCAGCCGCTGACCCTGCCCCCGGAAGCCGGCGAGGCGGCCGATCCCTTCGGTGCGGACGATCCCTTCGGCGCCGGGGGCGGCGACCCCTTCGCCGCTCCGTCCTCGGAAGCCCCCTCGGAAGATGGCGCGCAGGACGCGTCCGACGCTCCCTGAGTCCGCATCTCCCCCGGAATGGAATAGGGCTGGCCCGCCTGGGCTTCAACGACGCCCCCCGACCGTGAGGCTCCCTCCATGAAGCGCCTGCTCTCCTCTGTCGCCACCCTCGGCCTCGCCCTGCTGGGCCTGACCGCGTCCGCGCCCGCCGCCGCCGGCCAGACCGTCTGCGTCTACGACCCCGCCGGCCGCACCGGCTTCATGTTCAAGATGGCCCAGGGCTGGGCCACCCAGGCCGCGTCCTGGGGCGCCCAGGTCGAGCTCAAGCCCTACAACGACGAAGCGACCGCGGTGAACGACTTCACCGCCGGGTCCTGCGACGGCGTGATGGCCAGCGGCGTGCGGCTGCAGAAGTACAACCCCGCGACCTACAGCGTCGAAGCCGTCGGCGGCGTGCCGACCTACGACCTGCTGGGTCCCGTGCTCAAGACCCTGCAGACCAAGCCCAACTACACGCCCATGTTCGACGCCGGCGCCTACGAGACCGTCGGCATGTGGCCGCTCGGCGCCGTCTACGTCATGGTCCGCGACCGGTCCCTCGACCGCGTCGGCGACCTGGCCGGCAAGCGCGTCGCCAGCCTGGACTACGACAGCGCCAGCGCCCTGGCCGTCAAGCGCATGGGCGGCGTCGGCGTGTCCGCCGACCTCGCGACCCTGGGCCCCGCCTTCAACAACGGCGAGATCGACGTCTGCTTCCTGCCGGCCACCGCCTACACCCCCTTCGAGCTGTGGCACGGCATCGGCGACAAGGGCGGCATCATCAGCGAGCCCCTGCTGCAGGTCACCTTCCAGATCCTGATCCACGACGGCAAGTTCCCCGACGGCTTCGGCGACAAGAGCCGCGCCTGGGTCGCCGGCGACTTCGCCACCGGCCTGGCCGCCATCAAGAAGGCCGAAGCCGAGATCCCCAAGACCACCTGGATCCCGGTCGACGGCGCCGCCCAGAAGGAATTCGCCGCCTTCGCCCAGCAGATGCGCATCCAACTGCGCGACCAGGGCGCCTACGACGGCCGCGTGCTCAGCCTGCTCAAGAAGGCCCGCTGCAACGCCGACGGCACCCGCGCCGAGTGCGCCCAGAACCTCGAGTAGGCCCCGCACTTGTCCGGCACCGACCACGGCGGCGCCCCCGGTCACGGGGGTGGGTGGCTGCCCCGCATCGTCGCGGCAGCGCTGCTGCTCGTGCTGTCCGTCATCGTGCTCCAGGCGACCGCCGACAAGATCGACGCTCGCCTGGTGCAGCTCGGGGACGCCGTCTTCCCCGGCTACGCCATCGGCCTGCGCAACGACCCCACGCCGCCCGCCTGTGACCTGGACGAGGCCCGCGAGACCCTGAAGACCTGCGTGCCCGCGACCGGGGCCACGCAGGGCGGGGGAGGGGAGGCGGATCCCTTCGGGACGCCGGACGAGGCGGACCCCTTCGGGACGCCGGACGAGGTGGATCCCTTCGGCACGCCGGCCGAGGCGGATCCCTTCGGGACGCCGGCCGAGGCGGACCCCTTCGGCACGCCGGAGGAGGCGGATCCCTTCGGGACGCCGGCCGAGGCGGATCCCTTCGGGACGCCGGCCGAGGCGGATCCCTTCGGGACGCCGGCCGAGGCGGACCCGTTCGCCACGCCCGCCGGTGACGATCCCTTCGGCACCCCCGCTGGCGACGATCCCTTCGCCGCCGCGCCGGCGGCCGCCGCGACCGGGGTGCCCTGCGCCGCGGCCGAGGCGCTGGTCGAGCAGTGCTCGACCGAGCACGACGCCTACGCCCGCGCGACCGCGGCGCTCACCCCGACGGTCAAGGCCTTCCGGGCGGTCGAGCTGTTCTTCCGCGACCTGGCGAACTTCGCCTACGGCCTGCACCTGCTGACCATCGTGCTGCTGCTGGGCGGCCTGCAGGCCACCTGGCTGCGGGCCCACATCGCGCTGCGGCCCGCGAAGTCCGTGCTGGACCACCGGGTCAGCCAGGGCGCGCAGCTGGTCGCCCACCTGCTGCTGGCCTTCTCGGCGGTGGCCGACTGGCGGGTGCGTGCCGGCGTCGACGTCGACCTGGACAACGGCGAGATCCCGCTCATCTGGGCCATCGGCTTCGGCCTGCTGGCGCTCATCAACCTGCGCCACATGGTGCGGCCGCCCGACGACGCCCCGCGGACCGGCGGTGTCGGCGCCGCCCTGCTGACCATCCCGCTCTACGCCTGGATGATCACGCTGGCGGGCCTGTGGTTCCTGGGTGCCGAGCAGCACTGGTCGGGCCAGGCCATCTACCTGCACAAGTTCGCCCAGATCCCCAGCGTCTACCTGGCGGTCGCGCTCTACGTGTGGAGCGGCATGCTGCTCGAGCGCACGTCGATCTCCGAGAAGGTCTTCGACCTGGTGCGACCCTGGAAGCTGCCCGTGCCGCTGCTGGCCTGGGTCGTGGTCATCGCGGCGGCCCTGCCGACGGCCTACTCGGGCGCGTCGGGCATCTTCGTCATCGCGGCCGGCGCCGTCGTCTTCGAGGAGATGCGCAAGGCCGGCGCGTCCACCCGCCAGGCCCGCATGGTCACCGCCATGTCCGGCAGCCTCGGCGTCGTGCTGCGGCCGTGTCTCATCGTCGTGCTGATCGCGTCGCTCAACAAGGAAGTCACCACCGACCAGCTCTATGGCTCCGGCATGGCCGTCTTCGGCCTGACCGCGGTGATCTTCTTCCTGGTCCTGATGATCGTGTACCGGCCCAAGCTCAGCGTCGCGCCGGCCGGCGATGCGCTGCCGGCCTCGCTGTCGGCGGCCGGTCGGCTGGCGGCCCCGGTGCTGATCGGCGTCGGCGTGGTCGCGGTCTACGCCTTCGGCCTCGACGCGCCGCTCAACGAGCGCACGGCGCCCTGGATCCTGCCGACGCTGCTGCTGCTGATCCTGGTCTGGGAGCGGCTGCAGCAGCGGGGCCGGGTCGAGGCGCCGTCGGTGCCGCGGCAGCTGTTCTTCGCCACGAAGATGACCGGCGAGCACGTCGGCGCCCTGCTGTTCCTGATGGCCGCCACCGTCGGCATCGGTGGCGTGGTCGAGCGCGCCGAGCTGATGGAGGCCCTGCCCCAGAGCTTCGGCAGCCCTGTCGCCACCATGGGTGTGCTGGTCTTCGTCATGGTGCTGGTCGGCATGACCATGGACGCCATGGGCGCGGTCATCCTGGTCAGCGTGACCGTGGCCGACGTGGCCTACCGGGGCGGCATCGACCCCGTGCACTTCTGGATGATGGTCCTGGTCGCCTTCGAGCTCGGCTACCTGACCCCGCCGGTGGCCCTCAACCACCTGCTGACCCGCCAGGTCGTGGGCGAGGCGGCCGACGTGCCGCCGGAACCGGGGATGGGCTTCTTCGCTCGCTACGAGCACGTGCTGGTCCCGATGATCGTGATGGGCCTCGCGCTGTTGCTGGTGGCCTTCGTGCCGTTCTTGTGGGTGGGCTGAGGGCTCTCCTTCGGCCGTTCGTGCCGTTGTTGTGGGTGTGCTGAGGGCCCCCCTCCGGCCCTTCGGGCCACCTCCCCCCGCACAGCGGGGGGAGGGACGATTGCCGCCATCATCCCCCCTCCCCCCAGCCCCGCTGGCGGGAGGTGCCGGCGTAGCCGGCGGGGGGAGGGACGATTGCCGCGCTCATTCCCCCTCCCCCCAGCCCCGCTGGGGGGAGGTGCCGGCGTAGCCGGCGGAGGGGGGCCGCCCTGCGCGCCCCGGCCACCCCTCCCTCCGGCCCTCATCCCCCCTCCCCCCAGCCCCGCTGGGGGGAGGTGCCGGCGTAGCCGGCGGAGGGGGGCCGTCGGGCCCGCGCCTGCTGCCACTCCCCGCACCCCCAGCTACGCTCCGCCCTCCCCGGGAGCCTCCATGCCGCTGCTCGCCCTCCTCCTCCTCGCCTGCGGCACGCCCGCCTCCGACACCGGCGCTGCCTCCGACACCGACGGCTCGGACACCGACGCCTCGGACACGGACACCGACGCCTCGGACACCGACACCGACCTCAGCGACGGAGGGGCCGACTCCGGGTCCGCCCTCCTCGAGCTCAGCCTCGACCCGGACTGCTCTCCCTTCAACGTCGGCGGTGACTGCCTGACGCCGTGGCCCTCGACCTTCCACATGGCGCCCGACGGGGCCAGCGAGACCGGCCTGCGGCTGGACTACTCGGTCGAGATGCTCGCGAGCCCCGACGGGCCGCTGCCCGTCGATCCCGGCATGTTCAACCGCTACGACGGCATCTCGGTGACCTCTCCGCTGCTGGTGCTGCTGGGGCGCGACGTCGACGACGCCTTCCTGTTCGGGCTCGAAGACGCCGGCGCCAGCCTGGCCGCGGACGCCGACGTGGTGCTGATGGACAGCGAGACCGGCGCCCGCGTGCCGCTGATGGTCGAACTCGACATGAACAACCGCGACGACGCCGACTACACGGGCCGCCACGCGCTGATCCTGCGGCCGGTCGCGCCCATGACGCCGGGCCGCCGCTACGTCGCCGCCCTCACCACGGACCTGCGCGACGTCGACGGCGCGGCCTTCGACGTCTCGCCCGCCTTCCAGGCCCTGGTCGAGGGGGCGCGCACCACCGACCGGCGCCTGGAAGCCGCGCGCGACCGCTACGACGACGTGCTCTTCCCGACGCTCGAGGCCGCCGGATACCCCCGCCAGGACCTGCTCGTCGCCTTCGAGGTCCAGGTGGCCAGCGACGCCCAGTCCCTGGGCCCCATCCTGTCGATGAAGGAAGCCGCCGCCGCGGCACTGGCCGAGGCGTCGCCGGCCTACACCCTCGACAGCGTGCAGGTCGATCCCGACGACGACGTCGCGCTCATCGTGCAGGGCACCTTCCGGCCGCCGAGCTTCCTCGACGACAACGAGCTGCGCTACGCCGACGACGCCTACAGCGTCGAGTTGTCCCCCGACGAGTGGCCGGCCTACCCGTTCACCATGGTCGTCCCCAAGGGCCTGCCCGAGGGCGAGCCCGTGCCGCTGGTCGTCATGGGCCACGGCATCTTCGGCAGCGGCAGCAGCTGGCTGACCGGCGGCGGCGTCGGCCAGATCACCCAGGCGATGGCCGCCCAGGCCGGCGTGGTGCTCATCGCCACGGACTGGATCGGCCTGTCCAGCGGTGACCTGAGCCTGATCATCGCCGAGGTCGTGCCCGACCTGGGCCGCGTGCGCATCGTCACCGACCGGCTGGCCCAGTCGCTCATCAACACCCAGGCGCTGGTGGCGCTGGCCCGCGACGAGCTGCAGTACCTGCCCGAGACCGGGCGCACCGTCGACGCGCCGCTGTTCGACGACCGGCTGTTCTACTACGGGGTCAGCCTGGGCGGCATCCAGGGCACCAGCTTCGTGGCGCTCACCGACGAGATCGACCGCGCCGTGTTCAGCGTGCCCGGGGCCGGCTGGACCCACATGATCCAGCGCTCCTGGCACTTCGGCGAGATCGAGACCCTGCTCGACCTGTTGTACCCGGACCCGCTGAGCCAGCTGGTGTTCGTCACCGCCCTGCAGTCGGACTTCGACGCCAGCGACCCGGTCAACCTGGGCCGTGTGCTTGCCGAGCGCGAGGACTTCGTCGGCGTCATGCAGGAAGCCGTCGGCGACTGCCAGGTCCCCAACCTGGCCACCGACGTGCTGGTCCGCACGGTGGGCGCCCACCACCTGGAAGCCGCGCCGCGGCCCATCGAGGGCGTGGCGCTGGTCTCCGGCGAGCAGACCGATGGCATCTCGCTGACCCAGATCGTCCTCCCCGACGCCCTGGCCGCGTTCACCCCCCTCGACCAGAACACCATCCCGACCGACAACAACAACACCCACAGCGACATCGTCTCGACCGACCAGGCACTGGGCCAGACGCTCGAGCTGGTCGAGCGGGCGGTCGCCGTGCATCCCTGCGACGGCGCCTGCGACCCGGACTGAGGCGCACCCGGGCGGCGGCCCGGGATACCGGGGCTGCCATGGGGGTCCTGACCACCGCGCGCCGCTTCCGCCACACCCGCCTGTCCCGGGCGGAGCGGTCGTTCGTGCGCGACGAGCTCCGGCAGGCCGTCGGCGCCCTGGGCCGAGGGCAGGTCGACCGCGCGTGGACCTGCCTGGAGCGGGCCCACGACCGCAGCCAGAACGCCGGCCTGCTGCACAGCACCGCCCATGGCCTGCGCGTCGTCGCCTGGCTGGCCCGGGGTCGTCCCGGCGCCGCCGTGCGCGAGGTACCGCTGTTCCTCATGGCCACCCCCGCCGCCTGGGTCCGCCGCGCGAGCGGCATCATGCCGGGAGAGCCGGGCGGGACCAGCCTGCTCGACACCTGGCGCCGCCGCCGCACCCCCGACAGCCTGGTCCGCCGCCCCGAAGCCCGCCCCTGAGGTCCCCCCCGATGAGCCGCCGCCGCCGCAAGAACGCCCTGCGCGCCACGGGCTGGCGCCCCCACATCGCCCTGCGCATCGTCGCCACCGACGGCACCTTCGAGCCCGCCGTCGGCCGCGACGGCGCCGGCTGGCTGGGCAAGTGCATCCACTGCAACAGCAAGCTCTGGGTGCCGGCGAGCGGCAGCCGTCAGAAGGGCGTCACCATCGAGCACATCGTCCCGCGCGCCCACGGCGGCGACAACACGCTCGAGAACCTGGCCCTGGCCTGCAGCCGCTGCAACGGCGCCAAGGGCCGCCGGCTGGACCATCGCGCCTGGAGCGACCCGGACCTGCAGGCGATGATCCTGCGCCTGCAGGAACGCCGCCGGGCCCGCTGGCGCACCGAAGACAGCGCCCCGCCCCCGGGAGATGCGCGATGAGCGACCTGACCCAGGCCCTGCACTACCTGCTCCAGGCCGTCTTCGCGCTGCTCTACGTCGGCGTGATCGTCGGCTGCCTGGCGACCCTCGGCAAGCACCGCAAGGCCAGCTTGCTCGGCCTGGCCGGCAGCAGCGTGCTGCTGGTCAGCCAGCTGACCGTGGCCTTCTCCTACTGGGCCATCGGCTGGGCCCAGGGGGCCGGCCACATCGAGCTCGGCGACTTCCGCGTGCTGGGCATCGTCTACGGGCTCGTCGGCATGTTCGACACCCTGGCCCACGTCATCGGCATCGTGCTGCTGGGCCTGGCGGCCCACAACGGGCGGCAGTCCTGGTACGAAGCCGAGCTGGCCACGCCGCTGCCTGGGGGGCGTCGGTGATGGGCTTCTCGCTGTTCTCGATGGTCGAGCCGCTCATCGGCCTGATGGTCAGTTGCATCGGCTGGCTCATCGTCGGCGGGCTGGGCGCCAGCCTGTGGCACCGCGACCTCAAGCTGCCCGGCGGCATGCTGCTGGGCGTCGCCGCGGGCGGCATCCTGGTGCGCTGCCTGGGCTTCCTGCTGTCGCTCGGCTGGCGCTTCCTGCTGCCCGAGACCTACGCCACCCTGGACGGCGGCCTGTTGACCACCGACCGGGTCGTCGCCCTGCTGCAGACCGGGTCCTTCGCCGTGTCCATCCTGGCGCTGCTGGTCAACGCGGTGCTCGCGGCCGCGATCTTCGTGGGCCGCGACCCCGTCGACGGCGCGCCGCCCGACCCCACCGCCGCGGCAGGCCGGTGAACGACGGCTTCGTGATGACGGCCGATCTGGTGCTGGCGAGCGGGCTGCGCGGCCTGCTCTTCCTGTTCGCGCTCGGCCTGTGCCTGGGCTGCGCGGCCCGCGTGCCCCGCCGCCCGGGGCCCGCGCTGCTCGGACTCGTGGGCGCCGTCCTGCTGCTGATCACCAGCCGCCGCGGCTTCCTGTTCGGGACCATGACGGCCTGGTTCCAGCTGCCGCGCATCGAAGCGCAGCCGATCTTCGTGCGCATGCCGTCGTTCGGCAGTGGGGTGGCCGACGGGCTGTTCGGCTTCCTGGCGCTCTCGGTGCTCGCTGCGGCCCTGGTCTGGGCGACGCCCGCCCGGCAGGAGCCCCGATGAGCCTGGACGTGCACCTCAACGTCGAGCCCGTGCCGGCGCTGACCTCGCACCTGATGGCCTGGGCGCTGGTCGCCGTGCTCGGCGTCGTGGTCCGGGGTCGCGGCGGCGGCAGCGGGGGCCTGGTCGCCGGCCTGCTGGGGCTGCTGTCGCTGCTGGGCGCCGCGGTGCTGCAGCTGCTGTTCGTGTTCGCGGCCGAGCCGCTGTGGGACCACGGGCGCGTCATGCAGTGGATCGAGCTCGCCTGCGGCGCCGGGCACGTGCTGGCCCAGATCGTCCTGGGCCTCAGCCTGCTGCGCGCGCTCTGGCGACGCTGACCCCTCGTCGCTCCCGCGGGGCCCTCAGCCCCGCTCGCCGACCGCACGACCGACCACCGGCAGCACGTCGGTCAGCTCGTCGTCGGGCACCTCCAGATCCGGCGCGATCCGCAGCGGCAGCACCGCGTCGACCGCGCGCAGCGCGCCGTGCACGACCACGAAGGCGCACACCGCGACCACGCAGAAGGCGAACACCTGCAGCGTCAGCCGCAGGCCCGTGCCGTCCCCGGACCAGGCCAGCGCCGCTGCGCACAGCCCCCAGCCGCCGGCCACGAAGTGGCTCGGCACGGCGCCGACGGGATCGTCGACCCCGGCGAACAGCAGCCCCCGGTCCGTCGCGATGGCCAACCCGCCGCCGATCGCGCCCACCGCCGCCGCCCACCACAGGCTGCCCGACAGCGCCCCGGCCGACGCCGCGATGGCGCCCGCGACGGCGCCCAGCCGCACGTCCCGCAGCCGCGAGCTGCGCCGCTGCTGGGCCGCCGCGACCATGCCGGCCACCGTCCCGGCGCTCGCCGCCACGGCGACCGCGACCATGCCGCCGATCGCCTCGGGCACGAAGCCCATCCGCGATCCGCCGACCAGCCCCATGCAGCCGGCCACCACCAGCAGCGCGCCAGCGACCTCCAGCGCTGGCTCTCCCTCGGCCAGCGCCTGCGGCCGGCCATCCGCATCCAGCCGCCCCCGCCGCGGCCCCAGCACCACGGCCAGCGCCAGCGCGGCGGCCCCCGCGGGTACGTGCAGCGCGGCCACCCCGCCGTGATCCACCAGCCCCATGCGGGCCAGCCAGCCGACCGGAACGCCGGCCGGACGGCCTCCCCACGCCCAGTGCAGCGCGATCGGCAGCACCACCACCGCCAGCACCGCGGCCGTCACGGCCATCGCGCTCGGCCGCCCCCGCTCCGCGCCCCCGCTGCCCGCGACCACCGTCGCCCCCGCGATGGCCGCCGCGTGCCACATCACCACGGAAGCCTCCCAGCCGCCGGTCAGCCGGCCCACATCCGCCGGCCCCGGCGTCAGCCCCAGGAAGCCCCCCAGGCTGGGCCCGTGGGCCCAGGCGTAGCCGACCAGCCACGTCGCCAGCACCGCGATCGCCACGTCCACGACCGCCCGCGCCGCCGCCCGCCGGGCCCCCGGCGCACGCGTCACCCCGCGCTCCAGGCACAGCTGCCCCACCGGCACCAGGGCGACGAGCCCCGTGCACAGCAGGATCCAGGCGATGTCGGTCACGCGGTCCATGGTGTCCGGACCCGCGGCGTCGAGACACGCGGGCTCCGGACCATGGTGCCCCGGAAGGTGACACCCGGGTGCAACCGCCTGTCACACCGTGGAACGCGTGGAACCACCGTGGAACCCCGCGTGGAACCTCACGCGAGACCTGCGGCCCTACCGCGCGTCGACCTTCTCCCGCAGCGTCACCGGGTCGTCGGTGATGATCCCGTCGACCCCCATCGCCATCACCCGGTCCATCTCGTCGGGGTCGTTGACCGTCCAGGCGTGGATGCGGACGCCGAACCGGTGGGCCTTCTCGACGCTCGGCGCGTCCAGCTCGATGCCCGAGTAGTCGACCGGCGCGGCGAACAGCGGGGCGGGCGGCACGTACTCGTCGTAGTCGCTCTCGGGCAGGCTGTAGAGCGCGTAGCCCTCGATCGCGCCGAGGGCCGTCAGGATGTCCGGCGCCTTCTCGCGGATGTCCCGCAGGATGCTGTCGGTGAAGCTGGTCAGCGCGGTCTGGTCGTCGACCCCGGCGGCCTGCACCGCGGCGATGACCTCGTCGACGATCGGCGGGTCCTGCTGCTTGATCTCGATGTTGTAGAGCAGCGTCGGGTGCGCCTCGAGCACCTCGTCCAGGGTCGGCACCGTGATGCCGGTGCCCCGCAGCGGGTAGGTCGTCCCGCCGTCCTGGGAGAACCAGTACGCAGCGTCCAGCGCCTTCAGCTCCGCCAGGGTCATGGTCTTGATCGGGCCGGTGCCGTCGGTCGTGCGGTCGACCTCGGCGTCGTGCATCACCACCAGCACCCCGTCGCTGGTGCTGTGGATGTCGAGCTCCAGGATGTCCGTGCCGGCGTCGACCGCGCCCTGGTAGGCCACCATCGTGTGCTCGGGCCACAGCATCGCGCCGCCGCGGTGGGCCGTCACGTAGAAGGTCCCGTCCTGCAGCATCGGATGGTCGGCCCACGGGTCGTCGACCGTCGCGCCGCTGTCGCTGTCGTCGCTGCTGCTGCTGTCGGTCGTGTCGTCGCTGCCGCTGCCGGAGTCGCCGCCGGCGGACTTCGGGTCGCAGCCCAGCAGGGAGAGGGCGAGGAGGAAGGTCACGACAGGCTCCTGGGCGGTCGGGAGGGCGTCGGTATTGTCGTGCTTCGAGGGGGTCCAGCGCCGCGGTAAGGTGTCACCTCCCCGTCGCCCCGAGGACCCGATGCTCGCGCTCTCCCTCACCCTGCTCTTCGCCTGTGGCCAGGACGAGTGGGTGCCCGTCGGCGACGCCGAGGGCCAGCCCGACGACACCGGCACCTCCGCCACCGACACGGACACGGACGCCGACGCGGACACGGACACCGACACGGACGGCGACACCGACACCGACACGGCCACCGACGGCGACGAGACCGGCCCGCTGCCCAACCCGACCTACAAGGACTGCTTCTCGGACTTCGGCGCCGGCGAGTTCGGCCCCGACTACGACCAGTTCGGCCCCGTCGTCGGCACCCACTGCTACGGCACCGACCACCAGGACATCGCCGACATCGAGCGCGTCGTCTTCCTGGGCGACAGCGTCACGGTCGGCACCCCACCCACCGACAGCGAGGACTGGTGGCGCAACCTGCTCGCCCACGAGCTCGCCGACCGCTTCCACCTGACGGCCCCCGGCTTCTTCTGGGAGAACGTCAACCTCATCGACGGCGTCACCTACACCCAGGACGACGGCGACTTCAGCAGCTGTGCGAAGTGGGGCGCGCGCACCGACGACCTGATGCGCGACAACGACCAGGTCCTGAACTGCCTGCCCGAAGACAAGCGCGACCAGACCACGCTCGTCGTCATGACCATCGGCGGCAACGACCTGAACTCGATCACCGAAGGGTTCATGAACGGCGACGACGTCGACGCCCTGTGGGATCAGACCTTCGAGTACATGGCGCTGATGCGCGAGACGGTCGAGTGGATCAAGGAACCCGGCCGCTTCCCCAACGGCGTCTACGTCGTGTTCACCAACCTCTACGAGTTCACCGACGCCACCGGCGACGTCACCGCCTGCCCCCTGGCCGGGCTCGCCGGCTACTCGGCCGCCGTCACCGACCCCGCGCTCGAAGAGATGGTCGTCTGGTCGATGGAGGAGTTCATGTCCATCGCCGTCGACACCGACAGCGACATGGTCTTCCTGCTCGAGCAGTTCTGCGGCCACGGCTACGCCCGCGACGACACCGACGGCCGCTGCTACCGCGGCGCCGACGCCGACCTGTGGTTCGACGAGACCTGCATCCACCCCAACGAGCAGGGCCACGACGCCATCTACACCTTCTTCGACGGCGTCGTCGCCGAGTAGGCGGGGACTCCCTCCCCCCGGCTTTCTGGGGGGAGGTGCCGAGCGGAGCGAGGCGGAAGGGGGCCTACTCGGTCGGCGCGCAGGTGCTGACCCCCGCCCCGACCACGTCGAAGCCCACGTCGACCAGCACGCGGGTCATCGCCCCGTCGGCGTCTACCCGGTACACATCCGTGCTGCTGCCCATGCCGTAGGTGCGCACGAACAGCCAGAACTCGCCGCCCCAGGTCGCGAAGGCGAAGGTGTCGATGTCGGCCGGCGATGGGAACATCGGCAGCGGGATGCGCGCCCGGCGGCTGCCGTCGTCCTGGTCCAGCTGCGCGAGCTCGGCCGGCGACTCCAGCGGCAGGAAGGCCCACAGCTCGCCGGCGGCGTTGCCCGTCAGCTCGGACTGGCTGGCCATGCGCCCGACGGTCTCCACCGACAGCGCGCCCACGTCCAGCATGCCCAGCGTGTCGGCGTCGGCGATGAACAGGTGGTCCCGCCAGGTGCCGTCGTGCTCGGTCGCGAAGCCCATGCCGAAGCTGCCGAAGCCGCTCGGCAGCCGGAAGTCGGTCGGCGTGCAGGCCAGGTCGTCCAGAGACACCTCGTAGAGCTTGTCGTCGCTCATCCGCACCCACGCGATGCCGTCGCGGCCCACCGCCATCGACGCCGGCGTCGCGCCGCGGGCCCCGTCGCAGCGCAGCCGGCCCAGCGACTCGAAGCCCAGGGTCTCGGGGTCGAAGATCAGGATCTCGTCGCCCTCCCGCTCGATCACGTAGATCCGGTCGTCGGTCTCGGTGCAGTCGTCCTCGGGCGGGGGCTCTTCGTCGGGGGTCTCCTCGACCGGGACCTCCTCCTCCTCCTCCTCGGGCAGCCCGGTCTCGTCTTCGGGCTCGTCGACCGGCGGGTCCTCCTCCTCGACCTCCTCGGCCGCACCGGTGTCACCCTCCTCGGCTGCCGGCGTGCCGGTGTCCTCGGCCCGGTTCGTCGGGTCCACGCCCTTGACCGTGAAGTCCGACGAGCAGGCGAAGAGCAGGGCGAGGGGCAGGCAGGCGAAGGCGCGACGGTCCATGGGGGCTCCCGGTGGAGGGCACCGTCCCAGGAGAGCCGATCTCGACCATCAGCAAAAGCGCAAGTTCTTGGCACTGAGGTTCAAGACGATTGATGCTGACCGGCCAGCAGCGCGTCCACGAACCGCCGGGCCGCCCGCCCGAGCGGCCGGTCGCTCCGGTGCACCAGCTGCGGGTGGTAGGTCCAGCGGTTGCCGTCGGGCACGTCGAGCAGCACGAGCGTGCCGTCGTCCAGGTCGGCCCGGACCAGGTGCAGCGGCAGCCAGCCGAAGCCGACCCCGGCGCGGGCGGTGAGCCGCTTGGCGTGGAAGTCCGACAGGTAGACCACGTGGCGGCTGCCCATGAAGGCCTGCTTGGGGTCGCGGCTGTAGCGGGGCGAGGAGTCCTTCACGACGAGCTCGAAGGCGTCGTGCAGATCGTCGCGGGACAGGCCGCGGCGCCGGGCGAGGGGGTGTCCCGGCGAGGCGACCAGCACCATCTCCAGCGGGTCGAGGGGGTGGCAGGTGAGGGGATCGTCTTCCGGATCGAAGTCCAGGATCACCATCAGCGCGGCGTCGTCGGCCTGCCAGCGCTCGGGCACGCCCTCCTGGTACTCGACGTCGACCCGTACCCGGGTGGGGATGTCGCCGTCGGTGAAGGCCGACAGGGCGCGGGCCACCGGCTCCCAGGGGAAGAGCCCGTCGACGACCACGTGCAGCAGCGGCTCCCAGCCGTCCCGCAGCTCGCGGGCGGCGGCGTCCAGGGCCTCGGCGTGGGCGAGCACTGCTCGGGCCCGCTGCAGCAGCGCCTCGCCGGCGGGGGTCAGCCGCGTGCGGTTGCCCAGGCGCTCGAACAGTGCGACCTCCAGCTGCTCCTCGAGGGTGCGCACGGCGTAGCTGATGGCCGACGGCACCCGGTGCAGCTCGGCGGCTGCCCCCGAGAAGGAACCCGTGCGCGCGATGGCGTCGAGCACCCGCAGCTGATCCAGGGAGTGCCGCAGCTCAGCCATGGCCGCGCACCACGTAGATGTACTCGCGGTTCTCGTCCTTGCCGGGGGTGCCCACCCGCCGGCCCGACAGATCGTGGATGCCGATCTTGCTGCCGACGTAGCGCCGGTGCGGGATGGCCAGGGTGTGGACCTCGCCGCGGGTGCGCAGCAGGGCTTCCATCTCGCCGCGGCTGACGAAGCCCTCGTCGCTGAAGCTCACGACCAGGTGGCGGGCGCGCAGGCGGCCGATCAGGTCGGTCAGCGCGGGCAGGGCGTGGTGCTTGCGGTTGAAGGGGCTCTGCCGGGTGCGGACGTCGACGCGCTTGCAGGCCTTGCCGTACACGTCGGGGTGATCCCAGCGGCACAGGGTCTCCCACAGGTGGTAGTTCCCCAGGTACTTGTGCTGGTTGTAGGGCGGGTCGAGGTAGGCGACGTCGGCGTGCACGCGCTCGGCCAGGTCCAGGGCGTCTTCGCAGTGTGCCGCGCAGCGCCCTGCAGCTCCGGCAGGCAGCAGGTCGGGCAGCCGCAGCTCCAGGGGCTTGAGCGCCCGCGGGGCCCACTGCTTGAGGTAGGCCATCTGCACGCCGACGGTGCTGTCGACCCGGTCGGCGGCTTCCATCAGGGCCGTGAGCACGACGGCGAAGACGTCGTCGGACAGGGCCATGCCGGCCAGGGCCTCGCGCATGGCCTCGACCCGGGCGGCGTTGTCGGGGTGCAGGAAGCGGCTGCGCACCGCGTAGGTCTCCGTGAACCAGCCGGGCGCCGGCGGCAGGCCCCGCAGGTGGTCCAGGGCCGCCAGTGCATCGGCGCGCACGGCCTGGGCGTCGGCCTGGACGTAGCAGCGGGCCAGGATCCAGGCGTAGACGTTGTGATCGTTGGCGATCACCCGGTGCCCGGCGGCCTTGAGCGCGTGCCCCACCCGGCTGGTCCCCGAGAACAGGTCCAGCACCGTCGTCGACGGCGACAGGCCGCCCACGGCGTCGAGGATGTGGGGCAGCAGGACGCGCTTGCTGCCGATGTACTTGATCATCGTGGGACGTTCGGCAGGAGGGCGGTGGAGGGGCGTCTGTCGCTGGCTTATCTCCCCGCCCTGAAAGGAGAGCCGGTGCCGCGTCCCTCCCCGCTCCGTCGCCTGTCCCGCCTGGTCGGCCTGCCGGTGGCCTTGACCTCGGTCGCCTGCGTGCCGCACGCCCCGCGGCCCGTCGATCACCTGCTGCCGGCCGGCGTCACCGTGATCGGCCACCGCGGCGCCCGCGCCCTGGCGCCCGAGAACACCATGGCGGGTTTCGCGCTGGCCGCCGACAGCTGGGGCCTGCCCTTCGAGCTCGACGTGCACCTGTCTTCCGACGGCGTGCCCGTGGTCGTGCACGACGAGACCCTGGATCGCACCACCGACGGCGTCGGCTTCGTGGACGAGACCCCGGTCGCCACCCTGCGCGGCCTGGACGCCGGCAGCCACTTCTCGGCGGCCTTCGCCGGCGAGCCCCTGCCGCTGCTGCGCGACGTGCTGCGTCGCTTCGGCCCCGCCGTGGTCATCGACGTCGAGCTCAAGAACCCCCGCGACCCGGCCACCGTGCCCACCCTGGCCGGGGCCGTCGTCGACGAGCTCGAAGCCGCCGGCGTCGTCGACCGCGTGCTGGTCACCAGCTTCAACCCCCACCTGCTGGCGGCCGTGCGCGCGCGCAACCCCGCCATCGCGCGCGGCCAGCTCACCGGCACCTTCCGCGGGGCGGACCTCAACCCCCTCGAGAAGCTGTCCCTGCGGCACCTGTGGCTCAACGGCAAGGCGGTGCCCGACGTGCTCGCCGTCGAAGCCGACCGACTCAGCCGCGGCTACGTCCGGCGCATGAAGCGGCGCGGCTACCGGATCCTGGCGTGGACCGTCAACGATCCGGACGAGATGCGGCGCCTCGTCGAGTACGGTGTGGACGGTCTCATCACCGATCGCCCCGACATCGCCCTGCAGGTGGTGGGGCAGGAGTCGCCGTGAACGCCACCGTCGTCCTGCGCCTGCCCGACGGCAGCACCGCCGAGCTGCACCCCGGGGACTTCATCGGGCGGCTGTGGACCGCGGCCCTGCAGGTCGACGACGCCCGCGTGAGCGAGGCGCACGCCCTGGTCAGCCTGCGCGGCGGCGAGCTCAAGCTGCTGGCTCTGCGCGGCCTGTTCGCCGTCGACGGCACCCCCGTGCGCGAAGCCGTGCTGCAGCAGGGCCAGATCGTCGCCCTGGCCCGCGGGCTCGAGCTGGTCGTCGAGGCCGTCGTGCTGCCCGACCAGGTCCTGGCCCTCGAGGGCCCCGGCCTGACCCGCCAGGTCCTGTCGGGCACCTGCAGCGTCTACGGCCGCCCCAGCCCGCGCATCGTCGGCGGCTACCAGCCCGATGCGGCCGCCACCTTCTGGCACACCGGCGCCGGCTGGCGCTGCGCCGTCGGCGGCGCGGCCCCGATCCCCGTGGCCCCCGGCGACGCCGTGGTCGTCGATGGCCTGACCCTGTCGGCCGTCGCCGTCGCCCTGGCCCGGGCCGAGGCCCAGGCCACCCGGGTCCGCGGCGCCATCGCCAGCCCCCTGCGGCTGGTCGCCCAGTTCGACACCGTCCAGCTCCACCGCGAGGGCGAGCCCCCCGTGCTCATCGGCGGCATCGGCGCGCGCATCCTCAGCGAGCTCGTTGCGCTGGACGGACCCGCCCCCTGGGAGACCGTCGCCCGCGAGGTCTGGGGCGACGAAGGCGACCGCCGCCAGCTGCGCCGCAAGTGGGACGTCGCCCTGGCCCGGCTGCGCACGCGGCTGCGCGAGGTCGGCATCCGCGACGACCTGGTGAGCGCGGACCGCTCCGGCAGCGTGGAGCTGCTGCTCCTCGCGCAGGACACGGTCGAAGACCGCACCTGAAGCGCGAAGTCCGCACCTGAAGCGGGTCCCGACGCCTCGCGGTAGCTTGCGGGCTCCCCGGAGCACCCTCCCTTGGCACCGCCGGACCGCCCCTCGACCGACGAAGACGCCGTCACGTCCGACGACTGGGCGTCCAGCGGTGCGGCGTGGGACGCCCCGCCGAGCGGCGCCGACCTGGGCGCCTTCGCCCCCGACGCCCCCACCGAGGACATCCTGTCCACCGGCGGCCTGCACCCCTTCGATCTGCCCGCCGACGCCCGCTACGAAGACGCCGCCGAGCTCGGCCGCGGGGGCATGGGCCGCGTGCTCGCGTCTACCGACCTGCGCCTGCGTCGCCAGGTCGCCCGCAAGGAAGTCGCCGCCGACGACACCGAGACCACGCGGCGGCTGACCCAGGAAGTCTGGATCACCGCCCAGCTCGACCACCCCGGCATCGTCACGGTCTTCGACGCCGGTCGCAGCCGCGACGGCCGGCTCTTCTACACGATGCGCCTCATCCGGGGCCGGTCGCTGCACGACGCCCTGCTCGAGCGCGTCACCCTCGACCAGCGCCTGCAGCTGCTGCGGCACTACCTCGACGCCTGCGAGGCCGTCGCCTACGCCCACAGCCAGGGCGTCATCCACCGCGACCTGAAGCCCGCGAACATCATGGTCGGCGAGTTCGGCGAGACCCAGGTCATGGACTGGGGCCTGGCCCGCACCCTCGACGACGAGCAGGGCCGCGCCTTGCGCCAGGCGGCCGACCTGTCCCGCCACGGCCCCCGCACGGTGACCGGTGCTGTGGTCGGCACCCCCGCCTACATGAGCCCCGAGCAGGCCGCCGGCGACGCCGTCGACTGCCGCACCGACGTCTGGAGCCTGGGCGTCGTGCTCTACGAGCTGCTCGCCGGCCGGCCGCCCTTCTCCGGGCAGAGCAGCCGCAAGGTGCTCGCCCAGGTGCTCTCCGCCCAGCTGCCGCCCCTGCCCGCCGACGCCCCCCGCGAGCTCGCCGCCATCGTCGATCGCGCCCTGCAGCGCGAGCCCGCCGACCGCTACCCCGACGCCCGCGCCCTCGCCCAGGACGTGCAGGCCTTCCTGGACGGCCGCCGGGTCGACGCCTTCGACTACCGCCCGGTCGACCTCGCCCGCCGCCTGGGCCGCGCCTGGCGCGCGCCGCTCCTGGTCGCGGCCGGCGCCCTGGCCTTCCTGCTGCTCGGTGGGCTCATGGCCTGGCAGCGCACGACGACCGAGCGCGACCGGGCCCGCTCGGCCGAGGCTGCCGCCGATCAGGCCCGCGTCGCCGGCGAGCGCCACCTGGCCCGGGCCCTGCTCGGTCAGGCCCGCGCCGCCGCCCTGGTCGAGGCCCGCGGCGAGGCCGAGGTCCTGGCCGCCCACGCCCTCGCCCTGCAGGAGTCGCCCGAAGCCCGCGGCGTGCTGGCCGCCTTCGCCGTCGACGGCCGGCCGCGGCTGCTCTCCCACCTGGGCCTGCCCGCCTGCCACGCCCGCACCATCGACGCCGCCGCGACGCGGCTGTTGTGCGTGCGCTCCGACACCATCGAGCTGTGGGACCTGGCCACCGGCACCGTCGCCTGGACCCGCCCCCTGCGCGCCTCCGAAGGCGCCATCCTCGCCGACGGCTCGCTGGTCCTCATCGCCGGCGACTCCATCGTCCGCTACGACCCCGACGGCGGGCTCATCGACGACCGGCCGGCCCCCAAGGGCGCGGCCCGCATCGCCACCAGCACCGATCCCGGCGTCGTCGTCGTGCACAGCCACGGCGGCTGGGCCTGGGTCACCGACGCTCCGCCGCCCCGCACCCTGGTCGACACCCCCGAGAAGCTGCTCGCCGCCGCCCTCCACGGCGCCGACCGCGTCGCCGTCCTGCGCGGCTCCGGCTCCCTCGAGCTGCGCGATGCCGCCGACCGCCTGATCTCCCGCCACGACCTGCGCGCCACCTTCCCCCAGGTCGACGCCACCATCGCCATGCACTGGTCGCCCTCCGGCCGCTGGATCGCGATGGGCGCCCTCGACGGCCAGGTCTTCCTGTTCGACCCGGCCACAGGGGCCTCGCGGGGGCCCATCGATCCGCGCCTCGGCCCCATCCGCGACCTCGCCCTCGACGCCGACGATCAGCGCGTGGCCATCGTCTCCGAGCGCGGCGTCACGCGCATCTGGGACCTGCGCTCCGGCGGGCTCCTCCCCCGCCTGCCCGCCGGCGGCGACCGCTCCGTCCGGTTCACCGCGCCGGGCCAGCTGGTGGTCGCCGGCGACGAGCTGCGCCGCTTCGAGCTGGTCGGCGACGGCCGCCCCCACGTCCTGCCGACCGCGAGCGGCGTCACCTCGGTCCGCGTCAGCGACACCGGCACCGTGGCCGCTTCGTCGGCCCCCGGGCGCATCAACCTCTGGGACCAGCGCTCCGGCCTGCGTCTCCTCGAAGCCGACCTCGACGTCGACGATGTCATCAAGGGCATCGCCTTCGTGCCCGACCGTCCGCTCCTGTTCGGCACCCCCTCCTTCTCCCACCCGGGCTTCGCCCTGGACACGACGGCGCCCTATGCCCGGCGCCCCCTCGAGATGACGGCCTACTGGCGGCGGGTCGAGGGGCTCGCCGGCGGCTACGTCGTCGGCATCGGCTACGGCCAGGGGCCCCATGTGGTCGACGTGGACTCCTGGGAGGAGCGGCGCGACCTCGTGCTGCCCAAGACCAACTGGTACGACCTGGGCGCGCAGCGCGACGGTCGGGTGGCGGCGCTGGTCGAGGAGCGCGGCGGCGTCTGGCTGCTGCACGCCGACCCGCTGCACATCGAGCGCATCGCCGACGACCCCGAAGCCGTCGCCGTCGACGTCGCCCGCGACGGGGCCCGCGTCGTCATCGGCCAGCGCTCGGCCGTGCGGGTGCTGGACCGCGAGACCGGCGTCGAGCGGCGCTGGGACCTGCCCGGCGCCCGGGTGATGGAGGTCGCCCTGTCCGACGACGGCCGGCTGGCCGCCGCGGGCCTGCTGTCCGGCGACGTCCGCTTGTGGTCCGTCGACGGCGACAAGGAGCTCGCCCTGCTCCGCGGGCACACCGAGCGGGCCGTCACCCTGGACTTCTCGCCCGACGGGCAGCTGTTGTACTCGGGCAGCTGGGACGACAGCGTGCGCACCTGGTCGCTGGCGTCGCTGACCGCGGACCCGCGACAGCTCGTCCAGCAGGTCGAGGCCGCCTGGGGCATCGATCTCGACCGGGCGGTCGGCGTCGATCTGCGCTGACACGCGGTCCTCGACGGGGGCCCGTGGGACGGGCGGATCGGTTCTGCACGCCGCCTTGCAGCCGCGGCGGAGGGATCGTGCAGCCCCGGCTTGTGGGTCGACGGCGGCCGGGCGATCCTGGCGGTGTCCCAGGAGATGTGATGATCCTCGCCCTGACGCTCTCGCTGCTGTCCCCCGACGCCCACGCCTTCTGCGGCACCTACATGGGCTCCGCGGGCAGCCAGCTGTTCAACAACGCCAGCCAGGTCGCCGTCGTGCGGCAGGGCACGCGCACCACGCTCACCCTGGCCAACGACTACGAAGGCGACCTCAGCCAGTTCGCCCTGGTGGTGCCCGTGCCCGAGATCCTGGGCGAAGACGACGTCGCCGTCGTGGATCCCGAGGTCTTCCGCACGCTGGACCTGTACAGCTCGCCCCGCCGCGTCGCCTACGAGTGCAGCGACTTCCGGTCGGACACCGGCTCGTTCAGCGGCGGCATGGACGGCGGCGGTTCCTACGACTCTGACTCCGGCGACGACACCGCGGGCGGGGTCTCGGTCGAGGCCGAGTTCAGCGCCGGCGAGTACGACATCGTCATCCTCTCGGCCGAGGAGAGCGGCGGGCTCGTCGACTGGCTCAACGCCCAGGGCTACGCCATCCCCGACGGGGCCGAAGAGCTGCTCGGCGAGTACATCGAGGCCGGCAGCTACTTCTTCGCCGCCAAGGTCGACCTCGCCGACCTGCCCGACGGGGCCACCTGGCTGTCGCCGCTGCGCTTCGGCTACGACAGCGACGTGTTCAGCCTGCCCATCCGGCTCGGCACCATCAACGCGTCGAGCGCCCAGGACCTCGTCGCCTACGTCATCAACGACGAAAGCAAGGGCCAGGTGCACATCAGCAACTACCCCCAGGTCGAGATCGACGACGAGTGCATGTGGCCGGGGGAGGGGGCTGGCGCCGGCGAGGAGGACTTCGGGAAGTTCTACGCCAAGGAGTTCCAGGCCGCGATCACCGCCGACGGCCGCCCCGGCTGGCTGCTCGAGTACTCGTGGAGCCCGGCTTGGTGCGACCCCTGCACCACCGACCCGCCGACCGACGAGCAGCTCCAGGGGCTCGGCTTCGACGGCTCGGCCTATGAAGCGTGGTTCACCCGCATCCACATGCGCTACGCCGCCACCGACGTCGACCAGGACCTCGTCTTCTACGAGTCCGGCCTCGAGGAGACCGACCAGGTCCGCTACATCGACTACAACGTCCAGATGGAGGACCGCTTCCCCGTCTGCGGCCTCGGCATGGTCGAAGACCCCGGCAGCTGCGACGGCGCGGGCGGCGGCGACGGCGGCAGCGACGGCGGCAGTGACGGCGGCTCTGACGGCGGCAGCGGCGACGACGACGACGACAAGGGCTGCTCCGCGGTCGGCTCGGCCGGCCTGAGCCTGTTCGGCGTGCTCGGCGCGCTGGGGCTGGCGCTGCGTCGGCGGCGCTGACACACTGCCCCTCCCCGGAGGACCGATGCGCGCCCTGATCCTGCTGCTGCCCCTGCTGTTCGCCTGCTCCGACAAGGGGGGAGGCGGCGGCGGCGACGACACCGGATCCGGCGGCGACGACGGCACGGGGGACGGCGGCGGCCCGCAGCCCGACGTCACCGTGATCCCCATCGGCCCTGCGCCGTGGGACGGGTTCACCCTCGACGTCGAAGACGGCAGCGACCCGACCCCGATCGTCCAGGACGCGACCGGCGCCGACGTGGCCGTGGCCGCGACCTCGGGCGACGCGTGGTCGGTCTCGTGGTGGGCCGGTTCCGACGGCGAGCTGGCGCCCGGCGACTACACCGTGCCCGGCATCGACGGCAGCATCGTCGGCTACGACGAGACCTTCACCGTCGGCGAGTACGGCACCGCCACCGACTTCGACCCCACCTCGATCCTGGGCAACGCCTACGAGATCGACCTGTCGTCCATCTGGCTGTTCGGCGACCTGCTCGACGGCCTGGCCGACGACGACCGCCTGTTCTTCCGCGTGGACGCCTCCGCGGCGACCTGGGCCGATCTGCGCGTCATCTACGAGCAGGGCGACGGGGCCTGCCTGGCCCAGAACGCCGGCGGCGACCTGGCCGGCTCGGTGCTCTCCTGGGACGCCGATCGCCTGGACGTCGCCTCGACCCCCCTCATCGAGAGCTTCTCCCCGCGCTGGCGACTCGGCTTCGACCCGACCGGCACCTCCTTCGCCGGCCTGGAAGGCCAGGCCGAGGTCGACCTGCGCAAGGCCAGCGCCTGGGTCACCTCGGCCGGCGACGAAGAGGCCCTCTGCCGGGCCTGGGGCGCGCTGGGCGGCACCTGCGGCGACTGCGGCAGCGGCGTGATGGGTTGCGCCGTCGTCGGCTTCCGCGGCGGCCAGGGCACCCTGGTCGACGCCCCCGACTACCTCGACGCCATCCCCCCGGACTGCGGCCTGCTCCTCAAGGAAGACACCATCCCGGACATGGACGTCGACTGCTCCTGCAGCAGCGGCGTGGGTGGCGCCGTCGGCGGCATCTGGCTGGCCGGCCTGCTCGGCTTGTGGCGCCGGCGTCGCGACACCTGACCCCCTCCCCCCGCCTGCCCTCTTGACCCCTGCTACACCGCCCCTCCCCCCGCATCGCGGGGGGAGGTGTCAGGCCGAAGGCCTGACGGAGGGGGGCCTCACTCGCCGCCGAACCCCGTGTCCACCGCCTCCGGCATCGGCGGCCTTGGATCC
>JACKEY010000001.1 GCA_020632755.1 Alphaproteobacteria bacterium | reverse complement strand
CCGTCGTCGGGATCCGTCGTCCGCGTCAGCAGCTCCCGCTCCTCGAGCCGCTGCAGGATGCCGGTCATCGTGCTCGGGTGCAGCTCCAGGATGCGCGCCAGGTCACCGGCCGACACCCCGGGGAACCGACCGACGACGCGGAGCACGAACCGCTGCGGGCCGGTGACGCTGTGCAGCCGTTCCATCCGCTTGGAGCGGGCCTGGACCGCGTGGGTCATCGCCCAGATGCGTCGAAGGAAAGCGAGGGTCCGCGGCAGCGGTGGATCGTCGCGCACGTGTGGTTCCTGTCCCGTCTTGTACTCCGACCACGAATCAACTCACAAGTCACCTTGAAATATTTTGTGCACAAACTAAAATGGCCGGCATGCAGCCGCGAAACTCCAAGACGTTCCAGGTCGTGACCAAGCGCGACCTGGCGACCCTCCCCCACCTGGCCGGGCTGCCAGAGGAGGAACGCCTGGCCATGCAGGCGGTGGCCGAGGTCTTGCCTTTCCGCGTCAATCGGTACGTCATCGACGAGCTGATCGACTGGGACCGGATCCCCGAGGATCCCATCTTCCAGCTGACCTTCCCGCAGCCCGGCATGCTGACCACGCGCGACCGCGCCCACATGGTCGACCTGCTGCGCCGGGGCGCCAGCCACGACGGCCTGGCCGCCGCTGCCCTCGAGATCCGGCGCCGGCTGAACCCGCATCCGGCGGGCCAGAAGACCCTCAACGTGCCCCGGCTCGACGGCCGGGCCCTGCCGGGCCTGCAGCACAAGTACGCCGAGACCGTGCTGTTCTTCCCGTCGCAGGGCCAGACCTGCCACGCCTACTGCACCTACTGCTTCCGCTGGCCCCAGTTCGTCGGCCTCGACGAGGAGCGCTTCGCCGCCAGCGAGACCGACGACCTGATCGGCTACCTGCGCGCCCACCCCGAGGTCAGCAACGTGCTGATCACCGGCGGCGACCCGCTGGTGATGCGGACCACCCTGCTGCGCCGCTACGTCGAGCCCCTGCTGGCGGCCGACCTGCCGAACCTGCGCTCGATCCGGATCGGCAGCAAGGCGCTGGCCTACTGGCCGCACCGCTTCCTCGGCGACCGCGACGCCGACGACCTGATGCGCCTCTTCGAGGAGATCGTCGCCGCCGGCAAGCACCTCGCGGTCATGGCCCACTACAGCCACCCCCGCGAGCTGTCGACCCCGTCGTCGCAGGCAGCGCTGGCGCGGGTCCGCGCCACCGGCGCCACCGTGCGGTGCCAGGCCCCGCTGATCCGCCACGTCAACGACGACGCCGACGCCTGGGCCCAGCTGTGGCGCGACGAGGTCCGCCACGGCGCGGTGCCGTACTACATGTTCATCGAGCGCGACACCGGGGCCCAGCACTACTTCGCCGTGCCCCTGGCGCGCGCCCTCGACATCTTCAACGATGCCTACCGCCAGGTGTCCGGGCTCGCCCGGACCGTGCGCGGCCCGTCGATGAGCACCACCCCGGGCAAGATCACCATCGACGGCGTCGCTCAGGTCGGGCGCCGCAAGGCGTTCGTCCTGCGCTTCCTGCAGGCGCGCAACCCCGAGTGGGTCCGGCAGCCGTTCTTCGCCCGGTTCGATCCCAACGCCAGCTGGCTCCACGACCTGGTCCCCCTCGATGGCGGCCGCTTCTTCTTCGAGCAGGGTCGCGGCTGGCGCGACCAGCTGCGGGTGCTCGATGGACAGGAACAGCCGGTGATGGGAGCCTCCTGAGATGGCCAGCCAGTGGACCAGCCTCAGCCTGCCGGTCCGCGGGCTCGCGATGTCGGCGACGGTCGCCAGCCAGGCAACCTGCGAGCAGCGGGCGGCCGAGGGCCTGCCGGTCTACCGGTTCGGCCTCGGCCAGTCGCCGTTCCCGGTGCCGGACGCGGTGGTCGCCGCGCTTCGCGAGCACGCGGCCCGCAAGGACTACCTGCCGGTCGAGGGCCTGCCGGCCCTGCGCGCCGAGGTGTCGCGCTACCTGCAGCGGCGGATCGGCGTCGACTACCCCGCCAAGGGCGTCCTCGTCGGCCCCGGCTCCAAGGAGCTGATGTTCCTGCTGCAGGTCTGCTACTACGGCGAGCTGGTGATCCCGACGCCGGCGTGGGTGTCGTACGCGCCCCAGGCGACCCTGGTCGGGCGCTGGCCGACGCTGGTGCCACCCGACCGCCCGGCGGCGTGGCGGACCACGCCGGAGCTCCTGTCCGCCACCTGTGCCGCGGATCCCGACCGGCCGC